>NZ_CP150209.1:6802500-7514708 GCF_037969785.1 Paenibacillus sp. FSL W7-1332 | reverse complement strand
AACTGTCACTCCTTTAAATCTTCCAAATGTGGCTAGAGCCATGTGTGGAATTGTCGAAAGAAAATGAATGATGTCTAATTATCCCCAGAACTAACTCCTGTGGAAACAAAAAAATATGGATAAATTGAAATTGTTCACAACTTTATCCACAGCCTGTTGATAATATTATAGCTTCATTCACATATTCACAACCAAAAGTAATATCATCATAGCAAAAGAAGGCCTTGTTTTCAATGTATGTCGCTAATTTATCCACAAATTCAATACGTTGTGCATAATTTTTATTCACACCACTATATATTGTTTATAATTTGTTTAGCCTTCGACATCATTGGCCTCAAAGCGCAAAAAATTATTCACAGGTTGTCCGATTCGCAAGCAGAATTTTCTTCTCCCACCATCTGTTCATAACTTATGGTTGAATGTTCTAGCAGCCAATAAATCAACCAAAGGTGAAAAATGGCTGTGGATAGTCTTCAATTGGAATCGATAGATTCCCAATTGAGGACTTTTTTTCGGAACGGGGGAGCCACGGATGCGGACGGAAGGGAAGTCGATGAATGGGAGAAGAATAGGTGTACTACTCGCTCTGACCGCCACATTGGTTCTTATTATCGTGTGGGCCCAGGGCTATTATTCGAAGAAAAGTGTTTCATATGGAGGGACTAAAGTAGGTTTCTTCGTATTGGCGCTCGTGATGCTGATCTATGCCTGGTGCGGTTTCCGTTATGAGGCTTTTCAACGCTTTATGTTTCATATGTCTCCCTCGAACCTGATGATTGATAATCCGGAGCCCAGCGATTTCTACTTTTTTATGCGTAAGGCAGCGGGAATTTTCGGTATGGATTCTCACTGTGGATATTTTTTTCTCAGGCATTATGACAAAAAAAACCCGTTTTCGCCATGGATCGGCTCCATCGAAAACGGGCTTTTTTAATAGATTTTAGAAAGTATCAACTTTGAAGCATGATCTACCTGATATCGCAAGAAAAACAATATCTTCACGAGGTCTGTCTTCTTCTAAGAATATTCGTCGAATCGAGGTTTTCCTTCTATAGTAATTTTACGACTGCTCGAATCGGCGCTGGAACTCGGTAATGGCTTCATAATCTTCTTCCAGCTTCCGCGAAATGCGGATAAAGATCGGCAGCAGAGCCTTATAAACATCAGAACTTTCCTTCACAGGCTGGTGTTCATGCGTACCGCCGACCATCGTCTCTACAATGTCGAGTGAATCCGCTCTTCCTGTAGCGTACAGACCGAGGACTACGGCGCCAAGACAAGAGCTCTCGTAGCTCTCCGGCACGATCACCTGCTGGTCAAAAATATCCGCCATCATCTGCCGCCAGATCGGTGAACGGGCGAAACCGCCGGTGGCGTGAATTTTGGCCGGTCGGCCGATTTGTTCCTCCATCGCCAGCAGAACGGTATACATATTAAAGATCACGCCCTCCAGCACGGAGCGGATCATATGCTCTTTTTTATGATTCAGGGTTAAGCCAAAGAACGATCCACGGGCATTCGGATCCCATAACGGTGCGCGTTCTCCGGTTAGGTACGGGTGGAATAGCAGTCCGTTCGAGCCTGGCGGAATACGGTCCGCGATTTTGGTCAGTACATCATAAGAATTGATGCCGAGCCGCTTGGCGGTTTCGACCTCGGAGGCGGCAAATTCATCGCGAACCCAGCGGAAAATCATGCCGCCGTTGTTAACCGCGCCGCCGATTACCCAGTGCTTCTCCGTCAATGCGTAGCAGAAAATACGACCTTTCGGATCAGTCATCGGCTTGTCGACAACCGTACGGATCGCACCGCTCGTACCAATGGTAGCGGCAACGACTCCCGGCTTGATGGCATTCACGCCGAGATTCGACAGGACACCGTCGGCAGCTCCAAGCACGAAAGGTGTGGAAGTGGAGAGCCCCATGGCTGCGGCATACTCGCTTTTCAGGCCTTCCATGATATGCGAAGTTGGTACTATCGTAGATAAATGGTCCTCCGTGATGCCAGCGAGCTCCAGCGCCTGCTGATCCCATGCCAGTTCCTCGAGGTTCATCATCCCGGTACTGGAGGCAATGGAGTGGTCTACAATATATTGGCCGAATAGTTTGAAATAAACATATTCTTTAATCGAAATGAATTTAGCTGCTTGGTTAAAGAGGGAGGGCAGCTCATGGCGCATCCACATCAGCTTGGTCACAGGTGACATCGGATGGATCGGAGTTCCGGTTCTAAGGTACAGCTCCATGCCGCCGAGTTCCTTTTTGAGCTTCGCGGACCAGGCTGCACTGCGGTTGTCTGCCCATGTAATGCAGCGAGTCAACGGAGTGCCTTGGCTATCTACGGCGATGACGCTGTGCATGGCCGCGCTGAAAGAAACGAATAGAACTTGAGCAGGATCTATCCCGCTCTGTGTCATGATCCCTTGAACAGAGGAAATGACGGTCTGAAAAATTTGCTCCGGATCTTGCTCCGCCGTAGAGGGAGTAGGGGTGAGCAGCGGATATTCACCGCCGGCTTTGGCTACAACCTCACCATTCTCTTTGAAAAGGACGGCCTTGGTGCTGGTTGTTCCGATATCGACACCGATCATATAGTTCTGAGTACTCATGAGACATACCTTCTTTCTACGTAAGGGCACCCGGTTCGATGCTTAACATATCAGCATTCCAAGGAGCCCCCATGTGTCTTATTGCTACATTATACAATTACATTGAGAACGAGAGCCAACACGAGTCCGGTCAGGGACAGGATCGTCTCCATCACGGTCCAGGACTTCAGCGTCTGGGCTACCGTCATGTTAAAGAATTCTTTTACCATCCAGAAGCCGGCATCGTTCACGTGGGACAGTACGATGGAGCCTGCTCCGGTAGCGAGCACCACTAGCTCAACGTTGGCCCCGGGGGTCATCGCGAGCACAGGAGCAACGATTCCTGCGGCGGTTGTCATGGCTACGGTTGCAGAACCTGTTGCGATCCGAATGAGTGCCGCGACAAGCCACGCAAACAGGATTACGTTGATATTTGCACCGGTTGCAATTTCGGCGATGGCATTGCCGACGCCGCTGTTGATCAGAACCTGCTTGAAAGCGCCGCCTGCGCCGATGATCAGAATGATCGTAGCGATTGGAGCGAGACATTCGCTGGTGAAGCGGGACAGATCGTGTTTGTTAAAGCCGCGGGCGAATCCAAGCGAGAAGAAGGAGAAGACCGCAGCAATGAGCAGCGCAATGATTTCATGGCCGATAAATTTGCAGAACACGGAAATGAAGCTGGTAGATTCCGGATCGATAATATCAGCTGCGGAACCGATAAGCATCAGAATGACCGGCAGCAAAATGGTAAACAACGTGATACCAAAGCCGGGCAAACCGCGCTCCGCTTTGCTCGAAAACTGCTCAGCAAGCTCCTCGGGCGGTTCAGTACGGATCCGTTTGCCGATGAATTTGCCGAACACCGGGCCAGCCAGAATCGCTGCCGGGATCCCGACCAGGAACGAGTAGAGAATCGTCATGCCAAGGTCGGCATCATATGCTTCAATAGCAATCATTGGAGCAGGATGCGGTGGTACCAAACCGTGAACGGTGGACAATCCGGCCAAAATCGGAATGCCGATGTGCAGCAGGGACATTTTCGTTTTGCGTGCAACTGTGAAGACAATGGGAATCAACAGGATGACCCCAACCTCGAAAAATACGGGAATGCCGACAATAAAGCCGACAATCATCATGGCCCAGTGTACGCGCTTCTCGCCGAAGCGGTCCACGAGGGTGGTGGCGATTTGTTCAGCGCCGCCGGATTCGGCCATCATTTTTCCGAGCATGGTCCCTAGGGCGATAACGATTGCAATCGTTCCTAGCGTTCCGCCAAGACCGCCGGTTATCGAAGTAATCACATCCGCAGGCTGCATGCCCGTCAATAGACCAAGAATCAGTGCGGAGATCAATAAAGTTACGAAAGGATTCCATTTATATTTGGAAATCAGCACGATCAGGAAGACGATCGTCAGCAGTGTCCAGATCATTAAGGTAGCATTATGACTGAGACCGAATAGTGAATTCATATCTTGCTTCCTCCTATAGATTACCCATTTTGAATTGGGAAATGGTTAATATCGAGCTGTTCTGCGGTAGTATACCCAAAACATAGGCGAATTCTATTGTATACTTGTCGACAACTTAGAGCGTGCACAGTGTTTCGTAAGACGGAGGAAGGGAGGATTAAGGCTAACCCTCCGGAAAACTAAGATGAAGCGTCTGACGGGAATCATCGAAGTAATGCTGAACCGCCGTTTGGATCCGTGCCGGATCCAGGGATTCCATCTCTGCAATTAGCTGAAGATGCTTGTCCATGACATACCGAATCTTGGTGCCTCCGCCACCAAACACCTGACGGGTCGTAATTAACATGACTGTGATTACGATAGGGCGAATGCTCTTCCACAGATGAAGAATCCGTTTATGGTTCGCTTCCGTAATGATCCGTTCATGAAAAGCCAAATCCTGATAGGAGAATTCAACCGGGTCCTGATGTTTGGCTGCAAGCTCCATCCGATCGACGATTTGTTTTAAATGCTGGATTAATTCCGGCTGGGGATTCGCAAACACCTGGCCTTGAACAAAGCTCTCGATAAGGAAACGAACATCGTATAATTCCTCTACTTCTTTAAGCGATAAGCCCATGACAACGGCGCCCATGCGCTCCAATTGGATCAATCCTTCGCTGGACAGCGTTTTCATTGCTTCCCGCACAGGAGATCGGCTGGTGCCGAATTCACCTGCAATCCGATTCTCCGACAGGATTTCTCCGCGCTTGATGATGCCGCTAATAATCTGCAATCTCAGTTCACTGGCGATGGCCTCTCCTAGAGAGGCCCCCTGAAGCCATGTTGAGGGAAATTTCATAGCATAATTCTCCAATCCGTACTGATTCTAATTTTCTCTAGTGGTAATGATACCACATCGAAAGGAGAAGGGACCATGATGAGGCTATGACATGATGCCCTTAAGAAGCAGCAGGTTATAGAAGAGAATCAACGTTATTCCGACTTCTCAACTGCATGGCCGCCGAATTCATTACGCAGCGCTGCAACGACTTTGCCGTGGAACGTATCTTGGTCAAGGGAACGATAGCGCATAAACAGCGACATGGCGATAACCGGTGCGCTGGCTTGTACCTCAAGCGCCGTTTCTACGGTCCACTTTCCTTCGCCGGACGATTTCATCACGCCTTTGATGCCATCCAGCTTCGGATCCTTGGAAAATGCGTTTTGCGTCAGCTCCATGAGCCAGCTGCGAATGACGGATCCATTGGACCATACCCGGGCGACATCCTCATAGTTGAAGTCGAATGCGCTTTTTTCCAATACTTCAAAGCCTTCCGCAATGGATTGCATCATACCGTATTCGATTCCGTTATGGACCATCTTCAGAAAATGGCCGCTGCCGCTTTCACCGGCATACAAGTAACCGTTCTCGACAGCCATATCCTTAAACAGGGGCTCAATGCTGGTGAATATGTCGCGATTGCCCCCAATCATAAAGCAGCCACCATGATGTGCGCCTTCCATGCCTCCGGAAGTGCCGGCATCAAAATAATGTAAGCCTTGGTCTGCTAGACGTGCTGCACGGGATTTGGAATCTTTATAATGCGAGTTGCCGCCGTCAATCAGAATATCACCGGACTCGAGGAGCGGAGTGAGAGAATCAATGACGGAATCCACAATATTTCCGGCAGGCACCATCATCCATACGATGCGGGGTTTATCCAGTTTCGCAACGAGCAATTCAGTTGATGCTGCGGCTTCGGCACCACATTGGGCAGCTTGATCGACCAATTCCGTATTTAAGTCGTAAGCTACGACCTGATGCTGATGATGAATCAGATTCTGAACCAGATTGAGGCCCATTTTCCCCAGACCGATCATGCCTATTTTCATAAAACAATGCAGCTCCTTCTTAGGTGTATACTTGTATACAACTTAAATTCAATTATTTATACTACTCCTTTATACCTCTTGTGTAAATAAGGGGGCATGCGAGCGATGAAAGGACTTACATGGATCGAAAAATGACATCCACAATGTTTTAAAATAGGTTATCCCCATGTGGATAATTCAAAACTAGCAATAATGACTACTTGTGGAAAACTTAAGTGCTTGCCGAGGTCAAGTAAGGTTTGACTTTTGGGCCTGAACGTGATTAAATGTATAAAGGCATTTTCTGTGAAGATGAGAACATTATCCGCTACCATTTAGCGGTCTGTTTACAAGAGATACGTCCATAGACGTCGGTTCAACAAATCGCGGTCTATTCTTCCGTGAAAGTGCGTCGATTGACGTTATGATCTTAAAATATGGGTAAGACATATTCCTGTAAGGGGGTGCATTAATTCATGAGACCGACTTTCAAACCGAATGTAAGCAAACGTAAAAAGGTACATGGCTTCCGTAAAAGAATGAGCACGAAGAACGGACGCAAAGTATTGGCTAATCGCCGTCAAAAAGGCAGAAAAGTACTGAGCGCGTAATATTGTGCCACGAAGACCACCGAGGTGGTCTTTTTTTCGTAATATCTCCTGCAGTGTGAGGAGTTTCCTTATGAAACCGGCAGAATATAAGCTAAAGTAGGCTTAAAGTATTCCAATTGGAGTGTTTATCGCGGTTTTGGCATGACTATACTATTATAATAGAAGAGATGCCAAAGAGGCTTAAGATTATTGAACTTGATTAACGGCAGGGCGGGAGAAACTTGTGCATAGAAAACTTCGTTTACGGAACCGCGCTGATTTCAGCCGGGTATATCGACACGGAAAGTCCTTCGCCAATCATCAATTTGTTGTATACTGGTCACGCAAAAAAGAGGTAGAGCAGTTTCGCGTTGGCGTTTCATGCAGCAAAAAGATCGGCAATGCGGTTGTCCGCAACCGGATGAGACGGCTGGTTAAAGAGATTGTCAGGCACCATCAGCATCAGATTATCGAGCATATCGACCTGATCTTTATCGTTCGAAAGGGAGCCCTCGATAAGTCTTATCAGGAGCTGGAGAAAAGCGTGCTTCATGTATTGAGGAAATCGTCCCTTCTGAAAGCGAAGAGGGGCTGAACCATGTGTTTATTTGTCCATATAAATATGTTATGATTTACCGTGGAATGGAATGGCGAAGAGAGGGGTTTTGAAGTGTCGTTCATGAAGACAAGACGAGGAAAATGGTTCCTCCTCACCGCTGTAATACTTGCAGTGGCCGTTATATCAGGTTGTGCGCCTGGAGCTGACCAAACGCGTACCATTGAAGACTTGAAAAATGGAGGCTTTTGGCAGAGCAACGTTGTTTATTACTTTACATGGGCACTTGATACGTTTGCTACATGGTTTAACGGTGAATACGGATTGTCCGTACTCGTGATGGTGCTTATCGTCCGTACCTTGATTTTACCGCTGACTCTGAAACAGGTCAGAAGCTCGAAGGCAATGCAGGCCATTCAGCCTGAAATTCAGAAAATTCGCGAGAAATATAAAGATCAACCTGAAAAAGTTCAAATGGAAACGATGAAGCTCTTCCAGGAGAATAAGGTTAATCCGATGGCGGGATGTTTGCCGCTGATCGTACAAATGCCGATATTTATCGCACTCTATCATTCGATTTACTATAACAATCTCCTTCGTGATCACGAATTCCTGTGGCTGCAATTAGGTCAACCGGACAAGCTGTTTATTTTGCCGGTGCTTGCCGCTGCAACGACTTATTTCCAAACGAAAATGATGATGAAGATGAACCCGTCTCCACAAATGGGGATGATGCAGTTCATGCTGTTCGTTTATCCGATTCTGATCTTTGTAATGTCCTTCCAGTTCCCTTCAGCACTTCCGTTGTACTGGTTCTACAGTAACCTCTACACCATCGTGCAGAATTACTTCTTGTACCGCAACAATGACAAGGCTGCTGTCGTGGCAAGTGTTGCCAGCGCAACCGACGGTCAGAAGAGTAAGAGCGGTAACAAGGGCGGGAAAAAGAGTGGCAGCAAAGGCGGGAAAAAAGGTTCGAAGGGAGCCAAGAAGTCGAGATGACTAAAATCGTCGCAACAGGAAAAACCATTGAAGATGCTGTCGCACAAGGGCTGGCCCGATGGGGTGTAAGTCAAGACCGTGTATCGGTTCAAGTATTGAGTCAGCCATCAAGAGGATTCCTGGGCCTGTTTGGGGTCAAGGAAGCGAAAGTCGAACTAACGCTCCTGCCTGACGGTGCCGGCGGCGATTCATCTGTGAAGGAAGTACCTCCTACAAACGCGCAAGCCGTTCCGGCCAAAGTGGTTCAGGTCTCCAATACCTCTGTTATGACGCAGGAACCTCCTGCTGTCAGCAGTGATATAGAGAACCCTGCCACAGCTTCGTTTGAAGGCAAGGATCCTTATCAGGAAGCCATCACCTTTCTTAAGGATACCGGACAAGCCATGGGGCTAGATATTTCGGTTGAGATTGAGAAGGGGAAAGACTTTACCACGCTTCAAATTTCTGGCGCCGGACTCGGATTGATGATCGGGCGTAGAGGTCAGACTCTGGATGCCCTTCAGTATCTGGCAAATATCGTAGCTAACCGTTATTCCAACAGCTATCTTCGCATCGTACTGGATGCGGAGAACTTCCGAGACCGTCGCAAGAAGACGCTGGAGGATCTGGCGGATCGGTTAGCGGGACGGGTACTGAAGACCCGTAAAGAGATTGTGCTTGAGCCTATGCCTGCTGCTGAACGGAAGGTGATTCACGCTAAACTCCAGTCGCATGGAGCCGTGAAGACGTACAGCAAGGGCGAAGAGCCGAACCGGCGGGTTGTCATTACACCCAAGTCGTCCTAAATGAGTTGAAGAGTATATATAAACAATGACTCCTTAAGCTTCAAGAGGGAGTCATTGTTTTTTAAAGAGACCTATAGAGGAAGATCCCGTTGGAGGTTTTTCTTTCAAGTTGATAGATGAAGAAGCCGGATTGTACATGGTATGGCTGTAATTCCGATGTTTTTTACAAAGAAAGAGGTGAAGGAAGCGATGTTTAGTGATACGATCGCAGCTATTTCAACAGCTGTCGGTGAAGGCGGCATTGCGATTATTCGCGTCAGCGGTCCGGACTCCGTTCCGGAAGTGGAGCGTATATTCAAAAGTAAAAACAAGTTAACACAAGTGGATTCCCATACCGTTCATTACGGTCATATTGTGGATCCAAAAACGGGAGAAAACCTCGAAGAGGTCCTTGTAACTGTGATGCGTGCTCCACGATCATTCACGACCGAGGATGTCGTCGAGATCAGCGCGCATGGCGGGGTCATCTCCGTAAAACGCGTCATGGATCTGTTGCTTCAATTAAACATCCGTTTGGCGGAACCCGGTGAATTTACGAAGCGGGCTTTCTTAAACGGCCGGATCGATCTGTCCCAGGCGGAAGCCGTTATGGACCTGATTCGCTCGAAATCCGATCGCGCCTTCTCCGTTGCGCTCAAGCAGGTCGAAGGAACGTTATCCCGTAAGATCAACGAGCTGCGGCATACCCTGGTCGAAACGCTGGCCCATATCGAAGTGAATATCGATTACCCTGAGCATGATGTGGAGTCGCTTACTTCAGAGTTCATTAAAGAGAAAAGCCAGCTTGTCATGGGTGAAATTGATAAGCTGCTGAAGACCGCACAAGAAGGGAAAATCCTGCGTGAAGGGATTACGACAGCTATTATCGGTCGCCCCAATGTGGGCAAATCTTCGCTTCTGAACACACTGGCCCAGGATAATCGCGCGATTGTCACGGATATACCCGGCACGACTCGCGATGTGATTGAGGAATTTGTCACCATTAACAACATTCCGTTGAAGCTGCTTGATACCGCGGGTATCCGGGAAACGATGGATGTGGTCGAGCAGATCGGCGTTGAACGATCCAAGCATGCGGTTAACGAAGCGGATCTCATTCTGCTCGTGCTGAATGCCAATGAACCGCTGCATCAGGACGAATTGGAATTGATGGAACAAATACGCGGTAGACAATGTATTATCATTATGAATAAAATGGACTTACCGTCTAATCTCGATCTGGACATTCTCCATCGATACTATCCCGATGAATTGATTGTTCCGATGTCGGTGAAGGCGCAAGAGGGTATTGACCGTCTGGAAGAGGCCATATCCAACTTGTTCTTCAGCGGCCAGATTGAAGGCGGAGATCTGACGTATGTGAGCAATGTGCGACATATTGCTTTGCTGAAGAAATCCAGGCAGTCGCTGCAGGATGCTTATGATGCGGCTGAACAGCTCATTCCGATCGATATGATCCAAATCGATGTGAGAATGGCCTGGGAGCAGTTAAGTGAGATATTGGGTGAAGCGGTTGGCGATTCGCTCATTGATCAGATTTTTTCACAGTTTTGCTTGGGTAAATAAGCTTCAAGCCTTACTATATATAGTAGGAACAGCTCAACATTTTCAGGGAAATCCGAGGTGGAATCCCTTTGATTACGTATATAACACAATTAGAACAGGAGGGTGAGCTATGAGTTATATGGGTGGCACTTATGACGTGATTGTAGTCGGTGCAGGACATGCCGGCTGTGAGGCTGCACTTGCATCTGCACGAATGGGTGCTGAAACGTTGATGGTTACAATTAACCTGGATATGGTTGCTTTTATGCCATGTAACCCGTCCATTGGAGGACCTGCAAAAGGCCATGTCGTTCGCGAAATCGACGCACTGGGCGGAGAAATGGGACGCAATATCGATAAAACCTTCATTCAAATGAGAATGTTGAATACAGGTAAAGGTCCGGCTGTCCACGCACTGCGTGCTCAAGCGGATAAGTTTTCTTATCAGCATACCATGAAAGAGACGATGGAGAAGGAAGAGAAGCTTACCCTTCGTCAGGGTATGGTGGATCAGCTCATCGTAGAAGATGGCGTATGCGTTGGGATCGTGACGCAGACGGGTACGGAATATCGTGCGAAAGCGGTTGTGCTGACAACCGGTACGTATTTGCGCGGTAAAGTCATTATGGGTGAATTGATGTATGAGAGCGGTCCGAACAATCAACAGCCGTCCGTAAAACTTGCGCATAACCTGCGCGAGCTTGGCTTCGACCTTGTTCGATTCAAGACAGGTACACCACCGCGGGTGCATAAGGATACGATTGATTTCTCCAAGACCGAAATTCAGCCTGGGGATGAGAAGCCTAAGTTCTTCTCTTATGAAACAAAATCCTCCGACAATGAGCAGCTTCCTTGCTGGTTGACGTATACGTCGGTGGATACGCACCAGATTATCAATGACAACCTTCACCGCGCACCGATGTTCTCTGGTGTTATTGAAGGTACTGGACCACGTTACTGCCCGTCTATCGAAGACAAAATCGTTCGTTTTGCCGACAAGCCGAAGCATCAGATTTTCCTTGAGCCTGAAGGTAAAAATACGAAAGAATACTACGTGCAAGGGCTATCCACCAGCATGCCTGAGGATGTTCAGCTTGCGGTTCTTCGCTCCATTCCCGGAATGGAGAAGGTAGAAATGATGCGTAACGGGTATGCTATCGAGTATGATGCGATGGTGCCAACGCAGCTGTGGCCGTCTCTGGAAACGAAAAAACTGCCGGGTCTGTTCACGGCTGGACAGATCAATGGAACCTCGGGATATGAAGAGGCAGCAGGTCAAGGCATTATGGCGGGTATCAATGCGGCACGTAAAGTGCAGGGCAAAGAGCCTGTTATATTGGATCGCTCCCAGGGTTATATTGGAGTGCTGATTGATGACCTGGTGACCAAAGGGACAAATGAGCCTTATCGTTTGCTCACCTCCCGTGCAGAATACCGTCTGCTGCTTCGCCATGATAATGCCGATCTGCGTCTTACCGAAATCGGCCATGATATCGGACTGATCTCGGAAGAGCGTTATGCCAAATTCGTGCTGAAGAAGCAGCTCGTTGAGCAGGAGATCGAGCGTCTTCGCCAAACGAAGGTGAAGCCGGTTGACGTAAATGCGATGCTGGAAGCAGCCGGATCAGCACCAATCGTGGACGGAAGCAATATGCTGACGATTCTGCGCCGTCCGGAAATTACGTATGCGATGATTGAGTCGCTCTCCCCGTCTCCATACGAGCTGGATGAGGAAATGAAAGAGCAAGTCGAAATTCAAATCAAATATGCGGGTTATATTGAGAAACAGCTGGGACATGTGGAAAAGCTGCAGAAGATGGAGAAGAAACGCATTCCGGAGGATATCGTTTATGACGAGATCAACGGACTGGCCATGGAAGCTCGGCAGAAGCTGAACAAGATCCGTCCGATCTCCATTGGCCAGGCATCGCGCATTGCCGGCGTAACACCGGCGGATATTTCGATACTTCTCGTTTACCTGGAGCATTATAACCGGGTAACCGCAGCGAAAGGATAAGGAATGGACGACATTCAGAAGGCTTTTGTTGACCGGCTCGGAGAGCACGGGATCACGATTGATGAGAAACAGCTCCAGCAGTTCGAGATGTATTACGAAATACTGGTGGAGTGGAACGAGAGAATGAATTTAACTGGAATTACGGAACGGGAGCAAGTCTATACGAAGCATTTTTACGACTCGATTACGCTCGCCTTTTATGTGGATATGACCCAAATCGGCAATCTGGCGGATATCGGATCAGGTGCTGGCTTCCCGGGTATTCCTCTGAAAATATGTTTCCCGCATGTGCATCTGACGATTGTGGATTCACTTAACAAACGGATTAACTTTCTGAAGCATGTCGTGGATACGATTGGCCTGACGGGGGTTGAACTGATCCACGGGCGTGCGGAAGAGGTTGCTCGCAAGCAGGGATACCGTGATGGGTTCGATCTGGTCACAGCGAGAGCGGTAGCTCGCATGGCTGTGTTGAACGAGTTCTGCCTACCTTTTACGAAGGTAGGGGGGCGATTCGCAGCGATGAAGGGCAGTGACCCTACGGAAGAGGTGAAGGAGGCTGCTCGCAGCTTGAAAGAGCTGAGAGGGGCTTTGAACAAGGTTCACTCATTCTCCTTACCCGTAGAGCAATCAGGTCGGCATATCGTGGTGATCGATAAAAAGGGAGCCACGCCTTCCAAGTACCCCCGTAAGGTGGGTACGGCCAGTAAAACGCCGATCGTGTAAGCATTTTGCCATCGATCTAGATACTGTCAATCACGCGGGTCTCCCTTGCAGAGGCAACCTTTGCTAGAAGACATGCAAACCATTCGAGAGAAGGACTCTATGGAGTCCTTCTCTTTTTTATTGACTTTGTAGATTTGCCTTGAGAGGGAAGGGAGGTCGTTAATATTAGTTTTATTTACATATGAAGTATATAGAAATTGATTTGTTGTATTTTCGTTGATTAAGCCCTACTCTTATCGGTTGTCATTATAATTAGAGAGGTGAAACAAGAAAACATACATCACAGATAACCGACTGAGAGGAAGCCCTTAAGGATCTCATAAGAAGTTTTTTACGACTCAATGGCACGCTCACTTTTACGTTTTTTTATCAAGTGGAACGGAGGTTACCTCTAAAGGGAGCAGGGTGATTAAAGCTGAGCTTTTAAATAAGGATGGACATCCACACTGTGAATGTATCTCATAAACTTTGAATGTTTCACGTGAAACATTCAAAGTTTGCTGTGAGTTATAAGCTAGGCATCTATATGGAAGCATTAAACTCTTTGACAAATTAATTTCAACATCAACTATGTTATTTAATTTGAATAATGAAGATGGAAATCTCAAAAAAAGTTTGTCAGCAACTATCCATCGTATTCATGCACTGGACAGGGGAACTTGCAGGGAGCAGTGAACCATGATGTGCATCAATCGAGTGAATCTACTACTAATATAGATTCGTTCTACTTAGACTTTGATGATAATGGTTGTTCAACAGATTTAATCTATTGGCAAATCCTACAATTATTCTGAATCTAGAATCACAAGAAAGGCTGCTGGGTAGATGATGTGGCTCAATAACATGATTTCGACGCCAAAACTTTGGAACTGTGCACAAATCATGTATAAAGCAAACGAGAAATGAAGGAAAAAAGGTGATATTGGAGAATAGAGTTATAGGACAAAAAGTGGTAGAATAGAATCGTAGTATCCATTTGGACAGAAGGGCCGGTTTGCCCGTTCTTTAATAGGATGAAAGAGTATAAATCCTGGTTTGGTCACTTTTCCATCCTTGCTTCGTGCAGTCAACAACTTTGATCGTTGTGGCTGCTGTTTTTTGGAAGGTACCATGCCATCCCATGGGATCATGGCCTTAAGCGAAATAGAAAAACATATATACCACTTGTGAGATATCGATCGATCGTAAGCATCATGATAAAACCTCCTGTTATATCTCTCAAGAAGCAACCGCTTCATGCAGCGGTTTGATCAGAGAAATACGGCAATGATCACCATAGGCGTCTTTCTCCGATCAGCATGAAATCTGTTTTTGCAGGGAAATGCCTGGCACCACAGTGGATTCTAGCGCCAATGGATGGTTGGACTATCCGTGTATGACTCCATGTTGTGGTTATCCAATCGTATAACCGATTCCGGGATATTCGGAGGCTTATCCGTGCTATCATGAAATTAGGTGGTAATATACGGAATGAAAGAACAATTTTCGAGATTGTTTGGCTTAGCGGCAGAGCGGAACCAAGGGGATGAAGTGAAACAAATCCCGGTAAACGAGGTTGTCAGCAGCCCATACCAGCCACGGACGATTTTTGATGACGAGAAGATTGATGAATTACTTCAGACAATTAAAACCCATGGAGTCATTCAACCTATTGTCGTTCGTGTCCGAAATGGCATGTATGAGATCATTGCAGGGGAACGCCGCTGGCGTGCGGTTAAGAAGCTGGGTCTGGACACGATTCCGGCCATTGTTCGGGAGTTCAACGATTCACAAGCTGCCTCCATTGCGTTAATCGAGAATCTGCAGCGTGAAGGCCTTACTTCGATTGAAGAGGCAGTGGCTTATCAGAAGTTGATTGATCTTCATCAATTGACACAAGAGAGCTTGGCACAGCGGCTAGGCAAAAGCCAGTCCACAATTGCAAACAAGATTCGTTTGCTGCAGCTGCCGGAAGCAGTCAAGTTGGCATTGATGGAACGCAAGGTGACGGAACGCCATGCGCGTGCGCTGCTCTCATTGGATAATGAAGAAACCCAGCTTAAAGTGCTGGACGAGATCATTACCAAGGAACTGAATGTGAAGCAGACAGAGGCACGAATTGCCTTTTATAAAGAAGTAACAACAATGAAGAAGGCGAAGCGTATATCGTACAGCAAGGATGTTCGCCTGGCTCTGAACACGATCCGCCAATCGATCGATATGGTCTCAGGCTCTGGGATGGCTATTAAAACAACAGAGAATGATCATGAAGATCACTATGAAATCGTTATAAAAATACCTAAACGTTAAGATATGGTGTGAAGCGGTATGCATCGTACCGCTTTTTCTGTTGACCAAGAGATAATGCTCTGCAGCGGTCTATGTTGCTTAACGAAAGGTTTTGGTTTGATGTTGCAGATGAGAAACATGTAATTTATTATTACTCATTTTCATCGCCGCTATATCCTGGGCATCCCGAGATCATCGGGATCGCTCGCTTATTACATATACAGCCTATGCTGTATATCATCTATTGCGACTACTTAGAAGAGTCTTCCTACATTGAGGTGAAATGAGTGTCAAAGATAATTGCCATAGCAAATCAAAAGGGCGGTGTCGGCAAAACGACGACTTCCGTCAATCTGGGAGCTGGATTGGCTTCGCTTGGCAAACGGGTGCTTTTGGTGGATATTGACCCCCAAGGTAACACGACGAGTGGGGTTGGCATTAATAAAGCCGATGTTGCAAATTGCATTTACGATATTATCATCAATGAAGTACACCCGAAGGACGCCATCTGTGGGACTAACATCGAAGGCCTGGACATCATTCCGGCAACCATTCAATTGGCTGGTGCTGAGATTGAGCTTGTTCCTACGATATCTCGTGAAGTACGATTGAAGAAATCACTTCAATTAGTCAAACCCCAGTATGATTATATTTTGATTGATTGTCCTCCATCGCTTGGCATTTTAACGATTAATTCATTGACCGCAGCCGATTCCGTGATCATCCCGATTCAATGTGAATACTACGCACTCGAGGGTCTGAGTCAGCTGCTGAATACGGTTCGCCTTGTTCAGAAACATCTGAATACATCGCTTAAGATTGAAGGTGTATTGTTGACGATGCTGGATGCGCGCACGAACTTGGGCATTCAGGTGATTGAAGAAGTGAAAAAGTATTTTCAGGAAAAAGTGTACAGAACGATTATTCCTAGAAATATTCGTTTGAGTGAAGCACCATCTCATGGACAGTCGATCATTACTTATGATCCTCGATCTAAGGGAGCGGAAGTATACTTGGAGCTGGCAAAGGAAGTGATCTCGTATGAGTAAACGATTGGGAAAAGGGCTGGATGCGCTTATTCCATCTTTGTCTATTCATGATGATGACAAGGTAGTGGAAATTCCGCTTAGTCAATTGCGAGCGAATCCGTATCAGCCGCGCAAGACATTTAACGATGAGGCTATCCAGGAATTGGCGGAATCGATCCGCCAGCATGGAGTTATCCAACCGATTATCGTCCGCAGTGTGCTGAAAGGGTATGAGATTATTGCCGGGGAGCGCAGATTCCGGGCGTCCCAATATTGCGGCAAAGCAACGATACCGGCAGTGGTTCGATCATTTAGCGATCAACAAGTCATGGAAATTGCGCTGATCGAGAACCTGCAGCGGGAGAACCTGAACGCCATGGAGATTGCTGTAGCTTACCAAGGCTTGATGGAACAATTTTCCTTAACGCAAGAAGAGCTGTCATTGAAGGTGGGGAAGTCTCGTTCACACATCGCTAACTTTTTGCGATTGCTTTCTCTACCTGAAGAAGTGAAGGACAATGTTTCACGTGGAACATTATCTATGGGACATGCCCGGGCGATCGTTGGAATTAAGGATCCCATTCTTGTTAAACAGTTGGCAAAACAGTGTGTGGAGCAAGAGTGGAGTGTCCGTGAATTAGAGGAAGCGGTTAAGAATCTGGATCGCAAACCAACGGATAAAGCAAAGCCTAAGGTTAAGAATAGAGATCCTTATATCGATCATCTGGAAGAGGATCTAAGAGAACGTTTTAAAACTACGGTAAAAATTAAGCACAATAAGGATAAAGGGAAGATTGAGCTTAATTACTATAGTAAACAGGACCTGGAGCGATTGTTGGAACTTCTTCAATAAAGAGCCGTGGTGCTGTTGAAGAAGAAACTATCATGCGTAATGGGTTGAGTCACAAATGGTTGAACAGCAAATGAGTGCGATTAAAAACCAAAGACATGTCGACGTTCCTGTAAGGGGAATGAGATATGTCTTTATTTAACTAAACATGAAGCCACGGCCTTGATACTCCGAACTTGAAGATATTTGGATATATTCTGTTAAGAGACACCAATACGGCAAAGATGAAGGTGAAATATCATGGACCCGATCGTTTATCTGGATCATGCAGCCACTTCGTGGCCAAAGCCGCCCGAAGTATTTGAGGCGATGAGAAAGGCGATGGAAGAGGCGGCTGCAAACCCGGGACGTGGGAGTCACCGGATGGCGGTGAAAGCTTCCCGTGTGCTCTATGGAACAAGGAGGACGCTCGCAGACTTGTTTGGGGTGAAGAATCCTAATGATATTGCGCTGACATCGAATACAACTGAAGCGTTGAACTTAGCGATCAAAGGGTATTTGCGTGAGGGCGATCATGTGATTGCGACCATGATTGAACATAATTCAGTGCGCAGACCGTTAGAGTATTTGAAACGCACCCGAGGGGTACAAGTAGACTATATTCCTGTCGATGAGGAAGGTCAGCTTGACCTGCAACTAATAGAGGGGGCTTTTCGTTCTAATACTAGGCTTGTTGTGTGTAGTCACAGCTCCAACCTTCTTGGTTCCATCATTCCTCTCGTTGAAATCGGTGAACTGGTGAAGAGAAAAGGGGCTGTACTGCTCGTAGATGCTGCCCAGAGTGCCGGTATGCTGGATCTTCATGTGGAGGCGATGCATGTAGGCATGTTGGCTTTTCCGGGGCATAAAGGGCTTCTGGGGCCGCAAGGAACAGGCGGGTTGTATATCTCGCCTGATATTGATCTGGAACCATTACTGCACGGAGGCACAGGGAGTCAATCAGAGGCTATTGAACAGCCGACGGTACGTCCGGATCGATATGAGGCAGGGACGCCTAACACGATTGGACATGCGGGACTGAAAGCGGGTGTGAAGAAGGTGCTTGAATGGACACCGCAGCATATTTACCAACACGAATGGGAGCTAACCCAATATATGATTGAGGGTCTGCAAGAGGTAGGAGGCCTTCGAATATTAGGTCCTGCACTTGGTCAAGCGAGGACAGGTATCGTAGCTTTTGTGTCAGAGCGATACAGCGCGTCCGAGTTAGCTTTTCGACTGGACCGGGAATATGGGATTGCCGTGCGTGCTGGTTTTCATTGCACACCGCTTGCTCATATGGCATCAGGCACGGAACAGACAGGTGCAGTCAGAGCGAGTGTGGGGATATCTACTAGCCGTGACGAAGTAGAGCTCATGCGAAAGGCGATTGTGGAAATTCATAGATAATCAAATAGATCAAGATGGAGAAGAGGAAGGAAGAAAGCATGTCTGAATTAAATGAATTGATCATGGAGCAGCTTCATTGGTTTGTCGTCGGAATGGTCATGATCATCTTGATCTTATGGATAACTTTAATTGTTCAAGGGACAAAACTGCGTAAAATGAAGCGTCGTTATGATGCGATGATGGCAGGCAGTGGGGTAGAAGATATCGAATCGCTGTTGGTCCAACTGAAAATCCAAATGGATGAGATTGAAGAGGGCCATGCCCATCATCAAAAAATGCTGGATACGATCAGCGGCAGTTTGAAAGGAATGAAGTCCAAGGTTGGTATCGTACGATACAATGCGTTTGGCGAGCGGGGGAACGAAATGAGCTTCTCCCTGGCTATTCTCAGTGAACAAGAGGAAGGGATCGTGCTGACCGGTCTGCATAACCGGGAGAGCTCCTATGTGTACGCTAAACCACTGAAGGATGGGCAGTCCAAATATCCATTGTCTCCGGAAGAAAAAGAGGCCGTCACTCTTGCGCTGCAAGAAGGGTAGAACGGTTCCACTCTTTAATGCCTGCAAATAGGCAGGTTGCAATAATATCGGACAACCGCATGACCAAGCTTAAGCGAGTGTTCTGCAATACGAAGTATTCCATAAAGCCGCCGACATTGACGATGCCCGTTACGTGGATATCGCCGACCGGCGGTAATTCTTTATGTACGCCAGCTCCGGGCTTTAGAGGGCCATCGGATATCTGAATAGAGCCTACACTTGATGATTGCCCCAGACACGCATCAATGCCGATCACAAAAGGGTTGTCGAATTTTTCATATATCGCCGTTAGTGTATCCTTCAGATTCATGGCGTGGACAGGCTCGTCCAGCGTGCCATAGAGATGAAACAGGGGACTGTTGTAGCGTGCAAGCGAGGTGCCGACAAGGGGTCCCAGACAATCGCCGGTAGAACGGTCGGTACCGATGCAGACAATGACAAGCGGACGATGCTGAATACGGGCGTCAGATAGATGGAAGAGCAAGCGATGTATAATAGCAGAATGGATATTAGGGTCCGTGTGTGGTATTTTTAAGCTGGAAGCCTCCGGGCGAGACGTGATTTTAGATAGACGGTTCATAGAATCTTCCTTTCGTCTGCATTTGGTAGTATCAGTATATGGATGAAAGACTGTTTTTATACTTTGGGATTCGCTTAAAATGTGATTTAAATTCAACTCGGACAGAAGAATGTTCTCAGGATAAGGAATGTGCCTGGGCAGAATGAGGTATATGAATATACTTGATCTATGAAAAGGTTTATATAAAACTCTTAATCATTGGGAATGATGATGAGAAGAAATTAGAGAAAATGATAGCTATGATGGAGGGGGACGGGGCAGTGGAAGGCGCGATGTTGATCGCATTTGATTCCACCCAGCAGGCGCTGCGTGCAGAAATGCTGCTGGAGTACGCGGATATCGAAATTGATCTTTTTCCTACACCAAAAGAGATTACGGCTGGCTGTGCATTATCGATTCAATTCCCGCCTGATGCGTTAAATGATGTTCAAGCGATCATCCGACAGGAGCATGTGGAGATCCGGGGTATCTTTGCGTTGGATAACAACGAGAAGTATATCAACATCGAAGAGTAAGGGGAGGACATCAGGGATGAGGGGCTTTAGTTACTTATCTGGGGATGTGAATTTAGAGACATTGGCTGAGGAGGCTGAGGGTTTGAAGGATCAGATATGGAGATGGTTAACGAATGAAGAGATGTGGATGAATATCCTGTCATCCGGCATTCGGGTCATTATCATTTTTATTCTGACGCGTCTCGTGATACGAGTTGTGTATAAGATGATTGATCAGTTTATCCTTAGGCAGGAGAAGAGCCGAATTCAAGTGAACTCAAGACGGTTTGTCACGGTAGGGGAGTTGCTAAAAAATGTAACCTCTGTTGTGTGCAACTTTGTTATGATTTTGATCATTCTCTCAGAGTTCAACTTCGAGTTAGGGCCACTGTTAGCCGGTGCCGGGGTACTTGGCCTTGCCATAGGTTTTGGTGCACAGAGTTTAGTGAAGGATGTTATTACCGGATTCTTCATTATATTCGAGGATCAGTTTGCAGTAGGCGACGTAATCAAGAGTGGTGAGTACCGGGGAACTGTTGAAATGATCGGACTTCGCACATCGCGAGTTAAAGGATTGAATGGAGAGACCTATATTATTCCGAACGGAATGATTACCAGCGTCACGAATTACTCCCTTTCCAATTCATTAGCCATTGTAGATTTGCCCGTAAAGAACGACCAGCAGGTGAAGGATACGATTACGCTAATTCAGTCGGCTCTTACGGGAATCATGGACCGACGCCCAGAGGTCCAGCGGACACCGGATGTATTAGGAATCCAGTCATTGAATACTTCTGAATATGTTGTTCGTATAGTGGCGGAATGCAATCCCAATGCAAGAGAGTATGTGGAGCGCCAGATATTTACGGATATCAAACAGGCTATTGAAGCACGGGATATGGGACAAGAACGCGTTCAGGCTTGATCTAACCGGTTATCCAATGATATATAATAGATAGAAGAAGTAATAGAGAAGTAAAAGGGAGCGATAGCCATGGAGCGCAAGGTATTTCAGTTAGGGGATATCGTTCAGATGAAGAAGCCTCATCCCTGTGGAAATAATGAGATGGAGATTATTCGCATGGGGATGGATATTCGGATCAAATGTACCAAGTGTCAGCATAGCGTGTTGATTCCCCGTGTAAAGTTTGAGAAGAATATGAAGAAGGTTTTGCGTTCGGCTCAGGAGACGGAAGGGGCGGGAGATACACCGTAATATCTCCTCTCCTAAGCGTTCCAAGCGGTCATTGAAATCCAAGGAACAGTGAGATCGACAAGCTATTGACCAGATAACGTTTCCATGATATAATCAATTCTGCTGTGGAAAGGTACCCAAGAGGCCCAAGGGGGCTGACTCGAAATCAGCTAGGCGTCGCAAGGCGTGCGTGGGTTCGAATCCCACCCTTTCCGCCACCAATCGTTGAAAGTTCCGCTGTTATGGATATAAACGATGTTTGATACATAAGTTAGGCGTTAAGCTGTAAAGCGCCCTTGAATAAAACACCCTCATGCAGACGATCTGTGGGGGTGTTTTTCGTTGCTACAAGCATGAGCAAAGGTCCCGAGCTTTGAACGAAAAAAGAAGGGCCCGATTGGGCCCTTCTTTCTGGGTAGGCGGTGCTTGTGAATTGGAATCATTTTATCAGCACTTCTGCGAACCTTGTCAATAGCTTCACTTGTCCAAGCGGTCAAGCATTCGGCTCATTTCCTCAGCTTGCAATCCGTGTGACGATCAGAAACCTCATGCGTCGTTCTGCTGCAACGTTCAACGGAACCACACCTCTCTCATGCACCGCCTGATTATAATGTGCGCATAAAGGTCGGTTTGTATACATGCGAATTTCACTGGATGAAAATCCCAACATTAAATGTTTAGTTTTCATGGATTAGCTGACAGTTTTCAAGCAATGTTCTGACATCTCCCTGTACACAAGATGCTGTAGGCACATGTGCAAAGCTCTTCTAGGCTGTTGATCCATTCAGGCGATTTGATTACTTAGGCTGCACTCGGCGCTTGTTTAACCATACACGATCATCATTTTGGGTTTCGGGAAAGGTATCGCCTTTGCTCATTTTAATTTGACGAGGGTTTTCGATCCCCATGATGTGGTCTCTGACACCCACTTCCATATAAATACCGTTGTTTGGAGCTTTATCACCCGCACGAAATTCGGACTGTTCTCCCATTGTGGAATTCCTCCTCATTATGATGGATGGACTGCATGTATTATCATGCGCCATTGGACCCTAAATCATTGCAGGGAAAGTGAGAAAGGCGCGGGAATAAAGGGAAGGGCACAGATTCAGCACCGAAAAGAAACTTGCATCCGATCACCCGTTCTGATATAGTATTATGGTGCGAGTTAGACTCGCTCCTTGCTCTCAACAGAGATTGAGGGCCGAAGTCCATAAGGAGGTGAAACATATGCGCAAATATGAAGTGATGTACATTATTCGTCCTGACATTGAACAAGAAGCTGTTCAAGCTGCAGTCGATAAATTCCAAGGCATCATCTCCAACGGCGGAGAAATTACAAAGCATGACGTAATGGGTAAACGCCGTCTTGCGTATGAGATCAAGAAATTCCGTGATGGCGTCTACGTTCTGGTAAACTTCAACGCAACACCTGAAGTTGTAGCTGAGCTTGAGCGTCTCATGAAGATTTCTGACGAAGTTATTCGTTATCTCATCACGAACGACGTTGCTTAATACGTAAATAAACTTTGTAATTGATTTCGTTCTAAGGAGGGGATTGGATTGTTGAACCGTGTCATTTTGATTGGCCGACTGACTAAGGATCCCGAGCTGCGATATACTCCTTCAGGTGTTGCTGTAACGCAATTTACACTTGCTGTCGATCGTCCGTTTACCGGACAAGGCGGGGAGCGCGAAGCGGATTTCATTCCGGTCGTGACCTGGAGACAGCTTGCGGAGACTTGTGCAAACTATCTGCGTAAAGGCCGTCTGACGGCTGTAGAAGGGCGCATTCAAGTGCGGAATTACGAGAATAACGAAGGTAAGCGTGTATACGTCACCGAAGTCATTGCCGATAATGTTCGCTTCTTGGAGTCAAACCGTGAAACAAGCGGTGGCGGAGGAAATCGTGAGGAATCATCGTTTAGCGGAGGAAGCAACAGCAATAGCAGTGGCGGAAACCGCGGGAACAATAACTACTCGCGAAACAACAATCAGGATCCTTTTTCCGATGAAGGAAAACCGATCGATATTTCGGATGATGATTTGCCATTTTAATACGGAAAGGACTGACAACACATGGCTTTTAAACAAAGAGAAGGCGGAGACAACGACAAAAGACCGGCACGCCGCGGCGGCCGCAACAAGCGTCGTAAAGTATGTTTCTTCACTGTGAACAAAATTACTCACATTGACTATAAAGATACAGACCTGCTCAAGAAATTCATCAGCGAGCGCGGAAAAATCTTGCCTCGTCGTGTAACAGGTACTAGCGCTAAATATCAGCGTGCTCTGACGATTGCGATCAAACGCTCCCGTCAAATCGCATTGCTTCCATACACAACTGAGTAATCATTTGTGTCAAAGCGGACCAGCCTAATCATAGGCTGGTTCGCTTTTTTATTATGGAAGAGCCCAGGGTTGGCTTAATGAGAGATGTGATGAGAATTGTTAGAGATGAGGGCCATATAAGTAAAACCAAGCGTACCTCACAAGTATGAAAGCTCAGGGCTTTGAAGCAATATTCATTTCGGCGTTAAAAGGAGTTATCCAAATGTTGGGACGCACAATGTCTCCACGGAAGAATCGTGTCTCCTCAGAGTGTACACTAAAGAAGAAAAATAGCTGCCGACAAATACAAGCCTGGTGTAAAGCTTTCCAGTTTTAAAGCCCTGAAATGATGTCTTCTTTAAACGGACAGTGTCTATTGTAAGCAATACATTTTTATACATAACGGAGTACTCCATGTAAGAAATAAAAAACCGGTTATGAAGGTGAAAAAGAAGCAACCTGAAAAAATTCCTTCTATTATATATAGGTATGTATCAGCTCATCAAATGAGCGCTGGGACGATCTCCACTTTGAAAGTAATATACCCTCGAAAAGATGCCTAAAAAAAGAGAACGATTTAAGTAGACCCCATGCTTACATAATTGAGAATGATGTCTATCGTATACAAACATGATAGAAGAACATTGCCACGACAGAGTGGCACAGAAAATTTAATATTGTGATTACATAAAAGTTGCAGAAACCTTTCAATTTTATGATGTCCACTCCAGGGATACAAGCGTACAAGCAGTGGAAGCTCCATGTTGTTAGTCTTATTATGCATATTCCGCCTCCATTATCCAAACGATAAAGGAAAAAGGAGGTAGTTATATGTGTAGACGATTCTCGCTGTCCGCAGGGATCGATGAAGTGAATCAACGTTTTGGCATTAATCGGGTAATGTATTACTACAAGAGCCGGTACAACATTAGCCCTACCCAAACCATGCCGGTCATTATACAAGAACAGGGAGAACGAGTGCTTGATGAGTATCGATGGGGGTTAGTGCCCTATTGGGGTAAAGACGCAGTCAATGCTGATATTACAACCGTTGATCAAAATCCCACTTACCGTAAAGCGATTGACACAAGACGCTGTGTGATCCCTTGTAACGGTTTATATTACTGGCGAACGGTTGGTAAACGGAGTTATGCGGTACGGACCGTAATCGGGGATCATGAAATATTCGGTATGGCTGGTTTATACGAGACATGGCGCGATGCCAGGGGAAATGAAATGAGAACATGCACGGTTCTAATGACAGAGGCCAATGAAGCGATTCGAGAGTTCGAAACACGAATGCCGGCGATTCTGTCAGAGGAAAACATGGAAAAGTGGCTGGATCCGGAGATCCAAGGGAGACATGCGGTGCATCCGCTGCTTCATACGTATCGCGGGCAGATGCGAATGTATCCGGTGACGCCTTTAGTGGCTGACGATACGCATGATCACCAGCAGTGCATTGAAGAGATGGATTTAAAGCTCGCTTGGGTGAAGAATCTGTAGTTCGCAAGTATGAAAGAGCAAGGTTGATTTATCTGACATGGAATTCAACATAAAAGCAATCCGGACCACAGTCCTGGATTGCTTTTTTTAAGCGTTAACGCTGTAGGAAGCTAAACTATGAGAAAGCAGAAGCATAAATACACGTCATCTAATACCGAATTGAAGCATATCGTAAGGACAATATATAACATAAAAATAGTTTCTAGTTGTAATCAAGGAAGACGACCTCTATATACGTTAAATAATTTAACTTGTACCTAACGCGATAAGCTCGATCAGAGTAGGTGATGTTGTAATTTTATAGTTTGCGTAATAAAATATCACATGTAAACTATTAAACCACAAGTGATTATAGTTATAAATTGTAAATAAATCTTGATATTACATACATTTTCAGTAAACTAAGGATATACAACGGAGATAAACTTAATTATTAACCTCAAAAACGACGATAAAAACATGGTTTTTGAGAAATATGAAAAAAAGTAATTGACGTTACCTAAATTTACACGTATCATAACATTAATTTTATAGGCAAGAAGATTTTGCTAGAGACTTTGGCACTAATTGACCAATGGTATATTTTCTGTAAAACTTTCAATCTTTTTCACATCATGCAATGACATCCTGGAGAACTTCTATACCGAAATTATTTAAGGATGATTTCAATATTCGTCCTGATAATTTATAATGCAACATCATTTTTTAAGAGGAGGATTCGCATGAAGAAAAGAATGTCACTCCTGCTTGCAATCATGCTTTTGGCCATCACGGTACTGGCAGCATGTTCGAGCGGAGGAACAGCAGAACAGCCAAGTCAAGGGGAGCAAACAGAGCAAACACCACCAGCTGAAGGCGACAAAGATACTACAGAACCGCCGGCTGAAACTGGAGACGACAGCCAGGGTTATTTCGAGGCAACAGATCCATCTGCTAATCCCGCGACTGCGTTGGCACGTAAAGACACACTCGTTGTTGGTATGACAGCACCTAAAGGGGTATTTAGCCCATTCTACTGGCAAACAGCGTACGACCGTTATGTTGTAGACGCAATTTTCGATTCTTTTTTCGCTCTGAATGGGGATGGAACTTACAGTAATCGCCTGGCTGAGAGCGTTGAAGTGTCGGAAGACAAATTAAAATACACGTTCAAATTGAAGCCGGGTGTGACATACTCCAATGGCGATCCGGTTACTGTAAAAGACTATGCTTTCGCCATGAAAGTTTTACATGACAAAAGCTATGACGGACAATCCGACATTCTGTCTGTTAACATTAAAGGCGGAAAAGATTATTACGATGGTAAAGCTGACGAGATTTCCGGTATTAAAATCATCGATGACAATACCGTTGAAATCGAAGTTACAGAAGCAAATGCCATGACCAAGGATAATCTGGGTACTGTATATTTTGTTCCAGAATCCGTTTATGGCAAAGATTACAAGCAAGGAAACCTGGAGTACATGAAAGACCTGCATGCCAAACCAGTCGGCAGTGGTCAATATGTACTGAAAAGTTTCTCTCCTGGACAAGAAGTAGTATTGGAAGCTAATCCTAACTATTTCTTGGGCGCACCAAAAATTAAGAACGTCATCTACAAGACTACAACCGACGAAACCAAATTGGCTATGTTCCAATCCGGTGAAATCGATATGGATATGATTTCGGTGAGCGAAGATAACGTAGAAGCTGTTAAAGAAATGGGCTTCTTGGACTATAACATGTTCCCATACAATGGTTACGGCTATGTTGCACTGAACCATAAAAATCCTAAATTCCAAGATCCTAAAGTTCGTCAGGCTTTGATGTACGGTTTGAATCGTGCTGAAGCTGTTGAAATCATCTATGGTAAATATGCGAACGTAATTAATATTCCACAATCCAGCGAATCATGGGCTTACACGAATGAAGGTATTGAGCCGTACGAGTTTGATATGGAGAAAGCGAAGCAGCTTCTTGATGAAGCAGGCTGGGCTCCAGGTGCTGACGGAATCCGCGAGAAAGACGGCGAGAAATTCGAAATTCATTTCTCGGCAACTGCTGACAACCCGGTAATTGATGCTTTGATTCCGATTATGACAACGAACTACCAAGAGCTGGGCATCAAGTTGACAGCTGAAACTTTGGACTTTAATGCAATCATGGATAAGAAGGATAAAGGCGAGTTCGATATGTTCTTTGCTGCTTGGGGCTTGACTCCAGACCCAGACTCCACGGTGTATATCACAGATGGACAGCAAAATGACCTCGGATATTCCAATCCTGACTATGATGCAGCTATGAAGAAAGGTCTGAATGCCTTTGATTTGGAAGAGCGTAAAGCGGCTTATGCGGAAGCATACCAAATTCTGAACAAGGACGTTCCAGATCTTCCGATCTACCAAAGACGTGATATGTGGGCAATCAACTCCAGATTGAACGGCATTGACATCACACCTTACAAAAACTTCGTAGTTGACCTGTACAAAGCAGAAATTCAACAATAGCATCAAGAAACATATGCTCAGCTCGCAAGAGCTGGGCATATGCACTTATAAGCCGGGAGGAATATTATGAAGCAGTACATTATCCGGAGGCTGCTGCAGATCATCCCGACCATGATCGGGATTTCGATTCTCATATTTGCTATATCATCTTTGGTACCAGGTGATTATATCACTGCAGTGAACAACCCGACGATGACTGCTGAGAAAGCAGCTCAGCTTCGGGAAATTTATGGTTTGGATAAGCCGCCTGTTGAGCGTTATCTTACATGGGTCGGCAATATGTTAAAGGGTAATCTCGGAGATTCCCTTGTGCACAAACAACCTGTCACAACCGTAATGAATAATTACGTATGGAATTCCTTTTTTGTTGCGATTTTCAGTTTAATATTGAGTTGGATTATAGCTGCTTTTGCTGGCGTGTTCTCAGCGAAATTTCAGTATTCATTGTTTGACAAGATCGTAACTTTATTAGTCTTCTTGTGTATGTCACTGCCGTCTTTCTTTATCGGACTCTTACTTATCAAGTTGTTTGCCTTGGATTTAGGGTGGTTTCCTGTTGGCGGAATGAAGACTTCAGGACTGAACGGAAGCACATGGGATCAACTCATCGATATTGCATGGCATATGTTTTTACCAGTTACCGTACTTACGATGCTGAGCACAGGTAGTTTGACGCGGTATTTCCGTACAAGCATGCTGGAGGTTATCCGTCAGGATTACATCCGCACAGCCCGTGCAAAGGGATTGAAGGAGCGCACGGTAATATTTAAGCATGCGCTGCGCAATGCGATGCTTCCTGCTATTACTCTCATGGGTTTTGAGCTTCCATCCTTGTTTGGTGGAGCCATCATCATGGAGAAAATCTTCATCTGGCCCGGGGTCGGTCAAGTTTATTTGGAATCGATCAGTATGCGGGACTATCCGTTCATGCTTGGGTTCACAGTATTCATATCGGTACTGACACTTCTGGGCAACCTGTTGTCTGACGTTCTATATGGAGCTGCAGATCCAAGAATTCGCTTAAAGTAGGAGGAGATTCATTTGTCCGCAGAGACTGCACCATTAAAAACGAATCTACCAGTTACGAAGAAGCGGCCGGATTCCCCGTGGCGAATTGCTATTCGTCGTTTTTCCAGAAACCGTCTCGCTGTCATCGGACTTTTCATAATTGTATTTATGTTTTTGCTGTGCTTTTTTGGCCCTTTCTTTTCGCCTTATTCCTTATATGATTACAGTGTACTTGACAAGAATTTGCCTCCAAGCTCGAAGTACTGGTTAGGAACCGATAAACTGGGGCGTGACATTCTCCTGCGCATGATGCTCGCAGGTAGAATTTCTCTTACTGTTGGACTTGTAGCCACAGGTATTTCCATTATTATCGGTGCTACCCTTGGCGCTTTGGCAGGATTTTATCGTAGATGGGTAGATACGCTGATTATGCGTATGGCCGACATCTTTATGGCATTGCCTACGCTCCCAATCCTCATTATCTTGGGCGCTATTTTGTCAGACTTGAAGGTAGAACCGTCAGATCGTATCTATTTCCTGATGTTAATTATCGGGGTACTTGGCTGGAGCAGTATCTCCCGTCTCGTTCGCGGTCAAATTTTGGGGCTCCGCGAGCAGGAGTTTATGCAAGCGACCGAAGCTTTAGGGCTCAAGGATCGCCGCAAAATCTTCCGTCACCTGCTTCCTAACACGATTCCGATTATTATCGTATCAGCAACCTTAGGGGTAGCAGGGGCTATTCTGTATGAATCTGCGCTGAGTTTCCTAGGGATTGGGGTTGTTCCACCAACACCATCCTGGGGAAATATGATTTCTGCGGCAAACAATTTGATTGATTTCCGGAAGAGACCATGGCTATGGATTCCGCCAGGTATGTGTATTCTGGTTACCGTAGTTGCAATCAACTTGATCGGTGACGGGCTTCGCGACGCACTTGACCCGAAAATGAAGAAGTAGGAGATGCGAATATGGCAAAAGAATTAGTTGAATTCCGCAATTTAAAAACGCATTTTCAAACCTCCGCAGGCACCGTGAAAGCCGTCGACGATGTAAGCTTCAAAATCCGTGAGGGTGAAACACTGTGCGTGGTTGGTGAGTCGGGCTGTGGTAAAAGCGTAACAGCCATGTCTCTTATGCGTTTAATTGATACACCTCCAGTAGGAGGAGAGATTCTATATGAAGGCAAGGACCTGTTGAAGATGAGCAAGCGCGAAATGAGTTTGATTCGCGGCAACGATATCGCCATGATCTTCCAGGAACCGATGACCTCACTGAACCCGGTATTAACGATCGGGGAACAGATTGTAGAGCCGATTCTGTTGCATCAGCTCGTAAACCGCAAAGAAGCTAAGCAACGTGCCATCGACCTCATCAATCTGGTAGGAATACCGCGTGCGGAGAAGATTTTCGACTCCTATCCGCATGAGCTCAGCGGCGGTATGCGCCAACGGATTATGATCGCGATTGCGCTTAGCTGTAATCCCAAGCTTCTGATTGCTGACGAGCCAACAACAGCGCTTGATGTTACGATTCAGGCCCAGATTTTGGATCTGATGCGCGACATCAAGGGGAAGTTGAATACATCCATTATGCTGATAACGCATGACCTGGGTGTCGTAGCGGAGATGGCGGACTATGTTGTTGTTATGTATGCAGGAAAAGTTATTGAGGAAGCCCCGGTCATTGAGCTCTTCAAGCAGCCGAAGCATCCATATACCAAGGGGCTTTTGAAAGCTAAGCCCATCATTAATCAGACCCAGGAACGTCTGTATTCGATTCCGGGTCAGGTACCCAATCCGGTAGATCTTGGAGACAACTGTCATTTCCATGATCGCTGTGAATCATGCATGCAGATTTGTAGAGAGAAGACGCCTCCGCTCGGTACGGATCCTAACGGCCATAAGGTCGCTTGCTGGTTGTATGAAGAGGAGGGGAAAGCGTAATGAGTCAAGCACTGATCGAAATCGATGGTTTGAAGAAATACTTTCCCATCACCGGCGGCATATTGCAGCGGACGGTGGGTAATGTAAGAGCAGTTGACGGAGTCAGCTTTTCCATTAACAAAGGTGAATCCTTCGGGCTTGTAGGTGAATCCGGCTGCGGCAAGAGCACCATTGGCCGAACCATTCTCCGTCTGCTGGAGAAAACGGAAGGTAAGGTTATCTTTAATGGTCAGGATATCCATACCTTGTCCAAAGAGAAAATGCGTGCACTGCGTCCGAAGATGCAGATCGTGTTCCAAGATCCTTTCAGCTCCCTGAACCCAAGAATCAAGGTTGGCGAAGCGATCGGCGAAGCACTCATTGACCATGGCTTAGTTAACCGTAGGGATCTTAAGGATCGCGTGATTGAAACACTTGAGATTTGCGGCCTTGCTGCCTATCATTATGATCGTTACCCGCATGAATTCTCCGGTGGACAGCGTCAACGGATCGGGATTGCCCGCGCATTGATTCTGAATCCAGACTTTATTGTAGCGGATGAGCCGGTTTCCGCGCTGGATGTATCGATTCAAGCGCAAATCATCAACTTGCTTAGTGATTTGCAGCGCGATAAACAGTTGACTTACTTGTTCATTTCACATGATCTCAGTGTTGTAGAGCATTTGTGCAACCGAATTGGGGTAATGTATCTGGGATCGATGGTGGAAATGGCCAGCAAGGAAGAATTGTTCCGCAACCCGCTGCATCCCTATACAAAAGCCTTGCTATCGGCTGTGCCAGTACCGGATCCAACGCTGAAGCGCGATCGGATCGTACTGCAGGGAGACATCCCAAGCCCGGCGAACCCGCCTTCCGGCTGCAAGTTCCATACTCGCTGTCCGCTGGCTTCAGACCTGTGCAAGCAGGAGATTCCAGAGTATCGCGATATGGGTAACAATCACTTCGTTGCTTGCCACTACGCTTAATATGACTCTTCATATCTAAAGTTTCTGACAACAACCAGAGCGATTATTAGATAAAAATTTCTAGGGGGACTTCCTCCGTCTGCGGACGGGTGGGGGTCTTTTTCATTTCAGAAGACCAACGGACCATTTTACAAAAATTCCTAAATAAAATTTTCGAAAAAAAGCAGACCAAAAGCCCTTTTTATCCGTCTATTATTATGGAGGGCTAATTCTATGAAAAAACGGTGGCTTTGGCTGGTCATGATATTGTTAATAATCGTCCCGATTGGGGCGGTTGTCATAGGAAATATAGAACGAGCGGGATTTAAACCGAAGGTGGACGCGCGAGCGGTTGTCTTGATGGATTTAAACACCGGGCGTATTTTGCTCAGCGAAAATGGCGATATACCCTTACCGCCTGCAAGCATGTCCAAGCTGATGACCGAGTTGGTTATTCTGGATGATATTAAAACCGGGAACCGATCCTGGGACGATGAAGTCAAGATAAGCGATACCGCTAGTGACGTAAGCGGCGTTAAAATCGCCTTGAAATCCGGCGAAATCGTGACGGTACGCGAATTGTTCCAGAGCATAACGGTTTATTCGGCCAATGATGCGGCCGTAGCGCTTGCCGAGCATTTTGCAGGCTCCGAGGAAGCGTTTGTCCGAAAAATGAATGCCAAGGCAAAAGAGATTGGCTTATCCAGCGCGACACGATTCGTGAATGCGTCGGGAGTCGAGCGAAACACAGACAACGATCAAGCCTGGTCATCGGATGGAGAAACGGCGATGACCGCAGAGGATACGGCCAAGCTGGCAGCACATTTGATTCGAAGCCACCCGGATATTCTTAGCACCTCCAGCAAGACCCAAACCAAGATCAGCGGACGGAATTTATATTTAAGCAATACCAATTGGATGCTGCCATCGGTAGGAGGTCCTTATTCCTATGAAGGCACTGACGGATTAAAGACAGGGTATACAGCGAACGCAGGATACTGCTTCACGGGTACTGCGGAGAAACAAGGCAGTCGGCTTGTTGCCGTTGTCATGGGTACCGAGTCCAAAGAAGCAAGATTTGAAGAGACGCGAAAGCTATTTGACTACGGATTCGCCAAAACGTTAACATGGAGAGAGCGGCTGGATGACTGGTTTCAATATTCGGGGATCTCAGCCGCTCTTACGCATGATAAGAGACCTGTTTAGCAGATCGCTGAAGATTTGGTAGATTTATAGAACTGCCCGTGAAGGGTTCACATTTGACAATAATCTGGTTTACAATAGATGATGTGTGAAACTGGCCTACTGATATGAAGTGAGTCAACGGGAGGAGTTCCCGTTTAATAAGGAGAGGAGGGGGAGCCAAGTAGCTTGGGGTGCAAGCAAGGACCTTTAACGATCTGACTTATCTATTCATTTATTTTATAATAAAGAAGGAATTGAACTCATGAAGAGGAAATCAATATATATTACTCTTGCTTTGGTCATACTGCTTGGCTCAACCGCATTTTTGTTCAGAACGCAGCTAGCGGTTGTTGCATTTGATCTGTTTATGGCAAAGGATGTAGAGGAATCATTACAAAAATCGTATAAACCGCTCCAGAGCGACAAGACACCTGAACCTGTCGTACTTCAGAGCGAGCCGTTCTCGGTTATGCTGCTCGGGAGTGACCAGCGTGAGGATGAACCTGCGCGTTCGGACACGTTGATCTATGCGGTTGTGCGTCCCATGGAGTCCAAAGTGCTCTTAATTTCGGTTCCAAGGGACACGTATGTCGATATTATCGGTAAGGACAAGAAAGATAAGATTAACCACGCGTTTGCATTTGGCGGTCATCAAATGGCCAAAGATACGATGGAGGCATTTTTCGAAGAAGAACTTGATTATTATGCTTCCATTAATTTTCAGGGCTTGAAGGATGTTGTTGATGCCATTGGGGGCGTGGAGCTGCCGATCGGCAAGGATATCGTTAATAAAGGCAGAGACCATGAGAAATTCACGATTGAAGCCAACAAACCGATTTATAACGGTGAAGAAGCTTTGAATTATGTCCGTTATCGGGAAGATAGCGACTTTAATCGTGCGAAGAGACAGCAAGTGTTTTTGGACGTAGCGGCCAAGCGGGTGATGAAGCTTGATCAGATCGGCAAGGTGCCTGAATTGATTGAGATCATGGGTGATAATTTCCAGACCGATATGCAGCCTAAGTTCATTATTGACCTGGCGAAACAGATGCTGACCGGTGGCAAAGTGGATATGACCAGCTATACGATCATGGGGGAAGGCATGAAAATTGGCGGCGTCTACTATAACGAGCCCGACATGGAAGACGTGCAGGAAGCCCGGGATCTAATTGACAACTGGATGAACCCCGATACGCCGGCTGATCAACTGCTGCAGCCCAAAGATGCTGAGAAGCAAAAGTTGAAATAAATAAACACCGGTACACCCGGATGATGTCATAGTACGTTGCTTCATCTCAATCAGCAGTCGGATGGCTGCTGATTTTGTGCCCTATATAAGGAATCAGAATGGCGAAGTTAACGTATGTATGAGTATGGATAGGGGAAGGAGTAACCTGCATACCTAGGCTTTAAATCAGGAAGGTTACTTAACATGACTTCAGAGGTTGGAGTCATAAGGAGGATAATTCATTATGAATATCGCTTTTTTTCTGTTACCGAAGCAGGAAGTGATCTGTTTAACACTGGATTCTACGCTCAGGCAGACGCTGGAACGGATGGAGTTTCACCGATATACAGCCGTGCCCGTACTGGATAAGAACGGTCAGTACGCAGGGACTGTAACGGAAGGTGACCTGTTATGGCATATGAAGAATTCGGAAGGCAAAATCACTTTTGAGAACGCTTCGAAATTTTTGTTGAAGGATGTTCCTTTTCGTATGGATATCAAGCCGGTGTCGATTGACGCCCGGATGGAGGATCTGATTAATCTGGCCAAGGTGCAGAACTTTGTACCTGTCGTGGATGATATGAACCGCTTTATCGGAATTGTACGCAGAAGCCTCATCATAGAGTACTGTGAACGAATTGTCTCCAAGGAGACGATGGAGTCCCACGGGGCATCATAATCAAGCAGGCTTGAAAATAAACAAGGGCGTGGGACCACGATGACAATCTGGGTAACACGCCCTATTTTTATCGAAACGAGCTGCAGCGAAAAAGCGGGGAGGAATAACCGGGGCCCGATTGGAGCACAAAGAGAAGGTGGGTTACCGAGTGCGAACTGGGACTAAGGAAGGACGGGGGGGCATGGGCCTTTGTGTGGGCGGCTTTTTTTTATGCTATAATGGAGAATAAAGCTGTTTTCAGGGAGAGATGGATATGCCAAATATGCCGAAGGACTTGGATGTAGCTAAACGTGCCAAAGTGATTGAATGGCTCAAAACCGAAGTAATTGACAATGTATCCCGCTTATTCAAAGCTCTATGGGAAGGCAGCACTACAAAGGTTGGAGACAGTTTGGTAAGCCTGATGATGAGCTCATACATACTGGGCCGAAGGCTCGGCTTGACCTATCGGGATTTGGACGATCTCTTGTTAGAGAAATTGAAAAAGCATAAGCAGGAAGGACATCAGCTGGAAGATTGGTACCAGGATATTTCCGCGCTCGAAGAACATTTGCGTAAGAGGTGAACATATTGAAACTGCGCTGGACTACGGCGGTATGGAGCGTTATTTATTTGCTTCTGCTGCTATCATTACTCACACCCTTTTCGATCGTAACGGCTTTCTTGTTAGTTCTACCGGTTGCGATTCTGTTTACGGCCTTGAATACAAAATTATTTATCATGCATGTGGTGCCAGTGTGGCTGATCGCGCTTCTGATTCACCCTATTTATGTGTTATTTGCGATCTATTTTGCCATTCCGGGGATTGTCATGGGGTATTTGTACCGGAAGCGGAAGGCAGCTATGCAGGTATTGAAGTATGGCATGGCAGTCATGCTGGTGGAAATGCTTCTTCTGCTCATGATCAGTACCGCCTTCTTCCAGTTAAATCTGTCGGAGTATGTGGATGAGATTGTGAAGATGACGACGGCTCCGCTCACTGAGATGGGTGTAGAAGGAGGCCTGGGAGGACAGTTCCTTGGCACCGAACTCGATACACAGTTAATAAAAGATCAAACGATGCGCTTGGTTCCATTTGCGATGATTATCAGCTCATTCCTCATGACGGTGGTAACCCATGCTTTGGCTCGTCCTACATTGGGCAGTATGGGCTTGACCGTGCCGCGCCTGAAGCCGGCTAGAGAATGGATGCTGCCGCGTTCCCTGATCTGGTACTACTTGCTCATCTTCTTCATCAACATAGCAACCGTTAATTCGGACAATACCTTCATGAAGATGATCGTGGCAAACGCTACGCCTTTGCTGCAGATCTGCTTCATGATTCAAGCGCTAGGGTTCTTCTACTATCTCACTCACGAACGGAAGTGGCATCCGATTGTACCGCTTTTGACGGCTATACCGATTGTGCTGTTCCCGCCGGCTATGATCATCGGAATCCTGGACCTGGCATTTCCACTTCGTCAGGCGTTTAGTAAAACCAAAAGATAGGGTGATGAGTCATGCCTAAATTTCTGCAGAAGCGCTGGCACGGCTATCATACCGTCTGGGCGTTTGCGCTGGTGCTTCTGCTTGTTATATTTCTGTCGTTCTACAATACCATTCTGGGGCTGGTCGGTCTGCTGCTTGCGGTGGCAGGCGGCTATGCCATGCTAAAGACGGAGATGAAATTCCGCCGCGAGCTGGTCGATTATATTGGGGATCTGTCATTTCGGATTCAGCGGGTCGAAGGCGAAGCGGTCAGCGTGCTGCCATTTGGCATTGTCCTGTACAGCGAGGACAAGACCGTGGAGTGGCATAACCAATTCGTGGTCAATATGTTTCCGCAGCAGTCGTTGGTCGGCGCATCCTTAGAGGACCTGTTTCCCCAGCTGGTTGTCGCGATAAAGGAAGCTCAAGAGAAGAAGGATAACAAGGAGAAGCTGCCGAAAGAAATTCGTCTGGAGATCTCCCACGAGGATAAGTTCTATGGAGCAACGGTCATTCCGGATGAGCAATTAATCTATCTGGATGAGATTACCGAGCTGGCCGTGCTAAGGCAGCGGTATGAGGATGAGCGATTGGCCTTGGGCATTATCATGATGGATAACATCGATGAAGCCTCGCAAGGGATGGATGATCAACAGCGGACGGCACTGATTGCGAAGGTAACCAGCGAGATTACCGATTGGGCGCGTGAATTTAACGTCTATTTGCGGAGACTTTCCTCGGACCGTTATTTGATGATGCTCAACCACAGGTCGCTTGATGCGCTGGAGAACAGCCGCTTTCTCATCTTGGATGAAGTCCGGGAGATGACCGCCGATCTGAAGGTACCGCTGACGCTAAGCGTTGGTCTTGCTTTCGGTTCAGACGACATCACGGAGCTTGGGCAGTTGGCACAATCCAGTTTGGATATGGCACTGGGCCGCGGCGGAGATCAGGCAGCTGTCAAAGCGGGCCAGAGGCTCTCCTTCTATGGCGGTAAATCCAATGCAGTGGAGAAACGGACGCGCGTAAGAGCACGCGTTATCTCCCATGCGCTGCGCGATTTGATGCAGGAGAGCGACAAAGTGATCATCATGGGTCATAAGCTGCCGGATATGGACGTGGTCGGCGCTGCAATCGGCGTGTTGAAAGCAGCTCAGATGTATAAAGTGGAGGCTTATATCGTGATGGAGGGCATGAATCCGTCCATATCGAGGCTGATGGAAGAGGTCCGGAAGGACGAAGCCTTGATGAACCGATTCATCTCCACCGAACAAGCGATGCAGATCATGACAGAGCACACATTGCTCGTTGTGGTTGATACGCATAAAGCCTCCATGACGATGGAGCCGCGGCTGGTTCATCGCGCAAGCCGGGTCGTTGTAATGGATCATCACCGGCGCGGAGAAGAGTTTATTAACGATGCGGTGCTGATCTATCTTGAACCGTATGCCTCATCAACCTGCGAGCTGGTTACGGAGGTGCTGCAGTATATTCACGAACGGGTATCCCTTACGCCGGTTGAGGCAACGGCCTTATTGGCGGGGATCACGGTGGATACGAAGCATTTTGCCCTCCACACGGGATCGAGAACGTTCGAGGCTGCCGGTTTCCTGCGTCGTCACGGAGCCGATACAATGATGATTCAGCGGGTACTCAAGGAAGATCTGACAGAATTTATAGCGAAGGCAGAAATCGTGAAACATGCTAGAATGGTATATGACCATATCGCCATTGCGGTTTCGAAGAGCGGGGAGCCCATGCCGCAGCTATTGATCGCTCAAGTGGCGGATATGCTGCTGAATATGACGGATGTGCAGGCATCGTTTGTCATAAGCGAACGCACAGACGGCAAGATTGGCATTAGCGCCCGCTCCATGGGCAAGATGAATGTTCAGATGATTATGGAACGTCTCGGGGGAGGCGGACATTTAACGAACGCCGCAGTACAACTGGATACGACGCCTGAGAAAGCCGAGGAGAAGTTGATGGAAGTACTGAAGGACATCGAAGCGAAAGAGGGGTTATTTGAATGAAAGTCATTTTCATAAAAGATATGAAGGGTCAAGGCAAGAAAGGTGAAGTGAAGGAAGTTTCGGAAGGATATGCAATAAACTTCCTGATTCCGCGTGGGGTCGCTCGTCCGGCAACCGACGGCAACATGAAAACACTGGAGCAGCAGCAGGCTTCCGAGGAGAAGCGCAAGGCTCAGGAGAAGGAAGAAGCACAGGCGCTCGGCAAAAAGCTGGAAGAGATGACGGTTGTCCTGAAAGCTAAGGCTGGAGAAGGCGGCCGTCTGTTCGGCGCCATTACCAGCAAACAAATTGCTGAAGCGCTGGCAGGACAGAAGATCAAAATCGACAAACGCAAAATTGAACTTAGCGATCCGATCCGCAGTCTGGGTGTTACCCAGATTCCGGTGAAGCTGCACCCTGACGTCAAGGCGACGCTCAAGGTTCAAATTACGGAGGAGTAATATGGGAGGAGAACTCTATTTCGATCGGGTCCCCCCGCAGAACCTTGAGGCAGAGCAGGCGGTGCTGGGTGCCATTCTGCTGCAAAGTGAAGCGCTGATTACAGCGATGGAGCGGGTGCAGGCCGAGGACTTCTACGACAAAACGCATCAGATGATCTATGAAGTTATGGTGCAGCTCGGGGAAGGCAATCAACCGATCGATCTGGTGACCCTTACATCTCTCCTGCAAGATAAAGGGCAGCTGGAAGAGGTCGGTGGTGTCAGCTATTTAGCAAAGCTGGCCCATGCGGTTCCGACGGCTGCGAACGTGGATTATTACGCCCAGATCATCGAAGAGAAATCGATGCTGCGGCGGTTGATTCGCACCGCAACACAGATTGTCAGTGAAGGATATACCGGAGGAGAAGATGTATCCGGTATGCTCAGCGAGGCGGAGCGGCGCATTCTCGAAATTTCCAATCGACGCACGGGCAGCGGATTTATTGCGATCCGCGACGTGCTGATGGAAGTATTCGAGAAGGTGGAGGTTCTCCATCAGAACCGGGGGAATACAACGGGAATTCCATCCGGTTTTGTGGACTTGGACAAAATGACAAGTGGATTCCAGCGCAACGACTTGATCATCGTAGCTGCCCGTCCTTCCGTAGGTAAAACCGCGTTTGCATTGAATATTGCTCAGAACGTGGCCATTCGTGCCAAAGAAACCGTGGCGATCTTCAGTCTGGAGATGTCAGCGCCGCAGCTCGTACAGCGTATGATCTGTGCGGAGGCTAACCTGGATGCAGGGGTCATGCGTAACGGTGATTTCAAAGGTGATGAGGATTGGTCCAAGCTTACGATGGGCATCGCAGCCCTGTCGGAAGCCGAGATTTACATTGATGATACACCGGGTGTTACGGTTGCCGATATTCGTGCGAAGTGCCGTCGTCTGAAGAAAGAGAAGGGTCTTGGCATGATCCTGATCGATTACCTCCAGCTCATTCATGGACGCGGCAAGGCCGGGGAGAACCGGCAGCAGGAGGTATCCGAGATCTCGCGTACGCTTAAACAAATTGCCCGTGAGCTTGAAGTGCCGGTTATCGCGCTGTCACAGCTCAGCCGGGGCGTGGAGCAGCGTCAGGACAAGCGTCCGATGATGAGTGACCTTCGGGAATCCGGTTCGATCGAGCAGGATGCCGATATCGTTGCGTTCTTGTACCGGGATGATTATTACAATCAGGAAACCGAGAAGAAGAACATCATCGAGATCATCATTGCTAAACAGCGTAACGGTCCTGTAGGTACGGTGGAACTGGTCTTCCTGAAGAACTTTAATAAATTCGTCAATTACGAACGAACGCATGCCGATGCCTTTGCTGCCGGATGACGCGTTACAGGTTAACCCTATAGGCAGACATCTGCCGCTGGTTGTAAGTAAAGGGCATTTCTTAAGATATCAAGTATAATCTTCGAAGCTTGGGCCTTCCTGATATCGCAAGAAAAGCTTCCTCTAACCGCGGTCTGTCTTCTGAGAAAGTACGTCGACGGTCGTTTTTCTTATGGCGGTTCCCCGAATAATGCTGCAATCATTCGATAATCTTGTCCTAATTCCGAACAATCGTACACACTGATGTGCGATTGTTCGTTTTTGTATTTGACTTTAAAAATGGGGACTGTTACACTGGTATTGCTGCTTTAGTGCAGTGAGGTTGAAATTTAATCAGTTTGTAAAGGTTATTTCACAGTGTTTCGCGAAATATTAAGGGTGTAACAGCCCGAGCGGAGGAATGAATATGTCAACGGTAGTCGTTGTGGGAACACAATGGGGAGATGAAGGGAAAGGGAAAATCACGGATTATTTAGCTGAAAGCGCTGACGTGGTAGCCCGTTACCAAGGCGGCAACAATGCCGGCCACACCATTCTGATTGACGGTAAAAAATTCAAGCTTAGCTTGATTCCATCCGGAGTATTCTATAAAGATAAAACCTGTGTGATCGGAAACGGTATGGTCGTTAACCCGGCTGCACTTATTGAAGAGATTAATTATATTCATGATAACGGGTTCAGCACGGATAATCTGGTAATCAGTGATCGTGCTCATGTTATCATGCCTTATCATATGGTATTGGATGCTCTGGAAGAGGACCGGAAAGGTCCGAACAAAATCGGTACAACCCGCAAGGGGATCGGCCCTTGCTATATGGATAAAGCTGCACGTAACGGCATCCGGATCGCAGATCTGATGGATGCTGAAGAGTTCGAACTGAGGCTTCGCCATCTGGTGAAGGAGAAGAATCAAGTCATTACCCAGGTGTATGGCGGGGAAGCACTCGATGTTGAAGAAATTTTAACGCAATACCTGGAATACGCCGAAATCATTCGTAAATATGTGCGTGACACTTCCGTCATCCTGAATGATGCGATCGATGAGAATCAAAAAGTATTGTTCGAAGGCGCGCAGGGCGTCATGCTGGACATCGACCAAGGCACGTACCCGTTCGTTACGTCTTCGAATCCTTCTGCAGGCGGTGTATGTATCGGCTCCGGTGTGGGACCATCGAAGATTCAGCAGGTGATCGGTGTGGCTAAATCCTATACGACCCGTGTAGGGGATGGACCTTTCCCAACGGAGCTGGACAATGAAATTGGGGCGTATATTCGGGAAAAAGGACATGAATACGGCACGGTAACCGGACGCGCTCGCCGTGTAGGCTGGTTCGATAGCGTAGTTGTGCGCCATGCCCGCCGCGTGAGCGGAATTACCGGCTTGTCCCTGAACTCGCTGGATGTGCTGAGCGGTCTTGAGACCGTTAAGATCTGTACCGCATATAAATTCCGCGGCGAAGAGATTACGCATTACCCAGCAAGCCTGAAAATGCTTGCCGAGTGCGAAGCGATCTATGAAGAGCTGCCAGGCTGGAGTGAAGACATTACCGGCGCCAAAACGCTGGAGGATCTGCCGGAGAACACCCGCCGCTACGTAGAGCGCGTATCCGAACTGACCGGCATTCCGATTGCCATCTTCTCTGTGGGCCGCAACCGGGAGCAGACGAATCAAGTGCTTCCGATTTACGAGAAATAATCTAGCGTTGGATCAAGAGTAGAGAGACTAGAAGTTCAACTTCAACGATTAAGATAGGTCTATAAACCTGCCGATGATAGTATCGGCGGGTTTTTCTTTTTGGCAAAGAAGGTGGAAACCAGAACGCATTCTGCGATAACATTGATGCCTAAATGTGGAAGAATTTGTCCCTTCATTTGAAGAATATTATCCCTTAGCCAGTTGTCCATCCACCCTATAATGGAGAGAGACATAGAGGACAGCACGCTGATAATTTGGAATTGGGGCTAAAGGCAGCGGGTATATGCAGTCAAATCAATGTAGGGGGGACAGAAGCCATACGAAGTCAATGAGGCGTGTGGCCTTCTTGAGAGCTGGACAAGGCACACGATCCAGCATAATAAAAACCGGATTCATCTACTAGGTTGCTAGGGATGGTTCCGGTTTTTTCATTTTGGAATGGGCCTAAAACTAACGGAATCATGAAATATATCAAATGGAGGTAGAAAAAATGAGGGAAAGAGGATTGAAGCGATTCCGAGCCGTCAATACTGGAAAAAGAAAGCAATCATCGCCATGTCATTTCAGAGCATGTAGGAGGAAGGAGGAATACGGATGAAGTGGACGAAATGGCTGCTGAAAGTTAGCTTGACCGCCATCCTGGTGAGCACGCTCACGATTGTGACAACAGGCATCGTGGTCAATGCCTATATTCAATCGGTGTTGTCCAGTTTTAACATTCAGTTGGAGACGGAGCCGATGGGGATTGGAGGTATCATGAAGTCGATGCTCGGTATGGGCTCCGGCACCAAGCCGGATGTCGGCAGTGCCAACCCCGCGGGGGATAACAATAGGGCAAAAGATAAGAATGCTACGTCCGATGAACCAACGCCAGGGAGCGGCTTGGATCGTAATGGAGAGGCACAAGAGGATGACGAGGCGAAATCGAACCCGGCGGGAACGACGGGTGAGCCGCCAGCTGATGAAGAGGCACCTGATAATTCCTTGCCAGTAATGGGTACGAACACGACAGAGCAGCCTGACGATTCCTCGCTGGAAGATCAGGAGATTGTGATGACGCCGGGGGAAATTGTGGATCGGAAGGACAGTTTGCCAACAGAAGAGAAGGAAGAGATTTTTACCCTGCTGATGAATAAACTACCCCAATCGGAAATGCAGAAGATTTCTGCGGCGATGGAGGACGGGCTGACTGCAGCGGAACTTGCGGACATCGAGCAGGGCATATCCAAATATTTGAATGCCGAGGAATTCGATAAACTGATCACTATGCTTAAAGAATAACGGTATAACGGTTATCAGGCCCGTTCTGTCACTGTTTTGTCACTGACTTGCGGTGGTTATATATTAGGGAAAATCAGGAAACCCGCGCCCAGCGCGGGTTTTTCGCTGTTTTCGTAAACTTGAAATGATTGTAATGGCTATGTTAAAGTATACGAAGATCGAAAAGGTTAAAATTTTGATACCTTTTGACAGGTTGTGTCATAATCAATACTAAGTCAGCGAGTTCAAATGAACAGATTCTTACATATGAACAAGGCTTAAAGGAGAGAGACATGAAAGGTTCTAAGGGGAAACGGTGGATGGACAGCCTCTTGCGCAAGCAAGCAGCCGATCATTCTGCCCACAACAACAACTCGAATCGAGAGCCCTCGGAGCCGTCGAATCCACAAAAACGGGGATGGACTTCACCGCGCAGGTGGATTTGGATATCGGCAGGGGCATTGCTCATAGCAGGATCGATATATACGGGCGGAAAAGCGTATGTGAACGCGAATACGGTTCCGTTCTATCATGTGTACGTAGATGGAAAAGCGATCGGTACCATTCAAGATGATGCCCAGCTTGACCAGCTGCTCAAAGAGAAGCAAAAGGAGTATCAGCAGGAGCACCCTGACGTACTTATGGTGCTTCACACCGACGGCATTACAACGAAGGCTGATCGTTCCTTTAAACCAGAGGTGAACAGCGAGGAGACTCTCCAAAAGCTGGATAACATGCTGAAGGCATATGCCCGCGGCGTGGAGCTGAAGGTGAACGGCAAGACAGTTGCCATCGTGAAGGATCAGCAGGCGGCCAAAGCTGCCGTCGAAGCGGCCAAGCTGAAGTTCGCTCCGGCAGCTGCCCAGGAGGAGAAGACCCAGAGGGTCGCTTTCACGAAGACGTCGGCATCGGCATCGAGCAAGAAGAGCGATGACGGAAGCGGGCTCCAGTCCGTGGATATTAAGGAGAAGATCTCGCTTGCCAACACAAAGGCTGACCCGAACAAGGTGCTAGACGTAGAAGAAGCGGTTAAAGTGCTTACGGGCACGAAGGACAAGCCGGTGGTATACACGGTGAAAGAGGGAGATACGATCTCCTCAATTGCGCAGCATTTTGGCATGAAGTCTGCTGACGTCATGGCGCTGAATCCCGGGCTGGAGGAGAAATACGTGCAGATCGGGGCCGAGCTGCAGGTAACGAAACCGGAAGCACCGTTGACGGTAAGAACGGTGGAGGCGGTGTCGGAGAAGCAGCCAAGCAAGCCGGAAACGATTGTCCGCAAGAGCAGCGAGCTTCCACTGGGGAAACGAAAGGTCGTTCGTCCCGGGCGGGATGGCGTGAAAACCGTGGACTACATCGTAACCAAAGAGAACGGCAAGGTCATCTCTAAGCAATGGACAGGCCAACAGGTGGTTCAGGAATCCCTGCCGGAAGTGGTGTATAAAGGCACCAAGGTAGCGCCGAAGAAAAAAGCGGCAACGGTGACCCAGAAATCCAGCGGCAGCATGTTCGCATGGCCGGTCAGCGGGGCGCGTATTACGAGCTCCTACGGTCATCGTTGGGGAAGAAGCCACGAAGGTGTCGATATGGTTGGCGGGAGCACGATTATGGCAGCCGCTTCGGGCAGAGTGGTCTTCGCCGGTCAGCAGAGCGGTTACGGCAATGTCGTCATTGTCGATCACGGCAATGGATACCGCACCCTGTATGGACATATGAGCAGGATTTCCGTAAGCAACGGACAATCGGTTGGACAAGGCTCCAAGCTGGGCGTCATGGGCAATACGGGCCGTTCTACTGGAACTCATCTCCATTTCGAAGTGCAAAAAAATGGAGTTGCTCAAAATCCGATGAATTATCTGTAGTTCTGTGTTATACTTGATAAACCAATGCGACATAAGCCATTATTGGTTCATATATCATAATAGTGAAGATGGCCGCTCCTTAACGGGGGCGGCTATCTTTGCGTCTTGCCAGAAGTTGTTGGGATGGGGATGTGGGACAGAACGGGAAATATCTTTCCAGCCGCTGTTGTCCGCCCTTTGTCGGAATTTAAATTTTATGAGGGAACAAAGGACTCCCAAAGGCGTCTTCCAAGATATTTTCCCTTATCTGTCGAATCCATCCCCGTGCCTTCCGCTGCGGAAGCGGGTGGCCGCCCCCTAAATCGAGGCGGCCGTTGGGGGGCGGTTTGGGTAGGACAGAACGGGAAATAGCTGCAGTGGGGGCGCAAGCGGTATCCTCCTCCGTCGCTGTTGAATTCGGAAAATAAGAATGTTGCGTAAGCTGAGATTTTCCGAATTCAAAGGCGATCGCTGCCGCTCTCCGAATGACACCGCTCGCTGCAGCCGAAGGTTTTCCCTTATCTGTCGAATCCATCCCCGTGCCTTCCGCTGCGGAAGCGGGTAGGCCGCCCCCTGAATCGGGTAGGCCGTTGGGAGGCGGTGTGGGTGGGAAACATTAATAAAAACTATTCTCTTTTGTAGGCGTAGACTAGGAGATTAACCAATGATAGTATCACTACTGCAATAAACATAATAAAGGATACAGCGTCGCCACTGGTTCCCAATTCATCTGCAAGGTAACCTATTTGATAGGTCAGATGAGCGGATACTGCCAAACTAATAAGGGTAATTATTGCGATTGTAAAACCATTGATTACTTTATGGCGATTCCGAAAAATCATGATGAACAATGTGATGATCAGAATGAGGATAAACAGAATATATATGGGTCTAAAATGAGTAACTATATTTGTACTTTCCATCCAAACAACCCCTCCCTGTACTTATAGATTGAGCTCTCAATCTTAACTTCAATAAGATGAATGAACCTCCTTCGAAAGTTATATTCCATCATAATCCAGGGGAGTTATAAATTTCAACCGTTGAAAACCATCCCCCGAATCAGGTCAGCTGTCAGGAGCGATGGGTGTGTAGCGGCGGCAGGTGTGGTAAAATGGGAAGAAGACCGTTTATGTGTGAGTTCGAAGGGGGACTTTTTGAACATCCTCTTTATGTGAAGGTATGAGGTGAACAGGACAATGCAGGGAACCATTCTGGTGGTGGATGACGAACAACCCATCGCCGATATTTTAAAGTTTAACTTGGAAAAAGAGGGCTATGAGGTCATCTGCGCTTTTGATGGCATTAGCGCGGTGGAGATTGCGCTTACGAAGCGGCCGGATTTAATGCTGCTTGATTTGATGCTGCCCGGAAAAGACGGAATGGATGTGTGCCGCGAGGTACGTGCCGCGAACCTGCAGATCCCGATCATCATGCTGACGGCAAAGGACGGGGAGATTGACAAGGTGCTTGGACTTGAGCTTGGCGCGGATGATTACGTGACGAAGCCGTTCAGCACCAGAGAAATATTGGCACGCGTGAAGGCGCATCTGCGCCGTCAGCAAAAGCCGGACAACTCAGCGGATAACACAGGCGGCACAAGTGCAGGCGGACAAGGCCTGCGGCTGTTTGAGCTGTTCATTGATACCGATATGTACATGGTATATAAAAGCGGGGAAGCGCTCGATCTGACGCACCGCGAATACGAATTGGTGTATTATTTGGCCCGTAATGCCGGTAAAGTGATGACTCGTGAACATTTGCTGCAGGCGGTATGGGGTTTTGAATACTTTGGCGATGTGCGGACCGTGGATGTTACGATTCGCCGACTTCGCGAGAAGATTGAAGAGAATCCGAGCAAGCCGGAATATATCCTGACTCGGCGCGGACTGGGCTACCTGATGCGCAGCGCTAAAAACGGAGGCCTGTAATGAAGTGGCTGTCCTTCTTCCGCACCATTCAGGCGAAGGTCATCATTATATATGTCCTTCTCATACTGATCGCGATGCAGCTGATCGGGGTGTATTTTGTCAGTGCGATGAAGAACTCGCTGACCAGCAATTTCACGAAGGACTTGCAGGAACGCGCAGAGCTGATGTCGGTTCTGGCGGCCAAGACCCTTGGCGGCGAGAATGTTACGGAGGAGGACCCGTATGAGAGCCTGCGCGTCATGGTGAACAATCTGTTCAATCTGAACGGAGCCGAGATTCAGGTACTGGATTCCACCGGACGGGTACTGACAACCTCGCTGCCCTCCCATGCCGATTACGTGAACACGAAGAACACGCAGACGGTTGTCAGCCGGGCATTGCAGGGTATACAGGATAATGAAGAGTATATTATCGATGATGATAACATCCGCAAAAAAGTGGTGGCCAAGCCCGTCATGTACAACGAGAAAATCGTCGGCGCCATTTATATCGTAGCCAGCATGAGTGAGCTGTACAGCACGATGCAGCGGATCAACAATATTTTTATATCGGGCATTCTCTTGGCCCTTGGCTTGACGGCGGTGCTTGGCGTCATCCTGTCGCATACGATCACCAACCCGATCAAGGAGCTGACCAAGCATGCCCGGGCCGTCGCGGACGGCCGGTTTACCGAGAAAACGCCGGTGTTCGGCAGCGATGAGATCGGCCAGCTCAGCCAGGCGTTCAACTATATGACCAGCCGTTTGCGCGAAGCCCTCTCGCAGAACGAAGAAGAGAAAGAGAAGCTGGCATCGATTCTAACCAATATGAGTGACGGCGTTATCGCAACCGATGAAGCGGGACGCGTCATTCTGATGAATCGGCGCGCCGGGGAAATGCTGGGCGTGGAGGGAGAAGAGCTGGCAGGACACGATATCGTTTCCCTGCTGGGTCTTGAGGAGTCCGAATCGGAGGCGCTGGCGCGCAGCGAAGGGCATGATTCCAAGCTGCTGGAGATTGTGCCGCGCGAGGGCAGCGAACCGTTCATGATGCGTGTGACCTTTACTCCGATTCATCGGCGGGAAATCGGCATCACTGGTACGATTGCAGTGCTGCAAGACGTTACCGAGCAGGAAAAGCTGGAAGCATCACGGCGAGAGTTCGTGGCGAATGTATCCCATGAGCTGCGCACGCCGCTGACCACCATCAAGAGTTATACCGAAGCGCTGGAAGATGGGGCGTTGGAGGATAAACAGATGGGGCCGCGATTTGTCGGCGTCATCCAGAATGAGACCGGCCGGATGATCCGGCTGGTAACGGACCTGCTGCATCTGTCACGGCTTGATTCCAAGGAGGCTGCCCTGCATAAGGAACCAACGGACATTGTGGAGATGCTGGAGGACGTTGAGGATCGGTTCTCTTTTCAAATGAAGCAAAAGCGTATCCGTACCATTATTGAGGTGAAACCGGGCGTATCGACAGCTATGCTGGACCGGGATGGCATTGATCAGGTTCTCGATAACCTGATATCCAATGCCCTTAAATATACGCCAGACGGAGGCACTATCACCATGGATGCAAGCATAACGGAGGATGGCATGCTGTCCTTATCGGTAAAGGATACCGGGATCGGCATTCCGAAGAAGGATCTGGATCGGATCTTCGAGCGCTTCTACCGGGTGGATAAGGCCCGAACGCGCAATTTAGGCGGGACAGGCCTCGGATTATCCATTGCCCGGGAAATTGTCAGGGCACATGGAGGCTTTATTACGCTTCAATCCGAGCTGGAGAAAGGCACCACGGTGACCTTCACCTTGCCCCTGGATAACGAGGGGAGGGCATTAACGTGAAGGAGCGATTAAAGACCATTCTGTTGGTTGTGCTGGTCGTGGGCAGTTTGCTGCAGAGTTACGTTTTGATTTTCCGCTTTCCGGGCAGTGATTCGGTTGTGCAATCCAAGAACGCCTATATCCGAACCGAGGAAATGGGCCCGGAGGAAAAGGCCGAGAATCTGCTCTTCCCCGACAAGATGATCATTCATCTGGGCGAAGACCAACATACGGTGTTCTATCCGAACGATACATTCTACAATCTCGTATATAACAGGCTTAAAGGACGGACCTTTGATAATTTCCAGCGGCGGATGGTCAGCAATATCGACTGGGCCAAGGTTCGCTCGGAGAATCGGGGCATTGAGCTGAGCTTTGATTCGGGCATTCCGGTTACGCTGCTCCAAAGAGTGATGCAGATCGTCCCGGACACCCTGTTTGAAGGGGAAAGCATCAATAAAATATGGCTGTACAGCGTGGAAGGCGAAGCGAAGATCCATGTCATGTTTTTCAGCATGGAGGGCGATGTGGTCTATGAAGCCGCCCAGGCGGATTTGACCGTCCAGGATGTGGATCAGCTGGTGGACTTCGGGCTGAGCTGGACGCCGTATAAGATGGTGGATGGCCGGTATTATACCCCGGCGAAGGAACTGAATATGGTCAGCATTGAACTGCCCATTGGCGAATATACGGTAGATCAGATGCAGCGCAGCCTGTTCTTTGACCCTAGCATCACGCGCAATATCCGGGAAAAAGATGGCTCCGAGATTTATACGGACAGTAAGCGGAGCCTGCAGGTGGATCAGGGGCAAAAATGGATCAGTTATACCGATCCGGCTGCGCCGCCATCCGGTGAGAGCAGCCCCGGTAAGGATGTGCTGTCGGCCATCGATTTCGTGAATCAGCACGGGGGCTGGAATGGCACGTACAGGCTGGCTAAGGCGGGGGAATCCGAGGATCGTACGCTGGTGAAATTCCAGCAGTACTATGGCGGATTCCCGATCCTGGATACACCGGGCTTCCAGTATGGCGTCATGGAATTGGATCTACAGCAGGGAACGGTAACCTCGTATGAGCGCTCGCTGTTATATCTTGAGTCTGCTGCCTTGAAGAAACAGATGGTGAAACTGACAGGGGGCGAGGCCCTGGAAGCGAAGCTGAAGCCTTATATGGAGGGAAAGAATATGGTTATAGGTCTGGATCCCGCCTATTTACCGGTCCTAACGGGAGAAGGACTGCTGCTAAAGCCAGTATGGGCCTTGGAGCTCCAGAACGGGTCAGTTATCACACTCGAATAATGATAGAGATCGTTATTGAATCATAAGGAGGGAACATCATGGATTGGGGCCGTGCCAAAAATGTATTGATTTACGCGTTTTTGCTGCTGAATCTGGTGCTGGGCTATCAGCTCTGGATGGATTACCGCGAGCAGGTCGGCTCCAATCTGGATTTCACCTCGCTTTCCGAGAGCACGCAGCAGGTGATTGAGGAGAATAGGATTCAATTGCTGAGTCCGATTCCGACGGAAACGCCGCAGCTTCCCAAGATTAATTATATCTACAGCGCGGAAGCGCAGGGAGGGCCGGTAGGGCTGGAGCAGCCCATTGACACGGAGCTGATTTATGCCGATGAGAAGGAATTGCGGAATGCGCTGGAGGGCAAGATCAAGGATCTCGGGAATTATCGCCACGATCCGCAGTCGGATAAAGAGAATATCATCGTCTTCCGGCCGCTAGTGCAGAAGGAATGGCCGCTGTTCAATGTGGAGCTGGAGTTCATTTACGAATCCCAGAAGATCCATGCGTACCGGGAGCCGGTGTTTGAGATTATGCCAACCGACGATATGGAGGAACAAAAGGTTCTGCCCGCATCCAAGGCTTTGGAAACGCTCATTGAACGTAACTTCATCCCGCCTGATTCGGCGGTAAGGGACATTCAGCTGGGCTATTATGGACAGTTGTTTAATACGGAGGATCAGTTAGCAGCGCCAACCTGGCGGTTTACATTGGATCATGGCGAGATGATCTATGTACAAGGCATCAGCGGGGACGTGCTGACGCCAAAAAGCGATACGACAAAGGAGTAACAAGACTATGGGGATTTCATTTTCCGTGCTGTCGAGCGGCTCAACGGGCAATGCGACCATTGTCCGCAATGAGGATACGACACTGTTGATTGATGCGGGCTTAAGTGCACGGCGGATCGATGAGTTGTTGAAGGAACGCGAAATGATGGGGGAAGAAATCGACGGGATCCTGGTCACGCATGAGCATTCGGATCATATCCGGGGGCTTGGCGCGGTGGCGCGCAAATACAATCTGCCGATCTACGCGAATGAGAAAACATGGGAAGCGATGAGCAAGTCGCTGGGCAAAATTGCGGAAGAGAACCGGATTGTGCTGGAGAGTCATGAGGTCAAGGATTTTGGCACACTGCGGGTGGAGCCTTTTGAAATATCCCATGACGCTGCGGCACCGGTCGGTTATTGCTTCTATGACGGCGACGAGAAGCTGGGCGTCGCGACGGACCTCGGTTATGTCAGCGATAAGGTGAAGAAAGCGCTGGATGGATCGGATGTCCTGGTGCTGGAAGCCAATCACGATATCGAGATGCTTCGGATGGGACGCTATCCGTGGAATACCAAACGTCGGATTCTCGGCGATATGGGACATTTGTCGAATAATTCGGCAGGCGATGCCTTAAGCGAGCTGCTGACGGGGGATACCAAACGAACGTATCTGGCCCATCTCAGCCTGGATCACAACATGATGGAGCTGGCGAGAATGACCGTCCGCGATACGATGGAGGACCGCGGCTGCTTCTTCAAGGATAGCGAGTTTAAATTGTGTGATACGTATTATGACCGCCCGACCCCTTGGGATAAGGTCGGCGAATAGACATAGGGTCGACAGCCATCCAAGGCATGCCCCGGACATACACCGTACGCACAGGGAGTTTAGATAACGACATTTTTACCAATGAAGTATTCCTTCTTGAGCAATTTTATATTAGTTATCAATATATAGGCATAACTAAAACAGCCCCACGATCATAGGGAACTATGACGTGAGGCTGTTTTGCTGTTTAAGGGATACTGAGTTCCGAGAGACGAGGCTCGTTCTAACGCTTGCTGAGACTCTCTTGTGCCATGCGCACCATCTCCCGAACCATGGAACCGCCAATCGCACCGCCGACTTTACCGGCCTGCTCGGTGGTCAGGTCTCTGTTGTCGCCCGGTTTAAGGGGGACGCCGAGTGACTTGGCCACCTCATATTTGACGTCCTGCTGTCTCTGCGGATCCACTTGATAGCCTTCGTTCCGCATGACGTCGGTCATGAACTGCTGCATTTCGGGACTCCGGCGCCGTCTTGATCTTCTTGCCATCCCATAACCCTCCTTGCAATGGTTTCCCCTTCGTAACATTCCCTGCGGGGCACCGACAGATGAATGGATAACCTAACCAGTTCAATATGAGGGAGAGTTGAAGAGAATGGAACCGAGGCATTCGAGTAGTCGAGACGGGATAGGCCGATCTTGTCTGTAGGAGCGAATCGCAAGGAGGCTGGAAGTATTTTTTCAATGGATGGTGTAGGAAGAATAAGTTGCGGGGAATCCAAATAGGAATGATGTGTGGGTTGCCGGAGATCCCTTAAACGTTGCGGTTCAAACGGGATCGACTTCGTCATGAAAGACCGACGGTTTTGCCATTTTCTTTACACAATTGTCCGGTAGTATGTTAAGGGGGAATGCGCGAACGAGGGTAGCAGGCGGTTAGGGATAGCAGATATGCCGGAAGAGAAGAAGTTGGACCATTGAAGAAAATCCCTTCATAATGGAACCGTTTGGTCGTCTGTTACGTATACAAGGTTAATATGTTCATCCGGGTTATTCGTTGTTATGGATAGAAGAATCTGTCATTGTACCGACCCTTAAAATGGCCTTCAATTTGGCATTTGTTTTTATCAAATAAAGCTGACGTGAACCTCTGTTCGTGTGGTACAATAGGGACATTAGAAGGTCTGAATGCTTCTGTTAAGCACTTGCATCGAACAAGGCACTAGGCATTTTGTATTTTAAAATACGGATGGCCCAAGTTTTCCCATCTTTTTTTAGAAAAAACAGATGTTTCGCGCTTAAGTCGCCCTGTTTGTGGTAATAGAAGAATACAGGGTTTTTTTTGAACTGTCGGGTGGGAATACATACCTTTTATGGGACCAAATTTCAGGCAATGGATTGAAATATTCGTGGTAGAGCGAATTTTCGATAAAAGTTTAATTAGAATGCTCAAAAATGCAACTTTTTGGGCCGCTGAATAGTCTTTACAGTAGAGAGATATATAACAGGTGGCACGCTGCCGATTTCATAGGAAGCTAGATACACTGGGTACAGGGCAGGTTGTTATGACGACAAGATGATTTCATAGGTCAGTCGGTAATGGCGGAGGGTCTGAAGCTTAAAGTATCTTGACGCGTAGCAACCAAGGGGAGAGAGGGATCGCAATGGGATTATTTGACGATGATTTCTATTCAACTAAAATTTCCAGACGGAGCAAAAATACCAGCGAGGACCGACCTGAGCGAACGAAGTGGCGGACGACCCGCCGTAAAAAGGGTTTATCCACATTCCAGATTTCCGCGATCAGTTCTGTGTGCAGTGCTCTGATTGCGGTGATGCTGTTTAGCTTCATAACAGGCCATCCTGCGACCTCTTCACCGGTTACCTTGATTAATGGCAGCCATCAGCTGTCCAAGTCCGATGGGGATCCCTATGAACGGATTGTTAGCGTTGCTCAGAAGGTGCGACCGGTTGTTGTCAGTGTGCTGACACATAAAGAGACCGCGATGCCAGAAGAGGAAGGCCTTGAGGGAGAAGGGTTGGAAGAGGATTTCGGTACCCTGCCAGAGGAAGAAGGGGATTTTGAGCTTCCGGAGGGATTCGACTTCGGTGAGGATTTTGATTTTGGAAATGATTTCGGCGGCTCACAGGAAGACACCTTGGGCTCTGGCGTTATCTTTAAGAAACTCGAGGGCAAAGCCTTTGTGATTACGAATAACCATGTCGTTGATGGTGCCGTTTCCCTAGAAGTTGTGCTGGTAGGCGGCGAGAAGAAGAAGGCGACCTTGGTCGGCACAGACAAAGTTAGTGATATTGCCGTTCTGTCGATTGATAGTAAGGGCATCGGAGAGGTTGCAGAGTTTGGGGATTCCTCCAAGCTTCGCCTCGGCGAAACCGTCATCGCCATCGGTAACCCGCTGGGCCTGGGCGACACGCTCACATCCGGGATTGTCAGCTACACGAACCGCGTAATACCGGTATCCCTGAACCAGGATGGCATCTATGATTGGGAGCAGGAGGTCATTCAGACCGACGCCGCCATTAACGAGGGGAATAGCGGGGGCGCTCTAGTGGATTTGAACGGTAAAGTTATCGGCATCAACACGATGAAAATCGCGGACACCGGCGTAGAAGGGCTTGGGTTTGCGATTCCGGTCAATGAAATTACGGAGATTGTAACCGAGCTGATGCTGAAGGGGCATATTGCACGCCCTTATCTCGGCGTATATACCGTAGATCTAGGTAATCCGTATGCTCCGCTGAGCAAGAAAGAGAAAGAGGACCTCAAGCTGCCGAAGACGGTAACCGAAGGCGTGGTCGTGCTGGATGCGCTTGGACCTGCGCTGGATGCGGGTCTGCAGCTGAATGACGTGATTGTCAAGCTGGATGGCAAGCCGATTACGACGACGCTGGAGCTGCGCAAGCACCTTTACTATAACACGAAGGTAGGCAAAGACATGGACGTGACCTTCTATCGTGACGGCAAGCTGCAGTCGCTGAAGGTGAAGCTGGAAGAAAAGCCTGGAGAATAAGGCAGGCTGGATCGGCTGACGTGGTTGGCTGAATCACTGCGGATTTTTTAGAGTGAACGTGCTTGTCCATTGTTTCGTGCAGCATTTCATGGGTATATATAATGGTTAGCGTTGAATAGTATCCAATATAGAGAGATTTGAAAAAGGTTAGATAAGAGCCGTGAAACGGCCGCGAAGAAGAGCGTGGACTACGCTCTTTTTTTGCTGTCCGCATAGAAATGATGGTGGGTCATAAGGACTTTTGATGTGAAATCCATGGATAGACAGGAAGCTTTTATGGATAGAAAACCGGCCGGGGTGAGCAAATGGGTTAAAAACATTTCTTTTTCTCGTAGAGTGTGGTAGAACAGAAGAGTGGCTATACTGGTTTGAAGATAAACACAACATGAGGCGAAAGATAGAAAGGATGCATAGAATGTACGTCGTATGCAAGGAACATGTGGAACTAGCGATCGAAAATTTCGTGGATGAATATGAGGATGCCCCGGATATTGTTGATCTGAAGGAGACCGAGTTTTCGGACTGGGACCCACCGGTGAAGTGCGCGGAGTGCGAGAAGCATGCTGAGTTTTTAGTTGTGTAACGTGAACATGTTAATTAAATAAATAATGCGAATGAGAAAGCGTGATGATTTCACGCTTTTTTTGTTTAGACTTTCTTGAGTCGCGGCTTCGTTCATCAACAGCCTTTTCATGGAATGGGCGAAGAGGTAAATAATAAGTACGGCCAAACATTCCGATCATTGTCTCTGGAATGAGCAACCGGCTTCGTTGTACAGACCTTCATAGTGTATGATGGATGTATAGATTACAACGAGGCGCGATAACCTATCGTGAATGGAGACGATCAGTAATGGGTGACTACAGTAGATCATGGGAAGACGAGATCAGCCGGGCAGCTGATGCGGCCTATGAGAAGGAAATGGATGAAATCAACCGTCAGTTGAAGCAGGAAATTCTCATCGTTCTGATTGGTGATGTGAACACAGGCAAGTCCTCCACCATGAACCGGATCGTGGGTGAAGAGGTTGCTGGCGTCGGGGCAGAGCCTGGAGAAACGACGGAAATTAAACCGCATAAGTACAAGGAGCATATTTACTTCATGGATACACCCGGGTTGAATGATGTGAACACCGCGAACTCGGAGATAACCTTGAAATACTATAAACAAGCGGATATCGTTCTATTCTTCCTGAACGCTGCGGGTACTGTCTTCTCCGAGGCGGAGAAGAAGTCCTTCGAGATGATTCAGGCCGTGAACACGAACATCTTGATCGTGCTGAATAAAATTGATGCCGCAGATGAAATCGACCGTCTGGTGGCGCGGATCAAGAAGGAGACCGGGGGGCGCTATGAGGTTGCGCCGGTATCCTCGCGGACGGGTGAGAATATCGACCAGCTGCGGAGCAGCATTCTGGAGATGCTTAAAAAAAAGTCTAAAGACATTCTCTTTGCCAAAAGCATCAAGGAAAAGTCGGCGACTGCCAATGGATGGATTATCGGAGCCTCGATCTCGGCAGGAGCGGTAGGCGCATCACCTATTCCGGGATCGGATATTATTCCGATTACCGGCATTCAGGTGAGCCTGCTTACCAGACTTGCGGTGTTGTACAATAGGCCGATCAGCAAGGAGACGGCAAAGGAACTGGTCATCGCTACGATATTCGGCAATATCGGCAAGAGCATTTTCCGGCAGATCGTGAAGGTGTTCCCGGGAGCGGGATCGGTCGCCGGAGCGACGGTGGCGGGTGCCACCACCTTGGCGCTGGGATATGCAGTGAAATATGCTTACGAGCACAACATCGAGATCAATACGGCGAATATTACGAAGCTCTATAAGAAGTTTAGGGATAAGGCGGAGACGGAATCGGAATCCAAGTCCGAGTGAGCGTAGGGAGTCATGTCATATGCCAGCACGGATGGCGGATGGAATAGAAAAAGGGGCCTTTGGGCCCCTGATCATAGCTGCGTTATTGCAGCGACTTTATCATGATTTACTTAATGGCAGCCGCGTAATCGGCTTTTGCCTGCTCCAGCATCGATTTCCAATCCGGGAAATCGGTTTCTCTTGAAACATGACGGTCAAACAGTTCATCCGGAATGTTATCGATATCTTCGTGCGTTTCCACTTGGAAGTTACCTTTTACGACAAAATCCCCAAAACTGCTGTGGGATGAATGTTTACGCATAAACGATTCATTGAACAGCTTTTCCAGAGAGATGTTATCCGGATCCTCCTGTACCGATTTTTGGCCTTGTAATTCCTTCAACAGATCATCAAACGACATGGGCTTTTGCTTTCTCAGAGTACCACTCCTATAACTAATATTTGTGTTCAGTATAACATAACCGGATTTCTCATATACATAGTCAGCTCCGGAAGGCTTGACGCGCTGTTATCGTCTTAATAATGAAGACCAGGTTTGTTCCAGCCAGTGATCAAAGTCAGCGCCTTTGTCACCTTCGTACGTATCGTAGATGTCGACCCTCATCTTTTTTAATTTCTCTTTGAAGTCTTCATACGTGTGGTCACGAGGAAGGCTTTTTTTGATGCGCAGCAGCACCTTTGAAACGTCCTTCATCAGCTCGCCTTTGGGTCTTTCCGGCATCTGCACGTCCTCACCAAAGGCCAGGAGTTTACGATAGGCTGCCTCTCGCACCTGATAAACCGCATCCGTATTCAGTCTATGCAGCAAAATATCAATGGATTTCTGATTTTTCCAATTTCCCAACGCTTCCACCGCATCTAACCGTTCTCTCCAATTGGCGTTCCGGTTGGCGGAGCTTTTGAGCTCCTCATAATTCTCGGGCATATCCGTTATCAATTCTTGATTGTCCAATCCGTTCATCTCCTTCAATATGATGTATCAGGTCGATCTGTACCATATGTTCATTATGGGGTACCTTTATGATTCTCGGCATCCGATGTACCGTCTGCCTGCTTGGCCCCTTTACTGGTATAAGGTTTGGGTTTACTCTTCGCTCTTCTCGCACTTGCATCCCAGCGGCTCCAGCCCTTCTTGCCCGTGCCTCTGCCTGTTCCGCCCTTGCCCTTGGATTTACTCAATCAATCACTCCGTTACGGTATATTCTTGTCCCTATATGCTGATTGTTTACCAGCACTGTTGAAATATACACTGTATTGGGCCATATGTATAGGATACCACGGAAATCAGCATAAGAATCGAAATATATGAGCAAGAATTCCGGTAATGGTATAGGCATGTCCCTCGGTTGACTAATTATTCCCAGCGTGGTATCTTATTTTTGAACTGACCAGTCAGAACATGTACGATGAACTGAAATATAGATGTGAAAGGGCCGATCCAATTGTGAGCAAAGATAAAATTATTCAAGCAGCCATTGAAGTATTCTCCGAGAACGGATATCACCGCGCAAGCATGGACGAGATTGCCGCCCGCGCACAGGTCGCGAAAGGGACTCTGTACTATAACTTCCCGGGTAAATCCCAGCTCTTCAAGACGGTGGTGAAACAGGGCTTCGAAGATATCATGCAGCGGACGGAGGCAGATCTGAATTCCTCCCTGCCGATGAAGGAGAAGATGGAGCGCACCATTCGCCATCATCTGGATCTGTTTCTCGAATCCCGCCATTTCTCGCACATCGTGTTTAATGAGATCTCGAACGGCATCGAGCAGGATGTCCTGGATGAGTTAAAGGAGCTAAAAAGGAATTATTTAAACTTTCTCGCAAGGATGATTGAGGAAGGTCAGTGTGAGGAGAACTTGTGCCGTGCCTTTGATCCCGACTTGGCCGCTGCCAGCATTGTCGGTACGCTGGAGAGTACCTGCAATTATTACCTGAATCATCAAGATCGGTATTCGCGAGAGGATCTGGAGCGGTTTGCCTTTACGATGATTACCCAAGGCCTGTTTATATCGCTTGAATAAGCAAGGCCTTCTTTTTTAATTATTTATAACTGACCAGTCAGTTCAAATTTTGCGATGGAAAGCGAAGGTGTTAAGCATGGAATGGAATAAGAACGGTTTACTCCCGCTGGAATGGTTCCGCCAGATGAGAACGGAATCTCCGGTAACGACAATGGATGGTCATGGGGCCTGGAATGTTTTTAAATACGAGGATGTCAAAGCCGTCTTTACGAATTACGAAGTGTTCTCTTCCCAAGGGGGCTCTTCTTCCGATGATCCCATTGAATCCAGTGTTCTTCGGCAGGACCCTCCGAAGCACCGTCAGCTGCGTAAGCTGGTATCCCATGCTTTTACGCCTCGCATGATCGAATCGCTTGCCCCCAAGATTCAGGAGATTACGTCATCCCTGCTGGACGAAGCGGAGAAGAAGGGGAAGATGGATATCGTGGCCGATCTCGCAAGCCCGCTGCCGATCACGGTGATCGCGGAGATGCTCGGCGTATCGATGGAAGATCGGGAACGGTTCAAGGCCTGGTCGGACGCGCTGGTGGGTGACAATGGGGAGGCTTATTATCAGTGTCAGCGGGAGATGAGCGAATACTTCTCGGAGATCGCCGAGGACCGCCGTCGCCATCCGCAGGAGGATCTAATCACGAAGCTGGTGGAGGCGCGTATCGACAATGAACACCTAACCGAACTGGAGATTATCGGGTTCTGTATTCTCCTCCTCGTAGCGGGTAATGAAACGACAACCAATCTGATCTCATCGGCCGCGCTAGCCTTCGACAGTCTGCCTGAGGTCCGTGCAGAGGTGCTTGGAGACTCAGCACTGCTTCCAGGGGCAATCGAAGAAGTTTTCCGTTACTTCTCGCCTGTTCAAGTGATGTTCCGCAGCGTGAAGCAGGACACGGTGCTGCGGGGGCAGGAGCTGAAGCAAGGGCAGTACGTTTATATCTGGATGGCCTCGGCCAACCATGACGAGGATGTGTTCGATCAGCCGGATGTATTCAACATCCACCGCAACCCGAACCCGCATCTGGGCTTGGGAAGCGGCATTCATTACTGTATGGGCTCCCAGCTGGCCCGTATGGAGTCCCGGATTGCCCTTCAGACTTTGCTGGACCGTTATCCCGAATTTCGTCGTGATCGCTCGGTAGAACTGGCACGGATGGATAGCACGATGATGTTCGCGCTGAAAGAGCTGCCGATCATTTTAAAATAGATAGGAAGAGAAGAGCCACTCTTAGGGAGAGTGGCTTTTTTCAATAATCGATGTAAGTTGGTCAAACTCGGTCGAGCAAGCTTAGAAGTAAATGAGTTGGCGATTCTCAAAACTCTAATGCTCTGCTGGATTGATTTTGTATTGAAAAGGAAATGTGGGAGCTTGCTGTAGGAAGGCGGGTCGGGGTCTGTGTATGTCCTTTAATTGGTGGCGGTACAATGTTAGAATGAACGACATAACAGCAGAGTTTAAGGAGCGAAAATACGCCATGAATATACAGATCATATGCGTAGGAAAGTTGAAGGAGAAGTACCTGGTGCAGGGCATTGCCGAATACAGTAAGCGTCTTGCGCCTTACGTGCGCCTGTCCGTGCACGAGGTGCCGGATGAGAAAGCGCCAGAGAACATGAGCGAAGCGGAAATGCGCCAAGTGCAGGAGAAGGAGGGTGTGGGCATTCTCAGCCATATCAAGCCAGACACCCATGTCATCGCCCTGGCGATCGGCGGCCAGCTGTGGTCCAGCGAGGACCTGGCGGCCCATATGGACAAGCTGGGCACGTACGGGACCAGCAACGTGGCTTTTGTCATCGGCGGCTCTAACGGCCTCTCCGAGGACGTCCTGAAGCGCGCCCAGACGAAGCTCAGCTTCGGGCGGATGACCCTGCCGCACCAACTGATGCGGCTGGTGTTGGTGGAGCAGATTTACCGGGCGGTGAAGATTAACCGGGGGGAACCGTACCACAAGTGATGGTACACACGATCTCCATTAGGAAAGAAATTGTACTCGACAGGGATTACATTTCAAAAGTAAAGGAAAGCAAGGTAAATACCACTCCTAGATAAGGGGTGGTATCGTTGTTTAGATAAAAGGTATGTAGTTGGTACTAGAGGGTGCGTTATAGTTGTTATGGAACGTTTGTTCTCGTATAATCTTAATAACCATTATTAGCGGGTTTCACGAATGTTAAGGTGATGATATTATTAAATTATTGCAGTTCTGCAGAAAGGTAAGGTTTATGAAAACAAAAGTTGACAAGATTGAAAAAACTCATTTGGCTACTAACCATATCTATTGTGGCGATTCTTCTTTGCTTTTACAGGAGATTGAGCCTAACTCGATTGCCTTGAGTGTATGGTCACCTCCGTATCATGTTGGTAAAGAGTATGAAGCTAACCAGAGCTATGATGAATGGGTTCAATTATTGAGAGAAGTAATTAGACATCATTACAGTATCCTAAAGCCAGGGGCTTTTCTTGTTATTAATATTGACGATATCTTAGCTTTCCCTGATCCAAGTATGCCAAGAATACAAGCGCCGAATACTTCTAAGCATCGTTCTCCGGTTACAAGGGAACAGGTACTAGAGGCATTGAAGGAGAATCCCGGTTTTAATCGGCGTCAATTGGCTGCTCTTTTAAATTGCAGTGAGCAGACTATTGATAGACGTTTAAATGGAAATAACATTCGAGGCGGAAAATATTCTGCTCAGACAAGGGTAAAATTAGTCGGCGGTATGATTGAATCAATGGCATATGAAGCAGGCCTTTATTTATATGACAGAAGAGTATGGGTAAAAGATCCAGCTTGGGCTAATTCACAGTGGCATTCAAGTTCCTATAGGTCTGTTTCGGAATTTGAACACTTGTACTTTTTTTGGAAACCAGGAGAAACAGTGATTGATAGGAACAGATTAAATAAAGAAGAATGGTCAACTTGGGGGAGTAGGGGTGTGTGGTACATTCCTTCTGTTAGAAAGAATGATGATCATGTAGCGAAATTTCCAGTAGAACTCCCTAAACGTCTAATCAAACTTCTCACAGAGAAGAATGATATAGTGTTAGATTGTTTCATGGGCAGCGGAACTACTGCAGTTGCGGCTCTGGAAACAAATAGAAATTACATTGGGATTGATAAAGAGCAAAAGTACGTTGAACTTGCTAATAAAAATATCGAAATAGCTTTAATGCAATTAAATCAACAACAATTTGAATTCTAAAAAAGGGCAAACCAACTTCTGATAATGGTAAGTTGGTTTGCCTTTTATTATGGAATGATAATCTCTGAGTATCTCCATGGAGCAAACGATTTTAACAAGCGCAGATCAACACGGCACCGAAGTTTACGAGGATCTTTTGATTTATCATCTTTCCCGGGATAAAGTAGACCTGGGTAGGTAAGCAAATAATTCGGATTTTTAGTTAATAGTAGTCCATTAGGGACACAAGTGATGCGAATCTTTGCTAATGGTTGTCCTCGCAACAAAGGGTTATCTAAATGGAGCATTTTATATATGGGCTTTATGTAAATATGAACCACAGGAGCAATTACATTATTGCTAAAAATAAACAAAGGTGGAGCGGCAGGATAGAAATCATGGCTAGCTGACTTCTTAGCGATCATTTTAGTATTAACTACGTTCAGTTTAGGGTCAACCCATACCCCGTCGCCAGAAACTTGATTCGGAGAGACAACGACTTCATCTTTATCATCGCGTGGACCAACCGATTTAGTGTCCAAAAACAGCATGGCAGCATTTGTAATTGAATTTTTTGAGGCAATACTTGCACTTTGCATTGCATATCTGTCATCCGGTCCGGTGGGCATGCCAACCTCTCGAATTAAGAAGGAGTCCCTAAGAAACCTACCAATCTTGTGACCAACGACATGTTCTCCTACCTCTAACCAAGGTATTTGATCTCCTATTGGACTTCTACCACGATTTTCGGGCGGGTAGTCTCCCCAAAATGGGTGAAGAAAGCTCGCCTCATTATAATCAGCAACAATCTCGTCAATATTGTTTCTTACCGAATCGCATACACTTTCGAATATAAATTTTTCAATCTCAATTAATTCAGAGGGGTTATTTATAAAATGATTACGTGCTGTGTTATACGTATTATACATTTGTTCTCTATATTGATTAAACAAAGTAGCTCCTCCAGTGATGAAATATTGTATTAAATTGATTTTATCACTTTGGGAAAATTCGGGAAAGGGCATGTATTGTTTAGGCATATTATCATAGAAGATCGGGTTTACTTTTTATTACGTAGGTCGTAAACTGTAAACAGTAAGTAGTACCGCACACTTAACCACTTGAATATATAAACTTGACCAAACACTTAGAAGGCTTCTCCCACTTGTTAAAGACGGAGTAAGCCTTTTTTTGCATGCAGAAAACATTAAGGAGATGAACAGATCATGGCAAAACGTGAACAAGTAGTGAAGAAAGTAGTAGACGAAGTGACAGAAGAAACGGTGCGTTCGATTGCCCAGGCACAAGCAGACTATGAAAACCTTATGGATGAGATTCGGGACTATTGCCAGCAGGCTAAGGACTTGCGGGAGCGAGCGGCAGAGTTGAAACGGTCGGGGCGAACGGATTCACAAGTAGGGGCTGAAATGCGACAGCTCTTAGATCAGGCTGAACAATTTGAACTGCTAGCCGACCAAAAGGACGGACACCCAAGGCTGGAAGCGCTTCGTTACATTGAAGATTTACAGTGGGAAGCATCCGCACTGAGGGGAACTGTACAGCACAATCAAGCTGTATTAACCCGTCAGCAGAAAGAGCTGGAAGAAGCAAGGGAAGAAGCGGCGGCGATGGTTCAGCGAGCAGAAGCACGAGTACAGGAAACAGAACAGCTTTTAGCCTATGAGATGGCGAAGTTGGCAGAATTGGAGGCGAACTAAGATGAATAACCGTATACCTAAAAAGTATGAAAATGACGTGAAATCGTTCCTGAAACGGTATAAGGGGACAGGAAAGCGGCTGGAGATGTTTACTGAACACGGAGTGTTTTCCGTAAATGCCGACAGCGAACTTATTGAAATTGTAGACGAGGATGACGGAGTAATTGAAATTGTGGAGGTTTAGGCATATGGAACATAGCAGCCTTGAAGCATTAGAAGCTCGTCGCCAATATGACAGGGAATACATGCGGAAATGGCGTCAGAAGCCAGAAAACAAACAGAGGGAAAAGGAATACAGAAGTAAATATTGGGAACGTAAGGCAAAGGAAAAGACACAATAATACGAGCACTAACGAGACGGGGGCAAAGATGCGTTGCATATAACTTGCACCGTATATTCTAGCCCCCGAACACTGAAACACGATATAAACCAAACTACATGGTTACAGGAGGGCATAACAAAGATGGATGAAATGACAGAGTACGAAAGGTTCTTATGGGAAGAACTACGCGCAGCAAATGACATGATGTTACTGAACGCATACCTGCTAGACGACTATATAGATTACATCAATGCAGCAGGACTGCGTGAAGAGTTTGAAACATTCAGGAAAGTAAAGGCACAGCAAGAAGCGGCTACGAGGAACTGAAATAATGTCGTTAGATGTCAACAGTGTTGAAACAAGACTTGAAAATATAGCATGAGGTTATGCACGGCTGGAAGTGGATTCATCCCCCCGGGGCAAAGGAAACGAACCCCATGATATACGGTTAGGCGGTGAAAGGATGGAGAAAAAGCTGTGTGGAGCTAGAACGAGAAGCGGCGAACCTTGTAAGAAAGCTGCTCTAGCAAATGGGCGTTGCAGGTTTCATGGAGGAAAATCCACTGGACCGAAAAACCCTAACAAACTGAAAGGGAACAAAAATGCCTTGAAGCATGGACTGTATGAAACGATATGGCTAGATACATTGACGGAAGAAGAGCAGGAGCTGTTCGCTCAGGTATCAACAGACCCGACAACACAAGTTGAGAATAGGTTTAAGTTATCAGAGATACGCATACGGCGCATGATGAACCGGATAAATCAAGAGCAACAGAAGAAAAAGCCGAACCCTGCTGTCATCCGAGTCATTGAGGAAGGGATTACGAGAATTGAAGTGAACTTGGTGAGCCTTGTAAGAGAGAGTAGCAGGTTGTTAGAAATAAACAAAAGTAAAAATGATGGGTCTTTAGATCGGCTGAATGAAATACTTGAGCGTGCAAGGAAAGATCATGCAAGGAAGGAATATGAACGCTAACAGAGGGGGGACAAACAGGTGATGAAGCTTGTTCGTTCCCTTTTTTGTGATTGAAGCAGTAGGATGGCAAAATTCAAAATAAATTTGTTTTACCACGATCACGGTAAAAGAACGGCAGGAAGGATAAAAGGAATTGTAATTTCCTTAATCTAGGTCGTATAGTGTTTACAAAAAAAGGAGGCACTCGACGTGGGTAACGTGAAAATGAAGAGAGTGGTTGGCTACGCTCGAATTTCATCAGATAGTCAGATAGAGAATACTTCGATAGCGGAGCAAGTGAAAAAGATTGAAGCGTACTGTATCAGTCAAGGCTGGGAATTGGCAGGAATCTTTAAAGACGAAGGAGAAAGTGGAAGTACGACCGAACGTGAAGGATACAGAGACATGATGCAGTACGTTCAGCAGGCTGAAAACGAAGTGACAGGAATCGTCGTAGTGAAGGCAGACCGTATACACAGAAGGTTAAGGAATTTGATATTATTGATAGAGGATGAACTTGAACCAAAAAGGATAGCATTCATAAGCGTGTCGGAAAATTTTGATACATCCACACCATCAGGAATGATGTTTCTGCAAATGATAGGCTCTTTTTCAGAATTTGAACGGAAGACCATTAACGAACGGACAAAAGGCGGAAGGATTGCCACCGCCAAAGGGAATAAATATGCTGGTGGTGCACCTGCCTATGGGTATCAAGTACAAAATGGTATGATAATCATAAACGAGCAACAAGCACAAACGGTAAAGAACATATTTCAACTCTATGTAGAGGGGAATAATCCATACAAAATTGCTTGCCAATTGAACCGAGCAGGCATCCGCACCAAAACAGGGAAAGACTGGACTGTTGTACAGGTGCAAAACATTCTGAACAATGAGACGTATACAGGGTTCAATACCTACAATGGGCAAAAAGAAAGAAACGGCATCAGACAGAAAGATGTTTTCCCCCGTATCATTAGTCGCCAGTTGTGGAACAAGGCAAGGAAGGTTAGCTAATCGTCGATTAACAATGGGAGGTTAGACAAATGAGCAAATTTCAAGAAGCAATGATGATGTGTTCAGAGGACTATGACGAAATGATTGACATGGCTTTAGCTTTGAAGGACAAGGAATGGTTTGAGGAACTAGTCAAAAAGCAAAAGTGGTTGCGTGAACTGGAAATCCAAGCACGCCGTGAATTAGGCGTACTCGACTAGCATAGCAAGAACAAGTCAGAGACCAACGAGAACCGGGCGAGATGACGTTTTCAGTGGGTATTACCGTAAATTACACCGCAGCAGGATAGCAAATGGTGAGAGCGTGGATTCTCGTTGTCAGCCTCTATAAGACTATTGACTCCTGTTTGGCAGGGTGTCATAATAATCTCACCAAATGGATTAAAAATGCTTTAGTCAGAATTGACTACTACTTGATAAACTTGCAACCAACTTTTGACTCTTAGAACACTTGTTTTGCCTGTATTGGGCGACAAGTGTTTTTTTACGTTTAAAGCCCTGAAAACAGGTAAGACCCGATAATTATTAATTAGTCTATTAAGTCTTAAAAAATACAATCACAAGTCTTAAAAAGCGCAAGAGCAAGGGAGGGCAGCAAGCAATGAAAGCAAAGGTATCTATTGACAAATTCGTAGTTGAATATACGGATGTGCCGAGAAGCGTTTACTATGCTTTAGTGAGCAAGGCTGTTAAAAGCGGTGAATTGTTCAAACAGAAATTCAATCATGAGGGGTACGGGTATCAATTGCATCTACGGAAGGGAAACGGTGCATATTTACATGTGTTTTATAGAAACTGGAGTGAGCGGGAAGGAATGTCATACAGGTTGCGGGTAGAGACGAGACCGGAATATTATTTTCAATTCAAGGAAGTGCTGGATAGTTTACGCCGTGCCGCCAGTAGCATTTGCTTTGTTAGCTGTGATGTGGCCTATGATGTGAGGACTTCAATGGAACATGTGCTGGTAATCCCCGAAGATGGCAGGCGAAAAATGACCGAATACAAAGGGACACGCTACTTTGGAAAGAAGGGGCAGCGAAAAACGAACGGTCATTGTAAAACCTATAACAAGCAGTTGGAGTTGTTAGAGAATCAGGGCAAAGTGATTGGCCACGAAATGACCCGAATTGAGATCGTTTACAAGCCAGAACATAGAGTACCATTAGCAGAATTGCTACATCATCCACCAGAACAGAACAAGCACTACTTTGCGGCAATGGTTACAGATTGGAGCAGCCTTCCGAAGAAGCGTGCAGAACAGGCACGAAGGTTAAGAGACGGGGCAGACATAGAGGAAGTAACGCCTTATATACGAAAGAAGGTAAAAGAAACCCTTGCTCACTCGTATCAGATAGATTTCAACGAGTTAGCAAGGGAAGCATGGGAGCCGCTATTAGAAGAACTATGTGGGGTATTGCTTGGGCAGCAGAAACCACAAGTTCAAGAGCGACAGTTACAAATGGCAGTAACAAATACAGTATACGATGAACCGCAAGAAGAAAACGACAGCAAAAACGCAGGTTGTGTAGACATTGGAAAATATCGTATACTTCGCAACGAAACAGGAGTACAACAACGATTAAACCAGCATGAAACGACTGGGTTATTTGAGTTGAGAAAAAGGGCTAAAGGTATCAGGTCAGTTTTGTCTGTTAGAGCTTATAAAAAAAATTTCAACTTTTTTTGTTTTCAGCTTAAAAAAGCTCAGAGATTTATTATATGTCTACCTGAAAGCAATTATTTTAAGGGAGGCAAATGTCATGAAAGACAAGCAAATCAAAGGACATTATGTGAGGGAAGAGTATTTGAAGCAAAGAATTCAAGCGTTAGACGCTGCAATTGGGCATTTAGTGAGATTCAATCCAAAGATTGGCGGCGTAAATCTAGAGCTCTGTGATGTGACGGATGTTGTTAATTTGTTAGACGAACATAAGGAAAAGGCTGAGCAAGAGCTGTACCATGTTAGACGTTGCATTCTTGATCGTCATTTTAGCTGAGAGGTGGCACCATGATTAAAGTTGATACTCAAATAATCAAGCCATCAGCAGAGAATGTCAAGAGAACGGAAGTTGTTAGAGTTCTCGCTGAATTAATCAGAAAGTATGCCTATCAGAAATCAAAATAATAATGATTCCAAAATGGGTAGGCGCATGATTGTTTAGCGCTTACCTATTTTCTCATAAAAGAAATGCTGAGGTGTAAAATATGGGGAACGACAAGGTAGCCATTTATATTAGGGTCAGTACTGAAGAACAGAAAAACGCAGGCTGCTCACTAGAAGCACAAGAAGAAGAACTTCATCGGTATGTTACATCCATTGGTCTTACTGTTTTCGATGTTTATCGCGATGGTGGATATTCGGGTAAAGACTTTAACCGGCCTGATATTCAACGTCTTTTTTCTGACATGGCACAGAATAAGTTTCAAGCTATCGTTGTATGGCGGCTAGATAGGCTTTCAAGAAACAACAAGGACATTTTGACATTGATAGATAATGAATTGCAACCAAGGAATATGCGGCTGTTAGTCAGTACGTGCGGCATTGACTCTTCTACTATAGAAGGCAAAATGTTTATTAGTTTGCAGGGGACATTTGCCGAGTATGAGCGGAATGTAACAATCAATAGGGTGAAGTCAGGAATGAAAAAGAGAGCCAGCAATGGTGATTTTAACGGAGGTACCATACTAGGCTACGATATAGTCAACAAACAATTGGTTGTTAATGAGCAGGAAAGCGAAACAGTCAGAAGGATATTTGAGATGCGCGCTGAAGGCATGGGCTATAAAACCATTGTGAATAATCTTAATTCGTATGGTTATAAAACCAAGAGAGGAAATAACTTTGGTATTTGTGCCGTTAGATTGATCTTACACAATAAAGAGTACGTTGGAGTGAATACTTGGGGGAAAAAGGAGGACTGGAACCTCAAACGAAGAAAGGGCACACTTGAAGAAATGCCTGAAAGAAACGGTAAGCATCCAGCAATTATTTCAATGGAATTATGGGAGAAAGTCCAAGCAATAAACGATTTGCATAAGAACTCTTTTACAGCAATCAAATCTCATAGTGGGAATTACTTTCTGGCTGGTGTCGTTAGGTGTCCGAAATGTGGAGCAGGCATGGTAATGCACAAGAATAAGATTCGAGGGACGAACGATTACCGGAGATACTATATGTGCCAGGCATACCACCAAAAAGGTAGGTCAGAATGTTCCTCCAACTTAATCAGGGCTGACTGGATTGAACAAGAGGTTTTGCATGTGTTAAGGGAATCTGTAAACAGCATGGATTTGGTTGATGAAGTGCTGAATAAGATTGAGGAAGATGTTTCACAGGACAAGCTACCATTAGAAATACGTTACAATGAATTGAAGTTACAGGTGGAAAAGCAAACGAAAAAAATTGATTCGTTAGACGAAAGGTATTTGAACGGAGAGATAAACTCCGATGACTATAATCGGCTCTTAACCAAGGCACAAAGTCAATTAGCCGAAGCAAATGAACTTCTAGCAAGGACCGAACGGAAATTAGCCAGATTAGATTATGGAAGCCAGATCAATTCACAAATGGTTGTTGAAATACTAAAGGACTTTGACTCATTATTTGAGGTAGCGGACGATCAAGAAAAGAAAGTATTGATTCGTTCTGTAATTAAGTCCGTCCATGTTTCAACAGACAGAAAGAAGCTGGAGAGAATATCCCTTTGGATCGGTGATGATTTAAGTGTACCAGCAAGTTGTGAGCGCAGAACCGTATCATAAATAAGGGCAAGTTTATCGGAGATACCCGGGTTCTTGGAAGGGCAATTTTCCAGGCATGAGTTTGGGATGAATCTTACTCGGAGGAAAAGTCGGTATAAACGGGCAGCTGCTTGCTTTTGGAGTACAGAACGATGGGGTACCTAGAGGGGACTGTTGCTTGCTGAAGCAAAATCCCCCTCCGTTATTTGGTGGAAGGGGCCGGACTGGTTCACAGACCCCTACTTCCTGAGCCCGGGCAGTAAAAGCCTGCTCACCCTCTTCGGTGCAGAACATATACTTGGCGGAATCTCCGGGTACAACGTCGCGGAGACGACGGACGAGAACCCCGAACGAGATGCTTTGCTCCAGCAGCTCACGTGGTCTTACCTTCGCGATGCGCTCAATCTCGACGATTCAAGCTGGTTGGCAGCCCGGAAAGATCTGGAGGAGGGTGCCAATCCATTAGGTCGCATCGAATCTAAGTAAGAACCTAAAAGGCGTGATCAAGCGAATCAAAGAAAGGGCCATCCCGCAAAAGGATGGCCCTAAACCTAAAGCCAAAGGGAGCCATGATATAAAGCGCTCCCTTTGGCTTGTCGTAAGACCTCCATCTTTTTCTTGTGAGCCTCGATTACAGTGCAGGCTTTTTACCTCTTGGCAGAAGATATTTTCAGTGTATCGCCTTCTGTTTTCCTTGTTCTCTGTCCCTGCATAGTGGCTAGAACCACGCCGGAAATAATGAGAACAGATCCTGCCACTTGCGTTAAGGAAATCGGGGTGCCGAGCGTGATATAACCTAAAATCATGGCGACAAACGGTTGTAAATTCAGAAACAGGGAGGCTTTAGCCGCCCCTACCTTGCGAATCTGCGCATTCCAGATTACGGCGCATAAGCCCTGAATAAGCAGCGCCGAACCGACCAAGAGAACCCACCACCAAAAGTGAGGCTGTAATTGTACGTTAGGCTCGCTCCAGACCGCCACCGGGTATACCGAGATGCAGCCGAGTACGGTGGTATACACCGTTGCGACAAACGCATCCATACGTTCCGTCAGCTTTTTCATGAGGATCATAGATCCCGACAATGCCAACATACAGATAAACATGATCCAGACGCCTTCGGTAATGGCTGTGCTCATCCTTCCGCCGGTTCCAACCACGAAGAAGACACCGGTGAGGGCGACAATCGAGCCTGCAACCATGCGTTTCGTTAACGGCTCTTTCAAAAATAAGCGGGCAAATAGCGCCGTAAAAATTGGAGCTAACGATAAGATGAGCGAAGCTGTGGTTGCGTCCGTTGTCCGGAGACCTGTAAAGAAAGAAACTTGGTGAAGCAGCATCCCGATTAGAACGAAGGGGACCAAATAAACGAAGTCGCGGAACGTAATCTTCGCCAAGCCACGAGTTGCAACCAAATAAATAAGCAGGAACGCCGATGAAACCAGAAGCCGATATGCCGACAGATGCAAAGCGGGGAATGCTTCCAGCAGCAGCGAGCCTAAGACGAAGTTGCTCCCGTAAAGGGCTGCGCAAAACAAGAGAAGCAAATAAGTTCGCAAGCAGATGCGCCTTCTTTCACAGAAATAAAGGATAATGGAGCGGATTTAATTGCGTTTGACTGCGATAAGCTCTATTTCAATCTTGGCGTCTCTTGGAAGTTTAGACACTTCTACGGTTGTTCTGGCAGGGTGATGATCGCTGAAATATTGGCTGTACACTTCATTCATCTGCTGAAAATGCTCTAAATCCGTCATGAAAACGGATGTTTTTACAACGTCTGCTAAAGATAATCCAGCTTCAGCTAAAACGGCTTGCAGGTTCTTTACTATTTGATGGGTTTGGTCAACGATGCCTTCTTTCAGATTTCCTTCGGCATCAATCGGAAGCATGCCCGACGTATAGACGGCATTTCCTAAAGCGATGGCCTGCGAATAAGGGCCGATAGCTGCGGGTGCTTGTGTTGTTGTAATAGCGATATGGCTCATCGTATTTAATTCCTCTTTCGTCTCTTTGATAAATGGGTGAAAAAAAGGCCCGAGGCGACAGCCCGGGCCCCTCATTAGGCAAGCAATATAAACTTAGATTCCGACTGTGCAGAGCACCTTTACTTCGCCGGCGCGTATGCTTCATCCAAGAAACCGCGAATGGCTTGAAAAGCCTGAAGTCTGTTTTTCTCCAGCAATACCATGTGCGTCCCTTCACCGATTTCCACCCAGCGGCGGTAGGCGGCTCCTGTCAGGGAAGTGAAGAAACTCTGCGCCAATTCAAGAGGGACATCGATATCCCACTCGGCATGGACAAGAAGGACGGGAACCGTGATATCCTTAGGATCATAGAAAGCTTTGCCAACCGTCCAATATTCGCGGATATCCAGGATAGGGCCGTTGGTCGCCCGGATATGCTCGGGATGATCGGTTAAGCTCCCCGGATCCGAAGCAAGAGTGGCTTCGACCCATTGTTCAAACCAGCCGTCCGGAATCAGATCACCGCGTTTATGCTCTGGCGCCGCGCTAAGCCAGCGTTCCTTCGTGTTGCCGGCAGCAACAAGGCGATACGAACCGAGCGGGCCTCCGGTATCGATCGGAACCGGTTTGGAGCTTAGCCATTGCGGTGCAACAAGCGTAAGCTTGTTTACTTTCTCGTTGTTTTGGCTGGTATAAGCTCCCGCAACGGTTCCCCCCCAAGACATTCCCAGTATGTTGACCTTCGTCAAATTCCGGCGTTTCAGAACGTAGTCCACGGCTGTACCAAAATCCCGGACACCTGTCTCCGTACGGACAAGCGGCGGATTAAGGTCGGCAGGCTGCTCCATCTCAGGCGGTCTTGTCGAGCCGCCGTAGCCGCGAACGTCCACGGCGTATACGTCATAGCCATGGCTGGCAAGGTAGTCCAGAAAAGTGAAGCCGTCCAGCTCCACATCGTACAGACTGCCAATTGAATAGGTAGCGCCATGAACCATTACGATTGTTTTTTCGTTAGAGAAGGTATTCATGGAAGCGGGACGTTTATTTCGTACATAAAGCTCGATTCCCGGCGTATCGCTCGGGATATGCAGGTCTTCGGTCACGATAGGGTTATTTTTAAGAAAATCATGGGTTGTCATAAGCTCAGCGCCTTCCGTATTGAATTTTGTTATCAGGCTGTATTAAATAAAGTTCCACTTATACTTGCCCCCGCTGCGAGTCACGTACCCCGCCGCACTTCCGGGGAAATGCGTACTGAAATAAATGACCGGGCGATCCGCGATGAGCTCCAGCACCCGGAGCCGTGAAACACGCGCTTGATCGGAAAATTCGCAGTACATTGAATTCCATTCCGGATTATAGACCTGAAACGGATGATGCATCACATCGGCGCCGAATAAAGCTTCTTCTTCGCCGGATTTAAGACGGATAGACATTTGGCCGATGCTGTGGCCGGGTGTCGGAATGAATGTGAATAGATCAAGGAATTCCCCGCCCTCAGGGCCAATGGTCTGCGTTAAGCCGGCTTCAACAACAGGCAATACGCTTTCTTCGTAAACGTTAAAGTTTGCTTCGTTTGCCTCGTTGTGGCTGGCCTCGCTGGAGTAATATTGCTGCTCTGCGAGGGGAAATACGTATTTGGCATTGGGGAAGGTCGGTACCCATTTTCCATCCACAAGCTTTGTATTCCAGCCAACATGGTCCACATGCAGATGCGTCAGCAGAACGTAGTCCACTTCCTCCGGTGTAACCCCAGCCTGCTTCAGCCGCTCGAGATAGGGGAGCTGGAGATTGGCGAGATCGGGATTTAAAGGCAAGTTTTTATCGTTTCCTGTAGCCGTATCGATAAGGATCGTATGCTTCGGGGTTTTCACCACCCACGTTCCAATGCTGACGATAAGCTGAGAATTGCCATCGATCAGGCCAGCTGGAAGAGAGTTCCGATTCTCCTCCAGGAACAGGGGGTTCCACGATCCCGGAAAATATACTTCTGGCGGAATACCGTCAAGCATCATCTCCGTGACACGCGTCACGGTAACATCACCGACTCGATAGACCTTGGGAATTTTAGCGGTCATTCTTTTAACTCCTTTCGTCCTTCGGGCATATCTCTTTGAACCGAATAACAAGGAAGCCGTTGCATCAATGTGATTCGTTTCTTATTATCCATGAGAATTTCGCTGTAAATGAAAATGATTCTGTTGGAATGAACGATGCTCAGATACCCGGGTAAGATTCGTTCACCAACCTTGATTAAATGTTAGTCCAATAATGGCGCCGAATCAACGTTTTTACACCGTAATTTCGCACTAGTGAAAGGGCTTGATATTGCTCATGTTTACGCCTATTATAAAGTTATAAATTTCGCCGACAGCGAAATTGCATCGAAAATTTAGGAGGGTTGCATATGAATTCGATCGGCGAAGCCATTCGAAGCACGCGAAAAAAACATAAATTAACGCTCAAGAAGGTAGCTCAAACAGCCTCTGTATCCTTATCTTTTCTTAGTGAAATTGAACGCGATAAGGCGAATCCGTCCATCAGTGTTCTGAAGCGCATAGCGAATGCATTAAACGTGAATTTTACCGATTTGTTTGGCGAGGAGAAACGAAGCATTGTCGTTAGGAAAAACGAGCGCAAACCTTTGGTGCATTCCGAAGGTTCCCGTATTACCTGGTACGCGCTCAGTCAAGGAAGCAGCAACCGAATGGGACCGATATGGGGAGTGTTGGAAGAAGGAGCGGCTTACGGCGACATTGGTGTCGGCCATAGCGATGGAGAGGAATTTCTATTTGTCCACTCCGGGCGTTTGGAGTTTATGCTGGGCAATGAACGTTACACGCTCGAAGAAGGGGACAGTATCTATTATGATGCCAGAATCCCCCATAGTTATAAGAATATCTGGGAAGGCGAAACGCTGCTAATAGCGGTTGCTACTCCGCCTACTTTTTGACGGAACGGAATTGGAGGTACATCCGTACGAACCGCTGATGATCTTTTATAAAGAACAGCGGAAGGGAACCCCTTTAGTATTTTTCGCCGATAGGCCCGTTAAGCTGAACATGCGTTCCATGATCAAAGCTACTCTGCGTCGGGGAAGAAAACGACCCAACTGTGCCGCCATATAATTGTTGCGCCCGTCGATGATATAACTGCTGCCTCTATCGATTCCAAGAAATCCGGCTTGAACAACGTTCTCCGGGGTGGACATCGCGCTGCCCGCCGCCATGCCCCGGCTGCCGACAGCCTCGAAAAAACCTGTATCCGTCGCACCCGGGCACAGGGCAAGTACACGGACACCGCGTCCGCGGGTTTCCGCCCATAGCGCTTCGGTGAAAGATAACACGAATGCTTTGGAAGCACCGTAAACAGCTGAATAGGCGCAAGGCGCAAACGCGGCCATTGAAGCCACGTTTACGACGATGCCATCCTTGCGCCCCAACATGCCGGGCAGAAAGTGATGCGTCAGGTCGACAAGCGCAGCGGTGTTCAACATAATCTCTTCCTGCTCTCGCTCCGGATCCATATCCTCAAAGCGGCAGTATGTGCCGAAGCCTACGTTGTTGATGAGAATATCGACCGCGAGGCCGAGATCGCCCATGGTTTGGGCTAGTTGGCGCGGGGCACCTGCTTTGGACAAATCGCTCGGCAGGGCATATTACATTGAGTATACTCGTTGACGTAAGGTCGAGTACAAGGTAAATGGAAGCATTATGAATTTCTTTTTCATGACAAGGGATCCCGCATAGAATAGCCTTCGAAGAAACTTGTCTGCCGTTTACTTCGATACAGGAAGGTTCCGGGCCTCAACCCTTCGATACCGCGCAGCCCCAATTAGCATTGGAATGGAGATCAGAAGACTGATCACAACCGGAACAATGGAACCTTCAAGTCCAAAATGGCCACCTGTGAGAAGTGCGGCACCGTTCACCTCTACAGTAAATAGACCGGCAGATGAGTGTCCGGAAACAGGAATGCCTAGCAACTCCTCAATGGCATTCCACGAAAAATGCAGTCCCATGGCAAACCACAAGTTCCGCCGCCACAGGAAGGCCGCTCCGAGCAGAACGCCTGCTTCCAGGGCTATGGCGAACCCGCTCCATAATGTTGCCCCTGCATTGCCAAGATGGGCAACTCCAAAGAATAGAGAGGTTATAGCGAGCGCGAGCGGTGTTCCCCCCAGTTTATCAATGGCTTGTAACATAAGTCCGCGAAAGATAAGCTCCTCGACAATGGCTGCTCCTAAAGCTGCTCCAATGGTGGATAGTAGAACAGAACCCGCATTCGCAGAACTTGCCCACTGAAAGGAGTATCCTCCCAGAGCCATAATGATAAAGACGGACCCTGCGATAAAGATTGTCCCGGTTAGCACGCCCAGCAAGGTTTCGATCCCTGCGCGCTGACCAGCTATCTCCGGAGTGGCACGCCGGGCCAGGTATGTCAGCGTAAGCTTATAAATCAAGATGGCCAGCAACCCCATCACTAGTGTAAGGACAAGGGAAATCACCCCGTCCACTCGCTCTGTCAACTGCCGGAATAACGTATCTATGACAACAATACCGACAGCCCCCGCAAGCGTCCAGACGATTGGAAAACGCCAAAATGTACTCCAAGCGCTTAATTTCCCGCCATTCTGCAGGCTCTCTTTATTTGCGGACACTTTTTTCTTCATGTCTTACATTGCCTCCTCGGTTGGTTGATGCTATGAGTATAGGCTGAAAAAGTCATAGGAGACAGTGCGCTTTTGTCATCATTTAATCTATGGCTATATGCGAAAAAAGCCGGTAACTCTAATGAGTCACCAGCTTTTTGGGGATCGGCTTATGAATGATCCAGCATTCCCGAATCTCGGGCTTTACGGGCGGCCTCCCGCCTTCCTTTCACATTCAGCTTCGAATAAATCGTGGAGATATAATTTTTGACCGTTCCTTCACTAAGATACAGCGCCTCGGCAATGTCTTGATTACGAAGGCCAGAAGCCAGCTTATGCAGCACTTCGATTTCACGGGCAGTGAGCCCGAATTCATTATTTCTCGCAGGGTTGGTATTGTTGATGCTCTTGATCATTTTACTTGCCATTTCCTGCGAGATTAAAGTCCCTCCCGCCTGAACCACCCGTATGCCTGCAGCTAGTTCTTTGGGATGAAGGGCTTTGAGCAGATAACCTTCTGCTCCACAGCTTAACGCCGCTAATACATATTCAACTTCCTTATAGGAGGTCAGCATGATGATTTTGGTTGCAGGTATTCGTTCTTTAATCAGGGTCGTTGCGGCGACGCCGTCCATGACTGGCATATTGATATCCATCAACGCGATATCCGGCATAAACTGCTCGCAGCCTTTCAGTGCCTCTTCGCCATTCTTGGCCAAACCGACAATTTCCAAATCTTCTTCCATGGACAACACGATATGTAAACTCTCGAGAATCAATTCTTGATCATCAGCAATCAGCACCTTAATTTTCTCCATGCGGCATCATTCCTTTCAGCGGGATTTCACATCGGACTTCGGTCATTGCTGGAGTTCCCTTCACAGAAAATAGCTGAAGGCGACCACCCAACCGCTCAACCCGCTGTTTCATCGTGGTCAAGCCGAAGCCGTAATTGAGCTTGTCGATCGGGTTCCCGTTATTTCGAACGGACAATTGCAGATCGCTCTCGGAAAATGTAAGCTCCAGATGAAGCTGAGATGCCTTTCCATGCTTTAATGCGTTGGTAAGGGATTCCTGGATGACCCGAAGGACCGCTTGCCGGACTTCAAAACGTATGGAGCGTTCTGTCTCCGGCAGACTCAAAGTCAGGACCGTACCCGTGTGTTCCCGGAAACGGGCCACAAGGGATTCAACCTGTCGAATCAGACTGGATTCCTCTTCTTCTCCCATCTCGTGAACGATGTTTCTCATCTCGTCCAAATTATTCTCAGCCAATGTTCTTAAGCGAGTTAATCGATCTTTGGCCTCGGCAGGCTTGCTATCCATAAGGGCAATAGAGGCATCAAGGCTCAGAATGAGTGAGATAAAGGAATGTCCCAGTGTATCATGAAGCTCCTTCGACATGCGGTTGCGCTCTTCAAGCAGAGTCATTTTCTCGATCTCGGCCGAGTAGTGAGTTAATAGTTTATTTTGACGTTCCACTTCGGCCACCAGTGTATTCTTCTGATTATACGCCTTGGCGACGAAGCTTGCCCACATGCCAATGAAGCAGAATAGCAGATTGTCTGTTCCGATACTTAGGGCTTGCTCCCAAGATAATCTGAGGTAAGATTGAAAGGAAAATGGAATAAAAACAATGACGGGGATGATCCAAAGGGTTTGCTTAGTCAATAAGTACCCCATTGTAAGACTCGGCAGCAAATAGTCAGCTTTTGAAGTCAGATCCGGATCAATCACAGAATGCACATAATAAGAACCGCCTAGTAACAGCTCTAGTATACAAAACCAGAATTTGTTCGTCGTCCGGCGCCCAGGAAACCAGAACAGCAAAGGGACGACAAGGGCTATGCTCAGCCAGATCACGTCTAATAACGTTCGGATCGAAAACTCACTTACCGTCAGAGCCTGGGACAACAGCAAAATGTAATGGTATAAACGAAGAGCGAATATACCCCAATCCATAAAAGATAATATTCTATTCATAACATCATCATACAGGAAATCTATAAACTTGGAACCTCGCATTCCAGCCAGCACCCGTTGACAACTATTAGGTGCCCTGATTTCGCCCTTTAGATGATAAGGAAGAACCGTACTAAGTAACAGCGAAAAGTAGAACTAGAAGAACAAAAGGCGTCCAGTTGGACGCCCATTCATTTTACTTTGCGAGTATGACAAACTAAAAAAAATGAAATAACTCTTCAACCAGCAGTCAGTAATCACTCCGAACTTCTACTTTGCAAAAAAGTAAACCAGGTTCCAATTAACTCCGAACTTATCAGTCAATACGGCAAGAAGTGCGCCAAAAAAGGTCTTTTGCAATTCAGAATCAACTTTTCCGCCTGTCTTGAATGCTTCGTATACCGTCTTGATTTCCTCTTCATTATCGAACTGCAGGTAGATTCGATGATTCCCGCCAGGGGTTACCGGATAACCTACTGCCGCGGAGTCAGAAATTTGGATGATAGAATGATCTAACAGAAAATGGGCGAATGTCGCTTTACCATCATTCTTGTTGAGAACCTTTACTTCACCATTCAATACTTCATGATAGAACTTTAATGCATCTTCACAATGGTCTACGATTACTAATGGGTTTACAGTTTTCATTTTAACTCCTCCAATTAAGAATTTGATTTCTCGGGGCACCGATGAACACATCACCTGACGACCGGTTTCCCTTGTCACTAACAATGTCGTAAGCGTGCGAAAAAACGTGACCGATTGATCGAAATTTTTTTCTCACATCTCCGTCACATTTACAGAGCTTCTATCGACAAATAAGTAAATAAGAAGTGAAGGGTGGGATTGTGGCGCATGAACGACCACAACTGGCTTGTCGAACAATTTGAGGCGCATCGGAATCATTTGCAGGCGGTGGCTTACCGGATGCTCGGATCTCGGAGCGAAGCGGATGACGCAGTGCAGGAGTCATGGATCCGTCTTATCCGCTCAAATACGAGCAAAGTCGAGAATATGGGGGGATGGCTGACAACCATCATTTCGAGGGTGTGTCTTGATATGCTTCGATCACGTAAGTCGCGGCGGGAAGAGCTTGCGATGGCTGGTGCACCTGAACCGGTTACAGGTCATCAAGACGGAAGCAATCCCGAGCACGAAGCGGTAATTGCTGATTCCGTCGGTCTTGCGATGCTCGTTGTCCTCGAGAAATTGAATCCCGCTGAACGCATTGCGTTCGTACTTCACGATATATTCGCGGTGTCTTTCTCGGAGATCGCTTTCATTATCGGGTGTAACGAGCCCGCAGCAAGACAGCTTGCGAGCCGTGCACGTCGTCGAGTCCAGGGGACCGAATCAACTTCGGAAACTGCGGAGCTTCAGGGAAAAAGGGAGCTAGTCGATGCATTCCTCGCAGCGTCGCGTAACGGAGACTTTGAGAAACTGCTCTCGATATTGGACCCGAATGTCGTACTTCGAAACGACTCCGCGTTCGCGCCAGTCGCCAATGTGCCGATTGTTCGCGGTTCAGTTGCCGTGGCCAAGCAGGCTAATCAATTCGCCACTCGTGCCCGTAGTATGGAGCTGGTGCTTGTGAACGAATCGGTAGGTGTCATCGCAGGACAATTGGAACAACCGATATTCATTCTCGAATTCACGGTTGTGGATGGCAAGATCACTGAGATCGGCATGACAGCCGATCAGGTGCGCCTGAGCGGGCTCGACATCGCCGCTTTGAAAGATTAAAAGTAACGGCAAGTTTCTGTTGTACCGTATTACGTATCAAGGGAGCATTCAATGAACAAAACAGATCGTTAGTTGGCCATCATGCTGGAGCTAAGGGAGTATACAGCTATAGATACTCGCCACTTGCGAGTATGCCTTCGATTTAACCATGACATCGCAGATAAGGTGAAGGAATCGAACTATCATTACGTAGAGGATATGAAAGAGCATCAAGATGGATTCCGAAATCAAATTCGTGAGGAAACCCCAAAAATTCTAAAACGCTACTGACATAAGGTTGTCAGTAGCGTTTTTTTATAATTGGACAGGTAAATGTAAAGGAGATAGATAAGGAAAATGTATGTTTACAACGGCTGTGGGACACAGCCAAACCTGTTATTAGGAAGGATGGTATCTTGTGAATTTCGCTTCTGTACGCATTATTACTGACGACGTGGATCGTCTCGTCGAGTTCTATGAGAAAGTCATGGGGGTTTCGGCGGAGCGACCCGCGCCCGTATTTGCCGAACTTGCCTTGCCATCATGCACCCTTGCAATCGGCCACTCCCAGACGGCGCAGCTATTCGGCGTCGGTTCCGTAGTGGGGGGCTATAATCGCACGGTCATTATTGAGTTCCGCGTCGACGATGTCGAAGCCGAATATGTGCGCTTGAAGCCATTTGTCGATCATTGGGTAAAGGAACCGACCATGATGCCGTGGGGGAACCGTTCTATGCTATTCCGCGATCCCGATGGCAACCTTCTTAACCTCTTCGAGCCGGTGACCGAGGACGCGATTAAACGGTTTAGAGGTAGACATTGAATCCACTGCAAGGGCGACTTCAACAGCTTTCCTGAAACCCCCTGACGGAGGTAGATATGGAACTACACTAAGAGATACAGGATGAAATTATGGGAAGATTAGAGACAACCTTTCAAGGGTTCCCCTAATCCGCTTTGTTTGGTTCCTTCAATTTAAAACTAAGGGGGAAACCTCAGTAAATAAAATGATCAAAAAATACAAAGGGGCATGTTGCGGCATGCTCCTTTCGCATTTTTCGCCGATAAAGACGGTAAGCTGAACCGTATCGCAAGTAGTTTAAATTCACTTAAAAATAATTCCTAAGAGATACCTTATACCAGTAAATACTTTTTCTTTTATATCATTTCAAGGTCGATGATTTCCAAGTTATTTTTGATGCAACTGTCACAAAATGAGCTGCATTGGTGTTCTAAGAGTGTAGGCAGGAGGGGGTAAGATTTTTGGACAGACATTACGGAGAGTCTAAATCAAACTCGGAAGAAATCGAGATGCTGGTTGAAAGGACTAAGCTTGGTGATAAGGAAGCTTTTGCTTCCATTATAAGAAACTTTGAAAAACCAATGTATATCTATTGTTATCATATGCTCAAAAACAAGGAAGAAGCCGAGGATGCTCTACAAGAAATATTTATCAAAGTGTATGAACAGATACATAAGTATCGTCCAAATATGATTTTCTCGGCATGGCTGTACAAAATTGCCTACAATTACAGTCTGAATCAAATCAGGAGCAAAAAAAGGTGGTTTCGTTTTATAGATCGTTATAAATATGATCAGCCTGAAACCTCAACTCAGCAAATAGACAGTCAAGCTACACTGAAGGATTTTCTAAATTTACTGACTGCCGAAGAGAGACACATATTAGTTCTCCGTGCGATTCAGCGATACAACTTTAACGAGATTAGTGAAATCATGAATATGAAGCCAGCAACCGTGCGCAAAAAGTATGAACGCCTTCGCAAAAAACTGCAGACGAAGGAAGTTAATGAAGGAGGGACAGTGAATGCGTCGATCACCTAATCCATCTAAAACCGTAAATATTCACCAAGTGGAGCAAATGATTCGGGACACGGAGACGCCAGAGCACAGCATGAGTCAACAGATTGTAGAAAAGCTTGAATCCAAAAGCGTGTCAAGACAAAAGCCATTCTTTACAAGAAGAGTGGGAGTCATCGCAGCGGCATCGGTTGCTCTTTGCGTGTCTCTAACTCCTGTCATGGCTCAAGCCATAGAGCGGCTATCATTACTTGAATATATTAATCCGTTTGCCAAAGAAATGAAAGTAAATCCAAATGAGACGGCGGATACACTTTATGTACAAGGCTCGGATGGGAATAAGAAATTTCATTCGGGGATGATTCGCTTTGATGACATTGAGGACCAAGAGTTTAAAAGCCAGCTGCAAAGGGTTTGGAATGAGATTTTCCCTCAGGGAGAAGCAATTAATGAAGTAATTATGTACGAATATAAACCAAACACATTTCACATAGAGGCGCGAAACGAAAACAGATCCATCGAATTTGACGAAGGTAACTGGTATTATGCGACACAACCGATTGGAGAGAATCAGGTTCCAGATGCTGCAAAAGATGCAGCGGATCAAATTTTTAATAAAGTTGGGGATTTTAAACAAAGTAAACGGTCAGTGAGTCGAATGATCCTAAGACCCAATCAAAACCCCGTATATAAGTTCGTGTACAACACAGACAAGGGTTCTATCCTCATTGATGTACAAAAAAATACGAATCAGATCACAAGGGTTGTAGCCTTTCCGTTGTCGGATCAACTCAATAAAGTGGATGATAAAAATAAATATCGTGACTTGGTTGAGAAAACAAAAGCAATTGAGCTGCACAAGATTCGTGAGGAAGCCGTGAAACAAGCTAAAGTTTGGATGAATCTGGACTTGGCTGATTATAACGTATCCAAACTTGAATACCGGTTCGATACATTAACGTTCACCAAAGCGGGTTCTCCAGACGTGACTGCGCTGTTCACCTCTAAAGGAACGATCTATTCTATTAAAATTGAGCTAAAGCAGTTATCTGAGAAAGGAATGGACTAATCAATGCAATGAGAGGGGGTGATGGCTTCTGATTTCATAGATTTATTTCAACGTGGCTGAAGCATTCCATTACAAACTGTAGGTAAGTAAATAATAAATAAAGGAGTTTATTCGTATGAACAAAAAAATAATTTTTCCTATCGTCGGAGCAGCCTTATTATCAGGGAGTTTGCTTGGATTTGATACACTGAATCAATCCAATGCGTATAACAACGTAAATTCAAACATTGAACAAGGTGCTAAATCAGAGCAAACCCCTATGCAAAAGGCTCAGGATAAGCTTAAAGAATTGACAGGAAATACGTATACGTTAATTCAAGGAACCACTACGAAAGATACTATCCATTTTAAAAGAGAGAAAATCAAGGACGATATTATTGCTTATAACGCGAATGGAAAGCTCGAAACGATCAGTATTAAAATCAATTATGAAGATCTAAATGGTGGCAAATATCAAACCAAACTGAAAGAAACGTGGGAAGCTTTATTCCCGGGGGAAGAACCGAAATATGTGAATATCTCAGAGTCAATCTACTATGAGGGTACAATCTCATCGAATGCTATGCAAAATAAACAAATGTATATGCAGGAGAATGGAAATATCTATGGCGTGAATTATGCTCCTGACGAAGCCCCGGCAAGCGTACAGAAGAAGGCTGCTCAGGTATTCTCCAAGCTTACTGATGGAAAAGTCAAGCAAGGTGCTGAGTTGGATCGGATGTATGTCCGCGATGGTAAACCGAATGTGTATCAATATAAGTATAAATCAATAACGATGGATGTAATCTTTTCCATTGAAGAACAGACGCTGGAGCTGCTCCAAGCTGATGTATATCATAAGGATGGTAAAAGTGTAGATAATTATGAAGAATTCCAGGAACGAGAAAAAGAAAAAAGTGCAAAGATGATGAAGTTGACGTTAGACACTTTAATGAAGAACGCAATGAAAGACGCAAAAAATATGCTGGATCTGGATTTGAAAGGATATAAGGGAGCAAGAGGTACAAATGCATGGGATGAGGATCATATGACGTTCACCAAAGAAGGGGCGCCTTCAGTTACTGCCAGATTTAATAAAGACGGATCGTTTAGCAGCTTTACCATTGATAAATATAATCAGACAATCGATTTTTCCGGAATGACCATCGCAGGTCCCCCAAATGAAGAACTCAAATTGTTAATTGACTGATATGTATTGAAAAGCAGCTTGGAGATGCACTTATATTTCAGTATAACCATGAGGTAGCAAAAGAAAGGAATTCATTGACATGAACAAAAAGAAAATTTTCCCTATACTCGGGGTAGCTTTATTATCAGGAAGTTTGCTGGGATGCCAAACTCCTGTTCGGGCAGATTCGCCCAACAAAGTAAATATCAATGCTTCACAGAATGTTAAAGCGGATCAGAAGCTTATGCAGCAGGCTCAGGATAAACTGAAAGAGCTAACAGGAAATACGTATAAGTTAATTCAGGGAACTGCCATGAAAGACTTTGTGAATTTTAAAAGAGAGAACTTCAAATATGATACTATTTCTTATAAAAAGAATGGAAAGCTAAATGATATCGGTATCAACATCAATTATGAAGATTTAAACGGTGGGAAATATCAAAGCAAACTGAAGGAAACATGGGAAACGTTATTCCCAGGGGAAGAACCAAAATACGTGAGTATCTCCGAGTCTATCTACCGTGTGGGTACAATCTCATCGAATGCCAAACAAAATAAACAAGTTTATATGGAGGATAACGGAAGTATACATGGCGTAAATTATGCACCTGACGATGCCCCGGCAAGCGTGCAGAAGCAGGCTGCTCAGGTATTATCCAAGCTTACCAATGGTAAGGTCAAGAAAGGAGAAAAGTTGGATCGTGTGTTTGTCCTTGATGGCAAACCGAATGTGTACCAATATAAGTATAAATCAAAAACGATCGATGTGAGCTTTGCAATTGAGGATCAAACGCTGGAACTGCTCCAAGCAAGTGTCCAAAGCAATGGTAAAGGTGTAGACAATTACAAAGAATTCCAGAAGAAAGAAAAAGCAAAAGATGCAAAGCTCAAGAAGCTGACGTTGGATGCATTAACGAAGAACGCAGTGAAAGATGCGAAAGCGATGATAAATTTTGATTTGAAGGGATATAAGGGAGCAAGAGGAACAAATGCATGGGATAAGGATCAAATGACGTTCACCAAAAAAGGGGCTCCTACAGTCACTGCTACAGTGGATGCAGATGGATCGTTTAACAGCTTTATCGTAGAGAAGTATGGTCAGCATCTCAGTTTCGGCGGAAACACAATCGTAGGGCCTGCAAATGAGGAGCCAAAAATATTAATCAACTGATTCTAAATGTGGAAATCTCCTATATAACTTGCGGAAGCAGATTCAATCTCAAACGGAGCTCAGCTTGCATTAGACTGCTGGGCCCCGCCTGAAATATAACGCCTTTGGGTGTTATCTTATTTTGAAGGCTGAATGGAGCTCATCAGTGCATTCAATTCGGACTGTAATTGCAAATGGAGTTTCTCTACGATCGAAAAATCGGTGGCCGCAACATAGTAGGCCTTAATCTGAGAATCGATGGCTTCGGCTTCCGCCAGATGGGAGGTAGCCTCTTTCATTTTTGCCGAATAGCGCGCCTTGATACCGGCTATTTCGTCAGCATAGGCTTCATCGGTACCAGGGGCTATCGTCCGTGTGTACATATCTAGGATCTCATCCCCGTCCCGATCGGGGAAGTATTCATGCGGAGCGGTACTGTCGAAGATCGCTGTTTGAAGCTCCGGGAATATCAGCATATCCAGACTGTTCGGGTCAAAGCCGCAATGAAACACTTGAACGTCGATTCCTTTCTGTTCGGCAGCGGAGGCAAGCTTTTTCAGCAGCGTCGATTTGCCGGATCCCGCCCTTCCTTTGATGAAAATCCGTCTTTCCAGCTGAGCGGTCAAGCTTTGAATAAAATCGAATGCTCCCCTTGGAGTCGCAGCCCCGAAAAATAAGTGACGCGAAGCAGTTGGCGTATCGCTTTCATGACCGGCGTATAATTCTTGAACCAATTCCAGCGCAATCTGGTCGGCCTTCGCAAAATCCATGTTATCGATATAAAATTTTTCCCACTCGTCATGAATCCGTAGGGCCGTTGCGAATGTTTCATACACATTTGAATAGGCGTTCTCAAGCTTGCCGCTAAGATCTTCTATCGTGATGAAGTCTCCCGGTGAAATAAGGCTGTTATCGAACGCTTCCCCAAAATCGATAAAGACGATGTCACCGGCCCCGCTATCCGAAATCCCCTTACTGACTCGCCCGTCGACAATACCAACCTTCAATTCCGTAAAAATAATGCCATCCAGTTCGTCGGGACGGAGAGGGGAGTGGAAACATTGCACATGGAAGCCTTTATCCAGCAGGCGATCCACCAAGCTTTGCATGACCGTCGATTTCCCCGTGCCTTGGGGCCCCGTAAGGACAAATATCTTGTTCAACCCATCAAATGCGGATGTATACAAGAAATGAGCCCCGCGCGCAGTGTTGCCGTGGGCAAAATAGTGAGATGATGTTAGTACCAACCTAAACCCTCCTTTGTGCCTATTCCGATTCGCAAAGTTTACAGAATAAGCATGATTGGGATAAGTGCCTATTCATTTGTATATTCCGCGTTGTAACAAGTGGTGTTCGTCCTCTCCTATGATTTTCGCTAATTGTTGAAGGGACAACAGAAGGTAAAAGATCAAGCCTGCGACAAATGGGGAGATTTCACTTGCCCTACGCAGGACTTTCTGTTATTTTTGATAGTAACAAAGTGTTATTAACAAAACGATACTAAGTGTGTTGGGTGTTTTCCTTCTATAAATCAGTGGAGAAAGCTGAGGGGATGAATTGTGAAAAAGGTTGCGAGTGGCTGGAACCTGTTCGAAATCGCGTGGTTGGTGCTGTTCACCTCGATTGCTGTGGGGTTTACGGTGATTTCTAAGGACTCTTTATTCGGTTTTACCGTTTTTATTACTGGGGTGCTATGCGTGGTGCTTGCGGCGAAGGGCAATCTAATGAGCTATGTTTTCGGCATGTACAATACAGTCGGTTACGCTTATCTGGCCTATATTAACGGGTTGTTTGGAGAGGTCATGCTAAATCTGTTATTCTTCGTTCCGATGAACGTCATTGGCTTCTACATGTGGAAAAATCACCGCCAAGACGGCAAGCTGATCATGCGCCAAATGGAACTTAAAGGTCTGCTTCTCGTTGGGACAGTCTGCATTTTAGGCTGTTTGCTGCTGGGATTTGGGCTTTCGTTCATCCCGGGACAGAACTCGCCTTACATCGACGCTACTACGACGGTGCTGTCCGTTGTGGCCACCTTTTTAATGGTCCGCAGATTCAAGGAACAATGGCTGGTCTATATTGTGTTGAATTTGTTTACGGTGCTGCTGTGGGCGATTCGATTGCTGGAGGGCAGCAGCGAAGGCATGCTGATGATCGTCATGTGGAGCGCGTATTTGGTTAATGCGGTATACGGCTATTACAATTGGAACAAAGGGGTCAAGGAGGTGGCGGCATGAAAACGCTCGGATTAACGCTGGGGAAGTTTGCCCCGCTGCATAAAGGGCATCAGTTCATGATCGAAACGGCGCTGCAGGAGGTCGATGAGTTAATCGTGGTCATTTACGAGACGACGGTCACGCCGATCCCGCTTCATATCCGGGCGAATTGGATTCGACGGCTGTACCCGGCAGTCCGGGTCATCGAAGCTTGGGACGGTCCTGACGGGTATTCGGATGACAGAGAGCACGAGATTCGGGAAGAACAGTATATCCTCCGTTTACTGAACGGCGAGCAAGTAACGCATTTTTACTCGAGTGAGTTTTACGGCAGGCATATGAGTCTTGCTTTGGGCTCGGTCGACCAGCGGGTCGATGAAGCCCGCGAGCGGGTTCCGATCTCTGCAACGATGATCCGTTCCGACCCATATAAGTACAGGGAGTTCATAAGTGATATCGTGTACCGGGACTTAATCACGAAGGTGGTATTTGTTGGGGCGATGTCGACGGGCAAGTCGACCATCACTGAAGCGCTGGCACGGCGGTATAACACGACCTACGCGAGTGAATACGGACGCGATTATTGGACCGAGCATCAGGTGGACCGCAGAATCGGCCTGGAGGCGTTTGATGAAATCGCTGTGGGTCATATCGAGCGCGAAGAGCAGGCTTTGCTCGCGGCGAACCGATTTCTCTTCGTCGATACCAATGCGATTACGACGTATATGTTCGCCATGGATTACCATGGCCGGGCGCCAGAACGATTAACACGGATTGCCCTGGAGAACGCGCAGCGCTACGATCTGTTCTTCTTGTGCGACGACGATATTCCTTACGATGATACGTGGGATCGAAGCGGGAATCAGAAGCGGCATGTTTTTCATAAACAGATCATCGCGGATTTGAAGGAGCGGCGCATTCCCTACATTATGCTTCGGGGAAGCTTGGAAGAGCGCATGCGCAAGGTAGACGAGGTGCTGGCGAAGTTCGAGCCCTATCGAAACTATTTCGGGGAGCTAAAACGGTTAGAATTAGATGCAGACAGGGAGTAAAATGAACCCATAACCACAACCCATTTAGAATCAAAAAACAAGGAGGCGCCCCCATTGGACTTGTTGGATCGGGACGGACTTACGGAACGCGAATTTTTGGAGAAGTACCGGGCAGGAGATTATGAGCGGCCTTCGGTGGCAACCGATATGGTGATCTTCACGGTTACGGACGAGGCGGCTGACAGCTATCGGAAGTTACCCGAAAAAGAGCTCCGCATCCTGCTCATTCGCCGGGGAGGTCACCCCTTCCTGGGTAAATGGGCGCTGCCTGGCGGCTTTGTCCAGCCGAGCGAGACGACTGAGCAGGCTGCGGCAAGGGAACTGCGCGAGGAAACCGGCGTGGACGACGTTTATTTGGAGCAGTTGTATACGTTCAGTGATATCGGGCGAGATCCCCGAACCTGGGTGATGAGCTGCAGCTACATGGCTCTGATCAACAGCGATAAATTGGAGCTTCAGGCGGGAGACGATGCGGCCGACGCCGCTTGGTTCAAGGTCTCCTATCGGCTGCTGCGGGAGCAGAAAGAGCTGATGGAGGACGGATACGTCAAGACGCTGGAGTATGAACTCAAGCTAAGTGGTGAAGAGGAGCTTTCGGCGATCGTGGCCAGGACGTTGACCGTGAAGACGACATCCACCAGCACGGAATATAAGATCGTATCGAATAACGGTTTGGCCTTCGACCACGCGAAGATTATAGCGTGCGCGATCGAGCGGCTGCGGGGAAAAGTGAACTATACCGATATTGCGCTGCACTTAATGCCAGAGCTTTTTACATTGACGGAGCTGCAGCAGGTTTATGAGGTCATTATGGATAAAGAGCTATTGAAGGCGGCCTTCCGGCGGAAGGTGGCCGATCTCGTGGCGGAGACTGATCATTACACCGAAAATGCGGGACACAGGCCATCCCGCTTGTATCGGAGAAAACTGGAGGACTAACGATGATTTACAATCTCGATGAGCTAAGAAAAGCATATAACGAAGGGAGAACGTTCAAGTTTGTATTCTTTTGGGGCCATACGCCGCCTAAGGACGGGAGCGTCGACAAAAGCTGCTTCAGCCAGTGGTGGATGTGCCCGTTCACGGTAGAAGGGACGGAGTATTCCTGTGCCGAGCAGTTTATGATGGCCGAGAAGGCAAGACTGTTCGGCGACCATGAAATGCTGGAGTCGATCCTTACAGCTAAGCATCCTAAGGAGATGAAGGCTTATGGGCGCGCGGTCCGGAACTTTGACAAGGATACTTGGGACAAGGAATGCTACGGCATTGTGAAAAGAGCCAGCTTGGCCAAGTTTTCGCAGAATCCGGAGCTCGGCGATTATCTCAAGTCAACGAAGAACCGCATCCTCGTCGAAGCCAGCCCGCGGGACCGCATATGGGGGATCGGCATGGGCCAGTCCAATCCGGATGCGGAGAATCCCGTGAAATGGCGGGGCCAGAACCTGCTGGGGTTCGCGCTGACCGAAGCGCGGGACGAGCTGCAGCAGAGATAGTTTTTTGGCAGGATCACAGAGTTAGGGATCGTACTACTTCAGCGTAATCGTATGCGCCGCAACAAGCTCCTTCTTATATTCCGTCGATAGACCCGTTAAGCTGAATCTTATCATAAGTGACGGCAAGTTTTTCGATTGACAGCAACAAGAATACGTGATAATTTCACGGTAGGATAATAAAGGCAATGTAACCTTCGGGTTCAACCTCGCTGAGAAGTGGGTTGGACCCTTTTTGCATTCCAAAACAAGGGAGGATTCGTAATGTTGAGATCAGAATCGCTGTTACAGCGGCTGGGCGAGATCGGCAAGTCGCTCGAACGCAAGGGGGGAGCTCTTTTATTATTGGGAGTTGGTTCCGTTGGGGTCGAGACAGACCGGTTGGATGAATATTCGGATTTAGATTTCTTTGTCATTGTAAAGCCCGGGGAGAAAAACAGATATATAGACCGGTTGGATTGGCTCGAGGACGTACACCCTCTTGCCTATTCATTTAAGAATTCGGGTGTTGGTTACAAAGTCCTGTTCGAGGACGGTATTTTCGGGGAATATGCTGTATTCGAGGAATGGGAGCTGGCGAACGCCACCTATACGGAAGGTCGGGTCATTTGGAAGGACCCTATGTATGCCAATACGGCAATCGCTAAACCTTCCAACCCGATCCCCAGCCTAAAAGTGGATTCCTTGGACTTTCCTTTGAATGAAGCCTTAACCAATCTGTACGTGGGGCTTGGTCGCTATGCTAGGGGAGAGCGTCTATCCGCGACGAGGTTTGTTCAAGGATACGCAGTCGACAGGATTCTATCCGTGCTCCATCTGCTGGAGCAAGAGGTGGACTACTATCCCGACCCATTCGGCAATGAGAGGCGTTTAGAGCGGAGATACCCCCGTTTTGCGGAAATCATAGGAGAGATGATACAGGGTTACGATCATGTTCCCGAATCGGCACTTCGCATTTTAAATTTCATAGAAGAAGTGTATCCGGTCAATCGAAGGTTAAGCGATGAGATACGGCGACTGGCTAATCTAACTTGCCGAGTTGATACGCAAACGGAATCGACGCACTAGCGCACAATAGCGTCTACTAGGGGTATACCAGCGTACTGACGATATGGGCGAAGGATATGGATTACAAAGAAAGAACTCTCCGAGTATGGAGAGTTCTGTTTATTGCGTACATCGATTTATCCATTTTGGGAATGACATCCAAAAACGGGGTCAATTAAAGAGATAAAGTATCCAGCGGTATTTCAAATGCGCGTTTAATAACTAACCCGGCAGCAAGCTTGGTTTCATCCGGTTTGTTATGAAGGTAGATCAATTGTACGTTATTAACTGTCACAGGCAACTGGTGCATCACCCTGGCTCTAATCTCGTTGAACATTTCGGGGCTGATGGTATGAATGACTCGGCCCGTTATAAGCAGACTGTCTGGATTTATAAATGTAATGATATTGGTAACGGCGATCGCGATGCCATCGACAATTTTTTCGTATAAGCTAAGGAACTTAGGATCTCCTGTTCTTATGCCTTCTGCGAACTCCTCTAGTGTGCATTTGATGGAAACACTAAGTCCGCTGCTGGAAGCCAGCGTCGTTAAGCATCCGGATCTGCCGCAATGGCATGGATAGGCATCTTCTCCATAGAAGCCTTTATAATGCCCGAATTCACCTGCAACAAAGCTTGATCCCGCTATAATTTGTTTATCATGGACGATCGCGCCGCCTGTACCGTAATCAAACTTGATGGTGATATTGTTATTAGAATCCTTCAAGCAGCCGTTCATATTCTCGTTGACAGAGAGAAGATTGACATCGTTCTCAATATACACGGGGATGTTATATTGGTCTTCAAGCAGCTGCTTGAGCGGCAGGCGATGAACGCCTATGCCGGGTGTTCGCAGAACGATGCCATGCTGAGAATCTACCAGGCCCTGCATACTGATTCCGATCCCTTTTACTTTGGAGGAGTTGGGTACCTGGGTGAGCAGCTCGTCGATAACTTCATGCAACAGCTGCATCAGCACATCGATAGAACCATATTTGTTGCTCGTGCGTTCTGCGGATGCGACAGCTTCTTGACGCAGGTTGAACACTTTTCCGCGAATGTATTTGCCGGCGAGCTCAAGCCCGATGGCATAAAAATGGCCGCTGTTGATATGAAGGCCGACTCTTTTCCTTCCGCTGCCTGCCTCCAAGTCGATAAGCTCCCCTGTCACGATTATTTTTTCCTTCAACAGGCGATTCACGATATTGGTTACCGTTTGTCTGCTTAGTCCAGTCTTTTCCGCAAGCTCTACGCGAGAGATCGGCCCCTCTGAATAAATGAGAAAAAGAACCTTCTGCTGATTAATTGATTTTAATAACATATGGCTGGTTTGTTTAACCGAATCACTCACAATATGCATCCTCTTTCCAACAACGTTTTATATAATATAGATTCAAAACATTTGACAAATTAGAAACATACTTTGCTTCAAGTGTAGCATTAATACGAGGCGAATAAAAGTTGCAAGTTCGTTTAATTCAACGAGCATATCATTTAAATTTTCATAAAAACGACGATAGATGGCGGTATTATGCAGCAGAATACAATCAATGCGAGAAGTTATATTCCAAAAATACTTAAAAAACGAAACAGATTGTATTGACATTGTTATAAAAAAAGATATTATATTTGTAAACTGATTTGATTAAATACAGAAAATGACGCCTAGAGGAGTAAGTAATGGTATGGATCGGATGGATAATTGCAATCGCAGCGATGACGGTGCTGGCTTACATATGCTGGCTGCATGCAGTTATATTACAACCTGGTAAAGCAGATGCGATTATTGTACTTGGCTATGTATCTAAAGACGGCCGAATACACCCTTTGCTTAAGGAAAGACTGGATGAGGCTTACAAACTTTTTCAGCAGTATGGGCACAAATACATCATTGTATCGGGGGGAGCCGTTGGTTCACGTCGCTCGGAGGCAGAGCTCATGAAGAAGTATCTGGTTGAGAAGGGCGTTCCGGCGAAAAGAGTATTAAAAGAAGACAAGTCACACAACACCGTTCAGAATTTAATCTTTAGCAAGCAATTGATGGAGCAGTACCAGCTAAAATCTTTTATGATCATAACCAATTTATTTCATGTCCGCCGCACGAAGTATATTATGCATCGTCTTGGCATGAATGGCGGTTTCAGCGCTAATCGAAGCCTTAGAAGCATTGTGGGATTCCAGCTCAAATTAACATTTTCAGAAATTCGGGCGTTTCGATTAACGCTCCCCATTATCAGGCGGGAAATCAATGATCAAAACAATTGACAAAGTGGTTGACAACTGGTCGACAAGTGATTAGAATGTAAGCGTTTACAGAATATATGGGAGGTGAGGCTTAAGTGGCTATAAGCCAAAAGTTGTTTACAAATTATTTACCCGGACTTGATTGGTAATTAACAAAACATAGTTATGCTTAAATAGTTAATCCAATTTATTTATTAATTAACGGGGGCGAAATAATGTTTAATGGAAAAATGAAACGATTCATGAGCACGGGTGTTGCAGCGGCATTATCTTTAGCTATGCTGGCTGGTTGCGGTGGAAACAGCGGGAAGAACGAGGCTAGCCCAAGTACAACTCCTGCTGGGGCGGATAAGCCAGGTGTATCTGCAGAGGTAGAGACTTACGAGAATGGATTGCCGAAGAATGAGGAAGTAACGCTAAAGGTAGGCTTCTTTGTAGGAGGATATGGCCGGGAGTGGTTCGATTATGCAGTTGAATCGTTCACAGCCAAGTATCCAAATGTCAAAATAGACATCACGGCTTCAGCCGATATGAAGACGATTCTTTCTACAAAAATCTCTGCAGGCAATGATAATGACATGTTTGATCTATTTAATACGGATCCAGCGGGAGGTATCGTGGGGCTTGCTGAAGCCGGCAAGCTTGAACCAATGGATGACATTTGGGAATACCCTCTTCCAGACGTGCCGGACAAAAAGGTCAAGGATCTTATGATGCCGGGTATGTACGAGTCAACGCAGCTGATCAATGGAAAAAGGTATGAATTCACGACGGCGAGCAGCTTTGGCGGGTTGTTTTTTAACAAAAAGCTATTCGAAGAGCATGGCTGGAACCAAAACCCGAACACATGGGATGAATTTAAAGCGCTTCTAGCAGATATTAAAGCGGACGGCATTGCTCCCATAACGTTCCCGGGTATTCATCCAAGCTACCATAACTGGGCTTTCGGAACAGCCAAAAATTTTGAGCTGGCTGATATCAATGGCCATGTCGACGAATTTATCGAAAATTATAGAACCTATGGTCTGCCGCAATACACAAATCCGGAGACGGTTGAAACCTGGACGCGCATCTACGAGCTTGGCCAACAAGGATATTTTGCAGAAGGACTTCCGGCATTGAACCATACGCAATCGCAAATGCAGGTTATTCAGGGGCAAGCGGCGATGGTATCGACAGGGACTCATGTCGAGAATGAGATGAAGGAAGCAACACCCGAGGATTTCGATTGGGGCTTCATGGCTGTTCCTTTCAGAGATGACACCAATCAAACGCTTTGGATTCGAAGCGGCACTTCAAACTTCAACTATATCTGGGCAGCTAAGCCGGAGCTTAACAAAAAGTGGGCCAAAGAATTGATCACATGGATGGTTACGCTTGAAAATCAACAATTCGCTGCTGAAAAAGCAGGCGCTTTGCCAATGCGCAAGGATTTGACGGAAGACCCTGCCAGAACAGCTAATCTTTCCAGCTCCGCCCAATCTGTTCTGAAATACATTGCGGATAATAATGCTCAAACTTATAAAGCAAGCCGGTCTATCAGTATTTCGGATCCGAATCTTGCTCAAGCGGAAAAATTATTAAATGAGAATATTGTTAAATTTGCTATGGGTATGCAGGATCCGAAACCGATTCTGGAGCAAGCTGAAGAGCTGCTGAAGAAAGCAGTAGAGGCTGAAAAGAAAAAATAAGACGTGATGGAGCGGGGAGGATTCATCTCCGCTCTTCCGTTTTAACTTCTGCGACCTATAGGCTACACGCTGAAAATGACTTATAGTACGTGTTCAAAAAGTCGGATTTTCAGCACCGAGAAGGTTGGATGAAGCTAGGGAGTGAGGAGCGGAGCGTACGTTCTGGGTACGTGAGCACCGGAAGGCCCGGCTGAATTCAAGATTCGATGCCGAGTTACTTCTTGACTCACTTCGTGATCAAAAGGCGATTTTTTGAACAACCTCTTATAAACGTCTAGTAAGATAGGAGTTGACCTCTCGTGTCAGATTCAACCGTTGTGACGACATCAAAAGCCCCTATGCGCAAGCGTATGGGTCTAGATAAAGCGAATACGCAGAAGTGGATATTTCTGTTCATAGCCATCGTGCCTCCCTTTGGCGGATATTTGCTTTTTACGTTGTTTCCGAACATTTTATCCGTTTATTATGCGCTGCTCAATTGGGACGGGTTTACGGATGCAACGTTTGTGGGGCTGTCCAATTTCGTCACCGCATTTCTAGATAAATACGTGTGGCGCGCGCTTACCCACAACTTGATTTTAATGATAACGGTGCCCTTCTTTGTTATTATCATCTCTTTGATACTTGCCTATTTAATTACAAATAAATCGTATAAAGAAAATAAGTTTTTGAAGATATTGTTTTTCTTTCCGAATGTGTTATCTACGGTCGTAGTCGCGCTCCTCTGGGCTTTTATTTATGACGGATCGTACGGTTTGCTGAATGGGCTTCTAAAGTTCATTGGCATTGATACCGGTAATTTCTATTGGCTGGGCAATGAAAACACGGCGCTTGCAGCGATTATCCCGGCATGGGTATGGGGCGGCGTCGGCTTGTACGTCATTATCTTTGCCAATGCGATGCTGGCGATTCCAAAGTCATTGTACGAGGCGGCGATTCTTGAAGGGGCCGGACATATGTCGCGCTTGTTTAAAATTACAATGCCGCTTGTTACGCCAATTATTCGGGTCAGCGCTTTGTTCCTGATCGTTGGCACGATGAAGGGCTTTGAAATCATCCTCATTATGACAAATGGGGGCCCATTCGGGTCGACGGATGTCATCGGCCTCTACATGTTTAACTTGGCTTTTGGCGTAGAGTATCGGAATTACGGCTACGCTTCCGCAGTCGGTATGATCCTGTTCGTCATATTAGTAACGGCAAAGCTGTTAATCGATAAATTTGTGCCGAACAAAGGCTACGAGTATTAGTTTCCATATGAAGTTCGGAGGGATAAAGTTTGAAGGAAAAACGAACGTTTATGGACGTTGTGTGGCGTGTGCTGCTTTATGCTTGGTCGTTGACCATATTATTTCCTTTAGTCTGGGTTATTTATGAATCGTTAAAAAGCAATCCTGAGTTTTTTAAAGATATATGGGCGCTGCCTTCGGAACCAAGATGGCAGAATTATTCGAAGGCTTGGAATCAATACGGTTTTGGGCAATCACTCTTAAATACCCTTTATTATGTTGGCGGAAGTCTGGTGCTTGGGCTTTTCTTTACGACAATTAACGCCTATGCGCTTACTCGAATGCAGTTCAAAGGTAGAAAATTGATTTGGGGCTTGATTATGTTGTCCCTGTTCCTGCCTGGCATCAATGCGCTTGTACCCCAGTATGTAGTGATGAGGGAACTGAATTTAACCAATAGTTTGACCGGATTAATTCTCCTGTCCAGTCTGGGGGAAAGCGTGTTCTACCTTATGCTGCTCGGAGGGTTTATGAGCTCTTTGCCGATGGAGCTTGAGGAGAGCGCAACGATGGATGGCGCTACATTATTCCAAAAGTTTTGGCGTGTTATTGTTCCTTTGTCTACACCGGGAATTGTAACCGTTGGCGTATTCAAGTTCCTAGGGTTCTATAACAATTTCTTAGCGCCGTTTATCTATTTGAGCGATCCCAAGAAGTATCCCATTGCGGTGCAAATGTATTCTGCGAATAAGCAAATGGAGTTTACTGCGGATTGGGTAACTTTGTTTGCCGGTGTAACCATTGCGATGGTACCGTCCATTATTATTTATATCTTATTCCAAAAGCTTCTGATGGAAGGCGCGACCATGGGAGCGGTGAAGGGATGAATACGGTGCAGCAAGTGAAGGCGAAATATAAGGTGATTGCCTTGGATCTGGATGGGACTCTTCTGACGGATGAAAAGTGCATTACGGAAGAGACCAAAAAGTGGCTTCAATATGCCGTAGGTCAGGGCGTTAAAGTGATGTTCTCCACCGGAAGAGGCTTGCAAACGGCACAGGTCTTCTGGGATGAGCTGGGGCTTGATTCCCCGATGGTGCTGCTCAATGGCGCGGAAATTTGGGAGGGGCCGGGCAGGCTTAAGAAGCGAGTCTTCCTCCCCCGGGATACGGTCCGCCATATGCACGCCATTGCTGCCGAACGGGCCGAATGGTACTGGGGCTACAGCGTGGAGAGCTTGACGGGCGACAAGGATTGGACGCCTGAGATGTTCGAGCGAGATTGGATGAAATTCGGGATCGGCAGCCATGATCAACAGAAGCTCGCGGAAATTAAGGAGGAGCTGCTCCGATGGGGGACGCTTGAAGTTACCCGTTCGGCCCCTACGAATATGGAGATATCAGTTAAAGGAACTACCAAGGAAAGTGGAGTGCGTGAGGTTTGCCAGATGCTGGGCTTCTCGATGTCCGATGTCATTGCGATGGGAGACAGTGATAATGACGCGAAGCTGCTGAAGGCGGCAGGTCTCGGTGTGGCGATGGCCAACGGTGAAGAGCATATCAAATCGATAGCGGACGTTATGACGGCTACCAACAACGAGGACGGCGTTGCTCAGGCGATTCGGAAATATGTATTCCAAATGTGAGGGAGTAGAAATAGATGACCGTTCAATCGAAAGAGATAAACTTAGATCAACTGGGCGGAGCGATATACCCAAAGACAACCAATGGCGAGCAGTTGAGATGGCATTCTCCGCTTGAAGCGCCCTTTCACATCGCGGGCTTCCCTTGGCTTGCGCAGGATGGGATATACAGACGCCTGCCCTTGGCTTCAGGGGCTGTCTTGCCGCCTCCGGTTGATACGCTTGCTTATTGTACGGCAGGTGGGCAAATTCGCTTTCGCACCAATTCTTCAAGGCTGGTCATAAGGGTGCGTCTTGCCGGACCGGCCAATATGTATCATATGCCGCCTACAGGGCAGTGCGGGGTTGACTGCTATCTTGGAGAGCCGGGAGAGCAGAGCTTTATCACCACGGCTAGATTCAAACCAACGGAAAGTGAATATGAATCCCAGCTTTATCAGTGGGATACAAAAAAAGAGGTGGCCGTCACCTTAAACTTGCCGCTCTACCAAGGGGTAGAAGAGGTATGGATCGGTGTAGATAAGGATGCTGTCATAAGCGATGCACCTGCCTATGCAAGCAGTAAACCCGTCATTATATATGGAACTTCGATTACGCAAGGAGGATGCGCCTCCCGGCCGGGTATGGCTTATTCTAATATTCTTAGCCGTATGATTCCGGTGGAGTTCGTAAATCTAGGCTTTTCCGGGAGTGGAAAGGGCGAGCCGGAGCTCGCGCAGATCATGTCGGAAATCGATGATCCGGCGTTATTCATTCTTGATTATGAAGGGAATACGGGCGAGGCTGGAAACATCGCACGAACGCTGCCTGCCTTCATCCAAATTTTAAGAGATCGGCATCCCCAAGTTCCTATACTAGTAGTCTCAAGGATTAGCACTGCCGAAGACCAGTTCTATATGGAGAGGAGGGAGCTTAATGATCGTCGCAGGCTGATCCAAATTGAAAATGTGGAACAGAGACGGACAGAAGGAGACCGTAATATTCATTTCGTTGACGGCTTGAAGCTGCTGGGCGATGATTTCGTCAATGATTGTACGGTAGATGGAACACATCCAACGGACCTCGGATTTTTGCGCATGGCACAGTCGCTTGCACCTATCATTAAGCCATTGCTGCGACTGTGATGAACAAGATAGATGTTATGAACAGCCTTCAGACTGCATTTTTTGGTTAGGGGCTGTTTGTCTATCAGTCAGACACCTGTATTACCATTAAGCCGAAAAAGGAGAGGATTTTGATTGAAGTCCCAAAGAAGAAGTCTGCCTTTTATTGTGATGGCTTGTTTTATTGCGGGGGTTATTAGTCTTTGTTACGGCATTAATGTATCCGCGTCTTCAGATAAAGAAGAAGGTGTTTCTCAAAAAGAGAGGGCTAAGTACTCAGGAGCTTCACTCTTCAAAGGTCACATGCATTCCCATACATCTCTCAGTGATGGGATATTGTTGCCCAATGATGCTTACGATTTTGTGAAGGCTAATACAGACTTTGATTTTTTTGCAGTGACTGAACACGACGTGACTTATGACATCAGTACGGGCAGTGATTTTATTACGAATGTTCAAGACTCTTATTCAAAAGAATACAAGCTGCTGCATGAGCAATCCGATGCTCACAATCGTGATAACGAATTTATTACGCTGCCTGGTACGGAGGTGACCTGGTATGATGAATCGGGTCATATCAACCTATTTAATGCCCCATGGTTTGCAAGAACACATGGAGTAGGCGCGGATGGCACTTGGGGCTGGAGCGACATCAAATATGATTTGCCAACCTTTTACGCAAGACTTGCCCAAGATCCTCATGCGATTGCTCAGTTTAATCATCCACGTTTGTCAGGCAATTGGAGTTTCAATGAATTTAAACATTATAACCGAGACGTTGACAGAAACCTTAATATGATCGAATACAAATCCTCCAATGATTTTGCAGTCTATACCAAGGCATTAGATCAAGGCTGGCATGTTTCTCCTGTGTTTGGCGGAGACGAGCACAAAGGAAATTGGGGGATGGTTCAGCCCCATGTGACCGGTATGTGGGGAGATAACCTTACAAGAGAAGGTCTTTACGAGGCGATGCGAAACCATCGCACCTATGTATCATTTGATCGGAACCTAGAAATGGCAGTTTCCGCAAAAGGTCAGATGATGGGGGCGATCCTTCCGGCCGATACAAAAGAAATCAATCTTTTCGTACGCATGAATGACCCTGATGCTAACGATGTTTTGGATAAAGTCGTTATTTACAAAAACAGCGGAGAAGTTCTCAAGGAGTACCGCAGCATTGCCAGTAATAAATTTGAAAAGGAAGTAACCTTAGCAACCAAAGATGGGGATTATTTCATCGTTAGAGCTTTTCAGGCAGACGGTGAAGAAGCGATAAGTGCCCCAATTTGGATTGGTGATGAAACGAGGGGCACGGTGCACGCGCCTGAAATTACGGTACATGGGCAATATCCGGACACCATTAAGCTTGGAGATCAAATAGAAGTGCTGGGCGCTTCGGCGACGGATCATCGCGGTCAATCTTTATCGGTGGAAGCCATCGTTTTAAATGATAAAGGAGAAGTAGCCGCTCTAAATCAGCATTTCAAGGTCGATATGTATGGAGACTATTTCATTAAGTATGTAGCGACCGACGCTCAAGGAAATACGCGTGTTGAACTTATTCGATTGCTTGTTGATCAACAAAATCTGGACGCTGATAACATTTTAAATGAATTCCAACCCATTGTTAATGTTGGTGAGAATGAACGTGAAGTAGGAGTAAATCTAGTAACGGATAAGGCGTTAGAAACGTCGTATGTTCAGTATAAACCGGAGTCAGTGGCAACATGGGACGATGCTGAAGTGGTACAAGCGGAAGTCTCTTATTTTCAAGCCGCCTATGGTGATACGTATGACAAGAGTAACTATCGCGTTCTTGCAGCTCATGAAGCGAATATAACAGATCTCGACTTAGGGACTAAGTATGACTATCGGTATGGAATGTCACCGACTGGACCTTGGAGCGGCAGTTATAGCTTCAGGACCGCGCCAGCTTCAGAGGAAGCCGTTATGTATGTGATGGGAGATCTTGGAGTTCCGGATCGAAATCCGGAAAGCTTCCAGCTCTTTAAAAATATGCTGGACGTTCTGCAGGAGAAAAATTCAAACGGACAGACGGTGATCCAAGTCGGAGACTTGGTCGAGAACGGCGGCAATATGTATGCTTGGGATGATGTGTTTAACCATATTTACAACCATGATATGGGGCTAGTTTCTGCTCACATTGTCGGGGACCGTGAACGTGCGACAGAGCGGAAGCTCGTGCCGTTCTCCGGGTTTTTCAACCTGCCGAAGAACGGTGAAGGCAGTTACCGGGAAACGAATTATTCGTTTGATTATGGCGATATGCACATTGCTGTTCTGAATTCTGTGCTGGATTTTGACAAGCAGCTGTCATGGCTGGAAAAAGATTTGCGAGCAACCGACAAGAAGTGGAAAATCGTTATGGGGCATTATCCTTATTATGGCGGTCAATCCGGCGATGAGACCGGTATGGACATGATGAGAGTGAAATTGTCTCAAGCATTTGAACGCCTTGGCGTTAGTTTGTATATTGGTGGTCATGATCATGTGTATAAACGGACAACCATACGAGATGGTGTAAAGGATATATCGGAAGAAGCGATGAATTTAGGAACAACTTTTGTGACCGTTGGTTCATCAGGTCCAATGTTCTTTGATAACAAATCATTTGACTGGGATCATATCGTTTATGATGAAAATAAGCAGACGGGTGTTATTTTAGAATCAAACGATCAATCGCTCACCTTGAAAGCTTACAACAGCGACGGTGTTGAGATTGATTCATTTACGATTAAACAACCGGCCAATTATTTGGAATTAACGAGCGCAATTGTGGAAAATAACGTCTTGAAGGGCGTTGGGGTCTTGAATTACCCGAGCTCGCGTGAACGTGTCACCGTGATCGGGGAAAAGCGGGATCATACAGGTGAACAGCTGTTGGAAACAGTTATTCAAGAAGCAACGCTAGAACATCTCGGACGAGAACAAATCATCTTATTTGATAACCCTCTTGCATTTGGCGATGAACATACGATCGTCGTAAGATTGGTTAATAATCCAATCGATCAAGAGCCGTTAACAGACCCGTTCATAGCGAAAGAAGGAATGCTGGGCGATGGTTCGGAAGGCAATCCATATCAAATCAAAAGTGCCAGTGGACTTTATAAAATGCATGAATTCCCGGACAAACATTTTATTTTAGACCGGGACATTGATGGGAAGGGCGTGTTTTTCGAAGCGATTGGCGCAAATGGCACTCCATTTACGGGTACGTTTGATGGGCAAGGGCATACGATTACAGACGTTATGATCTCCTCAGGCGGCGCAGGTCTCTTTGCCATTAATGAAGGAATTATTCGAAATGTAGGAATCATCCATGCAGACATTGATGTTCGCCGGAGCAATGTTGGAATCCTGGTGGATCAGAATGATGGAATCGTGGAATATGCCTACAGTACCGGAGCTATTCGAGGCAATTCTACAGTTGGCGGTCTTGTGGGCTACTCGAACGGTATCGTTAGAAACAGTTATTCAACAGCTCGAGTTAATGCACGGGGCAAGCAAGCCGGCGGCATGATCGGGATTACGAATCGGGGGAGTATAACCGAACAGGTCTATGCCATGGGAGCCGTCATAGCAGAAGAATCCAATGCTGGCGGCATCAGCGGATACGGTTATAACAATACGGTCATTCAAAATAGTATGGCATTAAATCCATCGATTGTTACAGGTACGGCATCGAATCGAATTGTCGGCAGAGTGTTAGCTGGGGATAAGGCAACTTTAGTCAATAATTACGCCGATGAAAATATGTTTGTTAGCAGTGAGAACGTTACGGTCCCTGATCCAAACAATGAAAAAGGACAGGGGGTGGGTGCAGAAGCATTCACGAAGCCAGCTTTTTTCATGGAGACCCTTGGTTGGGACTTTGATTCGATCTGGATCTGGAATGAAGATGCCAAGCGTCCATTACTGCAAAGTAATTTGGAACAAATTAACGAAAACCATATTCCAAAGCCGAAGCTTGATCGGAATGAAGATGGGTACTACATCATTCGTTCGGTTAGTGAATTAAAGACCATTTCAGAATTTCCAAATGAAAATTATATATTGGAAAACGATCTTGATTTTGAAGGGCAGCTTTTTGATCCTTTATTTAAGGGGACGCCTTTCCTTGGCATATTTGATGGAAATAATAAATCCTTAACCAATTTCAAATCAGAAAATGGCGGCTTATTTCATCTCAATGGCGGAACGATTAAAAACATAGCCATGGTTAATGCACGCGTTACTGGCGGAAGTAATATCGGTATACTCGTTAACACGAACAACGGAACGGTAGAGAATAGTTATGTAACGGGCTCAATCGAAGGCTCCAGCACCGTGGGCGGTCTGGCGGGCTATTCCAATGGCATCGTGCGAAACAGCTATTCTACAGCAGATGTAACGGCCCAGTTGAACCAGGCTGGCGGCTTGATCGGCATTACAAACTCAGGCAGTTTAACGGAAAACGTGTATGCATCTGGAGCCGTTCGGGCGCTTAGAAGTAATGCAGGCGGAGTGACTGGCTACGGCTATAATGATACGGTTGTTAAAAACGTGATTGCTCTCAATCCTTCAGTCGTAACGCCGACGATGGCGAACCGTGTGGTGGGACGAGTGCTTGCGGGGCATACCGCAACGCTTGAGAATAATTATGCGTTTGATGGCATGATTGTGGATGTAGAAGGCGAAAGTATTGCCGCTGCTGACAACAGAAAAGGTTTAGGGCTATCCCAGCAACAGGTTGAAGATTCCAATACGTATATCCATATATTGAAATGGGATTTTGAGTCGGTTTGGATGTGGAATGATGCTTTACAGCGTCCGGTTTTGAACAGTAATCCCGAAGAGGCAAGCGAGCCTGTCGTGCCTTTAGAAAGAAATGAAGCAGGTTATTACAGAATCAAATCCATTGCTGATTTGAACGTTATGGAAAACTTCCCGGCGGAAAAGTATATGTTGGACCATGATTTGGATTACGCCGGACAACCGGCTGAATCGCTTTTTAAAGTGGTTTCGTTCATCGGTGTTTTGGATGGCGACGGGAAGAAAATAGTTAACTTTCATTCTTCGAGCGGCGGCTTATTCCATCTTAATGGCGGAGTGATTAAAAATATAGCCATGATCGATGCCAGCGTCACTGGCGGAAGCAGAATAGGCATACTCGTCAATACGAACAATGGCGAGGTAGAGAATAGTCTCTCAACCGGCTCCATTACAGGCTCCAGCACAGTGGGGGGGCTAGTAGGCTATTCCAATGGCATCGTAAGAAACAGCTATTCAACCGCGGATGTAACCGCTCAGGTAAGTCAGGCCGGCGGCCTAATCGGAATTACGAACTCGGGCAGCCTAACAGAAAACGTGTATGCGTCTGGAACCGTTCGAGCGATGACGAGCAATGCGGGCGGAGTGACTGGATACGGATACAATGATACGGTCGTCAGAAATGTCATTGCCTTGGGCCCTTCGGTTACGGCGCCAACGATGGCAAACCGGGTGATGGGACGAGTTCTTGCGGGGCACACCGCTACGCTCGAAAATAATTATGCATTTGACGGCATGATAGTGAATAAAGAAGGTGTCGCTGAAGGAGCTTTGACAAACCTTAAAGGATTAGGCCTATCTGAAAGTGAAATAGAGACTCCATCCACCTATACAGATAGGCTAGGGTGGGACTTTAACGCGATTTGGAGATGGGACGATATGGCTAAACGACCTCTTTTACAATCGGTATCAGCAGGCGACAATGACGAACCGGTTACACTGACTGAGATTGAGCTCGAGGGGCCGGTTGTACTGGTCGTTGGAGAGAATGCCCAAACGGTGACTACCGCAGTGTACAGCGATGGAAGCCGTGAAAAGGTGGAGGCAAACGTCATCTATACAAGCAGTGATCCAACTATAGCGGAGATCAGCGCTAGCGGTGTAGTGACGGCGAAGTCGGAAGGAACCGTACTCATCACGGCAGAGTATGAGGGCTTGACTTCATTCTATGAGCTAACCTTGACTCAGAAGCAAATCGATATGGAGGGGGTCACCCAAGGCGTGGATGCAGAAGCCGCGCTTCCGTTCACATCTTCGGTCTTTGTCGGAACGGGGGAGCGGTGGATCACGACCACCTTCCTAACATTTATGGCGGTGAAGCTATGAGACTGCTTAAGCGGAACGACATTTATTATGCCGGGAAAGGTAAATAAAAGACCCGATTAAAGGAACCCCAGGTATTGGGCAGTTTAATGAAATGAGTCCGGTAATTATGCCGGGCTCATTTTCTTTATATGTCTGGTTCCGGTTCCAACTTCGTATTTTTTCGCTGATAGACCTCGTTATGAAGCGCAGGATCAAAACAGCAGTTGACATTTAAAGAAATTTTATCGGAATAGCAAACCCTTTTATATCACTGAAAAGGGTAATCTACTGGCATTACAACTTTGTTTTGTTAGTATTCATCTTTCAAGTCCCTGGCTTGTATAGTTTTTGTATAGAAGTGAATGATACAATTCGCGATGGTAGAGAACCCCCAGGTGAAGAGACTTTTTGCATACTTAAGACTCTATCTATAACAAGCTTATTATTCAGGATATGTTCAGATTTGCCACATATAATGTCAAAAGAAGCTACCAAAGCACTATATTAGACATAATTTGATAAAATACAACAAACATAAGACCTGAGCACCTTGTATTTTTATGAAAAAAGAATCAAAATTTAAGTAGTTTTTCTACCAAGTATTACATATAAAGCTCGTACGATAAGAGCAAACCTGTTGAAAAGCGGGGACGCAAAGCTATAGGGGCTAATGGTGCTATTGACCTATGCCAGCCAGTTGCCGAATACGATGGAAACCTCCGTCTATTGGCATTTGCTTTTTGGATGGAGGTTTTTAGTTATTCTATTGAAGGAGTCGAGTGCTGTGAAATAGCCGTAAGTCTATCGGTTTTTCTGAGTCGAATACGCAGCTCTTAAGACCCTGACATAGCAGTTGAAAAAGTAGTGAAAAAGAGGTGGAAATGGGCCGTCACTACGGTGAAAATGGAAAACTTCACACCAAGAAAGGAATGGATCTAAATGCTAAGCAACAACATTAATTTGCGGAAAATTGGAGTTATGTTTCTGATTTTTACCCTTGTCTTCACGGGCCTTGGGGTAAGCTCAGGAATGCCAGTCATTTATGCTGCTTCTTCGGAAGTTTATGTATCTAGCGGAGGCGATGATACCACAGGTGATGGATCCCAAAATAATCCTTATGCTACTTTGTACAAAGCCTATCAAGAGGTTCCTGACGGGGGAACGATATATGTCCTGAACAATATCGATTTGTCAATCAATGCTGACAAGAAGTATCTTCATCTTCACCAAAACAAGAGTGTTACGATTTCGACAGACCCTAATGCAGTAAATGCCGCTGTCATTCAGCGCGGCTCGGCAAAGGGTGCTGCAAGCGGTGAGCCGGGAGGAGATAGAGACACCCTTATTCATCTTGAGCAGGGCCAGCTTACACTAAGAAATATTATCATTGACGCCAGCTTCGGTGGAGGTACTTTCCAAGGCAGAATTATGAATGTCTATGGGGGGAGACTGATCATTGAAGAGGGTGCTATTTTACGTAACAGTCCTTCCGATTTTGGAGGGAGCGCAATCTATTTCGAAGGTAAAGGCACAACTAGAGCGGTTATAGAAATGAAAGGTGGAGAAATCACAAGTAATAAACATACGACTTCAGGCTCGAGTGCGGTCTTAATTGTTAAAAATGCAGAGTTCATTATGACCGGAGGTAAAATCACTGACAATAGGGGCGGAGGGGTTGAGCTCTCGTCGAGCAACGATAATCGATTCGTTCTTTCCGGTACAGCACACATCTCGGGGAATACAGGATCGAGCCCACAAACTGAGCGAAACCTTGTTTTGCTAGGCAATATGTTCCTTGCTCTAGACAATAATTTTACCGGAGAAGCAGGTATTACAGCCCATAATCGCATGACTGTGGGAAGTAAGTTTGGAGTGGCAGCCGGAGCCGGTTTGACGGGGTTGGAGAACCTTTTTTCCGATAACGGTCATCTTCTTGCAAGTTATGGTGTAGGCAATAATGATTTGGTATGGAAATCATTTAAGAACGAATTAAGCCAACCAAGTACCAATGGCGAGAAAACAGGGACGAATCCGACATTGAGCGGTGTAACAGAACCTTTTGCGAAAGTAACGATTAAGATCGTTAGTGCAGCAGACCCGACATTTATCATCACTGAGGAGAGGACTGCTGACGCGAACGGAAACTGGGAGTTCCCAGTTGACAAAGCCCTGAATACAGGTGCATATACGGTCAATGTTACAGCTAGTATAAATAACAATCAGTCGGAAACTGTGACTAGACAATTTGAAGTAGTAGACAAAACGGCACTGCAAGGGAAGTACGATGAAATTACAGCCGAAAACCTGGTAGAGGCTAAGTATACCGAAGCAAGCTGGAAAGCACTTAACGATGCCATGACGAAGGCAAAAGAAGTGCTGGAGAATCCAGCAGCAACGCAAGCTGAAGTCGATGCTGCGCTGACGGCGCTTGAGAAAGCTCGACAAGATCTAACTGAAAAAACAGTAGATAAAACGGCACTGCAAGGGAAGTACGACGAGATTATAGCCGAGAACTTAATCGAAACCGAGTATACTGAAGCAAGCTGGAAAGCCCTTAACGATGCCATGACGAAGGCAAAAGAAGTGCTGGACAATCCGGCAGCAACGCAAGACGAAGTCGACGCAGCGCTGACGGCGCTTGAGAAAGCTCGACAAGATCTAACTGAAAAAACAGTAGATAAAACGGCACTACAAGGGAAGTACGATGAAATTACAGCCGAAAACCTGGTAGAGGCTAAGTATACTGAAGCAAGCTGGAAAGCCCTTAACGATGCCATGACGAAGGCAAAAGAAGTGCTGGAGAATCCAGCAGCAACGCAAGCTGAAGTCGATGCTGCGCTGACGGCGCTTGAGAAAGCTCGACAAGATCTAACTGAAAAAACAGTAGATAAAACGGCACTGCAAGGGAAGTACGACGAGATTACAGCCGAGAACTTAATCGAAACCGAGTATACTGAAGCAAGCTGGAAAGCACTTAACGATGCCATGACGAAGGCAAAAGAAGTGCTGGAGAATCCAGCAGCAACGCAAGCTGAAGTCGATGCTGCGCTGACGGCGCTTGAGAAAGCTCGACAAGATCTAACTGAAAAAACAGTAGACAAAACGGCACTGCAAGGGAAGTACGACGAGATTACAGCCGAGAACTTAATCGAAACCGAGTATACCGAAGCAAGCTGGAAAGCACTTAACGATGCCATGACGAAGGCAAAAGAAGTGCTGGACAATCCGGCAGCAACGCAAGACGAAGTCGACGCAGCGCTGACGGCGCTTGAGAAAGCTCGACAAGATCTAACTGAAAAAACAGTAGATAAAACGGCACTACAAGGGAAGTACGATGAAATTACAGCCGAAAACCTGGTAGAGGCTAAGTATACTGAAGCAAGCTGGAAAGCACTTAACGATGCCATGACGAAGGCAAAAGAAGTGCTGGAGAATCCAGCAGCAACGCAAGCTGAAGTCGATGCTGCGCTGACGGCGCTTGAGAAAGCTCGACAAGATCTAACTGAAAAAACAGTAGATAAAACGGCACTGCAAGGGAAGTACGACGAGATTACAGCCGAGAACTTAATCGAAACCGAGTATACTGAAGCAAGCTGGAAAGCCCTTAACGATGCCATGACGAAGGCAAAAGAAGTGCTGGACAATCCGGCAGCAACGCAAGACGAAGTCGACGCAGCGCTGACGGCGCTTGAGAAAGCTCGACAAGATCTAACTGAAAAAACAGTAGATAAAACGGCACTACAAGGGAAGTACGATGAAATTACAGCCGAAAACCTGGTAGAGGCTAAGTATACTGAAGCAAGCTGGAAAGCCCTTAACGATGCCATGACGAAGGCAAAAGAAGTGCTGGACAATCCGGCAGCAACGCAAGACGAAGTCGACGCAGCGCTGACGGCGCTTGAGAAAGCTCGACAAGATCTAACTGAAAAAACAGTAGATAAAACGGCACTACAAGGGAAGTACGATGAAATTACAGCCGAGATTCTGGTAGAGACTGATTATACCGAAGCAAGCTGGAAAGCACTTGACGATGCCATGACGAAGGCAAAAGAAGTGCTGGACAATCCAGCAGCAACGCAAGACGAAGTGAACTCAGCACTGGCAGCTCTGGAGAAAGCTAGAAACGAGCTGACGCCAGTGGTTACAGTCGACAAAACCGAACTGCAAAAAAAGGTTGACGAGATTATAGCCGAAAACCTGGTAGAAACCGAGTATACCGAAGCGAGCTGGAAGGCCCTTCAAGAAGCCATGAATGCGGCAAAAGATGTACTGGGCGATCCAACAGCAACGCAAGATGAAGTCGACAAAGCGTTGGCAGCTCTAAAACAAGCAGAGAAGGACCTTGTGAAGCTGGGTGGGGAACTGGATGATCTTAACCTTCTTGGTCTAACAAATGGGGGCAATCGAGAAATCGAGTTAACTCCACCGTTCGACCCGAACCAGAACAAAAACTATTACGGAACTGTTGCGAATGATGTATACGGCATCAGCCTGAATCCAGTGGCAAAATATCCGGACGATACCCAGTTTAAAATCATCGTGAATGGTCTAGAGTATTCTGCCGACAAGTGGAATAAGCTTCCGCTTATCGAAGGTGAGAACTTGATCACAGTCGGCGTCTATGACAAAGCCAATAAGCTGATTAACGAGTATACCTATATCATCGTTCGTGAGAAAGCGTCCGGTAATGACAACTCCGACGGTGGCAACAATGGTGGTAGCAATAATGGTGGCGGTAACTCGGACACAATTAATCCAACAACTCCACCAACATCGGACAACACGGTGAAACCGGGGAACATCGTAATAACCATTAACGGTTCGAATGTATCGTTCGCTTCGGGCACGGTAAACGGTGGTCAAGCGACGGTTACGATCGATAAGGACAAACTGTCCGGTATTCTTGCGGACGGTAAAGGACATAAACTCGGCATTAGCGTACCGGGTAACGGCGATGTTGAAGTTCGAGGATTGACGGTTGAAGATCTGAAGAAGCTTTCTGATACCGGCTCCAGCTTGGATATTGAAGATGTGCTGGCGATTTATCCGGTTCCTGCAGGACAACTCGATGTGAACGCGATTAGCAAGCAGTTCGGCAATGCTCCGATCAGCGACATTGCGGCAAACATCAAGATCAAACGTTCTGGCGATGAGTTGGCTAAGCTTGCCCGCGAGAAGGCAGCTCAAGGCGGTTATGAACTGCTTGTGCATCCGGTCGACCTCGATTTGGCCTTTATGCATGACGGAAAAACGGATAGAACGGGATTATTGAACGGCTATGCGCCAAAATACATCGCAATTCCGGAAGGCGTAGATCCGAACCGGATTACGACAGGCGTTATCGTTAATCCGGACGGCAGCGTATTCCATGTACCGACGGTCGTAACAAAGGTCAATAACCGTTACTTCGCACTCATCAATGATCTTCGCAGCAGCGGCACTTACTCGGTCATCTGGAATCCTCAGGATTTCGAGGATGTAAAATCCCATTGGGGCAAACAGGATGTCAACAACATTGCCGCAAGACTGAGTCTGAAAGGCAACGGTAATAATACATTCTCGCCGAATCGTTATGTCACACGCTCGGAATTTGCTGAGATTGTCGTGTTGGGCCTGGGCTTAATGCGTCAGGATGCATCGCAGGCTAATTTCTCTGATGTACCGGCCTCAATATGGTATAAGGACGCTGTATCCATTGCGAATGAATTTGATATCGTTCGCGGTTATAATGACGGCAACTTCAAAGGCGGTCTGCAAATTACGAGAGAGCAAGGTTTTGCTATGATTGCTCGTGCGTATCGTTTGATTGAATCCGAAGATGTGCCAAATCAGGAGCAGATTGCTACTACGCTGGCACAATATACGGATGGGGCCAATGTAGCGGCTTGGGCAAAGGCAGATGTAACCCAATTGATCTATGCGGGAATTATTCAAGGCAACGGGCCGGAAGCTCTTAGTCCGAAAGCGCAAATGACACGTGCCGAGGTAACCGCACTGATCGCAAGAATGCTGAAAGTGACCAACCTGATCGATAAATAATGGAGTAATGTAAACAACCATTGATGACATGGAGTCGTCAATGGTTGTTTTTTCATTTATTTTAATTATGCATATTGGACTTTCAGGTCGTCCCTAAGTACTGATCTTATCCAGTATCCCGCTGGATGGCGATTGATGCTATGCGAAGGATGGCTAATCCCAATGCTCGTAAAGCTGGGAGGTTCGAACGATCCGGCGAAGTGGGAAGAGTTCGGGCTGAAGAGCCGAGCCCTCCCTCATGATAATCCCTCCCAATCTATTATTGAGATTTGTAAAGTGAAGGTAAATCTTCAGGTTGTAGAGATTTTGTAGAGATTAGGTTTTTAAACTATGAAAAAGAATGTGGAAATTAGGGCTAAGGTAGGAGGTGTAAAGTAGGGGAACTCCGCATGATTTCGATGATGCAAGGGGCTGCTGGGATCAAGCAAATAGAAGATGTCTATTCGGTTGAGATTTATCGGGTCGATGATCTTACTATCGCTTAAAATTTCAACAGTTTCGGGAATGGAGGAAAAATGTGTCTTGAAACTAAAACGCAGCATAGGTAAAGCAATACTCTCTTTCTGCCTGGCAATTATGCTTGTCTTGCAGACAGTGGCGTTCTCTGTCACTGGATATGCGGATAGCGCGCCAAGCGATTCCGGGGTGGTGGCCGTTAACGAAGCCAATTCGCCGAGCGAGGACGAACCGCCGTCAGTTACTGAGGCGGTGTACGATGTGCCGAACAATTCCATAGTGATGATGGCAGCACCGATGGACAAAACGGTGGTGTTCATGGATGCTAATTCAAACTTTCCGCTGAAGGTGACGCAGGGAACTGACATTGCTCCAGGCGGTACGATCCAGGGCCGACAGCCATTCACGCTCAAGTCGGAAGGTCTCAAGGTGCCAGTGAATGGTGATGACGCTGATCCGACTAATGCGGATCCAAACCAATACATTCAAAAGGGTGACTGGATCGAACTAAAAAGGGATGACTACTTCAAGGAAGTGGTGCTGCCGACAGCTACTAAAACCCTGAATGCACTGACTGATTCAGGCATGAAAAAGCTTGGTACCGCTTATTTCACTCCAAATAGCATCAGGATTGTATTTGATGGTGACGATGGTTTTTTCAATGGTATTGGACGAGCGGTTACCTTCGGCTTTGAAACCACTGCCAATTCAGATGTAACGGGCATGAATTACGGCGATACGAAGCCTATCTCGGTTTTCGGGGGATCGTATGAGCTAAAGAATCCGGATGTTACGCCGGCGTACAGCATCAATTTGACAGGAAACAACTGGCCAAAGAATGGGAGCTGGACTTGGTGGTATGTGATCGTCCCAGCTTATCAAGATGGTTATTTGACCTTCCAGTCTACGCCATCCTCTTTTGATGTGCTTGATGCAACAATGAAGCTGCCGTTAGATGGGATGACGTTCTATACGAAGCCTTCCGATTACCGTATGGTCTATGTACCGGGATCCTTCACGGTAAACGGCTCTAAGGTAGACCCAACCATTGATGTAGATGGCAGTCTGAGCTACATCTTCCCGCCAGGAACGGGGGTGGATCCAAAGGTTGAGTATCAAGCATGGTTTAATAAGGATGTGTATTATAAAGAGTATCGGGGCGTGGCAATCGATCCCGGTCGAGGTGGCGGACAGCGTTTTGACCCAAAAGTTGAACTGAGGGATACGAGTGCTGATGTAAAAGCCAGTGCAGCACGGGAAACGTGGGTTGCACCCGACTGGATTCAAGCATCGGGCTCTTATGACCATCCAAATGAATCCATTACATGGAAGGTCACTGTTAACCAATATAACAAAAAAGGGTTAAAGGACTTTACTATCACCAATGTATTACCTGCTGGGCTGGACTTTATATCAGCTGAATGGCAGACATGGGTGGATGGCGCTACATCTGGAGAAACACCAATTACACCAGATTCGAACGGCGTTTATTCCCTTGGGGATATTAACGGTAAAGTAGAATTAGTGATTAAGAGCAAGGTAACAAGCGGTTCCAGCTTCAGAATAGATCCTCGTGCCAACTGGAACATGGATACACCAGATGGCATACAGAACAACGATGTCACGACCGGTATAAGACCTAACGCAGTGACGGATGAGGCAATTGTCAACATCGGCGCGCACACGTTTACAAAAACAGGCTCTATTTCGATGGAGGATTATAACCTGGGCGGCATCACATGGACCGTTAATCTAACGCCACAGTATGCTCTGCCAAATGCGGCGGTATATGATGTGCTGGTGCATGGCGGAGATTTGAACGTCTTGGACAATGCTGTGGATGAGACCGGCGAGGTGAGCAAGGAAACAATTGCGAAAATCAAAGCAAATGTTACCTCCTACCAGCTTTGGAAGCAGTACCATGATGAGACCTTGAAGACCAATGCAACCGGCCTGGCCATGAAGGCTATTCCTTTAACCGTGGACGGTAATGTGGTGGCGGATTTGATCAAGGTGACCGGATACACCGACAAAGCTGCATCCTTCAGCTTCCGTGCACTTGAGACGAACCCTGATATCCTCTTCAGGCAGGATATTAACGCAGGGAAAACAAGCTCAAATCGGGCTTTGCTCATTGACGGTGAAACCGTAAAACAAGCGCAAAACAGCACTAATCTGCACCTGCGTATGCTGAACAAGGATATGCTTACCGCATCCTATCCTATGAAGAAGGACGGGACGGCTGACACATGGTATACTCCGAACAACGTTAACCGCTATATCGGTTATGATAGCTCATCAAGCGGCGACGAATACACCTTGGCTGGCTATGACCGAACAACTAAGGCGGTCACCTTCCGCCTAGGGGTCAATATGCCGGGCTACAACACGGTCAAAATGGCGGAAGCCGGCGGAAGTCGGGTTATCACCAATGTGAAGCTGGTGGACACCTTACCGGAGGGTTGGGAGTTCGTTCCGTTTTCCGAGGAGAAGGATTTTGAGCTTTGGAAAGGTTATTCGGACAATGGCAGCGGCACCGGCTATGGGGTTCGAAACAACGCTATTTCAATCATCGAGCCGAACGACCCTGCACATGTGGTGAGTTTCTCCCATAGCGGCAACGTAGGCACCTTCACCTTCTCTGAGCTGGAAAGCCCTTATGTCATTCTGGTGAAAGCAAGACCCTCCAATGCGGCTCTGGAGAAATATTTGGAGGAATACACGACCAACGGAACAGACAAGCAGGTGTTGTATAACAAAGCCGACCTTCATATGACATGGGGCGGAGTGGAAAAGGTCGCCACCGAACAGCGCAAAGTTATTGTACCTATTCAGACACTGGGTAAGTCGGTAACTAAGCCAGTTCCAGGGGTGCTGGAATGGACGGTGAACTATACCCCGCCATTCAACATGGAGCAGGGCGTGTTGTTGCAGGATACGATAGGTGCTAACATGAACCTGCGCTATGACGTAAACGGAGAGCTTGTGCTGACCGCGCCTAGTATGGCAGTGTACCGTGCTAAACTGACTGCCAGTGGTACTCTGGAAAGAGAGGGCTCGGCACTCGACCTAAGCGATCCGATTGCTGAAGTTCAGGTGGAAGCTAAACCGGGTGCGGATGGCAAGACGATCCTAACCTTTAAGATGGACGACCCGAACCAGTTCTACCAGTTTGTGTACCAGACTGAGGTGGACAATACCAAAGCAAAAGCTGGCGACAAGATGGGCAACGAGGTTAAGCTGGTGGGCGATGACAAGCTAAAATCTGTCAGCGCCACGAGCGAAAGCACTCTTGATAATTCAGATGTAGCCGGCAGTTCAAGTTCCAATGCTCTATTACCATTGAAAAAGGTTGATCCTGACGGTAAGCTGCTGCAGGGTGTACAGTTTACACTGTATAAGAAGAGCGATGGAACGAAGGTTGCAGAAGGAACAACCGATAGCGGAGGGAAACTCAATCTGTTGTTCCCGGATCCGGGTTATTACGAGCTGAAGGAAACTTACATTGATCTGAATACCTGGCTGCCGATCACCCATGTGTATCAAGTATATGTAGGAAACACGCCAGGGAAGCCTATCTGGGTAGATGGCGTGAAAGTAACCTCTGAAAATCCGCTGATCGTGCCTACGCCGGCCCAAGGCAAGCTGACCATTTCCAATAAGGTGGAAGGCAACGGCAGCGATCCGAACAAAGAGTTCGAATACACCGTGACCTTCACCGGCGAAGGCAAGGACGGAGAGTACACCTATAAGAAGCCAGATAATACGTATGGCAAGATCAAGAGCGGAGACAAGATTACCCTCAAGAATGGGCAAACTGTGATGCTCCCCGCATTGCCTGCGGATCTGGTCTATACGGTAACTGAGGCCGATTATACGACCGTTGATGGTTATACGACCATACCGGAGAAGAGAGAGCTGTCTGGCTCAATCGTGAATAAAGGCGACCACAAAGCAGATTTTGTCAACAATCGAAACGTTAGCAATCTGACCGTCAGCAATACCGTAACCGGGGACGGCGCAGAACTGGACAAGCCGTTCAAGTACACGGTGACCTTTGACGGCGCAGGAAAAGATCATGCCTACGATTATGAGCATTCAGACGGCACGAAAGGCAAGATCAAATCCGGCGATACTTTCACGCTCAAGGATGGCGAGACCTTTAAAATTAAGGATCTACCAGAGAATTTGAAGTATACGATCGCCCAGGACGATTATAAAAACGATGGCTACGCGACCACCCCTACACTGTCTGATGAGGGAGTTATGGCGGGTGCCGATCGCAAGGCAGATTTCGTTAATAAACGGACCGTCAGCAAGCTGACCGTCGGCAATACGGTCATGGGCAATGGCGGCGACAAGACGAAGGAGTTCGAGTACACCGTCATCTTTGAAGAAGCAGGCAAGGATGGAAGCTACACGTATACGAAGTCGGATGGCGTGACGAGTACACCGGGGGAGATCAAATCTGGCGAATCCTTCACACTTAAGGATGGAGAGGCGCTGGAAATTGTAGGGCTGCCTAAGAATCTGAAATACACGGTGACTCAGAAGGACTACACAACGGACGAATACGTGACCACCCCTGAGGAACGGTATTATACCGGAGTCATGGAAGGCACAGACGAAAACGCCCATTTCACGAACGTGCGAGTTATAAAGGGCGGCCTGCTAATCAGCAACACGGTTAAAGGTAAAGACGACGATAAGAAAAAGCTGTTCAAGTACACGGTCACCTTCACAGGCAAGGGAGATAACAAATCCTACTCCTATGAGAAGTCGGATGGCAGCAAGGGAACGATCACGAGCGGAGACACCTTCGAGCTTACAGATGGCCAGACGCTCGTTATTGAAGGACTTCCGACGTATCTCAAGTATGAGGTGACCCAGAATGATTATACGAAAGACGGCTATGTGACGGATCCTGAAAGTCTCGTTCGCACAGGTACCATTCCGGAGAAAAAGGTGGCTGAAGCGCACTTTGTCAATACCCGCCCGTATCTGGAAGGCGTACTGCGTGACAACAACACAGGAGAAGTCATTCCGAATGCATCCATCACGGTGACCAATCTGAAGTCAGGTGAGAAGCAGACGATTCAGACGAATGAGAAGGGTGAATATTCCGTCCCTGCCGAGGCGGATACCGACTATACGATCACGTATACGAAGGTGTACACGGTAGGCGGAAAAGATGTGCCTATCGAATTCACGCAAAAAGCAAATGTGGACGGCAGCGTGACGGACGAGACCGTTCCGGCGGACATTACGGCGGTAGGGATTGTTCTGTTCAAGCAGCTGGATGGAACAACAGCACTATTCAACAATTCGTTTACCAGCCAGATGCATATTTATTTGAAAGACAAGGACGGTAATTATATTCAGGAGAACGGTCGTCCTAAGGCGTTCCCAATGGCTTCCAATGGCACTTTCTCCGTGGAAGGGCTAAGCGAGCAGAAGTACACCATGGAAGTTCGCTATAAAGCCGAGACGGGCGAGGAACTGCTCCTCAAAGTGACGCAGCTGGACGTGAAGGCTAACGGAGAGCTGAATATCTCCGAGGAATTGGTCGACCCTTACGGTACGGTTTATGATGAAACGACAGGAGATGCCATCACTGGCAAGAAAATTGAAGGAGCCACGGTGACATTGTATTATGCGGATACGCAGCGGAACAGAGATAAAGGCCGTACTCCGGATACGAAGGTAACGCTTCCTCCGGTTCCGAATTTTGCGCCGCACGACAACAAGAGCCCAGAGCAAGATAGCGACGCAAATGGCTTCTACGCGTACATGGTGTTTCCTGAAGCGGATTATTATCTGATCGTAACGAAGGACGGATACGAGACGCACAGAAGTGATACGATTTCTGTCGATTTCGACATTGTGAAATACGATGTGCCGATGAAGCCGATCAACACCGGCGGCGGACCAGGCCCTGTTAATCCAACTCCAGAACCGGAAAATCCAGGCCCTGTTAACCCTACTCCAGAGCCGGAGAACCCAGGCCCTGTCAACCCAGCTCCAGAGCCGGAGAATCCAGGCCCTGTTAACCCAGCACCAGAGCCGGAGAACCCAGGTCCTGTCAGCCCAGCTCCAGAGCCGGAGAATCCAGGTCCTGTCAACCCAGCACCAGAGCCGGAGAACCCAGGTCCTGCCAGCCCAGCTCCAGAGCCGGAGAATCCAGGTCCTGTCAACCCAGCACCAGAGCCGGAGAAACCAGGCCCTGTTCCTGATCAACCTGGTTCCGAGCCTGGCAACATCAACAATGAGAATAACAACATCGACAACGTGCCTGATGTCAGCGACTTAGCCGATAAGGGTGCGGGCAATGGAAATAACGAACTGGACGATGCTCCGGAAACCGGAGACAACAGCGTATCGCCAATCTTCTATATGGCTTTGGCGCTGATGTCCTTGATGACGATCGGGTTCTGTCTACTCGGTAACAAGAAGAAAAAGCACATCCAATGATCGGAAAGGCGGTAAGAAGAAAATGAGCAAAATCAAAAAAATTCTTATCGCCGTTTCCTTCCTTGTGTTGGTATTTTCTCTCGTCAATATTGCGAGAATTTCCCTGCGGGATTATGCTGAGAAACAGAAAATCGAAGAGCTGGCAACAGCTTGGGAGGAAGGATCGAACAAAGGCGGAGGGGCTGCATCCCCCTCCGTTTTGTTCAATAAGGCGAATGAGCCAGTCATGCTTCCCGAATTTCGAGAGCTTTACGAGAGGAACTCGGACATCGTCGGCTGGCTGAAGATGGACGGCACCCGAATTGAGTACCCGGTCATGCAGAATCCACAGGATGCGGAGTACTATCTCAATCATGATTTCGATAAAAAGGAAAACAAAGGCGGCCTCCCTTTTTTGGACGCGCATAGCCGGACCAACGGTTCGGACATTGTGCTGATTCATGGGCATCACATGAAAAGCGGCTGGATGTTTAAAGACTTAATGAAGTACAAGAACGAAAGCTTTTATAGAGAGCATGCAACGTTCCAGTTCAGTACGCTTTACGAAAAGGAAGAGTATGAGATTGTAGCCGTTATTCTGTCAAAAGTTTATCGCAAATCGGACGATGTTTTTAAATACTACCAGATTGAGAATGTAAGTACGTCGGCCGAGTTCGATTCGTATGTTCAGAACATCAAAAAACTCGCTCTTTATGACACAGGCGTAACAGCCCGGTATGGCGATAAACTTATTGTACTGTCCACCTGCGAGTACTCGACCGAAAACGGCCGGTTAGCGGTGGTCGCCCGAAAGCGTTCATGACGATGTTGAAAATCAGAGTGAAGCTGCTTTATATCGCGTTCTCCTTTGGAGGACGCGATTTTTTTAGGCTTTATTTGATCCAGTTTGGGGCATCCGTTTAGGTACTCTTATTTTTCGGCGATGGATCCGTTAAGCTGAACCTCATCTACCGCAGGTACTTTTTCAAACGGCGGTGATCGGACTCGCACTTCCTTGCGAAGGTGAGGAGCTCGTTGCTTGCGTGTTCTGGTGGACGTCGGTAGTTGGATCTGGCAGAGCTGCCGGCGTTTAGCTCACGGAGTCACGCAAGGTCCAAAAAGGCCATCCCGTATAGGATGGCCTTAAATCTTGTCTTAGAAGGTCGCAGAAAGGGCGGATACTTGTCAGAAGGCGCCGAATCGGCCGCCTGCGGCCACGCCCTTGGGGGATATACGTTCAATCTCCGCCAGATCGTCAGCTGACAGTGTCACTTGCAGCGCTCCAAGGTTCTCTTGCACGCGGTCCAATCGTTTCGTTCCCGGAATCGGCACGATTTGCTCGCCCTGTGCCAGGAGCCAGGCTAGACTCAATTGGGCGGGGGTGCAGCCTTTTTGAGAGGCCATTTTCTCGATCAGGGAGACGACCTCAACGTTCTTGGCGAAGTTCTCGCCTTGGAATCGCGGGTAATAGCGCCGATAGTCGTCTTCCGGCAAATCCTCAAATTTTTTGATCTGGCCGGTTAGGAAGCCGCGGCCAAGCGGGCTGTAGGGGACTAGACCGATACGCAGCTCCCTAAGAACCGGGAGAACTTCGTCCTCTACTTCCCTACTCCATAGGGAATATTCGGTTTCGACTGCGGTTAAGGGATGTACCGCATGAGCCCGTCGAATAATATCGACAGGCGCTTCCGACAATCCGATGTATCGAATCTTCCCTTGCTTTACGAGGTCAGACATCGTGCCGACTGTTTCCTCAATAGGGGTATTGGGGTCGGGGCGATGCTGGTAATAGAGATCAATGTAATCCAGTCCCAGGCTATAAAGGCTGGCATCAACGGATTTTTTGATGTAAGCGGGATCCCCTTTCGGACCTTGACCGTGTGTAATTCCGAATTTGGTGGCGATAACGGCCTCATCGCGCCGAGCTTTAAGCGCACGTCCGACAAGCTTCTCATTTCCCCCGAACCGCCCGAGCATGTATTCCGTCCCATAAAGGTCGGCTGTATCAAACATCGTCACGCCCATATCCAATGCTCCCTGAATCGTACGCACGGATTCGTCGTTGTCAGGCATCATCATGGTTCCAAGGCTGATGGCCGACACTTCAAGACCTTCTTCTCCTAGTTTTCTTTGCTGCAGCATAGGTACCCCTCATTTCTGACGTTAGGATTATTCGAATATGAGCCCATTCTAATCGATCCTTACCAAGGCAACCACACAACGTTTTTACTAGTAAAAATATTAACGGTCAGCACCCGGATCCTCTGTAGCCGGGGTGTAAATGCAGATGTGGATATCCGGGCGGTCAGACAAATTCACCAACGAATGGATATCATAAGCAATAGGTTGATGGATACCGGGGGGCTGCAAAACAATCCGGTTGACCTTTTTGAGTTGAACATCGTATTGTCCCCACATTCGATCGAATTCAGGGCTGTTCTGAGTAAGCTGCTCTACTGCCGTCTCAAACCAAGGGTCATCCCGGTGTTTATCGTAATAAGTTCGGAACACGCCCACCGAATAACTCGAGAATTCTTCTATATTCACGATGCGATTGCGCATTTCCGTATCTTCGAACAACAAACGCATGAAATAACGTTCTTGGACAGGAATGGAAGCAAAGTCGGTGAACGTCTCCTGAGCTGCCTTGTTCCAAGCGAGCACTTCGCTTCTCTCATTGGTGATGTGAGAAGGGTACGTCAATTGATCTATAATCTTCTGCATATGCGGATCTACGACGGCTGGGCCCGCAAAAGGCGTCTCGAATGCATGCGGGTTCCAGAGCTGGTATAAATGACTCTTCTCGGCTGGAGATAATCGGAGTGCTTGGGCGATGCTGTCGATCACATCTTTGGACGGGGTTAAATCCCGCCCTTGCTCCAGCCACGTATAGTAGGTGACGCTCACGCCCGCTAGTAAGGAGACTTCCTCGCGCCGCAGTCCGGGCGTCTTCCGTTGCCCGTTGGCGAATTCCAGGCCCGCATCCTTCGGCGAAAGTCGTTCTCTGCGTGATTTGAGAAACGCTCCCATTGCCTTTGCTTTGCTGTTAGTAACAGTCATAGATCAATCACCACCTGAATGTTTGGTATTGAGCTTCATTTGATAACAAATAATCGCTTTAGAATTACGATATTATTTTACTATATATAGACTCCCGATGTGGTTGATGAAGGTGCGGCAAAAATAATGGGGAATAATGGATTAACTGTCGCCAAGGCGAAGTTTGTTAATAAAAAAGGAAAGAACCCCCCGAGTCTGGAGAGTTCTGTTTATTGAGTACGATTGACTTATCCACTGTAAGGAATGGCATCAAAAAACGGGGTCACGGCGTAGGTGGTTTACCAGACGCGGAAGACCCCGTTTTGGTACTCTCCGCAAGCCTGGTAATCGACTCAATGTCTTGATCGGTTAAATGATCAAGGAAATATTTGCGTATTGCCTTGGAAACTATGGGACGGGCATCATCCAATGCCGCTTCTCCAATAGAAGTGATGATGACTTGAACACCGCGATCCGTGTCTAACGGCTTCCTCATCACAAGTCCGCGTTTTTCCATCCGCGTCAAATGGTGTGACAGTCGACTCTTGTCCCAGTCCATCGAGTCGGCTAATTCCTGTTGGCGAAGGTTGCCGTTCCCCAAAAGGACTAACCGATCCAACACCCCATAATCACCCTCTGACAGTCCTGTCTGCTCGGACATCTCTTTTATTACGCGACCGAAGATGCTCTGAAAGGAGCCCTTCCACATATGCCATATTCGCATTTCCTCTTGGTTTAGCTCGTTCTTGTTCATAGGAACATCATAGCATGGTTGACGTGTCAACTACAATATGCTACAGTTGACGAAGGTTGACATGTCAACTGGAACTGCCGGTTTATTTCAGGAACCAGCTTGACCGCTTTCTCCCCGTAACGGTTTGGCTAATCTTTTTTCAAGAAAGGAACATTTATTATGAAAATTAAAGTTAGTGTGCCTACTCCAGTCGTTTCGGTGAAGCCGCTAGTCCTATCAGCGCCGGACCGTGGCGAGGATCTGCAAGTGCGAGTGTCTGCGCCCGCGACTGGGAGTGAATTGCCTATTATCGTTTTCTCGCACGGCTTTGGCTGGTCGTTGGATGGCTACGGCCCGTTGGCCGACTACTGGGCTGCTCACGGCTTCGTGGTCATTCAACCTACCCATCTCGATTCGAGGACGCTGAACCTTCCTCCTGAAGATCCCCGTACGCCACGGATCTGGCGTTTCCGAGTCGAGGACATGAAGCGCATCCTCGACCAGCTTGATCAACTTGAAGCTTCCGTTCCCGGTCTCAGTGGACGCCTCGATCGAAGCCGTATTGCGGCAGCCGGACACTCCTGGGGGGGCCAGACGGTGAGCATGCTGCTCGGCGCGCGAGTTCTCGATACCCACGGCGAGCCGGGAGAGGATATGTCCGACTCACGAATCAAGGCGGGCGTGCTGCTTGCCACGACTGGCAAGGGTGGTGCTGACTTGAGCCCGTTCGCGGCAGAGCACTTCCCCTTCATGAACCCAAGCTTCGCCGAGATGAGCACGCCGACCCTCGTGGTAGCGGGAGATCATGACCAGTCCCAACTGTCCACTCGGGGACCGGACTGGTTCACCGACCCGTACTTCCTGAGCCCGGGCAGCAAGAGCCTGCTCACCCTCTTCGGAGCCGAGCACTCGCTTGGCGGGATACCCGGTTACAGCGCTGCGGAGACGACGGACGAGAGCCCCGAACGAGTCGCCTTGATCCAGCAGATCACGTTGGCCTATCTTCGAAATGAGCTCGACCTCGACGATTCCAGCTGGCCAGCCGCTCGCGCGGCTCTAGAAGAGAGCAATATACCGCTGGGGCACATCGAGTCCAAATAAGGGAATGACGATCGCACGAGCCTGGTAGTAGCACTTCATGTCGCTGCCATAAGCTTGGACCGATAGCTTGTGTTCAAAAATTAGAGCGCAAAAAAATTCTGGCAGAGCACCCCGATTTCACTTGAACCTTACGTAACGTAACGTTTTACAATAGAGCTACCGGTACATAGCTAGCGCCAAAGAGTGGAGATGGTTCAGAAGCGACATTGGAAGGTCGGGCGCCTTGCCAAGCTGACGGGGCTTACCGTACGAACTTTGCGGTTTTATGATCAAATCGGGGGTTCACTCCGTCGGGACAAACGGAATCCGGCCACAGGCCAAGGTGCATTCTCTGACGAACATAATACGCCGGAAATACGAGAGCACGGTACAAACATCATGTTGGACACACTGGGCAAGATAGTAGAAGGGGAGGTAAGAACATGACAATAGGTGAAAATGAACTTATGGCTTCGCGCGAGTACGATGTCCCACAGGAGCTTGTGTTTCGGGCATGGACAACCCCGGATTTATTAGCCAAGTGGTGGGGACCGAAAGGCTTCAAGAATACGTTTCACGAGTGCGATATGAGGACGGGAGGTACGTGGAAGTTCACCATGCACGGACCGGATGGCGTGGATTATCCTAACCATAATGTCTTTGTTGAGTTCGTGCCGACGGAGCGGGTCGTGATTGATCATCTGAACGTTCACGAATTTCGGGTAACGGCTACCTTCGAGGACTTCGATGGCCGGACCAGGGTCACCTTCCGTCAACGTTTCAAGAAAAAAGAGGAGTTTGAAAAAGCGAAGCCCATCTGCATAGAAGCTAATGAACAGCAGCTTGACCGGCTTGGCAAGGTGCTGGCGGAATTGGTCGATAGCTTTGTAAAGTGATATCTGCATTTACCCAAGAAGACTGCTTCGTAAGTAATTTCTCTAAAATGTCGCCGTTCACGATCCCTGCTGGGAATCGGACGGCGATTTTTGTTATGCTGGGTCTAGAGAAGTTGATATTGGAGGCGGAGAGGGCAAGATGAAAAAGATACTGATCGTAGATGATGAAGCCGATCTTCGCAAACTGCTCACGGATTACTTTGAAATAAACGGTTATTTCGTGATGACGGCGAAGGATGGCAGCGAGGCGCTGCGGCAAATAGAGAATCAACTGGATCTTGTGCTGCTGGATATTAATATGCCGGAGCTTGATGGTCTGGAATTATGCAGGAAAATCCGGCATTTTGTGTCCTGTCCGATCCTGTTTCTAACCGCCCGCGGCGAGGATGCGGATAAAATATCGGGATTTCAGGCCGGAGGGGATGACTATATAGCCAAACCGTTCAGTCTTCATGAGCTGGGTGCGAGGGTAGAGGCACATTTGCGCAGGGAGATGCGAAGCCAAACGAAAACGTCCGTAAGGTTTAGCGAAGATTTGGTCATAGATTATTCGGCTCGCGCGCTTTACATCCACGATGTACAAATTCCCTTGGCCAAAAAAGAGTTCGATATTATAGAGCTATTGTCCATGCATCCCGGAATGGTGTTTGACAAAGAGCGCATTTTTGAAAAAGTGTGGGGACTGGACGGCGAAGGCGACAGCGCCGTAATAGCGGAGCATATCAGGCGAATTCGTATCAAATTAAAAGAGCATGGTAGCGGCGACAGGATAGAAACTGTATGGGGAGTGGGTTACAAATGGCGAAAATGATAAACTGGCTGAGCCTGAAGCGGTTAACCTTGCTGCAATCGTTCATTCTATTATGCTGCCTTACGCTCATCGCCGTTCTAGTCGTCATCACATTGGAGTTTAGATGGGCGGAAAGTATACGGTTGCGGTTTGCCGGCTATTCTTCCGTGAACGATTGGTTGCTGCCTTCCCTCGTTGCGGTTGTCCTGTTAACGGTTGCCGTCGGCATCGTCCTGATGGGCAGCTTGTTTTATCGGTCGAAACTGAAAAAACCGCTTGAAATCTTGATGCAGGCATCAGAGAAAATTTCGGCGAACGATTTGGGGTTTCATATTTCTTACGACAGCCGGGATGAGATGGGGGAATTATGCCGTGTATTTGAGAACATGCGCGGTCAGTTGGAGAAGAACCACCAAACGCTCTGGCGATCGGTTGAGGAACGGAAACAACTTAACGCTATTTTTGCTCACGATCTGAGAACGCCCCTTTCCGTTCTGAAAGGGTACTCCGAATTTCTGATCGCTTACTTGCCGGAGCGCAAAATATCCGAGGAGAAACTCTTGGACACGATACAAACGATGCAGGCGCATATCGTCCGTCTTGAAAGCTACACGGAGGCGATGAATTCTATTCAGAAGCTGGAGGATATGCCGGTGCAGAGCCGTATGATTGAAACGGATGAACTCATCTCCTTGCTGAATGACAGCGCGGGCCAAATTACCGGACGGAATGGTAAGACTTTCGGTTCATCCATTGCCGCGGAAGCGAACGAAATAACGGTCGATGTCCATTTGGCGATGCAGGTTTTTGAGAATTTGATCGTAAATGCAGCGCGTTATGCCTCAAGTCACGTAAGCGTTCATTATAACGTCGGCAAGGGCTTCTTTTCTATAACCGTCACGGATGACGGTGCAGGTTTTTCCGAAGTGGCGCTCCGCAAGGCCGTACTTCCTTTTTATCGCGGAGAGGTATGGGATGCGAATGAACATCACGGACTGGGGCTTTACATTTGCAAAGTTCTTTGCGAAAAGCATGAGGGTAGTCTGCTGGTAGCCAACGGCCTCCATGGCGGTGGGAACGTAACGGCAAGTTTTTTGTACGGAGTTGATAAATAGTTGAAAAAGATCGATTAGCATTTTCCTTAACATGAATTAAGGAGTGCTAGTATGAGAACCGTAGAGAAGAAAATGTGGCTAGTCTTAAGTTGTTTCCTGCTAATGATGGGCATCCTGGCCAGACCCGCTTCCGCCGTTGAAGTCCGAAGCAAAGCCGAAGTCCAGCAGGAAATCGATCAGTACGTCAAAAAAACGATGAGCGCCAATCATATTCAGGGTGCGGCCCTTGCCATCGTTCATAACGAAGAGGTGTTCTATACGCAAGGATACGGCGCTATGCCAGAGGGCCGTGATATAAACGACCGCACCCCCTTTCCTATTGCTTCGTTAAGCAAATCTTTTACAGCACTGGCTGTCCTTCAACTGGTGGACAATGGACTAATCGAGCTTGATGCGCCGTACGCATCTTATTTCCCCGACCTTGCACCTAAGGACGAGCGCATTCGGGATATTACCGTTCGGGATTTGCTCAACCAGACAAGCGGTCTGAATGACAAGGTGAATCCCGACATGACCCGTTCGTCCCCATATCAATCGCTGCGACAGGTTAACGAGTCGTTGAACACGGTTCAGCTAGCCAATGATCCTGGAGCAGCCTATAGCTACCACAATCCGAATTATCAATACTTAGCTTTGTTGGTCGAAACAATGAGCGGACAGAACTTCTCCGATTACTTGGAGGATCATATCTTTGAGCCTCTGGGGATGAGAGATACCTTTAATGCGAGCAACACGCGGCAGATCAATGAGAACTCCGCCATTCCACGGGGACATTATATATTGCTCGGCCATCCTGTAAGCCAGTCTGAACCTTCTTGGTTCGTTGACGGGCCCGCCGGTATGATTTCGACAGCCGAAGATATGGCCAAGTGGATGCTCGCCCAATATAATGGCAGGCTTCTTACGCCAGAGCTGATGGAGCAGTACCATACGGCCGGACAGAACGGCCCGTATGGAATGGGGTGGCTTGCGGAAGAGGATGAGCAAGGGGGCCGGACGATTTCCCATAGCGGAATTTTATGGACGTATAAGGCGGAAGAGACGATCTATTTGGATCAGCGGCTGGGCATTGCGATGATGTTTGACTCCGGTTTAAACGCCTTTGTCGATTATTCGGCGTTTGTCGACGGAATCGCAAAGATTATGAAGGGAGAAAAGACCGAATCGACGATTGTCAACAGCAAAAACATGGAGGCGGTTATGATTCTGCTGGTGCTTGCGACGATTGCTTGGGGGATATATAGGCTCTATCGGATCCATCGAAGCAAAAAGGCCATGACAACCGGTAATTTGATGGTCTCATTAGCCGGAGGACTGCTGCCTGTCTTGATTCTCTTGTTTCTGTCGCCGTTAGCTACATTTATTGGCGCCGGGCGAGTATTGCCTTGGTATGGACTATGGACTGCCATGTCATCGCTGATCATATGGCTGGTTGTATTATCGCTTGTGAATGTAACGGTTATGGTATGCCGTTTCAGGTTATATTACCGGGCCAGGAAGATGAAGGGAATAACAATCTCACCTTATCCAGAAAACCCTTCAAGATAACCCTGCGCAACCATAGGTGAGGGCTAGAAGTTCACATTTTTACCCGTGCAAAGGTCATTTCCCCAAATTCAGGTGAAAAGTAGCTAGACTCAGGACAAACGATCTCTATAATGGACATTATAGATCTCATCGAACCAGGTGGGAGGCAACCCTGGGGACTGGGACAACATGAAGCGAGGGGAATAGGTGAGACGCATTGAAAGCAAACCGGATGGAAGCATTCAGCGATGGCGTGCTGGCCATTATTATTACGATCATGGTGCTGGAATTCAAAGTGCCGGAAGGCCATGACTGGCACGCGCTAATCGAGCTTGGCCCGAAAGTTGTCAGCTATATCTTCAGTTTCGTGTATATCGGCATCTACTGGAACAATCATCATCATCTGCTGCATATGGTTCGAACAATGAACGGGCGGTTGATGTGGCTTAACTTGCTGCTTCTCTTCTGGCTATCCCTTGTGCCGTTCACGACGGCTTGGATGGGGGAAAGCCATTTTGCACCTACTCCGACAGCGCTGTACGGTATTATTCTACTACTAGCGGCGTTATCATACTGGCTGCTTCAGCGTATGATTATGAACCAGCACTCCGGTGATTCCTCATTCGTCGCAGCGATGGGTAAAGATTGGAAGGGGAAACTATCTCCTTTACTCTACTTGACTGCTGCCTTGACCGCATACGTGAGTGTTTGGATATCCGGTTTCTTTTTCGTGCTCGTTGCGGTGATCTGGTTCATGCCGGATAAGCGAATCGAGCATGTCCTGAGAAGCCGTTAAAAAAGTTCTTCGATTCTCGCATAAAAGCGGGCTTCGAAGAACTTTTTTGGTTGATAGAGCGGATTTTTTTGAAAACTCGATAATATCTCTAAGGTTTTATGAATCACGGCTTATTTCACATGGCTATGCATTAATAGCACTGAAATATAGAAAGTTTCCTTTTCAACAATAAGTTCTGTATGCGCCACACTGTAATGGGTACCTTCCATCGTTATTCCGTTTACTAATTTTGTGATACGAAGAAATTCTCCAACTTCGGATACGTAAATATCCGTCGTTGAGTTGTCAGGGAATATACATAGCACTCTAATGGGACTCATTCCTTTCTTAAAGCTCCATGTAGCCTTATTTCGGGCCATTGAGTTATATTTTTTTGGAAAAAGGGCAATCTTATTATAACAATTTAAAATCCCTATAGGGTATTTTTTTAAAAATTAAATACTATAGTATCTTGGAGTAATGATATGGCTGGTCTATGGTTTGCTTAGGGTGATCGCTGTGAGTGATTTGATGAAGATGGTAGGGGAAGGCATTCGGCACTTCCGAAAACTACGTGGACTAAGCCAGGAGGAGCTTGCAAGTAAGGCTGAGGTACACGAAACTTATATTGGTAAGCTGGAGCGTTCCGAAAAAGTTTGTTCCATTGTGGTACTGAATAAAATTGCGAATGCGCTCGATCTTTCGATGGTGGAGTTTTTTAATTATATCCAGCCTGTTAGCGAAGAGGCGAGCAAGTCTACACTTGCAGAAATTGTGAACAAGCTCCGAAGCAGAAGCGAAAATGAGCAAAAAAAGATATTGAAAGTCATCGACGCAATGTTGGACGATCAGTTGAATTAAGCGGGAAATCATTAGACTGCCGAAATTTGGCTTAGTTGAAAATAGACTGTTATGAGTAAGGAAGGAGCTGCCGAGGCATGCTCCTTCCTTATTATTTCCAATCAACACATTAAGTTAGATTTCTTGGTCGAGATGCTTCTTTTACCGGTCCTCAAATACCTGTTGCTTAACTCATCTGTTCGTATCAGTACCCAAAGACAATGTTCAATAACTGAAAATGGCTAAAAAGACCGAGCCTCCAGGCTCGGTCTTTTTAATGCTTTCCTACAAGCTCCTAACCTGTACAGTTTTTGTACAGAATGGAATGATACAATTCGCGAGGGGGTTAGAACTCTAGGTGCAGATGCTCTTTTTGGCATATGGGTTTACTCCTGAGTGAATGGAGGTTATGCGGTTTGAACATGCGAAGTGGACACAAAGTCTTATGGATAGGGCTTGCTATATTGTTAAGCGCCGCCTTGGGAATCGGGGGGTATTTGATCCAGGCCAAGGGGGATATTTCAACGAAACGTTTTATTACGATGAACATGACCAACCCGAATGGCACGCTGGCCACCTATTTACAGGAAGCCCAGTCGGTCAATCCTGATTTGGCAGCAGGACGAGAGGCGCTCTCCGAATCTCTTGGGTTTTGGATGCAGGCAGCGCTGGAAAGCCGCGATCTTGCCGAGTTTGAGAAGAGTTATGACATATTAACCCGCTATTTTATCGCGGATCGCCATTATATTGCGTGGAAACTCAATCCCGAAGGAAAGGCCCAAGTCAGCACGAACGCGCTTGGCGACGATTTGCGGATTATCGGGGCTCTGCTGGAAGGTGCCCGGATATGGAAGGGCCATTCCGAATGGACGGAAACGGCCAGGGAGCTTACGGATACCTTGCTAAACAGGTCCCAAAATAATGGATATCTGGTGGATTTCTACGATTTCTCCAGGCAGGAAATGCCCGATACGCTGAGTCTGCCCTATGTGGATCTCCCGGCACTACAAGGGCTCCTGCAAGAAGGACTACTGGAAGAGGAAACGTACATTCGATATCATTCCCTGCTTCGGAACATGCCGGATGACGGTGTGTTCTATCCCAAGTCCTTTAATGTAGTGACCAGGGAGTATACCTATGAAGCTAAGGTGAATTTAATCGATCAGCTGCTGATTACGATGTATGCCGGGGAAACGGGAAGGGACCAAGCGCCGCTGCACCAATTTCTGAAGAAGGAGTTCGAGCAGGCGGGGAAATTGGCGGGACAGTATACACGGGCCGACCGAAAGGCTGCGGTAAATTACGAGTCTCCGTCGGTGTATGGCCTTGCGATCAACTTTGCGCTTCAAAGGGGAGACAGGCCATTTGCAGCAAAACTGTACAAACGGATGCAAACCTTCAAGGGAAAGGACGCACGTTATCCCGGAGGATATGTATTCGGAAAAAATACGCATATTTTTGATAACTTGCTTCCTTTATTAGGCGAATATGCTTTTCAACGAGGTGGACATGGAAAATAAAAAATTGATCCAGCGCATGGTCTGGGGATACGTACTGCTGATTGGTTTAGCGCTCCTGCAGGAGCTGTTGCTCTATATTAATGTCTTTAGAGACTCGTCTTTTACGCTGCTTGAACTGGGATTCAGTGTCGGATGCCTTGCGGCTCTGCTGCTCGGTTTCTTGGTTCCTCCCGGGGTCTCTGTCGTTAGTATTTTTGTTTATATCGTTGCTTATTTTGTATGGCTTACGACGTATGCCGAGGTCGATGTGCTGTCCATCTCCTGGCTATGGCTGCTGCCGGCCAACGTGGCCGCGGCCACATTTATCAAATCCGGGCTGATTCGCAATAAACGGCTGATGGAGCGGCTTGAGGAGCTGCAGCGAAGGAACCCGGAAGTGGACTTGGCAACCTCGCTGGGCAATAAGGGAGCCTTTAAAGAAACGCTGATCAAGCAGTCCAACTTGGCCAATCGTTATTCGGATACGTATAACTTCTGCCTGGCCATGTTTAAAATCGAATTTCTTCCGATGGTGCGGGAATCCCTCGGTTCTCAAGGCTACGCTCAGCTGCTCGCTTCCTTATCAGAAGGGATACGGAATCATATTCGTTACGAGGATTACAAGTTTGGCCTTGATGAGGGGCGATTTGTCGTGCTGCTCCCCATGACGAACCAGGAGTATCTAAAGGCATTGACGGACCGGATCAAGCACGCGCTGATGGACATGCCGTTCCAGGACCGGAAAGGCGGGGAGCTGAAGCTGGTAATCCGTACAGGAGCGCTGGTGTTTGCTAAGGAGCAGTTCAGTAAATATGAAGATGCGGATGCTGTCATTGCCGCACTCGAACGCAATACGGAGACCGATTTGATCGGAGAGTATATATAAATCATGGCCAATATATTTAGTTAAGCGGCAGGAGGAGGAAGAAATGTCTTACAGCGAATGGTTTATTCCGCTTTGCAAAATCATCAGCCTGATGTTTACCCTTGCGGTACTGGGGCTGTTCATTGCAACGATGGCCCTTCGAGTTCGCGTACATCGAAAATACGACCGGAGGAAGATTCGTGGCTGACTTATTATTAATGTTTTGTATTGTTAGCATTTGGGCTGCCGTGTTGGAGTCGATCCTGATTATGGGGGGAGCGGTCCGGTTTATTTTCAGGCAGAGCCGTAGGGAGTGGACCATTCCTGATGTGGATGAGATGGAGCATTTCCCTAAGGTAACCGTCATGGTGCCTGCGCACAATGAAGAATTGGTGATCGCGGCAACGGCGGAAAATATTTTGCGGCTTAATTACCCGAAGGATAAGGTGCAGCTCATTGTCATTGCCGATAACTGCAGTGATGATACTGCCGGTAAATTGAAGGCTTTGAGAAGCAAGGAAGCGTATCGAGATCGGGACTTTATGATCTTTGAACGTACAGGAACGGGCGGCAAGTCCGGAGCGCTTAATGATGCGCTGGAGTATGCGAAGAACGAGTGGATTTGTATCTTTGACGCGGATGCGGCACCGGAGCGGAACGCCTTGTACTTCTTGATCGAGAAAGCAATGGAAGACCCTGAAACCTACGGAGCGGTATTTGGACGGAACAAGGCCAGAAACCGCGGGCAGAATTTCCTCTCCAAATGCATTAATCTCGAGCTTGTGACCGCGCAGCGAATCTATCATACCGGATTGTGGGAGCTGTTTAAGCTGGGGACGATTCCGGGAACGAATTTTATTGTGAAAACGGAGCTGATGCGCGAGATCGGCGGCTGGGATACGGAGGCCATTACAGAGGATACGGCCATCTCGTTCGAGATTATGACAAGGGGACAACTGATCGCCCTGGCTCCTCAGGCGGAAGCTTATCAGCAGGAGCCGGAGCAGCTCAGCGTGTATTTGAAGCAGCGGGAACGATGGGCCAAGGGGAATTTTTCGGTCGTGATCGAGAACATCCATCATTTGTTTAATCGGTCAAGCTGGCGGATCAAGCTGCAAGTGCTGTACTACGCGGCGAGTTATTTCTGGTTTTTATTATCCATTATCGTGTCGGATATCATCATCGTTGTCAACTTGGCCTACTGGGTGATTGCGCTGTTCAATCCGGATGTGGTGTCACCGTTCCAGTTTGCCGATGATGTATACGTCTACCTGATGGTGGCTTGGGGATTGATGTATTACCTATTTGTGCTGCAGATTAATCTGGCGCTGGCAACCGATGTCGGGCAAAGCACAACCCAGAATTTCATTCTGTCCTGCCTATCGTATTTCACGTATGCTCAGCTATTTCTGCTCATTTCCCTGCGCGCGCTCTATTCGTTTGTTGTAGACAAAGTAACAGGGAGAAAAGCCAAGTGGTACAAAACGCAGCGATTTGGATAAGGGAAACGATCCCGATTCGGAAGAGGATCGGCGAACGTAGGGTTGAAAAGGCGAGCGATTTCGGATTTACACTATTTCAAATGTCATGGTTAAACCTAGCGTCAAATCATAGGAAAAGCCACTCCTATTAAGGAATGGCTTTTTTTGTTCATATCCTGCTGCACGGATAGTTCGTCAAAGGACCTTGTTGCTAACTACGATTGCTTTTGTTCGATCTTGGTTTTGTTTTTCATAGGCATAAAAAATGTGATAACAAATGCGATGACGGCCAGAATCATCATGAAGGAATAGGCGTCGCTTGCCCCTATGATGGATGTAAGGGATTTAAGGAGCTCAGCAGTCGTTGTAGGATTGTTCTGCATCACATCAGCTGCATGGCTTGTTGCCTGCACGGTATAAATCGTAATCACGACGGCAGTACCAATGGCGCCGGCAATTTGGCGAACGGTATTATTCACCGCGGTACCGTGCGTACCGAGGTGTTTGGGCAGCGCATTGAGTCCGGCCGTATTGAGTGGCATGGTAATGAAGCTTAATCCGATTCGCAAGCAAATGGTACGAATCATCAAATACATATACGTGGTTGACTCAGATAAATCTGTTACCGCCCACATCGATGGAATAATAAACAGCAAACCAATGATGAACAGCGGCCTCGCACCGAAACGGTCATATAACCTGCCGGTGACCGGTGACATCAGCGCATTGACAACCGCACCCGGCAATAAGAGCAGTCCTGCATCGAATGCCGTAAAACCGCGACCATCCTGCAGATAAATAGGCAGTAAGATCATGTCCGCGTACATCAACATCGTGACTAATACGTTAATAAGAGACGTTAACGTAAAGATTTTGTTTTTGAAGACAGACAGGTTCAACAGGGGATCATCGGACCTGACTTGCCGCATACAGAATATGGCCGTGACCACGATCCCGATGGCTAAGGACAGGATGACCATGGCATCGTCCCAGCCTTTACTGCCTGCACTGCTGAAGCCGTATAAAATAAAGCCGAATCCAACGGTTGATAGAAGAACGCTGCCTACATCAAGCTTCGACTTGGCCGCTTCGGAGACATTGACCAAATACTTGAATGCCAATGCGATGACCATGATGACAAGCGGGATGAGACCGATAAATAACCACCGCCAAGAGTGGTATTCGACAATAAATCCCGAGAGCGTCGGGCCGATGGCCGGAGCGAAAATCATGGCCAGTCCCAGCAGTCCCATAGCGCTGCCGCGTTTTTCCACGGGAAAGATGGCGAGCACAACACTCATCATGAGCGGCATGACAATTCCCGCACCGGCAGCTTGAATCATCCGTCCTAACATGAGCACAACAAAGCTTGGCGCCGCCGCGCAGATGATTGAACCGATTAATAAAAACAACATGGCGCTTATAAATAATTGACGCGTAGTAAAGCGTTTCATTAAATAGGCCGTAATCGGGATCAATATCCCGTTAACCAGCATAAACCCCGTTGAAATCCATTGTACGGTGGCTGCCGTGACATCAAATACACCCATTAGATTGCTCAAGGCTACATTTAACAGCGTCTGATTGAGCGTGGATAAGAAACAACCAAGGATCAAGATGGTTAGTAATATCCCTTTATTTATTTTCTTTATGTCTTCTTGCATGGTGCTGTCCTCTCTTCATTGCTTTTTCGACATAGTGTCAATAAAATATATCTTATCAGCATCGAAGAGTGATTCCTATTTGCAATTCTGCTGAAATTGTCGACTAAACGACAGAATGGGAAGATCGGTCGATGAAGTGACAAATAAACGATAATCGAGGGATGACATGCCTGAACATAAAAGGATGGATCCACGAGCCATTCGCTCCAAAAAGCTGCTGAAGCAGGCCGTTTTTTCATTACTGGCCGACAATCTGGAAATCTCTCAATTGACCGTCCGAAAAATTGCAACTCGCGCAGAGCTAAATCGTGCCACGTTTTATTTGCATTATGAGGATATTAACGATTTGCTGCGTCAGATCGTGCATGAGATCTTTGACGACCTGTCCATGAAAGTCGAGCCGCTATTACAAGTGAAGAGCCGAAACGAACGGGAGCAGCTGATTGCATTTTTAAATTATTTTTATGAATACCGGAAAATTTTCGCTGTATTGGTTGAGCATACGGGCTTCAAAACCCACTTGTCGAACCTGTTGAAAAATACGATCAAACAACGCAGAGACGCAAGAAACATCCATTCCACAAGTCGAGTTGCCTCCGTTGATATTGTGGCATCATCACTTCTCGGGATTATTATGTGGTGGATTAAGGATGGTACCGAGCATAGCGCAGAATATATAGCGGATCAAATTACCCTGATGTATAGAAGAAAGTATTTGTAACCGATTAGGCGTAAAGAGGCGAAGCTGGCAACTTTGGAACCAATATTCATAGAAACATTGAAAATATCCCCACCCCTCTATATCATGGACGTATCTTAAGTAAAAAGTTTATCCAATGGAGAGTTGATGGGTGCTCACCATTTATGAGGAACAGCGGCAAGGAGCTGCGGCGCACACGGTCGAGCATGCTCATGCATCGCTTCAGCAATTATTAACCGATACATCCGCCGAGCTGCACTGGGAAATCATCGAAAAATAATAGTGGCAGCCAGTTTTTGATATCCTGGCGTGGAAGGAGAAGAACATGTATACATGGGAAAGCTTAATGAAGCAATTAGAGCAGCTGGGCATTGACAGCAAAGGGACGCTGTTGGTCCACTCTTCGATGAAGAGTATAGGGCCGGTCGAGGGTGGCGCGGACACGGTTCTCGATGCACTCACAGCGTATATGAAAGAAGGGCTGCTGGTGCTGCCCACCCACACGTGGTCTTATATCAATGCGGATAATCCGAAATTTTACGTGGATCAGTCACCTTCTTGTGTTGGGATCTTACCCGAGCTTTTCCGCAAACGGCCTGGTGTGGTGCGTTCGCTGCACCCTACTCATTCCGTGGCGGCATTGGGTCAGGATGCCAAAGCGTTCACAAACGACGATCATCGTTTCGACACGCCATGCGCTAGAGGTTCTGCCTGGGGGAAGCTGCTCGACCGAAGGGCGACCATCTTGTTAGTTGGGGTCGATTTAAAGCGCAACACCTTTATTCATGGAGTCGAAGAGTGGGTGGACATTCCAGGCAGGTTAACGGATGATCATGAGAAGCTGTACACGGTTTTACCGGATGGAACGGAAATCCCGGTGCCTTCCCGCAGACATTGCGGGTTATCGTGGTCGGAACATTTCTGGAAGGTCGATGAGGTTCTGGAAAGTCGGGGCGCGATGCATAAGGGGCATCTTGGCGATGCCGTTGTCCGGGTATGCGATGCGGCCGCGGTGGCGGATGTCATTACGGACATGCTTAAGGACAATCCGGATTTGTTCTCGGACAATCATCCCTTGGACCATACAATGAATAAGGTTTAGATCAAATTTAACTTCGATGGATGGGAAGACGGATGTTAAGGATAAACCAGCCGTCCTGCAACGCGGCATCCATTTTCCCGTTCATCTTCTCAACTAACTGTTTAGACAGATAAAGGCCGATCCCGCTGGATTCCGTGTTCGTTCTGCTGGCGACCTCGGTATAGAAACGCGTAAATACCTTCTCAATGGCAACTTTGCTGTCGGGTTTGATATCGTTTTTAACGCTAAGTATTAGATCGTTGCCCTCATCCCGGTAACGGATCACAGCTTGACTGTTGGCATAACGAAGGATATTTTGAACGATATTTTGGATGACACGCGTCATCAATAACGGGTCTGCAATGATATGACGGTCATGGGTTGGTTCGGGAAATTGGAGATCAATCTGCTTTTCCTCAAATTGTTCATAGAAGGACAAGAAGATTTCTTCAGCCAGGTTGGAGAGAGATAGGGAAGACCATGCCAGTTCCTTTTGATTCATTTCAATGCGTGCCAGGTCGTAAAAGTGGTCGGTCATTTCTATCAGACGCCGTACAGAATGTTCGATAATCTTAAGATATTGCGCCTTCTTTGTCTCATCTGTGGCTGCATGGAAAAGCTGAACATAGCCGTGGATGGATGTGAGGGGCGTCCGTAAATCATGAGAGAGCCCTGCGATGGATAGCTTCACATTCTCTTCCATCCGCTTAGCCTCACGATTTTTTTCTTCAAATGCATCGATCATCTGATTCAATTCATCGACCAGCTCCATGATTGCCTTTTGGCGAAAATCTACATAAAGTCTGGAGCCATAGCTGGCGTTCGTTGGAATCTCTTGGACCGCATGTTTTAATTTCCCCAGTTCCCGCTTTAAGAAGTAAATATAAAGAAGAAACGCAAAGGCCAGGAAGACAAAGATCCATCCCCACATCCCATTCACGTCCCTTCCTCTGAATCGAATTTGAAGCCGATACCCCATACGGTCTTAATGTAATTCGTGTCATCCAGGTTCAGCTTGTTCCTTAAATTGCTGATATGCATGTTAATCGTTTTATCGCTGCCCCAAAATGGCTCGTTCCACACACTTTCGTAGATATTGGCGCGGCTGAATACTTTTTGCGGGTGCTCTAAGAATAACAGAAGTATGGCGTACTCCCGTCCAGTAAGATGAACCGCCTGTTCATTGATTGTCACTTCACGCGTGTCTAGGTTTACGCTGATATTCTTGTAACGGATTTCATCCATAGGGCCGGCTGAAGCTTTGGCTGCATGGCGCAATTGGATGTGAATTCGTGCAAGCAGTTCCTTCACATCAAAAGGCTTCGTGATGTAATCATCGGCCCCGTGCGTCAAAAGCTCCAATTTCGAATGCTGATCATTTTTTGCGGAGATCACAATTACGGGCGTGTTTGAATTTTGCCGAATGTGCTCCAGAAGTTCATCTCCATCCATCCCCGGCAGCATCAAATCCAGGAGAACCAGATCAACCTGATGGTGCTCAAACAGCAGCTTCCCTTCTGTTCCGGAATAGGCGCTCTGCGTTTGAAAACCATGCAGCTCCAAGGCTTCCTTGATGAGTGAATGAATGGTTGTATCGTCTTCAATGATTAATATCGCTGGCATACATATCGACCTACTTTATGTCAGTTCGTGTAAACCGAAGAATTCCTATAGCTGATGATAACACGATCGTGATGAGACTGACCAATATCATCTCAGGGAACTTGCCGATATCCGCCGATTTGGCGAAATCGGAATAGAACAAGAAGGATAACGAAAACCAGTAGGTGAGCTGCTTGAAATGCTCGGTTTGCAGGAAGATGGGTGCGCCAAAGCCAGTCGCAATCGTATAAATAAAAGTCCAAATCAGCGAGATGCCGCTATTTTTGGTTAAGAAGCTAATCATCATATAGATCGATACGTTAGACAGAATTAATACGTACAGTGTGAGAAACGCTTGGATCGCATAGCTGAAGTAATGGTTAATCCCGGCAACTTCGCCGAAACCAAACGCGATGGAAAAGCTGACCATGCCAAGCGCGGTCAATATGATGACACCAACGAGCGAGAGGAGCGCGGCTACCACCAATTTTGACAAATAATAATGCGTGCGGCTGCGTCCTAAAGAAAGCGCATTTCGAATCGTCCCATTCTGAAATTCTTCCCCAATCAAGAAACTGATAAAAGCGCCAATGACGAGTAAAATCGTTAATCCATTCTTCTCGATCATCAGAATGCCTGTCGCTCCATTAATGACGGTATCAACGGGCTGGACGAGCTCGTTGCCATAATGCACGGCCGTCAGGCTATTTGCGACCTGGAAGATCGGAAGCAAAGATAAAATGCCCAGGACGATCCATAGTTTTTTGCTTCGGCGCAATTTGATTTTTTCGGCGGTTAGCAGATTAAGCATGGGGGGCACCTCCTGTTAATTGCAAGAAATAATCCTCGAGTTTTTGTCGGGTTGTACCGATTCGCAAAACGTTCACGTCAGCCAAAACCAGCGAGCGGTTGATGGCGGCAACGTCATCGAGGCGTTCGTAGATATTAATTTCGGTTCCGTTGATGACTTCATAGTCCCGGATCCCTAGATCGTCCAACACCACGACGGCGGAATGGACTTCCGTTGTCTCCAGTTCAATGTATTGGCGAGTTTCGTTTGCCAGCTCCTCTCGTGAAAATTCACGGATAAGTTTTCCGTCATGCAAAATCCCGTAATGCGTAGCCACCTGTGAAAGCTCATCCAGCAAATGACTGGATAGCAAGACGGTCATCCCGCGTTCGGTCACCAACCGCTGAATGATTTCGCGCATTTCAACCATTCCTGACGGATCGAGACCGTTCGTCGGCTCGTCCAGGATCAAGAACTCGGGGTTCGTAATCAGGGTGGAAGCAATCGCCAGCCGTTGGCGCATGCCTAAGGAGAAGTTCTTGGCTCTCTTCTTGCCGGTATTCCCCAGGTTCATCAAGCGAAGCAAATCGTCGATTTCGCGTTCGCTTACGCCGCCGTTTGCCGCTTGGACTTGCAGATTCTCCCGAGCCGTTAATTCCGGATAAAGTGCCGGCGTTTCAATGGATTGCCCCATTTTTCTTCGTGCACGCTGCAATCCCTGATTGCCTGTTGCTCCAAACAGTTCGATGCTGCCCTCGTTAATGGTGATGAGTCCCATGATGATGCGCATAAACGTTGATTTTCCCGCACCATTCTCCCCGATCAAGCCGTAGATCATCCCGCGCTTAATCTCGATTGATACTTTATCAAGGGCTTTGTGTTTGCCGTATATTTTGGATATGTTTGCTGCTTTCAGAATTGTATCCGACATCCGTGATCATCCTTTCGATGTTGATGAGTTTAGGATAAGCAGCAGGTATAAATATTTGGACCAGAAAAGTATAAAGAAAGTGTAAAGAGTGGACGCGGGCATGCCCGTACGAAGGCGAACAGGGGTCATAACAGGGCCATTCATCGGATAGGGAATAAGTGAGATGGGGGAATGTGGCACTAACACAATACGGTTGATCGGATATACGCGAGGGGATTTTTTACATTAGGTGACAGGTGGGCATAATGGAATCATTGTGTGCGACAGAAAGGAAGGAATTACATGTCTACGGAAATGAATCATCCCTGCGTCATCTTGCCAGAAGAGCAAGCGCCCGAAGATATGCAGCATTGTGAACGCTGCGAATTGTGCAAACAGCGGAATCGCGTCATTTGGGGGGAAGGTAATCCGCAAGGCACGCTGATGATGATCCTGGATAACCCGGGAGCCAGGGAGGACCGGGAAGGAAATCCGTTCTTGTGCGGGACCCGGGAAACCCTCCAACTCGGCATGAGGGAAGCAGGCATGGATATAAACTCGGTTTACGTCACCTATTTGCTGAAACGCCGGCCAACCCGTGCTTACGATAAGCCTGCAACCCGAGCGGCATGCCTGCCGCATCTGCAGGCGCAGCTCCTTCAGAAGCAGCCGTTCGTACTATTTGGCTTCGGGAATGTCGTAGTCGAAGGATTATTCCCCGAGATGGAGAACGCCACCGTCAAGGAGCTACGGGGGAGCTGGAATGAGTTCCAGGGCATCCCCATTAGCTTTACCTATCATCCGCTGGCGGTAAGAAGAAGGCCCAACTTGCTAAGGTTCTTTGTCGAGGACTTGAAAGGGTTGAGGGCGAAGTGGGAGGAGAGAGCAGAGAGGGAAACATAAAGAGGAGCGAACGCACCCGGCGTTCACTCCTTATGCTCAGCTTATTTCATCAAGGTCTCCATAAAATGCTCCTGAAACCGCTTGGCGTCGACACCGATACATACGTTAACAGTCGGCTGGTCGGTACAACGCGGACGCAGATCGGCAACGGTTCTGCCATAGGAGTGGATGCCTTCCAGATCGACCTGAAGCACCATCGGCTGAACCTCGATCAGGCTCGGGTCGATCGCCACGGCTACCGCCAGTGGATCATGCAGGGCACAGCCGGTCCGGTCGCCATAGGCTTCCCGGTAGCCTTCAATATAGTAGGAAGTCATGTCGGCCAAGAAGCGGGTCAGATCCGAATTCAGGTCTCTCCAACGCTGAATATCCTTCAGACTGAGCTCGGTCTGCATGGTCACATCCAGTCCGACCAGCGTAATCGGAGCTCCCGATTGGAAGACGAGCTGGGCCGCCTCCGGATCGGAGTATACATTCGCTTCCGCATGCATCCGGCGGTTGCCCGCCACGCCCACGGCTCCGCCCATCACGATAATCTGACGGACCAGCGACGATATCTCCGGCGCCTGCAGAATGGCTGCGGCCAGATTGGTCAACGGGCCGACGCAGATCAGCGTTACCTGCTTCGGATACCGCCGGATCTGATCCACCATAAAGGCAGCGGCAGACGTGGAGACCGGCTTAGCTGCCGGATCGGGGAATGCCAAGTTGCCGAGTCCGTTCTCGCCATGAAACTGGACGGGATACGACTTCATCGAGGCATGGAACAAGGGGGCGGCTTCCCCCATGGCAACCGGAATCCCGGCTGCGCCAAGCCGCTCCAATACATGGAGCGTATTTCGTGTCGCATGCTCCACCGGTACGTTTCCGAAACAAGTCGTTATTCCAAGGATATTGAGTGCCGAGGATCGGACAGCATAGGCAATCGCTAACGCGTCGTCAACGCCCGTATCCACATCCAATACAATTCGATGCATCAAGCATGCTCCTTCCTCTGACGGTTATGACAGCACCGTTCGAATATAATGCTGCATGAATGCTTCTTCACGAACCTGCATGCAGACAGAGGCATTGGTCCGTGACTGCGGACGTCTGAAGTCTACCAGCGTCGCACCGGAGGAAATCTGTCCTTTTGTCTCGATATAGACGTAATAATCCTCCGTCTCCACGAGGGAGGCATCTTCGACGACAGCCAGCGCCAGCGGATCATGCATCAGCCGGTATCTGCCTTCGTTCAAGCGGTCGCTTGCCTCAAAGCTGAAGGTGAAGATGTGATGCATGAAAGCTTTTAACTCCGCCTGTTCCTCCGTGAAGCCGCTCATGAGTTGTTGATAATGAGCCTCGCCGAACTTCGCCTTTCCGGTCACGTCCAGGCCTACCATCGTAATCGGAATTCCGGACTCGAACACCCGATGCGCCGCTTCGGGGTCGCCGTGGATGTTGGCCTCGGACACGGGTGTTATATTGCCCGGCATCTTGATGGCGCCTCCCATCAGTACCAGCTTGGCTTTCTGAGCGATCGACGGGTCCTTGGCGAGCGCCACCGCTAAATTGGTTAACCTGCCGGTGAAGACAAGCGTAATGTCATGCGCCTGTTCCCGCACCTTCCGCACGATGAAATCGGATGCCCTCTCGTTCACCGGCGATTGGCGTGCCTTTGGCAGTACATATCCGGCCAGGCCGTTGGCTCCATGGATGGCGGTGACGTTCTCCCGGCGAGGGCGAAATAAAGGGGCATCCGCTCCCATGGCAACGGGAATTTCGTAGCCGGGCTGCGCCAATTGCAGCACTCGGAGCGTATTCTCCGTCGCCTGCTTCACATCTACGTTGCCGAATACCGTTGTAATGCCTTCTATATGCAGCTTATTGGACTTGACGGCAAAGATGAGCGCCAGGGCATCATCCACGCCGGTATCCACATCCAAGAGGATGTGTTTAACCTGCTCCATCGTTGTCACTCCCCTATTCCCTCACTTATGCTTGGCAAGCTCGTCCGCAAGCTCTGGTATTGCCAGGATGTTATGGCCGATATCCAGGGAGTGGCTGAGCCTGCTGATATGCGGCTGCTTCAGCATCGCCTGCTCCAGCACATCCAGATTCCAGAAGATGGCCCGCTTGTCGTCATCCGCAATGACCTGACGGTTCGCCATGACGATGACCCGCTGGAAGTTGTTCACGACAAATTCCATATCATGTGTGATGGTGATGATGGTTTTTCCTTCCTGGTTTAAAGCCTCGATCAGATAGGCGAGACGCGCCATAGCCGGAAGATCCTGGCCTGCCGTCGGCTCATCCAGAATGATGACGCTGGAATCCATCGCTATGACGGAGGCAATCGTTACGAATTTACGCATGGAGTAGGGCAGGTTGTACGGATTGTCCTTAAGAAACGGGACGACGCCTGCCAGCTCCGCCGCTTTCATGACGTTTGCTTTGACCTGTTCTTCCGATAGGCCCAGCTTGCGGGGACCGAATTCAATCTCGCTGTACACGTCGTTATGAAAAATTTGGTCGTCCGGGTTCTGGAACACATAGCCGACCTTTCTTGATATTTGGGCGGTGGTATAATCCCGTGTATTCCAGCCGTCGATGACGACATCCCCCTCGGAGGGCTTGAGCAGCCCGTTCATCATCTTGACGGTGGTCGTTTTACCCGCCCCGTTCTGGCCGACGATGGCAACGGATTCGCCCTTTCGGAAGGACATATTGACGCCGTCCACCGCTTTGTAGCCGTTTGGGTAGGCAAAGGAAACATTCGTCAAAGTCAGAAAGCTCATGCGTTAACCCCCTTCTTCATCCATGTCTTGACGGCATCCATGGCTTCTTTTTCAGTTAACGGGATGCTGCCAAGATCCATTCCCCGTTGGCGCATGTCCAGGCCGAACAGTGAATATTGGGGAAGTGCAGCTCCGAATGCTAGTGCGCGCTCATCGGTGAGAATCTCCTGCGAGCTGCCTTGCATGGCCACTTCACCCCCATTCAGCAGGATGACATCGTCGGCATATTCGGCAATCAGCTCGATTTTGTGCTCGACGAGAATAATGGTTTTCCCCTTCTTCTTCATCAGCTCGATAATCTTGAACACTTCTTCCGTTCCCTTCGGATCAAGCTGCGAGGTCGGCTCGTCAATCACGAGCACATCCGGCTCCATGACGATGATGGAAGCGAGCGCAACCCGCTGCTTCTGGCCGCCGGAGAGCTCGAACGGGTTTTTCTCCCGCAAATAATCGATCTCCAGCATCTTGATGACCTGATCCACCTTCTCCCGGATCAGTGCGGGCTCCATGCCTAAATTTTCCAAGCCGAAGGCAATCTCTTCAAAGACGTTATCCTTCACGCCGCTGATCTGTGTAAAAGGATTCTGGAACACATAGCCGATTTTTTGGGAGAGCTCGCCCATTTCCCATTCGCGGATATCCTTGCCTTCGATCAGCACCTCGCCGCGCAGATCTCCCTTATAGAAGTGGGGGATAAACCCGCGGATGACGTTGCACAGGGTCGTTTTTCCGCCTCCGTTGGCCCCGATCAGCGCATACAGCTTGCCTCTTTCGATCGTTACATTCACGTTCTTGAGCGCATCGGACTCGCTGATCGGATATTGGTAGGATAGATTCTTGATCGTAATGATACTCATAGCGCAACTCTCCAGACGATTAAGATAGCAAGCAGTACGACCAGCAGCATTCGAACCAGCCGGTCATGCTTTGTTTTCTCCAGTTTGTAGATGCTGCTCTTTTTGACATTGGCCGAGAAGGCTCTCGACTCCAGCGTCAGTACCCGTTCCTCCGTGCTGGCCACGGATCCGAGGATGAGTGGACTAAGGGTGGGCAGGAAGGCCTTCATGCGGACAAGCAGCTTGCCTTCGGTTTCAACGCCTCGTGTTTTTTGGGCATCCATAATGACGTGGGTCAGCTTTTTCATCTCCGGAATGAGCTGCAAGGTGGACAAGATGACATAGGTTACTTTGGACGGCAGGCCGATCTGTTCCAGGGAATGGACTAAATCCTTGACCTTGGTGATGCGGAAGAACAGAATGAAGGCCGAGGCCACCGCCACGATTTTGGATGTCAGGAACAGGGCGAACTCCAGTCCCTCCCGCTTGATGGAGAAGATGCTCCAGCTCCACAGAATGTCGTTGCCAGGGTAGAAGAAGCTCTGCAGGATAAAGATGAACACAACAATCATCAGCAGTGCCTTGATCGCCAGATTGGAAAACTCCTTAAAGCTGCCGGCAAAGTAGGCGAGGACCATACAAATCGGCAGAATCGCGTAGCTGAACCCGTAGCCGGGCACGATAAATGCGGCCATACATAAAGCGATGGTAATCATAAACTTGGTTGTTGGATAAAGACGGCTTAACAGGGACCGTTCGTTATTCACAAAAACCCCTCCCTTATGAAAGCGTATCCATTACGGACTATACGTCATTTCTTTTTGATAAAAGCTGCACCGTAATTGAGCTTGGACAAGTATCTTGGGGACATCTTCATCACGATGACAAAGGCAATGACGTTGCTGATGATTTTGTCGACGCTTTCCACCAGGATTTTGGTTGAGAATACCGCTGTCCAAATCTGTTGACCGGAGGCCAGGAATGTAGCAACCACGGCATCCGAAGAGTTGCCGGTCGCTCCGCCGAACATCAGCACCTGGATCGGAGAAGCCACGATCAGAACGGTCAGTACGACTGCGAATGAAGACAAGATCACTTTCCACAGCTTCGTATACATGCCTCTCATCGAGAGCAGGCCGACCACCAGACCGACGGCCATTTGTACAGGCGTAAATGCGAACGAGACCGGGTTCGTTATGCCGACAACAAGATTGGTGCTGGCCCCCGTAATCATACCGACCCAAGGACCGGCGATCATGGCCGTCAGAATTGTCCCGATGGTGTTCAGGTATATCGGCAGCTTGAGCAGCAGAATGATTTGCGCCCCGACAAAGTTGATGGCGATCCCGATCGGGATCAACAAAATGGCCAACAACGAAAAATCATATTTAAATCCGCGTTTGATTCCCATTGATTTTTCCCCCTAGAGCAAAGTTTGTTAAGATATCTGAACGTTTTTGTTATGCAAGCAATCCTGCGGCAGACTATTCGTCCGCTAAAATGGTATGGAGCGCGACCTCGACCATGTCGTGGAAGGACTTCTCGCTGTCTTGATGGGACGAGCGCTCATTGGTCAGCAGATGACTGCCTACCGTCAATATGGACAGGGCCCTGACGCCGTACTTAGCAGCCAGCGTGTACAGGGCGGCGCTTTCCATCTCGACCGCGAGCACGCCGAACTCCATGAATTTATGAAGACGGTCCAATGTTTCCCTATAGAATTCATCGGAATTATAGATGTTGCCGACAAAGACATTCACCTGCTTCTCCTGAGCCAGCTGATGCGCTTTGCTTAGCATGGCGTAATCAGCGGTTGGCGCGAAATTGCAGCCATGAAATATTTTTTCCATCAGATTGCTGTCCGAGGATACGGCTTGGGCCAGTACGATGTCGCGGACCTGAAGTTCTTTTTGCATGGCGCCGCAAGTACCGATGCGGATCAGCTTTTTGACCCCGTAATCCTGAATCAGCTCCGTCGCATATATGCTCATGGTCGGGTTGCCCATTCCCGTACCTTGGACAGAAACGGGAACGCCTTTATAAAGGCCGGTGTACCCGTACATGCCTCTTACTTCGTTGTAACAATATACCTCCTCCAAAAAGTGCTCAGCCACAAACTTCGCCCGCAGCGGATCGCCGGGCAGCAGCACGCGTTCTGCGATATCTCCCTGTTGTGCTCCCAAATGTATGCTCATCTTGCTCCTCCTGCTTACTGGCCTCCCTTTTAAGAAAGCGCTTTATTCTTTGATCTGCCTTCATCATAGTCAGAATCGGAGGGATAACCAAGACCAGAAAGTTACGGAGCTTAACGGAAAAATGCAACCATGAGGTCTCATGGTTGCATTAATTCCTTGCGGATATTTTCCAAATCCCGTTTGGTCGGTATCGTTGAAATAATGACCACGGGTACTGTATTCAGCTTAACTGGAAACGTGCTGACCACGAAATCGATGCCGTGCTTCTGAATCATTTCATCGGTAAGCCCCTCCATAATGGAGGTGTTGATGATCAGCTCGTCACCGATTTCATTCTTGATGAGCTTGGCGACGTAATGGCGGATGGAGAATTCCTCGCCGATCAGCAGGAAAGCTTTTTTGCTGTTATAGCGCAGGCTGGAGCTGATCAACAGCGTCAGCTTCGTCAGATGATAGTCGTTATACCGCATGCCGGGGTAACGCTGGCTCCATTCCTGCATGCAGCTCTTTACGATCTGGTACATGGGGCGGCAATCCCTTTGGACATATTCCGTCAGGCTGCTTGCCGAGATGGCGATTAGATCGGGAAGCGCATTTTCCAGCCGGAGCTTCTCGAAGAAATCCCCTATTTCCAAGATGAACCGGTCGTTCATATCGATCGCAGGGAACGCGGCAAGCGCCAGCATGAGGAAATCATTGATGATTTGATATTTTTCCTCCTCGATTTGCATCAGATTCGCTTTCTCCCTCGATAACATCGCGCTGACTTTCGCTTCATCATAATAATTGTATTGGCCCAAGCTGAACATGGCCTGCAGAAACCGGATTTCGTCCAGCGGCAAATGAATGGCGTACCGCTGCTCCAGCGCTCTGGCCAGTGTGGCAACAGAGGCGTGAAGCATGCGATTCTCCCAGTCATATGACCCGCTCTGAACATCCGCGTATTTGCCCTGCAGCACTCGGGTAATCATGATTGCCGCCAGAAACGACAAGCTCCGCTTAGCGTTAAGGAAATACACGATGTCATTCTCCGACTCGATCGCCGTAATGTACTCATGGATCTGGGCTTGGTCGATGTCGGTAAATGGCCAGCCGGAGAATTCATAGGCATCGTAAAACATTTTCCAGTAAAAATAACGAATACTGATTTCACTGCCTTTGACCTCTGGCATGGAATACGCAATGCGCAAATGGTATGGCTTCAATTCATGGTTGTTCAGCCGGATGATCAGCTTTTTCAGCGAAGAAGAGCTCATATACAGCTTGTCTGCCAGCTCTTCCAGCGAGTAACGCCCTCCCTCGGCAAAAAGCACAGCGAGCAGCTGGTAGAAGGTTCTCTGTCTGTACATGGAGGAGATGACCTCGCCAATCGCGACATTTCGTTTATCATAGTGGAGAATGACGCCTTTTCCACGTGAAATTTCAAAATGAATGGAAGGAGGAAGCTCCTGCTTGGCTTCATCGATAATTTTACGGATGGTTTTGTCCGATACGCCAATCTGCTCTTCAATCTCAGCAAGGGTGAACCAGCGATATTCGGAATCGAGCAGGGTCAACAGCTTGTGCGTCAGTATGAATTCCTTTTCCATGTGTCTGCGTTCCCCCTTACTAACGAGTCAGTTAGAGACATTCATCTCACCTGTTGATAAACCTAAGTATGGGACGTAATGTTCGTATTTATAAACAGCCGCACAAAACGTTCAGAAGGCATCTCGTTTCACGCGGCTTACAGTCCATGTGCTTTTTCTATTTGGAGGATAGCTATGCCTCTGGACAAGTATCTTCATAAGTAATCGTAATAGGCTTTGGGGTTTTAATCAATCGGTATATCAGAAACTTAACGCATGATGGCGTAAAACGCTTGATGACCTAATGATCAGCGAAATGTTGGTCGCACAGCCTATAGCAAGATACGCCATGAAAGTCTTGCATTCCAGACAGGTGAGTGAAGAGGCGAGTGTACATTCGTAATATTGAGCTATATGCAAAAAATATGAAGACAAGTGAATCAGCTAACCAACCATAGCTGATCAACTGAAGAAAGGCCGTCGATGATGTCGACGGCCTTCTGTTTGCCCAGATTAATTTGACATTGCGCGATTGCAACCCGGAGCAGGCACCTTGTTTACCTGCAGCGACATGTCTGTCAAGACTTACCCGGTTTACTCCGGTGTTCCTTGCGTTACCCCATGAACATACGTCAGCCAAGGGGTGTCCAGTGCTCCTTGCCCCGGGTTATAGGTAAAGAAGTACTCGACGGTATCACCATGCTTCAGGTTGTTGACAGGGTAGGTATAGTTACCGTTCCCCGTTGGGGCCATGGCTACGTTTAATTGCCCGCCATTATTGATCTTATAATGTAAATCGGCAAAGGTCGCGCCATTGACATAGAACAGCAGGTCATCGCCGATCTTCTTCAGGCCCTTCGCCTCATCACCGATGACGATCACGGTGGAGGGTGCCGGTACAACGGTAATCGCGGCGCTGGCAGTTTTATTGCCGTCAGCGGTTGTCGCCGTGACGGTTGTCGTGCCCGGAGCGAGACCGGTCACGAGACCGCTTGCACTCACGGATGCGATGCCGCTGCTCGCAACCGACCACGTGACCTGCTTATTCGTTGCATTGGACGGTGCCACGCTGGCGTTTAGTTGAACACGCTGCCCGACATCCACCTGTGCCGTGGTCGGATTCACCGTTACGCCGGTAACAGACACGGTTCCTGGATTCTGGCCACCGCCTTGCCCTTCTTTATAAACACGGACATAGTCCACCTGCATCGTTGCAGGGATATCGGACGGATCCGGGGTCCGGCCTCCGTCAAAGGTGCCGCCGATCGCCAGGTTCATAATGAGGTAGAACGGCTGATCGAATGGGGCGTTCGGATTGTTCGGCGCGGCTGCGGAATACCATTGATCGCGGGTTACCTTAAAGAAGAACTTGCCATCCACGTACCATTTAATATTGTCCTCTTCCCAGACGACCGAATAGACATGATAGTCATTGGCAAAGGTTTGGCCTTCAGGGAAGTGATACTCACCGGAAAGATGCCGGTTCGTCGGCCATTGGCCCCCAAAGTGTACGGCGCCGCTCGTCGCACCTGGCAAGCGTCCTCTTGCTTCCATCACATCGATTTCGCCGGAGGCTGCCCATGTTCCGTACACATGATCCTGCGGAAGCATCCAGAGCGCAGGCCAGATGCCGTTACCGGTAGGCAGCTTGGCACGGAAATCCACTCGGCCGTATGTGAGGGAGAAATGATCTTTGGTGTTAATTTTGCCAGAGGAGTATTGTGCATACCGATTTGGATCTTGCGGAAAGGATTTTGGCTCGTTCAAGGCTCTAATATTTAGCTTTCCGTCCTGTACAAAAACATTCTGCGCACTATTGGTATAATGCTGCAGCTCCGAGTTGCCCCAACCCCAGGTATTCGGATCATCATTGAGATAATACCCTGTTTCATAATTCCATTTGCTGTTATCGAGCGTCGTCCCGTTAAACTCATCCTGCCAGATGAGATTCATGCCCTCGATGGCAGAGTCGCTTGGCGTTCCGATCGGAATATCCTCCTGATCGGTTACATCCGGGCGCGGAGCATCCGGGTTGCCGATCAAGGTATAGTTGACAAAATTGCTGCCCACACTTCCACCTGCCTGCCCATTTAGCGGATAGCCGATACGGATCTGCATATCCTCCTGGATCGGCTGGAACCATAGGCCATAGATATGGTCGGCCCAATATCCCCACTGGTTGGCATCGGACATGTTATTGTAGCCGTTTGCCGAGTATACAAATCCGCTCTGGCTTGAATTGTCCAGATCCACCCATTGCCCGTTGATGTTAATCTGGTATACGAAATTGCCAAGCTCTGTACCGATTGGGGCGCCTCCATCAATCTTAGGCAGCGGGATGCCGATAGCGCCGCTTGCATCAGCTGTAAAGGTCGTTCCTTCATAAGGCGTAAGGACATAAGAGTTTCTTACGGGCTCATTAAAGGTGATAGTATACACGATGTTAGCCGAAGAGGTCTTCGATTCTAATTTGACGTTAATCGATTCCGTTACGTTAAACCAGTAGCCGCCGCCTCCATCGGTAAATTGACCAAAGTTCTGATCATAGATCCAGCCGCTGGCTGCGTTGTTGTCAATATCGATCCATTGGCTGCTGTTTACGGGCTTTACATACACTTTCAAATCATCCGCTACGGCCGCATAGGTTATGGCCGGATCCTGATTGAATATCGGATAGGTAAAGCCGGCACCGCCCGTAAAACCTGCCGTAATTTGAGGTCCTTGAGTCGGGGTCATCGCCGTGATAGTAGTTTTGTTGATGTTTTCAAAGACGAGTGAATATTCAAGCGTGACCCCATTGGCTTTGGAGTACAGCTGAATCTCCGTTGTTGCGGAGAGCGTGAACCAATAGCCGGTAAAGCCGCCGTCGTTCCAGTGGCCCCAGTTCTGGTTATAGACAAAGCTGCCGACACTGTCGATATCGACCCAGCTGCCATTTACTTTCACCTTTACTCCCAGGTCCTGGGCAACATCATTCCAGGTGGCAGAGCCTCCGTTGAATATCGGCATGACAAAACCGTAGCTGGCCTGCCCGACTCCTGATTTTGTGATGACAGGTCCGTCCGCAGCTGAAAAATAAGACATCGAGGTGATGGTGGTTCCAGCAGCGTCAGCTGCCTGAACCTTCGAAGTCGGCAATAAGCCGATGCCAGCCAGTATCATGACCGCCAAGAACAAACTCAATACCTTTTGCCTATACCGCCTTTCCGAAATTTGAGATCGCTTCATAAATACCCTCCCTTAAAAAAATATGGATTCTCCCAGACTATGCGCGTAATGGAAAACGCTTACACCGAAGGAATATCTTTATTCTATCGAATTTCATAATCAGAAGGATAGGTACCATTTTTTTGGTTGGGTCCCATAATTTCGGGTTTATATATAATACTGGCTATATACTAGAGCCTATGGCAGCGTTAGTCCCAAGACGGTCAGAATGAGCGCAACGGTCATCAAGATCCAGCTGGGATGAAGGCGACGCATTACCCAAAAAGAGATGATTGCACCGTACAGAAAAGAACTGCCGGCTAGCAGGCCCGTCACGAGCCTTGCCTCCTGCCCGAACCAGATCGCGGCTGCAATCAAAAAGAGCCCGCTGAGCAACCAGTTGAATGTGCTGAAATGTAAAAGCAGCGTCCCAAGCCTTCGCAGCGGCGCAGATATTCGCCCATCCGCTTCAAAAACCGTCTCCATCGGCTTAATGATCACCCGTTTCATGAGAATGCCGTGTGCCACTGCCGTGCCGCCGCCGATGACACCGGCCGTTGCCAAAACCATACTACTCCAATCCATATCCATGCACCTCCAGCAACATATTAATACGATTTCGTAGTAATGACTGGAAATCAATGTAACACTGAGCATGAAGTGCTGTCAATCGTAGGTTTTACCTGCTAATAAAAACATCGTATAAAAATTCGGCTGGTGATTGATATTATTACGAAATCGTATTAAAATAGGCCCAGACGTAATATTACGAAATCGTACGAAAAGGAGTGACCGGTATCCAACACCTATATGACCTTTTCCTCAAGACCGGTCTGCGTCCGTTTGCTTTTATGACCGATACGCTTCAGCTTGAACAAAAAGTGACTCGCTCCGATATGTCAACGCTGCTTATTTTGCTCCTCCGCGGAGATTTGACGATGTCGCAGCTGGCCTCCGAGATGGGGGCGCCTTTAAGTTCGATGACAAGCATAGCTAAACGGCTTGAACGTAAAGGCTTGATTGCACGGGCTACGTCTGCACAAGATCAACGGGTTAAGCTCGTCACGCTGACGCAGGAAGGTCTGCAGCTGGCAAAGGAATGGGAGCAAATCATGATGGCGATGCTGAGCAGGTTGGAGACGGCATTTACGCCTGAGGAAATGGAGCAATTCACGACACTACTGTTCAAGGCAGCCAGAGTCTTCCAGGATGGGGGACCTGTAACGCTTCAAGAAAAGAAACGTCACTCTGTAAAGATTCAGATTGAGGAATAACCGGTTCAAACCGGATTCCTCTGGCTATTTACTACGAAATCGTACTAAAAGGAGCGGATGGACATGAGGATCATCATCTACACAGGCAAAGGTGGCGTCGGCAAGACGAGTATTGCGGCGGCGACGGCAGTGAAAATGGCCAAACAAGGCAAACGGACCCTTATTCTCAGTACAGATGCGGCACATAGCTTAGCAGATTCGCTGGCGGTACCGATCGGACCGGATCCCGTCCAAATCAGCGACAACTTGTGGGGGCAGGAAGTGAACGCGATCCGCGAGACGGAGCGCAATTGGGGAACCGTCCAGGGCTGGATCACGAAATTACTCGACAAAGCGCAGCTTAAAGATGTCACTACAGAAGAAATGCTCGTGTTCCCAGGCATGGAGGAGCTTTTCAGTTTGCTGAAAATCAAGGAACATGCTGAAAGCGGGCAATATGACGTACTGGTGGTGGATTGCGCCCCGACCGGAGAGACGCTGCGGCTGCTTAGCTATCCAAACGTATTGAATTGGTGGCTGGAGAAGATATTCCCGACCGAACGCAAATTGATCAAGATCGTGCGGCCTGTGGCCAAAATTGTAAAGGATATCGATCTTCCTTCGGATGACGTGCTGGACAGCATCGAGCGGTTAGCACGCGGCTTGGAGGAAATGCAGCGGCTCGTTCTGGATCCGGAGATCACGTCGGTCAGGATCGTGCTGAATCCGGAGAAGATGGTGCTTGCCGAAGCGAAGCGCTCCTTTACCTATTTGAATCTGTTCGGGTTCAATACGGATGCCATTATCGTTAATCGGGTGCTGCCGGATGAGGCAGGGAAAGGATTCTTCGCGCATTGGCGGGACATTCAAAAGAAATACGAGGAAGAAATCGTATTGAACTTTCAGCCGCTTCCGATTCTGAAGGCGCCTATGATGCAAAAGGAAGTTATCGGACTCCCTATTCTTGAGGAATTAGCGGATATCGTTTATGGAGAGCAGGTTCCTTCTGCCATGTTATATCGTGGCAGAACGGAGACGATCCGGGAGGATGACGGAGACATGCTGCTGGAGCTTTCCATTCCTTTTGTCGAGAAGGCGGATCTTGATTTAACGCAGACAGGTGACGAATTAACGGTAGACGCAGGCGCCTACAAACGTAAGGTCATCCTACCAAGAACGCTGATGGGCCGCGAAGTTATAGGCGCAAGGTATGCGAAGGACCGTCTTATCATCCGTTTCGGCAAACGGGAATTGACTGCACAAGGAGAGGTTGAAGATCAATGAGAAGCGCAGAGCTTAGGAGGGAACGAGTGATGGAAAATCTGCTTCGAGTGGAGCGTTTGTTGGAAAATCTGGAGCGACATCAAACCAAGGAGCATGTAAAAAACGCGGTCAAGGAATGGCTGCTTGCATCGCGATCCGTGATCGATAGTGTCATCGACACGATTGAGGAGGAAAAAGCCCCCCCTGTTGCCCGCAAAATTAATATTTCAAAAGAGTAGCAACGATTAGCATTTCCATTTCGCGTTCGGTCAGAACGAACGGGATGCTATTCCTTGCTGCCTTCGCAATTCATCAATTCCATACTAGAATACGTTTTATACCTCGTTCGGTGGCATGAAGCGGAGTGCCGCATTCGTGGGCCGCGGAAAGCGCGTGATTTATTTCATTGAACTTCATAAAGATGCAAATTTCAATTGCCGGGTTTACGGAAAGGGTGTACACTGGGTGCCGAAGTGACCATTATAGAACAGGGTGTGTTTCATATTTTCAGACTGCGCCAATTCTATTTAAATCATCTGAAGCGAAAAATGTTCAACAAAATCGTTGTGCTGTATTCGACCGTCATGATCGTGCTATTTGCGATTGCGGCAACCCTGGTTTATCAATACCAGACGCAGCGCATACTCCGCGAGCAGACCGATGCGAATCTTAAATCCGCGCATGTTCTGAATATTTATTTAAGCCGGCAGTATGAGGGCATACAGAATATATTTCAGCAGATATATGGAGATGCCACGCTGAGCGATGAGCTGATCTATTTTTTGAACCACGAATATGAGAGTTACCTGAAATACCGCCTGGATTTGTACACCAGGACGGGAGAACAGCGTTTGCGCTCTTTCAATACCTTGCTGAAAAATTACTTGGAGCAGGAATCAAGCGCCAGAAGCGTGTCGATCTACAGCTATCCGAACAATTTCTACATGCATATCAGCCGGACCAACCAGCAGCTGAATAATGAAGCGGGTTCCAAGAACAAGTGGGAGACCTGGTTCGCCCGCCGGGAGCAGCACAGCTGGGATACCATGCCGCAGAACGAGTCCTCGCGTTCATCCGGAGGCTCCAGTCCAAGGTCGTATTCCTATTCGAGAGAGCTGAAGGACCCGTGGACCTTGAATCGGGTGGGAATGATGAATGTGGAGTTCGACGCCCGGCAAATTTCATCCTGGCTGGAGAGCCGCGCTTCGGTCAAAGGCCGGATCCTGGTGTTGAACGCACAAGGAACGGTCATTTACGATTCGGAGGACGAATACTACGGTCAAACCTATCCCTACCACCTGGAGCAGGAAAAAGCCGGGGACTGGGTTCAGTTGGACGAACCCTCCAAAGTGAACATACTGAATGTCGGCAATGCGGGCTTGTCGGTGGTGGGGATTGTGTCGCAATCTTTGATCGAAGAGAGCACGGAGAGTCTCAGAACCGGACTGATTCTGGTCACCCTGGTGTTTATGGCGGCCAGTTTTGCGATTACGTTTACGATCGTTCGCAAGTTCTCCAAAAAAGTGCAGCGGATCATCCGCTCGATGAACCGGATCGGTGAAGGGGATCTGTCGACGCGCATTCAAATGTCCGGCGAAGACGAGCTTCAGCAGATTTCCCGCCGGTTTAACGACATGGGCGACCGTTTGGAGCAATACATCGATAAAATGTATACCTCGGAAATCAAGCAAAAAAACGCGGAGCTGGTGGCGCTGCAATCCCAGATCAACCCCCATTTTCTATACAATACGCTCGAATCCATTCGCATGAAGGCGTACTTTGTGGGGGCAAAGGAAGTGGGGCAGATGATATACAGCTTGTCGGTTATGTTCAAGAACATGGTAAAGAAAAGCACGGTGGTCACCGTTGAAGAGGAAATGGACATGTGTTCCGTTTATCTCGATTTGTTCCGCATTCGCTATGACGGCCGGCTGGAGACGGAGATCGAGGTGGATCCGGAAGTCCAAAGTGCCAGCATTATCAAGCTGCTGGTCCAGCCGATCGTGGAAAACTATATCGTTCACGGATTTCGTCCGCTGGAAGACAACAATAAAATTTCAGTCCGAGCTCATGGGGCAGGGGACCGGGTCGTGATCATCGTATCGGACAATGGAACGGGCATTCCGGAGGAAAAGCTGACCCAAATCCGCGGCACGCTGAACAAGGTTCTCCAGCCTCCCGAAAAGGGCCACCGTTCGATCGGGCTGATGAACGTGCATGAACGAATCGTGCTGAACTACGGGAATGATTACGGAGTGACTATAGACAGTACGGAAGGACAGGGAACCGAGGTCCGCATGGAAATACCGATGCTTCGTAAGGGGGAGACGACATGAGGAAGGTATTTTTTGTTGATGACGAGCCTTTGATCGCTCAGGGCTTGGCCACCATTGTGGATTGGCAGAATTACGACCTGCATGTGTCAGGTTCGGCCAACGATGGGCTGCAAGCGCTTGAGCGGTTGAGGGAAGAGCCCGTGGATCTGCTGATCACGGACATTATGATGCCCAGAATGAACGGGCTCGAGCTGATCAAGAAGGTAAAGGAAATACATCCCCGCACCAAATTCATTGTGCTGAGCGGGTACGAAGAATTTGAATATGTGAAGGTGGGGATCACGCTCGGCATTCAGAATTACATTTTGAAGCCGATCAACATTGAGGAGCTGGAAGCCACCATTAAGCATATTCGAGGCGATTGGGAGCGCGAGGAATTGAAACGGTTTCGCTCCGAAGAGGATTGGAAGATCCTCCGCAGCAATATTTTGCAGCGATGGGTCAACGGCGACATCAAAAGCTCGGAATTAAAACAAAGAGCCGAACTTCTCGGAATTCCGCTCAATTATGTGTCTTACCAGGTTTACGTATTGCGGCTAATATCTGACGAACGCCCGGTATCCCAGCTCTATCGTTTGACCAGCCTAGCCGATGAATATTGCCGGGTTTACTCAGAAGAGCTTGGGGGAGACCATGAGGTGATCTGCTTCCCAGATGCGGATGACGATATTGTCGTGATGTCGGCCGCGATGACTGAACGGAAGGATGCCGCACGGGAGGGTATGAGAAATGCCATGGTCAAGCTGAGAGAGCTGACTGGTTTGCGCATGTGGTGCTCAGAAGGAAATGCGGGATTCAATGATTTCAAAGACATTCAGGAGAGCTACAGGAAGGCGAAGAGCCACTTCAACGCCTGCCTGATTGCCGGAGATGACATGACGCTGTACAGTCCGCATGCGGAACCGGAGACCGTTCAGGCAGCTTCGCCGTCCGCTCGCCCCGACACGTTCGCGAAGCTGCTGATCGAGGGAGACGTCCCTTCCTTGCAGGCGTATATCGAGTCCGTTCTCGACGGTGACAGCGGGGAGCAGACGGTACCCCGGGGAAGCTGCTTGAATGCGGCTGTCCAGCTGATGATCGCGGCGAAGGATATGGAGAAGAACCCCGATTACAGCGAGGTGTTTACGCCAATGCACCGGATTAATACGCTCCAGGGACTCCGAAATCATGTGTGGCGTATCGTCGAGCGCAGCCTTGCGCGCCTGGAAGAAGCAGATCAGGGCTATAGCCTGCACGTCTCGTTCCTTGTAGAGCAGGTCCAGCACCATTTTCCGGAAGAGCTTTCCCTGAAGACGCTGAGCCAGCGGCTGCAGATGCATCCGAATTATTTGGGGCAGCTTTTTCAGCAGGAGGTCGGAGCAAGCTTCTCGGATTATTTGAACCAGTACCGCATCGAGAAAGCCACGCAGCTCCTCTTACATACCGATCAAAAGACGGCGGATATTGCGTTCAGCGTAGGTTACACGGACAGCTCGTACTTTTACAGGCAGTTCAAAAAATATACGGGCGTGTCTCCAACTGAAATGAGGTCCATGTATCGGATCTAAATAAACCGTAAACCGTCTAGTGACAGGCTCAGGGCTGATAAGCTTTGGCCTGTTTTTTGTTATTTTCTGGGGATTCTTTAATTTATCCATCCCGTTCTAGTATTTTTCAACTTGAGCGCGATAGCGCTTACTTGGCACAATGATAGTAGTTAAGGGTGAGTGATAGAATAGCCGCATTGACATAGATCATGGGGGATCTTCTAGAACAGTCGCATCACTTGTATTTAACGGGGAAGAGGAGGAGTGCTCATGTCGGGGTTCATCAAAAAGGTTATACGCAACCGGTTTATGCTGCTGATGATACTGCCCGGAACCATCTGGTTTCTTATCTTTGCTTACTTGCCCATGTTTGGCACCGTTCTCGCGTTTAAGGACTTCCGTATAAGCCCGGACGGATTTTTTGCCAGCGTGTTCAACAGCGAATGGGTAGGGTTCAAAAACTTCGAATATCTGTTTACAACCAATGATGCCTATATCATTACGAGGAATACGATTCTGTACAACCTGGCTTTTATTATCCTGGGCCTGATCATTGCGGTGGGCTTTGCGATCATGCTAAGCGAGCTGGTCAACAAGCGGACGGCCAAGGTATATCAGACCGGCATGTTTCTGCCGCATTTTTTGTCGTGGGTTATTATCAGTTATTTTGCGTTCACCTTCTTGAGCGTAGATAAAGGGACGTTGAATCAAATCATCACTTATTTCGGGGGAGAGCCGATCAGCTGGTACGCCGAAGCTAAATATTGGCCCTTCATTCTCGTTTTTGTCGGCATCTGGAAAGGCGTGGGCTACAACAGCGTTATTTACCTGGCAGCTATTACAGGGATCGACAAGTCTTATTATGAAGCGGCTGTTATCGATGGAGCCAACAAGTGGAAGCAAACGCGGTACATTACGATTCCGCTCTTGAAGCCGCTTATGATCATACTGACCATACTGGCCATCGGGGGCATCTTCCGTTCCGATTTCGGATTGTTCTATCAGCTTCCGAAGGACTCGGGCGCGCTCTACCCGGTAACGAATGTTATCGATACCTTCGTCTACCGCGGACTGATCAATATGGGGGACATCGGAATGAGTACGGCAGCGGGCTTGTATCAATCGCTTGTAGGGCTGGTTCTGATTCTAGTCGCCAACTATATCGTTCGACGAATTGAAAAAGATCATGCGATCTTCTAATCCGAGGGAGGTGTACCGTTCATGACGCAGCTATCCACGCAAACCGCGAATCAGCCGGCAAAGCGTTCAAAGAAGAGAGACTACAACGCCATCTCCCCATTGTGGAATACGATTTTTAATATCGTGATCGGCATCTTCTCGTTCTCCTGTATCTTTCCGTTTCTATTTGTTATTATTATTTCCTTGACCGACGAACAGACGCTGGTCTTGGAAGGCTTCAGGCTGCTGCCGAGTCAGTTCAGTACGGCGGCGTACGAATATATTTTTGAAACGGGAGGCGAGCTGCTATCCTCATTCAGCTTAACGCTCCTGGTTACGGTACTGGGGACGCTGGTGAGTCTGGCATTGGTTACGACTTATGCCTATGCATTGTCTCGCCGAAACTTTGAATTTCGAGGCTTTTTCAGCTTCCTTGCATTCTTTACCATGCTGTTCTCGGGCGGTATGGTACCTGGTTATATCGTGATGACCCAGTTCCTGCATCTGCAAAACACGATCTGGGCGTTGATATTTCCTTTATCCTTGAGCGCGTTCTCCATCATCGTCATGAGGACCTTTTTCCAAACGACGATTCCGGATGAAATTATCGAGTCCGCCAAAATCGACGGCGCCGGCGAGTTTCTGACCTTTATCCGGATCGTGCTGCCGGTCTCGCTGCCGGGGATTGCAACGATTGGTTTGTTCAGCTCTTTGGGTTACTGGAACGATTGGTTTAATGCCTTGCTGTATTATAACAATCCACAGGCAACGCCACCGCTGCAGTTCATGCTGATGAAGATCGAGAAGAACATGGATTTCCTGACGCAGAATGCGCAGAATATCGGTTCATTCGATGCAGCAGCCGGCCTGCCGACAGAGACGGTAAGGATGGCGATGGTCGTATTGGCGACACTGCCGATTGTTATGGCGTATCCGTTCTTCCAGCGATATTTTGTCCAGGGCCTGACGGTAGGCTCGGTCAAAGGCTAATTTCATATGGTTGTACCCGCATCGCACACTGCCGGAGAAATCCGGCTTTGATGTTTCAGGTGTGTAAGCGGTGTCAATATAGCATTAACCATTAAGTGATACAGGGGGAAAACACATGTTTAAGAAAAAGGTTTCTATACTGTCCCTTGCTCTTGTGCTTCTGCTGACGGTTGTATTGTCGGCTTGCGGCAGCAAGGAAGGCGCTAAGTCCGGCGAGCCTGCGAAGGAAGAGGCAGCCGTTCAGAGCGACGGCACGGTCGATGTTTCCAAGCTGGATCCGGTCAAACTGAAAATGTACATGATCGGGCCTAACCAGAAGGATCTTCCCGTGGTTCAAGAGGAAATCAATAAATATTTGACGGAAAAAATCAATGCAACGCTTGAGATCAGTATGATCGACTGGGGCGATTACAGCCAGCGGATGCAGGTTATTACAAGCTCCGGCGAGAATTACGACATCGCCTTCACTAGCTCATGGGCGTTCGATTATCTTCCAAATGCAGCGAAGGGCGCATTTAAGCCGCTGAATGATCTGCTTGATCAATATGGAAAAGGCATTAAGGAAGCGCTGGATCCTCGTTTCTTGGAAGGAACGAAGGTCAACGGCGTGAACTATGGCATCCCGGCCAACAAGGAATTGGCACAGCAGTTTGTATGGCGTTTCAATAAGAAGTATCTGGATAAGTACAACCTGGACATTTCCAAGGTGACAACACTTGAGGATCTGGAGCCGCTTCTGAAAACGATTAAAGAGAACGAGCCTGCGGATATTACACCGCTTGCCGTACCGAAAGGCTTTAAGCCGTACTTACCGGTCGACTTCCCGCTTGGCGATGAAATTCCAATCGGTATGTACCTTGACACCAAAGACTTTAAATTTGAGAATCTGCTGGATTCACCTGAACTGAAATCGGCTCTGACCACGATGCGCAAATATTATAAAGCGGGTTATGTACGCGAGGACGTAGCGACGCTCGACGGCATTGATAACATCAAAACCGGCAAATGGCTCGTGGACCGCGAGATTACACAGCCATACGCGGAGCTCGGCTGGTCCAGAAACGCGGGATATGACATTGTGACAAGACCGATGCACGATCCAGTCATTTACACCAGCTCGGCTGCGGGCTCGATGATGGCGATTTCTTCGTACTCCAAAAATCCGGAGCGGGCGATGATGTTCTTGAACCTGCTGAACACGGATGAGAAGCTGCGAAATATGATTCAATACGGTTTGGAAGGCACGCATTACAAGAAGCTTGAAGGACCATACATCGAAGATATGCCTGCTATGCAGGAAAGCTATGCCATGCCTGGATTTGCGCTCGGCAATATGTTCCTGACGTATCTTCATGAAGGCGAGCCTGAAGACAAATGGGAAGCATTCGAGAAATTTAACAGCTCCGCTGTGGTAGCTCCTACGTTCGGCTTTAACTTCGACACGGCTCCGGTAAAAACGGAGGTTGCGGCCATCACCAACGTAGCGAAAGAATTCATTCCTGCACTGTACACCGGCTCCATCGATCCTGAAGAATACTTGCCAAAAGCAAAACAAAAATTCCAGGATGCTGGAATTGACAAAGTTATCGCTGAAGCTCAAAAGCAGTTTGATGAGTGGAAGGCTCAAAACAAGTAATCCATAAAAGTGTATGAGGGGGTAGAAACGGCTGATCTGAGGTGGCCGTTTCTCTCTGTCATTCCTTCTTTTAGATGGAAAACGCATTCATTGTTACCACGAAATCATTACATAAACAGGAGGTTTCCCATGAAACGAATCAAACCGGATTATTTAACGAAAGCCCAGTGGAAACGCAGAATGACGGTATGGATGAGCACGGCAGTGCTGGCCGCGTCCCTGACAGGTTTTGCTGGAGAAGTCGAAGCAGCACAGCCTCACTCGTCATATTGGTATCCGAACACGCTGCTGGAATGGTCGCCGTCCACGGATAAGGATGCCCTGTTTAATCGGGGAACGGTTAAGCTGGAGGATCAGCGTCTCCAGGGTCATAAGATAAACAGTAATGCCAAGGAGGAAGTGAAGGTTTTATCGATCGCTTCCATGTATCCAAGCACAAGCGGAGCTCCTTCCCAGGGCTCGGAGAAGTTCCATACCTATACGTTCAGCAATTGGCAGTATATCGACAAGCTGGTGATGTGGGGCGGCTCGGCAGGCGAAGGATTGATCGTTCCGCCAAGCGCTGACGTGATCGATGCGGCTCACAAGAATGGCGTACCTGTTTTTGGAACCGTTTTCTTGCCGCAAACCGAGCATGGAGGCAAAATCCAGTGGATGCATGATCTGTTAAAGCAGCGGGAGGATGGATCCTTCCCGGTTGCAGACAAACTGATTGAGGTTGCTAAGTATTACGGATTTGATGGCTGGTTCATCAATCAGGAGACTCAGGGCGGAACGCCTGAGGATGCCGCCAAGATGGCTGAGTTTTTAACGTATCTTCAGCAGAAAAAAGCGCCGGGCATGGAAGTGATCTGGTACGATTCCATGATCAAGGAAGGACCGGTGAAGTGGCAAGGGGCTTTGACGGACAAGAACGAGATGTTCTTCCAGGAGGGAAATCAGCGGGTTTCCGACAATATGTTCATCGATTTCCGCTGGCAGTTCAAAGACGAGAAGAACGGCCAATACGATTACATTACTCCGTTCTTGAACTCTCCGGCCAAAGCGGCGGAGCTTGGCCGCAGTCCGTATGATTTATATGCCGGCATCGACGTGGAGGCGAAGGGCTACGAAGGCAAGTTCAATTGGCCGGTTGTGTTCCCGGATGGGAAGAAAGCCACGACTTCACTTGGTATTTATCGTCCCGATTGGGCGTTCAACAGCTCCGAAACCCATGAGGAGTATATGAAAAAGGAGCAGATCTTCTGGGCGGGACCTGGCATGAATCCGGCTAATACCTCGCAGCCTGAAGGGACCGATCCGCTCGCCTGGAGAGGGATTGCGAATGATGTGGTGGCCAAAACCGTGCTCACCGATTCCGAATTTGTCACCCATTTCAATACCGGGAACGGCCATATGTTTGCGGTGGACGGTAAAGTGATGCGGAGCAGGGACTGGAGCAATCGGAGCCTGCAGGATATTTTGCCGACCTGGCGCTGGATCACGGAAACCAATGGCAAGGGTGAAGCCCTCAAGCCTGGATTTGACTTCAGCAAATCTTACTACGGAGGCAGCTCGCTTCAGGTGGCGGGTGCCGTAAGCAAAGGCTCCTCTACTCATGTCAAGCTGTATAAGGCGAATATCCCGGTAGAACCGACGACGGAAGTATCGCTCGTCTATGCGGACAATGCGAAGGACGCCAAGGTGAAGATTGGGTTGGCATTCTCCGATGCGCCGGATCGGTATGAATTTTTCGAGCCTGGCAAGTGGACCGCCACGGGTGCCGATCAGGATTGGAAGCAGGGCAGCGTTAAGCTGAACAAGTATAAAGGCCGCACGATTGTGGGAATCTCGCTGCAATTCGAATCAGCCGCGGATATAGCGGATTATCGGGCGAATATTGGAAAACTGGCTGTTACTCAGGTGAACGATAAGGCGAAGAAACCGCACCAGGTGACCGATCTTCAGGTCATCGATAATGATTTCCGCGACGGAATATATGGAGATGCGCGATTGTCTTGGAAGGCACCGAAACAGGCTGAGGACGTGATGTACTACCAGGTGTACCGGGTTCATCCGGACGGCAATTACGAGTTGATGGGCATGACGGGGAATACGGTATATTACGTGCCGGAAATGAAGCGGATGCTGAAAGAGCAGGCAACTAAGATGGCCGTGATTCCGGTAAACCGACATTACGAACAAGGAAAAGCATCGTCGGTAAGCTTTGACTGGCCGGAATATCCGAAGCCGGTTGCAGCCTTCAAAGCGGATAAAACACTGATCGCACCGGGAGAAACGGTACAATTCACAGATCTTTCCTCGGAAGTGACGGAGTCCTGGAGCTGGAGCTTCCCGGGCGGACAGCCAGCATCCAGCACGGAGCAGAATCCTAAAGTGACCTATCCGGAGGAAGGAACGTACGAAGTGACGCTAACCGCTACAAATAGCGTTGGCGAGGACTTGGTTCGGAAGAAACTCATCACGGTTACACGGGAAGCGGAGAATGGCGTGGGCAACCTTGCTCTTGGCAAGGAAACATCAGCATCCAGCTTCGTGAATGAGAAGGAAGCACCTGCATTTGCGGTGGACGGTAACGCCGCCACCAAGTGGTGTGCTGTTGGAGACGGGCCTCACTGGCTGACGGTGGACCTGGGAGCCGAGCATAAGCTCAGCGAATTCGTGATCAAGCATGCGGAAGCCGGGGACGAGCCGGCCGCGTTCAATACGCGGGCATTTACCATTCAGGTAAGCTCGGATGGCAAGGAATGGAAGGACGCGGTATCGGTCAAAGACAATACGAAAGCGGTCAGCAGCCATGCCATCGAACTCACCTCCGCACAGTACGTGCGTCTTCAAATAGAGAAGGCGACGCAAGGCGGGGACACGGCTACGCGGATTTATGATTTTGAAGTACTGGGCTTGAAATAATTCGGAGAACTAGAAAGGGCGTTTCCCATAAGGGGGACGCTCTTTTTTTGTTGTCTATATAGTTTGTGTCCCGTCATAGAATCGCTGTCAATGCCCTAGGCCACCCTGTATAGATTTTGTATAGATAGGGTTGTTAATCTAATGTAGGACAATTTTTGGATATTGAACAATTGACGCGTGCAGCGGTAAGAGTATTAATTGCATAGCTGCTGAAATTGATAAATTGAGCAATAAATAATGAAGCAACTTAAAACAACCATTGATGGCATGGAAGTCGTCAATGGTTGTTCTTGCATGGAGCAGTGCCTACATTAGAATGGATTAGGAGAGAATACTTCTTGGCAAACGACTCACCCATATACCAAATGAAAAAGAGTCATATGATCTTGTTAATAGGGTTATTGTTAGTCATTCTATCGAGCCTGCGCATGGTGTGGATGGTATTGTTGCCTCATCAAGAGCAGGTGTCCAGTACGAACGGGCAGCTGGATTTGCGTCATTGGAATGCAGATGATGGCGGCGTGCTCTTACTTGATGGGGAATGGGAGTTTTATCCTTCACTATGGTTGCTGGATGGTAGTCGTCGGCAGCGTGTGTCAGCCGAGATCGAGCCAAAGCTGATTTCGGTTCCGGGAGGATGGAACGAAGCTTTGCATAGTGAAGAGCCGACTCCATATGGTTATGCGTCCTACCGCCTGCGTATTAAGGTAAACCCGAAACAGAACGTTAATTATAGTATTCGTGTACCCAGCGTACGCACGTCATCCGAATTATATGTAAATGGACGACTGCTTGCTAAATCCGGGCAGGTGGCAAAAACAAAGGAAGAATATACGGCGAAGAACCTGCCTTACTCTACAAGCTTTACAGCAGACAAAAACGGCGTCATCGATGTAGTGATTCAGGCGGCAAATTATGTGGATAGTCGAGGCGGCGGCATTGCCAGGTCCATTAAATTCGGTTCGGAAGAAGCCGTCGCACAGGAAATGAAATTCTCCGTTTCCATGCAGACGCTGGGAGCCATTATATTTCTTATGCATTCCGTGTATGCACTTATTTTATTTTTACTAGGAAATAAAGAGAAGAAGCTGCTCTATTTTTCCCTGTTAACACTATGCGTAACCATTTCCAGCCTGTTTAGTAACGATGAAAAGCTGTTTCATCAATTATTTTACATCGGCAGTGATTGGGATTTTCGGCTATCCAATGCCGCTTTTATGATCGGGTGCTATGCGTTGCTGGAATGTACGGATCATCGTGAGCTCCCTTACTGGTGCAGGGTATATCCGGTTTATACCGTAATGGCTCTGGGGACTGCCGCGGTTACGTTATTTTTAGCTCCGCATCAGGTGATCATGCTCTTCCCGGTTTATTACCTATTGGGATGCATCGCAACCTTAATCACGATCATAGCCATTATAAAAAAAGTAATCCAGGATATAAAAAGCCATCTGTTACTGCTCTTTTCTATGCTTGCGCTGGTTCACCATTTTCTTTGGTCTTTATTCTGGCGGGAGAGCGGTTTGAGCATTGTCCATTATCCGTTTGACCTGATTATATCGATGGGGTGTTTGGCCTCTGTATGGTTTAAGGCTTATTTCATCATGCATGCTAATACCAAGGAGATTGCCGCAACCTTGCAAAGAGTGAATGACCATAAAGATCAATTCCTGGCGAACACGTCTCATGAATTTAAAAATCCGCTTCATAGCATCCTTAACATGTCACAGTCCGTGCTGAACAGAGAAGGGCATTTGTTACAGGATCGAAGTGTCAAGGAGCTCGAAACGGTACTATCTGTAGGACATCGGCTAACACTTATATTAAATGATTTGATTGATGTGATGAGTCTGCGGGAGGGCAATCCTCGTTTACAGGAAAAAGCCATATTGATTCAGCCGATCATAACGGGAGTCATTGATATGCTGCAATTTAACGCAGAGGCGAAGTCCGTCAACATCGCAAATCAGATTCCTGAGGATTTTCCACCTGTTATTGCGGATGAGAATCGGTTGATTCAAATTGTTTTCAATTTGCTTCATAATGCCGTGAAGTATACGAATGAAGGGGTCATTACGATTCAAGCTTTGGCAGAAGGCGGAAGAGCGTATATTGTTATTGCTGATACCGGGATCGGCATGGATGAGGACATGCTAAAGCGTTTATTCCTTCCGTATGAGCAAGCCAGCGCCAGCGAAACTATGATAGAAGGCGGCTTTGGCTTAGGCTTAAGTATAAGCAAGCAACTGATTGATCTTCATCGAGGTACGTTAGAGGTATCTTCTGTTTTAGGAGAAGGCTCGAAATTTACATTTTCGTTAAAGCTTGCGGAATTGAATGTGGAAGATGAGGAACTTGTTTCTAACTCATTCAAACCATTTACAATACAACCAGCGCCGACTCAGGAAACTGCCCCCATCATCTTGGATAAAGAGGATATCCCGCCAGCGGCAAAACCAACAACCTCTATTGCAATGAATTGTGATCGTCCGCTCTTATTAATTGTGGATGACGATCCTGTTAATCTGCAAGTGCTCGAAACCATACTACCGCCTGATGATTATGATGTCACGATGGCAACGAGCGGTAAAGAAGCATTGGCTATACTGGACACGAGGGAATGGGATCTGGTCATCTCCGATATTATGATGCCGCAGATGTCGGGCTATGAGCTGACACGAAGAATTCGAGAGCGGTACACGCTTACCGACCTCCCGGTGCTGCTCCTTACCGCAAGAAGCCAGCCGAAGGATATCCAGAGCGGTTTTTTAGCAGGAGCAAACGATTATGTGACAAAGCCGGTAGAAGCATTAGAAATCAGATCGCGGATTGAAGCGCTAACGACGATTAAACAAACGGTTCGGGAACAATTGCGATTGGAGGCGGCATGGCTGCAAGCGCAAATCCAACCTCATTTCTTATTCAATGCTTTAAGCGCGGTAACCGCTTTGAGTGACATTAATTTGGATAAGATGCGCCATTTGCTTGATGAGTTCAGCAATTTTTTGAGGTATAAATTTAGGTTCCAAGATACGGATGGACTTGTTTCGATTAAAGAGGAATTAAGTCTAGTGCGTTCATACTTATATATCGAAAAGGTCCGGTTTGAAGAGCGGCTGCAGGTCGTTTGGGAGGTAGATGATTGCGAAGAGTTACAAATTCCTTTCCTTTCGATCCAGCCTTTGGTTGAAAATGCAATAAGACATGGCATTATGAAGCGCACTCGCGGAGGGGAAATACATATTCGAATTTCTGTCCATGACACGCTTACAGAGATAACGGTTCAGGACAATGGGATCGGCATGGACGAAGTTCAATTGCAACGGGTATTGGAAAGAAATACAGACCGCAGCTCAGGAGTCGGCCTGATCAATACGCATCAGCGCTTGAAGCGGCACTTCGGCACAGGACTTCATATCAAAAGCACGTTGGGTAAAGGAACCGAGGTAACTTTTTACGTGCGCAGCGAAACGAGGTAATTGTAATTTTATACGATACAAAGAAAGCCGGAGCATTGAAGCTCCGGCTTTCTTTGTTGCCGGGATTTCTGCACTGGTGCGCAAATAGCGCCTATACGATATTCTCGGATCGCGCCATTTGTATGGCTTCTTCGCGATTGTTAACGCCAAGCTTGGAGTAGAGAATCGAGCAGTAATTGCGGATCGTTCCCTCCGATAAAAATAGCTTGGCGGCGATCGACTTGTAACGCAGTCCGCTCGATAGATTCTCCAGAATCTCCATCTCGCGTTTCGTAAGGCCGTACGGGTAGTTTTCTTGATTTGAACCGATTCTTTCCAGCTGCTCACGTTGACGCTTCATCTCTTCGAAGACTTGCGTTGCAACCGATTGGTCGATCCAGGTTCCCCCATTATAAATAAGTTTCAAGGCTTCCTTCATTTCCCGCGGATGAATCGACTTCAGCATGTAGCCATCCGCCCCGCGCTCCAATGCAGTTGCTGCCTGCAAGGAATCCTCGAACGTCGTCATAAGCACAACCTTCATTTCAGGCCATCGATGTTTCATTTCATTTAAAGCTTCAAGCCCGCCCATTCCCTGCATACGAACATCCATGAGCACGATATCCGGTTGGGACCGCTCGCAATGCTCCAATGCTTCGCGCCCGTCCCCAGCCTTACCCACGACGATAAACTCAGCATGCTGTTCCAAATTATGCTTTAAGCTGTCCGTGATGATCGCCTGGTCATCAACGATCAGCAGGCGGATCGTGTCATGGACTGGCGCAGTCTGCAGCGGAATATTACATATGACGATAGTGCCTTGCCCGGCACCGGAATGGACGGACAGCGTGCCGTTAAATAGCTCAAGGCGTTCCTTCATCCCTTGGAGCCCAAATCCGAATTGGATGTTTTCCATTCCAATCCCGTTATCTTCGATCTGTAACCGAAGCTGCTGACTATCGAAATGCAGCTGAACGGTTATCACGCTCGCTTGGCCGTGCCGAACGGCATTGGTTAGAGACTCCTGAAGACATCGATATAGACTAAAGTTTATTTTTTGCATAACGAGCGTCTCACTGCCGATCACACGGAAATGGACGGTTATACCTGTCGATTTCATAAACTCTTCGCTTAACTGCCACAGCGATTCGCTTAACGTATGGCTTAACGTGGTATGAGAGAGCTTGTGCAGATGCTTTCGAATATCATCCAGACTGTGCTGTGCGATACCGACGAGCGAATCGATCCTCTCGGTTTGCGAATCCGGCACGGACGATCGCAGTGATTCAACGCCGACGATGAGCGAGGTAAGCGAATGACCAATCGTGTCATGCAGCTCGTGTGACAGGCGGCTGCGCTCCTCCATCAGCGTAAGCTCCTCGATCCGCTTAATATGCTGCTCCAGCAGCACCTTCTGCTCTTGAATAATTCGGGATTGCTTATGGGACTGAATTAATATATTAAACGCGAAGCCGATGGCAAATCCAAGGCTGCAGTTAACGATAAACTCGTACGGAAGGCGATCCGCAATCCAACCGTTCAAGATCGGGAATATGATTCCACAGAGGATTCCGGTCCACACATAGCTTTTTCGACTGCTGATTAAGCTGATAATCATCACGAATAGAATGAAAGACCATAACAGTTCCGGCGCAGCGTAGGCTAAATAGAGATGGAACAAGCCAGCTGTTGCGACTTCGACTGCAAGATATCGTTCTTCTTTTTTGTAGCGTACCGTTAGCGGAATGAGGTAAACGGCCAAAGCAAGCGAAAGTACAACCCCAACCGGCGCATCGATCAATGACGGATTGACAAAAGCAGTGCTTACGATAATAACCAGCCACAGCGTTCGTAGGGACACAAGTAACCCATCATACCAGAACCATTTTTTCATTATGGAGAACACGGATTATGCACACCTGCTTGTATGTATTTGCAAACCAATTTCCAGATAATTCAGACCTATCATGCACCATAACTTCTCGATCCGTCAAGCAATGGAGGAGGTTGTTGGAACTTGGCTGCAGCCAGCACGTCACATGAACAGTTGACACTTTGTCATACAGAATATGTGACAGATCCAAACACGATGTCATACCCAAGCTTGGCGGTTTTATCACTGTCCGATTTAACAGCTTAGGGGGTAGGGTGAAGGAGTGAAGCAACACAACATTCCAAAATAATAGGAGCGATGCATGATGAAATCATTCACCACACACAAAGGAGCTGTGCTTACATTAACAGCTATATTGGCGGGTTCCCTGGTATTCCCGGCCTATGGAGCTGTACATGCGGCAGTTAAGACGCCAACCCAACAAGCAATCGATAAGGCTGCCAATGCCGACCATATTCCGGGCGTTATTGTTACTGTGAAGAAAGGAACGGCGAGCTGGTCATATGCCTCAGGTGAAGCGAATATCGAAAGGAACCATAAAGTGGACGCCGACTCCGCTTTCCGGATCGGAAGTACAACGAAGACATTTGTTGCTACGGTTGCCTTGCAGCTTGCCGGCGAAAAGAAGCTAAGCCTCGATGATACGGTGGAGAAATGGCTTCCGGGGCTTGTGCGCGGCAATGGGTATGACGGAAGTAAGATTAAGATTCGCCAATTGTTGAATCATACAAGCGGACTTCCAGATTATTTAACTCCCGATCTCAGGACTCAATTACTCGCAAATCCAGGTGATAATTATACAGCCAAACAGTTAATCGACCTGGCCTTGAAGGAAAAGCCCGTAACAGGCTGGTCATATTCAAACACGAATACCGTTATTATGGGGCTCATTATTCAGAAAGTGACCGGGGAAACGTATAATGAGCAGATTAAGAAAAGAATTATTGAACCGCTTCAACTAAAAGAAACGTTTCTCCCTGGCAGCTCGGTGGATATTCCGAAAAAAAATGCTCGTGGCTACCTGAACACAGGGGATCAATTAGTGGATATTACGACGCTGAACCCATCGTTTACGAATGCCGCCGGAGAAATGATCTCGACCGGGGAAGATATGACCACGTTTTTCCGAGCCTTGTTGGGCGGCAAGCTGCTGACACCGGAGATGCTGAAGGAGATGTTGACCAGCACAGCCGACTCCTTTCTTGGAAAGTATGGACTGGGCATACACCAAACAAAGCTGCCGGATGGGACCATTGTATGGGGACATGGCGGCGGCATTCCCGGATTTACCAACTTTGCAGGCGGAACCGAAGGCGGTCAGCATACCATTTCGATCAATATCAATGTACTGGGCGATGCGGATAAATATATTAATGATATTTTAGCGTCGGAATTCGCAGTAGAAACCAAAAAAGAACTCACGGAGGAGGAAAAGAAAAGCAAGCGAAGGGAAGAAGTCAAACAGGTCATGGATCAGGTGGTAACCAATAAACAAGTCCCGAGTGTCGTGGGAGGCGGGTTAAAAGACGGGAAACGTTGGTCTTATGCCACCGGTACAGCCAGCTACGAGGTGCCAGGCCCCGTTGAGCCGGACTTTTCATTCCGGATTGGGAGCATTACGAAAACGTTTACTGCTGCCGTTGTATTGCAGTTGGCTGAGGAGAAACAATTAAGCCTGGATGATTCGGTCGAACAATGGCTGCCGGGGGTTGTACAGGGTAACGGGTATGACGGCAACCAAATTACGATTCGTCAGTTATTGAACCACACAAGCGGGCTTGCAAGCTATACAGATCATGATATGCGCGATATGACCCTGCCTAACAATCCGTTCCGTTATTATGCCGTAGACGAACTCATCCGCTTGGCCCTTGCAAAGCCGCCTGCATATGCGCCAGGGAAAGGCTGGAATTACTCCAACACCAATACATTGCTAGCCGGTCAGATTATTAAGAAGGTCACCGGGGATACGTATGCGGAGCAGATCAGGAAACGGTTTATCGAGCCGCTCGGGCTAACGGAGACATTCGTCATGGAAAACAGTTTCTATATTCCGGGTAAACATGCCAGAGGATACAACATGGACAGAACAGGCCATATGTATGATTTGACCGAAATGAATCAGTCTTGGGCAAATGCTGCCGGTGACATGGTTTCAACAGTCAAAGATTTGACCACCTTCTTCAGTGCGCTGTTGGGCGGAGAGCTTCTGAATCAAGAGATGATGGACCAGATGCTCACAGCTGTAGATACACCTATAGGTAAAGTAGGACTAGGGATTTATGAAGGGAAAACATCGGACGGGCAATCCTATTGGGGGCATGCCGGCGGCACCTACGGATTCGAGACGAGAGCCTTCGGACCTGTTGGCGGGAAGCACATTCTAGTGACAGCCATCAACTCGGTAGCTCCGAAAGTTGCGGAGGCTCACGATAAGATATTCGATAAGGAGTTTGGACGCTAAATTTAAAGCCGACATCGCACCATTTATGTGCGCATGTCGGCTTCTTTTCGTATTGCCGTCTATTCATGGAATTGGGAACGCATGCAGGCGTCCCTTATAGTTAACAAGTCACGACTGTTTCCCCTTAGGTTTGCTATTCAGCAGCTGGTATACGGCAACGGCCAGCGCTGAGCCGGCAAGCGGGGCGATAAGAAACACCCACACTTGGGATAAGGCCTGCCCGCCAAGCAGAAGTGCGGGTCCCAGGCTTCTTGCAGGGTTAACGGATGTTCCCGTTAAGGCTATGCCTAAAATATGTACGAAAGCGAGTGTCAGTCCGATCACAAGGCCGGTTACGTTTCCGTTGCTCTCCGTAGAGGTTACGCCCAGGATCGTATAAATAAATACGAAGGTTAAAATGATTTCGACAACGAATGCCATAGTGGTTGAAATCCCGATCCCATACCCAGGGCCGAAACCATTCTGACCGAGCCCCGTAGTGGGCATACCCGCGGAGACGATGATGGCGTACAGAATAGCGGCGCCCGCAATGGCACCGGCGATTTGCGAAACAACGTACCCGATGAAGTCGGTACCGGTTAGCTTACGTTTAATAAGCATGGCAAGTGAAACCGCCGGATTGATATGACAGCCCGAAATCGGACCGATGACGTAGGCCATCGCTACGATAGACAGCCCGAATGCCAATGCAATCCCCAAATGGCCGAGCTCTCCTCCCGCCGTAGCGGCACTGCCGCAGCCGAACAGAACAAGCACCAAAGTTCCAATGAACTCGGCAGCGTACTTTTTGAATGACGCGTTCATAATCTACCTCCTAATAATTAAAAATCGATTCTCATTATATATGAGGCAAATAGACAAAAACTGGACATAGAGCGGGAGGATGTCTGATTTTTGAACAAAAATGACCCGCAAGGGATCACTTTTTCCAAAGTGCCTTATGCGGGTCATCGACTCATACTTATGGATTTAATCGATTAAATTGGTAACTTTCAGCAGACGCTCCATCAAGGCTACCGTTTCGGCACGCGTCATCGTGGATTTCGGAGTCAGTCCCTTATCCCCGCTTCCTTCGACAACTCCTACAGACAGCAGGGTTGCTACGGAAGGCTTAGCCCATTTTGCAACTTGGGACGCATCTTCGTACCCTGCGAGCAGTTTGCCAATTTCTGTTTCGCTAATTGCATGGCCTGGCTTGATCAATTGATAACCTCGAGCGATCATCGCCATTCCTTCTTCTCTTGTAATCGTTTGGTTACCACGGAATGCGCCGTCGTTATAACCGAGTACGATGCCGAATTCACTGGCAATCGAGATCGCATTGCGATACCAGGCAGTTGCTGTAACGTCGTCAAATGTTGTTTTTGGCTCTTCTTGACGCATCAGTCCAAGGCCCAATACAACGATTTCTGCAAACTCAGCCCGAGTCACATTTCGATTTGGAGCGAACGTATTGCCACCATTCCCTTGGAGGTCAAGGCGAGCAGAGATATTGTTCACTTCCGTTTGCGCCCAGTGAGTTCTCACATCATCGAAATCTTGCGGATTCCAGATAACCGAGTACGAACCACTGCTGCGCAAATCATGAATCTGCGCGTAGTAACGATCCCCGATCTTAGTAACTACAGTTGGCAGATGATATACCGAGCCATCCGGATTGACCACAACGCCTGTCGTAATTCGATTCGGGTCGATGCCTTCCGGAAGAGCGATATATTTAGGAGCGTATCCGTTCAATTGTCCGGATTTTACGGTTTTACCATTTTGGCTAAAAGTCATTTCCAGGTCGACCGGATCAACCAGCAGGTGGTATCCTGCCGATGTTGCTTTGTTCTTGGCATTGTTTCTCAAAGTCTCCGAGGAGCGCTTAATGTCGATATGAACAGCGATATCGTTGAGTGCCGCATTTCCCAGCTGCCCGGACACTGAATTCAAGTCCAATTGCTTGCTAGGCACCGGGTAGATAGCTAACGGATTCCCGATGTCAAGACTTGCTCCCTTATCAGCTAACAAACGAATGTCCGCAGCCGTTAAACCATCAACCTGCATATCTCCATCATTCGGAGATTGGATGGACAGCTTCTGACCTGTTCCGCTTGATAATATGTCTCCGAGCTTGTCTCTGTTTACCTGTACAGAAGTTTGCTTGTTACCTTCAGAAGTGGTTGTCTTTCCTGTGGCGAACCCACCGTTGTTACCGTTCACGGATGTATTCACGCCAGAATCTACTGGAGGTGGTGTAGTCGTAGGCGGCGTTGAAGGAGAAGTGCTGCCCCCGCCGGTGCCTCCGTTATTACCTCCGTTATTATTGTCACTGGAGCCTCTGGTGATGGTTAATGTATACTCCGTTACATTACCCTGGGAATCCGTTACCTTCACAACAATCGTATTGGTGCCGAATGCTAACGGCAATTCATCACTTTCAGAGCCGTTAGGAATTCCTTGCCATGCCCCGCCATTAAGCGAGATTTCGATCGTGGCATTCGGATCATAAGTTGCCAGCGTTACGGTTGTATTGTAAACATCTTGGGTCACCGAAGCCTGGTAATGGGTCACTCCTCCGTTAAAGGCTGGAGAGATCGCAATCGGTGTTCCATCCCCACGTTTTAATTCGAGACCCGATAGTTGTGATTCGTCTGTTGAGTCTACCGTTACGACCTTAGAGTCTTTGGACACCTTGCCATTTTTCTCTGCCGTTACATTGACTGTATATTTTCCGTCCTTTAAGTCCTCGGACGGAGTGAAGCTCCAATTTCCATTGCTGTCTACGTCCACTTCGCGGGTCTCAACTACCTTACCGCTCTCATCTGTCAATTCAACGAAGACCTTTGCATCCTTGTCAGCGACGCCTTTGAACTCCGGTTTGGACACGTTGACTTTCTCACCGCTTGGTTCAGTGATTTGTACATTCGGTTTGGTGGTATCTACCGTCACATTTTTCTTTTCCGTGCTTGTCTTGCCGTCCTTTTCAGCAGTCACTTCAACGACATAGTCGCCATCAGGCAGCTCTTGGTCAGGTGCAAAGCTCCATGTACCGTCCGAATTCACTTGGACCTGAGGAGTACCGATAAGGTTGCCGTCTTTATCATAAACAGCTGCGGTGACGGTTGCACCTTGAGGAGTTTTCCCTTTAAATTCAGGCTGGGCCACATATACCGTATCGCCGCTCGGCTCCGTGATTGTAACCCGGGGCTTCAGCTGCTCTTGTGCCTCTTTCAACGCCTTCAGGGCTGCATCTACTTCGCCTTGGGTTTTACTGCGATTTTCAAGAATCGTTTTGGCAGCTTCCAAAGCCTTTTCAAATTCAAGCCATTCGGTCGCAGCATAGTCCTCTTCTTTTAGTTGATCAGCTACCGTTTTTGCTTTTGTTAGCTCGGTAACATTCACAAAAGAAATGGTCTGTTCGGCGCTGATTACAACATTGTTGTCGCCAGGCATATCGCCGTATTCAACAATGTATCCAGTTACCGTATTATTTGTTGGAGAGTAATCATTCCATTTCCCAGCTTTAGCTCCGGGTCCAAAAATATGAGCAACAAATTCTGTTCCACCGTAGTCATTTGGCTCGCCAGCATCCCAGTTGGTATACAAAATATTTTGTCCGCTGCCTGTATAACCTTGGTAGAATTTCGTGCCTTGCTTGCTATTTTCCAGACCCTCTGGCCCCGTTACCCAGCGCCAGTCACCATTTTTTTTAGGTGTGCTTGCATCCCGTTCAATATCTTTTGCACCAAGCCAACCGATACCTAAAGTTTTTTCCTTTACAAAGGTATTTTCTTGATCATCGGTTATAGTAACCAGATACCCTTTCCGTCCAAAATATTCGCTGCCTTCGGCTTCGGCTTTTGCAGCATCCCAAGTAATTGACGTATTTTTATTAACATATTTATAAAAATGTCCGTTAGCTTCATAAGGAAGAGCATCACCGAGCGTAAACTGAATCGTTCTTTCTGTTGTTACGCTGGAGGTTGTCGAAAAGGTAACGCTAGACAATACCTTTTTATAGTCTTCAACCGAAGCAGCACCGGTTAATGTCAGGATACCATTAGCAGGATTATAAGTTCCTGTTATTCCGCTTGCTGCAGGAACTTCCAATTTATCCCCGGCAACGAAATTTTCGATAACCACCGTGGCAGCATTCAAATTTTCCGTATAGACGGACTCTTGAACCGTAACCCCTGAATCTACAACAATCTTGGGTGTTGTGCCGTCAATCAGATCATAACTGGTACTACCTTTAGATGTGGTGATTAAAGCTCCCTGCGGTTCAGCAGCACTCACTACATTCGGAGCTAATCCTGCCGGTAAACCGCCAATGACCAGGATACTGCTCAGAAATATCGCTGCCTGTTTTTTCTTAAAAAGCTTGATCAAATTTCCCATCCTCTCTTTTCTGATCTCTTACCTAATAAAGGAATTAATCGTCTTTATTCGGTTGTTATTTTTCCTCAATATGGTAGGTCTGAATTTGATGGAATTGTATCACGCAAATCTCTACAAGAACTCTACATCGGCTGTTGTATTTTGCATGAATGGCTCATATTAATGAAATTCCAGACGAATGATGTGAGGGAAAGATGGTTGTTAAAAGCTAAACCCATAAAGAAACGCCCTTCGGTATACGAAGAGCGTTTCTCTTTCAATCTATTCACCTGGAAAAACCGAGCTCGGATATTTCACTTCCGGATACTCCTCCGTGGGACCGGCTAGAAGCTTACTCTCGATTCCGCGTAAATGCTGGTTGAAAAACTCCAAAAGATAGCGATTGACGATTTCTGCGCCCCTTACTCCATTCAAGCTTCCGGTCATGCCAGTCAGTCCGATAAGCGGAGAGTAAAGCTGGAGATCGGTGAAGTTATAATGTCCGGCTCCTTCAATATAAATGGTTCGTCCATACCCTTGCTGCGATAAACGGTCCATCAGCTTCAGTTCCGCTTCCCGATTCGCCAGTATGGTGTCAAATTGTTCTCTCGTTAACCGGAGCTCCTTGAGCTCAGCATCCGTGGCCGGTGTTTTGCGGTACTTCGCCTGCTGCTCGTTCACATTCTTAAAATCTTCGGATTCCATGAACATAAACGGTTTCTTCATGTCGTCACGGTTCTTCGTTATGAACAACGTGCCATCCATATTCACGCCGGCCTTGATTCGCGGGTTGGAATAAACGGCTTCAAAAGCTGCTGCTCCACCGAAGGAATGACCCAGCATCCCGATGTTGTCCATATCCAGCATTCCTTCGAATTTGCTGGCGACGGCCCCTGAGTGCAGCTTCTCTAGCTGATCCACAATAAATGCTGCATCCTTGTTCCACACATCTAAAATGGCGCGGCTGTCTTCAAATAATCGCTCTTGAGACTGCTCCGTAAGGAATCCGGTCATGCGTCCGTCCGGAAATGCGGTCATAACGGTACTATAAGTATGATCGACTGCGAATACGATATAGCCGTGGCTGGCAAGATGTTCAGCCTGCGACGTATGCAAAATTCTGCCGACCCCCATGCCGTGTGACAGCAGTACCACTGGATACGGATTGTCCGCGGGATGCAAATCTGCATGTATAGATGTATTGGCCTTGCTGTATTTCCAGTAGTCGAGGGCGGGAGCGGGAAGGCCCAGATATCCGGAATAAGCTTGCATATAGGCATGGAAGAGCCCTCTGTCCTTAGGGAACACCGAATTTTTCTCGGCGCTCCGTCCAGATTCCGCAGCAGGGTACCATACCTGAACGACCAGCTCTCGCTTGTCGCCCTGCTGCTCGGTAAACGTTTCTTCCCGGTCGGCATCGATAAAATGGAACGTTTCCGTTCCCACACTGAACTCGCCTGAAGGCTTGGGTAAATGAAAGACCGGCAGCAATACCGATAAGGCAACCGATACGCCCAGCAAAACAACGGATAGAGCCAATATCCTATAACGAAGCGGTTTTCCTACCTTTTTGCGTCTAAATAAGACGAAGGTGAGGAGCAAAGCAGCGATATAGGCTGGAATCATCTGCCACCTATAGCCCTCAAACAGCAGTTGCGCTGCTAACAGTGAGCCACAAGCGACGCCGGCTATAGCCCCTGTCATCCGGTTGATTGTGTTACGAAATAGTAAGACCATCAGCACCAAAACGCTGGATGTTATCAACAACATTTCCAATACTCGCATACGTTCTCTCCCTTATTGCTCCAGTTTCTTTTAATCGTAACGGATCAAGGTTAAAACGAACGGGCAGTTCCGTTTAAAAATGGTTTAAATATGGGAGAGTCGTTTGCGTAGAGGATGGGCGTTTCAGCTCATTTAAGGAAAATCGCCTCAAAATAACAGCTGCCCCCCAAGTCGTCTTCACTTGGGGGGCAGCTGTTGGCAGTTTATACTTTTCTTCTTTTTCTTAACAAAAGCAATCCTGCAAGAAGCATAATAGCTCCGGCTAACATGTAGCTGTACATATTCGTAGCCGTATTCGGTAATTTATTTCCGTTAGGCTCGTTCGTTGCCGGATCTCCGGACTCAGCCGGATCTCGTGGAGTCGAATCCGATACGCCTAATGTTGAATCGTCATGATCTTCCGGTGTTTGTGCCCCTGTATTCGAATCCCCGTTGGAGTCTCCATTCGAGTCTTCATTCGGGTTCCCGTTGGAATCTTCGTTCGAGTTTCCATTCGGGTCTTCGTTCGAATCTCCATTCGAGTCTTCATCGGAATCTCCCGTTCCACCCGGGTTCGTAGTATTTCCACCATTGTTCTCGTTGTCTGTCACTTCGATGACATTTGATGGCTTCTCCGGACTTGTCACATTATCCCCTGTGACTTCACCGATGTTAACGATCGATTTGCCGGCTTGTCCCGCCTTGATGGTTGCCTGGAACGTAATCGTATGCCATTCGGTATCAGCAATCCGTCCAAAGTTACCGCTCACTTTGCCGTTAACATATTGACCTTTGTCGCCATCAGAGTTATCGGTTACGGAAATACCGTCCACCTTCAGGCTGCCTGCTACATATGCCAGTCCTTCCGGCAGGATATCGGCAATCACAAGGTTCGATACATAGCTGCCGGCAACGGTATTGCGTGCGGAGATTGTATACTCCATCTTATCGCCAACCCCGATGATGCCACCACTTAGATCCCGCGATGTCTTCCGTGACTCGATGACTGGGGAAGGCGGAGTCGGTGGTGTTACAGGCGGTGTAACTGGTGGATCCGGATCTACCGGCGGATTGACTGGTGGGTCGACTGGCGGATCAACCGGTGGGTCCACCGGCGGCGTATCGCCTTCCTCAACCACAATCTCATCCGTTGGACGGCTTGGCTGATCGATGTTGTCTCCGGTAATCTCTCCGGTATTTCGGATCGATTCCCCTGCGTTTGCTACGATTTTCGCCCGGAACTCGAGCGTATGCCATTTCGTATCCCATACATCCCCGACGTTACCGACTACCCGACCTGAGGCATAGTGGCCTTGGTCGCTATCCTTGTCATCGGTTACCGAAACGCCGTCGACCTTCAAGCTGCCCGGAATATATTCCAGACCAGCCGGCAGCGTATCGGTGATGGCCAGATTGGCCATGTACGTGTCCTCTATTACCGTTCTTGTCCGGATCACATAGGTAACCGTATCTCCGACTTCAAACGTATCCTTGCCCGCTTCAAGATTTGTTGCGGACTTCTCGGATACGACAATCGGCTCTCGCGGATAGACCTTGACTTCTTCTTCCGGCCTACTTGGCTCGTCGAAATTGTCGCCGCTGACGTCGGCAATATTTCGAATATCCTTGCCGGCTTGTCCGGTTTGGATCGTCGCATGGAATTGAAGCACATGCCACTCCTTATCCCAGATGTCGCCGAATCCGCCATACACCGCGCCGGTTACACCGTATACATCCCCGGTGACATAATGACCGTTATCGTCGCCTTCCTCATCGGTGGCGGTTTTGCCGTCCACGGTTAGGGTGTTCGGCACGTATTCCAGTCCTTCCGGCAGCGTATCCGTAATCTTCAAATTCGAGATATACGAATCTTCCGTCACCGTTCTTGCCCGAATGGTGTAGACCACCGTATCCCCGACTTCAAAATGGGTTTTACCCGTATCCAGGTTTTCGGCGATCTTCTCCGATTCCACAACCGGATGGCGCGGATAGACCTGAACAACTTCCTCGGCATTGCTCGGCGTGCTTACATTCTCGCCGCCGGCGACGGCGGTATTGCGAATATTCTTGCCGGCTTGGCCCGTCGCAATGACCGCTTCGAATTCAAGCGTGTGCCACTCGGTATCCGTGATATCCCCGAAAAGGCCGACTACCTGGTCGCCATTATACAGACCACCGTCTTGATCGCTCTCGTCATCCGTGACGGAGACGCCGTCTACCTTCAGGCTGCCCGGTACATATTGCAGTCCAGCCGGCAGATCGTCGGAGATGACCAAACTGCTGACGAAGCTGTTAAGGACCGTATTCCGTGCCTGAATCGTGTACCGCAGCGTATCGCCTGGTTCAGGATGGTCAGGGTCCGTGTTTCCAGCGGCCTTGGTTTGAAGGACTGCCGATTTGTCGGACTCCAGAACAGGAGGATTGAGACGGACCGGTGTTGTGGTTTCGTTCGTTTCCTTCTCTTCCGTGTCGCCTGTTAATAAGTTGTCGTAGCTGATTAGCGCTTTGTTTTTAATTTGCTGATTGGCAGCGTTCGCTAAGACCTTGACTTTAAATTGCACGGTAACGCCATCTGCCAATTGGCTCGTATTCGCTAAATCGCCTAACTTAATGCTGACCTGGCTGCCTTCAAGGCGACCTTCGTCGGCATCGTCCGCATCCGTCAGGTCCTTGGTGGTCGAGCCTTGGATCAATTTCATGGAACCAGGGACGTATTCCGTTCCTGCAGGAATCAGATCCGTCACACTTGCATCGGCTGCGATGTCTCCGCCTTCGTTCTTGATCTGAATCGCGTAGGTTACTTCATCGCCGGCACTCACTTCTTGTGGAGATGCGGTCTTGTTGGCCGTTACACACGGTGCCGTGCCAAGGAAGATGTCATCGATGAAGTTGCCTGCACCTATGCTCGCGCTTGCTGTGCTCACCGCCTCAAAGCCGAAGCGAGTGACCTTTTGCCCAGCAGGGACTTTATAAGTACCCGTATAGGTACCCCACGCGGTTTTATCATCCGTCATTTGTCGTTGGACTTCGGCATCGTAAGGGTTAGCCGTTGCTGCCCCAATACGAAGCTGCATCGTGTCAACCCCATTCCGCCCCATATGGGATAGGCGCCAATATATGGTTTGCCCAGGGGTTGTCTTCACATCCTGATACAGCATCCCGTTTTCGAAAGCATTGAGTTCTGCCCATTTCCCGCCATCAGGGGGAGCCGGCCAGTTCTTTACAACCGAAGGATTATTTCGTGCCCAGTCCCATAGCTCAATGACTGGATAACCGTTAGCATCGTCCGTGGTCTTCCATCCAGGTACTTCGGATTCATAATAGTAAAGCCCGGACGTATTAACAGCAGATCCTTTGACAGCGCCTTGCTCAAAACTGCCGTTAATCATCGCTACCGGAGCCGGGCACACATTGGCTTCGCCGGTTATTGACGTACTCACTTCATTTGTAGCTACCTCTTCTGATTTGTTTGTCAAAAGGTTTTCATATTTGATAATGGCCTGATTCTTTGTGATGATGCCCCCATAACCGGATAACACCTTCACCTTAAATTGAATGGTTTTTCCTTGAGGCAATTGGGCGGCATTCGGCACCTCACCCAAATCGATCACGATCATGTCGCTGCTGCTATCATAGTGGGAGTCGTTAACCGGTTGGCCATCCACCACAATAGAGCCTTGAACAAATTCAGTTCCAACAGGAATGCTGTCTTCAAAAATTACATTTGCTGCGGCGTCGCCGCCGTTGTTCTTAACCGTCACATCATACGTTAATTCTTGACCGGCAGATGCCTCTCCCTGTGGAGATACTGTTTTATCTGCAATGACGCAAGGTTCTGTTCCGAGGAAAATATCATCGATGAAGTTACCTGCTGCCGGGTTGCCGCCCGTGGATGAGACGGCTTCGAACCCAAAGCGTGTCATCGTTTGGCCGGTCGGAACGACGTAGGTACCGGTATAATATTTCCAAGCGTCCTTACCCGTCGTTAGTTGGTCGACAATCGGAAGAACCTTCGGATCCACATTGGCCGAGCCTATTTTGACAGCCATGGTATCCACGCCGAGTCTTCCTTTATGCGCTATCCTCCAATAGATCGTTTGCCCGGGAGTCGTCTTCACATCCTGATATAGCTGTGCAGGCTCTTTGCTATTCAATTCCGCCATTTGTTTCCCATGGGGAACAGCATTCTTAAGGCCTTGTTGATCGTTAGGAGAACCAGGCTGGATTTGATCCATTAAACCTTTGTTAAATATTTCGAAGGATCCCGTAGAATCGGTTGTCTTCCAGCCGGGTACGTATTGACCTTGGACCGAAAAATAGCCTGGGCCGGCCGGGAATCTGGGATCGTTAGCCGCATACACCGGCTCCTCAAAGCTGCCATTGATCAACGCTACCGGCGCTGGGCACGTGGCTGGAGGAGTTGTTCCGGTCGTAACCGTCGAAACGACTTCATCGGATTGAATGGTTCCCGATTCATTTGAAGACACGGTGGCTGTATTTGTGATCTTGGTGCCAACCGCTGTATTGTCCTTGGCTTTCACGCGGAATGTAACAACGGCAGCCCCGTCTTCCCCAACCAATAGGGAACCGTTCATGGCAGACGGATTAGGCGACTTAACCGACATGCCTTCATTTGCAAATAAAGGACTTGTTCCGTTAAGATCAGCGACTGCTTTGCCATTCAAAGTCGTGCTGTCCGCTACATATTCCGTATCGTCTGGCAGCTGATCTTTTAGAACGGCTCCGCTCGCCGATACATTTCCGCTGTTTATTACTCTCAGCGAGTATGAATATTCTTGCCCGGGTGAAATCTCATTGCTCTTTTCAGTACCGTTAATCCATTTTTCAACGGTCAGTTTCGGTGTATATGTAGGATAAGCTCCTGACGTAAGATCCCAGAGCAAATTAATATCCGGAACCTGCCCAATTAATGTCAAAAGGTTATTTTCAGGATTTCCAATATACATGGCCCCTGATGCATCCGAAATCAGCAATTTCCCATCCGGTAAAATACTGATGCCGCTGCCCCAAGTGATCGGATTCGTTCCGTCCGAAAGCCTAAACTCACCGAGCGCGTGCTTATCCAGTGTTTTCGGATTAAGTCTGACAAAGGATTCGTCACCAGTCTGAATATAATAGATATTTCCTTCCTGATCGTATACGAGATCCCGTATATCCGTATCTAAACTTGTAAGCGTGGTTATCTGTCCAGAGCTCAAATCGAGATTCCGAATCTCGCGCTCAATGGTCCCCGAGACGTCCCTTTGAACATTATAGGTGAACGTTGAACCGTCTGGGCTAACCCCTCCGGCACCGACTACCGTCCACCCGGAGTTCGTTGCCGCCAGGGTACTGGTTCCATCCGGCATAATTTTATGGATCTCTCCGGTACTGTACCTAAGTCCATAAAAAACACCTTGATTTCGATCTAAACCAATCCCATCGAAAACGGAGTTCAGAGGTACTGTCCCGATCGGGGTTCCCGATAGCGACTGGCCGTCAAATTGGTACAACCATGAGGTGCCATCGGCAGCCCTAACCGTTGCATAGGAATCGGTGCCATTAATGGTTATTCCTCCTGCAGCCTCCACAGGTACTGTCATTACAGGCTGTAACCCGCCAAGAATAACTAATAAGATGGAAAATTGAATGAAAATCCGTTTCAATACGGTTTTTCCTGCCGAGCGGGTAGAATGCAATTTTGTCTCCCTCCAATCGTTATGTTTTCGGATCACCGGAGCTTTAGTGCGATATGCTCATCTCCTGTTTCCGGCACCACTCCTTTTCACCTCCAAATTTATACAATTTCCCGTCAAGTATAAGCTAGCAACCATTTATCGACAATATTCCCGTGGTACCATATATAACCAGCAAAAAATGGACGTTTGGCCCATACCATGATTCGACAAAAAACTACAATGTTGCCGTGCTTAAATAGGCAGTTTGTTTAGGCTGTTGGTCACCGTATGACTTCAATAGATAACGCTGGAATTGCGTTTCCAGTGGGAGGTTAGCAATTGGACGAAGCCCCAACCTAATATAGATTCAGGTGGAGCAAATCCTTAGTACAGAGAGGGGGAAATCCTGCAGGGGGGACATATTACTTTTGGCTTATTGTGCAGCAGAAGTATGGCCTTCAGCTGGATTTTATAGATAAGAAACAGTAAGATAACATTGTAAAAATATAGAGGATAATCAAACTCTTATTGGCTATCCGGCAGTCATCAATTGATATATTAATGCAGACTGGAAGGAGAGAACATGCGAAGAATAGTAGGTATGCTGTTGCTGCTCGCAGGTATGGGGATCGTGACTTTCGCTGTCATTCAGTATGTCGAACACCAGGCAAACTTGAAGGAAGCTATGGCGGAAGCAAACGAACTGATTCGCCAGTCAAATACAATAGATGCTTCGAAAGAACGGCGTGCGGATCCTATATCCTATCGTGATCAAGTGATCGACAAATCCAAGTTCGATCCAAAACCGAACGATGTGATCGGAATGCTTCAAATCCCAAAGCTGGAAGCAGAACTTCCGATCATCGAAGGTACGGATGAAGAGATGCTCGAGAGAGGCGTCGGGCATTACAGCGGTACCGCTTTTCCAATGGATAACGAGCAGATTTTGCTGTCTGGGCACCGGGACACCGTTTTTCGGGATTTCGACAAGTTGTCGGTAGGGGATCATTTTATCGTAAAGCTACCTTACGGTACCTTTGAATATGAGATTAAAAGTACGGATATTGTAGATAAAGACGATACATCGGTGATTCGTTCTATGGGAACCGAGGTGCTGGTCATTTCGACCTGCTATCCGTTTCGCTTTGTAGGAAATGCGCCGGAGCGTTATATTTTCTATGCTTACCCGGTCGGGGAAGATGGATAGATTGGGACACAGACTCGCATTGCTTTTGTAAGTGTGTACTCAATAAAAAACAACGCAGCTAATGAGGCTGCGTTCAGATTGTCGAGAAACCCTGCACTTTTTTCAAAGTACAGGGTTTCTCCCTTTTTAAGTGGTCAATTCAAGAGGGGAAATGGGGGATTACCCCCTGTTTTCCAGGCGATCCAAGTGGATCGCCATCTTCTTCATATTCTGCACGGTTGCTGTCATCAGAGCTTGTTCCCTGACGTTTTGCAACCCGCGCAACCGGCAATAGCGAAACCCATGGAGCTCTTTGGCATCCGCGAAGCTTCGCTCAATCGTTTCTTTTCGTTTTCGGTATAAATACTTGCCGGATCGACTGAGCCGGTTGTTTCGCACCCATTCCTTGCTGTCTTCCCAGACATGGCGCGTGACGACCTTGCGGTGATTCCGTGAACGGGTACATTGCTCCAGCATCGGGCAAGTCTTGCAGTGTTTCGGATCGGAGGCATATTGCCGGTATCCTTCTCGATTCGTGGTGCGATACAACAATTCATGCTGGAGCGGACAAATATAACGGTTACGCTCGGCATCATAGGTAAACTTCCACTTCGGAAATAAGCCTTGGGTCGGATGAAATCTCCGGTGAGCAATCACTCCAAAGATCCCCCGTTCCTGCAATCCTTTGCAGATGGGGGTTGTTAAATAGCCTGAATCCAGGGCAACGGCTTCAACTTCAAAACCAAATCGCTCTCGTTGGCGATCCAAACGCGACAAATACGGTACAGAATCATGGACGTTTCCCGGCGTGACGTGGACATCGGTAATCAGATTGTACTTCAAATCAACGGTCCGGTGATCTAAATAAAAGAATCCTTCCGGTTTCCCGTCGCGAATCATATAACCGCTATCCGGGTCGGTTTTGCTCACCTTGATTTCTTTCTTCTCGACCACATCCTCTCTGGGTTTTAAAGCTTTTTTCCATGCGCCTTCCGGTCGGCTTCTACTGCGCCATTGAGTTCGTCCATGTAATCTCGTGTGTTTTGTAGAACCTGCTGCTTGGTGTACTGGTGTTTGTTCGCATTGGCCTTCACATGCGTGGAATCCGAAACCAGGACTCGTCCGCCGACCATGCGATGCTCGATTGCCTGCAGCACAATCTCATCGAAGATATCTTGAAAGATATTAGTGTCTTTGAAACGAGTCCGTCGGTTCCAGCTAATGGTGGTATGGTCCGGAACTTTGTCTGTCAATCCCAAACCAAGAAACCAACGGTATGCCAGATTCGTCTGAATCTCGCGTTCCAGTTGACGCTCTGAACGAATGCCGTAAAAATAACCGAGGAAAATCATCTTAAATAACACGACAGGATCGATGGCTGGTCGCCCATTATCAGCACAGTAAAGCGGACGGACCTTTTCGTCGATGAAAGAGAAATCGATATACTTGTCCACTTTACGGAGCAGATGATCTTGAGGAACCAATTCTTCAATCGAAACAAACTCGTAAGCCTGCTGTTTTTCTCGGTTAGAACGCAACATATTTAACACCCTTCCGAACGGTTTATTTACTAATATTATATAATATTAACGCGGTGTCGTGTTGAACTAAATACACAAAAAAATAGCTGTCGAGACTTTCTCGACAGCCTGAACGCAGCTAATGAGGCTGCGTTGTTTTTTTATCTAAAGAATGTATACTTTATTACCTTTCGAGCTTTTCGCTGACTTACATAACGCTACGGGGTTCAAGCAAAAACAGCAGCGCTGCAATAGCGGGAGCATGCTTATCGGTACCATTTGAGCTGTGTCCGAGGATGTTTACAGCCACCCTTTCTCCTCGGCGATCGCCACGGCCTGCTGCCGGGAATCCGCCTCCAGCTTCTGTATGGCGGAGGAGAGGTAGTTGCGAACGGTGCCTCTCGTCAGGAACAGGGCTTTGCTGATGTCGCCGGTGGTCATGCCTTCCTTGGTTAAGCGAAGCATTTCGATTTCCCGTTCGCTGAGCGGATTCTCCTCCTTCATGAAGAGCGCGGCCGCCAGATCGGTGCTCACAATCCGCTCGCCCTTCATGACCCGCCGAATGGATTCGATCAGGAAATCGATCGGCTCATCCTTTAACAGATATCCCTCTACTTGAGCATCCATTGCTTTTTGCAAATAACCCGGGCGCGCAAAGGTTGTAACGATCATGATTTTGCAGGGCAGACCTGCTTGTCGTATGGATTCGGCCAATTCCAGGCCGCTGATATGAGGCATCTCGATGTCGAGCAGGCACACGTCAGGCTGATGCTGCCGGATCGCGTCCCAGGCTCGCTGCCCGTCGGGCACCTCGGCAACGACCTCGATGTCATCTTCGAAATGAAGCAATGAGGCGAATGCACCGCGAAGCATTTTCTGATCTTCCGCAATAACGATTCGAATCATGAAGCGTCCTCCTTTTCATGCCGGCGAAGCGGGAGATTCAAGGATACCCTGGTGCCTCCCTCAGGCGATGGGGCGATGGCGAAAGAGCCGCCAAGCGTCTTCATCCGCTCCATGATCGACGGGATGCCGTTTCCGTCGCCGTTCCCCGCCAGCCCTACGCCGTCATCCGCGATTTGGATTCCGAAGGCATGGTCCTTCGTTTCTAGTCTGATCGTGCACCGCTTGGCACGGCTATGCTTGATGATATTGGTCATGGCTTCCCGGACGCAGAGCGCAAGCATCGTTTCCTCCACGCTGGATAACAGCGGGAGTTTCTCCGGATTCTCGATGCTCAGCGAAATTCCTGCTGTATGCAGCAGTTTAGCCGAATGCTCCAGCTCGCTTGCCAGCGAGATGAACTTCATATCGGATACCAGCTCCCTTACTTGCTTCAGGGCCGTTCGGGTGGTATCGAGAATCTCGCTTAGCTCTCGCTTGGCTTGGGCAGCATCCTTATCCACCCATTTCGTTGCCAGCTCGCTCTTCATTTTGATCATCATGAGGGTCTGTCCCAAGGTATCGTGGAGATCCCTGGCGATACGCTGCCGCTCCTCCTGCTGGATATACTTTGCAATCTGCTCGTTGGCTTCATCCAGCTCCCCCTGAAGGCTTTTCGCTTTCTCCTTAATGTAGATGACGATCGGATATACCGATTGAATGATCATGATCGGAAGGTAAATGGCATTGGACGTTTCAAGCAGGGGGTCCTTTCGGAAAACGAACACGAGCAGGAATGATAGGGCAATGGCCCCGCTGCCGATGGCGATATGCACCTTGGACTTGGACCGGCCCAGCAAGTCGGCAAAAATAATCCCGAACATCAGGGTGGTCGGCCCCGTATATACCGCGAGTACGCCAATGGCGAACAGGCCTGTCAGCACGGCAGCGAGCAGCCAGCCGTCCCGGCGCCACAGCGCGATATAGAACGAAACAAGGAACAGCAGGAGCAGCAAGAGGCTGCCCCACAGTCCCAGCGCCGTATCCGAACGAAACACCTGGTAGCATAAGAATACGGTCAGTACGACATCGATGAGCAAATAACTTTTAATCTGGTCCCTCGGATACAGCTTATAGAACATATCTAAGCCTCCAATTCGGCTATCTTGATTCGAAGAAACCTACCGCCTGTTTACGGACGCTTTCCATGGGTCCCAGCTTGAAGCCGCGAAGCCACAGGGATGCCATGCCCAGCTGAAACGCGGAGATTACCAGCCAGACGGCGATAATGGCAGTCGAATTCAGCTCGCCGGCAAGGCCCAAGCCCCAGCCGTAGAATACCGCGGATGCCATGAGATTTTGGAGCACGTAGCAGCTCAGCGACATTTTTCCGGCATTCTCCAGAAGGCGCCACAGCCATTCCAACTTCGTATATTGTATCATTCTCGCCAAAATTGCTATATACCCCATGGACATCAGCGGGGCGAATAAATAGCGCACCGGCAGATCGAAAGCGCCGCCAGGCACAAAAATAAGCAGGTTGAGCGGTACGCCCACATATATCCCCAGCCTAAATAGCCTTTTCCGCAGGCTTTTGCCGTTCTCGTCCGGGGAGAATACGCCTGAGCGCATGAAGCGAATCCCGAGCAGGAACAGAAACACGTTAGTCGGTATCACCAGGATGGCTTCCATTCGCAGCGGAAGGAAGTTCGCCAGCCGATATTGGACTTGCTCCATCCAGGTGCCTTCCTGATAAAGGGCAACAACATCGTCAAAGCTGCCCAACGATCCGCTTGCGCCGCTCGCCAGCATTAGTCCCGCGAGGGCCAGAATCGCAATAGCTAAGACGCTGCCGATTACGTTCATCGTACGTGCGATGAGCCGGTCGCCGCCCTTTACGATGAAGGCTGCAATGATGGCGGTTACTCCATAGCTCATTAAGATGTCATACTCCATGACCAATATAAAATGCAGCAGGCCTTCGAAGACCAGAAACAGGACGGCCCACAAATAAACGCCAGGCCACGGCTTTCCCTTGCGCTTGGCCTGCCGATACTTCATTTCCAGACCGACGCCGAACATGATAGTCAGCAGTCCGAGCAGTTTCCCGTTCACCAGAAATAAGACGATCATGCGAAGTAAGTCATTCGCTCCCCACCAACCGGAATGATCAAAGGTGGTAATGTAGCTGAGGTCCCCCGCATGCGCAAAAATCCAAATATTCGTCCCGAGCGTTCCCAGGATCGCGAAGCCCCGCAAAATATCCAGCAGGCGGATTCTGTCCTTTCGTTGTTCCATCTCCCATTCCTTCTTTCTTCTAAGTTCTCTTGTCACTATTGTAGGAACGATCCGACCGGCGCAACATTCACACCTGTAAAGAGATCCGTATGACACGTGTCATAAATGTTGGGAAAGGGTGGTGTGAGATGGGGCTCTCGTCATGATTTAAAAATTGTGGAATAATAGAAGAAAACAGGAGGAGTGATCATGTACATCGTATCGGCACCAAGGTAGCTGTCGTGGCGCCGAAGTGGATAAGATCCGCTCATTCATGAGTTGGGGTTGGATATCAAGCTGCATGGCAGCGTTGTACTGCGCCAAGCCGTGTCGGACCATGATTATAAGACCCTCGATTATCTACTCGATTATGGGGTGGACATCAATTATAATCAGCCCGATATGGTCTATCCTTATCGAGCGACTCCGTTAACGATTGCTGCGCGGATGGGGAATCTTGCCATGGTTAAGCATTTAATTGAGCGAGACGCGGACGTGACGATAGCAGAAAAAGACGGGGAACGACCTTATACGATTGCTGTGAGTAATAAAGATACCGCCTTGGCGTACTATTTGAAATCGCTGGAGCCGGCTGAATATCATAGTTTAGAGAACAAGAAGTATGCGCTGAAAAAATATAAATTGACCGATGAACTCGTTCGCTTTCTGACAGGAGACCAGTTGCGGCTTGAGCTATCGCAGAATGAATATGAAATCGGGTATATCGACTTCTTTGCACTGACGGATATAATCGAGAGAAAAGTCGGAGGCACCTGCAACCTCAAATTTAAACTCATTGTCTATCGTCATATGCTTTACTTCGATAAAGTTGCTTTTTTGAAAGGCGGGGATATTTACGATCGGGATGACGGTTCTTACCACTGTGTGGATAGCCTGCCATTTAGTTTCGTGACGCTTAGATCCAGCAATACTTAGAAAGGGGATGAATCCGTAAACGTCAGGGATTCAGGAAAATGGCTATGAATCATTTCAGGAGCATTTTAGAAGAGAGAACAGAAAGTATACTTTATTCCGCAAGCCCATGTTCATCCGAACATGCCGCGGGCTGGATCGGCGGCAATGCCCCGGCCTATTTCGACGACAAAGCGGATACGATCCATGATGGCGACCAGAACTATTACTTTTATTTAAGTCTCGTTCATCCGTTCAAGCCAGCATCTATGATCTCCATTTTCATCCCTAATGACTATGAGGAATACGTGGAGCACAATCAATACCCCGATTGCTCAATCAAGGTGATGGAGCATCCGATGACCGACGAGAGCTTGAACGATCATTTTGCGCACCCGGGCCTAATCAAACATCTTATTTCGCATCCAGAGTCATGCAGCGACTTCCAGTCGATCGATCAGTCTTTCCTGGTCAAATTCGGCGGGAGTCCGAGACTGGTTCAAGATGAAGATTATTATTCGGAGAGGCTGAGGGAGGAAGGGTTCTCCTTTTTGTTGCAGGTAGACGAGGAAGGTTATCCCGAGACGCTGCTCCGAGAGGACAGCAGTTATCCTTTTGGTTTTGGAGCTCTGTATATTTACGCCAAAATCACCACGAATGACGTTCAGGACCTGATAGCGGGCTTCTGGCAGTTCTCATAAATATAAATAACAATTTACCCAAAAAGCGATTGCCGGGACCTGCGGCCGTCGCTTTTTTTATCACGAATGAGAGTGAAATCATTCCTCATTTTCCAAAGTCGTAATACTTTCGCCCTGTTGGCCGGCTATCGGGTATGGGATGATGGGTTCATCAAAGATTTGAGGTCTTGGACTTTGAACCATTGGCCTTCAGGCTATTGTGATCCTTCCTTCTATTTCAATTGGAGAACCTAGGGTCGCAGCTTTCCTGAAGGAGTTTTATTCAAGAGAGGAGGCGTCCAGGCTATCATATTCCTTCCTTCTATTATCCTTTAATGACATTAGGGATATGGCTCTCCTGGACTCTTTTATGATGATGAATACCATTTATTTGCGAAGAGCGAACAAATTGATTGTAAGCGAAGGCCAAGGGCCGGGTCGGCTCTCGAAAGCTTATTTGGCGACGGCCATAAAAAACATCGAACACCTTGGATTTGCGTTCTCATATCCACTATTACACGCGATCCGTACCTTATCCGAGGAGCAGTTTGAGGCGCTTTATCAACCACTCATTAATGATTTAAGGGTGCTGGTAGGTGCGCATGTGAAATATGAGCCGATGTATCCTGCTTTCCCGAAACAGGTGATGGATGAGGAAGATGCGGAGCTCTATCTGAATGCCATCTATCATTATCTTACATGGGATTTGCCTGAGTATGAGCTTGAGGAGAGACCTCCGCTGCAGGACGAAGTCAAACTGAAGGTTATTGACCTGGGGAGCAAAGCGGACTTCTATGCCACGATACGTCAGCTTATCCAGGCTAAAGGCTCCATCTCCCAAACAGATAAAGAGGATATTGAGACCGTTATCGAGCATGCAAATCCCGATGAACTGGAGGCCATTCTTCCTTCCGAGATTCCATTCAAGGAGAATGCGGGATTCGTGGCAGCCTCATTAATGAAGCATGACAAGGGGAATGTCGAGCTGATCGGGCGTTATTTCAAAACCGCAACCGATGTCCTTCGTCTGGCAGTGGCGTGGTCAGACGGAGATGTCAGTCTGGCGGAAGCCACGCGGTTTCGCAAATTTAAGCGGCGTGAAAGGCGACTTCTTCTGGGATTGCTGGAACGCTGCCATCCGATAACGGAGGATATGCTCAGATTTAAGGACCGCTGGATTCGTTTGGGTGAAATTCTGCATCCATCCGAATATAAGCATCGGTATATACGCTGCGAGGAAGCTTTTGATATTTTACGTAATCGTAAACCCTTTACCACGTATAACGGGAGTGTGGAGCTTGCTTTTCAGTACAACCAGGTCTGGAATTTGATTGATCTGTTGATGCAGCGTCCGGGGGAATTTGCCCGCAGATTGGATCAGTTATTGCGATCCACCGAACATACGGAGTATGTTGCACTGGCCTTTGGCGAAGTCGCGAGACAAGTATCGACGCCGGTATTGCTGCAAGTGAAGGACCATTTTGCCCGCCGCCGTGAGCCTCAAGAGCTGCGCGTCTTTTTTCCAAAAGGAAATGTGGCGAAAGCCTTTGCCGCACCCCATACGCTCCCGCAGATTGATGAAGCGGCATGCCGGAACATCGTGCAGGTATGCGAGCAGGCGTTGATCCAGCGGTTTGCCGCACTGCCGCCCTTAGGAAAGGCCTATGTCGACGAGCGCTTGAAGGACTATCACGTGCCGTTCTCCCAGAGATCGGCAAGCAAAGCCCTGCATACGTTGGTTCGGGGAAGCCGCGTGCCGATGACGGAAGGGGATACCATTCGTTTCTTCAGCTGGTGGAAGGAAGGACACGTTGACGGGGAGCCTACGGGCCGTGTGGATATTGACTTGTCCGCCGTCATGTATGATCAAGATTGGCAGTACGTCGAGCATATCTCTTATACGAATCTGCGGTCATCCAATTACAAGGCTGTGCACAGCGGAGATATCGTGTCGGCTCCTCAAGGAGCATGCGAGTTCATTGATTTGCATATTCCATCCATCGTCCAATATGGGGGGCGTTATATTGTAGCGACTCTTCATTCGTTTACGAATCAACCGTACTGCAACCTGCCGGAGTGCTTCGTGGGCTGGATGATGCGCAAGAAACCCGGTTCCGGTGAAATATTCGAGCCATCGACGGTAGCCAATAAAATCGATGTCGCGGCAGATACGCAGATCGCTATTCCTGTTATCTTGGATTTGGTGGAACGCATGGTTATCTGGACCGATCTGTCCCTGACGAGACATCCACATTACTACAACAACGTAGAAGGGAATCAGAAGGGGATGGTTTTGATGGGCAAAGCCATGACAACCCTACGGAAACCTGACCTGTATGATCTTTTCAAACTGCATGCCAAGGCAAGAGGAGAGTCGGTAGACACAGCGGATCAAGCGGAAACGATCTTTTCGGTGGAAAATGGGGTTACTCCATTCGATATTGAGCAGATTATGGCGGAGTATGTGGTGTAAAAGTGGATGCAATGGGAGGTCATGATGAATGAGGAGCAGCTTACGCTGCTCCTTTTGGGGCTGGAGCGTTAAGTAACATAGAAGGTGAAGCATAGTTTCGGCTTTGAGGAGGTTTACTTCCCTAAAAGACGACCATCATCATTCCATTTTCCATACATTTTATTCATACGAGTATGTTCTATAAATTTATCCAATCGTGTATGATACAAATCTGCGTCGCTCTGCACGGACTGGATGTTGTCGATCCTGACTCTAACATACAGCTCTGGCAGGGCTTTGAAGTTGTGATACAGCCCTTCATCCTGCTGCAACTCCATCAATATAGATTCTTGAATTACAAAAGCTTCGGTCCTCATATCAGGCAGTACTTTCTTTCCTGCTTCAGTCATGAGGCCTAATCGCTCTAACCGTCGGACACGCTCTTTATTGAGCTCTGACCAGTTGCTGTTTTTCTTCCTGGGTGAGAATCGTTGTGCTGTATGCGTGGCATCCATTTTTTTACGTGTGCTGTCAATCCAGCCAAAACATAAGGCTTCCTCAACCAAATCCAGATAATTTACGGAAGGATCGGTAATGATCAACCAACAATAATCTTCAGCACGGTCTTTGGAGGGAGATTTCACTACTGGTATGGGAAACCCAATATACTCTTCAATGTCGGCTAATCTTCTATCGTCCCTTGGTGTGACGAAAGTAATCGCTTTACCGGTTTTGCCTGCTCGTCCCGTACGTCCCGTGCGATGAACATAGCTTTCCTTCTCAAGCGGGATATCGTAATTAATCACATGAGTGATATTCGTGATATCGATACCTCTGGCGGCTACATCCGTCGCTATCAAGTAACGGAATTGCCCTCTTCTGAACGCATTCATGACCTCGAAACGCTCTTCCTGCTCCATTCCACCGTGAATACGATCACATGGGTAGCCAAGATCAGCCAATGATCTGAATAGATTATCCACATGCTCTTGCGTACGGCAGAACACGATACAGCTCTCCGGACTCTCAACAATGAGCAGATCCTGAAGAAGGGCGAGTTTCCTCGTCTCCATCACCTGAATAAGCTCGTGTTCTATCGTGGCAGTTGTTATACCGCTTGCTTGAATCTCAATGTGGGCAGGATGGTTCATATATTTGTGGGCCAAATTGGCCACATCCTCAGGAAACGTAGCGGAGAATAACATGGTGACCCTATCACGCGGCAGCCGTTGAATAATCGACTGAACCTGCTCAATAAAGCCCATATTCAGCATCTCATCCGCTTCGTCAATGACGAGATAAGCAATCCGCTCCAGTGAGAGCGATCCGCGTTCCATATGGTCCAGCACACGTCCCGGCGTACCCACAACCATGTGCGTTCTTTGCTTTAACTCGGCTTTTTGTATGTGAAAAGGATGTTTCCCAAAAAGAGGTGTTGCTTTGATCCGCTTAAAACGCCCAATATTCGTGATATCTTCGTTGACCTGTAACGCCAGTTCGCGGGTTGGCGTCAGGATTAATGCCTGCGGCTTATTCTCATTCCAATCCACTAGCTCGCAGAGCGGGATCCCATAAGCAGCTGTTTTGCCGCTACCTGTTTGTGATTTGACCACCAGGTCCCTTTTCTCAAGCGCAACCGGAATGACTTCCTGTTGTACCTCCGTCGGTGTCTCATAGCCCAAGCTATTCAGCGCTTTAACAATCGATTCGCTTAATTGATAATCCGTAAAGTGTTTCTTACTCATCTTCAACCTCTTCTACGCTATATTCGAATACCTATATATACCGGCTCTCACCGTACATCTACAGTATGCTCATTTATTATACTGTGAATCTGGTTTTGATATTGAAATTTATACATTCTAACCAGAAGGGATCGTAAAGCAGATCCAAATAGAGCATAGTCACGTACAAGGGCATAGTATGCACCGCTAGCTTCACTATGCTGGAGAGTGACATGCCGGAATGGTATAATCTCAGAAAGGATGATTAGTGTGGGAGGCGTGAAACGATGAGTGAGGAGCTAATAGAGCAGCTGGAAGAGTGGCATGAAGAGGATGAATTTGAAGAGATCGTAGATGCGATTACGGAGATTCCTGCGGAAGATCGCGATTATGTGCTGATCAGTCACTTGGGCAGAGCGTTGAATAATCTTGAACGTTATGAAGAGGCGGTTGAGCAATTCCTGGCCATTCAAGAAGAGGGCAAGGACGATCCCTTATGGCATTACCGCATAGGCCTTGCTTATTACTATTTGGAGCGGTATGAAGATGCTCGCAAAGCATTTGAAGTGGCTGATCACCTGGATCCCGGCGACGAGGATACGTTGGAGTTTCTGGAGTGGATTCGGAACAAAACCGCTCCGCAACCTGCTAAGGAACCCAATGCGGTGTCTTATACGGACACCAATGTGCTGAATTTCTGGGATGATGGCGCGCTTGAGGTTGACCAATACGTGTCGGCTCCGCCTACGGATGAATTGATTGAGTCCGTGGAGGAAGCACTGGTCTTCAAACTTCCCGCCTCTTATATCCAAGCAATGAAATTACATAATGGCGGGATTCCCCGCAACCGGAAGTTTCCTATCGGAGATGGAGCCCAGGATTATATTGAAATTACAGGTATTTTGGGCATTGGACGAGAGAAGAAAAAATCATTGTGCGGAAGCTTGGGCAGCCGCTATATGATAGAGCATGGCGGATATCCTGAGATTGGTGTGGTCATTTGCGATTGTCCTTCCCAGTCCGAGGTCGTGATGCTAGACTACCGTTCATCCGGAAATGACGGGGAGCCTGAAGTCATCCATGTGGACAAGGCTAATGATTACAAAATAACCCGCCTTGCTGCGAATTTCGAGGCTTTCGTTGGCGGCTTGGAACAATAACATAAGCATAAAATGAATGAAGCATCTCCTACCGCGGGAGATGCTTTTTCTTTGTATATATAAAGATGGGGGTTATATTAGTACTCCCGATGATTTTGGATGATGATGCAATATTTTTCGTATCCTAAAATATTCCAACCTATGCTAAAATGGATACAAAAAAGAAAGTTAGGGAGGCATTTAATTGATAGGGCGCAGTGGAAATCCGACACTAAACGAAGAAACATTTGAGAAGAGTGGGTATTACAACGGCCAGGAAACGATGACGATTGGCGGAACGGTGAACAAATCGTTCATGCTGCTCGCGCTGCTGATCGGGGCAGCGGTCATTTCATGGGCTATGTATTTTAACGGGTATGATGTATTCCCGTTCATGATCGGGGGAGCGATAGGCGGCTTTGTTCTGGCACTGATCATCAGCTTTGTGCCGAAGGCAGCCCCTTACTTGGCACCGATCTATGCGATCGTGGAGGGGTTTTTCCTCGGTGCATTATCGGCTCATTATGAATATCTGTATTATGGAATTACATTACAAGCGGCTTTACTGACAATGTGCATATTCCTCGGTATGCTGCTCGCTTATAAAACAGGTCTGATCCGGGCAACCGCAGGCTTCAAAAAGGGTATTATCGCAGCAACCATCGGCGTTGCACTTGTATACCTGTTTAGCTTCGTTCTGGGCATGTTCGGTGTGGCGGTGCCTTACCTGCATGACAGCACCCCGATCGGCATCGGAATTTCGGTTGTCATCATCATTATTGCAGCCCTGAATTTCATACTCGATTTTAACTTTATCGAAGAGGGAGCACAGCAAGGTGCACCCAAATATATGGAATGGTACGGCTCTTTCGGTTTGTTGGTTACACTCGTGTGGTTGTATATCGAAATTATCCGGTTGCTGGCGAAGCTGGCGAATCGGGATTAATATCTGGATGGGTACGGTCAACATCGCTGTCGGGGCATTCTCGACAGCGATTTTTTTTAAGATATCAGAAAGGATATGGCCTTTGAAACAGTCGAATAATAAATTTCCTTCAGTAAACCCTACAAAGAGCGACTTGTGTTTAAATAATAAGTAGATACTGTCATCATCATACTGCTTAAAGAAGGAGATCCCATGACCAATAAGAAAGCCATGATCGATATAGGTTGGAACTTTGAGAACAGTTATGCCAAGCTGCCGGAGTCCTTTTTTACAAAACAAGATCCCACGCCTGTGCGCTCACCGGAGCTGATAATCCTTAATGAGCCGTTGGCGGCATCTCTGGGTTTAAACGCCGAGGGGCTGAAGAGCCCAGAGGGTGCAGCGATGCTCGCAGGCAACGAGATACCCGAGGGGGCATCACCGCTCGCACAGGCTTATGCCGGGCACCAATTCGGTTATTTTACGATGCTGGGCGACGGCCGTGCGATTCTGTTGGGTGAACAAATCACGCCGCAGGATGAGCGTATGGATATTCAGCTTAAAGGCTCGGGCCGGACCCCGTACTCCCGTGGAGGAGATGGTCGGGCGGCTCTGGGTCCGATGCTGCGCGAATATATCATCAGCGAGGCCATGCATGCGCTGGGGATACCGACTACCCGCAGCCTCGCGGTGGTGTCCACCGGCCAGCCTGTCACTCGTGAGAGGGAGCTGCCGGGTGCGATTCTGACCCGCGTGGCCTCGAGTCATGTGAGAGTGGGCACATTTCAATACGTAAGGGGAGCGGGTACAACCGAGGATCTGCGGATTCTGGCAGACTACACCCTGCAGCGGCATTACCCGGAGGCTGACGTTGGTGAGAGTGCCAACCGTTATCTCGTCCTGCTTCAGGAGGTCATCAAGCGTCAGGCCGCTCTAATCGCCAAGTGGCAGCTCGTCGGATTTATCCATGGGGTGATGAACACCGATAATATGACCCTCAGCGGCGAAACGATTGATTATGGCCCTTGTGCCTTCATGGATAACTTTGATCCGAATACGGTATTCAGCTCCATCGATTCACAAGGCCGCTATGCCTATGTGAACCAGCCGTATATTGCGGCTTGGAATCTCGCAAGATTGGCCGAATCCCTGCTGCCACTGCTGCATGAAGAAGAGGAACAGGCCGTCAAGCTGGCCGAGGGTGCGATTGGGAGTTTTACCGATCTGTATCACGAGCAGTGGCTTGCAGGCATGAGAGCCAAGCTGGGGATCTTCCAAGAAGAGGAGGATGACGAATCCCTGATCGAAGACCTCCTCAAGATGATGAAAAATCACCAGGCGGATTATACCAATACCTTCCGTGCGTTAACGTTTGACAAGCTGGAGGATACGCCTCTAAACGGCACACCCGAATTGGCTTCCTGGTATGAGCGCTGGCAGGCGAGACTTGGCAGCCAGCAGGAATCGAAGGAACAATCCCATCAATTAATGCGCAGCAGCAATCCTGCGGTCATTCCCCGGAACCATCGGGTGGAGGAAGCGCTGGAAGCAGCGGAGCAGGAGGGGGACTACAGCGTGATGGAGCAGCTGCTTCATGCGCTGTCCGATCCATATGCGCATTCGCCGGAACAAGCGGAATATGCTATCGTGCCTGAGCTGTCGCGTCCTTACCGAACCTTCTGCGGCACGTAAGGATAGCGGAACGTTCCAATAGCGAGCATGAATCGGGTACTATCACAAAAGCCCTTGGACCGGTGTCCAAGGGCTATTCATCGTATGGGTATTTTATTCGAGACCTTATTCAACATCATAGCAGAGCCGAAAGAAACAGTCTATATTTTTGCCCGGAAATGCCATAGAGTGGGGAAGCCGGCAAAACCAAATGAAATGGAGCGTGGTCTCATGAGTTGGACTTGTCACCTCGATGAAACAGATGTACAGGAGTATGTCGGAAAGGTTTTGGGTACCGGTTATGTTGTGGCGGATGTCACGAGGATGCATGGCGGGGCGCAAAAGGTTGTCTATAAGATCCAGTGTCAAAACGGATTCTCCTGCGTGTTGTATGTGTGGGACTTGACGAAGAATTATTTTCAGGAAGAAATAGGGAACGAAAGTGTACATGAACGATCCTTTGGCGGGCATTCGTTCGAAATCAATAACAGATGGTTAAAGGAGCATGGTATTTCGACGCCTGCTCTATATGATCTTCACACGGAACGGGAGCGATACCCGTTTGACTATGCATTAGTCGAATATATGGAGGGACAGAAGGCGGAAGCCTACTTTCAGCATCCGGATCATCGGGTTCGGGATGAGGTCTTTGATCGGGTGGGCAACATGATCGCACGCATGCATGCAAACCAAAGACAGAACTATGGTAAGCCTGATCAAAGCTGGAATCAACGGGAGCGATGCCATCTTGTGCAGTTGGAAAATGCTAGGGAACAGCTGTCCTACATCATCCTTCATAACGAGAGTATCCGGAACAATCACGACAGGCTGCTCGCTATATTGCATGAGCTTGAATCCAGGATCGATTCCCGTCGGCGTTATGGCTTTATCCACGGCGAGTTGGGCCCTGACCATATTCTGGTTACAGACCGTTTAGAGCCCTGTCTCATTGATATTGAAGGTGCGCAATACTTTGACATCGAGCATGAGCATACGTTTCTTGAGCTGCGATTCGGGAAGCATTACCGATATTTGCAAAAAAACGGGCTTGATCTGAATCGGATGTTGTTTTACCGTCTGCATCACTATATCTCATTAACCTCGGGCGGCTTGAAGCTGCTTCACCGTGGATTCCCGGATCAGGCATTTGCTTCAAATTTGGCTGATTATCACGCACGCAACACGATCCGTTTCATCGAGGAATGGCAGCAAACCCGTTAACAGGGCCTTCATGAGATGGGTTGAACACCATTAACTCTGCTGCATGGGTTTAAGAAAGGGCGGTAAACTCCTGCCTATAGATCCGCTCTACCATGCCAAGCACCTCCGTACTTTGGCTCGAGAATTTCAAAGGCGTTACTTTCCCCTTGTTGAGAAAGACTCCCGTCGATTGTGGGGAACTGCCTATCGCTGCTTCATACAGACGTGAAGCTCCCTCACTGGGATGAGAGAAGAACAGGTGGCGGATCGGGATCATAAATTTTGGCATTCCGGCGTTGTTGGTGATGGTTGTTTTATTTGCTCCCGGACAGACACTCCGGATCATAATGCCATCCTTCTGTATGGAATTGGCGATCTCCTGAGTCCACAACGATAGCGCTAATTTACTCGCAGCGTAAGGTCCAACCAGCTTTTTGAACACGGTAGGGGAAGCCAACGTAGTGTAATCGAACCGTTTGAGATACAGCAGCGCATTGGAGGACGTATTGATTACCGTTTTGGAGCTGCCTCTCGCTAGGAGCTCTTTCATTTCCATCAAGATGATATAAGGCACCACGGAGTTTATTTCAAAATGCATCTCGCGCCCTTGTTTGGAGTAGGATAATTCGCCAAAGGAAACACCTGCGTTATTAAACAGCAGGTCAATATGCTCCTCGTGTTTCTTGATCTGATTCAGCGAGGTTTGGAGATCCGTGAAATCCGACAAATCGGCCGTGTATATTCTCAGCTGCTGCGACATAATGCAGTCTTGTACAAGGGAATCACCGGATGGAAAGGCAGAACGGATCAAAGCGAGGACTTGCCAGCCTTCGGATAACAATCGCTTGGTTAGCTCCAAGCCAATGCCGGAGCTTGCGCCCGTGATCAAGGCGACTCGATGATTTCTTTTATGTGTCATGTGTCATTCTCCTATACTTAAGATTCTTCGCTGGTCGCCCTATCGGGATTTAGCAGGGACTGATTATGGATCAACTTGTCGTCGATGAACCGCAGAATGCGCTGCAGGTCCGAAATTTGCTCGGTAATTTTCTGACGGTAATTCTGGAGCATGGCGTTCAGCTCCGGAACGGATTGAATATTTTCCTTAAAGGGAAGATGCACATAGGCCTTCATATCCTCCAGTGACATTCCTGTCTTCTTCAGGCATGTGATGAGTTCCATCATTTCGGCATCCTCTATGTGATATACACGATGGCCATTATCTTTCCTTGCGGGAGGAGGAAGGAGACCGATCTTCTCGTAATGGCGAATGGCATCCTCAGTCAAGCCGGTTCGTTTAGATACTTGTTTGATGGAATATGTGTCTCCCATGTTGGCACCTCTTTCTGCAGCAGCGCTTGGTTTGCCCTATTATCGTACAACTTGGTGTTAACACCAAGTCAATATCGATTTTTATTCCAGATCAATCTTTTGGAAATACTTATATAAACACTAAAGACTAGCTGCTTCTAGAAAGGGAGAATGAAATGCAAGCCTATGTAATGCCTGTTTTCATTGCTTTATCCATTTGTTTTGTATTAGCATCCTTTCTGACGCTCCCTTGGGCGGTTTATCAGTATCGTAAACATGGGTACTTTAGCTTTTGGAGAACATTACTTGTCTTAAGCTTTATCTTTTATGGATTAAGTGCTTTCTTCTTAGTGATTTTTCCACTCCCCAGCGCTCGGAATAATTGTGCTTCAATGGATCCCGGCACGATTTTTACTCAATATCGCCCTTTTCAATTTATACGGGATATTCAACGCGAAAGCGGATTTCATTGGACGGCCCCTTCGAGTTATATCCATTTGTTAACAACGCGGGCCTTTTATCAAATGTTTTTTAATGTTTTGCTTTTGTTTCCATTAGGTGTGTTTCTGAGGTATTTTTTTAAGGGGAAAGCGAAATGGTTTCATGCTGCTCTTATTGGCTTTGGGGTTTCGCTTTTCTTTGAAATAACCCAACGAACCGCTTTGTTTGGCTTTTATGAATGCCCCTACCGTATATTTGATGTAGATGATTTGTTGACGAATACGGTTGGGACTTTACTTGGCTTTATACTCGCCCCCATGTTGTTGGTGTTAATACCATCGCGGGAAACGCTTAGTGAGCAAAGCCACTTCTTTCACAACCAGAGAAAAGCAACCTTTGGTGCCCAGCTCATGGAGGTTCTTCTAAATATTATGATTGCCAGAGTGATAACCGGCTTTATATTCGGGTTGCTGAAGAGTCCAGGATTACTTGTTGACGAGATCATCTTTGCCATTGTTTTCTTTGTGTTAATGGTCGTTATCCCTGTGATTTGGAAAGGAAATACGGTGGGTTCTAAGATCGTTCGCATGAGATTACTTCCGGAAAAGGGGAATTGGATAGGAAGTTTGAGCCGACGTTACGCCATTGTCTATTTGCCTTTATTGTGTTCAGCTTTATCGGAGATATTTTCTAATCATATGGGTGAAGATCTTCTAGCCAACCTTTTTGCAATTGGAGTGGCTTTCCTTACAGGACTGTTATGGTTCTTTATCTTCTGCCATATCGTAATTAGATGGATCAAAAAGGACAAAGCTCTTTACTTTAATCGATACAGTCACATAGAGGCTGTTAGAATTACGGGTGAAAAGTGATCAATGTAAAAATAGGATACGAATTCATGTGGAACTAAGAATAAGTCGATTACGTTATTAAATCGAGACGATTCCGGTTTCTATAGGAAGTGGCATGGTGAATACGGAACGGATGGGAGCTGAGGGTTATGAATTTTGATATCAAGGAAGCCGTTGAGATTCTGGAGCGAACCCCCGTCACCTTGGAGCACATGTTATCCGGTTTATCGGATGGGTGGCTTAGGAGCCATGAAGGGGATGGCACCTGGAATGCCATGGAAGTGATTGAGCACCTAATCGAAGGTGAGCGGACCAATTGGATACCGCGGCTGGAGTTTATGCTGCAGGAAGGGGAGGGCAAGCCGTTTCCGCCCTTTGACCGTTACGCTCACTTAAACGAACCTGGAGGGGGATCTATCGATCAAAAGCTGCATGCATTTAAGGTTATCCGTGCTCAAAACCTGGTTAAACTAAAGGATCTAATGGAATCCGGGCCTAATCTCGAACGGACGGGCCTGCACCCGGCATTCGGTGTGGTGAAGTTGAGAGAGCTGCTGTCGACGTGGGTGGTGCACGATTTAACGCATACCTCTCAAATCGTGCGGGTGTTGGCCGAGCGTTACCGGAATGACGTGGGGCCTTGGATCGAGTATCTGGGAATCCTGAAGAGACGATAATATGATTGGCAGGCAAGCTCTTAAAACGACCGTATTAGGCACTCGAGGGAGTCTGATAGAAAATATTAAAAAGCCGATGATCCGCATTCGACTGCGATGATCGTCGGCTTTTTGCGGTAGGGGTGTGGTGACGCCAGGCGCATACCCCAGTAAGGATGCTGTCCAGGATAGCTTAGAAAAGGTTTTGAATGTTACCGCTTGTCGTCTTGCTGTCTCTCATTCAAATGCTCCGTCAGATACTTCACGATGCCATCCTCCGCGTCCTGAGAGTACTGCCAGACCATCGCTCCTCCGAGATTCTTACTCTGGATGTAGGCCACCTTCTCCTTCAAGGCTTCTTGATCCTCGTAACTGATGAAGGTATTGCCGTCATAGAGGTAGGCGGCCTTCGCTTTGTTGTCGTAATAACGCGTGAAGCCGTTTTTGTTCAGGTAGGCTTTCTCGATCTGCTTATAATTGAGGTTCACCTTGTCGATGTCGATGGGCGTTCCGGGAGCGAAGAGTCCGTCTTTGGTGCCCTTGGCTTCTTTCACGTTTTTCCAGCCGTACGAATAAGCAGGGACGCCAAGCAGCAGCTTCTGGCTGTCGATATCATGGTCCAGGTACATCGAGATAATTCCATCAATGGAATGCTTGGATTTCCCCTGGCTGTCCACATACAGATTGGAGTTAAAGCCGGTGGTGTCGGACCACTTGCCTGTCAGGTCGTAGGTCATGACGTTGATGTAATCCACGTATTTCTCCACTTTTTTGACCTCGACGTTTTGGAAATACCAGTCCTGGGTTCCGGAGGCAAACGTCAGCAGATATTTCTTGTTCTTGTGAGGCAGCCTGTACAGCTTCTCGCGCAGCTCCTTCATCAGACTGGTGAAATTCTTCGTATCCTCCGGGCGCGCTTTCTGCGTATTCCAGGCATGAAACGCCGGATACTCCCAGTCGATATCCACGCCGTCCAGATCCAGCTCCTTGACCAGATTGATGATGCTCTCGGTGAAGAGGTACCGGTTGCCGTCCAGCGAAGCGTCGGAGAAGCCGTCTGCACCGTAACCACCTATGGCCAGAACCATTTGGGTCTTCGGATTCGCCGCTTTCAACTGTTTGATGTTTTCTTTGATCTGGTTGTTGGTTGTGCTGTCTTCATGGAAATAGAGATCCGTTCCCTTAATCTTGGCAAAAGCGATAAACGCGATGTCCACGCCTTTCTCCGATAACTTGATGTGTCGGTAATCCTGCCAGGCCTCCACGTAGACTGCCGTGATTTTCCGGTCCTCCGCGGCGGAGATCTGATAGAAATAGAGACCCATACCGACAAGCAGCACCACAATGAATATTTTCGTATATATCGTTATCCGCATCGTCCTTTAACCCCGCCCGCCGAATAGAATGTAGGTTGCCGTCTTGCTTAGGTTCAGCACCTTGACGGTGATGTAGCTGATGGCGAAGATGATGGAGATATTCACGATCAGACTGAGGGAGGCTTCCAGAAACGTGGCCTCGACCTCGGTTCGGCCGGATAACATCATCTCGACCAGCAGGTGAATCAGATAGATGCTGAAGCTCGCCCGGGAGACCGAGCTGATCAATTTCTGGATTTTATGGTTCACTTGATTGCTGATTCGGGCTTCCTTCTCCTTAAAGAAGATAAACAAACCGACAGCCATGAAGAAGGTGGTGACGGAATAGTTGCCGTAGAACATCTCATCCAGGACACCGCTGCGCAGCGAGACAAAATAGGTGGCCACCGGCGTGATAAAAAACGAGATGATGCCCAGATTGTATAGAATGCTCTTGGTTTTGAGCGGCAGCTCAAAGTGGAAGAGATAGTACCCTAGGATAAAATAGCCGAGGAAGCCCATGAAGAACGGGATGTTCATGATCGGAATGTTGATGTATTGATCCGTTGCACGGAATACGGCATCCGAGATGAAGCGATAGGCGATACTGACGATGAACCAGAGGAGCAGATAATACCGGAGATCCTTCTCGCTGCAGGATTTGATGAATTTGTTCATCAGCGGCACCGTCATGTAGATGGCAATAATGGCGTACAGGAACCACAGATGCACATAATTCCGGTCGGTCAGCAGCCGATACCCGAAGTCAACAACGAACTCATAAGCATTCAGCTTGCTTCGCATTAAATAGTATTGATTGTACAAGCCATAGATGAGCGACCAGGTCAGAAGGGGAATGAGCAGCGGTACGACGCGCTTTGCATAGAACTCCCGGTAGGAGGTAATCTTCGTGCGCAGGATCATCGCCCCGCTGATCATGAAGAAAACCGGCACGGCGAAGCGGGATATGGAGTTGAACCCGTTGCTGATCCACCAGGAGGAGGAATGGAAATCATTCGTGCTGGTCAGTACCTCCGCTGTGTAGTGCAGGATGATGACGGCAACAATGGATAGAATTCTTAGGATATCGACATAGATAATTCTTTTATTGGGAACCATGCTGTTTCAGGCAGCCTCCTTCACCATAAGTTAATTCGATCCTGCGGCGATGTTCTGGCTGATGGCGGCCACGCCTTTGCGCTCCACGAAGCCCCAGCCTTCATCATTGTCAAAATATTTGAATGTCCCCGCAATGTTAATGTACAGCAGCAAATTTCGGTAGGTTAACAGCTCCGCTTGGCTGAACAAGAACATCTTCATATAATCGGAAAATGTATAGGTACTGCCATATTTACGGCATAAGTACAGGGCGATCATGATCTGTGCCGCATTCAGCAGCACGCTCATCAGCAGGAAGATGATGGCATGCAGGAGGTTTCCGCCAACGATCAGGGTCTGCCCCAGATAAAAAATCGTAGTAAACGCGGAGAGTGTCCCCAGCATAAATCCGTCAATCGCAAAGAACAGGCTCACGCTGACGCTGAATTTTCGGGACAGCCTGGACCAATAGATGAGGATGCAGTCAATAAAGGCCTTTTGCCAGCGGATGCGCTGCTTATAGAAGTTGGGTAGATTCTCCGGACATTCGGTGTAGCATACCGCTTCGGGAGCGTAGACGAGTTTTTTCTTCAACTGATTGGCTTTGATGTACTCGTGGATTTTCAGCGTAATGTCGATATCCTCCCCGACCGTGCTGCGGAAGCCGTCAACATGAACGAGAACGTCTTTATAGAAGGCGCCGAACGCGCCTGAAATCACCACGATGGAATTAAAATACGATTGCGTGAGTTTGCGGACGTAGAAGCCGTGCGTATAATTGATGATCTGGCTCTTGATGAGCCCTCTTCCGCGAAACTTCTCAACGATGGTCCCGTTCTTGTCCCGCACGGCGCCCTGTACAATTTTGACGGTGCCGCCCAGCGCAATGATGTCATCATCGTGAAAATATTGATTCACATACTTGAGCGAGTCGGCTTCCAGCATGCTGTCCGCATCCAGGGTGATGACGATATCGGAGGCGGCATGATCAATTCCGGCATTCAGCGAATCCGCTTTTCCGCCATTCATCTTATCGATAACGTAAATATGGCGGTATCGATTCGAGCGATAGAATCCTTTTATCGGCTTGTAGTTCAGCTTGCTGTCGGCCGATCTGGTACTCGGCTCCAAATCCAGAAGCTCGTCTAGGGCGGATAAGGTTCCGTCCTTGGAGCCGTCGTTGATGATCATGATCTCATAGTTAATGTAGCGCAAGCCCGCCATGGCATCTATGCAATTTCGAATCGTCAGCTCCTCGTTGTAAGCGGGGACGAGCACAGAGATTGATTTTTCGGCGAGATCGGGATTTAGCTTCTTCACCTTGCTGCACAGCAGCGGGATGAAGGTATACAGGGTTTGAAACACGAGAAATACGCCGGCTAATCCATAAAAAAAGTACTGCAAACTCCTCACTCCTCTCTTCTTCGTCTCTCTTTGTGATGAAGACCAGTATGGTGCGCCTACTCTATTGGACTTTAGATTAGGTATGCGCTTTTTCTATAACAAGCAATGTCAAGGGGGAAAATCTAGGTATTAAGGGATAATATAATCCAATTAAAACCTTTCATTCCATATAAACCCATATAACACTCTATGTAATAAACTATCGTAATGGACTCCTAAATGTAAAACCGCTCTATAGAGCAAGAAAACGAATACATAGATGCTTTTCGAGAGCAGTCTCTGTTTTGGTTCCACTTTCTATATTTTAGGCGGATAAAGCGATTTGGCAGGGGGTGCCCATGGATTCTGGAACAAGGATTCAGGGGTATTCGCACTAATAGGATTTCAAACATTGTAAAAAGCCATAACCAAGTTGAGCCTAGCTCGCGTGGTTATGGCTTCTAAAGGTTGTATCGCCCCGTGCTGCACCTGAGGGTTGTCTGGCACTTCTACATAAAGTCGTAAAAGTAACGGATGAAATGAAAAAAGATTGGTGAGGTATAGGTCAGGCTGTCGACCCGGCTCAGATAGCTTTTCTTCAAGGCATCGAACCGCCCGTCATCCCCGATTAACAAATCGCGCTTCAGCACCGAAACCGTCAAGCTGCCGAAGAATCCGGCGAGGCTGATCAGCATACCGGACAGAAGGCCAAACGTCGGGCTAAGCGGCGTCAGATAGGGATAGATGAGATAGGAGCTTGCGGTGGTTGCGATAAACGCGCAGGCAAAGCCTTCCCAGGTCAGATTCGGGTTCGAGGTGGGCACGATTCTCCTTCTCCCAAAATAGAGTGAAGCGATTGTGTGCACCACATCGTTTAGCTGCGTTAAGACGACGAGAAACAGCACCAGCCCTGCTCCATACTGAGGCGTGGCGAATTGGAAATAGGCCAGGTGGCTGAGACCGAACACCATGAGCATCAGACCCCATTGGGTGGAGCTGACGCTACGCATAAAGCCGACGGTGCCTTTGTTAATCAACCGCGGAAGCGGCAGCACCAGGAATACATAGATCGGAATAAACACGATAAACATCCCGTACCATTCGATGTAGATCCAATAGAATTGGACGGGTATGGTTAAATACGCCCATAGAAACAAACGACGATCGGCTTTTCGTGTTTTGATCATCGAGAAATATTCTTTGAGCGTAAAGAAGGTTAACACCATAAGGGATAGCAGGGAAACCACAGGATTCAGAAGCGTGGCCAAGCAGAAGATGACCAGCATGCCCCACCAGGTTTTGATGCGAAATCCGACTTCCGTATAGTCGATATTCGGCTGCGTCTTGCTCATCACATAATAGAGCAGCTGGATGACCGACAAGACGGAGAATATTAGAATTAAGGTTAAAAGCGAGCTGTCCATATGCCTATCATCACCAACTTATCACGGGTATCATTCTTGTTCTACTAAAGGAATCATATGTTATTATGAAGGAATAATTCAATACGGATAAGGGGAAATTTCGTAAATGGTAGAGGATCAATCGGTCTTTATATTGCTTACCAATACCGGAACGCTCTTTACGAAAGTCATTCAGGGCTACACGAGGGCGCCTTACAACCATGCTTCGATCTCCTTTAATCGGGAGCTGTCGGAGCTATATAGCTTCGGGAGAAAGAATCCGAACAATCCTCTGAACGGCGGGTTCGTGAAGGAGGATTTGAAGACGGGAACGTTCAGTAAATATCCCAACACGACGTGCGTCATCTATGAGCTTCAGGTATCGGAACGCGACATCGCGAAGATGAAGCGGGTTCTGCAGGCTTTTATCCGAAAGGACAAAAAGTATTTTTATAATATATTGGGCGTCCTGGGCATCGCGCTAAAGGAACCGATCGAATTCAGCAACTCCTACTTTTGTTCGCAATTCGTGGCGGAGATTCTGCAGCGGTCCGGAGTCAGGCTATGGGATAAGCTGCCGGCCTTGGTGACGCCGGACGATTTCCGTCAAAGCGAGCGCCTGCAACTGATCTATGAAGGGAAACTGAGCGAGTATGAGCCTTAGATACAACTGCGCCGGCAGGTTCGGCAACGACAATTACGACTCAGCTTGACAGACGTCCGTTCCAGTCCTGCAATCCCAGAGAACCCCGGTTTGCCTGCCCAGGTGAATGTGGGGTTATCTGTATTGCAAGTGCTCGCACGAGAGTATCGCCCATCTGGTTAGGCTGTTAGACAATAAATGCTGGCTAATAAGCGAGTGTTGCTATAAAATGGAATTAAAAATGAAATAAGGTTTCATCTAGTGGAACAATAATGTCATTGTCTGGATTTCACTTAGATCTTGGATGGGAGCGTGGTTAGGATGAACAGCAAGGAACGGTTTTCGAGTCGCGTCGATTCGTATACGAAGTATCGCCCGAGTTATCCGCAAGAGGTCATGGATTATTTGTTTGATACGGTAGGATTGGACGGCGAGATCGCCGATATTGGCGCCGGGACGGGGATTTTCTCGAAGCTGCTGCTGAAGCGGGGAAGTTGCGTGACCGCTGTGGAGCCGAATCAGGCGATGCGGGAAGCTGCCGAGTCGGACCTTGAAGGCGAACCCGGCTTTCGAATGGTCTCGGGTTCAGCCGAAGTGACGGGACTGCCTGATCAATCAGTGGATCATATCGTGAGCGCCCAGGCCTTTCATTGGTTTGACCGTGATGCCGCCCAAACGGAGTTCCGGCGGATCCTGAGACCGGGCGGAAAGGTTGCGCTGATATGGAATTCCAGGCTCACGCAGGGAACGCCGTTCCTGGAAGCGTATGAGCAGCTGCTCCTTACCTATGGCACCGATTATCAGGAAGTGGATCAGAAGAACATTTCGCGTGAAACGCTGGCTGCTTTTTTTCGGGGAGGGGACATGAGGGAGGCGAAGTTCTTCAATCGGCAGACATTTGATTACGAGGGATTGTGCGGCCGCTTGCACTCGTCATCTTACGCTCCGCTGCCGGGACATCCGAACCACGATCCAATGATGAACGAACTGCGCGCGATATTTGAACGGAATGAGCAGGCTGGCTGCGTGTTTTTTGATTATGAGACAAAGGTGTACTGGGGAGAGGTGTGAGCTGTCCTTCTTGCTCGGTTTCGCTGTTTGCAGAATAATAGAGCACCGGCTTTAATAATGGAACGGGAGGTACAGCAGCATGAACAAGACAGACCGGATGCTGGCTATCGTGCTTGAGCTGCAGCAGCGAAAGGTTGTTCGGGCTGAAGATTTGGCATCTATATTCGAGACGAGTGTCCGGACCATCTACCGGGATATTCAGGCCCTTAGCGAATCGGGCGTACCCGTGATGGGAGCTCCCGGGCAAGGATACTCATTAATGGAGGGATATTTCCTTCCGCCTGTCATGTTCACGGTGGAAGAGGCTGTGACTCTGCTCATTGGAACGGATTTCGTCGAACAACGCTTTGACCCGGAATATGGTCTGAAGGCTCGGACTTCGAGTAAGAAGATAGAGTCCATTCTGCCGGAGCCTGTCCGCGCAGATGCTTCGCGGGTTCGGAAGACCATGCGGCTGCTCTCACCGGGCAACAGGGTAAGTTTAGGAGAAGAGAAGGATTATGTTGAAATCGTTCGCCGAGCCATCCTGCAGGAGCGTAAGGTCGAATTCAATTATGTGAAAAAAATGCCCGATTCTAACGGCAACAGGAAGAGTTTTCGCTCGGCAGCTCCTTATGGTCTAGCGTTTCTCCAAGGCGCATGGACACTAATTGCATGGTGTGACCTGCGGCAGGGAATCCGCCATTTTAGGCTGTCCCGCATGAAGGAATTGAAGGTCCTTGAGGAGCGTTTTGAGATGCCGCCGAATTTTGACTTGGAAGACTATCGACCTTCGGATGACCGTAACCTGCGGGTGCAAGTTCTGGCAAATCCCGATATTGCGGATCGAGTTAAAGAATCCGACAACTATTACATGGAGACATTAGAAGAATGCGAGGACGGATTGCTTGTGAGCTTCCGCGTTCGCCGGCTGGAGGAGATCCTGCAGTGGGTGCTCGGCTGGGGATCGAATGTCGTCGTCCTTGAGCCGGAATCCTTCCGTGACCGGATCCGCGATGAAGCGGAAAAGATGTTAAAACGCTACTGACATGACGTTGTCAGTAGCGTTTTTGTATATTCGGTACAAAGACGATGTAAGGGAGTGGTTGATATGAATACAACGGAAGCATTGCAGCGGTTTGAAGAGACGGTGCAGGTGTATCTACAGGAGCTGGATGGTTTCAGCATGGAGGAATTAAAGTACAGACAAGCAGAGGACGAGTGGTCGATCGGGCAAATGTATCAGCACTTGATTCAATCCGCGTTATCCATGCATCTGCGAAATATTGAGTTATGTTTAAACCCGATTGAGGATGCAGCAGTCTCTTCAGCGGGAAAAACGGAAGTAGGTATGGCGATATTCGAACAGGGCAGTTTCCCTCCCATCCGTATTCAGGTTCCGCCGTCTCCTCAATATACCCCGGAGCAGCCTGCAACGAAAGAGCAGTTGATTCGAGGTTTGGATACTGTCGTCCAACGAATGAGACAAACCGAGCCAATGCTTGGAGAGGCATCCCTGCAGCATACCGTTCCCCATCCGAGTTTCGGAGGATTGCATGCCCTAGAGTGGTTTTTGCTCATCGAGATGCATTATCGGCATCATGTCCGGCAGCTAGAGCGGTTGAAACAAGCCTTGGAGCAGCAGCGTGTATGATGGAACGTCAGGTCGTGGACTATCAGGATGTGTTGGAGCAATTAAAAGAGCGGACCCGTTATTAGATTGGAGTAGTATCGGAATCGCATGTGAAATTGGGGGAATGCCTTTCGTTATGGGCATTTCGAGATCAAACGAGAGGATTTTCTGATGATTGCGGAGGCAATGTTGAACAACTCGGTTTGAAAACGGCTCGCCCCGGGTACTGGTACTACGAGTGCATCAATGAGTAGAAAGGAGCGGATGACCGTGGAGGTACATGTCAGATCATTTTTCGTGAAGGACGATGGAGAGGTTCCCAATAATCCCGATCTGCCGGTCATTGTGTACAATGGAGTATTCGCGGATGACCCGAGCGGCTTGGAGGCTGCCTTTAACCGGCATCATTGGAGCGGGAGCTGGGCAGGCGGCGTATACGATTACCATCATTATCACAGCAACACGCACGAAGTCCTGGGTGTGCGGTCCGGAAGCGCGACCGTCCTGGTGGGCGGCGATGCGGGAGAACGGCTGGAGCTTGCCACAGGCGATGTGATTGTCTTGCCGGCAGGCACTGCACATATGAAACTCACCAGCACCCCTGATTTTGAAGTGATTGGTGCCTATCCCGAAGGGAATACGCCGAATATGAGGGAGCGGAACCCGACGGATCGGGCGCAGGCGATCAACGAAATCCGAAGCGTGCCTGTACCGGATATGGACCCTGTCTTTGGAGAGGAAGGGCCACTTCTGCATAAATGGGTGAAATAAAAGAATGAATCGCCATATAGGGAAAGAGGAAGAGGCTTACCAGATGGGCATGAATGGCTCCCACCATTAGAACCGCAAATAGAGAAGCAGCGTAGAGCTTGTTCTCTGGAATCCAGAATGCTGAAATTGTAATGGCAACCGTGCCCATGCTATCGTAAAGGTTAGAAGGTCAAGTTGCAGGTCTTCTCATTATTGCTAGCGGAGGTGCAGTTTATGAAAGCGTTGTTTATTGGAGGAACCGGAACGATCAGCTCGGCGATTACGAAGCAGCTGCTGGAACAGGGATGCGAGCTATACCTGCTCAACCGAGGGAACCGAAACGACACATTGCCCGAGGGCGCACATATTTTGCAGGCCGATATTCATGACGAAGACCAAGTGGCGAAACTTATTGAGCCGCTCGATTTTGATATTGTGGCCGACTTTATAGCCTTCGAACCGGCCCATCTGGAGAGAGATTATCGTCTGTTCAATGGAAAAACCAAGCAGTTTATATTCATCAGCTCCGCTTCCGCTTATCAGACGCCACTATCCGATTATCGCATTACGGAAGGTACGCCTTTATCCAATCCATACTGGGCCTATTCCAGAAATAAAATCGCTTGCGAAGATTATCTGATGAAGCAGTATCGGGAACATGGCTTCCCGGTAACTATCGTAAGGCCTAGCCATACGTATGATGAGCGGTCCATTCCACTCGGCGTGCACGGCAGCCAAGGAAGCTGGCAGGTTGTGAAGCGGATGCTGGAGAATAAACCGGTCATTATTCACGGGGATGGGACGTCTCTGTGGACGTTGACGCACAACAGCGATTTTGCAAAAGGATTCATCGGTCTGATGGGCAACATTCATGCCATCGGGGAGTCGGTGCATATTACCTCTGACGAGTCGCTCACCTGGAATCAGATCTACCAAATCATTGCGGATGCCCTGGGCGTACAGCTGAATGCGGTGCACGTGTCTTCGGAATTCTTGGATGCAACCAGCACGCAGGACTTTAGAGGTTCATTGTTGGGGGACAAAGCGAATACCGTTGTGTTTGATAATGCCAAGCTCAAGCGGCTTGTCCCTGAATTCGTGGCAACCACCCGGGCGGATCAAGGAATCAGGCAAACGGTGAACTATATCTTGTCCCATCCAGAACATCAACGGGAAGATGAAGAGTTTGATGTGTGGTGTGACAAGGTTGTTTCTGCGTTGGAGAAGGCGAAGTCGATCATAACGGGGTAGGTGGGTTTTGGAAGAGGACGAATGGAATATATAAGAGAGGGCACCCGATCCGGGTGCCCTTGAATCGATTCTGGCTATGGCCCAGCAAAGTGATGATATGGACGGCTTCCTGGAGGGAATGGTTCATATGTTCTTCTACGGTGTCTGCGGAAAGGCTTAATCCTCGGTAACCGAAGTATGGGTATTGGCCAGCATAGGTTTCTAATATAGGGTATAGTTAGTATAAAACGAATGGAGAATACGAAACGATGCCTACTTTGCCGAATTGCCCGAAATGTAATTCAGAATATACATATGAGGATGGAAACCTCCTGGTTTGCCCGGAATGCGCTCATGAATGGACCTTGGAGTCCGAAGGAAAGCATGATGCAGATACGAAGGTCATCAAAGACGCGAACGGCAATGTGCTGGCTGACGGCGATTCTGTAACGGTAATCAAAGATCTTAAAGTAAAAGGCAACTCCTCTGTATTGAAAATCGGCACAAAGGTGAAAAATATACGTTTAGTCGATGGCGATCACGATATCGATTGCAAAATCGACGGATTCGGAGCTATGAAATTGAAATCGGAATTTGTTAAAAAGATATAATGTGCATATCGAATATCATCGTGTATATATGGTAACAACAACCCTCCAAACCTGGAGGGTTGTTCTCATCTAACCAAGGCACGCGTCTTACATTTGGTGCACAACATGCACAAATTAAGTACCCCGACTTACCCGTGCCGATGATTCCATTATGTTACAATGGTAGGATGGGGTTGCCTCAAATAGGAGTCTCCCGCAATACGTGAAGAAAGCAGGTGCAGCGTGGATATTATACTGTTTGCGGTCATTATTTTCGTGGCGTCCATTCTTCAGACCAGCACCGGATTTGGGTTCTCTATCCTGGCTACGCCGTTTCTGCTGCTCTTATTCCAGCCTAACGAGGCTATTCAGATTAATTTAATTCTTTCTCTTGTCATCTCGGCTGCCCTAATCGCGAGGATACGCAAGGACATCGACTATGGCATCCTCAAGCGATTGGTGATCGGAAGTGCGGCAGGACTCCCGCTCGGCATCGTTATTTTTTTCTTTATCGATATTCGTTATCTGAAGTTAGGCGTTAGTCTGATCATATTGGCATTAACCGTCATGCTGATGCTAAAATTCAGAATCCGTCAGAGCCATGGCAGGGATCTGGCGGTAGGGGGGCTCTCAGGCTCTCTAACGACCAGCATTGGAATGCCGGGTCCGCCCCTGCTGTTATATTTCTCGGGCACCGACACGCAGAAGGCAAAGCTCAGAGGGACGACACTCGCCTTCTATTTGTTCATCTATTCCCTGAGTTTGATCATTCAGGTGATCGTGGCGGGAACGAGCAAGACCGTCTGGGTATCGAGCGGAATTGCGCTTCCCCTGGTGTTCGTCGGGCTGTTGATCGGACAGCGACTATTCATTGTCATTAACCAGAGAGTATTCCAGATATTCACCTATATCATTTTGATCTTTACGGGTGTGTATATGCTCATCGAGAGTCTGTAAAGAGATCAAAGATTGCAGCGACGACGGATTATTTCACGGTTGGTTCTAGCAGCGTCTCCGCGAGCAGAGGAAACAGGTTATCAAAAGCATGCGTATTCCCATCAAACACATACCCTCCCGGATAAGCGGGATCTTGGCCTCGGAATTGGATCATTCGATCATGCAGCTCCCGAGCCCAAGGGAGGTCATTCGTTTTTGACGCCAGGATAATAGCCAGTCCGTAGACGGCAGGTGACTCATATGCCGCGTCAGGCTTTCTTGTCTTCCGGTTGTAGCGCCCTGCCAGCTGCTGATTCTTCTGGAATTCTCCCTTCAAGAATTGTATGAGCTCCTTCGGCGGATGATCCATCTCCGCCAGATGGATGCCAACGATCAGCTGGTCGATTAGATTGACCGATGCGTCATACTCATATTGACCGGAGCGAATTTGATAGGTTTTGGGATAGAAGATGCCGTCAGAAGGCATGTGGGAGAGCAGGTCCTGATACTGTTTATACTCCTGACGGGACAGGATTCCGTTATTCTGCATTTCGCGCAGTGCCGATATGTCAGCGTAGACCAGGCTTAACACGGCTGCCGATGCATTCCGTTCAAAATCATGATAATCCACGAAATATCCTTGGGTTTGGGCAGGTGCTTGCAATGATGAGCCGATCTCCTTCGCCAATTGAAGGTATTCGTCCCGGTCCCAGAGTTTGTACGCCTTCAGCAGGGCATCGAGGATTCGGAGATCATCGCCCAGGGCATTGGTCGTTACCTCGGATTGACCGTCTGGTCTGAGCTTCCACCGGATATAAGTTTCCTGACCCTTATGGAGGAAGTAGGTTGCAAGAAGCTGGGCGCTATCATCGAACCGGGCTCGATCGCCGGATAAGACAGCATACTGCATCCAAAGTCCGAGCGACTCGGATAACGCTTCTCTACCGGCAACGATGTCCGGGTTCTGAGAAGAAGCGGGCTTGAGATAGGTAGCAATGGTACCGTTATCGTTGGTCATATGCTCTTCAATAAACGCTGCTGTCACGTCGGGGTTCTCCTTGCTATGGATGATAGCGTAGGCGATGAAGACGACGCCGATTAGAGCAAGAATGGCGATGATCGCAAGAATGGCCTTCTTGCGGGAAATCCGGGTTATCATAGGTTCACCTCGAACATACTATTCTACGCTTGCGTTCCTAAAGCCTTTAAGAAGACCGAACGAATAAATTTAGCTTCTGAGGCCCCATCGTTCGTTTATCCATAAAAAATGCCGTATCCGATGTTTGCAGAACAACGGATACGGCATTCTCTTAAAGGATAGGTTCGCTATTGCAAACTGACGATCGTGAGTCCCTGATCCTGCAGGTGCTTAATAATCTTCGGCAAGGCGTCCACAACCGCCTGCGATTCATGCAGGAGGATGATGGAGCCGGAAGCTTCGATGTGCTGGACATACCCGAGGATTTTATCCTCGTCGCGGGTCAGCCAATCCTCGGGATCCCGGTTCCAGAGCACCATCTTACTGCCTTGCTGTTGGCTTAACGCCTCGGTCCGATCGTCAAAGGCACCGTAGGGCGGACGGAAGAGTACCAGCTTCTCGTCGGTAATATGCTCGATGAGGTCGGACACGCGGGTCAACTCTGCCTGCTGCTGTTCATAGGTAAGGCTTGTCAGCTGGCTATGAGTCATGGAATGGCTGCCGACAGAGTATCCGTTCGCATGGATGGCCCTGACATAGTCGGGATGTTTTTTTACATTGGTGCCAACAAAGAAGAACGTTCCGCCAACCTCGTGTTTTTTTAAGACATTCATAATATCGATAGAGTGCTTGGATGGCCCATCATCAAATGTAAGGGCTACATACCCTTTGGGCAGGCTAAACGAGATGAACTCCTCCAGCTCCAGCTGTGGAATGGAAGCAGAGGGTTTGTTATCCTTCGGTTTACTCTCCTTCGGTCTGCTCTCCGCTGCTTCCTCCTTTGAGGCTGCCACGGGTTTCGCGATGATGGCGCTCCGGTTCTCGGCAAGCAATTGGATAACGGTCTCTGCTTCCGCAGTGGCCGTTACTGCAGAATAAGGCTTAATGTCACCGGGATACGAGTAATTAAATGAACTTAATAATACAACAAAAATCAAGCTCATCATGATGGCGCTTACCAGCTTAAGCGGAAGATGGCGCCGTTTCCTTGCGAAACGATTGGTTTTCAGGTCCCCTTCGGCGGCTGGCATCTCTTCGGGCTGATCCGCTTCGGATCGATGCGTGGAGAGGAAAGGCAGCGTATGCAAGTCATCTGCATGCCGGATCTTCTTGATTGACTCTAATTCGTTCCTGAACGGAACGGAGCAGGCAAATGAAAACCGCTCACTATGTTCACGATATGTACGCGTAATGGAACCTATGTATTGCTGTTTGTTTGCATCCCATGCGGTATGTAAGGATATTCGGTGTTTATGAACCCCATCGAACTCCGTCACGGCTGCTATATTCGCTATGGTCTCGTTATCGGTTAACCATAATGGCTCCGCCGATTCTATTAGGGATAGCTTGATTCGTAGACCGAATGTTTCGGTATCCCTCTCGATCGCCAGCAGCTCTATGATTCTGCCGTAGGATTCTGACATGATGGCCCCCCTTTCTCTAGCTGTTCATGCGGGTAAGATTATTCCGATGGTGTATTGGAAGCCGTGGTTTTCGGTGAGAAGGAGAAGGACATCTTCTCGGTAAAATCATTGATGGTCTGCATCAGCTTGGCTTTATCATCCAGGATATTCTGGTATTGCTCCGCGTACTTCTGGTTGGCAATCTCCAGCTCCCGGACCTTCTCTTCAAGCGAGTTGATCTTGAGCATGTTCTGATATTGGGTGTTGTTAGACTCCTCATAGAGCTTGTTGTACTTGGCGGTCTCGGTTTCGAGCTGATTGGAGAGCTTCTCATACGCCAGGTTCGACGTTAACTGGTATTCCTTGTAATCCTCCAGCAGCTGATCGTAGGCCATCTGTTTGTTCGTCAGCACGTTCTCGAGTTCGCGGATTTCCTTGTTCTTCTCCTGAACCAGCTGATCTCTTTTGATCTGCTCATGCTTATACCGGTTGATCGTCTCGTTCGCGGTAAAGAGCTGATCCTCCAGGCCTCTATTCTTATAGGCCAGCAGCTGCCGTTCCTTCAGCATGTTCTCGATCGAAACAATGACATCAAGGCCGATCTTGTCCTGATTATCCTTGGAGAATAGAGGTTTGTTTCCTTCTGCAGCGGGCAGTTCTGGCTCCGCGGAATAAGCCGCCTCTTCTTCTGCCGTTGCAGCAATATCCTCTTGTTCGGTACTGTTCTTCTCGGGCTGGTTCTGGTTCGAGCGGGCACTCTTAAACCACGCCATTCCTTTTTTCTCTGTTTCCCTGGCCAAAATATCAACTCCTATATATTCAATGATTCTAGTATGAAATTAGGCTAAAAGACCCCTATTAATAATAATCGGTAAAAACGTCCCAAAAACTTTGCCCTACACCACGTGAAAATAAAAAAAGCCCCGCAGCGGGGCGGAGGGGCTTTCCCTTCGATTATTCATTCTTCTTGATGGTCAGCTCCGGGGCGATAACGTCGACCCGATTCGTCCAAATGCCGCCGCTGTAGTCTTCCGGCAGTCGCTCCAAATCCGATACGGAGTCGAACCCTTCCGACCAGCCGCCATCCCCGGCGACGAGGATGACCCGTGTATTGATGCTGTCCATCCGGTTCAGGAATTTATCCGGCCATCCCCACAAGTAACGGGCGTATTTCTCCGGGATATGCAGCTGGGTGTTGCGGCAGACCGATGGGAGGTAACCGCTCCAGCCGGCTCCGGCGTAGGATGCCAGACAGCTCTTCAGCGTGCCCATCGACATGACGCGTAGGGAGGGGAGCTGTGATTTTAATGCTTGGATCGGTTCGTCATCCCCATATACGGTCAGCTGGCTGAGACGCTTCATCGGCAGTCCGGACAGATACTCTGCCAGGAGTTTTCCCTCTTCGGGGTCGGTGCTTTTGATATGGATCAGGAATGAACCGTCAGGAAATGCCTCCAATACCTCGTCTAACGACGGAATCAGCCCGATTCCTTTTCCCCGAAAAGGATATGTGGCTCCCTGATCGGCGGTGTAACCATACCCGATGTCTATGTTTTTTAGCTGCTCCATGGTATAATCCTTGACCGAGCCCTCCACGTTGGTGCGGCATTCCAGGGTCCAGTCGTGGAACACGGCGAACTGTCCGTCCTTGGTTGGCTTGATATCCAGCTCGACGATATCGGCGCCTGCTTCGAATGCGGCTTTCATGGACGGGATGGTGTTCTCCAGGTAAGCATGCTCCGGCACATAGATGCGGGAGGCGGTGCAAGTGTCAGCTTGAATGCCTTCCATCGAGAAGGTTTGGCCAAGCCCCCGATGCGCCAGCAGCAGCGGCTCGGCGTCACGGTCTTTGGTGAACAGGGATGTATTATTAACAAACAGAAATACAAACAACACGAGAAAAAACAGTATGATTTTCTTCCATCTTTTTAGTTTTCGCATGATCCAATCCCCCAAAATCGTATACAATATGCAGTAGTAGATTTATATTTATCTCTATCTAAGTTCTCTATATTAAATCCTTCTTCCATAAATCTTAGTGATTTTGGGCGCATACTCAATAGCTGGATCATAACAATTGCATAATAGCGAACTGATAAACACAATGAGCAGCATATAAGAACGGGAGGGAGCATGATGGACAAATCCTCCTTTTTGATGGTGGAGCGGGGGAATCCCTACGAACGTGGGGACGTTATAGCTTTGACCAAACCCATAACGGTGCTTGGCCGCAAGGGCCAGCATTTTGATCCGGATATCGCGTTTGATAATATCTTTGTGTCCCGGCGGCATGCAGCGCTGCTGTATCGAAACGGGAAGTTCAGCATTAAGGATCTGAACAGCAAGCATGGTACCTTCGTCAATCAGGAACTGTTGGCTCCCCATGACGAAATTCCCCTCCAGCATGGAGATACCATTGTACTCGCTGGAGATCTGATCGTGTTGTCCTTCTCCATCCTCAGCATGGATGAGACGATGGACATTACACCGCTTATCAAACAGCTGGCTGCAGTCGAGGCTTCAGGCGGGCTTAGGTTGAATCCGTTCAAGCAGGAGCTGGTATACGGCGAGGATGTGTACGCTTTTTCGGAAAAAGAGTACAAATGCATGGAGCTGCTGATCAACCACCAAGGGCAGTTTGTGTCCAAGGATCAGCTCAAGGCATACGTTTGGCCCGAGCGAAGCTACGGAACGGATGAAGTGCCCGATGTGAGCTCGGAGGAGTTGAATGCACTGATTTATCGGGTCCGTAAGAAGACGAGAGACGTTCTGGACATTGAGAGCATCCGTGGAAAAGGTTATATTTTGCAGACGCAAGCCGATGGCTAAACGTGATTGTGAGAGCTCAAATGAAACAAAGATGAATACACACCAGACAAGCTCTTCCTCATGGGCAGGAAGGGCTTTCTTCATTGTGCATTGCATTTTATAGAGCGGATGAGAGGGGATTGGCAATCGTTATCGAAGTTGTAAAGCGTGGAAGTTTCGAAACGACAATCGGAAAGGGATGAACAGGGGAGCATGAACAATGAGCATGGACAGCATAACAGCATTGCGGTCAACCAGCTAGGCTATCGCAGCCAGGATGCCAAGGTTGCCGTCATTGCCGGTCAGGGTGGATGGTTTCATATCGTCCATGCGTTGAATGGCGAGGTGGTTTGGCAGGGCCATACATCACCCGCCATCGAGGATGTGGCCAGCGGGCAGACGGTAAGCCGGGGGGATTTCACCGCATGGGCAGTGCCCGGCACGTATCGAATTGAGACGGAATATGGGCAAGCGTCGATGCCTTTTGTCATAGCTGACGAGGTATACGAGGATGCGCACCGCGCATTGTTGAAAGCGTTTTATTATTTCCGCTGCGGGACGAAACTGGATGAGCTGCATGCCGGACCCTGGCAACACGGAGCCTGTCATCTTACGCCCGCCATCGTCCATGGAGACGAATCGCGGCAGGTGGATGTCTGGGGAGGATGGCATGATGCCGGTGACTATGGCAAGTATGTCGTTCCCGGTGCCAAAGCGGTAGCCGACCTGCTGCTGGCTTTTGAGTTTTATCCAGAGGCGTTCTCGCAGCAGCTGCCACTGCCGGAAAGCGACGGCCGCATGCCGGATGTGCTTCATGAATGCCGGTATGAGCTGGAATGGATGCAGCGTTTGCAGGAGGAGGAATCGGGAGGTGTGTTCCATAAACTCACGACCCTGCGGTTTCCGGCGGGAGATGTTATGCCGGAGGACGATACTGCTCCGCTGTATCTGTCACCGATCTCTGCAACGGCAACCGGTTGTTTTGCCGGAGTCATGGCGATGTCATCGCGGATCTATTCCCCCTATGATGAAGCCTTCGCCGCAAGCTGTCTGCAGGCAGCAGAACGTGCTTGGACATGGCTGGAGGCGCATCCCAACATGCCGGGATTCCGCAATCCGCCAGATATCGCTACAGGTGAATACGGCGACGGCCAGGATGCGGATGAACGGTACTGGGCCGCGGCAGAGTTATACCGCGCAACGGGCGAGGCGCGGTACCATGAGGCTTTTCAAGCATTAGCCAGGCAGGACTCATTCGGGAAATACGAATTGGGTTGGGCGGACATGGGCGGCTATGGAACCTTCGCCTATCTGATGTCGGAGCGGGAAGAGGAGCCCGCACTGGCACGGGAACTGATGGCGGGTCTGCTTCAGCGTGCGGATGAACTTGCCGCTGTCAGTGATCGGGACGGTTATGGGATCTCGCTGCTGCCGGATCAATATATTTGGGGCAGCAATATGGTGGTATTGAATCACGCGATGCTTCTGCTGGTGGCGGGAAGACTGTCAGGTTCCGAAGATTATGATCGGCATGTTCACGAGCATATCCACTATGTGTTCGGGGCTAACGTCACGGGGATGAGTTATGTGACCGGGTATGGGACAAAGCCCATCCTGCACCCCCATCATCGTCCTTCCGAAGGCGATGGCGTGGAGGAGCCGGTGCCGGGCCTCGTCTCCGGCGGACCGAACAAGGGGCTTCACGATGACTATGCGCGTGAGCACTTGGCAGGCAAGGCGCCCGCAGCATCTTTTGCCGATGTGATGGAGAGCTATTCTACCAACGAGGTGGCCATCTATTGGAACTCGCCGGCTGTGTTCGTGTTATCTCATTTTGTATAGAAGAATAAAGGATGCTGAAGCAAAAGAAGCGCCGAGAGATGCTCGACGTTTCTTTTTTGTATCGGCCGTTCATGGCTAGCGTCTTGATCGCCCCTTCACCAGCGGATGCAGCATCGTGGCAACAATGCCTGAGATGATGCCAACCACCGTACCCGTCACGACGCTGCTGATGAAGGCGAAGGCTCTGGTCAGAAAGCTGCCCGCTGTTGCGGGTAGATCCGCCAGATTGCCGCCCAGAGCGGGCGGCGTTTCGAATGTCACATTCCACAAGAGCTGATGGGTAATGCCCAAGAGCAATCCATAGACGGCGCCGATGACCATTAAGGGAACAAAAGGATGTTTAACGCTATGCCGCTTACCAAGAACATAAAGAATCCAGACGATCGGGGGAATAAAGACAAGCAGCCGATTGATGAACCCGTGGGGATCAACCCATTGTAAATCATGGGCAATGACACGGGGTACACCGAGCAAAGCTAACAGCATGATAGTGAACATCGATAGTCCGATGTGGTTTCTTGCTTGTGTGTTCATTTGGTGGGAAAACCTCCATCGTTTAATTTCGGATTCACGATGTTATCCGTTATGAGGTTTAGTTTACCGAAGGATTGTTGTGAACTTATGACGGAGATGTACGTGACCCGTGAAATTACCACGCTTCGGCTTGAAAGTTTGGAATATTGAGGATCAATGGACAGGCTTGCCCTACGAATGAAACCGCGGTGCGGCGGTATTTTCATAAAAACGACATGATCCTTTTAAAAGTTGTCAACAATATTCTTGACGAAACCCGCTTTTCCTTTCGTTGAGCCTTTTGCCAGGCTGACTTAACATAGAGATGTCAGATGAAAGCGACAGACAACTACATTCCGTTTTATTTTCAAATATGACTAGGAGGTCTATACGATGTCCAACGAGACAAATACAAACGCTTCCAAAGGCATTCGCGTAAGGGTACAGCAGCTCGGCCGTCTCCTTAGCGGTATGGTGATGCCGAATATCGGTGCGTTTATTGCTTGGGGTCTGATTACGGCTCTGTTCATCCCGACCGGTTGGTTCCCGAATGAGAATCTGGGAGCGCTGGTTGACCCGATGATCAAGTACCTGCTCCCGCTCTTGATCGGTTACACGGGCGGGCAGATGATCCATGGCAAGCGCGGTGCGGTGATCGGTGCGGTTACCACGGTCGGCGTTATCGTCGGGGCGGAGATTCCGATGTTCCTCGGCGCGATGATCGTCGGTCCGCTGGCTGCATGGGTATTAAAGCAGTTCGACAAGCTGATAGAAGGCAAAATCAAATCCGGCTTCGAAATGTTGGTCAATAACTTCTCGCTCGGGATCATTGGCGGCGCGCTGACATTGGTTGCATACACCGGAATCGGGCCGCTTGTACAAGGGATTACCCAAGCGTTGTCAGCCGGTGTTGACGTATTGGTCAATGCGAATCTGCTGCCGCTGGTCAACATTATCGTTGAGCCTGCAAAAGTATTGTTCCTTAACAATGCGATCAACCACGGGATCTTCAGTCCGATCGCCACAGAGGAGTCGGCGCGGATCGGTCAATCGGTCCTGTATATGCTGGAGTCGAATCCAGGCCCGGGACTGGGCATTCTTCTCGCCTATTGGTTCTTCGGACGCGGCTCTGCCAAGTCTTCCGCACCGGGGGCAGTTGTCATTCACTTCCTGGGCGGTATTCATGAGATCTACTTCCCGTATATTCTGATGAAGCCGGTTCTGATCTTGGCTGCCATCGCGGGTGGCGTTGCCGGAACATTCACCTTCCAGATTCTTGGAGCCGGTTTGGTGGGCCCAGCGTCGCCGGGCAGCATCATTGCTTACTTCGCCATGGCGCCTAAAGGCGGCTTGATATCGGTCCTGGCCGGTGTTCTTGTTGCAACGATTGTCTCCTTTGCTGTAGCGGCATTACTGCTCAAAACAGGCAAAAAGACCGACGAAGAGCCGAATCTTGAAGAAGCTTCCGCCAAGATGAGAGAAATGAAAACCGGCGGCATGAATGATCAGGTCGCTCCTGCTTCGGCGGCTGTAGCTAATCTGGACAAAGAGAATGTGAACAAAATCGTGTTTGCTTGCGATGCCGGCATGGGCTCCAGTGCGATGGGCGCTTCGGTATTAAGAAAGAAATTGCAGCAGGCGGGCGTCGATATTACGGTTGTGAACTCGGCGGTAAGTGAAATACCGGATGACGCGGATATCGTCATTACCCAGAAGACACTCACCGAGCGGGCCATCGCGAAGAATCCGAACGCGGAGCATATCTCCATCGACAACTTCTTGAAGAGTCCGAGATATGATGAGCTGGTGGAACGACTCAAAGACTAACATAAGCCTAAAACCATATGACACGCTGGCGTAGCAACGCCGGCGTTGTCTTTCATTTCATGAAGAAGGGGGCCATGCGTCTGAGACACATCACTGCCCGCCAACGACAAATCCTTCTGCTCCTGATGAGCAGGAACGAGGGCATGACGGCTGCAGAAATAGCCGCTGAGGTCGGGGTCAGCGTCAGGACGGTTCACCGGGAAATGGAGGAGATTGAGAAGGAATTGCAGGGCACAGGCGTTCTGCTTCATAAAAAGTCGGGCACGGGCATCCGGCTGGAAGAGGAGACGCCTGAGGACATGGCTCAGCTGCGGAAACGCCTGCTTACAGGGAAGCCGGCCGATTATTCCGTGGAGGAGCGCAAAATCCTCATGCTCTGCGCCCTGCTTGAGGCGAATGAGCCCGTCAAACTGTTTGCTTTGGCCCATAGTTTAAAGGTCACCGTGCCGACCATCAGTAATGACCTGGATGAGCTGGAGCCATGGATGAAGCGGTTTAACCTAACCCTAATTCGCCGGAGAGGCTATGGTATCGAGATTGAAGGATCGGAAGGCGTAAGGCGGTCGGCGATTTGTCGGCTTGTCGAGGAATATTTGGATTACTCCGATCTTGTCGGGGATGGATATCGTGATCATAATGAGCCGGTGACCGCACGTCTGCTCTCCATGATTGATAAACCAGTGCTGCTGGATGTAGAGAAATGTTTATGGGATATGAACTGGGAATGGACGGAGGAGCTTAGCGAAGGTGCATATACCGCGATGATCATAGCGTTATCGGTTTCCGTAAACAGGATCAAGCAGGGGCGGAGCATTGAGACAACGGATATTACGGCATATGGTAAATCCTCCTCGTCGGTGGAGGAGGCACAGGATTTTGCGAGTCGTCTAGGCCAAATCTTGAAGATAGATATTCACGATCCTGAAATGAAATATATTGCTCATTTATTCGAATCAGCGAAGGACATGTCCGAGATCAGCGAACTGGCTCACACGGATGTAGAGATGGTGGAAATCGCTCAGCGTCTTATCGAACGGGTTCAGGGGCGCACAGGCATTCCGTTCCAGGAAGACCGCACGCTGCGGGCAGGTCTGGTGGAGCACATCGGGGCTGCCATGAAACGGATTCGGGAAGGGACCCGGATCCGGAATCCCTTGCTGAGCCCGATTCGGAAGGATTATGAGGAGCTGTTCGGAATCGTCCGTCGTTCAGTTGATGACATGAAGCTGGACATGATTGTCCCGGATGAAGAAATCGGGTTTCTGGTTATGCATTTCGGTGCTTCCAGCGAACGGCTGAACCAGCTGGGACATCATCTGAAGGCCATCCTGGTATGTTCCAGCGGTCTTAGCTCCTCTAGGCTTCTCGGGACCCGGCTGAATAAGGAGATGCCGCAGATTGAGGTGCTCGGCAACGTCTCGTGGTATGAAGCGGCCCGGATACCGAAGGAGCAATATGACCTTATTATTTCGACTATTGATCTTCCGCTGCCGAAGGATCGGTATGTGAGATTAAGTCCGCTGCTCACGGCGGATGATAAAGAGGCGCTGCTGCAATTTATCCAGAGCACATCCCTGAAACCGGCTGCGGGCATGGCTGCCAGTAAGCGCATCGAGGAAGAGCGTAAGGTTGCATCATTCGAGCGTCTGCGCATGCAGGCAGCCCTGATGAACGAGATTGTTTCGCTACTGGATGGCTTTCATGTGTACCACCTGGATAATCGGCAGGATGATTTGCAGGGCACCTTGAGCGAAGCTTTGACTAAGGTGGTTGAGCGCGGGGCTGTTCGTGATGCGGAGAAGGTGAAGGAGCGTTTGCTTGAGCGCGAACGGATGGGCACCCAGCTCATTCCGGATACGACGCTGGCCTTGTTCCATACGCGCAGCCGCCATATTACCTGGCCGTCGCTAACCTTGTTCCGGCTGACGCATCGAGCGCCGCTGGAGGACGGGGCGGAGGCGGGTGTCATACTGCTGATGCTGGCACCGAAGCAGCTTCCGAAGGAGAGCTTGGAGGTGCTCAGTGAAATTAGCGCCATGCTGCTTCACTCCGAGCTGATTGAGCTGATGGAGCGGGGCAGCGAGGAAGAAATCCGATCCTATTTAGCAGAAGAGCTTCAGCATTTTTTCAATCACAGACCATAGAAAGAAGGAGACCAACATGAGTAACATACTGTCCAAAGATAAAGTCGTACTGAACGCAAAGGCTGATAGCAAGAGCGAAGCCATCCGCATGGCGGGGAATCTGCTAGTGCAGGCAGGCCATGTATCCGAAGATTACGTAGATAAAATGCTGGAACGCGAAGAGATTGCCTCCACTTATATGGGCGGAGGACTCGCGATTCCCCACGGCACCAAAGAGGCTAAAGGCATGGTAATCTCAACGGGACTGTCCATCGTTCGCTTCCCGGAAGGGGTAGATTTCGGAGGAGATGAGCCGGCGTTTATTGTCATTGGTATCGCGGCTGCCGGTGGTGACCACATGGAGATTCTGACGAATGTGGCCATGATCTTCACGGACGACGAGAGCATTGAGAAGGTGATGAACGCTTCCAGCGAAGAGGAGATTCTGGCCATCTTCGAAGGAGGAATGGGCGCATGAAAGCAGTCCATTTTGGAGCAGGGAACATCGGACGCGGTTTTATAGGGCTCTTGCTGTCACAAGCCGGTTACGAGGTTTGTTTTATCGACGTGAACGAAGAGTTGGTGTCGGAGCTGAAAGCGCGCGGGGAGTATCCCGTAACCTTGGCCAGCGAAGGACAGGAGACCACGATCGTTAAAGGCATCACGGCACTCCATAGCGCCTCGGAGCCGGAAGCTGCTGCACGTGCAGTAGCGGAAGCGGATCTCGTGACAACAGCGGTAGGCGTGAACATTCTGAAGTTCATCGCCGATACCATTGCCGAGGGGCTGAAGCTCCGGTTGCAAGCGGAGTCGGCCGCCCCCCTTCATATTATTGCATGCGAGAATGCCATCGGCGGCAGCACGCAGCTGAAAGAGCTCGTCTATGGGAAGCTTGATGATGAGACGAAGCAGAAGGTTGATCAGCGGGTTGCTTTTCCGGATGCGGCCGTAGACCGGATTGTGCCGCTGCAGCAGCATGAGGACCGTCTGAAGGTCGTGGTGGAGCCGTTCTATGAGTGGGCGGTGGACCGCTCGCAGATGTTTAAGGACTATATCCCTGTGGAGGGCATTCACTATGTGGATCGCCTGGAACCGTATATTGAACGGAAGCTGTTCACGGTAAATACCGGACACTGCTCAGCAGCGTACGTGGGCTTTCTTAAGGGCTACGAGACGATCCAGGACGCCATGAAGGACGAAGAGGTAGCGAGTCATGTCCGCGCGGTACTGGAGGAGACGGGAGCTGCGCTCGTGCATAAACACGGCTTCAATCCTTCCGAGCATGGAGCTTATATCGATACCATTCTGGAGCGGTTCCGCAATCCGGCGCTGACCGACGAGGTGTCCCGCGTCGGCCGCTCCCCGATCCGGAAGCTGTCCCCGGGCGACCGCCTGGTGTCACCAGCCATGCTGGCTTTCGAAAGCGGGCTTGCGTACAAGAGCTTGGCGAAATCCATGGCAGCGGCTCTAATGTTCGATGTTCCGGAAGATCCGGAGAGTGTGGAGCTGCAAGCATCCGTCCGGGATATCGGTGCAAGCGACACGGCTTCCCAATATACCGGCATTGCCGGTGAGCATCCGATCATGGGTGAGCTGATGGAGCAGTATGATGCGTTGAAGGCTGATATCGAAGCGGGTTCGTAAGGTATTGGCGGTGAATATCATAGCCGACGGATGCATGTGCCGATAGGCTACGGCATTCCATCTACCTTGCATAGCCCCTGGTTCTCCTTACGGAGAAATCAGGGGCTATTATGGTTCTCTTTAGGGTATATAACGATCTTGATTTGTTCAAAATAATCCATCATATATAACTGTCCAAGTGGTTCAATTCGGGTAGCGGCCCGCCAGTGGTTTTAACTACCAAATATTCCATCCATCGATTTTCAGAAAGTTTTCGCTTATTTTCGAAATAAAGAGTACACTAGAAGTAAGAAATTAAAAAGTGGATGTGATGAACATGGCAGAAGAACTGATCTTGACCCAGGAGGGCTATGATAAACTCCAGGAAGAACTTGATGACCTCAAGTATGTGAAACGCAAAGAGTTAGCGGAACGGATCAAGCTCGCGATCAGCTATGGTGACTTGAAGGAGAATAGCGAGTACCATTCGGCCAAGAACGACCAGGCGTTTATGGAAACGCGCATCATCATCCTGGAAAAAACACTCAACAACGCCCGGATTGTCGACGCCAATCAAGTGAGCTCGAAAACGGTGAATGTTGGTTCGAATGTCGTTCTGAACGACATCGAGTTTGCGGAGAAGCTTGAATATCAGGTCGTAGGACCGGCAGAAGCCGACGTATTAAACAATAAAGTCTCCTATGAAAGTCCACTTGGTAAAGCGCTAATGGGCAAAGCAGTAGGCGATCAGGTCAACGTGGATGCGCCGATGGGTATCGTTAAGTACGAGCTGCTGGAGATCAAAGCTCTGTAATCGCAGAAGAATCAACGAATATATAAATATAAGGCGTAACCGGGGTGCATTGGCCGGTTACGCCTTTTCAACATGGTTCGTGCCTCGTGTGGCAACGAGAGTTTTGTATCTATCGGGACAGACTAAGCATTAACCGTTACGGCCTTGCGTTCATACATATAACAAGCTGCTCCCAGAATGAATGCGAGTCCCACCAAACCAGCGCCCACCCAAGGCAGGGCCGTTAAGCTTAGATGGGTAATGACCAACCCTCCGATAAAGGCCCCTGCTGCATTTCCGAGATTGCCTGCAGAGTGGGTTGCCGTAGAGGCGAGAGCGGGAGCGGACTGGGCCAGACTCATGACTCGCACCTGCATTCCCGGCATAACGGCGAAAGAGGCAGCTCCCCACAACACGATGGTCAGCACGGCGGTGACCGGGTTATGGATCGTCACGGTGAGGATGGTCAGAATGACAGCTGTCGCAAAATAAACACCCAGAATGGAGGGCAGCAGCTTCCAGTCGGCCAGCCTGCCGCCGATGATATTACCGACGGTTACGCCGATACCGAACAGGATCAGAATCCAGGTGACGCTCGGTTCGGCAAAGCCGGTGATCTTAATCAGCAGCGGCGCGATATAAGTGAAGACGGCGAACAGGCCGGCGTTGCCAAGCGCCCCAATCAGCAGGAAGAGAAGGAGTTGTGGTCTGATAAGGGCTGTAATTTGCTGCGTGATGCTTGACGTTTGTTCCTGCCGTAGCTTCGGAATGAAGATCAGGATGCCGATCAATGCCAATACCCCCATAACGGCAATTGCGGCGAATGAAGCGCGCCAGCCCATCTTCTGGCCGATGAAGGTGCCGATCGGAACTCCGATGATATTGGCTATCGTTAATCCGGCCATCATGATGGATACCGCCCCGGCACGCTTGTCCGGCCGCACGAGGTTCGAAGCAATGACGGCTCCCACGCCGAAGAAAGTACCGTGCGTCAGCGCGGTCAGCATTCGGGCACCCATAAGAACGGCATAGCTTGGAGCAAAGACCGAAATGCCGTTACCCAGAATAAATAGGCCCATGAGCAGCAGGAGCAGCTTTTTTTGCGGTATTTGGTGGGTTAGAACCGTTAGAATAGGGGCTCCTACGGCTACCCCAAGGGCGTACATTGTAATCAGCTGCCCGGCCGATGCAATGCTGACATTCAGGTCATCTGCAACATTCGGGAGTATTCCCATGATGACAAATTCCGTCATGCCAATGGCAAAAGCGCCAACGGTTAAAGACAGTATAGAGATGGGAAAGGGCTCTTTGGCGCCTTTTTTCCCAGAGGCGTGCTGCGATAGTTCCATGGTGTTCAAGTCAACCTTTCTGCTGAGTTTGTTAATAGTATAATCCCAATCTCCATTATCGGTTTTAAAGAGGGACTGTTACATATTATTTAATGTTGCCGGAGGATAATCAAGAACTTTATTTTTTGGGGAAAATGGATACCCTGAAGAGGAAGCCTCTGTTAAGGGAAGCTTGTCCATGATGCAAGAGCTCGAGAGCGCCGCAGGGGCACTCTCTTGATGAACGGGTGGATCACCGGGGTCATTGATCGTACCTGCTGACTTCAGCCCTTGATGATGATAAGGGTTAGTAACAGGTAAACGACTCGATCCTTCTTAAATCGAATCCCGAGAAGACCCATCTTCTTCCCGTCCATCGGAAACCGGCGACTGAGGTGCGGCCGACGAAGGTCGGAAAAAACCAGAAGCCAGGCCCAAATCTCGGCCAAATATAGGTGAAGCGAAACAAACATCCTGTGATCGCTCCCGGGTCAACAGCAAAGACACTGGCCAAAGGTTGTTGGGGGATCGTGGTTGGAGGTGGGGATAAGGGCCCTTGCTGTGGTCCCTGAGGTCCTTGCGGCGGCATAAATGCCATATTGGGTTCACTCCTTAATCGGGTTTATATAGGTTGGCAATTGCTCTTGAAGCTGCAAACTAAGGCAAGCATGGATACAGTCCCCAAATTCTAGGTATACAGCAGCGTAATGACAAGCAATTCGAAGAGAACTAAGGGGAGAATGACATTATTATAGTAACCGGGACCGAAGCCGCGCTGGTTTTCGTACCCGGACAGACTCAAGTACAGAACTCCCTTCTCGCAATGCATAATCGTTCCTTCAAAAACATCACCGTCGAGCGTTTCGACACGAACCAGCTGATTCGCATGCTGCCCGCATAGATGGTGAATATGATCGCGAACCGATTTGATGTTGTGCGTCATGTTGGGTTCGGCTTGATATAAGGTTTGTTCCTGGTGTCCGGAATGTTGAATGCTCATATAAAAAAGACCCCCATCGTTATTAGTCATACCTAGTTTCCATCCTATGCGGATGCCCAGAGAAGGGTGATTTTGAATTTCCCGCATGGGCAAACTAGCAGATTAGTGATACGATTTAGATCAATATATGATTGAGGAAGTGAGCGTTAGTCGTGATCAATATAACCATTCCCAAGGTGGACGTTACCATTACCAAGCAGGCTGCTCCGGAGTTGAGCCACATTTACGGATTTACAGATTTTCACCTGATTCCAAGAGATCGGGGCGGGATCTTCATGTTCTACAACAGCAAGGAGGAACTCCTGTTCGTTGGCAAAGCAAGAAAGCTCAGACCGCGGATCAAGAAGCATTTCGAAGATAGCGTCTCTCCGATCAAGGAGCATCGGGATGAGGTTACAAGAATCGAGGTCTGCGTCATTGAAGACGCCGTTCACAGAGAGATCTATGAGACCTATATCATTAATGAATTCAAGGCCAAATATAATATAGACAAGGTGTTCTTTAAGTAAGGAAGGATAAATGACAAGAAGCAATAGACGTGGTCGAGTAAAAGACCCGCGTTTATTGCTTTTTTTTGTGTTGTGAAAAAAAATCAAAAAATAACTTAAATATTCCTTTACAGGAATATTCCTATCGTGGTATATTGTTATCAGGAAATACGGCACACCAATAAATCAGCAAAAAAAAGAGGTGATGATGGTGACGTGGACAGAGAGAACTGACAATCACCGTACACGCTATAGCAGCGGGTCTGTACCCGTCATCACTACAAGATGGAACTAACAACATTTAACGCTTTGGCCGAACCGAACCGTTTTCGTATTGTGAGTCTCCTGCTGAAGGGTTCTTTAACGGTAGGAGAAATCGCTGAACGTCTTGACATTCGGCAGCCACAAGCCTCCAAGCATCTGAAGGTGCTGCTGGAAGCCGGCTTGGTAGAGGTAAGGGCGGAGGCCAACCGGCGGAGCTACAAGCTGCGGTCGGAGCCGTTTCAGGAATTGGACCATTGGCTTGATAATTACCGGAGCATATGGAACGAGCGCTTTGACAACTTGGATAAATACTTGGAGACACTGCAATCGGAAGGAACAGGTAAGAAACAGGATTAACACCTAATATGAGGAGGAATTTATAATGACAAACCAAATGATTACGCGGGTTGAAGGGCAAGTACTTGTATTGGAACGTGTATTTAATGCACCAAGAGAACTGGTATACAAGGTATTTACGGATGGAGAGCATCTGAAGCAATGGTGGGGGCCTCGCGGATGGGAGGTTACCGTATCCAACATGGATTTCCGTCCAGGCGGCTCGTGGCATTACTGCATGAAGTGTTTGGATAAGAACCAGGGCGATTTCTACGGAATGGAATCCTGGGGCAAATCGGTGTACCAGGAGATCGAAGAGCCGGAGAAAATTGTCCTTATCGATTATTTCTCCGATGCGGAAGGTACCATTGCAGAGGGAATGCCTGCTCCTATTTCTACGATGACCTTTGTGGAGCAGGATGGGAAGACCAAGCTGATCAACCGGGCAGTGTACGATTCTCCGGAGGCTCTTAAAACCGTGCTGGATATGGGGATGGAAGAGGGCGTAACGCAAACCTGGGATCGTCTAGAGGAATACTTGGCAGCCAAACAATAAGTTAATCTCACTTACAATGTTACAAGGTAGAATGAATGGCCGGAATCCGCGTGGATCCCGGTCATTTTTGTGTTATTTATGCATGGAATCCGCTGAATTCCAGTTATCAGTTAACTTGTAACTTGAAAAACCCGAGCTAAAAGTTCAATATAAAGATAATTGAATGATAGATAACGATGTTGACTGCCCGATGGCATGAAACAACGACAACCTTTTTTGCCACGGTTCTGCCTCGCGGCAAAGCATAATAGGAGGAAATTATGATGGAGATTGGGGTTAGCTCGTTCGTAGAGACTTGGCCGGATGTGAAGACAGGCGAAGTGATAAGCCACGCTCAGCGGCTGCGTGAGGTTGTTGAGGAAATCGTCCTGGCTGATCAGGTGGGATTGGATGTATATGGGGTAGGTGAGCATCATCGTAAGGATTATGCGGCATCATCGCCTGCGGTTGTGCTCGCCGCGGCTGCGTCCCAGACGAAGTGGATTCGGCTGACGAGTGCGGTTACGGTGCTGTCCTCCGCTGATCCGGTGCGGGTGTTTCAGGATTTTGCCACCTTGGATGCCATCTCAAACGGGCGTGCCGAGATTATGGCGGGCAGAGGTTCATTCATCGAATCATTCCCGTTATTCGGCTACGATCTGAGCCATTATGATGAGCTGTTCGAGGAGAAGCTGGAGCTGCTGCTCAAAATCCGCGAGTCGGAAAAAGTAACCTGGCAGGGAGGGCATCGCCCTGCGATTCATAACTTAGGCGTCTATCCGCGCCCGGTTCAGAATCCGCTGCCGGTATGGATTGGCAGCGGAGGCAATTCGGAATCGGTTGTGCGCGCTGGCCTGCTCGGTCTGCCGCTGGTACTGGCGATTATCGGCGGAAGTCCCCTGCAGTTCGCGCCGCTGGTTAAGCTGTATAAAGAAGCGGCCGCTCACGCGGGACATGATGTATCAAAGCTGCCGATCGGCTCGCATTCCCATGGATTTATTGCGGAAGATACGGAGATGGCAGCGGACAAGTTCTTCCCATCCACCCAAGCCAGCATGAATGTATTGGGACGGGAGCGGGGCTGGGGATTCTATGACCGCGCAAGATTCGATGCGGCTCGAAGCTTCGAAGGTGCGCTCTATGTCGGAGACCCGGAGACGGTCGCCCAAAAAATCATTCATCTGCGCAAGCATGTGGGCATTACCCGCTTCATGCTTCACGTGCCCGTGGGAACAATGCCTCACGACGAAGTCATGAGAGCCATTGAACGGCTGGGAACCGAAGTCGCCCCTCGGGTGCGCAAGGAAATCGACCGCTGGGAAGCCGCGGGTGAACCTGCGGAGTAAGCTGGAGCACTTTGATTCATATGGAATGGAATTACACGGAACTTTTTTCGGCCCGCATCGTTTATGACATAAACGGACAAGGCGGTGTACACCTTGCGGGTTGCCAGATATTTTGTGCTGTGGTTCGTATTTATATTGCTATTTACCGGTGCGATCGTAGGCATGGAGTATATCGAAGGATATAAGATTGCAACGACGGAATATTACGGCCTTCGTAATTTGGGGTTCGTGTTGGTGATCATCCCGATCTTACTGTCATCGCTCGTATATCCGGTGATCGTGCTTCCGTTATCGTGGCTAATCGGCAGCATGCGATGGGTTAGAGCTTCACTTCTCCTGTATGCTCTGCTGTATGCCGTGATGTGGGCCGGGGTGGGGGGTTCCTGTTCTACGAATGCTATGATGCTCGATTCATACAGGAATATGAACTCCATGTCAGTACCGCCGTTATTCTGTTCGGTACGTTCGGCTTGGTCTACGCATGGATCGAGTGGAGATTATTGCGTAGATCCGTTACGACGGTTTAAAGGTCAAGAGACCGCTTCAGGGCCCAGATGGCTGCCCTGGCGGTCTCTTGTTTTCATTCTCATCACTTTTAAACTGCAACTCGACGGACTCGCTTGCCGGAGGCAGCTCCATGCCTTGTTCCCAGATCAGAATTCGGTCATCGGGCGTTCCCAGGTAGAGGGCCTTGATTTGAACACCATCGCCAAAGCTCTTCTCATAGGCATTCCGCTCTTTAATATCGTTGAAATAGTACATGTTAGAAAGTCCCAGATCCGCGAACTTTTTGGACTTGATAATGGGGCGCTTGGGTGTGATGTACAAATTTCCGTTAGCATCGGAGTGACCGCTAGCCTGATTGACGTTGAAACCGTCGGTCATCTTCACATGATAGACAATGCGTCCATCCTTCAGCTGGCTAATATCGGATACTTGCATAACGCGGGTAGGTACGTTGGTAATGTTCCATTTGAACAGGCCTACATATACCAGGAACAGGAGTCCAACGGCTAGACAAGTGAGCAACAAACCTTTGGTAAACGCGATCCACTTGGTGCGCGACCATTGGGCGGCAACTTGCCGCAATCCGGCTCCCTCATCATGGTTTTGATCAATCGTTTGAGCTGGCAGCGGCATAGGGGAGCTTATGTGGCTTAGCACTTCCCGGCAATCCGGGCAATCGGCCAAATGCTCTTCTACCAGGGCCTTGGTGTCTGCGCTGCACACATGATCATAGTACAAGGGCAGCAAATCCTGAATAATATCACATGAAACTCGGCTCACGGTCGATTCTCCTCCTTGTACAGGCTTTGAATTTTTTGCTTGGCTCGAAAGAAGGTGACTCTTGCCCAGCTCTCGTTTTTTTCGAACAGCTGGCTGATTTCGCCAAAAGACAACTCTCCGAACACCCGCAGCGTGAACACCTCTTTATACGGCTCGTCCATCAAGTGCAGAATCTGGTGGATTCGGAAAGCCTCTGCTTTATCGACGGTTTGCCATTCGATATCCAGACCGCTGCTGTGCTCGACCTGCGAAGCCGGCTCATACCGCTTTTGTTTTTCAAGATAGGAGAAGTATGTATGTTTAGCGATTTGGCAGAGCCAAACGCTTAGTTTGCACGTACCTTGAAACGAATCGATATGCTTCAGCGCTTTGAAAAACGTCTCCTGTGTGAGCTCTTCCGCAACATGCTCATCTCTGCTAAGCGACAGCAGGAACCGATACACGTCTTGAAAGTGCTGATGATAGACCTGGCGCAAATCCGTCACATATTCACCTCCTTGCCTATATGACCGGGTCAGGGCCGATTCGTTACAAGAACTTGAGGAAAAAGTTTAGGCCGGGCGATCTACTCATAGCGGATCCCATTCGATGCCGTCTCCATCGCGTTCCAGTCCAGAATGCGGATGGTCTGTCCGTTTCGCTCCAGGATCCCTTTTTGTACAAAAGCATGCATGACCCTGTTCAAATGCCGGTGTGTGGTACCAAGCAAGCTGGCGATCTCCCCGATATGGTCGGTCTTCAGCTCCATTCCGAAGGAAGGGCTGGATCCCGGCGACATGGTGGACATAAGATAGCTGGCAAACCGGTTCTCGACCGATGCCAACAAATTGACGCGGGAAGCGGTCGTGCACGTCTGGAGTTTGTAGCTCAGGTGATCCAGCAAGGTGGATGTAAAGCGGGCGTTTGTCATTTCATGTTGCTTAATATAGTCAAAGGACAGCCCGATAAAGAGGCATTCGTTAACGGCTTCAATCTGCGATTGGACCGGAACGCTTCGAATCAATTCAATATCCCCGATGATGGAAAAAGGATGGCCAAAGCGCAGAAGAAGCGATTTGCCGGTTTCGATGCTGGAGGTCACTTTAATCTTCCCTTGCACAAGGAACAGAAGGGAATTCATGGCGAAGCCTTCATGCAGGATGATCTCGTCGGGCTCGTATTGCTGCAATGTAAAAGGCACAGGCCTGCTCAGGTCCAGCATGTTCTCGAATTGAAATTGTTCCAGCTTGGCTTTCATCAATGGTGCGTCATGAAGTAGTTTCATGGGTCTTGGGGTTGCTCCTTTCTCTCCTGGACAAATGTCCTTCTCATTATACGATCAACTGCTATGATAAGAGCAATGAGAAGATACAGGAGGGCATGGGCATGAAATTTGTATTCGATCTGGACGGAACGATCTGTTTTAAAGGGCAGCCGGTTTCGGACGAGTTGTTGAAGGCATTGGAGGAGCTAGTGGCCCAAGGGCATGAGGTTATTTTTGCTTCCGCCCGGCCGATTCGCGACTTACTTCCCGTCCTTCATGAGCGCGTTCATCACTACCCGATGATCGGAGGCAACGGTTCGATGGTGTCGGCAGGGGGAAAGCGGGTCTCCACGGCGGGCTTTGACAGCGAGGTGCTTCCGAGCCTTCTTCAGCTGTTAACAACGTATAACGTGAGCTATTTGATCGATGGAGAATGGGACTATGCCTATACGGGTCCGGCAGATCATCCGATTCTGCTGAATTTAGACCCGCACAAGCTGGCCAAGAACGTGGCGCTCCAGGAGCTGAATTCGGTTGTGAAAATATTGATGCTGACCTCGGACCATATGGCGGAAGTCGAGGAGAGGCTGAGACAACTGGATGTCGTTGTTCACGTGCATGGAGGGGAAAATGTGCTGGATATCAGCCCTAAGGGGATACATAAATGGAGCGGGCTTCAGCAGCTGGGTGTGAAGGAGGGCGAGTATGTTGCCTTCGGCAACGATGCCAACGATATTACGATGTTCCAGCATGCGCTGCACGCAGTAATGATCGGTGATCATCCGCTGCTGGCACCGTATTCCTCGGAACACCTTCCGCTGGATCGCGATATCGAGCATGCGATTGCGGAACGGCTGCAGGCGCTCGGGCGTCAATATACTGCAACAAGTGTGTAGGTCCTGTAAGCTCCTTCGGGAAATAGGATCGGCCTATTTTTTGTTAAATGCTTGACAGAGCATACCCGAGTGGAATATGATGGGTTCAATAAATAACAGTAAGTACTGACATTCCTAAGGGGAGAGGGAGGCCTTCATGGAGCATAGTGACAACCTGAGTACGGATGATAAGCTGCTGCTGGCCGCGATCGACCTCATCTCTCGAAAGGGCTACAACGGGGTAACCACGCTGGAAATCGCTACGGCTGCCGGCTTAAGCGAGAAAACCTTGTTTCGTAAATTCGGGAGCAAGCAGAACCTCTTGGAAACAGCCTTTGAGCGCTATCATTATGGTGAAGAAATGACAAAGCTGTTCGAAGAGAAGCTGATAGGAGATTTAAGCGAAGACTTGCTTCTTATCAGCCGGACGTACCATGAGCTGATGATTCGGAATCGGAAGCTGATCACGATCAGCGTGAAGGAGAACGATAACTTACCGGGCCTGCGGGAGATTACCAGCAAACATCCCAAGCAATACATGGATGTATTGACGAAGTATTTTACCGTGATGACCGAGAAGGGCAAAATGATCGCAGGCGATCCGGAGCTGCGGGCCATTTCGTTCATGATGATGAACTTCGGGGCGTTTATGAATGAACTGGACTCGGAGGAACCCTTCTCTTCCGTGACGCTTGATGCCTTTATCGAGGAAAGCGTGCGGATTTTTGCTAGGGCATTAACCCCCTAGTATTTTTTTAAACAGAATGTCAGTAAGTACTGACGGTCATAACTGTTGTATTTCGAATTCACGAAAGAAGCCCAACGAGAGGTGGTTCAGGAGATGGAAACACAGAGATTAATGCGCGTTGTGATGTTCACCTTATGTCTGTCCGCGATGAGCGGCTTGATGTTTAACTTCGTGCTGCCGGATATGCGGGAGGAATTCGGCCTGACGACGGCTCAAGTCAGCTGGGTCAGTTCTTCATATTCCTTGATCTATGGCGTCGGAACGGTCCTATATGGGAAGCTCACGGAACGGATTCAACTTCGAAATCTGATTACGATCGGACTGCTCCTGTTCGCGGTCGGATCGCTGGTCGGCCTGTTCTCGCAAGTGTTCTGGATGGTGCTGGTCAGCAGATGTCTGCAGGCCGTCGGAGCCGCGGCGATTCCGGCAACGGCGATGTTAATTCCGATACGCTACATTGCACCCGAGCGAAGGGGATCGGCTATGGCCACGGCATTCGTGGGATTGTCCATCGGCAGTGCGCTGGGTCCCATCGTGTCTTCACTTGTAGCCAGTATTGCAGATTGGCGCTGGTTATTCTCTATTCCGCTGCTGATCTTAATCACGATTCCTTTATATCGAAAATACTTGAAGGAAGAAGAACTTCAGTCCTCCGGCCAATTCGATTGGCTGGGAGGCGGACTGTTAGCGGCGGCGGTTACCTTTCTCCTGCTCGGCGTCACGAACGGATCCTGGTGGCAGCCTCTTCTTGGGCTGCTGGCAATGGGGCTGCTTATCATGCGTATTCGCACGGCTGCCGTACCGTTCGTAGATCCGGGATTATTCCGGAACAAAAACTATACCCTCCGATTAATCGTGATGTTCATCGTTAGCGGCATCGGGTTCTCCCTGCATTTTCTAAGCCCGTTGTTGCTGTCGGAGGTACAGGGGCTCTCGCCGGGGTGGGTAGGTTTTGTCATGGTACCGGCAGCAATCGCGTCGGCCTTGCTGGGTAAAGCAGGCGGAAGGCTTGCGGATGGGAGGGGGAATACGTATCTCTTCCTTGTGGCCGTCGGATTATTGCTGGCATGCTTTGCGCTGCTGTCTACTTTCATTGGTATATCGCCTGTTCTGATCGCGGTCTTCTTGATTCTCGGACATGTGGGACAGACCTTTGTCATGATTGCATTGTCCAATTCCGTTTCGCTCAGCCTGCACAAGGAACAAGCGGGAGTCGGGATGGGACTGATGCAGATGCTGAATTTTATATCGGCAGGCATGGCCTCGGGCGTGTACGGCAAGATGCTGGATATCCAGTCCGGCATCCACTGGAATCCGGCCCACTTCTACACGGAGGGGAACCTCTATAGCAATATCTACCTAGCTTTGGCTGTGCTGCTGATAGCCATCATGCTGTTCTATTATGTTCAGTTCGGTCAAAGAGAGTCCAAGGGGATTGTGTTGGAAAGCCCAAATTAAGCATTTCATGCAACATCATCATACATTATGGAGGAGATTTATATGACAACAACCTTATTTATCAAAGCCAATAACCGCCAAGGGTCTGTAACGGGAAGACTATATGACTCGTTTCTGGAGAGCTATCGGGTGGCCCATCCGAAGGATACCGTAATTGAAGTGGATCTGTATAAGGAGCATATTCCTTATCTGGATGAAGTGATGATTAACGGGAATTTTAAGTCTGCTATGGGCATGGAACTCACACCGGAAGAAAAGGCTATGAGTGATATAGTCACCAAACATCTGGAGCAGTTCATAGCCGCAGACAAGGTTGTGTTTGCGTTCCCGCTATGGAACCTGACCGTCCCGGCTGTTTTGCATTCGTACCTGGACTACATGCACCATCCGCGCAAAACCTTCCAGTACACGGAGCAAGGGTTGGTGGGGCTCTTATCCGATAAAAAGGCGGCCTTATTGAATGCCAGAGGCGGCGTATATGCGGAAGGAGACACGTCGGAGATGGCGGTAAGCTTCGTTAAGAATCACCTGAACGTATTCGGCATTACGAATGTGACAACCCTTGTGATTGAAGGGCATAATCAATTCCGAGACCGGAGTGAGGAGATCATTGAGCAGGGATTGCGGCAAGCTGCAGAGGCGGCTCAAGGGTTTTGACACCACTCAAGGTGAGACCATTAAATTAAAACTTTTTCAGCTTCTGTGGTCTTTTTTGGACTACAGTCTTAATCAAAATACCCCGCAGGTTGTGTCAGCCTGCGGGGTACTTCTTTTGCATGAGCAGCAGAACTTAAAATGACGGTACTACTTTACGGAAAACGTCATCTCCAGATCTTCAATATAGTGTTTGATAACATTGCCGTCACTGTCTAGTTTGTATGGGCCGGAATTGCCTTCTATAAATTCAGGCTTGTAAGGCTTCAAGGTGATGGATTTTACGTCTTTATCCAATTTTTCCAGAATGAAGTCGTAATACATGTCGTCATTCTTATTGTTCTCGTCCGTGCCTCTTGCGCTTATCATCTCCAGCTTGTTCCCTTGGTCATCCACAAAATCGTAAGAGATGCTTTGATACTCTTCGCGATTTTTCTCATATCCCTTTAAGATCAGCTGCACTCGGGAAGAAGTGGACATAAGTGCCGCCTTCTTGAGCGTCATGGTCATTTTACCCGATGTTTTGGTTACATTCGGCTGCAGCACAACTGGTTTCTCCGCCGATTTTTGGATAGGAATGTTCAATTTAAAAGGTTTTTTGGTTCCTTCCAGATAAACGTTAGCGGTGAGCTTGAACTTGTCTGGCAGAGGCTTAATATTCTTTCCAAGCCAGGAAGCGTCGGATAGCGAGATCTGGATGGCGTCATTGCCCACAGTTCCCCAGCGCAAGTCTGGTCTGTCCGCAAGGGCGTTGCCAAGACTATGGAGAGGCTTGCCGTCAATTAGAACGTCCAAGTTATTGATGGCGCCTTCGGCATAAATCACGTCTTCGAGTTCAGGATCATATTTCCCAGTTATTTCACCGGAAAGCTCTTTTCCGCTCCGTTCAATTATAATTTGAATGTGGTTGCCGTCGTGAATGGCCTTAGTTGCGCTAAGTGTAATTTCCCCTTGAGTCGCGCTAGCAATCACAGCTTGTTTGCTGTTTTCCGTTTTTTGAACTGCCGTTTTGGTGACTGCTGTTTTGGTTGCGGCTGCTTCAGCGTTACCCCAGGCAGCCCCGCCTAACATGGTGGCTGCAAGTGCAGCGGTAGATAGAACTTTATATGCTTTTTTCATAATAATGATCTCCTTGTTTAAATTGTTGTTTTATTTTTTTCTACTATTGCTTGTGATGTACTCCAGCGGTCACTGCTGGCCGTACAGTTTTTTCAGAATGGTCTGATCCACAGGCACCGTGATCTCCAGGTCCTTTAAGTAGGTTTTGACAATCTCACCATGCTTATCGATTTTAAATGGACCGCTTTTCGCCGAAGGATCCTGGTATTCGGGTAGAAACGGCTTTAGCGTGATATAAGCTGGAGCGTCTGCAAAGCGTTCAAACAGCAGCTCATCTCGCTGATGCTTGAGACTGTTATCGTTGAAAGTTCCCATAGCGCCTATCGCACCGAGCACCCGGCCTTGATCATCCGAAACCTCGTATAGCAGGATATTGTTACGGAGGCTTTTTGCTGAGTCTGTCTGCTCGACATTTATTCGAACTACCGTTGTAATCGGCGTAAAGTTAACCTGCTCAAGGGTTAATCTGAGACTACCCCATTCCCTTGACTCTCCTGAAGAGATTACTAATTGCTCGTTGTTCTTGTGGACCGGAATCTTCATGGCAAATGGTTCTTCAATACCATCAAGCGAGATCCTGACCTCTAACTGAAACTGATCGGGGATAGGAACTTTTCCATCGGTCAAGTAGGAGTAATCAAACAGTTCGTACATTACCACATTCGGATCTGATGTCGGTTTGCCGCTCAAACCCAGCTTACCGGGGTAAGATTTGTCATAAATAGACTGGCCGTTGATAAGCACTTCAACATCGTTTATGGAGCCTCTGACTGATTTGTCATCCATTATGCTATCGGCATTCACTATGTCTCCAGCAAATCCTTCACCTTCCCGTTTGACAGCCATGGACAAACGAATACCGTCATATGAGACCTCAGGGATGCTAAGCGTCACTCCTTCATGGGTGACCTTGGCGTCCGTCATAGCTACCAGGCCACGTTCTTCCGCCGTTTGCAGTCCCAGGTCGTCGGTCAATTTGAAAATGCTGCCGATCACCGGTATTTTCTTGAGCGACTCGGCCATGATCGGCGATACATAAGCGCTGCTGATTACCCCGATGAAGGCGGCCGCGGCTATGGCTCCTACAATTCTGCGCACCTTTTTGGAGCGGCGTTTCTGATCGGTCTCGGTCTGCATGGGAAGTTCAGCCAAGGAAGCATAGACCTCATCCTGCCGGCGTCGGATGATTTCCGGAACCGTGGTGTTCCATTGTTTTCCGGCCTCCCGTAGCTCTTTATTCAGATCAATTGGGTTCATAAGACAGCTTCCCCTCCCGAGTATGCTTTACCCGATCCGCTAGGATCCCGCGCGCTCTGTGAAGGCGTGCTCTAACCGCTCCCTCAGAAATATCCAACACGCTTGAGATCTGTTTGATGGGCAAATCTTGAAAATAAAACAAATGGATCACGATGCGAAGCGATTCGTCCAAGCTCTCCACCGCTTCATGAAGATCGAGCTTGTGACTATCTTCGTAATAATCAGCGGACCTTGTCGCTTCAGGCACTTCAGCCATGGTCACGGTTTTTTCCTGATTCCGAAGCAGCTGATTGCATTCATTGATCAAGATCCGGATCACCCAAGTTTTGAAATACTGTGGTTTTTGCAATGTTGCCAAAGATCTATAAGCTTTCAGCGTCGTTTCTTGAAATGCGTCCGCAATATCTTCATCGCGTCTTACAATGGACTTTGCCAAGCGGTACAGCTCGGGTTCCAGCCTCCGGAAGAGCCGGATAAAAGCTTCACGATCTCCCCGCTGTGCTCTCTTGACTTCCAGTTCCATATCTTGCACGATTTCATCTCCTTTTGAGGGCCCTCTATAAGATTAGATGGATTAGCACACTGAAATGTTATATGAGATTCCAAAAAAATAAAAAAAGCAATTTTATAGGTTTAACGGTAAACCGAATTCTATCGATCAACGAGCGAACAACGATGAGGTAGACGCCTCTGCTGACAGGCTAGTCGAGAAAGAATGATTTTAATCATTTTCTGCGAATCACAGGACTTCAACCTATAGTAAAATTAGTCATGGTTTGTGATGCTGCTCATTATCAGGCTATGAAGGAGTGAATGACCCATGGCGCATGCAAATGATGTTCTAATGAATCAACTGTTAGCGAACGCAAATGATCCCAGCTGGCATATCCCGTTCCAGCAATCCGTGAAACATCTGACCGAGGATGAAGCGTTCTGGACACCTGCCAACGATAGTCACAGCATTGTCGAGATCATACAGCATCTGCTGTATTGGAATGAAACGTGGCAGACGCGGTACCGCGAATCGCGGGTCGATGCCGTTCCTTCTATTGGAGACAACCATAAAAGCTTTATCATTCCGGATAACGCAACCTTCGCCGAGCTAAGAGACCGATTGCTTGAGGTTTTGCTGCAATGGCAGGAGCTGTTGTCAGCGGCCAAGCTAGAGCAGGAAGTGGATGGATTTCCGGAACCGGCCAAGTGGTGGGAGATTGTGGGCAATGCTGCTACGCACAATGCCTATCATATCGGTCAGATTGCGTATATTCGCAAGCTGCAGAAGAGCTGTACCCCCTTAGAATGGTAATCCGCGGTTTTTGTCACCCTTGAAGGTGTTCCACGGTTGAAATCTCGTACAGCTTCGTTGCTCCCAGGTTGCTAATGACATCTCCCTGCACACGAAAAATGCATGGATGGTACCCGAATCTTCCTGGGCCCACCCATGCACCTCGTTTATAACGCTTCTTTAATTACCCGTTTATAGAACATGACCGATAACAACCCGAATATGGAATACAGTGCCGTATACAGCAGCATAACCATGACCATGGGCAGCCAGAGCTCGTTTCCGAAGAAGAACCAGCCGGACTTAACGGCGAAGTAACTGTGGGACAATCCGACGACCAGCGGAATGCCGAAGTTGAACAGCTGCTTGATCTGAATCCCCTTCAGCAGGTTTCCTTGCGTGAAGCCCAGCTTCCGGAGAATGGTATAATTCGGCTTCTCCTCTTCACCTTCATCCATCTGCTTAAAGTACAGGATACATCCTGAAGTAATCAGGAAGGTAAGTCCCAGGAATGCCACAATGAACATGATTAAACCCATATTGCTCTTCTGGTTGAAGACCAGTTCCGTCTGAGAGAGGTTCCCTGTTCCCTCGTTAATGCCTACGCTCTTAAAGATTTGATTGGCCTGATCCACAGCGTTTGGATCCACAATATCAATGCCGTGATAGACATTGGTCTTCTTCTGGATCTTCGGATCCAGATCCTGAACCAGCTTATCAAATACGGTCTGGTCCACAATCGCCGTCGGCAGCCCGCCGTTTACAAAATAATGGGATACGTAGGCTTCCTTGTCCAAGCCGATTAGCTTCTGCTTAAAGCTTTGTTTGGAGCTTATGAGTTCAATTTCCCCTGTGGTCTGAATCGCCATAAATTGCTGGATCGCGTCACTGTATCCCGTGAACAACGTCTCCTCGGGGGAAACATCCTTGCCTTCGACGCTGGCATCACTGATTACCGGGATGATCATGGAGCTGGAATCCACTTGACCAGAGATCTCCAGGCTGGCGCCGATAATCTTGGATAGATCGGCATTCACTTGAATCACGTCGCGGTTTGTCTGCTTAAATTCGATGTCTTCATCGGTAAGCGCTTGAATGAAAGCCGCAAGATCCTTCTGGTCCGCAACCGCAAAATGGTTGGGCACGCTCTGCTCGGCCGATTTCTCCGCAGAATAGTACGAGATATAGCTGAGTGACAATAGTCCGATCGCGAGTGCGGATACGGTCGTAATGATGGTCAGCAGCAGCGCATTCGATTTCATGCGGAACATGATGGAGGAGAGGGACAGCACATCGTTCAGGGACAAGTAACCGCCCTTGCTCTTCCGGATCGCGTTGAATAGGAAGCTGACCGACCCTTTATAGAACAGATAAGTCCCGATGATAACCGATCCCAGGATCAGGATCATGGCCATGAACAGCTCGTTCATGTTGGTGAAATCTCCGCTGAACAGCTTGGTCGAGACATAATAACCAAAAAGTATGAGTCCGATGCCGAGCAGTCCGAATAACATTTCGACGAAGGACATTTTCTTAATTTGGTTCTCGGTCGTGGATACGGCTCGGAAGAGGGACAGAATGCTCTGTCTTTTGATGAATGTATAATTCATGATCATAATTAGAACGTAGATGGCGGCAAACACAATCACGGTCTGGATCAGCGCCTCCGTGGAGAAGGATAGAGCCGCCTCGGTATCAACGCCGGTGACCTTGAACAGAATCATCAGGATTAAGCGCGAACCCGCGAAGCCGGCAAAGATGCCGATGACCATGGAGCCGAAATACAGAATCAGGTTCTCCGCACTGAGGATCCGGAATATTTTGCCTTTGGTCAGTCCGATGAGCTGAAACAGTCCGATCTCTTTACTGCGCCGTTTAATAAAAATCGTGTTGGCATACAGCAGGAAGATGGCAACGATCGCCACGAGCAGCACGGAGGCGGCTCCAAGCCCGGCTGCACCCTTGACCGATCCTTTCACTTCATTCATGGCTGGGTCATATTGCAGTGTGACAAACGAGAAATACAGGCCCACACTGAAGATGAGCGCAAATACGTACAGGTAGTAATTCTTGATATTCTTCTTCAAATTCCGGTAGATCAGATAATTAATGTTCATTCTGAACACCGCCTAGCACGCCCTGAGTTTTGATGATGTCATTGAAGAAGGCCTGCCGGGACTGCTCACCCTTGTTCAGCTGGGTATAGATCTGTCCATCCTTAATGAAGACGACCCGGGTGCAATAACTGGCGGCCACGGGATCATGGGTAACCATGATGATCGTGGAATCGATCTTCTGATTTAATTCGCTTAGCTTGTTCAACAGATCGGAAGCGGACTTTGAGTCCAGCGCCCCTGTCGGCTCATCGGCAAAAATAATGCTGGGATCATGGATGAATGCACGGGCCGCGGAGGTCCGCTGCTTCTGTCCCCCGGAGATTTGGTTCGGATATTTATCCTTGAGTTCGTAGATGCCAAGCTCGGTCGCTATGCGTTGGAATTTCTGATCGGCTTCCTTTTTGGATACCTTTTTAATGGAGAGCGGCAGCAGCACGTTTTCCTTGACGGTTAATGTATCCAGCAGGTTGTACTCCTGGAAAATAAACCCGAGATGATGCTTGCGGAACTCGGCCAGTTCCTTCTCCTTGAGGCCCGTAAACTCCTTACCCTCGATCTTGATGCTGCCGAGGCTCACTTTATCGATCGAGGAGAGCACGTTCAGCAGCGTGGTTTTACCTGAGCCTGATGCGCCCATGATGCTGACGAACTCGCCTTTATCCACGCGGATATCGATACCCTTCAGGACTTCCTGTTTATTGAATTTGTTGCCGTAGCTCTTATGAATTTGGTTTGCTTCAAGAATTGCCAATTTCACTCACTCCTTCGTTATCTGTCCTTATCATAAAGGAGTCGCAGCGCCTTTTCCTTCGATTCGCCGAACAAAGTGCAAAAGCATGTGACATTGTTGTCACATGCCGGTAACGCTCACGAAATCATTCCGTTTCGGAAAGATCAAGGTGAAGTTGGTGCCGATGCCGAGCCTTGATTCCACCTGAATGCGAATCAGCAGGGCATCGGCTACTTTTTGCGTCAAATAGAGCCCCATGCCGGTTGCGGCACTGTCCTGATGCGAGGTGGTCGAAGTGAAGCCTTTGTCGAAAATACGGGGCATGTCCTTCGGATCAATGCCGCGTCCGGCATCCTGGATGGCAAGTCTGACATGGTCATCCGTGAGATCGCTCTCGATGAGGATGTCCGAAGCGTTGCTGTATTTGACCGCGTTGGTCAGCAGCTGGCGGATGATAAAGCCCAGCCACTTGGCATCGCTGAGCACTTCCGTTACCTCAAGGGAAACGTCAAATCCGATCCCTTTCTGCATGCACCAGGACTTGAGCGCACGTATTTCCTGGAAGATGATCGGCTCAAGCGCGAATTCCTCGATCAGCAGATCATTCCGGATAAAGGGGATGCGCTTCTGGTGCAGCTGCTGGTCAAGCAGCAGGTGGATGCGAAGCCACTCATACTGGAGCTGAGCCTTTAACGTCTCATCTTCCATGCGCTCGATCATCAATTGCATCGTGGTGAGCGGCGTTTTCACTTCGTGAATCCAGGATAGCAGATCGTCCTTCTCCCCCTGTATCTCCATTAGACGCATGGAGGATTCCTTCTTGAAGCGCTCCGTTTGAAGGGAGAGGATGTCCATGGCAATCGCTTCAAAGGGGTGCTCCGGCTCGCTGATGGCGGCTAAATCGTAGGTGTCATCCCACGTCTGGAGGCTTTTGTAGAACTTGGTTTCCCGGTTGTACCTCACGAACAGGAACACCAGGAAGAACAGCACCGACAGAAACACGATATAAAGGATGGGCAAGAACGGGATCTGGGAGTCCACGGCGGCTATGAACAGGAACAGCAGCTGCAGAAACACGAAGAACAGAATCCAGCTTAGTCGTTCCCGGATGTAGGCGATCATCATGCATGGGCCTCTTCCGTGGCGATATACCCTTGTCCCACCTTGGTTTCAATGTAGGGATCAAGTCCGAGGGGCTCCAGCTTCTTGCGCAGCCGGTTGACGTTGACCGTTAACGTATTATCGCTGACAAAATGCTCGTTGTCCCATAAACTCTTGATCAGATCCTCACGGCTGACGATTTGATTTTTTCGCTCCATGAGGATTTTCAGAATGAACATCTCATTCTTTGTCAGTTCAGCGGTGCCCTGAGGGCTGCTAATGGTATTTTTACCGAATTCGACGGTGGCTCCGCGCCAAGTTCTCAGCTCGGTCCGTTCGGTATTGTAATTGTATACCCGGCGCAGAGTGGCCTGGATTTTGGCAATCAGGACATCAAAGTGGAACGGCTTCTGAATGAAATCGTCGGCTCCAAGCTGCATGGACATCACCATATCGGTCGGATGATCGCGGGAAGACAGGAAGATAATCGGCACGTTCGAGTGGGAGCGAATCATTCGGCACCAATGGAACCCGTCAAACTTCGGCAGCTGGATGTCGATGATGACCAGATCGGGTTGAACCGCTGTAAACTCCTGAAGTACGGCGCTGAAATCCTGTACGCCATAAACGTTATACGACCATTGAGACAGTCGCTCCTGCACTTCATGGAATAGGGTCACATCGTCTTCGATTAACATAATTTTAAACAAGAGATTCACCACGCTTTATAAGGTTGTTCAAAGCCCTTCAGCAAGCTTTCCCGGTGCTAAAAAAGCTGACTATTGCTTGCAAATTACTACAGTTTTCATTCCCAGTGTATAGCAAAATGTCGATATGTGCTATCTGTGGGACCCATCCGCGTGTGCGTATATGACGAGGCTTAAATACCTATTTACAAACATTTCCTACCTTCCCATAATAGAAATGAGCCTATGACCTGGGAGGGGACAAATATCGTTATGTATAAGAAGTTCAAGTGGTTGACTGTACTCATTGCAGCTGTGCTGGTTGTTATGACAGGATGTCAGGCCGTCGGGGGACTGGATATCAACAAGGCGTTGCTTACCAGTCTCGATGTTAAATCCAGCGAATCCAAGGCAAGTATTCGATTCGAGGTGGTGCCATCGGACAAGGCCCTATCGACTGAAGATAAAGAAGCGATTGATCTCATTAATTCGTTATCTCTGAATATGGACCATGCCATCGTGCAGGATAGCAAAACGGTGTCCATTCAGGGCAGTATCCAATATTCGGACAAGAAGATTCCGCTTCATGTGTCCATGGATTCCAAAGGAATGGCGATTCAATTAGAAGGCGCCAAGCAGCCGTTCTATTTATCGATGGATACGACCGTTCCCGGATTGCCTGATACCAGCCAATACGAACAGGCGATTCAGGATGTCGTGAAGAAGGCTGCAGGACTTGTGCTGAAGCATTTTCCAAATCCATCAACAATTGCGGTGAAGTCCGCTCAGGAGAAGGTGAACGGGGAAAGCCTGAACCTGACGCATCTCCACATGGAGCTGACCGGTGAAGAGATCTTGAACATGGTTAAGCCTTTCGCCGAAAGTCTGCTTAAGGATGAAGCCGGCTTGAAGCAAGTGATCGGCGATGCGTATGATGCCATTTATCCGATGATAACCAGCATCGGCGAGGCCTATGGCGAAGACGTAGAACTCCTGCCACAGGAATCCAAGGAGGAGGTCGTCGCATCGCTCTACGAGATCGTGCATGGCGCACTGATCGAATTCACGGAGAACTATGATGAACAGAAGGAACAGTTATTGGAGGAGCTACCGGGATCCGAAACCGTCTTTGGTAAGGATACGGTCCTCAAGCTGGACTACTACTTCGATGAGCAGCTGAATACACGCAAGAATGCGCTGGAGCTGACTGTCGCGCTACCGGCTTCCGAGGACCTGCCATTGAAAGCATTCAAGGTGTATTCCGAAGGTGAGGTCTGGAATATCGGCGGCGCAGTGAAGGCCAATCAGGTGGACACGTCCAAAGGCGTGCTGGACGTTCTGAATGATTCGGTGACACCGGGTCAAGTGCTGCGGAACTTTGAAAAGGACTCCCTTATCTATAATGTGTTGAAGGATGATCTGAAGATCACGCACAAAACGATGTTTCTTAGTCCCGTAAGCGATGAATATGGATATGGTGTAATCAAGAAGAACAATCAGAGCTTCGTTCCGCTTCGTTACTTGACAGACCAATTGGATGCCGAAGTGAAGTGGAGCAAAGGCTCCAAGAAAATTACAGTCATTAATGATCTGACAGGGGAAGAAATCGTATTGACCGTGGGCTCCAAAACAGCCAGCGTCGGCGGTAAAAACGTGACGCTGCAGGAAGCTCCATTCGTTCATACCAACGGATCTACCTTCGTTCCGCTCCGGTTTATGGCAGAAGCGCTCGGTGCGACGCTTCACCTCGAGGGTGATGGCTGGATTTCGATTAAACGTGATTAGCGCTGATTGTTATGGATAACGGGCTGGCCTGGGTATGCCTGTTATGAAACGTATACAAGTTAAAGTATAGCGGGGCTGTTTCCTATCATCTTGGAATGGTGGGAAACAGCCTTTTTGTCATTCCTTCCTTCATCGTATGAACTGTACCGGTACAGTTGCAGTTATTTCAAATCGTAATGGGGTTCTCCCTGCCGTAAGATAAGTAGCAAATGCATCAACCTTCTGGTTGTCCTGCAAAAGAGAAGATGAAGGAGAACACATATTATGAATATACCGCATACAAGCCGTGCCTATGCCGCCGCGTTAGGATATACGGCCATCATTGGTTTTTCGTTTATGTTTGTAAAGCTGGCGCTGATCCATGCTAACCCGCTGGACACGCTGGCACACCGATTCACCATTTCGTTCATTGCCGCATCGCTCGCGTTACTCATAGCCCGTAGAAAGGTCCCGCTGGATCTGAAAAGGCTGCTGACCATCGTGCCGCTGGCGATATTCTATCCGTTCCTGTTCTTTACGCTGCAAACCTTCGGTTTGGTCTACACCTCTTCGGCCGAGGCCGGAATCATTCACGCTACGGTACCGATCTTTACGATGCTCTTGGCATCGCTGCTATTAAAGGAACGCTCCAGCTGGGCACAGAAGCTGTTTACCGTGTTGTCGGTGACAGGGATCATCTCTATCTTCGTGTTGAAGGGGGTTTCCTTCGAGGCCTCGAGTACACTTGGGATTGTGCTAATTCTGCTGTCGGCGCTATCCAACGCCATTTACAGCGTGATGGCCCGCAAGCTGACGCAGAAGCAGCCGGTACTGGATATAACGTTCATCATGTCGATGATCGGATTCGTGCTGTTTAACCTGATGTCGGCCGCTCAACATGCTGCGCAGGGGACGCTTGTACATTATTTTGACCCGTTCATGCATCCGTCCTTCGTATGGGCCGTTTTGTATCTTGGCATTCTGTCTTCTCTCGGGACATCGCTACTGTCGAATTATTCCTTATCCAAGATGGAGGCATCCCGCATGGGCATCTTTAACAATCTGGCTACCGTGGTCACGATTTTCGGAGGTGTCGCCTTTTTGAATGAGGAGCTGGCTTATTATCATGTCATCGGCGCAGCACTCGTCATTATCGGGGTGATCGGGACCAGCCTTGCCGGGAGATCCAAGAGCGCTAGTCGTAAAGCGCTTGGGCGGAACAAGTCGAAACCAGCTTAATCTGTTTGTTGTAGAGAAATTGTCGAGTTCCACCATGTATGATTACAGGCTGTAGCATCTGTTCACATTGCCACTTGTCATAATATTCTACTAAAAACAGATGAAATCATACTTAGAGGTGGAGTTAAACTATGAAAAAGAAAGGAAGCATGCTGGCTCTCATTGTCATCTTGATGGTCCAAGGTATATTTGGTACGGGCCTTGGTATGTTTAACGGCCAGAGAGTCAGTGCGGCTGGAGCGGGTAATCCTGCATCGGATCCGGGTAATGGAGTATCCGTTACCAACGCGGTATACGGTTCAGCCGCAGGGCAGAGCATTCTGACAAATGTCACTGTCCAGGATTCGAAGGGGACCGTCATCGACTCGGTCTACAATCCGGATGCGGGTCGGGTAGAGCTTGGCTCCGACGCCATCCTGCTCTACGATTGGGAGCTTGGGGACAATCATAACTATGTGGATGGCTCAACGTTTGAGTTCGATCTGCCCAAGGCATTCAAACTGTACAACAGCATCAACGGGGTTCTTGAGACGGACATCGGGGATGTGGGAACCTTCACCGTATCTGTGGACGGTCATGTTGTGATGACGTTCAACTCTCTGGTGGATAATGCCGAAGTCCGGGGAAAGCTGAAATTCCAGACGGAGCTTAGCCAAGAGGGGATCGGCGGCGGTACTCCGGACGTTGAAATTCCGATTGAGCTTCGGGATGGCGTGAAGCAGATCATTATCCCGGTGAAGCCGGCAAAAGGCAATCTTCTGGGCAAGAACGGCAAGGTTGTCAATGATGGCAGAGGCAAACCTTCCACGATCTTGTGGACGCTTCAAGTCAATACGGTCTTGGAACGGATAGACAAGCCCGTTATAGAGGATTTGATTCCTTCCGGGCTTACGCTGGAAACAGGCTCTGTTAAGATCAACAACCTGACCGTTAATGTGGATGGCAGCACCGCGGTTGGCGCCGAAGCGGCCGTCGGAGAGTTTAGTATCGACACTTCCGATGCTCCAAAATTAGTCGTCACCAAGAGTTCGCCGATGAATTCGGCGTATCAAATCGAGTACTCTACGACGATTGCCGCTGGCGATACAACGGAATTCCTCAATACGGCAACTTTGTCCGATAACGGTCAGCAGAAGGCTTATGCCGAGAATAAACAGACGATTGACCGTGGGGAGTTACTTGCGAAAGAAGTCGTATTGTATGATGAAAACGACCGGACCATCGACTGGTCCATCTTGTACAATTCCCGCGAAACCACCATTCCGGAAGTAGATGCTAGACTTGAAGATCGTTTTAACTCAACACAAGAGTTGGTAAACGGTTCGCTCCAAGTCAAGGATACACAGACAGGTGCGATTCTCACGGAAGGAACAGATTATGTCCTTACGCCGGTGGTTAACAGCGGAGGGAAAACCGGATTCGATCTGAAGTTTGAAAAAGACATTACCACTGAGCATGAGATTACCTACCAGACCAAGGCAAGTGGGCGTGTTATTAAGGACGAAACTGTAACGAACAGTGTGTACGGAAACGGTGTAACAAGGGAAGCCAAGCAATTGATGCAGAGTAAAGCGCTCATCAAAAGCAACGATGGCTTCGATTACAAGGATAAAACGATCAAATGGCAAATCACGCTCAACCAGGACACTTACAGCATGGACAACGTGATACTGAAGGACATGTTTACGAATGGCGGGCTTGAGCTGACTGGCCCCATCGTTGTAAAGGATGCTGTCGGTACCCTTTGGGATGAGGGTTTGGATTATACGGTGGATGCGAGCACCCCTAACCAGGGCTTTACCGTAGAATTCCTTAAGCCTGTTGACAAGGCGATCATTATCACGTACACAACCAAGTTTGACTATGATCTCCGCCAAAATAAGGATAACGAGAGCTTTTGGAACCGTGCCGATCTATCCTGGGTGGAAGGCAGCAATCCGTTCTCGGCGACTAGAAATGCCAGCCTGAAGCCTAATCTGTTGACTGTTGGAAACGGGGATAAATCAGGAGTTTATGATGCCGTTTATAAGGAGATTACCTGGACCATCCAGGGGAACTACAATTTCAATAGTGTTGATAAACCTGTCGTTAAGGACAAGCTGGTTTCACCACAGCAGTACGTCGATGGGTCATTAGAAGTGTATAATCTGAATGTAGACGCTTCAGGGAAAACAAATAGAGGGGGTGTAATCCCATCCACTCAGTATTCGATAACGGAGCCGTCGGAGACGAACGGCAATGAGCTGCAAATTGCCTTTAAGGACAAGATTGACGCTCCGTTCCTGATCACGTTTAAAACCGCGTTGGGTGATCGAATCATAGAGCGGGAATCTATCGCCAACGAAGCGATATTGATGGACGACAATACGCCTGTCTCCAACTGGAATGGTTCAGCTAGAGTTCCGCAGGGCGGAGAGTATGTTGCGAAGACCGGGGTCCAAAACGGCGAAAAGATTGAATGGACGCTGCATATTAATCGGGGTCAGTCCTACGTGGAAGCAGCCAAAGTCAGCGACGAGCCGTCGGGCAACCTGATCTTGGTGGAGGATTCCTTCCGTTTGTACGAGACCAAGGTTGCGGTGGACGGAACGGTCACGAAGACGGACAAACTCGTTAATCATTCGGATTATAAACTGAAATTCATTTATGGCGATACCGAGAAGTTTGTATTGGAATTCTTGAGCCCGATAGATCGTCCTTACATTCTGGAATACGAGACGCTGATCGACGCTGCCGACCGGGAAGTTGTCAGCAACTCGGCTGGCTTTGAAGGTAAAGGCATTACGGCTGGAATTACAGATAGTAAACAAAGATTCGAAGTTCGCATGTCTTCTGGCTCCGGCAGCGGTTCGGGCGTTCGAGGAAGTCTGGAGGTCTTGAAGGTGGACAGGGCTGATCCGTCGCTTATATTGGAAGGAGCAACGTTTGTTCTCCAAGACACGCAAGGCAAGCGTCCTGAAGTGACGCTTACAACCGATGCAGCTGGGAAGGCTTTGTTTACGAAGCTGCTCTACGGCGATTACATTCTGAAGGAGACTTCGGCTCCTCAAGGATATGTAATTGATCAAGCAACTACAACCATTACGATCGATTCAAGCATTAAACAGACTGGCAACGTCAAGCGAATCACCATAACGAACAGCAAGGATAGCGTTACGCCAGGACCGGATCCGGGTAATCCGGATCCAAACCCAGGGAACCCGGATCCAAATCCGAGCAATCCAGATCCAAACCCAGGGAACCCGGATCCAAACCCGGGTAATCCGGATCCAAACCCAGGGAACCCGGATCCAAATCCGGGCAATCCGGATCCAAATCCAGGGAACCCGGATCCAAATCCGGGCAATCCGGATCCAAATCCAGGGAACCCGGATCCAAATCCGGGCAATCCAGATCCAAACCCAGGTACATCACCGGGTGGAACCGAATCACCAGGTGGTAATAACGATAAAGAAACGCCAAACGTTCCTGGGGAAATTGTACGACCTGGAGAAACTGATCCCGTCGTACCGGGCGAAGTTGATCCAGAACCAATACCTGTAGAGGTACCGGAAGAAGATGACACCCTGGTTGGGAACGAGACGGCGAATCCGCAAGATCCTTCTACACCATCCGCCGAGAATGATACAAATCGGAATCCGGTTCAAGAAACTAAGCCGGAAAGCGGCCCGATTGCGATGCTCCCAAAAACAGGAGAGAGCAATCCAGTACCGTTCCAACTCGGAGGACTGGCACTCATGCTTACAGGCTTCATCTTAAGCCGCCGTCTGCGTAACAAACGTCAATAATTTGATGATATCATCCCCTTCTCCCTGCGTGTAACTGGAGAGGGGGATTTAAATTTCAATCGTAATAGGGAAGGAGGGCTCTTCATGCGAAAGCTTTCGGTTGTCTTGATTCTTGTTGGGCTTCTCATATTCTTATATCCGATCCTTCGCGATTGGAATGCAGACCGCCAACAGAGGGATTTACTAAAGCAAGCAGCGCAAATTGAAGCTGAGGCTCAACAGAGTTCCGCTCGAGATAATGTTGCTGTTCATTACAAGGAGCTGTCCCGTATCCTGGACGAGGGAGAGGCAGCGGCCTCAACACAAGAGGAACAAACCGGTTATGAAGAAGGTTCACCTATCGGCATTATCACCATTAGCAAACTAGAGTTAGAGCTTCCTATTCTGGAGGGAGCAACCCAATCGAATATGAAGAATGCAGCTGCTCGCGTTACGGGGACGGCAAGACTCGGAGAAGCCGGTAATGCTGCCATTGCAGCCCACCGGGCCCATAAGACCGGACGTCTATTCAATCGATTGAATGAGCTCACATACGGGGATGAGATCATCATTAAGACGGATGGCCGTGAATTGATTTACCGAGTCAACCAGATTTCCATCGTGGAGCCGACCGATGTATCTGTTCTGGAAGGAGATTCGGATGAGCAGATCATTACACTGATCACTTGCGATCCTCTCTACGAGGCTACACATCGTTTGATTGTTCAAGCTGAACTCGTTTCCGATTAAGTGTCTCTTAAGGATCATTAAGATCTTGGAGAGAACGACTTTCGTTAGCTCCTAAAAATTAGGCTTGAGATATTAGGCAGTACCTAATAAAATAAGGTATGAGCTAATATTTTTCATGGAACGGGAGGGGGACCCTTTGCTCGAATGGATGCTACGTAATGTGATGGCGGAGAGAGGGATATGGTCGGGAGCGGCTTTGGCGCGGCTGATGAAAGAGAAGGCGAATTACAGCTTATCAGCTGCTTCCATTAGTGCATTGCTGACGAACCAGCCCAGGCAGATGAAGGCAGAGACGTTAGATGCCCTTTGCACAACCTTAGAGTGTACTCCAGGTGACTTATGGGTGCATACACCTCCTTCTAGAACTAAGGGGGCTTAAGTGAATGACGGTTAAAGCTATTGTGCCATTCGGTGATCCGATCTTACGAAAGATCGCCCGGCCAGTCGATACCGTAAACGCCAGAGCATTGAAGATTCTGGATGATATGGCAGAGACACTGTATGACAGTGAAGGGCGCGCTGGTCTTGCCGCACCCCAAATCGGTATATTACGAAGGCTTATTGTCATGGACTGCGGAGAAGGGTTGATCGAGCTGATTAATCCGGAAATCGTAGAGATGGACGGGGAACAGATGGGCCCCGAAGCTTGTCTGTCTTATCCGGGGTATTACGGATATGTGAAGAGGGCCAATAAGGTTAAAGTAAAGACACTAAATCGTCAAGGCCAGACGGTGATCCTGGAAGGTGAAGATTATCTGGCCAGATGTATGCAGCACGAGATTGATCACCTGAACGGCATATTATTTGTGGACCATGTTCGGGATGGATGGTTGTATCACGAGGAGACCCATCAACGCATCGAGCTGTTTCCTGTCATTGGATTATCCAATACTGGCGTATAACGGACATGAGGAGACTCTTATAAGGATAGAAATAGAACGGCCGGATGTCTTTATGTCCGACCGTTTTTTTATATCATCATTCACGACCAAAATAAGATATTGAATTTAGAAGGTTGACGGAACAGAGTTCTCGTGATAATATTATCTCAAATTAAAGATGTTTTAAATCGAAATAATAATTTTTGAAGGTCGGGCAAACACTTTCTAAATAGAAGAGACGGAGGAATTTAACCATGAACGGATTAAAAGGAATTCACCACGTAACAGCCATTACAAGCAGTGCCGAGAAGAACTACGAGTTTTTCACCTATGTGCTCGGTATGCGACTTGTGAAGAAAACCGTTAATCAGGACGATATTCAGACATACCACCTGTTTTTCGCGGATGACAAGGGCAATGCCGGCACCGATATGACATTCTTCGACTTTCCGGGCATCCCGCAGGGCAGACACGGTACAGACGAGATTTACAAAACCTCGTTCCGTGTTCCTAACGATGCAGCGCTCGAATATTGGATCAAGCGATTTGACCGGCTGGATGTAAAGCATCAAGGCATTCAAGAATTGTTTGGCAAAAAAACACTCGCCTTTGTTGATTTTGACGATCAGCAGTATCAGCTCATCTCCGATGAGAACAACGAGGGCGTGGCTTCAGGAACTCCTTGGCAGAAGGGACCGATTCCGTTGGAGCATGCGATTACAGGACTCGGCCCGGTGTTTGTACGGGTGTCCAACTTCGATTATTTCAAGGAAATGATGGAGAAAGTGCTCGAATTCAAAGAAATCGGCAAGGAAGGCTCGCTTCATCTGTTTGAGGTTGGTGAAGGTGGCAATGGCGCCCAGGTGGTTGTCGAGTACAACGCCGTGCTTCCAAGAGCTCAGCAGGGCTTCGGCACTGTACACCACGCGGCTTTCCGTGTAGAGGACCGCTCGGTGCTGGAACATTGGATCAAGCGTCTTGACGACTTCCAATTTCATACGTCGGGCTTTGTAGACCGCTATTTCTTCCAGTCCTTGTATGCGCGAGTTGCACCCCAAATTCTGTTTGAGTTTGCAACCGACGGTCCAGGCTTCATGGGTGATGAGCCATATGAAACTCTTGGCGAGAAATTGTCCCTGCCTCCATTCCTGGAGCCAAAGCGCGAACAGATTGAGAGTATGGTTCGTCCAATCGATACCGTGCGCAGCACGAAGGAATTCGTGAAGGAATAATGCAATGAATCTGAAGAAGCAATTCGGCTGTTTAAGACACAGCTGGGTTGCTTTTTTTGTTCCGTAGTAAAGGTGTGTGACAGGCAAAGCACGACATATTCTGGATTATTGTACCTTACTTTCTTTATCCGCATAAACTGAAGTACGGCGATAACCTAGGGGTTATCGACTTTTAGGCAGGGGCAGGTATCGTATAATCCCATGATCAATATGATTGATGCTAACGAGGAAGATACAGCGTTTTTATATGAGCTGTACCGCAGCACACGCCTTAGAGAAGTTTCCTCCTGGGGATGGGGAGAGCAGGAAATGGAGGTGTTTCTGCGCATGCAGTTTGATCTCCAGCAGCGCTCCTATGCACTGCAGTTCCCTCAAGCATCGCACCTGATTCTTATGAATAACCAGCTACAGGCTGGGCGAGTCATTGTACATGAAACACCTGCCGAAATTCGCCTGGTCGACATCTCGATTTTGCCTGAATTCGGGAATCAGGGTATAGGAACGGCAGCCCTGGTTCATTTACAGGATATGGCCAGGACAGACTCGAAGTCCATCCGTCTCCATGTTATCCGCTCAAATCCAGCTATAGCATTATATGAACGCATAGGATTCCGGATAAGAGGGGGAGATGATGTTTATGTACACATGGAGTGGAGCGCTTCGACAGAGAGGACAGGAGGTAACATATAATGGCAGATCCGTTCTTAGGTGAAATTCGCTTATTCGCTTTTAATTTTGCTCCCGATGGGTGGGCGTTTTGTGACGGGCAGTTATTGCCGATTGCTCAGAATACAGCCTTGTTTTCTCTGCTGGGGACAACGTACGGGGGGAACGGCACGACCCATTTTGCGCTCCCGGATTTAAGGGGGAGAGTTGCTGTTCATCGAGGCACCGACTTCCCGATAGGAGAGAATGGTGGAGAGGAGTTCCATACCCTAACGGACGCGGAGCTTCCCAGCCATACGCATCAAGCAATGGGAAGCGCCAATCCAGCTAATAGTGTGTTACCTGTGGATCGAACATGGGCGCTCTCTGACAGCTTGACGTATCACGAAGTCACTAATTCATTCATGAGCCCGGGCGCTATTGCTCCTACTGGAGGAAATCAACCGCATAATAACATGCAGCCTTATCTTGTTTTAAATTACTGCATTGCTATAGAAGGGATATTCCCTCCGATTCCATGAAGAACATCCACAAGTAAAATAGGCCGCTTGCTAGTCACCTGACCACCTCTTGTCTGGTCTTGAGTGCATACACTGAGTTGAACGACGGAGGGAGGTAGTGGTCACTTGTTAAGATGTAAAGTTAAACCTGTTCATTCAAGAAGTGCACCCTTACCAAGCAAATATAGTCATAACCGTAATCATTCAAAACGATATTTTCACTGCAAGAAATCCAAGGTAAGGGGAATCCGGCAACGTGGTCTCCGGGGATTTCGGGGAAGGCCAGGAGCGGTCGGACCGATTGGTCCCGTAGGGCCTGTTGGCCCTCAGGGTCCTCAAGGGATTCAGGGTTTATCGGAAGCAGCGGTAGGTTTGATTGGTCCGGCAGGACCACAAGGGCCGCTTGGGCCGCAGGGGGTAGATGGTTCGCTTGCTGTTTATGGGGATGGCTCAGCCGGTGAATTGCTCATAAACAGTGGCCAGGTTGTGGATTTAAGTGTTCCAGGCTCTCTTGCAGCATTGCCTTCTGGAACAAATCTGCAGTTCTCCAGAGTAGAAATTGCGGGGACACTTATCATTCCAAGCGGCATCACGATCCAATCATCGGGGGATCTCGTGATAAGTGGTGTAGTTACGGTTCTTCCCGGTGCAGCAGACTCTGGCAATGGCTCACCAAACGAGGGAATATCCGCTGCTGCTGCAGGACCATATAACGGCGGAATTGGACTCGGATCACTGCAAGCAGCACAGGTCATTCCAACAGCAGCTGGCGGTGGGGCTGGGAGCCGAACTTTGTTAGGCAGTGGCGGAGAAGGCGGAGGTAGTTTGATTTTGGCTGCCCAGGGCCAAGTCGTAATTGCCAATGGGGCCCTGATTACTGCTAACGGAAATCATGGAGTAAACCCACTCTCTGCGGGTAGCGGTATAGTCGGTAGCGGGGGTGGTGCTGGGGGCTTTATATTGATTGCTGCTAAGAATAGCATAACCATTGCGGGAACCCTTGCGGCGGCTGGAGGGAACGGGGCTATCGGTTGGGATGGTAATGGCGGAGATGGCGAAGGTGGCGGCGGAGGCGGAAGTGGTGGTGTTATCCACCTTATATCAACCGTTTCTCCAACAGTTACGGGGACACTCCAGCTGAATGGTGGTATGGGCGGAGTGAATGCAATGGGTGTAACAGGCATTGTTACCGTTGGCGGTGGAGGTGGGGCCAACGGCGGAAACGGTGGTAACGGGGGAGGAACTCCTGTTGCCGGACAACCTGCGGTTGATCCGCAGCCAGGCCAAGTTGGCCAAGTGCTTGTGACCATAACACCTGAGCCAGAAAATTGGTTTGTAGCTAGATAGCATAACATGGCTGGTGATCCCTTGATGAATTACCAGCCCGGTTACTAAGGTAACTGTATAATTACCTTCATTCCATAACATCCGAACCAAACGGATGGTCCACAATGTACAACCAGCTTCCATCAGGCTGCTGTCTCACGACCTCGGAGGTATAACCTTGCAGCACAAGAGGTTGGCCATCCGGGTTCACGGTATGCAAGATGAAATGGGCACGCAGCATAGCGATATTTTCAAAAGGGATGCAGTATAGATTGGTGGAGACCATCTTGCCTTGAAGCAGCAGCAGTTCCTCCAGCGTATGGCGGAAGGAATGAATTCCGATCTCCAAGCTTCCATTGCTGTGGACATGAATACTGTTCGGTTCATACAACGCCAGCACTTGATCGATGTCCCCTGAGTTATATGCATCAGCAAATGCGGCATTCATCTCCTCCGGCTTCCAGACTCGGCTTGCGGGAATGGATGGTTTCATTGAATCTCCTCTTTCTGTATGATGATAGCAATAGCCTATCTGAAAATAAAAGCTGTGATAAGTACGCAGAATTTTATGACTTAGTCATCTATTTATGACCAATGACTTAAAGGGGGTTCAGCAATACATATGCCATATCAGGATGAGCGGTATGGGTGCCCGGCTGAAGTAGGCTTGCACATGATTAGTGGAAAGTGGAAGCCTCGAGTACTGTATGAACTGTTTCAGGAAACGCTGCGTTTTGGTGAGCTGCATCGGAGAATACCGGAAGTATCAAGGCATGTGCTTACCGTTCAATTGCGGGAATTAGAGGAGAACGGCATCGTGAAACGGACGGTGTATCAAGAGGTACCCCCCAAGGTGGAATACTCCATAACGGAGTTCGGTATCCATTTCAAAGCGGTGCTTGAGCAAATGGTCATTCTGGGACAACAGTATATCGATACGAAACAGGTCCCTAACGAATAGGCTTCAAGATCGCTTCCTTTCGAAGTACTACCCATTACTGCACACATTCACCGATTAAGTACATCAATTCTGGTTTAAATACAAATACTGTATAGGAATGGATGACTTAATAGCCTGAGGTGGAGCATATGAAAGGGAGTTTATTGAAGAACATCGTGTTTACGGTTTCGGCCGTTATCATTGCCATTCTTGCTATTCTAGGGGCTGCTATGCCTGGAGCATTTGGTGAAGTGGCAGGGTATTTGTACAGATTTACGACGAATACGTTCGGCTGGTTCTATCTGCTCTCGATCTTTGTGATTATTATCTTTTTGATCTGGGTGGCAGCCAGTAAATACGGAACGATTCGCCTTGGCGGAGATAAGGAGAAGCCCGAGTATCCGTTCTTCACCTGGATTGGAATGCTGTTCTCTGCGGGGTTTGGTGTAGGGCTGGTGTTTTGGGGCGTGGCTGAACCCATGAGCCATTTTTTTAAGACGCCGTTCGGAGGCGTCGAAGCACAAGGTGTGGACGCGGCGCGTGTGGCTATGGGCTATTCTTTTTTTCATTGGGGGATTAGTCAGTGGTCGGTGTTTGCCCTTGTCGGACTTGTGATCGCGTTTCTTCAGTACCGTAAGCAGAAGGATGGGCTGGTGTCGACAGCGCTGGAGCCTGTCACCGGCTCGAAGCCCGCAGTGAAGAATACAATTGATATCCTTGCGGTGATTGCAACGGTCATGGGCATCGCGACTTCCATTGGACTTGGCGTCCTGCAGATGAGCGGTGGTTTGAACACGATTATGGGAGTGAACAATGGTGTCGGGTTGCAGTTAATGATGCTGGGGTTTATTTTTGTCGCTTATATGATCTCATCCACAACGGGATTGGATAAAGGGATTAAATACTTAAGCAACCTGAACCTCGCGTTGGCGCTCATTTTTTTATTGTTTGTGTTTGTTAGTGGTCCCACTGTTTTCATCTTGGAGACCTTTACATTGGCGCTAGGCGATTACATTACGAATTTCGTCTCGTACAGCCTGAGGCTTCAACCCTACGCTGAAGGCACGTGGGTACGGGAATGGACGATCTTTTACTGGGCCTGGGCAATTGCTTGGTCTCCGTATGTGGGAGCTTTCGTGGCGAGGGTGTCCAAGGGAAGAACGATTCGTGAATTCATTGTAGGTGTGATGGTTGTGCCGCCGGTCATTGCCTGTCTATGGATCGCGGTATTCGGCGGGACGGCGATCTGGTTTGATCTGCACGAGAGCACCGGGATTGCTGCTGCCGTTAATGCAGATGTGACATCTGCTCTGTTTCAGCTCTTTAACCAATTACCCTTCTCCATGGTCATGAATGTGCTGGCGATCTTACTCATTCTGACGTTCCTGGTAACATCAGCGGACTCAGCAACTTACATCTTATCCAGCATGACCACCTATGGCAGCCTGAACCCTCCGCACATTGCAAAAATCGTGTGGGGCACGCTCATGGCAGCGATAGCAGGTGTACTGCTGTATGCGGGCGGGCTGGAAGCCTTACAGACGGCTTCATTGATTGCGGCATTGCCGTTTACGGTGCTGCTGCTGCTGTTGGTCATTGCCGTGGTGAAGCTGCTGAGCCGCGAGCCGATTCCGATTCGGAAGGCTGATCTGAAACGGTTCCGCCGTCTGGAGGAGGCGGCCAACCGGGGGAAGAAGTAAAGGGCTGACGCTTAGCCGAACGAGGTTTTTTTACTCCCTGTTCGATAAAGAGGGCATCCATGCGGTGCCCTCTTTATTTTGTAAGGAGATACGCTCGGAAAAGACGGCAACCATAGCCGAACCAGTACAAGCATAGGAAAGATATGTGCAGGTAATAGGCATACCACGATGGCAATGTAAGAGATCTGAATAAGCCGTGAATCCAATTGAAACATAGGATGGTTAGGATCACAAAGAGGTATATGTCGAACTGAAGGAGGATTCGTTTCTTGAAGGATCCGGACTTCATGAACTTTATGTATGAAATAAAGCGATTCACCGTATACAAAAAAGCCCCTTTTACACCTGAAAGAGTGCAATAGGGGCTTAGGCATTCAGTTAAAAAAGAATAACGGTTATTTCTTCTTCAGCAGCAAATATACAAAATACGGCGCGCCGATGATGGCGACCATAATGCCTGCGGCGATGCCGTCGGGATCCACGATGTTGCGTCCGATCGTGTCCGCGAGCAGCAGCAGCCAGCCCCCGATCAATACGGCAATCGGAATGTACATCTGATTCCGCGGGCCGACCAGCGCTTTAGCAATGTGTGGGCCCATGAGTCCAATGAATGTAATCCCGCCCGTAACGGATACCGCGGATGCTGCAAGCGCTACGGCAGCCAGAAGCAGCACGATGCGCTCCTTCTCAATAGATACGCCGACGCCGATGCCCACGGGATCGCTTAATCCCAGCAGATTCATGCGCTGCGCTTTGTATAGGGTGAACGGAATCAGGATGATCAGCCAAGGCAGCAGCGCCACAATGAAGGGCCAATCGGTTCCCCATATCCCACCCGCCAGCCACTTGGCGATAAAATCGACCTTGGTCCGCTCGGCAGACGACGTGAGCACAATCATGACACCCGAGAGTGCCATGGAGAACCCGACACCGGTAAGCACCAATTTAACGGGCTGCAGGCCTTCGCCTTTTCGGAAAGAGAACAGGTAGATGCCCACGGCCGTTAGCACAGCTCCGATAAATGCCGCCAAGGGCAGCATGTAAATAAAGGAGCCGGCTTCGATCGGGAAGAACAGGAAAAATACGGCTACGCCGACCCCGGCCCCCGAGTTAATGCCGATAATACCGGGATCCGCAAGATCATTTCGGGTAATGCTCTGCAGAATGGCACCCGATAAGGCAAGCGCCATTCCAGCCAGCAAAGTAATAAGCATGCGCGGCAGGCGCACATCAAAAATAATGAATTTCTCCTTGAAGCTGCCTTGCCCCAGCAGGGTTGGAATAATCCGGTCATAGCTAACGGACGAATAACCGAGACCCAGACCAACGAGGACAGTAACCACTGTAAGGATCAACAAGACCAGAAATGTAATGCGTTGTTTTCTTATTAACGATGGATGAATCATGACAGTCCCCGCCCTCCTTTGCGTACGATAAACAGGAAGAAGGGCAATCCCATGATGGCGATCAGAGCAGCTATGGGTGTTTCGTAAGGAGCATGCAGCGTTCGTCCAACCGTGTCGGCAAACAGCATGAAGATGGCTCCCACAAGGGCGGACATCGGAATGACATGGCGGTAGTCGGTTCCGACGATCCCGCGTACGATATGGGGAATCATCAGGCCGAGGAAGGCCAGATTTCCCACCAAGGCCACAGAGGTTCCAGCCAGGAGGACAATCACGACAAACAGGATGCCTTTGATAGCGGCAATGTTCTGTCCCAAACCGACGGCGACCTCTTCACTTAGGCTAAGGATGGTCAGCTGTCTTGATAACACGATGGCAATAATAATTCCAATGAGAATAAACGGAAATATCGTCTGCAGCTGTCCCCATGATGTGCCGATCACACCGCCTGCCGTCCACATGGACACATCCTTGGATATTTTAAAATAAATGCCGATTCCTTCAGCGATGGCGTACAGGAATGCGGATACGGCTGAGCCAGCCAGCACCATCTGCAAGGGAGAGAAGCCGCCTTTTCGCATGGCTCCGATACCGAAGACCATCACGGCACCGATCGCTGCTCCGATGAAGCAGGCCACCATAATGCCAAAATAATTCGCAGCCGGCATGAAAGCCAGCGTGAAGGCAAGCGCCGCATTCGCCCCGCTGGTAAGACCGAGCAGGCCGGGATCCGCCAGCGGATTGCGGGTAATGCCCTGCATGATGGCGCCGGAGACCGCAAGCGCGGCTCCGACCAGAATGGCGGCAACCTCACGGGGCAGCCGGATTTCGCGAAGGAGGGATAATTTCTCGCCCTCCATCGAGGTGGTAAGGGCAAACCATACATCCTTGATGCTGGTTTCAGCTGCGCCGAACACCATCGCAACAACAAACATGCCTATAAATACGATGATGCCTGCAATCAATTTGATGGAAATAGGAATGGATCGTTTCGTAGGCATTGTCATGGAATCATCTTTTCATCTTAAAGTTAGAATATTCAATCTACATAAGTCTGAGCAAGTACAGCCTATATGCTAGTTGCCCAAAAAGTGTTCCGTAATGAACTCCAGTTGGTACTCCAGCGTGGTGGCATCATTAAAATAAATCCGGTTTCCGTCTGCTTCGTATACGCGGCCATTCTTCACCGCCGGGATTTGCTTATACGTCTCGGTTTGCTGGAAGGACGTATCGGCATCGGCAAATTTGCTCAGAATAACATAGTCGCCGGCATACTCCGGCAGCACTTCCGCGGAAAGGGCATAGTAACCGTCCTTGAGTGCCATTTCTTTCACTTTTTCCGGCATGTTCAGCTTCATTTCCTGATACAGGATTTCAGTACCGCGGCCCCAGTTATCGCCGTATACATAAAGCTGCTTATCAAAGCTCTCGATAACGGATACGGTGGCGTCTTCTCCAATTTTGGCACGGATGTCCTCACCGGCTTTTTGAGCCCGTTGCTTGAAATCATCGATCCAGGCTTGGGCTTCTTTTTCTTTGTTCACAAGCTTGCCGATTTCAAGATGCTGCGTCAAATAATCGACTTTTCCGTAGGTGAAGGTCACGGTTGGGGCAATCTCTTTCAGCTTATCCACGTTCTTGATAGTGGACAGGCCGATGATGAGGTCGGGGTCCAGCTCGATGATTTTCTCCAGGCTTTCATCCGTGACTTCTTCGGCATCCTTGATTTTGTCCGCAAATGCGGGATTTGCCTTGGACCAGGAATCAACGCCCACCATGTTGACGCCGAGTGCAAGCAGGTCGCCTACGTAGGAGGACAGCACAACCACGCGCTGCGGATTGGCAGGTACTTCGACGGGTCCGTTCTCGGACTCATATGTAATGGTCCCGGATGGAGTTTCGCTTTGTTCCGTTTTCGGTGTTTCGGTCGTTCCTGTATGATTGCTGCTTGTCTCCGCAGGCTTACTGCTGCAAGCGCTAAGAATGAGCAGCAGCGCTATAAACGGGATGAGTAGTTTCTTCGTAGTTGTCGTTTTGCTCCGTTTTGAGTACATCCTCTTTTTCCCCTTTTAATAAATTGTACGTGATACAGATCGGTTTTGCCGTGCGCGGATCGCGGCCGATCTCGGCGTCGATATGGAATACTTTCTTTAATACGTCGTGTGAAATGACGGCTTCCGGATCTCCGGCCTGAATGATATCGCCATCCTTCATCGCGATAATGTAATCAGCGAATCTGGCGGCTTGGTTTAAATCATGCAGAACCATAACAATGGTACGTTCCTGCTCGATGTTAAGTCTCTCCAGCAGTTCCAGGATCTCAAGCTGATGCGCCATGTCCAGATACGTTGTCGGTTCGTCGAGGAAGATCATTTCGGTCTCCTGAGCAAGGGCCATCGCAATCCACACCCGCTGTCTTTGTCCCCCGGATAGAGCATCCACCGAGCGATATTTGTAATCCTGGGTCCCGGTAACCTCCAGCGCCCAGTCGATCACTTCCATATCCTGCTTGGTCAAGCGGCCAAAACCGCGTTGATGAGGATATCGGCCATAGGAGACAAGCTCGCCAACCGTTAAACCGCCCGGTCCTTCCGGAGTTTGGGGCAGAATGGCCAGCTTTTTCGCCAGCAGCTTGGTGTTCATCTTGGCGATTTCCTCTCCATCCAGAATGGCAGCACCGGACTGGTAAGGAATAATGCGGGTAACAGCCTTCAAAAGAGTGGATTTGCCGCAGCCGTTCGGCCCAATGATGGTTGTGATTCTTTTATCGGGAATATCTACGTTAAGACGATTCAATATCAGATTCTCGCCGTAACCGACGCTTATTCGATCTGTACTTAGGCGAATCATCATTTCACCTCCAGAGTAGTTAGCTTTCAAACGATAATGATTCTCAATTTCATCCATAAATATAATGTGGGGCCGCGTCGTTGTCAATAAATATCTTAATGGAAATTTTAAATAATATTCATGTTTCAGCCGAATAATATCCATATATAGATTGGAAGAGTGATACAAACCTAAATATAGGCGAAATTGTGACAATATGAATTTTTTCTAAATGATTGATTGTAAAACGGTGAAAGGCAACGTATACTAATTGATAATGATAATCATTTACGTTACAAGGTGATCGCAAACAGCCTTTTAATCTATAGACCGGGAGTGAAATGCATGAGTGGGAAAGAGATATTTGATGTAACGGTTATTGGTGGAGGACCAGCAGGATTATATTCTGCTTTTTATAGTGGACTGCGCGGCATGAAAACCAAGATTATAGAATATCAACCCATGCTTGGCGGGAAGGTTCACGTTTATCCGGAAAAAATGATATGGGACGTCGGCGGACTGACACCCGTTCCGGGCGCGAAGCTGATCGAGCAGATGGTTCAGCAAGGCCTGACGTTTAATCCCGAAGTGCTGTTAAACGAGAAGGTTGAATCGATCGCCCGCAATGAGGAAGGGCTGTTCGAATTACATACGGCGAATTCCGGCGTGCATCTGTCCAAAACGGTCATCGTGGCGGTCGGCGGAGGCATCCTGAATCCGCAGAAGCTGGATATTGAAGGAGCCGAGCGGTTTGAGGTGTCGAACCTGAACTACACGGTGAAGTCCCTGCAGCATTTCAAGGGCAAAACGGTGATTGTGTCCGGCGGAGGAAACTCGGCCGTGGATTGGGCGAACGAGCTGGAGCCTGTGGCGAAGAAGGTGTACCTGGCCTATCGAAAAGGCGAATTGTCAGGCCATGAAGCCCAAGTCGATCAGTTGATGAACAGCAAGGCCACTTGCCACCTCAATACATCGATCACGAAGCTTATTGCTTCGGATAATCATGAGGTGATCGAGCGGGTGGAATTGACCAATAATGAGACGGGTGAAGTTTCCTATCTGGCCGTAGACGAAGTGATCATTAACCATGGCTATGAACGGGATATGTCTCTCTTGGAGAACAGCAAGCTCGATATTCATCGGGTGGATGATTACTATATCGCGGGCAACGCAAGCTGCAACTCTTCCATACCGGGGTTGTATGCCGCGGGCGACATCCTGCATTTTGACGGGAAGCTGCACCTGATTGCGGGCGCCTTCCAGGATGCCGCGAACGCGGTGAACAGCGCGAAGCAGTTCATTGAGCCGGATGCCAAAAAGTACGCGATGGTCTCCTCGCATAACGAGGTATTCAAGGAGCGAAACCGCGAATTAGTAAAGCAATTGATCAATTAGCGAAGCAGGCAAAGCGCCTATATGCCATTAAGCATAGAAGAGAAGCGAGGGAATTCCCCGCTTCTCTTTTTTTGCATTACCTTACTGTTTTGGGATGATCCCTGAAGTAATCAACGGGCCGTAGTTGATCAGCTGGGTCATCATGATCGCCATTTCTCTTGCGGACTTATTCATGCCGGACTCGATCCAGTGTATGACCAGGCCGATATTGGCGGAGGTCATATACGCAATCAGGTAATCGCTCGGAATGATTTGATTCTCTGCTACGGGCTTTCTGAACGCATGCTTAGCAAACATATGCTCCTTCATGAATTCCCTGAATTGCCGCACGAAGGATATGTCCCCATTCGGGCCGACAACGGCACGGAAGAAGGCGGCATGACGGATGAGCTCCTCAAATATTCGTTCTGACGCCGGATAAGGCTCGCCCTTTTCCGCATAGTCTCTGGAATCCCTGGGGTCAATATGAACGACGATGTCCTTAATCTTCTGGAGCACCTCTTCTTTGAGCTTATCCAGCATATCCGGCACATCCCGATAATGCAGATAGAAGGTACCTCGGTTGATATTGGCGCGATTGGCGATATCGGTGACGGTAATCGCATTTATGCTTTTTTCGTCCATGAGCTCAAACAAGGTCTGCCGCAACAGCTGATTCGTCCGAATTTGCCGGCGATCCGTCTTTTTGATCAAGGAATTCCCCTCCAGTACAATTTTGAACACTTAATCAACAGAATGCTTGAACACTGATGAGTAATGAACACTCCGCCGAAAGCTGATGATTGAACAAAAATCTCTCTTCATTATAATTAACGCTGTGATCTTTAATCAACAGTATGTTCATTAATGACGAGGAGTGGTAGATATGGGTTTCTTAAAACAAAACATGCTGTGGATCGGCGCATTGGTTGTCATTCTGGCCCTGTCGGTCTTCGGCGTGGCCATGATGGGATCGATCGCGGGAGCGAAGCCGAAGTCGCTGCCCGTTGCATTGGTCGTCTTGGATCAGCCGGCGGAGTTACCGAACGGCGAACCCCTTGCTGTTGGCGATATGATGAAGGGGATGCTGCAGGGCAACTCACAGCTGCCCATTCAGTGGAGAATCGTGAATTCGGAAGCGGAGGCACGGGAAGGGCTCGACAGCCAGAAGTATTATGGAGCCCTTGTGCTGCCTGAGGACTTAAGCGCGAGCATCTTGTCGCTGCAATCGCCTGATCCCAAGCCGGCTGTGGTGCAGGTGCTGGTGAACGAGGGGATGAGCACGCAGGCATCCACAGCGGTGAAACAGATGCTCGGGCAAGCGATGAAGATGGCGGGAGGGCAGCTCTCCAACCAGGCATTGACGATGATCAGCACGCAGACGGATATGCTGCCTGTAACAACCGCACAGGCTCTCCTTACCCCGTTTGAGGTTCAGGAGGAGGTTGTACATCCTGTCGGGATTAATCACGCAAGCGGCAATGCGCCGGGCATGCTGGTACAGATTTTATGGATTGGATGTCTGATCATTAGCGTGTTCATGTTCCAGGCGCTGCAGAAAGCCGTAGCTGATGGCAGCGGCAGGGGAACCTCGATTGTGCTGCAAGGCGCTGCCGGTTTGCTGCTGGCGGGTCTGGCTTCCGGTTTCCTGGTATGGATGGCATCCTCCTGGTATGGCATGGAGTTTACTAACGGGGGCCGCGTTTGGCTGATGCTGTGGCTGGCAGGTACCGCTTTTTTCCTCCTTCAGTCGACCCTGCTCAACTGGATGGGAATCCCGGCTATGGGCATCCTGGTGCTCCTGATGTTCTTCTCGATGCCGCTTCTTAATATGGCGCCGGAGTTTCTGCCGCAGGCAACACAGGATTGGCTGTACTCGTGGACGCCGCTCCGCTTTGCTGCTTCGGCTCTAAGAGATGTGATGTATTTTGACGGCGTTTCCGCATCTTCCGCGAATGCTGCCGTACTATGGTCTATCGCCGGAGGTTTCCTTGTTCTGCTGCTTGCCTCGGTGCTGAAGAAGGGGAGCCTTTCCGACAAAAGAAAGTCGATGACCGCTTCTTAATAGAGGTTGTTCAAAATGTAGTCTTCTGATAAGAAAACCAATCGAGGCAAATTCAGAGCTGAGCGACCGCGATTCGGAAGTAGGTTTTCTTGCGATATAGAATTTCATCAACTCCGTTGATAACTTATAAATCCTATATCTAACACGAAGGGAGTCAAGAAGGAACTCGGCATCGAATCTTGAATTCAGTCGGGCCTTCCGGTGCTCACGTACCCAAAACGTACGCTCCGCTCCTGACGTCCCTAACTTCATCCAACCTTCTCGGTGCTGAAAATCCGACTTTTTGAACACGCACTAATAGAATAGGCTGGCGAATGGGCAGTGTGGGTTTACCCGCACTGCTTTTTTTGCTACGCTCAAGCAGCTTGGTCCATGTTAGCCGGGAACATGGCAGCAGTGCGTTGGCATCGTGACGGTCCCCCTTGTATTAGGTGAATAAAAATACTATCGTTCTTCAAGATGACGGCCTGTATAATCCTGAATAAGGGAGTGTGAGCGTAAGTTGAAGATTAAAGTGATCATAGCGGACGATAATTCGTTTATCAGGGAAGGTATGAAAATCATTCTGACTACGTTTGATGAGTTCGACGTCGTGGCGACCGTTGAAGACGGCCAGGAAGCGGTGGCCTATTGCGAAGCGCATGAAGTGGATGTGGCGCTGATGGACGTCCGGATGCCGAATCTGAACGGCGTTGAGGCCGCGAAGCAGCTCACGGAGCGTACCAAGACCAAGACGCTGATCTTAACGACCTTCGACGACGATGAATATATTACCGATGCGATCCTGAACGGCGCCAAGGGTTATCTGCTAAAGAATAACGACCCGGAACGGATTCGCGATGCAATCAAAACGGTGTACCACGGCCATCATGTGCTGCAGGACGTCGTACTGGATAAAATCAAATCCGGGCTCTCTCCCGGAAAGCCTGAAAAGGAAGATAAGGCAGACAAGTTCGACCGGAGTCTATTCACCGAAAGGGAACTGGACATTATGGCGCTCATCGCCAAAGGGCTGGCCAACAAGGAAATTTCGAAGAAGCTGTTTATTTCCGAAGGCACGATTGCCAATCACATCACTTCAGTTCTCAGCAAGACAGGTCTTGAGCATCGAACCCAGATTGCGATTTTTTATCTGACGGGGGAAGTGAATAAGTGAGCGAACGCCGAAATTATGCCGAACTGTGGGTCATCGGTTTCAAAAGCATGCTGTTCCTGTATGTGATCAGCCAGTCGTATGCCTCTGATCTTGCGATAACGTCATGGTATATACTGGTCATGCTTCTCTACCTGTCCGTGAATGTATCCGTCTATATTTTCAAGAGTCGCAATACACAGCCATACTTCATGGTACTGGCTATTCTTGTTGTCGTGGCGTCCTCATTCTACATTCATCCGCTGTTCTTCATGCTGCTTCCCGCGAATCTGTATGAGCTGTTGTCTTTATATCTTCGCAGGAGCTGGATGATCCTGATTCTCCTGCTGGTTCCAGCGTTTATAGTGCCTTACGAGCATGGCTTGACCTATTTCTTTATATCCGTTCTATCCTATATTTATCTCACCATGCTGAGAGCTTTTATAAGCCGAGTCACATCCTATCAGGAGCAGAACGAGCAGATGCATCGTGAACTGGATCGGTTGACCCAGCGGCTGAGCGAAAATAATGAGTACATCCGGCAGTTTGAATATATGTTCAAGCTGGAAGAGCGAAATCGGCTGTCCCAGGAAATTCATGACAAGATCGGGCATTCCATGACGGGAGCATTGATTCAGATGGAGGCGGCCAAGCGCTTGATGACAACGAATCCGGACAAGTCCGCCGAGCTGCTGCAGAATGCCATATCCATCTCCAAAGAAGGCATTGAGAGCATCAGGCTGGTTTTGAAGAACGTAAAGCCTCCTACGGAGCAGCTCGGCATCAACCGAATGCGTTTATTCCTAGAGGAGTTCTCCACCCAGCACCCGATCAAGACCGTATTAACGCATGAGGGCAATATGGATGTGATTACACCGCTTCAGTGGAAAATCATTCAGGATAACACCCAGGAAGCGTTAACCAATACGATGAAGTATGCGAATGCAACGGCAGTCTCGTTACATATCGAAGTTCTGGGCACCATGATCAAGGCCAAGGTCAGCGACAACGGCAAGGGCATGCAGAAGGTCATCAAGGGTCTTGGGATCATAGGCATGGAGGAGCGCGCCGCGGTCGTGAATGGTACCGTGATCGTGGATGGCTCCGACGGCTTCTCGGTGACCACTTTAATACCTTATAGCTAAAACCGGTAAGTGCATTTGGCGGATTAGAGATATCGGGTCAAAATGACATTCCCCACAAAGGTGAAGATTTGGATCGTCAACAACATGAAGATTCTCATGGATAAGGATGAACTTGTGCACTATCGCAAGGGCATCCTTTTTTCGTACGATAAATGCAGATCAAGTCCACCGGTTGATGCGTGGATGGAATATGGAGGCGAAAAACGTATGAACGTGCTGGAGATCAAAGGTCTTACGAAGAAGTTTGGGGATTTCATAGCGGTAGATCAGTTGTCGTTGAACATACGGGAAGGCGAGATCTTCGGCTTCCTGGGCGCGAACGGAGCAGGCAAGAGCACAACCATTAATATCATATCGTCGCTCATGCCCATGACCAAGGGAGAGGTTCATGTCCTGGGCAAGAATCTGATGAACCACAGAAAGTTCGCGAAGCAGCAGATCGGCATGGTTCCGCAAGAGGTCGCGATATATGAGGATTTGACCGCCTATGAGAATGTTCATTTTTTTGCCGGATTGTATGGAATGAGAGGATCGGAGCTTAGGAGCAGGGCCGAAGAGGCGCTTGCCTTCGTCGGACTTAGTGACAAACATAAGATGTACCCGAAGAGCTTCTCCGGAGGCATGAAGAGACGACTGAATATCGCTTGCGCGATTGCCCACAGACCGAAGCTGATCATCATGGATGAGCCGACCGTCGGCATCGATCCCCAATCGAGGAACTATATTCTGAACTCGGTCAGGAAGCTGAATGAGATGGGCAGCACGATCCTGTACACGAGCCATTATATGGAGGAAGTGGAGGAGCTCTGCACCCGGATTGCCATTATCGACCACGGCAAGATCATAGCGGAGGGCACAAAGGCACAACTGAAGGCCATTATTACGGACCAGAAGGATATCGGGATCGAAGTGCAAACGGCCGCCCATCTTGAAGCGAGCAAGCTGAAAGAGATCGCGGGCGTCAAATCGGTTGAAGTGAAGGAGAATACCGTGCACATCAGCTCCGACGCAGGGGTCAATAACCTGAATAAAATCATTCAGGTATTCATGGCGCAAGGCATTGAAATTCGTTCCGTTCAAGCGTCCGAGCCGAATTTGGAAACGGTGTTCCTGACGTTGACCGGCCGAAGCCTTCGGAATTAGCGGACCATGGAAGAGGGAGGTGGAAATACATGAACGTACTGAGAATCGCGCTGAAGGAGATGAAGATCGTCCGGGAGCCGCGGATGCTGGTGTTTATGCTGGCAACCCCGGTGCTGCTCATTTTGATCCTAGGGACAGCGCTTTCGAATGCTTTTAACGGCAGTACCACGATTGGAGACATCCGGGTGTTATACCATAACGACGGTGCAGAACCCGCGCTTACGGAGCAATGGCAGGTTTTCATGCAGGAGGCGGAGCGCTCATCGGGCATGGTCTTTGAGCAAGTCAAGGAAGGCATGGACGGAGGGCAGGAAGTGAAAAACAACCGGTACACCGGTTACGTGGAAATGGACGGTCAAGGTATCCGTTATGATGGAAACAGCCGCAACAGTATGGAGAACGGGATTGTACAGGGGATGCTGTCCGCATTTACCGACCGGTACCGGCTGTCAGCCGAAGCCGCGAAGATCGATCCGGGATATGAGAGCAAGCTGCTTGTTGATGATGGAGGGAGCTATGTGCTGGAGTCTTCCATTCAGGGGGCGAGGCAGCCGGGTTCGCTTGATTATTTTTCGATTGCGGTCACCACGATGATCATCCTGTACAGCGCCTTGACGGCAGGCGGACTCATCGATAGTGAGCGAAAGCGAAACACCGCGCAGCGCCTATTGGCCTCACCGGTGACGAAAGCCGAGATTTTTGCCGGAAAAATAATGGGCACGCTCGCAATCAATGCCGTATTTGTCATCATCGTTGTGCTGATCAGCAAATATATGTTCAATGCCTATTGGGGGGAGAACCCCATCATGGTATTCCTGGTTTTGTTCACCGAGATCCTGTTTGCGCTCAGCCTCGGGCTCGGCATCAGCTACGTGCTGAAGGGAAATGCAGCCGGAGCTGTCATCATGGTCATTATTCAACTGGCTGCGTTCTTTGGCGGAGGGTATACGCCGGTTGCAAGCACAACGGGATTCATGAGGGAGGCCGCAACGTATTCTCCCCTGCATTGGTCCAATGAAGCTCTGCTGCAAATCATCTATTCAGGCGATGGGACTGCAGCCGTGCATGCGATGATGCTGAACGTGGGATTTTCCGTCCTGCTATTGGCGGTAGCCATGATTTTGATGCGAAGAAGGGAAGGGCTGTAATGATGAAGGATATGCTCTGGCTCATTCGAAAGACGATATTGACCTCGTTGAAGGATTATAAAAATCTGCTGCTCGTTATCGCGCTTCCTATTGTCGGCATTCTGCTATCCACCTTAATCTACAAGGGTTCTGGAGAGACTTCGGTTAACATTGGCATCGTGAATCACGATATCGAACAGAAGGTCACGCAAGATACGATCGATTTTGTTGCTCATTTGGAGCATACCGAGGCGTCGGTCATTAGGGAATCGGAAGCGGATGACTTGGTTGTGTCGGGTGAACTGGATGCAGTGCTGATTTTCCCCGAGGGGTTTGCGCAGAGCGTAATTCAGGGGGCACCCGAGCCGGTCCGGATCGAGTCGATTAAGGGAGCTCAGGTTACGGGGTATGTCAAATCGTATCTGAACGCGTACATCCGGAATATCTCCTCCATGGGGGTTATGGCGGGTGGCAATGCCGCCGCATTTAACGAATTATACAGCGGTTATCGGAGTTCAACGTTTCAATTGTCCACGACTACGGTTGCGGATCAATCGGTCAATCATGATATGACCAACCGGACGATTGGTTACTTGGTTGTGTTCATGTTATTCTCCGCCGTGAATCTATCAGCATTAACGATCCGGGATCGAGAGAACCGTACGTACTATAGACTCTTATCGTCGCCTATTACGGCCCGCAGTTACGTCTTCTCGAATGCCATCGTGAACATCGTTCTGATGATGATCCAGATTGCGGCCACCTTGTTTGTCATGACCCGGTTCTTTCATATCGAGCCTGGCCTTCCGCTCTGGCAGATGTTCTTGATTCTGTCGCTGTTCGCTCTGGTCGCGGTCAGTTTATCGCAGGTCATTGTCGCGTTCTCGGACAGCACCATGATGGCGAACGGAATCCAGACGATGGTGATCATGCCGACTTCGCTGCTGGCGGGGTGTGTATTCCCGCTTACCGTGATGCCCGAAGCGATTCAGCGAATCGCCGATTTCCTGCCGCAGTATTGGCTGCTCGATACGTTCGGCAAGCTTCAGCAAGGAAGCGCGTTGACCGACATTATGTTGAATGTGGCGATTCTACTGGCTTTTGCCTTGGCCTTATCGCTGATTGCAACCTACAAGTTTGGAAGAAATAGAGATACGCAGAGCTATGTATAAAAAATAAGCAGGGCGCCCCTTAACCTGATTCCTGAAGCAGGATGCAGATATTAAGGGACGCCCTCCCGGTTCTTTCAGAACGTGACCAATCCCATCGCTTTCTTGGCGGCAAGCAGTGTTGGGCCTGCGGTTTCTGAAGCCCGCTTCGCTCCGTCCATCAAAATGCGATCTAGCTCGGAGGAATTCACGATTTGATGGAACCTCTCCTGGATCGGTTGAAGTTTCTCGATGACCACTTCGGCCAATTCCTTCTTGAACGTGCCGTATCCTTGGCCTTCATACCGTTTCTCGATGACGGAGATGGCTTCCTCGGAGAATACCGAATAAATCTCGATCAGATTGCTGACCGCCGGCTTCTGCTCCCAGTCATGCCGGACCTCGCCGTCTGAGTCGGTAACGGCCTTCGAGAACTTTTTGCGGATATCCTCCGGCGTATCCATCATGTGGACACAGCTGTTTTTGTTCGGATTGCTCTTGCTCATCTTCTTGGACGGGTCGTCAAGACCCATGATGCGGGAGCCAATATCCTGAATGATCGGTTCAGGCACCGTAAACGTGCGGCCATACCGGTTGTTGAAGCGTTCGGCCACATCGCGGGTCAGTTCCAAATGCTGCTTCTGGTCGTCGCCGACAGGCACATGCGTTGCCTGATAGAGCAGCACATCGGCAGCCATCAGGACGGGATACGTGAAGAGCGCCGAGCTGACCGTTTCTTGACCTTCCGATTTCTCCTTGAATTGGGTCATCCGCTTTAATTCACCAAAATGCGCCTGCGTCTCCAGCAACCACCCGAGCTCTACATGCGCGGGGACCTGGGATTGCAGAAAGATCGTCGCTTTATCGGGGTCAATGCCTGACGCAATGTACAGAGCGGCAATGTCCCGCGTGCGCTGGTGCAGCTCCATGGGATCCTGATAGACCGTTACCGCATGCAGATCCGGCACGAAGAAATAGGACTCATACTCATGCTGCAGCTTCACATATTGACGGAGCGCACCTCCATATCCGCCAATATTCAAATCCCCGCTCGGCTTGATGCCTGACAATAATCGTTGCATAAAAAACACCTCCTAATGGTTTGCGAACAACACAAAAACACCTCATCCCTCTATGGGACGAAGTGTAACTCCGCGGTACCACCCGAATTCGACTATACTGTCGCTCTTTAGCATGACGTGGAAATGGGGGAAAACACCATTATTATTCCTGCCATATCTCCCAAAGTAACGGTGGAGAGCCGTCAAGGCCTACTGCTCCGGCACAGCCGAAAGGTTCGGGTTGAAGCGAGAAGATCCATTCACTCATTCCGGGGTACCGGGCCTCGCACCATTCGCCGGTTCGCTTGGACCTCAAGAGATAAGCTACTATTTCTTCTCATAGCCGTGTGGTATGTTGTTCTTAAATTCATCTGCGCAGCTCTTTTCGGATGTAAAGAGAGAACAAGATGATTTGAAGAGTATCATCACACAGGTGTTAAGTGAATGTCAAGAGGAATCGGGTGGTCTGAATCGTGCCTGGGAGGCGCCGGCGAAGGCGATGGAGAATTTTCGATATATCATCCATCCGGTGCAGAATTCCTGAAGAGAGGTAACCTTTTTCGTTCAGATCGGCACTTAAGGGATAGAGACACCATGAAGGGAGGTTTTAGTGAACGTGTTCCAGTGGATTGAGGAAGCCCGGCGGGGCAGTGCGGAGGCCCAGGGAAGCTTGGTCCGGCATTTTACCGGTATGGCGCTGGCCGTAGCCTACGATAAATTGCAGGATCCTTATTTGGCGGAAGATGCCGTGCAGGAGGCCTTTACGGAGGCCTTTGCGAATCTGCACAAGCTGCAGGATCCCCGGCGCTTTCCCGGATGGTTCAAAGTGATCGTGGAGCGGCAGTGCTACAGAGACCGGCGCCGCAAGCAATTGCAGACGTTACCGCTGCATGAGATGGAATTGCCGGCTGGCGACCAGCGGAGCTTGGAGTTTGTCGTGGAAAAGAGAGAGATGATTCGCCAGCTGCATGCCACGATCGCGGATTTGCCGCCCGGCATGCGGATTGCGGTCCAGCTCTATTATTTTCAAGGCTACAGCCTGCGGGAGATCTCACAATATTTGGATATATCCTTGCCGGCTTTGAAGAAGAGACTCTTTGATGCCCGGCGGAAGCTGAAGAACACGCTGCACGTAGCCGACTTTGTATCGGTGTTCACCGATCTGTATGAGGGAGGAAAACGTATGCTGCATATCGTTAACGGGGATTCGGTAGGGGATAAGCTGAAGCAAGGGAACATTCAAGGAGATATCCTGGCGTGGAGGGAGCTATATTCGTTTGGTCCGGTCTTCACGAAGATGGACGAGCCGGATCATCGGAGAACAAGAGCTCGGTATTTGGAGCAAACGCTCGGGATTCCGGAGAAGGAATATATCGAGACCTGCGAGTTGCAGGAGAGGAAGCTACAGGATTTTCGAAAATATGATGAAATCGTGCTCTGGTTTGAGCATGATCTGTTTGACCAGACCATGCTGGCCTACTTGCTGCATTGGTTTAAGGAACAATCACTGGGAAATACGAAGCTGAGTTTGCTGTGCATTGGCGCCTACCCGGGCGTCGAGCTTTTTCGGGGGCTGGGGCAGCTTAGCACGGAGCAGCTCGAGACTTTATCGGGCACATGGCATGCAATTGGAGAAGAAGAGCTTAGGCTGGGCAGCATGTTGTGGGAATGCTATACCTCGGATGGGCCGGAAAGACATCAGCGCATGCTGGAGGTGGATTCCTCGGCACTGCCTTATGCGAGAGATGCGTTCGAAGCCCATCTGGCACGGCTGCCCTCTGTGAACCATGGACTCGGGATCATCGAGAAGACGACGTTAGAGGCTGTAGCGGGCGGAATCCATAAGCCGTATGAGTTGTTCCGAAAGGTAGGTGATAAGCTCCATACACTCGGAATGGGAGATCTGGAGTTCTGGTATTACCTGGCGAAGATGACGGAGGGCCCGGATTCGTTGCTGGTTATCGATGGTACAGCACCGTTTCCGGACTTCAAGCAGGTCGTCCCGCATTTCCAAGACCGGGTGCTGCAAGTGACGAGTGTGGGGCATGGGGTATTAGCCGGGAAGACCGACTATGCCTGCTCCGGAACGATCGATAAATGGGTAGGAGGCCTGCATGTGCGGGGCAAGGCTCCATCATGGCGCTGGGATCCGGAGCGGAAGTCGGTTGCGCGGATAGCTGAATCCGATTGAACAGTAGATATAGGAAAAAAGCGATCTTGAGCAGATTGGCGAATCAGATTAACAGCAGATAAAACATAAGAGCGATCCTTGCTGGCGTTAATGCCCAACAAGGATCGCTTCTTTTTAACATATCAGAAAGGATAAACCTCGGGGGATCTGCTGCCTGATATCGTTACAGATGAGAACCGCCGGTTGCATCGACCATCTGCCCCGTGACCCAGCGCCCGTCGCTTGATGCGAGAAACGCTACGACATCCGCAATATCCGACGGCTGACCGATTCGGCCAAGCGCGGACATCTCAGCGGCATGCTGCTGCCCTTCCGGCGTATGCAGCCATGCAGCATTCACATCCGTATCCACGATGCCAGGAAGAACCGCATTCACCGTGATCCCGCGTGGACCGAGCAGCTTGGCGAGATGCAAGGTGAACGTATTGACGGCTCCCTTGGTGATGTTGTAAGCCATAATATGCGGGTAGGCGATCCGCGTAACGCCGGAGGAAATGTTGACGATGCGCCCGTCGTCACGCAGGAGCGGCAGGGCCTGCTGCACCAAGAAGAACGGTGCTTTTACATTTACGGCAAGCAGCTCATCGAAGCTTTCCTCGGTCGTCTCTTCAAAGGTCTTGGAGGTTCCGATGCCTGCGTTATTCACCAGAATATCGAAACGGTTGTCCCCCGTTACGCGAAGAAGTTCCTCCTTCAGCGAATGAATCAGCCCTTTTACGCCGTCTACCGATTCAAGTTTGGCACCTAAAGCGATAGCTCGCCCACCCTGATCTTGTATGGTCTGGACAACCTGATCCGCCGCATCCCGGCGGGTTCCGTAATGGACAATGACCAGAGCCCCTTCTTCCGCTAACCGAAGCGCGATTCCTTTGCCGATGCCTCGGCTTGCGCCTGTAACTAATGCGATTTTGTTTTCCAATCGTTTCATGAAATCCCACTCCTCTTGTTCGATTTAAAGCTACTGTACACTCTCCTGTTAAGGGGAGAGTCAAGAGGGAGGTTTAGAATTATTCTAGCGTTTTTCATGAACAAAAAGGACATCCGGGGTTACTGCTTCTGCAAGTAAGAGTGGAGACGGGGTCGAGGTTCGTTTCGACAGCCTATCACGGGAAGGAAGAGTTACTCCCCGTTACCTTGCAAGGGGATAAGCAATTCCGCAGGGCGCTTCTTGCCGTAGATATCTTTATCCGAGGTGAGATAGATCTCGCGGATCGGCTCCGATTCCGCCTGAACGAGGCCTTGTGACGAAATCCATGCCCTGAGCTCGGGTACGACGGGGCAGGTGTAGGTGTACGGATCACAACGATGTACAAGAGATGCGGCAGATTTCAGCTGCGGCAGAAAGTCCACGCGAATGCGCCCATTAGCAGGTATGTCCCTAGTTATAGGAACTGCGACTTCGATGTCGGCAATGTCGGCATTCCCGCTGCCGTGGTCATGCCAAAGAATGGTTAGCTGCCTGGCCTCCTCTTCTCCATTAGAGACAGCGTATTTCGTAATCTCATCCAGCAAGAGACATAGCTGGCTGCGGGGGACTTGGTCACGAATGAAAGCGGCACGCTGCGATGGGACTTCCCGGATAATGGGACCACTTGGATTCCCTGCTTCGGATCGTTCCAAGCGTGTTATCCTGCTGTTGACCTCTTCCAACTGCAGCTGGAGGGTCCGCATCGCATGCTGAAGCTCCGTCATTTTATCCGCAAGTTTGTTTTTTACGATATCGCTCCCTATATCCTCTTCCAAAAAAGGCTTGAGCTGTTCCAAGGTAAACCCCTGCTCCTTGTAAGCGGCAATCCGCTTGACGGTCAGAAGCTGCTCCTCGGAGTAGTAACGGTATCCGCTTTGTTCATCAATATGGGCCGGCTTCAATAGGCCCAGCTCATCATAATATCGCAATGTTTTGATGGAAATGCCGCTGACCTTGGCAAAAGCGCTGATCTTCATCATGCCGGCTGCAACCTCCTTTACGATTCGGTCTCTCATGGATAACGATATCATATCTCGCGCTCCTGCTTACGTAAATAACGCAGTTCGCCGGATCTGAAGGAACAACTCGGTCCCAAGACCGAGTCCGTTTTCATCCCGGGGCGGGAATTCAGTTCGGCCGAATTATCGTACAATATGTTCAAAGAAGATTCGTGATCCCGCTTAAAGAGTAAGAAAGGAAAGGAGATGAGGCTGATGAACGGAACGTACGAGGATCGCCAGGCGATCCAAGCGTTATTCGATTCGCTGTCCAAGGCGTGGGGAGAAGGGAATGGCCGGGCTTATGCGGAATGCTTTACGGATGATGCGGATTACGTCACGTTTAGCGGACAGCACTTGAAAGGCCGCCAAGAGATCGATGAAGTTCATCAGAAGCTGTGGGATGGGGTGCTGCGAGACTCCAAGCTGGTTGCGGGACCAACCTCGACCCAGCTGCGGTTCCTGACCCCGGAGCTTGCGATAGCCCAGGCTACGGGAGCGGTGCAGCTTAGATATCATAAGAAGCCGCCCACCGGCCGCTTTTCCATTAATACCAACGTGCTGATCAAGGTGAACGGGGAATGGAAGATATCCGCATTTCATAACAGCCGGATTCAGAAGCCAGGTTGGATCCAGCGGTTGGTGATGCGTTCGAAATCAAAATCCAGCTGAAGTAGAGAAAGCGGAGGATTGCTTTGAAGAAGGGTTCGCAGATTGGAAAAGGCAGGAGCGCAGAGGTGTATGAATGGGGAGAGTCTCAGGCATTAAAGCTGTATTATGAAGGGTATCGGCCGGAATGGGTGACGTATGAGGCGGAGATGGGCCGCATCGTTGCCGAAGCGGGCGTGCCTGCTCCTGCCGTCTTTGACATGGTGGATATCGAGGGACGAACAGGGCTGGTGTACGAACGGGTTACAGGACCGTCGATGCTGCATCAGGTTCAATCGTCACCGCTTCAGCTATTGAAGTGCGCCCGTGAGATGGCACGGCTCCAGCATGCGATGCATGGCTGCACAACAACCTTGCTGCCGTCGCAAAAAGAAAGGCTGGAGCATGCAATTCTTGATGCAAGCGGCATCCTGCAAGGAAAGGCCCAGGCTATATGCAAGGTACTGGATTCATTTCCGGAAGGCGATTCGATCTGCCATGGCGACTTTCACCCGGACAATGTGATTGTCACCGAGAACGGATGCCGGGCGATCGACTGGAACAATGCCCATGTAGGTAACCCGCTATGCGACGTCGCCAGGACATCGCTGATGTTCCAATCGCCGTTTAACCCGGACGATCAACCGGGCATCCTGCTGCTTCCGCTCCGGATGGCCCGCATGCTGTGGAATAAAGTATATCTGAACGAGTACTGCCGCTTATCCCGTGCGAAGCTGGAGGATATCGACCGGTGGATGCTCCCCGTAGCGGCAGCCAGGCTGAGAGAGGATGTCCCTGGAGAAAGAGAATGGCTGCTGGGTCTAATTGATGATCGGCTGCGTGCATATGCTTGATGGAGATCAGGGCTTCTAAGAACCTATCAGGCTCCTTGAAACGGGGAAAGCGGGCCAACTCCCAGCCTTCTCCGGAGCCTATACATCCGTCTTGGCATGATAGACCGAGGATGAGGATCCCGTCTGGTAATATGGGTAGCTCATATCCGACTTCACTTGTTCCGCTGTGGCGGCATCGGTTAACCTCTCCAGTACGTACAGGCCCAGATCGATGGACGAAGAAACCCCGCTGCCCGTAAAGAGGCGGTCATCTTGTACAATGCGAGCATGAACGACTTCCTTGCAGTAGGGCGCCAAAAGCTCGTAAGCCGAACGATTGGAAGTCGCCCGCTTGCTCTCCAGCAACCCGGCCGCGCCAAGAAGCAGCGACCCGGTGCACACGGATATGAGATATTTTGCTTCCCGGCCTGTCCGCAGCCAAGCCAGTACATCGGGGTCGAATCTGAGCTCCCTCGTGGTGAAGCCGCCAGGCACAAAGACCAGGTCATATTCCGACAGATTCGGTCTTACCTTGGATATGACATACTTCAGTCCGCGATCATCCGTAATTTGCGGGCTCATCGCGCAGTAATCCCAGGAGACTTCCAGGTCCTGGCGGATGCGGGAGAGCCTGGTCAGCACTTCGGTGAAACCGATAAGGTCCAAGGATGTCATCCCATGGAACAAAATAAATGCCATTTTCATCAAGAACACCTGCCCATAGAGATTTTATTATTATACCTCGGCCGCCGAGTGACCCGGGACGGAGCGTCTTCGAGTCGATGCACGATGAATTTGATAGTAGCCTATAGCGGACAAAGCGCTGAACATCAGGTTGAGGCCGATCAACCATTGGTAGCTGTTCGTGAGGTCGAACAGGAATCCGCCGGCGAAGGAACCGAGAACAGCTCCCGCTTGATGGAAAATAAGCAGCGTTCCTGTCTGCAATCCAACGGAGCGATTACCCATACCTTCGCTAGCTACCAACATGCCACCGGGGATGGCCCCTAAATAGCTGGCTCCGAAGATGACCGAGAAGACGATCGGAGAGATACTGAAATGCAGGAACAGCACCGTAAAGGCCGCGATTCGGAACACGTACAGCAAGGACAGGGCCAAACTTCTGGACATCCTGTCCAGGAGGAAGGCAAACAGCAATCCGCCTGCCAACTCAAGCAGGCCGAGAATGCTCAGTGAGGATGTGAACATGACCGAACCAACCTGATCGTGCCGGTGGATGGCCATCAGATGCATTTCAACCGTTCCCATGCTGAAGCCGCAAGTGAACAAGGCGAAGACCACCATGAGCACCGTACGATTGGTTACCATCTCCCTGGCAATCGAGAGGAACGGCGGCCGTCCCGTTGATGGAGATGAATCCGAAACGGCGGATTTTTCTCTACCCCGACCCGATTGGCGTTCTTTAAGGATAAGGAGAGTGAGCGGTATGGATATGAGCGTAATCCATAAGGTGATGGTGAATGCCGTTGTCCAGTCAAGCCAATCCCGATTGCTGACAAATAGAGGCGTCAGAATGGCCAGTCCGAGGGAGCTTGCACTGGTCATGATCATTAGTGCTTTCGCTTTATGCCGGCTGAACCAGCTTGTAACCACAACATAACCTGTACTGGCGGCCATCCCGGATAGGCCGGAGAGCAGCCCAAGTCCCATGAAAAATCCCGCCGGATGATGCAGCGTAAGTACGGTCAGCATGGACAAGACGCCAAACAGAGCGTTCAGGAGTATCATTTTTTGGGGGCCGTATTTGTCGGTTAACCATCCGCCGAGGGGAGAACAGATAGCGGCGATGGCAATGTTGAAGGACCATGTGAAGCTGATAAAGGTTAGGTCCACGTCCAAATCCCGTGCCATTTCATGCTGGTAATAAGACATGACAAACCGGCTGATTGCCGCTGCAAAACCAAGTGTCCATAGATAACACAGAATGATCCACGCATAACCCCGATCTTTTTTCATCCCTACAATCTTCAGCTCCTTCGTATGTCTTTACTTCAGCTATGTCATGGAATAAGCTAATTTTAATCACGGGGTGGGAAAATTAAAGGACAATTTATATCAACTGTATCAATACAGGGGGATGGCGGGATGGATACAAAGCACGAGCAAATTGTTGCGTATATGATCCGGGAAGTGGAAGGGGGGCATATCCGGTCAGGCCATAAGCTGCCTTCGGTCCGGGCCGTGGCCAAAATGTTCTCCTGCAGTCCCAACACGGTCGTTCGTGCATATCAGACCTTGGAACGCGAGGATGTCATCTACCCGGTAGCCAAGAGCGGATACTACCTTGTTGAAGGGAAGAACCGGACTTCGACGCGAACGGACAGCGAGCCGATTGATTTCGCCTCAACGACACCCCGGGGCGATTTTTTGCCGTTTCAGGAGATGGAGCATTGCCTTCGTAAGGCCATTTCCGTGTACAAGGAGGAGCTGTTTGGTTACACCGACCCACAGGGGATCATCTCGTTAAGGAACGAGCTGAGTAGGTATTTCCACGGTCAGCAGATCTTTGCGAAACCCGATCAAATCGCCGTGGTCACTGGGGCGCAGCAGGCCTTCTCGATCCTGACGCGCATGCCTTTTCCGGGTAAGGGGCAGGCGGTGCTGGTAGAACAGCCGACGTATTTCGGTTTCTTGGCGGCGGCGCGCGTGGCAGGCTGTCCGGTGATCGGAATCCAGCGCGATGAGCAGGGTATCGATTTGGAGGTGTTAGAGTCTTATTTTCGCAGTGGGCAGATCAAATTCTTCTATACGGTGCCGAGGTTTCTCAACCCGCTAGGCACCTCGTATTCGCCGGAGCAGAAGATGCGTATTGCCGAGCTTGCCCGGCAGTACGATGTCTATATCGTGGAAGACGATTATCTGGCGGATCTGGAGGAGGATGCGAAGGCCGACCCCTTGTACGCACTGGATCCGTCAAGCCATGTCATCTATGTCAAAAGCTTCTCGAAAACGATTCTGCCGGGCATTCGGATGGGCGCCGTTATTCTTCCTGAGCGCTTGCTCGATTTGTTCATTACGTACAAGAACGCTGCGGATATTTCATCTCCGGTCCTCTCCCAAGGCGCGCTTGAAATTTACATAAAGAGTGGAATGTACAGGCGCCATGTTGCCAAAATCCGGGCCCATTATCGGGAGAAGATGCGTTATGCCACCGAGGCGTGTGCCCGTGTCTTCGGCAGCGGCATTCCCTATACTTGTCCTTCCTCTGGCGTGTTCATCACCCTTCGCCTGCCGAAGTACGTAAAGGCATCTGTACTGCAGGATCGCCTGAAGCAGAGAGGGGTCTCGGTTACGAATGTGGATTTGCATCTGCTGCCGGAGAATCAGCGAAATGACAGGATCCGGTTATGTATGATCGGGGTGGAGATACCCCGAATTGAGGCGGGATTGACGGTCATCGAGCAGGAGATCAGGCACCTGGAGCGGAGGATGAGATAACGGAAGGGGGCGCGAGCGATACGAAGTGCTATGGAGGGGCCCCTTCACCAAAGTCGCCGGACAATCTCAAACTTCTAGTTTCATTACGGAACGGGAAGTATAAGGATAAGTAGACGACGAAGCAGAAGGTGGGAATCCCTCATGAGCAAATGGAAGGAACGTACGCAAGTTAGCCGTTATGCAGGCATCAGCATTTTATTGGGCGGAGCGCTGTTTGTTATTGCTACACTTATGCACCCTCCTGCGACCGATCCCTGGACGGGTCATCATGTGATTTCGATGATTCCGGACATGCTAACCTATTGGCAATGGGATCACAGCCTGATGCTGGCGGCTGTATTATTATGGCTTGGAGGACTGTCTCTCGGGGAGACTATGGCCGGTAGACGCCCGGCTGCAATGATGGCTGCCCGCTTGTTCAATGCGGCAATTACGATATGGGTGCTCGTGCTCGCGATGGAATTAACCGTTCTCCCAGTGCTGGCCAAGGAGTGGGGTTTGGTGCAAGACCCAGGGACGGCCGCCTTGGGTGTCGGGTTATTTGCTTTCGGTATTATGGCCGGGGATTTTGCCATGATGCTAGCCTGGATCGGAATAAGCCTGCTTAGCATTGCACTGCTCTCTGAAGAAACTGTGAAACCGGTCATGGCATGGATAGGCATAGCAGCAGGGTTGTGGGGAGCGATTGGCATACCTGCAGCACTGCTGCTTCCAAAACTCAGCGTTATCATCTATCCGATCACCTCAGGTCCGGTGTTTATGTGGACACTGATATTTGGCGTTTACATGGTAATAGGGCGAAAAACAAAAAAAGCAGGAGACCTATAGGTTTCCTCAGATTGTCGAGAAACCCTGCACTTTTTTCAAAGTACAGGGTTTCTCCCTTTTTAAGTGGTCAATTCAAGAGGGGAAATGGGGGATTACCCCCTGTTTTCCAGGCGATCCAAGTGGATCGCCATCTTCTTCATATTCTGCACGGTTGCTGTCATCAGAGCTTGTTCCCTGACGTTTTGCAACCCGCGCAACCGGCAATAGCGAAACCCATGGAGCTCTTTGGCATCCGCGAAGCTTCGCTCAATCGTTTCTTTTCGTTTTCGGTATAAATACTTGCCGGATCGACTGAGCCGGTTGTTTCGCACCCATTCCTTGCTGTCTTCCCAGACATGGCGCGTGACGACCTTGCGGTGATTCCGTGAACGGGTACATTGCTCCAGCATCGGGCAAGTCTTGCAGTGTTTCGGATCGGAGGCATATTGCCGGTATCCTTCTCGATTCGTGGTGCGATACAACAATTCATGCTGGAGCGGACAAATATAACGGTTACGCTCGGCATCATAGGTAAACTTCCACTTCGGAAATAAGCCTTGGGTCGGATGAAATCTCCGGTGAGCAATCACTCCAAAGATCCCCCGTTCCTGCAATCCTTTGCAGATGGGGGTTGTTAAATAGCCTGAATCCAGGGCAACGGCTTCAACTTCAAAACCAAATCGCTCTCGTTGGCGATCCAAACGCGACAAATACGGTACAGAATCATGGACGTTTCCCGGCGTGACGTGGACATCGGTAATCAGATTGTACTTCAAATCAACGGTCCGGTGATCTAAATAAAAGAATCCTTCCGGTTTCCCGTCGCGAATCATATAACCGCTATCCGGGTCGGTTTTGCTCACCTTGATTTCTTTCTTCTCGACCACATCCTCTCTGGGTTTTAAAGCTTTTTTCCATGCGCCTTCCGGTCGGCTTCTACTGCGCCATTGAGTTCGTCCATGTAATCTCGTGTGTTTTGTAGAACCTGCTGCTTGGTGTACTGGTGTTTGTTCGCATTGGCCTTCACATGCGTGGAATCCGAAACCAGGACTCGTCCGCCGACCATGCGATGCTCGATTGCCTGCAGCACAATCTCATCGAAGATATCTTGAAAGATATTAGTGTCTTTGAAACGAGTCCGTCGGTTCCAGCTAATGGTGGTATGGTCCGGAACTTTGTCTGTCAATCCCAAACCAAGAAACCAACGGTATGCCAGATTCGTCTGAATCTCGCGTTCCAGTTGACGCTCTGAACGAATGCCGTAAAAATAACCGAGGAAAATCATCTTAAATAACACGACAGGATCGATGGCTGGTCGCCCATTATCAGCACAGTAAAGCGGACGGACCTTTTCGTCGATGAAAGAGAAATCGATATACTTGTCCACTTTACGGAGCAGATGATCTTGAGGAACCAATTCTTCAATCGAAACAAACTCGTAAGCCTGCTGTTTTTCTCGGTTAGAACGCAACATATTTAACACCCTTCCGAACGGTTTATTTACTAATATTATATAATATTAACGCGGTGTCGTGTTGAACTAAATACACAAAAAATAGCTGTCGAGACTTTCTCGACAGCCTGAGGAGACCTATAGGTTTCCTGCTTTTTTGCGAATCGGCACGATCGTCCAATAGGTGCCGCATCTCCACAACCATTCGAGGGGTCCGTATTGGAACCAACGCATCCACAGATTGCTGGCTATGATCTGACAGACCACAATCCCAAGGGAAACGAGTGTAGATACGACATAAGTCGTCGGTGTGGTGTTCAGTATGAAGCGCTGAATACCTACCAGAAAGACGGTTTGTCCGATGTAGTTGGTAAGCGCCATCCGGCCGTATGCCTGTAACGGATACAGTATCCTTGCGCCTAAACGGGTGCGCCCCAGCAATAAGAGCGAGCTCAGATAAAATGCAGACACGATAGGACCCGTTGCCACCCCGATATGTGCCAGAGTTAAGGCTGCCTGCATGGTCGATGACGGCGATTCGCCTTCTATCATGAATAGAAACGGGGGCATCGGCTCGGGAGGTGCTGCCCACCACATGGCCCCAATCGCAATGACGGTTCCGAGTAATGACAGCAGCCACACCATGTGCAGCTTACTCCATCGTATTCCCTTGCTGATTGCTTCGTGTAATCGGTATTGGCCCGCGGCTAGCCCTAACAGGATCAGAAACGGAATGGTAAGCAGCTTGACTCCCATGACGGCCGCAACCGTAAACCCGACTACTCCAATACCTAGATTAACTCTCCTTGGCGCCCAATAGAGGGGAAGCGCTAGCAGGCCGACAATCGCATAATGAAATAATGCCTCCCCCGATTGATAATGCTGATGTATGAACCCCATTAGCACCAAGATCGCTAACCGGCGGATATACAGCCGAAGCCTTGGCTTTCCTCCCGCAACAGCGCTTCGGGATAGGAACATGTAGAACCCCAGCCCGAACAGGAACGTGAAGATCGTGTAGAATCGGGCCTCCACGAAAAAGGTAAGCACGCGCTGCAGCCAAAAATCCGCTGAAGTTTCCGGCGTGGCGATGAGCCAAAGCGCCAATACGTTAACAAACGGCAGACCAAGCAGCGCAAAACCCCTGAACTGGTCTAAAAAGTGCAATCGCCCCTTTCCAGTGGCAGGCTGGCGTTTCATCACGGTCTCATTTTTTACAGGAGCCATTAGTTACACCATCATCCTATTTACAGACTTGATATAACGGGCTCTGGCGATCAGGAAATAAATCATTTGAGCGGCCAAGAATGCCGATGAAGCCGCCAATACAGGACCACTAACGAAAGGAGAATCCAGGTATGCAAGAACCGGGCCGAGCACGACTAAGGACTGCAGGGCTGCAACCAGAATGGGGATAAAGAACAGCACAGCAATCTGAATCGTCGCGGAGATGTTCATCTCACGGGCGCTGAGTCCGATCTTGGACAGGGACCGGTACATCGCCTGGTCAGCTGAAAGCTCCGTATGCAGCTTGAAATACAGGAAGCTGGCGGATGAGATCGAGAAGATTAAGGCGACAAACACCCCGATAAAGCTGAATAACGAAAATCCTTGTTTATTGACGTAATAGTTCTCCGCCCTGGAATCGATAAATCCTTCACTGATTGTACTTCTGTTCCATTCCGACAACTCAAGGCCGAGCTTGGTTTCAGGATCATCCTTCTGAGGGAGCCCTTGCGAATCGGGAAGAATAAACGGATACGTATAACTCACACTGATTTCATCTGCTTTGTTCCCGCCCCTTAGTTCTTCAAACATGGTGTCCGTAACGACAAGCAATCTGCCGCTGTATACCAAAGCCGCAATCCGGTCTGTGCGGTTCTTCAAGATGAAAGAGTAGGGTTGACCGGATAATTCGATATCCGCTTCCGTTAGCTTCCCTTTACTCTTCTTCGCTGCATTCGGCGTTTCCGCCAGTAAGGCTTCATTCTCGCCGAATGTCCCGGCCGGCTTGGTATTTATCAAAGCAGCCAAACGGTCGTATTGGGATTGCGGGATGATGTGTAAGGAGTCCTCTCCATTCGCTGACAAGCGATAATAGATGGTTTCGACCTCCGCCCGTTTATACTCCAGCCCTTCTGTCTGCAGATGATTTTCAATCAGGGCCAACTCATCCTGCACTTTAGTCTCGTCGGCGATATAGCTGTAGCTGTAACTAAGCGCATACGGGTTATCTACATACACCGATTTGATCGATTGCTGCATAGCCAGTACGAAACCGGTGCTCATGGAAGCCAGTGCAACCACAACCGTGACCAGAAACAGCATGCGGGCATTATCCTTAATCTTGTAACTCATTTCGGAAATCCATAGCAGGTTTGTTCCTTTCCAGGTGGCCCTGCGATTTCGCTGCAGCATACGGACAATCCACACGGATAGCTGGGAGTAGAAGAAATACGTGCCCATAATGCCGGTTACCGCGGCAATGATCAGTGCCACAGGATCTAACTCTTTGACGCGAAGGACGGTGAAGCCGATGGTAAGCAGCACCACGCCCAAGAGGGCCAGGAACAGATTGGCTCTCGGTTCGGTTTTTGGTTTGCTGGTGCCTTTGAGAAGCTCCAGGACTTGATTCTTCCGGATAAATAACAAGGTGAAGAGCGAAATGACGAGAAACAGCGCAGCGAACGCACCGGCGGTAAGCAGCATCGCTTTAACCGGCCAATAGAACGGCAGCTCGTCCATATCGATGACTTTGGTGCTGATGAGCAGGAATACTTTGGATAACAGCATTCCGCTGGCTATGCCCGTTACGATGGCAATGGCGCCAATCAGAATGTTCTCGAGGAAGATCAGCCAATTGATCTGTTTGGCTTCAGCTCCGAGGATGGTCAGAATGCCGAACTCCCGGTTCCGCGACTTCAGAAAGACGCTGATCGAATACAGCACGAATAAGAACGCAAACACGTAGACGATGACCGTGGCGATTGTCATTCCCGTACGCGTCATCGTGCCCATAGGCGAATTCTCAATGGCCGGATGATAGATGAATACCGCATACGTAAAAAAGATCATGACCATGAACGAGCTGCTGAGCAGGTAAGCGAAATATTGACGTGCGTTACGCCGGACGTTGTTAAACGCGAATTGAGGAAAGCTCACTTGTATTCCCTCCCCAGAACGATAGCGTATCGATGATTTTTTGGAAAAAGGCCTGCCGGTTCTCTCCGCGGTGAATTTCGGCGGCCAACTTGCCGTCTTTAATAAAAACGATGCGGTTGCAATAGCTTGCGGCGAGAGGATCATGCGTAACCAGCATTAATGTGGTGCGATCCCGCTCGTTAATCTCGGCTAACGACTCCATCACGATCCGTGAGGAGTTGGAATCGAGTGCGCCTGTAGGCTCATCCGCAAGCAGTAACAGCGGCGCGCTGATGATAGCCCTGGCAATCGCGGTGCGCTGTCGTTGACCTCCCGAAATCTCGTACACGCGTTTATTCAGAATTTCGCGGATGCCAAGCCGTGAAGCGGTTTGCTGCAGCAGCGACTCCATGTCCTTGAGCGGACGGCGGTCCAGCGTAAGCGGAAGCACGATGTTCTCGGCAACGGTTAACGTATCGAGCAGGTTGAAATCTTGAAACACAAAGCCGAGCTGTCTGCGGCGGAAGTGGGCAAGCTCGCTTTTTTTCATGGTGTAAGGATTTTTGCCCCCGATCTTGACCTCGCCCGAGCTTGGACGATCGATGGTGGATACCATGTTCAGCAGGGTGGTTTTGCCGCTGCCTGAAGGGCCCATGATGCCGACGAATTCTCCTTCTTTGATAGTGAGATGAATATCGGTAAGAGCTTGTGTCGCCACTTTGCCCGCATATACTTTGTTTAATGCTTTTACTTCAAGAATATCCATAAACCCAGAAGCTCCTTTCTGTATACCTTATTAGTGTAGCCTAACTCTATCGTATACTGACCTGGCCCTGCTATGGATTTAGGTGAAACGGAGCTTACAACTACCATAAGGTTATGTTCGTATATTTTGTTCGTATCTAAAGGTTATGGGTGTGAGGTTTGTGGTCATTCCTCCAGTACAAAGAAGACACACCTAAGTTCCAGATGTGTCTTGGTTTTCGGCTCTGCGCATCATCAAAGTAACGGTGGTTCCCTCGCCCAACTTAGATTCCAACTCAACGGAGTGATCCAGCTTATGAGTGATTTCACGGACAAGATACAGGCCCATGCCGGTGGATTCATGATATTGCCGACCGCGCTCTCCGGTAAAGTAGGGATGGAACACCCGGTTGATGTCCTCCGGTGCTATGCCGATTCCCTCATCGCGGATATGGAGTTTGATGTGTTTCCCCGCTGCTTCTGCGGTTAATTGAATCTTCTTGCCGGGGCTGCCCGAGTAGTTCACGGCGTTCGTCAATATCTGACCCAGCATAAAACGAAACCATTTGGCATCCGTATAGACGGAGATCCGATCATCGATTTGGAACACAGGCGTAATCCCCTTGCGAATGAACAGCTTGCGGTTCTCGACCACGGATTCGCTTACCGCAGCACGGAGCCCGATGGCTTCTACAGCAAAATCCTGCTCGAACCGGTCCAGGCGCGCGGTGTACAGCACCATTTCGAGGCCTTTGCGAATACGATCAAGCTCTCCCCGAATATGCTCGGCGGGTGCCTCTTCGACTTCATCGAGCGTCAACTGAATAACCGACAGCGGGGTCTTCATCTGATGTACCCAGCGGTTGACGAAAGCGAGATGCTGGTCGGTTTGGCTTTGATGGCGATGCAGCTGTTGGCGGTATAAGCGCTCATAATGGCCGATCCGTTCGTGTATCGCTTCCGGCAGTGGCGCTTCGCCCAGGGGAGGGCTTAAGAATTCCTTCTCCGAAAGCTTCTCAGAAGAAAGCTCCCGATACATCGTGCGATGGGAAAGATACCGGTAAGCAAGATAGAGAAGCAGCACGACACTGCTTAACAGCACACCGTATAGTACGACAGTAAAGGGCCTGCCTTCACCGGTAAGCCAGTACAGCAGGGGGACAAGCAGCATTTGAACGGTAAAAAACAGCATGAGCGGGAGATGCTCCCGCAAGAAAAGTTTCATGGGGTCTCCCTGCCCGTCATGAACCGGTAGCCTGCTCCCCGGACGGTTTCGATAAGATCTCCGGCGCCCAGCTCACGAAGCTTGCGACGAACCCTTGTAATATAAACATTTAACGTATTGTCATCAATGAAGTGCTGATCCTCCCACATCAGGTCCAGCAGCCGCTCGCGGCTGACCACACGGCCCTCTTTTTCCATCAGCATCGTCAGCAGGGCTGCTTCCTTTTGGGTAAGCTCGGCTGATTCGTCTCCATAGGTCACAACGAATCGCTCGGGATAGATGATAAGACCGGCGCTTTCGATGGTATGCTCATCCTCCTGGCCGGAGGCATAGGCACCGACCGCACGGCGCAGGTGGCTGCGGATTTTCGCCAGAACAAGCTCCATGTCAAACGGCTTCGTAATATAATCGTCCGCCCCGTTTTCCAAGGCCATAATCTGATCCATGCCGCTGTCTCGGGCCGAGATGAAGATGATTGGGCAGTGCGATTGGGTACGGATTTGCCTGCACCAATAGAATCCGTCGAATTTCGGCAGATTGACATCCAGCAGAACAAGATCCGGCTTCGTATCCGCAAAAATGTCCATCACGCGGCTGAAGTCTTCGGTGATCCGTACGTTGAAATCATATTTGGAAATAGCCGATCTTAATTTATCCGCGATTCGTTCATCGTCTTCCACAATCAGGATGGTATACACGGTTCCAGCTCCTTTGAACTCCTAACTACATTATGTACTTACTATACCGAATTGGAGAGGGCGTTGGAAATCCAGAGGTTCATGTTTCTGAACGGAAGGTAACCAATTGTACGATCCCAAATTAACCTTTGCCCAGGCCCATGCATAAGATGTAGTCACATCAAACCTGCTGCCTGGGAAAGGGCGTGATTCATATGGGGATTCATTTAACCGCGATTCACTGGGTGTATCTGGCGTTTATCGTCCTGATCATGACGCTGTTGATTCGGCGGCGCGATACGGCGCTTGTTTGTATTACCGGAATATTTGCGCTTGGCCTTCTGGCAACGGAAACGCTGAGCGGCTCGGTCTCCGGTGTGTTTGATTCATTCATCTATGCGACCAAAGAGCTGATGGGCACCATCATGATTATATCCATCATCGTGGCGATGAGCCGGGTCTTGATCAAGACGGGGATCAACGAGACGATGGTGGCTCCGTTAACCCGCTTTCTGCGTACTCCCGCGATGGCTTACTGGGGCATCGGAATCATTATGATGGTAACGTCCTTTTTCTTCTGGCCGTCACCAGCAGTTGCGTTAATTGGTGCGGTCTTGCTCCCTGTGGCTATCCGTGTGGGTTTGCCGGCTCTCGGTGCGGCGGTGGCAATGAATCTGTTCGGACACGGCATTGCGTTATCGGGAGACTATATTATCCAGGGGGCGCCCAAATTAACCGCGGATGCGGCTGGATTGCCTGTATCCAGTGTCATGGCTGCCAGTGTGCCGCTCGTGATCGTGATGGGACTTGTAACAACCGTGGCGGCATTCTGGATGATGCGCAGAGATCAGCGGAACGGCAGCTGGAGAGATGGACTGGTAACCATTAAAAACACGGGAGACACGCTCACCACGCGTACCGAAGAGGATGAGGCTGTTGCGGCCATATCCCCGGCTATGAAAAAATGGTTGGCTATCGTCATTCTGCTGTTGTTCGCAGCAGATGTTGTCGTCATGTTCATCCTAAAGCTGCAGGGCGGAGATGCAACGGCCTTGGTCGGCGGCACAGCCGTCCTGATCCTCAGTGTCATTGCCCTGGTCGCTCATCGTAACCGGGGATTGGAGAAGGTCACCTCTTATTTGATCGAGGGATTCATGTTTGGATTCAAGGTATTCGGTCCTGTCATTCCTATCGCGGCGTTCTTCTATTTGGGGGATGCGGCATTTACCGATTTATTCGGTAAAGTGCTTCCGGAAGCATCCCATGGCATCGTGAACGACCTGGGGGTTGCCCTCGCGAATGCGGTGCCGCTGAACGGCGCGGTAGGTTCGGTAACGTTGACGATCACCGGTGCCATTACGGGTCTGGACGGTTCGGGTTTCTCCGGTATCTCGTTAGCCGGATCGATCGCGCAGCTGTTCGCTACGGCTATCGGCTCAGGTGCGGCTACACTGACAGCGCTTGGGCAGGTTGCCGCCATCTGGGTAGGCGGCGGCACGCTCATTCCGTGGGCGTTGATTCCGGCTGCAGCCATCTGCGGAGTCAGCCCATTCGAGCTGGCAAGGCGAAATTTGAAGCCGGTGCTGCTGGGTCTGGCTGCTACTACAGTCGTAGCGATGTTTCTGGTGTAATCAACAGCGAGAACTTAAAGAGCGCTGACCGTCATTGTCAGCGCTCGTTTAATCTGTTGAGGAACCGAAGTCGGTGATTCGCATGTTTACTTCATACGTAATGGGGATATGACTGAAGGTTTCATCCCAATTCTCCTGCACCTTCTTCCACACTTTCGGATGTTTGATGCGGATTTCATTGCCAAAACCCCCAACGTCCACATGATAGACATGCTGCATTTTGTTCAGGACCTGTTTGATCTGTTTACGGGCCTCTTCTTCAAACTGCTGCTCCATCTCTGAGATGTATCCACCCGATGAGGGAATTTCCGGAAAGCTCCAATCCTCGATTAGTCTGCCTTCTGCATTAACCTTGATATGAAATGAAATGTCGTCTCCCTGAACCTTTGGTATGATGGTGCTGTGGGATTTCTTGGGTTCAAAGGTTACGGTATGGCCGGTCTTCGGCGCATACGTCTTCAGCGCGCCTCCCATCACGTCTGCCGTAATCCAAGACAAGCCTTCCAGATCATATTGGCTTAATTCCCCGATCCATTTCTTGGTCTTGCCTTTGAAAATGGCGGCTCCTGAGAATTTATGCTCGCTTTGAGCGGTAACGACATTTTGTAACAGGAAGCTTTCCCCGGATTGCATGGCGCTGTCAAGCTTAATGAGTGTCACGGGCGGGATGATTTTGTTGGAACGATAACGGTTATCCACGAGTCCCATCAAGTAAAAAGCAGGGATCTCCCCGGGTTCAGTGGAGCTTAACGCTTCAAGCGCGCTTCGGTGGCTGACCACCACTAGGCAGCTGGGGCGGATGTCATTATCGCGGAGAATAAAGTCAAATACCTGTTCCAAGCTGTACCTTTTGGCTAATTCGCTAGAAACGACGATAACCTTCAGATGGTGGCCGATAAGCGGCCGGTCTCTACGTAATGCAAATTGGCGAAAGATTTGAATGATGGAGTCGCCCGTCAGCTGTTCGTTCAGGTAGGCCTTGCTTGGCGATGAAGAACTGGAACCTCCTTGCTTTTCGTTCTTTCCCGTAATTGGGGGTACGATCTGAACCGTTGCCGTCAGTACTTTCTTCTTCGGATAGGATGCCCCTTGTTTATTGATATCTCGTTCGAATCTGGATTCATTCGCTGCATCGAGTCCCAATCCAACATAGACGCTGACATCCTCAATTTCGTTGCTGCTCCAGCAGCCGGTAGTCAGAAACAGCAGGATGCTGGCCGTCCATAGTGACGTAAATCGTAAATACCTGTTCATTTCGGCTTCACACCTTTCTTACGGGCAATGCTGATCAGAAGCAAGAGTAATGGTAAAGCGCCAAATAAGTAGATAGAGGCATTGCCTACCACATCTCCCAGCTTGAATGTTTCCGATACGTCCTTCGGAATCATCGCGATGAGGAAGATGACAGGAAGCAGGATAAAGAGAAAGGGCCGTATTTTCGTCTTAAGCAGCTGGGACCATCCTAACGAGGCTGCGTAATGCGTTATCGCAAAGGTCGAGAATATTTGCATGATCCAGATGACAAGCAGCAGGGACTCAAAACGTTCGAATATCAGTCCCTGCATTTCAAAACTCCGCATTAAGTCCAGTGTCGGCCATGTTCTTGTTTCAACTCCGTTTATGGACAGCCCGCCAATAACCATAATGACGGTGATTAAATAGATAACCAGGGGAACCGTAATGCCAACGAGCATGGCTTTGGTGCCTTTTTTGGGAGACTTCATAAACGCCATGGCAACAAACATGATCTCGTAACCCGTAAAAGATAGTAAAGATGGCTTTAACCCCCGAATCACGGGCATAAACCCTGAGCCGAGTACCGGCCTTAAGTTTTTGATATCAAAAATATTGCTGCTCAACAGAATCGCTATGAGGAAAAAAACCAGCGTAATCGGTAGAATGATCTCGCAGATTCTGGCGATGCTGTTGATCCCCCCGGTGGTCAAATACAGGCCGATCCACATAAAGGTCATCACGATGGCCCAGACGGGTGTGCCTTCCAGCAGATATAACCCCGTTACCTCCGCCATAATCCGGATCTCAAAAGCGGCGATGATAATGAAATAACCAATAAACAGCAGGCCTAGAACAAAAGCCAGCCATTTCCCGGTGATCTCAGGTACAAATTGAAACCATGTTTTCCCTTGAAATCTTCGGCATAACGACACAACGATCATTCCTGCCAACAGGATGATCAAACCGGAGATGAGAATCGAGATCCACACATCCGGCGTTTTGGCAGCCTCTACCGTCGTTCTGGGAAGTGTCAGAATACCGGCACCCAGCATGTAGTTAATGATCATGACGGCAGCTTGAGACGTGGTGATCTGGTCATGGGTGTTATTTGAGCTGCTCATGGTCCTCGCCTCATTTCGTGCTTAGGATGATTAATTTCTGCGGTCAGGGTCGTTCGGTTTTAACATTCGAGGTCGTTTCTTCATCACTTTCAGCGGGAACCGAATGAGGAAGTCCTTCAAGTCACTGATGCCGTAAGGCACCATTGGACTTGCATAAGGTACGCCGAAGCTCTTCAGTATGACCAAATGACTGCAGAGAAGAAGGAAGAACATCACGACACCATACAGTCCAAGCACTGCCGCAAAGAACATCGCGGTAAACCGAAGAACGCGCAATGTAATGCCGGCACTGTATACTGGGATCGTGAAGGAAGAGATGGCGGTTACGGCCACGACAATAACGAGAAACGGACTGACGATACCGGCTTGTACGGCAGCATCGCCAATAATCAGACCGCCTACGATGCCCATCGCAGGCCCGATGGGTTTCGGGAGCCGAATCCCGGCCTCCCGCAATATTTCAATGGCGATTTCCATGATGAGCGCTTCGATGATTGAGGGAAAGGGCACGCCTTGCCTGGTTTCAATGATCGTTAGCGCCAGCTTGGTTGGAATCAGCCCGGGATGAAAAGAAATAAACGAAATGTAGAGTGCCGGAGCCAGAAGTGCCAGCAGGGCGGAGAGAAAACGCAATAAGCGGACAAAGGATCCCGAGATCCATCTCTCGTAGTAATCCTCCGGCGACTGCAGCAGCATGCTGAACGTGACAGGGACGATTAGCGCATACGGCGTGCCATCAAGCAGGATAGCTACCCGCCCTTCCAGTAAAGCCCCGATCACCCTGTCGGGTCTTTCCGTGTTCTGCACTTGCTGAAAAGGACTCATGACATTTTCCTCAATCAATTGCTCGATGTATCCTGACTCGAGAGGGTCATCAATTTCGAGTTTCTGAATTCGCGTAACGACCTCCTCTACTAGCTTCGGGTCGGCAATATCCTTCATATAGGCAATGATCAGATCCTTTTTCACGCGGTTCCCAACCTCAAATCGGGTGAGCAGAAGGCTTTCGTTTTTTCCGTGAAGCCGCAGTAATCCTGTATTGTCGGCCAATCTCTCGGTAAACCCGACACGCGGGCCTCGAAGAAGTGCTTCGGATAGAGGTTCCTCCAGATTTCGGCTCTTCCCCTTGGCAGAACCAACCAGGAAGGCGCCTTGCATTCCATCTACCAATAAACCGGTTGTGCCCACAAGAACAGATTGTACGAGTTCCAGTAATCTAGCGGTATGTTTAATTTCGCTTACAGGGAGCATCTGGCTGCTGATATAGGATTTGATCGTATCGCTTGAACGATTGAACTGTTCCTGCTCCGCTTCTGGAATTCCCACCAACATGAGGGGCCTTATAAGATGGGTGTCCATAAGATCGTTGTTCATCAATCCGTCGACAAAAACGATGGCTGCCCGCGTTCCCGTTCCCCGGATCGTAAATTCTCTGATTTCCACGTCCCCGTTGTTACCGATTGCTTTACGGACGGATGTTAAATCCGCATCGTAAAGCCCCGTCAAGAGAGCCTGTGGCGAAACGCTATCCTCTCTCTCGGGGGGAGAGGGCTTGTTCGGTTTGAGGGCGTAACTCGAATTAATAGATTTGCGAAACCAATGGGTTAACGCCAGCATGAGGAAGGGTACCAGTACGAGTAGTAAAGCTTGAACCCAAATCGTCCACTTCGGAATATAGGATACAATTACTGACCACAATGAAAGTCACCCCGCAATTTTTTAGCAATAGATCATAGTGTGAATCAAGTGTATTGTTACCCGAGGTGATCTTGAAAATTCCTGTTATTTGAATATCAGGAAGAATACCCTGCGCCGTTGAAGTTATATAACCAATTGCTGAAAAACGGGATAACAAAAAGGGGCATCCCCAGGCCGCTGTCCTGATGGGGATACCCCTTACATATATGAACTAAGCTGTGATCGCTACTTCTTCGATATCGAGAACGGGAGCTCATCAGAGCTGTAAGCACGGTAGCTTGGAGCCAGCCCGAGACGGAAATCGAGGGACTTGCCTGCCAGAATATCCTCATGCGTAATGTACAGTTTGGTGTAATCCTGTCCTTCCAATTGAACGCTGGCCACGAAGTTGGACTGCGGATTGTTGTTGTCGGTATGAATCGACATCTGTTTGCCGTTTGGCAGCTCAATACTCACGCTGTCGAACAACGGGATGCCGAGCACATATTCATTACTGCCCGGACATACCGGATAGAAGCCCATGGAGCTAAACACATACCATCCGGACATGCTGCCGTTATCCTCGTCTCCCGGGAAACCGTCAAAGCCGCTGTTGAACAGGTTCGACATCAGCTGTTTGAGGACGACCTGGGATGATGCGGGCTGCCCGACATAGTTGAACAGATAAGGAATATGGAAGCTTGGCTGATTGGATATCGCCAGCTGGCCATAGTCGATGGCAGCCATCTCACTCATCTCATGAATTTCAAAGCCGTAGCCCCGTACGTCGAAGTCCGGTGCTTTGTTGCACAATTCGGTGATTTTATCGAAAAAACGTTTCTCCGAACCATACGCCTCGATCAAGCCTTGGAAATCCTGGAATACGGCAAAGCTGGTCTGCCAGGCGCTTCCCTCGGCATAATCAAGCCCCCAGCTCGTATCGTTGAAATCCGGACGGAATTGGCCGTCCTGATCCTTGGCCCGCATAAACCCGGTTTCTGCATCGAAAATATTTCTGTAGTTGAGCGCGCTTTGTCTGTATTGGTTTGCAACATCCGATCGGCCCAAGACATCGGCCACGCGGCTGATGCAGTAGTCGCTGTATGCGTAATCCAGCGTGTGGTTCACGCTCTCGTGATAGCTGCTTGGAACATAACCGTACTTGATGTAATCCAGCGTTCCTTGCCGTCCATAACAATTCTGTCCGCTCTGCGTGGTGGCTGCGGTCAGCATGGCTTCCAGCAGTTCCGGCAGCAGGTGCTGAGCCAGTCCCTTAGCCGCCGCATCCGCAATGACGGCGTCAATAAGCGTGCCTGGCATCAGCCCGCGCTCATCCGGGGACAGCCATTTTGGCAGGAAGCCGGTCTCGCGGTAGGAATTCAGGAAACCTTCCAGCATTTCCTCATATTCCTTGGGCGCGATGATGGAATAGAGCGGATATACGGTTTTGTAAGTATCCCAGAAGCCGTTATTGGTATAGAGAATGCCCTTTTTGACGGATCGGGCCGTTGTATCGTAATGTACCGGCTCCATGTTGGCATCCAGCTCATAAAACTTCTGCGGGAACAGGAACATGCGGTACAGGCAAGTATAGAAGGTGCGCATATATTCTTCGTTCGAGTGAGTGACCCGGATTTTGTTAAGGTAATGATTCCAGGCTTGTGCAGCCAGTTCCTTCTGCTCATCCAGGGATATGTCAAGCTCGCGCGCAAGGTTAAGCTCTGCTTGCTCCAGGCTAATAAACGACGTCGCCAGTTTAACATCCAGCACGTCTCTTTCACAGTCTATGAAACGAATAACGACGTGCTGGTCGACACCGCCAAAAGCAACCGCAGGGAAGAACTTGCCTTCTTCGTTGTAATAACCTGTTGTAGCAAGATCTATGTCCTTGCTAAAGCTTATGGCTACGTACATACGGAACCCGTCATCGTGACAGCCTGCGAAGTTGCTGACATAGCCAGTTAATTTGCGCTGGGCTGCATCCAGTCGGAACTCGCTTATGTTATTAACATTCAGGACAAAGCCTGCCTGCTGCCCGGAATTGTACTTCATACGCATTGCCGCACCGTAGGTGCTGGGAACCAGCTCCGTGGTGATGTTATAACGCTGCTGCTTCACTCTGAGATAGTGGGGTTTGAATGTCGCTTCTTCAGGCCGGTAGGAGCTTTGACAGGTGAAGACGGACCCTCTGATTTTGTCGTCCGCAATCGGAGTCATCAGGAAGTGGGCGAAATCGCCCATCCATGGACTTGGCTGGTGTGTCAGGCGAATGCCTTGGAAGACGCGGTCATTAGGGTTGAAGAACCAGCTTCCTTCGTTTTTGGTCTGGACGACATAATGGTTCATACCGAAAGGTACACCCGTATAAGGAAGCGCATTCCCGTTGGAATAGGTGTATTGGTTGTTGGTGCCTTGCCTTGTATCGATATAGTTCAGCATGTAAAAGTCTCCTTTGGTTTTTAGAAATAGGCGTGTTACAGCTTCTTCACGGTCTGTCGTTCAATGAGACGAACGGGAACCACGGTATTCTCATGCGGGTGATCCTGGGGATTCTCGATCAGGGTGATAAGGCACTGTGCAGCCTGATACCCCATCTGTCCGAAATCCTGGGATATGGTGGTCAGCTTGGGTTCAACGAAGCCCGCGAGATGAATGTTGTCAAAGCCCACGATGGAGAAATCATCCGGTACCGACAGGCCCAGCTCTTTGGCAATCTGAATGATCTCGATCGCGATGAGGTCATTCTCGGCAACAATACCCGTAATTCCTTGCGTCACAACGGCTTGAATAAACTGAATATAGTATTCTCTGCCGTTGTCGTTGTCATGGGTTAAGTACCGGTCGGTCAAGTCATTGACGCTGTAATCGATCAGTTTGTAATCATACAAAGCTTTCAAATAGCCGAAATACCGCTCCCGGATCGAGGAAGAGTTCTCTACCTTCAAGGAGGAGATAAAGGCGATCTTCTTATGATTATTCTCGATCAGATGTTTGGAGGCCTGATACCCGCCACCGAAGTTGTCGGAGACAACCGAACGGAACGGAATCCCTTCAATGCATTTATCCATCGTCACCAGCGGGTACTGTGCCAGGTGATACTGATACAGAATGCCAAGATCCGAGATGCTGCTTATCGGGTAGAGAATCAGCCCCGAATTGGCGCTTTGAAGCGCGGCTTCCAGCAGCTTCCGCTGTCCGACAATCGTATTGGACTGAATGTTCAAAGTGTAGTCGGTCGTTGCGAGATATTCGTTGATGCCTTTTTCGTAATCACCAAGTCCCGGGTTATGAGCGAATGGCAGAATCAGCAGGATCTCCTTATTCGTCTTGCTCAGGTGCCTTTGAGGGGCTTTGTCTGTGCTCACGAAGCTTCCCTTACCTTGGATCCGGTAGATCAGCTTGGCATTCTCCAGCTCGGTCAGCGCCCTCTTCGAGGTGATCCGGCTGACGTTGTATTCCTTCGAAATCTCGGCTTCGGTTGGAAGCTGATCTCCAGCCTGGAGCTCTCCGGATTCAATCTTGGCCGTTAAAGCATTTACGATATGTTGATATAGTGGAATTTGTTCCATAGCGGATCCACTCCCTGAATTTGATATATCATTTTGTGGCGTTTATGTCAAAGTCTAATGATACATTTAATAAAAAGTTACAGTTGTTATGTTTGAATGCACAAAAGGAATACACTACTCGGGTGCATATAGTTTAAAGATTCTATGTCCATAGTATCGTGTCCATGGATATATTTCAAGATTAGACGCTTCCAACGCCAATAAATTGGAGAGAATAAATTGGTATATATAACAAACGGATAAAGATGTTAATTGTTATATCAAATATTCATAACTGGTTATCGCCTTGCCTGCGGGCGTTGATTTGACAGCCTATCACTTGAGTGATAAATTGACTGTGATTAGGGTAGGGAGGTGAATGGAGTCAATGAAACAATTGGGATTTCATCAGGAGAACCGATTAGCTATGCTGTCCTGGATTCGGATCACCCGTTTTCAACAGATCGGCAATCACCTCTCGAATGAGTTCTTACAGCCGTTCTGCATCACGGTTGCCCAATTCGACGTTTTGATCCAGGTCTTCGCGCACCAACCTTTATCACAGCAGGAGCTGGCCGAATATCTTTCCATTAGCGGCGGCGGTGTCTCCCATATGGTAAAACGGCTGGAGAAGCTGGATCTGATTGTCCGCAAGCAGGATTGGAAGGTAAAGTATATCTCGCTAACGGATAAGGGACAGGCCCTGCTGGAAGAAATTATTCCGCTGCTGTCGGATTTCCAAACCTCTATGTTCGACGTTCTGGATGAACAGGAGTTACAGCAGCTTTACAAGACGATGAGGAAGCTTCATCAGCATAATGGAAAGAAAAAGTCGGCACACCCGAGGGTTATCGTCGAGGAGGAGTAGCTGAAGGTTGCCTTGGCTGCTAGTTATCGGCTTTACGAAGGGAGCCAAAGAAGACGCAGGGGAGTCCTAAGAGAGGGATTCCTTTTTTGTGCGAAATGAGTTCATTTTTTAATGAGAGATCTAAATTTTTATATACATCATAAGAACGTTCGTTCTATAATGAAATCGATGAGTACATGAATCGTACAGGAGGGTGTTGTAGTTGAAGAAGAGTGCGCTTTTGGTCATTGATGTACAGAATGAGATGTTTCAAGTGAATGATCCGGTGTTTGAAGGGGATCGATTGCTCCACAATCTCAAGCAGCTGATCGCAAAAGCCAGAAGCGGCGGCATTCCTATCCTCTACATACAACATAATGACGAAGGTTTGATGGCAGGGTCGGAGGCGTGGAAGATTAACCGTGAGATTGCGCCTGCGATGTCGGATACGATCATTCAGAAGACCAGACCGGATTCATTCTATAACACCTCACTTGAAGAGAAACTGAAGCAGCAAGGCATAGAACATGTGATTCTTGCAGGTATGCAGAGTGAGTTATGCGTAGACACCACGTGCAGGAGAGCGTCCAGTTTGGGCTATGATGTCACGCTGGTATCCGATGCACACAGCACCTGGAACAATTCGGTGTTAACCGCGCAGCAGATCATAGATCATGTGAACGCTACCCTGAGATGGTTTGCCGACGTGAAGACAACAGAAGAAATCCTCATTACGAAAGAAGCCGGCGTGTAATCGCCGGCTTTTATATAATGAATAGATGATCCTTTATAAGGACGGGCTTCCGCCATAATTCGATTTTCTGGTTAAAATATTCCTTCGGGCACCTTGCCTTCCCAGCAATCCGGTGTGTGCAGCCCCAGCACATGACCGATGACGGCGGCCGTGTCCATGATGCTGATCGGAGCGTCGAGAAGGCCGGGTTTTACGCCCGGACCCGTAATCCCCCAGGTGATGGTCATATCCATCGGATGGTCACTGCCATGGTCATTAGGATGAGCGCCTCCGCCGCCATGGTCCGTAACCGTGATGATCCACGTATCTTCCAGCAGTTGCTGATCATCCAGTGCCTCGATTATCATGTCTACGTACTTATCCGTAACGGCAATCTGCTCCAGCTGCTTATCAGTACCGAATCCGTACTTGTGGCCCGCGCCGTCGGGGTGATCCAACTGAATGAACATCAGTTTGAAATCGGGCTGCTGATGAATATAATCGACGATGGCTTCCGTCAGCTCGGGATCGGGTTTGGATTCCATATGAACATTGATCGTATTCTCAATGATTCCTGTGTTGATCGGTTCCCAGCAGCTGAACGCGGACAGAGGAGCATCCGGCCATTGCTGGCGGGCCAGCTTGAATAGTGACGAATAGGGGAAGTCATCCGGAATTTGCCCGTGGATCGCCCGGTCATTATCAAGACCGTGTTGGGCCGGGCTTACGCCATATAACAACGAGCCCCAACATTCAGCACTGATGCTGGGAAATACGGTCTGCGCATCGTACGAGTAGGCTCCAGCTTGCAGCAGGGCGTGAAGATGCGGTGCATCCGCTTCTTGAACGAACCTGCCTGCTCCATCAATTCCAAGAATAATGACGCGTTTAGCCATCGATAAAACCTCCTTGGTAAGAACCATTTGATCTTTATGCATAGAAGCTGAATAAAACAATATGCATCATGTGTACAGGATTGCTGTAGCAATGACTGTTGCTACCCCCATGATGCAATGGTGATGATACCCAGCGTGATGAGCACGGATGTAATGATTCGCCGCCAGCCTTGCTGCTCACGCAGAACGATGATGCCGAGCAGAGTGCCGAATACCGTGCTGATTTCACGAACCGGCGCGATGTGTGCAAGCGGAGTAAGCCGCATGGCGAACAGGAATAGCAAGTACGATCCCGGTGCCAGGATGGAGCCCAACAGAATCGTGCGCCAGTTCACCGTCCATTCCTGTTTCAGCCCTCTGGACAGTATCACGGGAACGATGAGAGCGATGAAATAACTGATATTGGATAATTGAATCAGGGCGATCGGAGAGACCCCTGCGTCCAGAACAGCCTTGTCGGTCAGGGTATATCCGGAAATGCATAGCCCAACCAGGCAAGCATAGATTAAGGCCTTGGGGTTCAGGCTGGAAGGGCCTCTGAATTTCAAACCCGATAAAGCAAACAACGAAAAGATAATGATGCTAAGGCCCATATAACCCGCTGCACTTAGATGCTCATGGAACAACACGAGGCTGCACAGCGAGGTCAGCATGGCCCCAAGCCCTCGCATAAACGGGTATACCTGGGACATATCGCCATGGGTATAGGCTTTGGAGAGCAGCGTAATATAGAAGCCCTGAATGGTCATAGACAGCAGCATAAGTCCGTAAATGTGCGGTTCCAGCTTTAGCCCTGACATCTCCATGAGAAATGAAGGCATCAGGAGGATTAAGGTGACAGAATGGATGCACCACAGAAACACCGATTTATGAATGCTTCGCTTCGTGAACAGATTCCAGAGGGCATGGGTAAGACCGGAAGACAGCACCAACAGCAGGGATAGCAGCTCCATCAGAAATGTCCGATAAGGACTTCAATGCTGCGGGCGGACAGATTATCCACCCATTCCTGCGAACAGCCCGGATCCGTGATAACCATGGAGATGTCCTCCAGTTTGGCGAGCTTCGAGAACGTGGTTACCCCGAGCTTGGTGTGATCGGCAAGAACGATGCCTTCCTCCGAACGCTCCAGCATTTTTCGCGATATATAGGCTTCATCCAAATTGTAATCGGTAATGCCATCGGTTAAGGAGATACCGCCGACCGATATAAATGCTTTATTGACCTTGAACTGTTCCAGCAGCATTTCAGTGAGAGGACCTGTTGCCGCCTGCTTGGTCCGGTCCATATCCCCGCCGATATAAATAATCTTTCCCTGAAAAATCTCCATAGCCAGATTCAGGACAGGCAGCGAATGGGTGATGACCGTCACATCGGACCGGTCCTTAAGATAACGGATGACTTCAATCGTGGTTGTTCCGTTATCCAGCAGAATGGTCTCCCCTTCCTTGACTAGGGAGGCGGCGAGTTTACCGATCGCGGCCTTTTCCTCTGCGCATGTCTGGGAACGGCTGGTGAAGGACGGTTCAATATGCCCGGAACGAGATTTGACGGCGCCGCCGTAAACTTTGCGCAGCTGGCCTTCTTTCTCTAACCGGTCCAAATCGCGGCGGATCGTTTCCGCGGATACCTCCAGCTGCTCCGCAAGGGCGTGGACTCTCACCTTGCCCTCCAGCTCCAATTGATTTAAAATCTTCCCCCTGCGTTCCTCATAGGTTACAGACATAAATTCATTCACCTCAATATTATATATGACTGATGTTGACCGAAGATGTGGATTTGATTTTATATTAGGCTGGTTAAACCGTCTTGTCAACGAAAAATCATTGACTTTTCATTGCTATCCCCACTAATATACACATAAAACCACATAATTTCATTGAAAAACCACATGTCCATGTAAAGGAGACGTTTATGTTGAAGCCAACTCTTCGATTCGGAGACGATCATACCTTCAAGATTGTGCAGTTCACAGATATTCATTGGAAGAATGGGGAGCCGGAGGATCAGATGAGCCGGCGCTGCATGGAAACGGTTTTGGACCTGGAGCAGCCTGATCTGGTGGTATTTACGGGCGATCTCATTTATTCGGGGGAAGCCGATCCCGGCTGGAAAAAGTGCCAGGATCCAGTGCAGGCCTTCAAGGATGTTGTCAAGACGGTGGAGTCACGCGGAATTCGCTGGGCCTTCGTATTCGGGAATCATGATACGGAGGGGGATATCACACGTGAAGAGCTTATGGATGCAGCCCTGCAGCACACCTACAACTGTGCAGAGCACGGCTCGCCGGAAATTCATGGCGTGGGGAATTATACGCTTCCTTTATACGGCAGCAATGGGGAAGAGACAGCGGCCGTCTTGTACTTCTTCGATTCAGGGAGAGAGTCCGAACATCCTGCAGTTCCGGGGTACGATTGGATTCGGCGCGATCAGATCCGCTGGTATGAGATGGCGTCCTTGGCTTACAGCGCCAAGCATCAAGGGAATCCGCTGCCGTCATTGGCTTTTTTCCATATCCCTCTGCCGGAGTATCGTGAGGTGTGGGAGCGGAAGACGTGTTACGGCAGCAAGTTTGAAAGGGTATGCTGTCCGGAGGTGAATACCGGTCTGTTCGCGGCCATGTTGGAGCGGGGCGATGTGATGGGCACGTTCGCCGGACATGATCATATCAATGATTACTGGGGGGAGCTGCACGGCATCCGTCTTTGTTACGGCAGAGCTACCGGTTATGGTACATATGGCCGGGAAGGCATGCTCCGTGGTGCGAGGGTTATTCGCCTGCATGAAGGACAGCGGCAGTTCGACACTTGGATTACGCTGAGCGACGGCTCGCAGATTCGGGAACAGGAGAAGCATGAACCCGAGACGCCCCTCTGATATACGACAATAGTCAAAAACACACCTCTTATGAAATGTACGGAAAAGATCCGGTGGTTTCATGGGAGGTGTGTTTGGTTTGCGTTATTATCCTTATCCGTTCCTAAGCAGTCGCAGCAGCAGCTCCGCCTTAGGGGGCGTATAGCTCGGGTCCTCTTGGGACTTCAGCGTCATTAATCCCGATAGCACGGATAAATAACAGGCTACGAGCTCTCTCAGATCGCCAGCCGCAATCTCCCCTGCATCCTGCCCTGCTTCGAACAGCGGCATCAGCTGGTCAACAAAGGCATGGATGGAATAGCTCTCGATAATCTGCTTGGCCTCTTCGGGCACGCCATCCGAGGTACGTGCTTGCTGAATCAGCATAAAGTGCGTATTATCATCCTCTTGGAGAATCATGGAGGTTAGCAATGTAATTTTCTCAAGAGGGGTACCGGGCACGTTATAGATTTCGGAGAGCGCTAGCCGTGCCTCCTCCATCGACCATTGAACGAGCGTGATGAACAACTCGTCTTTGGATTTAAAATAATGATAGAGAAGACCGTGGCTGACCCCGGCTTCACTGGCGATCATGCTCATCTTGGTTCCGAAAATACCTCTTCTGGAAAATACTTTGATGGCAGCTCGCATGATTTGTTCTTTTCGTTCGTCGCGTATTTGATGCAATTGTTCTTCGTTTAACGGGGCCATTGCGTCCATCCCTCATCATGGAATTCTCTTGCTGATATCAACAATAACGCATTTGATTTATTCGGGCAATCCCATGGATAAGGGCAGAAATTCGTTATTAAAGACCGGGATGATCCGCGCGAGTAGTTCTTCCAGGGGCAAGTTTGTCTCCTGTAATACTTGATGAAGCCAAGCTTTACCTTTACCCGATAGGTCTGCATTCACGAGTGCGGTGATATATTCGGCATTAAACAAATCCTGAGGTGAGGCGAAGAGACCCGTTACCATCATATACTGTTCGAATACGGCCATATCGTTATGATCATAAGCCAGCTCCTGGCATATATCGAACAGCCTCTGGGCAAAAGAGAAGCCTTGGGCGGGCAGGTGGCCCTCGTATGTCACGCCCGGCCATCTGAGATCCGCGGCTGCGCTAAGCCACCATGCAGGCTCAATGGCGGATTGAATCTTTAGGAGGGCGAAGCGTTCGAATCCCTCCTCAAGCAGAACTCCATTCTGCATCGATTGCAAGCATTGGTCCAGCGTATCTGCCTGGATGGCGGCCACCGTCATGCCCTGGCCGAATATCGGATCGAAACTGCAGAAAGCATCACCGAGCACCAGCAGACCGGAAGGCCAATCCTCCATCTGCTCGAAATGCTGTCTAAGGCATTCCTCGATCCGGTAGCCGCGCGGGTTTGAGACCGGTTCAAGCTGCTGAAACAAATCTCCGATGGCAGCGCCGAACAGATTTTGTGCCTCCTGGTCGTACAGCTGATGGTTGGTTGTCGGATAAGAGTCTCCTCCCGCGCGGTACAGAACAACCTCCGCAATCTGGTTCTCGATCGGATTGAATACGGCCGTGCCGATACCACGGGAGGGATCTCCTTCGTTCACAATGGTGCTCCACGCCGCTTGGATGTCTTCTGGCACCTTATAATGCCGCGTGCTATAACCAAGGGATATGTGCAGCCTCTCGGCCTCGGGTGTCGCATAACCGAGGTTCTGGAGCCAATCCGATAGCTTGGAACCGCGCCCGCTTGCATCCACGACGATATCCGCATTCATATGAAGGAGCGCCGGCTCTTCGACGCTTCTGTCCCGGAACACCACACCGGTAACGGTATTCTTGTCTGCGTCAAACAGCAATTGTTGGGCCGTCAGTTTCGGTAGGAGGGTGACGTTGGGCAGTTTGGCCACTCTGCTGCGCAGCGTCCACTCCAGCAGGGATCGGCTGCATCCCGCATTGGGCTCATCGGGCATTTCCAGCGTGCCGAAGCGGTTGGTCATTTTAACGGACTTATGCGCCCGGGGGTGGGCCCCGTGCTGAACCAGCTCCTCGGTTATGCCGGGGAACCATCGTTCAACAATCATCTTGCCGCGCTCAAGGAAACGGTGCGGATGATAGGCCTGCGGCGTACCCGCCCGAGTCTCCGGTCCTGCTGGAAACTCATCCCGATCCGTGATGATTACCTCTTCGTAATGCTTGGATAACACGGTTGCAGCGAATAGTCCGGCTATGCCTCCACCTAGAATGAGCGCTTTGCCTTTTGTTTTCATTCGAAGACCTCCAATATAGATTGATTTAGTCAGTCAATAATAAACGAAAAACATCCTCTGAATTTCAAATTTGGATAAAGAAGCAGGACAAATAGCGGTGAACGTCCTTAACGAATGGAGCGATGTCTCCTTTCTCTCTATATTTATGATTGATTAGGTCAGTCAATCATAAGATAAAGGTATTTATTGGATATGTCAATCCTGATTTACGTATAAGAAGCGCGAATTGCCTATAACTCCCCTTGTGTTCGCTTCGGAATTTTGGGACAATAAGGAGTGGACTATGAATAGAAAGAGGACCAATCAATGAACAAACCATCCATTTATGGATTAACATTAGATCAGTTGACGGCTTGGCTGGGCGAGCGTGGACATAAAAAGTTTCGGGCAACACAGGTATGGGAGTGGCTGTATCGGAAGCGGGTCACCGCTTTTTCCGATATGACGGATGTGCATCCGGAATGCTTGCAGCTGCTCGCGGAGCATTATACGATACTGACCTTGGAGGAGCACACCAAGCAGGAGTCTCTGGACGGAACGGTTAAGTTCCTGTTCAAGCTGGTGGACGGCAATCTGATTGAGACCGTATTAATGCGGCATAAATTCGGTTTGTCGGTCTGTGTGACTACTCAAGTCGGCTGTAACATTGGCTGCAGCTTCTGCGCCAGCGGTTTGCTGAAGAAGAGCCGCGATTTGTCCGCAGCGGAAATTGTGGAGCAGGTCATGCAGGTTCAGCTTCACTTGGATCAACAAGGCAAAAGCGAGCGGGTCAGCCATCTCGTGGTGATGGGGATCGGGGAGCCGTTTGATAATTATGAGAACATGTCGGATTTCATTCGCGTGATCAAGGATCATAAGGGGCTTGCCATTGGTCCCCGTCATATTACGGTATCGACCAGCGGGCTGGCTAACAAAATCGTCGAGTTCGCGGACAGCGATCTGGGCGTGAATCTCGCCATCTCCCTTCATGCGCCGAATGATGAGATTCGGACCCGCATTATGAAGATTAACAAAGCGATTCCGATCGAGAAGCTGATGGCAGCGATTGATTATTATCTGGAAAAAACGAATCGCCGTATCACGCTGGAGTACATTCTGCTGAAGGATGTGAACGATCAGCGGGAGCACGCGCTTGAGCTGGCAGAGCTTGTTGGCGAGCGACGCAATCTGGCGAATGTGAACCTCATTCCGTACAACCCGGTGGATGAGCACAGCCAATATCAGCGCAGCACAAAAGAATCGATTACCTCTTTTTACGATACTTTGAAAAAACAAGGCATCAGCTGCAGCGTTCGTCTGGAGCATGGAACCGACATCGATGCAGCCTGCGGGCAGCTGCGAAGCAAGCAGATCAAGAAAGCGCAGTAACAAGAATAACGCGCAATCCCAGGGGAATTTAACCGCTATGTGGATTGACCAGCTGTAAGGGCGTATCCATTCATATGGGTATGCTCTTCTTAATGAAATCCGAAGCGTTATATAAAAATTGAATCGAGAGGAAGGATGCTTTAACATGCTGGAGACACATCCAACCGTCAAAAAGCTGCAATTCAAGGACCTCGGCCAACCGGTTCTGATGCTAAACGCACCACAGGCCTTTCAAGAGGTCATCAATTCCCTGCAAGGGGAAGTTCATACGGAGCCTAAGCAAGTGCCTTACGATTTTGTGCAAGCCTTCGGGACAAGCAATGAAGAATTGCAGCGCTTAGCCAAGATCGCAGCCAGCTCTGTGACTGACAATGGCCTGCTGTGGCTGTGTTACCCCAAGAAGTCGTCCAAAACCTACAAGAATTCCGATTGCAGCCGGGAGAGTATTACGGGCATTCTTGCTGACGAAGGCTATGAGCCCGTTCGGCAAATCGCTATCGATGAGGATTGGTCCGCCTTGCGTTACCGTAAAGTGGAGTTGATCAAGTCCATGACCAGATCGTTCGCAGCAACCGCGAAGGGGAAGGAACGGACCGGTCAAGAGGACGATAAATAATTGCAAGTTCGATAGGCATACGGGAGATCGATTTTAGTGAAATTTACAGCCTGAATCAAAGAAAAATGACCCTTCGAGGGTCATTTTGTGTTCTTAATACGTCTTCTTCTTTGTTCGGTGGTCATGTCTGGATTTCCAGTCATGGTGTTTGGACTTCCAGTTGTGGTGCTTTAATTTGCGCTTACGCTGGTTGGCGTCTTTGTTAATGGCTTTGCTGCCACTGCCGCCTACGGCGTGCTGCTGTCTGGTGCCGCGGCTCTCGATTGCGGAGTTGGTGCCGCCTGTGCTGTATTTGCCGGCGCCGCTTGCGATCTGCGTTGCAGACGCGTTTTGGCCTCCCTTCGGAAGCTTTACGACCTGCTTGTTAATGACGAATACCACTTCTTTTTGATTTTTTTTATGCTTGCTATGTTTCGAGTGATGTTTCGGATGATGTTTGGAGAAATGGTCCTTGTCCTTGGGGTCTTTTAATCCGAGATTTTTAGCGATTCCCCCGGCTCCGACGCTTTGTTGTTGGTACGTGTGCGGGGATTTAATGGCCGCATTGTTGCCTGCTGCGCTGCTTTTACTGGCGCCACTGGCGATTTGAGTGGTATTGGGGGCATTGGTGAATTGATCGTTCACCACAAAGACGAATCGCCCCACCCCACCAAGAGGCGATGTTACGGAGAAACGTTGCTTGCCCTTCTCTACTGTGATGGTCAGATGTTCCTTCTGGGACACGCGCTTCATCTCCTCTTTTCAATGGAGTCTTATTTTATCGTAAGTGAATTCGATGCAGCTCGTAAGAGGTATGCGCTGATAGAATAGAAAATGGGGGAAGGGCCCTGAGTGCTGATAGGCAACCATTTGCGAATAGAAAGAGTGTAAGAAGACACTCACTGTTGTGTATAATAATCAGAGTGATAGAAAGGATGGGAATATGCTGACAATCAAAGAATATAGCGTTGAACTGGTGAAGGATCCTTTTGGAATCCTGGCAGGCAAACGCTTTGAGTTTGTATGCGATTTGGACGTGCCGGAGGACGACGAGCTCTATTCGGAGCATGGCGTCTATCTGAGAGTGATTTATCTGGATGACGAGGAGTCTTCGCGCATTGTAAAATACGACTTCTATGAGCGGACAACCGACCAGTACCTGGACTTCGATATGGAGCCCGAGGAAGAGGAAGAACTCATGACTTTTTGCAAAGAGCATTTGCAGGAAGCGTAAAATAGAGCCGGAAGATGAGAACAGGCAAGTCCGGAGTGACTTGGGCATTTCTGTACAAATCTAAACGGATGGAATCTTATTCCAAAGTAATGGGAAATATTGCCCAAATAGTCCTTGCAAACTACGAATGACTTTGGTAAAGTTATACACAACTTATAAACGAACGGAGGGTTACGTATGTTGGATTATTCCCGATTGAGATCTTTTCGCGGCTAATGATATAGCGCTAAAGAGACCTGCACAGATGCAGGGTAATCGGGATGGGTCCGTCTTTTTTACGTAACCCATTTTTATGATATGTCTATAGAAGTACACGTTTTTTCATTTGCGGGATAACGGTGTTCTCACCCTCCTGTTTTATTTGAATGTGTATTTCGAGTAGGCATTCCAGGAACGGTGGACAGCTAAGACCCGTTCCGGTTACCCAGCACAGGCAGCTCGTTGCCTGTGCTTTTTTGTTGTAATGACGGCCTTGATGCAATGAAAAATGGAAGGGGATTGATTCCTTATGACAATAGCAAAACCAAATGATGATTATACACAAGTGATCCAAGAGATGCTGGAGATTGCCGGAAAACACGGGGTGAATTTGATTCCGGAGGGAATAGAGATGAATGAATCCGGCATGGATTTCCTTGTTGGATTCGTAGAGGAAGCAGGGACTGGAGCACGGTGGATTCTGCGTAAACCGAGACGATCGGATGTGCTGGATAGAGCAGATAACGAAGCTCGAGTCCTGAAGCTGATTCAATCCCATCTTCCGGTTGATGTACCGGATTGGCGGATTTACACGCCGGAACTCATTGCCTACCCGCTGCTAAGCGGGGAGCCTGCCGCTTCCGTCAGCATGGAAGGATATGCATGGAATATGGATCATGAGAATCCGGGCGAGGGGTTTATCCGCTCACTGGCTGAGGCGCTGGTTGCCTTGCATGGCGTCGATCACGATGCAGCCCGAGCAGCAGGTCTGCAGGTAAAGAGTCCCCAAGAGGTTCGTGATGAGACGGCGCGAAATATGGAAGACATCAAGAGCCGTCTGGGTGTTTCCGATGCGCTGTGGGAGAGGTGGCAAAAATGGCTGGAGGAGGATTCCTATTGGCCAACGCATTCTGCCCTCATCCATGGCGATCTTCACCCCCCGCATATCCTGATTGATGAGCGCGTGCAGGTGACCGGACTTTTGGATTGGACGGAGTCCGAGGTAGCAAGTCCCGCCAAAGACTTCGTGTTATACTACGCTATTTATGGCGAGCATAATCTCCGTGTCCTGTTGGACCGGTATGAACAAGCCGGAGGGAAGGTATGGCCGCGCATGTTCGATCATATTGTCGAACAGCATGCCGCGTATCCCGTGCTGATCGCCCAGTTCGCTCTCCTGACAGGTCAGGAAGAGTATATGACGATGGCGCGGAATGCCTTGGGTTTGACGGAGTAAGCCTCGCAGGAGGATGCAGCAAGGGGGTATTCCCGTTTGATAAGACTGCAAAGGCACAGAATACAGCGCTGAGAAAACAAAGAGCCAACCGATGCATACATTCGGTTGGCTCTTTGCATGATATAAATTAACAGAATTCAACATTATTTTGGATGAGCTGTAGGACATATAATAAAATCATGGTGAAATAAGGAGTAGGGTTAACGGATTTTTATTACATTCGTAACGCAATTTACATACCTGTAAACCTCTTGGTAGTGTAAATATGTTATCCTAGACATACTAAACTTACATACATCATTCATTAGGGAGGGGATTGACCGTGAATATTGAGGTACGTTTATGCCCGAAGGAACAGTCATTTATTCTGCATAACATATATCCGCTGTACTTGCATGACATTGCTGAGATATGGGGGGTCCGTCCTAACCGGTTCGGTGTATTTGAAAAAGAGGATGTGCCGACCTTAAGCGAGCAGAGCAAGCAGCTCGATGTGTGGTGGGAGCAGCCATCGGTTCTTTTTCCTTATCTGATCTCCGTAGATGGTATTGCGGCAGGGCTGGCTCTGGTGGCGACCACGCCATACATCCCATCGCCGAATATCCAGTACTACTTGAATGATTTTTTTGTGCTTCGGACTTTTCGAAGACAAGGTGTAGCCCAACGAGCGGCTGAGCTTGTGTTCGATCATTTCCAAGGTGCATGGGAGCTGCAAACGAATCCGACCGAGCGCAATATGAGTACCCAGATTTTTTGGCGAAAAACGTTGAACACGTACACGGGCGGACGATATACGGAGCATGATGGCGTCCATCCGGAGAAGGGGGATATGCTGGTCTTCCGTTTTAATAACAAATGAGATGGAGTCTCCAGCCTTTCTTTATAGGTGAAATCGGGCTTGACAGCTGGATGCCGCCGGGAGTAAACTGAGTTAAATTTTCGAACATGCTAGGATGAGGACGCCAGGATCGCAAATGGAAGCTGAGCCAGAGAACTGCTGGGTGGTGCGAAGCAGTCAGCGGCGATGCATGGCCATCACCTCGGAGCAGATCCGTCGATCGTTTATAACTTGAGGCGTATCCGGGTATTCCCTGCCGTTATCATGGGGCATCATTGATGGATGATGACGAGAGTGCGTATCGGCTTGTCCGGTGCGAATCAGGGTGGTAACGCGGAGACAAGGCTCCGTCCCTACAGGGGACGGAGCTTTTTTGTGTTCCTTTGGACCATGGAAAAGAGAGGAGTGTACGAATGCTTGCGAAGTTAATGCCTCAGGACGAGGTGCTGTACCAGGAAGATTTTATTCAGGATGAGGTGTCATACAATCTGATTCATCTTCTTGCCGGGTCGCCGCAGAACTTGGGGCTGAAATCGCCGGATGGACGCATGATCTTTGCGCATTCTCCTCGCGGGAACGCATGGTTATGGATTTCCCGGAAGGTTTCCGGAGATAGGCGGCAGCACCTGCTCCAAGCGCTGGTTGGCGAGCTTAAGGAGGTGACCCTGCCTGGGGTGACCGGGGAGCCGGATGTGGCAGAGCGGTTTGCAAGCTGTTACGCAGAGGAACGTCGTGAGACCTACCGTCATCATATGACGATGGAGTCTTATCATGCCCCCGCCGTGAAGCCCCCTCACTTCGTCGAGGGCGACATCAGGCAGGCCGCTGTTGAAGATACGCAGCAGGTGGCCCAGTTTCTGGTCGGATTCTCGGAGGATGCTTATGGGGTCCGCGCGAATGCGGCAAGCCAGATCGAGACAGCGCAGCGACTCATTCAGCAGGGGGGGTTAAATTTATGGATAGCCGGCGGCAAAGCGGTCTCGATGGCCAATGTTGCACACCGGTCACCACGGCACGGTCGAATCAACGCTGTATACACGCCGAGGGCTGAACGGAAAAAAGGCTATGCCGGCGCCCTGGTTGCAGAACTCGGACTTCGCTTGCTGCAGGACGGTTTGGTGCCCATGCTGTATGCCGATCAAGCCAACCCGGTCTCCAATCGATTGTATCAACATATCGGGTTTAGCCGGTGCGGGACGATTAGCGACTTCAAGTTTGTTAACAATGAATAACGAATAATGAATCCGCTAAAGCGGCACGGCTTGGACAAAGCCGGGGAAGACGAAGGGCATCAATAAATGTTATTCTATAAAGGTAGCTAAAAAATGCATAGCCCGATTGGATAGTACATGATCCCGGAGCCAGACAATACCCACATCCGACTGGAAATCAGCGCTCGTAATGGACAGTGTCCGAATGTTGGGAATCGTAAATGAGGACATCACCGACTCGGGTAAAATGGTGGCGCCGATGCCTTCCGCTACCAATGCAACGATAATGGCAACGCTGGAGCATTCGCATATGACACGCGGTTCAAGTTCGCCGCGCTTAAATTCTTGTATTACCCGCTCATGCATCCCGATCGTCTGATCGGTTTTTAAGGACAAGAACGGATATTCCGCGAGCTCGCGCATCGAGATTTCCGAATGGGAGGATACACTTTCCCAGCTGCTTGGAAGGACCGCGACGAACGGGTCGGAGGGCAAAGGCTGAACGGCATAACGCTCAGGCCCGAAGCTGGATTCGAAAGGGAGCCGGGTCACCGCGAGCTCGATATTGCGCTTGTCGAGCTGATCCGCCAGCAGGGAGTGATCGCCTTCCCGGATCTTGAACGTGACCTCGGGATATTGCTGCCGAAAGATATGGATGCGCTGCGGCAGGAGCGAGATACAGGAGACGACGGCACCGATGGAGAGCATGCCGCGGATTCCCGCATGGATCTCCTTTACCTCGGTTAGCGTTTCATTGAACTGGTTCAGCAGGGACGCCGCTCTGTTCTGAAGCAGCTCGCCTGCGTGGGTGAGCTGAAGCTGCTTGCCGCTGCGTTCAAACAGCAGAACCCCGAGCTCTTCCTCCATTAGTTTCAGCTGACGGCTTAATGGAGGCTGCTCCATATTGAGCTGTTTTGCTGCACGCGTGATCTGCCCTTCCTGTGCAATCGTCAGGAAATATCGCAGCTGTCGAATATCCATGTTCATACCCCCTATCCATACCTTTAAGGTATGGTATCCCTATAAATCAGATATTTTTAATATAGGGTATCCATTGATATGATTCAACTAATAACGTTTGCAGAATAAGGAGATGTGTGCACATGACTTACACGATACCCGTGGAATTAACGAAGACCCCGAAGACAAAGCCGAGCCACCATAAACAGGCTTTCGGCACGGTATTTACGGACCACATGTTTATTCTCGATTATGACGCAAGTCAAGGCTGGCACGATCCGCGCGTCGTTCCGTATCAGCCGATCGAACTGGACCCTGCCGCCAAGGTATTTCACTACGGACAGACCGTATTTGAAGGCTTGAAGGCTTACTTGACGGAAGATGAGCGGATTCTCATGTTCCGCCCGAACAAAAATATTCAGCGGCTGAACCTGTCCAACCAACGATTGAGCATTCCGGCATTGGACGAGGAGCTCGTTATGGAAGCGCTCAAGCAGCTCGTGCTCGTGGATCGCGACTGGATTCCTTCCGAGCCTGGCACATCGCTCTATATCCGTCCATTTGTGATCGCCACCGAGCCTGTGCTTGGCGTAGCGCCATCGCTGCAATACAAGTTCATGATTATCCTATCGGTGGTCGGTTCGTATTATGCGGAAGGCATCAATCCGGTCAGCATTTACGTGGAGCCTAAATACGTGCGTGCCGTAGCCGGCGGCGTGGGCAATGCCAAGACAGCTGGCAACTATGCGGCAGGTTTGAAGGCACAGGATGAAGCAACGCTGAAGGGATACTCGCAGGTACTGTGGCTCGATGGCGTACATCGCAAATATATCGAGGAAGTCGGCAGCATGAACGTGTTCTTCAAGCTGGGTGATACGGTCGTAACCCCGGCACTGAATGGCAGCATCCTGGATGGAGTTACCCGGAACTCCGTCATCCAGCTGCTTCAGCATTGGAACATCCCGGTAGAAGAACGGGCCATCTCCATTGATGAAATCGTGGAGGCCCATCGCAGCGGATTGTTGACCGAAGCTTTTGGCACCGGCACGGCAGCGGTCATTTCACCGATTGGCTCCCTGGAATGGCAGGATGAGCAATTGAAGATTGGTGAGGGAGCAACGGGCGAACTCTCCAAACGCGTATATGACGCCATCACGGGCATCCAGCTCGGAACGGTTGAGGATCCGTTCGGCTGGACGGTGGAGCTTGCATTATCTTAATGATCCTTTCTTTAAAGATCCTGTCTCAGGTCTACTGAGGCAGGTCTTTTTTTAGTAATAGGAAGTATACCCTTCAAGTGACTTACCCTGCCTATTTTCGCAAGAGAACATCCGGGTGAGTGCGGCCTGTGTTCTGAGAAATACGTCCATAAACGTTTTAAGTATAATAAGCGCTCATGTTACGATAAGGGTAAATTGTTGATACGTTGATGTCCGAAGGCATGGAGGTGCTTTTTTAGTGAATCGTCCGCAGAGTGTCGTTCCTGATGCTATAGATTTTACGAACGCTGCTTTTCCTTTTACAGCGTCGACCACGCACGGCATATTTGCCGGAGCCCAGCGCCTGCATTGGCATCATGCTTTGGAGCTCAATTATATTCAGAGCGGGACCGGATTTATTCTGATCAACGGGATGAAGCTCCAGTTTCAGCAAGGGGATATTATTTTCATCAACAGCAATGATCTTCACCGGGCGTATGAGACTGAGAACCTGGTGATGGATGTCATTATGTTCGAGCCCTCATTATTATCCATCGACCTCAAGTTCGATCCGGATCTGATGGCTCCCTTCCGTTCGCTCGGAAACATGGAGAGGCAATCCCCCGTGCACGATGAATTGGCTCACCTGCTGGGGCGCATGATGGAGGAGTATCAAGCCCGAGGTACCGCATATATGAGCCTGATCCGCTCGGATCTTATTCGTTTCCTGAGTTTGGCGAACCGCCATCTCTCGATTCCGGCTCAAGCGAACAGGCCGATCAAGGGCAGGGGAATGCATGCGTTAAAAGAAGTCCTGCGCACGATGGAGCTTCAGCTGGACTACAGCTGGACGCTGCAGGAGCTGTCGGACTTAACGCATCTGAGCCCTTCCCGGTTCAGCGCTCTGTTCCAGCAGGCGGTCGGCACTTCACCGCACCATTATCTGATTCAGCTGCGTTTGACGCATGCCGTGCACTTGCTAGAGACGACGGACCAGAAAATTATCGAGATTGCGGAATCCTGCGGGTTTCGGAATCTGTCTAATTTCAATCGTCTGTTCAAGCAGCATGTCGGCGCATCGCCAAGCGAAATTCGGGAGCGTGCTTATGCCGGCACTCCTATAATCTCCTCCACTTCAAAAACCAAGAAACAGTAAGATAGTATCACTCCTTGATCGTATAACAGTAGATGGATGCCAGTGGAAGCGGTATCTTAAATATATACCACCACATGACGCCGCTGTATGGCGGGTAGGAGTGAAATGCATGAGTTTGTATCTGGGTGTAGATGCCGGCGGTAGTAAGACACACGCCGTGATCTGCGATGAACAAGGGAACATTCTTGGCAAGGGAGCGTCTGGGAACGGCAATCACCAGATTCACCGTGAACATGCGGCCCGTAATATTGAGGAAGCCTGCAATGCGGCTCTTCAAGAGGCTGGAGCTGCCAAAGAAGATATCAGTTATGCTTATTTCGGCTTGGCCGGAGCAGATCGGGAAGCCGATTATGAGATCCTGCGTCCGATGATCGGGGCTCTCGGTTATCCTAAGCATGATATCGCATGCGATACCATGATCGGGATGAGGGCTGGAACGAGCCGTCCGTATGGCGCTGCATTGATCTGCGGTACGGGCTTCAACAGCGCGGCCCGAAATCGTGCGGGAGAAGAGCTGCAGTATGGAGGCTTTGGCTTCTTGTATGGAGACGGCTACGCGGGCGGTTCCGGATTTGCCACGCTGGCTTTCCGGGCAGTCATTCGGGCCTGGGATGAGCGGGGACCGGCAACTTTATTGACATCGCTCGTACTGGAGCAAATGGGATACACGTCTGTAGAACCGATGTATGAGGATGTCCTCTACGGCAAGACGAAGGTTCCGCCAAGCCTCGTGAAGACCCTGTTCCAGGCGGCTGAAGCAGGTGACGAGGTAGCCACCCGAATTCTTGAGAATGAAGGCGAAGAGCTGGCCAATGCGGTATGTACGCTGATCCGGCGGCTGGACATGACGGATGAAGCCTTTGACATTGTCTATATCGGCAGTGTGCTGAACAGGCCGAACAGCTCGATCCTGACGGATGCGATCGAGCGGATCGTTGCGGTCCGGGCACCGCATGCAACCTGTGTAAGACTGACATCCGATCCGGTTTCCGGCGCGCTTCTTTGCGCGATGGACGCTGATGGTCATGCCATTGATGTACAGGCGGAGGCCAAACTGAAAGCATTTACGTTTGAGCAGGCAACCACAGCCTGATCAATTTATCGTTGGATAAGAACCTGATAAATACGGATTGATATCATACCTTGGAGGCGATTAACGTGGCAGCAGGATTAAAGATAGCGGTCATCGGGGGAGGTTCCTCCTATACCCCGGAAATTGTTGAAGGTTTCATTCGCAATTATGAGCAAATGCCGATTCGCGAACTGTGGTTTGTTGACATTGAAGAAGGCAAGCATAAGCTGGAGATTGTAGGCAATCTGGCTAAACGCATGGTGAAAGAGTCGGGCCTGCCGATCGAGGTTCACCTGACGCTGGATCGCAGACAAGCGATTGCGGGTGCCGATTTTGTGACGACCCAGATGCGTGTCGGCCTGCTCGCGGCACGTAAACAGGATGAGCATATTCCGATTAAACACGGCGTCATCGGGCAGGAGACGACGGGCCCGGGCGGCATGCTGAAGGCGCTGCGCACGGTTCCGGTGATTCTGGACATTTGCCGCGATATCGAGGAGCTGGCACCGAATGCGTGGATGCTGAATTTCACGAATCCGGCGGGTATCGTCACGGAGGCGGTTGCTAAGCACAGTAAGGTGAAATCGGTCGGTCTGTGCAACTCGCCGATTAACTTTCAGAAGTTTCTGGCGGCGGAGTATGGCGTGTCGGAGAAGGACGTTCTGGCCGAGTTTGTCGGGATCAACCATCTGCATTGGGTGACGTCCGCTATCGTTAACGGGGAAGAGAAGATGCCGGAGCTGCTGGACGGCGGCAAATCGTATACGGCGAAAAACGTGCCGACCTTCGGCTGGGATGCGGACTTTATCCGCTCGCTTGGAGCGATCCCGACGTATTATCTTAAATATTTCTACATGACCGATACGATGTTTGCGGATATGAAGGCATCGCTGGAGAAGGACGGAACCCGAGCGGACGTGGTCAGCCGCGTTGAACAGGAGCTGTTTGAGCTTTACAAGGATGAGAATTTGGCCGTGAAACCGAAGCAGCTGGAGCAGCGGGGCGGTGCTTATTACTCTGAAGCGGCAGTCAATCTGATGACGTCCATCTACAATGACCGCCATGATATCCAGACATTGAATGTCGCAAACGGCAATATCTATGATTTCCTGCCTGCGGACGCCAGCATCGAGATCAATTGCGTGGTAACAGGCCAGGGTCCCATCCCGCTTGCACCGCAGAACGTGCCTTCCCATGTAAAAGGGCTAATGCATGCGGTTAAGGTATACGAACAATTGACGATCGAAGCCGCCATTACCGGTGATCGCGGCATTGCGCTGCAAGCGCTGGTTCACCATCCGCTGGTGCCTTCCGTAAGTGTAGCGAAGCAGCTGCTGGGTGAAATGCTGGAGGCGAACAAAAAGTACTTGCCGGCTTTTTTTAAGCCGGAGGCTGTGCTGTAAGGCGGAATGAAACCCAAACGGTGCGATTTTGATATAGAGCCATGCAAAACCCCTCTTCGAAATTGAAGAGGGGTTTTATTGAAGTTATCAGAAAGTATATGAAAGTGCGTCCATAGAGGTTTTTTACAGGAGTCTTGAAATCATGAATAACATGAATTTTCGGTTTGGATCTTCATTCCTGTCACATCTCGATGCCCTCGCCCGTCATACCCGTATAAAACCGAAAGGGATGATGACGGATGCTAAAATATGACGTAGCCGTTGTAGGTGGAGGCGTAGCCGGTTTAACAGCTGCAATCTATGCGGCAAGAGCCGGAAAGCAAACGATACTCGTTGAAAAGCAGGAGCGTTTAGGTGGTCGGGCCATGACCCATAAGAAGAAGGGAGCCTATTTCAATCTGGGCGGGCATGCCTTATATCATGGAGATGCCCTTTCAACCTTTCGCGAATTAGGGCTCCAATTGCCGGGAGGCCAACCTTCGATTGACGGGTACGGGATTTGGAAAGGGAAACTAAGTCCGTTGCCCATGGGCGTGAAATCCCTATTCACCACCCCTCTATTATCCTGGAAGGGCAAGATGGAGCTCGGCGCCTGGCTTGCGAAATTAGGTAAACTGGATACGCAGCTGTACGACAACATGAGTCTGCGCGAATGGATTGAAGATAACGTGCAGGATCCGATGGTACGAAATTTATTCTATTCGCTATTGCGTACAGCGAGTTATGTGGTAGCCCCTGACCTGCAGGCTGCCGGTCCTGTACTGCAGCAGCTTAAGCATGCGCTTAAGGGAGTGTTGTATCTGGATCGGGGCTGGGGGGCCATGGTCGATGAATTAAAACAAAAGGCTCTGGAGCAGGGAGTTCAAATCGTGACGAAGAATAAAGTCATTTCGGTTGAGCATCACGAGGGAAAGGTAAGGCACGTCCTTTGCGGCGATGGCATGAAAATAGAAGCAAACCATATTATTCTTACCACACCGCCAGCTGTCGCTCACGAACTGGTGCCCCATGCAGAAGAAACGGCCCTTCATACTTGGAAGGAGCAGGCGGTCGAAGTGACAGCGGCTTGCTTGGATGTAGCCCTGCGTCGTCTTCCGGAACCGAAGCAGCAGTTTGTGTACGGCCTCGATCAAACCGTCTTTCTCTCGAATCAATCCCGAGCGGCTTACCTGAGTGATGATGGCGCACAAGTCATAACCTTGCTTAAGTATCAGGGCAAGGAGAAGGATGCAAGAAGGGATCTGCAGGAATTAGAAGAAACCTTAGACTTGGTGCAGCCCGGTTGGCGCAACGAGCTCGTGGAGAAACAATACCTTCCTAACATCACGGTCTGCCACGATTTTATGCATGTGAAACGCCAGGAGAACCCGGGTCCAGCCGTCCCTGAAATCGGCGGGTTGTATGTAGCGGGAGAATGGGCAGCGCATGGCGAACTCTTGGTTGATGCTGCAACTGCAAGCGCCAAGCGGGCTGTACAGCATATACTCTCGCTTGAAAGTGAGGAAAGGACCCCGAATGAGCACAGAGTTATTGTATAAAAGCTATCGATCCGCTCTGTTCTCGTTAGCTTACCGGATGCTGGGAAGTGTAATGGATGCGGAAGATATCGTACAGGAGGCCTTCATCAGCTATAACCAATTGCCCCATCCGCAGGACATTCGCAATGAGAGAGCGTTTCTGTACAAAATCGTAACGAATCGCTGCTTGGATTTGCTGCGCTCTTCTGCCAAAAAGCGCGAGCTGTACGTCGGTCCCTGGCTGCCGGAACCCTTGATCGAGAATATGGCGTCAGAGACGGACCCTTCGCTTATCGTAGAGCAGCAAGAGTCCATTTCTACAGCATACCTGCTGCTCCTTCAGCAGCTTAACGCGGTGGAAAGAGCTGTTTTTCTTCTTCGCGAGATTTTTCATTATTCCTATGACGAAATTGCTGAAATTCTGGGAAAAAGCAGTGCCAATTGCCGTCAAATCTTCCGCCGCGCTAAGAGCAGCATTCATTTTGATCCTGATCAGAGACCCTCGATCTCGGTGGCGGAGGCGCAGATCAAGGATTTTGTGGACTCCCTCTTACAGGGGAATACGAGTAAGCTGCTGGAGCTGTTAAGCGAAAATGTCGTTCTCTACTCGGACGGCGGCGGTAAAGTCAGAGCTGCGCAAATTCCTGTGGTTGGAGTCCATAAAGTGATCCAATTGCATCTGAACCTGCTTAAAATGTATGAAGGACAATATGCGTACTCTTATCTTACCGTCAATGGTCTGCCGGGAATGCGGATCCGGTTGGATAACGGTGTCCAATTCATTTATTCTTTTGCTTTTAAGAACCATCGGATCGAAACGATTTATACCGTGGCAAATCCGGATAAACTCAGGCATATACAGTTGCCGTGATGCAAAAAAACAGGGCCGATTTAAGATCATAGGATCTTAAGTCGGCCCTGCTGCATAACAATCCGTTATACGCCGGAATAAGCCATGAAGCCGCCGTCTACGGGAATCACCGTTCCGGTGACGAATCCGGAGGTCTGATCATCCACAAGCCAGAGCAGGGTGCCGAGCAGATCCTCCGGCACGCCGAACCGTCTCATGGGGGTATGGGAGATGATTTTATGAGAGCGCTCGGTTAATGAACCGTCGCTATGGGTCAGCAGATTGCGGTTCTGCTCGGTCAGGAAGAAGCCTGGCGCGATCGCGTTCACGCGAATGCCGGATTCCGCGAGGTGCACGGACAGCCACTGCGTGAAGTTGTTGATGGCCGCTTTGGCTGCACTGTAAGCCGGGACCTTGGTCATCGGGCTGGGTGCGCTCATGGACGAGATATTCAGCACGACGGCCCCGGGACGTCCCAGCATCCCTTCCGCAAAGACTTGCGTCGGTATCAGCGTGCCGATGAAGTTCAAATCGAATACGCTGCGGAAGCCAGGTACGCTTAACCCGAAAAAGGTTGTCAGATCCGGCTGCCCCACATCCTCCGGACGGAAAATTTCGTTGGTTGTATTCGCGTCTTTCCGGTTACCGCCGGCTCCGTTAATGAGGATATCGCAAGGTCCGAAAGACTCGCGCACAGCCTTTTCCGCTTGCCGGACGCTTTCCACATCCGTTACATCGCAGGAAACGGCAATGGCTGTACCGCCGGCTGCCGTAATTTCATCCGCCACCTGCTGCCCTTTCTCGGCCGTACGATTCAAGACGGCGACCTTGGCACCTTGCCGGCCCAGCTCCAAAGCCATTGCCCGGCACAGCACCCCGGAGCCGCCCGTAATAACAACCGTCTTCCCGTTTAATGACGGATGAATGGGAAGGGATGGCGTCACTTGCGGCGTGGATTCATGAGAAACTCCGCTTGGTCCGGGTTCAGATGTACCCGTTGCATGGATATTTACCTCACTCATTGAACGGCCTCCTTCAGCTGAGCTGCGCGTCCCGCACGCTCCCGGCTGTAAGCGTCCCACAGCCCCCAGAGATACATAATGCCGAGGGCGCGGTCATACAGACCGTAACCCGGACGGCACTGCTCACCCCATATATGCCGCCCGTGATCGGGTCTTACATATCCGGTGAAACCGTTGTCATGATAGGCCTGCACAATGCCGGAAATATCAACGGTACCGTCCTCGGTACGGTGGGACGTTTCAATGAAGTCGCCGTTATCAAAGACGCGTACATTCCGGATGTGCGCAAATGGAATCCGGTCATGGAACTCATGGATCATGGAGACGATGTCATTATCCGGATTGGCGCCAAGCGAACCGCTGCACAGGGTCAAGCTGTTCGCCGGACTATCGTATAGCTTGAGGAATCTCCGCAGATTCTCCTGGCTGGTAATGACCCGTGGCAGACCGAAGATCGGCCAAGGCGGATCATCCGGGTGAATAGCCATTCGGATGCCGTTCTTCTCGGCAGCCGGGATGACGGCGCTTAAGAAATATTCGAGGTTGCGCCACAGATCGTCCTCGGTAACGCCGCGGTATGCTTCGAACAGGGAGGTCAGATGCGCCAAGCGCTCCGGTTCCCAGCCTGGCATCGTAAGCGTGCTGTTTCGGTTGATCGTCTGTACCAGCTCCATCGGATCAATGCCGTGGATCTTGGCCTTCTCAAAGAAGAGAGCCGTCGATCCATCGGCAGTCTGCTTATGGAGATCGGTTCTAGCCCAGTCAAACACCGGCATGAAATTGTAGCAGATGACCTTGACGCCGACCTGGCCCAATTTCTCAATCGTCCGGATGTAGTTGGCTATGTACTGATCCCGCGAGGGCAACCCAAGCTTGATATCCTCATGCACATTGACGCTTTCGACGACGTCAATATGAAGGCCGTACGCTTTTGCCTGGTCCGCGATTTCTTCAATTCGCTCCATCGGCCATTCCTCGCCGACAGGAATATCGTGAAGTGCCCATACGATGCCCTCCACGCCGGGGATTTGTCTAATCTGATCCAGCGAGACCGTATCGTTGCCCTCGCCAAACCACCTGAATACCATGCGCATTTCTTCACCGCCTTTACAAGTTTAAGGAGTTAACGCAAAGCTGCTGGGAATTTTGCAAGTTACGAGTGCACCGCCAAGATGGAAGCCTGCGAACGGATAAGTTTATCCGCCTGGATTGCTTTATTTAAAATAATCGGGATGCTTCTCTTTCAGCACGGCCAGATTGGAGATGATCAGGCTGAGATGCGCCTGCATTTCCCGTTCGGCATGATCGGCGTCATGACGTGAAATCGCGTCCGCGATCTCCCGATGCTGCTCGTACAGGTTGGTCCAATTCGGATCGGCGGACAACCATAACATCCGGCTCCGGTTCAGATGAGCGTTCATCTGCTGCAGCACGTTCCATGTGCCGACCTTACGGCAGCCTTCGAACAAAATACGATGAAAGGCCTCATCCAGATCAAACATATGCTTGCCGTCATGCTTCTCGATGCTCTCGCGCTGCTCGGACAGATTGTGCTCCAGCTCGGCGAATTTATCCTCGGGAAAGCTTTCGCAGGCAAGCCGGACCACGGCTTTCTCCAGCTGCTCGCGCATGAAGCGCGCTTCCTCGACCAACTCCGAATCGATGAGCGAGACGCGCGTGCCGCGCTGGGGAAGCACCACAACCAGGTCCTCCTGGGCCAAACGGACAAAGCTTTCCCGTACCGGGGTCCGGCTGACCTCGAAGGATAGGGAAACCTCCTTCTCGGATAAAGCCGTTCCCGGCGGCAGCTCCAGACTGACAATTTGCTGTTTAAGCCGGGAGTACACGATATTTCCGGCCGATCCTGGCTGTAATCGCAAAGATTCTACCACTGCATCACCTCCTAATGTATTCCATACTACCATACTTGTATGGTAGTATGGAACTGAAAATCGAAATAAGAATCGGAGGGCGATCACATGAGCCGTTTGGACACGGAAAACCTGCTCCTAAACAGCAACAGCGCAAAGAAACTCTTTTATGATTATGCGGAAGGGATGCCGATATTCGATTACCACAACCATTTAAACCCGAAGGATATCGCCACCAACCGGCAATTCGATAACCTGACGGAGCTATGGCTGGAGGGTGACCATTATAAATGGAGGGCGATGCGCTGGCTTGGCGTCGACGAAGAGCTGATTACAGGCAGTGCCACTGCCGAAGCCAAATTCATGGCCTGGGCGGAATGCGTTCCGCGCTTGGTGGGCAATCCGCTCTATCACTGGACCCATCTGGAGTTGACCCGTTATTTCGGGATTCAAGAGCGGTTGACCGCTGATAATGCTAAGGAGATCTGGGAAGCTTGCAATGAGCAGCTGAAGGCCCCTGCCTTGCGGGCAGGCGGAATTCTGGAGAAATTCAAGGTCAAAGTGGCCTGCACGACAGATGATCCCGTTGATTCGCTGGAGTATCATCGGGCCATTCGGGATCATGGGGAATTATCGACCATCGTTGCCCCTGCATTCCGGCCGGATCGGGTGCTGGATGTCACGAACCCGGATTTCACCACCTATGCACAGAACCTGGGAACAACGGCCGGTATAGCCGTGGATACCTATCAGGGATTGCTGGATGCCCTGCAGGAGCGGATTCAATATTTCCATGATCATGGCTGTCGCCTGTCGGATCACGGCTTTGGCGCGTTTCCTTTCGAACAAGCCGATGAACAAGAGGTTGCGGACATTTACGGCAAATCGATCAGCGGGGGCAGCCTCACACCGCTTGAGGATCGGAAATATCGCACCTATACCCTGCTCAAGCTCGGAGAAATGTATCACGCCAAGGGCTGGACCATGCAACTGCACATTGGGGCGATCCGGAACAATAATGCGCGCATGTTCTCGAAGATCGGCAAGGACAGCGGGTATGACTCGATTCTCGATTTCCATCTGGCGGAAAGCCTGAACGGTTTTCTAAGCAGGCTCGACAGGAACGATCAGCTGCCGAAAACCATTGTGTACAGCCTGTATTCCTCGCATTACGAAATGATCGCTACCACGATCGGGAATTTCCAGTCGGCTGGCGTCGAGGGCAAGCTTCAGCTCGGTTCCGCTTGGTGGTTCCACGATCAAAAGGAAGGGATGCTGAAGCAGCTCACCGCGTTGTCTTCCATGGGGCTGATCAGCACCTTTGTCGGCATGCTGACCGATTCCAGGAGTTTTATGTCGTTCCCGAGGCATGAATATTTCCGCAGAGTGCTGTGCCGCCTGTTCGGCGATTGGATCAAGGAAGGGGAACTGCCCGCGGATTATGAATATATCGGTGCCATTATCCAGGATATTTGCTACCACAATGCCGAGCGTTATTTTCAAATTCATTGACAATTGCATGCGGAGCATGAACAATAGACTTACTATATGAAAGCGTTTGCTGATAGTCAGGTAGAAGATATGTGACAGCAGATGTGTTTGAACAGGCGAGGGGGACATACCGTGCAATGGAACCGGGCGATATTGGTGGATGACGAGGTGTTTACGCGCAAAGGGCTCCTGAAGCTGATTGATTGGGAAGCCTGCGGCTTTCAAATTGTAGATGAGGCGGATAACGGGGAAGATGCGCTGGAACTGATTGAACGGCTTCAACCGGATGTGGTCATCACCGATATCCGCATGCCGGTGCTGGATGGACTCGAGCTGATCAGGCATGTCGTCACGAAGGACATCATCAAGCCGTATTTCATTATTGTAAGCGGATACGATGATTTCAATTATGCCCAGCAGGCCGTCCGTTATGGCGTGCATGATTTCATTCTGAAACCGATTGATGAGACGGAATTCAGCCATGCGCTGGTTCGGCTCAGCGAGCGGCTAAAATCAGACCGCGAGGCTCGCTTGAGAGAAGAGAGGCTGTTGTCCGGGGCCCTGATGGAATCACTCATTATAGGAGAAGCCGATGAGGCGCTGCTGCAGGAATGGGAGCAACGCCTGGAGCTTCAGCCGGAGAGTCGCCTGTTCTACGTCTTTGTCGAACGGAATGACTATCAGCAGGCTTCGGCGGCGAACGGCAATGACGATGGCAGAGCAGAATTCAAGGACAGGGTGGAGGCGGCTCTCCTTGCGATCTCGAATGGAGAACAGCCCTTCTACCTGCATGAGCATCGCAATCGAATCGGCATTATCGTTCCGGGCAGCATCCTGCACTCGTTCCAGGGGTGTCAGCGGGGATTTGCCAGACGCATTCAGCAATCGCTTGCCGATTCGGGCCACGAACGAATCTTTGTTTATTTTGGTCAACCGGTGTTGCAGCTGTCCCGCATTCAGGAGGCATACGAAACGGCCAAAGAATCACTCCTGTACAAATATATCTATGATGAGAGCGGCGTTGTGATCCATGAGGAGGCCTCCCAGCACGGCCTTCACTACATCGGGCTGGATGAGGGGCTTTACGAGCAGTTTCTGGAGCAGATCGAGGAGCTGCATTTCGAGAAGTTGGAGGTGACGATTCGCCTGCTGTTCGAATCTTTCCGGGAGAAGTTGTATGCTCCCGAAGCGGTGAAGACGGCAATCAACCACTGCGTGCTGGGCGTGGTCCGGGTGCTCGGCAGCATGGACGGGGATCAGAGCCGGCTATCCAGTTTGGAGCCGATGACCGAATGGCATGACCGCAACTTGTCGCTTCAGGGGCTGAAGCGGTTGTTCACGGAATTCGCCATTGAGAGCGCGAACTATATCGCGCAGCTTCGCAAGGAGCAGCACAAGGGCGGAATCCAGAAGATCCGGGCTTATATCGAGGCCCATTATCATGAGAATATCAGCCTGAAGGGCATCGCAGGGAAGTTCTATATGAACCCGGTGTATTTGGGACAGCTTTTCAAAAAGGCGTATGGCATTTACTTTAATGACTTCCTGCTGCAGCTGCGCGTAAACGAAGCGAAGCGATTGCTGCGCCAGACGGATCTGCGCATCTATGAGGTGGCGGAACGGGTCGGCTTCGGCAACCCGGACTATTTCGTCACGCAATTCGAGAAGCTGGAGCGAATGACGCCAAGCGAGTACCGGAGCCGCTTGATGAAGGAGGCCGCGTCCGAAGGGGCGAATCGATGAAGCCAAGCTTGAATAATGTCCGTCTGCGGGACAAGATGCTGCTGATGTATTTTCTGGCCGTATTCTTGCCAATCCTGGTCACCAACCTCATCTTCTACAACGTGACATCCGGCAGCGTGAGGGAGCAGCGGATCCAGGATATAACGGTGGCGCTTGAGCAGATGAAGAATGAGTTCCGTCGTGAAGTCGAGGATGCGCTGGAGATCTCCTCCGTCTTCTACACGGACATTCAGTTGAACGAGATCATGGAGACGGTGTACGATCATCCGGCCGATTATATCGAGGCTTATGATACCTATCTCCGCCGCATTTTGAATTCGGGCAGCGCCGTGTACAATTCGGTCAGCGAGATTACGGTGTATGTGGACAATCCGACCCTGCTGTATTCCGGCGGCATTAATTATATTAGCGACCAGGTGAAGGAAGAGGCCTGGTACAAGGCAATTGCGGGCAAAAACGTAACCCAGCCGATTGTGATGCGTACGGGCAAGAATGGCCAATTGGACAGCTTCAGCATCATCCGAAGCATGAATTATTTCAGTTCCCAGGATGATCATACCAAGTATCTCAAGATTGATATGCGGATGCCCTCGATTCGGCAGATCATGAGCAATCTGAATGTGCAGGGCAAAGTGTACCTGCTGAGCGGTGCCGGAAATATCGAATACACCACGGATCCTAAGGTTGATATTATGCAGGGTTCCGTGCCGTACAGCAGCATCGTGCATGGCGACAGGTTTCTGGAGTTTCACACCGATACGTTCACGACCAACAATCTAAACACCTGGACGATCATGGCGGTGACGCCGGAGGATGTGGTGTTGCGCGACGTGCATCAGTCCTTGCGGTTCGTCATTGTGCTGACCTGCCTGAACTTTCTGCTTCCGACCTTGGTGATTGTCTGGATCAGTCGTTCCCTGAACGTGCGTCTGGTACGGATACTCAAGCATATGAAGAAGGTCAAGAACCAGAATTACGACACGATCCAAGAGGCTGAGGCATATGACGAGATCGGTCAGCTGACGGGTGAATTCAACCGGATGACCCTGCAGCTTAAGAGCTTGATCAATGACGTGTACGTGGCGGATATCCAGAAGAAGAATTTGGAGCTTCAGCGGCGGCATGCGCAATTGAACGCTCTGCAGAGCCAGATTAATCCGCACTTTCTCTTTAACGCCTTGGAGACCATCCGCATGCGCAGTCTGATGAAGGATGAGGATGAGACGGCAAAAATCATTCATAATATGGCTAAGATCTTCCGCAATTCCCTAGTTTGGAAAAAAGACATGGTGACACTCAAGGAAGAGGTGGAGTTTATTCACTGTTTCCTTGAAATCCAGAAATACCGGTTTGGCGACAAAATCGATTACTCGGTTCACGCCCCTGCAGAGGAAGGACATTTGCAAATACCGAAGATGGCCATCGTTACTTTTGTGGAGAATGCCAGCATTCATGGCATTGAGCCGCTCAAGCACGGGGGTCGCATTGAAGTTCAGGTTGTGCGCGAGGGCCAAAGCCTTATCTGCAGCATTCAAGATAACGGGGCAGGCATGTCCGCTGAGCAGGTGGAACTTATCTACCGCTACCTGGATACCGAGGACGAGATGGGCGAGCGGATCGGCATTCAGAACGTGATTTACCGGCTGAAGCTGTATTACGGAAGCCGGTTCCAGTTTGAAATCGCCAGCTCGCCTGGACAAGGCACCCGGATAAGACTGTCCATCCCCATCGAAACCTAACAGGGAAAATCCTGCTTGGCACTCCGGTTCGGAGTGACTACAGCAGGATTTGTTCGTTAATCAGGAGGAGAGGTGCGGCGAAGGCCGCAGAGCTGCCATTTTTCACGACCAGGGATACGGTTCTATAGTTTTCAAAGTATCACCTAAAGATTGACGGGTGAAAATCGCTCCAGAGCTCTCTTATAATGAAAGTGCTTACAAATTAACGAGACCGAAAGGGGTAGGTCAAGAGCATGAACAAGAAATTTTGGGTAAGCTGTCTGACCATGGTTATGATGGTATCGCTTCTGGCGGCTTGCGGCGGCGGTAAAGAGGCAGCGGATAACGCACCGGCTGCCGGCGGCGAAGGCGAGAAGAAAGAAGAGAAGGTCACCTTCACCTATTTCAACTCCGCAGCAGGTAAAGACAAAAATACGAACGAAACCACCATCGGTAAAATTTTCGAAGACCAAACCGGCGTGAATTTTAAAATGGAGCATTTGGTAGGAGACGAGAACACCAAGGTGGGAACATTCATTGCCAGCAACGATTATCCCGATGTAATTGTGCCGGGGAGCTCGATCGATAAGCTGGTCGGGGCGGGCGCCTTCATTCCGCTCAATGACCTGATCGATAAGTACGGCCCTAACATCAAGCGTGTGTACGAGCCGTATTACAATCTGATGAAAGCCGATGACGGCAACATTTACTTCCTCCCGTTAAGTGCGGTTGTAGGAGAGTACACGTCGGCTCCCAATATCGAGCAAGGAGCCTTCTGGATTCAGCGCCGCGTCCTGAAGGAAGCGGGTTACCCGAAAATCAAGACCTTCGACGAGTACCTGAACCTGATTCGCGATTACGTGAAGAAGCATCCGGAGGAAGGCTTGACCGGATATCTGGCACTGACGACGCAGGATAAATTTTTTGCCCTGACCAATGCCCCGATGCACTTGGCCGGTTATCCGAACGATGGCGGCATCATCATCGACATGGAGACTCACGTAGCGAATGATTACGCTGACGACGACATTACGAAGCGTTACCTGCAGGAGCTGAACAAGCTGAATGCGGAAGGCCTGTTCGATAAATCCTCTTTCGTGGACAATTATGATCAATACCTTGCCAAGCTGACTTCCGGTAAGGTGCTCGGCTTCTTCGACTATAGATGGCAGGTAGGCCAGGCGATGAACAACTTGCGCGAAACAGCCAATAAATCGGGTAACGACGATCTCGAATATATGGCGCTGCCGATCGTATACGACGAGAATACCAAGGATCAATATCTGGATCCGCCATCCTTTGTGAACAACCGCGGCGTAGGGATCTCTGTCAGCGCGAAGGATCCGGAACGCATCGTGAAGTATTTCAACAACCTGCTGACGGACGAGAACCAAATTCTGTCGAACTGGGGCATCAAGGACGAGACGTATTCCGTAGACGAGAACGGCCGCTTCTACCGTACGGAAGAGCAGATTGCACAGACCAATACGGAAGCCTTCCGCGAGTCCTTCGGCTTCAAGTACTTTGAATACAACTGGCCTCGTTACGGCAACGGTTCTACGCTTTCTGACGGTAATTCCGTGGGTGCAGGACGCCAGCCTGAGGTTGCGAAAATGTCTTACTCCGAACCGGACAAGAAATTGCTTGAAGCATACGACATCGATTCCTTCTCGCAGCTGTTTGCGGCACCGGACGACCGTCCATGGTATCCGGCTTGGAGCATTCCGATCGATCAGGGGTCACCGGCCCAAATCTTCACGCAGAAGAAAAGCGATTTGCAGCGTAAATACTTTCCGAAACTGGTTCTTGCCAACCCTGCGGAGTTTGACGGCATATGGAACGAATACGTGGGCGAGTTCAGCAAGCTGGACGTGAAGGGATATGAGGATCTGATCACTGAGGAAGTAGCCAAGAAAATCGCAAATGCCCAAGGACAATAATAGATAAGAGGAGAGCAGGGGCGGACCACTCGATAAGTTTGTATTCGCCCCTCCTCCTCTATAACCATTGTACGGGCTGGATAGGAAGGAGAAGAAACCGTGGATAAGGCGAACCCGATTGGACCTGCAGAGACGACGGCGCTACGTGAAACGCCGGCGGCATCGAAAGGTTTCTTCAATAAACAACGGAAAAACAATACTGGTTTGAACGATAAACCGCCATCAGGCGAAAAAAGCTTCTTCCAGAAGCTGCTGCAGCAGAAGGCGCTGGTCTTCATGTCGATCCCTTTTTTGATATGGTTGTTTGTCTTTAAGTACCTGCCGCTATGGGGCTGGACCATCGCGTTTCAGGATTTTAAACCGGCCAAGAAGATATTCGATCAGGAATGGGTAGGCTTGCAGCATTTTACCTTTCTGTTTCAGGACGAACACTTCCTCCGGGTCATGCGCAACACGCTCGCCATGAGTTTTATCAACCTTGTCTTAGGTTTTGTTACGGCGATTGTGTTAGCGATCCTGCTCAATGAGCTGCGTAATTTGATGTTCAAACGGGTGGTGCAGACGATCAGTTATTTGCCCCATTTCATCTCTTGGGTTGTGGCAGCGAGCATTATTTCGACGGCTCTGTCCGCAGACGGCGGGATTATCAATGAACTCCTCATGTGGTTCGGGATTATTAAGGAACCGATCTTATGGCTTGGGGAAGGGGAATATTTCTGGGGAATACTCGGTGTTTCGGAAGTATGGAAGAATGTCGGCTGGAACACCATTATATATTTGGCAGCCATGACGATGATCGATCCCTCGCAGTACGAGGCGGCGGAAATCGATGGCGCCGGACGCTTTCAACGGATCTGGAACATCACCTTGCCGGGTCTAAAGCCAGTATTCATCATCCTGCTGATCATGAATATCGGCAACCTGCTCGAATCCGGCTTTGAACCGCAATATTTGCTTGGTAACGGCATGAACGTGGATTATTCCGAGAACCTGGATATTTTCGTGCTGAAATACGGTATTCAGATGGGCAACTTCTCGCTCTCGATTGCAGCCGGCATGTTCAAGACGGTCGTCAGCTTCATACTCTTGTTCACGGCCAACCATATCGCGAAGAGACTGGGCGAAGATCGATTGTTCTAAGCGAAAGCTTGCGAGGACCGTTCTCTATCAGAAAACGTACAGGAGGATTCATATGGCGAAGATTTCAGATTCACCACGGGCCCACGCCCGGTTCAAGTCTCCCGCGGACCGGTTATTCGATACCTTTAACATTGTGTTCATGATCTGTCTCATGATTGTCACGTTGTACCCGTTCATCAATACGCTCGCGGTTTCCTTCAACCATGCGACGGATTCGGTAAAAGGCGGCATTTATTTATGGCCGCGGGATTTCACGTGGGAGAATTATAAATATGTATTTAACGAGGCCACGATATTCCACGCTACCTTCATCTCGGTTTTGCGTACGTTGATCGGTACGATCACTTCCGTATTCTGCTGTGCTATGGTGGCCTATACCATCAGCCGTCCGGAATATGTGCTGCGCAAATTCGTATCGATTGCCTTCATCTTGACGATGTATTTCAGCGGCGGTTTGATTCCGAACTTCCTGTTGATTCGCGAATTGGGCATGCTGGGGACCTTCTCGGTGTACATCATTCCGGGTCTGATCGGCGTGTTTAACGTTATCGTCATCCGTTCCTTCATTGAAGGACTGCCGGAGGGAATTCTGGAATCGGCCCGGATCGACGGCGCCGGTGAATTCACGACTTTCATGAAAATCGTGCTTCCGCTATGCGTGCCCGTACTTGCTACGGTATCGCTGTTTACGGCGGTATCCCAGTGGAACTCCTGGTTTGACGTATTCTTGTATAACTCTTCATACAGTGAGCTTAGCACCCTGCAGTATGAGTTGATGAAAATACTCCAGAATTCGAACTCCTCGCTGAATTCGGGCAACGACTATGCAAGCCAGTTTGCAAGCTCGGAAAGCGGTGCGAACCAGGTCACCCCGACCTCTATACGGGCTACGATGACCATTGTGGCCAGCGTGCCGATCATTCTGGTGTATCCGTTCCTGCAAAAATACTTCGTGCAAGGGATGACCCTTGGCGGGGTGAAAGGGTAAGCCTGCTGGAGTCGCCAAATAAGTACATCGTGTGCACGGCTCCGTGCATGGTCTGGAGCATGCTTGGATGGCTGCTATCGACCAACCGATGTCGTTGCATCATGATCATAAACCATCAATCTTGCTATGATCTCTAAATTCAAGGAGGGATTGCGTATGTCTAACACGCAGCGAAGTGAACCCAGGCTGAAGGAAATGTTCGCGGATGACTTTCTCATTGGAGCAGCCGTGAACCCGCGGACGATCGAAACGCAGGAGGAATTGCTATCCTATCATTTCAACAGCATCACGGCGGAAAATGAAATGAAGTTTGTCAGCGTGCACCCGGCGGAGGATACGTATACGTTCGAGGATGCGGACCGGCTTGCCGCTTTCGCCCGCAAGCATGGAATGAAGATGCGCGGCCATACACTGGTATGGCATAACCAAACAACCGATTGGCTGTTCGAAGACAAGAACGGGAACCTGGTGGATAAAGCCACGCTGTACCAACGGTTAAAGTCGCATACCGACACGGTCGTAAAGCGGTACAAGGGCGATATTTACGCCTGGGACGTTGTCAACGAAGTAATTGCGGATGAAGGCGCCGAACTTCTCCGTCCGTCCAAGTGGCTGGACATTGCGGGTCCGGAGTTCATCTCCAAGGCATTCGAGTATGCTCATGAAGCCGACCCGGCGGCGTTGTTGTTCTATAACGATTACAATGAGTCCCACCCGCACAAGCGGGACAAAATCCATACGCTGGTCAAGTCGCTGCTGGATCAAGGAACGCCGATCCATGGCATAGGATTGCAGGCGCACTGGAATCTGTACGATCCGGCTCTTGATGATATCCGCTCCGCGATCGAGAAGTATGCATCGCTCGGCCTGCAGCTTCAACTCACCGAGCTCGATGTATCGATGTTCCGGTTTGAAGACAAGCGGAAGGATCTGACCGAAGCGCCGGAAGAACTTCTGGAGGCTCAAGCCAAGCGGTATGAGGCGATGTTTGGCATTCTGAAGGAGTACCGGGATCATATTACGTCCGTTACCTTCTGGGGAGCTGCCGACGATTACACTTGGCTGGACAATTTCCCGGTACGGGGGCGGAAGAATTGGCCCTTCCTGTTCGATGAGCGGCATCAGCCGAAACCGGCGTTTCATCGCTTGGTGGAGCATATGGTCAAGGTGTAATCCGTCTTGGACGGATCAAGTCTTCATCCTAATCAAATAGAAAGCAATATAAGCGATTAAGGCTCCCTTCAGCTTGTCATGTTGCCGGTCCTTGTGGCCGGCATCTGTATTTTGGTCTTGACGGGAAGCGGGGGTTTATAACAACGGCAATCCGAAGAGATGGCACTGACTTTTGACCAAAGAAGGAGGAACTGACATTGAACAGCACTTTATATAAAGCGTGGCTGCAGTATGCGCCCATCAAGGACCGGGAGCTTGCCTCCGGATACAGCAGACTGCTCGGCACGATTGTAGCGGACCTGCAGCAGTCGCGGGTTGCGAACGCCGCCATGGAGGAACTGAAGAGGGCGTGCCAATCCATGCTGGGTATTGTCCCGGTCATCACGTCCGAGGCCCCGTCTTCATTTTACTTCGAGGTGCGCATCTCGACATCAACCGAACCCGGCATGGGAGAACTAGATGGGGTCGGCTCAGGTGAGGATAGGAGCCTGATGGCAGACCAGCTAGGCGCAGAAGGCTTTCAGTTGGAGCATTCAATCCAAGGGAAGCAGGAAAAGCTGGTACTGACCGGTGGATCGGGCAAAGGGGTATTATATGGGGTGTTTCATTTATTGAGATTGCTGGCCTCCCACCAACCGTTAACCGGTTTGAAGGTGACCGAGCAGCCAGTGAACGGACTGCGGATGATCAATCAATGGGACAATGCCGACGGCTCGGTGGAACGCGGGTACTCGGGCCACTCGATTTTTTACGAAAACGGACGGTTCACCGAAAATCTGGATCGCGTAAGAGACTACGCCCGCTTATTGGCTTCCGTGGGATTGAATGCCATCTCCATTAATAACGTCAATGTGCATGAGATCGAGACGAAGTTCATTACCGCGGAATATTTGCCGACGATTGCGAAGGTCGCGGATATCTTCCGGGAATATGGCATTTCATTGTACTTGAGCATTAACTTTGCGGCTCCGCTGCATATCGGCGGCGTATCGACCTCCGATCCGCTGAGCGAAGAGGTTCGACAGTGGTGGAAGGATACGACGGATGAGATTTATGATCATATCCCGGACTTCGGCGGCTTCCTGGTGAAGGCGGATTCGGAGCATCGCCCCGGCCCGTTTGCCTATGGAAGGGACCATGCCGATGGCGCCAATATGCTCGCTGAGGCCTTGGAGCCGCATGGCGGGCTCGTCATCTGGCGCTGCTTCGTATACAACTGCATGCAGGATTGGCGCGATCGCAGCACAGACCGAGCGCGGGCGGCCTATGATCATTTTACCCCGCTGGACGGCAGGTTTAAGGACAATGTGCTGCTGCAGATTAAGAACGGGCCCATGGACTTTCAAGTGCGGGAACCGGTGTCGCCGCTGTTCGGCAGCATGAAAGAGACCAATCAAGTGCTGGAGTTTCAGGTCGCCCAGGAATATACGGGGCAGCAGCGCCACGTATGCTATTTGGTGCCGCAGTGGAAAGAGGTGCTGGATTTCGATACCTATGCGAATGGGTCGGGGTCCGAGGTGAAGAAGATCGTGAACGGTTCGCTGCACGACATGAAATACAGCGGGATCGCCGCCGTTTCCAACATCGGAAATGATGAGAACTGGACGGGACACACCTTGGCACAGGCGAATCTGTATGGCTTCGGACGTCTGGTCTGGGATCCGGAATTGTCCTCCGAGGGGATCGCGGATGAATGGACGAGGCTGGCCTTCGGCAATGACGACACGGTGGTCCATACGGTATGCGACATGCTGATGCAATCGTGGCCGATCTATGAAAGCTATACCGCCCCGCTCGGGGTGGGCTGGATGATTACGCCGCATACGCATTACGGTCCGGATGTGGACGGCTATGAATATTCAAGGTGGGGCACGTACCATTTCGCCGATCGGGACGGGATGGGCGTCGATCGCACGGTGACATCGGGCACAGGCTATACCGCGCAGTATTTCGGGCCGAATAAGGCCCGATATGATTCTCTGGCGGATTGTCCTGACGAGCTGCTGCTGTTCTTCCATCATGTGCCGTATTCCCATGTGCTGAAATCCGGCAAAACGGTGATTCAGCATATCTATGACTCACATTTTGGCGGGGCGGAAGCAGCGGCAGGACTGCTTGAGGCGTGGACCTCATTGGAAGGAAAGGTTGATCCGGAGCGCTTCGTTCAAGTGAAGGAGCGGCTCACGGATCAAGCCCAGCATGCGAAGCATTGGCGGGATGTGATCAACACGTATTTCTTCCGTAAATCCGGCGTGCCGGATGAACAGGGGCGGACGATATATTAAGTTCATTTTATAACTGAATACGAAAATATAGGGGGGTGCCCCATCAGATTTCGGAACTGATGGGGCATCTTTTTTCTTGGCTGAATACTGTTCGAATGCTGAACCTTTTGTGAGCATGCACTTTTGATGACATACTTCCCAGGTAAAAAATAATGCCCTGTGCAAAGTTTTATACGGTAAAATCTTGTAAAAAAACTCCAAAGGAGGAGGAGTACATGATTAGATACTTCTGCTTGTTGATATTGTTGATCCTGGTCTTCGGAGGCTGCAGTGGAAGCGATAAGCCTAAAGAGAAGTTTACCGCAGAAGATATGGGAATCGTGCGGTTAGACAATGGCCAGAAGGTATTTTACGGCATGAATCGTGCGGAAGCTGAAGAAGTGCTTGGGAAAGGCCAAGAGCATGCCAGGGGCGTATTTGATTACGACTCCGGCATCGCGGTGTTCTACAGAGATGATGCCGTTGTCGCGATCAGGATGGAGGAAGAATCGAAAGGTCATTATCAAACAACGCGCGGTGCTGAAATAGGAATGCAAATAGACGAGATCAAACAACGATATGGGGAGCAATATGAGCCATCACAGTCCGATGATATCCTGGATTACTTCTATGACTATAAAAAAGGAAAGTTCCTCGAGAAAAATGCGCCCGAAACAGAAGAAGAGGCGCGGAATATTTTTATCTTTTCATCCATGTTTCATGATGGGTACGCGGACACCCTTTTGTTTCTTGATAGTTACTACGCGTCCTCTGGCAAGTGATTCAGGACAGGGCGATAATCTTTGTGTGCAAAAACCAGGATCTACAGAACGGCATGTTGTTAAAGAGATGGACTTCATTTCAGAAGCTGGGCTTTATAGGGTGGGGGGCTATATGATATACTGAGAATAGGGTTAGAATAAGATGAAGTAGTGATCAAGGGGGGAATGGGTATGACAGTCGAGAAACATGTACATGATGCATGCGCAGTAACCAGTGAACGGAAGAGCCATCATTCCGATAAAACAAAAAGCAACCTCGTCAGCCGGTTGAACCGAATTGAAGGACAGATTCGCGGCGTGAAAGGCTTAATTGAGAAGGATACGTACTGTGACGATGTATTAAACCAGATCTCCTCGATTCAGTCGGCCTTGAACGGCGTCAGCAAATTGCTGCTTGAGCATCATATGAAGAGCTGTGTGGTGGAGCGCCTGCAGGAAGGCGACGATGAGGTTATAACCGAGTTGTTAACAACCATGAACAAGTTAATGAAATAATGGAATTCTGACTGGAGACGGTCTGGTTATGATGACTTTCCATGGAGCTGCCACCTTCTAAAGGTGGCAGTAAGTGTTTATTCAGGGTGAACAATACCGCACGGTTATGCGGTTAAATCATAGCGACGACTTATTTTTCAAAAAAAATGAGAAAACCCATTGACTATATATAGGGTAGGGGGGTATACTAACATCAAGAAACGAGAACAACCCGTTCAAAACTAATTCCGGGCACGCTTTTAGAAGGGCTGCTCAAAATAATTCATAACCCAAAGGAGAGATTGAACATGGAACAGGTAACAATAAAAGTTGAAGGTATGTCTTGCATGCATTGCGTGAATTCCATTGAGGGAGCTTTAAAGAATGAGAACATCGAGGGACATGTGGATTTGAAGGCAGGCACGGTCTCCGTGAAATATGACGCAGGCAAAATCAACTTGGATAAAATCAAAGAAATTATCGAGGAACAAGGATATAACGTAGTTTAATCAAACGGCACGAGGATGAAGAGGGGTGAGGAGAAGATGGGAGCAGGAACAATGGAACAGAAGAAAACGTCGCTGCAGTTAACGGGTATGACATGTGCCGCCTGTGCGAATCGGATTGAGAAGGGTCTAAGTAAAATGGAGGGCGTCCAGGAAGCGAATGTGAATTTTGCGCTGGAAAAAGCGTCGGTTACATTTGATCCGAATGTGGTTTCCGTCCAGCAGATGGAAGAGAAAATTGAAAAGCTGGGTTACGGAACGGCAAAGGAAACCGTGGACCTGCAGCTGATTGGCATGTACTGCGCCGCCTGTGCTACGAAAATCGAGAAAGTGGTAAGCAAGATGCCAGGTGTTAATCAGGCCAACGTCAATTTTGCGCTGGAGACGGCCCGGGTGGAATTCAATCCCGCAGAGGTAAGCCTTAGCGATATTCAACAGCGTGTGGAGAAGCTCGGGTATCAGGCGGTTTCCAAACAGGAGACGCTTGATCAGGAAGGTCACCGCAAGGAGGCCATCACCAAGCAAAAGCGGAAGCTGCTCCTGTCGGCGATTCTGTCGCTGCCGCTGCTCTGGGCCATGGTGAGCCATTTCTCCTTCACCTCCTGGATCTGGATGCCGGATCTGTTCATGAACCCTTGGTTCCAGCTGATCCTGGCCACGCCAGTACAGTTTTTTATCGGAAAACAGTTCTACGTGGGAGCCTATAAGGCTCTCCGCAACAAAAGCGCCAATATGGACGTTCTGGTCGCGCTCGGTACCTCGGCAGCTTATTTCTACAGTCTGTATTTAACGATCGATTGGGCCGCTGCCGGAGCAAATGCACACCATGGGCCCGAAATGTACTATGAAACGAGTGCGGTGCTGATCACGCTGGTCATTATGGGGAAACTGTTTGAATCCCTGGCCAAAGGCCGTACCTCGGAGGCTATCAAAACCCTGATGGGGCTTCAAGCCAAAACGGCGCTGGTCGTTCGTGACGGTCAGGAGATGACTATCCCGGTGGAACAGGTCCTGGTGGGTGATCTTGTATTGGTGAAGCCGGGTGAGAAAATCCCGGTGGACGGTAAAGTGGTCGAGGGCACGTCGGCGGTAGATGAGTCGATGCTGACAGGTGAAAGCATTCCGGTTGAGAAAAAAGCGGGCGACGCCGTCATCGGCGCCACCATAAACAAGAACGGGCGCTTGACGCTTGAAGCGACGAAAGTGGGTAAAGAGACCGCTCTAGCGCAAATTATCAAGGTGGTTGAGGAAGCCCAAGGTTCCAAGGCTCCGATTCAGCGGGTCGCTGATGTCATCTCCGGCATCTTCGTTCCGATCGTGGTGGGCATTGCGATTGTTGCCTTCCTCGTATGGTACTTCTGGGTAACGCCTGGTAATTTCGCGCAATCGTTAGAAATTGCCATCGCGATTCTGGTTATTGCTTGTCCGTGTGCGTTGGGTCTGGCTACACCGACCTCGATCATGGCCGGGTCGGGCCGCGCTGCAGAACTGGGCGTTCTGTTCAAGGGCGGGGAGCATCTGGAGTCTACCCATAAAATCAACACGATTATTCTGGATAAAACAGGAACGGTAACAAAAGGGAAACCTGAGTTAACCGATGTGGAAGTTCATAACTTTGATCAAGAGCTGTTCCTTCGTCTGGTCGGATCAGCTGAGAAGAGCTCCGAGCATCCGCTTGCCGAAGCGATTGTGGCCGGGATTGAAGATAAAGGAACGCGGCTTCCGGCTGCGGAGCATTTTGAAGCCATTCCAGGCTACGGCATCCGTGCCAGCGTGGAAGGACATGAGGTGCTGGTAGGCACACGTAAGCTGATGGCACAGCATAACGTGCCGATTGATTCGATCCTCGGCAGAATGTCGGAGCTTGAAACCGAGGGCAAGACTGCTATGCTGACGGCTGTAGACGGCCAATATGCAGGTCTTGTGGCTGTGGCAGATACGATCAAGGAGACGTCCCGTGCTGCCGTAGCGAGATTGAAAGAAATGGGCATTGAGGTCATTATGATTACCGGGGACAATGAACGCACGGCACAGGCCATCGCGAAGCAGGTTGGCATCGACCATGTGCGTGCCGAGGTTCTGCCGGAAGGCAAAGCGGATGAAGTGAAAAAGCTCCAGCAGCAGGGCAAGAAGGTCGCCATGGTGGGCGACGGCATTAACGATGCGCCGGCCCTTGCGGTTGCCGATATCGGCATGGCCATCGGCACAGGTACGGATGTGGCAATGGAAGCCGCTGACGTGACGCTGATGAAGGGCGACCTGAACAGCATTCCGGATGCCATCTACATGAGCCGCAAGACGATGAGCAACATCCGTCAGAACCTGTTCTGGGCGCTGGGCTATAACTCGCTTGGCATTCCGGTTGCCGCCATCGGGCTTCTGGCACCTTGGGTGGCCGGGGCCGCCATGGCACTGAGCTCTGTATCGGTCGTGCTGAATGCCCTTCGCCTGCAGCGGATGAAGGTATAACGAAAGCTGGCAGACCTTTTATATAGAGTATGATTGGTAATCGAGCCAGAGAACGATATTTGGGTAACTTGATGGGAGTGTAGACATTTGGCCATGCAAAAATTTGCAGTGACACCCGGCTTTGAAGTGGGCGGAACGCTGTTCCGCCCGGATCAGCTGGCCGTATTGGGCTCCATCGTGGGCGATGACGCCCGTATTGAGATGACTACCTTTAAGCAGCTCTACGTGGAGATGGATGCAGAGCGGGTGGAAGAAGCCAAGGTGAAGCTGGAAGCTGCCGGACTTCAGGTTCATCCCGCCGGCTTTGTCTCCAAGAGCCTGATCACCTGCAACTTTTGCCGGGGAGCGGAGGATTCGGGACTGGATGTTGCAAAGATGCTGGATGAAGCAATCGCCGATCATCCTGTACCCAATCCGCTAAAGATCGGTTACGCAGGATGCGCGCTTGGCACCAGCGAACCGCTGCTGAAAGATATTGCCGTAATGAAGATGAGGAATACCTATGATATCTATGTTGGTGGAGAGCCGAGAGGGTTGAAGGCTGCTCTGGCGAAGCCGCTGCACACGGATTTAGCGCCGGATCAGCTGGCTCCGATCATCCAGAAGCTGATCGCCGTCTATCAGGAGAACGGCAAGAAGAAAGAGAAGTTCTCCCGCTTCGTGGATCGCATGACGCTCGAGCAGCTGCGTCAACTCACACTGGATGCACGGATAGATACGGCAGGGTAAACGTAAGGCTTAACAGGCATCACCTTTCGGGTGAATAGGATACGCCGAAACGAGGATGGATATACTTTCAAGAGCACCTGAGGGTGCTCTTTTTTCTATATAGATTAGAACACGCTAACCACTGGAATCCCTGCTTGGATCGATCTCGCGAGATCAACTCTGAACGCATTTTGTCTTCTCTAATTGCGACACGGGAGCTTTTTTATGGATGAGGACAGTGGGAATAACAACCATATTGGGCATTTTATCGTGGTTGACGATCGATGTGAAAGGGTATACAATTTAGATTGTTAAAAGCTTTTAACTATTTAAATTTGTAATATATTTGTAAGGACTTCGTTGTGCATCGAGGTGATGAAACTGGATAAGAGGGAACAATTATCTAACATGGTTGCCCGTCAGATGATGACGCTTGTGGCGAACTATGCCAAGATTCTGGACAATGATTTGACCGGCCCGCAGTACTACGTGCTTCAGACCTTGGCGTATGAGGGGCAGCAGACCAGCTCGTATTTTGCCAATGCCTTGAATGTTACGCTTTCGGCTGTGACCAACTTGAGCAACAAGCTGGTCAGCAAGGGTTATATCGAACGGGTGGCGTCAAGCGAGGACAGGCGTCAGGTCTATCTTAAGATTACGGAGCAGGGCCGTGAAGTTGAAGCCCGGATGATTGCGAAGTACCGTGAATTAAATGAGGGATTATGGTCGGATATCTCGGATCAGGAGATGGATGTGTTAATCGCTTCATACGAGAAGATGATTGAACATTTGCAGCTTAAGATCGGGCAGTCCACAGAAGATAGCCAAACCAACGACTAATATTCAGGAGGGTTTCCCATGGGGAGATTAGACAATAAAGTAGCCATCATTACAGGTGCAGCAGGTGGGATGGGTAAAGCTGACGCTCTTTTGTTTGTGCAGGAGGGAGCCAAGGTTGCGATTACGGACTTACAGGAAGACAAGATCAAAGACGTCGTAGCCGAGATTGAAGCCCTTGGCGGCGAGGCGATCGGATTCAAGCACAATGTAGCTTCCGAGGAAGACTGGGTTCGTGTCGTGGACGAGACCGTTCAAAAATTCGGCAAGATCGACATTCTGGTCAACAATGCGGGTGTCTCCAATGCAACGCCGTACATGGATTTGACGGTAGAGGGCTGGGAGAAGACGATGTCGATTAACGTTACGAGCATATTCCTCGGTCAGAAATATGTCATTCCGCACATGATCGAAGCCGGCGGCGGTTCCATCGTCAACATCTCCTCCATTGCCGGCCTGACAGGGGGCAGCGGCGCCGGTCCTTACACGGCAAGCAAAGGCGCGGTACGCATGCTGACCAAAGCCACGGCCGTGGACTTTGCGAAGCATAACATCCGCTGCAATTCGGTTCACCCTGGCTACATCGAAACGCCAATGACGGTGGATCTGTTCAAGGATGAGCAAATGATGCAGTGGTTCCAATCCCAGACTCCGCTTCCGCGCCTGGGCAAAGCGGAAGATATCGCACGCGGCGTATTGTTCCTTGCTTCGGATGAGTCTTCCTATATTACAGGCGTTGAGCTGCCGATTGATGGGGGATATTTCGCGAAGTAAATCATGCTTTCCATTGATCTGTATTTATAAGCGATAGACGACAGAACGATAGGGATACAAACTCGGTTAGAACTAATTTTATATTTTCGTCAAGGGGAGTGTTGTTTCATGTCCGATAACAAACAGATCGCTGTCATTACCGGCGCAGCCAGCGGGATCGGCAGAGCCAGCAGCTTGAAACTGGCAGAGAACGGTGCAGCGGTAGTACTCGTCGATTTCAACAAGGAAGCCGGCGAAGAAACGCTGCGTTTGATCAAGGAGCAGGGCGGAGAGGGCATCTTCGTGCAAGCGGACGTGACGAAAACTGAAGATGTCCAGAACTACGTGAACAGGGCGGTCGAAGCATACGGCCGAATCGATTTCTTCTTCAACAATGCAGGCATCGTGCAGAAGTTTTCGATGCTGGATGATATCGACGAGGACGAATTTGACCGTCAAATGTCCGTGAACGTTAAGGGTGCTTTCCTCGGCATGAAGTATGTGTTGAAAGTCATGAAGGAGCAGGGCAGCGGACATATCGTGAACACCGCTTCCACGGCAGGTATCCGCAGCGAGCACAGTGCAGCCGCTTATTCGGCAAGCAAGCATGCGGTGGTGGGCTTGACGAAGGGAGCAGCGCTGGAATACGTGAAGCAGGGCATTCGCGTGAACGCGATTTGTCCGGGAGGCGTTCAGACGCCGCTTACGGCAGCGGTAGCCAAGTCCTTCATGGAAGGGGGCTACGTGCCTGAGGAAGTGGGCAACATGCGGATGGGGCGCCCGGCTGAGGCGGATGAAATCGCGAACGTGGTTGCTTTCCTGGCTTCCCCAGGCTCCAGCTACATGACAGGCTCGCTGGTTACGATTGATGGCGGATTGACGCTGTAAGATATAAAAAAAGACCAGTCAAGCACCGGAATACCGGGTTTGACTGGTCTTTTTGGTATAGCATTTATTTGATGCCGACGACATCCGCCAGCAGCTCATAAGAACGCAGGCGCGCCTCATGATCATAGATGGCGGCCGCGACAATGATTTCGTCCGCATTCGTTGACTGCTGGAACTGCTCCAGCTGCGCGCGGACGGTTGCGGGACTGCCGATGGCAGAGAAGCTCAGCTGGCGCTTCACGATGGCCTGCTCCTGCAGGTTCCATAGATCATCCATGCTGTCCACCGGCGGACTCAGCTGGCCGGTGCGGCCGCGGATGATATTCAGGAACTGCTGGTACGGCGAGGTAGCCAGGCGCCGTGCTTCCTCATCGGTATCGGCACAGATCACGTTCACGCCGATCATGGCATAAGGCTTGCTCAGCTCGGATGAAGGACGGAAGCTGGTGCGGTACAGGTCGAGCGCGGCCATCAGATAATCCGGGGCAAAGTGGCTCGCAAAAGAGAACGGAAGCCCCAGCTGTCCTGCCAGCTGCGCACTGAAACCGCTGGAGCCGAGCAGCCAGATCGGTACATGCAAACCTTCGCCGGGAATCGCCCGGATACGCATGGACGAGCCTGAGGTGGGCTGGAAGTAATTCCGCAGCTCGCCGAGGCGATCCGGGAAGTCCTGCCCGTCGCTGCCGGGACCGCGGCGAAGCGCCCGAGATGTGAGCTGATCCGATCCCGGCGCACGACCTAAGCCGAGATCGATCCGGCCGGGATAGAGCGATTCCAGGGTGCCGAACTGCTCGGCTATGACCAAGGGAGCGTGGTTCGGCAGCATAATGCCGCCGGCTCCGACGCGGATCTTGCTCGTGCCCCCGGCGACATGGCCAATGACGACCGAAGTGGCCGAGCTGGCGATTCCCGGCATATTGTGGTGTTCGGCAAGCCAGTAGCGGTTATACCCCCACTTCTCGGCATGCTGGGCCAGATCGAGCGTATTTTGCAGCGACTGTGCAGCGGTGCTGCCCGCTGTAATCGGGGCGAGATCCAGAATGGAAATAGGGATATCGCGAAGCGTTTTGGGCGCTGTATGATCAAGATGGGGTTCTGTCATATTGAATGACCTCCTTATTCGTGCACTGCACGGTAAGTTGTTATATAGGGAGAAGACAACCGTCTAAGTGGATGCCGGAAAAAAAGAAACCTATTTATCGATAGTTGGTATCCCTATATAACGAACATTATATACCTACTTAATCCATAAGAAAAATATACATCGCTGAACCTCCACAGAAGCCAGACCGCATTAAGAGGAAATTTTTCTTGCGATTATCGAATGGTTCAGCATCGCTGAAAACATAGGGCTTCGATAATCTAAAGAAAAATATACATCGAAGAACCTTCAGAGAAGACAGACGTATCTTCATTTACTATATGCTTCCTAAGCCTTTTCAAGTAAAAAAGATTACCCTCACTTGTGAGGGGCCGTTCGAATAGAAGGGATATTCCGGTCCAGCGGCCATGTTTGGCAAGGACAGCATAACAGACCATAGAAAATAACAAGAGGAAAGGCAGCCGGATCGCCGGCTGCCTTTATATGTCGCTACGAATGGATGGTCTCGGATGACAGCCTATAGGATCGCACCCTATTCGTACTGCAGCTTTCTTTACTCCATGACTGCATCGGCTGGCGGCTCGATTCGCTCCATCCCGTTCATGTAAGGTCGGAGCGCCTTCGGTATGAGAATCGAGCCATCGGCCTGCTGGTGGTTCTCCAGCAGCGGGATAAGAATTCGCGGCGAAGCCACGGCCGTATTGTTCAGGGTGTGGCAGTAGCGCAGCTTGCCTTCCGCGTCCCGGTAGCGGATGTTCGAGCGACGCGCCTGAAAGTCGAGCAGATTCGACGACGAGTGGGTCTCCCCATAAGCACCGCGGCTTGGCATCCACGTCTCGATGTCATATTGCTTGTACGTTTTCTGCGACATATCCCCGGTACAGACGGCAACGACACGGTAAGGCAATTCGAGCTTTTGCAGCAGCTCCTCGGCATTGGCCGTGATTTCTTGTAGAAGCTGCTCCGAGGCTTCCTCGCAGGCTTCGCAGAGAACGACCTGTTCCACCTTGGCGAACTGATGCACCCGGTACAGGCCGTGGACGTCCCGGCCGCCCGAGCCGACCTCGCTTCGGAAACACAGCGATGCTGCCGCCAGGCGAATCGGCTGTGCCACATCGACGACTTCACCGCTATAGAACGATACGAGCGGCACCTCCGAGGTACCGACGAGCCACTTATCTTGCTCCGTAATTTGAAAAGCCTGATCCTGACCAAGCGGGAAAAAGGCGGTATTCTCCATGGCCTCCGTCCTTACGGTTAACGGTACGTCCATAAGGGTGAAACCCTTGGCGACCAGCATATCCACCGCAAGCTGCTGAACGGCCCGATGCAGCATTGCGCCGATGCCGGTCAGATAGTAGCTGCGCGTGCCGGCGGTTTTGACGCCGCGGGGGATGTCGATCATCCGGTGTTGCTCGCCGAGCGTGACATGATCCCTGTATTCATAATCAAACACGGGCGGCTCGCCAACACGTCTGATCTCCACATTGTCCTCATCCGAAGCTCCGACCGGCGTATCCGGCGAAACGATATTGGGCACAAGGATGAGCAGCTGGGCGTAATCCGCATCGACCTTCCGGTACAACGCTTCCTGCTTGTCAAGCTCCATATTGATATCCTTGACCTGCTGTTTCGTCCGCTCGGCTTCTTCCTGTTTGCCTTGCCGCACGAGCGTGCTGATCTCCTGCGAGATGGCATTGCGCCGCTGCCGCAATCCCTCCACGGTCAGCAGCAGCGTCCGACGCTGGTCATCCAGCCGGACAAGTTCGGCAACCGACAGGGCAATGCCTTTCTGGTCAGCTACTCGCTGCAGTTCTTCCTGATTCTCTGTGCTTTCCCGGATCCATTTCATATCTAGCATGATCACCGCGCTCCTTTTTCTGAAAAAAATAAAAAAGCGTCCTAGTCCATATGGGACGAGGGACGCTTATGCGCTCGCGGTGCCACCCAAATTGATTGAACCGTAACCTTATCACGAAACAGGCGGGTCCGTGTTCAATCCACTTTGATTCCGCGGTAACGGGCGGGTCCGGTTAACTTAGGGGGATGGCTGATCGGTTGAAGGATCGGATCCCCTTGACGAGAACGCCTCGGAGTTGGAAGCTCTTCATCGGCCTGATGTTGATATTGTTGTTCAGTATACCGCATGAGATGTCTTTTATACAAGGGGCTCTTCGGATTTTTGTGCTTCTGTTACATCGTGGCCGCTTTGTTCGCACTTCCCTGCTTCCATCCGGCAGGATGCTCCGCATCCCAGCGGAAGGTCCATGCGGCTGCGCCGAGGATAAGGATCGTGAAGCCTGCGAGGATCAGCAGGGGCATCCAGATGCCGGAGATATTGCCTTGCGGAGAAACGGCAGTGGACATGGCATCGACCAGGTAGTGGAACGGCTGCAGTTTCCCCAGGATGACCACCCATGCAGGCGCATGTTCTAAAGTATAGAAGGCTTCACTTGTCAGCAGCATGGGAAAACTCATCAGGTTCGAGATCATGTTGACATTGCCCTCATCCCTGGACAGGTTGGCTGCCAGAAAACCGAGTGCGGTAAAACAAACGGTGCCGATCAGAAGGACAAGCAGCATCAGCGTGAGCCCAGTCAGGCTTAGCTTCACTCCGAGCCTAAATAGACTCATGAGAATGACACACACGCTGACGAGCAGTGCCAGCACGGTTCGCGCCCCCGTCATTGCGGTAATGAACGAGACGGTACGAAAAGGTGTCACCCGCAGCAGCTTATAGATGCCGCGGTTGCGCTGGGCCATGACATTAAACGCGGTAACCATCGTGGCCCCAAACAAAATGTTGGTTGTCAGCACGCCCGCGAGGAGTCGGTGAGAATAGGCGGCGTCGTTGAAATATAGTCCCAATCCGATCAGCATGGCAATGGGAAAAACGATGTTCCAGACCAGGGTATGGGTGTCGCGGAACATGCTCCGCAGCATGGTGGTCATTATGATTCGCATAGATATTCCTCCTAAGGTTTTTATTCAATCGGTCGTTATTCCTGTTCATCAGTCAGTTGGATATACAGTTGTTCGAGGCTATCTGTTTGGTAATAGCTGAGGAGCTCATCCGGCGTGCCGGAAGCTTTCACCCGCCCATCACAGATGAGCACCAGCCGGGAAGCGAGTTTATGAACCTCCTCCATGTCATGCGAAGTGAAGACGATCGAGGTGCCCTTGTCTGCCAGGGAACGGATCAGCTCCCGGATATCCCGGCGTGCCCGCGGATCCAGTGCAGCGGTGGGCTCATCAAGGAACAGCAGCTTGGGTGTATGGACTAGCGCAATGGCAATGGCGAGTCGTTTCTGTTGGCCTCCCGAGAGACGAAGCGCATCGGTTTTGGCAGCATCCGCAAGCCCGCAGCTGCTAAGGTGGTCGATGAGCACCGCATCCTTGAGCCGATTTCCATAGAAAGCAGCGAACATTCGCAGATTCTCAAGGGCCGTAAATCCCGGAAAGAAGGGAGTGGATTGCAGCTGAAGCCCGATATGCGGGGCAGGATCCTTGGTCCAGTAGGTGACCGTGCCGATATCGGGTCGGCGCAAGCCCAGCACCAAATCCAGTGTCGTTGATTTCCCCGCGCCGTTCGGACCGATGATTGCAAGCACTTCACCTTCCCGTATATCCAGAGCCACATCATGTACGACCGTTCGCTGACCATAAGTTTTTCTTAAACCTTTCGCTTGAATGAGAGTAGGTAACATCATCTCGTGTTCACGATCCTTATTAACCAATATTATATATCCGATGTTGGATATTGATCGGAAATGAAAGCCGCAGCTGATGCTGAGGCTTATTCTTGAACGAGTGTTATGATCTTGTTGAGAAAGGCGATGTCTTGTTCCAGGATCGAGATCGCATTGTCGAAGGTGGCCAGGGCGATTTTGGATAAGCCGTACTGCCCCTTGATTTCTTTACCTGAACGCCACTGTGCAAGCGATTCTTCCACCTGCTTGAGGTTCTGCTGCAGCAGTTCAACCGCTTCCTGCTTCGGAACGCTCTCGATCCAGACCAAACCGAGTGAGAAGTCGGATTTGACGGTGTGGGGAGGAAGCGTCAAGGTTTCACGGATCATCTTCTGAAATAACTTCTCGCCTTCATCCGTAATACTGTAAATTTTGCGAAGTCTCGCACCGGTCCGCTCTTCAGCAGTGGCTGCAATCAGACCGTCGCTTTCCATCTTGTTAAGTGCATAATAGATGGAGCCGGACAGTATATTCGTCCATATGTCCATGCGGCTGGCCTGAATAAGCTGCTGAATTTCGTAGCCGTGCATCGGACGCTGGCGCAGGAATGAGAGCAGGATGAGGTTGGTCATGTTGGGTCACTTCCTTAGGATGTGTATGTGAAGAAGAACTTCATAACTGGATATCCAACGTTGGATATATATTGATAGTTATTATAGAGTCGATGGAATGAATTGTCAATAACCTGCGGAAAAATAGGTAAATGTCCCAAATGGATTGAATGAAAGCGATTTAACGTTTAGTCTAGTAGTGTGAACTAGTATGGCAGTTGGATGAGGAGGCTATAACGTCGATGAATTACAGACAATTGGGAAATACGGAGCTTCACATTAGCGAGGTCAGCTTCGGCACATGGGCGATCGGAGGCTCATGGGGGCAGACCGATGATCAGGAAGCCTTGAAGGGATTGGACCGCGCCATCGGCGAGGGCGTGAACTTCTTCGATACCGCCGACGTTTATGGCGATGGGCATGCCGAGGATTTGCTCGCGCGCGCAACCAAAGGGAGGGAAGATTCCGTGCATGTCGCCACCAAGTTTTGCCGAGCGGGTGATATTCACGATCTTCAGACCTATTCCGAAGCGTCGATCCGTCGTTATTGCGAGAACAGCCTGAAGCGGCTGCGGCGTGAACGGATTGATCTCTATCAGGTTCACTGCCCTCCCTTCGCGGTGTTGAAGGACGGGCGAGTGTTTGAAGTGCTGGACAAGCTGCAGGCCGAGGGGAAAATCCGGCATTACGGCGTCAGCGTGGAGACGGTGGAGGAAGGTTTGTTTTGCCTGGGGGTACCTGGCGTAAGGTCGCTGCAGGTTATCTTCAACCTGTTCCGCCAAAAACCGCTGGCCCAGCTGCTCCCGAAAGCCAAAGCGTCGGGCGTCGGCATTTTGGTGCGCTTGCCGCTTGCCAGCGGTCTGTTAACCGGGAAATTTACGGAGACCACCACCTTCAGCGAAGGGGATCACCGGAATTTCAATGCGAACGGGGAGCAGTTTAACGTGGGCGAGACCTTTGCCGGCCTGCGGTTCGAAAAAGGGGTTGAGCTCGCCAGAGAGCTCGCTTGGATTGCCGAGGGCCGAGGCGACATGGCCCGTGCATCCATGCGATGGATTCTGGACTGTCCCGAGGTCACCGCCGTGATTCCCGGCTTCCGCAACGTTCGCCAGATCGAAGACAATCTGGGCACGCTGGACGTGCCTTCGTTCAGTATGGAGGAGAAAGAGCGCCTTGCGCTTTTTTATCAGGAGCAGGTAGCCATGCACATCCGCGGTGCCTATTAAGCCGAAATCCGAGGTAAATCGTAGAGAAGCTCCCCGATCATTCGGGGGGCTTTTTGTGTAGGAGGAGGGCTTTGTACAGAACGAATGCAGCTGCCGCAGTGCTGCTTTAAAGCATATCCTATGCTTGATCATGGTAATGATACTATAATATAGGCAAAGAATTCTGAATCGGAATGTGTTCAGCAGGAGGATTGCCGTTTTGAATGACTTGTTGAAGCGGGAGCATGACATCATCAAGGTTTGCTTATTAGCAGGAAAAATTATGTTGCAAAGCGGTGCGGAAACCTATCGGGTCGAGGATACGATGATGCGGATCGCTGCGGCTTTCGGCGTAGGGAACAGCCACAGCTATATGACTCCGACCGGGATTATCTTCTCAGTGGAGGAGCCTCAGCATATTACGCGGCTCATTCGTATTTCGGATCGGACAACCAATCTCGATAAGATCCATCAGGTCAACAGCGTGTCTCGGAGCATAAGCCTCGGTGAGCTGACGATTGAAGAGGCACACAAGGCGCTTGAGAAAATCGAGCATGAACAGGCGATTTATCCGACATGGCTGTTGATTCTCCTGTCCGCGATCGCAAGCGGCTGCTTTCTCATTATGTTTCGCGGCATCTGGCCGGATTTCGTACCGGCGGCCATAGCGGGCGGTCTTGGCTTCTCCTGCTTTGTATTCATGCATCGGGTCATACCGGTGCGATTCTTCGCCGAATTCTCGGGAGCGCTGGTCATCGGCATAACCTCCGTATGGATGGTCAGATACGGACTCGGCCATCAGCTGGATACGATCATTATCAGTTCCGTGATGCCGCTGGTACCGGGCTTGCTGATCACGAATGCTATCCGCGATCTGATGGCGGGGCATTTGATATCCGGCTTGTCCAAAGGCGCGGAGGCATTTGTTACGTCCTTTGCCATCGGTGCAGGTATTGCGTTTACGTTGTCATTCTAAGAGATGAGTGAGTGGAGGTGAAGATGGTGGCAACCTTTTATATACAGCAGCTCATCACGAGTTTCGTTGCTTCGGCGGCCTTCGGGATCCTATTTAACGTACCCAAAAAAGCACTGCTGCAGTGCGGGTTTGCGGGCATGGTGGGCTGGCTGCTCTACATCCTGCTGCAGAACATGATGGTTGAGCCGGTGACGGCTACCGTATTTGCGGCTTTTTGCGTGACGATGATCAGCCATTTTTTCGCCAAAAAATACAAGACTCCCATTATCGTGTTCAGCGTGTCAGGGATTATTCCGCTTGTACCGGGCGGTGTTGCCTATAATGCCCTTCGCCATGTAGCCCAGAATCAATTCGACCAGGCCGTCCAGCTGGGGGCGCAAGCGTTCATGATTTCAGGCGCCATCGCGCTGGGTTTGCTGCTATCGGAGGTGACCAATCAGGTCATCCGGAAATGGTCGATAACCCGGAGAAGAGCCGGAAAACCCAATTCGACCGGCTCATCGTAGGATCTTGCGATTTAGAGAGACCTAACTAACACATCAGGATGCTGAACAGATTCGGATGGTTTGGCTTGCAGCTGCTTACTGGCCGTATCTTTCGCTTAACTGCGGGGGATACGTTTTTTTTGTGTGCACTAAAGGATATGTCCCCTGCGTGAATATTTTTACATAAGTTTCATGTTATTCCTTTTTATTGTCCAAATCCTCGCTGTGCTATATAATCTTTACTGCATGAAATGAAACCGCATTCAATTCTATTCAATCTATCGATATCGTACACTGACCGTCAGATGAAGATTCCTAGTCCATCAAAGAAGAGGGATGTCCATGCAGGAGTTGACGCTGCATCTGTTCGAACGGATGGGCATGCTGCTCATCCTGACGTTTATACTGACGAGAATTCCTCTGTTCCGCCAATTGCTGGACCGCAAAGAGATGTCCGGCACGCGGATGTTCATCTATTCTTGTCTGTTTGGCCTCTTCGGCATCCTCGGGGTGTATGCAGGCGTTGTCGTGGAGAATGGCGAATCAAGCTCCTCCTTCTGGCTGATGCGGCTGACGGAGGAGCAGGCTCTGGCCCATTCCGCCCTGGTCGGCGTTGTGATTGGCGGGCTGATTGGCGGGCCCCGCGTTGGCATCGGGGGCGGACTTCTGGCAGGCGCCCATCTCCTGTATATCGGGGGCTACACGGGGCTGGCAGGAGCGATCGCCGTACCGCTTACGGGCGCCCTGGCCGGGGGCGTAGCCCGATTCTTCTCGCAGGAGCGGGTGATCTCGCCGGCAAAAGCGTTATTCGTCGGCATGTTCGCCCCGATCCTGCACATGGGAGTTATTTTGATCTGTGCGGATGAGCCGGACCGCGCGGTTGAGCTGGTCAACCTGATCGGTCTGCCGATGGTGCTGACTAACAGCATATCCATTGCGATCTTCACGACGATGCTGCGCGTTGCGCTCACCGAGGAGGAGCGGGCAGCCGCGTACGAGACGGAGAAGGCATTCCATATCGCGGAAGCGGCGCTGCCCCATCTGAAGCAGGGCTTAACGTACCGAACGGCTCAGGCCGTGGCCACCTTGCTGCTGCGCGAGCTGAAAACAACGGCCGTCGCCATTACGGATACGGAGCGGTTCCTGGCCCATGCCGGTGCCGCCAGCCGTACCATTGATCCCGGAGAAGAGATCACATCCGACTTGACCAAGAATGTCATTGCGACCGGCGAGCTTCGGATCATAGAGAATGCGGAAGATATTCAGCCTCGTCATCCGGCGCTCGGCGCCGCCATTCTTGTCCCGATGATCGAGGGTCACGAGATCGTAGGCGTCATTCAGTTCTATTTCAAGCGGCCCCAGGATATTCGGCGCGTCGAGCTGGTGATGGCCCAAGGGCTTGGACAGCTCATTTCCTATCAGCTCGGGGCCACGGCTCACGAGAAGATGAGCCATTTAATGAAAGAGGCGGAGCTGAAGCTTCTGCAGGCGCAGATCAATCCGCATTTTCTGTTCAATACGCTCAACGCGATCCATTCGTTGATCCGGAGCGATCCGCTGCTGGCAAGGCATGCCACGATGCAGCTGGGGGCGTTCATGCGCTTGAACGTCAAGGTCATGGCCTCCCGCAGAACGACCATTCGTGAGGAAATGGAGCTGTTGAATGCTTATCTGGACATTATTCAAATCCGGTTCGAAGATCAGTTCACGTTTGAATGCCAGCTGGATCCGGTGCTTGGCGAGCTTATGATTCCGCCTGCAACGCTGCAAATGCTGGTGGAGAACAGCATTAAACACGGCTTGCGCGATAAGGCGAGCGGGGGCATCATCCAGCTGACCCTAAAGCGTGCGGGCGATCTGGCGGTTGTACAACTGCGGGACAACGGGGCAGGCATCTCGCCTGAGGTGCTGGACAGTCTCGGCGAACAGCCGATCATCGGCAGCGAGGGTACGGGAAACGGCATTTACAATATCAATCAGCGTTTAATCAGCATGTTTGGCAAGGAGGCCAGACTCATCGTAGAAAATCTTGCAGAGGGCGGATGCAGCATATCCTTCAGCATCCCCTGCAGTCTATCGGAAGGGAGCCGGTACCGTGAAGCGAATTAAAGCGATGATAGCCGAAGACGAACGATTGGCAAGGGAGGAGCTGGCTTACCTGCTGGAACAGGAGCCTGATATCGAGCTGCTTCCTCATGCCGCAAACGGCCGGGAACTGCTTGAGCTGGTTCCCTTACGGCAGCCTGATGTCGTCTTTCTCGACGTTCATATGCCGGAGCTTGAAGGGTTGCAGGCTGCGCGAATGCTGAAAGCCTCCCCGATCTCGCCCTTCATTGTATTTACGACAGCCTATGACGAGTATGCTGTCGAGGCGTTTGGTCTGAATGCGATTGATTATCTGTTGAAGCCTTACAGCCATATGCGATTAAAGGAAACCCTGCAGCGAATACGCAGCAGGGTTCATGAAGGGCAAACCCCGCAAAAGCAGGAAGCTTATGATGTCGTCCCACAGGCAGCCTCGTATCCTTCCACTGAGGCTGCTGCCCGCAGCATGCGCGGAAAGCTGCTGTTCGATGATGGGGACAAGCATGTGCTCGTCGATCCCGAGGCGATACTGTACGCGGTGCGCGAGGAGCGGGTCATCCGCATCTGGACGGCGGAAGGCCAGCGGATTACGAGCAAGAGCACGCTGCAGGAGCTGGAGGAGAAGCTGGCAGGTTACTCGTTCTTTCGTCCTCATCGCAGTTACCTGGTTAACGTGAACCGGATTGCAGAGCTGTCCCCTTGGCAGAACGGCGCTTACAATATTGTGCTAAAGGATGAGCAGCGGACGATGATTCCCTTGTCGCGGGAAGCCGCCCGGGATTTGTTCCGGTTGCTTAGGGAGGCATAGGGGGAAGCGCGGAAGGACGGTGATGGTCTCCCGGTTCAGGCGGCATATCCGTCCTTTCGCACACCCTATCGGACGTTTCGCGCAGGAGCTGTGGTCGCGGGCAATCCTCCTGTATATAATCATTCTAAAGCGCTTTCATTCATGGGAGACGCCATAGAATCCTGATCGTTAATGGAGGGAAAGGAAATGGAAGAAAAAGGCTATACCGAAGTATGGCATTCTGAAAAATTCAAAACACTGCTCTCCCGCAAGAAACGGTTCATTATTCCGATGACCGTCTTTTTTCTTCTGTTTTACTTTGCGCTGCCGATTCTCACTTCGTACACCGACGTGTTGAACCACCCTGCGATCGGCCCGATCACGTGGGCATGGGTATTTGCATTCGCGCAGTTTGTCATGACATGGGTCTTGTGCATCCTGTACTCCCGCAAGGCGGCCCAGTTCGATCGTATGGTAGACGATATTAAAAAGGATATGGGGGCGTAATCGACTATGGCTATCGCGTTGTTTTGCGGAATTGTATTGCTCACGCTGATCATAACGTATTACGCTGCCAAGAAAACAACCAACACCAGCGATTTCTATACGGCAGGCGGAGGGCTCAAGGGCTGGCAGAATGGGACAGCCATTGCCGGCGACTATATGTCTGCTGCCTCCTTCCTTGGCATCGCAGGCTCGATCGCGTTAGTCGGCTTTGACGGATTCTTTTATAGCATCGGTTTCCTTGTAGCTTATCTGGTGGTGCTGTACCTTGTCGCCGAGCCGCTTCGGAACCTCGGGAAGTATACGGTGGCGGATATGATTGCCGCTCGTTTCTCCGACAAGAAAGTGCGCGGCGTTGCAGCGCTGAATACGATTTCCATCTCCATCTTCTACATGATCGCGCAGCTGGTTGGGGCAGGCGCACTGATTAAGCTTTTGTTGGGACTGGACTATGTCACGTCCGTGCTGATTGTCGGCGTGCTCATGACGATCTATGTTGTCTTCGGCGGCATGCATGCCACGAGTTGGGTTCAAATCTCGAAGGCCGTGCTGCTCATGGCCGGCACGTTCATCATCTCGCTGATCGTATTCGCCAAATTCGATTTCAGCCTGACCCAGATGTTCCATCATATGAAGACGGCTACGCCGCTGCAGGAGGCATTCCTGAACCCGGGGAATAAATACAAAATCCCGCTGGAGACGCTGTCGCTCAATCTTGCGCTCGTACTCGGCACGGCAGGTCTGCCGCATATTTTGACCCGTTTCTTTACCGTTAAGGACGCCAAGACGGCACGCAGCTCCGTGGTATACGCTACCTGGATTATCGGCATCTTCTATGTCATGACGATCTTTCTCGGTTTTGGGGCTGCCGCCTTTGTAGGCGCGGCGGATATTACCGAGGTCGATAAAGCGGGTAACATGGCTGCCCCGCTCCTGGCCAAAGCGATTGGCGGCGATTTCCTGTTCGCGCTCATCTCGGCGGTTGCGTTCGCGACAATCCTCGCCGTGGTGACGGGGCTTGTGCTGTCCGCGGCATCCGCCTTCGCCCATGATTTCTACGGCCAAATCGTGCGCCGCGGTGAATCGTCGGAGAAGGAGCAGCTGAAGATGGCACGGTACGCATCGATTGGCGTATCCATTGTCTCCATTCTGCTCGCGCTGTTCGCTCAGAAGATGAACGTAGCATTCCTTGTCTCGCTCGCTTTCGCCGTTGCGGCCAGCGCGAATTTACCGGTCATCCTGTTCACGGTGTTCTGGAAGAGGTTTAATACGACAGGCGCAGTGACCGGGATGCTGACCGGGCTGATCAGCACGGTGATTCTTGTGGCGCTTAGTCCGAATATATGGGATCCGGCCGGAAAGGCAATTTTGATTGGCGATCCGATCTTTCCGATGAGCAACCCGGGCATCATCTCTATTCCGCTTGGCTTTCTGGCAGCTTATATCGGCACGCTGTTATCCTCTTCCAAGGATGAAGCGAAGTATGCCGAAGTGCTGGTCAAGGCCAATACGGGCGCGTAATCCGGATTCGATTCTTTGACCAAAAAGGGTGTATCCAGCTGCTTGGCAGCAAGGGGGATCGCCCTTTTTTGTCATTTTATCGTAAAATAAAGATATAACATGACTTTCAGGCTGAAGCGGAAGGAGGCATGCAAATGAACATATCCGGCATCGTTTTTTTTCTGGCGATTGTGGTCGGCACGTTAATGATTACGTATTATGCTGCCAGGCGGACCACGAGCACGAATGATTTCTATGCAGCGGGCAATCGTCTGAGCGGGCTGCAAAACGGCTTGGCCATTTCCGGTGACTATATGAGCGCGGCGTCCTTCCTTGGCATCGCGGGCTCCATTGCGGTGTACGGCTTCGACGGCTTTTTCTATTCGATCGGCTTTCTTGCCTCCTATGTGATCGTGCAGTACATCATAGCCGAGCCGCTTCATAACCTGGGCAGGTATACGATGGCGGATGCGGTGGCGGTCCGGTTCAGCGAGAAACGGCTGCGCGGATGTATAGCCGTCAACAACATGATGATTACGGTCTTCTACATGATTGCCCAGCTCGTCGGTGCCGGGTGGCTCGTGCATTTGCTGTTCGGGCTGGAAACGTCGCTCGCCATCGTGCTGGTCGGAGGCCTAATGACCATTTACGTCACGTTCGGCGGCATGCTTGCGACTTCCTGGGTGCAGATCGTCAAGTCCATATTGCTGGTGAGCAGCACCTTTATCGTGAGTCTCATCGTGTTGGCTAGGTTCGATTGGGATCTGGTTGGTTTATTCGAATCCATGAAGCGGGCGACCCCATTGCAGGAGCGGTTTCTGATGGCGGGTAATATGTTCGACCACCCGCTCGACATGCTGTCGTTTAATATGGCGCTGGTGTTAGGGACAGCGGGACTTCCGCATATTATTGCGCGCTTCTACACGGTAAAAGACCCGCGTACGGTCCGTTCTTCGGTCAAAACCGCAACGTTCACGATCGGCATCTTTTATGCCATGACCATTTTTCTTGGTTTTGGGGCGGCTGCCTTCGTCGATTGGTCCGTTTTGTCGGAACGGGTTGAGCTGGCGGCGCCGCTTCTCGCAAGCGCATTGGGTGGTGAATTCTTAATGGCCTTTGTATCGGCCGTTGCTTTCGCAACCATATTGGCCGTGATCTCGGGGCTTGTGCTGACGGCATCCTCCGCATTTGCGCATGACGTCTATAGCAGCATTTTCCGCAGAGGACGGGCGACCGAGGCGCAGCAGATGAGAGTGGCCAAGCTTTCGGCCATTGGGGTTGGCACTGCTTCGATTGTGCTCGCCCTCGGCGCGCAGAAGCTGAATGTGGCATTTCTTGTTTCGTTTGCGTTCGCGGTGGCGGCCTCGGCTAATCTGCCGGTGCTGCTGTTCACGCTATTTTGGCGGAGATTTAATACATATGGGGCCATGTCGAGCATTGCGGCCGGATTGGTATCCTCCTTGCTGCTCATGGCCGTGGGGCCTAACGTGATGGATCCCGGGGCCGGCTGGATCCGGGCGGAAGCGATTTTCCCGCTCAAGCATCCGGGTATCGTGTCCATTCCGATTGGTTTCGCTGGCGGTATTCTCGGCACCCTGCTATCCGGCAAAGTCGGCTCAAGCGGCCGATTCGAGACGATGCAGGCCATTGCCCATGTGGCCCCGGATGAGATTCGTACCCGCGAGCCGGGGTGACGCTTCATACCTCGGGATTATCCCTTTCGATGCTTCTTGCTTTATTTAATGCCAAGCCGCATGCGGTAGCTGAGCATAACGGGAAGTGTCCGCCCTTGGAAGTGCTCCTCGACCAGCGCATGGAACTGTGCGATTTTATCGTTCAATTCGGTTTGTTTCAGCTTGAACACGGTCTGGATACCGCCTTGACTGACGGCAAGGCCGGTATATCGTTCGGCGGTGAACGGCTCTATATGATGGAATACGATCTCCTTGGAAAACCGGAACACTCCGCTCTCCCGGATATGCTTCAGATGCTCGTTCTTATTCCCTTTATAGGCCTTTTCCTGTGCCTCCACATTGCGGTCGATGGTGGCCTCTGCCCATTCAATCAGCTCATGGTAGGATTGCTCGACCTTCCAGGTCAGGCTCGGCGGCCAATCACAATCATATACCGCGAATATCCCTTCCTCACGCAGAACGCGGGAAACCTCCTTCAACGTGCTGGCCGGGTCCATCCAGTGAAAGGATTGGGAACAGGTGATGATGTCCACGGACTGATCCGGGAGCGCCAATTGGTTCGAATAGCCGGAGACAAACCTGATGTCGGCAAGCTGCGCGCCGTGGCTGTCGTCAGCCTCTTCCTGCAGCGACTGCAGTTTGGCCATGGCCTTGCCCCGCATATCGTCATTCGGCTCAACGCCGATGATCTGGTCCGCTGCGTCTTTCCATGCAAACGAGGATAGTCCCGTTCCGCATCCCAAGTCGACAACGAGAGAGGGCTTGCGCTCCAAATAGCCTGTCAGCAGGGCGACAACCTCCTGGGGAGCTTCGGGGCGATGCTGGTCATAGGTATCCTCAAAGCCGGTGAAACGGTCCACGTTGCTGGCACGGTTGCCCTCGGGAACGAAATCCTTACTCCACACTTCGGTCATATCCTTGGTCATCATTATTCATCTCCTTATCCGGGTACATAAATCGGGCCTTGCAATTGGAGGTCTTGGCTGCTGCGAGTCAGGATTCATGCTCCAGTTGATGTGCCCTGCCGCTCTAATTCCATCATATCATAGGAAAGGAACTTATTAACAGATAGGCTTGACCCGGGTAGTGCCGATGCGGGTACAATAGAGAGAGCGAATGAGGAAGAGGGATGCGTATGAAGACACCAATATCACCGAAGGGAATCTTCTTCGATGTGGATGATACATTGTATGACCATCTGGCGCCTTTTCGCGATGCCGTTCAGAAGGTTGCCCGCCCTGATGGCACGTTTCCATATGAAGCCGCTTATCACCGGATGCGTTATTACAGCGACAAGCTGTCTGTAGAGCTCGGAGGGGCTGGCACGGCGGCATACGGGGAAGCGGTTGAGGATATGCGCAGACGTCGGTTCCAGTTAGCGCTGGCTGAATTCGGCGTAGGGCTGACCCTTGAGGAGGCGGAAACCGTACAGCAAGCCTACCTGGAGCGGCAGTATAACATCACGATGTTTGAAGGCGCCCGGGAGCTTCTTAAGAAATTGACGGATGCCGGGCATGTCGTTGGCTTGATCACCAATGGTCCGGCAGAACACCAGATGAACAAAATCGCGGCTATGCAGCTGGGTGACCTCATACCGGAGGAGCGGTTGTTCGTATCCGGTGCGGTGGGCTGGGACAAGCCTGATCCACGGATATTCCACCATGTGAACCGGCTGACCGGCACGGAGCCGAAGAGCTCCTATTACATCGGCGATTCGTGGCGCAATGATGTGGTTGGCGCATTGGCTGCAGGCTGGCATGTGATTTGGTTCAATCACCGGAGCGTTGGGCCGGAATCGGAGCATCAACCGCAGCATACCGTGGCGAGTTATGGCGAGCTGGAGCGGCTGCTGGATGAGGTTATCGGATAAAAAGGTGGGCGTTCCCTCTGATCCGCTGCCGAAGCGGGATGCTGCCGCATTATTCGAAAAATCTATTGCCAGGCTCTTTAAACGAAGGGCCTGATTTTTTTTGCACTATATTCAACCGATTGGTTGACTTTATAAAATGGTTCCATTATAGTTAACCATATGGTTGAACAAAATAATGAAGAACAACTGGATCACATTTTCCATGCACTGGCTGACCCGACCCGAAGAGAGATGGTGCGCATGATCGCATCGCAGGAACGGACGGTATCTGAGTTGGCTGAACCGTTTGACATGTCGCTTGCGGCAGCCTCCAAGCATATCAAGGTGCTGGAGCGCTCCGGCCTGCTCGAACGGTCCATCCATGGACGGACGCATACCTGCCGTCTGAACCCGAGTGTCATGTCCAGGGCGCTGGAATGGCTGCAATTCTACGAACGATTCTGGACCCGGCAATTTGATGTGCTTGAACGCGAGCTGAACAAAGCGAAGAGGGAGGAGCACTAGAAGAATCCTTAGGAATACCGCTGAACATCCTGGACAACGATGAGTAACGTAGGGAAATAGACGCAATACCACTTTTGATAAGAGAAGGATGATTGACATTGGAGAATGCCTCTACAACCACGCTGGTCATGAAACGTCAATTTGAGGTAGCACCGGAAAGAGTATTTGATGCCTGGTTAAACCCGGACATGATGCGTAAATGGTTGTTTACGCTGGAAGCGACGAACAAAATCGCCCGTAACGATCCGCGCGTGGGCGGAACCTGGGAGATTGTTGATGTGCGGGAAGGCAAGGAGTACCGGGCCATTGGAGAGTATCTGGTCATAGACCGGCCGCGCAAGCTGGTGCTCACCTTCAAGATGCCCCAGTTCAGCGACACTGTGGACCGCATTACGGTGGAGTTCAAAGCCGTGGACGCAGGATGCGAAATGACGTTCTCCCAGGAGATCGTTGTCCCTCATGAGGAAGACTGGACCGCAGAGGATATTGAGAAAGCGCTGACCGAATACCATGACCAAACCGAGCATGGTTGGGGTTATATGTTTGAGGGGCTGAAGCAGCTGTTAGAGACAGGGAAGATAAACTATCCATCCTAAACCAATGAATAAGGGAGCGTGTGTATCGATGAAGAGTGTGACCCCGTTTTTAATGTTTCAGGGCAACGCGGAAGAAGCCATGAACCATTACATTTCCATTATTGAGGATTCCGAAATCATCAGCATTACCCGTTATGGCCCCGATCAGCCGGGAGCCGAGGGAAGCGTCATGCATGCCACCTTTTCGTTGAAGGGACAAACGTTCATGTGCATCGACAGCAACGTGAAGCATGAGTTTACGTTCACGCCTTCCTTCTCCATCTATCTGACTTGCGAATCCGAAGCCGAGATCGAGAAGGTGTACGGAGCACTAATCGATGGCGGAGGTGCGATGATGCCGCTGGACAACTATGGATTCAGCCAAAAGTTCGGCTGGATCGCGGACAAGTTCGGCGTATCCTGGCAGCTTAACCTGCCAAGCGAAGCGTAGTCTTGAGCAGGTGATTCAGGTATAGGGACGGGCCCGGAAGGGGCCTGTCCCTTTTTACGCTGAGCCGCAAGGAAGGCATTGCCCAGCTCGATGCTCTCAATCAAGAGCCGTGCTGTCCCTCACCCTCACCGCCACCCGAACGGAAGAATATAACAATGCGGAGCCCCAAATCCCATGCCGCGGCTTACTCCGTGTACTGCTTTCGGAATTGCAGCGGCGATAGGCCGAAACGTGCGGAGAAGCGGCGGGAGAAATAGGGCGGATATTGAAATCCCACATGCTCCGCGATTCGAGCCATGGACCACTGGGTGGTCAGCAGCAGCCGCTTGGCCTGGTCCAGGCGGTATTGAAGCAGGTATTCCGTAGGCGTTACGCCGTGCGATTCCTTCATGCAGCGCGTCAGGTAGTTGTAGTGGAAATGCAAGTCGGACGATAAACGTGCGTTGCTGATGGGCTCACGATAATGCATTTTGATATAGGACTCAACCTGCTCCGCGACTTTGCGTACCCGCGATTGTTCCTGATCCGATCTCGACGGGTCCAGCAGCTCCAGCAGCTCGATAAACAGCGTCTGTTCGCGCCAAAATGCCGTGGACCTCGGTTCCGTTGCCAGCAGGTGCAGGGAATCGAACAGCTGATAGGCTTGCTCCGGATAAGGGATAGGGCCATGCTTTGGCAGCTTTATGTTGTGTGAGATCGAATCATCGCCGGCTGCGCTTGATGCTGCTGTCTGAAAATGCAGCCAATAAAAGGAGGTTTCCTCCTGGCCCCCCTGTACGGCGTAATGGTATGCATCCGGTAATAATACAACGCAATCCCCTGCGCCAAGCGCCCACTGCATATCTTCCTCGCCCAGGAACAAGCAGCCGCATTGAACCAGGATGAGATCGTAGACGCCAAGGTTTCTCCGGTTGGGATGAGACTCGCCCGGCATATAATGCGTTTTTCCGGATTCAAGGAAGTAGGGGAGCGGCGGTGAAGGAATGGAAAGAACGCTCCGTTCTGTCATGGTAACCCCTCCAGGGAAGTGTGAAATCGTATAAGAAATTAGGTCATTTCTGTTATCGTTTTCATCCTATCATAGAACGTAGAATGGGAAGTGTCGAGGCTTTATCATTCGAATCCCAAAGGAGTGTATATCCAAGATGATAACTCTTACTTCGCGTTCAGCTGCCGTCCCCCTTAAGCAAGTGAAACTGACGGACCCTTTCTGGTCCCGTTACATAGAGCTGGTAAGGGAAGTGGTGATCCCATACCAGTATGAAGCCCTCCATGATCGAATTCCGGGCGTGGAACCGAGTTATGGCGTGTCCAATTTTCGAATTGCTGCCGGCAGGGAGGAGGGGGAATTTGGCGGTATGGTATTTCAAGACAGCGATGTCGCCAAATGGCTTGAGGCTGCGGCTTATTCGCTTGCCATTCATCCGGATCCGAAGCTGGAGGAGCAGGTCGATGAGCTGATCGATCTTGTGGCCGCTGCCCAGCAGCCGGATGGCTATCTGAATACATATTTTACGGTGAAGGAGCCGGAGAAGCGCTGGACCAATCTGACGGATTGCCATGAGCTGTACTGCGCCGGCCATATGATTGAAGCCGGAGTTGCGCATTACCGGGCGACGGGCAAGCGGAAACTGCTGGACGTGGTATGCCGCTTGGCGGATTACATCGATACCGTCTTTGGACCCGAGGATGGCAAAATCCATGGGTTCGACGGCCATCAGGAGATTGAGCTGGCACTGGTCAAATTGTACGAGGTAACCCAGGAGCCGAGATATTTGAGTCTGAGTCAGTATTTTATAGATGAGCGCGGGACGGAACCCCACTTCTTTCTTCAGGAGTGGGAACAGCGAGGGCAGAAGTCATTCTACCGCTCTGTACTGCATCCGCCGCATTTGGCTTATCATCAGAGCCACCTGCCGGTCAGGGAACAGAAGGAGGCGGTCGGGCATTCGGTCCGCGCGGTTTACATGTATACGGCGATGGCCGATTTAGCTGCCAGAACGAAAGACCCTGCTCTGCTTGAGGCTTGCGTTAATCTGTGGCATAACATGGTCCGTAAACAGATGTACATTACCGGCGGGATCGGCTCCACCCATCACGGCGAGGCGTTTACCACGGATTATGACCTGCCGAACGATACCGTATACTCGGAGACCTGCGCATCCATCGGGCTGATCTTTTTTGCCCAGCGCATGCTGCAGCTGTCACCCAAATCGGAGTATGCGGACGTGATGGAGCGCGCGCTGTTCAACACGGTCATTGGCAGCATGGCTCAGGACGGGCGTCATTTCTTCTATGTGAATCCGCTTGAGGTATGGCCTACGGCCTGCCGTCATAATCCGGGCAAGTTCCATGTGAAGCCGGTTCGGCCGGGCTGGTTCGCATGCGCCTGCTGCCCGCCGAATGTGGCGAGACTGCTGTCGTCGCTGGGTGAATACGTGTATACGATGAATGACGATACGCTGTATACCCATCTGTACATTGGAGGCGAAGCCGAGGTCCGTCTCGGGAACGTGCCAGTGAAGGTAACCCAGACCAGCGCGCTGCCATGGGATGGGAATGTTACGCTTACGATTCAGCCTGAGCAGGCAGCCGAGTGGACCGTCGCTCTTCGCATTCCGGACTGGTCGCGCGGCAAAGCCGTTATGCGGGTGAACGGGCAAGAGGTGACCGTGGAGGATATTACCCAAGACGGCTATGCCTACGTGAAGAGAGTGTGGGCACCGAGAGATACCGTGGAATTGGCATTCTCCATGGAGATCCATCAAGTAAGAGCCAATCCCAACATACGGGGGAATGCCGGCAAGGCCGCGATTCAGCGCGGGCCGCTGGTATATTGCTTGGAGAGCGTCGATCATGGAGCGCCGGTATCCTCGCTGTCGCTCGCAGGCGATCCGAAGCTTCATTCCCGATTCGATCCGGATCTTCTTGGCGGAGCCGTTGTCATTGAAGGGGAGGGATGGCTTGAAGAGTCTGATGATTGGGGCGATGAACTGTATCGTTCCTCTCCGAAAAAGAGGCTTCCCGCATCATTAAAGGCCATTCCGTACTATTTATGGGGCAACCGCGGCGAGAATGAAATGACCGTCTGGGTGCGCGAGCTGCCGCACACGGTATAAGATCCTACAGCCCGCCTCTCCCGAAGGGAGTTGACCGAGGAACCAGCATACAAAGGATGCAACGGCAAAGCATGGACGATGCCGAACCACATAACATAAAGGGCTTGCCCAAGGTCGATGGACCTCGGGCAAGCCCTTTTTTTATCCGAATGGCTCCCTGCATTTATAACAGCTTCTTGATATCCTCTTCTATTTTTTCCGGAGTATCCGTTGGCGCAAAGCGCTTGACCACCTTGCCGCTGCGGTCCACAAGAAACTTGGTGAAGTTCCATTTAATCGCTTTAATGCCGAGTGCGCCGGGCGCTTCACTCGTCAGATGCCTGTAGAGCGGATGGGCACTTGTGCCGTTCACATCAATTTTGGAGAATAAGGGGAAGGTGACGCCATGATTGAGCTTGCAGGCCTCCTCGATCGCGGAGTCCTCCTCCAGCTCTTGATTCATGAACTGACTGCTGGGGAAACCGAGAACGGCCAATCCTTGATCGCGGTAGGCTTGGTGCAGCTTCTCCAGGCCGTCGAATTGAGGAGCAAAGCCGCATTTGGTTGCTGTATTGACAATGAGCATGACGTCGCCTTTATAAGACTCCAGCGTTTGGGACTCGCCGCGTATCGTTTTTACTTCATATTCATAGATGGACATCGCCGTAGAACCTCCTCCAATGAGATGTATATACAATCAGAGTATATTCTTTCGCTGTAGATTGCAATTTGCTAGAAACGGCAGCGGCAATTATATGCTATTTGTATGACAAAAGCTGGAGTGTAATACATGATGCGGAAGTATAAAAAGTAAAATTTTGTATTTTCATCTGGACTTATTTAGGAGATGTATGATAGTAGTAGAATAAGTGCTTATCGAATGAACCAAAAGGGGTACTGCTGAAATCATGTGTGGGAGGACGGTATGAGATTAAAAACACAAATGCTCAAAACGACGGTGACCAGCCTGCTGGCTTTTATGTTCATCGTCCTCATTGTTCTGGTTCCGAGGGATTTGAATCTGTCGCTGGACAGCAATTTGTGGGTGACGAATTATTCCTTTGATCTGGGTGAGTATGTTACGTATATTCGCGATTTTTTTGTTGCCGCCATTCAGAACGGGACGCTGGGAGAAACGCGATATATCGGTCAGTCCTCGGAAGCGGCCGCTTTTGGGGCCGTCGGCAAAAGCCTGCTGGTTATTGTATCCGCTTTAATCCTTGGATTTGTGTTCGGCATTCTGAAGGGAGTCCTCGACTATAAATTGTCCAAGACCAAATTCAGTGTGCTGGGGCATTGGACCACATGGCTGTTCCAATCCGTTCCGGATTTTTTCCTGATGCTGATCGCCCAGTGGGTGCTGATTAAGCATGTACCGGCTGTCCGCTATTTTGCGGTTGACGGCTGGGAGGCCTTCGTGCTGCCTTCGCTGCTCGTGTCGATTTACCCGATTTTCTTCATTGCCCGAATCACGTCGGCTTCTCTGCTTGCGCAGGAAGGCAAGTTATACATACTGCTGGCTAAAGCCAAAGGGCTGAGTGACCGAAAAGTCGTATACAAACATATGCTGCGCAACGGTATCGCGACCATCCTGACCCATCTTCCGGGCCTGCTCGTCTTCATCTTGTCCAACCTGCTCGTGGTGGAATATTACCGCAACTATCCGGGGGCGGCGTGGAGATTGTTTCTGGCACTGGATTTCAATACGTTCAGCGGCACCGGCGGCAATTATGAACCGGGTGTCATTATTTATATCGCATTTTCCTTCATGGTGCTGTTCATGATCGTCCAATGGATCAGTCAATCGGCACGCAAGTACTTTGATCCCCGATCAGAAATGAGGTGAGTCGATTTGAAGAATGTCCCTTTATGGATTGGCGGCACGCTGCTTGCCTTCTTTGTTTTTGTTATGCTGGCGGGGCCGTATATGCCCTTTATCGACAAGGATTTGAAACAGGAAACCTCCAGATGGGTGATGAAGGACGGGAAGCAGAAGCTGACGCTTCCGCCCTATAAGCCTTCTTCGAAGAACTGGCTGGGATCGGATAAGAAGGGGGTCGATAATCTGAGCAAGCTGGTTGTGACCGCCAAGGATACGATCCTGCTTGTGCTGGGGATTACGGCTGTTCGATATGCGATAGGCGTGCCCCTGGGATTGATCGCCCGTAAGAAAAAAGGCTTCGTCCACCGGTTCATTACCTTCTGGAACCAGCTGTGCTCCTATTTGCCGCCGGTCTTCGCTTCGGCTCTGCTGCTTGCGCTGCCATTCTTTCTCTTCTCCCAGCAGCGGATGGGCTGGGCCATTCTGATTCTGGCCGGCGTTGAGGCCGGGCGGGTTGCGATTACGATACAGCAGCAGGCCCACAAAATGGCAAGTGAGCCTTACATGGAGGCCGGAACCGCGTTAGGACTTCGGACGAGAACGTTGACAAAGAATTATTATATTCCGGTCTTGTTCCCCGAGGTGATCGTCAACTTCTGCTTGGATATGGGGAAGGTCATGCTCCTGCTCGGCCAGCTTGCCATCGTGAACATCTTCCTCGGTCATGAATGGAAGGAAGTTAATTATTATGTCATGGAATTCGTGGAGACCGGGTATAACTGGGCGACCATTCTGTCCAAGCATCGAGCGGACATATGGTTAGGGAAGTTTCAATTCGTTGTGTATCCCGCATTTGCCATGATGCTGTTAATCATCACGTTCAACCTGTTAGGCGAAGGCCTGCGCCGTCGTTTTCAGGTTAAAGGCTGATCGGTACGTGGCCGCTAACGCGAATAACCGGAAGGATGAGAGTTTGCGCCAGGTGCTTTCCTATTTATTAGGACTGCCAGTGTCTGGTGAAACCGATCCTTCCGGTTTTTTTGATTGTGTAAAATGCTGCTGTTTACGCTTCTACAGGAATATCCGGGTGAGCCCAGACGGACACGCTGCCGCCGTTCACCGGAAAAAGAGCGAACCCATCCTTGCCGATCGTAATCCGATCCTGCCGTGTACGGGTCAGATCCATCCATATCTCCCCGGCTCGATGCTCGCCGACAAACATCCGCTTATCCCCGGCTTCGCCATTGGCGATGACCACCGCGCAGCCGGAAAACTCGATTTCCGGGATGCCGCGGCGGACCCAGCCGATCGTATTCGGGTGGTCAAAATAATCGTCCTGCTGGCCATACGCCCGATTCGCTCTGGCATACAGCAGCGGGTCAATCGCTTCCTTTTTGCCGGGAATGGGTTTCTCGCCGCCGATTCCGTAATAATCGCCATAGAAGACGGAAGGATAACCGTCCTTTCGCAGCAGGATCAACGCATAAGCGCTCTGCTTGAACCAATCCTCCACCCAGGATTCCAGCGATTCCTGCGGCTGCGAGTCGTGATTGTCCACAAACGTGACAGCATTCATCGGGTGCGATTGGACAAGCGTATCGTCAAAGATCGTCCGCAGGTCGAAGGAACGGCCGGCTTTGGAAGCCGCCTGGAGTTTATAATGAAGAGACACGTCAAACAGATCGATCCTGTAATCCACCGTATCCAGAAAGTCTCGGCAATCCTGAAGCTCGGGATTCCAAAACTCGCCCACGATGTAAAAATCATCTCCGCGCTTTTTCTTCATGGCAGTGGCAAATTCTTTAATGAAGTCATGGTTAATATGCTTGATCGCATCCAGCCGGAATCCGCTGCACTGCAGCGTATCCACCAGCCACTTGCCCCATGCGAGCATTTCCTTGCGTACATCCGGATGGCTGTAATCAAGGTTGGCAAACATCAGGTAGTCGTAATTGCCGAATTCATTGTCAACGTTATCGCTCCATGATTTGTTCTCGCCGACGATCCGGTAAATGCCGGAACGTTTGCTGATTTCGTCGTAATCGGTACCGTTAAAATGAGTGAAATTCCACTGGAACGAGGAGTATTGATCCCCTCGGCCGGGGAATGTGAATTTGGTCCAACCCTCAATCTCGAATGGCTTTGATATATCCTTGGTCCGATCCATCTCGTCGACCTGTACCACCCGAAACCGCTCGGTTTCATCTGCGCCCGCCTTATGGTTCATGACTAGATCGACATAGACGGCAATTCCGTGCTTGTGGCAGGCCGCGATGGCATCAATCAATTCCTGCTTGGTTCCATATTTCGTGCGAACCGTTCCTTTCTGATCGAACTCTCCCAGATCATAGAGATCGTATATGCCGTAGCCATTGTCCTCTGCGGACGTAGCTTTTGTCACCGGAGGAATCCATACCGCATCGATTCCCGCCTTGCTCAGCTCCGGGGCTGCGTTCTTGAGTCGGTTCCAGTGCGAGCCATCGGCTGCAACATGCCATTCGAAGAATTGCATAATCGTATGATTTCGTTGCATACTTCCATCTCCTCTATCATGATAGCTCTGCATATTTACTGCATACTAAGCTCAAATACCCAAGAAAGCAGGGGAGCTAAACCTTCCACCCGAAATGGGCGGACCGCCTCCATTTAGTTTTACCCTAAAATGGAAAGAAAAAGACGGGGGTTGTCGTATTGCGGCCATCCTAATATAGCTTGGATCCAGCTATTCACCACAAAAAAACCATCCCCTGCCGAGAATCTATCGCAAGGGATGGTTTTCCGTTTTGTACACTTTGGCTGCCTTTCGCTTACTTATGCCATGGCATAAGTAAGCAGAATCAGCAGCACGGTGGTGATGGACATGGCCAGCAGCGGCCGCCAGGCGCCGCGCACATCCTTCAAGTGGACATTCAGGCCAAGTCCGACCATCGCCATGGCAAGAATGAAGGAGGCTGCCTGAGAAATCGAATCTTTGATCGGCAGGGGAATGATCGGTTGTCCGGTAAATTCCCAGCTTCCCAGTACACTCGCTGCCATGAAGCCCAGCAGAAACCAGGGAAACTCCATCCGTGTATGACTCTGCATACGTCCGGTGCGCTTCATCCAGACCATAAGCGCGATACTGAGCGGTACGAGCAAGAATACGCGTCCCAGCTTCGCGAGCAGGCTAATCGCAAGGGCGTCCTCACCTGCTGGAGCAGCTGCCAATGCTACATGGGCGATTTCATGAAGACTGACACCCGACCACACGCCGTATTGGGTGTCTGTTAAGGGAAGCAGCGGCTGGACGAGGGTATAACCGATAGCAACAATGGTTCCAAGAAAGGCAATCAGCCCCGCACCTAGCGCAGTGTCCTTCTCCTTCGCCTTGAGGATCGGGGACACGGCGGCGATGGCCGCCGCACCGCATACACCGGTTCCAATGCCAAGCAGAAGGGACAAGGACATATCGGCTTTCAGCCATTTGGCAATCAGCAGAGTGAGCGCGATGGCAAATATGACGCTGATCACATCCCTCATCATTAAACCCAGGCCTTGCTGGAACACGATGCCGATATTCAGCTTAAGGCCATATAGAATAATTGCTAGACGCAGCAGCCGCTTGGCCGTGAATTGGATTCCTATGCGCAGTCTCTCCGGGTAACCTCGCAGCTGTCGATATACTGCGGCGATGAGAATCGCCCAGGCGAGCTGGCCAAGGTAGCCAAGGCCCGGCATGCTTGCTAATACGTAACCGATGAGAGCGATGACAAAGGTAAAGGCAATGCCGCCTGCTGTGGCGGGCAGCGTATGCTGTGTCCATCGAACCAGACGATGGACGTGTTCTTGTGATTTGGAATAGGCTGGCTCTGTCATTAGATGTAACCTCCGATTCGTTCGGTTGGTCTGAACCCATCGTATCCCATTCCAATGGATAAGAAAAATAAATCATTATAATGATCATCATAAGTAATATGTTATGGTAAATATAACTCATAACCATTCGTGGACATTGCGAAGAAGGAGGCAAAAAGCGTGGATCAACCATTGGAGGTATTCGTTACGGTGGTAGAGAAGGGGAATTTTACCCGTGCGGCGGAGGAGCTGCTGATGACACAGCCCGCGGTAAGCCAATATATCCAAGCGCTCGAGCGGTCTGTGGGCACCAAGCTGCTGGAGCGAACCAATAAATATGTCCGGCTAACCAAAGCCGGAGAGATCGTATACCATCATGCGAAGGACATTCTGGGCCTGTACACCCGCATGAACACGCTTGTGGACGATTTGATGCATCGGGCGAGCGGCAATCTGTCCATTGGCTCAAGCTATACCTTCGGGGAATATATGCTGCCGCATTTGATCGCTTATATGAGGGAACATTATCCCTTGATCCGCCCATCGATTATGATCGGGAACACCACGGAAGTGGCGGAGATGATACTGCGCCATGAGGCGGATATCGGCATTGTGGAGGGAGATTATCAGGATGATAAGCTGCATATCGAGGCCTTTGCCGAGGATGAGATGCTGGTGATGGTTCCCCGGGACGGGCGGTATGATCATCTGCAGGAGCTATCGCTCTCCGAGCTTGCGCATGAGACCTGGATTGTCAGGGAAGCCGGATCGGGCACCCGCGAGGCAGCGGAGCGGATGTTCTCACGGTATCATATTCGCCCTCAGCATATCGTGGAGTTCGGAAGCACCCAGCTGATCAAGGAATCCGTGGAGGCAGGCCTTGGCGTCACGCTGCTGTCGCGATGGGCGGTGCGCAAGGAGGTGCAACTCGGAACGCTGCATATGCTGGTACCGAATGGCAGACCGGTGGCACGGCAGTTCTCATGGATTACACAAAAAACACCTTATCATACCAAGGCCGTAGAGGTGTTTCTCGAGCTTTTGCATCATAAACGCGGTTTCCCCAAGGGGGTCTAAAGGAAGAGAATGACCCGGTGCAAGAGCATCCCCGTTAAGGGGATGTTTTTTTGTTCGGACATGATTACATACGCCATAATTGGTTAAAAATAGATACTAAAATCATAGATGAACAAACATGTAACGAATGATGTGAAAATCGGACGTAAGGAGGGTTAAACGATGAGAACATTTAATACAATAGCTTTGCTGTTATTGATTGTTGGAGGCATTAACTGGCTTCTGGTCGGCCTGTTTCAATACGACCTGGTAGCTGCATTGTTTGGTGGACAGAGCTCCATCGGCTCCCGCATCATCTATACGATTGTCGGTCTGTGTGCATTGTACTCGATCCGCTTCTTTGGTGATGTTACGAATGACGACCGAAATACAGCCAGATAGGTTACATTTAATCACATAAAAATGACATAGTTTTCGAGAAATATCCATATCCTCATAGATAAAAAAAGCCTTTCCGTGTTCAGGAATGGCTTTTTTTCTGTCCGAAATCCAAGATTGTCAGTGAATTGTAATCCTCATGTCAGGTGCAAGATCAACATATACAGTATGAAATTTCCAGTGTTTATGAGGCTTTGCATGCTCTATAGTTAAAGATAAAAACGACATATTTACGGGATTTGGAAGGAACTCATAGAATAAAGCCAAGCCATTGCAGCGCAGCAATCGGAAGTTAATGGCATGATAGGAAACATAACGTGATATCTGTCGGCATCCTCCGTGTTGCGTAAACAATGAAATGAAAAGGACTCCTTCACCATTAGGAAAGAGTCCGAACGAATAGCGACATAAAGACACCTGGAGGGGAGTGAAACTGTTACAACTAGGCGGTCCCCACTCTGTTTTATGAGTGGAATGCCTTATACATGGCATCCAGCAGGCTGTGTGTCGCATCACAGCTGTATTCCCAGAACATAATACCAGCCAAGCCTTGATCCTGTACGTATTTGCATTTATGAGTCAGAGATTCAGCATCATCGTAAGTAATGAAGCTGCTGCCATCGAATAAATAAGGCGCTTTGGCTTCGTCGTCCCAGTACCGCTTATAGGAAGGATTGCTAAAATACTCGGCAGCGAGCTGGGTATAGGTCGGGCCGTAACCTCCGGAGGAGGGAGCGACCTGGAGGTATCCGTTGTTTACGTCCGGCACATCATTCCACTTCCTGGAGTAGAACGCGGCCCCGATCACGATTTTTTCGCGCGGCACACCGGCTTGGGTAAACAGACGGACGGATGCATCGACGCTGATTCGGAACAGATCGCCGGTGGAGGTGTACAGGTTGGTGTGGTGGCCGGTCAGCGTCTGGAATCCGCCGCGCATATCGTACGTCATCAGCTGAATGAAGTCGAGATAGGGGTGGATGTCACGGATATCGGTGCCATCTATATAATATTGATCGGCCCCGGCTGCGATCGTGAGCAGATAGTGTGTCTCGTCCCGCCCGTACTGATCCAATGTTTCCCGGAGCTCCTTCAGCAGCATCGTGAAGTTCTTCTTGTCATTTGGCGATGCGGTCGTTCCTGCAATCGAGTAGCATGGATACTCCCAGTCCAGATCAATGCCGTCGAATGGAAACTCTTGCAGCAGCTTGATCGCCGATTCGCACACGCTTTGTCTTCCTTCGGACGTGGCTGCCGCTTTCGAGAATCCGTCGGAGCCCCAGCCGCCAACGGACAGCAGGACGATTAATTCGGGATTGACGGCTTTCAGGCGATGGATCCCGTGGATGGTGTTCGTATCGGTATACGTAATCTTGTCTTCTCGGATATGGGCGAAAGCGATATTTAAGTGAGTGAGCCGCTTGGCATCTTCGGTCGTGATCTCGGATAAGACCTTGCGCCCTGCGTAGCCGGCTAAAATCCAGGAGGATGGCTGCATGCGTAATCCCTCATTTCTTTTAGAATATGTCAGTTTTGCTTTTGCGGTTTATTTTTCCAACTTACGGTCAGATATGACATCTGTCAAGGCTCATCCCATTGGCCTGAATGACAATTTATCGGAGGGGAAGGGGGCAAAAACCACATGTTTTCCTGCTTGAAAACGACAATGACAGAAGTGGGTGGGACGTGAAAAGCCCGTCATACCAGCACATTAGGCTATTTTGAACAGACAATAGAAATGACATATTTACGGATCATGCGGCAGTCCATACACTTGGGATGTAAGCGTTAACAATTCTGAAGCGGGCAAGCCGCACGCTAAGGATGTGTGGTCAGGAAGGCTCTTTCTTTTACATTGAACAGGGGTGCTTTTCCGAAAAAACATGGCCGGATTTTCATTAGAAAAGGAGGGGGCAACCTATGCAGCAAGATGGTCAATCCGCCCTGACACAAAGCGTATCGGTTAACACGATGCCGAATCGTAAGAAAAATACATTATGGAGGAGGATGATTCGAAACTGGGAGCTGTATTTGTTTATCGCTCCGGCATTTCTGTATTTTGTCATTTTCCATTATGGGCCGATGTACGGGATCCAAATCGCCTTCAAAAACTTCATCCCGACGTTGGGAATAACGGGAAGCCCGTGGGTCGGATTCGACCACTTCGAACGCTTCTTTAACTCTTATTACTTCTGGGACTTGCTCTGGAATACCTTGAGCATCAGCTTGTATGAGCTGGCCATCGGGTTTCCGCTGCCCATCATTCTGGCATTGGCCTTCAATGAAGTGAAGGATTCATTCTTTAAGCGTACGGTACAGACCGTCACGTATGCGCCACATTTTATTTCAGTCGTTGTTATGTCCGGTATGATCATTACGTTCTTGTCGCCTTCGTCCGGCATGATCGTAAATTTTGTGGAAATGCTGGGCTTTCAGCCGCCGCAGTTCCTGACAGATCCCGCTTGGTTTAAGACTGTGTACGTGCTGTCGGGCGTCTGGCAGAGCGCGGGCTGGGGTACCATTATCTATCTGGCCGCTTTGTCGGGTGTCGATCCGCAGCTGCATGAGGCTGCCGTTGTGGACGGTGCGAGCCGATTCAAACGCATCCTGCATATTAACATTCCGGCGATTGTACCAACGATCACCATTCTGTTGATCCTGAACATGGGCAGCATTTTGGGCGTCGGATTCGAGAAAATCCTGCTCTTGCAGAACCCGCTGAATATGAGCTCTTCCGATGTCATCTCGACTTTTGTTTATCGCTCCGGTCTGGTTGACGCACAGTACAGCTTCTCTACCGCCGTCGGATTGTTCAATTCGGTCATTAATGCGATTCTGCTGATTGCGGTGAACCAAATCGCTCGTCGCACCAGCGAAAACAGCCTGTGGTAGAAGGGGGAATAACATATGTCATCCACGGTAAGGGAAAGCAAAGGGGATAAATTATTCCTGCTATGCAACTACATCTATCTGACGATTGCACTGATCATCGTGCTGTACCCGCTGCTGTACATTGTCAGCGCCTCTATCAGTGATCCGAAGTACGTAAGTTCAGGTGAAATGTGGCTGATTCCGAAAGGGATAACTTTTGATGGATATGCCCGGGTGTTTGAGAATGCCAACATTTGGATTGGCTACAAGAACACGATTATTTATACAGTGATAGGTACGATCGTGAATCTGATTGTCACGCTGCCTGCAGCCTATGCGCTAAGCCGCTCAGATTTTGTGGGCAGAGGATTTTTTATGGCGGTGTTCCTGGTTACGATGTTTTTCGGCGGGGGACTGATTCCGAGTTACCTGCTCGTGAAAGATCTTGGCATGGTCAACAGCATGTGGGCTCTTATTCTGCCGGGAGCTGCGTCCATATGGAATATAATTGTATCCCGGACGTTCTTCCAATCGACCATTCCGAAGGAGCTTCAGGAAGCGGCCCATATCGACGGCTGTACGAACTTCCGGTTATTCATCAAAATCGTATTGCCGCTCTCGATGCCGATTATTGCCGTCATGGCACTTTTCTACGGCGTCGGACATTGGAACAGTTACTTCAGTGCCATGATTTATCTGAATGATGCCGCGAAGTACCCGCTTCAGCTCTTCCTGCGTCAAATCCTGGTTCTTCAGGAGATGGCGGCACAGGGCGGCGGGGCGATTGACGCCTCATCCGCAGCAGCGATGAATTCCAAAGCGGAAATTGCCGCACTGGTCAAATATGCGGTCATTATCGTTGCGACACTTCCGGTTATTGCTGTTTATCCGTTCCTTCAACGTTATTTTGTGCAGGGTGTTATGATTGGTTCCGTTAAGGGCTGATCTTAAACCATACAATCCACACCAAAAAAGGGGAGTTGTTGTCATGAAAAAGCTTCGCAAGGCATCATCTATTTTACTCTGCCTCACCCTCTCAGCAACAATGCTTGCAGCCTGTGGTTCACCTAAAGGAGATGGCGCTGCTACAGCACCGTCCGGGACAGCCAGCACGGAAGGGGTAAAGAAGGAAGGTTTCCCGATTGTGGATGAGCCGATCACGCTGACGGTCATGTCACAGGATGCCGGTGTAGCCGATTGGAATACGATGCCCGTACTACAAGAGATGGAGAAATTGTCAGGCATCAAGCTGGAATATCAGCTTTCTCCGATTGACAGCTTTGAAACAAAGAAAAATCTGGTGTTTGCGAGCGGCGATTTGCCCGATATGTTCTATGCGGCGGATCTGAAGCCGGCTGAGCAGGTAACTTACGGCAGCCAAGGCATCCTCATTCCGCTGGAGAAGTACATTGACGAAGGTTATGCACCGAACATCAAAAAGATATTGGATGAGAACCCGGATGTCCGCAAATCCTTCACGACCCCGGACGGACATATGTATGCCCTGCCGTTCGTCGACAAGGCTGCTGTATGGTACAGAGGCCCGATGTGGTATAACGGCAAATTCTTAAAAGCGCTCAACGTGTCCGAGCCTAAGACTACTGAGGAATTATATACATTCTTGAAACGCGTCAAGGAAGAAGATCCTAACGGAAACGGAAAGAAAGACGAGATTCCGCTGACTTCCGTCAAGCTGGATGACCTGCGCATGTACTTCTTCGGCTTCTGGGGCATGTACAACGAAGGCATCTATTCCGACAAGGATGGGAAAGTACACTACCCTTACCAGGAAGAAGGCTACAAAGGCTATCTGACGTTCATGAACCGTCTGTGGAAGGAAGAACTGCTGGATCATGAAACCTTCTCGCAAACAGGCGATCAGAAAAAAGCCAAGGGAGAAAACAATCAGCTGGCTCTGTTTAACGACTACCATGCGTACTTCACGCTTGGCGGCGAGCCTAGCAGCGAGCATCCGCTCATGACGCCGGTGAAGAGTGAAATCGCCGACTCTCCGGTATATGGCATGCATCCTGGTATGTCGGCAAGAGGCACATTCGCCATTTCGAGCAGCAACCCGGCTCCGGAAGCGACCATGCGCTGGATCGATTACCTGTACAGCTATGAAGGCGCTACGCTGTTTAACCAAGGACCGGAAGGCACCCTATGGAAATTCAAGGATGAGGCTAACCGCGTGAAAGAATGGCTCCCAGTGCCAGGCGGCGGTGATCGTGAGGAGTATCGCGGCAAAATCACGCCGAACTACGGTATTTTGACACCTGGCGTCAATGATCCGGATGTTGCGAAAGGTCTTCGCACCGAATTCGATGAGTGGATCGATCAGCAGAACCAAGAGAAGCTGGTGCCGATCGGCAAATCGCCATTCCCTAACGTTTATTTGACGAATGAAGAGCAGAGCGAGGCAACTGCGCTGTTGTCCGATTTGGAAACGTACGTGAAACAGATGGAAGCCAAATTCGTAACAGGCCAAGAGCCGCTTGAGAATTGGGATAAATACGTCGCACAAGTCAAGAAAATGGGCAGCGACCGTCTCGTCGAGCTTTACCAAGGCGCGTATGATCGCTGGAACGCCGAGCAATAATCAGATGCATATATGAAAAACAAAGAGCCAACGTATCCCGGTCGCTTCATGACCGGGGGTTGGCTATTGTTTTTAAGGGGCAGGCGAAGCCCGTTCCAATGATCTTCAAAAATATCGTTATCAACAAATGACTATTGGAGGTACACCATGTCGGAGAACAAGCTGGTTGAGGAAGAGCAAGCGGTAGTGGAGCAGGGCGTGCACAATTTCAGCAGTGAGGACAAATGGGTCAAGCCGGAGGATCCGCTGCTTCTGGAACGCTTGGAATGGTTCAAGGACCAGAAGCTGGGCTTGATGATGCACTGGGGGCCGTATTCCCAGTTGGGCCTTGTTGAATCTTGGGCGCTGAGCGATAAAGACGCGGACTGGTCGCGAGACGGCATTGACTGGGACATCGATGCGGAGGAGCTTAAGCGGCAGTATTTTGATCTGAACAAGACCTTCAACCCGCTTCGCTTTCAGCCTGATCTGTGGGCTGACCTGGCAGCCGATAACGGCTTCAAATATTTGAACTTTACTACCAAGCACCATGACGGATTCTGCATGTGGGATACGCATACGACCGATTACCGTGTTACGGGACCGGAATGTCCGTTCCATAGGCATAAACACGCCGATATTACGAAGGAGCTGTTCGATGCATTCCGTGCCAAGGGGCTCGGCATCTCCGCCTATTTCTCCAAGGCTGATTGGCATACCCCGTACTACTGGGCGCCGGGAATGGAAGCGGGGAGCTTCACTTCTCGCGGCCCTAGCTACGATCCGAAGAAATATCCTTGGCTGTGGGAACAGTTTGTCCAGTTTACCCATGAGCAGATCATGGAGCTGATGACCCGTTACGGCCGTATCGATGTGCTGTGGCTGGATGCAGGCTGGGTGAACGATTACCGGGATCAGAATATCCGATTGGGCGAAGTGGTAGAGAAGGCGCGTGAGATTCAGCCTTGGCTTCTCTCGGCGGACCGCACGGTCGGCGGGCCTTACGAGAATCTGATCACGCCGGAGCAGACCCTTCCTGAGCGTGCCCTTCATGTGCCGTGGGAGAGCTGCATCACGATGGGAACTTCCTTCTCCTTCCGCTACGAGGATCGTTACAAAACGGTGCGTCAGCTCATTCACCTGCTGGCCGAGATCGTGGCCAAAGGCGGAAATCTAGCGCTCAATGTGGGCCCGCAGCCGGACGGAAGGCTGCCCGAGACGGCCATTTCACGAATGAAGGGCATGGGAGAGTGGCTGAAAGTCTATGGGGAGGCCATCTATGGGACCCGTGTCTGTGAGCCGTATTCCTCCGGCGCGGTCCAGTTTACCCAAAAAGGCGATACCACCTACGCCATTTATCTGTATCGAAATGAGCAAGAAGCCGTTCCTGAGGAGCTGCACATTCCGATTCAGACGGCGTTCAGCCGCATAGATCTGGTCGGGGGTCAGGAGGCGCTGGATTATCGCCGCACGGACGATGGCGTCGCGGTCCGACTTCCGGATCAGGAGCGTCAGGGGCTGGCGCCGATCGCGCATGTATTGCGGTTTCGTTAAGAGGCGGGTTATATAAACGTGTTTTTCACGTACAAGGACTTAAGAAGAGGTGTGGACAGATATGCAGAAATGGTTCGAAGAAGCCAAGCTGGGCATCTTCATTCACTATGGCATCTATGCCGTGGACGGAGTCTCGGAATCTTGGTCCTTCTATAACGGGAGGATCACGTACGACGAGTACATGAAGCAGCTGGACGGTTTTACGGCATCGAAATTCAATGCGGAGAAATGGGCGGATTTGATCGAGAAATCCGGCGCCCGGTATGCCGTGCTGACAACGAAGCACCATGATGGCGTTGCGCTGTGGGATACGCAGTACAGCGATCTTAACGTGGTCAAGCGGACGCCGGCCAATCGGGATATCGTGCGGGAGTATGCGGAAGCGATCAGGGAGAAGGGTATTCACCTTGGCATGTACTTCTCTCTAATCGATTGGTCGCATCCGGATTATCCAAGCGTGTTTGAAGGAGGCCGGGTACCGGAGGATCTCAGCAGCGTCAACCCGCACACCAGTCCCGTGGACGGTGTTCAGGATCAGGAGAAGTGGCAGAAATTCCTGGAGTTTAATAACAACCAGCTGCGGGAGATCCTGACGAATTACGGGAAGGTGGATCTGCTGTGGTTCGATGGCGACTGGGAACGGAGTGCCGAGCAGTGGAATCTGCCGGAGTTCAAGCAGTACCTGCAATCCTTCAATCCGGATATCATCATCAACTCACGGCTTCAGGGCCACGGTGATTACAAAACGCCGGAGCAGGGCATTCCGATCACGAGACCGGAGGGGCCTTGGGAATTCTGCACAACGATCAACAGTTCGTGGGGTTATGTGCCGACCGATCATAAATACAAATCATTGAACCAGATCATTCGGATGTTCTGCGACTGCATCTCGATGGGCGGCAATATGCTGCTGGATATCGGTCCGCGCGAGGACGGCACCATCGATCCAAGGCAGGAGGACATTCTGCTTGGGCTGGGCGCGTGGATCCGGACCCATGAGGAGGCCGTATTCGGAACGGGCGAAGGCATTATGACCCGCTATTATCTGGGGGGAAGCACGATTTCCGAGGACACAAAGACATTGTACCTGTTTGTCTATGACGATCCGAAAGAAAATGTGTGCATCAAGGGGCTGTGCAACCCGATCAAGAAAATTACCGTGCTGCATTCGGGCAAGGAGCTTACCCACGAGATCCATGGGGGCGTGCCTTGGTTCAATATCCCGGGGACGACGTGGATTAAGATGACTCCTGAAGACGCGCATGAGCAGGTGACGGTTCTTAAGCTGGAGTTTGACGAAGAGCTGGAGATGTACGGCGGCACGGGAGCCGTTGTCACGCATAACTAACCATCACGGGGAGGGACGCGCTTAATAGGTGCCAAGCCTCCCTCATGAAGCGGAGAGAATGACATGAACAGAAGTGGTGTGCCGGAGCCAAGGATTGAGTATGCTCCCAAGCATTATATATGCAAGCGTGCGGGGCAGCCGCTCGTGCTGGACGGTCGCGTGGATAAGGCGTTCTGGGATGCGGCGGAGTGGACCGATGATTTCGTAGATATCGAGGGGGACCTAAGGCCGAAGCCGGCCAAGCGGACCCGGGTCAAAATGCTGTGGGACGACGAGTATTTCTATTTTGCCGCGGAGCTGATCGAGGATCAGATATGGGCGACGCTGACGGAACGCGATTCGGTTATTTTCTATGATAATGACTTTGAAATATTCATTGATCCGGACGGAGACAGCCATCAATATTATGAATTCGAGATTAATGCCTTGAACACGGTGTGGGACTTGCTGCTCGTGAAACCGTACCGGGATGGCGGACCTCCGGTCAACGGCTGGGACATCAGCGGTCTTAAGACGGCGGTGTTTATCGACGGGGAGCTGAACCGACCGGGCGCCGATAATCGGAAATGGAGCGTGGAGGTGGCAATTCCTTGGGCTAGTCTCAAGGAATGTGCCGAAGGCGGCCGCCGTCCTGCACCAGGTGAGTTCTGGCGCGTCAACTTCTCGCGCGTGGAATGGCAGACCGAGATACAAGACGGCGAATATCGCAAGGTGCTGAATCCGGAGACAGGCAAGCCTTATCCGGAGGACAATTGGGTATGGTCGCCTATGGGCATCATCAATATGCATTACCCGGAGCTGTGGGGTTACGTCGTATTCGCCGATGGCGAGGAACGCCAGCCGTTCTCGCTTCCGGAAGACGAACGGATCAAGTGGGAGCTGCGGAGACTCTATTACCGGCAGCGAAATTATTATGAAACCCAGGGTGAATTTACGAAGGATGCACAGCAGCTCATGGGCGAGGATTCATGGAGCATCCAGCCTGTGATTGAAACGACCCGCAGCCTGTTCCAGATTAGCGCCCCTTCGTCGGACGGCACGGCTCTAATCTGCATTCGGGAAGACGGAAAGCTATGGAAGGAGTGAGCTTAAGGATGACCAGCCAAACCGCGGTATTCTCGCTGGATTCGCAGACACAAGAGCGGATCGAGCAAAAGTTCCGGGAGAAGGTAGTCTTTGCGGAAGCCCGCAAAGATCAGCTGTTTCATGTTTTTGAGCAGGAGCTGACCGAAGAAGAAACTTGGGCTCTGAAATATTTGTTTGCCTACATGCCGGTGAACGACATGGCCGACTATGATGGGCAATTGTTCTTGAGTCATGTGCGTCAAGCATTGGACATCCGTAAGCGCGTGCCTTGGGGCGAGCGTGTGCCGGATCATTTGTTCCTGCACTTTGTGCTTCCTTACCGGGTCAATACGGAGAATATTGAGGATTTCCGCGGTATTCTCTACAACGAACTGGCCGAACGGACGGCGAAGTTATCGATGGCGGATGCCATTCTGGAAACCAATTATTGGTGTCATGAGAAGGCGACCTATATCGGCAGCGATCTGCGGACGATTTCGCCGCTGACGATGATCCGGAACGCACGCGGACGCTGCGGCGAGGAGTCCACGCTGGCGGTGGCCGCGCTTCGAAGCATTGGGATCCCCGCGCGTCAGGTTTATACGCCGCGCTGGGCACATTGCGACAGCAACCATGCCTGGGTGGAAGCATGGGCGGACGGCCAGTGGTATTACATTGGGGCATGCGAACCGGAAGCCCGCCTGAATCAAGGCTGGTTCAGTCCGCCGGCACGCAGGGCGATGCTGATCAATACGCGAATATTTGCCGATTATCCCGGACCGGAGGATATTACCCTCAATGAAAAGGGATTTACAGAGATTAATTTACTGGAGAACTATGCGCCGGCCCGCACCCTTTACGTCAGCGTGAAGGATAAGCAGGGAGAGCCCGTATCCGGCGCAAGCGTTCGATTTGAGCTGTATAATATGGCCGAATTTTACCCGATTGCCGAAATCAAGACCGATGAGGAAGGGAAGGCTTCCTTTAAAACCGGTTATGGCGACCTCTTGGTTCGCGCGGTCAGCGGCGGCAAATGGAGTGAAATCCTGTTCAAGACTCAGGACGGCGAACATATCGAATTTGTGCTTGATTCATCCGAACAGCCGTCAGGGATTGTGGATTTCGATATGGTTCCTCCGCCGGAGGGAGAAGGAGATGCCGCGTCGGCGCTGCCGGAAGAGAGGATCCGGGCTCATAACCGTCGTCTGGAGGAAGGGACGAAGGTCCGGACCGAATATGAGGGTACATTCCTGAGCGAAGAAGAGGCATTCACGCTGGCTCAGTCACTAGGACTGCCTCCGGAGCGGGTATGGGACGTTCTTCAAAAAGCCAGGGGCAACAGCAGGGAAATCGCCGCATTCCTGGAGGAGCGTACCGGCGATTATGGCGAGTGGCCGCTGCTGCTGCTGGAGTCGCTGAACGAAAAGGATTTGATTGATACCTTCCGGCAGACGCTGGATGATCATCTGATGGGTGCGCTCGCTCAGCGTGGAGAGTGGGATGAGGATACCTTCGTGAAGTACATTCTGTGTCCGCGGGTTTCTTATGAAATGCTGGTTCCGTATCGACGCGTATTCGGCGATGCCTTTACGGCTGCAGAAGCAGCGGCATTCAGGAAGGATCCTTCTGCGCTTGCCGGACGTTTGGAGAAGGGTTATGCATATGCAGACGACCTTCCTAACCTGAAGGGTAAGGGGAATCCGGCAGGCACATACAGTCTCATGAAGGGAGACGAGCAGTCGCTGGACATCCTGTTTGTGGCGGTATGCCGCAGTCTGGGGATTCCTGCCCGACTGCATCCGAGCGAGCAGAAGCCGCAGTACTTATGTGCTGGAGGCTGGGAAGATGCAATCTTCCGTCTGAACTCGTCGCGGAATCAGGAGAGCTCAAGCTGGGGGATGCTGCAGCTCCTCAGGGATCCGAAAGGCTCGCAGGACACGCCGGCTGCATCCTATGCCGAGAACTTTACTTTCGCCCGCCTGGAAGACGGCGTGTACAAAACGCTCGTGTATCCTTATGGCAGCACCGATGTTTACGATGAGCCATATGAGGTTGAACCGGGTTCGTACCGCCTAATGTCGGGCATCCGGCTGAAGGACGGAACGGTAAGAGTGCGCTTCACGTACTTTACCGTGCGTGCCGGAGACACCGCGCGCGTGGCGCTGACCTATCGTGAGACGGCGGTTGACATTCCGGTGCTGGGCACACTGTCTCCGGGCAGTACGCTTACCCGATTGGACGGAACGGGAGCCAATCTTAAAGATCTTCTGGGATCCGAGGGTGCTCTTGCTGCCTGGATCGAACCGGAGCGGGAGCCGACCAAGCATCTTCTCCGCGAGCTCAGCGAGCTGGCCGAGCCGCTGGATAAGCTGGGCCTGCCGATTGTGCTGATAATCGGGAATGCGGAGTGGACGGCTTCCTTTGATCCGGCAAGCTATCCGAAGCTGCCGGCACGCACCGTTTTTGTACGGGATTCCAGTTATGCTTCCTTGTCGGGCTTCATCCCGAATCCAGCAGCCCATGAAGCCGGTTATCCTCATCTGTTCGTCCTGGACAGTGAGGATCAAATCCGTTATTCGGCTTCCGGATATAAGATCGGCACCGGGAAGGAAGCCCTGCAGATTGCGACCGCGATATTACAACCCTAGAAGGGATCGGAGTGAAGAGTAATGACGAAGTATATTGTGGCGGGTTACGCCGTCGATTCGGTTCTTCCCGATATGACGCAAGAGGATTTGCTGAAGTTGACGCATCTGAACGTAGCCTTCGGTCATGTAAAAAATGATGAGATCACCACCGAGCATTTGAAGAACGGCGAAGTTGTCCGGAACATCAAACGGGATCACCCGAATCTTACGGTGCTTCTGTCGGTTGGCGGCTGGAGCGCCGGTGGTTTCTCAGAAGCAGCCTCAACCGAAGGCGGAAGGGCGCGAATGGCCGCATCCGCCGTACGGGTGCTGGAGGAATATCCTTTTGACGGGATCGATCTGGACTGGGAGTATCCTTGTTACGGTGAGGCCGGCATAGGGTCGAGTCCTGACGATAAACGGAATTTCACCCTGCTGCTGAAGACGATCCGGGAGGCGCTGGATGCCAAGGGCTCCCGGGATGGCCGTCATTATCTGCTCACGATAGCGGCAGGGGCTGACCAGTACTATGTAGACGGCACAGAGATGGCTGAGGTGCAGCAGTACCTCGATTTCATCCAGCTGATGACCTATGATATGCGCGGCGGGTTTCAGGTTCTGACCGGACATCATACGAATCTGTACACGCCAACCGGTGATCTGTTCCGAATCAGCACGGATGCTTCCGTGAACCTGTTTGTTCGCGCCGGTGTTCCGAAGGAGAAGATCGTCATCGGTGCCGCATTCTATTCCCGTGTATGGAACGAGGTTCCGGACCGAAACCACGGCCTTCACCAAATGGCCGGCAGCACGGGCGGTTATGGGCCGGCCTTCGCCGAGCTGGCTGCGGATTACATCAACAAGAACGGCTACATTCGTTATTGGGATGAGGAAGCCTGTGCACCGTACCTCTTTAATGGCTCCAGCCTGATTTCATATGACGATGAGGAATCGATTCAGTGCAAATGCGATTATGTGAAGGAACAAGGCTTGGCTGGGATCATGTTCTGGGAATACGGGTGTGATTCGACCCATCGCCTGTTGGGTGCTATGCATCAAGGACTTCAAGACAATTTAGCCGGTAAATAGGAATAGTGACGGGTTCCTGTGAATCTGATGACTCGGATATGAGTTTAAAACATACGAAAACCTCCCCTGAACAGTGCCGCTCAGGGGAGGTTTCTATTTATGCGGCGGAACCGCTACCGGATGCACACTTCTTAGCCATTGTCCGAAACCGTTATCCGATATACTCCTTCAGGCCAATCGTCCAAATCGGTTTACCCGATGTACTCCTCGTCGTCGTCATCCGTGGAAACGGCGGCGCTGTCGGGGCTATGCATTTTGCGGTATTGACCGGGCGTGTATCCCGTCTCTTTCTTGAATTTGCGGATGAAGTTCGGCGTGTCCAGGTAACCGACCCGGGTGATGATATCTTTTAATGGATCGGTGGTGTGCAGCAGCAGTCGGATCACCTCGTCCATCCGTTTCTGCCAGATGTACTGGGTGAAGTTCATGCCGATCTTCTCCTTGAAGGAACGGCTGAAATACGATGAAGAGATGGAGAATTTAGACGAGATCGTACCCAGACTGAGGTCATAATCCGTAAAATTGGCGTCGATATAAGCGACGATTTCGTCCATCAGGGAGCTTTCTTCCGTCTCGCTCTTCGCCTCGACATGGGCGCAGATTTCAGCGGCAAGGCCTGCCAGCTTCTTCTCCAAATCCTCCAGCGAGTCATAGGAAGTGACACGCGGCAGCTGATTGACCACATGATGGATGCCCAGCTCCGAGGCCGTTTTCAGCATCGTATTCAGAATATCGAAGCAGATGCAGCGCAGCAGCGGTACGGACGGCATTTCCGTCTTCAGGTTATTCAATGCGGTGGATACCATCTGAACCGCCACATCGTAACTGCCCTGTTTCAAGCTCTGAACCAGCTTCAGCAGCACATCCTTAGGGACCCAGAAGGATGAATCCTGTGCGCCGGAACCGGAAAGCGCGTTAAAGAAGGTGCTGCTGCCCTGTCCGTGCAGCATGGATGCCTCCAAAGCGGTTGAGGCTTCAATGAAGGATTGATTCAGCTGCTCCGGATAACTGTAGCGGTTGCCTACCCCGATCGCAGGAGAGACGCCTGTGTGCTCTGCCGCCATCGATTGCAGGGCAAGGGCGATCGGCTCCATACGGGCGTTAAGGCTCGCTTCATGCCCGGTTTCCGCATCGAATCCGACAATGAGGGCCAGCTGATCGGGCTGTGGAAGCTCCACTCCAAAGGCATAGGCGGAGAAGGCCGGCAGGTCCACATCGTTCATTAACTGCATCACGGGCCGCCGCTCCGGATTGTCGCCAATGGGAAGGGCGTGCGACTCCCACCCCATGGTCACGACAAAATAATGGGACCGGCTGAAGCGAATGCCCAGCTTCTCGGTGAACTCGAAGGGGAATTCACCGGTATGGCCATGCTTCAGCAGCATGAGCAGAATATGATTCCGCGCATAGGGCTCTTGGAGATCGACGCGCTGGCTGTAGTCGTGCAGCGTTTTCTTGATCCATTCCAGTTCGTTGCTGGATGTGGACGGTTCCGGGTCATTCTTCAACCGGATGAACTCCATTAAGTCTGAAATCGGATGGTATTGTCTGCGGGCCAGCATAATAGCAAGAATGGTGCCCATCACCACCACGAAGGAGAATACCAGAATTACAAAGGTACGAATATGAACGATGCGGCTGAAAAATTGGTTGCTTGGCATCGCGGTGACATAAGTCCAGCCCGCATCGGATTTGACGGATACAACCGAATGCGGCTCTTGGTTTAAGGAAAGGCTGTGCGTTCCGGGCTCAAGCGCGAACAGTGCGCTGACTTCCTGCTCGGTAATGGTTTCGCCTTGGTAGTTGGCGGCCAGCACTTGTCCGTAGTTATCGAATATATAAGTCATCCCATGGTAGTCGCTGAGGATGGAGTCGATCAATCCGGTCAGATTGGATTCATGAATCAGGTACATGACGGTTCCATGGGCGGGCGTATTGTTAGGTGCGATCGGCACAAGGTAGGCCAGCATGGAATTTTGGATTTTGGTTCCCTGAACCACTTGCTCCGCCGGACGCATGGTCGGAATCGGGACGGAGTTTAAATCGCGGACCATCTCCGTTTCGTTCCAGCTGTTGAATTTGTAGCGGTCGGTGAAGACGTTCAGATTCTCAAAGCCCTGTGACGAATAAATGCTGTTATCCCCGCGGAAGAACAGGAACAGCTCATCAATGATGGAGCTGGTGGCTTTGTATTTGACCAAGGCCCCGATAGATTCGCGGCTGTAATAGGGATGGTGGGTCCAATAACGGGTCAACTGCTCATCGTAGGCGATTCGAAAGGCAATGTCCTGCAGTTCTTTCATGCGCTCATCGATGACCGTTTTAGCCTGGGTCAATTGATTGACGTTGGTCTGCTCGATCTCGGAACGGAGTGTATTCACGGCATTGTGATAAATAATAATAGTTAATATAACAAGAGGTATCAGAAAAATGGAGATGTAGGACAGTGTGTATTTAAGCAGAAGCTTGGACTTGAAGTGATTCCATTTCATATCTGCAACCTCCCGTTTTTAGATTATAGAATGATAAGATTTGAAACTGAATAAATTCTATAATCGCAAGAAAAACTTCCTCTAATCGCAGTCTGTATTGTGTAAAGTCCGTTAATAGACGTGTTTCTTTAAGATATCAGAAGTCTTAAACTTAGAGCATGGCCTGCCTGATATCACAAGAAAAACAACATCTAAACGCGGTCTGTCTTCTCTAGAATGAAAGTCGATAGTCGTTTTTTCTTGTAGAAACTGGTAGCGCTATCATAAATGACGGCGAAGTGATGGCCCAAATGCCAAACCGTTAGATGTGTCTACTAAAAATACTAGGAGAACTCGACTAATAAATCAATGGATCATTTCTAAAAATAAGTGGAATCATGCCAAAAGTCTCAGCTCAGGGATTGATGTAACGAGCCCATGGATGCAGATGAATAGGAGAGGCAAAGGATGGAGCCAAGGGATTTCGGTAGATGATTCGAATGTAATTATTCATAACATATATATGACAAATTATACTCAATATGGAAGATATCCTAGGATATAATACATAATCGTCGTGATATATAAGATGAATTCTTTACTATAAAGTAAAACTATAGCAATGTATCCAAGGTGTCAATCCATTTTTACTAGATACCTCATAATTGGCGTCACATTATCTAACGTGACGAATATAAAAGAGAACCCGTGACTGACAACCTGCTTGCTTAGGTTGTCAGTCACGGGTTCTTCAAGGTTCCGTCCTGCATCGGGGGAAACGGACGTGTATTAGGTTGCGCTGCCCTCTGCTTGAGAGAGCTGCAGCTGTTTGCGATAGATGAATCTGGAGATCGAAACGCTGATTTCGTACAGCAGGAACAGCGGGACGATCACGATCAAATCGGACATGATATCCGGCGGCGTAATAGTGACGGCCACGATGCAGAGCAGGAAGTAGGCTGATTTGCGCATCTTGGCCAGCCGATGCGGATTCACGATGCCGAGCTTCGTCAGAAAAACGACGATGGCGGGCATTTCGAACAGGAATCCGAATGGAACGGTCATATGAATCATGAACGTGAAGTATTTTTGCGCGGTGTACATCGTTTGGAATGCCCCTTCGGCCATACGCTGCATGAACTCCAGCACCATCGGGAACAGCACGAAGTATCCAAAGCAGATGCCGGCAATGAATAACACGCTGATCACGGGAATGAGCAGTACGGCCGAGCGGTGAGTCCCATCCGGCAGCGCCGGCTGCACGAACCGCCATATTTGATAAGCGGCAATGGGAAGTGTGACGGTGACGGCCACAACGCCCGCAATGATCATATACACCCACATGACTTCGGAGGGACCGAGCAGAACGAGCTGCTTGTCCATACCTCGTACCAGCCAGTGATAGATCTTCTCGACGTAGATGAAGGCAGCCACCATTGCGACGAGAAACGCAATCAGCGTGCGGATCAGGCGCTTCCGCATTTCTTCCAGATGCTCGATCGCGCTCTGGTCGTTCGGATTAGCTGTTCTGCTTATTGACCGCTGCAGCAGGTTGCGGAGCATCGTCTTTTTTTCCATTCTCGTCGTCTCCGTTCATCAAGCCACGGGTTGCGCCCTTGAATTCGCTTAAGGTCCGCCCGAATGCGCGACCGAGCTCAGGAAGCTTGGATGGACCGAATATGATGAGTGCGATAATCAAGATAAGAATTAAACCGCCAATTCCGATATTGCCAAACGGCATGATCCTCGCTCCTTTCGATTGGTATTATTCCAGTTTGAAGCCGCTAATTGCCACGACAGCGCAGCGCGCCATGTTTTCGCCGGAGCGGTGTGGCCATGTGCTGGTTGGTTTGCTGAGGTCCTCTGTATTCTCGCCCGGGTGCTGAACGGACAGGAAGAGCGTCTGCTCGTCGGGGGTGAAGAATGGGCCGGTAAGCTCGGACTCTACCGGACCGGAGGCGAATTGAAGCGCGACTCCTTGATCCGGCCCGCTTGTTGGAATTACAAACAGTCCGTTGTTCATAAAGGATTTGTGAACACCTTTGTTCTGGCTGCTGCTGGAGATGTCCGTTACGACCCACAAATCGCCGTTTGAATCGAACGCCAGGTTGTCCGGCGAGCTGAAGCCGGATTGGCGTCCGCCGGCCGCAAAGATTTCAAAGTCGAACTCCATCGCGGCCAGATCGTTGCCCGCTTCAAAAATGCGTGTAATATGGCCATGAATGTTGCCATGATTGTCGTTGTTCGTATGGCAGACAAACACCGTGTTATCAAACGGCGAGATTTCGATGTCCTCCGGACGGTCCGTCGGTGTTCCGCCGACAAGACGCGCAGCTTCCTGACAGTAAGTGACTACATCGCCTTGGGATTTGAACTTAGCTTGGGCCTCTTTATCTTCTGCGGCGGCCTTGTTTACAGCTTCCAAGGTGACCGGCATCCATTTGCCTGACTTCAGGTTGGCAACGTACAGGGTTCCGTCTTCCAGAAGCGCGGAATTGGCACGGCCTTTGCTCTTGTCATACTTGTTGTTGCTGATGAATTTATAGACGCAGGCATCCTTCTTGTCGTCGCCCATATAGACAACGACCCGGCCGTCTGCGGCAAGTCCCATGGCGGTATTCTCATGATTGAATCTACCGAGGGCGGTGTGCTTCTTCAGGAAGGATTTATCGAATGGATCGACTTCGACGACCCAGCCGTAATGCGTATCCGGCAGGTTCGAAACCGCCGCGGTGTCCTCGAAGTTCTCTTCGCAGGACAAGACCGTGTTCCACAGCGTGACGCCGCCGGAGCAGTTGGCGAACGTACCGGTAGCCGTCGTGGCGCCTTTCAGGGCAGGGATGCCTTTGGCCGGGCCGGTGATATCGAATTTGCTGAAGCCGTTGATGCGGCGGGCATGGGTGGAGGTGGTGTCCATTTTCCATACACCCTTCTCGTCACGGTATACTTCAATGACCGACATGCCTTGGTAATACAGGTTTTTATGGATTTGATCTGCCGTCATCTTCCCATCCTTCACAGGGCCGATCGAGAAGATGGTGGAGTACTCGTGATTGTTGACCAGGAGGCCGCGGACATTGGAGCCCTTAATCGGGAAAAATGCGTTGTAATCGCAGCCGGAGCCGAATTTTTCGCCAGCCGGATTGATCACGTCATCGAAAGCCGCAATGACATCATATTTAAAGTTTTTAGGCAGGACGAGCTGGTCTGCTTTGGTTGGTTCGATTGGCTCGAAGTAGCCGCTGACCCGATTCGTTTTGAATCCGAACAGATGATTTGCGGTTCCGGACATGGCGGAGGCCTTTCCTTCCAGTACGCCTAAGCCTGCGGAAGCGGCTGCCAATGCGGTTGCGCCCGTACCCAGATAAGACAGAAACGTTTTGCGGTCCATCGTTTTATTCAAGCTTATCCACCCCTAATGTATAAATTGCCATCAGGACAAGTTTATAGGGGAAGTGTTAAGGGAATATCATCGGTGAATGGTGGAATTGTAAAAATAAAGTAATCCAGGTATGATACACGGTTCTAATTTTAATAGCTTGGCCTAACTGCCAGATGATGGTGCCATAATGAACAGATTCAGTTATTTGGGTCCTAGGGTGAATTGATTGGATTGGATTGGATTGAATTGATGGATAGATTGTGTGGATCGACTGAACGGCCGATCGATTCGTTACGATTAACCTGCTGTGTCGGACGGATAGAATGAATCGAAGGACGCGAATGGATTGATGGACGGATTGTATCGATGAACGGATGGTATCGATAGTGCGCGGTTTATTGGTCCGCGGAATACCAGACCCTGCATGAGTGTGTTAACAGTTGCGATGATTTGAGGACAGAGGTTCCGCTATTACGCCAGAATTGGTGGGTTGAGGGTTAAATGAGGACACCAGATCCGCTATTACATAGAATATGGCTGTTATTTGTGGTATTTATAGTAGATAGCGGATTCTGAGTCCGGAAGTACGGGGAAAGTTGCTGTTTTTTTTGAAATAACGGATCCAGTGTCCATTAGTTAATTTATACATCTCTTAGATATTCTGCAAGAACAGCAAGCACTGCAAGAACTGTTGCATGCTCCCGTCAGTACTACAAAATGAAAGAATATAAAGAACCATACAGACTGATTAATCAGCCTATATGGTTCTTTATTTTGTTTAATTAAGGTTATACCGCTGCCGCATTTGCTCAGCCATATTACGAATCTCCTCAGAGCCTGGCATCGTAAACCTGGAAGCGGCCTCTGTCAGCTCCTTGCCTGACTGCCAGCTGCGAATGACCTCTTTTACCGCGGCTATAAACGTGTGCACGGCGTTCTGGCCGGTGCCGATACTCGTAAGCTCTTCAAGACTGGCGGTGCTGTTGGCTTCTACCAGAGGATACTGCTTGGGGTCTGCTCCCGCAGCGGCAATATCATAGAAGGAACGAACCAGCCGGGCGCGCTCGCTGCCTGACCCTTCGGCGATGATAAAAGCTTGGATAATGAACGCTTTACGTTGCCGCCGCTGGGCAATACCGCAGAATTTAAGGCCGCCTATGCTTAAATCGAACGTTCCCGGACAGAAGGCACCGGCAATTTCGCCGGTATCTACGTTCTGCCCGGTGCCGCGGAGGGCTTCCCGGATCAGCTCCACCATGATTTCAAAGTCCTGATGAAAGTCAGGCGCCGGTCCCGCAGAGGAAAAGGGGAGGATGAGGGACAGGTTCACCACGCCTGCGTCCAAGGGTACGGCAGCACCGCCCGAATGGCGGACGGCGGTGTCATAGCCGAGAGAGCGAAGCATGGCTTCCCCTTGCGGCGCATAAGGGAGGCGGCTGTCGCGCACGCCCATCACAAAGGCGCGCGGATGCCGCCACAGATGACAGATGGCAGGCCCGCCATCTTCGGTCAGCCTGCACAGGAGCTCGTCCAGCGCAAAATGGTACAGTACGTCCTGGTGCGCTAAATCATGGGTCCGGTCGAGCAGCAGAACGGGTTGATCTTCAGGTAGTGACAGCGGAATATTCACGCTTTCTTGCGCCTCCTCTAACATGCGGATCGTGCACAAGACCATGGAAGAAATTTGTCTTCCGAGGGGGGGCCCGATCGTTATTTTCTTTGGATAGCATACCATAAATTCATACGGAAGCGGCGAGCCTGGCCGGCGAGAAATACATCAACTAAACGCGGTCCGTCATCTGGGAATGTACGTCGATCGACGTTTTTGTTAAGATACCAGAAAGTATAACTTCGAAGCTTGTAGCTTCCTGATATCGCAAGAAAAACTTCCTCTAAACGCGGTCTGTCTTCTGGGAATGTACGTCGATCGACGTTTTTGTTAAGATATCAGAAAGCATAAACTTTCAAGCTTGTAGCTTCCTGATATCGCAAGAAAAACTTCCTCTAAACGCGGTCTGTCATCTGGGAATATACGCCGGAGAACGTTTTTGTTATAATCCGAGTAAGCTTATTGTCTTTATAGAAATTCGGATTGGTGGAGAATGATTTCACTTCATATATAAAGGAGAGTTTCAACATCATGGAGATTTATAACAGTGTGGTGGATATGATCGGTCGGACGCCCATGGTGAAACTTCAGCGCCTAGTGCCTCCAGGAGCTGCGGATGTCTATGTAAAGCTTGAGAGATTCAATCCTTCCGGCAGCGTGAAGGACCGCGCGGCGTACAACCTGATTCATACCGCCGAGGAACAAGGACTCCTCCAGCCGGGCGGTACCATTATTGAGCCGACAAGCGGGAATACCGGCATTGGCCTGGCGATGATTGCGGCCGCCAAGGGTTACCGGGCTATCCTGATTATGCCGGACAATATGTCCAAGGAACGGATCAATATATTGAAGGCGTACGGTGCGGAGGTCGTGCTGACACCGAGCAGCGAACGCATGCCGGGTTCGATTTCCAAGGCGCTGGAGCTCAAGGAGCAGATTCCCGGAAGCTTCATTCCGCAGCAGTTCGAGAATGCGGCCAACCCGGACATTCACCGGGTGACTACGGCGCCGGAAATATTGGAGCAGATGGAAGGTCGGCTTGACGCCTTCGTGGCGACGGCGGGAACGGGCGGTACCGTAACCGGAACCGGGGAAGAGCTGCGAAAGTCCTTGCCGGACCTGCACATCGCGGTAGTCGAGCCGAAGGGCTCGCCCGTGCTCTCCGGCGGTCAGCCTGGACCGCACAAGCTGGTGGGCACGAGCCCGGGCTTTGTACCGAAGATTCTGAATACGGGCGTATATGATGAGATCATCCAGATCGCCGACGAGGATGCGTTGCAAACGGTGCGGGACTTGGCTCGCAGGGAAGGCATTCTGGTAGGGCCGTCCTCCGGCGCATCGGTATTCGCTGCTCTTCGCGTAGCGAAGCGGCTGGGGGAAGGGAAGCGGGTTGTCTGCATTGCCCCGGATACGGGAGAGCGGTATTTGAGCATGGATATTTTCTAAGTCAGAAGGACCTCTGGTTAACCGGAGGTCCTTTCTTGCTGTTCTATGGGCGACCTCCAATGTTCGAGCCGTTGTTTAAGCTGTTTGAGATCGTTTACGACGACGACTTTGCCGGGATAATCTTCGAGCGTATCCTGAATCTGATATCTGCCTTCCCGCTGATAAGCTGCGCTCCATGCGAACATTTTTTTGAACATGTCCCAGGTGGGGGTGTAGTGGGCCTGTTCAAGTCGCAGTCGCTGCTTGATGAACCTTGTGATGATTCGGTAGGTTATTGTTGAATAAGAGGGGTTCAGGAATACGATAAGATCTGCACGGCAGAAGCTGGGGCTGACCCATTTGAGGTGAGCGCCTTCGATGATCCAGCATTTCTTGTTGACGATACTTAGTAACATCGCATCCCTGTCTGCTTCACTCCTCCGAATATCGTTCGGCTCGGCTCGCTCCCACACCACATTGTCGAGCTCGTAATAAGGAATGTGCAGTTGGGCGGACAGTGTCCTGGCGAGTGTCGTTTTACCGCTTCCGACGGAGCCGATTATATGAATCCGGTTCGGAATTTTCATATTCATAGAAGATCACCGCATTCATGAGAAATGGTAGTTCATCATTTCGGTATCGATGCGGCGATCTCCTGTCTTATTATTCGTAAAATTCCAGAGCATCCTGCGGCGAATCGCGGAGCAGCTTGAAGAATGCCATGATTTGCTCGGCAATCTGGGCCGGTTGTTCCGCTGCAATGAAGTGTCCGCCTGCATTTAGATCCTTCCAGTGGATCACATTCGGGAAGATCCGTTCCACATAGGATCGGGGAGGACGCTCGTTCCGTTGAGCGTTTAAGGTGACACCATGCGGTACAGGAGAACCTTCTCCGGGCCCCGGCCACCTCGTATGCTTGCCTTCAAAATAATAGCGGTTCGAGGCGTTGATGCTCTGGGTCAGCCAGTAGATGGAGACGTTGGCCATGAGCTGCGCCTTGCTGAAATGCTGCAACACATCACCCTCCTTGGGAGATGTCCAGTAGTGCCATTTTTCCAGAATGAATGCGGCCAGCGCAACGGGTGAATCATGCAATCCATAGGCTGTCGTCTGCGGCCGTGTGCCCAGTATATGGGCGTAAGCGCCCTCCTCGCGCCCCCATTGCTTCTGATAGTCGAGGAACTCAGCCTCCTCGGCCGAAAGCGTGGAGTTTGAATCCACATAGGGACTGGGGTTCCCTGGCGATGTAGTGTGATAGCCGATGAACCGGTCGGGATGGTCGAGACACATGAGCCCCAGAATGCTGGCTCCGATATCATAGCCGTGTGCGCCGAATCGTTCGTAACCGAGCCCCGTCATGAGTTTCATGAGCAGTTCCCCTGCCTGGCGATCTTCAAAGCCCGGACGCAGTTCGATACCTGAGAATCCATGGCCCGGGATCGATGGGATGACAATGTCGAAGACTGTTTCCGCATGGCCGCCAAATTGCTCAGGATTCGTAAGGAAAGGGACAAGTTCCAGCATTTCATAGAAGGAGCTGGGCCAACCGTGAGCGATGAGGAGCGGGATGGGGTGTTCGCCGCTGCCCTTAATATGTATGAAGTGAATGTCGACTCCATCAATTTCAGCGATATAATTCGGAAAGGCATGAATGGAACGCTGGAAGGCTTCCCAATCGAACTCATGTCTCCAGTAGGCGGCCATATCCTTCATGAAATCAAGGGGAATTCCATAATCCCATTGTCCGCCGGGGATTTCGTCAGGCCATCGGGTCATGTCCAGGCGCCGATATAAATCATCAATGGCAGCGGGCTCGATTTGAAAAGAAAACGGTTGGATCTTCATTCGCATCACCTCTTGGAAAGAATGGGAGTCTGGTATACTGATAACAACAAACTTGCGGTAGATAGGTAAATGAAGCCATAGGGCTAGGGCTTTCCTATATTGCGAGTGACCTTTAAAAATATATAACTGGTTAGCTAACCGATAAATACACTTTACTGGTTTGTTATGGAGAAATCAATAGGAGGTTTGTTTGTTGTGGGACATGAATTTGATCAACTCGAAATCATCGCGGATTTTATCAACACCCATGATAAACGCATGCGGTATGAGGGGGATCCGGGTGTGGAGCTCCTTCAGTCCGCGGAGGATCTGCGCATGTGGCTGTTAAGCAACGGCTTTATTCTGGAGCAGGACACCGTATCCGAAGAGGACCTGGTTTTGGCCCGTGAGCTGCGGGGCGGCTTGCGAGCAGCCATTCCGAATAATATACATGATCATCAGGGAGCTGGCTTCCAAGCGTTAAACCGTGTAGCCGGTCAGTACCGGTTCTTCTGCCGTTTCGGTGAAACCGCAGACGCCATGGAGCCAGTGGATACACAAGGAAGAGGGGGGATGGCCCGGCTGTTGATTATGGTATTTCGGCTTCGTGAAAAGAATATGTGGGGCAGATTGAGAGTGTGTACGGCCGACGATTGTCAGTGGGTATTCGTTGACCGCTCGCGGCCGGGAACGGGAAAATGGTGCTCGATGAAAGCCTGCGGCAATCGGGCGAAGAATAAAACATATCGGGAGCGAAGTAAGTCCATGGGATGAATCGCAGCCATGGTACCTGTTTTGAATCAGTCCATCGACCAATCAAGCGTTTTGCCTTGATTGGTCTTTTTTTCATGGCGCCGAATTTTTTAACAGGAATACACGGCCCAGCAACGAAATGGTTGTAACCTATTATTTTTTAAAAAATGTTGACGCCTTTGTCGATTAGGGGATTCTCTATTCGTTGGTTAAGCATAGAACGAAAATTTTAAGTTTAATCTTGATAACCAGGAGGGAATAAGAATGAGATTTATGATGATTGTAAAGGCAACCGAGGATTCCGAGGCAGGCGTGCTGCCAAGCGCGGAGCAATTGGATGCCATGATGAGGTACAACATGGAGCTGGCCAGAGCTGGCGTGCTCCTTGCTGCCGACGGGCTCCATCCAAGCTCGGGCGCCATTCGGATATCTTATCCAGAGCCGGGGGGCAAGCCGAAAATTACCGACGGTCCCTTTACGGAAGCGAAGGAACTGATCGCGGGGTATACCTTGATCGAAGTAAAGACGAGGGAAGAGGCGATCGAATGGGCTAAACGCATGCCGGATCCGCACGGCTTCGGTGCGGGCCAGATCGAGCTCCGCCAGGTCTTTGAACCGACAGAGTTGACGCAGGATCCGGAGGCGCAGGCTAAACAATACGAAATGCGTGAACACATTCAAAGGCAGAATCCATAATGTCAGCTGAAGATACCCATCGTACGATCGATGCCATCTGGAGAATCGAATCCTCCAAAATCATTGCCTACCTGACTCGAATGGTTCGTGACGTCGGGATCGCCGAGGATCTTGCTCAGGATGCGCTAATCGCTGCGCTGGAACACTGGCCGATGGACGGAATACCGGATAATCCCGGTGGATGGCTCATGACCGCTGCGAAGCGCAAAGCGCTGGATCTGCTGCGCCGGAATAAGGTACGCGATCAGAAGTATGAGCTGCTCGGACGCGAAATGGATTCCCGGATGGATTCGGATATGGAGGTGCCGGAGGCGGGGGAAGTGAACGATGATCTGCTGCGGCTGATCTTCATGACCTGCCATCCGGTTCTTTCCCCTGAGGCGCGCGTAGCTCTGACGCTGCGTTTGCTCGGCGGATTAACGACAGCGGAGATTGCTCACGCCTATCTTGTGCCTGAACCGACGATCGCGCAGCGAATCGTTCGTGCCAAACGGACGCTGTCGGCGACCCGGGTGGCATTCGAGATTCCTCAGGGAGCCGAGCTTAAACCGCGGTTGTCATCGGTTCTTGAGGTCATCTATCTCATGTTTAACGAGGGGTATGCAGCGTCTTCGGGCAGCCAGTGGATTCGTCCCCTGCTGTGCCAGGAAGCGCTTCGGATCGGGCGGGTGCTGGCAGAGATCGCGCCGACGGAGGCCGAGGTGCATGGATTGGTTGCGTTAATGGAATTTCAATCCTCTAGGTTCAAGTCCCGGGTCAATGCGGAGGGGGAGCCTGTCCTGCTCATGGATCAGAATCGGGCCTTGTGGGATCATTTATTGATTCGGCGCGGTTTTGCCGCTCTGGATCGGATCGAGCGGTTGGGTGGAATGACGGGACCTTACGCTATACAAGCTGCCATCTCCGCTTGTCATGCCGGAGCGCCCACTGCAGCAGAGACCGATTGGATTCGCATCTCCGCGTTATATGAGGCCTTGGCCCAGGTTTCTCCTTCGCCCATCGTGGAATTGAACCGGGCCGTGGCCCTCTCCATGGCTTTCGGTCCGGAGATCGGGCTTGAGATCGTGGATGTTTTACGTGGCGAGCCGGCCTTGAAGGGATACCATCTCCTCCCGAGCGTAAGGGGAGACCTGCTCTTCAAGCTGGGACGTCTGGACGAAGCCTGCGCGGAGTTCAAGCTGGCCGCATCGCTAACGGATAACCTGAGGGAACGTGCTTTGCTGCTTGACCGTGCGGCAGAATGCCTGTCAGCGGAGTCCTAAGACAAACTAAAGAAACTTTTAAAAAAAACTTTTTAAAAAAATATGAAGATGTGTCGATTACATAAAACCTCGTTCGTCATTTAGATATAAAACAAAAAAACCGAGAGGAAGATGAACATGCAAGCACAAATGGTACCTTTTATTATTTCGGAGGATGCAAGAGGTCAGGCGAATTTTTACATGCAAGCGCTGGGTGGAGAGATCGATTTGCTGACTACCTTCAAGGACATGCCGGGCATACCGGAAGTCCATCAGGATAAGGTTATGCACATGTCGTTAACGCTGGCCTGCGGCAACAAGCTGATCCTCACCGATGCGTTTCAGGAAACTGGCAAGAGCACGAGCATGGGTCTGGCCATCACGTTCGATAACGAGGAAGACGCCCGGGCTGCCTATCGCCATCTCAGCGATGGGGGTACTGAGAAATATCCTTTTGCTCTGCAGCCTTGGGGAGCCTACTACGGTGAAGTGGTGGACCGGTTCGGCATGACTTGGCAGATGGTTCATCAGGGCTGAGTTGAAAAAATACCATACTACGATACAGAGGGAGCCAATAAGATGAATCAAGAAGTTACGGATTACATTGCAGCCATTAGTGATACCTGGAAGGTGGAGGTCAGCGAGCGGCTTCGGGAGCTTGTGCACGGCACGATCCCGGACGTTTCGGAACGGCTTCAATACAAAAAGCCCCATTTTCTGAAAAACGGAAAATATGCAGCCGTGATCAGCGTCGCGAAGAGCGCCGTAAGCTTTACGATTTTCAATGCGGATCGCCTGGATTGGCCTGAAGCGTCGTTTGAAGGACCGCCTGAGCGAAAGACCATCAAAATTTCGTCCGGGCAGCATGTCGATTATGATGCGCTCGGATCCTTGTTGAAGCAGGCATCCGACGGACTGTAAATCATATGTAGTAGGAAGCACGGATAACCGGTGTTCGAACCGTTGCTGATATCATACCGCGATCCTGTGAGGATCGCGGTATGCGTCATTACTTCTTGGTGCCGTGCTGCTTGGTCGGCAGCTTGTCGCTTGGCGTTCCTTTGCCATGATTTTCCTTGTTGCGACGGGCCTTCTCCGCATTCTCGTTCATTTTTTCCACAAAATCGTGCGTGCTTTCCATATGACGTAAGCTCCTTTTGCTCAGAATGTATGGCTTTGCCTGATCGTGCTTAATATAACCATTTCGCCCTGATCATATTTGGTGACTTTGGAGTGGATACAGATGGTGAGATTTTCGTTTGGGGGGATGAAGGGTTGTCCAGTAAGCTCGCGTTCATCATGATGGTTGGAATTATCGTTGTTCTGAGCATGGTCGGCTGCAGCGGATTTGACGAGGATGCGGGGTCTGCAGACAAGAGCTTGTACTCCGTCAAGAAACTGATGAAGCTGGATGCAGCGAAGGTGAAGGCCATTCATGTGGTTTATGGGGATGGCACACGGATGGTGCTGGATCAGAAGCAGGACATAGAACCGGTTATGGAGCGAGTGGACAATCTTCAAGCCAAGCGGATCACGGCTAACGAGAAACCGGGATTTCTGTTCTTTATGGACGTCGTGCAGGGCGAGCAGGAGGTTCGCGTGGCGAACGAGTTCGAGGTGGATGGACAATTATATGTGCTGGCGGGTCCCGAGTTGAACGATCTGAACAAGTACATGGTCGAGCTGGGTCGATCCCACAACCCTGAATTGCTGCCGGGGTACATGATAAACGATCAGGGGCCTTGAGGATGTCCCTATTGGTTTCACAGGGATCGTGAACGGAATGAAGTGAGAAGGCATTATCATCCCACGGCAAAAAAATACCCTGCCACAGGCAAACGCCCGGGCGGGGTATTTAGGGTGGGGACCCGTTCCATATTACTTCTTATGACTGATCAACAGCTCATATTTGTTTAAGGAAGCGCCTAAAATATTCTCGTTGCGGCCCTGACCGTGAGATTGCCTGAACGATTCACTGGAAGTCCAGCGTTTGAACGCTTCCTCGTCTTCCCATACCGTAGAGACCTTCAGTTCCTCTGCCTCTGCGCCTTCTTTGGCTTCGTGCCATACTTCCATCCGCACGAATCCCTCAATCTCCTGGACACCCTTCGCTTCAGCGAATCGCTGCGCAATTTCTTGTCCGAAGCCCGGTTTAACCTTAATCGAGTTTGTAACAACCAGCATGCAAGATTCCTCCTTCGATGATGACCGGATAAATTCCAAAAATGTCTAGCCCTTGCCTGTATGTCCATTATACCTGAACGGAAGGGCCGATTTCATCTTGGGAGCTAGGGAGCCACAAGAGCCACAAGAGCCACAAGAGCCTCGTAGCTGGGGCTCCCCGGCTTTAAGCCAAAGCTGCGGCATAATTAATTAAGTCACCGGAGGACCTTCTGCCGGAAACTCTGCCGCAGGTACGGCTGCAGCCGGCGTCATGACTTTGGGTTTCGCCCTGCCGCTCCATGACCAATAGGTGCCGATGCGCAGCAGCCGTTCAACGGGTCCGCTGCGGAACCGTTTCAACCAGAGCAGGCTGCCCGTTGCCAGTACAGCATAGATCAGGACGGCCAGCAGCGCTCCTTGCAGCACGCCGAGCTTGCCGAACATACCCAGCCCGAATCCGTAGAATATCAGTACGCACACAACGCTTTGCGTTAGATAGTTGGTTAGCGACATCCGTCCAACCGCTTCAAACGCCCGGATGATGACCGATTGTTTAGAAGAGAAGGCATATAGGGAAGCGAACAGATGTATATAACCCAGCGCGAGCAGAGGTCCGCCAAGCATCGTAAGTACGCCGCTCCAGCCGTGGGTGGATCCGAGCATAACCCCTGCTGTCTTTAGTCCAAGCCCGACCGGTATGAGCAGAGACCATCTTAGATACAGCTTGATCTCCATGGAGGGATGAAGGAAGCGCCCGCGTTTGGCGGCGACCATACCAAACAGGAACATTGGCGCGCTCATCAGCGGAGCAATCAGAATGACCAGCAGCATCAACCAATCCGGAAGGTCGATGGGCATTTCCTCAGTTGAACGAAAGTTCAGAATCTCGCGGTACGTGCCATTGCCGTACACCTCAATAGACTGCTTCACATAATTCTCCATACGCTCGGTTTCACCTGCCGTAGGCTCCATGGAGCCATATCCGAGGAGGGACATCAGCGCCAGTAAGAGGATCCCCCAGATCAGGATTGTTTTGGCCTTCCGTTTCACAAACAGCACCAGGAAGAGTCCGATCGCTCCGTAAAACAGCAGAATATCGCCTTCCCAGATGAATGTCGAATGGAGCAAACCGAGAACGATCAGCAGCACGGACCTGCGGAAAAAGCTGCGTCCGTATTTGAGCCCTTTGCCGATCAGGCTTTCCCGCATCTTGATCATGCTGTAACCGAACAGGAACGTGAAGATCGGCATGAAGCTGCCCTCTACGAATACTTTCAGCATGTCATGGCTGATCAGATCCAGCGTGGATGGCTGGAAGAAATGCAGCTCGTCTTTGCCGAACATGCCGTATTGAAAAATAAGCATATTGGCCATCAGGATGCCGAGCAAGCTCAAGCCGCGAATCGCATCCACGGCCGTGGAACGTTTATTTGAATTCATGTCAATCACCTCTGACACCAAGTATAAAGCTCGAAATGAAATAACTCGGAAACGGCAACCTAACTTTTTCTTAACTCTTCTAGCATTTGTTTAACTCCTGTTAAGGTTGTTGTGCTAGCATAAATGTCGGGTGAGGATAAAATGGATCAAACACGAATTTTAATTGTAGATGACGAACCTTCCATTGTGAAAATGCTGCAGATGGTGCTGCGCAAGGAAGGCTTTAACCGCATATATACGGCTTCCAGCTGTAAGGAAGCGCTTAGCGAAATCGCTGCACATGGAGCGGATATCGTGCTGCTCGATGTCATGCTGCCGGACGGCACGGGATTTGATCTCTGTCCGCAGATTCGCTCCTATGGCAGTCCGCACATTCTGTTTCTGACGGCCAAAGCGTCGGATCTGGATGTGCTGACCGGTTTTGCGATGGGCGGGGACGATTATGTCACCAAGCCCTTTAATCCGCTGGAGATTGCCGCAAGGATCAAGGCGCGTCTGCGCCGTGGCGGCATCGGGGCCACCGTGTCGGCCGAGCAGCCGGTGATACAGCGTGCATGGGATTTCGGCCGGTTTAAGGTCGATGAATCCGCCGGGGAGCTGACGGTGCTGGGAGAGCCTGTGCCTTGTCCGGCGCAGGTCTTTCAGCTGCTGCTTTATTTTTGCAAGCATCCGGGGGTCGTATTCTCCAAGTCTCAGCTGTACGAAGCCGTGTGGGGCATCGACGGCATGGGCGAGGACAACACCGTCATGGTACATATCCGCCGCATCCGTGAACGCATCGAGGAGGATCCGAGCAACCCGCAATATTTGTTGACGGTCCGGGGGCTCGGCTACAAGCTGGTTAAGGAGAAAGCCCGATGAGACTGCGCAGAAGGCTGGCCTTTCATTTTACGTACCAATTGATTGCGTTCTCGGCGTTTATGTTTTGCTTCCTGATCGTGCTCTTATTCTTCCTGATCAAACATATCAGCGAGGATGAGATCAAACGGAACTTTCCGACAGGTGTCCTGAACAGCATCGTGACCGAGACGGTGACGGAGAATGGGGAGGTCCTGCTGCAGGAACAGTGGAAGCTCCTGCTTCAAGAGAAGGAGATGTGGCTGCAAGTGGTGGATATGGACGGAAACGTGATTCTTTCCACCAATACGGCTCCGGATGTTCCGTCGGAGTACTCGGTAAGCACCTTGCTCGAGATCAAGGAGGAGCGCCGTCTCGGCGAGTACACGATGGATTGGCAGATGGATCTGACCTATGAAGAACCGCTGCTGTATCTGATCGGACGTATCGATGAGGGTTCGGACCATCTTCGGGAATGGTATGCCCATTACCAGAACGGCGGCAGGGTGAGGCCGGAGGATGAAGCGGAGCTTGAACGCGAATTAGCCGGTCTAGGCGGTTATTTGCATGTCATTGACCGGGAGGGCCGCGTTGTCCAAGCGATTGGAACAGATTCAGACAATAAGGTAAGCTACCACCCGCTGGAGATCATTACGATGCAGGAGCAGCCGGGCACGTATTCCACGCATATCGCGGTTTATCGCGATACGGACAGCGGCAACACCTGGGTATATCATACGCCGCAGGACGGGGCGCTGGAAAAAAGACCGATGATGAACGAGCTGATCCGCGTGGCGTTATGGACGATGGTCTGCGTGCTTGTGCTGTCGCTAGGGGTCGCCATATGGCATGGATATCGGTACAGCCGGCCGCTGCTGCTGTTTACCGGGTGGTTTGAGCGGATGGGGAGCGGAGCTTACGAGGAAGTGCTGACGCCGAAGGACCGGAAGCGGGTATTCCGTAAGAACGGAAAGCTGCGCACGCGCTTCAAGCTGTACAAGGAAGTGATTCATTCGTTTTACAAGATGGCGGAGCAGCTTGCCGAGACCGAGAGGGAACGGGAGCGGCTCGATCGTAACCGGGAAGAATGGATGTCCGGGATATCGCATGATTTGCGTACTCCGTTGTCCTCCATCCAGGGTTACGGCTATATGCTTGAGAATGCACCGCAGGATTGGAGTCAGGAGGAACTGCGGGAGATGGGAACGGTGATTCGGGAAAAAGGGGACTACATGCTGGAGCTGATCAATGATTTCTCGCTCGTCTTCCGTCTGAGAAGCGAGATCCGCCCGCAGGAGCTGACCCGGCTTGACCTGAATGAGCTGGTGCGCCGCTGCGTGCTGAAATACGTCAATGATGCTACGCTGGATGCGAATTTCAACTATATCGGCGGCGAAGAGGCGCTGCTCGTCGACGGCAATGCCAAGTGGCTGCAGCGGTTGATGGATAACCTGATCACGAATGCCGTGAAGCATAATCCGGATGGGGTAAACGTTGAGGTCCGGGTGGAGAGACGTCCGGGCGGTGCGGCGATCGTGGTTGCGGATCAAGGCGTGGGGATGGACGAAGAGACCCGCTGCAATCTGTTCGAGCGTTACTACCGGGGAACGAATACTGAAGAGAGCATGGACGGCTCGGGACTCGGGATGAGTATCGCCAAGGCGATTGTCGAAGCGCATCGGGGCCGGGTAAAGGTGTGGTCTGAAGTGGGCCGAGGAACCACCATCACCGTGCTATTGCCTGAGGCTGGCTTACAAGAAGGTGAGGGGGCTGCTGAGCGCGGCAAGGAGTAACCTTGCTGATTGGATCGGCATTTCCCGAATCGCCTCAAAAATCCTTCAACATTCCTATCCTGCTGCAGGCCCGGTTGCGCTATAATGGCTAAGCAACGACTACACTTCAGGTCCGGAGGATATTATGGGTTCTACTTCGTTTCGGCAATTGACTGGCAATGCGCGGGGCTGTCTCGTTTACGAGCCGCTGTTTCTTATTCCTTACAGCATGTTCACGACGTACACCTCGATCTACATGTACCAACTTGGGGTAACCGAGACGGGAATCGGCTGGATTACCTCCATCGGTTTGCTTGTGCAGGTGCTTTCTTCGTTTCTCAGCGGGTATTTAACGGACCGTTTAGGCAGAAAAAAAGCGCTGCTGTACTTCGACGTACTAAGCTGGACCGTGGCTACGCTGCTCTGGGCGGTTTCGCAGAACTTCTGGTTTTTTGTGATCGCGGCGGTCATTAACGGCTTTCAGAAGGTGCCGCATACCGCCTTTTACTGTCTGCTGGTGGAGGACACCGCGCCGAAGGAGAGGACCTATGTCTTTACGCTGCTGCAGCTGATTAGCGTCGTCGGCGGCTTGTTTGCACCGATCGGCGGGCTGCTGGTGTATCATTTTACGCTTGTGCCCGGGGTGCGCATCATGTTCGTGTTGGCCTGTATCCTGATGACGATCCAGTTCATCGGGCGCCACTATGCGACAAGGGAGACGGATATCGGTTACCGCAAGATGAAAGAAACGAAGGCAATGAGCCTGCGGGAGGGGATGTCCGACTATGCTTCGGTGATGAAGAGCATGCTCGGAAACCCGCTGCTGCTGATGATCTTCGGCGTGTATATATTATTTAATTTTCAGATGACGGTGAAGACGACCTACGTCTCCATTTTCATGGTGGAATATTTGCATTTGGGGAGCGGCCTGATCTCCGTCTTTCCGGCATTCTCCTCCGTAATTATGCTCATATTCATGCGGTGGATCATGCCCCGAATCGGAGAGCAGCATGTGCACCGGACGATGGTATGGGGGTTCGTTATATCGGTATTGTCCAATGTCATACTGGTGTTTGCGCCGCAAGGGGATCTGCTGGTGCTGAGCTTGAGCACCGTCATTGCCGCAATCGGCACCATGATGACGTACCCATACTTGGAGACTGCGGTGGCCAACGCCATTGACGATGAGAATCGCGCCAAAATATTCGCGCTGCTCCAGGTGCTCATCCTCATTGTCATTTCGCCATCCGGCATCATTGGCGGCTGGGCATATGGAGTTGATCCGAGAATTCCCTTCTTGCTAGTTGCCGGGGCATTCGTGATCAGCATCCCGCTTATGCTGCTGTACGGCAAAAAGGTAAAGGCGGCGCCTGTTGAAGCCGGAGCTTAAGATAGGCATGAGATTGAGCTCATGGTTAAAAAAGGTTGGGTGTGCATTTTAAGCGGCGAAAAGCGAAGAAATATGAATGGAGAGGCACTCCGGGCAAGGAGGAGCCTCTTTTTTGCGTTGGTTATTGCAATTTGGTTAGCGTTCACTTATGATATGAGCATGAAAAAGAAACCACATTTCGATAGCAAGAAGAAGGATATTTTGCAGGCTGCCATGAAGCTCTTCGCGGAGAAGGGCGTGGACGGCGTATCGGTGAAGGAGATCGGCGCGGCGGCGGGCGTAACGGATGCGGCGATCTATAAGCATTTTACGAATAAGGATGCCGTGGCAGCGGAGGCGTTCGAGGAATACTGCAGCAGCTATACGCGTCTGGTGGATGATTATGCGTCCCGCCCCGGCTTGTTTACAGAGCGGCTGTCGGCGCTCGTCACCCGGGTGCTGGCTTCGTATGACGAGGATAAATACGGCTTGCTGCTCTTGTCCCAGCATCACGAGCTGTTTACGGAGGTGCTCAAGAGCAGAGGACGCCAGCCGCTGGACGCCTTGCATGATCTGCTTGAGCAAGCGGTCTTGCAGCGGGATATTCCGCCGCAGAATACGCGGTTAACCGCCGTGCTAATCATCGGTGCATTCAACCAGCTGGCGATCGCAACGATGCAAGGGGAGCTGGAGGAACCTTTGTCGCCGCTGGCATCTGAAGTGACGGCGCATTTATTGGCATTAACAGGTTTGGGAAAAGGTCCGGCGTGACCTTTTCTTTTTACCATTAGGTTAGTGTTTGTTAACCAAATTACGAGGGGGAAGAAACATATGAAAAAGGTTTTAATTATTCAAGGCAATCCCATTGCGAACAGCTATGGCAGCCTGCTGGCCGAGGTCTATGCGAGGGGGGCGGCCGAGTCCGGGGCGGAGGTGCGGGAGCTGGTGCTTGCGGAGCTGGAGTTTGACCTGAATCTCTCCGGCGGCTATAAGGGTAAACAACCGCTGGAGCCGGATCTGCAAAAAGCGCAGGAACTGATCTCTTGGGCGGATCACCTGGTATTTGTGTACCCGAATTGGTGGGGCGGCATGCCGGCGCTGCTCAAAGGGTTCATCGACCGGGTGTTTCTGCCGGGCTTTGCCTTTAAATACCGCAAGAACTCGCCCTTGCCGGAGCAGCTGCTCAAAGGGAAGACGGCCCGTCTGATCGTCACGATGGATTCGCCGTACGTCTACTACCGTTTCTATCTCGGCCAGCCGGGGCATCAAATGATGAAACATTCCATTCTGAAGTTTTGCGGCGTAGGCAGTGTGCGTGCCACGAACATTACGCAGCTTCGCAAAATGCCTGAAGTGGCAAGAAAGCAATGGCTTGAGCGTGTACACAGAATGGGACGGAAATTGGCCTAAAGCTGGCAGAGTGTGTGATGTACAGTTCCTTCCAATGGCTTGACTTCTCGGGCAGGAGGATTATAATTCATACAACAAATGAAACGAAAAGAATGGAAGGGTACGTTTTTTCAAAATCAAATCTTGATGTATATGCCGGGGAATAGGGCCCAGGCGTTTCTACCAGGTTACCGTAAATGACTTGACTACATGAAGGTTGAGAATCCCACCACCCAGCTAAAGCTCCGCAATTATGGAAGCCGGGCTGGAAAATCATCTTGATTGGAATCCGGCAGGTTTTAACGGATGAGGTGATGTGCAGACTAGATAGCATACCATTGCTGATGCACGGGACTTCTCTTCCTCTATGGATATAAGTACAGGCACCCCGGGCAGATACGCTGCCCGGGGTGTTTGGCGTGTTATACAGCGGATCGATTTTGTATTCTTACCGTTCATTAAAAAAAGGGGAGCGTGCAATCATCATGAGTTCAATCCAGAGACAGAAACGATACGAGGTCAGCCGGCAGCTGGGGAAGGTTGCCTTAGGACAGGAGCCAGCCGATCTGGTCATCAAGAGCGGCACGCTGGTAAATGTGTTTACAGGCGAGCTTCAGGAGCGAGTGGACGTGGCCTTGGCCTCCGGGCGCATTGCTTATATCGGCAACGCGGATCACACGATCGGGGAGGGGACTCGGGTCATCGAAGCGAATGGCCGCTATATCTCGCCGGGCCTGCTCGACGGCCATATGCATGTGGAGAGCACGATGCTCACCGTGACCGAGTTTGCCAAGGCGGCTATCGTTAGCGGAACGACAGGGGTATATATGGATCCCCATGAGATTGCCAACGTATTCGGCATGGAGGGCGTGCGCTGGATGCACGAGGAAGGGCAGCAGCTGCCGATGAAGGTGTTCACCACCATACCTTCGTGTGTGCCGTCAACCTTCGATCTGGAGGATGCCGGGGCGCAGCTGGGCGTAGCCGACATTGAGGAAGGGCTGACATGGCCCGGTGTTGCCGGGCTTGGCGAAGTGATGAATTTCCCGGGCGTCGTGTATGGCGATCCGACCATGAGCGGGGAGATCGAAGCCACGCTGCGTGCAGGCAAGACGGTGACCGGGCATTTTCCGGCAGAGGACGACCGGATGCTGCAGGCATATATGGCAACCGGCGTAAGCTCCGACCATGAGACGGTAACCCGGGAGCAGGCTTTGGAGAAGGTTCGCCTCGGCATGCACCTGATGATCCGCGAGGGTTCGGCTTGGCAGGATGTGAAGGAAGTTGTTAAGGTCATAACGGAAGATAAGGTGCGCACAGACAATATTTCTCTGGTTACGGATGATGTGTATCCGCAGACGCTGTTGAGACTCGGACATATGAACCATGTGGTCCGCCGCGCTATGGAAGAGGGCGTGGACCCGGTTACGGCGATCCAGCTGGGAACGATCAACGTGGCTCGTTATTTCGGGATGGACATGGAGCTTGGCAGCATTTCACCTGGCAAAACGGCGGATATATTGCTGATTGATGATCTGTTGAGCATGGTCCCTTCCGTTGTGATCACGGATGGCGAAGTGGTTGCAGAGAACGGCCGACTCGTGAAGGCGTTCCCTGTATATCAATACCCGGAAAAAGCTTTTAACTCGGTCAAACTGCAGCGTTCGCTTACTGCGGATGACTTTCTGCTGCGCAGCAAATTCGATGCAGCGCGCACGGAAGTGAACGTGGTGCGCGTCATCGAGAACAGCGCCCGTACCGCTAAAATGACAGCGGTGCTCTCCGTGGAGCAAGGGGTGATCCAGCCAGACCTGGATCAGGACGTGGTTCAGCTGGCATGCATTGAACGCCACGGCACGACGGGGCAAATCTCGCTCGGTTTTGCGAGCGGCTTCGGACTGAAATCCGGCGCAGTTGCGTCCACAGTAGCGCATGACAGCCACAATCTGCTGGTGATGGGCACGAATGCCGAAGATATGGCACTCGCGGCGAATGAGCTGGCCGCGTGCGGTGGCGGCATGATCGTAGTACGGGACGGCAAGGTGCTGGCGAAGGTGGCGATGCCGATTGCCGGTTTGCTGGCGGACCGTCCGGTTGAGATCGTAGCGGAGGAGGTCGCTGCCTTGGAGGAAGCTTGGAAGGAGCTCGGATGCTACATTCATGCCCCGTTCATGACCTTCTCGCTCATTGCGCTGCCGGTGATTCCGGAAATCCGCATAACCAACCGCGGGATCGCGGACGTAACGGAATTCAAGCTCATCGAGACCGAGATTGGCGCGGTTCAATAAGGGCGCAGATACACCGAAGCAGGCTGGCCTTCATGTCAGCCTGCTTTTTATATTGTAAATACAGGCTTTTAAATCGCGAGCAGAGGCAGCGAGTCCTTTCCATTTTCCTCGATGTGCACAAAATCGCAATTCACTTAGTGATTTTCGTCACAAATTTATAACTTTTTGCTCCAGTTTCAGTCCTGATATTGTGATGTTTATCACAATCCTTTAGGGCGTGGTCTGCGACAATACAAAAAGAATCAAATTTGAAGTGATCACGTGAGCTAAAGGAAGGGGTATCTGATATGGATCCGGTTATGCTGGCGCGAATTCAATTCGCATCGACAACCATTTTTCACTTTATTTTCGTACCGTTGTCCATCGGGTTGGCGTTTCTGATTGCCATCATGGAGACGATGTATGTTGTTAAAGGCCAGGAAGTCTACAAGAAAATGGCGAAGTTCTGGGGAAAGCTGTTCCTGATTAACTTTGCGGTCGGGGTTGTGACAGGGATTCTGCAGGAATTCCAGTTCGGCATGAACTGGTCGGATTACTCAAGGTTTGTCGGGGACGTATTTGGCGCACCGCTTGCCATTGAAGCATTGCTGGCGTTTTTCCTAGAGTCGACGTTTATTGGACTGTGGATATTCGGTTGGGACCGTTTATCAAAGAAGGTCCATCTGCTTAGTATCTGGCTGGTGTCCTTCGGCACCCTGATGTCCGCATTCTGGATTCTGGCAGCGAATTCGTTCATGCAGCGTCCCGTCGGATTCGAGATGAATAATGGGCGGGCGGAGATGAATGATTTCTTCGCACTGATTACGAACGGTCAGCTGTTGGTGGAGTTCCCGCACACGATCTTCGGGGCACTGGCAACCGGGGCGTTCCTCGTTGCAGGTGTGAGTGCCTACAAGCTGATGAAGAAGCAAGATTTGGATTTCTTTAAGAAATCATTTCACATCGCCATCGTGATTGGCCTCATCACCTCCATTCTGGTTGCGGTATTCGGTCACCAGCAGGCGCAGTATTTGGTGGATACGCAGCCGATGAAGATGGCCGCTGCGGAGAGCCTGTGGGAAACGAGCGATGATCCTGCGCCTTGGACGGTCATTGCGGCCATCGATCCGGATAAGCAGGAGAACACGATGGAGTTTAAAATCCCGTATTTGCTCAGCTTTTTGTCCTACAGCAAGTTTTCCGGTGAAGTCATCGGGATGAAGGAGCTGCAGGCGCAGTACGAACAGCAATATGGTCCTGGAGACTATATTCCGCCGGTTCGTACCACCTTCTGGAGCTTCCGGATTATGGTGGCCGCTGGCAGCGTCATGATTCTGCTGGGATTGTACGGAGCGTGGCTGATGCTGCGCAAAAAGGTCGAGAAGGCCGGCAAATGGTTCCTCAGACTGATGCTGCTCGGCATTTCGCTGCCGTTCATCGCCAATACGTCGGGATGGATCATGACGGAGATCGGACGCCAGCCTTGGACGGTATTCGGACTGATCACTACGGAGAACAGTGTTTCACCGAACGTCAGCGCAGGCTCGATCCTGTTCTCGCTGATCATGTTTACTGCCATTTATGCGGTGCTGGCAGCCGTTATGGCGTATCTATTTATCAAAGTCATTAAGAAAGGACCGTATGCGGCGGAGGAAGAGGACCACCACGCAAGCGATCCGTTTAATAAGGAGGGCTACAATGCTGTCTCTTAACGAACTGTGGTTTGTGCTCGTTGCCGTCTTGTTTATAGGGTTCTTCTTCTTGGAGGGCTTCGACTTCGGGGTCGGGATGTCCACGCAGCTGCTGGCCAAAAATGATACCCAGCGCCGGGTGCTGATCAACTCGATCGGCCCGTTCTGGGACGCCAACGAGGTCTGGCTGTTGACGGCGGGCGGCGCCATGTTCGCCGCCTTCCCGAACTGGTATGCGACGCTGTTCAGCGGCTTCTACATTCCGCTTGTCTTTCTTCTGCTGGCCTTGATCGGACGCGGGGTGGCCTTTGAATTCCGCGGCAAGGTGGGCGATGTTCGCTGGAAACGGGTGTGGGACGGTGCGATTTTCATCGGCAGCGTGCTTCCGCCATTCCTGCTCGGCGTTGTTTTTGCCTGCCTGATTCAGGGGCTCCCCATTAACGAGGAGATGCAGCTGCATGCCGGATTGTTTGATGTTGTGAATGGCTATACTGTGGTTGGCGGACTGACGATGGTGATGCTCTGCCTGCTGCATGGCTTGATGTTCACAACACTGCGCACGATGGGGGATCTTCAGGAACGGGCGCGCCGTATGGCCCGGAGACTCCTGCTTCCCGTAGCGGCCCTGTTCGTTGCATTCGGAGTGATGACGTATTTCATGACCGATATCTTCGAGAAGCGTGGCGTGGCGTTAACCGTGCTGCTGGTGCTGGCTTTGCTCGCATTCCTGCTGGGCGGATATTTCATGAACATCAAACGGGACGGCTGGGCCTTCGGGATGACCGGGGCGGTTATCGCACTCTTGGTAACGTCCGTGTTCGTGGGCTTGTTCCCGCGCGTGATGGTCAGTTCCATCCATTCCGCATTTGACCTGACTATTTATAATGCGGCCTCCGGACCGTATTCCCTCAAGATTATGACGATTGTGGCGGTCACGCTGCTGCCTTTCGTATTGGGCTATCAAATTTGGAGTTACTTCGTTTTCCACAAACGGGTACATGAGAAGGAGCATTTGGAGTACTGATGGGAAAAGATCTGCTGGGATACAAAGGCGCCAAGACGGTATTCTTCCTTGTCGCCGTATGTACCCTGGCACAGAGCATGGCCATCCTCCTGCAAGCCAAGTGGCTGGCGGAAGCCGTATCCGCCCTGTTTGCGGGATCAACGCTGCAGGAGCAGGGGGAGACCATTGCCTTGTTCCTGCTTGCATTTCTGGCACGCCACGGCATCTCGGCTGTGCAGCAAGGATTCGCACAGCGCTTTGCCGAGGAGACGGGCACGAGCCTGAGGAAGCAGCTGCTGGATGAGCTGTTTCGGAATGGGCCGTCCTTTGTCCGGTCGGAAGGAACGGGCAATGTGGTTACGCTTGTGCTGGAGGGCATCGGCAAGTTCCGCAAATATGCGGAGCTGACCATACCGCGTTTGATGGGGGCGAGCATTACCCCGGCGCTGGTATGGCTGTACGTGTTCATGACGGACCGGATATCAGGCATTATTCTGCTGGTGACCATGCCGATTCTGATCGTATTTCTCATCCTCGTAGGGCTTGCCGCGAGAAAGCAAACTGAGCAGCAGCTGGATTCCTACCGAATGCTGTCCAATCATTTTGTGGATTCGCTGAGAGGGCTCACTACCCTGAAGTTTTTGGGACAGAGCCGTAAGCACAGCGAGAGTATACAGCAGGTCAGCGAGGGATATCGTGCAGCTACCATGCGGACGCTGCGCGTGGCGTTTCTGTCGTCCTTCGCACTGGATTTCTTTACGATGCTGTCCGTGGCATCTGTTGCGGTAAACCTGGGCTTGCGCCTCATGAACGGCAGCCTGGAGCTGCTGCCCGCGCTGCTCATCCTGATCCTGGCACCGGAGTATTTCCTACCGGTGCGCATGGTCGGGGCGGACTTTCATGCCACGCTGGACGGCAAGCAGGCAGGGGAAGCGATGCAATCCATGATTCAAGAGGCCCGGAAAGGGCATTTGGGTGGAATCTCGGGTTCTGTTGCTGCGGAGGGTTCGGTCAATGGAGCGGGTCCATTCAGGCCAACTGAAGCGCTTGAAACCCCGGCGGCAGGAACGATGGAACGGACCTCAACGGGCTTAACATTTAAAATTCAAAATAATTTCTCTAATTCCAGCCTCAGACCGCAGCCGCGATTCCAATGGGATCACCAAAGCGTGCTGGAGCTGTCCGGAATCGGCCTCAGGCACGAAGAGTTGGGGCCGGCCTCCTTGGAGGATGTCAGCTTCCGGATACCGGGTCAACGCAAGATCGGCATCGTCGGGGAGAGCGGGGCCGGCAAATCCACGCTCATCGAGCTACTGGGTGGATTTATGGCGCATACATCCGGCGTGATGGAGCTAAACGGCGTGAAGCTGGAGGACAGAAACCGGCGGGCCTGGCGGACCGAGGTCACCTATATGCCGCAGCAGCCGTATTTATTCGGTGCTACCTTGGCGGATAATGTGCGCTTCTATGCACCGGAGGCGTCTACAGCGCAAGTCGAAGCAGCGGTAGAAGCGGCGGGACTGTCAGATCTGGTGAAGAGCTTGCCTGGCGGACTTGAAGAGATGATCGGCGGCGGCGGGCGCGCTTTAAGCGGCGGTCAGGCACAGCGCGTGGCCTTGGCCAGAGCGCTGCTCGGCGACCGGCGGGTTCTGCTGCTGGATGAGCCGACGGCCCACTTGGATATCGAGACGGAATACGAGCTGAAGGAGACGATGCTTTCCCTTTTTCAAGATAAGTGGGTATTCCTCGCGACGCACAGACTGCACTGGATGCAGGATATGGATTACATCATCGTTCTGCATCAGGGGCGGGTGGCGGAAACGGGAACCCATGAGGAGCTTATCGCTCGGCAAGGCGTCTATTATGGGTTGATTACATCGCAGATGGAGGGAGTACAATGAAGCAGGAATCGTGGTTTCGGCCCTATGTAACGGCAAACTTCTGGCGCTTTCTGCTGATTGTGTTGCTTGGTGTGCTCACGATCCTGTTCGCCGGGATGCTGATGTTCACATCCGGGTATTTGATCTCCAAGTCCGCCCTACGGCCGGAAAATATCCTGATGGTATACGTGCCGACCGTAGCGGTTCGGACCTTCGGCATCGGACGCGCGGTCATCCATTACGTGGAGCGCCTGGTGGGGCATGACACGATTCTTCGCATCCTGTCCCAGATGCGCCTGCGGCTGTACCGCATTCTGGAACCGCAAGCCCTCCGTTTATCCTCCCGGTACCGCACCGGGGATCTGCTGGGCGTGCTCTCCGATGATATCGAGTATTTGCAGGACGTCTATATTCGTACGGTCTTTCCATCGATTGTTGCGCTTGTGTTATACGCCGGGGTCATTCTGGCCGTCGGCCTGGTTGATCCGGCATTTGCCCTTCTGCTCGCGCTGTATGCAGCCGTGCTGATTCTGGTACTGCCGCTCGTTTCCCTGCTGCTCACCAAGCGGAAGAACCGGGAAATGAAGCAGGCCCGAAGCAACCTCTACCAGAAGCTGACCGACGCGGTACTGGGCATTCATGAATGGTATGTCAGCGGCCGGCAGACGGAATTCCTGACCGGATATGAGGCGGATGAAGCGGAGGTCGACCGGACCGATCGCTCTCTCAAGCGCTGGTCGCGTCTTCGGGCTTTTATCGGCCAATGCGTGGTTGCCGTGACGGTGGTATCGATGGTGTATTGGTCAGGAAGGCAGTATGCGGACGGCTCGATCGATGTTACGCTGATCGCGGCTTGCGTGCTGGTTGTGTTCCCGTTAATGGACGCATTCCTGCCGGTATCCGAAGCCGTGGAGCGGATTCCGCAGTACGGCCAATCGGTCGCAAGGCTTCAGGCGATAGAAAGCGCCGAAACATCTGAAGGGAAACGGAATCGGGGTCAACAGCTCAATAAGGGAGAGATCGAATCTGTCATAAGCAGCGGTGTCCATGTGAAGGCGGATGGCGTCAGCTTCCGTTATGATCAGGCGGCAGGCGGCAAATCCGGGCTGGAACGATCCGGTATGAATGGGGAAGGGGCTACGTTAACGGATGTATCCCTGGATATTCCTCCTGGGGCCAAGGTAGCCATTATAGGGCGTTCAGGTGCTGGCAAATCCACCCTGCTGCAGCTGATTCAGGGTGTGCTGGCACCCTCAGGGGGCAGCCTGACTTTAGGCGGAGTGGATTCCGTGCGGTTTGGCGATGAGATATCTTCCGTTATTTCGGTGTTGAACCAGAGTCCGCATTTGTTCGATACGACGCTAGCAAACAACATCCGGCTCGGACAGCCGGATGCCACGGAAGCGGAAATACGGGACGCGGTTGCTTTGGCACGGCTAGAACTGTTGGTGGCTTCCCTTCCGGAAGGTCTTCGCACCCGAATGCAGGAAGCCGGACAGCGTTTCTCCGGAGGAGAGCGCCAGCGCGTGGCTTTGGCTCGAATCCTGCTGCAGAAAACACCCGTTGTCATTCTGGATGAGCCTACGGTCGGGCTGGATCCCAAAACCGAGCGGGAACTGCTGTCCACCATATTCGCCAGCCTGCAGGACCGGACCTTGATCTGGGTGACGCATCATCTGGTCGGCGTGGAGCGCATGGATGAGATCCTCTTCATGGAAGACGGTCAAATCGTCATGCGGGGTACCCATGATGAGCTGATGCAGCGATATCCGCGGTATCGGAACCTGTACCGTTTGGATCGTCCGGCGATATAGACAGCGATAGCGATTTGCCAGCAGAAGAACCGGCCTTTTCAGGAGGGCGGTTCTTCTTTTTGTTGCCTTCTTTTTTTCTTATAAGCCCGATAAAAGATCAGAATCCACGCGCCTTCTGGAAAGATGTAACATTAGTCTTAAGCAGGATAAAGGGTTAATTACAACGTTAGGGGTGTGGTGTAGGGTGGATTCGAAACAGTTGGTGAACGTGTTTCGTCATTTTGCTGAACGGGAATGTCCGGGATCCAGTGTGTTCTATGAGTACTTGGCTGGCCATATAGCCGATGATGAAGAGCTGCTGCAAGTCGCTGCGTATGTTCCTGCAGGCCAGCCTGTCCCCAATATGCTGTTTGGCGCCGTCCAATATTTGCTGCTGCAGGGTGAGGGGCCGGATCTGAGGGCGTATTACCCGGGTCTAGTGGAGCATCCGAAGGAAATGAGCTCCTGTTATCCCTATTTTCGTTCATTTGTGCTGAAGCATCAGGCAGTCATTATCAGGATCCTGGAGAGTAAACGGGTACAGACGAACGAAGTCCGCCGCTGTGCGTATTTGTACCCGGTGTTCTGCTCGATCTATGATAAGGTCCGTAAGCCGCTTGCCTTGGTGGAGCTTGGAACCAGTGCCGGATTGCAGCTGCTGTGGGATCAGTACAGCTACTCCTATGGAGACGCGATTCGTTACGGCCTAGCGGGGTCGAAGGTTCATATTACATCGGAGATCAGGGGAGGTCGGATGCCGTTCCTGCCAGCTTCCATTCCCCCGGTGGTCTATCGGATGGGGATCGATCTGCATGTGAATGACGTGCGGAACCCGGAGCACTTTTTGTGGCTGCGGTCTTTAATCTGGCCGGGTAATCACGACAGGGTATCCATGCTGGAGCATGCGGCGGAGGTATTGAAGCAGCAGTCCGGGATACAGTTCCGGGAAGGGGACGGCACCGAACTGCTTCCCGATATCGTGAAGGGCATCCCTGAGGAGGCCGTCATTTGCGTATTTCATACGCATGTGGCTAATCAGATCCCGGAGGCATCCAAGCAAAAGCTGCTGCATCACTTAAATGAAATCGGAAGGGTTCGCGATATCGTGCATGTCTACAACAATATGCAGGATGGCGATCTTCATGCGGACTATATCCTTGGGGGCGTGCGAAGCGAGTTTACGGTCGCGCGAACGGATGGGCATGCTCGCTGGTTCCAGTGGCTGTTGTGAATTGGGAATAGTGCCGTTAGCTTGATTGAAGAAGCACAGCGAATCGTGTGGTACCTGCCATTGTTCCGTGTGAGGTGACGGCGAGCAAGCGAGCCTGGAAATCAGCCGAATCAAGGCTGTACGTATGGAAGTCGCTGCTGTTCATCCGGTCTGTTTTTTTCTTGGGCAAGTCTATGTCATAATAGGGGGGATGGAATAATAAGCGCTTAAATTCAAGGAAGCCAAAGGAGGAAGTTGGGATGGATTATCGTATTGAGAAGGATACCCTGGGTGAGGTTAAAGTGCCTGCGGATAAGCTATGGGCAGCGCAGACACAGCGCAGTTCCGAGAATTTCCGGATTGGAACCGAAACGATGCCGAAGGAAATCATTCGGGCGTTTGCGATATTGAAGAAAAGCGCGGCTATCGTGAATGGCAAGCTCGGCAAGCTGGAAGCAGACAAGGTCGATGCCATTACGACCGCCGCCGATGAGATTGTGGCCGGCAAGTGGGATGAGCACTTTCCGCTGGTGGTTTGGCAGACCGGCAGCGGCACGCAGTCCAATATGAACGTGAACGAAGTCATTGCGAATCGGGCCAATCAGCTGCTTGAGCAAAAAGACAGCGCCCTGCGCGTTCATCCCAACGACGACGTCAACAAATCCCAAAGCTCTAACGATACGTTTCCGACAGCAATGCACATGGCCGCGGTCGTGGCCGTGGAAGATCATGTGCTGCCCGCGCTGCGCCGCTTGAAGAAAACGCTAGAGAAGAAAAGCGATGAATATAAGGACCTGATCAAAATCGGCCGCACGCATCTTCAAGATGCCACACCGCTGACCCTCGGACAGGAAATCAGCGGCTGGCACCGGATGCTCGAGAAGTGTGAATTGATGCTGGCTTCCGCCGTAGAACCGCTGCGTGAGCTGGCTATTGGCGGTACTGCCGTCGGCACCGGCATTAACGCACATCCGAAATTCGGAGAAATGACGGCAGCTGAAATCAGCATGCAAATTGGAAAAAGCTACACGTCAGCCAGCAACAAGTTCCATTCGCTGACCAGTCATGACGAGATTGTATTTGCCCATGGGGCGCTGAAGGCGCTGGCTGCCGATCTGATGAAGATCGCCAACGACGTTCGCTGGCTGGCAAGCGGTCCCCGTTCCGGGATTGGCGAGATCTCGATCCCTGCCAACGAACCGGGCAGCTCGATCATGCCGGGGAAAGTGAACCCAACCCAGAGCGAGGCACTGACGATGGTAGTCTGCCAAGTGATGGGCAACGATGCCACGATCGGTTTTGCAGCAAGCCAGGGTAATTTTGAGCTAAACGTCTTTAAACCGGTCATCATCTATAACTTCTTGCAGTCCGTACGCCTGCTGTCGGATGCGATGGATTCATTCGACCAGAATTGCGCGGTCGGCATCGAAGCCAACCTTGACGTTCTCCGTACGAACATGGAGCGGTCGCTGATGCTGGTGACAGCGCTGAATCCGCATATCGGATATGAGAATGCAGCGGCCATCGCAAAAAAAGCGCATAAAGAAGGGACAACGCTTCGCGAGGCGGCTCTGGCAAGCGGGCTGTTAAGCGGAGAGGATTTTGACCGGATCGTTCGTCCGGAAGAAATGATCCATCCGAAGGAGTAAGGGCGTATGTTTGGAGCTTGATCGGAAAACATGCCTCGGTTGACCCAAAACCCATTTCACCACGGTGAAATGGGTTTTGGGTTTTAGATTTTTTCTTTTCCCAAGCTCCGCAGCGGTTATAATAGGGTGTCAGGATATTGACCATGATTGATAAACCATTTGCATGAAGGACGGATGATAACTTGAAGAAACATCAATGGATTGCCACGCTGCTCTCTCTGATATGCACCGGGCTCGGGATGTTTTATATCGGGACACCGGGTATGATTATAGGCGGAACGCTGCTTATGGCGTTTCAGGGAGCGGCTTTGTTTATTTTTTTCATGACATTGGGATTTTTGGGCCTGATTATTGGTCCGCTCGCTATTGGACTACATATTATAGGTCTGATTATACCGGTTATTTATTTCAACTACCGATCACCCAAGAAACCGATGTTCGACGAGAAGCGGAAGCGCCAACTCGCCTCTCCTTGGAAAATCGTCTTGCGGACGGTGATTGGACTTGCCCTGTTCGCCGGGTCCATCTACTCGGGGTATACCTGGGGATCTGCTCCGTTCATGAAGACGGCCGCCGAGAAACGAGAGGTCCAGGAGGCGGCAGAGTCCTATTTGGAACAGAAGTACAACGAACCCTTTAAAGTTACGGACGTGGACTATACCTGGGCCATCGGCTCATACAATCTGAGAGCCCATCCGGTACAGTCGCCTGAGCTGGAATTCACGCTTAGCAGCAATGAAGCCAGCCCTCCCAGCATATCGAATGATACATATTTGAATCTGCTGTGGGGACAGCAGCTGAGAGACCGGCTGAAACCTCTGCTGGCTGAGCTTTATCCGGACCAGGCGTTTGCGAATGCTTATGTTTATGTTAACTCCGATATCGACACCATCGAGCGTGATTATAACCGACTCGCAAATTCCGACGGGACTATCAGTCAGAATATCAGTTTAATCGTATTCGCGGATCTGACGGCAGACAATCTGGCGCAAGAGAAGGAACGGGTGCTGGAGCTGATTCGGCGGCTGCCTTCGGTGGCGGTACCGGGGGAGACGGACCTTCACATTGAATATTATGCGGCGGATTTGAAGACGCCGGACCGTGTGAAGAAGCTAGAGCGGGATTTTGATATGAATGGGAAACCGAGCACCCATATTTTCAGAGAGTTTGATATTTCGAAAATCACGTCCACGGATGACATTGAAATCATAGGACTGGAATGAGGGGTATGGAAAAATTGAAGGAGTGGATTGCCTTTATTCCGATTAAAAGCCAGGCGGAGTTCGTGACTCTGCCTGGCTTTTTCAAGTATTCGTTAGGGGGAAATGGGAGCTTCAGCGCTGGGACAGATGAATGATGCGCCCTTTCTGGGTCTGCTTCATGGTCAGCTTCAGATTTAAGGCTGTGGCCATGTCTCGGACAGGTACGTAGAGGGTGTTCTTGATGAAAAGAGGGCCGTTATACTTGCTCTCATCAAGCTTGCAATGGTCCGATTCCTCGGGGCATAGCTTGGCCGGCTTATAAATGTCGATATCGTTCACGTTCATCTCTTGCGTTGCCCGCCGAACGATCGTATACCCCCATCTGTCGTTACCCCATATCGATACCGGGGGATTGTTCGCTGCCTTCACGTCATATTGATGAAAGTTGTCCAACTCCTCCTTCAGCGTATAGGAAATTTCATATCCCATTGCATCGGCTAAGGACTTGAGCGGAACGTACGCTTTGCCTTTGTGAACAAGAACGTTAGTCATGGAGGTGCCTGCTGCCTTCACGGAATAGTTCTCTGCATCGTTAGCGGCTGCTTGTTCGCTGTTCCAGATTAGCGAAGCGGCCAGCAGGACACTTGTCAGCGCGAACAGCGATATTCTTCTGAATTTCACGATCATCATAACCTCCTTCCGTTTTTCGAATGGGTATAGGCATCCAAATCTAGGGGCCTATCTATAATATAAACCCTTTTTCAGGACATTTGGTTAGTTAAAATCCTGCTTATTGGAGCTGACCATATCCTACATGCTCACGGTGTTTTTCGCATCCCGATAACCGGACAGTTTGTTTACGAAGAACGTAATCAGGAACGAGCAGAGCATGCTGGCTGCCATGGAGATCAGGAAGCCAATGGTGTTATTCGATGTGATGGGACCGATAAAGGAAGGCACATAGGCGGTTCCCCGAACGCCGAATAAACCGACGAGCATGCCGCCAAGACCTGCGGAAGCAATCGCTCCAGCAAACACGAGTTTGTTCGAAAACATGAAGGGATAGGCGGCTTCAACGAAGGTGCCAAAACCCATATTGATAGCAAACCCGGGAGCCGCTACGGCCGCTTCTCCCTTATCCCGCGGGGCGATAATGTTGGCCAGCGTGATTCCTGCGGACACCATCACCAGACCGACCATATCCACCGCGCCGAGAAAGCTGTTGCTTGTTGTCTCCATCTCCAGCAGTACAATTGGCAGGATGGCCGCATGATAAACGCCGCCAATGATCGCGGGCCAGATCAGCAGGCCTGCAATCAATCCGGCTATAGCCGGGCTCCAGGAGACAAGCGTTTCGATCAGGAAGCGGATGCCTTGCCCTGCACTCAGCGCAATCGGTGCAATGAGGAAGTAAACCAGCAGACCGGCAATCAGTCCCGATATCCCGCCTGCAACAATGTTGACCGTGGTTGCGGGGAAACGCCACTCCACGCACTGACGGAATATGTAATGGACGATGATACCTGCGCCAATTCCGCCAATGATGCCTCCGATAATGCCCCCCTCGACGGAGAGGACACCTGCCACGATGCCTGCCACGATGGATACCTCGTCCAGTTCGGATACCTGTTTGGCAGCGATCACAGCAACGATGACCGGCAGCGCCTTAATCAATAGATCAAACACTTCGGTCAGCGAGGATAACCCCGGGATTTTGCTGACTGCGAGAATCAGGGCCATGCCGATAAACCCGGGGAGGGATGCCATCATAATGCCCCGAATATTGATGCGCCGCCATGGCGACGAGCTTCCGGACGCTCCGTGAAGGTTCGCGGCTGCATTTCCGATGACCGGCCGATACGTTAGTCGCCAATGCTTGCTGAGGGAAGTAACAAAGGTGACCGCGCGGGTTCGGTTGGTGGTTCCGGTGGTACCCGAAGCGGCGATAACATGAGCGCCTTTGGTTTGGATGATGGCCATGGAAGTTCCGCCAGTACCGGTCACTGGCAATCGGAACTTGGCAGCAGCCTCAATGGCGTGCCGGTTGCTGCCCTCAGGGTCGGCACTCATAACGATGATGCCGTCAATCTCGCCGAGTTCAATCTGCTCGGCAATCTCCCGGTCCAGCCGTTCAGCCGCCTGATTGACCTGCTTAAGAGTGCCCTCGGCAATAACGATGGGCTCCCCTTGAGAAATGCTCCAGCTGTAAAGCGCGGCAGGGGTTGTATCCTTGGCTGCATCCATGGAGACCTGGGCAGCAATAAACTGCAGCGCCCCGCAGGACAGGCCTGCGCTCTCCAGCTGCATCAATATCTCATCCAGCAGCTTGCGCGGGTCTTTGCCGCCGAGATTGTACAGATTGCCCCCGCTGCTCCCAATGATAGCGATTTGACGATTCATGACTTGCTGCCCCCCATATGTATAAAATTCGATTATTTCTATATTACAGCAGAGTTATAACTTGTTAAAGTGTTAAAATGCCATTCCGGTATACGAAAAGCCGCCATGCATAACCCTGTAAGGGCTGCATGGCGGCTTGGCTATCTGTTATCTATTCGTTGTTTTCGCTTGCAGCTGCGACGGCAGCTGCTTCTTCCGCTGCTGTTTCGGCTGTTTCTTTAACAATTTGCAGCTTCGTGTAGCGGTGGGTCTTCTTCTCGATGATGGTAAACGTCAGTTCACCGTAAGTCCATGTATCGCCTTTGGCAAGCTCGGAGTTATGTCCGTACAGCCAGCCGCCGATCGTATCCAGGTCATCGGTGCTCAGGTCGATGTGAAGCAGATCGTTGATCCGGTTAATGGATACCTTGCCGTCGGCAATAATGCGGTTCGGCTCAGGCTGGGTCAACTCGCGTTCTTCATCCTCGTCGAATTCGTCGCGGATTTCGCCGACGATCTCCTCGAGAATATCCTCGATCGTGATCATCCCCGAGGTGCCGCCGTATTCATCGATCAGGATGGCCATATGCGTGCCTTCCTGCTGCATTTTCCGAAGCAATTTCTTGATCGGTATCGCTTCGGATACCGTCATGGCCGGATGAATCAGCTTGGTCAAGTCGATGTTGGAATTGTCATCAAACTCCAGAAAGAACTGCTTGGTGTTCACCATGCCGACGATCTGGTCCTTGTCACCGCGTACAACCGGAAAACGGGTGTACTGCTCGCGCTTGATGATCTGCAGATTAGTGGCAAGCGGCTTATCGACATACAGGCAGATCATATCGGTACGGGGTACCATAATTTCTTTGGCAAGCATATCATCAAAAGCGAAAATTCGGCTTACATAACCGTATTCAGCTTGGTTGATCTTTCCGCTCTCATAACTGTCGCTCAGAATCATGCGGAGTTCTTCTTCCGAGTGAGCTTCCTCGTGCTCACTGGCGGGATGCATGCCGAACAGACGAACGATTTTGTTGGCGGATCCGTTCAGCAACCAGATGAACGGGTACATGATCCGGTTAAACCAGATAATAGGTGTCGCACAGAGGAACGACACGGCTTCCGCTTTATTAATAGCAATCGTCTTTGGCGCAAGTTCACCGATAACGACGTGAATATAAGTCATGATAATAAATGCAAGCAAAAACGAGATTAGCGATCCGATGGCCGCAGGAATTGCAAAGCTATCAAACACCGGGTGAAGAATTTTCTCGATGGTCGGTTCCCCGAGCCAACCAAGACCGAGCGCCGTGATGGTAATTCCCAGCTGACACGCGGACAGATATCCATCCAGATTCGAAGTTACCTTTTTGACGGCAAGCGCGCCTTTGCGCCCTTCCATTACCAATTGGTCTACCCGGCTGGGGCGAAGTCTTATGATAGCAAATTCCGTCATAACGAAAAAAGCGGTAGCTGCGATAAGCACAGCGACTAAGAATAAATTTAAGCCTATACTGTCATCCAAACAAAACACATCCTTTTTTATCTGATCCGAATTAGTTTTTTATTAACCATCACTTACTATGCATGGCTGTCAACATAATTCGACCGGAATTTTAAAGGGTCTAGTTTCATGTGCTTTAGGAGCAGAAACATATCGGTATCCGTGCGGCATGTAACGTTATGCAAGGAAAGCAGAGACACATGGAATTTTGACTCCAGCATCAACCGAACGGGTTCCGGGCTCTTGGGCACCGGCGTTGGCGATGGAAGAGTCCCTTCAGACGCTTCCATTCCCTGCGTAGCAGCAGCGGAATCGGAAATGTCCACCAGGGGGACATGCGTAAAGGAAGCAATCAGAAGAAGGCCAAGTGTTGAACATATAATTCTGTTTATCCTTCGTATGGGGTCCAAGTCGGATCGTCACTCCTACAATTCATAATCGATTTGTTCATAAAAAATATATGGCTTAATTGTCAGCGTATGAGTATGAGTCATTTAAGTTGTTGTACGTAATTTCACCACGAATGCGGGTTTCAAAACAAGGTATATTGCTAAGATTATAAAATTTATAGTTTTCAGCGAAGCGTAAGCAACTCTTTAATCGCATTTATAGTTTTGGGGTCCCCGCAAAGTATTTGGAATAAGCATCGAAGCATAGGCTCCACTTTGTGGGGCTATTTTATTAATCATAAGAAAAAGTAAGCCACTATGTCAAATAACCGTCGCCCTCGGGTTAAAAAACCTTATGCATCAAGGGATGCCGGCGATTCTCTGCCAAACACAAAAAAGGACAACCCATTCGATTTATCGAAAGAGTTGTCCTATTAAGCAACGGGCTATTTATGGTATGGCAGCTGTTTGATATAGCTGTCCGACAGATGGAGCAGCTGCAGCGCGCGTTCGAATTCTTCCTTGGTCGCCTGGGTCCTCTTCTCGTCCGCGTTCGGAAGCGGATGCTTGGTTCCATCCTCAAAGCCGATTCCCGGGATGTACAGGGTCGTATTGTTAATAAAGGTACCGGAAGGAAGGTAATACCGTTCCGGCAGCAAGTTATTATCGGTGTTGTTTAACAGATCCTGGCCGAAATGAAGCTGATTGTCCATCGATACGCCGAGCAGGTTAGCGACCGTTGGCAAGAGGTCGATCTGCCCGCCGACTTGCTCCTTGACTTCCGGCTGAAGGCCTTTTCCATGGATCATAAGCGGGATATTGATCATATCGCCGGAGTTATAATCACGGCCATAAATTTCGTGCATCAGCTCTTTATCCTTGTTGTCCAAGGAATAAATCGGCAGTCCGAGGTGGTCTCCGTAGAGAACAATCAGGCTGTTATCCCACACGCCGTCTTTCTTCAGCTGCTCAATGAATTTACCAAGCGCATCATCGGCGTAATTCTGCGAACGGATGTAGTCGCCGACGAAGGTGCCTTCATAACGCTCCGGCAGCGTCATCCGATATTTATCTTCAGGAATCGTGAACGGATGGTGAGCCGACATGGAAATGACATGGCTATAGAACGGTTTATCGGATTCGTTCATCTTCTTCAGCTCGGCTGCGGTTTTGGAATACAGGGCATCATCCGAGGCACCGAAGAACAGCTTATCTTCATCGCCGAAGAATGCTTTATCGTAATAACGGTTGAAACCGAGCGCCTTGTACAGCTCTCCACGATTCCAGAATTCCACCACATTGGTGTGGAAAGTGGCGGTATCATAACCTTCCCCTTGCAGCAATCTCGGCAGGCTTGGCAGAACTCTGTCGGCATAATGCTGCGTTGCCGCTCCCCGCGGTGGAATGTAGAAGGATGTATTCACCACAAACTCGGCATCCGAGGTATTACCTTGGCCGACATTCTGGTAGAAGTTCGGGAAGTATTGGCTCTCGCGGGCCAGCTTGTTGATGTTAGGGGTAATTTCCTTGCCGTCAATCTTGAGGTCGACCAGGAACTCCTGGAAGGACTCCATCTGGATAATGATCAGGTTCTTCCCTTTGGCGACACCTGAGAGCAGGGCTTCCTGATCAGCCGCCTTGAGGCCCTTCAATCCGTTGACTTTAGCCTGCGTGATGGTCTTGGCATCCACAAGCTCTTTGTTTTCCTGCTGGAAAATCGTATAGGCCTCATAGTTAAGAATGCCCATCTCCTGCGCCTTCACGATTTCGTTCATGCTTGCGCGGTTCGGCATAATCTGGAACAGGCACAGCATTAAAGAGACAACGAAAACAATAGGGATAATCTTGCGCTTTTCCTTCTTGGCATGCCGAATCTTCCATTTTTTGACGCGGTCACTTCGCCATAATAGAAAAAACATACCGATGATATCCGTGAAGATCAGCAGATAGTAAGGGTCCATCAAGGAGAATACGCTATTGCTTACCGCGGTTACCTGATTGACCTGCTCCAGCGCGTGATACGTAACAATGACACCGTAATATTTATAATACATAATGGCTGCGAAGAATATGGCGGTCAGCAATAAGTTAACACTCATATAGGCGGCGAGCTTTCGCTTGGAAGCGAACCATTCGATTAAGCTGAATGCAAGCCAAATAAAAGGAATTTCCGTAATGAGCGGCTTCCATGGCATGACATCATCAAAAATGACCATCCAGGCCAGGTAGCTTTTGAGCAGCATAATGACAGAGAAAAATATAAAAGGCTTCGTAATCGTTAACCGAAACCGCGAGGTGGAAAACACCTGTATCGCCTTCCTTTCAATGCCGCGGTATACCTAATTCTAGAACTCCAGCGGCCATTCGTTATTTAAGAATCGATAGACGTTATTCTTACTGTTGATATACATTCCGTATACCATTTATTTTACAAAACTAATGAACAGAACTTATTATGACCTCTTCGGAGGAGGTTGTCAAAGAGTTAAAGTAAGTCCCCAAGCTTCTTATAACAACATGAAATAGACAGCCCAAAAAACCGGCCATCGCCGGTTTTGTCAGGGTCTCAGCAATATTAATAAAGAAAGGACATAATCAGTGGTGCGGTTCCGAGGGTGAAGAGAGCGGCAACGATCATCGAAATGCTGGAGATCGTCCCCGAAAGGGAGCTGAATTCGAATGCCTTGGAGGTGCCGGTTCCATGGGCGCTGGTTCCAAACAGCACACCTCTTGCGATATCGCCCCGAATCCGGAAGATCCGCATGACGGCCGGTCCGATCATGGAGCCTAGAATCCCGGTCATAATGACAAAAACGGCGGTCATGTTCGGCACCCCTCCAATGACCTCCGAGACGTTCATGGCAATCGGCGTTGTTATGGAGCGCGGCACGAGACTGGTGGCGAGCGAGCTGTTCAGGTGCATCCATTTTGCGAGAAATGCGGAGGATATCATCGCAAGTACCGATCCGGTCAGCACGCTGAGCATAATCTCGGCCGCATGCTTTTTAAGGGTTTGGAAGTTTTTGTACAAAGGCACGGCAAAAGCGATTGTAGCCGGTCCAAGCAGCTTGCTGATCCACTGCGCCCCTTCATTGTATGATTCATAGGATACGCCTGTTTGTGTCAATATCACAACAATTAGTACAGGAGTAATGAGGAGCGGTGACAAATAGACCTTTGGCAGGCGGCGATACAGTTTTTTGGCCCCCCCATAAATCCCGATCGTTAACAATAAGCCGAGAATTACCGTCAACAGGATGTTCATGGTGTTTTTCGCTCCTTTCTGGATGAGATGAAGCCGGCGGTTAGTCCTGAGCTGACCATCACAATGACGGTGCTAAACAAAACCACGGCTAGAATCTGGAGCCCTTCGGCCTCCAGCATCGGGAAATATTTCATGATGCCAACTGCAGCAGGAATAAAGAACAGCAGCAATTCGGCGAGCAGCCAATTAGCGCCAAGTTCGATCCACTCTAGGCGGAGGACTTTGATTTCGAGAAGTATGAATACTACAACGATTCCGAGAATGCTGCCCGGAATTCCTATATTCAGCCAAGCGGCCAGTTGATCCATCCCTAAGGAAAGAAGCATGAAACCGGCCACTTGGAGCGTTCCTTTCAGCATATTGATCATGACCGGCCTCCTTTATTTTCATTGGTAATGAAATTTTACAACGATAATTTTCATAGGTAAAATGCATATATCGAATGATATGCATTCCATTTATCTATACATAGAGGAAACCGGAGGGAGTATCGGATGGATATACGGCACCTGGAGTATTTTCTTGAGGTAGCGAGGAACCAAAGCTTCACCAAGGCTGCCGAGAAGCTGTATATTACGCAGCCAACGATCAGCAAAACGATTCGCAACATGGAGGACGAGTGGGGCGTAACCTTGTTTTATCGGCAGGGCAAGCGGATTGAGCTGACGGACGCGGGTCATATCATGTATCAGCAGGCGCAGCAAATGGTGGATTCCTTTCAGCGGGTATCGGCCGAGCTGGAGGATCTTATGAACCTGAAGCGCGGACATCTCCGTATTGGGCTTCCGCCTATGGTAGGTTCAAGCTTTTTCCCGGAAGTGATCGGGCAGTTCCACCGGGAATATCCGAAGATTACCATTCAGCTGATTGAAGATGGGGCGAAGAAGGTCGAAGCGGATGTGGAAAGCGGTCAGACGGATATCGGCGTTGCGGTGCTGCCGGTCAATGAGGATGTATTCCATTATTATTCCTTTGTCAAAGAGAAGCTGAATTTGCTCGTCCATCCTTCTCACCGGCTCGCAGACAGAGATCATGTGCACCTGAATGAGCTTGCTGATGAGGCGTTTGTATTGTTTCGAGAGGACTTTACGCTGCATGACCGGATTATCCGCGAATGCGTCAGCGCGGGCTTCGAGCCAAGGGTGGTCTATGAAAGCTCGCAGTGGGATCTCATCAGCGGCATGGTGGCCGCGAATCTGGGCATCGCACTGCTGCCAGAGACGATCTGTAAGGAAATCGACTCTTCGCGCGTGACGATACTGCCGCTGGATAATCCCTCGATCCCCTGGCAGCTCGGGATGATCTGGAGGAAGGACCGGTACCTGTCCTTTGCCGTCAGGGAATGGATCAGCTTTACACGCGCACTGTTGGGTGAGCATGATTAAGTTTGTTTTAAATTAAAGGACATTTCATACATTTTCACTCCTTGGACATAATATCCATAGTAAGAGAACCCATTTTACAAGCCTATATCCAAGGAGGAATGACATTCGTGAGTGGCCAAGATCATGATGCTAATAACGGAATAAACCAAGAACGGGCAGGATACACCGAGAATCGGGGCGAGACGGAGCGGGAGGATACGCTGACGAACCGCCAGGGACATCCTATTTCGGATAATCAGAATGTGAGAACGGTAGGGAATCGGGGTCCGATGACCCTGGAGAATTATCATTATCTGGAGAAAATCACGCATTTTGACCGTGAACGTATTCCGGAGCGCGTTGTGCATGCAAGGGGTGCTGGAGCTCACGGTTACTTTGAAGCTTACGGGAAAGTGGGCGATGAGCCTGTTTCGAAATATACCCGGGCCAAGCTGTTTCAGGTTGAAGGCAAGCGCACACCGGTGTTTGTCCGGTTCTCCACCGTTATCCACGGTGCCGGCTCACCGGAAACGCTTCGGGATCCGCGCGGGTTTGCCGTGAAATTTTACACCGAAGAAGGCAACTGGGATCTGGTCGGCAACAACCTGAAAATATTTTTTATCCGTGATCCGCTCAAATTTCCGGATATGGTCCATGCGTTCAAACCGGATCCAGTATCCAACGTTCCGGGTCCAGTCGGCATGTTCGACTTTGTATCCCGTTCCCCGGAAGCGACGCATATGATCACATTTGTCTTCTCCCCATGGGGCATTCCGGCTAACTACCGCCAAATGCAGGGCTCTGGTGTGAATACATACAAATGGGTCAATGCAGAGGGCAACAGTGTGCTGATCAAATATCACTGGGAGCCGCTTAAGCAAGGCATTAAGAACCTTACGCAGGAAGAAGCAAACAAGATCCAGGCCATGAATGACAGCCATGCGACACAGGATCTATATGAGGCCATTGAACGCGGGGATTATCCGGAATGGGAGCTATGCGTTCAGATTATGAGCGATGATGAGCATCCGGAGCTGGAATTCGATCCGCTTGATGCAACCAAGCTGTGGCCGGAAGATCAATTCCCGTTCCTGAAGGTAGGCAAAATGGTGCTGAACCGCAATCCGGAGAACTACTATAACGAAGTGGAGCAAGCGGCCTTCGGCACGGGCGTGCTGGTGGATGGTCTCGATTTCTCGGACGACAAGATGCTCCAAGGTCGCACATTTTCTTACTCGGATACCCAGCGGCATCGGGTGGGCACCAACTATCTGCAGCTGCCGATCAATGCGCCGAAGAAGCGGGTCGCTACCAATCAGCGCGGCGGGCAGATGTCTTATTACGTGGATAAGGCACCAGGGCAAAGCCCGCATGTGGATTACGAGCCGTCCATGACCGACGGTCTGGTGGAAGCCGCGCAGACAGCGAAGCCTCATCAGCCCCATTATAATGCCAACCTCGTCCGGCAGAAGCTGGATCGCACGCTGGACTTCAAGCAGGCCGGGGATACGTACAGAGCCTTTGAGGATTGGGAACGAAACGAATTGATTAGCAACCTGGTGGGTGCGCTTATCCAATGCGATATTCGGATTCAAGACAAGATGGTGGAATATTTCACGAATGCGGATGAGGATTATGGACGCCGCGTGCGGGAAGGACTCGAGCAGGCCAGAAAGGGCTCGAACGAGAACGTACGGGAGCAGGCGGTAGAGGATGCAAACCGCATGGGCCATGAGGCGGATCCTTACTAAAATTCGCTAGGCCGAGAGCGGTCTCCAGGTTATGATTTGCTATGGCAATAAAGAAAGCCGCCTGCACAGTGATTAATGTGCAGGCGGCTTTACCATTTGAGGTTGTAAAATATTTGCGGAATGTTAAGATGTTGCAAGGAATCAAAACGATACATATCGAATCAACATAGAACCATGGGAAGAGGAGGCTTGCTTTATGGCAATACAAGCGGGAATCATCGGCTACGGCCTGTCCGGGTCGGTGTTTCATGCACCTATCCTGAGAAGCGTGCCGGATTACGAAGTCCACACGGTTGTGTCATCAGATCCGGACAAGGTTCATAAGGATTTGCCTGATACGGCAGTTGTCGATAGCGTGGATGAGCTTTTGTCTAATCCGGATATTGATGTTGTCATCATTACGAGTCCGAATGCAACGCATTACGAATATACCCGGTTAGCCATCGAGGCTGGTAAGCACGTGGTCGTCGAGAAGCCGTTTACCGTAACATCCGCCGAAGCGGATCAGCTGATTGATCTTGCCAAGCAGAAGGGAGTCCTGCTGACGGTATATCACAACCGCCGCTGGGACAATGACTTTCTGACCGTCCGCAATCTGCTGGAGACGGGGGCGCTCGGCAAGCTTTCCATTTATCAGGCACAGTTCAGCCGCTACCGTCCGGAGGTGCAATCGGAGCGATGGAGGGAACAGGGAAATCCCGGGTCCGGCATTCTGTACGATTTAGGTTCGCATCTGCTTGATCAGGCGCTGTTCCTGTTCGGTCTGCCAGAGACGCTGTGGGCGGATTTGAGAAAGGAGCGCAAAGGGTCCAAAACCCATGATTATTTTCATCTGGTGCTGGGTTATAAAACGTTTCGCGTTATTCTGCATTCCGGTTCGCTGGTCCGGCAAGCCGGCCCGAAATTCGAGCTGCATGGGGATAAGGGAAGCTTCCTGAAGTACGGAACAGACCCACAGGAAGGACAGCTGAAGCAGGGGATGCACCCGGGGGATGCGGGCTGGGGCGAAGACCAGCCGGACCAGTACGGGGAGCTTGCTACCGAGCTGAGCGGGCTTGCGGTTCAGGGCGAGATTGAGACGCTGCCCGGCCGCTACCAGGCCTTTTATCAGGGACTGGCCGAAGCGATTCAGAAGGATGGCCCGTTACCCGTCCAGCCTGAAGAAGCCCGCAATGTTATCCGCATGATCGAGTATGCATTGCAGAGTCATCAGAAGGGCCGAATGATCAAGATCACGTGAGATGCCGCTGGATCACGGTATTGTAGTCCTGGTTGGCTAACACATAGTTTGCTCCGATTTGTGGGATATTAGGTGATGCTACCCTTGGTAGGTATTTCATCAGGGGAGTCGATCCATATCACACCAATGAAGGAGAGAGAACGGATATGAAGCAACGTGGTATCCTTCGTCCGGCCCTTATGCTTCTTATGAGCTTGGCGGTGATGCTGTCCATCGCCGGAGCGGCTTTGGCGGGCGGAAGCGGTCCGTTTCATTTTGGGTTCAAAAAAAGCGTCAATGGCCAGCTGCCCTCCATCAACGAGGAGGGTTTTAAGGAGCTCCTGAAAAAATACGATGCGATCTTCATGGGCGATGCTGAGCAGAAGGAGCTCTATCTTACGTTTGATAACGGATATGAGAACGGATATACTTCCCGTATCCTGGATACGCTCAAAGAGAAGAAGGTGCCTGCCACCTTTTTCGTGACCGGACACTACGTGAAGACGCAGGAAGATCTGCTGAAGCGGATGACGGCGGAAGGCCATATTATCGGCAACCATTCCTGGAATCATCCGGATGTGACCACGATCTCGGCAGAGAAGCTGACCGAGGAGTTGGAACGGGTGAAGAAGGAGGTTATTCGCATAACAGGTCAGCCGGATATGAAATATTTGCGTACGCCGCGGGGTATTTTCGATGAGCGGTCGCTGGCGACCAGCAAGCAGCTGGGTTACACCAATGTCTTCTGGTCGCTCGCGTATATGGATTGGGACGTGAAGTCCCAGCGCGGTGCGCAGTATGCTTATGATAAGGTAACCGCGCAGCTCCACCCGGGCGCCGTGATCCTGCTGCACTCGATCTCCAAGGACAACACCGAGGCGCTTGGGCGGATCATTGACGAAGCCAGGAATCGGGGGTACGAGTTCAAGAGTTTGGATCAGATGCAGAAGAAAGCCCCGTAAGCATATGTTGCATACAGCGTGCAGAACGCCATCCTGTCAGGATGCCTTCTGCACGTTTTTTTGTTTCGAATGAATTCGGATGCTTCGCTTTCAGGAACGAATGTTTGGTATAATACCCTTCATAGAACATGAACGAAGGAGACCATCATGCCTCATACTATCCAAATATCCGTCAGGCCGCTGGTGGAATACGTCTTTCGCAGCGGCAGCATTACCTCGGGTTTTCGCACGGCGACATCCCTGACCGAGGGAACCCGGGCGCATCAACAGGTGCAGCGCGACTATGGTGAGAATGATCAGAAGGAAGTTCAGCTTGAAGTCGAGATTCCTTACGAGGATCTTCTGTTTGTCGTGGAAGGTCGCTGCGACGGTCTGATTCATGAGGAAGAGCGGATCATGATTGACGAGATCAAGTCGACTTCCGGCGATTTGGGCGTGATTACGGAGCACACGTACCCGATTCATTGGGCACAGGCCCAAATGTACGCCTATATGTACGCCAAGCAGCATGAGATTCCGAAGATGGCGGTGAGATTAACCTACTTCCAGGTCCCGAGCGGAGAGCGGAAGCAGTTTGTACAGGAATGGAGCTTGGATCAGCTGGAATCCTTTGTCTTGGAGGTCGTGGCGGCTTATGCGCCTTATGCCAACCTGCTGCGGGAGCATGGCGAGCGGAGGGACCTGAGCATCCGCGAATTGAAGTTTCCGTTCCCCGCTTACCGCGAGGGACAGCGAAAGCTCGCCGGGGCCGTTTATAAAAGCATCGGGGAAGGACGAAGATTGTTTGCCAAAGCGCCGACGGGCATAGGAAAAACCATATCCACGCTGTTTCCTTCGGTTAAAGCGATCGGCGAGGGCCTGTTGTCGCGGATTTTTTATCTGACGGCCAAGACGATCACCCGAACCACCGCGGAGGAAGCTATGGCGCGTATGGAGCGTCAAGGACTCTGCATGCACACGGTCACGCTGACGGCGAAGGACAAGATTTGTTTCCGTGAAGCGGAAGGCTGCAGTCAGATGGGCTGCGCCTTCTCGGAGGGTTACTACGACCGGATTAACGGCGCCATACTGGACCTGCTCTCGAATGAAACATTGATCACGAGACCCGTTATTGAAGAGTACGCCCGGAAGCATACGGTGTGCCCGTTTGAGTTCTCACTGGATGCCGCGTATGCAGCCGATGCCGTCATCTGCGATTACAACTATGTGTTTGATCCGCGCGTATCCTTTAAACGGATGCCGGAGGACGTGAAGAAACGCAGCGTGCTGCTCATTGACGAGGCGCATAATCTGGTAGACCGTGCGCGGGGAATGTTCTCGGCCGAGCTGAATAAATCGGCTTTTCTGGAACTGCAACGGGCTTACAAAGAGAGCAATCCCGCGCTTTACAACGCGGCGAAGCGGGTGAATAACCGCTTTAAAGTGCTGCGTAAGGTCAGTGAGGAGGAAGAGCGGATTGTCGGGTCCCAGCAGCCGGAGATGATGGTTGAGCTGCTTGAGGATTTCTCGCTCCAGGCGGAGGCAGAACTGATGACCGGCAAGAGCGGGGATGAGGCCGATGCGCTCCTGGAGTGCTATTTTGCGGTGCAGGGGTATCTGCGCATCTCCAAGCTGTATGACGACCGATTTGTCACGTATGCGGAGATGAGTCAGAGCGAGGTGTTTCTCAAGCTGTTTTGCCTGGACCCCTCTTATTTGCTTCAGCAGGCGGGAAAAAACTACCGCTCCAGCGTATTTTTCTCGGCAACACTCATGCCGCTCGGATATTACCGCGACATGCTGGGAGCAGAGGAAGAGGACTACAGCCTCTCGATTCCCTCTCCCTTCTCCTCCGAGCAATTGGATGTTCGGATTATGCCGTTATCGACGAGATTCAAGGATCGGGAGCGCAACAGAGAGGCCATCGTCCGGATGCTGAGTGCGCTGGTTCAGGAAAAGCCGGTAAACACCTTGATCTTCCTGCCGTCTTATCCCTACATGCAGGACATTCATGAGGCGTTTGCCAGAATGAATCCGGGAGCCCGTACCTTGCTCCAGGGGCATGGGATGAGCGAGGAGGAGCGGGAGGCATTCCTGAACGCCTTCCAGGCGGATGCGGAAGATCCGCTGATCGGCTTTGCCGTGATGGGCGGAATTTTCTCCGAAGGCATCGATTTGAAGGGAGAACGGCTCTCGAGCGTCGTGGTCATCGGGGTAGGACTGCCGCAGCTATCTTTCGAGAATGATATCATCAAGGATTATTTTGATCGTACCGGCAAGCGGGGATACGATTACGCCTACGTGTACCCCGGCATGAACAAAGTGCTGCAGGCCGGAGGGCGCTTGATCCGATCGGAGCAGGACAGCGGGACGCTGACGCTCGTCGATGACCGCTTTCTGAATCGACAGTACGGGATGCTGCTGCCCGAGGAGTGGAGGCATTACAGGCGCATCTAATTTTTTCATGAGATGTTGACAACTGGAAATTGGGCACCTATAATACGGATATATTAATTAAGCTGAAGGAGGCTGATGTCAAATGGTTATGATGCATAGTGGATGGGTAGCATTGACGTTGGTCTCTTTGGACGGGAAATTCTAATGGTATAGGGGTATAAGGCATGTAGCTATACTTGTCTTTAACTCCATACGGAAAGAGCCCGCAGGAGACCGTGCTTGGTATCCTGCGGGTTTTTTGTGTCTATGCAAGGGCTTGGTATGATCTTTATCGGCTTGGCCGTACGGGGTTTGATGCCTTCTTCTTGTATATATTCAGATTAGCCGCGGATACAAATCTGCGGTTTTTTTGTGTTTGATAACAACCAATCCAATAACGATAAGGGGATATAACGAATTTGACTAAACAAGACATGACCATGCTGCAAGCCTATGGATGGAATGAACATTGGAGTTTGATGGCCGGGCAGATCCCGCAGCAGGATAAAGCGCTGGTACCTGCACGCATCACAGCCCAATTCTCGAAGCAGTACCGCATTATTACGCAAGATGGAGAGCAATCCGCGGTAGTCACGGGCAAATACGAATACGAAGCGACCAGCAAAAGCGATTTTCCCGCTGTTGGCGATTGGGTCATGGTGGAGCCGCTGCAAGGAGAATCCCGTGCCGTCATTCATCAGCTGCTCCCCCGAAAGTCCGCGGTGACGCGCAGGGAAGCGGGAAGCATCCCGGATGAGCAGATCATTGCCGCAAACATGGATACCGTGTTTATCATTAATGCGCTGAACAAGGATTTTAATGTCCGCCGGATTGAACGCTATCTGATTGCGGTCTGGGAGAGCGGAGCCGCACCCGTCGTGCTCCTTACCAAGGCGGATTTATGTGAGTCGCCGGAAGATTATGTCGCGCAGGTAGAGGCTGTTGCACCGGGCGTGCCGGTTCATGCGGTGAGCTCCTTGATGGATCAAGGGAAGGAGCAGCTTGGGGAGTATCTGGTGCAAGGGAAAACAATCGCCATTACGGGTACCTCCGGTGCCGGCAAATCGACGCTGCTGAACTGGCTGTCCGGTCAGGAAATGCAGCGGGTTCAAGGGATACGCGAGGAGGACGCAAGGGGACGGCACACGACGACGCATCGAGAGCTCTTTGTGCTGCCGGGAGGCGCGATTATGGTGGATACGCCGGGCATGCGGGAGCTGCAGCTGTGGGATTCGGAAGAAGGGTTTGAGGCAACCTTTGCGGACATTGCCACGCTCGCCCAGCAGTGCCGGTTCCATGATTGCCGTCATGAGACGGAGGCCGGCTGTGCGGTCCGGGAAGCACTGCAGGACGGAACACTGGATGCGAAACGATACGCGAATTACAAGAAGACGGAGCGGGAGCTCGCCCATATCGCCCGTAAAGAGAGGGTCAGCACTCGCCGTCAGAATAAGAGTTCAGGCAAGACCTCACGGAAGAGCGACAGAGACCGCAAGGGTACGTACCAGCAGCTCCTGTACGATGACGAATAATGGATGTTACGGGAGGTCCGGAGTCGATTTGACTTCGGCCTTCTTTCGGGTATATAGTTAGGTAACCAAATAAATTGGCAGACTATCTATTTATTGAAGCGGTTGCAGAAAAGAGGTGGACCATGGCAGAGGATAAGCATCCAGATTTACATCATGAGAACAACGGGAAAGAGGAAAAGGAATCGCGAGCAGGGCTGTGCATGAAGGGTGGCAGCCGAGAAGATAGCGTCGCCGGCAGGCTCTTATACAGCATTCGCATGTTCCACAAGCAGGAATGGGATCAGCACTTGATTTCCGGCTATACGCCCGGCGAGATCCGCGTTCTGATGGGACTCAAACATCATATCGAGCCTGATGGTCCTGGCATGAAAGTGTCCGAAATCAGCAGCATGATGAATGTTACGTCACCGACGATCACCCAATTTATTAACGCTCTCGAGAGCAAGGGTCTGGTGGAGCGGGTGATGGATGTGCAGGATCGACGTGCGGTTCGCGTACAGCTTACCGAGGAAGGGCACCGCGTTGTCCAGGAAACCTATCAGAACGTCAAGAACAATTTTAACGAGCTGGTGGATTTTCTAGGCGAAGAGGACAGCGTCAAACTGACGGAGCTGTTAACGAAGGTGTATCATTTTCACGAGCAAAAACGCAAAACGAATGAAACGACATCAGACAACGAGTAGGGGTGGGGGATTTGTTAAAACTGTTTCATTACATGAAACCGTACCGGACCGCGGTCATTTTTGTCCTGCTGTTCACATTTTTCCAATGTCTGTCTGATCTGTACCTGCCGACTTTGATGGCAGACATTGTGGATTATGGCATCGTTGAGGGAGATGTGCCTTACATTTGGCGTGTGGGCGGCTTTATGCTTCTGGTAGCAGCAGGGGGCATGTTGTGCTCTATTGCCGCGAGTTATTTGGCATCCAAATCCGCTACGGGATTCGGGAAGATTGTTCGGGGACGCGTCTTTTCCCATGTAGAAAATTTCACGCTGCAGGAATTCGACAAGATTGGTACGGCATCCTTGATTACCCGTACAACGAACGATATTACGCAGGTACAGCAGGTCACGATCATGATCCTTCGCATGATGGCGATAGCACCGATGATGTGTATCGGGGGCATTGTGATGGCCGTGTCGAGAGACCCGGGACTGACGACGGTGCTTCTGATCGTCCTGCCGATTCTGGCACTGGCTATTTTTCTTATCGCGAAAAAAGGGATTCCGCTCTTCAAAGCGATCCAGGTGAAGATTGATACGCTGAGCCGCGTGCTGCGGGAGAATCTGACCGGAATCCGGGTCATCCGTTCCTTCAACCGGATGGACCATGAAACCGTCCGCTTTAACGACGCGAACGAGGACCTGACGGCCACCTCGATCAAAGTCAATAAAATCATGGGGGCGATGATGCCTGTCATGATGCTGGTTATGAACTTTGCCACGCTGGCGATTGTCTGGTTCGGAGCCCACCGCATAGAGGGCGAATATATGAAGGTCGGCGACCTTATGGCATTTCTCCAATACGCGATGATGATCATGTTCTCGCTCATCATGTTATCCGTTATGTTTGTCATGATTCCGCGTGCACAGGCATCGGCGGTTCGGATCAATGAGGTGTTGAACATGATGCCGGAGATCCATGATCCGAAACAGCCGAGCGATGCCGGCGTGGAGCACGGCTCGATTGAATTTCAGGATGTAACCTTCTATTATCCGGGTGCGGAGGAGCCCGCCATTTCGGATATTTCCTTCCATGCCGGGCCGGGTGAAGTCACGGCGATCATCGGCGGAACCGGCTCGGGTAAATCGACGCTGATCAGCTTGATCCCTCGCTTCTATGATGTTTCCTCGGGCCGGATTCTCGTCAATGGAACGGATATCCGGGACATGATGCAGGAGGACCTGCGGGGCCGGATCGGATTCGTGCCGCAGAAGGCGCTGCTCTTCACCGGTACCATTGCGGAGAATATCCGCTACGGTAAAGAAGATGCAACAGACGAGGAGATCCGGCATGCAGCGAAGGTTGCTCAGGCCGCCGATTTCATCTCTTCCATGGAGGGCGGATACGATGCCGAGATTTCGCAAGGCGGCAGCAACGTATCCGGCGGTCAGAAGCAGCGGCTCTCGATTGCAAGGGCGCTGGTTCGACGGCCCGAGATTTATGTGTTTGATGACAGCTTCTCGGCGCTGGATTTCAAGACGGATGCCAATCTTCGGGCAGCGCTCCGCGAGGAAACGACGGAAGCTACCGTTCTGATTGTCGCTCAGCGGGTAAGCACCGTCATGGACGCTGACCGGATTATCGTGCTGGATGAGGGACGCATTGCCGGCATCGGCACGCACGAGGAGCTCATGGCTTCCAGCGATGTGTACCGCGAAATCGTTACCTCGCAGCTGTCAGAGGAGGAGATCGCATGAGTGAGAAGAAACGGGGAGGACATCCCCGGGGACCTGGCGGTCCCTTTGGCGGCCCGCACGGGCCCGGAATGGCGGGGGAGAAAGCCAAGGATTTCAAAGGCACGTTTCGCCGGTTAACGCGATATCTTAAACCGCATACCGGCAAGCTGCTGATCGTTTTGATTGCAGCTATTCTCAGTACGATATTCAGCATCGTGAGCCCGAAAATATTGGGGGATGCGACCACGATCCTGTTCAAGGGCTTCATGGCCAAGATGCAAGGCGTGCCGGGGGCCGGGATCGACTTTGACGCTATTCGGACGATCATGCTCTGGCTTGCAGGCTTATATCTCTTAAGCTCTCTATTTGCATACATCCAGCAATATGTTATGGCTGGTGTGGCCCAGCGGACCGTGTATGATTTGCGTAAGGATGTTTACAACAAACTCGGCCGTTTGCCGCTGAAATATTTTGACGCTCGGACGCATGGGGAAACGCTGAGCCGGGTGACCAACGATATGGACAATATCAGCAGTACGCTGCAGCAGAGCCTGACGCAGATGATTACCTCCGTTGTCACGCTGGTCGGCGTCATCGTCATGATGCTCACGATCAGTCCATTGCTGACGTTGGTGGTTATTCTGACCTTGCCGCTTAGCGTGGTGGTCACCATTGTGGTTGCCAAGCGTTCGCAGAAGCATTTTGTGGCTCAGCAGAAGCATTTGGGTGAGTTGAACGGACATGTGGAAGAAATGTACACGGGTCATAAGGTCGTGAAGGCCTTTGGTCGGGAACGACAATCCATGGAGCAATTTGATGAGGTCAACGACAAGCTCTATGATGCCGGGTGGAGAGCCCAGTTTATATCGGGTACCATTATGCCGCTGATGGGTTTTGTCGGAAATATCGGTTATGTGATCGTCAGTGTCGTCGGCGGCGTGCTCGTTACCCGCAGAGCGATTGAGATCGGGGATATTCAGGCATTCATCCAATATTCACGCCAATTCACGCAGCCGATTACCCAGCTTGCCAATATCGCGAACGTCATTCAATCCACCGTCGCATCGGCAGAGCGCGTATTTGAAGTGCTGGATGAGGAAGAAGAAGTATCAGAGCATACAGCTCCGGCAGCGCTCAAGAAGCCGCTTGGCGATGTGTCTTTCGAGAACGTGAGTTTCGGCTATAAAGCAGACCAGCTTCTGATCGAGGATATGAATGTGGACGTGAAGCACGGGCAGACGGTCGCCATCGTCGGACCGACCGGTGCCGGGAAAACCACGCTCATTAATCTGCTGATGCGGTTCTATGAGCTGAATAAGGGCACGATTACGATAGACGGCACGGATATTACCGCTCTTCGGCGCGGCGAACTCCGCAGCCTGTTTGGAATGGTGCTGCAGGATACATGGCTCTTTAACGGGACCATCCGGGATAATATCGGATATGGACGCGAAGGCGCCACGGAACAAGAGATCATCCGAGCGGCGGAAGCGGCTCACGCGGATCATTTCATCCGGACGCTGCCGGACGGCTACGATACCGTTCTGAACGAGGAGGCCTCTAACATATCGCAGGGGCAGAAGCAGCTTCTTACGATTGCGCGTGCCATTCTGGCTAATCCATCGATTCTGATCCTCGACGAGGCAACCAGCAGCGTGGATACCCGAACGGAGCTCTATATCCAGAAAGCGATGAATGAGCTGATGAAGGACCGCACCAGCTTTGTCATCGCGCATCGACTGTCCACGATCCGGGATGCGGACCTGATTCTGGTCATGAACAAGGGCAGCATTATCGAGCAGGGAACCCATGAGGAGCTGCTGTCTCAAGGCGGCTTCTATGCGGACCTGTATAACAGTCAATTCAGTGACCAGCATGAAGCTGGATAGCGAGGCAAGGAATGTAATAATAAGAGACCCATCCGCGTGCGGAGTGGGTCTTTTTTTGGGGTTATTAATCATAGGTTTCAGTAGGTTGAGAGCAAGCTGGCAGGCATATTTGTTATTGCATTTTCATATGGTTCTTTTATAATGATGTTTATGTTTATATCTTTAAAGGGAGCCATGATCATTATTGAATAAGTCCGAACTGAACCGAATTACGCAAGAGCTTCTACGTCGGTCGGGCAGCAGTGTCACCGTGGAGATGGAGGCGTATTTTCCAGGGGGCCGGTTAATCGGCGGGAAATATGTCATGAATTCGCACAGCGTGACGATGTATACCGAAGTCATACGCCAGCAGTGTCTGCAGCTGTTTGGCACACTTGAGCTGTTTTCTGCCTATTTTGCGGTGGTATTTGCACATGAGCTGGGCCATTCGATGGACCTGACGCTGACAGAACTCTGCGACAGGATGGATCGAACGGGGGATGAATGGGAGCAGAAGCAGATCGCGCTTCAAATCGAGGAAAATGCTTGGAATAACGCCATGCCATGGCTTCAGGATATGGATCCGGAATTCATACGGATCATCGTGGACCGTTCGCTTGAGGCATACCGCGAGGAACCGGCACCAGAAATCGCTTAGGCCTGCATAGGTAATCCAGGTCCAGGTCATAACATAACACAGGCACCCGTCAGGGTGCCTTTTTGGAATGGTAAGAAACTATAAGCTTCAGTGATTTACTACCTTGGAGGCACCGTTGAAGGGTCTCTAATATCGTATGTTATACAAGATAAAACCAAAGATGGCAGCCACCACAATGAAGGCACCTGCAGCGGCAAGGGTCATTAAAAAATCACTAAGCAGGCTTTGCTGCCGGATACCGCGCAGCTTCTCCTGCGCTTTTTTCTCCGAGACGTCCTCTTTAATTCGATCCAAATACTCAGGGCCTAGAACCATGGGCTGTCCCTCCCGTAAACGATGTGTAAGCTCATTATACCAGAAATATGTTATTTTTGGTTGGATTTAGGTCATAACCGGTATGTAGTCCCATGTTATAAAAAAAGAAGTGAAGCTCGCATGGGCTTCACTTCTTTTAGACAAGGCGTCACTAGAGGGATCGCGGCGTCCGTTCAGCTCTCCGGGTCCAGCTGCTTCAACGGCTCAATGGCCGGCCCTTCAAGCACCTCGCCGTTATAGCGATAGCGTGATCCGTGACATGGGCAATCCCATGAGCGTTCGCCCTCGTTCCATTCCACCTCGCAGCCGAGATGGGTACAGGTCGTATCCACGAGATGGAGATTCCCCTGATCATCCTTGTAAGCCCCGGCGCGCTGACCGTTATGGCGGACGACTGCGCCTTCGCCGGCTTTTAGCTCGGTTATATCGGCGTGGGACATTTCCACCTTGCCGGACACAAAATCCTTCGCAACCAAGGCATTTTGAACGACGAATGTTTTGATGCTCGGATCCGCTTTGAAGCGGGACGGGCTGTATACCTCGGAGTAACGGTTCTCTTTCTCCAGAATTTGATCGCTAATGATCTTCGCGGCTAGCGTGCCTGTCGTCATTCCCCATTTCCGGAAGCCAGTCGCAACAAAGATCCGGTCTTGACTGGACGTGATCGGCCCGATATAAGGCATATTGTCCAGTGTGATCAGGTCCTGAGTCGACCAGCGATATGGAATGGAAGAAGCGCCCAGCAGCTTTCCTGCAAAAAGCTCCAGATTTTCGTAATGCTGATGGGTACAGATGCTGCGGCCCGTCGGGTGATTCTCGCCTCCGACGATAACCAGCTCCTCACCGTCATAAGAAGCTGACCGCAAGGAACGGGTTGGCTGATCCACGCTTAGATACATCCCTCCCGGATAGGCGGTTTCGGGTTTGACAGCAATGGCGTACGAGCGCTCCACATGCAGCCGCGTAAAGAACAATCCCTTCTCGTCAACGAACGGAAAATGAGATGCCGACACGGCGTGATTGCACGTGATCCGATGTCCGCCACGTTTGGTCAGCAGCGTAATAGGTCCATCGGTTTCGGCCTTTTCATCCATGGTCGTGTTCTCATAGATCCGCCCTCCGAGTTTCAGAAATTGTTCCGTCAGATGTTTCAAATACTTCAGAGGATGGAACCGATACTGCCCGGGCATCTTAATGGCTCCCCGAATCGGCATAGGCAGAGGAAGACTGTCCTGCCATTCTCCCGGAATGCCGAGCTTCTCATAAGCTTTGATTTCATCCTCGAGCTTTGTGAGATACTTGTCCTCCTGTTGAGCGTAGATATAGGCATCCTCCAGCTTCAGCCCGAATTTCCCTTCGTCTCCGCCAATAATATCCCTAATGAATTCGATCGCTTCGCGATTTCCTTCGTAGTAGAGCCTTGTCTTCTCCTCTCCAAAATGGTTCATAAATTCATGATAAATCAGCCCATGCTGTGCCGTTACCTTCGCGGTTGTAAAACCTGTTGTTCCGTTCAGTATGCGGCCTGCATCGACGACGACCACATCTTTACCTGCCTTCGCCAGCAGATAGGCTGTGGTGATTCCGGTTATGCCGGCTCCGACGATGGCCACATCCGCTTCGATATCCTCGGCCAAGCGTGGGAAGTCGGGCAGTTCGGTAGTGGCTCTCCACAGCGACACCGGGTATTGCGGCAGTCCTTGGTACGATGAATTGGATGGGTTCATTCACGATTCCTCCTCAGTTTCTAGGGGTCTTGCCCTTAAACTCAGCCTCTGTCTTCATTATTACCACATGGGAATGATTAGAAACGAGCTGATTTCGTTTCGCTGTTTTCTTGCGTTTTCTGGATGATTGTAAATAATTTGGGACATTTGTGCAGAACCTAAGGAAACGAGCGTGAGATTCGGAATTTAGTGAAATGAGGGGTGGTAACATGACCAGCGAACCATATTTAAAGGCAGAGGATGCCAAGAAGTGTCTGCAAGAACATCTACGTAATATCGCAGATATCGAGCAGCGCGAGCTGAAGAATGAAGGGGAGCACACGTTATTGATTTATCTAAAGAGCATGTGCGATCCCATCATGGTCAACGAAAATTTGATTAACCGTTTTTATGAACTGAAATCCTTGGATCTATATGACCAATTCCTCCGGTCCTTTCCCTCAACCGTGGAGCCGAAAGATGAGCAGGAGTTGCTCAGGAATATACTAAGGGGCTGCGTTGCCGTATTTCTCCGGCACAGCGTGCTCCTGTTTGACGCCGTATTGGTTAATGCAGGCACCATTCAGCCTGCCAGTACGGAGAATGTCATTCAGGGTCCCGACGATTCGTTTACGGAAAATATCGAGGTGAACCTGAACCTGATTCGCCACCGTTACCAAACCGCGAATTTAAAGACGGAATTCATGACCGTCGGCAAACTATCGCAGACCCGAATCATCATTATGTACGATGCCTGCAAAGTGGAGGAAACGGTGTTACAGGAGCTTAAAAAGCGATTGTCCGAGCTCAAAGCGGATATTGTGCAATCGGCGTCCGAAATCGAGAGACATACGATGCATCCTAAATTTCGTTTGTATCCGACGCTTATGCTAACCGAACGACCTGACCGGGCCGTACTGAATATCTCCCAAGGAAAGATTGCAGTATTGATGGATTCAACGGGGTATGCGCTTCTCCTGCCGGCCATATTCAATGATTTCTTTACGGCGATGGATGACAAAATCCAGCTTCCCCCGATCGGCTGGTTTCTCAAGGGAATCCGGTATATCGCCTTGTTTGTCACCGTGCTGATGCCAAGCCTTTATGTGGCCTTCACCTCTTATAATCCTGAAATATTGAGGATGCAGGTTACGCTGCTTATTGCCGGAAGCCGGGCTACGGTGCCGTATCCGTCCTTCTTTGAAGTGATTTTCATGCTGCTGGCGATGGAATTTCTGACGGAGGCGAGTGTTCGGCTGCCCAAAGCGATTGGTCAGACCGCTACCACGGTAGGGGGTCTCATTCTGGGAACCGCAGCCACGGAGGCGGGCTTGGTTAGTAACATCATGATCATCCTGGTTTCCGCCGTAGCGATAACAAATTTTGTGATCCCGATAACGATGATGAGCTCAGGCATCCGTGTCACGAAGTATTTGTTCATTGTACTGGCCACCTTATTCGGCTTAGTCGGTATCGTGTTGGGGATGGTGGCCATGATTATGTACCTTACGAGCCTCAGGTCCTTCGGCAAACCATACCTGAAGATGTTTGCTGTGGACTGGAACAAGAAAGGAGATCAGCGAAGTGGTTAGAAATAAATATTTTTATTACCTCTTCCTGCTCAATGCAACCATCAACCTGATTAATTATGTCCCCCGCATCTTGATTACGGATCGCTTTGACGGTGCGCTGATGTCGATTCTTGTGTCCATTCCAATCGGCACATTGTTATTGTTTACTTTCGTAAAGCTGATTCAAAAATTTCCGGGGCAAGGGCTGCCGGAGATTTTTCACTCGGTTATGTCCAAGTGGGTATCCGGCATCCTGCTTTTTTTATACGGACTCGCGTGGTTTTTCTCCAGCGTGATTACCTTGGTCAGTTTCGTTGATATTACCTCTCGCTACATCAGTCCGGATGTGTCTCCCTATATTGTTCTGGTGGGATTTCTGGTGGTGGTTGGACTTAGCGCGAGGCTGGATTCCGAGTCCATTATTTATGCACTGGAGATGATTCTGTACATCTGTGTGCCTATCATCGCCTACATGTCATGGCGTGTCTTCAGCAATCCCTATTTCAGCTGGGATTCCGTAAGGCAAATCATAACCTATGCATGGAATATGCCCAATTATGAAACGGTGGCGGCGGCAACTTTTATTTTTACGGGCTACGTGAACATGGTGGTATTCAACCGAATATTTCACCGGTTCCGAGTACGCCATGTTTGGGCGATTGTGGTGGTCAGTATGCTTACCCTTCTGGTTTCGATCTTTGCACCCATTGGCATATTGGGCGCTGCGGGCGCCGGACAACACGTATATCCTGCCTTCTCGACGGTGGATGCGCTTCGGATTCGTTATTTCATCATTGAACGGATGATTTATGTCTTCTACGTGGTGTATATGTGCCTCTCCCTCGTGAACTCTATCATCCACTGGCATGTAGGTAAGGAACTGATCCTGGGAAGCTTCGGATTAAAGGTCGATAAGGGCAAAGCGATGACAAAAAGGAGGAAAATCGAATGGTGGGTGATTCTCCTCTTTTCCCTGATTACCTTCGGCACATCGTTTATCGTGAATCAATACATATTAAATGATATGGCGGTTGTCTTTCTGGATGTTCGGTTCGCGGGGGAATTCCTGCTCATTGCCCTGTTATTCTATGCGGTATGGAGGAAAAGGAGGAAGAAGGCATGAAAGACCTGAAACGATGGCTGGTCTGGCTCATGTGCTGCTCTTTTTTGTTTCTGTCGGGATGTGATTTTAGAGATATCGATCTCAGACTTTTTGTTGTGTCCATTGGCATTGATGTCTCGAAGGAAAATCCCGGCATGAACCGATTCAGCTTCAAAATCGCGATTCCTTCGGGAGACCCGAAGACCGGGGATAAGAAGTCATTGCTTATTACGCAGGAAGCGACAAGCATCGCTGAAGCGATCAGGGAGGTTAAATCGAAAGTAGATAAGGAGCTTGACTTCGGACATTGCAAGGGAGTTATGTATGGGGAAGCATATGCCCGGGAAAATATCGGTAAAATTCAAGACTGGACCGTTCGGAGGCGAGACATGCAGCTGCTGATGTATCCAGGAGTTGCTGTTCCTACAGCGGAAGCCGTATTAAAGGCTGAACCCCCAACCGAGCGGATCGCCGGAAATGCGATATTTCTGGCGCTCAGTGAGGATGGGACGGAATCCCCGTTCATTACCAAGACATACTCCTTCGATCTGACCCGCCGAATGACGGAGGAAGGAGAAGATCCGGTTATGCCCGTCGTGGAAACGACCGAAGACCAAGTTCTGAATATCAACAAGGTAGCCTTGATGGATAAGAGCAAGGTGAAGGTGATTCTGAATCAGGAGGAAACCAGGCTGTATAACCTGCTCGATCTCCGGAACTTAAGCACCAATTTCGGGACGAGGGTTGAGGGCCAATTGCTTGAAGTGAACACGGACAGGACCCGGGCTAGATATAAGATCATAACGGATAAAGCAGGGGAAGAAACCATTGACTACAAGATTCGGATAACGGCCATTCTGGAGGAGAAGGAGGATCCCGAACAACTGGATCCGAAGGATCTGCGTAAGATCGAAGAGCAATTTAGCAAGGAAATATCCCAATCGGTAAAAAAACTGCTGGAGAAGATTCAAAAAACAGGCCTGGACCCGCTGGGTTTCGGCCTCCGATATGGAGGCACGCACTGGAACAATCAGACGGAGATGGAGGAATGGCGTGCCATTTACCCCCATGTCAAGTTTAATGTATCGGTCAGGTTAAGGATAAAGTCGACCGGTTATAAACGTTAGACAAGGTACAACTGTCTATCGTACAGGAAGATGTTACAATAAAGAATAAGCATCTATCTTGTATGAAGGAGGTTTCACATATGGAATTTAGAAGATTGGGCGGAAGCGGACTGAAGGTTAGCGATATCAGTCTCGGGAGCTGGCTGACGTACGGGGGATATGTGGAACGGGAGAATGCCGTGAAGTCGATTCAGACCGCGTATGGGCTCGGCGTTAATTTTTTTGATACGGCGAATGTGTATGCGCAGGGGGCGGCTGAGGTGGTCGTCGGGGAAACCTTGAGAGCTTTCCCACGAGAATCCTATGTCCTGGCCACGAAGGTATTCGGCAAGATGGGGGACGGACCCAATGATCAGGGCCTTTCCCGCAAACATATCAGAGAGCAGTGCGATGCGAGTCTGAAGCGGCTGGGTACCGATTACGTCGACATCTATTACTGCCATCGATATCATGAAGAAACACCGCTAGAGGAAACGCTGCGGGCGCTGGATGACCTTGTCCGCCAAGGCAAGGTGCTTTATATCGGCGTCAGTATGTGGACCGCTGCCCAGATGGAAGCGGCATTGGCGGTTGCGGACCGCTATTTGCTGGATCGCATCGTGGTGAATCAGCCGCTGTACAACATGTTCGAGCGCAAGATCGAGGAGGAGATCATTCCTTTAGGCGAGAAGAAGGGCATTGGACAAGTGGTCTATTCTCCTCTAGCTCAAGGGCTTCTGACTGGCAAGTACGCCTCCAAGCAAGCCGTGCCGGAGAACAGCCGCGCATCGAAGATTGGAGCAGACCGGCTCAAAATGAGTGAAGACCGCATTCAGAAGGTGCAGGCTCTGGATCTCGTTGCAAGCGAGCTGGGTATGACCGTCGGCCAATTGGCCTTGGCCTGGATTCTGCGTCAGAACAACGTAGCCAGTGCGCTGGTGGGCGCCAGCCGTCCGGAACAGGTGGAAGAGAATGTGAAGGCTTCCGGTATGAAGCTGTCTTCGGATACGCTGACTGCCATTGATGAAATACTGAAGGCAGATTCGAATTAAGAAAGAATCAAATCATTGATTTCGGGGGCGGAGCATACGCGGTTGCGCCCGCTGTCCTTTGCTCGGTACAGCTCGCGGTCCGCTTGCTGAAGCAGCTCCTTGGCATTTTTTGACCGAATCGTATCGGGGTGCACAGCAACTCCAATCGACACGGTGATCCGAATCTTGGTTCCGTCTTCCAGGACAAAGATATGGTCCGCTACGGCAGCCCGGATTCGTTCCGCAATAGCGGCCGTCTCGTCGATGGTCGCTTCTGGAACCAGCACTGAGAATTCTTCCCCGCCGTTGCGGGACACTTCGTCAAAAGAACGGGAATGCTCCCTCATCACTTTGCTGAGCTGCTGCAAAACGGCATCTCCGGCCGCATGGCCGTAGGTGTCGTTTATTTTTTTGAAGTGATCAATGTCCACGACAAGAACACCCAGCCGTTCGCTGAAATGCTGGGCTTCGAGAAAACGTTCCGACAACAACTGCTCGAACTGGCGCAAATTGTGAAGGCTTGTCAGATAATCCGTCTCCGCATTTTTCTTCAACTGCAGAAATAGTTGATTGGACGTGTTGATATACTCGGTCAGCATGTAAATGACCACCGTGGCGAGCATGGATATGATGAGGTGCTGCGTAAAAATGGTATACACCTTGTGGTGGTCCGGGATATTCATCCACATAATACATAGGAGCACCAGCATGCTCAATACGCTCATGAGCAGCATTTTGCTTAAACGATTCCAATGGGTACGAGAAAGCGTCCCGCAGATGATCCCGATCAACAGCATGCCGGCTCCCGCAATGGCAGAGGAAGCGGACATGCCGAACAGGATCAGCCGCCCGAGCGCAATCAGCACGCCGGCAATTAGGGACGGAAGCCAGCCCAGGTAGCTGGCGATCACGACAATGGCCAGATGCCGCAAATCCGCAAAAAACCGGGGGTCAATCGGAAAAGAATAATACATCAAGATGATCCCGTAAATGCCAAAGAGGAGTCCGGCGTTGATCTTAACGTTGATGGACGGTGTCACAACGCCTGTTACATATTTTTTGGACAGCAGTCCGGATAAGTATAAGAAAGTCACAAATATACAAAAGTTGGTAAATAGTATATTAGTCATGGGGGATCATTCCTTTCATGTACCTTGCACAAGGTCGGCAAGGCGATGAAGACATTCACCCCCTATTTTATCGGAAAATGGAATTGTATGTCGAATATTAAATGCTTTATTTTGTTAATTTTGAGGAGCCTCTAAAGGCAGGAGAACTTCAAACATCGTTCGTTCCGTATTACTGGTCACCTGAATCGTGCCATGATGGGCATCCACGATGGTTTTGACGATAGCCAAACCAAGGCCGGAGCCGCCGGTTTGATCGGTACGGGATTCATCCGCCCGGTAGAACCGCTCAAACAGATAGGGGATTGCATATGGGGGGATCGGGGGACCGTAATTGATTACCTGTACGACGGCAAACTTCGCATCACTTGATACCTTCAAATCCACCATCCCGGCTTCTCGCCCGTGCCGTACCGCATTGGACAGCAGATTCTCGAAGGTGCGCATCAGCTTATCCCCGTCCGAGGAGATCATGATTTTCTCCGATTCAGGCGTGAAGATGACTTGTACTCCTTCCTGCTGCCCGGTGAGTGAAAAGTCCACGGCCAATTGTGCGAGCAGCTCCACCAAATTAATGTCAACCCGGTTTATCGGGGAGTACCCCATCCGGGTGTATTCAAACAAATCGTTCACGAGTCCGCCCAGGCGCAGCGACTTATCGTACGCGATATCGGTATAATACCGGAGTTCGACTTCATCCTTGTAATGGTCTTCATTGACCAGCCGCAAGTACCCGATGATGGAGGTGAGGGGGGTACGCAGATCATGCGATACGTTGCTGATCAGCTCGTTCTTGGACTGGACCGCCATCCGCTCCTCTGCCAGCGATAGCTTCAGCTGCTTGGCCATTTGATTGATTTGCGTTGCCATCTGGCCCAGTTCGTCATTCGAGCTGACGATAATCTCTTGATCCAATTCGCCCTTTGCCAAACGCTTTGTACCCTCCATTAAGTGATTGATTTGACGAATGGTGCCCTGGCTCAGGAGCAATACCATGCAGATAAACAGCACGATGCCGATGATCGTCGGGATGATGGGAAAACCGAAGAAATCCTCCAGAATACGATCAACTCTGAATAGGGTGTTTACCCAGGGCTCCTTCCAGTATTCCCGGCCGATCAATCGGATGATCTGCTGCGCGAGGAACAGTATGGACAGGGTCAGGGCTCCACCGACAAAAAACAGCGTGATGATTTTCCATTGCAGCTTACGCATGGATTTTGTACCCGACGCCCCATACCGTTTGAATGAGCTTATAACCCAGCTCCTTCTCGAGCTTGTCCCGCAGGTTGCTGATGTGCACCATGACCGTATTATTAGAGACGTAATATTTCTCCTTCCAGACCTGCTGGAAGATATCCTCGGCGCTGAAGATTCTCCCCGGTTGGCGGGCAAGTAAATACAGAATCTCGAATTCTCTTGCCGTCAAAGAGATCGCTTTGCCATTGGCCGTTACCTCATGCGTTGTCCGGTTAATGTCGAGTCCGTCGATCTGGATCCGGTCGCTGTCCTCCCGAAGCAGTTCGGCATTGTACAGGGTGGAGCGCCGCAGCAGTGTTTTGACGCGAGTCGTCAGCTCCAGCGGATTGAACGGTTTGATCATATAGTCATCCGCGCCGGTCATCAGCCCCAGGATTTTATCCATGTCCTCACTCTTGGCGCTCAGCATCAGGATGGGTATGGACGAGGTTTCCCGGATTCTGCGGCAGGTGTCAATCCCGTTCAGCTTTGGCATCATGACATCGAGAATCACGAGATCCACCGTACCACCGTGCGTGGCCATCGCCAGCAGTGCTTCCTCCCCGTCATGGGCTTGGATTACGCGGTAACCCTCATTCTCCAGATAAATGGAGATCAGCCCGGATATTTCTTTATCGTCATCTACGATTAATACGCTTCTCATTGTATATCCTCCAGTAAAACATCCATTGGAAACGATGATTCCATACGAACAGTGTACCCTAAATCAACCGCATAAAGTGCAGATTTGCCTTCAAAATAGCGAGTTTTTGTGCAATTATCGTTTAAAAAGGCCGGCGACGAGATTCGATAAAATGCCTTGACGATCGAATCCGTAATCCATCAGCTTCCGTGTTTCCTTAAACCGCTGATCGGCATCCCCGGTCCCCATCACGACGGATATCAGTCGGTTCCCACCACGCGACGCCGTTCCAGTAAAGCAATAACCGGCAGAGCGGGTATACCCGGTCTTAAATCCGTCATTACCCTCGTAAGAAAATGGCTCGCCAGGAAGCATGAGATTGGTGGTATGCAGGGAAAGCTTCTTCTGCGGTACAGGCAAATCGCGCTGGCTGGTTACCTCGAGCAGATCGGGATGTTTGTTCACCAGCCATCTGGCCAGCATGGCCGAATCCCTGGCCGTCATGACGGTATCCCCTTCGGAGGCCGCTTCGGCAAAAGGAACCAGGTCGGCGGCAGGCAAACCAGATGCATTGGCGAATACGGTCCGATCAGAAAGGCCGATTTCCTTCGCCCGGGCATTCATGCTTTCCACGAAGCGGGCTTCCGACCCGCTGAGATGCTCTGCTATAGCTACAGCAGCATCATTGGCCGAATGAATAATGAGCGCTTCGAACAGCTGCCTCAGCGTATAATGTTCGTCTTCATGCATGCCGATGGCCGAACCGGGCACCTCTGCGGCATATCGGCTAATCGGCACGTTCTCGTCCCAAGCATGCTGCCCGGAACGAACGGCATCCAGCACCAGCAGCTCCGTCATCATTTTGGACATGCTTGCGGGAGGAAGGGGGAGATCGGCATGCATCGCATAAAGCACACGGCCGGTATCTGCATGAATCAGGATGGCCGAGCTCGCTTTGATGGGAGGCGGAATAAATATCTTCGCGATGAACACGACCAACAGAATGACGAGAAACAGCAGAAGGAGCAGACTTAAACGTGCTCGTCCCTTGCGCCGCTTCATTCGTTTGCTTCGAATCGTGCCGGTTTGCTGACGGGATCGTTCGGGGGATGACGGTACTTGATTGGGATACTTGCCTATGGATTCCATGACGGTCGATCGCCTCCTTTGGCGGGTTATACGTTTCATCGTTTATGTATGTTCTAATTCTAACCATACAAGCTAAAGGAATTTTTAATTGAATCTAAAGAAATCTTAAAGATTACCAGCGGCAATTTCGGCAATGGATGTTGACCTTGCGAAGAATAGGATTTATACTTGATCTAAAAATAAATTAAAAGGGTGAATACCTTGAAATCTTTAAATCTGACGACACAACGCCAAGCGGTGTACGATGTCCTTCGGGAATCGCATGATCATCCGACTGCTGCGGACATCATGAACCGGCTGGTGGAGAAAGGATATAATTTGGCGTACGGGACGGTTTATAATTCCCTTCGTTATTTGACGGATAAGCAGTTGATTCGAGAATTGAAGCTGGGCGAGAGCGCGAGTCGGTACGACGCCCGTACGGACGATCATCAACATATTATTTGTGAAGTATGCGGTAAAGTGGACGAGGTCATGACGGAGGTGCCAGAGGATTGGGCTGCTACGGTAGCCGGTGAAACCAATTACGTCATCCATCATGCTCACGTCGTATTCGGGGGGGTGTGTCCAGAATGTCAAACCAAACGGAAGAAATGACGGCACTGGGAACGGTCTATTCGTTTCCTGATTTCCAGTCCGGCAACCTGTATGTTCGTCCGACGACGCCGATGGCGATAGGGGATGCTTGTCCCACAACGCTGCGGGCTGCGTTATTAAGCCGTTCGCCCGGACGGGTGAATGAAATGTTCATTACCTTGACCGAGAACTGCTTCGAGGTGATGATGTTCCGCAAATGGGAACCGCGTCTTCAGTCGGCACTCAATACAGGATTGATTATTGCCGATATGACGGGCTGCCGGAATATGACGGCGTTCAACAAGGAGAAGGAACTCCTGCTGCCTGAGCATTCCTCTATTCCGATTCTGTATCTTGTAGGGGAAGAATTAATGAGCAATGCGGGCTCAAGCCTGTTGAACGAAGAGCTCATGGTATGGCCTGCCCGTTCCAAAGATACGATGATGTATCAGGTGCAGCGAACCATCCGATTGTTCTCACCCGCCGCCGGGTTGTCAGGTGGAGAAGAGGTCATGCGAGGCCTCGTTTATAAAGACTTGTCCATTGATCGGGATAAAATGACGATCCACCGGGGCAGCACTCCGATCCATTTGACCAAGACAGAGTATCATTTGCTGATGCTCCTGCTGGACAGCGAAGGAGCCGTATGCACGCGTGAGGACCTGATGTGCAAAATTTGGGATACGGATTTTATGGGCGGCAGCAACGTGGTCGACGTCCATATCAAAAGCTTGCGTAAAAAGCTGAGCGACAACGCGGGAGCCCCGCGCTATATTGCAACGGTTAGAGGAGTGGGATACCGCCTGGCGGACTAATCCCCCTCCCTTTTTTTTGTTCATTCACCGCACTCTAGAAGGTTCATCCGAACTTCATATTACGATCATAAAAGGGTCATATAACACTCATGCGACAATCATGATCCGATGGATTCTCCAATGATACAATCAATTCATAAATTTAGATTCAGTCTAAAATCAATTATAGAAATGATGGAGGGTTCATATATGGATAGAATGACAACCAATCAAGGGGCTCCGATCGGAGATAACCAAAACTCCAAAACGGCAGGACGCCGCGGACCGACGCTGCTTGAGGATTATCATCTGATCGAAAAAATCGCCCACTTCGACCGTGAACGGATACCGGAGCGCGTCGTTCATGCCCGCGGAGCAGGTGCGCACGGCACATTTGTTGTGGAGAATGACATGAAGCCTTATACGAAAGCGGCATTCCTGCAGGAAATCGGTCAGGAAACTCCTGTGTTCGTTCGCTTCTCCACGGTTATTCATGGAACGGGGTCACCCGAAACGGCACGCGACCCGCGCGGATTTGCCGTGAAGTTCTATACGGAGGAAGGCAACTATGACATTGTAGGGAACCATATCCCTGTCTTCTTTATTCGGGACGCAATCAAATTCCCCGATATGGTGCATTCCTTGAAACCTTCGCCGGAGACCAATATCCAGGAGCCCGGCCGGTACTGGGACTTCATGACGCTGTCCCCGGAATCCACGCATATGATGACCTGGGTGTTCTCCGATCACGGCACACCGGCGAACTATCGCGAGTTGGATGGCTTCAGTGTTCACGCCTTCAAGTGGGTGAATAGCGAAGGCAAAGTGACCTACATTAAATACAAGTGGGAGTCCGCACAGGGCGTGAATACGCTGAATGCAGACGAAGTGGTCGAAGTCCAGGGCAAGGACTTCAATCACGCCACCCGTGATCTTCATGAGCACATTTCAAACGGGAATTTCCCGAAATGGCGCCTGCAGGTGCAGCTGATGTCCCCGGAAGAGATGGATGAATTGTCCTTTGATCCGCTGGATCCTACAAAGACCTGGCCGGAGGATCGGTTCCCGTTCGTAACGGTCGGTACCATGACTTTGAATCGCAATCCGCAGAACTTTTTTGCCGAAGTGGAGCAGGTCGCTTTCTCCCCAAGTGCGTTGGTACCTGGCATCGAGCCGTCGGAGGATAAATTGCTGCAAGGCCGGTTATTCTCTTACCCGGATACGCAGCGTCATCGACTGGGTGCGAATTATTTGCAGATTCCGATTAACTGCCCATATGCTCCTGTGCGTAATCATCAACGCGATGGCTTGATGAACGTGAATCAAGATCCGTCACCGGTAAACTATGAGCCGAACAGTTATACAACAGGCCCTGTGGAAGATCCGTCTGTAAGCGAAAGCGAGGCACCGCTCAACGGGCGTGTCGTTCGCCAGCGTATCGAGAAAACGGATGATTTCACACAGGCCGGAGAGTTGTATCGTTCGTTTACCGAGCAGGAGAAGGATCATCTGATCCGTAATCTGGTTGATGACTTGAGTCAGGTCAAATCCGATATCCAGCTCCGTGCCGTATGCAATTTCTTCCGTGCGGACGCCGAATACGGCGCACGACTGGCTGCCGGGCTTGGTGTAGACCTAAGCGCATTCATACCTTCCAATCAGCAGAAGTAATGTAGTTTAAACGTATAAGAGCCAGCCATCTTGGTTTCCGCAGTGCAGGATGGATGGCCTTTATATAGACGGTAATCTAGGATTGCCGGCAAGAGGGGTACCCGTTTAACTGGGTATCCCTCTTTTTCATGGAATTAATTACCTATACACACTGCATAATGAATGGTCCAAGAGATGCCGATAAGTTGAAGGGAGTATTTTTATAGAAGACAGGCGAGATTCACTGCAGTTTAGAAAGGAAAGAAACCCATGAAGAAAAAAAGTGCCAATCGTATTCGAAGAAATCTGATCCTCACATTTCTCCTCGTGCTCCTTGTGCCCAGCTGCGCCATCGGTTTTATCACCTACCGTGACGCCAAGGGAACGATCGAGGATGAAATTCTCCGCAGTGCATCGCTGAGTGTTGATACGGCGAATGAGATCATTAACCACACGCTGCAATCCAAGTTTGATGACCTGAATTATTTAAGCACCACGATGAAGTCCGCGGAAATCGACAAGGAACTTAAAGTGCAAGCAGGTTCAACTATCCATGCACTGAAGCAGTACTTGGGACTTCATCCGGATACGGTAGACGTATTTATCGGTACGGCGCAGGCTGGAATTATCAAGGCATCGAGTGAAAAGCTGCCGCCGGGCTATGACCCTAGACAAACCGGCTGGTACCAGGAGGCAATGAATGCATCGGGCCAACCGATTATTACAGCCCCTTATGCTTCGAATGCAGGCTCACTGATTGTTGTAACGATCGCCCAGATGCTGCCTGACGGCAAAGGCGTCGTGGGCATTGATCTCAACCTCGGCAGCATCCAGAGTCTGGTCGAGGTGCAGGTAGGTAAAGAAGGCTACACGATGGTGCTGGATCAAAACCACAAATATTTGTTTCACCCCGATTATGAAGCAGGGACGGACGCGTTGGCTGAGGAAACCTGGATCTCCAAGATGTATGAGCAGCCGACCGGTCATTTTCACTATGTTCATGAAGGCATGGAGAAACAATTGAATTACATTACAAATGAACGAACCGGCTGGAAAATTGCCGGGACCATGTATGTTCAGGAAGTCGCCGACGCCGTTAATGGCATCCGCCACACGATGATTGTGGTCATGACCGTGTCGCTGCTAACCGCCTTAATTCTGGTGACTTGGAATGTAAGCTCAGTGATCAAGCCGATTCGCCGTATGCGCCAAGCGACCGAGGTCATTAGCGGGGGGGATCTGACGCTTCGCATGAAAGGCTTCAAGCGAGATGAGATTGGAGAATTGGCCGATCACTTCCAGCAGATGGTGGATAGTCTCAGAGACATGGTTCACGGGGTTAAGGCGATGACGGAGAATGTTTCCGCATCTTCCGAGGAATTGTCCGCAAGCGCCCTGCAAAATACAAGCGCCGTCGAGCATGTCACGTCTTCCATTCAGGAGGTTGCCGCCGGCAGCGAACGCCAGTTGAACGCCGCGGAGGAGATTCTGAAGCGCATCCTTCAAGTATCCAGGCATGCCGATGAGATTGCAGAAGTGTTGGAGAAGGTTACAGATGCCATGAACCAGACGGAGGAATTAGCTCAGGAAGGGAACAAGACGGTGATTACCGCAGCAGCGACGATGCAGGATATCGATCATGCGATGAACGATTTGAATGGGGTTATCCATCAGCTGTCTGAGCGGACCGAGGAGATCGGCGGTATCGCTTCGGCCATTACCGACATTGCCAAGGAGACAAGCCTACTGTCGCTGAATGCCTCGATCGAGGCTGCGAGAGCCGGGGAGCAGGGCAAAGGATTTGCGGTTGTGGCCGCCGAAATCCGTAAGCTTGCGCAAAGGTCGGAAAGCTCAGCGGATTATATATCAGGGCTGATTGCAGGGATACTTGCAGAAGTGGAACGAACCATCGAGGTGACGGAAGCCGCCAGGCAGAAGGTGTCGGACGGCGTTGACGCAGCGGATCTGACCGGACGCTCCTTCTCCCGTATCAAAAAGGCCGTGAATACGGTGTCCGGCCAGGTAAGAACCACTTCGAAAGCGGCTAAGGAATTGGCTCAAGATACGGCCTCCACGAAAAAGTCCGTTGAAGATATCCGCGGGGTGTCGGAGCAAACGTCCAGCCAGACTCAGACGATATCGGCTGCCTCTGAGGAACAGCTTGCTTCCATGGAAGAGGTGAGCGCGTCTGCTGCAGATTTAAGCCGGTTAGCCGAAGAACTGCAGGAGATGGTGAAACGCTTCAAGATTTAAGAGTTTCCGGGGCGTGCAGTATGTCTCGACTATTTCATGTTGAAGCAGCAAGGGAACTTATATTCCTTTGCTGCTTTTTGGTTTGTGGCAGGAAAGGGGGGCTTTTTGAAGAATAAGACCAAAGTGACTTTATCTATAGGAGCAGGGCCTTTATACTGGAGTCAACTGCTAGAAGCGTAAGATTAACGGATCCACAAGCTAGAAATGATGAGAGTGGGGCATATAACATGGCACAGCATATGAAAGATCGGATCGTCGCTTTGGCTGGTCCGCGCAAGGCGGCAGACATGGCTAAGCTGGTGGAGAAGATGGGAGGGACTGCGCTGCTTCGTCCGGCCCAGGGAACCGTATTTTTGGATGATGAAGTATTGCGCCGTTCGATCGAAGCCTGGCTCAAAGCGCCTGCACCGTGGGCGATATTTACGACGGGAATCGGCCTGGAGGCCATTTATGATACGGCCGAACAGATGGGCCTTTTGGATACATTGAATGAAACGCTGCAGCGCACCTCGATTGCGGCAAGAGGGTACAAAACGGCAAATGCGCTCAAAAAACGCGGCCTGGCGCCGGTCGTCCGAGATGATGATGGCAGTACGTCGGGGCTGATCCGGTCACTTGCGCCGCATGACTTGTCGGGCAAGCGCGTCATTCTGCAGCTGCACGGCGAATCTGCCCCTAAGCTGGTGGAGTGGCTGGAGAGTCGCGGGGCGGTAGTAGAGCAGATCCTCCCGTATAAGCACATTCCGCCGCTGGAGGAGGATGTTTCGCAGCTCGTGGACGAAATTGTTGGCGGCAAGGTTGATGCGGTTGCTTTTACAAGCGCGCCCCAGTTCCGTTTTATTGCGGATTATGCACGTGCCCACGGCAAGCTGGAGGCTGTGCTTGAAGCATTCCGCGGACCGGTCCTGGCCGCCGCCGTCGGTAAGGTTACGGCACAGGGGCTTCGCGAGGAAGGCATTGAACGCATGGTGGTTCCCGAGGAAGAGCGAATGGGCAGCATGATGGTGGCGCTTGGCCGCTACTTTGCTCAAAGCCAAGAATAATGTCATGATATAACGTAATGAAGTTGGGGAGATTTCATTCCATGCCAGCTTCTTCATGCATGTTCCTAGGGATCATGTGAAATATTGAGTAGTAAATAGGAGGATGACCGATGGATAAGAGAAAAGCATTGCTGCTTGGCAGCTACACCCACCCGAAGTTTCATCCGCTCCAAGGCATCGATAAACAAGTGACACACCTGCTGAACGACATGTTCACCGTGCAGTGCACGGAAAATCATAAAATGCTGCATGAAAGCAATCTTTACCCTTACGAACTCTGCATCGCCTACAGCGACCTATGGGATGAGCGCGTCTCGCCCCGGCAGACCGCAGGCCTGTTGTCTTACGTAAGCGGCGGCGGAGGCTTGCTCGTGATTCATAACGGCGTTACGCTGGCCAATCGTTATGAGCTGGCGCAGCTGATCGGCGCCCGTTTTGACGGACACCCGCCCATGGAGAAGCTGTATTTCGTTCCAGGGGAGACCGATCACGATATTACGGAAGGCGTGGAGCCTTTTGTACTTGATGAGGAGCCTTACCGCTTCATATTCAGTCCGTTTACGGAAAAAACCGTGCTGCTGCATTATGAATATGAAGGGAAACAGTGGCCTGCCGCCTGGTGCCATACGTATGGCATCGGACGCGTGGTTTTCTTGATGCCGGGCCACCACGAGCCGTCCTTTCTCCAGCCTCAGCTGCGTTTAATGATTACGCAAGCGGCCAAGTGGGCTGCACGCGTTCCGGGTTAAGAAGCCATTTCGATAGGATCGGTAGGAGGGACGCGCTTGAGCGGGAAGATATTAATTGTTGAGGATGAAGCGAAAATATCCCGTTTGCTTGAAATCGAGCTGGAGAGTGAAGGATATCAGGTGACCAAGGCAGACAACGGGCTGGATGCGCTGGAGGCATACCGCAGTCAGGACGTGGATTTAATTCTGCTGGATGTCATGCTCCCCGGAATGAGCGGGATTGAGCTGCTGCGGCGCATCCGTGCCCATGACTCGCACACAGCCGTGCTGCTGCTGACAGCCAAGAGCTCCGTTGAGGATAAAGTATCGGGGCTTGATCTAGGAGCCAATGATTATATAACGAAGCCGTTTCAGATCGAAGAGCTGCTGGCGCGGATTCGTGCTGCGCTGCGGCTTCAGGGTAAGCAGGATCCGGAAGAGCAGGCGGCAGGAGAGTGGCTTACGGCAGCGGATTTGAAATTGAACGAAGGTACGCGGGAAGTCATTCGCGATGGCAGAAGGATCGATCTGACGCCGCGTGAATTTGACTTGCTCGTTTATTTACTGAAGAACAAACGGCAGGTGCTGAACCGCGAGCAGATTCTCGCTGCCGTATGGGGATACGATTATTACGGCGACACCAACGTGGTCGATGTATATATACGATATGTCCGCAAGAAAATCGATCATGACAGCGCATATGAGCTCATTCATACCGTCCGCGGCGTCGGCTACGTGCTCAAAGAGACCCCATGAAGCTGAGCAGCAAAATCCACCTCTATTCGTCGGTGCTGATGGCGGCCATTCTGATAGTCATGAACTTATCCGTGTATTATGTGTTCAGCAAAATGACGGTGGACAGCCAGCTGGAGCAAGCGGAAGCGGAGGACTCCAGAATTTCGCGGGAAATGGCCAAAGCCGCGGATACGATCCCGGCGAGCGATCTTCTACGAAGCTATGTCCCTCTGGACGGAAAGATTCAATTGCTCGGGCCGGATGAAAGCTATCCGTCCACTTTCGTCACTTCCTCCGGGGAGGATATGGATGATCTTAAGCTGCCGTACGATACGCAGAAGCAGGTGAAGGTCGTCGAGTATGATAATATCCGGTTTACGATGGTTTCCCTGCCTATCATCTGGAGAGACGGGGTCGTGGTTAATATACAAGTGGCCCGCAGTCTTGCCGCTACGATGGAGACGCTCCAAGTGCTGCGAATCGTACTGGTTGCCGTAACTGCGATTGCCTTGGTTCCGGTCATCCTTTCAACGCGGATATTGGGACGTTTGATCGTGCAGCCGATTACGGCGTTGATCCGTACGATGCGGGAGATCCGGCAAAGCGGGCGGTTCCGGCGAATCGAGCTGGAGGAGAAGTCGAAGGATGAATTGGTGGAGATGGGTGCTGCGTTCAACGACATGATTACGCTGCTGGAGAGCAATCATGCGAGGCAGGAGCAATTCGTATCCAACGCTTCCCATGAGTTAAAGACACCGCTCACCATCATTGAGAGTTACGCAAGTCTGTTAAAGCGGCGAGGTCTGGACCGGCCGGAGCTGTTCATGGAGTCCGTGGAAGCGATCCATTCGGAAGCGATCCGGATGAAGGAGATGACGGAGCAACTGCTGCTGCTTGCCCGCAATCAGGATCAGTGGCAGGTCGAGATGGAGCAGGTGGATCTCGTGGCATTATCGGAGTCTTCCGCGCGTGCTTTTCGCGATGCCTATAATCGCACGGTGGAGGTTGAAGCCGATGGCGAGGTTCTCGGCTGGACGGACAGCCGCAGGCTGAAGCAGCTCTTGTTCATTCTGCTGGATAATGCCCGAAAGTACAGTGACGAACATATTGTCATCCAGGTTGGCAGGAAGCCATCAGAGATTTATATCCGGGTCATCGACCGCGGAATCGGCATTGCCAAGGAGGAGCTGGAGCACGTGTTCGACCGTTTCTACCGGGTGGACGAGGCTCGTACCCGCCGGGGCGGGGGAGCTGGTCTTGGTTTGTCCTTGGCAAAGGATATCGCAGAGGCCATCTCTGCTTCGATAGAGCTGGATAGCCTGCCGGGTGTCGGTACAACCGCCACAATCCGGCTGCAAGAATCGAAATAAAAGGCTCAAAACGTTCCTTTTTCTCATCGTATTCTAACCATGCTGCGCTATACTGACGGTAAAGACAGATTGTATCCGAGGTGATTCGATGCGTAAAAAAGTCAGTCTGCTGCTGGGTATTGTGATGCTGGTAGCGGTTATGATTATTGTGAATGCGGTATGGAGTCCTTTTAGCCGTTCTACTTCCGCTATGTCAATGGATGAAGTGGTGGAGAAGGTGCTCTCCCAATATCCTGGCGGCGAAATAACGAAGACCGCGCTGGACGGCAGGGTGTATCGATTAGAACTTCAGTCGGCTACCGGAACATATGAGATGACGGTGGATGCTCGTCTAGGTGATATCGTGTCCATAGAGCAGCGGGATAAGACCGCTGTGAAGCCAGATCCTGAACCGGGTGGGCCAAGGGAGCCGGATCAGCCAACGGAACCGGATCCTGACAATCCTCCTTCCGAGCCAGCGGATAACGGTGACAAGGGAGCAGCGGAGGGAGCTGGGGACGGGGAAAGCGGAAACGGAAGCGGCGCTTCGGAACCGCCTGCAACGATGATTACCAAAGAATACGCGATCAAGCTTTCTTTAGAGAAGGTACCGGGAACGGTGGAAGATGTGGAATATCGCGAGAGTAAGAGCAGCCGTTACTATCTGGTGGAGATTGAGAGAGCGGACGGGCGTGAAGCGACCATTCAAGTCCATGCCATTACCGGTAAGATCATGACGGTGACTTGGGATGATGAGGACGACGATGAATAATGAGAGGTCATGTCCGCGTCTTCTCATCGTTTTCTAATCTTTCTCTCCGAAAGCTCTCATGTTGAGAGGGTATATTGGGTTTGTAGAGATCAACAGGAGAGAATAATGAGGAGGCGTAAGATGATGAAGAAGAAAATATGGTGGGCAGGCGCACTGTCCGTAGCTATCGCGGCAAGTGGAGTATACGGTTATAACGCTGTACAGGCGGCAGGATCAGGACAGACGACTGCAGCGGGAACTCAGACAGCGGCGAAGCAACAGAAGCAGCTGATCGGAATGGAAAAAGCGGAACAATTGGCACTGGCTGCTGCCAGCGGCAAAGTGGAGAGCATTGATATAGACCGGAAAAAGGGCAAGCTGGTATACGATGTGGAAATCCAGCAGAATAACCGGGACGTGGATGTATGGATTGATGCCTATACCGGCAAATCCCTCGGTGTAAGAGTGGATCGGGATGACGATGATGATGATCGTGATAACCTTCCAGGCAATCTGATTGGTGCAGGCAAAGCATCCGCTATCGCTGTTAAACACGCTAAGGGCGGTACGGCTGTGGAAGTGGATCTGGACCAAGATGACGGCAGATGGGTGTATGACGTCGAAGTGAAGACGGCAAACGGATCATCCGACGTAGAAGTCCATGCGATCAGCGGTAAAGTGATCAAGGCAGAGTATGAGAAATACGACGACCATGACGACAACGATGACGACCATGATGATGACCATGATGATTGGGATCATGATGATCGCGACGATCATGACGGGGATGACGACTAAGCCATTCTTCAACTGGAAGAGATAACACCATAAGCGAACAGGCGGGATCATTTACTTTCCCGCCTGTTCGCTTTTTTAATTGTATTTTACATAATAAGCATGGCTGGAATGCAATTTCTTGTTATCCGATTCCGGATTGCCCTCATATTTCATGTGAAATCAGGGGAAATTGATAAGGCAGCTTCTCTATACTTATGAAAGCAAGTCCAAGGATAGATGTTTTTACCAGCGTTAAAGGTTATAATGGAACCAGACAACGACCGGGAGGGATGTACCGTGAGTGATCTTTTTAAGAAAGCCATCTCGTTAGGATTGGGCCTTACCGTGGTCAGCAAGGAAAAAGTAGAGAAAATCGTGGATGATCTGGTCAAACGCGGGGAGCTTGCTCCTGCGGAGTCCAAAGCGCTTGTGAACCGTCTCGTCGAACGCGGCGAAGAGGAGCAGTCGCAGATCAAGAACTATATTTATGAACAGGTGCAGCGTGTATTGTCCGATCTGGATGTTCCCAAAGAGAGTGATGTCGCCAGCCTGGAACAGCGCATTGCTACTCTGGAGAAGAAGGTTGTAGAACTGGAAGGATCGCGGCAGGAATAGATGGCGGTCCGAATTCGACATGCCGGACGTTACCGGGAAATCGCCATGGCGCTCATGCGTCATGGCTTTGGCTATATGGTGGAGGAGATGGGACTGTTTCATGTTCTGTCGCTGCCTGTCCGCTGGAGTTCCAGGGAACAGCCGGAGACGATTACGCTCGGGGAACGCATCCGGCGAGTGCTTGAGGATCTTGGCCCCGCCTTTGTGAAGCTCGGACAGTTGGCGAGTACAAGATCGGACCTGCTGCCTGACCATATTATCCAGGAATTGGTGAAGCTGCAGGAACGGGTGCCTCCATTTTCTTCTACGAGCGCAAGGGAGCTGATTGAGCAAGAGTGGGGTATGCCGATCGATGAAGTGTTGAGTGAGTTTGAAGACAAACCGCTGGCAGCCGCCTCGATTGGGCAGGTCCATGCCGGGAAGCTGAAATCCGGAGAGCATGTAGCGATCAAGGTTCAGCGGCCCGGGGTAGCCCGAATGATCGGTCGTGACTTGGAAATATTGCGGGATTTAATCTCGATTGCCGAGCGCCACTGGGAATGGGTGAAGCAGTACCGTGTGGACCGGATCGTTGACGAATTTGCCAGAGCGATGATGGCCGAGCTGGATTACAGCCATGAAGCCCGAAACGCAGAGAAGATAGCCTCCCAGATGCCGGATCATGAATTTATCCGCATTCCGCGGATTTATTGGGAGTACACGTCATCTAAAGTTCTGATGATGGAGTATGTCGATGGCCTCACCTTAAGCCGGAGGCAGGAGATCGTGGACAAGGGACATGATCTGAAGGCGATCGCTGAACATTTGATCGATGGCATGCTGCAGCAGATTTTTATTGAGGGATTTTTTCATGCCGACCCTCATCCGGGGAATTTACTTGTCAGAGAGGACGGCAAGCTGGTCTTTCTGGATTTTGGGCTGGTGGGTCACCTCAGCGAAGATATGAAGGACCATCTGTCCGGACTCATTATTGCCTTGATGCGGCGGAATTCGGAAGGGATGATCCGGGCGATTTCCAGAATGGGTTTGATTCCGGACGACTGCGACATGGATGCGCTCCGGTCAGACATGGACCGGCTGCGGGGAGAGTATTATGATGTGCCTTTCGCTCAAGTGCGTATCGGTAAGGCATTGACGGATCTGTTTGCCGTTGCCCAGCGGCACCGGATTATGCTGCCACCGGATATGACGCTGCTTGGCAAATCATTGCTGACGCTCGAAGGGGTCATCGAGATGCTGGACCCGAGTCTGAGTATTATCGATATGGCGGAGCCTTTTGGCCGAAAGCTGTTGAAGAAGCGGTATAATACCCGCCGGATCAGCAGGAAGGTGCTGGACGGGGTAAGCGGACTTGCCGAGAGCCTGCTTGATCTGCCCGGACAGGCCAGGCAGCTGTCGGCCCTGATCAGCAAGGGGAAACTGCGGGTGGAGATCAGTGTTCCCGAACTGCAAACCCTGATGCGCAAGCTGGATCAGATCAGTAACCGGCTCTCCTTCAGCATTGTGCTTCTGGCTTTCAGCATCATCATGGTGGGTCTGATTATCGGTTCGTCGCTCAGTCGAGAGCCGATGATGCTGTGGAGTTTCCCCGTGATTGAAGTCGGGTTCATTGTGGCCTTGCTCATGGTTGCATGGCTGTTATATGCCATTTTCAAATCCGGCAGGTTCTAGGCAGATTCGGCTCTTGCCCGCTTGCGCTGCTGCACCCAAGTCTGGACTCCGATGAGGATCCATTCTATGAGGTGAAAGAATAGGGCAATGAGAAGCGCTTGCAGCCAGCCGCCGACAGGAATGCCGGGCACGATCAGAGAGGCTATGTACAGCAGAACCGTGTCGGTCACAACGGTAACCGCCTGTTTGATATAGATGGAGCTATCCTTGCGAAGCAGCAGTCTTAGCAGGGTGATCACCAAAGGATGAAGGATGCCTTCGAAGATCAGGAACCCGATCAGGATGGTGAGCGAGAATCCGAGCCATACGCCTTGACCGCCGTAAGCCAGGATTTCACCTGATCCGGATGGATCTGATATGGGGAACCACCGGGCATATAACATCGCAAAGAGTTCTAACGGTATAATAATAAAGGCCGACAACAGCGGGATAAGCCACAGCTTCTTTCGTAAGGGTACGGTAGGCTCCCCGTCGCGTCTTGAAATATAATTCATCATCAGATTGATAAGGCCGAACAGAATCATCAGGATGAGTGCTGACAGAATGATCTGCATGGTATGCATATCGGGGACACCTCCTTAGCTGGTGTAAACTGGATTTCTATATCATAGACATTACCAAAGTCAGGGTCTTTTGTCAGTTGAAAAGAAATACAACGACAACGTTCGTTTTTCTTAGAACGAATTCGATCGACATTTTGTCGGACTTATATGTAAGTATGTTTGTTTGCTAAATCCAATCGATTTGACGCAACAGATGCTAAATAATTTAAATGAGGTGGAACGTTTGCCGAACTTTCAACAGCTGGGCATTGACGAACAAAGAGTACGGAAACTGAAGGAGCAGGGGATTGGGGTGCCGACTCCGGTACAGCAAGAGAGTATCCCGCTGCTGCTGCAAGGAAAGGACGTTATCGCCCGGGCAAAGACCGGCACAGGTAAAACGCTGGCTTTCATGCTGCCGATTCTGCAGCAACTCGATCCTAAGCGGGCGTACCCGCAGGCGCTCATTATTGCGCCGACACGGGAATTGGCATTGCAGATTACGGAAGAAGCCAAGAAGCTGACGGCCGGCGAGCCGGACGGGATCAAAATTCTGGCGGTCTATGGCGGTCAGGACGTGGAGAAACAGCTGCGCAAGCTCGAAGGCGGCCGACATTTGATCATCGGAACACCGGGCCGGTTGCTGGACCATTTACGCCGGGGCACGCTTGAGCTGGGCGGCGTGAAACAGCTGGTACTGGACGAAGCCGACCAGATGCTGCACATGGGCTTTCTGGATGAGGTGGAGGCACTGATGCACGCGCTTCCGTATCGGCGCCAGACGATGCTCTTCTCGGCCACGATGCCTGCCGGCGTGAAGCAGCTTGCCGGCAACTATATGAAAGACCCCGTCGATATTGTCATTAAGGGGGCTTCCCCGATTCCGCTGGAGCAGATCCAGCAGGTTGTGGTCGAGTGTACAGACCGTTCCAAGCAGGATGCCCTGCGTGCGATGATTGAGGAGCATAACCCTTTTCTCGCGATTATCTTCTGCCGGACAAAGCGCAGAGCAACAACATTGAATGAGGCGCTGCTGGCTCATGGGTATCAATCGGACGAGCTGCACGGCGACCTGTCCCAAGCGAAGCGGGAAGCGGTCATGAAGCGATTCCGGGAAGCCAAGCTGCAGCTGCTGGTGGCAACGGACGTTGCTGCGAGAGGGCTTGACGTCGAGGGCGTGACGCATGTCTTTAACTACGATATGCCTCATGATGTTGAAAGTTACATCCATCGTATCGGACGGACCGGACGGGCCGGTGGGAACGGGATGGCTATCACGTTTGCTGCCGGTAAGGATCTTAACGATCTACAGCGCATCGAGGAAGGAATTTCCCTGCGCTTGAAGCGAGTCCGCTATGATTCCAGTGCTGGAGGCCTTCGGGAAAGCACCGGCGGCTCAGGCAGGGATACGGGCAGAGCGGGAAAAGCTAGAAATATCTCTTCACTTGAATCCGATCAAGAACGCGGCCAAGGCAGAAGCCGGGCGGATCGCGGTACGGGTTCCGGGCGGAGCCGCGGCAGCGAGCAGAGCAGAGGAAGGGCCGGATCGTCACGCAGAGATGAACGTGGATCCGGACGGGCAGGAAGCCGTGACGGCCGTGCAGCCGAGGGACGCGGACAATCTGCGGCTGGAGGCCGCAGCAGCGCTAGTCGTGACGGTGGGCGTGCAGGCGAAGGCCGCGGACCATTATCGGCTGGAGGTCGCAGCAGTGGCAGTCGTGACGGCGGAAATGCAGGCGAAGGCCGTGGATCACAGGCCGGAACACGCGGCGGCAGCAGCCGTGGACCGTCCAGAACCGAGGGGCGTGGAAATCAAGGCGGTCGCGGCGGACAGGGCGGTACCCGATCCTCTGAAGGCCGCGCTGCAAGAGGCCAGAGTGGTGGCCGGCGCGGTGGACGCAGCCGCTAGAAGGTCCAGAGAATTTTAGGAAGCATCTGTTTCAATCCGGAAGATCCCGTTTAAGTAGAGAGCGTTACCCAGTCAATGACAAGGAGGCGTTACCATGTCTGAACATAATCATGTAGTGAACAAGCAAGGTGAGCTGGATGTGAGTAAGGTCAGTGACGCAATGGACCGGATTGATGATGGGGAGAAGGAGAGAATCCTGGCCGATTTTGATGCCTTCCAATCCTATTTGAACAAGCGAATTCAGCTTGCCGAGAGCATTGGGTTGAATGAAGAGCAGCTGGCGCGGGCAGCAGAAAAGGTGGCTGGTTATCTGGCTGCAAACGAGGAGCCCCGTAATTCCGAAGAGAAGCTTCTTCAGGAGTTATGGAAGGTCGGGACCCAAGCGGAGCAGCATCAGCTGGCTCATCTGCTTGTGAAGCTGGCTCAGAAACGAACGGCCCAATAAGGCAAAGCGTGAGATGGAAATCCTTCCCGGCTGACTTGCCGTGGAAGGATTTTTGGGTTCAAGAGTAGTAATTAACATACTTATAAGGATGTAGGGGTAGGGATGTAGGGATGTAGGGATGTAGGGAAGTAGGGAAGTAGGAATGTAGGGGTGGATATTAACTTCAATACATAATATGCATGCAAGCTAGACGTGCTGATTCGCCTCCGCCTTCGGTACCATATCGAGGTGCGGTGCAACGATATGGTATCTAAGTCCAACGATATGGTATCTAGGGCAACGTTATGGTATCTAGGTGCAATGATGTGGTATTGGGTGCGACGTATCTAGGTAGGTGCAATGAAATGGTATCTGGGGCAATGTTATGGTATCTAGGTGCAAACGATATGGTAGGTATCTAGATGCAACGATATGGTAGGTACCTAGGTGCTACGATATGGTATCTAAGTGCAATGATATGGTATCTAGGTGCAATGATATGGTATCTAGGTGAAACGATGTGGTATCTTGGTGCAATGAAATGGTACTCAGGTGCAACGAAATCGCTATGACGATGACCAGAACACTGAACGCCGAGGCTAACGGACATCAGATACGTTATTTTCCTGTAATGAGGTCCATTTATCGTTATAGCGGACACCAGAGCCGTTATTTGGGCTGAAAACAGCCAAAATATCCGAGCTTTCCAGATGAATAACGGATCTCCTGACCGTTCGATTCGCTTAAAACCCCATTTTTTGCGAAATAAGGTCGCCTGAGTCCGTTAGGTTAGACTGCGAGTAAACGCGGGAAGCTGATCCATCGCCCGGCAAGACTTGCAATTACAGCTCTTTTGTCGCACTGCCGGACGCACGCTCTACCGTTGGCCTAACATACTATTTGGTACATCCTGCGAACTGCTCCATCTTGATCTCCAATATGCTCGTTACATGTGAGCCATAGAAACAAATGAAAGAATAGTAGGAGGGAGTTGCCTGAATGTCTCTGGTGATTCATGAGCAGAGAAAGCCCAAAATGCAGCCTTTTTATTGGGTGATTACATTTGAAATGCACGTGCTGGGAATACTGCTTGGCCTGGCCCTGACACTGGGTCCCTTGATGCTGCTGTACCTCTGGGCCAATGTCTGGACCTGGATGAGTCTGGTTGCCATACCCGCCGGTATCTTCATGATGATTCGTCTGTCCAGAAGCCTGAAAGGGCATATCTGGAACAATACGCATCTGGACGAGTATTTGTTATACGAAGATTTTATTGAATATGAGAGATGGGACCCGGAAACGAAAGACTCCCTGAAGGGGAGCCTTAGGATCGGTGACATCAAGGAAATATACTATGGGCGATACATCTTTCAATTCAGTTATGCTTATAAGAAGAGCAAAATGACCGAATCCGTGCCTATGGCGGAGTTAATGCCGATTATGTACCTGGTCGCGGGAGAAGGGCAGACGGAACGGGCGGTGGCCATTCCTTTCACGGATCCGATGGAGGCCAACCGGTGGCTGGAGGTTATCGGCAGAAGGGACATTCCTTTATATCTGACTTCTATCATCATTCATGATCTTGGGGATGAATCGATTGCGTCTTTGCTTCGCGAGGACGAGGATTTAGAGCGTGCAGAATTTGATGGCAATATGGAGCGGCAATTCCGGCCTTACCTGGACCGTCTGGTACAGGAAAATGAGGAGGAAGACCGGGAATTGACGGAAGAGGAGCTTAATCAGCTGGAATACGAGATGAAACTCCTCGAGTACGAAGAGGCGCTGCAAAAGCGAAGATCGGCTTTCCGTGGAACCGGTTTGCTGGCTTGGCTGATTTTTCCGGTTCAGTTCGCTATCGGTTATTGGCTGACGCGCCAGGCAGAGCTGGGTAACGCGGACCCGGAACAGCCGTTAGTTCCCATTTTACTTGTTGCAATCTCCGCGATCCTGTTCTTCTTCCTGGTGAAATGGATGCGCTGGCTCCAGATCATCATGTTCTCGTTGATTACCTTTATATCGTTTATGCTTTTGGATTTTTCCGAGATCGAAACGGATCCCTCGTACCAAATGTCCAGCATGCTCCTTGCTATAGCCATGCTGTCACTGCCTGTGGTCGGTCTCTTCTATTTGGGCATCCGGCATGTGCGCAAAGGTCGGGATGCGAAGAATCTGCCGCCGATGCCGGGGGCGTATCAGCCTCTTCCTGAAAACGATAAGCCGGGGATCCAGCCCGGAGACCATCTGTCAACTTAATACGAAAACGAGAAAACGCACCTTTCACATTTGGGGGTGCGTTTCGTATCGGTATCTGTAGGTTTCCATAGGCTGGCTGGTAAAGGCGGTGTCGAGCTTCTTCTTCTCGCCGGGGGTGAGGGTCACGTTCTTGTACATCTCGGTAAAGACTTCATCATCGTTCTTATCGTACACGTAAAGGGTGATGTGACCATGAAATGTTTGGCTATCATGGTAGTTGCCGGCATAGATCTCAATGTCCGCATCATCCTCGTTTTTATAGGCGCCAGCATGGACCACGATGTAGTCTTTAAAGCTTTGGAGCTCGGAACCCGCCTTCTTGTCCTCAAAATTCTGATCCAAATCGGTCAGCATCGTTTCTTCTTTGTAAAGCGATTCCTGGGTGATAAGACCAATGGGGATCGTCAGTATAAAATAGAAGGCCAGCGTCGATAACCCTGTGCTGCGAAGCACGGTCTTTCGGTCATACCCCCCTTTGATTAAGCCGATGAAGGCAATCAGTGCCAGCACAATCACAATGAGATGCCATGGGGATATAAACATTTCGGGATACAGTTTCATTTCTTTTCCTCACTTACAATTGTTGAAATACGGAATATTGCAATATGTCTCCAAACCTTAAATCATTACCCTGCTAACTTGCTGATTAAACAGCTGTTATTAGCCTATGCAGATTTTGTTTGAAGAGGTTATACATACATTCATCATAATGGATTTCCGGGCTGTGGGGTAGAGGCGTTGGACTAAAATTTGGTTTAAGGCGATTTATTCGATATGATGGAAGGAGATTGGCTAGGCTGTAGAGCTTGGAAGCATGCCATCTATTCAAAACAAGCCGGGAGGGATTCGAAGATGTCAGTTTACGAATATCATGCAACAAATACCAAGGGTCAGGAAGTCTCGCTCGATCAGTATGCGGGCAAGGTTCTGATTATTGCAAATACGGCAAGTCAGTGCGGACTTACGCCGCAATATGGAGAGCTTCAGCAGCTGTATGACCAATATAGCCAGCAAGGACTGCAGGTTCTTGGTTTCCCGTGCAATCAGTTTGGCGGACAGGAGCCGGGTACAAGTGAAGAGGCCGAATCATTCTGTCAATTGAATTATGGCGTGAATTTCCCAATCTTTGCGAAGATTGACGTGAACGGGGAAGAAACGCATCCGTTATTTCAATATTTGAAATCCGAGCAGCCAGGACCGAACGAAGGCGGAGAGATCGCTTGGAATTTCACAAAGTTTCTGGTAGACCGCGAGGGCAAGGTGGTTCAGCGATTCGAACCGCGAGATACGCCGGAATCGATGAAGGGCGCCATTGAATCTCTGCTTGGCTAGTGGCAGAAAGTAACGATTACATCAACAGGGCTGTTTTCTTCGGGGATATTCCGCTGGGGAGAACAGTCTTTTTTTTTATTTTCATGGCACATTCCGTTAGACCAGTCCAAGCAAGATCCTCCAAGGCAGAACGTATAGGATAGGGTGAACGCGCTTGAATTTCATGAGGCTGGACCCTTATAGCTTACCCTGATAGGGAACCTTTATTCTTGATCTAATCTTGAGTATTGGCGATGAGAACATCATGTTCTTTAGGTCAACCTCTTTTATCATTCTAACTATGTGAAATTGTGAACAATGTGTGAATAACGCAATTGCCTATTGAACTGTGAAATTAATCACATTATAATAAAAGTATGAAGTGAAAACATTCACAAATAATATTACCCGTCACCACATTCATGCTCAACAAGCGTTACCAAGCATGAATCCAGGCAAAAGTGCTCATCTTAATCAAATATACAGCTTCATACTTGGAGGAGGAAGAACCATGAAAGTAGCAGTTATCGGTTGTACCCATGCAGGAACGTCCGCCATCGTGAATACCGCCAAACTTTACCCGGAAGCACAGATCACCGTTTATGAACGCAATGATAACATCTCATTCCTGTCCTGCGGCATCGCGCTTTACGTCGGAGGCGTTGTAAAAGACCCTGACGGTCTGTTCTACTCTTCGCCTCAGAAGCTCGACGAGCTGGGTGTTGAAACCAAGATGAAGCATGAGATCATTTCGGTGGATACGGATAAGAAAAGCTTGAAAGTTCGGAACCTGGTTACAGAAGAAATTTTTGATGATGCCTATGACAAACTGATTATCACAACCGGATCATGGCCAATTGTACCGAAGCTTGAAGGCATCGATCTGAATAATATTCTGCTCTGCAAAAACTATAATCATTCCAATGCGATCATTGAAAAAGCGCAGGAAGCGAAACACATTACGGTTGTCGGCGCCGGTTACATCGGCGTAGAACTGGTCGAAGCCTTCCAACAGAACGGCAAGCAGGTTACCCTGATTGATAGTGCCGACCGCATTCTGAACAAATATCTGGATCCTGAATTTAGCGGCAAGATCGAGGAATCCTTCCGTGAAAAAGGGATTGAGATGGCTCTGGGCCAGACCGTGACTTCTTTCCAAGGCAAGGATGGCAAGGTGAACAAGGTCATCACCGACAAAGGTGAGATCGACACGGATCTCGTGATCCTCTGCATCGGCTTCCGTCCGAATACGGAGCTGGTGAAGGGGCAGGTGGAAATGCTGAAAAATGGCGCCATCGTCGTGGATCAATATATGCAAAGCAGCAAGCAGGATGTATATGCAGCAGGCGATTGCTGCTCCGTTCACTATAACCCGACCGGTAAAATGATGTACATTCCACTGGCTACGAACGCAGTCCGGATGGGTACGCTCGTTGCACGCAATCTTGTGTCGCCAACAACCCCATATATGGGAACGCAAGGTACGTCGGGATTGAAAATATACGAACACAACATTGCGTCGACGGGATTAACCGAAGGAGCCGCCAAGGACGAAGGCTTGAAGGTGGAGACGGTCACCATTACGGATCATTACCGTCCGGAATTCATGCCTACCTTTGAAGAGGTTACGCTGAAGGTGGTATATGAGCAAGACAGCCGCCGGATGCTTGGTGCACAGGTTATTTCCAAAGTGGATATGACGCAATCCATTAACACGCTGTCGGTATGCATACAGAATCGGATGACGATTGATCAATTGGCCTTCATCGACTTCTTCTTCCAGCCGCATTACAATAAACCGTGGAATTTCCTTAACACGGCTGGACTGCAGGCATTGCCGGCGGTCGAAACGAAAACACCGGTGCATTCATAAGTAATCGATTCACCAAGAAGACTCCCTGATTTGGGGGTCTTTTTCTTGTTTTTGAAGGATTATGGATTTTGACAGCGAATTGGAAAATATCCGGACATGTAGATTTCGACTTTCAGGAGGTAGGATAAAGTATGAATAAAAAAGTAATGCTGGCCACAGCTGCATTGTTCTCCATGCTGCTGACGGCGGCTTGTTCCAATGATCAGGCTGATCCGCCTGCAGAGACTCCGCCGGCTGTTGTGGACAGTGGGGGGACAGATCAGACGGGGACGTCTGAAGAACAGCCGCCTGCAGAACCCCAAGGTGAGGACCAACCGGCCGACAACGCAGAGGTGAAGCCGATCGGCGAACCTGCCGCAGTGGGCGATACGGTGGATTATCACGGCACGGTCATTACGCTAAACGGCGTACGTGAATCCGAGGGTGATGAATATTTGAAGCCCCAGCCCGGCCATACGTTTAAGGTAGTTGACATTACCGTGAAGAACAATGGCCAGGAGCCGCTGGTCATCTCTTCGGCGCTGTCTTTTTCCCTGACGGATTCGAGCGATCTTAACTATACGGTTCCCATTACGGATGACGTGAAAATGCTGGACGGCACCGTTGCCCCAGGCGGCGAGCTGACAGGTGAAATACCGTACGAAGTGAAGCAGGGGGTTAAGGGACTGCAGCTGAGTTATGGCGATCCGATGAAAGAAGGAAGAGCCATTTGGGCAGTGGAATAAAAAAATAATATTGGTTTCGGATGTACGAATGATGAGAGGATTTTGCTTAGGCAAGGTCCTTTTTTCTATGTGATTGTGAAGATGCTGCTTTACATGCGGGAATGTTTTCAGTATGATTAAACCGTACAGTCGGTTTTATTGCTGTGAATGGTGTTCATCATCTTCACAGATTCATTTTTATTAAGAGAACCAGGTTTTGGTACGTGAATTCCGCACTATTATTTCCAAGCAAGGAGTGCTTACATCGATGTCTTCAGAAAAAGCGCAGCGAAAGCGCGACATGATTCTGGATAAAGCGAAGGAACTGTTCATCCAGCGCGGGTATGCGGCAACATCCATGGATGAACTGGTCAAGTATACGGGTGCCAGTAAGGGAAGCATCTACTATCACTTTGAGAGCAAGGAAGATTTGTTCGTCAAGCTGCTGGCGAAGCAGAATCAGGAATGGATGGAAGCCTGGAACGATCAAAAAGCCCGTTACGCCAGCTTCGAGGAGAAGCTGTACGGCATTGCCGATCATATGGTCGACGACTTCCAGAATCCGCTGACCAAGATTGCGGAGGAATTCTTTATCAATCAGCCGGAGAATAAGACGATTGTGGGCGAGATGCTGGCCATCCTGCAAGGTCCGCGCACGCTCTACCGCGAGATTTTCGCGGAAGGAGTAAGCGAAGGGCGAATACCGGCAGAGGATGTAGAGGAAATATCCATCATATTCGCATCGCTGCTTGATGGGATGTCGGTGTGGTATTTTGAACGGACCCAGGAGGAATCAAGGCAGCTGTATCGCAAGGGAGTCACTTACTTTTTAAACGGTGTGTTATCGAGCCGAGGATCGTAGTGAACCGGAGGATTTATCGGAAACGCTTCTTCTCGATTTGCAAGCGGGGCGGGCGTTTCCGCATAAATATATTTAAACCGAATAGTCGGTTTAAAATAGGGGGATAAAACATGAGGCATTTGTTTGGCAACCGCGCGTTTGTGCTGCTGATGGTTTCGGATTTCATGCAAAATATCGGGATCTGGATCCGCAACATGGCATTGTTGTTCTTCATTATGGAGAAGAGCAACCATGATCCGGTCGCCGTATCGCTGCTTACCGTAATTGAATACGCTCCGATCTTTGTGATCTCCATGATTGGCGGCGTGCTGGCGGACCGTTGGCGTCCCAAGCGAACGATGATCTGGGGGGACATTCTCAGCTTTTTATCCATATTGCTTATCCTGTTCGTTGTGTATGCGGGATATTGGCAGGCCGTGTTTGCGGTGACCCTGGTCTCGGCTGTTGTATCTCAATTCTCGCAGCCTTCGTCCATGAAGCTCATCAAGCGCTGCTTGCCGGATGAGCATGTGCCCGCGGCCACAGCTTTGTCCCAGACCTCGATGTCGCTGTTTATCATTTTGGGACCGATGGTCGGTACGACGATTTATCAAGCTTTTGGATTGCAGGCGTCTTTAATCAGCTTGTTGGTTCTATTCGGCGCTTCGGCGATCGTGCTAATGTGTCTTCCTTCCAGTGTGGATGAACCCTCTAACAATTCGGAATCGACCGGTTCTTTTATGAAGGACATGAAGGCGGGCTTCACTTATATCGGGTCCAGCCGGCTGTTGAAGGTGCTGCTGGTGGTCTATGTTTTATTGGCGCTCGGCAGCGGACTTGTTCAGCCGCTTGATATCTTTGTCATCACGGAGCGTTTACAACTGGCAATGTCCAGCGTTCAGTGGTTCACCGCGCTAGAGGGCCTAGGCATGTTAATTGGCGGCGTGCTGGCTGCTGTCATTGCGGGGAGAGTGAAAGGCAACTACTTGTTGTTCGCCGGGCTTGCCTTCCTTGGCCTCTCGACCTTTGTCGAGGTGCTGTCCCAGTGGCCGATCCTGACCGGCACGATGCGCTTCGCAACCGGGGTGCTGATGGCGATGGCGCAGACGGTTCTGATGGCCGTGATGATGCAGCAGGTGGAAGAGAAATTCATCGGTCGGCTGAATGGCGTGATGACGCCGATGTTTACCGGCATGCTGCTCATCGGCTCCGGGTTTACGGGATGGTATATGTCGGTAACCTCCATTGTGGTCGTGTATTTTACGGCAGGCGCGCTCTTCCTGCTGTCGTCCTTGATTAGCATGAAGCTTCCGATCTCGAACGTTCCGGCTCAGGAAAAGGAAACGCCTGTTAGAGTAGAGACTGCCGCCGAGGCATAGGATAGTGGTTAGAACTTGTTGCTGGTAAATTGGCATAGGCTGCTGGTTTAGAACGTGTTGCTTGTAAACTGGCATAAGTTAGCTGGTTTAGAACAAGAGGGCTGGTAAAAGCACCAACCAAGCGGTGTCGGGATTATCTCCGGGCACCGCATTTTTTTATATGTACCGCTGGCTCAGATCGAGCGAATGATCAATCTCAAACGTGATCAAGGGCAGCCAGGACACAAGGATGTCCGATCCTGACGTACTGGGTCGTGATATAATTCACGTTCTTGCTTTGGCGGCTGCGGTACAATATGGGTAACTGTAACAGAAACATCAGAAGCTGCATCCGAGAGATTTTCAGGACGGAATGCGGGAGAAATGGGGGAACGGCCATGGCCTATTACAAACCGGATCGCATTGCGGAGATCACCGTGGAGAACGGGGTGAAAAAAGCACATAACTCCGTCATGAACGTAATGATATTAGGATTTTTGGCGGGGGCTTTTATCGCGCTCGGCTTTTTGCTGGATATTCGCGTGATTGCCGGGGCGTCTGAGGCTTGGGGAGGCATTGCCGGTTTTATAGGCGCGGCGATATTCCCTGTCGGACTGATCCTTGTATTGCTCGCAGGCGGAGAGCTGCTGACGGGCAACATGATGGCCGTGTCCCTGGCCAGATTCAAGAAGCGGATTTCCACGAAGGAGGTGATACGGAATTTAGCTCTCGTCACGGTAAGCAATATGGCGGGGGCGTTGTTCGTCGCTTACTTCTTCGGTCATGTGACCGGTCTGACAGGCAGCGGCGTTTATCTGGAGAAGCTGGTGGATATGGCGGGACACAAGCTGGACGACAGCTTCCTGCAGGCTTTCTTGTCGGGCATCGGCTGCAACTGGCTCGTAGCGCTCGCCGTGTGGCTGTCCTACGGATCGGACCAGATGAGTGGCAAAATTCTCGGGATCTGGTTTCCGACGATGGCGTTTGTAGCCATCGGCTTTCAGCACGTGGTGGCCAACATGTTCCTCATTCCGGCCGCGATATTTGAAGGGTATTACAGCTGGGGTGAGTATTTCATAAATTTCATTCCGGTATGGCTTGGCAATTTCGTCGGAGGCGCGCTGTTTGTGGGAGCTGCCTACGGGACCGTATATTTGAAGAAGAATGATAAGGTTGAGGTCATTCCACGCGGCGAACAAGAAGCTGCGCTGCCTTCCGCTCCGGCTACCGGCACTGCTCAACAGGTTCATTCTGCGTAGAAATATTATACTGAAGCCTGGTAAATAAAGGCGAGAAAAAAGCTGCGATCGACCGCTCCCTAAGGGATAGGGTCGGATGATCGCAGCTTTTTTGTCGTTGTTGGCGGAGCGGACTCTTTGCATAAGTCGCAAAAGGAACAAGCCCGCTATTTTTTAAATGGTAAGGCATAGTCGTAATAATCACATCTTTCCGATACAGCAAATGTGCACGGATGAGCAAGCTGGATTGATTGTGCAGGAAGTTATGCCAGCCCTTATTGGGGATGAACTGCGGGATGACCATGGTAACCTGGTCGTCGGATTCGCTTGCCTTTCGCTGTACGGTATCGATAATGCCACACAAAACAAATTCGCCATGCCGGTCTCGGGGGAGGAGACATGGGCATGGCGAATTTTTGGGAGTGGTCCATGATTTGGCAAGGAAGAGAAAGGGTCTGGGTTCCTCTTCGTTGCTCTTGATAGGAATATACCCGGAAGGAAGTAGAGTGAATCACCGATGCAGAAAAAAATGTAAGACTTTACTGGAACCCTGATTTTCTTTTAAGATAAAGGGATATGATTCAGCGTGTACAAGGGGGAATAGACGAAATGACTCAAGCGATGATTCATCAGGAAAACGGCGTGTTTCCGGCGGTCTGTCCGTTGGATTGTCCCGATACTTGCGGCCTGCTGCTGCATAAAGAGAACGGAAAAATCGTGAAGGTTACCGGTAATCCGGATCATCCGATTACGCAGGGAGCTATCTGCAATAAAGTCCGTAATATGGCACATCGGGTGTATCATCCGGAGCGCGTGCTATATCCGCTGCGGAGGGTAGGGCCCAAAGGTCAGGGCGCTTTCGAGCGAATCAGCTGGGATGAAGCGGTTCAGGAGATTGCCGAACGCTACGAGAAGCTGATCGAGGAGCATGGCTCTGAGAGCATTCTGCCTTACAGCTTCTACGGCAACATGGGGATATTAAGTGTAGACGGCATGGATCGAAGGTTCTTCAACAGGCTGGGCGCCAGCCGGCTGAAGCAGTCGATCTGTAATTCGGCAGGCAATGAGGGCTGGAAATCCGTTATGGGGTTTAATGGAGGCACCGTCCCGGAGGATACCGTTCATGCCGATGTCATCATCGTCTGGGGCGGCAACATCGTCAGCACCAATATGCATCAGGTGGTGTTGGCAGAGAAAGCGCGCAAGGCCGGTGCCAAGGTCGTTGTCATCGACGTGCATAAGAACCAGACGGGGCAATGGGCCGATTGGTTCATTCCGCTGTTTCCGGGCACGGATGCGGCACTGGCCGTCGGCCTCATGCACATCTTGTTCCGTGACGGCATGGTGAACGAGGAATTCCTGCGGCAGTATACGATCGGTCATGAAGCCTTGCGTGAGCATGTGAAAGACTATACACCGGAGCATGTATCCTCCATTACCGGAATTCCAGTTGAGGATATCGAGAAGCTGGCCGAGCTGTACGGCCGGGCAGATACTTCCTACATTCATATCGGTAACGGTCTTCAGCATCATGACAATGGGGGCTTGACGGTGCGCAGCATTGCGGCGCTTCCGGCCTTGACCGGACAATGGCTGAAGCGGGGCGGAGGGGCCGCCAAGTCGAACGGCGGTTACAACAGCATGGACAGCGATGCGCTCGAACGTCCCGATCTCCGTCCGAATCCGGATGCGCGGACGATTAACATGAACCGGATCGGCGAGGCGCTTGCCATGACCGAACAGCCGATTAAGTCGGTCTTTGTCTATTGCAGCAATCCGCTGGTTGTCGCTCCCGACTCCGAGCGGGTAAGGGAAGGGTTTGCACGGGAGGATCTGTTTACGGTTGTGCATGACCTGTTTATGACGGATACGGCCAAGTATGCAGATATCGTGCTCCCGGCAACCTCCTCGTTCGAGAATACCGACCTGTTCGCTTCCTACTGGCATCAGTACATCCAGCTGCAGGAGCCGGTCATCCCGGCGCTTGGGGAGAGCAAGAGCAATGTAGAGCTGTTCTCCATGCTGGGGCGGGCTATGGGGTTCACTGACCCGGCCTTTCATGAGACGGAAGAGGAGATGATGGCAAGAGCGCTCGACTTCCCGGGTAACCCTTATCTGAACGGCGTCACGCTGGACAAGCTAAAGGATCACCGCTATGTGAAGCTTGATATGACGCCGCTTGAAACATATCTGGATCGTTTGCCGACGCCTTCGGGTCGGATCGAGCTTTACTCCGCACAGTTGGAGGAAGCAGGTCTTCCGCCTCTTCCGACCTACGTGCCGCTGAAGGAAGGTTATGACGGCGTAAGGCGCGGCCGCGGGCACAAATACCCGCTCATGTTCATTTCGCCGCCGAACCACAACTTCCTGAATTCGACCTTTGCGAATGTGGAGAAGCATCAGAAGCTGGAGAAGGAGCCTGCCCTGCAGATCCATCCGGAGGATGCAGAGGAACGCGGTATAGAGGACGGAGACATGGTTACGGTATACAACGACCGCGGAACCTATGAAGTTCGGGCCAAGGTAATGGATAAAATGCTGCCGGGCACCGTTGTCAGCCAAGGCCTGTGGTGGGAAGGCGAGGGCCGTAAGCAGCGCGCCAATGCCCTTACACCCGACAGGCTGTCGGATATGGGTGAAGGGGCTACCTTCTTCTCAACGGTGGTCGAGGTCAGGACTAAAATAACCGGTGCATAAAGATGAATACATTGACTGTCTTGTTGGTCTATATGACCTCAAGGCAGTCTTTTTTTGGGATAAGAAAGTATAAACACCCGAGGCTTAGCATCCCCTTATCTCGCAAGAGAAACTTCCGTTAAATGCGTCTGTCTACTGAGTAAGTACGTCGATAGACGTTTTTTTGTTGGCTGGAAAGGGTGAAACATTCCGGTAGAAGTATAAAAAATCGGGGTTTTATTATATAGATTCAAAATATTTCCATAGGTAGAATGATACTAAGTCAATTGCAAGCGGTTTCGAAAATGGTAAACATTCAGAGACCCGGCGTGCTTTTACATCATTTCGTAACGGGAGGATAAATATGCCGCAAGCTACTGCAGAACAGCAACCATCACCCATTGCCCGGCAGCCAAAAGTCCATAGTAAAAGTTTTCTTAGGCGATTCATGAAGCAATGGGATGTTCAGCTTATGGTGATACCCGGCGTCATTCTAGTTTTCATTTTTGCCTATCTGCCTATGTACGGCGTAATAACCGGATTTATGGATTATAACCTGTTCACCGGCTCAAGAATTTGGGATAACCCGTGGGTTGGTTTTAAACATTTTGAAGCTTTTTTTGCCGCCCCCGAGTTTGAAAGAATTTTGCGCAACACGATTGTGATCAGTCTATTGAAATTCTTTATCGGATTTCCAGCACCGATCGTACTGGCACTTTTATTGAATGAAGTTCGCCATATGTTATTCAAAAGAGTCATCCAGACGATCACATACCTGCCCCATTTCCTATCATGGGTTATTGTGGCAGGATTCACCACCGCCTTGCTATCAACGGAGAACGGAAGCATCAACATTCTGCTGGAGAGCATAGGGGCCATTGATGAACCGATCAATTTCCTTTCGTTAAAGGAGTATTTTTGGTCGATCCTGATTTCGGCCAACGTATGGAAGGAGATCGGATTTAACTCGATTGTATTCCTGGCTGCGATGGCGAGTATTGATCCTGCTCTCTATGAGGCTGCGGACATCGACGGTGCAAGTAAGTCCAAGCAAATCTACCTGATTACGCTTCCTTCGATTATGCCGGTCATCATTATCTTTATGATTCTTGCGATCGGCAACTTGCTCAATGCAGGCTTTGAGGACATCCTGCTCCTGGCATCCAATCCGGTGCTGCGGCCGGTATCCGATGTTATTGATACGTATGTCTATCGAGTAGGCCTAGGGTCACACCGTTATTCTTATGCGGTTGCTATCGGATTGTTCAAGGCGATTATCAGTGTTGGACTGCTTACGATCGCGAACTATCTGGCTCGAAGATCTGGTAATAGCTTATGGTAACAATCAGCAGCCCTCAGGAGGTACGGCATGTTAAAAAGAATTAGCTTTGGTGATAAGGTCATGCTTATCGTGATATACGTGTTCCTCAGTTTATTAGCCTTCTCGGCGCTCTATCCTTTCTGGAATGCGGTGGCTGTTTCCTTCAACGTAGGTGTCGATACCGCAAAGGGCGGAGTCACCTTCTGGCCAAGAGAATTCACTACCGAAAATTATAAAATCATACTCCAGGACGACCGACTGCTTAACGGGTTCTTCATATCCATAAGTCGTACCATAATCGGCACCGCAACCTCCATATTCATGACAGCGCTCCTCGCATTCGGGATGACCCGAACTTATCTGATCGGACGAAAATATTACACATTGTTCTTTATATTCACCCTCTACTTTGGTGGAGGATTGATTCCAACGTACCTCCTTATCCGTTCACTCGGTCTGATGGACAGCTTTCTGGTATTTATTATTCCATCCTTAATCAGCGTGTGGAACATGATCATTTTTCGGACCTTCTTTCGAGGTCTTCCCGTAGGGCTGGAAGAGTCAGCCCATATTGACGGCTGCAGCAATTGGGGCACATTCTTTCGGATTATTCTCCCATTGTCCGGACCGGTTATCGCTACGCTGGCTCTGTTGACTGCCGTTGGACACTGGAACGACTGGTTCCTGCCGAGTATCTACATCACCAGTGATTATTTACTCCCCATTCAGACGATTCTGCGGCAGACCTTGAATGCCAATATTGTATCGGGTTCAAGCTCCGTGCTCGATAGCGCTTCGGTTGCCCTACTGGATCAAGCAAGGCAAATCACTTCAAAATCGCTCACAATGGCGATGATGATCGTGGTGACCTTACCGATCATTCTTGTCTATCCTTTTGTGCAAAAGTATTTTGTCAAAGGCGTACTGGTAGGCTCGCTGAAGGAGTAGTTGACGAACGGTTTAAGGCGAACAGCTTTGAACATATATATTTTTGTTAATGAGAGGGGTTAAGTGAATGAGAAAGACGAAAAAGCCGTTGCTCGTATTGGTCTCGTTGCTATTGATAATGGTTACGGCTCTAGCGGGATGCGGAAAATCGGCAGCTCCTGCTCCAGCACCACCGGCAGCAAACAATGATGGCGAGAAGAAAACCGATCCGCCAGCAGAGGGGAATCGTGACGGCAAATGGGTCCTTGGTGAGAAGCCGCTGGAGTTTTCAGCATATTCTCACTATGAGAACTCGGACTTCCCTAAATGGGAGAGCACGCCTGTCGGTAAATATTTAAGTGAAGAAAAACAAGTGAAAATCAACATGATTGCGGCTGCTGGAGCACATACGCAAAAGCTGAGTGCGATGATGGCTTCAGACGACCTGCCGGATATGATCTGGACAGACAAGAACCATCCAGACTTGGAGAGACTCCGCAAAGAAGGAAAACTGGTAGCCTATGATGATTATTTGGATAAGTATCCCAACCTGAAGACATGGATGGGCGATCTGAACATGTTACGTTCAGATGATGGCAAACTGTATATGTTCCCTAACTGGTATTCATCCAATCCTTACGGTAACGCCGGTTACGTAGTTAACAAGAAAATCTATAAAGAGCTGGGCGAGCCTCCGCTCGAAACAACGGACGATCTATATGATTATCTGGTGAAAGTTAAAGATAAGTACGGCAGCAGCATCATTCCGTTCGAGCCGCACCGTGCACAGGAAAGACAGGGACTTGGCGTGTTATACACGGCCTTCGGAGAGGGAGCAAGTTACACGAATCTGAATGCTAGCTTGCTTGCGGTTCCAAAAGACGGAAAACTGACGTCAGTACTTACAGATCCGGTATTCCGAGAGGCTCAGAAATATATTGCTAAACTGTACAGAGAGAAGCTCATCTCTCAAGATGCCTTTAACCAAACGGAAGATCAGATTTTGGAGAAAGTCATGACAGGCAGAGTGGCAGTATTTGCAGGAGCAAGTCCCACAACGATGGCAGGCGAAGCGCACCCTGAATTGATCAAACAAGATCCGGATGGCGGGTATTTCATGATTTGGCCTATTCATAAGCCGGGTCTGGATAAGAATAAGATTTATCCAGGCACCTACACAAGCTTTGGATGGAATGCTGCCTATATTACAACGGCTGCTGAGGACCCTGAAGCGATATTCGCATTCCTCGACTGGTACACAGGTCCGGAAGGGATGAACGTCCAATTCTTCGGTCCGGAAGGAAAGAACTGGGACGGATTCGATGAAGATGGTAAGCCGAATTTCACCGAGAATTATGATCCGGCAGAAGTAGCAGAAATTCAATCTAAGAATGAGCCTGTTATGTTCGTAGGTAATACGAGTTATATTGACCCTGCCAAATATAAATACATGGAGAATCTCCCCTTCGAAGAGCAGGACTGGAGAACACGTTACCAACAAACGATTACTTGGCCAACTCAATTGAACGTTACAGAATTTGTTAACCTCAATCCGGCTCCAGATTCGGATGAAGGCATTATCAAAGCATCTGTCGATGAACTTTTCCTCGAAATCTATGCTAAGTCCGTCATGGCGAAGAACGACGAAGAGGTTGATAAAATTCTCGATCAAGGAAACAAGGATTTGATGGATTTGGGCTATGGTCAGCTTCTGGAATGGCGGACGATCAAATGGCAGGAGAATTTAGCTAAATTGAACGGAAAATAATAACACAGTAATGTTAGGGGGGACTTCCCAAAGAATCCATAAGGTTCTTTGGGATATCTCTGTTTTGCGAACATAATTGTCTGGAGGGGGTTCTATGTACAAGGTGCTGCTTGTGGATGATGAAGAACTAGATCTCGAAGGCATGAGAAGATTCATTCCTTGGTCCGATCTGCATATGGAGTTAGTGGGGAGTGTCAATAATGCATTGTCGGCATGTGAAATTATCAAGAGCGAAAATGTTGATATTTTAGTCAGTGACGTCAATATGCCTTATATGTCTGGACTCGAGCTGGCACGGATTGCGCTTGAACATAAACCTAACATGCGAGTCATATTCGTCAGCGGATATCAGGAATTCAGCTATGTACAGCAAGCACTCTTATTGAAGGCTTACAGTTATGTTCTCAAGCCGATGAACGATAGGGAGCTTGTTGCTTCCTTAATCAAGGTAAAGCGGGATCTAGATGAAGAAAACAAGCAGCGCGAGGTGGAGATGGCTTATCAGGAGATGATCCCCATTGTCAAAAGCGATTTTCTTATACGTCTGCTTGAGCGGGAAGAATCAGAAGAATTACTGACAAAGATGAGTATCTCTTATGAATTCGACCAGTTGAAATGGCCGGTTCGCGTCGCAGTCATGGAGCTCGATAATGTTTCATGGCGTCAGGCGGGGAGCCTTTCCTCACAGAGGGAATTGGCGAGAATATTCCTGCAACGTATTCAAGAGGCGATTACGGATAGTGGGAGCGGCATGCTTCCTTACTGTAAGCTGTCTTCGCAACGAGTAGCGATACTGCTGGAGGACAGTAACGCTACTCCAACGATAAGCACACTGATGGATAGCGTTCAGCAGCATTTGATGACATCCATGACAACGGGCATTGGTGAACCCGTACGCACATTGGATCAACTTCACCTGTCGTATAGGCAGGCTGTTGAAGCGGTGGAAGGCAAGATGTTTCTGGGCAAGGGAAGTATTATCAAGTACGAAGACGTCAGTGCCGAGCCGGGAATGCTGGATGCAAGGATGCTTGATGAACGCATGAACGTCCTCTTAAAGGCAATGGAGGAATACGAGCTGGTTCAAATCTGTGATGAACTGGAAAAATTATTCGGCTCTATAAGGAGTCTGCGCTCCCGTTTTACCGTGCATAATATGTCGAATTATATTATATGGAAGCTCGAACAATATTTAAGCAGTCGCAATGAAGACTTGTTTGACCTGTTAGGCATGGATATTCATCATCTGGATATCTTGATGCAGTTCGAAACCGTCAGCGATATTCGTTCATGGTTCATCCAGCGTATATTCGAAATTTCCGAAAGATTATATGAGAAATCCAATTCCAAGGATAGTAAATTCATCCGCAGTGTCATCCAAACGATGAAAGAACGAATGAGTGAGAATATAACGATAAAGGATATTGCCCAGCATTTTTCTTTTTCGCCGAGTCATATCGGATTTTTGATTAAAGAGCGGTCAGGAAATACGTTTAATGAACTGCTTGTACAACTGCGCATGGAAAAAGCGTGTGAATTGCTAAAACAGCCTGGCCTTAAAGTTTATGAAGTCGCCGATCAGGTAGGATACCGCTATCTTCCTTATTTCAGCCGGCAGTTCAAAGAAAAATTCGCCATGACACCCATGGAATATCGAAAGAGAGAATTGGGATGAACAATCACTGGATTTCATCATCCGGAACAGACGGCAAGAAGCTGGGGTATATACCCGTCGGTTATAAGCTCATGCTGACTTTTACGGTCTTTACTTTGCTATTGGTTTCTGTAAACTTTTATATTTCGCATTCGATGTATGATGAGACTATGCGCGAACAGACCCGCGTCAACATCCAGGGGACGCTTCAGCAGATTCGGGATAACGTTGCCTATAAGGTGGATGATATCGTCCAGACATCGGCGACATTGTATGATGATCCTGCATTCATTCAGAGCATCCGCCGGGATTTATCGGGTGCTGAGAATCATGTCCGTATGAACAATGTGATTCTCCCAAAGCTAGAGAGCGCTGCAAAGGCGGTTGGCCTTAATTTAAGGCTATCCGTCTATTTTCATAATCAAACGGTGTACGAGAAGTATAAAAATTGGAATCACGAAATCAACCAAGATTTCAACGAACAAACCTATGATATTTACCATATGACCCGGGTTTCCAATGAGTTTTGGTATTTCACACTGCCGGGAGAGAAATACAATGCAACCATGATCTGGAGGCAGGTGGAAGAGGATGAGCGGGATGGACGGATTTCGATGATTCGACGAATGGTGGATATGAACAATCCGCTGCAAATTAAAGAAGTGGGAATCATGCGGTTCAGTGTGCGCTTGTCGCAGCTGTTCGATAGTGTAGATTACGCGAAACTTGGGGACGGAAGTATGTTATCGGTACTGGATCCCTTTGGGAATGTGGTGTTTACCTCTGGCCCATCTGTTGAAGATAATAACGACACCCTCGTCAAAGTAAATGAACCTACGGGGTTAACAGCACACGATCAGAAGCATTATTTGATCATCGAAGAAGATTTGCCACAGAAGAACTGGAAGATCGTTGCGCAAGTTCCGCTTAATATTATTGAACAGGAAGCGAAGAGAGTACGAACCGTTTTGATAGTCATTTGTATCATCTGCGTAGTGTTATTTACATATACGGGGTATGTTATTTCCCGATCTTTCTCTAAACGAATCCTGAAGATTGTAGGGGTACTCAATGCATTTCGGGAAGGGGATCTGCATAAACGGATCGCTTATCGGGGCAAGGGGGAGTTCCCTCAAATTGCGAATGCCTTGAATGCGATGGGCGAGGATATCGAAGCGTTAATAAAAAAAGTGTATTTAACCCAGCTACAAAAGAAGGAAGCAGAGCTTGAAATGCTGCAAACGCAGATTAATCCTCATTTCTTATACAATACGCTATCCTCCATTAATCAGCTTGCGAAATTCGGGGAAACGGAGAAACTTCAGGATATGGTGGTGCAGCTGGCACAATTTTATCGGCTTACCTTAAATTCAGGCAGAATATTGATACCCATCGCTTTAGAGATTGAGCAGGCCAATGCGTATCTGGATATTCAAAAAGTAAAATATGGTCAGCGCATGGAAGTCACTTTTGATATCGACACGAATATATGGCCTTACGAGACTATAAAACTGATTTTACAGCCCTTCATTGAAAATGTGCTGAAGCATGCTTGGAGTGGAGATCGTATTCATATTCGGGTTTCAGTCCAAAAGGAAGGCGATGATATCCTGTACAGAATCATAGATGATGGCCTGGGTATGAAGCAGGAACGAATCCAAGAGATATTGGATCCCCAGGATCATAATCACACGGGCTGCGGGATTCGAAACATTGACCAGCGGGTGAAGCTGCATTATGGGAGCGAATACGGCGTGTCCATCTTCAGCAAAGTCGGAATCGGGACTTCGGTTCAAATACGCATACCTGCAAGATCCAGAAATTCAAACCCCGATAAGAAGGCGGCGGGGTAGACGGGGACTCTGAACCAAGGGATTCTTCAACAATTGAGGATCCGCTGTTTAGCGTCCTGTTCGCTGTTATGGTAAAGCGTCAATGAATGTGCTTGCTAAAAATGGATCTCTCAAGCGATACTAGGATTTGGGCGATAAGAAGTGACAAGCAATGTTCATTCTTACAGGATTATAGGGACAGCAAAAAGATGGCGTTCGCCTCTTTTTTGAAGAATAATTAGAAAAAGCCCGCATGGGCTTTTTTTTAACATATTAGAATTTATAAAGTTTTTTGGGGTCCCCGCAAAGGATTTGGAATAAGCATCGGAGCATAGGCTCCACTTTGTGGGGCTATTTTAGGTTATATGCGTAAATATACTGCTGCGAGGCTGCTGGGAGATAATAAACATGAAATGGTTGGAGCAGTACCCTAAGGAAGTAAAAGGTTTTCTTGTTGCAAGTCTCGTTGCCTCTGCAGGCGGGTCCCTGATGTGGCCGCTGACAACGATGTATGTATTCGATGAACTGGGACGAAGCATGAAGGATGCGGGTTTTGTCATACTGATTCAATCCATGGGGGGAATTGCCGGTCAACTCCTTGGCGGTGCGCTGTACCACCGGGTTGGGGTGAAAAAGCTCATTGTGGGCTCGCTGCTGCTGAATGCCCTCGGACTGTTCACCCTTCCGTTCATTAATGGACTATGGGGCTTGTTCATCGCGATGATGGGTTTCATCGGATTCTGTAACGCGATATCGATGCCAGCCATACAGGCATTTATCGGCTTCCGGTTTGCCGATCGGCGGGGCGAATTGTTTAATGTCATTTATGTTGCGAATAATATCGGCGTAGCCTTAGGAACGGCCATGAGCGGTTTCCTGGCGGAGATATCGTATCATTTAAGCTTTGTCTTAAACGGCGTCACGTCCTTCGGATTTGCGATTTTCTTCCTGTCCTATCTGACGAAGCTGGGCGGAACAGGCGTATCGCAAGGGTCCCATCATCCCCAGCCCAAGAGTCCGCTGCCGGCGGGCCCCGGCGCTTGGGCATTGCTCGGGAACACCCGAATCTATCTCTTTATGGGATTGGGTTCTCTGTTTCTGTGGTTCGGTAATTCCATCTGGAATACAGGGGTGTCTCCGTTCATCATCTCGGAGGGGATGTCCAAGACGGCCTACGGTTATTTATGGACGCTGAACGGGATCCTCATTTTTGCCGCGCAGCCGCTCACGAATGCCATCAAGCGTTGGGCGGCCCGTACGGAGAGCAGTCAGATGACGGCAAGCGCTTTGTTCTATCTGGCAGCTTATGTCGTCATTGTGACAGTGCACAGTTATCCGGGCATGATCCTTGCGATGGTGCTGGCCACATTGGGGGAAATGCTGATTTCACCTGCGATCCCGGCTTTTATCTCGGAGCGTGCAGGACAAGCGGCTCCGTTCTATATCGGCGTGACAGGCGGCATGGGTGCCGCAGGCCGGGTGATTGGGCCTTATGCGATGGGAACGATGTATGACGGCGGCGGGTTGACGCCGGTGGCATGGTTGGCTGTAGGTGTTGCCGTGTTGTCATTCCTGTCATTTGCCGTGCATGCCCGGATTAGTAAGGACATCCCGCTGCATCACGACGCTCATGACAAGAATGCAGGTCACCTTAATGCATAGCCCAAGTTTTAATAGTTGATATAATTTCAGGATAGAGATTAAGCAGCAGGCCTTCTTTGGGGTGTGCTGCTTTTTTTGTCTACGGTTTAAGGCTTACACCACTTGTCAAAGAAACGCCTTACAAAAAAAATAAAAAGGATATTGAAATCGCTCTCAGGGGGAGCTATAATGAACTTGTCGAAACGTTTCAAAAAGAATGCGTTTTTTAAAGTAATTAAGCAAGGAAAATTTTTATTATGAACACGAAACAGCTTGTTTATCCCTAGGATAACCATGAAAAGGTGCTTTATAGGGGGAATGAAGAGACAGTAGGATTATAGAAGCAACCTTTATCCGGCGTCTTTATTTTTTCGAATAAAATCGAAACGTTTCGAAGTAAGTGGTTTCAATTAGGTTTTGCATTACGTTTCGCATGGTGGTAAACATTAAAAACGGGGTGAATGTAGAATGAGAAAAAAATCAATATTGTGGACGTTGGCAGCATTGCTGGTGTTCTCCGTCGTATTAGCCGGATGCTCGGGCGGGTCTGAGAAAGCAGATGGAGGTAGCGAAGGCGGTGGAGGCAAGAAGGAACTGAAAGTTTGGCTGATGGGTGACACATCTGACGAAACCTTGATTAAGCAATATGAAGAGAAGAATCCAGGCGTTAAGGTAAGCGTTCAATTAATTCCTTGGGGCAGTGCCCATGACAAGCTGCTTACAGCGGTTGCATCCAAAAGCGGCCCGGACGTCGTGCAGATGGGAACAACCTGGATTCCGGAATTTGCTCAGGCTGGAGCTTTGCTCGATCTGACGCCGTATCTTGAGCAGTATCCAAACTTGAAGCAAGAAAATTATTTTGACGGCGCTGTGCAAACCATGAGTTATGATGACAAAGTTGTCAGCATCCCATGGTATGTGGAAACGCGCGTGCTGTTCTACCGTACGGACATTTTGGCTGAAGTAGGCTATCCGGAAGGTCCTAAGACTTGGGATGAAATGAAGGATGCCGGTAAGAAACTGGCAGCTAGAGGAGACGGCAATTACGCAATCACCATTGATGCTAAAGATATGAACTATCTGTCCATGTTTGCTTGGCAGAATGGAAGCGCTATGATCGACGAAAACAGGAAGCCTCATTTTAACGAGCCGGAATTCATGGGAGCCATGGAATACCTGAAGAGCTTCTATGATACGGGTATGACGCCGCTTGCCAGTGATTTGGATCTGTTTGCCGCATTTAAAGACGGACAATTCCCGATGTTTATCAGCGGTCCTTGGATGATTCAGGGCGTTAAAGACAAAGCGCCTGAGATTGAAGGCAAATGGGCTACGACGACACTTCCAGCTAAAGAAAACAATGCATCGTTCCTCGGCGGAGCTAACATGTCGGTATTCAACACAACCGAAAATGCAGATGAAGCCGTTAAATTCATATCCTTCATGAGTGAACAAGAATCGCAGCTGACCAACTATGATGTGGCTAAAAACCTGCCTGCTGTTAAGAGTGCATGGGAAGATCAACGCTTTGAAGATCCGATTTTTGCTACCTTCGGAAAACAGCTCGAAAGCGCTAAGCCTGTTCCGTTCATTAAGGAGTGGGATGCTATCTCCCAAGAAGCCATTGCCGCATTTGAGAAAATTACGCTTGGCGGTGCTGACATCAAAGCAGAAATGGATCTTTTGAATCAGAAAGCTACTGAAATTCTAAACAAAAAATAAGAGTGCGTCTTAACGCAGCCCGGCTTGTTTCTTCGAAGGATGAAACAAGCCTGACTGCTTCCAAAGAGCGTTATTCTTTTATTGAGAAACCCACACTTGCAGGAGGTGAATGACATTGCAGAACTTTATCAAGCGCTTTAACCAATATAAGTATCCTTATATGTTTATTGCGCCCGCACTGGTGCTACTTCTGACGTTCTCAATCATTCCGATCATCATTGCGCTTGTCATCAGCTTCACGGATATTGACCTCGCTGGTCTCGCTAATTATTCAAACATTGAAGGCGTTGGCTTCGATAATTTTATGAATGTATTTAAAGATCCGGTTTTTCTGAAATCGATGTTTAACACCATGTTCTATGTTATTATCGGTGTTCCGTTTGTCGTTATGCTTGCCATGGGTGCTGCATTGCTGCTTAACTATGGCACGGGATGGTTGTTTAAGACATTCCGCGTTGTTTATTATATGCCTTCCATTACGAATATTGTGGCGGTCGCGGTTGTTTGGGGATACCTGTATAACAGCCATTACGGCCTCTTTAACCATATGTTATCCTGGTTTGGTATTCCGGCACAGCAATGGCTGAATGATCCTACACTTGCCAAGTTATCTCTTATTCTTCTGGCTGTATGGAAATCGATTGGCCTCAATATGATCATTTTTCTGGCTGCGCTGCAGGGCATTCCACGTTCCTATTATGAAGCGGCGGAGATCGATGGTGCGAGCAAATGGAAGAAACTGTTGTACATCACGGTCCCGCTCCTTAGCTTTGCTACCTTCTTTGTCACGATAACGACGCTGATCGGCTGGATTCAATTCTTCGAGGAGCCTCTGGTTATGACCAAGGGCGGACCGCTGAACTCCACGATGTCGATGGCCCTCTTTATTTATAACAATGGCTTCCAGCTTAGCAATTTTGGTTATGCGGCTGCAGGATCGTTTGTGCTCTTCATCATCATTATCGCTGTAACGGTCGTACAATTCGCAGTCAAGAGAAAAGATGTCGAATATTAAGTTTCAGGTTCAACCGATGTTTTCGTATCGTAACTGAAGGAGGCTCAGGGTATGGCAGCTAAAAGAATTGAGAAAACAGTCATGACGGTGCTGCTCATTGCAGGAGGATTGCTGATGATGATTCCGTTTATCTGGATGATCACGTCCTCATTCAAGCCGGAAAATGAATTTACGGCAGTTCCGCCGACGCTATTGCCGAAAGAATTTACAATTGAAAATTATGTGGATTTATTTACGAAGCTGGACTTTATCGTATACCTGAAAAATACGCTTATCATTGTGTTCTGGTCTTTTGTCGGTCTGTTCCTCAATGCGCTTGCAGGATATGCATTCGCTAAATACGAGTTCCCCGGCAACAAGAAGCTGTTTTATCTCGTGCTGGCAACGATGATGATTCCGGGACAGGTTACCATGATTCCGGTCTACCTGCTGATTAATGCCATGGGATTGACTAACACGATGGCGGGTATTGTGCTGCCTGGCCTGGTCGGAGCATTCGGTATTTTCCTCTTCCGTCAGTTCATGTCCACGATCCCTACGGATCTAATTGAAGCATCCAGGCTGGATGGAGCGGGAGAGCTGCGGATTTTCTTCCAGTTGATCGTTCCGATCACGAAGCCGGTATTTGCGGTACAGGGGATTTTGGCCTTCATCGGCGCTTGGAACAGTTTCCTGTGGCCTCTCATCATGGCAAATGACCAAAAGCTTTATACGCTTTCGGTGGGTCTGCAGCTTCTGAAAGGACAGCACGGATCTGATTTCGGCCTCCAGATGGCAGGCGCTGCATTTATGGTGGTTCCGATTATCATCGTATTTTCTTTCTTCCAAAAACATATTATTGAAGGATATACGATCTCTGGCATGAAATAAAATAGATAGAGTTTTTTAAGTAGTAGAAGGGGCGTAAGGAAATGGCAACGATTAAGGATGTGGCAAAGCTCGCTGGAGTCGCCTTGTCAACGGCTTCATACGCGTTAAGCGGCGACAGCAGAGTGAGTTCCAAGACAAGATCAAAGGTGCTCGAGGCAGCAAGGCAGTTGAATTATCGGAAGAACGGATTTGCCATGGATTTGAAGCGGAGCCGCACCAAGACAATCGCTCTTATTCTGACGGATCTATCCGGGCCTTATTATTCCGAGCTGATTCGAAGCGTACAGGAAGTCGCTTTAACCAACGGATATGATCTGATCGCATGCAGTTCGATGGGTGGCAGAGATTCAACGGCGGTTAAATTTTTGAGAGAGAAAAGGGCGGACGGTGCCATCATACTTGCACCTAATATCCGGGATGAAGTTCTGATCGAGACCTCGGGTCCCCAATTTCCGATTGTCGTGATGGATCGTCCATTGTGCAGCGAATACCTGGTCAATGTGCTGGTCGATGGGGAACAAGGAGGATACACGGCTACCCGGTATCTGCTTGAGAACGGTCATCGGCATGTGGCATACATCAGCGGTTCTTCAGATTCGTACGATAACCATTTGCGTTATCAGGGGTATTTACGGGCACTTGCCGAGGCAGGGCTGGAGGAACAGTCGAAATGGCGTCTCAGCGGCAACTTCGTGCGCGAGGGCGGTTACAATGCGACCAAGATGATGATTATGCAGGGGTCGCTCCCGTCGGCGGTGTTCTACGGCAACGACGAGATGGCCATCGGAGGATTGAAGGCTTTTGAGGAGAGCGGCATATCGGTGCCGGATGATGTATCCGTCATCGGATATGACGATATTCAATTAGCCGAATACGTGAATCCGCCGCTTACCACGATCAAGCAGCCCAAGAGCGAGGCGGGATCGCTTGCAGCCCATTTGCTGTTTCAGATATTGGCCGGTGAATCCGTAAAGCAGTCTTATATGCTGACGACCGAAATGATGGAGCGGGCATCTGCAGGGAAGAGCAAAGTAGAGAATTAATGGACCGGATTGGAGATGAGGAACTTGGCATGGATCACGTGTGATTTTTATTCCGAAATACTGAAGCTGTCTACCGGCATAGAGGTTTTTCTGCCGCAAGCCGCTTTGATGCCGTACGGTTCTTCTTCGAAGCTGCCGGTGCTTTATTTGCTTCACGGACGAGGAGCGGATCAGACCGAATGGATGCGCAGGTCGTCCATCGAACGATATGCCGAGAATAAAGGCATCGCGCTCGTGATGCCGGGAGTCGGACGAAGCTATTATATGGACATGGCAAACGGCTTGCCTTACTTTACTTTCCTGAGCGAGGAGCTTCCACAGCTCGTTCAGTCGTTCTTTCCGGTGTCCGGGCGGAGGGAAGATACCTTTGTCGCCGGAATTTCCATGGGCGGGTATGGGGCATTCAAGCTGGCGCTTCGTTATCCGGAGCGTTACGCGGCAGGCGCAAGCCTGTCGGGTGGGCTGGATCTCGCCAGCCGCGCTGCAGGACCGGGCTTCCAGGAGGCAGAAGTTCGTACCCTGTTTGGAAGCGTTGATCGATTGCGAGGAAGCCGGGACGATTTGCTGTTCTTAGCCTCGGAATTCGCGGCATACAGTGGCGACAAACCGATGCTGTATCAGTGCTGTGGGACAGAGGATTTTTTGTATAACGATAATCAGACCTTTAGACACTATGCGGACAGCCTGGGGCTTCATATCACCTATGAGGAAGAACCCGGTGGTCATGAATGGGGATATTGGGATCGCAAAATTCAGCGGGTGCTGGATTGGCTGCCCCTGCCCTGAATTTTTTGTCCGCATGTATTGAAACGTTTCGATTTTATATGCGGATTAGCGCTGATTTTTTCGATTTTCAGATTGTTAATTTGTAAGTAGAAAGCTTATGAAATATATGGTTACAGGAAATTATTGATTGTTATCGAGAGAATCATAACGTTTCGAATTAGTGAAAAAGAGAACGGTAATGACAAAGGAGGATGGGAAATGGCAGATCAACAACTACTTTCTCTGGTCGAGCAGATGACGCTGGAGGAGAAAATTGCGCAGCTTATACAACTGGCCGTCCCTTTTTTCGAAGGCACCCAAGAATCGGGGCAGATTACAGGACCGATGGAGTCGCTTGGCATCACCGATGACATCGTAAGTAATGCCGGCTCCGTGCTGGGTTTGGCAGGTGCGGAGGAAGTGATAGCCGTCCAGGAAGCCCATTTGCGCAAGAATCGATTGAAGATTCCGCTGCTGATGATGGCTGATATCGTACACGGCTTTAAAACAATCTTTCCGGTGCCGCTCGCCATGGGGAGCTCTTGGGACCCCAGCCTAGCGGAGCGGAGTGCGGAAATCGCTGCGCGCGAAGCCGCGGTATCCGGCCTGCATGTGACATTTGCGCCGATGGTGGACCTGGTGCGCGATCCCCGCTGGGGGCGCGTGATGGAATCGACAGGCGAGGATCCTTACTTAAACAGTGAATTTGCCAGAGCCTTTGTCAGAGGTTTCCAAGGGGAGGACCTGAGCGGCGATCTCAACCGGCTGGCTGCTTGCGTGAAGCACTTTGCCGCATATGGAGCAGGCGAAGGCGGCCGCGATTACAACACGGTGGACATGTCCGAGCGTCAGCTGCGGGAGTATTACTTGCCGGCGTACAAGGCTGCGCTGGACGAAGGTGTCGAGATGGTCATGACCGCCTTTAATACGGTGGATGGCATACCGGCTACGGGCAATAAACGGCTGATGCGTGATTTGCTGCGCCGCGAATGGGGCTTTGACGGCGTGCTGATCTCCGACTGGGGAGCGGTCAAAGAGCTGATTCCACACGGGGTAGCGGAGGATGAGGCAGAGGCAGCGTTAAGAGCCATTGAAGCGGGCGTGGACATCGAGATGATGACTTCCAGCTATGTTCATCATTTACCTGAAATGGTACGTGAAGGCCGGGTGGACGAGAGCCTGATCGATGAAGCGGTGCTGCGCATTCTGTCTTTGAAAAAGCGGCTTGGACTGTTCGAGCGCCCTGTGCGGGGAGCCGATCCGCAGGCGGAACGGGAGATTGTGTTCTGCGAGGAACATCGTCAGGCGGCCCGGGAGGCTGCGGCGAAGTCCTGCGTGCTCCTGAAGAACGATTCCCTGCTGCCGCTGCGCGGCGGGCAGCGCGTTGCCTTGATCGGCCCGTTCGCTGCCAGCGGCGATATTCTTGGCCCCTGGTCCTGGACAGGCTCCAAAGAAGACGCGGTAACGCTGGAGCAGGGACTGCGCTCCAAGTTGTCTTCCGGCGCGCTGACGGTGGCTGAAGGCTGCGGCGTGAACGCCATGACCGGGCAGCAGCTGGAAGAGGCGATGAAGGCAGCAAAGGAAGCCGACGTGATTGTGCTTGCGCTGGGCGAGGATTCCGAGATGAGCGGCGAAGCGGGCAGCCGTGGGTTTATAACGCTGCCACAACCGCAGCTCGAGCTGATTCAGCATTTGAAAACGCTGGAGAAGCCGATGGTTGCCGTATTGTTCAACGGTCGTCCGCTGGATCTGCATGGGGTGCTGGACGAAGCGGAGGCTGTGCTGGAAGCCTGGTTCCCGGGAAGTGAAGGCGGGGCGGCTGTAGCTGCACTGCTGACGGGCGAGGTGAATCCTTCCGGCCGGCTCAGCATGTCGTTCCCTTATTCCGTGGGACAGGTGCCGGTATACTACAACCATTTTAACACCGGCCGTCCGAAGGATGCGCCCGATGCGCAGGAACGCTATGTATCGCAATATTTGGACATTCCGAATGAGCCGCTGTTTCCGTTTGGATTCGGCCTCAGTTATACGGAATTTGTATACGGAAAGATGACGCTGTCGGCGGATGAAATGTTCCCGGACCAGCCGCTTGAAATTACGGTTTCGGTGACGAATGCCGGCGATATGGCCGGTGAAGAAGTGATTCAGCTGTACGTCCGCGACCGATCCGGAGAGGTCGTTAGGCCTGTCAGTGAGCTGAAGGCTTTCCGCAAGGTGCTGCTGCAGCCGGGCGAACGACAGGAAATCACGTTTACGCTGACCGAAGAACAGCTGCGCTATCACCACTCGGATCTGTCTTTCACCAGCGATGCGGGCGAGTTCGACATTATGGTTGGAAAGAATAGCCGGGATACGGAGACAAGACGTTTTCGGCTTCGGAAATAACTCGACTAACATCATTTATGCAGAATAGGAAGTGAAACTTGTGACAGCCAATCATGTAATGAACGATGCGAAGATTGTACTCCAGGCGGGAGATTTGACGTTTTCTTTTTTGCCTAGCGGTGATCTTTATCAAGCCACTTACGGCACGACGATGATCAATCAGCTGCTCTCCAATTCGATTGACGGCGCCCTTAACAATTTGTTTCTGAGAATCCATACTGAGAGCGGCATTCAGGCCGTTCCTATGCTCGGAGTACACTCCAACAGCGTGGTCACTCACGCGGATAACCGGATGATGTGGGAAGGCAGCGTCAAGGGAGTAGGTTATAAGGTTCTGTTTACCCCAACGGATACCGGCGCGTGGTTCTGGGACGTCGAGCTCCAGGGGGAAGGAATTCAAGCCGACGTCGTGTATGGACAGGATATCGGCATCGCCCATCCTGGTGCCGTTCGTAACAATGAGGCCTATTTGTCCCAGTACATCGACCATGCTGTGTTCCGGCAGGAAGATCTGGGGTATGTCGTGTGCTCACGTCAAAATCAGCCGCAGGGAGGCAAATTCCCGTATCTTCAACAGGGGGCGATGACTTCTGCTGTCGGGTATGCAACGGATGGCTTTCAGTTCTTCGGCCTTTCCTATAAAGAAACGAATCAGGCGGTGGCTTTATCCAAGGAGAGTCTGCCGAATGAGGTGTATCAATATGAGTTTGCCTATACGGCTCTGCAGTCCCCTCGCGTTGCGCTGAATGGCACGGCTCGGTTCGTATTTTACGGCTTGTTTAAAGAGGATCATCCGGAAGCAGTTACGTCGCTTGAATTCCAGGATGAGCTTCAGGCTGCGTGGCAACAGTTTGCAGCGAGCCGGTTGACGGAGACGGGCCAACAGCTGCCTCGGTCGGAGCGATCCAAGCGCTTCGGGGAACCTCTTCGCACATTGCCGCTGACGGCAGACGAATTGAACGCTTTGTATCCTGTACGCCGCCAAGAAGAGCGTGACGGGGAGGAGCTGCTCTCGTTCTTCACGGATACCTATGAGCATATCGTTTTGAAGGAGAAGGAGCTTCGCGTGGAGCGTCCGCACGGTCATATCTTGATGAGCGGCAACAATGTGAAGCTGGGCAGCCCTGTCATTACGACAACCTCCTACATGTATGGCGTGTTTAATTCCCAGCTGGTGACGGGGAACACGAATTTTAACAAAATGATGAGTCATGCGCGGAATGCACTAAACGTGCCTAAGACATCCGGACAGCGGATTTATGTTGAGATGGACGGGGAATATCGCCTCTTGACGATGCCGTCCGTGTTCGAGATCGGCTTTAACTATGTACGGTGGTACTATAAGACCGAAAGCGACATGCTGATCATTACGAACTTCACGTCTGCCGCGGCACCGGAGGTTACGCTCCAAGTCCGTTCCGAGAGCGGAAGAGCGTACCGTTATTTGGTCACCATGCAGGTCACGATGGATGTGAACGAATATGAAGTCCCGTATCATAGGGTTCAGGAAGACGGCATCATTACGTTCCGTGCCGATTCGGCTTCGCTCAGCGCTTCCGTGTATAAGGATTTGCATTATCGCCTTGGGGTGACGGGAGCCGATATGCAGGTGACGGACGAAACTTGTCTGGCAAGCAACATCGCGCCTGGCAGTGCCTCCTTGACAGTACTTGAGCTTGGTGAGAGTGTGGAATGGACCATGACGGTACAAGGCAGCCTTGATGCAGCGAACGCTCCGCTTGCGGCGCGGGTAGCCGATGAAGAGATTGCAAGCTATCGCTCGTTCTACGCGTCTGTCATGAACGGATTCCATCTGAGCCTGAAGAATGGACAGGAAGACGGCTTGTTCAAGGTGAATGCGCTGGCCTGGTGGTATACGCATAATATGCTCGTTCACTATTCGGTTCCGCACGGCCTGGAACAATACGGCGGCGCAGCGTGGGGAACACGCGATGTATGCCAAGGGCCTGTCGAATATTTCATGGCTACGCATAAATACGAGCAGGTGCGCGATATCCTGCTTGAAGTGTACTCCCACCAGTATGAGGATGACGGAAATTGGCCGCAGTGGTTCATGTTTGATAAGTACGCCCATATCCAGCAGGAAGAGAGCCACGGCGACATTATCGTATGGCCGCTTAAGGTGCTGGGCGATTATTTGGCCGTCACTAACGATTACAGCATACTGGAGTCTGCCGTTCCATACACGAGAAAGCACAGCTTCGATTTCACGGAGCAGACGTACACCGTGCTTGAGCATGTGAAGAAGCAAATGGCTTATATTCAAAATCACTTCCTTCATGATACCTATCTGTCTTCTTATGGAGACGGGGATTGGGATGATACGCTTCAGCCGGCTAACGCGCAGCTGAAGCAGTTCATGGTCAGCAGCTGGACGGTGGCTTTGACCTATCAGACCTTGAAACAGTTCTCCCAGGTCATGGAGTCTGTGGACCAAGCGATGTCCGATGCCATGGGGGATCTCGCGGAAGGAATTCAGCGGGATTTCAATACGTATATTTTGAATTCTGAAGTTATTCCCGGCTTTGTCTATATGGAGAGCAAAGAGCAGAGCAAATTCCTGCTGCATCCGTCCGATCAGGAAACGGGAATCCAGTACCGGCTGCTTCCGATGACGCGCAGCATGATCAGCGAGCTGTTGACGCCGGAGCAGGCAGCAAGCCATTATGAGATTATCCGTGAGCAGCTGTTCTGTCCGGACGGCGTTAGATTGATGAACCGTCCAGCCGTATATGCCGGCGGCGTCAGCACGCACTTTAAGCGGGCGGAGCAGGCGGCGAATTTTGGCCGGGAGGTTGGCCTTCAATATGTGCATGCGCACATCCGTTATGTAGAGGCGATGGCCAAGCTCGGCAAGAGCAGCGAGGTGTGGAGCGGGCTTGAGCGCATCAATCCGATCGGCATTGCCGAAGTTGTGCCGAATGCGGAGCTGCGTCAGAGCAACGCGTATTTCAGCAGCTCGGACGGAAAGTTCAACACGCGCTATGAAGCGCAGGAATCGTTTGATGCGCTGCGCAGCGGAAGCGTACCTGTCAAAGGCGGATGGCGGATTTATTCCAGTGGTCCGGGGATCTACATGAATCAATTGATATCTAATGCGCTTGGCATTCGCGAAGCGGGAGGAGACATGGTGATTGATCCTGTCCTGCCGAAGACACTGGATGGCCTGGAGTTCCAATTTAACTACGCGGGGATGGCGGTAACGTTCATTTATCACGTGGATCGTTCCGAGGGGACCCGCATTACGATTAACGGGCAGGATGTAGCAGCAGATGCGATCCGGAACCGATATCGCACAGGCGGCGTTCGTATTGCAGGTGCGGATTTCAAACGATTGGCCGGAGAGGGTGGCACCGATTGCGTCGTGGATATTTACGCCTCTATTCATGAACAATAATTCTTGACCCCGTGAAACTCGTCTGCAAGAAGCAAACCGGTCTGATATAATAGAGGGAATGGTTATCAAAGCGAGGGATGGCGATGAAGACCGGTCAAGAGACATTGACCATCCGGTTCTCCGAGATGAAGGATGCTGCTGCACTCATGGAACTCGACGAACTGGTATGGGATCGCAATACGGCCCCTGCCCCATTGGAGTGGAACTCAAGAGATCATTATCTTCTGCATTGTCCGCCAGGCACACAGCTCGTGGCCTTGCATGAGGGGGAACTGTGCGGTTACATCGGATTCCGGTCGCCCACAAGCCTTCACAGTAATCGTCATGTGCTGGAGCTGAACATCGCGGTTCACCCTGCCTATCAACGGCAGGGCATCGGGCAGCGGCTGATCGATGCTGTGAAGGATATGGCGCGTGCGGAGGGCATTTCGAAGCTGAGGCTGCGGGTGCTGTCCAGCAATCCTGGCGCATTCGCTTTTTACAGGAACTGCGGGTTTCAGGAAGAGGGCAGGCTGATTCAGGAGTTTTATGTGGATGGACGTTACGTCGATGATATCTTAATGTGCTGCTTCTTATCATGATGGATCACATCATGATATCCCTCTAGGCCGTTTACCGAGCGGCAGAGAGATGAAGGTCATAGGGTTGAACAGTCCGGCAGCTTGCCGGGCTGTTTCGTATGTTAAGGCCAACCAGGGTTTTCTGGTTGGCCTTATGTTATTTGGCCCGCCACTTAAAACGGCTTCTGGACAAGGGCATACGCTATTGCATATAGTAGATGAAAAGAAAAGAAGGCGGAGGTTATTTTCCATGACTATGGGCATTGTATCGCTGAATGTGGGAAAGCCTGTAACGGTTGATTACCAGGGAAAGGACCTGTCCACGGGAATCTATAAGCAGCCTGTGGAGGGTCCCTTGTTCCTAAGTTCATTGAATTTCGAGGGGGATGGTCAGGCCGATCTCGTCAATCACGGCGGCGTGGATAAGGCGGTGTGCGCGTACCCCTTCGAGCATTATCCTTATTGGGAACACTCCTTGGGCAAACAGATGGCGTATGCTGCCTTTGGCGAAAACCTGACGCTGCGGGGGATGCTGGAGGATCGGGTCTGCATCGGGGATGTATACCGGATAGGCGACGCGGTGGTACAGGTCAGCCAGCCCCGATATCCCTGCTTTAAGCTGTCGCAAAAGCATGGCGTGAAAGATATGCCGGCAAGAGTATTGAATACGGGCTACAGCGGGTTTTACTTTCGAGTCCTGGAGGAAGGGGATGTCCGTGCCGATTCCGCGGTCACTCAGCTTGAGTCCCATGCTTCCGGCATAACGGTGCAGGACGTGCTTCGCATAATGAAGGATGGACGGAAGGATGAACGCGGATTGTCCCGCATGCTGGAGATCGATGTGCTGTCAGCCAGCCTGAAGTCGCAATTCGGCAAGTGGCTGGAGACCCTGCGGGAGAATCAGGAGTGAGACGATGGTTCTTGCCAGGCTTCTAAGCCAAGGTCAGCCTATATTCTAGAACACATACAGACAACAAAACCGGCTTGCGTCCTTATCGTAGGATTCAAGCCGGTTTTGTTCCGGATATAGAGGTTACCTCATCCGCTTCCATTCGCTCTGAATCATGCCGTAGACCGCGTGGTTAACATAGCCTTGGGGCAGCTTCTCGGCTTCCCTTATGACTCCCTCCAGCACAAACCCCAGCCGTTCCGGAATGGCCCGGCTGCGATGGTTAGCCGTTGCACAGCGGATCTCCACCCGATTCAGGCCCATGCGCATCAGCGCGTGATCCGTGAACGCGCGGCATGCGCTTGTCATCAGGCCTTGCCCCGTGAAATGCTGATCCAGCCAGTATCCGATACTGACCGAGCGGTTGTTCCAATCGATCTCATGAAACGAGATGGTGCCTGCCAGCTCCTCGCGGACCCAGATGCCGGCCGAGAAGCCGCCGTTCTCGGCCGCTTGCTTCATGGCGCCTTTGATATAATTGACGGTATCGTTGACCTCGGTGACGGCATCCACCCACGGAAGCCACTTGCGCAGGCGGTCCCGGGAACGATCGGTAATCTCGAACATCGCCCGTGCATGCTCTATGGCAAGCGGGCGCAATTCAACATGGTCGTCTAATGTGTATCCAAACATAAGGTATCTCCTTTGTTCTCTCGTGAAGTGTATGTAACTTTAACGAGTCCGCTTCACTTTTTGCTCCAATGCGTAAATATCCTCTTCAAGGGAAATCATACGCTGACTAACAACCGTTCTGCAGTCGCTGAGCGCTTGATTGTATAGATGAGGCCCTAAGGTCTCCGTGAAAAAATCAAGAACACCCTCTGCGGCTAGATGGCCGAGGGTTTCGCCGCGCTCGGTCTCAAAGTATTCCTGAACCAGTCCAATCAGCTGTTCGCGTTGTTCTTTAGGGAATTTGGTAGGTTTCATAAGATGATTGCAGGCCTCCTTCATAGCTGTTTTTCTCTCCATGCTACCCTATTGACCAGCCCCCGTCAAAACGATTTTCGCCGGCATTTTCGGTTGTGGGAGAATCTTCTGTGTGCGGGTTAAGATGCTGGGAGCAGACTGCTTGCCGAATCCTCATCGCAAGCTGGCGACTTGCGGCACGGAGGTGCCGAATTCCTTGAACAATCGCGGCATTACAGGTATATTTAAGGGAAACACGTTTATACAGGAGATAGACAGAAATTACAGGACGAAAGGTTGATCAACGTGGAGAACCATCGGGGAACCCCCTCCAATTTCATAAAAAATGTTATTACCGAAGACCTGAAGTCCGGTAAAGTCAAGGAAATCGTTACCCGCTTTCCGCCGGAGCCGAACGGCTACTTGCATATTGGACATGCCAAGGCCATATGGATCAATTTCACACTGGCCGATGAATTCGGCGGACGGACGCACTTGCGGTTCGATGATACGAACCCGGTGAAGGAAGACATTGAGTATGTTAACTCCATTAAGGAGGACGTGAAGTGGCTCGGATTCGATTGGGAAGAGCTGCGGTACGCGTCCGATTATTTTGAAGAGATGTACAATCGTGCCGTGCTGCTGATTAAGAAAGGGAAAGCTTATGTGGATGACCAATCCGCCGACCAAATCCGCGAAACGCGCGGAACCCTGACCGAGCCAGGGCATAATAGTCCATACCGGGATCGCAGCGTGGAAGAGAATCTGGATCTGTTCGAGCGGATGCGCAAAGGGGAATTCGCCAACGGAGAACGCGTGCTGCGCGCCAAGATCGACATGGCTTCGCCGAATATTAATCTGCGGGATCCGGTCATCTACCGGATCTCTCACGCGCATCATCATAATACAGGCGACAAGTGGTGCATTTATCCGATGTACGCTTTTGCCCATCCGCTGGAGGATGCCATTGAAGGGGTTACGCATTCCCTGTGCTCCCTGGAGTTTGAGGATCAACGACCGTTCTATGATTGGGTTGTGGCCGAATGCGAGATGGACAGCACGCCGCATCAGTACGAATTCGGACGTCTGAACGTGGCGCAGACGGTTACGAGCAAGCGTAAACTGAAGCAGCTCGTCGACGAGAATGTGGTGGACGGCTGGGATGATCCGCGCATGCCGACGATCTCCGGACTTCGCCGCTTGGGGTATACGCCTGAAGCCATTCGCAACTTCGTGTTTGAGACGGGAATTTCGAAGGCGTACGGAACGGTGGACCGTCAAGTGATGGAACACTTTATCCGTGAGGACCTGAAGCTGAAGGCGCCGCGTACGATGGCTGTGCTGGACCCGCTGAAGGTGGTCATTACGAATTACCCTGAAGGTCAGATCGAATGGCTGGACGCCGAGAACAACACGGAGAATCCGGAGATGGGGATTCGCCAGATTCCGTTCTCGCGCGAGATTTATATTGAGCAGGAAGATTTCATGGAAGATCCTCCAAACAAATATTTCCGCTTGTTCCCCGGCAACGAGGTCCGTTTGAAGCATGCGTACTTCATCAAGTGTAATGACGTCATTAAAGACGAGAACGGCAAGGTCGTCGAGATCCACTGCACGTATGATCCGGAGACGAAGAGCGGCAGCGGCTTTACCGGACGCAAGGTGAAGGGAACGATTCACTGGGTGGAAGCCACGCAGGCCGTACCTGCTGAATTCCGCCTGTTCGAACCGCTGTTCAAGGACGAAGAGGAAGAAGCCGAATTGGTGCAGGAGGTTGCAGGCGAGGCGGAAGAAGCAACTGCCGAGAAGTCCTTCCTGGACGACATCAACCCGAACTCGCTGCAAATCGTGCAGGGATTCGTGGAACCGAATATGAAGGATGCTGCGCCGCAGGACAAGTTCCAGTTCTTCCGCCATGGATATTTCAACGTCGACTCGAAGTATTCGCAGCCAGGACGTCCGGTATTTAACCGCGTGGTCTCCCTGAAGAGCTCGTTCCAGCTTCCGAAGAACTAAATCAAGATAATGGTATAGGCGCGTTTAAGAAGTCTCCTGTGCTCTATAACGTAAACAAGACTCGAAGATTCCGTTACAGGATTCATTCGAGTCTTGTTATATTTACGATAATACCATCTTAGTGAACGGCTTGGTACAGGACCACGGTCTAACTCGCAGCGTATTCCTCCATCTCGTCGCTATCGAGATCGTCCGGATGCAGTGGCTGATACCCGTGCTTGCGAAGGTTGTACCACATCCAGCCAAAACCGATGGCACCCACAATGGCAAGCATCGTGCCGGTGAAGTACATGATCTGCGCCCCGAAGTTCTGGAACATCCAGCCGCCGGCAAGACCGCCGATGACGCCGGATATGCCGCTCCAGCTTAAGGTATAGATCGCTTGTCCGGAAGCGCGATACGGCGTTGGTACAAACAGCATCGTCAGCTGCACGCCGACATAAAAATAGCCGCCGAAGGTTACGCAGTGCAGGAGCTGGATGAAGGCCACCTCCAGCGCGCTGTTGGCTTCCGCCATCAGCAGCCAGCGGAGGGCGAAGAGCAGGCTGACAATCGTTAGGCAGCCGACCAAGACATTGATTTTTCGTTTCAGGAAGCGGTCAAACAGAATGAAGATCACCACTTCGAATATCGACGAGAAGAAGATCGCAAGGCCTACCATCTGCTTGGTACCACCAAGCTCCAGGATGTACAGGGACATAAAAGTGTTATTAGCTGTGTTCGGGATGGATACCATAATGCCTAACAGGATAAAACAGACAAAATAGGAGTTCAGAAACAGTCTACCGAGTCCTCTAAGGCTGACCGATGCCGATGCTGTCGTCTTCTGGATAGAGGGCAGCGTAAACATGAACACGGCCGCCACCAGCAGCATAATCGAGAACACGATGGCGATGCGCCCCGACCCGAGCCGATCGATGACAGGCCCTGCAGCGATGGCCGTCAGCGCCCATCCGAGCGAGCCCCATAGCCGGAAGGAGCCGAACTTTTGCTGCGTCCCCTCAATATAGGTTAGAATCAGCGAATTTGTCTGCGAGAACATCGGAGTCTGGAAGAAATAAAAGAAAATCATTGTCATGTATATCATTGCATAGGTATTCGCTTGAAATACAAGCTGAACCAGCAGCAGCGTACCGGTCATCATGATCAGCAGTATCCGCTTGATGTTTGCCGCCCGATCACCCCAGAATCCCCAGAACGGATTGGCGAAGATGGACACAAATGGCGCGATCGCCATCAGGCTGCCGATTTCAATTTTGCTCATGCCGATGTCTTGCAAATATAACTGGAAGAAACCGGTGAAGATGACCATGGTTCCGTAAATGAAGAAGTTGAACAGCTTGAGCGATATCAGCGAAGGTTGGGCGTTGTCCATATTCCGCAAGTAGGTCATTCCTTTCAAACCGAATACAATCCACAATCGCGGCATCGAAAAAAAGCCGCTTTCCCTTTCAATGTATCACGCATTGAAAAGGGATACAAACCATCTTTTAAATGATTTTCCATTATTCTGGTTATTAACCTATAAACTGAATCAAGTTTTTTTACAACGTGTAAGAAAGGCTGGTAGAACATATGAGCGGTCAACCCATAGATGTCGGCTTTTCGCCGGATCAGGTGACGGGTATCGTACTTGCAGGCGGGGCCTCCCGGAGAATGGGAAGAAACAAGGCGCTTCTGCCCATGCAGGGAATGAGTTTGATCGAGCGAACGGTCCAGGCGCTTGACGGGGTTAGCGGCCGCGTCATCCTATCCACCAATACCCCCGAGTCTTATCAATTTCTCGGATTGGAATGCGTTCCCGACCTTTATGTCGGGCAAGGCCCGATGGCGGGTCTTCATGCAGCGCTCAAGTCATCCCAAAGCACATGGAATATGGTCGCTGCTTGCGACATGCCCCATATCCATGAGCGTTTCCTTCGGGGATTGCTGTATCTGGCGAATCAGCAGCTCACAGCCGATGCTGTAATTCCTGTTGTAGAAGGCAGGGTGCATCCGCTGCTGGCGGCATATCGCAAAGAAATCGTAGAAGGCCTTGAACGCAGGCTGAACAAGGGACAACTTCGCATGGTGGAGTGGGTGCAGGAGCTGAATGCCGTCTTCGTGCACGAGGAGCAATTAGAGGCAATTACGGGTCTTGATCCGCGCAAAATTTTATTTAATATGAACACGCCTGGGGAATACGAGGCAGCAGGCGGCCTGATGAATGCGGACTTGCCTGAGGATAGATAGTAGATTTCTATAGCTGAATAAAGGTGTGCAAAAGCACGACGAAACGGTATTCATCATAAAAAAAAACCCCGCCAGCTAAATGCTTGGCGGGGATTTTAATATCAACCATATGACTGCCTTCGGCTATTATACGCACAGCCGACGGTTTATCCGCCGATCTGTGACATACGCCGGACGGTTGGGGTATGGCTTTGCATTTTTTTCTCGAGCGCGAGCGCCATTTCATGATTCAACGGTTTGGAACCCAGCGCTTTGCGGAACAGGTTTGCCACCGCGGAAGGATCATCGACGACGCGGCGCACGTTAAATTCGTCGGACCAGTACAGGCAAGCCTTGATGTGGCCGTCAGCCGTCAGTCTGAGGCGGTTGCAGGAATCGCAGAAATGATCGCTGACCGGATGGATCAGACCGAAGGTTCCTGTAGCTCCAACCACCTTCATATTTCGTGAAGGTCCGTTGCCGGATGGCCCCTGCTCTTCCTGAATGGTCCAACCCGCCTCCTGGCACACTTCGGATACCCGGCTGAGCGGCAGATACGAATCTCGCCAGGCATCGGACGCTTGCCCGATCGGCATGTATTCAATAAAGCGGACATGTAGGGGACGATCGAGCGTCAGCGCGATAAAGTCGCGAATTTCGTCTTCGTTGAAGCCCTTCATTAACACCATGTTTAGTTTGATGGGATCCAGGCCGGCTTCATAAGCGGCTTCAATGCCTTCCAGCACTTTACGCACTTGACCGCCGCGCGTAATGCGCGCGTAGCGATCCTCATGAAGCGAATCCAGACTGATGTTGATTCGGGTAAGTCCGGCTTCCTTAAGCAGGTGAGCTTTGGAGGGGAGCATGATCCCGTTGGTAGTCAGGGATATATCTTGAATTCCTTCAATGGAAGCAATCATATGGACCAAGGATTCCAGATCCTTGCGTACCAGCGGCTCGCCGCCGGTAAGGCGTACTTTGGAGACACCCATTGGGGCAAGGACGCGCATGATCGCTGCGATCTCTTCATAACTCATAATCTGATCGGGAGGTTGGAATTCCATCCCTTCTTCCGGCATACAATAGACACAACGAAGATTGCATCGATCTGTCACCGAGATACGAATATAATCATGGACCCGACCGAAAGAATCTTTAAGCGGTTCGATCATGGAAATCCCCCTTTATAGCATGCATGGTCACATTGTAGCCATTCCCCGAACGGGAGTCAATGCATTGTAAGGGTCATGTCAGCCGGACAAGCTGCGTGGATAAGTTCAAGGATTTGTGAGAAGTATCACAGAAAACGCTTTCGGGATCCAGTATATTGAAGCTGTGGACAAAAGCTTTCTCCCCTTGAAAGCGAGTAGTGACATTCTAGATTTCCGAAAGTTTCCTGATTTTTCCGAAATTTTCGGAAATCATTTCAAACTGCTTTCATTAGACGTTCATCTAAGATATACTGTCAAGGATATCACATCCAACAAGAAAGGTTACCAATAGGAGGTTCGATATGGCGATATCACCTGTTCAAACTTTGGAGGTGCCTGACGTCTGTCACAGATGGCTTGAAAACCGGGGTACGGTCTACGAGCTGCTCATCGATTTTTTGGGCAATTGGCCCAGTTTGTCTATGATTGCGGAATGGAGCCGCGGAAGCGGAATAAGCAAGGCTGCGGAGTGTTCGAAGGCCGGTACGGACCTGATGACCTATTTATGTGGACGCTCACCTGAGGAATTGGTTCGGATTTGCGAATACGAAGGGGCGGAATACCGCCGATTGCTTCAGCAGTCCAAACAGCGTCAAGCGGCAAAGTCTCATTACACGAAGGATGGATGCGCTCAGGATTTAGCCGATTGTTATGCATCCGTCGGTGTTGCCTTTAATAAACTGCACGGGGAAGCGGACGATCATATAGCCATTGAACTGGAATTTATGACACTGCTTCATGACCGTATGCTGAACAATACGTATTGTGAACATAGCATGCTGCAATTGATGGAGGTTCAAGAGAAGTTTCTGGAGGAGCATCTGTTGTCATGGGTGCCATCCCTCTGCAAGGATCTAAAAAGCTCCACGGAAAGCCCGCTTTATCAGTCGGTATTCAGTCTGCTCGAGGAGTTCCTCGCACAGGATCTGAACATGTTGAAGACGTGGAAGCATTCCAGGGAAGCTGTGCTGGTACATTAGCGAGCCAGGACCATATCATAGTCATCAAAAAAAGCCCCGGCTTCCTAATGTAGGAAGCCGGGGTTTTGATATTCTAATTAATCTTCGATTCTTTTTTTGCTGAACTTCATCAGGAACTCGTACACGATAGGTACCACCACGAGTGTGAGCAGCGTCGAGCTGATCAGACCGCCGATAACCGTGATGCCGAGTCCTTTCGAAATGATGCCTGCGCTGTTCTCCCAACCGAATACGAGTGGCAGGAGAGCGCCGATCGTTGCGAGTGCCGTCATAAGAATTGGACGAAGACGGGTAGCGCCGGCTTCAAGCAGGGCTTCGCGGGTGCTCATGCCTTCGCGTTCCATATGGATCACGCGGTCGATCAATACAATCGCATTGGTCACGACGATACCGATCAGCATGAGTACGCCCATGAGTGCAGACACGTTCAGTGTCTCGCCTGTAACAAGCAAACCGATAATGGCTCCGATGACAATGAACGGCAGCGAGAACAGGATGGCGAACGGTGCGAGACCGCCACCGAATGTAACCACAAGCACAAAGTATACAATCGCAATGGCTGCCAGCATGGCGAGTCCAAGCTGTCCGAAGGTTTCGTTGATTTGCTCGGTAACGCCTCCGAACTGGACGGATACGCCGTCTGGAAGCTCAAGCTTGTTCACTTCAGTCTCCAGGTTGGTGGAGGCCGACCCAACATCGCTGGACAGGATATCGGCTGTGACGGTCACAACCATTTTCCCGTCGATGCGCATAATAGAGTCAGGAGTCGTTCCTTTTTCCACCTTGGCCACGTCCTTGATCGGCACTTCGATACCGAGTGGAGAGGTGACGGTTTCGTTCTCGATTTCTTTGATGCTCTTATAGGTCTTGCTGTCCGTTTCAATGTAAACATTGTAAGTCTTGTCCTCAATTTTGACTTCGGTCAAGACCGGACGTTCCCGTACGGGAGACAGCTTCATTGCCAATTGTCCTGCGGTCAGGCCAAGGGAGCTCAGCTTCTCTTGGTCAGCAACCAGCGTATACTGCTCGAACGCTTCGGACAAGCTGGTTTCTGCATTCTCGAAAGTGGCTGTATCCTTGTTGGCAAGCTCTGCAATTTGATCAGCTACCGGCTTGATCTGCTCCAGAGAATCGCCAAAGACGTTAACCGTTAACTGGCCGCCGCCAAAGCCGCCGGCTGCCATGTCCATATTGGACCAAGTACCGTCCGGTACTTCCTTGGCAAGATCCTCGACAAGGGCCTTTTTAACATCTTCGAAGTTTTTCGTGTCCGGGTCATACATAATATAGAACAATCCGGAATTCGCTGATCCCATACCAAGCGGATTGCTTCCGCCGATGGAGTACTGCATCGTTTCGACTCCAGGTTGATCCAGAATCAATTTCTCCGCTTTTAATGCGCGTTCCTCCACATCCTCCAGCATGACGCCGGGCTCAGGAGAATAAGTCACCATGGCATATTTGTCTTCCTGTTCCGGAATGAAGCTAACGCCAAGGTACTTCGTCAGGAACAAGCTTCCTGCCAACAACGCGATGGCTGCCAGGAATGTAATGGCTTTGTGATTCAGCGTCCATTTCAGAATGGAACGATACCCGCGGGCCATTGCGCCCGGTTTCTCCGCATGATCATGTTTGTTCTTCAAGCCTTTGCGGAACAGGCTGTGCGCCATAGCGGGCACGAGCGTGATCGCTACGACCAGGGAAGCGAGCAGTGCGAAGACCATCGTCAATGCAAATGGCATGAACAGCTCTCCGACCATACCGCTGACCAGGGTAAGCGGCAGGAATACCGCGATGGTTACGATAGTGGAGGACATGATCGGAACAAACATTTCGCGTGTAGCGGCGCTGATGAGCTCACGGCCCGTTAATTTCTCGGTCGAGAGGGACATGCGCCGGTAGATATTCTCGATAACGACGATCGAGTCATCGACAACCCGGCCGATGGCAACGGTCATGGCACCGAGTGACATCATATTCAGGGTGATATCCATTTGTCTCAGACAGAGCACAGCAATCAGCAAGGACAATGGGATCGAAATAATCGATATAATTGTCGAACGGATGTTGCGCAGGAAGACCATTATGATCAGAACGGCGAACAATGCGCCGAATAATGCCTTGGAGAGCATCGTATGAACAGAGTCTTCAATCGGCTTGCCTTGGTCCAGCATGATCGTCAGATCCATGCCAGGATAGAGGCCTCTCAATTCCTCTGCCTTGTCTTTCACCTGATTGACAACGTCCACCGTATTGGCGTCGTTGGCTTTCACGATTTGGATACCGATCGATTCCTTCCCGTTGGTGCGGGAGATGGATTCCGAGGTTCCAATAACTTCAATTTTGGCAATCTCGCTGAGTTTTACGGTTGGAATGCCGGTTGGAACGGCAGGAGCACCGCTTGTTCCGCCTGCAGCTGCACCGGATCCAGGAGCGCCTTGTTGGCCTGCCCCAGCTGCGTCACCGGAAGGCTGCTGCGATGGTTGTTGACCTGCCCCGGCATTCGGAGCGCCGGCTCCGGCAGCTGCACCGCCGCCGCCCGGAACAACCGGAATAGCGATATTTTTCAGATCGTCAATGCCGATAATGCCGCCATCAATAGCCACGGCCTTCTGGGATTTGTCCATTTCGAACATGCCGAGCGGAACGTACAGCGCGGAACCCTGCACGATACCTTTAACGGTATCCTCCGTCAAGCCAAGCTCGTTCAGTTTGTCCTGATTAAACTTAAGCTGTACCTCGTTCACGAATTGTCCGGCTACCTGGATGGAAGCAACGCCGTCCAAATCCTCCAGCTCCGGAACGATGTCATTCTCTGTGATGCGTGTCAATTCATCCAATGCCATGTTGTCTTTGTTCGCAATACTTAGGGAGACAACCGGCATGGAGCTCATGCTGAATTTGGATATGGTAGGTTTCTGAGCGTCGTCGGGCAGCTTTACCTCGTTAATGGCTTCACGAACAGCAGCCGTAGCATTGTCCAGATCACTACCATAATCAAACTCAACCATGACATTGGCTGCATTCTCCATGGAAGTGGAGGTTACGGTCTTGACGCCGTCGATATTGCGAAGTCTCGTCTCGAGCGGTTTGGTAACATCCTCCACAACCCCTTCAGGAGCGGCGCCCGGATAGATCGCGGTGACACTTAAGAACGGGACGTTAATATCCGGAATGGTTTCTTGTTTCATCGTCAGTCCGCTGTATAACCCACCGAAGCTGACGATGATGGTCAGCAGCCAGATCGCAAACTTGTTGCGCAGCGAGAAATTGATAATTCCTTTCATTAGGCGATTCTCTCTCCTCTCCAAAACTCTATGTCTCTAACTAAAACTAACTTTCCTGCATAATTCCACCTGGTGTAAGATAGCTTTCCAGCACAGTAACGATGGTGCCCTTGAGCTCCTTATACAATGCTTCAAGGTCCTCGATCCCTTCCAAGTTAGCAAGCATTCCTTTCAGAACGGCTCGGCTGGGCTGGATGGCAAGCAGTTCCTTCTCCATAATATGGAGCGACTCCATTGCATCTTCCCGGACATCCGTCTCTACCTGAATCTTCTTTAGTTCATTCTTCATCGCCTTAATGACGATGAGCGGGTGACGAGTTGTACGAATGTCGGTTTGGCATAATTGGCCCAATTGCCCCACCGCCTCCATCGGGATCAGGGGCTCGGGCCGTCTGCGCAGAATACTGTCCACAATATCATCGAGCAGCTGAATCTGGTGATCAGCGGTGATTCCCACATTCAAATGGAACCCGGGCATGAACAGGAAGCGGATATACGAACCCAGCATACTGCCCATAAACATGCCGATTTCCAATGTGTATGGCTCTACTTCGGGCCCATAAATGGATTTCAGCTTATTGTTAAACCACTGCAATGCACCCAGCATTTCCTGTCGCATGTTTTCCTTGTCAAAAGGCGGTTTCCCCGGCATCTGATCATGGAACTGCTTCAGGAGAAATTCCCGGATCTCCAGAAAATGGATTAGAAGCACTTCCGTCTGCTTGCGCAGCTGCTCCTTGGGTCCGAGAAGCGGATCGTGGTCGACCCGGAGAATCTCATCTTTAATCCGGCTTGCGATATGCTCGTAAATGCTCTTTTCCAGTTCCTCTTTGGACTTGAAATGAAGATAGAGGCTGCCTTTCGACATCCCGCATACTTCGGCGATTTCCTGCATGGAGGTAACCGAAGAGCCCTTCGCGGAAAACAGCTGCATCGCAGTGATGAGAATTTGCTGTCGTTTTTCTGCCGTTTTATCAGCCAATCAATAGCTCACCTCACTTGAGAACTTTGCGGTTCTTGAATTGACCATAGGGTCAAGAATTATTATATATGAAAAAGAACGACCGTTTCAACTTTACTACGGTCGTCCTTTACGTTAGGTTCTGAAAACTTATGAAATTTTACAAAAGTAATTAACTGATCAATTTTAGACCGACAGCCGAGCACAGGATCATGGCGATAAAGAGCACGCGCCGCCATTCCTTCGGTTCACCGAACAGGAGCATCCCTGTAATGGCGCCGCCCACCGTCCCGATTCCCGTCCAGATGGCATAAGCGGTACCCATAGGCAGTACGGTCATGGCGTAGGAGAGGAGGGAGAAGCTGGCGGCAAAAGATAAGGCCAAAATCAGTACATATTGCCATCCCTTGCGCTCCGACACGCCTTTGATGCCGATGACGCCGCCGATTTCGAACAATCCTGCAAACACAAGTGCAATCCAAGCCATTACTTGCTCACCTCCGGTTCCGCATGATCAGCCGTAACCAGCTTAAGGCCAATGACGCCTGCCAGCAGCACACAGATCAGAAGCACCTTGACCAGTTTAAACGGTTCCCCGAAGAACAGCATCTCCGACGCGACCGTTCCGGCTGTACCGATTCCCGTGAATACGGCATACACCGTTCCGACCGGCAGCCGTTTGGCTGCCTCGATAATAAGATAGAAGCTGACTGCAATGGCGGCTATGGTTCCAATCCATTCCCAGATGTTTGAGGAATGCTTCAAACCCATCACCCATATGATTTCAACCAATCCACCAAGCAGCACAAAAATCCAGTTGCGATTCATTATGATGGTTCACTCCTTTTATGAAAACAACAGTAACCCCTCACGGTTACCGATTCCTGTTCCTATTCTCCTTAAGTCTCTTTATTATGCGTAAATTAGGAGACATTAACTCTTGTGGTTATATCGTTGCTTTGTTACCCCTAACCAATACACTGGCCAAGCAGCTGCAAGACGTCTCATGGCCCGTTCTTCCCCGCCGTACACGGTTTCCAGATGGATTCCATCCACCAAGGTCATAAAGGCAATCGCCGCATTGCGCGGATGACGGATGATACGTCCATGCTTCGGACAGCCCGCGGCAAGCAGCCTCGACAAGTTCTGCTCCTGTTGATCCAGCAGCGGATACACCATCGCCATCACTTCGTCATACAGCGTACTTGGCGGAAAGAAGGCCATTCGCATGAAGAACCGCACTTCATCATCCAGACGATAGGCTTGGAGACGGCTTTCAAGAAATCCGTGCAGCTGCTGCTCCAGCGGCCAATCGGCATGGTTTAGAAAATAGGCCACCATCGACTCCTCTTGACGCTGGAATACGTCCTGAAGCACCTGCAGAAACAAATCGTTCTTGCTCGAAAAATGGGCGTAAATCGACGGTTTTTTGATCCCGCAGTCGTCTGCAATATGTTTTAGCGATGCCCCTTCGTAACCGTTTTTGGCAAAGTGGGCAAGGGCGGATTGCTTAATATCGGCGGCACTCATAACATTCCTCCTAACTAACGGTCGTTAGTTATATTTTTAACAAATGGCGTTACCATTGTCAATATTTTATTTTGGGGCGTCGGTCCCTTGTCAGCTCGCGGAGAACAGTCTTTAGTTCCTGGGGGAGATCATGTAGAATATGGTGTGACCAGCATCGTACATACATAGAGACATTAACGATGAAGAACAAGGGGTATACGATATGAGAAAGGGAATACAGGCTGTATTGATTACCGCGCTTTTGTTCGCGTTTTATTATTTTGGCCTGGATTATTTCGGGAAGACGACCGGGACCATTATCGGGATATTCTCCACGCTAACCGTAGTATCCATCGGTTTCATGATTTTTATGGAGAACCGTCATCCCACCAGCACGATGGCCTGGATTCTGCTCTTGGCGCTAGTCCCTATCGTGGGGCTTGTGTTTTATTTTTTGTTTGGACAGAACTATTTCAAGCGAAGAAAATACGACAAAAAGGCACGTAAGGACGTTCTGGTATACACCAGCGAAGTGCTCCGCAAGAACACCCCGGACATTTCCTGCTTTAAGCCCGAAGTGCAGCAGCTCCTTCAGCTGTCTACCCGCCTGGCACGCACGCCGATTTCCTTCTCGAGCGATACCAAGGTGCTGACCGACGGGGAGGAGACATTTGCAGCCTTGATAACGGAGCTGGAGCAAGCGGCGCATCACATTCATATGGAATATTACATTTACCGTCCGGATGCGATCGGAACGCAGATCCAGGAAATATTAATTCGGAAGGCGAGAGAGGGGGTTGCCGTGCGGTTTATGGTGGACGCCGTTGGCAGCTTGCAGCTGCCGCCTTCCTTTTTGCAGGAGATGAGGGATGCGGGTGTACGGGTCGCCGTATTCGGCAGTCCAAAGACGATTTTCTTCACGAGCCGTGTAAATTACCGCAATCATCGCAAAATCGTTGTGATTGACGGGAGTGTCGGATTCGTTGGGGGATTGAATGTAGGGGATGAGTATTTAAGCCGCAGCAAGGCATTCGGTTTCTGGCGTGATACCCATATGCTTGTTCGCGGAGAGGCCGTCAGAACGCTCCAGGTTGTCTTTCTGCAGGATTGGCAGTACATGACGGGAGAGCAGCCGAGTGAGCCGATCTATTATTCACCGGATTTACTGGAGAGTCGTGCCGGTGCCGTTCAGATTATCGCAAGCGGACCGGACAATGAGCGAAGAGCCCTGAAGAACATTTTCTTCTCCATGATTGTGTCGGCTCGCAAGTCGGTATGGCTGGCTACGCCGTATTTTATACCGGATGAAGACATATTCACCGCGCTCAGGGTTGCTGCCCTGTCCGGTCTTGATGTACGGATTCTGTTTCCGTCGAAGCCGGACAAATGGCTGCCCTTTCTGGCTTCCCATTCCTATTTTCCGGATCTGCTGGACGCCGGGGTAAGGGTATATGAATATGAAAAAGGGTTCATGCACTCAAAGCTGCTGATCGTTGACGGCGAGGTTGCAACCATTGGCACGGCTAACATGGACATGCGGAGCTTCCACCTTAATTTTGAGGTTAACGCTTTACTCGTTCATACGGAAAGTGTTGGCAGGCTGGTATCCGATTTCGAGCAGGATCTGGAATCCGCCCTCCTATACGATCGCAACCATACCCGTAAAAAAAGAATCATGACCCGGCTGCTGGAGTCGGCCGCCCGACTGATGTCACCTCTGCTGTAGGCCAAGCGGAGGTTGGCCATTCAGGCCTAGACCGCCTTCATACGAGTACATACATACTATTGAAGGAATTGTTAAAAGGTTGTGAAGCCCAGCCATTTTTGCAGTTTAAACAGGATGTTCTTCATCCATGTCGTTTCTCCTTGGTAAGCCTCGGCTTCGAGACTAAAGGCTGCGCCTTCGTTGAACCATATTCGATGAAAGTAACGGTCCAGATCCCGGGTAAGCGGATGACCTTTAGGTGCGGCTATCCACAAGTTGTTTTCCAGGTTGAGATCGGCCAGATTCCGCTGGGTAAAATTGGTCGACCCGCCGGTAATGACGGATTTTCCCGTCGGTTTGGCAATGTACATGAGCTTGGTATGATACTGCTCCGTACCGGTGTTGTACCAGCGGATGGAGATGTTCCCTTTGGATTTCTTGATGAGCTCGGCCGCAGCCGGACGGTTGGGGATGCCGATCTTATCCCGGCCGAAGGCGTTCTGGTTCGGATCCAGGATGAGGCGTATATCAACACCGCGGTCCGAAGCTTTTAGAAGCTGGTCCATGACTTTGCTGTCAGCCAGATAGAACATCCCCATCCAGAGCGTATCCCCGGGCTGTGATTGCTCGATGGCCTCCAGAACATATTTATAAATTTTCCCTTCCGTCAAATAACGAACATCGACATCGTTAGCTTGACCTGAAGGCTGCAGAGGTGGCTTTGAGCCCGGCTCATACTCCGGCAGTTTGATCGGGCTTGTAAGGTTAACGGCGGCTTGCTCGGCTGCAAGCATATCCCCGATGATGTCCCCGCTCGTTTCGAAGGCGATGTTCGAGTGGAACGCGCTGGCGTCATGGATGTTGGCAGATGTGACCAGCGCGGTGTTCTCGCTGATGACGACTTTACGGTGATTGGCCTTCACGTTCAGCAGCTTTAGATAGGAGCGCACCGTAATATCGGGTGCTTCGTTGGCCATCAGATTGGGGAGTGTCCCCGTGCCCGACTGGCCAAACCATTGGAAGAATGTGCGCCATACGGCAGAATAGGCGGGCGTGGAGTCTCGCAGCCGGTCGACATCGGTCATGATTACATGAATGCCGGCAGCCTTCATGACCTCGAATTCCGGCAGCGAATAGGAGCCATACCCGGTATTCACTTCATCGGAAATAAAGAAGATATCCATATCGGGATATTTCTTCTTATGGGCAACAAGGCGATGGGCAAGTTCTTTGCTAACTTTGGGGAAATCCTGATCTTTATGAGCGTAGCCGTTGAACAGAAACATATCGATAACCAGGAATTTTCGGGATTCGTCGATAATTTGACCGATGCGCGGTCCGATTTCGCGATCATGTACCGGTTGACCATCCGGTCCGGGGTAGGTCAGGTCGGTCCACATTTTAACGTCGCTCTGGTACAGCGGGCTTTCATAGGAGATCCCTTTCGGTAGTGGCTTATGAGTCTGATAGATCATCACGCCGATGAGCCATAGAATAAGAAGGACAAGGCAGATGAAAATCGTTGTTCGCGTTCGGGAGCTTTTGGTATTCGGTTTCCCTGACACGAGCAGCGTGCCTGGATCGGTTGTAGGTAGATTTTCTGAATTGCGGTTATGAATGAAATGGCGGAAACCCAAGATAGCCCATCCTCCTATCGCTGTTGTATACCGTTAATTAACATGAAAGTCCCGTTCTGACGCACTCTTCGTTTCTGCAATTCAGCAAGTGTGAGATATGGAGACGGAGTTGATCCTAGGAAGCCGGGGTAGAATGATATTCGGGTTTGTTTTTTCAAAACATGCGGTAGAATGGGTCAAGACCGAGTCGTTTATATTTTTGCTAATGGATGATGTGCATATCATGCAGGCGGGATAACCTGATGCCAATGATATGCTTATATATGGCTTATCTAAAGGATAAGCGAAGTGGATAAGGAGGCACGGGATGAATTCAGAACATAAAGAGACCGCGGGTCAACCAGCTGAAACCATTTCAGGCAGAGGTTTGGAAAGACCCGAGGGCAGGCTGGTGCCGGAAGTGCCTACGGGCGAACGAAAAATAGAGCATGTACGCTTATGCCTGAATGAAGAAGTTGGCTCCGTAGGGGTAACCACCGGTTTTGAACGTTACCGTTTCCGTCACTCCGCACTGCCGGAAATCGACTTTGAAGATATTAAGCTGGACACTGCATTTCTTGGTTTTTCCGTACGAACCCCATTTCTGATCAGCTCCATGACTGGGGGAAGCAAGGCCACGGGAGAGATCAATAGACGTCTGGCTGAAGCCGCGCAGCGGCGCGGCTGGGCACTTGGGGTAGGCTCCGTGCGGGCAGCGGTGGAGAAGGAGGAGCTTGCTCCCACTTTCCGTGTCCGGGAGAGTGCGCCGAGCGTGCCGGTTATCGCCAACCTTGGAGCGGTGCAGCTGAACTATGGCTTTGGCCTTGACGATTGTCAGCGGGCGGTGGATATCGCGGGGGCGGACATGCTGGTTCTTCATTTAAACGGACTTCAAGAGGTGTTTCAGCCGGAAGGGAATACACGGTTTGGCCGTTTGCTTAAGCGAATTGAGGATCTGTGCCGTACGCTTTCGGTACCGGTCGGCATTAAAGAAGTCGGATGGGGCATCGATGGTGAAACGGCGCGGAACCTGCTGAATATCGGGGCGGCCTTCATCGATGTGGCTGGTGCGGGCGGTACCTCATGGAGTCAGGTTGAAAAATTCCGCAGCCCGGATCCGGTTCGCCGCGCTGCGGCTGAAGCTTTCGCCGGGTGGGGCAATCCTACCGCGGAATGCATCGTGGAGGTGCGTGAAGCTGCGCCAACCTGTGCGCTTATCGGCAGCGGCGGGCTGCAAAGCGGTGTTGATGCCGCTAAAGCGCTCTCGCTTGGCGCCGATCTGGCAGGCTTCGGGCGTGGACTCCTGGGATCGGCCGTCGAATCGGTGGAAGCGCTGGATCAGCGGCTTGCCCAGGTGGAGTTGGAGCTGCGGACGGCGATGTTCGGAATCGGCGCCGGGAATATCGATGCGCTGAAGTCAACCCAACGGCTGATTCGCGTTTGAATGGCCGGGGTGATTGGCGGGATCTACTATAAAGCGATGGCAGTATATTCGTGTTGAAGTCTATCGGGTATCTGCTATAATTAATAAGATTGTTTAGCTTACGATTAGTAGCTTCGGCGGTAAGAACCGAAGCTGTGTAATACTTACAAATATAGAAGTAAACCTGATAAGGAGTTGTCACATAAATGGCTTTAAAAGCAGGAATCGTCGGTTTGCCAAACGTCGGCAAATCAACATTGTTTAATGCGATCACGCAAGCGGGCGCCGAATCGGCCAACTATCCGTTCTGTACGATTGATCCAAACGTCGGTGTTGTGGAAGTGCCGGATGAGCGCCTCGACAAGCTGACCGAGCTGGTTCAACCGAACAAAACGGTACCAACCGCTTTTGAATTCGTGGACATCGCGGGCTTGGTCCGCGGGGCGAGCAAAGGGGAAGGTCTTGGGAACAAGTTTCTTGCCCATATTCGTGAAGTGGATGCCATCGTTCATGTTGTTCGCTGCTTTGAAGACGAGAACATTACCCACGTTGACGGTAAAGTGAACCCGGTCAGCGATATCCAGACGATTAATTTGGAGCTGATCCTTGCGGATCTCGACAGCGTGGAGAAGCGGATTGACCGCGCGAAGAAGAACATGAAGGGCGGCAACAAGCAGTATGCTCAGGAAGTAGAGCTGCTGGAGCGCCTGAAGGAAGCTCTTTATAACGATCAACCGGCACGCAGCGTGGAGCTGAGCGATGATGAGAAGCTGATTGTTCGCGATTTGCACTTGCTGACATTGAAGCCGGTGCTATACGCGGCTAACCTGAGCGAAGACGGCGTTGCGGAAGCCGACAGCAACCCTTATGTACAGCAGGTTCGTGATTTCGCGGCTGCGGAGAACGCGATCGTGGTTCCGATCAGCGCGAAGGTTGAAGCCGAAATTGCCGAGCTTGAAGGCGAGGACAAAGCGATGTTCCTTGAGGAGCTGGGTCTGGAAGAATCCGGTTTGAACCGTCTCATCAAGGCTGCTTACAGTCTGCTGGGATTGTACACTTACTTTACGGCAGGCGTGCAGGAAGTGCGTGCCTGGACGATCCGTAAAGGAACGAAAGCTCCGCAAGCGGCAGGCGTGATTCATACCGACTTCGAACGCGGCTTCATTCGTGCAGAGGTTGTAGCTTACGATGACCTCGTTGCAGCCGGATCGATGAACGGCGCGAAGGAACGCGGACAGCTTCGCCTGGAAGGCAAAGAGTACGTTGTGAATGACGGCGATGTGATGCACTTCCGTTTCAATGTGTAGGAATTGAAGTATTCAAAGGCCATGGCTCCATGTCACTTTGTGCATGGGACCGTGGTTTTTTTGAAGGGGAGAACCTTTCCGTGCGGTCAACTGCCTGCTAGTCAAATGCGTCGTTTCATGGTAAAATAAAAAGTCGTTTACACTTCATTGTGATGCGAAATGGAGTGCAAAAAGGCATATCTTCAGGAATATATCTTAGAGAGGTGAATTCCTTTGTTGGACCGATTACAATCCCTTGCGGACCGTTACGAGAAGTTAAGTGAGCTGTTGTGCGATCCCGATGTCGCTAATGACTCCAAGAAGCTCAGGGATTATTCCAAAGAACAATCCGATTTACAGCCTGCTTATGAGGCTTATGTTGAATATAAAAATGTAATTGAAGAGCTCGAAGCTGCCAAAACCATGCAGGGCGAAAAGTTGGATGACGAAATGCGCGAAATGGTGAAAATGGAGATCGAGGAGCTTACCCAGCGCGAGCAAGAGCTGGCGGAGAAGATTCGGATCTTGTTGCTGCCGAAGGACCCGAACGATGACAAGAACGTGATCATCGAGATTCGCGGCGCTGCCGGCGGCGACGAGGCGGCGCTGTTTGCTTCCGACCTGTACCGGATGTATACCCGTTATGCGGATACTCAAGGCTGGAAGGTTGAACTGATGGACGTCAACACGAACGATCTGGGCGGCTTCAAGGAAGTGATCTTCATGATCAATGGCCGCGGCGCATATAGCAAAATGAAATTCGAGAGCGGTGCGCACCGTGTTCAGCGTATTCCGGCAACGGAATCCGGCGGGCGTATCCATACCTCCACCTCCACCGTGGCGGTTATGCCGGAGGCGGAAGAAGTGGACATCGAAATCCATGACAAGGACATCCGCGTAGATACCTTCTGCTCCAGTGGTGCAGGCGGTCAGTCCGTTAACACCACCAAGTCGGCGGTACGCGTAACGCACATCCCGACGGGGATCGTGGCTACGTGCCAAGACGGCAAATCGCAAAACTCCAATAAGGAGAAGGCGCTGCAGGTGCTTCGGGCCCGTATCTTTGATATGATGCGCCAAGAGGAAGAAGCGAAGTATGCCGGTGAGCGGAAGAGCAAAGTAGGTACAGGTGACCGCAGTGAGCGGATCCGTACGTACAACTTCCCGCAAAGCCGTGTAACCGATCATCGGATCGGACTTACCGTTCACAAGCTGGATCAAGTGATGAACGGGGAGATTGAAGAGATCGTTTCGGCGCTGACCCTTGCGGAGCAGGCTGAAGCGATGGAAAAAGGAGTATAACGCTTTGAAGCGGACGAGATTTGAATTGACGCCGCAGCGCAGCATAAGAGAAGCCTTTGTGGAGGCTTCTTCTTTTTTAGACGCCATGCGGGTAATGGAGCCGCAGCGGAATGCGCAGCTGCTGCTGGAGCATGTGCTGGAATTGTCGGGAACCTCATATTATATGGCGCTCGCGGAGCCGTTTCCGGCGGATCGCCGCCACGCCTTGGAGGACGTCATTAATCGCAAGGCGCAGGGCGTCCCTGCGCAGTATATTATCGGCGAGCAGGAGTTCTACGGCCGGCCGTTTGAAGTTACGCCGGCGGTTCTCATTCCGCGTCCGGAAACGGAACTGCTCGTGGAAGCGGTGCTGAAGTATGGACGGGAGCTCACTCCGCGGTCAAAAAGGTTAAAGGCCATAGACATCGGTACCGGCAGCGGGGCCATTGCCATTACGTTGGCATTACAGGAGGCGGCGTGGGATTTGCTGGCGAGTGATATTTCGCCTGATGCGCTAGAGGTTGCTGCGCGTAATGCGAAGCATCTGAATGCCGATGTCGAGTTCCGGCAGGGGAACCTGCTGGAGCCGTTCGTTGGCATGGCGCCGGACATCCTCGTCTCCAACCCGCCTTACATTCCGGCGGAGGATATTGAGGGGCTTCAGCCCGAAGTCCGCGACTATGAGCCGCGAACGGCACTGGATGGCGGGCCGGACGGTTTGAATCCGTACCGGATCATGATGGAGCAGCTGCCCTTGCTGTCAGCGCCGCCGCGGCTGATTGCCTTTGAGCTGGGCATGGGCCAAGCCGGGGATGTGGCAGAGCTTTTACGGAGTGCAGGGCACTGGAAGGAAATCGTCACGGTGCCGGATTTGGCGGGCATTGACAGGCATGTCTTGGGAATTTCCCGTTAATTGTGTTCTGGATGAATATCTTTTAAAATAGATGATGGGCTGAGCCGATTAAATGGGGTGTTGTCGTTCAGATCGTTACATGGCCTCAATCGGCAAATCAGTGTTTACAGCTCCGGGCACAGGGGGACCAAAGCATGCTTCAGAAATTCAAGAAGATTGATTTTGTTATCGTTTTTGTACTGTTGATGCTAATGGTTGTCAGTATTACATCGATATATAGTGCCACGCTCGACACCACCGGATTCGAAAAACACCATATCAAGATGGCGATATTTTATATCCTCGGATTCGCAGCCTTTTTCGGGCTCAGCTTGATTGATTATCGTTTATGGAATAAATACGCACTGCACATATACATCGGAGGGTTATTAACCCTTTTGCTGCCTTCCTTCATCGGCCAGACCAAAAATAATGCCACGGGCTGGATTAATCTCGGTATCGTTGATTTTCAACCTGCGGAGTTGTTTAAGCTGGTGCTGATCATATTTATCACCTATCTTCTTATCCGTAAGAACAAAGCGAAGTTGTCTTTTTGGCGGGACATCGTACCGATTGGGCTTTTGACGTTTATTCCGTTTGCCGTTGTCATGGTGCAGAATGACTTGGGTAATGGACTAAGTTATATTGTCATCTTGCTTGGGCTGTTATGGATCGGTAATGTGAAGTTCTCGCACGCTCTTATCGGACTGCTGCTTGTAGCAGGGATTGCATTTGGTGGAGCCCAGGCCTACATCCACTATCATGATGAAATTAAAGAATCGAAAATCATGGAGAGCCGCGGTCATTGGATGGAACGGATCGATCCATGGCTGGTACCCGAAAAAGCTACCGCAAAAGCGAGTTATCATACGAACAACGCCAAGCTGGCCATTGCTTCCGGCGGTATGAGCGGGGAAGGGTACTTGCAGGGGAGCTCCGTACAATCCTCACGTGTGCCTTATACGTATTCGGATTCGATTTTTGTGCAAATTGCAGAGGAATATGGCTTCATCGGTTCTTCCGTTTTGTTGTTGTTATATTTCATACTCATTCACAGGATGATTTTGATATCATTGGAAAGTCGGGACAGAGCAGGCCCGTTTTTAATCATCGGTATCGTTGCCATGCTGCTGTATCAAATCTTTGAGAATATCGGCATGTTTATTGGATTAATGCCTTTGACCGGGATTACGCTGCCCTTCATCAGTTATGGCGGAACCTCGCTCATCATTAACATGGCGTGTCTCGGGGTCGTCATGAGTGTGAAGCTGCATGGGCAGGAAGTGGAGGAGGATATGCCCAATCCTCAAACGTACCGTTCCGCTCCGCCCAAACAGGCTTGATTCGATTTATTGGAATGTAGAATCAGAGAGATGCTATTGAAAGCAGCATCTCTTTTGTATTTTTTGTTGGTAACTACAGGCAGGGCCCGTGAATTGTATTAGAGGAGGAAATCTTTTAGAATAATTCATTAGGGGCAGCAGGCATACTCCTTGAAACGCGCTCCATTGCAGGCTGCCTTTAGGCTTTTTTAACGGATATCATCTATAGCAATGATAAGCAGCGTCAAACTTTCTTTTCGAATAATCGTTATATGCCTGTATAGGCAAACCGGGGGCGATCAGCTCCGGGCACAGGGGGACCATAAAGCATGCTTCAAAAATTTAAGAAGATGGATTACGTTATTGTTTTCGTACTGGTTTTGATGATGGGTATCAGCATTACGTCGATATACAGCACAACCGTTGACACCAAATTTGAGGGCTCTCATCTCCGCATGGTTGCCTTTTACATTGTCGGCTTTATTGCTTTTTTTGGCATAAGCCTGCTGGATTACCGGTTGTTGATTAAATATGCTAAATATATTTACCTGGGCGGATTGGCCGTGTTGGTCCTCGTTATGTTTATCGGTAAGGATATTAACGGCGCCCAAGGCTGGATTTACATTGGCAGTTTAAGTATACAGCCTGCTGAATTGTTCAAGCTGATCCTGATTATTTTCCTTTCTTTTGTATTGGTGCGCAAAAACAAACCGCTGCTGTCCTTCTGGAAGGACGTTGTTCCGATCGGACTCTTGGCATTCGTGCCTTTTGTGCTCGTCATGGCCCAGAATGATTTGGGTAACGCGCTCAGTTATGTCGTTATTTTGCTGGGGCTGCTCTGGATCGGAAACGTCAAGTTCTCCCATGCGCTCATCGGGCTTGCGCTTGTGGCAGGCGTGGCCTTCGGCGGCGCTCAGGCCTATATTCATTATCATGATGAACTGCTGGAATCGAAAATACTGAAGCCGCACTGGGTGGAACGGATTGATCCGTGGCTGTATCCGGAGAAGGCGACCGCCAAGGCCAGCTATCATACAACGAATGCGAAGCTTGCCATCGCTTCGGGCGGCATGAGCGGCGAGGGTTACATGCAAGGCTCGTCGATCCAGTCGGGCAGGGTGCCTTATGCGTACTCTGATTCTATATTTGTGCAGATTGCCGAGGAATTCGGGTTTATCGGATCTTCCATTCTGCTTCTGTTATATTTCATCTTGATCCATCGGCTGATCCTGATCTCCCTGGAATCCCGGGAGCGTGCGGGGCCGTTTCTCATTATAGGGATCGTGGCCATGTTCCTATATCAGATCTTCGAGAACATCGGCATGTTTATCGGTTTAATGCCGCTGACAGGGATTACGCTGCCCTTTATCAGTTACGGGGGAACTTCCCTTGTGATCAGCATGGCCAGTCTGGGAGTAGCCATGAGCGTCAAGCTGCATGGCCAGGAAGTGGAGGAAGATATGCCGGATCCGCATGCCTATCGTCCGGCCGCTTCTAAGCAGGCGTAAACTTTTCTTTGCGGGAAGCTCAATAATCACGGAGACGAACTGAATAACCGATCTTAACGAAGATGCGATTCCGACTGGGGATCGCATCTTTTTTTGGTTCATGCTGCACCAATCTATGATTTTTTATCGAAATTGCTAGATTCAACGTTTATATCTTTTGCCTGCGGACATACTGATAGCATCATAGAGTTTCGTTCATAGAGAGGCGGTTGTCCGAGATGAAAAATGTTAGTGAAACCCTCCGTATTATCGTGAAGAAAATGGTTGTGCTCTTATCCTGTATGTTTATGGTCATCATGGCTTGGGAAGGACAGCAGATTGATGCTTCCGTTGTTGGCGGTCCGATCCCTCAGGAATCGATACGACTTCGCATACTGGCGAATTCCGATAGCCCGTCCGATCAGCTGGTCAAAAGAGAGATTCGTGATTCGGTCGTTGAGCAAATGCAGCTCTGGGTCCTGCAGCTGGAGAACCCGCAAAGCCTGGAAGACGCCAAAGAATTAACCCGGCAGCATCTTCCGGAAATCCGCCAATTGGTGAGTGAAGAGTTGAAGAAAAGAGGGATTACGTACAGTTACACCGTAGAGCTTGGTGTTGTGCCGTTCCCGACGAAGTTATACGGGGGCACGGTTTATCCGGCTGGCGATTACGATGCGCTGCGGATTACGTTAGGCGAAGGTCAAGGGCAGAACTGGTGGTGCGTCTTGTTCCCGCCGCTTTGTTTCATCGATGGTGGCAGCGGGGATGCGGCGGCGCAGCCTGTTGACGCAGGTATCCAAACGGTTTCAGCAGAGGCCGGCGAGGCTTCCCAAGAGGAAGTTCCGAAGAATGCAGGCGACAGTGAACCGGAGGTCCGCTTCTTCTTGTGGGATATGTTCCTTGGCATTTGGAACTGGGTGGTAAGCTTGTTCTAGGATTATAAGCGAGTTGATTTTCAATCCTGATCGGGTATGATAAACTTTGAAGTAGAAGTGCGAGTTCAAAAAGTCGGATTTTCAGCAAACGCCATCGAAAGCATCTGCTTAGGCCCGGATGAATTCAAGATTCGATGCCGAGCTGCTTCCTGATTCGCTTCGTGTTAGATATAGGATTTATAAGTTATCAACGGAGTTGATGGAATTCTATATCGCAAGAAAACCTACTTCCGAATCGCGGTCGCTCAGCTCTGAATTGACCTCGATTGGTTTTCTTATCAAAAGCGGATTTTTTGAACAACCTCTAGAAGAGTGCTTTCTCTTTGGCGCGACTGGTTTGAATGGGAACCGGCACGGGACTGAAGAACGAAAAGCGCTTTTTATTTTGGGGCGTAGGCAACACACGCGTTGGAGTTTATATATTTCATATACAGAAAGTTTGGGATAGGAATGGAACAGAACGGGAATGGCATGGAACCTAGCCAGCAGCGGGATAACGGCTTCCGCCAGGCTGCTGCAAATTCAACCCAGGTGTGGCATGTATCGAGCTCACTTTCCAGGGAGAGCTTGAGTTTGGAGAAGGAGGCGAAGCAGGCGCTGGAGGAAGCGGGGCAGGTGCTCGAGCGGGGCGGAACGGTGGCCTTTCCGACGGAAACAGTCTACGGGCTTGGTGCAGACGCCGGTAATACGGAAGCAGTCGAGCGTGTTTTTGCCGCGAAGGGCCGGCCGTCTGACAATCCATTGATCGTGCATATTTCGGAGCTTACTCAGCTTGACGGTTTGGTCCGTCGTGTGAATGAGACAGAAAGGGCGTTGATGGCAAGGTTCTGGCCTGGGCCGCTATCGCTGGTGCTGCCCGTAAAACCGGGTGCCGTATCCCCTCGTGTGACGGCGGGGCTCGATACCGTTGCCGTGCGGATGCCGGATCACAACGTGGCGCTAGCCTTGATCAGCGCGGCCGGGCGTCCGCTGGCTGCGCCGAGCGCGAACCGTTCCGGTCGGCCAAGCCCGACGCTGGCCAGCCATGTCCTGGAGGATTTGGCCGGGGCGATCGACGGCGTCCTCGACGGCGGCCCTGCCGGGGTGGGCGTCGAGTCGACGGTGGTGCAAGTCGGCGAAGACGGCGCCGTCACGGTGCTCCGCCCGGGCGGCGTCACGGCCGAGCAGCTTGCCGCCGTTGCGGCAAGCGTGCGCATGGACCCGGCGCTGCATCGCGCCGCCGGGGAGGCGGAGAGCCCGGCGCCGCGCTCGCCGGGCATGAAGTACACGCACTACGCACCGAAGGGTGCGATGTGCGTGGTGCAGGGCCCGCGTGCCGACGCCGTTTCGGCACGCATCGCGGCCGAGCTTGAGGCGGCTGCCCGGCGCGGGGAGGTGACCGGCGTGCTGTCGTTCGACGAGCACATCGGTCACTACCGCGCAGACATTGCCGTCTCGCTCGGCAGCCTGGCCGCGCCGGAGGAAGCGGCCCGCCGGCTGTACGCCGGCCTGCGCCGGTTCGATGACGAAGGCGCAACCTTCATCCTGGCCGAAGCGTGCCCGGAGCAGGGCCTCGGAGCAGCCGTCATGAACCGGCTGCTGAAGGCCGCGGGACACCACATCATCGACGTGAATTAAAGCAGCCGCATGAACGCTGTTGGCATCATTTACCCCTTGTCCGCATATGGTGTACAAGACCATGGGACTTGGGGGAATGGGCATGCTGGAGGCGTCTGTCCAATCGGGACAGCTTGCGGCGATTCTGCTGATGGCAATTGCACTCGGGCTAGACGCATTTTCGCTTGGAATCGGAGTTGGAATGAGAGGCGGTATGCGCTTAGGCCATATGCTGGGCATCAGCTTCATGATCGCGTTGTTTCACATGCTGATGCCGCTGCTGGGCTTATTTGCCGGCCGCTACGTTGGCATGTTACTGGGCCACGTCACAGGGCTTGCTGCCGGCGGGCTGCTGCTTTTATTGGGCGGGCATATGATGTATAACGCCCTGCGGGGCGGAGAAGGGCAGCGAATACATCCTACCGCATTTTTAGGCATGCTGCTGTTTTCGCTTAGCGTCAGCATCGACTCCTTCTCGGTAGGCGTTTCGCTCGGAATGTTTGTGGATGATGTGCTGTTAATCGTAATTTCCTTCGGGGTCGTGGGCGGTTTGCTGTCCATTCTCGGTTTGCTGCTTGGCCGTCAGGTAAGCAATAAGCTGGGGGAGTACGGTGAAATGCTGGGCGGACTGATTTTGGTTATCTTTGGCACCATGTTTATTTTTTGACGCAATATTTGTTACAATAGCCCCAAAGAACCTACGAACGGGAGGAACGGACCGTGAAAAATATACTGTTTGTCTGCACGGGAAATACCTGCCGCAGTCCAATGGCGGAAGGCATGCTGAGAAAGCTTGCCAAACAACGGGGCATTCCGCTGGAAACGAAGTCCGCCGGCGTCTCGGCCGTGGACGGAATGCCGGTGTCCCATCATGCGGAATCCATCCTGCGAGACCAGGATATCCAGGAACGCTTGGTGTCCAAGCCGTTGACCGCGAACCTGGTGGAATGGGCGGATCTGATTCTGACGCTGACCCAGTCGCATAAGCAGTATGCTATAAGGCAGTTCCCGCACGCCGCTGACAAGATGCACACGCTGAAAGAGTTTGTTGAGGATGACCGCCGGGTGCTGGACGATCTGCGGGAGCAGGATAGTCTGTATGCAGCGCTTGAGCTGGCCAGATCTCTGGGCCACGATGTCAGCGACCGTGACCGGGAGCGTCTGATCGAGCTGCGTCAGCGCATCCCGAGCTTCGATATCTCCGACCCTTTTGGAGGCTCGCGGGAGGAATATGAAGCGACGGCCGCAGAGATACGGACGGCGTTGTTCCGTCTTTTGGACAAGCTGGAAGCGGATCGGCATAACTAAGTCTAGCTTTTAGAGATATAAAGCCTGCCATTGGGCTAAAAAGCCACTTGCCTTTCGCATGGTATTGCTTTAAGATGAAGGTGAAAAACAAATGATCCGGTGTAACTGGCGACGAAGTGGATGAAACCACGATGGAGCATCGGAATATACGGCCGGTCGCCTGGGCAAAGAGCATTTGGAGCACTATACGTGCGCCGACTGCTCTTTTTTCGTCTTTTGCGCCCGATTTGGGTTATAATGAAACAAGCTAAAACGCAAAAGCGAACATACGAGGGGGTTTTTCATAGATGAAAATTGCATTGGGTACGGATCATGCCGGCATTCGTCTGAAAGAGGAAATCGTGGGAGTCATTCGGGGTCTTGGACACGAGGTGGAGGATCTGGGCTGCGGCTGTTCCGACTCCGTGGATTATCCCGATTATGCCCTTCCGGTGTGCGAGAAGGTCGTCTCGGGTGAAGCGGACCGCGGCATTCTGATCTGCGGTACGGGGATCGGCATGAGCATTGCGGCCAACAAGGTGCCGGGCATTCGCTGCGCGCTGACACATGATGTGTTCTCAGCTAAAGCGACGCGCGAGCATAACGACAGCAACGTGATTGCGCTGGGTGAGCGTGTCGTCGGTCCCGGACTTGCTGCCGAAATCGTCAGCGCATGGCTGACGACGGATTTCAGTCATGGCGAGCGCCATGTCGGCCGCGTGAACAAGATCAAGGCCATCGAGGAGCGTTACCTGAAGAATGAATCGCGATAAGTGAACGCGTAATACAGCTGCGGCTATCGTGATATGGGATTGAAGCATCTTCTGTGAAAAAATCATCGGGAGGACTGTGACATGACGGATATCTCCAAGGTTTCCTTGAACGAACAGACAGCGCGTATTGTCCGCGAACTGGCCGAAGCGGCCGATTTAGGCCCGGGTAAAGTGCTGGTCATCGGAGCCAGCACCAGTGAAGTGGTTGGACGCCGAATCGGTACGGGCGGCGCTCTTGAAACGGCGCAGCAGCTTCTCCAGGGCATTGCCGCGGTTCAAGCGGAATTCGGTTTCGCGGTGGCCTATCAATGCTGTGAGCATCTGAACCGTGCGCTTGTCATGGAACGCGAGCTGCTCGAGCGGCTGGGCTTGACGGAAGTGGCGGCAGTTCCCATTCCGGGTGCGGGCGGGTCGATGGCTTCTGCAGCTTACCGCAGCATGAAGGAGCCCTGCCTTGCGGAATCGATTGAAGCCCATGCGGGTGTCGATATCGGCGAGACGCTGATCGGCATGCATTTGCGGAGAGTGGCGGTTCCATTCCGGCCGACCGAGCGTTATATCGGGGAGGCGCGCGTAACTGCGGCTTATACCCGCCCCAAGCTGATCGGCGGAGAACGTGCGGTGTACCGACTCGAGCAGAGGGATGATTCCACGCTGTGCGATTGATTCGAATGAGAACTCGCTTTTTTAATGATGACAACTTGTAGTTTTAAGTTTGCAAGAAAAAATAACGATGGATTATGGGAGGATATGAACATGATGGAACATTTGCGGAAGAGTGACCCGGCTGTATTGGAAGCGATGGATTTGGAGCTGAAGCGTCAACGCAGCAACATTGAGTTGATTGCTTCTGAGAATATTGTCAGCGAAGCGGTTATGGAAGCAATGGGGACGGTGCTGACGAATAAATATGCGGAAGGCTACCCTGGCAAACGCTATTACGGTGGCTGTGAGCGTGTGGATATCGTGGAAGATATCGCCCGTGACCGCGCCAAAGAATTGTTCGGAGCCGAGCATGCCAACGTTCAGCCGCACTCCGGTGCCCAAGCGAACATGGCGGTATATTTGGCGGCTTTGAAGCCTGGAGATACCGTGCTCGGCATGAACCTGGCCCATGGCGGCCATTTGACTCACGGAAGCCCGGTTAACGCTTCCGGCCTTCTGTACAATTTCGTTGCCTACGGCGTGCAAGAAGACACGTTCCTTATCGATTACGACGAAGTCCGCAAAGCGGCATTCAAGCATCGCCCTCGTCTGATCGTGGCGGGTGCAAGTGCCTATCCTCGCATTATTGATTTTGAAAAGCTGGCTGCCATCGCCAATGACGTAGGCGCGTTGTTCATGGTCGACATGGCTCATATTGCAGGACTCGTTGCGGCAGGTCTTCATCCGAATCCGGTTCCGCATGCCCATTTTGTAACGACCACGACGCATAAGACGCTTCGCGGACCTCGCGGCGGTATGATTCTGTGCAAAAAGGCTTGGGCGCAAGCGATCGATAAAGCGGTATTCCCCGGCTCCCAAGGCGGCCCGCTCATGCATGTGATTGCTTCCAAAGCCGTTGCGCTTGGCGAAGCCTTGGATCCGTCTTTCAAGACGTATGCAGAGAATGTCGTGAAGAACGCGAAAGTGCTGGCCGATACCCTGATCGAGGAAGGCCTGAACATCGTTTCCGGCGGAACCGATAACCACCTGATGCTAGTGGATACTCGTAATCTGGACATCACCGGCAAAGACGCGGAGAAGGTTCTGGACTCGATCGGGATTACCGTGAACAAGAATGCCATCCCGTTTGATCCGACCAGCCCGTTCGTAACGAGCGGTATCCGTATTGGTACCCCTGCGGTTACTTCCCGCGGTATGGATGAGCAAGCGATGGTGAACATCGCGAAAATTATCGCCATGACATTGAAGCAGCCGAAAGACGAGGCAACGCTCGAAAAAGCAGGCCGTTTGGTGGCTGAGCTTACCGATCAATATCCTCTCTATGCTGAAATGAAATATTAATCACAGTTTCCTTCGCGTAAGAAGCCTATGATAAAAGGACCCCGCCTGATGCAGGTGGGGTCCTTTTAGGAGCTATGAACATTCTGGCCAGATTGCTATGCTCTCATTTTCCCAGTCAGGTCCTTTCGCGGTTAGCATCAATATAGGCGAGAATGGAAAACCTAGGTTCAGGGCAGAAGAAGATCCGATTCCGTTATAAGGTCAAAAACTCATGGAATAAAACATGACTCGTGCAGGTGTCAATTGACTAGAGGGAATGATATAATAGACAGGATTTATGGAGCTCACAAATATTTACGCCCATATTGAAATAACATTTGTACTCAAACCGGAGGGACCAGACATGGGAAAATTGGTGATTTGTGATCACCCGTTGATTCAACACAAACTTACATTTATCCGCGATATGCGGACTAACACAAAAGACTTTCGCGAATTGGTAGACGAAGTCGCGACTTTGATGGCTTATGAAATTACGCGGGAGGTTCCTCTTGAATCGATATCCGTGCAGACGCCGGTAGCTGAAACCCAAGGGAAAGTCATTTCCGGCCGCATGCTCGGCTTGGTTCCGATCCTGCGCGCCGGTCTGGGCATGCTGGACGGCGTTGTGAAGCTGCTTCCAGCGGCAAAGGTAGGGCATGTCGGATTGTTCCGTGACCCCGAAACGCTTCAGCCTGTAGAATATTATACGAAGCTTCCAACCGATGTGACGGAACGGGAATTGATCGTCATTGATCCGATGCTCGCGACGGGCGGATCCGCTATCGCTGCGATCGACGTGCTGAAGAAACGCGGCTGTACCCAGATCAAGATGATGAACCTCGTGGCTGCACCGGAAGGTGTGAAGGCTGTCCATGATGCCCACCCGGACGTGGACATTTATGTTGCTGCTCTCGATGAGGGTCTTAACGACCATGGTTACATCGTACCGGGCCTTGGTGATGCAGGGGATCGGCTGTACGGCACGAAATAAGAGCCAAGCCAGTCACTCGTACGTCTTGAATATTTGAAAACAAGCAAAGAGGGGTATTTTCAAACATGTCAAAAGTGAAAGTGATGACGATATTTGGGGTCCGCCCCGAAGCCATCAAGATGGCGCCGCTAATTCTAGAGCTTCAACGTCACCCTGAGCATATCGAATCGGTCGTTTGTGTTACTGCGCAGCATCGGCAAATGCTGGATCAGGTGCTGGATGTGTTCAAGATTGTTCCGGATTATGATTTGGATGTCATGAAGGACCGTCAGACGCTCAACGAGATCACCGTGCGCGTCCTGGAGGGTCTTGAACCTGTTCTGCGTGAAGCCAAGCCCGATATTGTATTGGTGCACGGCGATACGCTGACAACGTTCCTGGCCAGCTATGCAGCCTTTCTGCAGCAGATTCAAGTCGGCCATGTGGAAGCGGGTCTGCGCACATGGAACAAGCTGAATCCTTATCCGGAAGAGATGAACCGTCAGCTGACCGGCGTGCTTGCTGATCTTCACTTTGCGCCGACGGACTGGTCCGCCGAGAATCTCCGCAAGGAGAACAAGCCGGATTCCCGCATTTATGTAACGGGTAACACGGCTACGGATGTATTCCAGTACACGGTGCGCGAAGGTTATACCCATCCGGTTCTGGACTGGGCGAAGGGCAAACGCTTGATCCTGATGACGGCACACCGCCGCGAATCCCAAGGGGAGCCGCATCGTCAAATATTTGAAGCCGTAAAGCGCATTGCCGATGAATTTGAGGATATTGCCATCGTATATCCTGTACATCCAAGCCCAGCTGTTAAAGAGCCGGCTCATCGCATTCTGGGAGATCACCCGCGCATCAAGCTAATTGATCCGCTGGATGTCGTGGATATGAACAATATTTACACCCATACGCATTTCATCATTACGGATTCCGGCGGCATGCAGGAGGAAGCTCCGTCATTCGGCGTGCCGACGCTGGTGCTTCGGGATACGACCGAACGTCCGGAGGGCATTGAGGCCGGTACCCTGGAGCTGGTAGGCACCCAGGAGGAAAATGTGTATGAACGCATTAAGGTTCTTCTGACCGATCAGGAGCTCTACGAAAAGATGAGCAAGGCTGCTAATCCGTATGGCGATGGACAAGCTTCACAGCGAATTGTCAATGCGATTTTGCACCATTTTGGCATCCGAAAAGAGCGTCCAGAAGAATTTCACAGAATGTTCACAAAGGTATAGTTTACCGTATTCTGATGGGCAAGGGGACAGCATACAGTTGAACTGTACGGTTACCGCGGCGTTTTGCGTTATTTAGACTGCTCAAAACGCCGATTTTACACGGTAAATCCATCAAATCGATTCATTGACAAACTCTTGTTATATTCAGTAAAATGAGTTGGGATTAGAGGTTTATATGAAAAATCCGAAAAGTCAAGATAACCCTTGGCTGATAGCGCTGTATATTAGCGGGGGCGGTGGTTTGCTAGCTGTATATATCGTAACTGGTTTTTTTGCTGGGAGATGGCTGGCTGAATGGCTGGACGGGCCCAGATACTGGTTGGCGATTGGAACAGTTTTAGGGCTCTTTACAGGGATTTTGAATATCGCTCTTCTCATTAAGAAGTATTTGGGGGCGCAAAGTGAATGATTTGACAACATCCATTGTGAACGGTGTAACTAGAGTAACAGTACTCTTATTATCTGCTTTGTTTTTGGGATGGGCAATGTATCCGGAATATCGACCTGATATATCAGGCTTGGTATTGGGAATCGTTGGCGGTTTGTTCAACGTTCGCTTTCTTTCCATTAAAGTGAGGCAGCTTGTGGACTTGGCCGTGAGCCAGGAGCGCAGACGGTTCAGCTTTGGATTTGTTACAAGACTTTGCATCGCGTTTTTAATCGTGATGATGGCAGCCAAGCTCGAACAAGTATCGCTCGGCGCGACGATCATTGGCCTGTTTATTCCCCAACTGTTGATGATTCCTGTCAGCATTATTGTTAGTTTGAGAATGAAGAATTGATCAGCGCTAATTGGAAAGGGGTGAAAACAATCTTATGCATGATTCACCGATTATTGATTTAGGTGGATTTCGACTTGATTTATCAGCCGTCATTATGTTGCTAGTAACTTGTATTATAGTCTTTGTAATGGCACGGCTGGCCGTTCGTAATCTGTCTGTCGAAAACCCTTCCAAAATGCAAAACTTCATGGAGTGGGTCGTAGAATTTGTGCAAGGCATCGTAGCCAGCGCTATGGATTTAAAAAAGGGCAAACCCTATATTTCTCTAGGGTTAACCTTGATTATATTCATCTTCGTAGCGAACTTGCTCGGATTGCCGTTTGCCGTTATCACAGACTTGCCTGCTGACTTTGAGGTGTTCGGACACACGATTGAAGCTACAAGAGGCTTGCATGATGGCCATATGGCTCACGTTCTCTGGTGGAAATCACCGACAGCAGACATATCCATTACAGCAGGTTTGGCAATCGTTGTATTCTTCCTGATGAACTATCTGGGTCTGAAGCTGAACCGCAAACATTATCTGAAGCACTATATTGAACCATTCCCGGTGTTTTTACCGCTGAATATCATTGAGAACTTGGCCAAGCCGGTCGCACTGGCGATCCGTTTGTTTGCCAATATCTTCGCGGGTGAGGTGCTCATCACGGTAATCCTGAAGATGGGATTCCTCGGAATACCGTTCCTGGCTGTATGGCAAGGGTTCAGTATATTTATCGGGGCGTTGCAGGCTTTCATCTTTACAATCTTGACCATGGTTTATATTGCACAAACCACGGTTCACGAAGAAGAAGCGCATTAATAAGCTCGGCCGAAACATGCCGGCATATCGGCAATTTTCGAAAGAGATATATTATATTAACTAAATTTGAACCAAATTTAAGGAGGATATTTATCAATGGAATTTTTAGCAGCAGCTATTGCAGTAGGTTTGGGCGCATTGGGCGCAGGTCTGGGTAACGGTATGATCGTAAGTAGAACAGTAGAATCTATCGCTCGTCAACCGGAAGCTCGTGGTCCGTTGCAAACGACAATGTTTATCGGTGTTGGTATCGTCGAGGTAGTTCCACTCGCAGCTACCGTTATTGCTTTCTTGATCATGTTTTCTTAATAAGAATACAACGGTTTGGCGGGGAGGGCCGATGCCATCCGCGCCTTCGTTTTGTTAAGAACTGCAATTCGCATTAACGGAAAGGAGTGACTTCATCCATGGAAGTACTTTGGGAGAATATTGTAATCTCAATTCTTGCATTTGCTATTCTGTATGTTCTGCTTCATAAATATGCTTTCGGTAAATTGTTTGCAATCATGGAGCAGCGTCGGGAATTGGTCGTGAGCCAGATCGACGAAGCTTCCAAGACTCGCGAGCAGGCACATGTCTATGTTGAAGAGCAAAAGCAAGCACTGAACCAAGCGCGTCAAGAAGCTCACGAGATCATCGAACGTTCCAAGCAAACGAGCAGCAAGCAGGCTGAACAGATTTTGGAACTGGCAAAAGAGGAAGCGGATCGCATCAAAGTGGATGCCATACGTGAAATCGAGAGTGAGAAGACGAAAGCCGTCGACGAGCTTCGCAGTGAAATCGGCAGTGTTTCCGTGAAAATCGCTACCAAGCTGATTGAACGGGAAGTGAAGAATGACAAAGCTCAAGAAGAACTGGTGGATCAATACCTTAAAGAGGTAGGAGGCAGACCATGAGCCAAAATACAGTAGCAGCCAAGCGGTATGCGCGGGCGCTGTTCGAAGTGGCGGCTCAGCAGCAGAAGGGTCTGGAAGTGGAAGAGGAATTGCGCGCTGTTGTGCATGCCATTGAAGGCGATGCCGACATTCAGAAATTCATCTCCACGCCGAATATTCCCCAGTCCGTGAAGATGAACGTAATCAGCCAGGCGTTGGCAGGGAAGGTATCGCAGCCTGTATTGAACACGATCGAATTGCTTCTCGACAGAGGGCGTACAGAAATGTTCGCTGAACTGCTGAACAGTTATGTGAAGATACAAGGTGCGAGCTTAGGATTGGCGGACGCCACTGTGTACTCCACCTACCCGCTTAGCGATCAGGAAAAAGAACAGGTAGCTTCGGAATTCGGGCAGTTAGCACATCAGAATATCCGGGTGACCAATGTTGTGGACGAGAGTTTGCTCGGCGGCCTGAAAGTTGTCATTGGTGATAAGCTTTATGACGGAAGCCTTGCCGGGAAGCTGGAACGTCTTGAAAAGTCTTTTAATAGACGAGCATAGTAGATAGGGGTGAAAACGTTGAGTATCAGACCTGAAGAAATCAGTACTTTAATCAAAAGTCAAATTGAAGAATATAAATCCGATATCACTGTCTCTGAAGTAGGTACGGTAATTCAAGTAAGTGACGGTATTGCTCGCGTGTACGGCCTGGAGAACGCGATGTCCGGGGAACTTTTGGAGTTCCAGAACGGCGTGTTCGGTCTGGCGCTGAACCTTGAAGAGAGCAATGTCGGTGTCGTTATCCTGGGACCTTACTCTGAAATCAAGGAAGGCGATCAGGTTAAGCGCACAGGACGTATTATGGAGGTTCCTGTAGGTGAAGCTCTGCTAGGACGCGTTGTCAATCCGCTGGGTCAACCGCTTGACGGCAAAGGCCCGATCGAAGCGGCTGCCTACCGTCCAGTTGAGAGCAGCGCACCAGGCGTTATCGACCGTAAATCCGTACATGAGCCTATGCAGACAGGTATTAAAGCGATCGACGCGATGGTACCTATCGGCCGCGGACAGCGCGAGCTGATCATCGGTGACCGCCAAACGGGTAAAACCACCGTTGCGATCGATACGATCCTGAACCAAAAAGGTAGCGGCGTTAAATGTATCTATGTAGCCATTGGGCAAAAACAATCCACTGTAGCACAGGTTGTTGAAACGCTTCGCCGTCATGGCGCACTGGAGTACACGATTGTTGTTACGGCTTCGGCTTCTGAGCCGGCTCCACTGCAGTACATCGCTCCATACGCAGGCTGCGCAATGGGTGAGTACTTCATGTACAAGGGCGAGCATGCACTTATCATCTATGATGACTTGTCGAAACAAGCAGCAGCATACCGTGAGTTGTCCTTGCTCCTCCGTCGTCCTCCGGGTCGGGAAGCTTATCCGGGTGACGTTTTCTACCTGCACTCCCGTTTGCTGGAACGTGCAGCGAAGCTCAACGATGAGCTTGGTGGTGGTTCATTAACCGCGCTGCCATTTATTGAAACACAGGCTTCTGACGTATCTGCATACATTCCAACCAACGTAATTTCGATTACGGATGGACAGATCTTCCTGGAGTCTGAGTTGTTCTACTCCGGTCAGCGTCCAGCGATTAACGTAGGTATTTCGGTATCCCGTGTCGGTGGTTCCGCGCAGATCAAAGCGATGAAAAAGGTTGCAGGCGGCATGAAGCTGGATCTTGCGCAATATCGTGAGCTCCAGGCGTTCTCCCAGTTCGGATCCGATCTGGATAAATCAACCTTGGCTCGTTTGAACCGTGGTGCAAGATTGATGGAAATCCTGAAACAGGGTGTAAACCAGCCGTTGTCCGTTGAACAACAGGTGGTTAGCTTGTACGCAGCCGTTAAAGGATATATCGATGATATCGAGGTTGCTGATGTTCGTCGTTTCGAGAGCGAATTCCTTGCGTTTATTGGAAGCAATAAACCGGAAATTCTTCAATCCATTACGGATACGAAGGATCTGACGTCCGATAACGAAAACGCATTGAAAGCGGCAATCGATCAATTTAAGAAGGGCTTTGCCGCTTCGGTTTAAGCTCCTCAGGTAAGTAATAGGAGGGGAGCCGGGGTAAGCCCGGCATCCTCTTTCATCATATGGAATGTAGCTTTGGCTGTGACCAAAGTGATTTTTTACAAAAGGTACGGCTTTGGTCCTAGCCAAAGCTTAGTCTACGCGTACGAAGTTAGCTTTGGCTTCGCCAAAGCTTTAAGGTGGTGAAAACATGGCAAGAGGATTACGTGATATTAAGCGGCAGATCAAGAGTGTTCAGAACACAAGGCAGATCACCAAGGCGATGGAAATGGTTGCTGCCGCCAAGCTGAGAAGAGCTCAGGAGAAGGCAACCTCCGCACTTCCATACTCCGAGAAGCTGAAAGAAGTGGTTGGTAGCATTGCTGCTGGAACCAAGGGAATCAGCCATCCGATGCTGGAAAAGCGTGAAGTGAAAAAAACCGGTTATCTGGTGATCACTTCCGACCGCGGTCTTGCTGGTGCATCAAACTCCAACATTTTGCGAAAAGTATCGAACTTCATCGCAGAACGCCATCAGTCCAAGGATGAGTATTGCCTGTTTGTAATCGGACGTAAAGGACGGGATTACTTCCGCCGTCGTGAACTTCCGGTTGTGGAGGAACTCACCGATTTATCCGATAGTCCGACCTATGCAGACATTAAGACCATCGCTAACGCGGCGGTTCATCAATACGAGCTGGGTCAGATTGATGAGTTATACGTGTGTTACAACCAATTCGTGAATGCTTTGACTCAGCTCCAGGAGATCTCCAAGCTTCTGCCCATGGAGAACATCGGCAGCGCTGAGAACCTGACGGGTTATGAGTATGAACCGTCCCCTGAAGGCGTGCTTGAGGTACTGCTTCCGAAATATGCGGAAACATTGATTTTCAGTGCGATGCTGAATGCGAAGGCAAGTGAGCTGGGTGCGAAGATGACTGCTATGGGAGCCGCAACGAAGAATGCAAGCAAGATGATCAACGAGTTGAACCTTACTTACAACCGTGCTCGTCAGGCTGCCATTACTCAGGAAATTTCCGAGATTGTGGGCGGAGCAAACGCTCAGCAATAATGCACGGTCCGAATTCTTAACTTAGTATTTAACGGATATGCGGCCATGTCATGAATAAGCCGCTTTTACGATCATCGTTCACCGCTAGAGGTGAGCGGGTAGGAGGGAAAACGAATCAATGAAAAAAGGACGCGTTGTCAGCATTACAGGTGCTGTAGTTGACATTGAATTTGAGCGCGGTCATCTTCCCGAGATTTTTAATGCTGTCAAGATTGAAGCTACGCTGGAAGGCGGCCGCTCGGTTGATTTGACTTTGGAAGTATCCAATCATTTGGGTGATAATCTGGTTCGTTGTATCGCGATGTCATCCACGGATGGTCTCGTTCGCGGTATCGAAGCCGTGGATTTGGGCAGACCGATTACGGTCCCTGTAGGTTCCGCTACACTTGGCCGTGTATTTAACGTATTGGGTGAGCCGATCGATAATGCAGGTGCCGTAGTATCCGAAATTAATAACCCGATCCACCGTGAAGCTCCTGCTTATGATGAGCTTTCTACGCAAGCAGAAATGCTTGAAACGGGTATTAAAGTCATCGACTTGCTTGCTCCATACCAAAAAGGCGGTAAGATCGGTCTCTTTGGTGGTGCCGGCGTAGGTAAAACCGTTGCGATCCAGGAATTGATCAACAACATCGCCCAAGAACACGGCGGTATTTCCGTATTTGCCGGCGTAGGTGAGCGTACTCGTGAAGGTAATGACCTTTACCACGAGATGAGTGATTCCGGTGTTATCAACAAAACCGCGATGGTATTCGGTCAAATGAACGAGCCTCCGGGTGCCCGTCTTCGCGTAGCATTGACTGGTTTGACGATGGCGGAATATTTCCGTGATCAAGAAGGTAAAGACGTACTTCTCTTTATCGATAACATCTTCCGCTTTACTCAAGCGGGTTCCGAAGTATCCGCCCTTCTGGGTCGTATGCCTTCCGCGGTAGGTTACCAACCAACGCTGGCATCCGAAATGGGACGCTTGCAGGAGCGGATTACCTCTACCAAAAAAGGTTCCGTTACATCCATCCAGGCTATCTATGTACCGGCGGATGACTATACGGATCCGGCTCCGGCTACAACGTTTGCTCACTTGGACGCAACGACAAATCTGGAGCGTAAAATTTCCGAGATGGGTATCTATCCTGCGGTAGATCCGCTTGCATCCAGTTCCCGTATCTTGGCTCCGGAAATCGTGGGCGAAGAGCACTATAATGTTGCTCAAGGCGTTAAGAAAATTTTGGCTCGCTATAACGAGCTTCAAGATATCATCGCGATTCTCGGTATGGATGAGCTGAGCGAGGAAGATAAAGCGATTGTTGGACGTGCTCGTCGTGTTCAACGTTTCCTTTCCCAAGCTTTCCACGTTGCCGAGCAGTTTAACGGCATCCCGGGTAAATATGTACCGGTTAAAGAAACTGTACGCAGCTTTAAAGAGATCTTGGAAGGCAAGCATGACCACCTTCCGGAAGCGGCTTTCCTGTTCGTAGGTACGATTGAAGAGGCAGTTGAAAAAGCAAAAACATTGTAAGCTGACGCTCCGTGATCGGCAGACCGGAACAGTGCTTCTAGTGAGACTGTGAGGTCTGCTGCGCGAGTTTTCTGCGGAAAACGGTGAGGAGGGATGGAAGTGAGCACCATTTTGTTGGAAATCGTAACGCCGGACCGCCTGGTCTACTCTGAGCAGGTGAACAGTGTTACGGTGCGTGGGGTCGAGGGAGAGCTGGGTATTTTGCCAGGTCATATTTCCTTCGTTACGCCGCTTCAGATAGCGCCAGTTTATGTGAAGATTGGCAACCAGAGAACCCCGTTTGCGGTACAAGGCGGTTTCGTCGAAGTCCGTAAAGATAAGATTGTCATCCTGGCGGAAAGCGCAGAGAAAGCGGAAGAAATCGATTTGGAGCGTGCGGAAGCCGCGAAGGAAAGGGCTGAGACCCGCCTGAATGCGAAGGGAAGACAAGATGAAGTCGACCATCGTCGCGCCGAAATGGCTCTGCAAAGAGCGATGAACCGGATTAAAGTGACGCGGAACTAATAAGGTGAACGAAGACAGCTTGCTGTAATGATACAGCCAAGCTGTCTTTTTTTGTGCTCTATTCTAGGAGTTGAAAACCCATATTTGTTATGAAAGTGCTCGATTTAAGGTGTATTACCCGGCATTAAAAGGAGAAGGAGGGGATCTTATATGTCTATCTCACATCCTAAATCACATATAGGGTGGATATTCTATTGGGACAATGGGGCTGATGATATACAACTTTGATTGGTGGCATTACTGGGTCCACAGGCATCGATTACTCATAGAAAGGACCAGAGGCATAGATTTATTTGATGCATAAATATTCATCTTTCGTGCCCCTATTCAGCTATACCTGGTCTGTGAACATTATTATTTTCAAAGACTGGGCATTTTTTTGTTATATCATCGGTATAAATAGAAGTTCGAGATATAAAACTATACTATGATTCTGGCTACTGGATGTATTTTTCGAGTGTAATAAATGGAAATTTAGACTTCATCTAATAGCGCATATATGATCGTTTTGGGAAGTTGTCGATAAACTTTATTATTTCCGAGGAAATGTCGTATAGAAAGTGCTGGATTCTTAGCCTCCAGCCAAGTATTATAGAAGAGTCGGTCCTGAAAGGGCAGGATAATTTATGAAGGAGGAGGGAGTATGAACCAGGATTTATCTAATTCAATCAGTGCTGTAGGTGTTAACGGGTTGTTGTCTATTGTCATTTCGCTGATCTGTATCGCACTGGCTTGGTGGGCATTACAACAACTGAAGCTGGATTTGATTGTCCGTCATCCAAAAGGGCCGCAGGGAAAGCTGCTGCATTTGCTGCTGGCGGTGGTGCTTGGACGATTCGTGGCTGAATTCCTAATTGACTATATTACATGGAGTCAAATGATCCGATATATGTTTTAACGCAGAGAATGAGCGTCATACATAACACGAGGTGCTGCAGCTAGTAATCAAACATTTGTTGCATGATGGTTATGTGTTTGGCGATATTTTACTCGTCTGTTTTAATTGCGGCATGAATGGTTATATCTCTGTTAGGTTGCTTGGAGAGAAGATGTCGAATAAACGCATTTTATTATGTTAACACTTAAAATAAGAAATTGATCGGGCGGACGGTATGACTTCCGGACTATGATGTTCACCCGGTAATTGTTATGCATTGACAAGTGCTGGTCGGTCATGGTACCTTTCGTAGGTCCATACTGCGGATAACAGATGCTTCATAAGGTGGCATCATGGATTTCTGAAACCTGATGTGGACACCGAATCAGATGTCATAAATAGTTCGAAAATCGCTTGTTTAGCGGAAATCTCTAATGTTAAGATGAAAGTTAGGGAATTAGCAACAACTAATCACTAACACACGCAATCAGGAAAATTATGGACGCGGAGGGAAACCATGATGAGCAAATTTATCGTCCGCGGTGGCAAAAGACTGACCGGAAGCGTCAAAGTCAGCGGAGCAAAAAATTCAGTTCTTCCGATCATCGCTGCCTCTCTACTAGGGGAAGTTGGGGAAAGTGTTATTATTGACGCGCCTCCTCTTGACGATGTAATTACAATCAGTAAAGTATTGGAGTCGCTTGGTGCGGGCATTACATATCAGGATGAAGTGATACGTGTGAATGCAGAGCACATAACGACATGTGAAGCGCCTTATGAATGGGTGCGGAAGATGCGGGCGTCTTTTCTGGTCATGGGGCCTTTATTGGCACGTTGTGGACGAACCCGGATTTCGCTTCCCGGGGGATGTGCTATCGGCACAAGACCCATTGACCAACACCTAAAGGGATTTGAAGCTCTCGGGGCAGAGATCAGCCTCGGACAAGGATATATTGAAGCTAAAAGCAATGGCAGATTGCGTGGGGCGAAGGTCTATTTGGACGTTGCCAGCGTAGGTGCTACTGAAAATATTATGATGGCTGCTACATTGGCTGAAGGAATCACGGTAATCGAAAATGCGGCGAAAGAGCCGGAAATTGTCGATTTAGCGAATTACCTGAATGCGATGGGTGCCAAAGTTCGCGGTGCGGGCACGGGTGTGATTCGGATCGAGGGCGTTGAGCAGATGCATGGCGTCAAGCATAACGTGATTCCTGACCGGATTGAAGCAGGCACCTTCATGGCTGCAGCTGCGATCACGGGCGGGGATGTATATGTGGAAGGAGCCATTGCGGACCACCTTGGACCGGTTATTTCCAAGATGGAAGAGATGGGGATTACCATTGAACCGGACGAGAATGGAATTCGTGTTATCGCTGACAAACCATTAAAGTCGGTTGATGTGAAAACCTTGCCTTATCCTGGCTTCCCAACGGATATGCAGTCCCAGATGATGGCGCTTTTGCTGGTTTCCGAGGGTACAAGTGTTGTTACGGAAACGGTATTTGAGAACCGCTTTATGCATGTGGATGAATTCCAGCTGATGAATGCGGAGATCAAGGTTGAGGGACGTTCTGCGATCGTTACGGGCGGAGCTAAGCTTAAAGGAGCCAAAGTAACCGCAACGGATCTGCGTGCAGGGGCTGCCTTGATATTAGCCGGGCTCGTCTCGGAAGGGACTACCGAAGTTGGCGGCGTACAGCATATTGATCGCGGTTATGTTCATTTAGCGGAAAAGCTGTCTGGACTTGGCGCGGATATCTGGCGTATTTCAACGGAGGACCAGAGCTCGGAGAAGGTTTCGAAAAAAGTGGCAGGCGAAACAGAAGACGCAAAAGTTTTCAAAGTTCAACCTACCTGGGTGTAAACAACAGGATGGATCTGGCGACTCAGGATAGACCACAATAGAGTATAGGAGAAGGAGCTTTGCCGATAAGGGCGAAGCTCCTTCTTTTTGTAATGCATCACCATAGGCTATCATTCATTCTCTTATGTTGAGTTTCCGGTTGACTGGGAGACTCTTTGCCAGCTTGCTTGCAGTCAGTGACTGGGTTCTTCATCCATGTGACTTTGTCCTTTCTCTTAGAATAGTTCTATCAAATGCGCGTGTCTCATAAGTATAAGTAGAGCGTGCAGGAACATGTACAAGAGTATATACCAGGGGAAAAGGCACAGGAGGGAAGTGCAATGAAAGATTCAAAGGTTCGGGTGAATGTGAATTCTGCAGGAAAAAAAAGAGCGATTGATTCAAGAGACGATTTGAAGGAAGGAAATTCTCAATCATACCGGGTACCATCCGAGGGATCGGCTGCTCCCGTATTGAAGTGGGACTTTCCAGGAGAACTTGAGAAGAAAGCCGGATCGACTGAAGCACATAGCCATGATTCCAATCCGGATAAAAAGGATATACAGGAAGGGCCGCGCGGGCACCGCGGCCCGGGGAGAGCGCCGGACGCCTTCGGCCAGTCCGGCCACAGCACGCGGGCGGCCCATACGCCGCCGCCCGGAAGCCCCGCTGGCGCGCCTGCGCACGGCGCCGCGCCAGCCCCCGGCGGGCCAGCGGCGATGCCGCAGGGCCCGCATTCCGCGGCCGAACCGCAGCGCTTCGCGCCGGCGGCAGCGGGCCGCGTGCCGCGCGGCGGCCGCACGTTCCGTGTGCGGCCTGCGCGCTGGGGGCGCCGCGGCTTTGCCTCGCGGCGCCCGGCCGCCGGAAGGCGGCGGGTGCGGGTGCACCCTGCCGTCTGGGCGGTGGCGGTGCTGCTGGCCTTGGCGCTGGCGCTGCCTCTGCTGGTGGTTGCCCCCGGCAACAACGCACCAGAGCCGCTTCCGCCGGGGCCTGCCCCGCTGCCTTCCGCCGAGCCGCAGGCGGCGGAAGAGCCCACGGTATCCGTCTACGTAACCAAGACGGATACCGTGGAGGAACTGCCGCTGGAACAATATCTCGTCGGCGTTCTGGCCGCCGAGATGCCGGCCGAGTTCCAGCTGGAGGCACTCAAGGCCCAGGCCATCGCGGCACGGACTTATATCGTGCAGCGGCTGGCCTCCGGCGACCGCAGCGGCGTGCCGGACGGCAAGGCCGTGGTGACCGATACGGTCAGCCACCAGGCTTACATCGCCCAAGACGAACTGACGAAGGAATGGCAGCGGCTCGGGAAGGAAGCCGAGCTGGCGAAGCTCCAGCGAGCGGTAAAGGAAACGGCAGGAGTGGTGATGACGTATGAGGGTCAGCCGATTACCGCTTCTTTTTTCTCCACCAGTAACGGTTATACCGAAAATTCAGAGGATTATTGGAAGAACGAGATTCCCTACCTGCGCAGTGTGGAGAGTCCATGGGATAAACAGATTTCACCGAAGTACAAGACAACGATCACGATGCCCCGCTCGGAATTCATAGGAAAGCTTGGTCTGGCGGATGGAGCCGTACCGGTATCGGCAGGCGGGGATGGGGGAGCTTCTTTTTTGAAAGTACTCTCGTATACGCAAGGTCATCGAATTGAGAGCGTACGGGTCGGCGGCAAGAAGTTCACCGGTCGCGAGGTGAGAGAGAAGCTGGGGCTTCGTTCGAGCCAATTCACCCTTCATATGAAAGACGGCGAGATTGAGATAACGACCTACGGCAACGGTCACGGCGTGGGCATGAGCCAATACGGGGCCGAGGGCATGGCCCGAGAAGGATATGAAGCGAAAGAGATTCTGGCGCACTACTATACGAATATTTCTTTTGACAAAACTTCAAATCTTCTCTCTTTAAGTGGAAATTCAAAAGGTCGGATTTTCAGCACCGAGAAGGGTGAATGAAGCTAGGGCCTGAGGAGCGGAGCGTACGTTTTGGGTACGTGAGCACTGGAAGGCCCGGCTGAATTCAAGATTCGATGCCGAACTACTTCTTGATTCACTTCGTGATCAAAAGACGACTTTTTGAACAACCTCTCAAAAAAATAATAGTTAGATAACGTATAAAAGAGTTGCCCCCGGTAACAATGGTTACTGAGGTGATTGCAAATGAATGAACAGAACAAAAATAGTAAACCCCACGAAGAAACTCCTAAAACTGTGCAAGGAGATTCGGCGGTACCGTCATCTTCGTGGAAGAAAGCATTATCCAAACGGTGGGTGTTCCCGGCAGCATACTTAGCAGCAGCGGCAATTATACTAACCCTCGTGTGGGTCTACCAGGACGCCAGCCAAAAGATGCTGAACCCACAAGAGGAAGCAACAACCGTATCGGATTCAGTTCAAGGCTCGGAGAAGCCTGCTGCAACCGAAGGCAATGACGGAGAAGCTGTAGAAGTGACGGCCAACGCGCAATCGATGATCTGGCCTGTAGCCGACGACGTGGCGGTAAGTATCGTCAAGCCTTACTTTGACGAGACGAACCCGGATTCGCATCAAGAGGCGATGGTGCAGTATAATGACACCTTTACGCCGAATATGGGAATCGACTTGGCTGCTGCGGATGACACGATGTTTGAAGTTCGTGCCGCACTGACAGGTAAAGTGACCCGGGTCGAGAATCATCCGGTTAACGGCAACGTTGTGGAAATTACGTCCGGTGACACGAAAACCGTGTACCAAAGCTTGAACGAAGTGAAAGTGAAGGAAGGCGCTGAAGTGAAGCAGGGCGATTCCATCGCGACTGCCGGGCGCAGTGAGCTTGAGAAGGATCTCGGCAACCATGTGCACTTCGAAGTGTACGAGGGCGGGAAACTGGTCAACCCTGTAAGCGTGCTTCCGCAAAAATAATTTCATTTCTTTGTAGCCATGCGCCCACCGCGCACTTGAAGAGGGCAGGATCTTGTGATCCTGTCTTTTTTTTGTTGCGGTTTTGGACGGCAAGTCCAACCCTTGCCGGGCCTTGTTTTTTGGACATTTTAGACTTGTCCGTCACGGGCATGTCCAGAAAATAAATGGGTCCAAGTAAGCTTGTCACCCCTTGAAACCGAGAATATCCCGTCATGCCCCTCATATAATGTACCAAACTATCCACACAGTAGGGAGGCGGGAGCGTGCACGATTACATCAAAGAGCGGACCATTAAGATCGGACGCTGTATCGTGGAAACGAGGCATACGGTTCGAACTATAGCCAAAGAATTTGGCGTGTCGAAGAGCACGGTGCATAAGGACTTAACCGAACGTCTGCCGGAGATCAACCCGGACCTGGCGGATCAGGTGAAGCACATTCTCGAATACCACAAATCCATCCGCCATCTGAGAGGCGGAGAAGCTACCAAGATCAAGTACAAAAAAACCGGCAGTAACCGCGAACCGGTGGCCACGGCGAAATCCTGATTTTTAGGGCTTAGGTCACTAGATTGACGTTGAATCCCTCCCCTAAAGTATGATATGTTAAAAGCTGGTATAGGATCGAAATATGGGACCTGTTTTGCCGAAGATCATCATCGATTGCTAGATTATGTCGAAGGATGGTTCGGTACAGCGAACAGACTCTTTTACCATAAAATAACACTTTGGGGGCTTTTCATGATGTTGAGCAAGGATATTGGAATCGATCTCGGAACGGCGAACGTGCTCATTCACGTAAAGGGGAAGGGGGTAGTGTTAGACGAACCTTCCGTTGTCACTATTGAGACCGACACCAAACGAGTCCTTGCCGTCGGTGAGGAAGCACGGCGCATGGTCGGGCGCACTCCCGGCAACATTACGGCGATCCGCCCGCTGAGGGACGGGGTCATCGCCGACTTCGAAATTACGGAAGCGATGCTGAAGTACTTTATTGATCGCGTGGGCGCGCGCAGTTGGCACAGCCGGCCCCGAATCCTCATCTGTGCACCGACCAACATTACTTCGGTAGAGCAGAAGGCGATCCGGGAAGCGGCTGAGCGCAGCGGCGCAAGGGATGTGTTCCTTGAAGAAGAACCGAAGGCAGCGGCAATTGGCGCAGGGATGGATATTTTCCAGCCGAGCGGTAACATGGTTGTGGACATCGGGGGCGGCACCACGGATGTGGCCGTCCTGTCCATGGGCGATGTGGTCACCGCTTCTTCGATTAAAATGGCGGGGGACAAGTTCGACGAGGCGATCACGAAGTATGTGAAGCATAAATATAAATTGCTGATCGGGGAACGGACGGCAGAAGATTTGAAGGTAGCGATCGGAACGGTTCGTCCAGGCGGTAGACAAGCTGAGATGGATATTCGCGGACGCGATATGGTATCGGGACTGCCGTTTACCGTAACGGTGTCTTCGGCAGAGGTGCAGGAAGCTCTGTGGGATCCGGTGTCATCGATCGTACTCGCAGCCAAATCCGTTTTGGAGCGGACCCCGCCGGAGCTGTCAGCGGACATTATCGATCGCGGCGTCATATTGACCGGCGGTGGCGCATTGCTTCATGGTTTGGACGAGCTGTTAACGGACGAGCTGCGGGTGCCGGTGCTTGTTGCGGAGGATCCGATGCATTGTGTGGTTAAGGGAACGGGAATTATGCTGGATAATTTGGACAAGGTCGTAAAGAAAAAGTTCTAACCTTCCGATATAGATAATAGAAACGTGATATTGATTATCAATCTGTATCCATACGATGCAGCTACATAGGTCTGCAATTTATACAATGGTCATGCTGAACAGCAGCGATTGGAGATACAATCGGTCAGCGCAGCGGCCATTCACGCATCTATTTTGGAAGGGAAGTGCCTTCATTGTTAAGAGGTCTATATACAGCCGCTTCAGGGATGATGACTCAGGAGCAGCGACATAATACGGTGACGCAGAACATCGCTAACGTCAACACGACAGGCTACAAGGCAACCAACAGCGTACAGCGTTCGTTCCCTGAAGTTCTTGTCTCCATGATCGGCGGCAATGATTCGACGAATGCGGGGCGGAAGCTGGGTAAGTTCAACACGGGTGTTTACGCTGAGGAGAGCATATCGCTTTATACGGAAGGCGCGCTCCGTGAAACGGGCAAGTCAACAGACTTTGCGTTGGTATCCTCATTTACAGTACAGAATCCGGCAACGGGCCAACCTTATCCATTTGATGCTTCCGGCAGATACGTGGATGAGAACGGCGAGGTGATCTACCGGCCGGAAGGATTTTTTACGGTTCAGAATGAGAATGGGGATACCCGTTATACCCGTAACGGCAGCTTCCGGGTTAGCCCGAATGGCAGCCTCTTGAGCGAGAGCGGCTATCAGGTACTGGATAACAATAACAGACCGATTGTATTGACAGGCTCGGCGAGTAACTTTACAGTGAATGAGCAAGGAGAAATCATGGACGCAGAAGGCAATGGGACAGGCATCATTCTCGGAGTCAGCATCGTGAGCGAGCCTCATGGACTGATTCGTGAAGGTCATGGCGTGTTCCGTATGGCCGATCCGGACGGGGAAGTGCGTTTTATGGCACCCGGTGATAACGGAGTCATCCGCCAGGGATTCATCGAGGGGTCCAACGTGGATCCGACGCAATCGATGGTTGAATTGACAGCTGCGCTGCGCGCGTATGAAACAAACCAAAAAATCGTTCAGTATTACGACAGAACGCTGGAGAAGGCGGTCAATGAGATCGGCCGAGTCTAAGCTGTGTTTGTAAGTAGGCAGGCAGCACAACTGCTGTATGAAAATGTGAGCCCACGGGAGGTAAGTGATGAACAACTCGATGATTAGCGCCATGGTGTCGATGAATGCCCTCCAGCAGCGATTGGATGTCATTGCGGACAATATAGCAAACGTCAATACGGCTGGTTATAAGAAAAAGGAGGGATCCTTTGAAGATGTGCTGACGCAGGTTCAGCGGCATCACAAGGATTTCGACCGGACGGGCCGCGCGACACCGCTTGGCTATACACTCGGGTATGGCATGAGACTATCTTCCGTCGTGCAGAACATGGAGCAGGGGGCCATGAAGGAAACCGGTAATCCGCTCGATCTGATGATTGATGGACAAGCTATGTTTGCCGTTCAGGGAGATGGCGCGATTGGATATACCCGCGAAGGCGGATTTCATGTATCTCCGGATGCCCGGAACCCAAACAACCTGCTGCTGGTCAATTCACAAGGCTATCCTGTACTTGACGTGAACAATAATCCAATCTCGCTTCCGGCCAAGGGGAAAGTTGCCATTAACCAGAAAGGGCAGATTATCGTGGAGACCCCAACGGGTCGAACGGCTCCTTATGCAACCTTGAAGCTGGTTGAGCTTGAGCGTCCGGAGGGCTTGGTCGCTGTTGGCGATAACTTGTTCGTCGTAGGAAGCGGATTGACGGAAGGCGATGTGTTCGATTTAACACCGTCGGCTCCGGGCGAGCCTCCGAAATCGAAGGTGCTTTCCGGATTTATTGAACAATCGAATGTCAATTTGACCGATGAAATGACTAAAATGATGGAAGTTCAGCGGGCCTACCAGCTGACGGCACGTGCGCTTAGTTCAAGCGATACCATGATGAACCTTGCCAACACAATGCGAGGGTAGGTGGGCATCATGAGTGAATCAAACGCCAAAAAACGATCCAAGACATCCGGATGGAAAATCGCTGTCCGTATCATGATTCCTGTATTGCTCGTATTGGCATTATTCGGAGGCATGGTCTTCGGATATGTTGTTCTCGGCGATCAGGAGCTCGGTGAAGTGTTTGAATGGGGCACATGGAAGCATGTTTTTGATTTGATTTTTGCACCGTGACGAGAGGTCAAGGTGAACACAATGTCTTGAGATAAGATGCCAAACTCCCTTTAAGGGAGTTTTCTTTTTTTGGGGTTAAACGGTATAATGGGATGGGACTTGCGTATTAACTTTGTCATTTCATGACAATGGACGGATGTATATAAAATAACCCCACAAAGTGGAGCCTATGCTGCGATGCTTATTCCAAATACTTTGCGGGGACCCCAAAAAACTTGTAAAAGGGCCCTCTCCTCGTACACAAGTGTCCGATGGGAGAAAGCCCCTTATCTAAAACCTTCACTTCTGCAGCGGTGAAGGATATCCATCATTTTTTCCGCAGATCCTTCTTTTTATGCACATGATCTGAAATTCGTTAAGAAAACCTCAAGAGAAAGCATGATACAGCCGTAATAATACCTCCCGCAGCTTGAGAAAGCGGCACAGCGGCAGCAAATGGAACGAACAACCCTTTTCAAACGCTATGCTTGGCGGGTACGTACATAAGGAGGATTTTAATACTATGTTGAACATCAAACAGATTCAAGAAATTATTCCCCATCGCCCCCCGTTTTTGCTGGTCGATAAAATTGTGGAGATTGAGGACGGCAAACGAGCGGTCGGCATCAAGAACGTGACGATCAATGAGCCTTTTTTTGTCGGCCATTTCCCTGAATATGCTGTTATGCCGGGAGTCCTTATTGTGGAAGCTTTGGCGCAGGTCGGTGCTGTCGCGATTCTTAATGTAGAGAGCAACCGGGGAAAGCTGGGCTTTTTGGCGGGCATTGACGGTTTCCGTTTCCGCGGGCAAGTGGTACCGGGTGATACGCTGCGGCTGGAAGTCGAGATCATTCGTTTGAAGGGCATGATCGGTAAAGGGAAAGCAACCGCTACAGTGGATGGACGTGTAGTTGCCGAGGGAGAGATAATGTTTGCTCTTGCGGATAAGGAGTAATTATCAGACTATTCTTGTTTGGATGAGGAAGGGAGACTTTTTTTCATGTCAGAGATGAGTCAGAGAACAATCGATACGGTACAACGTTGGTTGAATGATCCTTATGTAGATGAGGAGACGAAACAGGAACTGCGTTCACTCGAGCACGACACCAAAGAGCTGGAGGAACGGTTTTATCGTGATCTGGAATTTGGCACGGGCGGTCTGCGCGGTGTTATCGGTGCAGGCAGCAACCGGATTAATAAATATACGGTAGGCCGCGCAACGCAAGGCTTTGCACAGTATATATTGGAGGCTCACGGCACCGCGGAGGGCAAGCCTTCTGTTGTCATTGCCCATGACTCCCGGCATTTCTCGCCGGAATTTGCGTTAGAGGCTGCTTTGGTTTTGGCCGGAAACGGGATTGTAGCGAAGCTGTATCCATCCTTGCGATCAACGCCGCAATTGTCATTCAGCGTGCGTCACTTGGGTGCTACCGGAGGGATTGTCATCACGGCAAGCCATAATCCGCCGGAATACAACGGTTATAAGGTGTACAACCGTGAAGGCGGCCAGCTGGTACCGGACGAAGCAGAGAACGTGATTGCCCGGATACAGGAGGTGGATTCCTTCTCTGCGGTTAAGAGGCTGTCTCAAGCGGATGCAGAGGCTCAAGGCCTGCTGGTTTGGCTGGGCGAAGCGGAGGACCAGGCTTTTGCGGATACGGTGGCGAGTGTCAGCGTGAACCGGGATCTTATCAAATCCAAGCTGGGCGAAGATATCCATATCGTATTCACGCCGTTACATGGAACAGGGCAAGCACCCGTAGAGCGCGTGCTTAAGAGCATTGGCTTTAAGCATATTCATGTTGTTCCGGAGCAAGCCGAGCCGGATGCTAACTTCTCCACCGTCAAATCCCCGAATCCGGAGGAGCGGGAAGCTTTTACCCTCGCGATGAAGCTGGGCGAGAAAGTGGGAGCTGACATTTTGATCGGGACGGATCCCGATGCGGATCGTATGGGGGCTGTCGTGAAGAATAGCCAGGGCGAATACGTCGTGCTGACAGGCAATCAATCCGGCGCGATTATGATCCACTATTTGCTGGGGCAATTGAAGGAAGCGGGTAAGCTGCCTGATCATGGTGCGGTTATCAAGACGATCGTAACGAGTGAGATGGGGGCGGCGATTGCCGAGTATTATGGTGCCACCGTCTTTAATACATTGACAGGCTTCAAATACATTGGTGAGAAAATGACCCAGTTCGAGGAGTCCGGCAGCCATACGTATCTGTTTGGTTATGAGGAGAGTTACGGCTATTTGGCTGGCAATTATGCCCGCGACAAGGATGCCGTATTGGCCTCGATGCTCATATGCGAAGCAGCCGCTTATTATAAAGGACAAGGCAAGACACTGTACGATGTCCTGCAGGAGCTGTATGAGCAGTTCGGTTATTTCCTCGAGACACTGGAATCCCGGACGCTCAAGGGTAAGGATGGCGTCGCCCAGATTCAAGCGAAGATGTCCGATTGGCGCGATAATCCGCCAGGGGAAGTCGGAGGCGTGCCGGTTAAGCAGGTGCTTGATTATGCCGAAGGCCTGGACGGGTTGCCGAAGGAAAATGTGTTAAAGTATCTGCTTGATGACGGATCTTGGTTCTGCCTGAGACCTTCCGGTACCGAACCGAAGATCAAAGTGTATTTTGCCGTGCGCGGCGAATCCCTCGCCGATGCGAATCGCAAAATTCTATCGCTCTCGGCTCAAGTCATGGCCCGGGTAGACGCTTAAACATAAATACATTGAATGAGAGAAGAGAACGAAGGGAATTTACGATGGTTGCTGCAAGGCCCCTAAGAGCTGTTGCCCTCCATCGTAAATTTCCATAGGTTCAATGAGGAGGTACTTTCGTGGTTCAGAATTGGAAACGCTGGAACACAGCAGCCCGCAAGTGGCTGTGGATTCTGGTTGTTCTTGGCGTTGCAGCGGCCCTGCCGGTAGGTTATGACCGACTGCAAACAGAATCAACATCAAAGAATGTAGAGCTGGTGTTTGATTATCGGGATTTGTTGGATGTCGCGGCGTATCAATCCAAGCCGCAGGATTTTGTATCTGAGCAGCTGGATCGCCTGAAAGAAGCCGGCGTAATCAGTATGGCGCTTTATGAAAGCACGCTGGACGAGCTGGTGAAATCGCGGCGAATATCGGTATATGACGGGCAGCAGGTCGCTGATCTGACAGGTACGACGATCTCCCCGAACGAGAATTTTACGTATGTTTCATTCCTGAACGAGGAAAGCGCGACTTTAATTAAACCCATTATCGAAGAAACCTACACGAGATTGGGTATTCCGGTAAGATCCTGGCAGTTCGATCGTGGAGTGGATGGGTTGGTGCTGGAAACTCCGCGTTCCAACGCGGTGATTAAGCCGCTGTCTCCAGACCCTATTACCATAAGCATGCTGCGAGAGAAGGGCTTTAATATTGTGCCGCGTCTGTCGGACAGTCTTCCGTATGACCAGGCCTATATGGAGAAGCTGATGGCGTACTTCGCGGACAACGGCGTAAAACGAATTTTGTTTGAAGGTGATTCCGCAAGAGGCTTCAATGATGATGCAGACATGAAAAGCTTGGATTCCTTTGGCGAGCTTTTGAACCAACATGGCATCGGCCTCGTGGCGATTGAGAATATCAAGCGTCCTCAAAAAGGATTTACGAAACTTGCTTATTTAACAGATTACAACGTAACCCGTATTTATTCCTTAAGCGAGCGGGATGCTAATCTGGAGCCTGAGGTTATTGGAGACCGTTTTGCTCTGGCTTCCAAAGATCGTAACATTCGAATGTTCTATTTAAACGCGGAGCCGAGCCGAGATATGACCAAGGCATCCGTTACTCACCCGCTGGATAATTTGATTGACAGTTTGACAGGTACAGGTCAGGCCATTAAGCAGATCGAGGACAATGGCTTCACCATGGGTCCTGCAGAGCCGTTTAAGGTGACCGACTCTTCCTTGCAGCGTTACTTCAAGCTTGGGGCTGTCGTCGGAGCCATAGCTCTGATTTCGCTCATGATTTCCTATTACATTCCGTTCCTTACGATTGCCGCTTTCCTGATCGGGCTTTTGGGCAGTGCCGGATTGTATGTTCTGAAGCCGACCTTGCTTGAACAGGCCTTGGCTTTATTTGCGGCGATCAGTGCTCCAACGGTTGCCGTCATTCTGGCGATTCGCAAAGTCAATGAAACGCAGCAGAGCATACCGGACATGAGTTCTGGCAGAAGAGTCACCCATTCGATCGTACTATTGATAAAGACCACGATCTTGTCGCTTGCAGCCGTACCGATCGTTGTTGCGTTATTGAATAATGTGACCTATATGCTCGTTCTGGATCAGTTCCGCGGCGTGAGCTTGCTGGCTGCAGCGCCGATAGGACTCATTGCAATCTACGTGGTTCTGTACCGAGGGGGATCTACTTATAGCTCTATTCTGAAACTGCTTAAAGCACCGATCTCGCTGACATGGGTTATCGCAGCCGGTATTGTGGCTATTGTCGGTTGGTACTATCTCACTCGTACAGGTAATGCAGGCTCTGTGTCGTCGATCGAAATGGCATTCCGTACATTCCTGGAAAATACGTTTGGCGTACGTCCGCGTAATAAGGAGTTCTTGCTTGCCCATCCAATGATGGTACTCGGCGTGTTCCTGTCATTTAAATACCGTCATGCCGTTTATCTGCTCATTATCGGTGTAATGGGGCAGCTGTCGATGGTCGGAACATTCACGCATATTCACACGCCACTCTATATTTCGGCCATTCGCGTTGTACTGGGTCTTGGACTCGGCTTGATTATCGGATTGATCGCGATATTGGTATGGCAAGTGGCAGAAAGGATCTGGAAACGATGGTCTCCACTTCTAAGACAATAGTCATTTCCGGATACTACGGATTTAGCAATAGCGGTGACGAAGCGGTCCTGAAATCCATCCTGACCGCCCTGGAACAGGAAGGAAAGGCTGCGGGAGTTGATATCAACCCCGTGGTACTTTCCATTGACCCGGATTGGACTTCGGCTGCCTATGGGGTAAAGTCCATACACCGGATGAAGCTGGGAGAAGTTCGACAGGCAATCAAGGACAGCGACGGTTTGATCAGCGGTGGAGGAAGCTTGCTGCAGGACGCTACCAGCCCAAAGACGATCCCGTATTATCTGGGCGTCCTCAAGATCGCGCAGTGGCTTGGTAAACCGACGTTTATTTATGCGCAGGGCGTAGGTCCGGTTAACCGTAAGCTGTTTTATCCGATGATTCGCTCGATCTTCCGAAAATGCACCTACATCTCGGTGCGTGACATTCAGTCAGGTGAACTGCTTCAGTCGATGGGAATATCAGGGGAAGCCATTCACGTCGTACCCGATCCGGTGATGGGCTTGCCGCTGCCAGAGGGGGAGGATGTTCAGCTTGATTTCAACCCGGGATCGGGGTTAGAAGAGAACGATGCCGCATCAGTTTCTTCTATAGAAGAACATCGTGAATCATTCGAAGAACCTTTAGTGCAGTCCTCATTATCCAATCGCGAAACGGAAGGGGAAGGATCTCTGCCGGTTATCGGTATTTCGGTTCGATATTGGCATCCGGAACGCAAAGAGCTGAAGGCTGTTGCGGAAGGTTTAAAGGCATTAGCCGCACATCGTCCGGTACATCTTCGCTTTCTCCCTTTTCATCAGCCGGATGATCTTGAGGCTTCGCAGTTTATTGCTAGCGGCATTGGCGATATTTCCAAGAATGGTTCGATTATCAGTTTCTATCGTGATGAGAAGCAGCCGCAGGACATGCTGCGAGAGGTTAGTCGTTGTGATATGATACTGGGCATGCGTCTGCATAGCCTGATCTATGCAGCGAATCAGCGTGTGCCGTTGCTCGGAATTTCCTATGATCCGAAAATCAATCACTTTTTGAAGCGGCTGGGCAGCGAACCTGCAGGAAGCAGTGAATCACTTGACGCAGATGCGTTAAAGGATCAGATGCTGAAGCTGTTAGACGATGCAGCGGCATGGAAGGCGGAGCACGGCGAGCAGATATCCGTATTGAAACAAGAGGCTGCGCTGCCTGCACGCCACATTGCCCAATATTTACGCCATAGAGGATGATAAACATGAAACAGACCTATCCATTTCCTACCGTATCGGTGTTCGAGATTCCTTTTTCCAAGCTTAGTATGAAAGATACGGTGAAATTCCTGACCGAGGCTGTTCAGTCAAGGCAGCCCCACCATGTCATAACGGCGAATCCGATCATGGTGATGACGGCCGTCAACCAACCGGAATATAAACAGATGATGCAAAGTGCCGAAATCATCGTTCCGGATGGGACGGGGATCGTCTGGGCCGCCAGTGTGGGCGGCGAACCGCTGGAGGGGCGCGTCACCGGCTTTGAGCTGTTACATGAATTGTTGAAGGTCGGGGAAACCTATAGATGGAAGTTCTTTCTGCTGGGAACCACTGCCGAAGTGATTCAGGAAGCAGCCGAAAGGTTACAAATGCAATATCCGGCTGCGATTATATGCGGCTACCGGGACGGTTTTTTTGGACCTGATGAAGATGCTGCCGTCATTGATCAGATTCGGGCAGCTTCACCGGATATTTTGTTTGTCGCCCGTGGTGCGGACAACCAAGAGCCTTGGATTGCGCAGCATAAACAAGCGCTTCAAGTTCCGGTTGTTATGGGAGTCGGGGGATCTTTCGATATTATCTCCGGCAAACTGAAGCGGGCGCCGAAAGTATTCCAAAAGCTTCGTCTCGAATGGTTTTACCGCCTTCTGAAGGAGCCCACCCGTTACAAAAGAATGCTTGCGCTGCCGAAATTCGTAGTGAAAGTGCTGCGCGAGAAAGAAAACGTAACGAAATCGAGCTAAACGGCTCATTTCTGTGGGGGAAATCCGGGATTTCACCGGAAATTGGTATTGGTTTTTGGACCCGAAGGGAGTATAATTCAACCGGTAGACTTTTATTGGGGGTCGAATGATTACATGTTAATGATATACATCATCGGGTTTATCGTATCGCTGACGCTCGCCCTGCTCTTAACGCCGCTTGTGAAGAAGTTTGCGGTTAAGATTGGTGCCGTTGACGTTCCTAATGCCCGCAAGGTTCATACCCGGATCATGCCCCGACTCGGGGGACTCGGCATTTATCTGGCTTTTATTCTTGGACTGATTGCAGTTCTTCCTTTTCTTCCGGATAGCCTGTCGCCTCGGGATGCCAACTTTATGAAGGCATTTCTGATCGGCGGTTCCATGATCGTATTGATCGGAGCCTTGGATGATCGATTTGAACTTTCGGCCAAAGTGAAGTTTCTGGCTCAAATTGCAGCTGCTTGCGTAGTTGTATTCGGATTTAATATTACCGTGGACTTTGTAAATATACCGTTCCAGGATCGGTACTCCATGCTGGAGAGCTGGGTATCGATTCCACTGACCATCTTCTGGATTGTCGGCGTAACCAACGCGATTAATCTCATTGACGGACTGGATGGACTTGCAGCCGGTGTTTCCGGCATTGCGATCGGCACGATTCTGGTCATGGCCGTCTTGATGGGCAACACCACCGTTGCCTTGCTATGCCTGCTGCTGCTCGGCAGCATTATCGGGTTCCTGTTCTTCAACTTCCATCCGGCCAAGATTTTCATGGGGGATACGGGCTCGTTATTCCTTGGATTTTGTTTGGCCATGCTGTCCTTGCTTGGATTTAAACAGATTGCGATTGTATCCTTCATTACGCCGCTGATTATTATCGGTGTTCCGTTGTCTGATACGTTTTTCGCTATCATCCGTCGTAAAATCCAGAAGAAACCGATCTTCGCTCCGGACAAGGGACATCTGCATCATTGTCTGCGCGAGCTTGGATTCAGTCACCGTCAAACGGTGTTGATTATTTACGTGATTGCCGCCTTTTTCGGCGTACTGGCCGTCATTCAATCTTCGGCTGCCATGTATGAAGCCAACTGGGTCACCTTCGTCGTGATCTGCGTCATGATGTGTTTCATGCAGATCGGTGCGGAAATTATCGGACTGGTCGGCAAGACCAAACGGCCGATTCTGGGTCTGATCAATCGGATGCGAATGAAGGCAAATCCCGAAAGCCGCACGAAGTAGAACTTATTCTTTTTCATGATGTGTCCGGATCGGACATGCCAGCCTCACCCAAAAAGGGTGAGGCTTTTTTGTGGTTTTTGCTAAATAATAGGACACTCGCTTCCGATATATGAACTATGCGCTAGAATCAATCTGTCAGTGAAAGCGAGGGGACCCAGTGAACGACGTAACACCCAAAACGGACGCCAACGTCCGAATGATCAAGGAGGCACAACCGTTGAAGAAAAATTTCCGTACAATAGCAAGCCTGTTATTGGCCATTGCTATGTTCTTTTCCCTAATTCCGGCATTACCGGCTTCTGCTGCAAATGGAGCCTTGTATTTTCACTTTTCCAATCTAAGTACGGATCCGAATTCTCCAACGCCGGAGAACCGGAGCTCGATTACGGTTTCGGGTACCTATAACGGCATTAATCCGAATACCATCTCATATGAGATTAAACGCTTCGATGACACAACCACGGGCGGAACAGGTGTCAAGCCGATTCTGGACGAAGCAGCGAATACGTTCCAATTCCTGAATGTCCAATTGAATCAGGGCGTTAACAAAATCATCGTGTCGGGTATGAGCACGCAAGGTCAGCAGATGAGTGCCACAGCTTATGTCAAGTTCTCCGATGTACCGGCTGTTTATGAAGTAGCACTCAGTGATGGACGTGTGCTGGAAGAGAATGCTTCCAAGCCGGTTGTCGTTACCACGCAGACGGTTAGTATCTCGGTAAAAGCAACCAATGGCTCCAAAGGCGTGACGGTTAACGGCATGGCCATGTATCCGGGCGGCGGCGATACGTTTTACTCCGCAGGGATCCAATTGCAGAAGGGTGTCAACGATCTGGTGATCGTCGTGAACTCGGAATCGAAAACCCAGACCATCAATAGACAGGTTGTCTATCATCCGACAGGCTCCCTGACGGTCAATCAACTGCAGATCGGTAACACTAAGATCGATGGGCAGACCGTTGTAACCGGTAATGTGAACGGCGTCATCTCCGGTTATGTTATCATGGATGCTCCTCCGGCTGGTACGCCAGCGGTGCCGCCAACTCTTGAAGTATCCGTATTTCCGACAGGATCCACGGTGCCAATCATGAGCTCGCAGGCAACCGTAGGAGCAGCAAGCATCCTGGGTAACAGCTTGATGTATCCTTTTACAACCACTGGCTCGGTTAGCATCACACAGAGCGGGGAGTATTTTGTTTACACTAAGGACACTACCACTGGTTTCGATGTGAAAAATCCTTTTACTTATCGTGATGTCAATGCACCTACAATCAAGCAGGTGTATCAACTATACGGTGTAACCGAGAGTGGCGGAACGGTATCAGCTACCTCCCAATCCATTTTTCCAAGCGGTAACGACACCGTCCTGAATGAACTTCCGATCTATTTGATGGTCGAACAAGTGAACGCAGGCAATGTCGAGATTGAATCCAGCAAGGGCGGCGGCACGATTGCCCAGAAACTTACCTATAATGGAGGCAACACGGTTTTCAAAATTACGAATTTGCCTTCAGGACAACAAAACCTGATCATCAAGGTCAGCAATGCATCGGGCGTTTCCGATACGAAGGTGATCCCGGTAACGTTCCTGTCCTCCACTTATATTGATATTTATCATTTGTATAACAATCAGGTGTTTAAGAATAGTACAGATTTCAATCAAGTTACGGGTCGGATTGTGAACTACACGGGAACATCAGGACTTACGATTTCCTTGAATGGTAATACTCGCGATTTGACAGTGAACGGAAACGGCGAGTTTAGCTTTTCTGATGCTGCATTCCTGCAGCTGATTCCAGGTCCGAATACGTTGGTGGTCGCTGACAAGAGCGGGAAAATCTCGACGAAGCTGACTCTGCTCTATTTTAGCGATACGCGCTCGGTAATCAAAAACATGATTCCATTCCCGGTTGGTTCCGCAACAGAATCCGATCCAGATGGATTGTTCAGAGAAACGGCCGAGAACGCCTATAACACATATGAAAAGGCTCTGGGTCTTCGCTTTGAGGTGGAATACACGGATGAGATTACGGTGAACCTTAGTCATCCTACGCCATCTATCTTTGCAGTCTTTACCAAAGACAACACAGGAACTTGGACGCTCTCTGGCGGTGCACTGAAGACGCAATTGGATGCCATTAATCAAGCGGATCACAGCCTGTACTATTCCATTGTCAATGGAGCCAACTCCAGCTCTGCCCGCGTTGTGTTTAAAGAGCTAGCACTTCCTGAGGTAGGATTGCAGGCAATCAGCATCGGTTCGCGTTATCAGTCGGTTACCACAACGGATACCATTGAGATTACGCGTGAGCGTGCGCCTTACGAAGTCCTTTCTCCTAGGCTTCCTAACGAAGGTGTTCTGAAACAGAACTTTGTAGAGGTAAGCATCAAGGCTGAAGGCGCGGACTCCATTCTGATTGGCAAAACGCCAATGGTGAAATCCGAGATCAGCGACATATTCCGTCTTGAAGTTAAGAACCTGAAAAATGGCAAAAACACCATCAAGTTCACGATCGAACAAGGCACTAAAAAGACAAGCGGGCAATTCGTTGTAACGTACACGGATGATGCAACCGAAGGCTCTCAGTTTAAAACGAATATTTCGAAGTCAGGTAAGGTTAAAGTATTCAAGGGTGATTTGTCCCTGTCCTTGCCGAAAGGCACGGTGCTTCAACAGGCAAAATCAAGTCCGAATGCAGAAGTGCCTACAATCAATCTGCTTGGTGAGCATGACATTCTGTTTGGTATTGCCAATCAGATCGATGGACGGACCGTTAAGGCTTACAATCGAATTGGTGAAATCGAGAACGGTGTAGAAATGGATGGACGCTTGTCCCTGATTCCAGGGGATAACAACAATGCGTTCCGTTTCACTCCGGCAGCCCATTACGGCTACTCATCGCCTCTTTACTGGCTGGATGCGGGTTCGCTTAATGCATACAGCAGCAACATTGAGGACTTTAACGTAAAGGCAGCAGCTCATCCTTACGCAAAAGGAAACGAATTTCATCAACGCTTGATTCCGCAGAACTGGATGGAATTGTCTCAAAAAGGTACGATAACCTTGAAATATGATTCCGCACTGGTGAACTCAGCTTCCAGCAACCTGGGTATTTGGTGGTATAACCCGTCCCAAGGAACTTGGATCAACATCGGCGGGAAAGTAGACGCCAAGAAGAAAACTGTTACGGCACCATTTAAGGGATTTGGGTATTACGCAGTTAAATCCTTGCGTTATAGCTACTCCGATGCGATTTCGCATAAAACGGCACGTAACGATATTGAATTGATGCTGGCAAGAGGATATATGAAGGCATCCAAGACGGATGCATTCGGCGTGTATGATCCAATGACTCGCGGTGAATTAGCTACTATTATAGTGAAGCTGCTCGATATTCCGTTGGATTATGATACCGATAAGAACAAGCTGACGTTTGATGACATCTATCAAGAAAGTGTAGTCAACAGCATGCAGTGGGATTACCGTTACATTGAGACAGCGGCCAGAAAAGGGATCATTCGCGGCATAGCGCCTCGAAGCTTCGCTCCTAATATGGAACTGACTCGCGAAGAAGCGGCCAACATGATTGCACGCGCACTGAACCTGAAGATGGGCGAAATCGAAAAAGATAAAGCAGCACTTCAGAAGCAGTTCGAAGATGTAGGCAAAATCAAATCGAATTATTCTTACCCAGCCATTCTTGCTGTAAGTAAGGCCGGTATCATCACTGGTGTTGCGAATAGCTTGAAAGAAGGCGAGAAGAAACCAACGTATAACTTCAATCCGGATGCCGTGCTGAATCGTGCAGATACGGCGACGATCGTGAAACGCATGATGGGCAAACTTAAAATGCTGTAGGCTATATAAATAAGAAGAAACTGTAGGGAAAAAGGAACGAGAGCAGATGCCCAATTTCTATTGGCAGTGCTCTCGTTTTTTAATGCGCGGTTTTTAATGAATAAGGTTATTTATGGCATAATTAGCAAGATCTTATGGGTGTTATCAGAGGCCAGGAAACCGTTTACCAATATCTATTGTTTTGTAATTTCATGTAGAATACGCTACAATAGCGGAAGCACATACTATTTTTAGAGGGTGAAGATGAATTTATGAAGCCGATATTATCAAAAGCGCAGCTCGACTACATGAAGGCGAAGACCAAGTTCGAGGAAAAGGCCAAAGTGATGGAGAAGAAGATTGAGCTGGCTCGTGCCGCTCATGATGAGATAACTCAGGAAGTCATGGAGGGACTCGTTGTTGAGACAGGCTTTCATGATTCATTTAACGAAATGACAGCGGCTGAGAATGCGTTGATCCAATGGTCTCATACAACAATAAAACATGACAAAACATATCGTACGAATAAAGCGGAAATTGATCTGATGTACGAAACACTGCATAGCAATCCGGAGATGCGTGCACGCATTATCCAGCTTGCTATGAAGATTCGCTAGGATTCTACAAAGGGCGCCCACAGGGCGTCTTTTTTTGTTGTCGCAATATGTAATGAACCCAATGTTATGCGAATCGAAAATGATTTCGAAAATATTTTTAAAAAAACTTTGCAACAACCGCAACTTTTCGAGAAATCAAACGTTTATAATGTAGAACCCAATGAGGAACCCAAGATTATCCGATGCAAGAAGATTGTCTATTAATTAGAAAAATGTTCTTTACGGAGTATGGGACTCGTTGTATAATACCTAGGTAGGATTAGGAATCTATTCTAGTTTGTAGTGTTCTCTCGTTAACAAGATTCTGTGATATCGTCACAGACATCATTTATGATTTATGCTCAACTCGGGAAAGGAGGTGCAGGACAATGAGTGATAAGAGCTACCAAATTAAAGAAAACAATCAAGTGATGATTCAAGGAGGAGAAAAAAAGGTTATGAAGAAAATTTTATCCGTAGCACTGTCTACAGCAATGGCATTCTCCATGTTTGCTTCTGTTGCATTCGGTGACGATGCGCTTAACACACAACAGAAATTTGATGTACTGAAAGAAAAAGGTATCTTCACTGGCTATCCAGATGGAACTGCTGGTCTTGACAAAGAAATGACTCGCGCTGAGTTCGCGAAAGTTTTGGTAGGCATCATGGGTCTTGAGCCAATCCAAGGCAAAGCGTCTTTCAAAGACAAAAACTACAAAGCTGACAAATGGCCAGCTCCTTATGTAGAAGCAGTATACGCTGCAGGTATCATGGAAGGTAAAAACACAACGAAAATGATCTTCGACTTCAACGGTAAAATTACCGTTCAAGAAATGGCGAAGGTTCTCGTTACTGCTCAAAAGCTGGAAGTTCCAACAGAAACGAACAACAACGCTTCTGACTGGGCTAAAGGTTATGTTCAAGCAGCAATCAACGCTGGTTTGGTAGATGCTAAAACAAACCCTAAAGCTAACGCTTCCCGTTCCCAATTGGTTGAAGTTGCTTACACAATCTACTTGTCGCAACAAAAACCAAAAGTGGTTTCTTATGATGTAACTGAGAGCGGTAAAGTTGTAACTTTCAAACTTGCTAACAACGAAAGCGTGAAAGTTGAACTGGAAACTCCTCTGAAAGCTAACACTGCAACTGAAGTGAAATTCACACATAACAACTACGAGTACACTGAAAGTGTAACTTGGGTAGTAACATCTGCAACTAAAGTTGAATCCGCAACTTCCACGAACTTGAAAGAAGTTGACGTTGTATTCGACGGTAAAGTTGACAAAGCGTCTGCTACTGACAAAAACAACTATGTCATCGATTCCAACTCTAAAGGAATCAAATCCATTACTGTATTGGAAGATGGCAAAACTGCACGTATCCTGTTGAACGAATCCAGCAAATTCGTACAAGGAACAACATACAAGATTGTTGTGAAGAATGTTAAAGGCGAACAAGGCTCTACAATCCCACAAGGTGAAGTGTCCTTCTCTTCGTCCGACAACACGCTGCCAACAGTATCTGAAGTGAAAGGTCTTGGAACTAAAGTTATCAAGGTAACATTCTCTGAGCCTGTTGTCGCTCCAACTAGCAGCAACTTCCAATTGGATGATAAAGCTTTTGTTGGTTCCGTAACACAAGGTGAGAACAAAAGAGAAGTGATCTTGAAGAACTACACAGGCGAACTCTCTGTTGGTACGCACAAACTGACTGCTTCCCTGGTTGAAGACTATGCCGGTCTGAAGTCTTTGGCTGATACTAAAGAATTCACAGTTGCAGTAGACAATGAAGGACCGAAAGTTACTGAAATTTCCGCTACTTTGGAAAAAGTAACTGTAACTTTTGATGAAGAAATCGATCCGGATTCCGTTAAAGAAGAAAGCTTCTACTGGAAGTCTGGCGACAGCAAGAAAAAAGGAAAAGCAACTCAAATCGCAGCAAACGTATATGAAATAGATTTCACTGCTAATCGTTTGCCAGGATATGAAACTTCCTTGTTTGTTGAAGTTAAAGATTACTCCGGTAACGCAAACGCGGTTAAAGAACATAAAGTTACAGCAAGCGTTGACTTGACTCGTCCTCATGTTCTTGAAGCTACCTATGGTGTTGAAAGAAATGATGCACTGACAGTACGTTTTGACAAAGCTGTTAAAGCCGCGGATATTAAGTACTACACAGTTAAAAAAGGCGACAAAACAATTTCTGTAAAACAAGTTGTGCCTGCTGATTCTTCCAATAAAATCTTCCATGTATACTTCTTTAACAACCTTGAAGCTGGTACTTATAGCTTGAAGATTAAAGATGTAGAAGACATGACTGCATTGAGAAACGTAATGGACGAATACAACGGTTCATTCGAAGCTGTTGATGTAACCAACCCAAGTATTTCTAAAGTTGATTACAACGAAGCAAATCGCAAGGTTGCCTTGCATTTCGGAAGAGAAATGGATCTTTCGAAAGTTAGAGAAAAAGGTAACTACTATATCGAATTCACTAAGAATGGTGGAACTACTCAAAGAATCGCTCTGCCTAACGAAGTGATTGTTGATGCAGTTAATAATGGCAAATCTGTAGTTCTTCAGTTCCCAGAGTACATTAACGGAACAAAAGTTACATTTGGTCCAAATGGATCTGTATCCAAAGTGTTTGCATTTGGTCTCACATCCAAAACTGGCCAAGTCGTTAACTGGGATCCTGTAAGTTTGGGACAAAAAACACAAAACGAATTGAGATTGTTGGGAGCAAAATTAACTGATGCTAGAACAGTTGAACTTGAGTTCAACCAAGTAATTGCACGTGCTAGCGCGGGTGATTTCCTGATCAACGGTTCTTACCCAGCCACTGTAACTTATGATGAGAACAAAGTGACTTTGAAAGCTAGCTCCGATATTACAGGCGGCGGTGTTACCTTGTTTGCAAACAACTCGATTGAAACATACTCTAACAACAAGACTAACTATGCTAACAATGTTGACATGACTCTTAACATTACTGCAGCACCAAGAGTAACAGGTGTTTCTGCAAGAGATGTAGATAAGTTTACGGTTAGCTTCTCAACTTATGTTGAATGGAAATTTAGTGAAGCAGGTATGGCAAATGACCTCGAAATTAAAGACCTTTCAACAAATAAGCTCATTACAGTTGGTGAGTACGCTACTAAAAACGTAGACGGTAAAGTTGAAGTTACTCTTGATTCTAAATACCGGAACGTACCAGTTTCAGTAAAAGTGAAAGAGAACGCTCAGTACATTGTTGCTCGTGACACAAAAACTGCTGCTGCTAAATCGGATGAGTATAGAGTTGAAGCTTCTTCTCAAGCACCAAACGGAGTGGCAATCACCAGTGCTAGCTACAATAAGGAAACAGGTTTTGTGACTGTTACCTTGGATAAGAGTGTAGCTAACGTTGCTGATGTTTCCATTGGTGGCAGAAGCGACTATCCAGTTGCTTTCACTACTAACACATCCTCATTCACAGTTAATGTTGGTAAAGATAACGAAGTAGCAGGTCAATACTTGACTGCAGCTGTTACCTACAACAATGCAACAACTAATCTTAACACTTATGTTAACAGTGCGAAATAATAAAACCTAATAGGTTTTGACACACCGGGGGACATTATGTTCTCCGGTGTGTTTTTGTTTTCAAGATTAACTAAATCCAACCTTCATCATTAAGAAGGGCGTTCCACAAGAGCTGTAGCTTGATCTTCCTAGCATTTTCAATAGAATTAATAGAATAAGCAGGAAACTGAGGAGGTACAAATAATTTATGAAATCATATTGGAAATTATCCCTTGCTGCCCTGGCCATTGGCTCAGGCATATGGATCGGTGCAGTATACAGCAACACCGCAACCGGTGCCGGCACCACCCCCGGCACCACCGACGACCCGGTCGTCACCAAGAGCTACGTAGACCAACAAATCCAGCAAGCGCTGAATGGCGGTGGTGGAGGGTCTACGAACCCAACAAATCCTACAAATCCCACTGAGCCATCCCAGGGAGCTGACGAAGTTAAGAACGTTGCGTTGAAACCAGGCAAGATCCTTATTGCTGACGCAGGAACGGAGTTCATCGTGCGTTCAGGTAGTGCTGTAATCTACACAGAAGTCTCTAGCGGCGTTGCAGACCTGACCGATGGTAAAGACCTGTTGAATGGTCAAGTGGCGCCTAAGAACCATCTGCTTTCCTTCCCGCGTGAAGGTCGCGGCATTCAAGTGAAAGAAGGACAGACAAGCAATCTGATTGTCATGGTGCGCGGCGGCTACACCATTAAGTAATGATTGGCAACTAGAGTGCGTTAGACACCTGCTGATATCGCTCATCCTCGAGTGGTATGGCGAGGACTTTTGCCCGGCTTATTCCTCTTATAATTATTGCCAGTTGTGACAACGTTTTATACGTGTGAGTGCCTTGAAATCGACAAATAATACTTCTGTAAAAACCAATACAGGAGGTGTATTTTCATGGCACGCAGCAGTCGTAACCGTCAAGTGGTACCTGAGAGTCGTGAAATGCTGAAGCAAATGAAATACGAAATTGCAGCAGAGTTTGGATTGCCTGTGGGATATGGTAGCGGTTCCAATGGAGCCGATACGGAATTTGGTTCCGAGTTAGGAACCATCGGAGGTGGATCTTCCAGCCGTCGTCCTGGATGGGGACATCTAACATCCCGTGAGAACGGATCCGTTGGTGGAGAGATCACTAAACGTTTGGTTCGAAACGCTGAACAAAGTCTCTTCGGTAGACTGTAGTCGTTTTTCAGTTACAAGTGGAACTTATTCTTGATTAAAATGATTGAAAAGCCCAAGAAAATCCTTGAAAAACAGCTTACTTACTGGATTGACACCTGGTAACAAATAAGTTAATATGCATGTTGAGGATTGTACATTTCAAACCTTTTCCTGTCGGAAAAGGTTCATTTTTTGTGTAGGACCTCTTGATATATCACATACTATTCATATGGGAGGTTGATCTCATGTCTTTAACAGGGCGACGTTTATTTACATCTGAGTCCGTAACTGAAGGACATCCGGATAAAATCTGTGACCAGATTTCCGATGCGGTACTCGATGCTTTTTTGGCTAACGATCCGAACGCACGCGTAGCTTGTGAAGTTTCCGTTGCGACCGGTCTTGTTTTGGTCATTGGTGAAATTAGCACTAAATCCGAATACGTGGATATTCCATCCATCGTACGCAATACCGTGAAGGAAATCGGGTATACCCGTGCAAAATACGGTTTTGATTCCAATACATGTGCGGTGTTGACATCGCTGAATGAGCAATCGGCCGATATTGCACAGGGGGTAAACGCTGCACTGGAGAATCGTGATCCTTCCCAAGTGGACAAGGAAACCGAGAACATTGGTGCTGGCGACCAAGGTCTGATGTTTGGTTTTGCAACGAACGAGACCCCAGAACTGATGCCTCTTCCGATTGCATTGTCTCACCGTATCGCTCGTCGTTTGTCCGAGGTTCGTAAAAACGGTACGCTGGAATACCTGCGTCCGGATGGCAAAACCCAGGTAACGGTTGAGTATGACGGCAATACCCCGGTTCGCGTGGATACGATCGTGGTCTCGACTCAACATGCCGAAGAAGCAACACTGGAGCAAATCCAGAAGGATATTAAAGAACAAGTTATTCTTCCTGTCGTACCGGCTGAATTGCTGGACGCAGAAACTAAATATTTCATTAACCCAACCGGCCGTTTCGTAATCGGTGGACCACAAGGGGACGCTGGTCTGACAGGCCGCAAAATCATCGTGGACACCTATGGCGGCTACGCTCGTCATGGCGGCGGTGCATTTTCCGGTAAGGATCCTACAAAGGTTGACCGTTCCGCTGCTTACGCGGCTCGCTACGTGGCTAAAAACCTGGTTGCTGCAGGACTTGCGGACAAGTGCGAAATTCAATTGGCTTACGCTATTGGTGTCGCTAACCCAGTGTCGATTAGTGTAGATACTTACGGAACAGGTAAAGTGAGCGAAGAGAAGCTGGTTGAGCTTGTGCGTAACAACTTCGACCTGCGTCCGGCTGGAATCATCCGTATGCTGGATCTTCGTCGTCCGATCTACAAACAAACCGCTGCTTACGGACATTTTGGACGTACGGATCTCGATCTTCCTTGGGAGCGCGTAGACAAAGCGGAAGCGTTGAAAGAACAAGCTGGCGTAAACTAAGGTAATTTTAAGATATGTAACAGATATAAAATTTAGGCATGTGCTGATTTAATTTTTCTTCTGAAAAAAATCGGTGCATGCCTTTTTTCTGCTTCTTTTTCTAATTATGAATAGAGATTCAACTCAGCTGAACCAGATAATATGACAAAAATGAAATAATTGAAAGAGCGAATGAACTATCGTGGTTATAGCATTTTCATTAAATAAATGGAAAAACAGGAATATAATTTATGACAAACTAGTTACTTTTACATAATAATATAGTAACATAGGATTGATTTACATGGACTCCTAAAAAATTCCGGTACAAATCTAGCAAGACTTGGTGTACGATACGCGAAAGTGTTTTTTTATAACAAATTCGTAACTTTTCCGCAAAAATGAAGTCTATTAATTAGAGACTTTATATGTTCGGCATCCGTGTTGAACAAGAGATGGGAGAGTTACGATTACATGGTTAGTCAGGGGAAAACACTGAAGTCTACAACATCTGGTGTAGGCAAGAAATGGTTGATTATTACATTGGCAGGGGCCATCTGGGTGGGTCCTGTGTTGGGCAGCGGAATACCAGTGATAGGGAATCTATCAACATCCTCGGTAGCTTATGCGGCATCAACATCGGCTAAGAAGCTTGGTGAGGAAATCATTACTTCCGGTGCGGTTTTAATGAAATATCAGTATATCAACAGTACTGGCGCAAAATCGCTGGCTAATGTCATTCGGGTGGACTTAAACAACAAGTATGTGAAACTGGATGTCATGACAGGCCAAGGGAATCAATTTACAACGAGACAAAGCACGGGCGGAATGGCTAAGGAGAACGGAGCGGTTGCTGCTATTAACGGTGACTTTTTTAATACCGGCAGCGAAGGGGCTCCGATGGGTGCTCAAGTATCAAACGGTCAGTTGATGTCAACCCCGTCGGAACTGAAAGGCATGTATGCTTTTGGAGTAACGAACGATGGAACGCCAATTCTGGATGAGTTTGCATTCTCGGGGAGTATTACAGCTGAAAATGGCGCCTCATTCCCACTCGCGGGGATGAACAAAACCTCTTATGCTCCTGAGGGCACCGGATCAACGTATAGCCATGCGAATTCAGCTTATATCTACACCAGCGCATGGAAGGCTATTGAGCGTCCTAAGAACAGCTCGACAACGCCAACGGAGGTTATGGTAACGGATGGGGTCATCACCGATATTTCAGTAATGGCAGGATTGCCAACAGCGATACCGGAGGGAAGCTACATTTTGCGAACCCATGGGGCTGCGGCAGAGTTCGTGAAACAAAATCTGGCAGTTGGACAGAGACTGAAAGCCGATTATGCTTTAGTTTCCAAAAAATCAGGTAAAGAACTGGACCCATCTACACTCCAAATGATGATTGGCGGCCATACGATTCTGGTGGATAACGGCAAGGCCACTTCATTCTCGCGAAACGTGAATTCGATTGGAGGAAGCAGGGCACGAACAGCCGTAGGTTACTCCAAAGACGGGCGTTACGCTTACCTAATTGCTACGGAGAGCAACGATAACAGCAAAGGCATGACGCTGCAGCAGCTTCAGGATTTCATGACGAAGGTTGGAGTATGGAAGGGAATGAACCTGGACGGCGGAGGATCGACAACGATGGTAAACCGTCCACTTGCCGAGATGAACACGCAGCTGACCTTCAATACGGAATACGGCACCACGCAGCGCAGCATCGTTAACGCACTTGGCGTGTTCTCAACGGCACCTCAGGGCAGCTTGAAGGGCTTAAAAGTAAGCGGAAGCAACACGCTCCTGATCGGCCAGATCGGCACGTATGAACTGAAGGGCTATGATACTTACTATAATCCAATTGAGGCAGGTTCGATTAAACCGACTTGGAAGTCCAGCAACGGCAATTTAGCGGTCAACGGACAAAGTATAAAAGCGACAAAGCCGGGTACCTCAACACTGACGGCAGTAAGCGGCAGCACGAAAGCTGCGATGCAAGTCAAAGTGCTGGGCGCGGATGATCTTGTTGCATTGACTACCGGCGTATCAAGCGCACCGCTGCAGGCTGGAACGAGCGTTTCCGTGCCGGTGACGGCCGTAACAGGCAATGGTCAAAGCTTGGAAGTTCCAAGCAGTGCGCTGAAATGGGAGTTTATCGGATTTAAAGGCAGCGTAAAAGACGGCCGCCTGACCGTATCCTCCGTGAACAGCAATACGAAAGTCGGTTATGCCATCGCACGCTATGACGGCTTTAGCACGGTCGTTATTTTATCGGCAGCGGGCGAGAGCACATGGGAGAACTTCGAGAATGTGAATTACCCGGTGAAGTTCACGACCAATGTACCGGCAGTTACCGGGGCTGCAGCGATCAAAAATGGCAGCGGAGCAAAAGCATCATCTAAAGTCTTGAACTTGACCTATGATATGACAGGCGGATTAGGGCAAAAAATGTACGCTTACGCCGAGTTGAATGGCGCAACTGGCAAAGTGATCCCTGCACAGGCAACGGCCATGACCATCGATGTGGAGGGAGATAACAGCCTGAACTGGCTGCGCGCCGAGCTCAAGGACAATAATGGGAAAACCGTGTACGTCGACTTGGCAAAAGCAATTGATTGGAGCGGCTGGAAAACACTGAGCATCGATCTCAGCGGACATAACATTGCATTCCCGGCACAGATGAAGCGGTTGTATGTGGTGAACGTGGAAGAAGGCCAGGATGAGCGCGCATTGACAGGAGCTGTATCTTTTGACGATATCCGCTTTACGATGCCGTCCCTATCCGGGAATGAAGGTCTTCCAACAGGCAAAGCGGTCATGACCATTGGGCAAAAATCGCTTATGCTGAATGGTTCGAAAGTGGCAATTGATTCGGCACCAATCTTGAAGAATGGAACGACTTACGTTCCGATTAAGCATGTGCTCGATGCGTTCGGCGGGCAAGCAACCTGGAACCAATCCGCTCAGCGGGTGGGTGTCCTGAGGGGCGGCATGCTCATGGAACTGACGGTCGGCAAGAAGGAATTCATTCTAAACGGTAAGCGCAGTTCGGCGGCTGTAGCACCTATGGTTCAAGGTGGTAGGACTTTGGTCCCTCTTCGTCTCGTTTCCGAGCAATTAGGCCTTAAAGTAAAATGGGACAAGAACACGAAGACCGTTACGATCGAATCGTGATATGGTATGATATGTATATGAAACGTTAGAAATGGAGTAGAGTGCGTGGATTATCAAGCCGATGCCATCGACCGTGTCATAAAAAATGCCATCAAAGTGATGGAGGACAGCAAATACCAAATGTTCGAAATATTGGAGGCGTCGCGGCAGGAGCTCGCGTCTCTCAATCATGAACTGCAGCGGACATTAAAAGAAACGACGGAAACCTTAGAGAAGGTAGATCAGCTGGAGCTGAACTACCGCCGTTCCCGGATCCGGCTGACCGAGGTCAGCCGGGATTTTGTCCGGTACAAGGAAGAGGACATCAAGCAGGCGTATGAGAAAGCGACGCAGCTTCAGCTTGACCTCATGATCTACCGGGAGAAGGAAATGTATCTGAAGGCAAGACGAGATGAGCTGCAGAAGCGGGTTCGTAATGTCGAGAGCTCCGTGGAGCGTGCGGAATCGATCGGATCTCAGATGGGCGTGGTATTGGAATACTTGTCCGGGGAGCTGGGGCAGGTATCCCGAATCATCGAATCTGCGAAAAACAGACAGGTCATTGGTCTCAAAATTATTTTGGCGCAGGAAGAGGAACGGAAACGCATCTCCAGAGAGATTCATGATGGACCTGCACAATTGCTGGCGAATCTGGTTCTTAGGACGGAAATTGTAGAAAGAATGCTCGCAAAGCAGGAATTTAAGATGGTGCAGGACGAAATAGTAGATTTGAAGGGCCAGGTTCGATCGAGCTTGGAGGAAATGCGAAAAGTCATTTTTAATCTGCGTCCAATGGCACTCGATGATCTAGGATTAATCCCCACACTGCGTAAATACGTGCATGATTATGAAGAGAAATCGAAAATCCGCACGATCTTCGAGACACGGGGAAAAGAGCATCGTCTCTCTTCTGCGATGGAGGCTGCCATCTACCGGTTGGTGCAGGAAGCACTTTCGAATGCTGCAAAACATGCTTACCCGACTTATGTGCTTGTTGAAATCACGTACCAGGCGCAATTGGTCAAAATCGTTGTACAGGACAATGGCCTGGGATTCAATGTCGATTTGCTGGAGCAGAAAAGCAAGGACCACTTTGGGTTAATTGGCATGCGGGAGAGGGTTGAGCTGCTCGAAGGGAGAATGGAGATCGATTCAGCTGAGAATCAAGGAACCAAGATCGTGATTCATATCCCGACGAACGTAGAAAAGAGAAAGGAGTAATCGGATGGAACATTTGGAAAAAGAGAACACGATTATAAAAGTATTATTAGCGGATGACCACCAGCTATTTAGGGAGGGTCTGAAGCGTATACTGAATATGGAGGACGACATTGACGTAATCGGAGAATGCGGCGATGGAATTCAAGTACTTGAGTTCTGTAATGAAGTGAAGCCGGATATCGTGCTGATGGATATCAACATGCCTACCGAAAATGGCGTTCAAGCAACTGAGAAACTACGTGAAATGTTTCCTGAGATCAAAGTTATCATTCTGTCGATTCATGACGACGAGAGTTATGTGTTTGAAACGCTCCGTAAGGGAGCAAACGGTTACCTCCTGAAGGATATGGAAGCCGAGTCACTGATTAATGCGATTCGTTCGGTACATGAGGGATATGCATTTATCCATCCGAAGGTTACGGGCAAGCTTATTCAACAGCTCCGCCGGATGACTTATGTAAACGAAGCAGGCGCTATGGCTGAGAGCGGTTCGCGTGAAGCTGGAGTCAAGTTCGTGGCAGGCGAGAATAACCCATTGACAAGGCGCGAAGCGGAAGTGCTTAGACTAATGGCTGAAGGCAAGAGCAACAAGATGATAGGGGAGTACCTGTTCATTAGTGAGAAAACTGTAAAAAACCACGTCAGCAGCATTTTGCAGAAGATGGAAGTGGACGACCGTACGCAAGCGGTTATCAACTCGATCAAATATGGCTGGGTGACGTTGTAATCGCCGATCCGAATGCACGGACGCGTCTTACATAGGGAGGGAACTGCCAAGGGCGGTTCCTTTTTGTTATGATATGGAGTTCATAAGTTTCCGCTGAAGCTGAACAAACCTTGATAAAGATAAGAAAGTACTTATTCAGCGAGGTCAGCTTTCCGTGAAGGTCATTACATAGTTATTCATCCTAAAATATCAGAAAGTGTAAATTTCGAAGTATGGTCTTTTTGATATCGCAAGAAAATCGAATTAGAAATGCGGTATGTCTTTCGTAAATTTACATCGATGATGCTCTCCTTAGATATCAGGCGTGTATAAACTCCGAAGTGGACCTTCTTGATATCGCAATTAGACATATTTCAAAAGGCAATCTGTCTTCTGTGAAGGTACGCCTCGATAGTTGTTCTCTTATGGTGTTGAGCCGTTCCCATTAAGTTCTGTGTGGGCTCTGGTTTACATCACTGTCACCGTCCCCTCCTGATCAGCATATATTGTTGATAAGAGAAGGAGGTGAGTCTCATGGTTGCCCAATTGCTGTGGATACTCGCGGTGTACGGGATTGCTGTTGCTCTGATTCATATTATGCATGCCCGTCAACTCAGAAGAGCCGGTGAAGGCACGGGGCGGCGCAGGCATTATGTGCTGATCACGTCCAACCATGAGCGGCAGGTGGAATGGTATTTGAGAGCCCTTTCATGGTATGCCCTGCTGAGCGGGACGCGCGTGCGTGTCACCGTCCTTGATGATCAGTCGTACGATGATACACTGAAGATTGTCCAGAGATTGACTCATTTGTCCGGAATTGAGCTGGTATATGGGACTTGGAGGTCCGATGATTCGACATCACGGGAAGTGGATGCCGATCCGAATGAAGAAGAAGTGATACGGATCGATCTAAGAAACCCGATGGAGGCTGTTCGAATTCCATATGTACAGGGATAAACATCTGCAAGTTGTTTTGGTTACCAGGTTCGCATTCATATTGTTAAAGGCGTGAAGCACACTCCTAGCGTAAGCGAGGGGTGTGTTTTTTGTTTTTCTGGGGAGAGGAGCGGCTTTCCTATATCCAAGCGTGTTTGTTCTTATTTTGTCTATGGCTGAACCTCACTGAATCTCCTACACTCAACTCCGATCTTGGTTCTATGTGATTGACTTTCCCTCGTAGCGCTACGTGTACCCGACCTGGAGAATTGGGAATAAGGCAACTAAAAGAAGGAGGTGACAGATTTCAACATAGGGCATCGTGAGAATGATCTGTTTCATAATGTAATGGTCTCAGCATAGGAGTTGGTAGCTGTAGATATGAAATCTTGAAGTACGCGCTTCTGAATAACGTACCAGCACTCGGCCTTTTACCAGCTTATATGTCTCGATATTGGAGTTGATGTCATGCAGATTGTCGTATATGCCATTCGAACATCAGAGAAATGGGAGTGTCATCTCTCGCTGGATATGCAGGTGGATCTTCAATGGTGGTATGGAGTGAAAAGATCGACGGATGAGAAGGAGAGCGCCTGTTCATTAGTACTGTTATCAACACAGGTTCCATTAGGATGGGCCGTTGTCATTCAAGAGAGATTTCGATCCATCCAAGACATGGATCAATGGGGGAAATCGGATTGGCAGAAATATTTGTACCAGAGCTTAAGTTGGTTCTTATTACATGAGCCTGAAGGAAGCAGATCGCAATGGAGTGTTTTGTTTAAGGAGATTCAAATGTTGGACGGATCGTATGTAAATTACTCTATCAAAAAAAGGAACGTGGTTGAGGATTGGACATTGTTGATGCAGCAGGCGGAGCTGCTGATTCAGTGTATGGTGGGACGAGCCTTGCTTGCCGGCGAGGTTGAGGCCTTATTGGCGGAGGTCTCCGGGGACACCGGAGACTGGCGCTCCGCGGCCCAGCTCGGCATCCTGCTGGGCCGCCTACGGTTGGAAGCGGGGCTGGCACAGCCGGCCCCGCAGGGTGCGCCCGGCTGGCTGCGCCGCCGGGCCACGGCCCCCGCTGCCGGCGATGCGGCAGCGAGGCCCGAAGCCGCACGGCATGCGCCGCGTGCGGCTCGGCGGCTTGCGCCTATTGCGAGGCCTGCCTCGCGATGGGGCGCAGCCGCGCCTGTGCCCTGCTGCTGCATGGCGCAGCAGGGATCGGCCGTGCGGGGCACGGCCGGGGGTTCCCCCCCGTGGCCTTGGGCCGGTGGGGGCTTAGCGCAGCGCAGAGCGCCGCCGCTGGCGCTGCGCTGCGATTTTTGGCGGAGCCGCCCGCAGGGGGCTCCGCGGGGTCTGCCCGGTTTCTCATCTGGGCGGTGACCGGTGCCGGAAAGACCGAGATGATCTTTCCGCTGCTGCAGTCGATTCTGGATGCGGGTGGACGCGTGCTGGTTGCCGCGCCAAGACGGGACGTGGTGCTGGAGTTGGCGCCACGTTTATCCAAGGCTTTTCCCTCGGAGACGGTGGTCACGTTATATGGTGGGAGTCCGGACCGTTGGAAGAGGGGGAGCATCACGCTGGCAACGACGCATCAACTGCTGCGCTTCAAGAGGGCTTTTGACCTGGTGGTGATCGACGAGATTGATGCCTTCCCGTATCATAATGATCCGATGCTGGATTACGCTGCCAAAGGCGCTTGCAAAATAAGAGGGAAGTATATCTACCTATCAGCCACTCCGCCAACGTCATTACAGCGTGAGGCGGCTGCAGGCAGATTGCCACACGCGAAAGTTCCCGCACGCTTCCATGGTCATCCGTTACCCGTTCCTCAGAAGCTGAAAATGTTTGCGGTGAACCGTTGTCTACAAGAAAAAAAGCTTCCCCCACTCCTGATTCGCAGTCTGAGCGCATCTCTTTCCCGTGGTGCTCAAGTGTTCCTGTTCGTTTCCCGGATCAAGCATATTGCTCCGATTCTGGAGCTGCTTCGCAAGGCGATCGCCAACGTGCCGATTGAAGGGACTTCATCCATCGATCCGGAACGGGCAAGCAAAGTAATGGCCTTTCGTAACCGGGAGATTCGCTTGCTCGTGACAACGACCATACTCGAGCGCGGGGTAACGGTTCCGAAGAGTGACGTGTTCATTTTGGATGCGGACAGTGAGCTTTTTGACGAAGCTGCATTGATTCAAATGGCTGGCCGCGCGGGCCGATCGAAGGATGACCCGGCGGGACGAGTAGTATTTGGTGCGCCTCAATGGACTCGGAGTCAGAGCTCGGCAGTCCGGCAAATCAAAGCGATGAACAGAATTGCCCGTAAGGGAGGGTATTTACGATCTGTTCAGGAACTGGTGAATGACTAGGGGATTGAGTCGAACATGAGTTTGTAGTGGATGTGAATATTGAATCGGGAGTCCTTTAAGTTTCCAACTCTATAGTGAAAAAAATCTACTGAGCTGATATCGGCGGTCCCGCAATAGTGTTGACAATATATTCGCATTGTTGTTTTGTAGTTTTTTGTCCGTTCAGTGATTTTGTTTTTATTCTAGCTCTCTTAGAAAGGAAGGAGCATAATTGATTTCAAACGTCTTTAGCCATCTAATCGGGCATATGCATCGTTTGCTCAAACCGATTGACGAAACCTGTCTCGCTTGTGGAAAAACAGGTTCATTCACTCGGGAACTTCCGGGCATATGCCGTGCCTGTTATCGGAATATCCCCTGGATTATGAAACCTAAATGTTGGCGTTGCGGGAGAGGAATCGGCTGCCCCGACTGTACTCGTTTAGGAATGAACGATCGAAGTTTTGTTTTGAACCGAAGTGCGGTAACCTACGATACACAGATGAGAGAGTGGTTGGCTCAGTACAAATATAGGGGGAATGAACGTTATGCTCCTCTTTTGATAGAGATGATGCTGCGGGCATACGCAATGCTCCATCGGGAAGCAAACATCCATTTGGGCAATAAGGGGTCATGGAAATCTAGTAACATGCCATGGACTGTACATGCTGTCACTTCGGTTCCGGTCAGTGAGGAAAGGCTTCAGGAGAGGGGCTTCAATCAAGCGGAGGTACTTGCACAGGGGCTTGCGCTTCGAATTAAGGTGCCTTATGTACGGATGTTGGAACGTAGACGTCACACGGACAAACAGAGCTTCAAAAACCGGATGGATCGGTTGAAGGATATGGAGGGTGTATTCGGTGCATTGCAGGATGGACCCGATATGCTTTTGTCCATAAGTAATCAGGCAGCAGAGCATACTCGTTCTCAAGTGGGAGCATCTCTGTTCAAAGGACCATTCCGTATACTTTTGATTGATGATATCTATACAACCGGAAGTACGATTAATGCTTGTGCGCAGGTTTTGCGGAGATGCGAATCCCTTATGGAAATGCCCGTCGAGATCTATAGTTTAACCTGGGCTCGTTCGTAAATGATTAAAATAGGAAAAATGTGTGGATTCTGTTACCGAATGATAGACGTATGGCCTAAGATAATGTAATCTAGGGGTATCAAAGGTTCTATGTGGCATGGAGGTTGTTGAGCATGAATCTGGGGAATTGCCCTCGGTGCGGCAAGTTATATACGGTGAATATTCGGGAATTGTGTCCTGAATGCTTGAAAGTGATTGAGAAGGAATACGAGAAATGCGCAACCTTCCTGCGTGAGCAAAAAGGCGCAACCATCCATGAGGTATCTGAGGCTACGGAGGTATCCGTGCGGCAGATTACGAAGTTTATCAAGGAGGGCCGGATCTCGATTGCGAACGCGCCGAACCTGGCGTATCCTTGCGAAGTGTGCGGAACGTTGATTCGCGAGAGCAATATGTGCGAGTCCTGCCGGACGCGATTAACGAGGGAGCTAAGACAGGCGGCTGCTGGCGACCAGGAACATCAGCCTGGGTCCCGCAAAGACAGAGAGACTTACAGTGCAGTCGATAAACTGCGCAAATACTAACTTTTGAACTATTAACAATGTTTCATATCCGGCCGATAAACTTAGTAAAGCTTATCGGTCTTTTATTTTAAGTGAGGTGAATAGGGCGTGAAGATTAACGAATCGGGACGTGTGAACGGCATCAATTCGTATCAACGGAATATTGAATCTCGGGAGATGCAGCATATCGATAAGAGGAAACGCCGTAAGGATGAAGTATCAATCTCCCCGGAGGCGATGGAACTGAGTGCACAGAGTAAAGTACAGGATCCGGAACGCGCGGAGAAAATTCAGCGTTTGAAGGAAGCTGTAACCAACGGCACATATGAAGTGCCAGTTGATCGTTTGGCAGACAAATTGCTCCCGTATTTTCAATCCTACAATAAATCAGGTGAGTCCAAGTGAGTGCTAGGTCCATAATCGATTATATGAAGCGTCAGGATGAGCTGCATCAGCAGCTCATAGAGGCAGGGAAAGATAAAAGGCAAGCCATTCTGGATAATGATGTGGAACGTCTTACAGCGGTCATGACCAAGGAGAACCGCCTGCTGAAGCAGGTGGCGGAAACGGAAGCGCTGCGTCAAGGTGCCGTAGATGATTTTTTGCGTGAGAAGGGCATCCGCTCCCAGCTTCAGCTGACGGTTACTGAAATGACTCGTCTTGTATTTAACCCGGAGGAAAAAACTGAGCTGCAGGATGTGCAGCAGCAATTAATGGACAGGCTCATGGAACTCAAAGAGCTGAATGCGATTAACCGAGAGCTCATTGAGCAATCCCTAGCGTTCATTGATTACAGTTTGAATTTGTTAGTTAGTCGTCCGGAGGATGATTTGCTCTATCAGCATCCGAAGCATCAGAATCCTGCCGGCAAGGGCCGAAGCATGTTTGATACCAGGGCATAAGCAGAAAGGAAAATGTAGATGAGATCCACATTTCATTTGCTCGAAATCGGAAAGAGGGGCTTGATTGCCCAGCAAGCTGCAATTAACACAGCTGGTCATAACGTTACGAACGCCAATACGCCAGGTTACTCTCGTCAGACTACCCGCCTGGTTGCATCGAATCCGATTGCATTCCCAGGGATGCAGCGATCCCAAGCTGCAGGTCAGCTTGGAATGGGTGTAGAAGCGGAGAGCATCCAGCGGGTACGGGACTTTCTATTGGATATCGAATACCGCAATCAGAACACGAATTTGTCGACATGGAGTGTTCAGCAAGAGACGCTTTCGAATATTGAGGGGATTTTTAACGAGCCTTCGGACAGCAGCTTGAGCGCGAGCATTGCCGAGTTCTGGACGGCTTGGCAGACGCTGAGCAAGAATCCTAGTGACACCGACTTGTCCGCTCGTATGGCGGTTCAGCAGAAAGCGATCGCTTTGACGGAGACGTTTAACCATATTTACTCCCAATTGGATACCCTCAGTAATAACTTGACTTCCCGCATCGACACCAAGGTAGCGGAAGCTAACAACTATATCGAGCAAGTGGCGGAATTGACGCAGAGTATTAAACGGATCGAGGGTCTTGGCGATAATGCAAACGATCTGCGGGATAAGCGAGATTTGCTCGTTGATCAGTTATCATTGCTAGGGAACGTAAATGTAACGGAGACCGGGGACGTTTATCAAGTGACGTTTGGCAACCAGGTCGTGGTTGACGATATGGCGTTCACCCCGATTACGAATGCGATTGCCGGCGCATTGACCGGCGGGGAGATTGCCGGTTATGTGACCTCTCGTGATGTGCATGTTCAAGGATATATCACCCAGCTGAACATTATGGCGAACACACTGGCTACAGGCAAAGTGGAAGTGACCCTGCCAGCTGGAACGATCTTACCTCCAGGCGTGAATATCCCGAATGCCGTGATGGATGCGAATAATCCTCGCAAGCTTGCTGAGGATGTGAAGCATACGGTTGATGGCCTTAACGGATTACATAAGTTGGGTTATACCCTTAATGAACCGGCCACAACCGGTGGCGACTTCTTTGTATCTGCTAACGGCGGGCCAATTACCGCTGGGAATATGAGATTAAGCCAGACGATCCAATCCGATCTGAAGAACATCGGCGCTTCCCTGCGGACCGAAATGAAGACGGATCCGAATGGTACGACCTCCGAGGTCGTTTTGAAAGGTAATGGCGGCATGGCGCTTCTGATTGCGCAACTGTCAGAACGTACGTTTAGTTTTAATCCGAACAATAGCAACGGTGCGGTAAGCGATATTACGAACTTTGAAGGATACCTGCAGTCTGTTATCTCCAAATTAGGTACGGACAGCAGCAACGCCATCAAGATGGTGGAGAACGGCACGTTGTTGGTTGAACATGCAGATACACTCCGTCTGTCGATTAGCAGTGTATCCCTTGATGAAGAAATGTCGGATCTGATCCGCTTCCAGCATGCTTACAGCGCCTCATCACGTGTGGTTACTACCATTGATGAGATGCTGGATAAATTAATTAACGGTACCGGCGTCGTCGGCAGATAGGAGGAATAAGTCATGCGCATAACCCAATCCATGATGACTAGCTCCATGATGAGCGGCTTGCAAGGCAACTATCGCAGACTGGATAAATATCAGGAGCAAATGATGACCCAGCGCCGGATTAATCGTCCTTCCGACGATCCGGTGGGTGTAGCCAGTGCTCTCCAATACCGTGGTCAAATCACGGCTACAACGCAGTTTGAGCAAAATGCGGATGATGCGGATGCGTGGCTAAAGTATGGGGATACGGTCATGACCGAAGTTACACAGATTATCCAAAAGCTATCGGAGCTGGCGGTGCAGGGCGGAACGGACACGGTACCGAAGGATGCCAGAGAAAACATCGCAGCTGAAGTAGATCAGCTGTACCAACAGCTTGTATCTTTAGGAAACTCACAATTTAAAGGGAAGTATATTTTTAATGGTGAGAGAACCGATGAGAAGCCATTCCCTGAGGATCCAACCCAAACCGCATATGCTTTGGATGATGGCGAAGTGAGATACCAAGTTGGTGCTGGGATTACGGTGTCTGTGAACACCTTGGGAGAGCAAGTGTTTGGAGCATATGGAGACACTTCGGGCATATTTGCTGTGGTAGACAATCTTAAGAAGGCACTGCTTGCTGACGATACAGCAGGTATCCAAAGTGCCATACCTTCACTGCAGAAGAATCTCGAGACAACAATTACCGCTCAGGCTGAGATGGGTGGTAAACAAAATCGTCTGGAATTTACGCTTAGCAGGCTTGGTGATCTAAATCTAAATTATATGGATTTGCAATCCAAGGTCGAAGATGCGGATATTTCCAAAGTGATTATTGATCTCAAAACTTCTGAGAGTGTTTATCAGGCTTCACTGGACACCATGGCCCGAATTATACGGCCAAGCTTGTTGGATTTTCTAAGATAAGGGGGGGCTGTGAATGAATATACCCCATATTCAGATTCAACAAGGGTATTCGCGAGTGGGTCTTGAAATAACTAAAGAACAGCAGAACATAGAGCAACCCAGACCTTCACTTAATATGAAACAACAGTACGGTGTACTTGAGATGGAACAGACAAGGCCTGTTCTCGAGATAGATTCAAGGAAAGCATGGTCCGCTATTGGTAAGGCTCGTTTTGAGGAAATGACCGACCGGATTGCCCAGTCATCCCTTCAGATCTCTATGCATAACATTGCAGAGATCGCACGTAATGGGGATCGGATGATGGCTTTTCAAGAAGGCGGCAACGTATTCTCTGAAATCGCACGAGATAATGTGTTTAAGGACCGGCCAAGGGTTGAGTTGACCGGAGAGCCGGATTACGATAATGTGGAAGTCACATTTATTCCAGGGCAAGTGCATATGAATTACACGCCAGGCAGCGTTAGCTTTAACCCTGAAACCCATAAGCCGGTCGTTGATTATTATCCCGGCAAGGTGAATCCGTATTTAATCCAAAAAAACTATATATTTATATCTGTAACGGGAGAGCAACTGGATGCAGTTGTCTAGCGACAGGTATACAATAGCTATAATGACTTGTGCCATTATAGCTATTGTTGTTAGAAAGGGAGGAATTTCCGCCATGATTATAAATACTAAAAGATTCGGGCCGATCGAAATCGACCCAAACCAAGTTATCACGTTTATAGGGCCTATACTAGGCTTTGGCGAGCTGCAAAAGTATGTATTCATTCAATCCGATGACGATCAAGGATCTTTCGAGTTTTTGCAATCCATAGAGGATGAAAATTTGACGTTTATCGTGGCGGATCCGTTTGCTTTTTTCAAGGAGTATGAATTTGAATTGGGATCCCATTGGATTGACGCTCTTGACGTGCAGGGCGAGGAGGATCTGCAGGTGCTGATGATCGTCACGGTCCGTTCTGCTGAAGATATCACCTGCAATCTAAGAGCACCCATTGTATTAAACAGAGTTAAAAAATTGGCATCCCAAATCGTTTTGGATCAAGGAAACTATGCTACAAAACAACCGTTGCTGGGAGGAAAGAAAGGGGAGGATTCTGATGCTGATCTTATCTAGAAATAAGGGGCAGAAGATTATGATCAACGATAATATTATCTTCTCCGTTCTTGAAATTAACGGAGATCAGGTTAGGATCGGCATTGAAGCCCCTTCGAATGTTACGATTTACCGCGAAGAAATCTATGAGGCGATTAAACAGCAGAATCAGCATGCCGTCGAATTTAACGCTGATATTCAGTATATTTTGAATCATGTTGCTCATGTAGCCAATCAAAAAAAGAATTAAAAATCTATAAAAATATCAAAACAGCTATAAACATTAGGGTAGAACCGCCGATAAATATAGTGTGAGCCGAAATACATGGCAGTGACGGCCGAACGCTATGTCGTGATCACAAATGGGTGAAGCAAGGATGCGAATCACCAATACATTCCAAGGAGGAAATTTATTATGCGTATTAACCACAACATTAGTGCTTACAACACTCATCGTCAATTAAGCTTTAACAACACTCAACAAGGTAAATCATTGGAGAAATTATCCTCTGGATACCGTATCAACCGCGCGGCGGATGATGCAGCTGGGTTGGCTATTTCTGAAAAAATGCGCAACCAAATTCGCGGGTTGGAACAAGCTAGTAAGAACGCATTGGACGGCGTTTCTTTGATTCAAACTGCAGAGGGTGCATTGAATGAAACACATGCAATGCTGCAACGGATGGCTGAACTCTTTACTCAAGCATCGAACGAAGTTTTGACTACTTCTGAAACTGCCAAAATTACTGCTGAAGTAAGTCAGCTGGTTGAGCAAATCGGTAATATTGCCGATCAAACCCAATTCAATACTAAAAAGCTTCTCGATAACTCAATCAGTGATATCGTCTTCCAAGTTGGTGCTAACAAAGGTGAAACTATTACGTTGAATCTGTCTGCTGCAAGAGCTCAAGACCTCGGTATCGAAAACCTGACAGACTTGACGAACTCTGCAGACATTAATGGAGATGCAACCAACAACCTTTCTTCAGTTCAAGCAGCTATTAATACAGTGTCTGAAGTTCGTGCCAATCTTGGTGCTGTTCAAAATCGTCTGGAACATACGATTAACAATCTGGGAACGACTGCGGAGAACCTGCAAGCAGCTGAATCCCGTATCCGTGATGTAGACATGGCACAAGAAATGATGACCTTCACGAAAAACAATATTCTTCAACAAGCAGCTACAGCAATGCTGGCTCAAGCAAACCAGCAACCACAAGGTGTACTTCAACTTCTTCGTTAATATATCGCTGGTAAGCCGGCCGGTTAATCCGGCTGGCTTTTTTTCTATATTACAATAAAAGGGGATTAAGGGCATATGAGGGTCGACGGTAGTAATTTACCTTACTCTAGTTCCTATGAAACCAGGGTCTGGAAAGTTCCTGATACTGGTCTGCCTAACCCAACAACCCAGAATGACAACACATTAAGTTTAGGTGAGCGTGAACTTATCAATATAATTGAACGGGGTAATAAGGCGTTACAAGAAACAAGTACGCGGCTGCAATATTCAGTACATGAGAAAAGCAATCAAGTATTGGTGAAGTTAATTGATATTAATACGAATGAGGTAATTCGTGAGATTCCACCTGAAAAACTAGTGGATATTCTATGCAGTATTGTGGAGACAGCGGGTTTGCTGTTTGATAGGAAAGAGTAATCTTTGGAGGTGAATTGATAGTGAGTATTAATCCAATACGGTTTAGTGGGATAGCATCAGGTTTGGACACTGAACAAATAATTAAAGATTTAATGAAACTAGAACGAGCTCCTCTTACGAAAGTTCAGCAGCAAAAGCAATCTCTAATTTGGAAAAGGGAAGAGTACCGTGAAGCTAATAAACAATTACTGAGCTTGCAGAGTGCTATTAATAACCTTCGCTTTGAATCTAGCTTCCAGTCAAGATTGGCAACTTCGTCAAATAGTTCAGTGGTTGATGTAAAAGTCAATTCTTCTGCTGCAGAAAGTAGCTATAATGTAAAAGTCCATACGCTTGCTACCTCCCCAAGTATTACAAGTTCAGCAATGGTAAATCCAGATTCAACAAAAATTGATATGAAAGCTACTTTGAATGTAGCCGATTATACAATCAAAGTAAAAGGGCCATCAGGTGAATCTGTTGAAGTGAATGTTATTAGCGGAACATCTAGCAGAGAATCGATCATCAGTGAAATCAATGCGAAAAGTTCAGTTACGGGTGTGCGAGCTAACTTTGATTCAGCTACGAATCGAGTGTTTTTTACATCCACTAAATCGGGGAAAGATTCATCGATCGAGATTAGCGATTCGAATAATCTTTTTAATCTGGATAACAGCCTAAAAGATCCAACTTCGGGAGTGTTCAAAAAAACTGGTACGAATGCTGTATTTGATTTGAATGACGCCCAAGGTCTCGAATCTAGTACCAATAATTTCTCATTAAACGGAGTGACATTTACTTTTAAATCGACACAGTCTGCTACTGACTCAATGGTAAATGTAAGTGTCGGACGAAGTACAGATGCAGCTATGCAAAACATTAAAGATTTCGTTTCAAAATATAATGAGATTATTGATACGTTCATGGGAAAGATTAATGCACGACCTGATCGAAGTTACAGCCCATTAACTGCAGAGCAAAAAGAATCAATGAGCGAAAAGCAAATTGAACTTTGGGAAACAAAAGCAAAAGTTGGACTGCTCTCTAGTGATGATCTGCTTTCGGAAGCGCTTAGAACTTTCAGAAATACTATGAATAAGCGTGTCTTAAATGCGGGCGAATTTGATTCTTTATCTGATATCGGGATAAGCGTTATGAGCGACTGGAGAGAATTTGGAAAACTAAAAATTGATGAAGTTAAGCTTCAAGAAGCTCTTACAACAAATCCCGAAGGTGTAATCAATTTGTTTAGTGCCGTTCCCAGTGATGTGACAAAGAAGGAAGAGTATGGGCTGGCGGAACGATTATATGATGATCTGAAAAATCAAATAAGTAAGCTTACTAAAAAAGCAGGGTCAGCTACTATTGGATCCTCGGAGGCTGTCGATGGAAGTTTAATTGGGATGCAGATGAAAGAATATAACTCTAAAATCGATCGTCTCAATGATAAAATTAGAACTGTGGAAAATCGTTACTACAAGCAATTCACAGCAATGGAAAAAGCAATTCAAGAAATGAATAGTCGGGGGTCGTGGCTCTCGCAACAGTTAGGTCAAGGTTGATAATTGATAAAAATGAGTAACTGAGGAGATAAACATGCTACAGAGAAACTATCAACAACAATACCAAAAAATGCAGGTTGAGACGGCAAGTCCAGGTGAACTTACTCTTTTGCTGTACCAGGAAATTATAAAGAGCTTACTTAATGCTAAGGATTTATTCAGTAGGGAGAAGTATCAGGAAATGAGAGAGCCAATCTACAAAGCTCAACGCATAATTAATGAATTGATTATTACTCTTGATATGGAGCATGAAATATCTCACCAGTTATATCAACTGTATCATTATCATAACCGGCGATTGGCTGATTTTTTATTAAAAAAGGATCTTTTAATATTAGAAGAAGTAATAACCTTTGCGCGTGAGATCACGGAGACGTGGAAGCAAGCTTTAGCAATTTTAAAAAGTGGTGTTAGCCGTGTATAATCGAGACAATTGCCTGAAACATATTCAAAGGATTGAAGGGATCTACTCAGCTGTACTATCACTCATGGATGTAGAATTATACCTAAAACACTCTGATGAATTAGAACAATCCTTCGAGTATCTTTACTCTGAAAACTTCATTGTGTATTTATCAGAGAAAGAGGATGTTGAACTTTTTAAGTTGCTTGAAGAAGTATATAAGCAGCATACGAGGGTCGAGGAATTGTTTCAGGGACAAATGGAATTATTGATGGAAAAGATGCGAGTAAATTCTTCGGTAGCAAGGCTTTCTGCATACTCGTCGAGCCCTGTTTTAGATGCGGCTTTTTTTGATGAAAAGAGATAGCTTTAATAAATTTATAAGTAAGGAGATGAATATGTTGTCATTAAGCCGAGTGCTTAGAGTAGTACTATCCTTAATTCTAATATTTAGTTTATTGGTGCCCATATTAGGGGGGCAAGTAAATGCTGCACCTGCTGATTATGTCAAGGTCACTAAGACTGTTAACCCTTCAACAATCACAACCGAGGAAGAAGCAGAAGTTAGTCTGAGAATTCAAGGAACCCCACCTGTAGATGTTGTAAAACCCAATGATGTAATTTTGATTATAGATAAGTCAGGAAGTATGCTTCCAGGTAATAATAACGGGGAAGACAAGATGAAAGCTGCAAAGGAGGCAGCTAAAGGTTTTGTCGATCTTATGGATATGTCGAAGCATAGAGTAGGGATTGTAGATTTCAGTTCAGAATCAATGACTGGAACTCTGCCATTAACAACTGACACAACTGTTGTTAAAAATTACATTAACGGTATTCAGGCAAATGGTAGTACTGCTACTGGATACTCTATTGATAAAGCAATCGAATTATTAGCAGACCATCGTACAGATGCACAGCCGGTCATTGTCATTATGACTGACGGTGACGCTACAGTTGGTAGTGACCAGGTCCCTGATGCATATCAATATGCAATAAATAAGGCAGAGGAAGCAAAGAATGCAGGTATCGTTTTCTATACCATTGCTCTCTTAAAGGCAAGTGATAACCCTGCCACCAGCGGTCCAAATATTTTGTTAAAAGAGATGGCTACAACATCGAGTCACCATCATTTTGTACTTGGTTCAAACGGTCTTGAGCAGATTTATGCAGCAATTGTTCAAGAGATAGGTATAGCAAGCGCATATGATATTGTGGTTACGGATGAAGTATCCCCAGACTTTGAAATTGTTCCTGGTTCTTACGATCATAACATTCCTAAGCCAACAATTCAGGGAAATAAATTGATCTGGAGTTTTTTGGAGCTGAAGAACAGCGAGCTTGTTTTTTCATATAAAATTAGACCGGTAAATAATCAAAAAACGGGGAATTTACCAGTTTCAACAAGCAGCTCAACAGTTACATATAAGGATTATGCTGGAGCCAATAGAAGTAAAGTGATTTATAGTCCTTATATAACTGTAAAACATCCTGCTCCAATTATTACATCCATTGAAAAAGACTACGGTCATCCCGCAGGCGGTGAAGTAGTCACTATTACAGGAGATAAGTTTAGACCAGGGCTTAGTGTGAAATTTGGGGGTGCTCCAGCCACTAACGTTCAATTAATCAGCCCACAAGAAATAACCGTAGTTACACCGGCTCGTGCACAGGGCCCAGTAACAGTTGTAGTAACAAACGATGATGCCCAGTCTGCATCCGCACCGTTTGTATATAAAACTGATCCAATCGTAAATGAGATTAAACCCAGCCATGGTCCATTAATTGGCGGAGATTTAGTTACATTTAACGGAAATTACTTTATCAGAGGCATAAAAGTAAGTTTCAATGGCGTACCTGCAGCAGTGAACTTTGATAATCCGACAAGTTTTTATGTTTATGCACCAGCAGGTTCTCAAGCTGGGCCGGTTGATCTGTTGCTGGAGAATCCAGATGGAACTCAATTGTTAATACCTTCTGGGTACACATATGATGAACCTCCCAAGATGAACCCAGAAATAATTAAACTCTCTAGTAACTCTGGTCCACAGGCCGGAGGAAACTTTGTCTCAATTGATGGAAAGAACTTTGTTAAAGGATTAAAAATATTTTTTGGTGATACTGAAGGAACCGTAACTTCATTTTACTCTTCAACGAGAATAGAAGTTAGAGTTCCACCGGCATCGAATTATGGAACAGTTGATGTTACGGTAGAAAATCCGGATGGATTAACAGGGACAGCGGCACAAGCATATACTTACCTTGCACCCCTGCCTTTGCCCGCACCAACTATAACGAAAATATCCCCTAACCAAGGTCCTATGAGTGGCGGTGGTTACGCAGCTGTTGATGGAACAGGATTCCAAACAGGGGCAAGAGTTTATCTTGGTGAAAAAGAGGCAACGGTCAACAGGCTGTATTCAGAGTACAGAATGGAAATCAGAATTCCTGCAGCAGATGTGCATGGAGCGGTAGATTTGAGAGTTGTAAACCCTGACGAGAAAGAGGCAGTAGCACCACAAGCGTACACATATCTTGCTCCGCCACCTCCACCGGCACCGAGTATAACTAGTATTAATCCTAATGTAGGGGTACCAGCAGGCGGAAATGTGGTAACTATTGTCGGGACAAATATTCAACAGGGTGCTACAGTAACATTTGGAGGAGTATTGGCCACGGATACAGTATATTTTGATACAAGAAAGATCACTGTAAAAGTTCCTTCATCGTCGGGATATGAGGGACCAGTTGATGTTATTTTAACAAATCCGGATGACCAATCAACTTTAGTACAATCAGGGTATACGTATTCTGAACCTATTCCTACAATAACTAAAATTAATCCTAATAACGGACCATTAAGCGGCGGAGGTTTTGTAACTATAGATGGAACTAACTTTGACCGAAATCTGATAATTACGGTAAATGGTCAAGTGGTTCCACTGAGCACTTATTTTCATAGTGGACGAATCGAGTTTAAAGTGCCAGCTTCGAATAATGCAGGTACTGTAGATGTTGTTGTTACCAACCCATCAGGACATTTAGCACAGACTACTTATACTTACAATGCTCCTCCAGAAGCACCAGCTCCTGTAATTACTAAAATTAGCTTGACTAATGGGCCAGTCAGCGGGGGGAAATATGTTACAATCGATGGAACTGGCTTTAATCCAGGAATGAATATTTCAATTGGTGGTGTATTAGTATCCCCATCTAGGTATTATTCATCAATAAGGGTTGAATTCAGAACCCCTCCGGCACCAGGTGGGACTGCAGGGAATGTTGAAATTAAAGTCATCAATCCTGACGGAAAAGAGAGCAATGCCGTATTGTACGAATATAGATAAGGGAAATCTGCTTGACTGAGAGGATGTCTGATGACATCCTCTTTCTCCCTACTAACACAAGAGTTAGGATGATCAAAATGTCTTTACTCCCAATAAGTGCATGCATTATTGCGCGAAATGAAGAAAATAACATAGAAATGTGCTTAAAATCTATTTCTCCATATGTTCAGGAGTGTATCGTTGTTGATTGTTGTTCTGATGACAGTACAGCTAGTATAGCTGCTTCCTTGGGCGCAGTAGTTGCAGAATATAAATGGAGTGATAATTTTAGTGAGGCCAGAAATTTTGCTATAGCAAAAGCTACACAAAAATTTATATTTGTAATTGATGCAGATGAGTTATTTATAAATGATTCATTAGGGGATCTTGAGGAATACTGTGCGTTATCTAGTTATCAGGCTGGAAGAATATTTGTTCATAATCTAACGGGTAATGGTGAGAATTATACGGTAAGCGAAATCACAAGATTATTTCCAAATAATTATGGATATCATTATGTTGGTCGAATACATGAACAACTAAGAATTAATGGGGAAGTACCAGAATCAATTTCCACAAAAGTTACACTAGACCACAGAGGATACCTGACTGATGTCATGAATAGCAAAAAAAAGATAGAACGGAATATTAACTTGCTTTTATTGGAATTGGATATAAACGGGGAAAACCCGTATTACTTATATCAGTTAGCTAGAACATATTATGTGTCTAAGGATTATCCCAAAGCAAATGAAGTGTTTAGCAAGCTTTTCTCAAAAGTAAGAAAGGATGATTTTGATTTCCTTTCAACTGCCTATCTTCAATATGGATATAGTTTGCTATATTCGAAAAACTACAGATTATTAGAACAATTACTGTTGTATGCTATCGAAATGTACCCTGATTATACGGATTTATATTTTTTGAAAGGGCTGGGTATAGTTTATCAAGGAGACATTTCTAAATTGGGACAAGTAAAAAGTTTATTTGAGAAATGCCTGGATTTAGGCAACCCAAATACAGGGAAATACGAAACAGTTTACGGAGTTGGCTCTTTTAAAGCCCATTATAATCTAGGGATATATTACGAGCTAGTAGGCGATAAATTTAATGCAATTAAACACTATTCAAATGCTTGCGCATCAGGAAATGAGCCTAAAGCTTGTGATAGACTTAATCTGATGTCGGGCGGTAAGGAGATATAATGGCCACCATATCGTTGTGCATGATTGTAAAAGATGAAGAGAAGTTGCTTTCACGGTGTTTGGAAAGTGTTTCATCGTATGTAGATGAAATTGTAATTGTTGATACCGGTTCTACAGATAATACGATTGAAATTGCAAAAAAATTTAATTCAAAGGTATTTGAATATAAATGGGATAATAACTTTGCAGCGGCTCGTAATTTTTCTATTAGTCAAGCAACGGGTGAATATATTTTAATTCTTGATGCCGATGAGTATGTTTCTATTAAAAACGAAATTATGTGGAATCTTACAGAACCAGTTTATGTATTAAAAATACAAAACATTGGTGATGGCAGCATAGTGAATCATCAAGCGATCAGGCTTTTTCAAAATAACGGTGAATTTAACTATAAGGGAAGAATCCATGAACATCTGGATGTACTGGTGAATTCGACTACCCCAATTTTTGATGAATTTCTAATATGTCATACTGGATATCAAAAGAAAATTGTAAGTGAAAAGAAAAAAGACTCAAGAAATTATGAACTGTTGATAACAGAAATTAAAGACAATCCGACTGGTTATAATTATTTTAATTTAGGGACGCACTATAAGTCTGTTCATAAATACAATAAAGCTATAGAAAGTTATAAGAAAGCCTATCCAATTAGTACAAACTTCACTTTCGTAACGAAGTTGTTATTAAGCATGGCCGAGTGTTTGGTTGCTCTTAATCGAAATGATGAAGCCATAAAAGTATTGAATGATGCAATCGAAGTCCATCCCTTCTATACAGATTTTTATTATGAGTTAGGGAATATTTATAAATCTATTGGATCCTTTAAGGATGCAGAATTGTATTATAATAAAGCGTTATCCATGGGAGAAGTAAAGAAATCTAATTATATCTCTAATGAAGGTGTAGGCACTTATTTAGCCTCATATAAACTGGGTGAATTGTCTCTTGAACGCTTGGATTTTGCTCAAGCGCTTAAGCATGCTGTTTCTTCTTTACAATTTAATATGCGTTTTTCTCCTGCAATAACTTTATTCTTCAAAAGCATTCGTTCAGCGAATCCGAATGAAACGATCAAAACCTTTTATCAATTTTGGAAACCTGAGAATGAGAATGATATATTCTTGCTAGTTAAATCTTTATATATGTTAAGAAGTACTTTGTTGGCAGAAGTGTTGGAGAATATTGATCAAGAATCTTTACCTGATAATATACGCTTAGTTACTTTATTGCTTCGTAAGGAATACACTTTGGCAAGTAGTCAGTGGAGGCAGTTGAAAAAGTTAGATGAAGATAATCTTGCGGATCTTTTTACGACTTCCTTGATTTTAGAAGATAAAACACTGCTAGATTTACCAATTGTTAAAGGGTACTTTAATCGTAATGAAATGGAGATAATGCATAGCCTTGTAGATGGCTTGCCTCTAAAAACGGATAAATTATCCACATTTTTAGAAAAGATTATTAAACAAGCAGTTACTATATTATTATCTTTGAGAGAATACGAAGTATTTGAAAAAGTTCTGAAGAATGTTAATTCATGCTCTAATACTAAGTATGAAGTTGCACTTATTTTAGTTGAATTTGGCTTTACAGAGATTGCACAGGATATATTGATTGAATTGTCCAATAACAAGAAAGTAAGTCAAACAGTACTTTATTCATTAGTTGACCTTTTCATATTGCATTCTAAATATGAGGATGCCTTTGATATTCTTAATAGTATTATCGAAAGCGGGGGAACCCAGAAGGCGTACCAGAGAATGCAATTGTTAAATGAAAAGTATAACAATCCATTATTGCGTAATCACTTCTCCAAATAAAACTGATTCTTACAATTCATCATCATTATGTTAATGTATTCAATAGGAACTGGCTCTTTAAGGGGCTAGTTCCTTTGTTTAATGAGTACAATATTTTTGTTACTTTCCTTCTCCCAACAAAAAACATCTATTGACTTATACTCTTGTTTTACCGATATATACTTTAACTACAATGAACAGAAAAGTGGATGTTGAAAAACCTGGAGAGGGATTGAGGATAAATGTCTAGTAACAATGAAATGAGTGGAAAAATAAAGGGAGAAATACAACGACTTGTTGAGAGCGGCCATTTACATGAGGCAAAGGAAATGGTTCAACAGTACAGGTTGATTAATCCAACAGACAAAGAACTTTTTTCAATTGAAGCCGTTGTAGATCTTATGGCAGGAAATCTGACTAGTGCTGAACAGGTTATTCGAATGGGATTGGTATTAAACAAAGAGGATCCAGATATATGGTTTAATTTTGGCTATTTAAATGAATTGAAAGGCCGAACTGACGAGGCTGTTGAATGCTACAAAGAAGCCAAGAGTAAGGCTGATTCCGAACTAAAAAAACAAATTGATAATATATTAGAGAATTTACTAAATGCCCAGGGTCAATACAAAATAAACGCAGAAGAAAACGAATCTTTAAGAGAGCCACTAGTGAGCATACTGATTCCGACCTATAACATGAAAGAATATTTGAAGGAAACTATCGATAGTGTTCTTGCACAAGATTTTGAGGATTTAGAGGTTGTCATAGGTGATGATGGGTCCATGGATGGAACTGATATTTTGATGGAACAATATAAATATAATAAAAAGATTAGGTATATAAGAAATGATAGGAACTTAGGTCCAAGCGAGAATTCAAGGAAACTATTATATGAGCATGCAAAAGGAAAATATGTGCTAGGTATTAACCATGATGATTATTTAATTCAAACGGACTATATAAGAAATGCTGTTTCAATTCTTGAAGCTAATCCAAATGTGACATTAGTTTTTGCTAATGTAAATTATAAGAATATGCAGACAGGGCAGGAGGGCAAGGGGACCGATCTAGATATCAAGGATCCAATAAATGGTATTGAGTATTTTTATAATTATCAAACATCGGAATACCCACCGATACCAAGTACACTATCCTCAGTGTACCGACGTCGGGACGCTATAAAAATGGGGTGTCTATTAGAAGAAGTATACAGCCAGGACACTTTTTTATATTTGAAACTTATGTTGCTTGGTGATGTAGCTTTTATCAAAGATCATGTAGGAGTATACAGGGTTCATGATAAAAGTTTGACTCGCAATATGCCAGTAGGTAACGAGATGTTAACAATCAGGGAGTTTGAAAGGTTGTATTCATTCGCTGCAGCTATGGAATTGAATAAAGCTAAATTGGATGTTTGGCTGCAGATCAGGGTATTAAGTTATATGCGATGGAGATTGGCGGTTCTGTGGTCAGTAAACAAGAAATATGCCTTGAAGATTTTGCTGGAAGTTTCGGAAAAATATGAAAATGTATTTAATTCAATTGCAGCAAGTATACAGTTATTTAATAAATAGAAAAGGAAGAGCCTATAATGATAAATGTGACGAAACCGTATCTTCCTGATGAAGCAAAATATAATTCTTATGTCTCTCATATCTTCAAATCAAAATGGTTGACCAATAATGGTGAACTTTTGCAAGAGTTAGAGAGGAGATTAGCAAAATATTTAGATGTAGAGAATGTACTTCTTGTAAATAATGGGACCCTTGCATTGAATGTTGCTTATAAGCTGTTAGAACTTTCAGGTGAAGTAATAACAACTCCCTTTTCATTTGTTGCAACAACAAGCAGTTTGGTGTGGGGAGGTTTAAAACCGGTTTTTGCAGATATAGATAAAAATACATTAAACATAGATACTGGAGAAATTGAGAAGAAAATAACTAAATCAACAAGCGCAATTGTCCCTGTGCATGTCTTTGGTAATGGTTGTAATGTTGAAGAAATTGAAAAGCTAGCAAAATCCTATGCCTTAAAGGTTATCTATGATGCAGCCCACGCATTCGGTGTTAGTTATGAAGGTAGAAGCATACTAAACTATGGAGATATTTCAACCCTTAGCTTTCATGCAACTAAAGTATTTCATACTATTGAAGGCGGCGCATTAATAATAAACAATAAGAAACTGTATGACAAAGCAAGGAAAGTGATCGACTTTGGAATTGACGGCCCAGATCATATATCTTATCTCGGAATTAATGCAAAAATGAATGAGTTCCAAGCCGCGATGGGATTATGCATATTAGATGACATTGAAAAAATCCAATCTTCTCGTCAAAAAATTTATAATCGATACGTAGATGCATTTAGGTTAGAAGCACGAATAATTTTGCAAAGTCATAATAATAAATGCAGTTACAATTACAGTTATTTTCCCATCATCTTAGAAGATGAGGAATCCATGCTAAAAGTTAGAGAATTATTACGTAGAGAGGATATTATGCCTCGAAGATACTTTTATCCGTCATTAGACCAATTAAATTATATTGATTCTGAATTCATGCCCGTATCTAATTCTATATCTAGCAGGATTCTCTGTCTCCCTATGTATGACTCCTTAGAAGTTAACGATCAAAAGCGAATCATTCAAACAGTAAAAGAGGCACTTTTATGAAAATAGCCATAATGCAACCATACCTTTTCCCTTATATCGGGTATTTTCAATTGATGAAATATGCAGATGTTTTTGTAATCTATGATGATGTCCAATATATTAATAGAGGTTGGGTAAACCGGAACAGAGTCCTTAATAATGGGCAGCCTTTTTTGTTTACCATGAGTTTGAGAAAAGATTCTTCGTTATTAGCTATCAATGAACGTTGTTTTTCAAGTGAGTTTGAAAAGGAAAAGGAGAAGTTTTTGAAGAGTTTAAGTTACTTTTATTCGAAAGCTCCGTATTATGAGGAAACCATCAGCTTAATCCAAGAAATATTTAGTTATAACAACCTTAATATTGCACAATTTTTAACAAATCAGCTAAAAAAAATTTGCGCTTACTTGGAAATTGATACTTCAATTATTTTGTCTTCAGAAACAAATAGGGATCGGACACTTCGAGGGGAAGATGCAATAATTGACATCGTAAAACGATTAGAAGGTCGGGAATATATAAATCCAATTGGTGGAATTGAATTGTATTCGAAAGATAAATTTTGTGAAAATAATATTGAACTCTTCTTTTTAGAATCAAAAGAAATCCAATATCAACAATTTAAGCGGGAAACTTTTGTGCCTTTTCTATCAATCATTGATGTCTTAATGTTTAACTCTAGAGAAGATGCAGTCTCACTTTTGAAGCAATACGAACTAAAATGCTGACAAATGAAAAAGAGAGGGGGACACCTCTCTTTTTGTTAGACAAAAAACATAACAGTTTCTAATAAACCTTCCGTATAATGTCTTAAGTATATCTTATAGTCTGGATTATATTGTTTTAGTAACTTCGGGATTCTCCAAAAATCGCTCTGATTATGATAAACACAAACTGCTAATTTGGGTTTATAGGTTCTAATTATATTCTCGGCTCCTTGAAGGGTTTCATATTCAGCTCCTTCAACATCGAGCTTCATAAAAGTTACTGCTTCATTAATGATCCTATCGAGTGTTACGGCTTCAACGATAACATCACCATTGTCGGAAATTGAACTTGACGACCCTTGGCTATCATCAAATTTCAAAGTTGCATTTTTATTAAAGGTGGCAAAATTGAAAAAAGAGATATTATCATAACTGCGTAATCTTTCTGACGAAAGCTCCATTTGTCTAATAGATGGTTCAAAATAGAATATTTTTTTGTAATTAGGCACTCGTTTGATAAATGTCTGGGTCGTTACTCCATCAAACCCCCCACAGTCAACAAAGACCTCATTTGCATTAAATTTAATGAAATCCTCAAAATACTGTTGTTCTAGCCTAAAGGGAAAGAATCGCATCGCTTCCGTATTATAATTGTATCTAAAATCAGTTAATTGTTGCAGGGTTTCTCTAGACAGATTATCATTTAGTATGGAATAAACCCAATCATATTCTTTTCTTGATGTTTCAATATCAATTACATTATTATTACAAAATCTGACTTCTTTAATAATGTTGGGAAACTTTAGGCGAAGGTCAAAGTAAGTTAGTACGCGCTCGACACCAAGTTTTTTTAGTTTATCTAGAACGGTAATCATTTTTCCATCTATCACGCAAGAAATGACAATTGCTGACTTTTCTATTTCATTTGATTTTTTGATAGTATAATTTCTGTACATCTTATGCTCAGTATAATCATCAATAATACCATTAATGTTAATTTTATTTCTTGGTAAAACGTCTAATAGGTGGTTGCTTTCGTGATTAATTCCAAAAATATAAATGGGGTAGAGAGAACTAAAAAGCATTTCGAATATTTCAGCTTTTTGTGACAATATGGTACATCTTTTATCTTCAATGGTTAACATGTAATTATCCTCTCCAGTCTAATAAACACTCTACGTTACTTAGGTCAAAAGTTGGGATTCCGATTATTTCTTTTACCTTTTTTCTTTCAGCGAATGAATTGTCTATAAAAATAGATTTCTTGTCTTCAGAAATAAATAGATGTTTATGCTCCTCAGGCTTAATGTGTATAACGTCGGTAAAGAGACCTGGATGTATTTTGAACTTGTTAAGCGTGTCGGTTACATTTGAGATATGCTTAGTAATTAATACCATTTCTCGTTTTTTTCTAAGGCATTGATATAAAAAAGCTAGTAGTTGTTCATTACAATACTCATTCCTAAGAATTAGAGTATCATCTAAATCTACATAGACTCGTTCATAGTCGATCCCTAAATGATATCTATTTATGAATGACCTATCCATTTCTACATCATAGTTGTTCGGTAAAATATCGATATCCAGATCTTCAAAATCTAGAAGAGTTAAAAGTGGCAAATTTATATCCTTACTGAATGTCAAAGAGGCAGAGCTAGCGAACCTGGTAGATACCTCCATTAACTTGAATTTCCCTGAATGATCTTCTTTGAGTTGAAAAAACCAGTATCCCCGAAAGCTAAGTTCTTTGTTTATTTGAACTGCTATATTTGTTATTTCTTGACTTGGTTCTAATAAACGGCTTTTTACGCTTATTCCACTTAACGTTCGTTCTCTTGTTCTCGGACTTACTAATCTAAGGTTACCTTTGCGATCGGTAAAACAATCAATTGTGAGTTCCTGCCCGGGTAGGTACTCACACAATAATAAATTAGGAAATTTAGTAATGATATATTGCAGTTCGTCTTTATTATAAGCAATATGAGTCCCGTTTCCCCCTTGCCCATTATCGGGTTTCAAAAATATAGGAAACGTTAAAATATCATAAATATTATTATAAGTGATTGGATTAAAATCATACTTCTTAAAGCGCTCATATAACATTGACTTATAGCGGCAAACTTTTGCAGTTTCCAAGTCAGATGCTACGATAGTCGCGCCAATGTGTAATCGATTCTCCATTAAATAAAGAGCTACACTGTCATGTGTGGGAATAATATATTTTATATTGTCATTATTGATAGCCTCGTTGAGTTTTTGTATGAAATTGTGAGCTGATATATTGGGCAAGTCCCCTATATAGTTTTTATAAATATGCTTTCCATGATCATCTACACTTGAAGCTCCGAATATTTCAAAACGTAAAGATTCTTTTAAACAATTGTTTATTTCGATGGCTGCTTGAGACCCGCATGGAAACACTAATACGTTTATTTTCACACGACTCACCTCCTAAAGAATAATATATAACTATAACTCTCTTAAAAAGTTTAGGTATAAGTTCATAAACTTTTCAGGGTTCTCCTTATGAGCTACATGTCCGGCTTTTTCTATCTCAAAAAACTTAACATTCGGTAAGATAAATGATAAATCATACAAGGGACTTTTAAAGAGAACGTCATCCTCCCCCATAATCCATAGAATTGGGTGTTTAATATTTTGGATGATTGACTTTATATCAAAGTTTAATTGTATATCTACAGACTTAATTAAAACACTGGGATGTAGTTTACTGGCAAAATCAAAGCACTGATTTCTGCCCCTCTTAATGAATTCAAAAGAAGCGTTATTTCTAATTGGGTTAAAACTATCGGAATACCGTTTTGCCCATGTTAAATATTCATCATTTCTAGCTTCCCAAAGTTGCCGAAGTACACTTCTCAGCTCAGATGGATTATTATAATAACCTCCAACATGACAAAGAGAAAGCACTTTTTCAGGATATATAGATGTATATAAATTTGATATATAACTACCGTAGCTTAACGAACATAAGTGAGCTGAATCAATCCCGAAATGATCATATATATTATTCAGTTGATTAACAAATGAATTAAGATCAATAGGAATACTTCTTCCAACGTCTCCAGGTCCATAACCTATTAAGTCGAATGATATTACTCTGTAAGACTTTGATAATATTTGAAACTCTTTTTTGAAAGCTGCGTGGTTTCCAATTACCCCGTGAATAAAGATTATAGTCTCATTATTTGCCTCACCGCTTTGCCACATATAGATGTCTCCTCATGTAAATAGTCATATATTTTATATCGAAAAGTACCCGTTACTATTTAATCTTTTATAAAGAATATGATATCAATATAGCTGTGACATCCATCGTCAAATAAAAATATGCCACTTGTTTCACCCCCTCTCTCCCCGGGTAAATAACCATAAACCTATTTTGTCCGCAAACTATTTTTGCCCGCCAACTCAGGCCTGAAGCCAAGTCGACATTTTTCCGGTTTTTTTGCAAAAGAAAACCTTTTCCTTGGTAATTGACACTGGATAAGTCGGGTGCTATAGTCGGAAATGTGGACAATTAGTGTCACACTTTATTTGACAATGAAGGGAATGTTAGTGCATGCAAGGTAAAGTGAAATGGTTCAACGCAGAGAAAGGTTATGGCTTCATCGAGACTGAGGACGGCGGCGACGTATTCGTACATTTCTCCGCGATCCAATCCGAGGGCTTCAAGACTCTGGAAGAAGGACAATCCGTAGAATTCGAGATCGTTGAAGGCGCTCGTGGCCCGCAAGCAGCTAACGTAATCAAATTATAATCATCCCGGCACAGCCGACCTACATAAACGGTATAGATGATTAACAGTTCGAGATTCGCTAGCCCAAGACTCCGGTTCGTCCGGAGTCTTTTTTCTGTGCGCCGACCCCTTTAAAATATTGTGCTAAAATTCATAATTCTGACTTTTTACATAGCCTTAACAAAATGCTATAATGAAGGTGCAAAGGAGGAGTGCCCAATGCAATTCACTATCCGAGGTCAACAAATTGAAGTGACCGATGCTTTGAAAGACTATGTTGACAAGAAACTCAGCAGGCTAGATAAGTATTTTGATGCACCCCCCACCTCCGAAGGATATGTCACCCTGAATGTCATTCGAGGATTGCACACAGTGGAAGTGACCATTCCGCTCACAGGCGTGGTACTGCGTGCGGAAGACCGAAGCGATGATATGTACGCTTCCATTGACGCTGTTGTGGACAAGTTGGAACGTCAGATTCGCAAGCACAAAACCAAGCTGAACCGTAAGATCAAGCAAGAGGGCGGACTGAAGACGCTTATTGCGGCGAACGGAGCAGCGGCAACCAGTCAGATGGATGCAGAGCAAGTCGAGTATGACGAGGACAATTACGAAGTTGTCCGTACGAAACGTTTTACCATGAAGCCGATGGACGTGGAAGAAGCGATCCTGCAGATGAACATGGTAGGCCATAATTTCTTCGTATTTTCCAACATTGACACACAAGAAGTAAATGTCGTTTACAAGCGTGATGACGGCAAGTACGGATTGATCGAGCGGGACTAAGTTTTTAAACGGTATTCCAAACGGAATGCAGAGGCAGTTGGACCTGATCGAATTTTAAATTTTAAACGTTGAAATGAAATTGAAATGTAAGATGAGCCTTCATCCGTGTAAGCGGGTGGGGCTCTTTATTTGGATATATACGTTTTCGATGCGATAGGCATCGTAAAGACGCTGGCATATGATGGTAAGCCCATCGGAGTGTGCTGAATAGTGCAATCATTTTTTTCAATGAGGTGGCTCTTAGGGGACTTCGGGGCCGTTTCTTTAACAGCTTCAGGTACAACGTCTTAAGGACTTCCTATATAAGAGGATTAACGTTCGGTTAGCCACGATTCAGCGATAGTTCTAGGGCGGAGTCTTTGTTGTTTTCGGACAATGAGAGATGAATATTTGGCACCCACTTAGATGTAGAGTTTCATTTATGAAATGAATATACTTCCATTGGTTATGACTGGGTAAATGCTCCACGCAACTTTTTTGAGCCTTCCCGCGTCTCATAGAGTAAGGGCTTCACGTAACAGACATCTCTTGTGATAGCACATATTGTTGCGGCATCCCTTACAAACTGTTACAATTTATGCAAACCCTCATTTTATGGGACGGGCTTTTTAGCCTGCATGAAATGGGACCATCATAAGGAATCAATGAATCGATTTCATCATTTAACCCTTTGGCATTTAATGAAGTTGATTCTATCACTTGTTTTGCACGAAAGGGGTTAACCATGCTAGGACTTGTCAAAAAGATATTCGGCGACACCAACGAGCGTGATGTCAAACGTCTCATGAAGACGGTCGATGTAATCAACAAACTGGAACCGGATTTTGAGAAGCTCTCCGATGAGCAGCTGCAATCCAAAACCGAAGAGTTCCGTGCGCGGATCGAGAAAGGTGAGACGCTGGAGGAATTGCTTCCTGAAGCGTTTGCGACAGTTCGTGAAGCTTCCAGACGGACACTCGGCAAGCGTCACTATGACGTGCAGCTGATCGGAGGAATGGCCCTCCACGAAGGCAGAATTGCAGAGATGAAGACCGGTGAAGGTAAGACCCTTGTAGGTACGCTGCCGGTTTACTTAAATGCCCTGCTTGGCAAAGGTGTTCACGTTGTAACGGTCAATGATTATCTGGCACAGCGTGACAGCCAAGAGATGGCGCAAATATATAATTTCCTGGGAATGACGGTCGGGGTTAACCTGAGCGGCATGGAACACCCGGATAAACAGCAGGCTTATGCTTGCGATATTACGTACGGTACGAACAATGAGTTCGGCTTTGACTATCTGCGGGACAACATGGTCCTCTACAAAGAGCAGATGGTTCAGCGTCCACTCTATTTCTGTATCATTGATGAAGTGGACTCCATCCTGGTTGACGAAGCGCGTACGCCGCTCATCATCTCGGGTCAAGCTCAGAAATCGACCGAGCTGTATTTTGCCGCTGACCGTTTCGTGAAGCGTCTGACGGCGGAAGAGGATTATACGGTAGACATTAAAGTCAAATCCGTGGCCTTAACGGAAAAAGGCGTAGCGCTGGCGGAGCGTTCCTTCGGTATTGACAACCTGTATGACCATAACCACGTAACCTTGAACCACCACATTGTACAAGCGCTGAAAGCGAACGTGATCATGCGCCGCGATGTGGATTACGTTGTTACCGATGATGAAGTGGTTATCGTTGATGAATTCACGGGACGTCTGATGGCTGGACGCCGCTACAGCGACGGACTCCACCAGGCGATTGAAGCGAAGGAAGGCATCGAGGTTCAGAATGAGAGCATGACCCTTGCAACGATCACCTTCCAGAACTACTTCCGGATGTATCGCAAGCTGGCAGGTATGACCGGTACGGCGAAAACCGAGGAAGAAGAATTCAAGAAGATTTATGGTCTTGAAGTGCTGCAAATTCCTACGAACAAACCGAATCAGCGCATCGACATGCCGGATGTGGTTTACAAGAGCGAAGAGGGCAAGTTTAAGGCGGTTGTAGCTGAGATCGTGGAGCGTCACAAAAAGAACCAGCCGATTCTGGTGGGTACGGTTTCCATCGAGAACTCCGAGCGTTTATCGGAAATGCTGAAGCGCAAAGGCGTCCAGCATAAAGTTCTGAATGCGAAGTACCATGCGGAGGAAGCGGAAATCATTTCCCGCGCCGGTCAGCCGGGATCGGTAACGATCGCGACGAACATGGCGGGACGCGGTACGGATATTTTGCTTGGTGAAGGCGTACAGGATATTGGCGGGCTTCACATTATCGGTACGGAACGCCACGAATCGCGCCGGATCGATAACCAGCTGCGTGGTCGTGCCGGTCGTCAGGGTGACCCGGGGTCGACTCAGTTCTATCTGTCCCTCGGCGATGAGCTGATGAAACGTTTTGGTACGGACAACGTGCTGAACATGATGGAGCGTCTTGGTTTCGAAGAAGACCAGCCGATTGAGAGCAAAATGATTACCCGTGCGGTTGAATCCGCGCAGAAGCGGGTAGAAGGCAATAACTTCGACATGCGTAAAGTCGTTCTCCAATATGATGACGTCATGAACCAGCAGCGTGAGATCATCTACAAACAGCGCCGCGAGATCTTGGAGTCCCAAGACATTAAGCAAATCGTTGTAGAGATGATTAAGCCGGTCATTGATCGTGTCGTTCAGGCTCACTGCAGCGATGACATTCCGGAGAACTGGGAACTGCAAGAAGTGGCAGACTACGTCAACAGCAAGCTGCTGGACGAGGGTGCCGTTACCCGCGAAGATCTGTGGGGTAAAGAAGCAGAAGAGCTTACCGAGTACATCTTCGATCGCGTGATGAAGAAGTACGAAGAGCGTGAGCAAGCCATCGGCGAAGAAATGGTTCGCGAGTTCGAGAAGGTTATCGTGCTGCGTGCGGTAGACAGTAAGTGGATGGATCATATCGATGCAATGGACCAATTGCGTCAAGGTATTCACCTTCGTGCTTACGGCGGTACCGATCCGCTTCGCGAATACCAATTCGAAGGCTTCGAAATGTTTAATGCCATGATCGCGACGATCCAGGAAGAAGTGGCGACGTACATCATGAAGGCCCAAATCGCGACGAATCAGGAGCGTCAAGCCGTTGTGGACGAGAACAAAGTCTCCACGAACAGCAGCAGCGAACCTGCCGAGAAGCGTCCGGTCCAAGTGGCTGAACAGATTGGCCGGAATGATGCATGCCCTTGCGGCAGCGGCAAGAAATATAAGCACTGCCATGGACAGAACGCATAAGCGATACGGCCTATTGGCGATGAATATAATATAAGAAAAGCATCCATCGACGCGCTTTTACAGCAGTCGGATCGCGTGTAGAGGATCATTTTCTTGCGATGATCGAATTTGTTCAGTTTCGCTAAAACCGACGAATTCGGTGATTCTTATAAGCCCGTCCAGAATATGGGCGGGAACTTTTCAACTCCCTTAAGAGCGGCAGATGAACCGGGTGATTGTGGTCTATTCCACCGTGATCCGGAATCACTGTTGCGCTTAAGGGAGTTTATCTGAATAAACAGCGAAACCTGTTGTGAAGCGATGTGACATGGATTTTCTCTTGAAATGGAACGTTTTTCATACAGGAGAGGGTATACTGAAATTATTACATGAAGATAAGAAAGGGCGAGGACTCATGATCGATCCAAGTGTGAAGCAGGACCTGCGTGAAATTAGCAAGAAACTAACCAATCTTAGGGGGTCTCTTTGACTTAGATTTAAAGCAGGAGATGATTGAGAACTTTGAAGAGAAGATGGCGGCCCCGGATTTCTGGGACGACAATGAGAAAGCTCAGGCGCTCATTGCCGAGATGAATGCCGTGAAGTCATCCGTGGATCAATATCTGAAGCTGCAAGCGGATTACGACGATGCCGTCGTGATGATCGAGCTGGCGGATGAAGAAGGCGATGACTCTCTTGCGGGAGAAATTGGAGAGACGATCAAGGACCTGGTTGGGCGTGTAGAAGAGTTTGAACTCCAACTGCTGTTGAACCAGCCTTACGATAAAATGAATGCCATCCTTGAGCTGCATCCGGGCGCGGGGGGTACCGAGTCGCAGGACTGGGGCCAAATGCTGCATCGCATGTATACGCGTTGGGCGGAAAAACGCGGCTTCAAGGTAGAGACGCTGGATTATTTGCCTGGGGATGAAGCGGGAATCAAAAGTGTGACGCTGCTCATTAAGGGCTACAATGCTTATGGGTATTTGAAGGCCGAAAAAGGCGTGCATCGCCTGGTTCGGATCTCCCCGTTCGATTCTTCCGGCCGTCGCCATACCTCATTTGTGTCCTGTGACGTCGTTCCGGAGATTAACGATGAGATTGAACTGGACATCCGCACGGAGGACCTGAAGATTGATACTTACCGTGCGAGCGGTGCCGGTGGTCAGCATATCAATACGACGGACTCGGCCGTACGGATCACTCACTTGCCAACGGGTGTGGTCGTAACCTGTCAGAATGAACGGTCCCAGATTAAGAACCGTGAGCGTGCGATGACCATGCTTCGTTCCAAGCTCTACGAGCGCAAGATTGAAGAGCAGCAGAAGGAATTGGCGGAAATCCGCGGCGAGCAGTCCGACATCGCATGGGGCAGCCAGATCCGCTCGTATGTTTTCCATCCGTACAGCATGGTGAAAGACCATCGTACACAGGTGGAGACCGGAAATATAGGAGCCGTCATGGACGGGGATCTGGATGCTTTTATCGATGGATATTTGCGCAGCCAGATCAAGCAGGAAGTCGAGTAGGACGTTGAGGAGAGATTTGAAGAACTATGGCGCAATCCGCTGGCAATCCATCGATTAACAAAAGAAAAAGAGAACCCCTGATTCCGATCAACGGTCCCCTTCGACAGACGGTGGACACCGTTTTTATCATCATCGGCTCCTTTATTATGGCGCTGTCATTTAATCTGTTTTTCTTGCCCAACCACATCGCCTCAGGCGGTGTGTCCGGATTGTCGGTTCTCGCGCAAGCCTGGCTCGGTATTGAACCGGCCTTTACGCAGTGGGCGCTCAATATCCCCTTGTTTGTGCTCGGCTTCTGGCTGCTAGGACGTGACTATGGCATTCGTTCCCTTTTGGGAAGCGTGGTTTTGCCATTGTTCGTATTTTTGACCAAGGACTGGCCGATTCCAACCTCCAATCCCCTCTTGGCTTCCATCTATGGCGGGATCGGCGTCGGGATCGGCATGGGGCTGGTCTATCGCGGCAGGGGTTCAACCGGTGGATTGACCATCGTGGCTCAGCTCCTGCAAAAATACAGCGGCCTCAGCTTCTCCCTTTGCGTCGTGCTCTTGGATGCGATTGTGATCTCTTCGGCAGCCCTCGTGCTGTCGCTGGAGCAGGCGTTGTACGCACTCATTGGACTGTACGTGACAGGCAAAGTGATTGATGCGATTGAGCTGGGCTTTAGCTTCACCAAGGTGGCTTACATTATATCCGATCATACGGAGCCGATAACCAAGGCCATCCTCGAGGACCTCGACCGTGGATTAACCAAGCTGACCGCAGAGGGAGGCTATACGGGTGAACACCGGACGGTTCTGATGGTTGTGGTCGGACAGAGTGAAATTCCACGTCTGAAGACGGTGGTACAATCAGTGGATCCGAATGCGTTTGTCATCATTAGCAATGCCCATGAGGTATTGGGTGAGGGCTTCCGCAATATTAAGGCGTAAAACAATAAAAGCTGTGTCGAGAGGTTCTCGGCACTTGAAGAGGCGGTGTATATCACCGTCTCTTTTTTTTGTGGACTATAGAATGTATAAGTTTTCAGCGAAGCTGAACCGTTCGTTGAGTTGCAAGCAAAGCTTCCTCTAAACGTGGTCTGTCCTCTGTGAAGTGCGTCGATAGTCGTTTTTCCGATTGGGATCTACTGTCCGGTGGGAGCCAAGCCGATATGCCTTGAATTTTCCTTTATTTTTCTAGCAAAGAGCATATAATGGTATCTAATATTGTTCAGGGGGTAGGAGATTATGGAAATCGAACGGATCTTTGCTAATTTGCCGGTGCTGGAAACCGAACGCCTGAGACTTCGCAGAATATCGATGCAGGATGCGGACCAGATGTATGCCTATGCCTCTGATGATGAGGTTGCCAAGTACGTAACATGGGAAACTCACCGCTCGATCAACGACAGTAAGAAATTCATCCAGTTTATACTTGTCCAGTATGCCAAGCATGATATTGCCCCTTGGGGAATCGAGCTGAAGGAAAGCGAACGTCTGGTCGGGACGGTGGATTTCGTATGGTGGAAGCCCGAACAGCAGAGTGCCGAGATTGGATATGTACTCGCGCGGGATTGTTGGGGACAAGGTCTCATGACGGAAGCTGCTTCTGCTCTACTGAAACTCGGTTTTGGTGAAATGGATCTTGTGCGCATCCAAGCGCGTTGCATAGAAGGGAATATCGGCTCTCAGCGTGTGATGGAGAAGATCGGCATGTCCTATGAGGGGACGTTGAGGAAGGGGATAAAGGCCAAAGGGCGACATTGGGACCTCAAATTATACTCCATTTTAAAAGATGAATATGAAACTCTTTAGCATTTGTAGGCGATTGGAATTCATGTGCAATGGGATCAAATTTGAATAATCCATTGTATTTATATGAATACAGTCGTATAATAATACATATTTATGAGACGGATAAAGTCAATGAATACCTAGGAATAAAGCGTGTGCTAACGCAGGAGACAAAAACTCCGAAGAAGACCATTACCAGCTTGACTGCTTCTTGAAGTAAAAATGATATCAAGAAGCACCAGTAGACACGCGTGGTTTTTGATAACCCATCATATGATGAGGATAGCATCAGCGGCAGCGTGATCGATCGGATGAAGGAAACGGATGAGTATGACGTAGAGATGAAGGATGGATGAATGGGACCTTGCATAAGGTCCTTCAGCTGTTCCTTGGGGAGAGGGATGAGGAGAAATGACAGACACAAACATAGTAAAAGTAGCTATTGTAGGATCTACCGGCTACGGTGGCGTGGAACTGATCCGGCTGCTGCAAGCACACCCGCGCGTTGAGATTACATCGGTAATCTCGTCTTCAACTGCAGGCGTACCGATATCGGACGGTTTTCCGCATTTGACAAATATCATGACCCAGAACCTGGATGGCGTTAACCCGGCGGAAATCGCTGAGGTGGCAGACCTGGTGTTCGCGGCCACGCCTTCGGGCGTCAGTGCCAAGCTGGTGCCGGAGCTGCTGGATGCAGGCCTGAAGGTCATTGATCTGTCGGGAGATTTTCGCTTAAAAGACGAGGCAGTGTATGAACAGTGGTATAAGCATACGGCTCCGAGTGCGGAACTATTGGAGAAAGCCGTATACGGTCTATGCGAAGTGTTTGGCGAAGAGGTCCGCGATGTCGATTTCATCTCCAATCCGGGCTGCTATCCGACAGCGACGCTGCTCGGGCTGATTCCGGCCATCAGCGCGGGATGGATTGATGCCTCTTCCCTTATTATCGATGCCAAATCCGGCGTATCCGGTGCAGGCCGGGGAACGAGTTTGATGACGCATTATGCCGAGATCAATGAGAACTTCAAAGCCTATAAGGTGAATAAGCACCAGCATATTCCCGAGGTTGAGCAGGTATTGACTCAGGTAGCGGGCGAACCCATTACTGTTACCTTTACCACCCATTTGGTGCCGATGACGCGGGGAATCATGACCACCATGTATGCCACGCTGAATGGTCCATACACGGAAGAGGATTTTATTGAACTGTATCGCCAGTATTTCAAGGATCGCAAGTTTGTGAGAATCCGGGACTTGGGCGTATGGCCTGCGACAAAAGAAGTCAGCGGGTCCAATTACTGCGACATCGGATTCGCGGTAGATGCGCGTACGAACAGAGTGACCATTATATCGGTCATTGACAACGTGGTGAAGGGTGCGGCCGGTCAGGCAATCCAGAACCTGAATTTGATGATGGGATGGGAGGAGAGCCTCGGACTTACGTTTACGCCGATTTATCCGTAAGCGGCTGGGGATACAGACATGGGAGAGAATATGTTTGCGATTATTGATGGGGGCAGCATCGTAACGCCGCAAGGCTTCAAGGCTGCCGGACTCCACTGTGGACTTAAGAAGACCGACCGTAACGATCTGGGTGTCATTGTATGTGACGTGCCTGCCGTGGCGGCAGCTGTATATACGACGAATCTGTTTCAAGCGGCACCGCTGAAGGTAACGCGTGAAAGCCTGCAGGACGGCAAGCTTCGCGCGATTGTCGTGAACAGCGGGAATGCCAATGCCTGTACGGGTAAGCAGGGTGAAGAGGATGCTTACACGATGCGTGCCAATACGGCTGCGCAATTCGGCCTGGACGAGATCGATGTGGCCGTCGCCTCAACGGGAGTCATCGGGGAACTGCTGAAGATGGACCGCGTTTCCTCGGGGATTGCTGGCCTGCCTGCACGACTTAGCGGCGGAAGCGAAGGAGCTGAGAGCTTCAGCCAAGCGATTTTGACAACCGATCTCGTGAAAAAAGAAGCCTGCGTGACCGTTCAAGTTAACGGTACGAAGGTGACTATCGCCGGAACAGCGAAGGGGTCGGGGATGATTCATCCGAACATGGCGACCATGCTCGGATTTATGACGACAGATGCGGTCATTGGTCAGGAAGCGTTGCAGCTGCTGCTGCGCGAAACGACCAATCTGACCTTTAATATGATTACGGTGGATGGCGATACGAGCACCAACGATATGCTTGTCGCGATGGCTAGCGGCATGGCGGGGCACGACATGCTTTCGCCGGAGCACCCGGATTGGGATGCATTCGCAGCTGGCTTCCATTATGTTTGCCAGCAGCTGGCGAAGGCGATCGCGCGTGACGGAGAGGGAGCTTCCCGCCTGATCGAGGTTCGCGTGGACGGTGCTGAAAGCGATGATGACGCGCAAGCGATTGCCAAGACGATTATTGGCTCCAGCCTGGTCAAATCCGCCGTATTCGGCGCAGATGCCAACTGGGGACGCATTATTGCGGCTGTCGGCCGTGCGGGCCGCCCGGTTAATCCGGAGACGGTCGATATTGCCATAGGCCCGATTTCGGTGCTGGAGCAGTCAAGACCCGTTGCTTTTGACGAGGATGCGGCTCTGGTTTACCTTCAGGGAGACACCGTGGATATTGACGTGAAGCTGCATATCGGAAATGGCTCGGCTACGGCCTGGGGTTGTGATTTAACTTATGACTATGTCCGCATTAATGCGGCTTATCGTACGTAGATAAACATTCAGTAGGACGGAGGAGACGGATATGAAGAGCACGATCGATCAAAAGGTTACGCTGCCGGTTCAAAGATCAGGTGCGGATACGTTCGTGATGAAATGCGGCGGCAGTACGCTCGCGGCCCTTCCTGACAGCTTCTTCGAGGATTTGAAGAATCTGCAGCAAAAGGGAGTTAATCCCGTTATCGTTCATGGTGGCGGACCCGCGATCTCCGGCAATCTGGAGAAGCTTGGCATCGAGACCGAGTTCGTGAACGGGCTGCGCAAGACGACGGAGGATGTGCTGGACGTTGTGGAGATGGTGCTTGCGGGCACCATCAATAAGCAGATCGTACGAAGGATTCAAAGCGTAGGCGGCTCTGCCATCGGTTTATCCGGCTCGGACGGTGGGCTGATCGTGGCCAAACCGGTGACGAACCACGCGGAGGTCGGCTGGGTAGGCGACGTTACGTTTGTGAAGTCATCCATCCTGAGCGGCGTGCTGGAGATGGGCTACATGCCGGTGGTTGCGCCGATTGGGGTGGATCTGTCCGGTCAGCGCTACAACATTAATGCCGATACGGCGGCGGGTGCCGTGGCTTCTCATCTGGGCGTAAACCGGATGATCGTTGTCACTGACGTACCTGGAATTATGAAAGGATCGGGCGGCGAGAAGCGGGTGCTTCCAACCGTGACGGTTCAGGAGATCGAGGATATGATCGGGACAGGCGAAATCTACGGCGGCATGATACCGAAGGTCAGAGCGGCCATCAGCTGCATTCACGGCAAGGTGAGCGAGGTTGTCATCGTGGACGGAAGCGAGCCGAATGTACTGAGCCGCGTGCTTGGCGGAGAAGTGCTGGGTACGCGCATCGTGCGGATGTAAATTGAGATTAGAGATTATAGACAGAGCGGCTTCAACGGAGAAGGTGGAATTGTTCTGGAGAAGTAGCGCGGTCGCCTTTGCCCCCGGATTTTAACCGCTGCAATCATTTCAATAACAATCTGGGGGCAACAGCGATCGGAAGAACAATCCACATGCGCAGTGCTGGTTAAGCTTAATGGATGTTCATATCGTACGACGGTTCAAACGTGAAACACGAAGCTATGCCAAATGCAAAGGAGTGTGTGAAGGTTATGGGAAAAGAAACAGCAGCAGGCGGTGTTAAAGCAGCGAATGAAAGCTCGTTGTTCCAGACGTACGCCAGATATCCAATCGCCCTGGTCAAAGGGGAAGGAAGCTGGTTATGGGACGCTCAAGGCAACAAATATCTTGATTTTATGGCGGGCCTGGCGGTAACGAATCTCGGCCATGCCCCGGTAAAAGTGAAAGAGAAGCTGAAGTCCCAGCTGGATGAATTGTGGCATGTCTCGAACCTGTTCCACATTCCGGGTCAGGAAAAAGCAGCCGAGCTGCTGACAGCGAACACCTGCGCGGATGCGGTTTTCTTCTGCAACAGTGGGGCGGAAGCGAACGAAGCGGCCATTAAGCTGGCGCGCCGCTACCATCAGAAGGTGAAGGGAACGGGGCGCTACGAGGTCATTACGTTTACGCAGTCCTTCCATGGACGGACGCTGGCTACGCTGACGGCCACAGGCCAGGATAAGGTAAAGGAAGGGTTCCTTCCGCTTCCGGCAGGCTTCAAAAGCGTTCCGCTGCATGACCTTCCGGCACTGGAAGCGGCTGTTAACGACAACACTGCTGCGATCATGATCGAAATGGTGCAGGCGGAGGGCGGTGTGCATCCGGTAGAGCCGGAGTTCCTTCAAGCCGTCACCGAGCTGTGCAAGAAGCATGGACTGCTGCTGATCGTGGACGAGGTGCAGACGGGCATGGGCCGGACCGGGAAGCTGTTTGCGCATGAGCATTACGGCATTGAGCCGGATATCTTTACCGTGGCCAAAGGGCTCGGCTCCGGGTTCCCGGTCGGCGCGATGCTGGGTAAAGCTTACTTGCGCGAAGCCTTCACGGCAGGAAGCCATGCGACAACGTTTGGCGGCACACCGATTGCGAGCGCCGTTATCCAGGCCACTATCGAAACGATGCTGGAGGACAATGTGCCGCAGCGTGCGGCCGAAGCCGGAGAATATTTGATGACGAAGCTGAATGAGAGCCTCGGTAGTCATCCCTTTGTGAAGGCGATCCGGGGTAAAGGTCTGCTGATCGGCATCGAATGCGTTGAGCCGGTTGGCGAGCTGGTGCTGAAAGGGCAGAGCCGCGGGCTGCTGTTCGTAACGGCAGGACCGAATGTGATCCGGCTGCTTCCGAATCTGTACGTCACTACACAAGAGATCGACCAGGCGGTATCGATTGTTACGGAACTTATACATGAGCATACGGCGGTTAGCCAAGCATAGAAGAATCGTGCAGTGACATTTTGGACAATAACAGCATGGTTAAGGAGGACTGGAGAATATGGCCACTAGCGGACAAGTGAAGGAATTAAGCCTGAAAGGGCGGGATATGATCGAGCTGGACGAATACTCGACGGAAGAGATTCAGTTCTTGCTTGATTCGGCAATTGAGATCAAACGCAAGCAGAAGAACGGCGAAGTCTATCAGCCGCTGAAAGGCAAGACGATCGGATTGATTTTTGAGAAGTCGTCCACGCGGACGCGGGTTTCATTCGAGGCTGGGATGTTCCAGCTGGGCGGACATGCACTCTTTTTAAGTAAAAACGATATTCAGCTCGGACGCGGCGAGCCGATCAGCGATACGGCTCAGGTGATGTCCCGTTATTTGGACGGCTTAATGATCCGTACCTTCGGGCACGACAACGTGGTCAACCTGGCGAAATATGCCTCCATTCCGGTAATCAACGGCCTGAGCGACATGGCGCATCCATGTCAGGTGCTGGCCGATTTGCAGACCGTGCTGGAGCACAAGGGTAAGCTGAAAGGTCTCAAAATGGCCTTTATCGGCGATGGCAACAATATGGCGCATTCGCTCCTGATTGGCGGCGCTAAGATGGGCATGCATGTGGCCGTAGCCAGTCCGAAGGGCTATGAGGCGGATGCCAGCATCGTGAAGCTGAGCGAGGAAATCGCGGCGCAAACGGGTGGCAAAATTACGATTACGCAAGACCCGATCGAAGCCGCGAAGGATGCGGACGTGATCTATACGGATGTATGGGCAAGCATGGGCTTTGAAGAGGAGCAGGCACAGCGGGAGGCTGCGTTTGCGGACTACCAGGTGAATGAGGAGCTTGTGAAGGCGGCGAAGCCGGATTACTTGTTCCTGCATTGCCTCCCGGCCCATCGGGGCGAAGAGGTCAGTGAAGGCGTGATCGACGGTGCCAACTCCGTCATTTTTGATCAGGCCGAGAACCGTCTCCATGCCCAGAAGGCTTTGATGGTTGCTTTGATGGCTTAGTGCAACTCGATTGCAGCGAACATTCTCTATGAAAATGCGTCAATGGACGTTATCTTTAGTATAATGAACGACAGGGTTGTTAGTAACAAAGAGAGGGAGTTTAACGATGGCAAAACAAAAAATCGTGCTGGCGTATTCCGGTGGCCTGGATACGTCCGTTATTCTGAAATGGCTGAAAGAAACTTACGATGCGGAGATCATTGCTTTCACGGCCGATATCGGCCAGAAGGAAGAGCTGGACGGACTTGAGGAAAAAGCGCTGGCGACCGGCGCCTCCAAAGTATACATCGATGATCTGCGCGACGAATTTGCAACAGATTTCATCTATCCGATGTTCCAGGCGGGTGCCATGTACGAAGGGCAGTACCTGCTCGGGACCAGCATTGCGCGTCCGTTGATTGCCAAGCGCATGGTGGATATCGCTCGTGCCGAAGGCGCGACGGCGATTGCGCACGGCGCTACGGGCAAAGGGAACGACCAGGTCCGTTTTGAGCTTGGCGTAGCCGGCTTGGCACCGGACATTGAAGTAATCGCGCCTTGGCGCATCGAGGAGTTCCGTAACTCCTTCCCGGGTCGCGCAGAGATGATCGCTTACGCGGAAGCCCATGGCATTCCGGTGACGGCATCCGCGGCGAAATCCTACTCCATGGACCGCAACCTGCTCCATATTAGTTATGAGAGCGGCGTGCTGGAGGATCCTTGGTTCGATGCAAGCGCAGAGGACAGCAAGGATATGTACCTGCTCAGCGTATCGCCTGAGGATGCGCCGGACGAGGCGGAATACCTCGAGCTTACGTTTGAGCAAGGGAATGTTGTTGCGCTGAACGGCGAAACGATGAGCCCGCTGCAAGTGATGGAGAAGCTGAACGAGCTGGGCGGCAAGCACGGCATCGGTCGCGTGGATATGGTGGAGAACCGTTTCGTAGGCATGAAGAGCCGCGGTGTCTACGAGACGCCGGGTGGAACGATCCTGTTCACCGCTCATCGCAAAATGGAATCCATCACGATGGACCGCGAAGTGATGAACCTGCGCGACAGCCTGATTACCCGTTACAGCACCTTGGTTTATAACGGTTTCTGGTTTGCGCCGGAACGTCTGGCACTGCAGGCCCTGGTAACCGAGAGCCAGAAGAACGTATCCGGTACGGTGCGCGTGAAGCTGTATAAAGGCAACATTATCGGCGCAGGCGTAAAGAGTCCGGTTAGTCTGTACAACCCGGATATCGCTACGATGGAAGCCGATCCAACGCAAGCTTATGATCAGGGCGATGCGACCGGCTTTATCCGCTTGAACGCACTGCGTTTGAAAGTGGCAACCGGCGTGAACCAGAATCAATAAGTTTACAATAATGAACAGGCTGAAGGCCGTTTTCATGCAAGGGAGCTCCGTTGATTCTCGCGTAACCGGGATCAATGGGACTTCTTAAGCGGGAAGCGGCCCTCTGCCTTAAACAGAGAGGGGCAAGTGTTGTGAGCAAGTTATGGGGCGGACGCTTTACGAAGCAGACCAACGCATTGGTAGAGGAATATACGGCATCCATCGGTTTTGATAAGCAGCTGGCTGAGGAGGATATCCAGGGAAGCCTTGCGCATGTGTCCATGCTGGGCAAATGCGGCATCGTGCCGGCCGAAGACGTGGAGACGATCAAGGCTGGCTTGAACAAGGTGCTGGAGCGCATCCGTGAGGGCAGCATCGAGTTCTCCGTTTCGGATGAGGATATCCATATGAACATCGAGAAGAATCTGATCGAGGAAATCGGACCTGTCGGCGGCAAGCTCCACACAGGACGCAGCCGTAACGATCAAGTGGCTACGGATATGCATCTGTATTTGCGTAACCGCGTGGTGGCGCTGACCGGCATGCTGCATGAGCTGCAAACCGCATTAATCGGGCAAGCCAAGGATAATCTGGATACAATTATTCCGGGGTATACGCATCTGCAGCGTGCTCAGCCGATTCTGTTTGCGCATCATCTGATGGCTTACGTGTCCATGTTCCAGCGGGATATCGACCGTCTGATCGACAGCTATAAGCGCATTAATGTGTTGCCGCTCGGGGCAGGCGCGCTTGCGGGGACGACGTTCCCGATCGACCGCCATTTCGTGGCGGAGCAGCTTGGGTTTGACGGCGTTTACGAGAACAGTCTGGATGCGGTCAGCGACCGCGACTTCATTCTGGAATTCCTCTCGGATGCTTCCATCATCATGATGCACTTGTCCCGCTTGAGCGAGGAGCTGGTGCTCTGGAGCAGCACGGAGTTCAACTTCATCGAGCTGGATGATGCGTTCTGTACGGGCAGCAGCATAATGCCGCAGAAGAAGAATCCGGATGTACCTGAGCTGGTCCGCGGCAAAACCGGACGGGTATACGGCAACCTGATGGGTCTGCTCACCGTGCTGAAGTCGCTGCCGCTTGCTTATAACAAGGATATGCAGGAAGATAAAGAGGGCATGTTCGATACGGTGGCTACGCTGGAAGGCGCATTGCAGCTGTTTGCACCGATGATTGCCACGATGAAGGTCAACAAAGGCCGCATGCGCGAAGCGGTGAATACCGACTTCTCCAACGCAACCGACATCGCGGACTTCCTAGTGGGCAAAGGGCTTCCTTTCCGTCAAGCGCATGAAGTGATCGGCAAGACCGTATTGTACTGCATCCAGAACAACAAGTATCTGCTGGACCTGACGCTGGATGAGTTCAAGCAGTTCTCGGAGTTGTTCGACGACTCCATTTATGGCGTGCTTCAACCCGAGACGGTGGTCAATGCGCGTAACGTTTACGGCGGCACGGCAACCGAGCAGGTGAAGGCGGCCATTGACCGCAGCGTGCGGACGCTTCAGGTTACGGAAGAATGGCTGGGTCTCCGTCAAGGGAATGTAGAGTAACGATACAGAAATCGCAAGCGTGAAAAAATAGAGGTGGACCGGCAAACGCTACATTTGCCGATCCACCTTTTTTAAGATATCAAAAAAGTATGAACGAATCACAGGGGCGGTGTCCTCCATTGCATGCGGATAAACCGAACAGCGGGACAACTGCTGGCCGTAGGATGGGCATGCATATTTGGATTCATCAGGCTTTCAACGGAAGCCACTTCAGCACATCCTGAATGTGAGTATCCCAATATCCCCAATCATGACCGCCTGGGCCTTCCAGATAGGTGAGGTCGAGGGAGGTTTCTTCCCAGGCTTTGCGGAATGCTTGATTGTCTTCATAGAGGAAGTCTTCGGTTCCGCAGCATTGATACAGCAGCGGCTTAGGCCCCTCTGATCGATCGACTTCCTGAAGCAGCCACAGCAGGTCGTTGTCGGTGCCGGTAATATCTTGATCTCCGTAGACTAATTGATGTTCAAACAAGGCCTCATTCCTCCGGACATGACCCGCCATATCGAGCGCGCCCGACAAACTGGCAGCTGCGGCAAAGGCTTCGGGACAGCGAAGGGCCAGCTTGAATGCCCCGTACCCGCCCATGGACAAGCCAGCGACGAAGTTATCTTCTCGCGCGTGGGATAACGGGAAGAAGGAACGGGCAATGGCCGGCAGCTCCTGGCTGATGAAGGTCCAGTATTTGCCGCCGTATTCCATGTCCGTATAGAAGCTGCGGTGTACCTGCGGCATAACGACGGCAATGCCCATCTCGGCGACATAGCGTTCGATGGAGGTTCTGCGCAGCCAGATGGAATCGTCGTCGGACAGGCCGTGCAGCAGGAAGAGCGTCGGATGCAGCCCTTTTTTGGCATGATTGGTCATACCGATCTGCGAAGAGGTTTGCTGAGGGAGAATAACGGTCATGGACGTGCTGAGACCGAGTACCTCCGAGTAGAAGTGACATTGCATAAGAGCCATGTTATGTATCCCCTTTCACTTTTGTAAATGTGAGATCGAAAAGACGAGTCTATTTAAATCATATCACAATCAATCTCCCTTCCTCCAAGCAAATCTGAACCAGCTTCTGCGGGCATGAACGGATTTACAGTCTGCTGCGTTTGGCCACCGAGCTAATCCTCGGGGATATAAAGGCGGCTTGGGCCGGAATCGAAATGGATAGGATAAGCTGCATACTTCATCTCGGTCTTGAGACCGAAGCGAAGTTCAGCCATCGGGCTGTTCTATGATTAGCGGGGTTGTGGTATCTTAGAGGGAGATTATGGCTCCACCCTGGTGGAGGATGGACTTTTATTTAAGGTAATTGTTGTGATGAAGTAGTTTAGATATAGATAGTGATTACTTTGTGATATGGAGGATACTCATGATACCACGTGACGACAAGCTATCCGATCTGAAGATTACGGGCACCGGAAGTTCAAGCGGCGGCCAATACGACAAGGTACGCATTGACGGTGCCGGGCAAATAAATGGAGATCTGGAGTGCCGGGAATTGATAGGCAATGGAACGATGAGCGTCAATGGCGCCGTCGCTGCGCGTACGATTCGCGTGAACGGTTCGGGAACCATTAAGGGGGCCGTGGAGTCTGAGGAGCTGAATGTTGCCGGCAGCCTGAGCTTGAAAGAAGGATTGCGCAGCAGATCCATCTACATCGGGGGGCATTGCAGCGTTCACGGAGATTCCGAATCGAAGAAGCTTGAGGTTACCGGAAACTTGAGAAGCCATGGTGATGTGCGGAGTGAATCCGCCACGTTCCAGGGAGGCTTTAAGATCGATGGCCGCCTGCATGTTGGAACAGCGGATATCCGAGTATTGGGTCGCTGCCTTGCACAGGAAATCGTTGGAGACCGGATCACGATTCGCAAAAAAGGGAAGCGGCTCTGGGAAATGCTGTCCTTGTCTTTAAGGGGAACGCGCCTGGAGGCGCGTATTATTGAAGGCGACGTCCTTGATCTCGAGTATGTCGAAGCTGATATCGTCCGCGGTAATCGGGTGATCCTAGGCAAAGGTTGCGAGATTCGGCAAGTGGAGTACAGAGATGAACTGTCACAGCATCCGGAAGCCGAGGTCAGAGCGTCCAGGCGGTTTTAAGGGTGGAAACCATCCCCGCGTTCAGGCCTTAGGCCGAACAGGTGGAATATACCGAGGCCTTCAGCGCAGATGCCATGGCAGAAGTCGGGACCTTTTATAAAATCGATGTCTTACACTAAATAGCGGCAAGGCAAACAGCCCGGATTCGCGGTTCTATTCGCGAATCCGGGCTGTTCCATGTTTCTACTATGTTCGGTATGACCAATGGGAAATCCTCAAGGGCTTTCGCCGCAGAACGGAACCGATAGAGTAGACGTCGATGTTTTCAATGCTATCTCCAGGTTTAGGGTGCGCTGATACCGTCCTCAACCACTTCCTCTTTCGGTGTGTCATTCGCTTCCGGCAGTTGGACCTCGCTTGTCGGATTGATGGCAACGATGCTGTTCTGGGGGCGATAGGTATCCTTGGATATTTTAACCTTCTCTACAACCTTGCCGTTTACTTTCTTGGTTCGGTAGGTTTCAACCACATAGCCTGGCTTCCCGTTCTGAACCACCTGCTTGAGTCCTGGCGGCAGCGAGTTATTGTGAATGACCTTCTCTGGTGACGGCAAGGTTTCAACGGTGGTGGACACAAGCTCATATTCCGTGTTTTCCGGGAAGGTGCCAAACATCTTCAACGTTAAATTACCGTGCGATACTTCCGATAAAATAAGCAGATGCTTGCCTGTGTTGTTTCGGAAACGGAAATTGATCGCCCCTTCCGCGAAGGTGGCATCCTGCCCCTTGGGCAGGTAGCTGACCGGAAGGGAATGATTCCGCCTTTCGGTGATCTCCAGACCGATCAGTAGGGCGGCACGATACACCGTGCTGGATACCTGGCAGATTCCGCCGCCGATGCCGGGGACCAGCTTGCCGTTCACGATGACAGGAGCTTCTTCAAAACCGTATTCCTTTTTCGCGGTATCAATAATATGAGCATAATTGAATTCATCGCCGGGCTTCAGAATCATGCCGTCTACGGATTTGGCAGCAGCGGTCACGTTATGAACGCGTCCAGGCCCGCTGGATCCGAGACTGGTGGAGAATTCAACGATTTTGCGCTCAATCCCTTCATCCTGCAGCGATTTTACGGTAACGGGGGGCTTTTGACGGATGAGAGGCAGCGAAACCGTAATGATCTTATCGGGATTCGGCTCGGTGAAGTGAGACTCATTCGGAAGCACAGCGCTGAACCCTTCATAGAATGCGGGCCAATCAATACGGTATGCCGTTTTCTCCGGAGTGTACCGGACAACATCATCTTCGGATATGCTCCGTACCGCATTGACGGGTTCCCCGAAGCGTTCCTTTTGCCACTCTTCGCTCAGCCTCTCTTTTAACACATCGCGATCCCAGTCCGTGGATATATGCCATTCCAGCTGAAAGTTACGCCGGTATAGAACTTGATCCCATAGTGATCCTTCGGACAACCTGGCGATAGCCTCCTGAAAATCGGCTGCGTTGAATTGAACTCCGGCCTCTCGGAGAGTGAAGCTTTCCGTGTGTCCCTTAAGCGCGTCCGATTGCAGCTCCACCTTCAGCGCTGTTATCGCCTGCAGCCGTTGATCCAGCTCTGACAGCACCTCGTCTGATGGTTTACCGCCTACCTGCCAACCGGAGAGAACAACCCCCTTCGGGAGTTCCTTCTGGTTCACGTACATCGTCAATAGACCGAAGCCGACGGAGAGGAGAAGACCGAAACTGATGACAATGATGAGACCAAGATGAATTTTTTTCATTCGAAACCACCTTCTTAACTTCGTATTGGCCGCAGTTCATGCACTTGTTCATGTATATGTCACGGTGGGCTTAAACTTTCGGGTACTCAAAAGGTAACAAATTTGTTACAATAGACGATGTCGTGAGGATTTTTCATGGATTTTAAAGGAATTCGATGGAAACTGTCGAAAGTATAATGGCTAATTAAGGATTGGGAAGTGATGAAGTGATCGAAATGCAGGACGTATGGAAGACCTATCCGAACGGCGCTCATGCGCTTCAGGGAGTTTCCGTCAAAATCAATCGAAATGAATTCGTCTATGTTGTCGGACCATCAGGTGCGGGCAAATCGACGTTTATGAAACTTATCTATAGAGAAGAAGTTCCTACCAAGGGTCAAATTTCCGTTAACGGATTTAATATCGGGAAGCTGCAACAGCGCAAAATCCCCTATGTTCGCCGAAATATCGGGGTTATTTTTCAAGACTATCGTCTGCTGCCCAAGCTGACTGCTTACGAAAATGTAGCTTTTGCCATGGAGGTTATTGAAGCGCCGCCGCGTCTCATCAAGAGACGGGTCATGGAGGTGCTGGAGCTTGTGGGTCTGAAAGCCAAGGCGAACCGCGAACCTTCCCAGCTCTCCGGCGGGGAGCAGCAGCGGATCGCAATCGCCAGAGCGATTGTGAACAACCCCGCCGTCATTATTGCGGACGAGCCTACAGGTAATCTGGATCCGGAAACCTCGTGGGGCATCATGCAGCTGCTGGATGAGATCAATTTCAGGGGAACCACTATCGTAATGGCTACCCACAACAGGGATATCGTGAACACCATGCGCAAACGCGTTCTTGCGATTGAGCACGGACAGATCGTCCGTGACCAGCAGAGAGGAGATTACGGGTATGAATTTTAGAACCTTCTTGCGGCACTTGCGGGAAGGGGCGAAGAGCGTTTTCCGGAACGGATGGATGTCGGTCGCATCCGTCACTTCCATCGTGGTGTCTTTGTTTATACTCGGCGTTTTCATGCTGTTAGTCATGAATGTGAACGCTTTAGCCGATAAAGCAGATAGCAATGTGCAAATCAATACGTACTTAAATCTCAACGTGGATGAGAAGCTGCGCGAGACCATTAAGGGTGAACTCGAGGCCATGCCGGAGGTCAGCGCCATCAAGTTCGTGTCCAAGGAAGAGGGCATGAAGGAGCTTGAGGAAAGCCTGGGCTCCGAATGGGTGGAAGGCTTCAGCGAGGCGGACCAGAATCCCCTACCGGATGCATTCGAAGTTTCCGTTATTGAACCGACCACGGTCAGTTTTGTTGCCGACAAGATTACGGCCCTGAACAAGAAGTATACGGAGGAGCCGATCCTGCGTGTCAAGTATGGGGAAGGCACGGTAGAAACCCTGTTCAAGATTACGAAGACGGTACGGAATATCGGCTTTATTTTCGTAGCGGGACTCGGCTTGATGTCCATGTTCTTGATCTCGAACACCATTCGGGTTACGATTTTGGCCCGTCGCCGCGAGATCGGCATTATGAAGCTTGTCGGCGCGACCAACAACTTCATTCGCTGGCCGTTCTTCGTGGAGGGCGCCATGATCGGCCTGATGGGCTCCATTGTGACGGTCACGCTATTGTTTGTAGGCTACAACCGCCTGTACGCCGCATCGCAAACGGATTTGACGTTAGCCCAAAGTTTAATCCCTCTAGGCGATTTGTGGCTGCCGATCGGCACCATTGTTGTTGGGCTGGGCATTGTCATTGGCATCTGGGGAAGCACCATGTCGATACGTAAATTTTTGAAAGTATAAAACAAGGTAAAGGATGGGGAGCGAAACTTGAAGAAGATCGCCGCAGGAGTAGCAGCCTTATTACTGGCCACTGTTATGATCCAACCGACCGTCGGACAAGCCGAGAAGAAGACTTCAGCCGATGTAGATCGAGAGCTGAGAGTGCTTCAGGAGCAGGTCAAGAAAGCTCGGGCGCAGAAGAACAAAGCAGCGGAAAATAAACAAGAAGCTCAGCATTACAAGAAGAAAACAACGAAGAATCTGAAATATGTGATGGAGCAGATCAGCATCGTCAGCAATGAATTGACCAAAATCTCCATGAAGATCGAGGAGACAGAGGATCTGCTAAGAAAAACGACCAAGGAACTTGAAGCGGCGGAGGAGCGTATCGCCTCCCGTGAGAAGCTGTTGGAATCCCGAATTCGCCTCATCTATATGGATGGGCAAGTATCGTATCTGGATGTGCTGCTCTCCTCGACCAGCTTCAGCGATTTTATTGAGCGTGCGGATTCCTTGAAGACGATCGTTAACCAGGACCAGGATTTGCTGGTGGAGCATAAGCAGGACAAGCTGCTGGTCATTGACAAGAAGAAGGAACTTGAAGGACAGTATGCAACCGCCAAGGACCTGTATGGCCAAATGGAGGACCGTAAGAGCATCTTGAACGAGAAGGAACAGGAGAAGCGCGTACTACTGGCCCAGTATGATCAGGAAATTGAGGATGCGGAAATCTTGACCGAAGAGCAGGATAGAATGCTGGTTGCCCTGGCAAGCAAACGTTCGGATCTGCAGAAGGAAAAGAATAAGCTTGCGGCCGAGGAAGCTGCCCGTAAAGCAGCGGCTGCCAAAGCGGCTGCGGCAAAAAGAGCGGCTGCGGCGAAAAGAGCCAAGGCGACCACCCTCGGCGGTAGTAGCGGCGGCGACGGATATACAGGTAACGGCGGACCATTCGCCCTTCCGGTCTCCGGAGCCAGACTGTCTTCCGGTTATGGGCCGCGAGTCCATCCGGTAACGGGTGAGGTTGGCAAGATGCATACGGGCCAGGATTTTGCGGCTCCGCAAGGGACGGAGATCCGTGCAGCCGAGAGCGGCACGGTGATCTTGGCCGAATGGTGGAGCGGTTACGGAAACTGTGTTATTGTTGATCATGGGGGCGGCGTATGGACATTGTATGGACATATCCGCAACGGCGGCATTAAAGTCAGCGAAGGCGATAAGGTGTCCAGAGGGCAGAAGATTGCCGAAGTAGGCTCCACGGGTCAGAGCACAGGACCGCATCTTCATTTTGAGGTTCGGGTCAATGGATCGCCGGTGAATCCTTCGCCTTATCTGTAACAGAATTTCATGACTTATACCATATAACCTTCAGACCGCTGTATAAATATTCCCGGCAAGCCAATCATATACTAGGTGGACGGGATTCCCCGTGTGTGTAGCAGTTGAAACGTACAAAGGCGGTGAAGTACTTGCTGAAAAAACGAACGGCTGTCTTTCTGGTCATAGCTGCCATGCTATGCGGCGTGCTGTTAACGATGGCTTTGACCCAGCTGCCCGCTCCCAGCCAGACTGGAGACGGTGAGGGGCTGCTGGCCAGTATAGCGAACAGGAATGGACTGGAGCAGTCTGAAGCGAAAAAACTGGGGACAGCAATTGACCTCATCGAAAGCAATTATTACAAGGATATCGATCGGTCGAAACTGATCGACGGCGCCATCAACGGGATGATGGAAGCGCTGGAAGATCCATATTCCAACTATATGGGAAAAGAAACGGCAGCCCAGTTTGAAGAGAGCATCGAGGGCTCCTTCTCGGGGATTGGCGCGGAGGTGTCCTCTGTAGATGGCAGTGTGGTCGTTGTGTCTCCGATCAAGGGATCTCCTGCGGATAAAGCCGGCATTCGGGCGAAGGACACCATCCTTTCAGTCAATGGCGAATCCTTGCAGGGCCTTGAGCTGAACGCGGCCGTCAATAAGATTCGCGGTCCGAAGGGCTCCAAGGCCGTCCTTCAGATCAAGCGTGCTGGCTCCGAACAGCCGATCGAGTATGTTATCGTTCGTGATGACGTCGATCTGGAAACCGTATCGGCACGGATGGAGAAGGGCGGAATCGGCGTTATTGAGATCTCCCAATTCTCGCTGAACACAGGCGAACGCTTTAAGGAAGAACTCGAGAAACTGGAAAGCCAGGGCATGAAGGGACTGCTGATCGACGTCCGGAACAATCCAGGCGGCGTGCTGTCCGTTGTCATTGACATTGCAGAGCAGTTCGTACCTAAAGGCGAGTTGATCGTTCAGGTAGAGGATAAGAATAAGAAGCGGGAGAAGCATCCGTCGAACGGTGAGGCGAAATCCTATCCGATTACGGTGCTGATGAACAAGGGCAGCGCCAGCGCTTCCGAAATTTTGGCGGGCGCACTGCAGCAGTCGGCGGGAGCTACCTTGATGGGTGAGCATTCCTTCGGTAAAGGAACCGTGCAAACGAGCTTCGATAAGCAATTTGGCGATGGAAGCCTGCTCAAAGTTACGATTGCCAAATGGTTGACACCAAACGGTACCTGGATCCATGAGAAGGGAATTGAGCCGGATATTCAGGTGTCACAGCCGGAATACTTTACCGTTGCACCGATCGATAAGAAGAAAACCTATACGTACGACACCAATAGCACGGATGTGAAGAACGCGCAGATCATGCTTGAAGCCGTTGGCTATAAGACTGGGCGTACCGATGGCTATTTCGACCGGAACACGGAGAAGGCGATCAAGAGCTTCCAGAGCAAGCACAAGCTGAAAGCGGACGGTATTCTTAACGGCGCCACAGCCGAGGCGTTGGAAGCCGCATTGATCGAGAAGATTCAGGATCCGAAAGAGGATAATCAAATGAATCGCGGAATTGCCGAGGTTCGGAAGGAAATCGCCGCTCAGGCGTCGAACAAGTAAGAAGGCTGAACGTTAGCCTTCTTTTTTTTCTTTTAAGATATCAGAAAGTATAAGCTTTGAAGCGTCTTGAAGCTGAAAGGAGCGTGGCAAGCTGTTGGAGACATTGAAACAACTGCTTATGTATGGGATAGATGCAGGCATACAACTGCTGACGCAGCCCTTTTATTATATTTCGATTTTGTTTGTGATGCTGTTTTACCGAAGGCAGGTGCTGGTGGAGCGCAAGCTGTTCCATGTGAAGCTGCATTCCTGGGGGTTGCAGACATGGCGAACGTTTCTAGGCGGGCTGCTGGCAGGAATCGGCGTGTCCGTCGTTGTGGCCTTCCTCGGGATATCCTTAAGCCTGGAAGCCATTATATGCATATGGGTGACATCCCTGATCCTGATGCTGTTTCATATCCGGTACTTATGCTTTGCCTATTCCATCGGCCTTCTTGGGATCATTCAGTTTGGATTAAGCTGGTTTCCGAATTGGCAGCCGGATGGGTGGATCAGTCAAGTAACCACAACGATTGTTGGATTGGACATTCCCGCGCTGCTGGCTTTATCCGCCGTCCTGCATTTTGCCGAAGCCTTGCTTGTCAGGATACAGGGTTCGGGTTTTGCTACACCGCTGTTCCTTGAGGGGAAGCGTGGCAAGCTCGTTGGCGGCTATCATATGCAGAGTTTCTGGCCCTTGCCCTTGTTCCTGCTTGTTCCGGCGGTAAGCGGAGGCAGCGTGCTGCCCTGGACGCCATTTTTCGGCGGTGATGCCTGGAGCGCAGGCTTTACGATGATGGCGCTCCCGGTCGTAATCGGCTTCGGGGAAATGACGCAGAGCATGCTTCCACAGGAGAAGGCAGGAATCACATCGAAGCGGCTCATATTCTACGGAGCGATTGTGCTGGCATTGAGCCTGCTTGCCGAGTGGTGGACACCGCTTACTATCGTGGCTGCATTAGCGGCATTATTGCTGCACGAAGGCTTGGTGTGGTACAGCCGTTATGAAGAGCAGCAGCGCAGTCCGATCTTTGTTCATCCGATTCGTGGACTACGCGTCCTCGCGGTGCTTCCGAATAGTCCGGCAAGCGAACTAGGCATTCTGGCTGGAGAGACGATTCTGAAGGTGAACGGTAAACTGATCCATAGCAAGGAACAGCTGCATAGCGCCCTTCGTCAGAATTCGGCCTTCTGTAAGCTGGAGGTTCAGAATCATCAAGGGGAGAGCAAGTTCCTGCAGCGTGCAATTTACGCGGGGGATCATCATCAGCTGGGAGCTATCGTGGCGCCTGATCCGAGAGATGGCATAGCGGTGAGATTGAAGCCGGTAAGCTTGATCACGCTGCTGGCGAATAAACTTCATATTCGCAGCAAGCGGGGTTCTTCCGGCAGCGCAACGACCGGCGGCTCCGAAGAAACAGGTTTCCATTCATCATGATACTGGAAAGCGGGCCTTTGTCCTATATCGGACAGTGACCCGCTTTTTTGGTTGCAAAATGCTGTATATGGAGTTAGCCCTGCACTTTTTTTAAATAAAAAATGGCGATTTGCGTTCGGTCCCGAAGATTGAGCTTTCCCAAGATTTCGGTGACATAGTTTTTGACGGTACCTTCACTTAAATAAAGCTGTCCGGCAATTTCCTTATTGGACAGGCCCTCCGCAATAAGGACGACGACCTTCTTCTCGGTCGGGGTCAGCCCGAATTGTTCCAGCTCAGCGGATTTAGGGGCGGGCTGCGCCGTTGGACGAAGCATGCCGGACAGCTTGCGTGCGATATCGGGATGAATCAGCATGTTTCCGTCATGCACGGTTTTAATCCCCTGGATGATCCGGTCCGGCGGAATGTTCTTCAGCAGATAACCGCTGGCCCCGTTCCGCAGAGCTTCGACAATATATTCATCATCATCGAAGGTGGTCAGCATAAGCACTCGCACATCCGAGTGACGTTCACGAATCCGCCGCGATCCCTCTACGCCGTCGCATACCGGCATGCGAATGTCCATGAGCACGACATCGACAGGAAGTCCCTCCTCCAACAAAGCCAACGCTTCCTCTCCGTGTTCTGCGACAGCTGATACTTCGATATCCGGATCCATCCCCACCAGCAATTTCAAGCTTTCCCGAATGAACGGATCATCATCTACAATTAAAACAGATATCATGGATGTCCACGACCTTTTCGATAAAATAAGATACTGCGTCTTGTTATATTACATAATCTCACGCTTCCGGTAGACAGGCAGCCGGGTGATGACGGTAAAAGGCACGGTTCTCCGTACCTCCAGCGTCCCGCCCACCACTTGGGTTCGTTCGAGCATGCCGCTCATTCCGATACCTTGACGGTTTGATGAAGCTTCGCCGCCAGCCGGCTCATGGACTGCACCATCGTTGGAAACCTCCATCCGGACGTCCTGTTCCCCGTAATGCAGGATGATCTGGACCCGTTTAGCCTCGCCATGGCGGATGGCGTTCGTGATAGCTTCACGGGCATTTTTGTATAACACCACCTGTTGACTGGGATAGAGCGGATAGGGAATTCCTTGCAATATTAGCTCTGTCTCGATCCCGGTCTGTCTGCCTGTCTCCTCCAGGAGCCGATCGAGGGAATAGTCGTCTGTAATCCGCCGCGCCGGATTCATCTGTTTCACGGCCGTTCGCATCTGCTCCATGCTCTCTCCCAGCTGGTCACGGATTTGACGGAGCATATCCATGCCGCGCGCGGAATCATGCGGAACGGTGAGGAGGGCTGCTTCCATCATCATTTTAACTCGAATCAGCCGGTGGCCGATGTCGTCATGCAGCTGGCGGGAGATGCGGTTGCGCTCCTCGGCCTGCGCCGCACTCTCTACCTGATGGGCGAATTGCAGCAATTGTCTGCCGGCCTCGTCCTGCTGGAAATGCAGTCTTTTCAGCTCGTCGTATAACTGAATATGATCCGCTTCCTTCTGCTTCATTTCATGGATGTGGTTGAACGTTACCGCCATGAACAGAAACAGTAGATTGGCGGTCGTCAGCAGCAGCGCATCGTAATCGATAATAGCCATGTTGAGCAGCAGAAGGTGACCGAACGCCCCCCATAGCCTGCCTGGCCGCTCGAACAAGGGCAAATAAACACATAGGGTGGAGATGGACAGGAACACCATCATGAAGCCGAATTGATGACATAGCCACAGAGATAGTGGAATTTCCAGCAGAGCGGCTGCCTTCAGATAAGCAGGCGATGGCAAAAAGCGGCTTAGCACCGTAATCGCCAGAAACAGCAATATGTACACCATGTATGCCCCGTAATCATCGAGCTGCTGCAAAAAGATGTCCGCGGCGGCCGGAAGGAGAATGAAGCCATACCTTAGATAGGTGAGTGGGGATGTCACGTGCGATCAAACCCTTTTCCTTAGTGAAATCAAACCGTTCAAAACATTGGCTTCATTATATCACATGGTTGTTTTCAGTAAGGAGATGACTTTCGTCACCCTATAAAGTGACTTCTTCTACCTTAAAAATTCGGCGATTCCAGATAGAATAAAATCAACAAATGGATACGAGAGATTGGAGAAATGGAGATGGTGAAGATGGCGGTCTTTCTGCAGATGAAGGATGTCGTGAAACGATATGGAAACAAGCTGTCGGTGGATCATATGAACCTGGAAGTGAACGAAGGGGAAATCTTTGGGCTTCTGGGACCGAACGGGGCGGGCAAAAGCACGTCCATCAATATGATCTGCGGACTTCTTCCCAAGGATCAGGGCAGCATTAAGGTGGACGGCATCTCGATTGAAGAGCAGCCGCTGGAAGTGAAGCGGAGAATCGGGTTGGTGCCGCAGGATCTGGCTCTGTACGAAGAGATGTCGGCTTGGGACAATGTTGCTTTTTTTGCAAAATTATATGGACTGCGCGGCCCTTTGTTAAAGGAACGAGTGGAAGAGGCGCTGGAGTTTGTCGGCCTGCAGGATCGGGCGAAGGAAAAGCCGTCCACCTTCTCCGGGGGGATGAAACGAAGATTGAATATTGCATGCTCGATCACGCACCGTCCGAAGCTGATCATTATGGATGAGCCTACGGTAGGGATTGATCCGCAGTCCCGGAATCATATCCTGGAATCCGTGAAGACGCTAAACCGCATGGGTTCTACCGTTATTTATACTAGTCATTACATGGAGGAAGTTGCTGCGATCAGTGATCGGGTGGCCATTATGGATCAAGGTCATGTTATCGCCTGCGGGACGCAGCAGGAGCTTCGGGCACGCGTTGCGCATGAGGAAAAAATCATTCTTACCGCTGATGGAATCACACCGGAACTGGTAGAGGAGCTGACCATTCACCCGCGCATTCGGAGCGTCACGCAGAATGATAACGAGATCGAAGTTTATGTACCGTCAGCTCAGGATGAGCTGCAGGATATTTTGTTCATCTGCAGTAAACACCGTACGACGCTTCGTTCCCTGCAGTGCGAGGAGCCGGGGCTTGAAACGCTGTTTCTCAGCCTGACCGGGCGCACGCTTCGCGATTGATCATAAGGGACACGTGCAGAGGAATCCATGAAGGAGGAATACCGAAGATGAATATGATGATTATCGCCTGGTTTGAGCTGAAGCGGATGGCTACCAGCCGAACGGTGCTGATCAACCAGTTTTTGCTGCCGCTCATCCTTATTTTTATATTGGGAAACGCGCTCTCGGGCTGGTTCGGCAATGATCAGGAATTTAAACAGTCATCGGTCAGGGTGGGGTTTGTGTTGGATGCTGCAGATGGAGGCCAGCTGCCGGGGAGTATTCAGGCTCTAACCGGCTCGCCGGAGATCCAGGAAATTCTCGTTCATGAGATGGCAGCCAGCCGTGAAGAGGTTGAAGGAAAGCTGCGCAGGGGCGAGGTCGATTACGCGGTAGTGGTTCCCGCTTCCTTTGATGAACGGATGGGTCAGGGAGCGGACGTGAAGCTTGAATTGCTGCCCGGAAGAGACCGTAATCTCAACCTGGTGGCAGACACGATCTTTAAGACCTTTATCGCAGATGTCAATCACAAACAGGCTGAGGTTATCGTTATGGGCGGAGATCAAGTTCTTGCGGCTCAAGCGGCAGCACCTGTGGAAACCTCGTCTGGACCGAACGTAACCATCGGGAAACTGGGCGAGAAAGGAGCCACGTATTCAGCAGCCCAATACTACGCTGCCTCCATGCTGATTATGTTTCTTTTGTATTCGGGTCTGATGGCAAGCAGCAGTCTGCTGGGAGAGCGGGAAGGCCGGACCCTGTATCGCCTGCAAAGCGCACCCGTCACCCCCGGAACCGTATTTGCCGGTAAAATTATCGGCTGCAGTCTGATCACGCTTGTACAGGCAGCAGCCATCGTACTTGGTTCCATGTGGCTGTACGGCGTGAAATGGGGGCCCCACCCTCTGCTGCTTATCGTGGTCTGCGTATTAATCACATTATCGTCCATGACCATTGCCACGTTCATCACCCTGGTCTCCTCAACGGCGGCAGGAGCCAGGGGGCTGATGCAGGCGATCATTATCGCCATGACATTTGTGAGCGGGGGATTCATGCCGCTTCCCGTGGAATTTTTCCAAAAGATCGCTTCCTTCACCGTCAATCATTGGGCCATGCAGAGCATGCTGCGTATGATGCTGAACAGCGACGTGCATTTGATCGTCACCTGCCTCGGCATGCTGGCGGCGATTACCGCAGCTCTGTCAGCTGCAGCCATGATTACGTACAGAAAGGTGGGATACCATGCATAGCCTAACCATTGCCTGGCATATGGTGCGGCGCACGCTGGGGCGAAAAAGAGGCTGGATCGTCTACCTGCTGGTTCCTTGCGTGGTCGTTACCTTGACGGTGTTTCTCTTGGGGCAGACCTCGGCTGCAAGCATCCTGGTCTCATATGTGAATGAAGACGAAGGCCCGGCAGGTCAGTATCTGATGAATGAGCTGGAGCGCAGCGGCCAATACGTACTCAAGGAGTCCGAATCCGAGAATACGCTGAGAGAAGACTTGGTGGAGAATAAAAGTACCGTAGGCGTTTATATACCGGAGGGCTTCAGCGATGGGTTGATTGAAGGACAGCAGCCGCTGGTTCAGATATACGAGGTCTCAACCTCGGAGGCTTCGGTGATGATACGAATGACGGCAGACTCTGCGGTCACGCGTCTGAGCGGCACAGCTGCTTTGATCCGGGAAACCTCGGAGCCGGATGTTGACCGAATGCTGATGCTGCAAGATGTGCTCAAGCAGTCCGCAATGAATCGGGTGGATACGGAGGTCACGGATATGAATCTGTACGCCAAGCCAGGCCTATCCAACGTAACGGGTTTTACCCTGATGTTCATGATGACCCTCATCTCCAGCGTGGTCTCGATGATGATCGATGACCGCAGGCAGCGAACGCTGTCCCGCATGTACACGGCACCAGTGCGTGCCTATCAGATCGCTATAGGCAATTTTCTGGGCAGCTTGGTGGTCGGCTCGCTGCAGGTGATCATCGTGCTTGTGCTGAGCCGGTATGTGCTCCGTTACGATTACGGAGTGCCGTTATTACTGCATTTCCTTATTCTGACGGCCTTTATGCTGGTATCGTTAGGCGTGGCAAGTACGGTCGCCGGGTTGATCCGGAACGGGCAGAATGCGGCCATGATCAATTCCATGATCGTCACTCCGACCTGCATGCTGGGCGGGTGCTTCTGGCCGCTTGCCATCATGCCGGAGTTCATGCAGAAAATCGCCAACTTCATCCCGCAAAAATGGGCCATTGAAGCGGTTGAGATAGCGGCCACCGGTGGTACGCTATCCGATATCGCACTGCCTCTGGCTGTTCTCGGCTTGATGGCGGTCATTCTGCTCGCCGTCGGTTCTGCTATCCTGCGGCCAAGCGAGAGCGGAGTTGGGCACGGCGCATAAACGAGTATGCTGGATATCTCGTGGCTCTTAGGAACGTTGTCAGTGATCGATCATTTTTTGATAAAACAAAAGCGCCCGACCAGATCTGAATGCATGTCCATTCAGTCTGCCGGGCGCTTATTTACTATAGGTGACGATGGGTTAAAAGTTTTCTTAAGGCAAGGCAGGGGAGCGGGTTTAGCCGCATGACGCCTCTTCCTACTCCTTAAGCTGTCGTAGAACGGTAATTTCAACCCGCCGATTCTTCTGCTTGCCTTCGGCAGTCGCATTATCCGCGGCTGGTCTTGTATCGGCATAGCCTGCGTATTGGAAGCCTTCCGGGTCCAGCTTGCTGTTATCGAGGAAGAACCGCAGCACCGACATCGCCCGGGCACCGGAGAGCTCCCAGTTGTCCTTGTAGCTGGAGTAGCGGCCGATCGGCACATTGTCCGTATGCCCCTCGATGCTCACCGTGGTGTTTAAATCGCTGAACAGGCTGGCTAATTTGCCCAGAACCGGAGCGGCTCCGGGTTTAAGCTCGGCTTTGCCGACATCGAACAGGAAGCGGTCGCTTAGCGTAATGGCAATCCCTTGCGGCTCGTCCGCGATGAAGATATCCTCTTCGAGCTGGTTGTCCTTCACGTATTGCTGAATAAGCCCCATAAAGTTCGCCAGCTCCTCCTCCTGGGCACGGAAAGCGAGCTCCCGCTCGGTTAGCGGCTCCGCCGCCGTATCTGCATCTTTCTCTTGGCCGCCCTCATCTTCGGCAGCAGGCTTCGGCGGAGGATTCTTATGGTTCTCCGTATCGGCTGTGCCGGTAATGCCGGAGCCCATCTCCAGGATGCTGTCTCCGCTCTGGAAGGTGGCCTGCAGGGATTGGGTGACGAGTTTGTATTTTTCCGTATCGAGCCGGCTCATGGCATACATCACCACAAAAAAGATCAGGAGCAGCGTAATCAGGTCGGCATAGGTGATCATCCAGCGTTCGCGCTGGTCGCCTTCCGCCTGCTTGCGATGACGGCGCCGTCTATTCGGCTGTCTCATGCGCGATCCCCCTTGAGGACGGAATGTCCGTGGTGCCTGCGGAAGCGAAGGAGGCTAGCTTTTTACGAACCAATAGCGGGTGCTCTCCGTTCTGAACAGCCATAATTCCTTCGAGCAGCAGCTCCATATTTGCAATTTCTTCTTCGGAACGTGCTTTAATCTTCGACGCAATGGGCAAAAAGATAATATTGGCACTCGCGACGCCGTATAAAGTGGCGGTAAAAGCGACCGCGATCGAAGGTCCGAGACCGGTTGGGTCTTGCAGACTGCCCAGCACGTGGATCAATCCCATGACGGTACCGATGATCCCCATGGTAGGAGCATATCCCCCGGCGGACTCAAAGATTTTGGCATATCCTTCGTGCTTCTGCTCGGCGGCATTGATATCGAGCTCCAGGATTTGACGAACCACTTCCGGGTCGTTGCCGTCCACGACCATCTGCATGCCTTCCCGCAGGAACGGGTCCTCGTGATCGGCCGAGATTCGCTCCAGCGCCAGCACCCCGTCTCTTCTGGCTGTAACCGACATATCGACAATGGCGTCAATCAGATCGTCCGACGAACGGTTGCTGCGGCCGAAGGCCAGCTTGAGCGCAGCCGGGATGGTGCGGAGCCGGGTAGCAGGGAAACTGACGATGACGGCGGCGATGGTGCCGCCGAATACGATTAGCGCCGCCGCACCTTGCAGCAGGCCGCTCAGATGCCCGCCTTCCCATAAAAACCCTCCGATCAACGCGGCCAAGCCGGCGAGAATGCCAAGAATAATCGTAATATCCATAACGCTGTATCATCTCCTTAAGGAAGTTAATTAACAATCATCGGTTCGCCTCAAGCTTGTCCGACATGGATTCCGGAGCAGCGAACCGGAGGAAGCTGAGGCTTGGAACATTCGTGCTGGAACTTATTAAAATTTAATTAAACTGTTTGCATCAAAAAAACGTAAAGGGTATAATGAGACGGGAACAAATATTCTTATTCCTTATGTAGACACCACTAATTTCCCATAGTATATCATCGGGAAGTTTCGACATATCTTTTAGCATGAATTTCATTTTAGAGTATGAGGGTGATGAAGGGCAATGAGCGATTTAGTTGTCAGTACCAAATCCTTTGAGATCCAGTCTGAATTCCAGCCGCAGGGCGATCAGCCCACGGCTATTGATGCGTTGGTCGAAGGACTCCGCCAAGGGAAAAAACATCAGACGCTGCTAGGTGCAACAGGAACGGGGAAGACGTTTACGATCGCGCAGACAATCGCCAAAGTAAACCGTCCCACACTCGTCATTGCGCATAACAAGACGCTGGCTGCACAGCTGGCCAGCGAGTTTAAGGAATTCTTCCCGAACAACTCCGTGGATTATTTCGTGAGTTATTACGATTACTATCAGCCGGAAGCTTATATCCCTTCCTCCGATACGTATATCGAGAAGGACTCCAGCATTAATGAAGAGATTGATAAGCTCCGCCACTCTGCAACGAGTTCGCTGTTTGAACGGCGCGATGTCATCATTGTGGCGAGCGTATCCTGCATATATGGCTTGGGTTCGCCGCATGAATACGGCGAAATGCTGCTGTCGCTCCGTGTAGGGATGGAGAAGCCGCGGAATGAGATTCTGTCGCGGCTGGTTGATATCCAGTATCAGCGCAACGATATCAACTTCGTTCGCGGTACCTTCCGCGTTCGTGGGGATGTTATCGAGATTTTCCCTGCCTCGAAGGGGGAGCATGCCGTTCGCGTCGAGCTGTTCGGCGACGAGATTGAGCGGATCACGGAGATCGACGTCTTGACGGGCGAGCTGGTTGGAGAACGCGAGCATATCGCTATCTTCCCGGCGTCTCACTTCGTTACCCGTGAAGAGACGATGCGGGTGGCGCTCGTGAACATCGAACGCGAATTGGAAGAGCGCCTTGAGCTGCTGCGCTCGGAAGGCAAGCTGCTGGAAGCGCAGCGCCTGGAGCAGCGTACCCGTTATGACATCGAGATGATGAAGGAAGTCGGATTCTGCTCCGGCATCGAGAACTATTCCGGCCCTCTGACCTTCAGGGAGCCTGGGGCTACGCCATATACGCTCCTTGACTACTTCCCGGACGATATGCTGTTTGTCATTGATGAATCGCATGTTACGCTCCCGCAAATCCGAGCGATGTACAACGGTGACCGGGCACGGAAAACCGTGCTGGTCGATCACGGCTTCCGCCTGCCGTCCGCGTTGGATAACCGGCCGCTGAAGTTTGAGGAATTCGAGGAGAAAGTGAACCAGATCATCTATGTGTCGGCCACGCCGGGACCGTATGAGATGGAGCACTGCGATACGATGGTTGAACAGATCATCCGGCCGACAGGCCTGCTCGATCCGATCATCGATGTGCGTCCGACTGAAGGGCAGATCGATGACCTGATTAGCGAGATCCATGACCGCGTGGATCGTGACGAGCGTGTGCTCGTGACGACCCTCACGAAGAAAATGGCCGAGGATCTGACCGATTACCTGAAGGAAATCGGCATCAAGGTTCGTTACATGCACTCCGATATCAAGACGCTGGAACGGATGCAGATTCTACGGGATCTGCGGCTTGGTACATTCCACGTGCTGGTGGGTATTAACCTTCTACGGGAGGGGCTTGACCTTCCGGAGGTTTCCTTGGTAGCGATTCTCGATGCCGACAAGGAAGGCTTCCTCCGTTCGGATCGCTCGCTCATTCAGACGATCGGCCGGGCAGCCCGGAACTCGGAAGGTAAAGTTATCATGTACGGCGATAAGATCACCGACTCGATGGATCGAGCGATCAAGGAAACCGAGCGCCGCCGCAGCATCCAGGTTGCCTACAACGAGAAGCACGGCATAACGCCGCAAACGATCCGCAAGAAGATCCGCGATGTCATCGAAGCAACGAAGGTTGCGGAGGGCAAGGCGGATTATCTGGTGGGCGAAGGACAGAAGATGTCGAAGAAGGATCGTCAGAAACTGATCCAGCGTCTCGAGGCCGAAATGAAGGAAGCAGCGAAGAATTTGCAATTCGAGCGTGCGGCCGAGCTTCGTGATGCGCTGCTGGAGCTACAAGCCGAATAAATCTGGAGAGATGAATGACAGGGGGGACGGCCTATGCGGTCGTTCTCTTTGTGAAAATATAAGCACCAACATGCATGCCATATGGAGTAGGAGATGATATCGTTTGGCAAGTGAAAATATTGTGATCAAAGGCGCACGTGCACACAATCTGAAAAATATCGACGTCACGATACCGCGTGACAAGTTCGTCGTTCTTACGGGGCTTAGCGGCTCGGGCAAATCCTCTCTCGCATTCGATACGATTTATGCCGAGGGTCAGCGACGTTACGTGGAATCCTTGTCCGCTTATGCACGCCAGTTCCTCGGACAGATGGAGAAACCGGATGTCGATTCCATTGAAGGCCTATCGCCGGCGATATCAATTGACCAGAAAACGACGAGCCGCAACCCGCGCTCTACGGTAGGTACCGTAACGGAAATCTATGATTATCTGCGTCTGCTGTTTGCCCGGGTGGGACATCCGCACTGTCCGGAGCATGGCGTGGAGATTACCTCCCAGACGGTCGAGCAAATGGTAGACCGCATTATGCAGTATCCCGAGAAGACGAGACTGCAAATTCTCGCGCCTGTCATTTCCGGGCGCAAGGGCGAGCATAAGAATCTGTTTGCCGATATTGCGAAACAGGGCTTCGTTCGGGTGCGCGTCGACGGAGAGCTGCGCGATCTGTCGGAAAGCATCGAGCTGGAGAAGAACAAAAAGCATACGATTGAGGTCGTTGTGGACCGGATCGTAGTTAAGGAAGATATAGAGGCACGTCTGGCCGATTCGATCGAGACCGCGCTGAACCTGTCAGGCGGCCAGCTTCTGGTCGATATCATGGGTCAGGAGGAGCTTCGGTTCAGCTCCAACTTTGCTTGCCCGATCTGCGGTTTCAGCATGGAGGAACTGACGCCGAGGATGTTCTCCTTCAATACTCCTTTCGGAGCTTGTCCGGATTGCGACGGACTTGGCGTCGAGATGATCGTGGATCCGGAGCTGCTTGTACCGGATACGAGCAAAAGCGTGGAGGAAGGCGCCTTCGCTGCATGGAGCGGGGGCACGTCGACTTATTATCCGCAGTTTCTGAAATCGGTCTGCGCACATTTCGGCATTCCGCTGGACAAGCCGGTCAGTACCTTTAGCCAGGAACAGATGAATAAACTGTTGTACGGTACAGGCAATGAGAAGGTTCACTTCCGTTATGAGAATGACTTCGGTCAGCGCAAGGAAGCGCATGTGACCTTCGAAGGCATCATTCCGAACCTGGAACGTCGCTACCGCGATACCAATTCCGAGGGTATTCGCGAATACATCGAAGGTTATATGAGCAGCAAGCCGTGCGATGTTTGTAAAGGTCATCGTCTCCGGAAGGAAAGCCTGGCGGTTACGATCAATGACCGTAACATGGCTTATGTGACCAGCCTGTCGATCGGAGAATCCCTGAAGTTCTTCGATCACCTGGAGCTTAGCGAGAAAGAAAAACAGATTGCCAATCTCATTCTGAAGGAGATTCACAGCCGTTTGGGCTTCCTTGTCAATGTGGGCTTGGATTACCTGACACTCAGCCGTTCGGCGGGAACGCTGTCGGGCGGGGAAGCGCAGCGGATCCGGTTAGCTACGCAGATCGGCTCCAGCCTGATGGGCGTGCTGTACATTCTGGACGAGCCCAGCATCGGGCTGCATCAACGGGATAATGATCGCCTGATTTCAACGCTGGAGCATATGCGGAATCTGGGCAATACGCTCATTGTGGTCGAGCATGACGAGGACACGATGATGGCCGCAGATTATATCATCGACATCGGCCCGGGCGCAGGCATTCATGGCGGCCAGGTCATCGCGGAGGGAACGCCGAAGGAGATTATGAACGACCCTAACTCTCTGACGGGCCAGTACCTGAGCGGCCGCAAGTTCATTCCGGTCAGCAGCAAGCGCCGTAAGACCGATGGACGCTGGCTCGAGATTAAAGGCGCGAAAGAGAACAATCTGAAGAATATCAACGTGAAAATTCCGATTGGCGTCTTCACGGCGGTAACCGGCGTGTCCGGTTCAGGCAAGTCTACATTGGTCAACGAGATCCTGTACAAGACGCTCGCTCGTGACTTGAACAGAGCCAAAGTCCGTCCGGGGCAATACCGCGAGATGAAGGGTCTGGAGCATATCGAGAAGGTTATTGACATCGACCAGTCACCGATTGGCCGTACGCCTCGCTCCAATCCGGCGACCTACACGGGCGTCTTCGACGATATCCGGGATATCTATTCCCAGACGAATGAAGCGAAGATTCGCGGATACAAGAAGGGCCGCTTCAGCTTCAACGTGAAGGGCGGACGCTGTGAGGCCTGCCGCGGGGACGGTATCATCAAGATTGAGATGCACTTCCTGCCGGATATCTACGTGCCTTGCGAAGTGTGCAAGGGCAAACGCTACAACCGCGAAACGCTGGAAGTTAAATATAAAGGCAAGAACATCGCTGAGGTACTGGAGATGACCGTTGAGAATGCAACGGATTTCTTCCAGAACATTCCGAAGATACACCGGAAGATGCAGACGCTGATGGATGTCGGTCTGGGTTATATTACTTTGGGTCAGCCTGCCACCACGTTGTCCGGTGGTGAAGCCCAGCGCGTGAAGCTGGCTTCCGAGCTGTACCGCCGCAGCACGGGCAAAACGATGTATATTCTGGATGAACCGACCACCGGCCTGCATGTGGACGATATCGACCGTCTGCTCGTTGTCCTTCATCGTCTGGTGGAATCCGGGGAATCCGTCCTTGTCATTGAGCACAATCTCGATGTCATCAAGACAGCAGACTATCTGATCGACCTGGGTCCAGAGGGCGGCAGCGGCGGTGGTACTATCATCGCTACCGGAACGCCTGAGGATTTGGTGAAGGTACCCGAGTCTTATACAGGGAAGTACCTGAAGCCAATCCTGGAACGCGATACGAAGCGAACTAAGGAATTGAACAAGGTGGAAGCGGCACGTTAACAGCTGCTCCCTCGCTTCTGCTAGGGAGACCGGATGAATTGGCAGTATCTTAAACGAATCTGCTCCATGCTGGAGTGAACTGTGGGTACACAGCTTATTGCATTTCATATTTCAGCAGATGAACAAGGTTAGCGTAATAACAGAGTCCCTGGTTTTATTAACGGGGGCTCTTTTTTTATTTTCATATCATCCTCCAATATCTTCGCATTCCAGGATATGGTATGATCTTGATGATTGCGACAAATTGGAGGGATTGTATGAAGAGGATCACCTGTTCCGTTCTGATAGCTCTGGCAGCAAGTGCTTTATACATAAACTCATCCGATAGCGTTCAAGCAGATGATGTTGTACCCGTACCCGTCTCAGATAGGGGGCGCTTCGATGCACAGGAAGCCACTCTCCGGTTAACCGAGGAAGGACTCCATCCCGGTGACGGTAGTGGGGATCTCCATTCGAACGCGGCCATCACCCGGCAGGATTTTGTCATAATGATTGTCAAAGCTCTAAACCTTAGCACGGCTGAACGTCCGGAAGTCGCTACCTTCAAGGATGTACCGAACGATCACTATGCTTTCTCCGCAATCGAAGGTGCGGTTCATGCAGGGCTGGTGAAAGGGGTAGGGAACGGTAGGTTTGGACTTGGACAATCGCTGACACGTCAGGATATGGCTGTGCTGTATCAAAGAGCTCTGCAAGGGATTACTGATAAAGAAAACTCGGACGGGGAAGCCAAGCAGCTGGAGTTATATAAGGGCTCCTTCAGCCCTTATGCTAAGGAAGCTATCGAACTGGCCATGGAGTTAGGTCTCTTTCAGGAATCCGCAGCCGAGGCTTGGAATCCCAAGGGTATCGTTACCCAGGAAGAAGCAGCTTTGGTTACAGCGAAGTGGTTGAAAGCCGTGGGGCACATCGTCTCCAATACTTCGGAGGATGAGGTAGAGACACCACCAGAAAGTCCTCACCCGGTCATCCATGGTATCGTAACCTCATCATCGGGATCAACATCCACAACTCCTTCCGTTCCTGGAACAGCACAGTCCCATACGGGGACAGAGAACTTGGCATCTCAGCCGGATTTGCCGACAACGGCACCAACTGCTCCGACGGATCTGAAATTCCGATATGAGAAGGGGCAGATTCAATTAACCTGGACAGCGAAACAAGGGGAAACCTACAATATCTATTACAGCGAGAAGTCCGGGACGGGTTATACATTATTGTCAGACGGAGCGAATGTGAAGTCAGGCAGTTACGCAACATCCGACGTGCGTTTTCAGGAGACGGCCTACTATGTAGTCGAGGCAGTGAACAGTTTCGGCAAGAGTGGTTATTCTAACGAAGTTTCGAGCCGTCCGAATAAAATATCCGGTCTTCAGGCCATCCTAAATGAGGAAGATGAATCCATTGGTTTAACCTGGACAGATGTGCAGGAAGGCGTAATCTATCATGTATACTACATAGGACCTGACGGAGTACTGTATCGTTTGAATGAGGAACCGTTAGTGAGCCGTGCATATCTTATTCCGAACCGTAATATGTTAGTAGGTCCGTCCGGCCGGTATGCGATCCATGTCGTTGCTGTAAACGAATTGAATGTAAGCAGTGAACCGTCCAATGAGGTTGCGCTGGAGGTCAAGAAGGACCCAGAGGATCGGATTACGATCACAGATCCTTCCGTGGCATTGCCAAGTGAAGACTTGGAGGAGGAAGAGGCAGTAGAGCAGGAATCGACTCCTGAGGAGTATGAGTCACAGGAGTGAACGTTTTCTCGATCCTGACCGCAGTCACTTGGATATACGAAGCAGCCTATGCCTGAATCCATAACGCAAGCTTGATTTAACCTCTGCCGTGATGAAAGTCATGCTAATATCTGAAAATTTGGTTAAAAATGAGAAAATTCTATGACTTTTTTTGATTTTTAGGGGCGGAGGGCTTGCATCTGGACGGGCACATGGATAACATAGAAGAAGATATGTAAATTTGCCCGAGAAGAAACCCACGAGGAGGTACGTTTCATGATCCTTGCAGCAGCATCGGATGCGAGCGCGACATTTAAGACATTTGATATTTTCATGATCCTGTTTACGATTCTGATCTTTGTTGGTGTGGTTCGCTTGTTGATGGCCCGCCAAAAAAATAAATTCGCAATCGCTTTCGGTCTCGTCAGCTTATTTGTGTTCTTGTACTCTGACTATGCCATGATTACAGGATGGTTTAACAATTAGGTTGGCCTAGGCACCTTATGTAAAGCGGCTTCATATGACGAATGTAATGAGTTACATACAAACAAGACGCCCGTCCGCTGTTCGCAGTGTGGAGGCGTCTTTTTGTTTCTTCGGGGAAAAGTTACACGGTCCGCAGGAAAAACGTAAAAGAAATAGGTCTAGAAGCAATGGCTACAAATGGAAAAACATGATAAATTGAGGAGTACAGGTTGGCTGGGTAGAGGATGGAACCGGGGGAGGAACAAACGAATTGAAGAATATACAATGGCAAAAACGATCGGCGGCTGTACTGCTGGGGGCCATCATTATGGCGGGAAGCGGCGATGCGGTTATGCATACAGACATTGCGGCTGCAGCAAGCGCTAAACCCAAGAATACATATGAACAACATGCGGTGCCTCAGGTTATCAGCCGGATGTCGCCATCGGTTGTTGGCATTATCGGAAAGGCCGCACAAGGAAGCAGCGAAGTGGATGACAGATACAACCTGGCGCACGGTACGGGGGTGATCTGGAAGTCAGACGGCTGGATTGTCACCAACGCTCATGTAGTGGACGGGCTTACCGGAATCACGGTCGTGACGTCAGACGGCAAATCCTATAAAGCCAAGGGCGTATACAGCGATCCTATGAGTGATATTGCATTAGTCAAAATAAACGCCAAGTCTCTGAAGCCGGCTAAATTTGCCGCATCCGCGCAAAATGCGCTGGTTGGAGAAACGGTGGTCGCCATAGGTACGCCAATCTCTTTCTCGTTACGAAACTCGGCATCCGTGGGTGTGGTTAGCGGCCTGAACCGGAGCGTCGACGGCTCTTATCGCCTGATTCAAACCGATACCGCCATTAACCCGGGCAACAGCGGAGGGCCGCTCGTCAATCTGAAAGGCGAGGTCATTGGCATCAACAGCAAGAAGTTTGCCGCTGTTGGCATCGAGAATATGGGCTTTTCCATTCCTGCGGAAACGGTCCATTATATTGTGGATCACTTATTGGAATATGGAGAGGTTCGAAGAGCCGGCCTAGGGTTGGAACTGGAAGAAAGCTGGTCCGCCATTGTGGGTCTGCCTTCAGACGATCCATTGACCGTTACGAAGGTGCTGTCCGAGCAAGCCCGAAAAGCTGGAATCCAAGAAGATGACGTGTTATATGCAATTAACGGAAAGCGCATCTATTCCGTCGTTGATATCAACGAACGGTTAAAGCCCTTCATTCCAGGCCAGCAGGTCCAGCTGCTGATGCAGCGGGATGGAGATATTGTAAATGTAAAACTGACGCTCAGCCAGGATGATAATCGAGCTGCTTCGTCAAGCGCTGGGGAGGCCGAGTGATGGTGAAGAGAGAAAGAACGAAGTCAAGCCGGCGTTTGCGGCAGATGACAGCTGGAACCTTATCGGCTTTGATGCTATTCACGTCATTATCCCTTCCCGTATGGGGAGATGACGTTGTGCCGGAGAAGCGTATCCTGACCGTGCAAAGCGGCAGCAGCACAGCTTCGGTCAATGGCACCTCCTATACGATAGCCAAGCCGCAGCTGAAGCAGGGCGTATTGATGGTGCCGCTGGGCGTGTTTAAAAAAGCGTTTGGCAGCGAGATCAAGCTGGAGGGCGAGAACCGGGTTCGACTGCTGCAAGGACCGCATACGGTTGTGCTCGTTATCGACAACAAGACTGCCTGGATTGACGGGAAAAAGGTCCAGCTGCCGGCAGAACCGACGATGGTGTCCGGAACGCTGATGGTACCGCTGCGTCCGGTTGCCACGGGGATTGGAGCCAAGGTAAGCTCCTCCCAAGGCAAGCTATCCATCAGCCTCATGGTCACGGATAAGGAAGAGAAGCATGACGAGGGCGAGATCAACAATACGACCGGGAAGACTCGAATCGGAAATAGCTATTATGAATGGAGTATGAATTATCCTTCCTGGATGATCGTTGGGAGAGGAACGGACGACGAGAGCGGTGCTGCTTTCAACGATGCTACGGGCCGCTATTATCTTGAGGTTCATGCCTCCTCCCAGAAAGTAAAGCTGAGTCCTGACGATCTGTTAGAACGGCTCCTGAATGAACTGAGCGATTCCGGAGATGTTGTGCTTCACCAAGAGACGGTCGCAAGCGGAGCTGTGCCGTATGCCAGAGTCATTTCCCGCGATATCGACGGCGTCCTATGGGAAGGCCGGCAGTATTATGCCAATGACCGCGTCTATGAGCTGTATTTTGCCGATGCGGAAGCGGTTCACTATAAAGATATGGACAAGCACGCGAGCTTGCTGGGTTCTTTCAGAACGACCTATCAGGCGGGGGACAAATCATTAAAAGACGTCTCTTCCATCGTAGGTGGGCTCCGCGAAGCAGGAAATGAAGAATACGGCATATGGTTTGGCATTCCTGCAGGCTGGGAGATCAACAACAAGGATATGTTGTACGGCAGCGAAGGGGAAGGTTATCTGTCCGTCTCGGTGACATCCGTGCCGACAGGGGTTGAGGGCACGCTCGCAGCTTGGGGGCAGCGGCTTAAAGACTGGCTGTCGGAATCCTTCGTCCAGGATTCATACGAATACGTCGGACTTACGCCGGTGGAGATCTCGGGCGTTAAGGGGCAAATTCAAGAGGTGCGGTACAACTTCGGAGATAAATGGGTGACGGAATATGAAGTGATGATCCAGAAGAACGGCTACCGTTATTATCTGGAATATGCGGTACCGGATGGCCAAGAGAAGACGGCTGCCTACTGGAAGAAGGTGCTGGAATCGATCGAGATTGACTATGATGTGGTACCGCAGAACTTCGGCCGCATTGGCGAAGAGGGCTATCTGACCGATAAAACCAAGATGCGGAGCAAAAACTCCGAAACGTACCGCTATCATATCGACATTCCAAAATACTGGGAACCGCTGAATGATCAGTTCGAGCAGGGAACGGTCGAATATGGATTTGCCGGAGGCGGGTTTGAAATTAATGCACAGAAGGATACATCCGCAGACTTCATCGTCAGCAACCTGAAGCGTTATTATAATGAAGCCAGCACGGCTTCAGGGACGACGGTGAAATTACTTGGCGTGGATAACATCACGTTTGCCGGTGTGCCTGCCGTGTCGTTCAAGGTGCATCAGGTGAAGAACGGCGTTGGCTTTACCACCCAGGAGATCGTCTTTGAAAGCGGAAATATCGCGTACACGATTACGACGACGTTGAATGATGCCAATGCGACGGACATGCAGCAAGCCGCTTTGGAGCGTGCGCTGTCCTCGTTCGAGCTGGTGAAGTAGTCCGAAGGATGGAATATAAAACGCATACCACATTTTAGTGAGCAATCATATTTTTGATAACGCGGATAGCTGTCCTGCTGCATCCATAGGGGTGCCGCAGGCAGCTATTTTGGTTTATAGAGGTTGTTCAAAACCTTCTCGGTGCTGAAAATCGACCTTTTGAACACGCACATATAGAGAAAAGGAGCGATTCTCATCCGAAATGATAGAACATATGTGCCGTTCATGCGATCTGATATGGTAAAATTAAATCTGTGAGAGCAATGGATATGTAATTAAACCGGCTTACAGAAGAGGGAATAAGCGGATGAAAAAAACGATAGGCATGTTCGCCCATGTGGATGCAGGAAAAACCACGTTGGCGGAGCAGTTGTTATATATGACCGATACGATTCAGGAGCGCGGCCGCGTGGATCATCAGAGTGCTTTTCTTGATCGACATGACATTGAAAGGGAACGGGGCATCACGGTATTTGCCGATCAGGCCACCATGCATTTTAACGGATCCACTTATTATTTAATCGATACGCCGGGTCACGTCGACTTCTCGCCGGAGATGGAGCGGGCGATTCAAGTCATGGACGCCGCCGTCGTTGTTATAAGTGCCGTGGAAGGTGTCGAAGGGCATACGGAGACGGTATGGCAGTTATTGCGCAAACATGGCGTCCCTACGTTCTTGTTTATTAATAAAATCGACCGGGAAGGCGCGGATGTGGCGCGTGTGTTTGCAGAGATTCGGAGTGAGCTTACCGAAGACGTCTGTATGATCACAGAGGAGGATGTGCTGCACGAAGGCGTAATGAAGTCCTCGGTCATTGAGGCTATCGCGGAGCGAGACGAGAAGCTGCTGGAGCAATATATGGAACAGGGATATGAGGTTTCACGGTGGCTGGATACGATGACCGCGATGATTAGGAAAGGGCAGCTATTCCCCTGTTTCAGCGGATCAGCTCTGCAAAACGTGGGCGTGTCCCATTTCTTGCAGCAGCTGGATCTGCTAACGGTTACGGACTATGATCCCGGGGCTGATTTTACCGGAAGAGTATATAAGATTCGCCATGACGAACAGGGCGCAAGATTGACCTATATCAAGGCCACGGGCGGAACGCTGCGGGTGCGCGACGAAATGACTTATTTTTCCGGAACGGAGACGATCACGGAGAAGGTGACGCATATCCGTTTGATCAATGGGGGTCGCGTGACGAATGTCGATCAGGTGCATGCGGGTGATCTGTTTGTCGTTACGGGTATTTCTTCAGCTGCGGCAGGGGATGGCCTTGGGACTCTGGGGGGTGGCCGGACGGTATATGAGCTTGTACCGACACTGAAGTCGAAGGTGCTATTCGAGCCCTCGATTCATCCCAAGGATATGCTGCGCGAATTCCGTCTGCTCGATGCGGAGGATCCTTCCCTGTCTGTGCAGTGGGATGAGCATGCTCAGGCGATCCATATCCATGTGATGGGGATCATTCAGCTTGAAGTGCTGGAACGCATCGTGTTCGAGCGGTTCGGTTACCGGATCACCTTCGGTGAACCGGAGATTTTGTATAAAGAGACCATAACGGAGCCGGTTGTGGGCTGTGGTCATTTTGAACCGTTGAAGCATTATGCGGAGGTGCACCTCCGGCTGGAGCCTGGGGAGCGGAACAGCGGCATCGTGTTCGCCAATGCTTGTCATCCCGATGTGCTCCCGGTCAATTATCAGCATCTGGTCGCCCAGCATGTCGGCGAGAGGGATCATCACGGGCTGCTTACAGGCTCACCCGTCACGGACATCAAGATTACCCTGCTGAAGGGGCGGGCGCACAACAAGCATACGCACGGCGGGGATTTCAGGGAAGCCACCTACCGTGCGTTACGCCAAGGCCTGGAGAAGGCAGTCAATATGCTCCTGGAGCCTTACTATCACTTCAAGGTAAAGGTGGATGCCGAGTATATCGGACGGTTGATGTCGGATCTGACCCAGGCGAAGGCAAGCTTCGAGCCGCCGGAAACGGCGGGAAACAAAGTGTCGGTCACAGGATCGGCTCCCGTATCGACCATGATGAATTACAGCATGGAATTAGCCGCCTACACGAAGGGAAGAGGTGCGATATCCTTGGTTTACGGCGGATATGGCCGGTGCCATAACGAGGCCGAGGTCATTGAACGTAAAGGATACGATAAAAATGCGGACCCGGAATACAGCTCCTCCTCGATATTTTGTGCGAAGGGAAGCGGATATGCGGTGCCGTGGGATGAAGCGGACCGTCATATGCATGTGTAAAGTGGCGAAGGAGAATAGGCGTGCAGGCAAGATGTGCGCGCTAGTGGAATATTCGCCGATTTCATATTGCTCGTGACAAGTGAATGGTGCAGCAATGAATTGAATGATGTGTAGCGAGGCAGAATGCTGCTGTGAAAGGTAATCATGCGTAAGCGAAGCCGTTATTAGCAGGATTAAATATCAATGACATTAATTATGTAATGGAGTATATAGACAATCGAGCGATTATGTTAACGATGTTGGACTATATAAGCACACCCGATGATTCAATTTAAATCCGTAATGAAATGCACACGCGAGATATGAAATCATCCCGCGTGCGCATCGTAAAGAGGTTTTATGAAGAGAGCGATCCTTTTTCAACAGGCTGCTGTCGCGTTGGCCGCATTGTCCAATAAGTAATGGCGGTCGTAATCAGCATTAACACACCAGTCATCAAGAATACCGAATGAATGTTAAAGATGCCGCTGATCATGCCGCCCGCGAGAGGTCCGGCCATCCCGCCAATTTGGTTGGCTGTCTGGTTGAGGCTGAACGCCCGCCCGCGGAATTCGCTTGGCGTATGTTTGACAACAAGGCCGTTGAGTGCCGGGAATACGGCACAGAAGAAGGCGCCGTAAGCAAAGCGGATGGCCGAGAATGCCCAAATGTTGCTGAACAGGATTTGGGCGAGCGATCCGATTCCGCCGGCAAGCAGACCGATCAGCAGCACCTTTTGGAATCCGATTTTGTCGGATAAGCGTCCCCAGCGGGCCGCAAACAGGATGCTGGCGATCCCGACGATGGAGAACACAAAGCCGGCAATCATCGAGGTATGTGATGAAGAGCCGCCGATTTGAGCGATATACAGCGGCAGTACGGGCTCGATCGTCATGACGGAGAACTGAGTCAGCACCGTAAGCATGAGCACGGTCATCAGCGCCTTGTTATGTCCGGCGACCTTAAACGTGTTTATGACGGAGACGCGCTCTTTGCTGGGTACGAATTTCTCTTCCTTGACCCAGAATATGACAAGCAGCGTGGCTGCGAAGCACAGCATCCCTGCCAATCCGAATGCCATTCGGTTGCTGAACAGGGAGGCCAGGGTGCCTCCGATCATCGGGCCCATGATGCCGCCGGTTGCGGTTGCGGTGGACATCATGGAGAGTGCGTAGCCGACCTTTTTCTCGGGGGTATTGGTGCCTACAATGGCGATTGCACCCGGGATAAAGCCGGAGAGAAGGCCTTGGAGCAGGCGGAGAATCAGCACCTGATACTCATTCGTGACGAACGCCATCAGAATATAGATGACAAAGAGCACCAGCCCCGCGCGGATAATCATCGGTTTGCGTCCATATTTATCCCCGACGGCTCCCCAGAAGGGAGAGGACAAGGCGCCCGCAAAAAAAGCGGAACTGAACAGCAGTCCCGACCACATTTCCGTATGCTTGGTAACGCCGAGCTCAATCAGAAAAAGCGGGAGAAATGGTATGACCATCGAGAAGCTTGATGAAACGATAAATGAGCCGAACCATAGTATCCATAAATTCTTTTTCCAGCTTTCCATGTCTTCTTCATCTCCTGGTGTGCGATTTGTTGTAATCCTTCGAGCTTCGCCTCCTGTCTTTTGAAATGGGATAATGATGTATGTATTACATTTTTAGAGATAGCAAAAGTATGAACTTCGAGACTTGAGTCCTTGTTCGCCGAGAAGCTGCAGGAGTTCCTGCAGGAGAATCCGTAGGTTTACCGTCCTGGAGAAGGCGCTGCGCTTATCTCGAAAGAAAAACTTCCTCTACATGCGGTCTGTCATCTGTGAAGGTACGTCGATAGACGTTTTTCTTGAGAGATAAGAAAGTTGTTCATATATACATTGTGACATCCCAGCAGCGGGAGGCCGGATATGGATAAAGCAAAACGCCCCACTAATTTGGCAAACTGGAATGAACCAGACTGCCGCGCTAAAGCGAAAGGCGTGCAACTTCATCCTACACCACATGTTTTGGATTGGGAAGAGGCGGGGAATGGGGTTGGAGCGGTTGACGGCTCTTTTGGAGATGGGTTGGAACCGCCGGCTTATCGCATAAATAAAGGGCTTTCAGGATTCCATAAGACGTGGATGCAATATCGTAAAAATTATTTTTTTAGGGAGATCTTATATGAGAGAAACGCTGAAGGATCTATATTCAAATACGTTGTTCCAGCAAGTGACCGATCGGTTGAAGGAGGTTTATCCGGCATTCGATTCGAACCGGTTCATGGAGCTGATTCATAATGAAGCCTGGGGACAGGAGGAGTTCAAGCAGCGCATCCGGCATATTACGCTGGCCTTAACGGACACGCTGCCTGCTTCTTACCCGGAAGCTGTTCAGATTCTAAAACAAGTAGCCCCGCATTTTAGAGGCGTGGAATATGTGTTCTTCCCTGACTATGTCGAGGTGAACGGGATGGAGGATCTGGAGACCTCGATGGAGGCTTTGGCGGTATTCACGCGTTCTTCCACGGCGGAGTTTGCGGTTCGGCCTTTTATCATCCAGGATCAGGAACGGATGCTGGCTCAGATGATGACATGGGCACAGTCCGATGACGAGCATTTGCGCCGGTTGGCGAGTGAAGGCTGCAGACCACGCCTGCCTTGGGCACCGCAGCTGCCGGCCCTGATTAAGGATCCGCGTCCGGCGCTCCCGATCCTGGAGCAGTTGAAAGAGGATCCTTCCTTATATGTTAGAAAAAGCGTTGCCAATCACTTGAACGATATCTCCAAGGATCACCCGGAGCTTGTGCTTGAGATCGCCGCTAAATGGTATGGCAAACATCCGTTAACGGATTGGATCGTACGGCATGCGCTGCGTTCGCTGCTGCGGAAGGGGGATATCCGGGCACTGGCCATTTTCGGATATGAGGAGCTTGAAGAGCTGGAGGGACTTGAGGTGCGCGAGCTGCGGATCAAACGTTCCGTGATCGCAATGGGCAATGATCTGGAATTCGCTTTTCAGGTGGTCAACGAAACCGGCTATCCGATGGCGCTCCGCATCGATTATGAGATCGATTATATGAAGGCAAACGGCAAGCTTGCGCCGAAACGCTATAAATGCTCGGACAAGATCTATGCGCCGGGAACCTGGAAGGTGGAGAAGAAGCAGTCATTTAAACCGATCTCCACGCGTCGTTTCTACTCCGGTGATCACCGTCTTCATATTGTTGTGAACGGCAAGCGGTTGGCGAGCATGGATTTTGTGCTGGAGGGTGCGGAGTAAGAGTAGGGGGCATGGTGCAGGACGATGTACTGGCAAACTTGAAGGCAGGTCGTGCACTGGCAAACCTGTGATGAAGGAATCCAGGAACCAGTTGACGGTTGGGGCGATTCCGTTCCAACGTTGTGTACATCGTGCGCACGGTGCGTGCTTCGCGGCATGCTTGGATGGCTATCGACCGCTGAGATGTTAAGGAGGTTCTGACGGATACGGAGATCAACATGCTGTATCCCAGCTCCCTGATAAAGGTAGGGGGAAGTAATCTCCATATGTAAAAGAAAAGAGATAACACTAGCCCCGCACGGATAATCATCTGTTTAGTAGCAGTCGCTGCGGATGATGTGAGGCAAGCCTTCCGATGGGAGGGCTTGTTTATTTTTCTTTTAAAGATGTTATGGCTATGAAGATAACAGGGAGTCAGATCATCACAGGGAGTTTTAACGTCCGTGTCCCCACCAAACTAGATAATGAACCGCAGGCAAGCGAAACCGAGTGTGCTATGCGGATTATGGCAACACTATCAAAAGTGTGGAAATCAAGTTAGCAGGTAGAAGAGAAGCCGGACTTTTGGTAAACTAGATAAGTTGAAAAGCTTTCAAAGTATTTACAAAATCAATTGATATAGATGTCGGATGCCCTGTTCTATGAACATAGAGTATGGCTTGCAGGTTTCAATGAAAGAATAGTAGTACACAGCACGCCGGCTTGAACCGGCCTGGGAGGATATAGATGGACACGAAAGCACTACGAAGAGAAGACGTGGAGCTGCTGGCACCGGCAGGGGATTGGGATTGCATGCGGGCCGCGGTGGCGAATGGGGCGGACGCGATCTTTTTTGGGGTCGAGAAATTTAATGCGCGCGCACGGGCGAACAATTTCCGGATGGACGAGCTGTCCGAGATTATGGCCTTCTTGCACAGTTATGGGGTTAAGGGGTTCCTGACCTTCAATATTCTGGTGTTCGAGAACGAACTGGAGGATGCCAAGGAACTGATCGATGCGTGCGTAGATGCAGGCGTGGATGCGGTGATTGTGCAGGATTTGGGTCTGGTAAAAATGATTCGCGAGATTTCCCCGGACTTCCCGATCCATGGTTCTACGCAAATGACGATTACGTCGCCGGAGGCCGTTGAGTTCACGAAACCGTTCAATATGGAACGTGTCGTACTGGGACGCGAGAACAATCTGAAGCAAATCCAGAAGATCGGGGAGCAGGCGAAGCTTCCAATGGAAGTATTCGTGCATGGTGCGCTATGCGTATCCTATTCGGGCCAATGCCTGACTTCCGAAATGTGGGGCGGTCGTTCCGCCAACCGCGGAGAGTGCGCGCAGGCCTGTCGTCTGCCGTACGATCTGATCGTGGATGGCGAGCAGAAGCCGATGGGTGACGTCGCCTACTTGCTCTCACCAAAAGATCTGGCTGCGATCGATCTGATGCCGGAGCTGATTGAAGCGGGCGTGACCTCGTTCAAGATTGAGGGCCGGTTGAAGACTCCAGAGTACGTGGCTAACGTTGTGAGCAAGTATCGGAAGGCGATCGACCGGTATTTTGACGGCGAAGATGCGAGACCGAGCAAGGAAGAGGTGCGCGAGCTGCAGCAGAGCTTCTCCCGCGGCTTCACGCATGGCTTCCTGGATGGAACGAACAATAAAAAGCTGGTCGAGGGTACGTTCCCGAAAAGCCGCGGTGTGTACCTCGGCCGGGTGGAACAAATTCTGCGTGACGGTGTCGTCTGCAAGCTGGATGCGCCGCTGAAGCGTGGAGATGGTATTGTGTTCGATGCCGGCGACCCAACGAAAAAAGAAGAAGGCGGACGCGTCTACGACGTGCGCCGCAAAGGCGTCAAGCTGGAGGGCGAAGCGCAGGAAGGCTGGATCGTCGATATCGTTCCCGGCCGGAGCGACGTGGACCTGCGCAAGCTGCATGTGGGCGACCGGATCTGGAAGACGAACGATCCGGCGCTGGATAAGCGCCTCCGTCAGACGTACGAGACGGAGAAGCCGTACCGGGTATTCCCGGTACATGTGCGTATCAGCGGACGTCCCGGACAGCCGCTGTCGACCTGGTGGACCGATGTGCAGAAGGGCACGACGGTCCAGGTGGATTCGGAGCTGGAACTGGAGATAGCCCAGAAGCGGCCGCTCAGCCAGGAGATCCTGGAGGAGCAGCTTGGCCGCCTGGGCGGAACGGTGTTCCAGCTCGAGGCACTCGACGTCGACCTGTACGGCGACGTCATCGTGCCGATTCGCGAGCTCAACAGCATCCGCCGCCGTGCGGTGGAGCTGCTCGCTGGCGAGCGGCCGAAGCCGCCTGTGTACGTGAAACGGGCGGTGTCGGTGTATGGCGATGCGGCTGTGCCCGCAGCGCCCGTGGCCCGCGGTGAGGCGAAGCTCACCGCGCTGTGCCGCAGCCTCCCGCAGGTTGAGGCTGCGCTTGAGGCCGGCGTCGAGATGATCTACGCCGACTTCGAGTTCATCAAGCAGTTCCCGGCAGCGGTGGAAGCCGTGCGTGCAGCCGGCAAGCAGATTGCGCTGGCAACGCCGCGCATTCATATGCCGGGCGAGAACGGCTATCACAACAACATCCTGCGCCTCCAGCCGGACGCCGTGCTGGTGCGCAACACCGGTGCGCTGTATTTCTACCTGCGCCACCGGATGGAGAACCCGGGGGCGAAGCATCCCCGGTTGATCGGCGACTTCTCCCTGAACATTGCCAACCACAAGGCGGTTGACCTGTTCCTCGAAGCCGGATGCGACACCGTCACGCCTTCCTATGATCTGAACATCCAGCAGATGGTGGATCTTCTTGGCAAGGCCGACACGTCCAAGATGGAGATCGTCATCCATCAGCATCTGCCGATGTTCCATACGGAGCACTGCGTGTACTGTACGTTCCTCAGCGAAGGAACAGACTTCACGAACTGCGGTCGTCCGTGCGAAGAGAGTCGCGTGTCCCTGCAGGACCGGATCGGCATGTCCCACCCGGTACGGGTCGACGAAGGCTGCCGTAACACCGTGTACAATGCCATCGAGCAATCCGGCGCCGAGTACTTGGCCAACTTCATGGAGCTGGGCGTATCCAGCTACCGCGTGGAGTTCCTCGAGGAAACACCGGAGCAGGTCCACGAGGTCATCGATCTCTACAACCGCGCCCTGCGCGGTGAGATCAGCGGCACCCAGGTGTGGAAGAAGCTGAAGGCGACCAACCAGCTTGGCGTTACGCGGGGGCAGTTGGTGAAGTAAGGGGAAGGGTAACTTCCCAGTTAACTTGCCTCGAATAAATTATTATCGAAGAGTACGCCTTAGCAATAAAATGGGGCGTGCTCTATTTATTATTCCTAGAATTGTTCCCAGGATAAAAGCTTCCAAATACATTTTCAGCTTTTACTATACAAGATTCGCTTGTCTCGCACATTCTTTCTGTCCAATAGAACTTTTCGTAAATACTTTTGAGATGGCTTCTCGAAAAATTCGTGAGATAAAATCGAAACAAAAATAACTGAAATGCAGAAAGTAACAAAAGTTAATCTTGAGGAGAAGTTAATTTCAAAGGAATAAATATCTTTTAGTGTCTTTAAAACGAGTTGCATTGGGTAATGGAGCAAATAGATTGAAAAGGATATTTCCCCGAGATATGTAAGGGGCTTTACTGATAAGATTTTATTAAATAATTTTATCTCAAGAATTATTAATATTCCGAGTGGGAAAATTATAAGAGTATATACTAGTTGCCAGTCTCGTAACACGCCATGACCAAATGTTATTGCGCTTATTGAGAGAAATAAAAATACAGCACTATAAATGGAAATAAACACATGTCGTGTATTCATTTTCCTTATATAGTTATATAATTCATATACTAGGCAACCTACGAAAAAACCCATAAATACCCGACTAGTTTCTTGATTAAGTAAAAAGGTATTTAGACCAGTGAGCTTTATAACTATTCCTAAAATTACAAAGGCTATATACAGCACTAAGTAGTATTTTTTGCTTCCTAGGAAAAAAATAATTAAAAAAATAAGAGATAAGCAATAATCTCAACAGAAAGCGACCACGTTGGAGCATTAAATGAAAAATTGTGCTCGAACCAACCATTTTGAATAAAGAATAAATTTAAAATGAAGTGATATGTATCATTGTGTTGATAGACGAAATAATCTCCGATGTAATACTGTCTTATTGATTGAACTAATGCAACTAATAATAATGTTAGTAGGTGTAACGGATATAATCTGCTGAATCTGAGAACACTATACTCTTTAATTCCAAGTGATTTGCTTGTTAATCTAGCCTTATAAACGTAACAAAAAATGAATCCAGATAAAATGAAAAAAAGATCAACTAAACTATAACCGTATTGATAGAACCAGTATGCTTTACGGCTAAAAGGAAAAGTTTCAGGATTGAAATGCTGATAATGCCAAAAAAAAGCGACTCCGATTGCTGCAAGTCCTCTTAAGCCATCTAATGAGTTTATTCTATTCATAAAATAAGGTATATCCTTCCATTATAATTGATAATATTATAACATTTTATCAGTTGTAATGAGTGAATGTCACTATTCTTAAATATGACGTTGAAAATGTCACTAATTAATATGAATAAAAAGGAGTGATGCCAAGTTAGGCATCACTCCTTTTTGCGTCGGAACGCTTCGTTTCAGCTCGTTCATGGCGGTGCTTGGATCGATAATGGAATAGAAATCCAACGTTCGGCTCGACGATCCACCCGAAGCCGCGTTTGATCCAAGACGAGGATAGCAGCCAAGTCAAGAGGGTGCCGAACAGGATTAGCAGCAGCTTGCCTCCGGTAGACCGGAATGCTTCAAACCAGCTCAGATGCTGCATCGTTTTGACGATGAACCCGTGAAGCAAAAAGACGTACATGGTATTGACCCCCCGGTCGGTGAAGGGAGTATCCGACTTCGGAATGAGGGAGAGGATGCACAGTCCCATGATGACGGTGAAGGCGTAGGTGATCATACGGTAGAAGCCTGCATACCACGAATCCAAGCCAAACTCCAGGTAAGGCATCGCCCCGTAGAACCAGTTAGTTGGCAGGATAGGCGATATGACGTACAGCAAGACAAATCCGGCGGCGAGCAGGATGATCGATAGCAGCTGGAAGGACCGGATCTTGATGGCATCCAGCCATTCCCTTTTGAAAACATATCCGATGAGAAAAAAAGGCAGGAAGTACAGCGTGCGTGAAATGCTCGCGTAATAGTCGACATCAATCGAGTACCCGAGCATGATGGACATCGCGAAACAGAAGACGAGCGGGTATTTGAGCATCAGCAGGTACGGCAGAAGCATTTTCCACAGCATCATGCTGAACAGGAACCACAGGATCCAGTTGGGGTAAAAGTACGTGAAATCGAGCCGATCCAAGCCTTGCATGTAATAGTCGAACAGGGTATAGAGCGTCTCGAATATGAAATACGGTACGACCAGTCCCGACAGCAGGCCGACGTATTGTTTGGGGGATTGAACTCGTTTGGCGAAATAACCGGCGGTGAAAATAAATAGTGGCATATGAAACGAGTAAATGAACTGATAGATCGTTCCCATCGTTGGTTCGCCATTAAACGGCTCGATGAGATGCCCCACGACCACTAACAGGATCAGTATGAATTTGAGGTTATCAAAATAGGCGTCTCTCTCTTTCATCAGGTAACCAGCTCCTTTGGCTTTTTGGTCCATCGAAGTTTCGTACTAGTATATCGGAGGGGGCTTGGTCATTTCTATGGATAAAACTGGATTTTATAATCTGGGTTATCGGATTCAGTTTGTGAAAGTAGTGCTGACAACCGATAAAAGACCGAGGAAGTCATTCTACGCTGTTGGAAATACGACTTAAGGTGGAAGAGGAATTTCGGAGGACACAAGCGGCCGATGTCCGGCGGAAAGTCACGATTCATAAGTCGTCTGATTTTGACAATAACCGATTTTAATCGAAGGTTGGTTGGTACTCATGGTACAATGGCATCAATATATTGGGAGACTTACAGGAATGGAGAAGATAGGATGAACATTCGTAAAGCGATCATACCCGCCGCTGGACTTGGTACGCGGTTCCTGCCAGCCACGAAAGCGATGCCGAAAGAGATGCTACCCATTGTGGACAAGCCGACCATACAATACATCATCGAAGAAGCGGTCGCTTCCGGCATTGAGGACATTATTATTGTGACGGGTAAGGGGAAGCGGGCGATTGAGGATCATTTTGATTCTTCATTTGAGCTGGAACATAACCTAGCTGAGAAAGGGAAATGGAACCTCCTCGAAGAAGTGCGCAAGCCCTCCAACATGGCAGATATCCACTATATTCGGCAAAAAGAGCCCAAGGGACTAGGTCATGCCATTTGGTGCGCACGCAAATTCATCGGGGACGAGCCGTTTGCGGTGCTTCTCGGCGACGACATCGTGGAGTCGGAAGTACCCTGCCTAAAACAGATGATGAAGGTCTACGACACTTACCAATCTGCCATTGTGGGCGTTCAGCCCGTCGATTGGAATGAAGTCGATCGTTACGGGATCGTAGATGGACTTCAGAAAGCAGATCGAATCTATGAAACATCGAGATTAGTAGAGAAACCGTCTCGTGCGGAGGCACCATCCAACCTGGCCATCATGGGCCGTTACATTTTGCCGCCGGATATTTTCGACATGCTGGAGAATCAGGAGGTAGGGAAGAACGGTGAGATACAACTGACCGATGCGCTCTCCACCTTAGCTCATCACAGCCCGATCTATGCGTATCACTTTGACGGAATACGTCATGATGTCGGCGAAAAGTTGGGATTTATTGAAACCAGCATTCATTATGCATTGCAGCGGGAAGATTTGAGAGAAGATTTGATTGCATATTTAAGTGGGGTTTTGACGAAAGTTCGGTAGAAGCAAATTTGACACAATAGAAAGGGGGGGCCGTTGGGTAGAGAATTTCTACCACAACTGCCCCCTTTTTAATTAGAATTGAAGATCAGCAAGCTGCTGAACACTTTCCTTCGCATTCGGATCAACTTGGGTTAGTTTCCCCATAAGGGCATCATCACTCAAGTTTTGTTTTTGTAATGCTGCCAGATACCAACGTACAATCTCCTGCTGGGTTGTCTGTGAGAGATCTTCTTGTATGCCAAGCTTAAGAGTTTCTGATGCTTGCTCTGGTTGATTCATCATGTAGTACATTTTGCCTGTATGGAGGATCATGTCGGGTGTGTTTTCAAATGAGCGCCCTTGCAATTGACCTTCCGGTAATGTAGCCAAATGCTGAATACCTGTCTGAACCTTGGCAAATGTTTCAGTTGCTTGCTTGAAGTACTTGTCTTTCGTTGCTGCGTCTCCAGCCCCAAGTGCCTTCATCCCTAGATCATAACCTTTATTGATAATCTGTTCGGACCAGCTAATGTCCCATTTAAATTTATAGGCATTATTGATAAGTACTTCATAAGCTTGCTCCGGTTGCTGTTTCATTTCGTAACTTTCAATTAATCGACTAAGCATAGATTTGTTATATGGTTCAGATTTTAACGCTTTATTAAGTAAATCAACAGATGCGTTATAAAAATTTTCATCTTGATTTTGCTTATATATAGTCTGATAGAGTGATGCGGTTAACAGTACCGAATCGGGATGGCTCGGGCGTATGCTCAGGTCTTTATCAAGGGGAGCCTTAATTTCCTCAAATGAAGAGCTGACCTGAACGATTCTGCTTGCTTCCATTCCCGAGTCGGCGGCTTGTACATACCGGATAGATGTAATCATAACAAGAATAGCGCAAAGCCCAACGATTGCACTATATGCACCTCTGGCCGTTGAATCTTTGAGGCTCCAATTTTTCACTGGCTTATTATCCATTACGGCTGCCATTCCGCCAAGTCCCAGAAATACTAGGATTCCCATGAACACGTAACTCATGTTAAAGTCCAAAATACTATGAATCAAAATGGAAAGGACGATGATGAGATAAAGAAAGTGACTGTTACGTTCGTCTTCATTTCCTTTGATATAACCTCGAATATACTTGTAGAAAATATACAGGATAAACGACATGAATATCACAAATCCGACAATTCCAACTTCGATCAAGTACTGCAAAAAGAAGTTATGCGCTTGACGGCTTGTATATGGGTTGTTCTGATATTGCTCATAGAGTGAAGCCCATGCTCCGCCTCCGGCTCCGATGATCGGATAGTCAGACAGCACCTTCATGGCGTCTTTATAGAATGTAAAACGTTCCAGAACACTATGCTGATTAAAGTTAATATTTTCGAGTCGGACGCTGATGTTTTGCGGTAGTATATTTTTCAATCCGGTACCGATGAATAGGAAGATCAGCAAGCCTCCAATGGCAACGGAACCTAGTGGAATCCATAAGGTGGAGGTTTTTTTAACCGACCAATTGTCTAAAGACCGTTCAAGTTTGGGAGTAATAAAACTTTGTATAACCCATCCAAGCAGTCCTACAATAGCGGACGCACCAAGCAAAATTCCCCAGCCCTTAAGGGCATCACTGCTGCTAAAGGCCTCATTTAACTTTAACCCCAGCTCTGTTACCGGTTTGGAAATGATCAGTGAAGTCAACCCTGCTATACCACAGTACAGGATCCACAATAATTGTTTAGCTGGCTTCAGGAATAGGAGTAACAGAACAAACACAACAGGTAACATCACCAGACCGCCCCGGGACAACGTCAAGAGCAGCGATACAATGATGGGTACCAGCATGAAGCTATGAAAGGCTTGACCGTACCATTTTCGAGATGTCGTAATGAAAAAGACCGCTGCGAAAAGGAATGCCATGAGAAAAGCGGCATAAGTATTCGCGTACTGGAACACCGAAGTCAGACGCAGACCGTTAGAGTCAGTCATGACGGCGTGGGTATACGTGCCGTTTAAAACGGTATTGGAAAACCATTTCGCAATGGCGCCCGCTGTCTTGCCTTGGCCAAACCAGTTGAGTAAGCCGAATCCCACGATCAGATAAGAAACCGTCATAATCGTGATTTGAATCATTCGATTCCCCAAATTCTCGCGTAACACATATAATCCGATGATAAACATTATGGCGTAGATACAATTGATGATGACCATATTCATGGCAAGAACATGGGAGGCGGCGCTAATGAGTGAGAGTATGTAAGTTAGGGGGAGTAAAAATACACCCACGGCCAGCCAATCTTTTTGATCTTTGAATCGGATGCTTTTATAGGAATGAGCAATCCAGAGAAATAGTAGTAGACAAGCCAAGATAGCAGCCCAGAAAATCGGTTTCTCAAATACTAACATTTGTCCGTTAAATAGAGCCGTCTGGAATGGCGTCCAGGCTAGAAACAGAATTATTCCTGATATTAACACCCAAAACAAAACCGATCTCGTCTCACCTTTTCTCGACGTGGCGGCTTTTTTACCGTATACTGGATTCGACAACGTATTTAGCTCCTTTTCTTGTAGATACGACAATATTCTAGCATAATGAGAGGAATGGAGCTAGATTCCTGTTCTACGTATATTTGTTATCCGGTGGTGTTGTATATTAAAAAGGTAATATATCAGTTTACATATAAGTTAGCAGTATTAACAAAGCCTCTTATAACTCGCTTGTTATCTCCCGGCTTTAGGCAAAGGGTGAAAAGGGCGCTTTTGAAGAAAGCTTATCCTCTAGAAAAGAGTCAAGATCAAAGTTACAGCAATAACCTGGAAAAGGGTGTTAATCTACTGGGCTATTCACGAGCGGAGATGGGGATTGGAGAATCATGTCGAATAGCTGCTAATAGTATGAATTCCGCGGGTATCCCTTTTGGAATTATTAATTTCAAGGGCACGAATAGTGCTAGAATGTCTGACCTTACATGGTCGTCGAAGGAAATTGGAGAACCTAAATACAACATTAACTTATTTCATATTAATGCTGAACAAATGATGGAGGTCTACGCTCAATATGGAAATTCGTTGTTCCAAAATCGATATAATATCGGCTTTTGGCATTGGGAGTTACCGGATTTTCCAGATGAATGGTTAGAGGCTTTTGATCTTGTTGATGAAATCTGGGCTCCCTCTACATTTGTGGCAGATTCAATAGCCATGAAAAGTCCTGTTCCTGTGGTGAAAATACCGCATTCCATTCAGGTTAGCATAAATGAAGTTCGTAATAGGGAGTTCTTTGGTCTACCCGATGGAGTCTTTCTGTTTTTATCTATGTATGATGTGAAGAGTTATCAAGAACGGAAGAACCCCAAGGCCTCGATCGAAGCATTTAAAAAAGCGTTTAAGCCTGAAGATAGCTCTGTTGGATTGGTTTTGAAGGTGAACTCTTATAATAGCAGCAAAACTGAACTAGACGAGCTTGATGAACTTATTAGTAATTATCAAAATATTTATCTTATAAAGGATACTATTAGCCGCAATGATATAAATGCTTTGATTTCAATTATAGATTGTTTTATATCACTTCATCGAAGCGAGGGATTTGGATTAGGACTTGCTGAAGCAATGTTTTTGGGCAAACCGGTAATTGGAACCAATTGGTCTTCAAACACTGATTTTATGAATACCAGCAATTCGTGTCTAGTTGATTATCACATAGTTCAGGTAGGAAAGGATTATGGGCCTTATAAGGCTTATCAATCATGGGCAGATCCGGATCTAACACATGCAGCTTTTTTTATGAAGAAGCTTGTTACAGATACTAGCTATTACAATCATATTGCTGAAAAAGGTAGAGAATATATAAGAACCAACTATTCTCCCGAAGAAGTCGGACAATTAATCAATAGACGTCTTGACTATATTTATAAATGGAAATTCGGAGGGTAACATGACAATTACTTGTGTATTGATGGCTGGTGGAAAAGGTGAGAGGTTTTGGCCAAAAAGCCGCACTAATCTTCCTAAACAATTTCTAAATATTTCAGGTAATAAATCAATGATTCAGCAGTCAATAGAACGTTTAGAAAGGCTAGTTGATATCTCTCAGGTGTTTGTTGTTACGAATGGACTTTATGCTGAGTTAATTAAGGCGCAAGTTCCTCACCTGCCGCATGATAATATAATTATTGAACCTGTGGGTAGAAATACTGCACCGTGTATAGGATTAGCATCTATTATTATTGAGGAGAGATTCCTAGAAAGTACCATGATAGTCCTGCCTTCCGATCACATTATTGAAAACGAAGAGGGATTTATAAAGATATTGAAGGCGGGTATAGAGGTAGCTCAGGATGATAAAAGTTTAGTGACTTTAGGGATAAAACCATCATACCCCGAAACAGGGTATGGGTACATCGAGAGCACTGAAAAAAAAGCATTAATTAATGGACTTGAGGTTTATAAAGTAAATAAGTTTGTTGAGAAGCCTGACTTTGAAACAGCCCAAGGATATTTGGAATCAGGGAATTTTTACTGGAACAGTGGGATATTTATTTGGAGAACAAAAGTAATTAGAAACTATTTCAGAGTTTTAATGCCAGATGTTCATGATATATTAGAAACAATGAGATCTGCATTTAAATTTACTAATAGGACTGAAATTATAGAAAGTGAATTTGTTAAGATGCCTGACCAATCTATTGACTATGGTATCATGGAAAAAGTGAATGATATTTTTGTCATTCCGTGTGTATTCGGATGGGATGATGTCGGAAGTTGGACTGCGCTTGAAAGAATAAATGATTTGGATGAAAATGGAAATGTTATTAAAGGCAATATTTTAAATTTGGACACAAAGAGATGTATCATTGAAAGTAATGGAAAATTGATTGCAACATTAGGTATTGAAGATCTAATCGTAGTGGACACAGAAGACGTTACTCTTATATGCACCAAAGACAAGGCACAGGAAGTTAAGATGCTGTTAAAAGAGTTAAGAATGCAGAAATTAGAACAATATTTATAATTTATTTTAACTAATAAGGAGATTCAACTATAATGACTAAAAACGTATTGATTACTGGAATTACAGGGCAAGACGGATCTTACTTGGCTGAGCTTCTGCTTGATAAAGGGTACAAAGTTTATGGATTACGTCGTCGGACCAGTATACCTATGATGGAAAACATAGAGCATATCAAAAATGAAATAGAATTTATCGAAGGAGATTTGTTGGATCAGGGTTCCTTAATGAATGCCGTTCGTAAATCTAATCCAGATGAGGTATATAACCTCGCGGCGCAGTCATTTGTAGCTACATCTTGGGAGCAACCTGTCTTGACTGGTCAAGCCACAGCGATAGGTGTCACTAATATGTTAGAGGCAGTTCGGTTGACAAAACCTGAGGCAAGGTTCTATCAAGCTTCAAGTAGTGAGATGTTTGGTAAAGTTGTTGAAACCCCTCAAAAGGAAAGCACTCCATTTTATCCAAGAAGTCCTTACGGAGTTGCAAAGGTTTATGGTCACTGGATTACTGTTAATTATCGGGAAAGCTACGACATGTATGCATGTTCAGGGATCTTGTTTAATCATGAATCACCTCGTCGTGGTGTTGAGTTTGTTACTCGGAAAGTAACAGATGCAGTAGCTAGAATTAAAATGGGTCTCCAAAACGAATTACGAATGGGCAATCTAGACGCTAAACGTGACTGGGGCTTTGCAGGTGACTATGTCAAAGCGATGTGGCTGATGTTACAGCAAGATAAGCCGGACGATTATGTTATTTCAACAGGCGAAACACATACTGTTCAGGAGCTTGTTGAAATTGCATTTGGACATGCAGGACTGAATTGGGAAGAGTATGTCGTAATTGATCAAAAATTTGTTCGGCCAGCTGAGGTTGATTTGTTGTTGGGAGATAGTACAAATGCTCAGAAAAAGCTTGGTTGGAAGTTGGAAGTTGGTTTTGAAGAACTGGTAAAAATGATGGTGGATAGCGATCTTGCGAAAATCAAAGCTGTAAGTGCTAATTAATAAATAGTTGATAGTGATTATATAAGGTGTGATTATACTGAAAGCATTAATAACCGGTGCGAGCGGATTTGTTGGTGGTTTTTTAACGGAATTCTTAATAGGTAAGGGATTGGATGTTTTAGGAATATCAAGATCAGAGGGTTTCTTAAATAAAGAGAAGAATATCAAGTATCGGTGCGATATACTGAATGCAGATGGATTAGAAAACATACTACAATCATTTCAGCCAGATTATATAATACATCTGGCTGCCCCTGCGTTTATTCCAACCTCTTTAAAACTACCTAAACAAACCTATGACCTAGTATTTCTTGGTACTCTAAATTTATTAGAGTGTGTAAGGAAGTTGGAATTAAATACAAAAATACTTTATGTAAGTTCTGCTGATGTATATGGTAACTCGCTAAATCCGGTATTGTCTGAATTAGACTCATGTAAACCTATTAATCCATATTCCTCTGCAAAAGCATGTGCAGAATTAATGTGCCAACAATATTTTCATTCATATGGAATTGATGTGGTTATTGCACGTCCATTCAATCATACCGGTCCATATCAATCACCTGACTTTGTATGTTCGGATTTTGCTTATCAGATTGCCTCTATGACTGAAAATAGTGAGAAAAAAATATTCACAGGAAACATAGAAGTAAAAAGAGATTTCATGGACGTGAGGGATGTCGTTGATGCCTATTATAAGTTACTGACTTATGGCCAAAGCGGCGAAATATATAATGTGAGTTCGGGTCGAGCTTCTTCGATACGAGAGATAATAACAATGCTCTTTAATCATGCTGGGATAACAAAGTACGAAATAGTTACGGACCCTCAAAAAGTAAGAAGTAATGATGTGCCTATTAGAATTGGGGATAGAACGAAGATATTTCAGCACACGGGATGGAAGCCCGTATATGTACTCAATGAAACGATCGAAGATTTGTACCGATATTGGAAGGAGCAGTTACATTGAAAAATGATCGCATTATTGTCACTGGAGGAGCAGGCTTCTTAGGTTACCATGTTGTAAAGAAGTTGGAACTGATGGGATGTCAAAATATATTCATAACTCGTAGTAAAGAGTATGATTTAGTTACTGAAAGTGGAATCAAAAAAATGTTTGAAGATCTAAAACCTGATTATATTATTCATTTAGCAGCTGTAGTTGGAGGAATTGGTGCTAATCGTCTGAATCCTGGAAAGTATTTTTACGATAATCTAATGATGGGCACTCAGCTTATTGAACAGTCAAGGATCTATAATATTAAAAAATTTATAGGTGTAGGCACAATATGTGCATATCCGAAATTCACACCTGTCCCATTTAAAGAGGATGATCTCTGGATGGGGTATCCTGAAGAAACAAACGCTCCTTATGGGCTAGCAAAAAAAATGATGTTAGTTCAGTCCCAAGCATATAGAGAGCAATATGGACTCAACTCGATCTATCTTCTTCCTGTTAATTTGTATGGCCCGAGAGATAATTTTGATCCTAGTACTTCACATGTAATTCCGGCATTGATTAAGAAGTGTGTTGATGCCATTAATAGTGGTGAAAATACTATAACAGTATGGGGAACTGGTCAAGCAACTAGAGAGTTTCTGTATGTTGAAGATGCGGCAGAAGGTATTGTGAAAGCAACGGAGTTATACAATGGAAGTCAGCCAGTTAATTTAGGAGCTGGACATGAAATTTCTATTATGGAACTAGTTGGGAAAATCGCTGAAATGACTGGTTTCAAAGGGAATATTATCTGGGACGATACTAAACCCGATGGCCAACCTAGAAGATGTTTAGATACGACTAGAGCATACACCGAATTTGGTTTCAAAGCTCAGACTAGCTTCGATGAAGGGTTAAGAAAAACTATTGATTGGTATAGATCAAATAATTAGGTGGGAACAAGCATGAGTATCTGGAAATACAGAAAATATTTATGGGATAATTCTATTCTGGAACTACGTAATCGATATGCGGGTTCTTCTCTAGGATCATTGTGGAATATAATCCAACCTCTGCTCCAGATACTTGTGTATACATTTGTTTTTTCTCAAGTTATGGCAGCCAAATTACCAGGTACTGAGTCAACTACTGCGTTCACAATCTATCTATGTGCAGGACTTATTCCTTGGTTTTCGTTTTCAGAAATTATTATGCGTGGTAGTAATGCTTTTATTGAAAACTCAACGTATCTTAAAAAGTTGGATATTCCAGAATTTATATTTTTATTAAAAGTTGCTTTAACATCAACTATAGTATTGTTTATTTCCATGTCTATTTTATTTGTAGTTGTATTTTTTTTGGGAGGGACCATTACTTATTTGTGGTTGCTTGTTCCAATTGTATTAATCTTACTAGCACTAATGGGGCTTGGATTAACTTTTTCATTCGCATGTATAAATGTATTTTTTAAAGATTTTGGGCAGCTGCTAAATACATTGATTCAACTATGGATGTGGTTAACTCCTATTGTTTATGTTAAGGACATGCTTCCGGAATTCTTCTCTCAATTTGTCGTGTATAACCCTCTATATGTTTATATAGATTCTTTGCATAAAATCATTGTGTTTTCTGAATTTCCAACTGTCTATTCTTGGATGCAAATGAGTTTGTTTTCAAGTATTACTATGATTATAGGGTTATTGACTCTAAAAAAATTACGCTCTGAAATAAGGGATGTTGTGTAATGGAAAAGGCTATAGAAGTTAAAAATATCACTAAAAAATATAAACGCTACTCTAATCCTATGCACAGATTAGCAGAATGGATGAGTGCAGGGTCGATAAAAAAACACGAAGACTTTTGGGCACTAAAAGATGTAAGTTTTTCGGTAAGTAAAGGAGAGTGTCTAGGTATAATAGGACACAATGGTGCTGGAAAAAGCACCATACTTAAAGTTCTTTCGAAATCTCTTTGGCCAACTAGTGGATCTATTGTCACTCACGGAAATGTGGTGTCTTTGTTAGAGTTGGGAACAGGATTCCATCCTGAATTAAGTGGATTGCAGAATATTTATACCAGTGGGAAGTTACTGGGTTTTTCTGAGGACTATTTAAAAGGGAAACTGCAATCAATAATTGAATTTTCGGAGCTAGGCGATTTTATACATCAACCTGTTAAATCGTATTCATCGGGGATGTATGTTCGGTTAGCTTTTTCACTTTTCGCGAATTTGGAGCCAGATATTTATATAGTGGATGAAGCACTCTCTGTAGGTGACATTTTTTTTCAACAAAAATGTTTTGAATTTTTGAGGAAACTTAAAGAGGATGGAACTGCTATACTTCTGGTCACACATGATATGCAGACTGTAAAAAAATTCTGTGATAGAGTTATTATTTTAAGTGACGGCGAAGTAGTTGATGAAGGAACTCCTCTAGACATGGTAAATCTATTTTATACAATGGATAAAAAATCAAAGACTGTTCAGAACACCGACAATACTTATTCGTACCAAATAGAAACTACTAATTCCCCACAGATTCATATTCCTTTGCAAAGTAGAGTGAATATAGAGAATGCTATGGGAATCCGCCGTGGTAATCAGGACGTCAAAATACTAGGTGCTAACATTGTTGATACAGATAATAATGAAATCAGAACCGCGGACACAGGAGATTTAATCACGCTAAATATATATGCTGAAGTAATGAAAGACATTTCGGATTTAACTTTTACATTTCAATTTTCCGATCGACATAATACAGTGGTTTTTGGACAGAACTCTTACATGTTAGATAAAAGAAAATTAAAAGCCATAAAAGGTCAAATTATTAAGGCTTCGTTTGAAATAGAAATGAACCTATTCCAAGGTTTATATACTGTAATGGTTGGCGCCTCTGATTGTCAAACTGAGGTTGGGAATATTATTTATGATTGGGTTGAGGGATGTACCACCTTAGAAATTATGAGGCCGGCATGGAGAACATTTCATGGAGTCGCGTATATGAATTCGAAATTCTATATTGAGAGCAACTCGATGGAGGAGTAAAGCTATGGCGGATAAAATAGATGTAATGTCTTGTTGGTGTGGCTCGTCAGACTTAGAGTATTATTCTTCAGAATATGTGCGGTGTAGATCATGTAGTACATTAATCAATAGTCCAAGGTACGATAATAGTTTTTTTAAAGTAACCGATGAAGAAGAATCTTATTATGGGAAAAAATATTGGCTAGAACATCAACTAGAAGATCTAGGGTTACACTCCGTTATGGATAGAACACGATTAGACCTTTCTGGGCGATGCATACACTGGCTTAAATGTGTGTTGAACTATCTTTCTCCAAAAGATGTAACACTAGAATTAGGGTTCGGATCTGGGGGCTTAATAGCTTTATTAGATACTCTTGGATATAAGAGTATGGGATTAGAGTTAAGTGAATGGTTAGTAGACTATGTTAAAAATATCTATAGGATTAATGTTAAACAAGGTAGTATTGATGATTATGAAGGGGAACCTAAAAAATTTGATTCCATAATGTTATTTGATGTAATGGAACATTTACCGGATCCCTTATCTACAATACAGCATATCAGTGAATTAATAACAGATGAAGGATACTTGTTTATTCAGACTCCATGTTTCAGAAATAATGATTATTCCATGAATGAATTAGTTTCTAAAAATGATCCTTTTTTATCAATGATGATCGATCAGGAGCATTTATATCTATATACTGAAAGTAGTTTGAAAGCACTATTGAGAAAATTTGGTTTTGAGTATTTTCACATGGAACAACCTTTATTTGAGTACGATATGTTTTTAGTCGCCTCAAAAAAATCGATCGTAAGAAATGATTATCAAAAAGTTGAAGAGATATTAGAAGGTTCAAGAGAAGGAAGAATCATTTTAGCACTTATTGAAGTGTACAATAAGCAATTGGCCATGGAGGAACAGGCTGTTTTAAGATTGCAATCAATTCAGAAATTAGAGTCTTGGCTGCAGGAAAGTGAAAAAGATAGGAAAGACAGATTAGACTCAATAGTGGAGTTAGAGAAGAAGCTCGTTGAGTCCGAAGTTGATCGAAAGAATAGGTTGAATTTAATTAATGAACTTCAGGTTCGATGTCAGGAGTCAGAAAAAGATAGAGATGAAAGATTGAGCTTAATACGAACTCTTGAGACGTTGAATTCAGAGTTATCTATGCAAATGAAGAATAGTATAGAATTGGGAAATAAAGAAATTTATAAGATAAAGGAAAATTTGAAAATTGTTGAAAATGAACTTGAGACTAAAAAACAAGAAAATGAAGTGATTCAGAATAAATACGATAAACTAATGCATGCAGTTAGTGAACATTGGCTTGGGAGAATATTATTTAAAAGATATATTAGGGACTAGGTTGGGGGAAAAGATGAACATTGCCATTGATGTAATTCCAATAAGAAACACAGGGGAAATGGGTGGAGCTTTCCAGACGGTTGTAGAATTAATAAAAGGGTTAGCGATGCTTAAGGAAGCAGATAAATATTATTTAATTACTGCTGAATGGAATCATGACTTTTTTGAACCTTTTGAAAAGATGGGAATTGAACGCATACTTCTTAGTAGTTCCCCTAATAATGGGCGGAAAAGCCAAAGTAGATTGTTGTCCAAAATAAAAAGCAAAACCTCTAAATTATTTAAAAAAATAAATTATTTTGATAATAAGAATTATATACTTAAGTCCCGGTCTATCGATGTTCTGTTCTGTCCTATGAGTGCCATTAATTATTCTGAACCAGGGATCCCCATTTTAAGTTTGATTTATGATTTACAGCATGAATATTACCCTCAATTTTTTAGTTCGGAAGAATTAAATCATCGAAAACAATTTTACATTGATATCGCAGAGAAAGTTGACTATGTGGCGTGTATTTCTGAGTTCACTAAAAATTCTTTTGTTGATAAGTTGGATTTCCCTCCCGATAAGGCGGAGGTAATTCATATCAGCATACAAAATCGTGCCAATAATTTAGATGAAAATGAAATTAAAGAAATTATAAATAAATTTGGATTTTCTGAACGGAAATATCTCTATTACCCTGCGAATTTTTGGCAGCATAAAAACCATAGAATTTTGTTAATGGCTATGGCAATTCTGAAGCATAAGCGTCCAGAGTTGGAGCTACACCTGTGTCTAACAGGAAATCTTTTAGGTAAGGAAGAGGAATTTGAAGATATTCTTAGGCAAATGAACTTGAAAGATTGTGTACATCATTGTGGATATATTACTGATAAAGAAGTTGCTGCTTTAATGGCCGGTTCCAGTGCGCTAGTGTTCCCAAGTTTATTTGAAGGGTTTGGAATCCCAATAGCTGAAGCCATGTCTTCGGGTGTTCCAGTTCTTTGTAGCAATAAAACGAGTTTACCTGAAGTCGGTGGAGATGCTGTTCTTTATTTCGATCCAAGGAAACCTGAAGAAATTGCTGAGAGAATCTATGAAGTAATGGCTGATGCAGAGACGCAAAACAGAATGAGAGAAAAGGGCCTTTTACAAGTGATGAAATTTGATAATACTCAAATGATAACACAATATCACAATTTAATAAAAAAGACAGCCAATGGCAAGTCTAACAATAAGTATACTATCCAGGGTTTATACGCGGATGGATGGTCAGGTAAAAAGATCGATATATATTTAAAAAGTAATACCGAAAAAAGTAGAGTTTTGAATGTAGAAGTAAATTTACCACCCTTTAGCCCGAATAAAAAAGTCAAACTTATAATTAAGAATAATAATAAGATTAAAAAGATCAATATCTTTTCAGGTGAAAATATTGTAATAAAGGAAAGTATATCAAAAGAAGCGAAGGAAATCTCGCTTGAAGTAAGTGCTACCTTTATTCCTTCTGAAATTGGACTCCCAGATGATCGGGAGTTAGGGGTTTTAATATCTAAAATGGATATCCAGGGGAATGAAGACGGACATGTGATCAAATCCTTTATATGAATTATTAGTAGTTAAAATTAAAGAAGGTTGGAGAATATGAAAACTAAAATATCTATTGTGACTCCATCTTATAATCAGGGGCATTTTCTAAGAAGAACTTTGGATAGTATTATAGAGCAAAATGTAGAAGGATTGGAGTTAATTGTATTTGATGGTGGCAGTACGGACGATTCGGTTGAAATTTTAGAGAGTTATGGCGATAAGCTGTTTTATACTTCAGAAAAAGATGAGGGTCAATCGGATGCAGTTAATAAGGGTTTTACGAGAGCCAGTGGGGAAATTATAGGTTGGTTGAATTCAGATGATATTTATTATCCTAACGCTTTAAACTCTGTTTTGGAAGTGTTTGAAAAATATCCTGAAGTTGATGTGATATACGGTAAGGCTGACCATATCGATGAATCAGATAAATACATGGAGGACTATTATACTGAAAAATGGGATTATGAAAGGCTTAAAGAAGTGTGCTATATCTGCCAACCGGCTGTTTTCTTTAGGAAAAGTGTTATTGAACAATACGGGGGACTTAATAAGGATCTAAATTACTGTATGGACTATGAGTTTTGGCTTAGGATTGGAAAGGACAAACCTTTTTACTACTTGGAACAAAAATTGGCAGGTTCTAGACTGTATGTAGAAAATAAAACATTAGGAAATAGGGTTGCGGTTCATAAAGAAATAATTTCTATGATTAAAGAAAAATTCAAGACAGTTCCAGAGAGATGGATTTATAATTTAGCACATGTGCTAGCTGAAGAAGAAGGTTTAACTCGTACGAATGGCACTGAAAATTACAAGTTTGTAAGGACAATGGTTAAAAAGTCAGCATTTCTTTTCTTTATTTATCAAAAACACATTCCTATTAGACAGTTTAAAGAAATGATGTCTTGGTTAAGGCATGCTAAAAGAATGGCCTCGGAGGAAGCTCGATGAAAATAGGTTTTGATGTTAGCCAAACAGCAGAAGATATGGCCGGTTGCGGATTTTTCTCGAAACAAATGATATCTCACATATTAGAGCAGGATAAAAAAAATGAATATGTTCTCTATCCTGTCTTTTATGGTTATAGACATCCTAACTATAGACATGCATATTCAAGCAATGATAAGAATGTTAAAAGTTTATTTTTACAACTATCATGGAGTCAAGTAAATAAATTATGGGATAGTGCTAGAGATAAGATGGAGCTCCTCGACTATCCTGATATAGTGCATTCTAATAACTTTAGTTTTCCACTAGAGTTAAATTGCAAGAGAATAATGACAATTTACGACATGGGATACATGGATTGCCCTGAATTTACAACAGAGGAAAACAGAATTGTTTGTTCAAACGGTGCCTTTGAAGCCAGCATTTATGCAGATCATATTGTGACAATTTCTGAGTTTTCCAAAAAATCATTTCTTAAGTTCTTTCCGCATTATCCGGAAGATAGAGTATCAGTTGTATATTTAGGGAACCGTCCTACCTTAAATAAAGTAGAAGATGAATTGATCATAAAAAAAGTTAAGAATAAGTTTAGTTTGGGAGAGTCTTCATTTTGGCTTGGTGTTGGAACCATTGAGCCAAGAAAAAATTATAGCTTTTTGTTAGAGGCGTACTCAGAAATGGTGAAGAATCATAATGAGACGAGACCTTTATATATTGCTGGTGGTAAAGGGTGGCTTGAAAATGATATCCAGGAAAAAATCAAAAAGTTAGGGATTGCTGATAAAACAAAATTCTTGGGATATGTAACTGATGATGAGTTATCTGTTTTATACACTAATTGCCACTCGTTTATTTATCCATCTCTTTATGAGGGGTTTGGTCTTCCTGTGTTAGAGGCAATGAGTTGTGGTGCTCCAGTTATAACAAGTAACAATTCAAGTTTACCTGAGGTAGTAGGTAAGGCGGGTTTTACAATTGATTCTAGAGACGTCAATAGTTTGGTTGAAGCGATGATTAAGATGAATAATGAAGAAATTCGTGAAGAATTAATTCAGAAATCATTAATTCAAGCTGATAAGTTTTCTTGGACACGTGCAAGTGAACAAATGATAGGAATATATGAAAAGGTGATGAGTACTGAACGATGGTTGAAAGATTAACTGATTCGAAACCAACTGTTGCCGTAGTGGTACCAAACCTAAATCAAGGAAGTTATCTAGAAGAGGCATTAGTTAGTATTATATCTCAAGATGGGATAGATATTTATTTAGCAGTATTAGATGCCGGTTCAAGTGACAACTCAAGAAGTATTATCAACAAATACGAGAAGTATATACATTATTGGAGATCTCATCAGGACGATGGCCAAGCTGCTGCTATAAACGAAGGTGTATTCAATCTCCCAAAAACAGATTATGTCTGCTGGCTTAATGCAGATGATGTTTTTATGGAACATGGACTGAGCGATATGGTTCAATTCTTAGAGAAACATAAAAATCTTGTCATGGTATATGCACAAGCATATATAACCGATATGAACAACACTATTATACAATCATATCCAACAGAAGATTTTTCAATTTTAGCTCTATCAAATAACTGTATAATTTGTCAGCCTGCCACGCTAATTAGAAGAGAAGTTTGGGAAAAAGTAGAAGGGGTGAATCCCTCTTTTCATATGTGCATGGACTATGATTTATGGTGGAGGATATCAGAACAGGGTAAGTTGGGATATCTTAGGAAGTATACTGCATTTTCAAGAGATCATAAAAACACTAAAACTAGAAACAATCAAGAACTTCATTTTAGTGAGGCCTTTAATCTATTAAAAAAGTATTTGGGGTATGTGCCATGGGGCTGGGTTAAAAGTTACGCAATCATGATTTTCAGTAAAGAGGGAAGAGAAAAGGGGATATTGTCGAAAATACAAATCAATTTCTTTGCATTAAAATTATTCCTGAAATATCGCTTCAATAATTATAATTAATAGCTTGATAGAGTCTTGAAGCTGACTCGTTTGATAAAAATTGCACAAGGTAAGTATGAGAAAGAAGAAAGGAAACTTATGAAGCTTATTAATTCAAAGAGAAGGCACTTGTTTTATTTCATAGTGATAATAATCTTTTGGACAATATTCACGGGCTATTCATTCTATAAAAGTAATTGGTTTTATCTGGATACACCGACTGTTATCAAAATGTCTAAAGAGGTGTTTATTGATAAAGCTTGGTTGATCCCTGATGGGACTGGGAGATATTTCCCTGTTGTGTACTTTTATTATGGTATAATAAATTATATTTTCGGGGATTCCCCCTTTGGTTTTTATTTTGCACAGAGTGTTATTGTACTAACCTCACTTTTATTAATGTATCTGCTGGTATGTCGGCTTCTTAAAAAGCAACTCATAGGTTTATTATCAGTTCTTTTTTTTCTGCTAAGCTCTCCATTCTATGAGAATGTTTATTCTCTTGGGAAATCAGAACATTTATTACTATTGTTTATTCTCCTGATTTTACACATTATATTAAGCATAATTCAAGCTTCGAGTTTTTTAAAGGTTACTTTACTCTCTATTCTTCTTATTTCACTCACTTTGATAGCTATGTGGGTTAAGGAAACAGCTCTTGTATTATTAGCATTTGGGTTTGCTTTGCTTATATACTCATTATTGTTTTGGTTCAGAAATAAGCAGGAAATCAAGAAAAATAGGCTTAGCAGGGTAACAATTATATTAATATCTATATTTGTTGGTGTAATTAGTAACAGGTTGATTTATAGCGTGATAAATTCATCAGATAGTGGTACATATACTTCCCAATATGATATTAACTTTACTTTAATCAAAAGTAATCTCATCTATTATTTAGCCCAAACTCCAGAGACAATAATAATTACTGGGCTGTGTTTATTTTTTTCTTTATACTATGTTATTTGTGATCTGATCAAAGGAAAATTCTCTATACAGAATGGAGTTGTTTTTTCTTTGGTCGTAATGTCTTTTGGGTACTTGTCGGGACTTTTAATCTGGAGATGGCCTTTTGGATATTATCTTTACGTAGTCTCTGCATTCACAAATACTTCCTTGCTAATATACGTTTACTCTTATATTGTAGATTCCAAAACAAAGCAGAGAAGTACTAGTAAGTTTTTAGTTTTTTCAATTGTAATAGTATTAGTCTTAGCAAAAGCTCACTCACTTAATTACGGGATTTATATAGCTATGACACAAAAAGCTATGGAATCAAATTATAGTGAAGCTATTAAAGAATATACAAAACTAGCTAAACCAAACGAAAATTTATTTGTTACTAATTGGAACTTCTATGAGGAGCCGGTGTATCAGACGAATTTGTTACTCAAAAATCTGGAGCTATCAAGCAACTTAAATGTTAATGGCATAAGAAGTCTTATTGATCCCTCTGTTGAAATAACACCTGAAATTAAATCTTTGTATTCAATAGATGACAATTCTGAGGATACTGAGAGTTATCCTAAAGAAAATGATTATGTATTAGTTTTTAAAGGTAACACTCAGTCTATTTGGCAAGTTAGAGGATTTGGTTTTTTTGAGAATAAATCTAACTATTTCGAAGAATCCAATTGGATACTTAATTTAAAATCTAGTGATGCCTTCTCAGCGAAATCACTATATGTTGATAAAAACAAAAAACTAGGGTTCGGAAAGATGGAACTGAGTTATGAGTTGTTTCAAGTGAAATCTATAGGAGAAAGAACTAGCTGGGAGGGGAAATACTCAGACGGTTGGATAGGGAAAGAGGCGGTATATAAAGTTGAATCTCCTGAAAATGGAGTGCTAAACATAGTAGTAAACTATCCAGGTTATGTTACTACGAATGAAATAAAATTTATTGATTCTAACAATAGGATTATAGAAAGTTTAAAACTAAATAATCAAGGCGTTTATAATTATAGTCTTCCGATTAAAAAGGGGGAAACTATATTAAGATTTAGGATAGATAAAACCTTTAGCCCTATTAAATTAGGTATTAATCAAGATACAAGGGAACTAGGAGCTCAAATTCATATAACTCGGGAGCCTTGATTTTTAGACTATTGTGTAAGTAAAGGTGACACTTAAGGGCTGTGTTGGAGACAGGCCAGCACTGGTAAGATCCGATGCAATGAACGAATTTAAATACAGAATTACGGCCACTACTTCCTTAGAACTCTTAGCTAACTTCTGCGGAGTCATCTTATGATGTTATGCCCTTCACCATGGGCCGAAAGTGATCGCTGATATTCCACATATGAGCACATTACAGACATTACAGAGTAAAGAGTCGATTTTCTAGATCTCTGAATGTTGTACCTTGTCTCCAGCTGTAATAGACACAGGTAAACGCTAATTTGAATTACTGGCTTCATTTTGACAATTAATGACTTGACTAAAGCAGCTTGCCTTTTCGCCAGAATCAGGCCTTTGATTTTGTATTGGGCTTGATAATCCATCATTGAAACCAAAATATTAAATAGGTGATTATAATATGGATAAATTAATATCAGTCGTTATACCAGTTTATAATGAGCAAGAACATATCGAAAGAAGTATTAGTAATATTAACCAAGAAATGTTAAAGACGGGATTTAATTATGAAATAATTATTATTGATGATGGTTCAATAGATCATACTTGGCTGAGAATAAATAACCTGAAGTCTCAGATCCCCCAGATCCGCGCTTTGAAATTTAGTCGCAATTTTGGCAAAGAATCAGCCCTATGTGCTGGCTTAGATAACTCAAAAGGTCATGCAGCAATAATAATGGATTCTGATCTGCAACATCCTCCATACCTCATCCACACAATGATTGAGAAATGGATTAATGAAGATTATGAAGTTGTTGAATGTGTTAAAACAAATCGTGGAAATGAGCCCTTTATTAATAAATTTGGTGCAAAAGTATTTTATAATATTATTGACAAATTAGCAGGTTATGAGCTAAACGGGGCTTCTGATTTCAAACTTTTGGATAGAAAAGTGATAAATGAATGGGGAAAGATGAGAGAAAGAAATGTATTTTTCAGAGGAATGACATCCTGGTTAGGCTTTAAAAAAACTACACTTTCTTTTGAAGTACCAAAGCGTGCTGCTGGAAAATCAACGTGGTCGATTATTTCCCTAATAAAACTGGCGATTAGCGCGATCGTTTCCTTTTCCTCAATTCCTCTAAGATTGGTAACCGTTTTCGGGGCGCTTTTTTTAGGATTAGCATTAGTATTAGGTGGACAAACGCTATACAATAAAATAGTTGGGAATTCAGTAACAGGATTTACCACTGTAATTTTGTTAATATTATTTACTGGAAGTATACTTATGATTTGCTTAGGGATTATTGGTGAATACATTGCTGCAATTTATAATGAGGTTAAACAAAGGCCGCGCTATATTGTTTCTGAAGAACTTCAAGTAATAGGAAAGAGAAAACATAATGTTGAATCATTCGAAGATGAAGATAAAAAAGTCACTGCTGTTATATAAGAATAGCCTTTATAAATTAATCAAATATGGTATTGTAGGATTGATTGGGGCGATAGTCCACATAATATTGACTATCTTTTTTGTTGAAATAATGGACTTGTCACCTATAATTGGCTCTTTTCTGGGATTTATAATAGTTTTAGCTATTTCTTTTTTTCTGAACAAGAGTTGGACTTTTCGAGTAAAAGGAAAAAATACAATTTACTTTTTTAAATACTTGATAGTTTCTTTAACTGGACTAGTAATTAATTTAATTATACTATATTCGACTGTGAATTTATTTAATTGGAGTTATTTCTATGGTATGGGGATCTCCACTATTTTTGTTGCCATAAGTAATTTTGTTATGAATCAGCTATGGACATTTGGTGAAAAGAATAAGGAAGGCGGATAACCAAAGGTTTCTGTTAAGTGCCGAAAGGTATCGGCGAATCCTTTTAACTGTACGATTTGTAATTTAACAGGCTCATGGTTTTGAATAGGTGGACAGGTAGAAAAAATCTCTATAATAAACAAAGGTATGGTTTACATGTGGCTGAAGAAGAAATATGATTATGCATTTATAGTACACGTTGTACTGCGTATCATGTCTGGAGAATCAACTATTGGAAATACAGCCAAAGATCTGCATATTCACTGTACCACTAACAAGCAATATGGATAAAGTGCCTTCCCGGCGGCTCAAAATGGGATGGCTTAATGAGCGCATAGACAAGGACTGAGGCTAAAAAAGGCTATATCTGTGTCGAATTGTTATTCAACCGGTAGATAACGCACTCTTGTTTCAGCTCGTATGTAATGTCTTATAAATATGATTATTAACAGTAGTTCGTTAGACAAACAGTTGTAATTGAGGAAGTTCTAGCTGTCTCTTTTTTAGGGTAAGGTAAAACTTCGACTATTGTTTCTTAGTAGGCTAGCAGAGGGTGTAAATTGTCTGCTAGTTGAGTTCATGTTTGATTTCTTAAGTAATGTTTTATGTCTTGAATTGTTGGTGATGAATCATAGATAAATTCCATTTTAGATAATTTAAAATGAGGGAAAGAGAATTCCTGATGAATAAAAAACAATCCTCTGTTCTAATATCTTATTGTTCAGAGGATCATTCTACAGGATAAGTTCATTTGCATACTGAATTTTCTTAATTTAGGCGGTTATGAAGAAAGAAATATGAGGAGACACTCCGAATGAAAGCGATTATTTTAGCAGGCGGAACAGGCTCACGTCTCTACCCCTTAACCAAAGTCACCAATAAACACCTGCTGCCAGTGGGAGCATATCCGATGATCTTCCACCCTGTATATAAACTCCGTCAAGCTGGCCTTACAGACATACTCATTGTGACGGGGAAGGACCACATGGGGGATGTCGTAAACTTATTGGGCAGTGGTAGTGAAATGGGGGTTTCCTTCACTTACAAAGTGCAGGATGAAGCAGGAGGCATTGCTCAAGCGTTAAACCTCGCAGAGCAATTTGCAGGTGGTGAACCAATCGCTGTCATCCTCGGCGATAACGTGTTTGAGGATGACATCTCCACCTATGTGGCCAACTTCCAAAGTCAAAGATCCGGTGCCAAGATCCTAATCAAGGAAGTTCCTGATCCAAACCGTTTTGGTGTTCCGGAAATACAAGGCAGCCAGATCATTTCTATTGAAGAAAAACCGGAGCATCCCAAGTCCAGCTATGCCGTAACGGGAATATATATGTACGATCACACAGTTTTTGATATCATTAAGACATTGAAACCTTCAGCTCGTGGCGAATTGGAAATCACAGACGTCAACAATGCATATATTAAACAAGGAAAGCTTACCTTTGATGTTCTTCAAGGATGGTGGACGGATGCTGGTACGCATACGTCGCTCGCTCGGGCCAATGAATTGGCTAGAGATGTCCGATTCGGTGATGATTTCGGAAAACTTAAACTGTAGTTAGGGAGGAATTGAACGATGAACGTAACTCCTTTAAAACTCACAGACGCTTTTGTACTTGAACCGGTGGTCCACGGCGATCACCGGGGTTTTTTTATGGAGAGTTACAATGATTCACTTTTTAAGCAGCATGGCATTACCTATAACTTCATCCAAGACAACCAATCTTTGTCCGTCGAAGCCGGGGTTCTGCGTGGTCTTCATTATCAACTCAACCCTAAGGCTCAAACCAAACTCATACGTGTCTTAACAGGCGCTGTTTACGATGTGATCGTAGATATTAGAAAAAGCTCCCCTACTTTTGGTCAGTGGGTTGGTGTTATTTTGAGCGAACATAATCATCGTCAGCTGCTGGTGCCTAAAGGCTTTGCTCATGGTTTTTGTACGCTTGTACCCAATACCCAGGTCCTCTATAAAGTGGACGAATATTATTCCCCTGAGAATGACCGGGGCATATTATGGAATGATCCGGCCTTGGGGATTGATTGGCCAACGTCGAAACCGATATTATCGGATAAAGACCAGCGGCACCCGCTGCTGAAAGACGCAGAGATGAATTTTGAGTAGGGGGCAGTGAGGATGAAACTTCTTGTTACCGGCGGTGCCGGTTTTATCGGTAGTAACTTTATTTTATATATGATTCAGCAGCATCCCGATTACCAGATCATCAACATGGATGCACTTACGTATGCGGGCAACCTTGAAAATTTAAAATCCGTTCAAGACCACCCTAACTACTCTTTTGTGCAAGCAGATATAGCTGACAAACCAGCAGTGGACGCGATTTTCCAACAGGGTATCGATGTGGTTGTTAATTTTGCGGCAGAATCACACGTGGATCGCAGTATTCTGGAACCGGAAATCTTTGTGAACACCAATGTCATGGGGACACAGGTTCTTCTGGATGCAGCCCAAAAATATGGCGTGACTAAGTTTGTCCAAGTATCCACGGATGAAGTATATGGGTCCTTGGGCGAAACCGGTTTGTTCTCTGAAACGACGCCACTTGCTCCTAACAGTCCTTATTCAGCCAGCAAGGCAGGTGGGGATTTGTTAGTAAGAGCTTATCATGAGACCTTTGGTCTGCCGGTCAACATTACCCGTTGCTCAAATAACTACGGTCCATACCAATTCCCTGAGAAGCTGATCCCCCTTATTATTTCTCGGGCTCTAAATGATGAATCCCTGCCTGTATATGGGGATGGTTTGAATATAAGGGACTGGCTGTATGTTGAGGATCATTGTAGTGCGATCGATCTTGTTATCCATCAGGGGAAAATAGGTGATGTCTATAACATCGGTGGCAACAATGAGCGAACCAATCTGCATATCGTACAAACGATTTTGAAGGAGCTCGGGAAGCCGGAATCCTTGATCACATATGTAGCAGATCGACCAGGTCATGATCGCCGCTATGGCATTGATCCTGCGAAAATGGCGAATGAGCTGGGCTGGAAGCCAAAGCATAACTTCGAGACAGGCATTAAGGAAACGATTCAATGGTATTTGAACCATAAGGATTGGTGGACACGTATCCAGTCTGGTGCTTATCGGAACTATATGGCCCAGCAGTACGGCAAGCGGTTAGGTGAAGTTGAATGAAGGTACTCGTAACCGGGGCAAACGGTCAGTTAGGGCAAGATGTGTCGCGCGTGCTAACTGATGCTGGACATGAGGTTATCGGCTGCGGGAGAGCAGAGCTGGATATTACGAGCATGGAGCAATGCGGACAGATTATTTCTGCTGATAATCCGGATATTATCATCCATTGCGCAGCTTATACGGCCGTGGATGAGGCCGAAAGTGATACGGATGGTGCGTATCTTGTGAATGCAATAGGTACGAGAAATATCGCAGTATCCGCCGAAAAAATCGGTGCCACCGTAGTTTATATCAGCACGGATTATGTTTTTAACGGGACTAGTGAGACGGCTTATGTTGAGTACGACGACACCGATCCGCAAACGGTTTACGGCAGAAGCAAGCTTGCGGGAGAGCAGATGATTCGGGATTTCTGCTCTAAGTGGTTTATCGTAAGAACATCTTGGGTTTTCGGGCTTCACGGCAACAACTTTGTAAAAACGATGCTTCGTCTAGGACAAGAAAAACCGCTGTTAAAAGTGGTTAACGACCAAAAAGGTTCGCCTACCTACACCGTAAATCTGGCTCAGTTCTTGATAAACTTAATCTCCACTGAAAAATACGGGATATATCATGCCTCCAACAGTGGTTCTTGTACTTGGTATGAGTTTACTAGCGCCATTTTCGAAGAGGCTCGTGCACAATTGGGACTTACCATAACCGCTGAATTGCACCCTTGTACTACTGAAGAGTTTCCCAGACCCGCTCCACGTCCGGCCAATTCGTTCATGGATCATTTAGCTATCAGACTAAACCAATTTGAGGATTTGCCACACTGGCGCGAAGGACTGAAGCAGTTTATGCTGGATATGAAGCAGCACCCTGAACTATACTTAAAATGAATACAGCGACTCGAAAGGCCTGATCTGTATGATCTGGCCTTTTTAGCTAACTCCCTTCTCTATAGACCTCTCAGTTGAATTTTGTCTACGAGATTATTGATATCAAGTGTTTTTTTCGGAGGTTCCCGTATGAAAAAAGTGCAAGTATTGTTATCCGCCTATAACGGCGAACAATATATATCCGAGCAAATCCAGAGTATTCTCAATCAGTCGCATGGTGCTGTCTCCATCCTGATAAGAGACGATGGATCGACTGATAAAACGATAGAGCTTCTCGACCATTGGGTGACAACACACCCCGATAAGATCAAGCTCATAAAAGGATCAAATGTTGGCGTTGTGTCCAGCTTCTTTGAATTGCTGCGTGCTGCAGACGCCGAAGTTGATTACTACTGTTTTTGTGACCAGGATGATGTGTGGCTTGATCATAAGGTAGAGCATGCTATAGCACGTTTGAATTCATCTATATATACAGAAGTACCGGCGATGGTATTTACATCGACCTACCTTGCGGATGACGAGTTAAACCAGAAAGGTGCATGGCCTAAACCTCCTGCTCAGGAGCCTTCTTTCTTCAATGCGTTATACGAGAATATTGCCATTGGCGCAACGATTACGATGAATCGATCAACAAGAAACCTGTTTATAAATAGTAAATCGGTGGACAGCCAAAAGGTTCTTATGCACGATTGGTGGTTCTACCTGCTCGTATCCGCATTTGGAACCGTAATCTACGATAACACGCCGTCCATGTTATACCGTCAGCACAATAATAATGTGGTAGGAGGCAGTAACTCCATCGTGGGTAAGTTGAAGAGCAAATGGGCCAGTTTTAAGAGGCATACAGGCAAAGACTTGCTGCATAAACAAGCGAGCGAGTTTCATCGAATCTATGGATCGCGATTGACTGGAGAACTGAAAGAACAGCTGGAGTTATTTCTCGCATCTCGCACAAAATTCATCGATAGATTACATTATGCGCGCAAGAGCAAATTGTACAGACAATCCAAGGCAGAGAGTTTGTTGTTCAAGTTTTTTATTTTGATCGGGTTTATATGAGAGTTGAATGGAAGAGGACAGAGCAAACTTATTCCTTGATATTCCTTATTTCCCCGCGAACTATGCTATAATGTCGATAGATTACTATATTTGTCAGGAGACGTTATGCAATGGATTTAAGCATTTTAATCGTGAACTACAATACCTGTCAGCTGACGGTGGACTGTTTGCGATCCGTGTTTGCATCAGAGACGGAATATACATATGAAGTCATTTTGATTGATAACAACTCGAAGGACGAGTCGGTTCAGACCATCCGAGAGTTATTCCCGCAGGTCAAGCTGATCGAGAACACGGAGAATACCGGCTTTGCCAAAGCGAACAATCAGGGGATGGAAATGGCGCAAGGTCGCTATATGCTGCTGCTGAATTCCGACACGATTATCCAGCAGGATACGATCCAGACGATGGTCGCTTTTATGGACTACAATCCGATCGTTGGGGCCTCTGGATGTAAAATCGTCCTCCCGGACGGTTCGCTGGATAAGGCCTGCAAAAGAGGGTTCCCGACGCCTTCGGCTTCCTTTTACTATGCCTTCGGGCTCAGCAAGCTGTTCCCGAACAAGCCGGAGTTTAACCAGTATCAATTGGGGTATTTGAATCCGGACGTCGAGTATCCGGTGGATTGTTTGGTTGGTGCGTTCATGCTGGTACGTCGCGAGACGATTGAGCAGGTAGGCGGGCTGGATGAGACGTTTTTTATGTACGGGGAAGATATTGACTGGTGTTACCGCATCAAGCAGGCGGGATGGGGCATTCACTATTATCCTCGGACCACGATTATCCATTATAAAGGCGGCAGCGCCCGACGTAGGCCATTCAAGATCATATATGAGTTCCATCGGGCTATGATTCTTTTTCATCGGAAGCATTACCGGCAGAAATACAACATATTCGTTAATGGAGCCGTCTATGTAGGCGTTGGTTTAAAATTGCTCTTATCCTTGCTTATGAACCGGCTTAAGCCTATTCGTCCAGCAACGATAACGCAATCTTCAGGTGGAATGGAGGTGAAATCATGATCCGCCAGAATCAGGGCTTTCTGACCAAATTGTATATGTTGACCGATTTTGCCTTTATCCAGTTGGCGTTTCTGCTCGCTTGGTGGATGAAATTCGAAAGCGGTTGGTTTCCGTACGAAAAACCGCTGCCCATCGAATCTTACGGAATGTGGAGCTTGATCTACGGTGCGGTTGCCGTGGCTGTCGGCATCATGATTACCTTGTACTCGCCGAAGCGGAAAAAGCGCTTTGCCGAGGAATTTTTGAAAATCTTCCAGATGCATTTCATCGGGATGTTCATCCTCCTCAGTATTATGTTTTTTGTTAAAGAGGTGAATATCTCCCGTTGGTATCTCGCCATCTACATGATTCTTAACGTAGCATTCATTATCCTATACCGTTATTTCCTCAAGAAATCCCTCAAGCATTTTCGGGAAAAAGGCTACAACCGCCAATTCGTGCTCATCGTGGGTGCTGGTACGCTGGGCAAGCGCTTCTTCAAAAATCTGAAGCAATACCCGGAGCTGGGATATGAAGTTATCGGTTTTCTGGATGATTACCAGCAGTGGGACGACATCGAGGCGAGACGACTTAAACCCATTCTGGGTTCGGTCAGTGATCTGCGTAAGGTGCTAAACGAAAAGCTTGTCGATGAGGTCGTACTAGCACTTCCACTAGATGCGCACCACAAATACCCGGAGATCATTGCCGCGTGTGAAAAAGCTGGTGTTCGAACGCTGATTATTCCGGACTTTTTCGATTACCTCCCAGCACGGCCGGTGTTTGATAACTTCGCGGGGATGCCGATGATCAACGTGCGCGATATCCCGCTGGATCTAGCGGCAAACCGACTGTTTAAGCGAGCATTCGATATTGTATTCTCGTTAGTGGCGATTATCCTCACCCTGCCGGTGATGATCGGGATTTACCTGGGTATTCGTTTGACTTCCCGGGGACCCGTCATTTTCAAGCAGGAGCGGGTCGGGCTTAACCGCAGGAACTTTTATATGTATAAATTCCGCTCCATGAAGCCGCTGCCGGAGGGGGCACCGGATACGGGCTGGACCGTGGAAAATGATCCGCGCCGCACCAAGTTCGGCTCGTTTCTTCGGAAGACCAGTCTGGATGAGCTGCCACAATTCTTCAATGTCCTGTTTGGTCATATGAGCGTGGTTGGCCCTAGGCCGGAGCGTCCTTATTACGTTGAACAGTTCAAAGAGGAGATTCCGAAGTACATGGTGAAACACCACGTACGCCCGGGCATCACGGGATGGGCGCAGAGCAATGGTCTGCGCGGAGACACTTCGATTGAGGAACGGATCAAACACGATATTTTCTACATCGAGAATTGGTCCATTCTTTTTGATATCAAAATCATTCTGCGCACGATCCGCAACGGATTCAAGAACGCATACTGATTGTAATGGATGTAGACGTCATTTGGCAGCCGCCAAGTGGCGTTTTTTGTTTGGCCGACCCTTCAACCGGGTATTTACCTAGCAACAGCGATGAACGAAACAAAGGGTGGGGATACCATGAAACGGATCGCAGCTGTCCTTCTATTATTTTCCGCCATTATGATACTGCTTCTGACTCATCTGGAGTTGGAAGAGGAAGCACCGCAAGGCTTCACGGCCTATCGGCTGATCGCCCATGCCATGGGGAGCATAGGGGACAAGTCCTACACGAACGCCTATGAAGCCATGGTCATTAACTACGAGAAAGGCACCCGGGTATTTGAGATTGATTTAATGCTGACGGAGGATCGCAAAGTTGTGGCCAGGCACGAGTGGACGGAGAGCATGACACAGCAGCTGGGTCAGAAGGAGAAACTCCCCGATGATAAGCAGGCAGCGCGCCTGAGCCATGAGGAATTCATTAATACACCGATTTTGGAACAATACCAGCCGATGGATATTGAGGGGATTATGGATATGATGGAGCGTCATCCCGATATCTACATCGTGACGGATACGAAGGAGCAGAAGGACCGGGATATACAGCACCTGTTCGCGGAGATTGTAAACGCTGCTAAAGAACGGAATCCGAAGCTTTTGGATCGGGTTGTCGTCCAAATTTACAATGAGCCGATGCTTGATATGGTTCAGGACATCTACCCGTTTCAATCGATTATCTATACGCTGTATGCCACGCAGGACTCACCTGCTGAGATCACCGCCTTCGTACAGGAGAACCACATTGACGCGGTTACCATGCCGGAGTACAAGGTCAGCCCGAATTTCGTAGCGAAGCTGAAGGAAGCGGGTGCTGTGACTTATGTCCACACCATCAATGACACCACGACCGTGAACAATTATGAAAAATGGGGCGTGTACGGCGTTTACTCGGACCTGCTGACAGAGCCGGAGCTGGAGCAGAATAGCTTGAGATATACTTTTAAAAAGTGACTCGCATAGAGGGTGCTTTTCATGGTTTGCCCCCATGTTGTATCGCCCGTCAATTGAAAAGGCTAATTTCATATACAGTGATGCCGAACATCGAAGTCCGTTGTCTCCCAAAGAGACGCGGGCTATTTTTTGATATCAGAAGATATAAATTCGAAGCATGGCCTATTTGATATCACAGAAAAACCACCATCTATATGTCTGGGATCGTGCGTCATACGGTCTGGGAATGTACATCGATTGACGTTTTTCTTAGCGAAGTATCAGCACCAATCCCGTTCCAGAGGTTCGGTTCGTATATCGGCTAAACCGATAAACCGCAATTACCAAAAAAATGTTCGTATTTTATGCGAACATAAATTGACTTGCTTACCGTGCTAGCATAGACTTATTTTAGTATAATAGTAACCCGTGGACGTGGAGGAATGACGCTTGAAAGAGATGATACAATCCTGGAGGCATGTGTTTAAGCTGGACCCCGACAAGGAGATCGATGACGAGACCCTTGATGCGGTATGTTTGTCAGGAACCGATGCCATTATGGTCGGAGGCTCAACCGGAGTCACTTATGAAAATACCGTGGATCTGCTGTCCCGAGTTCGGCGTTACGAGCTGCCGTGCGTGCAGGAAGTATCCGATCTGGAAGCCGTTGTACCCGGATTTGATCTATATATGGTCCCGATGGTTTTGAATACGCAGGATCCGACCTGGATTATGGGCCGGCATCGCGAAGGAATCGAACGCTACGGGTACATGATCCCGTGGGATCTGGTTGTGACCGAGGGGTATATCGTGTTGAACGAGAATGCCGCGGTGGCGAAGCTGACTGGAGCTGAGACTTCAATTGAAGCGGGCGCTGCCACCGCTTATGCCCAGATTGCGGACAAGCTGATGAATCTTCCGATCGTGTACCTGGAATATAGCGGCGCATATGGGGATATGGAGACTGTTCGTACAGTGCGCAGATCGCTGGATAACGCCCGTTTGTTCTACGGAGGCGGAATAACGAGCGCCCAGCAAGCGTCGGAGGCAGCTGCTATCGCTGATACGATCGTTGTTGGCAACGTTGTGTATGATCATCTGGAGCAGGCGCTAGAAACGGTCAAGGCCGTGAAGGGCTGACTTGTCTCTGTTATAAGATATTAATAAGATCTGCCCAAAAATATAGAGGCGCGTTAAGCCAGTTCAGGCTCTATAATAATGTGTTTTCTCCATCCGCCTTGTGACGGTTAAGTATACATTTATATAATAATTAATTTTATAATCCATTTAACCAAGCTAGCAGAACGCACCGTGTCTTAGACAGACAGTATTCTATATTCATATTCATTCACTTTGAATTTTTTATCTATCTGCCAGACCCTATTTCATTTTTTTCGCTTGTCATCTTTAACCAAGTTTCTCCCTTACCAAATCTACACTTATTAGGAGGCAATACTATGCATTCCATTGATATACACGACGCCGTCAGACGGCTGAATCCGCAGCAGCGCCAAGCCGTTGAAGCAACCGACGGACCGCTGCTCATTATGGCAGGTGCCGGCTCCGGTAAGACGCGGGTACTGACACACCGAATCGCGTACCTGATCGCCACGCGCAAAGCTGCACCTTGGAGCATCCTGGCGATTACGTTTACGAATAAAGCAGCCCGTGAGATGCAGGAGCGGGTATCCAAGCTGGTCGGCCGGGAAGGCCAGGACATCTGGGTATCGACGTTCCACTCGATGTGCGTGCGGATTTTGCGTAGAGACATTGAACGGATTGGCTTTACATCGAATTTCAGTATTCTAGACTCGACGGATCAGCTGTCCGTTATTCGGAACGTGATGAAGCAGCACAACATCGATCCGAAGAAATTCGAGCCGAAGGCAATTCAGGCAGCTATGAGCGCGGCTAAGAATGAGCTGATCTCCCCGCAGCAGTATGAACAGAAGGCCGGAGACTATTTTGAAACCCTTGTTGCCAAGGTATATACGGAATATCAGAAGCGCTTAAAGAGCAACAACTCGCTCGATTTTGACGATCTGATCATGACCACGATCCAGCTGTTTAAGGAAGTGCCGGAGGTCCTCGACTTCTACCAGCGGAAGTTCCAGTACATTCACGTGGATGAGTATCAGGATACCAACCGGGCGCAGTACATGCTTTGCCGCATGTTGGCAGACAGCCATCACCGCATCTGCGTTGTCGGGGACAGCGATCAGTCGATCTACCGCTGGCGTGGCGCGGATATCACGAACATCCTGAATTTTGAGCAGGATTATCCCGAGGCGCGGACGATTCTGCTGGAGCAGAATTACCGTTCTACAGCGAATATTTTGAATGCTGCCAACAATGTGATCGGCCTGAACACAGGCCGCAAACCGAAGAATCTGTGGACCGAGCAAGGTGAAGGACCGAAGATCAAGGTGTTCCGCGGGGATACGGAGCATGATGAGGGGTATTTTGTTACCTCGGAAATCAGTAAGAGCGTTACCGCCGGCAAACGCTATCAGGATCATGCGATTCTGTATCGGACCAATGCGCAGTCACGGGTGATCGAGGAAATTCTGATCAAGTCGGATATTCCGTACCAGATCGTCGGGGGCATCAAGTTCTACGATCGCAAAGAGATTAAGGACCTGCTCGCCTACCTACGCCTGATCTCCAACCCGGACGACGATATCAGTTTAACGCGGATCATTAACGTGCCAAAAAGAAGCATCGGCGACACAACCGTTGCGAAGCTGGCTGCTGCAGCCGCAGAGCGGGGCATCTCGATTTTCCGCGTGCTGGAAATCGTGGACGATCTCGGCTTTGCCGGACGAACACGCAATGCGCTGGTGGGCTTCTACGACATGATTGCCGCGCTTAGCCGAATGGTCGAATTTCTGTCGGTCACCGAGCTTACGGAAAAAATACTGGAAATGTCCGAGTACCGGCTCGAGCTGCAAAACGAGAATACGATCGAATCCAGATCCCGCCTCGAGAACATTGACGAGTTCCTGTCGGTGACGCAAGAGTTCGAGAAGAACAACGAGGATAAATCGCTCATCTCCTTCCTCACGGATCTTGCGCTGATCGCGGACATCGATTCGATGAACGATGACGAAGAAGATCGTGACGACGCTGTCGTGCTCATGACGATGCACAGTGCCAAAGGCCTGGAGTTCCCGGTGGTGTTCATCATCGGCATGGAGGAGGGGGTATTCCCGCATAGCCGTGCCTTTATGGATAACGAGGAGCTGGAAGAGGAACGCCGACTAGCTTATGTAGGCATCACGCGCGCCGAGAAGCAGTTGTTCTTATCCTGTGCACGTATGCGCACCTTATTTGGCCGCACGACGGCGAACATGCCATCGCGATTCCTGGAGGAGATCCCGGAAGAATTGAAGGAAGACACCCAGATGGCGCATGACCGATACCGCCGCGGCGGCGGTAGCAATGTGGGCGGATCTTACGCAGGACGCGGCTTCGGAGGCGGTGGAGGCAGCAACTTTGGCGGCGGTCGCAGCGTGGACCTCTCCCTCAGCGGATCGACCGCTTCCGCGCAAGCCGCGCCGAAGGGCCGGGTGACGATGACAACCGGTGGGTCATCCCGTCCGGCTGCTGCGTCGGGCAGTGGGGAATTTAAAGCCGGCGACAAAGTGGCACATGGCAAATGGGGAACCGGTACGATCGTAGCGGTAAAAGGCAGTGGCAACGACATGGAATTGCAGATTGCATTCCCGGCGCCTGTGGGCGTGAAACGTCTGCTTGCCGGCTTCGCGCCGATTACGAAGGTGGAATAACCGAGGACGATGGTGGTTGCTGCATGTTAAGAGCAGGATGTTTGGACAACAATGTAATACAATGGTTGAACAACAGTCCACATAAGTCACAACGTAACCTATAATGGCCTTATATTATTGAAGGAGGATTGCCCCTGCATGGATTTCAAGGAAAAGATGGAGAAGCTCATTGCGGAGCTGAACAATTACAATTACCATTACTACACGCTGGATCAGCCGCTTGTAAGCGACAAGGAATATGACGCCCTGTACGACCAGCTGGTAGCGTTGGAGGCCGAGACTGGAGTGACGCTTCCGGATTCTCCGACCCAGCGGGTGGGCGGGGAGATTCTGAAGGGTTTTGCCCCGCACCGCCATTTGGCTCCGTTATGGAGTCTCGATAAGGCTCAGAACATCGAGCAGCTCCGTACCTGGCATGATCGCGTGGTCAGGCTGGTCAATGACTATAATACGAAGAATCCCGGCAATCCTCTCAAGGCACCTTGTTATGCACTGGAACTGAAGTTTGACGGGCTCACGCTGAATCTGACCTATCAGAACGGTAAGCTGGTTCAGGCGTCGACACGGGGCAACGGTGCAGTTGGCGAAGGTATTTTGGCTCAGGTGAAAACCATCAAGTCGGTGCCGATGACGATCCCGTACACGGCAGGTACGATTGAAGTACAGGGCGAAGGCATCATGAACCTGTCCGTGCTGGACAAATACAATCAAACCGCGGCCGAGCCGCTCAAGAACGCGCGTAATGCCGCCGCAGGGGCGCTCCGCAATCTCAATCCGAAGGTAACGGCCGAGCGTAAACTGAACGCTTACTTCTATAATGTAGGTTATTCGGATGGAATCACTTTTGCCGATCACAAGGAAATGATGGATTTCCTGCGCGAGAACCGGCTCAAGGTCAATCCGTACATTTTCTATTTTGAGCAGTTTGACGATGTAATGGAGCAATTGGCCGATATCGAGAAACGTCGTTCCGAGCTCGATTATCTCATTGACGGAGCGGTGGTGAAGGTGACCGATTTCCGCATCCGCGAGGCGCTCGGATATACCGATAAGTTCCCCCGCTGGGCAGTCGCTTATAAATTCGAAGCGGAAGAAACCACGACCGTGCTGCAGTCGGTAACCTGGAATGTGGGGCGGACCGGAAAAATCACGCCGTTAGCGCGTGTAGAGCCAGTTGAGCTTGCTGGGGTCACGGTGCAAAATTGTACGCTGAACAATATCGGGGATATTGAGCGCAAGAACCTCAAGTTCGCACTGGGCTCCCGAGTCTTCATTCGCCGTTCGAATGACGTTATTCCCGAGATCCTCGGCAAAGTAACGGAGGAGCAGGACGGAGAAGAGATCCTGTATCCGGAACAGTGTCCATCCTGCGGATTCCCGCTGGAGCAGCGCGGCGCTCATCTCTTCTGCAACAACAAGACGGGGTGCAAACCGCAAATCGTGGCCCGGATCACGCATTTTGCTTCCAGGGATGCCATGGACATTGAAACATTCAGCGACAAAACCGCGATCCAGTTATACGACGAACTGGGTGTAAGAGAACCGGCTGACCTTTACACGTTATCTTTTGATAGCTTGCTGAAGCTGGAGCGCTTCGGCGAGAAAAAAGCCCAGAATCTGCTGGATGCCATCGAGAAGAGTAAGGAGCGGGATCTTGCATCCTTCCTCTTTGCGCTGGGGATTCCGAATACCGGCAAATCCACAACCAAAATGCTGGCCGATCACTATCGCGATCTGCATCGCGTGATGGCGGCGACCGCAGAGGAATTGGTCGAGCTGCCGGACGTTGGCAGCATCGTGGCCGAAAGCATCGCTGGATACTTTGCGGACCCGTTTGCCCAAGCAAGCATTCAGAAGATGCTCTCGCTGGGTGTCCAAGCAAAAGCTCCGGAAGCACCGAAGCCGGTCAGCACCGATTCCTACTTCAGCGGTAAAACGGTCGTGCTGACAGGCACCCTCCATCTGCTGACCCGCGAAGAGGCAACCGAACGCTTGGAAGCGCTCGGCGCCAAAGTCACCGGCAGCGTGTCCAAGAAAACCGATCTCCTCATTGCAGGCGAGAAAGCCGGCAGCAAACTGGCCAAAGCCCAGCAGCTCGGCATCGACATCCTGGAGGATGAAGAAGAGTTCGTACGGTTGCTAGACGAATCATAATACAACCGGGAATATATCTTGCAGAATCAGTTGCGACTCCATGTGAACCGAGGCTATCGATAGCCTCGGTTTTCTTTTTCCCCGATTCCCTGACTTCTTCCTTACTTGCAATGTAAGCCATATTTTCTATGAATCTCTGACATTTTTGATCATTCGTCAAAACCTCCTATACAATCGACTGAATTTAACAAAAGCATACAGAAAAGGATGAAGGAATCTAATTTTGAGTTCTAGAATAATTTACCACGGGTCAGTCTTATGCGGAAAGGAGTGGATACCATCGTTAGGCAGCGCAGATATGCTGATGACATCCCAGACCCTAATGTGATTGGGAAATCTATCTTATGGGAGGGGCAAAGCCTTGAGTAAAAAGTTATGGTCCGCACTACTAATTTTTGTATTAACGCTATCACTCGTTGCACCAGCGGCTGGGGCCGCTCCGTCAGAACGGCAGATCGAGCTGGACAATCAGCTCAGTGCCGATGAAGCTGGTCAGATAAAGGATATTCTGAAACAGCGAGCTAAGCTTGCCGAGTTTCCGGTGCTTGATCAAAGTCTGCAGAGATCTGCCGGGGGTCCTACAAGAGTCATTGTAGAGCTGTCTACTGAGCCAGTGGCCTTAGCCAAAGGGCTTTCTTCTATTCAGGGTCAATCCTTTAGTTCTTCCGCAGAAGCGAAGGTTGAGGCACAAGTGCAATTGGAGCAGCAGACTTTTATACGCAGCCTGAGCACGAAGAATATAACGCACGAAATTTCGGAGCAATATAGTTACGCATTCAACGGAGTGTCCATGGAGATCGACGGCAGCAAGGTTGAAGCGCTGCTTGATCTCCCTGGCGTTCTAGGCGTATATCCCGATCTGGAGGTAACGGTTGGACCGAAGGGCGAAGTGAATCCATACATGAAAGATACGGGGCCGTTCATCGGTGCTCCGGAAGTATGGGATCTCGGTTATACAGGTAAAGGCATTAAAGTAGGCGTTATCGATACGGGTATTGATTATGTACACCCTGTTTTGAAGGATGCTTATAAGGGTGGATATGATTTCGTAGACAATGATAACGATCCCTATGAGACGACTCCGCTCGACTGGGAGAATGACCCTTCCAATCCCCCACAGGTCGATGACAGGGGGAGTACGTATTGGACGGATCACGGAACGCATGTAGCGGGTACCATCGGGGCCCGTGATGCCGGCGAATATGGAGTCGTGGGCATTGCGCCGGAAGCGGATATCTATGCTTACCGTGTTCTTGGGCCATACGGAAGCGGCTATTCCAGCTGGGTACTGGGTGGTATTGACCGTTCCGTTCAAGACGGAATGGATATAATCAATCTCTCCCTTGGCAACTCCCGAAATGATCCGGACTATGTGACGTCCGTAGCACTCAACAATGCTGCGCTGGCTGGTGTCACCCCAGTCGTTGCAAGCGGCAATTCGGGGCCTAACCGCTGGACGGTTGGATCGCCGGGGGCGGCCGCTTTTCCGATTACGGTAGGAAACTCAACGGGTCCAAGTGACGAAATTGCGGCAACAGCGCACTTTTTCACGAATTCGGAATTGCCGGGTGAGCCGATTGATAACAATGAGGGTCCGTTGGAGCTTGGAGCTGAGCCGACACATCCCGTTACGCCTGAAGAGCAGACGGATGTAGGAGCGCAGGCAGATGAAGCCGCTGGGCCAACATCGACTGATGACACCGCTGCTATGGGTGAGACGGAGCCTTCCGTCGATACGGAGCAAGATCTAGAGCAGGCTCAACCGACTGAAGGAGCCGGAGAGGAGCCGGTTACGGAAGAAGAGACTGTTGAACCTGTCAAGGACAAGGAACTGCCTTTAGCAGACGATGCCGCTCCGATCACGGTGACAGATGCAACGTATAAGCTTGAATTAATGGCATGGAATCTGGCCGAAGATCCTGAAGTTGCCCTGGATGGCGATTTCGAACTGGTTTATGCGGATCTGGGTAAGCCAGAGGATTTCGCAGATAAAGATGTTGCAGGCAAAATCGCATTGATTAAACGCGGCGAAATTGCCTTCGTCGAAAAAATTGCCAATGCTAAGGCGGCAGACGCGAAGGGTGTTATTGTGTTCAACCAGAACCCTGGACCTATCGGTGTGTTGCTTGGGGACAGTTTTGCCTTCATTCCAACCTTTAGTATGAGCAAAGAAGACGGTGATTATATCAAATCGCTGCTCGATGCCAGCCCGAATATGAAAGTGAATTTTACGGATTTTATCAAGAACCGAACCGCAGGCGATGAAATCAATGATTCCAGCTCCCGCGGCCCGGCTAAAAAGACGCTGGACATCAAGCCTGACGTGGTTGCACCGGGAACCAGCATATTGTCATCCATTCCGGCGTACGGTAGGGACATTGCCGATGCAGATTACAGTCAATCCTATGATCGCTTCACGGGCACCAGTATGGCATCCCCGCATGTGGCAGGGCTTGCAGCTCTCATATTGGAGAAGCACAACGACTGGACTCCATTCGACGTCAAAGTCGCAATGATGAATAACGCCAAAGTGCTGAATACCGAATCCTACGATGTAACGGATCAAGGAGCCGGACGCGTACAAGCACTCAATACCATCCAGGCAGAGGCTCTGGTGAAGGTCCTAGACAAGACATCGTATCAGGAGAACGGAACAAGTAAAGAGCAGGATAACATTACGGGAAGCATCAACTTCGGTAATTTTACCGGTAAAGCTGCCAAGACCGTTCAGAAAAAAATAAAGGTAGAGAGTATTGGAAATGCGGGCGGGACTTTTAACGTGGAAATCAATAACACGCAGGTCACGCCGGGGGTAAGCGTCACAACCGATAAAAGCACCTTCGCCCTAAACGGTCAAGAAGAGGTTACAGTAACCCTTCAAGTGCCGGAAGGGATAGAGGGCGTATCGGAACAACAAGGGTATATTACCTTTACGAATGGAACCCGCACCTATTCGGTTCCTTACGTGGCGTACTTTAACCTTGAGATCACAGGCGTGAAATATACAAAAGCTTACAGTGACAAAGAGAACTATTTACCGCATGTTCCGTTGACCAAGACTGGTGAATTGGGCAAACTCAACCTGGCTTTTGAATTCTACAATCCGATGCAGATCGTCATTGTGGACTTGTATGACAGTCTTAATCCAGGAGCGGGTGTTGACGGCGACGGTATTATTGGCCAAATATTTGGAGGGGAAGCCTATTTTGATGCAAACACCTCGTTTACGATCGGCTGGAACGGGAAGTATGCCGATTATGAAACCGAGAAAGAGGTAGAGGTTCAGGACGGATTATATTCGATCGAGCTTTTATCCCTTGGTACGGATGGAATCGTTTATTCCGATTATGCCACGATTCCTTTCTTCGTGAAGAGATCAGCACCATCGATCCAAACCGAGCTGGATGTCAAAATATCCGGCAAGAGTAATCCTGCACTAACCGGTACGATCGATGACCTCTATGTAACGGCTGTTCCGGCTCTGTGGGATGAATGGGCAATTGATTTTGATGTAAGCGAATGGTTAGATGCCAATTACGTTATTAAAAGAGCTAACAAAACGGTCGCCAAGCAAGGCACCTTTGATGTTGGACAGGATGGTGCATTTAACATTGCCCTAGACGGGTTATCTTCAGGCAACTATACCGTTGAGCTTTCCGTCAAGGACCGTCAAGGACTTCATGGAACGGCTTCCGTATCTTTGCAGTTGACGGGCGCGCCTGGACCAGGCAACCCGGATCCAGGTAACCCAGGTGGCGGATCTGGAGGAGGCGGTGGAGGCTCGTCCTCCGGTGGGGGTTCCACAGGAACTCCAACCACTCCAGCACCTGAATTAACGGGGGATGCCAAAGTAACCACGAAGAAAAATGCGGATGGTACCGAGTCTGCAACGGCCGCTCTATCTGAAGCAGCGGTTGCGGCAGGAATTACCGGAGACGGCAAAGAAGTGAAGCTGGACGTATCGAAGCTGGATTTCAGCAAATATAGCGATGTAGCCCTTACCCTCGGTAAGGCTGCCGCGGATAAGCTGAAGGCATCCGGCAAGCCGCTTGTTATTACAGGTAACGGTTTTACCTTGACGGTGCCTGCCGATGCCTTGGATGATTTCACTACGAACAGCGGATTCAGCTTAGCGGTTTCCGTAGCTGCAAGCAAAGCGGGATCCGAAAACACATTGAACGCTGTATCCCCGATCGTTTCGATCAAACACGGAGACAAGTTCAAACATCCGCTTCTGTTGACATTGAACTATGACCCAACAAAAGTGAAGGATGCGCGCAAGGTAGGTGCCTACGTGCAATCGGAAAAAGGGGACCTGCAATCCGCTGGATTGCTGCAATCGGCTGAGCGTGGATCGATCACGTTCCGTGTTAACGGTCCAGGTTCATATATGGCTGCCGAGAATAACGTAACCTTTACCGACATCGTCAGCCACTGGGCTAAGGATGAGATCGAGGTTGCTGCCTCGCAGCATATCACGAACGGTACAGGTGCAGGCCGCTTCTCTCCGAACAATGCGGTGACCCGTGCCGAATTTGCGACACTGCTTGATCGTATTTTCGAAACAGGCATCGATTGGGAAACACGCAGCAAAGAAGCGGGAGCGAAGAATCCGCTGACCCGTGAGGATATGGTGGTCATGATTGCGGAAGCGCTGAAGATTGATTCCGAAGCAGGCTCCTTGTCATTTAATGATACGAATCTGATTTCGGAGGATGCGCGTGCGGCCGTAGCTTTTGCAGTGAAGGAAGGTCTGGTGAAGGGAGTGAATGGCAACCGCTTCGGACCGGGTGAGACTTCCACTCGGGCTCAGGTATCCGTGATTGTGTACCGTTTGCTGGATTATCTGAACAAAATCTAATCTAGGATAGGCAGAGGCGGATTTTTAACTATGAAAGACTCGGCTGGCAGCAGCCGAGTCTTTTTCATTTTCTCCAAAGATCCCTCATACGGGGGATGTATATCTACCCAGGCAAAAGCTACTATTTTATATAGGTATACATTCCTATTTCACTAAGGTTGTATGTTTAAAAAACGAAAAAAGGAGGATTAGAGCCATTAAGCGCAGTGTAGCACAAACATTCATTGTGATGGCCATGATCGTACCGCTTCTATTAGGCAGCCTGGCCATTCCGGTGAGAGATCGAGCTTTTGCATTACAGGTACAGGCCGAGACGCTCGGTGACATCGTTTATGATCCAAGGGGATTTGCCGGAGTCCTTCATATTTACAGCGACGGGACGACCATCAGGTCGACCAATTTATCGGAAGTCCCATCAAGCGCAAAGTGGGCCACGTTTGTGCCGATCAATTTTGACGGCATGGAGCTTTATTATAGCCGGGATGGGATTACAACGGAGAAGAGAATGCTTACCACTGGACAATTGAACGACATTCCTGCCGATGTGAAGTGGCTGACATTAAGCAACTTTGATGGATCGTTCTTTGAGAATCAACCCATCGATAATCAGCAGTATACGTACAGTGTGGACGGCGTCAATGTTTTAAGTGGTCCTGAGGTGCCGGCTAACGCGCTATGGGCCACAATAAGTTATTATACGACCACCTGGAGCGGCGAAAACAAGGCCTTAAACTACAGTCGTTCCCAGGCAAGTTACAACCTGAAGACGGACCTCATCCGGAGTGTTTCGATTGAGTCCCATGGGGCAGATACGGGATATGCACTGGCAGGCGATAACGTTACCCTGTCCTTTACTTCGCTTCCAGCACTGCAATCTCCGAGTGTCATGCTAGCCGGACAGCAAGTACAAGCAACCGCTATACCAAACGCTGCCTTAAACGAATGGAGGGCATCTGTGACGCTGGACGCTAGCCATCCTGAAGGGCAAATAGATTTCAGCATTGCATACCAAGACGAAGGGATTCCAATGACCGTATCGGCAACCACGGATGGAAGCTCCGTATTTTTCGACAATAGCCCGCCGTCGATATCTCTGACGCAATCTACGTCAGAATGGACACAGGGCAACGTCATTGTTAACGGACGAGCTTATGATACGGGGAGCGGGGTCCAGATTGAGAAATGGGTGGAAGGCCGCCAAACGGAGTCCTTCTTCCATAATAACGGTCATTTGCCGCAAGGCGGCACATTTACCGCGTTTAATAACGGATGGTATACCTGGTACGCCAGCGATCGAGCGGGAAATGAGACGGTGCAGTACATTGAGATCGGGAACATTGATCGAGCATCACCTACGCTTAGCCTGACGTCATCGCCGACGGGGTGGGCAGTTGGGTCTGTCCAAATCACCGCATCAACCGCAGATGATCTCAGCGGGATTAAGCTCACGAAGTGGGCCGCCGGCAGCCAGCCTTTGGCATTTTTCAAGAATGGCGCCGGAACCATGTTCAGCGATTCTTTTACAGTGACAGATAACGGGGGTTACACCGTCTATGCAGAGGATCAAGCGGGGAATGCGGTAACAGAGCAGATCACGATTGACAATCTGGACGCCATCCCTCCTGTAATTTCGTTGGCGCCATCCACGACGGAGCCGACGCAGACGGATATCGCTATTACTGTAGACGCCTCTGATCAGGAAAGCGGCATCGAGATCGTCAAATGGGCAGCGGGCAAGCAGCCGTATTCCTATTTTGCGGGAGAGGGGAGCGCCTTGCGAGGGACAGGCTTTACGGTTTCGGAGAATGGTCTATACACGGTCTATGCCAAGGACAAGGCCGGGAATGAACAGATCGAGACTGTAGAAATTACTAATATTTATAAAAGCGGCCCAAGCCTTCGTCTGTCACTCGACAACGCGAATTGGACGAACAGCTCCGTACGAATACAGCTCGATGTAACGGACAATGGCAGCGGTATGGCATTGCAGAAATGGGCAGCCGGACATCATGATCCCGATTATTTCATGAATGAAGGCACTCCGTTTACCGGTAACAGCTTTGCCGTTGACAGCAATGGAATGTATACCGTTTATATCAAAGACAATGCTGGTTACGAGGCCGTGGCCGTCATTGAGGTTACCCGAATGGATAACGAAAAACCGATCATATCGGAGCTGAGGCTGACGCCCGAAGCGTGGACGAGTCAGGATGTCGAAATATGGGTATCCGGCATGGACAACTCCGGCGTGATCTCACTTATGAAATGGAGCGCCGGTGTGCAGGATGAAGCCTACTTCGAGCAGGGATGGGGCACCGTGTTCCAGAATGTATTTATGGTGGACGCGAACGGAGAATACACGGTATATGCGAAAGACGCTGCCGGTAACGGGAATGTTAAGTCCTTGCATGTAAGCAACATCGATAAAGAAGAACCGATCATCCGCCTGCAGCCTTCTATCAAGGATCCGACGAACCAGAACGTGGCCGTGACGGCTGATGTATACGGTACGTTAAGTCCGATCATGGTTACGAAGTGGGCGCCGGGAATCCAGCCGTTGTCCTATTTTGACGCGGAAGGGAACGACTTTAACGGAACCTTCGAAGCGGAGCTGAACGGATGGTACACGGTATACGCCGAGAGTGCCGCGGGCAACAAGAGGATTGAGACCATTGAAATTACGAATATTTTTAAAAGCGTGCCTGTCATTCAGGTTACGGTGTCCCCAACCGTGCCAACAAAAAAGGAAGTAACAGTCACCGCTTCGGTCTATGCCCCGAGCCCTTTAGTTGATCGCAAGTTTGTCTTCGGACAACAGGATGCTGCCTATTTCGGAGTTGGAGGTGGTGAGCCTTGGAGCGATAAGCTGGAGGTCCATGAGAACGGCTGGATTACTTATTATGTCCGCGATCATGCAGGCAATGAGTCGGTAAAACAGGTCGAAATCACGAATATCGATCGGGAGAAGCCGGTGATTACCCTGCTTGGTGATTCTCGAATCTCTTTGATGCAAGGTTCTGACTATACGGACCCGGGGGCCACGGCCATTGACAATCTGGACGGGGATCTAACGGATCGCATCGAGGTTGAAGGTAAAGTCGATACTTCCAGACCGGGACAATACACGCTCCGTTATTCGGTAGCCGATCGTGCCGGCAATGAGGCGGAAGAGGTTGTTCGAACGGTTAACGTTACGCCTTGGCCGGGTGGTGGAGATACAGGACCGACTGATCCTACTCCGGGAAGCGGCGGGAGTAAGCCGAATCCCGCTCCGGTAGATAAGGGGGATCAGAACGAAGGACTTTCAGGATCGATTTCAACCCCAGCACCACCCCCAACAACACCAGCTCAGGGAAATGACGGCGACTCGTCTGCTACTCAGCCGCCCCCTAGCAAACAAACTCCTGCCTTTGCGGATATTTCCGGCCACTGGGCGGAGTCGGAAATCCAGGCACTATATGATCTGAAGCTGGCAAAAGGTTATCCTGACGGAAGCTACAAACCAGACCGTCCGGTGACCCGGGCCGAATTTGTCGCGCTGCTGGTACGGAGCCTGGGTTTAGAAGGGCAATACAGCGCTGCATTCGAGGATATTAAAAATCACTGGGCTGGCGATGCGATTCGCACGGCTCTAGCCCATGGGATTATTGGTGGTTACAGCAGCCGTGCTTTTGGCCCTGATGATCCGATCACACGTGAGCAAATGGCTGTTATGCTGTCTAAGTCAAGCCGGCTTGCGAGTCTTTCCTCCGGTGAATCCAGCAAAGATATGCTGTCCTTCAAAGATCAAAGCTCTATTTCTATCTGGGCGAAGCAGCATGTATCCAACGTGGTCGAGAACGAGTTGATGAACGGATACCCCGGGGGACGCTTTTTGCCTCGTGGCTTAGCAACACGAGCAGAGGTAACAGCGGTTATACACCGTTTTATAACAGCAATTGAACAGAGCGTATAAAAGAAAAGCTTACTTAAGGACTCTTCCTTAAGTAAGCTTTTTAGATCTATTATAAGAGCTTTCCCTTGCTGCCCAGCATAACTGATTCGTGGAACAGAAGAACAGAGGCGACGGGATAGCAGCTTATAACTGGCGTTTAGTTCATTCAGAAGGTAGGAGCTATTCAGGAGATTGATGGTCTTCGTGAAGCAAACCGAGCGTATTAGCGATGGCTGCGGCTTTTCCCCTTCGGTCAACCTTCAGTTTTTCGAAGATTTTCTTGATGTGGGTCTTTACTGTCTCATGGGTAATGGTAAGTGCCGCAGCGATTTCTTTATTCGAGAGCCCCTTTGAGATCAGGCGAAGCACTTCCTTCTCCCGTCCCGTTAAATCATGCACTTCTCCCGTATGCTTTCTTACTGTTTGGAGGCCATGTTCGGAAAGCTGCAGCTCGGCATGGGAGCGGACTCTCGCATGAATGGCGAATAAAGCTTGGGAGGCAATGGTACTCAACACGTGAAATCGTTCGGGGGCAAACGCTTTCGTGATCACATCATTTTGCAAAAACAATACTCCTAGCAACTGATCCTGTACAACGACAGGAAAATAAAGCACGGAACCTTTTGCCGAATGAGCGGAAGAAGGGGAATTCAACTCGTCCATCCCTAATGTGGCAGCCGAGCCGCAAAGGGCAGCTTTGGATTCCGCTGTCTGAATGAGCAAACGCCGACTGACTCTATGGGCATCCCCAAGGAGCGTTCGCCGAGAAGAAGCCGTCATAAGTCTCCCGTCTTGCTTTGCCTCAGCTTCTACATACCACATGCCTTCCTGAAGTGTCAGTATCAGTCCGCGATGGGCACCAGCGTTCATAATCAGGAGCTGCAAGAAACGTTCAGCTACTCGTTCCGTTACGATCTCCGAGTTAAAAATATGTGATGCCTGCATGATGGCGGCCAAATCCAACACTTGTGGATAGTTGACGATATGGCCTGAAAGCGAGATGGAGGGGATCGTTTCTTGGAAGGACTTATCCTCCTCGTTCTTAGCATTGGGTACTTCATGATGCTGCTGAGTCGGAATTGAATTGGAAGCGAAAGGATTCTGCCTGATTTCATGCTTGCAGCGCTTGGCATCCGAATCTGACTCTTTTATAGCCGCTAATCGATGCTGGGCTATTTCCTCAGTAATGCTCTGCATGTCGAAGTAGCGGTTAGCTGGGTCTTTTTCCAGCATGTTCAGGATAAGTTCGGATATCCATTGAGGCAGATGAATATCATGGAAGGGCTCAGGCCTTATGGTAAGATGGGCGTGAGCCCAAGGAAGCGCGCCGTTCGCGGTAAAGGGAAGTCTATGAGCGAATAGCTCGTAGAATGTTACGCCAAGTGAGTAGATATCGGCTCTGCTGTCCAGTCGATGGCCTATCCTCCCGGTTTGTTCCGGAGACATATAGATTGGATTGGCTTCCAGACTGCCATGTCCCTCTATATTCATTTGATCCCTGCGAACGGCGTATCCGAAGCCTGTTAAATAAACGTCCTGGGAACTTTCTTGAACAAGGAGCGTATCTGGCCTGATGTTTAAATGAAGAACGTCGTGGATATGCAGTTCCTGCAGCCTGCGGGCAGCACGCTCAAGCATTGGTATTAATACTGAGGGTGAGGAGCCGTGAATTCGCACATATTCCCTTAAGGTAATAGCGTGGATGGGTTCAAACTCCAACACGATCATTGTCTTGAATGATAGGTAGGATACTGGCTTGAACAGCCCGTCCACATCCAAGTCACTGAGGAAATGATATTCGTGGATGAGCTTCGCGTTCTCGATCGTTGTACGGGTACCTTCTTTTACAATTTTCAGGAGCATCGTTCTCCGGGTTCGCTCGGAACGGGCATACGCCACCGTTATATATGAATCCTCATAGACGATGCCGATGATCGTATATCCTGGGATTTTCAACATATCGCACATTCCTTTGGTCTAGCCTGGTCATACTATGGCTTGTATTTTGTTTAGTATACCATGTCTATTGACTGGGATTATCAAAAACAAAGCGCTAAAGGAAGGGAAGATTAGCGATACAGGCACAGATATCCTTTTTATGTCAATATAAATGACAGACACCCAGTCGATCCGTATCGGCGCGGATGATCTGGGCGTCTGTCTTATAAGGACCATAACTATGTTATTTAAAGCAAGCAATCTGAACGGTTACAGAGACTTAGCGGAAACTGTTAATCTCTTGCCCACTGGTCCAGCTTATCATCACCGGGAAGAAGCAGGGCAAGCAGACCAAGCAGCGGCAAGAAGCCGATGGCGATCATAACATTGCCGATTCCCCAAGCATCCCCGAGATTGCCGAGCACAAGCGAACCGACCCCGCCCATGCCAAAAGCAAACCCGGTAATCAGCCCGGATACCGTACCGATATTGCCCGGATGCAGCATTTGGGCATAGACGACGGTAACTGAAAAACTGGACAATAGAACAAATCCCCCAATAAGGAGCAATACAGCCGCCCAGAACGGGGAGGCGAACGGCAGAATCAACGCAATGGGTGCTGTGCCGATCATGGAGAGCATGATCATGTTGCGGCGGCCAAAGCGGTCGGCCAGCGGACCGCCGAAGAAGGTACCCACAGCTCCGGATGCGAGAAATAGAAAAATATAAATCTGAGCGTTATCAATCGTGATCTTGTACGTATCCATGAGGTAGAACGCATAATAGCTGCTAATGGCTGCGCCATACCAGGAGCGGATAAATACGAGAATGACGAGAACCAGCGTTGCATGGCGTACGCTTTTGCGGCGGGCGGGATCAAGCGTACGTCCGGCAGCTTTCTTTTTAAACGTGTAGCCAGCTTTCAGCATGCCATGATACCAATGGGCAACATAGGATTGCACGAGGATACCAGCCGCGGCAACGAAGGTGAAACCGATCGCGCCGAACTGTCCGAACGGTACGAAGATGTATCGTGTCAGGAGCGGAGCAAGTGATTGCCCGGCATTGCCTCCTACTTGAAAGATCGATTGGGATAACCCTTTTCGCATACCTGCAGCCATATGAGCAACTCGCATTCCCTCAGGGTGAAAGGTCGCCGAGCCTAATCCGATCAGAACGACCGCGAACAGAACAAGGATATATGTATGTGCATATGCAAGAATGAATACGCCTGCAAACGTGAAACACATACCGATCGGTAGCAGAATCGGTGTTGGCCTTCGATCCGCAGCATACCCGATAACCGGCTGAATAATGGATGAAGTAAAATTAATGGCAAAGGAGATCCAACCGATCTGCGTAAAGGTAAGCAGCAGGTTATCCTTTAATATAGGAAAGATAGCAGGGATCACGGACTGAATCGAATCATTAAACAAATGAACGAAACTGATGGCGATTAGAATTTTATATACGGTAGCCTGATTTCCCTCTCCGTGCGCAGGACTTGGAGTATCAGTGGGCTTTTGGAGAACGATGCTTTTGTCTGCCATTCGGCGAACTCCTTTCTTATTGTATATAGTC
>NZ_CP150209.1:6722500-6797500 GCF_037969785.1 Paenibacillus sp. FSL W7-1332 | reverse complement strand
TACGCGAGCTGGGTTCAGAACGTCGTGAGACAGTTCGGTCCCTATCTGTCGTGGGCGTAGGAAATTTGAGAGGAGCTGTCCTTAGTACGAGAGGACCGGGATGGACGTACCGCTGGTGCACCAGTTGTTCCGCCAGGAGCATGGCTGGGTAGCTACGTACGGACGGGATAAGCGCTGAAAGCATCTAAGCGTGAAGCCCCCCTCAAGATGAGATTTCCCAACTAGTAAGACCCCTTGAAGACGACGAGGTAGATAGGTTGGAGGTGGAAGTGCAGCAATGCATGGAGCTGACCAATACTAATCGGTCGAGGGCTTATCCTAAAAGCTTTCTGAAAGAAAGCTCGCTACGTAAGCATATACAACACCCCAAAAAGTGAAGTGAAGCTTTGAAGCTGACACCGAATACTTTTCGGGGACCCCGATACCACATCGGGTAATGCTACGGATTCTAATCAACGCAAATTTCGTTTCGTATCTAGTTTTCAGGTGATCAAGCATCTGAACCGTTTGGTGGCGATGGCGGAAGGGTTCCACGCGTTCCCATACCGAACACGACCGTTAAGCCTTCCAGCGCCGATGGTACTTGGACCGAAGGGTCCCGGGAGAGTAGGACGTCGCCAAGCGAACAACCATAAAGACCGTTATCGAGTCATCGATAACGGTCTTTTCCTATTGCTCCTAAAGAGTGTGATGTTTCTATACTAGCCCCAAAAGACGATCCTAAAAGATCGTCTTTTTTCGTTTCGCCAAAGATTCATCCTCACGCTTTTTCGCAATCCTCTAAATCACCATAATGAGGCAGCAGTTCCCTGAGCGCACAAGCAAAATTTCCACACTGAAAAATCAGGCTTTACAGAACCAAACCACTAGTGTACTATTTAACTATAACACCGATACAAAAAGGAGTGGAACTAATACATGAGCGGAAACGATTCAAATAAAGGGACAACGAATATAGAGAATTCCTCAGGGGAATGGGTTGATGGAATCAGTGGATCGGCCTCCACCAATAGGAAAGATGCCAAGAAAGGTCCAGTCGTTCTAACGGTCGAACAGGTCACCAAGACGATTGGCAAGAAGAACATCGTCGATGGGCTATCCTTTGACATTCATCGCGGTGAAATCGTTGGTTTGCTTGGACCGAACGGCGCGGGCAAAACAACAACCATTCGGATGATTGTAGGGTTAATCGAGATGTCCCATGGCGATGTACAGGTAAAAGGGCACAGCATCAAAAAGGACTTCGTTCAAGCCGTCCGGCATATCGGGGGCATCATCGAGAATCCGGAATTCTATCCGTACATGAGCGGTTATGACAACCTGAGACAGTACCAGCGGATGTCTGAGGGAGTGACCATCACGAGAATCATGGAGGTTGTTAAGCTTGTTGGGCTCCAGGATGCCATCCACAAGAAGGTGCGCGCTTATTCCCTGGGAATGCGCCAACGGCTTGGAATAGCGCAGGCCTTGCTGCATAATCCATCCATCCTCATTCTTGACGAGCCGACGAACGGCCTGGATCCAGCGGGTATCCGCGAGATGCGGGATTACTTGAAGCAAATCGCCAAAGATGAGGGAATTGCCATTCTCGTATCCAGCCATCTGCTGTCGGAGATGGAACTGATGTGCAGCCGTGTGGTCGTTATCCAAGAGGGGAAATTCGTAACCGAGCGTTCTATCGGGGGGACAGTCGTTAATGAAGAATTTACTACGGTAAGCTTCCGCGTGAATGACGCGACCATGGCTGAACAAACGATTAGACATTTGCAAAACATCACATTGCGGAGCACCCAACTGGAGGAGGGAATCATTACCCTTCAACTTCAGGAAGAAGATATTCCTTCGCTGATCCAGACACTGTGTGATGCACGGGTACGGATTTACCGCGTGGAAGAGATCAAATCGTCACTTGAAGAAGAATTCTTAAAATGGACAGGAGGCAACCGCATTGCGTAGCTTTGGAAATCTCGTCTGGAATGAATGGCTCAAAATGTTCAAGAAACGCAGCTTCTTCCTGCCCTATGCGCTTTTGGCCGGAATGGTGGTCTTCACGGCGTTCTTGCTCTATAAGTTTTCCGGTGGGAGCAGTACCGGTTATGAATTTGCCGAGATAGCTGTTACAACCAAGGGAATGGGGCAAGTGCTGACCCTGCTCGCCATTGTCGTGACGGCAGGAGCCGTAGCGAAGGAACACAGCATGGGAACCATCAAATTGCTGCTTATACGTGCACAGAGCCGCACCAAAATTTTGGCATCGAAATATGTGGCCGTATTGATTTACATCTTAACACTGGTGGCCTTCATGTTTGCTGTAGCCGTGCTGACAGGTCAAATTACGTTTGGCATGGATGTCGGCTCCGTTACGCTTGGCGACGTGCTCATTGGAGCCGTGAACAACCTGGTGTATACGATCGTTTATGTAACGCTAACCTTTATGGTAGGCATTCTAACGAGATCTACCGGTCCTGCAATCGGTATCGGCATGTTCATGGTCATTATGGAAAGTATGGTGGTACAGCTGCTTGCGCGTTACTCCTGGTCTAAATACCTGTTATTCCTGAACGTGGATCTTTCCATGTACAGCGGAGGCGCAAGCTCTCCGATTCCAGGCATGAGTTTAACATCCTCAATGATGATGCTCGCTGTATATCTCCTCTTGTTTCTTGCGATAGGCTTTGTTACGTTTAAAAAACGGGATGTCGCATAAGGGACCTGAGTTCGAGGTAGAGCGGCGGAAAGGAGCAACCCGACAGTGAGTATAGAATTCGACAATAATCTGCCGATCTATTTACAGATCATGACGTATTTAAAGAAAGAAATCATCATCGGCAAACTACAGCCCGGTGATAAAATCCCATCGGTTCGAGAATTAGCGAGTGAGCTTCAAATAAATCCAAACACGGTGCAGCGAACTTTTCAGGAATTGGAGCGTGAGGGTATTGTGGAGACGCGGCGGGGATTGGGTCGATACGTGACAAGCGAGGAATCCAAAATTATGGAAATCAAAAAAGAAATGGCAGGCGATCTGCTGGAACGCTTTATTCGCGGCATGCAGGAGCTTGGCTTTAAAGATCAGGATATCATATCGATCGTGGAAGATGCTGTGAAGCAGCCATGATCCATAGCGGAGGTGAAATCACGGTGGAGAATCTGTTACAGGTAAAGAACGTGACCAAAACGTATGCCGGTGGCCGCAGAGCGTTACATGATGTTAATCTGGATATCAACGGTGGAAAAATCATTGGTTTGCTGGGCACCAACGGCAGTGGTAAGAGTACGCTTATGAAAATTGCCGCTGGGTTGATTCAGCCCACAACGGGCGGCGCTTACGTCAACGGCAAACCGGTCGGCCTGGAAACGAAAGCCGTCGTTTCCTTTATGCCGGATCGGCCCGTGACGGAATCCTGGATGAAGGTATCGGATGCGGTGGCATATTTTAAAGATTTTTATGAGGACTTTAATGTGGAGAAGGCACGCAACATGCTGGAGTTCATGAATTTAAAGACCCATGACCGCATCAGTTCCTTATCCAAAGGAATGAATGAGCGCCTGCAGTTAACATTGGCCTTGTCCCGTGAAGCCCAGCTGTATATGCTGGATGAGCCGATTGGCGGAGTGGATCCGGTAGCCCGGGGCAAAATTTTGGATGCGATTGTGGAATTCTACAACGAGGACAGCAGCATTATCATTTCAACCCATTTAGTCCGGGATATTGAGCGGATATTTGATGAAGTGATCTTTATTCAGCGCGGCGAAGTCGTCATGCATGACGAAGTTGAGAACATCCGCCTGAGACACGGAAAAAGCGTGGATGAGATGTTTAAAGAGGTGTATGCAGAATGATGAAACTGTTGAAATACGACTGGAAGAGAAACTCGACCACGCTGCTTGGTGCCTTCGCGATTCTACTCATTATACAGATTGCGATCACGGTCACAGGCTCGATAAGAGAATGGAAGCTTGGAATCATGTTCGGTTTAAGCATGTTGGTATATGGCTCCATGAGCGTACTGCCGCTGGTGGTCGCTTGCAGGACATTCGATTTTAATATCCAGGCATATCACCGGCGTCTGCTCCCCGTGCGTTCTGTCTGGAACGTGGTTTCCTCCCTTATATTGGCTTGCGCGAGTTTACTGGCGCTTTGCGTTCTGATGGCTCTGCATTTGTGGTACTATTGGGACTCCGCAAGCATCCCGTGGGAGACTCTCCATTTTTCGGACTTCCCTGTCCTGTATTATATCGGGCTTGCTCTTCATATGGTATGGAAATTCATCTATTTGATGATAACGATATTTTTTGCCATAACCATGGCCAGAAGTATCACAAAGAAAGGCAGTGTATGGATCGGTATTCTGGTGTTTTTTGTACTGCAGTACATTCTTGGCTGGCTCAGCAACCTGCTCTTTGGAGAAGGAGCAGCATGGATCGGGCCGATGACCACCATTTCGTTCGAGAATGAGGTGAACTTTACCGTATCTGGAGGGCAATATACGTTTGCATGGGGGGCGTTTGCTTTCGATGTAATAATGACTGCCTTGATCTTGTATGCAACGGTTTACCTCATCGACCGGAAGGTTGAGGTTTAACCAAAAAAAGATACTTGGAAATCAGGAAAACGAATGAACAAGGTCTAGACTATAGAACGAACAAAGAGACTGCCTATCGAGGGCAGTTTTTTTGCGTATGGAAGGAGATCATAGGGATGAGACAGAACTAGAATCAAACCCTAGCCTTCCTGAGCAAGAATGGAACCCTCCATTAGATCATGTGAAATAGGGATAAATACGTAATTGCGACTTAAACATTATAACGTTATATTCACGTAGCGCTCGTTCTGTGCTATGCTATAACCACGACACTCAACTTACACAATGTAAACCGACGGGATAAGAGGATCCAAGGCTGGTCCGGCAAGGCTGAAGGAGTGAAGCTATGAAAATATTGGAACAGCGTTTTATTATACGCAATGTAAAGACGGTCCATGAGGATGAACCTTTTGACATTGTCATGGAGAATGGATTCATAACCGAAATAACGGATGCAAACACGGCCGAGGGTGCCAACAGTTTTGATGGTACAGGTCTATATGTGTCCAGCGGCTGGATCGATATGCATGTCCATGCGGTCGCTAAGCTGGAGCCTTACGGAGATGCCATCGACGAAATCGGCGTTAAGCAAGGGGTTGCCACCATAATCGACGCAGGGAGCTGCGGCGCGGATACGATTGGAGAACTGGCAGCCGAGGTTACCAGGTCCAAGACGAATGTGTTTGCTTTTCTGAATATTTCGCATATCGGTCTGCAGCGGGTCGACGAGTTGTCCAGTCTGGAATGGATCGATGCCGAGAAGGCAACAAAGGCGGTAAACACGTATCCGGATCTGATCATTGGACTCAAGGCCAGAATTAGTAAAAGCGTCGTCAAGGACAATGGGGTGGAACCGCTTCGACTCGCAAGAAAATTGTCGGATAAAACGTCACTGCCGCTGATGGTACATATCGGGTCAGGGCCACCTCCGATTGAGGAAGTATTGGAGCTGCTTCAGAAAGACGACATTATTACTCATTATATGAACGGCAAAGCCAACAATTTATTTGATTCGGACGGGAAGCCGATCCCTGCCCTGGTGGAAGCGATAGCTCGCGGCGTCCATCTGGATGTGGGCCATGGAACGGCAAGCTTCTCGTTCTTGGTGGCGGAATATGCCAAGGCCCAAGGGATTAAGCCGGACACGATCAGCACCGATATTTATCGCGGGAATCGCATCCATGGCCCGGTGTACAGCCTGGCTAATGTCATGACGAAGTTCCTGTATTTGGGGTACAGCCTGCAGGAGGTGGTCTCAGCGGTAACGGACCATGCAGCAGGATGGTTGCGCCGTCCGGAGCTTGGCCGAATTCAGGCCGGCGATGCCGCTCACCTGACGCTGTTTGCCCTGCAGCAGGGCGCTATGAGTTTAACGGATTCCGAAGGGGAGACCCGAATCGCTGATCGATATATCGAAGCCAGAGGAGTGGTTGTCAATGGATCATTCATTACATGCTAAATACGGGTTGAAACGAGTGGTTAATGCCAGCGGGCGCATGAGTATTCTTGGCGTATCGGCGCCGACGGATACCGTCATGGAAGCGATGCGGATCGGCGGGCAGAGTTACGTGGAAATCGCGGATCTGGTAGATAAGGCGGGCGACTACATGGCGCGCATCCTTGGTTCCGAGGCTGCGGTCGTTGTCAATTCCGCTTCCAGCGGAATCGCGCTTTCCGTGGCTGGAATCGTCACCGAAGGCAATCGCAGACGCAGTGACCGACTGCACCAGGAGCCAATCGCGAAGAACGAGATTATCATGTTTAAGGGACATAATGTGCAGTATGGTGCACCTGTTGAAACGATGGTTTATCTCGGGGGCGGCAAGGTCGTTGAAGTTGGGTATGCCAACGAAGGGCGCAAGGAGCATATCGCAGAAGCGATTAATGAGCGTACAGCCGCTATTTTGTATGTGAAATCCCATCACTGCGTACAGAAAAATATGATTTCGGTGGAAGAAGTGGCAGAAGTGGCCCAGGCACATGGACTTCCGCTGATTATCGATGCTGCTGCCGAAGAGGATATCCAGAAGTATGTGAAATACGGAGACCTGGCGATATACAGCGGATCCAAGGCAATTGAAGGCCCGACCTCCGGCATTGTCGGCGGCAAACGTCAATACGTCGAGTGGGTAAAAGCGCAGCTGCATGGTATTGGGCGCAGCATGAAGGTTGGCAAGGAAACGACGTTTGGACTGCTTCAGGCGCTGGATGAGTATATGGTGAAGGAAGATAAGAGTGAGCAGGAGAAAGCGGCACTGGAGGAAATGAAAACCTTATCGAAATTGCCGGGCATTGAGGTGACCATTGTTCAGGACGAAGCGGGAAGGGCGATCTATAGGGGGCGCGTGAAAGTCGATGAAAATGCGGCCGGGGTCAGTGCCAAGTCCATGAACGATCAGCTTCGCGCAGGCGATATTGCTGTGTACACCAGGGATTACGGCGTTCGCCAGGGATATTTTGATATTGATCCTCGCTCGCTTTCCGGGGATGATTTGCAGGTCATTATAACGAGAATACAGCAGATTGCAGGGGGAAACTAAGATGGCAAACATGGAGAAACGTCTTTACAGAAATCGCGCGGCACTGAACGTGCTTGCAGGCAGCATTCAGAATGCGAAGGAAATTTTTGAAGCTTCGGAAGGGCATGTACTGGTTGGCGTATTGTCCAAAAATTATCCGAATGCACAAGAGGCCGTTATTGCGATGAAGGAGTACGGCGCCGTTATCGAAGATGCGGTATCGATCGGATTGGGTGCCGGCGATAACCGCCAAGCTGCGGTGGTAGCCGAGATTGTAAAAAGCTACCCAGGCACGCATATCAATCAGGTGTTCCCGGCTGTCGGTGCTACACGTGCCAATCTGGATGGCAAAGAAAGCTGGATTAACAGCCTTGTTTCTCCTTCGGGTCAAGTGGGCTACGTGAATATCTCAACCGGACCGGTGAGCGCCGCCGGATCGGACAAAGCCATCGTACCTGTAAAAGCAGCCATCGCGCTGGTGCGCGATATGGGCGGTAACGCACTGAAGTACTTCCCGATGCAGGGCTTGAAGCTGGAGGATGAGTACCGCGCGGTAGCGAAGACGTGTGCGGAGGAAGGATTCGCGCTTGAACCAACAGGCGGGATTGATAAAGAGAATTTTGAAGCCATCGTGCGCATCGCATTCGAAGCGGGAGTGCAGCAGGTCATCCCGCACGTGTACTCCTCGATTATCGACTCAACAAGCGGAGATACAATCATTAGCGATGTTCAAGAGCTGCATCGCAAGCTAAAAGCGCTGGTTGATCAATATGCCTAAGACGATTGCCGCATATGGCGAAGTGATGATGCGTCTTCAAGTACCGGGATATGCTTCCTTGGCTCAAGAGAGCCATCTGAATTATTCCTTTTCCGGCACGGGGGTAAACATCGCCTCGGCTGTGGCAAGGTTCGGTCATAACGGTTACCTGGTCAGCACGCTGCCGGATAACCCGCTTGGCGAAGCGGCGGTTTCCTACCTGCGCAGGCTTGGCATCGATACTTCGCTCATAAGCCGCGGAGGCAAATATGTTGGCATGTACTTTTTGGAGAATGGCTTTGGTGTCAGGCCCGGACGCGTGACCTATACGGACCGGCTGGGCAGCAGCTTTAACACGGCAGAGGATGCCATGTACGATTTCGGTGCGATTGCCCAAAAGATAGACATGATCCATTTTTGCGGTATAACTCTTTCCATGAATGACACGGTACGAGGTCAAATGAAGACACTGGCTCGTGAAGTTAAGGCTAACGGGGGAACCGTTGTGTTCGATTGCAATTATCGTCCCTCTTTATGGGGGACAGACCGCTATGAGTTTGCCAAGCCGCACTATGAGGAAATGCTGTCATTGGCGGATATCGTCTTTATGAATGAGAAGGATGCTATCTATATCCTTGGTATGGAGACGACCCGGGAGGATCGGAACGAACAGCTGCAGGAGTTGATTCCGAAGGTGGCAGCGAAGTATAATATTACGGTTGCGTCGGGTACCCACCGCAAGATCAACGGGGATAACACCCATTCCCTGCAAGGCTATCTCTACACGGATCGAGCGTTTCATTTTTCCAAAACGTTGACGTTTTCCGTTCACGATCGTATCGGCGCGGGTGATGCTTACGCCAGTGGGGTGATTCACGGGATCTCGGAGGGTTATGAACCGAATCGGACGGTTGATTTTGCCGCAGCTGCGGCGATGCTTGCCCATACCGTAACAGGGGATACGCCGACGGCGAACGAACGCGAAGTGCTTCAGGCAATGAGTCATCATATGTCTGACGTGGAAAGGTAGGAGAAGCATGTCGATCACGCGGAAGAACGGTCCGCTATACTTGCAAATCAAGAAGATCATAAAAGATCGGATTCTGCATGGGGAATATCCACTCGGCTCCCATATTCCTTCCGAGCCGCAGCTGGAGCAGGAATTTAACGTTAGCAAAATGACGGTCCGCAATGCGATCCAGGAGTTGTATCAGGAAGGATATGTAGAGAAGCGGAGCGGGGTAGGAACGATTGTGACCCGGAATACTTCCTTCTCCAAGCTTTCCAAAGGCAAGCTGTTTACCGAGATTCTGGTCGAAGAAGGACACCAGATTCGGAAGCGTCACCTGAAGACGGAATGGGTGCTTAATGAGCCGGATAGCGAACTGTTCTTAAAATTCGGGGAGCAGTGCCTGCTTATTGAACGATTGTATTTACTGGACGGGAGTCCTTTTATTTACTACACTCACTACGTGTCATCCCAAGTGGATATGGGTGAAGAGTTCGGTTCCACCGAACTACCGTCTCTCTATGACCGCATCGAGGAAAGTCAAATTACGCTGGAGAATTTCCGCGACCGTTTCCTGGCAACCGTGGCAAATGAAGAGACTGCCTCCTTGCTTGAAGTAAGTGTAGGCTCTCCGTTACTGAAGCGGCTCAGAACCTCTTATGACGGGACAGGCAGCATCATTGAATACAGCATCGGTTATTACAATACGGAGCTGCAGCACTACTTGATCAGTTATGACGCTTAAAGCTTGACACGATACAGCATTATGATATGGAGAAGTGGCCTTGTAACCGGTTTTCACCGGTATGGAGGCTGCTTCTTTTTTGTTGCCCTTTGTATGAATTGTTCTTGAAGAAGAGGCTATAAGCGATCAAAGAACTGGGTACAATAATAATAAAGGCAAAGCGCGATAAATTGAGAAGTACCTCTTGGCAAAATGAAAAAATGTGCTATAATGAGATCAAAGTCAAAGAAAGTCAAAGTCAACGAGAGGGTTCGCTGGTTTTGATTAAGGTTAAAATTAACGTATAAGCAAGGCTCTGTGCGGACGTGTAAGATCACTATCCGTCTTAACGTTTCAAACAGTGGAGGATGAACAGACCAATGCGTAATATCTCTGATATTATCGAACAATACCTGAAGAGCATACTGCAGGAAAGTCCGGAGGGTACCGTTGAAATTCAACGCAACGATCTGGCGGAGCAATTTTCTTGCGTTCCTTCCCAGATTAACTACGTGATCAGTACACGGTTTACGCTGGAGAAGGGCTTTCTTGTCGAGAGCAAGCGCGGCGGGGGCGGGTACATACGCATCCAACGTATCGAGCTTCCCCAGCATACTGCACTCCAGCAGCATCTTCATCATACCATTGGCAGCATGATTGACCAGACGGTGGCTGAAGGATTGATTTACCAGCTAGAGGAGTCCCGTTTTTTAACGAAGCGGGAGGCCAGCGTGATGCGGGCCGCCATTTCACGGGAGTGCCTGAATGTGAAGCTTCCTTATCGGGATGAGCTGCGTGCAAGGATTATGAAGGCGATGCTTATTTCTTTATTAGGTAAGTGAGTCTGTGTAAGGGGGCATCGGATTATGATATGCCAAGAATGCGGTAAACGGCCGGCGACACTTCATTTCACCAAAATTGTGAACGGGGAGAAAACGGAGTTTCATTTTTGTGAAACCTGTGCCCGCGAAAAAGGGGAATTGATCCCCGGCACGTCGAATGGTTTTTCTATACACAGTTTGCTGTCAGGTCTTCTGGATCTGGATCCTTCAGGCAAGGGCCAGAGCCCCGGCGCAAAAATGGCCCAGACGCTGCAGTGCGAAGAATGCGGTATGACGTATTCCCAGTTCAGCAAGCTTGGCCGGTTCGGCTGCAGCTCGTGTTATAAATACTTTTCGGATCGATTGGATCCATTGTTTAAGCGAGTCCATGGAGGAACATCCCATGTCGGCAAAGTGCCAAAGCGTACAGGTGGCCGGATTCAGATCAAACGCCAAATTGATGAGCTTAAGAAGGAGCTTCAAATTCGGATCGTGCAGGAGGAGTTTGAAACGGCTGCCGAGATCCGGGACCAAATCCGTGAGCTGGAGCGAAATATGGCTCAGGGATAAGATTGTAAGATTTTGCACTTTAGTAGGAGGAATGCGTGATGTCTAATCTCCGGTTTACCGATTCGGCGCTGAGCGAGTGGATGCGCGGAAACGGTCAGGATTCCGACATTGTCATCAGCACCCGTGTCAGGGTGGCGCGCAATCTGCAGCATCTTCCTTTCCCGCTGCTGGCAACGGATCAGCAGTCAGGAGAAGTGCTAGAGCGCCTGACGAATGTGTTGAAGAATAAGGACGATTTGCAGGATTTCGGGGATTTACATGTAATTAAATTAAGTGAGATTGATGAGCTGGATAAGAAGGTTCTTGTTGAGAAGCATCTGATCAGTCCCAATCTGGCGAATGAATCCCGAAACGGGGCAGTCATCCTTACGGAAGATGAATCCGTCAGCATTATGATCAATGAAGAGGATCACCTGCGCATACAGTGCTTATATCCCGGATTTCAGGTTCGTGAGGCATGGGCACGTTCCACGGCGCTGGATGATGTTTTTGAATCCGAGATCGATTATGCATTTGATGACAAGCGAGGTTATCTTACCAGCTGTCCGACCAATGTCGGAACCGGCCTACGCGCATCGGTCATGATGCATCTGCCGGCTCTTGTTATGACACAGCAGATTAACCGGATTCTCTCGGCTGTGTCGCAGGTAGGCTTGACTGTAAGAGGGATTTACGGCGAAGGCAGCGAAGCATTAGGCAACCTGTTTCAAATCTCGAATCAGATAACGCTCGGTCAAACCGAGTCGGAGATCATTGAGAATCTGCACAGCGTTGCCCTGCAAATCATTGAGCATGAGAAGAATGCCAGAGCCCGGCTCTTGGGTGAATCCAAGCTCCGGATTACGGATCGGGTTATGCGCTCCTATGGCATACTGTCCTATGCGGCGGTGATGGATTCCAAGGAAGCGGCCCAGCGTTTGTCCGATGTTCGGCTTGGCGTGGATCTCGGCCTCTTGGAAGGTCCGGAAATCCCGGTCATGAATGAACTGAATGTGAAGACGCAGCCGGGCTTTCTGCAGAAGACCTATGGAGAGGGCATGACCCCTTCCGAACGCGACATGTACAGGGCTAAGCTCATCAGAGAAACATTGGGTAACCATTAAGGATTTATACTCGTTTTACTGTTGGATGACGGTTTAAGCGTCCTATTGCTGACGATACACCGAAATCCGCGAGGTTCAATATATTAATTGAAACGTGGAGGTGCAATACTATGATGTTTGGCAGATTTACGGAACGTGCACAAAAGGTGCTTGCATTGGCTCAGGAAGAAGCGGTACGACTGGGGCACAACAATATCGGCACAGAACATATCCTGCTAGGACTTATTCGTGAAGGAGACGGCATTGCAGCCAAAGCGCTGATCGGACTTGGACTTGGTCTTGAGAAAATTCAGGATGAAGTCGAAACATTAATCGGACGCGGTCAGGAGCAGCCTACCAACATTGCCTATACGCCAAGAGCGAAAAAGGTAATTGAGCTCTCCATGGACGAAGCTCGTAAGCTTGGTCATACCTACGTAGGTACGGAGCATATTCTGTTGGGGCTGATTCGTGAAGGTGAAGGGGTTGCCGCACGCGTGCTGAACAACCTAGGCATTAGCCTGAACAAAGCCCGCCAGCAAGTGCTGCAGCTGCTCGGCAGCAGCGAAGCGGTATCGAGCCATCATGGCACGCCGCAAAACGTAAGCACGCCTACACTTGACAGCCTCGCTCGCGATCTGACCGCCATTGCCAAAGAAGGCAACCTGGATCCGGTCATTGGACGCAGCAAAGAAATCGAGCGCGTGATTCAAGTGTTGAGCCGCCGTACGAAGAACAACCCGGTGTTGATTGGTGAACCAGGGGTAGGTAAGACGGCGATTGCGGAAGGCCTGGCACAACGCATCATTAACAATGAAATTCCGGAGACACTGCGTGACAAACGCGTCATGACGCTAGATATGGGCTCGGTTGTTGCCGGTACGAAATACCGCGGCGAGTTTGAGGATCGCCTGAAAAAAATCATGGATGAGATTCGTCAAGCGGGCAACATCGTTCTGTTCATCGATGAGCTGCATACCTTGATCGGTGCAGGCGGTGCAGAAGGCGCCATTGACGCTTCCAACATTCTTAAGCCATCATTGGCACGCGGAGAACTTCAGTGCATCGGGGCAACCACACTGGACGAATACCGCAAATATATTGAAAAAGATGCTGCCCTCGAGCGTCGTTTCCAACCGATCACGGTGGACCAACCGTCGCCTGAGGAAGCCATTCAGATTCTGTATGGACTGCGTGACCGTTATGAAGCGCATCACCGCGTGAAAATTACGGATGAAGCGATCGAGCAGGCTGTAAAATTGTCAGACCGCTACATTACGGACCGCTTCCTGCCGGATAAAGCGATTGATCTGATTGACGAGGCTGGTTCAAAAGTTCGCCTTCATACGTATACCATACCGCCTAATCTGAAAGATCAGGAAGCGCATCTGGAGGACATCCGCAAAGAGAAAGACGCAGCTGTCCAAAGCCAGGAATTCGAGAAGGCTGCAGCGCTGCGCGATACGGAGCAGAAGCTCCGCGAAGAACTAGAAATCACGAAGAATCAATGGAAAGAAAAACAAGGACGTACCGATTCCGAGGTAACGCCGGAGGATATCGCCGACGTTGTCGCCAACTGGACGGGTATTCCTGTAAATAAACTGAAAGAAGAAGAGACCGAGCGTCTTCTGAATCTGGAAGAAATCCTCCACAGCCGCGTGATCGGTCAAGAGGAAGCGGTCAAAGCGGTCAGCCGTGCGGTTCGTCGTGCACGCGCAGGCTTGAAAGATCCGAAGCGTCCAATGGGCTCCTTCATCTTCCTGGGTCCTACAGGGGTAGGTAAAACCGAGCTGGCACGCGCTCTTGCTGAAGCGATGTTCGGAGATGAGAATGCGGTTGTGCGGATCGATATGTCCGAGTACATGGAGAAGCACTCCACGTCACGTCTCGTCGGAGCGCCTCCGGGATATGTAGGTTACGAGGAAGGCGGTCAGCTGACCGAGAAAGTACGCCGCAAACCGTATTCCGTTGTCCTGCTCGACGAAATCGAAAAGGCGCATCCTGAGGTATTCAACATCCTGCTTCAAGTGTTGGAAGATGGACGCTTGACCGATTCCAAGGGCCGCGTGGTGGACTTCCGGAACACCCTGATCATCCTGACCTCCAACGTGGGAGCGGAAGCGATCAAGAAAAATTCTACGCTTGGATTTACTGCGGTGACGGATGCAGGTCGCGATTATAACAACATGAAAGGCAAAGTGATGGATGAGCTCAAGAAGAGCTTCCGTCCGGAGTTCTTGAACCGGATTGACGAGATTATCGTATTCCACTCTCTGGAAGAGAAACACATTGCCGAAATCGTGACATTAATGTCCGACGAGCTGCGCAAGCGTCTGAAGGAATTCGAGGTGCATTTCGAGCTCACAGACAAAGCGAAGGCCTTCATTGCGAAGGAAGGATACGATCCGGCCTTCGGTGCCCGCCCGCTGCGCCGGGCTATCCAGAAGCACATCGAGGATCGTCTCTCCGAGGAGCTGCTGAAAGGTACGGTGGCCAAGGGTGATTCGCTTGTCATCGATGAAGCAAACGGCGAGCTGGTTGTGAACAAGAGTGAAAGTGTAACGGCCGCATCGGCCGAAACGGAATAAGATGTACACCCCCCGCTGGAGTTAAATCCAGCGGGGTTTTGTTTTGTTGGTGTGAAGTCAGATTCCGGTACTGCATGATGGGGATATCTTTTGAAGGGTACTCGGTATGAGCTGCTTGTGATTAGTTTGAAATTCCTACAGTTCAACCGAGCGGAGAGGACGGAATCGTTCTGAAGAAGCGATAGCGGTCGCCTTTAAAACCGGGAAACCACTTTTGATATCAATTCCAGTTTCCTGGGTTTAACAGCGATCGTAAGAACGATCCGGCAGCGAAGCGGACACGGTTTTTAGTTTATATTCTCCAGCAATTAAAGCCTTGTATCCCACTCGCCCCTTCAAATTTGAAACAAATCCTTCTCATCCCGCGTAAAGTTTCCAATTAACCTTTACGTTGAATTATAAGAAATGGTAAACTTTGATTAATGCCTGATTTTGCAGGGTTTTACGGAATCCGACAAATGATGTGCGACATAAAGGAGACTCACATGGCAAAAACTAAAACGAAATTTTTCTGTACCGAGTGCGGCTATGAAGCGCCCAAATGGTTCGGAAAATGTCCGGGCTGCCAATCATGGAATTCCATGGTAGAGGAGACCGAGACGGTAATCAAGACGCAGGGGATGAATTCCCCTCTTTTTCATAGTAAAGAAAAACCCCTTTCGATCATAAATATAGAAAGCGGTAAAGAACCCAGAATCCAGACGGGCATTGCGGAATTGAACCGTGTGCTCGGCGGCGGGCTTGTCCCAGGTTCACTTGTGTTAGTCGGCGGTGATCCCGGCATCGGCAAATCCACGCTGCTGCTGCAAGCCTCCAATCGATTGGCTCAGAACGGTATACGCGTTCTGTACATTTCGGGTGAGGAATCCGTACGCCAGACCAAGCTGCGTGCAGATCGGCTCGGGGCGCTGTCCCCGGAGCTGTTTGTCCTATGTGAAACCAATCTCGAGTCGATTGAGGAAGCCATTGAGAACGTAAAGCCTGGCTTTGTTGTCATTGACTCCATTCAGACGGTGTATTTGCCGGAGGTAACCAGTGCACCGGGCAGCGTTTCCCAGGTACGGGAGTGTACGGCACGATTCATGCGATTGGCGAAGGTGAAGGGCATAGCGACCGTCCTGGTCGGTCATGTCACCAAGGAAGGCGCTATTGCAGGCCCAAGGATGCTGGAGCACATGGTGGACTGTGTGCTTTATTTTGAAGGAGAGCGTCACCATACTTACCGTTTGCTTCGTGCGGTAAAGAACCGTTTCGGTTCGACGAATGAGATTGGCATTTTTGAGATGGGTGAGGATGGACTTCGGGAAGTCGGGAATCCATCCGAACTGTTTTTATCTGAACGGCCTTTAGGTGTAGCGGGTTCAACCGTTGTTGCAAGCATGGAGGGAACTCGCCCGGTTCTGGTCGAGCTGCAGGCGCTCATCTCCACAACCCACTTCCCGTCACCGCGCCGGATGGGCACAGGGGTGGACCACCACCGCATGAATCTAATCATTGCCGTGCTGGAGAAACGGATGGGCATGTACCTGCAAACCCAAGACGCCTATCTGAACGTAGCGGGCGGCGTGAAGCTCGATGAACCTGCGGTGGATCTGGCCATAGCGGTCAGCATAGCGTCCAGCTTCCGCGACATTCCGACCAAGCCGTATGACGTTATTTTTGGCGAGGTGGGTTTGACCGGTGAGGTTCGGGCCGTTTCAAGAGCGGAGCAGAGGGTAAGAGAAGCCGAGAAGCTGGGTTTTAAGCGCGTACTCATGCCGGAGAAGAGTTTGAAGGGATGGAAGCATCCGAAAGGAATACAAATTATAGGAGTAAACACCGTTGCAGATGCATTAGCGGTTGCGTTAGATTAGGGGGCATACGAAGGTGAAAGAAACGAGCCAACTGGACAAAATGAATGATTTGCTAAAGCTGGTAGCACCGGGAACGCCGTTTCGCGACGGACTGGAGAACGTGCTGCGGGCGAAGACGGGCGCCCTGATCGTTGTAGGCTACAGCCCGGAGGTAATGGAAGTTGTCGACGGCGGCTTCTCCATTAACTGCGATTTTTCGCCAAACTATTTATACGAGCTAGCCAAGATGGACGGCGCCATCATCCTTAGTGAAGACTTGAAACGAATCTTATATGCGAATACCCAGCTGATTCCGGATTCCTCGATCTCTTCCATCGAGACAGGGATACGGCACAGAACAGCGGAGCGGGTAGCGAAACAGACAGGTAAGCTGGTTGTGTCCATCTCGCAGCGCCGAAACATCATTACGCTGTATCAAGGATCGCTGCGGTATGCATTGAAGGAAATCGGCGTTATCCTAACCAAGGCCAATCAGGCTATACAGACCTTGGAGCGATACCGCGTGGTGCTTAATCAATCACTCACCAACCTCTCGGCGTCTGAATTTGAAGAACTGGTTACCATTCCGGAAGTCGTGAATGTGATACAGCGCGTCGAGATGGTGCTCCGCATCAAGAAGGAGATCAAGCGTTATATCAACGAGCTCGGTAACGAAGGCCGCTTGATCAGCATGCAGATGGATGAGCTTGTGAGCAATATGGAGGAAGAGGCTTGGCTGCTGTATGCGGACTATGCCCGGGAGTACAGCGAGGAGAAGATCCGCGAGATCATTCTCGCGCTGAAGCGTTCAACGGATGAGGAGCTGCTGGACATTCATCATATTGTAAGACTTCTGGGTTATCCGGCTTCCGCCGCTGCATCGGAGGAAGAAATACTGCCGCGTGGTTACCGAATTTTGAACAAAATCCCGCGCCTGCCGAATGTGATCGTTCGTAATCTGGTAGATCAGTTCCATGATTTATCCAGCATTATGACCGCTTCCATCCATGAACTTGATGAAGTGGACGGGATTGGCGAAGTTCGCGCACGCACCATTAAAGAAGGTCTGAAACGGTTGCAAGAACAAGTATTCATTGACAGACAAATCTAAAAGACCTACAATCGATGTTCGTACGTAACATTAATGAGGTGAATAAAAAATGACGAAATCAATTCCGAACATGTTTACTTTAGGTAATCTGTTTCTCGGAATGATTGGTATCATCTTGGCGACGGAAGGTCGAACGAGTATGGCGGCTATTATGATTATCATTGCCATGCTCCTTGACGGACTGGACGGTCGGGTAGCTCGGGCGTTAAATGCCCAAAGCGAGCTCGGTAAGGAACTTGACTCATTATCCGATGTAATTTCATTTGGCGTAGCACCGGCACTCATTATGTATACCGTAGCTTTTACGGATATTAATACAGCACTGGCTTGGACAGTGACCGCCATATTTCCGATGTGCGGCGCACTGCGTCTTGCAAGATTTAATGTTCGTCCGGGCATACCGGGATATTTTATCGGCCTGCCGATCCCCGCTGCGGGAGGCGTGCTGGCAACCTTGGCGTTATTCCATGAAGAGATTACAGCAACTTATATGATTATTGCCGTACTTCTGCTTTCTTATCTTATGGTTAGCGCAGTCAAGTACCCGAACTTCAAGAAGATTGGCATTCCGAAAACAGCGATTAAATTTACGCCCCTCGTCATCATTGGCGCAGTTATGGTTGCCGTGTTCTTACCAGAGCAGACCTCCAAGCTGATATTCTTGCCATTGGTCCTGTACGCAGGTTATGGCTTGCAGCAGAATTTCCGCAGGCTGAACCGCAAAAAACGTCGCAAAAAGGATGATCCCAATTCAGATGAGGCCTATCAATCCTCTGACCGATAAGCCGGATTCGGACATAGCTCCAAATAAAAAGCATTTATTTCCCTGCTAGCGCAGCGAGATAAATGCTTTTTTTGTATGCATGGAGTGCCTTGCCGTTACGAACCGTCATCTTGTTGAGGGTCTTACGACAGGTTAAAAATACCCAATGTGGAGCATTTCTGAGACTCCTTGACAACAACCTCATCCAGTTGAATGTCCAGAAGATTCGCAAGGGCAGACATATAAAATAGGTTGCGGCCAAGCTCGGTGCTAACCGCTTCACGGCAATTCTCGCACAGATGGCCTTCGACGTGCGTGCCGGCTAATTCCCGGGCTGATTCGAGATCAGCGCCGATATCGAAGGTTTGCTTCGTAGCGTGGAGCTCGATGCATCCGCATTCTGTGATGGCCTTGGTTACGGCCCGGTTGACTGAAGCATTGCTTTGACCATTTTTAGACAGAACATCCAAGAGACTGCGGTGACGGAGCAACAATTCGGAAACTTGGTCCTGAAAAGCCTGTAAACTAGGAGCGCTCATTTATACATCCACCTCGATATTATGAATTGAGTTCATTATATTCCACTAGTTCAGGCGATTTCAACCAATTTCAGGTGTCTGCAGGCGGTCAATTCCATTTGTGAGGTTGATGTCAGTACACGTCAAAGCCTGATGGGGGTAGGCGAAACCGGTAGAATATGGGGATATGGAAATATTATAAAAAAACGTCAATCGATGCGCTTCAACAGAAGAGACACCGCGTTTTTGGGGATGTTTATCCTGCGATGATCCAATTTATTGGGTTCCAGCCAAAAACGTTACATTCGATAATCTTAAAAAAAGATGGGCCGGCACGATTACGACTTTATAAATTGGACCATACTGGAAAATAGAAGCAAAGATATTCAGGTATAAAAAGGAGGTGTGCGGAAGCTCATGTTAAAAAAAGCTATTTTAGCATTTACAGTATTATGTGGAGCATGGGGCGGGTATACGTTATATCATACAATGGAACGGTCTTTCTCAGGGCTCTCGCCTATTTTTGGACAAGGTTTATTTGCAGCGGGAAGCGGAGCCTTCGCGGTGCTTGGAGGATTATTGTTTGGCATGATCGGCGTGCTGTCAGCGGATCGGGTCACGAGATGGCTGCACAGCCTGATCACTTCGTTCTCCCGGATTCCGATGAATGAGCTGGCTGCGGGTACAGCGGGACTGTTGAGCGGCCTGCTGCTGTCGCTATTGCTGTCACCGGGGTTGTCCTTGCTTGGACAAGCAGGGCAGCTGCTGCAGGTTGGCATTACGCTGCTCGGCGGTTACATCGGGTTTCGCATTGGACTGGAGAAGAAGGATGAATTGGCGTCCTTGTGGATGTCGGGCAAGTGGAGCCAAGCCGCTGAGCCTGAGGGCCGGCGAATAGAGGAACATAAGATTTTGGATACGAGTGTCATTATTGACGGGAGAATTGCGGATATTTGCAAGACCGGATTTATCGAAGGAACGATTGTCATTCCTGAGTTTGTTCTGGAGGAACTTCAGCATATTGCGGATTCCTCAGACCTTCTTAAGCGAAATCGCGGCCGGCGCGGCCTTGATATTTTGAACAAAATCCAGAAAGAGCTGGACGTCAAGGTACTCATTTATGAAGGCGACTTTGAGGAAATATCCGAGGTCGACAGCAAGCTGGTGAAGCTGGCCAAAGTGCTTCAGGGCAAAGTGGTCACCAATGATTTTAACTTGAATAAGGTTTGCGAGCTGCAGGGCGTGTCGGTCCTGAACATTAATGATCTCGCTAACGCGGTCAAACCGGTGGTCCTGCCAGGGGAAGAAATACTGGTACAGATTATCAAGGACGGCAAGGAGCATGGTCAAGGCGTCGCGTATCTGGATGACGGCACGATGATCGTCGTGGAGGGCGGCCGCGAGTACATCGGCACGATGATGGAAGTGCTCGTTACCAGCGTACTGCAAACCTCGGCGGGCCGAATGATCTTCGCAAAACCAAAACTGTTGGAAAAAGCCCAGTAAAGGGGTATGATGGGGATATACATATCCGCTATTCGTCCTTTTGGGGCGTGTTGGGTGAGACAGGAGTTTGGTGCTTGATGAGTAACTTCGGCGCTGTCATTGTAGCGGCGGGAAAAGGAACGAGGATGGGCACCCGGGAGAGCAAGCAGTACCTGGCTCTGAATGGAAAGCCCATTATCGTTCATACGCTTGAAGCATTCAGCCGGATACCATGGCTGCAGGAAATTGTGCTTGTGACGGGGATGGAGGATGTCCCTCGCTGCGAATCCTGGATACAGGAATACGGTTTGGACAAGGTGTCCGCTGTAATCCCGGGGGGAAGCGAGAGGCAGCAGTCCGTATACCAAGGCATTAAGCAAATTTCTTCAGAATGGGTAATGATACATGACGGCGTAAGGCCGTTTGTAACGCAAGAGGAGATTGAAGCCTGCCGCGATGCGGCAATCCTCGAGGGCGCCTCGGTACTTGGGGTTCCCGTGAAGGATACAATTAAACAGGTGAACGGTAAGGGGCAGATTACAGGCACCCCGGACCGTCAAAGTCTGTGGGCCGTTCAGACCCCACAGGCTTTTCGTCTTTCCGACCTGCTGTCCGCCCATGAGGCAGCGGCGAAGGATGGGTTTACAGGCACCGACGATGCCATGCTGATGGAGCGGGCAGGACATCCGGTAACCGTGGTGGAGGGGAAATACAGCAATATTAAAATCACCACGCCGGAGGATCTGGAATATGCAGCTTTTTTACAGAAACGTAAGGGAGAGGACATGGAATGATTCGAGTAGGACAGGGGTTTGACGTACATCAGCTTGTAGAAGGAAGGCCGTGCATCATCGGAGGCGTCACGATTCCTTATGAGAAAGGGCTTCTCGGGCACTCCGACGCCGACGTGCTGCTGCACGCCGTAACGGACGCGATCCTGGGGGCGCTTGGGCTCGGCGACATTGGGCGCCACTTTCCCGATAACGATCCTGCCTTTAAAGACGCCGACAGTCTGAAGCTTTTGGAGCAGGTATGGGTCATGGCCAAGGAACGCGGGTATACACTTGGTAATATCGATTCCACGATTATTGCGCAGAAGCCAAAGATGGCGCCTTATATTCCGCAGATGGCGGAAGTGATCGCCAAAGCGCTGGATGCTGAGGTGGATCAGGTGAACGTGAAGGCGACCACTACCGAGCAGCTCGGGTTTACCGGCAGGGGCGAAGGAATCGCCGCGCAATCGGTTGTCTGCCTCGTAAAAGGTGTGCTATCATCTTGAAGTATGTGTTCAATAAGGGGATATTTTGAGCTAGGAATCTTGAAAGAATAGGGAAGCGGAGGGGTTTACAATGACCGGAGAAGTCCGCGTGCGCTATGCACCGAGTCCAACGGGACATTTACATATCGGCAATGCCAGAACGGCATTATTCAATTATTTATTCGCCCGCAAGAACAACGGGAAATTCATTATCCGTATCGAGGATACGGATGTAAAACGCAACGTAGAAGGCGGAGAGCAAAGCCAGCTGAAATACTTGAAGTGGCTTGGCATGGACTGGGATGAAAGCGTGGATGTCGGGGGCGAGTACGGGCCTTACCGCCAGACCGAGCGTCTTGATATTTATAAACAATATTGGCAGGACCTTCTGGATCGCGGGCTTGCTTACCGCTGCTACTGCACGGAAGAAGAGCTGGAGCAGGAGCGGGAAGAGCAGATGGCTCGCGGCGAGACGCCGCGCTATTCCGGGAAGCACCGGGAGTTGACGGAAGAGCAGCGGCAGGCGTTTGAGGCTGAAGGCCGTGTGGCCAGCATCCGCTTCCGCGTTCCGGAAGATCGTATCTACACATTCGATGATATGGTGAAGGGTACGATTTCGTTTAACAGCAAAGAGACGGGCGACTTCGTTATCGTCAAAAAAGACGGCATTCCTACCTACAATTTCGCGGTAGCCTTAGACGATCATCTGATGAAGATCAGCCATGTGCTCCGCGGAGAGGATCATATCTCCAATACGCCGCGCCAGCTGATGATCTATGAAGCCTTCGGGTGGGAGCCGCCTCAGTTCGGACATATGACCCTGATCGTGGGCGAGGATCATAAGAAGCTGAGCAAGCGTAATGAATCGATCATCCAGTTCATCGAGCAGTATGACCAGCTTGGCTATTTGCCAGAAGCGCTGTTCAACTTCATCTCGCTGCTTGGCTGGTCTCCGGAAGGGGAAGAGGAAGTGTTCTCCCAAGAGCAGCTGATCTCGATCTTCGATGAGCATCGTCTGTCCAAGAGCCCGGCGGTATTCGATACGAACAAGCTGGCTCACCTGAACAACACGTATATCAAGAACGCGGATCCGGATCGGATTGCCGATTTAGCCATTCCGCATCTGCAAAAAGCTAGCCGCTTGCCGTCCGAGCTTACGGCCGAGCAAGAGGAGTGGGCACGCGCGCTCGTAGCGCTCTACCAGGAGCAGCTGACGGCTGCTGCGGATATCGTGGATCTGTCGGAAGTGTTCTTCCGTACGCATCTGGAGCTGGATGCCGAAGGGATTGAAGTGATGGGCGGCGAGCAGGTGCCAGTCGTATTGTCGGCATTCCTTGCGAAGATCGAGCAGAGTGATGAGTTTAACGCTCCGAAGATTGCGGCGCTGATCAAGGAAGTTCAGAAGGAGACCGGATTTAAGGGCAAACAGCTCTTTATGCCGATCCGCGTAGCCTTGACGGGACAAACCCATGGCCGCGACCTGAACCAGACAATCTGGCTGCTTGGCAGGGATCGCGTGCTTGACCGTTTGCGTTCTCAGATCAAAGGCGCATAATTCGGGCGGCTTCCTCGATAAACGTTCCTTGTCAGCCCGTATCTCATCAGTTATAATTACACCAAACTATAAGTGAAGTACTCTTTGATCTAGGGTTTTTAGGATTATAAGCCCAGCGGAGGAGGCGGAATCGTTCTGGAGAAGCGAAGCGTTCGCCTTTGTCTTCCGATTTCAACCTAAGTAAAATATAGTTAAAGAAACTCGGAAGACAACAGCGATCGGAAGAAGGATCCGCAAACGAAGCGGTCATTATCACTGACTTAGATCAACAAATATAAAACGTATAAAAGCTACGATCAGGAGAAGTACGCGTAAACAGGCACGTTCCAGAGAGGACAATCGGCAGAAGACAAGGACCACTTGAATTTGCCGGCTGAGAGTTGTCCCGTCGCCTGCAGCGGAAATGCACCTGTGAGCTGCATGGTTGAAGCGAACATAATCGTTAGATCATGCCGGTCGTCTGCCGTTAATGACATGAAGAGAATCGGTAGAATCCGTCCCTGACGAAGGGAGGAGACTTGTGCCGGTTCTAAGCAGAGTGGAACCGCGGTCTAGCGCCTCTGCAGCGATGAGCTGCAGGGGCGTTTTTTAGTTGCAGGAATAACGATGGATAGCAAGTTGCATGCGCGATTGGAAGAGGGGAAAGAGGGAGCGTTCATGTTTAAACAGATGAAATCGGATATTCGGACAGTGTTCGAGAATGACCCGGCTGCCCGGGGACTTTTTGAAGTGGTATTCACCTACTCGGGGCTTCACGCATTATGGGCGCACCGGGTAGCTCATGCATTATTTAAGCGGCGATGGTATACGCTGGCCCGGTTGATATCCCAGTTCAGCCGGTTTATGACAGGGATCGAGATTCATCCGGGAGCCCGTATCGGGCAGCGGCTGTTCATTGACCATGGGATGGGGGTTGTCATTGGAGAGACCTGTGAGATTGGGGATGACGTGGTGATCTACCAGGGGGTTACGCTTGGTGGAACCGGTAAGGAAAAAGGCAAGCGGCACCCGACCATCGGCAACAACGTGGTCATCGGTTCGGGGGCGAAAGTGCTAGGTTCCTTTACGATTGGGGATAACTGTAACATTGGTTCCAATGCAGTCGTTTTAAGACCTGTTCCCCAAAACAGCACCGTTGTCGGCAATCCGGGAAAAATCGTGAAACAGAACGGGGAGCGGGTGCGCGACCGGCTGGATCACACGAATCTGCCCGATCCGATTGTTGATATGCTCCGCTCGATGCAGAAGGAGATCGATCAGCTCCGGGCGGAGCTTCATGAGAGCAAACGAAACCAGCCTCAAGGCATGGTATCCGAGGCCGTTGTGACTTCGGCCAAAGAAGAGTAAGCCCGTAAGCCGTGAAGGAATAATAAGCGATGGAATGAAAGGATTGAGATGATACCCTATGGCACTGCAAATCTATAACACGCTAACCCGCATGAAAGAAACGTTTGTTGCTCAGGAACCCGGGAAGGTAAAGATCTACGTGTGCGGTCCTACCGTGTACGATTATATCCATATCGGGAATGCTCGGCCGATGATCTTTTTCGACGTGGTTCGAGCTTACTTTGAGAACCAGGGTAATGATGTGAATTACGTGGTGAACTTTACGGATGTGGATGACAAAATGATCCGGAAAGCGGAGCAAACCGGGACGACCGTTCCGGAGGTCGCGGATAAGTTTATTAACGCCTATTACGAGGATCTGGACGGTCTTGGCATACCAAGAGCGACATTGAATCCGCGGGTAACGGACAATATGGAGAGCATTATCGAATTCATCCAGGAACTCATTGACCGCGACTTTGCTTATGAGAACGGAGGAGATGTATTCTACCGGACCCGCAAGTTTGACGATTACGGGAAGCTGTCCCAGCAAAATCTCGATGAGCTGCAATTCGGTATCCGGATTGAGGTGGATAAGCGGAAAGAAAATCCGGAAGACTTTGTTCTATGGAAAGCCGCGAAGCCTGGAGAGATCTACTGGAGCAGTCCTTGGGGCGACGGCCGTCCAGGCTGGCATATTGAGTGCTCCGCCATGGCCCGTCGTTATCTCGGGGATACGCTGGATATCCATGGCGGCGGCCAGGACCTGCAGTTCCCGCACCATGAATGCGAAGTTGCGCAGTCGGAGGCACTGACAGGCAAACCGCTGGCGAACTATTGGATGCACAATGGATATATCCGCATCAATAACGAGAAAATGTCGAAATCGTTAGGCAATGGTGTATTGGTTAAGGAACTTCGTGAACAATATACAAAAGAAGCTATCCGCTATTTCATGTTGTCCACCCATTACCGCAACCCGCTGAATTATAGCGATGAGGTGATGGAGCAGGCGCAGAACAGCGTGGAACGTCTGGCGAATGCGGCGGCTAATATCGAGCATCGATTGAGTACCGCGATCGGTTCGAAGGACGATACCGTAAGCCAGGAAGTTGCGGATAAAATATCGGCCGTCCTTGTCGAATTTCATCAGAAGATGCAGGATGATTTCAACACGCCGGACGCCATCACCGCCATGTTCCAATGGGCCAGCGAGGCGAATCAGCTGTTGAAGGAAGCCTCGATTCCTGCGGCGGACCTGCATGAAGTGCTGCGCGCTTTCAACGAAATGAACGGCGTGCTGCGCATCGTAAATACAGGCACGGATGAGTTGCTGGATGAGGAGATTGAAGCTCTGATTACCGAACGTGTCGAAGCCCGGAAGAATAAAAACTGGGCCCGAGCGGATGAAATCCGCGACAAGCTGGCGGATGAAGGCATCGTGCTTGAGGATACGGCGCAGGGTATGCGCTGGCGGCGTAAATGAGCGGGCCTGAGTTTCATGATCCCGCAGTAGGCTGGTTCGATTTTCCGCCGTCGAAGCCGGCCCGGTTAATCCCGCCCATCGTGCTTGCCTATATCGGAGATGCCATTTATGAGGTGGCGGTGCGGCAGTTTTTGATATCGAGAGCGAATCTCCGCCCCCATCACTTGCACCGTTCGGCAACAGGATTTGTGTCGGCGAAGGCACAGAGCCGAATATTGGCTTATCTGGATCCGGAGTTGACGGAAGAAGAGCGCGATATTGTGCGTCAGGGACGCAACGCCAAATCTGGCAGCATCCCCAAAAATGCCGACGTCCTCGAATACCGGCATGCAACGGCATTTGAGACGCTGGTTGGGTATTTATATTATACGGGTGAGCAGGACCGGCTCCGTGAGCTCATAGGGAAGAGCATCGAGTATATTGAGGGGTCTATTAAATAGACCGTTAGACAATATCGCATCACATTGAAACGATACAGCCGGTGTTTCCGCGAGGGGACGCCGGCTGATATGCAGGAGGAGAACTACATGTTGCAAGAAGAGGAAGTAGTAGCTGGTAAGCACTCCGTAACGGAAGCGCTCAAATCAGGACGTACGATCAACAAAATATGGATTGCCGAAAATGCGCAAAAGCACCTGACCCTGCCGATCATCGCGGAAGCGAAGAAACTGGGTATTGTCATTCAGCATGTGGACAAACGCAAGCTGGATCAGATGGTTCCGGGAGTTCAGCATCAAGGCGTGGTTGCCCAAGCGGCACCCTATGCTTATGTGGAAGTGGAGGATTTGCTGAAAGTTGCAGAGGAAAAAGGCGAACCGCCTTTCTTGCTGCTTCTCGACGAGATCGAGGATCCGCACAATCTGGGCTCGATTCTCCGGACGGCAGACTGCACGGGTGCTCATGGCGTCATACTGCCTAAGCGCAGATCCGCCCAAGTAACGGCAACGGTATCCAAAACATCCGCCGGCGCAGTGGAGTATGTGCCCGTAGCTAGGGTGACCAATCTGGGCCAAACCATCGATCAGCTGAAGGAAATGGGTGTGTGGGTTGTCGGGACCGTTGTTGATGCCGTTCAGGAATTGTATGACACCGAGGTTTTTGACGGGCCGGTTGCTATCGTTATCGGTAATGAGAATAAAGGGATGGGGCGTCTGATCCGTGAGAAATGCGATGTGCTTGTGAAACTGCCGATGGCCGGAAAGATCAACTCGCTTAATGCCTCGGTAGCCGCAGGTGTCGTTATGTACGAAGTGCTTCGCCGTCGCCGCCTTCAAGGTTAGCAATGATGGCCGATTGGCGGGATGTGCTGCTGGTCGACGGTTATAATATGATCGGCGGCTGGCCATATCTTGCGAAGCTCGCCAATAGCAGCATGCATGAAGCGCGAGACATGCTGCTGGAGAAATTAGCGGATTACCAGGCGTTCTCAGGCCTCAGAGTCGTGGTGATTTTTGACGCATACCGTGTTCCTGGACTGGGGAAATCCTACACGCAAGGCAAGGTTCAGGTGTTTTTTACGAAGGAGAAAGAAACCGCCGATGAGTGCATTGAACGGCTAGTCGGGGAGTTTAGCCACCGTCGGCGTAAAATTTATGTGGCGACCAGCGATTTAATTGAGCAGCACGTGATTTTTGCTCGGGGAGCACTCCGGCTGTCCGCCCGGGAATTGCTTAACGAGGTGGAGCAAAGTGAGCGCGAAGTGAAGCAAAAAATAACGAAAGAGCAGACCAAGAGCAGGAATACACTTGACGGGAAGCTGCCGCCGGATGTGAGACAGGCGTTCGAGCGCTGGCGAAGGGAATAGAACTGTTTTACACAATAGGGACGAGAGGTCGGCTCATTTGGAGAATGAAAACGGTATATGAATCTATGAAAAAGTTTACATTAAATGTTATTATCGGTCTATTTTAGGTAGAACGTAGTTGACGGTCTAGTAGACATCATATATACTTGTCATATATTTCAAGCGAGTGACGGGCTACCGTGCGTTCCGGGCCGGAGGGATTCTATTGAGTGTGGACCTCAAGGAAGTCATGTTGTCAGGGTATGATGTGATAAGCGATGAAGACATTGTCGAGGCGGTCCGCGAGGGTGATAGCGGGGCGCTGGAGTATTTGATCAATAAATACCGGAATTTTGTACGTGCTAAAGCCCGCTCCTATTTTCTGATTGGCGCTGACCGGGAAGATATTGTCCAGGAAGGCATGATCGGGCTGTACAAGGCAATTCGTGATTTTAAAGGGGATAAGCTGTCCTCGTTCAAGGCCTTTGCCGAGCTCTGCATTACCAGGCAGATCATTACGGCAATTAAGACCGCTACGAGACAGAAGCATATTCCGCTCAATTCGTATGTCTCATTGGACAAGCCGATTTATGATGAGGATTCGGACCGTACGCTGCTGGATGTCATTTGCGGTACTGCGGTAAGCGATCCGGAGGAACTGATCATCAATCAAGAGGAATTTGTCGGCCTGGAAGACAAGATGTCAGAGATCTTAAGCGAGCTGGAACGGAAAGTCCTGATGCTCTATTTGGACGGTCGATCCTATCAAGAGATTGCGGTAGATTTAAGGCGTCATGTAAAATCGATTGACAATGCACTCCAGCGAGTAAAGCGAAAGCTTGAACGTTATCTGGAAGTCAGGGATAATTAATAGCAAGTGTCGGATAAGAAGCAGAAGGCTCAATCAGAGCCTTTTTTTAATTGCCTGATCGTTATTGAATCAGGATGGCCGGCGAAGGATCTTTTTTATACTTTGTCGCCATTTATTTTTAGCTGGCAGATATGATAGGACGAAATTCCAAGATGTCCATTTTCGCAAAACGCAAAATGTGTAATATTTGGTGTTTCATCTCTTGGAAGATTGAACATACTGGATATAGACTAAATGCTATGCAGGATGGACAAAGACTGTGAAACGCCACAGTTTTTTACAGCGAGATGTTTACAATATTCCGGGGACTCATTCCCTGGTTTAGCTGGCAATGGCATTTATTGCAGCCCGCAATCAGAGAGAAAAAGGCTTGAAATGGCGCTATCCTTGTGATAAAGTGTTTTAGGTAGGCCTAAATTCGCGTGTTTTATGAATGGATCGTTGTTACAGCTTTTGGAACAACGGTTTTATTCATCTCGCAGAAATAACCGGGTTTCGATGAGAACAAGGTTGTTTCTACTAGGATCAATATCGATTCTTCTGACAAAGAAGGACGTCTTCGGGAGGTGCACATCATGCGGGTAATTATCACTTTGGCTTGTACAAGCTGCAAACAAAGAAACTACACAACCACCAAAAACAAGCGAAATCACCCCGACCGCATGGAGATGAAGAAATTTTGCAAGTTCTGTAACGAGCAAACTCCTCATCGCGAAACCAGATAGTTTTCTTTTGGAGGTGTAGTCGGCGTGAAACGTGGTTTCAAGTCTCTGTTTTCCTTTTTCTCTGAAAGCTGGGCGGAACTTAAAAAAGTTCGCTGGCCCAATCGTAAAGAACTGACGAACTATACTTTAATTGTTCTCGGCACCATTGTGTTTGTCACGATTTATTTTTGGGTTGTAGACATCGGTATTTCCGCTGTGATCGAAGCGATAATTTAGAAGGGTCCCAGGTGGCTTGATATGGAAAAAAGATGGTACGTAGTTCATACCTACTCTGGGTATGAGAATAAAGTCAAAGCCAATTTGGAAAAACGTGTCGAGTCCATGGGCATGGAGGACAAAATATTCCGCGTTCTTGTTCCGATGGAAGAAGAAATCGTAAACAAAGACGGCAAGAAAAAAACCGTCATGCGTAAAGTTTACCCGGGATATGTCTTGGTCGAAATGATTCAGACCGATGATTCTTGGTATGTTGTCCGCAATACACCAGGAGTGACCGGTTTTGTTGGTTCGACAGGGTCCGGTTCTAAACCGACGCCTTTGCTTCCAGAAGAAGTAGAACAGATTCTGAAGCATATGGGCATGGAAGAACCGAAACCGAAGATCGAATTCGACATCAAGGAATCCGTTCGTATCAAGGTTGGTCCTTTTGCGAATTTTGTGGGCTCCGTGGAAGAGATTTTGGCTGAAAAGAGCAAGTTGAAAGTTCACGTCAACATGTTTGGACGGGAAACCCCGCTGGAGTTGGATTATACTCAAGTGGAGAAGATTTAATTCTTCAGGTTTCTTGTGGGAGGGCGTGTCAAAGCGTCCGCTACCACTATTGATGCAAGGAGGTGTCAACCATGGCTAAGAAAGTTATCAAGATTGTGAAACTGCAAATTCCTGCAGGTAAAGCGAATCCGGCTCCTCCAGTAGGTCCTGCATTGGGTCAAGCGGGTGTCAACATCATGGCATTCTGTAAAGAGTTCAACGCACGTACTGCTGATCAAGCTGGTCTGATCATTCCGGTTGAAATTTCGGTGTTTGAAGATCGTTCCTTTACGTTCATCACTAAAACTCCACCGGCTGCTGTTCTGCTTCGTGTGGCTGCTAAGATCGAAAAAGGATCCGGCGAGCCTAACAAGAAGAAAGTTGCTACTGTTAAGCGTGACGCTGTTCGTCAAATCGCTGAAACAAAAATGCCTGACCTGAACGCTGCATCTGTTGAAGCTGCAATGAAGATGGTAGAAGGTACTGCCCGTAGTATGGGTATCACAATCGAAGACTAATTGTCTTTTGATTGAAACCGAACTAGGTTCGGATTATGTGGGAGGAATTTCCGCTAACACCACAAAGGAGGAAAACAAACATGGCTAAACACGGTAAGAAATACGTTGAAGCTGCGAAGCTGATTGACAGCGAAGCAACTTATGAGCCTTTGGAAGCTGTAGAGCTTGTGAAGAAGGCTGCAACTGCCAAATTCGACGAAACTGTTGAAGCGGCTGTACGTTTGGGTGTAGACCCACGTAAACAAGACCAGGCTGTTCGTGGTGTTGTTGTCTTGCCTCACGGCACAGGTAAAACACAACGCGTTCTGGTATTTGCAAAAGGTGAAAAAGCGAAAGAGGCAGAAGCTGCTGGCGCTGATTTTGTTGGCGATCAGGACATGATCAACAAAATCCAACAAGGCTGGTTCGAGTTCGATGTCTGCGTAGCTACACCTGATATGATGAGTGAAGTCGGTAAACTTGGCCGTCTGCTCGGTGGTAAAGGCCTGATGCCTAACCCTAAAGCTGGTACGGTTACATTCGATGTTGCTAAGGCTGTTCAAGAAATCAAAGCCGGTAAAATCGAGTACCGTCTGGACAAAGCAGGTCAAATTCACGCGCCGATCGGTAAAGTGTCTTTCGATGCAGCTCAATTGAATGAGAACCTCAAAGCTCTCATCGATGCATTGAATCGTGCGAAACCAGCTGCTGCTAAAGGTGTATACCTGAAAGGCATCGCTGTTTCCTCGACAATGGGACCAAGCGCTCGCGTGAACACAACCGTCTACAGATAATATTACCATTGACTTTGGTCAATGAGGTTTGATATTATGTAACAGTTGTGAGTCTTCGAGACTGACCCTTAAAGTTGAATATGCTTACCGTAGACAGTAGGTGCCCTAAGCAGGCTTAATTTCCTACCGAGGTGTTATGATAGAACGTCAACAATTTGTCCGGTTACTCCGGCCAAATGATGATTCATCAGGCCTTCGTGATTCTACGGAGGCTTTTTTAGTGCCCGTAGGAAGAGCGGAGAGCTTGGTGCTCTTACGCTACTAATACAACCAGGAGGTGTAATCATTGGCAAACGCAAAAGTGATTCAAGCGAAACAAGAAGCGGTTGATGTCGTTGCTGCTAAGCTGCGCGAGAGCGTATCGACAGTAGTTGCTGACTATCGCGGACTGAACGTTGCGCAAGTAACTGAACTTCGTAAACAGCTTCGTGAAGCTGGCGTCGAGTTCCAAGTACTGAAAAACACGCTGCTTCGCCGTGCAACTGCGGCAGCAGAGCTGACTGATCTGGACGAAGTCTTGACTGGTCCAACAGCTGTTGCATTTGGTACCAATGACGCTGTCGCTCCAGCAAAAATCCTTAACGATTTTGCTAAGAAAAACGACGCGTTGAAATTGAAAGGCGGCGTAGTAGAAGGCCGTGTAATCGGAGAGAGCGAAATCAAAGCTCTGGCAGAACTTCCGTCCCGCGAAGGTCTCCTCTCCATGCTCCTCAGCGTGCTTCAAGCTCCAGTGCGCAACTTCGCGCTTGCAGTTAAGGCTGTTGCTGAGAAGGAAGAACAAGGCGCATAAGCTTTGTCTTGCTGAAGCTGTGTAACAACAACTATAAAATCTTAATAATAAATGGAGGTTCAACTTAAATGAGCAAAGAGCAAATCTTGGAAGCAATTAAAGGTATGTCCGTTCTGGAACTGAACGATCTCGTAAAAGCAATCGAAGAAGAATTTGGTGTAACTGCTGCAGCTCCAGTAGCTGTTGTAGGTGGCGCTGGTGCAGCTGAAGCTGCTGAGCAATCCGAATTTGACGTAATCCTGACTAGCGCAGGCGCGTCCAAAATCAACGTAATCAAAGTGGTTCGCGAAATCACAGGTCTTGGCTTGAAAGAAGCAAAAGAACTGGTTGACAACGCTCCAAAACCATTGAAAGAAAAAGTGGCTAAAGAAGAAGCAGAAGCTGTTAAAGCTAAATTGGAAGAAGCAGGCGCATCCGTAGAAGTTAAGTAATTAACTTCTTGAGATTCACGTCAGCAAGAATCAAACCCCTTGAATATTTGTTCAAGGGGTTTGTTATTGTGGCGGGGAGATCACATGGTACTGATTCTCCGCAAGAAAGGTTATACTGGGATAAGAGCGCTTAAGAGCGAAATATCTTAGGCGGGCAGACTTTGATTCAAGACGGAGGAAATGATGCCGAATCAACATTATTACTCGAATCAGCCGGAAATTGCTCATGACCGTAAGGAGTTAAAGACGGAGCTTCGGGGGCAGACTTTCAACTTTATCAGTGACGCGGGCGTATTCTCTAAGAGCGGCGTGGATTATGGCAGCAAGGTTTTAATAGAGGTTATGAACTTTAACCAGCATGCTGAAGTATTGGATGTAGGCTGCGGATATGGTCCGATCGGTCTGTCAGCGGCAAAAATGGCTGCGCAGGGCCATGTGACGATGATCGACATTAATAGCCGTGCTGTCGAATTAGCCAAGGAGAATGCGAAACGTAATGGTATATCCAATGTGACCATCTTGGAGAGTGATTTGTTTGCTGCGGTGCAGGGTCAGCAATTCGACGTGGTTCTCACCAATCCGCCGATTCGTGCCGGGAAAGAGACGGTTCATGCCATATTCGAAGAAGCGTGGAAGCATCTGCGTGAGGATGGGCAGCTGTGGGTTGTGATTCAGAAGAAGCAAGGCGCGCCTTCAGCGAAAGCGAAGCTGGAGAGTCTATTTCATCAGGTCGAGGAAGTAACGAAGGATAAAGGATACCGGATATTCAAAGCGACGAAATCTTCTTAAAATAGTTCGACTAGGCTGTTGACTTGGGTATGCTGGTATGGTATTATTATAAAATGTCAGTATTAGGATGGTCTCTTTGTCTTTAGTTGGCTGAAATGTCAAGACTTAATGTGTGGAAAGATGCATAAAGTCGATCATATTGACGTATAATATGTACATTTTGGGCAAATCTACAGGATATGAGATGATTATCATAACCATGGATAAGCTGCTCTTTTTTCGAAAAGGTATTCGATAAGGGCTTTTCTCTATTTATGGGAGTGTCCTCTGTATGTTCCATTATAGTGTTACAAACAGAGGTTCGCAATGAAATTTTTAAAGTGAGTAGACATGAGGGGTGAGTTTAAGTTGGCAGGACATCTTGTTCAATATGGTCGACGCACTCGGCGAAGTTATGCTCGTATTAACGAGGTACTCGAAGTTCCGAACCTGATTGAAATCCAACAAAAATCTTATGAATGGTTTTTGGAGGAAGGACTCCGCGAAATGTTCCAGGACATCTCGCCGATTCAGGATTTCACAGGTAATTTGGTGCTAGAGTTCATTGACTACAGCCTTGGAGAACCGAAATACACCGTCGATGACGCGAAAGAACGCGACGTTACTTATGCGGCGCCGCTCCGCGTGAAAGTCCGGCTCATTAACAAGGAGACCGGCGAGGTCAAGGAGCAGGAAGTGTTCATGGGAGACTTCCCGTTAATGACGGAAACCGGAACATTCATTATCAATGGTGCCGAACGGGTTATTGTCAGCCAGTTGGTTCGCTCTCCCAGCGTCTATTTCAGCACAAAAGTGGATAAAAACGGTAAGACGACGTACACTGCAACAGTTATCCCTAACCGCGGCGCTTGGCTTGAACTGGAGATGGACGCGAAGGACATTATCTATGTCCGGATCGACCGTACCCGTAAAATCCCTGTAACGGTACTTTTACGTGCACTTGGTTTTGGTACAGATGCCGAGATTCTGGATCTTCTGGGCAATGATGAATATATTCAAAATACGCTGGATAAAGACAACACCGACTCCACGGAAAAAGCGCTCATCGAAATCTATGAACGTCTTCGTCCGGGCGAGCCGCCAACACTGGAGAATGCGAAGAGCCTTCTCGTTGCCCGTTTCTTCGATCCGAAGCGTTATGATTTGGCTAACGTTGGTCGCTACAAGATCAACAAGAAGCTTCATATTAAGAACCGCCTCTTTAATCAGCGTTTGGCAGAGAGTTTGATAGACATCGATACGGGTGAGATCATTGCAGAAGCTGGTCAAACCGTAGACCGCCGTCTTTTGGACGAGATCATGCCTTACCTTGAGAAGAGCGTAGGCTTCAAGAACTATCATGTTACCGGCGGTGTGATGGACAGCGAGGATATCCCGCTGCAAACGATCGATGTATTCTCTCCGATTGAGGATGCCAAAGTCGTGAAGGTCATAGCGAACGCAAACATTGATAAATCGGTGAAGCATATTACACAGGCAGATATCATTTCTTCCATCAGCTATTTCATCAACCTGCTGCATGGGATTGGCAATACGGATGATATTGACCACCTGGGTAACCGTCGTCTGCGTTCCGTAGGCGAATTGCTTCAAAATCAGTTCCGTATCGGTTTGTCCCGGATGGAACGTGTCGTTCGTGAAAGAATGTCGATTCAGGATGCAAACGTGATTACGCCGCAGGCGCTTATCAACATACGTCCGGTTATCGCATCGATTAAAGAGTTCTTCGGAAGCTCCCAGCTGTCGCAGTTCATGGATCAGACCAACCCGCTTGCGGAACTGACGCATAAACGTCGTCTGTCTGCTCTCGGACCCGGCGGTTTGACTCGTGAGCGTGCGGGCTTTGAAGTGCGGGACGTTCACCACAGTCACTATGGCCGTATGTGTCCGATCGAGACCCCGGAGGGACCGAACATCGGTCTGATCAACTCCTTGTCGACGTTTGCGCGCATCAACGAATATGGCTTCATTGAAGCTCCGTATCGTTGGGTGGATCCGAAGACCGGTAAAGTAACGGACCAAATCGATTACCTGACTGCAGACGAAGAGGATAACTACATCGTTGCCCAGGCGAACGCCGAGCTCAACGAAGATGGTACCTTCGCTGACGAAATGGTTATCGTCCGTTATAACAAGCAGTCCGATAACATCCTTCCTATGCCGAGCGACCGTGTAGACTACATGGACGTATCGCCTAAGCAGGTCGTGTCGGTAGCGACGGCGCTCATTCCGTTCCTTGAGAACGATGACTCCAACCGCGCGCTGATGGGATCCAACATGCAGCGGCAGGCTGTTCCGCTTCTTATTCCTAAAGCTCCGCTCGTCGGAACCGGAATGGAACACAAGTCTGCGAAAGACTCCGGTGTATGTATTGTATCCAAACATGACGGGATTATTGAACGTTCATCCGCTAATGAAATCTGGGTCCGCCGTGTGGAAAATGTCGACGGACAAGAAGTCAAAGGCGATCTTATTAAACATAAATTACACAAATTTATGCGCTCGAACCAAGGAACATGCATCAATCAGCGTCCAATCGTTAAACGCGGCGATGTCATCAAAAAAGGTGACATTCTCGCAGACGGTCCATCCACGGAGATGGGCGAATTGGCACTGGGCCGCAACGTCGTTGTTGCGTTCATGACTTGGGAAGGTTACAACTACGAGGATGCGATTCTTCTCTCCGAGAAACTGGTCAAAGAGGATGTGTACACTTCGATTCATATCGAGGAGTACGAATCCGAAGCTCGTGACACGAAGCTCGGACCGGAAGAAATTACGCGTGATATTCCTAACGTAGGTGAAGAAGCACTGAAGAACCTTGACGAGCGCGGAATTATCCGCATCGGTGCCGAAATCAGCGCCGGAGATATTCTCGTAGGTAAGGTAACGCCTAAGGGTGTGACCGAGCTGACGGCTGAAGAGCGTCTCCTGCATGCGATCTTCGGTGAGAAGGCTCGCGAAGTGCGCGATACCTCGCTGCGCGTTCCTCACGGTAGTGACGGAATCATCGTAGACGTGAAGGTGTTTACACGTGAGAACGGTGACGAATTGCCGCCGGGCGTTAACCAACTGGTTCGTGTTTACATCGCACAGAAACGTAAAATCTCCGAAGGTGACAAAATGGCCGGACGTCACGGTAACAAAGGTGTCGTTGCCCGTATTTTGCCTGAAGAAGATATGCCGTTCCTGCCAGATGGCACGCCGGTTCAAGTTGTGTTGAATCCTCTAGGGGTTCCATCACGGATGAACATCGGTCAGGTGCTCGAGGTTCACTTGGGTATGGCTGCGCTCCAGCTCGGCATTCACGTGGCTTCACCGGTATTTGACGGTGCAAGCGAGTATGACGTGTTTGATACGATGGAAGAAGCAGGCATGCAGCGCAATGGTAAGACCGTATTGTACGACGGACGGACGGGTGAACGTTTTGAACGTGAAGTTACCGTCGGCGTCATGCACATGATCAAGCTCGCGCACATGGTTGATGATAAAATTCACGCCCGTTCTACGGGACCATACTCTCTCGTTACGCAGCAGCCGCTGGGTGGTAAAGCTCAGTTTGGTGGACAGCGCTTCGGTGAGATGGAAGTGTGGGCACTTGAAGCTTACGGTGCTGCTTATACGCTGCAAGAAATTCTTACCGTCAAGTCGGATGACGTGGTCGGCCGGGTGAAAACCTACGAATCCATCGTCAAAGGCGAGAATGTTCCGGAACCGGGTGTTCCTGAATCGTTCAAGGTATTGATTAAAGAGCTTCAGTCTCTCGGTATGGATGTCAAAATCCTGAGCGAGAATGAAGAGGAAATCGAGATGAAAGAACTCGATGACGAAGACGATGCTCAAGGTGATAAACTGAGCCTTAACTTGGAAGGCACTGAAGTCGGAGTGGAATAACGGTCAATCATTCACCCCCGTCGGCTTATAAGTCGGCGGTGGTGTTATGGTCGTATAGCACATAAATAGGACTAGGTTGAGGAGGGTTGCTCCTTGTTGGACGTTAACAATTTTGAGTACATGAAAATCGGTCTTGCTTCACCGGAAAAAATTCGCTCTTGGTCTCGCGGAGAGGTGAAGAAGCCGGAAACGATTAACTACCGTACATTGAAGCCGGAGAAAGAAGGCTTGTTCTGTGAGCGGATTTTCGGTCCGCAGAAGGACTGGGAATGTCACTGCGGTAAGTATAAGCGTGTCCGTTATAAAGGAGTAGTCTGCGATCGCTGTGGCGTTGAAGTAACACGCGCTAAAGTCCGTCGTGAACGGATGGGTCATATCGAACTTGCGGCTCCTGTATCGCATATTTGGTATTTCAAAGGCATTCCAAGCCGTATGGGTCTGGCTCTGGATATGTCCCCACGATCTCTGGAGGAGATCATTTACTTCGCATCTTATGTTGTAACCGATCCGGGAGATACACCGCTGGAGAAGAAGCAACTGTTGTCCGAGAAGGAATATCGCAGCTACCGTGAGAAGTACGGTTACGGATTCCAAGCAGGCATGGGTGCTGAAGCGGTTAAGAAACTTCTTCAAGACATCGACATTGACAAAGAGCTTGAGTTCCTTAAGGAAGAATTGCGCACTGCACAGGGTCAGCGCCGCAACCGGGCCATCAAACGCCTGGAAGTAATTGAGGCGTTCCGTAACTCCGGCAACAATCCGGAGTGGATGATCATGGATGTGCTGCCGGTCATTCCGCCGGAGCTTCGCCCGATGGTTCAACTTGATGGTGGACGCTTTGCGACCTCCGACTTGAACGATCTGTACCGTCGTGTTATTAACCGGAACAACCGTCTGAAAAGACTGCTGGATCTCGGCGCGCCGGATATTATCGTTCAGAACGAGAAGCGCATGCTGCAGGAAGCTGTCGATGCACTGATCGATAACGGCCGCCGCGGTCGTCCGGTCACAGGTCCTGGTAACCGTCCGCTTAAATCCCTCAGCCACATGCTGAAAGGTAAACAAGGACGTTTCCGTCAGAACTTGCTCGGTAAACGGGTTGACTATTCCGGTCGTTCCGTTATCGTTGTAGGTCCTTACCTGAAAATGTATCAATGCGGTCTGCCTAAGAAAATGGCGCTTGAGCTCTTCAAGCCGTTTGTTATGAAAGAACTGGTCAACAAAGGCCTTGCACATAATATCAAGAGTGCGAAGCGCAAAGTAGAACGTGTAAGTCCAGAAGTATGGGATGTGCTCGAAGAGGTTATTAAAGAGCATCCGGTTCTTCTGAACCGTGCACCGACGCTTCACAGACTCGGTATTCAAGCATTTGAACCGATTCTGGTTGAGGGCCATGCGATCCGTCTTCACCCGCTCGTATGTACAGCGTATAACGCTGACTTTGACGGTGACCAAATGGCGGTTCACGTTCCTTTGTCAGCTGAAGCTCAAGCTGAAGCACGTCTTTTGATGCTGGCATCGGGTAACATTTTGAACCCGAAAGACGGTAAGCCGGTTGTCACGCCTTCTCAGGATATGGTACTGGGTTCCTTCTATCTGACTATGGATAACAAGGAAGAAAAAGGTACCGGCATGATTCTGGGCAGCGTGAACGAAGCGGTTTCCGCTTATCAGCGTGAAGCAGCTGGTCTGCATGCACGCGTAGCGATTCCGGTTAAAGCCTTGGGCAAAACCAGCTTTACGGAAAAACAGCAGGATGCGATTTTGATTACGACGATCGGCCGGATTATCTTTAACGAGATTTTCCCTGCCAGCTTCCCGTACATCAATGAAGCGACTCGTACGAACCTTCTGCAAGGCACGCCTGAGAAGTATTTCGTATACGAGAAGGGTGCAGATATTCAAAAAGTGATTCAGGAACTGCCAATCAGCGGTGCTGTTGGTAAGGAATATCTGGGTTCCATCATTGCACGCTGCTTCGAAACGTACCATACAACGGAAACCTCTGTGATTTTGGATAAAATCAAGCAGCTCGGTTTCACCTACTCCACTCGAGCAGGCGTAACGGTTGCGGTATCCGACGTTATCGTCCCTGACGAGAAAAATGAAATTTTGAAAGAGTCCGATGAGAAGGTTAAAGTGGTAACGAACCAATATCGCCGCGGCTTGATTACGAATGAAGAACGTTATGATCGTGTTATCGATATCTGGTCCAAGACCAAGGACGATATCACGGATGTACTCATGAAATCGATGGACCGCTTTAACTCCATCATGCTCATGGTAGATTCCAAAGCACGGGGTAACAAATCGCAGATCACTCAGCTCGGCGGTATGCGGGGTCTGATGGCGAACCCGTCGGGTCGTATCATCGAACTCCCAATCAAATCGAACTTCCGTGAAGGACTGACGGTACTCGAGTACTTCCTGTCCACGCACGGTGCGCGTAAAGGTCTTGCCGATACGGCGCTTCGTACCGCTGACTCCGGTTACTTGACTCGTCGACTTGTTGACGTAGCCCAGGATGTTATCGTTCGCGAAGATGAGTGCAGCACGGATAAAGGCTTTACCGTTAGCCGTATTCAGGACGGTAAAGAAGTTATCGAGGATCTCTACGACCGTATTGAGGGACGTTATGCATTTGAAACTGTCCGTCATCCGGAAACGAAAGAGATCATCGTGAACCGTAACGAATTGATTGACTCCGACAAAGCTGAGGAAATCGTAGCAGCTGGCGTTGAGAAGCTTCAAATTCGTTCCATCTTGAGCTGCCGTGCGCGTTATGGCGTCTGCAAAAAATGTTACGGTCGTAACCTGGCTACTGGTAAGCATGTTGAGATTGGTGAAGCGGTTGGTATTATCGCAGCTCAATCCATCGGCGAACCGGGAACACAGCTCACGATGCGTACGTTCCACACAGGCGGCGTTGCCGGCGATGATATTACACAAGGTCTTCCGCGTATCCAGGAGCTCTTTGAAGCCCGTAATCCTAAAGGTCAAGCGACCATTAGTGAGATCGACGGTGTGGTTAAAGAGATCCGCGAAACGAAGGACCGTCGTGAAATCGAAGTACAAGGTGAAGCTGAGACTAAGGTTTACGCTGTTACCTATGGCTCCCGTCTGCGCGTAAGCGAAGGCAAGCAAATTGAAGCCGGGGATGAACTGACCGATGGTTCCATTGATCCGAAGGAAATGCTTCGTATCAAAGGTATCCGTGGCGTGCAGAACTACATCCTTCAGGAAGTTCAACGCGTATACCGTAACCAAGGCGTAGAAATTAATGATAAACACGTTGAAGTTATGATCAGACAGATGCTGCGTAAATTCCGTATCGTTGATGCGGGAGATACGACCCTGCTGCCAGGCTCCTTCGTGGATATGCATGAATACGAGACAGCTAATAAAGACGCTATTCTCTCCGGGAAAGAACCAGCGGTTGCTAAACCAGTTCTCCTCGGGATTACAAAAGCGTCTCTCGAAACGGATTCGTTCTTGTCAGCAGCCTCCTTCCAGGAGACGACTCGCGTGTTGACTGACGCTGCCATTAAAGGTAAAGTCGATCAGCTGCTTGGTCTGAAAGAGAATGTTATCATTGGTAAACTGATCCCTGCAGGTACCGGTATGAACCGTTATCGCAGCGTGAAGTTCGAGGGACAAAACGATGTGAATGACGAAAGTCAGGAACTCGAAACAGCTTCTATAGATTAAGAAACAGTCAGGTGATGAGGAGATTTCCGTATCTTAAGATGCGGAAGACCTCCTCGTCCCAAAGTTTCTTTTTTCCTGATTTAATAGCTTGACATCGATTAGGGCAGATGCTAATATAGCAAAGGTGCGTGAATAGTTTCTTTGTTCCCTGTTCTTTTGGAGGAATGACTTATGTCTAATGATAAAGGATTACAGGATGCACACATCAAGATTGGCACCAAACAAACGATGAAGGCCGTTGAATCCGGTTTGGCTACAGAGGTTTATGTGGCTGAAGATTGCGACCAACGTTTGATTTCAAAAGTCGTATCCGAGTGTGATAAGAATGGCGTGCATATCAACTATGTACCCACGATGATAGAGCTTGGAGAAGCATGCGGTATTGAAGTTGGTGCAGCTATGGTAGCTGTCTTGAAATCATGATTTGAGAAATCGTTTTTGTTGGAGAAGACGTTACTTCTCTCGGCAAAAACTTTTCATTTGTTCTTTTATGAACCGCCTGGGTCTGTGGACTTAAACGGGGTTTGTAATCGAATGATAAATACGGGAAGGGGGTGGCTAGCATGCCAACAATTAACCAACTGGTTCGCAAGGGCCGTCAAGCTAAAGTTTACAAATCGAAATCTCCAGCTCTTCAAAAAGGTTTTAACGCTTTGAAACGTGAGGAGACCGACTTGAGCGCTCCGCAAAAACGCGGTGTATGCACTCGTGTAGGCACAATGACGCCGAAAAAACCGAACTCCGCACTTCGTAAATATGCTCGTGTTCGCTTGACGAACCGCATTGAGGTGACGGCTTACATTCCGGGTATCGGACATAACTTGCAAGAGCACAGTGTTGTATTGGTTCGCGGTGGACGGGTAAAAGACCTTCCGGGTGTACGTTACCATATCGTTCGCGGCGCACTTGATACCGCTGGTGTAAACAACCGGATGCAAGCTCGTTCCAAATACGGCACGAAGCGTCCTAAAGCAAAAAGCTAATTGATGCTCATGTTTTCGTAACATGACTCATGACTGAAGAAAGGGGGATATCCATGCCACGCAAAGGTCCAGTAACTAAAAGAGACGTGCTGCCAGATCCAGTGTATAACAGCAAGCTGGTAACTCGTCTGATCAACCGCATCATGTTGGATGGTAAAAGAGGTGTTGCTCAAAGCATCCTTTACAATTCGTTCAACATCATCAAGGAACGTACTGGTAATGATCCGATGGAAGTGTTTGAAGCAGCTATCAAGAACATCATGCCAGTATTGGAAGTTAAAGCTCGTCGTGTCGGCGGTGCTAACTACCAGGTTCCGATCGAAGTTAAACCAGAGAGACGTACATCCCTTGGATTACGTTGGCTCGTAAACTACTCCCGCAACCGCGGCGAGAAAACCATGGAAGAGCGTTTGGCGGCTGAGATCATCGATGCTTCCAACAACACAGGCGCTTCCGTTAAGAAACGCGAAGATACACACAAAATGGCTGAAGCGAACAAAGCGTTTGCTCACTACCGTTGGTAGGATTCAGCAACTAATTAATACTTCTAATTTTGAAGGGAGACTATTCGCATGGCGACAAGAGAGTTCTCCTTGAAAAATACACGTAATATCGGGATCATGGCGCATATTGACGCTGGTAAAACGACCACTACAGAGCGGATTTTGTTCTATACAGGCCGTACGCACAAAATCGGGGAAGTTCACGAGGGTGCAGCTACAATGGACTGGATGGAGCAGGAGCAGGAGCGCGGTATCACGATTACATCCGCTGCGACTACCGCTTCTTGGAAGGGTCATCGCGTTAATATTATCGACACCCCGGGGCACGTTGACTTCACAGTAGAAGTTGAACGTTCCCTTCGTGTATTGGATGGGGCAGTAGGTGTATTCAGTGCGAAAGAGGGCGTTGAACCTCAGTCGGAGACTGTTTGGAGACAAGCAGACCGTTATGGAGTTCCGCGGATCGCATACGTAAACAAAATGGATATTATCGGTGCCGACTACTTGAACGTAGTTAAAGATATGAGAGAGCGTCTGCAAGCGAATGCGGTAGCGATTCAGCTTCCGATCGGTGCAGAGAATGATTTCATTGGCATCATCGATATTATCGAGGAAAAAGCTTATATGTATAAGGATGACCTCGGTCAAAATATCGAAGAAACCGAAATTCCAGCAGAATTCAAGGATCAAGTGGAAGAGCTTCGCAACGAGCTTGTTGAGAAGGTAGCAGAACTTGACGAAGACTTGACAATGAAATATCTTGAAGGTGAAGAAATCACCATCGCTGAGTTGAAAGCTGCTCTGCGTAAAGGTGTTGTCGAAGTTAAGATCTTCCCGGTTATCTGTGGATCTTCTTACCGTAACAAAGGCGTTCAGCTGATGCTTGATGCCGTAATCGATTATTTGCCGGCTCCAACTGACGTTCCAGACATCAAGGGTACCCTTGAAGATGGAACTGAAGCTATCCGTCATTCTTCCGATGAAGAGCCGTTCTCGGCTTTGGCATTCAAAATCGCTACGGACCCTTATGTTGGTAAGCTGACATTCTTCCGCGTATACTCCGGTGTACTGCAATCCGGCTCTTACGTACTGAATGCAACTAAAGGTAAGCGTGAGCGCATCGGTCGTATCCTTCAAATGCATGCGAACAGCCGCCAAGAAATTTCCGAAGTATTCGCCGGAGATATCGCAGCTGCCGTAGGTTTGAAAGATACGGGTACAGGTGATACACTATGTGATGAGAAAAACCCGGTTATTCTGGAGTCCATGAACTTCCCTGATCCGGTTATCGAAATCGCAGTAGAACCTAAGACAAAAGCTGACCAAGATAAAATGGGTGTGGCTCTCGGTAAGTTGACGGAAGAGGATCCAACTCTTCGTGCACATACTGATGAAGAAACAGGCCAAACGATCCTGGCAGGTATGGGTGAGCTTCACTTGGACATCATCATCGACCGTATGCGTCGTGAGTTCAAGGTAGAAACTAACGTGGGTAAACCACAAGTAGCTTACCGCGAAACATTCCGTGCACCAGCTCGCGTTGAAGGTAAATTCGTTCGTCAGTCCGGTGGTCGTGGACAATACGGTCACGTATGGGTTGAGTTCGAACCTCTGGAACCAGGTAGCGGTAACCAATTCGACAGCAAAGTTGTCGGTGGTTCGGTACCAAGAGAATACATTGGTCCAGCACAACAAGGTATTGAAGAGCAAATGAAGAACGGTGTACTCGCCGGCTTCCCGCTTGTTGACGTTAAAGCAACAATCGTTGACGGTTCTTACCATGATGTTGACTCCAATGAAATGGCGTTTAAAATCGCCGGTTCCATGGCTCTGAAAGCAGCTAAAGACAAGTGTAAGCCTGTCCTGCTTGAGCCAATCATGAAAGTTGAAGTTACCGTGCCTGAGGAATACATGGGCGACGTAATGGGTATGCTGAACTCCCGCCGTGGACGTATCGAAGGTATGGACTCCCGTGGTGGTACTCAAATTATCCGTGCGAAAGTACCTCTTTCCGAAATGTTCGGTTACTCCACTACCCTTCGCTCCGGTACACAAGGACGCGGTGTGTTCTCCATGGAACTCTCCCACTACGAAGAAGTTCCTAAGAATATCTCCGATGAAATTGTGTCCAAGATCAAAGGCGGAGAGTAATAACGTTTTACCTGCTGGATAGGAGGCGGGACCAACATCCCGTTAACTCCGCTTCCGGCCTAACATATATATCCCCTTAAGGAGGAATTGTTCAAATGGCAAAGGCTAAATACGAACGTACGAAACCCCATGTTAACATCGGTACTATCGGTCACGTTGACCATGGTAAAACAACTTTGACAGCTGCAATCACATCTGTATTGTCCAAAACTTACGGTGGTGCTGCAATGTCTTTCGACCAAATCGACAAGGCTCCAGAAGAGCGCGAGCGCGGTATCACAATTTCAACTTCCCACGTTGAATACGAAACTGATACTCGTCACTATGCACACGTTGACTGCCCAGGTCACGCTGACTATGTTAAAAACATGATCACTGGTGCTGCTCAAATGGACGGAGCAATCCTGGTTGTATCCGCAGCTGACGGCCCAATGCCGCAAACTCGTGAGCACATCCTGTTGTCCCGCCAAGTAGGCGTTCCTTACATCGTTGTATTCTTGAACAAATGCGACATGGTTGAAGACGAAGAGCTCTTGGAATTGGTTGAGATGGAAGTTCGCGACCTGCTGAGCGAGTATGACTTCCCAGGCGACGACACTCCGATCACTCGTGGTTCCGCTCGTGAAGCTCTGCAAAACCCAGAAGGCGAATGGGCACAAAAAATCGTTGAAATGTTCAAAACAATCGACGAGTACATCCCATTGCCTGAGCGCGACACTGACAAGCCTTTCTTGATGCCTGTCGAGGACGTATTCTCCATCACTGGTCGTGGTACCGTTGCTACAGGTCGTGTAGAGCGTGGTACGATCAAAGTTGGTGACGAGATCGAAATCGTTGGTATCGCTGAAGAAACTAAGAAATCCGTTGTTACGGGCGTTGAGATGTTCCGTAAATTGCTGGATTCCGCACAAGCTGGTGACAACATCGGTGCATTGCTTCGTGGTGTTGAGCGTACTCAAATCGAGCGCGGTCAAGTACTTGCTAAGCCTGCTTCCGTTAAACCACACACAGAGTTCACAGCTCAAGTATACGTACTGAGCAAAGAAGAAGGCGGACGTCATAAGCCTTTCTTCACTGGCTACCGTCCACAGTTCTACTTCCGTACTACGGACGTAACTGGCGTGATCAACTTGCCAGAGGGTTCTGAAATGGTTATGCCTGGTGATAACATCACTGTAACGGTTAGCCTGATCAACCCAATCGCGATTGAAGAAGGAACTAAGTTCTCCATTCGTGAAGGCGGCCGTACCGTAGGTGCTGGTTCCGTTGCAAGCATCATTAAATAATTAAGGCTTACGAACAGTCTTGAATATAGCAACAGTGTATTGTAACGAGTAACAATGTGATGTCCTGATAAAAGAGTCTGATCCTTTGGATCAGGCTCTTTTCCTATTTGAGATCGGTTCGAGTAACCTGATTACAAGCTCCGAAGGATATTAGCGGTTTAGATTCGAAACTATCTATTATATAGAAGAGATCACATACAATATGATATGCGTGAGCGATGAAGTCTATTAACCAAGTCCTGCAACTTTCGGTTAATGATGCAAATACATATTAATTATGAATTAGTGCTTGCAATACGCCTATCTTTTATATATAATAGTGAATGTTGTTCTGCGACGTTGCGATGATGTGAGAGGTTACCGACACACCCGGCCCCTTTGCCATGAGGTGGGTGGTTGGAAAATTTTCGCGGAGTATGTCCGATACCAAATTGGGCGATAGAAGGAGGGAATAAAATGGCAAAGCAAAAAATTCGTATTCGCTTGAAAGCATACGACCACAGAGTTCTTGATCAATCCGCTGAGAAAATTGTTGAGACAGCAAAACGTTCGGGTGCTGGTGTATCTGGTCCGATCCCGCTGCCAACTGAGAAACAAGTAATTACCATTCTCCGTGCGGTGCACAAGTATAAGGATTCTCGGGAACAGTTCGAAATGCGTACACATAAACGCTTGATCGACATCGTGAACCCGACTCCACAAACTGTGGATGCCTTGATGCGCTTGGACCTGCCGTCCGGTGTAGATATCGAAATCAAACTGTAAGCATTGCATAATGAATTAGAGAAGAGAAAAGAGGTGTCAACATGAAAGGTATCTTAGGTAGAAAGCTCGGAATGACTCAAGTGTTTACCCCTGAGGGTGTTGTAATTCCTGTAACGGTTATCGAAGCAGGTCCTTGTGTTGTTCTTCAAAAGAAAGATCTGGAAAACGACGGATACGAAGCGATTCAAGTCGGTTTCTCTGATAAGAAAGAGAACAGATCTAACAAACCAGAAGCAGGCCATGCGAAAAAAGCAAACACTGCGCCTAAGCGCTACGTTCGCGAAATTCGCGGTGTTGACCTCGCGAGTGTCGAGGTTGGACAAGAGCTGAAGGCTGATGTCTTCGCAGAAGGCGAATTTGTTGACGTAACGGGTATTTCCAAAGGTAAAGGTTTCCAAGGTGTAATCAAGCGTTGGGGCCAAAGCCGCGGACCAATGTCTCACGGTTCCCGTTATCACCGTAGACCAGGTTCCATGGGTTCGATCCAGGCAAACCGTGTTCCTAAAGGAAAGCGTCTGCCAGGTCACATGGGCAATGAGACAGTTACGATTCAAAAGCTCGAAGTTGTTAAAGTCGATGCAGAGCGTAACGTAATCCTTGTAAAAGGTTCCATTCCTGGACCTAAAAAAGGTTTCGTTCAAATCAAAGAAACGGTGAAGAAATAATCGCCTAAAGAAAGGAGGAACAAACAATGCCTAAAGTAGCACTTTATAATGTCAGCGGTAGCCAAGTTGGCGAAGTAGAATTGAATGAAGCTGTATTCGGCATCGAGCCGAACGCACACGTATTGCACAGTGCAGTATTGTTGCAGCGCGCTTCGCTTCGTCGTGGTACCCACAAAGTAAAAGGACGTTCTGAAGTACGCGGCGGCGGACGTAAGCCTTGGAAACAAAAAGGTACTGGCCGTGCTCGTCAAGGTTCGATCCGTTCTCCACAATGGAAAGGCGGCGGTGTGGTATTTGGACCAACTCCGCGCAGCTACACATTTAAACTTCCTAAGAAAGTTCGTCGTTTGGCTATCAAATCCGCATTGTCTTCCAAAGTGATTGACAACGCGATTATCGTATTGGATCAATTGACGCTGAATGCGCCGAAAACGAAAGAGTTTGCTAACATTCTTAGCAACCTGAAAGTAGGCCGTAAAGCTCTGATCGTTGCTCCAAGCTATGATGATAATGTAGCCCTTTCCGCTCGTAATATTCCTGGTGTGAAATTCGTAGCGGCTGACGGCATTAATGTTCTTGACGTACTGTCGTACGATCAACTGATCATTACGAAGGAAGCAGTTCAGAAGGTAGAGGAGGTGCTCGCGTAATGAAAGACCCACGCGATATAATCAAGCGCCCGGTGATCACGGAACGTACGGCTGACTACATGGCAGAGCTGAAATATGCTTTTGAAGTGGATATCCGTGCTAACAAGACCGAGATCAAGCAAGCTGTCGAATCTATTTTTAAAGTTAAAGTATCGAACGTGAATACGATGCGTGTTCCTGCTAAACCAAAGCGTTATGGCCGTTATTCCGGTTACACAACCGAATGGAAAAAGGCAATCGTGACTTTGGCTCCAGACAGCAAACCGCTCGAGTTCTTTGAATCGGTTGAATAAGAATTTCTTAAGTAAGGAGGGAAAATTCAGTGCCTATTAAAAAGTATAAACCGACATCCCCGGCTCGACGCAACATGTCCGTGTCGACTTTCGAAGAAATCACCACGAATCAGCCGGAGAAATCGTTGTTGGCTCCGCTGAGCAAAACAGCTGGCCGTAACAACCAAGGTAAAATTACGGTTCGTCACCATGGCGGCGGACACAAGCGTAAATACCGTATCATCGACTTCAAACGGAATAAAGACGGCATTCCAGGTCGCGTTGCTACAATCGAATACGACCCGAACCGTACTTCCAACATCGCTCTGATTCACTATGTAGATGGTGAAAAACGTTATATCATCGCTCCTAAAGGTCTGAAAGTTGGAGACCAAGTAGTATCTGGAGTAGGTGCTGACATCAAGATCGGTAACTCACTTCCACTGGAAAACATTCCGGTAGGTACCGTTATCCACAACATCGAGTTGAAACCAGGTAAAGGCGGACAATTGGTTCGTGCTGCTGGTACAGAAGCTCAACTTCTCGGTAAAGAAGATAAGTACGTAACTGTTCGTCTTTCTTCCGGTGAAGTTCGTCGCATCCTGAAAGTTTGCCGTGCAACTATCGGTTCTGTGGGTAACCAAGACCATGAGTTGATCAAAATCGGTAAAGCTGGTCGTAGCCGCTGGCTTGGACAACGTCCTGAAGTACGTGGTGTCGTCATGAACCCTAACGATCACCCTCACGGTGGTGGTGAAGGCCGCGCTCCAATCGGACGTAAATCGCCTATGTCTCCATGGGGTAAACCAACCCTTGGTTACAAAACACGTAAAAAAGGTAAAGCTTCTGACAAATATATCGTTCGCCGCCGCACGAAGTAATGCGCGATTGTGCATAACTTCGTGACAGGCTCGAAGGTAACGAGACAATTTGGTGAAGGGAGGATTTCAATATGAGCCGTAGTTTGAAAAAAGGACCTTTTATTGACGGATATCTGCTCAAAAAAGTGGAGGACATGAACGCCGCAAGCAAAAAGGCTGTGATCAAAACCTGGTCCCGCCGCTCCACTATTTTCCCGCAATTTATCGGTCACACGTTCGGAGTATACGATGGCCGTAAACATGTACCTGTATATGTAACAGAGGACATGGTAGGACACAAGTTGGGTGAGTTCGCTCCAACTCGTACTTACAAAGGTCATGAAGATGATAAGAAAACAAGAAGATAATTAATGAAGCTCTTTGTTTGAGAGGAGGTTAAACATATGGAAGCAAAAGCACATGCTAGATCGATTCGTATTGCTCCTCGTAAAGCTCAACTCGTTGTTGACTTGATCCGCGGTAAGCAAGTCGGCGAAGCGATCGCAATTCTTCGTCACACTCCGAAAGCTGCATCTCCGGTTGTTGAGAAGCTTTTGAACTCGGCTATCGCTAACGCTGAGCATAACTACTCTTTGGATGTAACTAAATTGGTTGTGACGCAAGCTTATGTCAACCAGGGACCGACTATGAAACGTTTCCGCCCGCGTGCGATGGGACGTGCAAGCCGGATCAATAAACGCACCAGCCACATTACTTTGGTGGTAGCTGAAAAATAAGGAGGGAAAACGTGTGGGCCAAAAGGTAAATCCAGTAGGACTCCGTATCGGTATTATCCGTGATTGGGAATCCAAATGGTATGCAGGCAAAGACTTCGGTGATCTTTTGCTGGAAGACGTGAAAATCCGTGAATACCTGAAAAATAAATTGAAAGACTCCGCTGTATCCCGTATCGAAATCGAGAGAGCGGCTAATCGTGTGAACGTGACGATCCACACTGCGAAGCCAGGTATGGTTATCGGTAAAGGTGGTTCCGAAGTAGAAGTACTGCGCGGACAAGTGACTAAAATTGCCGGCGGTAAAAAAGTTCACATCAACATTTCTGAAATCAAAAACCCTGAACTGGACGCTATTCTTGTTGCTGAAAGCATTGCACAACAGCTGGAACGTCGTGTATCTTTCCGTCGTGCACTGAAACAAGCGATTCAAAGAACTATGCGCTCTGGAGCAAAAGGGATTAAAACATCGGTCAGCGGACGTCTTGGCGGAGCCGAGATTGCTCGTACGGAAGGCTACAGTGAAGGAACTGTTCCACTTCATACGCTTCGTGCAGACATCGACTATGGTACAGCAGAAGCGCATACGACTTACGGCCGTATCGGCGTGAAAGTATGGATCTATCGTGGAGAGGTTCTTCCTACGGCTAAGAAACAAGCTGCTCAGGAAGGAGGCAACTAATCATGTTGGTACCAAAACGTGTAAAACACCGCAAACAACAGCGCGGCCATATGAGAGGTCAAGCTAAAGGCGGTACTGAACTGAACTTCGGCGAATTCGGTCTGCAAGCAACAGAACCAGGCTGGATCACGAACCGTCAGATCGAGGCTGCTCGTATCGCGATGACTCGTTACATTCGTCGTGGCGGTAAAGTATGGATTAAGATTTTCCCAGATAAGCCGATTACTCAAAAGCCTCTCGAAGTGCGGATGGGTAGCGGTAAAGGTAACGTTGAGAAATGGGTTGCCGTTGTAAAACCAGGCAAGATCATGTTTGAACTTGGAGGCGTGTCCGAGGAAATCGCCCGCGAAGCGATGCGTCTCGCCGCTCACAAGCTGCCTGTTAAAACGAAGTTTGTGAAACGAGAAGAAGTGGGTGGTGAAGCAAATGAAAGCTAATGAACTGCGCAACTTAACCACTGCAGAAATCGAGCAAAAAATCGCCGGATTTAAAGAGGAACTCTTTAACCTCCGTTTTCAATTGGCCACAGGCCAGCTTGACAACCCGACTCGGATCCGTGACGTTCGCAAAGAAATAGCTCGTGCTAAAACCGTTATCCGTGAAAGAGAACTTGGGATTAGTTAATGAAGCAGAAACTCGACGTTCTGTATTCAGGAAGGAGGCTAACAAATGAGCGAAGAACGCAATGCTCGTAAAGTGCAAATTGGTAAAGTTGTCAGCGATAAAATGGATAAAACCATTGTTGTAGCTGTTGAAACTTATAAGAAGCATGACTTGTATCACAAACGCATTAAATACACGAAAAAATTTAAAGCGCATGATGAGAACAATCAAGCTCAAATCGGAGATACCGTTAAAATCATGGAAACTCGCCCTCTCTCCAAAGACAAGCGCTGGAGATTGGTAGAAGTGGTTGAAAAAGCGGTAATCATCTAAGATATGATCAGTTTTTGATGGAAGGAGGAAATTTAAATGATTCAACCATTTACACGTTTAGCTGTTGCTGACAACTCCGGTGCGAAGGAACTGATGTGTATCCGCGTATTGGGTGGTACTGGTCGTCGTACAGCTCAAATCGGTGATTTGATCGTATGTTCCGTCAAACAAGCAACACCAGGCGGCGTTGTCAAAAAGGGTGATGTAGTAAGAGCGGTAGTCGTTCGCACGAAACGTTCTGTACGTCGTAAAGACGGATCTTACATCTCATTTGACGAGAATGCAGCTGTTGTTGTTAAAGACGACAGAAGCCCACGCGGAACTCGTATTTTCGGACCAGTTGCTCGCGAACTTCGCGAAAGAGACTACATGAAAATCGTTTCCTTGGCTCCGGAAGTAATCTAATAACACCCCAAAAAGTGACGTAACTTTTCGGGAACCCGATAAATAGTTGAACTGGCTAGTCATAGGAGGTGTAACGAATGCCTAAAGTGAAAAAAGTTCTGGAATCCCATAGCAACAAACTGCACGTGAAAAAAGATGATACAGTTATCGTCATCAGCGGTAAAGACAAAGGCAAAAAAGGCCGTGTCATCGCAGCGTACCCTCGTGAAAATCGTGTTTTGGTTGAAGGTGTGAACATGATTAAGAAGCACCAGAAGCCAAACCAAATGAACCCACAAGGCGGTATCATCGAGAAGGAAGCTCCGATCCATGTATCGAACGTTATGCACGTTGATCCGAAGAGCGGAAAAGTAACCCGTATCGGTTACAAAGTACTGGACAACGGTAAAAAAGTTCGCGTAGCTAAAAGATCCGGAGAAGTTATCGATAAATAAGACGGTTTAGAAAGGAGGTCCTTGAATCATGGCAGCAAGAATGAAAGAACGTTTTTTGAACGAAGTAACTCCTGCTCTGATGCAGAAGTTTAGCTATAAGACAGTAATGCAGGTACCAAAAATCGAGAAGGTTGTCATCAACATGGGTGTAGGTGACGCTGTAGCTAACTCGAAGGTGCTTGATTCCGCTGTGAACGACATGCAGCTGATTGCTGGTCAAAAACCGGTTATCACCCGTGCGAAGAAATCCATCGCGGGATTCAAACTGCGTGAGAATATGCCTATCGGTGTGAAGGTAACACTGCGCGGTGAGCGTATGTACTACTTCCTCGACAAGCTGTTCAACGTTACACTTCCACGTGTACGTGACTTTCAAGGCGTGTCCACCAAAGCATTTGACGGACGCGGTAACTATACGCTCGGTCTGAAAGAGCAACTCATTTTCCCTGAAATTGAGTATGACAAAGTGGATAAAGTTCGCGGTATGGACATCGTTATCGTAACGACTGCTAAAACCGACGAAGAATCCCGTGAACTGCTTGCTCAACTGGGCATGCCTTTCGCGAAATAAGACGGTTGTCCTTTTCTCCGAAACTATTTAGGAGGTGTCAGGCTAAGTGGCAAAAACTTCGATGAAAGTTAAACAACAACGTACACCGAAATACAAAGTACGGGCATATACCCGTTGTGAACGTTGTGGTCGCCCACATTCGGTACTGCAGAAGTTTAAAATTTGCAGAATTTGTTTCCGTGAATTAGCTTATAAAGGCCAGATTCCTGGCGTGAAAAAAGCAAGCTGGTAAGAAGTTTATAAACGGGAAGGAGGTTTATCCTACATGACTATGTCCGATCCAATTGCAGATATGCTAACTCGTATTCGTAACGCGAACACGGTTCGCCACGAAACAGTAGAAATGCCTGCTTCGACGATTAAAAAACAAATCGCTGACATTTTGAAGCGTGAAGGCTTCATCCGTGATGCAGAGTTTGTGGAAGACAATAAACAAGGGATCATTCGTGTATTCCTGAAATATGGTTCCAACAACGAACGTGTAATCACAGGTCTGAAAAGAATCAGCAAACCAGGTCTTCGCGTTTACACGAAGAGCAACGAAGTACCTCGCGTACTTGGTGGTTTGGGTATTGCGATCATCTCCACGTCTAAGGGAGTTATGACCGACAAAGAAGCTCGTCAATCCAAAGCTGGCGGAGAAGTTCTCTGCTACGTATGGTAATCAACGTCACAAGATAGGAGGTGTAATGAATGTCCCGTATTGGTCGTAAACCAATTGCTATTCCAAACGGTGTGGAAGTCACACTGGATAACACTGTAATCACTGTTAAAGGACCTAAAGGTACCTTGACTCGTGAACTGCATAAAGACATGCAAATTACAGTAGAAAACAACGAGATCAATGTTGTTCGTCCTTCCGACAACAAAACACATCGCTCTCTTCACGGCACGACCCGCAGCGTTGTCTCGAATATGGTCAACGGTGTAACTGAAGGATTCTCGAAAAACCTTGAGTTGGTAGGTGTCGGATACCGTGCAAGCAAATCCGGAGATAAAATCGTTCTGAACGTGGGTTACTCCCACCCAGTTGAAATTACACCGGAGCCAGGTATCGAGTTCGACGTACCGGCAAACACAAAAATCACGGTTCGAGGTATCGATAAAGAGCGCGTAGGTGCATACGCTGCTAAGATTCGTTCCGTACGTGAGCCTGAGCCATACAAAGGTAAAGGTATTAAATACGAAGGTGAACGCATTATCCGTAAGGAAGGTAAAGCTGGTAAGAAGAAATAAGTTAGCTGACCGGGGATTCACCTGGTGGATAACTTACTTCTTCTCCCATACTTACCCGATGCGTCTAAAAGTGAAGCTCTTAAGGCAAAACTGAAGGGAGGAAATGGAAGCATGATCACGAAACAAGACAAGAACAAAGCTCGTCTGAAAAGACACCTGCGTGTCCGTAAGAAAATCCAAGGCACAGCAGAACGTCCACGTCTGAACGTGTTCCGTTCTTCGAAACACATCTATGCTCAATTGATCGACGACGTGGCTGGCGTGACTTTGGCATCAGCTTCTACGCTGGATAAAGAACTGGCTAACGACATCAAGAACGGCGGAAGCGTTGAATCCGCTCGTAAAGTCGGCGAACTCGTTGCAAAACGTGCTGCAGACAAAGGTTACAAAGTGATCGTATTCGATCGTGGTGGATACTTGTATCATGGACGTATTCAAGCACTTGCAGAGGCAGCTCGCGAGGCAGGCCTTGAATTCTAAGATATTTTCAAAAGGAGGTAAACGACTTGCGTGTAGATCCTAACACTTTAGAACTGACTGAAAGAGTAGTAAACATTAACCGCGTTGCTAAAGTTGTAAAAGGCGGACGTCGCTTTAGCTTTAGTGCACTGGTAGTTGTCGGTGATGGCAAAGGTTGGGTAGGAGCAGGTATCGGTAAAGCAGGCGAAGTACCGGATGCAATCCGCAAAGGTATTGAAGATGCTAAGAAAAACCTGATTCACATTCCACTTGTTGGAACAACTATTCCTCACCTCGTAACAGGTCACTTCGGAGCAGGCCGAGTATTGTTGAAGCCGGCATCTGAAGGTACTGGGGTTATCGCTGGCGGACCGGTTCGTGCAGTACTTGAACTGGCTGGCGTAGGCGACATTTTGACAAAATCTCTAGGTTCTTCGAACTCCATGAACATGGTCAATGCGACTTTGGAAGGGTTGTCCCGCCTGAAGCGTGTTGAAGATGTTGCCAAGCTTCGCGGCAAATCCGTCGAAGAGCTGTTGGGTTAAGGAGGGAATCTCATGGCTAAACTTGAAATCACCCTCGTACGCAGCGTGATTGGTCGTCCAGAGGATCAGCGTGCAACCGTGAAAACACTCGGACTTCGCAAAATCAACCATTCCGTGGTTCAAAGCGACAATGCTGCAATTCGCGGAATGATTAAGAAAGTAAATCACCTGGTTTCTGTTAAAGAAATCGAAGGTTAATCCCGGGCAGTTTATTCCCGGACATATTAAGGAGGTGCAACGAACGATGAAGTTACATGAGCTGAGCCCAGCACCTGGATCCCGCAAAGAGCGCAAGCGCGTTGGACGCGGTACTAGTAGCGGTACGGGTAAAACGTCGGGTCGCGGTCACAAAGGACAAAACTCTCGTTCCGGCGGTGGTGTACGTCCAGGCTTCGAAGGTGGACAGAACCCATTGTATCGTCGTCTTCCGAAGCGCGGTTTCGTAAACCCAACTCGGAAAGAGTACGCGATTGTGAACATCGAAGAACTTAACAGCTTTGCAGCAGGTACTGAAGTGACTCCAGAAGTTTTGGTTGAGAGCGGTATTGTTAACAATACAAAGAGCGGAATCAAAATTCTTGGCAACGGTGAAGTTACCGTTTCTTTGACTGTAAAAGCTAATAAGTTTTCTCAATCTGCGGTAGAGAAGATCGAGGCTGCCGGCGGTAAAACCGAGGTGATCTAATGTTTAAGACCCTGAAAAATATATGGCGTGTGGATGACCTTCGCAAGCGTATTTTGTTCACCTTATTCGTTCTGATCATCTTCCGTATTGGATCCTTTGTTCCGGTTCCCGGTGTTAACAAAGATGTTTTTACCCAGACGAATCAGGCAGGCAATGAGTTGTTCGGTCTTCTTAACACGTTCTCGGGGGGCGCACTATCGCAGTTTTCGATCTTCGCCCTTTCGATATTTCCATATATTACTGCGTCCATTATCGTACAGTTGTTGTCGATGGACGTCATTCCAAAGTTTGCGGAATGGAACAAACAAGGGGAACACGGGAAGAAACAGTTGGCTCAAATTACTCGTTATGGTACGGTAATATTGGGTTTGATCCAGGCATTCGCAATGTCCATCGGGTTTAACCGTATGTATGGCATGGATATGGTTCCTGGAGCAACGTTTATCGATTTTGTTGTTATTGCGATCGTGCTTACCGCAGGTACATCATTCCTGATGTGGCTCGGCGAACAGATTACGGAACGCGGAATCGGTAACGGTATTTCGATCATTATCTTTGCAGGTATCGCTGCTGGTATCCCGATGCACATTCGGACTACGATCGAATCGAACTTCATTCAGGATGGTCAAGTGTTCATGAACATTCTGAAGGGTGTCATCATCCTACTGATTTTGGTTCTGATCATTACCGGTGTTGTATTCATTCAGCAAGGTATCCGTAAAATTCCGGTTCAATACGCGAAGCGTGTTGTAGGAAACAAAATGTACGGCGGACAGAATACACACATTCCACTCAAGATTAACGGAGCAGGCGTTATTCCGGTAATCTTTGCGATGTCACTGCTGCAGTTCCCGGTTATCCTCGCTAGCTTCTGGGGACACCAGAATTGGGCGAAATGGGTTACGGCGAATCTGGCTTATGACAGCCCGCTTGGAATGGTACTGTATGTACTCATGATCATTGGTTTCACGTTCTTCTACACTTTCGTGCAGATGAATCCGAACCAAATGGCTGATAATATGAAGAAGAACGGCGGCTATGTACCGGGCATTCGTCCTGGTAAAGCTACCGAGAAGTATCTGACCCGGGTTATGACCCGTCTGACCATGACAGGAGCTCTGTTCCTGGCCGTGATCTCCGTACTTCCGGTGTTCTTTGGATCACTTGCAGGTCTTCCGCGTACGGTTCAGATTGGTGGTACGTCCCTCTTGATCGTGGTCGGTGTTGCACTGGATACGATGAAGCAGATCGAAAGCCAACTGATCAAACGTCATTACAAAGGTTTTATCAATAAATAGGCGATAGGTTCCGGCGAGTGGTCTGTATCGCTTCCCGGCGCCTATTGTGTTGTTCTTGCTAGTCAATCAAGGGGAGGGAGTGACGTAAGGTGAACATCTTATTCATGGGTCCTCCTGGGGCAGGAAAAGGGACGCAAGCAGAAAACATCGTGAATGAATTCGGTATTCCTCATATTTCAACAGGCGATGCATTTCGTCTCGCGATTAAACAAGGAACTCCCATCGGGATTAAAGCGAAGGAATTCATGGATCAGGGTCTGCTGGTACCGGATGACGTAACGATTGGTATTGTGGAAGAGCGTCTGCAGCAGTCCGATTGCGAAAAAGGTTTTTTATTGGACGGTTTTCCAAGAACCCTTTCGCAAGCGGAAGCGCTGAATGACATTCTCGCCCGCTTGAATACTGGTCTCGATCACGTCATCAACCTGAAAGTTGATCGGGAAAAGCTTCTGGCTCGCCTTACCGGCCGCCGGATTTGCAAAAACTGTGGTTCGACTTATCATGTGATCTTTAATCCTCCTAAACAGGAAGGCATTTGTGATAAATGCGGCGGCGAATTGTACCAGCGCTCCGATGATAACGAAGAGAGCGTCGGCATTCGTTTAGACGAATATATCAACAAAACAGCACCACTCCTCACGTTTTATGAGAACAAAGGTCTTTTGCGTCAAATCGATGGTGATCAGGAAATCGACGCGGTTTCAACACAAATTGCGTCTATACTGAGAGGTTAAGTATAATGATCATTTGTAAATCCGAAACGGAACTGAGCTTGATGAGAGAAGCAGGAAGGATCGTGGCGGAATGCCACAAACTCCTTGCCGCTCATGTAGAACCGGGCATTACGACCGGGGAACTTGACCTTATGGCCGACAAGTTCATTCGAAGCCAAGGCGCTGTGCCATCTTTTAAAGGCTACAACGGATTTCCTTCCAGCATTTGCGCATCAGTCAACGAAGAATTGGTGCATGGATTTCCAGGCAAACGCAAATTAATCGAGGGCGATATCGTTACGTTTGATATCGGTGCACAGTACCAGGGTTACCATGGTGACTCGGCATGGACCTACGCTGTAGGAGAGATTTCCGAAGAGGCCCAGCGTCTGCTGGACGTAACGGAAGGATCGCTCTATGCTGGACTTGCGCTAATCAAACCCGATGTCCGCTTGTTTACAATCTCTCATGCTATACAGCGTCATATCGAGGATGCAGGTTTCTCTGTCGTCCGGGAATACGTTGGTCATGGTGTGGGTACCGATCTGCATGAGGATCCGCAAATTCCGAACTATGGCATCCCTGATCGCGGACCAAGACTCAAACCGGGCATGGTGCTCGCGATTGAGCCGATGGTCAATGCGGGTAAGCGGAACGTCAAGACGCTGGAAGACAACTGGACGGTTGTAACGGTAGACGGCTCACTATGTGCTCACTTCGAGCATACGGTAGCAGTCACGCCGGATGGCATGGAAATTTTGACGAAGCTGCCGGAATAGGGTGATAACATGAATAATGAAATCACGCTTCAGCCCGGTCAGATTGTTAAGATACTAAAAGGCAGAGATGCCGGACAGTATGCCGTTATCGTTTCGATTGAGGACAGCAGGTTCGTGTGGATCGCGGATGGGGACAAACGCAAGTTTGACGGGGCCAAGAAGAAGAATGTTCTTCATCTTGAACCTCAATCCTACATTAGCAGTGAAGTGGTAAACAGTTTGCAAGAAAGCGGTCGGGTTACAAACGGTAAACTGCGTTTCGCACTGGACCGGTTTGTATCCGATAAATCCAAGGCAGATCAGAAAGGAGACTAACTGTGGCTAAAGAAGATGTCATTGAAGTCGAAGGAACGGTCATTGAGCCGTTGCCGAATGCTACCTTTAAAGTCGAGCTGGAGAATGGTCATCAAATTCTCGCTCATGTTTCCGGAAAGCTGCGGATGCACTTTATCCGTATCCTTACAGGAGACAAAGTGGTTGTTCAACTCTCGCCGTATGATTTAACCAAAGGTCGTATCACGTACCGTAAATAGATTCAAGGTTCCCCTGGGGAATTAAGGAAAGCTGCGAAGCGGTTTTACTGACGTAAAACTCAGCAGCGGTAACAAACTACTTTAGTTTCGAAGCTGGTTTTACAACGTAAAACTTGGAGGAGGTAATTAGCATGAAGGTAAGACCTTCTGTAAAGCCTATTTGCGAAAAATGCAAAGTCATTCGCCGCAAAGGGAACGTAATGGTTATCTGTGAAAATCCGAAACACAAACAAAAACAAGGTTAAAGAAGGGGGTGTAGCGTAAAATGGCTCGTATAGCTGGTGTGGATTTGCCACGTGACAAACGCGTTGAGATCGCCTTGACTTACATTTTCGGAATCGGTAAAACGACTTCCCAGAAAGTACTGAAAGAAACTGGAATCAATGCAGACACTCGTGTCCGTGATTTGACAGAAGATGAAGTCAGCAAATTGCGCGAAACGATCGATGGTATGGTTAAGGTAGAAGGTGACCTGCGTCGTGAAATTTCCTTAAATATTAAACGTCTCACGGAGATCGGCTGCTACCGCGGTATTCGTCACCGTCGTGGATTGCCTGTTCGTGGTCAACGTACTAAAACGAATGCTCGTACACGTAAAGGTCCTCGTCGTACCGTAGCGAACAAGAAGAAATAAGAAAGGGGGATAATAGACAATGGCTAAACCAAAAAAAGTCGTACGTACTAAACGTCGTGACCGCAAAAATATTGAAAGTGGCGTGGCTCATATCCGCTCCACATTCAACAATACAATCGTAACGATTACGGATCCTCACGGAAACGCGATTTCTTGGGCAAGCTCCGGCGGCCTTGGATTTAAAGGTTCCCGTAAGTCGACCCCGTTCGCTGCGCAAATGGCTGCTGAAACAGCTGCCAAAGCGGCTATGGAACACGGTATGAAAGCGGTGGAAGTAATGGTTAAAGGTCCTGGTGCTGGTCGTGAAGCAGCAATTCGTTCTCTGCAAGCAGCAGGTCTCGAAGTCAACCTGATCAAAGACGTTACACCAATTCCACATAACGGATGCCGCCCACCAAAACGTCGTCGCGTATAATGAAGTCATCCTGTTAATGTGGTATAAATCCGTTGCAATCTGCTAATAATGGTTGTTTAGGCATACTACTACATGGATTACTGGATAAGATGACAGTTTCATATAGGAGCGACGTTTGAAGGAGGGGTACTTGCGTGATTGAAATCGAAAAGCCGAAAATTGAGACCGTTGATGTCAATGAAGATGGAACCTATGGGAAATTCGTAGTTGAGCCTCTGGAGAGAGGGTATGGCACGACGCTGGGGAACTCGCTTCGCCGCATCTTGTTATCCTCACTACCGGGAGCTGCAGTCACATCGATTCAAATCGATGGCGTGCTGCATGAATTTTCCACGATTCCGGGTGTCATGGAAGACGTGACCGAGGTCATCCTGAACCTGAAAGCTTTGTCTCTGAAAATTCATTCCGATGAAGAGAAAGTGTTCGAGATTGATGCGGAGGGTGAAGGGGTTGTTACTGCTGGTGACATCCGTGCGGATAGTGATGTGGAGATTCTGAACCCAGATCTTCATATTGCAACGCTCGGCCCTGGTGCAAGACTTCATATGCGTATTTTTGCCAGTCGCGGTCGTGGCTATGTCCAGGCGGATCGGAACAAACGCGATGACCAGCCTATCGGCGTCATTCCCGTCGATTCGATCTATACTCCGATTAGCCGTGTTAACTACGGTGTGGAAAATACGCGTGTTGGTCAAGTAACCAACTACGATAAACTGACGCTTGAAATTTGGACGGATGGCAGCATCCGCCCGGAAGAAGCTGTTAGTCTCGGCGCGAAAATCTTGACTGAGCATCTGTTCCTCTTCGTAGGTCTGACCGACGAAGCGAAGGATGCTGAGATCATGGTTGAGAAAGAAGAAGACAAGAAAGAAAAAGTGCTTGAAATGACGATCGAAGAGCTGGATCTTTCCGTTCGTTCCTACAACTGCTTGAAACGTGCCGGCATTAATACGGTACAAGAGCTGACCACGAAAACCGAAGAGGATATGATGAAAGTCCGGAACCTCGGACGCAAATCCTTGGAGGAAGTACAAGAGAAGCTTGAGGAGTTGGGCCTGGGACTTCGTACGGAAGAATAGCATAGATTCGGCTTAGCTTAGCAAAGGAGGGAAAAACACATGGCATACCAAAAGTTGGGCCGCGATTCCAGTGCGCGTAAAGCGTTGTTCCGTGACCTGGTAACCGACCTTTTCTTATATGAGCGCATTCAAACGACTGAAGCCAAAGCGAAAGAAGTTCGTTCGATCGCTGAGAAGTTGATCACAAAAGCAAAAAAAGGTGATCTTCACGCTCGTCGTCAAGTAGCTGCATTCGTGCGTCGTGAAACAGTAGACGGTGAACAAGATGCAATCCAAAAATTGTTCTCCGAAATCGCTCCTCGTTACTCCGAGCGTCCAGGCGGATACACTCGTATCCTGAAACTGGGACCTCGTCGTGGTGACGCAGCTCCAATGGTTTACTTGGAACTGGTAGATCGCGCGTAATATAGCTTTGTTCCATTGAAGTGACTGTAGTTATGTATGCCCGGCTCTGTAGATGTTTATTCTTGGAGCCATGAACGGGAAGTGGTGCGAGATATAGTCGATCATCTGGTTCGACTCGTCTCGACTACTCCATGGGCAACAATAACGGGGACCTTCTAGTCATGTGGCTGACTCGAAGGGTTCGGCTTAACATGATGAAAAGGAGCTCCTATGGGGCTCTTTTTTTGATGGATGTAGAATGTATAAGTTATCAGCGAAGCTGATGACATTCTATAAGCGAAAGAAACTTCCGCTATACTCAGGAGGTCAGCAATGCGTAATCTTCTGATGAAGGTCAGTTACGATGGTACCGATTATAACGGCTTTCAGACCCAGCCCGGTGGCCACACGATTCAGGACTATTTGGAGGAAGCGATCCGCCGTTTGTCTGGTGAACAGCTCAAGATTACGGCTTCAGGCCGGACAGATGCTGGGGTGCATGCTCGTGCCCAAGTATTCAATTTCTACACAGCTTCTCCAATTCCCGTTGAGCGTTGGTGTATGGCATTAAACACCTGGCTGCCGGAAGATATCGTGGTTTCGGATGCGATGGAGGTACCCATGGAATTCCATTCCCGGCACGCAGCGAAACGCAAAACCTATCGTTTTACCATCAATGCTAACCAATATCCGGATCTATTCAATCGGCGGTACCAGATCCATCATCATGGGAAACTGGATATCGCAGCCATGGAGCAGGGACTTTCTCATCTGATCGGAACGCATGACTATACAACGTTTGCGTCACGGAAGTCAACGAAGCCGTCTCACGTTCGTACTATTTTTGATGCCTGGATCGAGAAGGATACGTCTATGTGCCGTCCCGGCACGAGAGATCAAGGAGTCATTCATACGTACGTATCCGGGAACGGGTTTCTGCAGCATATGGTTCGGATCATTATGGGGACGTTGATTGAGGTAGGAGAAGGCAAGCGCCATCCGGATGACATGTTGGTCATACTGGAAGCCAAAAACCGGGCAGCAGCCGGCCCGACAGCCATGGGCAAGGGCCTGATGTTATGGGAAGTGGAGTATGATATCGCCGGAAAGGACTAACCCAATGCCCGTTGATATCAGACCACGGATAAGGCGATCACATAAAGAAGAAGAAATCGCTTCTGGATGCGATGGGCGACTTGTTTGAATTACACGCATGGTGTAAGGTGGAAAACCAAAAAACACTTGCGGAAGTGGGCGTAATCCTGTATTATATAAGTTGTGTTTTCTTAACGGCTCTCCCACAGCCCCGGTTAAGAAAATGCCGAATGCAAAACTGCAACACCATGACAATGCTTTAAACATGAATGAAGATAAATAATGAAAATTAATGATGATTTTCGGACGAATACAAGGAGGAACTATACATGCGTACCACCTATATGGCGAAGCCAAATGAAGTTGAGCGCAAATGGTACATCGTTGATGCCGAAGGCAAGACGCTTGGCCGTTTGGCAAGTGAAGTTGCGGCTCTGATCCGCGGCAAACATAAGCCTCAATTCACTCCACATGTTGACACAGGGGATTTCGTGGTTGTTATCAACGCCGAGAAAATCCACCTCACTGGCAAAAAGATGGAGAACAAAAAATACTATCGTCACTCCCTGCATCCAGGTGGATTGAAAGTAACTACAGCTCAAGACCTGATTGCGAAATACCCAGAGCGTGTAATCGAAAGCGCGGTTCACGGCATGCTTCCTAAAACTCGCATGGGCGAGAAAATGAAGCTGAGACTGAAAGCATATGCAGGCACAGCACATCCACATGAAGCACAAAAACCAGAAGCTTACGAACTTCGCGGTTAATTATAAAGGAGGACAGTTTCATGGCACAAGTACAATACTATGGGACAGGTCGTCGTAAACACTCGGTAGCACGTGTACGCCTCGTACCGGGTGAAGGACGCATTGTCATCAATAAACGTGATATTAATGAATACTTCGGTTTGGAAACACTCAAGCTGATCGTTAAACAACCTTTGAATCTGACAGAAACACTGGGCAAATATGACGTGCTTGTCATCGCTCACGGTGGCGGCATCTCCGGTCAAGCTGGAGCAATCCGTCACGGTATCTCCCGTGCTCTTCTGAAAGCAGATCCAGAATTCCGTCCTTCTCTGAAAAGAGCTGGATTCCTGACTCGCGACCCTCGTATGAAAGAGCGTAAGAAATACGGTCTTAAAGCAGCTCGTCGCGCGCCTCAGTTCTCCAAACGTTAATATTTGCGACTTACCAAGCCCTTGGCCATTATGGTCAAGGGCTTTTTTATGTTTAGAGAAAGCGGTTGTCCACAAAGATATTCACAGGATGGACAATTCACTCCGATTTCGTTGGCCAAATCTAGAACCGGTTGTTCACATGATGTGCACAACCTGCGAATAGATGGATGTAGATAGGGATGATCTTACATCGTTAACCACTTGACTTGATATGTAAATAGAGATATATTATTAATTGCGAATTAATTAAGCACTTAAATAATTAATATTTAATCATTAATTAAATAAGTAATTTTCGGACCAGAGAAGGGGGGGATATGGTTGGATCGCAATGAAGAGATTTTCAAGGTGTCGTCGATGTTCCGGGCACTGCTGAAGAACATTCATCAGGAATGGAACAAGTCGAGCGCCGGGAAGTACAACTTAAGCTTTCCACAATTTCAGGTGCTGTATGTATTAAAGCTGCGAGGGCCACTGAAGGTATCGGAGCTTGCCGAAGCTTTGTCTTTAACACCGCCGGCTATAACCGGTCTAACGGATAAATTGGTTGCGGAAGGATACTTGCAAAAAGAGCGTGCAGAGGATGACCGGAGAGTTGTCAACATCACACTCTTGGAACCGGGTCTAGATGTAATTAGGAAAGTGAAGAAGGATCAGAAGGAAATGATTCAGGGGTTTTTCAATTTTCTCTCTGAGGAAGACATTCAGCATTTGAGAAGAATCTTCTCCTTGATGCTGTCAAACATAGATAAAGACAATCACAACAACGGGTAGAGGTGGAGCATGGAGCATTTAACGCTTAAACGTAAAGTTTCAATTATGATTGCGATCATGGCTGCGATGTTCTTCGCAGCCATTAACCAGACGATAACGAGCACCGCAATGCCGCGGATTATCGCCATTCTTGATGGCATGGATTATTATACATGGACCATCAATATTTATTTGTTAACATCAACGATCGCAACGATATTGGTAGGTAAGCTGTCCGACATGTTCGGGCGTAAGCCGTTTATTTTGATAGGTATATTATTTTTTATGTTAGGGGCTTTCCTGACGGGTACATCAACAGACGTGTATCAATTCATTATTTATCGCGGTATTCAAGGTATAGGTGCCGGTATTATTCAATCAACCGCATTTATGTCGGTCGGGGACTTATTTCCACCGCGCGAACGTGGCAAATGGATGGGTCTGATGACCGCGGTATTCGGTTTTTCCAGTGTACTTGGCCCTACGCTTGGCGGATATCTGGTCGATAACATCGAATGGCGTTGGTTATTCTGGATCTTCCTGCCGCTGGGTGTAGTAGCCTTTATCATGATTTGGACGTTGTTTCCGAAGGTTGAACGCAAGCCTGGCCAGTCCATTGACTATTTGGGTTCCTTATTCCTTACAACGTCCATCGTTCCTTTACTGCTGGCCTTTTCTTGGGCTGGTACGGAATATGCTTGGGGATCACCGCAGATTATTGGTCTCATCGCAGCTTCAGTCGTATCGGCTTTTATCTTTATCTTGGTAGAGATGAAGGCGAAGGAGCCGGTATTGCCACTTAGTTTGTTCAAAAATAGTGTCGTTACGGTTTCTAATCTGATTGGATTTTTTATGAACTTTGGTCTGATGGGTGCCATGATTTATATTTCCTTCTATGTTCAAGGTGTGCTTGGCATCTCACCAACCTATGCCGGTTATGTAACCATCCCGATGTCGATTTTCATGATGGGTACGAGTGCTATAGCAGGTCAACTCATTGCTAAAAGCGGTAAGTACAAACGGTACGCACTTCTTGGAGTTCCCATTATGATGGTCGGTATGGGCATTATGGTGTTCATGGACAACATTTGGCTTACGGTAGTTAGTACCATTATTTTTGGTATCGGTCTTGGTTTGGGTATGCCGGTATTCTCGCTGGCTACGCAGAATGCGGTACCCCACAATGAACTCGGTGTAGCAACGGCATCATCCCAGTTGTTCCGTAATCTCGGCGGCACAATCGGGATCGCGGTTATGGGAACGGTTATGTCGAATAATCTGACGAAGAATTTGAAGGAAGCACTTCAGTCGACGAATGCACCGGATTTTAGCACGGTGGATCCACAGCTGGCACAGCAGATGTTGTCCTTCGCTAATCCGCAGACACTGATGAATAAACCGCTGATCGAACAAACGCAGGCAAGTCTTCCTGCCGATGTACAGCCTTTGTTCGCGCAAATGATCGACAGTATCCGCGATGCACTTGGAAATACATTGTCCATGGTGTTCCTCACAGGTACGTTAGTCCTCGTAGTCGCGCTGCTGCTTGTGTTCTTCTTAAAGGAGATTCCGCTGCGAACGACGAATCAGGCATCCGCTCCCAAATCCGACGACTCGGAAGGGAAGAGTGCCGGCGCAGGTACTAGAGCTAAAGAGGTATCGGTGGCAACAACAGACTAAGATTGGTATTTGTCAAAATGTTTGGAAATCGAAGAGAAAGGAGACCCTTTCTGCTTATGCAGGAAGGGTTTTTTCGTTTATCATGGTAACGATTTGATGTTGACATTTATTAGGAATGTTTTATACTGTACTTAATTCATATTATTTCAGTAGGATTATCGGGATTAATATTGGGGGAGGCATCCAATCATGAATTTGCTGGAGAAAGAGGATTTGATTCGAGTGCAAGCAGAAGAGCTTGAGCATGCATCGGCTGAGGAAGTCATCGCATATGCGATCAAGACATTTCCCAATATAACGTTTGCTTGCAGCTTTGGAGCAGAAGATGTGGTATTGGTGGACATGATTCAAAAGATTAGCCCGTCGACGGATATTTTTTATCTGGATACCGATTTTCACTTCAAGGAAACGTACGAAACGCGGGATCGTATGGCCGAACGTTATGGCCTGGAATTCGTGCGGGTCTCTCCGCTCATTACGCCGGAAGAGCAAGCGGCACAGTATGGTGAAGCATTATGGAGCGTCAGCCCGAATGAGTGCTGCAACATCCGAAAGGTAGAGCCATTGACCCGGATTCTGTCTCAGTATGAGGCTTGGATTACAGGGATACGAAGAGATCAAGCCCCTACCCGGGCGAATTCGAAGAAGATTGAATATGATACCAAGTTCGGTTTGGTGAAGTTCAATCCGATCGCGGCATGGACTAGCGAGGATGTGTGGAACTATATCCGAACTAATGAGATCATCTACAACCCGCTGCATGATCAGAATTATCCGAGCATTGGCTGCGAATATTGCACACGACAGGTCATGCCAGGAGAAGACCCACGTGCTGGACGCTGGTCAGGTCATGAGAAGACGGAATGCGGACTTCATAAATAAACGACTCATGATGTACTTAGGATCGTACAGTTACAGCATAAGAAGGAGGAATTATTCATGACAGCCATACTCCCTCATGGCGGTACGCTGGTACAGCGGGTAGCCCAAGGAGCAGAGCGTGAAGATTTATTGAAACAGGTCGACACTCTTCATAAGATCCCCGTAAACGCTTGGAGCATCTCGGATCTGGATTTGATCGGGGTCGGGGCATTTTCGCCACTGCAAGGATTTTTGAACGAGCAGGATTACAAGTCTGTGGTTTCCTCTATGCGTTTAGCGGACGGTACGGTCTGGAGCATACCGGTTACCCTGGCTGTTGATGAGCATACAGCGGCTAAACTTGCCGTCGGCGAGAAGGCGGCCCTTGTAGGCGAAGAAGATGGGGTCGTCTACGGCGTTATCGATGTAGAGAGCGTCTATCAGGTGGATCAGCAAGCTGAGGCTGTTCAAGTATTTAAGACGGATGATCCGGAGCATCCCGGCGTGAAGAAACTTTTCGAACGTCCTTCAATCTATGTAGGCGGGCCGATCCAAGTGCTGAATCGTCCGCAGCCGGAACGGTTTGGCGAGTTTTATTTTGATCCGGCAGAGACCCGGGAACAGTTCAAAGCGAAGGGCTGGAATACAGTTGTAGGCTTTCAGACACGTAATCCGGTTCACCGTGCACATGAATACATTCAGAAGAGTGCCATGGAAATCGTAGACGCACTATTCCTCAATCCGCTTGTAGGAGAGACCAAATCGGATGACGTTCCTGCCAATGTGCGAATGAAGAGCTATCTGACCTTGCTGGAGAACTACTATCCAGCGGATCGCACCTTCCTGGGCGTATTTCCGGCTGCCATGCGTTATGCGGGGCCTAGAGAAGCTATATTCCATGCAATGGTCCGTAAAAACTATGGCTGTACCCATTTTATCGTTGGCCGGGATCACGCAGGAGTCGGTGACTATTACGGCACGTATGAGGCTCAGGAAATTTTCAAGAATTTCACTGCAGAAGAGTTGGGTATTACCCCGCTGTTCTTTGAGCACAGCTTCTTCTGCACCACCTGCGGAAACATGGCTTCAAGCAAAACATGCCCTCATCCTAAGGAGGCTCATCTGACCTTGTCGGGAACGAAGGTTCGTGGCTTGCTTCGCGAAGGACAGTGCCCGCCACCGGAATTTACGCGCCCTGAAGTCGCGCAAGTGTTAATCGAAGGCATGAAAGAGCAGATTACGGTCTAACCAAGGCATAAATAGCCACCTTGTCCCATATGATGGAGTAGAACAACTCATGGGACGAGGTGGTTTTGTTATGTCCAGGCGGAGATCGGACAAGGTTACGGTATGGATATCGCTAAAGAGAGTCAAGCAAACCCTGATTGGAGCTGCGCTGCTGGCACTGCTCATTGTCGTTGTAACATACGAAATCCCCTCTGCCAAAACGTCGAATACCTGGAGTTTGCCGCTTGCCGGCAAAGTCATTGCCCTTGATGCAGGACATGGCGGGCCAGATGGGGGGGCGGTAAGCCGACAAGGCGTCATCGAGAAGGATGTAAACCTGGCCATCACCTTGTATTTGCGTGATTATTTACAGCAGGCAGGCGCACTCGTCATTATGACAAGAGAAGGAGACTATGACCTGGCTGCAGAAAGCACAAAGGGGTATTCCAAGCGTAAAACGGAAGACCTCAAGCAACGCGTTCGGATGATCGAGGAGAGTAAGGCGGATCTGTTTATCAGCATGCATCTGAACAGCATTCCGTCCAATCGGTGGAGAGGGGCGCAGACCTTTTTCCCTCCAAATAACGGGGAAAGTCAAAAACTCGCTGAATTGATTCAGGCAGAAATACGGCATAACCTGGAGAATACGCAGCGTTTGGCCAAAACGGATGATAAGATATTTTTGCTTCAAGCTCTGCGCATGCCTTCTGCCTTGGTAGAGGTCGGTTTCTTGTCCCATCCGGAGGAATCCGAATTGCTGCGTGATGAGAAATACCAGAGAAAGGTCGCAGCCTCTGTGTATAATGGCATTTTGCGATATACGTCCGGAGAGTCCGCCAGCGAGTCGTCACAAGCTGCAGAGTAATGGTATAATGGACAGGAATATCGAAACATTGTCTATTCCATTACATAGAGCAGAGGTGCTTATATGCTGACTAGAGAAACGGTACAGGAGATACTCCAGCCTTTACGCGATCCCGAAACCGGGAAGAGCCTAATGGAGCTCCAGCGTATTCGAGATATTGTTGTGAAGGAACGCACGGTCCGATTATCCGTGACTTACAGCAGTGAAGATGTACGCGCTTCCTTGGAGGCGCAGATCAGAGAAATTCTTGAAGCTATGGGGGCAGAGGATATACATATCCGCATGCGCCCTCTGGACAATGCCGTTAGCGGAGCAGCCCGGGAGGAAGATAACGATCGCGAGAAGCTGACAAAAGGACATGCCGCCGGCATGGAGCAGAATATGCTTCTTAGCGAGCAATCCGGCGTTCATTTCATTGCGATTGCAAGCGGCAAAGGCGGCGTGGGTAAATCCACCGTTACGGTGAATTTAGCTGCAGCTTTGGCTCGGCAAGGCAAGAAGGTAGGCTTGATTGATGCCGATATTTATGGCTTCAGCGTACCGGATATGATGGGCATTGAAGAGGGGCCGTCCGTAACTGAGGAGGGTGTCATCCATCCGGTTGAGCGTTTTGGTGTCAAGGTGATGTCCATGGGCTTCTTCATCCGCGAGAATAGTCCGGTGATTTGGCGCGGACCGATGCTTGGCAAAATGCTGCGTCAATTTTTCACGGATGTCGCTTGGGGGGATTTGGACTACATGCTGCTGGACCTGCCGCCAGGGACAGGGGACGTGGCGCTGGACGTGCATCAGATGATTCCGCAGAGCAAAGAGATCATCGTAACCACCCCGCATGCTACGGCGGCGTTTGTAGCTGCCAGAGCGGGTGCCATGGCCCTGCAGACCGATCATGAAATCTTAGGCGTCGTCGAGAACATGTCTTATTATGTCTGCTCCCATGGCGGGGAGAAGGATTATGTATTTGGTCGTGGAGGCGGAGGGAAGCTTGCCGAAACGCTTCATACCGAGCTGCTCGCGCAGCTTCCGTTGGGAGCGCCTGATAACCACCCTTCAGAGCCGGACTTCTCCCCGTCGGTGTATAAGGCAGGTACCGAGAGCGCAGGGATCTACGATGAAATCGCCGCAAGGATTGCAGGCAAGCTTGAGGAATTCATCTAGATGGTCAATAAGCATATAATGAAACAGGCTCCCTAGTTAGGGAGCCTGTTAATGTTTATGGGAGAGATGGGGAAGTGCTGCTTAACTGCCGCCGCCTTCACCGCCGCCTTCTTCTCCTTCGCCGCCGCCTTCACCGCCACCTTCACCACCGCCGCCGCCGCCGCCTTGCTCTTCTTGTCCTTGTCCTTCTTTTTTCTTCTCCACTTTAGGCTGAAGTTCGTCTTTTACAACCGTTTTAAGCAGTTCCAGCACCTCCATGCGGAACAGCGGGTTCTGCATAGCTTCCTGCATCACGGTCATGGACTGTTTGCGATAATCCGGGGTATTGGTCAGTTCAAGAAACGATTTCATCACGTCCGGAGATTTTAACATATCTTGAATCGCTTTTTGATAGGTTGGGTCTTTGATGAGCTGCATATGCAGCTGCTTGCTCTCGGAATTGATGGCTTTGGCAAAATCACCCGCGAATTGCGGATCGGTCATAATCTTCTCAATTTCCTTCTTATATTCCTCCGATACCAGTGTATCCTTAACGGCCATGCGAATTTGATCCCCGGACTGGGCGGACATCATCCGCATCCCCATGGATCCGCCGCTTCCGGAGGAACCGCCAGATCCACCGCCCAGCGCTTCCTCTACCGCTTTTTTACCTTCGTCGGTTTTCAGAATGTCGACCACCATGGACTTGATTTCTTTATATCCGAGCTGCGGGGACGAGCTTTGTTCTGCACCACAAGCGGTAAGCACCACGGCAGCAACGAAGACGATAATACATAAACGAAATAACGGCCACTTCATTACCGTTGTCCTCCTTTTTAAGATCATTGAATTTATAAGCGAAGCCGAACAAATTCGATAATCGCAAGAAAAACATCCGCAGCATTATAGGTAGGTCCTCTGGTGAAGTACGCTCGATCGATGTTTTTCTTACGGTTCTTCGCATAGTATGTGATGGATTTGCAGAAATATGTCGGATTCAGAATGGTTTTTTATTGTGAACGTTGGTAAAATAATGATCTGTGGGGGTGGAAGTTAGTTGAGCTTACGAAAGTGGTCTAAATTGTTTTTGAAAACGCTGCTCGTCGGGGCAGTGGCGGCATTAATTGTAGGTTTGATCCTGCAGTTGTTTAATGGCGCGATCGAATTTACGGGAATGGCCGATTTATTGATATACCCGCTGATTTTGTTGGGCTCGGGGGCACTGGTGAGCGTATACTCCCAGATGGGCTTTTTTGCGTACCTGACTTTAAATTATATGGGGATAGGCATATTCCGCCGAAAGACTTGGCAGTACATTCAGATTGTGTTGGCTGTTCTAGCATTGCTGGAGCTAATGTTCTTCCGTACCTTTGTCGGCGGATCCACTAGCCTGCAGCAGGATTTGATTTTAGGTATTTCCATTTTGGTTATTGCCGTTGTTGTTGCTTATCTCAAAGTGAAGAGCACAAATGCTAATGCATGGATTCCGACCCTCTTCTTCATGATGGCGATTTCCATTGTGGAGATTATCGGTGTACTGCAAATTGGAGTCAGCAACGCCACGATCTTTATGGTGGTACCATTGCTAATCTGTAATGCATACCAAATTCTGACGCTTCATAAAGTTACACAAGACGAAAAAAAGAGCTAACACCTTAGCTCTTTTTTTGTTAAACATTATTCAATTACAGGATTCAATTACAGGGTCCTCTCGAGCGTTTAAAGTCCGCCTGCATCCTCGATGCTCTTCTGCAATGAAGCGTGATCACGAACCTCGGTGCCTTGGGCGCTGCCCTGTTGAAGCAGATCGGTTACCGTAACGAACTCGTAGCCTTTATTACGCAGTTCCTTGATGATGAGAGGGAGAGCTTCATGTGTTTGCTTCACGGAGTCGCTGGCATGCATCAGCACGATGTCTCCCGGATGTGCTTTGGAGACGACGCGGTCCACAATTTTGTCGACGCCGATATTCTTCCAGTCCCTGGAGTCGGTATCCCACTGGATCACCGTGTAGTTAAGGCTCTGGGCTATGCCGAGCACTCTTTTGTCAAAATCCCCGTTAGGCATTCGTATTAATTTGGGTTCTTGTCCGGTCATTGCGGTTAAAATAGTATGTGCCGAAGAAATCTGCTTGCGTATTTCCTCATCGGTGAGCGTGCTGTAATTATCGTGCTTGAAGCCGTGGCTCCCGATTTCATATCCGCTTTCCTTAATGGCATTCACGATATCGGGATGTGTTTTGCTCCATGGCGCAGACAGGAAGAAGGTTGCTTTTTGAACTCCATTGTCTTTTAAGGCCTGTAAAATAGGCTCTGCGCGTTTTTCGCCCCAGCTGATGTCAAACGTTAAAGCGATCTGTTTCTTATCCGTAGACACGCTGTAAATCGCTGACGGGTTGTTCTCGGAGAAGACCGAGATGTTGTCACTCTCCACATAAATAACGCCGATTGCAAAGATCGCCGCGGCAAGGACGAAGAAAAACCGCTTAATCTTTCTGCCGTTGAATACATAAAAAGAATTCATAATACGTGCGCCCCTCTCCCTTCAGTGTGCAATAGCTTGTTTACTTTCAACATATGCTCGTACTTGCGAGTTATACCAATTTAGGAGGTAGCGAATGTTACGTTTTAGCATTTTTCTCAGAGATTTAAGATCGATCCGGAAGGCATTGCTCTTGGCAGCGGTCTTATTTATCGCCGGAATCGTGGCGGGAGCAAGTTCAGAGGGGTTCGAGCAATTCCTTCTAGGTCAGCTTCAAGGATTAGGGGAGATTAGCCAGCAGCTCGGTTCCTCCGATCATCCCGAATGGAATTTCTTTGTCTTTATCTTTCTTAACAACAGCATTAAGAGCGTGCTGGTCATGTTCTCAGGCTTGCTGCTCGGCGTAATACCGTTCTTCTTCCTGGTCATTAATGGCATGGTGATAGGTTTCTTGCTGAAGGTTGTGGGGGAGAGCGGAGAGAGTCTGTTTGATCTGATTGTGAAAGGGCTGCTGCCACATGGGATCATTGAGATACCGGTCATTGTGATTGCCTGCGGGTATGGCCTGGCTTTTGGCGGGCTGGTATTGAGAAGTATTGTGGCAACAGGGGAGCGCAGAAGCGGGATAGGCGCGGAGTGGCGCGGGTTTTGGCGCAAGCTGGGTACTGCATCCTTATGGGTTGTCGTGCTGCTGCTCATTGCGGCAGTGATCGAAAGTACAATTACGTTGTGGCTGATGTCATAATTTTCCCTGAAATTGTGCATACCTAATAAAGCAGCTTAGCAGAGTAAAGAGAGAGCTGCGTGGACAGGACGTTCATCATAATGTGCAGACAGCATTCATTCGGTTTAGAGATTCCGCCAATACGGTTAATCACCAATACATAGGCAAGAGCAGCTTTAATCCGATTGAAGTGACGTTACATGTTCACTTAACTATACAAGGAGGTCCTATCATGCTGGGAATGCTATTCAATGAAAAAGAGTGCAAAGAGCTTGATTATGTACTGCGAAAAGAACTGGATGAGATGCTGCTGGATTTGAGCGACCAACGATTGGACCAAAACATCAGGCAGGCTATTGCTAACCGATATAAAACGGTGTTCCGCATGTATGCCCGGTTTGCACCGCAGAAGGAACTCTCCAAATATGCACGTAACGGGAAGTTTCCGCAAATCAAACATTAATTTTACGAAAAAGTGTTGACTAACCGGCTAAGTATATGGTAAATTAATTTTCGCTTCCTTTTCGAAGGTGATGCCGCCAACCGGCGGCCATCAAACTTCAAAACCAACTTCAAAAAACTTTTTAAAAAAAGTACTTGCAAAGTTGATAGGAAGTATGATATATTATAAAAGTCGCCGCTGAGATGCGGATGACAAACAAGAAACACAGATTGATCTTTGAAAACTGAACAACGAGTGAGTAAAACGAACCACTTTGGTGGGACGTTGAAATAGAGAATTGAACAAATTCTCGTCAGTTAAGAAATGAGCAAGTCAAACATAGGATGGAACACCTCATCACCTTCGGGTATGAGATTCCTTCCGATCCTTATTGGAGAGTTTGATCCTGGCTCAGGACGAACGCTGGCGGCGTGCCTAATACATGCAAGTCGAGCGGACTTGATGGAGTGCTTGCACTCCTGATGGTTAGCGGCGGACGGGTGAGTAACACGTAGGCAACCTGCCCTCAAGACTGGGATAACTACCGGAAACGGTAGCTAATACCGGATAATTTATTTCACAGCATTGTGGAATAATGAAAGACGGAGCAATCTGTCACTTGGGGATGGGCCTGCGGCGCATTAGCTAGTTGGTGGGGTAACGGCCCACCAAGGCGACGATGCGTAGCCGACCTGAGAGGGTGAACGGCCACACTGGGACTGAGACACGGCCCAGACTCCTACGGGAGGCAGCAGTAGGGAATCTTCCGCAATGGGCGAAAGCCTGACGGAGCAACGCCGCGTGAGTGATGAAGGTTTTCGGATCGTAAAGCTCTGTTGCCAAGGAAGAACGTCTTCTAGAGTAACTGCTAGGAGA
>NZ_CP150209.1:6385000-6720000 GCF_037969785.1 Paenibacillus sp. FSL W7-1332 | reverse complement strand
GTTAAGGCGAGAAGCCGTAGCCGCAGCGAAAGCGAGTCTGAATAGGGCGATGTAGTATGTGGGCGTAGACCCGAAACCGTGTGATCTACCCCTGTCCAGGGTGAAGGTGCGGTAACACGCACTGGAGGCCCGAACCCACGTATGTTGAAAAATGCGGGGATGAGGTGGGGGTAGCGGAGAAATTCCAATCGAACTCGGAGATAGCTGGTTCTCCCCGAAATAGCTTTAGGGCTAGCCTCGGAATGAAGAGTCGTGGAGGTAGAGCACTGATTGGGTGCGGGGCCCGCAAGGGTTACCAAGCTCAGTCAAACTCCGAATGCCATAGACTTATATCCGGGAGTCAGACAGTGAGTGCTAAGATCCATTGTCAAAAGGGAAACAGCCCAGACCATCAGCTAAGGTCCCCAAGTGTGTGTTAAGTGGGAAAGGATGTGGAGTTGCACAGACAACCAGGATGTTGGCTTAGAAGCAGCCACCATTTAAAGAGTGCGTAATAGCTCACTGGTCGAGTGACTCTGCGCCGAAAATGTAACGGGGCTAAACACACCACCGAAGCTATGGCTTGATGCGTATGCATCAGGGGTAGGGGAGCGTTGTGTATGCGTTGAAGGTGTACCGTAAGGAGCGCTGGAGAGTACACAAGTGAGAATGCCGGTATGAGTAACGAAAAGATCAGTGAGAATCTGATCCGCCGAAAGCCCAAGGTTTCCTGAGGAAGGCTCGTCCGCTCAGGGTAAGTCGGGACCTAAGGTGAGGCCGAAAGGCGTAATCGAAGGACAACAGGTTGAAATTCCTGTACCACCGTAAACCGTTATGAACGATGGGGTGACGCAGGAGGGTAGTGACGCGGACTGATGGATGTCCGTCCAAGCAGTGAGGCTGATGTGTAGGCAAATCCGCACATCGATAAGGCTGGGCTGTGATGGGGAGTGAAAATTATAGTAGCGAAGGTCATGATCTCACACTGCCAAGAAAAGCCTCTAGTCAGGTGAAGGTGCCCGTACCGCAAACCGACACAGGTAGGCGAGAAGAGAATTCTAAGGCGCGCGGAAGAACTCTCGTTAAGGAACTCGGCAAAATGACCCCGTAACTTCGGGAGAAGGGGTGCCTCGGTAGGGTGAATAGCCCGAGGGGGCCGCAGTGAAAAGGCCCAAGCGACTGTTTAGCAAAAACACAGGTCTGTGCGAAGCCGTAAGGCGAAGTATACGGGCTGACGCCTGCCCGGTGCTGGAAGGTTAAGGGGAGCGGTTAGGGAGTAATCCCGAAGCTGTGAACCGAAGCCCCAGTAAACGGCGGCCGTAACTATAACGGTCCTAAGGTAGCGAAATTCCTTGTCAGGTAAATTCTGACCCGCACGAATGGCGTAACGACTTGGGCGCTGTCTCAACGAGAGATCCGGTGAAATTTTAATACCTGTGAAGATGCAGGTTACCCGCGACAAGACGGAAAGACCCCATGGAGCTTTACTGCAGCTTGATATTGGATTTGGGTACGATCTGTACAGGATAGGTGGGAGCCTTTGAAGCATGAGCGCCAGCTTGTGTGGAGGCGACGTTGGGATACCACCCTGATCGTATCTAGGTTCTAACCTGGTACCGTGATCCGGTACGGGGACAGTGTCAGGCGGGCAGTTTGACTGGGGCGGTCGCCTCCTAAAGAGTAACGGAGGCGCCCCAAGGTTCCCTCAGAATGGTTGGAAATCATTCGAAGAGTGCAAAGGCATAAGGGAGCTTGACTGCGAGACCTACAAGTCGAGCAGGGACGAAAGTCGGGCTTAGTGATCCGGTGGTACCGCATGGAAGGGCCATCGCTCAACGGATAAAAGCTACCCTGGGGATAACAGGCTTATCTCCCCCAAGAGTCCACATCGACGGGGAGGTTTGGCACCTCGATGTCGGCTCATCGCATCCTGGGGCTGAAGTAGGTCCCAAGGGTTGGGCTGTTCGCCCATTAAAGCGGTACGCGAGCTGGGTTCAGAACGTCGTGAGACAGTTCGGTCCCTATCTGTCGTGGGCGTAGGAAATTTGAGAGGAGCTGTCCTTAGTACGAGAGGACCGGGATGGACGTACCGCTGGTGCACCAGTTGTTCCGCCAGGAGCATGGCTGGGTAGCTACGTACGGACGGGATAAGCGCTGAAAGCATCTAAGCGTGAAGCCCCCCTCAAGATGAGATTTCCCAACTAGTAAGACCCCTTGAAGACGACGAGGTAGATAGGTTGGAGGTGGAAGTGCAGCAATGCATGGAGCTGACCAATACTAATCGGTCGAGGGCTTATCCTAAAAGCTTTCTGAAAGAAAGCTCGCTACGTAAGCATATACAACACCCCAAAAAGTGAAGTGAAGCTTTGAAGCTGACACCGAATACTTTTCGGGGACCCCGATACCACATCGGGTAATGCTACGGATTCTAATCAACGCAAATTTCGTTTCGTATCTAGTTTTCAGGTGATCAAGCATCTGAACCGTTTGGTGGCGATGGCGGAAGGGTTCCACGCGTTCCCATACCGAACACGACCGTTAAGCCTTCCAGCGCCGATGGTACTTGGACCGAAGGGTCCCGGGAGAGTAGGACGTCGCCAAGCGGATATATTCCCTGATAGCTCAGTTGGTAGAGCACTCGACTGTTAATCGAGTTGTCACAGGTTCGAGTCCTGTTCGGGGAGCCACTTGCTTCCATAGCTCAGTAGGTAGAGTGCATCCATGGTAAGGATGAGGTCACCGGTTCGATCCCGGTTGGAAGCTCCAGATTCGCTTTTGAATTGGACATGCATTGTGAAATTGCGGCCCGTTGGTCAAGGGGTTAAGACACCTCCCTTTCACGGAGGTAACAGGGGTTCGAATCCCCTACGGGTCACCATTATTCTTAATGCAACAGGGGATGAGAATCCCGTTGGTTCGTCGGAGGATAACTTCGTAAGCAGAGGCTTCGCAGTCTCGAACGAAGTGAGAGTATCCCCTACGGGTCACCACTATATTTAATCCATATTGTATGGAGGCTTAGCTCAGCTGGGAGAGCATCTGCCTTACAAGCAGAGGGTCGGGGGTTCGATCCCCTCAGCCTCCACCATTTCATGCATGATTCTAACGAGAATCAGCACAATAGAAGTATCTCATCGATTTTGGGGATTAGCCAAGCGGTAAGGCAACGGACTTTGACTCCGTCATGCATAGGTTCGAATCCTATATCCCCAGCCACTTTACCCCTAAAAGTGAAGTTACGCTTTGAAGGTGATTCCGAATACTTTTCGGGGGCCCTGAATTGCGAGCCATTAGCTCAGTTGGTAGAGCACCTGACTTTTAATCAGGGTGTCGAAGGTTCGAGTCCTTCATGGCTCACCATTGTTTCATCTTGTGCGCGTGTGGCGGAATTGGCAGACGCACTAGACTTAGGATCTAGCGTCTTTGACGTGGGGGTTCAAGTCCCTCCACGCGCACCATTTATGCGGACGTGGCTCAGCGGTAGAGCATCGCCTTGCCAAGGCGAGGGTCGCGGGTTCGATTCCCGTCGTCCGCTCCATTTGCGCCCTTAGCTCAGCTGGATAGAGCGTTTGACTACGAATCAAAAGGTCGGGAGTTCGAATCTCTCAGGGCGTGCCATTTTTTAAAAAATTAATATCGGGATGTAGCTCAGCTTGGTAGAGCACCTGGTTTGGGACCAGGGGGTCGCATGTTCAAATCGTGTCATCCCGATTTGTTTAAGATTTATGCCCCGCAAAAGTAATCGGATTATACTCCGATGTGTAGCATCTCTTTTGTGGGTTGATATGCGGGTGTAGTTCAATGGTAGAACTCCAGCCTTCCAAGCTGGTAGCGTGGGTTCGATTCCCATCACCCGCTCCATACATAAGCAGGACATCACCGTGTGTGATGTTTTTTTACATATTCACACGACTATCCTGCGAAGTGTTAATGTGCTAAAGAATATAGGCAGGTCAAGGTTTATAGGACTAATGTCCATGGTATATGGGTATATCAATATCATGAGTTTTGTCGATTTGGCTAATTTTTTCGCCTGGAAAATGCAGATTTTCATGCGCTTTTATTGTATGATGTTAGGAAGGCGTTACGTCCTATAGACAAACTGCTGAAACGGGTTGAGATGGGAGGAGTAGCATGACTGAACTTACAGTAACCGCAAAGAGCAATTCCAACAATCTGCTGCGGCGAGATGTACGGTTCCTTGGCAATATTCTTGGAGAAGTTCTTGTCCACCAAGGTGGCAATGAGCTTTTAGATATAGTTGAGAAAATTCGTGAAACGAGTAAATCGTTGCGATCCGTATTCCTGCCAGAATTGTTTGCAGATTTCAAAAGGATCATCAGCACCTTGGAGCCCGACATTCGCCATCAGGTGATTCGCGCGTTTGCCATTTATTTTCAATTGGTTAATATCGCAGAGCAGAATCATCGCATTCGCCGCAAACGCGATTACGAGCGTTCCGCCGGGGAGAGTGTTCAACCAGGTTCCATTGAAAGTGCGGTCCAGGATTTGAAAGAGCGCAATATTACGTTTGAAGAAGTTCAAGAAATTCTCGAAAGTCTATCCCTTGAGCTGGTAATGACAGCTCATCCAACAGAAGCGATGCGTCGGGCTATTCTGGATATTCATAAACGGATAGCGGACGATGTTATGCAACTCGACAACCCGACACTGACATTCCGCGAACGAGAGCAGCTTCGGGAGAAACTACTGAATGAAGTGATTACGCTATGGCAAACCGACGAGCTTCGTGACCGTAAGCCGACGGTTCTTGATGAGGTCAGAAACGGTATGTATTATTTTCACGAGACTCTGTTTCACATTCTGCCAGAGGTTTATCAAGAACTGGAGCGCTGCCTAAGTAAATATTATCCGGGTCACCATTGGCACGTTCCAACCTATTTGCGTTTCGGCTCGTGGATCGGTGGCGATCGGGACGGAAATCCTTCAGTGACGGCGGACGTAACATGGAAAACGCTTGAAATGCAGCGGAAGCTAGCAATTCGTGAATACCAACGGATTTTGCGTGAATTCATGAAATACCTCAGCTTCAGCTCATCCATCGTGAGCGTTTCGGATGAATTGCTTCAATCCATTGAAAAAGACCGCGAGCATGTAACACTGAAGAAGATGGAAATTTGGCACAATGAGAAAGAGCCTTATCGTGTAAAACTGGTATATATGCTGGCTAAAATGAGTCATATTCTTGATGAGAACATGACGGGCAGCGAGCGCTATCAGTCCCCTGAGGAATTTATCGAGGACTTGAATATCATTGATCGAAGCTTGCGTTTCCATTTTGCTGACTATGTTGCAGACACGTATATTCAAAAACTGATTCGTCAGGCGGAGTTGTTTGGTTTCCATACAGCAACGTTGGACATCAGACAGCATAGCCAAGAGCATGAAAATGCCATGGCCGAGATTCTTCGTAAAATGAATGTGACTCAGGATTATGCCCAGTTAAGTGAAGATGAGAAGATCGAGCTGCTTAATAACCTGCTTAATGATCCTCGTCCATTGACGACGCCTTATCAAGAGTACAGCGACAGTACCGAAGAATGCCTTGAAGTATACCGTACCGTATTCCGTGCGCAGCAGGAGTTCGGCGTCAAATGTATTTCAAGTTATTTGATCAGTATGTCCGAGGGTGCAAGCGACATTCTGGAAGTGATGGTATTTGCCAAAGAAGTCGGACTTTTCCGTAAGGACAATGACGGTTCTGTAATAGCTACTTTGCAGGCTGCACCATTGTTTGAGACGATTGAAGACCTTCATGCCGCACCTGATATTATGCGTAAGCTCTTCAACCTGCCGATCTATCGGGAAGCGGTTAGCGCGATGAATGAGCTTCAGGAAATCATGCTGGGTTATTCCGACAGCAACAAGGACGGCGGAGCCATTACCGCGAACTGGGAGCTCCAGGTAGCACTCAAAGAAATTACGGCTGCAGCCAATGAGTATGGCATCAAGGTGAAATACTTCCATGGACGCGGCGGATCGCTTGGGCGCGGTGGTATGCCTCTGAATCGCAGCATTTTGGCTCAACCGGCATCAACGATTGCGGGTGGCATCAAAATCACGGAGCAAGGCGAGGTTATTTCTTCACGTTATTCCTTGAAGGGAATTGCCTACCGCAGTTTGGACCAGGCGACTTCAGCACTTATTACGGCTTCTCTTAATGCCCGTTACCCTGAAAAAGAATCGACCGAAAAAGAGTGGGAAGAGATTTCCTCTAGCATATCGGCCGCTTCACAGAAGAAATATCAGGATCTGATCTTCCGTGATCCGGATTTCCTGAGCTTCTTCAAGGAATCCACGCCGCTTCCTGAAGTGGGAGAGCTGAATATCGGTTCCCGACCATCCAAGCGTAAGAACAGTGACCGTTTTGAGGACCTCAGAGCCATCCCTTGGGTGTTTGCGTGGACCCAGAGTCGTTACCTGCTTCCTGCATGGTACGCGGCTGGTACGGGCTTACAGAGCTTCTACCAGGGCAAGGAAGAGAATATGAAGGTGCTTCAGAAGATGTACAAAAGCTATCCGTTCTTTACGTCACTGATCGATACCCTTCAGATGGCTCTTGCCAAGGCTGATCTGATCATCGCCAAGGAGTATTCTTTGATGACGAAAGATGATCAAGTCCGCGAGCGTATCTTCGGTCTGATTCAGGATGAGTTCAACTTGACGAAAGAGCTTGTTCTTAAGATTACGGGACAACAGGATATTCTGGATAACCAGCCGGTCTTGCAGGAATCGATTCGACTCCGTAACCCTTACGTGGATCCGCTTAGCTATTTGCAGGTTCAATTGCTTAACGAGCTGCGCGAGCTGAGAGAGCAGGAGCAGGATGATCCGGATCTGCTTCGGGAAGTACTGCTGACCATCAACGGCATTGCGGCGGGGCTTCGTAATACAGGTTGATCCGTACAGGATGCCAACGCTGTTTGAAAGGGATAGTTTAAGGCGAGGTTCCCTAAAGGAACCTCGTTTTTTCATCTATAGCAGTCTACTCTGATGAATAAAGTATCGGCTGCAGCATGGCTGTCATTGATAGAGAATAGGGATTCTTTTTGAATTATTGTTGATTTTTAGAAACAGTTGAATTACGATTTGAATGATGCTTTTTAGACGTTACCCATCAGACCATTCTGGGGGAATTGTGGTGGACAATTTGGATGTAAGACTGGCGAAGCTGGCCCGAAAAGGGGACCAGAGAGCTTTTGCCGAAATCGTAGAGCTTTATAAAGACAAGATTTTTCATTTGGCTTACCGGATGCTGAGTAACCGCCATGAGGCTGAGGATGTCGTACAAGAGACTTTTTTGCGTGTATATAAAAACCTTGATCGATACGACGAGAATCAGAAGTTCTCAACTTGGATATACCGAATTGGTACAAATCTTAGCATTGATCGGCTGCGCAAGCGCAAGCCGTCTTTCTCGCTGGACGCCGAACTGAATGAAAGCGAAGGTATGGACGGCTACTCCTTGATCCCGAGCGATAATCGTACACCGGAGAGTGAAATGCTGCTATCCGAGACACAGCGTATTATTCATACGGCGATTGACGGACTTCCTGCCAAGTATAAGACAATCATGATTCTAAGGTACATTCAGGATTTATCTCTGCAGGAGATCAGCGAGATTTTGGACTTGCCTGTAACAACGATCAAAACGCGTGTACATCGTGGACGCGAATTTTTACGCAAAAAATTAGAGTACAAATTGTGAGGGGAAAACGCCTATCGCCGTTCTTTGTGGAAGAGAGATCGCGTTTAAGGGCGCTTTTTTCTTGCGGAGCCAGAAAGTTAGTCCCTGCAAATTTTTTTCTGACTTTCTTTTAAAAAATTGAAACATCCCTGATTCCGGCACGTATGAACAATAAGCAAGTCTTATGCCCCTATGGGGAAGGGACCCAGCAAAGAGATTGAATGAAAGGATTGGCTCACAAATGGATTGCAAATTAGCCGTCTCTTTGATGCATGATTATCTGGATAATGACTTGTCCGACCCACAGCAGCTGGAATTGCAGAAGCATTTGCGGGATTGTGCTGACTGTCGGAATTACTTCGAGAAGCTGGAGCATACCGATATGCTTCTTTATTCCTTAACTCATCATGCGACCAAGCCATCCGATGATTTAACGGAACGTATAATGGGCATGCTGCCGCAGCCCAAGAGACAAAAAGCTTGGGTCAAATGGGTTAGGAATCATCCTGCGCTCACGGCTGCAGCTTTGTTTTTGGTTGTCATGCTCTTTAGCACAATCAGTTTTTGGAGTCAGGATACCCAGCTGGTTGTAAAGAGTGACGAATTCGAAAAGCTGGTGATTGAAGGAGATACCGTCATTATTCCTCCGGATCAAATCATCACGGGAGATATTACAGTCGAGAATGGAAAGACGAAGGTCTACGGTCAAGTGAATGGCAACGTGACCGTCATTGACGGAGAATTATTTCAGGCTTCCACCTCACATATAGCAGGTCAAGTGAAGGACATAGATCGGGCGATGGACTGGATCTGGTACAAGATCTCCACTCTGTTTACAGATGCCGCTTACCGCTAGGTGAAACCTGATGCCTACTGAATAAAAGCGCCTCTTTTCTGTGAAAAGACGGCGCTTCTTTTGTTGACTTTATGATCTTTTTCATGGAAAGCAGTGGGCGTCCGCTTGCATCGGAAAGATTAACGTTATAACCTAGAGAGTGTAGAGTACATACTACATATATAAGTCTCATGCGTTATTAAAAAGGAAGTTCAAAAAGTCCCCGTGTGATCCGAAGGAAAATGGAGAGCTGGTTCGGTGAAATCGAATCTTTCGCGTTCATTTTCGAGGAACCGGATTTTTTGGGCCCGCACTTAAAGGAAATGACGGGGGTTGCTGTATGGAGTATTTCACAGATATGACCTGGGGTGAAACCATTAAAGATATCATCGATATCCTTATCGTTACTTATATAATATACCAGATGATACTGCTCGTCCGCGGCACGCGGGCGGTCCAGCTGCTCAAAGGGATTTTGGTGCTGGTGGTCATCTGGGCTCTCAGCACCTGGTTTGATCTGTATACGCTGAAGTGGCTGATGAATCAGATCTTTACATTTGGGGTGTTGGCGATCTTTATTATCTTCCAGCCGGAGCTCAGACGTGGTCTGGAGCAGCTCGGACGAGGCAAGCTGTTTGGGCGGACGGCGGATATTGACGAGGAAACCAATAAGTTAATCAGCGAAACCATTAAGGCGGTTAATTATTTGTCTCGGCGCAAAATAGGGGCTTTGATCGTCTTTGAGCGGACGACGGGCCTGAATGAATATGTAGAATCAGGAATTCCGATGAGATCGGTGATCAGCTCGGAATTGTTTATTAACATTTTTATACCGAACACGCCGCTCCATGACGGAGCTGTCATTATTCAGAACGGTCAAATTGCGGCGGCTGGCTGCTATTTACCGCTATCAGAGAATCCTTTTATCAGTAAGGAACTGGGAACAAGACACCGTGCCGCTATCGGAATCAGCGAGGTGGGGGATGCGATTTCGGTTGTCGTATCCGAGGAGACTGGGCAAGTGTCGCTGGCCTTGAATGGACAGGTGGTTCGAGATATTAAGGAAGAGTCCCTCATCTCCAAATTGTATGAGGAGCTCAGGCCTGCCGCGTCCATTAAGGAGAAACGCACGTTCTTCTGGAAACGGAAGGGGGACGGCAGCAATGGATAAATGGATCAAGAACAACACGGCAAGCAAGCTCATTGCACTCGCTGTCAGTATTTTATTGTGGGCGATGGTTCATATGGACAGCGGAACGCCTGCACCGCCAACGACTTTTTATGATACCAAAGTCATTGAAGGCGTTGAGATACAGACTTATGGATTTGATGACAGCGAATATGCGTTAACAGGGATTGATAAAGACCGTGTAAATCTCGAAGTTCGGGGAAAGAAATCCAATATTTCGCTTTTGACCGACGATTATAAGGTGAAGCTTGATTTGAGCAACGTCAAAGAACCGGGTACGCACACACTTCCGCTAACGCCCTCCATCCCGAGTGGCGTGGAGATGGTATCGATGGAGCCTTCGGTTGTTACGGTGACGGTAGAGGCGAGAGTGTCGAAATCCGTGACGGTAAGTATTGGAACCAAAGGCGAGCCTGCTAAAGATTACCGGGCCGGAACACCCGTGCTGATTGACCCAAGGCAAGTTACGGTTACCCTGCCTGAATCGTCAATGGCGAATCTGGGGCAGGTCAAAGGTAATGTGGAGCTTGATGGTGCCAAAGAGAAGATTACGGAGAAACGAGTCAAGCTTACAGCATATGATAAAGAAGGCAACGCAATGGAAGATGCGGTCATTGAGCCTGCTACAGTAGCAGCTGAAGTGCCGATTGAGCCTGCTTTTGTCACCCTGCCGCTGGAGCTTCAATATACCGGACGGCTGCCGGAAGGGTTTGTCCTATCCAAGGTGGAACAGAAGGTAAAAGAAGTGAAGCTGTTTGGCAGTAAAGAGGCGCTGGCAGGAGCTGAGACCTATATCGAAGCTACGATCAATCTGGGAGAAGTTAGAAATTCGGGAACAACAGTGCTTACGGCCGACTTGACGCCGCCTGAAGGTTTTGAGAAAATCGAGCCGAGCTCTGTAACGGTGGATGTTACGGCGGTATCGCATGGTGAACGGGTGATTACGGGGATTCCGATAACGTTAAAAGGGGTTGCCTCCGGCTTGGATGCTGTCATTACGGATCCAAAGACGAAGACCATATCTTTAACGCTCACCGGAGCGCCGGACTTGCTCAATAGCCTGGAGCCGACGGATATCGGGGCTGAAGCGAATGCAACCGGTTTGAAAGCCGGCGTTCACGAAATTCCGCTGCAGATCACGCTTCCTAACTTTATTAACCGTACGGATTCGGAACGTCCTGTTGTTAAGGTAGAACTCAAGGATAACTCCAAGCCCGTGACAACGGAGCCGGACACCTCGAAGAATGAGGGAACGGAAGACAAGCCGCCTGTTCCACCAGGAACGGGATCAGGAGCGGGAACAGGAACAGGCAATGATCAGGAGGAGGATCCGGAGACGCCTCCTACTCATGAAGACACGGATAACTCCGGATCAGGAGAAACCCCATCACATCCGCCGGGAGACGGATCGAATGATGGGACAACGGGATCAGAAACGTCCAATGATGGATAATAACGAAGAGTAGATAAAGGAGTATATAAAACATGGGGAAATATTTTGGTACAGATGGAGTAAGAGGTGTTGCCAATCAAGAGCTGACAGCGGAAATGGCTTACAGCATCGGTCGCTGCGGCGGCTATGTGCTCACTGGCGATAAAGAGAAGCCAACCGTCATCATCGGCATGGATACTCGCGTATCGGGGGCTATGCTGGAGTCGGCTTTGGTTGCAGGCCTGCTGTCAATCGGTGCACATGTCATTCGTCTGGGTGTCGTAAGTACACCAGCGGTGGCGTATATCACAAGACTTTTGAAGGCTGATGCGGGTGTTATGATCTCGGCTTCACATAACCCGGTACAAGATAACGGCATCAAGTTCTTCGGTGGAGACGGCTTCAAGCTGTCGGATGAGACAGAGCTTAAGATTGAAGAGCTGATGGATGCGGAAACGGATAATCTGCCGCGGCCAATCGGGGCTGATTTAGGTGAATTGCTGGTTGATAACGAATCGAAATATAAATACCTGGAATATTTGAAAACGACGGTCAATAACCGGTTTGACGGTCTGAAAATCGTACTGGACTGTGCTAATGGCGCAGCTTATGAGCTGGCTCCAAAGCTTTTCCGTGAATTGGGCGCGGATGTGATCACCATCGGTGCTGAGCCGAATGGCTTGAATATCAACGATCACTGCGGATCGACTCACCCGGAGAAACTCGTCGAGGCTGTGCTCCAGCATGGCGCTGACCTCGGTCTGGCTTTTGACGGAGATGCGGATCGCTTGATTGCCATTGACGCAAAAGGCGAGGAAGTAGACGGCGATTTCATTCTGTGCATTTGCGGTGATGCCATGAACCGTGCCGGCAAGCTGAAGGCAGGCACCATCGTTTCGACCGTTATGAGTAACATCGGTTTCTATAAGGCATGTGACAGCTTGAAGCTGAAAACTGCTAAAACGGCAGTCGGTGACCGCTACGTGATGGAAGAAATGCGCCGTGGCGGATATAACCTGGGTGGAGAGCAGTCAGGACACGTGATTTTCCTGGATCACAATACTACAGGGGATGGCATTCTGACGGGAATTCAATTGGTGGATACGTTGGTAGCCTCCGGCAAGCCTCTGCATGAGCTGAAGAGCAGCATGCGCAAGTACCCGCAAGTGCTGGTTAATGTTCGTGTTGGCGATAAGAGCAAGTACCAAGGCAATACCGTTATTGAGTCTGCAATTGCTGAAGTCGAAGGCATTCTGGGGGATAATGGACGTGTCCTGGTTCGCCCATCGGGAACGGAATCCCTCATTCGCGTCATGGCCGAAGGCCCGGACAAAGAAGAGCTCGACCGTTATGTAACGCAGATTGCAGACGTGGTGAAGCGGGAATTGGCGTAAGACTAAGGGTGTATTTTTCAAGGAAAGCAGACTAATTTTTGTCAGGGCCAGTGAACTATGCGGATCCGGTTCACTGGCCTGCTGCTTTTCAATGAAGCCAGTCAATGAAAGCGCAACACCTCCTGTCCTGTCAGCAAAGAGTGTGAATTACGGCATCGCTTGAGAGGGTAGGCCATTCGATGTCATTCATGGGGTTAATTATACGCAGGGCTTGGAACACCTAGGAAACAGCCGAGTTGCCAAAGTGATATAGCATGAATATAATAAAGGATGTCATTCAAGAATAGAAAGCGAGGATTGTGAGGTTACTTCAAGCTTCATAAGCGCCAGAGCTTGTACCTGCGCGGGGATTGGTTATTGCTACGATAGGGATAACCAAACGGCAGAACGCAAGTTGACGAGGTAGAGGTGTTCGGATTATTCGGCGGGGACCTCTCGGTTATGCACCAACCGTAAGCGAATCACGGAAAAGGAATGGGCGACCGTTCTTACAACGTATCCGCAGGTGCTTCTTATTACAAATAATACAAAACATGAATGTGCGATTTAGAACAAGGCAGCGCGGTGGAAGAAGAGTGCATTCATGTCTGTTCAACTTAGCAGCCTAAATCATGCTGGATTTTTGAACGTTGATAATTGAATAAATCATTCTTCTTTCCTGATACCGCACAGATGCTGCCGTGTTCTATTTCCGCCTACTATTATAGGGAAATCGAACGGAGGAATCATACTATGTGTGGTATTGTCGGATATATTGGAAATCAGAAAACGCAAGCGGTGTTGATCGAGGGATTGAGAAAGCTGGAGTATCGCGGATACGATTCAGCAGGGATTGCCGTGTTTACGAATGAAGGTCTGCGTGTGGCCAAGGCACAAGGGCGTCTTGCCAATTTGGAGGAGAGACTCGAATCTGCTCCACTCGTGGGAACCGCTGGTATCGGTCACACTCGTTGGGCAACACATGGCCGGCCATCGGACGTGAATTCGCATCCGCATACAGACGAAAGCCAGAAGTTCTCTGTGGTTCATAACGGGATCGTTGAGAACTATCTGGAGCTGAAGGAAGAGCTGATCAGCCAAGGACACCACTTTGTTTCGGAGACCGATACCGAAGTTATCTCCCATCTCATTGCCCGTGAATATGACGGGGATATCGTAAAGGCCGTGCAGAAGGCGATCTCTTACATGAGAGGCGCATTTGCCCTTGGCGTTTTGACCGAGTATGAGCCGGATCGATTAGTGGCTGTGCGTCAAGCAAGCCCGCTTATTATTGGTCTTGGAGAAGGGGAGAACTTCATCGGTTCTGATATTCCGGCTATTTTGAAATATACGCGGAACGTATATATTCTCAACGATGGAGAGATGGCTCTGCTGACCGCAGATGCTGTCGAATTAATGACCATTGAGGGGAACTTTATTTCTCGGGAAATGATTCGTGTCGATTGGGATGCCGTTACAGCGGAAAAAGGCGGATTCGATCACTTCATGCTGAAGGAGATCCACGAGCAGCCAAAAGCATACCGGGATACCATGCTGGGCCGTGTAGATGAGAGCGGACGTAAAGTCGTTCTGCCTGAGCTGAAGCTGACACAGGAACAGATTAAGAACATTCGCAATGTTCAGATCGTTGCCTGTGGTACGGCTTACCATGCAGGACTTGTGGGACGCAGCGTGATTGAAGAGATGGTACGCATTCCGGTTGAGAATGACGTGGCGTCCGAGTATCGTTACCGTTCGCCAATCGTTACGCCAGAGACCTTGGTTATCGTTGTAAGCCAATCCGGTGAAACGGCAGATACCTTGGCTGCGCTTCGTGAAGCGCAGAGCCATGGCGCTCATGTCCTGGCCATCACGAACGTAGTAGGCAGTTCGATTGCCCGTGAAGCCAACGATGTGCTCGGCACCCTGGCTGGACCGGAGATCGCGGTAGCTTCCACGAAAGCCTATACTTCTCAGTTAATTGCGTTCTATCTGTTGGGTCTGTACCTGGCTCAAGTACGCGGTACGATGACCGAAGACGCTGTGGCTGAAGTGATTGCAGCGATGGAAGCACTGCCTGAACAGGTAGAGTCCATGCTGACCAACGCAGAATCAATCAAGGGATATGCCGAGCAAATTGCGGAGCATGAGAACCTGTTCTTCATCGGTCGTGGTCAAGACTACGCCGTAGCACAAGAAGGGTCTCTGAAGCTGAAGGAGATCTCTTACATTCATTCCGAGGCTTATGCTGCCGGCGAACTCAAGCATGGTACGCTTGCCCTTATTGAAGAGGGTATTCCGGTTATTGCCTTGGCAACCCAGGAAGCGGTTATGGAGAAAACGGTGAGCAACATCAAGGAAGTGAAGGCCCGCGGTGCAGAAGTGATGGCGATTACGCATGAAGAGCATGTGGCCGGCCTGCTGAAATCCGTGGATCAAGCCTTCGCCATTCCGAAGACCTTGCCGATCTTGACGGCTGCCTTGTCTGTCGTACCGTTGCAGCTGCTTGCCTACTACGCATCGCTTGCCCGTGGCAACGACGTGGATAAGCCGCGTAACCTGGCGAAGAGCGTGACGGTGGAGTAAGGTATGAGCGGACGACACACGACGTGATATTTTGTATTAAAGTTATGTTCTAATTTGCAATAAAGTTGTGTTCTAGTGAAAAAGTTGTGTTCTTTGATTGAATTTTGTATTAAAGTTGTGTTCTTTGATTGAATTTTGTATTAAAGTCGTGTTCTTGCTCACTTTTTGCACTGTGGTTGGATTACAACATTTTGTTTGGAGACAGACATTAAAGACTAGTAACTAGTGTTAACATCCAATAAACCTTAAAGCCCATACAAACTCTGCACTAAGCTTATAAAGTTTAACTGTAAGCCGGAGCTGATTTCAGGCATTTACTCCTGATTTCACTCGGCTTTTTCTTTTCTCTCCGATCATTATCCTGCAGCCCCTTACCAGCTCCGAGTAACTTCACAAGAGCTTTATGATTGGATCATTGTTGGCTGGAAGTATGAACCTGTTGGACCACAACTAAAGAAGAACTTTTAGAGGAAACATTGTACACAAGATACTTTTCTGGTAATCGAGAAGGATTTTCCGGATTTTATAATGTGTCCAAGATAGATAGCGTTGAGCGAATTAAAGGCAATACACGAAGACATTTAGTTATTGCAAGTGCATTAAACTATTCAGGACATCACGCTCCTTCATATGAAAGAATCACTTTCACATTAATCGATACACCTGAGAACGGAATAAAAATCATTAAATTTAGAAAGAAAAGCAATGTAGATGGTAATACGAATAGTGAAAACAAAATCGCATTAGTGTGTTTAAACTCCCTCGAAGTGATTCAATTTCCTCACTCAAACTCATGAATTCGCAGGATTTCACCCTGAGCTAAACATGAAAGAAGAGAATCCAGGGGAGTCGGTGGCTGGGGACAGTAGAAAGGGCATGCGGGAACAAGGGTGTTGTGTCCAATACCCACTTTGTTCCATATCATGCACGTCTCCACTTTGCCCTAGTGATTCTCACTCCCATGTCTCAACGGGTCTTAGCCCTTTCATTCCTTCGTCACATCTAACTAAGGGGTGGAGGTCGGTCTTTCTAACGGAACGGGTCCGAGCCCTTTTGTTTAATATCTCCCGATACCTCGTGCTTCTTGTCATCCTGCGAATGCATGAGCTGGTGAGAAAAACTGCTTAAGCTGCTTGCGGAAACACTTTAGTCGAGTCGTAAGCTTCACTGCTTTTGGCCAGACCAACAAGCATACGGGCGACTTTACCGCACAATTTCATTATAGATTTCATTTTCTTGAGTTTTTTCACATCGACATTATGGTGGTGCAGGGCTCTAATATCCGGATTGGTCATGACCATGCACATCGTCATGAGATAGAGAAAACGTCGGAGACGAGGGCGGCCGCGTTTGCTAAGCGCCATTTTACCACGCCACTTTCCGGAACTGGCTTCAGTTAAATTGAGGCCGGCATGTCGTAATAAAGCATTTCCATGTACATAGCCGCTCAGATCTCCAGCTTCTCCTAGAATGCCAGCCAAGCTCGTTGCATTCAAACCCTGAATATCGAGCAGTTTCTGTGCATAGGGGATACGCCTCAAGATGAGATGAAGTTCATGCTCAATTTGTTCAAGTTGGCGCTGAGCCAAGTCATATTCCTCTAGTAGTTGACTCAGATGAAGCTTGTAGGCTTGGAGTGCCTGCGTGGCGCCAATGCTGCATTTTGCTAGTTCAATGAGCTGTTCCGCTCGTTTAACTCCAGCATGACGCTTTACATATTGTTTCCAACCGGTAAGAACCTCTTCTGTGGTTAATCTACTAATTTCCTCCGGTAAGGGAAAGAGTCTGAGCGTAGCAATAGAGCTGGTACAGGTAAGGGTTTTAAAGACCTGGCGCAGCTCAGGGAACACGATATCAACCCATCGATGAATTTGGTTAACAGCACTGTTGAGCCGTTTTGTAACCGTGTCTCGGTTAGCCATGAGAATTCGCAGTTCTTCGTAGGCTTCTGGATGAAAACGAACAGGGGAGTAGTACCCGTTTTTGACCATGTCTGCAATGACAAGAGCATCTTTGCGGTCACTTTTAGATGGCGAGTTGTCACGGTTCTCCTTATTCTTTTTAACGAGATGGGGATTAACGAGAACGGCTTCAATGCGCTGAGAAGAGAGCCAGCGCGCAAGATTCAGCCAGTAATGACCTGTAGGTTCCATGCCTATAATGACTTTGTTAAGCTTGTAGGTTTGGAGTAGATCCTGGATCCAGCGTCCAAATAGCTTGAAACCCTCAAGATGGTTACCGAATTCCAGCGGTGCACCTAAAGCAATCCCGCGAAAGCTGACGGCCCGGGCAACATGAGTATCTTGAGCAATGTCTACTCCGACGACCAGATGATGAGCGGTAATGTTTTCAATGAGTTGATTTTGCTTATCTTGTGCTTTAAACTTCATAGTAGAGCGACCTCCTGGATGGGCTTTTTGAGGCAATGACCTCGTGTGTAACCCCATCGTACCGAGGCGCTCGTTTTTGTTCAATCTCCAAAATATTCGTATTACAGGAATTCTAACGGGCAGATTACTTTAGTTACAACATTAACCTTCGGGAAAATACAAGCTTTATTGCGATGCCCAACCGATACATTCTTATCTAATCAAAACTTTACCTATACCCTTGGCAAGGCAGCATGTTACCATATTACTGTTGTCCGAGAATTTACCAGTACCGGGGGTATTTTAATATATGAGCATTAACTTACAAGTTTGGATTCAGGAAGCCGATTTGGTGAGCATGCAAAAGGCAATGTCTTCGGGTGAATGTACATCCGAAGCCCTCGTCCTTGCATATATCGAACGCATTCATAGGTATAATCCTCTGATCAATGCCGTATTAGAGATCAATCCAGATGCTCTTGAAATAGCAAGGAATCTTGACCTTGAGCGAAATACAACAGGTAGTAGGGGGCCGCTGCACGGAATTCCAATCCTGCTAAAGGATAACATCGATACGTACGACCGGATGCATACGAGCGCTGGTTCAATCGCATTGGCTGAGTCGTTTGCTCCTGAAGATGCGTTCGTAGCCGCAAAGCTCCGGGCCGCTGGCGCTGTTCTTCTAGGTAAGGCCAATATGACCGAGTGGTCGAACTTTATGTCCAATCGTATGCCAGCTGGATACAGTTCCAGAGGAGGATATGTGTTGAATCCATATGGACCTGGCAAGCTCTTCGTCAGCGGATCAAGTTCAGGATCGGCTGCAGCCGTAGCGGCGAACCTGACAGCAGCAGCGATCGGAACAGAAACCGCAGGTTCGATTATTGGGCCGGCCAGCCAACACTTTCTCGTCGGAATAAAACCTACTGTAGGGCTTGCGAGCCGCAGCGGAATTATCCCAATCTCTATAAGTCAGGATACGCCAGGACCGATTTCAAAGACAGTCACTGATGCAGCGATTCTACTTGGGGCAATCGTCGGGATTGACGAAAACGATAAGGCAACTTGGACTAGCACACATCGTACTTTTCATGACTACACAACTTATCTAGACAGAGACTTTCTGTGTAAAACTCGAATTGGGATTCCTAGACATTACTATCGGTCGTTGGATGAAGAAAGACTTTCCATCATGGAATCCGCCATTAATGTTCTGCGTGAGCAAGGTGCTACAGTTATCGATCCTGTGGACCTCCATTTGGAACAGCATCCATGGAACAATGATGTTATCTGCTACGAATTCAAAACAGGCCTGAATCGCTATTTATCAAAGTTGAACTCGGATCTGCCCGTACATTCTCTTCAAGATCTGATAGCTTATAATCAGAAACACGCTGCATCCGCATTGAAGTTTGGCCAAGATAATCTGATTCGTTCGGAACAAAATGCGCTAAACGAGACAACATATCAACTTAAACGACAAGAATATAACCATCCGGCTGTAACGCAAGGGATTGACTATGTACTCGATCAACACGGCTTAGATGCTTTAATGTTACCCGGTGACGTTGATGGCATGTACATTGCTGCCCGGTTAGGGTATCCCCTTATTACGGTGCCCGCCGGTTATTCAGCAAAAGGAACAATTGATGCTGATGGCGATTCGACGCAGGGGCCATTTGGTGTTGTCTTTTCCGGGAGGGCTTTAAGTGAGCCCACGCTAATCAGCATCGCCTATAGTTTTGAGCAGGCAACACTAATCCGTCGTCAACCAGAAATGGGCTAAGCTAACGGAGAACGATAGTTGAACCAATACAGGGAGCAGAACGCCGCGACGCTGCTCCCTGTTCTATTGTAATTGGCAGGATAATTCAATAGGATATTAGTCTTTTATGGTAAGATTATAGAACAAGATAAGTTATAGTCGTCGTTTTTAGAATGAACAGTATGAAATTATAGGGGAGTCCTAAATTGAAAAAGAAAATGAACTATTTAATCTTAATTTTAACGATCATCTTTATGGTTGGTTGTACCAATGTAGAAGATCCGCCTATTACAAATGGAGAAAACGCCATACAAGAAGTAACCAAAGTTGATAAAGAAGCAGAGGGAACTATTACCGAGGCCATTAAGGAACCAAAAGGAGAAGAAAAGGTTGTTGATGAACCGGCAGTCGAGGAAACACCAACCCAACCAAATAACGATCTATTCTCAGGATACGAACGTATTGAAGTGGATGCTTGTGATTTGTCTGGCCATCGTGAACCTAACGTCGTTGTGGATGTTGGTTACGGGAAGCGTGAATACTGGGCATTTACAAACGAACACGGGCAACTAGTGCGTGTCATTGCTGATAAAATCATTCTACAAGATGACAATAAAGAGCCTGTGTCATCGTCTGGTAGGTATTGTGCTGATGAAGCAAAGGTCCCTGGGGTTGAGAGTGCTGTTTTAGACGAAGGACATGCCATAGCTGATTCTCTTGGCGGTGTATCCAATGCTTATAATATCACCCCACAAGATAGTACGCTCAACCGACATGGTGATCAAGCATATATGGAAGACGCTATACGCAAAGCAGGTGGAGCTACTAATTTTGAAGCAATTATCACCTACCCGAACACGAAAACGCAGATTCCCTCCAGTTATCAATACACCTATACGTTAAAGGGTAACGTGATTGTCGATAAATTTGATAATGTGAATCCTGACGAAGTAAACAAAACCCTTGGTTTAACAGACAGTAAGCCTTCTGATTCAAAAAGTTCTAACACAAAAGCGACTAATCCAAATACAAAAGATGATCTTTCTAGTGTTGATACCAATGGTAACGGGAAGATAACGATAAAAGAAGCGAAAGCAGCCGGTTATAGTATGCCAATAACGAGTGATCATTGGTTATACAAATACATGGATGATCGTGATGGTGACGGTATGGTAGGTGAGTAAGACTAAAATTAAATGAACGGAAGAACAGAACATACTCCTGTTTGCCACAATTCCCTATGGATGGTGTTATAACTAGAGATGAACATCCTGAATGGTTTCAGAGTATTGAATAATAACTCTTGATAACTCATGGTGGTTGAACTAACGGGAAACGATAGCTTAATAAAAACAGCAGCGATCGGTTTAGATCAGCTGCTGTTTTTTATTAATATAACCGGCTGAGTATGGGATCGTGGCAATGTTATCAAGTTCTTGTCATCCAACAAAAATAATAAGGCTGATAGGCGTTTTTCATTTGTCCCGGCTTTCAGACATATGTACAAAATACTAAGTAATGTTCAATGTAATTTGATTTGAAATATCCAAGAAGATGCTTAGGTTCATTTATTGAATTGCATAGTGATTTTTGTAAACATTATTATCCGAACTAAATTTAAATGGAACGAAGTTAAGTCGCTCACTTGAGCGGCTTTTTATTATTGGTAGTCTGAGAAAAGAAATCAGGAACTTATTATTTTCCGTTTACTTTCTCCTTATTATCTCTTAATATATGGATAACTATAGATAAGGGGTTGAGTAATAGTGAATGCTAAAGAAGCAGCGTTGTTACTTGGGGTTCATTATAAAACCATTCTTAACATGATTAATGACGGGCGTTTAGCCGCTTCGAAAAACGACTCCGGAGATTGGGTAATCAGTGAGAGTGACTTGGCTGCTCGCGAGCAAGAGATCGGCGATAAGGAGTTTGCAACGATTTATACTCATATGGCAGTACAAATAATTGAGAAAGCTCATAACCGGGCTATACAAGCAGCAAGAGAAGAGCTTATTGACGTCGCACGTGCAACAATAAAGGTCAAAGAGAATAGGAATGAGTTAAATCAACAAGTAAAACGTCTTCAAAATGCATTAGATGCATATAAGGCTGCTGAAGCATTCACACTTACTGTTGATTCAATCAAAAAACAAGCGGAAATAGAAAGTCACCGATAGTACCTGATAAGTATTGGAAACATATCTAAACGGAACTGATTATGTGGAGGTGTACTTAATAAGTGCAGAATGATACCCAAGAAGATCTATGGCAAAGAATACTGGGTGAACTTGAAAAAAAGATTAGCAAACCAAGTTTTGATACCTGGCTAAATTCTACGAAGGTTATTACTTTTAATGAAGCTGAACTTATTATTAGTACCCCTACACAGTTTACGAAAGATTGGTTAGAAACACGTTACGTTAACCTTATAAGAATGGCGGTGAATGAAACTTTAAACCGAAATATCACTGTAAAGGTAATAATCGAGGATGAAGAGATTTTGTCTGAGAAGGGTAAATCGTTGAAAATGAACTCTGGATCCACAGAAACGAAGCTAGATCCAAAAGTTTCATTGAATAGAAAATATACTTTTGAAAACTTTGTTGTAGGCACAGGGAACCGTTTTGCACATGCAGCTGCACTTGCAGTAGCTGAAGCACCGGGCAAAGCTTATAATCCGCTTTTCTTGTATGGTGGAGTTGGACTCGGTAAAACTCATTTAATGCATGCGATTGCCCAACATGTATTAGATCATAATTCCAAAGCAAAAGTACTATATATATCTTCTGAAAAATTTACTAATGAATTTATAAATGCAATTATGAATAATCGCGGCGAATTATTTAGAAATAAATATCGAAATATAGACGTTTTATTGATTGATGACATTCAATTTATAGCAGGTAAAGAACAAACACAGGAGGAGTTTTTTCATACATTTAACGCTCTTCAGGAGGAAGGTAAAGCTATCATTATCTCTAGTGATAGACAACCTAAAGAAATCCCAACGCTAGAAGAACGATTGCGCTCCCGTTTTGAGTGGGGCCTTATTACAGATATTCAACCACCAGATCTTGAAACAAGGATTGCTATTCTGTGTAAAAAAGCAAAGTCTGAAAAACTTGATATTCACAACGATGTCATGCTATATATTGCAAACCATTTTTTCACTAATGTCCGAGAATTAGAAGGAGCTCTTATTCGCGTTGTAGCATATTCATCCCTAACCAACCAGGATATTGGGGTCCCAATGGCCGCAGAAGCTCTTAAAAATTTATTACCGTCTGTAGGACCTAAGACTATTACTATACAAAAGATTCAACAACGAGTAGGGGAATTTTACGGAATTAAGATAGAAGATTTTAAAGAACGAAAAAGAACAAAAGCAGTAGCATTTCCGCGTCAGATCGCAATGTACTTATCCAGAGAACTCACTGACATTTCATTACCAAAAATAGGTGAACAATTCGGAGGCCGTGATCACACTACAGTTATTCATGCATACGAAAAAATAGTTCAAATGCTTCAAAAAGATCAGGAACTTTGTGCAGTAATTAAAGCTTTAACGGATAAAATTAAAGATTAACCATAATGTAAAAGAGTTGTAATGGACGACTTTGAAAGATGATGGAGGAACAGCTTTTAAGTTTGCTTGCTTATGTGGCTAGCGGCAGGCAGAAGGTCTTGATGTTGCTCGATCTGAGGGCGTTACCTTTGGAAGGCCCAAGTAATTGCAAAAGTTGTATGAATTTTACTCCATTTCGTTATATTAAGTAAGTAGCATATACGGAGGGGGTGAAATGGAATGACCGTAGCGTCTCAATTAAAAACAGCAGTATCTTCAATGAAAAGTGCTCAAGCCAGTTTTGAAACTTTTGCATTAGGTACCCAAAATCAAGAAGCAAAGACGTTATTTACCAAAGCGGCACAACAGACACAGAGTATTATCGACCAAGTTATGCCCCGTGTACACCAAATTGAGCAAGAAGAACCGCAATATAAAGGATTTTAAGAAAAACAGCCATGTGGAATCCCACGTGGCTGATTTAACCTTAAATTATTGAGCTGAACGCGGTTGTTGTTCGCGCCAACATTCTATATACGCTGAAATTGGGTATTACTAATGTCAAATTACTCCGACGTACTCATTTATTTAACTTGAGCTGGACCTCCTGATCGAGGCACTATTGATTCGAACTACCCCGTACCGTTAACTTCATCCGCCTTCTTTGTTATCTCCTGCATTTTTAATGGATTCGAGAAAATAAGGTAAAATTACGGTTGCATCAATCACACAGGTAAATATAACAAAGGCAAAGGAAACCGGAAAGCTTGTCATATACATTCTTCCGGTTATAGCAAAACAGAACGCGAAGAATATCGCAATAATCCAGTTTAAGGCGATACAAATTCGAATCAATAAACCTAACCATTTTTGACACCAACTCATTTTGCTTTGACTCCTTTTATACGTTGATACCGTGTGGTTTGGAGCAACCGATTCTTTCTTCATAGCTAGGTCTGAACCCAGTTGTTTCCAATTGGTTCAACAATTTATATGACCGGGGGGACTTCCTACGCAGTTTTTCTAAACCTTCTGAAGAAAAGTGTCCTCAATGCAAAGTTGTCTTCAGTATTGATCCGTACTGCCATTCAGGGTGCTTTTAGTTTCCCTGCACTATTCAATTTTACCGAAACCTTAATCTCTTGCAGGGATTCCGTTGTTAAGTTGAGACCACCTTCGGAATAGATCCTTTTCCAATCTTTATTTTGCTGTCGGTACAACGCATGTTCCAGTTGTAAAAGATCGGAATGGATTTCAAGCCCATTCTCAAAGGTTTTTTGGATTTCTTTCTGGACTTGTTCTGCCGCTTTTTCTTCCATAAGCCGTTCTGACATCGGTTGGATGACCTCACTAACATTTCCCGAAAGTTTTACATCGACCGTATACGTAACGCCATTTCCGTTGGCTTGCGGAATAATTTTGATCTTTGGGTTTTCGAGCGACAATGCAACCTGAGGCTTTCCACTACTTCGAATAATTAAAGGGCTGCGTTGGGTGTTGGGGTTCACCCAGCGAAGTCCAGGAATACTTTCAACGCCTAGCCGTCCTTGATATTTTCCGTCCTGGAAAATGAAAACGCCATCCATTTCAAGCATCGAATGCCGACTTCTATCTTTTTTCCAGTGCCGTTCGGAAATTGCTAAAGAAGGCAAAAGGGTCGCTTTCCCAGGTTCGTGGATATCGGACACGAACTCCCTGGAGGTTAACGGGGAAATGACCGATTCTTGTTTGTAACTCTCCTGCGGTTGAGCAAGCAATGACATAAGCGGTGATAGATTAAAAAAAGGAGTTACCTCAAAAACTTGGTCTAGAGGCTCCGTTGTGCCAAAAAACCATGGCGTGTAGCGCATTTCATAATAGCGGTGCCGCAGTTCATCGATCTCCTTTAATCCCTTTCTCAGTGCGTTTTCACTTACAACAACGGCGAAAATTTGACCGAAAAAAATGCGCATCTGCGATGTGCGGTACAAATCATTAACGGCACTAATTGTCGTTTCCCCCTTGCCTTGGCCAACCCACACGGGAATTGGCTGGAGTGGCTTCCCGGATTCCATTTTGGCAACGCTCGAGAAATCCAGCAGTTGCCCATAAACGGTGTATTGACCGTTGGCATAATCGATCCCGATACTCGTTAAATAATTGACGTCTTGAATATCCTTCATATCCCAACATCCAGTTAGAAGAAGCGGGAATATCAAAAAAAGGGAAGTGAGTTTCTTCCATCCCGCCATTAGGTATCACCTTTCCTTGTGGAATCTTTCGTATGTAACATTTCAGGCCGGCGATTTATCTTGTTCCACGGTTTTCGGATAACCGCCGCAATAAAGTCCCTCCAGGTTAGGGGGGATAAGGGAGCAAGGTAGGGTACGCTAAAGGACTCCAACCGCGAAAGATACAAAACAATCGCAATCGTAGACAAAATAAATCCGTACATGCCCAGTACCGACGAACAAATCAATACAAAAAATCGGATGATGCTAACCGAACCCACAAGCGATTGATTGACCAATGTAAAACTTGAAACTACGGTTATGGCCGCTACGACAAGTAAAGTCGTTGAGGCAAGACCGGCACGAATTGCTGCATCCCCAACCACAATTCCTCCAACAACGGCTACCGTTTGGCCAACCGCTTTCGGCAGTCTCTCTCCGGCTTCTCGGAAGAGCTCGAACATCGAGATCATTAAAAAAGCCTCTATGGCCCCATTCATAGGTAGCCCTATTCTTGATATCGCGATCGTGGCTACAAGCGGGTACGGTATTTGTTCTACATTATAAGATGAAAGAGCAATCCAAAAACCCGGCAGAAGCAATGACACTACAAGCCCCGCTAGACGCAAAAACATTCCCAACGTAGCATAATAAAACGGGAAATAGGCATCTTCAGGTGACTTTAATAACAGTGTTAAATTAGCCGGTCCAATAACAGCATGAGGGGCCCCATCGACAATAATGGCGAATCGTCCGTGTAGGAGACAGTCTGCCACATAATCGGGGCGACCGGAATAATCCAACAAAGGAAATAAGGTAAACGAATAATCGGAAATGATTTTTTCCAATTGACTGCTTCCCATTAAGACGTCTATGTCAATATGTTGTAAGCGGTTTTTCGCCTCCTTCACAATGTCAGGCTGAATGATATCTTCGATGTAGAGCAAAGCGACTTTGCTATTGCTCCTTTTTCCAATCGTAAATTGTTCATAGCAAAGAGAATTGGTGCGAAGGCGTTTTCGTATCAAGGCCACGTTGGTTGTTACTTCTTCCACAAAGCCGTCTTTCGGCCCTTTTATGGATATTTCTGAACTTGATTCCGAAGGGCTTCGATGAGGGGGAGAAGCAATATCCAGTGCATAGACAGCATTCAGCTTTGAAAAATAAATAAGGAGTTGACCAGAAAATACGCGTGTTATCATATCGCCGGTCTGATCGGTTGGGGTTAATTCCAGCCTTTTATCGAACTCCATGCCGGGTTTCGAATGATTGAGCATACTTTCCAATCTCGGAAGCACATATTCGTTAATTTGCTGCATATCCGCCAAACCTTCGCAATAGATAAGGTGTACCGTTTGCAAAGATTCAGCATCGCCGAAGTCATACTTATCCATCTTCACATCCGCGCAATGACGAAATAATGAGCGAAACCGCTCTGGTGACCATTCGTCCTTTTGGGGCATGGCGACAGATGGTTCTAAAGAGGGCGTATTCTTTGTTCCATTCTTCAATAGGGAGTTCCAAAACCAGCGAAATTTCATTGTCGACTCACCCCCGTTTTGTTTTTCACGAGCACAGCTATAAACAACAAAAGTGATACGCCTACAACCAATCCTAATGACAAAGGTAAATAGACATGTTTCAAGAAACTGGCATACTGCATGTCGCTAATGGGCAGTTCAACAAGGAAGACCATGACGATACCGAGTATCGTTAGCCAAATAAGCCTCATGTTCTTATTCTGACTTGCTGGCAATAAATCAATAAGTAAAAGGAGCGCGATGGAAATTCGGACAAAAGCTCCTGATAGCCACTGATAAATAGATAAGAAATCGACATGACGAATATATTTTCCAACCTGTACGAGACGCCATTCTTCATAAGCCGGGTATCGCAGTTTGGCTGCTTCAAAAGGTCCAAATTCGGCGATTGCACCCGTAACGGGTCCAAATACCAATATAACCAAGAAGATGGCCAATAAACATAACGACCATGGACGAATGTTCGATTTCATTCGATGTTGAAAGAGCAGAATTATAATTAATTCTACAAGTCCGCCCCCTACATACATACATCCTTTGAGGACGGGCTCCACTCCATGTTCCATGACGGGTGTCAATAAGGAGTAATTTTTCTTGGGAAGATTGGCGCTCATGACGAAGTCCCCAAATACCACCACGAATGGCAGCAAAATGCCCGATGAAATTGCGATCGATCGAATTCCGGATTGAGCGGCAACACAACATAAAAGAACCAATGAAGCGGATAAAACCAGTTGTGGCGTATTTGGCAAGTAGGATGCGTGCGTCCAAACGGTTGTATCTTTCACCGTCAAAACCATAAGCAAAAAAAGATAAGCAATGAAAAAAGTCCGAAACGATACGCTTATCACCGTTCCGTAATTTTCGCGCAACCAAACCGCGATTGGTTGTTGTTTTGTTTTTTTTATGATGTAGTAAAGAAGGAGCGTCCAAATTATATATGGCAAAATCACAGCCAAAATACTTAACCACGCGTCTCTTTTCGCCTCTTGCAGCAAGGAGGGAATAACCATGACATGGTTCATTAACCCTACCGCTAGGGCGATAATTGAAAACAATGGGATTGTACCAATGGTGGAACCTGTTTTATTAACCATAACGGATAGTCCCCTCAACATCAAATGGTTCCTTCTGTTTAAGCTTGTTATCTAAAACGGGAGGAATCCATGAACTTAATATACATTCATTCCCACAAATCCTGGTATTATTCTGAGATCAAACAAGTTGCAAACAGGACAGCTTCATTTTTAAACTGCAGAATGCCTAGACCAGGTGATTTCAAGATAGAATGTGAAGCTGTAAATGATTCGATTGAAGAGTTGAAACCTTAGATGAGATGGGCCCAAGAAAAGCATTCCGAGTATAATTCAGAACTTGGGATAAGAGAAAACATTTATTAAGTTCCTAAGTAGAGAAAACCTAAGGCTACTTATATTTTTGAAGGATACCGGGCAATTTATAGCCTCCTCAAGCTTACACAGCATTGATTTGGAGGTTCGAAAGTTGAAATCGGGTACTGGATTGATACAAGGCATAGTGCGAAGGTTACATGACTAAAGCTGTACAAGATGTCACTGGTTTTTCCTTTAATCACCAGAATCCAAATCGATTAAGGATACGTTGTGATACTAAAAACACTAAAATCAAGATGATTCCCGAGAGTTTGAAGTTTGACTTGGAAGGTGTTATTAGTAATGAAGATCTGTCTGTTGATGGAAGCGAATAAAGGGCCACGAACATTTATGCAATAGTAAAGTAGTGTCTGAACATTTCTAGGCGTTTAAACTGAATTCGTTATCTTTTCGCATTTGCTAGTTCACTAACGAATGCCCGTTTTAATATGGAGTTGAATCCACTGGAAAAACTTATCATATCGCTATCAGGAATGACTATAACTTGAGGGCATCCGTCATTATTCTGTCTTTTACAAATAAAGCCATTAACATTCAATTTCTAAATTATATATTTGGATCCGTTCATATGACTGCATTATAAAAAACTAAAGCAGTAATATTGAAGGGTATGCGGATTAGTTTGACACAGAGCATTAAGGAATGTAGAATCGGTTTAAATAGTAGTTTTTATAATTACCACTAATTTATTGAAGGTATATTAGCTAATTAGTAATTTATATATTTTTGAAAGGGAATTTCTTGTGAAAGATGAATTGGGGAAAACTGGGATACTGGTAACACCAGTTTCAGGTGAGAGGCATATTGAATAAATGATAGAACAAGCTTTAATCTTTGATCCTTGGTGAGAAGGTGATTCTAATACCTCATAGAGTCCTTAAGTGAAACTTCGTTTTTTTCAAGTCTTTATGCTGCCGAAGATATTGATTGTGTATAAAATAATTATTATAAGGAGTTTACAATGGAATTGTTAAAACGTTTCTTTTCTTATTACAAGCCTTTTAAATGGCTCTTTATTATTGACTTTTGCTGTGCTGTTTTTGTGGGTGTTTTGGAACTTGCCTTTCCTGTTGCGGTCAACCAGGTCATCGATCGCTTATTGCCACAAGGGGAATGGTAAATTATTATTTGGGCTTGTTTAGGTCTGTTATTGGTCTACGGGCTTAACACATTTCTCCAATATGTCGTCACCTACTGGGGACACAAGTTGGGGATCAATATTGAGACAAAAATGCGGGAAAAGCTTTTTAATCATATGCAAAAGCTTTCATTTGGTTACTACGATAATAATAAAACAGGTCATTCGATCTCAAGGCTAACAAAAGATCTTGAAGAAATTGGTGAAGTCGCCCACCATGGTCCGGAAGATATTTTTGTCGCTGTTATGACCCTTGTAGGTACATTTACTATTATGTTGGGGATTCAATGGAAGTTAGCTGTTCTTTCATTTATTGTCATTCCTTTATTAATGGTTTTTGCCATTTACTTTAATAAAAAGATGACAGTTGTATTTCGTACAATGTTTGGTGACATAGGAGAAATTAATTCTCGTGTGGAAGATAGCCTCGGTGGTATTCGAGTTGTGCAGGCTTTTGCCAATGAAAAATACGAGAACAAAAAGTTTGCCAAAAACAATGAGAAGTATCGTCAAACCAAATTACAATCTTACAAAATTATGGCTCAGAATATTATGGCGAATTATATGCTTATGAGGGTTGTGACCTTATTTACGCTTCTATTCGGAACATGGTTTGTCATTAGTGGAAGTTTGACATATGGCGAGTTTGTGGCATTTATTTTATTTTCGAATATTTTATTAGGTCCAATCCAAAAGATTAATGCAGTGATTGAGAGTTATCCAAAAGGAATTGCTGGATTTAAACGTTATACGGAAGTCTTAGATACAGATCCTGATATCCAAGACAGTTCGAATGCCAAAGCACTTGATGTGAACGGTGTGATTGAATACGAGAATGTATCATTTGGTTATACTGAACAAGAGAAGATTCTAGATAATATCAGTTTATCAATTCTTCCAGGAGAGACGGTTGCATTTGTTGGTCCTTCAGGAGCTGGAAAAACGACACTGTGCAGTTTGCTGCCTCGTTTCTACGAGGTGACGGAAGGTAAAATTATGATTGATGGACACAATATTAAAGATTTTACACTTGAATCGTTACGAAGCCAAATTGGGATAGTCCAGCAAGATGTTTTTTTATTCTCTGGCACAATCCGTGAAAATATAGCTTACGGAAAGCTGGATGCAACCGATGAAGAGATCTATGAAGCGGCCAGAAAGGCCCAACTTGATGATTTTCTTCGTTCACAGCCGGATGGACTTAATACGGTTATTGGAGAACGTGGTGTAAAACTATCGGGTGGTCAAAAGCAAAGACTATCGATTGCGCGTATGTTTCTAAAGAACCCACCAATCTTAATATTGGATGAAGCTACTTCAGCTCTAGATACAGAAACAGAGATTGCGATTCAAGCGTCATTAGCGTCATTGTCAAAAGGCCGGACAACGTTAGTTATCGCACATCGCCTTGCTACGATAAAAAATGCTGATCGCATTGTTGTCGTGACAAGGGAGGGAATTGCAGAACAAGGAAGGCATGAGGAATTACTGGGTCAAGCAGGCATATATAGCCGTCTTCATGAAGCACAATTTTCGCAGTAATTTGTTTGGTCTGTTGTAACTATAGATTTTTTTCAAGAGGTTCAGTCGATGAATGATGTGGAGAGCGTAAATATTCGTCTGAATTTCTTTTTTTATTATGCAATGCTTTTTCGATGTTAAAAAATTTAAGAGGAAGAAGGAAATGGATTGTTAAATATTTTCCACTCGGGCAAAAGCAGAATGGGTTTGTAACAATCTATTTTGGATCAGTATTCTTTTCAAAGACAATCCAAGCATCGTGTAGCACAGATAAAAATGCCCGACTGTTCGATTTGAAAGAGTTGCCATAGACGGCTATTTGTCTTGTCTTCCTAAATGATACGCTTTTTTATAGTTCTGGCTTACCATTTATATCTTCTATATCGAGTGCCTGAACTTTCTAGGCATTCAAACTGAACTCGTTATCTTTTCGCATTTGCTAATTCATTTAATGCGACTAAACGAACAAATGCCCGTTTTTATATGGAGTTGAAGATACTGTGAAAATTGACTAAGCAGTTACCAGGAATGCCCATAACCTAAAGGGTATCCTCCACTCAGTTTTTCTTTCTGATCTTAAATGATATTGCTTCATTTTCATCAATATTTTTATTCTTAAAAAAGGAACCGTTGAAATTCAATTTTCAAATTATTTATTTGAAGTCGTTCATGGTGACTGCATTATAAAACTAAAGCAATAATTGTTTATTCTAATTTATCAATTGAAAGGTATCCGGATTCAAACAAAAATTGGAAAATTTTATTGAATGAAGTGTTTTACACAGAGCATTAAGGAATTTAGAATCAAGCCAACTGGTAATTTTTGTGGTTTCTATATATAATATTGAAGGTATATTAACTAATTGGTGATTTTTATATCCTTTGAGAGGAGATTTATTATGAAAGACGAATTGAAGAAAATTGGACTATCTGATTTAGAGGCCAGGTGTTATATTGTTCTCCATAAGGAATCGAATTTAACGGGTTATGAAGTTGCCAAGCGTGCATCTGTTTCGAGAGCGAATGTTTATGCAGCTTTAAAATCACTTTCAGATAAAGGTGGATGTCGTGTTATCGATGGGGATCCTGTTCGTTATGATGTCGTACCTATTGAAAAATTTATTAATCAATTAAAATCCAGTTTCAACAAAAGTGAAAAAATATTGAAAGAACAACTAAAAGAAACAAAACGAACAACATATGGTTTTTATAATCTGCAAGATATAGATCAAATCAAAATGGTCCTGCAACGAATGATTGCGAGTGCTAAAGATACGATTATCGCTGACTTTTTCCCCGAAGACTTATCTATAGTAAAATATGAATTGAGTAAAGCGGAAGCCAAAGGTATATCTGTCATTTTAGTTACTTTCGATAATGATGAGGCTGGTTTAAAAAATGTATTTTTAGATAAACGTATCAATAAATGGCCGCATTCAGCCGTTCGTAATTTTTCAATTATCGTTGATGGGAATTCTGCTTTAATTGGAGGTATTCAGGGTGATTTGAAGGCATCTGCAATGGAAACAGAGCATCCAGCGATTATCGAACTCTTGGAGTCTGCCTTTTATCATGATGTCATCATGAGCCAAATTGAAAAGGACTTTGGAGATCAGTTAACAAATAAATATGGCAAAGATTTTGAGATGATCTTGAATAATCTAAAATCAATTACTGATAGAGAATAATGAGGTCGGTTATGGTAATAACGCACCATTAAGAATTAAAAAACTTATACTACCTGAGGTACTAAGAGTTGGAGACTTGAAACCAAAAATTTCGAGAACTTATTTTGACGCAAATGAGAATGATTTATTTTTGGCCATATCTGAAACGGGATAATGGCGGTCAGTAGATCGAGGAGATGGTATTCGTGGGCAGATGATTAGGACTTGAACAAATATTGTAGCACAATCAAAAGACTCGGTCGACACATTTGTTAACCTTACCCTTTCAATATAGAAAAAACTTCCCACTGTGTTGTCCGGCTTGGTTCACGCAACAGCCACCAACCAAATTGTGTTCACCCCGAAGTAGACGGAAAGAGCAGTACCCGTCAGCATAAGATGTTAAAGAACCCCGCCGTTTTAATTGAACCGCACCCCAAATCTTGGACACATGATATAATCGTCTGAGGAGAAGGGGTGCGGTTTTTTACATTATGGTCAGATACAGCGAAGAGATACGAATACAAGTTGCAAAAGAAGTGCTTGAGGGCAGGCTTTCTGAGAATGAGGCAGCTCGGAAATACGGGATGAGCCACGTCACTGTCAATGAGTGGGTAGCCACGTACTCCAAGCATGGAGCTACGGGGTTATTGAAAAAACAAAAACATAGGACATTTACTGGAGAACAGAAACAATACATAGTAGAAGATATGCGTGAAAATCGGCTGAGTTATAAAGCGGCTGCAAAGAAGCATGATGTACCAGACAGATCGATCCGAAAGTGGGAACGGAGATATCTCAGTGAAGGGCCAGAAGCGCTCTATGCTGAGCGCAGAGGTCGTCGTCCGTCGGTTAAAGCGCGGACAGAAGAACTAGAGGCGAACACCAGCAGTATGGATGAACTCATTAAGGAGAATCAGCTCCTACGTACGGAGCTTGCTTACCTAAAAAAGTTGAAAGCCTTAGTTCAAGAAAAGGACGCATTACGAACGACGACAAAGCTCAAGTAATTTACGAGCTAAGGCATGAGTATAACGTGAAAGAGCTTGTCAAAATTGCGGGTATCCCTCGCAGCACATACTACTACCATGTAAAGAAATGGAGTAAGCCTGATAAGTACGCCACTGTAAAGACTGAAATGCTGCGTCTATTTAACGATGAGTTAAAGTGCCGTGCAGGGTATCGTACGATGACCAGGGAACTACGTAAAGCTTTACGAATCAACCACAAGACTGTACAACGCCTGATGAAGGAGTTAGGGCTTCATTGTATGGTGCGCAGGAAGAAATACAGGTCTTATAAGGGTGACGAGGGAAGGATAGCTCCTCATATCTTGAAAAGAGATTTTAGTGCCGTGGCACCCAATGAAAAGTGGGTTACCGATGTGACGGAATTCCACCTGTATGGGCAAAAAATATATCTCTCACCTATTATGGATCTGTATAACCGTGAAATTGTTAGCTACACGATATCCAGTAGACCCACCTTTTCTATGGTCACAGAGATGCTTGAAGAAGCCTTGAATAAGCTGCCGGAACAACATAATCTTGTTCTGCACTCTGATCAAGGATGGCAATACCAACAGAAACGCTACCAGTATATGCTCTCAGAGAGAGGAGTCATACAAAGTATGTCTCGCAGAGGAAATTGCCTGGATAACTCCTTAATGGAAAATTTCTTTGGGATCTTAAAGACCGAGCTTTTGTATATTCAGGAATTTGAATCCATTGAAGAATTCATCCAAGAATTACACCAGTATATTCACTATTACAATCACCGAAGAACCAAACAAAAACTTAGAGGACTGTCGCCGGTAGAATACCGCCTCCAGTCCTCTGCAGCTGCCTAAACCATATTGTGTCTAAATTTTTGGGGTCAGTTCAAATAAAACGGTGGGGTTCTCTTTTCTATTTATAGGGAAACTCCGTTCGATATAATGGGGTAATTCTGATAAGGAAACGGTTATCATGGATACTCTTTATGGATAAAACAAAGGAGGTGAATCATACTATGAGTATGAAAGCCAAACCCGATAACAATACCCGAAAGCATAGAACACTCGCGATCTAACAATCCTAATGATCAAGGAAAACTTAAAGCGCAGAAGTGAAACGGACATGCCAAGTTAAAACGTTGATAGCATAAACAATGCCTTTTTTGCAATTTTTATTTCGCTGCAGATATGGAAATCTTCGGCAGCGGCGGGGCTACACGCGTTTTAGTCGACTGCTCATATGCGCTGGCGATGCGGATAAGGCCGGATTCGTCAAACGCGCGTCCGAGGAATTCGATGTTTGCTGGCAGAGATGTACCCGTCTTGGATGCGGCATAGCCCATCGGCACGCCGATCGCCGGGAAGCCTGTGTTCTCGCTCCAGCGACTGAACAGTCCCGCCTGCTCGTTGCCGCTCAAGTCTGCGAGCTGAGCTGACGACGGGTAGGCAATAGCCGTGAGTCCATTCTTTGCCATCTCGTTTAATGTCCAGTCCTGCAGCGCGATACGCGTGGCAAGCGCCCGCTGATACTCGAGATTAGCATCCAGGCCTGCAGGATCTACCTTGATCTCGCGGTCATAGGATTCAAGGGTAAATTTGCTGTACTTGCCGGAGTAGAAAAGCTCTTTGAACGATTTGACTGGAACGTTGCTGCCCTGCTCCTGAAGGAATTCATCCACGTCCCTTTGGGACTCGAATGTAATGACAGATGAAGAACCGAGAAGTTTTTTGTCCGGTGCGCTAATTTCGACAACTTCTCCGCCAAGCGCCTCAATGTCTTGGGCCGCCTTGCGCAGCAAAGCTACGACAGGTCCATTCGGCTGGTCGCCCCAGATGGCGAGGCCGCCCGTTACGAGGCCGATTTTGACCCCTTTCAAGTCGCCGCTTTTGGCGAAATAGGCATAGCCCGCATGCGGCAATTTACCCACACTTCGCGCGGTAAGCGGATCGGCCTGGTCATAGCCCGCGATAAGGTCTAATCCGATGGCAACATCCTTAACATTAGCTGCCATTGGACCGGCAGCATCTTGCGTCACTGACCGAGGGAAGATGCCATTCTGGCTAACGAGGCCCATCGTTGCACGAATGGTGACCACGCCCGTCAATGCGGCGGGAATGCGTAGCGATCCGCCGGTATCCGTACCGATCGAAAGCGGCGCGTACTGTGCTGCCACCGCTACCGCGCTGCCGCCTGAAGAGCCGCCGACGGTGCGTTCAAGGTCATAAGGGTTTTTCATTGCACCTTGAAGGCTAGAAATGCCGTAGACAGCCGCGGCGAAATCATCTAGATTCGTCTTTGCGAGAATGATAGCGCCTTTATCTTCCAAACGATTAATGACAGTGCCCGACAGCAAACTCATCCATACAATCAAACAGAGCAGGTTGCGGGACTTCTTCACTGACACAACAACGGCCTCCAATTAATATTTGAATAATTATAAATTATTTGTTCCCTCATTTCACATCATGTATACCCGCTAAAAAAGAGAGAGGCTCCTTCACAAGGTGCCGCGGCTACATATAATCGTTATTTATAATGGGAGAGGTTCGTTAACGACAGGATCAAGCTGTAACCTTACGAGAACTCCCGCATGCACGAGCCCAGCCCCAAACCCGTACAATAAGGCTTGATTTCCCGCAAGGATTTTCCCACTCCGAATCCCTAGATCGAGTGAAAGGGGGATCGTTGACGACGATGTATTACCGAAGTGGGTCAGACTATGTAACGTACGTTCTAAAGGGAACTCCAGTTTCTCACAAAGCGGCTCAATCAGTCGCATATTCGCGCTATGGGGAATAAACCAGTCCACATCATTTATAGTCTGACTACTTTTGTTAATCAATTGATGAATCGAATCGGGAATGGTTCGCAATACCCAACGTAATACTTCCCTTCCGTTTTGGACAATGCAATTGTTGTCGCACAACTTCTGCTCGCCGAGTCTATTGGCAAGCCCTGTCCGATAAATATAGGCTCCCCCTCTGCCATCGGAGCCAACATGATGACTGACGAATCCCTCAAATTGGTCATCTCGTTCCATCAAAACGGCACCGGCGGCATCGCCAAACAAGACGCAGGTTGTACGATCCGAATAATCTGTAATTTTGGACAACGTTTCACCGGCAATGACCAGAACCTTCCTATGCAGTCCAGAAGCAATCAAGCCATGAGCCATGATGAGTCCATATGAAAATCCAGCGCAAGCGGCACTAATATCAATTGCACCAGCGTTTTGAATTAGAAAATGGGCTTGAATTAAGCAGGATACTGTGGGAAAAGGAAAATCTGGTGTTGTAGTGCAAACAATAATAAAATCTACATCCTCGATCGTCTTGTTATACCGAAAGATGAGATTCCTGACTGCGCTTATACAGAGATCGCTGGTGAATTCGTCTCGCTCAGCAATACGTCGTTCAAAAATGCCTGTCCGCTGTACGATCTATTCATGACTGGTATCCACCATGTTTTCCAAATCATCATTTGTCAGTTTTCGTTGGGGTACATACGTTCCAATGGCTGTAATACGTGAATGAAACACCAATAATCCCACCCTTCATGAAATCGTTACGAAATCGGAAATTTTTGTCGATATTCATGTAGTTCTTTATGAAAACGATAGAAAGGACTTGATAACATTTTTATATTCCGTTTAAATTTGGTTTTCCTTTTCCGATTATGCTGACACTCATGGAGTTGATCAATCTGTTTATCGATTTTTTCCCGTAGGGTTAGGATAAACCCGACCGCAATGTGAGATTTAGCCAACTCATGAAGATCGGCAGCAAGAGCATCACTCAAATTCTGAAGATCCGGAAGGTCTAACGACTTTGTCACATAAAAGACCTCTGGCGTAAAGTCCTCACGGTAATCTTGTCCCGGGACTTGCTCCCAAAAGGCATTCCATTCGCATAGTAGGCTGGTTTCATACAAAAAGAACTTTAAAAACCCGCATAACCATGCCGTACAACTTGTATTTCGTTTTTGGCATCCAATACCTTTGATAAGATGGTGACACCCTTGACAACAGGAACCTCCGTTGACGATACAAACGTTACAAATGGAATTGGACCCGATCTCATGTAACGCATGAATTCCCATTGTTATGACGGTTTGTCTGCTTACCTGCATGAAAGGTGTAGTCGATTCGCGAGAGGATGACGAATCTTGACGTGATGAGTACTTACTCGTAGAGCCCGGCATTCGCACCCACTCCTTTTGTTCTTTTTTAAAATCAAATAATCAGATATCTGAATATAATGGGTATTATACAGGAGTGGAAACCAAATCACAATCCATGCTTCGAAGCACCTTCTGTCCAGTGTTTTTGGGTTAAGTTGTGTTATGATATTCATACATTCAAAAGTATAACGATATTAGGAGGCGTTAGCCATGAATCAAAATATCCAACAGTTTAAAGCCGATTTTTTTAAGGCGCTGGCGCATCCCATGCGGATTCGAATCCTGGAGGTTCTAAGTGAGGGAGATAAAAACGTAAATGAGATACAGAGTATTTTAGGCTCAGAAGGTTCAGCCGTTTCTCAGCAGTTGGCGGTATTGAGAAATAAAAATGTGGTGACAGGCTTAAAAGATGGCACTTCTGTCATTTACTCGTTACGTGACCCGCTGATTAAAGACCTGCTCGCAGTCACAAAGCAGATTTTCGATAATCATCTCGTTGATGCCATTTCATTACTTGAGGTCATTCGAAATGAATCATAAACGTATAACAAGGGAATCCGTGTAACCACAGTGATCATCTTGTTTTTTTCGTTTTTCAATCGGAAACATGCTGAACGATGTTGGATTTTCACGATTGACATAGTTCGATGACAGGAGTAACATTTCACATATATTCAAATAATCAAATATATGAAGAAGAGAAGGTTGTTCAGATGAAATGGACGGGAAGATTTGAAGGATACCATGCAGCCGCATTCCGAAAGGATCTCATTTCAGGTCTCATTGTTGGCATTATCGCCATTCCATTAGGGATGGCGTTTGCTATTGCTTCTGGTGTGAAACCGGAATATGGCATTTATACCACCATCGTTGCCGGTATCTGTATTTCCTTGTTCGGTGGTTCTAAATTTCAAATTGGCGGCCCGACCGGTGCATTTATTCCAATCCTTTTCGCGATTGTAATGGAATACGGATACGAAAATTTATTGCTTGCGGGATTTTTGGCGGGAATTATTCTTGTTCTTATGGGGCTATTTAAACTCGGTGCGTTGATAAAGTTTATTCCTCGCCCAGTAACCATCGGATTTACCGCTGGAATTGCCGTCATAATCTTCAGCGGACAGATTGCCAACTTTTTAGGTTTGAGCGGTATCGAGAAACATGAGAATTTTCTGCCTAATATGAAGGAAATTGTGATGCATCTCACAACTACAAACCTCTTCAGTGTTATCACAGCAGTGGTTTGCTTGACTGTCATCCTCCTAACACCGAAATTTCTACCGAAAGTCCCTGGTTCCTTGGTGGGGCTTGTCGTATCCACTGTATTGGCGACCGTATTCTTTAAAGGGGAAGTAGCAACGATTGGATCGTCATTTGGAGCTATTCCAAGCACCCTACCCCATTTTCGTTTCCCTGATCTAACCTGGGATCGCATTGAAAGCTTGATTCGCCCCGCCTTTATTATTGCCATGTTGGGCGGCATCGAATCTTTATTATCGGCGGTTGTTGCCGATGGTATGACCGGAAGTCGTCATAACAGCAATCGGGAACTGATTGGGCAAGGCGTCGCCAATATGGTAACCCCTCTTTTTGGAGGTATACCAGCGACAGGTGCCATTGCACGAACAGCAACCAATATTAAAAACGGTGCGGTCTCACCTCTGTCGGGTATTATACATGGCATTGTAGTGTTGATGGTGCTCATTTTATTTGCACCTTACACATCGGAGATCCCACTTGCTAGTATGGCACCGATTCTGATGTTGGTTGCTTGGAACATGAGCGAACGAAAAGAATTCGCTCACGTCTTGAAAACCAAAACGAGCGATTCCCTTGTCCTCCTTCTTACTTTTTTGTTAACGGTCTTTACGAATTTAACGACTGCCGTTGAAGTCGGATTAATTTTGGCTGTTCTGCTGTTTGTGAAACGTATGAGTGACGGGTTACTGGTTTCCAAGGTCTTGCCTGACCCAACAGCAAAACATGAAAAAGTGAAAGCTCATATGGTAACAGAAGGCCACGATTGTCCACAAATCGGGATCTATACCATCGAAGGCCCCCTCTTTTTCGGCGCCGCGAACATGTTTGAAAAGTCCATTATGGATACGATTCATCTAAGGCCGAAAGTGTTACTGCTGCGCATGGGAAAAGTACCTTTTATGGATACGACGGGTGAATCTAATCTGTCCAGTTTGGTGAAACATTTCGGGAAATTTGGCGGGATTATTCTTGTATCCGGAATTCAATCTCAGCCTTTGGATGTATTGAAAAGAACAGGGTTGTATACGCTGATTGGGGCTGAGCATTTTTTTGGACATACCGGTGAAGCACTTAACTTCGCGCTATTGCAACTGGATTTGAATAAATGTCTAGGTTGTAAACATTTCGCTTTCCGTGAATGTGCGACGTTATCAAATAAGGAGACTCCAAAAGAAGTGACCAGCTTAAAGCCAGATCCAGCAAGGACATAGCCTATTCTCACTCAAAATCGCCCTAAAGACGAAATGAAGTGAGTGGCTATGCAACTCGCACTTCAGCAATACAGAATAAATGTTTTATTAGATCATGGCTCATCCGCTGCGATTGCAGATTTTGGAGTTACTCTGTGAAGGACCGAAAAGTGTCAATAAGCTTCAATCGCGTTTACAAAGTCAAGGTTCAATAGTATCCCAACATTTGGGTGTTTTAAATTAAAACATCTCGTAATAGGAATGAAAGCTGGAACTCGTGTTGTTTATTCTGGACTGACCCCATAACGTGAGACAAATTAAAAACACCTTCAAGAGAATGCAACCATGTCGTAAGATATGGGGACAACTTTGGAGGTGTTTTTGCGTTGGCAACAAGAGTCAGCTATCCAGTAGAAGTGAAAAAGAAAGCTATTGAAATGAGGTTGGACGGCATTCCAGTGAAAGAAGTCATGGAGCAACTGAACATACGAAATAAGACACAAGTGGAGACCTGGATGAGATGGTATCGCAGTGGCCAATGGAACCGGTTGGAGCAGCCTGTCGGTAAACAATACAGCTACGGTAAAGGCCCAGAATATACATCAGAACTCGAGAAGGTACAGGCGGAAAATCGGTTTCTGAAGCAACAATTAGATCTGCTAAAAAAGTTCGTGGAAATGCAAAGGAGGTGTCGCCAAAGGTTGTAGTGGAGTGGGTTGAGTCCGTTCGAGGAGAAGTCAGTGTAACTCAAGCGTGTGCATGGATCGGGCTTTCTCGCTCCACCTACTATCGCTGGAAGGACGCCCACGAGAACCCATGTAAAGATCGCATGGTAGAGAAGATTCGTGAACTCTGTAGTCAGCATAAATTTCGTTATGGATACCGAAAGATCACGGCTCTGCTTCGGATGGAGCATAAGATTAACCATAAACGCGTACAGCGGATTATGCAGCGCGAGGGGCTCCAATGTCGTGTCAAAGTGAAGAAACGCAAACCTACAGGGCAGCCAGCTTATATCGCAGAACACTTGTTAAAGCGCCAATTTGAAGCCGATGCCCCCATGCAAAAACTCGTTACAGATATTACGTATTTGCCGTTTGGTGGAAAAACGTTATACCTGTCGAGTATCTTGGACTTGTTTAACGGAGAGATTGTGGCGTACAGTATTTCTGACAAGCAAGACACCGGGTTTGTCCTGGACACGCTGGGTCAGCTGCCCACTCTGCCGGGCACCATGCTCCATAGCGATCAGGGCAGCGTCTACACATCTCAGGCCTATCAAGAAGCTGTAAAGGGAAAAGGCATTACCATGAGCATGTCCCGCAAGGGTACGCCCGCTGATAATGCCCCCATTGAATCGTTTCATTCCACGCTAAAGTCTGAAACGTTCTATCTCGAAGGTTTAACCTGTACGACGACGGCCATCGTCGAGCAGACCGTTCGAGACTACATTACTTACTATAACTCAATTCGCATTCAAACAAAACTAAACAACCAGTCGCCGCTTCATTTCCGGCAACTGGCTGCTTAAACTTGCAAGGTGTTTTGATCCCCGTCTCACAAACAGGGGGCAGTCCCAAACCGCTGATTATGCGGCTTTATATATTTATGTTATCAAGATCTTGTCAAAACACAATGACAAGAACTTGATAACATTCCCGACAGATGACAAGAACATTGTTACATTCCGATATGATCTAATCGATGACTGCAAATAAAAGAAGCTAACAGGCAGGATAGTTTGATAACTGTATGGGCAAAATGGGCAAAAAAGCCAAAAATAAAAGAGGATATTTCTCATTTGGTGGAGATGTATTATTTTGATGTGGGCCAAAGGGGGTAATCAACTTTTCAATATTGGATGGTGTTAATGCACCCAGCGATGAGTCACAAACTAACTGACAGTGAAGTTTCGTCAATACAAGTAATTCGTTTAAAGGGCACAGATAATTCAAGGATTGTCAGAATGACAGATGGATATGACGATAGGATTATTCGAAGGCTTATTAATTGGATTAATACTTCAAGTTCAAGCGAACAGGTAACCGAGTTAGAAGCTGATGTCGGGGGACAAGAACTAGTCCCATTGAAAGTCGCTAACTTAGCGGCTTTTTTGATTTATCGGTACAAGTTCTTGTCCCGAGTGGTCGACAATCAACAACCACAGCCAGATGTGGAAGAAGTAACTGAATGTAATTTTTTCAATTTAGAGGATTTGCCTAGGCCGATTAGTGATTTTACTATTTCACGTATAAAGGATGCTTTTAATACAAGTAGTTTTGGCAGTTGGCTTTTCGATTCAGGATATCAAATCCATGATCTCTAGAAACGGAATGTCGAAGGAGGAGCATGTGAGCCTGGTACAAAATAAAATTGCGCAAATTGAAGCGGCTCAGCAAAAATTAAATGAATCCAAGCAGAGCCTGCATGACATCCTTAACTCAGGCATTTCTTGTGAAAGAGGATTTGGAAAATATTAATGAATATTAGCAATGTCTTGCTAAATGGGAAATGTTATTTAAATAATTCAACTAACAGCGGGTCAAATGATCGACTGCTTTTTTCTTTCTTTAAGATTCAGACCGGGGCATCATTTTCTGTGGCGAAGTTGATTACTTATTTTGCCCTGCAGCAAGGAATCCATCTCATCCTCCTTGTACGCTCCAAGCATTCTGGTGAACATTTGGAAAGGGAACTGCCTGGTGAAAATGCGATCGCAAATGACGTTGATAGTTGGCCCCAGCGCTAAAATGATTGTCTGAAAATAGGGTTTGTAATCTGGATTACAGAAGAGGAAATTGTGGTGGTTTATGATGAATGTAACACTCCACTATAGGTTATGTTACACGAGGAACGAGTATCGTGGAGAGTGGAGCGGTTGTCGTTCGCAACATTGAAAGGAGGGGCAAAATGTTACATTATGAGGCGATGGAAAACATAATATCATTTTTGCCACAAATAAAGATATTTGAATCGCTTCCGGCAGAAATTATCCGTGAAATCGAACAATTGGTAACAAGATCCAATACGTATAAGCTTTCAAAAAACTCTATTCTTCAGACGCCCGATAATGAAAGGAATGGCTTGTTTTTCGTAATCGCCGGTAAACTTCGCGTATACAAAACCAATTCGGCCGGCAAACAACATACGGTCTGCATTCTAAGCGAAGGCGGCATGTTTGGGGAAGTTGAAACGTTTTCATTGGGCACAAGAGGGACTTATGTGGAGACGATGGAAGACTCGATTGTTTTTTCGATCCCGACCGAACAATTCGAACCGCTTTTAAGCAAGTATTCTGAATTGTCTTTACGATTTTTATCGGAACTAAGCAAACGCCTGCGAGATACGGATGAATTGGTGGAAAAATTGGTTTTTAGGGATCTGCGTGGTAAAGTGCTTTACTTTCTCAACCGACTATCTAAAAAGTTCGGTATAGAAGAAAATGGATACCAAAAAATCGATATTCCCCTAACTCATCAAGAATTGGCCAATATGATCGGTGCCACAAGAGAAGCAGTATCGCTTACCTTACAGGAACTATCCAATGAAGGTATTCTCGTGACCAGCCGTAGAACGGTCATGATTCATATCGAAAAAGCGATGAAAGAACTAGCTTGATTTCATGACCTGTATGAATTTTCCTTCGACTGTATACTTTTCAGCGTAATCTATATTACTGTCTAATTATACATCTAGCGCTATGATAAATGTCGTAACGGAATCGCTGCAAAATATGAAACTTACAGGAGGAGTCAACATGTCCAATCAACAAGTTCAACTGAATATACGATTCAAAGCTAAACCAGGGAAAAAAGAAGATTTCCGCAAGGAGCTATATTCCCTTATTGAGGAGATGTCATCCGAGAAGGCATTCATTAGCGCCATTGTTTCGGACGATCTGGATCAGCCGGATGACTTGATCATTTATGAAACATGGCAAGGCACGAGAGATAGCTGGCTTGCAGAAGAATTTACTAAACCATACCGCAAGAATTACGAAGGAACACTGGGCGATTTAATTGTGGATAGAAGCGTCAGCTGGTTGCAACCGAAGGGCGAATGGGGAAGTCATATAACGAATGCGCGATGACGTTAAATCTTTAACGCTTTAAGGTCCAGGTGGATACATTAATTTCAATAGGAGGCATATAGAAATGGGGAAATTTGAAGGAAAAGTAGCACTTGTCACTGGAGGAACAAGCGGGATCGGGCTTACCACGGCGCAACGATTCGTTTCGGAAGGGGCCTACGTATTCATTACCGGCCGCAGACAAAGCGAGCTGGACGCGGCAGTAAAATTGATCGGTGACCGGGTTACCGGCGTTCAAGGTGACATTTCTAATTTGAAGGACTTGGACAGACTGTTTGATACGGTAAAACAGGAGAAAGGACATCTGGATATTCTATTCGCAAACGCTGGACTTGGCAGCATCCTGCCCTTGGGTCAAATTACGGAAGAGCAGTACGACAAGACCTTCAACGTGAACGTCAAGGGTACTTTGTTCACCATCCAAAAGGCTTTGCCGCTGTTTCCAAATATGACGGGAACCATCATCATAACCGGTTCGACGGCGGGTACGATTGGCGACCCAGGGTTTAGTGTCTACGGAGGTAGCAAGGCGGCTCTCCGTCAGATGGCGAGGAGCTGGATAATGGATTTGAAAGGCACTGGGATACGACTTAATGTACTGAGCCCAGGCGGGGTCCACACGCCAGCTTATGATGATCTGTTTGGCGAGTCGCTAAATCAAGTCCTTGAATCGGCGAAGAATGTCGTTCCGCTAAGCCGCTTGGGCAAGACGGAGGAGATTGCCGACGCGGTGATGTTTCTGGCCTCGGAGGAAAGCAGCTATGTGAACGGCATTGAATTGTTCGTAGATGGCGGTATTGCTCAAGTCTGACTGTACATTAGAAGGGGATGAGTTGTCATCTGAGCAATTGATAAGCCCATGTATTAACTCAGGCAGAGCTATTAATCTCTGGTTGTCGGGGGACAAGAACATATTCCCAATGAAAGTCGCTAAAATAGCGGCTTTTTTGTTTTATCGCGGTACAAGTTCTTGTCCCGAGTCGAGGACAAGAACTTGTACCGATTGCCGTACTACTTGACACAAACCTCCCCTTATTAACAGCGTTACAGAATATGATATCATTTATTTGATCCAATTTACATTCACTGGGTTAAGTTTGTATCATTCCGCCGATTATAATGGGAGTTTTGTGTCACAGTCTCTCAGTACCGCCATTTACAGGGGGAGATTTGTGTCACTAACGCTTAATACGAGGGGGAATACATAGATAGTCGTAAACGGAAGTTATCGCACACAACCCTTTTGAATTATTGCCATGACTACATCATTTTTTTTGATTGGTTAGTATCGGAAAATTATGCTGCTGATAGCCGTAAAAGTATAGGTTTAGAAACTCTGGAGAAATTGACGGTCAGGGAGATTGAGAATTTTCTATCTTTTCTCGAATATCAGTTGAACAACTCCAGTCATACGATAAACCGCAAATTATCGGCTCTCAAATCATTGTTTGATTATCTACAAAACAAAGCAGAAACTCCTGACTTGAAGCCATATATATTGCGCAATGTTATGGCAAAAATGGAATTCAACACTGTTAAAGAGACTCAAGAAACCATTGCGAATCGGATTGAAGGTAAAATACTCAGAGAAGATGACTTTGAGACTTTTCGTCAATTTGTTGCCCATGACTATGGTGTAATTAACAAAGATAACAAACGACTTAAACACTTTCATGAATTTAATCGTGAACGTGACACAGCCATCGTTTCTTTAATACTGGGATCAGGATTACGATTGTCAGAAGTCGCTGGCATAAATATAGAAGACCTAGACATCGTTAAAGGTCAAGTTCGAGTATTGCGAAAAGGTAACAAAGAACAGTATGTATATTTTAGCAAGCAAGCTTTGTGGGATTTAGAAAATTTCCTTGAAATCCGGGAAGAACGATATAAAGCAGAGAAAAACGACAATTATTTGTTTATGGCAGCACCAGTTGGTCGTAAAGGAAAAAACCGACGATTAACAGCTAGGTCTATAGAGAAGTTGATTGAAAAGTACGCCACAGCCTTTGGGAAACCGTCTTTATCAGTTCATTCATTGAGACATTCGTTTGCAACAAGATATCACATGGAGAATAATGATGTACCAAGATTAAAGAATCAATTAGGGCATTCATCAATACAAACCACAATGATTTATACACACTTAACTGATGAAGAAATGCGTATTGCAGTAAATAATATGGATAAATAAGACACAAAGCATAAAGAGAATGTGTACTATCAGACTAGAAATGGAAGAGCTTTTGACACAAATTTCCCCTCGTATTAAGCGTTAGTGACACAAATCTCCCCCTGTAAATGGCGGTACTGTGAGACTGTGACACAAAACTCCCCTTATAATCGGCGGAATGATACAAACCTAACCCAGTGAATGTAATTTGGATCAAATAGGGGTACAGTCAGGAAAATGCGGATTTACAACGCTAAGCCCATTTCCCCGACTATTCCCCCAGTTTTAACAACGTTAAGAAAGTTTCAAGGGTCTTAAAGAATCTAACGAGACCATTTTCTCCGAATTAAAATGGTATTCTCCAAGTAAATTAATATGTTCCCAACCTAGAGGTGACATATGGTGCAATAATTCTTCATTAAAACTACCTGACCGTTTTTGATATTCAACTGCCTTTGTTAGATGTAAAGTATTCCAGATACTGATGGCATTAATGATTATATTTAAGGCACTGGCCCTTTGCAATTGATGCTGTATGGTTCGTTCCCTAAGCTCTCCTTGTTTTCCGAAGAAAATAGCTCTTGCCAGTCCATTCATCGCTTCTCCTTTATTCAATCCTTTTTGTATTTTTCTTCTTAATGATTCATCCGAAATATAATTCAAAATAAAGATCGTTTTTTCTATTCGGCCCATCTCACGTAAAGCGGTAGCCAAGCTGTTTTGTCTTGAATAAGAACCTAGTTTCCCCATAATAAGGGATGCTGAAACTGTTCCTTCATTTATAGAATGAGCTAATCGCAAAACATCCTCATAATTTTCTTTAATGACCTTTGTATTTATTTGTCCACGTAAAATGGCTTCTAATTTTGGAGATTCACTTGCTTTATCTATTGTAAATAATTTCGAGTCTGATAAATCCCTTATTCTTGGAGCAAATTTAAATCCTAATAAATGAGTCAATCCGAATATTTGGTCTGTGTAACCAGCATTAATTGTACTAGTATTAGAAGTAGTAATTAACGTATCTCATGTTATCAACTACTTCTTTTTTATTTCCTTATAGATTCATTATATGTACTATGAATTTTATGGATATATAGTATCTAACGAAATGATTTTAGACATGGGGGGAAATTTTGAAAGTACAAGAAGTTCTCATTCATGAGAAGAAAAGATATCTGTTAATTGACAATGGAGGGCATCCAGTTACTTCAGTTGCAAAGTATATAAAGTATTTAGATAACATTGGAAAAGCTGAAAACACACTAAAGTCATACTGTTACCATCTAAAGCTTTACTTTCAATTCCTAGAGGAGTGTAGATTAGAATATCAAGAAGTAAACCTTGATATTTTAGCTCAATTCATCGGTTGGCTGAGAATCCCTGATCAATCTACAAAAGTCATTTATTTTGAAGCAACCTTAGCGAAACGATCAGAAAAAACGGTCAATACCATCATAACGTGTGTCATAGGGTTCTATGACTATTTGACTCGTAATGAGGATTACGGGGGGAATTTAAATGATCAATTAATAAAGCAAGCCCCAGGGCGTTTTAAGACTTTCAAACCTTTCCTTCATCACATTACAAAAGGGAATTCTTATGATAAAAACATTTTAAAGATTAAGGAACCAAAGCGTTTAATCAAAACTTTGAGTAAAAATCAAATCCAAGTGATCCATGATGCGTGCAGCAATATACGGGATGAATTATTATTCCGTATATTATATGAAGGAGGATTACGGATTGGAGAGGCCCTTTCTTTGTGGGTAGAGGATTTTGATATAGGTAAAAACGCTGTTACGGTGAGGAAATCCAAAACATCAGATGGAGAAAAACGAAAAGTTTATGTGTCTATTGAGACTATGAATCTCTTTCAAGATTATCTAATAGACTATCATTCTTACGAAATTGATAGCAATTATGTTTTTATCACCTTAACTGGACCAAATCGTGGTAAACCAATGACTGATGGTTCTGTACGTTCTTTAATTAAACGGATGAAGAAAAAAACAGGAATAGATTTTACCCCTCATATGCTCCGGCATACATATGCCACAGAGTTACACGCAGCAGGAGTTGATATTGCCATCATACAGAGGTTATTAGGGCATGCACACGTTCAAACAACCATACAGACTTATATCCATGCATCCGATGAAACCATACGTGAAAGCTGGGAACAAGCTCATTCAAATAAAAAAATGGGAAGAAGAGATAAATAATGATACAGAACACATTCAAAATAAAACCCCTTCCCCATCATTTGGAACAGATAAATGAACCATTACTTGGATATTGGGCAAATGATGTGTGGGATGTACAAGAATGTCCCTTTTTGGATAAACATTATGATTGGAATAGAAAATTGATTTTTGATAAGGTACACAATCTTAGATTAAAAAATGAATTAAAATATTATTTTTATAAGGGGTTACAGGAGACAAGGATCTCGATTATCTATGCTTTTATGCATTATTCTCCATGTCTTAAAGTTTTTACAGAATTCATCTCTCGATATTATGCTGATTTAGATTCTATTATTGATATTCCGAAAGAAAAGTTTCTAATAGAGTATCGAACATTTCTTGTAGAGAAAGGAAAATCAGTTGAGATTGTACACCGGAAAAAGTCATCACCGTGGATGTCACCAACAGTTCAACCATCATTGTATATTAGACTATTTCTTCAAGTTTATGATTTTTATTATTACTTTTATGACGAACGAGAAGAAACAGATAAGGATTGTTGGGATGTACGAAATTTGAAGATTAATTATAACAATACAATCAGTAGATATTCATTAGACTTTTCGAAAATTCCGCAACCTTATAGACAATTATTTAAAAAATATATAAAGACTTGCCTAGTTGTTCAGCAATCCATTAGCTTTTCTACAGCAATATGTTATTTAAATAGACTTTTGTTTTTCTTCACCTTTTTGAAGGAGAAATATCCTGAGTGGAAAGAATTAAATCAGCTATCTAGAATGGATATTGAGGAGTATATTGAATACTTGCGACATTCTACTATTAAAAAAGGAAAATATTTAATTAATCCAGATCACAATTATGTAAATCGTTTTTTAATAGACCTTAAAACGTTTATCTCATACATACAAAAATTCGAATGGGAAGAAGCTCCGATAAAGTCAGTTATTTCACTATTGTCAATTGAGGATATTCCTAAAAAGAAAAGAGCAAAGGCTGATGAAATTAAATATATTCCGGATGAAGTATGGGAACAGTTAGTTTGCCATATTAACCAACTTTCCTCAGATCATATACCTATAATTCTTCTAATGGAAGCTACAGGTTTTCGAATTAGTGACGTTTTATCACTTATAATTGACTGCTTAGTAAAACAAGAAGATGGCTGGTGGATTATCGGAGATCAAAGAAAAGTAAGTTATAAAAATCATAAAGTTCCTATTTCAGAAGAAATTGCTAATGTTGTCTTGGTGCAGCAAGAAATTACAAAAAAGAGATCCTCTTTAGACACGAACCCTAAGAAATATTTGTTTCCAGTACTTAAAGGGAAAAGGATGGGTAATCCCATATCGCAGGATTCCATAAAGCTGAACCTTAATAAACTAGCTAACAGATGTAATATTAAGGACAAGGATGGAGAAATTTATTGGTTTAAAAATCATGCATTTCGACACCGTTACGGTGTTAATTTGATTAATAACGGAATGAATATCCTTCATGTTCAAAAATTGATGGCACATGCCAGTCCTGAAATGACATTAGTCTATGCCCAAATTCATGACCAGTCACTCCGTGATGAATGGGAAAAGGCTCGAGATAATGGCGCAGTAAGATTAGATACACGTGGAGAAGTTATTGTCGCTGATTTAGCTCAACAGGCTAAAGAAAATGGAGTTGAACTGGAGTGGATACGTCACAACATGGACTCCATTCGTTTAGATCATGGGTTTTGTGTAAAAAGCCCAAAACTTCATTGTGATTTTCTTGAACAGACATTGGAACCACCATGTATTAAAAACAACTGCCGAAGTTTTCACGTTGACAAGACTTTTCTCGACTATTATCAAGAACAGATATCTAAAATGGAAGCTGATATTGAAGTATACAAAAAATCCGGAAGGTTACGTTCCATTGAGTTAATTGAACCCAAATTAAAAAGATATAAAGAATTAGCAAATGGTTTACTACATACTGGTGGAATCTTTGGTTTAGATAAAACTAGACGTGAGTATGTTGGAGATGAACGTGAGAAGGTGATGCAAAATGTCTAATGAAACCCCAAATACTGAAGGTATTATAAAATATGCGAAGTTGAAAACGGAAAAGTCCATTCAAAAAGTTGAAGAAGCGATCAAAAAGATGATAAAAAAACAAATGAAAATCAATTTTAACTCTATATCTGCAGAATCAGGGGTTTCAAAGGCATTTCTATACAGAAATACAAAACTCCGAGATCGAATCGAAACACTTCGCAAACAACAAGAGGGTCTCCCCTCAATAAAGCAAGTTAAAAGGAATATGAGTGACGCATCAAAAGATGTAATTATCGCTTCCTTACGGAAGCGAGTCAAGCATTTAGAAAAGGAAAATAAAGAAATTAAAGAACAATTGAAAATTCAATATGGGAAAATGTATGAGGATATTTAAGTTCCCACTCTTTTTCCTTTCCCTGTTGATTTTTTTCTTGTAATATGACGAAGCCATAAAAATGTTGAATGTCTTTTTTGTACAATGACATCGGATTCATGAATATTTATGTTAAAATATCGAAGAGATTTTGAAAGATTGTACTTAAAATATAGGGTCATTTAGTGGAAAAAGAAATTTCAATAGAAATAAAAAATTGCAAGGTAAAATAGTTAAAAAAGGCTGAGTATATATGAAGATTTCTTTAATTGTTGCGATGGATAAGAATAGAGTAATTGGTAAAGAGAATGACATTCCTTGGAGAATTCCGAATGATTGGAAGTATGTTAAAGATACTACAAATGGACATTCAATTATATTAGGTAGAAAGAACATTGAGTCTATCGGAATAGCTTTACCTGGCAGAAGGAATATTATTCTGACACGAGATAAAGGTTTTAATTTTGATGGATGTGAAATTGCCCATTCAATTATAGATGTTTTTGAGTTATGTAAAGATGAAGAAGAGATTTTTATTTTCGGTGGAGAACAGATTTATAGTTTGTTCTTACCTTATGTTGAAAAAATGTATATAACAAGAATTCATCATGAATTCGAGGGAGACACATTTTTTCCTGAAGTTAATTTTGATGAATGGAAAGAAGAATCTGTTGAAAAAGGAATTATGAATGAAAAAAACCCATATAACTACTATTTTCATGTTTATAAAAGAATAAATTTATTAAGCTAACAGTTTCAGAGATTTTAAGTAAAACTTTTAAAAAATGATTAAAATATTAAGCAACAATAATTTTTGGTTAGAGAGAGGTTTGGAAAATGAAAAAAATTGACATTTTAAATGGTGGATATGTGATCTTACAAGACTACATGGGTTCCGACTTATCTGTTACAAATTCAGCTCGTGTTTCTTATAACAAGAAAAAGGACGTTCTTGACGATAAAGATAAGGGACTCATTGACTTTCTCGCTCGTGAAGGTCACACAAGTCCATTCAGACACACTTCACTTCAATTTGAAGTTTACGTCCCTCTTTACGTCGCAAGACAACATTGGAAGCATATCATTGGTTCTGGATTTCAGGACCCATTCGTTGCTTGGAATGAATCTTCTCGTCGTTATATTACTGAAGAACCAGAGTTTTACATACCTAATGCTAATGAGTGGAGATCGAAACCAGCAAATTCAAAACAAGGCTCTGGCGAGAATTTAAGTGAATTATCTGGAGGAGTTTTTACAAAGAAGCTTGAAGAGCATATTGCTGAAGGTGAACGCCTTTATGAAGAAGCCATGGAAGCTGGTGTGGCTCCAGAACAAGCTCGATTATTTCTTCCTGCTTACTCTATGTTTGTGAGATATTATTGGACTGGTTCTCTTCAAGGTGTAGCCCATTTCTTGAATTTAAGACTCCCAGAGGATGCCCAATACGAAATTAGAGTTCTTGCTGAAGCTGTGCAGGAATTAGCACATGAGAAGTTTCCATTGTCCCTTGACGCTCTCCTCAAATATAACTAAAAAGTAAGGATGGTTCTTGTTAATTCCATTTATTTAAGTGCTTTAATGGAAGATGATGGCTAACGACTTTGAGTCGTTAGTCATTTTTAATCATTCTTTAAATACATGTCTATAATGAAAGAACACAATTAAATTCTAACTTTTTTATAAAAAGGTATTGATAACCGGCCGTGTCTGTATAATGCTCTTCTATGTTTAGATCCGTCTCATGGTGCAACAAACCATCCAAAACATGAATCGCATCCCTTGAATTAGTATGAATAATCTTTGTGTAGTAAGAAGAGAATTGATCACTAGTAAAACGGTAGATGGTGGCTCCTTTTCCGGTTCCATAATGTGGATTTGCATCTGCATGTAGTGATGAAACACCTAGCTGCATTCTCATACCGTCTGACGAGGATGTTGTACCGTCTCCCCAATAAGAAGACAATTGTAGCTTGTGATGAAAATTTACTAATACAGCTTGGGCTTTATTCATTGCGTCTTCATACATGCGCCATTGAGACACATTGGCTAGTTGCTTATATGTAAGCCCGGGTGTTGCTTCAGCCATTTTGCTCAAGCCAATATTCATTCCCATTCCTAAAAGAGCAGCCATAATAATGATTGTTTCTTCTTTATCTGGTTTTCGTTTGTTAGAAGCATGTGTAAATTGCTCATGAAATCCTGTTATATGGGCAACATCCATCAGTAAATCGGTTAATTTTATTCTTGGTAGCATCTGATACAGGCTTGCACTAAATTTCTTTGCTTCTTCTGGAACATCTTTTTCTAATCGTGCAAGTGACAGCTTTCCTTTTTCAAGAGAAACTCCATCTAACTTGTTGGAATTAGCAGCTAACCACTGTAACCTCCCATTAAGGCTGCTAGTTCTCTCTGTAATATAATCCTTGAATGATAAACTAACCGATAATCTTGTATTCTCCTTCGTTTGATTCCATGTATCTTCGGAAAACAAATATTCCTCAAAATCTCTATATTGTCTACTGCCCACAATAGAAACATCACCAGCCCGAATATGCTCCCGAAGTTCTGTTAAAACAGCCATTTCATAGTAATGCCGATTGATTGTTGTACCATCATCCTCGTATAAATGCTTTTTCCACCGTTTTGAAATAAAATCCAAAGGTGAGTTATCAGGTACTTTTCGCTTCCCAGATTCGTTCATTCCTCGTATAATCTCTACAGCTTGTAAAAGTGGCTCATTCGCCTTTGTGGAATGAAATTCCAATACCCTTAATAGGGTTGGCGTATATTTTCTAAGAGAATAAAATCGTTTTTGCAGTAAGTCTAAATAGTCATAGTCGGCAGGACGTGCAAGCTCCTGAGCTTCTTCCACTGAAGAAACAAAAGAATTCCATTCAATAACCGATTCTAAAACCTCAAAAACGTCTAGTTTTTCCCGTTTTGCTTTGATTAAAGCTTGTCCGATGTTCGTATAGTGTATAACCTTCTCATTCAGCTTTTTCCCGTTTTGTTTCTGAATTTCTTCTTGAGCCTTACGGCCTTTTGATAACAGACTGAGTATTTGTCTGTCGTGAATTTCAAAGGCTTTATCCGTTAAATCCTGAGTAAGGTGTAATAAATAGACGGTTAAAATCGAGTATCGTTTATTTTCTTGAAAGTCACGGAACGCATAAGGCTCATATCTTGAACCTAAGCGAGATAGCTGTAACAAGCGATTGCGATGCAAATGATTAATTTGTACCGTTTCTAATTCTATACCTCGTATGTATTCGAGTCGTTCTATTACTTTTAGAAATGTTTCGGATGAAGGATGACCCGGTGGTTCCTTTAACCAACCCAATATCGTTTTATTGGATTCGGATGGATGCTGCGAAGTAATGATCTCTTCAAGCTTTTCTTTTTGGTTATTTGTTAGAGTTTGACTAACCGTATTAAATAGCTTCTTTTCAGCCATTGCCCTTGCCTCCCACACCAATCTCTCAAGTGTAGTGATAGCAGGCAGAATGATTTTCTTTTTTCTTAGAAAATCTATACATTCATGTAGTAGATGCATGGCATCGCCATTTTCCAAAGCTAATTGATGAAGATGCTTAAATGCTATTCGATATTCTTTTAGTGTAAAAGTTACAAAGTCGTATTCACTTCGAATTTCTTTCAAATGATCCCAAAGTGTATTTTCTCTTTGAGGATAAAGACTAATCGAAGATGAAGTGGCACCGATTTGTTTCGATATATAATGTATGACTGAATCCGGGATGTTTTTGATATGAGTGTATGGCCAACTGGGATACCGAAGAACAGCTAATTGGGGTAGTACCAGCGAAGCTGATACCACCCGCAAAGTAGGTGGATATATATGTAAAAAATCAATTCAGAGCTTAAAAATATCATTCAATTCGTTCCAGTTGTCCCCGATCCAGATCATCTCATCAATAAAGCGTCCCATTGTCTTTTCACTGCTATACATCGCATGTACCCACTTGAACTCCTTATACCAAGTAAGTTTAATGGATCGAACGAGTTGCTCATTAGATAAGCTCATATGTACCCTGTAGCCTTCTACATAAGCCTCTACAGCATCCAATCGCATTTGGGCATCTTTAAGAGCACACGATAGCAACGCTCGTGAGATATCAAAATCAGGATAAACAAACTGTACTCGATCAAAGTCGACAATATCAGCAACTCCATCCTTGTAAAACAAAAGATTGTCAACATGCATATCCCAATGGGCCCATCCCTTAGCGCATTCATTGAATATATCCATGTCTAGTCCGCTAAGTATTTCCATCTGCTTTTGAATGGCTAGTACGTATTTTTCGTGATTTGCTTCCTCTGTCTCATGCAAATTCAGCTCTAGTCTGGCAATCATTTTATGTTTGCTCGGCAACTCCCAATGCAGAGCTATGCGTCGAGGCATATGGATACTCATCCATTTGTGCATTCTTCCAGTAGCTTCCCCAAGACTGTACATTTGTTGGAGATTAGCAGTCCCTGCCTGGATAAGCTCCCCCTTACTAACACCAGTAATCATATAGTCTTCTTCGGATTGTAAACGATGAATATACCGATTATTGTACGAATATACAGGCTGACAAGGTATGCCATCGCGATACATCAAATCTTGATACCGCAATGCTTCGTGAACGTCTTCAAGTCCTCTTCGGTACCTAACTTTACAATATTTCTTCACAAAATAGGATTCGCTGTCGGTCTTCATGATCCACTTCATATTTCCGTATCCCAAGTTGTTTGCTTCTACAGATTGAATATGCCATCCAAACTTGCCTCTGAGGTCATTAATGATCTCTTCCTCAATAAGATTTATTGCTCTAGCTGCTTCCATAATGATCACCTCTCAATAGTGGAGTATACGAACCAAATTGGTTAAGCGCCTTAATAAGATGCAGAACTAACGTTCCTATAAATTGTAGTATCTTATCGATCGACTGTAAAGCACTTCCAATAACTGAAGGAGCACAAAAAACATGCTGTAGCGAAAGGTTCAAATAATTCACAAACATTAAAGTTCCGTATTTTCTTTTGTAAGTGGAACATAGAGCTTTTTGAGATTCATATTGTTTAAAATATATAGCTCAGATATACTGATTTCAACTACATTGTTCCGATACTGACCAAATTAGGAACTTTTATTTATTAATGGGGACTACACCTGCTCAACAAAAAAATAAATAGCAGTTTTTTTCTTTTGCATATTTTGTACAACAACTGCAAAGCGGCAGTTTATTTTTCTGCTAGACTTATATATGGAAGGAGGACCATTAGTGGATTGGCTTGATCGAATGAATGCAGCAATTGACTATATTGAGGACAACCTGATTGGGGAAATTGATTATAAGCAAGCTGCAAAAGCAGCTTGTTGCCCGAATTATCATTTCCAACGAATGTTTGCGTTCATATCAGAGGTGACGCTTTCTGATTATATCAGAAGAATACGGCTGACACTTGCTGCTTTTGAGCTACAGCAAAGCAACAAAAGTGTGATCGAAATCGCACAAACATATGGTTATAAATCTCATGCTTCATTTACGCGAGCATTTCGTGAACTGCACGGGACTTCACCAACATCAACTCGTAAATCAGGGGTAAAGATGAAGGCTTATCCACGTATTTCTTTCCACATTTCGATTGCGGGGAGGACAGAAATGAACTACAGAATTGAAAAAAATCCTGGGTTTTCAGCTGCAGGCTTCAAAAATTGCGTGAATACTGATCATGCGTTCAATTCCATACCTAAAATCTGGCAAGAAGCAGGAATGAATGGTATTGGAGACAAATTACTTGGTTTAATGGGTGAAAACCCTGAAAAAGTACCTAATGGCATATTGGGCATTTTATCAGGAGGTGACTGGGGTAAAAATGAAACTCTCTTCTATTACTTGGCTGTACCATATGAAAAAGAAACTCCTGCGGATATGGAAAAGCTAACATTCCCTGAAAGCCAATGGGTTGTATTCGAAGCCCAAAATCCTGCCGACCTCGTAAACGCATGGAAGTGTTTGTATACGGATTGGGTTCCTACATCAGATTATGTACTGGCAGACTTGCCAGCAGTTGAATGCTTTTATCCTCCAGGACACTATCCCCAAAATGAATTATGGGTTCCTATTACTGCGAAAGGAAGATGACTATGGCTAATTTGAAAAAAATTGAATTTGTTGATTTTGGTCCATACAAGATGGTTGGAAAAGAAATTAGAACCAAGATTGAAAACTTTAATCCTATTTTTCCATCAAAATATCCAACGATTCCATCGTTGTGGAAACAATGCTTTTCCGACGGCACATTTGATACCCTTGCAAACATGACTGAATATTGTCCTGCCGAAACGCCGAATGGTTATGAAGGGTACGTAAGAGATTTCAACAAAGAGGATGAAACATTTACATACGTTGCAGGCTTTTTAATGAAAGTTAATACACCTGTGCCCGATGGGTATGCAGCATATGACATACCAGCTTGTACCATTGCAAAAACTTGGATTGAGGGCGAAGAGCATGATATCTATCCGAATGCACATCGACTGACAATGGAAGCCATTCATCAAAATGGATATGAAGTGGATTGGCAAAATTACTTTAAATGTGAAGTTTATACGGATCAAAGATTTGGAATGCCCCAGAAACGCGGACAGAAAGTACTGATACTTGATTATTATATACCGATTAAGCAAGTCTAGCTAAACGTTAGTTTAACAAACAGGCTGTAATTGGTACATTTATCACTCATAAAAAGAACTCTCCGCGTCTGGAGAGTTCTTACATTTTTATCCATGCGTTTGCGGGTGGTATCAGCTACGCTGGTATTACCCCAGTATGGTTTATGAAACGAAAAAAGTAGGCGTTCGCACGAAAACAACCGTTGCGATTCTATACATGCGTGACATTGTTGATCCTAAGATTGTTCAAGATGTAAAGAATAAATTAGATGATCTTCACATTGACGGAGCGTTTAGCGCCACTCAGCTAGAAGAATTAATGGAACCGACAAAAGCATTATTTCCTTTGATGGGGTATACAGGCAGACCAGACTTTACCGCTAACTGTATGCTAAATGGCCGTGTAGCGTTGATTGTGGATGGTACACCAGCTGCGTTGATTGCGCCTGCCAATTTATTTTTGCTTGTGAAAGCACCCGAAGATATCCACTTTACTGCTTTGGCAGCTACATTTGGTCAAACGCTTCGTTTACTTGGCTTGTCCATATCGCTACTGCTTCCTGCATTTTTTGTTGCCATTCTTACCTATCATCAAGATCAGCTGCCCTATTATCTACTTGCCACTTTGGGGATTAACCGGTTGGGAATCCCTTTTGATGTGGCAGTTGAAATGTTTATTGTACTTCTCTTCTTAGAAATCCTGCGGGAAGCTGGTATCCGATTGCCTTCTGCGGTCGGCTCCACGGCAACGGTTGTAGGAGGACTTATCCTGGGGGATGCGGCCATTCGTGCTGGATTCTTATCCCCAGGTATCGTTGTCATCGGAGCAATTACACAAATCTTTGGTTCAACTTTATCGAGCCTATCATTGGCTGGAACGATTAGTATCTTACGCTTTTTTCTTTTCATTCTGTCTGCCACGCTTGGCATTTATGGCTTCTTTCTTGGATTATTTATTGTGCTCAGCCATTTAGCCTCATTGCGTTCATGCGGCTTGCCTTACTTGGCCCCAATATCACCTCCATTTAAAGACTTGGCCAACGCTTTGTTTCGATTACCTTGGCCATGGCGAAACACTCGACCGGACATGTGAAGACACGAGATTCTACAAGGCAAGGGGACAGGCATAAATGAGGAGATATAAAAGTATGGTTGCACTTTTCCTTCTTCTCACCCTTACCGGTTGCTGGAGCGAATATGAAGTGCAAAACATGAACTATGCTACGGCTGTTGGAATAGACTATGTCGATGGCCAATACACCTTGTATGTGCAAATGCTCGATTTCTCGACAGTGGCCAAGCTGGAGGGACAGCAAAAAGCGGAGCAGCCCCCGGTTTGGGTGGGCAAAGGCGAAGGTTCCTCGTTTACGGAGGCGGCAAATGATTTGTACAGTACATCACAACAACGCTTAAACTGGGGACAAATCTCTGCCATTTTGTTCAGCGAGAGATTGATGAAGGAAAACAAAGTCGGAGAAGTGCTGGAATTGATCAACCGTTATCGTGAAATAAGGTACTTGGTCTGGCTGTTTAGCACAAGAGAGCCTCCTGAAGAAATCTTGCTGGCAACCCCATTTTTTAGATTATCGCCAAATGCATCCATTCTTCACAATCCCGAGCAAAATTTCAGACAGCGTTCTATCCTTGCTCCGGTCCGCCTGCAACAATTTGTACTGGACTCAAACGAAAAGGCCAGAACCAGTTATATACCGGAATTATCGCTTCGCAAAGGTCAATGGCAGGAAAGTAATAAACCAAAAGAGCTGCTTAGATATTCTGGCATACATGTATATGATCTACACAATTATTATGGACGAATGGATCTTAAGGATTTGCCGGGAATGCCCTGGCTAAGTACTCACACGATCCGAGTACCTCTTGATTTGTTTGCCGAAGAGAAGCTTGCGGCTGTTCTTGTCGCAGAAAAACCCAAATATGAAGTGACTCCTATTGTGAAATTGAACAAGGCGTATTTCGATATTTCAGTAAAAGTGAAGGCAGGGATCAATGAATTGCATACGGACCTTACCGAAAAGGAACTCACACAAATGGCTCAGGAAAAAATAGAGGAGCAAATCCGCAAAACGTATCAAACTGCTTTTAAAGAGGGTATAGATATTTACAATTTGGGCGAATCTTTGTATCGCAAACATCCACATCAATGGAAGAGCATTGCCACAGGAAAACAGCAACTCGTTTTAAACCAAGATTCCCTGCGCCATGTAAAGGTTGAGGTGAATATTGTTTACCCTGGAAGATATAAATTACATGAACATGGTGAATCCACCTCGTGATTCTGGCAAGTGAAATTATTCCTGCAGTAGTTCTTTTTTAACATAAAAACAAAATTCTCCATATGCATTGTACGTGGTGAATTGTATTGCTTTCATGTAGCAGCGCTCCTTGTTGTTGTGGTTCTCATCAAATTAATTCTTTCTTTATGATATAGTTACTTACAAAAGGGATCAAGATCAAGTTACTACAGCTGCTTCAGCTATACAAATAGAGGACAAAGTGTACAGTTGTATACACAATGAGAAGCCTTGCTATTCTGTTTTTTGCGGCATTGAAATCGTTGAAAATGTACACACATAAGGATTGAATACTGAATGACGGAGAATGAGAGCCATTACGATCCTAAGTTTTTGTTTTCACCCTGAGGCCCGCAACCGAATCAATTCTTGAATTAGCATAGAAAAATGCACTATCGCGGTCGCCGACAATGGCTGAATTCTTCCAGACGAAGAAGGATTTAAATAGAACTTAAAATAATGGCTTTGTTAAACTGTGTTGTTGATTTTCATTGAAGTAACGAACAGAAGAGTTCAATGAGAAGGCTTCCATTCGGCAAAAAATAGACATTTGCATTCAAGCCGATTCGGAGCTTATTATTGATAACGAAATAGTAACACTTCCGCAATCGGGCGCTTTTCTTGAATAAGATGCGCCCATTCTTTATATTGATAAATATATCTTTATCAAAAGTTCCCTTATTCCACCTTTTCGAGGGGATGGGCAAAAACATCCGAAATGTATTCCTACCCTAGAGGATATGAATTTTTTTGGTAAGGGGTCGGTTGTGTACATATGTTTACTACTTGATCTTCACTAAGGGACTCGCAGTATATATGGGCAAAATTTGATCTATCAGCATGACTTAGGGATAGATGAAGACAGTGAAGTGTAAGCGAAGATTTTTTTGTGAGCAGGACTAATCATTTATGCATATAGATATCTTACTCCATGCTTGCTTGCATCACTACAACACCTTTCTATCCGTGACTGCAACGGATAAAGCATGAGATCGCAGGGGTTGCCGCTACCTTGATAAAGCGGTACATCAACTTCAGTGAGTTTTTAATTCAAACCTGGTTCACTCTTGCTATGAATACCTCTAGATAGCACGAAAATAAACTGCTTTCAATTTTCTACTACCGACCTATTCCAAGGAATTGCAAGGTGACCACGATAGAAGTCAGAAAGACAGATAGGATTAATTGGATCCATCCTAACCTAAGCGCAACCATTCGTTCTTTTTTCATGTGTTTTCTCCGAAATGTCGGACCTTCTACAGCTAATAAAAATAATCCAGACAGGACGAAAAGAGCCACCAAGGACCACCCTAGATTAAGTATCATCTTCAAAAGATCCTCCCTTATTTAACTTTCATACCTACTCTACGAATGTTCACTTTAACGTTCACATGTATGGACATGCCGGCATACAAGTTCTCCCAATCATTCTTAGCTCGAACATTCTCATTCCAGTAGGATCGTTCATGGGCTCTTACATATTCACCCAAACCAAAAATATCAGACTTAACCTTTTGCGTCTCCTTTATCAGGTCGTTAATAGCCGTAGTTGTTCTCCGTTCTTGTTCTTCCTCAATTTTTTTCAAGTCTAGAGTCGTGTCAATATTTGTATTCGCAGAGAGTTTTTCAACGAGTTCACCATGAATATAAACATCAATATCAGCATGTGGCTTTCCATTCTGTATTCGAACTTTAGTGTAACTCTTTCGTTTTTTGGCTCTAACCATGACATAACCCGTATCTTGGACAGGGAACAGGACTGTATAACCTCCAGGATTTATCCCTTTTGCTGCCATATATACGCCAATTTCAATAGGGCTCGACGTTGTTCCAACCATTTTATTATTTCTGAAAAAAGCAAATCCATTAATCAGGATATTTTCACCTTCTCGTATCGAAATATAGGGCAAAAACGGGTTTTGTCCAAGTTTAGAACCATTATTCCAAAAGTGTGACAAATACATCTCTGGAAATTTCCCCATCTCAACGGATTTTTCCAGCATAGAAAGTACATATAAAGTGGGTACGCGTTCGAGAGGAGGAGCAACTTCCATCAAATCAGAAGCTTTTGTATCGGTAACGAGTAACCAGGTTGAACGGCGGACTTGCGCATTCCTGCGAAAAACATCATTCAGATCATCCAAACCTCTCTCCGCGATATTCTCACTGATCACGATGATCCTGAGGTGTTCTAAAAAGCGAGGATCTGCTATTTCCTGTTGCAAATTATTCATCGCATCTTCGATCGTGTGACCCACAACCTGGACAACCCAAACCGGACTGCTTTTTTTACTATCTGAGCTACCTCCATTGCCAGGACCGAGTGGAACGCGTCCAGGCACCGCGATTTGAGCAGTTAAACGGATCATGTTTTTATTAAGTTGTTTAACATCTCTTTCTTTGTGATTCGCGAGATCTTCCTTTTTGGAGGCTTCCGGGCCAGCCTCATCGATCGCTAATCCTAAGATAAGGGCACGATCGTCGATTTGGGTACTATCCCAACATCCACTCAATAGCACAGAAATAGCTAGGAGCTGCAGATAAACAACGACTTTCATGAATTTATTCTTCAACGGGATTCCCCCTTATTTTTCGTATTACAGCGATAATCCATAGTAGTAATGGATAGCCCAGTGTTAATGAAAGGCCAACTTTACCTACGATTTCACCCATTCGGTATAACTGAAATATATCTTGTGGGATCATGGCAACAAGGTATAGAAAGGGGAGAAGAAAGCTTGAAAGAAAACCATGATCCTTTAAACCAAACGTCTCGCGCGCAGCATAACTTGCCAAATAATATGTAGCATAAATGGTCGTGAACACAGTAATAACCAACACGGCAATAAATATAGCGTCTAAGCGTTCAAAAATTTTACCGGGAAGGGAAGTTAATCTTGCTATTTCCAGTGTTGGCCAAATCAGTTGAATAGTCTCTTGAGGGCCGAAAGCAGCAACAGTTGAGATAACGATGATGAAATACAATAATCCAGCAATAGTCCCTCCAAGCATACTGGATCTCAATGATTTCTCTGGTTTTTTCATAAAGGGAATGATCAACGTGATAATCAAGGAGCTTTGAAACAATGCTGTGATGGACAATCCCCCCCCAATAACGTCCTTGGGATGGTTACCGATGATGGGTTGCAGATTGAGTACCTCAGCATTTTGAAGTGAGATCAATGCAATACCAAGGACAGGTCCGAGGATAAATGGTAAATAAAACATGTGGATGTAAGAAAATCTGATTATGTTTCGTCGCGTCGTTACAGTGGCAAGCAGCAATAATATGATGATGGTGACTTCAATAGGTGTTTTCCGCAATACCGCGGAAACCACAACCTCGCCAAACTGCCTTACGGTCAAGGCTGTAAGGATTACAAAGAAAAGAACCATACATAGGTTAACCGAATATGCAACTGGCTTTCCGAGGATATGCTGACTATACTGAAACAAATTTTCCTTCGGAAAACGCATGCCTAAAACGGTTATCAACCAAATACCCAATAAAGCAATCGCAATTCCAGCCAATGTGATGAGAGGAGCGCCACTATCCGCAGTGGCAGCTGCGATACGAGGGATATCGAGTACACCACCACCAATAATAGAGCTGATGACTACGGCCGATGCTTGAAACCAGGTTATGGATCTTTGTCTGTACATGAATTTATCTCTCTTCTCTTGTTGGTTGTAATACGGAATCTGTGCTGGGCTGATCATTGTCTGAGAGCCTCGTATTATCGAGTGTATGCAGGTGGCTTGGACGGTGAGACATCCACCATAATGGCGCCCTCATAAGAGAATCTTTTAGCCCTTGCTTATTTCCTGGAACAAAAGGGGATAAGTAAGGAACTCCAAACGAATCAATGTTCAATACATGATTGACAATGAATAGCATGCCAATCACCATACCGTAAATGCCAAACATGCCTGCTAAGATAATCATTGGAAATCGCAGCATACGTACTGCGATCGCAGCATTATAGGCTGGAGTTGCGAATGATCCAATGGTGGTTAAAGCAACAACGACGACAGTAATGGGACTAACAAATCCCGCTGAAACAGCCGCATCTCCAATAACAAGAACACCCACAATCGAGAGGGCGCCTCCAATGAGTTGAGGGAGCCTTAATGTGGCTTCACGTAGGACCTCCATCGACACTTCCATAATCAAGATCTCAACGACGGCTGGATAAGGTACACCTGCACGTCCGCTTGCCACAGCGACGGCAAATTCAGTGGGAATCAATTCCGGGTTAAAGGAAATGATCGATACGTACAGCGCTGGAATAAACAGTGAAAATAGTAAGGCAACTAATCGAATCGTACGTATCAAGCTGCCTATAATAAAACGTTCTGTATAGTCATCTAGGGTTTGATAGAACTGATTAAATACCGCAGGAATGATCAAGGCAAAGGGGGACCCATCGACCAGAATAGCTACACGTCCTTCCAAAAGAGAAGCGGCTGTTTTATCCGGTCGCTCCGTATTTTGAACTTGTGGGAATGGGGAGTAGGGATAATCCTCGATGAATTGTTCAATGTAGCCCGCATCCAATATCCCATCCGTATTAATCTTAGATAGCCTTTTATTGGCTTCATCGATCAGTTCTGGATTTGTAATACCGTTTAAGTAACAAACAGCGACCTTTGACTTGGTTTTTTGGCCGATAGGTTTGATGGTAATTCGCAGGTCAGGCGTCTGCAATCTTGCACGAAGGAGGTTTAAGTTTGTTTCTAAAACTTCAATGTATCCCTCTCGAGAGCCACGAATGACCTGCTCCGTTTGAGGTTCCTGGATTCCTCTTTTCTGAATAGTGCGCGTATCTAACAGGATGGCTTCCGAGGAGCCTTCAACCACGAATAGGGTGTTTCCTTGAAAGAGGGATTCAAGAATTAAGCTCACTTCTGATATGTTTTTTCCCTTGCTTACATGTAAATATTCACACCAGATCATATCGATCAATTCCTGACAAGGAACATCCAAGTCTTTATCATGTGAGGGAGTCAGCATTAAAGGCTTCAGTATATCTCTATAAATGGAGGGTTCGTCAACCAGGGATGACAAGTATACAATAGCCCCGCGGTATTTCCCGAAGATAAGAAACTCTCGATTGATAACATCACCATTTTCCCCAATTCGGGCATGGATCTGTCTCAGGTTCTCATCTAACGCTGGACTTAACCGTTCGGAATGATGATTTGATAATTTCCCTTGAATGAATGGTGCCTCTTTTTTTCGAGGCATAGAAAAATGACGTCCTCTTTTAAACATAGCGTGAAACACTCCAAACACTGATTTATTTTTATAGTTCTTACCATGTGTAAAGATGTGGAGATTTATTCATCTACACGGTGTTGAAAACACACTATTAATGGATACCTAAAAAGTAAAAAATCAGACAGCCTTTGACGGTTGTCTGTTAGATATTCATATTAGACCTTTCACCGCAATTCTATAATCTCTTTTTAACCTTACCAAAGATTTTCGTCATCCCTATGTTCTCATTCATGATATAGAGTAACGAGCGGGAAACGAAAACCCAATGTATGAACTAGAAGTAACTCAATACAATAGATGAAAGACTTCTGGATAGAGACTCTCGTGAACCTCTATTTTCGGTAGGGATTTTTGGCTCCGAATGGCAATAAGAACTTCCAAGCACCTTCGAACTGAATCATTATTTACCTGAATCGCCGGCTTCATCTAACCACTTTCTTACATTATATAATCGCATGTTAAATGCTGTTTGAAATAATCCGGAATATCCATACTTTTCAAAGTGGGTCTTCTTTAGTTTTAAATGAGCTTCATCGTATGAGGAACAGCTAAGCTTATCAAAAATGAGACTGTTCATGGCCTTTTTAATGTTATGATCACTTCTCCAATAATTCATAGGGACATTATTAAATTCCCAAGGTTGAAATTGGTTTGGGTATACGGCATTAATGGCCTGATATGGAGAATCACCAAACAAAGAAAGAATACCAGTCAACCTATGTTGTTTAAAGAAGTGACAGTCTATGTGCTGTGGGATTTTGTTGTGTGGAATATTGCACTTATTTTCAATAACATATTTGATCGTTTCCACAGCACGTTCTAATCCTATGTGTCCCCTCCAATAACCATTCGATACCTGTTTAAATTGCCATGAGTGAAATTGCCCGGGATAGGCATGTTGAATTAGTTCCATAAAACTCCATCCATGCATGCTGGCTGGAGGCCGCAGGCGGTGGCTCCACAGGAGTCTAGCATTCACTTTATTAGGAATATCCTTAGTCGGTATGTTCAGATGCTTTTCTAATAAGTATTGAGTTAGACAGATAAGATGTGTCTTTCCTTGCTTCCCATCAAAAAAATAGTTAGGAAAACGTGCTCGCTTTCCTTCTAATACTTCCCGATATATCGTGATTATTTCTGACGACTCCATAATCCATTCCTCCTAGGGTGCTTTTTTGAACTAACTAAAGCCTAATTTCCCACTTACAACACCGAGAAATTGGGCTTTATATAATGGGATTTCCTTAGCTTTGCAGTCTAAGCGGAGTTCTGGTGCCATATTAATGATGCAGGTTATTTTGGTTTTACCTCGACGTTAGCAAGGCGATTTGTAACATATATCTGTACTAAATTGATAATTATCAGGACAAGCAGGGGAATATACCCAGTCTTTAGAAAAAATAACTCCGAAAGTAAAAAATCCAACCAAATGTTTCATGAATTTTAAATATATTCAGCAGTGTGAACAGCCTCCTTTGTTAAATACTTTTCCACCATATGACTCATTTATTCACACTTAAATTGTTTTTGGGGTCGTTATTTTTACCAAAATGAAATCATTTGTTTCTCTTTGTCCATTTAATAATTCAATAAAAAGAATCATTTGCTTTTAAATTCTGTAGGGTTCAGATTTAGCTTGCTTTTTGGGATGTTTCCACAAGAATGTGACATAGCAGAGCTTTATATTTCGAGAGGTTTTGACACGCTCGTTTAGATAATGTCAGCTAGGCAGGAACTATCCTAATAAATGTGTCATAAAGTATGCTTGGACAACGAAACCCTGTTCGACAGCCGGAAATTCAAAACGATGCGCTACATTCTATCCTGACTGTCATTATAATAAGAACCTATAAAAAAGGTCAGCCAGTAATATAAAATGTACCCCGTAGAGTAGACACCAAAGGTCTACTCTACGGGGTACTTTTCTATATACTTAAGGAAATAAAATTCGGGGAGAAAACCATGAGTATTAAGTTAATTTAGTCAACGTGATGTGAACAAGATAAAATCCAATCCGTATGTGAAAAGCGTAAGTCAAAAGAGTATTACGTACACAGATGAATTCAAACGCTTATTTATTGCAGAATATGAGTCAGGTCGACTACCCAGAGAAATCTTTGAGTCCTGCGGCTTTGACATTGAAATCCTCGGAATGGTTCGTGTAAATAAGGCTGCAAAACGTTGGAAGAGTGCATACACGACCAGTGGGTTAGATGGACTTACAGATACACGTAAGGGAAACTCAGGTAGACCTTTGGGTCGTGAGCTATCGATGGAGGAGAAGTATGAACGTTTGTTAGCTCAAAACAAACTATTACAAGCAGAAAACGAACTGTTATAAAAGCTCGAAATGGAAGAAAGGAGACTGATGAACAAGAAATTCAAATAGCTAATACAACAAAATTCACATTAATTCATTCCGTTATCCAAAAGTTTCACCTTATTCGTATGGTCAAGTACCTATGTCAGATCGCTGGTGTATCCAGATCAGGCTACTATAATCATTTTTCAATGCAGGCACAGCTATGTCGCAATCAGAGGGATCTACAGGATGAAAAGGCTAAGGAATGGGTCCTCAAAGCCTTTCGTTACCGCAATCGCAAAAAAGGAGCACGTCAGATTAAGATGACGTTAGCCCTTCAATTTGGTGTGAACTTTAACTTAAAACGGATCCGTAGAATAATGAAAAAATATAACATTGTTTGCCCCATCCGAAAAGCAAATCCTTATCGTCAAATGGCTAAGGCTACGCAGGAACATCGTGTATTAAAAAATGAATTAAACCGTAAATTCAAACAAGAAACTCCTGGGAAAGTACTACTTACTGATATTACCTATTTATTTTATGGACAAGGGAAGAAAGCATATCTCTCTACGATTCAAGATGCATCTACCAATGAAATTTTGGCTTATCAGGTGTCGGATAAGATTACGCTTGATATTGCACTAGAAACGGTTAAAAAGCTAAAAAATAACCGGTCAATAACACTTACATCAGATGCACTGATTCATTCTGATCAAGGATTCCACTACACAAATCCAATTATTAATTTTTTACATATTATAGTGGACAAAATAATAATAAACAAACCAACTTATATATTATAATAATTCGAGTGTAATCTATTGACTAGAGAATGAAAACAATACTTTGCGGTCTAGAGCAGCTACCCTGTCACTAAGCCTAAAAGTTTGTCTCTCAAGAAATTATATCGAAATATCTTGAACTTTCCCTAGAGGTAATTCAAGGGTTATGGTTTTAGCAACCGCTCTGTGTGTTAGCTATCGTTTCCGGAAGACGGCCGATTCATCTTGGTGGGTGTACCGGATTTCTGAATATAAAAAAGTCGGACTATGTGGGGTAAAGCGGTCATTTAGATAGCCGGTACGCAACGTAGCCAACCATAATTAAAATACCAAATTATATAGAAATATAGATTTATTAGGTAAATTCATCTATAATTCTAATAAAATTTGGTGTTAACTAGAAACGACATATTTCACAACGTCCAGTAAGCAAAATGAATTGAAGTCCTAAAAAGCTTGGATGATAACATAATGGGTTGCAAAGTTTTTGCTTGAAGGAGGAAGCTATATGAAAAGTACAGGAATTGTCCGGCAGGTGGATGAGCTTGGCCGGATTGTGATCCCCATCGAATTACGACGGGTTTTGGGGATGGATGTGGGAGAGCCGGTTGAGATTTTTATCGATGATCAGGCGAATCGATTGATGTTTCGTAAATATCAATCGGGATGTTTGTTTTGTGATTCGATGGAGTCGATAAGTTACTTCAAGGGGCGGCAAGTTTGTGGATCTTGTTTACGAGATATGGTGTCTCAACCTGACTTAGACTCAATGGCCATCCTTGAAAGCGCCGCCGCTTTGGAAAGCGATGATCAACCGGAACAGGGGAGTAGTATTGGAGGAAAAAAAGGGGACAATGCCTTGAGGCGGCTCGCCGAGGTGATGGAGACCTATCCCAACGCTACGCAAGGCGAATGGGCAAGAAAGCTTGGTTTTTCCCAAGGTTACGTGAGTCAGTTAATTCGGAAGTTAGATAAAAAAGCCTAACTCAGCAGAGTTAGGCTTTTTCTTTATTTTTAAAACAGTAAATTCTCGAAAAAATTCTGTTGCGGGCGCCCCCGGGTAGTTTTGTATTTCACGCTGCACCTTTGTAAGCATTTCCAGATTTTCAATCGCTTCTATTCTTTTAGCATTATAAAGCGATATCTTGGGATTGCTAGCATGAGTCCTAAATTTCACCCCTTATTTCTCCACTAATAACACCTTGTATCCTATCGATAATTCAGCATATCGGATAAATTTCTTCAACTCTTCCTAACCTTTAGTCTGGTTTAGGTGTTTATATATATAACCAACGGAATACTTAGGTTTTAAGTATTTTGTAGGTAACCACCCCTATTTTTAGGAATTTAATAACTATTTTTATATTAAATGGTGTTTATGGTAATAATTTGTGATGTAATGGTTTACAAGTTTATGAAGTTAATATAAGAATACGAGGTGGTAAAATGAAAAAAGCACTGTCGAAAGTCTTATTGCTTGCTTCATCTATTTCTCTATCCAGTATGTTATTTTTAGGTACTGCAGCTGATGCACTTTTCAGGGAGGAGTTCCCAACACTTCGTTCCGGTTCTTCTGGAGGGTATGTTAGAGCACTTCAAGCTAACTTGTGGTCATCTGGATATCAATCAACAGTAGGAACGATAGATGGCAGTTATGGTTCTGGCACTACAAATGCGGTGAAAGCTTTCCAATCAAGAGAAGGATTGACATCAGACGGGGTTGCTGGCTCAAGTACATGGTCAAGGATGGATACTTATGTGATGCCTACTGGGGGGTATGGAGAATACCGTTACCTTCATCCTGGTAGCACAACCTACCAAACTATATATTCATACTATGCGACTAACGTCGATGTAACTATGAATTATTATCTTCAGTACAGATCAAATGGAAATGTGGTAAGTTCTGGTTTGGTTTTCCAGAGATGGCTCTAATGTTATCTCGAATATACTCAATAAAATCAATAGGAGGATGAATACATGAAAAAGTCTATTCTAATTTCTTTAGGAATAGTGGCTGCTTTGGGAGCAAGCACTTCAATTTATGCTTATACCGCTGAACAACCGCTTGTAACAAATGTAAATGAAAGCAGCATATCTGAGTCTACACCGTCTGATTTGGAAGGTGTTGTTAATGAAAGCGATTTTACTGATAATCAACGTCCTGAACCGGTTACTGTAAATATTGATATTGAAAATGCTTCGACTGATAATATCCATATTCCGTTAGACTTGGCAGATCGAACAATGTCTCAAGCGAATATAAGTACTGCGTCTAACAATTCTATTGAGAAATTGGTATTGGCAAATGAAACTGATTGGGGAACAAATGTAGAAAAACAAGTAATCTATGCTCTTAAGAGCGGATCAGAAGTAACGTTTTTCCAAGTAGACCGTGACCCAAGGGTGTCTATTGACTATTTTAAAAATTTGAGCATATATGACTCTAGTGAAGTGTCCGTGATTGATATCAATGGATTCCAAGCAGTGACTACAGATGAAGGCCCAAGGAAAACGGTCCACATTGTTACAAATGATCATGTATTTACCGTGGGTACAGTTTATGAAGATGTGACTCTTGATTACCTGATTGAACTAGCGAAAGAAATTAAAGAGTAATCCAAAAGGCACACTCAAAGAAAGGAGCAACTAGGCATTTTGCGGAAGCTTTATCGATGGATTTGACGGAAGTTAAACAAGCGAAAACCCACCGCGTATGAACTGCACCCCAATTGTTAGACACATCTAACATTGGAGGTACAGTTCAATCCCGGTGGGTTTTTATTGTTACTCCTGAATTTGTTGGAGTACATTCATTACATCATCAAGGTCTCCAGTGGAGGTGGAGACATTAAACAGATGATCATTCAAGAATAAATGTGCGGCTTTTCTATGTTCGCCATCTACATAAACAACGGTATGGCCGTTGATTTCGGTAACTTCTGTCGGTTCTTTATAGAAGCCCTTTATAGTCTCGATGGTACTTCCCTCGACAGGTACCTGATTTACAATAATCTCAGCACCATTTTGCGATTGGTATCTTGCTATGAAATGAAACTCACCAGGAGCAACTTCATTAGCAGTGATAGGAGTGAGTTGTTTCAAATTAGGAACATCACTGCTTTGTGCAGCACTTATTCCTGCAGGAGCTGTGTCCTTGATTGATTCAGGAATACGCACTTCAACACCCTCTGGAAGCTGAGACAGATCAACTCTCTTGTCTTGAACTCCCGGATCAGGCGGGACTACTGTTTCTTGAGTGTTTGAGGCGGTAATTCCTTCACTTTGTTGTACTGTATTTTCTTCTGTAACCACTTCTGGAATCGTAGTATCCCCTTCGGCAGCATAGGACTGATACGCATATCCAGCACCTGTTAGAAGTAAAGCCCCTGTCGCACATGTAACAAGTATTTTTTTTATCTTCATTGTATAATGTACCTCCTTGTTAATTAATTGACATATCCGAATTTAACTCTCGCGTTATTAGACTTATACAGTACTTCGTATGATACTCTAGTTCCGTTTGCATCGTAGAAGGTCCAATAAGTCGAGCTTTGGGGGCTATCTAGGTACCAATGTTTATCGGTTGAATAGAATGAGTAGTAATCGAACCTATTCCATGTAGATGAACCAGCTACACCGTCAGCGGTAACACCCGCATATCTTTGAAAGTTCATAACCCCTGTTTTTGTTCCGGATCCAAAACTACCATCAATCGCTGTATATGGTTGTTGTCCGAACGCCCACAAGTTAGCCTGTAAACCTGAAACATAACCACCAGTTGAACCTTCTCTCAAAGTCGGCCACCAACTGAAGCCTGCTTGAGCAGCACTTGCTATACCACTAAACAAAAGTGAACCCATGAGCGAAACTGTTACTAGAGAAACCAACTTCTTCTTCTTCAACGAATACGGATTGGAGTATGGAGATATTATCGTAACTGGAAAAATGCAATTAGCTATGCCTCTTGTACGTTATAGAATTGGTGATGTAGGTCGCTTTTTAAAGGAAGAATGTTCTTGTGGCTCAAACGAACCTATCCTTGAAATTTTAGGTAGAACGGGTGAATCTGTAATCACACCTAAAGGCCCTGTAAATAGATCAGTTCTCTCACAAATTTGGCTTCTATTAAATCCTATAGCTGATATTATACAAATACAAGTTGAACAAAAAAACTACGAACTGTTCCATATAAAATATACCGGAAAAGGTATTATTGATAAAAATGTTAAGACAGAAATAGAAAAGGCATTAAAGAGGTTTTTGAAATGCGATATATTTGTGACAACAGAAAAAGTTGACATAATAATTCCAGATTCAAGTACAGGAAAGGTTAGATCCTTTATTCCATTGTCATAGTTTTTGAATCCAGCATATTTTATTATTTTTCATTGGAGATCATATTATGTATATGAGCACTAATACTATACAAAGTGTATTTACTGAAACAGCACGAAAATACCCAGATAATATCGCAGTAATATGGAACAACGAAAGTATCACATATGATTCATTGTTGGAAGAGGCTCTAAAGCTTTCAAATAAACTTGGAAACCCAACCAATATTTCTGTATGTCTTCATAACCCTATTTTTTACTATATTTCATATTTAGCGATCCTTTTTTCCGGAAGCGTTGTTGTTCCAGTATCAATAAAAAGCACAGTACAGGAACTTAAAAATCATATTCGAGAAACGAATTCAACTATTCTTATAACAGATAGAGAGGATGTTTTATTAGACCGCGAAGAATTCAATATAAAAATTCTAAACTATAGCGAAAAAGAAACCTTTATCAATAATGACAGGGATATAAGGTATTTAAAAGATGGAACAGCAGTTTTGATACCGACTTCAGGGACGTCAGGCAAATCCTCTAAGATTGTCCAATTATCTCATTCTGGCTTGTTATGGGTCGCAAAAAGGCATAATAACAGAGTTTTTAAAAATAGTATTCATAAGACACTAATTATCCTTCCACTAACATCAAGTTTCGTGAACACAACACAACTACTGGCACAATTAATTTTAGGTGGTACTTCAGTAGTTTATTCTAAACCCTTTTTTCCACGAGATATTTACAAATTAATAAAGGAGCATGGAATTTATTCACTGGGTTGTGTGCCTACACATTTGCATTTAATGAATCGTTACCCTCCAAAAGACCCAGACTTACTATCATCTTTAAAATTTATAATTAGCGCCGGTGATTATACTCCGGCGCAAGAACTAATTGAAGCTAGAAAGAAATTACCAAATACAAAAATAATAAAAGCCTATGGACTTACAGAGGCAGGGCCTAGAGTTTCTTGTACTGACCCCGATAGTGATATATATCCTAGCACTGATGATAAAACTGTCGGTAGACCTTTTGAGGGCATCCAACTTCGAATAATCACTGAGAATAATGAACTATGTAAAACAAATCAGATCGGCGAAATTCTAATTAATAGTCCTGGCAATATGATTGGTTATTATAATAATCCAGTAGCTTCGAGAGAAGTACTAAATAATAATTGGCTAAGAACAGGGGATTTAGGATACCTGAACGAAAAAGGGGAACTATGTATTATTGGAAGAAAAAAGAATGTCATTCTGGTTGGAGGAAATACAATATACCCTGAGGAGATCGAAGAATTTTTAGTTAAGCAAAAGGATATATTAGATGCTGCGGTTTATGGTAAAAAGGATCCTATTCTTGGTGAATTAATAATAGCTTTATTAGTAACAAATAATGCTGATGACAACTCTATTACTGAACTAAAGAAGATATGCCAACAAAATTTAAGCCCTTATAAGATTCCTCATTATTTTTATAATGTGAATAAAATACCTAGGAATGAGAATGGGAAAATTATACGCCAAAAATTATCGTATATTGAGTAAAAGGAGATTAGAAGAATGAAACAAATATTAGAAATGGGTGAACCATTAATTAAAAGTTATCCATTCCGTGCTAATATTACTTCTATACTTAACAATCATCCTCACTTTTATGATTGGCTATTTAATAATCATGTACAATTATTTTGTGGAATATATCCTGCAGTAACTAATTTTGATACTTACCTGGATACATATGAACCTTTAAGCCGAATACATTATCCTCTAGTCGAAGTACAATTTATAAAGAAGGATATTTTTAATAGTATTGAAATGGATGTCTGTGATTTTATAATTAATAGCATAAACTTAGGTTATTATGTATATTTAGGTGTTGACACCTTTTATTTGCCATTATATCGTAGTTCCAACCATATAGGTCATGATATTTTTGTATATGGTTACGATTCTAAGCATGAGCATTTTTATGTTGCTGATTTTTTCAATGGGACTTATAGTCGTGAAGTTGTAGAGTATAAATCGTTTAAAAAAGCTGTGGAAAGTGAGTATTCGGATACTAATGAATTTAAAGGTGTCCAATTGCTAAAAAGAATTGATGAAGGACACCAGTCGAAGTATCAATTAAATCTTGATTATGTAGTGACTCAACTAGAAGATTATATCAATGAGTTTAATACTTCGATGAGATATGCAGCATTAGAAGTACCGCTTTTAGACCCGGAAGGTAGGACTTCAGGAAATAGAACTTGGGGGGTAGGGGTTTATCGTAGTTTAGTAGAGGTATTTGATCAGGAAGAAATATCGCCAGTAACATTACGATCTCTTCATGCCTTGTATGAGCACAAAAAACTGATGACCATGCGTGTTAAATATTTAATGAAAAGTGGATATTTGGATGATGCTATACAGTTTGAAAGTACATTTTCTCATATTGAAAACGATGTATTGAAGTTAAGAAATTTTTTCATGAAATGTTTGATGAGTAAAAAGTATAACAGAGAGAAGACTCAAAAATGGTTACTCGATATACAAAAACAAGATGGCGATTCTATTAAACATCTTATTGAATTATTAAAGAGATAATTTGTAAGTAGTCGCATTATTGCGACTTGTCGAGGGACAAGAACATGATCCCATATAAAGTCGCTAATTTAGCGGCTTTTTTATTTTATCGGTACAAGTTCTTGTCCCGAGCCAAGGACAAGAAAATCCAGATACTGGTGCTCTCGGCCTCCAGCATTTCTTGGAGTGTTTCTGCAAACAGATCTTTCAAGGCGTTTTGTGCATCCTGCACGGTCACTAGATTATGATCTTTAATGAACACGTAGCTGCTGTTTATCCCAAAGTCCCATGTGTTCTCCCAACCTTTCTACTATGTTCCATTTTAATAGATTTAGGAGTTTTACACACCACAATATAATAGATCCTGTAACTTCGCCAATTGCAGCAGACGGCGTTCTTACCCGTAATAGTAACGGAAGGTTTACACTAGTTGGCCGTGAACTTACCTCCGGAAGATCAATTGAATACCTATACAAAGGCGATTCCGATGATATAGAAAGCTGGTATCCGTGCCGTATTGAATATTACAACGATGATTATCTGATTTGGAAACATCCGGAGATCCAACTCGTAGGTTTACTCGCCCTCTGTGAATTATCCTTTTAGCGCTTTGACAGCATCGAGCACCCACCATGCAATGCCCCGCTTAACAAACTCACTTTCATTCTGAAGCCCTGCCTCGATAATAAAATCATTAACCTTGTCCCGGACTTGGTACTGTACAAGTTCAAAAGCAACACCTTTGCTCTTGATGCCAAGTACTTTCGAACTCTCATCCAGCTTTACCCGATCTGCGATTGAAGTAAATAGCTCTGGAAAAATCATGATTAGCATGCGATGGACATAGAAAACAGGCTTATTTCCCCGTGAGAAATTAAAACGATCCAAATGCTCTATAAGTCCAACTTTCGAGATTTTAGCGGGCATCCTGTAATCCAGATCAGCATTTTTGCGGAGCATGAGCAACTGCTTCAACTTGTCTTGAGTAATTGGATCATTGACAAAGACAGTAAAATTAGCTTTGTTCATTTTAGCAACGCCTTCGGCCGAGACATCATTAGCGTTTTTATCGAGCCAGTAGGGTTCGAAAATCGAAATTGAAGAAGATTCATCCCAACTGTTAATTCTTTGCTGAATCTCGTTTAAAAACCGCGTGGCAGAAGGTTCGATATGTTCAAATTCAGCCTTAGATAAATCAGTCCTTAGTAATTCAAGAGCCTTTTTGAACAGTTTTGTGAGATCTACAGTTTTGGTCATATTTGCCCTCCACATCATTCCATTTTCATCTTCTATTTATATCATGCGAATAAGGAAAGTGATGGCCAATTATTAAAAGTGAAGTAGTTCATGTTCACTACTCCAACATTTTTTAAAGAGCTGTTCGTCTTAAAAGTACAGGCTTTTTCTTGTAGTATGAAGATTATGGTAACCATTCTGAGTCATAGGGGCATCTAAATGGATGAGAGATAGACACTAAGGGTACTCTTGAAATGATTTGGCAACGTATCATGGAGAACGAAGGAAGCGAGTTTCGGCAAATAAGAGGGAGGACTTATACCTATAAACTAGCCGGGTATAATCTGGTACCAAGTACCACAAATTATCTTATTTCCAAAACACAAATTGAAAAGACTTTGAAACGTATGCCAGTATCCGGACCAAGAGCGTTACAAGATCTGATGGGACCATCATATTTGTATGCAATTCTATCGGATCTTCGTATCAACGCTTAAGGTATTCTTGAAGAAGCAAATAGAAAGATATACACGCCAACTTTTGAACTTTGATGTTCGTAGCTTATACTATGTTCACTCCAAGGAAGACAGCATTACGATTTCTTTGCACCGTTTAATTTTGGATTAGAAGAAAACGCCATATCGTCCCTTTTCTTTGGCTAGAGGGTATCAGCTCCACATGCCCTCATCGTACGAGATGAAATACTCCTTAGCGATGCGGAACAATAAACGATCTCGATAAATTGATTCAGTTTGATTTGGGCAGGATTCAAGCCCCCCAAATACGCAAATGGCTTGTTTGATATTCAATATTTATAATCCAAAACGTGCTGTAATTTATGCATTTCTACCTTTGGAGAACACCGGTTTTGCGGAAGTACGCGCAAACGTCGAGTACGCCGTGAGAACTGAAGTCCGGTGAGCTGATCCATGAGCTGATACGGTAATCGCCGCTGTCGATGCCCGTTCGATCGTCGCAGATCCCGGCGTGATGCTCCAGGTTATGACCGCTGACTCAACGTACATCATCATGTGTACGATGAGCCCTCTCAAATGCAGAGCCCTCCGATGTTTCCACTTCCCGGCAATTAAGAGGTCGTAAAGTAAGCTCACCCTTCATCGATGGCATGCGTATAGACAATCCTGGTGTTTTGTGGAAGTTAATTATCGGTGATATTGGATAATATTAATAAGAATGGGGGGATATCAATGTGCGGAAGATTTACCCTAACTATTAACGAAAATGAAATCGTCGATCATTTTAAAGTGAGCAGGGTCGAGTATGAGTTAAAACCGCGTTACAACATAGCGCCTTCTCAAACGATCGCTGTCGTAAATGGAAGTAGCGGAAGAAGGGTATTGGAAGGATATAGATGGGGACTTGTTCCATTTTGGGCCAAAGATATTAAAATTGGTTATAAGATGATTAATGCCAAGGCTGAAACGATACAATCTAAGCCGGCCTTTCGACATCTTATTTCCACGAAACGTATTATTATCCCGAGTGACGGGTTTTATGAATGGAAAAGAGAAGGGAAGGACAAAAAGCAGCCGTATCGATTCCAGATCAAATCAAAGGGCGTGTATGGCTTTGCCGGTTTGTACGACGAATGGAAGGATCCGGACGGAGAGACACTGCGCAGTTGTACCATAATTACTACCAAACCAAATGATTTGGTGGCAAATGTGCATGATAGAATGCCGGTTATTTTGGATGATAAAAAAGCAGACATCTGGCTGGATCCGGATGTACAAGATAAAGAAAAGCTTCAGGAATTATTATCTCCTTTCCCTGCTGCCAACATGCTTTCCTATCCAGTTTCTGCTGCAGTAGGGAACGTTAAGAATACGGGTTCGGAATTAATAGATGAGATTCCGTTAAACTCAAAATAAGACCCACTTCCACGCTAAGGCGTGGGAGTAGAGTAGTCGTCTTCTATGTAGGAGATGATAAGATGAGATATAATGGAAGAAGCGAGCCGAGTTCATCGGCTGAGAATTCTACTGACTTCTTTCTGAAAAATCATGGAAGGGACTGTTTAAAACTTGGGATGGATTGCAAAACGATATGACAACATTTCAGATGTTAGCCAAGAAGCTAATAAAAAGGAAGTGCTACAGTTCAGTAATGCGGAGTTACTTCTACTAGAAGATGCATTGAACATCGCACAAAGAGAGTCCGGTCAGTACATTAGCATAGGAAAAACACTGTACAAAAACGTGCGCGGTCACTTAGATTCCCAGGGCTATAGATTCAATGAAGACGGATCATATTACCACATTTCTCGAGGTTAACCCTATCTCCTAAAGGATAACACTTGTAAGTTGAAGCTGTCGACCGCGACCTGTGTGCGTATTGGAGGTAGTAAAACACTACACAAATCACCGAGGGAGAAGAGCTCAATTGAAAATAAAATTGCAGATAACCGAGTTTGTATTTTCACTATCATTCACTATGGCTATTATCGGGAGTTTTTTTGCTATTCGAGCTAATATTCTCGGTACATCAATTTCTCTTTTTTTTCTAATAGCTGCTATAATTTATCCTATTGTCGAAGTAACCATTTCCAAGAAAAATTACGGACACGGTATATGGTACAATCGGTTGTTTAATACGTTTGAATTTCATATTGGATCTCTCACGGATTGGAATATGATTGCTGTAAGAGCAGCAAAAATTCGACGACTAGCTTCGAAAAAGGGGGTTAGTGTATTATTTTATACGGATCATTACAAGGAAGAACGGCTTCATGAACTGGCAAAAAACATGAATATTTTCAATAGAGATTCGACGGGCAAATCCGTTGCAATGGTTGGCTTATAAATGTACAAGTATCGGGGCTACTTTCTACAAGAAAGAGGCATGGAAACGTAAAAAGTATCCTTTAGTCCGATGTATCATGGAGCCTGGCAACGAAATTTAGTATGAATTTGATAGCAACATTCTATAGGGAAAAACCGTCAATTATTGAGGAAGGTACAACAGTTTTAGGAGGAATATGAATGAAAAGGTGGAGTTTGCTTGTAGTACCTTGTCTTTTCTTGTTTATTGTTGGTTGCTCTGGAAATGAATCAATCAATCCTGAGAAATGGGATCGTTCAAGTGGCTATGTGATTGCAAAAGAAGACCAGAAAATATTGGTAGTCAGGCATAAACCTGAACTTGAAACTGGCAACATGTCAGTATCAGAACTTCTCAAACAAAACCAACCTGATGCAATCTGGATAACGCTCAAAAATCCAGAAGTGTATGACACTATAGCAATAGGTGATAATGTGGAGTTAGGTATTGAAGGAGTAATTAAAAACTCCTATCCCGCCCAAGCCAATGCTACCGTAAAAGTCAAGAACTAGTGTCATTTACAATGTTAAAAAACGCTTTTGTGGATTGGTTAGCCACAAAAGCGTGTTTATTTAAAACGATGAATCAGTATAAACACCGGACATTCCTAGACCATCAAACACACGACTATACTTCGAAAAGTAATCGTAAACTTCATTGCCATTTTGGTCCAATAGCGATCCTGCATAAACTCCTTCTATACGAGCATAGTTTTTTGTTCCGTTGTTAGCGATAGAGTAAACCAGCCCTCCACTGTCTCCACCAATTGCACCGGATAGCGTAGTGACAACTACATCTTGTGTATCTCCAGGAATGTCAAAGGAGTTATCAATAACTTGAACTGGACCGAAGCTGGAACCATTACCGGACCGTGCATGGACTCTTACATAATCTCCTACTTCTCGGTAATAGCCTGCATAATCCGTTGTTCCGATTGTCATAGAATTCCCATTAAGGAAGACGCTTGGAGTCACAGTTACATTAGTAGTATAACGGATATATCCAGCATCAAAGTTTCCAAGTAGACTTCCATTAGACATATTCCCGATAGCGGCAGTTCCATCCGATTTATCATACCAAGTACCATTTCCACAATGCCCTGCTATAACGCCGACATCGTTTCCATTGGCACGCCCGTTGAAACCAAGGCTACACTGATATTCACCGCCCGTGACAGTTCTCTCAACTTGTTCACCGGGATAAAGATTGTATGCTTTTTTCTTGACAACAAGATCGCCAAATACCCAATTAACCATATCTTCATCAATATGTTTAAGTATTGTTTCCTTATTGATTTTATAATTTTCCTCCGTGATGTAGACATTCACTTTATTCTTTTCTACACTAATTCCGACCCCTTCAAGACCTAATTCTATTCCTAAAGCAGATAATGCTTCCTTAGAGGAATACAATTTCTCCTTGGAATATTTCACTTTTTGAATTTTGGTTTTATCTTTGAACTTTGCGATACTTTTGATTTTTTCTTCATTAGCAAGTGACGTGTCTGTCAGTAAAATAACATTATAGCCATCTTCATCGGTGTATACTCCACCGTAAATATCCTCCATATTAGAAGTGACGAATTCTTGTACCTTTGCACGATCATCAAGTATTTGAGTTTTCACATATTCGACTTCTGAAAAAGTTTGCGTTACAGCATTTTGTGGTGCAGGGCCTGCCTCAATGGGGATTTCTCCTGGAAGAACTGGAGTCGGATCATTGAAATCCTGTGCAAATACTGAGCCTGAAATCAGAGATAGAGACAATATTGCAGCCGTGCTAAATCTGGTTAGGAATCGAAGTTTCTTTTTCATTTGTCTGCTCCCTTCTTACATTAATTTAATGATGATACAACAATTGCTGAAATTGTGACCTAATTCACTTCCTTTGTGTAAATTCATCCCATTACTGGGGGGTTTACTATTTAAACGCATTTTCCAATGATTTTGTTTCATATAGAATTGAAATTAGTATGATTTAATTTTGAATTGGCGTTTGAATGTAGCCAAAAGGCGCCTTTTCCAATCGAGGATTTTGAAGTTACAGAAGTTTTCTGATCAAGTACATCAATTCAGCAGTTGTATACATAAAGCGAGCGCCCGCGGCAACGGCCGGGCTCGATCCAAGCCGCGCATGTATACAATTAACCGAACCGGCGACACTTCAGCCAGGATGAAATGTATACATTTTCGTGCATGCTTACGAGATCCGGAAAAATGTATACACCAAGGGGGAAGAATATGTCCAGAGTACCAATTCAGATTCCGATTGAGCTTAAAGAAGAACTGGAGGACTTAAAAAGGGAGCTGCAAGAAGAACTGGTGGCTAAGTGTCGGGTGACAAAAACATAGTATCATTAGAAGCCGCTGATTATGCGGCTTTATATATTTATGTTATCAAGTTCTTGTCAAAACACAATGACAAGAACTTGATAACATTCCCGATCTGATCTCATCGACGGCGGCAGACGCCCTTTTATTAAACTCCCTCGAAGTGATTCAATTTCCTCACTCAAACTCATGAATTCGCAGGATTTCACCCTGAGCTAAACATGAAAGAAGAGAATCCAGGGGAGTCGGTGGCTGGGGACAGTAGAAAGGGCATGCGGGAACAAGGGTGTTGTGTCCAATACCCACTTTGTTCCATATCATGCACGTCTCCACTTTGCCCTAGTGATTCTCACTCCCATGTCTCAACGGGTCTTAGCCCTTTCATTCCTTCGTCACATCTAACTAAGGGGTGGAGGTCGGTCTTTCTAACGGAACGGGTCCGAGCCCTTTTGTTTAATATCTCCCGATACCTCGTGCTTCTTGTCATCCTGCGAATGCATGAGCTGGTGAGAAAAACTGCTTAAGCTGCTTGCGGAAACACTTTAGTCGAGTCGTAAGCTTCACTGCTTTTGGCCAGACCAACAAGCATACGGGCGACTTTACCGCACAATTTCATTATAGATTTCATTTTCTTGAGTTTTTTCACATCGACATTATGGTGGTGCAGGGCTCTAATATCCGGATTGGTCATGACCATGCACATCGTCATGAGATAGAGAAAACGTCGGAGACGAGGGCGGCCGCGTTTGCTAAGCGCCATTTTACCACGCCACTTTCCGGAACTGGCTTCAGTTAAATTGAGGCCGGCATGTCGTAATAAAGCATTTCCATGTACATAGCCGCTCAGATCTCCAGCTTCTCCTAGAATGCCAGCCAAGCTCGTTGCATTCAAACCCTGAATATCGAGCAGTTTCTGTGCATAGGGGATACGCCTCAAGATGAGATGAAGTTCATGCTCAATTTGTTCAAGTTGGCGCTGAGCCAAGTCATATTCCTCTAGTAGTTGACTCAGATGAAGCTTGTAGGCTTGGAGTGCCTGCGTGGCGCCAATGCTGCATTTTGCTAGTTCAATGAGCTGTTCCGCTCGTTTAACTCCAGCATGACGCTTTACATATTGTTTCCAACCGGTAAGAACCTCTTCTGTGGTTAATCTACTAATTTCCTCCGGTAAGGGAAAGAGTCTGAGCGTAGCAATAGAGCTGGTACAGGTAAGGGTTTTAAAGACCTGGCGCAGCTCAGGGAACACGATATCAACCCATCGATGAATTTGGTTAACAGCACTGTTGAGCCGTTTTGTAACCGTGTCTCGGTTAGCCATGAGAATTCGCAGTTCTTCGTAGGCTTCTGGATGAAAACGAACAGGGGAGTAGTACCCGTTTTTGACCATGTCTGCAATGACAAGAGCATCTTTGCGGTCACTTTTAGATGGCGAGTTGTCACGGTTCTCCTTATTCTTTTTAACGAGATGGGGATTAACGAGAACGGCTTCAATGCGCTGAGAAGAGAGCCAGCGCGCAAGATTCAGCCAGTAATGACCTGTAGGTTCCATGCCTATAATGACTTTGTTAAGCTTGTAGGTTTGGAGTAGATCCTGGATCCAGCGTCCAAATAGCTTGAAACCCTCAAGATGGTTACCGAATTCCAGCGGTGCACCTAAAGCAATCCCGCGAAAGCTGACGGCCCGGGCAACATGAGTATCTTGAGCAATGTCTACTCCGACGACCAGATGATGAGCGGTAATGTTTTCAATGAGTTGATTTTGCTTATCTTGTGCTTTAAACTTCATAGTAGAGCGACCTCCTGGATGGGCTTTTTGAGGCAATGACCTCGTGTGTAACCCCATCGTACCGAGGCGCTCGTTTTTGTTCAATCTCCAAAATATTCGTATTACAGGAATTCTAACGGGAAACTATAGTTTAATAAATAACTAAAACGCGACTGCCAGCTTGGTTCGGCAGCCGCGTTGCGCTAACGGACAGTTAGGGTAGTTTTGCGTTACAAACATTCTGGTTCTCGGGAGTTGCTGACGTCGCCGATGACAATTACTAAGTCCCGGATTCGGGGGATGGAGGGAATAGATATCAAGTTCTGGGGGTGGTGTGGGGGATGTTATCAAGTTCTGTCATCATTTATGTAAACCTGTCGAGGGACAAGAACATAGTCCCATTGAAAGCCGCTAATTTAGCGTTTTTTTTGTTTTATCGGTACAAGTTCTTGTCCTGAGTAAGAGGAGAAGAACTTGTACCGATTAACGATTAGATAAGTATCTAAGTATGTTTCTATCAAATTTCATTAAGCTAACGGGCAGATAAACATAATAGACAACGAGACCATGATTTGAACAGGTAAATTAAAGTATCCCTTGAATATTAATATGTAAATATATATTGGTGAACTTGTCTGGAGGTGCTTTTTTTGGTATTCAACCGGCAAACCCGTATAGGAATGTTATGGGGGGATTATCCATGGACTACTGCTCCAAAGAAAATGGGGAAATTGTGGAGTATGGGCAGGGTGGCCCGAGATGTTTCGCATGCATTGCGTGAAAACATGGTGGTTATCCCGTACGCACAGTCAGAAGGTGAACCTAATCAGCGGGAAAACATGACTTCATTTCTTAAAAGCATAGATATCCTCTGGGCAGATTTATATTCATCCAGTACTTATGCACTTAATCTCCGTGACGAATTAGGCCTAACTTGTCCAGCGATTTTGTTTGCTGGAGGAGCCATGCCCAAAGGAGCAGAGGCAATGTTGTTTCCTTGGCAGCCACTACTACGTACTTATGATGGGATTTTCTTTAGTTGTAAGGCAGACCAAGATATATGGAGGCAATTGACAGAATGGAGCAAATTAAAGGAATGGGTTATACCCCTTAGCATAGACGAGCAAATATTTTATCCTCGAAGTATCGCTGAACAAATGGATATACGCAATAAATTCGGCATTCCAGTTCATTCCCCGCTTTTAATATTTGTAGGCAGATTAAACATACAGAAGAATATCCACGATTTATTAAAAATATTAATATCTGTAAGTGAAGGGATCCCTGATGTTCATCTTTGTATCATCGGTGAAGAAGATGATATTGTACTGGGAGAGTTTAAGGTCCGGAATACCAATTATAAAGAGTGGCTACAACAAAAAGCAGATGAACTTGGTTTAGCACAACGTGTACGATTTGTAGGCCCACTTTTCGGTGACGAACTGGCACAAATGTATTCTACTGCAGATGTGGTGACTAATTTAGGGTTTTACCATCGTGAAAATTTTGGACTCTCTCAAGCAGAAGCAGCAGCTTGTGGTACGCCTGTTGTTTGTACTGAATGGGGGGGATTCAAGGATGTTGTACAGCATGGTTTAACAGGTTATTTTGTAGATACGGTACTAACAAAACGTGGAATACGTGTGGATTGGGCCAAAGGTGTTGCTTCCGTAATTACTTTATTGCAAAGAGAGGATCTACGTGTGGAGTTTGGAAGACAAGCCGCCAACTATGCACATCAACATTTTAGTATAGCCGCTTTAACAAAAAATTTAGTAAACGTGGTAACAGATATACAAAGTAGTCTAGCTACAATGAGTAAAGGTGCATTAAGTTCCGTTGCTTACGAGCCAAGCCGATTTGCTGAACAATACGAGGCCCATAAACGTACATGCGGGTGGTACGCAACTAGCACAAAAACGGGCACTCCTCAGTGGTATCCACCAATGTTTGAAGGCGAACAATACGAATTATATGAAAAACTTATGCAGCCTTACTCCACGCGATTGGCGGAGGAACTTCAAATCAATTCCCTCAATGAAAACTGCATCCCGTATTTTACTTCGTCGGTCAGGTTTGATATAACTCGATTGCTGGCCATCTCGGAAGATCCGATCTGGCCCAGTCGCAGATTTCTTTCGCCGAACGAGTACAGTATGCTAAGGTTCATAGATGGTAAGCGTACTCTGAACAACATCGTAGCTATTACAGGGCTCGAACTTACCCGTTGTATAATAAGTGTTTGGAATTTATATTTAGATGGCTTTTTGCTCTTCAGAAGTTAGAGGGAAAACAGCGATATTTGTCTATAGTTACTACGTAATTATTCCCAGCTAAAATAGAATCATTCGTAACGTATAATATGGCATAATACGCAAAATATTGAACTAACGGGTAGATTAGCGTAATAACAGATAAGCCTTTAATAGTACTATTCAAAAAGTCTTGTGACACTATCCATAAACATATGACAGATATCGAACGACAAGAACATATAGACATTGAAAGCCGCATAAGTTGCGGTCTTTTTGTTTTAAGTATATAAGTTCTTGTCATAACTCAATGACAAAGGCGCCAGCGAAGGGGGGAGTACCCAAGCCATTGCGGTGGATGCGTCCGGGCACGCCTATATGACTGGTGCTTTTGGCGTCGTTTTCCCGTTACGCCGAGCGCTTTTCAACCCTCTAACGCCGGCAGCACAGATGCAATCGTGTCCAAGTTCGATCCGACCGGGTCTTTTCTTGTCTATTCCACTAATATCGGAGGAAGCAGTACCGATGAAGGTCTTGGGATTGTCGTGGATCCCATTCGGCAACGCCATGATTACGGGAATTACAACGTCCCCCAATTTTCCAACGACACCCGGAGCTTTGCGCAGCGTTATTTCGGAGCTGAGCCCGGATGCCTTCGTTGCAAAGCTGAATGCTGACGGTACCGCTTTGATCTACTCTACCTTTCTTGGCGGAGTGGACGGTTTTAATTTTGGTCGTAGCGTTGCCACGGACGGTTCCGGCAATGCTTATGTGACAGGGAATACCATCGCTAGCGATTTTCCGACGACGCCCGGAGCTTTCCAGACGGTAAAACCCAGTCCGCCCGGATTTTCTAGCTGCAGATCAATTGTATAAATAGAATAAAAGGTTTCAGAAAGATACGTTAGATATATATTTAAACCTTAATCATCGGCGACCAGCATGTACGAAACGATTCATGAATATTGAATCATAAAAGTAATCAAGGGTGTCCCAAATGTCATTAGCATAAAAATGACGATGGAAACCCTCTTTTTGTTTTTATCAGCTTGTTCGCCGAAGCTGTAAAAGAAAACATGTATAAAATTAGTTTTATAGGGAATTTTACGCGGGTAGCATGTAGTGTTTAAACAAGGGACTTATCTCAACCTAAGCACTAATAAAATACTTTGTTTTCCTTGAACTCCTCATCTGCTCGTACAAAAGCTTATCCTTTCGACCCCCTACCCGAATTTACACAAGCTGGGTTATTTTTGTCGTGAAAAAACCAACTTTTAGTAACAAATAGGTGTTGTATATTTAAAAGCTAGCAATGTAATGAAAAGAAGTAATTCAAATTTGCAGTTAGTTTATAATTTAAGTTAGGCGAGTGCAAATTATGAATCAAAATTCCCCGAGAATCCAAGAGAAAAAGCAATTTCTGTCGTAGAAAGATATTTTAGTGATTTACAATCAGGTGATTTTGAAGATGCAGTAAAAATCTCCGATAATCATAGATTTAAAGATGAAAAACATCATCAGAGAAAACTATCTTATATAACACTCATATTCATGTGAAGGATTTCAAAATTATTTCAGTAGATGACAATGTGAAAGTGGAGGAAACAGCTAATGGTGAACTGCTGTAATGTATGACGATGATTTCAAGAATGGTAAATATAAATCGCAAATAAGGACGTATTTATTGATATGACACCTTCCCTCCCCAACATATAAGACAGTGGAATATAAAAGACTAAAGTTCCATTCATTATTTTTCTAAAAGTGAACTACCTCTTATGGTCGATCCAATGTTATGGATTTGAATAATGGTTCAACCATAGTATATTAGCGAATCGAAAATGGTTCATTTCCACCACCCATAATACCTATGTAAAATAAGATCATATTTAGTAAAATAGGGAATTTATTACTATATACAAATACTGGGATGATATCTATAATTTATATCTAAATTAAATAAAACTTATAAGGAATCTTTATCACTAAGGGTACCTTTGAAACAAGAAAATTTGTAAGCGCTTTTACTTTATAGGCATTCATCTGATCAGTAACACGAATATAGGAGGGGTTATATGAATATTACTATTATAGGAGCCGGAGCAGTTGGAGGTTATTTTGGAGCAAAATTTATCGAGCATGGTTTAAATGTTAATTTTCTGATCCGTACTAAAAGAGCAGAGCAAATTACTAAACAAGGACTTATTATAAAAACTAACACAAATTTAACAAACATAAAAACACCACGCATCTTCACAAATTCTAAAGATATAGCGGATGTTGATTTAGTAATTGTTGCAGTGAAAAATTATCACCTCGATGCAGAATTGATGAAGAATCTTATTGAACTTACAAATAAGGGTGCATATATACTCCCACTGATGAATGGAGTTGAACACTACAAAGTTCTTTCAGAAAAATTGGGGGATGAAAAGGTTTTAGGAGGTACATGCAAAATAAGTGTGACTATGGACGATGACGGCTATATTCATTGTATCGGAGAGCTAAAAGAAATATACTTTGGTGCCCTTTTTCCTACTCAAAGAAATTTTTGTGAAAGATTTGAGGAATTAATGAAGGACTGTAGTATCAAAGTAATAAGATCAGAAAATATTATGAGAACTATTTGGGAAAAGTTTTCGTTCATAGTAGCTTACTCAGGAGTGACATCAACCTCAAGGTTAAACATAGGTCAACTGATTAATTGTGAATCAACAAAGAAAGTTTTTAGTGATGTACTTAATGAAATGATGTGTTTATCACGTTCCTATGGTGTGAATCTTGAAAAAGACTTTATTGAGAAGACAATACGTTGGTGTGGACGTTTACCTAGTGAAGTTACTTCCTCAATGCATTTTGATTTAACTAATGGTAGAAAGTTGGAGATTGAAAGTATACAGGGATCCGCTATCAACCTTGCAAGACGAAAAGAAATAGAATTGCCTACAATAAAAACGTTATATGCACTACTTAAACCATTTGAGAATGGAGTTCCTCAGCATGTATATGCATTGGATTAGAATCTCCAGGGGAAAGTGGCTTTAATAGGTATCAATTTTTTAAAAAGTGAACTGCGTACCAAAGATACTCTTCGTTTGAGCGTAGGGGAATATGCCTTGCATCCTTCCCCAAAGCGCTGCTTTCATTTAATTCCCTATGCAATTACAGAATAGTATGCAAACTCAACTCGATTTGAGGAGGAGAAGACTATAAAAATTTTAAACTTCTTTCCTGGTCAAATAGATTCTGAATTTAGTGATTTTTTCGGGACATCAGAGCTTTTCGATTTCTTACCTTCACTTGAATATAATGTCGAAGAATATATAAAAAGTTATACCCTAAAATCTTATATTGACCCAACAGCTAAAATATCTCCTAAGGCAACAATAGAGGGCAATGTATTTATAGGAAAAAATGTAGAAATTCAAGATTTTGCTTATTTAAAAGGACCCCTCGTGATTTTTGATAATGTTTTTATAGGTAAGTCCTCATTTATAAGAGACAATTCAATAATTGGTACAGGTTCAAAAATAGGACACTGTTGCGAAGTTGTAAGCAGCCTTATATTGAATAACTCTTCCATAACTCACTATTGCGGAATATCCAGTTCAATAATTGGAAGTAATGTGCATTTTGGGGCCTACATATCAACTGCTTCCGTTTTACTAAATGAAAGTCCTATAGTAATGATTAATAAAAATAAGGAAAAAATTAAATTAGGGATAAGTAAATTCGGTTCAGTTATAGGTAGTAATTGCAAAATAGGATCATATGTACTTCTTAACCCTGGAGTAATCATTGAGCCTAATTGCTTAATATTCCCTCAAATTTCATTGAGAACTGATTATTATCCAGAAAATTCGAAAATCTATATACCAAACTACCATTCTTTAATTAATACTGCTCCACTAAATCAGTTCTAATTATTTATATAAATATTTCCATTAAAATACACGAGGTGATTAAGCAATGGAGAATAAGTTAGTGGTTTATGGAGGGAATATAATTAAAGGTAATCTAAAAGTTAGTGGGGCCAAAAATTCAATACTAGGGCTGATTGCAGCAGCCCTAATTGCTCATGAACCAGTGATTTTTACCAATGTACCGAATATTCTAGATATAGAGAACTATTTGAAAATATTGAATAAGTTGGGGGTTGAGTCAAATTGGATAAAAGAGGAGGGTAGACTCGCGATTCATGCCCAAAATTTTGATTCTCATATTATTGATGTGGATCTAGCACGGAGTTTTAGGGCATCTATTGGTCTTATCTGTCCTCTATTAATAAGGAAAAAGAAAATAATGATCCCATTCCCTGGAGGAGATCAAATAGGGGAACGACCTCTAGCTGAAATGATGAGAGGAATTGAGATGATGGGTGCAAGAATAAAATATGAGTCTGGGATATTTTTAATTGAACGAGATGAGATTTTGAATGGAATTGATATAGAGCTAGAATATCCTAGTCATTCCGCAACAATAGTTTTAATGGTATTGGCTTCTTTTGCACAAGGGAAAACCACGATTAATAATGCAGCATTGGAACCGGAAATAATTGATATGCAGAATTTACTTACTAGAATGGGAGTGAGAATTTATGGCGCAGGCAGTTCCAAATTAATAATCTATGGAACTGAAGCTGTTAAAGGATGTGAGTATGATGTAATGCCTGATCGCTTACAGATAGGTACTTATGTAGTTGCAACGCTTATGACGGACGGCGAAATATTGGTGCCTCGAGGTTATTTGCAGAACCTAGAGAGCTTTATGGATTTGATAAAGAATATTGGTGCAATAATTGAAACAGTTGACACTAACACGATTAGGATTTCTGGGAAGCGCCCATATAGGAGTGTGAGTTTCGAAACAAACCCATACCCTGGAGTTCCAACTGATTTACAGGCCATTTTAACTGCTTTGCTAACAACTTGTAGTGGAGAAAGTTATATCAAAGAAAATGTATTCGAAAATCGGTTGCATCATATACCTGAAATTATTAAGTTGGGGGGAATTATAGAGATATTATCAAACAGAGAAGTAGTGATAAAAGGGCCAACCAAATTTGAAGACAATCATATAGTAGCTGCCAAGGATATCAGAGGGGGAATGTCTCTTCTCCTTTGTGGACTTTCATTATGTGAGGGTGAAAAAGTTACAATAAACAACACTTTTCATATCGAACGGGGCTACCCCGATTTTGTTAAGACTTTTAATTCATTAGGCGCGCATATGCAATACCAGGAGGGTGCTAATGTCTAAGGATCATAAAAACTTGAAAGTCTTGGTAGAGAAGATTGAAAGCATGAATTTGGGGAAAATAAGACTTTGTGAGCAAATGTCAAAACATACAACCTTACGAATAGGAGGATTGGTAGATATATTTTTTATCCCTCATGACATTAGATCACTGAAACAATCTATTGAAATGTTTAAGCAATTAGATATACCTTGGAAATTTATTGGTAATGGATCGAATGTTGTAATAAAAGATGGTGGAGTGAGGGGTGTTGTTATTAAATTACCGGAAAATATTTCCAATACTGAATTTAGTGATCATTCTATCAGTGTTTCTGGTGGGTTTTCATTGACTAAACTAAGTATTCTTGCAAGTAAGGCTAGTATGTCAGGATTGGAGTTTGCTTGTGGTATACCTGGAACTATTGGTGGGGCTATATACATGAACGCTGGGGGTTATGGGTCCGAAATGTCTGATGTTGTGAATTATATACATGTTCTTGATGAAAATGGAGAAATGCATTCCATGCACAGGGACGAATTAAATTTTGGACCTCGCAAATCTATATTACAAGGGAAAAAATGGGTTGTATATCAAGCAAATTTAAAACTAATAGAAGGAAATAAAGAGAGTAGTATTAAGAGAATGAAAAAGTTTATGAATCACAGAAAACAAACTCAACCATACGGAATTCCAAGCGTCGGTAGTGTTTTTCTAAACCCACCTAATGAATATTCAGGTCAAATTATTGAAGCATCGGGTTTAAAGGGATATAGAATGGGAGATGCCCAAGTCTCTGAAATACATGCTAATCATTTTGTAAACAAAGGACAAGCAACTGCATCTGATTTTTTAAAGTTAATGGAGCATGTAAAAAAAGTCATCGCCGACAAATACAACATTAACCTAATACCAGAGGTGGAAATTTTGGGTGAGAATCTCTAAACTAATGTCCCATTGTAGAACGATAACTTTCAAATAAAAAATTTATAGGAGGTATAAATGAGGATTGATGAGGTAATAAAGTCTCATGCTATCAATAGCCCGGAAAGATTTGCAGTAGGTTTTATGGATCACAAGGTAACGTATAAAGCCCTTGACAAGATGATCGACAATTGTACCAACTTCTTGTTAAATAAAAATCTAAAACCGAAGCAAAAAGTAGGAATTATGATGTTAAATACTCTTGAATTTATAATTTGGTATTATGCAGTTTCAAGAGCTAATGGGATTTCAGTATTGATTAATCCCCTACTTACCCATCGAGAAAGCGAGTATATTCTAACAGACTCCTCACCGAAATTCATAGTGTCTAGAGAACCTTTTATTAAGAATATAAGCGATTGTATCAAAAAATATAGCACAATAATAGATATTGATGAACAGCTTAATAAAATTACAAGTTTTAAGCCTTCCTTACAACCTACACAATATGAAAAGACCGATGTAGAAGATTGCACAATAATTTATTCATCTGGGACAACAGGCAGACCCAAAGGAATAATACTTACACATAATAATCTCTACAGTAATGCGAAAGTTTTTTCTGAATCGATAGGTTTAACCCACTTAGATAAGACCTTAATCGTTTCCCCGTTATTTCATTCTGCAGCTCTAACATGTTGTTTAAACTCCACACTGCTAATAGGTGGATATGTCCATCTTTTGGAGCGCTGGAAATCCAGCGAACAAACCCTAACTGTACTAGAAAAAGAAGAAATAACATTTTTCTTTGGTCCCCCAACAATGTATACGTATTTGTTAATGGATCCCAAATTAACTCAATATAATCTTTGCTTGCAGATTGCCTTTACTGGGGCTGCACCTTTGCCAATGGAAGTGTTTGATAAATGGAGGGAGATTTTCAATTTTGAAATCACAGAAGGTTATGGACTTACTGAAACTTCACCAATGGTTACTTTGAATCCATTAAAAAGGAAAAAAAAGAAAGGCAGCATAGGAGTTGCCTTACCAGGAGTAAAACTTAGGATTGTAGATGAAAATGGCAATGATGTGACAATCGGAAAGGTCGGGGAGTTATTAATAAGTGGTCCAAACCTTATGAAAGGCTATCTAAATAATGATATAGAAACTGAGAAAGTAATAAAAGATGGTTGGTTATACAGTGGTGACTATGCGAAGCAAGATGAAGATTCTTATTATTACATTATCAATCGTAAGAAAGAGATGATAATATATGGCGGGTTTAAAGTCTATCCTAGAGAAGTAGAGGAAGTTATATATAAGCACCCGAAAGTGTTAGAAGTTGCTGTTACAGGAGTACCTGATGAGGTTTATGGTGAAAAAATTTCGGCAATTGTCGTACTGAAAAATGAAAATGAAGTACTAAGTTTAGAGGAATTAAAAGTATTTTGTGAAGACAAACTTTCGAGGTACAAGATTCCTTCAGTCATAGCTCTGGCAAAATCATTACCAAAAACTGAAAGTGGAAAATTGATAAGATCTAGGTTGTAAAGCTTCACTAAACATAATACAAAAATCATAATGAATCTTTAAGCAAAGCTAAAGGAAAGACTTTGTTGTAGTATATTTCCAGATAAAAAGAGATCTAAAAGCAATTGATTATAGAAGGAAATTTTTATGCATATTTGAGGTGTGATATTTTGAGAATATTAATGATGACTCCCGATTATCCACCTAATTTATATGGTGGAATAGGCACACATGTCTATAATTTAGCTACAGGATTTGTTAATGAAGGTAATTCTGTGACAGTGCTTGTTGCTAAAATTAATCGACATTCTGATGACCCTAATAATTTTGAAGTTAGTGAAAATGGTAAGCTTACTGTTATTAATTTTCCCACTACAATGGATGGAGATTTCAGTAATGAAATTGATCCTCATTTTAGTAAAACACGTATCGCAACACCGTTTAAATGGGCAGAGCTAAGTAATAAATTATTTCCTATGGTATATAGATTTTTAAAAAGTGTTGATCCATTTGATGTATTTCATGCTCATGATTCATTTCATGCCTTCACTAGTGTTGCTATAAAAGACCTTTTTAATATTCCCATGGTAACAACTATTCATTCAATTTCAGCTCCCCCTAACCATTTCAATGATTCTTTGCGAAGATATATGTTAAATAATTCTAATAAAGCTATTGTTGTTAGTAAATGGTTGAATGAAGAAATAGGTACAAGGTATGGGGAATTAGCAACAGATGTTCATGTGATCCCCAATGGTATTGACTATGATTCTTGTGAAGACTCTTTTAGAAGGGCTTGTAACCCTCAATTTCAACCACTATCTATAACATTTTGTGGACGCCTATCGCCTCTAAAAGGCTGTGATGTTTTATTAAAAGCATTTGCAATTTTAAAAAGAAGTAATAGTTCCTTTAACTATAAATTGAAAATAGCTGGTGACGGTCCATTAAAAAATGAGCTGAAATTACTATCTGAATCCTTATCCATTGATAAAGATGTTGAATTTTTAGGATTTCTCAAAAATAACGAAGTGAAATTATTATTAAGACAGTCATCTTTACATGTGATACCTAGTATAGAAGAGTCATTTGGGATAACAGCTCTAGAAGCAATAGCTGAGGGCATTCCCGTAATCGCAAGTCAAACAGGAGGACTTTCTGAAATTATTGAAAATGGTGTGAATGGGATTGTATTTCCGTTAGGAAACTCTGAGATATTAGCAAATGAAATGGATAAGTTACTAAATAACCCCTATACCCGGTCCCAATTAGCCAAACAAGCTCTAAAAAGAATAGAAAAGTATAGCTGGGATAATATTGTAATTGAGACGAATAATATTTATAACATGATAATTAATGATTAATTTGGAGGGGATAATGGATGGGATATGTTGAAGATTTAAGAAGGTTAGTAGGAACTAGGCCTCTAATTTTTCCCGGAACTGTTATTATTATTCTCAATGATTCGAATGAAGTCCTACTTCAACAAAGAAAACAGCCTAGAGGTTCTTGGGCAATTCCTGGTGGGCTTATGGAATTGGGAGAAACTACGGAAGAAACAGCGAAAAGGGAAATTTTAGAAGAAACAAATTTAAGGATTGAAAATCTAAATTTGCTGAATGTATATTCGGGAAAAGAAAATTTCATAAAAGCACCGAATGGTGACGAATTTTATGTTGTTGTAATTGCATACTACACTAAACACATAAGTGGTGAGATGATAATTAATCGTGAAGAATCTCAGGATTTTAAATTTTTTCCGCTTGACGAAATTCCAGAGAACTTAGCTAAAAGTCATAAAACAATCATAAATGAATTTATCTCTAAATTTTCAAATTAACTCGAGGGAATTTTTATCTATGGATCAAACTATAAGCGTTTATACACAGATATAAGGGGAGGTTGAAGGGAGTTTTTTAATTATAACTCTATTACTTGGAGGAAAGAAAAATGGAGGTTATTTCGGTTAAGCATCTGCATAAATCATTCTTTCTTTCGATATCTAAACGATCTGGTTTTTTAGGTGCGTTATCTACTCTATTCTCACGAGAGAGGCAGGAAATACATGCCGTTAATGATATAAGTTTTTCTATTAATATGGGAGATATTATTGGATTTATTGGACCAAATGGAGCTGGAAAGTCTACGACAATAAAAATATTAACGGGTATTTTAACCCCAACTTCAGGTGAAGTAGAAGTTTGTTCAATATCTCCACACAAGCAAAGGTTAAAGAATGCTATGAACATAGGTGCTGTATTCGGCCAGCGAACCCAGTTGTGGTGGGACTTACCAGTTATTGAATCATTAAACCTACTTCAACGCATCTATGAAATAGACGATAGAACATATCAGAACAAACTTAAAGAATTCATTGACCTTTTATCATTAGACGAATTTATTAATCGCCCAGTACGCCAACTATCACTAGGACAACGTATGAGAGCCGATCTTGCAGCAGCGTTCCTGCATAGCCCAAAAGTAGTATTTTTAGATGAGCCGACAATCGGGTTGGATATTACAGCTAAAAGAAAAATGCGGGAATTTATTAAAATGTTAAATTCGCTTTATAATACTACAATCATACTGACTACACACGACATGCAGGACATTGAAGAACTTTCAAGCCGAGTTATGATTATAAATCATGGCAAAATGATCTTAGATGATACAATAAGCAGTTTACGTCAAAGATATGCTGGTAATCGAACAGTGAATTTTAAACTGGCTGAACCAGTAAGTAGCATAGATATTGAACGATTTGCAGCAGAATATACTATGATGATTAGAGATGAAATGATTTCTGTCCAAATCCCAGTAAATATATCACCAGCCGAAGTTTTTGCATTTATTGATTCTAAGTATAAGATACTTGATATGCAACTTATCGATACAACTGTAGAAGATATTATAGAGAAGGCATACACTCTATGAACTTTTTACGAAAATATTTTGCGTTTACAACTATAACTTTTAGAAATGGTGTTCAATATCGATTCTCCTTTACCATATATATCCTCGGAACAACTATTCAGCTAGCTGTTCTCTATTTTATTTGGAGAGCAGTGTATGTTGGGAAACCGTCAATTTCAGGATTTACAGAATCAGAAATGATTACGTATCTTTTCATTTCACAAATATTAAATTCTATTTATGCATATAGGAACTCCCCAGAACGTATTATCTTTGATCGTGTCAAAAATGGAAATTTAGCTTTCGACTTGATTAAACCCGTTCGTTTCAGTATTGCTCGCTTGATGGAGAATATCGGGGGAAGTTTAGTCAGTATCGTGCAGGCATCAATCGTCATGCTGATTATAACGTTTTTATTTCCTACTATAATTCCTCCAGCCGGAATTGGATATGTTATAGCTTTTATTATGAGCGTAGTATTGAGTTTTTTGATTCTTTTTTCACTGAGCTTAATCACTGGATATATATCTTTCTGGACTATGAACTTTTGGGGTCTACACTTCTTAAAAAAATCTTTGTTCGACTTTTTCTCAGGAGCAATCGTCCCACTTTCTTTGTTTCCTGCTTGGGCTATGACGTTAAGCAATTGGCTTCCATTCAAAAATATCATCTATACCCCAACTTTGATTTATATGGGACGATACGATTTTAACGACACACTTGTACAGCTTTTAATACAAACTTTTTGGAGTGTTGTATTATGGTTAATCTCTGAAAGTCTTTATAAGTTAGCAATTAGGGGGTTACAAATTAATGGGGGTTAAAAAGCATATCATACTCTACCGCTACTTTTTGATTAAAAATCTACGTGAGAGTATGTCATATAAGTTGGATTTTTTGATGGGAGTATCAGCACATATAGCGAGACAGACGGTCGGAATCCTTTTTTTATCAATTATTTATACCAATACCCCCGCGCTAAATGGATGGACTTATCATCAGTCCCTAATGCTCTATGGGTTTGCACTTATCCCAGCAGGTCTGGATGAATTTTTTCTCCGTAATATATGGACTTTACCCAATAAGTATGTGCGTATGGGTAATCTTGACAGACTATTGTTGCGACCAATAAATCCCTTATATGCGATTACAGTGGATGGTACAAATCTACATGGTTTTATCTTAAGTATTTATGGAATAATTGTTTGTGTTTATTCTGGCATAGAGTTAAATCTGGTTTTTACACCTATGACATTTCTCTGGATACTTGTTCTCATCATATGTGCAACAAGCATATATTTTTCAATAACAATTTTAATGGCTACTTTCAGTTTTTGGTTTATAGATGTTATGAGTTCAATGGTTCTTATTGAGAGTTTAAATCAGTTTTTAAAATACCCCCTGGCAATCTATCCCTATGCCTTACAAATATTATTAACGTGGATTATTCCATATGCATTTACAAGTTATTTTCCAGTTGAATTTATACTCGGGGGTTCTTTAGCTGCATATGCTTATATCACCCCTGTGATAGCATTGTTACTACTATTTATCGCATCACGTTTTTTTGTTTTTGGTTTAAAACGCTATAGTAGCGCGGGAGGGTAAGAAAGTGAGGGTTATATGAATCATAAAATCAGTATAATTATTCCAGTATATAACACGTTGAACTGGCTCCAGGATTGTGTAGATTCAATATTGAAACAAAGCTATGAAAATATAGAGGTTATCTTGGTTAATGATGGATCAACAGATGGAAGTGGAGCAATTTGTGATTCAATAAAAAAACTAGATACTCGAGTTCGTGTTTATCATAAATTGAATAGCGGACTATCTGATACACGGAATTATGGATTAGAAATGGCTTCTGGTAAGTATATAATTTTCGTTGATTCGGACGATATTGTTGCAGAAAATCTAGTAGAAGTACTTTATAATAACTGTAAAGAAAACAAATTCAACCTTGTCCAATGTTACTATTTACGTTTTGAAGATAAAAATAATTTATTTTCATATAGTACCGCGCCACCGGAATTAATCGTTTATGAAGGAAAAGCAATGCATTGGGGTCTTATTGGTAAGGGAAAAACCCGGCCAATGGCGTGGGCAAAGATTTTTGAACGTTCACTTTTTAATGATGTTACATTTCCAGTAGGATTAATTCATGAAGATGAAGCTGCAATTCATAGGATCTTATACAATGCCAAATCCATGGCCGTTATTAACGATAGGTTGTACTTTTACAGAAAAACACCAACTAGTATTATGAACAATAAATTCAGTATGAAAAGATTCGATATTCTCTTAGCTCTTCGAGATAGACTTGAATTCTACAATAATTTGGGCTGGCATGATCTTGGGTTTGCAACAGCTCAACGATATAGTGTAACAATTATTGATTTGTACAGAAAATCAGCAGAAAATTTTGAAAACCCATCACAACAATTAAAATACTTAATTGAATTATATAAAGAAAGTTGGAGTTTATTGAAGGAATCTCCATTTATGACTGATAGAATCAAACATAAGCATGAAGAATGGTTAGAGGATCCCACAAAAGGAAGTTTATATAATGTTTTTGAATATTTTAGTGTTTGATGGGCCAGTGAAATATTTACAAAAGCTCGATAAAAGGAGTAACTGACTGTTTGTGCTCATAATGTGATATCCCCTTCAATAAAAAAATTCTAGTATCAATGACGCCAAGTTTCGACTATAACTTATCGCCTTAATAAACGGCACTTGGCCCTCACATGTCCTTAAGAGGAAACATCTTTTTCGTTGTGGCAATTAACTGACCTATAGCGGTCATTGTTTTATCATAGGCACATTAGAATCGAACACTGGTTTAGATCAGTTGTACAACATCTTGAGATAAATGGCGCTCAAAATCAGATTCTGTAAAGAAATCAAAACATAACTCTTGCTCACCTTTCCGATTTGTACTTTTCATCAAATGTAGAGCCTCTATACATGCATGGGGAATAGGATAAGTCATCAACCGATAAATTTCATTCAAATCACTTTTAGTTAAGGGGCTGGTGCCAGGAAACCTTTCGCCCCATTCTTTGGTGAATCCAAATATCTTAACGGGGATATTCAAGGCTTTCCCCATTAATTTTTCCTTTATATTAATGGCAATGGACAACCCAAAAGGGTCAAAGTCTGGCCATATGGTAATAGACACTAGATTAAATGTTGAGGCATAGGAAATAAGCTCAATTTCTTCAGAAGATATAAAGCCTTTACTGTAAAGGAGAGACCATTTACATGGGTCTAACCACTGACTATCAACTAGTGAATCGAACAAATCTTTGTTTTCAATAATGAGAAGATGGGGGGAGTCCCAGGATATTATCCGCATTTTATGAATCATACTCCGAGTTAAAGATAAACTTCCATGAAATGCAAGCCCATAGTTCGTATAGCCATTTAGTTCCCATGAAAAAGGACCGGTTATCCAAATTCGTGACTTATTGGAGTGAATACCAAAGTCGGATAGTTTTTTTCCAAGTAATTTTCGTAAGCGATGCTTATCCCCTTCTGAAAGGGCTTTTGTCGAATAAAAATACTGTTGCGAGAACATTTTCCAACTCATGGTTTTTTGCTTCTGATTGTGGTCAAAAAGAGCAAATAGCAGTCGTATCATGTGTATGGTAGATGAATCTCTCTTTATTTTTACGAATTGAATGACCTTTTTTATGAGATGTTCGTTTTCGGTCAATGGCTTAAGGTCCTGGAACGCCATCGTGAGTGAATCGAGTTCGGCTGTATTCGTGTCGAAATTCATTTCCATGAGGCGAGCAATATCAGATTCAAACATTCCAAGATTAGCAGATACGAACTTGGGATCCCAGGTCTGGATACGATTGTGGAGCTTTTTCTCGTGCATGACTAGCAAGCCCCAGTTAAATAATCTCATTACGGATTCGTCAAATAGTTGATATTCAACATGAGTTAACCAGTGTGCTTTCCAATTTTCCCATCGCTTGCGAGTCTTTGATTTGATTAGATCTAAGAGGAGGGAGCGAGTCAACTCTAGCATCTCTCCCTCTAGAACATTATCTAGATCATAAGGGGGTTCACCGGCTCCATATCTGATCCGTTCAGATATGGGAGTTTGACGAGTAAAGCCACAATGTCTGCAGGTAGAGACTTTTATTTTCCTACTTGTATAGTTTTCGTTTTCGAATTCAACTGGAGTCCACATCGTAATTGTTTTGAAAGAATGTTTGGTTGTGCCACAGGTCATCATTGGTTTCCCCTTATGTAATTAAATCTACGGACGAATTTTTCCGTAAGTAATCGGAGGCGCTACTGTTTCATTCCTCTTTTTAGGTCGGAAATTAAGTAACATATTCATCCATGGCATCATCAATTTGATGTTTTCAGAATAGGGCATCCCTATAATGATTTGAGCCTCGGAATTACTTAGAAACTGGCCGGCTAAGGCAATACGCTCTTCATCCAAATGGGCAAACGGTTCATCCAATAACATAAAGCTGAGTACGCCATCTGCTTTAATCGCAGCGAAGGTTAGAAGTAATGAAGCAATGACTTTTTGTCCACCGCTAAGTGCACTTTTATCCCGGTAACTTTTTGCCGGTTTCCCATTAAAGCCTAGACGATAATCAACCTTCCAACGCTCATCCTCCAAATAAACAGCTCTTAATGAGGCTTCGAAATTACCCCGCGCTGCCATTTCCTCGAGTGATTTCCGTACTTTTTGAAATACCTCATCAACCATAATTCGGTACTCGTTTTTAGCTTCAACACGCTTCTTTTCAAGTTTGTCCAAATCATCTTGAATTTTTTGAATCTCCTCTTGATGTTGATCCAGAAGCATGCGGTGTTTTTCATACGACTGCTCTAATTTGACTGTAGCTATTTCTTCTCCCGGTCGGACGGCTCCTCCTGATATATTATTCCGCAATATCTCGACAGCGGATTCCTTCATTTCTATACTCTTTCGGTATTGCTCCGGTTTCTCTAGTGTGGCCAATTTATCGGCAACAGCTAATGCCACTCGTTGTTCTTCGGTAAATTGACTCCGAATTTCATCGGCTTGGGCTTCGATGTTGATTTTCTGCGATTTCTTATCCCGAATGCTCACTTCAACGATAGATAATTCACCACGATAACCGTTCAATTTTTCAGTTAGTACGCCAGCTTGATTACTAAGTTGATTTTGAAGGGTGACAAGTTCTAATAGAGAATTCGTACATTCATCTCTCGATTTCGTCAGGGTATCCATCTCATGTTGAAGTTGCTGAAGGATCATGTAGGTGTGAGCGAGAGTATCTTTTTTACTAGGTAATAGAAGAATTTGCTCCTGGGTCTTAATTTCTTCTATTATTGCGTTCAGCTGTTCCAATAAGAGAACTTCTTGCTCTTCTGATTGAATTAGTAGGGATTTTTGTTCGAGTGCATGTTTCTTGTCTGCCTTAAGCTGGGCTTGAAAAGCAGACTGACCACAATAAAGACCTTTTGCACCAATAGAACGTCCGCCACGTTCAACAACATAATAGGGAGACGGTGAATTTAATAAAGCACTATTACCTTTACGAACCCAGGCCCATGCTTCTTCAAGATTATGGGCAATCATTACATTTTCAAATCGCTGTAAATAACCAGCTATTCGTTCGTCTTTAAGAAGGATTTTGTTCAGAACGGCTTGTTTTTTAAGCTGTAAATACGCAGGTTTATAGGGTGATACCCAGAAAGGATACTTAATTGCTTGTGCTTCTTTCATGACTTGGACCATGTCTTCAGGACTTACAACGATCGTAAATCGTTCCGTTCCTAACATAGCTTCTATAGCTTCTTGCCAAGACGGATCGGGGATGTCGATACAATCGGCAATTAATAAATGATCAATGGCTTTAGATTCCAGCCATTTTTTTAATTGTATAACGCCGGCAGGAAATTCACTTTTCTTTGATGTTTCCATGCGAGCAATTTTATGTTCAAGCTGATGTAGCTGATTCTTCAAATTTGTTGTTATGGTTAATTGGTCTTTATAGCTTTGATTCAATTGATGTTTTCCCTCAGATAGTTGAGCTATGTCTTGAACAGGAAGGGGATGATACGTCTCGATGAACGTGCTTAGTTCTGCAGCATTACGTTCATGATTGGATATTTCAACCGCTGTCGATGTTCGTTTTTCCGAAAGCTCTCTCATGGATCCATTTAATTCTATGATGTTTATCTTGGTTTTGGATAATTGCTGCGTATGATCGGCAAGCAATTGAGCATTTGTCTCTATTTTTGAAATTAATTCATGTTCTTTTTGTAAAAGATCTACTATTTCTTGGTTGAACTCCTCATATACATTCATTAAGTGTGCATATTCTGAAAGCGGAAGTTCCAATTGAAGAGCTTTTATCTCATGCTCGAGTTCGAGTATCCGCTTGCAGAGGCTGATGTTGTTTTCAATTTCCCTCAATGTAAGTTCTTGCTGTTGTTTCTGTAGATTAATATGAAAATACTGTTCTTTTAACGTTTTAATATCCGCTTTAATCTGGTTAAAGCGGTCCAATCTCTCTTGTTCTCCACAAATCTGCAAAATATAGTCAGCCAATTTTTCTTCATTGAGATCCATAATATCTTCCGTTTTACCTTGGTCTAAACTACAAGCATTGATGAGGGATCTGGTTAGACCGATCTCTTGCATTTGCCGAGCATATTGCTCCATATTCAACCAGCGGATGTAGGCCTTTAAATCAAGATCTAAATCAAAATAGCCATCAAAAACGCAGTATTCACGTTTGCATGGATCGCGTTTGATTCTACAAACAATAGAAACGGTGTCTTGCCTTTTACCAATAGCTTCAAATGGACGTTTTCCGTAAGTGGGATGAATGGTATTCACGAAACGTCCGACAATATAGATTTCATCGACATCATCCCGTTCAAAGAATGTTTGAAGAGATTGGTTATTATCGAATTTTCTTGACCCAATGAGTACTCGGATCATATTCAGGATGGTCGTTTTGCCGGCACCATTATTACCAATTAACCCAATGATTTGTGCGTCTAATGGGATTTCTTGACGCGGGAAGTAGGAAAAGCCTTCCATTTCCAGATTCAGAAAACGAATCGGCAAATACTTTTTATCCATAATTCTCTTCATATGTATCCCCACCTTCTTTCGTTATTTCCGTAAACGCAAGTGACGTTTCTTCTTTCAATGCATCAGTTTCATTGATAAGAAGATCAATGACATGCTTTCGGACCTGTTCATAAAGTTTTGAATTATCCACAGCTGTGGATAAGCGGGGGCCCGCGATCATAGAGGTTGTACCGCGAACCCCTAGTATAAAACCTTGTTGCTTCAGCACGGTTAAATTTTTCCTCAAGTTCTGCATGGAGCCAAGCTGTGATTTAAAATTTTCAAATAGTTGTTCTTCGGTTACATGGGGATCCTCATCCATTTGTTTTTTTAGCGAATGATCATATTTGGGCAAAATGAGATTGCACCAAAGAATCACAAGTAATGCCTTTCCAACAACCGACTGCCCCTCATTAGGTGGAAATGGACCCTCGGTAAAAGGCTCGAGGTGACGAATATCCTGAGATAAACGTGCATCAAAATGCTGGGAAATCGGATCATCGACAAACTCGTATCCAACCTCTCGAAGTCGATTCGTTACATCTGTACGAAAAGTATCATCAAACTCGAGTCGAGGAATTAGATGCTTAGGACATGCTTTGATGGTTAGCATCGCACAAACTTCTTCCGGGCTATAATCCATCCATTGGTTTAAGTTAAACATGTGTACCCATCCTTTCAATGAGAGCATCTGAAAGCTGATGAAAAAGGTGTTCTTGAAGGGTCAGACTATGCATTTTCGTATCTAACGTGTACCCTATAAATGGGGAATCTCTCCAAAGAAACTTCTGATTTTCCATTGCGCAGAGTGCAGCCAGATACATGAAACCTTCAACCTTTTCCGATAAAGGCTGAAGAAATTGTTCCAAAGTCAGGGACTCCTTGACTTTAAATTCCTCAATTAATGCGGTGGTCAATTTTTCGGAATAAGGAGATTCGATAAACATGTTCTCCAGCATTTCTTCCCCTCCACTTACTTTTCGGCTTATTCTTCTTCCACGGCTATGTTTTCTTTGCTGTAGAAATAATTGCAAGGATTCAATTAAATTGTTTTCGTCGAACCAAGAAGAGCCAGAGGGTGTAAAAACCCCTTTATCAATCCACGCGGTCATTTGATAGAAAGAAGAGCCTGACAATAAACGGTCAATATCACTTTTGGTGAATGGTGCAGAGCCCAGTACTTGATGATCAAGATAGTATTGTTTACGCTCATCATATAAACTCATGACTCGTTGATGGAAGGTGAGGAGTATTTCGATGCCGTGCTTATCTGCTTCTGTAAGTTCTAATCCCTTTGAAATCTTGTAATTCGTGATGTCCGACATGCGTTTAATTAATTCATCAATATTTCCGACAAATTCACTGATTTTGTGGATAAGTTTTCGTATTCGCTCATCATTTCTGGATACTAACGCATTGGCGAGTTCCGAAATGTGACGTCTTACCGAGTACAAGATTTGATCCCGCAACAGCTCCATGGACGATAAACTTAAGCCCATCAGATCAGCAACCTTTAAAATTTCGGTTACTGCAAGCTGGAAGGACATTTCATCCATTTCATCGCCCCGATAAAGAAATGGGAGGAAACGTAGAAACAACAAACCACTTTTGGATAGTGAATATTGGAGTGTACCTTCTTGTCGAACTAACCATGTTCCCTCAATAAGGCTATTCAGAATGGTATCAAGTTCTTTTGCAGTATATTGGGGGAACATCGCCTCAATATCTGCCCGAGAAACGTGACTTTGCTGTGTTTCTCGTGATAAACGAACCATGAGGGAGACCTTATGCCCGAACCATTGTTTGGAGCTCGTTAAATGGCTCAGTAGTTGATATAAGTAATCAAAGCCTTCCGCATAGCCCAGATCTGGGAGTTCCTGTTCTACAATGTCTTCTTCCACGATTCTATCACCTCTTCTATCAGTTATTTCCCGGATGAAAAAATTCAAACTTAAAAACCCTAAACTTTTTGGATTTCAACTTTTCAAAAAGTACAAGTTTAGCTTTCGATGAAATGGGAAAAAAAGGTGAATATATGAAAAATCAAGAGGTGAGGGGTTTGGAAGGTTTTGCCGAGGTAACTGTAAATGGAGTTCTGTTTAACGGAAAATATTACACATGTTCACTAGCGATCAAAGAGAAGTGGTTTGAACAAGCTGCGAAAACCAGCCACTGGACACTTTCAGCGTACATGAACGAGGAAGAACGTTTGATGATCCTGCTGCCTAGTCAGGAACAATATATACCTTGCCTGATGCTGACAAGACGGATTGTTATGCCGGAGATCGAAAGTTATCAAACAAAGATACAACAACTGAAGGAAGCACGGAAAGATAAGAAACGGTTAACGTCTAGAAACTAAGGAGGCTTGCGTTTGAAATACGTAGATCGTTTTCAAAGTTTCATTTCGAAGGGTCATTACCACAGGATGATAGAGAGTGAGAAGAAGCTTTCTTGTTTACGCGAAAACATCCGTGAATATCAAACAAGCACAGGAGAGAAACGCCTAGAGTGGACAGAACTAGGCGTTGTTGGCTTTTTTCAGGGCATCCGTGTTTTTGAGGATGATATCGAAGCGCTCAAAGACCACTTACTACAGCTTGGGGTACTTCCCGTTGTAACAAAAATAGATTTGGAATCGTTGCCAGTAGATCTTCAAGAAAGCATGAAATCATGGACGATTCCCAAACGCCCCACGATTCGTTTTTCACCAAATAAAACCGTGAGAATCGATCCTACGAGGTTACATGGTTATAGGGAATGGGTAGGGAATATGGACGTTAATGATCAAGTAAAGGCCTGGACGCATGAAAAAGATAAATATGAGGTTTTATCTAATGAATGGATGCATTTAAAAAGACTCCTAGTCATTGATATCAAGCCATTACAGAGATTCAAACTTTCGTGCGGATCCGTAGCATGTGTTCCTTCAAAACGGGAGGTTTTGGGTGTCGATGTATTTCAACATATAGGGACCGAAGCCCTTATGACATTTGGTCGGGTCGACATGAAGAAAGTAATGCTTTATACAGGTAGGGGGATCTTGAAAAAATCGGACGTGGATACATATCGAAAGGTTGTTGATGTGAATCTAAGATATACCTTAATGCAGACCCGTAAAGAAGAACTTCGAAATCAATACTATCACGAATATCTGATGAACCTTTAGTATAACCAGCAGAATATGAATGTATAGCGTGCAAATCTACTAAGTGCCAGGTTAGCACTAAAGTAATTCTGATGTAAAGTCATGAAAAAAACAATATATGGTATAATGGATGCAATATTCAGCAGGAGCGCACAACGAGATCTCAAGTTGTGCGCTTTTTTGTTACAAATAGGAATCAAAAATCCTATCCCCCACAATAATATTCAACTCGTTCAACCTACCTCTTCATGCAACCATACCTCATGCAGGCTGCCTTTCCATTTCTTAATCATAAAGGAGGTTAACTCAATTATGGCGAAACGAAAACGTAGCACTACACGAAGCGTCATTGCAAGACGAATAAAGGAAAAAAGAGGACAAGGGCAAGGAGCGACGTATAAACCTTGGCTGACGATTCACGATGTTCCATCCATAGGGGTTGTAAGTCGCATAAAGGGTTGGAAAACGGGAAGAATCCATCACTTGTTATCGGAGCATCTTGAAACAGCCTATTTTTATATGTGTGAGTGGTCCCCCCGTATTGTGGATATTCGGGAGCAATTTCCGCTTTTACCCCAAGAAAAGACGATGTTTATTGCGGATACTTTAAAAATTAGGTATCCCTGTGATCCGAAAACAAAAGAACCCATTGTGATAACCACGGATTTTATGCTTACGGTTCAAACCGAACACGGTTTGGAATATTGGGCACATACGGTCAAACCGCGAGATAATCTAACCCCTAGAACCATAGAGAAATTTGAAATTGAAAGACGTTTTTTTGCAGATGAAGGGGTTCAATGGAGACTCATTACAGATAAAGATATCTCATACAATCTAGTTAAAAATGTGTCCTGGGTTCACTCCGCACGAGGGTTGGAGGGGATGAGTCATTTGAATGAATCCATCATCGACTCCGTTGAGCCCGAATTGTTTAATTTGCTGCAGAGCAGGAGTATGTCTTGTTCCAAATACGCTGCAGAGTGTGATCTGAGATTTGGATTTCCTATAGGTACAAGTTTGTTTATTGTCCGCCATCTTATTGCAAATAAACGGTGGCTTGTAAATATGAATCGAATCATTCAACCAGCGATGGATCCGATTGATATCAAGCGGGCATAGTGGGAGGAGACAAATGGAGATACAAGTGAATGTCATCCTGCAAAGTGAGAGGGCTCAAGAACGAATTTTATATATCACCCCGGATAGACGGTTTTTGTATACCATATCTATCTTTGAAGATAGACCCATTCCGGTAAAGAGGGAGTTTACCGAAATTGAAAAGGCTCTAAGTAAAGGTTTATATACCATTGCTGAGGTGGATCCCTTCGCAAACCTTATGGATCCCCATTCGAAGTATGTAAAAGAACACAGTTCTAGCATTGAAGAAAGGTGGGAATTAATCAAAGACTTGGTGGATAACGAACCTGCTATCTATAACCGGACACACCGGGGGGAACTGATAAGGGAACGATCTCAACAAACAGGCAAAAGCAAGACCTTAATTTACCGGTATATACGATATTATTGGACCGGTGGAAAGATGAAAAACGCACTAGTAGCGCACTATTTTAATTGTGGCCGGCCAAATAAGAAGGGGGAGAAGAAGACTTTCACAAAAAAGGTCGGTAAGCGAAGTCTGCTCGCGCAAATGCATCCGGAATCTCCAGAATATCAAGGCGTTATCATCACAAAAGAAATGAGAAAGATCTTGGGAGCAGCCCTTGCCCAATGGTATAAAACAACGGATGCAAATAGTATGGAATTTGTTCACGAGCGTATGTGGCACACGTACTTTCTTGAAAAAGTTATGGTGAATGGAGAACTAAACGAGATTCCATTGCCCAGTCACAAAGTCCCTACGATTGATCAATTACGGTATTTTTACAGACAAACGGAAGACTACCGTAAGGTTGTAATGGCACGTGAGGGAGTTCGGAAATACCAATTAAAATTCAGACCTGTTCTTGGTAATGCTACACGAAGAGCGGTTGGACCAGGCAGTATTTTCGAGATTGATGCAACGATAGGAGACATCTATCTCGTCAGCCATGCTAATCGAACCAAGGTTATCGGAAGACCTGTTATCTATCTTGTTATAGACGTATTCAGCAGGATGATTGTTGGATTCTACGTGGGACTAGAAGGCCCATCTTGGCAGGGTGCCATGATGGCTATCGAGAATGCGACCACGAATAAGGTAGATTTTTGTGCGGAATACGATATCCACATTAACGATGAGCAGTGGCCATGTCAGTATATGCCTGAAGTCATTGTGGGGGATCGAGGTGAAATGGAAAGCAAAAAAGCAGATTCTCTTTCAGAAAGCCTTGGAGTCACAATCAAAAATGAACCACCGTATCGGGCGGATTGGAAAGGAATAGTAGAGTCTAATTTTAAAACGGTGAATACCACGATTAAACAATGGATTCCTGGAGCAGTGAAGCCTGACTTTAAGGAACGTGGCGGAAAAGACTATATTCTCGATGCTAAGCTGTCGTTACGGGGCTTTATTAAATTGATGATTGAACTGATCATGTATCACAATAATAGTAAAGCGATTAGGCATTATCCGCTTGAGACCAGCATGATTCCTGATTCCATTCTGCCAGTTCCGATTCACTTATGGAATTGGGGGATACAGAATCGGTCAGGCCATCTTAAGGCATTTCCCAGAGACATTATTCGATTAAATTTGCTTCCTTGTAAAGAGGTAACAGCTACAAGGCTAGGTATAGCCTTTGAGGGAATTCATTACAAATGTGACGAGTTGACGGAGGTCGGGTGGTTTGTAAAGGGTGATTCCCGTTCAGTCACGATAGCGTATGACAGAAGATGCATGAATTCGATTTATGTGAAATCTCCAGATGGTCTCCATTATTTCACCTGCCGTTTACAGGAGAAATCGGATCGATTCAAGGACCTGAGTCTGGAGGAGATAAAGATGATACAACAGGAGGAGAAACTTGCGCTCGTTTATCATAAAGACACTCAAAATCACGCCAAATTTAAGATGAATGAAAGATTTGAGCAAATCAAGCAGGAGGAAATCTCGTTAACGGAACAAGCACGAAGTGAAGCAAGTATCAGCAATGCAGAGTTTAAATCGAATATTCAAGAAAATAGGGCGACAGACCGAAAGAAGATACAAACCAAGGAAGCTTATCGTTTAGGTGTTTCTGATGAAGTGCCAAAAATAAATATAAACGACGAATTAATAGAGGACGAAATGTTTACAGAGGTACGAGGCTTAACTCTAATCGAGAAATTGAAGAGGCGAAAAAATGAAAATGATAACGAATAATAGCTCCATACTAAACAATGAGAAAGGTATGGGAATGTTCCTCACAAGATATAAAAATTAACGCATCAAAGTCAGGAAGTTTTTGATCACCCGCATTTGTATCTAGCTGTAGAGCTTGAGACAAACATAACTAATGGACTATAGATTTCTCTTAATCCAGTAAAACCGAATGAAATTATTCTCATGGAATAAAAGTAAAGAGAGGAGGGGTTAAATGGTTAAAACCATTGAGCAGTACACACGCAATCCGATTTTGAAAGGTGTTGTTATAGAGGCTCAGTATCATTCCGATCAGGTAATCAAGGGTTACATTGGAAATCCCATGATCGAATCACTTCCTAGAATTTTGGACGAAGATGAATTACTGGATGCGATACCCCACTATCCTGATTACGATCACTCACAGCGGGATCTCAGTAGAAGGCTCAGGCTGCATTGTGTGCAACAGCTAAGTGATTATGTGGAAATTCTCCCTATCCATTTGTCCATAGAACAGCGATTTTCACGGATGATTCGGCATGGCTATGTAGCACGTAATCCTCTGCAAAGGGAGTATGCAAGACAATTTCATGTCGGATTCGATAAGATTCTGAAAGCAGGAGTGAATGAGAAAGGCGAGAACGCAGCAGGCATACGATCAACTGCAGCTGGATTTAATATCATTGGTGTTAGCGGCCAAGGGAAGTCAACGGCGGTGGATCTTAATTTGCTCCTGTATCCTCAAGTAATTCAGCATACGGCTTATCATAATCAACCACTCGTTTTGGATCAGTTGGTGTGGCTTAAATTAAACTGTCCCTATGATGGCTCGATCAAAGGACTTTGTATCAACTTTTTTCAAGCCGTTGATGCGGTACTGGGTACCTCTTATTTCAAAAAAATTGTTACGAATGGCTCGACCACGGACACATTAATCCCACAAATGGCCCACATCGCTTCCCTTCATTGCTTGGGGACGTTAGTGATTGATGAGATTCAGAACTTAAGTCTAGCAAAGAGCGGCGGTTCTGAGAAAATGCTGAATTTCTTTACGCAACTTATCAATACGATAGGTGTTCCGGTGGTTCTCGTTGGTACCTACAAAGCACTTCGGTTGTTCGGCGGATCATTTAGTCAGGCAAGAAGGGGATGCGGACAAGGAGATATGATTATTGACCGCATGTCGGATAGTGAAGACTGGGATTATTTCATATCCAGTTTGTGGAGATACCAATGGACGGCCACCCCAACAAAATTAACGGAACCGATGAAAAAAACAATTTATGAGTTAACCCAAGGCATTATTGATATAGCGGTAAAACTCTATATGCTTGCCCAGTGGGATGCTATCGCTCTTGGAGAAACGGAGGGGGGAAAGGAACGCATTACAGTTGCCAGGCTTAAGAAAGTTGTTTCCGAACACCTTCAATTGGTTCAGCCGATGATCAAGGCATTAAAAACTCAAAATAAATCAGCCTTATATGATATAGATGATTTGTATCCGAAATGGAATGACTTCTCTCACTATCTCGCTCAATCAGAAGAAAAGGTAAGTATTCACGGTAATCTTCGAGAGAAAGAAATGCCGACAGAAAAAATAGACCACGACCGTAAAACATACATGGAACTGGTCAAACTGGCTGTAAGTTTAGGTACCACAATTGAACAAGCAGAGGAAATTGCTCTGCATTATATAAAAAATCATGAGCCGCACGCAGATGTTACTGCTTTACGGATGGAGGTGGCTAAGCATATCTTAAGCGGCTTTGACGAAGCTGACCCGAACGATATTCGAAACCATGTACCCAAAAAGGGAAAGACAACGCCAGAAGAGTTATACAAATCCTTGACCGAGGCTGGATATACCGGATCTCAAGATGTGTTGTTCCCAGATGAAGATGTCTCGTAATCGAGAGTGCAAAAGTTTAGTTTCTATGAAAAGGGGAAAACTAGAAGTATAAACCAAGATAGGACGTGGTTATACTGACTGGTTTCTTCCCTTCCTTATTTCCAGATGAATTACTGTATAGCGCCCTAGCGAGATACCATTTATATGCGGGGAATCATAGCAGCAAAGCGACTATGACTGAGTTATATAATGGTTCTGTCTTCTGTGCTGCTACAGGTTTGCCAGCACACATAGATCAAATTAGCCATCTTATGAGGCATAATATGAGCCCTTCAGAGATCATCCAGTCTCACACCCTGTTACCGTATTTTGCTGCTTTTCTTCCCGAAGACCGAACTCATTTCGTAAAATCAGCCATGACGGGGGAACTAGGCAGAGCCGTGAATGCTCGGTTAGGTTTACTAGCTTCGACGGTGAAAAATCCTCCTTTTCTTAGAGTGTGCCCTCAATGCATCATAGAGGATGAGATAACGTACGGGCTTCCATATTGGCATCGGTCACATCAATTACCAGGCGTTCTTGTTTGTTATAAACATGAATGCATATTAGAAGACTCAGTGATTCCTTACACTTTAAGACGAAACAGGCACGAATATGTAAGTCTGAAACGTGATCTCATTCGTAAAAAAATGGCTGCGCCTCATTCGTGTAACGTTCAAAAAAAACATTTGATTTTCCTTGCAAAACAATCACATGCGCTACTTAATATGCCGTATGACGACGAATACCTGAACAATATCCCCATGTATAGGGCAAAGTTATCGAAGCGCGGCTTCATCACCCCGAATGGAAATATACGTTTTCAAAATCTTCGTTCAAACCTATATCAAACACTGGGAAAGGACCTACTCCACATGTGTCACTCCGAAATCAATAAACATTCGGAGGATACCTGGTTGCATAAATTACTGCGCGGCCATGATTATATCCATAGCCTGCGGCATTTGCTAGTGATGCAATTTCTTGCTGAAACTATAGATTCGATCTGCGAAATGCAGAAGGAGACCTATCATCCCTTTGGTACAGGTCCATGGCCGTGCTTGAATAAAGTGGCAGATCATTTTAAAGAAAACACTATTCCGAGTTGTATAGTCACGAGATGTTCGGATACAGGGCGACCTGTGGGTACGTTCAAGTGTAATTGCGGTTTTGTGTACTCCAGAAGAGGGCCGGACACAAGTGAGTGCGATCGAGTGAAAATCGGTAGAATCAAGCAGTTCGGCATCGTTTGGGAACAAAAATTTGACGAACTCCGAGTTAACTCAAATCTTTCACTTAGGCAGAAAGCCGAGTGTTTAGGGGTTCATCGCTCTACCCTTTATTTAAAAATGAAGGAGCAGCCTAGATCCATGGATAAGTATGAATCATTTGGTGAAAATGTAAGAACAATCGACCTAGATCTGCTTTCCGAAGACTTGTCGAACCAAACAAATGCCACTTGTTATAGCACGGCTAAAGAGGACATACTTCAAATTCGAGTCGATTGGGAGAAAAGGGATCGAGAGCTTCTACCGATTATTTCTCAGGCAGTTAGAGAAATTAGATCAACCTCGGGTAAACCGATTCGAGTCACCATCTCAGAAATTGGAAGAAGGATTGGGAAGCTTTCATTATTAGAAAAGAAGCTCGTAGCTTTACCCAGATGTAAAGCTTTGATCGACAGGGAAGTAGAGACTATCCATCAGTTCCAAATCAGACGAATTGAAGTGGCTGCGCAAAAATTATTTGAAGAAGAACAAAGCGTAGTCAAATGGAAATTAATCCGAAATGCGGGTTTGCGTAAAGACGCTGCTGTCCAGTTAGACAACGTAATTAATAGTGTGATCAGTTACTACAATGGAGTTGAAGGCAGAACCGATTGAAAAACGAGCAGAGTAGGTGATACTTTTGAGCCGAATTCAAATGTTTCCATCTCCTTACCCAGATGAGGAATTAAGAAGTTTAATTTACCGATATGTTCTCCGTAAAGGGTGCTCCTATATAGAAGGGATTCAGGAATTAATGGGAATAAATTCTAGAAGGGTGCCCTTCCTGCCTCATAATTTGGAGGTGCTTCAGAGAAAAGTGCCATCTTTATTCCCCGATAGTGATACACTTCTCCTCCAACATACATTTTACCCCTTTTTCGCTGCCTTTTTGTCTGACGTCAATCGTGACGAATTACGGTCAAGGATGATCGTTTATCGACAAGGTGAAAAATATGCAACTGTTTTAATTCCTCCTATTATTTCGAAAGATGTTCGCTACTGTACTCAATGTATTACAGAAGATGAGGAGCGTTTTGGGGAAGTATACATTCATCGTTCTCATCAAATTGGTAGTATAGACGTATGTCATAAGCATCGATGTGTTTTAATTAGTCAGTGTCCGGAGTGTGAAGTGTCATTGGGGCAGCTATATGGCACAATATTTCTAGGATCTACCCACTGCCCGAATGGGCACGAACTAAGTGGCACAATAGACACGTTACACCAAGATGAAATTATGCAGTTAAAACTTCGGATTTCTAAAGATGTCTATCAAATACTAAATGGTGAAATTAAGATTGGTGACCTGTTTTACATTTACAACTTGTTAGCAAGAGAAATGGGTTATCAGCATCCAGATGGTAGGTACATGAATCAAAAATTCCATGAAAAATTCCTCCAAAGATATTCACCTCGAACACTAGAAGAACTAGGGTTAATACCAGACTTACTAGAAAAACGAAGTGCACTACAAATTTTCAGCGAAAAGAATGCCATCCGAAATCCAATTGTTCATATGTTGGTGTTGGACTGGTTAATTGGAGGTTATGGACAACTCCATAAGTATGAAAGTGCACATAAAAAAACGCCCATTCCATTTGGTAACGGGCCTTGGCCATGTATAAATAAGGTTTGTGCGAAGTATGCCCAATATGTGATTACCTCCAATAAGCAGCATTATTGTTATTCTACTAAAAGAATCAGGGGCAGATTTCTATGTAAACACTGTAAAATGGAATATCGGTCCAGCTGCGTAGACGGACAATTAGAATTTGATTTCGCTACTGTAAAGGTGGTTGAATATGGGCCGTTATGGCACGAACAACTTGTCATTGAATATAATAAAGGGAAGAGCATGAATAACATAGCTGCCTCCCTAGGAGCTAATCGAAGCACCATAAAAAAATACCTGCTTCTTTATATGGGGAAGAAAGTTAACCAAGAACATCCTCTCACTAAAGGAAGTTTGAATTGGATTCATAAGCTCTATCTCACCTATGATCAGACGCAGAGTATCAATGAAACCAGTATATTACTCCATACAAGCAAGAGCGTCGTGACCCGCTATATAAATGAAAGAGAGAAGTATGAGAAAGAAATCCTTCCAGCTATGAAAGAAGCTGCTGTGACGTCCGAAGTAGAGGTAGAACCAAGGGCGAAGCTGATGGAATTATTAGAACGATTCCCAGGGCTCAGCAGATCCGATCTACGGAAAATCATGGGGAGTAAAATCCTATCTAAACTTATGAAGGAAGAGGGTAACGGGTTAGAGAACATTTTGCCTCTGACAGATCACCCATTTAAAAGCCCTCTTTGGGAAGAAGAAGATACAAAATTAATGTTAGTGATTAAAGAAGTTTGTCAGCAATTATATAAGAACCCTCCTAACAAGCAAATAAAACGGTATACGATTCTGAACTTATTATCTACTAAAGATAAGGCTCGAATCATACGTTACAGTGAGAAGTTACCGCGATCTACTAATATGTTAGATCAGTATTTGGAATCAACCGAACATTATCAGCTCAGAATGATTCCTCATACGGTTGCTTTGCACAAGAAGCATTATGGAAATACTACGTTGCCTATGATACTTAGTTCATGCAGATATAAAAATTGCTCTCAACAGGTACAACTCTCTATTCAGGAATATTTACGAAGTAAGGAGTTGTAGTAGAGAAAGGAGGTAATCCTATGGCTAAAATCATCAAAAATGCAGTCCGATGTTTATCCTGTAATGATGTGATTGAATCTTGTCACAGATATGATGTACAAACATGCCGTTGTCGTAACATTTCTGTAGACGGTGGCCGCGATTATCTGAAACGGGGATACCCGCCTGGAAAACCAGAAGAATGGTATGTAGAATTATCTGAATGGGGTTAGAAAAAATGAAAATCCAGTCTAAAGTCGAATGGCTGCATGATGCAGGATTCATAGTCAAATGCGGCATAACTTCCATGCAGTTCCTAATCGAAAAAATTTCTTTTGAGACAAGAGCCGAAGTTTTAACAACTATAACGTGGAGCTTGGGATTATTGAACCCGGTTTCACTTTGAATCGAAGCGAGAAGAAGTGTGTTTCACCTGTCGAAACTGTTTTTGAAGGGTTCGGGCAAGGTACTTTAAAATGGATGAATTACAATATGGGCTATTATCTTTAAACAAAGGAGAATACGAATGATATTTGAAATCACAGCTGAAATGAAAAAGAAGATAAAGAATTGGGATTCTTGTGAGTCACTAGATGTAACAGGTGGGAAGTTTTCTTATATTTTTACACCAACAAGTCTAGGAGTTGTTGTTCAAGTTCATTGCGATATCTGTAATAGAAAATTAGATCTTACAGAAGACTGGTTGAATTAATTTGCTTATTTGATGATTGCTGTGCATCTTTAAAGTAGGATAAAGATTTTATAAAATGTGCTATTTTACACAACCTTCTATTTCTCTCTATATGTACTCAAGTGTATGACTTGATTTTCTGATATTAATCACTATTACAAATAATTACTTTTGTTAGACTAGACCTCCATGGAACGATGATTTTTTTACTAATGCCTTGTTTTAATTATTGCTTCATAACGTAGTTGAATAATCTCCCACTTCTAGCTGGTACCCGAAGTGGGAGGATTTGGATTCTAATAGGAGCTTAAGCTATTGGTGGTAGCCGATACACTTTTGATGACTTATGAGCCAGCTAGGGTCGCTTTGTAGGTTTCTGAGAACTTACATAATAATAGGAAGCTTACAATGCAATCAGAACAGGCGATATAATATGCACTGTATTAAAACCTGGAATAGAAAGCGTAAAAGTACTTTCATCTTGGAACATTAACTCTAACCGAGTTCGATCATTTGCTTCACGAAAAGGAAACTAATATTATTATTGGCCTTACCGCTTAATTATTTCATCAGAATCTGAAGTTTTTCGTTGACTTTGTGATAGTTCTTCGTAAATATCTTCAGCAATTAATAAGTGAGTGTCTATTAGCATGTTTGATTTTGATAAAGAAACACTAAATATGCGCATGCAAAACACAGTGAATATAATTGCTAAAAATATTATCGTAACAGAATCTAGAGCTGCCTTACTAAAAGTCAGCAGGATATCTACTTCTTTAAAAGTGGCAATGAACAGAGTGGCTATTATAGCCATGAGAGGTACGATAGTAGAAACCATTTTTAGTATATCTTCGAAAGGGCTATCTGAGGATAGTTTCTTTTTTTGAATTTTCAACTCTAGAAGTGCTCTCTTAAAAATATGGTCCGACTCGCTGAGGAGATGAGAATAAGCTTTAATAAGTTTCATCGTCTCTTCTTCATGTATAAGATATTGGGTATGGAATATTTTTACAATTGGTTTTTCGATCTGATTTTTCAATTTTATATATTTTTTCCTTTCAACATAGATGCTTATAATTATTAGCACCAGAAATAGACATATTGCGACTAAAAGTACTATATTTATCACCCTCCCATATTATTTATTATCGGTGGTATTAACGCTTCTTTTTAGACTGGAAATTCGATAGCGGCAAAGCTAATTTGAATATTCGGTGGTTAGGCTTGGGACCGGGAAGTTGAGAGTAACCAACTGTTTTATTAAAAAAATTGGACACTTATAGGCCAATAAATAAACTATTAGCTTCAGCAGCAGATACGGATACAAAATTAGACCCATCCAAGCAAACTAAAAAACAATACTGAGTCTTGCTCTTAAAGCCATCCAAGGGGAGTTAGTGGAAGAGGAATTACATAAGATTGTTTGAAAGCATTTAGTTCAATGTACGGAAAGGTGAGATGGTGGATAACAATTTTGCTTTTCTATAATGTGTAATGGCATGGCAGTCAATCCCTAGTACTTGTTACCTGGACAGCTAGTACAATAGGCAGTAGACTGAGAAGTGAGTTGCGTGAATTGGGGCATGAACCTTATGTTAAATGCATAGCAGATTGATCACAAGGAAGGATGGGGATGTTGTTTAAAATCCTAGTTGTAACTCAATCAAAAGACGTAACAGTTGACTATCTTATTTCTACATACAGCGATTACATTTATTGGTTTAGAATAAATGTTGACCAACTTGATGACTATCAAATTCAGGTTACCAATGAAGGGGTCATACTTGCAAAAGGCAACATTTGGAGTATATCCAGTTCCTGTATTGATGCCGTTTATTATCGTAAAATTTCACTCCCTGATCTTTCATCTTATGAGAGTCATTATATTCCAATGATGCAAAGAGATATTATGAATTTTATTGAAGGTATTGTTGAGACATTTGATAAGCCGTGTATAACAAAACCCTCCATTCTGCGTAAGGCAGAAAACAAAATTGTACAACTTAACATTGCTTCTTCATTGGGGTTTCAAATCCCTCAAAGCTTAATTACAAACGATGAGGTATCTGCTTATCAATTTTGTCAAGAGAAAACATCCATTGTAAAACCTTTATCAACTGGTCGAGTTAAAGTACCTGGAGGATGGGAAATAATCCAGACTAATGTGGTGAATAGAGAACATGCTGTGAGCGGGCTTTCTCATGCACCTTCTTATTTCCAGACTTACGTAGAGAAGTCGGAAGGTGAGTATCGCGTTACAATTGTTGGAAGAACGGTATATGCTGTTCGAATTGACTCCAGCAATACAATCGATTGGAGAAGAAAGAACGCAGAGAACTTTTATCAAACAGTAGAGATACCAATTCATATAATAGAATTGTGCTACAGACTTATGGATGAATTAAAAATAACATTTGGTGCCTTTGATTTTATAAAAATGGGAGATGAATATTATTTTCTTGAAGTAAACCCAAACGGCCAATGGCTATGGTTAGAGGAAAAGGTTGGTATCCCCATCTCTCAATCTATTATCAATCAATTAATAAAGGACGTGCACTTAACTTGAAGATTAGCTTTTTAAAATTCTATAAATTAATGAATTTTATGGCCTGGGTCTTCCCCTTCTTTGTTATCTCAGATGATGACAATTTTGGGACGTTAGAAGAAGAGTCAAGAGAACTCCGATTTTCATTTTTAACCATAAAGTTTGGTGACGTCATTTATTATTTTCTCTCAATAGGCTTCTGGTATGGAGATCATAATGAGAAAGCCAAATTTCCAAAAGGATTTCGGTTTATGTATTCACTTCGAGTTTCGCAATATAAGCGAGAATATAATACTGAAAAAATTAATGATTTAAAGACCAAACATATTGCTTTTCTTCGAACTAAGGACTCAGAAGAACTTAGTGTATATAAAGAAACTTTGTTATACAAATTGGATCAAATTAAAGAGAAGAGCACAAAGACCACCAATAAATTTCTTGCCTACTTAGCAATCATTGCATTTCTAATTCCACTTTATATTCCTGGTGCTCTTCGAATTGGCGAAGTTTTTGATAAGCCTATGTGGTTAGTTATTGCATATATCTACCTGGCTGGTTACTTAGCTTATAACCTCATTAATTTTGTTAAATTGTTTTTTAGGTTCGTTCAAGTGAAGCCGTATGCTCAATTTAAGTATTCAATGATAAAGAATTCAAGCAAACCAAACATTGACCTGCTTACAGCACTATACATTGAATATCAACTGCGCGACAATGAAAGTGTTGAGGAAGTATCCTTCATTAAAAACATAGACGGGTATATGAAAAGTATCTTATTGATAAGCAGTTTTTTACTTGTTTTTGACATTATCTTTGGCTCAGTACAAGCCGAAGAGAAAATAAAACCGCCGGTAAGCCCAATAAGTAAAGTCTTTCATTTAGATTTATCCCAGTCCTCAAAAATGCTTTTCACCGATCAATTTGATGTTATAAAAAAATTTGGAGAAGATCTGGTTTTAAATAAAGTAACAAGGATAACACTTATCAGAACTGGTGATGCGGAATCAGATAATTATAACCGGATTGTTCAAATAATTACTTCATATAACATAAATAAGGCAGAAATTATACAAATACAGGATAAACCCAATGACATGTCCGCCTCAGGACATTTACAAATTATAGTAGAAAGGAGGTGAAGGATATGAAGAAACCTTACATAGCAAATTATGTAATTAGGTCTAGTTCAAGTTCAGAGCGTATTATTACAGAAACGATTGAGCAATCAGAACCTGATGAAATTCTCTTATGTCAAAACGATGATTACAGAAAACAAACTGCAACAATTGAGCAAACAGAACCTGATGAATATATTTTATTTTCTGATGAGTGGAGAAAGGAAACTCGCTCTATTGAAAATTCTGAACCTGATGAAATGATTTTCTGGTGAGTGAAAAGAGGGTAACCTAAAAAACAAACTTACAGTTGTATGAAGAGAAATACAACCTCTAAAGTATCACAAATTGTTCGTTGGAAGATCCGCCTGAGTCATAGAAGTTAAAGTTATGAGGCTGCGCAGTTGCGCAGCCTCATTCATAGCCGCATATATTTTTTCTTATGTCTTTTAAAGTCGTTCTCTTTAACGAAATAAAGCTCGTTTGTAACCCTAGTCATTGCTACATAGAGTGGGTTTATTTGAGTAGGTGATAAATGAGTGCTTGAGAAATCTTCCTTAAACAGTGCCGCAAAAGTTTTAGTAAGAATAATACAAGCTTTCTCGTAGGTGTCGCCTTTAGAATAACCCCAATTTATAGTGGGCAAGCAATTATATTTACGGCTATCATTATAGAATAATTTTATAATACTAGTATCTTCCATTACCTCTGAAATTCTAGAATCATCTTCCAACAACTCGTAGCGCCCTTTGATTGTGCTTGATGAATGTAAAATAATTTCCAACTTATTTCTAATGAAACTGCATATTTCCTCCGGAACTCGTCTACTGTTTATTAAAGTACTTTCATCTATGTCTACAGCACCTTTAAAAAGTGCTTTATATTCATCCCTTGAGATAAATGTTTTGCCTTTCTTCGAAAAAGGTTTATTCGTTGAAAAGTTTGATTTGCTAACCGAATGTTGATGAAAGTCCCCTACAGCAAATACGTTTATATTTTTTTCTTTAATAATCAGGGACAATAAATCAAAGTCCTTCCCCATGAAATCCTGGAGTTCATCAATATAAAGCTGGTCGCAAAATTTGAGCATACGTCCTAATATGATTTTTTTGACTTCTTTTGATTGTGCTAATACTAAACCAGACATTCTAGATGAATAATATTTTCGATTATAGATATAGTGCCTATAGTCATTTTGTTTATAATACTTATAATTTGGTTCTCCGTTTATTCTCTGTGGTTCGGGCTCTTTGTTAATTTCCACTCCAGTCGTTATAAGACCTTTACTGCCTCCAATGATTAAGATGGGTTCAAAGGGTTTCAGCAGCCATCGATAAACAAAACTAGCAAATGTTAATACCTGTGTGTTTTTTGGTATCTCTCCATGAATATTATGGATCTCTTTTTTTAGATTAGATACATTCTGTCTAGTATACGTAATGACCAGATTTTTAGAAGTCGGGTTTAAATGATTAGCTATATAGCGTGTTTTCCCCGAACCAGCTACAGCAAGCATTATCGTTGAACGAGCCATTCTATCCCCTCCTGAATGTACTCGGGTAAAACAATAATATTTTTAAAAGTATTCTCTTCAGATATCCGTAAAGCTGCTTCTGTTTTATTTTTTAGCATATATGCAAGGTTTTTATCCATGGGTATTTCGCGATATTCTGCTTTTGTACCAGGCTTAGTATTTGAAATAGTTTTAAGATTAGCAGCGTTTTTATTAAAGAGGCAAACCTCAAAAGTAAACTCACTAACTAAATCGGAACATTTAACATAAATATTGGTATGGTTTTTATTTAATTCATGAATAGATTCAATAGTTTCTTGGTCTCCATCATTATCAGTAATAACTAATAAAGAGTTATTAATTACTTTTGAAAGTTCGATATAGTGTTTATAGGTAATTCCCCCGCCCGATAGGATTTCAATGTATTTTTCTTCTAAAGTATAAGCCAAAGAATTCTTTACAAGTTGTGGCAACAATATGTATTCACTATTTCCCTCTACAAGAATTATCTTCTGAGCTAATATAAAATTCAATAACTGCATATTATCTGTTTTCATAAAATAATCTGCAGTTTCATCAGGCACTTTACTTAGAGAATGGTAGTTTTCATTGCTAATCCATATTGTATTTTGCAAATTCAATCTACTGACTATGAGTGGATTATGTGTAGTAATTATCAACTGAGCACCATCACACATATTTTGGATATCTTTTATTAGTTTTCGAGTACTGACATAACTCAAATGATTTTCTGGTTCTTCTAATAGAATTAGATCACTCTCGACCTCTAAGGCAATTTCCGTTTTAATTAAATTTTCTTTTCCTTTTCCTTTATTTTGAATGGAGATCCCGTTACTTTTTAAATCCAGTAAATTCTCTAAAATTGTTTTATTTTCGTCAATTCCCAAATTATATTCTTTTATAGTTAAACGTTCGGTATTCTCGTCAGCAAAGTTCTGGATGTTTTTCCTTAATTGATAAGAAAGATTTTGCCTATCCGATATTTCAAAGTTATTATTAAAAATTCTTTTTGAGTAGGAATCAAAGAGATTGTTTTTTCGAATAGAATTATCAATTAATACGTTTTTAATTGGTGACTTACTATAAATATATTTTCTTCCGGCAAAAGTGATCCATTCCGCTATGTAGTAATCTGTTGGTATGAATTTTCCATCATAACTCCCATCGTACATTGTCTCTAAAAGTTCGCGATAATTTTCATCAAATTTGTACATGAAATTAATGCCGCTCTTGGGTATAGGAGACGATGAAGAATGGAGTCCATTAAAGTACTCAGAATTCAAAGCATTTTCACCACTAATAAATAACTCAATTTCAATTTTAGGAAGAGCATCGATGGAAGGGGAATTTTTATATTGATTCACAACATCATTATTAAAATACTTTTCGAAGTTATTGGTAGTATTGAATATTTTTTGATTCAGTGCAACATCGATAGCTTCTAAAATGGTGCTTTTACCAGCCTCATTCTCACCGATCAGTACATTAATCCCTTCTTTGAATTCAATATCAAAATTTTTGAATTTCTTAAACCCCTTAATCTTTATCTGTTCGATATACATAAAGTTCTCCTTTTTTAAAGAGTTATCAATGTTTTTGTCATGGTTACGGACCAACGATTGAAGTATATTAACTATTTTGGTATGGATCTCTAAGCGGTCCATTAATATCCGGAGGGGCAGCTTAATCAACCGACATCTTTTGAGATTTCAATACTAAGCAAAGCGGCAAGGATTTTGATCGACTGCGCTATCAGGCATGGTATGATGATCCGTGAAGAGGGTCTGTATATTTAGACGCGTTGGATCGTCTACGTCAGGACTACGATGGGATCCTTAGCGAAGGAACCAAACTTATAGAAATGGTGTATCATACAAATAAGAGTATGACTACTGCAGCGATAATGCTTGCTAATGCTGATACAAATAATATTATGACTGCAGCAGAGATAGTGCTTGCTAATTTATTCGACTTTTCCAACAATAACTCCCCAATCATATGGCTTCTCACTTCCCAGAATAAGACGTTTGGGGAATATTGTCAAAATATTGGAGGCATGGTAGAGATCAGGACAACAAATGAGTATCAGAAAGCTTGTCAAAATGGGCCTTTTCATTCCCTCTGATTACTGAGTACAGATGTTTTTTTGCTTCGGCTGGTACGGTCGTGATTCGTTCAAAATCGTTATATAAAATGGAAGGGAGAGTGATAATATAGTAGAAACGTGTGTACTGATAATAGTGGAAACATTTAATCAGCACATAAAAAAGGAAAGGAAGGGTTTCATTGAGGGAGGGAGAATATGATTCAAATAATATTTAAGAGTTATATCATTCATAATTGAATAAGAAGAATGTGTGTGGGATAATACAATAGGGGAACGTAAGTTCTTTAATTTGATAATAGGACTGTGGTAAATGGGCAAAGCGATTGATGCAATAAACGCTGGTTTGACTTATCAGAATTTATACTTTTGGTTGTTTGCTTCTGAATTGCTACATAAAGATTCGAATATCAAAGAGGTATCTTACGAAGATGATCGAGTTAAATCTTTGGATGATGTTGTTGTTGAATATATAGAACCTGTTACAGGGGACTATGGTATTGATGATGAAATCACTATGGATTTCTACCAGGTTAAATATCATGTTAAAAATACGCATCAGATTGAATTGCTAGACCTCATTGATCCTTCATTTATTAATGCTTCAACGCACTCTTTTTTACACCGAGTAAGGGATGCCATAAAGCAAGGATATACAAATGCCCGATTCCATTTGATAACTCCATGGAATATTCAAAAAGGCGACCTTTTAGAAAATTTATTGGATAATCATCACAACAAGTTGAACTTAGATTCTTTTTTTGACGGAAGACAGAGAACAAAAATCGCACTCGCTCGAAAATCGATGATGAAACAACTTGAACTACATTATGAGGCTGAACTACGGCAAATCCTAAGAAGTATTCGGATTCATCATAGCAAGCCAGGTATTTCACTTTTGATTAAAGAACAGCTTAATCCAAAACTAATGCTTGCTGGGCTTAAACCGATTGATTCAAAGGTTCTCGTCAACCCTTATAATGATCTAATTGTGAATTGTGCAAGTAAAGGAAGTAAAAGCTTTAATAAAGTTAATCTTCTGAAGTTATGTCGAAAAGAGCGACTATACTCGGGTCAACCTTTAATTCTAAAGGATGAAATCCCTGTAGGAATCCGGAGCTTTCTTCCCTATACTGAAACATTAGAAGAAGAGACTAACCATCTTCTGTGTCTTAGTGACCACTTTGATCAACGCCTAATTAAAACAGATCAAAGTTGGAACGGTGACGTTGCACCAAAATTAAAGGGATTTATACAGGATGTCTTTTCTCTAGGCAATGCCTACTTGATCCAATTTAATACACACCTTTCTATAACATTTGTTTCAGGAATGATACTGAATCCAAAATCAGGAGTAAAAGCATTTCCTGTACAGCGAGGAGATGGATTGATGGCTTGGATTCCTGATGTACATTTTGAAGAAGACCAGAATTACACGACATTCATAGAAGAGTTTTCATCTGACCAATTAGATCAAGGTGATACAGTAGTTGCTATTAGTGTAACTCGAAATGTTAAACCTCACGTAGAATGGCACATAGAAAATAACAAGCTAAAAGTACAAGCTTTCTATCATTTTTGCCTGCCGTCAGAGGGATTTAAGGCAATAAAAGATGGCACGCATGCTTGGCTACTAGCTGAGCAAATCATTAAGGCACTAGATAGACGCAATCCAAGTCAAAGAAAAGGAAAAGTTCACCTTTTTATTGCAGCGCCTGGTGGCTTTGTTTTCTTTCTTGGTCAACAAGCATCAAATATACCAGAAATTATACTATATGAGCATAATTTCTCTGGAGATGGATCATATTCTCCTTCATTTATACTCCCACTTTAATAATTTGGAGGTCTCATTATGAATATTCCCACCTATTTTGCAAGATTCCTTAAAGAAATTCGTCTAACAGAGAATCAAGTGAATGATCTTATCAAAGGACATACTACTTTGAGAAATAGATTAGAAGAAGACGAGGATCTATCTAAAATTATTGTAAGTACATTTCTTCAGGGGAGTTATCGAAGGTCTACCGCTGTTCGTCCAAAAGGAGACAGTCGATCGGATGTCGATGTAATTGTAGTGACTAAATTGAGTATGGAGGAATATAGCAATCCAGAAGATGCACTTCAAGTATTTGTTCCATTCATGGATAAACACTATGCAGGTAAATACGAGATTCAGGGACGTTCAATCGGAATTTCATTAAGCTATGTAGATTTAGATGTTGTTATCACGGCCGCCCCCTCGGAAAGTGAAGAGGGAATTTTGGAATCTAATAGTGTAACCGACATGCGGGCTTTGGAGGATATTGAAACATGGTCATTGAAGAAGTCTTGGGAAGTTCTTGAAGAAACATTGGATACGAGCTCTGTTTTAAGAACGTATTCTAATGCGAATGAACCTGAGTGGAAATCGGTTCCCCTGTGGATTCCCGATAGAGAGGCAAAAGAATGGAAACAAACTGATCCTCTAGCTCAAATTAAATGGACTCAAGAAAAAAATAAATCTTGTAATCGCCACTATGTTAACGTCGTTAAGGCTCTGAAATGGTGGAGAAGATCAAATGATGTGCCTAAATATCCAAAGGGCTATCCTTTTGAGCACTTGATAGGCTTATGCTGCCCGGATGATATCCAAAGTGTTGGTCAAGGGGTGACCGAAGTTTTGGAAGAGATTGTAAATAACCATCCTACGAAGCCAGTTATGCCGGATCATGGTGTACCAGATCACGATGTAATGGGCAGAGTGACAAATGAAGAATATGAAGAGTTTTACCAGCTAATTAAAGAAGCAGCTGTAATTGCTAGAAGGGCTACAGATGCTACTACTGTAAAAGAAAGCGCAGAGGAATGGAATAAGCTTTTTGGTTCTAAGTTCCCAACCTCTGAGGCAACCAGCAAGAGTGAGAACAGCTCTGTTGGATTTTCAAAGAGAGAAAATCCAACAACTCAAAATGTTATGGGTGGACGTTTTGGATGATAAATATCGCAGTATCTGAAAATATATACTCTGGTTGTATTCAACTTGATATTGTTAAGGGATACGAACAATTAGAAGAGCTTTATTGGTTTGAAAAGTTAGATAGTTGGGTCCTGCATTTTAGTTTAAATGTGCCTGAATTAAACCAACTCTCTTCTGTACCTCAAACTACCCAGTGGTATATGCTAATAGATCCTCTTTATCCAAGAGGATCTATTAGCATATTTCCCGATAAAATTAGAAGTATCACTCTTACGTATCAACACATGACTGAAAATATAAATGTTGACTATGTTCCTTGGAGATTAGGAAAGATTTGTACCGATTGGGATAGCGGTCAACTGGAATTGTTATCGGACAGTGATGAACTTTTAGATTCTGACAAGCGAATCTCTTGGCATGTACAGAGATTGAAATTATGGCTGATCGCTGCCTCTAACGATTCTTTGGCTGTACCTGGAGATTATTTCGAATTACCTCATACACATTTCAAATCAGAGTTATCCATTGTTTTTGCGGAAGAGCGAAAGGATCTTATAAAGTGGAGTGAAATCTATACTCGGTCTGGTTTGGTATCTCTAAGGGAGGTTAAGGAGAATTCGGATACTATTTATATATCACGCTTCTTTGATAGAGAGTCAGAAGTATTGCAAACCTATGATTGGGGAAAAGTTGTAGAGCTTAATACCCAAACTAAGATACAATATGGAGTATGGGTATTGCTACCCTTTAAACCTATACAACAACCTTGGTCATACCCCAAGACAGTCAGCGATTTAGAAATGGTGTGTAAAGAACACCATTTTGATATCTGGAATGAGATATATGATTTAATGCATACATTCCGTGAGTATAATCGTAATTTTATTATGATTGGCTTTCAAATTCCTCAAATCGTTGGGGAAGAAGATCAGGTGGTTCATTGGATCAGTATTGAAATTGCGAAGTTGACTAGGAAAGTCAAAAGGATTAAAGGATTTAGAAAAGCACGTGACTATTATTTTCATCGAGATCGATTGAATGAGCTAAAACCAGAAAAAGAATTAAATTATATCCGTACTGAGAACTGGAGCAAGGAAGCGATTCTTAGCCGCGGGAGTTTAGATAAAAAAATCCATCAGGATAGTGCATTTTTGATAGGTGCTGGAACGCTTGGTTCAGCTATCGGTGAATTACTATCACGCACAGGCATATCAAAAATCACTGTTTGTGACGATGATATTTTAAAAATAGGGAATCTTTCACGACATATTCTCGGTGTGGATAAAATATCCAGAGAAAAAGCAGAATCTTTATCTAGACGAATAAATCAGAACAATTTACACATTTGGTCATCACATATAAATAAATCTTTCCCAAATCTGAGTGAAGATGAGGTCGAGATTTTAGAAGAACATGACGTCATTATTGATACTACGGGTAGCGATGCAGTCATTGACCATTTATATTCTTTCGACTGGACACTTCCTAAAAGATTTGTGTCTATATCGCTTGGCTTCGGAGCCAAAAGAATGTTTATCTTACAATCAAACAAGCATCCCTTTCCCCGTCAGGTATTTTATGATTTTCTTAAACCATGGATCGAATTAGAACGAGAAGAAAATAAGAAAACAGTCCTTCCAAGAGATGGAATTGGCTGTTATCATCCGTTATTTCCGGCTAGACTTGATGATATTTGGATAATGGCAGGATTAGCAATAAAAGAAATGGAAACATGGTGGCTAGACCCGTTGGGATCTAATATATTTGCTGTATATGAACAACAGCAATTAAACGGGGTATCAGCAGGGGTAATACTGAAACAACGAGAGGTGTTTCAATAATGCTTGTTTATAGATACAGAGATCATGAAAGTGGCTTGGAAGTTGAATTTAGCGAAGATATTTTAGCGTTTATGTTAGCACAATGTACTTCTTATGGTAATTTGGAAACAGGCGGCATTTTAGCAGGTTATTATGACGACACATATAAGAAGGCCGTTATTCTGGGAAGCAGTGCTGCTCCTACTGACTCAAAACATAGTAGAACTAGATTCTACAGAGGTGTAAAAGGCCTTAAGGAATGGTTAAATAAACTTTGGAAAAAAGAGAAGGCTTTTTATTTAGGAGAATGGCACTTTCATCCTTTTGCTACAAGCCAAAGGAGTTCAATTGATTCGAAACAGATGAATGCAATATCCGCTAATCAATCGATGAATTGCCCAGAACCAATATTATTCATCATTGGGGGAGACCCTAATCATAAATACTCAGTTTCCATCAGTGTTTTTTTTGATAGTAAGAAATCGATAGAACTTAAAGAGTATTCAGTTGAAAAAATATGAGATAAGCTTAAAACTACCAGTAGTCTAAGTCAGAATCCTCAGAATTCTAGCACACAACTATATATCAGTATTATAACTGAATTATGATAAACTCAGAAAAATCAATAACTTCAGAACACAACTTTAATACCAAATAACACGACGACCCTTGTAGAATGCAAATAAAGTTATAGCAAATTAAAGTTGTATTGAGCAATGGAAAGTCATATCAGAGTCGAGCAGATGCAGGTTATTTCCTGACATTTGCTCGGCTTTTCTTATAGAGGGGAGTGTACAGAATCCCTAAGTTTGATAACGCCCCGGCATTGTTATTGTCTATCGAGATAAGATATTTGAGGACACTGGTTCCGCTATATTTCCTTGTTCTTAGCATTTCGCAGCAACATGCGGACAAGAGATCCGCTATTACGAGTTATTTGGTGGATTAACCCGTGATTATGGTCCAATAGCAGATCCTGTGTCCGCGTGAACTCCATAATGGGCCGATTCCATCTAAATTACTGATCCTCTGTCCTGGTATCAGAAGATATAAATGTCAAACGGCTACTTTGTTTTAAAATGAAATTAGGATCACCTAGAATTACATCAAAACATTAATAACTAATGGCTTCGCCCTTTATTTTAGAGAGCGAAGCCATTAGTCGTTTTTAGGGATTTACCGGACGGCTCGCTATAGGCGTCTTATGGAAACCAAAATGGAGAAGGGAAGATGCCGGAAAACATTGCCTTGTAAATCTATGTATTCGTTGAAATTCCTACAAAATGGGCCATCCGATACGAATATAGTGATATCAAGGATGTATAGTAGATTTTGTTCCTTTCTAACTCCAACCTGCAGCTTCGCTGGCGAAACTGCAGGTTGGCCCAGTATACTTAAATAACAATACTGTCTTCCAAAGCCGCGAAAAAGCGGTTTTTTGATTTGATCAAGTTATTTATAAATCAATGATTCGATTTATAAAGAATTTATTAACTTTTCAAACCCATCAGTAAATCGAACTAGAATGGATAGCAAGGGGAGGATAAAGCATGGAGCAGAAGAACAGCCATGAATATCAAGAACATAAGGGCAAACTGTTAATCGTTGAGGATGATTCCGGAATTGGTAGGGTCGTGAGAGATCATTTGCGCCGTGAGAATTATGCGGTAACGTGGGCAACAACAGGGCTGGAATGCTGGGAGGATTTCTGCAATGGAGAATATGATCTCGTCTTGGTAGATCTGATGCTGCCGGAAATGGACGGCTTTACACTGAGCAAAAACATTCGGTTGAAGAGCGAAGTTCCCTTGCTGATCATGAGTGCGAGGAGTGAAGACGAGAGCAAAATCCAAGCATTTGGACTCGGAGCGGATGATTATATCACCAAGCCCTTTAGCCTGACTGAGCTTACTTTAAGGGTGGAGGCCCACCTGAAGAAATTCCGGAAATACCAAGGGAGCGAGGAAGGGAAATCTCACCTGTTGTGCTATCGGGGTGGACTTACCGTTGATCCGGTTTTGAAACAGGCTATGTATGGAAATGAATTGCTGGCACTTACGAGTAAGGAGTGGTCACTCCTGCTGTTGCTTTCCACCCATCCAGGGCGTCATTTTAGTAAAAGCGAGCTATATGAACATGTTTGGCAGCAAAAAGTGGTGGACGGCGGGAATACGGTCACTGTGCATATTAAGAGCCTGCGGGCGAAGCTTAAAGAAAATATTCGAACACCCCGATATATTCAAACGGTGTGGGGCAGCGGTTATCGTTTTATCGGTGAGTTCTTATAATGAAGCTTAGGACATGGTTGCTTATTGCTTTTCTAGTGCTCATGCTGCTCCCTCTCGCAGCCGGAATCATGCTGTACCAGCTTATTGGGAAACTGGATGAGCAACGCTCGTTCGCCGATTATATGTCAGCCTCGAAGGAGATATCTGCAGCAGAGACATATTTGCAAAAACCTGAACTCTATCATTTCAATTCTACCCGGGACGAGCGCGAATTGAACGCATTGACGAGTGATGCTTTAAAGATTGAATTATTTAGCCCAAACGGCGTGCTTATTTACTCATCGATGATTGACAGTCAATATACGGAATTTGTTCAAACCACTGAGAGTCTGTACGCAAAATTGTACCAGACGCAAATCAATCCGCGAAGTTATGTGATGAAAAAACCCGTGTTCGTAGATGGTGAAATCGCAGGAATATACCGGATCACGCTGGCCAGGAATGAGTGGAAAGAAGGAGTAAGACATCGGAGTCTATGGGTAGCTGGTTTACTGTGCCTGTTTATAACGGCTTTGTTTATCATCGTTCTGTTGCTCACCCGGCGTAAGTTGATCTTACCGATGCGTATGCTGACAAAACAAATGAGAGCTTTTGCCTTAGGGGAACCGGTGCCTGAGTCTGTATACCGAGGCGGTGGTGAGATGGAAGAGCTTATGAATCACTTTGTGGAAATGAGAAAGACAATCGAAGCTTCGCGTGAAAAGCTATCAAAGCAGCAGGAAGAGAAAGCTTTCATGACAGCTGCTCTGTCCCATGATTTAAAAACACCGCTCACTTCCATTCGGGCCTATGCTGAAGAGCTCGGTAATTTAAAGTTAACAAGAGAGGAAAGTCAGGAATACCTTGCACTCATGATCGGACAGGCCGACAGGATGAGGCATATGCTGGATGATTTGAATTTATATGCTTCCTTGGAATCCAAAATAACAAAGGAAATGCACGTTAAGGTGGACAGTGCGGAATTCATGGAAATGCTGCTGGAGGGGTATGAACCTCTCGCATCGGTTAAAAACATACATTTGGAATCAACTCTTACAGTTAGCGGCGAATTGGAAATAAATCCTCAACTGATGATGCGGATGATGGATAACCTGATCTCCAATGCTATCCGGTATACGCCAGAGGGAGGAAAGCTTTACCTTGGCGCAGTATCCACTTGTTTTGAGATTCCGGAGTGGGTATTCCCACCTTTTAAATCTGTTGTGCATCAGCACTTCAATCAAGAAAAAGCGAAAATTCTGTTGTTGATTCAGAACGATGGAGAGCACATCCCCATGGAAATTCAGGCGATGCTGTACGAACCTTTCTATCAAGGGGAAACTTCTAGAAATCAAGCGGGTTCAGGCAGCTTCGGGCTTGGTTTAACCATTGCTAAAATGGCGATTGAACAACACCAAGGAACGATTATGCTTTTATCAGAGGCGCCGTACGGAACGCTCGTCATATGCGGATTGCCTATTTCAGATAAGGAGAGTTGAGATATGATACAGACAAAGAAAAGGGTTAGAAACATATTAAAAAGAAAACAATTGATTTTCCTTCTAGGGACATCTCTACTGTCAGGTGCACTGATGACAGGCTGTCAGACAGGAGAAGCATTGGCTTATACGGGTGAAGAAATGGTGGAAAAAGCCATTGAAGAGAATAACAAGCCCTTCTCTTACTATGCCGAAGCTGAGATGAACCTTATCGAAGGAGATAAGAGAACGGAATCTATGTCGATTAAAGAATGGTATAACGCAGAGAACGGCAATATGCGTAACGAGATCGCTACACAGGGAAACGATCAAAGCGTGTCCGTGAATGATGGTAAACAGATCATTGTCTATGAGAAAGCCAGAGATACAGCTTATATTATGGATGCCGAGGTGGTTGGACCCCTTAAAAGCTCTCCAAAAGAGAAAATGCTGAGCCAGCTTGAACGCATGCGGAGTACCCATTCCATTGAAACAGTGGCGAAAGAGAAATGGCTTGGGAATGACGTATATCATATCAAGGCGACTCCGCTTGAAGAGGGTAAAAGCACGTTGATTGGTTCTCAGGAGTACTGGGTCAATGCCAAAAACTGGATGGTTGTTAAATCCAAAGTCACAACAGGAGATATCACATCTGAGTTCGCATATAAGCTGTTGGATGAATCTCCGGAAATTACTACTGATACATTTAAACTGGAGGTCCCGGAGAATGTTGAAATGATCTCAATGGAGGACTTCGGTCCGAAATCCGTGACGCTTGAAGAGGCAGAGGCAGCTCTAGGCCACTCGTTCTTGCAGTTCCCTGCCGAAAGTTTCAATCAAATATCTGTGGAAATGTTTGAAGGTAGCGGAGAGTTGGATCGAACCGAAGTGATGATAAATTACCTGGAGGAAGGGAAGACGGCTTTAAGTCTGTCCGTGTTCAAATCTCCCGAGAACGAGGATCAGGAAGAAGAGTTTGGAGAACCGGTGATGGTCAGAGGTCACAAGGGGGACTATTTAAAAGAAATCGAAGTCATCAGCTGGGATGAGGAAGGTCTGAGATACACCCTGATGGCTGCGCAACAGGGTACCCAAAATAAGCTGGATCAACTTCTTGAATGGGCAGAACTACTGACAGACACGAGACCTGAGTAACATGTATGTAATTAAAATTGAACTATAGAGTTACGCCGTTCGATAATCAGAAACCCTGTACTTGTTCAAAGGCACAGGGTTTCTCGCATTTGGATTCATTCAAAATTTAAGGAAGGATTATCCTATAACGATTGATATCGATAAGTATAGCAAAGAGGCTGCGCCCCTGAAGATTAAGGGACACAGCCTCTTTGCTATACTTACTCAATCGATTCCACCTGAATGACAGGTACCTGCGTGATCTGACCGGATACGGTGCTGTCACTACTTCCGTTATGTTCTTGTTGAACATCATCCGGATTGATCTCCTCTGTAGTGACGGCGTCACTTGGATTCTCGGTTTCATCTATAGTGTCTCCATTGTGTCCGTCAGCCTGCTCGGTCCCCGGTTCAACGGGATTTGAAGTAGTGGAACTCTGGCTTCCCGGGATCTCCAGCTGCTGATACTCGCCGATGAATGTTCCGATTAGGGTTGTGCTCCCTGCTGGGAAATTCAGATCCCCTCTTAAAATGACATGGTATCCATCGCGTTCAGCAACGACTTCGCCATAGCCACCCTCCAGGATATGGACAGAGAAGCGAACCTTCTCATTCGGATACTTCTCGATATTAGCGATATCGATGTCGGTAAAATGAACCTGATATCCTGTGAATCCGTATTGGTCTCCCTGACGCTCGAAGATAGCGATCTCGTCGGGGCTTGCTCCTTCCAGATTGGTGACCAGCAAAGACTTATCCGGCTGGGCCTGGTAGCCTTCGGCCGTGAACTGGAACAGCAGCGTCAGATTGGCATCTCTGGCTTCATACCCTGAATACAATACCAGTCCGGTTCCTACATCGCCCTCCACAAGGATGACCGGATTCTTAGCGGTGCTAAGCGATTCCTCAACTGAAACCTGTTGGATGGCGATGTCGGACGGGTAATCATGGTTTTGGAATAATTGCACCGTTTCATCGGCTTTCAAGACCGCTAAATAGATGATACTTCCCTCATCGACTCCAATGGCATAGGCCAATCCTCCAAAGCGATTCCCGCCTCCGCTTACGTAGCTGAAGCTTCCTTTGAGACCCGCCGCTTGAAACAAACGAATCGGATCGTGGATCGTCCAGGCCAATTCGGCAGCTTGTTGTTTACCGCTCATATCCTGGTATCCCGACAACGCATCATAAAGAGCTATCGCTTCCTCGTAGTTCTGATCTTGCACCATTCCATCAGCAGCTGCAATCCACCGATTGATCTGATTCTGAATATAGTCCATGATTTCCGCGTTCTTCCGCTCGTTTCGTTCCAGGTACTCACTGTACCCCATGGCGTGCGAAGCAAAATCGGAGGGCCGCTCTCGCTGGACATCCCTTTGCAGCATGGTATACACAAGTTCATCGGTCTTGCCGTTCAACCAGGCAGCCGGCAGTGATCGGCTGGCATATTCGGAGCTCATAGACTGCGACCAATTCAACATGTCGGTATACTGTCCGGCTCCTGCCAGACGGGTTAGAATCATTTCGTCATAACGCTGGAACAGACGGAGCAGCTTGTCATTCTTCTGCTTCTCCCCGCCGTAGAATGAATCGGGAATACGGAGCAAATTCCATTTGAAGCTGTTGTCGTCATACTTTTGCTCTTCAACCAGTTCATCGGCCTGACGGGTAAACAAACCAATGAACTGCAGGAATATCCGTTTCACATCGTCGGGGATTCCGTAGAACGCAGCAATTTCATCGTAGTAGGAAGCATAAGCCCCTTGTTGCCCGGCAAGTTTCAGCTCCGCGTCAAGCAATTCGGCATACACGTTCATAAAGCCGGAAAAATCGCCTGCTTCCCCGACCCGGCTCAATCGATGATCAAGCGAGGAAAGGCTCTGCTTCATGGAAGTAATGGGTTCAAGCTCTTGCAGTCTTGAGGCAAGCAGCTCTTCTTTATATAGAAGGGAGCGATTATTTCGCGCTTTTTGATACCATTCTTCTGCCTGAACGAGCTTCTTCTGAGCATACAATAGCTCTGCTTGCGCCATCGATTCGATTTTCTGATAGATATGAATTCCCTTATATCCGATCAGCAGCAGAAGGACTATACATAAAAAAAGATACAAATTACGCAGGGTTAGCGTGTTTTTCATCGTCATAACGGTATAGCCCCTCTAATCCCATTTTTGAAAATCAGGGTCCGAGCGGTAGTGTTCATTATAAATGGCCGACACCCGGTCCCGCAGGCCGTTCCACGACAAGCCGGGATTGCGCCGTACGATCTGATACAAGCGGAGGAAGCGATATCTCGGCAATCCATCCGCATAGCGGCTAATGAAATCAGGGAAGGTATCGATGTATTTTTTCTTCCGTACCGCTGCCCCGGCGGCGTCGATCATAATCTGCCTGCCTTGCTCCATCCGCAAAATGTTGGATTCATGGTCGAGCAGGTATTGGATGGCTTTGCTGTTAATCAACTCGCGTTTAATTTTGGCGATTTCACCGATATAGGCGGCTAAGTCCGGATCAAAATCATCCAGCAGCAGCGGCTCAAGCTCAAGCTCCATATCCTTGCGCAGGCTGAAGCTTTGAAGGAGAACGATCTGCTGCAGACGGATGCGGTCATTTCGGACCAAAAAGGCAATTTCCCTGACGATTTCATACCCTAGCTGGGCATCTTCCTTGATGGCGGCAGAAGCCGTCGCTTTGTTCAGGTCAAGGCCTTCAAGAATCTGTTTTCGCTGACTTCTTATAAGCTTGTCCAGAGCGTGCAGGGTCTCGGAATGCAGCACTCGCCGCTGGATCAGCCATAACCATACAAGCAGGACCACCATACAAGCAAAGGAGATCACGATCTGCAAGAAGGTCTGACTAAGAAGCACGGCAGAGAGCCCTATTATATAGAAGAGAAGTCGGTCACTCTGCATGGAACGCTTGGCCATTTTCTCTGCAAGTTCCATAACGGGAACAAGGGCGTTGCGTTTACAGTGAGCGCAGCTGTCTTCCCAAAGAATCGTGAAATGGTGGCAATGTTTGCAAACCCTTAACTTTTGGTAGACATATCTCGTTTTACTATAGGGGCGAAGTTGTACGGGTTTTTTCTTATCCATGCTGTTCCCTCTGTGAGTTGGCAACTTCAAGCAGAGTCTGATGCAGCTGCTCCGGTGTCGGGGCGTTCTTCTTACGCTTGAAGTAGGCCGTGATCTTGATGATGACAAAAAGAAACAAAATCCCGAGACATCCGTATGTAATCATATATCTATTCCTTTCGGCATCGTATTTGTTCGAAAATGGCGGGTGAGGCTTGTGTCCTAAGTTCGGGTGGTACGACTGATTATGTTGAACTTTGGCAGGTATAATTATATCATATGGACATAGTGCTGGTATATTTTAGTGATTAGCATGGTATTTTCTATATAAATACACCAGAGAAATGGATGTTCCCGGTATGTTTTTAAGCTTTCTTTCATGTAATTTTAAGACTTATTGCCTACAGTTAGACTAACGGTCTGACAAACGAACCGAGGCATCCACCTGATGCTAGACTAAATGGATGAAGGAGTAATTCGATGTTACGTAAAAATAAATGGCTTCTCTCTTTGATGGCAGCGGTGCTGCTGACCCTGACCTGGAGCGGAGGAACCATGCCTCAGGCAATGGCTGCCTCGCAAGGCTCCAAGATTGATGCCGTACTGGTGATGGATGCCAGCAACTCCATGAAAAACAGTGATCCGGAGAGGATCAGCAGCGAAGCGATGAAGATGTTTATCGACATGCTGGCCACCACCGGCGACAAGGTCGGCGTCGTATCCTATACTGACCGGATTCAGCGGGAGAAAGCGCTGCTTGAAATTCAGTCGGAGGCGGACAAGACCGCGCTGAAGGAGTTTATCGATCAGCTGGATCGCGGTCCGTACACGGATATGTCCGTAGGCCTTGATGAAGCCGTGAAAGTGCTGAAGCAGGGAATGGACCCGGCGCATGCGCCGATGATCGTTGTTTTGGCCGACGGTAACAATGACCTGGATCCAAACACAGGCAAGACGAGCCAAGAAGCGTCAGATCAGTTAGAGCAAGCCGTCAAGGAGGCCAAGGGGAGCGGCATCCCGATTTATACGATCGGGCTGAATGCCGACGGGAAGCTGAATAAAGAAACGTTGGATGAATTGGCAAACCAAACGGGTGGCAAGTCCTTTACTACCAGTTCGGCGGATGACCTTCCGCAAATATTAAGCGAGATTTTTGCCAGCCACCAGCAGCTTAAAATCGTTCCGGTACAATCCATTACCGGCAACGGAAGCTATCAGGAAGTTACGGTTCGTGTGCCGAATGCGAACGTGCTGGAGGCGAACATTTCCATTATGTCCTCAAGCCCGGTCGACGTGAAGCTGGTCGATCCTGCCGGCGCTGAGCAGACTATTCCTTCGGGCAATGTCCTGCGATCTACTTCCAATTCCTACTCGCTGCTCAAGCTGCTGAAGCCGCAGCAAGGCGATTGGAAGCTGCAGGTGAAAGGCGTATCGAAAGACAAAATCGACATTAACCTCGTATTCAACTACGACCTGGAGCTGACCATGGATCCTCCGCCACCTTCAAAGGTAAAGGCAGGAGACACGATCGATATTAAGGCATATCTCGTCAGCAATGGACAGAAGCTGCAGGACCAGGAGCAGTATGGCAATATGACGGCCAAGCTGTTGGTTAAGGATCTGGACACCGGGGACGAGTCAGAGGTCGAGCTTGAGAATAAAGGCGGCAGCTTTGAAGGGAGTTACAAGATTCCGCAAAAGCACGACTACGAGCTGAAGGTACGGGCGGAGGAGCAGAGCTTCTACCGCGAAAGCGTGCCTGTGAAGATTAGCGCAAAAGCGGCAGCCGCGGGCTCAGGAAGCGGCGGGAAGGAGATGACTGCGGGCGAGGATGCGAAACCTTTTCCATTATGGCCCGTAATCATTGGCATCGCGGCGCTGCTCATGGTTGGAGCGGCTGCATATTTCATACTCGGCGCGATTAAGAAAGCGAACAAAGGCTTTGTCGGCCAGATCGTGATCGAGATCAGAGACGAGAACACGGGCGAGAAGACGTTTCCGCAATACAAGAAGCTGACTTCGTTCAAAGGGAAGTTCAATCTGCATCAGCTTCTGCAGCTTGCTCCCGAGCTGAAGGAGACCGAGAAGATCTTATTCATGCCGGGCAAGAACGACCGCATTATACTTAAAAACAATTCTTCAGCCGTGGTTGAGAAATCCGGCCGCGCGCTGGATGCATCGAATGGCACGGAGCTTAAGAACGGAGACCGGCTGAGAGTTTCCCTGCAGCAGGCGGACAAAACGATACTATTTGAATATTTGGCTTAAAGTGCGCGTGTTCAAAAATGGCTGCTTCCTGACTGACTCACTTCTTATCAAAAGCGGACTTTTTGAACAACCTCTTAAAGCCATGACCTATCAGGAGGGGAAGTTATGAAACCGGTAGTAAGAGAACATATACAACAGCTTGACGTTTCACTTGGAGGCGGGATTGTCAGCGAGAAAATACGGGTCGATACCATCGACAATCCGATCCTTATCATTGGACTTGGAGGGACGGGGATCGATGCGCTGCTGCGCTTGAAATATCAGATTAACCGGCGTTTCAAGCTGCCGGAGGATCCGTTGTCCAAGAAGAGAATGGACAAGCCGGATAATGTGGAGTTTCTGGCTTTTGAGACCAACGAGCAGGATAAGAATAAACGTTATAAAGGTATCGGGCTTGATCCGATCAATGAATTTGTGCTTCTCTCCAATGCCGAGATTGGAGGCCTCCTCCAAAACCGCAGCATCCTGGAGCCGTACATTACAGATTGGCTGTCGCCAGAACTGAGCATTACCGATGGCATGAACGGGGCAGCAGGCGTACGCCAAGCGGGCCGTTTGCTCCTGTTCACGAAGATTACGCAAGTGGTGCAGGCGATCGACAAGAAGATCAAGACGCTGTCGGTCGGCACGAACAAAAAGCTGATGGTTTTCCTGCTGACGGGGCTGTCCGGCGGTACGGGCAGCGGCTGCTTCTTGGACATCGCCTATATCGTCCGCGGCATTATCGAACGCGACCACGGCTCTGCCGGCATTGACCGCGTGAACACCCTTGGCTATCTGTTTACGCCGGATATTAATCTGGCGAACAAAAGCTTGAGCGAGCATACGCGCGAATACATCAAGAAGAACGGTTACGCCGCACTCAAAGAGCTCGATTACTGGATGAACGTGGATGCCAGAGGCGAGCGGTTCAAGCAGCAGTACGGCAATATTCTGAACGTGAACTCTCCATTGCCTCCGTTTAATCTGTGCCATCTGATTTCCGCTACGAATACGGAAGGCAAGCTGCTGGAGAACGCCTATGATTATTGCATGAACGTTACCGCTGAGAACATCACAAACTTCATGGCCAGCGAGGAAAAACAGTCCGGCGAAGAGTTTGCGATCCATGACTACATTAGCAACATCCGCACCAATATCGCGCAGATGAACAAGGCGTACCCTGCCAATTACGACTACAACATTATCGGCGCATCTTCGGCTGTTCTACCGATAGAAGAGATGACCACTTATCTCGCGTACCGCGTTTTCGGCAAAATGCAAACCATGTTCGAGAAGGCGCCAAGCCAGGAGGACGTCGAGAAATTCGCAAGCAAGCTGGGCATCGACCTGGACTCGATGACGAAGAACTTCGAGTCCCGCGTGCCGGAGCCGCTCCCCGGGTACCAGAATAGCGAACGGCTCAGCTACGCGAACGTGGTGAAGAACCAGGTCATCAATATGGACACGGAGCTGGAGCAGAATTTCCTGGCGAGAGCCCGCGAGGAGTATATCAAAGCGAAGAAGCAGCTGCCGGGCGAGATCGTGGCTCAGTTCAGCGATCAAATCCGCCGCATGTTCCTGCATCCGCAGCAAGGACCGTTCTATGTGTCCCGGTTGATCTATACGGAGAAGGGCTTCAGCCTGCTGAAGATGCTGCTGTCCTACATCGAGGCGCTGCGCGAGAATCTGACCCGCATTCCCCGTGACATCGAGTCGGCCAGGGAACAGGCCATCGAACGCCTGGGCGATGCGAAGAGCGCTTTTGTCTCCAAGGATAAGAAGAAGAATATCTATATTGAAGCCAAAATCAACGAATATTGGCTGGAAGCCGATGTGGAACGCACCGAGCAGATGATTGAATTCTATGAGGATTTATACGATCTGCTGAATCAGGAGAATAACCGGATTTACAGCGTGTATACGGAAATTCTGAATGCATTGAATTCGATTTTCGCCAAGAACGGCGACATTCTCGTCAACGGGGAAGAGCAGCAGGACCATAAAGGGAATAAAACGTATTACTGGAACCTGGTCAGCGTGCCCGACATTTCCGACGTGATCAACAAAATCATGGATCAGAAGGATGTGGATGATCTCATCCGCGATTTCGCGCAGGAGCTGCTGAGCCATGCCAATCGTTGGACGCGGGAGCAGGAGATCGATATCGTCAGATCCATTTCGGAGTTTCTTACCGATAAATTCGGCGATCTCATCACCCGCTCGATGGAGGATTTCCTCGTCATGAAATTCGGGCAGGAGGATTCCATCGAAAAATTCGTCGAGCGCAACATCGCCAGCAAGCTGGATGACGAAGCCGTGCCGGTCTTCCATCTGAGCAACAGCGCAGGCAATCTGTACTTCCCTTCCTGGGGCTTCGTGTCCGTTCCTGTACAGGCTCCGAGCATCCTGAAGGGGATTCGCAATTATCAGAACAATTCGGTCGGGAAGTCTCACTTCACCGTGAAGGAGAGCGAAGTGAAGAACCGGATTTTCTGGCTGAATACGAAAAACGGCGTGCCGCTGTTCGTCTATACGCCGCTTAAGGTTTATGAGGAAAGCTACGAACGCACGATCATGGACAAGGAAGGCGTCGGGCGTCACTTGGTGCAGACGGACCGCAACAATTGGACGTATCTGCCGTCACCGATTCCTGAAAAATCCTGGGGGGATACCTACGTCAACCCGCGGGTTCAGGATTACAACGCCAGGGTACGCGCTGAATTTAATCAGGCGCTTGAGTTTAAGGTCATTATCCAGAAGGACGTTGACCAGAATACGAGCAGCCGCTATGCGGTCGTGTTTACGAAGCCATTTGATCTGAACGAGCTGCTTCGCGCTTATGATTTGCAGTTGGATAGTCCCAAGCCTAATCTTGGGGAAGTGAAGCGGGCATGGACCGAGCTGAAGCGGCTCTTGAATGAGGGGCTGGAACGGGTTGGCTCTAAGGATATTTTCAACAGCATCAACGAGGATATGGCCAAGGAGAATCTGATCCGTTCGCCGGAAATGATCCGCATCGTGCGGGAAGAGCTGAAGAAATATGCTGCCATCGCGGCCAAAATCACGGAATTCGAGCTCTTGATCAGCGACAATCAGAATGAAGAGAAATGGCTTGATCAATTCATCGAGGCGTTGTACACCGGGACGATCACCAAGAAGGGTGCGCTCTTCGTTTATGATCGCGATCCGGAGGAAGATTCCTGGGAGCCGTTTGCCAACCTGCTGAAAAGCGTGAACGACGTGGAGTATGAAGTTTACAAGCACTTCCGTCAGCTGGATGAGAAAAGCCGAAGCACGCTGCTTCGCAAATCCTCCCGCCGCGATCAGGAGCTGACCGCTTCCGAGGACATTACGCCGCTGCTCACGAAGCTGGAGGAATTGGCCGAGCGGTTCCTGGAAACGCGCGACCGGCTCGAATACGAGAAGGTGGAGCTTGCGGACGGTGAGGAGCGATACCAGTTCTACAGACAGGTATCTTCGAAATTAAACGACATCCGAAGAAGGTTGAAATAGACGATGAGGGAGATTCTTCGCCAGTATGCTGCCGGCTATGCCAAGTCGGAAGAGCAGCTTACCTTGATGGAGGATGATCAGAGCAGCATCCACTACCCGGAGGTATACTTGTTCATTGGCGACAAGACAGCGTCCGCCATCGAACCGATCATGGAAATCCATGACCGCAAATGGGATAACAGCGCAAGCGTCGTTTATTTTCATGTGGGAACGGACCGGAGCGGGAATCGGGAGCCGAAAGGCTCCGAATCCTCCGGTCGCCTTCATCGGTATCATCTGCAATTGCCAGCGTCAGACGGCTCATCCAAGTCCGCACGCAAGGAGCTGTACCAAGACTTCTATCGGGACCCGCATCACCTGGCCGGGTTGAATAAAGCGATTCGGAAGCTGAGCCACCATATTTCAGATTATGGACGCAGCTATTCATCCTTTGACCGGATTCATCTGTCTGTCATTACACGGGTCGATGACCCGTTCAATGTGTTTATACCGGAAATTTCATTACTGGCCGCATCCATCTTCCAGCAGTCATTCAAGTCGGTGCAAATGGATATGTATGCGCTCATTAATGAAAGGGATCAGATTGATTCCTATGGTTATGCGAGCTCTGTGGGTGTTGCCTTCCTGCGGGAGCTGGAGCTGATGCAGAGCCGGGAATACAGCTTCTCCGCGCCGCTGCAGGTCACGGAGGATGGGCTGACCATTCCGGTCGTCCACCCGGCCTCGCCGTTGTTTGATCTCGTTTATGTACTATCCGACAAGAATGAACGCGGCATATCGGGTTACGCCGGGATGCAGGATATCTACGATATCATCTGCCATCTGGGTTTGCTTAAGAACCGGAAGCAGAAGGATGAAACCTATGACGGAGTCCGGGGCATATACAACAATACGTCGTTCAAAAGCAATATCATGACCGAATCCGGCCGCCAAGGCTTTGTCTCCGCAGGTTTTGCCCGAGTAAAGAGGCCGAACGAGCCGATTGCGCTAACGGTGCTCTATCATCTGTGCCGCGGACTTCTCCTTCGCATGAAGGGCGGGCCCGAACCGGAGGTTCATGAATGCCTGACCTACTTTGGTCTAAATCCGGAGGCCGTATCGGCAAGAGCGGACCGGATGCTGCCAAACCCGGAGCATCTGGACGGGCTAAAGGGTATGATGTCACACCCCGTCAGTTATGCCGGGCTGAAGCGGATGAACATTCGTGAAGCAGAAGAGGCATTGTTCGGGGATGGCTGCCGGCAATTTTTTCACAGCAATTATGAGCTGGAGGTCCAAAAGAGACTTAGAGATATGAGTACTTCTGAGGAGCTTCATCGTGCGCTTCGTCGAACCTTGGTGGATCACCCGCAAATCGGTTGTTATCAAATCGTGAAGTGGACGAGCGACAAGGCGGGAGAGGGGATACTGCTGGAAGCGGTTCGTTCCCGAATCCGGGATCTCGGCAGCCTCCTGAAGAGCGAGCAGGACGGACTCAACCGCTATTATGAGGAAAGCGTGGAAAGTCAGCCATTCAAGAAGCTTCCTTTTCGGGATAAACAGAATGTGCGCCATTTCATTCGATATTTCGTGGGCGAGGTTTATCGACGCAAATATGAGCTTTTGCAGCTGGAAACGGAGCTAGAGCTTTACAGATTGTATGAGACGGAGCTCGAACGGATTTACCGTCAGTACAAGCAGCAGGCGAACATGCTGGACCAGCTCGAAGCGGAGTTGCTGGAAGCGGCCAAGTCGAGCATCCGTACCGCAGATGATTATATCGGCCAGAACCTGATGGAGTATTATGGCCTGATCACGGAAGAGCTGATGCTGGAATTGGAGAGCAAGCGCGGCCAGGGCGTATTCTTCGAGGAACGGTATGTCGGCAATCTCTCCATCGTTACGCATGAAGGGATCGAACCGATCCTGTCGAACATGATCCGGGTCTGTTTGAGGGATCTATTGACGGCAGAGCCGTTCGTGCAGACCTTCGAGGAAGAACTGCTGCGGCGGGCGAACGTAACCATCGACTACAATAACAAGCAGGTGCTTGCCAAGGAAGATCTGTTTAAGGTGCTATACCGGATGCTGGAGGAGAACTCCGTTACGTTGGTCAGACTGCTTGACTATACGCAGGAGCATCGATACGAGGAGAAATATTTCTTCGGCGATGCCGACAGCGAATTCGTCCGTTACGCGATTCACGCCGATGAAGCTTTACGGGTGTACAAGCTTGGCATCGTGCATGAGAAGCGCTCAAGCGGGGTTGAGAAGCTGAACCTGATGGGAGGTTTCCACTTGGAGGATCTGATGTACTACCGGAATGGCAGAACCTACTACGAGACCTATACGGCAAACGGTTATGAATTTCATGGAATGGAACCGGCGCAACTTCCAGAGCTGCGCTAGCGTTCTTAGATTCTGATACAGAGAGTAGGCGTGTATTGTGCAACGAAAAATAAACCCTCTCCTGCTGCTGTTTAGTCTAGTCGGTGGGGGAATCGGATTTGCCATTGGGGAATTTTTGCTTCGCCAGTGGGGGACAGGGCTTCCCGTCATCGTGGTTACAGGGATCTATTTCGGAATTTTGGCCTTGTGCATCGGATTGGCCTGCTTAATCGCAGAACTGATCTCCCCTCGTTTGAATGGGAGCTCATGGAGACAGCGATATACAGGCACATCATGGAAGCTGCTGATTCCATCCACTTTGGTGGCGCTGTTCCTGCTAGGTATGCTGTTTGAGTGGGTGTATCAGTTGAACCCGGGCAGCGCCAAGCCCGTGAAGGACATCGTGCTGATCATTGATAATTCAGGCAGCATGAAAGATACGGACCCGAATCAGGACCGATATACGGCGGCCAAAAATCTGATCAACCGCATGGACGAGGATAACCGTGTATCCGTGATGGTGTTTGATCATGCGACAACGTTACTGCAGCCGTTTACGCGTGTGAAGAACCAAGAAGCCAAGGATGAGATCATCGCGGAAATCGACGGTTTGACAACGACCGACGGTGGCACGGACATCAGTCTCGCGCTGGAGGATACCATGACGCATATCCAAGAGAGCCATGATGCCGCTCGAAGCGCCATGGTCATTATGCTGTCGGACGGCTTTAGCGAAACGGATCATGCGCGTGTGCTTGCGGACTACAAGCAGCAGCAAATCGCGGTGAATACGATTGGCCTCAGCCTTGTTAACCCGGACGGTGCCCAACTGCTTCAGACGATTGCCGCCGAAACGGGCGGGCAATATTACGACGTGCAGAACGCGGCAGATTTGTCTTTTGTTTTCCAGAAAATCTATGACGATGTCGGGGATCGTTCCCTGTTGACGAAACGTACGGGCGTTATGGAAGATAGCGTTTATTATCAGATTGTAAGAATCGCTGCGATGCTGCTTATTGGCGCTGCCATGGGCCTTGCCCTCGGGATCGTGTTTGATAACCGCCATCTCGCGCTCAGCTTCAGCATCGGCGGAGCGGTATCCGGCGTGCTCGCAGGCGTTGTTCTGGAATATGGCCTATCCGGGGTAGAAGTGGGGGATGCCTCCATTCGTATGCTGGCCTGCTTCATTCTCGCAGGAGTCATCGCCTTGTTTACGTTGGTGATCCCGGTTAAGGAGAACAGCAGGATCATTCGCAATGAGCAGCGGCCGGGCAGAACGGGACGAGGACAACGGCCGAATGATTCAACAAGCCGAGGATTTTAAAGCAGGGGGCGTTCGATATGCGTTTTAAAAATGCGGAGCCCGGAGAATGGGTCATTCAGGGATTAAGCTATCAGTTGGAAGATGGTTTCTGTACGCTCCGCTGGAACTGGCCGCCAGATCTTCAGGCGGTATACATTCACCGCGAGATGGATGATGGATTTGGTCCGCCCGCTGGAGCTTTGGAGCCTGGCAGCCTGCGTCTGTATACCCGAGACGAGTACAAGGCGAACAATGGGTATCGGGATCGGGTGGACGGAATTGGTCAGATTATGTACACGGTGTATGCCATGTCTTCCGAAGACGGAGAGATGGCCTTAATCAGGCAGCCGGATGAAGCGAACAGCATTCAGTTCAGCACCGGCAAAGCCATGCTGACATACTCCATCCGCGAAAAGAGCCGCTGGCTGCAGCCCTATAAGACGATTGAAATTCAGGTGACGGCGGAAGTGCCGGTACCCAAGGACGTTTTATGTTACGTAAAGAAGCAGGGGGCTTATCCGGTTAACAAGGAAGACGGCATCTTGTACCCTTTCGTTACGGATTTTGCGGCAGGGCGCAACGAATTGCCTGCGATCGAGGTGGGCAAGAACGATTATATTCGCTTGTTTTTTACGGATGGCAAGAAGTATGGACAACGGTATGAGCTCGTTTATAGATAGAGAAATCGAACACACAGCAACCACGTTGAACGCGTCAGTGTGTAATTCATAGGGTTCAGAGGGAGGTACGAAAGATGGGCATTTTTGATATATTCAAGAAAAAACCGGAGCCGGAGCCAAGGCCGCTGTTCTATGACATTGTGTGCCCTTACTGTTTCAGTAAGTTTGCTCCGAAAGAGGTTGTCTTCCGGGCTGCCCACGACCGAGAGGATGACGAGGACTATGCGCTTGGGGAAGATGATGAGCTGAATCGGTACCGTGAACGCTTTGGGCTGGATTCGGTGTATGATATCGAAGCGATTATCCGTCCGAGCGACATACCGGAGGAGCAGCACATTTATTCGGATCACGTACTGGTTGGATTGAATGACCGTTACGGCGTCGTCACGCGCAGACGGTTGTGCCCGAAATGCCACAATGAGCTTCCGGTAACCGCCGGGAAGGTTCCAAGCAACATTATCTCGATTATCGGTGCTTCGCAAGTGGGCAAGTCGGTCTATATGACTTCGCTCATTCATACGCTGCAGCATACGACGGCGGATCATTTCGATGCGGCCTGCATGCCGCTGAATGCCGAGATCAGCCGCAAGTTCCGTACCGGCTATGAGGAGCCGTTATTTGAGCGGGGAGATTTGCTGGCGTCTACGCAGAAGGAGAAGATGCAGGAGCCTTTCATTTTCCAATTCGTGTTCAAGGACGAGTCCAAGCCGCCGTTAACGCTCGTGTTTTTTGACGTGGCGGGCGAGGGCATGGTGGACGAGGATTATTTGGGTCTCCATGGACAGCATATCAAGAATTCCGCAGGTATTCTGTTTATGGTGGATCCGCTCCAAATCCGCTCCATTCGAGAGAAAATCCGTCTGAAATTCGGTGACCAGCCCGGTGAATGGGTATCCCAGTATGATGAGCCGCGTGACGTCGTACTGACGATGTTCGGCGATTTCATCGCTTATGAGGACAAGGGCAAGACGGATATTCCGACAGCGGTTGTCTTAACCAAGAGCGATATGCTTCATGCCCTTAAAGATGAGGATGGCGAATATGTGAAGCTGAACAGCAACATTTTTAACAATGTGGTACACCGCAAGTTTTTGAATTTGACCGAGTTTGAAAATATTGACGGCGAGATCCGCCGTTTTATCGAGAAGGTTGACCGTCCGTTCAAGGGAACGATGGATGTATACTTTTCGAATACTGCATACTTTGCCGTGTCGGCTCTCGGCAGCAACCCTGTCGACCAGAAGCTGCAAAGCGTCGTTAGCCCGATTCGGGTGGATGAACCGTTCATCTGGCTTCTGTACAAGCTGAAGTATATTCAGGGGAGGGAAGACTAGTGCCGGATTTCCCATCCCGAACCATACAGCAGCAAATGTACACGCGGGAGCGGCGGGGCATATTCCGTTCAGCCGAAGGCTTTGATACGGTGGCCCGTTCGTCCGGCTTGGAGGCCTCCTTTATCAAAAAGGTGCTGCATCCCTTTTGCCAATACGAGGCTCCTGCCGAGCTGACGGCACGAAGCGAGAGGGAAGCGGCGGCTTATCCGGCCGCCCTTCATCTGTTCCATACGGAAACAGGAGAAACGGTGCTGGGGCGAAGCGTGTTTCAGCCTGCGGATTTTACGGGACTTCGCAGTGCCTTTTTTACGCATCACTATGTCATTCCCGACGGTTTCCTTGAAGATGAGCATTCGGCTTACCAGTCCTGGCTGCAGGCTTCCTTTGCCGATCACTACGATATTGAAGAAGGCGTTGATCTGCCGCAGCTTTCTGCCATTCCGGTTCAGGCCGAATCTCAAGCCGCCATTTCCTATAAGAGGGCGCCAGCCTTATTGCAGGAGCTTGGGATCGACGAGAAGGTATTCAAGCAGCTGCTCTATGCATGCATATCCGCGGCTGCCGGGAAGAAAAAGGTATATATCGTTCTGGATGTGCCGGTGGAACAGTTGTCCGCGAAGGCGGAGCAGCTGCTCTTTGTGTTGTTTGGCCGATTGCCCTATGCGCTGCGCCAGGTGCTTGGATTCGTAACCTATGCCAAGGAGCCGCAGAGCAAGAAGGGGCTTCACCTTATGTTCGTGGAGAAGGGCAGCCTGCGTCTAAGCGACCGCAGCATCGAGAAGGATTATTTGTTTGAGCTCGCTGCCGGCAGGGTCATCAATGCCGATCTGAAATGGTCCGAGCAGCCTTATCTTGATTTTGCATGGGAAACGCTTTTGAACCCGGATCGCTCCGAGCGCTTTTTTGCCTTCGCCGAGCAGATGCTTGCCGATATGGAGCCGGGTCTGGGGATCTTGCTGGACAGCTACGATGATTTATGTGTGCTGTTCCAGATTGAAGAAGGCCAAGAGGGCTTGTACCATGAACATCAACATGCCGTTCTGCGTGCAATTCTGCTTTATTTGAAGCCGGCAGGTGCCCTTGCTTCTAAGGGACGGCTGGATCAGCTGTTCCACACCCTGTTTGCCCAGGAATTCGAGCTTGTCAAAGGCGGACATGTTCCGGATGCAGCCATTGCCGGTTTTGTTAGGGATTATCACGGCATCAATCCCCGGCAGCATCATGATCTGATTGTGGAATATTTTATCCGCTCATTAAATAACGCCTTATCGAAGCGGCGTCAGGATGTGACCGAGGCGATTTACGACCTGCTGGAGGGCAGCCCGGCCTTAAGCCGAGCCTTCTACGCCAGGGTGCTGACCAGTCCGGGACTGCCGGCGTTGATGTTTGATCCGTACATGAAAAAACGCATGCAGCAAGCGGCGTCGCCTACAGACTTGGTAGACCTGATCGGCTTGTGGGTTCGGAACCACCCACTCCTGCTGGAACAGGAGAATTACATCAGGTTAGCCGAAGCCCAGCTTGTCGATAAGCTTAAGCAGGATTCGGATCCAGTGAGAGCGGTCAACGCCGTACTGGACCAATTGGATTCGCTGGAGCACCATCCTCAGAAGGGAATCGGTCGTTACCAAGGCGGAACATCATTTGCAGACCGGTTGATATATGCGGCAAACCTTTTCCTCTTGCGTGAGGTGGAGCCCGAGCAATTAAGCCAGAAACAGCTGCTGGATATCGGCTTTCTGCAAATGCCGAAGGAGTTCAAGGGCTGGGTAGAGCGGTTTGATTCCCGGATTCGGTCCAAAGCCGCGGTCATGCTGGCCCTTCACCAATGGTCCAGCCGAGAAGAAGCAAGAGTGGAGGTGCTGGAGGATCTGTCAGCCGAGGAGCGGGAACGAACCCAGCAAATCATGCGGAAATGGCTGCAGAACCATGTGGTGCCATCCCGATTCGATAGCATTACCCTAGCCTTTTGCACGGAGATTCGTTCCAGTGCCGTAGACTATCGGGGCCTGCTTGATTATTTGCACAGATACGGCAACAGTGCAGAAGTGGTATACCAGTATATTATGTGGTCTGCCGAGCAACCTGTATTCGTTAGACCGCGGGGACTTGTTCCGGCTTATGCCACCGCCATCGTCGATTATTTCAAAACCTATGACCGTGAAGCCTTCAAGAATAAGGAATATGCGAAAACGTATTTCAATTCTCCCGCTCCAATCCTTAAACCGGTGTATACGAAGGTTAGGGCTGAATTAGCTTCGCCGTTGGTGCGATGGATTCGACAGCATTCGCGGTTCGTAAAAATCACCTCGTCTTTGCTTGCGGTGATCGTTATTACTGGCGCTGTCTTCATGATGATCCAAAACGGCAAGGGACCTGCGGATGGCAGTGCCGATCCGAATCCGCTCACTACCCCTCCGGTTACCGCACCTCCGACTTCTTCCGATACCGTCCCTGAAAAGCCGTTATTGACGGCGACGGTGGTGGAGGAAGGCGAGCAGGAGGGCAAGACCGAGCTGAGTTTCCATTTTAAACAGCCGGCAGCTTGCCGAGATTTCAATGTGGACGAGCTACAGATTGTAGGCAAGGATGCAAGCATGTTGTTTGAAGCTGCCAGCCCTGAATTAACGCGGGTATGCGCGGATGAAACTACAGGCGAAGCAAAAGCCGATCCATCAGGAACAGAGATTGAATCAACGGAAAATCAAACGGACCCGAATACTGGGACAGCAGAAGGGGAAGACTCGTCTGATCCTGCTGAAGGTGAAGCTGTGCAGTCATCGGAAAGCGTTGGTGACGCTCAGGAAAACCAGACTTACTCAAGTCAGGTTACCGTGAAGCTGGATAAGCCGCTTGACGTGTCCCTAGTCGAAAAGGTTGTTGTGGATGGCGTCTCGTATGAGCTGTCCGACGAAAGCGCGCTTTCGGAAGAGCCCGAGCAGACGCCGGAGAATGAGACGGATGAAGGAGTTTAATATAGAAAACGAGCAGACGATCATTCGTCTGCTCGTTTTTTTCGACGCCTCTTTATATGCACGACCGCCTACTTATGCTGGCAGCAGATTTGTTCTTCTGTTTCGAGGTTTTGTACGGTTGCGTAGGTGTTGCCCCATTCACACATTGTATTTAATACAGGCACGAAGGATTGGCCCAGCTCAGTTAAACTGTATTCTACCTTAGGCGGCACTTCTTTAAATACTTCTCTTCGGACAAGCTCATCTCGTTCCAGCTGCTTTAATTGCTCGGTTAAAACTTTCTGCGTTATGGTTGGCATGAGCAGATAGAAATCCTTGGTTCTCCTTGGTTTTTGACTCAGAAAAAAGAGGATTAAACATTTCCACTTTCCTCCTACCGTATTCATAAAAATATTGATTCCCGTATTGAGACCGTTCATGATGGATTCCTCCTAAATAGGCACATAAAGGTGGCTAACCCACTTTATTGTGCGTTATTTTCTGCCACTGTACGGTCCATTATAATCGGAATGTGAAGCAAATAAAACATTTGGAGTGAGTGAGCACAATGAGTGTGAGAGAGATATTGGAACAAAGACGTTCTGTCAGACATTATGATCCCCATTATACAGTGGAATCGGAAACGTTGGCTGCTTTGATTGAAGGAGCCAGCCAATCGCCCAACGGAAACAATATTCAAGCGACACGGTACCTGGTTATAGACGACCCGAAGTTAAAAAGCTTGTTACTCCCCATTGCCTTTCATCAGCAACAGGTAGTAGAAGCATCCGTACTAATCGTTGTACTGGGCGATTATCAAGCATTTGAAAAAGAAAACATTATAGATATCCATGAAGATGGATTCCAAAGGGGTTATTTTGACGCATCATTAAGAGACTATTTAGCCAACGCGGCTATCCAATATTATTTAAATAAATCAAAAGAAGATTTAAAGCTCGAATTAGTAAGAGACGCAAGCCTGGCGTCCATGTCGTTAGTCTTACTGGCGAACGAGGCGGGTCTTCATACGATTACCATGTCCGGGTATGATTCCGAACAATTAAAGTCGGCCTTACGGATTTCCGACAGGTATGAAGATGTGATGCTTATAGCCATTGGGAAAGGAATTAAACAAGGTCATAAAACCGTTAGACACGATGTGGACAAAGTTATTTATACAAATAAAATATAATTCATGGAATGAAACATTAGTTATGTGAAGCCAAAGCAGCCGATCACAATGATCGGCTGCCTTTTTCTTATTGATTGATGGTGAAGCGATTACGGATAATGGTTACCTCCAAAATGTAATCTTGTCAGAGCTTAATCGAACGGACTCATGCCCGTTTTCTTTGGCTTTTCCTAATGAGATGATCATGACTGGAGCATAGCGTTCTTCATCTAAATCGAATGCTTTTGCTAACTGATCAGCTTCAAAGCCTGCCATTGGATTCGTATCATACCCATGTGCACGAGCTACTAACATGAACTGCATGGCAAAGAGGCTGCTATCGACTTTTGCAATTTCAACTTTCATTTCTTTGGATAGAGTCGGAAAGTAGGATAGAATGGTTTCGAGTTGACGATCACGTACTTCAGCTGGCATTTTTCCTTGTTCCACAGCTGTATTGTAAATTTCTTCAGTATATAAATAGCTTTGGGTATCGCCAAAAATTAATAACATGGCTGATGAAGTATCATTCTGTAACGTATTGAACCTCACAAGAGGTCGTAGCTTTTCTTTTCCTTCTGGAGTATCGACCACAATTACACGCCAAGGCTGCATATTTGCAGAGGAAGGAGCCAAACTGGCTTCCGAAATCATATCGCTTATCTCTTCTTTCGATATTTTAATGCTCTCATCATAATTACGGACAGAACGTCGGCCCATAACGATATTGGCGAAATCGTTGTTTTGAATATGGTTAAACATAGAACCTCTCCTTTTGATAACATAGATTTTTTGACTTTGTAGATGTCATTCGTTATCATATTTCGTATTATGAACTATGAACCTAGGTTCATAGCAAGAAATAAAAGAGGTCCTATTATGAAAATAAACGATGTTTCAAAATTAACGGGTCTGCCCATATCAACATTAAGATTCTATGAACGTAAGAATCTGATTCCGGACAGCTATGTTAAAAGAGATGCAAATAATTACCGTGTTTATTCTGAAGAGATTGTGGAGTTTCTAGATGATGTGAAGGCACTTTTATCCGTAGACTTTTCTATAGAAGAATTAAGTTTGTTGGTAGATCAAGAACTTAACTTATCATACGAGGCTAAGACGGCAATGATTGAACAAAAAATCAAAGAAATTGAAGAGATCCAGAAGCGATTGAAAAAATCGAAGAAGTTCTTGAATGCCGTTTTGGAAGGAAAGGCAAGTTTTCAAACCAAGTGTTAAGGACAATCTAATGATCTATTAATCCCGACTGCAATATAAGGGCTGCGATCAACTGCTGGAATGCTCGCAGCCCTTTCATGAATGGATCCGATTATGAAGATCGGTCAGAACTTGTTGGATCATTCAACTGTCATGGTCATTAATGAGGATTCCCGTGGATATGTCAAATTTTATGACTAACAGTCCTCGTAACACCAGACATTGATCTGGTTGCCGTATGGATCATAGGTATGGAACATGACAAGAAACTTGGGATTTCCGGCAAAATCGGTTACCTTCCATCCTTGTTCCTGCAAACGTTTATGGGTCTCGAAAAAGTCGGCCTTCTTCCGGATTACCCAATAAGGCCTTGCAGCTACAGTGAGCGCGCTCTTCGTTCGGTCCATCCGAACGGTTTCCAGATAGACCGGTGCACCTTCGTTAGTGATGATAACGGTTGCTGAGGTTCCGTCCTCGCTGATCCGTTCGACCCTGCCGCCCAGATTAGTCTCATACCAAGCGATGGCTTCATCCAGTCGGTCTACGCCAAAGCGGGGGATCGCTTGGAAGGGAAAGCGTGCGTCCGGTGCTTTAGCAACCAATGCCTCCGTACCTGGTTCCGGTTCGATTGCCGTTAAGCGGTTGCCTACCGGATCGAAGAAATCGAAGGAACGGTCAAAGGCGCCTTGGGTCACATCGGTTACTTGAATATTCTGTTCGCGAAAATAGGCGTGTGCAGCTTCAAGATTCGTTGTGGTGAAGCAGAAGCGAACATTCCCGTTCTTGCCCCAGTCTACTGCAAAATGCGGGTGATCATGTTCCACCGACTTGATATGTATGCATCCCAGTGCCGGGAAAGTAAGGGTAGCCATCTTTTCGACCGGGTAATCCTCTTCGTATGTCACTTTCAGATCCAAATGTGTGCTATACCAATCGATGAGTTCCTTGAATCGATCCCAGGGGGCCACGATAAAACCTCCATCAAAATCATCCAGCCTTAATCCAACCATTCGTTTGATCCTCCTACAAGAAAGTTTTGGAAACGGAACAATCCTAGTATAAACCTTCAAGTAACTTGAAGGTCAAGTGAAGCGAGTTTGCATTACAGGAATCATGATTTCGAATAGAGGAGAATCGGGAAAATGCCGTTCCAGCCGCTTGCCCGCAGGTTCGAAACCGAACTTCTGGAGAAAGCGGATCGTTCGCATGCAGATGAAGGTATCCTCCCATGAACTATCCACCGATATGAACAAGGTAGGAGGGATGGTCTCCAGATAGGCTTCCGAAGAAGTCGGGAGAGGTGTTGGCTTCCGGGAGGACTCCGTTATGACTTGATATCCGACTTCAATCTGGACCGCGTGCGGGAGGGAATCTATCACCTTGATCAAGCTGGAGCCTTGGGTGCGAATGTTGAGGTCACGGAGTTTGGCAGCCGCTTGTTTCATTTCTCGAGAGTAGGAGCTCACTGGCTTGTCTACCAAAAACGGCTGCCATATCACGGTTAAGGGTTCTTCCCAATTGATGAGATGCAGACTGCCATGATCCGATTCCATTCCATTTAGATATTGACTCGCAATCTGAACCGAAAGTAGACGTGCTTCAGCCTCCCGCCGCCAGCGTTCAAGAAGCTGGAAACGCGTACTTTCCTCGGCCTCCAGGAAACAGCGAATATCCCCTAGACTGATTCCCGATTGACGGAGACTGTTTACCAGTTTGGCGGTCTGAATTTGATGGTATCCATAGAACCGGTAACCGTTATCGTGCCGTTCAGCCGGAACTAGAATGCCTTTGGACTCATAGAAGCGAAGCGCACTGGGAACCATGCCCGTGCGTGCAGCGAATTGCGCGATACTCATCATTGGCGTTCACCTACTATTTTTAAATAAGTTTCAAAAGAGCACTGCATATTGAATGTACCAGATTCTGCTGCTCCATATAATATCATAAACAAAGGCGAAATCGGTGTTAATGTAGTTTTGTAAGGAAGATACAACATGAGAATTGAAATAAAGTGAGAAGTAGAGTCACACCATAGAATGGAGAATTTTTATGGAATGCAGGCTTTACAATAAGGTATTCTGGATGTGAATGAGTGGAATTGTGATAACAATGGAACTGGATTGTTGGGCATGCAATAGTTGAGAGATGGGAGGTGTGGAACAATGTCATATCAAAAGGCACTTGAGGCATACATAGCGGCCACGAATACGCATGATTTTGACAATGTAGCCCGGCTGCTCGACGGAGAAGCGGTCTATTGGTTTTCGGACCGGAGCTGTCATACGTTGGATGAGATTCGGGCCTATTTCGAACATGCTTGGCATGTTATTCAGGATGAGGTGTACCGGGCGGAGGATGTAGAGTGGATCGCGAGTGATACTCATACGGCGGTATGCGTCTATACCTACCACTTCGAGGGTTATCATCAGGGGACATTTACGTCCGGAAGCGGGAGAGCAACGAATGTGTTCGTTCGTAATGCCGATAGTATATGGAAATTAAAGCACGAGCATTTAAGTTCGATTCGATGAATCGGTTGGATATCATTGCATAAATAAAAGAAAAAGAGTCCTTGGAGGGCTCTTTTTCCATTTGTAAAGATTGCAGGCCCTGACAGATCCAATCCAGGTTGAATTTATTAACAGAATATAAAATTAAAAGAATTTATCCCATGGTTATGGAAATGTATCCCTTCTCAATCGATAGTGTAGGTTCCATGATACAAATATATGAATATTTATTGAACTCGAATGAATTCATGAAAGGAGGCTGTAGTAGAGCGCTCGGACCGTGATTCCATCATGAGTAGAAAGGGGGGGACTGAACTCTACATAGTTGAGCTGGAAAAATTAGTAACCGCTTTCAATAGAAGTTTGATTTGAGCGATCTGCGAAATTAGGCAAGTCATCAAAGAACCACCCGATGACACCGAGGGACAGACATCCATCGAAATGCTGTATCATTTGCAATCGAAATTTAATCAACAGAGGTGAAAACGGTGACAGCCTTTCTAACGAAAAAGCACCCGAAATGGGTGATGTGTTTCTTGGCCCTTATTCTCATTTTTACGCCACTGCTTAATGCGCCTGCATCCTATGCGGCAGAGGGTACTCCTTCCTCAGAGATTCCTACCATTAGCTCCGAAATCGACCCGGCAACGGTAACAAGCTCGACCTATGGAGCTCAAGATCCGCTGGCGCCGCAGAATCTGCGCGTAGTTCAAGACACAATCACAGCCACTGGAGCAATGATTCAATGGGATTATGACAAGAATAATCCTCAACACACGTTTGAAATTGATGTGTGGAATGCCGTTGACGATGCATGGTATACATGGGGGAATGGCGGAAGCCGAACTCTTGATAACTTAAAACCCAATACAACTTATAAACTTTACATTACCTGGTATGAGAGGCCTTCTCAAGGACCAGACCAAAGGCATAAGAGTAATGTAGTCGAATTCACTACGCTGGATGGTGATGTTAAACCTCCGAAGACGTCTGCTCCTCAGAATCTCCGATTAGTTGAGGTTACGCATAACCAGGCAACCTTTGAGTGGGATTTCCTTAAGGGGGACAAGAATGATATCGATGTCTGGAATGCAGACACGGGTGCTTATATCACATGGGGAAATTTAACCACCCATGCCGTTACAGGGCTAAGTCCTGAAACAACCTATCGCATATATATTACTTGGTATGATCATAGGCCGTCCAAAGACATGAAAAGTAATATTCTTGAATTCACGACCACTGCGGATCAAACCGTATATGAACAAGCGCCGATAGCGCCGCCAAGTTATTTGAAAGTTACGGATATTTCAGAGGAAGCTGTAACTCTCCATTGGGGAGAAAGCTCGGGTGCCACTGGATATGAATTGTATATAGACGATAACAAAGTCGAGACATTGGACACGGTGACGTCGGTCACATACTCCCTCGATCCAACAGCAAATCGCAATTATACTTTTGAGGTTACTGCCGTCAAGCCTTCGGAAACCTCTGCGAAGAGTAATGCCGTCAAACTGAAATGGGGAGAGCTTGCTAAACCTGAGGGGCTGCAGGTTGTTTCATCCACGAGATCTACGGCAGCATTGGGGTGGGCGCCAGTTCCAGGGGCTACAGGCTATCATATTTATCAAGATGGCACGAAGATACAAACGAGCAATGAGAGTCGGTATTTGGCTGCTGGACTGCAAGAAGGCAAGTCTTATTCATACCAGATTGAAGCCTTCAACAGGCTGTGGACATCACCTATAAGTGAAGAAGTTACGGTTGTACCCGGAAGCAATTATAACAATATCACTTACTACACATCATGGTCAGCACTACCATCCGAAAGAAATTTCTATCCTACTGATATCGATGTTTCTCAGATAACCCATATTAATTACGCGTTTGCTGATCTGTGTTGGAAAAAGTTTGGAAGTACTGTAAGAGCATGCGAAGACCCGAATGTTCCTTTACAAAATAGATATGTTTATGATGGTGAGATGATTATTGGAGACCCAGAGAATGATTTCAAGAACTTCCAAGCCTTTGATGGCATCAAGGCATCTAACCCCCACTTGAAGCTCATGATTTCGGTAGGCGGCTGGTCTTGGTCCAACAACTTCTCTAATATGGCGAAGACAGAAGAAACTCGCCGAGCCTTTGCGAACTCTGCAGTTGGTTTCCTTCGTGAATACCAATTCGATGGTTTGGACATTGACTGGGAATACCCGGTTGAAGGCGGGGAAGATGATAACTCCAGAGGGCCGGAAGATACGGAAAACTTCACATTGTTAATGAAAACCGTTCGCGAGGCATTGGATGCAGCTGGTTCCGAGGACGGGAAGTATTATCTCCTGACGATTGCTTCAGGGCAGGGAGACAATTTTGTTAAAAATGCAGATCTTGCAAATTCCGTGCAATATCTTGATTTCATCAATATCATGACTTACGATTTCAGCGGAAGCTGGGAGACGCTGGGTCATCATAATGCACCGCTGTTCTATGACAGAGAGCATCCAAAAGCAGCATCATCCGCTCCAAGAAATCATGTGCTTGGCGGTTTGTTAGGACATCTGAACGGTGGGGTGCCGAAGCACAAGTTGATCGCCGGTGTTCCCTACTACGGTAAGGGATGGGATGAGTGTCCGCCAACGGGTCAATATCAAACTTGTAAGGGTGGCTCCTCATTAAAAACTTGGGAAGCGGGAGTTTTCGACTTCAGCGACCTCGAGAATAACTACATCGACAAGAACGGCTATAAAAGATATTGGAACGAATCCGCCAAGGTACCTTACCTGTACAACGATCAAAATAAAGTGTTCATCACCTACAACGATAAGAACACCATGAAGTACACCGCTTCTATCGTGAAGTCGCTGGATATTGCCGGCGTCATGAGCTGGGATATCAGTGGCGACCGCAATAAGACGCTGACGACTCAACTCATTACCGACTTGCCGATCGACGGCAAAATCAATGCTTCAGCACTTCCGGCTCCGGCGAATCTCTCAAAGGTAAGTGTCGGCGCAAGCTCCATTCAGGTGAAATGGGATGCTGTGGCAGGTGCAACGGGATACGAAGTATATGTGAATAATGCTTTGTCAGGCTCGGTTACAGAAAATAGTTACACCATGAATGGCCTTAGCTCTCTGACAAACTACAAGATTCATGTGCTTGCGGTAGATCGAATGGGGAATGAGATTAACCGCGTCTCCAGCGCTTCGAATCTGCTTAGCGTAACAACTTCAAGCAGCGGTTCCGGTGGATCTGACGGTTCCGGCGGATCAGGAGGCGCTGGAGGATCTGGTTCACCAACGCCTTCGACGCCACAACCTCCTAAAGCCAAAGATCAGCTAGAGGCAAAAGTCACGCTTCATGGCGATAAGGCTATGGTGACCCTACCTACAGCTGCAGCTGTTAACAGCATTAACCTTTCGGATTCCTCCAACTTTCAGATCCATGCGGGTGCAGGTGCGAAGCAGGCTGAGGTTGAGATTCCACAAGAAGTTATCGCTGCCGTTGCGAAAAAAGGAGCCAAGGCCAGTCTCTCCATTATCGTGAACGGGACAGAATACCGGATTCCGGCTTCGCTGATTACGGTTCCAGGTCCTGTGAAAGTCTCGATTATTTCTCCTGAGGCTGCCGATGCAACGGGCGTTGAGAAACTGATGAAGGGAAGAGAAGTACTAGCCGACCCGCTGTTGTTCAAGCTTGAGCAAATCAACGCGGATAAGACAACGACCGAACTGAAGCATTTCGGCAAAACCCATGTCAGCCAATTTGTTACTGTAGATGCGAAAAAGATAAATATAAAACGTGCCGCCGGAGTGGTTTATATACCAGGTACCCATGAGCTTCGATCCGTTCCGACTTTATTTAAAGTTAACGCCGATCGTACGGTAACGGTTGAAATCAAGAAAACCGGCAGCGGTGTTTATGCCCTGCTTCAGCAAGATATCCGGTTTAGTGACGCGATCCCTTCATGGGCACGAGAAGACGTTGCGCAGGCTGCTGCCAAGCTGATCGTATCTGGTGAAAGTAACGGATCTTTTGGCGGTAATCAACCCATTACCCGTGCCGAAATTATATCCATTGTGGTGAAAGCGCTGGGTATTCTGCCTGACGACAGTTACTCCAACTTCAAGGATGTAGATCCGAAATCCGGATATGCCAGAGAGATTGCAGCTGCGAAAGCGGCAGGGTTAGTGAAGGGACGCTCAGGCGATATCTTTGATCCGAACAGCTTGATTACGCGTGAGGAATTGGCCGTTATGCTAAGTAATGTGCTGAATTATGCCGGCAAGAAGAACGAAGCGAACCAAGGATTGTTAAACAAATTTAAAGACCACTCCAAGGTTTCATCCTATGCGAAGTCGTCCGTCGTCTTCGTTGTGGAGCAGAAGATTATGCAAGGCGTATCCGGCTCCAAGCTGGATCCGCAATCCCATGTAACCAGAGCTCAGACGGTGGTAACCGTCATGAGATTGCTGCGGGCAGTGGGTTTATCTAACTAACATGGATTCGTAATACAAATGGGATGTCTCGCAGGCGAGTTTTAACGCTGCCTGGAGGCATCCTTTTTTTCGAAAGGAGTATTAAGCTATAGCCTGGCTGAATCGCTGCTGTGTTTATTGAATATAGCAATTGAAGAGAAATGCCGCTCTGCTGCTCATGCTATGATGAATCTATCAAATCGACGAGGTGATTCGAAATGGCATTGAAAAGCGATAATATTTTTGTAAACCTACCCGTGAAGGACTTGGAGAAAACGAAGGACTTTTTCTCGAAAATCGGTTTTGAATTTAACGCGCAATTTACGGACAAAAACGCGGCTTGCCTGGTCATCGGCGATAACATCTTTGCCATGCTGCTCACCGAGGATTATTTCAAGACGTTCACCAAGAAAGATCTGTCGAATGCCGCGAACACAACGGAAGTAATTCTGGCACTATCCGCCGAAAGCCGGGAGCAGGTGGACGAAATCGTTAATGCCGCACTTTCCGCAGGAGGGTCGCCTTCCAATGATCCGGTGGATCATGGCTTTATGTACGGATGGAGCTTCCAGGATCCGGACGGCCACCTGTGGGAAGTCATGTATATGGATCAGAGCCAGGTCGAATAGAAGCATTGCAGCAAGCAGGTGTATCTTCAACATGAAGCAGCATACATCCCGTAAAATGAAGCGGCAGAGGTCTCCGAGGTTATGGGGGAAATCTGCCTCTTTACTTTTATTTGGAAATCCGTTATATTTGTATGTGCAAACAATAAAAGGTGATTCAACAGGATGAACTCAGCGAAAGAGGTAACCGTTATGCTAAATACGTATATTAAGGAATGCCTTTACTTCACAGCCAATCGTCTTAGCCGGGTCATTACCAAGATGGCCGAAGACGAGTTTGCAGCAAGCGGATTGTCACCCACATATGCTTATTTGCTTATGGCTGTATATGAGAAGGAAGGGATCTCGCAGAAGGAATTAGGCGAAATTCTTCACCTTCAGCCTTCTACCGTAACCCGTCTGGTTGAGAAACTGGCCGTTAAAGGGCTGGTTTATAATCGGGTAGAAGGAAGGATGTCATTGATCTATACAACCGATAAAGGAAAGGCTTTGGAGAAAGTGATTCACGAGTGCTGGATGAATTTGCGCAGTCGTTATGGCGCTATTTTAGGTCATGCCGAAGGTGATGAATTATCATTGCATCTATACGAGGTGAGTGATCAATTGGAGAATAAGGACTGAGGTCTTTATCTTCGCGGAATTATAATTGTATGTACAAACAAATTGATATAGGAAGATCACTTGAGATGATGCGTGTTAAGCGTTCATTCTAATCGGGAGGTGAGTCAGACTGCAAGCTAGCTGGTGATTTTGGTTGACCACAAAATAAAAGGAGTGTTGCCTATATGGAACGCCTACTCGTAATTAATGCACATCCGAGGGTAAGAAGCGAGAAGTCCTTGAGCTTGCAGGTGCTTGAGTTTTTCGTAAGCAAGTATGCAGCGCAGAATCCGGCCAGCCTTATCGAACAGATCGACCTATATCGGGAATTCATTCCCGCCATTGACACGAATCTGCTGAACGGGTGGGAAAAGCTTGAGAGCGGGGAGCCGTTATCCGAGGATGAAGGGAAAATGATGGGGCGGATGGCTGAGATCCTGCAGCAGTTCAAGGGGGCATCCAAGTATGTAATCGCCATGCCGCTTCACAATTTTAACATCCCTTCCAAGTTGAAAGATTATATGGACAATATCATCATCCCGAAGGAAACGTTCAGATATACGGAAAGCGGGTCCGAAGGACTCCTTACCGACGGAAGAAGCGTTGTGGTCATACAGGGCAGCGACGGCATATATACAGAGAATGATGGGTACCGTGAGATTGAATATTCGCACAAGTATTTGAAATCCATGTTCGAATTCCTCGGTATTACGGATTATGAGATCATTCGTGCACAAGGCCGCGCCACGCTGGATGTTAAAAATATTCTGTACACAAGCCGATTGGCCGCTGCGGAAGTCGTGGATCGTTGGAGTTCCGAATAAATAACGCAAAAAAGGCCCTCCAAGTGAAACTTGAAGGGCCTTCTAACATTAATTGCCTTGGACTTCGGTCGTTACCTGCCACAATACGCCGAACTTGTCTTCCAGCAACCCGAACAGCGCTCCCCAGAATTGAGTCTTCAGCGGATCAAGCACCTTACCGCCTTGGGCCAAGCGGTCAAAAGCTTCATGCGCTTCAGCATCGCTCTCAAACGACAGGCTCAGGTGAATCCCGTTCCCGCGCTCCAGGGTTTGGAATATGGAGTCCGACATAAAGATTGGAATGCCTCCGGCTACCAGACTAAGATGCATGACCTTGTCTTTAAGCTCTTCCTTGGTTCCGGGAATCTCACCATGCGTTTGTACGGACAGGATCTCCCCGCCTAGTGCTTGGGTATAAAACTCAGCCTGCGCTTTTGCATCCTCAGAGAAAATATACGGTGTCAGTTTAGCCACGTTCAACATCCTTCCCAGTTTTAAAATGATGGATTTGTTTTCCTTGGCTTTAGTATAAACGGTCCGAGTCTCCCGTATTTCTTCTGGATTGCTAAATGTTGAGGCAGCGCTAAAGGTTTGTTTTTACAGAATAGGGGACAGCAAGCGCGAGATGGATTCCTTGAACTTGATCCACTTTGATCGCTCCAGATACTGCTTCATTGTAAGCTGGCTGGATACCTGCAGATCCTGGTGGAAGATGTGAGTCAACTGTTGTGATAAATGCTCATCGTACAGGAACGCATTCACTTCAAAATTCAGCTTGAAGCTTCGAACATCGATATTCGCCGTGCCGACGGAAGAAATCTTCTCGTCAATGATAATCGTCTTGGCATGAATGAAGCCATTATTGTAGAGATACACGTTAGCCCCGGTTCTCAGCATTTCCCCGATATAGGATAAGGTCGCCCAGTAGACAAAGGGATGATCCGGTTTATCGGGAATCATCAGGTGAACCTTGACGCCGGACAGCGCAGCAATGCGGAGCGCATCCAGAAGGCTGGCATCAGGGATAAAATACGGCGTCTGAATATGAATGGATTTCTTGGCGGACGAAATCATCTTGATATAACCATTCTTGATGTGCTCATACCTGGAATCCGGACCGCTGGTCACAATCTGAATCCCGACATTGCCAGGCGAATCGATCTTGGGGAACAGATTCGATTCATAATAAATATCGTGATGGTGCGAAGCCTGATTCCAATCGAGAATGAAGCGAACCTGCATCGCATAGACCGCTTCACCTTGAATGCGCAGATGGGTGTCCCGCCAATACCCGAACCTGGAGTTGAGACCCAGGTACTCATCCCCTACATTAAAACCGCCGACATACCCGATATCGCCATCAATGATAGCCAGCTTCCGGTGATTCCGGTAATTCAAACGCAAATTAATGAAGCGCAGCTTGGACGGGAAGAAGGCCTCGGCTTCTCCGCCGGCTTCGCGAAATGCTTTGAAGAAGCCCTTGGTTAATTGACGCGAGCCCAGCTCGTCGTACAGAACCCGGACTTTCACGCCTTCTTTTGCTTTTTTGGTCAACAGGGATATCAGCTTCTTGCCCAGCTCGTCGCGACGGATGATGTAGTATTGAATATGTATGTAGACTTTGGCTTCCTCAATATCCTGAAACAACCGTTCAAATTTCTTGCGTCCATCCGTGAAAATTTCAACGTGGTTGTCGTCCGTAAGGATCGCTTGATTCTCGTTGATATGCATATGGATCAAATCGCTGCTATCCGCAGCCGCTTGATTGCTGAACGGGTATTCTCCCTTATTCATTCCTTCCATTTGAGACAGCAATACCTTCTCGATTCCGGTTTTCTGCAGATCATCCCAATGAAAGAGACGGATTCTTCTTAAATTTTGGGCGAACAACAGGTACAGCGCAAAGCCCAGAATCGGGATAAAGGACAGCACCAGCAGCCATGCCCAGGTGGAGCCGGCATCCCGCCGTTCCCTGAACACGACGAACATGGAGAACACGATATTCAGTACGATGATCAGACCAAGAATGATGGATGTAACATGCATGTTTTATAATATCCTCCTACACTATAGCCTTACCCTTGCAATCCTACATATTATACGTGAGGCGTTAGGAGAAGTATATATCTCCAGGATGAAGTGAACGGAATGGTTATAAAAGCGATAGCACCTTAGGATGCGACACTCTGAACAGTGCAGATGGGAGCGATTTGTATATGGATACATGGTCATGATACGATGGTGAAAAAAATAGGAGAAGGGGCATGCTTTTTGCTGAAAATGAACAAGTTTTTCAAATTATGTCTTGCCGTGATCCTGGTTCTCATTATTATTTATTTGGGGTCGCTGGTGGATTTTATATTCAGACCGGTACTTTCGTTCTTCTCGATCATCCTCGTGCCGCTGATGCTGTCCGGATTCTTCTATTACCTGCTCAGGCCGCTGGTTGATTATCTCGAAAAGCGCAAGCTAAATCGCTCGCTGGCCATTCTGCTCTTATATGTCGTGTTTGCAGGTATCCTTACAGGTTTTATTATTGGAGTATGGCCATCCCTGCGGGATCAGATCGTGGCTCTTGTACAGAATGCCCCCGCTTTGTTTGCAAAGCTTGGCGAGCAGCTGCAGGAATGGGAGAATAACGGCTTCTTCAAGGATATATTCCCGGAGAACTCCAATCCGCTTACACAGCTAACCGATTATTTGAACCAAGGCTTCACGTTCCTCACGAATTATATTATGAACCTGTTTTCGTTTGTTTCGAGTTTTGCCATCGTTTTATTTACGTTCCCGATCATGCTGTACTACATGCTGAAGGAAGGCGGAAAGTTCGGGGAGATGATTGTCAGCTTTTTGCCTGACCGCTTCAAGGAAGTGGGCGCGTCGGTGCTGGATGAAATCAATAACGCGCTCAAAGGGTTTATCGTGGGCCGGGTCCTCATCAATCTGGCACTGGGCGTCTTGATGTATATCGGGTTCCTGATTATTGGTTTGCCTTATGCGCTGCTGCTGACGGTTGTCGCTGTCATTGCGAATTTCATACCGTTTATTGGAGCTATTCTTTCCTCGATCCCGATTGTGATCATCGGGTTCATCCAATCCCCGGGGACGGCGATCTGGTCGCTTGTTGTCATTCTGGCAGCCCAGCAGATTCAGGATAACTTGATCGGTCCGTATATCTTCGGCAAACAACTGGCAATTCACCCTATTACGATCATTATCCTGGTTCTGGTGGGACAGGATCTGGGCGGAATTATAGGGATTCTGCTGGTGGTACCGATTTACATGATCATTAAGATTATCGTAACCAGAGTGTATCAGCTGTTCTTTAAGGAAAAATGGCAAAAAGCATAAACGCGGGATAGACATGTGGCCGAAGCTGCATACTGGAGCCGCCTAAGAGCGTGGAATCGTTCTTGGCGGCTTTTTGTCTGTCCTGGATGTGAAGGGCCGCTTGACAATGGTATGAAAAAAATATAATCTTTAATTAAAGATATTAAAATTAAAGATTATGTATATCATACGAACCGAAAATCATGTAGGGAAACCTCGGTATGGACACGAAACGATGAGGAGTTGATGGATATGGCATTACAAACGGCAGGCATTCATCATATTACCGCTTATGCGCAGGATCCGCAGAAAAATGTTGATTTTTATACGGGTGTGCTTGGGCTCAGAATGGTCAAGAAGACGGTCAATTTCGATACGCCTGAGGTTTACCATTTGTATTTCGGGGATGAGGAGGGGCATCCGGGGACCATTATCACCTTCTTTCCGTCTTCTGCTTCACGAAGAGGGATACGTGGAGGAGGGCAGGTTGGGTATACAACATTTGTTGTCCCTGAAGGTGCCCTGCCTTATTGGGAACAGCGGCTGCGGAGCTTTGGCGTTTCTGTCATGAAAGCATTTCGGTTTAACGAGCATTATCTTCAGTTCTCCGATCGCGATGGACTTTCTCTTGAGCTGGTTGAGAGGGAGGAAGGGCCGAATAACGGCTGGTCTGTGGACGGTATTACTCCGGATACGGCGATCAAAGGGTTTGGCGGCGCGGTCCTGTTCAGCAGCAAATGGGAGGAAACGAAGAAGGCGCTGGAGCAGGTCATGGGACTGACCTTCATGGGAGAGGACGTTAATTATGCACGGTTTCAGTCAGCCGGGCCCTTCGGCAACGTGATTGATTTGCCGATGCGGGATATCCCTTTGGGAGCCGGAGGCGCTGGAACGACCCATCATATTGCATGGCGTGCTCAAGATGATGAGGAGCACGGCAATTGGCTTGAATGGGTGAAACAACTTGGCTTTTTGCCAACAGAGATTAAGAATCGCAACTTTTTCAGATCGTTATATTTCAGGGAACGAGGGGGAATCTTGTTTGAGATCGCAACCGATCCGCCCGGTTTTACGGTGGATGAAGATCTGGACTCGCTGGGGGAGCAATTGAAACTTCCTGCCTGGTTTGAACCGGAGCGATCCCGTATTGAGGAAGGTCTGGAGCCTATAGAAGTCAAAAATACAGGAGAGGGGCAACTCAAGTGATATCCATAGACCCGAATACTCAAAGCGAACGGGACATCTACAAGCTGCTGATCGGGAGCGTTGTTCCGCGGCCGATCGCTTTTGTTACGACATTATCGGAGGAAGGTGTGCTGAATGCCGCGCCGTTCAGTTATTTCTCCATTCTGACGAGCAATCCGCCCATGCTGTCCGTTTCCGTTCAACGGAAGAACGGCACGGCGAAGGATACAGCGAGAAATGCCATGCAAAGCGGCGAGCTTGTCATCCACATCGTGGACGAAGACAACGTTGAGGCCGTGAATGAAACGGCGGCGAACCTGCCTCCGGACGAGAGTGAGCTTGACCGAACCAAACTAACCCCCGTCGTAAGCGAGGTTGTTAAGGTTCCCGGCGTTCTGGAATCCAAGATTCGCATGGAATGCGTGCTGGAGCAGGTGGTCACGTTGAATGGCGCGGATCAGCTGCCTGCTGCCGATCTGCTGATTGCCCGCGTAGTCCGCTTTCATGTTTCGGAGGAGCTATACGAGCAAGGCCGGATTGACGCTGCCAAGTTGAAGCCTGTCAGCCGTATGGCGGGAAACATCTATTCTGCACTGGGAGAGATGTTTACGATCGAGTGGCCGGTATAACAACGGACGGGCGGATAAAAAGGTTAGGACGCAGCGAATATCAAGTTATGAATTCATATGCCGTCATTCGATACTACGTAGGTTTAAGAAAGAAAAGGGGCTTGTGGAATATCATGCCTGAAGTATGCAAACTCTACATGAATGTGGGGCTGATATGATGAATTCACAAAATAGGAGTGGTCGACAAATGAAGTTTGAATCCAAGGTTGTCATTGTAACGGGAGGCGCCAGCGGGATCGGCGAAGCAGCGGTAAGGCTTTTTGTGGAAGAGGGAGCCAAGGTTGTTATCGCGGATTATTCGGACCGGGGACAAGCAGTTTCCGATGAATTAAGAGGGGCAGGCTTTGAAACGCTGTTCGTTAAAACGGATGTAACCCAAGAACAGGAAGTTGCAAATATGGTGAAGCAGACGGTTGAGCATTTTGGCCGTGTCGATGTATTGTTCGCCAATGCAGGCATTGCTCATGATGCTCCTGCCGATCAGTTGTCGATGGACAACTGGCAAAGAACGATTGATATTAATCTGACAGGAGTGTTCCTGTGCGATAAATATGTAATCCAGCAAATGTTATCCCAAGGAACCGGAGGGGCGATCGTAAACTGCGGCTCAATCCATAGCCATGTCGGAAAAGCGGGCGTTACCGCCTATGCTTCCGCTAAGGGAGGCGTTAAGCTGTTAACCCAGTCGATGAGCGCAGATTATGCTCCTAAAGGGATCCGGGTTAATGCCGTATGTCCGGGATATATCGATACTCCTCTTATTCAGGGAAGAACGGAAGCGATCACCCAGCACCTGGTCGGCCTTCATCCGATGGGCCGCTTGGGACAGCCGGAAGAAGTAGCCAAAGCCGTGTTGTTCCTCGCCAGTGAAGATGCGTCCTTCATTACAGGCACGAGCTTGCTGGTGGATGGCGGATATACAGCCGTGTAAATAAAGCAAAGCCCCGATATAAAATCGGGGCTTTTTGTTGCAGGTGGAAAACGAAACTTATATAATGCTGACACCAGCGCTGCCGTAACCTGCCACTGCAGTGACAAGTGTTGCGCCAGCTGCGGTTGCCGAGAATACCATTAACAGGCGTGTATTGGCCGGCACCGGAATAGCCAGGCCTTCTACGAAGCCGTTGCTTACCGTACCGAGAGCGAGAACGCCCGTAAGAGGCGGAGCAAGCGTAACAAGAGCGCCTGGTACCGGTGCGAAAATGTTGCTTGTAGCCGGCGCACTGTACAGTTGTGCTGTAATTGTAACGGTAGTTCCCAGCAGGGAAAGCGCCACAGTAGTGCTAAAGGTAGCGGAGATGCCAGTGATGGTACCGGCTCGTGGCGTGTTAAACGCCATGTTAAGCAGAGTTCCAGCGGCTCCAGTGAGGTCAATCGTACCGCCAGCCAGCGTAAACGTATTGGCCGAGTTACCAAATCCTACGAGACCAACGGATCCGACTAATCCGCCTAAAACGGTGGTCAGAGCAAGCGGTATGCCGGATGCGAATGGGATGATGGCTCCTCCGGCGGCTGCTCCTGTAGCCCCTGTTGCCCCAGTAGCTCCAGTAGCTCCAGTAGGTCCCGCAGGTCCGACAGGCCCGACAGGTCCAGCAGGTCCAGCAGGTCCTGCAATACCAGTTGTCGGTCCGGCAGGTCCCACAGGCCCGATAGGTCCGACCGGTCCAACCGGTCCGATAGGACCCTGAGGACCTACAGGTCCACGGATAGCTTTTGGGCATCGACGCTTTTTAACAATACAAGCATGGTCTTTACGACCTCCGTGGCCTTTATGATCACCATGACCATGAGACGGGCAATGCTTTTTCTTCGCATGAATGACTTTTTTCTCTATTTTTTTAAGAGCACACAATTTTCTCTTTCTAGAAGAACGTTCCAAATGAAGCACCTCCTTTAGATTTGTTCTATACTACGCAAATACTCTCGGTACGGCATGGGTTAATAGCGCATAAATGATAGATAAACACCTATAATTTCCAGAATGTACGCTAGCCTCGGAGGCATTCATCTATTGACGAATAGCAAAACTATAGGATGAATTTCGGATTTCCCTACGATATTCATAGGCTCGGTACGCAGCGGTTCAAAAAAAAATTTGCGCTGTATTTACGCCGTAAATGTGTGGGGAAAGCTTTCACAATCCGAATGTAATTCATGGCATAAACGATCCACCACATGAATGAGTAAGGGAGGCATGGCAAATGCCTGCTATATAGCGAAAAATGAGACTGGAATAAAATTACTACATCGTTGGGGGAGAGGCTTGAATGAGGCATTTTTCATGCTTGTCATAGGCCCTGGAAGAGCGGAACTTCCGCCTCTGAATTTCCAGAAAAAGCGGTTAAAGGGGTTTGACTTTTCCTGAAGTTCCCTTTATCATGGACACACGCTTAGTTTCCGGCATACATTTTCCGGAAAGCGGGGGAACCAGTTTCATCAGGGGCGAGTCACTTGGAATCACGAGTGTAGGGTACCATCTTACCCGAGTCCGTCAGCTAACCTCGTCAGCAGTGGATGGGTCTTGCATACATAATGGATGTTCATAACAAAGGCCCTTAATTCTCTTTAGGGGCCTTTTCTCTATTTTTTGACCCCCTGCTGGCGGAGCTATGTCTAGATCCCCTGTTTGGTGGTCTTTTTGTATTCTGCTAAAGAGGAGGGGCAAGGCCTGCAAATGTTTAACCAAAACCAATTAAATCGGTCAGATGGCATTGGGTTTAAGCGTGGAAGGAGATGGATGAATCATCTTCCCTGAAGGTCCGACCCATGCAAGGTATCTGAATATGCTTAAATCCTAGTTAACATATGTGTTAACATGGATAATTTCAACATGCCATTTTTAAGAATACCAAAGTCATAATGAAAGGTTGTGGGAAGTTTTGAAGAGAGTGGTTGTACTGATGTTGTCATTGATTATGGGGGTGTCGCTTGCGGCTTGCGGCGACAAAGGGAGTACATTGGAGCAAGCCATTGAGCAGGGGTATATCACCGTGGGATTTGCGAATGAGAAGCCTTATGCCTATAAAGAGGCCAACGGGGAGCTGACAGGAGAAGCGGTTGAGATTGCGAGGGTTATTTTGGAGCGGCTTGGCATCAAGGAAATGAGGGGAGAGCTTACGGAATTCGGATCGCTGGTTGCCGGACTGCAGGCCGAGCGGTTTGATCTAATTACCGCAGGCATGTTCATTAATCCGGATCGCTGCTCTGCCGTATTGTTTGCTAATCCGGAGTACAGCATCGGGGAAGCCATTGCGGTGAAGCAAGGGAATCCGCTGGGACTCGGAAGTTATGAGGATATTGCCAATCATGACCAAGCTAAAGTCGCCGTTATGACCGGTGCGGTCGAAATCGGCTACATGGAAAAGTCCGGTATTCCTACGGACCGGATTGTGCAGGTCCCCGATCAAGCCTCGGCCATTAGCGCCCTTCAGGCAGACCGGGTGCATGCAATTACCATGACGGGGCCGTCCCTGCAGGCGATGCTGGATTCGGCCAGCGACGACAGCATCGAACGCGTGGCTGATTTCGAGCAGCCGATCATCGACGGCGAAAGCGTTCGCGGTTATGGAGCTACGGCTTTCCGCCAAGCGGATACCGAGTTCCAGGAGGCTTATAATGCGGAGCTTCAAAAAATGAAGGAGTCGGGCGAGCTGCTGGAAATTTTGCAGAAGTTCGGGTTCACAGAAGAAGAGCTCCCGGGCGAGATGACGGCCGCTGCCCTTTGCGGGGAATAGCATGCCGAATTCGTGGATTGATTTTCTCCCTACGCTGTTGAAAGGGGCGGAGATCACGATTGTAGTTGCTTTCTTTTCAGCCATTCTTGCGGTCGTGATGTCCTTTGCAGCCGGGTTATGCCGACTGTCGAAGCTGTGGATCATTCGCACGTTGACAGCCGGGTACGTGGAAGTCTTTCGGGGGACCTCCTTGCTGGTGCAGCTGTTCTGGTTGTATTTCGCCCTTCCGTTCATCGGCGTCGAGCTTCCGAAAATGCTGGCTGCGATCCTCGCGATCGGGCTGAACTTCGGCGCATACGGCTCGGAAATCGTTCGCAGCGCCGTGTTGGCCGTTCCGAAAGGACAATGGGAAGCCGCTGTAGCGCTTAATCTGAAGCCTTGGCAAAGACTGTGGAATGTCATATTGCCTCAAGCGTCCCTGCGAATGCTTCCCCCTTTCGGGAATCAGCTTGTGGAGCTCATCAAATCCACCTCACTGGTTTATTTCATCACGATGGCGGATTTAACGTATCAGGCGATGGTGCTCCGCAATAATTACATCTCCTGGACGACCGAGATTCTGGTGCTGCTGCTCCTCATGTATTTTGTCATTGCTACGCTCGTTTCGCTGGCAGTTCGACTGCTGGAGCGTAAATGGACAGCGGGGAGGTTATAGTCATGTGGGATTGGAACTATGTATGGGATATCCTGCCCCAGCTCTTGAGTGCATTAAAAATGACGGTATGGGTGACGATCTGCGCTTTCGCGGTGGCATTGATCATCGGATTGCTGCTTGCTTTTGCAGCGCGGAGTCGGTTTAAGGTGCTGTCACTAATAACCAAAGGAATGATCGAATTCATTCGCAATACACCGCTGCTGGTGCAGGTCTTCTTCCTGTATTACAGCCTGCCGCTTCTTACCGGAATCTCCATTCCGGCCTTCTATGCCGGGGTGATCGGTCTCGGGCTGCATTACAGCACATATCTGTCCGAGGTGTACCGATCCGGAATCGAGGGAGTGCCGAAGGGACAATGGGAGGCTGCCACAGCACTGAATTACACGAAAGCCCAAACCTGGCGAAGTATTATCCTGCCGCAAGCGGTGCCGCCGATCATTCCGGTACTGGGTAATTATTTGATTGTTATGTTTAAAGAGACGCCGATTCTATGCGCCATAACGCTTGTGGAGATGATGCTGACGGCCAAAAATATCGTGTCGCAGTCGTTCCGTGCATTTGAACCGTATACGATGGTCGGGATTCTGTTCCTGGTCATCAGTTATATCGCCTCATTGCTTGTGCAAAGGCTGGAAAAACGCATGAATCTGCAGCGTGGAAAATAAAAGGAGGGAATCAATTGAATGCCGTTGTGATCGATGAGCAGGCGGAAGCGTCGAAGGTGCCGCAGCAGGAGGGAAATCCCGTTACCGCTACGGGTACAAAGCCGATTGTGAAATATACCGGCGTGACCAAGTCGTTTGGTGATCTACAGGTGCTTAAAGGCATCGATCTGGAGATGCAGCCTGGAGAAAAGGTGGCTGTGATCGGTCCAAGCGGATCGGGCAAAACAACGATGGGCCGGATGCTGATGACGCTGGAAGAACCCACCGAGGGAACCATCGAGGTTGATGGTGAGCTGCTCTGGCATATGGAAGAGAAGGGCAAGCTGGTTCGGGCCAATGAAAAGCATTTGCAACGGATGCGCTGCAATGTCGGCATGGTCTTTCAGCATTTCAATCTGTTCCCGCACATGAACGTGCTTCGGAATGTGACGGAGGCCCCGCGCAAAGTGCTGGGTTTATCCAAGGAGGAGGCGGAGGAGCGGGCCGTCTCCATGCTCAGTAAGGTCGGTTTGGCCGACAAATTGAAGATGTACCCGTCCAATCTGTCCGGGGGCCAGAAGCAGCGGGTTGCCATCGCCAGAGCGCTGGTCATGCGGCCAAAGGTTATGGTGTTTGACGAGGTGACCTCGGCGCTTGATCCCGAGCTGGTCGGCGAAGTGCTGGAGGTCATCCGGGAAATCGCGGAGGAAGGCGAAATGGCCATGATGCTGATTACGCATGAGATGGATTTTGCGAAGGAAATCGCGGACCGCGTCATCTTCGGAGCCGAGGGAAGGATCGTTGAGCAGGGCACGCCGGAGGAGATATTCGATAATCCCCAGAGCGAGCGGCTGCAGAGCTTCCTGCAGCGATTCCGTTCCAACGGAAATTAGTTCTGGAAAGAGGTGATTGTATAGAATGGCTGTGGATACCGATACCGAAATTGTTTACCGAAGACCGAAAGCCCGGGATGGTACCCGGGTGTGGGAGCTTATACGCGACACCGGATCGCTTGATCTGAACTCTCCCTATTGCTACATGCTGCTTGGAGATTACTTCCATGATACCTGCATGATTGCCGAGCATGAAGGAGATATCATCGGTTTTATTTCCGCCTTCCGTTCTCCTCGCAATCCGGAGACGCTGTTCGTATGGCAAGTGGCCGTTGCTAATTCGCATCGGAGGCAAGGCGTTGCAAAGGCAATGCTGACAAATCTGATGAATCAGAAGGCATGCCATGGCGTCCGTTACATTGAAGCTACGGTATCGCCGAGTAACATGGCGTCCCGTCGTTTGTTTCTCGGTTATGCCGAGGAGAAATCCATTCCCAGCACCGTAACCGTAGGTTATGGAGCAGAGATGTTCCCCGATGGAACGTCCCATGAAGATGAGCCGTTATTCGTGATTGGCCCCTTTTTCAATGACATTTAAACAATTGGAGGGAACTATGGACAACCAAGTCATGGAGAAACCGAAGCTTACTGTGTTTAACAAGCTGGAATCGGAAGTAAGAAGTTATTGCCGGAGCTTTCAGACGGTTTTTGACAAGGCCCGAAATGCGAAGCTGTGGGATACGCAGGGGAATGAATACATTGATTTTTTTGCGGGAGCCGGGGCTTTGAATTACGGACATAACAGTGAGAAGATTCGCGAGAAGGTAGTCGACTACATCCTGAAGGATGGCGTCACGCATAGCCTGGATATGGCTACGGGTGCGAAGGAAACGTTTCTGACCCGATTTCAGGAGGTCATCCTGAAGCCGCGCGGGTGGGATCACAAAGTGATGTTTCCCGGTCCGACCGGAACGAATGCCGTAGAGGCCGCGCTCAAAATCGCCCGTAAAGTGACAGGGCGCAGCACCGTTCTGTGCTTCACGAATGCCTTTCATGGCATGTCGCTCGGATCGCTGGCGGTAACCGGCAACTCCTTCAAGCGCCAGGGTGCCGGCGTGGATCTAAGTCACTCCGTGTTTATGCCGTATGACGGTTACTTTGGTGACGACGTGGATACGATGGCATATATGGAGAAACTTCTGGATGATCCGGGAAGCGGAATTCCGCTGCCGGCCGCAGTGATCGTCGAGGCGGTGCAGGGGGAAGGCGGATTGAACGCTGCCAGCCGGGAATGGCTGCAGAAGCTTGCGCGCATCTGCAAGGATAAGGGAATGCTGCTGATTTTGGATGATATCCAGATGGGCTGCGGCCGAACCGGTCCGTTCTTTAGTTTTGATGATGCCGGTATTGAACCGGATATCATATGCCTCTCGAAATCGATTGGCGGCTTTGGCTTGCCGATGGCGATTACGCTGATCAAACCGGAGATTGATATTTGGGAGCCGGGGGAGCATAACGGTACCTTCCGGGGCAATAATCTCGGATTCGTTGCCGCAGCCGAAGCGCTGAATTATTGGAAAACGAAAGATTTTCAGCTTGATATCGGCATCAGGGAAAATCGGATTCGCCAATCATTGGAAGGCGTTGTGAAGTATTATCCTCAGCTCGGCGGCGAAATCCGCGGCAGAGGCATGATTCAGGGGGTTGCTTTCGATAAGCCGGAGCTCGCAGGCAGGCTGTCCGAGATGGCCTTCGAGCATGGACTGATTATGGAAACGTCCGGTCCGTATAGCGAAGTGGCAAAGCTAATGCCGCCGCTTACGATTGAAATGAACACATTGGCAGAGGGATTGGGGATATTTGAGAACAGTATGAAACAATTAGCAGCAGAGGAGAGGTTGTCATGATTGTTAAACATTTGGAAGAGATCGTGGATACCAAAGACGATATCGATACCCAGACATGGAACTCGAGGAGGCTTCTGCTTACAAAAGACGGCATGGGCTTCTCGCTCAATGATACCCTCATCAAGGCGGGAACGGAGACGCTGATCTGGTACAAAAACCACGTCGAAGCCGTGTACTGCATCGAAGGCGAGGGGGAAATCGAGATTGTCGGGGGTGAAACGTACCCTATTTCCCCAGGCATGATGTATGCGCTGGACGGTCACGAGAAGCATTATTTGAGAGCTCGTTCGCAGATGCGGATGGTTTGCGTATTTAATCCGCCGCTTACAGGCGCTGAAGTTCATGACGAGGAAGGAACCTACCCGCTGCTTGCCCCAATTTTGGACTAAGGAGATGATATGCGATGAGTAATAATCATGTGTCGGCCCTTCAGGAAAAAGAACTGGACGTTTATCCTTCAAGAGTGCATTCGGAACCCCGGATCCTAAAGAGACAGGATCCTGTCGTTCATTCGGAATGGACGCCGGATGCTGCGTTAACGCAGGAGCAATCCGACTTCTATGAGCGCAACGGATATTTATTCCTGGAAGACTTCTTTGGTCGAGAGGAGCTGTCGGTATATCAGGCGGAAGCCCGCAGTTTGCAGGTATCGGCAAGAGAGCTGGATAAGGATGAAGTGATCCGGGAGCCGGGTGGGAACGAAGTTCGATCGGTCTTTGCGGTGCACGAGAGCCATGAAGTGTTCAAGAAGCTGTCCCGGCATCCGAGACTCTTGGCGATCATGGAGTATCTCTTGGGAAGCGAGACGTATATCCATCAATCGCGGATTAATTACAAGCCGGGCTTCACGGGCAAAGAGTTCTATTGGCACTCTGATTTCGAAACATGGCATGTTGAGGATGGCATGCCTCGTATGAGAGCTTTGAGCTGCTCCATTGCTCTGGAGGATAACTACTCTTATAACGGACCGCTTATGGTTGTGCCTGGATCGCATAAGGAATTCGTGGCCTGCATCGGCCAAACGCCGGAGAATCACTTCAAGGATTCCCTGCGCAAACAGGAATACGGCGTTCCGGATCATGACAGCCTGACACGCATGGTGCAGAAAAGCGGTATCGACACGCCTGTCGGTAAAGCCGGTTCAATCGTGATTTTTGACTGCAATATTATGCACGGTTCGAACAGCAATATTACGCCGATGCCGCGCAGCAATATCTTTATGGTTTACAACAGCGTGGAGAATAAGGTCAAGCAGCCGTATTCGGGCCAGAAGCCAAGACCAGAGTACATCGCCACCCGCGATTCTTTATGATCTCGCTGTCACTTATCGGCTCCATCATCGGCATCAACGTGGTTTATGTCTCGATCTTTTCGCTGCGTCTGATTCTGATGATCAAAGGCAGGAGAGGGATCGCCTCTCTCCTGGCCATGCTGGAGGTATTCGTTTACTTGCTCGGCCTTAATCTCGTCCTGCAAAATCTGGACAATCCCTTTAATATGGCGGCCTATTGCCTGGGCTTCGGCCTTGGCGTATATGCCGGCAGTCGGATCGAAGAGTATCTGGCACTCGGGTACATCGTGGTACAGGTTATCGTGAATTCCGTTGAGACGAACCTGGCGATGAACCTGCGGGAGAAGGGGTATGGCGTGACTGCCTGGGAAGCGGACGGTAAGGATGGCAAACGGCTCGTGCTTCAAGTTCTCGTGAAACGGAAGAATGAGCGGCGGTTGATGGAGTCACTATCCAAAATGTCGCCGCAGGCGTTCATTATCTCTCATGAACCGAAGAGCTTTAAAGGCGGCTTCTGGGTACGATTGACGGAGGGGCGCAAATTGTAGCACGCTTTTAACTAGAAACAGGAAAGCCTGCTTCGGACCGTTCGGAGCAGGCTTTTTGGCTGCGGCTTTTGCCGGCCTGAACCGGTATGGAATTCGGATCAGGGGATTGCCGATATTGCTGCGAGTTATTTAGGCAAGCACCAACTCCGGTTCACTCTGGTACCAAAAAAAAGCGTAGTCGGTCATCGCGGAGGAGCTTCCGAGCTGGCGCATCATGGCAGCAATATTTCCACGATGATAGGTGCCGTGGTTCACGACATGAAGCATGATCTCGGAGAGGCGGGTGTCCCGGATCCCGGCATAAGGATTATCCAATCGGATCATCCGTTCCAGGTCAGGATTTTGGCCCAGAAAGGCCGTGAATCGTTCGGATAGTTCGATAAACCGGAGGTTTAGGTCCTCCAGTGAAATGGACTCAAGCTCTTCCCGAAGCTGGAAGGTCTCTGTTAAAGCCTGCTGCATATCCATCCCGGACAAAATGTTGATCCATCCAAGATCCGCCGTGTAAATGTGAATCAACGCCTCGGATACGGTTGGGAAAATGCTCGTTATTTTCTGATTGTGCAATTCCCCCGGCAGCTCCAGCAGACGGTTGAATATCGCTTGGTTGGCCCATACATGGTACTCATACATTTTTACAGGATAATTCATCGTGATCGTCCCCTTTGGCTTCTTCGTTATTGCTTTCTTGGGAACATTGTAAATAAAAAAGTATGACAGCGGACTGTCATACTTTTGTGTATACCTGCAGCATTTTTTCTAATTTGGATTGCATGAGCGTCCTTAAGCAAGCCGGCTCAAGGATCTCGATATCCTCACCAAAGCTTAGCAGGGTCGACCAGAACCACCAGGAATCCGGATCTTGGACCTTGAACGTGAGACGGAGCGAGCCGTCTTCAAAAAATTCCCGCTGTACATCATAGAATTGATCCATCGCTCTGGCCAAGGCCCGGGGGGATACGTGAATGATGACTTCCATCGCATCGGATGAAGGCTCCCAGGGATGCTGCTCCCCTCGGTCGTGCGGATTTTGCTCTTGAAGATGAGGACCGTGCGTGTGCTCCTCCGAATGCTGGTGCAAAAAGGGCTCGGCGGAGGGAGACAGCTCTGATATTCTCGAAATTCGAAATTCGCGGTAATCGGCCCTTGTTCTGCAGAAACCGTACAAATACCAGGAGCCGAATTTATACATGAGTCGCAGGGGCTCGACTTTACGGTGAATGCGTTCATTCTTGGCGCTTATGTATTGAAAGGAGATCACATGCTTGTCGGTAATGGCGCGGCGAAGAAGTCGGAGGCTTTCGTTGTAAGAGCGCCAGCTCCCGATATCCATGGACAATCCCTGCGATGCCGAATTGGCGGAACGATCAATGGTCTGCAAACGCTGAATGGTATCCATGGCCCGTTCATCCTCAAACACCGTGGACATGCTGTGCAGGATGGTGATCAAGGCGCTGACATCGTAGGAGCCAAGCAAGCTTTTGTCCATCTTGTATTGCTCCATAATGCCATAACCGCCGTTCACTCCCTGATACGATACAACGGGAATGCCGGCTGCGCAGATTGCATCAATGTCGCGGTATATGGTTCGCTGGGACACGTTATATTTCTCTGCCAGGGCAGACGCGGACAGGATCTCGTTGTTCAGCAGCATGTAAATCATGGATATGAGCCGCTCTAGTTTCATATCGCTTCAACCCCTCTTATCTTAATTGGCCTAATCTCCAATGATTCCGTATTATATCATAGGTTTTCTGAAGAAGGAGAGGAAATCCCAGACTGCCTTTTGTTCCATTCCCATCCATTTTGCCGTACAATATAAGGGAATTCTATAATACAAGGAGTGTGAGCCTTATGGCCCGTACCAAAACGCAAAAAGCGCTCCGCAAAGCGGAACGTGCCGGAACATGGTCAGCCGTCTCAATGAGAAAGACCAACGAAGATTATAGTGCGCTGTCACAGCATGTGAGAGTAAAGCCGACGAAACAGGAACAATTGAATAAGATCAAACACAGAAAGCGGATCGGAGACGATGGCGCTTTTTTTGTTGGTTTCGGAGGATGTGATATAGTACGCTAGAGAGGTTAGTTCAGGATGGAGGTTTAGGATGGCGAAGCAAAAATATTATGTAGTCTGGGTAGGTAAAGTGCCCGGAATTTATACAAGCTGGGGCGACTGCCAGCAGCAGGTCAATCAGTTTACAGGTGCGAAGTTCAAGGCGTTTGAATCCCGGAGCGAAGCGGAACAGGCCTATGCGGCCGGTTATAAAAATTACTGGGGGCAGCAGTCCGGAGGCAAATCGGGCAGCTCAGGCTCCAAAAACTACAAGCGAAGCAGCGCATCTGCTGCCGAAGAACCGGGTGAGATCGATTATGACAGCATTTCCGTAGATGTGGGGACGCGAGGAAACCCGGGACCCGTCGAGTACAAAGGCGTGGATACGCAGACGGGAGATATTCTGTTCTCATGCGGACCGATTTCGAAGGGAACGAACAATCTCGGCGAGTTTCTGGCCATCGTCCACGCACTGGCTTATTTGAAGAAAATCGGCAGCACCAAGACGGTGTACAGCGATTCCATGAATGCGCTCAAATGGCTGAAGCAGAAGAAGGTGGTCTCCACGCTTCCGCGCGATGAGTCAACCCAAGAGATCTGGGATCTGGTGGACCGGGCCGAGCACTGGCTTCGAACCAATACATATGAGAACAAGGTGCTGAAATGGCAAACGAAGAGCTGGGGCGAGATTAAGGCCGATTACGGGCGCAAGTAACGAGGGAGAGCAGAAGGGAGCCGTTCGAAGCTATGTAAAGGGTGGTTTTAGATATCGACGTCTTTATGAGCGGACGGGCACCTTACTATTAAAAAGCGAAGACAGGGAGGAGGCTTCCCTGTTCTCGCTTTTTTTTATATGCCATGATTCCGGGTTCATGCGGAAAAATCCAAATCAACGCATGTGGATAATTAACACAAAAGACTTACCTCACACCGGAAGAACTGTGCATAACATCTTGAATAAGTTCGTTATACACAGAGTTATGAACATTATCCCCGTTCGTTCCACACAAACTGAATTTCCGATATTTTATTTCAGGGAAGTTATCCAGCGTTTGTGAACAAATGTGGAGAAGTGCAAGGATAACTCCCTATTAACTTGGAGGGGTGGCGGGTTATCCCCAACGCCGAAGGTCAACCGTTAAACGCTTCCTTGGTTCTATCCACGACGATACGACGACCATAACGCAGGGAGCCAGCAACGGGTAAGCCAAGCTTATTCCTTCTCGCGGACCTGCTTATAGTATTGATTCGGGGACATGCCGACGTATTTTTTGAAGATCTTGCTGAAATAGAATGGATCCTCCAGGCCGGTCAGATACCCGATCTCACCGAAGCTAAGGTGCGTGGCCTCGATTAATTCCTTTGCATGATTGATTCGTACCTGATTCACATATCGCATGATCGTATGACCGGTAAGCTTGGCGAATACCCGATTGATGTAATCATAATTGCATTCGAAGCGCTGTTCGATATCCGAGCTGATGATTTTCTCGGCGTAATGTTCATGGATGTAGTCGAGCAGTGCATGCACCTTCATATAGGACTTGGTATGCGGGCTGCTCTTCTCCAGCTCATCGAACAGGCTCTCCCGGGACAGCTCGATCAGCATTTCCATGAATTTGAGCGCGGTCAAACTGCGGTTAAAGTGCTTCCGCCTATATAGCTGCAGCATTTCGCCGAGGACATGGTACATATGATGAAGGCTTTTTTTCTGGGTTAGCGTGCAGGTCTTGGGGAAATATAGCTGCCTGCTGTCGTTCTTGCCTGCCGTCTCGTTCTCGCCCATGATCCACTGCTTGGCCAGCAAGGGTAAGGGACGCTCGGGCGCTTGACGAATATCGGGGTGTTCAAAATGAATATAGTAGTAGTCGCAGGAATGCTTTTGGGTTCCCTCGTGGTCCAAATGCGGTTCAAGGACCAGTAAGTCGCCTTTTTTGAGCACATGGGAAACGCCGTTCTCCCGCATATGAAGCTCGCCGCTCTTCACGAAATACAGAATATACTCGTGTGTGTTCCGCTTAAAATGAATCCAGGGGTTCTTGTAGGAGACAAATCCCATCAGTTTGATTCTCGGCACATAGTCAGCGTTCATCGATAGCACGCATTCCACCCTCTCTCCCAAAAAAACGCGAAGTCGTTTTTGTACAAAAAGAGTAACTTTCACACATTCCCGTTCATTGTAACACAGCCTATACTTAGGATGAATGTATAAGAGGTCGCTGGATTTCAATATTAAAGGAGGCCACTACCCTTGGCTAATATCAATGTAACGGTATGGAATGAATACCGGCACGAGAGACATAATGAACAGATCGCTAAGATTTACCCTGAAGGCATCCACCGTACGATTGCCGATTTTCTGGGAAAGGATGCACAGTTCGTCGTACGCACCGCCGTATTGGATGATCCGGAACACGGCTTGACGGATGAGGTGCTCGCTTCAACGGATGTTCTGATCTGGTGGGGGCATGTGGCTCACGGTGAAGTCCGGGATGATATCGTGGAAAAAGTGCGTCAGCGCGTATTGGACGGCATGGGAATCATCGTCCTGCATTCCGGTCACGGCTCGAAGATTTTTCAGCGCCTCCTCGGCACGAACACAGGCGCCCTGAAATGGCGCGATGACGGCGAGAAGGAACGGTTGTGGGTCATCGATCCCAGCCATCCGATCGTAAGCGGACTTGGAGAATATATCGAGGTTCCGCAGGAGGAAATGTACGGTGAGCGCTTTGAAATCCCGGCACCGGATGAACTGGTGTTTGTCTCCTGGTTCGAAGGCGGCGAGGTGTTCCGCAGCGGCTGCTGCTACAAGCGCGGACGCGGCAAGTTGTTCTATTTCAGACCGGGTCATGAAGCATTCCCTACTTACCATCAACCTGAAATTCAACAGGTAATTGCCAACGCCGTGGCCTGGGCGGCGCCGATCCAAGGCGCGAAGAGCTCCTATGGCCGGGTATCTCCGCTGGAGTACAAAGCATTGATCTAAAGTTTAGCCTCGCTAGACGACATCCGTATATGGGTTGAAGTGCACCCCTTGAAATGGAGATTGGATTAAACCTTGGGTTTAACCGATGAAATTCTTAGGGGTGTATTTTTATTGGCTGAAGACATAGAGCTTCTCCGATTCAACGGGCATGCTAGCCATAAACGGTAAAGCTGCGGAATCAGGGCTCCTCTCTGAGATAAATCAGTATATTGATGCCAGAGGATTGGTGCATTCGATATTTTATGCTATATTAATCTGAAATTCGAGTGAAAATGGGTGAGCCAGTCATGAACTATTGGATGGATCGTTTGCATGCCATGGAGCTGAAGACTAAGCTGTTGCTGCTGTTTCTACTGATTGCGATCATCCCTCTCGCAATGCTAGGCATTTTCTCCATTCGTAAAGCCTCCAGTGAAATCCAGACCAAAGCCAATGAAATCATTCTGGAGAACCTTTCTCAAATCAACTACAGTCTTAATTACTTCGTCGAAGATATTGAACAGCTGTCCATGTATCTGTACAGCAATAAAGATATTCAGGAGATTCTGTCCAAGCCGGCAGCTCGAAGCGTGGAAGAGAAATACCGCGACCAGCAGACGGTCGCTACCATTTTGAACAGTTTCCTCGGCTTTAAATCATGGGATATCCAGCTGTATGTGCTCGGAGAGAACGGCGACCGTTACTTTACGGGGAAATTTATACCAAGCTCCTATCTACGTTATAACGCGGATTGGGGGCTTTTTCGTAAAGCAAGGCTGGCCGGCGGCGATGTGGTCTGGGATAGCCATTACTCCTTGAAAAAATTCGAGGATTACGGGGCGGTCCTTAGCTCGGGCCGATTGCTTAAGCAGATTGATACTGGCAAACCACTGGGGTATTTCATCGTGGACATTATGGAGCCTGCCCTCGCGGATAAATATGAAAAGGCTTACAGGTATGACGGGGGAGAAGTGTATCTTTTGGATGACAAAGGATATATCATTTCCAGCCATCTCTCCAAACTGGAGGTCGGTACGCGCCTCCAGAAACCTTACCTTTCCACCATTCTGCAAGAAAGAAAGGGATTCTTCCGAATAAAAGAACAGGCTGTTGAACACATGGTCATTTACGATACATCCGATACCCATGGTTTTAAATTGATCAATGTGGTTCCTGTCAGCGCTTTAACCGGTGAGAGCGCCAGCATTCGTAATTTCACGATATTCATTGTCATATTCGGAGTGCTGATCTCCTACTGCACGGCCTTCTTGTTGTCCGATTATATTACCCGACCGCTCCACAAGCTGCGTCGACTGATGAGGCAGGTTGAGAAGGGGGACCTTGAGGTCACTTTCGATTCCAAGTACCGGGATGAGGTTGGTCATCTGGGCGGAAGCTTTAACCGGATGCTTCAGAGGATCAAGGAATTGATTAACCAGGTGTACGAGAAGCAGCTAAAGGTGCAGGAGGCGGAGATCAAAGCGATTCATGCCCAGTTCACCCCCCATTTTTTATACAATGCGCTGGATTCCATCAATTGGATGGCGCGGATTCACAGGATTGAGGTGATCAGCAGCATCGCGGTTTCACTGGGCAGCCTGCTGCGCTTCAGCATTCGGCGAGGAAATACCGTTATCCCCATTCGTGAGGATATGCAGCAAATTCGCAATTATCTGACAATCCAAGAAATTCGTTATCGGGATAAAATTACGATTTCGGTGGAGATCGATGAAGGCATTCTGGATTTATGCATCCCCAAATTGCTGATTCAGCCGCTGGTGGAGAATGCGATCAACCACGGACTCGAGATGAAATCCGGTCAGGGCAGTCTGCTTATCTCCGGCCGGTTGACGGGAGAGCGGGTGCAGTTCGTGGTGGAGGATAACGGACTCGGGATAGCTCCGGATAAACTGCAGCGAATCCTGCGGGGAGAGTACGTTTCCGGTGAGGGGACCAGCACGACCGGAATCGGACTTCATAATCTCTTGCGGAGGCTGGAACTGCATTTTGGACATGCCTATGTTCTGCATATTGATAGCTTGCCGGGTCAAGGGACCAAAGTCAGTCTGAGTATACCGATTATACGGGAGGCGGTAAGGGATGTTTAAAATTCTGATTGCCGATGATGAGTGGATGATCCGCGAAGGATTAAAGCATACGATCGATTGGGAGGCGCTGAATTGTGTTCTGGTCGGTGAAGCGGCGGATGGAGAACAGGCTGTGCAGCAAATTCAGGCGCATCAGCCGGATATTCTCATCTCTGACATTCGAATGCCTGGCATGAACGGTCTTCAGTTGGCATGGTCGGCCCAGGAGTTCTGTCCGGAGCTGAAGGTGATTTTTCTTACCGGATTTGACGATTTTGTTTATGCCCAGCAGGCGATCAAACTCAAAGCCTCCGATTTTGTGTTGAAGCCGACAGATCCCGATACATTGGTAAAGGCAATCGACAAGGTATGTAAGGATCTTGTCCGGACGAGGCAGCATGCCAGCGTCATGGAGCAGCTGCAGAGTTGGAAAAGGGACAGGGAATCGCTCGTTGTTCAGAAGCTGATTCATGACAGCATGCTCGGAATCACGGATACGACTTCCTTGGAGATGCTGAAGGAATGGCTGGATGAGACCGCTGGCGCACAGAAGATACGGGTTGTCGTGGTACAGATGGAGGAAGACGGCGAGGAGCGGCGGCAACATTTAAAGGAACGGTTGTATACCCGCATTTACGGTCCCTTGATTATGATAGATGAGCTGCAAAGAGCGTGCATTATTCCGGCTGAAGAAGAGGCAGTGGATATGTTGAAGGAAATCGTCACCGGATTTGGCAAAGCGCCAGTCTATGTCGGGGTAAGTCTATCGTATGGAGGGCTTGAGCAGTTGGACCGAGCATATCGGGAAGCGTTAGAGGTTGTCAGGCATAGAGCCGCAGGTAAACAGAGCGGGGTGTCCGTATACGGTGACATCGAACATCTGGATGATGCTGCCGTGCATTTTTCGGAAGGATTCAGGCAAGTGGAGGCGTATGTCCAGCATCATTTTAACGAAGATATCAGCCTGCAACAGCTGGCTGCCCGGTTTCACTTGAGCGAGGCCCATTTCAGCCGCCTGTTCCGCAAACGGCTTGGCGTTAGCTTTATAGAATATTTAACTCGGTTAAGAATGGAGCAGGCAAAAAGATTGCTGGGGGACGAGAATGTGAGGATTTATGAGGTTTCGCTTGCCGTGGGGTATCAGGATTCCCGTTATTTTAGTCAAATTTTCCGTAAATATACTGGAGAAACGCCGACGGAATACCGTAAAAGGATGATGGTATCACATGGAATGTAATATTTATGTGAGAGTCTCAGATATAGAAGGCCTTTGAAAGCTAAAGGCCTTCTTTTTTTGAACGCTTACATTCACGCAATTAAGCAAAAAATTAAACATTTATGCAATTTTGTCTCGTTGAGAGGTGGAGGCCTGACAGGTATAGTAAAGTCGTGGAAGGGAAAATAACACACAAATAAGGGGGATACAAATAATGGTGAAAAGATGGCTTACCGCAATCGTCAGTGTGATCATTTTGTTAGGTATCATTACAGCTTGTGGCTCTCCTGCAACCGAAGGCAAGGGGGAGTCGGATTCCTCGAATTCCAATTCGAATTCCAGCGCGGGTAAGGGAAAGCTGACCATTTATTCGCCGAATGCAGCCGAAATCAACAACCCGATTATCAAAGAGTTTCAGGATCGGACAGGTATATCCGTCGATCTGATCTCCGGCGGTACAGGGGAATTGCTGAAGCGGGTGCAGGCTGAGGCAGGCAATCCGCTCGGGGATATTTTTTGGGCAGGAGGAGCTGATTCCTTGGCGTCATTTAGTGAATATTTCGAGCCGTACCAAACAAACCAGAAGGGGGATATTTTCCCGGGCTATCTGGATCCGGCTAACCATTGGACACCGTTTAACGCTCTCCCGATGGTAATCACTTACAACAAAGAGCTGGTGTCCGAGGATGAGCTGCCTGCATCTTGGGAGGACCTGCTGGATCCGAAGTGGAAAGGGCAGATTGCATTTGCCGATCCGGGCAAGTCGGGCTCATCCTATACGCAATTGGTGACCATGCTGACGGCTTTCGGTAAGGACGACGAGCAGGGGTGGGAGTATGTCAAGAAGCTTGTGGCCAATATGGACGGCAAAATTTTGTCGGGCTCCAGTCTGGTCCAACGCGCCGTACCTGACGGTGAGTTTGCTCTCGGCATCACACTGGAAGATGCTGCGCTGCGTTACATGGAAGGCGGATCGCAGATCGGCATTATTTATCCGAGCGAAGGCACTTCGGCTGTACCTGATGGGGCTGCAATCATCAAAGGAACCAAAAATCCGGATGAAGCGAAGCAGTTTATTGATTTTATTGTCAGCAAGGATGTGCAGAAACTGGTGCAAAAGGAATTTAAGCGCCGCTCGGTTCGCGATGACGTAGACCCGGTGGAAGGCCTGCCTCAGACCGCGGACATCGAACTGGTTGATTATGACTTTAGCTGGGCTTCAGATAACAAAGAAACCGTTATCAGCAGATTCAACGATATTATGATGGGCAAGGAATAGAGCACAAGGGGGGATGACTGGCTGATCCGTGGGCAGTCGTCCTCTCGGATATGGAGGCATTCATGAGTCAAGTGGTATTCGATCATGTTACAAAATACTTTGGAGAGAATAAGGCGGTTAATGATGCGCATTTTTCAATAAACGAAGGGGAGTTTTTTACACTGCTGGGACCGAGCGGCTGTGGAAAAACCACTCTTCTCCGAACGATTGCTGGCTTCTATAAACAGGAGGAAGGGGATATCTATTTTGGCAGCCGAGTCATTAATGATGTGCCTACCCATGAGCGCAATATCGGGATGGTGTTTCAGAATTACGCGATCTTCCCCCATTTGAGTGTGTTTGACAATGTGGCTTACGGGCTCCGCGCCCGGAAAATTTCGAAACGGGACATCGAGAGCCGGGTGATGGAAGCGCTGGAACTGGTGGAGCTAGCCCATCTTCGCGACCGGATACCCAGTTACATGAGCGGGGGACAGCAGCAGCGGATTGCTCTGGCAAGAGCAATTGTCATCCGTCCCGCACTGCTGCTAATGGACGAGCCGCTGTCCAATCTGGATGCCAAGCTCCGGGTGAAAATGCGGACCGATATCCGTAAATTGCAAAAGGAGCTTAATATCACCACCATTTATGTGACGCATGATCAGGAAGAGGCGCTCGCCGTTTCGGACCGGATCGCAGTGCTGAGCGAGGGAGTCATTCAGCAGATCGCTTCTCCGAGGGACATCTATCAATACCCCCAGAATCAGTTTGTGGCCAATTTTATCGGTACTTCCAACTTTTTGCAAGGAACCTGCACTTCTGAATCGGGAGGAGACGACGGAATCGGAACAATACGGTTGCTCGGCAAAGAGACGCGGCTGCCACTCAAACAATCTTACTCAGGCAAAGTGATTTTTTTAGTTCGTCCTGACCAGGTGCAGATCAGCGCGGAACCATCCCCCTCATTTGCCTTTGAAGGAACCGTTCAAGCTGTCAGTTTCTTGGGCGATAAGGTGAGTTACTTAATGAAGCTTGAGAACGGAATTTTTATCGATGTATATGATTATCCGGGCAAAACACTAAGTCTGTTTCAGGAGAAGCAACGGTTGTTTCTGGATTTTCAGCTTCAACGGTCCGTTATGTATGACAGCGTTGGCCTGGAGGTGATCTATCGTGCAGGCGAAGCTTAAGCCCGTCGGGTCTCCGACCGTTCGACAGCGCCTTCTGCTCAGAAGATGGGATTTCTGGACGTTTGTAACCGTATGTGTGTATATCTTCATGCTGGTGTTCATTGTTTACCCGTTGGTGTCCCTGCTGTTAAATAGCTTTATCGGCAAGGACGGGAGCATAACCCTGCAGAACTACCTGGATTTCTTTCAGCTCAAGTATTACCATCAGGCTCTGCTGAACAGCTTTCTTGTATCCGCGTTGGCTACAGTGCTGGCGATCCTGATCGGCACCCCACTAGCCTACATCGCAACAAGGTACGACATCAAATGCAAAGGCTTGATGCAGATGATGGTTATTATGTCTCTGCTATCTCCGCCATTTATCGGAGCGTATTCCTGGATTTTGTTGATGGGAAATAACGGATTTGTTACGAGGTTCATCCGGGAGTTGGGGATTGATATTCCTTCTATCTACGGCTGGCACGGGATTGTCATCGTATTTGCTCTGCAATTCTACCCTCATATTTTCCTGTATGTATCCGGTGCGCTCAAGACGATCGATACTTCGTTGGAAGAAGCATCCGAGAGTCTGGGAATGACAGCATGGAATCGTTTACGAACCGTGACGCTGCCGCTCATATTTCCTACTCTGTCGGCAGGGGCACTGATGGTGTTTATGGCTTCATTTGCCGATTTCGGCACGCCAATGCTGCTTGGGCAGGGCTACAAAGTGCTGCCGATTCTGGCCTATGAGCAGTTTATCAGTGAGATGGGCGGCAATCCCGCAATGGCCAGCACGCTGAGTGTGGTCATGATCTTTTTCTCAACGGCCGTTTTATTTGGTCAGCGGTATTTTGTATCCCGCAAAAATTATTCCATGACCGGCATGCGAACGCCGACGGTGAAGAAGCTGAAGCGGATGCCGAAGGTTCTATTGACCGTACTGGCATTTATTCCAGCCTGTATATCCATTTTACCCCAGCTGACCGTACTTGTGACCTCCTTCCTTGCGAAAAAGGGACCGGTATTCCATAGCGGATTCAGTCTAGACAGCTATAAAGAAGTGTTCTTCCGTGTGCCCAAAGCGATCATGAATACGTACTCTTATTCTGTGTTGTCCATCATCGTCATGGTTATTGCGGGCATGCTCATCGCCTATATTCTCGTACGCCGAAGGTCCAAATTCACGGCTTTTATCGACGGCATCATCATGATTCCCTATATCATGCCGGGCACCGTGCTCGGTATAAGTATGATCATTGCCTTTAACAAGCCGCCGATAGTGCTGACCGGAACATGGATCATCCTTGTCATTGCCTACGTGGTACGCAAAATCCCGTACACCATCAGGTCGAGTACGGCGGTTCTTCACCAGCTGGACCGAAGCGTTGAAGAGGCTTCGATCAGCCTTGGCGTACCGCCGATGAATACTTTCTTCAAAACGACGGGTCGGCTGATGGCACCAGGCGTTATATCCGGAGCTATCCTCAGCTGGATTACAACGATTAATGAATTAAGTTCCACGCTTGTTCTGTATTATGGAGCAACGGCCACCATATCCGTCACGATCTACAGTGAGGTTTTCACCTCCAATTATGGCACCGGGGCCGCACTTGCTTCTATTCTTACGGTCACTACGTTTATATCGCTGCTGATTGCGAATAAGTTGTCGGGCAGCAAGGGTTTGTCCTTGTAACTAATGGCTTGCGATGCTCAATTGGTAGTTCTCCTTCAATCTTGCTTCCTTTTATAATGTAAAAAAGGGAGGGGTTCATGCTGGAGCGGAAAAATCGGATTTGGAGCAAGAATGGGCTGATCTGGATTGCCTTTGTACTGATTATTGTCGGAAGTCTGGTCGTCTACTCGACTTATTTCCAGCGGCTCGGGCATCCGCCGGAGCAGAGGATCAAGGAAATCGAGCGAATGGAATGCTGGATTTACAGCAGTGAATGGGAACCGATATTCAAGTCCTTGCAGGCTCGTAATCATGAAGTGGAGATGAATGTTCGCACCTTCCAATCGTATGAGGCGCTGCATTCGGAATTGTCGGCTGCCATCTCGGCAGGACGGGCTCCGCAAATTGCGGAATTGAACAATGCCTACGGTCTGGCGGAATGGGTAGAAGGCGGAGCGTTGGAGACCATCGAACTGCTCGGCGAGACAAGGGACCTAACGGCTTCGGCCCGCAATGCGTTCACGTTTCAAGGTAAGCTGTGGGCGATGCCTGCTGGTGCATCGATTCCGGTACTTTACTATAATCAAGACAAGCTCCGGAACGCGAGTTTTCAGAGAGAACTGGAATTTGCGGATCTCGAGCAATTAAATGCAGAGATTTCAGGTTGGGTGAGAGGTCTGAACCATCGCAATGCGTCCATCAAATGGAAACAGGTAATGGCGGTGGATGAAAATTTGGCCTTTGTTTTTTTGAATATGTGGGGCCATCCGGCAGAAGAGGAGAGGGAAGAGCGGCTGCTTGAGCTTCTCAGGGCATGGAACAGGCTGGTGTTTGATTCCGGTATGATGTTTCCTCTGGAGCACCGACTGGCTCTGAGTGAATTCATGGACGGACAGATTCTGCTTTTGATATCAAGCTCGCAACATATGCATTGGATGGATAAGTATATTGCAGGCAAGTTCAATTATGGCGCAGTTCCTCTGCCGGGAGCAGTGGACAAAGGAGTCTCGCCGGGCTTTAGCGCTTTCGCCGTGCTTGCCGGGGGAGGCAACATAGAACTGGCGCAGGAGCTTGTTAACCACATCGCTTCCCCTTATATACAGGACACTTTGCTGGATGCGACAGGCTATATGCCGATCCGTCAAGATAGCCTGGATTCGCTGGCGCGGCAAACAGCGGAGGGGACCCATTATAACATGTTGTTACGGTTGGTCGGAAATTACTACGGGATTGCTCCTTCGTCTGACGATTACAGACGTTGGAACCGAATCGATGAAACACTGAAAGCCTTGGAGATAGAGCTTAGGCCGGATCTGGAGCGGAAGGCGGCCGATCTGCTGCCCCTTCTTCCCTGACCTGTCATACAGAGATTGGAGAACGAGATCATATGCGGGGGAGTTCCGTAGGAGGGATATGGAAACATGATGAAAGTGCAAAATTTGTCGATACAGGGGAGCGGTATCTGGAACGAGGATGCGCTTGTTAACAACGATCAGTTGCAGATATACGGCGTTATAGACGGGGCCACTTCATTGATGCCGTTTCGAGGCTCACAAGGGGAGACTGGCGGACGGATTGCCTCGCAGTTGTTAAAGCGATACTTTGAGCAGATTTCACCGGAAGAAAAGCGTGATCTGGAGCAGTTGACCCGTGAGGCCAATCGCATATTGGGAGTGGAAATGCAGGCGCACGGCATACCGACCGATTCCAAGGATCAGTTATGGACGGCGGGAATTGCAGTGATCCGGATTACCGACCACTATATCGAATATGCTCAATCAGGCGACTGTATGATTATGGGTGCCTATGCTGACGGGTCCGTTCGCATGGTGACCCGGGACCATGTGGCGCATATAGATTATGAATCCAAGCTAATCTGGGAACAGGCTATCCTGGCCGGAGTCCAGTCGAAGGATCAGTTATGGGAGTTGGTGAAGCCCCGGATTCTCAAAAATAAAGAAAAAATGAATACGGCCAGAGGCTACTCCGTTCTGAACGGACGCTCGGACGCGGAGGATTTTATTGAATACGGCAAGATTAACCGGATTCAGCTTGAGGAGCTGCTGCTGCATACCGATGGACTCTATTATCCCGAAAAATTGGTGAATGGGGGCAGACGGACCTCCGAGGAAATTTTGTTCCGCAATATTAAGTCGCGGGGACTGAAAGAGTATGCCGATTGGCTGGTGGCGCTGGAACATAGCGATCCGGAATGTGTTACCTATCCACGATTTAAATTGTCCGACGATAAATCGGCTGTTTTGATCAGACTGGGATGAAAGTGTGGGCAGGATTGAACTACCGTAAAGGATCACCTTAATTAAAGATATACGCCAGCTCCAACACGCTATCGAATTTTGTGTCAGATCAAGTTATAATGAACCCAATTCGATTACGACATAATAAAAGTGGGTTGGATCATGGATCAGGATAAACAGCGCCTTAGCATTGAGGCGGCAAGATTGTATTATATGTCGGATTACAGCCAGCAGGATATCGCGACAAGGCTCGGCGTTTCACGGCCTACGGTCTCCAGGCTTCTTCAGCATGCCAAGGAGCAGGGCTACGTGCAGATCAGCATCGTGGACCCTCTTGAGGACCTGGACGCTTTGGGCGAAGGAGTAAAGAAGAAGTACGGCCTGGAACAGGTGCTGGTGAGTTATTCTCCCATTAATGAATACCGTGAAATCCAGAAGCATATCAGCAAAAGGGCAGCCGATTACCTGCATGAAACGGTCCAGGATGCCGACATCATCGGCGTGACCTGGGGAACGACCATGCATGCCGTTGCGCTTCAGCTGCAGCAGAAGCCCGTTCGGGGCGTCGAGGTCGTGCAGTTGAAGGGCGGCGTCAGTCATTCGCATGTGAACACGTATGCCGCAGAGATCGTCAATCTGTTTGCCGAGGCGTACCACACGATGGCGAGATATTTGCCGCTGCCCGTCATCTTTGACACCACCGAGCTGAAAGAGATGGTGGAGAGGGACCGGCATATCCAGCGGATTATCCAATTAGGCAAACAAGCGAACATCGCCATGTTCACGGTGGGTACCGTTCATGAGGATGCGCTCCTGTTCAGACTTGGCTATCTTAGCAAGGAGGAACAGAAGCTGCTGCAGCGGATCGGCGCGGGCGATATTTGCTCCCGGTTTTTTGATGCGGAGGGCACGGTGTGCAGCGAGGATATTAACAACCGTACAGTGGGCATCGATTTGGAAGATTTGCGCCACAAGGAGCAATCCATTCTCGTGGCAGGCGGGCAGCGTAAGGTAGATGCCATTCGAGCCGCGCTAATCGGCAAATATGCAAACATCCTGGTGACGGACCAGTTTACGGCGCAAGCTTTGTTATCATAAAAAGTTTGACATATTGTCAAAATTTACAGCACCTCGTTCAGGGAGATTCGAACCGGTTACGGCTTCAAACTTACCTGGACGGGGTGTTTTTTGTGCGCAGATAATTGATGACCCTTGCTTAATAGGAGGCCGATTCTTTGTTTCTGTTTACCCTGATCGGGTATAGAGCATAGTAAACGGAGGGAATTGTTAGATTATTCCTGAATGAGGGCTTGTCGTTTTAGTTAACAATGATAAATATCATTGCCATAAATCGGAATGAACATATTTTCAATATGTGTTTTACATGTGTTCAAGGCTGTGATATGATGGTCCCGTCTAAAGGATTAAGTGTTATGATAGCGCTTTTACAAATCACTAAAAAAACAGATTAAGGAGTGTTTTAACCAGATGAATATAGCAGGAATGATCGACCACACGCTCTTGAAGGCGGATGCAACCCAAGCCGAGATTGCGAAAATTACGGAAGAGGCCAAAAAGTACGGATTTGCTTCGGTTTGCGTGAACCCGACTTGGGTATCCTACTGTGCTGAGCAGCTAGCGGACACCAACGTCAAAGTATGCACGGTCATCGGTTTCCCTCTGGGAGCTACGACATCCGCAGTAAAGGCTTTTGAAGCGAAGGATGCAATCGCTAACGGGGCAACGGAGGTTGATATGGTCATTAACATCGGTGCGCTCAAAGATCGTAACGATGAGCTTGTGCTGAACGATATTCAGGCTGTAGTGGATGCAGCAAAGGGCAAAGCCCTGGTCAAGGTTATTATTGAGACAAGCCTTCTGACAGAAGAAGAGAAGGTACGTGCGTGCCAGCTGTCCGTGAAAGCGGGAGCGGATTTTGTGAAGACGTCAACAGGGTTCTCCACGGGCGGAGCCACACCGGAAGACGTAGCCTTGATGCGCAAAACCGTTGGCGAGAACACCGGCGTGAAGGCTTCCGGCGGCGTGCGCAGCAAGGAAGATATGGACCGCATGATCGAAGCGGGCGCAACGCGTATCGGTGCCAGCTCCGGCGTGAAAATTATGGAGGGCGGTCAATCCAGCTCTTCCTACTAAATGATGTTGCAAATATCCGGTTTTCGATGATTCGGTAGCCGACTCATATCAAAAAATCATCTATGGGGGAACAACGACGATGAAATTTATAATCGCCATACTAGGTTTGCTGGTCGTATTCGGTCTTGCGTTCCTTATCAGCAATGATAAGCGCAACATTCGTTATCGCCCGCTGGCTGTCATGGTTGTGCTGCAGCTGATCCTTGGGTTTATCCTGCTGAACACCAATGTCGGCGAGTATCTTGTTAAGGGGATAGCGAATACGTTTAAAGCGTTGCTTGATTACGCCGGAGCAGGAATCGGGTTTGTATTTGGCGGCTTTGCCATTGAAGGTGATGGTCCGTTCTTCTTGAACGTCCTGCTGCCGATCGTGTTTATTTCCGCATTGATTGGTATACTTCAATATATTAAGGTACTGCCGTTTATCGTAAGATATATCGGTCTCGTCTTGAGTAAAGTCAACGGCATGGGCAAGCTGGAGTCTTACAATGCGGTAGCTTCCGCGATTCTGGGGCAATCCGAGGTGTTTATTTCGGTAAAAAAACAGATTGCCCTCATTCCGAAGCATCGGATGTATACATTGTGTGCTTCCGCCATGTCCACCGTATCGATGTCGATCGTCGGGGCATACATGACCATGATCGAGCCGCGGTATGTGGTGACCGCGCTTGTGCTTAACCTGTTTGGCGGATTTATCATCGCTTCCATCGTCAACCCTTACAAGGTAGAGAAGGAAGAGGATATCCTGGAGGTGCAGGAGGAAGAGAAGCAATCCTTCTTCGAGATGCTGGGTGAATACATCATGGACGGCTTCAAGGTAGCGATTACCGTTGCTGCGATGCTCCTCGGTTTCGTTGCGTTGATTGCGATGATCAACGGCATCTTTGATATCATTTTCGGGATTACCTTCCAAGAGCTGTTGGGATTCATTTTTGCCCCATTTGCTTTTGTCATGGGCGTACCTTGGAAAGAGGCAGTGGATGCAGGCAGCATCATGGCTACGAAGCTGGTATCGAACGAGTTCGTAGCGATGCTAGACCTGGCCAACTTCACGGATATGTCCGAACGCACTGTGGGAATCGTATCGGTATTCCTGGTGTCCTTTGCCAACTTCTCCTCAATCGGCATCATTGCCGGCGCGGTCAAAGGCCTGAACGAGAAGCAGGGGAACGTGGTTGCCCGTTTCGGCCTCAAGCTGCTGTACGGCGCAACGCTGGTGAGCGTGCTGTCGGCAACGATTGCGGGACTGTTCCTGTAAGCAAGGCATGGAAGGATAACAACAAGCGAGCCTTATGGATAGTTTTGATGTAAAAACTCATTATATGAGGGGGATCACTTGGATATGGAACGTTTTGATCGAATTCATTTAATTGTATTGGACTCTGTAGGTATCGGCGAAGCACCGGATGCGGCTGATTTTGACGATATCGGATCCGACACGCTGGGTCATATTGCCCGCGAATGCGGCGGGCTCAACATGCCGAATATGGCTGCGCTCGGTCTGTCCAACATTCGGGAAATCGAGGGAATCCCTGCTGCGGATCAACCTCGGGCTTACTATACGAAGATGCAGGAAGCTTCGAATGGCAAAGACACCATGACAGGCCACTGGGAGATCATGGGCTTGTATATTGATACGCCATTCCGCGTATTCCCGGACGGGTTTCCGGACGAGCTGATCCAGCGCATTGAAGAGAAGACCGGACGCAAGGTCATCGGCAACAAGCCGGCCAGCGGAACGGAGATTATCGAAGAGCTTGGCGAAGAGCATGTAAAAACGGGAGCGCTGATCATTTATACCTCTGCGGATTCCGTGCTTCAAATCGCTGCGCATGAGGATATCGTTCCACTGAAAGAGCTGTACGAAATCTGCGAGTTCTGCCGCGAAATCACGCTGGAGGATCCTTACATGCTTGGCCGGATCATCGCCCGTCCTTTCATAGGCGAGGTGGGGAGCTTCAAGCGTACGGCGAATCGGCATGACTATGCCTTGAAGCCTTTCGGACGTACCACGATGAACGAGATGAAAGATGCTGGTCTTGACGTCATCGCCCTCGGAAAAATCTCCGACATTTATGATGGCGAAGGCATTACGAAGGCGGTCAGAACCGTATCGAATATGGACGGCATGGATAAAATGGTTCAAACCCTGGGTGAATCCTTCAAGGGTCTGAGCTTCCTGAACCTCGTGGATTTCGATGCCGTGTACGGACATCGGCGCGATCCGCAAGGATATGGCCAAGCGTTGGAGGATTACGATCAGCGCCTCCCCGAGGTATTTGAGAAAATGACGGAGAATGATCTTCTGATCATCACAGCCGACCACGGGAATGATCCTACCTACAAGGGCACGGACCATACGCGTGAATACGTGCCGCTGCTCGTATATTCTCCTCGCTTTACGGAAGGCAAGGAGCTGCCGCTTCGCAAAACCTTTGCCGACATTGGCGCCACGGTTGCCGACAACTTCGGCGTGAAGCTGCCGGAGCACGGAACCAGCTTTTTGAATGATTTGAAATAATCGAATAAGTGGAGGAATGGGACATGAGTACACATATTGGAGCGAAACCGGGAGATATCGCCGAGTCGATTCTGCTGCCAGGCGACCCGCTGCGGGCTAAATTTATTGCCGAGACGTATTTGGAGGATGTGACCTGCTACAACGAAGTGCGGGGCATGCTCGGATTTACGGGAACCTACAAAGGAAAACGCATCTCCGTGCAAGGTTCGGGCATGGGCGTGCCTTCCATCGGGATTTATGTCAATGAACTCATTCGGGATTATGGCGTGAAAAACTTGTTCCGTGTCGGAACCTGCGGCGCGATGCAGGAGCATGTTCATGTACGCGACGTCATTCTGGCACAGGCGGCGTGCTCGGATTCCGGCATGAACCGTCACCACTTTAACGGTTATGATTTCTCCCCGATCGCCAGCTTCCCGCTGCTGCTGGGCGCGTATGAGCGCGGCAAGGAGAAAGGCCTGAAGATGCATGTCGGCAACGTGTTCACGTCCGATGTGTTCTACCGCGAGGACAAATCCGTGGTGGAGAAGCTGATGCAGCATGGCGTGCTCGGCGTGGAAATGGAGACAACGGCGCTCTACACGATTGCCGCACGTTTCGGCGTGAACGCCCTGACGATCCTGACCGTAAGCGATCATTTGCTCACAGGGGAAGAGACTTCTTCCGAGGAGCGGCAAACGACGTTTAACGAGATGATGGAAGTGGCTCTGGATACGGCGATTTCGCTGTAAGGAAACTGCCCCGACGAAGAAAGCGGGTTTGTTTTGGAGAAGCGAAGCGGTCGCCTTTGCCCCAGGGATTCCAACAATATTAACAATATAAGGAATCTGAGGGCAACAGCGATCGGATCCGCATTCGTAGTGATGCCCGTGGAAGGAATACAATCATCGCAAACAGTAAGGAGAATGTACGATGAGAATGGTTGATTTAATTGCGAAGAAACGCGACGGCAAGGAACTGACAACAGAAGAGATCAATTTCTTTATCGACGGATATACCAAGGGAGACATTCCCGACTATCAGGTGAGCGCCATGAACATGGCGATATATTTCCAGGACATGTCCGACCGGGAGCGGGCGGACTTGACGATGGCGATGGTAAACTCCGGCGAAACGATTGATCTGTCCGCAATTGAGGGGATCAAGGTCGATAAGCATTCCACCGGGGGCGTAGGCGACACGACGACGCTTGTACTGGCTCCGCTCGTAGCGGCTCTGGATATTCCGGTAGCGAAGATGTCCGGACGCGGCCTCGGTCATACCGGAGGAACGATCGACAAGCTGGAGTCCATCGAAGGATTCCATGTGGAGATCAGCAAAGACGAATTTGTGAACCTTGTGAATCAACATAAAATCGCCGTCATCGGCCAAACCGGAAACCTCACGCCGGCGGACAAAAAACTGTACGCACTCCGGGATGTGACGGCTACCGTCAACTCCATTCCGCTGATTGCCAGCTCCATCATGAGCAAGAAGATCGCCGCTGGCTCGGATGCGATTGTGTTGGACGTTAAAACCGGCGCAGGCGCGTTCATGAAAACGGTGGAGGATGCCAAGGAATTGGCACACGCCATGGTCAGCATCGGCAACAACGTAGGCCGCAAAACGATGGCAGTCATCTCCGATATGAGCCAGCCGCTTGGCGCCGCGATTGGCAACTCGCTGGAGGTGCAGGAAGCGATTGATGCACTTCGCGGCGAGGGACCAAAGGATCTGGAGGAGCTGTGCCTGGCTCTGGGCCGGCAGATGGTTTACCTTGCGCAGAAGGCAGATTCGCTTGAAGATGCCGAAGAGAAGCTCAGAGAGGTTATCCGCAACGGCAAGGCACTGGAGAAGTTCAAGGAATTCATTCAGAACCAGGGCGGAGACCCGTCCGTGGTGGATCATCCGGACCGTTTGCCGAAGGCACAATATCTCATTGAGCTTCCTGCACGGCAGGACGGCGTTGTCGCCGAGCTGGTAGCGGATGAGATCGGTACCGCAGCGATGCTGCTTGGAGCCGGCCGCGCGACGAAGGAATCCGAGATTGATCTGGCTGTAGGCCTGATGCTGAACAAGAAGGTCGGCGATGCCGTGAAGAAGGGTGATTCCCTTGTAACCATTCATGCTAACCGCGAGAACGTGGATGACGTGAAGCAGAAGCTGTATGAAAGCATTCGGATTGCAGATCATGCGGATGCGCCTGTATTGATTTATGACATCGTGACGGAATAAGGGAAGCCTAATACGTAGCGAGTCCTATTCGGAACACGGGGAGCATCGGGATGAGCGCTGCTGCTCCGTGCGAATAGCTCATCTCATCACCATATCCGTGGTCATTTTTCAAGCTATGCCGATACAACCTGCCTTCCCGCGTTTTATGAACGGGGGCAGGTTCTTTTGGCGGTCCCCGTCATAAAACGGGTGGGAGTCCTCATAAGATGGTAGTGGGGAAAACGTAAGGCATTTAACGGGAGAGGGAGATGTGTAGCCCGGGCAAGAGCCATCCTGCTTGAAGGAGGCTTTTGGCCATGACCATCGATCAGTTGATTGCTTTGCTGGCACTTATCGTTATGATCATTGGACTTGCGGTGAAGAAGGAGTCATAACCTGTGAGTCCGGGAGGGCTGCTGCTAAGTAGAAATTCTACTGATGCGGCAGTCTTTTTCTTTTGATAGGTTGATAGAGTTCGATATAAGTCATATACTTAGAATGCAATGTTCTCCATTATTCATCATTTATTGGGAGGAAACCATGCTCTATTTTGCAGCGTTTGTCATATCCATTGTGCTGGTATTGGTACTGATTCCGCCATTTCGTAAACTTGCGATCAAGCTTGATTTCGTGGACAAGCCAAGACCGGACAGCGAGCGGAAAATACACCGCGAGCCGATACCGCTGACAGCGGGGGTCGCCATATTTATCGGGTTTTTTATCACCTATTTTGCGCTTACCGGCGCCATTTCAAGGGAAGCGGTAGGCATCTTTATCGGTAGTGCTCTTATTCTTGGCATCGGACTTGTGGATGATTGGTATAAGTCCCAGGGCAAGGAGCTGGCTTCGCTGCCGAAGCTCATTGTACAGGTCAGCGCAGCCGTTGTTGTATACAGCTATGGCATCGCGTTTGAAGGATTCAACAATCCGTTTACGGGTCAGTATATTAACCTGCCGGAATGGCTGCAGCTCATCTTAACGATTTTGTGGATTTTTGGTGTAACGACAGTTATTAATTTCTCGGATGGCATCGACGGTCTTGCTGGAGGGCTCTCCGCCATATCCGGAGGCACGCTGTTTGTTGTTGCGATTACGCTGGGCAGAGGCGAATCCGCGCTGCTGGCCGTCATTCTTGTAGGTGCTGCGCTGGGATATTTACGATATAATAAGCCGCCGGCCCGAGTGTTTATGGGGGATGCCGGTGCAACCTTCCTCGGGTTCATACTCGGGATCATTGCCCTGGATGGTGCGTTTAAAGGTGCAACTCTGGCGTCCTTATTCGTTCCGATCTTCGCACTGGGCGTACCGATCTTCGATAATATCATTGTGGTCATCCGAAGAATGCTTCAGTCCAAGCCGATCTATCAGGCCGATGCATCGCAGGCGCATTATCGTTTGCTGGCAACAGGGCTCAATCAGAAGCAGACATTGGTATTTCTGTGCTTGCTGAATCTCTGTTTCGGTCTGGCTGCCATCATACTTGCCATGAATGGCGCCGCCTGAGGCGTATAAGCCTGACATAAGCTTTTTCCGGTGCGTTATTGAAGTCTCGTCTCCAAATGGATGTTGGTGGCGGGGCTTTTTTTTAGAGATAAGAAAGTATAAACTTCAGAGGCTTACCCTCCTTATCTCGCAAGAAAAACTTCCGCTAAATGTGGTCAGTCTTCTGAGAAAGTACGTCGATATTCGTTTTTCTTTAGATATCAGAAAGTATAAAATTCGAAGCATGGACCTTCCTGATATCGCAAGAAAAACTTCCGCTAAATGCGGTCTGTCTTCCGAGAAAGTACGTCGATAGTCGTTTTTCTTTAGATATCAGAAAGTATAAACTTCGAAGCATGGACCTTCCTGATATCGCAAGAAAAACTTCCGCTAAAAGCGGTCTGTCTCCTGAGAAAGTACGTCGATATTCGTTTTTCTTTAGATATCAGAAAGTATAAACTTCGAAGCATGGACCTTCCTGATATCGCAAGAAAAACTTCCGCTAAAAGCGGTCTGTCTCCTGAGAAAGTACGTCGATAGTCGTTTTTCTTTAGATATCAGAAAGTATAAACTTCGAAGCATGGACCTTCCTGATATCGCAAGAAAAACTTCCGCTAAAAGCGGTCTGTCTCCTGAGAAAGTACGTCGATAGTCGTTTTTCTTATTACAATGGTAGAAGGGTACGAACAGGAGGTTGCGCATGAATGATATGACAGGCAAAATCGTCATGATAACAGGGGCGAACTCCGGCATGGGTTTGGCTGCGACAGTGGAGCTGGCAAAAAGCGGAGCGCATGTGATCATGGCTTGTCGTAGTCAATCGAGGGGCGAAGCGGCTCTTCGGCAAGCGTTGCAGGAGAGCGGCAGCTCGAACATCGAGCTGATGACGCTGGATTTGGGGTCTTTTGATAGCATCAGAGCGTTTGCTTCCGACTTTAAGGCCAAATATGACAGACTCGATGTATTGGTGAACAACGCGGGTGTGGTCACCATCAAGCGGGAAATGACGCAGGACGGATATGAGGCCATGATGGGGGTCAATCATCTGGGGCATTTTTTGCTGACGAACGAACTGCTGGAGCCTCTTCAGCATGCCCGGCAGGGGAGGATCGTGAACGTATCCTCTGGCGCGCATAAAGTGGGCAGCATCCATTTTGATGACCCTAATCTCGATAAGGGATTTAATGTGGCCAAAGGGTACGCGCAGTCCAAATTGGCGAATATTCTATTCACGAAGGAGCTGGCGCGTCGGCTGCAGCCGACAAGGGTCACGGTCAATACGCTCCATCCTGGCGCCGTCAGCACCAGCATTGGCGTAAACAGGGATACAGGCTTTGGCAATGCGGTTCACAAGATGCTTCGCCCGTTCTTCTTAACGCCCCTTGAAGGAGCTCGGACAACGATATACTTGGCTTCAAGTCCTGAAGTGGAGCATGTGACGGGGGAATACTACGTCAAATGCAAACCGGCCAAAATCACCGAGAAGGCAAGGGATCCGAAGCTGGCCGCTCGTCTGTGGGAGTGGAGTGAACAACAGGTAGGATGGAAGTCGGACCAGGGTCGATGAATTTACGCGTTCCAAAAGGTCCGGCTCCACGAGTTGAGGTTATAACTGAAATGATCCGATAAGGGCATGAACGGACAATGAGGAACGACGAGACCAATCGGCCTACAGTATGGTGACGACTACAAGTATAGTGGCGAACGAATAAACGGGATATCTCCAGATCAACATGATCTGAGGATATCCCGTTTCATTTTACGTTAGATGTTCATCATAGGCCGTAGAAGCTCACACCTGAAATTACTTCGTCGTTTTCATATCGATGGCGCTGCGCACAAATCCGCTGGTACCGTCAAGCAGTTTGGACGCTTCCGCGGCACTGACATTAGCCAGCAGCATCACGATAGCGGTTTTGACGTGGGCGCCGGCTTCATGGTACGCCTTCTCCACAGCATCCTCTGATGCTCCGGTTGCCAGGGTAATGATGCGTTTGGCGCGGTGCACAAGCTTGTTATTGGACGGGTTGAGGTCGACCATCAGGTTTTTGTACACCTTGCCGATTCGAATCATGGCGGTCGTTGTCAGCATGTTCAGAATCAGCTTTTGCGAAGTACCGGCCTTCATGCGCGTGGAGCCCATAATTACTTCGGGTCCGACAACAGCTTCAATTACAAAATCCGCGTACTGATGCATCGGCGATTCGTAGTTATTACAGAGTCCGATGACAACGGCTCCACGCTCCTTGGCGCGTCTCATCGCCCCAAGAACGTAGGGTGTTCGGCCGCTTGCAGCGATGCCGATGACAACATCCTTTTCGTTGATACCGTTTTCATTGATATCCTGTTCACCTAACTCTTCGCTATCCTCGGCACCTTCGATAGCTTCCTTCACGGCTCTGAAACCACCTGCGATCAATCCCTGCACCATGGAAGGGTCTGTTCCGTAGGTAGGCGGACACTCGGAGGCGTCCAGAATCCCGATTCGGCCGCTGGTTCCGGCACCTATATAGAACAATCTGCCGCCCTTCTGGAAAGCTTCCACGACGAGATCTGCAGCTCTGGCTATAAGAGGAATAAGCTCGCGGATCGCATCAGTGATCAGGCTATCCTCGCTATTGATGAGGATCATAATTTGTTCTGAGCTCAACTGATCAATGTTCTGCGTATTTTCATGAGGCTGTTCGGTTGTCAATTGACTTAGAATATTCGTCATGAGACAGGTCTCCTTTTTTGCCTTGGAATATGGACGGGCACTGATGTAAAGCTACAGCAAGTCAGAGACGCCGTCTGTAAATAGCTTGCAGGCTAACAGAGCCGCACCATGGGCGGGTGTACGTTCACGATTTCCTTCAGGGAACCGGAGGCGGGGATAACGCGATAGCAGAATGCCGGCGTACGTTTCCCGAAACAATGGCGAATGTTTGAAGATCGAGCCGATCCGCACGAGTTCACTCTCAGCGAATTCAGCTTGCTGCCTGATGAGAGCGCTTGTTGTATCGGCCAGTTCTGCTGCCTGCTGCCGGAGGATACGGTCTGCCGCTTCATCACCGGCTTCGGCTGCTTCTATGCAGCAGCGGGCGAAGGAAGCGATATCCTGTTTCGTTATAGCGGGCTGGTAAATGTAAGATTTGAGATCGGTAATATGCTGGAGAGGATAGGCTGCAACAATCAGGCTGCTCATGATGGTGGGTGGCAAAATGCCCTCATGGCTCTTAATGACGGTTTTCAGAGTTTGAAGTCCGATCTGATAACCGCTGCCTTCGTCTCCAAGAAGATGTCCCCAGCCACCGACGCGGTGAATGTCTCCCGATTTGGTTATAGCGTAGGTATTGGATCCGGTTCCCGAGATCGCAAGGATTCCATACTGTCGTTCCAGTACGGCCATTAATGAAATTTCGGCTTCCGAGCGCATGTAAATATGCATCGAGAGCTGCCGCTGCTGGAGATAGGAATGAAGGAAAGACTGAACTTGGCGTCGTTCATCTGCAGAGCTCACACCTGACATTCCAAGACATATTGATGTGAATAATAATGACTTATCAAAAAGAGGTGCCAGAAGCCCATCCAACACCGTTCGGAGTTCCTCCATCGCTTTATTAAAGGTTACAATATAAGGATTGGTGGAACCTCCGGTATACCGGGACAACACTTCTCCAGCGCTATTGATAACGGTTGCTTCAGTCTTGGTACCGCCACCATCAACACCGATAAAAATTTCCATATTGAACCACTTCGCTTTCTATATCCAGTATAGGAGAAAACCGAAGTGTTGTAAAATAAAATTTTAAATCATTAATTAAGTATTGAAATATAATTTCATACAATTTATAATGAACTCAATCCACTGATGTTGAAAGCGATACCAGTCATGCTTTCATTCAAGATGTGTAAAGTAATATTACATAGTAGTGACCGTCAGAGGATGATTTGTAAAGGGGGGCAAGAAATGAACGGCGGATTGGTTCGATTGCGTGAGGTGTATGATTCATTAAATCCGTCCGAGCGCAAAGTTGCAGCCTTCATTTTGCAGGAACCGGCAGAGATGATACAGATGTCGGTCGCGGATCTTGCAGTCCGAAGCGGTTCCAGTCAGGCTGCCATTGTACGCCTGTGCAAAACGATGGGTTTCAAAGGCTATCAGGATCTGAAGCTGAAGGTAGCCGGAGACTTGCAGGAGCCATTAGCCACCGGGTATCAGGATATCCGGCCCAATGACAGCATTTCTGCAATTATACAGAACGTCTCGAACAACAACATTCAATCGATTCGGGATACGATGAAGATTATGGAGGAAGGGAAGGTGGAAGAGGCCGTTCTGGCCCTCGATCAGTCGAAGCGAATTTTTATGTTCGGGGTAGGGGCTTCAAATCTGATCGGGATGGATGCCCAACAGAAATTTTTGCGGATTAATAAGGTATGCATATCTTTTCCGGACCCTCATGTTCAGCTCACCTCGGCGGTGCTGCTGACTCCAGATGATGCGGCCGTATGCATTTCCTACTCCGGTGAAACGGATGAAGTAATCCGCGCAGCAGCGATTGCGAAGGAGAAGGGATGCAAGACGATTGGCATTACCAAATACGGCGATTCTACCCTGAGCCGATCGGTGGACATTCCCTTGTACACTTCCTCCACGGAGAACGAGATTCGCAGTGGCGCGATGTCCTCTCGTATTACGCAGCTTAATCTTATCGATATTTTATATCTTGGCGTCGCCAGCCGGAATTACGAGAATTCAGTGAAATACCTGGATGAGAGCCGGCAAGCGATCAAGCGGTTGTAGTTCATAGCGAAAACCACAAATATATAAATGATAAGGGGAGTAGTACATGAAGAAAAAAGGTTGGCTTACATTGTTGGCTTCTTTAATGCTCGTGTTTACCGCAGCTTGCGGCGGTTCCGGCGGGGCGAAGACTCCGGAAGGCGGAACAGGAACCACTTCGGAAGGAAATGGTGAAGCCGCACCGAAGCAGGATACGGTTGTCGTCTGGACTTATCCGGTACATGGTAAATACGAAGATGAGTTGAAAGAGCATGTAGCGGATCTGAAAGAAAAATATCCGCATATTACGGTCCAAACCGAAGTGCTCTCCTGGGCTGAAGGTCCGAAGAAGTTCGACGTGGCCCTGAATGCCGGTAACCCGCCTGATCTTTACTTCCACGCGGTGGATGGCGCTTATGTAGATACAGGCCTGGCACTGGAACTGACCCCTTATATTACGGACGAGATCAAAAACGACTACCTGCCGGGAACGCTTGAGCTGGGTCAAATCCAGGGCAAGCAGTATGGGCTTCCGCTGTACCAATCCCTTTGGGCTTGGGGCGGCAACAAGAAGATCCTCGAAGAAGCGGGAATCGACTGGAAGGCCATTCAAGAGAACGGCTGGACCTGGACCGAGTTCAAGGCAGCTGCCGAGAAGTTGACCAAGAAGCTTCCTAATGGCAATACGCAATATGCGCTCGTAACGGACGGCACTTCGCTGGACTTCATGGAAATGCTGACGCGCAGCAACGGCATGCCGGACGTATTGAACGATAAAGGCGAGTTCCAATGGAACGACGAACGGATTCTGGATACGATGACCTTCGTGTCGGATCTGATGAAAGCCGGTCATCTGCCTGCCGAGACTGCCGCGATTACGCCGGCAAAACGGATGGACCTGTTCTACGCCGAGGAAGCCGCGATCGTGTCCAAGGCGATCCCTTACTATGACGTGATGCTGCAGAACCGTGCGAAGGATATTGACAGCGGTACGGTCCAAGGCGCGAAAATCGACTTCGTTCTGCTGCCGGTTCCGCATAATGACGGGGCTGAGCGGAAGACATCCATGTTTGGTGAAGGTTATGTAGCGTTCAAGCAGAAGAAGGATAAAGGCGAAGAGCATGCAAAGAACACATTCCTGATCATGGAAGGATTGAGCGGGGCGAAAGCCGGTAATTCCGCCAACGAATTGGTATTGCCTTTCGTACGTAAATCCCAGGCGGAGTTTTATGAAGGTAAAGGACTCGGTACGGAATCTACAATTAAGGCAGCGGAAATTTTCGCAAACTTCAAGGAAATTCCGGTGACTCTGAACCTTGATGCAGAAGCTTCAGGTAATCAGAAGAAGTTTAAGGAGCAAGTGGTGAAGCCGAATATCCAAGCGCTGTTCTCGGGTGAGAAGACGCCGGAGCAGATCGCACAAGACTTCAAGGACAAAGGCAAACAAATTTTAGGACAGTAATTGAAGTTATAAGGGGGTGTCCCGTTGTCCTTAGCAGGAACGATCGGGGCACTCCCTTTTTAAACCAATCGCTAAAGGCTCTATAAGGGCTTCATGAAAATACTTCACCTGTGCGCAAAGGAGGAAATCAAATGCAGACTGCCCCGGCGCAAGCCCGGCCATCACGTCCCCCCATGAAGGGGTACCTACGCGAATATGGATGGGCGTATTTATTCATTCTGGCCCCAGTCTTGTTGTTCTTGATATTTACGCTTTACCCTGTCGCCTCGGCTTTTCTGATGAGCTTCCAGGAATACAGCGTAATGGGCTCCGAATGGATTGGAACGGACAACTACACACGGATGGTACAGGATGAAGTGTTCTGGAAATCCATGAAGAATACAGTCATATTCACGATCGGCACGGTTCCGGTCAACATTGTCATTACGTATGCGTTATCCTTTTTTATTTTTCAGATGAAGAACAAATGGCAAACGTTCTTCAAGGCTACAATGTACCTGCCGGCCGTTGCTTCCGGCGTCACCATTTCGGTTGTGTGGCTTGCGATTTACGACCCGACGCATGCCGGGCTGTTGAATCGTTTTATCGGTTTGTTCGGATTGGACCCGGTCATATGGCTCGGTAAATCGAACACCGCGCTCTTCTCACTCATTTTGATGAACTGGCTCGGTTCGCATGGTGCAGGTATTATTCTCTATCTGGCCGCCATGGGCGGGATTCCCAAATCGCTCTATGAAGCCGCGGACATCGACCATGCCAGCGGCTGGTCCAAATTCTGGCGCATTACGTGGCCGCTGATGAAACCAACCACATTATACCTCCTGGTGACGGGCGTCATAACATCCTTCCAGGTGTTTATCTCGGTGTACCTGATGACGCAGGGCGGACCGAATTTCGCGACGACAACGATCGCCTATCTGATTTACAGCACGGCGTTCAACTTCTACGAGTTTGGACTCGCGGCAGCGCAATCTTTTGTACTCGCTGCATTGATTATTGTCATTTCCATCATTCAGTTCAAGTACTTCTCGTCCGACGTGGAGTACTAACGTTTATTTCTGAAGCTAAAAGGGGGTGCACCTATGAAATCAAGATCAAAAGTGATCATGCTGATTGTGGCTTCGGTCATCCTGGTGGTATGGAGCGTTCTGACGATCATTCCGATGTACTGGATGCTGATCGGTTCTGTGCAGGACACCAAGTCAGCGGCATCGTTTATCCCGAAAATGATACCGGAGGTATTCTCCGTAGCCCCGTACGAGCGTTTTTTTGGCAAAACCGACGTCATGAGGTGGCTCTTTAACTCCTTATTGATCTCATCCATCCTGACGGTGACCAACGTATTCCTGGCTTCGCTCGCAGGTTATGCTTTTGCGAAGCTGAAGTTTCCGGGGAACAAAGCGGTATTCTGGATTTTGCTCAGTACGATGATGATCCCGGCGCAGGTGACGCTGATTCCGCTCTATATTTTGATGATTGACGTGTTTGATCTCGGGAATACATATACGGCTATTCTTCTTCCCGGCATTGTAAGCGTGGGCAACATCTTCTTGATGAAGCAGTACATGTCATCGCTGCCTACCTCTTTGATTCATGCGGCGCGCATCGACGCTTGCGGCGAATTCGGCATCTTCTGGAAGGTTATTCTTCCGATGGCAAAACCGGGTCTCGCCGTGCTTGCGATATTCACGTTCGTTGCATCATGGAACGATTTCTTCTGGCCCTTCCTCGTGACCAACTCGACGGAAATGAGGACGATTCAGGTCGGTCTTGCTTCCTTCGTTTATGCGGACACGACCGATTTCGGCGCACTTATGGCTGGAGCAACCGTCGCGGCACTGCCGATGATGATCCTGTTCTTCTCGCTTCAGCGCTATTTCCTGCAAGGCATCACCATTGGAGCCGTTAAAGGCTAGAAGGAGGCAAAGTTATGGCACGCGTAGAATTCCGTAATATACGAAAAGAATTTGTAGACGACAACAAAGGGACGTTTACCGCTGTAGCGGGGTCGGACTTTGTGATCCATGATAAAGAGTTCGTTGTTTTCGTCGGTCCTTCCGGCTGCGGCAAAACCACTTCCCTGCGCATGATTGCCGGGCTGGAGCGCCAAACGTCCGGGGATATCATCATCGGCGACAGAGTGGTAAACAATCTTCACCCGAAAGATCGTGATATCGCGATGGTGTTTCAGGACTATGCGCTGTATCCCCATATGACCATTCGCGAGAATCTCTCCTTCGGCTTAAAGAACCTGAAGAAGCCCAAGGCTTATATTGAGCAAAAGGTATCGCAGGCAGCCGCCATTCTCGGACTGGAGTCGATGATTGATCGAAAGCCGCGCGAGCTGTCCGGCGGACAGCGTCAGCGCGTTGCGGTAGGGCGGGCCATCGTGCGCGATCCGCAGGTGTTCCTGTTTGACGAGCCGCTGTCGAACCTGGATGCGAAGCTTCGCGTGCAGATGCGGGTGGAACTGTCCGAGCTGCACAAGCGCCTGGAAGCCACCATTGTATACGTCACGCATGATCAGGTTGAAGCGATGACGCTCGGTGAGCGGATCGTCGTGATGAACAACGGAATTATCCAGCAGATCGCATCTCCTACCGAGCTGTATGCGAATCCGCAAAACATGTTCGTAGCTGGCTTTATCGGCTCCCCGCCGATGAACTTCATCGATGTGCAGAAGGAAGGGAACGTGCTCCGTATGGAAGGCGGCACATTTGCCATCCCGGATTCGATGGCGGGTGCGCTGAGCAAATACGATAACGGGCACCTTATCCTGGGGATCCGCCCTGAGCATATTACGGGTGAGGATATGCCGGGCACAACCAATCTGGATTACAAGTACTCCACGAAGGTCCAGGTCGTCGAACATTTGGGTTCGGAGAATCTGGTGTACTTCCGCGTAGGGAACCGGACGGTTACGGCGAAGGTTCACCCGGAAACGACGGGTTATCCGGGCATGGACAAAACCTTCATTTTCAATTTCGATAAAGTGCATTTCTTCGATCCTGAGACGGAGCAGCGTATCGATTGGTAAACAACCACGAAGAGGAGAGGAAAGCTATGCGCAAGCTGAATGATGTGTTGAAGAAGACCGGGGTTGAGATTTACCGTGAGATTACGGCGGTGGCCTTATACAGCATGATTACCTCGCTGGTGCTCGTTACGGTGGTTATGTTCGTTCCGCTATGGACGGCGCTGGTGCTGCTGCCGGTTCTGTACATGCCGTTGTTTTACGGGGTTTGTTATGCATATCACCGCAGAACGGAACAGGGCAAGTCGAGACTCAAGGATGTGTTTCAAGGTGCGCTTAAGGGATTTGGACCTGCGGTAGTCATGGGTTTCTTCTTCGTGGTGATGGTGCTCATCTTGTGGTCCACCTGGTGGTACTACGGGGGCAAAGAGGGAATCGGCTATCTTGCGATTGGCGTGTTCCAGACCTATTTTGTTATCATGGCGCTCATCTCCCAATTCTACACCTTTCAGCTTGTCATTCAGGAAGGGATGGGCATCTTCAAGGCTATGGCCCACAGCGTGAAGCTGTTCCTGAAGTTTCCGGCATATACGCTGGGCGCATGCTTTCAAGCCTTCTGCGTTGCGATTCCTCTGATGGTTACGGTCGTTGGCTTCGGATTTTTGTTTAACGGCATGTGGGCCATATACCAGCATAAGGTTACGTATAATGTACTGAATCCGGAAGAGGCCAAACCGGCGGAGGACGGTGTCGTAGCCTCGAAAGCAGGAGGTGTAAGCATATGACAAGAGGTAACGTACGAAGCGGAATTGATGTGCTGCCGGACATCAAGCATGAGAAAATCACGGGTCGTCGCCTTGGCGTCATTACGAATCCGACGGGGCTCACGTCGGATTTTCGTTCATCTATCGAGGTGATTGCAGGTTTGCCCGAATCGGAATTGACGGCTTTATTCGCTTGCGAGCACGGGCTGCGCGGCCAGCTGCAGGCAGGAAAGCACGTCGATGATGAAGTGGACCCGGTATTCGGCGTGCCGGTGTACAGCCTGTATGGCTCACGGCGTAAACCGGACGCCGACATGCTGAAGGACGTGGATACGGTCATCTTCGATATACAAGACCTTGGGGTGCGTTTTTATACGTATATGACAACGCTGCTGTACGTCATGGAGGCCTGCGCCGAGCATGGAAAGAGCCTGCTTGTCCTGGATCGGCCGAATCCGCTGGGCGGCAAGCGAGTTGAAGGAGGTTTCCTTAAGCAGGGATATGAATCCATGGTGGGCGGATGGCAGATTCCGATTAGCACCGGGATGACCATCGGCGAATTCGCGTGCATGGCCAATGACATGCGGGGAACAGGCTGCGATCTGGATGTTATTGGGCTCGAAGGCTGGACGCGCGGTATGGAATATACCGACACGGGCCTGCCGTGGGTACTGCCGTCGCCGAACATACCCACGATGGATACGGTACGGCTGTACAGCGGGACCTGCTTCTTCGAAGGGACCAATCTTTCGGAAGGCAGGGGGACGACCCGGCCGTTTGAATGGATCGGCGCTCCATGGGTCAATGGCGAAGAGCTGGCGAAGGCGTTCAACGCGTACGGACTGACAGGCGTTCATGCCCATTCCATGTACATGACGCCTACCTTCTCGAAGCATCAGGGCGAAGGCTGCGGCGGGGTGATGCTCTTTGTCACTCATCCGGCAGAAGTGGAGGCTGTGCGCACAGGGCTTGTGCTGCTGCACCTGGTCAGCCGGATGTACCCGGATCAGTTCCAGTGGCTTAGCCCACCGGAAGGACGTAATCGGTACTTTATTGATTTGCTGACGGGCAGCGAGGAAGTTCGACGGCATACCCACGAAGAAGCCGGACTTCAGCGCATGATTGCCGAGTGGGGCAAGGATGCGGAGCAGTGGAGAACGATGCGGGCTCCTTATCTGCTGTACGGGGAGGCGTAAAACATGCTGTTCTCGCCATGGAAGGATGGAAGGCCTACCGTTGTGGTCGGCTTGATGTCGGGCACTTCGCTTGACGGCATCGATGCGGCCATCGTCCGCATACACGGCAGCGGTTTCGAAGCATCGGTTGAGCTGCTGCATTACTATAACAAGCCTTACGAACCGGAACTCCGTCAGCGGCTGCGCGATTTGTGCAGTGAGGAGAATTCCAACAGCGCTGCTGTTTGCAGTATGAATGCATACTTGGGGTATCAGTTTGGAGCGACAGTCCTGGAAGCGGTTGCCGATGCCGGCATGCGAATCGATGAGGTGGATTTGGTAAGCTCTCATGGACAGACGATTTGGCATCAGCCTATACCCGAACAAGGGGAACCTTATGCTGTCGCTTCCACTCTGCAGATCGGCGATATTTCCGTTATCGCCAAGCATACCGGCAAACTTACGGCAGGAGACTTCCGGCCGGCGGATATGGCGGTTGGGGGGCAAGGGGCCCCGTTTGCGCCTTACGGAGATTTGATCCTGTTCCGGCACCCGGAGCGGGGAAGACTGCTGCAGAACATCGGCGGGATCGGTAATTGCACGGCGCTGCCCGCAGGGGCGGATCCTTCGGATGTGCTGGCCTTTGATACCGGACCCGGCAATATGATCATGGATGCCGCAGCTCATATGCTGTCCGGAGGGCAGCTTTCGTATGACGACAGCGGACAATGGGCTGCCCGAGGCAACCCGGATCAGGCTTTGTTAAAGGAGATGATGACGCATCCCTATTTTCATGCAGAGCCGCCGAAATCAACGGGCAGGGAACGGTTCGGTCACAACTATGCGGTTTCGTTTCTGGAGCAAGCCAGGCTCAGGAACCTCTCGGATGAGGATACGATGGCCACGGCCACGGCGTTTACGGCATATTCCATTGCGGATAGCTATGTGAAATACGTGTTTCCACGACACACAATCGATGAAGTGATCGTAACCGGCGGAGGGGCCCATAACAAGACGCTGCTTTCGATGATAGGGGAACTGCTGCCGGAGCAGAAGGTCCTGACCTCCAAGGCGCTGGGCTTCGATGACGATGCCAAGGAAGCCGTGATTTTTGCGCTGCTGGGCAATGACTTCATGCTAGGCGTTCCTAACAATTTGCCGGCAGCTACCGGAGCGAACAGACCGACCGTTATGGGGAAGCTGGCACTGCCATAGCGGAGGAGGCATAAACATTTGTCCAAACCTGGGCAATCTCATGGTCATGATGATCGTGGGCATTGCCTTTTTTTATTTCGTCGTTCATATCTGAGTGTGTTTATTACGGGTTACGATCATTAATTGTGTATATTGATTCCGAAACCACTTTAAAATTGTATCAATACCGTGTAAGGCGACAAACAGGTTTACATCGTTTCCTATCAACGGTATGGTAGATCGACAGGGGGATATTTCCCCTCACAGGGTTCATAAACGTACATATGAGCAACATGCAATCATGCGAGGAGGAGAGCGATACCATGAAAGAGAGCTTTGATCCGTCACTCATAGACCGATTGGAAAGTCCGGAAAGGAAGAAGGAGTTACCGGCATCTTCGCTGCTGGAGAAGCTCCAAGTGAGCGGCGAGGTGGATGTCCTTGACATCGGGGCAGGTACCGGTTATTTTTCCATACCGGCAGCCTCGTTAACGACAGGGACGGTTTACGCGCTGGATACCGAGCCAGCCATGCTGGACATGATGCGGGGGCGTGCACTGGAACAGGGACTTACGAATATTAAGGTGATGGAAGGGATGCTGGAAAACCTTCCTTTCGAGCATGAAGCTGTGGATCGAGTCATTGCCTCCCTGATCCTTCATATCACCGATCAGCTGGAGCAATCCATCCGCCAGATGGCAAGGGTGCTGCGGCCAGGAGGACGATGCTTGTGTCTGGAGTGGCAGGAGGACCCAGCCGAGAAGCGGGTTCCCCGTCCGAACCGGGTTGATCCATATGTGATGAAGGCTTTGTTGGAGCAAGCAGGGCTGCATGTGCAAGGCATCGAGTATCCTACGGAGCGTCATTATTTGATCATTTCCAGTAAATAGCCAATGACGATGGAGCCCTTTGCTGGATGCCCTCTCCCCTTTAGATCTTGCCGTCCAGCGCCGCCACTCACCGTGATCTGCGGAGGTAGATCGCAGATTGGGTGTATTTATGGTAGCCAGCTGGAACATTTTGGGGGAGGGGGCCGTCTAAGGGTTGAGGTGATTCATTGATGAGAAAATCCATGGCTATCATACTAAGCTGCTTGTTTCTGCTCATGAGCCTGTACACGGTCAAACCAGCCAACGTATTTGCTTGCTCCTGTGCGGGGCCGCCTACGGTTGAGGAGGGCTTGGAACGGAGTGCAGCAGTATTTGCAGGCAAAGTGACCAAGCTGGTTGGCCCGAAGGCGAAGCTGGTGATGTCATCCGCAGATCCGGTTCATGTTATGTTAGAGGTAACGGAAGTATGGAAGGGCGAATTAGCTGGAATGACGCAGCTTACAACGGCGGTGTCATCAGCCAGCTGCGGTTATGATCAGTTTGCCGTAGGAAGCGAATTCATGGTGTTCGCGTCTGCCGAATCGGGTCAGCTGAGAACAGGGATGTGCGATGGCACGAAGCTCCTCTCCACCGCAGGCCAAGAGCTAACTGAGCTTGGAGATGGATATCCTCCAGAAGATACATCTGCTCAGAGTGAATCAGGGCCCGATCAACTCGCTGAGGGTGGCCCTCCAGGTGCAGGTCAGGGTGCAGGTCAATCTTCATTCTTACTGAAGCCCGTCTTGTGGATAGCGGCAGCAGTGCTGCTGGCAGCGGGGGGACGGCTCTATTTTTGGAGGAAGAATAAGAGAAATATATAGGGAATGTAAAAATTTCTGCGAGTCTATTGGCGCAGCTAAACAGCTATGCTGGAACTCTTGTAATTCAAGTGAGGGGGAGCAGCAGATGCAGCACAGTCGTCATTTCGTCGCACGAACATGTCTTTCGGCTATTTCTGATAAGATAGAACCTTTATCGCCGATAAACGGGTAAAGGTTTTTTTTGTTTCCTTCTGCCTTTGGATTCGTATTAAAGGTAGAGCTTGCAATATTACATTTGCAGTTGATGTGGTTTTGGCTGCCGTTGCCCTACGCTGACGCTGCCGGAAACAAGTGGAAAGCTAAAGAAACGGCCCGTTTGATATAATGAACATAGGAAAAAAGAAAGGAATTGTGATCTCGCGTGTAAAATTATCGTTTCTGCGCAACCTTACATTATATCTATGATTTGAGGAGAAACGATTGTCATTGGATAAATGAAGTTCGAAGTTAGATAAAATGCTGCGTGCCCTGATTCTGTTCATGGTCATTGAGAGTCATATGACTTTCTGGGTTACAGCCGAGTTGAAGCTGCCTCCGAGGATGCAACAAGCATACGCCTCCATTTCCGCGCCTGCCCGCGTGTAAAACCGAAAGGCAGACATTCCTAATGGAAATGATTGAGGTTCCTTTGGCTTAGGAGTAGAATAAGATGAGGTAGGGCGCTTTTCGCTTTTCTTTTTTTGGATACAGACCAGAAGAAAGCAGATACACCTTGTGATTGTGAATCAGCCTTATTGGCCGGGGAGTGGGGAGAGGCAGATGCCTGTCCTTCAGAATCTTCGGTCAGCTAAGGCTTTTTGATTTGAATAGGAGATAACAGCCATATGAGAAGGAGTGAGCAGGATTGATAATCCTTAAAACACCAGAACAAATCGCCAAGATGAATAAGGCAGGGGACATTCTCGCCGAATGCCACCGGCAGATTGCCAAGATGATTAAACCGGGCGTGACGACATGGGAGATTGATCAATTTGTCGAGCGGTTTCTGGCAGAGTGCGGCGCTACACCGGAGCAGAAGGGGTATCACGGATATCCATATGCCACTTGCGCGTCGGTTAATGATGTGATTTGCCATGGTTTTCCGAGCAAGGAGCCATTGAAGGACGGGGATATCGTTACCATTGATATGGTGGTGAAGTATGATGGCTGGCTCGCTGATTCCGCGTGGTCTTATCCGGTCGGAAACGTGTCCGAGGAAGCGCAGCATTTGCTGGATGTAACGAAGAAATCCCTGTATCTTGGCATTGAGCAAGCGGTGATCGGCAATCGAATCGGAGACATCTCCCATGCGATTCAAACCTATGCGGAATCCCAAAATTTATCGGTCGTCCGCCACTTCGTAGGGCATGCCATCGGCGAAAATATGCATGAGGAGCCCCAAGTGCCGCATTACGGCCCGCCCCACCGCGGGACGCGTCTTAAAGAAGGCATGGTCATTACCATTGAACCGATGCTGAATCTTGGCACGTATCAATGCAAGATCGATTCGGACGGATGGACCGCAAGAACGGTGGACGGCAAATGGTCCGCGCAGTATGAGCATACGCTTGCCATTACCAAGGATGGCCCGGTGATCTTGACAGAACAATAAGATGCGACTCCGTAGGGGCGTTGCTCCTATTGGAGCCGTCGGACGGTACAAGCTATAAAGCTCATGGCTTAAAAGAAATGCTCCAATGGAGCAGGCGGAATTGTTCTGTAAAAGCGCAGCGTTCGCCTGAAAGCTTTCCTGAGGAAAGCTGGCATCGAAAGCATAAGCTGCCCCCGGATTTCAACGATATATATCGTGATTCAAGGGAAATCTGGGGGCAACAGCGATCGGAAGAACAAACCGCATGCGTAGTGATGTGGTAGCTCTCAGAATTCGTCTTTGAATAGACAACGATTCGACATCTGCGAATACGCCATCAATGAATAGACGCCACTCCCAGTTTTTCTTTAGAGATCAGGAAGTAATTGCTCAAGTGCTGTCCCTCCTGATCTCGCAAGAAAAACTTCCGCTAAAGAAGGATGCGACATCTACGAATAGACGCCACTCTGAGTTTTTCTTATAATAGAGTAATCATTTTACAAGCGAAGGGAACATGGAACATGACGATACGAAAAGCACTAACCGTAGCCGGCTCGGACACGAGCGGGGGCGCTGGCATCCAGGCTGATCTGAAGACGTTTCAGGAATTTGACGTATACGGTATGACCGCACTGACCACGATTGTCTGCATGGAACCAAAGACATGGGATCATCAAGTTTTCCCGGTGGCGCTTGATATTGTAGAAACCCAGTTGAAAACCGTGCTTGAGGGCATTGGCATCGACGCCATGAAGACCGGCATGCTCGGATCCGTAGAGATCATCGAGCTCGTGTCCCAGTATATCGACCGCTATAATTTGGAGCGGATCGTCATCGATCCGGTGATGGTCTGCAAAGGCACGGATGAAGTGCTGCAGCCGGAAAATACGGAAGCGATGCTGGAGTTCCTTCTCCCGCGCGCCGATCTGGTAACGCCAAACCTGTTCGAGGCGTCCCAGCTGGCGAAGTCCGGCCCGATCACAACCCTGGATCAAATGCAGGAGGCGGCGGCCATCATTCACGAGCGCGGCGCGAAGAATGTGCTGATTAAAGACAGAGGCAAGATCCGCGAAGGCAAAGCGATGGACCTGCTCTATAACGGAAACAGCTTTGAATGGTTCGAGGCCGACACCATTGTAACGAAGTACACCCATGGTGCGGGCTGCACGTCATCCGCTTCCATTACAGCTAATCTTGCCAAAGGCTTGACCGTCCGCGAGTCGGTACAGCAAGCGAAGGCATTCATTACCCAAGCCATTTCCAATGGCTTCCCGCTGAATGAATTCGTAGGTCCGACAAGACATTCCGCGCACCGCAGTTTATCTGCAAATTAAACCAAATGCACTTTTTTGCAAGCTTATTCATGCATCGAATTCGGCTTGCAGGGAGTGAACGAAAACCTTTCTTCCAAGAAGAAAGGTTTTTTTGTTGTTAGTTGAACTCGCTGCATATAGTGTATAGGAGCTAAGGCATGCTTCGTTTTACGCGGTTTTTACACAGGGATAGAGCCGCTTAGGTCCTTTCCAGTATAATTATGTGCTATAATTTATAAAGGGTCTGATAGTAGAAGGAAGAAAATGTTTAGGGGTTGAGACATGTTTCAGGACATTTTGGAATTTTTGAAAAATTTTGGTCCATGGGGATTGTTTATTCATTCGTTTGCTGATGCTGTAATTTTTCCGGTTCCCGCTTTTTTTCTGCAGGTTTCGCTTAGCATCATGCATCCGCAGGATGCGCTATGGCTCGCAACGTACGGTTTTATCGGGTGCTTGCTGGGGACGCCGCTGGGTTATTTAATCGGAAAGCTGCTTGGGAAGTCGGTACTATACAAGATCTTGAAAAAAGAGTGGATTGACGCTGCAACGAACATGTTTCAGAAAAACGGCGAGGCCGCGATATTGATTGGTTCCTTCACGCCGGTACCCTTTAAGGTGTTCACGATTCTATCGGGGTGCTTGAACTTCCCGTTGTGGAGACTTCTGGCTTATGCCGCTTTAGGCAGAGCCACCAAGTTTTACGTTGTAGGTACCTTGTTTTACCTGTACGGTAACGCCGCTGAAGGCATGGTTAAGGACGTATCGTTATATATTGCGCTTATTGCCGTTCCGCTTCTGTTGATCGGTGTGTACTTTAACCGCAAACGCAAGCGCAAGAAGATGGAGCAGGAAAAGCTCGCTGAAACTGCTGGTGAACCTAGTTCTGTTGTGGTCGAAAAGACGGTACTGGAGCAAACGTCGGACCAGACTCCATCGGCTTAACGCTGAACATTGACGTGGGGGCTACCCTCCCGCGAGAATCATATAAAAAAGCAGCCGGGTGAGAGCCCGGCTGCTTTTTTCCAAGGTATCAGAGAAACATATTTATATAATAGCTATTTCGGTATTAACCCGTTTTTCCGAATCTGAAGAACTTGCCTCGGCCTTTCGTTGTCACAGGAGTAAACGTCGGTGATGGGGATAGCGGGGATGTCATGTCTTGAGCAAGATACCCGTGGAGAGGTCCACGGTAGACTTCATTCAACTGCGGTGAATGGGAGAAATCCTCCGGCGTTACGAGATGACAAGGCTTGTTTACAGGCCGCAGGCCTGCTTGCTCCAGCACCGTAGCAACAAAGTGGGAGCAGAAGAAAGCATCGTCACGATCAATATGAATCCGAAACAATATACCCAGCAGCCCTAGCAGATTATATTTGTAGCGGTCCTGATCACGCATCATCTCTTTGACAAGGTTGTGCATGCGTTGATAGTCTTCCTTACTAACGCGGAAGTGATAAACCGCGCATTCCGAAGTGTAGAAGAAGGGGTCGCGCAGATTTTCGCGAACTAAACCGCCGTCAAACGGATTGTTCGCCTTCTTTCGCCCAAAGCTGTACACTTCGCGTAATTCGGAATCAAACGCGATGGATGCATGGTTGAGTGGGGCCTTCGTGAAATATTGGATCATTCTGCTGAACCAGGTGCCCGTGCCTGTAAGCACAATCCAAATATCTTGTTCCGTGTACATACTCGCAAACTCCTTTGTTAACGGTCCTAACGACTAGCAATTGTAAATGACTTGCTTTCTTTCACAATAAACGAAAAAGCCATAGCGTTCAAGTCAAAAAAAACCATTTTCTCTCAATTTCACTAGAATAGCGCTGGGATTGCCGCCAAAAATTAGAAACCTCATAACAATATATTCGCTTCATGTCCAAATTATCCTTTGGTTTGCTTTATTTATATTTTTCAATAGGCGATAGGAAAGGAGAAGCAATCCGATATCTCGAAATAGGTAAAACGATGGAACAATGAAAGACAGGAGGATCTCCAAACGATGATGAATAGTGAAAGTCTCAGCTATGATTTTATGGTCCAAGCGATTGAAGTAGCGCCGATTGGAACGGTATTCATCGATTCAGAGGGGAGCATTATCAAAATTAATCCCGCTGCCTGCGTCATGCTGGGGTATGAGGCGGAAGAGTGTCTGCATCATCCCTATTACAATTGGATTTATCCGGAGGATGTGAATAAGGACAAAGATAGAATGGAGAAGCTAAAGTCGGGTAAGACCGCTTCTTTGCAATTGGAGAAGAGACTGATACATAAACAAGGCGATATCAGGTGGGTATCTTGTATGCTAAGCACAGCTCGCAGCAGGGAAGGAACTACACTCGGCTATGTGGCGCATTTTACGGATATTACCGACATGAAAAAGGCGGCCCATCAAGAAGAGGAGCGGCTGATCCAGTCCGATAAGCTGTCCATGGCCGGTCAACTTGCGGCAGGGATCGCCCATGAAATTCGTAACCCTATGACTTCCATTAAAGGGTTCGTGCAGCTCATTCGCTCCGGCGCTGGCCGGAAGGATGAATATTTCGATATTATCTCCTCGGAGATCGAACGGATCGAGCTGATCGTCAGTGAGCTTCTGTTTTTGGCGAAACCGCAAAGCGTGAAATTCGAGCGTGCCGATATCCGGCAGCTCCTGGACCAAGTGATTACGCTACTAAATACGCAGGCCATCATACATAACGTCGAGATTATAACGGATTTCGGAGAGCGAGAGGCCAATGTGGAGGGTGATGTGAATCATCTGAAGCAGGTGTTCATCAATTTTATTAAAAACGCGGTGGAATCCATGCCGGGTGGCGGGGAATTGACCATTCGGCTGGAGAGAGGCGATGACCACACCGTGGCCATCTACTTCATGGATAATGGCTGCGGGATTCCGGAAGCGATCCTCTCCCGTCTAGGGGAACCGTTCTTCACGACGAAGGAGAAAGGGAATGGCCTGGGATTTATGATCAGCAAAAAAATGATCGAGGACCACAAGGGGCAGGTTCACGTGTCCAGCAAGCTTCAGGAGGGAACGACCATAAAGGTTATCCTGCCGCTCAGCATAATCTAGCTTGACCAGACGTATGGTTCGCTCTACATTATAGAAAGATATAGGAGAGGGGGCGGCTAATATGGGCAATATGCAATTGTTAAAAGAACCGAAGCGGCGCAAGCTGCTGTTCAGTGCGGGTGCCAGCTGGATGTTCGATGCGATGGATGTCGGCATGATTTCGTTTGTTGTTGCGGCACTGGCAGCAGAATGGTCGTTGAGCTCACAGCAGGTTGGTATTCTGACAAGCACCACATCGATCGGAATGGTATTCGGCGCGGCTATGGCAGGATTCCTGGCCGATAAATATGGACGGAAAAATGTTCTGCTGTGGACGCTGCTCATATTCTCGATTGCGAGTGGTCTATCCGCGCTGGCTACCGGTTTTATTATGCTGTGTCTGATGCGCTTTATTGCCGGCTTCGGACTCGGAGGAGAGCTTCCGGTTGCATCCACGCTGGTATCGGAAAGCATGCCGGTTCATGAACGGGGAAGAGCGGTTGTGCTGCTGGAAAGCTTCTGGGCGGCAGGCTGGATACTATCCGCACTCATTGCTTACTTCGTCATCCCGGATTACGGCTGGCGGACAGCCTTTGTTATTGGAGCTCTGCCTGCTTTTTATGCGCTCTATCTACGGCGTGCCATCGAGGATTCGCCAAGGTATATCGAGCAGAAAGCCAAGGTTACCCGTAAGCTGACCTTCGGGCAGCGAGTGGCTTCGGTCTGGTCGGTGGAACATCGGCGTACGAGCATTATGCTCTGGGTGCTGTGGTTTACGGTCGTATTTTCATATTACGGCATGTTCCTGTGGCTTCCGACCGTCATGGTCGATAAAGGGTTCAGTCTGGTCAGGAGCTTTCAATATGTGCTGATTATGACGCTTGCCCAGTTGCCGGGCTATTTTACAGCCGCGTATTTTATAGAAAAGTTCGGGCGGAAATTCGTGCTCGTTACCTATTTGGTGCTAACGGCCTTTAGCGCAATCTGGTTTGGCTACGCCAACACGGAAGGTTCGCTGCTCGCAGCAGGCATTTCCTTGTCATTCTTCAATCTGGGAGCATGGGGAGGTTTATATGCCTACAGTCCGGAACTCTATCCGACGAAGGTTCGTTCAACGGGGGTAGGGCTTGCCACTTCGTTCGGACGGATCGGCGGCGTTATTGCGCCGCTGCTCGTGGGTGTGCTGAAGCAAAATGGCACCCCTATCGAATTCATTTTCGTGATGTTTTTTGTGACCATCCTGATCGGTGCGCTCGGCGTACTGGTACTTGGCAAGGAAACGAAAGGGCTGGAGCTTGCGGACTAAGGCTAAAGAGCCCCGTTTAGATGGCGTTTTTCTTGCGAATCAAGCAGGACATGCTTCGAAGTGTATGCTTTCTGATATCTGAAGAAAAGGGTGGATCCAAAGGTTCAAATTACCTTGGATCCACCCTTTTTATGTTTGAGATACAGTTAAGGCTCAAAGTCAATGAGACTTATACTTCCATAATGGAAGGCATAATGTACGGGCTCCGGCCCAGTTCCCTTTTAAAATAACGATTGAGTGTGTTATTCGTCATCTGTTCCCAGGCAGCGCGGTTGTATTCACGCTGTTCACCGGCTTTGTTCAGCTGCTTGCGCAGCATCGCTTCAGCCCGGCGCAGAAGAGGCTTGGAGTCCTGCATATACACAAATCCGCGGGTAATCAGCTCAGGCCCGGAGAGCAGCTTGCGGGTCTCGCGATTAATGGTGATAGCGACAATGACAACGCCATCGTGAGCGAGTTGTACTCGTTCCTCGAGCAATTCCTTCTCATGGGTACGCAGCTCACCATTGTTGATATAGACATCTCCGGAGGGGATGTTCCGCCCTTTACGCGCATAGTTGCGGAATAGGGACAGTGTATTCCCGATGTTCATCAAGTAAACGTTGCTGTCGGGAACCCCAACCTGCACGGCGAGGTGACGATGATTCAGCATCATCCGGTATTCCCCATGGATCGGTACAAAATATTTGGGACGCAAGCTGCTGATCATAAGCTTCAAATCTTCGCGGCAGCCGTGACCCGAAGTGTGGATATCGAGAATGGAGCCGTATTTAACCTCCGCTCCTGCCCGCATCAAGAGATCGATGCTGCGGTTGACGTTCTGGGTATTCCCAGGAATCGGTGAAGACGAGAAAATAACGGTGTCCTCCGGATGAATCTGGATCGAACGGTGGGCACCCGAAGCGATGCGTGTCAGCGCCGCATTAGGTTCGCCCTGACTGCCTGTACAAATAATCAGCACCTGGTCGTCGCGATAACGGTTAACGGCTTTTACATCAATCATCATGCCGTCCGGTACGCGAATATAACCAAGCTCCTGACCGATCACAAACACCTTCTCCATGCTGCGGCCGACGATGGCGATTTTGCGGCCTGTCCGGATGGCAGCTTCAACAACCTGCTGCAAACGATGAACGTTCGATGCAAAAGTAGCAAACAGGATCCGTCCGGGACATTCCCGGAACAGACGCAGGATGGAATCGCCGACGGTGCGTTCCGAAGGGGTAAACCCGTCCCGCTCGCTATTGGTGCTGTCAGCCATCAGGGCCAGGACGCCCCGTGCGCCGATATGCAGAATTTTATGCAGATTGGCGGGCTTGTCCTCCGGCGTAAAATCAAATTTAAAGTCTCCGGTATGTACGATCGGCCCGTACGGTGTTTCCACTACGACCCCAAAGGCATCCGGAATGCTGTGGGTGGTTCTGAAGAAATGAACGGAAAGATGACGGAATGCAATTGTTTCGTCTTCATGGAAGATTCGTAGATCACTCTGATCCAGCAGCCGATGCTCTTCCAGCTTCGCACGAACCAGGCCGATGGTCAGGGCCCCGCCATAGATCGGCATCTGGATTTGACGAAGCACATAGGGAATAGCCCCAATATGATCTTCATGACCATGGGTCAGGAACATACCTTTTACTTTATGTTTGTTATCAAGTAAATAACGAATGTCCGGAATAATGTAATCGACGCCGCTCATTTCGGCATCCGGGAATTTCAGGCCGGCATCGATGATAATGATCTCATTTTTGAATTCCACACCGTACATGTTCTTGCCGATCTCGCCAAGCCCCCCCAGCGCAAAGATGCGCACAGGTGGAGCGGAAGGCCTCGGTTTTTTGGCGGGCTTGGCAGTTTGAATCTTATCTGTTAGCAGGGGTTTAGACATAATGTGAAAGAATCCTCTCTATGGTAATTAAGGCATAAGCCTGGTCATTTTAATTTCTTCTCTACTTAAGATATCAGAAAGTTCAAGCTTTTGGGAAACGCTTTTCGAAATTCATGTGCTTTTCGCTCGTGACAGTCACCTATTTTTACTCACTCTTATATGCTGTAGTAGAGGAGGACTGGTAATGAGCGGTTTATTGAGGTTGGATCATATGGATGCTGTCCATGGATTGCATGAGGAATGGCAGCGGAAAGCGATAACCAAGCTGACCGAGAAAATGACGGACCGTTACGCCAAATTCCCCTGTATTCCGGCTGTGCAAGGACATGCACTGAATCATTTTAGATACGGCTTTATTCATCAGGGTGAATCACAGGCTGCGGCGGAACAGCTGGCTGCTCTGCTGCGCGAGTTCGGGCTCGGCTCCAGGGACTTTGGGCCCTATACTTCACTTGTCGTCATGATTTATACGGAGCATGGCCGCGATAGCCTGGAAGGCGTCCAGTATTATGAGCGCTTGTTCTGGCAGCTTTTAAGCCGAACAACCGAATATGATACGGAACCTTGGCCGGCGGATCTGCCGGAGGAACCGACGAATCATCTATGGGAATTTTGTTTTGCAGGCGAGCCTTATTTTGTTTATTGCGCTACACCGGCACATGAACTTCGCCAGAGCAGATACTTTCCCTACATGATGCTTGCTTTTACGCCTCGTTGGGTTCTGAAGCAGTTCAATGCCCGAACAAGGCAAGCAGAACACACCAAGGGATTGATTCGTCAGCGATTGGCCCAATATGATCCCGTACCACCGCACCCTGACTTAAAGCTCTACGGGGCGGAGGATAACTATGAATGGAAACAATATTTTTTGCGAGATAACACGGAGTCACTATCGAAATGTCCGTTTGCAAGGCGGCACAAAGAGATCAATCAACGATAAGAAATAACACGTTGCTATCATCATACCCTAAATTGGAGTCAGGGTTAACCATGCTTTCTATTTAAGAGCTGCCTCATTCGCGGTAATCCGCAGTGTGACAGCTTTTTTTTGCGTAAAAGTGCTGAGTGGCCATGGTATAGGATTTTGCCCCTGAATAAGTAAATCTTATCCTTGTTGTACAAAAAATGACCAAGTTACACTTAAAGTGCGTCATATCATTTCATCTATATGTGTTAGGAGGTGTGCAAGGTACGAGGCTTTCACCAGCTTTGAAACCGCTTTAATGAACAAAATCCATTGGCGAAGGAGTTGTTTGATGAATGACAAGGTTGTCCAGAACGATGAGAGGATGGATTCTCGGATTCATCGCCGTGCTGGTGCTTGGTATGTTCCCTGTGCACAAGGCTCAAGCCGCTGAGGCCTGTACGGAGCCTGCATGGAGCAGTTCTGCCGTATATGGCGGGGGAAATATCGTATCCTTCAACGGTCATGCCTGGAAAGCGAAATGGTGGACACAGGGCGAGGTGCCTGGAACGACCGGACCATGGGGTGTATGGGAGGACCTTGGAAATTGCACTCCCGGGACACCGCCCGTCGATCCCCCGGTGGATCCGCCAGTAGACCCTCCTGTAGATCCTCCGCTGCCTGGTGACCGTATGTATGTCGCTTATGCGAGTTCTTGGAACACCAGTATTTACGATCTGACGACCGCGAGCATTCCCAATTACATCACCCATCTCAATCTTGCATTCGTAAGGCCGGATACCACGTATATTCAAGGGTCCTACGCGTTTGATCAAGCCGTTGCGGGCTTGGAATTTGTGGAAGGGGCGACCACCCCGAACGGTCAACGTAAATTTACAGCCCAGCAGTCTCAGGATCTGCGTAACCATATCGCATCTCTCAGAGCCCGCGGAACGAAAGCGTTCCTATCGGTAGGAGGCTGGTCATACAGCCAAGGTTCACAGTGGTCCGGATTCAATGCCAAGAACATTGTGGATTTGGCTCTCGATCTTGGCGCTGCAGGAGTCGATATTGACTGGGAATCCAGCGGCAGCAGCTGCAACAAAGGAACAGCCTCCCAGTTCAGCTGCACCAAGGATGGAGAGATCGCGGGTATTATTACGAGTCTCTATAATGAAATCCATGCAAGAAACGCGAATCTGCAGATTTCCATCGCCGGTTGGTCTACGGGCGCTTATTACGTAAAAGGAACGCCGTTTGAGGAAGGCAAGGTTCAATGGGGATCTCCTTTTGGCGGTACCATGTACCGCGTAGTTAAGGATCATGGCGGCAAGATCGACTTCATCAATCTGATGTCCTACGATGGCGGTATTTATTACGATCCGCGTGAAGGTTATGAATCGTATAAGGCAATATACAATGGACCTATCAACATGGGCATGCAAATTGCGCCGGAGGGATCCGGCGGGGCCGTCCTGCAATTGAATGCCGCACCGGGCACGGTATACGATGCCGACATGATGAACGGTCAGAATAATATCGCAACACCTTATTATAATGTAGAAACAATGGTGAACTATATGAAAAATAAGGGAAGGGCGAATGATGGATTCATGCTGTGGCAGCTCTGGAAACAGCGCGTTCATCAGCCCGCTCCGTCAGGTGCAGCGAATGAGAACAGTGCGGGCCAGTACGTATGCCGAAACCTGCCGCTACCGGGAGATTGCAATCAGACCATACCGAGCCTGCCGAAATTATAATTTTCTCCGATACTCCGAAGGCGTGCAGTCCATGATCTTACGGAAGACCCGAACAAAATAACTGATATGCCCGAATCCGACATCGAGTGCGATGTCGGATATTTTATTGTCTGGCTGACGAAGGAGTTCAGCAGCCTGGCGAACGCGATAGGAATTCATATAATCCACGGGCGTTTGCCCGGTCATGGATTTGAAGAAACGGCAGAACTGGCCTTCGCTCATCGGGATCAGATCAGCCAACTCACTCAGCCGGATAGGACGGTGATAATGATTCTGGATGTAGAGAATGACTTTCTTCAATCGTTCCGTTCTCACCATATCTGCTGCTTCGCTCCGGCTCCTGTTGACCAGTCGGCCAGAGGATGCGGCCTGAAACAACATGAGAAACAGATGTCCCTTAATAGCGACCTCATAACCGGCAGGTTTATGCTTCGACAGCCGCGTCATTTCCTTTATATGCTGAAGCAGCTGCTCATCGGTTTCAGATGTCATCCATCTCGGAAAGGTGGCTCTTCGCTCCTGAAAGGGAACAATCATTCCTTCCTGTACAAGATCGTAGCTGCTGCTGGCAAGCATGCCGGGATCGAACACCATGGCGCAGAAGCTGCACCCTTGATCGCCCCGGGCATGACCGGTATGGAGATCTCCTCCATCGATAAATATCGCTTCACCCGCCCGGACTGGGATGTATTCCGAGTCGATCTGAAACAGAACCTCGCCTTCCAGCACGTGGAAAATTTCCGCTTCCTTATGCCAATGGGAGTCTACCACATGGGCCCCGGGGGCAAATTGATACCAGTAGGCACCAAACGGGAAGCGTTCATTCCCGTGAACGGTGCTTTCTTTTAAGGACTGGCGAAAGGATTGATCCATGATGTACCTCCTTGGAATGAATTGCCGCTTGAACGATGTCATCTTATATCAAAATTGTGCTATAAAACAATGGAATACTGTTAGATTTGCTTAAAATAGATCAGTATAATGATATTATAACGCTTTCATCTTAAAGTTCAATTTTCATAATATAGAAAGGCGGATTAAAAAATGAAATTTACAGACGGCAACTGGCTTATCCGGGAAGGATATTCCGTTTCGGGAGCGGTTCAGGCTTATGATTTTGCGGTAAAAGGAGATACGTTGACAGCCTATGCCTCCACGGCCCCGATTCCGGGCAGAGGAGCAACGATTAACGCCCAGCTGATCACCGTGCAATTTCATTCTCCGGCACCCGGCGTCATCGGCGTAAAGCTGGTTCACTATGCGGGCGTAAGAGATAGAGGACCTGCATTCGAGTTGTACAAACAGGAAGGTGACCATACGGTCATTGAAGAGAACGATCAGGAAGCGGTTCTTCGCAGCGGCAATTTGAGCGTCGTGATCAAGAAAGGTCCGGAGTGGTCGGTTCACTTCTATAGAGGAGAAGAACGCATAACCGGCAGCAGAGCCAAATCCATGGCACATATCATGGAAGATGGCGGACAGACCTACATGCGCGAAGAGCTGGATCTTGGCGTAGGCGAGTGGGTATACGGGCTTGGCGAACGATTCACTTCGTTTGTGAAGAACGGCCAGGTCGTGGATATTTGGAATCAGGATGGCGGAACAAGCTCCGAGCAAGCCTATAAAAATATTCCGTTCTATCTGACGAACAAAGGCTATGGCGTGTTTGTCAACCAACCGGACCTCGTATCCTTTGAAGTGGCTTCGGAGAAAGTGAAGAAGGTGCAGTTCAGCGTGCCAGGCGAGTCACTGGAGTACTTTGTTATTGACGGGCCTGATCCGAAAGGCGTGTTGGACAAATACACGAACCTGACAGGCAAACCGGCACTGCCGCCGGCATGGACCTTCGGATTGTGGCTTTCAACCTCCTTTACAACCCAGTATGATGAAGCGACCGTCAACTCCTTTGTCGACGGTATGCTGGAACGCGATATCCCGCTGGAAGTGTTCCACTTTGACTGCTTCTGGATGAAGGGGCTCAACTGGACGGACTTCCAATGGGATGAAGAGGTGTTCCCGGATCCTGAAGGCATGCTGAAGCGTTTGAAAGAAAAAGGCTTGAAAATCTGCGTGTGGATCAATCCATATATCGCGCAGCGCTCGCGCCTCTTTGAGGAAGGCCGTGAAAAAGGCTACCTGGTGAAGAAAGCGAATGGCGATGTGTGGCAGTGGAATCTATGGCAGCCGGGTATGGCGCTGGTGGACTTCACGAATCCGGACGCATGCGAATGGTATGCAGGATACCTGCGCGAGCTGGCAGATATGGGCGTTGATAGCTTCAAGACGGATTTCGGCGAGCGCATTCCGACGGACGTTGTGTATTTTGACGGTTCCGATCCTCATAAAATGCATAACTACTACACCCAGCTCTATAACAAAGTGGTCTTTGATGTGCTGGTGGAGAAATTTGGCAAGAATCAGGCGGCGGTATTCGCACGCTCCGCAACCGTAGGCGGACAGCAGTTCCCTGTTCACTGGGGCGGCGATTGCTATGCGGATTATGAATCGATGGCGGAGAGTCTGCGCGGCGGCTTGTCCCTCGGTCTCGGCGGCTTCGGCTTCTGGAGCCATGATATTGGCGGTTTCGAGAATACGGCTCCGGCGCATGTATTCAAACGCTGGCTGGCATTTGGCTTGCTGTCCAGCCACAGCCGTCTGCACGGCAGCAGCTCTTACCGGGTGCCGTGGTCTTACGACGAGGAGGCTGTGGACGTTACGCGCTTCTTCACGAAGCTGAAGAGCCGTCTGATGCCTTATCTGTTCCATACCGCCGTACAGGCATCGGAGCAAGGGGTGCCAAGCATGCGCGCCATGTTCCTGGAATTCCCCGAAGACCCGGCCGTTGAAATGCTGGATCGTCAATACATGCTGGGAGATTCCCTGCTTGTGGCACCGGTGTTCAGCGAGAAGGGCGACGTGAAGTACTATCTGCCGAAGGGCCGCTGGACGCATCTGTTAACCGGAGAAACGGTGGATGGCGGAACTTGGCGCAAGGAAACGTACGATTTCCTCGGGCTGCCGTTGTTTGTACGCGGCAACTCGTTCCTGGCTTTGGGCGCAAACGACACCCGTCCGGAATATGATTATGCCGACGGAGTTGAGCTTGGCTTGTATGCATTGGAGGACGGCAGCGAAGCTTCGGTCACCGTTCGCAACATGAACGGGGAGAGCGAGCTGGTTGTGCGGGCGGTCCGTGCAGGCAGCCGGATCGACTTTACGGTGGAAGGCAGCGGCAAGCCATTCTCCGTGAAGCTGCATGACACCGGGGCCGTTTCATCTGTAGAGGGCTCGGGAGTGAGCCTGCAAGAAGGCAGCATTCAAGTGGAAGCCGGACAACAAGCGGTGAATTTCACAGCAACTCTGGAAGGGTAAGCTCTGGGAACGCCTGCTCGATATAAGGAAAAAAAGCATAGCGAAGTTGAGCCCGGACCAGCCTTATGCTGGAGTCGGGCTTCTTCCATATTTTAGCTGGCCCTGGACTAAAGGCAATGCTGATATAATAGGCCTGCGGCAGGTTTATTCACAAATGGTTGTAACCGTTTTCCTTTAAAGGGCTTGCCGAAGATTAAAGGACAGGAGCGAAGACGGTCCGATGTTATCTTATTTCATTCAACTTGTGAATGACATGAAAATCCGCAACAAATTGATATTGTCTTTTGTTGTCGTGGTCTTTGTCCCGGTAGCCATCGTGGGGATATTCCTTACGGGCGAGCTCCGCAAATTTGCTTTCAACAATGCGTTGGAGCAAGCTTACCAGAACGTGGACCGGGTCAAGAAACGGTCAACCGAAGTCATCAACGTGGCAGACGATTTATCCTATCGGCTATCCTACGACGAGCGTCTGAGAAATCTGGCCAACCGACAATATGAAAGCGTATACGATGTGTTCGTAGCATACAGGGAGTATCCCGATTTACAGCAGGCGATTCTGATGTACAAGGAAATTTCAAATATCCGTTTCTACAGCGAGAACCCCACCATGCTGAACAATTGGGAATTCCTTTATCCCGAGGATGACATCAAGAGAACGGAATGGTATCAGCGAGCCGAGGATGATATCGGCGTCATCTACTGGGACTATATAACGGATGAACGCGATCAGAAAGTGTACCTCAGCTTAATCAAGGGGGTTGATCTTGGAAGCAAGGACAACCGTGGCGTGCTTGTAATCAATGTCAATACGGGCATGCTGAACACGATCCTGAGCCAGGAAACGTTTGACACCATTATTGTGGACAGCAATAACAATATTGTCGCCGCTAACCGTCCGGAGCTGTACGGGAAAACGCTAGCCGAGATTCAAGATACCAGCGGGGTTGTCTACAATGCGAGCGGAAGCTATGAATCCGTCATACATGAGGAAGCCTCCAAGGTGCTGATTGAACCGTTGAATACGGAATCCGGGGTTAACGGTCTGCGCATTATTTCCATATTTTCAATTGATAGCATTGTGGCGGAAGCCAATCGAATCAGCAAGCTGGCGATGACAGTCATCATCATCAGCCTGCTGCTGGCCGTTCTTCTGATCTATAGCTTCTCTTCATTGATCTCTAACCGGCTGCTGCGCCTCAGCAAGCATATTACGAAGGTGGGTACCGGTAACCTCGGCGTTGCCATGGAAATTGACGGTAAGGATGAGATCGGTCAGTTATCCCGCCAATTCAACTCCATGGTGGGTAACATTAACGACCTGATGAACGAAGTGCAGGAGTCCAATGAACAGAAAAGGTTAATGGAGCAAAAGCAGAACGAAATTAAATTCAAAATGATGGCCAGTCAGATCAATCCGCACTTTTTGTTTAATGCCTTAGAGTCTATTCGCATGGAAGCACATCTCAAGGGTGAAGACGAAATCGCCCGGATTGTGCGGCTGCTCGGTAAAATGATGCGAAGCAATCTTGAGATCGGGAGCGGAAAAACAACGATAAAAGACGAGATCGAGATGGTGCAGTGTTATCTGGATATTCAAAGGTTCCGCTATGAGGATCGTCTGAAATATGAACTGCTGGTGGATCCCGAAGCCGATCGGGTAAGAATCCCGCCGCTGATCATACAGCCGCTTGTGGAGAATGCGGTCATACATGGGATGGATCACAAGGAAGAGGGCACTTTCATCAGGGTGAGGGTCACGGCAAGTGAAGGAAAACTGCACGTGATTACCGAGGATAATGGGGCGGGTATAACCCTGGAGAGATTGCAGATGATCTACGGTTATTTGAACGATACCGATGAGAAGGACGGAGGACGGATCGGGCTTCGGAATGTTCATGTCCGCCTGCAGCTTACCTACGGCCCTGATGCAGGTCTGATCATTTACAGCGAACCGGGCATAGGAACACGTATTGAATTCAGTATCCCGACAGGAGGAGAGAGCGATGATGAAAGTGTTAATCGTGGATGACGAACCCAAGCTGCGCGAAGGGCTGAAGAGCATTGTGCCATGGACCGAGCTTGGGTATCAGGTTGTTGGAACCGCAGCGAACGGGAGCGAAGCGCTGGAGAAGCACGGGATGTACGACCTGGATTTGATGTTGATTGATATCCGAATGCCGGGAATGGACGGATTGCAGCTGATCGAAGCCATCCGAAGCCTGGATTCCGAGATCCATCTGCTCATCCTGAGCGGATATGCCGATTTTGATTATGCCAAGCGGGCGATGTCCCACCGCGTGGACGGATACCTTTTGAAGCCGGTGGATGAGGACGAGCTGAGCATGTATTTGCTTCAGATTAAAGAAGCCGTCGAGCAGGAACAGGAGAGGAAGGCACTGAATAGAGCAGCCTCGGATATGAACCGCGAGCAGTTCATTCAGACATGGTTCAGCCCGGAGGGCAATCCCGATCCGTCAGCTTTACGGAATATGGCCGAGCGGTCGGGACTGTTATGGAACCATTACCAAGTGCTGCTTGTTCATCGTAACGGCTACGACGAATCCGTTGAGGGGGCCGACGATCGGTTGAAAAATCAGCTGATTAAAGCTTTTGAAGAGAACGGCCACGGCGCGGTCTTTTCCATGCATGGACAGCTCGGAGTCCTAATGCATACGCCGGTCTTGACGGCAGGTGGGCGTAAAGAATTGCTGCAGTTGGTGGAGGAAGCCGCAAGTCGGGCTGGCACGTCGATAACGGCCTCTTTGGGCCGTCAGGTCCACCGTTTGGAAGATGTGGCGGATTCGTACCGTTGTGCCAAGGAACGGATTCGCGAACGCTTCTTCTATGCTCCCGGCGAGTTGTTATTCCCTGAATCCGAGCGGTTTGCCGGCAGCATAACGGATGAAGAACGGCAGCCCTATGATCCGGAGCGGCTGATGGAACAGCTCTATTACGCCGTGGATGTGGGCAATGTGGAGGTGCAGCGGAAGCTGCTGCATGCTGCAGCGTATGCCATGGTGAATGAAGATTACACGGAGGAAAGGATGAAAAGCGCCTTCGTGGAGCTTCTGACCGGGGTGCACAACAAGCTGATGCAGCATCACGCCGAGCTGCAGTCCCGCACGAAGGAATACTCGGATCGGATTGCGGCGATATTCCGCCAGCGCACGGCCTATGATTTGTGCCGCCATTCGTCCCAATTCCTGGAGGAGCTGATCTGGCAGGCGGGCAATGGCGGACGGGATCAGGAGATGAAGCGGATCATGGATCTGATCCAGCGTAATTATAATGAGAATCTTAAACTGGAAACACTAGCCTCCGTATTTAATTACAACAGCGCCTACCTGGGGAAGATGTTCAAAAATACAACCGGAGAATACTTCAATACGTACCTCGATAAGGTCCGGATCGACAAAGCCAAGGATTATTTGAAGCAGGGCATGAAGGTGTATCAGGTTGCGGAGAAGGTCGGGTATACGAATGTCGACTATTTTCATAGCAAGTTTAAAAAATACGTCGGTACCTCTCCATCCAATTTCCGTAAGGAGCTGGACCTGTAATCAGTCGTCACATTCTCACCTACAACCAGACTAAACATAAGTACTTTCATATCGTGCCCTTTAGACGCGACTAAGGTACGCGTCTTTTTGTTTTCCCCCTTTCCTTCCCCAAGGCATTATCGGGGAATTCAAATGCTGCGAAGCATAGAGCGGAGGGGCCGGAATCGTATCGGAGATACGATCCGGACACGGAGCGGCACATAGCTCTTCTGCATTTCTCTCCCCGTTAATGTCTAATTTTTATATGATTTTTAAGCCAATCCTTCGGGTACTTCCCTGCCCCAGCTTGGTTTATCATCAGGATATACAAGAGAGGAGGGGTTGGTTTGAAAGCGGTAACAAAGACAGAAGGTAGCATCCAACCTGCCGCAAAGAAAAAGAAAGGCTTTTGGGCCACTTTCAAAGAGCAGAAAGTACTGTACGGAATGTCGCTTCCATTCATCGTCATTGTATTCATTTTCAGCTACTTGCCGGTGTGGGGCTGGTTGATGGCATTCCAGAATTACAAGCCAGGCAAAGGGATATTCGAGCAAAAATGGGTGGGCCTGGACCATTTCGCAGCACTTTTCGCGGACGATAAGTTTTATCTGGTGTTGCGGAATACACTCGCCATGAGTTTCATGGGATTGATCGTTGGGTTCACGATTCCGATCCTATTCGCAGTCTTGTTGAATGAGCTTCGTGGAAGCGTATTCAAGAGGACCGTACAGACGATATCTTATCTGCCTCATTTTGTGTCCTGGGTCGTTGTTGCCGGTATCGTGACCAAAATGCTGTCCACAGATGGAGGCGCTGTCAATCAGCTGCTGATGTGGCTGGGGTTGATTGATCAGCCCATACAGTTCATGGCTCAGGGGAACCTGTTCTGGTACATCGTAACGGGCTCCGATATATGGAAGGAAATGGGCTGGAGCGCGATCATTTATTTGGCAGCGATTTCAGGCATTGATCAGGAGCAATTCGAAGCAGCCAAGGTTGACGGCGCGAGCCGACTTCGCCAAATATGGCATATTACGCTGCCAAGCATCGCCCCTACGATTGCAATTCTAATGATCATGTCCATCGGACATCTGATCAGCATCGGCTTCGAGAAGCAGTTCCTGCTGGGTAACCCGCTGGTGGTGGATTATTCCCAGGTGCTGGATCTGTATGCGCTGAATTATGGCCTTGGGATGGGGCGTTTCTCATTCGGTACGGCCATCGGGATGTTCAACTCCATTGTGAGTATCCTCTTGTTGCTGATCGCTAACGGCGTATTCAAAAAATTCACGAAGCAATCGATTATGTAGGGGAGGGAAGCAGCATGGCACGAACTAAAACAGCATTCAAGCCCACGCTCTCCGACCGCGTGTTTGATATTGTTAACTTTACTTTTATGACACTGGTCATGATCGTTACTCTGTATCCGTTCCTGAATGTTCTTGCGATATCATTGAACGATTCCGTAGATACAGTACGTGGGGGGATCTATCTCTGGCCGCGGGAGTTTACGCTTGAGAATTACGTGCAGATCTTCAAATACGACGGTTTGATTACAGGGGCCAAAATTACGATTCTCCGTACGCTGGCAGGAACATTCTTGGGCTTGTTAAGCGGCACAATGCTGGGTTACGTCCTCAGCAGGGTGGACTTTCAGGGAAGAAAGTTCATGTCGACCTTTCTTGCGCTGACGATGTACTTCTCCGGCGGAATGATTCCAGTGTTCATTCTGATCCGCGACCTGAACATGATGAATTCGTTTCTGGTCTACATCATTCCGGGAATGGTAAGCGCGTTCAACGTATTCGTTATCCGGTCTTTCATCGACAGCCTGCCTTATTCGCTGCAGGAATCGGCTAAGCTTGACGGGGCCAACGATTTCACGATCTATTACAAAATCATTCTTCCGCTCTGTAAGCCCGTACTGGCTACCATCGCCTTGTTCCTGGCCGTCGGGCAGTGGAACTCATGGTTCGATACGTATCTCTATAACGGCAACGCACCCCATCTCACGACGCTTCAATTCGAGCTGATGAAGGTGCTTCAGAGCACGCAGGGACAAACCAGCGGCATGATGTCGGGGCAGAACATGGCCGATATCGTGAAGCAGGTGTCGCCGGAATCGATCAAAATGGCGATCACGATTGTGGTTACGGTTCCCATATTGCTCGTCTATCCGTTCCTGCAGCGGTATTTTGTGAAAGGCATGACGCTTGGAGCCGTAAAAAGCTAAGCGCAAGTATGGTATCAGCAGGCAACATGTCCTGTTATACGATAGATGATCAAAAATCGATTTAGGGGGTATAGCAATGAAACATAAGAAGAGATTGTCGCTGCTGCTCGCGATCATGATGATGGCCACATTCGTTCTGGCGGCATGCGGCAACGGCGACAGCAACAATAGCGCAAACGGCGGCGAAGAAGGAAGCAGCGGCAACGATACGCAGCAGGAAGAGAAGCTCGAGCCGATGACCATGACGTATTACAGCGCGGATTCCAATGCAAACTGGGCCAACATGCAGGATGCGGTCGGCAAGAAGCTGACCGAGAAAACCGGCATTACGATCCAGGCCGAATACGCGGTGGACGGCTCCAATCAGAAGCTCCCGCTGATGGTGGCGAGCGGGGAATATCCGGACTTGGTATTTGCCAAGGGTGACGCCAATCTGTTTGTGGATTCCGGAGCGTTTATTGATCTGACAGATCTGATCGAAGAGCATGCGCCGAATATCAAGAAGGTGTATGGAGAATATATGAGCCGTCTGAAATGGAGCAATGAGGATGAGGCCATCTATGTCCTCCCGACACTTGCAGCGGTGGACCATCAGGCCCTTGATGCTGGCGGCACGTTCCAGATCCAGCATGAAGTGCTGAAAGAACTCGGTTACCCTGAACTGAAAACGGTGAAGGATTATGAGAACGCACTGAAAGAGTATGCCGAGAAACACCCGACCATTGACGGCCAGCCGACGATTCCGCTGACGTTGAATGCGGACGGATGGAGAATCATGATCTCGGTAACAAACCCGGCGTTTATCGCGACAGGCGTATCGGATGACGGCGAGTACTATATCGACCCGGAAACAACCGAGGCGAAGCTTCATTACAAGCGGCCGGAAGAGAAGGAATACTTCCGCTGGCTGAATCATATGAACGCCGAGGGCTTGTTGGATAAAGAAACGTTCGTGCAGAAGACGGACCAATACGAAGCTAAAATCTCCTCTGGCCGTGTTCTTGGCGTCATCGATCAGGAGTGGGGCTTCGGCAATGCAACCAACGCGCTAAGATCTTCCGGTAAGGAAAACCGCACCTATGCGAGATTCCCGATCCAACTGGATGAATCGACCAAGGATGCAACATTCCAAGACACGGGTTACGTCGCCGGATGGGGCGTAGGCATTACGACATCCGCGAAGGATCCGGTTCGAATCATCAAGTTCCTGGATTATCTGGCTTCCGAAGAAGGGCAAGTTTTGATGAATTGGGGAATCGAAGGCGAGCATTACAACGTGGTGGACGGCAAGCGCGTCATTCCGGAAGATGTCCAAGAGCGCAAAACCTATGACAACGCCAACTTCACCAAGGAAACAGGAATCGGCTTGTACAACGCCATGTTCCCTCGTTACGGCGACGGCGTGAAGGATTCGACGGACAATTATTACACAACGAACTTCCCGGAGACGATCATAGAGAACTATACGCCATCCGCGAAGGAAACGCTGAAAGCGTACGGCGCGGAAATGTGGAAAGACCTGTGGCCGAAACAAGAAGAATTTGAAGTGAAGCCGTGGGGCGTTGCTTACAACATTCCGGTACCGAGCGACTCCAATATCAATATCACGTACAAAAAGGTGGAAGAGATTACCCGGAAGCGGATTCCGGAAGTCATTCTTGCCGATCCGGCGAAATTCGATGCGCTGTATGATCAGTTCATCAAAGAACTGAATGATGCCGGCGCCGAGAAGATGGAGCAGGAATACACCCAATTGGTACGCGAACGCGTGGAACTCTGGAATAATTAAGATAGAGGCGAATAGAAGGGGCCGGCTGTATGCGGCCCCTTTTACCGCTATTCAAGGCAGTTGCTGCTAGCGGCGGGCCTTAAGTTATTCGAATAAATACAACCTAAGATGAAGGATTTAAGGTGTTTTTCGAGAAGACCTTTATCAAATTGGAATAAGGGGGGGATTACACTGAATTCAGTACAGCAGCAGGCCTCAACATTGTGGTATCGGAAGCCCGCGGCCAAGTGGGAAGAAGCGCTTCCGCTTGGAAACGGCCGTCTTGGCGCCATGGTGTTCGGGGGCGTACAGGAAGAACGCATTCAATGGAATGAAGATACACTTTGGTCCGGGTTTCCCCGGGACACGAATAATTATGAGGCTCTCCGGCATTTGGCATCGGCAAGAGAGCTGATTGCGTCCGGAAAGTATGCCGAAGCCGAACAGTTGATTGAGGGCAAGATGGTCGGCAGAAGCACGGAGTCCTTTTTACCTTTAGGAGATTTGGTTATCAGACAGAGCGGTGTTGGGGATGATTGGACGGACTATAGGCGCGAACTGGATTTGGATACAGGAATTGCATCCACTCACTTTCGAGCCGGTGGCTCCGATGGTCGCTTCAGCAGGGAAGTATTCATCAGTGCGCCTGATCAGGTAGCGGTTATTCGTTATACGACCACGAACGCTGGAACCATCCAATTGGAGATCGGGCTTCGTTCACCGCTGCAGCATGGTACCTGCAGCGCAGAAGACGGATCCTTGGTGTTGTATGGACACGCTCCCACCCATATCGCTGAGAATTACAGAGGTGATCACCCCGGGGCGGTGCTCTATGAAGACGGGCTTGGCATACGGTATGAAATGAGGCTGCTGGCCTTAACGGATAGCGGGCAGGTTACGGTGGATGACAGCGGTATACGTATTCACGGCGCAGGCTCGGTCACGCTGCTGATTGCGGCTGCCACGAATTTTGAAGGCTTCGATCGCTCTCCGGGTTCTGGAGGAACCGATCCGTCCGGTATATGCAGGAGAAGGCTTCAGGACGCGATGGGGCGTGGCTTTGAAGAATTGCGCTCACGGCATGTCCAAGACCATCAAGCCTTGTTCAGACGCGTGGACCTTCAGCTTGGCCGTTCAGAGAATGGACGTTCCATAGAAGCTTTAGCCACCGATGAGCGGATGGAAGCGTACCGGGAAGGACGGGAGGATGCTGCTCTAGAGGCGCTGATGTTTCAATTCGGAAGGTATTTGCTCATTGCCAGCTCTCGGCCAGGTACACAGCCAGCACATCTGCAGGGCATATGGAATCCGCATGTACAGCCGCCATGGAACAGCGATTATACAACGAATATCAATACGGAGATGAACTACTGGCCCGCAGAGACGACGCATCTGAGCGAGTGTCATGAGCCGCTGATCCAGATGATCAGGGAGCTTAGCGTAAGCGGTGCCCGGACGGCGAAAATTCATTACGGCGCCCGTGGATGGGCTGCCCACCATAACGTGGATCTATGGCGAATGGCCAGCCCGAGCGATGGCAGGGCCATGTGGGCTTTCTGGCCAATGGGCGGCGCATGGCTGTGCCGGCATCTATGGGAGCATTACCAATTCCAGCCGAATCTTGAATACTTGCGAGAAACGGCTTATCCGCTGATGAGGGATGCGGCATTGTTTTGCCTGGATTGGCTTATTGAAGACGGGAAGGGGCATCTCGTGACCAGCCCGTCGACATCGCCCGAGAATCAGTTCCTTACCGAGGAAGGCCTGCCTTGCAGCGTGTCGGCAGGCTCCACTATGGACATGGCCATCATCCGGGATATATTCCAGAATTGTATTGAAGCATCGCAGCTGCTGGACCAGGATGCTGAGCTGCGGGAGGAGTGGAGGGCAGCGGCAGCGAGGCTGCTGCCTTACGCCATTGATGCCGAGGGCAAACTCATGGAATGGAGCGAGCCTTACCCGGAAGCGGAGCCCGGACATCGGCACGTATCGCATTTGTATGGGCTGTACCCCGGCTCCGACATTACCCTTCAGGATACGCCGCAGCTTGCGGAAGCCGCTTATCGTACGCTGATGTCGCGGATCGACCATGGAGGAGGGCATACGGGGTGGAGCTGCGTATGGCTGATCAACCTGTTTGCCCGGCTACAGCAGCCAGACAAGGCGTATGATTACGTCCGGACGCTGATTTCCCGTTCCATGCATCCTAATCTGTTTGGAGACCATCCTCCCTTCCAGATCGATGCGAATTTTGGAGGCACGGCCGGACTTGTGGAAATGCTGCTCCAGAGCCACTTGGGCACTATTCAGCTGCTGCCGGCACTGCCGAAAGCGTGGGCAGCAGGATCCGTAAGAGGATTAAAGGCTCGCGGCGGGTTTATTGTGGACATGGAATGGAGCGAAGGCATCCTAACGTCTGCGCGCGTAATCTCTACGCATGGCCGAGTCTGTAGAATTAGCTGTTCCGTGCCTCTCGCCGTTAAAAGGGAAGACGGAAGTGCGGTGACGATGGATGAGCAGGGCTCATTTGAAACGGTCAGCGGGGCGATATACCTGATCACGCCAGCGACTTTCGAAGGCAGCCGCGAACACGATTGATCGTACAACGTAGAACGCTTTGTTGATGGCGAACTGGATTCGGAATTAAGAAGCTAAAGGAGCTGAACCCTAAATGATTAACGAAAAATTACCCAAAATGTGGTATGGCGGCGATTATAACCCCGAGCAATGGGATGCAGAAGCGTGGAAGGAAGATGACCGCATGTTTAAGCTGGCGGGCATCGATGTGGCCACCATCAATGTATTCTCCTGGGCTTTGAGTCAGCCGAATGAGGATACGTACGATTTTGCCTGGCTGGACGAGACGATCGAACGGCTGTACCGGAACGGGGTATATATCTGTCTGGCAACCAGCACAGGGGCCCATCCGGCTTGGATGGCCCGTAAATACCCGGATGTGCTGCGCGTCGACTACGAGGGACGTAAACGCAAATTCGGAGGTCGCCATAACTCCTGCCCAAACAGCCCCACTTACCGTAAATACGCCAAAATCATGGCCGGCAAGCTGGCGGAACGTTATAAGGATCATCCTGCCGTCCTGATCTGGCACGTATCGAACGAATACGGCGGATACTGTTACTGCGATAATTGCGCCGCGGCATTCCGGACTTGGCTCGAGCAGCGCTACGGCACGCTGGATGCCGTGAACAAGGCATGGAATACCCGCTTCTGGGGACATACCTTCTACGACTGGGAAGACATTGTCGTACCTAACGCATTAAGCGAGGAGTGGTCCGGTAATCGAACCAATTTCCAAGGCATATCCCTGGATTACCGCCGTTTCCAGTCGGACAGCCTGCTGGACTGCTATAAGCTGGAGCGGGATGAATTGAAGCGAATCACACCAGATATTCCGGTGACCACGAATCTGATGGGCTTCTATCCCGAGCTGGATTACTTCAAATGGGCCAAAGAGATGGATGTTGTATCCTGGGACAACTACCCGTCTCTGGATACGCCATATAGCTATACGGCCATGGCGCATGCCTTGATGCGGGGACTTAAGGGAGGACAGCCTTTTATGCTCATGGAGCAGACGCCGAGCGTCCAGAACTGGCAGCCGTACAACTCGGCCAAGCGACCTGGGGTTATGCGGTTGTGGAGCTACCAAGCGGTCGCCCATGGCGCGGATACGGTGATGTTCTTCCAGCTGCGCCGTTCGATCGGAGCCTGCGAGAAATATCACGGAGCGGTCATCGAACATGTAGGACATGAACATACCCGCGTATTCCGCGAGTGCGCGGAGCTGGGCAAGGAGCTGCAGCAGCTGGGGGACCGAATCCTGGATGCCCGTTCCGACGCCAAAGTCGCGATCATCTACGATTGGGAGAATCGATGGGGCATTGACCTGTCGAGCGGTCCGACCGTTGCCCTTAATTACGTGAATGAGGTCCATAAATATTATGATGCTCTGCACCAGCTGCATATTCAGACCGATATGATCAGCGTGGAAGAGGACTTCCGGAAGTATGACGTTGTCATCGCGCCTGTGATGTATATGGCAAAGCAGGGATTTGCAGAGCGCGTTGAGGCCTTTGTATCGCGAGGCGGAACCTTTGTGACGACCTTCTTTAGCGGGATCGTGAACGAGAATGATCTGGTGACGCTGGGCGGTTATCCGGGCGAGCTGCGCAAGGTGATGGGAGTTTGGGCCGAGGAGATTGATGCGCTGCTTCCGGGCCAGCAGAATCAGATGGTGCTGCGAGGCCGGAAGGGACAACTGGAGGGCACCTACGACTGCGGCATTCTATGCGACGTGATCCATGCTGAAGGAGCGGAAGTCGTTGCCGAATACGGCTCCGATTACTATCAGGGGATGCCATCGTTAACCGTGAATTCCTTCGGGCAGGGGAAGGCCTGGTATGTGGCCACAAGTCCGGAGCCTAAATTCCTGAAGGACCTGATGCAAACGATATGCAATGACCATGGCATTGAGCCTGTCCTGAAGGCTCCGGAAGGCGTTGAGGTGACAAAACGCGTGAAGGAGGGCGTGGAGTTCACCTTTGTACTTAATCACATGCCGGAGAGCAAACTCGTGCCATTGGCAGGGGAGACCTACGTTGACCTGCTGACAGGAGAGGAGCATCGAGATTCCTGCGAAGTGCCGGCACGCGGAGTCATGATCTTGGAGAAGCAGCAGGGGTAGAAGGAGTGCATGAAGTTTCTGCGAAGGCATTAACTGCGAAGGCATTAATCTAAGGGTTCACATAAAAAAGCAGAGAAAGCGGGGGATTCCCATGCTCTCTCTGCTTTATTTTATATGCCCAACTCAGACTGCTTGCCTTTAGCGGCAAACCGCTGCCCAGTCTATGCTTCCTGCTCATGCAGCTTGCGGAATTCCTTCGGCGAAATGCCCTCTTGCTTCTTAAAGACAAGACTGAAATATTTCTCGTTCTTGAAGCCGATCATTTCGGAAATCGCTGCCATTTTCAAGCCCGGGTTTTGCAGCAGGATTTTGGCCTTGGAGATGCGGATGCGGTTCAGATGTTCCGGGATGTTAATGCCGTGCCTTTGCTTGAATTTGCGGGAAATGTACTCACGGCTTACGTGAAATCGATTTGCAATATCATACAGCGAGACATCGTTCTGATAATTTTGCTCGATAAACGCCGTAATGTCATGGATCAGGTCCTGACCCGTTTGCTTCTGAGACTGGACAGCCGAGGCCAGCAGGCTCATTAATTCAATCCAATACTGCTGCCACTCGGACAGCGAGCACACATACTTGTCGGGGCTTGGCCGCTCGATGGTGGCGCTTTCCTCTTTGTACAATTTCAACAAAGCTTCAGACGACGGGTTAGCCGTTTCATGAATGACGTGATTGGCGAATCTTTCGATATCGCGGTCCCAGCGCTCCAGAAGTTCCGGCGTGAGAACGCCGCTTTTCCGAATAGCTGCGATGAATGACTCTACGGCTTCGGTTATGGGAGCGGGCTGGCCGCTAAGTATGGCGAGCTTCCAGGTATCCTCAAATCCGCTGAACTGCAAGCCTCTATGATGGTCAACCCCCGATCGGCGCTGCTCCTCTGTATCATGGATAAAGTGATTAAGCACCGTTAAATCGCGCTGATGCAGGGCGGACGAGCTTCGGGCATACAATTCCGGAATGTCTGCCGGGTATTGACCGTCGGGACTCACGCCAAAATGCATGTGGCGCGACAAGGTGCGGTGCATCCCGTTGTTGATCTCTTGTAGCAGCGTGGCAAGTGTGGCAAGCTGATCCCACAGCAAAATAACCAGCTGGTGAGGTGAACCAAAGTGACGGAAAGCGATCCCGATCCGGTCCTTTTGCAGAAATTCATTGCAAATATTGAGCAGGGCAAACATAAGCAAGTCCTGATGATGGCCAAAGCGGCTATAAAGCGCGTGGTCAGACTTGTCCATTTGCATGACGGCCAGACGTATCGTCTGCGCATGCTCCGGTACGATGCCTTCATCCTTGAGGCGATGGACCACCTGGGAATGGGCGCTTTTGTCATCGATAAGGCTGGATAACAGCTTCTCGGAATAGACCGGCCGGTACTCGTTCACCTGAACATGCTGCTGCCGCGCCGCAAGGCGCTCCCGTTCCTCGGCTTTCCAGGCGGCAGTCGCCTTGGCTACCGCTTGGTTGATAACGGTTTCCTCTATGGGCTTCAGGATATAATCCGTGCCGCTGTACCAGATGGTGTTGCGTACGAATTCGAAGTCGTCATGCCCGCTGATAACAATGAATTTAATATCCGGGTAATTTTTATGAATCCATTCCATGAGATCCACGCCGTTTTTGAGCGGCATCAGCATATCCATGAGCACGAGGCTCGGTCGGAACGCCGGAATCAGCTCCATCGCCTCAAGGCCATTGGCGGCTTCCTCAATATCGGTAATCCCGTGCGTCTCCCATTGGACCAGCAGTCGTATGGCTTTACGCACGCGAGACTCGTCATCTACGATCAATGCCTTCATCCGTTTCACCTTCCACATTTATAGTCAGTACAACTCGAAAGCCATGCGGCTTGTTGTTTTCGATGCTGAACTTGGATTTTCCGCGATAATACAGTCTCAGCCTTGTCATGATGTTGATGAGTCCGATCCCGCTGCTGTCTTCCGTTTCCATTTCGGAATGAACCTGAAGCTGTTCCAGATCCATCTCTTCCATCCGAAGCAATTGCTCCTGCAGGGTTTGAAACGGCTCATCCTGCATTCCGTTTCCGTTGTCCTCAACCGTGATCTGCACGATGGAGGCCGACAGGCGCTTACTTTTTAACGCGATGTAATTGTTTTCCGCCAAGGGGTTCATGCCATGCTTGAAAAAGTTCTCGATCAGCGGCTGAACCAGCATTTTCGGGATCAACACCTGCAAAGTCGACTCATCCACATCGTAACGGAAGTCGAACTGATTCTCAAATCGTTCCTTCTGCAGCTCCGCGTAATCCTTGATATGATCGAGCTCCGTGGCCAGCGTGACCGGCTTGTCCGTATTGTACATGCTGTATCTCATCATCCGGGCAAGAGCGGAGATCAGGGAGTAAATCCTCTTCATGCCATGCTCAAGCGCAAGGGTGCCGATGGTTTGCAGTGCATTGTTCATAAAATGCGGGTTCACCTGAGCCTGCAGCGCCCGGAGCTGGTTGGTCCGGTTCGCCAGCTTCAGCTTGTATTCCTGCAAGATGAGGTTGTTGATCGTATCCATCATGCTGCCGAACCTGCGGTGGAGGGTTCCGATTTCGTCTTTGCGGTTAGAGGAGATATCCACGCTCATTCGTCCGCTTTTGACTTGGCTCATAAGGCCCACCAATTCCCGGATCGGCGCCGTAACATAGACCGAAATCCAGATCGTGGCAGCGATGATGAGAATAAGGGATACGCCGATCAGCAAAATATTGACGAAGGCTGCTTTGTCCGCGCTGCTCAGAATATAGGAGGAAGGAATCTCCTTAATCATCGTCCAGTCGCTGATCGACGTCTTGATATTGTTATACAGATAGATTTTGTTGTTATACTCAAAATGGCCTTCCTTCTTGCCGGACTGCTTGATGGTGTCGTACCATTCCGTTTGAATCTGCTGTCCAAGCCTCTCGTCATGGCCGGCATACATGATATAGCCGGCTTCATTCGTAATATAAAGCTGCTCATGTTCGGGCTGGAACAGCTGATTGCTGATCCAGCTCAGGAAGTTCATATCCAGATCGATGGCGAGAATGCCTAATCGCTCGGTAGAAGGGACGCGTTCTATGACCCGGTACATCGTGAATACTTGTTTATCGGCCTCGTAGGGATAAGCTAACTGAAAGCCATACGTGTGCAGGGGATGGGGCGGCTGCAAGACCACCGTATCGTTGCTAAGATCGGGAATTTCGGGATAGAGGTTGACGTCACTTGTTTTTCTGGCGATATCCTGGGCGAACAATGTGGCCTCTCTTTTGCCGTCGACATAAAGGTAGACCTGTCTGGAGCCGCTGATGGCTTTTTGAATGGACTGCAGCGTGGCGGACTGCCTGCCGCTGGCATTGATGTTCTCATGACTATAATAAAGGCTGCGGAAAAAATCCGGATCCGAATAAACCGTAAGGGAATTACGGTTCATGTCTTCTAAATAGCTCTCCAAATTCAACCGTCCCTGATAGAGGAGGTTCATATTTTCAACAACGGCCCGTTCCTTGAGCGAGTTGGTGGTCATGACATAGCTGATGATCATGGAGATGGTGGTCGGAATGATGGTGGCCATGATCATAAAGGTAATCAATTTTGTGCGAATGCTGTTCCAATTCCAGTTCAATAAATTCACCGCCGATCAATTTTCTATACCATTTAGTTCACATCCTGTGGTAGTCCCAGGGTCTTCATCTTAGCATAATTAAATCATAGAGAAATGGATAGAGAAACGATAGGACAAGCGGAGGGGGATTTACATGAACAGCAAGAGAACGGCTGCCTTGACGCAGCAGTTGGTTTATATCGGACCCGCGCTGCTGTTTTTCGGTATTACGATCATTATCCCATTTGTGATGGGGATGTATTACTCGTTTACCAACTGGAATGGTGTCTCGGGGAATGTCGAATGGGTCGGGCTGGACAATTTCAAACAGATTTTCACAAATGACAGCGCATTCGCACAGTCCTTCTGGTTTACCACCAAGTTTACGATCGTTGGCGTGCTTCTAACGAATCTGGTCGGTTTTTTCCTGGCCTACTTCTTAACGAAAAATATTAGGGCGCGCAACTGGCTGCGGACGATCTTCTTCATGCCGAACGTGATCGGCGGATTGCTGCTGGGCTTCATCTGGCAGTTTATCTTCATAAAGGGCTTTGCCACCGTTGGCGAGGCTACGGGGATTCCGTTCTTTAATCTTCCGTGGCTGGGAGACGAAGTGACCGGCTTCTGGGGCATTGTCATGGTCTTTGTATGGCAATCGTCAGGCTATCTGATGGTCATCTACATCGCGTCCATTACGAATGTGTCCAAGGAAGTCATGGAAGCTGCCGAGATTGATGGAGCGAACCGGTTTCAAGTGCTTAAGAGCATCATCGTTCCGCTTATCATGCCGGCGGTCACCGTATGTTTATTCCTGGCGATATCCTGGTCATTCAAAATGTTCGACCTGAACCTGTCCCTCACGAAGGGCGGGCCATACCGCTCCACGGAGTCACTGGCCATGAACGTGTACAATGAGGCATTCCTGAACAACCGGTATGGACTCGGGACGGCCAAGTCCCTGATCTTCTTCCTGGTCGTTGCCGTCATCACGCTCATTCAAGTCCGATTAACGAAGCAGAAGGAGGTTGAAGCTTAAATGAGATCGAAGAAACCTCCTATGTCGGCTTCCACGATCGTATTGCAGATTGTGATGGTCATTATTGCGCTGATCTTCCTGGCGCCCTTTTACTTCCTGCTGGTGAACTCGGTCAAATCGCTGGGCGATATTATGGTCGACGCGGCCAACTGGCCAACCGCCTTTCATTTTGACAACTACAGCAAGGCTTGGGAAATGACCCGCTTCCCGGAAGCATTCGCGAATTCCGTCATCATTACGGTTATCAGTAATTTAATCATCGCCATGCTGAGTGCGATGGCGGCTTACCGAATGGTTCGGTCCAATACGAGATTCAATCAAATCGTGTTCATGCTGTTCGTATCGGCCATGGTCATTCCGTTCCAATCCATTATGATTCCATTGCTGCAGGTCATTAACTTCCTGGGCGTTAACAACAGTATCGTGGGCTTGATTCTCAGTTATCTGGGGCTCGGCATCCCGTTGTCGGTCTTCCTGTTCCACGGATTCGTGAAAGGCATTCCGCTTGAAATCGAAGAAGCCGCCACGGTCGACGGAGCTTCTCCGTTCAGAGTATTTGCCCGGATCGTTTTGCCGATGCTGAAACCTATGATGGTGACGGTCATCATCTTGAACTGTCTGTGGGTCTGGAACGATTACCTGCTGCCGTCCTTGATTCTGCAAAGTCCGGAACTGCGGACGATTCCGCTTGCGACCTTTGCCTTCTTCGGGCAGTATTCGAAGCAATGGGATATGGCGCTGCCGGCGCTCGTGCTGGGCATTACGCCGATCATCATCTTCTTCCTGTCGTTACAGAAGTACATTGTTGAAGGCGTTGCTGCCGGCTCCGTTAAGGGGTAAAGGCAGCCTGGCTTCTCCCAAATCGGTTATTCCATCTTTATATATAAACAATTCTAGGGGGTAGTAAAGATGAACAAAATGAAATTATCACTCGTGATGCTGCTGGCTTTCTCGCTGCTGCTTGCGGCCTGCGGCGGCAAGTCGGAGGAAGGCCAGGGCGGAAGCTCAGATGGAGCTTCCGGCGAAGTGAAGACCGTTAAGATTTTCCAATTCAAAACCGAGATCGTAGACGGCTTGAATGAACTCAAGGTTGAATTCGAGAAGGAGTATCCGAACATCAAGCTGGATATTCAAACCGTGGGCGGAGGTGCCGACTATGGTGCTGCTCTGAAAACGAAGTTTGCATCCAACGATGCGCCTGATATTTTCTCCAATGGCGGCGACGCCGAGATGGAGATGTGGATTGACCGCCTGGAGGATCTGTCCGATCAGCCTTGGGTGAACGATCTGGTGGACATGGCGAAAGAGCCGATGACCAAAGACGGTAAAGTATACGGCATGCCGATGAACCTTGAAGGATGGGGTTACATCTACAATAAAGATTTGTTTGAGCAGGCGGGCATTACCGAGCTTCCTAAAACCTATGCCCAACTGGAAGATGCCGCGAAGAAGCTGGAAGCGGCAGGCATAACACCTTTTGCTAATGCTTATCAGGAATGGTGGTTGATCGGTAACCAAGGCATTAACCCGGCGTTTGCCCAGCAGGAGGATCCGAATGCCTTTATCCAGGGCTTGAACGACGGAACGCAAAAATTCGCGGGCAATGCGAAGTTCGAAGAGTGGGCCAAGCTGATGCAGCTGACACTGGATCACGGGAACAAAAACCCGCTGACCACCGATTACAATACGGCCATTTCCCTGCTGGCTACCGGCAAAACAGCCATGATGCAGAACGGCAACTGGGCCCAAACCGAGATTGATGCCATCAATCCGGACCTGAATCTTGGCTACCTGCCGATGCCGCTTGGCGACAATGCGGAGCTGAATGACAAGCTGAACGTAGGCGTACCTGCGAACCTGGTCATCAACAAGGATTCCGCGTCGAAGGAAGAAGCGAAGATCTTCCTGAACTGGTTTGTCACATCCGATATCGGTAAAGAGTACATCGTCAAAAAATTCAAATTCATTCCGGCCTTGAAAACCATCGAAGCAACGCCTGAGGATATGGGTGATCTCGGCTCCGCTGTGTGGGAGTATGTGCAGGCTGGAAAAGTACTGCCAAGACAATCCGCGAAGTTCCCTGACGGTGTAGCACAGGAATTCTCCGGTGCGATGCAGGCCTTCTTCGCCGGCAAATCCGATGCGAACAAGATGCTTGAGGATATGCAGACATCCTGGGATAGTCTGAAAAAGTAAGGAGCAGCACTCTAACCCGAGTTAGCGAATCATCATAAGAGGTATGATCCCTGTCCGACAAGACTTGGGATGGTGCCTCTTTTCTTTAAGATTCAAATCACGTCGATCGTTACGATTTTCCTAACTAGAAGAACGATGAAGGAGGCAATTTGATGATTAATCAACGTTTTCCCAAGATATGGTATGGCGGGGACTATAATCCCGAGCAATGGGATAAGGCAACGATGGAAGAGGACCTGCGCATGTTCGAACTGGCCGGTGTTGACGTGGCGACCCTCAATGTATTCTCCTGGGCTAAAACGCAGCGCGATGAGGACAGCTATGATTTCACGTGGCTTGACGAAATTATGGACCGCTTGGCAGAGGAGCAGGTTCATGTCTGCTTGGCAACAAGCACGGGGGCGCATCCGGCCTGGATGGCCAAGAAATACCCGGACATCCTGCGTGTTGACTACGACGGGCGCAAACGCAAATTCGGCGGTCGCCATAATTCATGTCCGAACAGCCCGACATATCGCAAATATTCGGTGCTGATGGCGCGTAAGCTGGCTGAGCGCTACAAAGATCATCCGGCACTGGTCATCTGGCACGTCTCGAATGAGTACGGCGGGTATTGTTATTGCGACAACTGCGAGTTGCAGTTCCGCGTCTGGCTGAAAGAGCGCTACGGGTCGCTCGACAAGCTGAATGCCGCATGGAATACCGGCTTCTGGGGCCATACCTTTTACGAGTGGGACGAGATTGTGGTACCGAATGCGCTCAGCGAGGAATTCGCCGGAAACCGAACCTTCTTCCAAGGGATATCGCTGGATTACCGCCGTTTCCAGTCCGACAGCCTGCTGCAATGTTACCGACTGGAACGAGATGAGCTGAAGAAAATTACGCCGGATATTCCGGTCACGACTAATCTGATGGGTTTTTATCCGGAGCTGGATTACTTCGAGTGGGCGAAGTACATGGATGTGGTATCCTGGGACAATTATCCCGCGATCGATACGCCGGTAAGCTTTACGGCGATGGCGCATAATCTGATGCGCGGGCTGAAAAGCGGACAGCCGTTCATGCTGATGGAGCAGACTCCGAGCGTTCAGAACTGGTCGCCCTACAATTCCGCTAAGCGTCCCGGCGTAATGAGGCTGTGGAGTTATCAGGCCGTAGCGCATGGCGCGGATACGGTCATGTTCTTCCAGCTCCGCCGTTCCGTCGGGGCATGCGAGAAATTCCATGGCGCATTGATCGAGCACGTCGGACATGAGCATACCCGGGTCTTCCGGGAATGTGCGGAGCTGGGGCAAGAGCTGCAGCAGCTCGGAGACAAGCTGCTCGACTCCCGTTCGGACGCCAAGGTAGCGATTATGTATGATTGGGAGAATCGTTGGGCGCTGGAGCTGTCAAGCGGACCTTCCAAAGCGCTGAACTACGTGGATGAGGTTCATAAGTATTATGATGCGCTGTATCAGCTGAATATCCAGACGGATATCATCAGCGTTGAGGAGGACCTGAGCAAGTACGATGTGGTCATTGCCCCGGTGATGTATATGGTTAAGCCTGGCGTTGCCCAGCGCGTGGAGCGGTTTGTGTCCAGGGGCGGAACCTTTGTGACGACCTTCTTCAGCGGCATCGTCAATGAGAACGATCTGGTGACCCTGGGAGGTCATCCCGGCGAGCTGCGCAAGGTGACTGGCATCTGGGCCGAGGAGATCGATGCCCTGCTTCCCGGGCAGCAAAATCAGATCAACATGAAGCAGGATTGGGGGTCGCTGCGTGGAAGTTATCCATGTGGAATTTTGTGTGACGTCATCCATGCGGAGACAGCGGAGGTTCTGGCGGAGTACGGATCGGACTTCTATAAAGGCACGCCTGTTCTCACGAAGAATGTCTTTGGCGAAGGTCAGGCCTATTATGTGGCGAGCAGTCCGGATTCGCAGTTCCTGCAGGGATTTCTCGCCAATCTGTGCGAAGAACAGGGCGTGAAGCCGCTGCTGGAAACACCAGCCGGAGTAGAGGTGGTAGAGCGGGTGAAGGATGGGAACTCCTACTTGTTCATCATGAACCACAATGCCGAAGAGATGACGTTTGATGCAGGTTCTGCCAATCAATTCGATCTCCTGGGCAGCCGGCAGATTTCAGGCCATGTCACGATTCCGGGAAGGGACGTCATGATTCTGGAAAGGACGGCCGCCGTAAGGTCTTAAGAAGGACCATGGAGATTTAACTCGGACCTTGTTAGGGGGCAAAAAGCAGTGAGTATACATTTTCATGAAGATCTGGGAGTGTTCCATCTCCAAAGCGATCGGTCAAGTTACGTGATTGAGCTTGTGCGGGGCGTTTATCCGGCGCATGCCTATTGGGGGCGCCGGATTCGCGATAACCGCGTCGGCAATTTGCTGGAACGCCGGGGAAGAGCATCCTTTTCGCCAACGCCGTTTCGCGAGGATGCTTCCTTTTCCCTGGACAGCTTGCCTCAGGAATATCCGGGCTACGGCAGCGGCGATTTCCGGCAGCCTGCGTATCAGGTACAGCTGGCAAACGGGACTACGGTCACCGAAGCGGAATATGTCCGTCACCGGATATACAGCGGCAAACCGAAGCTGGAAGGCTTGCCTGCCGTATACACGGAACAGGATGCCGAGGCGGATACGCTGGAGCTGGAACTTTTTGATCGGGCAAGCGGCTTGACGATTTATTTGTCTTATACGGTCATGAATGCGTTCGACGCCATCACGCGTTCCGTGTCCTTCCGTAATGACAGCAAGGAGAACATCACCCTGCTGCGGGCCATGAGCGCCAGCGTGGATATGAATCATAGCCGTTATGATCTTTTGCATCTTCATGGGGCATGGGCGAGAGAGCGCCATGTGCAGCGCAGGAGATTATCTCCCGGCATGCAGGGAATTGAGAGCCGCAGGGGTTCAAGCAGCCATAACCATAATCCGTTCCTTGCGCTGCTGTCCGAAGGCGCCGGCGAAGAGCACGGTGAGGTGTACGGCTTCAGCCTTGTATACAGCGGCAGCTTCTCCGCGCAGGTTGAGGTGGATCAATACGAAACAGCCCGGGTCACGATGGGATTGAATCCATTCGATTTTTCCTGGCTGCTGGAGCCGGGACAATCGTTCCAGACGCCGGAAGCGGTAATGGTCTTCTCGGCGGAGGGCCTCGGCGGCATGTCCAGACGCTATCATAAGATGTACCGTACAAGGCTGAGCCGGGGGCAATTCCGGGATGCCACGCGCCCGGTGCTGGTTAACAACTGGGAAGCGACCTACTTTAACTTTAATGCGGATAAAATCGAGCAGATCGCCAGCGCCGGAAGGGATCTCGGTATCGAGCTGTTCGTGCTGGATGACGGATGGTTCGGCAAGCGAAATGATGATACGACTTCCCTTGGGGATTGGGTCGTTGACAAGAACAAGCTGCCGGAGGGCCTGGAGGATCTCGTGAAGCGGGTCCGCAATCTGGATATGCAGTTCGGCTTGTGGTTTGAGCCGGAGATGATTTCGCCGGATAGCGATCTGTACCGTCAGCATCCGGACTGGTGCCTGCATGTGGAGGGACGCCGGCGAACGGAAGGAAGACAGCAGCTGATCCTGGACTTCTCCCGTGAGGAAGTAGGCGATGCGGTGGCCGATATGGTTCGGAGCATCCTGCAAAGTGCGCCGATTACCTATGTGAAGTGGGACATGAACCGGAATATGACGGAAATCGGATCGGCTGCGCTGCCGCCTGAGCGCCAGCGGGAAACGGCCCATCGTTATATGCTGGGGTTGTATCGGGTGATGGAGCAGCTGACGACCGAGTTCCCGCATATTTTGTTTGAGAGCTGCTCCGGCGGCGGCGGACGTTATGATCCGGGGATGCTGTATTACATGCCGCAGACGTGGACAAGCGATAACTCCGATGCCGTCAGCCGATTGAAGATTCAATACGGAACGAGCCTTGTGTATCCTCTAAGCTCCATGGGAGCCCATGTGTCCGCCGTTCCGAATCATCAGGTGTTTCGGAATACTTCGCTGCGTACGAGAGGCCATGCAGCGATGTCGGGCAATTTCGGATATGAGCTTGACCTGACGGCCTTCAGTGAGCAGGAAAAGGAAGAGGTCCGCGAGCAGGTGAAACTGTACAAGGAGATTCGGCATCTGGTGCAGTTCGGGGATTTCTATCGCCTTCGGAATCCGTTCGAAGGGAACGAAGCAGCCTGGACCATCGTCTCCGAGGATCGCTCGGAAGCGGTGCTGTATTACTTCCGCATCTTAAGCGAGGCGAATGAGCCGATTGTGTGGCTGCGCACGGCAGGGCTGGATCCGGAAGGGGATTATCGGTGCGTGGAGGATGGGAACATCTACGGCGGGGACCGACTGATGAACGCCGGATTGGCCATTCCCGCGATGCATGGCGATTTCCAGAGCTTCATGTGGAGATTCGAGCGAGTGTAAGCTGTTGACTCAAGCCAAGGGGGGCCAAACGCGCCCCGAGCGCAAGCGTTATGTATAGTATAGATTCAGAATAAGCAAATAAAGCCAAAAGAACCGTCAGAGCTCAACAACTCTGGCGGTTCTTGCTGTTTCATTCCGGCTGCTCTTTAGGTTGTCGTGATGGAATAGGTACTCCGATCCGTAGTGAGCACCACTTGATGGTCCTGGATGTCCGCAGCCGTTAACCCGTCCAGTCCAATGACGAAGGCATCACTTGGCAGGGGCGCTTCATGGCCGGCCGTGATGACAACGCCGGGGCCGTGCAGCAGGAGCGCATGGCGGTCTCCATAACCGTCGATGGACTGCTCTTGATGCTGCTGGTGTTCAAAACGCTCCAGCTGTATTTTAATCTGATCCTGATCCTTCTCTTCTTGCTTGGATATGTGCAGAGTGTGATTGCTTTTGGATTGAAGCCAATGGGTGACCTCTTCGATCGATGGATTCATCATGAACACCTTCCTTGATTTTAGGGTGGCTTCAACTAGTCTGTCCATGATGGCGTAACCTTATTTCAAATTCATGGGCTTTCTCCGCCAGAAGCATATGAAAATTAACGCTGATCAAACCCTCTTCATCTATTTACGTGTTAATATAGTTAAATAATATGGAACAATCGCATGATACATAAGGAGGGGCCATGAGCAAGAAATGGTATTATGTTCTCGCCATCCTGTTCGTAGCCTGCAGCTGGGTCGGGAATGTCTGGTATTATGAAGCCAACCAACTGGGAAGAACCGTATTCCTTGAGCATCATGTGGAGACGAGGGAAGGGGGAGGCAGCGTATTTGACTTGTATTATGTAGAGGACAAACGATCAGACAAGACGTTAAGCTCCATCCGGATCGAAGGTTATCCCGAACAGATCGTAACGCCATACCCCAAATATGCAGAGTATCAGAGGCAATACTTAGGCAAAATGATGGTGAACTTGAATAAACCCGCTCCTGAGGAAGAAGCCCCAGAAGAAGAGCAGCTTAAGGAACCGGTTCTCGTTCGAGAGATTACCGCCCTATATTCCGATGGAACCTCGGAACAAGTGGATATCGGGGAGATTTACATATGGCCTGGCGTATATGATCAGGAAGAACAACATCCGGTATCGTGGACGTCCGGCGGATCCTCTTCCGATAACTCGGGCTACGAATCTGCCGTCGTGAAGCGGAACCTTCAGTTAACGGCGTTCTCTTCTAAATTGCTGGATATCGCAGAAGAGGGGGATCTTCGAATCCATGCCGACATTTCCGGACTAATACCGGGTACTAGTTACCAGTCGCAGCCTTCGGAAGCGCACATCGAGTTAAGAGGTGAACCTATCGACGAGATTCAGCTTCCACTTAAGATTAATAAAGGGGATTCCATTAGAATCAGCCATCAATTTGATATGCCATCGCTTAAGAAGAGTATGCAGGTATATCAGTTGATATTGAGAAGCACCTTTATAGAGGAACGCGGGCGGAGATGTTATGAAGACACGCTGATTCCTTATCAACCAAGTCCGACGGAACAAGAAATGGCGAAATTTGTCCGGGAAAGCAGGAAGGGGTCATGAGGAGCACTTGTTATCGCATCGTGTGGGGGCTGCTCTTTGTACTGGTCGACCTTAAGATCGAATTTGTGGATGTATTGCCGGACATGCTGGGATACCTGCTGATGGCTTCGGGATTATGGCGGCTTCAGGCATTAAACGGATATTTTAGGGCAGGTCATCTGTCAGCCTGGCTGCTGCTGATCTGGTCGGTTCTTTCATTATTCTGGTTTCCTGAGGTGGGGACAGGGAGCGTGCCTATGCAATCGGTGAAGGGGCTGCTGATTCAACTGCCTGCCGTCTGCTTGCATATGGTATTGATTTTCGGAATCTGCCGAGGCATCCAAGCCAATTTCACAGACGCCGAATCCGGATTGGATCATAAGGCGCGCTTCCGTGGGCACTTGTTTATGGCAGCGCAGCTGCTTTGGCTTATCGCCTACCCGTTCATCTTAAATCTGGATTCAGGCGATATGATCCCTGTGATTTTTGTATGCTCGCTCGTTGTGATGATTGCCGAGATCGCGGTTCTGCTTCTCGTCAGGATGGCCGGACGGGAATGGGCAGAGGGAAAGGAATAAAGCGCAAAGACTTCTGCCCGTAATTGCTAATAAGAGTTTAAACCAAGTTTAACTGTTATCTTTGCTGGGATGATAGACAATCGTAACTCCCAGCTGATTATATATTTCTTCGGTGTAGTGGTGATCCGGGCAATGCTTGATCGTAGCCATGTCTTCCTGCCTGGAAATCAGCTTCTGCTCGCAGTCGGGGCAACGGTCCTGAAAAAGGAATTTCAGCTTATTCAACATGGTCACCATACACCTCCTTTATTTCCGATATAAATACTTGGGTTTATTATAAATCAACAACGGGGCACATTCAATAGCAATGTGCGCCGTCACGATATTAAATTGAATTGGAGATCGATCACCTTGATAGTGCAGCTTGTAGTCATGATCTTTATAGGTATCATCGGTTCTTTTTTCTCAGGACTGCTGGGAATTGGCGGAGCGATCATTAACTTTCCCTTGCTGCTTTACGTTCCTTCCTGGTTTGGACTGGAGGCCTTTACCTCCAAGGAAGTGGCGTCCATCAGCATGCTGCAGGTATTTTTCGCCTCATTGTCAGGCATGATCACCAACCGGATGAGTTCGCGCGGCGGTGAGTCGTACTTTCACAAGCCATTGGTCATTCAGATGGGGATCAGTACCTTGGTTGGCAGTCTGATCGGGAGTCTGTCCTCGATGCTGATGACCAGCGGTACGATTAACGTGATCTACGGTTTTCTGGCGGTTATCGCCGTGTTATTGATGATTGTGCCGACCCGGGCAACCATGGAAAACAGGTCGGTTAGCGAGGTGACTTATCACTCGGGGATTGCAATGGGAGCCGCCTTTATCGTTGGCGGTATTGCGGGGATTGTCGGCGCTGGAGGCGCCTTTATCCTGATCCCCATCATGCTGACGATCCTTAAGATACCGACGCGGATCACCATCGCATCATCACTCGCGATCGTCTTTCTGTCCGCGGTCGGGGGCGTTGTCGGCAAAATCGCCTCTGGCGACATTCCGATCTGGCCGTCCTTGTTCGCGGTTGCTGGAAGCTTGATGGGTGCCCCCTTCGGCGCCATCATCAGTCGCAAGATGAATGTCCGACTGCTGCGATACGCCTTGGCACTTCTCATTGCGGTTACGGCCGTGAAGATCTGGATCGATATTTTAGGGTAAGTAAAGAAGTAGAACCTTATTCATTATAGGGAAGAGGAGGGGATCAAGCATGAGAACCAATCAGCTGGGATCTTCGGAATTGTATGTAAGCGAAATCGGGCTGGGCTGTATGTCACTGGGTACGGATGAGGGACAAGCCGTGAAGCTTATCCATGAAGCGCTGGACCGGGGCGTGAATTTTCTGGACACAGCGGATCTGTACGACGAAGGCCGTAACGAGGAACTGGTAGGCCAAGCGGTTCAAGGCCGGCGCGAGGATGTGATCATCGCTACCAAAGTCGGCAACCGTCGTGTACCGGGACAGGAAGGCTGGGTATGGGATCCTTCCAAGGAATACATCAAATCCGCCGTTAAGGACAGCCTCCGCAGATTGGGTACGGATTATATCGATCTGTATCAGCTTCATGGGGGGACGTTAGATGATCCTATTGACGAGACGATTGAAGCTTTTGAAGAGCTGAAGCGGGAAGGGTGGATTCGATACTATGGCATTTCGTCCATCCGGCCGAACGTCATCCGCGAGTATGTTGCGAAATCCAATATCGTCAGCGTCATGAGCCAGTACAGCATTCTGGACCGGCGACCGGAGGAAGCGGTGCTCGACCTGCTTGCTGAGAACGGAATATCCGTCATTGCACGGGGACCCGTTGCCCGCGGCATCTTAACGGACCGTGGACAAGCCAAAGCCGAGAAGGGCTATCTGGATTACAGCAAAAATGAGCTGCTCGCTGTACTCAAGGAGCTTGAAGAGGTTGGCGGTGACACGGATCTTTCCCATCTGGCTATTCGTTATGCTTTGGCCCATGCCGCAGTTGCCTGCACCATCCCTGGTGCAAGCTCGCTTGAACAGCTGCGGCATAACTTGGCGGCGGGAAAAAGAGAAGAGTTATCGCCGCAGGACATCCAATCGATCCAGGCGATCAGTCGTGCCAACCAATATGAGGCTCATCGGTAATGATCGGTGAAATAAGCCTGTGAATGATCCATCCCGTTAATCTTTCGGGACATGAAATATTTACGGCCTGAAGGTTTACGGATGAACCCCATCTTTGCATGTTATAATAACTGAATAAGAGCCTGACGTTAGGTGAATATAGATCATGCCCGCAATCCGCTTTAAGGATCACGGGCTTTTTTGTACCTTATATATGAATTGGCGTCAAAAGATTGGAAATGCCAAACTTTTTGAGACGATGGTTCGTTCCAAGTAACGTAAACCGCGCGGCTTATGCCATAATCGTTAATGGTGAAAGGATTCTAGAATGATTACCATTGAGCATCTATCAAAAACCTATCGCAAGGGCGCTTGGGCGCTCTTGGATGTTTCTCTACAATTGGATAAAGGTATGACGGGTCTGCTAGGCCCCAACGGCGCCGGCAAAACCACGCTGATGCGCATTCTGGCAACCTTATTGACGCCGACTTCCGGGCAGGTAAGAGTGAACGGGATATCGATTGGACGGCCGGAGGAGATCCGGCAGATGATCGGGTATTTACCCCAGCATTTTCACATTTATCCGCAGCTGACCGGCCGAGATTATCTGGATTATGTGGCCGCTATGAAAGGGATCACGGAACGGAGTGCCAGGCAGAAGGAAATCTCCAGGCTGCTCGAGATGGTGAATCTCCAGGGAAAGGCTGATAAAAAAGTTCGCACTTATTCCGGGGGAATGAAGCAGCGGTTGGGTATTGCCCAAGCATTATTGGGATCGCCTGATATCTTGATCGTTGACGAACCGACATCCGGGCTGGATCCCCAGGAGCGTGTCAGGTTCCGGAATGTGTTAACCCGCTTTAGCATCGACCGGACAGTCCTGTTATCCACCCATATCGTCGCCGATATCGAGAGCAACTGTCGTCGTATCGCAGTCATGAACAAGGGGAGGTTGGCCATGAATGGCAGCCTGACTGAACTGCAGGCTTGCGGGAAGGGACAAGTATGGGAAGCGGTGATGAGTCCGGATGAATTTGCCTTGATTGATCCCATGTCCGTCGTGTCTACCCGAACCGTCCCGGAAGGCGTTCTCTGCCGGTTTATCGGCCAAGCGCCTCCGGTTGCAGGGGCGTTTCCCGCGGATCCGACTCTGGAGGATGGGTATCTGAGCCTGCTGCGGAGGGATCGCCATGCATAAATGGTGGAGGCACAGTCTTCTTGAGCTTCGGCTTTTGTTCGGCAATCCTTTGTTTGCCTCGCTTCCGATCATCTATGCGATTCTGTTCATCATTATGATGCTGCAGGCGGCGAGCGGCAACGGGCCGAACCATAATCTGTACACGGCGGCTTACTCCTTCCACATGCTGGGTCATACGATGACCCTGGGTCCGGCTATGTTAATTGGCATCTTGTCCATTCGCCGGGATGTCCGCCGTCGATCCTTTGAATGGAATCACAGCTTGCCTGTATCTTTCTTTACCTTGTTGTCGTCGAAATATGTGGTCAGTTTGTTGTACTTTTCCCTGTTCACATTGTCGACGTCGGTTATATTTTATATCCTGTCGGTTAGCCAAGGAATCGCCGGTCATATTGCGATGATGCATACCATGCAATTTGCTGTCCAGTATGAGGTTTCCTACATGGTGACACTCGCGCTCGCCATGCTTCTCGGGGCAAGCATTCCGAATCGGATCGTTTATTTGATTGGTTTCTGTGCATGGATGTTCGGAACGTTTTTCATGGAAATTTATATTATCAGCGAATTAAGATGGATGCCGGCCCAAGTGTTTCACCTCAATCAATTCTTCCTTCAATCCAATCGGTTTGAATATGAGAATTGGGGGTACGACCTGTTTGGCGAAGATTTAATGAGTTCCCGGTGGTTCGTGCTTGCCTTCACGTTCCTGCTGCTAACGGTGTGTTTGTTCTTGTTAAACCGCAAACGCCCTACGATGCTGCTGAAAGCGGGATGGCTCGCGGTGCTCGGGGCTGTCGTATTGACGGCAGCTGCAGCGGTACCTTACGGCACGCTATGGGCGGAACGATATGCCCAAATTGATGCGAAGCTTGAAGACCCTACGGTTTCTTATATCGATGATCCTGAAGCTGGATCCTTTTATCATGTTTCTTCTTATGATATCAAACTGAAGCGGCTGCCAAACGATGAACTTCGCGTGATGGCAAAGCTAACGATACCCGCCTCCGAATTATCGGGCATGAGGCAGCTTCCGTTAACCCTGAACCGGATGTTCAAGCTTGAGCGTGTCCAACTTCAAGGTATTGACGCTCCTTATCGCAGACAGGGAGATCGGCTATCGGTTAGGATGGTCGGCGATGCCAAGAGAGGCGACATTCAAGCCGAGCTGGAATATAGAGGCAAGGTCATGGATTTTATGTCCGGGTACTCCCGTGAGGAATTTTCGGTTTACAGTGTGGGTCCCGAAGTTAAACTGGATGGATTTATCGCGTGGTATCCGCTTCCGGGTCATCAGCATGTATATTTAAAGAGTGATAACGAAGACCGTCCTCCGAAATATGTTTATTTGGGCTGGGAATTTGGCCGGATGCGTTATTCTTTCGGTGAGATGAAGCTGGAGGTGGAAGGGTATCCGGTTCCCTTGTATACGGGGATGCAGGAGCTGGAACGGAGGCCCGGCTACCAGCGGTTTGAGGATAGGGGGATCGAGCAGAACATCTCCCTGTACGGAGGTCGGTTCTGGAAGGAAATCCGCCGGAATGATCTCCCGATTACCATCGTGACAACGCCATATTTGGAGAAGGCATCCGTGTTGATGCTTCGGGATATGCAAAAAAAATATGACTATTTCTCCAAGTGGGTACCCGCGTTCAACAGCAACGTCGACAAGATCTTATATTTAGGTCAAGGTTTTGATTATCCCCGGGTGGACCATCGTCTGATTCTGTCCTCGAACCAGTACACATATAACTACTCAAACTTGTCGGGCGAATGGATGAACTCGATTCTGTTTGGCAACCAGGATGGGCTTAATTATTATTTTGAACATCCGGAACGAGATGTGCGCGGAAAGATCAGCAGTCTTTTCTGGTATGTGTATTATGTGGAAGAGAAAGGGCTTAGCGATAAACAGCTGAGAGAGGATTATGGAAGCCTTAGATCGGTACAGCAGCTCCTTTACCGGAATGGGGACGGCGATGATCCTCAAAACAAAATAGGGATAAGTATGGCTCAGCAAGTCAGAAGGGCGTTGGAAGAAGGCAGAGGGGAGCGGGTCAAAGAGCTGCTGGTTCATTTTTACCAGCAAGGGCTGATGCTCCCGAGCACCGAACGGAATTCGTACTTAAATCCGGAGAGCCCGATTACGTACAAAGAGTGGCAGCAGAAATGGGATGCCATGTTGAATGTCAAATAATGACGACTATGCACATGCACACGGTCGGTTATAATTGAGAAATAGATATAATGGGAAGATTAGAATGCACATAGAAAGGGGGGGGGAAGGCATGATTTCCGATCAGCAACTGTCCGAACGCATGGCTGCCGGCGACCAGGAAGCTTTTGAAATGCTGGTGACGAGGTACCATGGTCCGCTGCTCAGTTATACGACCCAGAGGCTGGCCGACAGGCAAAAAGCCCAGGATATCGTTCAGGAAACGTTTATCCGGCTCATTCGGCATCTGAAGCAGCACGGCACGCTGGAACATGTTCGCTCCTGGCTTTATCGCGTGGCTCTGAATATGTGCAAGGATTATTGGAAAAGCGCATCCTACAGGTCGGAAGGTCTGGCGGGTGAGGAGATGCCGGATGCATACGACCCTGCACCCGGCGCGGAGGAACTCGTGGAAAGGCAGGAAACCTCGCTTGAGATTGCAGCATCTCTGGAGAGCCTGCCCGATATACAACAGGAAGTCATATCTCTTCGATTCTTTCATGATCTGAAGCTGCAGGAAATCGCCGACCTGGTCGACCTCCCCTTAAGCACGGTGAAAACGCATTTATATAACGGCTTGAGAAAGCTGAAGAAAACATTGTCCATGGAGCATTCCGATTTGGTACCCGTTCATTCGTCCCGAAGGACGCGGGAGAGGAGTCCCCAGGAACAGGTACGGAACCGCTCCAAGTCGGAAGAGCCGGATTCGCAGAGCAAAGTAAAAGAAAGTGAGGTGTATCTCCATGGATCATCCATTCGATAATGAATTGAGAAGACTCGAAGACGAGCTTCGCGGCCCGCTTAGACGCGCTGCTCTTCCATCGCCGTCACCGGATGAGACGGCGCAGCTCATTGCGTCTCTTCAGGGAGAGTTCAATCAGCTCAGGATTGAGCCCGAGTCCCCCAAGCTGGATTTTAATCCGCAGGTCGACCCGCCCTCATTAAAACAGATTCTCCGGAGCCAGATCCGATTGAATCAAAGATCCATTCTGCTCACAGCAGGCGCGGTATTCTGCATGTTGGTTCTGCTGATCGATCCGGAGTATCCATTGGATCAGTTTGCCGGATTGCCCGGCGGCATTTTTCCGTTGATTACCCCGCTGCTGCTGATTGTATCGATGCTGTTCAGCAGCCGAACCTGGGATAAAGGGATGCGGGCCGTGGAGACCTTGACCCCATACCCGCCGGCTCTTGTGTTGTATACCCGCCTGCTGCTAGTGACCGGTATCGTCATCGGAATGGCCTTGCTGAGTACCCTCGCGCTCGGGCTGCGATCCATCCAGGCGGAAACCTCCCGCTTTTTATTCGGACCCTTTATCCTGGAGTGGATGGGGATTCTGCTGGTGACGGGAGGAGCTGCGATGTATATGCTGTTTCGCAAAGGCATGGTCGTCTCACTGATCTCGGCCGTCCTGGTCTACGGCATGTGGATCGTGATTCAAGGACAAATCGTGGATCACGGCGTTTCGATGAGCGGTAAAATGATGACGGACATGGCATTGCTTGTTATCGGAGTGATTCTGCTCGTCTCTTCCTACGGACGCAGTTTGAAGCTGAACGGAGCCTGGAGAATGGCCAATGATTAGGCTGGAAGGACTGGAACGACAGGCGGGTACGTACCGGCTTGAAATCGACAAAGCGGAGATTCAATCCGGCCTGAACCTCATCGTCGGGGCGAACGGCGCCGGAAAAACCACCCTAATCGAGCTGCTGACCACGCTGCAGGCGCCCGATGCAGGCGAGATCTTGTACAGCGGGCGCAGGGCAGGGGATCATTTGCCGCTAATCCGCAGCCAAATCGGTTATGTCCCGGCGGATATCGAGCTGTATGGAGATATGAAGGTCGGCAAGCTGCTGACCTATATGGCGGAATTAAAGGGCGTCTATAACCCGGAGGCCATTGACAGGCTGATGGCGGACTTTCGGCTGGAGCCTTTTCGCAAGAGCAAGGTCAAGAATTTGTCGCAAGGGGTGCAGCGGCGCATTGCCGTCGTACAGGCGCTGCTGGCTTCTCCTTCTTTTCTATTCCTCGATGAGCCGTTAAACGGTATGGACGCCGAGGAACGCAAATTCCTTATCACGTACCTGACCAAGTACGCCAGAGGCAGAATGGTGATCGTGGCCGCCCACGAGCTGAACGAATGGGAAGAGGCGGCGGATACCGTGATATGGATACACCGCGGTCGCATCCGGTATATCGGTTCACCGACCCAGTGGAAGCTGAATGTGGCCTCCAGCGTCTGGGAAGGCGAGATCGATCTGGAAGCCTTCGAGCGGATACCGCAGGAGCTGCTGATTCATTTTCAAATGACGGAACATCACATGAGAGTAAGGCTGATGGGGAAAAAGCAGCCGGGTCCCGAATTTGTGGAGAAGGCGCCTACGCTGGAGGATACCTTTTTCCTACATATGAACGCCTTAGCCAGACGCGGCTGAGTATAGCTTGGATCATGAAAAATCATCGCCTTCATTCGGGCGATGATTTTTGCGTTTTCATCCGTTTAAAGCCGCTTACTTGGTCATTTTTCCGCTCTTATGCCTCCAATTATATATCCACGAAGCAACCATGGTGGAAGGTAAAAACAAGACCTGCGTATTGTAGTGGAGCTGTTCTTCTTGAAACGACATCTTATTGTAATACGTTTCCTGATCGACACCTTGCCTTCGGGGATCTTCCTTTAACGCTGCAATATACCGGTACTGTACGGGAATCATGATCAGGAATGCGGCGACCAGAACGCTCGCAATAATCCACATCTCAGAACTCATTCGTACACGCTCCTTTGGTTTATCGTATATGGAAAGCCATATTAATATACACTACGTATTAAAGCTCGGCATGGATTCAAATATTTACAATATGAACGCGTCATGCCGACTTTATCTATCGAAAGCCAATCATCCGTTTCAGAACAGGGTAAGGAAGGGTAGGCACGGTGCGCGTATTCGCTGAACAGCGGCGTAATCGTGGCATGCATGAATGATGGAGAAGGGAGCGAGTTGAATGGGAACCGTAAGTAATCAAGGAATGGAGAAGGTGGCTCTGGTAACGGGTGCAGGCGCCGGTATCGGACGAGGGATTGCCAAGGTTCTGGCTGAAAAAGGATATCGGCTGGCGATGACCTACAATTCGAGTAAAGATGGAATATTGGACATGGCAGAGGATATTTGCCATATCTATGGCAAGACGCCTCTTATTATCCAAAGCGATCTGACCGTTCGCAGTGAAGCGGAGAATACGATACGAAAGACGATAGAGGAGTTTGGCCGGATCGATCTGTTGGTGAACAATGCGGGGATCGGCCTATATGACGAGCTCACGGAGATTGAAGAGGACGCGCTGGACATGACGGTTCATCTCGATTTTCGAGCGCCGATGCTGCTTAGCAAATATGCTGTTCGGGAGATGATCGCCCAGGGAATTCCGGGCAATATCATCTTCATCACGTCTTCACGGGGAGAGAGAGCCTATCCCAAGGACAGCATTTACGGCGGCATGAAGGCAGCGCTTATACGTGCCGCACAATCCCTGGCGCTTGAGTGGGCTCCACATGGCATCCGCGTAAACTGCGTGGCACCGGGGGCAACCGTTCACAAGCCGGACCAATCGGCAGAGGACGAGCCGCTTGGCAGAAAGATTCCGCTGGGAAGGCTCGGCACGCCGTCGGACATCGGGGAAGCGATTGCCTGGCTCTGCTCGGATGCAGCATCCTACATTACCGGCATCAACCTCCGTATAGACGGCGGTTTAATCTTGCCGGGCATGCCGGAGGATACGTCCCCGGAAGCCGGATATGGATGGGGTAGAGTGTATAAGGAGGACAAGGAGTAAGGGGACTTACGGGTGCATGCAGAAGAATGTATAATAAATATTCCGATAAATTTAGTGGGTTATCTCTCTTTTCAAACGAGAGAAAGTATGAGAGAATGGGAGAAATTATGAAATCATCATACTTTCCATATGAAGAAAAGGGAGGAAACACCCATGTCAGAAGAACGCCAATTTTCCATTGAAACCTTAGCGGTTCATGCCGGTCAGGAGCTTGATCCGACCACATTATCCCGCGCTGTCCCTCTGTATCAGACGACTTCCTACGGGTTCAAAGACAGCGAACATGCGGCGAATCTGTTTGCGCTTAAAGAATTCGGCAACATCTACACGCGTATTATGAACCCGACCACGGATGTGTTTGAGAAGCGGATTGCAGCGCTCGAGGGCGGTGCCGGCGCACTGGCGACATCTTCCGGGCAGGCAGCCATCACCTTCTCCATTCTGAACATTGCAGGCGCAGGTGATGAAATTGTTTCTTCCTCGAGTTTGTATGGCGGTACTTATAATTTATTTTCCAATACGCTCGCGAAGCTGGGGATCAAGGTGCATTTCGTGGATTCCACGGATCCTGAGAATTTCCGTAAAGCGATCAATGACAAAACGAAGGCCGTGTTTGCCGAAACGATCGGCAATCCGCAGGGGAATGTGCTGGATGTGGAAGCCGTTGCGGCCATCGCGCACGAGAGCGGTATTCCGCTTATCGTCGACAATACGTTCCCTAGCCCGTATCTGCTGCGCCCGATTGAATATGGAGCGGATATCGTCGTTCATTCCGCGACCAAATTCATCGGCGGCCACGGTACCTCCATCGGCGGGGTCATTGTCGATAGCGGTAAATTCGACTGGACGGCTAATGACAAGTTCCCAGGATTGACGCAGCCGGATCCAAGCTATCATGGCGTTGTATATACAGAGGCAGTAGGCCCGATCGCTTATATCATCAAAGCGCGCGTGCAGCTGCTGCGGGATATCGGCGCATCGCTGTCCCCGTTCAATTCCTGGCTGCTGCTGCAGGGACTGGAAACGCTGCATCTCCGGGTGGAGCGCCATAGCGAGAATGCGCTGAAGGTTGCCCAGTACTTGGAGAGTCATGAGGCGGTGGAATGGGTGAGCTATGCAGGGCTGCCGAGTCACCCTTCGTATGAGTTGGCGAAGAAGTACCTGCCGAAAGGACAAGGCGCTATCCTGACCTTCGGCATCAAAGGCGGGGCAGCGGCAGGTCAGAAGGTGATCGAGAATGTGAAGCTGTTCTCCCACTTGGCCAACGTCGGGGATTCCAAGTCGCTTATCATTCATCCGGCGAGCACGACGCATCAGCAGCTGACGGAAGACGAACAGCTTACAGCGGGCGTAAATCCGGAATTGCTGCGTCTGTCGATCGGGACCGAGTCTATCGATGATATCCTGTATGATCTGGGTCAAGCTATCGCGGCAAGTCAGGAGTAAAGGCTGACTGATGGATTTCAAATAAATCTCAGAGCACTTTCCTGTATATGGAGGAAGGTGCTCTTTTTTGTTGTCGCAAGGCCGCTACGGGGTTGTATCCATGCTGTCGAGCCATGGATGACCCGATGGAAACTGCGTCCGCAGCGCTTGGGCAAGCCACCCTGCAGCCTGTCGATCGAGGAAAGGCAGGACCTTCCTGAAATCCCGTTCGTCTTTTTCACGGATGTTCTTGCTTCCTCCTTTATACAGGAGCTGTATCTCTGGTTTTAGATAAGGAATTCCTTGGTCTGTTATTAAGGATATATCTTGGAGCGGTCTTCGAACGGATGGTTCTCTGCGATAAACCCAGCTGTCCAGTTCGACCTCCACCAGCATGATCTGGAATGAGAAGGGGGCTTCCTCATTCCGGCTTACCCATACATCGCCAACCGAGTGCAAATATTCGCCTTCCTCCCAGAGGGATAAGGTTCCTTGATCCGCTTTGTACAGCGTCCATTCTTTGGCTAATGCCGCGTAAATGGCGGCCTGCTCTTCGCGCAGGATCAGGATATCGATATCGCCGTGTTCCCTGGTCTGCTCCCCCAAATATAAATCCAAAGCCCAACCTCCGGCGATATACCAACGAGCAGGGATTTCAGCAAAAATTCCAGCGGCATCCGATACGCTGATTGGTTCCCAATGGTCATAATCGGTTCTCATGTGCTACTCTCCTTTTTCCGGGATGGATTCATTCCTCCATTGTATAGGTTTTATCCAGTCCTTGAAATGAGGATAAACAGATAGAGTCAGGCATCCGCACCCTTGCGCAGTTATCCGGTATAAGGAGAGCAGGGTGCTTGGTTTGTTCCGTCTTGTTATTTTTCAGCCGGTGTTTATTCCGTGGGCTGTATATTTCCAAATGTTTCATAATAATCTGTAAGGAGGCGTTTATCCAATTCAAGGTGAAAGGGAGTAGAAGGATAACCATGACGGAAAGGCAATGGGGAGCACGCAGTGAATTGGGAGAGCGTCGATTTGAAGATCAAGAGTTCATCGGAGTTGAAGAGATTGGGGCAAACGAGATTTCTCCCGAGACGGATCTGCTGAAGCATTTTGCAATGGCAGGAGGAGTCACCCATGAGGAGGTATTGCTGTTATTGGCATCGCCTGACGATATTGAAGAAGCCCTCAGGGTTTCCGGGATTCGGCATAACGGCACGGACAGACCTTCCTTGACCCGACTGCTGGGGTGGAGTGACAGGAACCGAAGACTGAAAGTCATGAGCCGATCCGCAGACCCTGAATCCATTGCACGAGATATCAGTCAAGGTGCTCAGGGAATCGGGCTGATACGCGGGGAGGATGCTGTGCAGCATGGCCTGCTGCAGGAGGTTTACACGGCGTGGTTGAATTCGCGGAGCGCAGAGAAGAGCGTCCTGTTGAGGCGGAGACTTATCATGCTGTGGATGACCTATTGGGTATCGGTGTTTCAGGCGGCGGCTGGAGCTAGGTGTGCGGTCAGCTTGCTGCACGATGCCCGGCTTTCCAACACGATGGAGTTGCGTGAAGCGCAGGATGCTCAGCTGGAGTCCTTGTTCCGGGCTATGGAGCAGTGCAGCGAGGAAGGCGTGGATTGCCAATTAGAGCTCCTGGCTGTACGTCCGGCACACGCGGATGACTTTATATCGATTCATAATTTTATCGAAGAAGTGGCAGAGCAGACCCTTATGGATCAAAGACGTTTTGTGCGTATTCGTTATGGGGCGCTTCTCAGAGAAGGGATGAATCCAGCGACGGCAGCGGAAATTGCCCGTTTGGCCGATGTGATTGTATTCGACTCGGAGGGGACGGAGAATTCCGGATCGTCGGATGAGGCAGGGCACAGGGTCACGGCTTTCTCCGAGATGATCCATCGAATTAAGCGAACGAAGCCGCAATTAACGCTCCGGATCAATGGGGTGGCTACCACGGATTTGCGGATGGTTTACCGACAGGGCATACACGAGGTGTGCTGTCAGTCCTCAGAGATTGCAGCCATTCGAATAACCGGTGCGAGGCTGGAGATGCGCCGCAGATGTTCGACGATTGTCGAGTGATGGAATGTGAGCGCTTAACAAACTAGGTGAAGGATTAAAGAGAAGTCCTTGCGGAGAGAACGCAAGGGCTTTTTTTACGTATAGAGGTTCATCTTCAATAACAGGGGACGCCAATAGGTACTCTTCAGTATTTAAAAAATGTGAAAAATATGGTTTACAAATGAGGATGAAGTGAGTATGATACTTATAAAGTTGTACGAAGGAAAATAAATTGTATAAGTTCAAAAATGATTCTCATTCTCATTTAGCATGCTGCTCCGGCGAAGCCGGGGCAGCATGTGTCATTTTAAGGGTAGTAATAATGGATCTCATTCTCAACTAGGAAGGTGATTGGTTATGCAATGGATACAAAGTCAAACGACGACTGGACGCATATCGACAATAGAAAATGGAGCTGATCCTCGTGAGCCGCGGCAGCCTGGGAAGTGGGATATACGCAGTCTGCTGAGCAACGCGGAGGTCGTGGCTGCGCTGGGCAGCGGCCTGTTGATGCTGATCGCTTGGCTGACCAGCCAATGGTCTGAGCCGCTCTCCGTTGTGTTGTATGTGATATCCTATGCCGTCGGCGGATGGGTGAAAGCGAAAGAAGGTGTGGAGACCCTTCTGAAGGAGCGCGATCTGGATGTGAATCTGCTGATGATTGCTGCTGCTATGGGAGCTGCAGCGATCGGGTACTGGAATGAAGGCGCGATGCTGATCTTCATCTTTGCCCTCAGCGGCGCGCTTGAGAGTTATACCATGGAGAGAAGCCGCAAGGATATCTCGTCCTTGATGGAGCTGCAGCCGGAAACGGCCCTTCGCATTGAGAAGGGAGAGATGGTATCGGTATCCATCAACAAGCTGGAGATCGGCGATCTGATTCTGGTAAAGCCGGGCGAGCTTATTCCGGCAGACGGCAAAATTTATCGCGGCAGCTCCTCCGTCAACCAGGCTTCGATTACCGGGGAATCCGTACCGGTCGATAAGTCCGTAGGCGATGAAGTGTTCACAGGCACCTTAAACGGGGAAGGCGTATTGTACATTGAGGTTACCCAGTCGGCGGAATCCACGTTGTTTGCCAAGATTATCAAGCTGGTGGAAGAAGCGGAGAACGAAGTACCGGAATCGCAGCGGTTCATCAAGCGGTTCGAATCGATTTATGCCCGTGTCGTTGTCATTGCGACCGTGGCGCTGATTGTTCTGGCTACTCCCGTTCTGGGATGGGATTGGGATACGACCTTCTATAAAGCGATGGTGTTTCTCGTAGTTGCCTCCCCTTGTGCGCTGGTATCCTCCATCATGCCTGCGATGCTGTCGGCGATTTCCAATCGCGCCAGAAAAGGCGTATTGTTCAAGGGCGGCGCCCATATCGAGAATATGGCACGCACGGCGGTTGTTGCTTTTGATAAGACAGGTACCTTGACGCTCGGTACGCCGGTAGTTACGGATTTTATCGCTGGCGAAGGGTGGGATCGGCATGAACTGCTTGGCATCAGTGCTTCTATCGAAAGAATGTCGAAGCATCCTCTGGCCTTGGCGATTGTCCAATCGGCTGAGAAAGAGGGGGCCGCGCTGCAGCAGGTAGAGAACGGACAGTCCATAACTGGATGGGGTATGCAGGCGGAAGTGGAAGGAATCACTTGGAAAATAGGGAAAAGCGATATTTTGGATCATCCGACTATTGATCAGCATTCCGGTGCAGCTTCCGCGCAAAAGGAGTTGAGCGCGCTTGAAGAGAATCGCCAGCACTGGCTGTCCATCCGGAACATGCTGGAATCCGAAGGCAAGACGGTTTCCGTTATTCTGAAGGGAGACCGTATCGCGGGCATGATCGCTCTGCAGGATGCGGTCCGGCCTCAAGCGGCAATGGCCGTTAAACGGCTGCAGCAACTGGGCATCAAGGTAGCAATGCTGACGGGGGACCGCAAGGCGACGGCCGACGTGATTGCGAAGCAGAGCGGCGTAGACATGGTGTTCTCCGATTTGCTGCCGGAAGATAAAGTTACACATATTAAGGAGCTTCGGGCCCGTTACGGCCATGTGGTCATGGTTGGGGACGGAGTGAACGATGCACCGGCACTGGCTACTGCGACCGTCGGCATCGGCATGGGCGTTTCGGGAAGCGGAACGGCGCTGGAGGTAGCGGATGCGGTGCTTATGAATGACAATATCGATGAAATTGCCGGCACCGTCAAGGTTGCACGCCGGGTACAGCGTATCGTGAAGCAAAATATGATCTTTGCCATCACCGTGATTTTGACGCTGATTGCAGCCAATTTCATTCAAGGCGTGGCGCTGCCGCTGGGCGTCATCGGTCACGAAGGAAGCACCATTCTGGTTATACTGAACGGGCTTCGTCTGCTGCGCACTAACCGTTAATCGAATCTGTATCTTGTGTTAAAAGTCCCCTTCTTTTCGTTCGTGAGAAGAAGGGGATTCTTGTTTGTTGGCTCTCAATGGCCGTGGACGATCTCGATTTCTCCCTACGCTGCTAGGTTCGACATGCAAGGACTCGCTGCCAAGGGTTGTCCTTTTTTTCATCAAACATTCATCTTCCTTTCGTTAAATGAGCGGGGGAGTCTTGTGGTGCCCTTAAATTCATATAACCCTCTCTCCGCGTACGATTGTTTGCGAAGTAAACGCTTCCGGGCCCAAAAGATCGCCGCCTTCTTGGGAGAAAGAAGTTCATTTCCCCAAAATATTGGATTACATTTCGAATTATGAAGAATGGATTAACAATATTTTCGGAGGGGGTGTGATGTGACATATTGACAGACGGCTCCGATATAACCATAATTAATATTAATTTATAATGATTATAATTAAGCGTTCCATATATAGGAGGGAAACGATATGTACAAATCCGTTATTATAGGCACAGGCCCTGCCGGCCTTACGGCTGCAATCTATCTGGCTCGCGCAAACCTGAGCCCGCTCGTCATTGAAGGTCCGCAACCTGGCGGACAGCTGACCACCACAACCGAAGTTGAGAATTTTCCGGGCTTTCCCGAAGGCATCATGGGTCCTGAGCTGATGGACAATATGCGTCAGCAGGCTGAACGTTTTGGCGCAGAATTTCGTACAGGCTGGGTGAACAGCGTGGAATTCGGAGAGCGTCCGTTCAAGCTGGACGTAGACGGTATGGGTGAGGTAGTTGCCGAAACGTTGATTATCTCTACGGGCGCAACGGCCAAATATCTCGGCATTCCTGGAGAACAGGATAATGTAGGACGCGGTGTAAGTACCTGCGCAACATGCGACGGATTCTTCTTCCGCGGAAAAGAGATCGTTGTTGTCGGCGGCGGCGATTCCGCGCTGGAGGAAGCGAACTTCCTGACCCGCTTTGCATCCAAAGTAACACTGGTACACCGTCGGGAGGAGCTTCGTGCATCGAAAATCATGCAGGACCGCGCCCGCGCTAACGAGAAAATCGAATGGGCCCTGAACCGCACGCCGCAGGAAGTCATCGCGGACGAGACAGGCGTCAAAGGGATCAAAGTACTCAATAATGAAACTGGCGAAGAGGAGACGATTACAGTCAGCGGCGTATTCGTGGCGATCGGTCATCATCCGAACACTGGTTTCCTCGGCGGAAACATTACAACGGATCCGAACGGTTATATCGTAACGACCCCGGGAACATCCGAGACGAATATCCAAGGGGTATTTGCTTGCGGCGACGTGCAGGATACCCGTTACAGACAAGCGATCACCGCGGCAGGAAGCGGCTGTATGGCAGCTATGGATGCGGAGAAATATATCGAGAGCTTGGAACACAACGCTGTTGTGTTGTAAACTGATAGATAGAGATCGAACGGGCTTTAATCAGAGCCTAATCATGAGTAGAGGAGACTGATCAACCATGGAAAATGTGATTGTATATACTTCGAACAACTGCCCGCACTGCAAACAAGTAAAAGGCTTCTTGTCCGATCAAGGCATCGAATTTGAAGAGCGCAACATCGAGCAAAACGACGAATTCGCGCAGCAAGTATGGGATATGGGCGTTCGCGCAGTACCGCTCACGATCATCGGCGAGCACCGCATTCTTGGCATGAATAAGCTCCAGTTCAACAAAGCGTTGAACCCCGAAGCGTAATCTAATCAGCATTCTGGCAAGCCTATTGCTTGCTTATGATAAAAAGCTCCTTTCCCGATTTCCGGGAAGGAGCTTTTTTTTGTTGCCGAGATATGCTGCCGACGTCCGCTCAGATCGTGTTCACTTGCCAAAAAACAGAGTCATGATGATCTGGAATACGACGTAAGATGCCACGCCGGAGCCGAGGAGAATGAAGCCGGCTTTTTTCTTGCCTTGAAAAAAACGCATGATGGCGAGACTGAACAAAGGTGCGATAACTAGGAGACACAGCAATACGGTCACAAACATTTCCGCCGATATTTCCGCAGTGCTTACATAGGTCATTTGAGCGTTTCCTCTCCCTTTAGTATAACGATCACACGGTATCTCCACGAGGAGAAGCGTGATTTAAATTGCAGGACGAGATTAATTATAGCGGAAAATCGCGGGATTTTCCTTAATATGCAGGGTGTTAATTACGACAAAATATCGTCAATTTTAATGAATCGGCATGGAGACTCGCACTGGCCCCAGAAACTGCGAGATGGCGGAGTAAGCCGCGCCGATCAGGGTGGAGCGGCTGCCCAGCTCGGCAAACCGAATCTCCATCAGCTCACGGTGGTAAGGAAGCGTGCGCTGGGCAACGACCTGTCGCAGCGTATCCTCAATCCAAGCCCGTGCGTCGGACAGCGGACCGCCGATAATGACCGATTGCGGATTGAATCCGTTGACAAGATTGGTAACGCCGATACCGAGATAACGTCCAAGCTCTTCAAAATGCCGGATAGTCTCCTCATGGCCTCGCTCTGCGTGGTGAATCAGCTCGGATGTCCGCCTGGACGGGAGAGCGGCGCCTTTGCTGTCGTAGGATTTCTCCGAGGCATACAGCTCCCAGCAGCCGCGGTTGCCGCAGGTGCATTCCAGTCCATCGGCATCGATGGACATATGGCCGCTCTCGCCGGCGTATCCGCGGGCCCCCTTATAGAGCTCGCCATTGATGATGATGCCGGAGCCGATACCGCTGCCGGCACTGATATAGAGGAGATGGCGGGCGTCCCGGCCAGCTCCGAAGCGCAGCTCGCCCTGGGCACCCGCGTTTGCTTCATTGTCGATGGTTACGGGAAGTCCGAGCTCGTCCTCTAGCTGCTTCTGCAGCGGCACCATGTCCCATCCCAGGTTGGGAGCGAAGAGGACGGTGCCGTCACCGTCCACCATTCCAGGGACGCCTACGCCGATCCCGATGATCCCGTACGGGGAGGGAGGGGTCTGCCGCATCAGGCCATGAATCAGACCAACCATCAGCCGCGTCACCGATTCCACGTCATGCCCTACAAGGGCGGTATCTTCTTCGGCAAGGATCTTGCCTTCCAGATCTGTAAGCACGGCGGTCATTTGCTTGACGCGCAGCTCAACGCCGACGGCATAACCGGCTTGTCCGTTAAACAGCAGCAGCTGCGGCTTCCTGCCGCCGCTGGATTCGCCGGGTCCGATCTCCTGGACCAGGTGGTTGCTGCACAACTCCTGTACGAGATTGGAGACGGTAGCCTTGTTCAGTCCGGTTAGCTTGGAGACTTTCGCTCGGGAGACAGGGGCGTGCTGACGTATCGTATCGAGGATAATCGAAGTATTTATTTTTTTGACCAGAGCCTGGTCACCGGTAATATTCGCCATGTGTATTCATCCTTTTAGTCTTGCTTCCTGATCATGATAAGTTTTGGAGACTTGATATGCTCATAGTCTAGGGGCAAAGTCCGGAAATTGCAACAGCCCGTAACGCTGCCCGGGTGCGCGTTAATCTTTTGTTCGGTGGTTTCCATCGTCATAACATTTAAATATGAAATTGCAGGAATTCTAGGCAGTGAGCTAAACAGAGATGTGTTGATCTTTTGTAGAAATAGTCCTAAAAGCAGGTGTCACCGGATTTGAAAAAGTTGTAAAGCAATAACTTTGTTTAACCAATAGACAAAGTAGAAATCCTGTGTTAGGATAACCTTGTAAGCGTTAACCACACCTTAACAAGGTATAGGAGGATTTATTCATGGCCTATTTTAACAACATTAGCAAAGTCGAGTACGAAGGCAGCCAATCAACCAACCCTTATGCTTTTAAATTTTATAATCCGACAGAAGTAGTAGCCGGCAAAACGATGGAAGAGCATCTCCGTTTCGCCATGGCTTACTGGCATACATTGACTGCAGGCGGTTCGGATCCGTTCGGCGCTGACACTGCGGTTCGCCCTTGGGGCAACTACTCCGGCATGGACCTCGCCAAAGCACGCGTTGAGGCAGGCTTTGAGTTCATGGAGAAAATGAATCTTCCGTATTTCTGCTTCCACGATGTGGACATTGCGCCTGAGGGCAGCAGCCTGCGCGAGTTCTACAGCAACATCGATACGATCGTGGATTCGATTGAAGACCACATGAAATCCACTGGCAAGAAATTGCTCTGGAACACGGCGAACATGTTCACGAACCCACGCTTCATGCATGGTGCGGGCACTACATGCAACGCGGACGTATACGCTCATGCGGCAGCCCAAGTGAAGAAAGGCCTTGAAGTCGGCAAACGCCTCGGCGCAGAGAACTACGTGTTCTGGGGAGGCCGCGAAGGTTATGAGACCCTGCTCAACACGGATATGGGCCTTGAACTGGATAACCTGGCACGCCTGTTCCATATGGCGGTTGATTATGCGAAGGAAATCGGCTTTGACGCCCAATTCCTGATCGAGCCTAAACCGAAGGAGCCAACCAAGCACCAATATGACTTTGATGCGGCTACAACAATTGCATTCCTGCAGAAGTACGGCCTCGACAAGCACTTTAAACTGAACCTCGAAGCCAACCATGCCACGCTCGCCGGTCATACCTTTGAACACGAGCTTCGCGTAGCACGCATCAACGGCATGCTCGGTTCCCTCGATGCGAACCAAGGCGATATGCTCATCGGATGGGATACGGACGAATTCCCGGTTAACATCTACGATGCGACATTGACGCTGTACGAAGTGCTGATGAACGGCGGTCTCGGCCGCGGCGGCGTGAACTTCGATGCGAAGGTTCGCCGCCCGTCCTTCGAGCCGGAAGATTTGTTCCATGCGCACATTGCGGGTATGGACACTTACGCAAAAGGCTTGAAAGTGGCAGCGAAGCTGATCGAAGACCGCGTATTCGAGGACTTCATCGCGAAGCGCTACAGCAGCTTTAACGAAGGCATCGGCGCAGACGTCGTATCCGGCAAGGCTACACTGGCTTCCCTTGCAGAGTACGCCCTGAACAACGAGTCCCCGCGCAAGAACGAATCCGGACGTCAAGAAATGCTGAAAGCGATTCTGAATCAGTACATTCTTGCAAATTAATCGATACTCTCTTTAGCGCTTGTACCATGAAATCCAAACCTTCACCGGCTCCCTCCAGGGAAGCCGGTGTACTTATTTCAATCAGGAAACTATAGCGAGCTATGGTCGACAGCCATCCAAGCATACCTCGGATCACGCATCGTGCGCCGGGGGAAGTGCCAACGATGTTTTCATGTTCGGTTCATGAGGAGACGAAGGAGGATATAGATGAGTTACGTTATCGGAGTTGATTTGGGGACCAGTGCTGTGAAGACCGTGCTGGTGGACCCAAGCGGCAAGGTTGTCGCCGAGCATTCGGAGTCGTATCCGCTGAGCCAGCCGAAGCCGGGTTACAGCGAGCAGCGACCGGAGGATTGGGTCGACAAAACGGTATTGTCGTTACGGGAATTAATGAGCAGAAACAACATTGACCCATCCGAGGTTGAGGGGTTAAGTTTCTCCGGCCAGATGCATGGTCTTGTCTTGGTAGACGGTGAGGGTGCAGTGCTGCGGCCGGCCATCCTATGGAATGACACGCGCACAACGGTGCAATGCCGTCGAATCAAGGAGACTCTGCAGGAGAAGCTGCTAGGGATTGCACGCAATCGCGCGCTGGAAGGGTTCACTCTACCCAAGATTCTATGGGTGCAGGAGTTTGAACCGGAGCTGCTCGAACAGGCTGCCTTGTTCCTGCTGCCTAAGGATTATGTGCGTTTCCGCCTGACCGGGCAATACGCAATGGACTATTCCGATGCAGCCGGAACGCTGCTGCTGGATGTGGCGGGCAAGTCTTGGAGCATCGACATTTTGGATGCCTTCCAGCTGCCGCACACCCTATGCCCGCCGCTGGTCGAATCCTTCGATCAGTGCGGCACCTTGCTCCCTGAGATCGCCGAGCAAGCCGCTCTGCTGCCAAATACGAAGGTATTTGCTGGCGGTGCGGACAACGCCTGCGGCGCCATCGGCGCAGGTATTCTCGAAGAAGGGCAGACGATGTGCAGCATTGGTACATCGGGCGTGGTACTCTCCTATGAGGAGCGTCGCGAGGTGGATTTTGAAGGCAAGGTCCATTTCTTTAATCATGGCGAGAAAGATGCTTACTATATCATGGGCGTGACCCTGGCTGCGGGATACAGCCTGACCTGGTTCAAGGATACCTTTGCGCCGGATGTCTCCTTTGACGCGCTGTTAAGCGATATCGGAAGCATCCCGGTTGGCAGCGGAGGTCTGCTGTTCACGCCGTATATCGTTGGTGAACGCACGCCGCATCCGGATGCTACCATTCGCGGCAGTTTTATCGGAATGGACGCGGGACATAAGCTGCCTCACTTTGCACGTTCGGTACTCGAGGGAATCACGTTCTCTCTCCGTGAATCCATCGATATCCTTCGCTCATCCGGCAAGCGGATCGACCGCGTCATTTCCATCGGGGGCGGCGCCAAGAACGAAACGTGGCTGCAAATGCAGGCGGACGTGTTCAACGCTGAAATCGTGAAGCTGGAAAGTGAACAGGGCCCGGCTATGGGCGCGGCGATGCTCGCAGCCTACGGCTGCGGCTGGTTCCCAAGCCTTCAGGACTGCGCCAAGGCGTTTTTGCGGCCGGCACGCTCGTATTCTCCCAATCCGCAGGCAGTTCAAGCTTATGACCAATTGTTTGGACTCTATCAAAGCGTATATGGAGCAACGCGTGAACTAGGCGCTGAGCTGTCCGAATTCCGGGGGATAACCCTATAGAAGAGCAGGTCGGGAATACAGGTTTCCCGGCCTGCTTTTTTTGCGTGAACGCGGTGGACCGCATATACTTGAAGCAGGTTGAAATTGCAGCCATGCGATTTAGGAACGTGCCGGAAGTGTAAATAGAAATGGGGGGAAGACAATGAAACTGACACCTGAGCTCAAACGCGAGAAAATCGTTGCCATCGTGCGGGGCATTACGAGAGAACAGGCGGACTTCGTAGGAGAAGGGTTGACCCAAGGCGGAATTCGGTTCATGGAAGTGACGATGAATACGAAAGACGCTTTACATATGATCCAGGGTTGGCGTACTCGGTATGATGGCGCCGTATATATAGGGGCGGGAACCGTGCTTGATGTGGAGATGGCGAAGGAGGCGGTCTCCGCCGGAGCGCAATTTCTGATCTCGCCGAACACGGATCTTTCCGTTATCGAATATGCTTTGGAGCAAGGAATTGATGTATGGCCTGGGGCGATGACGCCGACGGAGATCGTTGCGGCGTACGCAGCCGGCGCCGAGATCGTGAAGCTGTTTCCCATGGCCAGCCTGGGCTTGTCATTTATCCGGGAGCTTCAGGGCCCGCTAAGTCACATTCCGCTGCTTGCCACGGGCGGCGTTACGCTGGATAATCTTGCGGATTATTTTAATGCAGGTGCAGTTGCGGTAGGTTTAGGCAGCGCGCTGCTCCCGAAGGATGCGCTCGCGTCCGGAAATATGGAGGAGATCAGGCGTCGTACCGCGGCTTTTGTTGAAGCTGCCCAGCTTGGCTAGCGTGTGTTCAATAGGGTGTTCCCCTTCGTAAGAAGCGGGATCGAAATAGTTACACTTCGTTCATCCTTATACATGTTGGTTATGTTTTGGAAGCTTGCTACATAAGGAATATATAGACAAGTTATGGTATTATTTAGGTAGCTTGGTTATGTCATTGCTGCCGTGTACAGTCACTTGTTAAGGATATCATCATGTGTAAGTAAGGCATGGTTAGGTTCAAGTAATGGAAGGGAGCGAATCAAGTTGAATCCATCAGGTAAGAAGAAGGTAAGGGTAAAAAAGACCGTGTGTGCGGTTACGGCTACGGCTATGTTATGTTTGGCGCAGCCGGTATGGGGAGACAATTCCGTTCCGGGCAGCGGAGTCGCTGTATCTGATACGGTAACTGCCGTGACTAGCAGCGATAACGCCAGTTCGGAAAGCGTAACGGATAACGAAATACCGAAGGGTGCAAAAATTTCGTCCAAGCAGGCGGAAGACATCATCAAGAAGGCTTTCCCGGAGCTAAAGAACGTGAATGTATCGAATGTGCAGTTCTTGCAGAATGATGGCATGAGATCGAGCGCGCTTGCTTGGGATCTGCAAATGGTGTTGACTAAAGGGAACTCAAGCTCCGGCTTCAATGCCCAGGTCAATGCGGTCACGGGTGAACTTATTAACATTTATATCCCTCGTTCCTTGTTGAACCAAGGTAGCGACAAACCGGTGATAACCCGTGGAGCAGCCAAGGAGAAGGCGCTGAAATGGATCGGCAGCCATGTATCGGATCTGAAGGCCAGCGAGCTTAAGGAGAATGAGGCTTATCTCGGGATGCAGACGGCGCTGTTCAGTCCGCCGCGGTTTGATTTTTATTTCCAGACCTCGGTGAACGGAATTGAATCGGATGTGAACAGCATTTCGATCACGCTGGACGGACAGGGCAATACCATTAACTATTCCCGCAATCAAGTCAATGAAGAGTTTCCATCATCCACACCGAAATTGAATGAGGCCTCCATTCGTAAATTGTTTGAGGATCAGTTCCAGGTCTCCTTGGCTTATGTACCTGATCATTTATATAACAACGCCAAAGGCAATTATTTCTTAGGTTACATACCTAATGATCAATCAGCGAATTCAATGGATGCCAATACAGGCAAGTTCATTAGTTTTACTGGGGAAGAAAGTGAGTTCACCTCGATTGAGAACGGCACGATTCCGGCGTCCAAAGAGATCTTCAAGCCAATCACGGCTCCATTCGCTGGCGGAGATGCAGCAGCCAGATGGGTGGAATCGCAGATCAAACTCCCGACCGGCTTGAAGACAGAATCCAAGTCGCTGGGTACCAGATGGAACAATAATGAGATCAAGACGTGGAATATAAGATGGGGCGAGAACCATCTTTCCGCCATGGGCGGAGGAGAGATGGTATCCGCAGAGGTGGACGCCAAGACCGGACAAATCTACTCCTACAACCGATATCGTTTTGACCGGACCGGTGCTCCAGAAGTGAAGAGCCCGATTTCGCAGCAGGCTGCGCAGGATCTCGCATTCGAGACGGTAAGCAGGCTGGTGCCGAATGCTGCCGAGGAATGGAAGCTGACATCCGTTGATAAAATGGGCAAAGACACTAAAACCCTTAACTATCAATTTTCATTTCAACGCTATATCGGTAATATTCGCGTCATGGGCGATTCCCTGAACCTCACGATTGAGGCCGACGGGCAAATCCAGGGCTTTAGTGTGAATTCCGAAGCTGTCCTGTCCAAGCTGCCAACGGATGCAAAGCCGGCCGTCAGTGCGGAGCAGGCAAAAGCTAAGTATCTGGAAGAAATTGAGCTGAAGCTGAAGTACGGTTACTACGGCGGTTACGCAACGAACGGTAGTGAGATTATGAAGCCGTTCATTAAGCTGATTTATTATCCGACACACAAAAAGGCGGCTTATGGCGGCATTGCGGTACCGCTTGATGCCAAGAACGGAGAATGGCGCGATATTACGCCTGAAATGAGCCGCAAGGATATTCCGGCGGTTACCGATGCGGCGGGGCATGATGCGGAAGCGGCTCTCAAGGAGCTGGTGAAATATCGGGTGTTGGTTCCGGACAAGGACGGAAAGGTATACCCGGATCGCCAAATTACCCTTGGCGAATGGTATCAGCTGGTGGCGGCTTCGGTGAGTCCGTCCTACGAGCAGGTGTATGGAAGATCTACCATGGATCCATACGCGGGTCTGCAGCCGGATCATCCGTATTATCAGGCCATTCAGGTGCTGATCGGGCAGAACTGGATTCCTTATGATCCGGACAGCACGCTGCAGCTGGACCGCAAGCTGACAAGGGATGAATTGGCAAGCTCGCTGACCCGTATTCTGAATTACGAGAAGCTGTCCAAAGCCTTTATCCTGCCAACCGATGTGCAGGGAATATCGGATGCCGACTCCATTACTAACAAAGGCGCAGCCCTGATCGCCCTCAAGCTGGGGCTTCTCCCGGCGGTCGATGGCAAGTTCTTGCCGGAGCGTGAGGTGACGCGAGCGGAAGCTGCGGAGGTACTGGTCCGCATGTCGAAGCTGGCGGGACGCAGCGATTCTTTCCTGTCCTCATTTTATTGGTAGCATTTGATATTCGTGCCCTGTCGACAAAACTAGAACCCATAAGCCCTGATGTTATGTGTTACAATAATGGTGCATACGGATGAGGAAGATGAAGGGCGGGTGTACCGATGAAACGAAGCCGAGGAACAATCGTTAAATTACTGTTCATAGGGTCTTTGGCGGTAACCGTTGCAGCAGTACCTGAACCAGCTAATCTCAGTGATGTCTATGCCACCTCCAACAAAGCGGTCGTGAAGTCGGTCGATGGGATTCAACAGAAGCTGCTGACAGCGATGAGCGACAGGCAATCGACGGTGCGTTTTGTTTACCAGGGAGAGACCCAATCGCTGAAATCGCAGCTTAAAGATGCACTTGATCAGGCGATGGCCAGTGATCCTTATATTCACTACACCATCGCTAGCTATAGCTACGACTATCGTGGGACATCCAGTTCCGCCAATGTTACCGTTCGGTTGAGTTACCGCGAGACTGCGGAGCAGACGAACTACGTGAACCAGAATGCCGACAGCATTTTGAAGCGAATCATCAAGCCGGGTATGAATGATCATGAGAAGGTGAAAGCCATCCACGATTGGGTTGTCCGGAACTTGAAGTATGATACCACGCTTACGAAATATACGGCCTATGACGGACTCTACACCGGAAGCACGGTATGCCAGGGCTATTCCCTGTTAACGCATAAACTGCTGAAGGGAGCAGGGATCCAGAACAAAATCGTAGAGGGCACGGCTTATGCCTCCGATAATCCAAAGGGCCAGCTTCATGCTTGGAATCTGGTTCTTCTGGACGGCAAATGGTACCATCTGGACACGACGTGGAACGATCCCGTGCCGGATCGCGACAACGAGGTATCCTATACGTACTATCTCCGGACGGATGAACAGATGGGCCGCGATCATACCTGGGTGAAATCCTATCCGAAGGCGAGCACGCTTTACCGCAACACGCTGGCCGGGCTAGCTGCGAAGGATCGTTCGAGAGCTGAAGTATACGAACAATTGAAGCGGGATTTGGAATATCAGCTCTATGATGCCCGTTCCATCGTCAGCTCCTACACACAGCTCCAACCACTGGTTAAAGCTGCTAAGGCTGAAGGCAGCCGGAAGCTGGTGTTCAGGTTTGACGGCAGCGAGCGAGAGCTTGTAAATGTGCTCCAGCAAGTGCAGATGAAGAGCAATCTCGGCTCTATCAAATATTATCATCATGCGTTTGAGAACACAGGTGATCTTAGAGTGCAGATCATTTGGTAATGTGTCCGTATCCCAAAAAAGCAGCTTCCGTTCCCAAGTATGGGAGGGAAGCTGCTTTTGGTATGTCCGGTTTAACTTATTTAACGTTCGTGCTCAAATCGCACTCGTCCAATGGTACGATGCGGCTCTTCTTAATCAAGCGGTAGCCGAACCAGATGGAGAGGAACAACGGAATGCTGACATAAGTGGCAATGATCGTTAACCAATCGATCTCCCCGCTGAAATTGCCTTGACCGATAATGGCAACAAGACAGAGCAGGAAGGCGAAGATGGGACCGAAGGGGAACCAGTGTGCACGGAACGGCAGCTCCTTCAGGTCTTTACCTTGGGCGACATAAGCTTTGCGGAAGCGATAATGACTCACGGCAATGGCCAGCCAGTTAATGAATCCGCACATTCCGGAGGCATTCAGAAGCCACACGTAGACTACGCCATCGCCGAAGAAGGAGGCCAGGAAGGCCAGCATGCCTACGGCAGAGGTTACGATTAGAGCCGCAACCGGTACGCCGCGGCTGTTCAGCCGGCTCAGCCATCTCGGAGCCATTCCTTGCTTCGCCATGGCATATAGGACACGGGTTGAGGCATACATCCCCGAGTTTCCTGCCGACAGCACGGAGCTGAGAATGACCGCATTCATTACGGAAGCCGCAAACGCAAGGCCGGCTTTCTCAAACACCAAGGTGAATGGGCTGACACCGATATTGTCGACCCCGGATTGAAGCAAGCTCGGATGGGTGTAAGGGATCAGCATGCCGATGACAAAAATAGCGAAAATATAGAAGATCAGGATGCGCCAGAACACCTGACGGATGGCTTTAGGGACGTGTTTTCTCGGATTTTCGCTCTCGCCGGCCGCGACCCCGATCAGCTCGGTTCCCTGGAAGGAGAAGCCTGCAGCCATAAACACACCGACCAGCGCGAAGAACCCGCCGTGTACCGGCCCGTCGCCGAGACTAAAGTTAGTGAATCCCACGGCTTCACCGCCAAGAATACCGAAGATCATCATGACTCCGATGATGAGGAAGATAATGACGGTTGCCACCTTAATGATAGCAAACCAATATTCCGATTCGCCGTATCCTTTGGCAGATAGAAAGTTTAAGCCGAACATAATCGCCAGGAACAGAAGACTCCACAGAAATGACGGGCTGTCCGGGAACCAGAATTTAATAATAACCGTCGCCGCTGCGAGTTCGGCGGCGATGGTAACGGCCCAGTTGTACCAGAAATTCCAGCCGACGGCAAATCCGAAGGCGGGGCTGACAAACCGGGAGGCGTAGGTGCTGAATGAGCCGGAATCCGGAAGATACGTAGCGAGTTCGCCGAGGCTGGTCATCAGAAAGTAAACCATGAGGCCAACCGCGGCATAGGCGATAAGCGCTCCGCCTGGGCCGGCAGAGGCGATGGCCGTTCCGCTTGCCAGGAAGAGGCCGGTACCGATCGATCCGCCAAGGGCGATCATTGTCATATGACGGGCTTTAAAGCTCTGCTTGAGCGAAGCAGCCGGTGCTTTTTTGCGATTCAAGATCGAACACTCCTTCTATACATTAAGAAATGATATTTAAAATATACCCTGTTAGAACAAAAAGACCGCAGGTCCTATACCTGCGGTCATTATCGTATCCGCATCATACCCTCCATGAAGATAGCACAACACGGGGAAATCCCCGTGACAGTTCCGTTTCTTTCGACAACGGCCCCAGCACAGGATACAAGAGTATACCCTGCACTTCGGCATTCATGCCTTTCACTGTGCTTCACCGGCTTCTCTTCGCCTCGGCACAACTACTGATCATGTCTGCAACCTCTACCTCATCTTGGAATGATGAGGCTATCTGTATATTCAATTCTAACAAGAGAGTCCTAGTATAAATCACATTCCATGTAAGAAGCAATGGTTAAATTTTACGGTTCTAAGGCAGTTCCGAAGATGCAATTACGATTGATTCCGTTTGGCCATTTGCTGCCATACGGTTCCGGCTGCTTCTTCGCCGGATTCGATGCGCTCCAGTGCCATTCGTGCCTGCAGACTAACCTCGAATTCCGGATCATTGGCAGCCTCCTCCAGAGCGGAGCGAGCTTCCTCGGTGCCTACTTCATACAGGAAGCGGGCTGCACGCCAGCGTACGATCTTGCTGCTGTCTTTGAGCGATTCGATCATGACCGGGGTAGCGGCAGCATCGCCGATATCGGACAGTGTATCGCCTGCGGTACGGCGAACGGCCGGTGTTTCGTCGCGCATGGCTTCATACAGGAGTTCCATCGCTTCAGGGGTGCGCAGATCGCCCAAGTACACAACGACGAGCCGGCGGATCTGCATCTTCGGATCCCGAAGGGCTTGGCGGAGAAGCGGAATGTGTTTCTCCGTTGGCTCCAGTGCATCCAGCGCGGCATAACGGACGCGCCAGTCCTCATCCTGCAGCGCGGCTTCGGTTTCCTCGTCTGTCAGCTTCCGGCGCTGCTCGACGAAATCCTCGTCGCTGGCGCCGTGGGCAATCGCTTGGGCAACGACTTTATCGAGGCGCTCCTGCGGGAAGGCAGCTTCAAGCTCCTGCTCTACGTCACGGGCGATGCCTTCCAGCTGGCCGTAGCGCACGCCGTACTCCTTGAGCTTGCGCTCCTTGATGAGTGTTGTGGTTCCGACGGCGGCCACCGCTTTGGCGAAGCGCTCCGACAGACCGATGCGTTCTTCCTGATTCCCGCTTTTGACACGGATTTGCATCGGTATATTTCGAAAATACTGGACGAACACTTGAGCCTCACCAAAAGCAAAATCTTCCGCATTCTCTTGGAGTCCGGCGGCAAGCCCCTCCTGACCGAATATTTCCTGAACGGCGCCCAGAATGGAAGGCCAATCGGCGTTGCCTTTGCGGTCGAGCGCGATGAAATCAAGGGTATGAAAAACGCTCTTTACGCCCGGGATATGGAGCAGCTGCCTGATCCAGGGGGGAGCAGACCGTTCGTTATCCAGTGTATATGTTCTTCGAATCCCGGGCTCCAGCGTTTCGTCAAGTCGAAGCATCATGGAGTTCGGGCTCGGGGTTGGTTCAATAAATGTAATTTTCATGGGTTTATCTCGCCTCCTTATCCTCTTATTGTACCTCTTTTCCATGCCGGAAAAAACATCATGGCAAGGATTCAAACAAAATGACCGGACTTTGGATAAAAAGAGGAAAGGTTTGTAAAACTGATAATGATGGGATTGTAAAGCATTTGGGTTTTCAAAGAATCACATGTTAGATGGCCGCACTCTTGCAGATGGACTGAAATACTTAAAGGAGGCTAGGCTAACGGATGCACAGGAAGCAGGAGCGAAAGCTTGCGATTCTATGCTTTATTGTTGCGGCCATTATGCTTTATGGCGCCGTAAAAGGGTATCTGCGATATATGGAACATTTTGGATAACGAAACCGAGGAGTGAACCTGATGTCTTCACTGGATCCCGTACTGATGAGCCGGATCCTGACCGGCTTGACCCTGTTTGTGCATATTGTTCTGGCAACCATCGGCGTTGGGATTCCGATTATGCTGGCTCTGGCGGAATGGAGGGGGATTCGGACAGGGGACAACCATTATACGCTGCTTGCCCGGCGATGGGCGCGGGGATATGTGATTACGGTGGCCGTCGGCGTCGTGACAGGTACCGCCATCGGCCTGCAGCTCAGCTTGTTATGGCCCACCTTTATGCGCGTCGCTGGTAAAGCCATTGCGCTGCCGCTGTTCATGGAAACCTTTGCTTTTTTTGTGGAGGCGATCTTTTTAGGCATTTATCTTTATACATGGGATCGATTCAAAAATAAATGGACCCATCTGCTGCTGCTTATTCCCGTGGCGATCGGCTCCTCCGCGTCAGCGTTTTTTATCACGAGCATGAATGCGTTTATGAATCAGCCTCAGGGCTTCGAGCTGGTGGATGGGGTATTTACGAATGTGAATCCGTTCGTGGCCATGTTCAATCCGGCGACGCCGACCAAGGTGAGCCATGTACTGGCGTCAGCGTTTACGACCAGTGCCGCTGCGCTTGCCAGCATAGCCGCCTTCAGTATTTTGCGGGGAAGCAAGCACATCTACTTTAAGAAAGCGCTGAAGCTCACCGTCGTGTCGACCTTTGTTTTTGCTGTGGCCACCGTGATGATTGGAGATTTCTCCGGCAAATTTCTGGCTAAATACCAGCCCGAGAAGCTGGCGGCGGCCGAGTGGCATTTTGAAACGATGAGGCAAGCCCCGCTCATTTACGGCGGCTTTCTGGATGAGAATAACGAGATTAAGTATGCATTGAAGATTCCGTATGCGCTAAGCATATTGGCGGGAAACAGTCCCAGCACGGAGGTCATTGGACTGAATGAGTTTCCGGAGAATGAGAGACCGCCGATGTCGGTGCATTATTTTTTCGATCTAAAGGTGACCAGCGGCGCCGTGATCGTACTGATTCCGCTCCTGTATATGTTCCGAAAGAAACTTCCTGGCAAAAGGCCTTATCCAAAATGGCTGCTGCTCAGTATATTGGCTTTGGGGCCTCTATCGATGTCAGCCATATGGCTGGGCTGGTTCCTTGCCGAGATCGGAAGGCAGCCGTGGATTGTGCGGGGATACATGAAGGTATCGGATGCGGCAACCACTTCAACAAGCGTCGGCTGGATGCTGGTGCTGTTTATAATCCTGTATCTGGTGCTATCCGTATCCGCGATTCGCGTGTTAAGCCAATTGTTCCGGAATAAAAGCGCGGAAGAGGAAATCCGGCTACTGGGACTCGAAATCGAAGGGGGAGACCGCAAATGAGCTATGCAATGGTGGCAATAACCGTGCTGTGGACATTTCTGTTTGGCTATTTGCTGGTGGCCTCGATTGATTTTGGTGCCGGATTTTTCAGCTATTACAGCGTGCTCACCGGACACGAGAACAAGATTCATAACATCATCCAGCGGTATTTATCTCCCGTCTGGGAAGTAACCAACGTATTCCTGATCTTTTTTGTGGTCGGACTTGTCGGATTTTTTCCGGATGCTGCGTATTATTATGGCACCGCCTTGCTTGTGCCGGGCAGCTTGGCCCTTGTGCTGCTGGCGATCCGCGGCGCTTACTACGCCTATCACACGTATGGCAGCCAGACCGGGAACAATATCGTGTATATGGGGCTCTACGGGGCCACGGGACTGCTCATCCCTGCAGCGTTGTCGACGATATTGGCCATCTCGGAAGGCGGCATTATCTATATGGACAACGGGAAGGTAGAGCTTCATTGGTATACGTTCTTCACGAATCCGTACACGTGGTCGGTCATCCTGCTTGCGCTTGTGAGCGTTCTGTACATCTCGGCGATGTTCCTGTCCTATTACGCGCATCGTGCGGGGGATGAGGTAGCGTTCGGCGTGGTCCGGGGTTATGCGCTGGGATGGAGCGCTCCGACGATCCTGGCTTCGGTGTTCGCGTTTTTCCAGATTAACCATCAGAATCCGGTGCATTTTGGGCAGATGCTGGATATCGCATGGATGTTTATCGCGTCGTTCATCTGCTTTGTCATTGCGGTGTACCTCGTATGGAAGCGAATCCGGCTCGGCATCGCTTTTATTATGGTCATGCTCCAATTTGCCTTTGCTTGGTACGGGTATGGACGCTCGCATCTGCCGTATATTCTCTATGATTACATCCATATTCATGAGAGCATAACCAACGATACGATGGCGATCGCATTGATTACCGCATTTATCCTGGGTTTCTGCGTATTGGTTCCTTCCCTGATCCTGCTGATGCGATTGTTTCTGTTCGATGCAAACTACATTCGCGGCAAATCCGCGAAGAAGGGGTGAGGCAAGTGGAGGACTTCGCCATTTTCATAGCACCGCTGCTCACCGTACTGGCTGCTGTAGCCTTTATGGCGATCTACGTCGTCAAGTATAAGGATCCATCGGATTGATTCTGGATAAAGGCAATTCCGGGTTGTTTCGCCACGAAACGTTCGGTGTAAAAAGAACAACAAGCGCAAAGTTGAGCGGAGAGGTCAATACGGGGTAAAATACAGGGTAATGGAAGGAGGAGGCTGCATGCCAAAAATTCGCTATAACAATATCGATAACGTCAGCACGGATAAAACACTTAAACAATTCAAGCAGTGGCGCGACGAACGTCGTCAGAAGAAGAAGGATTATTCTTACTGCATTCCGAACCTGACGCCGGATCTTCAGTATTTGCATAGCAACCGGCACGAAACCTCCGTTACCTGGATCGGGCACGCTACGTTCTTCATCCAATATGAAGGCTTGAACATCGTGACTGATCCCGTATGGGCGCGGAGAATGGGATTTAATAAGCGTCTTGGAGAACCTGGGCTTCCCATTCATGAGATCCCTCCGATCGATGTCATTCTGATCTCGCATTCCCATTATGACCATATGCATGTTGCCTCGATCCGTAAGCTGTACCGTGCGGACACCACGATCATTGTACCCGTTGGTCTGCGTCGCAAAATGATCAACAAAGGCTTTCGCCGCGTGATTGAACTGCAGTGGTGGGAATCCACGACCATCAAGGGCGTGAAATTCTCCTTCGTGCCGACACAGCATTGGACTCGGCGCACGCCGTTTGACACGAATACATCCCATTGGGGAGGGTTCGTGATGGAGCCTGTCCTGCAGGATGCGAAGGTGGATTCGGCTTCTTCCGATGAATCATCATGCAATAACGAACCTGTATCGGAGGATGGTACCCGCCTGCTTCCGCCGAATTTGTATTTTGCCGGAGACAGCGGTTATTTCGAGGGCTTTAAGCTGATCGGAGAACGCTTCAACATTCACCTTGCGCTGATGCCCATCGGGGCATATGAGCCGGAATGGTTCATGACGTCGCAGCACGTCAATCCGGAAGAGGCACTGCAGGCGTTCCAGGATGTGAAGGCCGAGACGATGATTCCGATGCATTACGGCACCTTCAAGCTGGCAGACGATACGGCCAGAGAAGCGCTGGATCGAATGGAAGCGGAACGTGAGCGGCTGGGGATCGCCAAGGAGCGAATTCGCGTATTAAAGTACGGAGAAACCTTTAAGGTTCAGCCTGAGCGAAGAAGCGTGACATCATAACCGAAATGTGCAAGCGATTCGGATTACATGCACCATACACCATAGACTGCCAAAAGAGGCCCGAAAGGTTTTTCATAACCTTACGGGCCCATTTTCAGTTGCTTCTAAACGTTTAGCGTTTTGGCAGAATGCCAACCGCTCTTGCGGCAGCAGTATGAGAGGGGAACTGATCCGATTGGTTTCTTTCATTAATAGAAAAGCCTCTTTTTCTATTAAACTAGAAAAAGAGGCCTCAATCGTCGGCATTCGTGTACTAGAGAAAAAGGTGCATGCAGGAGGTGATATTTGTTTAAAACCGTTTTATATCATCCAGAAGCTTCGATAACCGTCGTACTTATGCTATAATGTGCTGAAACCAATAGTGATAAAGGATGGTAATGCTTAATGATCAGTACAAGCGGCGTAACGCTCCGCTATGGCAAACGAGCACTATTTGAAGATGTCAATATAAAATTCACCCCGGGCAACTGCTACGGTCTCATCGGCGCCAACGGGGCGGGTAAGTCTACATTTCTGAAAATCCTCTCCGGTGAGATTGAACCGAACCAAGGCGAGGTTCATATGACACCGAATGAGCGGATGGCGGTTCTGAAGCAGAACCACTATGAATACGATCAGTATCCCGTCCTGGAGACGGTTATAATGGGTCATGCCCGGCTGTACAACATCATGAAAGAGAAGGATGCGCTGTATGCGAAATCCGATTTCTCCGAAGAAGACGGCATGCGTGCGGGTGAGCTGGAAGGCGAATTCGCAGAGCTGAACGGATGGGATGCAGAGCCGGATGCGGCAGCGCTCCTGATCGGTCTCGGCATTCCACGTGAGCTGCACGATAAGAAGATGTCTGAGCTGAGCGGTAACGAGAAGGTACGCGTTCTCTTGGCGCAGGCCTTGTTTGGCCGTCCGCATAACCTGCTGCTGGATGAGCCTACCAACCACTTGGACTTGGAATCGATTCAGTGGCTTGAGAACTTCCTTATGGATTATGAAGGCACCGTTATTGTGGTATCCCATGACCGTCACTTCCTGAACAAGGTGTGTACGCATATTGCGGATATCGATTTCGGTAAAATTCAGCTGTATGTCGGCAACTACGACTTCTGGTATGAATCCAGCAAGCTGGCGCTTGAACTTCAGCGGGATGCCAACAAGAAGAAGGAAGAGAAGATCAAGGAATTGCAGGCATTTATTCAGCGCTTCTCGGCGAATGCTTCCAAATCGAAGCAGGCGACTTCCCGTAAGAAACAGCTCGACAAAATTACGTTGGAGGATCTTCGTCCTTCGAACCGTAAATATCCGTTTCTTCATTTCAAACCTGAACGCGAGGCGGGCAAGCAGCTGCTTACGATTGATGGGATCACCAAGTCGATGGATGGAGAAAAAGTGCTGGATAATGTCAGCTTTGTTGTAAACAAAGGCGACAAAATCGCGTTTGTTGGTCCGAATGGGATGCCGAAAACGACGCTGTTCCAGATCATAACCGGTGAAACCGAGGCGGATGCCGGTGAATACAGCTGGGGGGTAACAACAACCCAGGCGTATTTCCCAAAAGACAACTCTGCCTATTTTGACGGTGTTGATATCAACCTCGTGGAATGGCTGCGCCAATATTCCAAGGATCAAGATGAGACATTCTTGCGCGGATTCCTTGGCCGCATGCTGTTCTCGGGCGAGGAAGCGCTGAAGAAAGCAAGCGTACTGTCCGGGGGCGAGAAGGTTCGCTGCATGCTGGCCAAAATGATGCTGAACGGCGCGAACGTGCTGATCTTCGATGAGCCGACGAACCACTTGGATCTCGAATCCATTACGGCACTCAACAATGGCCTGATCGATTTCGACGGAACGATTCTATTCACCTCGCATGACCATCAGTTCATTCAGACGATTGCCAACCGAATTATCGAGATTACGCCTAATGGCATCATCGACCGCAGCATGAGTTATGACGAGTATCTTGAGAGTGAAGAGATCAAGGGACTTCGCGATAGCATGTACCCGGTTGAAGCTTAAGAAAATAGGATATGGCGAAGAATGAGGGCGTGAGCTTTCACCTCGCCGATCTATTAAAAAATGCTGCACCTTCCAAGTATGGGAGGTGCAGCATTTTTTGCGTTATGCACGAAACGGGCTCTTCTACGAACCGCCGGTACGACGACGCTGGTTGTTTGGTTTTTTGTTGTTTTGGCTTTTCATTTTTTGCGCTGAACCGGCTTGGAATTGTCCGGGCTTATTCGCGGACGCATTCTGCTGTTTTTTCTGTTCCAGCTTTTGCCGGATTGCATCGGCTAAATTCACTTTACGTGATTCATTATTCTCGGGCATAGTATCACCCTCCTCTTCGTGTTCGCTTGTCCTCATTTTATTCGTTTTTAAATCGCCCGGCAAGGGTAACAATGATTAATACCATTTTCTACGTCCATGGTTCTTTGACCGAAGCAATTATGTTTCTCTAGACCCACACGAATGACCTTTGCTAGGATTAAATATGGATAATGATGGATATCGCTTGACGGCAGCGAAAGACAAGCAAAGGAGAGACGTTATAAAGTGAATGCCTATGATAACATCAAGCAGGGGGAACGCGGGGCCTGGATCAGCATTGCCGCCTACCTCGTGTTGTCCTCGTTTAAAATATTTTGTGGATACTTATTTGCATCCAGTGCTTTGCTTGCCGACGGTTTTAACAACCTGACGGATATCGTGGCATCGCTCGCCGTATTGATCGGACTGCGAATTTCCCAGAAACCGCCGGATTCCGATCATGCGTACGGACACTTAAGGGCGGAGACGATTGCGGCTTTGGTTGCTTCATTTATCATGGCGGTCGTTGGTATCCAAGTGCTGGTTGAAGCCGTTCGTTCATTTTTTGAAGGTTCCAAGGAAATCCCGAATTTATGGTCTGCCGGCGTAGCCGGTGTGTGTGCCGTTGCGATGCTTGGCGTATACCGGTACAACCGGAATCTCGCACGGCGAATCGATAACCAGGCACTTATGGCCGCAGCCAAGGATAATTTATCGGATGCACTCGTCAGTGTGGGAGCAGCTGTAGGTATTATTGGCGCACAATTCGGCCTGCCCTGGCTGGATACCGTAGCGGCGGTAGCGGTTGGTGTCATTATTTGCAAAACGGCTTGGGATATATTCAGGGATTGCACCTATAGTCTGACGGACGGTTTTGATGAAAATCGTTTGTCGGACTTGCGCAGTACGATTGCCCGTACGCCCGGCGTCGAGGGGATTAAGGACATGAAGGCCCGAATTCACGGCAATCATGTGCTGGTGGATGTTGTCATCGAGGTGGACCCGGATATCACTGTTCTGGAGGGGCATCAGATCAGTGACCGTATCGAAGAACAGATGGAGAGGATTCACAATATTATGAGCGTCCATATTCACGTGGAGCCTAAGGAATCGTCCTAGGGAAAATCGATCGGTACGAATACAAATGGCAGGCCAAGTTCATCTTGACCTGCCATTTAACCTGCAAGGAGACATGAAGGATCATGAAGTCCGGCAGTCATACCTGATTACTTTACATAAATCCAAGCTTTACCGAGCCATGTATAAACTTCAACCCATTCCCCGCCAAGCACGACACCTGTTCGATTACCGGTTGTGTCGATTTTTTGCGGAGCCAAGGCACCAAGCTTTTCGCCGTTTGGAGCGTTATAGAAGTAAGTTCTTTCCGCAATCTCGATCATAGGTGTAGGCACCAACACGACTTCTTCCGGTTTGATAATAGGGTCTGTCGTCGAGATTGGAGCCGGTCCTGAAGTTTCAGTTACCGTCCCAGAAGTTTCGGATACCGTCCCGTTAATCGGGTCTGCGCTTGCTACGGCGGTCAGAGACAGGGTGAGTGCTAGGGCTGCAGTAATGCTTAGAGTTTTTTTCATGGAATAATTCCTCCTTGGGACCGAAGTATGATTTTATCTCGCTATTTTAACACACTATCGTAATAACCACGATTTGGATGTTTTGAATCAAGAAAATTGGTTACATTTCGCAATTCGTGACAAGTTTTAAGGATTCCTATATACTTTGGAGATGGGAAAAGCCTTGTTGCCGCAGGGATATCCTATGGGAGGAGGGGCTTTGGATGGTACGTCGAAAAAAAAGAGCCGGACGTTTCCTGCTGGGTATATTTGTCCTTCTGCTTGTGATTGTCGGTGCGTTGGTCTGGTTTGTTTATCCTACGCAATCTCTGGATATGCGCTACCGCTCCGTTGATTTCAAGGACAAGTTGATGACCATGGTGTCAAATCGGGATACCCGCATGCTGCTGAGCACGGAAGAAGTCGGGGAACTCAGCAAGAAGAACATGGTAAAATATATGAGCACCCATGACTTGGGCGTCGATATTACAGGTGCCGATTTCGTGATGAATGGCACCACGATGACAGCCCATATGAATGGGCAATGGGGGATTCTTCCCTTTGGTGCAGTGCTGCGTTTTCAGATGTCTGCCGAGGGAAGCTATCTTCACCTGACGCATGAATCAACAACGATCCGGGGAGCCCAGATCCCTTTGAATATGTTCCAGCTGGAGCCGATACAAATTTCGCTCAAGGACTATTTACCGGATCTGGTAACTGTGAAAAATGTGAAGTTTCTGTCCGACGGCTTGGAATTGAACTTTACGATGGATTGGATGTCCATTCCGTCGCTGTTTAAGTAAAGCAAGGGAATCGGCTAAAGACTCAGACAAGGACACCAAGTCTGGGTCTTTTTTGTGTTTTTCAAGAGAAAAGTCGTTATTTTCAGAAAAAAACTATGAAAAAAATATATATGTAAACATTGACACTATAATTATCCCCCACTATAATCAGTAATTGTTTAGAAATAAATGTTTTAGTACTAAAGTATATAGAGACGAAGTAGGTTGGTCTCTATTGAAGAAGTGCTGGACCTTTTAAAGGAGTGTAAAAAATACATGTCCATGCGGAATGAAATTCTGGAGTTGGAGATGCTATTTAAGAAGATGGTTCGAACTGTGCACCATGAGTGGCAGAAGGAAGGGTTTCCTAAACTAGGCAGAACGCAGTATACCGCCTTGGAGATGCTTCACGAACAGGGAGCATTGAGATTGTCGGACTTGGCCGATTCCATTCATGTGACATGCGGGGCGGTTACGGGCATATCCGATAAATTGATCGAGGGCGGATTCGCGCGCCGAACAAGGGATACAGCCGACCGAAGGGTCATTCATTTGGAGATTACGCCGCTCGGGAGTAATCTGATCGAGCAGCTGGCCAATAAACGTGCCGAGTTAAGCGATTTGTTATATGGCTTTCTAACGGACGAAGAGGTTAAGCAGTTGAGTGTCCTGTACCGTAAAATTTTGACGAATGTTGAGCACATCCAAGGTCAGATGTCCACATAGAACAAACATGCTAAATGTATGATTTTACTTAGAAAGAGAGTGAAGGCTGCACATGAGTACCCATACCATTGCTCGCCCCGGCGAGCCTGTTAAGAAAGGACCTATCATTGCTGCACTTATGATTGGCGCTTTTGTCGCCATTCTTAACCAGACATTGATGAATGTTGCTCTGCCGAGCATCATGGAGAATTTGAACATTAAACCGACCGTAGCCCAGTGGCTGACCACTGGCTTTATGCTGGTGAACGGGGTCTTAATTCCCGTTACCGCTTATCTGATCGCGCGTTTCTCGACAAGGCAGCTGTTCATTAGTGCGATGACGCTGTTTACGATAGGCACCTTGCTGTGCGCGGTCAGCCCCAACTTCGCGTTACTGCTTACCGGACGCCTCGTTCAGGCTGCCGGTGCAGGTATTTTGATGCCGCTTATGACCGTTGTATTTCTGAACATATTCCCTATTGAGAATCGCGGGAAGGCAATGGGAATGATGGGGATTGCCATGATATTTGCTCCTGCCATCGGACCTACGCTTTCCGGATATATTGTGGAGCACTACGATTGGCGTGTCCTGTTCTACATGATCCTGCCTTTCTCGATCATTGCTACGCTAATCGGGGTATTCTTCCTGAAAAATGTGACCGAGGTCAGCCGGCCGAAGCTGGACATGATCGCCATCATTTTGTCCACCCTGGGCTTTGGCGGTTTGCTGTACGGCTTCAGTGATGCCGGGAATGACGGTTGGTCCAGCACGCCGGTTGTTACGACCCTGGTGGTCGGAGCGATTGCCCTTATCCTGTTTGTTTGGCGGGAGATGAAGACCGACAATCCGATGCTGGAATTCCGAATATTCAAATACAATATGTTTACGTTGACCACGCTTATCAATGTCATTGTCACGATGGCGATGTATGCCGGCATGATTCTGCTTCCCATTTATCTGCAGCAGATTCGTGGATTCACGCCGGTGGAATCAGGCCTTCTTATGCTTCCCGGCGCTATTCTGATGGGGATCATGTCACCGATCACGGGGGCGATCTTCGATAAGGTAGGCGCAAGATGGCTGGCTGTTATCGGTCTGGCGATTACGGTCATTACGACGTGGGAGTTCAGTAATTTGACCGAAACCATGTCCTACAGCCACATGATGATCATCTATACGGCCCGGATGTTCGGGATGTCGATGCTCATGATGCCGATCCAGACGGCGGGGCTTAATCAGCTCCCACGGAGCTTGAACGCTCATGGTACGGCCATGTCCAATACACTGCGCATGGTTTCCGGCTCAATCGGAACGGCAATTCTAGTTACCGTCATGTCCACCCAGGCAGAGAGCAAAGGGGAAGCTCTGATGCAATCGGGGCTATTTGATCCGAAGAATCAGACCGACCTGCTTAAGCTGGGGAATGAAGCAACCATTTATGGCATTAACTATGCCTTTGTTATTGCGACATGGATCAGCGTCGCTTCCTTCATCCTGGCTTTCTTTATCAAGAAGACCAAGCCGGCGGAAGAGCCGAAAACCGCAGGAAATCAGGAGGCTGCAGCAACGAACGTATAATCTGATCCGATTTTGCGCAGCGCAAAAAAGGGTGTCCTAACCGTTGATCAAACGGAGGACACCCTTTTTTTCATTTCCTATGTGTATATTCAATGCATGGGCTTTAGTATGCGACAGCGTCACATACTTCGTCTGCGTCCGGTAAAGAGAGAGATCACAAACAGGACAACGAAGATGAAGAACAGCACCTTCGCAATGCTGGCTGCAGCCTCAACGATGCCGAAGAAGCCAAAGATCCCTGCAATCAGTGCAACAACTAGAAAAATTACGGACCATTTTAACATCCTATTCACCCTGCTTTCTTCATCGATTTTATTGGACATAGGCATGTAGTCTCATGATGCTCCAAGAAGCGGCACATATCCAATTTGAAGCTCGGTAGGGAGCCGATTAGCCGTTGCCAACAGCGCCCTTCGTAGTGTTCTTTAACCGGGGTGGCAGGGGATGAAACAAGCTGTAGGACAATGGCATTATTGGCAGGGATCTCTTTGTTTCGTGGACTGGGGGATAGGGTAACTATTGCGTATCCGAAACCAACATACTTGAAAGTGAGGGACAACGCATGCTAACCCAAATCAGTGTTGCCATTATTGCCGTAGCATTTGCGGTTCTGGTTTTCTTTTTAATCAAGACATTAAAGGCTGCGACACAATCGCTCGAAAAGGTAACCGAAACCCTTCAGGATGTTCAAAAGACGGTGGACGAATTGACTTATGAAGTGAAGCAGACCATCCGGAATACGAACGATATTACGGTGGACGTTCAGCATAAGATGAGACAGATCGATCCGGTACTGGATACCGTCAAGAATCTGGGAGAAGCTTTAAGCGAGGTCACCTATGCGGTGAAGCAGGTATCCTCCGGCATGGTTAGCCGCTTTAAGCAATCCCGGATGGAGCAGAAGAAAGAGCAGCCTGCCCGTATGGAAGTGCCTTTGACGGCTCAGGATCGTACGTTCCAGTCCTATGATGCGGTATATCAGAACACGGAAGCGCAAGAAAAGTCACGCGGTCGGAACTGGTTAGCCTACGTGGATACAGCGGTTGGTCTGTGGAACAGCTTCCGTCGCCAAAAAGCCAGATAAACGTAAGAAAGCTAAACCCGGGTATAGCTCCGACAGCTGAAGAAAGGAGGAGGTCGCATGTGGAATGTCGCACTGTTGATGGTAGGGCTTTTGATTTACTCCGGAGGTGGGGGTGCTGTGGCAGAGCCGCAGCCTTCTGCCGGGATGTCGCCACCGCCTATAATTCATGCCGCTTCGGATGTTGGACAAGCACAAACCAGCGACAACTCTACGGAGAGCTATGGAACTTTAAACGGGATTTCGCTAACGGATAACAAGCACGATGTCATTCGGAAGCTGGGAACGCCGGCTCGAATTGAGCATGAAGAGCTGACCGGAATTACCAAGCTGGATTACAAAGATATGGAGATTGGGGTCCGCAACGGCTACACGGAATATGTTCGTGTGAAGCCCTCTGCCGTATCCTTTCAGGTTGAAGACCAGCGTATTGGTATGACAACCGATCAAATTAGGGCATCACTGGGTAAGCCGTATTTCAAAGCGGAGGACGGGGATGTGTACCTTGAGAACCATCAAGCGCTTAAGGTATTTATTGACCGGGACTCCGGCGAAATTGCAGGGATTGATTTATTTTTCGATTATAGCGACTGAATTTGTTTCAACCTTAAGAAATAAGGTTAATAACAAATGGACTATAACCTAAATCGAGGTTTTACACTATTAGGGGAGGTTTTCACAATGGAATTTACCAATACGAAGTCATATGCCAAAGTCGTTGAGAATGGTACACAAGCGGTTCAGGAGGTGCAGAACCTGCGGCAGTCCGGTTACGATCAGGATCGGATTTATGTATTGGCTCATGATTCGGATAAGACAAGCCGGATCGTGGATGCATCCGATGCGAATAACGTAGGCATCAAGGAAGAAGGCGTGTTTGACGCCTTTGCGAATTTGTTCCGGTCCCGCGGCGATGAGCTCCGCGCCAAAATCGTATCGCTTGGCTTCACGGAGGCCGAGGCTGGATTCTATGAGAAACAGCTGGATCTAGGGAAAGTACTTGTTATCGCTAAAAAAGATTGATGATATAGCAACGAAGTTCAGCTTTATGACAGCATCGATGGTAGGCGTTATAGGACTTAAAACATAGATAAGGAATGAGACCATAGACGTCTCATTCCTTATCTATGTTTTAAAAGAATGTTCCATATACCTAGTAAAAGTGGAAGATTCAAGATTTAGAACCTTTTTCTATGGCAATTGATTAGAGGACTATTATAGTATAATAGTAGGAAAAGGATTTCTATCGTATAATCCGAAACGTTAAGGGAGAGGGCAATGAGAATATTAATCGTAGATGACAATCCGACTAACGTCATTATTATCCGAGAAATCTTAAAAAAGGAAAATTACCAGAACACTCTATCTGCATCTTCAGCCCTGGAAATGCTGGAGCATTTGGGGATCGGCGATCGCAGCCAAGAACTCCATCCCCGGAGATCGGACATCGATCTGATCCTGCTTGATATGATGATGCCCGAGATGGATGGAATAGAAGCATGCCGTATAGTTCAGCAGTACGAACATTTGAAAGATATACCGATCATTATGGTTACCGCCGTTGGGGATTCCAAGAAGCTGGCCGAAGCGCTGGATGCCGGTGCCGCCGATTACGTAACGAAACCGATCAACAAGGTAGAGCTGATGGCACGCATACGCCTGGCGCTCCGGTTGAAGCATGAGAAAGACTGGCATATTGAGAGAGAACAGCGGGTCCAGGCTGAATTGAAGCTTGCGGCCATGGTACAGAATGCCGTATTGAGCTTACCAATTGAAGATGATCAGCTTGAAATTCATGCGCTGTACCAGCCCTCGGCGGAGCTTGCGGGAGATTTGTACGCATGGTACCCGCTTGGTGATGGTCGTTATGGCGTGATTCTGCTGGATATGATGGGACACGGGATTACTTCGTCCCTATTTTGTATGTTCATCGCTTCGGTTCTGAAGGACACGGTGACGACTTATGTCGAACCGGAGAAGGTGGTTCAGGAATTGAACCGCAGGTTCAATCAGTTAAACCTCGGCGAACAGCTGATACAGTACTATTTTACAGCGATCTATCTTGTTGTGGATACCCGTTTAAAGCGGGTGGACTACGTCAACGCAGGGCATCCGCCGGCTCTCTTCTTTCAGGAGAGCGGGGATGTGATGACCCTGGATCAAGGCTGCTGCCCGGTGGGATTGTTTGACCGGATCGAAGACATGGAGCCAAGAAGCTTTCAATATGAAGGCGAAGGACATTTGGTTATGTATACGGACGGCCTGCTCGAACTGGTGGAGGGCGGTCATGACGAGAAGCTGGATTATCTGAAGGAGCATTTGGGAGGCCCTCATCATTGGAGAGAAGATGAGATGAAGAAGCAATATTTTGTGGATGATCCATCGCAGGAGCGAGAGGACGATAAATGCCTGGTTTGGATATCTCTTAAAAAAGGAGAGGAAACCAATCAATGAAGCTTAGGAGCAAGTTAGTCATTGGTTTTACGACTTTGTTGGCGCTCATGCTGGTTCTGACCTTGATTGGTTATGACCGAATCAGTTATATGAACGACCAATTGAACCAGATCTATCAGGATCGCTACCAAAAGGTACGAAACTCCAGCGCAATGCGCGGAGAAGTCAACGATATGGCACGAGAGCTTACGAACATGATCTTGAGCAATGACCAGTCTACTTTTGCTGTGTCCGAACAGGAACTGGAAACGATGACAGCACGAGCTCAAACGTATTTTCAAGCGATCAAAGAAAGTGCAAATGCTGCGGAAGAGCAGCAATTGTTAGTCCGGATTGAGCGTGCGGTGAATCAATATATCGTTTATCAAAATAAGACACTGGAGCTGCTGGCAAAGAGCAACGCAACGGAAGCTAACCTGCTTCGTAATTCGACCGGACAATCTGTCCAGGAAGAGATGCTGATGAGTTTGAACGAGCTTAGCAGCTACGAGAACCAGAAGATCAATGATGATATAACAGCAGCGAAAGCAGCATATGACCGCTCTGTCCAAATGTTTATCTATCTCATGGCTGGCGGTTTGTTATTAGGAATGCTGGTCATTCTATGGATTCTTCCAAGCATTACCCGGGGCATCAACGTAGTCTCCATGATGTTGAAGAGCTTTGGAGAAGGCAGATTGAAGGCGATCCGTCGTATTAAAGTTACGTCCAAGGATGAGTTTGGCGATGTGGCCCGGGTATTTAAAGACCTGTCCGAAGATATTATCGAGAAGCAGCGCATCGAGGAAACCTATCTCCAGGCCCAGCGTGATCAGTCCTGGCTCAACTCGAATATGGCCAGAATCACGGAGCTGCTGGAGGGGATCAATTCCTTGGAGGAAGTCGGTCAGCGGTTTATCAGCGAATTTACGCCGATTTTGGGTGCTCATTATGGAGCTATCTATATTCGTCAAGAAGACAAACATCCGAATAAGTTGGAGATGAAAGGTTCTTACGCCCATGAAGGCGGCGAAGAGCCGAAGATTTCCTTCATGATCGGGGAAGGGCTTGTAGGTCAAGCTGCGCTCGACAAGAAACCGATCGTGCTGAAAAGCGCGCCGGAAGATTTCATGAATGTGGAATCCGCTTGGGGATCATCGAAGCCGGTATCCGTCGTGATCTATCCGATTCTGTTTGAGAATGAAGTGTTGGGTGTTGTTGAGTTGGCAGCCTTTGAAGAAACAACATCACTGCAGGAGCAGCTTTTATCTCAGCTGAGTCAATCGCTTGGCATCATTCTGAACAATATTACAGGCCGTCTGCGGGTAGAGCAGCTGCTGCGCGAATCGCAGGCCATGACCGAAGAACTTCAGGTTCAATCGGAAGAGCTGCAGACCCAGCAAGAAGAGCTTCGCCGCACCAACGAAAATCTGGAGGAGCAAACTAATGCCCTCAAGCGTTCCGAGGACTTGCTGCAGCGCCAGCAGGAAGAGTTGGAGCATTACAATACCGAGCTTGTTGCCAAGACGCGTGCGCTTGAGGAACAGGTGCAGGAAGTGGAAGAGAAGAACGATGAGATCGAGAAGGCGAGAATGCAGCTTGAGCAGCAAGCGAAGCAGCTTTCCATTACAACGAAGTATAAGTCGGAATTCATGGCTAATATGTCTCACGAGCTGCGGACCCCGCTTAACAGTCTGCTGATTTTATCACAGCTGTTGTCGGAGAATAAGGATGGAAATCTGAGCAATAAACAGATTGAATATGCACAGACCATATACATGTCGGGCTCCGATCTGCTCAAAATGATCGATGAGATTCTAGATCTGTCCAAAGTGGATGCCGGGAAGATGGAGATCCATTATGAGGACGTTCAGCTTCCGGATATTGAAGCCTTCGTGGAGCAGAACTTTGCCGCCGTGGCATCACGCAAGCATATTGACCTGGGTGTGCATATCAGTGAAGATATTCCGCAGAGCATTGTCACGGACAGCCATCGCGTGAAGCAAATTCTTCGCAATCTGTTGTCGAATGCCTTCAAGTTTACCAATAGCGGCTCCGTCGAGCTGCATGTGGAAAAGGCCGACAAGGAGAAGCTTCCGCTTTACCTGAATGCCGAAGCGGATTATGTGGCCTTTGCTGTCAGAGATACCGGAATCGGTATCCCGGCGGATAAAACGGATCTGATCTTTGAAGCCTTCCAGCAGGTAGACGGCACAACCAGTCGTAAATACGGGGGAACCGGGCTTGGTTTATCTATCAGCCGCGAGCTTTCCCGTCTGCTGGGCGGGGGCATTCTGGTTGAATCGGAAGAAGGTAAGGGAAGCTGCTTTACGCTCTTCCTGCCATCCAGCCATCCGGATTTGGTAGAGAGTAATCAGGAAGCAGCTGCAGCAATTGAGGCCCCAACGGAGAGTAATCTGATCGTACCGAAAGCGAAGATGATTACAAAAGAGGTTCAGCCATCCATACAGGTGGATGACGATCGCAATCAGCTCGGACCGACAGATAAAGTCTTGCTTATCATTGAGGATGATGTGAAGTTTGCCAGAATTCTTCTGGATATGGCCAGAGGCCGCGGCTTCAAGGCCTTGGTTGCATTGCAGGGGGATATCGGTCTGGAGATGGCCAAGTCGTACAAACCGGATGCCATTATCCTGGATATCCAGCTTCCGGTTATTGACGGCTGGTCTGTCATGGGCGAACTGAAGAGCTCTGCGGTTACGCGCCACATTCCAGTGCATGTCATTTCCGTCGTGGATGAAGTGAAGCAAGGATTAATGATGGGTGCGATCGCTTACTTGAAGAAGCCGTCATCGAGAGAAGCGCTGGAGGACGCGTTTACGCATATCGAATCCTATGCGGAAAAATCGATGAAACATCTCCTGATTGTTGAGGATGACGACATTCAGCGGAATTCGATCATTGAACTGATTGGTCATGACGATGTATCGATTACGGCGGCATCCACAGGCGCCGAAGCGCTCAGTGAGCTTCGCAAACAGCGCTATGATTGTATGGTGCTTGATCTGATGCTAACGGACATGACAGGCTTTGAGCTGCTGGATCAGATCCGCGATGACGAGAACCTGGTGGATCTGCCGATCATTATTTATACAGGCAAGGATCTTGATTCGAAGGAAGAGATGCAGCTTCGCAAATATGCGGAGTCGATCATCATCAAAGACGTGAAATCGCCAGAGCGGCTTCTGGATGAAACGACGCTGTTCCTCCATCGGGTCGAGGCTGATTTGCCGGAAGATAAACGCAAAATCCTGCAGAAGCTGCACAATAAGGAAGAGCTGTTTGAAGGCAAGAAGATTCTGCTGGTGGACGATGATATCCGCAACGTGTTTGCTCTCTCCAGCGTGCTGGAGGGCTACAATATGGAAGTCACCTTTGCGGAAAACGGCAAGGAAGCCATTGAGCTGCTTCAGGATCATCCGGAATTTGATCTGGTGTTAATGGATATGATGATGCCGGAGATGGACGGATATGAGGCGATGCGACGTTTACGCGAAATGCCGGAATTCGAGAAACTGCCGATTATTGCCCTGACAGCCAAAGCCATGAAAGAGGATCGTGCAAAATGTATTGAAGCGGGAGCTTCCGATTATATGAAGAAACCGATACAAACGGAGCAACTTCTTTCGCTTATGAGGGTTTGGTTGTATTCGTAAGCCGCTTTTGTGGGTAAAGTACAAGTAGCAAATAAACACGGGGAAAGCGGTGCAAGCGTGATGTCATCTAGTGACCATATGGAATCAGAACAACTGTTGTTGACAGAGGAAAGCGAACGTGAGCTGGAACAGATCGAGATTGAGCTTCTTTTGGAAGGTATTCATCGATTCTATGGTTACGATTTTCGCAATTACGCCATTCCCTCATTGAGGCGGAGAATCTGGCATCATGTTCATGCCGAGGGCGTGTCCACCATATCAGCCCTACAGGATAAAGTGCTTCACGACCGTTCTTGTTTTGAGCGGCTTATATATAATCTATCGATTCCGGTTACGGAAATGTTCAGGGATCCGAAGCTATTCCTGACATTCAGGCAGTCTGTAGTTCCATTGCTTCGTACGTATCCTTATATACGGATTTGGCATGCAGGCTGTTCGACCGGAGAAGAAGTGTATTCCATGGCCATTTTGCTTCATGAAGAGGGATTGTATGAGAAGTCCCGGATTTATGCGACGGACATGAATTCGCGTTCGCTCCAGCAGGCCAAGGAAGGCGTATTCGACATCAAACGCATGAAGCAATATACCAAGAATTATATGGAGGCGGGCGGTACCCGCTCGTTCTCCGAATATTATACAGCGAAGTACAATTCGGTTATTTTCCAACCGTTTTTGAAGAAAAACATGATATTTGCCGAGCATAATCTGGCAACAGACCGTTCCTTTAACGAGTTTAATGTGATTTTTTGCCGGAATGTCATGATTTATTTTAATGATCAGCTGAGGGATCACGTACACGGATTATTTCACGAGAGTCTAAGCCATTTTGGTATTCTCGTACTGGGTTCTAAAGAGTCCATACACTTTACGAATTATAGTGAAGCTTATGAGACGCTGGACCGGGTGGAGAAAATATACCGGAAGATTAAATAGAGTTTTGTAGGAGGATCTCATGGGGTTTCACGAACCGATTCATATTCTGTTGGTAGATGACCGCCCTGAAAACTTACTTGCGCTCGAAGCTGTTCTGGACAGCGAACAATACACGCTAATAAAAGCTACTTCGGGGGAAGAGGCTTTACGATATCTCTTGAAGTATGATTTTGCCGTGATTGTTCTTGATGTACAAATGCCCGGCATGGACGGTATCGAAACAGCAAGGCTGATCAAGGCGAGAGACAAGACGAAGGATATTCCGATTATATTCATTTCTGCAAACAGCAAGGACGCGGAGCATCTTTTTGCAGGATATTCCGCAGGAGCAATCGACTATATGGTTAAACCCTTTATCCCTCAAATCTTGAAATCCAAGATCGAGGGTTTTGTCGATATGTACCGGACCAATAACAGGCTGAAGATTCAGTCCATGCAATTGCATCAGAAGACCCAGGAGCTTGAAAAAATTAATCAAGAGCTTGTGCTGGCCAAGGAAGAAGCGGAGATTGCCGCCAAAGCCAAAACGGAATTTCTGGCGATGATGAGTCATGAGATCCGTACGCCGATGAATGGCGTCATCGGGATGATTGATTTGCTGATGGACAGCGATCTTCAGGATGAGCAGCGGGAATATGCAGCCATTATCCGAAACAGTGCGGATGCCTTGGTTAACATCATTAATGACATTCTGGATTTCTCCAAGATGGAATCAGGCAAAATGGAGCTGGAGGAATATCCGTTTGATCTCAAGTCCTGCGTTCAGGAAGTGTTTGGTTTGTTCTCCGGAGAAGCCTCCAAGAAGAATCTGGAGCTCACGTATTACATTGAGGATCAAATTCCTGCAATCGTATTCGGGGATATGGGACGCCTTCGTCAAGTATTGGTGAATCTGGTATCCAATGCCGTGAAGTTTACCAATGAGGGTGGTGTGTATTTGGTTGTCTCGCTTGCCCAAGCTGAAGAAGACCGATTAACCCTTGAATTCACTGTGAGAGATACGGGAATTGGTATCTCATCCGAAAAAATCGATCGCTTGTTCAAGCCGTTCTCTCAGTTGGATTCCTCAATGACAAGGCGGTACGGTGGAACAGGACTGGGGCTGGCAATCTGTAAATCGCTCGTACAGATGATGGGCGGAGAGATCGCGGTGGAGTCCAAGGAAGGCAAGGGAGCCACTTTCGTATTTACGATCTGCGTTCATACACATGAGGAAGAGCATCAACGACTCCGGGAAGAGGAGCGTTCGGCAAAATATCGTGTGCATGGGGAGAGGCAACCGAACATCCTGATTGTGGACGATCATCCGATTAATCGAAAACTGATGGACAGTATGCTGGAAAAGATGGGAATGAAAGCGGATATGGCGGAGGACGGCAGACAGGCAGTTGAGATGGTTGCAGGTCCTAAAGTCTACGACATGATCTTCATGGATTTGCAGATGCCTGTAATGGATGGTCTTGAGGCGGCGCGACTGATCCGCCAGATGAAGCCGGAAGCTGAGGCTCCCGTTCTGGTTGCGATGACGGCGAATGTGATGGACGGGATTCAGAAGCGCTGCTTTGACGCGGGTATGAATGAATATATCAGCAAGCCGGTAAAAATCAGCTGTGTGAAGCACCTGATATCCCGGTATGTACCGGTAGAACCGGAAGGATGGGATATGCCCGCAAGCCCTGTTCGCATCATCAACGGTTAGTACAGAAACCGATTTCCATATATTAGCGTGCCCATAACCCTCTTTAACCTGTTTCAACAAGCCAGATAACGGGTTATGTAAAGGGAAAACAAATGATTGGGAGAGAGTGTCTATGAATACAAAAACGAATGATAAGTTCAATGCTAAGACCCAGATGAACGAGGGCGTATGCACGGTATTTCTGAGCGGTGAACTTGATCTGTCCGTCGCTCCTGATTTTCGATTAGTGATGGAGCCTCTTGTCGGCAATTCCGAAGTAGACTTGATCGTCAACATGAAGGACATGACATATATTGATAGTACGGGTATTGGTATTCTTCTGTCGATACTGAAAGCCAGACATGGCATGGAAGCACGCTTTGCAGTCGAGGAAGTTCCGCCGCAAATTCAAAAGCTGTTCGATATGACGGGTATTGCGAAGTTCTTTCAGTCGTAAGAAGAATTCCCAATAGGAAAGGATCGAAAAGAATGAATTCAGATGTTCAAAGAGTAACGCTTAATTTGCCTGCCAGTGCTGAATACGTGGATATTGTAAGACTGAATCTGTATGGAATAGCTTCTAAGATGGGCTTTTCCTATGAAGAGATTGAAGATATGAAGGTTGCGGTGTCGGAGGCCTGTAATAACTCGGTCTTGTATGCTTATAGTCAGGAAGGCGGAATGGTAGAGGTTTTATTTCAAGTGACCAGCGATTCGCTATCCATCACGGTCCGAGACGAAGGGGAGAGTTTCGACAGTATGGGAGCGGTTGGCAACCGTACACTTCATGATAAAGATCTCAGCGAGGTCCAAATCGGAGGACTAGGCTTCTACCTGATGGAGGCGCTTATGGATGAGGTAAGCGTGACAAACCAGGCTGGAAAGGGAACCGAGGTCACGCTGACGAAGCGTCTCGCAAGAAGCGAGGAGCCCGTATGAGTGATAAAGCGACTCCCCAAGAGTCCAGAGATGAAGCAGTTCATTTAATTGAACAATATCAGCAAACGAAAGATAACGATATCGCAACGGTGCTGATTAAGAAATATGAACCGATGGTCAAAATGGCGGCAGGCAAGATTGCCCGGAATCGGCCCGACCTGTACGAGGATTTGTATCAGGTTGGCCAAATGGCATTAATTCGTCTTCTGCAGCAATATGACATCAGCCTGGGGATTCCGTTTGAGCCCTATGCCATGAAAAGCATGATCGGTCATATGAAAAACTTTCTCCGCGATAAATCATGGTACATTCAAGTGCCAAGGCGGATCAAGGAAAAGGGTGCCTTGGTTCAGCAGGCGATAGATGAATTAATGGTGAAGCTGGAGAGATCTCCCGATGTGAATGAGATCGCATCCTACTTGGATCTTTCCGTTGAGGAAACGGTCGAAGTGTTGGCCGGACGTGAATGCTATCATTATGTATCATTGGATTCCCCTTTATCCCAGGAAGAAACCGGAGCGACGCTTGGAGAGCTAATCAGTTCGGATGTGAATGATTTTGATTCCGTTGAGAAGCGCATGGATCTTCAGCAGGCGATGAGCCAGTTGAAGGAGCAAGAGCAGAAGGTGCTATTGCTGGCATTTCAGGAGGGACAGTCCCAGAGAGCTATCGCTCAGAGGTTAGGCGTGTCGCAAATGAGTGTCTCACGTATACAGAAGCGTGCAACGGAAAAACTGAAGCAGATCATGTCTAATTCTTCTTACTGATATGGACAAGCCTCGTAGTAACAGTAACAGACGTATAGCAACATAAGGCACGCTTCCTCATTACGGGAAAGCGTGCCTTTTTGAAACCTTGCGATTTGTATTTACAGAAGGGAGTGTCAGTAAAACATGCTGGGGCCGGATAGGATGGAAGGTCAGGATATTTATTCTTTTGCAGGGGGATGGAAGTGGTACGATGTTCGAACGGATAACTGGCAATCCTCCTGGATCGGTGAACTTCGGACGCGCTATCCTTATACAGCCGAATGGTTCGATCAGGCGTCGACGTTAAAGGAACGAAACTACTTATCCGTCCGATTCAAGGATGGGGTGGAGCCGGTTATTATGGGAACCATGCTTTATAAGGTTACGGATGATGCCGATCATTACAAGTCGGAACAGTTCTATTTCTATACGGACGACCAAGTGCTGATCACCATCAATTTGGATGACCATACCCGGAGCATGATGGCTAAGTCCGAAAGAGCTTCCATGCTTCATCAATGCCATAAGCCCGTCGACGGCATGTTTGTGCTGGCTCGGACCATTTTGCATTATTACCATGCGGGAATGGATCAATTCGAGCATAACCTGCGTCTTGTCGAAAGTGATATGCGTACGCGCAACCGGAAGTCCTTAATGGACAGCATTCTAACGTCCCGGTTTGAGCTGTTGGAGTGGAGCAATTTGTTTATTCCTTTTCAGGAGCTGATCGCTGCAGCAAAAGAAGGGTATCATGGCGAGCTGGATAGCAGTCGCTCGTTTCAACAGCTCCTACATCGAGTGGAAAGAATGGAGAAGCTGATTCATCATTATGAGCGCGAAATCGATACGCTGGTTTCGATAGACGATGCAATCTCCGCGTTCCGCGGCAATGAAATTATGAAGACACTGACGATTTTTACGGTTGTGCTCACACCCGCAACCGTGGTCGGAGCCATCTGGGGGATGAACTTTGAAAATTTGCCCGCCATTAAGACGTTCTGGGGATTTACGGTAATCAGCGGTTTTACCCTACTGTGGACGGGAGGCATGTATCTTTGGATGCGTGCGAAGGGATGGACGGGAGACCTGCTTCAAGTAAAGTCCAGCAATAAAAATCTTTGAGGCATAATGGTGATCCATGAATGGCGGCAACAATGATCACAACGCCCGGTGACCATTATAGGCACCGGGCGTTTGCATGCGTTAAAGATACACTAGGATCGGGATTGATCAATATATCCTTGCAAATCCGAGATGAAATCCCCGATCATCGGTACGTTGACAAAGAAGCTGAGAATGTAACCCAGAAGACCCAGCACAAGTGCCGTGCCAAGGGTTAAGCCAAGTCCCCGGGATAGTCCGGCTGTGAGGTTGGCAATGATGCGTTTCTTGGGATTCATGTAATTCTCGATCATGTCCTTCATTTCGGATTTCTCCAGTGTGGTGGCAATTTTGTCCAGACGGGTGTTTAGTTTCTTCACTTCGTGACGCAGTTCAAAGGGATGCTCCTGGATATCATCCGCTTCCCGGGAGCGTCTTTCCTTGCTTATTTCGGATTCCTTTCGTGGCTCATCGCGTTGTCTCGAACGATCGCCGCTCCGGGTCGAGAAGCTGGAGCCGCTATGATATGGGTTCGCTTTACTCATAAGATATCCCCGCTTTCCAGGCAGAAACGCCGTTTCATTTCACTTATCAATCCATATGATGCTTTACAAGCTGACTGTCACGATCTGGCACAAAAATAGCCAGCTGTGTCAGCTGGCTATTCGTGACCTCACGAATTAAACATTCGTTGTCGATTTCATTTCACGGCTGACATCGGAAGAGGTGTCCATCGCTTTATCCTTTACGTCTTTGGAAGCATTTGAAACCTCGCTGGACACGTCTGCCGATGCTTCCTTGACGCTGGACATAATGCTTTGGCGGCCTTCATTCACGGTGGCCATCACATCGGAGGCTTTGGTGCCCACGGTTTTTGCAAGCTCAGAAGCTTTATCGCCTACGGTGTAAGCAACTTCCTTCGTTTTATCCGTTACCACGCTCAGTTTCTCGGACAAATCCCCGCGCAGTTCGCGGCCTGGCTTTGGAGCGAACAACAGAGCTGCCGCCGCTCCGACCAGGGCGCCGATGAAAGCACCTTTGAAAAATGTGGAACCGCTTTGTACTGGATGTTCTTGTTCTGTGTGATTCATAACTTTCACTCCTTTTAGTTAATATAAAAAGAATATAGACACGAGAATCAGGCTGTACGTCTAAATAGCTTGGCAGCAAGACCGAGCAAGAATACGAAGATAGCTGTACCGATGATAGCGGGCACAATGGCAAATCCGCCGATGACAGGCCCCCATGCTCCGAAGAGCCATGGTCCGAGCCATGCGCCTACGAAACCAGCGATCATGGACCCGATAATTCCGCCCGGCATTTCATGACCAGCCAGCGCATCCCCGATGATCCCGATGATGATTGCCATTACGATGCTGATGATGATTCCCCACATACGATCGCCTCCTTTTTAAAGAGCAATGTTTTTCGAGTGGGCTTGCTTATCTCGTAATTAAACCTAAGGCCACATCGTGAAACAGGACAACGTTAAACGGGAGATAAAATGAAGTGTCCGTCCCCTACGGAATGATCGCCTGCTGTTATTTGCAGATTTTTGTACTATACTGAATACAGATTTGCAACAATCCCCGAATTATCGAGGATTATAGGTACCAGATATACACAGGTTTTTAAGGCAGGAATACGGTCACAGACGGTTATAGAAGGAGTTATTTAACATGGATACTGTATTAGTGAAGGAATATCGGGCGGACATATTGGAGTGCGTCCACAATGGACATATATGTATTGTTAATGAACAAGGAAGCATACAGGCATACGCGGGAGATCCGGAATATGTCGCATTTACGCGTTCTTCGGCCAAGCCGATGCAGGCAATCCCCTCCATCCGTGGCGGGCTTGCTGACCATTATGGGCTGACGGATAAGGAAATCGCGATCATGACGGCTTCGCATCGGGCGGAGCCGGCTCATACCGAAGTATTGGAAGGCTTTGCCCGCAAGGTCAATATTAGTGAAGCTTACATGGTTTGCGCATCGAGCTGGCCGCTGGATGAGAAAAATAAAGAGGCTCTTCTGCGAGACCAGAGAAACAAGAGCAAATGGTTCCATAATTGCTCCGGGAAGCATTATGGCATGTTGGCCTATTGTCAGATGAAAGGGTACCCGCTGCTCGGATACGATCAGCCGGAACATCCACTGCAGCAGGAGATCCTTAAGACGGTCTCCTATTTGTCGGGACTGGCTCCCTCTGATATCCGATTGGGAACGGACGGTTGCGGCCTGCCGGTATTCGCCATGCCGCTTCGCGCTTTGGCTACAGCCTATATGAAGCTTGCATCCCCGGACCTTATCGAGGATGAGCCAACAAAAAGGGCGGTCATCCGAATCACGGAGGCCATGCACGCATCTCCCTATATGGTGGCAGGAAATCAAAAGGTGGACACCCTTCTCTTGGAAGACGATAATATTGTGGCCAAAGGAGGATTTAAAGGCGTGTACTGCTTAGGTCTGAAGAAGGAGCGGCTCGGCATTTCGTTCAAAATTTCAGATGGATCAGAAGAAGAATGGGGCTGGGTAGCGGAGTCCATATTGGAGCAAATCGGGTATAGCAACAAAATAACCATCGACCGCTTGAAATCCGCGTATCCCAAAGATTTATGCAACGATGAGGGCCTGAAAGTAGGCAGGGTGGAAACCGCGTTTATGCTGAACGGTGCTTAAGCATGACTGATTAGACCGGAAACCGCCGGGGTATTGATTAGTAAAAAAGGCGGAGGTGACCGGCCATGATTAAGATCATGACGGCAGCGGAAAGACATACTACCCATAAAGACGGTATTCATAGTGAATTCAGCTTTTCATTCGAGGATTATACGGATCCGCATAACGAGCATTTTGGAAGCTTACTGGCGCATAATGAATATATGCTTAAACCGATGGAGGGTTTTGATCGAAGGTTTCATCATGATTTGATCATTGTCCATTTGGTGCTGGAAGGCTCGTTAACGTATGAAGATGATACAGGGAAAGAAATCGAGCTGACTCCCGGTTCGATTCATGTCGTGAATACAGGCACTGGCGTGTACCATGCAGAGAAAAATGCCTCGTCCGAGGACGTACGCTACCTGGAAATGTGGTTTCTACCTGCGGAGCCGGACCTTGAGACCAGTCACCATCAAAGCGATTTTACACAGGAAGAGCGGTTGAACCAGATGCTTCCGATCATCGGGTCGGGCCATGGTGAATCCAGCTTGCCCCAATCGCTGGATGTTGTGATATACAGTACCATACTGGAGACAGGACAAGAACTGACGTACAGCCTGGCAGGGGATCGGAGAATGCACCTGTACGTCATTAGCGGTCAAGTCGAAATATCGTCGGAAGACGGCAAGTTTGATATTACTGCGGGTGATGCCGCCAGGATACAGCGGCGTCATGAGCTGACATTTCGAGGGAACTCAAGTAAGGGGATCTCGGAAGTGGTGATGATCGATATGCCGTAGAGAAGGACAGCAAAGCCCCCGGAACATCGCTTGGATCAGCGAAGTTCCGGGGGCTTTGCTATAAAAGGGCTGATGATGATCTACTGGTTCCCGCGCAGCTGCCCGAGCTCCGATACAACTGCTTCCACTTCCGATATACTCAGGTTTTGCTTATTCATGACCATATCGTACAAATCATAAATATCATCATATTGGTTAACCGAGAAGGCGGATGCTTGCATGGCAGCACCTGTAGCCATCCGAAGCTTGGTTTTAATCTGTTCAATCATATACTCGACATTAGCTTGTGATTTTTCACTCAAATCCATGGATTAACACCATCCTCTCATAGGCGGATTTACGATTTTCATCCCTGTATTGTACCATGTTACCGTGCGGCTCGACCAATGTTTTTGCCATCGGAGACAGAGATAGGTTAAAATCAGGAAAAAAAGGTTTTTTAGGCTGTAAAAAGCAAGGTTTTAAGCGATGTAATCAAGGAGGAGGTCCGTCATGAGCGAACAAGCCGGCAAGACGCCAGGCGTACAGGCTGTAAAAGCTAAAATGTCGGGGCATGAACTGGCGGATTTTTTTCGGACGATTTCGCAGCGGCATGCGCTGGATAGCATCGTATTTTTATGTATTGGCACTGACCGTTCCACAGGAGATGCACTCGGACCGCTAACAGGAAGCCGGCTCTCGGAATACGGTTTCCCGCATGTGATCGGGACGCTGCCCGAACCGTGTGACGCTTTTAATCTTGAGGCAAGACTTCAAGGCATACCTGAGGATAAGTCGATTATTGCCATTGATGCATGCTTGGGACAATCCTCGTCAGTCGGATATTTCTTTACATGCGAGGGTCCACTGACGCCTGCCCAGTCCGTCGGCGGGAGGCTTCCGGCAGTGGGGGATTATAGCGTGGCAGCGGTTGTGAACGTCCATGGACCGAAGCCGTATTGGACTCTTCAAGTGACGTCCTTATACCAAGTCATGGGGATGGCGGAGCAGATAGCGAAGCAAGCCGCTATTGCCTTTGGCCTTAGGGCGTAAGACATGGCGTTTCAGCCGGGGTTGTTTTTGTTTAATAATAGATCATTCTTTATAAAATAATGGGTGTCTATCACATGGCATCCGCTGAATAGAAAGAAGGGTATCGCTATGGAAAAAGTACAATGCAACGGCAGCACGATTTGTTATGTTGATCAGGGACAAGGTGAGCCGATCATTCTGCTTCACGGTTTCTGTGGAAGCTCCGCCTACTGGGAACAGGTACTGCCATTTCTTCAAGGCTTCAGAGTCATTGTACCGGATCTCCGTGGTCACGGGCGGTCTGATGCACCGATGGGATCGTATACCATTGAACAGATGGCAGACGATGTACTGCTATTGATGGATGAGCTCGACATTCCGAAGGCAGCGTTACTCGGTCATTCCCTTGGAGGATATATCACGCTCTCCTTTGCCCAGCGTTACGCTTCTCGTTTGAACGCCTTTGGCCTGATTCATTCCACAGGCTACCCGGATTCGGACGAAGCGAAGGAGAAGAGGGTGCAGGCGGTCAGCACCATCCAAGGGGAGGGCATTACGGCTTTTGTTGACGGATTGGTGCCCGGCTTATTCGCTCCGGATACGAAGGATAACAAACCGGAATGTATTCAGCGGGCGAAGGAGATAGGCTATCTAACGCCACCTCAGGGAGCAATCGGAGCGGCGCTGGCGATGCGTGAGCGTCCGGACCGACGCGATGTGCTCTCCGCGTCCACGCTGCCTATCCTGCTGGTAGCAGGGGAGAAGGACGGATTGATTCCGGCAGAGCGTACCTTTACGACAGACCATGACAACGTGACTCAATATGTAATCGAGGGCGCAGGACATATGAGTATGATGGAGACGCCGGAGAAGCTCGGCGAGGTCATCACTTCTTTCATGGGACGGCTTACGAATGAATAACGCATGAGAATCTTTCAATAGTTTATAATGAACGGATACCCCCTAGCGGGATATCCGTTCATTTATTTTGTGCCCAGACGCGCCATACCTCGTATGCTTGGCCGGCCGAAGTAGAGCGAGAATGGGAGGGGGAGGTCGGGAACTGGAATTCTGGCCCCGGATAGCCTACAATTTAATCGTGATCCGGCTTGAGTTTGAACCGGCAAATTTCTCCCTTGTAAAGGATGATTCGCTAAAGGCTGCCCCGGCATTCCTTCTTGGTTTCTTGGCAGTTGAACGCAGTATAGTAAAGATGAAGATCAGGAATACGCTGCATCTGACATGGATGCAGGTTGGGGGTGCGCGTATGTTTCGCAGGGATTATCTCGTGCGGCTAATTGAGGATATGACACAGATGATTGCCAAGGTGTTTTCGCTTAAGCAGGAGCGCAAGCACACAGAAGCGCTATGGGAGCTGGATGAGCTCTTCAAACGACAGTTCCGGTTGAATTCAGAGCTGCTTCGCTCATTGTCCGCTGCCGATATTGAGCAGCTATTTCGCAGTCACGGTTATCTGGAAGCGGACAAGCTGCAAAGCGCCGCCAGGCTAATGGAAGAGGAAGCGTCCCTGCTGCTTGAGCTGGAGCGTGAAGAAGAAGCCGTTATGCTCTATACCAAGGTCTTTCAGCTATATTTGAAGTCGGCCCTGCAAGGAGCGGATTTGAAGCTGATCGGGTTGACGGAACGGATCGGTATGGTGAGAGAACGTTTAAGGTCGTATGCATGGCCAGAAACAGCGATGCGGGATTACTATGCGTATATGGAGCAGCAGGGGATGTACGCAGAAGCGGAGAACATCCTCTACCAACTGCTGGATAATGGCAAGATGGAATATGGCGAAGCTGTGCAGTTCTATCAAAGATTGCAGCTGAAGCTGCCTGAGGATTTGGCGAAGGGCGGGCTTCCGCTGGAGGAAGTCCACGAAGGAATGGATGAGCTTAAGCGTCGTTTTCCGCATGAAGCGGTGAACGGCGACAAGTCGTTGACCTAAGCGGGATTAACCTGTCTATCATATAAAGAAAGCGAGATGTACCTTTTGGATGCATTAAGAAAATTGATTCACAACATCATGGAAGAAGGATCATTGATCACAGCTACGCTAAGCCAGCTCCGCAAGCGGGAAGGCATGACCTACAGTAAAGTAACGGTTAAGCCCGTAGAGCTCAAGAACAAGCTGCACTATCAGTTTGCCTATTATTCCGGAACCAAAGTCACCCATCAGAACGTGCCGGCCGATGAGGCGGAGGCCGTGCTGGTTGACATGTTCGAGAATGTATTCCGGCAAGCGATGATGTATACGCCGGAAGCGGACTATCAGGTTCTAATCTCGAAGAAATACAAGGTTTCGATTCTGACCAAATCCCCCTCCAAGACAAAAACGGATTTGTCCCATAACCGGAAAAAGACATATATCCTTGAAGAGGGAGAGCCTGTTCCGTTTCTGGTGGAACTCGGCATCATGAGTGAAGAGGGCAAAGTATTTGCCCGCCGATACGATAAGTTCAAACAGATCAACCGATTTTTGGAGATGGTTGAGGATGTGCTTCCCCACCTGCCGGAGGACCGTCCACTGACGATCGTTGATTTTGGCTGCGGCAAATCCTATCTGACCTTCGCTTTATATCACTATTTGGCGGTAACCGCGCGCAGAAAGCTGAATATTGTCGGTTTGGATCTCAAGGCGGATGTCATCGAACACTGCAGTATGCTGGCGAAAAAACTGAACTACACCCAATTGCAGTTTCTTGTCGGGGACATTGCGGAATATGACGAACTGGAGCAGGTGGATATGGTGGTCACGCTGCATGCATGCGATACGGCAACAGACGCTGCACTGGAAAAAGCGGTTCGTTGGGGCGCTTCAGTCATTCTGTCGGTGCCTTGCTGCCAGCATGAGCTGTTCTCCCAAGTCCAAAGCCCCGTTATGGAGCCGCTGCTGTCCCACGGTATATTGAAGGAACGCTTCTCGGCCCTTGCCACGGACGCCATTCGAGCCAAGCTCCTCGATCTGATGGGTTACAAGACGCAGCTGCTGGAGTTTATTGATATGGAACATACTCCGAAGAATATATTGATCCGGGCGGTTAGCGGTTCTGCGGGAGATCGGGATAAGCTGTGGCAGGAATATACCGCGTTCCGCGATTTTTTAAGCGCCTCTCCATATCTTGAACGGGCGTGCAAGGACTTGCTGCCGGATACGTAAAATACATCATGCCGATTCCGGAAAAAGCGATGAAAGTGCGACTGCATTTTCATCGCTTTTTTAGATAGTCAGAAAGTATAAACTTCGGGGGGCAAGCGGCCTTATAGCGCTGATGAGTTCCCCGACGCTGCTTCAAGAATAACAACGTATGTCCTTGCCCACAATGCTAATAGATGGTTTGGCCACGAAGGACGGATGCCTTGCAAGGAGCAGCCGGGGGAATGGTTATGCATCGGAACGGGGGCGCTGGTTCATGGCATGGAGGACCCTGCATCGTATTTGCGGGATGATGCTGATTGCACTTGTCTTTGTGGCAGGTATCCGGAGCGGAATGTTTTTTGACGGGGATGTCTATGGGGTCGGAGCAGGGTTTGGGATGCTTCTGCTGCTTATGATGGCAGCTAAACGGCATGATGGAATCCAAGGCCGGGGAATTCCTGGCACTGGCATGATATCTTCTGGCTTGGTTAATTTAGATAAAGGGTTGCGAGTGGTATTGGGGTGCATCTGCGGAATGATTCTCATGTATGTGCTTCATGGGATCGGGCGACCGCTCTCACTGGAAGGCACGATGAAGGAGATCATCCTGTGGGGAAGTTATGCCTCTTTTACAGCTGTTGCCTGGCGTATAAGCCGTACAGGTGACGGCTTACGTTTGATGCAAATAGGCTGGCATCTGTTGGGCGCTGTGCTGTGCGGCAGCGCTTTGCTTGCCGTGTATGGGCTTTTGGAGCTGCCGTATGGGATCTATCATACGGCGGATGTGAACATCAGCGCGTCCGGCGCGAGGCTTGGCGGCCTGCTTCAGTACCCGAACACGTTCGGGGCCGTGATGGCCGCCTTCCTGCTGGAGCGGCTGTTCGCGCTGCCGCCCGTCCTGCGGTCCCGGACGGGCACGCTCCGCGCAGCGGCTGCCCTGCTGCCGCTGCTGCCCTACACTGCCGCGCTGCTCCTGACGGAGTCGCGCGGCGCCTGGCTCGCGGCCGCACTCGCGTGCGCGGCCGGCTTCGCTAAGGAGCGGCGTGCCTTCGCGCCGCTCCTGGTGGCTGCCGCCGCGCCATTGGCGAGCGCGGCGCTGCTGTACCGCCAGCTGGCTGATGCCAAGCTGGCTCCAGCCGTGCTGCCCGGCCTGCTGTGGCTGGCCGGGCTTTGGGCCGGCGGTGTCCTCGCCGGCCAGCTGCTGTGCCGCTGGCGGCACAGCGGGGGCCCGCGGCGGCGGTATGCCGCGCCAGGGGCCCTGGGAGCTGCGGCGCTGCTGGCTGCCGCAGCCGGAGCGGTGATCCTGCATCAGGTGCAGGATCGGACCCTCGGCGGCGCGGCAACGCTGAGCGCGCGCCGCCTCCTATACAGCGACGCGTGGCAGCTGGCCCGGTCGTCGCTGTGGCTGGGACGTGGAGGGGAGACGTGGCGGCAGTCCTACCTTGCCATGCAGTCCCAGCCCTACGTGGGTGCCGAGGTGCACAGCGGATATATGGATATCCTGCTGAATACGGGAGTGATCGGGCTGCTGCTTGTCCTTGTTCTGGTTAGCTTTATGGTGGCAAGGCTTATTGCTGTGAGCTCTCGGCTCATGCCCGCTGTCCTCGTGCTGATCGTGCACGCGGCTGTGGATTTTGACTGGAGCTTTGGGCTGGTATGGCTGCTGCTGTTGTGGCTTACGGTAATGGGCTTCGCTACGACTCCTTCTGGTCGGGAAGTGCAAAACGGACCTCATACAACTCAAAGACGCAAACGGTTCAAAATAGGGAGGAAGCGGCTAGCTGTTTATAAAACGAAGCGGGAATATCCGCCGTTACAGTCGCTGTCACTGCTCCGGGTTACGGCGATCATTCTGCTCGCGGTCTGGGTTCTTCTCGCTGCTGCGCTGGGCATCAGCGAGGTCAAAGAGCGATGGGCCGCTTCGGAACCGCCCGGAGCGCAAACAGCGCTCCTTCAATCCTCGTTAAAGTGGAACCCCGCCAACACGGAGGCAACATTGAGCCTGGCGGATTGGCTTCCCCCAAGCCAGCGAATCCCGCTGCTGAAGCGAAGTTTGGTGTATGCACCGAATCACCCGGAGCTGAGCTGGAAGCTGGCAGAGGCTTACTCGCTCCGAGGCCAATCGGAAGAGGCGGCAGCTTGGTATCTAGCGGCCATCAATCGGGATCGGTTCAATGATGTCAAACAAACCCGAGCCGTGCTGAAGCTGGCTTCCCTCGCAGATTGGCACCGGACGGCAGGAGAATCCGTCAGAGCGGTTGAAGCGGCCCGGACCGGGTTAAATATCTTGAAGCGCTATCGTTCCCTTGCGGCAAATCTTCGTGAGATGGATTCTCATCGGAATGACCGGGAATTCGATCTGTCTATACTTGCGGTAAGGCAAACCACCCGATTGGAAAAAACGTTGAATGGGGGAGGAGCACGAAAGCATGCGGCAAGGCAGCCTGAACAGGCAGATATCCCCGCCCGCCGCTAACTTGAATCGTGTGTCGCAATCTATAGCAGCTTATCGCGTGCCTGCCCGTTCAGGATAGTTGCTAGTACAAGGAAGGGCAATGTTATCCGCCGAAGGCATCCCGGAAGGCCGAGGCCAACTGACGTTCCGGAACCTCCCATAGCTCGGCCAGTTCGCCGCAGACTTCCTTTTCCCACCAGTCGCACAAAAGCTTCTTATTGCTGTAGTTTTCGTGGATCCAGATCAAATTGCCTATCACCTTCCGGTAATACAATTCTTCGCCTTGCTTCAAGGATTCCGGAGGAAGGTACAGCTTGAGACGTTTGGTCGTGCGGTATAATTCTTTGCTGCAGGCCCGCCGTATACCGCGCGGGGAGGGGGGCTTGCTGCCCGGTTGTTTGGCATGGGGAGAATGCATGCGTAACTCACTCCTTTGCTTCACCATATGTCCCGAAACGGGCGAAAGTCACTGTGCCGCCTATAATTGGGCGCAGTAGAAGGCATGTCCTGAGCTGTGTTAGAATAGGCTAGTATAAGAAATCAACGCAGGAAGAAAGCGGGGGACAAGCGTGGAATTCTTATACGAGGCTGTAGGCCGATTGTTTGAATGGATCCAGCAGCTGGGCTATTTTGGAATCATGATAGGTTTAATGGTGGAGGTCATTCCAAGCGAGATTGTACTTGCCTATGGCGGTTATCTGGTATCCCTAGGTGAAGTTAACTTTATCGGAGCCATGATTTTTGGGACCGTTGGCGGCGTGCTCGCACAGTTGTTTATCTATTGGATCGGCCGTTACGGAGGCAGGCCCTTTTTGGAGAAGTACGGGAAGTACATATTGATTAAGAAGAAGCATATCGATTACGCTGAAGAATGGTTCGGCAAGTATGGTACCGGCGTTATATTTACGGCACGGTTTGTACCGGTGGTACGGCATGCGATTTCCATACCGGCAGGCATATCCAAGATGCCTGTGGGAAGGTTTACGCTGCTGACCACCCTAGCCGTTATTCCATGGACGGCATTATTCTTATACCTCGGATTGCTTCTAGGCGATCAATGGGAGCATATTGACGAGAAGGCAGGTCCGTACGTGCAGGAAATTCTGCTGGGGGCATTGGCCGTCATGATTCTTTATTTTCTGATAAAATGGATAAAATCATCGAAGGCGAGGTCGAAATAACGAATGAGTATGAATATGGCAAATCATTTGGGGACAGGCATATCTCCACAGCAATTTATGGACGGCATGCAGAAGAACCAGGAGACGTTCAAGGCAGGATATGAACAGTTTGTCTGGGAGAATGAAGAGGATAAAGAGTTTTTTGAAAGCCTCAATTTCAGGGATGATCTGCGGGTCCTCATTCTGGCAGCGGATTGGTGCGGCGATGTTGCGCGCAATATCCCTGTCGTATTTCGCGCGATGGAGACCGCGGGAATTGAGACGGAAGTGCTGATTATGGAAGAGAATCTGGACGTCATGGATCAGTTCCTGACCATGGGTGCCCGTTCCATTCCGGTTGTTATTATTTCGGATACCGGGGGACATGTTCTCGGCACGTGGGGACCGCGTCCGGCGCATGTTCAGAAGTTTATGATTGAGTTCAAGCAGAACAATCCGGATCGTGAAGCATCGGACTATCAGGACAACCTTGCGGTCACGCGGCAAAGCATTATTCAAGCCTACGGGGAAGGGTATGAGTTCCACGCTGCCATCATTAAGGAATTGCGTGAACTGATGTCAGGGTTCTAATCATGACACTTCATATTGAGACCTTTAATTTAGGACCGCTTCAGACGAATGCATATTTACTGACAGGGCCTGTAGAAGGCAAAGCGATCATTATCGATCCTGGCATGAACCCGGGGCCGCTTGTGAAGCGAATAGCCGATTTGGAGATTGAAGCGATCCTGCTGACCCATGCGCATTTCGACCACATGGGGGGCGTTGAGGAGATCCGCAAGCTGAAGGGCTGTCCTGTTTACCTGCACACCCTGGAGAGTGAATGGCTGTCCAATCCGAAGCTTAACGGCTCGATGATGTGGCCGCAGGTAACGGAACCGTTGTCCACCGAGCCGGCTGAGTACGATTTGGCGGATGGACTTGAGCTGCAGCTCATCGGACATACCTTCAGCGTCTTTCATACACCGGGACATTCCCCCGGAAGTGTAAGCTTTAAGTGTGGAAATGATCTGTTTTCCGGCGATGTGCTGTTCCGTCTCGGGGTTGGGCGAACGGACCTTCCTGGAGGCCGTGAACGTGATTTGATTGATTCCATTCAAAATACGCTGTATACCTTCCCGGATGAGGTCGTTGTGTATTCCGGCCATGGTCCTCGAACAACCATCGGTTATGAAAAGCAGCGGAATCCTTACGTTCCTGCCAGACGATAAGATAGCTTCCGACATAAATCGGGAAACTTTGTCTGGACAAACCTGGACAACATTGATACAATACGGTTAATTAATTGTTACCCATGCGAAGCACGCAGACTGTGGAATTCATCCCGGTTTGCGTTCTTTTATTTTATGGGGAGTTTTTTGGCATGGACGTGATTAGGGGGAAGCGCCAGTGAGGAAAGATCATCTATCGCTGTTGAACGGGAGTGTTACAAGAAGCGAAGCGATTGATCGTCAACCGGAGTTCCACCGGCAGATTCAGACGGAAATATCCTCAGTTGTCTGGGACAGGCTGGTGAAGGATGAAGGGATCGCGCAGCAGCCATGGCATCATCGGCTGCAGGTTATACGATTTAATCAATAGATCGACATGCGAACATGACACCCTCATCATGAACTGAATGGATTCTTTCTATTGGAGAGGGCAGCCGATTTTTAGTCGGCTGCTTTTTTTTGAGTTTTTTACAGATATCGATGAATTTCTTACCGTCATGATAGGTTTTAATAATTGATATCATTCGGTACAGGATAAATATAAAACTCCATTTGAACGATTGGCTGTTGTTAATCGTATTACGGTTGGAATGCGAAAGAAGGTGATGATTTTTTCATGATCCCTGATGAAGAGGGCTTGATACAACAAGCGCAATTAGGAGATGCAGCGGCTATGGCGCTGCTGTTCAAGCAGCATTATTCCTTTCTTTATAAATATTTGCTAAAAGTGACGATGGACCCGATGGTTGCAGAGGATACTGCACAGGATACCATTGTTCGATGCATGGAGAATATGAACCGTTATAACGGGACTTCGTCCTTCTCCTCCTGGATGATTACCATTGCTACCCGGTTGTTCATCGATAGCACCCGGCGTAAGAAACGGGAGAAGAAATGGCTGGAGCAGGAGGCGGTTCAGTCGGCAAGGCGGATGCGCTGGCAGATGGAGCGGCGGGGAGAAGATTGGACGGATATGCTGAATGGATTATCCCGCTTATCTGAGGATCACCGGATTGCCATCCTGCTGAAGCATTATTACGGCTATAGCTATGATGAAATCGGAACGATGCTCGGTATTCCCGAAGGAACGGTGAAATCACGAACAGCCTACGGTATCAAACAGCTGCGAAAGGAGATGGGTGACGATGGTCAAAGGACCTGAGCATGAGGACGAAATATGGATTGAAGGATTTACCAAAGAAATGGAGCGGGTGGATCAATTGTTTGAGGATGCGCCATCCCCATCCCTGGAAGGATTGCATACGCTGGCCGTTCATACCTTGGAGCGCAAGCGGCGGCGGATGAAATACGAATTGCTGCTCTTTCTTCTGATTTCACTCTTTATCGTTGGTGGCGGATTGATGGCTGCCTTGGCGGCGCCGAAGATCCTTCTGTTTATTCACGGGTTCGGCATGGTTGCCGGGATTTCCGTTCTTGTTTTTTCCAAGAGTCTGAGATCTGCCGGAAAGAAGGGGATCTGATGAATGAAGTTAACGAGAGCCCGCTGGGAGTGATCATCCTTGCCGTTGTGCTTGTGCTGATTCAAGGGACATGGCTTTTCTTGGATGCGAGGAAGCGGGGGCTTGGCAAGATGGCTTGGTTCTGGGGGATATGGGGGTCTACGACAATGCCGCTGCCGCTGCTCTTTTACTGGATATTCGTCATCCACAAAGATGACCGCAAGTCTTAAGTTTCTTCATTATATACGGAACATGGGGGATTATTATGGAAATTAATTGGGGATTGATCTGGCCGATTCTTGCGCTGCAAGCCATTCTCGCAGTAACGGGGCTGATATCTTTGTTTCGGGCAGAGCCGGCAAACATACGTGGACCGAGATGGGTATGGGTGTTGATTATACTGCTGGGTAACCTTCTTGGCAGCGTTGCTTATTTTGTTGCGGGGAGGAGAGAAGCTTGACGGAAAAAATTTTAAGCATTCATGAATTGACCAAAAGCATAGGAAGCATCACGCCGGTTAAGGGCATTTCATTTGAATTGCAGCGAGGAAGCTGCACGGCCCTGCTTGGTCCTAATGGTGCCGGCAAAACAACTACACTGCGGATGCTGGCTGGATTAATACCTCCAACCCGGGGTGAGATCCGATATGGTTCAGCCGATACGCAAACGAACGGCTGGCGTCAACGGACCGGTTACTTGCCTCAGTATCCGAAGTTTTACAGCTGGATGTCGGGCATGGAGTACTTGTCTTTCAGCGCCAAGCTGTCGGGAATATCCGGACGAGAGGCTAATAAGCGAAGTCGGGAAGTCATTGAAATGGTTGGCCTGGAGCAGGCAGCCAAACGCCGAATATCCGGTTACTCCGGCGGAATGAAGCAGCGGCTTGGCATTGCTCAAGCGCTGGTGCATAAGCCTGAGCTGATCATGCTGGACGAGCCGGTATCGGCGCTTGATCCGATCGGGCGTCGTGAGGTTATGGACCTGCTGGGCCGCTTGCGCGGGGAAGTCACCGTTCTGTTCTCAACCCATGTGCTTCACGATGCGGAGGAAATCTGCGATGACATGGTACTGATGGTAGACGGGGAAATTGCGGAGAAAGGCGCGCTTAGCGAACTTCGCACGAAATATCGCCAGCCGGTCCTATCGATTGAGGTTGAACCGGGGGAGCGGGAGGTTGCTTGGCTCGACAGTCTTGTGAACCGTCCTTATGTGCATGAGATCGAACTCGGCAAACGCGGCGCCAAGCTGATGGTGACGGATATGGATCTTGCGCGGGCTGCTTTAATCAAGGAGCTTGCCGATGACGAAATCGAGCTGCTTCGTTTTGAAGCAGGCACGTCTTCGCTCGAGGATATGTTTATGAAGGTGGTGGGCTCATGAAGTCGTTCTGGATTTATTATCAAAAAGAAATGCTCGAGGCAAGCCGGACCTATAAATGGATTTGGGTACCTGCAGTCTTTCTGCTTCTTGGCATTATGCAGCCGGTTTCCACCTATTATTTGCCGGATATCCTGACCATGGCCGGGGAATTGCCCCCGGAAGCGGCGGCATTATTTACCGTCCCGTCCGCCGAGAATGTCATGGCATCAACCTTGAGCCAATTCAGCACCATCGGCCTGCTGGTGCTTGTGCTGGCGGGAATGAACACGGTAGCAGGGGAGCGAGCCACCGGCACGGCTGAGCTTGTTCTCGCCCGCTCGGTATCCACGATCCCCATGATGTCTGCCAAATGGGCCGCCTTGATGACGCTGCTGGTCGTTTCTTTTGCGATTGGACTTGGCGGTGCTGCATATTACACGTATCAGCTCATCGGTCCTTTGGAATGGGGATCGGTTACCAGCGGCGGGGGCTTATATGCTGTATGGCTGGCCTGGATCGTAACGCTTGTGCTGCCCCTCGGTGCCGTCCTTCGCGGGCCGGCTGCGGCCTTCATCAGCTTGGCAGTTGCCGGTGTACTTTCGCTCTTATCCGGTTTGCTGCCCTCCCGCGTTCTATGGAGTCCGGGCCGTTTAAGCAGCATGGCCGCTGAGCGAATTCTTGGCGCAGGGAGCAGCGCGTGGTCACCGGTACTCGTTGCCATGCTGATTATGGCGGTGTCGATTATCGTTGCCGCGAGGCTGCTTAGAAGGAGTCCGCTGTCCCCGCAATCCTAGTTTTCATGGGAGATTCAGGTTTTATCTGAATCACATGGACATCTCTATCTTTTTTTAGTAGACTATGAAGACAAGAAAAACGTCATCGACGTACGTTATCGGAAGAGAGACCGTATTTAGCGGAAGTTTTTCTTGCGAGATAAGGATGATAAACCTCTGAAGTTTATATTTTCTTATCTCTTAAAAAAGGATAGACACTCAGGAGGTAGACGATGCTGCGTTTAGGGGAAAAGATTACAATCGTTGCGGACGCCTTTGAGCAGAATCTTCCAATCGGTCAATACGGTTATATCATCGCTTATGACCGAAATCCGGACAATGCGTTCGATTACGTCATTCGGATTCCGAGCCTCAACCGTAATTTTTTTGTTCCGGCAGATGATGTCGAGCTGGAATCAATCGTGTTGAAGCAGGAAGCTGAGCGGGTCGAGCGGGAAGCGCTCATCGATTTCGCCCTGTCGACATATAATGAGAAGCTGTTTCATCAAGTGATGAACGGCGAGTTGGAAAGTGTTGAAGAGGAAGAAGAAACCAAGGAAGCAATATCCCAGGCGGATTTCATCAAACAAGTGAATCTTCGTGCTTGGATTTAGAAGAGTCGGCTGAGGCCGACTCTTTTTTTGATGGAATGGAAAAGTAACTTCGAAGCAGCAAGCTTCAAGCTGTTTGGATTGAATCTTGCATGCTTCTACAATATAATGAGAAAAGTTGTCGTGACAGACTTTACCCCTTTAACTGGATAGGGGCATGAAGGAGGATGTAAAGCCATGAGCATTACCGATAAGGATGTTCAGCATGTAGCGAAGTTGGCCCGTTTGAATTTGACGCCTGAAGAAGAGCAGATGTTTACCGGCCAACTGAATGCGATTTTACAATATGCCGAGAAGTTAAATGAATTGGATACAGAAGGTGTTGAGCCGACTACACACGTGCTTCATCTCAGCAATGTCATGAGAGAAGACGAGGTGCGCGAGAGTTTACCTATTGAGAAGGTGCTGCTTAACGCACCGGATGAAGAAGACGATCAAATTAAAGTACCTGCTGTTTTGGAATAGCCTGAAGGGAGGATACACACTTGAGTCTGTTTGATTACAAGTTAACGGAGATACATAATAAGCTGCAGAATAAGGAGCTTTCCGTAACCGATCTGGTTGACCAAGCTTTTACCCGTATTTCCGAACGTGAGGATCGGGTGAAGGCATTTATTACTTTGGACGAAGAAGGCGCTCGTTCATCCGCCAAGGCTTTGGATGAGAGGCTGGCTTCAGAGGGAACGCGTGGACTGTTGTTCGGGCTTCCTGTCGGAATCAAGGATAATATCGTGACAGAAGGACTTCGCACCACATGCGCTAGTCAGTTTTTGTCCAATTTCACGCCGGTTTATGATGCAACGGTTGTCGGTAAATTGCGTGCAGCGGATACGGTGACAATCGGCAAGCTGAACATGGACGAGTTTGCAATGGGAGGCTCCAATGAGAATTCCAGCTTCTATCCCGTGCGCAACCCATGGGATTTAGAGCGGGTACCCGGCGGGTCAAGCGGCGGCTCGGCTGCGGCCGTAGCTGCAGGTGAAGCCTACTTTGCGTTGGGGTCGGATACAGGCGGCTCCATCAGGCAGCCTGCCTCTTATTGCGGTGTCGTGGGACTGAAGCCAACCTATGGCCTCGTATCCCGTTTCGGCCTTGTTGCCTTTGCATCATCGCTGGATCAGATCGGGCCTTTGACGAAAAATGTGGAAGATTCCGCTTATGTCCTGCAAGCCATTGCCGGTTACGATCCGATGGATTCGACATCTGCCAAAGTGGACGTGCCCGACTATCTGAGCGCATTATCCGGAGACGTTACCGGTCTTCGCATTGCTGTGCCTAAGGAATACCTGGGCGAGGGCGTTGACGCTGAAGTGAAGGAAACTGTCCTGAACGCACTGAAGGTGCTCGAAGCGATGGGCGCTACCTGGGATGAAGTTTCCCTCCCGCATACCGACTATGCGGTAGCAACATATTATTTGCTCGCTTCTTCGGAAGCCTCGTCGAACCTGGCCCGCTTTGACGGCGTGCGCTATGGCGTTCGTTCCGACAATGCAGGCAGCCTGATCGACTTGTATCATGAGTCCCGCAGCCAAGGCTTCGGCGATGAGGTGAAACGCCGCATCATGCTGGGTACCTATGCGCTTAGCTCGGGTTATTACGACGCCTATTATTTGAAGGCACAGAAAGCCCGTACACTTATCAAGCAGGACTTCGATAAAGTATTCGAGCAATATGATGTCATCATCGGACCTACGGCTCCGACTACGGCTTTCAAGCTCGGAGCTCAGGTCGACGATCCGCTGACGATGTATTTGAATGATATCCTGACGATTCCTGTCAGCTTGGCAGGTGTGCCGGCAGTCAGTATTCCTTGCGGATTCGCGGACGGACTGCCTGTAGGTATGCAAATCATCGGCAAAGCCTTTGATGAGTCGACCGTACTGCGCGTCGCGCATGCCTATGAGCAAAATACTGAACACCACAAACGGCGGCCTGAACTGTAAACCGGCGGCAGAGAAGGAGGGAAACAATCGATGTCTACATCAAAATATGAAACGGTTATCGGATTGGAAGTGCACGTAGAGCTGCATACGAATTCCAAAATATTTTGCGGCTGCTCCACTGCGTTTGGAGCCCCGCCGAACACACATACATGTCCCATCTGTCTTGGCCATCCCGGCGTGCTGCCCGTATTAAACCGCCAGGCTGTGGAATATGCCATGAAGGCTGCGATGGCGCTGAACTGCACCATCGGCGATGTCAGCAAATTTGACCGCAAGAATTACTTCTACCCGGATTCCCCGAAAGCATACCAGATTTCCCAGTACGATCAGCCGATCGGTGAGAACGGCTGGATCGATATTGAGGTGGACGGAAAGACGAAGCGAATCGGGATTACCCGGCTTCATCTGGAGGAGGATGCAGGTAAACTCACGCACGTGGATGGCGGTTATGCCTCGCTGGTTGACTTTAACCGCGTTGGAACGCCGCTGGTTGAGATCGTGTCTGAGCCTGAGATCTCAACGCCGGAGGAAGCCAAAGCTTATCTGGAGAAAATGCGTGCGATTATGCAATACTGCGACGTATCGGACGTGAAGATGGAAGAAGGGTCGCTTCGCTGCGACGCTAACATCAGTCTTCGTCCATGGGGACAGAAGGAACTCGGCACGAAGGCCGAGCTGAAGAATATGAACTCCTTCCGCGGCGTACAGCGCGGCTTGGAATATGAGCAGTACCGGCAAACGGAAATTCTCGATGAGGGCGGCGTGATCGTACAGGAAACCCGCCGCTGGGACGAAGCGCAGGCAAAAACCTTCTCCATGCGCGGGAAGGAGCAGGCGCACGACTACCGTTATTTCCCGGACCCGGATTTGGTATCGGTGCATATTAGCGAAGAGTGGAAAGAGGCCGTTCGTGCGACGATTCCGGAGCTTCCGGATGCCCGTAAGGCACGTTATGCATCGGAGTATGGATTGCCGGATTATGATGCCGCGGTCATCACGTCGTCCAAGCTGCTCGCCGACTTCTTCGAGGACAGCTTGAACTATACGAAGGATGCTAAATCCGTATCGAACTGGATCATGGGAGATTTGCTGGGTTATTTGAATTCGAACAATCTGGAGCTGTCTGAAGTGAAGATCACGGGCCAGGGCCTGGGCGAGATGATCGGATTGATCGAGAAGGGAACCATCAGCAGCAAAATCGCCAAAACCGTCTTCAAAGAGATGCTGGAGAGCGGCAAGCTGCCTGCGCAAATCGTTGAGGAGAAGGGCCTTGTCCAAATCAGCGATGAAGGTGCGATCAAGAGCATTGTCGAGCAGGTGGTTGCAAACAATCCGCAATCCGTGGAGGACTACAAAGCAGGTAAACAGAAAGCGATCGGCTTCCTGGTGGGTCAAGTGATGAAAGAGAGCAAGGGAAAAGCCAATCCTGCGCTGGCCAACAAACTGCTGGTTGAGGTGCTGAACGGATAATCAACGTGTATCCGTCATGTTCTTCGAATTGTTTTTTAGGTAATGGGAGCTTGCCCCGCATCAGGGGCAAGTTCCTTTTTAAGATATCGGAAAGTATAAACTTTCGGAGGGTCTGCTGCCTGATATCGCAAGAAAAACTTCCGCTAAACGCGGTCTTTCTTCTTTTGAGAGCACGTCGATAGACGCTTTTCTTATAATAACTTGGTCAGGGGATGAATATATGATAAGAGCATTATCTTTGGAGGATAGGGATACCGTCCAGCAGATATGGAGTCTGCAGCACATGGCGTACCCTTTGGAAGCTGAATTAATCGGATTCTCGGAAATCCCTCCGCTGCAGGATACCTTCGATACGATCCGTTCGAGCGGGGAAACCTTTTTTGGTTATATTAATGAAGAAGGAGATCTTATCGGAGCAATCGCAGTCGAGCCGGAACAGGAGCAGGTCACCATATCACGAATGATGGTCCATCCGGGTCATTTTCGCAAAGGGATCGCGGGGACATTAATTCGCCACGTGTTGGAATCCTATAAGGAGGCGCCCATGTTCGTGGTCTCAACAGGGACGCGCAATACGCCTGCGGTAACCTTGTATGAGAAATTCGGGTTTGTTAAAAATCACGCTTTTGAGGTTGCTCCGGGTGTGGAATTGACCGAGTTCCATCTTCATATACAATGAATGATAAAGCATAAGCGACTGAAGCAGACGTGAGGGGAGTATCGTTCTTTTGAATAATCCTTGGGTGATAGATAATGTATCCATTTTATTAAGATTGCTGCTGGCTATGCTGCTTGGCGGCTTGATCGGTTTTGAACGGGAACGTTCGAACCATGCTGCAGGACTGCGCACGCATATATTGGTATGTTTGGGTTCTACGCTTATTATGCTGTTATCCATTTACGGTTTCTCCGATTTTGTAGACGAGATTAACGTTCGGATTGATCCAGCGCGCTTGGCAACGGCCGTCATTACAGGGATCGGTTTCTTGGGTGCCGGTACCATTCTGTTTACAGGTAAATCCATTACCGGACTAACCACTGCTGCGTCCATCTGGGTTGTGGGGGCCGTGGGGTTAGCGATTGGGGCCGGCTTTTATTTTGCCTCTATCGTATCGACGGTGCTAATTCTTCTTAATCTGGTTGTCTTCAATAAGCTGGAGCAGCGTTACATCCGCGGCAGCAAACTGCATCTGATTACTGTCCACGCAGCAAATACGCCGAATATTTTGGATGACATATCCGCTGTTCTGGAGGAACAGGAATTCGTGATCAAGAAGCTTATCGTTAACGAACGAAGCGGTGCGGCATACGGGGAGCTGCAGCCTGCGGTATTAGGGCTCGAAATCTCGCTGCAGGTCTTGACCGATCGCAAATTCGAACCGATGGAGATCACCCGGCAGTTGCGGGGAATCGGCCATGTAACGATGGTAACGGCTGAATAGGATAGGAATGAAGCATAACAAACGGCTACTGCTGAGCCACCGGCGGTGCCGTTTTTTTGTAGGTTTGCCAGCTTTCTGCGGACGGTCTATCCAGTTTTTTGCCAGTTACTTCAGCTCCTTGTTGGGGTACTATCAAAGAAAAACATCGTAAAACAGCGCCTGTCCCAGGATGTTTGGAAGGAGGCGAGAAGGTTATGAATTTAACACCCGAACCACAAACCCAAGTCAGCAAGAAGAAACGGCATCAGGTCCAGGTTAAGCGACACCCGGGGCTGCAGCGAAAAAAGCGGAAATTATATGCACTTCTATTAGCCGCTCTCATTCCGGGTCTGGGTCATGTGTACCTCGGTATGTACCGTAAGGGGATTACATTTATAATGTTGCTGCTGCTGGACATATCGGCGCTTTTATATTTTTCTTCCATTGGAATGCAGATCAATGTACCGCTGCTTGTCGTTCTGGGTCTTCTGATACCGGTGGGGTATTTTTATAACGTGTATGACGTGCTGCAGGCAGCGGAATATATTATTTCCCGAAAAAGACGCGGTGAGGCAGCGGCTGCTGCTTCCGAGGACGGATCAGGACGGAATCATCCGTTCCGGGGTGAGCGGGGAATCGCTTTTGGCCTCATGTTGGTTGTTACCGGGACGCTGCTCATTTTGTTTCACCAGAAGCCGCCTTGGCTGCAGGCAGGAATCCGCGATTATGGTGCGGAAGCCTCTGCTATCATGCTGATCGTTATCGGGATATGGGCGGGGATCCGGGAAGCTCTCCGCCACCGAAGAGACAAGGGCAAATCCTTGTAACGCATACAGTGGTACGGTGATAACCGATGAGGGGAGGAGACGGATGAAACATAAAATTAGAGTGGGACGATATACAGCCGCCTTGCTGCTTGTATGCACGGGCATATTATTGCTGTTGGACGAGTGGAGAGGCACGGATTATATATTTATGCTCCAGCGCTGGTGGCCGTTGTTGTTTATCCTGTTCGGCGTTGAATATATAGTCAGGTACACGCTGTCGCGTCTCTTGGGCAGACGCAAAGAATTTCGGTTTCGGCCTGACTTGAGGGGGATTCTGCTGGCAGTGGCTGTTACGGCCTCCGTATTCGTCATTTCCCAGCAGGAGCATTTTCTCCATCTCTGGAATCGGGTGAGCCTGAATTTGACGGCAGCGGGAGTGGATTACAGCGAAGCTGAAGGTAACCGGTTCGAGAAGCCGATATTGGAGATTCCCGTTGAGCTTGAAACCGAGAAAATCATCGTCGATCACTTAAACGGGGACATCTCCATCACACGACTGGATGTAGACGATATCAAGGTGGAGACGGAAGTATGGGTCGATCAGGAGCAGCCCGGTTTAGCCGAAGCGATCGCCGAGCAGTCGACGATCGAAGTGGGGGAAGGCAAGACGATTACGATTCGGTCCAAGGGGAAGGCCTATGGAGAATCGGGCAAACGGCAGCCCCGTATGAATGTGAACATCGCGGTTCCGGATGATCGACGATTCAATTTTGAGATACGGACGATGAACGGAGCCATAACCTTAAACCGCGTGGAAGCGATTGAGAATATTTTGCTGGAGAGCGGTAATGGACCGATTACGATGGATCGGATTTATGGAAATGTTACGGGCAAGACCTTAAATGGCGATATTACGGCGCGCGGCGTTACCGGTCATATTAAAATGTCCACTAACCGGGGGAATATGCTGGCTGTCGACATTACGGGCGAAACGGATTTGACCACGCAAGTGGGGAATATGACGGTAAAGCGAACGACCGATCATATCCGGGTTCAGACGAGAAACGGCAACATTCTGATCAGCGGGGTAGAGTCGCAATTAAGCGCTGAATCCCTCAATGGTGGAGTGGCTATACGTTCAACCCGTATTGGTGGCGATTGGAATGTGTATAGTGCGGTTGGAGAGATGAATCTTCACGTTCCGCTCGAGGGTGATTACAAGCTTGAAGGGACGATTAGCTACGGCAGCATTCTGACGACGCTGCCCAATCTTCTGATTGAACAGAAAACCATTTCCGGCGAATCCGGTACAGGCGAACATTCCATTCATATAGAGGGAAACAGCAATCTGAACATCTACCGAAGCTATCCGGAACAGGAGGAAGGCCGGAACAGCGGGGGGTGGACGCCTCTCCCGGATTGACAACAATCCAAGAAACGCCGTACAATGAAGGCTAAGAACGATATAAGTTTTGTAACCCCAGTTAAAACTTGAAGGCGGTGGGCAACCATGGGAACTTCCGTACAGCATGCGCTGGAACAACTGAAAACGACCGGTGTCCGTATCACGCCGCAACGTCATGCAATTTTAACGTATCTGGTGGAATCTATGGGCCATCCGACAGCGGATGATATTTATCGGGCTCTGGAACCTAATTTTCCTAGTATGAGCGTAGCCACAGTATACAACAATCTAAAAATGTTTATTGAAGCCGGCATGGTGCGAGAGCTGACGTACGGGGACAACTCGAGTCGTTTCGACGCTAACGTATCGGACCATCATCATGTCATATGCCAGAGTTGCGGTAAAATTGAAGATTTCAGCTATCCGTCCCTTGAAGATGTTGGAATACAAGCGGAGAAAAGCACCGGGTTTGAAGTAAAGGGACTACGAATGGAGCTGTATGGGCTCTGCAAGTCCTGCCAATAGACGCCGGTTGTTATAAATAAACGTGCGGAATGAACCATTCCACACGTTTTTATTTTTAAGGGCGCTATTTGGCGTCAAGGAGTTAGTAATGAGCGAGAGTGAAATGGGGGAGTAGTTTGGAAAGAAGAAGATATCGGGGAAAGAAGAGGCGCACGAGAGGGGGCTCTTTCTTTCTGGGGTTGTTGTTGGTCGCGGCTGGCGCTTGGTGGGTTGTCACCACATTATTTCCGAACCAGACCTATACCGTGCCGGATTGGCGTGGAATGGACAAGCCGATTTTTGTTCAGGGAGAGCTAAAGGAACAGCCTGCCCGGGGCTCCGGCGAAGAGCTGCTGCTGCCGATAACGGTTATTCAGGAGAGCGTGGATGCCAACATTCGTTATGAGGAAGAAACAGAATCCGTCCTTGTAACGACTTCGGAATCCGTATTACGCATGAAGATGGAGAGCACGAAGGGCGAGCTGAATGGCAAGGCGGTTACCATTCCCTACGCACCTAAGCTGATTGACGGCATTGCCTATGTTCCGATTAAGCCGCTCAAACAGCATTATGGCGTGAGTGTTCACGAGGACTCGGCGACAGGCGCCATTATTCTGATGCGTGCGGGGGATTCGATTCAGCTTGCCGAAGCAGCACCCGGTAATCCTGAGGAAACCGTGGCTCTACGTGAGAGCGGGGAGAAGAAGTCTCCGATTGTATTTGACATGCCGGCCGGTGAGCGGCTTCGCGTATGGCTTGAAGAAGAGGGGCGGTTATTCGTTCAGGCAGATAACGGGTATACGGGATATGTTCCTAAAGAGCAGGTTAAACTTGGGGACGTAAAGGAAATTCCGATGCTTGCGCAGACTCCTTCGCGGGCAGAGCTGGAATGGAAGAACAAGTCGGTCAATCTGGCATGGGAAGCTGTTTATAACAAAAATCCAAGCACGGATAGCATTGGCGAACTGCCCGGTGTCAATGTGGTCAGCCCGACCTGGTTTAGCATTGTGGATGGTGAAGGCACGGTCAAATCTAAAGCCGTTAAGCAGTATGTAAGCTGGGCCCATAACAGGAACATGGAGGTTTGGGGTCTGATGGACAACAGCTTCGATCCGGATATGACAACCGAGGCGCTGTCTACTTTTGATAGAAGATCGCATATTATCAAGCAGATGCTGGCTTATGCCAAACAATATAAACTCGACGGAATCAATATCGACTTTGAAAATGTTCATACCAAAGATAAGGATCATGTCGTTCAGTTCGTGAGGGAGATGAAGCCGCTGGCCAAAGCCAGAGGGCTTATCGTTTCCATTGATGTTACGCCAAAATCGAACAGCGAGATGTGGTCGCTCTTTCTCGATCGGAAACGACTCGGAGAGACGGTTGATTACATGATGGTGATGGCTTATGACGAGCACTGGGCCGCGAGTCCGAAAGCGGGATCCGTATCCTCGCTGCCATGGGCCGAGCAGTCGGTAAGGCGAATCATGGAAGAGGACGCGGTACCGTCATCCAAGCTGGTGTTGGGCGTACCGCTATATACACGGGTCTGGACGGAAACAAGCGAAGCGGGAGAGACGAAGGTGTCCTCCAAAGCGATTGGAATGGAGAAGCTGCAGGCCTTGCTTAAGGAACAGAAGGTGAAAGGTACGCTTGATGCCGGTACAGGACAGAATTATGTCCAATTCACGGAGGGAGAATCCATCAAGAAAATATGGATGGAGGACGGCACTTCTCTGCAATCCCGAGTGAATATGGCCAAAAAGCTGAAGCTTGGCGGCATTGCTTCGTGGAACCGAAGTTTTGCCATTCCGGAAACCTGGCATGTTCTGAAGACGATACATGAATAAAGATTAGTAGGACTTATTTTCATATCATAATAAAGAACCCGGTTATCACGAGGATAACCGGGTTCTTTATGTTTAATCGTCTTACAGGTTGCAAATCCTATTGAGATAGCAAGTTTCTGCAAATCACTTTAGGATCTGGTCTGCTGGGCTTCAAGCTCTTCTGCTGTGATGTTGGCCTGACTTGGATCCAGTGTCAAAATCGTATGGCAGAACATGCAGCGGTCGGTTTTACCCAACATCTTGGTCAATTTATTGCATTCCGGACACTGAATTTGGACCGCACTCGTGGATAGCATACCCGCCCAAAAGTAAATGCCGAGACTCCCCAGCATCATAATCAGGCCAAACACCAATCCGATTCCGGCAAATATTTTGCCTGCTTGGCCGAAGAATACGATTCCGGCTGTACCAAGCACCATAAGGCCCATACCCAGCATCGTCAGCAGCAATCCCCAAGTGCGGAAGGCGTTGATTTTTGCGTTCTTAAAGATCATGGCTCGAAAACTCCTGTCATTCAAATAGTTGTTTATGAAATAACGTGACCGAGAAATGAAATCTTATATATTCGTTTATCGCCTTCATAAGATCTTATCTCCTAAAAGAAGGAACTTACATGGACATGTAGAATTACATTATAACTGAAATGGCTGAAATTCGCCAAGGAATGTATGGAGGGAAACGTGGAATTAACCAACTTTTCTTTTTACTATGGAAATACGGTTGATGAGGATGCTGTAGGGGCGATAGCATACCGTAATTCGGACAAAAGGCAGCAAGGATTGCTTGTTTACGATTTTGAGGTCAATATTGTTGTCGTGTATGACGGAACACCTGATGAGCCTCCCATCCAGCATTCTATTGTAGGCGGGGAACGCTGCCAGGTGATAAGCATCGGGCTGGACGATTTGCATCGGGAACTCCTGAGCGGCACACATAAAGTATTGATCAAATGCTTCCTAGAAGGAGATATCATAAAAGACGACCAAGATCGCCTGTCCAATCTGCGCCGTGATTTCCTCAGGTTTGCTGAACCGTTCCGGGAGCAAAAATTGTTTATTGGATTTGCCCACTTCTTACAAAAGTATATGGATGCCAAGATGCTCTTGAAGGAAGAGCGGGGCCTGGATGCTTACCATACTCTATTAGAAGGTCTGCATCATTGGGGGCAGCTTGAACTGATCGAGCGGGGAATTCATCCGGA
>NZ_CP150209.1:1932500-6380000 GCF_037969785.1 Paenibacillus sp. FSL W7-1332 | reverse complement strand
GGTACCGTGATCCGGTACGGGGACAGTGTCAGGCGGGCAGTTTGACTGGGGCGGTCGCCTCCTAAAGAGTAACGGAGGCGCCCCAAGGTTCCCTCAGAATGGTTGGAAATCATTCGAAGAGTGCAAAGGCATAAGGGAGCTTGACTGCGAGACCTACAAGTCGAGCAGGGACGAAAGTCGGGCTTAGTGATCCGGTGGTACCGCATGGAAGGGCCATCGCTCAACGGATAAAAGCTACCCTGGGGATAACAGGCTTATCTCCCCCAAGAGTCCACATCGACGGGGAGGTTTGGCACCTCGATGTCGGCTCATCGCATCCTGGGGCTGAAGTAGGTCCCAAGGGTTGGGCTGTTCGCCCATTAAAGCGGTACGCGAGCTGGGTTCAGAACGTCGTGAGACAGTTCGGTCCCTATCTGTCGTGGGCGTAGGAAATTTGAGAGGAGCTGTCCTTAGTACGAGAGGACCGGGATGGACGTACCGCTGGTGCACCAGTTGTTCCGCCAGGAGCATGGCTGGGTAGCTACGTACGGACGGGATAAGCGCTGAAAGCATCTAAGCGTGAAGCCCCCCTCAAGATGAGATTTCCCAATTAGTAAGACCCCTTGAAGACGACGAGGTAGATAGGTTGGAGGTGGAAGTGCAGCAATGCATGGAGCTGACCAATACTAATCGGTCGAGGGCTTATCCAAATCACCCCAAAAAGTGAAGTGAAGCTTTGAAGCTGACACCGAATACTTTCCGGGGACCCCGATACCACATCGGGTGAATGCTACGGATTCTAATCAACGCAAAGATCGTTTCGTATCTAGTTTTCAGGTGATCAATCACTTGAATTGAATATTGTTCCCTGATAGCTCAGTTGGTAGAGCACTCGACTGTTAATCGAGTTGTCACAGGTTCGAGTCCTGTTCGGGGAGCCATTTATGGAGAGGTGTCCGAGTTGGCCGAAGGAGCACGATTGGAAATCGTGTAGGCGCCAAAAGCGTCTCGAGGGTTCGAATCCCTCTCTCTCCGCCACTATTATTTTAAGCAAGGCCCGTTGGTCAAGGGGTTAAGACACCTCCCTTTCACGGAGGTAACAGGGGTTCGAATCCCCTACGGGTCACCACTTTCTTAATTGCATCAGGGGATGAGAATCCCGTCGGTTCGTCGGAGAATAACTTCGTAAGCAAAGACTTCGCAGTCTCGAACGAAGTGAGAGTATCCCCTACGGGTCACCACTTTCTTAAAAAAACACTTGCTTCTTATATCAGATTTTGATATGATAAAAGTCGCTTTGTTACGGAGGCTTAGCTCAGCTGGGAGAGCATCTGCCTTACAAGCAGAGGGTCGGGGGTTCGATCCCCTCAGCCTCCACCATGATTTATCCCCAAAAAGTGAAGCGCATGCTTCGTAGGTAATTCCGATTACTTTTCGGGGACCCCATACAATCAACCCTTTTAATGACGCGGGGTGGAGCAGTTCGGTAGCTCGTCGGGCTCATAACCCGAAGGTCGTAGGTTCAAATCCTGCCCCCGCAACCAATTTATATCGCGATAGCGATAATGCCTCGTGGAACTGTGGTGTAGAGGCCTAACATGCCTGCCTGTCACGCAGGAGATCGCGGGTTCGAATCCCGTCAGTTCCGCCATTATTTACAACTTTGGGATGAGATGAGTATCCGATATGGGTTCCGTCAAAGTTCGCGAAGAGCTTTAAGGCTCGGTAGCTCAGTCGGTAGAGCAGAGGACTGAAAATCCTCGTGTCGGCGGTTCGATTCCGTCCCGAGCCACCATGTACGTTTTATAACTTTATATGCCGGTGTAGCTCAATTGGTAGAGCAACTGACTTGTAATCAGTAGGTTGGGGGTTCAAGTCCTCTCGCCGGCACCATTCTGGAGGATTAGTGAAGTGGCTAAACACGGCAGACTGTAAATCTGCTCTCTTCGAGTTCGGTGGTTCGAATCCATCATCCTCCACCAGTTTTTAGGGGCATAGTTTAAAGGTAGAACAGCGGTCTCCAAAACCGTTAGTGTGGGTTCAATTCCTGCTGCCCCTGCCAATCGTATCACAGTGTTTCAGTATGGCGGTCGTGGCGAAGTGGTTAACGCACCGGATTGTGGCTCCGGCACTCGGGGGTTCAATTCCCCTCGATCGCCCCATATTACAAAATCATATTGGGGATTAGCCAAGCGGTAAGGCAACGGACTTTGACTCCGTCATGCATAGGTTCGAATCCTATATCCCCAGCCATTGATTTTTATGTTTGCGGACGTGGCTCAGCGGTAGAGCATCGCCTTGCCAAGGCGAGGGTCGCGGGTTCGATTCCCGTCGTCCGCTCCATTTTTATTTCTGGCGCCATAGCCAAGTGGTAAGGCACAGCTCTGCAAAAGCTTTATCCCCAGTTCGAATCTGGGTGGCGCCTCCATTACAAACTTATGTGCCCTTAGCTCAGCTGGATAGAGCGTTTGACTACGAATCAAAAGGTCAGGAGTTCGAATCTCTTAGGGCACGCCATAATGTAAGCCGGTGTGGCGGAATTGGCAGACGCGCGCGACTCAAAATCGTGAGGGAAACCGTGGGGGTTCGAGTCCCTTCACCGGCATCATCAAAAAGGAATGTAGACGATAAACGTCTGCATTCCTTTTTTCGTTGCATCTACATCGATTGCTACTTCGTGATTTAAATATTAGACTCCATTCTGCATGCTATCTCTCCAGTTACCTTTACAGGGGGCTTTTCTATCACCTTCAGATCTTCTTCAAGCTACACTCCTTAAACTAAACTATCATTAGAAACCACGTTCTTTATAGGTAAAACAAAGATGATCCAGCCGGATTCATCTATACAAGCAAACCCTTCGATTAATCGATCCAGTGCAGGGTTGGACGTAGGTCTGTAGAAGGCCCCGCCTTAGGTCTAGGTTCAAAAACCGTCCCCAGGCCGTTTTAGCGAAACTCAAAATTACCTAGAATAGAGTCATAAGGTTGAACAAAAGAAACAACGATCAAACAACAGAAAGGCGGTGTATAAATGAGAAATTCAAAAGGAAATGGAATGAGTATCCTGTTGATTGGTGTAGGGATCTTGGTTCTCCTTGGAGTATTCGGTCCTCTGCTTGGGTGGTTGTTCAGTCTTCTAATTCCAATCCTGATGGTCGCTTTGGGATACTACGGGATCCGGAGAGGTAACACCTTGATGGGATGGGTTATTCTCGGTATCGGTGTGATCTGGTTGATGGGTAAACTGTCTTGGCTGATCGGTCCGATCTTTGGAATTATCTTGATCATCTACGGGTTGTCTCGATTGAAGAATGGTAGACCCCGTTATTGATAAAAACCACTACATTAAATAACATGCATGAACAACAGATCATGATAGATGAGGAGGGCTAAGCCAATATGAGTGTTTTCCGGCGGATAAGAGACATAACCGTAGCAACATTGAATGAAAAGCTCGAGCAGAGCCAGGATCCGGTTCGATTGATCGACCAGTTCCTACATTCAACCAGACAGGACATTGCTGAGGCTGAGAAGCTGCAGCAGCAATGCCAAGTACATTCCAGACAGCTGAAGCAGCAGGTGGATCAAGCCGAATCCATGCGATATAAACGCGAAGAGCAGGCACTGCTTGCACTGAAGGCCGGCGAAGAACATCTTGCCAAGCTGGCATTGCAGGAAAAACTGATCTATGAGGAAAAGATCGAGCAGTATCAAGGCCTGTTGTCCTCAAGCCTGGAGTCGCTAAAAGAAATCGAGGAGCAGCTCGGTGAGCTGCGGATGGAATATCAGACGGTATACAGCAAGCGTCAATATTATGTTGCCCGAGTGGAAACCCTTCGTCTTCAGCAGAAAATGAATGAACGTACGGGCTCCTACGGCGGCGGTCATGACGTACCGAAGATGTTCAATCGCCTCGAAGACCGTATCAGCGACTGGGAACTGGAAGCCAGAAGTCTTCGCGATTTACGCCGCATGGGGCAGGAATACATGGAACAGGCTGGTGAATCGGTCTCCACTGTATTAGAAAAAGAACTTGCCCGCCTGAAGCAAAAGCTGAATAACAGCGGAAAGGAGTAACCATGACTAGATTGTACCGTTCCACCCGAGACAAAATGTTCACAGGGTTGATCGGCGGTATATCCGATCATTTCGGAGTCGAATCTACCCTACTTAGAATCATATTTGTAGTCAGTATCTTTTTCACAGGCGGTACAACGCTGTTGATCTATCTGATTGCATCCCTTGTAGTACCTAAGGAGCCGTATTATCACGATCCGTATGGTCCACAGGGCAGACATGGCGGCGGATACCGTTACAACGATCATCCGGGCCCTGGACCAGGCTACAACAGCTATAATGATTCTTATGGACGTCAAGGCTATCCTAATGAGCATAGTAGCTTTGGTCCCAAATATGACCGTCCCAATGGTACAAGAAACAACGCGTCAACGGATTCCGATCTGGATGCGATGATGAAGGATATTGAAAGAAAAGCAATGCAAAAAGAAATCGAAGAATTGAAGAAAAAACTTTCGAACTATGAGAAGGGAGATAAATAACATGGGAGTATTTAAAAGAATTAAGGATATGACGAAAGCATCGGTGAATGAACTGCTGGATAAAGTAGAGGATCCGATCGTAATGTTGAACCAGTACCTGCGCGACATGGAGGCAGAAATTCATGAGGCAGAGGTAACGGTTGCGAAGCAAATGGCTAATGAGCGTCGTATGAAGCAGCGCGTCGATGAGGCTGTGAAGATGGCGGCACAACGTGAAGCTCAAGCTGAATTGGCTCTGAAGAATGGTCAAGAAGAAGTGGCTCGCAAGCTGCTGGAAGAAAAAATCTATTTCGATCAAAAAGAAACCGAGTACGTGGAATTGCACCTGCAATCCGAGACTCAAGCAAAAGAGCTTGTAGCTCAGCTGCATGAAATGAAAGACGAGTTCTACAAAATGCGCAACAAGCGCAATGAGCTTGTAGCCCGCGCTCAAATGGCTAAAGCGAAGAAGCAAATGTCTCAAGTGAGCAGCTTGCACACGATCGAAAGCGGCAGTGCTTCGATGGGCTTCCATCGCATGGAGGAGAAAATCATGCAAATGGAAGCAGAAGCTGATGTGCTTCGCGCCCCATACCGTCCTAACAACGCAGTATACACAAGCCCGGTGGACGCTGAGAAGCAATTGAAGGTGGATGAGCAGCTGCAAGCTTTGAAAAACAAAATGGGGAATTCTTCGAAGTCCGAGTAATTCCTTAGCAAGTCAGCAAAATAGTATTAAACCGTATTCGAACACCATGTTCATATGATATGCTATACGAATGAGATTGTCGTATAGTACAGGCAAAGCCATACAGTGGGGAACGTCTCACTGATATGGCTTTTCCGAGCTTATATCTTGGCCATCAAGGAGGTGCGACATGGACAGAAACCGCTGGATAGCAGTTGGTTTAATCAGCTTGGGTTTTATTTTGCTTTTCGGCCGATGGTTTGGTTTCTTCACCATTGTCGCCCTGTTACTCATGTTTGCAGGTGTCCTTCAGATCAGGCATGGACATGTGAAGAAGGGATACATTCTGCTCGGAGTAGGTGCCGTACTGCTGCTGCTGGAGCATCTCATGTTGATTATCGGCATCAGCTTGATATCGCTAGGTATTTTTTATGGCAAGTCCAAACGAGCTCATACCACGACGAAATACATTCAGAAGCAGAACTTTATGTCCAACTTTGATTGGGACCGGGCTCCGTGGGTGATGCGCAGTCTGAGTGTGTGGCATGTGCTGGGAGAGGCGGATGTGGATCTGTCCCTGGCCCTTCCGGAGGAACGCCAAACGGTCCTGATGTTCCATGGGATGCTGGGGGATATTGATCTGATGATTCCGGACTACTATGGGGTGGAGATCGAAGCATCCATCCTGTTTGGCTCCATTCATATGGACGACCGGAAGGAAACCGGCATATTAAACCGCGTGCGGTATAAATCACCCAATTATGAGACCAGTGAATATAAAGTGAAATTTATTGTTTCTTATTTGGGCGGAGATTTGAATATAAGAATGACATAATAAACGTAAGTTTTGTGTAAACCATTCAGGAGGGTTGCCCCGTGGAAACGGAAAAGAAAGCAAATATGATTACCCGAAGTATGCGTGAGGGGACCCTTCTGGGATTGGTTGTCATGCTCGTTGTCCTATATTTATTATATACATATGGTTATCTTCAACCGCTTGAGACGTGGAAGAACCGGATCGAAGCCGGCATTACCATCGTATTGCTGCCGATCGGGCTGGGTGCGATCTATGGCTTCTTCCAGGGATACCGGGTAAAACGACGGGTCGATCTTGTGAGGGAAACGCTGGTGAACTGGGAAAAAGGCAGCCTTACGGACGTCATGCCGGACATCGGCGAAGACGAAGTGGGCCGGCTTGGAGAACAGCTGGTGAAGATCAGCAAACGCTGGGAGGATCAGGTGTCTTCCTTGCAGCGGTTATCTACGAACAATGCCCAGCTTGCCGAGCAGGCCAGGGTTACGGCGATTGTGGAAGAGAGGCAGCGTCTGGCGCGCGAGCTCCATGATGCGGTTTCTCAGCAGCTGTTTGCCATCTCGATGACGGCAACCGCTGTGGGCAGGACGCTGGATAAGGATTTTGACAAAGCGCAGCGCCAGGTGGCTCTGATCGAGGAAATGTCGGCTGTAGCCCAGTCCGAGATGAGGGCGCTTCTTCTTCATCTGCGGCCGGTTTATCTCGAAGGAAAGGCACTTGAGCAGGGGCTGCGTGAACTGATTAAGGAATTGCGAATCAAAGTACCTATGGAAATTACGTTTGAAATGGACGATGACATACATTTGCTCAAAGGGATCGAAAATCATCTGTTCCGGATTATCCAGGAGGCCATGTCGAACACCCTCAGACACTCGAAAGCGGAGAAAATGGATATTCGTATTCACCGCAGGCAGAACACCGTTCGGGTGATGCTGCGGGACGATGGGATCGGATTTGAATTGGATGACAAGAAACAGACTTCCTACGGCCTATCGACGATGCAGGAACGGGTGACGGAGATCGGGGGCTCGGTACAATTTATAACAGCACCGGGTAAAGGGACTCGAATTGAGATCGTTGTGCCACTCATAAACGAAGAACGCAAACGGGGGGATGTAGATGGAAACGCCGATTAAAGTGCTGCTGGTGGATGATCATGAGATGGTCCGGATCGGTTTAGCGGCTGTGCTTGGTACAGAGGACGGCATCGAGGTGGTTGGTGAAGCGGGCAGCGGCGAGGAAGGGATACGCTTAGCGCAGGAATATCATCCTGATGTGGTGCTGATGGATTTGGTGATGGACGGAATGGATGGAATCGAGACGACGCGCCAATTGATGAATCAGTTTCCTAATCTTAAGGTCATTGTACTGACCAGCTATCTGGACGATGAGAAGATGTATCCGGTTATTGAAGCAGGTGCGTTCAGTTATTTATTGAAGACATCCCGTGCTTCTGAAGTAGCTGATGCTATACGTGCAGCCGCACGCGGGCAGTCGGTGCTGGAGTCGCAGGTTGCCTCCAAGATGATGAATCGATTCCGGCATCCGCAAAATGAAGCTCCGGCGCATAACGACCTTACGGACCGGGAAATGGAAGTGCTGCGACTGGTGGCGCAGGGCAAGTCGAATCAGGATATTGCTGATGATTTGATTATAGGCATCAAAACCGTGAAGTTTCACGTAACGAATATATTAGGCAAGCTGGGGGTAGAGGATCGAACCCAGGCTGCCATCTACGCTTATAAAAATGGGCTGGCTGAGTAAAGAATGCCGGCTCTTTTTTATGCGATGGTCGTGACATAAACATATCTAAGATGCTGAGATGTTGAGCGTGGTACGAAAGCAGATCCATGATGCGATGCGTAAGTTATAAACATATCCATATAACAATGAAAGGCAGGCTTAAAGACTCCCGGATCGGGAGCTTTTTTTATTTATTGACAGGGAAGAAGGAATCTCTACATACAGCCCGATGAAGGAGCTATTTAAAAAGCGAGGTATAAATCCGCGGTAACGAGGCCATCCTTTTACTAGATTGATAGATTCGAACGGGGAGGCGTGACTGACCATGCGGAAGATGCGTTTACAGATCATTGTGATGATGTTGTTGCTGTGCGGGGCAGCAGCTATGATGGCGGGTTTTGCGGGGACAACGGACAGCAATCGAAACGGATCAGCTCCGCATGCAGGAGAAGCGTCAGCTTCGGGCGGAACGGTAGAAACAGGTGTCAATGGAATAACTAGAGCTGGGGAAGCAGCAGAAAGCGATCTAATACTTCTGGCGGCGCTTGGGCAAGAACATATGGAGCCTTCGGCAATACTCACGGTAAAAATTCAAGGTGAAATGATAAATTCCATATCGAAGGATCAAGCTAAGACAACGGCTGAGCAGCTGGCTCGTACAATGGGGCTCTCCGGGATTACAACGTCCCAGCTTCAGGGAAATGAAGTATTCCAAGCAGAAGGCGTGCTCTCCGGTGTATCGGTGCATCTGGACTGGGCTTTCACGAAGGAGGGTCATAGCTATGTCAGAGCCATGCTTGTAGGAGAAGCAGCTGGACAGTCCCGGGAAATGATGACCCTGCAGCAGCAGATTCAAGAGATGATGAAGCAAGCAGGCATATCGAACTCCTGGAATGCGTCCATTCAAGGATATGCATCGGAGACGGCTAGCGTTGATGGAACGATGGCTCAGGTAGAAGAGGCAGTAGCCCAAAAACTCTCGCTTCGCCCCGTTGAGGATTATGCAGATGACACAACACAAAGCCGTTCATATGAGGTTCCTTCACTGGGCGCTTTTGTGATGAGTGGCGACACGCCGATTCATATGCAGATCGCGGTGCATGAAGATTCGATGAAGAAAAGTAGTAGAATAACGATCGGATTTCCCGTCATTACAATAGAATATTGAAAATGATTTCTGAAACTCGGATGAAAAAATGCGGAATGTGATAGCATACTTGAAATGAATATGCTAAAATGTCATCACATCGAGTTAAGTGCCGATGCATAAAAATACACTATAATTCATAGAAAGAATGAGGAGCCATGGCTGAAAATCAAAATCTAGATACAATGAAGACACCGGGAGCTGTATTTTTCATCTTTGGAGCGACTGGTGATTTGGCAAGACGTAAGTTGTTTCCGGCGATCTACAGTCTTTATCGTGAAGGAAAACTGGATGAGGATTTTGCGGTAATCGGCGTGGCGCGGCGTCCGCGCACCCAGGAAGAGTTTCGGGAGGACGTGTATCGTTCAATTCAGGAATTCTGCCGATATAGTTCGGAACAGGATAGTGAATGGAATGCATTTGCACAACATTTTGAATATAAATCTTTAGATATTAACAATATTGACGGTTTCCGTGAGCTTCGCGAACAAACGGAGCAATTGGAAACAAAATTTAATATACCGGGCAACCGCTTGTTTTATCTGGCGCTTGCACCGGAATTGTTTGGCAGCGTATCGTTTAACCTGATGAAGGGCGGTATGCTCGACGGAGAAGGCTGGAACCGTCTTGTGATCGAGAAGCCGTTCGGCTACGATCTGGAGTCGGCTGCCAAGCTGAACGAAGAGATCCGTAAAGTGTTCAAGGAAGAAGAGATCTACCGGATTGACCATTATCTGGGTAAAGAAATGGTACAGAACATCGAAGTTATACGTTTTGCGAATGCTTTCTTCGAGCCGCTGTGGAACAACAAGCATATCGCCAACATCCAAATCACGCTTGGTGAAACGGTTGGTGTCGAGGAGCGCGGCGGGTACTATGATCATGCAGGCGCTCTAAGGGATATGGGCCAGAACCATATGCTACAGCTGCTGACTATGATTGCGATGGAGCCGCCTAGCCGACTGCTTGCAGAGGATATCCGCGACGAGAAGGTGAAGGTGCTTCGCTCCTTGCGTCCGTATGCCACGCATGAAGAAGTGAAGAACAACGTAGTTCGCGGTCAGTATACGAGCGGTTCCGCGGGTGGCAAAGATCTGCCGGCATACCGTGAAGAGGACAAAGTGAATCCGGAATCCAATACGGAAACCTATTTTGCCGCCAGAGTCTTCGTGGATAACTTCCGCTGGGCTGGCGTACCGTTCTATATCCGTACGGGCAAACGTCTCCCGGTTAAGACAACCGAGGTGGTTGTCGAGTTCAAACGGATGCCAACCAACGTATACCTGGGCCAAAAGCATTCCCTGGAGCCTAACCTGCTCGTTATTCGCGTCAATCCGATGGAAGGCATTTACGTGAAGATTAACGCGAAGAAGCCGGGATCTGAATCCGAGATCGCTCCTGTAGCGATGGACTTCTGCCAAAGCTGCATCGTGGGCATTAATTCTCCTGAGGCGTATGAGCGTCTGCTGCATGACGCTGCTCGTGGAGACTCCACCTACTTTACGCGCTGGGATGAAGTGGCTTCGGCATGGTCCTTCGTGGATCGTATCGCCAGCGCATGGAGAGAGAACCAGGGCGAGCTGGAATCGTATCCTGCTGGATCGTGGGGACCTGACAAAGCGGATGAGCTGTTGAAGGAAGACGGATTCCACTGGTGGCCGGTAAACGGTCAGCTTGAGGATAATGTGGTGTGGTTCAAAAACTAAGATCATTTTCTAAAATTTACGTGTTAAAAATCATCCTCATGCGCATGGCGCATGGGGATGATTTGCGTATAAATTGTGGTACAATGATATACATGACTTTAGTTACGAAGGGATAAGTGAAATGGCAAAGCAAATAGATGAACTGCAGCAGGAAGTGGATAAGCGCCGCACGTTTGCGATTATTTCCCACCCTGACGCCGGTAAAACAACACTGACCGAGAAGCTGCTCTTGTTTGGGGGCGCCATTCGTCTGGCTGGATCGGTTAAAGCTCGTAAAGCGAGCAAGCATGCAACGAGTGACTGGATGGAGATCGAGAAGCAGCGGGGAATCTCGGTTACCTCGTCTGTTATGCAATTTGATTATTTAGGGCATCGGATTAATATATTGGATACGCCGGGTCACCAAGACTTTAGTGAGGATACCTATCGTACGCTGACCGCCGCTGACAGCGCCGTCATGTTGATTGACGTAGCCAAAGGGGTCGAGGCCCAGACCATCAAGCTGTTTCAGGTTTGTGCGAAGCGGGGCATTCCGATCTTTACCTTTATCAACAAACTCGACCGCGAAGGGCGCAGCCCGTTTGATCTGATGGAGGAGCTTGAGCAGGTTCTCGGCATCCGCTCCGTACCGATGAATTGGCCGATCGGCTCCGGGCGTGACCTGTGCGGCGTGTACGACCGGGTTAAAAATCAGGTTGAATTGTTCCAGGGCGACGACCATTCCACGATTAAGGTACAGAAGGTCGAAGGCTATGAGGATCCGATCATTCGCGAGATGGCAGGCGATTACCTGCATGATCAGTTATGTCAAGACCTCGAGCTGCTGGATGTTGCCGGAGACCAATTTGATCTGGAAAAAGTTATGCAGGGTCAGCTAACACCTGTATTTTTCGGCAGTGCGATCAACAATTTCGGCGTTCAGACCTTCCTGGAGAACTTTCTTCAGCTTGCGCCGAAGCCGGAGCCGCGCCGCAGTACGGAGGGTGTGGTGGAACCAACCGATGAGAAGTTCTCCGGATACGTATTTAAGATTCAAGCCAATATGAATCCGGCTCACCGGGATCGTATCGCTTTCCTGCGCATCGTATCGGGCAAGTTCGAACGCGGTATGAGCGTGAAGCATGTTCGGGTAGGCAAGGAAATCAAGCTGGCGCAGCCGCAGCAGTTTTTGGCGCAGGATCGAGATATTGTGCAGGAGGCATACCCTGGCGATATTATCGGTCTGTTTGACCCGGGCATTTTCCGGATTGGGGACTCACTCAGTCAAGGTCGTGAAGTTGTATTCGATGAGCTTCCAACATTCTCACCGGAAATTTTTGCGAAAGTAACGGTGAAGAATGCGTTGAAACATAAGCAATATCAGAAGGGGATTGATCAGCTGACGGAAGAGGGCACCATTCAGGTATTCCGCACCGTGAGTTTTGACGAGACCATTCTCGGGGTTGTCGGACAGCTCCAGTTCGAAGTCTTCGAGTACCGGATGAAGGGTGAATACGGCGTTGATGTCCAGCTTCAACGCATGCCGTATCAGTTCGCCCGCTGGATCGTGGACGACAATATTGATCCGTCCAAGTTCCGGATAAACTCAACGCTGGTCAAAGACAAGAAGGATAACTATGTTGTCTTGTTCGAAAATGAGTATGCGATGAGAACCGCCATCGACAAGAATCCAACCGCCCAGTTTCTTGAGACCGCTCCGTAAGTGATGTTATATAAATATGCAGCAAAAAGGAACAATCCCCCAGCTTTCACAGCTTAGGGGATTGTTCTTTTTTGTTGACCATGGGATTATCCTTGAAGGTTGCCGGGCGTAACGGTTTTTAGATGATCATGGAGGGAAGAGACAAGGCTGTTCTGCTGGGTAGCATCCATGTCTTTCCACATCATTTCAAACATTACACCGAGTCCCGGCAGGGCAGCTTCAGGCCCGTCAACGGAACCCTCGATCATGGAGCGCAGCTCTTCTTCGTCCTGATTGTGGACTTTATGAATGACGGCCTGCCTTAGATCTAACAATATGGACATGGACATGTTCCTCCTTGTTATGAAAGGGTCATTGGTAATGTGCCCGTTCCGGGGCAGTTACATTCAAGTATTCGGGACAGTATGATATACTATTACCATTATGATTATGGATGACCTAGGCTCGTGGGGGGATATATAAATGGCTAAGAAGCAGTACGCAGTAATCGGTATGGGGCGTTTTGGCACGAGTGTTGCTAAGGAATTGAGCAGCATGGGATTTGATGTATTAGCCGTAGACGCGAGCGAACAGCGCATTCAGGAAATCGCGAGTATGGTCACGCATGCCGTATCGGCGGATTCGACCGATGAAGAAGCGCTTCGGGCGCTGGGCATACGGAATTTTGATGTGGTTGTCGTGGCGATCGGGGAGGATATTCAATCCAGCATTTTGACTACGCTGATCTTGAAGGATCTTGGCGTACCGGCCATTATCGTGAAAGCGAAGAATGAGCTGCACGGAAAAGTGCTGAACAAAATCGGTGCGGACAAGGTGATTTTCCCTGAACGGGATATGGGGCTGCGGGTTGCCCATCATCTGGTGTCACCGAATATTTTGGATTATATCGATTTGTCGGACGACTACAGCATTATGGAGATGCTTGCTACAGGAGATCTGGTCGGTCACAATCTGATAGAACTGGATATTCGGGCACGATTCGGCTGCAATGTCATGGCGATTCGAAGAGATGAGGATATGAACATTTCTCCAAGTCCGGATGACCGGATTGAGGAAGGCGATATTCTCATTATTGTGGGGCACAAGAATAACTTAACGAAGATGGAGCTTGCTTATCCGAAGTAAGCTGTCCGCAAGCGGGTATGCTGGGTTGAGTGGGACTCGGTTTTATATATAAGTAAAGAACGGATGGATGAACCATGGAGATACTATCGCCGCAGAATGCCAGAGTGAAGGGCTGGGCACAGCTTCAGGAGAAAAAACATCGAGACAAGCAGAACAAGTATGTGGTGGAAGGCATTCATCTCGTACAGGAAGCCCTGTCATCCGGAGTGGACATCGAGTGTGTTGCGTATGATGTGGAGAAGGGCATTCCCCAGGAACTTCGTCATATATCGGATACAGGACAAGGTGCTGAATGGATTGGCGTATCTCATGCCGTCATCTCGAAGGTCAGTGATACACCGTCACCGCAGCAGGTGTTTGCCGTGGTCCGCAAAGAAGCACGTCAATGGCAGGACCTGATCCTGCGCGAGAACGGTTTGGTCATCGTTCTGGACGGTCTTCAGGACCCGGGGAATGTAGGAACCATCATACGAAGCGCAGATGCCGTAGGGGCTGCTGGCGTGGTTCTGGGACGCGGCTGCGCGGATTTGTACAACCCCAAGACGCTGCGCTCTACCATGGGATCCCTGTTTCACTTACCGGTGCTGGAGGGCGATCTGCTAAGCATTTTGCCGGAAGCCAGAGAACGGGGGGCCCGATTGGTGACAACCCTGCTGGAAGGGAAACATTCCTGCTTCGAGTATGATTTCAAAGGGACAAGCTGGATCGTGATTGGGAGCGAAGGGCGCGGTGTCTCACCTGAGGTTGCGGAACTCGTGGACGATGCGATCCGTATTCCCATGCCGGGGAAAGCCGAATCGTTGAACGCGGCTATGGCAGCGTCGGTGCTGATGTACGAGGCTTTACGGCAAAGAGAATATACAGGTCAATAAAGACCGGAGCGGCTCCTCGACAAAGCTGGAAGTGATTAGAAATCAATGGCTAATCATCTCCGGCTTTTTTTATTTAAGAGATAAGTAGCATTAGAGGCTTACCTCCTTATATTGCAAGAAAGCTTACGCTAAATACGGTCTGTTTTCTAACAAGTACGTCGATGACGTTTTTCTTATTTTTAATAAGGCTGGTCATAATAACAGGAGTATTCGAAAGGAGTCAAACCCTAATGTACGAGCAAAAAACAAAAGAAACGGATCACAGCGTGGTGGAGTTTATAGAGCAAGTGGATTCGCCGAAAAAACGGGAGGATGCTTATCGTTTGCTGGAGATTTTTGAGGAGACGAGCGGTTTTCCGGCTAAGATGTGGGGCCCCAGCATCATCGGTTTCGGCTCCTACCATTACCGCTACGCTACCGGGCACGAAGGCGATGCGCCGTTGGTAGGTTTCTCGCCGCGCAAGGCGAAGATCAGCCTGTATTTTGCGCCGGGCGATGAGAAGCGGGAGGAGCTGTTGCCGAGTTTCGGTAAACATACGGCCGGGAAAGGCTGCGTGTATATTAATAAAGTGGCAGATATTGATGTGGAGGTCCTAAAGCAGCTGATTCGCGAATCGATTGCCTTCTTGAACAAGACCTACCCGGCTCAGTCCTAGCGAGCTCTAGGCCATGAGAAGTTGGCAAGCTGCCTGGTTTACAAGGCTTTAAGGGAGGCTGGACAATAGGGTGCGCTGATTGGGTAACAGGTGAATATTGTTATTTGACGTAAAACCATTTGGTGTCCTATAATGCAATAAGGGAAACCAAATGGTTTCATAATATTAAACATGAGTGAGGTTTATGTGATATGGACAACGCATCAAACGGCAAGCTGCCGGATATTCGTCATACGCTGGTGCTGAAAGCGCCCATCGAGAAGGTGTGGAAAGCCGTGGCAACGGCTGAAGGAATTTCAGCCTGGTTTATGCCTAACAATTTTGAGCCGGTGGAAGGCTTTGAGTTTCAATTGAATGCAGGTCCTTTCGGCAATTCACCATGCAAGGTCACGCTTATTGACGAGCCCAACCGCTTGTCTTTTAACTGGGGCAAGGATTGGAGTGTTACGTTCGAACTGGTACAGCAGGGAGATCATACGGAATTTACGCTCATTCACGGCGGATGGACAGCGGATCAAGTGACCGAGTTCGGGGAAGCACACGATATCGTGCGGGGGCGTATGGACAACGGCTGGGCAGGCATTGTTCAGAAGCTTGCGGGATACGTTGAGGCCTAATCCATGTCGCAAGCCGCTCCGAAGCATGATGTTTATCAAGCTATCGCAGATCCGACACGCCGTAAGCTGCTTGGCTTGTTAAGTGATAAAGAAATGCCGGTTAAAGAAATTACAGGGCACTTCTCCATGACGCGGACTGCCGTTTCCAAGCATCTCCGAATTCTGGGGGAAGCGGGCCTTGTGCAGGACCGCAAGGTTGGACGCGAAACGCGCTATCGGCTGGATGCCGAACCGCTTAAGGAATTAAAGGATTGGCTGGCTTATTTCGACCGCTTCTGGGAGAATAAACTGTCGATGCTGAAATATTATGTGGAGGATCAAGAAGACAATCCAAAGGACGACAAGTAGATCCTCTTTGCAGTCTTTCTTGAAATTGAATATCCATAAGGAAGAAGAGCGAGGATCCCATCCTTGCTCTTCTTTTTTGCCGTTTGTCCGCATACCCTCTATACAGGAGAGCTTGCCATGGTAAACATGCTCCTCGGGGCGTAAATAGGGGGGACCAAGCATGAGACGAAAGAGATGGGGAAGCAGGCGTTTGGCCTTTCCGTCGCTGTCGTGGCCTAAACCAAGGAGAGCTTATAAACCACCGCGCAGAGGCTTTCGGCCCGTACCGCAGAGCCGAGGGCGTCCTCAGGCTGCCAAAAGACGAAGCACGAAAAAATGGTGGCTGATCGGCGCTCTGCTCCTTGTGTTTGGGATCGTTGAGTTTTTTATGTATATTGAGCAGAATCTGCGGCCGCCGATCATGCATTTAGCCCAAATCAGGGTTAAACAGATTGCCACTGAAGCCATCAATAAAGCGATCACCTCTCAGGTCACGCAGGGCAAGGATTTCGATAATCTGGTCAACTGGAAAACGGACAGCTCGGGCAAAGTGACGGGATTCATGCTGAATTATGCCGAGCATTTAAAAATCACCTCCCATACAACGGAGGTTGTTCAGAGCACACTGGACGATATTCATAAGCGTAAGGAGCAAATTCCCTTGGGACAGGTGCTGAAAAGCCCGATTATCGCTTCATTCGGTCCGCAAATTCCTTTGAAGATCGAACCGCAGGGAGCGGTGAAGGTTCAACTGGATACCAGGCAGCAGGGTGCTGGCATTAATATGATTTTGGTGGAGGTATTCGTCCACATCGTAACAGAGGTAGCGGTTGTCGTTCCTTTTGACATGGAGCCGCAGATTGTGGAAACTGATATTCCCATTTCTTATCTGCTCGTGGTCGGCGACGTACCAATGTATTATTATGACGGGCAAGGAAAGGCCGTCGGCGAGAATAAGGCAAGCGCGCCGAGCATAGCGATACCGCCTCCTGTTACCAATGAGAATAGCCATAATACGGAGCAGGAAATCCCGCCTGTTACTCCGCCGGTAACAACGCCGACGAATCCTCCAGATGGAACAACGACACCTTTGGAACCTTTACCTGGTGGAGCAGACTTATCCGGGCAGACGGGGGATAACAACACTGGAGGCTAAGAGCGCTGATTCATTAATTTGGCGCCAGCATATGGAAGCACGCTCCATGATTCACTTCGCAGTAATGGATGTCCTTAACGGAGAAAACGCGCCCCCTGGGTTGAACTCAGGAGCGCGTTTTTTTCTTTGAGCGTTTTTCTTCCATTTCCCAGTGCTTCAGCAGCGGGTAAGGATCGAATGCCCATTCGGTCAATCCGGTGTCCCGGTAGATGCCGTAATGGAGGTGTGGAGGGAACTTGCCTTGGGTTCCCGGCTTGCCATAACCTGAGCTCCCAACCCAGCCAAGGGTTTGACCCGGCTTAACGACATCCCCGAGCGAGATTCCTTTGTCAAAGCCTTGCAGATGGGCGTAATAGTGGTAATGATTGTTCAAATCACGGATGCCGATGCGCCACCCGCCATATTTATTCCAGCCCTTGATTTCGACAACGCCGTAACAGGTGCTTCGAACGGGGACTCCGTATGAGGCAAACAAATCCGTTCCCTCGTGAACCCTTCTGCCTCCCCAGTTGCGTCCCATGCCAAATGTGCTTCGGTAGGAATAGTTGCTTTTGACCGGGAGAGGAAATGCATGGTCAAACAAGTCCAGCTTTCCAAAGGTCTCGTACATTTTGGCGTATTGCATGACGCGCTGAACAGCCCGCGTATTCTGGTAGTATGACCAGAGTCCGATGCTGAAGTCATCGGCAGCATGACCGTAGGGGGCGAGCCTTGCCGCAACGGTATATAGCAGGTCGATATCATTATTCGGATCGGCCTTGCCATCTCCATCCCCATCCAGCCCGATGCCGGAAAACACGTTGATCGACGTCGGATTTACATCTTCCTGATTGGGATTTAACGCCCCGGCCCATCTTGTGGAGGGGATGAAGATTCCGAGCGTCCGGTCCGGATGTTTGCGATCCTTGGGGTGGACTCTAGTTAGTGTCCGTTCATACTGGTCAATGGCAGCCAGGCGATACCAAGGAATTTGGGTAACGGTGGAAATCTCATCATATAACGACTTCCGGTCTGCAAAAATGGCGTTAACATCCGATGTTTTCACCGTATCGTCAGCGGTGCTGACCGCAACAGAGGCGGATGCGGACGCAGGCCCGCACATGCAGCAGGCAGCTGTCAAGGCAGCCACAGCTGCAGCAGTGCAGCGAATCATAATACCGCTTGCGCTCAATGGTTGGAAAATCCTCAATGTGTCCTTCTCCTTCCTTTTGGATTGTCATAATTAAGGACGGACAGTCATGCCTACACTGTAGGGTGAATCGAAACAAGGATTTTTATCCATGCCGCAACTAGATTAATCTCATATCGATGCGAAACAAGTAATATGATGGTTTTCATGATATAATATGGGACAGCAAACGATGGGGTATGTCTTGAGTTACATCAATAAATTCGAAAGAAGGTTTTTTCTTTGTCTAAAACCAAACAGCCAAAACCTGACTGGATTCGAATCAAGCTGACTACTGGCGATAATTATAAAGAAATCAAAAGCATGATGCGATCCAAGACACTGCACACGGTGTGTGAAGAGGCTCGCTGTCCGAATATTTATGAATGCTGGGCTAACCGTACGGCAACCTTCATGATCCTGGGTGATATTTGTACCCGCGCCTGCCGATTCTGCGCTGTCAACACGGGTCTTCCAACGGAACTGGATCTTCAGGAGCCGGAACGCGTGGCGGAAGCGGCGGAACAGATGAACCTGCGTCACTGCGTAGTAACAAGCGTAGCACGGGATGATCTGAAAGATGGCGGGGCCTACATATTCGCTGAAACGGTTAAAGCCATTCGCAGACGTCTGCCGCTATGCTCGGTGGAAGTGCTGATTCCGGATTTTATGGGCAGCGAAGAAGCGCTTAAGATCGTAATGGATGTGAAGCCGGACATTCTGAACCATAACATTGAGACGGTCGAGCGAATGTCGGATCGGGTACGTGCCAAGGCCAAGTACACCCGTTCCTTGCAATTGCTGAAGAATGCCAAGGCGATGCAGCCAGATATTCCGACCAAATCCAGCATAATGCTAGGTGTCGGCGAACAATGGCATGAGATTCTGGAAGCGATGGACGACCTGCGTTCGGTGGGTTGCGATATCATGACGATCGGCCAATATTTGCAGCCTTCGCCAAAGCATCTGAATGTTGAAAAATACTATACGCCGGAGGAGTTTGCGATCTTGAAGGAAGAGGGAATGAAGCGCGGATTCAGCCACGTGGAGTCCGGTCCTCTGGTGCGCAGCTCCTATCATGCACACGAGCAAGTGAAATCTGCAGAACGCAACAAGGAAGAGACCGTGCAGTCTTAACCTTTGGAAAGGCAGGGGAAGCTTTCAATGATCGTTATCGGAAACAAAAGTTATGAAGTGTTAAAGGACCATCGAAACGGCTGGAATCTGGAAGCTTTCCGGGAGCGGTACAGCGAGGTGCTGGACCGTTATGACTACATCGTGGGAGACTGGGGTTACAATCAGCTTCGGCTTAAAGGTTTCTATCGGGATAATCATCCTAAAGCTGCCAAGGACTCTACCTTCTCCAGCATGTCCGATTACATTAACGAATACTGCAATTTTGGTTGTGCTCACTTCGTGCTTCAGAAAACCAAGGAGCAGAAGGATAGCAAAGACCATGCCAATTCCAAAGACCCTGTGGAGATTCGTGAATCATCCCCCAAGGAAACCCAGGGTGAGGGGGAAGCGAAGGGAAGCAAGGAAGCCCAGCAGGAGGGCCCCAAACCGGGCAAGGAACACAAGGACCAACGCGAGCGGCGCGAAGCGAAGGAATCCAGACGCGAGCCACGCGATCCTAAGGAATCCAAAGAGAAGGACGCAAAGCCTTCCAAGGAGCCTAATCTTTCGGCTGAACAGCCGCAATAAAAAAGAACGGTCACCAGTAATGCTGGTGGCCGTTCTTTTGTTAGGTAGTCGTTCTTCTTAATATTAGCCAAGAAATGCATCACGGACACGATTCCAGAACGGGAACGGCCGATAGCGTGCAAAACTGACCTGCTGTTCCGCCACTTGACAGCGCACGGATACGAGGTCGTCAATCGAGATATTCACATGATCGATGGTAAGCAGCAAACGCTGTTCCTTACGCGAGAATATATCACAATGATGATGCTTAGGCAGGAGCAGCGGTGAGCCCAGCGTACGGAAAATCCGATTGTTAATCGAGGCGATTTCCGCGATCTGCAGAGCATCGATGGAAGGATGCACCATCGCTCCGCCGACACTTTTGTTATAAGCCGTGCTGCCGGATGGCGTGGACACGCAAATCCCGTCTCCCCTGAACATCTCAAAGGTTACGTCGTTGATGTCAATCTGCGCGACAACGGTACCGTCAACGCCTTTAAGCGTGAATTCGTTTAAAGCAATGTAAGAGGACGTTCCTGATTTCTTATGAATTTCCAGTTGAACCAGGGGGTACTTGACGAGGCGCGGCTTCACGTTGCCGTGTTCGCCTTCCCCGCTCATATGATCAATTAGCTCTGTCAGTTCATCGGCCTTCCAATCAGCATAGAATCCCAAGTGGCCCGTGTGGACACCGACAAAAGCGAGGTCAGGAATACGGTCTATAAAAGTATGGAAAGCATGCAGCATCGTACCGTCTCCGCCGATCGAGACCACAATCTCCGGAGATTCTGCATCCAGCACAAACCCCCGCTGTTCCGCCAGCTTGTGAAATTGCTGGGTCAGCTCGACAGACAATGGGTCACCGCGGTCCAGAACATAATATCTCAAGTTGATAAGCTCCTTTGTAAGGTTATATAAAGATGATAATCAATCTTGGAGAAGAACACAATGTTCACCTTGGGAATTTGCGGATTTTCTGCTGCAGTCCTCGAATGATCTGAATAAACAACGCAACCGCAATCAGGAAACCGAGCAGGATGCAGAAAGCCGCCATAATATGGGTATACCCGTTTAGGGCGGAATCCGAAACAGCCGGAAGGGCCATGGTCGGTATCGAAGATCCCATAACACTTCTCCACAACAGCAATACAGCGACCGCGGCAATCACACCATGAATCAGTCTTGCAATGACAAAAGGGAAATACCTGAGGTTGGTAGAGTTCAGGATGCTAATGATCTGGGCATGAACGGACAAACCGCCCCATGACAATATAAAGGCAGCCGCGGCCGCTTTGTATGGCAATGGAATTGCAGCCCCTGCTTCCCCGGCATATCGGGCACCAAGTGTGACCTCAAACAATCCGCCTACGATGGCAGTGGATAAGGATTCAGGCATCCCAACCAGAGATAACAGCAAACTGATGGCTTCAGTTAGCGCAGGCATAACGCCGGCGCGGGTCCAGAGTTCAAGAAACACGGAGAAGAAAACCACAAGCCCGCCGACGACGATAATGAGCTGAAGCGATGATTGTATCGCTTGTCTTAACAGGGTGCCGAGGTCCCGGCCATCCTGCTCACGCGCCGCATGCATGGCATGCAAGGCGGACTTGAGTCTGCTTGTGTTAGCCTGCGACAGGCGGAGTGAATCGGTTGCTGTTTTGGATTCATGCCTGCCATGAAATCTCATAATCAACCCCACAAGGAAACCTCCGCCATAATGGGACAAGGCAAGGATCAAACCGATCTTGGGGTCATGAAAGAAGCCGATGGAGACGGCACCAATTAGAAATATAGGGTCAGAAGAGGTGGTGAAAGCGACAAGTCGCTCACCTTCCTCCCGATTTACCATTTTTTGTTCCCATAGCTTGGCGGTTAATTTGGCACCGACCGGGTATCCTGAAACATATCCCATTGCTGCAACGAATCCTCCGGCCCCCGGAATACGAAATAACGGTCTCATCATAGGGTCCAGGAGCGTGCCAATCAGGTGGACTACGCCGAACCCCAGCAGCACCTCGGAAATAACAAAGAACGGGAACAGGGAAGGGAACAGCACGTCCCACCATATCGACAGGCCACGGAGTGCGGATTGGAGCGCCGCTTCGGGAAATAAAGCCATTAGGACAATTACGCTGAGCAGTGCCGTCACGAGCAAGAGCCAGCCCATTTTTTTCATGGTCATAATAAGAAATACGCCCCCTGGCATCGATGTGAATGATGGAAATATAGGTCCGTTGTTAAAAATCTATGCAAGATATAGGACAAACAGTATAAAAAACATGAGAAAGCGGTTACAATTGTGCTTTATTTTCGGGGATCTTGTGCTATAATAAAAAACATCAAAGCACATCTTTCGTATTATGTTTGGATGGAGTGATGATCATGAGCATAGTCGCAGGTATCCTAGTATGCGCCTTCGTTTATGTTATACGTGCTTCTCTCGTCCAGAGTGAAGAGGACTGGCGCAGTTATTAATAAGTTCTAAAAGGTGCTAACCATTGCTTAGCGCCTTTTTTTGTCGTTTTTTTGGTATAATGGATAGGTACATCCAATCGAAAGCGTAACATAAAACAGATGGGAGATTAGCGGATATGAATCCGAACTTAAGCATCTATGATAACCTCGGGGGTGCCGAGGGTGTACGTTCGCTCGTCGAAGCTTTTTATCCGAGAGTGCAGCAAAATGAGCTGCTTTCGCCATTGTTTCCGGAAGATATTATGCCGGTGATGGAGAAGCAATATATGTTCTTGAGCCAGTTTTTTGGAGGGCCAGCCTTGTTCTCGGAAGCATTCGGACATCCGATGATGCGGGCCAGGCACATGAAATTCCCGATTACGGATCGCCATGCCGAAGAATGGCTTGGCTGCATGGCAGGAGCCCTAATCGAAATTGGCGTGGAGGATGAATTACGTGATTTTGTGCTGCAGCGTCTGTCCGGCCCCGCCCACCATTTCGTGAACACTCCTTAGTTCCAAAGACCTATTTCGAAACAGGAATTAGACACGAATGAAGGGATGGCGAATGGCGTGAAATTGGAACCCTTGTATTCCATCAAGGTGGTTTGCGCGCACTGTGAGCATGAATATGAAACATCCAGGGTAAGACCCAGCTTTAAAAAGGCATACCGTACAGATACGGATTTTTGCGCTTATTATAAATCGGAGAATCCCGATTTTTACGTGGTGCGGATCTGTCCTGAATGCGGTTTTGCCTCCACGGAAAACTCGACCCTGAAATTGAACGAACGGCAGAAGGCGCTCTTTCACGAGCAAGTCGGATGCCGCTGGGAGAAGAGGGATATGGGCGGCTCGCGCAATCTGGAGGATGCTCTGGAGTCGTACAAGCTGGCTCTCCTCTGCGCCCAAGTCATCGGGGAGCGGGATCGCATTGTGGCCAGCCTGCTGCATCATATCGCTTGGCTGTACCGGTATCAGGGCAACGAGGATCAAGAGAAGCGGTTCTTGAGTTATAGCCTGGAATCCTATGTTCGAGTGTTCGAGCTGGAAGGGGTAGGGGCGAATGATGCTAGGCTGCTGTATCTGATCGGAGAGATCCACCGCAGGCTGGGACAGTTTCAGGAGGCGGTTCAATGGTTCTCCAGAGTGGTCCAGGATGACAAGATTATGGACGCCGCGATGATACGCGCATCCAGAGAGCAATGGAAGCTGATATCCGAGCAGATACGGGAGCAGAAGAACGAGGCACTTAAGGCAGAGTCATAATGCAAATAGCCCGCTGAAGGGTGGGTCAGCAGGCTGTTGGACTAACACGAATAGCTAAACTCATGCTCTGCGGCGAAATCAGCGTAATCGCTGATCCGTGAGCAAGTAGTCGATGTCGCTGTCCAGCACGGTTACTTTGTTGTGGCAGCAGGGGAAGATCAGCAGCTTCTTTTTCCCTTCCCTTACGCTTATCAGCTCTTTGGGTTTCATCGGCAGCAATACATTGTCGGTTCCGCAGAATGGGCAGCTGTGTACATATACGTCGTTTCCGACGACATCATAGGGCCAAGTATTGGAAAAAGGAATCATGAGTTCTCCGATGATGGTGACTCATCGTCTTTTTTCGTTGCTTTCGCTTCTTCATTCTTGGCAAGCTCGGCAATTTTCTGCATTAATATATGCTGAGGCATGTGCATCAGCTGTTCCAGCGGAACGCCCAGCTGCTTGGACAGTGTAACCGCCGTCTCCGGTGATATTTGCAAAGGTCTCATGGCTTCTAGCTCCTCCAGCAGTAAATTGGTTGTAACAGGGATAACATAAATTGAGTTATATATAGTTATACACTTTTCCCTAAGTCCACACAAATGGTATTCCGCTTGAAATCATATTTTATTTCGAAAGGTGATGAATGTTCAATGGCACTTCAACAAACTTGGGATTTGGAATCGATATTTCCCGGAGGCTCTTCTTCACCGCAGCTCGTGAGCTTTCTTGAGACACTTGAGCAGGATGTACATAATCTTCAGCAAGCCGTTAAAGCACTGACCGTTCCGGATACCATGGATGGCGCAGCAAGCCTTGAACGCTTCCTTGAGCAGTTTCAGAGTGCCTATGCCCGCATCCGTGAAGTCTCTGCATTCGTGGGCTGCCTGACCGCGCAGAATGTGAATGACAAGAAGGCGGTTCAATTATCCGGACGGGTAACGTCGTTGTCCGCGACCCTGCAATCGATTAAGAACCAATTCGATAACGTTCTCCGTGGTATGAATGACGAACTCTGGACGGCTTGGACCGGTACGGATAAGGTGTCCGAGCTTGATTTCGTATTGAACGAAAGCCGTAATCTCGCCAAAGACAAGATGAGTCCCGAGTTAGAGAGCCTGGCTCTATCGCTTGGCGTAGACGGTTATCATGGATGGGGAGAGTTCTACGATACCATCGTTAAGAAAATCCAAATCCCATATGAGGAAGACGGTAAGACGGTCATGCTGTCCGCAGGACAGGCATTCAATAAAATGCATGATCCTCGCCGGGAAGTACGCCAATCCATGTTTGAAAAGTGGGAGCAGGCATGGGGAGACTCCGCTGATTACTGTGCGGATACCCTTAACCATTTATCCGGCTACCGCCTGAAGCTGTACGAGAACCGCGGCTGGGAGGATGTCTTGAAGGAGCCGCTCGCGATTGGCCGCATGAGCCGTGAGACCCTGGATACCATGTGGGCGGTCATCCAAGACACGAAGTCGGTGCTTGTGGAATACCTGAACCGCAAAGCGAAGCTGCTTGGTCTGGAAGGTTTGTCTTGGACTGATGTAGATGCCCCGCTGCGCACTTCCGCAACCAAAATCTCATATGACGATGCAGCTGTTAACATTGTGGAGCAATTCCGCAAGTTCAGCCCGAGATTGGCTGATTTCTCGCAAATGGCGTTCGACAAGAGCTGGATTGAGGTGGAGGATCGTCCCGGCAAGCGCCCTGGCGGTTTCTGTACCTCCTTCCCGGCAAGCGGCCAGACCCGAATCTTCATGACGTTTGGCGGAACGGCCTCGAACGTTTCGACCCTGGCTCATGAGCTCGGCCATGCCTACCATCAGCATCTGATGGGCGGAATTCCGGTGCTTAACCAAAAATATGCGATGAATGTTGCCGAGACGGCATCTACATTTGCCGAAATGATTGTTTTTGATGCGATGGTGAAGGGAGCCGGCAGCGAAGAAGAAAAGCTGGCCCTGCTGGAAGAGAAAATTCAGAACAGCGTAGCCTTCTTTATGAATATTCATGCACGTTTCTTGTTCGAAACCCGCTTCTATGACAAGCGGAAAAGCGGTCTGCTCAGCAGCGAGGAAATATCGGAATTGATGGTGGAAGCGCAGAAGGAAGCCTATTGTGATGCTCTGACATCATACCATCCGCATTTCTGGGCATCCAAGCTTCATTTCTATATTACCGGGACGCCGTTCTATAATTTCCCGTACACCTTCGGTTATATGTTCAGTACGGGCCTCTATGTTCGGGCATTGGAAGAAGGTCCGAGCTTTGCGGACAAATATGATGCACTTCTTCGCGACACCGGCGTGATGTCCGTGGAGGATCTGGCGAAGAAACACCTGAATGTGGATCTGACCCAGCGCGATTTCTGGCAAAGTGCAGCAGATTCCTGCGTATCCGACATTAAACAATTCCTGCAAATGACGGAGAATATGGCGTGATTTGTTGATTATCATCGGAATAACAGATAAGAATTTCCTTGGAGGACGTTTTCCTCTCAATACATGCAATTTCCAACCTATGGAGGAGCCCGATTCGGGCTTCTTTTTTTGTCGTAAAAGAATGAAAGTTGACGCAAAAAAGGAGCCGAAACCTAAATTATTTGTGCAATTTTAGTAATAAATACCCAAATGTGTTGAATATTGTTGATCCATTGATTCCTTTACCCTATAATGAGTCATAAGCCCTAATAATAGGGAGGATTTACTAATAAAGGAGGGGAGAAGAGATGGTAAAACTAGATCAATTATCACTGGCTAGACAATTGGACATCGTTTTTAAAGAGCTGGAAGAAGAGTTGGGAGGTCTTAGTTCAGGGACAGTATTTGTACAAATACGAAATAATGTAATTGGTAAATTTGGCATACGGCACAATCCATTGGCTGGGCGTAACGGAGTCATAGCTCCACTTGAGGAGGGGCTAAGTGAAGCTCAACAATTCTCTTTTCGTACGATGGCGCTTGAAAGTCTGAAACATAAACGCCACTGGACACACGGCGAAATCAGTTATGAATTTATGATACGACAAGGCATTGTTGTTGTAGATGCTGTCCTTGAATCCAACTATAACATGGCAAACTTGATGATTCGGTACCCTCGTAATACATATGCCGAAGCTGCTTCGGAAACCTGAAATCATTTATCATATAGAACATATAACGAAAGAGGCGATCTTTGGGGAGAAGATCGCCTCTTTCTAATTACGGCTGGAGGGAAGAGATGCGAATTACAGGTTCGAACGACCCGATAATTGCTGCTCAGCCAATTGAACCAGACGTTTGGTGATGTAACCTCCCAAAGAACCTGTTTCACGGGAAGTATAGTTACCCATGTAACCGTCTTGTGGAAGCGTCACACCCAGTTCTTGAGCAGCTTCTACTTTCAATTGTTGAAGAGCTGCAGTTGCTTGAGGTACGACAAGATTGTTAGAAGAACGACCTTGAGCCATGTCATGTCACCTCCTTTGATGTTGTATGTGGATATTATGACTGAATCCTAGGAATCTCATTCGTGCTGGAGGCAGATCATTGGCTGGTAAAATTATCCGAATGAAATTGTCGTTATCTAGACAAACAAGAGCAGCCCTTTGAAACAAAGGGCTGCTCTTGTTGAAACATTAAGTATATGAAGATCTTATGGTTCACCGGGGATTTGCTATTCCCCTTGCTCCGCCTCCGGTGTTGTTTTTTGGATGCTGATCTGGGTATTCAGGTTCACGGTCTGCCCCGGTTCCAGATGAATCAGACCGGTTTCTTCATTCGGCAGTTTTAAATTGGGCGCGTTCGGAAGCCAGGTATACGGCTCGATGCAAAGGAAGTCCTCTACGACGCCTTTCGTATAGAGCACCCAGTGCTTGAAAAAGGCGCGGTCAGCCGAATAATGAATTTGATAACCATCATCCCGTTGAAGCATGGCTTCAGCCGGTTTGCCCTCTGGAATTTTTAATATCGTATCCAGGTCGGCTTCCTTCAGGTTTAGTCCAGAATTCAGTTGTTCCAGATGGCCAAGCGGTGAAAAATCTCCGGTTGGGATCAGTTCATTATTCAAGGTATAAATACCCTCTACAGGCAGATCCAGCGTCCAGCGATGCGGCTCGCCATCAAGCAGGAACCACGTATGGTAACCCATGCCGAACGGGACAGGGCTGGAACCCAGATTCGTTACACGAAGACTCTGCGATAAGCGGGCCCCCTGAAGACGGAAGGTCATTTCCAGCTTCAGCGGTACTGGGAATTGGGCGATCCATTTCGGATCATCCGATGATATGAACTCTGTCGAAACGGCGCACCCATCATCATCTTCCTCTATGTCGCTGACACACCAAGCCTGTGATCGGTGGAGACCGTGGATATGATTGTCGTTCGCGGTATTTTGATCAAATTGATACGATGTTCCGCCGTACTCAAACTGGCCTTTGGAAATCCGGCCTGGCGGAATGAGCATCGGGATGCCGAAGTGATAGGGATTCTGAAGATAGAAGGCAAGCTCACTTTCATCTGGTTTTCGAAGGATTTCGCGTGAATTTTCAAGGTCTTTAATTCCAATGACATTGTTACCTAGACGAGGAAGGAGAGTCACTTCAAGACGGCCGCTGTTTAAAATATAGGTGTCGTAACCATTCCACTGGCCTTTGGTCACTTGATTCATATCGATGCTCCTTTACTAACAGAAATCATGGTCTGGACGATTAACCACATCATAACAGATTTTTACGGAAAGGGTAAAAGAAATGCTTCAAAACATCGGACGACTTGATTCCAAAATGGAATTGACAAGGGAGAGCAAGAGTTTTATCATTGCATGTAATAGTGATCCATTATGATTGAAACACGATGACAAGGACAAGTAAGCAGGTGCGGCCCATCCTTCAGAAAGCCGGTGGTTGATGTGAACCGGTGGATCCGCTTTGCTGAATGGACCTTTGAGTGCCAGGCTGAACAGGGATTATACTGATATTCCTTAATATGCCGGCCGGGTATTCTCCGTTACAAGAATGGAAGGCTGCAGCTTAAGTATTAGAGTTTACTGCAGCGAATTAGGGTGGCACCACGGTCTCACGTCCCTTGCGGATGTGAGGCCTTTTTGCGTTCATATATAATTCCTTGAGCGGGGCAGACTTTGGATAAAAGAATATTGTAAATAAATGGAGGGCTAGTCATGAAAACTGTATTATCGGGAATTCAGCCGAGTGGCAATTTGACACTGGGCAACTACATCGGAGCCATTAAAAATTTCGTTAAGCTCCAAGATGAGCATGATTGTTACTTTATGGTCGTCGATCTGCATGCCATTACGGTACCGCAGGAGCCAAGTTCGCTTAGAGATCGCTCCGAATCGGTTGCGGCACTGTACGTTGCAGCCGGAATCGACCCGAATCGTGCTAATATTTTTCTTCAATCCCATGTTCCTCAGCATGCCGAGCTGGGATGGATCATGACAACGATGGTCAATATGGGCGAATTGGAACGAATGACACAATTTAAGGACAAATCGGAGGGTAAAGATTCCGTAGGAGCCGGTTTGTTTGTCTATCCAGCGCTCATGGCTGCAGACATATTGCTGTATAATGCCAATCTGGTACCGGTAGGGGATGACCAGAAGCAGCATTTGGAAATCACGCGCGATTTAGCTGCACGGTTCAACCATCGGTTTGGTTCCTACTTCAATATGCCGGAACCGTTCATTCCGGAGGTAGGCGCACGAATTATGTCGCTGGACGATGCTTCTAAAAAGATGAGCAAAAGTAATCCGGTTGAGGGCAGTTATATTGCGATGCTGGACACGCCGGATCAAATACGCAAGAAAATCAGCCGGGCTACAACGGACTCCGGGGCCGAAGTGGTCTATGATCCGTCCGCTAAACCAGAGGTTAGCAATCTGATGAGCATTTATTCCGAGTGCGCTGGAGTATCCCTGCAGGAAGTACAGGCGCGTTTTGAAGGAAAGATGTACGGGGCATTCAAGAAGGAGCTTGGCGAAGTTGTAGTAGCCGCTCTGGAACCACTTCAAAACAGATACTACGAAATTCGCCAAACCGGTGAGATCCATGACATTCTGGCCAAGGGAGCAGAGCAGGCACAGAAGACTGCGGCTCAAATACTGGATGGCGTCAAGGACAAGATGGGCTTTCTGGCTCGTAAATAAGCAGGGTGCTTCCTTAAGAAGGCTTGCGTTTGGATTTGATGATGAATCCCCAGCCTATATTGAGAATGGAGAGTAGAGCGAGACCGACGGCCAGAAATCCGTTGTAGCTGATGGAGATGGCCGAAGCGGTCAGCAGGACGATCGAAGAGACCGCAAACCATAGGGATAAGCCTTTACTCATATGAAAAAAACCTCCAAAGATAAAAATTCAAAAAATACGTATAACGTTGCAAGAAGGAGCCATAATAAGTTTGCAAGCTTGCACTGGAATAACAGACATTCAGTGAAGGGAGATATTTAATATGGCACGCCGCAGCAACAATTTGGTTGTACCTCAAGCTACTGCAGCATTACAACGTTTGAAACTCGAGGCTGCTCAAGAACTAGGCGTAACGATTCCTCAGGACGGTTACTATGGTAACTATACTTCCCGTGAAACAGGATCCCTGGGTGGATACATTACAAAACGTTTGGTACAGCAAGCTGAACAGGCTCTTTCGGGGTCTGGCCGCACGCTGTAATCTCTTTCTCATAACGTGAGTATGGAAGCCCGGAGCGCTATCATTGCGCTCCGGGCTTTGTATTCATATTACGGGATCGACACTCACCTTTGCTACATAGACAAATTGTGCCTTAAACAACGGCATGACGTCAAGAATAGATCGCTTCCAAATGTCACTGAATTGTCATATAGATGGAACGAATTCCGAAGGATTGCTAAACACTTTTTACTAATGATATGATAAACTTTATAGCGGAGGCAGTACTTCCTCCATAACGACAGATACAAGGAGGAACGTTTACACGTGGATAATCACTTGAGATACCAGGCTCCTTCAGAATCCGCAGCACTTGCCTCGGCAGCGCCTGCACCTCCCGATAAAGCGGGGACTTGGAAAGATTTTATCACGGTGACGAAGCCCGGAATCATCCGGTCAAATTTGATAGCTGCTTTTGCCGGATTTTGGCTAGCATCGCGTTGGGATATCCAATTTGGATTGATGATTATGACACTTCTCGGAACCGTGCTTGTTATGGCTTCGTCCTGTGTTTTCAATAACTATTTCGACAGAGAGCTCGACATGAAGATGGAGCGCACACGGAATCGCTCACTTCCAACCGGACGGCTGACACCTAAGGTTGTTCTTTGGTATGCCATCATACTTGGGGTCGTTGGACTAGCTATGTTATTCCTGTTCTCAGGGGTATTGGCCGGGATATTCGGAGCGATCGGAATGTTCGTATACGTTGTGGTATACACATTATGGCTAAAGCGTTCATCAACATGGAGCACATCGGTAGGCGCTATTTCCGGAGCGATGCCTCCGGTGATCGGCTATGTGGCCGTGACAGGAAGCGTAGATATGGCTGCGGTGCTGCTGTTCGCACTTCTGTTTCTGTGGCAGCCGCCACATTTCTGGGCGCTGGGCATTCGCCGCGTTGAAGAGTATCGCGCAGCGGGCTTCCCGTTATTGCCGGTTGTTAAAGGAATTAAACGCACGAAGTATCAGATGATTCCTTACCTGGTGTTACTTATTCCGATCCCTATTCTGATGTACACGTATGGGTACGCCGGTATTTTTTTTCTGGTTATCGGACTCTTCCTGGCTGTTTGGTGGCTCTACGCCGCACTCCAAGGTTTCCGTGCCAAGGACGATGAAGCTTGGTCCAAAAAAGTATTTATTATCTCCATCAACTACTTGACCTTGAGCCTGATCGTTCTCATACTCAATACCACCTTTTAATAGGTGGAAGGGCTTAAACGCTACACTAAACCTGATAAGAACAGGGATTGCCTGAGACGAAGGGAGAACGGGGAAGGTCATGAATGCATTCAAACGTTACAAATGGACTTGGGTACTACTCGCTGTCTGTGTAATAGCAGCAATTTACCTGGTATACAATTCGCTGGGATTCGGAAAAGAAAAGTTTCCTATCGTTCGTGAGGTTGCCGCTTATTCCATGGAGAATGTGGATGGAAAGACGATCACATCGGATGATACCAAAGGCAAGGTGAAGCTCATGTACTTCTATTTCACCAGCTGCCCAGATGTGTGCCCGATTACGACACTGGTACTTTCGCAAATACAGGAAGACTTGAAGAAAGAGGGCCTCTTCGGTAAAGAGGTTAACTTCGTGTCCATCTCCTTTGATCCGGAAACCGATACAAAAGAGAAGATTAAGGAATTCGGGGACCGTTTCTATGCTGATTATAGCGGCTGGTACTTCCTTCGTGGAGATCAGGAGGAAACACGGAAGCTGATGCAGGACTCTTTCAAAATCCCGCTGCTCGGCAATAACTCGACGAATTTCACGCATGGCAATTCCATTGCATTGGTTGACCGGGACAACAATATTCGGAAGACTTATAATGCAGCAGACCCGGCCGAAGTGAAGACCGAGGATATTGTGAAGGACATTAAGTCCTTAATTAAGGAATAACCTATAGGTAAAACCAAAAGGCGCGCTCTATCGTTAAGGATGGAGACGCCTTTTTATTATTTTAAAACAAGGTCATCAGAATTCAGCAGGAGGCGGGTAAATGATGAACTCTTCCAGCCCGGCCTTCTCTAACTGGGCAATCAGGTACTCGTCAGGCGTTCCTTCAACTCCGGCGTAACCCCGGCGCGTATAAATCTGTTCGGCATCAGGAAAGATGTCGCGCAGGGCACCGCGAATTTTTTTGCCGGAGCTGTCGTTATCCATAAAAAGATAGACCTCTTGATCCTTCACCTGTTTATGAAGGCTTTCAAGCTTGGCGGTGTTTAACGTTCCGAACGTGCACAAGATGGTTATATCTGATGTCAGCAATCGGCGTAGTCGACTCCTGTCGTTCTTACCCTCTACGATGATGAATATCGGCATCTTTTTTCACCTCTGTCATGATACGGAGATCCTTGGCGGCATTCCCCGGGAAATGATAATCCGCCGTCGAATGATGGATATGTCGAATGGTGTATGTATAGTGTAACTTGTTTCTTGCCGATCATGCAAAGCAGGCAAAATAAACGGCCATCCAGTGGATGGCCGCAACAAGATTAACCCATGTATTCTAGTAGAAACAGCTCAAGATGATGACGAGCAGAATATACAATACAAGAACCATTCCTACAGAATTTCCATGGCCTCCTGTATGACAATGTTTATGATGATGAACATGACTCATGATTACTTCACCCCTTGGTTAGATGTACGTGGTCATTTGCCACACTGTATCTTATGTGGATTTACCCATATGGACTGTGTGTTGGCCCATCCGCATCTTTTTGGGCGCTGACTCAAGCCAGATACAGCTTCCTCAGACGGTTGAGATTGGGGCTTCCGGTGAGATGGCCGTTAAAGGGGCTTCACGATTGCGTTTGGGGAGCAGCAGCAGAACGGTCATCAGCATCAGAAACGCGATGAAATAAGGTGACACCACCGTTCGGAGCTGTCCAGCCGCAATAGGGCCGACAAAGGAACCAAGCGACATGGCGATGGATTGAAATGAGAATACTTTCCCGAGTCTGCCTCCGCCGCTTAGCTCGATGAACAATGAGGATAATGCCGGAAACAGCAATCCTTTAGCTAGCCCGAGTGCAAACAGGATGATCATAATCGGTACATGGTCAGCTGCGGCCAGAGCGTAGAAGCAAATCGCCAGCCCCAATACGCCGATGGCTACTCTGATATGGGGCGCATAACGATTAAGAAACAGCATGCTTAATGTGACCAAAGCTCCAAGACTAATGACGGAGAATAGAAGTCCGGTGGACATAATGCTTGCCAGCCCGCTTTCTCGCAGCGGTATTTCAAAAAACAGGATTCCTTGAGAGCATGCGATAGCAAACGGAATCAAATATAAACGCAAGCTAAAAGGAAGCCGCGCCGGTGCCCCGTTGTTGATCGGAACAGCAGCCTGACCTTTATCCTTAGCAGTGGCTGACAGAGGCTTCGGGAGACTAAGAAACGCCATCAAACCGGTGAAAATCAAAAGCCAGCCCAGACTCTGGAATGTACCGGAAAATCCTGCTTTGGCTACAATGAAAGCGCCGGCGGCCGGGGACAAGACGGAGGCAAGAGTGTGTATTACGCCATGACCGGACATATATTTGCCTTGCGTAACAGGATCCCGGGAGAGTGACGCAAGCAGTGCCAGACAGGCCGGTGACAAAAAGGCCAGAACGAATCCGCTGATTGAGCGGAGCACGAGCAGCTGCCAGGGCAATTGGACATGAGCCTGGAGCAGCAGGATCACACCAGCGGCGGTTAAGCTGAAAATAATGTAGCGTCTGCTGCCGTGCCGATCGATCAGATTGCCTGCAAGCAGATTGCCAGGCAGATGGGTCAGAGCATAAATGCCCATCATCCAGCCGATAAACGTAGGGGCTGCGCCAAGAGAGATGGCAAAAGGCGTCAGTACAGGATACTGAGCATGCAAATCAAAAAACGCCAGAAACAAAAACATATAGAGCCATAAAGCGGTTTTCAATATGGCACCCTCCTATCCGGCAAGTTGATATTGTTACTACTACTTGTACGTTCGAAAGGGCAAGCTTATACCTTTTTGTGAAAAGACCCGGTTGGCTGACAGCTTTGCGGGGTATCATGTATAATTAATAAGACGGCCATGAACCGCCGCTTTTGAAACGATGAACGGGAGTGAATTGTATTGGATACTCAGGTCTGGATTGAATTTCTCAAACAAAACTGGCTGGTCATTGCCATCGCCTTAATTATCTTGTTTATTGTGCTGAACGTGGTGAGAACCGTCATTAAGTGGGCGCTGGCCGTACTTATTATCGTGGGATTGTTAGTGTACAGCGGAATTTCCTTAGATAAAATCGGCGAGGTTGTAACCACGGTGAAGGAAGAAACGGTAGACACGATAAAAAAAGAAGCGCTGAACATGATGATGAAAGAAGCGAAGGAAGCGAAATATACCTCGAACGAGGACGGTACCTACTCCATTAAAGCTCCCAATCTGGAGCTGAAAGGAAGCGCCGGTTCCGAAGAGGTTGAAGTGACTTTCCGCGGAGTTTCGGTAGGGAAGTGGGATATCAACGATACGATTCAGAACTTTATCGACGATGCCAAGAGCAATACGGCCTCTAAATAAAAAAAGATAGAACAACGCAATCGGAAGCGAATGTACGAGGGCGGCAGCGTTGTTCGTGCTGCAGCTCGATTACATCGGTTGACAAGACATCATGGGGAGAGGAGGGGATACCGTTGATGTCGGCATGGAAGGATAGTGTGCTGGGTGGAAACGGAATCACCATCTTGCTGCTGCTGATTGTGGCTTTTTCACTAATACAGGGATGGAGTCGCGGAGCCTCCCGGTCAGCCGGGAAGCTTGTTTTTTTTCTGGGGGATGCGGTGCTGCGCCTGGTCGGGCTTGCGATCTCCGTTCCTTTTACATTATGGTTATCACCTAAAGTAGGCGATTGGCTGGGTACGGTCTCCACTTTACCGAATCGAGAGCTGCGCTTCTGGGAACAGATTTATTATACAGCCGTAAAATCGCTGGCGGATTTCCCGCTGCTGCGGTTTGCGGTGCTGTTTATGTTAAGTTACGCCCTTATCGTATTTATGCTGCGTCTGCTCGTGTCCCTGATTATGGGAGGCAGGCTGGGACTCTTCGAAACGAGAAAAGATACATCGGCATCGCTGCTGAGCCGGCTAACAGGTGCGGGAATTGGCGTCATCATGGGCGCAGCGCGGAGCATTATTGTTATTGCGATCTTATTCATCTACGTCAGTTTGAATCCCGATCACGGCTTTAGCCGGTACGTTGAGGCTTCACCCGTTTATCAACAGGGGGCGAAGGCAGTAATAGAGCCTTTATCGGGCTCTCTCGTCCGCGAGAAGCTGCCGGTCTTTACCCAATCGGTTCAGGAAGAATTGAACGGGATCATTCAGCGGAAGTATGAGGTCATCGACCACAAGATTCCCGAGGGCATTGAGCAGACGGCAGCCCATGTTGTAAAGGGTTCGTCAACCGATGAAGAGAAAGCGCGAAAGCTCTATGATTGGGTTGGCAGCCGGATAACATATGATCACGACAAAGTGACCTTGTACGAAGAGCAGCGGATATGGAAAGAGCAGACACCGCAGGATACGTATGACACCAGGTTAGGCGTGTGCATTGATTATGCCCGGCTGTATGCCATGATGGCCCGGTCTCAGGATCTGAAAGTCCGGGTCGTAACCGGCAGGGGATATAATGGCCAAGGCGGTTATGGTCCGCATGCCTGGAATGAGGTCTACTTGAGTGAAGAGAAGCGATGGATACCGCTGGACCCGACCTGGGCACAGAGCGGAAACTGGTTTAACCCGCCTCGCTTTAATGAAACGCATATTAAGGAGCAGGTGTTTTGATCGTGTGTTGATATGGAGAAGGGCGGACTTTGGAGCAAGGGAAGTCCGCCCTTTCTCATCAGGAGGGCCCTTCCAGATGAAGTGGGGGGGCGTTTATGTTAATATGGGTTTATGTGATTGTGGATAAAGGGGAGAAGCATACGTGAAAGGGTTTAGGCCGGATAAGCGCAAACAAGAAGAACAAGATGCCGGCAGTCAGTTTAACTTGCGGGTTAATCTATTTTTTTTCAGCACTTTTATCATATTCTGTGTCATTATTATACGCCTTGCTATACTGCAGTTTGTTGAAGGACCTGAGCTAAAAGAGCTCGAAACCGGCGGACAGGTTAAAAATTTCCCGCTTCAGCCGATCCGGGGCAGCATCATTGATGCTTCCGGAACGCCGCTTGCCTACTCGACACCCTCCCAAGCACTGTATTTAACGCTGTTAAAGGATTACAGTTCATCCGAACGAGGGAAGAAGAACCGTCCGGAAATCGAAAAGCTGGCCGAGGAAATGGTCAGGGTCTTCGATCAATACGGTGATCCGAAAGCAGAGAAGCTAACGGTGGATGATGTGATCAAAGCGTTGGACCTGGAGTTTAACAAGCAGCCGGGTTATGAGCCAAGACGCATTAAGGCGAATCTCTCAACTAAAGAAGTGGCTTACTTTATGGAGCATAAGAACGAGTATCCCGGAGTCGAGGTCGTGGAAGAGAGCCAGCGTCAATACAACCCGGACAAGATCGCCGTTCAAACGATTGGTTATTTGAAAGAGTTCCGAGGCATTAAGACACTGGATAAATATAAGGAGATCGATGAGCAGAACAAGAAGCAAAAGGATCCGGGACTTATCTACACGGAGCAGGAGAAGGTCGGCGTAGACGGACTCGAAATGATGTTCCAGGATGAGCTGCGCGGCAAGAACGGATATATCGGCATTCCGATTAATCCGCAGAACATGGCGGACGGGGTACCGACCATGATTGCCCCGGAGAAGGGTTACAACATCCATACGACGATTCATAAGGACATCCAAAAAGCTACGCAGCAGGCGATCATCGATCAGCTGAAATGGCTGCACACCAATCCGGTTTCCGGCAAAACGCATCCGAATGCGCTCACGGGTTATGCGGTAGCGATGGAAGTGGATACCGGCAACATTGTCGCCATGGCCAGCATGCCGGACTATGACCCCAACGTATGGGAGAATGGAACCGACGATTGGGAAACCGTCATGAAGTATTACGGCAACGGTACGATCTCTCCGTACAGTTCCGGGCGCTCCGGCAACAATCTGGAATCGGTCGTGCTGCTCGGCTCCACGATGAAACCTTTGTCGGTGCTCATCGGGCTTAACGAAAACTTGTTTGGGCCGAACGATTACTATCCTGATTCAGGTGCTGCATTCTTCGGTAAAGATAATACGAGGGTTCGGAACTCCGGCGGTAAAGCCTACGGGTCCCTGAACGCAAGAAAAGCGATCGAGCATTCCTCCAATGCCTTTATGGTTGACTGGATTGGGGAAAAGCTGTACAACAAGTACGGCTCCGAATCCGTTGATGTATGGGATAAGTACATGAAGAAATTCGGGCTTGGGGTATCAACCGAATCCGGTCTGCCGAAGGAGCATAAAGGCATCATCGAATATACCAACATCGAGCAGGCGGGGAGTTATCTGGCTGCCATGGCGTACGCCTCCTTCGGACAGTCCGGTAAATATACGACGCTCCAATTGGCGCAGTATGCCAGCACGCTTGCCAATCGGGGAGAACGCATTCGGCCGCAGCTTGCGAGCAAGATTGTGGATCAGGACGGCAATGTGATCAAGGAATTCAAACGCGAGGTATTAAATAAAGCGGAATTCCCAGAGCAGTACTGGAATGAAGTCATTGCAGGGATGAATACGCAAGGACTTCGAGCATTTGAAGATTTTAAATATGATTTTGCACGGAAGACAGGAACATCCGAGCAGGATATTTATAAAAACGGTACTCGGATCCGGGTGGAGAACGGGGTGTTCATCGCCTTTGCTCCACGGCAAAATCCGAAGCTGGCCGTCGCCGTGGTCATTCCGGAAGCAGGCTTCGGTTCCCAGAGTGCCGCGCCGGTTGCCCGTAAAATTTTTGACGCGTATGACGAGATTTACGGACTCGACGGTACGCCTCATCCTAAAAAAACCGAGGGTGAGAATGGGGATGGCAGTAACGAATAAGAGGATATTTTCAAAAACGGCAGCCAAGTGCCCTCAATGGGTTGGCTGCCGTTTTTTTATCCGTTACACATGGGCGTCTGGAGCTTTGTCCGCCACCAGATTAAGGACGACGTTAAACTCCAGCAGCGCTTTGAGGCCGCAGAGTACCATGGTGTATCCTCCCATGGAATCAATAGCTCCCTGTACCATTTCATCCGCATTGCCTGTAAATCCGGAGTGGGTAATGGCAACGAAGGTCTCATGATCGCCCCGTGGCGTGAATGTCCACTCGGTTTTGGTCTGGTCCGAAGACTCGATCGCGATGCGGTGATTGACTTCGATATGTTGAACGTACACGTCATCATGGACCCCGTACATCTCCCAATCCCAGCGAATATGGCTGCCTTCCTCCAGCTTGCCGCTGCTTTTGGTAAACCAGAACTTGGTTGTAATCTCAGGATCGATGAAAGCCTCGAATACTTCTGAAACGGGTCTTCGAATCAACATCTCTGCCGTCACGACAGGTGTCTCATTGAGTTTGGTCATATGAATTTTATGACTCCTTTCGGGGTTGTCTTCAGTAATATCGTAGCATATAGGTATTCATATTCTTTCTTTTACATTGCTCATTTATTTCAAGGGTCGTGTGCTTTGTTCGAGAGCTTGGGAAATACTACTTGAGGCTAGCGTTACCTCAGTTTTGGCATGTCCGGGGCGGCTATTCATAGGGGAAATGTTTTGACGCCATGCCTTTTGTGGTAAAATGTCGTTATGTTTGCTTGTGATTCGTAAGGGGGTTAATACCATGAAACATAAATATCGATTGTTGGCACTGGATATGGACGGTACGCTGCTGCGGGACGATCATGAAGTGTCTGAGGAAACGGTGAAGTGGATCAAGGAAGCGGTAGGGCACGGCATTCATGTCTGTCTATCGACAGGCCGGCCGTTTCAGGACGCGTATCCGTATGCCAAACAGCTTGAACTGACGACACCGATGGTAACGGTGAACGGAGGCGAGGTATGGCGTGCGCCATATGAATTACACCGCCGCGCATTGCTCGACAGCAAGCTCGTGGAGCAAATGCACGCACTGGCCATTGAAACCGGATCATGGTTCTGGGCGTATTCAGTAGAAAGATTGTATAACTCTGAGAACTGGACCGACGATATCGCGAATCAGGAATGGCTGAAATTCGGTTACACCACGAATGATCATGAGGTGCGTCACAACATTTTGATGCGCCTGCAGGATATGGGCGGACTGGAGATCACGAACTCCTCGCCGGATAACCTGGAAATCAATCCGCAGGGCGTTAACAAAGCGACCGGAATCGGACAGGTGTGCGAGCTGCTCGGCATTAGCATGTCCGAAGTCGTAGCCGTAGGCGACAGCTTGAACGACCTGGCTGTGATTCAGCAGGCCGGCCTCGGCGTGGCGATGGGCAATGCCCAGCAGACGGTTAAGGATGAAGCGGACCTTGTGGTTTCCAGCAACAATGAGGACGGCATCGTTGAGGTCATCAGGGATCATATTTTGATCGAAAGGTGAGATGTTGATGGACATATTGGGCTGGATTATCGTTATCGCTCTGTTTATCATTGGGATGGCCGGAGCGATTTACCCTATTCTGCCGGGGGTTGTCGCCATTTATCTGGCGCTGTTCGTTTACGGCTGGTTCTTTACATTCGAGCATTACAATTCATGGTTCTGGATTATTCAGACCATCATTCTGGTGGTGCTCTTCATTGCCGATTATGCGGTTAACGCCTGGGGGGTTAAGAAGCTCGGCGGTTCCAAAGCCTCGATATGGGGCAGCACCATCGGTTTAATTATCGGGCCGTTCGTTATTCCCGCTTTTGGATTGATTATCGGACCGTTCCTCGGAGCATTTTTGGGTGAAATGCTGGCAGGTTCGGGACCGAGCAAATCCATGAAGGTTGGATTCGGATCGGTCATTGGATTGTTCAGCAGCATTGTGGTGAAGGTTATTTTACAGCTCGCGATGATTGTTATTTTCTTCATTTGGATTTTCTAATAGACGCTTAGGAATCGCTGTAAGAGGCGCTTTGGAGGAGAAAGAAGGGTACGGTTTTGTCAAAGAAAGAGTCATTTATTAAAGGTACGATCATCTTGGCCGCTGCTGCGTTGGTAGCCCGAGTACTGGGGCTCGTCCAGCGGGTGCCGCTGGAGCATATGCTGGATGATATAGGGGATGCCTCATTTACGATCGCCAATGCCGTGTATTTAATGCTGTTAACGGTAGCAACGGCCGGCATTCCCAGCACGCTCAGTAAAATGGTATCTGAGCGCCATGCTTTGAACAAGCCAGCGGAGGCCCGTCGTGTCTATCATGCTGCGCTTATTTTTGCCGGAGCAGCAGGCGTTGTCATGACGCTGCTGCTTTATTTCGGAGCCCCTTATTATGCTACCCATATTGCTAAGCAGCCGGAGGCCGCCGCGGCCATTCAGGCATTGGCCCCAGCGCTGCTGCTGTTTCCGGCCATCGCCATGATGCGGGGATACTTCCAGGGACGCAATAATATGGCGGCTGGCGGCATATCGCAGATTATTGAGCAGATTGCACGGGTTGTGACAGCGATCGGTTTGGCCTATGTGCTGCTGCGGATGGGTTACGACGATACCTGGATTGCAGCCGGCGCCTCCTTCGGGGGCGTACTCGGCAGTATCGGAGCATTTGCAGTCATGCTGTACTTCACGGTTAAACTTCGTCGAAGTGATCGTGAGCTCAAGATGCCGGCAGCGGACCGTTCCATTCCGCTTGGCGGGATATACCGGGATATATTCACGTTGTCTATACCGATTGTGCTGTCTTCCCTGGCGGTTCCGGCTGTTTACTTTATTGACAGCTCGATCGTCAAGCCGCTGTTGATCGGACAGATTGGTTTGGAACAGGCGACTGCAGCCCTCGCTGTACTGGGAAATCGGGCGCAGAGCGTCGCGGGGATTCCGCCGATTCTAGCCATTGCCCTGAGCACCTCGCTCATTCCGATCATCTCTGCAGCGTTTGCGAAGAAAGATCAGGAGCATCTGGAACAGCAAGTATCGCTGGCTATGCGTATTGCCATTTTAACAGGCATGCCGATGGTGATTGCGCTATGCGTGGCATCCTATTCCATTAATGGTTTGCTGTTCAGTTCCTTGGGCGGCAGCGGGATTATTGGATTTCTGACGTTCGGTACGATTTTCCAAATCACGATGATGACCACAAATTCCATTCTTCTCGGAATCGGCAAGGCCAAGCTCTCGATGATTCACGTGATGGTTGGGGTTGTGGTCAAGCTTGCAGCCAGCTTCCTGCTTGCTCCGTTCTTTGGAATCTACGGGATCATAGGGAGCACGGCGCTCTGTTTCCTTGTCATTACGATACTGAATATAAGATCGATTAAAAGGATTGTATCCTTCTCCATCCTGGGCAAACGCTGGACGGGCTTCGTGCTGACGGTGATTGCTGCCGGGGGAATCGGATATGGCCTGAATCTGGCCGGTATTCAAATGGTCGATGTCATGCCGGCACGGTTGGCATTCCTGCTGACTTGCCTGGTTGTAGGCGTGGCCGTAGTCATTATATATCTTGTCCTGCTGGTGGTGTTTGGCGTATTGCGGCAATCGGAGCTGAGCAGTTACCCGCGCCTACTGCAGAAGGTGTTCCGTCCGCTTATGAGACTGCAGCCTGCACGTATGCGGGAGCGGGGATAGAGACATAGACTAAGTTTCACTTATAGAGGTTGTTCAAAAAGTCCGCTTTTGATAAGAAAACCTCTATCGAGGCCACTTCAAGGATGAGCGACCGCGATGCATAGGTAGGTTTTCTTGCGATATAGAATTTCATCAGTTCCACTGATAACTCATAAATTCTATATCTAACACGAAGGGAATCAGGAAGCAGCTCTGCATCGAATCTTGAATTCAGCCGGGCCTAAGTAAAAGCTTCCGAAGCATGTTTCCTGCGGAAACATATCAGGTGCTCACGTACCCAAACGTTCGGTGCTGAAAATCGACCTTTTTGAACACGCACTTATCGTGGTAAATAGAACCGAAAAGAGACCTTCCTTGCAGTATCGGGACGGTCTCTTTTCATTTTAATGCGGATGGAACTGATCAGACACATCATGCACGATGGAGGTTTTCTCCAGAGCGGCCCGATGGGCGTGGGTAATATCCGGCAGCAGCGGCCGTAACGGTTTGCGGATATGCCTAAACATCGCACGGCCCTGAAACCAGTCGTACCGGGGAATCGGCTCGGGGGGGTCATCCTCCCAGATCTCCTCAAGATAAGGGCTGTACAGACGTTGGCCACCCGGGAGCCATTCGGAAGTGATGAGGTCAGATCCCGCGTGGCCATGATTCATGGCTTGCTCAAGGGTCGGCGTAAATAAGCCCGGCCAGTATTCAGCGCGCGATCCTTGGTGCTTGGTGGATCGCGCGAAGGCCAGCACAGCGCGGTAAATCTCCTCATACCCAAACAATAAAGCATACAGCGAACGGCCAGCCTTGATCCGAATGGACAGGTCGTCAAACTTGGGGATGGTAAGTCCGGCCAGCGGCCTGGTTGGGGATAGGAGCTTTGGCCCAGCGCTTTCCCCCGACTCTGTTCGTTGGACTTGACCCAGCGGAAACACGATTTGATTCAACCGGGTCAGCTCATGCATCCGAAAGAAGGGATTCTCCAGAATATGTTGTTGGTAAAAAGGATGTCTCGCCACACGCCCCTCAATATAGTTCTGTTCATTAATGATGAGTGCCACCGTAAGCAGCGAACTGCTCTGATCCTGCCAGAACTGTTCCCAGAACGGTGTCATGAACGATGAAACATGAAAGTGGGGGAGTAAATGAAATAGGGGCTTGCCTTTATTTCGACTGTGTATATAGAGAAGCAGCTGGGGGTAGGCGTCCTGGAAAATCAGCGCATTGCAGCGCTCCAGGAAACGGTACAGATTGCTCTTGAATGTCGGATCCGTGAGATCCGACATCAATCCGCCTTTCAGATCGCTCATATTCCACCCGGCATTACGCGATACCATATGGGCCAGCAAAGCCCAATGCAGCTCAGGATGCGATATATAACAGTCCAAATAGGCTTGCGTACGCGTTACGTTGCTCCGGTTGGCTGCGGCTGCGGCCTCCTGAATATGATGAATCAACTGCTGCTCTTCTTGGGATAGCTGAACATCTGCACCTGGTTCATGAATCCGAATATCGCTATACCCTTGCATGGAAGGCAGCGGAAACTTGGTAACGCTCTGCTGCAGATAGGGATGGGAGTATAGGATTTCCTTGAGCTTTACGCGAATTCCCCTTACCGCTGCAGGGTCCCATTGCAATTCGTGTCTGCTTGTCCGGAGCTTTAAGGAGAATCGCCATGATGCAATCATCCCCGACCATGATTCTGTCAGGGCCTGCGGAATGGCTGACGCCCATGACCATACATCCTTGCCCTGGTTTTTTTTATTTTTGACTCCGTTCGAGTGCATTCGGGGGTCACCTGCACTTTCTGATGGTTAATCCCTGCCTGTGAACATCATAATGTCAGTATGCTCTAAAATTTGACTTCCACTCAACATTTTGATTCACTAAGGGTGAAGGAACTCGACGTAAAGGGGAGATAATCAATGGAAAAAATCACTTCGGAAGCAGAATTTCAGGTTGCAATCCAGTCTCCGCGACTGACTGTTGCCGTATTTAAAGCAGACTGGTGCGGCGATTGCAAGTTTATCGATCCATTCATGCCGGAGGTTGAGACGAAGTTCTCAAACCAATTGACTCTGGTAGAGGTTGACGTCGATGCTGTCGGTGACGTGAGTCAGCAGCAAAATATTTTGGGTATCCCCAGCTTTGTTGCATACTCCGATGGACGCGAGCTGGTTCGCTATGTTAACAAACTCCGCAAATCGCGCGAGGAAATTGAAGATTTCCTGCAGCGTGCCGTGGACGTATACAGTACGATTCATAAGTAAGGGTGACCATAGCACCGCAGCCTTGATCTATAACTGGCGGCGGTGTTGTTTTATATATCGAATAAAGATATGGCGATGAAGTCAAGTACCTGGATCATGAAGGTTTTTCTCATTTTTGAACATTTTGTCACAATCGCTCAAGTGACCGTGGCGGCAGAATCAGGTATAATGAAATGTGGACTGTGTACGATGCGATCCTGTAAAGGTTTAAATAGTGAATGATTAGGAGCAGCAGGTGAGATAAGTGAATGATAAACAACTAAAATGGCTGAGTTACATAACATGCTTAGTTATGTTCTGCGCGACGTTCGGTGGCATGGTTGTGACAAAGACGGGCTCGGGACTCGGTTGCGGTCAGGAGTGGCCGCTGTGCAACGGTAAATTTGTTCCCGCTTACACGGTATCCTCCATGATTGAGTATTCACACCGGGCCGTTAGCGGAATGGCGGGTTTGGCGGCGCTCGCTTCGCTGATTGCGTTCTGGAAGTACAAGCGGGATCGCCGGGATTTGATGGCTTATGTTATCGGGACCTCGGTATTCGTTATTGTACAGGCGATCATGGGTGCGCTTGCGGTGGTTAAGCCTCAATCGGCTGCGATTATGGCGCTGCATTTTGGCTTCTCGCTGATTGCCTTTGCTAGCTCTGTCATGCTGGCTTTGGGTATGCGGCGGGTAGAACAGGCGAAGGGGCCCATAGACTTGGAGCGTCTGCCTCGGGTAAGCAAGGGCTTCCGTAATTTAGTATGGGGCACAGCCTTGTACAGTTACATCGTGGTTTATATCGGTGCATTCGTTAGCCATACCGATTCCCGGGAAGGGTGCTCCGGCTGGCCGCTGTGTAACGGGGAAGTGATACCGGAGCTGAGCGGAGGGGTAGGCATCGCCTTTATGCACCGCGTGGCGGCGCTTCTGCTGCTGATCGTTGTGGCGGTGATGGGGCATTTTGCATATTGGCGCAACCGCGACAACCGGGAGATCCAGATGCTGGGCATCTCGGCAACCGTACTCTGTCTGCTGCAGGTGTTCAGCGGCGCCCTCATTATGGCAACGATGCATAACGAGGAGGTTTACGTATTCTCCGCACTGGGACATACCTTGCTGATCTCCGCCTTATTCGGCGTACTGTGTTATTTAAGTGTCAGGGTTTGGCAGCTCAGCAGGCCGGTTAAAGCCGAAATGCGGCAGGATCATAGCATGCCAAGCGAAAAGATCGTATAAGAAAAAAAGCAAAAAAAAGATCGAATTTCAAGCAACATCGTTTATGCAAAGTCCCCGAGCCTTGCCTCGAGGGCTTTGTTGTATAGTAAGGGGGAGCCGATGATAACCAAGCCATCCGCAAGACGTGTCCGATATCAAGGAGATGGGGGTTGTCTGCTCATTTCGGGGGCATCCTATAAGAACAATCCCCTGATGGATGAACGAATGAAACCGGGATACCCGGATGAGTTATTCCCGCGTGAGGATATCGTGAAAACGGTTGAAACGCGGTGGAATCCCTATTTTGGCAAATAGCGATCCAAGAACCAAGGTTAATCTGATGACGCGAGGGGGTACCGCCATGCTTCGAATGCTACTTGGGGAACAGCCCCGGCAGAATAACGGCCTGCTTGAGGAAGCCATCGAATCGATGGTCCAAACAACCCGGCTGCTGCAGAAGGAAATGGAGAAAAATCAGGATCCGACGCATGATTTTCGCAAGCTTGAGATTTGGACCCGGGGGTTGATCGTTTCCCTGGATGAGCTGGAACAGAGCTGGAATGCGGCCCGGCATTTCAGCCAATCGATCCAATCGGGTTACATCGATGACATGTCGATTCAGGAGCAAGGGGAATATCAGCGGTATGTGTATTTTTACAAAAACGGCTTCATCCGCGTATTCTCGATCCTTGACAAGCTGGGGACGGTGTTGAACGATTTGTATGATCTTCATACCTCCAAGGTGAAGGCACATTTCTCTTATTTTACGGTCCTGCGGCAGTTTAAATTCCTGAAGGCCCACGGAGAGCTGGCCAAAGAGCTGGAGGAGATCAAGGATCGTTACAAAACACCGCTGAACACCCTCCGGAAACGGCGCAACGCCGAAATCCATTACATGAATTCCGAGATGCAGGATGATTTGTGGCAGCGTCATCAAGGACTGTCGGACAAGATCGAGCTGGAGGATATCGGCCAGCACCTGGACGATCTCAAACAGGGCGTTGATATGGTATGCCGGAGTCTGGCGGCCTCTTATAAATATACGAACAAGCTTTGGGCGAAAAATGGAGTCAGGACTTAGGCACAAAATCGCCATGAAATTCCTTTTGACAAAAACCTGAAAAGAATCTATACTAACTATTGCATTCATTAAATGTTATCAAATCAGATCAAATTAATCGGAAAAATTTCATATCGATGTTTTCTTATCGAGAGAGGCGGAGGGACAGGCCCGATGAAGCCCGGCAACCGACTCCAGCGTGTAATTGCTTAACGCGATGACGCATGGAGTGACATGGTGCTAATTCCTTCAAAGCTACAGGATATCCTTTGGCTTTGACAGATGAGAAAAGGCGTTGACTTTTACGTAAAGAGGGCCCTTTTTGATTCTACAAAAAGAGGCTCTTTTCTTTTGGGTAAATAGATATGAAGCTATGGAAAAAGGAGGATTATCGGATTGATTGAGCTCAAGCAATTGACGAAGCAGTACGGAAAAGCCGGAACTTTAACAACTGCGTTGTCCGAATTGGATTTGTCGATTGAAAAAGGAGAAATTTTCGGAGTGATCGGACACTCCGGTGCAGGTAAAAGTACATTGATCCGTTGTATCAATTTGTTGGAGCGTCCTACCTCGGGCGAGGTGTGGGTGAACGGTAAGAACTTAACGTCGCTTGGCAAGAAGCAGCTTCAGGCGGAACGCCGCAAAATCGGCATGATTTTTCAGCACTTTAACCTGTTGTCATCGGCGACGGTGTACGATAACATTGCGTTTCCGCTGCGTCTGATCAAGACGCCGAACGCCGAACTGGAACGTAAAGTATCCGAGTTGTTGGCCTTGGTCGGGCTCGAGGCGCATCGGGACAAGTACCCGTCTCAGCTATCTGGGGGCCAGAAGCAGCGGGTGGGCATCGCCAGAGCGCTCGCGAGTGATCCGGAAGTACTGCTGTGCGACGAAGCCACTTCGGCTCTTGACCCGCAGACGACGGATTCGATCCTGCGCCTGCTGCTGGACATTAACAAAAAGTTTCATCTGACGATCGTGCTGATTACCCATGAAATGCATGTGATTCAGAGCATATGCGACCGGGTCGCCGTCATTCATCAAGGCGGCATCGTGGAGCAAGGGCCGGTAACGGAAGTGTTCCTGAAGCCGAAGCATGAGGTAACCCAGGAATTTATCCGTCAGGAGATGGACAGCGGCGAAGCGCTCCGGCTGGCCATCCAGGGACAGACAAACGGACCTTCAAGGGCGGTGCAGATTACGTTCCTTGGATCGAAAACGTACGAATCAATTCTGTCCCATACCGTCCATGAGACGGGCGTGAATTTTGCAATTCTGCAGGGTACCATTTCCACGATCAAAGAAACGCCGTACGGCCAACTCATTGTCCGTTTTGAAGGGGAAGAGGGCGCTATTGAAGATACGATTCGGAAGCTCCTTGAGCAAGGATTAGACGTGGAGGTGATTCATTAATGTTCGAACTCGATTTTACCCAGATCGACTGGAAAGAAATATGGACGGCAACCTTGGATACCCTTCGGATGCTGGGGGCATCGGCATTGTTCAGCTTCATTATCGGACTGCCGATTGGCGTGCTGCTCTACATGGCCGCTAGATCCACATCCGGCCTGGTACGCTTCGGATACTCGATCCTGTCGTTCATTGTGAACATCCTGCGTTCGATTCCGTTCATTATCCTGATCGTTGCGATGATTCCGATTACGAAATCGCTTGTGGGTGTTTCTTATGGCGTGCTGGGAACCATTCCACCGCTCGTGATAGGCGCGGCGCCATTCTTCGCCAGACTCGTGGAAACCGCCTTGAATGAGGTGGACAAAGGGGTCATTGAAGCGGCTCATGCCATGGGCTCCTCGACAAGCCAAATCATATGGAGGGTTCTCCTTCCGGAGGCTCGCCCGGGTTTGCTGGCTGGGATGACCATTACGATTGTAACCCTGGTCTCGTATACCGCGATGTCCGGTCAAGTCGGCGGCGGCGGGTTGGGCGATTTGGCCATCAAGTATGGATATTACCGTTATGAGACCGAGATTATGATTCTGGCCGTCGTATTAATGATTGTGCTGGTACAACTGCTGCAAATGGCAGGAGATCGCTTGGTCCGACATTTTACAAGAAAATAACGGAATGGATGAGGCATCAAGGAAGACAATATAAAAAAATAATATATTTTCGGAGGGAGAGTTTTTAAAATGAAAAAATGGACATTGGCATTGATCAGCTTGACATTGGTTACGGTGCTGGCTGCGTGCGGCAGCAAGCCTGCGGATAACGCGGCTGAGCCAGGGGGAACAACAGGAGGCGGCGCTCAAGAGACCGTAACCTTGAAAGTAGGTGCTTCGCCTTCACCACACGCCAAAATTTTGGAGCATATCAAACCGGCGCTTGAAAAGGAAGGCGTGAACCTGGAAATCGTGGAATTTACGGATTATCTGCTGCCTAATACGCAAGTGGATTCCAAGGAAATCGACGCGAATTTCTTCCAACATAAGCCTTACCTGGATAATGAAATCAAAGAGCGCAAACTGGACCTGGAGTCCGTGATCGCCGTGCATGTGGAGCCGCTGGGTGCATACTCCAGAACGATTAAATCGGCCGATGAGCTGAAGGATGGAGCCGTTGTGGCGATCCCAAGTGACCCATCGAATGCGGGCCGTGCATTGACCCTGCTGTCCAAGAATGGCGTCATTAAGCTGCAGGATGAAACCAAGCTTGAAGCTACCGCTAAGGATATCGTGGAAAATCCGAAGAACCTGGAGTTCAAAGAAGTTGAAGCCGCGATGCTGCCGCGTATGCTCGATGAGCTGGATCTGGCTGTCATCAACACGAACTACGCGCTTGAAGCGGGACTGGATCCAACAAAGGATGCTCTCTTTATCGAAGACAAAGAGAACCCTTACGCCAATCTGCTGGTAGCTCGTCCGGACAACAAGGACTCCGACGCCATTCAAAAATTGGCGAAGGCGCTGACTTCCGAGGACGTGAAGACCTTTATTGAAGAAGAGTACAAAGGTGCTGTCATTCCGGCATTCTAATTCGAGCACCAAGGCTCGATGATGCTGAACATAAGTTTCATCGTATTCGAGAAGAGAGGGCATTATCCAAAAGACCGTGGGTCTTTATGGATAATCCCTTTCTTTTTTTGTATAATGGGCCCTTCTGCCGGGTTTGCAAGTTGTTAGGCCATATCAAATCTTTTATACTGAAGGAAGGATATCCATCTGAGGAGGGAAAGCCTTGAAGGGAAAAGTGGCGCTGATTACAGGCAGTGCGACAGGATTAGGGAAAATGACGGCGCTGTCGTTAGCCCGGCAGGGATGTCATTTGGCTATAAATTATGTAAACAGCAAGGATGAAGCGGAAGCGCTCTCCCGCGAAATCGAGGGGTTTGGCGTGAAGTCCATTGCGATTAAAGCCGATATCGCCAGCGAGCGTGAGCTGTATTCATTGGTGGATCAGACGGAGGAGCAGCTGGGAAGCATCGATATCCTGGTGAACAACGCAGGGCCGTTCATTCGGGAACGTCGTCTATTCTCGGAGTACAGCCGCGACGAAATCGTACATATGGTGAATGGCAATTTAACCGGCGTCATGCTGCTGGACCACCGTGTTCTGCCTGCCATGCGGGAGAAAAAGTGGGGACGCATCATCCACTTTGGGTTCGGGCATGCCGGGGAAGCCCGCGCGTGGCCTCAGCGTTCAGCCTACGCTGCCGCTAAAGTGGGCCTGGTATCCTTTACGAAGACCCTTGCGGTGGAAGAAGCCCCGTATGGAATCACCGTGAACATGATCTGTCCGGGGGATATTCGCGGAGCCAACAAGGAGAAGACTATCGATGAGGTATCGGGCATCCAAGACGGGCTGACCCCGCGCGGACGATCGGGAAGCGGGGAGGACGTCGCCAGGGTGATCGAATATTTATGCCTGGATAAGTCGGATTTCATTACCGGCAATATCATGGATATATCCGGCGGGCTGGATCCGATCCGTCCGTTGATTAAACCGGAATAACCTAAAATGACGCCACAAAGTGGAGTCCATGCTGCTATGCTAATTCCAAATTCTTTTTACTTTGCGGGGCTCCCTAAACATATCATTGCAGTTAAAGAATTGCTTATGCTCCGCTGAAAACTTATATATTCTTTAATTTCAAAAAAAGAGTCTTGGTTCCACGAGGGAAACCAAGACTCTTTATAGTTAAAGAAGATTTAGAATACTTGAACTACTTCTTGAATGCCTTCTACTTCTTCAACCAGGGCGCGTTCGATCCCTGCTTTCAGAGTAATGGTGGAGCTAGGGCAGCTACCGCATGCACCCATCAATTTCAGCTTAACGATGCCGTCTTCAACGTCAACCAGTTCCACGTCACCGCCGTCGCGCTGAAGGAACGGACGAAGTTTATCAAGCACTTCAGCCACTTCATCATATACAGTGGTTTGCGTGTTTTCACTCATCTTGTTCAACTCCTTTCCTCCCTATATTATAGTACATAAACCGGCAAAATAAAATGCCAATCTTAAGGCAGGTCTAATAACAATGTCCATTATCATTGAGTTTTGCACAAGCAATTCCTATTTCGGAACGGATAAAGTTCTGCAGACGCTTGAAGCCAAGTACGATTGTCAAGTCATCGAATACGGCTGCCTGACCAGCTGCGGCCAGTGCTACCTGATGCCCTTCGCTTATGTGGATGGCGAATGGGTCGAGGCCCCCACGGCTGAAGAGCTGCTTGACGTTGTCATAGCCAGACTGGAAAGCTTTCAGGACAGCGAAGAGGAAAACTGACGCCGGATACCTGGCATTTCCGTAAGGAAGAACATAGCGACTGCAGTCTGTTCGTTGCTAGTAATGACGCTTGGATTTCCAGAGAACGCCGCTCTTCAATATTCTTGGTACCCGTCCCAGCACCGACGTGCTGCCCATGAGACCAAAGCCCGCATGTTTGCCGAGGGAGCCGAGGGTTCCCTTGAGCTTCAGCGGAGATACCTTTGGCGTATCATCACGCCATAAGGCTTTCATGACATGTCCCACTTGCTCGGCTTGAGCCCCGGCTGCCTGCGCGCTTGGGACGAACGGAAGGCTGGCGCAGTCACCGATCACGTACACTTCCGGATGGGACGGAACCTGATACCACTCGTTCAGCAGAATGCGTCCGCTGCGGTCTTTTGGCAGATCGAGATCCTGTACGACCTTTACGGGCTGAATGCCTGCCGTCCATACGGCCAGGTCGGTTGCGATAGGCACATCCAGATTGTACACGGCATCCTTCTCAACTCGGGATACGGAAACCCCGCTGTGGATATCCACATGGTGTTCCTCAAACCAGCGATGAATATAAGCAGACAAACGGTTAGGAAAAGAAGAAAGTACCCGTTGTCCCCGGTCCAAAATGGCGATATTAAGGTCAGGCCGGCTTTCACGAAGATCGGCAGCGAGTTCGATGCCGCTTAAGCCTCCGCCAATGATATGAACATGACCATAAGGTCTGAGGTTGTTCAGGTGCAAATAGGTTTCCCGGGATGCAGAAAAAGATTGCAGGCTAAACGTGAATTCTTCTGCGCCCGGTACGCCATGATAACGGTCCGTACATCCCAGAGCAATGGCGAGTTGGTCGTATTCCACGGGATCGTTGTTCGTCAGGTTAACAAGCCTCTTCTCTAGATCGATGGATGTGACTTCACCATATACAATTTGGAGGCGGTCATACACCGGGAATTTAACACGAACGGCGGTATCGGCCACGGTGCCTGCTGCCAGCGCGTAGTATTCGGTTTTGAGTCCTTGGTATGGCATGCGGTCGATGAGCACGACCTCCACGTCCGGAGGAAGATAGCTGCTGAATAATTCTTGAATTAGGGCAAGACCACCATAGCCTCCGCCGAGAATGACGAGCTTTTTCATAAATTTCTTCCTTTCTCAAGAGATAAGAAGGTGAGCGCCGATTCGCAAGAAAAACGCCGCTGGAAGCGGCTTAGGTTACCCACGCTATATTATCTCTTTAACCTGTTTTCCGTTTTTTGGAACGTCTCTCGTTTGCTTAAATCCTGCTGGTAAGACTTATTCGTAAACCTTGATCTCGTTGTAGAAGGTATCGCGTTCAACCGGAATCCGGCCAGCGCCTTGGATGAGCCAGACGAGCTCTTTGCGTGTCAGCCCTTCCGGGGTCAAGGCTCCTGCAGCATGGCTGATGCGTTCTTTCAGGATCGTACCATGGACATCGGAAGCGCCGAAGCTGAGAGCAACTTGAGTCAATTGCGGTCCGATATTAATGAAGTACGCTTTGATGTGGTCGATATTATCGAGCATCAGACGGCTGATGGCAATGGTCTTCAAATCCTCGTAGGCCGAATTGCGGCGCATGATGCCTGCATTCTTATTCTTCGGCTGCATGGACAGCGGAATGAATACCATGAATCCACCGGTTTCATCTTGAAGATCCCGAATTTGCAGCATATGGCGGATCCGGTCCTCATGGCTCTCGATCGATCCGTAGAGCATGGTCGTATGCGTCTTCATGCCAAGCTTATGTGCGGTACGGTGAACGTCGAGGTATTGATCTACGTTGGCTTTATCCACCTTCATCTTCTGACGGTATTGGTCAGACAGAATTTCGGCGCCGCCGCCCGTTAAAGACTGAAGACCAGCTTTCTGCAGTTCTTGAAGTACTTCCTTCGTGCTGAGTCCGCTAATGCGAGTGAAGAATTCAATCTCCGCCGCGGTATAGGCTTTCAGGGTTACTTCCGGGAAACGCTCGCTCAATGCCTTCAGGGAGTCTACATAGTACTGGAACGGCACATGGTTATTATGTCCGCCAACGATGTGAAATTCACGAATCCCGGGATGAATATGCTGCTCGACATACTCGATCATCTCAGCGCCGGAGAGGGTGTAGGAGCCTTCCTCGCCTTGATCTTTCCGGAAATTGCAAAAAGCGCAGTGGGATTCGCATACATTCGTGAAATAGAGACTCATATTCTCAATGAAGTAAACTTTTTTCCCGTTCTTGCGCAAATTTGCTTCATTAGCCAGCTGCCCGAGGGTCAGCAGGTCATCGGTTTGGTACAAATACACACCGTCTTCAAGATTCAGGCGTTCGCCGTTTTGGACTTTCGCAACGATCTCCGCCATTCTCTGATCGGTAAATGGTGTCACAATTGTGGACATGTTCAATCCTCCTGTTCACACTTGACCTGCATAGAAGATCCAGCAGAAAAAGCGATCATAAAGTGAATCACTCCCCTAAGGGAACGGTCCGTTTATAGTGGTATAACAACAAACATCAATAATGGGCTGAATAAATAAGTAAGTTTGTGAAAAAATATACAACTGTGGACCAGCCATAACCTTTGCCGCTTTTTAGCCGGGGGATGTGACAAATATCCAACAGTTGCCGCCCATGTTCCTTCCCTATTATAAACCTGACCCCTCGGGGTAGCAACACAAATAGAGGAAATGAAAATAGGTTATTCATTACATATCAAACGCCATCATAACAACCTTGAGCGAATTCGCGAAGAGGAGTATACTGAAAGAGTGAACGAAAAGGAGGGTGACCTATGATTACAATCAGCGACTCAGCTGCAGAACGTTTGAAAGAAATGCTTGCTGAACAGGAAACGCCCAATATGTTCCTTCGACTGGGTGTCACTGCCGGCGGCTGCAGTGGTTTTTCATATGCAATGGGCTTTGACGATCAAGAAACGGAAGCTGACGTATACATGGACCTGCAGGATATGAAAGTCGTTGTCGAGAAGGACGATCTGAAGTACCTGAACGGTCTGGAAATCGACTTCGAGGAATCCGGCATGACCGGCGGCTTCACCATCCACAACCCGAACGCCACCGTCACTTGCGGCTGCGGTTCGTCATTCCGTACGGCAACGGATGCGGGCAAACCGAACGAGGAGCCTTGCTAATAAGGACTCTCTAGAGGGCTAAAGCCTAAGTCCCAACAGTTAAAGACCTCTCCCGACAATCTTGTCGGAGAGGTCTTTATTGCGTTATCGGGAACATCCGCGTAGCCATATGAACCCCAAAAAAGCAGCCAACTCCGCGATAAGGAGAGGCTGCTTTTTTGGGGGTTCTTCCTATTCAGACCGGGAAGAAGAAGGTATCGTTCAGCATCAGCACGATCATGCCGGCAGCCACAAGCGAAAATACGATGCAGCCCGCTCCGAGCCCTCTGCGCTTATCCTTGATGAACTTGAAGCCCATGACAAAGATAAGAACGGTGATGGCTGCTAGGGCAACCGACATGCCGACAATGGCAATCCAGTACAATATTTCAAATAACGCTGCCAAGGTGACAAAGCCTCCTTTATAGGTATCCAAGGTGATGGATTTAATACGGACAAAGTTCTGTTCTTACTATACGATAGATCACAGCATTTGCAAAGGGAGGCTCCCGTGGGGCAGCAAGAACCTCGATTATTAGGCATACCATCACGGACAATCATCCAAGACAAAGCGCGGATAGGGGAATAGGATAACGTATGTCATGAATAAAAGGAGGCGAAAGCAGCATGGCGGGAAGACAACTGGCCAGCAAGTGGTTGAAGACGGAAGCGCTGCTGACCGATCCGCAGGTTGCTCCCTACATTCCGGCTACCCAGTCGTATGGAGGGGATACCCTGGTCTCAATGCTGGCCGAACACGAAATGGTCGTGATTAAGCCGATTATAGGAACCGGTGGTAACGGAGTCATCCGAATACAGAAAGACGGAACGGGATACTTGGTAACCCATAAGAGGCGTACTGTTCATGTAGATACATTGAATTCCCTGTTATACGTACTGAGCAGGATGAGGCTGAGACGGCGCTACATGATACAGCAGGGCATTCATTTGGCTAGAATTCAGGGACGTCCGCTGGATTACCGTGTAAAGGTAGTCAAGGATCGAGGGAGATGGGAATTCCGGGCCATGCTTGGGCGGCTCGCGAGCCCAGGGCTTTTTGTGACGAATATATGTAAAGGGGGGACGCTGCTTCGTTGTGGTCCTGCACTCCGGCTGTCACTGCCCCACATTAATGCGAGGGAAAAGCGCAATGAAATGCGCCAATTAACCAGACAGTGCATAACGATACTGGAATCCCGCTTTCCAGGAATCGGGGAGCTGGGGTTTGATTACGGACTAGACAACGAGGGTAAGATTTGGATTTTGGAGGTTAATACAAGACCAAGCTGAATTTTTTGTTTAATATTCCCAAATGGAGACGTTTATATGATTTTTTAATAGGGTAATAAAAAAATAACCACAATCTACCGATATTATAATTGATCAATTTTTTTTATAGTAGAATTTCCCTATATCCTGTGTATAACATTTATCCCCATAATCCACTTTGATATGACCCTGTTTTTTACACTTACCAACAAATTATACACAGGATTTCCACAAGAGGTTGTGGATAAGCGAACAGTTGTTCCGTTTTAGCATGTCTGATATGATAGATTCAGGAAATTTGAGGAAGGGGTGTGAGAGGGATGGCTATGTTGACGGATGAGATGCTTCTCGATTCCTATCATATGGCTGTTGAGTTGAAGTTGGAACGAGAGTTCATCACTCTACTGCTAGCCGAAATTCATAAACGGAACTTGGACACCGATTCCGGCAGCATCCTGCATTAATCAGATTTTTCGTATATAGAATAGATAACTTACGACATGATACGTATATAATGTGGGAGCTTTCAACCAAGTTCTACATATGGTTTGAAGAATAGAAAAGGTATCTTCGGTTCCGGGGCGGGTGTAACCCCTTTCGGAACGAAGATACCTTTTTTTCTATGAATATGGATGTAGATGAAGTTAAAAATTCTAGCTGCCCTTACAATTTCATGTTACTGCTGTGGCCGGGTGCCAATCTGGCCTCAGGATCGAAGTAAACCTTGGCATTGTTCACGGCGGTAGGTGCTTCACCAAATCCAACAGCGATCAGTTTGACCTTGCCCGGATAGGTGGTAATATCGCCGGCTGCAAAAATGCCCGGGATACTTGTTTCCATACGGGAATCCACCACAATGGAGTTGCTTTCAATGGCGATGCCCCACTCGGAGATCGGACCGAGAGAGGACACAAATCCGAAATTGACAATGACATCGTCCACTTCAATCTCTTGCGTCTCTTTGGTCTTAATATGTGAAAGCGTAACCTTCGTAATCGTATCTTCACCATGCAATTCGGTGATCTCGGTTGGTGTAATGATGTTCACCTTCGATGCCATGAGCTGCTCCACACTATGCTCATGGGCACGGAATTTGTCACGGCGGTGAACCAGTGTAACCTGCTCGGCGATGGGCTCGATCATGAGCGCCCAGTCTACCGCGGAGTCGCCGCCGCCGCTGATGAGAACCTTCTTGCCTTTGAAGCGGCTGAGGTCGTTGACGAAATAATGAAGGTTGGTCTTTTCGTATGCTTCTGCCCCTTCAATCTCCAGTCGACGGGGTTGGAACGCTCCTACACCGGCTGTAATGATAACAGCTTTGGCGTGGTGTTCACCCAAATTCGTTTTTACGACAAAATGACGTTCTTCGAGTTTTTCCACAGCTTGTACTTTCTCTTCAAGACGAATGTCCGTTTTAAAGAGCTCCATTTGGGCGGACAGATTGTTCACAAGCTCTTGAGCGGTTACTTTCGGGAAGCCTGCTACGTCATAAATATATTTCTCAGGATACAGCGCAGCCAATTGGCCTCCAAGCTGAGGCATGCTCTCGATAAGTTTAACCGAAGCTTGGCGCATTCCGCCGTAAAAAGCAGCAAACATACCTGCAGGTCCGCCACCGATAATCAAAAGATCCGTCATATTGCTGTCTTGTGGCATCGTTGTCATGCGGTAAGCACCTCCATAAAATGAGTTTATATTCGAATCAGACAGACGTTCTTGTCCGGATAAAGCTGATTCACGAATTCCTTACCTATTATAATCGTCCCGAAGCGGCATGAAAAGACGAGAAATGAGTTAAAATACCTAACATTGGAATGGATACGCTTACTTAGTAAGTAAGGGGATAAATGGCGGAATGATTTGCACATTATATGGCAAAAAATTTCTTGATATTTGCATAGTTTATGCATATGATTAACGTGATAACTTGCGTTCATTACAGGGTAGTCCTATATATTGTCAACTGTAGCCGAAGTAAGGAAACCTTAATGTTACAGCTGTTTTTGAACCTTAATGAACCATCAGGTCAAATGTTGAAACGGGCTCTGATTAGGGCTCTTCTCTTTTTTTGGATGCAATTTCACAGAATGTTAACATGTGCACCATACTGTATATATAAAGAGTAAGCTGGAAGGAGCAATAGAATGAGCAGCATACCGAAGATCGTAATCCTTGGCGCGGGTTACGGAGGCATATTGACAGCGCAGCGGCTGCAAAAAGAGCTGAATTATAATGAGGCCGATGTTACATTGGTGAATCGCCATGATTATCATTATATTACAACGCATTTGCATATGCCGGCAGCAGGAACAGACAGCATTGAGAATACCCGGGTATCCATTTCCAAGTTGATCGACGAATTCAAAATCGACCTGGTCAAATCCTCGGTTCAGGAAATCCGCCTTCACGATAAGAAGGTTATTCTTGAAGATGGAACATTATCCTATGACTATCTTGTCATTGGACTCGGCGGAGAGCCGGAAACCTTCGGGATTCCAGGACTCGCAGAGCATGCGATGACGATCCGAAGCATTAACTCGGTACGATTGATACGTGAGCATATTGAGTATCAGTTTGCTTTATATAAAAATGAGCGCAGACCGCAAGAGCGCATTAACTTTGTGGTTGGCGGAGCCGGATTCAGCGGCATCGAGTTTGTAGCCGAGCTGGCGGACCGCATTCCGAGACTGTGCAAGGAATATGACGTCGATCCGACGCTGGTGAACATTTATAATGTCGAAGCCGCGCCTGCCGCGTTACCGGGGTTTGCACCGGAACTGGTGGAGTACGCCATGAACGTTCTAGAGAAGAAAGGCGTTACCTTCAAGATGGGCATTGCGATTAAGGAATGCCTGCCAGGCGGAGTCGTTCTGAACAATGGCGAAGAGATCCGGGCGGCAACGGTGGTATGGACCGGCGGCATTCGCGGGAACCGTCTGGTGGAAGCAGCCGGTTTCGAAACGATGCGAGGCCGCGTCAAGGTTGATGAATATTTGCGTGCTCCCGGATACGAGAACATTTATATTATCGGCGATAACTCCCTGATTTTTAATGAGGAAGGCAGACCTTATCCGCCAACCGCCCAAATGGCGATGCAGCAAGGCGTGTGCTGTGCCCAAAATATCGTTGCGGCAATTCGGGACAAGTCGATGCGCAAATTCGAGTTCCATAACAAAGGCACGGTAGCTTCTCTTGGACGGGGCGAAGGCATTGCGGTTGTCGGGGATAAGAAATATCAGGGATGGAAAGCGGCCCAGCTGAAAAAGTTGGTGGATCTGCGCTACCTCTTCATTATTGGAGGGATTCCGCTCGTCCTGAAAAAAGGCAGGTTTCTATAATGAGACACTGCAGCGTTCAAGTACGGGGGCTGCTCACCAGAGATGAGCTTGATCGTTATAACGCCCTGATGGAGGTCGGCTCCTATCTGGAGTCGCAGGAGCGGTACGATCTGGCTTACACCATTCAGCAGGAGGTCGACATTCTCATACTTCCTGCTATTGAGCGGCTCAAGGATAAGGGACGTGCCCGGGATCGGGCGACGGCTGAATATCTTGAAACCTTGCGCAAGCAAGAGCAAGATGAGGACGACGGTGAGGAATAGAAGAAGGGATGCTCTCGTGTTGAGAGCATCCCTTTTTTGACATTATAAGTTTTTTGGGGTCCCCGCAAAGTATTTGGAATAAACATCGTAGCATAGGCTCCACTTTGTGGGGATATTTTGTACATGCTGGTTTATGTGCAGAAGGAATTATACCTTCATTAAATCTGTAAATGAAGCCTGATCGAGCAGGTTGCCGACATAGAACGGGCCAAACTCGCCGAAACGCGCACTTACTTCGTCAAATCTCATTTCGTACACGAGTTTCTTGAACTGAAGCGCGTCGTCGCTGAACAGGGTTACGCCCCATTCCCAATCGTCGAATCCAACGGAACCGGTGATGATCTGTTTGACCTTGCCGGCATAACCGCGGCCAATCATCCCGTGGCTCTTCATCATGGATTTGCGCTCGTCCATGCTGAGCATGTACCAGTTGTCCGACAAATCCCGCTTTTTGTTCATCGGATAGAAGCAGATATGCTTCGATTTTGGCAGGGCCGGCTTCAGACGGGCAATGACATGCGGATTCTGCATCGGATCCTCATCGGAGGAGCCGGCCAGGTAGTTGCTCAGCTCGACAATGCTTACATAAGAATAAGCCTTGGTGGTAAACTGGGCGAACGTTGTTTTGTTAAAGGCGTTCTCGATCGCGTTCAGCTCTTCCAGCGTCTCGCGCAAAAGCATGAATACAAAATCGGCTTTCTGACCGACGATGGTATATACAGCGGTACTGCCTTTTTGGGCAGCTTCGACGGCATCCCATTCCTCGCGGAACGCGTTCAGCTCGTCCAGCGCAAAAGCACGTACTTCTTCATCTGCAGCTTTCCAGGCCGGCCAATTGATGGTGCGGAAATCGTGCAGCGCATACCAGCCCTCAAGCGTCATTGCAGCTTCGTTCATGTGATCACTCCTAAACGTTATGTTCGTTATAATTGAAGCGGATGACCGCTTGCATTAACTTCCTATATTGTACTGTAAGCGCAGTCGGAAGGGCAAACGCCGACACAATGTATTCACGATTGTTCGTTGATCTGTGACATTATTTTTAGTAAACTAGCTATTAGCTAAAGCTTGGTGTGCTGTTTCTTGCTGCAATAGAGTAGAATAGCTGCTACGCGTAGGTGATAAAGAAGAGGTGAAAACAGCGATCATGCTTCAATTTATTCCTGTGCTCGTGCTGATGATTTTGTTTTTTGTCATGATGTTCGGTATCGGTTTTATCCTAAATATGTTGATGAAGACGACCTGGTTTCCTTGCTTTCTGTTCGTGATTGTCATTTTGCCGGTCGTTGTATACAGCTTGTGGGATCGGGGCCAAATGTCGTTCTGGACTCACGTGGGATCCTTCCAACTGGTGGATTACTTAACGGGAGTTGCAGGTCTGATTGGTGCCTACATGAGCGGATGGACCATTAAGACATTGCGTATTAAAGGCTTTAGGATGTTTTAACGCGCTTGGCGCAAATTGAATGTAGTGTTGATGGCGGCTCTGCAATACCTGGGGGCCGTCATTTATTATTTTGTGGAAGCATGCAAATGGCGGGTGCAAGAATTCCAGAATTTTTGATGCGAAAGAACCGACTTCGAGACGACGGATTTATGATAGAATAGAGGAAGTCTATTTTTGGGCGACAGGGGGAGCATAAACGATGCGCATGACTAATTTTTTACATTTTACCGAGAACCACCGTTACTGCGTATACCGTGACTTCTGCTTAAGCGGCCTGGATGACAAAATGCTTGGTTCGATTTATCAACCGATGGTTGGCGCGTTTGCTGTCAGTCTGTACCGTCTTCTCGTATCGCATGTGCCGGTGGAGAAGGTGGGTTACTCGGCTATTGAACAGCAGCGAAGATTATTCTTGACATTAGGGCTTGAGCCTAGTGAAAAAGGACGCCGATTTCTCATTGAGCAAACCTCGAAGCTGGAAGCGGTAGGTTTACTGCAGACAAGCCGGATGTTTGTCCCGGAAACGGATGACCATATCTATGAATATGAGCTGCAAGCACCGCTCAGTCCAGCGGAGTTCTTTAACACTCAGCATCTGACACTGCTGCTTCGCGACAAGGTGGGGAAATTCGCCGTGCTGTCGTTAAGAGAAGAGCTTTGGAGCAAGGAACCCCTTGAATGGTCCGGTATTTCCTTCAACAAGGAGAACATTTCGGTTCCCTTTTATGATATTTTTGAGCTGAACACGCATGTCATTGATTATGAACTGGAGCAAGCGCTGGAAGAGGTCGCGGTGTCACGGAAGTCCACGGCGACGCCAAATCCGCAAGGAGAAGGTCTGAACTATGCGGACATTATTCTCCGTTTCCCGCGTGAGTCCCGTAATCGGGTCTTTGTGGAGCGTCTTCGCTACGACCACGAGCAGATGGGCATCGTGAATTACGTGGTGCGGAAATACGATCTTAGCACGCAGGATTTGTGCCGCCTGTTGGACGAGGACGGCATATTTACCGAGCATGGCGAGGTCGTGCTGGATGATCTTCAGCACAAGGCCAGTCTTCACTTTAGGCAGGGAATGAAGATGCAGGAGAAGCGGCAGATTACGGCAGGCAAGGTCGTCGCCTTGCGGCAGGAGATGACGGCCGATCCGGAAGAGCCGGCACAGGAGCATGCGGTAGAGATGGAATACTATGTAGAGGTTCCCACTCAGTTCCAATCGAAGTGCGATATTCACCAATATAATATGATGCTTCGCAACGAGCCTTATACCCGGCTCCTGCAGACCTTCTTCCCGGGCTCGGTTCCAGCGCAGTTCCTGGACATTTTCGAAAAGATTGATCTGAGTTACAAGCTGCCGGGTGAAGTCATCAACGTACTCATTCATTATTTAATGTCACTCATGGCCGCAGGCGGCGAGCAGCGCATCAACCGCAATTTCGTGGAGGCTATTGCTTCCAATATGCTGCTGAAGCAGGTGAACAGCTATGAGAAAGCTGTTCAGTATATACGCGATCAAGCCAAGATGAAAGGCAAGCAGAAGGCGACCACACAACGTACGCGTACATACGCTAAAGGCGGAAAGGTGAAGCCGGAAATTCCAGTGGCTCTGGAATCCGATCAGGCGGAAGCCGTATCGGATGAGGAATTCGAAGAAATGATGCGATTTGCGGCAGAAATGCAGGCTGGCAGCAAGAAGGGCGGATAAAGAATCCTGCTTAAGAGAGGAGGGAACTAGAGATGGAGTCCCTTGGTGAACTGCTGGAAAGCATGAAAAGTCCTGCGCTCCGGCGCAGAACCGAGCAGATTATGGAAGATTTGCTCAGGAATCCTCTGATTCAAGCATTGCGGAGCGAATACCCGGAGATCGATGACCGGGTCATTCGTTTGAATTTAAGCAAACTGTACCAATATGCGGGAGATCAGGCCCACTGCAAGGCATGTCCGGGTCTCGACCGGTGTCCGAATGATTTCCAGGGACATTTCAGTAAGCTGGATATCCAGCGGATGAACGGAACCGTGGAGATCTATGAGCGGAAGGCGCCGTGTTCCCTGCAGATTGCGAAGACCAATGAGGATCAGATCAAAAAACGGATCCGCAGCTTTTATGTCGATGAACATGCCTTGAACGAAGGTTATGACAATATGGAGATTATGGCGAAGGACCGCCTGCGGGCACCTGCGGTGCACCAGGTGTTTAAGTACATCCGGGATACGAAGGAGAATGGGTTGTCTCCGCGCGGCTTGTATCTCACCGGTTCGTTTGGTACGGGCAAGACCTACCTGATGGGCTACCTAATGCATGAGCTCGCGAAAGCAGGCCATTCGGGCGTTATCGTGTATATGCCTGATTTCGTGGAAGATCTGAAGACCATGATGCAGGACGGACAGAAGCTGAAGGACATGGTGGAGACGATGAAGCATTGCGATCTGCTGATCTTTGACGATATCGGAGCGGAGAATTTGAATCCGTGGGTTCGGGATCATGTCCTCGGCTCCATCCTGAATTTCCGGATGAACCGGCTGCCGACCTTCTATACGTCGAACTATCCGCTCGACGGGCTTGAACAGCATCTGAGCTTCACGAGCAAGGATGGCGAGGAGCTTCACAAAGGTCAGCGCTTGATGAACCGGATTGCGCCTTTTGTGGATGTCGTTCATTTATTCGGGGAGAACCAGAGAGGTAAATTCTAGTATTGCAAGCAAGCTTCCTATGGACAAACCTCCCATGAATTGTAAAAAGTCTGATCCCGTTAGCGTATGGAACGCGGCAGGGATCAGACTTTTTATTTACGCACAAGGAGTCATCAAGTATTAGCCGACCAAGAACTTGATAATGACGAATCCGAAAAAGATGATGGTCATGAAACCAAACATCCCCACGAAGCCCATCATCAAATCGCCAAAGTCATTGCGTGGTTCTTCATTGATGTGCTCCCGTGGATCGTTAACGCGTACGTTTACATCCATGGTGCTTGCCTCCTCAAAAGGTGAACATGCCGTGCCAACTCGAAAAACTTGACAGTCACCCGACTTGTTACTAGTAGTATACCCAATGCGCAAATCATTTGTAAAGATTGCATAAAAAACCCGTGAAATCCTCTTTCTTTAGGTGAGTATATTTCACTTTTTAAGGCCGATTGTGGTATACTAAATTCGTCGACCCATTCGACAATTATGATTCGCACTATACCTGATCTTATCCTGTGAGGAGGAGAATACAATGGCTATCGTCAATGTTACCGACCAAACCTTCGTGAATGAAGTTGAAGGTCAAGGAACGGTTGTAGTTGATTTCTGGGCGCCATGGTGCGGCCCTTGTAAAATGCTTGCTCCGATTCTGGACGAATTGTCTTCAGAACTCGGCGATGATGTAAAAATTGCTAAGGTGAACGTGGATGAGAATCCGGAATCCGCAGCACGTTTCGGCGTGATGAGCATTCCGACCATGATTTTCTTTAAAGACGGCCAACCTGTCGATAAAGTGGTAGGTCTGAACTCCAAAGAAGCCTTGAAAGGCATCATTGCAAAACATCAATAAGCAGGATTGGTCCTAGACCGCCATCTGCTTTCATACAGCGCCTTCGGTGAAACCCGGAGGCGCTTTGTGTGGTTATTCATAGTGTTTTATATTTATGGTTAATACTATATAATCTCCTTGGAGAGGAGGGACAGCATGGACGATTTTTCCAAACAGCTTCAGGAGCAGGAGAAGGCGCTGGAGAATATTCGCCACAAGCTGGCATTGCTGCCGGACCAGCCCGGCTGTTACTTGATGAAGAATCATGAAGGCACGATTATTTATGTGGGCAAGGCCAAAGTGCTGAAGAACCGGGTACGCTCTTATTTTACCGGAAGCCATAACGGGAAGACCCAGATGCTGGTTTCGGAAATCCGCGATTTCGAATACATTGTAACCGGCAGCAACATGGAAGCATTGATTCTGGAGTGCAACCTGATCAAAACCCATCAGCCGAGATTCAACGTGCTGCTGAAGGATGATAAAACCTATCCATATCTTAAAATAACGAATGAAGAGCATCCCCGTCTGGAAGTAACCAGAAGGGTGCTTAAAGATAAAGCCAAATATTTTGGTCCCTACCCGAATGCTTACGCGGCACAGCAGACCAAGAAGCTGCTGGACCGGATGTATCCTTTGCGCAAATGCGGCGTCATGCCGAAAGAAGTGTGCTTGTACTATCATATGGGGCAATGCTTGGCTCCATGTGTGAAGGAGATTCCGAAGTCTGCATATGAACAGATCACCGGGGAGATTACTTCATTTCTGAGCGGTGGGCATGAGGAGATCAAGAAGGAGCTGCAGCGCAAGATGCAGGAGGCCGCGGAGGATTTGTATTTCGAGCGTGCCAAAGAGCTGCGGGATCAGATCATCCATATTGATACGCTGATGGAGAAGCAGAAGATTACGACGACGGATACGCGGGACCGCGACGTATTCGGTTATGCTGTGGATAAAGGCTGGATGTGCGTGCAGATCCTGTACATGCGCCAAGGGAAAATGGTGCAGCGCAACAAGTCCGTTTTTCCGTTCTACGGCGATGCGCACAGCGACTTTATGTCTTTTATTGCCCAGTATTACAGCGATAATCCTGCATTGCCGCAGGAAATTCTGCTGCCTGAGCCTCTGTTGATAGACGAGGCTGGTTCGGAGTCGGTTACGGGAACGGCTGCGGATACAGGTGTGCAAAGCGCAGAGGAAGCCGCGGATTCGGCGAATTCGCTTTCCGCAGGGACATTGGATGCGCAGCAGGCTGCCCTTGCCCAGGCACAGGAGAAGCAGGCGGAAGCTGCGGGCATCGTGGATGCAGCCGGAGGGGCTGCCGCCCTGCAGGAATGGCTCGGCGTGAAGGTGCATGTGCCGCAGCGCGGCTTGAAGAAGCAGATGGTGGGCATGGCATCGGATAATGCGAAGGTGTCCTTGGACGAGAAATTCCGCTTGATTGAACGCGATGAAGAACGCACCTCGGTTGCCGCGGCGAATCTGGGGGAAGTGATCGGCCTCCAGTCGCTGAACCGGATTGAGGCATTTGATAACTCGAACATTCAGGGGACCAATCCGGTATCGGCCATGGTTGTATTCACCAACGGGAAACCGGACAAGAAGGAATACCGGAAGTACAAGATCCGTACCGTGCTGGGACCGGACGATTATGATACGATGCGTGAAGTCATCCGGCGGCGGTACGAGCGCGTCTTGAAGGAGAACTTGCCGCTTCCCGATCTGATTGTGGTGGATGGAGGGAAGGGACAGATTTCCGCCGCCATCGATGTACTTGAGAATGAGCTGGGGCTGTTTATCCCGGTTTGCGGGCTTGTGAAGGATGCCAAGCATAAAACAGCGCAGCTCATGGTCGGAGACCCGCCGGAGCCGGTTACGCTTCCCCGGGACAGCCAGGAGTTCTATTTGCTGCAGCGCATTCAGGATGAGGTTCACCGGTTTGCGATTTCTTTCCACCGCGAACAGCGCGGCAAATCGATGGTATCCTCCAAGCTGGATTCCATCCCGGGCATTGGAGAGAAGCGCCGCAAGCTGCTGTTAAAGCATTTTGGCTCAGTCAAAAAAATAAAAGAGGCTTCAGTCGAAGACTTCAAGCCCCTTTCAATCGGTGAGAAATTAGCAACGGAAATTCTTAAGGCACTTCGTGAGGAGGAGTCGTGACATACGGCTTCTCTTTTTTTGTTGGATTGAAACGGTAAATCGCATAGGCGACCATCGCCGGAAGCACCATGTAGAACGCACCCATCAGCAAGTTGCTGGTATCCTTGAGCAGGATCAGGCTAATGCCCATCAAGATGCTATTAAAGATGACGTGGGAGAACATAGCCGCCAAATACCCGTATTTCAAAAAGATGTAGCTGAACAGCAAGCCGATGATCACCAGTTCAATGGGCCGGGAAATTACAGGGTATATCGGATAGAGTGTATGCCCGAGCGCCCAAATGATCGAAGTGATCAAACTGGCTACGAACGTATTGCGGACGATCTTTTTCAGCATTTTGATCCCGAACAGTCGATAGACGGCCTCCTCGGATATCCCGGCCAGCCATGCCATCAGCGGGAAGAGCCAAGGATAGAGCATGTTGTAAGGCGATTGTGTGGCATCCGTGGTGGACCATGTATTCAAGGTCAGGCCCAGAACGACAAAGATAATGGATTGGACCCCAAGCAGGATGAAAGCCCACATATACCCCAGCTTCATGCTGTCCAGCACATAATGACCGTATCCGGGTTGTTTGGCGCGCGGCCATGGATTAAGCCCGTCTTCTTTGAGCCATAGCCCGCTGCCCCCGACAAGGGAGAAATAGAGCAGTGCGGAGAAGATGAGCGAATAGACCGCATAGAAGATCATCATCCCGAGTATGCCGGTTTGCGACATCCCCTCGGATTTGAAAACGGGAATCAGATTGTACGTATTCAGCATCTGAATGACAAACAGCAGCGCCGATAGGAAGAGGCCGCGCTTAAACGACGTGTAGGCTCTGGTCTTCACGCTGTACACAATCGCAAGAATGCCAAGGATGAGGGTGAACAGGCCATACCCTGCAAGCGTCAGCAGCGTGGCATCTTGGGTCTGCTTGTTGACATAGGCGGAATGGGCGGCCGGAACCGAAAAAGATGGCTCATAGGAGCGTAATTTCCCCTGCTCGAAGGTGAAACGGTGCTCCAATCTGGAGTCGCTGATCTTGGAATCCGGGTCCACATACCGGAGCTGGGGTTCCCCTTCCCGCGTGACCAGCTCCAGGTGCGACAGGTCATAACCCGCTCGCTGGAGCCAAGGCTCCGCAAGAGCTTGCTTCTCGGCTAATGACATGCCGTCCTCGACCACAAGCAGCATCTGTCTTTGTACATCGCCCTTGTTCAGCTCAATCCGGTCATAGCTGGAGCGGGCGTAATCGTACGAGAAGCCGACGATGCCTGAATTTTGCATGTGCACGTCCACATTGAGGGCATCGCCACCACCCGGCTTGCTGAAGCGAACGCGGTATACGTCATAGGGATATTTGGCTTCATAGGTTTTGTTGTATTCCGAAAGTCTCTTTTCCTTCGCCAGATATCCGTAAAGTTCCGATTTGGATTGATATGTAACCAGCGTGTCATCCGTTTTTGCAGCCGTAAACTGCAAAAACTCTTGAGCAAAGCTTGAAGCCGCTTGCCGAGCCTGCTCCTTGGATATGATATTCGGAGATGCCATCTCGGTAGAATCCGAATTCGTCGACGGAAACACCTGAAATAATAGGAACAGAATCAGGCCGACTGCGGCAGGCGCGATGAGCTGTTTCAGATTGGGCTTCAGCTTCAAGGGCTCTCTTGCACGATTCATGAAATTCCTCCTCTAAGAAAGTTGATACTCCCACGGGTATTCGATATGCCTGATTAAGAACGCATAGAGTCAATATAACATAGTTATGAAAGTCATAAGCAGCTTATCCCAATATCCGGAATAATGAAACAAATCGATGAAAATGAATGAAAGGTTTCGAAAACGTTAGAGAACCCCATGCTTGTATTCTTGAATATGCCCAATTCGCGCTCTTTTAAAGATTTTTTGGGTGAAAAACGGCATTGGGTTACGTACCGGATTGCGTTATAATCACATCATGCTTCAAGGAACCGAATATTCCAGCCGAATTTCGTACTGAAAATGGGGGAACCATGTAATTGGGGTGAATTTCATTATTCCTAGAATAATGAATAGGGCGACCTGTGAAAATGCCCGAATCCGTCAGCTAACCTCGTAGGCTGCAGCACAGGAACCAGACCGTAAAGGGCACTGCGTTTTCCAGTGTCTTTTTTTCTTGATTTTTTTAAGAAGGTGACCGATTGAACTCTAAATTGAACTGGCTCAGGTTGTCTCCGCCGCAGATTCTCGTGCTTGGTTTCGCGGCTATTATTTTCATCGGGACGGCGCTGTTAATGCTGCCGATATCCACAAGTACAGGTGAACCGCTGGAATTTATCGATGCCTTGTTCACTTCGACATCGGCAACTTGCGTAACGGGGCTGGTTGTGGTGGATACAGGAACGACATTCAGCTCCTTCGGACAGATCGTGATCATGCTGCTGATTCAGATCGGCGGGCTCGGTTTCATGACGATGGCCACTTTGTTTGCCTTGGCTCTCAAAAGGCGCATATCGCTCAAGGATCGCCTCATTCTGCAGGAAGCGATGAATCAGTCCTCGATGGAAGGAATCGTAAGGCTGATTCGCAGAGTACTCCTGTACTCCCTGATCATCGAGGCCTGCGGTGCCTTGATTCTATCGATCCGCTGGGCGTTTGATATGCCGATCGGCCGAGCGATTTATTATGGCGTTTTTCATGCGGTCACGATGTTTAACAACGCCGGTTTCGATTTGTTTGGCGATTTTCGGAGTTTGACCGGGTATGTCTATGATCCTGTAGTCAACGTTGTCGTGATGTTTTTGATCGTCTCGGGCGGCATCGGTTTTATCGTATTATCCGATCTGATTGATTTCCGGAAACAGCGGAGACTTTCCTTGCACTCCAAAGTAGTGCTCACCATGACGGCTACCTTGCTGCTGGTTGGATTTATCGTCATTCTTATTTTTGAATTCACCAATCCGAGGACGCTCGGCTCCCTGAATTGGGGCGGAAAATTCTTCGGCGCATTATTCCAATCCGTAACGCCGCGTACAGCTGGCGCGAATACTATAGATATTACGGGGCTTAGACAGGCCACGCAATTTTTTATCGTTATTCTGATGTTTATCGGAGCATCCCCAGGGTCAACCGGGGGTGGTATCAAAACAACAACCTTTACCATTATGGTGGGGGCGGTCATCGCCATGATGCGCGGGCGTGAAGACATCGTCATGTTCCGTTATCGCCTGGCCCAGGAGCGGGTGCTGAAGGCACTGACCATTGCATTACTGGCACTGCTGCTCGTTCTAACCGTATCGATGATTCTGTCGACGACAGAGGAAGGGGATTTCCTGGAGATTTTATTCGAAACGACATCCGCCTTCGGTACGGTGGGTCTCTCCATGGGCCTAACGCCCGATCTGACGGTGTTCGGCAAGGTTTTGATCAGCATTACGATGTTTGCAGGACGATTGGGGCCGTTGACGCTTGCTTATGCACTGGGGCCGAAAAAGGGTAAAGAATTATATCGTCATCCGGAAGGCAAAATGATTATTGGATAAGGAGTACTGGAGAGACATGAAACCAAAGCAATTTGCAATCATCGGTTTGGGACGATTTGGCGCCAGCCTGGCGCTTGAACTGATGGAACAAGGATATGAGGTGCTCGGCATCGACCGAAATGAAGAGGTTGTCGAGGATATGAGCGAGCTGCTGACACACACGGTGGTAGCGGATGCTACCGATGAAGAGGTGCTTAAATCGCTCGGTATTCGTAACTTCGACTGCGGCATTGTTGCGATCGGAAACGATATTCAGATGAGCATCTTATCCGCCATCTTGTTGAAAGAGCTTGGTGTCGCCATGGTCGTTGCCAAGGCGATTTCGGTGCTGCACGGCCGGGCGCTGGAGAAGCTGGGCGTCGACCGGGTGATCTTTCCGGAACGGGATATGGGAATCCGGGTAGCTCACCAGCTTGTCACGCCCAATCTGCTTGACTATATCGAATTATCCAAGGACTATCTGATTGTGGAGATGACGGTCACGGACTGCATGGACGGAAAAACGCTTAGCGAGCTCAATACGAGGGTTCGTTACGGTGTCAGCGTGGTGGCCCTGAATAAACAATCCGGCATCATCGTAGCGCCGACAGCCATGGATGTGGTGAACTCCGGCGACATTATGGTCGTTATCGGCTCCAATGATAATGTGGATCGCTTTGAGTCTGAGGTCGTGAATATGCTCGAAAAATAAATACAGAAGAAAAAAACCTGACGGTCATGCATATCGTCAGGTTTTCTTCATTTTGTCCTCCTCCAGCTTACGGAATAGAATTTCCGTTTCGTCAATCCAGCGGCTGGCCGCCTTGCTTAAATCCGAAGCTTGGCCGTAGATCAGCGAAGTCGTCCGCCGGGTTTCAATGAGGGCCGGAATATGAATGTCGACAAGCCCGTTGTCGGATAACAGCTGCGGCCTGAGATAGGATTTGGGCAGAAGTGCGGCCGCCTTGCAGGTCGGGATGAGCCTGACGATCGCTTCGAAGGAGTCGATCTCCATCCGGATATCCGGCATTATGCCCCAGCGGTGGAACAGGTCATCCGTCAGCTTGCGGTACCAGGTTCCAGTCGAGAAAATGATCATCGGCAAGCCTTGAAGCTGCTCGATTCCAACATCCTCGAGCTCCGCCAGCGGATGTGAAGAAGGGATGACAAGCTCCAGATGGTCATCAAACAACGGGATGCAGTTTAATCCGGGCTGGTTGATGGAGGAGGCGACAATGCCGACATCGACGCGTTTATCTCTTACATAAGAAACGATCTCATGGGTCTTGCCGGTAATCAGTTTGATTTCGGCCGCGGGATGACGCTCCATGAATGCGTTAACGAGCGGGGGCAAGGTGGTCTGAAGGGTGGTCAGGCTGGCCCCCAGGTTGATCGAGATCTGATCCCCCTCCCGGTAATGGGCTAACGTCTGCATGAATTTGATCTGCTGCTGCCGCTGCTCCAGGGCAAAGATGTACACAATCTGTCCGATGGAGGTAAGCTCCAGCCGTTTGCCCCGGCGGTTGAACAGCTGCAGCCCAAGCTGGTCCTCCAGCTTGGCTATTTTCCGGGATAGGGCTGGCTGGGACAAGTTAAGCAGCTTGGAGGCCTGGTTTATGCTGGATTGCTCTACAACGACGGCGAACATGTCCAGTTCTTCGAACATGGAATTCCTCCTATATAAAATAGACATGCGTGCAAAACATTGCTTATGCGTATAGATTATAACGATTAATAATTATATTGCAATTCCATTATAAGAAAAAAAGGAGTAACATGAAACATGACACAAGTTGTTCACACGATTGCCGAAATCGGCAGCTTTTTGTCGTTGCAACGGTTTAATGCTAGTTCATAAAGGTCGGTTTAGATGCCGAGTGGCTTCCTGATTCACTTCGTGATCAAAAGCGGGCTTTTTGAACAACCTCCTTTAGGACGGACAGGGTAAGTGTAATTGTTCTGAAAATAGGAAAGATTGAAAATGAAAACGCTGCACATTGGAAAGGGGAACGTCAACTGATGAAAGGGTATTATTCCAGAAAGCTGCATTCTTTACTCGGTGTCATACCGCTTGGAGCATTTTTGCTCAGCCATATGATTTCCAACTTTAAGGCTTTCGAGGGTGGAAAGGAAGGCTTCGCAAGCGCGGTCCATTTTTTGAACAGCATGCCGCTGGTATTTTTCCTCGAGCTGTTCCTGATCTGGCTGCCACTGCTATATCATGGCGTCTACGGGTTATACATTGCTTACCAGGCGAATAACAACGTGGGCAATTACAACTATGAACGGAACATCCGCTTTACCATCCAACGGATCACCGGCGTTATTACGTTCGTTTTTGTTATCTGGCATATGTACGATACGCGTTTCCAAATCATGATCGGCAAAATCACGCATGACGATTTGGGCGCCACGATGCACGGCATCATGAACAATCCGGTTCTGTTTGCTCTGTACGTCATCGGCGTTGTTTCCGCAACCTTCCATTTCGCTAACGGCCTGTGGGCGTTCCTCGTCAGCTGGGGCATTACCGTCGGTCCGCGCGCGCAGAAGGTATCCACTTACATCTGCATGGGCTTGTTCGTATTGATGAGCGTGCTGTTTGTTCTTGCTATGACAGCATTCCGCGGCTCCGAATTCCAGGCGGCGACGGCAGCGATCGATGTAGTTAAGACAGTCTTAAGTTAAGGGGAGTGAACGAAAAATGGCATCTAATATTATTGTAGTGGGCGGCGGCCTCGCTGGGCTGATGGCAACCATCAAAGCGGCAGAAGCAGGAGCTCACGTTCATCTATTCTCACTTGTACCTGTTAAACGCTCTCACTCCGTGTGTGCGCAAGGCGGCATCAATGGAGCCGTGAATACGAAAGGTGAGGGCGACTCTCCTTGGGAGCATTTTGACGATACGGTGTACGGCGGCGACTTCCTTGCGAATCAGCCTCCGGTCAAAGCGATGTGCGAAGCGGCACCGGGCATTATCCACTTGATGGACCGCATGGGCGTTATGTTTAACCGTACGCCGGAAGGACTGCTCGATTTCCGTCGCTTTGGCGGAACGAAGCGTCACCGGACTGCGTTTGCCGGCGCAACGACCGGACAACAGCTGCTCTATGCGCTTGATGAGCAGGTTCGCCGCTGGGAAACCGCGGGTCTTGTGACCAAGTATGAGAACTGGGAGTTCCTGAATGCGATCATCGACGACGAAGGCGTGTGCCGCGGTATCGCTGCTCAGGATCTGCGCTCGATGGAGATCAAGTCGTTCAAAGCTGAAGCTGTCATTCTCGCAAGCGGTGGTCCTGGTATTATTTTCGGAAAAACGACCAACTCGGTGATCAACACGGGAACAGCGGCCAGTGCCGTTTATCAGCAAGGCGTTCATTATGCCAACGGCGAGTTCATCCAGATTCACCCGACAGCCATTCCAGGCGATGACAAGCTCCGCTTGATGTCGGAATCGGCACGCGGTGAAGGCGGACGGATCTGGACCTATAAAGACGGCAAGCCATGGTACTTCCTCGAAGAGAAATACCCAGCTTACGGAAACTTGGTGCCGCGCGACATCGCTACGCGTGAAATCTTCTCCGTCTGCGTCGATATGGGACTTGGCATCAATGGCGAGAACATGGTCTACCTCGACCTCTCCCATAAAGATCCGAAAGAGCTGGACGTTAAGCTTGGCGGCATCATTGAAATCTATGAGAAATTCATGGGCGACGATCCGCGTAAAATCCCGATGAAGATCTTCCCGGCAGTCCATTATTCCATGGGCGGCATGTGGGTCGATTACAACCAAATGACGAACATTCCGGGGCTGTTCGCAGCCGGAGAATGCGAATATCAATACCACGGTGCGAACCGTCTGGGAGCGAACTCCCTGGTTTCCGCCATTTACGGCGGTATGGTGGCCGGACCGAAGGCGATTGAATATGTCAAAGGCCTGAAGAAGTCCGCTGAGGATGTTTCCTCCACAGTATTTGATCGCGCTGCGAAAGAGCAAACGACCAAATACGAAGGCCTGCTCAAGATGGAAGGAACCGAGAATGCTTATGTAATCCATAAAGAGCTCGGCGAATGGATGACCAACAACATGACGGTGGTTCGCTACAATGACAAGCTTGAAGCTACCATCGGCAAAATCAAGGAATTGAAGCAGCGTTACCGCAATATCAATATGACGGATACCTCCCGTTGGAATAACCAGGGCGTGGCGTTCACGCGCCAGCTGTGGAACATGCTGGAGCTGTCCGAAGCCATGACGCTGGGTGCGCTTCTCCGGAACGAAAGCCGTGGGGCTCACTATAAGCCGGAATTCCCTGATCGTAACGATGAAGAATTCCTCAAGACAACCAAAGCGACCTGGACGCCTGATGGACCGCAGATTTCATACGAAGAAGTGGATGTTTCCTTAATCCCGCCGCGTATTCGCGACTATTCGAAAGACAAGTAAGAAGGAAGGGGGATTTACGATGTCTCAAACGACAGCCGCCTCAAAGAGCGTTAAGTTTATCATTACACGTCAGGACAATCCGGAGACGAAATCCTATACTGAGGAATTCGAAATTCCGTACCGTCCCGGCATGAACGTTATAAGTGCGCTGATGGAAATTCAGCGCAATCCCCAAAATGCGCAGGGCCAAACGACCGCACCTGTATGCTGGGACTCCAACTGCCTTGAAGAAGTGTGTGGAGCTTGCTCCATGGTCATTAACGGCAAGCCGCGCCAAGCGTGTGCGGCTCTGATCGATAAGCTGGAACAGCCGATCCGAATTCAGCCGATGAAGACTTTCCCGGTTGTCAGAGACTTGGTAATCGACCGCAGTCGCATGTTCACGGCGCTTAAGCGCGTGAAGGCGTGGATTCCGATCGATGGCACCTACGACCTTGGCCCTGGACCTAAAATGGCGGAGAAGAAGCGCCAGTGGGCTTACGAGCTGTCCAAATGCATGACATGCGGTGTATGTCTTGAGGCTTGCCCGAACGTCAACGAAAAAACGGACTTTATCGGTCCTGCCGCCATTTCCCAAGTTCGCTTGTTCAATGCTCACCCGACAGGCGAGATGAACAAGGAAGAGCGTCTGGAAGCGCTGATGCAGGACGGAGGCATCGAGGGCTGCGGTAACTCGCAAAACTGCGTGCGTTCTTGTCCGAAGGGCATTCCGTTGACCACGTCGATTGCGGAAATGAACAAGGATACCACCAAACACCTGTTTAAGCGCTGGCTTAGCGTTTAATCGGTTAAGTTCAACACCAGGGCGTCTGACCGGGGCATCACTTCGGTACAGGCGCTTTTTTGTTGTGTGCTATCATTTATGTGTTTTTTAGGATATTGAGATAGAGGTGAGTCACTTGATCATTGAAAGACCGATTACGATAAAGGATATAAGCGATGACCTGATTGCTCTGGGCGTAAGGAAGGGAATGACCCTGCTGGTTCATTCCTCGCTCAAGAGCCTGGGCGGATGGATCGTCGGCGGTCCGGAGGCGGTTATACTGGCCCTGGAGGATATTCTGGGCGATGAAGGGACACTGGTGATGCCGACGCAGTCTGCGAACTTAACCGATCCGAAGACATGGGGGAATCCTCCGGCCGACCCGAAATGGTGGGATCTGATCCGCGAAGGCATGCCTCCCTATGATCCGGCTCTGACCGTCACATCAGGGATGGGGATCATACCGGAAGTGTTCCGCAAGCAAGAAGGGGTCATCCGAAGCTTACACCCGCATGTTTCGTTTGCTGCACGCGGCAGGGAAGCGGAGGCGCTTATGCAACCCCATTCGCTGGATTACGGTTTGGGAGAAGCCTCTCCGCTGGCGCGTTTATATAAAGCTGGGGCCTATGTGCTTATGCTCGGCAGCGGCTATGGCAATAATACTTCCTTCCACTTAAGCGAATATCGTGCGGATTGGGCAGGCAAGAAGGCGGTTACCGCCCACGCGCCAGTACGCAGGGTACAGGGAATAACAGAGTGGGAGGCATTTCAGGATATCAACTATCACTCCGACGATTTTGAAGCGATTGGAGCCTCGTTTGAAGCGGAATGCACCGGTGCATATAAGCACGGCCGTGTAGGAAAGGCAGACTGCGTATTGGCCGAACAACGGGCCATGGTGGATCATGCCGCACAGTGGTTGGTGAAGAACCGTTAGATGCTAAAGACAAGGCAGTTGGACGGCTTTCGTTCGTCTCGCATGCGTGTTTTGGCGCTATTTTTTAATACGGGCTCGGCCGGACATGAACGTTGTATAAAGTGAGCAGAGGCGAAACTACAAGTGACCTCCAGGTGCATAAATACCGTTACAAGGGTAATAAAGGTGTAATGGTACGGTCTGCAGCTTCAGACCTCAAGCCAAAGGAGGGACTTGAAAATGTCATGGTGGATGTGGCTGCTCAATTTGACGGGCTTCCTGCTGTTGATTTATTTGTTCTACAGCATGGACAAGAAGTGGTCCAGCAGGCCTTTGCTGCTTGCCCCACTGCTCATTTATGTCCTGGTATCGGTTGAAGATTTGCTTGGGTGGATCGATCTGATGAACGTGGTGCCCGGAGATGGCGGCATGCGCGCTCTAATCCTGTTGTTTTCATTATGTTCCGTTATTTTCTATGTGCTGTATATATTCGACAAGATTGCAGACTCCGTCCATCAGCATGTTGATATGAAAACAACCTTGGTCCGGATCAGCATGGCGGCGGGGATGTGCATTTTGTTTTTCACGATGGTGTATATGTCGATCTATAAGCTGTTCGGAGGCACTTCCTTCGAAGGCGAGAACCTTGGCCAGGATTTGCTGAGCCAGTTCATTACCTTCCTGTATTTCAGCATGGCAACGTTTGTCACGGTCGGGTATGGCGATGTAGCCCCAATCGATAATACGTCCCGGCTTGTCGTAGTGCTGGAGATTGCCTTCAGTTTCATTACCGTTGCGTATGCGCTGTCCATGCTGGGAACGCTGCGCCGGATTTTCACACCGGGCGATGATGGCTTGGATGTGGCTGGCAGTGAAGAGAAGGCGAAGGCCAATAAGCCGCATCGAAGAAAGCATTCATCCATGTAAAAAAGCGCATCTTTGACGATGCGCCTTTTTTATTTGTGCTAGTGGCAATTGAGCAAGGTCTTAGTTAAAGCTACGGCTTCATCAGCTTTTTCAGAATGCCGAGCCCGTTCTTGGAAGGATAGCGGAATTTGAAATCGAACCGGTTGGTCTGCTTGAGCACGCTTTTCTTATGGGAGAAGGTATGGAAGCTGTGTTCCCCGTGGTAGGCGCCCATCCCGCTCTCGCCGACACCCCCGAATGGAAGGAAGGGAGTGGCCAGATGCATCAGCGTATCGTTGACACATCCCCCGCCAAAAGAAACCGAGGAGAGCACGTAATCCTGAACGTCTTCATTCTCCGTGAACAAGTAAAGGGCGAGCGGCTTGGGACGGTGATGAATCGCCTGGACAGCTTCGTGTACATCTTCATATGTCAGGATCGGACACAGGGGGCCGAAAATCTCTTCTTCCATAACCGGCATATCCCAAGTGATATCGTCCAGCACGGTGGGCTCGATGCGCAAGTTCTCCTTAGAGCGGTTCCCGCCATGGCGAAGGGTTCCATTGTTCAGAAAGCCGGACAGCCGCTCAAAATGCTTCTCCGATACAATGCGCCCATAGTCGGGATTAGTTAGAGGGTTCTCGCCGTAAAACGAAGTGATGGCGTCTTTCAGGTGCGCGATGAACTTCTCCTTGACCTTGCTGTGTACGAGCACATAATCCGGCGCGACGCAGGTTTGGCCGGCATTGGTATATTTGCCAAATGCGATACGTGCTGCCGCCAGGGCCAGAGGGGCATCCTCGTGGACGATACAGGGGCTTTTGCCTCCAAGCTCCAGCGTCACCGGGATCAACTGCTTGGCGGCGGCTTGCATGACGATTTTGCCGACATGGGTACTGCCGGTAAAAAAGATATAATCCATTGGCTGCTCCAGCAAGCTTGTGCTTACCTCGGGTCCTCCCTCCACTGAAGCCACGTATTGCGGGTCAAACGTCTCCGTGATGATGGACGTAATGAGTCCGGATACGTTAGGCGTCAGCTCGGAGGGCTTTACAATCGCGGTGTTCCCGGCGGCCAAAGCTCCGATCAGCGGAGAGATGGCCAGTTGCCAAGGATAATTCCAGGGAGCAATAATCAGTACCGTACCGTAGGGCTCAGGGTAGACCATTCCCTTGCTGCCTACATGCGTCAATGCGGTTTTGACTCGCTGCGGCTTGGCCCAGCGCTTCAGATTCTTTAGGATGAAGGAAAGCTCCTTATACACAATGCCGATCTCCGTCGTGAAGGCCTCCTGTTCACTTTTGTTCAAGTCTTTGCGAAGGGCCTCCATAATATCGTTTTCCCTGGCAATCAGAACCTGGCGCAGCTTGGTCAGCTGCTGCAGACGGAAATCCACTTCCTTGGTGATGTCTTTATGAAAAAAACGCCGCTGAGCTGAAACTAATGCTGCGATCGAATCGTTAACAATCATATGTAAACCCCTCTCTGTTGTTATTCTATGTATATGAATAACCATAAGGACGATAAAACCTGTACTCTTTATTATTATATAGGAGGATGTCCATCTATGAGAAATCCATCCTCGGCAGCCTCCCATGGCACAGCCCATGAAGGGGGAAAGCGAGAAGTCATGCAGACGAAGATGTCGCGCCGCCAATTTCTGAAGATGGGTGTTTCCGCCGTGGTCGGCGTTGGCGCTGCAGGCGGGGCTTACGCATCGTTATGGGAGCCTCATCAACTGGACATTACAAGACTGACTTTGGCGCTTCCTTCACTGCCCAAGCCCTTTGACGGGATGAAGGTCGTTCAGTTTAGCGATTTGCATCTGGGCTTTCATACCGGGGCAAAAGATGTGGCACGCTTGGTACAAGCCATTCAACAAGAGAAACCGGACATGATCTGTTTCACGGGGGATATGGTGGACGGCAATACAGAGGATATGAGGGCTGCCATTCAACCGTTCACCGAGCTGAAAGCTCCTCTCGGCCTTTTTTCCATATTGGGTAACCATGATTACGAAGACGTGGAGACTCTGATCTCTTTGGAGGAAGAGGCCGGATTTCACGTGCTGCGGAACACGGCCGTGAAGCTGAGGCGGGAGGGTGCCGTCATCGCCGTGGCAGGTTTGGACGACGTATTCTGGGGGCAGCCGGATCCGGCTGCGGCCATTCAAGATTTACCCGACGGGATGTTCAAGCTGCTCTTAATGCACGAGCCGGATTATGCAGATACGACTGCGGCCTATTCATTCCATCTCCAGCTGTCGGGCCACAGCCATGGGGGCCAGATCCGTTTGCCCTGGATTGGCGAGGTGATCACGCCGCCCGGGGCAAAGCGCTATGTGCAAGGACTATATACCACCGGTTCGCAAGGAATGTTGCTTTATGTAAACAGGGGAATCGGCACGACGCAGCTTCCTTTTCGCTTCTTATGCAAACCTGAGCTTACGGTGCTTACCTTGCGCTCCATGACATAATGGGACTGAAATATGTGATCTGAACATTTCAAGATGAAAGGATCACTTGGAATTTGTTACACAAATGAAATATACCTGTTATCAAACTCTAACAGCCGCGGGTTAAACTTATCACATGACCCCCTTTTGAGAATATATATTATGTTTTGGACCCGGTAACGGGTCCACTTTTTTTTGCCTATTTTGTTGTGCTTTCTATATAAATACAAAAAAACAGAAGGAGGTGTACCCCATTAAAGAGGTACGGTCACCTTCTGCTTTTGTTCGAAATATACCCATTCCGTGTATCCGATTTCTTTGAGCACTTTAGCGACTTCGTCAAATTCATCTCCAACCCTTGACGGCTTGTGAGCGTCGGAGCCGAAGGTGACGTCAACACCGTGATGGTGCGCGACCTCCAAGATGGCGTTCGATGGATACCAGCCGCCGCACAGCTTGGTTTTGCCGGACGTGTTGATCTCGATGGCAAGGCCCGATTCCGCGATGACTTTCAACGTTTCCTCAATTGCTTCATCGGCCTTGATTTCGGAGAACAGCGGATAATAGCCTTTCATGGCGTCCATATGGGCGATGATCTGGAACATGCCGCTTCGTGCGGATTGCCGGATCAGATTGAAATATTCCTCTTTATCGGCAACCTGCTGCTCCGGCGTAAGTTTCTTCCAGCGGTTTTTATTGAAGATGCTAATATCCCTGACGTGATGGATGGAGCCGATGATGTAGTCAAAAGGGTAGGCCGCTAACTCCTGCTGATAAACCTGGGCGTGGCTCGGAAAATAATCGGATTCAATGCCCAGCAAGACCTTGATTTTACCTTCATATTCCCGCTTTAAGTCCAAAACTTCTTGTACGTACCCGGCAAAGTCGGCTTTTGCCATGGTGGTGGTCGGGAAGGGGTGTTCCTCCGGACTTCCGAAGTATGGTGTGTGATCCGAGATTCCAATCACCTGTAAATCTGCCGCAATCGCGGCCTCGATATAATCTCGAATGTTGCCGTCTGCGTGACCGCAGCGGAAATGGTGGGTGTGCAGATCAAATTTCATATTGACCTCCTTTATAACGCTTGATTTCTTATTATTCTAGGTTTGATGCGGCGTTATTCGCTGCTGATGAACTGTGTTTCGGGCATGCCTTTCAGGTCACTGAGGAATTGACGCATAGCGGAGCTGACGTATCGTCCGCTCTTATAGATTACGCCGACAGGGTGGCTGACTTCAAGCTCGCTCAGGGGAACAATCTGCAGGGTGCCGTTGCGCAGCTCCGTCGCGACGGACTGCTTCGATATAATCGCTGCGCCCAAATTGATCTCGACCATCCGTTTAATTTCTTCGCTGCTTGACAGTTCCATGACAACCTGCGGCTCAATGCCGTGCTTCTTCATTACGTCGTCTGCGAAGCGGCGGCCAACGGTATCGCGCGTTAGCAGAATAAGGGGGATTCCGCCGAGCACATCCATGCTTGCCGTGGAGAGTTTGGCTAGCGGATGCTGAGGGGATACGACAAGCTCAAAGGTATCGTAGTATAGAATGGATGTGCTTAAGTTGGGATTGCGCTCGATCAGATAACCGATCCCGATGTCGATGAGCCCGTTCTCCACGCTGTGGTAGATTTGCGAAGAGGCCATGGATTGAATGGTTGTTTTAATATGAGGGAATTGATCCTGAAAGTAGGAAAGTACCCGTGGCAGGATCTGAATCGCTATGGAAGTGGTTGTACCCAGCTGAATATGACCCTGGGGAGTTTGATCAAGGTCGGATAGCCGCTGCTTCAGCTCATCGACGATCCCGAGGATTTGTTCGGCATGGTCCACGAAGACCTGTCCCCGGTCGGTTAACGTTACGGGCTGGCTCCGGTCCACCAGCACCGTTTTAAATTCTTCTTCCAGGCTCTTGATCTGGGCGGATACCGCCGGTTGTGTCAGATTAAGAAGTTCTCCCGCTTTGCGAAAGCTCATCGTTTTGGAGATGGTAATAAGCGTTTCCAATTGGCTGATGTTCATAGCCTTCCTCCTTACTTGATATATTCTTCCGCTCATCTATCGCGTGCAATCTGTATTATTTAAATTATAGGTTATTCTTCCCGGTGGAGCAACGAAGGGAGCAAACCTGACTGTTTTCGGCCGAAAAAATGAAAAACATTTTAATTTCCATTTAATTATTATTAAAAGATGGGGAAACCTTCCGATAATAGTAAAGTAGACATAGAAAAAAGGTGAGACCAAAGGCCCGTTTAAGCGAAAGGAATATCTTCGTACTAAAGCGTTTCAAGCGATAGCTGACATGGAAATACAGTTGTTGGAATGAGGGCTGTCGCTATTTTGTGATGATTTATTACAAGGTATCCATTATAATGTTTAAATATATAGGTGGGACTTTGGGACCCTGACCAACAACCCAGTGAAAGGGGCGTAATGAGGAATGAAAGCGGAAGTCATCAATCCTTTTTTAGAGTCCGCACGACACGTGATCGAACAAGTCATACAGGTTTCACCTTCCACGGGGAATCTTGGGGTCAAAGAGATCGGATATTTGGAGAATCATATCTGGATCCAAATTGGCATGACAGGCCAAATGAACGGTGACATTGTATTTGGAATTCAGGAGCAGGTAGCTCTGCAGATGGTATCGGTGATGATGGGCGGCTATGTCATTACCGAGATGGATGAGATGGGGCAAAGCGCGATTTCAGAGCTCGGAAACATGATAAGCGGCAATGCCAGCACCATTTTATCGAACCAGGGCGTCAGCGTGGATATTACGCCTCCCAAGGTAATGAAATCGGATAGCACGTCAAGTCTTATTCAGAAGAAAGCCCTTTGTATTCCGCTGAGAATGGAAGGAATCGGGGAGCTGGATATTCAAGTCATGATTTCATAAAATAGGAGTAATGAACCCAATAGCCGTGCATGCAAGTCTCTGTAAATAAGGAGGAATCATGAGCTGTGCCGGCGAAGAAAGGGATAATGAAATCATGTTAAAAAATAAAGTTGTCGTCGTAACGGGAGCATCCAGCGGAATCGGCGCTTTGATCGCGGAGAAGCTTTCTGCAGAAGGAGCATATGTGGTGCTGTGCGCCCGTTCGGTAGAACGTCTGCAGGAGGTGGGTGCGCGAATGCCGGGCCCCCATGAGCTTGCAACCATGGATGTTCAAAGCCCAGAGCAGGTGCAATCTGTCATGGAGGGTCTTCTTCTTCGCCATGGCAGAATCGACGTGCTGATAAACAATGCCGGCTATGGCAAGTTCGAAGCCGTTATGGACATGCGCCAAGAAGAGTTTCAGGACATGATGGACATCAATTATATGGGCATCGTGCGCTGTACGCAAGCCGTGCTGCCAGGGATGCTGGAGCGGGGTGACGGCCATATCGTAAACATTGCATCCATGGCCGGAAAAATCGGAACGGCCAAATCCACCGCCTATTCGGCCACGAAGCATGCCGTGCTTGGGTTCAGCAATTCACTCCGGCAGGAGCTGAGGAACACAGGCATAACCGTGTCTACTGTAAACCCCGGCCCCATCGATACCCCGTTTTTTTCCTTGGCCGATCCGTCAGGCGGTTATGTCCAAAATGTGGGCTGGTTTATGATGAAGGCCGAATATGTTGCGGATCAGGTCGTGAAGCTGGTGAGAAAGCGCAAGGAAGAACTCAATCTTCCGAGGCTGGCCTCACTGGGCATAAGGCTGTATCAGCTGTTTCCGAGGTTTGCAGATCGCGTGTCTTACAAATGGATGAATAAGAAATAACGGCTGCGGCGCTACAACGCTTCCGTTTCGGCAACAAGCTCCTGAAGCAGCGCAGTGGCTTGTTTTGTTTTTTCTGCATCTGATGAGATCAGTGTGATTACTTGGTCCACGCGCTGCTTGTAATTGGTTGGCTTGATGGGAAAGGTTTCGATCATGGCCACCGCACGCTTCTCATTGATGCAGTACAACTCATTTTTGGCAAACAGCACTTGATTCAAGCTCGAAATGCAGCGGAAGCAGTGGCCGGTTACATAGCTGATATCATCGCTGGCAGCTGTTTTATCCGCAAACATCAAGGAGAAGGATGCTTCGAAGGTAAAGAAACCAACGATTGCATCCTTTAATGCTTTTGGATAAGGAACCGTTTTGGCTTTCAGCGTCTGTATTCGGTTATCCGAATCCCACAGTATGCGGCAAATCGCGATTTCCCCCATATACATCACATTGAGATAAGCATGCGGATGTCCGGTTTGGTAATGCGCGGATACCGTGCCTGCGGAACAGTCGTCGATGATGCCGGATACGCGGCGTACATCACGGAATAAGAAATCCACATGATAGCCCTCGATCATTAACCATCCGCCCCCGTTAACCCAGGCGCCCCATTCACCCAATGAAGTGATAATCCCCTCCCGATGCTCGTCATCTAATTTCTTCGCCACCTTAGCGATGTTCTCTACCTTGAATCCTTGTGATTCATCGTAATAAATGCCGATATCGATATCGGAATCCGGTTTGGCGGTTCCTTTGGCTCTGGACCCCCCGAGTACGATCCCTGTAACGCCGGGCACCTCCCGAAGTTCTTCCGTTATCCGCTGGATCAAAGAATCAACTTCTGCAATCATGCATGTTCCCCTCCTTAAATGTTTTATACGGAATTGATCTACCCTTATTTATACCTTAGCCTCATGGATTCAATTTTGTCGCGGGTCCATTGGACGGCTTCAGCTGGGGAGATGATGGTAGCATCCTCTCCGAGACGCCACACATAGTCCGAATAGAAGAAGATGTCGGCCGCTGGTATTTCAAGCTGAATAATTCCGCTGCCATCCTTGTTCTTATGGATATGGGGGCCGAGGCGAGTATCCGTTTCAAGCAGCCAAACCCCTTTGGAAGTTAATTGTACCTCAAACGGCTTCATTTCCCCATCCCCGGTTTCCGGTATGTCACGCAGCGTTTGGCTGGCGATATCTTCACGGATCGTTATGGACTCATTGAGGCTGGCAGCAATGATCCGGTCGACTCTGAACTGTCTGATATCCTCTTGAGTAAAACAGTAGGCCGGACAATACCAGTAGCCCGAGCTTGCATACAAGCCGATAGGCTGAATATGCCGCTGACTGCTTCCTGTGGATGAACGATAGGAGATAGTGACCACTTGCCGAACCATGATGGCCTCCATTAGCGTTTGTAAAATCTCGCTGGACATCGCACGGAATGGACTGTGGATCATAACGCGATCCTTAAGACGGTCGATCTGCTCCTTGGTATCTGCCGGCAAATAATGATAGAACTTGTGGAGGGCCGTGGCGGCTCCGTCACCGAACGGCAGCGTGCTGAAATAGCTTAAGGATTGGCACGCAAAAAAGATGGCGGTCGCCTCGCTTTCCGTGAAACTGATCGGCGGCAGCATCCGCTCCTGCAGCAATCTGTATCCGCCCCCTCGGCCTTGCACAGAGTAGATGGGAACGCCGAGCCCGCTCAGCTCATCCAAATCTCTTGAAAGAGTCCTGACGGAGAGCCCGAATTCATCGGCCAGCTCTTTTACCGTAAACGATTTTTTTGCATTGATCATCATCATTAATTGAATCAGACGCTGGGATTTCTGCATAGGAGTACCTCCGTCTCATATCATTTATTTTATCTTATTCTTTAAATAAGACAATATTTGTCTTATTTAAAAGATATGATGTTCTCAAGAAGCAAGGGTTCACGCTGAATCCTTGGAGCAGGGTCCATTAAGGGAGGAGAATATAGAATGAAACAAGACATGACTAAAGAAGAGCTGGGATTTGTTTTTATACACGGAGCAGGATTGAACGGAGGAGTATGGGATTACGTTGTGGAAGGGCTGGGTCATCCGTATTTGAAAGTGGAATACCCCTTGCGGGATCGGAATGTGATTTCCGGACATCATTTGGGGCTGGAGGATTACGTAAACCATATGGCGGAGCAGGTGAGAACGTGGGGGACGAACAAGTTTGTCATTGTGGCTCATTCCCTGGGCGGGGTATTGGCTATGGAGCTGGCCTCCAGGTTCACAGGCCGTGTTGCCGGTTTTGTAGCCATCGGTGCGGCTATTCCTAAGCGCGGAGGTTCATTTGTTTCGGTGCTTCCGTTTCCTCTGAGGGCCATCATGCCGATCATCCTGAAAACGGCTGGCACGAAGCCGCCTGAATCCGCAATCCGTAATGGTCTGTGCAGTGATCTGCCGGAGGAGCAGGCTTCCCGAATCGCAGCGGAGTTTGTTCCTGAATCCCGCAGAGTCTATACGGATCGCGTTCAAGCGTCTATTCCCGATGTGCCAAAGCTTTATGTGAAGCTCACCCAAGACAAAGAGTTCGGATTATCCACACAGGATAGCATGATAGCCAATCTGTCTGCAGATGGGGTGGAAAGTCTCAGCACCGGCCATTTGCCAATGCTGAGCGATCCACGTGGAGTCCAGCGGATACTGGATGGCTTCGCAAATCAAGTGAACGAAGGCCGTCACCCGGTTATCTCATCATAATCTGATCCCGTCTCGGGCCGACGGATATCGTCTTGATAGGAACGCCAATGGACGATTCAATGAACTGCACATATTGCTGCGCGGCTTCCGGGAGCTCGTCAAAGGATCGGATATGCGACAGGTCGCATTTCCAGCCCTTCAGTGTTCTCAGAACAGGCTTTGCAGACTGGAGATCGGCCGTTACCGGAAAATGGTCAATGATGCTTCCGTCCTCTAATTCGTAGCCAACGCATACGGGGATGTCATCCAGGTACCCCAGGACGTCAAGGTTGGTGAGAACGGCTTCGGTAGCTCCCTGCACCATGCAGCCGTAACGGGTGGCCACCGTATCAAACCATCCCATTCGTCTTGGCCGGCCGGTCGTTGCGCCGTATTCGCCTGCATCGCCGCCACGGCGGCGGAGCTCATCCGCTTCATCCCCATGCAGTTCGGTCACGAACGGGCCGGCGCCGACACAGCTTGAATAAGCCTTAACTACAGCAATGACTTGGCTGATGGCGTACGGCGGCAGACCAGCTCCGACCGGTGCATAGCCTGCCAGCGTGGAAGAGGAGGTGGAGAACGGGTAAATCCCGTGATCCGGGTCCCGCAGTGCCCCTAATTGGCCCTCCACGAGAATAGGGTCGCCTTTCATATAAGCTTGCTGCAGCATCGTGGTGGTATCCTCGATATATGGAGACAGGAGCCGGAAGGACTCCAGCAGTTGCTTGGTCATCTCATCAACGTTTAGCGGCTCTCTCCCATACAGATGCTGCAGCTGCACGTTCTTGATGGCAAGCATCTGCTCGAGCCGTTCACGAAGTCGCTGGGGATGGAACAGATCAGCTACCTGAATGCCCAGCTTTGCATATTTATCAGCATAAAATGGCGCGATCCCGCGTTTCGTAGAACCGTATCCCCGGGCGCCGAGCCGTTCTTCTTCCAGTTCATCCAGCAGCCGATGAATAGGAAGCACGACTTGTGCGCGCTCCGATATAAACAGTTTGGGGGCGGGGACGTTCCTTGCTTCCAGCTCCTGCAGCTCCTTGATCAATACCTCCATATCCAAAGCGGTTCCCGGACCGATGATATTCGTTACGTTTGGATAGAATACACCTGACGGCAGCATATGCAGCGAAAACTTCCCATAATCGTTAATAATGGTATGTCCTGCATTGCTCCCTCCCTGAAATCGGACGACATACGACGATTGCGCCGCAAGAACATCCGTCATTTTTCCTTTGCCTTCATCTCCCCAATTGGCTCCTACTATGGCTGTAACTGTCAAAGCATGTTCGCCTCCTACGATCTTTTTCTTTTACAGGGCTCATTATATGAGTTGTATTATCATAAATAAAATTGATATTAGTAATAGTAGACATTAGTTTCATTTATGTTATACGATTCTGTAGAGAAGAATACGGGTAACGGGTGAATTCTAAGCTGATCTTTCGATAAAGGTTCCCGTTATCATAGGATAAAATCGAGGTAATCATAATGGAAATCAATATGGAGTGGTATCGTGTCTTTTATTGGACCGCCCGGCTTGGCAGTTTATCGCGGGCAGCGGAGCATCTGCATATCACCCAGCCGGCCGTCAGCCATACCATTAAGCATTTGGAGGGAACGATCGGAGGACCGCTGTTCTTTCGGACAACCAAGGGGGTTAAACTCACGTCGGAGGGTGCTGTGCTGTTTCGCTATATCGAGCAGGCCTTCAGCTTTATCGAGATCGGCGAAAAGGCGATTGCGGACATGCATAACTTGCATAGCGGCGAAATTAATATTGGAGCAAGCGATACGTTGTGCAAATATTATTTGCTGCCGCATTTGGAGTATTTCCACGCCACCTATCCGGATATACGCATCCGCATCTCCAACCGCACAACCCCGGAAACGCTGTCCCTTCTCAAGGAAGGGAAGATTGATTTTGGCATCGTTCATTTACCGGCCTCCGATAAACAAATCGATTTTCGTGCCAGTTCGCCGATCCATGATTGTTTAGTTGCCGGGAAATCATTTGTGGAGCGGGCACAGTTACAGCACCCCTTGTCCCTTCGCGATATCGGGAACTACCCGCTGCTTATGCTGGAGAGGGGCGGGAGCACAAGAAACTATGTCGATCAATATGCAAAGAGGCAGGGAGTGACGCTGAAACCCGAGTTCGAGCTTGGCAGCATTGAGCTGCTGGTACAGTTTGCCCGGAGCGGCTTTGGACTGGCTTTTGTCATTCGCGACTATGCTAACGAGGAATTGCAGGGAGGACAGCTGATCGAGGTGCCGCTCCATCCGCCGATTCCCGAGCGCAGCATAGGAATTGCAACGCTTCAAGGTATACCGCTATCTGCTGCCGCCAAGTCATTTCTTTCTCTTTTGCCTTAGACAGGTCGGTGACGAGCTATTCGAATGCCATATTCGAAGTGCTGTTCACTGCCGTTTAGGATGTTTGATTTGGTGAGGACTCCTGTTTTGGCATATAATGAAAAAGAGTGATCAAAACTTGGTAGGAAACACGCCTGCTACCACCGTATGAAGTAAACAAACCACATGTATCGGAAGGTTTTTTCTAGCGATATCAGGCAGACGCGCTTTGGAATTATAGACTTCTGATATCTAAAAAAAGGATGGACTAACATATGACTGCAACTACATTTCATACATTAGGAATAGCCGAGGATTTGTCCTCCAGATTAACGGAGTTTGGCATTGTCACGCCTTCTCCCGTTCAGGCTGAGGCTATACCGCCCATACTCGAAGGCAAGGACGTGCTTGCGACTTCCCAGACAGGTACAGGCAAGACGCTGGCTTATTTGCTGCCTGTGCTTCAGGGCATCGATCCGGAGATCAAGGGAACACAGAAATTGATTCTTGCTCCGACACAAGAGCTAGCCGTACAGATTGTGAGAGAGAGCGAGCGTTACGGGGAAGCCCGCGGAATCGGTGTGCTCGGTCTCATCGGGGGCGCCGCGGCCAAGCGTCAGATTGAGAAGCTGAAGCTGCATCCGCAGCTGATCGTAGGAACGCCGGGACGCGTGCGGGAGCTGATCGAAATCCGGAAATTGAAGATGCACCAAGTAAGCACGATCGTAGTGGACGAGGTGGATCAGGTATTTAATCTGGGCGGCGCCGGGGATGTGGATCGCATTCTGCGCAGTGCATTACGCGATCGTCAATTGGTATTCTTATCCGCCACGGTGAGTCCGGAGACGGCAGAGCTCGTCAAGAAGGAGATGGATCAGCCGGTCGAAATCGGGATTGATCCTGAGCAGCGGACACCGTCCGCGTTGGAGCATTATTATTTTGTGACCGAAGAGCGTGACAAGTTGGACATGCTGCGCCGCGTAGTCCGGCATTACAATCCCGACCGTGCGATTGTCTTCGTCAATGCCACCGAGGATTTGGCAGAGGTTGAAGCGAAGCTGAACTACCTCGGCTTAAATGCGGCTGCCATCTATGGTGATGCCGACAAGATGACTAGAAGCCGGGTTTTGAATGCGTTTAGAGAAGGGCGTACCAAGCTCTTGGTGGCTAGCGATGTCGCTGCCCGCGGACTTGATATCGAAGGACTCGGCATGGTCATCAATTACGATCCGCCTATTGACGCCGAGCATTATACACATCGCGCAGGACGTACTGGACGCATGGGTCGGAGCGGCATGGCGATCACGCTCGTAACGGACCGTCAGACGTTCATCATGCGCAAGTTCAATCGCGAGCTGGGCATATCGATTGAAGAACGCGCTCTGTATGGCGGGAAGGTTAGATCTCCTCGTGCTACACCGGCCGATCGAGGACATGGTCCGCGTGGGTCAGCCGGAGGTCCTGCCCGAAAAGAGAAACCAGCTCGAAAGCCTGCTTCCACTAGCGCCAATGGTAAGGCGGGAAGCGGTAAGGCTTCGGGTGAGCGTCAGAGTGAAAGGGAGCGGGACCGCAAGAACAAGGGCGCTCCGAAATGGCTGAAGAATAAGCCGCCACGGAGCTAATGGCTGCAGGCTCCATCCATGCGGAGCTTGCAACCGGTATGTTGTTTTTCGGGTCCGATTCATCGGATGTGGTCGACATCCATAGGGACCGGACTTTCAGAATAAGAGGTGATCGATAATGAGTGAACAGCCGGTATTGTCTGTTCAAGGGTTAAGCGGCGGGTATAGCATGAATCGACCGGTTCTGCATGATGTAACCTTTCAGGTTGAACCGGGTGAGATGGTAGGTTTGATCGGCCTGAACGGGGCGGGCAAGAGCACCACGATGAAGCATATTCTCGGACTGATGAACCCGCAAAAAGGGAGCATTCAGGTGCAAGGGAAGAGCCGGGCAGAGCATTCCGAAGCTTATCACGGCGCTTTGGCGTTTGTCCCCGAATCCCCGTTGCTGTATGAGGAGATGACGGTACGCGAGCATCTGGAGTTTACGGCGCGCTCCTATGGCGTATCCCGTGAAGATTATGAGTCGCGTTCGGAGCAGCTGTCCAAGATGTTCCGCATGGAAGAGAAGATGGACAGCCTGTCCACGCATTTATCCAAGGGTATGCGCCAAAAAGTGATGATCATGTGCGCGTTTGTCGCCAGACCGTCGCTGTACATTATTGACGAGCCCTTCCTTGGGCTTGATCCGCTCGGGATACGTTCGCTGCTTGACTTCATGCTGGAGCTGAAGGCGTCCGGCGCTTCGGTACTGCTCAGCTCCCATATTCTCTCCACGATTGAGAATTATTGCGACCGGTTCATCGTGCTGCACCGCGGCAGCATCATTGCTCAGGGAACGCTGAAGGAAATCCAGGACCAAGCCGGAAGGCCGGGGATGTCGCTGGAGGAGCTGTTTAATGTGCTGATTCAGGATGGTAAAGGCGAATGAACCTGCGTGAGCTGTATGTCAAACGACGCGGGCAGTTCTGGGGTGAAATTCTCCCCTATCTGGGTTATGTCATACAGAGCGGGGTAGCCGTCGTATTTCTGTTTCTGCTGATTGCATTCGCTGCCTGGTATACTGCACTACTGCAGCAGATTCCGCCAGATCTGCCGATTCGCTGGATCATGATGATTTTCCTTGTGCCCCTCATGATCAACAGCAGCATCCGCACCTATCTGCGTCCGGCGGATACGGTGTTCCTCATTCCGCAGGAATCCCGGATGAAGGAATACTTCAGTACAGCATGGTTCAGTGGCGTCATTTATAAAATCATCGGTTTGGGACTGGTGATGTTAATCCTATGGCCTCTATACATACGCAGTGATGTTTCGCCAAAACCGCTGCTGGCAACGTTTGTTGTTCTGACGCTGTTTAAACTGCTGTCAAGCTTCGGCAGCTGGAAGGAGCAGCTTATGGTGTCAAGGAATGCGGCGGCAGCCTACAGGGTACTCCGCTGGATCGTTCCGGCGCTGAGTTTAGCCGCCTGGTTATGGCATCCAACGGGCCGAGCCCTCCTGTTCATGGCGCTGCTTGGCCTCACGTATGTTGCGGCCTTGTCAGTACCCGCCAGGCACCTGGTTGCTTGGGAACGATTCATCGCCGTTGAGGAGCGACAGGCGAGCCGGGTGATGATGGTGCTGAGCTGGTTCGTGAATGTGCCTCAGCGCGGGCAGCGTGTCCATGCGCGGAAATGGCTGTCCGGATGGGGCAAGGGCTTGGCGTGGAAGAAGGAAAGCGCCTATCGCTTTCTTCTCATTAAGAGCCTGACGCGCAGTGATATTCTGGGCATACTGATTCGGGTCGGATTGCTGGGTGCCTTTCTTGTGTGGGCAACCCGGGAGAGTCTGGTATCGGCGATTGTGTATCTGGTCAGCCTGATGATTATCGGACTCCAACTGTCTGCACTGCGAAAGCTTCACCCGGAATCGTTCTGGCTGCATGTCTACCCGCTTCCGGAAGGTACGCGCCGCGACAATGAAGGGAAACTGATCTTCCAGGTGCAGCTGTTCTGGGCTGTCCTCCTGTGGCTCCCACTCATTCCGGACATCCTGAGTGCCCCCGGACGCATATTGGGTACGCTGGCTGCGGGGATCGTGCTTGTATTTCTGTTCCGAAGCGCTGCTGCCCGGAAGAGCCGACGTGAATATGATGACGACGAATAAATGGGAAGAGGCCGGGACGTTAACGTCCCGGCCTTCTATTGTAATTATAGTATGGGTTATTCCGGTTGCAGAAATCGCAGTGCGTGGTGTGGCGACCTGCGATTTCTGTTAGGCTGTTATCTAGTTGTCGTTACACCCAGAAAGAACGAGTGATGATAACGAGCAGGATAAAGAGAACCAGGATTGCTCCAACTCCGTATCCACCGCCGTATCCGCCGCCGTATCTTACTTCTTCAACTGCACCCATGTTCATTCCCCTTTCAGTTCGTTGATTTGTAGTACACGGTATTGTATGTAGCTAATGGTCTATGTGTATGGGCGAGCGTTTATTTGTGGCAGAAGAAAAAATGAAGACCGGGGATGATTCTCCCCGGTCTTTGTTATGTTTGAACGGTTATGTTGTTGGATGCAGCGGATCATTAAACCTTCTGCAGGTCTTGAATCCCTTTGTAGACCAGGTCGAACAGATCCTCCAAATACTCCTCGTCAATACAAGAGAAGGCGATCCGGAGATCATGCTCGCCAAGGGCGATGGTTCCCACGCCATACTCATGGATGAGATGGGAACGGAGCTCCTCGGCATTTACCGTGTTCAGCTTCAGGCACATGAAGTAGCCGGAGTTGAACGGATAGTATTCCCATACATCGCCGTATTTGCCGCTGTCGAGAATGGACTTCACTTTGTTGGCGCGGCCTTTCATGATGGCAAACTTCTCTTCCTTCTGTTCATGGAATTCCGGCGCCTTCAGCGCCTCCAGCACAAAGGTTTGCGAAGGGTGGGAGGCGCTGGATATCGTAGCGCGAATAATGCCGAGCGTCTTCTGCTCCAATGCGTCCAGCACGTCTTTATCTTCTGCCGCATACGTGATAAAGCCAACACGGAATCCCCATACGAATTCTTCCTTGGTCGCTCCGTCAACCTTCACAGGAAGCACGCGAGGGTGAAGGCCTGCCAGACGTCCGAAGAGTGATTCCTTCAGCGAATCTTCAAAGAACAATCCGAAATACGCATCATCCGTAACAACCACAATATTCATGCCGGCTTCGGCCGCTTCCTGGATTGCGGACACGATGGCGGCCCCTTCCTGAGCGCCAGGCGTATAACCCGTCGGGTTGTTCGGGAAGTTCAGCAGAACGACCGCTTTGCCTTTATCCTTCTGGCTCAGCAGAGCCTGACGAAGTCCTTCGGCGTTAAATTTCATATCGTCTGTGAAGAGAGGATAGGTTACATGAATGCCATGGCGGCGAATGCCGAATGTCAGCTCATAATTCTCCCAATTCTTATCGGGATAAATAACGGCGTCCCCTTCATCCACGAACAAATCGGCTACGATGCTAAGACCATGCGTCAGCGCATTCGTAACGATCGGATTGCTGAAGCTCTTGCCTTCAAGCGAAGGGTTCTCCTGAATCATCTTGTTTCGCCATACGGAGCGCAGCTCCGGCTTGCCTGCCGGAGGGGCATACGGGTACAGATCCTTCGGCTGGTAAGCCGAAAGTTTGTCCTGGATGACGCCCAGATGCATCGGGACTCCGCCTTCGGTTGCAATACCGATCGTAGCGTTATATTTTTTCGCATGGCTCGTCGCTTCCGCAGATTGGCTCAGTATGCCTTCTTTCGGGAAGTAGATTTCTTTGCCGAGTGTGGAGAGCATGTCGTACACATGCGGATTGCCGGCTTGCATTTTTCCATTCAATTGACCAACCAATGGGTTCATGAACTGATTCCTTCCTTCCGAATACTTTTGGTTAAGGTAAGTGTGCAGGTGACAAGTTGCCTTTACGTTTTCATTGCCTAACATTATACCACCTACCCCAGGAACCGTCACGGATAATTGTAATGCTTTAACGCAGTCCAGGGTGATACTTGCAGATCAGTCCGGCGGTTTCTTCATCCCGCTCCTTGCCGCGGCATTCGAGCCCTTCGACTACGGTCTGGAGCCGATCCGGCTTCAGGTTCTGGCCGAACTTGAATTTAGCGCTCATTCGCTGCGGAGCGAGCTTGATGACGGCTACCCCTTTCAGTCTGGGGATATAAGCCCGGTCATTCGCGTCGATGGCGCGGTATCCGCCTTCAGGCTGCAGTTTAGTCATTAGGGCCTCCATCGCAAGGGCTTTTTCCTCCAGATCATCCACGATTACCACTTCGCCGACAGCCGTTACACTTTTAAAGTAGGCCGTGGCCGGGCAGGCCATCTCCGGATCGGAGAAATAAGAAGGGATTAGTGCATACTCATCGGCGATGGTAAAGCACACGGCGGGCGTCCGGCGCAAATGGTCCATTTTTTCCCCCATCCGGCTGCCATGAAAATAGAACGCACCGTTAACATAGGCGTAGTTCAATGGCGTTACACGCGGAATTCCCTCTTCATCGGCTGTTCCAAGGAAACCAAAGCTCATGCCGCTAAGGAAGTCCTCAATTTCTTGTTGATCCTCCATCGTAAATTCGTCTCTTCTCATGGTTAAACGCTCCCCCTATCATTTTGATTAACAGCATACGATGAACATTGACAAGGAAAAAGTGCCAATTTAGAGTAATTTATATAGTCCAATTTTATTGAAATAACAATAGAGGAGTCGTCATTATGGAGCTGGGATTGCCATTCGAGACCTATGTGGAACAATATCGATATAAATATTTGGCTTTGTACCACGCAATTCGCGCGGCCATTCATAGCGGCAAGCTGCCGGAAGGAACCCGACTTCCCGCGACACGGGAGCTTGCAAAGCTGTATGGCGTGTCCAGGGGATCGGCCGCGCAGTGTTATGACATGCTGATGGCCGAGGGTTACGTCGTATCCCGGCAGGGCAGCGGAACTTATGTTGCCGAAGGGATTGCTGCGATGGCAGACCAGCCGCCATCGGCCGAGCGGGCGCCAGTGCTCTCCGCTTGGGGACAACGCCTGATGGACCAGAGCGGGGAATATGTCTCGGCACAGCAGCTGCTGGAGGAGCCTCCCCCGGGTAAGATCTCTTTCGCGAATGCGAGGATGCCCATGGAGGATTTCCCCTATTCGGAGTGGCGGAGCGCGTTATCCTACGCAGGCGGAAGCGGGGGAATCGAACTGCAGAACGGCGCGCCGCCGGAAGGGGATCCCGAACTGCGACAGGCGATAGCCGGACACCTGCGCTTTACGCGGGGCATACAGGCCGATCCCGAGCATATCGTGATCTTCAGCGGTTCCATGCAGGGGCTTGTCCTGATGTTTCAGCTGCTGATTGATCCCGGCGATCACGTGGTGATGGAGGATCCGGGGTATCAGGGAATCCACCGGGGCATAAACCTGAGCGGCGGGATTCCGCTGCCGTCCCCCGTCGACGATGCCGGATTGATACCGCGTGACTGGGACGCCGGCCTGCTTGTCGTAAGCCCCAGCCGTCAATACCCGACGGGCGCGGTCCTGCCGCTCGAGCGAAGAAGGGCGCTGCTGAATTGGGCACGAAGCCGCCAGGCCTTTATTATCGAGGATGATTACGACAGCGAGTTCCGCTGGGGCGGCAAGCCGATTGAGCCCTTGCGGATGCTGGATAACGAGGGGCGTGTCATCTTCGTCGGTTCGTTCTCCAAAACGATGTTCACCGGGCTCCGCATCGGGTATGCCGTGCTGCCCCCAAGCCTGGTTGAGGCGGTCGTGCAGGCCAAGGCTCTGTACGAGCCGATCTCACCTGCCGTATTAGAGCAGCGCGCGCTGGCGCGCTTTATTGTGCGGGGAGGATACGGTCGGCATCTTAGAAGAATGACCCGGCTGTACGGCGCGCGGTATGGCGCGCTTCGCCAGGCGATGGATACCCATGCCTCCGAACTGTTTCGACTCCATCCCGGCGATGCCGGCCTTCACGTCTACGCCAATTGGCTGCGCTCCGCGGAAGAGTATGCCCTGTTCCAGGAAGCTGCCCGCAAGCGCGGCGTCATGTTTCGGGATGCAGCGGCCTATCATCGTGCGCCCGGGCCGCCTGCCGCCTGCTTCGGCTTCTCGCATCTCGGCATATCCAGCATCGAGGAAGGGGTTGCGCGGATGGCGCAGGCATGGCGGGACATGCAAAAAACATAAAAAACGGGTATGATGGAAAAGAGGTCAATTTTTGAATGAGATGAGGGGGTTATGACGTGATGCTGAATGCATCGCCGTCTTCTTTTATAATCATGCCTGCGCTTGCCAAAATCGTATGTGAGCCGGGCTGGAAATGGCAAAAACGCGAAAGACCCATGCAGAATTATGATTTGTTCTATGTATGGAGCGGTGAAGGCACGGTCGAGCTCAATGACGAGCCCTTTGCCGTGGGAAAAGGAAGCTGCTTCCTGTTCCGACCAGGAGATCATACGAGCGCGACGCATAATCCGCAGAAACCGCTCGTATTGACATATATCCATTTTGACGTGGCCGACCCGGTTCAGCATATCCCTGCATCCTATCGCAAGCTGACGGAAACGATGGATTTCGAATATTTGCTCGCGCGCTACGTGCGTTTATATCTGGACAAACCCTATGGATCATTGGAGGAGGGGCAGCTTATTCTGAAACAGCTGATGATTCATCTGCTGCGTTCGGATCTCGCTGAGCCGGTGGTCAAAAAAGCAAGCAATCAGCTGTCCGAGGCGATCCATGAAATCGCGAATTACGTTCGCCAGCACCCGGGGGTTCCCCATCGGGTCGAGGATTTGGCGGCCAGAGCGGGGTTGTCCCCCCGTTACTTCTCGATTAAGTTCAAGGAGCTGATCGGCACGCCGGTGCAGTCCTACATCATTCAGATGCGGATCGAGCGGGCGCAGCATCTGCTGCTTCATCAAGGGATGAACGTAACGGAGGTAGCCGACGCGCTGGGTTACCGGGATATATTCTTTTTCAGCCGGCAATTTAAGCAGTATACGGGCAAGAGCCCATCCGAGATTCGGTGATTTCCCGCTCTTCCATAACTTACCTGGCGGGTCGAAGGGCAAATGGGTTTCATAGCAAGCGATTTAGGGTAAAAACGACATACAGTTTCATTTTGAAGGGGGGAGAGAGGAATGAGCCCAAGAAGACGGGTGCGTGGACGTTTCTTTAGTCGCGGTGGCTGCGGTATTTTCAGAAATCGCTTGCGCCGCATGAAGACAACGACTCAGGATCATCAGAATGTGTGGTTTTAACGAGACCTAGGCCTACATACGGGGGACATTGAATCCCGTTATCATATACGCTTTTCTCTGGATGAACGCAAAAGGGAGCTAAATGGCTCCCTTTTTTTGATATGTATTGGGGTCCCCGCAAAGTATTTGGAATAAGCATCGGAGCATAGGCTCCACTTTGTGGGGCATTTTGTTTTTGGGGTCCCCGCAAAGTATTTGGAATAAGCATCGGAGCATAGGCTCCACTTTGTGGGGCATTTTGTATTGGGGTCCCCGCAAAGTATTTGGAATAAGCATCGAAGCATAGGCTCCACTTTGTGGGGCTATTTAATGGATGTACATGGGAATAGGGAGTCTGTCTGATTACGTTGTAAAAGGGTGCATATACGGATAGGGACTCTGTTGGCATTGCGAAAATTTGTTATATTAGGGATATGTATAAAGCGCGCTAAACGCAGGGTTTTAAGAGACCGGACAGGCAGTTCGGATAACGGAAGGGTGACGGGTGTGACGGAGAGAGCGGCATTGGCGGAGCAAGCGGTGATCCGGTGGTAACGGCGGGAGCAGGAAAGGTTGCGCTGATCACGGGCGCGTCGAGCGGGTTCGGACTGCTCATCAGCTTGGAGTTGGCAAAAGCGGGCTATGACGTGGCAGCGGGTCTGCGCAGGCCGGAGGCGGCTGCAGAGCTGATGACCCGAGCCGAACAAGCAGACGTTGTCAAACGCATTCACGTATTCCAGCTGGATATATGCTTGGAGGAACAAGTCAAGGCTGCTGCTTGGGAGGTAGAGCAGAAGTTCGGCCGCTTGGACGTGCTGGTGAACAACGCCGGCGAAGCGGTAGGCGGCATGGTGGAGGAAGTACCGCTCAGCGACTGGCGCAAGCAGTTGGAGACGAATTTATTCGGGACCGTATCGGTAACGCAGCATATGCTCCCGCTGCTGCGCAAGACCGGACGATCCAAAATCATTCTCATGAGCAGCATTAGCGGCGTGGTCGGCTTTCCGGGTTATGGTCCCTATGCGGCATCCAAATTTGCGCTGGAGGGGTTTGGTGAGAGCCTGTCCATGGAGTTGATGCCCTTTGGCATCGATGTCGTACTGATCCAGCCCGGTGCCTATGGCACGCCGATCTGGAATAAAAGTTTTGGGGAGCTTACGGTAAAGGAAGGATCACCCTACAGCGGTCTGCTGAAGGGCGTGCTGGACTATTCCGAGCGGACAGCCAGGGGAAGCGGGGATCCGCAGGAGGTAGCCAGGCTTGTGGCAAACATTGCGTCCATGTCCAAACCGAGGTTCCGCTATACGCTGCCCCGAGGTACGCGGCTGACCGCATGGATCAAGGGCGTGCTGCCGGATCGGCTGTTTCAGCGGATCGTTTATCGGATGCTGGACAGGCGTTAATCATTCATGCAGCGAATGATTCATGGCCTTAACTTGTCATGCGATGCTTGGTGAAGCTTGTTAAGGTGAATGGCGTTACCCTTTTCTGGTTGGGGACGGGTGTAGCAAACCAAGCAGCTCTCCCATCTTCACCTTGGAGCCGGGTTCCAGGTCACCGCGCGGAGTAAACGTGCCGTTCTCTGTCAGAAGCACGACGGTAGAGCCGAATTCAAAGTACGCGAGTTCATCGCCGATCTCGTATTTCTTCACGTTCTCGTCAGCATAACGGATGCTGCTCACGTTCATGGCTCCGACCTTCACGACGGCAACTTCGCCGAACTCATGCGCAATATAGGTAATGAGGCGCTCATTACGGCTGAGCACATGCCGGATATGGGTCATCGCAAAATCGTTCACGGGGTAAACGCGTCCCTTCAAATGCTCGCTTTCCGCCTGAACACCGGTTACCGGGGAATGAATGCGATGATAGTCGGTTGGGCTTAAATACAATACAAATGCATAACCGTTGATGTAGTTTTCCATTCTCGGTGATTTGGCGAGCAGCTCGCTCAGGGTATAATCCTGTCCCTTGACGCTCAGAATGGTGCCGGCATTAACGGCGCACATCGCCGAAATCGTGGCATCGACGGGGCTTACCATGGCATCGGCGGTGTCGTCTATGGCGCGCAGGCCTATTTTTAACCGGCGGGAAAAGAATTCGTTCAGTGAGCGGTATTCGTGGATTTCTTTCTCCGCTTCATGCGCCGGGATTTGATAAATTCGTATGAATGCAGGTATTAGATGACGGCTCAGCCGGCTGTGGGAACAATGCCCCATGATTCGGGACAGCCACTTGCGGGAGGACAGCTCAGTCATCAGACGCAGCAATTGTTTAGCCATGTCATTCTCCTTTGTGCATAGGTGTCAGCAATAAACGTTGGTGGAAAAGCCAATCACTCTGATATTGACATAGAATGAGCTGGAAATCAATAAATAGCCATTTTTGAAAAAAGGTTCTTGCTAATTGGAGAACGAATGTGTATTTTAAGATTAACATGAAACCGAATAGGGAATACGGGGGCTTGAGTGAATCAGGCTGAGATTGCAGCTGTTATCCGCTGTTGACCGTTAATCTGAACTGGGTAATGCCAGCGTAGAGAATATCCGACCCTGCCTACATAGGGCCTATTTTTCCGTCTGCGCGTTTTCCAGACGGTTTTTTGTTGTGTTTATACAAAAATAGAGGTGGAGAGGGGAATGTGTGGTTATGGGAACATCTGTGCAAGAGAAGTTGGGGGTTCAGCCCCGAAAAGGGCTGCGGTTAAGCGATATTTTGGTGACGGTGTTGGTATCGCTGGTGCTTGGCGTCATTTATCACTTCTGGGGTTCGGTTTACAATCTGTTAAAACCGCTGTTCTTTGAAGCGGATGAGTTGTTATACGGAATGTGGTTCGCTGCAGCCACGCTTGCTTACTTGCTAATCCGTAAGCCGGGAGTGGCCATCATTGCGGAAGTGGCGGCTGCCCACGTGGAAGTGCTGTTTGGCAGCGGCTGGGGATTGACTCTGCTGCTGTATGGCCTCATTCAAGGACTTGGGGCAGAATTGGTATTCGCGGCGTTCCGTTATCGGAGCACCTCGGCGTGGACGCTGGCGATTGCCGGAGCAGGCGCAGCCATCGGATCGATGATCATGGACTTCTATTACAGCTATACCGATGACCTGCAGACGTGGATGTTCCTGGCCAAATACGGTATGCGGGTACTCAGCGGTGCCGTCATTGCAGGCCTGCTCATGCTCTTGCTGGCCAAAGCCTTGGACCGCACGGGCGTCACATCCCTGCTGCGTCCTGCGTCGAAGAAGGATTACGAAGCACTGGATGATCCGCGCCATGTCTAATGCCACGGTTAGCCTGGTTCCGGCTCAGTCCGCTGAGATGGTTTCGGAACCGGCCGTGTATGTGGAGGGATTGCGTCTGAAGTATCCGGGCGAGGAGCGACTGATGTTCAAAGACCTCTCCTTCTCGGCTGTCCGCGGGGAGAAGGTGCTGCTGCTCGGTCCGAGCGGCTGCGGCAAATCCACGCTGCTGCAGGTGCTTAGCGGGATGATTCCCCGCGCAACGGAGGTGCCGATGAAATGCGAGTCGCAGCTGGTTCCGCGCTCTTGGGGGTATGTATTCCAAGATCCGGATACCCAGTTCTGCATGCCGTACGTGGATGAAGAGCTGGCTTTCGTACTGGAAAATCTAAGTGTCCCCCGCCATGAGATGAAGGAGCGGATGCAAGCGGCGCTCCGCGAGGTGGGGCTTGATCTTGAGGAGCTTCATATGCCGATCGGGCATTTGTCCCAAGGCATGAAGCAAAGGTTAGCGCTGGCTTCGGCTCTGCTGCTGGAGCCGGAGGTGCTGTTCCTTGACGAGCCATCTGCCTTGCTCGACCCGGAAGGAAGGGAGCAAATCTGGTCGGCGGTGAAGGCCGTATCGGAAGGGCGGACACTGATCATCGTGGAGCACCGGATCGAAGAAATGGCCAGATACGTGGATCGTGTCGTGCTGTTCAGCCCGGATGGCGTGATTCTGGGCGAAGGTCCTCCGGCAGCGATATTCGCAGAATTCGAGCGGAAACTCCAAGCCTATGGAATCTGGTATCCCGGCGTATGGGATGATTATGCGCAGACCCGGGCGGGCAGAGAGTTGTTTGCTCCGGTCGATGCGCTTGGCAATGAGCGGGGTAATCTCCTGCATGAGGCTGCTCCGCCGTATGCTCAACGTGGGGAGCCTGTCATTCAACTGGCGAATTTCAGGGGAATGAGATGGGATAAACCGGTCATCACTCTCCCTTCGGCCGAGGTGTTTCCGGGACAATTCATTGCGGTGGTAGGGCCGAACGGAGCAGGCAAAAGCTCGCTGCTGCTCAGTTTGATGGGGCTGCTTCGCGCCGAAGGGACCTATATGCTCTGCGGGGAAGAGGTCATTCAGGGCAAACGCAGGAAGGTGCGGAAGAAGAGAGAGCAGCAGCTGCGCCAAATCGGATTCGTGTTTCAGAATCCGGAGCTTCAATTCCTGACGGAGCGCATCGGCGATGAGGTGGTTTACTCGCTGCTGGTGGATCATGTGCCGCCGGAGGAAGCGAAGGCGCAGGCCGAGCGCTGTCTTGAACGTTTTGGACTGAATGGCTTGGAGGCCAGGCATCCGTACCAGCTGTCGACAGGCCAAAAGCGCCGCTTGAGCGTGGCTACGGCCATGGCAAGACAGCCGTCCGTCCTGCTTCTGGATGAGCCGACCTTCGGACAGGATGCGCGGAATACATTCGCGATTCTGGAGATGTGCGAGAAGCTGCGTCGTGCGGGAACCGCCATTCTCATGGTGACGCATGAAATGGAGATCGCGCAGCGGGTCGCCACACATATATGGGAAATACGGGAGGGACAGCTGACCTCGAGCATGCCTTCCCCGCGCTGGTCTGGCGGGATTGAATCCCGGCAGGCGGCTAAGGGAGCAAACGGCGCTGCAGGCCCTCAAGGTACCTTAGCCGCGGCCGATCATCGCCTCACGGGGGTGAACGCATGAACATATGGAATCCCGTGCGGATCACTTGGCTGCACCGGGCGAATCCGGTGGTGAAGCTGGGTCTGATCTGTGCGCTGTTTTTCATGACGGTGTTAACCCATGATCTTGATTTTGTTTTGTATCAGGCGTTCATCTTTATGGTCTGTCTCGTGGTGCTCAGCGGGGTGAAACCGTGGAAAATGCTGTTGTTCTTCATTCCGTTTCTGCTTGCCTTCATATCGTCCGCCTCTTCCATGATGCTGTTCGGTAAGGGAGAGACGATCTGGTGGGAGTGGGGGTTGTTCCGGGTATCGGAAGAAAGCTTCTACCGGGGGCTGCATTTGGGCTTTAAGGGAATTGCCTTTGCCTCGGAGGGGCTGCTGCTCGTGACGACAACGTCCTCGGTGGATTTATTCTACAGCCTGATGCAGAAGCTGCGGCTGGCGCCCAAGTATGCTTACAGCTTCATGGCTTCAATCCGGCTGCTGCCAATGGTATGGGAGGAATATGTGATTCGCCGCCAAGCCTTGAAGGTACGAGGAGTCCGCCCGATTCGCGGGATTCGCGGCATGGTGAAACGCGCAGGATTGTATATAGTGCCGCTGCTGGCACAGAGCATCCGCCGGGCCCATCGGGTGGCCGCCGCGATGGAGGCCAAGCAATTCGACGGCGATCAGGCGAAGTCCCGAACGTATTATTACCCGTCGCGTTATTCACGCTATGATCTTCTGGTTATCGGATTGCTTGCAGTTGCGGCCGCTTTCGCTTATGCCGCATCCGGATATTTTCCATGGTTCGGCATTGGCGACGTGCGGTTTGATTAAAGGGTTGGTGAAAGCAAAAAGAGTCTGCTTACGTTACGTAAGCGGGCTTTTTTTGTTATGAGATTTAAAGTTAAGCTAACTTCTTCCCCGTTATATTTAAAAAATCATGTCTGGATTTCATGCTGATCGAGGCGTTATAATACTGATGGTACCAGAATAGTATTTATGGTACCAGAAGGGGAGTTAGTTCACTTGCGCGAGCGAATATTGAATGAAACGATCCGCTTAATTCAGCGGCAAGGATTTACGTTTACGGTCAGTGATCTGGCCCGCGTCCTTGCCATTAGTAAACGGACGATCTATGAGCACTTCTCATCCAAGGAAGAGATTGTTGAACATATCATTGACGGGATGATCCGGCACATCCAGCAGCGCGAACGTGAAATTGCGGCGGATGCGGGGCTTACCGTTCTGGAGAAGATACACCAGATTCTAATCTGTCTGCCCCAGGAGATGGAGCAGATGGATTTGGGGATGCTGCCGGATCTGAAGCGCACGCATTATGCGCAATGGGAGAAGCTGGACACCTTTTTCCGAGAGGAATGGGGCATTGTCACCGAGCTGATGGAGCGGGGCATGGCCGAGGGAAGCATCAAACGGATTCATATGCCGCTGTTCATCGATCTGTATCTCGGATCGCTCCATCAGATTTACGATTCGAGGGCGACGGTGAAGCATCAATTGCCGCTGGGGGAGCTGCTGCAGTCCGTTATGGACATCTTGCTGTTCGGGATTGCTGCAGAGAAACGGGAGGAGTCTTGAGATTATGCATTGGTTCTATTTAAGTTTGGCTATTCTGTTTGAAGTGGCGGGGACGCTGAACATGAAGCTGTCGGAGGGGTTCAGCAAACCGCTGCCCAGCGTGCTGCTGGTGGTATTCTATATTTGCAGCTTGAGCTTCCTGACGCTGAGCTTGAAGCAGATTGAAATATCCGTGGCTTACGCGATCTGGTCGGGGCTTGGCATTATGATCATTACCGTAATCGGTTATATGTTCTTTGCGGAGCAGATTAATGGTCTGAAAATGTTCTCGATCCTGCTGATCATCGCAGGGGTCGTTCTGCTGAATCTATCCGGCAGCGCGCATGCGCAGGAACAACCGAAGACGCACCAGTCCGGTCACTAAGGGCGATAGAAGAAACCGGAATCTGCGGGAAGAGCCGTATTCGTGCGGCTCTAGTTCCGCTGCAATAATGTACTATGCCCCGCTTCGCCTCCAGCTCTATAATGACAAAGGAAATTCCTTTGTTAGGAGCTATCATCATGAACCTGTCTTCTTTTTTTATTTACTGCTTTATCGTGGCTTTCTCGCCGGGGCCATCCAACATCGTCATTTTGTCTTCGGTTCAGCATTCCGGCATGAAGAAGACCTTGCGCTACATTGCCGGAGCCTCTATCGCTTTTTTCTTATTAATTGCTGCTTCCGTGGTATTGGGCCAGCTGCTCTCTACAGGCATGCCAATCGTACTGCCAATTTTGCGGATCGTAGGCTGCCTGTTCATGCTGTATCTCACGTATCAGGTGTATACCATGGACGTATCCAAGTCCGGCACGAATCAAACGGCGTCCTTCACGTCCGGCTTTCTGATGCAGTTTCTCAATCCGAAGGTGGTATTGTTTACGTTGACGGTCATTCCGAGCTACGTCATGCCGTATTATACGGCAGGTCCTGTCATCTCGGCGTTTGTTGTCGCGGTATCGTTAATCGGGCTGTCCGCGTATATGACCTGGGCCGTGTGCGGTAGCCTTTTTCAAGGAATTATGCAAAAATATCGGAGAACGACCAACACGATGCTGGCTTTGTTTCTTCTGTACTCGGCAATCGTCGTATCCGGCATACCGGAGCTCATAAAGGGGTGATGGAAGATGGAGCAGTTTATCTATAAAAAAGCGGTGGGCATTACGGCGCTGTCCGCGAGCCTGACGGATTTCAAATATAAAAAGCATTATCACGAGGAGTACGCCCTCGGCGTCACGCTGCGCGGCATTCAGAAGTACTCGCTGGACGGCAGTCAGCAGGCTTCTTACCAAAGCGGGGTTATGCTGTTCCATCCGGAGCAGAATCATGATGGCTGGTCCCAGGAACGAACGGGCATCGATTATGTGATGATCTATATTCATCCGGAGTTATTTCTGGAATTGATTCAGAAAAAGGATATCGTCCGGTTCCAATCCCCGATTGTATATCACGCCGGGCTGCGGAAGAGCATTCTGGATGTAACGAGGTCGATCTTCACGGGTCAGCCGGAGGCAAGAAGCAGCGAGCTGCTGCTGGGTCTGGCAGGGCATTTTAACGAGAGTATTCTGAACCCGGATAGCCGGAAGGACAGCGTGTTTACACGGAAGGCCAAAGAAATGATGCAGGATCATCTGGATCATGTTCTCCGTCTCGACGAATTAAGCGGGGAGTTCGGGATGTCGAAGTATCAATTTATTCGTTACTTTAAAGCAAATACGGGGCTGTCGCCTTATCAGTATTATCTGAACTGCAAAGTGGAGCGAGCCAAGCATCTGATCGAGGACAGCCGGGATGTATACCAGGCCGTTACCCAGTGCGGCTTCACGGATCTCGCCCACTTGAACCGGCATTTCAAGAATGTGTACGGCACGACAGCGTTTGATTATATGTCCCATCTGGATAAGTGAGGCGGCAGGTGCCGATCATTCGCGCGATTTTTCAAGCCAGGCTTGGCATTTGTGAATAAACTCCGTTATAATGTGTATAGAATGTAAAAGGGACCGTGCGCGAACACGATCCCGGCGTACAACGTACCGCTATAAGAGCGGTCGGCTATAGGAAATCCGATCAGAAATAGACCGTGATCCTGACCAAGGGCGGTCTATTTCTTTTTAAGATTATAGAATTTATAAGTTTTCAGCGAAGCTGAACTCATTCGATAATCGCAAGAAAAACGTCCTCTAAACGCGGTCTGTCTTCTGGGAATGTACGTCGATAGACGGCTTTTCTTATGGAACGAAAGTATTAACACCACCAGCGTCGCGAACGAAATCATTAGCGTCAATGTTTGGTATACTTCCATGGCATCACCTCCCAAGCCGGGACCGGATTTTGAGATAGGGCCAAGGGATGTTAATCTGTATGTGGAATCATTAGAAACTACTTAGGCTTTAGCCGGATGGAAGGAATCATTCGAATGGAATATATCTATGAATCAGCCCAGCGCAGCTACGAGGATTTCGCCAGCGGCCGGGTTCTGTATAATGCGCAGGGAACGACTTCGTTCCCTGTCAGACTAGCCAGCGAGATTGCGCAGCGGTGCTTTCAACTATTGGAGAAAAAAGGGGTACAGGGGCCGTATACCTTGTTCGACCCCTGCTGCGGCGGGGCGTATCTGTTGACGGTGGTTGGGCTGCTGCACGGGCAGCGCATTCATCGCGTGATCGGCTCTGACATTAACGCAGAGGTGCTCGGAATAGCCGCGAAAAACCTGTCGCTGCTCCGCGAAGAGGGGCTGGAACTACGCACCGAACAGTTGAAAGAACTGTTGGCGTTGTATCAGAAGCCGTCTCACCAGGATGCGCTGCAAAGCGCTGGCCGATTGAGGGAGCTGTTAAGGTCCTCGCGTGTGGAAGAGACGGCTTGTTTTCAAGCTGATATAACCCAACCGGAGGAAAGCTTGGCCTCCTGCAAGGGAACCCATATCGTCATGACCGATCTCCCTTATGGTGACCTGGTTAGCTGGGGCGGCGGAAGCGATGAGCCGGTGAAGGATTTCTTTAACGGCATTCATTCCATCCTGGATCCTGGCCGCTCCGTGGTTGCGGTCATATCCGACAAAGGGCAAAAATTAAAGCATGACCGGTTTCAAAGGATTCAGCATATAAAGGTGGGCAAACGACAGGTAGCCATCTTTGAACCGCTTTGAACGGAGTAAAACAACGGAATATAGAAGGAACCTGCTGCCGTCCTTAGCTGCTAACCTCTTATCCAAGGGAGGCGTCGGCTTCCATAGCAACCCGCTTTTGACGTCATGTCAAGAGCGGTTTTTTTTTGCTCAGGAGGGAGTTAGCCATCTGGAATCCTCCACTCAAATAAGGAACGTATGTTCTATTATAATCTAAAAAAATATAGCATTTCTTGTGGAATGCCAGCTCGTAGATAGAACTCGTGTAAGGACTCGCCCGGTCCGGGAGCCAAACCCGCCGTCAATAGGGCAATGGCAAAACGGTTCGCTTGCCGCTCCAGTTTGCCCGGACTGAAATAGGAATGCTCCTCCAGAAAAAAGCGGTTGATACCCTTATGGAGCCGGTCATGCCCGAGCTCATGCGCGCATACGAAGCGCTGCCATGGCGACGGCAGCTGATTGTGGATGACGATGAATCTCCGCCTCAGCTTACGGAAATACAGCCCTTTGGTCGTTTGGCCTAAATCGGCGAATCGAATATGTATGCCCAAGGAAGTCGCAATTTCAAAAGGGCAGTTGGTATGATGTTTTTTGATCAGCTGACGGATTAAGGGTTGTAAATGATCATCCATGCCGGTTCACCTGCAATATTGGGATTGGTTGAATCGTTGTAATCGGTATGTATCTCCTTATCCATGTAGATTTATTTCTTGCGTTTGTTCATTTGCTTGGCTTCCCAGAACAGTCCGGTCAGAACGTCCTTGATGCGCTGTTTGTCCTCCTCGTTCAGCGGGACGCCGTCAAACATGAGCTCACCGTCATCCTCAAGCATTTTCTTGAAATCCCGTTTATCCCTGGAGGTTGCCCAAGCGGGTGCCGAGATATTCTCGTGCTTGGCAGCATCCTGCTGCAGATAACCTGCTTTATTCATCAGCTCTTCATAGGGAACTTCCAGTGCCTCTGCCATTTTGCGAAGTGTTTGCGGCTTGGGGATGCCCCTCAGCCCATTCTCGATCCGGGAGATTTGCGAACCGCTGATATCGGCGGCTTGGGCCAGCTGATTGATGCTCCAGCCTTTGTTCTCCCTCATCTCTTTCAAGTATGATCCAAATATGTGATCCACGTTCCGGCCACTCCTCACCATAGTCCATCTGAAACATCTACTAATAGTATAAACACATCCCCCACCTTTGCCAACAGGTAAAATAAAAGAGAGTATTATTGCCAAAAGGCAAGAATATGAAAGGTACGCTCCAAATTTTCGTGAATAGTTCATCCTTTTGAAGGTTTACGCGGGTCTCCAAATAGTGGTATATTAATGAAAAATACGAACAAAATACGAACACTTGAGGTGAGACTAACTTCTGCCAAATGGCAAAGCAAACCTCGACAATGACAATCAAAAGGGAGTGTTTTTCGAATGAATCCATTTTTACCGGAATTGGATCGCAGAAAGACCCAAAGTGCTGTTGAAGCGATATTCGAGAAATATCGTATCTATAAAACCATTACATTCGAAGTCAGGGAGGCGAGCGTCACGGCATCCTACACGGAACGATTTCATGGACCGACCAACGTCACCTCGGACCAAACGGCATCGGTTGCGATATATAATGTAGATATGCCTGCGGCCAGGAAGCAGTATTGCGAGACCATCGAGTCAATCGTGGAACGGCTTGGCGAGAGGGAACAGACCTTGATTCGGGAACGTTATATGAAGCAGGACGACGTATTCGATTACAAGGTGTACAACCATATCCTCGAACCGCCGGTCAGCAAGGATACGTATACCAAGATCCGCACCCGGGCCTTCTATAAACTGGCGCTGGCTTTAGCAGACAGGGGGCTGCTGAAGCTGCAAGAGTTGGACAAGTCCGCAAAGAGCAAAATGAACTGATCATCGCCGAGATGGATAATTAAACCGAGCCTAAACCGGAGGACCTCAATGAGGCCCTCCGGTTTTTTCTATAACAAGATGAAGATACCGCACCATGAGGCAGAACCTAAAATGAAATGGGGAAAACAGCAATAAATACGAACATAGGTTCGTGCTATTTTCCGCCGATATTCCACTTTAAGTTCCGCATTATCCGTCCCATAAGACGTCAGCGCATCCGATTTAGGGGTGTAAGATTGTATTATCGGAAATGAAGTTAAACAGAGCATACCGAACACATACAGTGTAGATGTGAGCCGGCCTTATGAAGGACCGGTTTTTTGCTGCGGCTTTAGGCTTCGATTGCTTCATTTTCGATTCTCTATATATGAAGGAAAGGAGGGGGCCGTGTTGCGCAAGCATGTGAGCGCCGCAAGAAGCTGGCTATCCCATAACCGACCGGAAGCCACCCGGCCATCTGCGGAATGAGAGGGGCGATCAAGCAGGCCGCTCTAGATATCGTACCTGAGCTTGAAGGCCGAATATATGACGTACATCCGCCGGATGGGGTTAGCGAGCCTTTTTATGGCGTTATGACGCTGGGAGAGGACGTTTGGAAATCATCATGGGCAGGATACCGGCAGGTAGTGCGATTGAAGCTGTACGCGGATCGTTCCGAATTGCTTCAGTTAGATCGCTGGGTGGAACTTCTAATCCCGGGACTACATCGCAAGCGGGTGATCGGAGCCGATGGGAATGCATTCAAGCTTCATTATTTGGGTGTGCCGGAAGCCGACAAGTTCGATTCTGTTTCAGGCAAAATGATCCGGATCATGCGATTCGGCGTCTATGTACCCCAGGCATCCGGGACCGGTTCCACCGGACAACCCGATGAGTGGCTGCATACACTGACAGCTTGGACAGGAGAAGTACTGGGCGATCCATGGCGCATCTATCATACGGCATGGCCGGCGGGACGGGATGATCACGCCTTATTATGGCGGATGACGGGCTGTGAGACCAAGATGGCGGGAGCTTCGATGTTCGAGGTTCGCAAAACCTTTACCGGGCATATTGCCGCTCTTGATTCCGCGGACGAGCAGCTCACGGCTGCAAGGCTGGTGGAGGAGCTTGGTACCCAGGTCCAGCTGATGCTGGATTCACAGAATCGCCGCTATTTATCCGTTGCGGAGATTTCCTCCGATGTGCAGGGCGATCCCATTCTGGACGGGCAGCTGAAGCTGACTCTGGCGCAGCGGAAGATGCGTTCACCGGAGGAAGCTGCATTGATCAGGCGCATTAACGTTCATCCAATTTTAAAGTGAGGTGGTCACAATGGCTGTAAAAAAAACACTCAAGACAGAAGCTCGCAGTATCAGCGCTCCGCGATATGCGCTAGATGAACTCGTAACGCACGCCAAGGAACTGTTCGAGGTTCGGGCGGAAGTGCTCGCGGGTGCCATGTATGAGGCAGACGGAGAGCTGTTCACGGTAACCGAAGTCAAAGAAAGAATCCAACAATTTATGAAAGCGAAGGTGGACTAATCATGGCAGGTGGAACATGGGAAAGCACAAATAAACCGGTACTTCCGGGTTTGTATATGAATTTCAAGGCGGCCGCCGCGTCGGCTATCCAAGGCGGATCCCGCGGTACGGTTGTCGTACCCGTTAAAGCCAATTGGGGGCCGGTGCGCGAGTTCGTGGAAATCGGCAGCGAGTTCGCGATTTCCGAGCTGTATTCCGCGGATAGCCAGGATGGAGCTACGGCATACGAAACGCTCTATTTGGCCTTGCTTGGCGGGCCGAAGAAACTGCTGGCTTATCGCCTGGCAGATAACACGGCGGCAGCGGCTAGCGTAACGCTGCAAAATGCGGAAGCTACGCCTTCCGAAGTGCTGAAGCTGCAGGCCAAATATCCGGGCAGTCGTGGCAACGGCTTCTCCGTAACCGTGCAGCCGTCGCTGATCGACCCGGCCGCACGCGATCTTCGCCTCTATGAAGGTGCCAAGCTACTTGGCACCTATACAAGCCTGGACGGGACAGCAGCGTCGATTGCGGCGCAGATCAATGAAGACGATGAGAATCTCTGGGTAACGGCTACCGCACTAGAGGCGACCGGCGTACCTGCCGATGTGAACGGAGCTGTGCTGTCCGGGGGCAAGAGCGGCAACGGCGGCCTGACGAATGCAGATTATATCGAAATGCAGGATGCGGTCGAAGGTCAGGAATTCAACGTACTTGCCCTGGACTATGCTGCAGATATGGCTCTGCTGCAGAGCTTTGCGGCCTGGGTGAAGCGTCTTCGTCAAGAAGGACGCGGCGTGATGGCCGTATTCGGCGGAAGCGCTGCGGACGACATCTCCAAGGATGCAGCCAAACTGGCGGCGGCCCGTTCGCTTGCATTGAACCATGAAGGGATTATCAATGTAGGTACGGGCGTGCGTCTGTCCGGCGTGAACTACAGTTCTGCCCAGACGGCTGCTTATGTGGCCGGGCTTATTGCGGGTCAACGCTTGAACCAATCCGCTACATACGCGGTAACGCCATTCGAGGATGTGACCCGCCGCTGGACGCGTTCCGAGCAGGAGCAGGCCGTACGCAATGGCGTATTCGTGCTTTTCTACGACGGACGTCAGGTGAAGGCGCTGCGCGGCATTAACACGTTGGTGAATCCGGCTGAAGGCCAAAACAATGCCTGGAAAAAAATCCGTTCCATCCGCGTGATGGACGCGATCCATGCGGATTTGCAGCTGGCTGCAGAGCAGACTTACATCGGCAAAGTGAACAATACGGAGGAAGGTCGTCTGGCGCTGATCGGTGCCGTAAAAGAATATCTCGCTTCGTTGTCGCTGAGCAATGTCATCGAGCCGGACGGTTATGACGTCATTCTCGATCCAGCGTACTATGGCGATTCCGCCGTGAACACGCCGGAGCCGGATCAGGTCTTCCTGCAGTGGAATGTGAAGCTGACCGATGTGATGGAGCAGCTGTTCGGTACATTTTACGTGCAATAACGAGTACGTCAATCAGCGTATTTAAGATGAGACGGACTGCCCGAAGAGGGCTTTTTTTAAGAAAAAACTTAAAGAAATCGAGGAGGAATTTAACATGTTGGATGCTTCAAGAGTCATTATGGGGACATACGGCCAGGCGTACATTGACGGGGTTTGGCAGACACACATTAACAAGCTGGAAGCCAGCGTGGAATTGGAGAAACGCGAGCTGAAGCTGGTCGGCAACGACTGGACGGTACACAAAAACGGCAGCAAAAAAGGAACCGGCACGATGACTGGTTACAAGGTTACTTCCGATATGATCTCCCGCGGCTTCACCAAATTCGATATCATCTCCAAGCTGGATGATCCCGAATCCTACGGCCATGAGCGCGTTCGTCTGATCCGCTGCATGCCTGACAAAATCCAGCTGGCCAACTGGACAGCCGGTGAGGAAGTGCAGGAGGAAACTTCATTTACCTTCGAGGGGTACGAGCTGTTGGATCCGATTCAGGGGAATTAAGAGGTTTCTTGTTACCAAGGTCAAGTGCGGCGTAAAGCGGGGTTCGCCCGGTAAGGAATGCCTGATTCGGGCGGGCGTCGCCCGCTGCAAATAGGAAGATGAAATCTATTATTTTATGAGTAAAGGAGATACACGCATGAGCTTGCACGAGAACATGAGCGAAGAGCAAATTTTGGACAGTCTGTTTGAGGCAGCCGAGAAGCTGCCAGAGGAAACGGTACGCATTAAGCGTTTGGATATGAAGATGGTGCTGCAGGGTTTGACTTCGAGCAAGGTCGACAGCATCCGCGAGCGCTGTACCGTTCGCCGTACGATAAAGGGTGCGGTGGATGAGAAGGTGGATACGGAGACGTTTAATGCATTGCTAATTTCCGAGGCCACGAGCAGTCTGTCGGTAAAGGGTTTGATGCTTAGCGGCTGGGGCGATCCGCGGATTACAAGCCGCTTGAAGCTGTCGGGCGGAGAGCAGGCGGTTCGCCGCATGCTGCTGGCCGGAGAGCTGGATGCCGTAGGCGATAAAGTGCTGGAGCTGTCCGGCTTCGGAGTTGAGATTGCTGACCTAAAAAACTGATCGGCTCCGGGGGAATGACGACGATGCTGTATCATCTGTGGGTCCGGCATCACCTTCGTCCCGGAGATTTTTGGCGGCTCCCGCGAGGCGAGCGCCTGCTGCTGCTCGCTTTCTCCCAGGAGGAGATCGAGGGCATGGCCGGTCAGAGTTTGAAGTGAACAGGAGGTGAAATGAAATGGCTGAAGCCATGAACTATCGTATGAATCTGGTCATCGATCCGAAAAACGTGATCAAGGCCAACCGCGAGCTGCGGGCGATGGAGCGTTATTTTGAGCGGATCCAGGGACGTGTCATGCGAATCGGACGTACCCGCATGGCACCTGAAATCGTGCTGAAGGACAGCGCCTCGAAGGGGCTGGACAACCTGCTTGCCAAAATGCAGCGGGTGAAGTCGCAAGTCATCCAAGCTTCAGCGAATGTGAAGCTGAATGTACAGAAGCAGATTGATACGAATCTAAACCTGAGCGTGCAGAAGCAGATTGAGGCGAGCGTTCAGGTGGATTTGCGGGCGGCCGGGCTTGATTTTTCTCCGTTGACCGATGCGTTGACGGCGAATACGGAGGCAGTGGATAAGCTTACGGTTGCGCTTGGATCGCTTCAGCTTGGAGGCGGCGGGAGCGGTAAAAAGTCTGGTTGGGATACGGCTCTGAATGTTTTTGGTACTATAACCGCGATTGGTTCTACCATGAAAAATGGAGGCCAACTATATGGTAAGGGAACAAAGATGCGCGAAGCATGGGGTAAAGATAAACCGGCCCCTGAACCTGCCCCTAGGACGGCGCCTAGGCCCAATGGGGTCAGAAGGGGGGGCGGACGTGGATCCAATTCCAGTCAAAACCAGGCTGCCACGTCCCCGAATAGCCAAGGAGAAAAGCCACTAACCAAATGGGGTAAGCGTTTTATGAAGGCAGAAACATTGGGAGACGTTATCGAAACCTCGGGCAATACGGGAACTAGTGCAATGAAATCAATCATGGGTGTTATGGATTTAACCAAGGGTATATTTGGCGGCGGCGGTAACAGCGGCATCGTTTCCGGAGGTTCGGCGGGCGCTGCCAAGACCGCTGCAGGTTCAGATGCAGTAAAGCAGGCAGCTGAAGGTAGCGCTGGAGCAAGTGCTGTAAAAAATGCCGGCAAAAGCGGTCTAGGCTCCGGCTTGATGAAGGGGCTTGGCAAACGCGCCCTCGGCCCTTTGGGATATATAGCCGATGCGACCGCAATTGCATCAGCCAAGCCTGGGAAAGAGCGCAACCAAGCCATAGGCTCTGCCGTCGGCGGAGGTATTGGAAGCACGATCGGCGGCATCGTTGGCTCCGTGATCCCGGTTGCAGGTACGATGATCGGCTCAACGCTTGGCGGCACCGTAGGAAGCTTTATTGGCGAAAAGGTGGGCGGCGCCATTTCCGGGATTGGTGACAAGTTCAAAGAAGGTAAGGAGACGGTATCGAAGTGGTTCTCCAATACGTTTTCCTTCGGGAAAAAAGACAAGGAAGCTGCTCAACCGAAGGATGTTCCAAAGGCACCACCCTCGAGTGCGGCTGCCCTTCCGGCTCCCATCATTCCGAAACCAGCGCCGGCTGATTTCAGCAAGCCGCTGCTGCCGAATCCAGCTTTGAACCCGTACGGCCCGTATGTCCCGCCTAGCCATGCTGCAAGCATGAGTACTTTTGGGCCACCCGCAAGTGCAGCGCAAAACCAAGCTTTTGCAGGGAAGCCAACCTCTCCGCAATCTGTTCAGATCAGTCCTGAGCAGATGAGCACGATATCCGGCTTGCTGATGGATTTCAAAACGGAGACAACCGTGAATTACAATCTTCCTCCAGGCGCGGTGCAGGTAACGGTGCATGAGGAACACCCTATCGATGTAGAAGGATTGATCCTTCTGATCGGGCAGCGGCTGAGAGCCGAATTCAGCAAAGCGGCGCAGAACCGGAAGCCGACTCCGATGGCCTATTGAAGATAATGGTTAACAGCAGGCATGAAGTCGGTCCGAAGGCATCCATACAGAAAGGAGGGGCCCAAGTTGGAGTTTCTTTTGAAGAACGGAAAAGGCATGACGTTCCTATTCCCAGTCAACCCCGAAGAGGTGACCATTTCACGCCAAAAGGGACTGGAAACGGCTACGATTCTCAACTATGGAGAATTTGATTTTCCGCAAGGCCATCGGATCAAGGAGATATCATTCTCTTCATTTTTCCCACAAGAGTATGATGCAGCTTATTGCAAAGGTGAAGAGAAAGATCATATTAAACCACAAACTGCGATGAATAAACTTAATGAGTTTTTGGCGTATAAAACGCCACTGCAATTCGTCATTACCGAGACGGCAGTGAACGTGCCGGTGTATGTCGCCTCCCATCAGTCCACGTTCCGTGGCGGGGAGCTCGGGGATGTGTATTTTGACATCACGCTCCGGACATGGAGCGAAATGAAGGTGGCCAAAACGGCTGGCAGCAGCGGGGCATCTGGAACGAATAAAAAGCCCCGGGCCGACATGAAGGAAAAGAACAAGACGTACACCGTGAAGTCAGGGGACTCACTCTCCAAAATCGCCAAGCTGGAGCTCGGGGACAGCTCGAAATGGAACCAGATCTACAAGCTGAATCAGAAAATGATCGGTAAAGATCCGAACGCCATAAAGCCTGGCCAAAAGCTGGTGCTGTCATGAGTTACAAGGTGATTTTGCAGGATCAATACGATTTATCTCCTTTGGTGGAAGCGATCAGTCTACGGGATTCGCTTGAACAAGTCGCTTATCAGGGAACCGTCAATTTGGTCGTAACGCCGGATATGCCGCCGATCTCGCCGGGAATGGCGATCCGGATCAGCGGGATTCCTTATGGTAAAAAGGATTATGTCCCCCTGCTGCACCCGGCTGTCGTGTGGGAAGTGGAAACCTCGAATAATGGGGTGAAGCGGATGACCCTCACATTGTACGATCGGACGGTATATCTGGACAAATCGGAGGATGAATATCTGTTCCCTGCGAAGCAGACCGCTACCCAGCGATTCAAAAAGTACGCGGCGGACTGGAACCTGAAAATTGCGGTTTTGCCCGATACCGAGAAGCAGCTGGGGCGTTCCGTTTACCGGACGCAGTCGATTTACGCGAGCATGTTCGCTGATCTACGTGAGACGGCCAAAGCCGGCGGCAAGCTGTATCATCCGCGGATGATCGCTTCAGGGCTTGAGCTGTATGAGTTGGGAACGAACAAAGAGGTTTACATCCTGGAGGCCATCACGGATACTACGCAATCGCGGACGTTGGAGGGTGCGGCAACTAAGGTCAAGGTGCTGGCGACAGCCGCAAGCGAGACCGGAAAAGAGGTTCCTTCCAAGGTGATGGCCATCGAGGAGAAGGATATCGCTAAATACGGCCAACTCCAGGCTATTATTCAGGATGATGAGGTGAAGTCGCCTGCGGCAGCTCGCCAGCTGGCCCGGAGCAAACTGAGGGGGATTCGGGAGACCATCTCCCTGAATGCACCCGATGTTAATACGATCCGTGCCGGAGATGCGGTCATGCTGGGCTCGATGAAGCTGCTTGTGATTTCCGTCAGTCGGGAGCTGGGCAGTCCCGGAAGCATGATGCTGGAGCTGGGGAGTTATGACGATGTAAAAAGGAGGTTTTACCTTGAATAAAGACCCCTATGGACAATTGGCGTCCTCCTTATACGCCTCAATGAACAAGCAAACCCGTCAAGCCATGGGCGGCGTAGGGGCCGTACTCGGCACGATAACCTCGACGGGACTCAAGCTGGATGATTTCAAGCATGAGCTGCAGGACTATATGGTAGCGGAGCTGCCGGGAATGCTGTCCTTGCCCCGTTATACGGCAAAGGGCACCGTGACTTTGGGGGGCCAGCAGCAGGATATGACGTTTGATGCCGAAGAGAACGAAGTTGAAGATACCCTTTTTGAATTGGGAAAAGGCTTGAAACCGGGGGACCGCGTGCTCGCCGTTCGGGTTAACAACGGTAACGACGTGGTTGTTGTATGCAAGGTGGTGAGCAGCGGTGGCTAATTTATTCCCGGAAGGCGATGACATGATCTGGACGGATGCGACCGATCCGGAGGTACTGGAAGGAGAGGGGGCTGTTTTTGGACGGAGCTGGCGGTATGATTTTGAAGCCGGCGAGTTCGTGATGTCCCCGACCCGGAAGATTCCGGTTGCGGACGAGAAGGAAGCCTGGGTCATCTGGTGTGAAAAAGCGATCCGGACGCCGCGTTACCGCCATTTGATCTATACGCGTGATTACGGCAGCGAGCTGGAGGAGCTGGTCGGCAAAGGCTATGACCGATCTCTGCAAGAGAGCGAGATTCAGCGCATGGTGACCGAGACGCTGCTGGCGGACGCTCGGACGGAGAGTGTGGATCAGTTCCTTTTTGCCTGGGAAGGAGAAGCTTGCCGTTTCAGCTGCCGCATTACGAGTGTCCGGGATGAGACGGAAATTATAGAAAGCGTGGTGATCTGATGGCAGATTTGCCGTTATATTTGTTGGATCAGACGGAAGAGAACATTATGAACCGCATGCTGAACAAAGTGCCTTCGGACATCGACAAGTCGGAAGGCTCTTTTATTTGGGATGCGCAGGCGCCGGTCGCGTTTATGCTGTCCGAAGCAGCCTTGTGGGCACAGGAGCTGCTGCGCCGAGGCTTTGCAAGCACCGTGGCAAGCGATCATCCGGATATCCGGTCTGCCGAACTCGATCTGAGGACGGCAGAGCATGGGATTACCCGGCGGGAAGCGGTCGCTTCATACGGCAGCGTTGTGTTTACCGGGAAGCCAGGGACGACCGTGCCTGCCGGAACCTATGTGGCTACGCCAGCCGATGAGGGCTCCGGGGAATCGTCGGTGGAGTACGTGACCACATCAGGCGTGACGCTGAGTGACTTGGGTACCGGCGCGGCGCCGATCCGGGCTGTTACGCCGGGCAGTAACGGCAATGTTCCCGCAGGCGTCATTCAGCTTATGATGACGTCGGTCAGCGGCGTAACATCGGTTACGAACCCGGAACCGACCCGGAGCGGGACGGATACCGAAAGCGATCAGTCGCTCCTGGAGCGTTTTTACGCGAAAGTCCGAAGTCAGGGGACGAGCGGCAACAAAGCGCAGTACATGCAGTGGGCCAATGAGATTGCCGGCGTTGGCGGCGTGGAAGTGGCGCCGTTGTGGAAAGGACCCGGTACCGTTGGACTGTATCTCATAGATACGGACAAGCGTGCGGCAAGCCAGGATATCGTGAATGCCGTTCAGCAGTACATTGACCCGTCCCAGGATGGACAGGGCGAAGGGGTTGCCCCGGCCGGTCCGGTTATCACGGTGATGCCTGCCGCGGAAGTGGCGATTGATATCTCCGTCAAAGTGCAGCGTACGCAGGAGTTGCCTTCGACGATGGAAGAAATCCGGAAGCTGATCGAGGACGGTGTCCGGACGTATTTACAGCAGATCGCTTTTAACCGGAAAGACCCTTTGGTGAGGTATACGCGGATTGCCGCCGTATTGCTGGATATTCCAATTATCGTCGACTACTCGGATTTGACGATTAACGGCCACACCGAGCAGCAAAATATCGAAATTGGCTCCGGTCAGGTGGCGGTGCTCGGGACGGTGAGCGTAAGTGAATAATGTCCGAATGAACAGCTTGCGGGGTCGCGAGCTGTTTTCTTATCTACCGGCCTATTACGAGACTTCCCGTGTCATGTTATCCGATATGGATGCCAAGGGCAGCGAGTTGGACGCGCTATACCAGGCACTGAACTCTGCCGCAGACCAGTTTTTCGTCCGTACAGCCACCTGGGGCCTGGAACGCTGGGAGATGGAGCTTGGCATTCCGACCGACCGGAACAAGCCGATCGAGCAGCGGCGGGCGGTGCTGGAGTCCAAGCTGCGCGGAGCGGGAACCTTCTCGGGAGCGCTCGTGAAAAACGTGGCTGAAGCGTACGATGGCGGCACGGTCGAGGTATCTTTTCAGCCCGAGGAATGGGGCTTTACGGTTAAATTCGTGGATACGCTCGGCATCCCGCCGAATCTGGAGGATTTGAAGGCGGCGATCGAGGAGATCAAGCCGGCGCATCTAGCGGTGGCGTATGCGTTCAACTACTTGCTCATACGCGATATTCATGACGTGATGACCCTGTTTGACATGGGGCAGACGCCGTTAAACAAATTTGCAGGAGGTGTTTGAGTTGTCCAGTAACACACCGAATTTAGGATTACTGAAGAAAGACCCGATGGTGGATGGCAATGAGACCTTTAACATCGAGACGATGCTGAATGAGAACTGGGATAAGGTTGATGAGGCTGTGGGGAGAACAGGAGGGTACGGAGTAACGACTCAGCCTAAAGCGAACGAATATGAGGTTAATCTAAAACCTGCCCCGGCGAGCCTTTCGGCTGGGATTCGGGTTACCGTAAAAATCAACGTTTCAAGCACCGGAGCCCCAATGCTCAACGTTAATGGTTTGGGAGCCAAGCCAGTGCTTAAAACAAGCGGCAGTTCGGCCAGTTTTAAGCAGGATGGCGTCTACACATTGGTATATGATGGTCAGGCTTTTATTTTACAGGGTGAAGGGGGTGAGGTAGGAACAGCGACAGCAGCTGATGTGTTAGCACCTAAAACGATTGGAACCGACAACGGAATAGTAACCGGAACCATACCGACACAAGGGAATCAGTTTAAACCCGGATTATGGTCGAATCCAGACGGGGACGCCTACGTTGACACATACGTTGATATAGACAGTGGTTATTACCCGCCGGGTTCACAGGTAACAATCCAGGCGTATGACCCTGATCTTGCATCGAGTAATATTCGATCAGGTGTAAATATTTTTGGGGTACCAGGCAAGTCCACCGTTGTTGATACGGCCGACGCTGTGCTCGATCCGAATATGCTTGTCGCGGGATACTCAGGGTACGACGATGGAGTTAAAAAAGCTGGTCAGATGCCGAACCGAAGCGCCGAGAATAACCACATGCCTGGTCTTGAATCGACGGTATGGGCTGGGGATCGATTTTTTATCAGACCACCACACGGTTATTTCAACGGCTCTACTTGGGTGACGGCGGCGGTGCCTGGGCTGACGGTGAATAACCTGCGAGCCGGGGTTAATGTTGCTGGCTTGCTTGGAACTTTAGTCGAGGGTACGCCATTTGTTCGCGGGTGGGTTTCACAAACACCCGGTACGAGAATAACCATACCATTCAATTCTCAGGCTCAGAATTTTAATATAAAAACTATCACACTGTGGAATGAGAGGGATGAATTTAACTATTTAGCATATTCAAGAATTGTTGGTGGTCGGGGCAGGGTGGTATATTACGCTTACGGCTGGACTTCTGGTACTTTTTATGCTGATGTGTATAGCGATAGAGTAGAAATTACGGTGCCGATAAGCGGTTTTAGCGACGTAGTATGGGAATACTTGTTACTGACAATATAAAGGAGGCATATTAATATGGTAGAGATCGGCAGCAAGATTTTTTTCGACGCAGATACCGGAAACGTTTTGATTACATCCCCATCACAAATAGCACCTGATGACTTCCATATCCACAGTGTTGACGAGCTTATACAAATTTACCCTGTACTGCGCGACCGGGATCGAGCATCGTTCGATGTAATCGAATTGGAATATGGTCAATACACTCAAGATTTTGCAGAGTCTACCTATTGGACCGTTGACCCTGCGACAAAGAAGATATTGTTTACCTATCGGGACCCTAACAATCCCGAAGTTCCTCCAACACCACAACCTGCTCTAACGGAGCAGTTGACTGCATTAAGAACTGAAAACGAAACATTGAAAAATAGGGTTTCGGACGTCGAAATGACGCTTACCGAGATCCTATTTTCTTGAGGGAAGGTGATTGCTGATGCTTAAAGATTTTCAGGTGCGAGTCGTAGCTAATGCCTGCATTACTCGGGTAAATGAGGGCGACAGCACTATTGATCAAGTCGTATCGAATTACCCAGTGCAAGCAGATGATCGCGAAAAGGTTCTGGCTCATGTGTATGTTATCCGTCCGGATCTTGTACCGACAAAATAATATCAATTTTATGCTTTGGAGTTGTCTCGGTTTTTTTCTGTATCAAATTTAATAGAAAGACATAACAGACACCCAGTTAATGAGAGGAATAATAAATATGATTGTTCATGAAATGCAAACTTCTCTGAAAAGCGCCTTGCAAACGAAATTTATAGACATTTCCTTCATCTCCAAAGAGGATGGCGTACCACTACCATCACCCCCATACTTCCAAACTGAGCTAACCCTAGCTGAGTTCGAGCCGATATCGACAAGTCGATATGCGGCTCGTTTTCGTTTCCGCATCTCTTACGTGCCAGTGGAAGGAAAGCCGGTGGCAACGATCATGGACGAGATGTTGGAGAGCTTAACCACCCTTGAAGTTGAAGGCCGGCCTTGCCGGGTTTCATCAGTGGCGTGGGAGCGACCAACGGGGAATGATGGTGCAGCGGGAGAAGGATATTTTCGTGCAGAGTATGTCATTCAGATGACAACGGATCAGGAAGAGACCGACATGAAGATGCAAACATTGAAACAGGGAGGCGGATTGAAATGAGTAAAAAAGAAACAGCATCGGCGTTCAACAAGCAACAGTTGGCACAATCCAATCAATTCAGTAATCGCGAGAAGGATGTGCTGAGCGCCATTCTCGAAGAGGGCAAGACGTACACTATTCAGCAAGCGAAAGACCAGTTAACCACATTTTTGAAAAAGGAGGTCATCTAAATGGCCGGAGGAACATGGACAACACCCAACAAAGTAAGACCAGGCGTATACAGCCAAATCTCATCGCAGGAGCAGCCGATCGGGCGCGTAGGTGAAAGGGGGATTGCGGCACTGGGCTTGTCCCTTCCGTGGGGAGAGCCTCATAAAATTCTGACGATCAAACCAGGCACCAATCTGGTTGAGGTGCTGGGTTATGATATCACCGCACCACAGTTGCTCTCTGTAAAAGAAGTACTTAAGCGCGCTGGCACGCTTCTGTTGTACCGCTTGAACAGCGGCACCCAGGCAGCAGCTTCGGTGACCGGACTGAAAGTAACTGCACTTTACGGCGGCGAACGCGGCAACGATCTCCAGATCGTTGTTGAGAACGCGGTGGATGATCCCGGCAAGTTTGTGGTCAGCACGCTGCTGAGCGGCAAAGCCGTGGACAAGCAGCTTGTAGCTAGTACAGCAGAACTGCAACCTAACCTGTACGTAACCTTTGCACCGGATACCGGCGATATGGCGGCTACGGCAGGATTTGCTCTGACTGGCGGCGCCAACGGCACCGTGACGAACCAAGAGCATGTGGACTTCCTTGCCGCGCTTGAGGTCCAAGACTTCCAGACTGTAGGTCTGTTGTCTGCGGACCCAACCCTCAAGTCCCTGTATACCGCATTCGTCAAGCGGCTTCGCGAGCAGGAAGGCAAAAAGGTTCAAGCTGTATTGTCCGACTATCCGGCTGCGGATTATGAAGGCGTCATCTCCGTGAAAAATGGCGTTGTTCTCACTGACGGCTCCGTCGTGGACAAGGTCAAGGCAGTTGCCTGGGTCACTGGCGCCACGGCTGCGGCAGCTGTTAACGAATCCCTAACGTACGCAGCTTACGATGAAGCGGTGGATACCGATGTTCGTTTAAGCCATACAGAGATTGAAGAAGCGCTGACGAAGGGCGAGTTCCTGTTCAGCTACAGCGGCGGCAAAGGCGTGGTAGAGCAGGATATTAACAGCTTTACATCGATTGAGCCGGCCAAAGCGCGCCATTTTTCCAAAAACCGTGTGGTCCGTGTGCTGGATGGCATTGCGAATGATTTGAAGCTGATTTTTGAGAAGTCCTACATCGGGAAGGTAGACAACAATGTGGATGGCCGGACGCTGTTTTGGGCGGAATGCGCGGCGTATTTTGCATCTTTGCAGAATATCGGGGCTATTCAAAATTTCGATGCGAACGAAGATATTGTGGTGACGCCGGGTACAGAAGGCGATGTGCTGTTTGTGGATATCAAGGTACAGCCAGTGGATGCAATTGAAAAAGTATACATGAAAGTGAAGGTGGTCTAAGATGGCATTTTTACGGGCAAGCGATACGATTTCGGGGCAAGAGGGCAAGGCATTCGTCAAAATTGGCGAGCGTATGGAGGAAATGTTCTACATTAAAACACTGGAAGCTACGGTGGAGAAGGAAAAAGCCGAGCTGAAAACGATGGGCCAACGCGCAGTACAGCATAAAGCCATTGGCTGGAAGGGCAGCGGCACGATGACCATTTATTATGTGACTTCGCTGTTCCGTGAACTGATGATGGAATACATCCAAACCGGCAAAGACGCCTACTTCATGATTGAAGTGCGCAATGAGGATCCGGGTTCGTCGACGGGGCGTCAGACGGTGATTCTGGAAGGGGTCAACCTTGACAGCGTGATTATGGCATCTCTCGACACCGAAGCGGAGGCGCTGGAGGAAGAAGTAGCTTTCACGTTTGAGAATGTGCGGATTGAGACGCCGTTTAACCCATTGGCCTAATATTCAACATTGAATGAGGAGGAAGGAATATGAGCGATTTTAGTATGTTTTTTGCAGGGCAGTCGTCTGCGGAGATCACGGAGGAATTCGTGGTCTCTGTTCGTTTTAAGGATGCTGAAGGGAGCCCTGTGCCTTGGAAGCTGCGCAGCATCACGGAGGAAGAGAACCAAGAGTGCCGCAAAGCGGCTACCCGTAAGGTCAAAGGCAAGAACGGTGTATTCACGCCGGAAATCGACCCGAACGACTATATGGCGAAACTGATGGTATCCAGCGTCATTTACCCGGATTTGAAAAACAGCGAGCTGCAAAAATCCTACGGTGTGCTCGGTGCAGAATCCCTGCTCCGCAAAATGCTGCTGCCCGGCGAGTTCGCCGCGCTTGGCGAGCGGGTGCAAGCCCTGAACGGTTTTGACCGGGATATGAACGAACTGGTGGATGACGTAAAAAACTAATCAAAGAGGGCGACGGTGATGCGAACTATGCGTACTACGCCCTCCATGAACTGCACATCCTTCCTCATCAGCTCATGGCGATGACGGTCCGGGAACGGGCCGCCGTCTATGCCATGATCTCGATGCGGGTGGAGAAGGAGAAGCGCGAGCGAGTCCGGAAGCGGAGATAGGTTGTAGAAAAGGGGGTGAAGGAATGGCGAGTGTAAAGGATGCACTCATGCGCTTAAATAATTTGGCTAATGAAATGATCGTGAATCAGTTGTTACAGCTTGAAAACAGCTTTCAACAAACTGTTGATCAAATTGCTGAGGCAGCAGCAGAACAAGAGCAGCTTAATGAACGGATTGAGCAAGGGGAAAAGAAAGCCAGTAAGCTCGGGAATGCTTTTAAATTGTTAAAATCCGCATATAAAGCGGCCGATTTTGTTGCGAAAATGACGATTATTCCAGCAGCAAAAGAACAAGTAACGGAAGACTTCTTTAAAGTTAAGACTGGTGATGCCGAGGTAGGTTCAGCTATATTCGAGAACGTCAAACAGAATGCATTAAAAACCGGGTTGGATGTTAATGATTCGTTAAATAATGCTTTAACGTTCATGTCAATGACTAAAAACTCAGATCAAATTGCGCAATTAAACGGCTTCGCTGATCGAATGAGCACACTATCGACAGACGGCAAGAGTTCAAAAGATGCAACAGGGGCGATTATGAGTGCGATGCGTGGCGATACCAGCTCTCTAGCTAAAGATTTTAATATTCCTGATTCCCAGATTAAAAGCTTTAATGCAGAAATCATATCATCTAAAGGGAATTTTACTGCATTTCTTTCATCCATGGACAAACTGCTGCAAAAATCAGGCATGACACAGGAAGCTATGGATGCCATGCTGGATTCGCCTGTTAATAAGTGGCAGCAACTAATGGGATCCGTCAACAATTCTTTTGTTCAGATGGGGGGTGGCGCATTAGCTGCAATCATGCCAATTCTGGATATGTTGAATGCAGCTTTTGAAAACGGGACTTTCCAGCCTTTTATTGATGCTATATCCATAGGATTAACCGTAATTGCTGAGGGGTTTTTGTGGGTAGCGCAAATGATCCCTCCTGCCTGGGAATTCATTAAAGCTACGATTGCTGGTGTCGGTAACACCATATGGAATCTGGTCACTATATTTATGGGGTTGCTTCCTGTTATCGCTTTAGTGGGTGTTTTTTTTGCAATGTTAAATGCAGGGATGATCATGGGAAGAATATCGGCTTACGCGTTTACTGCGGCACAAACTGTGATGGCTACGGTTACGAATATAGCGGCAGGTGCAATGAGATTATTTAACATGGTGGTTAAGGCTAATCCTCTTATGCTGTTAATTTCATTAGTTATCGCTGCTATGGCCGCATTCGGGGCTTGGAAAGTGGTGACTATGGGCCTTAAGCAGATATTTAGCAACGTATTCGGCTTCATTGTCGATCTGGCGCAAAACACGGTTAACACGGTCATTTCAGTTATTAACGGGATCATTAAAGGTGTTAACGCGGTAGCGGGCTTTTTTGGCAAGGTTCTTGGCGTGGATACCAAGCAAATTGCTGAGATTGAATATAAGGCGAATTTTACGAAATTCAAGGATAAAGGGCAAGACTATATTGAAGATTTCTCTATAGATAAGTTCAAAAGCCAATTCATGCCGGCTAAGGACACGGGCAAGAGCAACGAGGAATTATTGGAACAGTACAATATGGGGAAAACCGGATACGATGTTACCTATCCAAAAACAGCCCCAACCCCGTCCATGCCGGCTATGGCAACGGCTCCAATCCCGGTAGCCCCTGCAGGGGGCAGCATTGATTCCATTGGTAAAGTGGATAATTCGGTGGACGTGGCGAGCGAGGATCTGAAAGTGATGCGCGATTTGGCGGAAGTGAATGCGATCAGCAATATGATCACCCTGACGCCGACCGTGCAGATGACGACGGGAGATATTAACTCGGGGGCCGATCTGGATACGATCATGACGAGAATTAACCGAACGCTGGAGGAGCAGTTTGTGTCCAGTGCCGAGGGGGTGTATCTGTAGCATGAGCGATTATGGATTTTTTCTGAGCTTCAATAATCAAGAGGAGGTTTTTCGGTTTCCTGTGAACCCCGAGCAGATTGACGTCAAGGATAGCGGTGAAGGCAAATCCTACACGGTAGCTGGGCTTGGCGAAGTAAATGCGATTCTGCATCCGAAGCTGACGGAGATTTCGTTTGAGAGCTTTTTCCCGGGCAGGGTGTACCCCTTTGTCCATCTAGGGTCTGACCAGGAGCTGAAGCTGCCGATTGACTACGTAAATACCATTAAAGGCTGGATGGAGTCCCGCCGACCTGTTCGCTTTGTCATGACGGGGCTTGTTCCCGATCCGCTGAGCGGTACGGATGGCAAGAACGTGGTGCGGGCGATGAAGTCTTTTGGCATCAACATGGCGGCCTCCATCGAGAGCTTCAACTGGAATACGATGTCCGGATCGCCGGAGGATATCGAGTTCTCGATTACGCTCAAACGCTACGTGTTTTATGGGGCTCGGAAGGTGGTACCGGTAAAAGACAAAAAAGCGGCAGCAGTGAAGAAGAAAGACCGACCGGATGACCGCAAAAAACCAACCTCCTATACGGTTGCCAAAGGCGATTCCCTATGGAGCATTGCCCAAAAGCTGCTCGGCAGCGGTTCCCGTCATGCGGACATCCAAAAACTGAACGGAATCAAGGACCATGAGGTCCGGAAGCTGGCCGTCGGCCGGGTTCTCAAGATTCCCTAAAGAGGTGGCGCCGTGATTGAACTGATGATTGACCGCAAGAACGGAAGCGTGTGGGATCTGGGGCAGATCGTAACCGACATCACGTGGAAAACAAGCCGTCAGGCGAAGCCGGCGAGTCTGGATATCAACTATGTGAATAATGGTCTTGCGCAGAGCAAGGCATTCGAAGTGGAGAACGGCGACATTGCGCGATTCCGCAAGGATAACAAGGATCTGTTTTATGGCTATGTTTTTTCCAAGGAGTGGGGCATGGACGCCCAGGTCAAAGTGATGGCTTACGACCAGCTGCGTTACCTGTCCAGCAACGACACCTACCGGTTTACGAATGCCAAGGTTGAGGATATCATTCGCAAGATTGCCAAGGATTTTAATCTGAAAACAGGGACGCTGGCCGATACCGGCCATACCATCCCTGCCATGCTGGAAGCGGACAAGAAACTGATCGATATCATCTGCAAGGCCTTGGATTCTACGCTGATCGCGACCAAGCAGTACTATATGTTTTACGACCAGTACGGTGAGCTGACGTTGACCAACATCAACGACATGCTGCTCATGCTTGCGGTGGGAGAAGACAGCCTCATGACGGATTTTTCATATAAAAAAAGCATCGACAACGAGACGTACAACCGCGTCAAAGTCGTGCGGGACAACAAGCAGACGGGGAAGCGAGATGTTTACCTTTACCAGCACGGACAAAACATTGCCCAGTGGGGCCTGCTCCAGTTATACGAGGTTGCTGACGAGAACATGAACCCAGCTCAGTTGAAGCAGTTAGCGCAAAATTTACTGGAGCTGAAGAACAGGGAGCAGCAGACGTTGTCGATTGAGGCTATCGGGGATTTACGGGTCCGTGCCGGAAACACGATTTATGTGAATCTGCCGGAAGAAGGCTTGAAGCCGTATCTCATCGATGAGTGTACGCATAAATTCTCGGACGGTACGCACACGATGTCGCTGAATATGAAGGTGGTGTAAGCAGTGATGCTGGATATTATCAAAAAAGCCAGTCTCAGCGCCGTGGGAAGCACAAACCCGATGGCGGTGCTGTACGGCACAGTCACATCAATCCATCCTCTGGAGGTGAACGTGGATCAGCGTTTTAGCCTGACGGAGGATTTTTTAGTTATCGGAGAATCAATGACCGAGTACAAGCTGAACATTGGCGGCGCGGAATATGTGATTCGAAAAGGGCTGGAGATCGGTGATACGGTGCTGCTCATTCGTTACCAAGGCGGGCAAACGTATCTCGTGCTGGATCGGTTGGTGAAGCCGTCATGATTCCGCAGGGAGGAATGCTGGAGCCAGATAGCGAGATTGTGGAAACACTGGAGCAGCCTAGTCTGACGTATAACTTGAACCTGGAGGAAGGGACGATATCCGGTCACATTGACGGTCTTGAAGCCGTTAAACAGGCTGTCGTCAAAATCCTTCAGACTCGCCGATTTGAGCATCTGATCTACAGCAGCAACTATGGGCAGGAGCTAGACTCCGTCATTGGCCGCGACCCGCTGTGGGCCTATGCTGAAATCGAGCGGCATATCAAGGAGGCGCTACTGCAGGATGATCGCGTATTGTCGGTGGATGACATGAATATTACGTTTACTGGTGAGTTGGCCATGGCAGAGTTTACGGTCCGAAGTGTGTATGGCACTTACAGTAAGACCAAGGAGGTGAGGGAGGATGGTTGAGGAACAGACGTATGAAGCCATTCTGGAGCGGATGCTGGATCGCATCCCGGATGGCATGGACAAAAGAGAGGGGAGCATCATATACGATGCGTTGGCCCCCTCTGCGGCTGAGCTTGCCCAGATGTACGTGGAATTAGGGTACTCCATGAACCTGAAATTTGCCGCTACGGCCTCGGGCGAATTTTTGGATCGTAGTATTGCCTGGTCGGGACTGACCCGAAAGCAGGCTACTAAAGCACAGCTGCTGGGGCAATTTTCGGGCAGTAACGGCACCCCGGTGGATGTGCCTCTAGGGAGTCGTTTTTCATTGGATCCGCTGAATTACAAAGTCATGACCCGTCTGGATACAGGGCAATATGTTCTGGAATGCGAGACAAGCGGGAAGGAAGGCAACCGCCGATTCGGCTCGCTGCTTCCGCTGGAATACGTAGAAGGCTTGGTGAAGGCAGAGCTGATGGAGCTCTGGGTACCTGGTGAAGATACCGAGTCGGACGAAGCGTTGTATGACCGATACCGCGAAAAAATCTCCCGACCCGTGACCAGCGCAAACCGGAATCAGTATGAACTGTGGGCAAGGGAGAAAGCCGGGGTTGGAAAGGCTAAGGCTTTTCCTTTATGGAATGGTCCGGGCACCGTCAAGGTGGTTCTGCTGGATAACGAAATGAGATCGCCTACGCTTTCCGTAGTGGAATCGGTACAGCAATATATCGATCCGACCATGGATGGTATGGGGGAAGGGGCAGCTCCGGTCGGTTCGGTTGTCACCGTTGTTGGGGCAGTTGAAGTGCCAGTAAATATTGAAGTACAGGTTACGCTGCTCGATGGAGCCGGAACGGATGGTGTGCAGGAAGCCATTGAGCAGGGTGTTCGCCAGTATCTGAAAGATCTGGCTATGTCCGACCCGTTGGTCCGGTATAACCGGATCGCCAACGTGATTTTGGATATTCCGGCGGTCATCGACTACGAGGTATTGACCGTGAACGGAGGAACGGACAGCATTCCGATCGAACCGGAAGCGGTAGCTGTCCTGGGGACGGTGACGGTCCGATGAGTAAAGCCGAAGCCTGGCTGGGTTACCTGCCGTCCTATTATCACGATGTTCGAGAAATGAAAGCCATTGCCGGAGCAAAAGGGGCTGAATTGGACAAGTTAGCGCAGGAACTGGAGGATCAGGTGGACCAGTATTATCCCGAAACCGCTACGTGGGCGCTATCCCGGTTCGAGCAGGACTTGAACATTCCGGTGAACCTCTCCAAGCCGATCGAGCAGCGGCGTTCGGTTATCATCTCGAAAATGCGGGGAAGCGGCAAGGTGTCCGCCAGCATGCTCAAAAATGTGGCGCAAGCCTATGAGCGGGGCAGCATCGAGGTAACCGTCCAACCAGCGGATTATAAAGTGACGATTCATTTTCGAGATACGCTGGGTATTCCACCAAATTTAAGCGATCTAAAATCAGCCATTGAGGAGATCAAACCCGCGCATATGGCTGTGGATTACGCTTTGCGTTATCTCACCATTGCCGAGGTAGAGGGCATGACCTTTGAGGAAATATCAGCAACAACACAAGACAGATTGTTGGGAGGAGGAGCCTAAATGACGAATCCGGTTACGCCGAATATCGGGTTGAACAAAATCGATCGAACCTCGCCGTCCACGACGTATTTCGATCTGGAGAAGTATATTGATCAGAACGCGGATGCCGTAGATCGGTTCGCGGGTGAAAGCAGTGAGGCCATCCATGCTCTGGAAAAGCGCCTGGATACGGAAGAACGCAGGGAAGTCGTGCTGCAGCCGGGGCTTCAGATCGTGAACGCGGAGCGGAGCGCGCCTTTTAAGTTAAGTGGGATTAAGGGGCGGACGTTGGTGAATTTGTTGGGGCGGGATGGAGATTGTGAAAGTATCAGCGGTTGGACGCATAATACGTCGACTATATCCATTGATGCAAGCAACAAAGTCTACGGTTCTAACAGTCTAAAAGTAACAGTTATAAGTGGAGGAAACGGTCAAGGGACTGGATACCGACAAATAGCCCATCTTATAGATAGATCTAGATACTATGTTGCCGTCGTAGATGTAAAATCGGCAATGGGAGCAAAATCAAGATTGGTTTTAGAAGTCCCTGGAAAAATCAATGTAGATGGAACGCCAGTTACGGACACAGAAAATTTTTACCCCTCCTTTTTGAGAATAAAACCCTCTGATATTGAGGGGACAGGTAATCTCGTATTACATGGACTCATTCGAGGATCAGTGGGGGATGTATCCTACTTTGACGGATTCCGGATCTATGAAATTACACACTCAGAGTACAATAAACTCGGGGCAATGACAGCTGCTCAAGTAGCTGCTAAATATCCATACGTCGATAGCGTCCAACCTGTACGAAATCCGTATGCGATCCGATACGGGGAGAATCTGTTGCCGCCGTTTTATGAGTGGGGCCATATTAATAACAAGGGAAAAATACTTTCGCCCTATTCATATCTTCAACCTGAATACGATGCAGGCACTTGGACCAACATATCTATTTTGGTTAAGCCGTTCACTGACTATACCCTTTCATTTGAAAGTGTAGGCGGGGTTAGGATTAGAATCATTGACAATAAAACGTCTTTTTCTGTGCTTCTAGATTTAACAAATACAGGAGGCACATTTAACAGCGGTAATAATACTACTGTAAGTGTTTATATTGATGCTGGTATTGTCGGACAGGTAAATAACCCTATGCTAACCCTTGGCAACACGCCAAAACCGTTCAAACCACGCAAAGACACCATGCTTGCTTTGCATACGGACTTATACGCCGATCCACTGACAGGGGCGAATGCTGACGAAGTGTTCGAAAAGGATGGGCAGTATTTCAAGCTTGCTAAGTGGAAAAAGATCGTCTTAGACGGAAGCACCAATTATACATTTTACTCGTCCTCTGGCATTGCGGGTTTAGATTTTAAGGTAATGAGGCTTGATATTCAAAATGCAATGTCTAAAAATGACAATGATGATGAAGGTCGTCTGTATGTCCAAAAATATGATGGAAAGCTATTAAGTATATTAGACACTGGAGTTAATGCTACTTGGACAACAGGAGACTTAACGCGTATTTGGGATAATTTTTTATATTTATCCATACCTAATACAGACAGTGGATGGGGCAACAACTATACGCCGACAACCGATGAGATTAAGGCGTACTTTATGGGTTGGCGGATGTTTGACGGCACTATCGGTGCGTCGACTCTTTACAACAGAACTGACGGTTCTCATAAGTCGTGGGTGAGAATTATCGACTGGTTAGGTAAAGTAGATAATGCAGTACCCACCATGCAAGCACCAAACTGGACGCCCTATCAACTCGTATACCAACTCGCAACGCCAAAAGTCGAGCCGATTGTATCCGAAGGTACGCTGACGTTTAATAAAGGCGATAATAAGATCGAAGTTGGGACGGGGCTTGTGGTGCGGGAAAATGCAAAACCATCAAAAGACGCCAACAATGTATGGAACATAGGTAATCCTGTAGCTAACCCAACTTCACAAGGATTTAAATATAAGGCGAAAAATGTAATAGCTGTATATAAAAACAGCTTACAGGATAACGGGTGGGTACAATACGTTACAGACGAATACGGGGCGCTCATACAGGAGAAGCAGCCTAATACTATTTATGACCCATCAGCGGCCTATTCTACCACCTACCTAATGTTGGACAAGTCGCCTATCGTCCCAGTCAACGGATCGTACGCAGCCAATGAAATTGCCGTGCTCGAAGAGTTAACCGAAGCCGTGCAGCAGAATGCGACCGCTGTATCCGTGCTGATGAATAAGAAGGTGGATAAGGATAACTCTGTTGTATGGGTTAAACCTACTCTGATTAATGGTGCTACTGAATATCCCGATACAAATTTCCGTAAACCAAGTTATACTAAAATTGGAAATTGGGTTAAATTAAGTGGACTGATTAAAGTTACAGTTTCTGGTACAATGTTTTACCTTCCCCCAGGATATCGCCCAAACAAAGTCCTTATATTTGCGGGATTGTCCGGAGGTATTGCTTCTTATAGTATGATGGACCTCCGAGTTACTCCAACAGGTAATGTGACCGTTAATACCACAAGTCCATTAGACTGGCTTAGTTTAGACCATATTATATTCCTAGCCGAACAATAAAGGAGGCATCCCATGAAAGCAGTACCTAAAGTAAAAACAGACGGCCTCTATTTAGAGGACACTCTCGTGGACGATACCTTTACCGGTGTCGTCCCTTTTAATTCCCACTTAGGGAAAGCGATACCAGATTTTAAGTCCCAAACGGTTGATAGTAATGCACAATCAGAAGGTGAGTCGCCCAACAAAACAGAATCCAACATTTCCGGCTACATCATCGGCTTCCCGGTGACTCCCGGCTTGTTCCGCCCACGTTTTGATTTTGAAGCCTGGACTGCATACCAAACTGCCATAAGTGCAGCTCAAGATTCATTTGAGGAGGCCCTTGCGAAATGGCGAGGACTGTCGGAGGAAGAACGCGGTGACCTGCCTATTTTAAAATCTCCGCCTCAACCAGCTCTTTGGATCGAAGGCCTAACCCAGGAAGAAATCGAGGAGCTAACCAGACCTCACCCTATTGAACCCAATGAAGTGAATCGATTAGGTACCGAGATGGTTGCACGAGAGCTGGAGGCCATGGAGTTGCGCCAACAAAATGAGGCGCAGGGGGCTCAAATTGTAGGGCTTGAATTGCGGTTGTTGTCATTAGAAAATAGCTGAGCGAAAGGAGAGGTAGACGATGTTCGAGAACGATTTTGAACGATTGAAGTACTACTATGAAAAGAAGTGGGCGCAGAAGCCTCAATTGAGACAGTATGTCGCGTTTGGCGTGATAACCTCGGAAGAATATGAAGTCATCACTGGCGAGGCATACTAAACGCTGCTTAGAATAGTCTTACATGAAAAGAAGCTTCAACGGAGAAGGCGGAATCATGCTGGAGAAGCGAAGCGGTCGCCTTTGTCCACGGATTTTAACCCTATCCATAAGTTCTCAGGAAAATCCGGGGGCAACAGCGATCGTAAGCATGATCCGCAGGCGAAGTGATGTACATGCTAAAAAGGTTTATCTCTTGCTTAAAGCAACTAGTAATAACTTCAATCCAAGCCCTCGGCTCCCCGAGGGCTTTTTCACACCTTCAAAACCATTATAAAGGAGGAAGTATTATGTATGAGCACATCGGTCAGCTGTTTAAGATGCTGGTGGCGGGGACGGGGGCCGTGACAGGGTACGTCTGGGGCGGATGGTCGCTGCCGCTGCATCTGTTGTTGTGGTTCGTGGTGATCGATTGGTTGACCGGATGGGGCGCGGCCTGGATGAACGGCGAGCTGCGCAGCCGTATTGGTTATACTGGAATTGCACGCAAAATGACCATTTTTCTCATCATCGCCCTGATGCATCTGGTGGACCGGGTGCTGGGAGAGATGAATTATTTTCAGAATACGGTGATCTTCTTCTATCTCGCGAATGAGCTGCTGTCTATTATTGAGAACGTGGGAAGAATGGGGGTACCGATCCCCCAGTCCCTGCGTAATGTGGTACAGGTATTCCAGATCAAATCCGAAGAAGGGGATAAGCCAACCGCACGAAAGGAGGAGAAAAAGGATGAAACCCTCTGAATTTATAGCCAAGCTGGCACCTATAGCCACCCAGGATATGCGCCAGTACGGGGTGCCTGCTTCGCTTACGCTCGCTCAGGCAATTTTGGAATCCAATTGGGGAATGAGCGGTTTAACGCAAAAAGCGAACAATCTGTTTGGCATCAAAGGAACCGGTCCGGCGGGAAGCGTCACCATGCAGACAACCGAATACCGGGGGCAGACACCCTATACGACCAATGCCCAGTTTCGTAAGTACAACAACTGGCATGAATCGGTTGCCGATCATACCCGACTGATCCTAAACGGCACGCGAGATAAGCCACAGCGTTACCATGGCGTATTGTGGGCGGATTATAAAACGGCGGCGACGGAGATTTGGAGAGGGGGCTATGCCACAGACCCCAATTATCCGAAAAAACTCATCGCCTTAATGGAGCAGAATTTGCTCCATCAATATGATTTGCTTAATCCAGAGGAGGAGGAACGCATGAAAATTGAACAATTGACGGCCGAGCTGCAAAAAACACAAGAGCAGATGCAGCAGCTTAGTAAGCAATATGCTTCTGCTATAAAATTGTTAGAGGAGCAGAGCAATGCCATGAAGCAGTTGAACACAAGGCTCAAGGCCGTAGAGACAGAGAAACCGGCTAAAGTTCCAGCTTGGGCAGAACCGGCAGTACAAGCTGCACAGCAGGCAGAAGTATTGCATGATCCTGAGGGCAGTTTTGATTTTTATCGAATCATGACCGTGCTGCACCGTTTGGGTTTTTTCGATAGACCAAGTAAGTGAATCGAGAATATAACGTGCAAGCTGCTCTCTCAGGTCACATCTATATAATGAAGCGTTATTTTGAACAATAAAGCTGCCCAACCGTTAGAGCGGTATGGGCAGCTTTTGTTGTATGGGGAGATATATATCAGTTAGTGTTTTACTAGCAGATTCGGTTATTCATTTCCCGGAATCGTTTGATATTAGTGAATTCGAACATTCCTTACCCTTCCGACGAATGTCATGCTTGATTGTTCGATGAATTCCTGTCCGTGCATTCACCTTAATAATAATTCACTACGTAAACGTAGAATAACATGCTCCTCCTCGTGAGTTCCTTAACATACAACTCAGCTCACTTCACCTTCACCGTTCCTACTGCCTGCGCTTGATTCCCCACATGGTCCGTCACGGTATAAGTCACGGTGTAGATTCGGCTTTGGCCACGCTCCGATTTCTCGGCCCGCAGCCGGAAATGGGTATCATAGGTACCGAACTCGGCATCTTGTATATCCGGTCCCCGGTCGCCACCATCGCCTCGATTGTTTTTGCTTTCACTTTTACCGGTTTCCTTATCTCTCCCGTTCAAATTCTCCTGGATATCTTTGCTATGCCCCTTGCCGCCCGCACTCTCCACGGTAATAGAGGTAAGCACGACTGATGCAACGCCAGAGCCTTCATCGCTAGATTCCAGGTCAGCGTGAATATCGACCATTTTGCGGTTTGGCGATTTCAGCAATGATGGAGATAGTGTAACCTTCAGTACCGGGGCGACTTTATCGATGTTCGATACGGTTGCCGTTATCGTACCTTGGTTGCCGTCTGCATCCTCATATTCGAAGGTAAATGAACCATTCTCGGTAAATTTGTAAGTTGGAGATCCACCGTTATTGATGACGGTAATTGGACTATTCGAGACTAAGGCTGCAATAACGTCTCCATTTGTGGGGGCGGTCGTACTGTACTCCAAGCCTACGGTGAGATCGCTATACGTGACGCCAGGAGCCGCAGTAAAGTTCTCGCCGATGTTATCCAGCGTATTGCCGCTTAGCTTGATATTCCGGCCTGCTTTGAGCTGAATTCCGTTACTGTTACCGGTGATGAGGTTGTCCAGAATCTGCACGTTCTCCGGATCTCCGGCTCCAATGCCGCCCGCGTTGGTGTCCCCGTTGTCGTGCTCGAGCAGAATACCCCAATAATGCTCGGCGGTATTTTGGCGGATCGTGTTGCCCTTGATGATCGTGCCCGGCCCGTTCAAAATGTTGATACCGGAGGCGTCCGGAATGTCGACGGTATTCTCGATCCGGTTGTTCTCAATAATGGTATCCGGCGATCCCATTGATACGACGATGCCTTCCCGCGCATTGCGGATCGTGTTGTCGTGGATATAGTTTTGCGGGCCGGATTTGCTGTGATTGGTCGGGGCGGTTCCCCCGGTATTTCCGATGCCGATGCCGCCGCCATACGGCATGTCGGTGATCAGGTTATTGTGAATCTCGTTAAAATACTCCAGTTCCCCATGCAGATCAATCGCATCTAACCGGACTTGGTTGAATTCATTGCGCCGGATCACGTTGTTATGGGCCACATACTGTATGAGCGCGCCGTGACGCAGATAAGGCCCCTCGAAGGAAGAGTCCTCGACCAGATTCCACCTGGTATCATTAGCAAACCCATTGCGGTCGACCTTCGGCACGCCCTGAATGGATACGCCGTACCCGGCACCGCCCGGTCCAAGGTCCGTAGCATTTCGGAACGTGGTGTTTCGGACAACGATATCATGGCTGTTCTCGATGCGGACGCCCATGCGGCTGAATTTTTCGATCGTTACGCCGTCGATCGTGATGTTGTACGATGGCGTCTCGCCATAATTAGCGGCAATGATCATCATGTCCGGACCGCCGGCATCCGGGTTGTTGATTCTGTGATCGGTCGTATATTGACCTTCCCAAGCGGAAGTCAGCGTCAGGTTGGAGATGGTCAGATCATGCTGCTTGGCGGATCTCAGCATGGTGCTGTTCCGGACCTTGTTCAGCGAGGTCTTGAGGATCGCGCCATTTTGGCTTTCCCCCCGTAAATTGACCTCCGATTTCAGTATCAGATTGGTCAGGCCATCTGGAGTACTGTTTAAGTTATACACGCCGTTCGGGAAAAACACCTCGTCTCCCGGGACTGCTTCATCTATCGCTCGTTGAATTGCCGGTCGATCGTCCGAACCGCTGTCTGCAGGATCAGCCCCGTAATCGACCACATTCAACGTCCTTCCGGTAGCAACAAAAGCCTGATGCACCGGATGGTCGCTGCCGTCCGCATTTTTCATCCCTGGAGCGGTAAAAGGAACGGTACCCTCCGGCGGCTGCGGCACAAAATCCGGAATGATCGCCACGGGCGTATCCCCGTTAGCGAAAGGAGGATAGATATGGACTTCCGTCAGGCTCGTATAGGCACTGCCGTCCGAATTTCCGCGCCCGGTCAGCTTCACGTAACGTGCATTCGTGTCCGGAACGTTAAAAGGCTGCATCGCGGTGGTGGTTCCGCTGCTCGAACCGTTGAAAAGGGGGGACCAGGTCACGCCGTCATCTGAGATTTCGATATCGATCTCCGTAGCGCGAACGTCCCCTTTATAGAAGGCAATGCCCAGATAGCCGATGTCCCGGGTCTCGCCCAGATCGTACATGATCCACGGACCGTCGCCGGCGGCAGACCAGCGGGTGTACAAATTCTGGTCCAGGGTATTATCCTCGATGTTGCCGTCGCTGACGCTTGCCGTGACGGAGGCCACAGGCCAAGGCGCTAAGGGAGCACTAAGCGTCGTAACTGATGACGTTAGCGGAACCGGACTGACGTTTCCGGCGGCATCCACGGCCTCGATCTTATAGCTGTACTCCGTGTGCGGAGACAGTCCTTCCGTTTCATAGCGGGTGATGTCGGAGCCCAACTCCGTTACTTTGACATCGTTTTGATAAACGTTATACTTCGCAACCAACTTGTTGTCTTCCGCCGACGGCCATGCCAAGTGTACATAATCTTCGCCGATACTGCTGACGGACAAACGGCTTCCGTCCGGCCAGGACGGCGTCGTCGTATCCTGACTAGAATCCACCAACTCGCTTACGACCAGCGCTGGCCTTGGATTGCTGGAGCCGTTGGCTTCCTTGGTATAGATATTGACGCTGACACCGGTATGGGCCGCATCCGCAAGGAGAAAAGATACGCTGCCATTCGCAAGACGACTGCGGACATAGTCCGTCACATCGACGCTGTACACCTCCGGCCGCCCGCTATTCTCGGCCTTTACCGTAAACGATCCAATATAAGCGGTCGGATCGAGGCTGTTCACGGGCGCATTGTTCCAGGTTAGATCGTTTTCGCTCCAAGCCGTGTCCTCGATTCCATAAAGGGAGAGTTCTAGATCCGTGTTACTGGTGCCTTTTTTTGCAGCGACCTGAAATTCGTAGCGGTATTCCGGATCGCTCAGGGTGGAAGCATCGAATTTGAAATAGACAACTTTTTTGTTGGTTGTACCGGATGAAACGCTGAGAAGTCCGAAACTTGTGCCTGTAGCCGAGTTGATATTGGTATCAGGTTTGGAGCTGTCGATCAGGGCATCGTCTGTAGGGCCCAAACGGCCAACCTCAACGGGAACGCCCGGAGAGGGATCGGGATCTGTAGGTTCGGTCGGGTCCGTCGGATTGGTTGGATCTGTAGGATTCGTTGGATCAGGCGGCGTGTAGCCGTCCTTGTAGAGGATCGGTGTCGTTACGTCCAAATTTTTTACGTGCTGATCCATGAAGGACCAAGCTTCGGCATCCGCGATTGCCTTGGCTTCTCCGGTAAAACCGTGGCCCTGGCCGGGCACGATCTCAAAATCCACAACCGGCACTCCGGCGGCCGTCAACTGATCTGCGAATGTGACACTGTCCGTGTAGGGAATGGTGGCATCCGCATCTCCATGGCGGATCCAGAACGGCGGATCATCAGGAGTGGCATACGTTCCAGGCATGGCAAGCCGTGCTTCAATCGGAACGGACAGGGCGTTATGCCCGCCGAGCAGCTTTGTGACCGAGCTGTAGCGGTCGGCAAAATCGGTCGTGAAATCGGCTGGTCCGTACCAGTCCACCACCGCCTGCACCTTGGTGGAGTATTCCGGCCAGCCTCCTGCGCCTTCGATATCGGGCAGATGAACCGTATCTCCGGTATCCAGCGTAACCGTATCCTCCTTGGTCAGGTCTCCGGTCGTTCCCAGGAGGGAAGCGAGATGCCCTCCCGCCGAAGTTCCCCAAACGCCGATGCGACTCGGATCGATGTGGTACTGCTCGGCATGGGCGCGCAAATACCGGATAGCCAGCTTCACGTCTTGAATTTGGGCCGGGTAAGGCGCTTCGGGGGTTAGGCGGTAGCTTAAGGATACGCCGATGTACCCGCGTTTAAGGACATAGTTGCAGATGCTGCCGAGGGCGTTTTTGCGGTCGCCTTTATTCCAACCTCCGCCGTGAATGTAGATCATGACCGGCATAGGCTCGGCTGGCGGCGTGTTCGGAACAGCGATGGACGTATAGAGGTCCCGGTCGCCGGCTTTGCCGATCAAAACGTCCTCATAAAGGGTTACGCCTTCCGGAGCAGGGTATGGGCCGGTTTCGGTCGGCGGGGGTTCAGGCACGGGATCGACCGCAGGCGGAATGCCGGGGATGGCCTGGCCCGACAGCGAGACGCTGTCGATGTACATATTCGCGTTCATCGGATCACCTACCCGGAACTGGATTCGTACATTTGGGTTACTGTTGGCTTCCGGAGGCAGCATCCAGGTTTTCAGCGTGTTGGATTCGCTGCGCGGCGCTTCGGGCGTTCCCGGGGCCAGTTTAAACTCCTCCAGCGTGCTCCAGGTCGCTCCGCCGTCACCGGACCACTCGGCCACAATGCTTCCGCTGACATAGGATGAAGCTCTTGTATAATAGCTTAACTTGATGTTGCCATACCCCGTCGTATTGACAGGCAGATAGACCGAGTCGGTTACATCGATCTTCATAAGGTTTGGCGTGGACGGCGCGCTGCTGGATAAGGAAGTTTTGGCTTTGCTTCCGCCTTCTCCGGTCTGAACCCAGGGCAGGGGAACGACGACACCACCCGCGGTTCCGTAGCGCTCCGAATCAAAATTATCGGAGAAGAAGAGAATATCCGGCCCTTCTGGTTCCGGCAGGGGATCGGAATTCGATGCAAAAGATTCATCCGCAAGATCAACCTCTGCCGCAGGTTGTGCCGATACGGCCATAAGCTGCGCTGGTGAAACCATGACGCTCATTACGACCAAAAGGCAGAGGATCAGGCATGAGATCCGGTTAAGTTGCTTTTTCAACATATCATCCCTCGCTTTTCAATATGGGTGCATGAAGTTCGTTTAAGAAACCGTGAAGCCGTCGTTTGACTGCTCTGAGATGGGATTAGGCTAGTGGATGTTAGGGGTGCACGTGCGTTAGAGAGAAGAAAGTGGCTTTGACATGATCGGATTGATCAGGGGTGGTATCCGATTTGTTTTGGTTGTAGACGCCGGCTTTGAAGTACAGATACTTATCGTTATAACCGCTAGGGAGGGTATGCGTCACCGTGGTGGCCGATCCGCCCTCAGGGGTTATTTTCACTGTCATAAGAAGCCCGGTCACCTTGATTTCATAGCTCCATTTCTGGCCAAGGGCAATGCCGTTTGCAGGATTTAGCTGGTTCGGTCCGCCGAGAATGTTCACCCAGGTGTTGTTGTTGTCCAGGTCATCGGTTCCAAAATAAACGGCACCCTTGCTGTCCGAAGGACGCTTGTGGTAATAGAGCCGTATCGGTTCGGTGCTTGGGCCATGGATTTGCCCGACCACGACGCGGCCGATTTTATCGGCTTCGTTCCCGCTGACGGAGACATGATCCACGCGTAAGGTAGCATTCATCGTTCCGTCCACGCCGCCTGCCTGAGATTTTATGGATGGGGAGGAGGTAGAGGTTACCCAGTTGTTGGCCCATGAGGAGGCGCTGTTCGTCGACGGATTCAGCATTTCACGAAGCTCGGAGCGGGTGTAGGTGCTGTTCGTGGTGGTCTCACCGATATTAGGCGATGTAAATACCATGCCGCCGGTGACGGGATCGGTATAGAACCAATCCGGATGCACATACCCGCTGGCGAGTGATCCGGCCTGGATCTCGGACGCGTCGGGCAGGGTGATTTTCCACTTGGTTAGGTCAAAATTGCCCGAAGGGGGTTTAGCCGGGTCAAGGGTTCCGCCTCCTCCATCCGCAGTGCCTCCCCATATTTCGACCTCCGTATAACTGTTCCATTGGTTGGAGGTGTTGCCGTAGCCCACAATGCGTACATACCGGGCTTCCGCGACGGGGATGGGGAAGGATTGCAGCTGGTTGTTTTGAGCGCTAGTGACAGCGTTCCGTGCCTGAATCCAGTTGGAGCCATCGGTGGAGGTCTGAATATCGAAGGTGAAGGTTCGCGAATCTCCGTTGTAAAACGCGATTTTAACCATTGAAACCGGGTTGACAGATCCTAGATCCAGCCTCAGCCAAGTGCCGTCGCCTTCGCCGGACCAGCGTGTGCTAAGACTGCCGTCCACCGCTTTCGTAGCATTGCAAGCACAGCGAGAGTCGTAGCTGCTTGCCGTTGCGGAAGCCGAGTATTGGCTCTCTCCGGCGGCCAATCCGTGTCCTTCAAACAGAGGAGCAAACAGTATGGCTGCACTGAGCAGGCAGAACGTTAGTTTTTTCGAAAAAGCATGCCTTCGTTTCACAGCAATCCCTCCCGTATAATGGTGAAAACCCTTATGAAATATCATTTCCCTCCTTTCCGGTTTGCGCTTCAACAAGCGAATGACAGCGCTTACCTATCAACGTAGCAAGAATGTGCGCACAGGTCTTGTGTTAATCCTATAAGCGCTTGGCGTTTTTGCATAATGGAGGAATTATTGATGCTTCTGCCTCCTAAGGGTGCGAAATAGCGTAGTGGAGATTGCAAATCATCTTTTTAATGATTTACTCCATCTACCACCTTGACGGGAATATCGTGCCTAGCGGATAGCCCATGTGACAATTCGGGTATACAAGGAGGAACGGGTTTACTTGGAAATCATATTTTTCTTTCAGCTGCCGGATGGCATATAATCTAAAGAACGAACGATTCCGAATCGACCCTATACAGATAAAACAGGAGTGGGATAAATGACACTGAAGGAGCTTAGAGAGCATCGCCAATATCCGGAGCAAACGAAGTCGGATGCTTCGCGTGCGGTTTACGAGCGGGATTATTCGCGCCTGATCCATTCGCCGACGTTCCGCCGGCTGCAAGGAAAATCACAGGTATTCGGTGCCGGCACCGGCGATTATTACCGGACGCGCTTAACGCATTCGCTTGAGGTTGCACAGATTGCGCGTGAAGCAGCGCGAAGCCTGACCCGCAATTACCCTGAAGTGATGCCGGAACAGGCGGAGAACGCCGGGCTGATGATAGACCCCGAGGTGGTGGAATGCGCGGCGATCGCGCATGATTTTGGGCATCCTCCATTCGGTCATAAGGGCGAAGAGGTGCTGCAGGGCATTTTGGAGAAGCATATCGACCGGAGAACCGAGAAGGAGCTGACACGTCAGCCTGGAACACCGACACCAGAGCAGGCAGCTGAGGTACAACAAGCGATGCGGCGCAAGTATGAGCATTTTGAAGGGAATGCGCACAATTTTCGGCTGATCATGTTTTTGGAGAAAAGAGAGAACGTCAACGGACTCAATCTGTCCGATGCGGTGCTGCTTGGCATCAATAAATATCCGTTCTCCGGGTTGGATAATCACAAGGGGATGTACCGGCATGAATGGGAATACATCTCCCATATCCGGAAGGAGTGGCAAATTCCCGGCACGCATCGAACGCTCGAAGCGCAGCTGATGGATCTTTGCGATGACATCGCCTATTCCGCGCATGATCTGGAGGATGGCATCAAAGCCGGGAAGATCGAGGTGCATGAACACTTTTTGCGGGACAGTCACTTGAACAAACTGATCGTGCAGAAGATCATGACGCTGGAAGACGAGGTATGGAAGGGATGGACCAAGGAGCAGATCCAACCGAAAGTGGATTTGGTGCTGGACGAGTTTCTGAAAATTTGGAACGAGAAAATGCCGACCTGCGAGAATGACTATTCCCGTACCCGGCGGGAGGTCAAGGCCTACTGGGTCAGCCTGTTTGTAGGCAGCTTGGGCGTAATTACGAACGGGGATTGGAAAAAGGTGACGTTTGTCAAAGACGGCGTGGAAGACGAGGACATGCTGCGTACGGTCAGCGTCCTGAAGAGTTTTGCCTGGGTGACCATGATTCGCGACCTGCGGGTGCAGCGCCTGCAGAAGCGCAGCGAATGGATCATCAAGCGCCTGTGGGATGCTTTTCTCGATCCAGTTGCCTCCACGGCGATCATTCCTTCCGATTGGCTTCAGCGCTATGAAGCGGACCAGAAGCGGGCGCAGCCGATCTGGACATGGGAGCATATGGTGATTGATTATATCGCGGGCATGACGGACGCTTTTGCCGAAAAAATCTACAACGAGCTGTATGGCCTCAAGGTAGGCTCGATCTACGATTTGGATTAACAGCGGCGAGCAGGTGTGTGGTTGCGTTGATAATGGATCAGCTACCACCTGCTAATGAGCATGCATTTTATTCTATAGGAAGTTGAAATGCTGACGGAAAGGGGGATTGCATGAATAACCAATTGAAGCTGAGCGTGCTTGATCTGGTTCCGCGTTTTGGAGAGAGTACGTTCGAAGAAGCCTTGCAGCAAGCGGTGATATTGGCTCAGAATGCGGAAGCATGGGGCTACGGGCGCTACTGGGCGGCAGAGCACCATGATCTGGAGCATCTGTCCTGTGCATCGCCCGAGATTTTGCTATCCCATATCGGCGCTAGGACAAAGCGCATTCGGCTCGGCTCCGGGGCCGTGCTGCTGCCCCACTACAGCCCGCTGAAGGTTGCGGAGAATTTCCGCATGCTTGCAGCGCTGTATCCCGGACGCATCGATCTCGGGATTGGGCGGGCGCCGGGAGGTTCGGCGCATACGAGCATGGCGCTCAGCGGAAATTTCCTGGGTCATGTGGCGGATTTGCCGCAGCGGATTCGGGCATTAACCGAACTGCTGGAGGATCGGTATCGCTACGAAGACGTGCCAGTGGCTGCGAAGCCGGTGCCCGCAACCCCGCCCGTAATGTGGATGCTCGGCACGAATACGAAGAGTGCGGGTTATGCGGCTGAATTCGGTACGGGCTATGTATTCGGCCAGTTTATGAGCGATACGGACGGGGCGGAAGTTCTCCAATCTTACAGGGAAGCCTATCGACCAAACGCTTTTCTGCAAGAACCGCGCACCATGGTGGCGGTAAGCGTGGTATGCGCGGCGACGGAGGAACAGGCGCAGAAGCTTGCCGCGGAGATACCCCGACCAGGGCAGGGCAGCGTACCGACGGGCCGTAAGGAAACGGCCGATCATGAACAAAGCACAGTCTTGGCTGCGATCGGACAAGCAGAAGTTGGTGGGGGCGGCGGCGATACACATTCCAGTGGCAGAACAGCAGCCACGATCCATGACGGGGATCCTCAAGGCAATTCAGCGTCAGAATCCGGAGATCCGGCCCCGTCTGGTTCCGATTCGTCAGGCCCATCCCAGCGGCTAATCATCGGCACGCCTGCAAGTGTGCGAAACAGACTGCAGCATATGGCAGAGCAGTATCGGTGTGACGAGTTCCTGATCGTCACGCCGGTAAGTGATTACAATGCACGGCTGGAATCCTATCGGCTGTTAATGGAGCAACAGTCAACTGTTGCACATATATAATAGAAGAGAGACGAAATAAATGATGCATTCAAACGATTATGACATTACTTTTGGTCCATCCTTCATAAGCGATAAGTCCCCTTATCTGTATACGTATGCCTGTCATGAAACGGAGCGTGAGCTGTGCTTGATGGAGCTGACGGAGCTGTTCGGTCATGAGCCTGACGGTGAGGATTGGCTGGAAAGCGAGTTATGGGTTGATCCGGATCGGAGCCCGTTCTTATCAGCCTGTATCGACGTCAGGATGACCGGAGAATCCATCGAAGAAATGGCTGAGCAAGCAGACCGCATTCATCTTAACAACGTAAGCTTCAAAGTCGTCTGTCTCAAGGCGGGAGATCGGTTCAGTTATGAACAATCACGCGGGTATGAGCGGGTGGTAGGCCGCCAAATTACAGGAATTGCACAGATGAAAGCCCCGGATGTCACGCTCGGTATGATATCAACAGGCGGCATCTGGAGATTGGGACTTCTTCATGAACCTGAACGCGCATGGCTGAAGCATAAACAGAAGCCGCAGAATTATTCCACAGGCCTAAGCTCGCGCATCGCGAGGGCACTGGTCAACCTGGCCGTTCCTCGATTAAGCGAAGTAACGCTTCTGGATCCCTGCTGCGGTATGGGGAATGTATTAATTGAGGCGTTCTCGATGGGTATCGCGGCTGAGGGGCGTGACATCAATCCGCTTGCCATTCGGGGAGCGAGGGTGAATCTGAGGCACTACGGTTATGATGACAACAAAGTTGCCATTCAGGATATGAATACATTGCAAGGGCATTATGATGCCGCGATCCTGGACCTGCCGTATAATCTGTGTTCTGTTTTCCCGGAGGAAGAGAAGCTGCAGATGCTGCAAAGCTTACGCCGGTTGTCAGATCGAGCTGTCATCGTCAGCACAGAGCCATTATACGAGTTGCTGATGAGCACGGGCTGGAAGGTCCTGCGTCATTGCACGACCCGCAAGGGGAGTTTTGTGAGGGATATCTGGTTGTGCGAATAATGGGGCTTGCTACCTATTGCCCAGGGTCATAACGATATTTCACTAAATCGATGATGCCTTTGGAATTGACGGTAACGCCTTCGCCTTGGAGGTACAGCTCCTGCATGAGTCTGGATTCATCGTCCTTGATGGCGATTTCTCCTTTTGCGTTGACGACCCGATGCCACGGCAGCTTGTGAATGTGACTGAGGGTGTGAAGTATTCTGACGACCTGTCGTGCGCCCCTGGGGCTGCCGGCCAGTCTGGCCACCTGTCCATACGTCATGACATATCCTTCCGGAATGCTCCGGATCACTTCAATTACACGTTGCGTATACGGCTGCATCGATTCTCTCTCCCATTGCGTATAAATGTAGTTAAAAAATAAAAAGGGGCGTCCCGGAAGGTATGGAAACCTTGGGACGTTCCTTTTGTTGTATGGATCTTGTGGTTTTAGCTGCATGCCCCCGGATCCTTCGGGAACGGGGGTAAAACTGTCTTGCGAATTTGTTATCTGGTCTTAATTGTTACCTGGTCTTAGTACGACTTGCTATAGTCGATTACATTTCGCGACAGGGGCTTACCGCTTACATAGTTCTGCAAATTCTCCAGGAAAATATCCACGGCACGCTCGCCGTAGCGATCCGTATCGCCCGCCATATGCGGTGTCATGATGACATTGTCCATGGACCACAGCGGATGGTCTGACGGAAGCGGCTCTTCTTCGAACACATCCAGTCCCGCACCCGCCAATGACCCGGCTTGAAGTGCCTGAATCATGTCATTCGTTACCACGGTCTGGCCGCGGCCTACGTTAACGAAGAAGGCAGAGTCCTTCATCGCCGAGAATCTTGCCTCATTGAACAGTCCACGGGTATCATCGGTTAGCGGAAGGATGTTCACGATATAATCGCCTTCCGCCAGCGCTTCATCAAGCTGATCGACCTTATACATCGCTTCCACATAAGGATCGGATTTGCCGGAATGACGGACACCGACGGTACGCATCCCGAACGCCTGGGCCACGCGCGCTGTATGACTGCCGATCTGGCCGACGCCGACGATGACGATGGTTTTGCCTGCCAATTCCGTGAACGTGCCGGACGTATCCCATTTGCTGTTCGATTGCTGTCGAATTGCTAGATGAAGGTTGCGCGTGAAGGCCAGAATCATCGCGAAAATATGCTCCGTGATCGGTACGCTATGTACGCCGCTGGCATTGGTAAGCTGAATACCCTTTTCTTCGAGCTCTTTGAGCGGCATTTTATCGACACCGGCTGACCATGCTTGAATCCATTTCAGTTTACTGTCTGCAGACAATACATCTTCCTGTACGGAGCGTGACCAGCCGATCATGATTTCGGCATCCTGAACGATGCTTGGCGTAAGCTCTTTCGCTTTCGTAACCAGCAGCTCGTAGTCGGGGGCGATATCCTTGATTTTCTGCTGTTGTTCCGAGGTTAAGTCGTGTATGGCAACGATTTTCGGCATGGTGCTACCTCCTAAGGAATGTGATATAAACCAGAATAAAAGCGTTAAACTCTTTGGGAACATATTATCAGAAATCATCACTTTGCGCATGGACGAACTGTCCCGATTGGAAAATTTGTACATGAATTTTTGTCCGGTTTATGGTAAATTGAAGCTTCATCATATTTTTAGGCGAATTTGATGTACCCCTCATACTATTTTCAGGTATTATTGCTCAAACTATAAACGAACCAAGAAAACATGGTGCTTATAGTGGCCTAGCGGCTGCTTAGGATAAAAGAGATTGGAAGGAAGTGTCTTAGTTGAGCCATTCGGCTGAGGGAGCTATGGATCGTTTATTTGTTGCCGTACATCTGCCTTCGGAGGTGTCGTCCCGGATTCAGGAATGGACGGAAACATTGGGGGAGCAAGTAACTTTTAAAAAATGGGTTCATCCGCAGGATTACCACATTACCTTACAGTTTCTAGGCGATACGCCGTCAAATCGCATAGAGGAGATTACAGCGGCGCTGCAGGAAGTCGCTAAGGAGCATAAGCCCTTCAAGCTTGGCCTTTATGATGCCGGCGTGTTCGGGGCAAGCGCCTCGCCAAGAATTTTATGGGCGGGAATCGGCGGGGATTTGAATGCTCTGTTTCAGCTTCAGCAAGCGGTGGTATCGAAGATGGAGGCTTTCGGATTTGTGCCGGAGGAGCGACCGTTTCGTCCGCATATTACGGTTGGCCGGAAGTTTCAAGGAAACCAACAGTTTTCATTGGATGTTATCGGAACAGGACCCAAGCCCATCCAGTGGGAAGTGCAGCAGCTCGTTCTTTTTCGAACAAATTTGCATGCAACTCCAATGTACGAAACAGTAGGTGTGGCGCGGCTTTCGACCATTTTCTGAAACTGAAAATAGAATGTTCATAAAATTACCATGTTTTCAACGCCTAAAAATGTGGTTACATAGTGTAGGAATGTGCCGACATCATAGGAGGAAAAATATGGTTATGAAAGTGCTACGGCAAAATCGCTGGGTTGCGCTGCTCATCGGAGCGCTCTTTGTGAGTTTGTCTCTTATAAGTTTACTTGGAATGCAGACAAAGGCGGAAGGGGAAGAACAGCAGCAGGATATGCCGAAGTTCGTGACGGCTGCCCCGGCTCCTGTAAATGACCCTGATCTATCCGTAAAAGACGCGAGTACCAAACAGGATAGGGAACCTGTCAATATTTTGTCTTCAATTGTTTTCCAAGAGTGGAATAAGCCGGGGAGCAAGAGTCATGCTTTTTCAAATACAAAAGGCATAGGTTTGGCTGAAAACGGATATTGGAACTCGCAACAAGCATTGAAGGCTGCAGATGAGAAAAAGAAACCGTCGAAATCTCAGGCTGCGGACGGGAAACCGGCAAAACAAAAGGGGACGCATGTCGTCAAATCTCAGACTGAAAGCTTAACACCCCCCACAACTTTATTCTTCACAAGAACAAATACGTTAACCCAGGATCAGAAAGCCAAAGCGACCTGGACCTATGATTTGTCAGCTGAAGAACTGCTTCTGCTCCAGAAGATTGTCATGGCAGAGGCGGAAGGCGAACCGTACGAAGGCAAAGTAGCCGTTGCTAACGTTGTCTTAAACCGGCTGCGGTCCGCTAATTTTCCCGATACGATTACCGATGTCATCTATCAAAAGCACCAATTTAGTCCTGTAGCGAACGGGCGTCTTAAACGTGTCAAGCCGAACAAAGAGACGATTAAATCCGTGAATGCGGCACTTCATGGCCAAAAAGAGGTAAAGGACGATACGTACTTCTTCCTGTCTTTGAAGCTGGCTCAGGACCTGACGGTGCATCATTCAAGAACATTTGTTAAAAAAATAGGAAATCACTCTTTTTACAAGTAGTGCCCATATGGGTAAACTAGGATGTAGGAGGTGTGTTTAAGCATGAATATTACGTATTACGGCCATTCTAGCATTTTGGTGGAAGAAGGCGGAGTTCGTGTGATCATCGACCCGCTGCTATCAGGGAATCCAGGCTCCGGCATTGAGCCCAAGGACGTCAAGGTGGATGCGGTTGTGCTGACGCATGGGCACTCCGATCATTTTGGCGACTGCATCGAGATAGCGAAGCAGAATGATTGCCCGATTATCGCAGTCTATGAACTCGCCGTGTATTGCGGCAGCCTGGGTGCCAAATCCCATGGAATGAACATCGGCGGAAGCGCGCAATTCGATGGCTTTAAGGTGAAGTTTACCCCGGCCTTTCATTCTTCATCCATTTCGGTAGGGGACACCTGGATCTATGCAGGGCAGCCTGGTGGCGTCATTCTGACGATGGGCGGAAAAACATTCTATCATGCGGGCGATACGAGTTTGTTTGGCGATATGCGGCTGATCGGAGAGATGAACCGTATTGATGCAGCTGCGCTGCCGATTGGGGATTTATTGACGATGGGCCCACAGGACGCCCTGTTGGCCGCACAGTGGATTCGTGCGAAGCATGTAATCCCAGTCCATTATGACACGTTCCCGGGCATTAAACAGGATGCTGGGGCCTTCTGCGACGAACTAGCCAAAACAGGCATTCAGGGACATCCATTGAAGGCTGGAGAAACGCTGGAAATCTAGATGCATTTTTCATATAAAAAGCTTCCCTGTCACGAAGACAGGGAAGCTTTTTTGGGGTAATAGTTCAAAAGCGGGAATTATAGATAGAGCATGCTATAGATATTAGGGCTGGTCCGCCAACAGTTTGACGGCTTCCTCACGATGATCGGGCATGCGCCCTTCGGTCAGCAATTCCATCACCTGGCTGGCGCAGTGGTCGGGCTCCAGATGCGGTATGCGCCGCCGGCCGGCTCCATTACGTTTCGTACTCACCTGATCATAATGATCGGACAGCAGGTTCAGCCATTTGTCGATCACGGAAGGAGAGTCCAAAATTTCCGCATAACCTTCGCTGACAAAGAAATGGGAATTCACTTCTTCTTGTCCCGGGATAGGCTCATAGAACAGCATGGGAATTCCCTTGGCGGCTCCCTCTGTACACGTCATCCCGCCTGGCTTGGTAATGAGCAAATCCGACACTTCCATGAGGTTATGTATATCTTCGCGGTACCCGAGAACATGAATGTTGGGATGCTGAAAGATCGGGTCCTCGCGCATGCTGGCAACCAGTTTCTCGTTCTGTCCCATACAGAAGACCAGCTGGATATCATCGGCCCTGCTGGCCAGCTTGCTGAGCAGCTCCTTGTTGAATACGAGACCCCAACCGCCCCCCATAATCAATACGGTTGGCATGTTTTTTAAGTGAAGCTCGGCTTGAAGCGCTTCTCGATTGCCCCTTTCCCAGAACTTGGGATGCACCGGAATGCCGGTCACATGAACGAATTCGGGCTGAATGTCCCGCCGCAGCAGCATTTGTTTCACATGAGGCGTTGATACGAGATATTCGTCCACTTCCGGATTGACCCAGGTGCCATGGGCATCATAGTCGGTAATCAGCGTATAGAGCGGAACCTCGAGTCCCTGACGCTTCAGGCGGGAGACCACGGCGTTAGGGAAGGGGTGGGTACATATGATAAGATCCGGTTTCAGCTGCTCGATGACCTGCTGAGCCTGCGCGTAGAATATACGGTGCAGCGCGAGCCGCGTCAAACGGTTTAGCGATTTCTTATATTGCGAACGGTACAGCATGCCGACAAGGCGCGGACGGGTGCTGACGGTTTTTCGATAAGCGGATAAGATTAACGGCCCCACGGTTGGATTCAAAAAATTGCCAAGCTCAATGACGCGGCAGTGGATGCCGGGATTCATCCGTTGTATACCTTCAGCCAGCGCATACGCTGCTTGCGTATGACCTGTGCCGAAACCCTCGGAAAAGAGGAGCACTCTTGTATATCGCATGGTTTCACCTACTTCTTTCTCCCTCTATCTTACAAAACAGGAATCATTTTTTGAAGAGCGGCGCGAAAAAAAAGAGTATGCATCATAAGTATACGCGCAAAAGGGAAAAGCATTTCAATTATTTTACGGCTGGGAGTCCGAGCGTACCCTTACATTAGACGTCATGAGAAAATTTGAACCCTGCATTCAGAATATTAAAAAATTTAACGAAAAGATATTGCAATGGCTCCGATTATCTGGTAAAGTGATTTTTGACCGAATGACCGAAAGAGTATTTTGGTCAGTTTTGAAATGAAGGCCAATCTAAAAAGATCAAGAAGGAGGGGTAAGCATGTCAGCTGTGGACCGTCGGAAGCAGGTGCTGGATGCTGCCTCCAAGTCGTTTGCTTTGTTCGGATATAAAGCGACGACGATGGAACAGGTGGCTAAGATTGCAAATGTAGGGAAAGGTACGATCTACACGTTTTTCACGAATAAGGATGAGCTGTTCGACGAGATTTTGCTGTCGGCCATTATGGAGATGAAGCGTATTGCCGAGCGGGAGATCCGGAAGGACAGAGATTTCTTCGACAATCTGTATCGGGTGCTGGATGCGCTGCTTGAATTCCGAGGCGAGCATGAGCTGTTCATTAAGCTATCGCAAGAGGTGCGGGATATTGGCACGCCGAAGGCGCATGAAGGGTTGACGAAGGTGGAGAACGGGATCGTCGGATATCTCGAGGGAATTGTGGAGCAGGCCATATCGATCGGTGAGCTCAAGCCGCTGGATGCTCAAGTGGTATCCTTCGTGATGCTGAAACTGTACGTTGCCCTCACGACGGACTTCAATCAGCTTCACAAGCCGCTGAGCAAGGAACAGATCAAGGAATATATGATGGTGTTCTTGGCTGACGGATTGAAGGCTACTTCATAAGAAGGATACAGGAACCTCCTTCGTGATGAGGAAGGCGGACTCTCTAGGCTTGAGGGATCGTCTTCCTTGCCAGGGATCGTTTTTTTTTGGCCTAAACTGACTGATTGAGGATATTGGTCATTTTGTACTGGAATGTGATCTGCCATGCTGCAGATTCATGTCGGCTGGTTATCTAGAGAAAAAAAGGAGAGAGACTGGGATGAAGTCATTATCTGTATTTGCAAAAGATCTTGGCGCTGCCGTTCGGAATAAAAAAATATTGATTCCGATCATCGCGGTGCTGTTCATACCGGTCATGTACAGCGGTATGTTCCTCGGGGCCTTCTGGGACCCGTACGGGAAGATGGAGGATTTGCCCGTTGCGGTCGTCAATAACGACCAGGGCGCTGTTTTTGAAGGAAAGACGCTGCACGCCGGCGAGGATTTGGTTGCCGAGCTGAAGAAGGGAAAAGATTTTAATTGGCAATTCGTTAATAAGCAGGAAGCGGAGCAGGGCATGCAGGATAACAAGTACTACATGACCATCAGCATCCCCGAGAATTTCTCCCAGCAGGCGACAACTTTAATGGATGAACATCCGCAGCCTGCGCAGATCGTATTTGAGCCGAATGAAGGCTACAACTTCCTGGCGGCCCAGATCGGCGGATCTGCGGTGAAGCAGATTCAGTCCAAGGTGTCCGCGAAAGTGACGGAAGCCTATACGGAAACCCTGTTCGATCAAGTAGCCAAAGTATCCGATGGCTTGAGCGAAGCGGGAGACGGTGCAACCAAAATATCCGAAGGTGCCGTGAAGCTGGATGACGGCGCCGTGAAGCTGAAGGAAAATTTGGCTAAACTCGTCAGCGGCACACAGGAGCTTCAGAATGGAATCGCGCCTTTGACCAAAGGCGTGCAGGAGCTGAATAACGGTGCAGGCAAGTTGAACGCAGGAGCCGGTACCCTCGCTTCCGGCTTGGATCAGCTTAAAGCGGGTCACAGCAAGCTGCAAGCAGGAGCTGAGGAAGCAAGCAAGGGCGGTGCCAAGCTGCAAGCTGGGATTGAATCTGCCGCAGCCGGCAGTACCACTCTGAATGAAGGCCTGCAAGCCAACCAAGCAGGGGCTTCCCAGCTTGTGGCAGGCGCGAAAAGCGCTCATGAAGGCAGCAGCAGCCTGAAAGCCGGGCTGAATCAATCGCTGGAGGCTACGGCTTCCTTGGAGCAAGGCGCTAAGGCCGTTGCAGACGGATTGAAGAAGCTGGCTGAAAGCAATCCGGAGCTGGCGCAAAGTCCGGAGGTTCAGCAGCTGCTGGCTGCGAGCCAATCCGTTGCCACCGGCACAAGCGGGCTGAATGCCGGCCAGAAACAGCTCGCACAAGGCGCAGCCGAGCTGAATCAAGGCACGCTGCAGCTGCAGGAAGGCGCCGGCAAGCTGAGCGCGGGAGCGAGTCAGCTGGCTGAAGGCGGCAAACAGCTCGCAGCTGGCGGTCAAGAGCTGCTGGCTGGTGCCAAACAGCTGAGCGCCGGCCAAAGCCAATTGGCTGACGGCATGAAGCTGTTCGGCACGAAGCTGAGCGAAGCGGCCGCTGGCGGCAAACAGCTCGCAAGCGGAGCAGCCACCCTTTCGCAAGGGACGCAGCAGCTTGCAGGAGGAGCCGGCAAGCTCGGAATTGGCGTTACAACGCTTGCCGACGGCTCGAAAAAGCTGGATTCCGGAGCCGGTGAGCTGGTAAACGGGATGAATGAATTGAAGGAAGGCAGCGGAGAGCTTGCAGGCAAGCTGAACGAGGCTGCCGACAAGACAGGCGATATCAAAACAACTGACGAAACGGTCACCATGTTTGCCGGACCGGTACAGGTTGAAGAGCACAAGGTGAACGAAGTGCCGAACTACGGTACGGGATTCGCGCCATACTTCCTGTCGCTCGGTTTGTTTGTCGGAGCCTTGCTCTGTACGATTATCCTGCCGATCCGCGAAGCATCGGTACCGAACGCATCGGGTTGGAACCGGTTTGTCAGCCGTACGCTTTCCTTTGCCGGAATGGGATTGATTCAAGCGCTGCTGGCATCGGTCGTTATGCTGTACGGATTGAAGCTTGAGGTGCAGAGCGTTCCACTTTTCTATCTCTTCTCCATCATCACGAGTTTGTCGTTCATGTTCCTGGTGCAAATGTTTGTAACCTGGCTGGATCAGCCTGGACGCTTCGTCGTCATCGTTATCCTGATCCTCCAATTGACTACAAGCGCAGGCACGTTCCCGGTAGAGCTGATTCCGAACTGGATGAAGGCATTGAATCCGCTGCTGCCGATGACTTACAGCGTAAAAGGCTACAAGGACGTCATATCCACAGGAAGTTTCGACGGCATGTGGGCGAATGTGGGTGTACTGGCCGGATTCGGTCTCGTATTCCTGGCTCTGACCGCCGTGTACTTCCTGGCTACCCGAAACAACAAGAAAGCAGCAGACACCGATACAGCGTTGACTGCATAAGCAAGATATCTATTATATGAAGGAAGAGGATTTCCCCGAAGGTCGAGCAGATCTCGGGGAAGTCTTTTTTTTGATGCTCGGGTATAGTGTGGCCATGAAGAACTGACCTTGGAGCTGCATCATCTTATATTGGATCATGGTGATGATGATCACTTGCCTCTCCCGTTGGAGAGAAGTTGAAGGGAAAAGACCAGCGAATGGTTTTGAAAATGAGATAAGGTGAACAAAAACGCCTGTTCGGAATGTTTTATTTGCATGTTTTTTTGCACTATTCTACATAAATTTTAACTGTGTGTTGTGATAACTCTCATAAAAACAATTCTTATCAAATTCATAAAAACTTTGAATTGCCTGCACTGTATGACGGTGATAAAATATATAGAACTAATAAATCTTACGTGTCAGGTAAATGTTACCCCTTGCCGCTTTTGCACAATACTGCATCACCTCATGACAGTGTGTCCGCTGCAGGAGAGGATTGATGTCCAACCTTTAATAGGTTGTTCAAAAAGTCCGCTTTTGATAAGAGAACTAATCGAGGCAAATTCAAGGTTGAGCGACCGCGATTCAGAAGTAGGTTTTCTTGCGATATAGGATTTCATCAACTCCGTTGATAACTTATAAATCCTATATCTAACACGAGGTGAATCAGGAAGCCACTCGGCATCGAATCTTGAATTCAGCCGGGCCTTCCGGTGCTCACGTACCAAAAACGTACGCTCCACTCCTCAGTCCCTAGCTTCATCCAATCTTCTCGGTGCTGAAAACCGACCTTTTTGAACACGCACTTTATGTTTTCTGTTATTGATCAGCAGCATTTTATTCTATACAAAGAAAGGTTGCATCTTATGAAACATACTGATTTTCCCCAGAAACAGGGCCTCTATGATCCGCAGTTTGAAAAAGATGCTTGCGGTATGGGTTTTGTTGCCCATATCAAAGGTAAGCCATCCCATGAAATCGTTAGCAGCGCGCTGACCATGCTTGCCAATATGGAGCATCGCGGCGGACAGGGCAGCGAGCCGAACTCCGGTGACGGCGCTGGGATTATGCTGCAAATTCCTCACTCCTTCTTCTCCGCCGAAGCAGCGAAGCTGGGCTTTGAGCTTCCGGAAGCCGGGCATTATGGTGCCGGCATGCTGTTCCTATCCCATGACCCTGCCGTCCGTTCGGCCCATGAGGATCAGTTGGCTTCGATTATTGCTGAAGAAGGCCAGACCCTGCTTGGATTCCGCGATGTCCCGACGCATGATGAAATGCTGGGTAAATCGGCAAAAGCGGCAAAGCCGTACGTCCGCCAAGTGTTCATCGGACGAAGCTCCGACATTCAGGATGATCTCTCGTTTGAGCGCAAGCTGTATGTCATCCGCCGCCGCGCCGAGCTGGCTATCCGTTACAGCGGCAAGCCCGAAGGCGACAGCTTCTATGTATCCAGCCTGTCTTGCCGGAAGATCGTATACAAAGGCATGTTAACGACGGAGCAGGTAGGGGAATTTTACCTGGATCTGCAGCAAGAGGGATTGGAATCCGCTATTGCGCTGATTCACTCCCGTTTCAGTACGAACACGTTCCCAAGCTGGGAACGCGCGCATCCGTACCGCTTCATGATTCACAACGGCGAGATCAACACGCTGCGCGGGAATGTAAACTGGATGCACGCCCGTCAATCGCTGTTCGAGCATGAACTGTTCGGAAGCGATCTCGAGAAGGTTAAACCTGTCATCAACCCGGACGGATCCGATACCGGGATGTTCGATAATACATTTGAATTCCTGTACCTCAGCGGTCGTTCCCTGCCGCATGTGGCCATGATGATGGTCCCTGAGCCGTGGAGCAACCATGAGAGCATGGACAAGACCAAAAAAGCATTCTATGAATACCACAGCACGCTGATGGAGCCATGGGACGGCCCGGCTGCGATGGCGTTCACGGACGGCGTTCAGATCGGGGCTACCCTGGACCGGAACGGACTGCGTCCATCCCGTTATTATGTAACAAAGGATGATCTGATCATTCTGTCCTCCGAAGCGGGCGTTCTGGATATCCCGCCGGAAAATGTACTGTACAAGGACCGGTTGCGTCCTGGCCGGATGCTGCTCGTTGACACGAAGGAAGGCCGGATCATCTCTGACGAAGAAGTCAAAGCTAGCATCGCCGCGGAACTTCCCTACTCTGAATGGCTGGATGAGCATCTGGTAGAGCTTCATGATCTCCCTGACGCGCCGGAACTGCCGGATCCCAAGCATGAAAATGTACGTCAGCTGCAGCAAGCCTTCGGTTACACGTATGAGGAGCTGCGCAAAGTCATTGAGCCGATGGCGATCACGGGTGCGGAAGCTGTCGCATCCATGGGATACGATGCACCGCTTGCGGTGTTGTCCGACCGTCCGCAGCGGCTGTTCAACTACTTCAAGCAGATGTTCGCCCAGGTGACGAACCCGCCGATTGATGCGATTCGTGAAGAACTGGTCACTTCAACGGCAACAACGATCGGTCCGGAGCGCAATCTGCTGAAGCCCGAGCCCGAGAGCTGCCGTCACATCCGTCTGGATTCGCCGGTGCTATCGAATGAAGATTTTGCGAAGCTGCGCCACGTTCGCCGTCCCGGCTTCAAGTCCATGACCATTCCGATATTCTTCCCGGCAGCGGAAGGAGCAGAAGGGCTTCGTCAAGCGATCAATACCCTCTGCGAGGCAGCGGACCGGGTTATTGCCAAGGGTCATAACATCTTGATTTTGTCGGACCGCGGGGTGGATAAAGACAATGCAGCGATTCCATCGCTGCTTGCCGTATCGTCACTCCACCATCATCTGATCCGTCAGGGAACCCGGACCAAGGTGGCGATCCTGCTTGAATCCGGTGAGCCTCGCGAAGTACATCATTACGCCCTGCTGCTCGGATACGGCGTGAGCGCGGTCAACCCGTATCTGGCGTTCGAAACATTGGATGACATGATTGCGGAAGGCATGCTTCGCGGGATCTCGCATGAGAAAGCCGTGAAGAATTACATTAAAGCGGCAAGCAAGAGCGTCGTTAAAGTTTTATCGAAAATGGGGATTTCCACGATCCAATCATATCGCGGAGCCCAAATCTTTGAGGCTGTCGGCCTCAAAGAAGATTTCGTAGAAAGCTATTTCACACGGACGCCGTCCCGGATCGGGGGGATCGGTCTTGAAGAAGTGGCTAAGGAAACCCTGGCTCATCACGAGCGTGCCTTTACTGATAAGGACGGGAACGATAAAGCGCTGGATTCAGCGGGCGAATATCAATGGAGAGCTGACGGGGAAGAGCATTTGTTCAACCCGAGAACCATCCATTTGCTGCAGCAGGCTGTCCGCACCAATGACTACGCAACCTACAAGAAATACGCAGAGCTTGTGAAAGGTGAGAATGAGCAGCATCTTACGCTGCGCTCACTGCTCGAAATTAAGCCGGTCGGCGAGCCGGTACCACTGGATGAGGTTGAATCCGTAGAATCCATCATGCGCCGATTCAAGACCGGCGCGATGTCATTCGGCTCGATCAGCAAGGAAGCGCATGAGAGCCTTGCGATCGGGATGAACCGCATCGGAGGCAAGAGCAATACGGGTGAAGGCGGAGAGGATCCGGCCCGTTTCATCCCGGATGCTAACGGCGATTCCCGCCGCAGCGCCATCAAGCAGGTGGCTTCGGGACGTTTCGGCGTAACCTCCAACTACCTGGTGAACGCAGACGAAATCCAGATTAAGATGGCGCAGGGCGCGAAGCCGGGCGAGGGCGGACAGCTCCCGGGCCGTAAAGTGTATCCTTGGGTAGCCGAGGTTCGCGGTTCGACGCCGGGTGTTGGCCTGATCTCGCCGCCGCCGCATCATGATATCTACTCCATTGAGGATTTGGCAGAGCTTATTTACGACCTGAAGAACTCCAATCCGCGTGCGGATATCAACGTGAAGCTCGTATCCGAGGTGGGTGTGGGCACGATCGCTGCAGGTGTTGCGAAGGGCCGCGCGGATATCATTCTGGTCAGCGGTTACGATGGCGGTACGGGGGCTTCGCCGCAAGGCTCGATCCGTCATGCCGGTATGCCTTGGGAGCTTGGCCTAGCCGAAACCCATCAGACGCTCATCATGAACAATCTGCGTGACCGGGTCGTGCTCGAGACGGATGGCAAAATGCTGAACGGACGCGACTTGGTGGTAGCGGCTCTGCTTGGAGCCGAAGAGTATGGGTTCTCTACGGCACCATTGGTTGCCATCGGGTGTATCATGATGCGTGTCTGTCAAATGGACACCTGCCCGGTTGGCGTAGCCACTCAGAATCCGGAGCTGCGTAAGAACTTTACAGGAGATCCGGAGCATGTTGCCAACTTTATGCGCTTTGTCGCTCAAGACATGCGCGAGCTGATGGCAGAGCTGGGTTTCCGCACCATTAATGAGATGATTGGACGTACCGACTGCCTGGATGCCGTCAAAGCGGATCATCACTGGAAGAAGAAAGGCGTGGATATCTCCGCATTGCTGTATACGCCGGAGCTTCCGGAAGGCAGCACTCGCTATCGCAGTCAAAGACAGAATCATGGCCTGGAAGAGACGCTGGATATGCGTTCACTGCTTGGCAGCGCTGCACCTGCATTGGAATCGGGAGCGGCGGTGGAAGGCACCTTCCCAATCACAAACGTGGATCGTGCAGTGGGTACGATTCTGGGCAGTGAAGTCACGCGCAAATACGGCGCTGCCGGACTGCCGGAAGACACGATTCGATTTAACTTCGTGGGGTCCGCAGGCCAGAGCTTTGGTGCCTTTGTGCCGAAAGGGATGACGTTGACGGTTGAAGGGGATGCGAATGACTATATCGGTAAAGGCCTTTCCGGCGGCAAACTGATCGTGAAGCCGTCACCGAAGGCAACCTTCAAAGCCGAGGATAATATCATTGCCGGTAATACTGCGTTTTATGGTGCTACAGGCGGCGAAGCCTACGTAAGAGGCATTGCCGGCGAGCGCTTTGCCGTTCGTAACTCGGGTGCGAGCATTGTGGTTGAAGGTGTCGGCGATCATGGCTGTGAATACATGACCGGCGGCCGGGTAGTCGTTCTCGGTGAAACCGGACGGAACTTCGCGGCCGGTATGTCCGGTGGGGTGGCCTACGTCTATGATCCTGAAGGAACTTTTGTGGATCGCTGCAATCTGGAGATGGTACTCCTTGAGCGCGTAGAGGAAACAGCAGAAGCGGAAGCACTCCATTATCTTATCCGGCAGCATGAGCAGTACACGGGCAGTGTGCCTGCGCAGCAAATTCTGGGGGATTGGGATCAGGCTCTGAGCCGCTTTGTCCGTATCATTCCGAAGGATTACAAACGCATGCTCCTGCATATCGAGAAGGCTCAAGACCAAGGGCTGGCAGGTGAAGCTGCGCTTCTCGCCGCATTTGAAGCAAATATGAAAGAGTTGGCTCGTACAGGGAACTAACATCTGATGAGAGATCAGCTGATACCACATTGTGTTCTTTAATGAATGCAATGTGGTTTTTTTTCATATATAAATAAGTTACGATGGTATTGTTTTTAGAAATTATGCTTTTCAGCAAAATATTCCAAAAGAAAATTCGACAAAATTAGAACCGGAAGCATAGGACAAAGGCTCCATAAGACGACAGCATCATGTGGATTCGTTCGTTATAATATTGGTAAGTAAGTTGTTTAGTAGGTTGTTGCTATATACATGGTAATTTCAACAAGTATTGGCAGCTGGGATGGAGAGGAAATTATAGATAAGCGAGGTAGTTGTGGAAATGAGTGTGGACAAGGAGAGAGGCTCCGGAAGCACCGAGCAGCGGCTTGACCAGCAGAAAACGAACATCGACATCAATAAGCTCATGACTCAATTGGGAATCCATCCTGATAAATGGCTGCAAATGGAGGAATTACGAAAAGATTAAATATGATCTTACGAAGGCAAAAAATCCCCGGCATGTAGTGATGAGCGTATCCTACATGGCGGGGATTTTGTAGTTCTTAGGCATGAGCATTATTTCATGGCTCGTTCCATGCGAACAAATGCAATGAATCGCTTGGCTTCATCTTCGGTTAGCTTACGACCGTCCACCGTAAGGTTAAAGCGTTCCAATAAATCCTCATCGGATAGTTCAAGTCCGTCCACAAATGATCGAACCTCCGCATCTAGCACCGTTTTTTCCTGTGTCGTTCTCCCGATCAGATAATCTATGGATACGTCAAACAGATCTGCCAGGCGGGTCAATGTTTCGAAATCAGGCTTGCGCCGATTTTTTTCATAATGGGATAGTGCAGCACGTGTAATACCGACAGAGGTAGCGAGTTCTTCCTGAGTCCAACCATGCTGTTCACGTAATTCTGATATTCGTTCTCCGTAGTTCACGCATTGATCCCCCTTTCGAATGGCTTTGTATCTATAGAAGCTAGTTGGATAGATCTATAAGACGAAATTGCCGATTTATTATAAACATAAAAAGACTACTTTTTATTGACTAGATACAATGTGTATCGTATTATAAACATTAATGAGATACATATTGTATCTGCATTGTAAAGGTTTGGGTACAGTTAGTATCATTTTATCCAGTGCAGAAATGTCCCATACCAAAAAATTATAATAAGGAGCGGATGGGTGACCTCCAATGTTACGAGAACGGCAACACCAAATTACGGTAAGGATTAAAGTCATGCAGATCGGGCAATTAACCATTCATGGGAAAAGTCATTCCGTTACTCCGCTAGAACTGCTGCCCAGTGGTCTTGTATTCCTATGTCCTTGGGAAATACCGATTCATTCTAATATTATATTGGGTTACGAAATTGACGATAATGTGGATCATATTCTGCTTTCGGGCCACATTGAATCAAGGGGGCTCTTTTATGGACGCCAATTGTATCATACTGAATTCCATACAGACGGCGATAAAAAGACCCGTATCGTGGGTATGTTGAACCGAATGATGTTCAGTCACAGCGAGTCGAATAAAATGAGTCTCTATAACTGAAACGTAATTCATGGATTACCTGCAGCGAACAGGGAATCCCGATGCATCATTATCATGGTTTATTGCTATTCTACTATATTTACGTTGCTTGGTCATTAGTTCTTTTACCTTAAATCCGTATGCATGATGAGGGATAGGTTTTAGAATATCGATGTTTTTCTCCTATTAATAATGAGACTTCATTGTATAATTTCATATGTAGATTTGTATCTAATCTCGAATCGGAGTTGTATATTTAGTTCATTGTAATCATGAAATATCCTCGATACATCTTTCTGCTGGTTTCCCTTCTCCTAATCTATCTTTGTTCAAGATGATTTCACTGTATTTATGTATTCTTTAAGTCGTGATTCAACATCGACCTTTAACGGGACAGTATAAGGTCAACGCAATGGAGGCATCACTGGATGAAAATGACAAGGAAATGGGTCCTGTGGCTGCTGGCTATTCTTATACTGCTGCCTTCAGCTTATCTTCTGTATACGTATCAATCCATTAAGTCGACAGCAGTTCGGATTTACGAAGAGCGGGAGCCTTCGCCTGTAGTTCCAACATTCGTACATGACCGGACGACTATTCAGGTCGGAGAGAAAAACATGAAGGACGCTGATCCATTTACTGTTCTGGTTTTGGGTGTAGACCAAAGGCCCTATGATCGTGGACGATCCGACGTCATGATATTAATGGCAGTAAACCCTGCAAAGGGGTCAGTACTTATTTTTAATATTCCACGTGATACCAGGACTGATATCGTAGGACATGGAACGGTGGATAAAATTAACCATGCCTATGCCTTTGGGGGCGTTGAGATGTCGATCAGCAGCGTGGAGAATTTTTTGCAATTCCCTATCGATTACTACATTAAAGTGGACATGGAGGGCTTCTCAAGCATTGTAGATTCATTAGGTGGAGTTACCGTGGATAACCATATGCGGTTCGAATATGCGGGCTATGACTTTGATCAGGGGAAGTTGAACTTAAACGGTGAGGAAGCATTGGCATTCTCGCGTATGCGGTTTGAAGATCCTAAGGGGGATTTAGGCAGGAATGCAAGGCAGCGGGAGGTTCTGAAGGGGATCTTAAATAAGTTGATAAGGATTTCGACGGTTTTTAAACTAGAATCACTTCTGGATAACATTGGGAACAGCGTCAAAACGGATATTTCGTTTGAAGAGATGAAGATGTTTGTAACAGAGTACCGTCAAAAACTGAAAAAGGTTGAGCAGGTTGAAATCGCAGGCCATGGACAAAAAATGAATGGAATTTGGTATTATATCGTCGGTGATCAAGAACGAGAAAAGATAACGTCTACGTTACAAGCGTATATGGAATGACTCGTAACACAAAACCCCCTTTTTGAGTAGAGGGGGTTTTTGTGTGTGGAGTAGAATATCGAAGTTTTAGGTTGTTTTGATTATTTTTGAGTGGGGGGATTGAACAGACTATCTTCCAATGATTTGATCAATCGTGGTTTGAAATACGTCCGCTAATCTTGTTAGCGTTTCCAAGTTTGGTTCTCTGCGATCTTTCTCATAATGTGATAAAGAAGCCCGACTGATACCAATACGTTCGGATAGCTCTTCCTGGGTCCAACCTTTTTGCTCCCGCAATTTTGCAATGCGAGATCCATATGACATTCACAATCACCTCTCTACAGGTTCCATTAATTTAGAGGAAACCTATATCATATAAAATATCTAATATGATACAAAATGTATCTTAAATTCCATCGATCGTCAATACATATTGTATCATTAATTAAAAATTTAGAAAAAAATGTATCTTTATCTTTCCGATATCATGGTTATCCCAGGTCCTGTAGTCTCATCATAGTATGCTTGATTTAGGTTTGACAAAGAGTAACAATTTATATAGAATTTTTGTAGTGGATACATTTTGTATCATACTGTGCATAGATATAGATGCATCTATCCCGAAAGAGGAGATGACGGGATGAAAGAAGTGATGATGTATTGCGTCAGTTGCTGTCGGATGCTTCCTATTGCACAAAGCCACAGCTTGTATAAAACCGGATTCTATAAGCATAATGTTCCGGCGGGAGTCTGCAAGTCGTGTCAATCGGCTTTGTTGGTGCATCGCGAGTAGACGGCTCCATTAACAGCAATATAGGGGTCATGCATTCAACAATTTTGTCCTTTGCTCTAGTATTGTATAATTGTGGAGATTGCATGATACAAGGGCAAAGGAGAATAGATTACATGAAGCAGGAACCGCTGGTAAGACTGCTCGGGGTTACGAAGAAAATCTCGTCCAAGGTTTTGGTGGATAATGTGACATTAGATATTCCATCTGGACAAATCTTCGGGTTTCTTGGACCGAACGGGGCTGGCAAGACAACGACCATTCGGATGATGGTCGGGCTGATGTCTATTACTCAAGGGGATATTACCATCGGGGGTTACAGCATACGGAACAATTATGAGCAGGCAGCCGCCCAGATTGGCGCGATTGTCGAGAACCCGGAGATGTATAAATTTTTGTCTGGTTATAACAACCTGAAGCATTATGCGCGCATGATGCAGGGCATTACCAAGGAGCGTATCGAAGAGGTAGTGGAACTCGTAGGGCTAGGGAATCGGATTCATGAGAAAGTGCAGACCTATTCGCTGGGGATGCGTCAACGACTCGGCGTGGCGCAGGCACTGCTGCACCGGCCGAAGCTTCTGATCCTGGACGAGCCTACGAATGGCTTGGACCCGCAGGGCATTCGGGAGCTGCGAGATTATTTGCGCAGATTGACGCAGGAGGAAGGGACGACCGTATTTGTCTCCAGTCATTTGCTGTCCGAGATGGAGCTGATGTGTGATACCGTTGGCATTATACGTCACGGCAAGCTGATTGATATCCGGCAGCTGCGGACGGCTGAGGGAGAGCGTGTGTTTGAAGAGACGGCATTTACCGTCAATGACGCGGAAGCAGCGGCGGCGCTGCTCCAAGAATTTCAAGCGTCGGCCCGCGATCACCGAATCATTGTCCGCGGTGACGAGAATATGATTGCGGATATCAACGCGACATTGGTCGGAGCCGGCATACGGGTCTATGCCATACAGCCGGTGACCCGGTCCCTTGAGGATCAATTCTTGGAAATGACGGGAGGGGGATTCGTTGTTGAATAACTTTACCCGTCTTGTAGCCAATGAGAATATGAAAATTTACTATCGCGTACGGACATGGGTCATGCTGGCGATTCTTCTCTTGTTTAATGTGGCCATGCCTGCCATGCTGTACTTTACGAATGCGCCAATGGATGTCTGGACCGTATTCACATGGACGGAGAGTTTCACCATCTACCTGAGTACGATCTTCACGGTGATCATCGCAGCGGATATCGTGGCAGGGGAGTTTGCCGGAGGGACCATCAAATTGCTGCTGATTCGGCCGTGGAGCCGAGGGAAGATTCTGTTGTCCAAATTCACCGCTCTGCTTCTATTCGGTCTGCTCTGTGCAGGAATCACGGCTGTGGTAGGGATCGCTATGTCGCTGCTGTTATTCTCCGGAAATACCGGATGGTCGGGCGGATTCGAGGGATCTTCGATGAACAATTCGCTGCTTCTCCTGCTGACCGATACGACCCAGGCGCTGGTCATCTCGCTGATTGCGTTTATGCTTTCTACGGTGTTTCGTTCTGGCGGTTTGGCGATTGGCTTATCGCTGCTGGTTCTGTTCACCAAGGATATTTTCGGCTTTATCTTTAATCCGGAGCGGTTTGCATGGGCGAAGTACTTACTCTTTCTCCACACCGACCTGAGCGGTTACATTCAGTCGCCGGTCGGACCGGGGGGAGTTGGGCTCGGTTTCTCCATCACGATTCTGGTTGTTTATAGCCTGTTGTTCATGCTCATCTCTTGGTTGGCCTTTACGAGGAGAGACGTTGCAGCTTAATTTATGAATAAGAAAAGAGCTCCTTCTGCCCGTGTGAACATGGATGGGAAGGGGCTCTTTGATTATGCCGGCTGAAAGAACTAGCCGCTCTATATAAAACTGCCGGGTTCGAGTGGTCGTCCATACGCTTAGGTTAACCTGCTTCCGAACGCTGAAGCGGCAGTGTGGTGTCCGTTGACTCCGCAGCATCTTGATTGGAGGTTGGATGGTCCATCCGGCTTGCTCCATTCAGGAGTCCGCCTTCCATAACGATCAGGGAAGCGGCGTAAACATCCCCGTACATTTGTCCCGTAGGCGTAATGGTCAGTTTGTTTTCTGCCGTTACATCGCCATACACCTTGCCGGCCACGATGACCTCCCGAGCGGAGATATTGGAGCGTGCAATGGCTTCTTCGCCGATCGTGACACAGCCTTGGCTTTCGATGGAGCCGTTAAAGCGGCCATCAATTCGCAGGTTTTCTTCGCATTGAAGCACACCTTCCACTTCGCTTCCCGGCCCAATCAGCGTATCCGTTCGCTCTGAAGCCCGCTTGTTCTTGTTCTTGTTTTTCTTTTTCATATTATATTCCTCCTCATCAAGAATGAATATGTTGTTACTGCAGATAAGGCAACGGGTCAATCGTCTGGTTGTTTTTGACGACCTGAAAATGAAGATGAGGGCCTGTGCTTCGCCCGGAGGAACCCAGCTTGCCGATGGTATCACCTTGATCGACATGATCGCCTACCGACACGTCCAGACTGTCCAGATGCATGTACCAGGTCTCCAGCCCATTCGGGTGTTTGACGACGATATAAAGCCCTCGAGCTCCGCTGCGTTCCGCTGCCGTCACCTCACCGGCACCGGCGGCATAGATCGGATCGCCGGTTTTACCGGCAATATCGATGCCGGCATGATAGGCCGAACGCCCGGTAAAAGGATCGCTCCGATAACCGAAATTCGATGTCAGCCGCTTAGAGGTGGTCGGCCATAGAGAGGGTGTGCCTTCACGTTTCTCCTGGGTTTCCTGAGCCTGATCCAGCGTACGCGGAATATGCTGCTCCATGCGAGAAATCAACTGCTGAATCTCCTCAAAATCATCCTGAGTCTCCTTCGCGAGACTTAACATTCCATTCTCATGAACGGCAATGAATTCCCCTCCGACATGCTGCTTATCCTCATCTGTGATGGAGGAGGTCTGTCCTGACAAGCTGCCGTGCTTCTGAATAAACTGCTGAAGCTCTTGCTCCAGCTGCTGAACGCGCTCCATCTGGACCTTCGTTTGCTCTGCTTCGCCCGACAGCTGAATGATGGCTTTGTTTAGACGTTCTATGGCTTCTTCCTTGTCGGTAACCGTTACTTCCATCTTTAAGGCTTCCAGGTTTTTGAGCATCAGCTGCTGCTCCAGCCCCGAGATCGTCTGGGCCGACTGGATCTGCAGGGAAACGATCAGTCCGGCGATGGACAAAATAGCGGCCGCGGGCACCGCTATCATTAGAGGCTTGGACAGATGGATCTGTTTGACTGAATGCTGGGCATCCCGAAGCACCAGCAAGGTTAAGCGTTGTTTACGGTGTGTGGTTTTCATGGCATCTCCCTTCCATACATCGTTTATGGATCATGGTACCCGCTAGACTTGGCCAGCTCCTTATCTAGTATGTATTCTATTCTTTCGAAGAACATGTCAAAAATTATTAGATAAGAGAATTTATTCAGTATGGTGCGCCATTGGGTAATTGAATAAATACATATGGAATTGGTCAATGATGTAGTGTAGTTAATCGATTCAAATACGACTATTATTCATGGTGAGGAGGCTGCCGGTATGGTGTGGCTTCTGGTTGCACTTATTACTTTTATTTTGCAGATGGTTGCAGTGCTGTTGCTGGAGTTTCGGAATCCGTCCAAGGCCGTGGCCTGGCTGTTTATTTTATTTTGCCTCCCATTGATCGGGTTTGTACTCTATTTCTTTGTGGCTAGGGACTATCAGAAGCGGTTGAAGATTCGCAAGCGGGGCTCCAGACTGTTTCAGGAGCTTAGGGGACACCTGTGGGATCGGGCCGCCGTTGTTTGGAACAAGGAAGGCATGAACAATGCTGAATTTCATCATAATGACCGTTTGTTCAATCTGCTCAATCACTTGTCGGAGAGTCCGATTACAGGCTGTAATCAGAGCCGCGTGTTGACGGATGGAGAAGAGACTTACGATGCCATGCTGCGTGCTATGGAACAGGCCAAAGACCACATCCATGTGGAGTTCTATATCTTTCGTCATGACCGGATCGGCACGAAGTTTCAGGAGGTCATGATCCGAAAGGCGCAAGAAGGCGTCAAGGTACGCCTGGTTTGTGACGGGCTTGGCAGTTATAAACTCAAGAAAACGTTCATTCGGCGGTTCAAGGAATCGGGAGTGGAGTTCTATTTCTTCCTGCCCGCCATGGTTTCGATGTTCAGCCGCAGAATCAATTACCGGAATCACCGTAAAATCGTCGTGGTGGACGGCATAATCGGTTTTCTTGGCGGGATTAACGTCGGGGACGACTATTTGGGCGAATATCCGAAAATGGGCTACTGGCGCGACACGCATCTGGAAGTAAAGGGAGATGCGGTTTACTTCCTGCAAAATGTGTTTCTGCATGATTGGAAGCTCGCATCCGGAGAGCGCATTGCGGATTTCGGGCTGTTCCCGGAGCATCAATGCACCGGGGATGAGCAAGTGCAAATATTGAGCAGCGGACCGGATCTGAATTGGAATGCCATCCAGGAGATGTGCTTTGGGGCGATATCCGTAGCCAAAGAACGAATATGGATCACCACGCCTTATTTCATTCCGGATGAAGGAATATATGAGGCGCTGAAGACGGCGGCGGTGAGCGGTGTGGATGTGCGAATCATTATTCCCGATCGTGCCGATTCCCGTTTTGTGAAAATGGCGAGCTTGTCCTATGTGGAAGAGCTGCTGGCAGCGGGAGTTACCTTCTACGAGTATGAAAAAGGATTCATCCATGCCAAGGTGCTCATTGTGGACGAGCTTCTCGGCTCGGTCGGTACGGCGAATATGGATATGCGGAGTTTTTTCTGTAATTTCGAGCTGACCGCCGTACTGTTTGATCAGCTGCCCATCGAACGGTTGGTTGCGGATTTTAAGGAGGATCTCAAACAGAGCAGGCTTATCGATGCGGAGGTGTTTCGTCAGCGCGGAAGATGGCAGAAAGCTGCCGAAATATTATGCAGGATGCTGTCTCCCTTACTTTAGGTTTCACATCTTACGTGATATGTAAGAATGCAGGGAAAGCAAGTGAAATTCAGGAAGAAGCCTGAAAGTTCTATGTCCAGCATTTGTTTATATGATAGAATATTTATAAGGGTTTCACTTATAAATATAAATTAGCTTATTTTTCATAAGTTGAACGGGGGAGATTTATGTCAAGTGATGTGAAGATTCTTGCGCAAGTGAAAGCGGAGCAGCAGAAGCCGGAGAATCCCAAGGCAGGCTCAACCACCTTGAAGCTTCTCCGTCGTCTGGTGTTCTTAACTTTCGGTGCGGTACTAATGGCAGTAGGGCTGGAGATCTTTCTGGTGCCCAACAAAATTATTGACGGGGGCATTACCGGGATATCCATTATGGTTTCCCATATCACGGATTTTCCGCTCGGTATATTTCTGACCTTATTCAACCTTCCATTTTTGTTTATGGGATATAAACAGATCGGGAAAACTTTTGCATTATCCACGCTGTTCGCTGTAGTGGTCATGTCCATTGGAACTTATTTTCTGCATCCCGTCGATCCGATTACTATCGATCCGCTGCTAGCGGCCGTGTTCGGCGGCGTTCTGCTCGGGATCGGGGTTGGTCTTGTAATCCGGTCCGGCGGCTCCTTGGACGGCACGGAAATCGTAGCCATTCTGATCAACAAGAAGACACCGTTCTCTGTCGGTGAAATCGTGATGTTCATTAACGTATTTATTCTGGGCAGCGCAGGATTTATTTTCGGTTGGGATCATGCCATGTACTCACTGATTGCTTATTACCTGGCGTTTAAACTGATTGACATTACAATCGAAGGCATCGATCAATCCAAATCGGTATGGATAATCAGTGATAAGCATAAGGAGATCGGTGATGCGTTAACCCAACGTTTGGGACGCGGCGTAACCTATCTGGATGGAGAGGGTGCTTATTCCGGGGACAGCAAGAAGGTTATCTTTGTTGTCATCACCCGTTTGGAAGAAGCGAAACTCAAATCCATCGTGGAAGATTGGGATTCCCAGGCTTTTGTTGCCATCGGAAACATCCATGATGTGAAGGGCGGCCGCTTTAAGAAGAAGGCCATACATTAATAACCTTAAAGTGCTATGTTCCACCCACGTTGAGAGTTAACCGGGTGGAGCATTTTTTTGTTTATGGGGTGTCTGTGTGCAAGTGAAGCGTCTACTTCTCCCGCCCATAATGACGTATGATTCTTGTCATCACCTGCACAGCCGCGGATTGACCGACAGCCTGGTTCACGGTTCCGGTGAAATAGAGTCCTGATTCAGGATGATGGAAGGCAAATGCGCCGGATTGACCCCAGTGACCGATGAGTCCCCGTCCCAGGCTGAATGGAGATAGCGGCTGTCTTGAAATGCCGGTGCCATAGAAAAAGGGGCCCGGTGCCCAGAGAAAATTCCATTGTCTCTGGAGTTCATCCAGATCACCTATCGGAAACAGTTCCCCGTTAAAAAAGGAGCGCAGGAACCCCATCGTTTCCCTTGCCGTTGAGACGATGCCGCCTTCCGCTCCGATTGACGCCATGTACAGAGGAAGGTCCAAACGTTTTTTCTTATAGTAGAAAGGAACGGGGCTTGTATCCTCAGGATGATGATAAAAATACGTCTGTGTCAGATTCAGCCTGTCGAAAATGTACTCCTTGAATACGTTCTGAATGGGTTCGCCCTTGATAGTCTCGATCATTCGGCCAAGCAGCCGGTAATTGGTGTCGGAATATTGGGCTTTATTTCTCTGGCCTGGTTTGAATTTGGGCTTTTGCCGTCTGGCGGCATCCAATGTTTTGTCCAGACTCCAAGGCTGATCATGCCCGGCGATGAGGTCGGAGAAGACCTTTCCAGAAAAATAGTCCGGGATGCCTGACGTATTGGACATTAACTGTTTGACGGTGATTTCTCCAGAGTAATCCTTGTTCTCCATCCTATGCAGTCCCGCCATGATCTCTTCGGGGAGGTACTTACCGATAGGATCATCGAGCCCGATCCGCTGCTCCGCTCGTAATTTCAAGATTACGGCTGTCACGTACAATTTGGTCACGCTGGCAATGAAATAGCGGTCTTCAGTCTTCATTGCCCCGCTGCTGCTGATAAGGGATAGTGATTGCTCCTGGTCCTCGACGCACAGAACCGTGCTAAACACATTCTTTTTATTGGCGATCCGTTCCAACCATTCATCCAGAAGCGACTGCTCCAGGGCTCTTCCCATTCTCCGTATACCTCCTATAGATCGAAATGTATTGACACCTAATGCAGATTCATTTCTCTTGCTGTTTCCGCAAACGAGCGGCACGTATGAAATCTTGAGCAGCCTCATCCATCATATGGATCATCTTGTCGTCATCAACGCTCTCCGTGAACAGATCATTGGCTAGCATGACACAGAGACCCGTCTGAAAGGTTTGCATTTTCAATAAAATTGATTGCAGCTCCTGATCAGAAAATCCCGCAAGCTCCGGGTCCAACTTCATTAACCCGATAACCTCACGAATTTGTTCGGGGGTATTCTTCATGTGGGGATTGTTCTTCATTATCAAATCCCGGTAGAGCACAGGGTACTCCTTGGCGAATCGGAGACTTGCCATGCCGATATCCCGGAAGGGCTGACCGGACTTCTGCTCTGTAATCAATCCTCTAGCTACCTGGAAGGTCTTGTCGACGACCTGTTGAATCAGTTCTTCGGCATCGTTGAAATTGACATAGATCGGCGCGATGGAGCTGCCCAGACGTTCAGCTACTTTACGAATCGTAATGGACTCGATCCCATCGGTCTTGGCAATGTCAAATGCGGCTAGCACGATATCTTGTTTGGTGAACCTCGTTTTGGGTGCCATGACTGTCTGCAACTCCTTAGATAATTTATATGTAGAACAGTTGATATATATCACATGATATTTAATGATTATAAATCTTAAATGGACGGAGTTCAACCGGTTCCCATGAAGCGTGGTGGGGGTTGGTTTGTAAATCCAGTAAAATCCACTTATAATAAGAACATATGTTTGTTAAAATATGAAATAATTCAAGATAGCATTACAGGATCAGAAGGGAGGAAGAGGAATGGCTCGTACGCAATATGAACGTATAACCACCAAACAGACTTTAAACAGAGTGAAGGAAGAGAGGATGCCCTTCGATTGGTCCATCAATCCGTACCGCGGGTGCGGGCATGGCTGCAGCTTTTGTTATGCTCGCGCTTTCCAGTCCTTCATTGGCATGGGGGCGGAGGATGAGTTTCAGCATCATATCTTTATGAAGTCGAATGCAGCGGAAGCGCTGGAGAAGCAGTTATCGAGTGCTGCGAGGAAGTTTGATCATGATATTGAAGCGATGCGGAGATCGATAGGACAGGTTACGATCGGAACGGCAACCGATCCGTATCAGCCGATCGAGAGCAAGGAGGGCATTACGCGGGAGTGCCTGAAGCTGCTAGCTAAATACCGCATCTCCACGAGCATTACAACGCGCTCTCCGCTCGTGCTCAGGGATATGGACATATTGACACGGATGGAGAATGTATCCGTCAACATGAGCCTCAACACGCTGAATGGGGACATCATCCGGAAGCTGGAGCCGGCATCGCCTCATCCGGAGGGCAGGCTCGATACGATCCACCGATTATCGGCTGCAGGCATAAGAACGGGTTTGTTTGTGGCGCCTGTGCTGCCCTTTTTGACGGATAAGGAATGGGAGCTGAGGGAGCTCTTGTCGCAGGCGAAGGTAAGGGGCGTTTCCTTTGCCATGATCTCGCTGCTGAGACTCTCGCGCGATGTGAAAAAATGGTATATCGAAACACTGAAACACCAGTTTCCTGAAGTGGTTCAGCCTTACCGTGAGTTATATGCGCAGGGCGCATATGCCGAAGAGCATTACGTACGTTCCTTCAAGTCGATGGCAGCCAGGCTGCTGAACGAATGTGAACTGAATGGACTGACCCCGGGGGCATCTGCTGCTGGCGTGAGCCGGCCCGGGACGATCGGAAGCGGGATTTCTCAAGAGGACGGGGCGCAGGTGGAAGGCGCTCGCGATCATCTTCGTTCAGCGGAAGATTTGGCAGCTGTTTCTGTACAGCCAAGGAAGCTGCCGCAACCGGCCGCACCGGTCTCCGGGGAGGAGCTTGTGCCGGATGTGGAGCAGCTATCCTTTCCTTTTTGATCCTGCCTTTCCTTGTGGCTTCAGATGTCGGATGACGTTCTCTATCGGTTGAGGAGGCAGGGTCTGCAGCAGGTCCCCCTTCTCTCTTAATCGTTCCTCGATGTTCAGCAGATGAAACTCCGTGGGAGAAACGTCCTGACGGACCTCGTCCCAAGTGAGCGGTGTAGAGACGGTCCCCAGCCGCCGGGCCCGCGGTGTATAAGGAGCGGCGAGTGTCCTTCCGCTGTAATGCTGAAGATAATCGAAGTAGATTTTATCGCCGCGATTCTTCTTCAGCCGTTCAATGGTGAACAGCTTGGGGAATTTCTCGGTTACATATTGCCCCACGAATTGGCCTACTGTTCGAAGTTCATCGAACGTAATGCCTTCCTGAATGGGAACGATGATCTGGACCCCGGTAGCACCTGAAGTTTTCGGGACGGAGGACAGGCCCAACGAGGTCAGTACGTCCCCTACAATGGCAGTCGCCTCCATGATGCGCGGCTCCTCCGGCAGCGTGGGATCCAGATCAATCATCCATTCGCAGGGCAGATTGCTGCCTGCGAGGTGCAGTGAAGGGTGAAACTCAAGCGCAGCCAGGTTCCCCAGCCAGAGCAGCTCCGGCAGTCCGTTGAGCAGCACGTAGTTAATATTTTCGTGCACATAGGTCTGAACAAAAGGAGGCAGCGGCTCCGGCGCATTTTTCTGATAGAAGGATTCGCCTTCGGCTCCGTGCGGATACCGAATGGTCGTGAGCAGCCTGCCCCGGCAGTACCGGAGCAGGAACGGGGAGATGGCCGCAAGCTTTTGCAGATACATCGCTTTGGTAATGCCGACTTCCGGCCAAAGCGGTTTGTCTGGATTCGTAATTTGAATCTCCTGCCCCTCGATCGTCAGGGTGCCTTTGACGGTACGAGCCATATGGTTTACACCCCCTCAATCGATACGAGTTTGGGATGGCGCATCATGCCATCCTGACTCCACTCGAGAAATGTGACCTGAACGGAAAGCGGCTGGCTAAGCCAGGCCAGCTGTTCCTTCTTCAGGTCGGTATGGAGCGTACTCCATATCGCGTCAGCACGATGCATTCCGGCATATTGCAGCAGCCTCTTCTTCATCTGCTCATTAAGCCCCAGGGAAGCACGGCCGATGTAATTGCCATCGTCATCGGCAATGACAAGGCTGGCCACACGGCCTTCCCTGATGATCATGGCGACGGCGGTGGCTGTCATGTTCACGGCAATCTTTTTCTTGTACCAATCCCGGTGTTTCTTGCCTTCACGATAAGGAGAGGAGAGGCGCTTCATTACAATGCCCTCCCATCCCCGTGCTTCGGCCCAATTCCATAAATGCTCACCTTCAAGAAACAGATCCGCGGTCAGCAGGCCCGGCGTATCGGAAACGATCTCCTTCAGGCGGTGGTGACGTTCAAGATAGGGCAGCTTACGCAAGTCTTGGTCGCCGTCCACCATAATATCGAAGAGAACATAAGTAAACAGAGGAGCGTTCGTGCTGATCGCACGCGAACGCTCCCGCTGAAGTACCTTCTGAAACACGGGGCGACCCAGCTCCGGATGAAAATAGACAACCTCACCATCCAAAAGAAGTCGCCGTTCATGCAAGCCGGATAATGCCTGAACGACTTCGGGATACAGCGACGTTTTATCGAGCAGCTTGCGGGAATATAGCGATACGCGGTGTTGGTCAATTCCGGCGAGTATGCGCACACCGTCCCATTTCAGCTGATAACCCCAATCCTCGCCCGTCGTGATCTGGTCCGTCGAGATCGGTGCCATCGGCTCTTTGGGCAGCAGATTCTGCATTTGTCCCATACGAATCAGGAAGTGGAGTCGGATTTCTTGGATTTGGTTGTTCGGCGCTTCGGCTTCGGTGCGTCAAGATCGCCTTCTCCGCCGCTGACCTTGGCAGCAGGTTCTTTGGCTGCCGTCTTCCGGGTCGTTTTACGCGGCTTTGGTTTGGTGCCCGGATCCGTTCCGATCGGCTTTACAGCTTCGATGCTTGCCTGGAGGGCAGCCATCAGATCGACAACGTTGGTCTCCTGACGAGCAGGGGCAATTTTGATTTCTTCACCGGATACTTTGCTGTTGATCAGATCCAGGAGACGTTCGCGATAATCATCCGTGTATTTCTCAGGATCAAAGGGAGTCGACAGCTGGTCAATCAGCAATTTGGCCATATCGAGTTCCTTGGAGTTGACCTCGGTTCTTTCAGGCAAATTCGGGACCTGAGAGATCGGCCGGATCTCATCCGGGTAGAAAATCGTCTCGATCGACAAGCATTCATCGAGCACCCGGATCGCGGCCAGACTGCTCTTCGAGCGAATAGCGATTTTGGCGATGCCGATTTTGCCGGACTGCTTCATCGCTTCCAGCAGGAGCCGATATGCGTTTGCGCCTGCTTGATCCGGCGAGAGGTAGTACGTCTTTTGAAAATAAATCGGGTCAATCTCGGTTAGATCCACAAAGTCCAGGATCGTTATGTTTTTGCTGTTCTGCTCCGCCAGCTGCTCCAGTTCCTCTTTTTCGAACAGCACGAATTTCCCCTTCTCATACTCGTATCCCTTCGTAATTTCCTCCCAGGCCACTTCCTCTTCACATACCGGACATTTGCGGATGTAAGAGAGCGGACTGCCGCACTCCTTGTGGATGTACCGCATCGAAATATCCTTATCTTCCGTGGCCGAGAACATCTTGACAGGCACGTGCACCAGACCAAAGCTGATCGCGCCCTTCCATACCGTATGCATTCTATGAAACCTCCTATCAAATTCTAATATGTTTGGGTATGACCGTGTAGTATACGTAATAACGACTACTATGACTTTTTGTACTACCTCTATCAGTGTGCCCAAAAAAAGACTCTAGTATGAGTTATAGCTCAGGATTGCATAATTAGAACCTGTTTGTGGCATATTGACGTTGAATGCTGCCTGTATAAGGAGGTGATTTTCGTCATGACGGAGCCTAGAGAAACCCAAACGTCGGAAGAGATACAGAAGGACAGAGCCTCGGACCATTCCGCTGCAGAATCGGTGAACGGGGACATGGTGGATTGGAACAGCCTGACCTCGGAGGAGAGCGAGATCTCTCGCGAATCTACGATGTTCGATATTGACCGGATGATCAACGAAGGCCTTGGCGGAGGCAATGTCACCATAGATAATGGGCTGATCGGCCCTTCCACAACCGATACGATGGACATCGTGGACGAATCGCCAAGAAATAGGGAGAAGGAGGATTAAACGTATGGAGATACAGCGCGCCGTAGAGATTTTCAACTCCAAGGATATTTACAAGGTCAATCTTGAAGGGGAGTCCGTGTGGATCGAGCATGTGGATCAGCAGAACGGAATGGCCACCGTCCAGGTCGGCTCCCGTCCGACCAATACGCTGACTGTAGACGTAGACCGGCTAAAAGAAGGCGAATAGCTTATTATTGCAGGGCCTCTAGAATTCCGGGAAACTGTTTAATAAACACGAAAAAATACACCTTACTCGGGACTCCGTAAGTTGGAACCCGGATAAGGTGTGTTTGTGTTGACCCTGTCGTTAACGAATCTCTCTGAAAAATAACCGGATATCTTCAGTCAGCAGATCAGGAGCTTCCAATGCGGCGAAATGGCCGCCGCGGTCGAACTCTGACCAATGGACGACATTGTACTGCTGCTCGACCATACTGCGAATGGAGAGGTCTTTGGGAAAGACCGCCACGCCGGTGGGCACGGAGGAATATGGTGCCGGCGCTCCCCAATTGTTCGAGCTTTCTTTATAAATTCTTGCGGAGGAGCCTGCCGTTGCTGTCAGCCAATAGATCGAGACATTCGTAAGAAGGAGCTCAAGGTCTACCGCATCCTCAGGAAGATCAGCCGTTGGATCGGTCCATTCCTTAAACTTCTCTACTATCCATGCAAGCTGCCCAACAGGGGAATCCGTTAAGCCGTAGGAAAGCGTCTGGGGTCTGGTCGCCTGAAGGATGGCATATCCGGACCCTTCAAATCCGCCACCGGCTAATTCATCATAGCGAAGTTTTTCTACAGCCGTAAGGTTGTCGCTTTCAGCCGGATCCCCGGTTGGAAACACCGACAGACCGTTACAATGTACGCCAACGATTCGCTCTGCAGCGATCCGGCCAAGTTCCGCTGAAACCATGCTCCCGGTATCTCCCCCCTGTGCTCCATATCGTTCATAGCCCAGGCGGCGCATTAATTCATCCCACGCTTTAGCGACACGCTCGATATTCCATCCGCGTTCGGTGGTGTGCCCGGAAAAGCCGAAGCCTGGGAGGGACGGGATCACGAGATGAAATGCATCGGACGGATTTCCACCGTACTTGCCGGGATTGGTGAGCGGTTCAATCATGCGGGTAAACTCCACAATCGATCCGGGCCAGCCATGGGTTATGATTAGAGGAATCGCATCAGGCTCAGGGGAGCGAACATGCAGGAAGTGAATATTTTGCCCATCGATGGTGGTCGTATATTGAGGGAATTGATTCAACATGGTTTCATATTTACGCCAATCATAAACATCCTTCCAATAGGTGGATAACTCTTTCAGGTAAGACAGCGGTGTGCCATATTCCCAGTGATGATCCTCCAGGTCATCAGGCCAGCGAGTGCGGGTCAAACGTTCCTTAAGGTCAAGCAGGTCCGACTCTGAAATTTGAATGCGAAATGGAAGTATGGTTTCTTCTGAATATGGGGCTGTATTCGATACATTCGTGGGGTTCATTATAATCCTCCTCAAATCTTTTTATCATCGATATGGTTTAACTATAATGCTTAATCTTTGACTACGTAGTGTCAGTGTTTGCAACCTGGTTTGACGTTTCTTTTCTTAATTGAGTTATGAAGGTAAAAACTCATGTTCTTGCAGCAGGTTGGGAGGACCGATATAATGAAGATCAAGTATTTTGAGATATGGGCAAACTAAGTAAAGGGTGGGTTATCAGTGAACAATGGCCGTACGGAGGGCCGGTTTCGAATGATTTCAAGCAGTCTGGAGGAGACGGAGCAGCTTGCTGCTTGGCTGGCCGCTAGAGCGGAGCCAGGGACTGTCATCGGACTGGACGGGGATCTTGGGGCAGGAAAAACGGCATTCTCCAAACAATTTGCACAGCACCTTGGTGTGAACGGGGTTGTGAATAGCCCGACATTTACGATTATTAAAGAATATGAGGGGCGTCTGCCGCTCTACCATATGGATGTGTACCGTTTGTCGATCGATGAAGCGGATGAGCTCGGGCTGGATGAGTATTTTTTTGGCGAAGGGGTTTGTCTCGTGGAATGGAGCAGTCTGATCACTGAGCTGTTGCCTGAGCGGTATCTGCATATCCAGCTTGAAACGACAGGCGAAACGCACCGGACCATCACACTTTCAAGCCAGGGCGAGCCCTATGGCGAGTGGTGCCGGGATTTGAATGAAAAATGGGGTAGCTGGAATGAACAACAATGACACGAAGCCGCAGCAGCGGTTTTTGGCGCTGGATACGTCTACGGCATCGCTGGCGGTATCCGTGATGGCGCAGGACAAGCTGCTGTCGGAAGTGAACACGAACGCAGACCGCAATCACTCGGTGCATCTGCATCCGGTGATGGCACAGGCGCTTGCTGAAGCAGGCCTCGGCATGGACCAGATGGACGGCATTGCCGTGGGAGTAGGGCCGGGATCTTATACAGGAATCCGGATTGCGGTAACGGCTGCCAAAACATTGGCATGGGCTAATCACATCCCGGTTGTCGGGGTATCCAGCCTGCATGCCCTTGCATGGGGGGGCCTGAAGTCCGGATGGAACGAAGCCGAGCCAAAGGCGGGAGTCCACTGGATCATTCCGCTGCTGGATGCAAGACGGGGGCAGGTGTACACGGCATTATTCGCTGCCGATTCAGAGAGCAAGGAGAGTGCGCCGATACGTCTGGAGGCAGACGGTATTCGCCTGATGCAATCCTGGGTGGAAGCCATTAAGGAACGCATCAGCAAGCTGCCTGAAGAGGAACGCCCGGTCTGCCTTTGGTTTATTGGGGAAGTGGAACTCCATGCCGAAACCGCCCGCAGGCTTGAGCCGGGGTTCGGAGAACGGCTGCATATTCATCCGTACTCGCTCGAAGGCCGCTGGATGGGGTACTTGGGCGCAGCGAGGCTGCTCGCCGGAGAAACGGATGATCTGCATACACTGGTACCCAATTATACACAGCTTTCCGAAGCGGAAGCGAACCTGCTGCGTAAGCGGTGAAGGGAGCGTAGGATTCGTCATGAATCAGCAGAAGAAGCCGGTAGATGGTGAAGACGGTTTGTCCTTTCGGTTGATGACCCTGGAGGATATTCCGGAGGTTCTCGTGGTGGAGCGCGAAGCGTTCACCGTGCCCTGGACCGAGGAAGCTTTTCACAATGAACTGAAATTGAATCATTTTGCACGTTATATGATTATGGAGTACGAAGGCAAAACGGTAGGATATGCAGGCATGTGGACGATCGTGGATGAAGCGCACGTTACAAATATTGCGCTTCTGGAGCAGTACCGCGGACGCAAGTGGGGCGATCGTCTGCTTACGGAATTGATGAAGACTGCTGCCTATATGGGAATGGAGAAAATGACGCTGGAAGTCCGGGTATCCAATCACGTGGCCCAGCACTTATATATCAAAAAAGGGTTTAAACCAGCCGGTGTCCGGAAGGGGTATTATTCCGATAATCAGGAAGACGCACTCATCATGTGGGCAGATCTGCCCCCTTATCGGGAGGACGATGGCGAGGAAGGAAGTCAAAGGCTATCATGAATGAAGAAAGAGTAGACCGGCAGCGCAGCTGCATATTGGCGATAGAAACGAGCTGCGATGAAACCTCGGTTGCCGTTGTAAAGGATGGCTGCGAGGTTTTGTCCAGTGTCATTGCCAGCCAGATTGAAACGCATAAAGCTTTTGGCGGGGTGGTGCCCGAGGTGGCTTCCCGCAAGCATGTGGAGAGTATCACGCTAATTATTGAACAAGCCGTAGCTGAGGCCGGCATTGAAATGAAGGATTTGTCGGCGATCGCCGTAACGCAGGGTCCTGGCCTGGTTGGGGCGCTTCTCGTTGGCGTTATGGCTGCTAAAAGCCTGGCGTTTGCGCTCGGCAAGCCGCTGATTGGCACGCATCATATTGCGGGTCATATCTATGCCAATCGTTTTGTGGGCGATATCGCTTACCCTTGCATGGCGCTGGTGGTTTCCGGCGGTCACACCGAGCTGGTCTACATGAAAGACGAAGGCAGCTTTGAGTTGATCGGCAGGACGCGGGATGATGCGGTTGGCGAAGCGTACGACAAGGTGGCCAGGGCGCTTGGCTTCCCATATCCCGGCGGTCCGCATGTCGACCGAATGGCATTGGAGGCCGAGGAGGTTGTGGAGCTTCCTCGCGTATGGCTGGAGCCGGATTCCTACGACTTCAGTTTCAGCGGTCTGAAATCGGCTGTATTAAATGTCGTCAATCAGAGCAAAATGCGTGGAGAGGAAGTCCGGACGGAAGCGATAGCCCGGGGTTTCCAGGAATCCGTGGTCGAAGTGCTCGTGGAAAAGGCGGTTCGTGCGGTCAGAGCATATGATGCCAAGCAGCTGCTGCTGTGCGGCGGCGTTGCCGCCAATCGCGGACTCCGTAAAGCCTTGGCTGAACGCTGCGAGCAGGAAGGGATATTGCTGACGAACCCGCCATTTCAGTATTGTACCGATAACGGAGCGATGATTGCTGCCGCGGCGCATCTGAAATGGAAGCAGGGGAGCTTTACGCCGCTCGATATGAAGGCCGACCCGCAAATGTCACTGGAGCTTTGGGCGGAGCCATTAAGCTAAAGCCACTTGACACGTATTTGTATAGGACGTATAATCTTTATCAAATTCCAGAATGTTGAAACGCGAAGAACAGGATCAGTAAGGTGAACCTTGGATGAAGAGAGCTGCGGGACGGTGCAACGCAGACGAGAGGGACCTGAACTCACCTGGGAGCGGAGCTGGGGAACCTTGCGCAGCGAAGTGCCGCTCAGGCACGGATTGAATTGCGGAGTTTGACCTTGCTACGGGATGGCCTCCGTGAGAATGGCTCCGCACAAATCATTTGTGATTTGGCGATGGAGGGGGCTTTAGGTTCGGGAGACAGCATGATGATCCCGGGAGCTTAGAGTCAACAAGAGTGGTACCGCGATAGGATAGCCTGTCGTCTCTTGAATAAGAGATGGCAGGCTTTTTTGCATGCTTGGACAGCTAAATACGAATCAATCTGATAAAGCTTCACTTTCAATCCGCAGATGATAAAAGCGGAATCTCGGATATAGTGATCCGAAGGATATGATAGTCAGCATAACAACATATCGAATAAACGCAATGAACGGGAGCAGTAAAAGGGAGCCGTCTACAGAGAGCTGCGGGTTTGGTGTAACGCAGCGGCAGCAACCTTCGAATCTCGCCCGGGAGCGGAAGAGGGGAACAGCAGCAAGCATCGGTTGATGGAGCTAGACAGCCCAACGACCCTGAATGCAGCTGTACTCTCTTACGGAGTTTCCTCCGTCATCAGGACGTCCATTCTCTTCATGACCGGCCGGTATGAGGAGATCATGGACAGTGAGTGGACGTGCATATGTCGCGAAGGAACAGCTGCGAAATTAGGCGCGTCAATTAGAGTGGTACCACGGAGGGTCTAAGCCCGTCGTCTCTTATATGAAGAGATGGCGGGCTTTTTTGCTGCCGGCAGCAGCAGGGTGGGATGCGGACGCAAGTCGACGTGCGGACGTAAAGCGAACATATGGAACAGATTAAACAACGTTCCCGTAGGAAATCGGGTCATACCATAACCAAGGAGGAGTATGCAAAATGAGTGAATCCATGAGAACCATCCAAATATTCGATACAACGTTGCGGGACGGGGAACAGGCCCCGGGAGCAAGCCTGCAGCCAGAACAGAAAATTGTGCTGGCCGGAAAGCTGGCTGAGCTGGGCGTAGATGTGATGGAGCCCGGATTTCCAGTGTCCAGTCCCGGGGAGTTTGCCGCTGTGCAGGCCATCTCGAGACAGCTGCAGCAGGTCGAGATATGCGGATTCGCGCGGGCCGTGAAAGGGGATATTGATGCTGCCGTCAAGGCCACCCAGGATGCGGCCAAAAGGCGAATCCATCTGTTTATTTCATCTTCCGACATCCATCTTCGACACCAGCTGCGCATGAGTCGTCCGGATGTAGTGGCAAGGGCACGTGAGATGACAGCTTATGCGAAGCAGTTCAGCGACGTGGTGGAATTTACGGCGATGGATGCCTCGCGTACCGGCATTGACGACTTGATTGAGATGGTGGAAGCCGTCATTGAAGAGGGTGCAACGATAATCAATCTGCCCGATACGGTGGGATATGCGCTTCCGAATGAATATGGCGAGATGTTCCGACGTGTGCGGGAAGGCGCCCGTGGCGGAAAGACGGTCGCCTATAGCGCCCACTGCCATAATGATCTCGGTTTGGCTGTGGCCAACAGCCTGGCCGCGATTGAGAATGGCGCCAGCCAAATCGAGGTTACCGTGAATGGGGTAGGCGAGCGTACAGGCAACTGCGCATTGGAGGAGCTGGTCATGGCTCTATCCACCCGGGGTGACATGCTGCGGGCAGAGACGGGCATTACGGCCGAGAAGCTGTATGAAGTATCTCGTCTCGTTAGCGGTGCGATGCATTTTCCGATCGCTTTTAATAAACCTGTAGTCGGCAGGAACGCCTTCCAGCATGAGTCCGGCATCCACCAGGACGGTCTGCTGAAGGATCGAAGCACCTACGAGATTATGGATCCGGAAAAGCTGGGGATTCCGCGGAGCATGATTGTGCTGGGCAAGCATTCCGGTCGTCATGCGCTGAAGGATCGTCTTGCCCGGTACGGTGTTCAGCTTGATGGAGACGAGATGGAGTCCTTGTACGATACCTTCAAGGAGACGGCTGATCGTCAGAAGGTGGTCAGCGATGATCAGCTGCTGCAAATGGTGAGCAGCACTTTGGGCAAACCAGCCCAAGTATATGAGCTGACCGAGGCCCAGGTCATCTCGGGAACGGGCAGCAGCAGGGTCGCAGCCGTCACGCTGCGTCATCTGAGCGAGCAAACGGAAGCCACTTACTCCAGCGTGGCGGACGGTCCGGTGCAAGCCGTTATCTCGGCAATCAGCCAAGGAATTAGCAGCGATATCCGCTTTGGCGATCTGGAGCTCCACTCGTTAAGCAGCGGCGAAGACGCGCATGCCGAAGCGGCGGTCACGGTTGAGAAGGCGGGCAAGATCTTCCGCGGAACGGCTGTGCATCAGGATATCGTTATGGCGGCAGGCCTGGCATACGTTGCTGCATGCAACTCGGCGTTGATGTCGGTCTAGGCGAAAAGCTGAATGGGAAACCTTAGCGTCTAACGCTTCTAATGATTGTTGGCAGAAGCGACCTTCCGAACCGGATGGAGGAGGGTCGCTTTTTTTCATAATCAAGCTCGATAAAAACTTGCAAATAACAAGAGATAAGTCTATATAGAAGTCCATTATATAAGACATATAACTCTGTCAAGTTGTGAACAACGTTATCCACATATTCGCCTGAAATTGTGCATAAGCGAGAAAAATGTCGATAAATTGGTCTTTTGCAAGACGCTGAAAAGAGGGGACAGGATTTTCAAATTTTCCGGTGGAAACTGTGGATAATGTGAATAACTTAGTGGATAAAGCTGGATATAGGACCAGGAGTGCGCGTATAACAACAAAAAAATGGCCGTTTCGGCCATTTTCATGGTAAACTTATGCACCATTCTTGGGGATAAGTTTGTGTATAAATGCAAAACTCCATTTGAAACACTTTTGTGAACTTTTTTTAATCTTCTAGCAATGACTCCCATTCGGCAAAAATTTGCTCAAGCTGACTCTTTTTCTCCTCTAACGACTGTTGGCGTTCTTGGAGTGCCATATAATCCTGATAGATCTCCGGCAGGGTCATCTCGGCCTCTAACTCGGTTATGTCCGATTCCAAAGCATGGATTTGCTCTTCCAGACTTGCGAGCTTGCGCTGACGGTTTCGCTCCTCCCGTTTGGCCTGCTTCTCGGCTTCAAAGGAAACGGCTCCCTGTTTCTCGACGGAAGCTTCAGCTTTTCCTTCCTGTTTCAGGGTGTGACGAGCAAACGGCTCGGAAGGTTCGTCATTCATATCGATAATTTCCTGCTTTTTCTCCGTATAGTCGTCATAATTACCCAGGAAATGTTGAATGCCGTCCGGATGAAGCTCGATGATGCGCTCGGCCATTTTGTTAAGGAAGTAACGGTCATGGGATATGAACAATAAAGTGCCTTCGTAATCCATGAGTGCTGATTCAAGAACCTCTTTTGCAAATAAGTCCAGATGGTTCGTCGGCTCATCCAAGATGAGCATATTGGCTTCCAGGAGCATCAGCTTGGCAAGCGATACGCGTGCCTTTTCCCCTCCGCTTAAGGAACTGATCTTCTTGAGCACATCTTCGCCGCTGAAGAGGAAGTTGCCCAGAACGGTGCGGATGCGGGCTTCCTCCATATGCGGATAGGTGCCCCATAGCTCTTCCAGAACGGTATTGCTCGGATTCAGCTCGGATTGCTCTTGATCGTAATAGCCGATCTTGACTTTTGTACCCCATTGCAGCGATCCCGCCGTTGGCTTCATGGTACCGATCAGGCATTTCAGGAGTGTCGATTTGCCCACTCCGTTGGGTCCGATCAAAGCTACGGTCTCCCCGCGGCTGAGGTCAAAGGAAACCTGACGGAACAATGGCTTGTCCTGCTCGAAAGCAAGCGCCAGATCCCGCACATGAAGCACATCCTTGCCTGACATATATTCGGCTTCAAAAGAAAAGTGTGCTTTCTTCAAATCTCCCAGCGGTTTGTCCAGCCGTTCCATTTTATCCAGCGCTTTGCGACGGCTCTGTGCGCGCTTGGTCGTGGAGGCCCGGACCAGATTCCGCTGAATGAAGGTCTCCATCCGGGAAATCTCATCCTGTTGCTTCTCGTACTGCTTCAGCTGGGATTCGTATTCCGCTGCCTTCAGCTCAATATACCGGCTGTAGTTGCCCGTATATTTTTTGGAATGACGGCGTTCGATCTCAACGATGGTCGTAACAAGCCGATCCAGGAAATAGCGGTCGTGGGAAACGACCAGCAATGAACCGGAATAGCCGCGCAGATAATCCTCCAGCCAGGTGAGGGTCGCGATATCCAGATGGTTCGTCGGTTCATCCAGCATGAGCAGGTCGGGTGCCTGCAGCAATATTTTTGCAAGCGCCAGCCTTGTCTTCTGCCCGCCGCTTAATGTGGCAATGGAGGTGTCCGGCGAAAAACTGCCAAATCCCATGCCGTGAAGGACGCTGCGGATACGTGTTTCGATCTCATAACCGCCCTGATCCTTGAACCAGTCCGAACGGATCGCATAACGATCCAGAAGCTCTTGGTATTTCTTCGGATCCTCGCTCGACTTCGGGTCGGCAATTTGTTCCTCCATCTGACGCAGCTCGCGCTCCATCTCCAGAAGGGGAGCGAAGACATCCAGCATCTCGTTCCATATCGACGAATCGGACTGAAGCCCGCTGTTCTGGGCAAGATAACCAACGGTGGTTTCCTTAGCCTTGAAGATTTGTCCGCCATCATAAGACATCTCGCCTGCCAAAATTTTGAGCAGGGTCGATTTCCCGGCTCCATTGACTCCGACAAGACCGATTCTTTCACGTTCAAGCACCTGCAGATTGATCCCGTCAAGGACAGGCGTAACTCCGTATAATTTCGTGATGCCATTGGCTTGCAGCAGCATGTTATGTGAAACCTCCATCATTCTATATGTTTGTACCATTAATTCTTCATTATAAGAAAAACGTTTACCGACGTACATTCTCAGAAGACAGACCGCATATAGCGGAAGTTTTTCTTGCGAGATAAGGAGGGTGCTTCTGATGTAAATACATTTTTATCTCTTAAGAAAAACGTTTACCGACGTACATTCTCAGAAGACAGACCGCATATAGCGGGAGTTTTTCTTGCGAGATAAGGAGGGTAGCCCCTGATGTATAAACAATCTTATCTCTTAAGAAAAACGTTTCCCGACGTACATTCTCAGAAGACAGACCGCATATAGCGGAAGCTTTTCTTGCGAGATAAGGAGGGTAGCCCCTGATGTATAAACAATCTTATCTCTTAAGAAAAACGTTTCCCGACGTACATTCTCAGCGTGGTCATGCTTTGAAGTGTATACGTTCTGATATCTTAAAGTAAGTGTACATGAAAATGGCCGAACAATCGACCATGATTGGCGACTTCCGGCATTCTTGGCGAAAGGAAGGAACAGTGGTAAACTAAAATTAATTATAAGCGTGAGAGGAAAGATCACGTGTTGAACCCTGAGGAAGAATTGAAGCGGGTATCCGCAAAAGAAGCCCTGCGCAAAGTGATGACATTACGCAGGGATGAGTTATCCGGGCAAGAGCGTTCGAAGCGTTCGAAGCAAGCCTGCAAGTTTGCTTCAGAGGTCATGAATCGGTTTCAATTTCAGAGCATGATGATTTATGTCCCCTTTCGCTCCGAACTGGATTCCCGGCCGCTGGTTGAATGGGCGTGGAAGCAGGGGATTCAGGTTATCGTTCCCCGAAGTCTGCCCCAAGACCGTTCGATGGAATTGTATAAACTTCAGGCATGGAATGAGCTGATTCCCGGAGCTTACGGCATTCCGGAGCCAGATCCGTTGCGGTCGCAGAAATGGAATCCTCCCGGACCTGATATCATCTGGGTGCCCGGGCTTGCGTTTGACAGGAAGGGCGGAAGACTTGGATACGGAGGCGGTTATTATGACCGGCTGTCGGACAGGCTTAGTCAGGGAGCGCAAGACAACGCTCAGATCGGTGAACCTTTGTGGATGGGAATCGGCTACGAGGTTCAAGTCTTGGAGCATATCCCTATGGAAGAACATGATAGGGTATTGGACGGTTTGGTTACGGAACTGGGACATTCGGCGACGGCCAGACCTGCAGCGGAGGGATAAGAGATGGAATTGAGTCATTTTAACGGCCAAGGCAGAGCACGCATGGTGGATGTCAGTGATAAGGATGTAACAGCCCGGACAGCGGTAGCGAAGACTACGGTTCGTATGCACCCGGATACGCTGATTCGCATCCAGGAGGGGAAAATTGGCAAGGGAGATGTACTTGCCGTAGCGCAGGTTGCGGCTATCATGGCTGCCAAAAACACGTCAAACTGGATTCCCATGTGTCATCCGCTGCCGTTGACCGGCGTGAATGTGGAGTTCAGCGATAATGCTAGAGATGAGTTATATATAGAAACGACTGTGAAGACCACAGGCAAAACCGGTGTTGAAATGGAAGCTTTGACAGCAGCTTCCGCCGCTGCGCTGACGGTCTATGACATGTGCAAAGCCTTGCAAAAAGACATGGTCATCGGCCCGACCTACCTGGTAAGCAAAACCGGAGGAAAGAGCGGGGATTACATACAAGAAACAACATAGGATTGCATAGAGATAGGAGATTCGGACGAGTGGGAAGGAGAGAGGGCAGATGGTGTGGAAAACGGCGATCCTGACGGCGAGCGACAAAGGTTCGCGGGGGGAACGCGAGGATACGAGCGCTCAAGTGATCCGGGAATTGGTGGAAGAAGAGCTGAGCGGAGAAATTATTGAATACCGGATCGTACCGGACGAGCCGGATGAAATTATTGCGGCATTGATCGAACTTACGGATTATTATCAAGTGGATCTTGTCCTCACGACTGGCGGAACGGAGCTGGCGGTCCGGGATGTTACGCCGGAGGCGACCAAGCGGGTCATCGAACGCGAAGTGCCGGGCATTGCGGAAGCGATGCGCGCTACCGTCATGCAGAAGAATCGGAGCGCGATGCTGTTTCGGGGCGTATGCGGCGTCCGCGGCCGTACCTTGATTGTTAATCTTCCGGGTTCGCCCAAAGGCGTGCACGAGAATCTGGCGGCGGTTATGGATCAGCTTCCGGAAGCACTGCTGATGGTAACGGGCCAATATCGGGAGCAGCTCTAGAGAGTATTTACTAGATAATTATGTAAATAAACTGTCACGTTTCTAGACTGTATATGTGATTTACATTATGGTATGATGGCGGTATATGAGCTTGTTTCAACTGTAGTAGTCGGATTATGGTCATTAGTTAACACCTGTTGTAGTGCAAGGCATGACGGATTTAGATCATCCTGAAGTCCTTTTAAAGGCATTGAGCAGGACGAGGAGGAGAATAGATATGAGTGGAATTGGAGTGCCGGGTATTATTTTGCTCGTTATTTTGGCGCTGCTCTTGTTCGGACCGAACAAGCTTCCTGAACTTGGACGTGCGGTCGGAAGAACATTCCGTGAGTTTAAGGACGGTGCGCGGGAGATTATTGCTGACGATGCACCGGCGAAGAAGAAAGAAGAGGCTCCCCAACAAGCCGTTGTCGCTGAGCCAACCAAGGTTGAAGACAAGCGTCTTCCGGAATAGAAATAAAGCAAGGCTTGAAGTCCCTTCCTTCGGGAGGGATTTTGTTTTGTCAGGGTCACATACAGGGTGGTGGTTAACTTGTCGGAGCAAGTGAAAGATATGGCGCTTGTTGAGCATTTGGGCGAGCTTCGCAAACGAATTATTATTGTGCTCGTGGTATTCGTAGCGGGTTTGATCGGCGGGCTTTTTGTTGCGGACCCGATCTATCATTATTTGACGGCGGCTGAAGAAGCCAAGAACTTTGAGCTGCACGCCTTCTCCTTCTGGGATGGTATCGGGATCTATATGAAAATCGCTGCCATTTTCTCGCTTGTCATTTCCGTTCCGCTGATCTTCTATCAGCTGTGGGCGTTCGTCAAGCCGGGACTTCGCAAAGAAGAGCAGAAAGCGGCCATTCGTTACGTGCCTTATGCGTTTCTTCTGTTCATTGTAGGGATCACGTTCGGATATTACGTCGTGTTTCCGATGACGCTGTCATTCACGACAACGATTACCCAGAGCATGGGGCTTCAGGAAACCTACGGCATTACTAATTACTTGAATTTTATGTTCAATCTCGTATTGCCGCTGGCCTTGCTGTTTGAGCTGCCGCTTGTGGTGATGTTCTTAACGAAAATTCGCATTCTGAATCCGCTGCGGCTTCGAAAAATGCGCAAACTCGCGTACTTCGCGCTCGTATTCATCGCGGTTGTCATTACGCCGCCGGACTTCATATCGGATTTCCTGGTCACGATTCCGCTGCTGCTGCTGTACGAATTCAGCGTGTTTCTGTCTTCCGTGATCTACCGCAAGCAGCTAGAGGCGGACATGGAACGGGACAGCCGGTACATACGGGTAGACGAAGAGGATGGAATGTGACGTTTTTTGGAAAAATAGGATTACTTAGAATAAGAACAACCCGCTTAACCAATCCCCACGGGAGTATGGTTTGCGGGTTGTTTTTTGTTGGAGGATCGAATGGTTAGAAGTCAAATTTCATAAGTGCATTCGCTCCAGGTCTCATAGGGATCTATTCATATCGTCCTGACTTTCATCTTGCGCATATCTAGCCAGCGCCATCGCTGCGGTTTCCTGCATTCGGGCCTGCAGCGTGTTTCCTTCCACGACCTTCACCCGCAGTCCGAGAAAGCGAATACGGGAGAGCAGAAAGTCGCACTCATCCTTCAAATAGGAGACTTTAATGCGGTAGGTATTGGAATCTTCATCATAATGGACGATCTTGTCAAAACAGGAGAAAGCGTACAGAATCCGTGACAATTCCCCGTTGTATCGGCGATGGATTTCAATGAGGGCTTGCTTCTCGCGATTTTCCATCAGATTCTGCAGCCGTTCCTTGATGCGATCGATTCGAAAAGACGGAAGTGATGTCCCTTGGATATATAGAATATGATCGAGCTTCGTGTACATGAGTCCTCTTCGGCTTTTGCTGTACCAGATCAGCATCCATTCCCGTTTGATCATGGAATACTCCAATTTGAAAGGGAAACCGGACTGATTGCTGCGGGTCTCTCCAAGCTTCGTTCGATAGCTTAAGCGAAAGCCCTGATCCTGCATGATCATTCTTCGCAAGGTGCGAAGATGCGGGTGATATACGCTTCGTTCCTGTCCCTTGGCCTTCTCCAGGATAATCTCCTTCATCTCGGCACCGCTATGCTCCATGTGAAGGATTTGTTCGAGACGCTTTAAGGTTTCAGGCGTAAAGGCGTTAGCTGCCTCAGGGTGCACCAGCATCATTTTGAGCCATCCCCGTTCTTGAGCGGTTATGGCAATCGAGTCGGTTTCCTCAAGCCGCGTCATAATCTGATAATTAAAAATTTTCTCGAACGGATTCTGGCTCATAATAAGCGGCAATCTCCTTCCATTCCTTGATGAACTCCAGGCGAAGGGAGCGGGGCTTGAGCACCTCGCAGCTGGAGCCGAAGCTCCGGAGCCAGGGCTTGATTTCGCTGGTGCCGTTCACTTCGATTTCATATAGAAATGAATCGTCGGATTCTATCGTAACGGTCCCCCATTGCCCTTGCGCCTTAACCCGGTTCAGCACGAAATTCACTTTGCTGTCCGCCGGGTTAAAAAATCTGGCCACGACCTTGGTGGGATTACGGGTATCGGTAACCCAACTATTCTCGAATTCGGCCAGCACTTCCTCCAGGCGCTGCTGGAAGACCTCTTCCTTAACCACATCGCCTTCTTCGATCTGAGTCAATCCCTCCATACGAAACTTCATGAGACCTTGTCTGCCGTTATAACCGATCAGATACCAACGGCCGTATTGATGGTCATATATCACGCGCAGCGGCAGCACCGTTTCCCGAAGCCCTTTGGACTCCCTGTGGAACAGCGGATTCGTATTTTGGGAAGCATAGCGTGAAGTGCTTTTGGGTGATAAGTACAGGAAACGGATTCTAGCTCTTTTGGTAATGGCCTGAAAAATGGTATGCAGATGCGCTTCGTCCAATATGCGTGAAGGATAATGATATTTATAAATATAAGCAGCGGTTGAGTGCGCAGCGATGTCACGCTTCCGCAAAGCCCGCTTTAAGTTATCCCTGAGCATATAACCCTGCACGGACGGGAGCTGCGTATTCGACATGACGTCCACATAGTCGTAGAGATCAAGCAGCTCGTCATCCGACAACGAATCGATCAGATCACGGGCGCCCCTGTATCGGTAAGGCCGGTCTGTGCCTGTCTTCACGATGACTCCGACTTCCTCCAGGTATTTGAGATCTCCGCGTATCGTCTTCTCATCCGGCAGAGACTCCCCGTCAGGCAAGTGATCGCCGCATAGGTCGATTAGTTCTTTGGCGGTTAACTGCTGATGCTGCAGCTGGGTGAGGATCGTGGACAGCCTCAAGCTTTCCGATGCCTTAAGCGATTTGCCGCGGAACAACAGCAGCAGGAGCGGATCTGCGGTTTCATAGTATGAATAGCGCAGGCCTTCGGATAGGGTGAGACTTTGTTCTTCCGAGAGCTGCGGCTGAAGCGATTCAATCCTATTTTTTAAATTTCGAAGCGTTTTGTCATAGGTATGTACCGAAATACCGAGTCGATCGGCCAGTTGTTGCCGGTTGTATGCTCCTCCGGCCAGCGCCAGAATGCGAAGGAACTGGATTTCTTTATCGAAGCTTTCCCGAGCCATGGCGCCCTCCTTCAAGTCATATATTAGATCGTACGTGATGCTGTCTGTAACTATTGTAGCAAGGATAGGGAACTGCATAAAGGATGGAAATTATAACATCTTTTTGTTATCGCCATACTTTCGCCCTGTTGAAATTGGAACGTGTGGAGGACAATAAGGTTATCGGACATCAGACGGCAGCTACAGAAGGAGAGATACCAGATATGAATATATCGCAGGAAATGAATTCGACGATTCAGCAAGAACTTGAGCGAATTGAGCGGGAGGAAGGCGTCCTTATCCTGTATGCCTGCGAATCAGGCAGCAGGGCCTGGGGCTTTCCGTCGACAGACAGCGATTATGACGTAAGGTTTATCTATATCAGACCCGTGGAGTGGTATTTATCGATCTTCGACAAGCGAGATGTGATTGAGCGGCCGATCAGTGACAGGCTGGATATGAGCGGTTGGGATTTGAAAAAAGCGCTGGGGCTTTTTCGCAAGTCGAATCCGCCCCTGCTCGAATGGCTGGAGTCCCCCATCAAGTATAAGGAGACGCTTGGCATCGCCCAGCAAATCCGCAGCATATCTCCGCTTGCGTTCTCGCCAAAATCTTGCATGCACCACTACCTGAACATGGCTAAAGGCAATTACCGGATGTATTTGCAAGGGGGAGACGTTAAGATCAAAAAATATTTCTATGTCCTGCGTCCGATCCTGGCATGCGACTGGATTCAAACCTACAACGAGATGCCTCCCATGGAATTCGAGCTGCTTACGAATCGCCTATTAAATCAGGGAAGTGCGCTGAAACAGGAGATTGATCAATTGCTTCTCCGCAAACGTTCAGGTGAAGAGATGGATGTTGAACCGAGGCTTCCTAACATTAATGCATTCATTGAAGAGAAATTGAACGAATATGAGCTGCTAGCCAAGGATAAGAAGCATCAAGATACGGATCTGGATCAAAGGCTGGATGCTTTGTTTCGGGACGCGCTGGTTGAAGCATGGGGAACCGGTGGACCGCAGTCATTCACGGTTTGACGAAAGGAGAGAGTCATTTTGGCAATTATACAGCTCACATCAACGAATCCGCAGTTTTCGTTTCTCATGAAGAAGAACCCGAACTCCGGCATGCAGCTTCGGAGCGTGAGGCAAGGAACGGCATACGGATGGTATTCCGAGTCAGCTGCGTTTAACGTGTATTTCAAGGATGCGGATAACGAGATATCCTTCAAACAGCATCAAGGGGAGAGCTTCGAGTATTTGAACGTGTCCCGTTATAACACACCTTTGTTTCCGCTGGCTGCCATTAACGAGTTTTTTGCAGCTCCCTTCAAAAAGCACGATGAACGGGACACGGAGGGACACGAGCATGTTTTTTACATCAATCTCATTCATATTGAGAAGACGCGTTATATTGAATTTTTTCAAAAGCATCTCGAGGAATACTCGTTCTTGCTTCGGCACGAAGCCCATAAAAGCTATGCCCTCACCATAACCACCGGGAAGAGCCTGTACCATCTGCTGCATACGGTCAATGTGTTGTGCCTGTTCCTGGCAATGTTCGGGAGCGAATATCTCGATACCTCGGATAAAGTGCTTGAAAAGCACATTCGCAGTCTGAATGTCATCGATGCCCCCTACTACATACGAAGTCTGTTCGTGCGCAATTTTCTGAATCATCGGGATCGATTCAAGCAGTTCAAGCAGGAGCTTGAGTTTACGCCTAGATACAGCATCAATTTTGCATATGGAAACACGGCTAAGCAGCGCAGAAGTTACATCGCTCAAGTGCTGCCATTCAACAAGCCGATATTGGATATCGGCTGCGGTGAAGGCTTTTACGCCCTTTCTTTTGCCGGAAAAATAGAGGAAACCTATTATGCGGTAGATATTAATGAAACTTTGCTGGAAGTGGTAGAGCGTAAAGCGGAAGCGAAGGGGCTGGACAATCTGGTGACCTTTCCGTCGATCGCTCACTTTCTTGAAGGGTATGACGATGAGTCCGTAGACGTTATTTTGACCGAAGTGATCGAGCATATGCCGGAAGCGGAAGCGGCGGACCTCATCCGCCAAGTCGTGCAGGAGATCCGGTTCGAGAAGCTGATCATTACGACGCCCAATGCCGATTTCAACCCGTATTATGAGCTCGATGGTTTCAGGCATGATGATCATAAGTGGGAAATGGGGCAGGAGAAGTTTAGATCGTGGTGTGACGAAATCCTGCAGAATCTGGGCGTTCAATATGAGTATGTGATGATCGGTGACAGTGTGGACGGCATGCATACAACGCAGGGAATGATTGTTACGAGGAAGGGGGAGTAAGGCCATGGAATTGCATACCAAAATGCACACGATTTTTATGCTGGTCGGTCCGACAGAGTGCGGAAAAACGACGTTTGCGAAGGAAATCCTGATTCCATCCTTGCAGTGGGAATACCCTGAGCGCAACTACAGGAGCAATGTCCAGTACCTATCATCGGACGCCATTCGACAGGAGCTGCTCGGTTATGATTATGATAAATACGATCAGGTGATGCTGGAGGCGAGCTCGCATGCGTTTCAGTTATTATTTGAGCGGCTTAGATTGACGACTTCTTTTCCGATTCAGGCTGACTTTGTTGTAGTGGATACAACGGCATTGGCCGATGATTTCCGGGGCAAGGTCCTTGAAATCGCGCATGAGAACAACTACCGTGTGGAAGTCATTCTGTTTGATTACCGGAAACGGGAGGATTACTACGCCTCCGATCGCTCCAAGAAGCTGATATCCACGCATATTAGCCGCTTGAAAAAGGAGGTGCTCCCCGTCCTCGCACGGGAAGGATACGACGCCATTCATAAAGTGCGTGCGAAGGATTTTCTTAACAAGGAGAAGGAGTTGGCGAAACCTGCTTACGAAGTGATTGTGGACAATAAAGAGGAGTATCTGTCCTCGATTCTGAGTCAGGATATGGAATACATTGTGATCGGAGACGTGCACGAGCGTGTGGACGCGCTTCAGGGGCTTTTGAGGAGTTATGGTTACGGGATGACGGACGGAAAGTTATCCGTTCCGGAGAAACTGCGAAACACCCGGATCATTCTGGCCGGGGATTGGATCGACAAAGGGAAGCAAACCCGAGCCATGATCGATTTCCTCTACGACAATATGGAGCATTTCCTTTTCGTTATGGGGAATCATGAGAACTTCGTTTATAAGTACCTGAAGGGAGAGATCAAGGGGGCCGAGCCGGAGCTGCTGCGTTCCTACTTTGATTCTACGGAAACGTTAGGCCAAGATGAAGCGCTGCGGGAGCGCTTCGATGAACTTGTAGGCCGGGCTAAGCCATTTTATCGATATGTGGGACAGCAGGGACCTTCCTATTACGTAACCCATGCTCCTTGCCGGAATAAATATGTCGGTAAACTCGACTCGAATTCCCTGCGCCATCAGCGTTCCTTCCGTCTGGAACGGAGCAACCCGGAAGTCACGACTGAGCAGCAGCTTCTATTTTTAAGCGAAGAAGCGGTCAGCAATCATCCTTACCATGTGTTTGGTCATGTCGCTGCGGTGAGACCGTTTCGGATCAAGAACAAAATTCACATCGATACGGGAAGTGTGCACGGGCATATGCTGACGGCCGTTCAAATCGGTCAAAAACCGGTCTATCGCAGCTTTAAGTCGCCGTTTAGGGAACAAGACCCTGTGTTCCTTCATGAACAATTGCCGGATTTGTTTGCCAGATCAGAGCGCAGCAGCATCGATCTTCGGGATTTAGACCGCGAAGCCCAGCGAAGATTGTTGTATTGCGCGGAGCATAAAATCAATTTTATTTCCGGAACGATGTCGCCGGCGGATAAGGATTTGGCTAAGGGAGAACTGGAGTCCCTCGCAAAAGGACTCGATTATTACAAGGACCAAGGGATTGAACATGTGGTGCTCCAGCCTAAATATATGGGCTCCAGATGCAGCATCTATCTGTTCCGGGACCTTAAGCGCTGCTATGCCGTCAGCCGTAACGGTTACCGAATCAGCGGGATTGATTTATCTGTGGTGTACGAACGGCTGCTGGAGAGATTCTCGCCTCATATGCAGGCCCAAGGGATCGAAATGATGCTGTTGGATGGGGAGCTGCTGCCATGGAGGGCACTCGGGAAAGGCCTGATCGACAGGCAATTTCAACCGATTGCGGCTGCGCTTGAGTCGGAAACAAGGTTTCTGAAAGAGACGGGTTTTGAGGAGGCTTACGCTCAGCTGCTCACTGCCTATGACGCAAGCGGCTTTGAGAATGAACAGTTTCGACTATCCAAATCCGCGCTTATAGAGAAGCATGGCTCGAGCAGCTATCAATCGTATAAATATATACGGGATGTTCGGAAAGGTTATGTGCCGCTCGAGAAGCATGAGGAAGCTTATCGCATGTACAAGAAGCAGCTCGAACTTTATGCGGGGGACGCGGAATTGGATTACAAGCCGTTCGCCATTCTGAAAGAAATTCGGGATACCGGAGAAGAAGTCATGCCTGATATGAATACCTCGGCCATGTTCCGTTTCCTGAATGACGACAAGATTCTGGTTCTGGATTTGCGTGAGCGGGAGAGCTATGAACAGGCGGAGGCTTTCTTCTCCACGCTGACGACCCGGAACCGAATGGAAGGCGTTGTGATCAAACCGGAAAAGGAGCGGGAGAACGCTGCCCCTTACCTAAAGGTGCGAAATCCCGAATATCTCTCGATCATTTACGGTTACGATTACCGGTTTCCGCATAAATACGCGAAGCTGTTGAAACAAAAAAACACGCACAAGAAGCTCCGCACTTCGATCGCCGAGCATCAGCTTGGAAAGCGCATGCTTGGGGTAAAGTATGACGAGATTTCCCCGAGCCACGGGGATTACCAAGCGATTGCGATGCAGCTGCTGTTCGAGATGGAGAAAGAAAAGGAAATCGACCCTAGGCTTTAAGCGATGGGGGACGGACATTTCGCTGAACGTTAAACAGTCTGAAAGATGGCACCCTTCCTAAGGGAGGGCCCTGATTTCGGGCTGTTTTATTTTCCGAGAATGATGACTGGATCTATAGTTCCAGCCGCACAGTGTCCCTTAAGACTCAGGCATATTTTGGCTGGTCATGGATACAATGGAGAAGGGGGTTTAGGGACAACCCCTCCCTAAGGCCGGATTGCAAAAAAATGATCAAAAAATCATGCAAAGGACTTGAAATTTTAAGACAACTTGAGTATCATAAAATTGGTTGTTAGCACTGAGGGTTGTCGAGTGCTAATACATAAAGCTTTGAAAAAAGCATCACAACATATTTAAAGGAGGCTATTTTTTCATGATCAGACCTTTAGGTGAACGCGTATTGGTAGAACCGATCGAACAAGAAGAAACTACGGCATTCGGGATTGTACTTCCTGACTCTGCTAAAGAAAAGCCGCAAGAAGGTAAAGTTATTGCTGTAGGCAGTGGCTCCCTGAAAGACGGCGCACGTGTACCTTTGGAAGTTAAAGAAGGCGACCGCGTCATTTTCTCCAAATACGCTGGAACAGAAATCAAATACGAAGGTAAAGAATATTTGATTATGAAAGAAAGCGACATCCACGCGATCTTAGGCTAATGAACGCCTGAATATATCTTTGTTTCACTATTTCATAATCCACTAGGGAGGTATGTAATACCATGGCAAAAGACATTAAGTTCAGTGAAGACGCCCGTCGCTCGATGCTTCGCGGTGTAGACGCTTTGGCAAATGCAGTTAAAGTAACACTCGGACCGAAAGGCCGTAACGTGGTTCTTGAGAAGAAATTCGGAAGCCCGCTCATCACGAATGACGGTGTAACCATCGCTAAAGAAATCGAGCTGGAAGATGCATTCGAGAACATGGGTGCTCAGCTTGTTAAAGAAGTAGCTACCAAAACCAACGATGTTGCCGGTGACGGTACAACAACGGCAACGGTTCTGGCTCAAGCCATGATCCGTGAAGGTCTGAAGAACGTAACAGCTGGCGCAAACCCAATGATCATCCGCAAGGGTATCGACAAAGCGGTTAAAGCAGCTGTGGCTGAGCTTCAAAACATCGCAAAAGAAGTTAAAAACCACCAGGAAATCGCTCAAGTCGCTTCCGTATCCGCAGCTGACGATGAAGTAGGTCAACTGATTGCAGAAGCAATGGATAAAGTGGGCAAAGACGGCGTTATCACCGTTGAAGAATCCCGCGGCTTCTTGACGGAGCTGGAAGTAGTAGAAGGTATGCAATTCGACCGCGGCTACATCTCTCCATACATGATCACCGATACGGATAAAATGGAAGCTGTTCTTGAGAATCCATACATCCTGATCACCGATAAAAAAGTAACCAACACGCAAGAGATCCTGCCGATCCTTGAAAAAATCGTACAGCAAGGCAAACCGCTCGTTCTGATCGCGGAAGACATCGAAGGCGAAGCGCAAGCGATGCTGATCGTGAACAAACTGCGTGGTACGTTTAACGCTGTTGCTGTTAAAGCTCCTGGCTTCGGTGACCGTCGTAAAGCGATGCTGCAAGATATCGCTGCATTGACTGGCGGCCAAGTGATTACGGAAGAGCTCGGTCTCGACCTGAAAACAGCTTCCATCGATCAATTGGGTACTGCTCGTCAAGTGCGCGTAACCAAAGAGAACACCATCATCGTGGATGGCGCTGGCAACAAAGAAGACATCGAAGCTCGCGTGAAGCAAATCCGCAACCAATTGGAAGAAACCACTTCCGATTTCGACAAAGAAAAACTGCAAGAGCGTCTGGCTAAATTGGCTGGCGGCGTAGCGGTTATCAAAGTCGGCGCGGCTACTGAAACGGAATTGAAAGAACGCAAACTGCGCATTGAAGATGCCCTGAACGCAACTCGCGCTGCGGTTGAAGAAGGTATGGTATCCGGTGGTGGTACGGCGCTCGTTAACGTATACAACGCTGTTTCTGCTGTTCAAGTAGAAGGCGACGAGAAAACAGGCGTGAATATCGTTCTGCGCGCTCTGGAAGAGCCAATCCGCACGATTGCAGCAAACGCTGGCAAAGAAGGTTCCGTTATCGTAGAGCGTCTGAAAAAAGAAGAGATCGGTATCGGCTACAACGCTGCTACGGATGAGTGGGTGAACATGTTCGAAGCAGGTATCGTTGACCCTGCGAAAGTAACGCGTTCCGCTCTTCAAAACGCAGCTTCCGTTGCGGCTATGTTCCTGACAACCGAAGCGGTTATCGCTGACAAGCCAGAACCAGAAAAACCAGCAATGCCTGACATGGGCGGCATGGGCGGTATGGGTGGAATGATGTAACATTAGGCCCCAAAAGCCTGTCATATCAATGAAAAAGAGACCCCTCGGGGTCTCTTTTCTTGTATAAGGTCACAAATGTATATATGTCTTTAAGAGCAGTAGCATTTACTGTGATGTAGCTACAGTCTGTTAAATTTTAGTTGAGATAGGGAACCATCCTGGAGTATTGATGATTTTCAGCCATAACGAATCAGCAATCCCTAATTTTGCTTGATCATTTAAAGTTAACTCTGTACGAATTTCGTTTTCCTTACCCAGAGTTACTTTTTCAACCCAATCTGGATCGATAATCAGTTCTCGTCCAAGCGCAATAAATGGAACTCCCGATTGTAACGCTCTAAGCGCTTCGTCGGGCGTACGGATCGATCCTACGCCGATAATGGGAACTCTTTGTTTCACGAGCTCGTTAATAATCTCCATTCTGGAGCGATTGTCCTCTACGCCACGTCTAGGTTTAGACCAAAAATCCATTAAAGAGACATGCAAATAATCCAAATCTTTATTTGCGAGGGCGTCCACCAATATAAGTGTGTCGGCCATGGTAATACCGGGCGTCAACTCTTCTTCTGGCGATAACCGATACCCCACAAGAAACGGCTGTTTCGCATACTCATCCACCACTTTTCTTACTGTATCTACAATAGTGAGTGGAAATGCCATACGTTTGTCTATATTTCCTCCCCATCGATCATCGCGTCGGTTTGTGTATGGGGAGAAGAATTGTTGAATAAGAAATCGGTTTGCCCCATGAATTTCCACACCGTCGAAACCAGCCTCGATTGCCCTACGAGTGCTATCGCCAAATGCTCGAATAATGTCCACAATTTCTTTCTCTTGGAGTTCTTGAGGGATCACGCTCGATCCTTCTTTAGCAACCGCACTCGCACTGACAATCTCACGGTTCGGTACCAATTCTGGCGAACTCTCACGACCACCATGAAAGATTTGCAGAATGGCTTTTGCCCCGCGTTTCTTAATGGCTGTCGCCAGGCGTTGTAAACTTGGGATTAGATCATCGCGATCAGCCGCTAATTCGCCGCCAAATACCTTGGCGTTGGGTGAGATTATGGCGCTCCCAGTGACAACGATTCCAACTCCGTTTGAACGACTTTCGTAATATGCGATTAACTCATCAGATACTGTACCGTCTTGCTTAGAATAAGATATTGTCATCGGTGCATGAACGATACGGTTTTTTACTTGGATACCATTCTTAAAACGATACGGCTCCATTAAAGGCTGATATTTACGGTCCATAGATGTCCACTCCTATTTTTTAATCATTGCAGTTCCAATCTGATGCGGGCACTAGGCGCAGTTAACCGCGTGAAATGTCGCGTCGATTCGAGTCCAATATACATTTCCTCCTTTATATGGTCGGGACACTTCTCCCTGTTAGAGCTCATCATAAAAGTTGGAGTCGAATCCAAGTCAAGATGCGAAAACAAAAGAGGTGCCAAGGGAAAGAGATAGGAGAATAAGTTTGACTTGGAGTCGGATCCAAGATGTATAATGGGCAAAATGCAATTTTGGGAGGGGACGCAGTGGAAGAACTAACATATACGATCAAGCAAATCGCCGAGCAAACCGGAATTTCCGAGGATACCATTCGATATTACGAAAAGATTAAGCTACTACCTCGGGCGGATCGAAAGGAAAACGGGCATCGCGTCTATAGAAAAGAAGACATCTATATGATCAAGCTGATATCTTGCCTTAAAAAAACGGGCATGCCGCTCGAGGCGATGCGACCGTTTTTGGCGGCCTCAGCCAACACAGATTCCGTGGAATATACGGAGTTGGTGGATCAATTAAGAAGCCACCGTGAAAATATCGTGAATCAAATCTCCTCACTTCAGCAGATCGTTGATTTTATTGATATCAAGCTGAATGAAGGGAGACCTCGCCAGGAAAGCGCAGAACAAAGTCAAGGTGAGGCTTTAGAAGCAGAAAAGGAGAAAGCAAAAACAAAGCCTATTTCCGTCGTGGAAATGAGTTATTTTTCAGCCTCTGCTAAAACGGACAGGTTACGAAATTCGATTAAATAAGTATGAGCTTGATCTGCTTAGCTGCGCCTTCTGTTCAGGGAAAATAAAGCATTAGACTGAAATTATAAAATTATAGTCTAGACTAAGTAAACTTCTCACGGCAATATCCAACGGAATCAATAGACCGGAACCGTGATAAACTGGACTTAAAGAAAATTGAAGAGGCGGATTTTTTCGGGAAGTGCCACTAGGTAGAGGTACAGTGATTTTATTTTACAGCCCTGCAGGAAATTGGTTATACGGGATATTTAACGATGAACGTGAAGTGGATCAAAATCCGGAGCATGGTATTTCCAGAGCTGTTCAGTTTATTGGCAAGTTTAATAAATGAAAAAGAGACCTCAAGGGGTCTCTTCTCTATTAGAAATCTCAAAAAGGTCACGTTTCTTGCGGGAGTGGTCCCAAATATCGGTATCCGGTCGCTGCCGCCGTTGGCATCGATTATTTAAGATTCATCGTACCAAAAATCGAATTTTTACTTGGATCTCTAAAGGTAATAGAACTGATATCCATACTTTCTGGAAGGTTGAGCGTAATTTGAATCGTTTTTGTCTCACCCTTTAGTAGATTGGTATGGTCATATGAAGTAGCTGAACTTATCTTCTTATCACCAATAGTAGCGCTATCAAAAAAATCTAATGCACTCCAAGCAAATTGATTTTTAGGCTCTTCGTTTAGCGTTGCTTCAAATTGAATAACAGCGAACTTGATTCCTTTATCAGCAATCATCCCAGATGTTGCTCCAGGTCCAGATGGGACGAAGTTTGTATAACTTACACTGTTAACTTTAAGTGTCATATCACCTCGAGTAGCGGTTTCATTAAGCCTGAGATTTAATGGAGGCTCCGGTGCATTTGTTTGATTTGAATTTACTTGGGTATTTGTTGGTGTTTGTGACCCAGTCTTCAATTCTATTCTCTTAGCCTTGTTATCGAAAGAAGATAACTCAGCGTTTAGCATTTCAGCAACCTCACGAACCGGTAGGTAGGTTGTACCTTTGTATATGATCGGATCTGATTTGAGATTTTGTTTTTGTCCATCTACGATAATCGTGAATTTTGATAAAACGGCTTGAATTGTACCAGGTGCTGCAGCTGCAATGGTTGCAGATCCAATCATCATGCCAAGTCCTAGAGTGGTAATGGTTTTAACAAAAGATTTCTTCAAGTGATACAACTCCTTTTTTCGTCAAGTATAACACTTATTACGGCAAAATTTGGACATAATTTTATATCGGTTACACTAACAATTTGCCCAATCAAAGCAACCAAACACAAGTGTATGTCATAGTTTTGTCCTACTATTCTCTTCTCTTGATCTATTGATTATTTTGGTATAATATCCGATATTTTAATAGTCTAGGGAAATAACTGAAGGGGAGGAAGAAAGGGGAATGAGGAAGAGAAAAATTGTTTTATCGATGACCGCGTTATTGATGTTGGGAGGTACTGCCGTTTATGCAGCCGCCCCACAGATTGTGCCGCAAAAAGATCACAATGTCAGCGATAAGATAATCTTCTCGTGAGCATGAAACATCAAAGCAATAATGTTATCATTCCAAGCACAAAAAATATGGATCCCAGGCAAATGGAGATTAGTCCTCCGAATTTCACCAAATCAATATAAGTATCGCTTGGTTCAGAATCTCCCTTGACTTTCCATCCCTCATTCATCCTCCATCCGAATGTCGGATACTTTCTGGACAGGATGCCAATTCCTATGAGGATAATAGCAAAAAGAAAAAGTGTGCCCCATGACATGGCGTTACCTCCTTGTTGAACCAGAGTCGATAGCCCCATTAAGATTAGTACACCACCCCCAAATCCACCTACTGCTGCACTAACCTGAGTTTTTAATAAATCATGATCGTCCTGTTCGTAGTCCTCCGGTAATCTTTTTCCCCAACGTACCCAATCGGAATCCGGATTTTTGAAGTTATATCGGCAAAGTAGAATGATTATGACGCCAAAAAACATCCAAAACATGTAAATCAACCCCTTGATGATACTTACGCAGTAACAAAATGGAAGTTTCAGCAAATAGGAGATGGTTCATAAAGTGAAACTGTCCTGATCTTTTTTGTTTATCCATAAATGAAAAAAAGCCCCATTGCGTCAGGGGATTATGAAGTTTGTTGGATTCCAATTCCAAGGGATTGAATGAATAATGAAAAGGAATTGAAGATATTTACAAACTCACAAATATCATTCGCTGAAGGGGGCAGGATTGTGTCCAAAAAATATTCTCGATTGTTGATTGCGGGTTTTGTCGGATTGCTGCTGATGTTTGAGTTAGACATTTCCAGTCACGCGGCTGCCGATTCGGCGCGGTCAGCTGTGGAGTGGGCTCATAAGCTGGGTTATCTATGAAAAGGCCTATATTTTTAAGATTGATAAAAACGGCAACACGTTGTGGTATAACAAATACAATTATACGGACAGCGTGGCGTTCAACGATTTGATTCCGGCAAATGACGGAGGGTACATTGGCCGTTGGCAGCGTAGGCCGGACGGAATATGAAACGGGGCCAAAATTGATGACCAAGGCAAAGAGGTCTGGTCGGAACAATTCAAAGAGTCGGATAGCGGCTGGACCGCCTTCGTTACGGCTTCGGGGGATGGGGGGTATGTCATTGGCAGTGGAAAAAGTGTCAACCGCAATCATGTGAACGTACTGACCAAGACGGACCTGAACGGACAAGCGCAATGGGAAAAAACATATCGAGACGGGACGAACTCCGAATACGTCAAACGTCTTGTCCGAACCAAAGACGCCTACGCCATGCTGGGAGAACATTTTTCTCGAAACAGTCTGGATTACAAACGTCAATATGATGTGCTGAGCGTCGATGAGGAACGGCGAGTTGATCAGCAGGGAATTGTTTAAAGGCCCTCCCATCTACAGCGTCGGAAGTGCAGCGGTAACTCCTGACGGCGGATTTATTTTTCCTGGAACGATTAAGCGGGGAGACGTGACTAAGTTCCAGCTGATGAAGCTATCGCCGTCAGTGAATATACCGCCTGTCGAACGTACGCTGACGGATATCCGGACGAATTCGATGGCTATATCCAACTGGATTCTTACGAGTATTCGCTTACTGAAGGCACGATGCTCGACTTGAAGGTCATATTGCGTAACTACATCGACTAAAACGAAATCGACATCACAAGGCAAACAACATTCATCAGTGATCATCCGGATATAGCCGAGGTGGATGAGCTCCTCTATTACTAAGTCAATTTGTTGGTAAACATTGCGTCTCAGACAACTTCAAATCATTTTCTAAATTGACCGAGCCGCTGTCTCTCGGGTCGGTTATTGTTTTGCGAGCGATGAGATTTCCTTCTTCATTAAAGCCCTCGATATCAAAAGGTGTGGAAATGGCCGATGGCAAAAACACGAACCAGATCATTTTTTCATTTCCTACGGTCGCCAGTTTAGCTTGATATGTACCATTCTTCTGACTCTTGACAGTTACATTCTTGATGGAAGGATTCAGAATATCTCCAAAAACCATGGGAAAGGGGGTGGAGATATGATCTAGTTTAGGCATGCTCATATAGTTTAATGATGATTTTGATTGTAGAGATTCACTGATCCCGAATCCCCCGCCCCAAACCCACTTCCATCCCATCCATGTTTTTCGCACATACTCTACCTGAAGATTGCTGCTATCCGATTGATTATATCGTCTCATAAATAAAAGGATGCCCCCTTTAACAGGTTCTCGGTGAATGACTTCCATCGACGATGGACCTCTAAACCGTTCAACCGCTTTATCCGGGGTTTTCCCGAGTGGGATATGAAGGGTAACTTTTTGCCCCAGCGCGCGGGACATACGCCGATCCGATAATCCTCCAGGTCGTTCCATCATATAAATTATGGCGCAGAAGAGAATGGTAGAAAGTAACATCAGTAAGGCAGTAATCCCAATGATTCGTTTGTGTTTGACTCGCATAATCCTGTTCCACCACCAAAAATGTTTTTATCATAATTCCTCTAAAATCGAACAACGACTCCACCAATATACCATAATTTAAGTGTTGATAAGCCGTGTATGAGAAACCAGACGTTAAAATGGCCAGTGTATCTTAGAGGGATGAAACGCCCGGTTTACTCAATTCCAGCAGGGAAAACTCACTTTATGTCGAAGTTTGATGTGGGGGGTGCTTACATGCTAAAAACGTTGAAAGTCGAGCTCTTTAGCGATTCCAATCTGGACGATTTGCAAGAACAGGTTAATGAGTTCCTGCATAATATCCATCCTGATGATGTCAAGGATGTTAAGCTTTCGTCTGCCGACGGAACGTACGATATTTTGGTCATTTATAAAGAATAAAGAAAAGCACCGCTAAAGGTGCTTTTCTTTATGTCCAGGTATCACCGTATAATAGAGCATCTATAAGAAACAAACTATTCCGTTTTCTCAATCGTGGACACACCGATAAGAACGGAATTCGTGGTTCCTCCACCTACATTTTCAAATGAATAAAATGTTGCCGGCACTCCTCGCATCGTGACGTAATCGTCTTGCAGAATATCGCCGGTAGTGTGGGCGTAAAAACCGATAATGGAGTTATCGTTATCATCTACGATGTGTATTTCGGCAAGAGTAATGCCCTCGTCAAATTCCTCTTCAACGATATCAACAACGTATCCACTTACCTCGATCATCTGATCTAAATAGGGACTCAGATTTTTGTTGAGGTGACGAGACGTGATATTGGGATCGACTTCTGCCTTCGCTCTCTTTTGAGCTTCGGGTGTAAGCGCTGGAAATAACTCATAATGCTCAACAAAATAGTTATAGGTGAGCTCGTCTAGAGCTGCGTCTTCAATTTCAATAGGGATCACATAAGCCATGATTTCAGCGAAAAGGTTTTCTTCCGTTAATCCTTCGACATTACTGCCATCGTTAGCGTTCGAGTCTTCCACCTGATTACTAACTTTAACGGTTTCGAACGAGTCCATTATGTTTTGGACACTCGCTTTTCCTCCATTATCGTAGGCTGTCTTGGAATAGGAAATGGAAAGCGTATAAAGCTCATTGCCGTTTGGGACAAAATATTGAGTCAGTATGACCTGGGCGTTGGACTCTCCATGAGTGTATTCCGATTCCAGGATTCCCGCCGCCTTTTCGGGAACGTCGATGTAGTTCAGTTTTTTGAAATTTTGTATTAATGGTCCCCCATCTCCATTGGTTAAACCTTGTACGGCAACATTAGCTGCTTCCTCGGGAGTAGCAGACGATTCCTCAATAACGACATTTAAATTATCAACAAAAGCTCCTTGGGGATTGGGGTTTACGAATGCCGCGACGACTTGAGGGACGTTAAGCTCTGCATCCTTCCATGTCGAAGGGTAGGAAAAGGAGAAATTCTCTCCCTTAAATGTTTGAGTTTTGTCAGGTTCTTCATTCGTCTCCGTATTTTCAGAGGCCGTGTTTGTTGCCGCTTCATTTTCGGATGGTGAAGGGGCGGATGAAGTTTCGGTTGCGTCTTTCCCTGAACTGCATGCAGTTAGCATGACCAATAACAACATGATGAACAGGGTGGATTTTGCCAGGCTTTTCATTTCTTCTTCTCTTTTCTTGAAGTCCCTATCGGCTAGGGGATTTGCTTGCACGGAAATTTTCCGCCGCTTGTTGTTAGCCTGTTAAAACAGGAATATTATAGAATAGTCTATCAGAACTAGGTATATATTTCTATATTTAATGCGAAAATGTACGGATATTGTAGAATAATAGAAATTAATGGGAAAATAGAACTATTACCTGTGAACAGTAGCCTTTCCCATATCTCACCATAGTGATCACTGGTGTACTTACAACTTTTTATGTCCCCCTAATGAAGCTTTAAGGTTTCATTAAGCTGCAGATCATATGATGGAATCACCTCTTAACAATAGATTAGGAGCCCCTCTAATTCCGTGGTTAGAGGGGCTTCTCTTGTTTACATACCTTTTTGACCCGCTCGTGGTTTGATTGTTGCTATTTTTTTGGGATATGATAGACTAGTATTTTTTTAAGCCATACAAATGTTGTAAAGAGAGTAGGAGAGTTATGGAAGATTTCATCATGTGGTTGAAGTACTTGCTGCTGGGTATTGTGCAGGGGGTTACGGAGCCGATTCCGGTATCCTCCAGCGGTCATTTGATTGTCGCCCAGAGACTCATGGGCATGGAGCAGAATGGGCTGTCATTCGAAATGCTAACCAATGCGGCCTCGTTGATTGCGATTGCGTTTATCTATCGCAAGGATTTGCAGAGACTGATCGTGAACGGCCTAAATTATTTACGCACACGAAAACCGGAGTATAAATCCGACTTCTTGTTCATTCTGTATATTGTTGTAGGTACGATTCCGGCTGTCATTATTGGTCTGTTGTTCAAAGATCAGATCGAAGAAATATTTGCTTCTGTACATACGGTTGGTATTGCGCTGCTGTTCACGGGGGTCGCCCTTTGGCTGATAAGGAATCTTCGCGGCCGCAAGCTGGACAATGACCTGTCATTCAAGGACGCGCTTATCGTAGGTTTGGCCCAGGCGGTTGCGCTGATCCCGGGTATTAGCCGATCCGGCTCAACCGTCATTACGTCGATCGCTGTAGGGATGAAGCAGGAGACAGCGCTTCGGTATTCCTTCATGCTCTATATCCCTATAAGTCTCGGCGGTATGGTGCTGGGTGTATCGGATATCACATCGGATCCCGACTTTTCTTCGCTGCTAATTCCTTATCTGATCGCGTTCATTGCTACACTGATCTGTACCTATGTTGCGATGAAATGGCTCATGAATATCATGGCGCGCGGAAACCTGAAATATTTCGCCTATTATTGCTTTGTCGTCGGTGTTTTGCTGCTTGTCTTCTTATAAGAATGGAGTATGGCTTCCCACAGGTTCTTGGAACTTGCGGGGGGCTTCTTTTCATATGATGGGAGAGGACAAGAGTCAGAATCTGATTGGATATAAGAAGAAGGTTTGAGGGGTAACTAAAAGGAGGGTGATTATGATGACAACAGTTCCATTTCAGTCCATCATTACAGCGGAGGAGGAGCTTCGGGACCTGTTCGGCGAGTCTAATCACGTGGTCAAACATAAAGCGATTGATCGATTGGATCATCACTGCAAAGACTTCATTGCCAAGAGTCCGCTGCTATTTATGGCTACTTCGGACGCATCCGGTTACTGCGATGCTTCGCCCAGGGGAGATGCACCGGGGTTTGTGCATGTGATGGATGAATCCTGTTTGGTTATTCCGGAACGGCCGGGAAATCGACGCTTTGATTCGCTGCGAAATATCCTGACCAACCCGAGGGTCGGCATCGTGTTTGTCATACCGGGTTTGAAGGAGACCCTGCGTGTTAACGGCAGTGCCGTCTTGGTAAGGGATGAAGAAATCCTGGATCGGCTTAGCGTGCAAGGCAAACGGCCATGGCTTGGCATTGGGGTCTCGGTTGAGGAATGCTATATGCACTGTGCAAAAGCCTTCATACGCTCGCAAGCATGGAATCCCGATTCCTGGATATCAGGCGAACAGCTGCCGAATCCGTCCAAGATCATTACGGATCATGTGAATCAAGATAGTGTGACGGAGGAGTCGGTTATTCGGGGATTACAGGATAGTTACAACAAGCGTCTCTATTGATATTCATTTATAATAGGGTTAGCGACGAACGAGTAAGAAAAAGAATGATCGGAATCATAAGGAAAGAAAAAAGGCTCCCATGAAGGGAGTCTTTTTCATGTACAGTGGCTAGAGAAGCGTTGATCGGGTCTAAATTCGTATATGGGTCTGATAACGACGGGTAGCAACCTCTCTAGCATCCGGCGGCTTATCCGCTGGTTCGCTTAATCATCATCCTTGTTCTTGCTCTTGGATGCAGCTATAGCAAAGGCAATGATGATAAGCGGAATGAAGATGAACCAGGGGATCGTAATCGTCGTCCCCAATAGAATGGCAAGCAGCAACAATCCAACCATACCCATTATAATGTACAGGCAGCCTCTGCCGAACGTCTCCATCTTCCATCAGCTCCTTTTGACAAGGATAACGTAATGGACAAGATCCAAGTTTCACGTATCATGCTAAAAAGGCAGAAGCCTTGCTCTTGCCATCACGCCCTTGCCGGTCACGCTGACAATGAATGAAGGTTTCCACCCAACCTCAGTGTAAAGTATGAAAAGCATACCAGATCAAGACTTCTTTTTATCGTTGTTCATCTTTTGCATTCATCTTATAGCCCTTCAGTGCGCTGAGATTAGCCCTGGAATTTCCAAGGGGTGGTTTCTGATCGCCAGGCTAGCCATATAGCTCCCAGTGTCTTGAACAGTTTTGACATGCCGATACCTCCATAGGGGTGATATTGTGTAATCGTATTAAAAAAAAGCAATGCGTGGGTATTGTGTGCACTCGAACGTATCCGCTCTTTACTCCCGGAATGCCTCCCTTTGAATAGGGAAAGCAAACATGATAGTATCAGGAAGGAACCGGTGGATGAGGGGGCTTGATGGATTGTGGCTAACATTAAAGAGATTGCCAAGCTGGCAGGCGTATCGGTCTCAACGGTATCCCGGGTGCTGAACAACCATCCCTATGTCAGGGAAGATAAGCGGACACGCGTGTTGGAGACCATGAAACAGTTGAAATACGCCCGGAATATGAACGCGGTTCATCTGATTACAGGGAAAACGATGAATATTGCTATCATGCTGCCGTTTATTAATCATGCCTACTTCTCCTTGCTGATGGAGGGAGCCGGCCAAGAAGCGCTTGCCGCTAGCTATCGCCTAATCCTGTGCCAAACCGGGTATGCGCCGGACAAGGAAGTGGAAGTGCTGGAGATGCTGCGAAACCGCGAGATTGACGGCATTATTATTTTATCATCGGCCGTAACTCCGAAACAGATCGAGGCCTATTGTGCTTATGGACCGATTGTATGCTGTCAGGATGCGGGTGAACGATTATTTTCTTCTATATATATAAACCATGCTGAGGCATTTCGCAGTGCCATGCAATTTTTGATAAAGCGGGGGCATCGACGCATCGGCTTCACGGTGGGAAGACTGGACAGTCCGAGCACGAGAGCACGCCAAGTGGCATATAAAGAAGTCCTTAAAGAGATCGGGGAGCCTTACCGCCAAGAATGGATTTTGGATGGCTGTATCGATCTGGAAGACGGTGCGGCAATCATGGATCGGCTGTCCGCTATGGAGGAACGTCCAAGTAGTTTATTGGTAACGGGTGACCATGTGGCCGCGGGTTTGATCTATGAAGCTGAGAAGAGAGGACTGTCCATTCCGCAAGAGCTCGCTGTCATTGGCTTCGATAACCAACCGATCGGAAAAATGCTGGGTCTCACCACGATTGATAACCGACTCTTTGATATGGGTTCGGAGGCCTTCAAAATGCTGTATGCGCATATTCAAGGGGAGCGGAAAGAGCCGATTCGCAAGGAGCTTGCTTTCGAACTGATCGAACGTTCATCGGTATAATGGCTGCGTAGCCAAGTTCTAACAAACGGATTACAAAGTTCGACAATTATGATATTCTTATTTATGCAAGTTCCATGTTTCACAACGTTAACGTCTGCAGCTGCCTGCAGGCGTTCTATTCTGTATTATAGAAGGAAAGGAGCATAACCACGTGGATGCCCTTGAACAGTTTAAAAAAGCTTCCCGAATCAAAGTGATTCCCGTTATGCTGATTCCGGTTGCTTTAGGAGCACTCGGGGCTTATGTATGGACGGGTGAATTTCATATCGGCCTCTTTTTATTGACCTTGATCGGGAGCGGCGCTGCCCATCTGTTCTCCAATATGGTGAATGATTTGTGGGACTATAAGAACGGAACGGATACGGAAGCGCAGGAGCATGTAGATGCGATCTCCACGAATTCCGGTTTTCTTACGAAGGGCGTCTGGTCGCTCCGTAAATTCGAGATCGTTACCTGGACGCTGTTCGGGATTGCGGCGCTGAGCGGCATTATCCTCAGTTTGATCAGCGGTTGGTGGGCCTTCATCTTTGGCGGACTTGGCGGGCTGATCGCTTATTTCTATGTCGCACCACCGATTCAATTCGGTTACCGCGGCAAGGGTTTCAGCGAGATTGCGATTTTGCTATCCTTTGGTATTTTACCGGTGATGGGCGCATACTACGTTCAAACCTCACATATGGATGTTCGGGCGCTGCTGCTGTCACTGCCCATTGGGCTGCTGACAACGCTGATTTTGTTTAATCATCACTTTTTGCATTGGCAGGCGGATCGTCAGGCCGGGAAGAAGACCCTGGTAGTGGTATGGGGTGAAAAAAGAGCGCTGAGCTTCTCGAGAGTTCTGCTGCTGCTGGCCTGCTTGTCTTTGATAGCCTGCGTATTGGCCGGGGCGCTCCCGCCGTACGCATTGATTGCACTGCTTACGATGATTCCGTTGTATCTTGTCTATGGAAGACTGAAGGACAACAACCGTTCCGAAGCGTATTTACCGCTGATGGGTGCGTCAACGATGACCACCATGCGCTGCGGCGGCGTGCTGATCCTGTCATTGATCATTCAAGGAATCATTCAGACTTTGTAAGGAAGAAGGGGAATTAGATGGAACAACAACGCGTTTTTGGTGATTTTCACTCTATCCTATCCGAGACCGGGACTTGGAAGATCGGCGGTTTTCCGCTGCCGGACGGTTCATTCTGGGAATATCGCGAGCCGAATGCAGTCGTGATCGTCCGCAACGGAATCCTGTACGTGCGGGCACCGCTCAGCCGCCAGAATGATCAAATCCAAATTCTCGATAATGCCAAGCATATGTATTATTCCAACGAAGAGGTGGAGGTGCCGGAATCCGGTGAAGTCACGTTCGAGCTGCAAATTCGGGCACGCACCCAGGGTACGGTTCCCGGCGACTTGTACGACGGCTACGTATCGTTGAATCTGCTTGATTTCAGCACGGGTGCAGCCCTGGACTTTTTTGCTTCGAACGACAAGTATGCCAGCGTGTATGCCGTCCTGCCGTTCCCGGGCGTGCAGGTGCCGGAATCGGACAAGACCCGTTACTTCTGCATTTTCAAAGAGGAAGATACGCATTTTACACCGCGGGAATTCAACACGTACAAAATTACGTATAACCGTGCCGAGGACGAAGCGATCTTCTACGTGAACGGCGAAGAGATCCGCCGGGAGAAAAACATCCCGATCAAGTTTAATAAGTTCACCATCGCTTTGGGCATCATGACCGAAAAAGACCTTACGCCACAGGGCAGCGTATCCGTGCATGGGCAAACCGTCATTGCCGAATACTCTCCCGTGACGGTAACGATTAAAGAGTAGTGTTTATATGGTACAAAAAAGATCATGCCCATCTGTGGGCATGATCTTTTTTGTGAGCGAGGGACAAGCTGAAGCAGTGCAATGTCGAGGCCGTACGGGGAAAGCTGCAAGCCCCCGACAGGGCAAGGAAGTTAGCCTGGCAAGCCTGTGAGTCCTAAGAGGAGTCACAGCTTGCCCGGCAAGAATCAGGCAGCTGACCGTTTAGCAGTGGTCAGCTTAGCCCCTCCCGCGCCCAGCCCCCAAAAAAGCCATCCCAGACGATAGGGATGGCTCTCTTTTGGTGGGTGGAAAGATTGGAGGCCGTACTTAGGAACAGAGGATGTATGCGTGGAGGAGACCTGGCGTTCGCCTTTGAAACCGGGAAAATACCGCAAGAATATCATCCCGTTTTCCTGGTTTCAACAGCGACCGGAACGGATACATCCTCCCAGAACAGGCCGACTAATCTTGACCACCAAAAAAAGAAAGCCATCCCACAAACCATGGGATGGCTTTCATCGTTACTTCAAATCCTCAATAGAATTGGCTTCCACATAAGACGGAACCACCAGGCCGGTTTTTACGCCTTCCATGTTAGCGCCAAGGTCTTCGACTTGGTCCTTGAACTTATCCCAGTAGTCTGCATGCGTCAACGGAAGCCATGCTGCTACGGTTGCATCCACGTCGCCGTTGGCAACGCCGGTCCACATTGGGCCTGCTTCGACTTGAAGCGCCTCAACTTTGTATCCGAGCTTGTCTTCCATGATCACTTTCAGCAGATTGGTGCTGGCGATCTCGGAATCCCAAGCGACATAACTGAATTTGAAGGTTTTGCCGTCAACGGGTTGAACGCCTTCGAGCCAGGCGTCGACTTTCTCCGCATTGTTGTCTGCCCATTCCTTCGCGGCAGCTTCAGGGTCTTGGCCTTCTTGAATCGCCGTCATAATCTGACCCATATCGTCGGACGTCCATTTGAAATTGCTTAGGAACTTGTAAGCGTCCGGATGATCTTCTTTCAGTCCAAGACGGACAACGGTGTGAATCTCTTCCGCTTCACCGAATACTTTCTTCGGATCTTCCAGATACTTCAGGTCATACTTGGAGAACATCCAGTGCGGAGTCCAACCGGTAATAATGATCGGATCCTCATTCTTAATGGCTTTGTTAAGGGTTGCCGTCATGGCAGCTCCGGAGCCTTCGACCAGTTTCCAGTCGGTCAATCCATATTCCTCAATAGCCGCTGCGGTCGCCTTCATAATGCCTGCACCTGGATCAATACCGATGATTTCATGTTTCACTTGTTCACCGAGGGAAGCAGTTGAACCGCCTTCAGCCCCTTTGTCCGTCGTTCCATCCGTTCCGCCATTTCCGCCCTGTCCGCAAGCAGACAGAACCAGAATAGCAGCCAAGCTGAGCAGCAACCAAAACTTCTGTTTCTTCAAATTAAGCACCCCTTTTTTTCGTTTTAAATATATTTTGTGTAAAGCGGTCAAGGACAATCGCCAAAATGACGACAGCCAAGCCAGCTTCAAAACCTTTACCAATTTGCAGCTGCGTTACGGCCCGGTAGACCTCGGCACCGATACCTTGGGCACCGATCATCGAAGCGATGACGACCATCGACAAGGACAGCATGATGGTCTGGTTAATGCCGGCCATCAAGGTTGGCATGGCCAGCGGAAGCTGAACCTTGAACAATTTTTGTCCGGAAGTCGAACCGAATGCATCTGCAGCCTCCGTCAGTTCACCTGATACTTGCATAATGCCAAGACGGGTCAAGCGAATCGTTGGCGGTATGGCGAAAATAACCGAAGCGATAACCCCGGGAACCACGCCCAAGCTGAAGAATGTAACGGCAGGGAGCAAGTACACAAATGCCGGCATAGTTTGCATAAAATCAAGAACCGGTATGATCACGCGGGATGCCGACTTGCTGTAGGCCGCCCATATACCCAGCGGAACACCCAGTATAACGGAGATTAAGGCTGCTGTGATAACCAGGCTGAGCGTGCTCATGGTCTGTGACCAGTAACCCAAGTTATCGATGAGCAGAAAACCGATGGCTGTGAACAAAGTCAACGGCAGACGGCCTAATAGGTAGGCAATGACGGCCAGGATGACAATGAACAGATACGGATGAGGCAGCATGAACAAATCCGTAAACAGCTGCACGATGTTTTCGATGATGAAGGAGATGGCGTCAAAGAATCCGGAGAAGACGTCTCCCATCCATTCGACCAAGGAATCAACCCAGCTTGCGAGAGGGATCTTAGGCATCTTGCGTCACCTCCTCGCTTTTGCTTTCTCCGGCCAGGGCACCAAGTACAGCACCGCGGACGATAACGCCCATCAATCGGCCATTCTCATCCACAACGGCCAACGGTACTTTAGCCATGCTCGTAATTTCAAACAATTCATTTAGCAATGTATCGGGTCCAACACTCGGGCCATCCGTGATGAGTATATCCGCAAGCTTAAGGTTATTTTTCATGGCATTCGAAGCATCTTCGGCCGTAATGACGCCAAGCAGCTTCTTGGAACGGTCGATGACGAACAGGTTCGAGATCCCCCGTTCACGCATAAGCTCCAGCGCAACGCGAGGTCCACGATCCATCGTAATGGTCTCCGGACGGCGCATAACGCGTGAAGCGGTAAGCACCTTGGACAGATCCACATCTTCCACGAACCGCTCAACGTAATCGTTGGCAGGCTGGGTCAAGATTTCTTCCGGCGTTCCGATCTGTACGATCGAACCGTCCTTCATCAAGGCAATGCGGTCGCCGATTCGAAGAGCTTCGTCCAGGTCATGCGTGATGAACACGATGGTTTTTTTCATTTTATCCTGGAGCTCGATCAACTCGTCCTGCATGTCTCTGCGAATGAGCGGATCCAGTGCGCTGAAGGCCTCATCCATTAGCAGAATCTCGGGATCATTAGCGAGTGCGCGGGCTAGCCCGACACGCTGCTGCATACCGCCGCTAAGCTGATCGGGCATCTTTTCCTCCCAGCCCTTCAAGCCTACAAGCTCAAGCGATTTCATGGCTGCTTCGTGCCGCTTGCTTTTGTGTACCTTTTGAATTTCCAATCCGTACTCCACATTCTCTACAACCGAACGATGAGGGAACAAGGCGAATTTCTGGAACACCATGCTGATTTTTTTGCGTCGTACTTCACGCAGCTGTTCCTTGTTCATTTTTCGGAGATCTTTGCCGTGGATCAATATTTCGCCCGATGTTGGTTCAATCAACCGATTTAGCAAACGGACCAATGTAGATTTACCGCTGCCTGACAGCCCCATGATGACAAAAATCTCGCCTTCGTGAATATCGAAGCTGACACGGTTAACGCCAACCGTTATGTTCTTCTCTTTCGCAATTCGCGCTTTACTCCAGCCTTGCTCCAGCAATTGAATCCCTTGTTCCGGATTCGCGCCGAACAACTTGCTGACTTTGTTAACTTGCAGAATAGCCAAAAGTACTCCTCCTTTTATTGTATAGAGACGCGTCCATTTGACCGAGTCTTCTTATTCCTGTCGTCTCGTAAACCCATGTCACCCATTGTAACAACCGATACGTAAAGTATCAAACGTTATATCCGTACATAAAGAACGTACAGTAAAAACTGTACAAAGTTATCCTTTGAAATGCTCCCATATGCTCCAATATCCTCTAGAGCGATCTTCTTTACTTTTAAAATAGCTTTCCCTACAATAGATCAGAGAATGTGTGTGGATCGGGGCTTGTTTAGATTTCATGGAGAACGTTCACACTACACTTCGAGTCCACCTAGTTTTGTTATATTGACATGACTTCTTGGATGGCTACAGAAAGAGGAGGCTGCAAGCATGGGCTTGTACCATTTAGATGATGAACGGCAGGCAGCCGTGCATAAGATTCGTAAGCGTGTCATTGAAAATATTGGACGGAATATGGATTTGTACGGCATTCCACTCTCAACGGGACATTTATACGGATTGCTTTATTTTGCGGATAAACCGATGAACCTCGATGAAATGGGACAGGAAATGAAGATGAGCAAGACCAGCATGAGTACAGGCGTGCGGACGCTGCTCGATTATAAAATGGTAAACAAGGTGTGGGAGAAGGGTTCCCGCAAGGATTTGTATGAAGTGGAGTATGACTGGTACCAGAGCTTTGTGGATTTCTTTGATATTAAGTGGAGAAAATCGGTGGAGAGCAACATTCTGGTTCTGCGCAAAGCGCTCGACGAAACGGAGAAGCTCCGTATAGCACATGAAGATGATGAAGAACTGACAGCGGTGCTGCAAGAGGATCAGGCGAAGATGCGTGAGGCCGTTGCTTATTATAAATGGCTGGAACGATTGATTGATACTTTTGTGGATGGCGAGATCTTTAATTATGTGCCGAAAGAGCCGCCAGAAGGCAAATCCTGATATTGAAAATGGGGAATTTACCCAGTATAATGTGAAGTAAGGCAATGCTTACCTAAGAGGTACAACCTGATTTTATCGGGTTGTGCCTCTTTTTTGTTATCTGGCATCGCCTGGAGTGAATTATCGGGAAACAAGCGTATGTGGTGCAAAAATAGTCAGGAGGGGTTAGAATGGTCAGTATGTCCTCAAGAATGGTAGAAATTGCAGATTTTCCATCGGTTAACTTAGGCAATACCCGAAGTTTGTATGTATATCTTCCACCCAGTTATCATGAGAATACGGATAAGCATTATGCCGTACTCTATATGCATGACGGGCAGCATGTATTTTCAGCGGATGAGAGAGGCGGTTCCTGGGATATGCACGTCACCGCGGATCGGCTGGTTTCCGAGGGACGAATGCAGGAGATTATGATCGTTGGCATCGCAACGGTTCCTCATCAAAGACTGAATGAATACTTCCATGACAATCCAAGGATGCATGAGGTGTTTGATCCCCCGTTTGCCGGCGAACGCTACGAATTATTTATTATTGAAGAAGTTATACCCTATATCAATCAGAACTTTCGCACGTTGAGGGGCCCTCAGCACACGGCCATGATGGGTTCGTCTGCGGGCGGGATCGTTACCTACAATATCGGCTTTAGAAGACCGGACGTGTTCGGAAGTATAGCGGTCATGTCTCCTTATGTCGTCAAAGCTCATTTTGATGCTCAGGGAGAGCTTAAGGAACATCCCTTTTATGAAAGATACGGGACGCATCCCAATCTTAAGATATGGCTTGATATGGGCGGCGCGGAAGGGGTCTTCATGGAAAAATACGCACGGGAGGAAGCAGAACGTTTGATCCAAGACGGGTTTGTGCCTGGGGAAGATCTCATGCTGTTCCTTGATCCGGGAGCGGCTCACAGCCAAAGCGACTGGGCAGGCAGAGCGCAAGCGCCGCTGCTGTATTTTTTCGGCGACATTGGAGAACCAGCCTCGATAAAGCTGCATGGAGATGGCGTCGTAGGGGTGAACGGACCCGTCAAGCAACTGAACCCGGTCATTACATACGACAGCGGATTTGTGCAATCGTTGATGAACGGAACCTACCATGTCGAGGAGCCGGAATTGCTCACGCTGCTGCCGGACGGAACGATGAAGCCTCGAACATCCGGCAGTACCCGGGTTACGCTGCAGATGGGAAGCTTGAGCGCAGATAAAGAGATTACGATCGTGGAACAACTGCCTGAGCTTGTGAAAATCACGATTCAGGTGAAGGTACCGCCTTCCACACCGGCTTCCTCCACGATCTATGCCGGATTTGAGATTCCGTACTGCGGAGATGGCATATATAGAGGAAGTGCAATGGTACCTCATGGCTTGTCTTTTACGTTCAAGGTATCAAGAGGGTTTGGACTGCACGAGAAGATCGGGGATCCTGAAGTTAAACGGCGTTCTTTTACAGCATCGTCTGAGATGGAGCTGTTTTATGAGGTTGAGGACTGGGATACTTGAAATATGAAAATGCATTGAATTGTAATCGGAGGATGAATAGGCATGAGCATCAGATCAGCTAGACCACAGGATGCAGCTGCAGCGGTAAGGCTGCTGTATGACGCACTGCACGATGTGGCGCATCAATTAACAGGGGAAGACAGTGAAGAGAAAGTGCTTGAAGTGCTGGAGCAATATTTCCGGGCAGACGAGGGCAGGCTCAGTTACCGTCAGGCTGCCGTGAAAGAGATCGACGGCGAGGTAGCGGGCATTATCGTTGCTTACGGCGGGGATCAAGCGGCCGAATTGGATCGTCCGATTCTGGATCGTTTGCGGAAGCTTAAGAATGACCCTTCCGCAGCGCTGGACAAAGAGGCAGACGAGGATGAGTATTATATCGATACGTTATCCGTTTCTCCGCGGTTTGGAGGAAAGGGAATCGGTTCGGCGCTCATCGATCATGCAGAGAACCGGGCAAAGGAGCTTACGTATCGTAAAATTGCTCTCGCTGTGGTAACGGACAATCATCGCGCCCATTCTTTGTACGACAGAAGAGGATATAAAACGGATAAGGAAATCATGATTAACGGGCATGTTTATTATCATATGGTCAAACCCGTATAAGGAAAAAATAAATAATTTATAAGCCGCCTATTTACAAATGGTAATAGGTGGTTTATTATTGTGTCATACCGATCTAAAAAATTAGAATGATAAATTAAAATGGAATGAACGAAAATAACCGTATAATTTACGTAATTAGAATGAATTTAGAATGGAGTGTTGAGCTATGGAACAAGATCAAAATCAAAGCATCGAAATATCGGTGGAACAAGCAAAGCTGCTCGGGAGCGCCCAGCGGGTAAAAATTCTCGGAACCATACTGGATACGGCCAAAACCTCAAAGCAAGTAGCGGATGAATTGGGAGATTCGCCGGGGAGCATCCACTATCATATTCAGAAGTTATATGACGGCGGGCTGATAGATTTGGTGGAGACCCGGACGGTCGGCGGCATCGTAGAAAAATATTATAAATCCAAAGCGAAGTGGTTTAACACCAAGGGAACGCAAACGATGGACCCGGTTCTTGCCGAAGATTACGCAGCGGCGACCCGTACAAGAATCAGCTTGAGGCTGCAGTTGGACGCAGACCAATATGAAGAGATGACAACGGAATTCAAGGAGCTGCTTGAAAAATGGGTGAACAAAACCCTCACGACCAAAGGGAAAGACAGTAAGGAGTATGCCGTCGGGATCAACGTGGTTTCGACGGAAACGTCCGATTAGGAAGGGGCTTCCAGAGCCTCTTCTCTCCAAAACTACTAAACTTTAAATCAAGGAGTGTTCCTCTATGGAAATATTAAAAAATCGCAATTTCCTGCTGTTGTTCGTTGGCCGAATTCTTACGAATATCGGCGACAGCCTGTACGCGGTAGCGGCCATGTGGCTGGTGTACGATCTCGGAGGCTCGACGCTGTATACGGGGCTTGCCGGCTTCCTCTCGATTCTGCCCCGAATCATTCAACTGCTATCCGGTCCGATGATTGACCGCGTTCCTATACGGGGGCTTCTGGTGTACACCCAGTTATTTCAGGCGCTTCTTCTGTTGATCGTTCCGCTTGCATTTTATTTCGACTTTCTGACGGTCGGCGTTGTACTGGCGATTACACCGATTCTGTCCACGCTGAATATGTGGGTATATCCGGCCCAAATGTCGGCCCTTCCCAAAATTCTCGATAAGAAGCAGCTGACGCAAGGCAACTCGCTGTTCTCCTTAGCCTATCAAGGCATCGATGTCGCTTGCAACGCAATATCCGGCGTGTTGATTATTGTGCTGGGCGCAGTATCCCTTTACTTGTGGAATTCCATTGGCTTCTTCATCGGAGCGCTGTTATTCTCGCAATTGAAAATCAAGAAATCCATCAAAACTTCGGATAACAACGATAATAAAACATCAATGAACAATACCTTAACTTCAAAACCTAAGGTTAATGCCCTTAAAAATTATTGGGTGGACATGAAGGAAGGTCTTCGCTACATTCTGGCAACCCCGCTCGCACGGGTACAAATGGGGATGATTGTCATCAATGCTGCGGGCGGCGCTACCTTTACGGTTATGCCAGCGTTTGCCGACAGCCTCGGCGGAGCCGGCGTCTACGGTATATTGCTCATGGCCCAGGCTTTCGGAAGTTTGCTGGGGGCGATCCTGGCTCCATATTTGAAGCTGGAGCGCCTGCCCCTTGGTTATATTTTTGCCGGAGCGTTCTGTTTATCGGGCGCTGCCTGGTGTCTCAGCGTATTCACCCCTTGGACTTGGCTTGTCGTTCTGGTGTACGGTCTGGCATGGTTTCCCGGAGGGATTACGAACGTTATCATCAATTCGGTCATTCAGAAGGCAATACCCGAGAAAAGATTGGGTACGGTGTTCGCGGCAGCTAGCGGACTCAGCGGAATTGCCATGCCGCTTGGCAGCCTAATCGGAGGCGCCCTTGGCGTGGTTGCGGCAAGTTACTCCATTATCGCGGGATGCGGAATCGCCGTGCTCAGCGTGGGGATCTTCTGGGTCTTTGACTCGACTACCCGTAGTCTTCCGTCACCTGACAATGTAGATGAGGAATGGTTCGCGCCTTATACGAATACGGCTGCTGAGAAGTCCGTTTCTATGCACACAGCCCCTTAGAGTTGGCTAAGGTCGATCAGCTTCTATACTTACAGAGTCCTATAAGAAGAGGGTTTGTACTGATTATTTTCATATATCGAGCCGAGGATGAATCAGCGATCGACGGATTCAATCTCGGCTCTTTTTTCGTTTAAGCGAAGTGTAAATGCCTGCCGAGTCCGGAACGCAGCGGTGCTTGTCAGGCTAGTCTGCATAATGTGACCAAGTCCCTCATAGACATGTATCAATCAAGTCAAAACAAGTGTTGAAGGGGATGATGACATGCGCCGGATTTCATGGGTGCTGCTCGCGGTAGTATTATGCTTAACAACAATACTGGCGGGATGCGGGAAGAAGAATGCAGACAGCGTTGTAAAGGATCTGGGCAAGGTGGCTGATAAGCTGGAAAGTGCCAAGGGCGCTTACCAGGGAGCGGGCGTTATGACCATACATACCGGTTCGGCGCCGCAGGAGTATCAGGTTGAGGTATGGTACCAGTCTCCATCTTATTACCGGATCAGCTTAACCAATGGGCAAAAGGATATTACGCAAATCGTGCTTCGCAACGATGACGGCGTGTTCGTTCTGACGCCGAGCTTAAACAAGAGCTTCCGCTTCAAGAGCGACTGGCCGGATAATCAGGGACAGGTATATCTGTACCAAACGCTGCTCAGCAGCATTCTGAGCGACAACACCCGTCAGTTTGCCGAGGATAAGGATAGTTACGTGTTTGATGTGGCCGCCAATTACCACAGCCATTCCTTGATTCGTCAGAAGATTTGGCTCGCCAAGGACAACTACACGCCGAAACAGGTACAAGTGTCGGATTCCGAAGCGAATGTGGTTGTTGAGGTGAAATTCAACACCTTTACCTTTGATACGAACCTGACCAAGGATTCATTTGATACGAACAAGAATCTAAGTGCCATGAACGATGCGAAGGGGACCATGGCGGAAGTGGACGAGAACGGGGTACCGGTGGCTTCCAGTACGGAAGGTAACGGCACTCAGGGAACCGAAGGTTTGACGGAAGCGGCTTCGGGTCGCGATATGGGATCCTTTGGCATCATCTATCCGGAATATGTGCCTGCAGGGGTCACGAACAAAGACACGATGGAAGTTCCGGAGAGCAAGGATCATGCGGTTATTCTGAAGTATGACGGTGTGTATCAATACACGATTATGGAATCCAGACCGGTGGATCGTGCGGTTTCCCTCGTACCGGGCGAGGCCGTGAATATCGATTTCACAACGGTTGGCCTGCTCACCGGCGATCAGCAAAGAACGCTGACCTGGAATTCGGAAGGCGTGGAATACCGAATTACGAGCGCCAACCTGCCTGTTGAAGAAATGAAGAAAGTCGCTGCTTCCATGCAGGGAGAATCGGGTAAATAATACGAAGTAGGCGGATACCGAGCATTGAAGGAGGGCAAAATTCCGACAATGAGGCCATTCGCCTATTTTCCAAATAAAGGAACTCCATCCGTGGGCTCATCACTATTTCTTGCATAGATTCCGATGTTTCACCAAGTTTCGCACCCGGGGGGAACCACGAGCCTCATAAATAAGCAATTTGCCTCAATTGACAGTTGCCCCCGGGAACATTACCATTAATCTAATGTAAAGCATAATGCTTTTTTCAAAATGGTAAGAAGGTGACTGGAATTGCAAGCGATATATCGACCTACCCTGGCGGAGATCAACCTGGACCATCTGCGCGCCAACTATAACGCTTTTCGTGAGGCGCTGCCAAGCCACATGAAATTGCTTGCTTGTGTGAAGGCTAACGCCTATGGTCACGGAGCTGTAGAAGTGGCACGCGAACTTCAGCAACTGGGGGCGGCTTACTTAAGCGTAGCTTTCCTGGATGAAGCGCTCGAGCTTCGGCAAGGAGGCATCTCCAGCCCGATCCTGGTGCTCGGATATACACCACCGGAGGCTGTAGAGATCGCTTATGAGCATGATGTAACCATAACCCTGTTCAGTTCGGAAGTGCTCCAAGCGATAAAGGCACTGCCGGTCCAGCCGGAGAAGCCACTCAAGGTACACATCAAGATTGACAGCGGAATGGGTCGTTTGGGCCTGCTTCCAGGCGAAGATGCAATTTCTTTTATAGAAGAAGTATTTTCGCTGCCGCAGGTTGTTGTCGAAGGAATGTTTACCCATTTTGCAAGAGCGGATGAAAAGAACAAAGACTATACGTTGGGACAGTACCGCCGTTTTCAGGGCGTAGCGGACGCTCTTCGGGATAAGGACTACCATATCCCGCTCATACATACGGGCAACAGCGCTGCTGCGATTGATACACCCGAATTATCCTATGATATGGTTCGTGTCGGCATCAGCTTGTACGGACTGTATCCTTCGGACGAGGTGAATCGAAAAACAGTGAGCCTCCGCCCTGTCATGACGTTAAAGACAAAGCTTGTCTACGTCAAAAATTTACCTCCGCATTCCGGTATCAGCTACGGGACGAAGTATGTAACGGAGGAGGAAGAGCAAATTGGAACCCTCCCCATCGGTTACGCCGATGGCTTCTCTCGTATGCTGAGCGGTAAAGTGGAAGTACTGATACGCGGCCGCCGCGTCCCTGTTGTCGGAACCATCTGTATGGACCAATGTATGGTATCGCTCAAACCTTTCGCCGATGAGGCGGAACAAATTAAAGCTGGTGAAGAGGTTGTACTCATCGGTCAGCAGTCTGACGAATGCATTACGGCAGATGAGCTGGCGTCCAAGCTGGGGACGATCCACTACGAGGTCGTCTGCATGATTGCCCACCGGGTACCACGTCAGTATATACGCAATGATATACCCGTGAAGACCGTAAATGCACTCTGGAGCAACCTTTAAAAGTCAAGTCACCATAAGTAATTTATTCAGGAAAGAAGGAATAAGTACAGATCTTCCCGAATTAGGAATATGTCGTTTAAGTCTGTACGAAAGTGTCGATTGTAGTTTATAATGATATGCAGCATACTTGATATACCTTCGGCATATATATTCTTTTGTATAATTTTCCTTGAATAATGTAATACTGGTGCACAGGGCGAGAAGGTTGTGGGGGTGTAATAGAGGGTGGCCAATATGCAGAACACCAAACGAATCATGATCAGTTTACCGGATCATCTTTTGCAGGAAGTGGACGGGATCGCTCAGCTGGAAAATTCCAACCGCAGTGAGCTTATTAGGCAAGCCATGAAGTTGTACCTGAATGAACGGAAGAAACGTTACATTCGTGAATCCATGCAGCGGGGTTATATGGAAATGGCCAAAATTAACCTGACCATGGCTTCTGAGGCGTTTCACGCGGAGGAAGATGCAGACAACACTCTAGACCGCTTAGTAAGCGGGGTGTAGACAGTGATCGTTAAACGGGGCGACGTATTTTTTGCGGATTTATCACCTGTTGTCGGTTCTGAGCAGGGCGGCGTAAGGCCAGTCCTTGTCATTCAGAACGATATCGGCAACCGGTTTAGTCCGACTGTGATTGTTGCAGCCATTACGGCACAGATTCAAAAAGCCAAGCTGCCGACTCACGTCGAAATCGACGCGGCGTCGCATGGATTTGACCGGGATTCCGTCATTTTGCTAGAGCAGATCCGGACGATTGATAAGCAGCGGCTAACCGACAAAATCACCCATCTTGATGATGAAATGATGAGTAAGGTGGATGATTCCCTGCAAATAAGTCTGGGCTTGATTGATTTTTGATTCCATTCAAGCGCTAACGTTTTCCACATAGAATGTTATGACTAAAAACCCTCAAGGACTAACTCCTTGAGGGTTTTTATATGGAGGGTATGTTCGAAGGGCACGGCAATGGATGCATGAGACTAAGAGAGCGGCGGTTTACGCGTTTGTAGGTATGAGGATGTAGGCCGTTGTGACCGCCGCAACGATAAACAAAAGGCAGACAACGGACCAGGCAATCGCATATTTGTCATTCATCTAAGGTGACCCCCTAATTGTAATGAGGTGCGGATATCCGGCAGCAGCATTTTCGTACACTAAGAATATAAATTAAATCTTAAAATCAGATGAAATTGACATTAAAAGCAGCTTAAAGCCTTATGAAGTGAGCGATGTAGTGGAAATGAGCGCTTAAGTTTGGGATAATAGCAAATATAGTTTCATTGAAGAAAGAGGGATATCATTGTCTGAATTAGAAGCTGTTGTGGAAGTAAATGAGGAACAGATTCGCAAGGAAGAATCGAAACGGATCGTGAAGCAGATCGCGAAGGAGCTTCAATTGTCCGAAAAACAGGTGCGCACGACCGTTGAACTTCTGGATGAGGGCAATACCATACCGTTTATTGCGCGTTACCGTAAGGAAATGACAGGCGAACTGGATGAGAACCAATTACGTTATATTGAAGAGCGGACTGGCTATCTGCGCAATTTGGAGATCCGTAAGCGGGAAGTCATCCGCATCATAGAGGAGCAAGGCAAGCTGACGGAAGATCTGAAGGCATCGATTACGGCCGCCGTTAAGCTGCAGGAGGTAGAAGATCTCTACCGTCCGTATAAGCAAAAGCGTAAAACCCGGGCAAGCGTTGCCAAGGAAAAAGGGCTTGAGCCGCTGTCGGAGTGGATATGGTCGCAGCCGAAGCAGGCTGATGTGATGGTTGAGGCAGCCAAGTATGTGGATGAGGAGAAGGGTGTGGCTTCGGCAGAAGAGGCTTTGCAAGGCGCGATGGATATACTGGCTGAAAACATTGCCGATGACGCAACCGTTCGTTCCTGGGTTCGCAGATACAGCTTGGACCACGGCATATTGACCTCTGAGGCGAAGGATACCGAAGTGGAATCCGTATACGAGAACTATTACAATTACCGGGAATTGGCGAAGAAAATGCCGCCGCACCGGATTTTGGCCATTAACCGGGGAGAGCGCGAGAATATTCTAAAGGTAGGGCTGGATGTTCCTTCCGAATCCATTCACGCGTATATCGGCAAGCAGGTGCTTAAAGGTCCATCAGCCGTCACGGACATTCTTACGGCGGTGATCGAGGATTCATACAAGCGCCTCATTGCTCCATCGATTGAACGGGAAGTACGGGGAGAGCTGACGGAAAAAGGGGAGAACCAGGCAATCTCCATCTTTGCCGGGAACCTGCGCAGCCTGCTGCTGCAGCCGCCGGTGAAGGGACGCTGTGTGCTGGGCGTTGACCCGGCCTACCGTACCGGTTGTAAGCTGGCAGTGGTCGATGATACGGGCAAGCTGCTTGAGGTGGCCGTAACCTATCCGACGCCGCCGGCCAACAAGAAGCAGGAGGCCGCCGCCAAGTTTAAGGAGCTGATTGCCAAATACGGCATCAAGCTTATTGTCATTGGAAACGGTACGGCATCCCGTGAAACGGAGCAGTTCGTAGCCGAAGAAGTCATTGCGGAGCTTGCTGACCCTGAGCTGGCCTACCTCATCGTCAATGAAGCGGGAGCAAGCGTGTACTCGGCCTCGAAGCTGGCGCAGGAAGAATTCCCGGACCTGGATGTCGCCGAGCGCAGCGCGGCCTCGATCGCCCGCCGTGTGCAGGACCCGCTGGCCGAGCTGGTGAAGATTGATCCGAAATCGATCGGCGTGGGCCAATATCAGCATGACGTAACCCAGAAGCATCTGGAGGAGAGCCTGAAGGCCGTCGTGGAGTCTGCGGTGAACCATGTCGGGGTGGATGTGAATACGGCTTCGCCGTCACTGCTATCCTATGTGGCCGGCATCAATGCCACGATTGCCAAAAATATCGTGAAATACCGGGAAGAGAACGGGAAGTTTGTCAGCCGGAAGCAGCTCCAGAAGGTCCCGCGTCTCGGTGCCAAGACCTATGAGCAGTGCGTGGGCTTTATGCGGATTTCGGAAGGCGAGAACATATTGGATCGTACCCCGATTCACCCGGAATCCTATGTGGTGGTTGACCGTTTATTCAAAGAGCTTCAGGTAAGTCTGGACAAGCTTGGAAGCAAGGAGCTCGCTGAACTGCTGGATGCCCAGCAGCCGGAGAACCTTGCCGTGAAGCTGGAGGTTGGCGTGCCGACGCTGCGTGATATACTGGACAGCTTGCAGCGCCCGGGACGCGATCCGCGGGAGGAATTGCCGCTGCCGATTTTCCGTCAGGACGTGCTGAAGATCGAGGATCTCATGCCGGGAATGGAGCTGCAGGGAACGGTACGCAATGTCATCGATTTTGGCGCCTTTGTGGATATCGGCATCAAGAGCGACGGACTGGTGCATATTTCCCAGCTGAGCGATGGGTTTGTCAAACACCCGATGGATGTTGTCTCTGTGGGGGATAACGTTACCGTGTGGGTGCTGAATGTAGATTTGAAGAAAGGCCGCGTCGGATTGACGATGCGCAAGCCGAAAGATCAGTCATAGGAACTTGCGTAAAATAGAAGAAGAGCCGTAACTCCTTGAACTGTACCCCAATTGTTAGCGATGATCTAACATTTGGAGGCGCAGTTCCTTTGGGGAGAACGGCTCTTTTTTTGTATAATTCTTGATCTGGAGTAAGAGCTAACGGGGCATGTCCTGGCGGTTGGCTTAGCCATGGTTCAGCTTTAGCAGCAGTACTTTTTTATCGTATCTTTCGAGACACCAGTGATATTTTGCTGAAATTTTGGGTTCGACTGCGGGAGCATTTACATCGACTTCATGAAAACCAAACTTCTTATAAAAATGCTGCAGCTCCTCAAATGGAATGCAGTAAACCGTCTTTAAACCTAGTCTTTTGGATTCTTCCACCAGAAACGAGACGACTTCGTGCGCGAGGGACTGGCCTCTAAACTTGTCCAGAATATAAATACCGCCGAGCTCCGCCTCGTGTTCATTAAGTCTAACCAATCGACCGACTCCTGCGTAGTTGTTTTGCGACATGACGATGGCAATGATTTCATTGTCCAGTGAACTTGGCTGAAAGCCGATGTGCTCGTATTGTTGATTGACCCAAGGCAATTCTGCTTGAGTCACCCTTTTGATGCTCATGATTACTCACCTCAGTTTCTTCAAAATGGATGTGGAGGTATACTGCGCGCAGCATAAGCATTCGGATTAGTCCTCGCTGTCCGAAGATTGCTGTTTTTTCTTCGCCCGGAATCGTCTGACCTTCATCAGATTGCCGCACATTTTATCGTCGCAGTACCGTTTGGAACGGTTACGCGTGTCGTCGTAATATACCCAGAGGCAATCGGGATTCGTGCAGATGCGGAACCGGGATAATTCGCCTTGCTCGATGGCTTGCGCAAAGGAGCCGGCAATCTCGGCAGCCGCTGCTTGCAGGCCAGGATTTTGGAGGATATAGGACAGCGCCAAATTTTGTTCCTCATCGATCTCCAGATGACGAATAACGGGTCCAGCAGCCATCCAGCGGTTTAATTGCTCTATCTCCATGGGAGAGGGTGACTCCCCCGCAACGATGTGTTGAACGCACGTTAACAGGAGGGAACGAAGCTCCCTCAACTGCCCCAGCTCATCCGGGGCCAGGGGCAGGCTGACTTGAAGCTGATATTGGTTCATGAAATCGGTGAGCCAATCCTCTCGGGCAAGCCGGTCCTCGGATCGGCCGCTGCCCCTCCAGTCATGCCATTCGCTGTTTATAAAATCATCCCATAACATGAAACTCATCCTTTCTCATCTCATTATTGTAACAAGTAAACATTAATGTTGCTAGTTACTTGTAATGGGGTCCGAAGTGTGTTAATTTTTATGTAACAATCTATTTAGTTTATACTGGTTACAAATTTGATGCGGAGGCGATAGTTATGAACATGAAGGAACTGCTGCTCCAAAACTGGGATTATGCGATGGGGCAGGAGGATTGGTATCCGCCGATTCTTCCTGCCCTGAAGGACGTAACAGTTGAGCAGGCTTTGTGGAAACCGGAAGGGCAGGCGGCAAATTCCATTTGGGAGAACGTTCAGCATTTGCTGTATTACAAGCAGCGTCTGCTCGCGAGATTGGAAGGAACGCCGCTTCCTAATGAAGGAATCGGCAATGACGAGACGTTTCTTATTCATGACACAAGTGAGGGGGCATGGAATACGGCCCGGGAGCAGCTTCAGGATGTTCATGCCGCTTTACGACAGAAGATGGAAGTGATGACGGAGGCGGAGATCATCGAATCGCCGCAGCGAATACTTAGCTTAATCATGCATGATGCGTATCATACGGGACAAATTGTTTTTCTCCGGAAGCTTCAGGGCTCCTGGCCAGCTAAACGCAGCGATCTATAAGTATAACATTCGTCCATTCAGCCATCATAATAAATGCAAAAATAAGCCGGACAGGGCGTCCGGCTTATTGTCATACCTATGGATCGGTTGCAGTGCACTAACGGGCATTCGAGTTTTCTTCGCCCGGGGAATTCCGGTAAAAGTACCAGCATTCATTCAGCAGCTTGATCTGACGTCTGTCCTTTTTGCGAAAAGCGCGTGTCAATTGATTGCAGAGCCATTGCGGCAAGGGTATCTCCTCCTCTTGCTAATTCCATCTGTATGGATAGCATATGGGGAAAAAGCCCAAAGCGTGCAGGTCTACCTCGATTATAACGCTTCTTCCTCGTACCATTGCTCAAGCTGCGCTTGGAGAGCACGAATTTCGGTAAGCAATGAGATGAGCGGATATTCCGTTTCCTTAAGGGAAGCAAAGGCCTGCTCAAGCTCATTTATGTATTCCAGACCACCTTGAATGCTCAGCGATTCCTGAAGCAGATCCAAATTGTCGCATTCGGCTACAGCAAGAGGCAGCTGAGGTTTGCCTGCGGCGGTGAGTTTATCGATTTCCTTATTGAGGCGTAAATTTAGAGCACTGAGCTGGTAAGCATAGTCACTGGGCATTTCAACAAATAACAGCTCGTCCTGTCCTTTTAAAATAACGTAGCGCATGTTCGGCATGATTGCAGGTTCTCCCTCCATACTTTCTACTTGACAGTGTAGCCCAGAGAGAAGTTAAAATTCAAGTAGCATTTATACGGCAAAAGGAAGGATCAGACATGGTGACGATGAACGAGATGAGTAATGAAGAACTGCAGGCATGGGTTGAGAAAATCTCGCTGGAAAGCTTTCGGGTTCCGTTCAGGCATCAGGCTACGTTTAACCGGCGATTGTCTTCAACAGGCGGGCGTTATTTCATGAAAAGCCATAACATCGAGATCAATCCGCATCAGCTTGCTACGAACGGTAAGGAAGAGGTGGAGAAGATCATCAAGCATGAGCTGTGCCACTATCATCTGCATATCGCGGGCAGGGGATATCGGCATCGGGACGCTGATTTCAAAAGCCTGCTGCAAGCCGTTGGAGGGAGCCGTTTCTGCAAATCCTTGCCGAAGGGCAAGGCCGCGGGCCGTCGTCAACCGGAACCATACCGATATAAACTACGCTGCAGCGTCTGCGCAACCGAATATCTGCGTAAACGGAAGATGAATCCCGCCCGGTATCGGTGCGGAAAGTGCAGCGGACGCCTTACACTCCTGAAGCTTGACTCCCCTATGAAGTCATGATAAATTATTAATATCCAACTTAATGTTCCCTGATAGCTCAGTTGGTAGAGCACTCGACTGTTAATCGAGTTGTCACAGGTTCGAGTCCTGTTCGGGGAGCCATATGGAGAGATACCCAAGTGGCTATAAGGGGACCCTCTGCTAAGGGGTTAGACTGCGTAAGCGGTGCGAGGGTTCGAATCCCTCTCTCTCCGTTGAGCGTTACATCGAAGAAAGCTCCCATCACCAAGTGATCGGGAGCTTTTTTTGCATAGGGATGAGAACCCTGGATAGGGTTCGTCGGAGCATAAGCAGCGTTAGGAATACTTCGCAGTCTCGACCGAAGGGAGAGTATCCCTCTCTCTTTCGTTGAGCGTTACATCGAAGAAAGCTCCCATCACCAAGTGATCGGGAGCTTTTTTTTGCATAGGGATGAGAACCCTGAATAGGGTTCGTCGGAGCATAAGCAGCGTTAGGAATACTTCGCAGTCTCGACCGAAGGGAGAGTATCCCTCTCTCTTTCGTTGAGCGTTACATCGAAGAAAGCTCCCATGATGGGGTTGCATTACATTTTATGGACGGACGGTTGCATCGAATCGTAAGCTCAAGGGAAAATGCACATGCATACCATGTGGATCGAGAAGGAAATAGCGTTCAAGAAGTGGAGTTAACACCGGAATTTTTAGGCTGATTTATTGGCCGAAAAAGCTCCAAAAATAAATTTTAAAATTTACGAAAAAAAAGCTTGCCAGCATTTTTGGAATTATGCTATACTCAATCTTGTCGTCACGGCGACGTGGTTAAAGTGGCCCGTTGGTCAAGGGGTTAAGACACCTCCCTTTCACGGAGGTAACAGGGGTTCGAATCCCCTACGGGTCACCACTTTCTATATAACCTCGGGATGAGAACCCCGTCGGTTCGTCGGAGCATAATCATCGTTAGGATAGGCTTCGCAGTCTCGAACGAAGAGAGAGTATCCCCTACGGGTCACCACTTTCTATATAACCTCGGGATGAGAACCCCGTCGGTTCGTCGGAGCGTAATCATCGTTAGGATAAGCTTCGCAGTCTCGAACGAAGAGAGAGTATCCCCTACGGGTCACCACTTTCTTATATGGCAGCAGCACGATTGTCATCGAGAGCCATTAGCTCAGTTGGTAGAGCACCTGACTTTTAATCAGGGTGTCGAAGGTTCGAGCCCTTCATGGCTCACCATTTTTTACAAAGCAACGAAACGATGTACTCCTTATATTATGCGGTAGTGGTGGAATGGCAGACACGCTATCTTGAGGGGGTAGTGGGTGTATACCCGTGGAGGTTCGAGTCCTCTCTACCGCATACGAATATTAAGAAAAAGCTCCGTACCTTGTGCGGAGCTTTTTTTTGCGCTTAAGATATCAGAAAGTATAAACTTCGAAGCATGGCCTTACCTGATCATGCAAGAAAATAACATCTAATCGAGTTCTGTCTTCTTTAGAATGTACGTCGATAGTTTTTTCTTATATCAAGGTTTACATAGGATTCATCACGGTTTTGATCGATTTTCATTGCACATTTATGCACAACAAGTGTTTCATCTCTGGTCAGGAGTTTAATATCATAACGTGGACGAGCAACAACTTCAAATTACCTATAAGGAGTGATTCAGAATGGCTAATAACAACAACGGAAAGATGAGCCGTGAAGAAGCAGGACGTTTAGGTGGAGAAGCAACTGCGAACAACCATGACAAAGAGTTCTACCAAGAAATTGGACGGAAGGGCGGCGAAGCAACTTCCCGTTCCCATGACAAAGAGTTTTATCAGGACATCGGTAAAAAGGGAGGAGACTCCACGTCAAACTCCCATGATAAGGAATTTTATCAGGAAATCGGCCAGAAGGGCGGGGAAGCGACTTCCGATTCCCATGGCAGGGAATTCTATGAGGACATCGGACGCAAAGGCGGCGAGGCTACCTCGGAATCCCACGGACGTGAGTTCTATCAAGAGATTGGACAGCAGGGCGGCGAAGCCAGAAGCGACAGCGGCAGCAACGGGGACGGCAAGATGAGCCGTGAAGAAGCGGGCCGCAAAGGCGGCGAGGCAAGAGCAAGACAGCGCCAGCGGGGGAACTAATGACAATCCGGCGCATTTGAGAAGAGGTTTTTCTTGGAGGGGACTGAAATTCTCTCATGCGAAGGATCCGCCTTCATACCCAATATTTGAAAAGCAGCAGCTACGGCTTCCTGACAGGGAGCGCGTGGCTGCTTTCTTTTTGTCTAACATCAGCATGCGACAAGGTGGAAAAGAGAATATCGTGCTGGACTTTTGGGACGGTGTGTGATAATTATATGATAATGATAACCATTCTCATTTAAGGTTGGGGTCTGTACATATGTTAAACCTGTCAACGAATAGCAGTAGCAAAAAAGATTCGCGTGAATACAGCGGGCTCACGGCCCGTTTATGGAATATGGATATTGTTCATGGGCAAGAGCTCTCCTTGGAGCAGCAGTTGGCAGTGCAGCCAGCCCTGATTATCCCGCTTAGCGGAGAAACCTGTTTACAACAGGCCGAGCAAATCACCCGTATGAATAAGGGATGCGTTTATTGTTGTGCAGCGGGGACTACTTTCGGAATTACGAGTGTCGATCACAGGAGTTCCGAGGAGCACGAGCAGGCTTCGGTCGCGATCCTTCATTATAGTTTCATGGAAGGGATATCAGGCTGCGGTCGATTGCATGAGGTGGATTGCGCCGATTTCATGCCCTATGACGGCATCTTTGTCATCAGCTCTCCGGACCGCTTGAATCTCGTCTGCCGGTCGATGTATAAGGATTTTCACAGTAAGGAGCCCATGAAGCAATGGAGGGTTCAGCTGGATTTTCAAGAGCTGCTATATACGATGATTGCCGAATGCAGCCCTTACTCCAAGAATGATAAGCGGCAAGCGCTGGAGCGGGTGAAGGAGTATATCGAGGAACATTATGATGAAGATTTAACGATTGAACAATTGGCGAACCTTTCGGAGCTGAGTCCCAAATATTTTGTTGAAGTATATAAGAAGACGTACGGGCACAGCGCGATGGATTATTTGGCGCATGTTCGTTTGAACAAGGCGAAGCAGTTGATGCTGGGCTCGGATTCTTTGCTGCGTGAAGTGGCGCACATGGTGGGGTATAAGGATGAATTTTATTTTAGCCGCAAGTTTAAGAAGGCATTCGGGATATCCCCCTCGGTGTATATGAAAACAAGGAAAAATAAACTGGCGATGTACGGCTCAACGGCCCTCCTGGGTTACGCCATGCCGCTGGATTTCACGCCGTATGCGGCTCCGCTTCATCCGAAGTGGTCACAGCATTACTATAACATTCTTGGGCCGGATATCCCCGTTCATCTGGATGCATACCGTCAGAATCATAATAAATATGCGAATCTGGAGAAGCTGGCCTCGGCACGTCCGGAGCTCATCGTTTGTGCACAGGGGGTGGAAGATTGGGAGAAGGAGCAGCTTCGGCTGATTGCCCCCCTCTACGAAATGCCTGAAGAGCAGGGAGGGTGGCAGGTTAATCTGTTAGGGCTCGCTAAATTGCTGAACAAGCTGCCCGAAGCAGAGCAGTGGATCGATACGTTTCATCATAAAATATCGACTTACCGTGGGAAGCTCCCCGCTGAAATGATGGAAGAACGCACGCTTTTGACCGCACGCCTGCATCAGGATGAACTGATGGCTTACAGTCATCCGGGCATGAAGGAACTATTATTTGATTATTTTAATTTTCAGCCGGCTAAGTCTGTGGACTGGGAGGAGGCTGGACGTTTAACGATTGAGCAGATCAAGGAGAGCCGGGCAGACCATATGCTGCTCTTGATCCGTCAGGATTCCGAAACGCTGGCCAATTGGAGAAAACTGCAGGCAACGCCGGAGTGGATGACCATTCCTGCGGTGCGAGACGGAACGTTGCACCAACTATCCTCTTACCCTTGGCGCGAGTACTCTCCCATTGCGATGGAGCAGATGGCGGAGGAAGCCTTTCGGTTGTTTTCCGGAAATTGTCCATGAGGAATCCGGTGATTTGTCCATGGTACTAAGAGAGCAAATCCTATACTATGATCAATAATGATAATCATTATCAATTGTTGATCATAGATCATGGAAGGGGTAATTGGAGAGAGATGAAACGAATGAAATGGGTCTTGGGGTTATTGCTGGTATTTGCGTTGGTACTGTCCGCCTGCGGTGGAGGCAGCGAGGCTAAAGATACAGACGGAGCTAGCGCGAATAATGCAGCAGAGAGCGCGAACACAGCCGGGGAGGAAAACGCTGCGAAAGAAGAAGCGGCTCCAGCATCGTCCGATACTAACGTTGTGAAATATCTCGATCAGGAATATACGCTTCCGGCCAAGACGGAGCGCATCGTTATCACCGGTGCCGTTGAAGCCATGGAGGATGCCATTGTGCTGGAAGTAAACCCGGTTGGGGCCATTAGCTTCTCGGGTAAATTCCCGCCGATGTTTGAATCGATTACGAAGAACGCCCAGTCGGTTGGCGAGAAAATGGAGCCGAATTTCGAAACGATCCTGTCTTTGAAGCCGGATGTGATTTTGGCATCGTCCAAAGCCAAGCCTGAAGTCATTGAGCAGTTAAATAAAATCGCACCCACGATTCCGTACTCCCATATATCGACCAACTGGGAGAGCAACCTGAAATTGCTCGGCGAGTTAAGCGGCAAACAGGAACAAGCGGAACAGGCAATCGCGAAATATAAAGAGAGCTTGGAAGAAGTCAAAGCGACGATTGGAGATAGCCTGAAGGACAAGAAAGTTCTGGCGCTTCGGATTCGTGCGGGCGAGATGTACATCTATCCGGCAGGCGTGTTCTTTAACCCGGTATTGTATGAGGATTTGGGGATTGAAGTACCGGCTGAAGTAGCGGCAGCCAAAGCACAGGAACTGATCTCGAAAGAGAAAATTGCAGAGATGAATCCGGATTATGTATTTGTCCAATTCTCGCCAGATGAGAATAAGGATACGCCGAATGCTTTGGAAGAACTTCAGAATGATCCGATCATGAAGAACTTGAATGCATTCAAGAACGGGACCGCTTTTGTCAACGTGGTGGATCCACTGGCTCAAGGCGGAACCGCGTACAGCAAAATCGAGTTTCTGAAAGCTGCAGTCGAAAGCCTGACAAAGTAACATCCAACATTTCAGTATAAACCTATAAGGCGTGTTGTTCATGAGGTTCAAAAAATCACTGCCGGCTGTCATCCTTGTGATGGCCCCGGCAGTCTGTTTCTTGCTCATAGCGGCCTCCATCCTGTATGGAGCCAAAAATATTACGATGGATACCGTTTGGGATTCCATCTTTGCTTTTGATTCGGAGAGCATCGATCATCAGATCATAGTGAGCTCCCGATTGCCGAGAGTTGTCGGTGCCATGCTTATCGGCGCTTTTCTCGCGGTATCAGGCGCTTTAATGCAAGGAATGACAAGGAACTATTTGGCGTCCCCATCCATCATGGGAGTATCAGATGGTTCGGTGTTCGCGGTAACACTGTTCATGGTATTTATCCCGAACGCCAGCTCCAATATGTATATCGTCAGCTCGTTGATCGGCTCAGCCATCGGAGCGGCCGTCGTGTTCGGCTTGGCATGGCTTATTCCTGGCGGGCTCAGCCCGGTTCGACTGGCTATACTCGGAACCGTAATCGGGACGTTTCTTAGCGGTACTGCAGAGGCTTTGGCGGCCTATTTTCAGATATCGCAAAATATCAGCTTCTGGTACAATGCCCGGCTGCATGCCATGGACCCGGAACTGATTAAACTGAGCATTCCGTTTGCAATCGTTGGTTTGTGTCTTGCCGTTGTATTATCCAAATCGATCACGCTGCTGTCGCTCGGGGACGAGACGGCCAAAGGGCTCGGTGTGAATACATGGCTTATTAAAGCCCTTGCGATGGTGGCTGTTGTGATTCTGACCGGCGTATCTGTGGCGCTGGCGGGTAAGGTTGCTTTTGTAGGTTTGATTATTCCTCATATTGCCCGTTTCCTGTCCGGCTCGGATTATCGATGGATCGTACCGGTGTCAGGCGTGCTTGGCGGCATGTTTCTTGCATTATGCGATATTCTCGCACGGTTTGTAAATTACCCGTTTGAGACGCCGGTGGGTGTTATAACTTCGTTGATCGGGGTTCCTTTCTTCCTCTACTTGATCAAGACGAGGGGAGGGGCTCAGCGTGCGTAACACCTATTATCGATTCCCGATGGTTCTGACTGGAGGAATCTTGGTTGTATTGACTGCCGTATATTTCAGTCTGACCAACGGGACGTTTGATATGTCCATCAAGGAAGTATTTCAAACTTTGCTCCGCATGAATCCCAATTCGGATTTCGATCTCGTTGTGTTCGAATTCAGGCTGCCTCGTATTGTGCTTGGCGCTCTCGTCGGCTTTGCGCTGGGTATGGCCGGTGCAGTTATCCAGGGGGTTACCCGCAACGGTCTTGCGGATCCGGGCATTCTCGGCATCAATGCAGGCGCAGGCATGGCGGTTGTGTTGTTTATGTTCCTGCTGCAAGGGCAGATCACGATGACCGGCTGGTTCGGGGTTATGATGATGCCGATGTTCGGTATCGCTGGCGGTTTGGCGGCGACTACGGCCATATTTATGTTCGCCAGAGAAAACGGAAAGCTGGATCCGCAGCGGCTAATTCTTGTGGGGATTGCGATTGCATCCGGTTTTGGTGCTATTACGATGTTCCTCTCGCTGAAAATGAATCCATCGGATTATGAGATGGCTGTAGCTTGGCTGGCCGGCAGCCTTCACAGCGCTAACTGGAAGTTCGTGGTCACGATGCTTCCTTGGCTCATCATGCTGCCGCCTGTCATTTGGCTCCGCTCTCAAGTGCTCGATTTGTTCCAGCTGGGCGAGGAAAGCGTGAAGAGTGTCGGGGTAACCGTTGAACGCGAGAAAAATGTATTGCTTCTATGCAGCATCGGTTTGGTCAGCGCGAGCGTTGCCGTATCCGGCAGCATCGGGTTTGTCGGTCTGATCGCTCCGCATCTGGCGAGGCAGCTGGTTGGACTGCAGCACAGGCATATCATCCCGATCAGCGGTATAGCAGGCATGGCGATTGTGGTCATAGGCGATTTCATCGGTAGAACGATATTCGCTCCGGCCGAGCTGGCTGCAGGCATTGTGGTGTCCGTGATTGGGGTTCCATATTTTATCTATCTATTAATTCGTATGCGAAAATAAAAGCAGCTTTCGGGAGGATCACATGAATCGTTATCAACAGCTGGTGGTTGAGGACAGGGAACTCACACTGTATTTGCCTCCTTCCTATCATGAGTCGGACCGTTCTTATCCTGTTGCCTACGTACAGGATCAAGGAGATATGTTCACGGACTGTCTCAATTATCTGAACCATCTGTTTGCAGCAGGCCAACTCGTCGAGGTCATCCTGGTCGGGATTTCGTCAACAAATCGAAACCGTGAGTACACGCCTTGGCCGGCCGAGCCGCTGCTGGAGGGCAATCCGCCTTTCGGCGGGGAGGGCAGAGCTTATGTCGATGAGGTGGCGGATGTCATCAAGGCGTACATAGACAGACAGTACCGTACACTCGCAGCGCCCGAACATACAGCCATCATCGGTGGTTCCTTTGGCGGTTTGATCTCGATGTTCGCGGGGTATTGGCGTCCCGAGACCTTCGGACGGATCGGGATGCTGTCGGCTTCGTTATGGTATGACGGGGTTATGGGTTACATTAGGGAGCAGGGGGAATTGCCTGCCGGGCTGAGGGTATATATGTTCGTTGGACAGTTGGAAGGCGCATATAAGAACAATGCGCAGAAACATATGTATCCGAATAACGTCGAGGCGCATCGATTCTGGATCGAACAAGGGGTGAGCCCCGAGCGGCTCCAACTGGCGGTAGATCCTGATGGGACCCACGATCCCATTTTTATGGCCAGAAGATTTCCGGATGCGCTGCGGTGGTTGTTCGTCAAGGAAGAATATGACCAAGAATCTGAGATTGTGCGAGCTAACTGCAATTACCACGAAAAGGATCCTCTGTTTTGCATACCGGGAACGGTGACATGGTCCATGCAATCCGACGTCACAGGCCGCGAATACCGTATTTTCATTGCCGAACCGATGGGACCACCACCTGAAGGCGGTTATCCTGTATTATATTCGCTGGATGCCAATGCGACCTTCGGAACGCTTGCGGAGGCAATCCGACTGCAATCCCGGACCCCCCGCGGCATTCCCTCGGCGCTTATTGTCGGGATCGGCTTTGATAGTGACAGTCCGATCGTGAGCAGCGAGCGTTTTTACAACTTTACTGAATATGCTGAAGACCATGAATTGCCGGTCCGCCCTAACGGATTGGATTGGCCGGAAACAGGCGGCGTCGAAGCATTCCTTATGTTCATCGAGTTTCAGCTGAAGCCGGCCGTGGAGCGGCAATACGCGGTGAATCGTTCGAAGCAGGCGCTGTTCGGGCACTCGCTCGGTGGTTTTTTCACCTTGTATACATTATTCACCAGACCTGAGACCTTTTCGCGGTATATTGCGGCTTGTCCCTCGGTGTGGTGGAAGAACTACGCGCTGTACAAACGGTGGGAAGAGGGGAAGCTCCGTTTACAACAGAGCGGACAGCGTAAAGAGCTGCGTCTGTATGTTGGAGCTGAGGAGAAGCCGTCCATGGTTCAAGACGCCAGGGAACTCTATGCATTCCTCAAAGGGCATGATGAGGTGCTGGAGACTACGTTCCATGAAATTGAGGGAGAAGGCCACGTCTCGGTGCTGCCTGCTCTGATAAGCCCTCTGCTTCGTTTTGTGAACGCGTAATGAGAATAATGCCTTAATAATGCCTTAAGCATGAATAAGCATGAATAAGCAGCCTCATATCCAGGGATAAAGCCGGATGATGAAGCTGCTTATTCTGCGTTGCTGTGTATAGGCAGAGAGTTAATCGTGTATCTCCGGATCATCAAGGATGGAAGAGTACTTCGGGTATAATCTGCGAATGCAATCCGGACAGATATCGTGGGTGAATTCAATGGGGAGGCGGCTCTCCAAATAGCTCTCCACAGGCTCCCACTCTTCCGCGTGGTGAACGTGTTTGCATACGGCGCAGATGGGAATATGCCCGGGAAGGGGAAAGCTGTGAGCCAGCGCTTGTTCCAGCAGCAGCTCCTTGCGTTTGAACTTCGTAATATCCGTAAATGATATCATAGCTCCGTGAATACGGCTGTCCTTGTTGATAAGCAGCGGCAGTACCTCACATAAAACCCAATTCTCTTGGCCGTTCCATTGTACGGCATATTCAAAGGAATAATCAGATTGCTTCCCCAACATAACATCTCTTACGGAGGGCAAATCCAACTCACGGAAAAAGTGACCAAATGAAGCCAGACTCAGGGACTTGGAAGCGAGATTAAAAAAAGATGCCCCCTGCCATCCAAACTCAGGGGAAACACCATATCTTCCGGCCATGGTAATGAGTGGATCGTTAATTTTGTCTATGATGCCATCCGGCGTAATGATCATCAATCCTTTGTTCAAGGAATGAACCGCATTATTCCAGGATGTGATCATGGTATCGTAGGGCAAATGACTCGCTCCTCATACTGAATAGACTCATGAGTAAAAGATACAACGATCCATGAGTACTATGGTATAATTTAGGCAATATATATTTGATTATACACGTAAATAAGTGGTTTTGCAAGAGAAAAATACGTACATAAGTAATTTTCTTTCAAAGAGAACTAGGAAGGCGGTTGTTTGATGCAGTCTATTTACCAACGAATCGAACATCTCATAGAAAGCCGAGGTATGACCAAGAAGGCGTTTTGTGAAACCCTCGGGATCAGCACAGGAAATTTTGGTGATTGGAAGAGGGGGAAAACAACGCCGAGTACAAATAAATTGATTGAGATTGCTGCATTCTTTTCCGTAAGCTTGGATTGGTTGATTATTGGCAAGGGCAACCCTACCCGCGTCAATGAAGCGCGTGGGGAGTACGAAGTGGACCCGGAATCATCCGATCTTCCCATCATGTCCGGATTGGCAGAGAATGAGAAGGAGTTTATCCGGGAATACATCGAGTTTTCGGCATACCGGAAGGAAAAACGAAACGATAAGACCTAGCTGCTCATGCGTCTAAGCGACCCCCCCATAATTTGGATCTTTACTTTTGTGTGACGGAACAGTATAATAGGGAATGTTCGCTACAGAACATCCCTTATAACATGCGGTAGTGGTGGAATGGCAGACACGCTATCTTGAGGGGGTAGTGGGTGTATACCCGTGGAGGTTCGAGTCCTCTCTACCGCATACTTTATGAAGAAGCTGTTTATCAAGAGGAATTCTTCCTTTGATAAACGGCTTTTTTGTTTGCTTGGCAAGCTGGGACATGCTGTTTCTTATGCGAGTTTGCCCAATTATCGTTTCAATTTGTGCTGCAAGTTTAAAGAGTACATGTAGAGACCATAATAGGGCATGAAGGAGATGAACGAGCATGAAACCATTATACACAGCAGATGTAAAAGTCATTGGAGGGCGTGAAGGCTCTGTTGAATCTACCGATGGGGTTCTTAATCACAAATTAAGCATGCCGAAGGAGCTTGGAGGACCGGGCGGTGACGGAACCAATCCGGAGCAGCTGTTTGCGGCCGGCTATGGCGCCTGTTACGAAAGCGCCCTGGCTCATATCGCCCGCAAAGAGGGCATCGAGCTCAAGGATGTCGTGATCCATTCTCAGGTCATGATCGGAAAGGACGATGGCGCTGACGGTTTTAAGCTTGCGGTGAAGCTGAAGATCGAAATGCCGGGAATCGAACGAAGCCAGGCGGAGGACCTCGCGAAGAAGGCGCATGCGTTCTGCCCTTATTCCAAGGCTACCCGAGGCAACATCGACGTGGAGTTAAGCGTAAGCGAACCATAAAGGAATTCGGATGGTCCTCTGAAATGGAGGGCCATCCTTTTTTGTCGGCTTACGATGCGGAATATGAAACTTTTTACATGATACTCCGTATTTCAGTTAAAGCTATGAATTGGAAAGGGGCGCTTAAGATGAGTATTGAACAAATGATAGAGGAACGGTTTGTATGCAGCAAATGCGGAGGGAATCACTGCCAGACGAAAGAGGTCTCGATGTCAGGGGCCGGGCTGAGCAAGATGTTTGATATTCAGCACAATCATTTCCTATTTGTTTCCTGTACGAACTGCGGATATGTGGAAGTGTTCAACCCGGATATATTAGAAGGTAAAAAGAGGGGGCAGCTTGGCTCGATCCTGGATGTGTTCTTCGGTTGACATCACCCCTAAAATTCTTTAATATGACTAAGTACCAGAAAGTACAAACCAGTCATAGGGAATTTAAATAAAATAAACGGGTGATGAACATGCCATACAGACCGCAGATTGCAAATGTGACCACAGCTGGAAGCAATGAAAAAGAAGGGCTTTACGAATTCATTATCCACACGGCTGACGGAACGGATATTCGCGTATTCTATAACCGCTTCCCGGAATGGAAACTGACTGCGCTTAGCCGACTTGGGAAAGTACCTTGCCCGGTTTGTCGTAAGGATTTCATATGCAAATGCATGGAGAAATTCTCGAACGAATTCGACCAGCAGATGAAAGACGGCGAGTGGCTGAACAAAGCTGCTGAGTAATAAACCAATAAGCGTACTTGATCAAGCGTAGGAGAGGGCTCCTGCGTTTTTTCTTGTTTTAGGCCTGAAGGGAGCCAGGAAATATATGAAGGATCGTGCAACCGATAATCATGAGGACTATGCGATTGTGCTGATTGATGGTGTGTGCCATTTGTGCCAGGGTCTGACGCAGTTCATTATCAAGAGAGATCCTGCCGGTGCCTTTCGCTTCGCTTCGCTGCAATCCGAGATTGGGCAGGAGCTGTTGAGGCAGGGAGGGCTTCGTGGAGATACTACGGAAACGATGGTGCTGATTGAACAGGGGAGGTATTACACAAGGTCGACGGGAGCTCTGCGGATTGCACGGCGTCTTCGCTTTCCTTGGCCGCTGTCGTATATTTTTATCCTGATTCCCCCTTTTTTACGGAATCTGGTGTACCGCTGGGTGGCAAAGAACCGCTATCGGTGGTTCGGACAATCGACGGAATGCATGGTTCCGACGCCGGAGATTCGGCGCCGGTTTTTGTCCTAATCCAGCTTGCTTTAATGATGATGATCTGCCGTACCCTCTTGAAATGTCGGGGTCCCCGCTTGCAGGTAGGCAAGCTCGGCCTCGGACAGTTTGCCGACGGCGAACGGTTTCTGGGGGATGATGATGGAACCGTTGTTGCCGCTGTGCAGCTTGATGAAATATAGCCCCTCTTTATCGAAGGTTTTGGTTACCGTATACACGCCATCACCGACCTCTACCGCATCCGTCATGGGATCCCGCAGGGAGCCGTCATGGCTCCACAGTTCGTAGTGGACAAAATCCGCACCAGGTACTCTTTGGCCATCCTGGGTGAGAATGATCTCAATGGTCTCCGGTTGATGAACGGATAACGTCTCCGGTATGTTTACCTCGGCGATCAGCGGGATTTCTTTTTCATACCGGTTGACTGCTTCGGGACTGGCCGAACAAGCGCTCAGCAGCAGGAACGATAGCAGTGCGCATAATATAAAACGGCTTTTCATGATCATGAAACCGCCACCCCTTATTGTAGTTAGAGTAAAGACCGAATCAGGCATTCAGAAATGTCTTGATCGCCGGTACCCTCCGAACGATGACATAATCGATGATCCACACGATGATGAGCGACAAGCCCACAAGCGGGAACAGGATACCCAAAGCGATGAGCAGCAGAAGGAATACCTTCATGTTCTTGGCTTTAACTTCGGGTGCTTTTGGTGCCCCCAGTCCATGCTCCGGTTTTCGCTTCCACCACAAGTACAAACCGCTTACCGCAATGAAAATGATGCCTATGCATATAAGCAAACTGAAGATTTGGTTAACGATACCGAACTGTGTTCCTTTATGCAGTGTAATGCCCAGGGCAACGACTTTGCCAACGACTCCATAATGATCATAGCGATAATCCGCCAACACCGCGCCGCTGTACTGGTCGATATGCATGGTAGCCTCGTCTTGGGCTTTCGGCGGATAGGCCGACAACGTGTACACCCCGTCCGCTTGCTGCGGAATGCTGATGGTGTAGCTTGGATGGATCCCCTCGCTTCGGGCTACGTACATGACATCTTCGATTGGAAGCGGCATAAAGTCGGAGATGGTGGAGTTAGGTACCTCCAGATTTTCGGCCGCCCAAGGGACCTCTGCGACTTCCTTCGTCTGAACCACATGGGAGGATGGCGCACTGCCTGACCAGATGGAAGGCGGATAGCCGGCACCGGTATTGGTTGCCACCGTTTGAAAATTGCTGCCCCACAGGCCTGACCAGGGCAAGCCGGTCATGATGAGAAACAGCATGCCTGCCGCGATCCAGAAGGCGGGAACGGCGTGCAGGTCCCTGCGGAGAATCTGCTTGCCCTTGCCCAGACGCGGATACAGGATGCCCGCGAGGCTTCTTTTGTTTTTGCTTTTGTTTTTATTTTTTGGAAACCACAAATACACGCCGGTAAGGATGAGCACGATCGCCCAGCAGGCGGCAAGCTCCACGATCCGGTCCCCCACGGTCCCGACCATCAGCTCACCGTGGAACTCCTCGATTTTGTCCATGATGCGGTCTTTGTCTTTTAGCTCGCCAATCTTTTCTCCCGTATAGGGGTCCATGAAGACGGTCATGGATTCGCCCCCTGAGGTCAAACTGATCTCCGTAGAGCGGGAATCCGACTCGCCGGGGCGGTATTTCGTGATCGTAGCGTCAGGGTAGAGCGCTTTAACTTGTCCGACCAGTTTGCTGGGCGTTACCCGTTCAACCTGAGGGGTTACCGTGTAGTAGTCCCGATATAGCGCTTGTTCAATCTGAGGCTTAAATAAGTAAACGGAGCCGGTGATTGCCAGGATGATCAGAAAGGGCGCAAAAATGATGCCGGCATAGAAATGCCATCTCCACACGATTTTGTACCATGCGGCAGGGTTTGGATTAGATGATTGACTTTCATTTGGTTTGGCTGCTGGAAGTTTCTTGTTCCCCATGGCTGGTGGCTCCTTTTCAATTAAGGCTAAAATTTATATAAGATGAACTTGAGGGTTCATTTCATATAACAGATGGTTTACTTCGGGGCCCGGAAACCGGCCTGGACGGCTTCTGCCTCGCTGCAGAACCACTGCTCCTGCTTCGTGCGCTCATAGTATGGGGATTCGGGAGTATGGTAGATTTTCTCGCCCTTCGAGTTGATGTTGCCCTTGATGTCGCAGCCTTGCTTGGACTCTTGGCTGTTCTCTTTCGGAGCTTGGATTGCCGCTGTGTTATTACGGCTGCCGTTGTTCTTGTTGTTTGTGTTGTCCTGCTCCTCCGGATGGAAGCCGTCTTCCTGGGCATAGTTCTCTACGCCCCATATCCCGAGTGCCTGGTCCCGGCTAATTCGCTGCAAATCATCAAATTTGTCCACATAGCGGGTGTTGGGCGGATAGATATAAGCTACGCGGGCGAGTCCTTCTTCAAGCAGCGATTCCTGGACCATTTTTCCGTCGGCATATACATACGCAAGCAGCCTGGAGTATTTATCGCGGTTCGGACCGATATCAAATTCCAATTCAAGAAGGTCGGCTTGTTCCACCAGTTCCTTCGTAAAAGCCTTGGCCTCGGGCCCGAATGGCTGTACGCCCAGCTTCGGATGACTCGTCTCGGGGGTATCGATCAGGAGCATCCGGACATTCTCCTTCTTCCCTTCGAACATCACGCTGATGGTGTCACCGTCAACGGCTTTGACCAGTTCAACGGCTACCCGCGGAAGATTCAGATCATCGGTTGGATAGGTCGTTTGTTTGGAATTCGTTGTACTGGTGTTGTTTGTCTTGGCTTCGGATTTAACGCTTGTTGCGGTTCCTTCGTTTGATGTCGCCGGGGACATCAGCGGCTGGCTGCAGCCTGATAATAGCAGCAAGGCGGTTAGCATAGCGGTTAACATTCGTTTGTTCACTTGTTGTCACGCTCCTGGCTTGGAAGTTTGGTTCAGATGGTTTAGGAGTTTATGTAATGTTGGTTCTATATAAGTAGTTCTTATATAGAGAACATTCGTTCTAAGCCTATATAGTAGGACATATATCCTTGTTTTGACAATAGTGATTAAGGGCTATCTGTATATCAAAATAATATCTTGCCGTTCTGCTGCAACTGTGATATTCTAATGTCAAATTATAACAGACAACGGAAGCACCGTTCATGGACCGCATATTGCGGCCTTGGACGGTGCTTTTTTGGCGTTGTTACAGAAGAGAGGGATTGGATTTATGATACCGGCCCGACTTGTGCTGGCAGTGCAGGATTCCCGGTATGTTGAACCGCTGCTGAGTTATTTGCATGGAAGTTCTTACGGATCGGCTCTTCAGGTGACCGCATTTACCCGCATCGATTCATTTCTACATTATATGGAAGTGGGGGAAGTGCCCAATCTGGTCGTGGGGGATACGGAAATGCTGGAGAGCTGGCTTAGCCGGGGGGAGACTTCGGTTCCGTGGCTGCTTCTAAGTGAAGGTCATTCATCTTCTTCTCTTGTAGAGGGCGGCAGCAGTACATTCAAGTATCAACCGCTGCCTCAGCTGATGGAAGTCATCATCACCCACTGTAAGCGAAGCGGTGGAGCGCTGGAGAAATTGAATGTCGGAACAACCTCGGTGATTGGCATTGTATCTCCCTTGAGCGGGAGCGGGAAGTCAACGATAGCCATGAACATGGCGAAGCAGCTGGGCGTGCTGGGATTAAAGGTGTTCTATCTCAATTTGGAGACGGTGAACAGCAGTGCATTATTTCCTTCCGGTTCGGTGGGTATGGAGGGGAGCTTTTCAAGATTGTTGTACGACATTAAGGCCTCACAAGAAACGGCTTCGGGGACCGATTTGTCAGTAACCCCTTATATCATCAGACATCATGGCCTGAAGTGCGATTCCTTTGAGCCCAGCTTCAACGTGAAGGAAATCACGGAGATGACCATGGAGGACACGGCTTTGCTGCTGGCTTCCCTCGTATCGTGCAATCAATATGATGTCATTGTCGTGGATACCGAGGGATACATGGAAGAACGAATGCAGGCGGTTCTTGAACAGGCCGGAGTGCTAATCTGGGTTTTATTGGATGATCTTATGAGTATGTATAAGAGCGGTGTGTGGATGGATCAATTGGAGCTCGAGGATCCCGCGCTTTTCGGAAGCCTGAAGAAGCGGAGCCGATTCATTGTCAATCGGTACACAGGACAACTTGTTAACGGATTCCCCCGCAAGGATATAAGCATAGGTAGCGTACTGCCTTATATTCCTTCATGGAAACAGCTCCATCGGGAAGAGTTGCTGTTGTCCTCACCGATCTATCAGAGAGAGGTATTGAAGCTCTGCCAGCAGCTGCTGGAGGGCTCGGGTATCATGGCGGTGCAAGCGGGTGGTGGGCAGTGATGATGGAGGATCCGTTCAAGTCAGTTCGTGACCAGGTTCGTTCCGAGCTTGATATGAGTGCGAGCATTAACAATTCGGAATTGATGGCCCGTATCGAGGAAATGGTGTGGAGAAGACGCGAGCTCATGGAGCTGACAGCCGCTGAGAAGCGGCGGCTGGTGCGCAGGGTATTTGACTCTTTTCGCGGGTTGGATGTGCTTCAACCATTAGTGGATAATCCCCGAATTACGGAAATTATGATTAACAGCCACCAGGATATATTCATTGAGCAGGATGGGGAGGTGAAGAAGCTGCCGCTCCAATTCGAATCGCAGAGCCGCCTGGAGGATATCATCCAGAGCATTGTCGGTACGGTAAACCGGGTGGTGAACGAATCCACCCCCATCGTTGACGCCCGATTGAAGGATGGCTCGCGGGTAAATATCGTGCTTCCTCCCATAGCGCTGAAAGGACCGACCATGACGATCCGTAAGTTTCCGGAATCGCCGATGACGATGGATGACCTGGTACGAAGGGGCGCCCTGACAGAGGAGGCGGCGGAACAGCTTCGGATATTGGTTAAGGGGAAATACAACATTTTTATAGGCGGAGGGACAGGTTCAGGGAAGACGACTTTCCTGAATGCATTATCGCAGTATATTCCGCCTGATGAACGTGTCATCACGATTGAGGATTCGGCGGAGCTGAAGATCGTGACGGTCCCGAACCTCGTGTCGCTGGAGACCCGGAATGCCAACACGGAAGGCCGGGGGGAGATCGCGATACGCGATCTGATCCGATCCTCGCTGCGGATGCGCCCCAACCGGATCGTGGTGGGCGAGGTGCGGGGAAGCGAGGCGCTGGATATGCTGCAGGCGATGAATACCGGGCATGACGGAAGTCTGTCGACGGGGCACGCTAACAGCACACAAGACATGATCAGCCGTTTGGAAACGATGGTGCTGAGCGGCGCGGATCTTCCGATCAGTGTAGTCCGTCAGCAGATAAGCTCGGCGATCGATATTTTCGTTCATTTATCCCGGCTTAGGGATCGATCGCGTCGCGTAACCGAGATTAGTGAAGTGATCGGAATGAGAGGCGCCGAGGTGCTGCTGAATCCACTGTACCGATTCCGCGAGACGGGCGAGTCAGGCGGCCGGGTGATTGGGTCTCTTGAGCCATGCGGGAACCCGCTTCAATCGTCGGACAAGCTTCATATGGCTGGGATTGCGACTTGGCCGCTGCAGAAGATGTTGGAGGTGACATCGTGAAGCGATATGAAGGTTCAGTCTTGACTCCGGAAGAGGGTCAAGGTGAGCGGGTGATCATGAAGAGGAATGGAGCTGGAAAGCGTGAGCAAGCTGCTCCAGCTCGAACCAACACTCTTCCGGATTACGGCGTCTATCATCTCTCGATGAGACAGAGAATGAGCTGTATTATCCTTGGCGGTTTTATGTTTTTCTCTATCGGTTATCTGTTTTATCACAATCTGATTTTGTCGCTGCTGCTTGGAACGGCAGGTCTGACGATCCCTAAATTTTGGAGACGGTTTATGCTGGAACGCAGGCGCAAGACACTGAACCTTCACTTCAAGCAAGCTCTGTATTCCTTGTCCTCATCTTTGTCCGCTGGTCGCTCTGTAGAGAATGGGTTCAGGGACGCGGTACAGGATTTGCTGCTGCTTGATCCAGGAGGCCAGAGTGATCTGATCTTTGAGCTCAAAGTCATTGTGTCTCGGCTGGAGTACGGCGAGCCTATTGAAGTGGCCTTGCAGGATTTTGCCCGAAGGGCAGGGATGGAGGATATAGCGAATTTTGCGGATGTTTTCTCGACTTGCAAACGCACAGGCGGCGATCTGGTTGAAGTCGTGCGGAGAACTTCTTCAGTCATCGGAGAAAAGCTGGATATTCAGCAGGAGATATCCGTGATGATCGCCCAGAAGCGGTTCGAATCCAAGGCGCTGCTGGCTGCGCCGTTCCTGCTGCTGCTGTTCATGAACCTGACGTCTCCCGATTATATAGAGACGATGTACAGCGGACCGGGGATTATGATCTCTACTTTTGCGCTGGCCGCTCTAGGAGGCTGCTTCCTGTGGATCAGCAAAATGATGAATATCAAGGTGTAAGGAGGTGAGGCGGGCATGTTGACATGGGTAGCGGGCGCGCTGGTGGTTCTGCTTGTGGGTGGTTGGGTGGTGCTGAATCATATGTGCGGTGAACGATACCATCGTCTCAGCAAAGTGCCCATGGAAGGTCTCAGGCTGCAACGGTTAACACCGCCTCTGTTGTTCCTGCTGGAGCAGGGAAAGATTCCGATGCGTTGTCCGATCGTGTTCTATCGGATGCAGGGCTCCGTCCAGAAGATCCATGGCTTGCGGCACAGCGCAGAAATGACGTTGTTGTTTATGGCCGAGGCTCTAGCTTATACATGGCTCATTTTGATCGGTGGCTGTATATGGTCATTGTTGTCGGGAGATGTCATCGGACTTCTGGCTGGGTTGGGATTGGGAGTGTTGCTGCCTGTTGCTATGGCAAAGGATCTCCACAAAAAGGTAATGCTGCGGGAGCAGGATATCGTTATGGAGCTGCCGGAGCTTCTAAACAAGATTGTGTTACTTGTTGGCGCCGGTGAGACGGTGCAGCGGGCGGTCATTCATTGTGTAGAGCGGAATGAGGACATGAACCACCCTCTGTATGTCGAGCTGAAGCGAATGGTACTTGAATGGGAAGGCGGACATCCGTTTCAGCAAGCCTTCGAACAGTTCAATAAACGGTGTGGCGTTCAGGAAGTATCGATATTTACAACAACCGTGTTGCTTAATTTTCGACGCGGCGGGAATGACTTTGTTTTGGCACTGCGCGATTTGTCCCGAGTGCTCTGGGAGAAGCGTAAGGCCATCGGAAGAACAAGGGGGGAGCAGGCCTCCTCAAAGCTGGTGCTGCCAATGGTGGTCATTTTCATGATCGTGATTGTTTTGCTCGGAGCGCCTGCATTTATGATGATGAACATGTAGAAGGGATCGGTGTATTCGTTATGATGTTGTCCATGGTAAAGAGCGGTATGAAAGCTTTTTGGAAGGATGAGAAAGGAATCGGAACACTTGAGATGATTCTGATCCTTGTCGTTATTTTGATTATCGCGCTGATATTTAAAGATCAGATTACCGCCTTGGTGAACAACTTGTTTAAAAACGTGAACAACAAGAGTAAAGAGTTTCTTGAATAATCGGCTTCAGAGAAGATGGAAGGACGATACGGGGAGCTTCACGGTGGAAGCTTCCCTGGTGCTTCCCATCGTGTTGATGGTGACGGTATTGCTGCTGTTCCTATGCTTGTACATCTATCAACAGTCTATGCTGGTCCAGGCTTCAGCTGCAGCATCCGAGCGGACTGCGTATAACTGGGATAACAGCCATAAGATTGCAGCCACGGGATCCGTAGAGCAGGGACAATATGATTCGCTATATTGGCGGTTAACGGAAGATAACGTAGTCGGAACTCTATTTGGTTTGGCAGGGGGAGACAGTACGAGGTCAATTACATTGCCGCAGGGCGAGGCTGAGGGCGGAAAATTGCCCGAGCTTAAGATGTCCAAGGGCGGCACGGCTGTGCCCGCTAGCATGGAGGGAGAGATGCGTTATACCAATCAGTTGCTCATTCGAAAAGTAACGACTTCATTAAATGAGCAGGTATCACTGACGCCATTGAGCCGAATATTGGATGATGGAGGCCAGATCAAGGTCAGCGCACAATCGATCGTGGTGGATCCTGTTGAATTTATTCGCACGGTGGATTTAATGCGATATTACGGATCGAAGTTTCAAGGCGGGAGAAACGGAACGGATAAGGCTGCCGCAGGAGAAGTTCTACAAAAGTTCGGAGGTTCGCGATAGTCATGATGAAGCGTAGGGAAGCACGGTCGAGACGGAGAAGGAGAGAGGGCGGCCGATCTTCCGATGGATCTGTATCTGTTTTTTTGATTATCGCCCTGGCTGCTGTATTCATGTTTGTAGCTATCTTTATTGATTATTCCCGCATAGCGGCGATGAAGGTACAGAGCGAAAGGCTGACCAGAGCGGCCGTACGCTCCGTGATGTCCTCTTATGATCCGCAGCTTCAGAAGGAATATGGATTATATGCCCTTGGGGACACCAGCGGAGATCTCATTATGGGCAATGTGCTGAATGACAGCATGAATCCGGGAGAACGGAGCGATGCATTCCGGTTAATGGCAATGGAGCTCGATAGTTCCGGTCTTGAGCTGCAGCGTCCGCTAGGGACTTATGACATATTCAACCGGCAGATTAACGAGGATATGAAGTATAAAGCGCCGATTGATTTCACTTTGGAATTAGTGGGTAAGTTCAAACCGTTATCGCAGTCCATGAAGGAAGCTTCCAATACGGTAGATGTCCTTAAGAAGCTTCGCAAATTGTATGACAAGCGGGAAGCGGCACTGGATGAGATGCTGGCAAAGCAGCGTAAGGCAGGGGAGGGCGCAATCCGGCTTTCGAAGCTGGTTATGGATCCGCCGGGACAATCGATCTCCGACACTTCGCTGGGGGACAGTATGTATACCGCCGCTGATGTGGCATCACAATACGAGGATTATAAGGCTAAACAACAGGAGGATGCGGACAGGCCTCCCAAGGAACAACAGTATACGCTGCTGCTCATGGCTTACCGAAGCGGAATTTCTTCCATTGGCTCACAGATTTCGAAGGAGGCCAGCCGAGTTCAGAGGGAGAATGACAAGCTGCTCTCGGATGCACATCAATTATGGGAGGAAGCAAGGAATCTGAATGAAGAGATGAAGCAGGTCATCAAGGATTCCGAGAACCGTTCATCTAATAGGGGATATGATCAGGTCACGAATGATGTAACGCCAGGGTCTAACGATTCTTCCGGGGCGGAAGCGGAGATGATTCAATCCATACGGAAGCAAGCTGACAAATTGATTCATAGCGATGAATTCTTGAACGGCTTCCGACAAGAGATTGATAGCCAGCAGAGTCGATACCAACAGGTAGCACGAGCGGTCACTTCTCTTCAGTCTTCTCTTGGGGGAGAGGGAATGAAGGGAACAGTACTTGAAGCCAGTCGCACATTAGAGCGTTTTGTTTCCAATTATGGAGTATCAGGCAGTGGAAATATTATAGATCGGCAGCTGGCGTCATTGGAGCAGTTCCGCACATCGGATAAGGAACGGAAGGCGATGGAGAAGCAGGCCAATCAGAAGCTGAAGCAGGCATCCAAAGTCATTGAGGCAATTAACGGGTTGAATGGACAACATCAGGCAATTATGGATGAGTTCCGTGAACTTCAGCAGTACTATGACGAAAGTCTTGAATTTAATGCCGAAGCAGACAGCATGAGTAAGGGCAAGCCAATAGACGATGATCCGTATGATGCCGGTAAACAGGCAATGGATAATATGGACGGTATGTTTGGATTTATGGGGAACGTGCTTGGTGGTGTCAGGGATGAACTGTTTCAAAATGAGTACGCCGTTCATTATTATCAGCATTTTGATATTGGGAAATTAACCGGAATGGTTGATGGTTCCAACAATGGCGGAGATGTCGTCCAAGAATTCTCCATTGGGAACCAGGAAGTGGAGTACATTCTTTACGGATTTCATAACCCTGCCGGGAATATATCGGCGGCCTATGCAGAGATTTTTGCTTCCAGGCTCGCGGTCCGGACGATGGAAGGATTTATTGTGAATAGTAAATTAGGAAATCCGTTGGCGATTTTGGCGGCAGCCATTCTGTATGGGATTGAGAAGGCCATAGAGGATATGATCCAGTTGTGTCAGAAGGGGAGCGTACAGTTGTCCAAGTATGCCCCCATTGAACTGACTTACAGGGATCATTTGCGAATATTTCTGTTTATTCACAGTAATAACGAGAAGAAACTGTCACGCATGTTGGCGTTGATTCGATTGAACACCGGCACCAATCCTGCGGAACGATTCACCTACGCTTCGGGAGAGGTCAGGACGGCCATGCGTTTATGGTTTCTTCCAGGGGTGACGAAGGCGATCGGCGTTGTATTTGGAAGCGATGGGGACGAAGTTCAGGGAAGTCGTTACATGGTGAAGCGTAAGGCGGATTTTTCCTATTAGGATTAGGGGTACTTGAATGAAACGATTATCGGAAATACAGAAACCTCTCCATAAAGGTAAAGCGTCATCGGAACAAGGAAGCATGGTCGTGGAAGCTGCACTTGTGCTGCCGATGTTTATGTTTTTTGTCATTTTCCTCATTTATATCGTGCAAATGACGTTGATATCGACAGCACTCCAGAGTACCGTTTCGGATACGGTCAAAATCGTAGCGGCTCATATGTATCCCGTCTCGCTAGCCGTGCAGGCCAATGCCGATGGTAGTGGAACAGGAGAAGGCTCACCAAGCACATCCCATTGGGAGATTCCCAAATTGTCACTTTCTGATTGGGTTTCGAATTACAGCGACTCTCTTCCTTCTCCTGTTCATGAGTGGATAACGCAAGCCGTAGCGTCAGGCGAGGAGCCGCTGCAGCAGATTAAGAACCAAACCGTGGAAGCCGTACTCGACCCCGTGGTAAAGCCGATGATGAAGCCGTTCATGCCTGACCACCTTCTGGAATATGACCGAATCCATGTGTCCAATGTTCATATTCCCAATTTGAAGAGCGGAGCGAGTCCCTACTTCGGCATTGAGGTGAATTACGCGCTTCCGATCCGGGTTCCTTTCTTGAACAAACGCATCGTGCTGCAGGCAAAAGCTCAGGAGAGACTATGGATTGGCGACACCGGTGAGGGAGGGACGGGTTCAGGGGATGGCTCGGGGACAAACGGGGCGATCGAGCTGCTGGAGAAGCCGAATCCGGCCGTTGCCAGCAAGCAGGCTAAGGTAAAAGTAAAAGTGAAGCCGGGCAGCAGTGCTCAATTGTCAGTCTATTATAAGAGTGGTCAGAGTACGGCTAAATATTTGGGCTGGGAAACCGCGGACGGTAACGGCTATATCGAATGGGAATGGAACGTAGGCTTTAATACAACGCCGGGAACGTGGCTGTTTGTCGTTGAGACAGCAGACGGGCAGCGGATTGAGGTGCCGTTTACGGTGGTCGCGCGGTCAGGTTCTTGAAACCTTGATAGCAAGAGTTTGAAATGAAGGATTCCCTAAGAAGTGTTCCAGAGAAGTGTTTCAAAGAACGTTTCAGGGAAGTGTTTCAAAGAAGCGTTTTAGAGAAGTGTTTAAGAAAGTATTCCAAGAAGCATTGGTTGTACATCCATAGTTAAAATCCTATCACGGCTATTCCAGTGAATAGTTTAGCAAGGGAGTTATGATATCGCATGTCCGTTGCCTTTGGTGTTTGTGCTGTTTATTTGATTGCCGCATTCATTACAGACCTTCGTTCCATGAAAATACCGAATGTTTTAACTGGTTCGGCTATGCTGTCCGGCCCTGTCTATCATGGCGTTCTGGACGGGTGGGAGGGGCTGCTCTTTTCTTTGAAGGGGCTTGGAGTCGGGTTTCTTATCTTGTTGATCATGTATTTTATAGGGGCTGTAGGAGCGGGTGACGTTAAGCTGTTTGGGGGCATTGGTGCCTGGACCGGCTTATGGTTTACCTTGCAGGGCATTATGTATTCTGTCCTTTTTGCCGGTGTCATCGGTTTGCTTATCCTGCTATGGCGTCGGGAAACGATGAAGCGAGTACGTAATATCGTTGGTAGTATCGCCGGCGTTTTTGTGATGAAGAGCTGGTTGCTATGGCGCAACAGCCAGGAGGAACACTTGCGATTCCCCTTTATGATTGCCGTCCTTCCTGGCGTTATCAGCACGTATGTGGTACTGCACATATAGGAGGGGGAGCTTATGCTCGGATTAAAGGCGGATTTTATGCAGAACGGTGGAACCATTATGGTGCTGGACCGGGCTGAAGGAATCCAATCATCAGAACTTAATCATGTACAGCTGGGAATGATCCGTTCGTCGAGAATCCCTCATTTCTTGAAGCTGCATATGAAAGAAGTCGATTATAAGGTAACGCTGGAATATGATATTACCGGCAAAAAAATGCTGTCTCAAACGTTAAAGAGCGAGCGCATGACACTGACTGAATATTTTGGATTGCTGCTTCAGATCGTCACGGCTCTGGAGGACAGCAAGTTGTATATGCTTCAACCGGACAATTATATTTTGCATGAGGATTATCTGTTTATTGAAGGTTCCCTGCATCTTGGCACTTTATATTTAACTTATGTTCCCGTTGCAGCTACCGAAGTAAGCGGCACTCGTCTTCCGCTTATGCTCAAGGAACTAATGACAAGGTTGCTCGCATCGGTGACGGAGCTAAAAGGGGGAGGGATACAGGCACTGATGTCGTTCTGCAGCGAACAGAGCTTCAATCTACCGGGCCTTAAGAAGCTTGTGATTGAACTGTTAGCAGGAGAGGGTGAAGACCATCGTACTGTAACTCAAGCAAATGCAGCAGTGCCTTTAGGTTTGAATCAAGGATCGCCCTATACCGATAGTCAATCAAGCAATATGGGCTCCAAGCCTTCATTCGCATTTGCAGAACCGACTCGTGGACGGACAGCAGTGCCACAGACGGAGAATGACATCTACACAGATAAACAGAGTTTAATTCAAGGTCTGAAGGAACGTACGAATGAGATGTTCGGGAAGAGGGGCAAGAGCGAGGAAATGAATTCTCATGCGGGTCGAAGCCCATTGGGTTCCACTCCTTCGTGGCTGCCCGATACGGATGACACAAATTCAGAAGCTTCGGACAATGACAAAGCCTCGCCGGTTCGCACCTATATTATGTTAGGATGTTTGCTCGCCGCAGCGGGAGCTTGGAGATTGCTTTACATGAATCAGCCTGCTCCACTGATGCTAGGGTTGTCGGTAGGTATTACGGTTCTGCTTGCTGCGGTAACCTGGCTTGGCTGGACAGGTAAACTCCAGCTGCTCTCACGGAGATCCGGCGATTGGTCCGGTTCCTTGCCCATGTTCGAGTCAACAGAGCTTAATCCGCAGGAGCATTCCAAGTGGAAGTCTGTCCCGCGCTTTCAGGCGGACCCTTTATCGGGTCTTCTTGGGGATAACTCGGAAACAGACGCTGGAAAAGCAGAAGCAGGGCTTGAGGAGGGGAAAGAGAATCGGAGATGGCGGGTCCCTAAATCTCCATTCAACTCCGAGAGAGATCACCATTCAGGGGGATATTCCGCACAATCTCCGCAGGGCCATGCTTATTCGCGTTCATCTGAGGCAGCAGCTGCGGCCGCGGATCCATATGGGGAAGAGGGGGATTATTATGCCCATTTGTCCCAACGGACGGAAGTGCTTTCGTTCCCTGGAGGTGAGGGAGCTACCGTCTTGCTAAGTCCGGATGCAACAGCCCGTCCAGCCGTGCAGCATTCAGCAGGTGCTTACCTCGAGCTAAACGAACCGAATGCAGCCGCCCCGCAGCGGATTGAACTATATCAGCCCCATTTCATCATCGGCCGATCCCCTGACGTAGCCCAATTCATCGCACAGGGGGTGGGGACTTCACGGGCGCATGTCGAACTTTCGCGTGAAGGTGGGGGTTACGTCCTGAAGGATCTGGGTTCGAGAAATGGTACGGTGTTGAAAGGGGAATCCATGGTGCCTTATAAAGAATATCCTCTGATGGAGGGGGATGCCTTTATTATTGCCGGATGGACGTTTACCCTGCGCAGGGGGTTATATTAATACGGGATATTATAGTAGATGTAAGATTTGCGTAGCTATTATTCTATGAAGTTTGAGAGAATATTCGAATTATTGCAGAAAACCAAAAGTGTACCCTAACTTTTAGAGGGGCTTTTGGTTTTTTATTATGGTTTTAGCCAGTTGAGAACGTGAAACGTGCGAAACAAAAAACCATCCGCTAAGCGGGTTCAGGACTAAGGATTTGACCATCAAGACTATTCCGATAGACTTGAGATGTTCAGGCGAAATTTACGGCCACGGACCGTCACAGACTGGCTACAAAGGCAACAAGAAATAAACCAGTTTAACTGGTAACCTTGCTCCAGCCATTCTTGCGTGCTTGCGGTGTTTGCAATGTGTTCAAACCAACTGTCTTTTGTGGCGCCCATGCCAGTGTTTTGCACCGCCATGGGTGGCAATGCTTCATTCTTTGCGCCCACGGGAAGTAGCTATGTTCGCCATAGTCCCGGATGGTCTCTGTTTTTTTTCAAAGTCTCCATATGCCGTAATAGTTGAGATTAGTTTTGGCATATACATAACAGAGCGATAAGGGGATTCCTTTAATATTAAATACGTCCAGTTAAGGGGTATTAAATATTTGTTGTTTGGAAAAACAATTCCAATTCTAAAGTAGAAAGAGGTGAGAACTTGGCATTAATCATTAGTAAGAGCGCAGACAGCAGCCCGCAGGCGCCATGTACATTCCGGGTTGAGCTTACAGCGGAAGGCAGTCTTACAACATTTGATTTGCCTTTATATCTAGTGTTTGTCATTGATGCAACTTCGACGATGGGCACACAGGATGTCAACAATAATACGGAAACACGCTTTCAGGTCGCAGTTCAGGCGATTCACGGCTTTTTGGACATTATTTTTTCGGAAGAATATGCTTCCGTCGAGAAGCATATCGCCGTTGTATCGTTCGGAAACGGGGCCAGGGTGCATGTCACGCAAACTGACGCCGAAGGAAGGTTTAGCGGTCTAGTCAATCCGGCTCCTTTAACGGTACCAGCCGGCGGCGGTGCGCCGGTACAAGATCATTACATTGGCGCCAACAGCTATGACCCTGCGCAGGCGGTGACGGCATTAGCCAACTTTCGGAGCGTAGCGGACAAAACCGCTTTTTTCTATGAAAATGAGGAAGAAATTGAAACGATGATCAACAATATCAGCCGTTACAGCAATACCAATATCGAATCGGGTTTTCTCCTGGCAGGTGAACTGTTAGAGGATATTCCCGTCGAAGCGCACAAGTTGATCATTCTTATGACGGATGGGGAGAGCGCAGCCTCGTCCACTTTCTATGCCTATTATAATGAAGCCGATATTCCAAACCGGATTAACGCGGCCATTCTGCTGCAAGAGGGGAACCAACTATTTGCCAACTACAACGGGATCCGGGCGCAAGTGACGAATGAGGACTTAATCCGGGAAGGCCTCGATCCGAGCAGCTTCGACCCGGCGGCCTTCACACCGTTGCAAACCGTAAGCCTCAAGCTGCGTGCGCTGGCCAGAAGCGAAGCGTTTTTTGCAGCTGCAACCCAGTCGCTCGCCATCAATCCGTTTGCCGGTGAATGGCATAATTTCGATGGAAGAAACAACGACAACGCGACACGTGTGCCAGCCGTACCCAATTTGCTTGATGACATTACATTAAACGGTTATTACTGGTCTAATGGCCGAATCGGATTTGCAGCTAATTATTATTACTACCAGCACAGCCCGTTTTTCGCCAAGGTGGGCGGCATTTGGCAATATTCGCAATCAGATACAGGTGTTCCGCTTCAACCGGTATATGAAGATGCTTTTTTCCGTCAAAGCCTGATCGGCCGCGAGCTCGAGACGGTCACCTTTGACAACTCCGAAACGGAGCTTATGGTCTTCGCCACCGACGAAAAAATCCCGCAAACCCGGCTTATCGATTATTACGAGCGAACGAGCCGCAATATTTTCGGCAGCAACGAAGCTAAGCGGTTTATGATCGCCGCCTCGGAGGCCATTCGTGCAAACGGAATTAGGATCGATACGATCGGGATCGGCCATTCGGTTCTGTTGCCCGAATATTTGAATGAAACGGCGTCTTCCGGCCAAGCATTTTTTGTTCCTCTTGAAATTGCCCATGCTCAAGACGCGCTGCGTGATCAGATGCTTGCGGTCACTAACGCAGAGCTTGGTTTTTTTGGCAATGTCGTTATCACGGATATAGTTCCCCGTCGTTCCAGCGCTGTGTCACCTTTGCAGAATGACGGCACCTTCACATTGGATACGAATTCTCTCCAGGTTGCCTTTGTGCGAACGCCGGAAAGTCCGATTCTCTTTCAGCCTGCCGATTTGAATAGCGGATTTGTCAGCGTGACCGAAGAGGGAGACCGTTATATCATCGTTTTACGCGTCGGGAACCTGTGGGCTCCGGAGGAAGCTGTCCTTCAAGAAGGGCGTTTCTTCAGGGCTGCTGTCGCTTTTGACCTTACTCCGAATCCCGGCGTAATCTCACACAGCGGCGAGAATCTTCCTGATATTCCGGTCAATATCGAAGCCTCGGCAAGCTGGACGGAGGCCGGTGTGGAGAGGATACTGCCTTATTCTCCAGCCTTGGTGTTCGTGCCTACTTTCTGCACACCCCCACCTCCGCTTGTAGACATTGTGCTGGACCCGCCTGACGCTTTCCCTGGTGGAGAAATAACGATCACGATAGCGGTCCAAAATGTGACCAACATTGCCATTGTGAAGCAACTGCACATCGATCTTCCTGCTGGATTTCGATTTATTCCCCGATCATTGGTTGTCCGCAATCAGCCGTATTTGGCGGAAACGCTTGATCATATCAATCTGGGCATTAATCAGCCTGGAGAAGTGGATACGATCCGCTTCCGGCTTGTTGCCCCGCTTGTCCCGCTTTCTGAGCAGAATACGCTTCGTGCCATAGTACGTACTGATCTGGGTGAGGTTAAGGTGTCTGTCGACATTCCGGTTGAAGAAGAGGAAGAGTAATAGGAATAGGCCATCTGGGTTCCAGAAATGGTACGGTGTTGAAAGGGGAATCCATGGTGCCTTATAAAGAATATCCTTTGGTGGATGGAGATAACTTTATTATTGCTGGATGGTCGTTTACCATGCGAAGGGGATAATATTAATACGGGATATTATAGTAGAAGTAAGATTTGCGTAGCTATTATTCTATGTAGTTTGGAGAAAAGTTGGATTATTGCAGAAAACCAAATGGGTTCCTTGGTTTATGGGAATTCTTTTGGTTTTTTCTTTTTTGTATGTATTTAGAAACATTTGGTATGATGCTATGGTATACCTACTAACTAATAGGAACCAAGTTTGCATATTCCAGAGGGGGTAACATTATTAAAGGAATGGTCGTGTGTATAAGGAGGACTTTGATGTGTCTGAAGATCTAAGTAGAGAAATACTGAAAGAGCTAAAAGAAATCAATAATAAACTAGACACCTTGAACTCGTCAAAAGGAATAACAGGAACTCTAAAAGTTATTGCCCTGATATTCGGGTTTTTAGTGATAGGACCTTTGCTTGTAGGGATAATGGTGTATCTATTTAATTTAACTGGCTAAGGTAAATAGCCCCTGCCAGAAGCCCAGACGGACAATCCTGGAAGGGGCTTTATAAGCTCCAACAAGAGTAACTCTTCCAGCGATGCTGGTATGGCGTGTAGTCGATGCTTTTTTGTTTAGAATCATCTATAGATAAAAATGAATTCTTTTTGTATTGTAGCTTGAGAACATCACTCTACTCGTTGAGGTCACTGTCATATCTGGAGTTGGAAATTTAGCTGCAACACCAGTTTTTTCTCGCAAAGCGAAAGCACTAATTTGTTTATTCTCCAGCCCTTTCATTGCCTCTTATCACCTCCTGCTCGCGGAAGACGGAAGGAGTGAGGCCGTACTTTTTCTTGAATAGAGTGGAGAAGTAAGTGATATTGTACATTCCGACCGATTCACTGATTTTGGCTGCAGTCTCATGGGTGGAAGCAAGCAAATCCTTTGCTTTCTCCAGCCTGGTGTGATTCAGGTATTCACTGAACGATTGACGGGTGGCTTTTTTGAAGAGCTTTCCCAAATAGCTTGGCGACAGGCCAGCAATGTTGGACACCAGCTCCAGAGATAAGTTTGGCTCGGCATAATGTTGCTGGATGTAATTCTGCACTTTTTCAATGATAACATTGTGCTTCTGGGCATTCATCCAGAGATTCTTCTCTTCAATTAATGTGCAGATATTAAAACAATAGCGATTGAAAGTTTCCTTGATTTCCGTCAGATGTTCGGCGGATTCAATTTCGGTCACCGCATCCAGATACTCGTTGAAATTGGAATCCGGCACATGCTGTAAATAGTCAAAGTGTTTAAGTAAGGATAGCATGAGCTGGGTGCTGTATGTAATGACCTGATTGATTGAACCGTTAGAGATCTGTTCCACGAATTGTCCGATTGCTTCCTGGATTGGTTCCGGCTTCCCGGATTGCACAGCATCGATTAGCTTCTTCTCGAAGGCGCTGGGATAACTTAAGGCCGTCATCATATGGGGCCGTGTTGTTACGGCATCCAGGATCGATTCCTTCCCGTAGATTAGCCGGTATTTAACATACTGCTGCGCCGAAGTATAGGAGTAAGCAATATTTTTCCTGCCGTAACTTATATCCCCTATGCCAATGGACACCGTTACCTTGAAGTAACGGTTCAGAAAACTCTGAATATTGCCCAAGGCAGCCTCGAGCTCCTCAGGCTGTTGGTTGTTCGTACACTGAAGGATTGCGACGGCTTCATTTCCCCCCATAAACAGGTAATCACATGCTCCGATAGGCTCCAGCATCTCTTTTGCAATATTGCCTAGAGCGAAGAGCAGCAGCGGCTGCTGTTCCGTCTCCATCCTCCCTTTTGTCGGTTCCAGCGCATTGATTTTGAATACAAGCACGCAAAAATAAGGCCCGGATATTTTCTTGTCGATATCCCGAATTAATTCGCTCGGAACAGAATGTTCCAGCGGATGACCCCAGAGTAAGGAAAGTAAGTAATGCTCACGAATCGTTCGGGAAGAGCGGTTGATCACGAATTGCATCGATTTTTCACGTTCCTCCAACGAATGGAAAACCTCGGTCATCATCTTATATTCATCTATGAACGGCGAATCGGAGACTGGAGAATCCGTGTCCGGCATGATCTTTTCAAACAGCGTCGATAACGGTCTATAAATGCTCTTGGTCAGAAAAATAGAGATCAGAAGACCTGTCAGTACAATTCCGGCTGTCACAAGCAGCGTAACGTTGCGGAGACGGTCAATGTTGGAGATGAGTCCGGAGTAGGGGGAAACGCTTACAAAATACCAGTCCATTTTCTCCGACTTCACATAAGTGACCAGATGCTTTTTATTTTGAATATTTGTTGTGAAGCTGTTCTCTTCCTTGTCCTGATTTAGAATTTGCTGCACATACTGTTCCTCGGACCAATCTTTCAGAAATAAACTTGAATCGGTATGGGAGAGCACTTTGCCCTCTTTGTTGATGACAAAAACGTTGTTGGCGGAATCCGTTTTGCTGATTTTGCGGATCGTCGTCAGAATCGACTTTTCTTCCACATTGATATAGATAAGCGGGTTGTCGGAGGTCTTGAATGAAAAATCCGGGTACAGCAGAAAGGTCAGGAGCTGAAGCGGCGCATCGTTGTTGCGGTCGGCAACGGTCAAGCTACGTGGATAGAATTCCATGTACCTCTCCGCGCTAAGGGTGATGAGCGAGGAGTCGAATGGAAGCCCGGCTGTATCGACGGCTGTTCCCGTAGAAGGCCGGTAGATCCCGGCACTGTAAATATAAGGATACACACTTATAATCTGGTTCATTTGTTGGAATATCCGATAATTGTTCGTCTTGTCCTCCAACGTGTCACTCAGGAATGAGGTGATCTCCGGCTGGATGAGCAGCGCATTACCGATTGTCATGACTTGGTTATAGACGACCTCCGAGGCGTAAGTGATTTGGGACAACATGGCTTTGGAATTGCGGTCGATCTCCTTGACGGCGCTTTTGGAGAAGAGAAGGAAGAGGACGCCGGACAGCAGGCTGACGGTTAGTAGAACGAGCAGGAAATATGAAATTGTAAGTTTTTGAAACGCCTTGTATCGAACAAGCCGATTCATGGTGTTCCGCATGAAGAATTCCTCCCAATGCCGTTAATATAGCCTCTTCACTATAGGACATATCTGGCTAAAAAGGTACTCCTTCTCGCAAAAATGAAAGTCAGTCCGTTTATTTGAAAGGTTTGAGACGCATGTCAATACTGTCCATTTTTATGTATCCTCCGATATTGGGCTGGCGTCATTCCATACACCTTTTTGAAGATGGAATAAAACGTGTTAAGCGACGAAAATCCGTATTTCTGGATGATCGGCTCAATCGGCGAGTCGGAGGCAAGCAACTCCTGACAAATGTAATTTAGGCGCTTCTCCGATATCTTCTCCGTAACCGACTGGTTTGTCTCCGCTTTATACAAACTGCGGAAATAGTTCACGGACAGACCCAACTGGTCGGCCAGCATTTTTGCGGACAAGTTCGAATCGGTTAATTGTTTTTCAATGAACTGGTCCGCCTGCTCGATCAGGGCCGCGTTTTTGGACAGACTGCGGGCAGCCTCAATGTCTTCAAGCGTCTTGGTTATAAGCGCTTCCATCCAAGGCACTACGTTTTCCATCGTCTCCTGCTGTATGATCTGATTCTCGATGGAAGTCAACCCCCATGAATGGGGCAGCGGCTGACTGGAGTGCTCCTGCATGAGCCGGCGTATGTCCATAAACAAGGTAATCAACGACATTTTACATTCAAAATAGGGCAGTCCCCGCAGCTTGACCACGGCTGAGCGTATGATTTCCAGAACTGTATCCGCGTTACCTTTGGGAAGAGCCTGAGCGATCTGCCGCTCTTTGTCCACAGGCAAATGATACAGTTCTCCTGGCGCGTCGTCCAGCCATGCTTTCATGATGAGCGCTCCGTGCCCGAATCGGAACCGTTCGTGCGTTAGTTCATACGTCTCCATGTATACCTCATGCATGTCGGTCAGGCTGGGCAACGTCCTACCCCAAGCGACAGTCGTGCCGATGGACAAATACTGCTCCATTAACTGCTTAGATACTTGCAGCTTCTTCGCAAATTCTTCGGACAATGGAGCCGATAAGACAACCGCCACGTGATCGTTCCCCATGTCCACCGTTTGCAGCTTGTGCTTGGAAAATTGCAGCGATTCCTGGATAATATTGGACATCGCAAATCGGAGTAGACGCCGGTCCTTCTCCGGGTAGGCCTCCGTAAATTCCGAGAAGCGGTCGATTCGGAAGATGGCCACCGACAGTTGGTCTTCCGGCAGAGCAATTCCCCATTCTTGAAATTGAGAACATATTTCCTCTGCCGTATGGTAGATGCCCCCCAGTAAATCCCGTAAAAACCGCTCCCTACCCAGAATTTTAGTATGCCGCCAGTGCTCGGTCAGTTCATAAATCTGATTGCGTTGGGCTGTAAACACATGGGATAAGTAGTCAAGTTCATTTGCGCTGTATCCTTCGCCGGGCTTTTCAGCTTGATGCTGCCGCATCACTCTGCTGATCAGTTCTTGAATAGGCGAGTACACCCGTTTGGAAATCAGAACGATAACGGTCAATGATGCTACGAACAGAATGAGGAACAAGATCAAACTTGTGTTGCGAAGAACAGTGATGTTTCCTAAAATGACAGATTTCGGGATAGTTTCGATAAAGGTCCAATCCTGAATTCCTTTGATGGAGGAGCCTGCGTAAACCATCAGTTGCTCTTCCTGATTGTGGGGCTGAAACAACTTCCATCCGCTTTCACCCTTATTCCCTTGGCTCCTGAGCTCGGCAATTTGTTCCTGATTCAAAGGAATGCTGCTAAAAACTGTCTCATCCCGATCATTCAGAACGGTGACCGACCTGTTCGCATAATTCGAATTGTTCTGAAGCAAGGTCATTAAATTATCAGTATCTATATTCAGAACGAAAGCCGAGATGGAACTGCCTTTTTCGTAAAATCTTACGATGCTAATCACCTCTTTGGCCTTAATTCCGACAAGTGGAACGGACAAGACTCTCGGAATGAGAACGCTGTGATCCGTTGTAGCCGGATCCTGCAAGCGCTTAATAATGTCCTGGTCGTAAAAAGCTTCCGCATCACTCAATCCAAGTCTGGAATCTACTACAGTATTTGTGTAATCGTTGATTAGGTATACCGAATCGATAGACGGATTGGCGTTCTTAATGTCGATAAGCCGTCTCCATACTTCATAAGTTTCAAAATCGCTGTATTGATCCGAAAGGGCATTCACCTTGAGGGCACTGTCATCGCTGGAGGAGAAGCTGAATTCCAAAGACCATTCCATCAGTCGCGCTGTGTTCCGGGCACTGTTCACTAGCAAGGATTCGGAATGATCTCCGATCTCTTCCAGAAGCGTCTTGGAAGACTGCCAATAGAGCAGCGCAAAAGATATAGCCAGAACCAGAACGTTTGCACTGACAAAATAAAAAATAAGTTTCATATAAGTAGGATGTCGCTTCAGAGAGGTGAAAATTGGAAACCTGAACTTCATTGCTCTAAATCCCCCGTTATTAGAATCCCCGCATATAATTTTCAGATTATTAATTATAGCATAACGATTAATCCCGTCTGCAGAATCGGTTATTTTCGAGGGTAGTGTTGTTTTTGGGAAGTTCGTAAATCTGCGCTTGCAGGAAAAATTGGAGCTTACTGGAATTGTCGCTGCGGTAAGGGCACGGTAAGGTGAAGGTATAAATAACGCGACGAAAATGTGATTGCCTGTTTCGATGAAAGGGGGAAGTAAAACTATGCAATATCAACTTAATGCAAGGAAACGGCCCGTGCTGAAGCATATTGTTCGTAATCCTTTTCTCTATGCTATGGCCGTGCCGGGGCTGCTGTTCTTTCTCGTGTTCAGTTATTTTCCCATATACGGGATTATGATTGCCTTCAAAGACTATAATTTTGCCAAAGGAATTACGGGAAGCGAATGGGTCGGTTTAAAAAACTTTAACTATTTTTTTACTTCAGATGACTTCTGGGTCATACTGCGCAACACGCTGATGCTGAACATGCTGTTCATTTTGTTTACTACGGCGGCTGCTGTATTAATTGCGCTAATGTTCAATGAAATTCGCAATAAGTATTTTAAACGAATTTCGCAGTCTCTCATTTTTCTACCTTATTTTATGTCCTGGATTGTGGTAGGAATGATTGTCCAATCCTTGTTCGGCGGAGAAGAGCCGATGATCAATACTTGGCTGCAAAATTTCGGCTTGGAACCGGTCAACTGGATGTTTGAGTCGAAGCTGTGGCCGTTCATTCTGACGGTTATCCGCGTGTGGCAAGGAGCCGGTTATCTTTCAATTATTTTTCTGGCCGCGATTACCGGCATATCGGAGGATTTGTACGAGGCTGCCCGGATTGACGGGGCATCTAAGCTGCAGATTGTGTTGCGCCTTACGCTGCCGCTGCTTGTTCCTACTGTTATGATCATGACTTTGCTGGCCGTTGGCAAAATTTTCAACGGGGACTTTGCCATGATCTATGCCATCATTGGAGACAATTCCTTGCTGTATCCGACTACCGACGTCATCGACACCTTCGTATTCCGCTCCATGAGACAGCTGCATGACTTCGGCATGTCTTCGGCGGTTGGCTTGTTCCAGTCGGTTATGGGACTGATCTTCGTCATTGCCGCCAACTGGGTAACCCGAAGGGTGTCTAAAGAATCCGCTTTATTCTAGGAGGTAACGATGAGACAGAAACAGAGTGCTGCGGATCGAACTTTTACGGTATTTGCCTATACGTTCATTTTATTGTTCACCTTATTTTGTCTGTTTCCTTTTCTGCTGATGATTATCGGATCGTTTACGGACGAGGGGGAACTGATTGCGCATGGGTATACTTTATTTCCGCAAAAATTATCGCTGGACGCTTATAAAGCGGTTTTGCAATCGGATGTGCTGCTGAGCGGCTATGCGGTCACGATTTTTATCACCGCCGTAGGCGCATTAAGTGCGCTGTGCATTTCCGCAATGCTCGGCTATTCTCTGGCCAACAAGCGGAATGTCCTGCAAACGCCGTTTCTGATTTTTTGCTATTTGCCTATGCTTTTTTCCGGAGGCATCATTCCGTTTTATATTGTGGTCAGTCAGTGGCTGCATTTGCAGAATACCGTTTGGGTGCTAATTTTAACATTATTATGCCAGCCGTTCCTCGTCTTTTTGCTTGTCAGTTTCTTCCGTACAATTCCCGAGGAATTGGAGGAAGCCGCAAGAATTGACGGAGCGAATGAGATGAGAATTTTCTTTCAAATTATGATACCGATCTCGAAGCCGATTCTGGCTTCCGTCGGTCTCTTTTATGCCCTGAACTACTGGAATGACTGGTTTATGGGATTGATGTTCGTGGATAATGAGAAGCTGTTCCCGCTGCAATTGATTCTGCGCCGGATGGTATCCAATATGGAGGCCGCCAGAAATCTCATTCCCGCCGCCGCAGCCATTGCCGTAACGCCACCAACCTATGGCGTGCGGATGGCGACAACCGTGCTTACAATCGGCCCGATTGTCTTGCTGTATCCCTTGCTTCAAAAGTATTTTGTCAAAGGTCTAACGGTAGGAGCTGTCAAAGGGTAATCGAGGAGTTCCGGCATTAACCGGATCAGCCCGGTTAATCATAGATACTTTTTTTCTTCATTATATAAAGGGAGGTTAACGAAATGAGATTGAAAAAATGGTTTGGCGCGGTGACGACCACAGTATTGGCTTTGTCATTGATGCTGGCGGGCTGCGGAGGCAAAACGGAGACAGGCGGCAATAAAGGGAATTCTCCAACGAATACGGAAAGCACTACATCCGCACCGAAGGAAACGGTGACGCTGAAAGCTTATTTCCCGGGGGATAAGCCAGCGGGCTTTGACGATGTGCTGCAGGCGGTCAATGACAAATTGAAAGCGGACAACGTCGGAGCGGCCTTGAATATCAATTTCTTGCCGTGGTCCGATTACGGGAATGCGGTATCTGTGAAGATGTCTGCCGGGGAAGATTTCGATATGTATTTGGATGCCCCATGGTTGTCGATGAATCAGATGATCGCCAGCAATTCTTTGCTGGAACTGGATGCCATGGTGGCCGAGCGTCCGGAGCTTAAAGCGTCCATTCCCGATGAAATGTGGGAATATAACAAATTCGACGGCAAAATTATGGGCATTCCTCTTGGCACCACCCAAGGCCCGGTATACGGCCTGCTTATCCGCAAAGATTTGCGCGAGAAATACGGACTTCCGGAGCTCAAAACGCTCGAAGATCTGGAGAAATTTTTGTATACGGTCAAGGAAAACGAGAAGGACGTCAGACCCTTCGTCATTAACGGCATCAAAGCCGATAAACTTCCATTTATCCTGAGCGAATCCGCTAATCTGGCGCTCGATGAAGTGCTGGAAATCGGCGTCAGCATGTTCTCTTATTCAACCAAGGACAAGAAAGTTGTCGGTCAATGGGTAAGCCCGATGATTGCCGATGGTTATGAACGCGTCACCAAATACTACAAGGATGGTATAATTTCCAAAAATATCGCGCAGGAGCAAAATGCGGAAACATTGTTCAAACAGGGCAAATATGCGGCAACCTACTATGCGGCTGACGGTGTGGAGGGATTGAAATATTCGGATATGCTGAAGGATGGCAGCGACAAGCTTGAAGTTTTCGTTCCAAACGGCGATAAGGCGGGGCCGTATACCGCTTTCCAGCAATGGAATTTCCTTTGCATTCCGACTTCATCCAAGCACAGCGATTTGGCTCTGGACGTAGTCAATTGGTTATCCATTAAGGAAAACCACGATTTGATGGAATACGGCATTCAAGGGAAGGACTGGGAGCCTGTCGGCGATACGAGCTATAAGGTGCTGTCCAACTATTCGTTCCCGGGCTTTGTGCTGACCTGGCGGCCAACGCTAAACCGCACGCCGGATACGATGATGCCGGATGACAAGAAGTGGTTCGACTTCTCTGCCGACCCGGCTAATTTCACGCTTAGTCCGACGTCAGGTTTCAGCTTTAACGCTGAAAAGGTGAAGACGGAATATGCCAAAATTACGCCGCTTCACGATTCGTTTTTCCTGCCGCTTAGTCAAGGTGTGCTGTCTGCGGATGAAGGCAAGGCGACGCTGGAGGAAAAAATGGCGAGCCTCGGCGGACAAAAAGTGATCGATGAAATTCAAGCGCAAATCGACGCCGTTACATCCGGTAAATAATAACATTAATTGAAAGACGGAAAGAGGTATCTCACATGAACGTAAAACGCTGCGCGCAAAATCCTGTTATACGGACCCGGGACGTTGCACCCTCCCGCCCCAACTTTCAAGTGCTTGGAGCGTTTAATGCAGGCGTTGCGCAAGTACGGGATGAAATTATTCTGTTGCTGCGCGTTTCGGAAGCGCCCGTATCGGACCGGGGGGACGAAGTGCTCGTCCCCCGGCTTAACGAAGCAGGCACCGATGTACTTATAGAGCACTACGACAAGGCCGATCCGAGCTATGATTTCTCCGACTCGCGCTTCGTAGCAAGGGACGGACGTACGGTCATGCTCACATCTTTATCCCATCTGCGGGTGGCGCGAAGCAAGGATGGCGTTCATTTCGACATCGAGCCGCAGCCGGCCTTGTTTCCGGAACACGCTCTGGAAGCGTGGGGGATTGAAGATCCGCGCGTGACCCAAATCGGGGACATGTATTATATCACTTACAGCTCCGCCTCCGCTCGCGGCGTTGGCGTTGGCCTGGCAGAGACCCGGGATTTTCGAACATTCAAGCGTCACGGGCTTATGCTCGCTCCCGAAAATAAGGACGTCATGATATTCCCGGAGAAAATTAACGGCAAATACTACGCTTTGCACCGTCCGGTGCCGAAGTCGTTCGGTTCCCCCGAGATGTGGATTGCCGAATCGCCCGATCTCATACATTGGGGGAACCATCGCTTCCTGATGGGGTTAAGCGAACAAGGCTGGGATTCGGCTCGTATGGGCGGCGGCGCGGTTCCGATTCGAACCGAACGCGGCTGGCTTGCGCTGTACCACGGCGCGGACAGCAAGCATCGCTATTGTATGGGCGCAGTGCTGCTCGACTTGAAAGACCCAGCCAAGGTAATAGCAAGATCTCGTGTACCGGTATTGGAACCGGAAGCTGCATATGAGGTGAATGGATTTTTCGGCGAGGTCGTGTTTTCGTGCGGAGCCATTTTACTAGATCAAACGATCCGCATGTATTACGGTGCCGCGGACGAAGTGATGGCTGTAGTGGACATCCCCTTGGAGGATATATATAGTACGTTTATTTGAAGGGTTGAGGGCAGTTTTTGCTGCCTTCTTCAATCCATTAATGTGAAAGCGTTATCAACAACTTTTTGAGCTTAACAAGGAGGAGCATGAGAATGGCTAACCTAAGGCAAAGGTTTGTAAAGAGGTGGATATGTCTTACTACGGTTTGTTTAATGATATCATCGATATTTTTATACTCGCCCGTATCGGCGAACACTCCCGAGGAAACGAATGCTTCTCAAGAGATTGCTGATATGAAAATGATGAAAAAGCGTATGGTTGATTTTTACATCTCCAAAGATATTATAAATGACGGAACGAACGGTCGGGTCGAATGGACCTTCAAATCACAGGCAGGTACTTATTTATCCAATCAAAACCCTGATGGAAGCTGGGGCGATGTCGATTACACGAGTACAACTTCCGCCGCCAATGGGAGAGGTTGGTCGCCCTACCTTGCCTTAGACCGGATGCAGTCGATGGCGCAGGCGTTTGCTGACCCGAATGATCCAAACTATCATAGTGCAACGCTGTTAGATGGTATTCAAAAGGCGCTGGATTATTGGTTCACGGTAAAGCCGACTTCAACCAACTGGTGGGAGACCGGAATCGGCAAACAACTAAGGCTGGAAAAAATTGCGCTTCTATGTGAAGGCTATTTAACGGCAACCCAAGTCTCCAATATTATCGATACGTTAGACAGTAGCCCTCACACAGTCGATGGAGCGAATTCGTCCTGGTACAATCAAAATTATATGTACCGCGGCTTATTGCTGGAAGACGCCCAGATCGTTCGGAACGCCGTGGATGCGTTCAACATCCTGTCGAATGTGACGACGACGGTGACGGGAATCCAGTCGGACATGTCTTTTTTCATGCATGGCAAAACGAATTATACGACGGGCTATGGGAGAAGCTTTGCCAGAGATATGTCGTTCTGGGCCTACATTACCTCGGGCACCGCGTTCTCGTACAGCGAAGCGGCGATTGATTCGTTATCGTCATATTTGTTGGACGGCACCAGGTATCTCGTGAGAGGCGAAGTTGCCGATTTGGGCATGGGGATGAATGGGCCTGATTGGCCGGATTACGCGAGCGCGGCTTTGACCTTCTATGAAGATCCGTTGCAATGGATGCAGACGGCCAACCCGAAGCGGGCTGCGGAGTTTGCCAGTTTCCTTGACAATATTCGCATGATCGGCACGAACACGAGCAACGGACTGGACGCCAATAATATGACGCAATGGCAAACGCTGGTCTCCTCCCATATGCGAACCGACTACGGAATTACGGTCAAGATGGCCTCCAGCACGGTTAAAGGCGGAGAATGGAGAACGATTAACCCCAGCGGTTACAACCTGTTGTATTGGACGCCCCAAGGAGCCACCGCCATTCAGAGAACCGGCGACGAATACAGACCGGTTTACCCGTTGATGGATTGGGCCCACGTTCCCGGCACGACGGCTCCATACACACTTACGAAAGACGGCAATTTCAACAATCCGAAAACCTTTGTAGGCGGGGTAACAAATGAGCGTTATGGAGCCACCGCATTTGATTTCAACAAGTTGAGTACAAGTGGAAAGAAAGGTTATTTTTTCTTCGATGATGAAATGGTGGCGCTTGGCACAGGAATCGCTTCGACGAATGCCGCGCCGATTCACACGACATTGAACCAAAGTCAAGCGGTAGGAGAAGTTCTCGTAGACGGTAATCCGATAGCGTACGGAACGATGCAAACGACCGGACGCTGGGCCTATAACGATAACATCGGTTATGTCTTCCCGAATCCAACGGAGTTTCAAGTACAACGGGAGACAAAAAGCGGAAAATGGAGCGACGTCATCTCGGGAAGTTCAACGGATCCGATGACCAAACCGATTTTTTCGATTTGGCTCGATCATGGCGTGAAACCCGCAAACGCATCCTACCAATACATTGTATTGCCGAACAAAAATGCGGATGAAATCAGCAACTACGCGAGCGACAACCCGGTAAGCATTCTTTCGAATACATCATCCATCCAGGCTGTGCGGCATCAATCTCTGGGAATTGCGGAGTTGCTGTTCTATCAACCCGGGACGGTGACGGTGAGAGACGGTTTGACGGTTACCGTTGATCAACCCGCCATGGTGATCATTGACGAATCCACGGCACCCATCCGTATTTCAGTCGCCAACCCCGAAACACCGGGGATCACGGTAAACGTGACGCTGGATCGAAATGGAGCAACATCCACGACAAGCTTCAGGCTCGGCAAAGATACGTTCACAGGCCGAAGCATGACTTTGAATGAAGGAGAATCCATTGACGACAGCGGATTCGATCTCGCTTACAGTAAAGGCGCGGTCGCTTCATCCAGCAAAGACAACCATTTTGCCTCGAATGCCACGGATCTTTACAGAACCTCGTTTTGGAGTTCAAACGATTCGGATCATGAATGGATTTATGTTGATTTGCAAAATCAATATTCGATTAATCAAGTTAGGTTAAAATGGGAGAACGCGTACGGGAAGAGTTATAAAATCCAGGTATCGAACGACGCTGTTGACTGGACGGATATTTACTCGACGACGACGGGGAACGGTGGAATCGACGACATCGCTTTCAGTCCAGTCACTGCCAGATACGTACGGATACAGGGCATTCAGCAGGGCACCGGAAATGGATACTCGCTCAAAGAATTTAACGTATACGAAGCAGTACCGCCCAATCTTGCCGAAGGCAAGCCGGTAACGGCAAGCTCGTCCAAAGCCGCGGACGTGAGGCCCGAAAATGCGGTTGACGGCTCACTGAATACCCGTTGGGGATCTAACTACTCCGATCCGCAGTGGATCTATGTCGATCTTGGCGCCAGCAAGTCCATTCAGGAGGTCGATCTGCATTGGGAAGACGCGTACGGTAAGGAGTACCAACTTCAGGTTTCCGACGACGCAAAGAATTGGACGACCGTTTACAGCACGACAACCGGGGACGGCGGAATCGATAGAATCTCCTTCGAACCCGTGAATGCAAGATACGTTCAGATGTATGGTACGAAAAGAGGAACCAAATACGGCTACTCGCTCTGGGAATTTAAAGTATATTCGGCTCTTGCTACCGCTCCGGACGCACCTGCCGATGTGCATGCCGTCGGTCATGACGGGTCCGCCGAGGTAAGCTTTACCGCACCGATTCATAACGGCGGAAGCGAAATTACAGGTTATCAGGTAACCGCGTGGGCAAACGGAGTAGCTGTTGCGACGGCGGAAGGTTCGGGCAGCCCGATCACCGTCCCCGGATTGACGAACGGTACAGTGTATACCTTTACGGTGATCGCAAGGAACGCCACATGGGAATCGGCCTCGTCCGCGCCGTCGAACGAAGTGATCCCGTCGCCGGATGAAGTATCTGTTCCGGCTTCGCCTGCGAATTTGACGGCTGCGCCAGGCGATCGATCCGTAACCTTAAGATGGGACGCTTCGGCGGAAAGCGTCACCTATTCCGTATACCAATATGAAGGCATGGCGGCGCCGGCCGATCCGGGCAACTGGCAGCTGGCTCAAGCCAGCGTAACGGAAGCCACGTATACGGTAACCGGGTTGACGAACGGAACGAGCTATGCGTTCACGGTGAAAGCCGTAGATGCGAGAGGCGAGAGTGATTTCTCCATGGCCGTGACGGCGACCCCGAATTCGACATTGTCGCAGGTTCCGGCAGCGCCGGCTCATCTTGCCGCTTTGGCGGACGACCGGAAAGTTTCGCTGAGTTGGGATACCGTGGCTGGAGCGGATCGCTATGTTGTTTACAAGTATGCAGGGTCTACGGCTCCGGTTGATCCGGCCGATTGGGAGCAAGTGCAGGCGAACGTCACAGAAACCGCATACACAGTAACCGGCCTGACGAACGGCACGCGATACGCGTTCTCAGTGAAAGCCGTGGGAGCAGGGGGCGAGAGCAAGTTCTCCAATGCTGTGACGGCGACGCCGAAGGCTTCGCAACCGGAGACGCCGAAGGATCCGCTACCGGGGGCGCCGGTCAGCGGCACAGGTAATGGCACAGGCAGTGGCATTGATACTTCCGTTATCAAATCGGCCAACGGCATCATCCTTATTCCGAGCGGCAGGACCGGCGAGGTCAGTCTCGATAACGAAGTTATCCTTACGGTAGGCGCAGGAGCGGCGGAGCAAGAGCTGCGCATTGAGATCGAGAAGCTGCTCAGTACGGCAAACCTCGTATTCGATAAGGAAACGCTGGTCAGCAACGTCTTTGAATTGACGAAAAATATGGCTGGAAACTTCAAGAAGCCGATCGTCATCTCGATGAAGTTCGATCCGTCTCTCATAGGAGACAATCAAAGAGTCGCTATCTTCTACTATGACGAAGCAAAGAAAGTATGGATTGAAATAGGCGGCGTCGTGAAAGGCGATCGAATTACGGCCGAGGTGGATCACTTCACCAAGTTTGCGGTCATGGCTGTAGGCGAGAAGAAGGACGAAAGCGGCGAACCGAACGAGCCGGCGCCATCGTTCACTGACATAGAGAGACATTGGGCGAAGAGCGCCATCCTGAGCGCGGCGGGCATGAAGCTTGTCAGCGGCTATCTGGATGGAACGTTCAAGCCGAATGCCGCCATTACCCGCGCCGAGTTTACGGTCATGCTGGCCAATGCGCTTAAGCTGGAAGGAGCAGGTTCAGCGGCTGCGTTTACGGACGAGGCCAAAATCGGCGGATGGGCGAAGCAAGCGATCGCGAATGCGGTTGAAGCAGGTATTGTGAGCGGGTACGCGGACGGCAGCATCCGGCCGAATGCGCGTATTACCCGCGCGGAAATGGCGTCGATGATCGCTAGAGCGCTTCACCTGTCTGATGAAGCAGGCGCAACGACCGGCTTCGCGGACGATAAGGATATCCCGAAATGGGCGAAAGGCGCGATTGAAGCGGTTCGCAAGCTGGGCGTCATGAGCGGCCGCGGCGATAATAAGTTCGTTCCGAACGGTACTGCGACCCGGGCGGAAGCAGTGACCATATTGGTGCGGATATTGGAGCTTGGTACAGAACACTAAAACAGAGCTAACAGCAGGCACAGCGTAGGAACAGATAAGTTCCTTATGCTGTGCCTGTGCTCGTGTTCAAGTGTTTCTTAAGACCTTTGCGGAAAAATTGGACGAAAATGTGTCACATTGTCAGGTGACAAAATGGGAGAGGGCGTATTCCAGCCATTCGATTCAGCGGCTTAAGCGCGATCGAGGTAGGTGTGGGCTCCGCTTAATGATGGTCCCTTCTCGTCTGACGAATTTCTTCTTGTGGTCGATCTCTTTGAATTTTTCGGTCAAAATGAAAATCAGTTCGGAAATTTGAAAGCCCTTTAATCGAATCGTGAAAGCGATATCCGGTATTTGAAATTGGAAACGCTGACCCGCTGCTATAGAGTTAGAGCAAGCGTCAACGCAGCCCAAAAATGTACACTTCAAAGAAGGAGGATAAGAAATTGGAAAAGAGACAGCGACCGGCATTCGGCATGTTTTCTGATATTCGTAGGAATGGAACATCTTACTTGCTGGTCCTTCCGGCGATGGTTTACACGTTTATTTTCGGGTATTTGACGTATCCGTATATACTGATTGCTTTCCAACGATTCAATTATACAAAGGGCATATTTCATAGCGAGTGGGTAGGATTAAAGAACTTCGAGTTCTTTTTCGGGTCGAGCAAGGCGTTTACGGTCACCTTTAACACCATCTTTCTAAATTTGCTTTTTATTGTCTTTGGAACGCTGACGGCACTGGCCATCTCACTGATCCTGAACGAGCTGCGCAAGAAGCTGTTCGTCAAATTCAGCCAATCCATGATGTTGTTTCCGAACTTCATTTCCTGGATCGTCATCAGCTATGTGCTGTATGCGTTTTTTTCTATGGATATGGGGATCGTGAACAAACTGCTGAACCAGCTTGGCCTCGTCTCGGTCAACTGGTACACCGAGCCGAAGGTATGGCCGGCTGTTCTTACCGTCATGCATGTGTGGAAAGGAGCAGGGATGAGCGCCATCATTTATCTGGCTACCATCACCGGGATTGATGAGACGTTGTATGAAGCTGCCGAGATTGATGGGGCTAACCGGTGGCAGATGTGCATGCGCATTACGATTCCGTTGATGATGCCAACGGTGGTTATACTGATGCTGCTCTCGGTCGGCAAAATCATGTACGGCGATTTCGGGATGATCTACGCCTTGATTGGCGACAATGGCACCTTGTATTCGACCACGGATATCATTGATACGTATGTATTCCGCTCTTTGCGTCAGATTGGCGACCCTTCCGAAGCTATGGCTGTCGGATTGTTCCAGTCCGTCATCGGGTTTATCCTGGTCTTCGGCACGAATGCCATTACCCGCAAATTTTTTAAAGATGGCGCGCTGTATTAGAATCCGGTTTCGGCGATAGATTCCCGAAGTAAGGTTATAGGAGGTATAGAAGTGAAGACGTTTTCATTCAGCAAGACGATTATGTATGCTCTCATTACGGTTTATTCGGCGCTTTGTTTGCTTCCAATGCTTCTGGTTCTGATGATCTCGGTCACGGATGAGGATGCCATACTGAAGAACGGATACAGCCTTTTCCCGGAGGAGTTCTCTTTGTATGCCTATAAGCTAATCTTTACAGGGGGTTCCCAAGTCATGCAGAGCTACGGTATTTCCATTTTCGTCACAATTGTCGGTACGGTGCTGGCGATTCTGATTACGTCCATGGCTGGTTATACGTTAGCGAACAAAAATGTGAAATACCGCAATCCATTGGCGCTCTATTTCTTTATTACCATGATTTTTTCCGCGGGAATTGTTCCCTGGTATCTGATGAATCGGTCGCTTGGATTGACCAATAACATCTTCGCTTTGATCATTCCGTCGCTGCTGTTCAGCCCGTTCAACCTCTTCCTTGTGCGGAATTTCATGAGCGGGATTCCCGACTCGCTGCGAGAGTCGGCAAACATAGACGGGGCCAGCGATATTACGATTGCCTTCCGGATCTATCTTCCTTTATGCAAACCGGTATTGGCGACGATTGCGCTATTCTACGGACTTGATTACTGGAACAATTGGTGGAATGCAATCATGTTGATTGACAGCAAGGATTTGTACCCGCTGCAATTTATGCTACTGCAAATGCAATCGGAGATCAGCATGCTGAACGAGATGACGATGCTGGCCGGAACAAGCGACATCACGCTTCCTTCAGAATCGGTCAAGATGGCAACAGCGATCGTGACGATCGGGCCGATCATCTTACTCTATCCATATTTGCAAAAGTACTTCGTGAAAGGCCTGGTTATTGGTTCTGTCAAAGGCTGATATACTCCCCTTCGGGGTTAACATAAATTAAGCACTTTATAGAAGGAGGTCAATATTTAATATGAAAAAGTATGGTGTGTTTCTATTGGCTGTGGTTCTTGTGCTTTCGACTTTAATTGGATGCGGTAAGGGAGACAATTCTTCAGTCTCCAATTCAGAGAATAATGACAAGCCTGCCAATGCGGTCAAAATCAAATATTTAGTTCCAGGCACAGAGCCGAAAGACTACAAGGAAGTGTTCCAAAAGGTCAATGAGAAGCTGGCTGCGGACGGTGTCGGCGTTGTGGTCGAAAAAATATATATCCCGTGGGATGCGTGGGATCAGAAGCTGAACTTAATGCTGTCCACTGGGGAAGATTTCGACCTGTTCCACGTCATGCAGGACCGCACGCCGTTCTCAAGCTACTATAACCGCGGTGCACTGGCGGATATCACGGATGCGATCGAAAAGCATGGAGAAAATCTGAAGAAATATATTCCTGATGATATCTTCGACGGTGCTAAAATTGATGGCAAGTATTATGCCGTTCCCTCTTATTGGGTTGAAATGGCGAGTGAAGGTCAATTCAATATTCGTCGTGACATTCTCGCTGAGAATAATCTCGAAGAACCGACGACTCCAGCTGAATTGATCAGCGCTTGGGAGATTGTCATGAAGAACTGGAAGGGAAGCAATAAGCCCTATCTTGGCACTCGCGCTGACTTTGACCCGATCTACCTGCATACGTCCGTCCTGCACCGGACTTATGACACGTTCCCGTTTACCGTGAAGGATAAGTTCTTCTATGTGAATCAAAGCGGCGAGGTTAAGTCTTGGATTGAGACCGAAGAATTCAAGAAAGATGCGTCTTTCATGCGTGAGCTGTACACAAAGGGTATTACCAATCCCGATATCCTGGTCATGAAGCAGGAGCAGGTAGATGCACAACTCGACAGCGGTGAATGGTTCGTCCGTTTGGGAACTGGCGGAAGCTTGAACGGGCTCAAGAAGTACAATCCAGAAGCCACTGTAAACGATATCGGCGTTGTATGGTTTAACCCGGAGAAAGAATATATGCGTCCGCTCACCTTCAAGAACGGAAATGCCGTACCGGTAAATAGCAAAAATCCGGAAGCGGCCGTCAAATTCATGGATTGGATGCTGGCAAGTCAAGAAAATTATGATCTTGTACAATATGGCATTGAAGGCAAGCACTACACCAAGGACGGTGAGACGGGCTTTAAGCCGATCAAAGATCCGAATAACAATAATAATCCGGGGTTTAGAGGTTCTGATTCGCAAAACGGCAACGTAAACTTCATGCGATTTGACTTGGAGAACAGCATTCCAGATAACAACAAAGTCTTGTTTGAGCCAAATCCGAATGCAATCAACAGTATCGCGGCGAATTTTATTTTTGACCCGACGAATGTAAGGGCCGAATACACTAATATTTTGTCGGAAGCTTCGGCAAGCATCACTCCGATTTATATGGGGGTTCAAGAATACGATAAGGCCTTCCCGGCTGCACTGGAAAAAATGAGGAAAGCCGGTCTGGATAAAGTGGTTGCTGAATACCAGAAGCAATTCCAGGAGTATCAAGCTTCACTTAAATAAATGAGTTGAAAAACAAAAGGAAGGTGTGGAGGGATTTTGACCTTGCAGAAGCAACGAATTGAATTTGAAGCGACAAAAATGATCTATGAAAGTGCAACCTTGAAATTTCATGGCGTGGATGGTTTTGATGTCTACAATATTTCGATTCCATTCAAACGGGATGGGAAGCGCTATTTGTTCGGGCGGGTAGAACGCCGCGAGGAATGGGCTCGCTCTTGGGTCCGCCTGTTCGAGGAAACGGGACAGGATGAATGGAGCGTGGTGGAAGATAGCATGATCTATACGCTGGAGGACCCTTACATCAGCGAGATCGGTGATGAGCTCGTAATGGGCGGGACTCATGTGCAGTACCAAAGTGGAAGATACAGCACATTTTTCGGTTATTTCTTTCGAGGCACCGACCTCCATAATTTGTACTACTTCACGACCGGACCTAACAAAATGAAGGATATTCGCCTTGTTCCGTTGTCGGACGGCAGGATCGGCGTCTTCTCGCGTCCGCGCAGCGCCGAGATGAGGGGCAAATTCGGGAGCGAATCCATGATTGGCTTTACGATCATTGACAGACTGGAGGATTTGACTGCGGACATCATCGAGAACGCACCTTACATTCATGGCATCTTCGGGGAAGGCGAATGGGGAGGCGTCAATCAGGCGTATCTCCTAGACAGTGACAAAATCGGAATCATTGGCCACATTTGTTACCTGGATAAGGATGAGGACGGAGGGGAATTGAAGGTGTACCTGAACATGGCCTTCGTCTTCGATCCAACCACCCGTGAGTCATCGAACCTTCATGTGATCGGTAGTCGTTCCTGCTACCCGGTAGGACCTGCCAAAGCACCGTATTTGGTGGACTGTGTTTTTTCTTCAGGCATTGTCATGCGCCCGGACGGCAAGGCTGATCTTTACAGTGGTCTTAGTGATTGTCAGGTAGGACGCATTACGATCGACTATCCTTTCGCTAGGCATGGGCTTCTTGTTTAGAAGCTCACGGGAGAATTCGCACTCGCGAAGGACACGTTGATAACCCGGAAATTGTACTTTTCAGCTTACAAGGAGGATAGTAATAGATGAAAACCTCGAATATGCCCAACATTGGAACGCTGGCGTCCAGCCCGATCATTCGCCGTCATCCGGCAAATCCCGTACTGGACGCGGCTCGCGTGCCGTATCCTACCGCGCTCGTCTTCAACGCGGGCGTCGCCAAGTTCGGCGGCCGTTATTGTATGGTATTCCGCAACGACTACGGTTCGCTGGAGAAGCAGACGATCGAGCCGAGCCATACGACGGATCTCGGCATCGCCTTCAGCGACGACGGCATTCACTGGACGGCGGGGCCGAAGCCGATCTTCAAGCTGCACGACGAAGAGATCGTGCGCGCCTATGACCCGCGTCTGACGGTCATTGACGGCCGCTGCTACATGTGCTTCGCCGTAGATACGCGGCACGGCATCCGGGGAGGTATCGCAGTAACAGACGATTTTGAATCCTTTGAAGTATTGAGCATGTCAACGCCAGACTTGCGAAATATGGTGCTATTCCCGGAACGGATCAACGGCAACTACGTCCGGCTGGAACGGCCGTTCACGGTCTATAGCCGCGGCGGAGTGGACCGGTTCGACACCTGGATCTCGGAGTCGCCGGATCTGATCTATTGGGGCCGTTCCGAGCTCCTGCTGGCGGTGGAGCAGGTGCCGTTCGCCAATGACAAGATCGGTCCGGCTGCACCGCCCGTGAAGACAGATAAGGGCTGGCTCACTACGTTCCATGCGGTGGATATTGATTCCGCTAGAGGGAAGAACGGCTGGGAGCCGACCTGGAAGAAGCGGTACACTGCCGGCATTATGCTGCTCGATCTTGACAATCCGAAGAAGATCCTTGGCATGAGCGCATCGCCCCTGCTTGCGCCTGAGGCACTGTACGAGACGGATGGGGGCTTCCGCAATGATGTCATTTTCCCCGGCGGCATGGTGCTGGAGGAGGATGGAGAAGTGAAAATCTATTACGGGGCCGCCGACACGGTGGAATGCTTGGCTACCGCTCATGTGGACGATCTAATCCGGCTCTGTTTGGAGAGATAAGGATGGGGCAGGCGGAACACTGCATCTTTCCGTCTTCAAATTTGTACAAGAATTGCATGATACCTGCGGTTCGGATTATATCCTGATGTGGAACAAACCAGCCCGTGGGGCATGTGCGGAATTCAACCGCCATGCACCACGGGCTGGCTAGGCTTTGTTTCTATTTTTTGTAAGCCTGGCCGATCCATTAAACTGAGCAGACTTCTACTTATTAATCAAATGCTGATATGGCTTGTAGTCGATTTCCTTCTTCTGGAGGAAATTCATCAGGAATTTGTAATCTCGCTTCGGCGTAGCTACGATGTAACCTTTGATGCAGTGATCCCGGGTGACTTCGTTTGCGCCGGATTCGACGGCGATTTTGCCGATTTCGGCTGCAATGGAGTGTTTGGCGATATCCCGGAACGGTCCCGGAACAGGCTGTACCAGTTCGTCCAGAAATGCTTTGGATTCATCCGTCCACAGCGGGCGGCTTCGTTCTACCCAGTAATTTTGCCAATCGAGCTTTGATTTACCATCGGCTTTGGGAAGCACTTTCAGAAACTTGCGGAACATGAAAAATCCGCCGATGCCCATCAACCCAAGCATGACCCATCCCCAGAAGGCAATGGAGTTCATGAACCATGACGGCGGCGCACTGGACGACAAATAGCCCATGACGGCCCCTGTGCTCTTCATTTGTATATCACCTCAATGATTATTGTCACATGACACTTTCATGAGAATTATAACGCATTTCTAGATTTATTTCGATATACAAGCTAAAATAGGTGTAATTGTGTGTTAAAAAAGGGGGATGCAGCATGTTGAAAATTGGTTCCCACGTGTCGTTTTCGGACAAGGGATTGCTGACTGCGACGGCTGAAGCCACATCATATGGCTCAAGCTCGTTCATGATATATACCGGCGCACCGCAAAACACGCGTCGCAAGCCGATCGATTCCATGTTTATCGAAGAAGGCAAAGCCGCCATGCAGGAAAGCGGCATTGAGGAGATCGTGGTCCATGCGCCGTACATTATTAATCTCGGATCGTACAAGCCCAACACGTTTGAGCTGGCGGTAAGCTTTTTGCAAGAGGAGATCCGCCGCACGCATGCGGTCGGCGTGAAGAATATCGTTCTCCATCCCGGCGCGTATACCGATAAGGATGCGGAATACGGCATCGACCGAATTGCCGAAGGCCTTAATGAAGTGCTCGGCGGTACGGATGAGACCGAAGTGAAGATTGCACTGGAGACGATGGCCGGCAAAGGCACCGAGATGGGACGCAGTTTTGAAGAAATTGCTTCCATTATTGATAAGGTGAAGTACAATGACCGTTTGGCCATCTGCCTCGACACCTGCCATATTCATGATGCGGGTTATGATATCGTAAATGATCTGGACGGCGTGCTGGAGCAGTTCGACAAGCTGATCGGACTCGACCGGTTAACGGTTGTGCACGTGAATGACAGCAAGAATCCGCGTGGAGCGGGTAAAGACCGTCATACGCCGATTGGAACCGGATGGATCGGCTATGAAGCCATTCAAAGAGTCGTTCATCATGAGAAGCTTCAGGGCAGACCGTTCATTCTGGAGACGCCTTGGATCGGTAAAGATCCGAAAACGCAGCGTCCGATGTATGAGATCGAGATTGCGCTTTTGCGCGGGGATGTGGAAGGCCGTTTCGGGCCGACTTTTGCTCAGCAAGTAGAAGAACTGGGTGCTTTCTTTGCGAAGGAAGGCATCGAATCCCGTTCGTTCGTGCTGGATACCTGGACGCTTCTGAAGAATGATGCCAAAGCCAAAAAGGCGGATCCTCGCGAACCGATGGAGCGCCTGTATGATATGGTGATGGCAGCCGGCCTGCTGTCCGACCTTTCGGAGGAGCAGATCAATCAGCGCCTGATCGCTTGGTTGTCCGGTGTTTCCCTGACTTCATAAGCTTCATTAAATGGCTTTATATTCAGAATACTAAGGCATTCTCGGGATAACGTCCGCAAGTCGCGGCATGTTTTCCTGAGAGGCCGATTGACGTTAATTGCAGATTTAAAAGGAGGATCACCAAGTCTCATGGAAATTCACATCAAGAAGGATCTGCCGTCTGCGGCAGGTCAGTACCCTAATCGTGCCCGCATGCTGATCTCCTGTCCGGATGGACCGGGAATTGTGGCGGCGGTCTCCCAGTTTCTGTACCAGCATGGTGCCAACATTGTCCAGTCTGATCAATATACAATGGATCCGGCCGGCGGCATGTTTTTTATGCGGGTTGAATTTGATCTGGTGGATTTGAACACGAAGCTTCCTCAGCTGGAGGAGTCCTTCCGGGAAGTTGCCGATCAATTCCGTATGGAATGGAATATCTACCATGCGGTCCGTAAGAAACGGCTGGCGATTTTTGTTTCAAAAGAAGATCACTGCCTTGTAGAGCTGTTGTGGCAATGGCAGGCCGGCGATCTGGACGCGGATATCGCACTGGTGGTAAGCAACCATCTGGATATGAAGGAATACGTGGAATCGTTCGGTATCCCGTATCACCACATTCCGGTTACGGCGGATACGAAGCCTCAAGCGGAGCAGCGTCAGCTGGATGTGATCGGCGATGATATCGACGTGATTATTCTTGCGCGTTACATGCAGATTATTTCGCCAACCTTTATCGAACATTACCGCAACCGGATTATCAACATCCACCATTCCTTCCTCCCGGCCTTTGTCGGCGGCAAGCCTTATGCGCAAGCCTATAACCGCGGGGTGAAAATTATCGGAGCAACCGCCCATTATGTAACCGAAGAGCTGGATGGCGGGCCGATTATTGAGCAGGACGTGCAGCGCGTAAGCCACCGGGATGATGTCAACGAGTTGAAGCGTATTGGCCGTACCATCGAACGCGTGGTGCTTGCAAGAGCCGTCAAATGGCATGTTGAGGATCGGATTCTGGTGCATAACAATAAAACGGTTGTATTCAACTAACGGTCTGCGTAAGATTTGCAAGCGTAAGTATGATCAGACAGGAAGACAGCCAGCAGGTTTGGAAACAGAACGAACACGATGGCGAGCGATGCCAGAGTAACCGGGCCTGTGCCTGAGATACAAGTAAGATATGAGGCTGTATTCGGACGATTCATCATAGATAGTACAATGGAGCAGCCTAACACTTTAACGCTGCAATGGATTACCCCTTGATCCCGCTCCTCTTATTGGAGTGGGATTTTTATTTATGGAAGGAAACGTCAAACTTTTTATAGATTCGACTCGTCAATATAGTTGAACTTGTGAAGAGAACCTTTACATACGTCTTCTGAACATAGGTGTCATTTGTCATGAGAAAGCAATTTATATGTGGAGAGGGGAATCATCAGTTGTCGTTTTATACAAAAAAAACGTGGATGTTGCTGCCGATGGTGGCGCTGCTGATTGTTGCAACGTTATCCTTCTCGTTCCCGGCCGGAAACGTCTACGCCGACGGAGCGAAGATTGGTATTCAATCCGAAATGGGTTATCAAGGCAAGATTAAACATGATAAATGGAATCCGCTCAAACTGACCTTAACCAGTGACCGGGATATATCCGGTGACGTGGTCGTGCAGATTCAGAACTACAATGGCTTCGGATATCAAACCTCCTACGTTCAGCAGGTGAATCTGCCGAAGGATACGCCGAAGGAAGTCGTGATCGGCATTCCAGGGGCTGTGTTGAATAAAGATAATAACCAGATCCTGTTCTATGAAGGGTCTTATACCAAGGGGAAGCAGATTCCGTTTGCCTCAGGTAAAAATTACGTGCAGGCTTCTCCATATCAGGGCGCACTCATCGCCGTGTTATCCGATGATCCGGATACAATGAATTTCATGAATGTCCTTAACGGCAAGGGCAACAGCGTGAATGTGTTCCCGCTTAAGAACGCCAGCGTTCCATCGGATGGAATGCTGCTGAACGGACTGGACGTCATCCTGATCAACAATTTTGCCTCCGATACGCTGTCAGAGCCTCAACGCAAGGCGATTACAGATTGGGTGAATGGCGGCGGCACCCTGATTCTGGCCGGCGGCGCTGGATATGCCAAAACAGCGGCACCGTTTGCCGACATCACGCCGGTCGCTGCAGATGGGACCACCACCGTTCATTCGCTGGCTGAGCTGGAGAAGCTTGGCGGGAAACCGCTGAAACTGGATGGGGCATTTACCATTTCCACAGCGAAAGCGGTGGAAGGCGCCCAAATCGGAATTGAAGCGGACGGACAACCTTTGTTTGCCTCGAAAGCCTATGGCCAAGGTAGTGTTCAATATGCGGCCTATGATCTGGCTATGGAGCCGGTGAGCTCATGGGCAGGCCATCCGGATGCATGGGCATCAATATTGCGCAATAGCCTTCCCATGGTGGGCGCTCAGAATGGCATGTACTACAATTCGCTGATGGACAGTTTGAATTACGTTCTGGAGTATTTTCCATCACTGAAGATGCCTTCCTTCACGCTGCTGTTGTGGATGCTCATTATTTATGCGGTCGTCGTTGCGCCGCTGCTCTACTATATCTTGAAGAAGGCGGACAAGCGGGAATGGGCTTGGTTCTTGATCCCGATCATTGCCGTCATCGCGAGCGGTTCCGTTTACGTGGTCGGTTCATCGGACAAGACGCGGGAACTCGCGCACACCATCAACTTGATTGAACTAAACGGTCAGGGGGATGCGGTTAAATCGACGGCTTCCGCATTTTTCACGCCTCGAAGCGGGAACTATGCTTTGGAATTTCCGGAGAATACGTATTTGAAAACGGGGCAGTCCCAGACCAGGTTTGGAGGAATGGGCGAGAATAAGAGTTTTGTCCGAGTGGAGCAGGCGTCCACGACGCTGGAGCTTCGCGACATGTCCCAATGGTCATTAGCCAAGGTCTGGGTGGATCGTCAAGGAACCGAGGAGATGGGGCGTCTGGGCATGGATTTGAAGCTGGATGCCAAAGGAGAATTAAACGGTAAGGTCACCAATGACACGATTAACGATTTGACCGAGGTTGTGCTGGTTGTCGGGGGCAAAGCCTACAAGCTGGGAGATATCAAGAAGGGGGATGCTGCATCCGTTCCTCAGGACCCGAAACAAATCATCAAGTTTACGGGCGGTGACTTGTCCGGGATGCTGTACCCTTATTCGCAGAATGATCCGAAACAGCGTGAGCGCGATATTTTGTCCCAATATGGATATTCCAACAGAATGGTTAACAGGGATGCTTACATCTTGGGATGGAGCAAGGACCATTTGACGAATTATACGCTGAAAGGCGCTGAGGTGGACAGTGATCAGCTCAATTTCTGGATACAGCCCGTGGAGATGGATTGGGGATTGAACGGGGAGATTAACATTCCTTACGGCTTCCTCTCTCCCGAAATATCGCAGGTGAATGCGCCGATGTTCGGGGTTTACCCTCATGGGGTTGAAATGGGACAGGGCAGCTTGATCGCCGAATTCCCGTTAATTTCGGAAGGCAACGTGAAGTATTCGGAGTTGTCCGTGAAAGGCACCAAATTCAACAACAACGTTACGATGGAGATCTGGAACTCGAAGAAGAGCGCATGGGAGCCTGTTACAGACGCGAACAATGTGTTTACCATTACCAAGAATCCGGAGCAGTATATCGTGGGGAATCGGATCCGCTTCATGATCACCGCCAAGGATCAGACCAACTTTATGATGCCGGAGCTGTCTGTGAAGGGGGAGGCCACTCAATGATCGAGATTAGAAACCTGAGTAAAAAATACGGAACGTTCCATGCGCTGAAGGACATCAGTCTTCATATTGAAAAAGGGACGGTATTTGGATTTGTCGGTCCGAACGGAGCCGGCAAATCCACAACGATGTCCATATTGGCCACCCTGATGCTGCCAACCTCGGGTGTTGCCAAGGTCGGCGGCTTCGACGTGACCCAGCATCCCAAGGAGGTCCGCAAGCGGATCGGCTACATGCCCGATTTCTTTGGCGTGTATGACCAACTGAAGTCTACCGAATATTTGCATTTTTACGGGGCAAGTTACGGCATTCCGCGCGCCGAGCGGGAACAGCTCATTCCGCAGCTCCTGGAGCTGGTCAACCTGAGCGACAAAGCGGATACCTACGTCGACAGTCTCTCGCGGGGCATGAAGCAGCGTTTATGCCTTGCCCGGTGCCTGGTGCATGATCCGGACGTCTTGATTCTGGATGAGCCGGCTTCGGGGCTGGATCCGCGGGCGCGGATCGAGATGCGTGAAATATTGAAGGAATTGAAGCTGATGGGCAAGACGATCATCATTTCGTCGCATATTTTGCCTGAGCTGGCGGAGATGGTGGATGAAATCGGCGTGATCGAGCACGGCGAGATGGTTGCCCAAGGCAAGGTGGCCGATATTCAGAGCCGTCTCCGCGTAAAAAAAGTCATCCACATCCGCACGCTCGAGCGTGAAGAGGAACTGGCCGAGAAGCTGCGGGACGAACCGTTTGTCACGTCGGTATTGACGGATAACACCGGCGTCCATGTTCACTACGGCGGGGATGACACGCAGCAGAGTGCTCTGCTGCGGCAGGTGGTCTCCTGGGAAATTCCGATTGTCTCGTTTCAGGAAGCGCAGAGCAATCTGGAGGATGTATTCCTCGAAATTACCAAAGGAGGGCCACGCGAATGAATTGGAGCAGAAAGCTAATTAATCCGGTCATTGACAAGGAATTTCGGCTGCGGATGCGTTCTACGCGTTCCATGCTGTCGGTGTTATTTTATGTATTGGCGCTCGGAGCCGTTGCGATGGGTTTCATTTATCTCTTCTTATATTTGGGACAGCGGGGACCACAGCGATTCGATCCGCAGATGAGCCAAATGATGTTCTATGTGCTGAGTTTTGCCCAGCTTGTTCTCATCGCATTCATGGCGCCCGCTCTTACCGCCGGTGTCATCAGCAGCGAGCGGGAGAAGCAAACGCTGAGCATGCTGCTGACAACGCAGCAGAGCTCGGCCACGATTGTGCTGAGCAAGCTGGTGTCGGCGCTCAGCTTCATGACACTGATCGTGCTGGCCACCCTGCCGGTATACAGCATTGTTTTCCTGTATGGGGGGATTTCGCCGAAACAGCTCATATCCGTCTTTATTTTTTATTTATTCGTGATGCTGCTGCTCGGTTCGCTTGGGGTGATGTTCTCGACTTTATTCAAAAGAACCATCGTCGCGATTATTGTGACCTACGGTGCGGGACTGATTATCTTCCTTATAACAGGACTACTGTATTTGTTCTTCATGGGAATTGAACAGCAGAATATGTATCAAAGCGGCCAGGCGCCAACACCAGGCAGCTATTCCTGGGTCGGATATTTGCTGGGCTTGAATCCGGCTGGGGCGATGATGAGTTTGTTTAACCCGTCCTTCTCAAAAGACGTGTTCCTGCTGTACGGCGGAAGCTTGAACAGCAAGGCTCCCATTGAATTGTGGCTGGAATTTTTCATCGTCTATTCGGTTGTGATCGTTCTCGCCCTGTGGGTTGCCGTACGGAATATCCGTCCTGTCGCCAGGCGGAAACGTAAGGATAAGAACGAAGAACAGCTCCCGCAAGTATCGGAAATGAAGCGGGACGAAGCGTAACCTAAAGCATAACAGCAGGGTAAGGAGGAAGAGCAATGGACAACATCATGCGTTTTATCGAAGCCGCGAGACGGCGGCTGCAGCGATTCCGCGTCATAACGTATGTTTTATACGGACTGATGGCAGGGTTTGCCGCACTGCTGCTGCTTCTGGTGCTGGGGAGATTCGTGCCCATAGCCTGGCTTCCCGTTGCATCCGTCGCCATTCCTGTCGGGGCAGGCTTCGTAGGTTTGTTATGGGGATGGCTGCACCGGGTTCCGATCGAAGAGGCTGCTTCTGCGATGGATCATGTTCCTGACGAAGCGGAGCGAAGTGACATGATGGTAACGGCACTATCGTTCAAAGAAGAGGAATCGCAGGCTGCAAAATGGCAGCGCGAGCAGGCGGAGCGCTATGGCGCACGTTTTGCAGAGCAATTGCCGAAGCGTCTTCCTTACCCTAACCGTAAAAGACATCTCTTGATCTGTGGCGCTTCGCTGGTTGCCGTGCTCATCCTTGTTTTTGTTCCGAATCCGATGGATAAGAAGGTGGAAGCGGCAAAAGAGGCGCAGAGTTGGATGAAGGAGCAGGCAGCCAAAACTGAAAAGCTGGCGGAAGAACTCCAGAAAGAAACGATCGATCCTGCTGACAGGAAGAAGCTGCAGGAGAAGCTGGATGCCTTGAAAAAAGCGCTGGAGCGTGAGAAGCATCCCGAGCAAGCGCTGGAGAAGCTGGAAGAAGCGATGAAAGAGCTGGAGAAAATGGCGAAACAGCAGGAGGAAAAAGCGAAGGCTTTGTCGGAGCTGGCCCAAAAAATGCAGCAGGAGAAGGCGTTGTCCCAGGTGGGGAAAAAGCTTGCCGAAGGCATGGCCGATGAGCTCAAGCAGGAAATGAAGAAACTCACCGAGCAGGTGAAAAAGATGTCCCAGGAAGAGAAGAACGAGCTGGCCGATACCTTGAAAAAATTGGCAGAGGAAGCAGCCAAGCAGCTGGAGGACGGGAAGCTGGAGCAAGAGCTCAAGAAAGCGGCAGACTCGCTGAAGGAAGGCAAGCTGCCGAAAGAGCTGGAAGAAGCGCTCCAGCAGCTGGCCGAGGAGCTGGCTAAAGCGGCTCAAGCTAAAGCCGCATCCGACAGTCAATCGCAATCCGCCGCTTCGCTGGCGTCCTCCCTTGCTTCGCAAGCACTGAGCTTGGCCGATCAGATGACGGCTGCCGGGATGTCGGTATCGGATGCCTGGAGTAACGGCGGCAGTGCGGAGGCGTTGGCGCAGGCGGGATCCGGGGAAGGCTCGGGAGAAGAAGGCGAAGGCTCGGAGGGAAGCCCCGGAGAAGGTGGCTCCGGGGCCGGTCAAGGTCAAGGTCAAGGCGCCGGCAGTGGTTCCGGTTCGGGGAGCGGCTCTGGATCAGGAGCAGGCTCCGGCTCAGGCGGCAGCGGAGGATCGGGAAGCGGAACCGGAAGCGGAGCCGGCTTTGGCTCAGGCGGTCGCGAGCTTGTGACGATCCCTAGGGATTTCAAGGGCAGCGGCAATGTGCAGAACGATTCCGGCGAGATCAAGGGCAGCGGCGGAGATATTCAGAAGGGCGGCGTTTCGCCGACCGTTCCGGGTATGTCCAGGCCTTATGAGGAAGTGTATCGCGATTATGAGACCGAAGCGCGCAAAACGTTAGATCGCAATCCGCTGCCTGACCAGATGCAAGGGTTGGTCGAGGAATATTTCATACAGATCAATCCGAATCCGTAGGGGATGGAAGAATCGATCACGGAAGCTAGAATGAGTACTTGAACTTTACCAAGAAGATGGAGGTTTCGTCCATGTCGGATATAGCAGTGAGACCACAGGAATGGATGGAGAAAATATCAGGCCTGCGGGAACATATCGGCAAGGTGATTGTCGGGCAGCAGGATGTTGTGGAGCAAATGCTTTGGTGTATCTTTGCAGGAGGGCACGCCCTCCTGGAGGGGATCCCGGGTCTCGGTAAAACGATGCTCGTCCGCACGGTGTCGGAAGCGTTGGAGCTATCCTTTTCCCGCATACAGTTCACGCCGGATTTGATGCCGAGCGATATAACGGGCACCAATATCCTGTCGTTCGGGCAGCATGGGGACACCGGGATGACCTTTCAAAAGGGTCCGCTGTTCAGCAGCATCGTGCTGGCCGACGAAATTAACCGGGCCACGCCCAAAACCCAGAGCGCCTTGCTGGAGGCCATGCAGGAGAAGACCGTCACGGTGGGTGGGGTAACCCATCAGCTGCCCAAACCTTTCTTTGTTCTGGCGACGCAAAACCCGCTGGAAAACGAAGGGACGTATCCATTGCCGGAGGCGCAGCTTGACCGCTTTCTGCTGAAGATCGAAGTGTCGTATCCAAGCGCGGATGAACTGAAGGAAATCGTGAAGCGGACGACGTCCTCCCACGAATTCCAGGTGGAGCGGCAAATGACCGGCGACGAGCTGCTGGAAATCCAGCGCGGAGCCCGGGAAGTGCTGGTTGCCGAGGAAATTTTGGACTATGCGGTTCGTCTGCTCATGATGACGCATCCCGAACAGGCAGCGGCCCCGGAGGCGGTGCGAAAATACGTCCAGTTCGGTTCCGGACCGCGGGGCATTCAATCTATCATATCAGTGAGCAAGGTCCGTGCATTGTGCAGCGGGCGGATGCATGTATCGACAGGGGATATTCGCGCCGTGGCTTTATCTGCGCTGCGCCACCGTTTGTTCCTGAATTTCGAGGGGCAGGCGCTCGGCATTACGACAGACCATGTCATTCAGGAGGTTCTGCAAGCGCTGGAGGCATCCGCGTGAGCGGGGGCGGGCACCTGCTTCCTCCGGAATGGCTTCCGCGTCTGGAGCGGCTGAGCCTGGATGCCAAGCGGCGGGTTGCCGGGACGCTGCAGGGAAAGAGGCGATCCCGCCGGCTCGGATCGTCCCTCGAGTTTGCCGATTATCGAGTGTATGCACCCGGCGATGATGTCCGCAGGTTTGACTGGGGCGTCTATTCTCGTACGGGAAAAGCATTCGTGCGTCAATTCATGGACGAGCAGGAGCTGACGGTCAGTCTATTCGTGGATTGCTCGGCATCGATGGGGGCTGTCATGTCATCGTCATCCGAACCATCTGCTGCAGATCCGGCAGGAACGAAGGAAAGTCCGAAATGGCTGCTCGCACGTCAACTCGCCGCAAGCATCGGCTACATGGCATTGTCCTCTTACGACAGACTGCAGATCGCCTGTTACAGCCGTTCGATTAACGCCCGCCTTCCGATCATGAGAGGAAAGGGCTCGGCCCATCGCCTGTTTTCGTTCCTGCAAGGGGCAGAAACGGGAGGCGAAGGCAGTTTGGGCGCAGCGCTTGCGGTTCCTGGCGCACTCCCCCGGCAGCCGGGGATGACCTGGGTGTTCTCGGATTTTTGGCTCGAGGGCGGCGAGGAGGAGTTGTTCAGGGCGCTTTCCCTTTTATCCGGCACCGGGCAGGAAGTGGTGCTGGTGCATGTGTTGTCGAGGGAAGAACTGGAGCCTAAATTGACCGGCGATTTGCGATTGGTCGACAGCGAAACGATGAGCGGCAAGGAAGTGGCGTTGACGGGTAAAGTGCTCGATGCTTACAAAGAGGAACTGGAGCGGTACCGGACGATGCTGTCCCGCGTGTGCGCGGAGCGGGGGATGTCTTACGTGCTCATTCCGGCGGACATGCCGCTTACGGATGCGATGTTCGGGGTGCTTGCGGGAGCTGGGCTGGTTACTGGATAGAGCGGGATCCCATGCAGGGCCCCGTTCCAAGCATCTGCCGAACTTCATACGTATTTGGGTAGCTGATAGACGGCGAACACCGGTGAATACTCACCTATGAAATGCAGGCTTTATGAGCACCTGTCTGTGATCTATTTCGAAGAAACAACAAGAGAATTCATTGAAATAAAACAGGAACAGATGACAGGCCTTCATCCAATGCTTTGAGAAAACGTCCAAGTCGTGTTAGTCAGGGTCCACGGGAGTAAGGAGGGGACACGTTGGGGATTCAATCTTGGCTGAGTCTATGGTTCGGTTTAACGCTGCCGGCCATCGTGCTTATGTATATGTTCAAACGAAAATATGTCGATACAACCGTTCCCAGCCATTTGCTGTGGGAGCGGGTACTTCGGAACCTGGAGGCCAACAGGCCGTGGCAGAAGCTGCAGAACCGGCTTCTGCTGTGGCTCCAGCTGCTTGCTGCTGCGCTGATGGTCTTCGCACTGATGCAGCCTTTTCTGCAGGTGTCTGGCGGAGGCAGCGCCCACGTGGTCATCGTTGCCGATACCTCGGGCAGCATGAGCGCGCAGATTCAGCCATCGGCTGAAGGCGAAGCCGCATCCAGGCTGCAATGGATGCAGGAACGAATAAAGGAATACGTGAAGAACCAAGGGAGACGGAGCGAAATCACCCTCCTGTCCGTGGGAGCAAGTCCCATGACGCTGGTCTCCCATGAAAGCGACCGCACCGTCATTGATAAGGCTGTGGATGGGCTGCGGCCCTATTACGGCCAGGCATCCTACAGGGAAACCTTATCGCTCGCTTCCGCTCTGACACGGGAAGAGCGTGATGCAGAGGTCGTTATTTTTACGGACAGCTACTGGAAACAGGATACGGCTCCCATAACGTTTCAGGTTCCGGTATCCGTAGAGAAGGTGCAGGGGGAGCTCCCTCTTAACGTGTCCATTGACCAATTCGGCATTTCACCCAAGGGTGAAACAGGTTCATCCTATGGGGCGGTCGCTGTCCTCAGCACGAATGCCAAGGAATCGATGTCGGCTGAAGTGAATCTTTACGGGGATGAACAGCTATTGACCAGCAAGATGCTTGAACTGGAGCCTGGTAAAAAATCAACCGAATCCTTTTCCGATCTGCCGTTTGCGGAAGTGTACCGGCTTGAGTTGTCGCAGGATGACGGATATGCCGCAGACAATCAATCCTTTGCATTCGGTTTGGGTCATGGATCTTCGCGCGTGCTTCTGCTGACTTCGGGCAATTTGTTTCTGGAGAAGGCCTTGCAGCTAAGCGGAGCCGAAGTCACCCGGGTTGCTTTGGACGAGTCCAAAGACAAGACCGCCGAGGACAATGGCAGTGCGGATAAGGAGGCGGGTAAGGGCAGCACAGCTACGGATGTACCGCCCGTGCCTGAAGGCGAATTTGATCTGCTCGTCATCGACGCGGACGTGCCGGAAGGGTTCAAGCAAGGGAAGTGGGCGGAATTGGCCGCTAAAACGCCGCTATGGACGATCGGCGGAGAAGGTGCCAAAGTCGGCAACCAAGGGGGGCACGCCGTGCTTTCCAAGCATCCGGTGACCGCCTATGTAACCTTGTCGGGCGTCTATTTTGGCACGCTGGTGGAACAGGCCCCTGCCTGGGGAGAGCCCGTTATAAAGCTGGGGGATCAACCGATCGTCTATGCGGGAAGCGAAAACGGGCGACCGCGCTTGTCGTTTCATTTCCTGCTTCAAGATAGCGATCTTCCGTTATCGCCGGAATTCCCGGTCATGGTCAGCAATGCACTGGAGTGGATGACCTCGGGCAAGGGAAGCGGCCTTGGCCGCTATATGGCTGGCGCGCAAGCGGATATACCGATTGCGGCGGATACGGTAGCGGCAAAATGGGTACCTACGAGCGGTCTTGCTCTTACTGGCGGCATCCCTGCTGCGGAAGCGCTCCGGAATGAGCAAGGAATATCGCCGGTACAGCTTGTGCCGGAATATCCGGGGCTGTACGCTTTTGAACAGCAAAATGAAGCGGGTGAGAAGCTTAGGTTCTGGCTGGCCGTGACGGCGGATCCATACGAGGCGGATTGGAGCAACGATCAGGGGCCGGTCGTAAGTCAAGCGGCTCCGAACTTGGATGAGTCTGAAGCGGGAGAGCATGCCGGGACATCCGGCAGCAACGAAACCGCAAACCGCGCCGGCTCGTTAATGCCATGGCTTGCTGTCTTGGCACTGGCTGTGATCGCAGCAGAATGGGGGGTGTACCAGCGTGGGCGTTCAATTTAGCCAACCATGGTTGTTGCTGTTGTTGATTCCGGCAGGATTATTTCTTTACTATGCATACAAATCGGATTTTCGATTAAACGGCTTTCGGAAGAAACTGGCTTTATTCTTTAGAACTTGCGTCATTCTATTATTGATTCTTATGATTTCGGGTTTGCATGGCTTTACCGTCCTAAGAGATAAACAGGTTGTATATCTGGCTGACCGTTCCGACAGTATGGGGGATTCAGCCCGGATCGCGAGCTGGATTAACGATTCTCTCTCGGCAAAAGGCGAGAAGGATGGCACGGCTGTTGTTTCTACGGGGCTTGAGGGCGCTGTAGAACGGCGGTTAACCTCTGCAGAGAATGCAGGAGCCTCTCTTAATGCACTGCTGGAGCAGCAGTTTACGGGGCTGGAGTCCGGTCTTCAGCTCGCGGGGAGCCTGTTCGAGGGCAACAGCGATTCCAGAATTGTGTTGATCTCGGACGGGGAAGAGAATGTAGGCAGCATGGCAGCGGCCGGGAGGCTGCTGAAGGACCGGGGCATTGCGGTTGATGTGCTTCCGACGCCCAAGCAGGCCATCCGTGACGTTGCGGTGGAGGAACTGAAGGTACCGGATAAGCTGTATCAAGCGGAGTCTTTCTATGTGGAGGTTATGATCCGCAGCACGTTTAAGACCTCCGGTGAGCTGCGCATTTACGAGGACAACCGTGAGATCGGCCGGGAACGCGTGGACGTCACCCCGGGCGAGAACCGGTATGCCGTGAAAGGCCTGGCCAAGAGTCCGGGACTTCACCGTTACCGTGCCGAAATCTTCATGGACGGGGATGAAGCGTCCGCCAATAATGCAGCGTTCGATTTCACCCGGGTGGAAGGTCCGCCGAACGTACTGATCGTGGAAGGAACCCCAAGAACGTCGGGGAATATCACGGCAGCCCTCGAGTCCGGCATGATCGGCACCGAGGTGATTCCGCCGGAACTGCTCCCGCTGGAAGCGGCCAAGTATGCCGTATACGACAGCATCATCTTTAATAACGTTTCGGGCAGTGACGTCGGCGGCAAGCAGATGGAGCTGATCGAGCAGGCGGTCCGAAGCTTTGGCATCGGGTTTATGATGGCGGGCGGCGAGGACAGCTTCGGAATGGGCGGATATTTTAAAACCCCGATCGAAAAGGCGCTGCCGGTCTCTATGGAGCTGGAAGGCAAGCGGGAGATTCCATCCCTGGGCCTCATACTCGTCATCGACCGTTCGGGGAGCATGGACGGCAACAAAATCGAATTGGCCAAGGAATCGGCGATGCGCACGGTGGAACTGCTGAGAGCCAAGGATACGGTCGGCGTTGTCGCCTTTGACGATCAGCCGTGGTGGGTCGTTCCGCCGCAGAAGCTCGGGGACAAGGAAGAGGTGCTCAGCAGCATCCAGTCGATTCCGAGCGGGGGAGGGACCAACATCTATCCTGCCGTTTCCTCGGCGCTTGAGGAAATGCTGAAGATTAAAACCCAGCGCAGACATATCATTCTGATGACCGACGGGCAGTCCGCCATGAATTCCGGTTATCAGGATCTGACCGATATGATGGTGGAGAACAAAATTACGATGTCTTCGGTGGCGGTCGGGATGGATGCCGATACCAACCTGCTTCAATCCTTGGCGGATGCGGCCAAAGGCCGGTATTACTTCGTTGAGGATGAAACGACGCTGCCGGCGGTATTCAGCCGGGAGGCCGTCATGCTGGCCAAATCCTATATCGTGGATAAACCCTTTGTCCCGGCCATTCAGAACCCGGCGGATTGGGCGAGTCTGTTCCAGCAGGGCGTTCCGGGGCTGTATGGTTATGTAGCGACAACGCCGAAGTCTTCCGCCCAGACGATTCTGTCGAGCCCGGAGCCGGACCCGATCCTGTCACGATGGCAGTACGGATCCGGACGAACGGTGGCATGGACGAGCGATTTAAGCGGAAAGTGGTCCAAGGAATGGGTATCGTGGTCCGGCTTTGCCAACACGTTGACTGAAATCGTGAAGTGGACATTCCCGCAGTTTACGTCGTCGCCCTATGAAGTGACTACCGAGACGGCCGGCAACCAAGTAAAGCTCCAAGTTATGGCAGAGGGCGAGAGTCCGCCGGAGAAGCTGAATGCGGTGATCGGGGACGATGAAGCCGGCGAGCAGACGGTAGAGCTCATTCAGGAGGCGCCCGGCCGTTATACCGGACTCGTCAACGTATCCAAGCCGGGAGCCTTCCTCATGTCCCTTGAGGATGCCAGCGGGGGAGAAGCGCTGCAAGCCGCGCCGGGCACCGGTTTTGTTGTGCCGTATTCGCCGGAATACCGGCTATCTTCCGGCAGCGGCGAGGAAGCCATGAAGCGGCTGGCCGAGATAACCGGGGGCCGCGTACTATCCTGGGATAACCCGGCCGAAGTGTTCGACCGGCAGGCGACCTCGCGGATGAATCTCCATGATTGGAGTTATCCGCTGCTGGTGGCGGCCCTGCTGCTGTGGGTCGCCGACATCGCCGTGCGGCGCCTGGCTCTGCCATGGGGCGCCATCGGCGCTAGGCTGGCCGCCCTGCTCCGCAGGCGGCCGGCACCTGCCGGCGAGGCCGGGCGTGACGCCGGCCTCGAGCGGCTGGCGGCGCGCAAAGCCCGCGCCGCCCAGTTCTACGGCGGCAGCTCCGCGAAGCCGCCGCCGCAGGCCCCGCCCGCGCGCGAACGCAGCGGCGCGGGCCAGGGCGCCGGGGGCGGGAACGCCGCCCCGGCACCTAGCGCAGCTCCGGCAGGGGGCCGAAAGGCCCCGCCGGAGGCGCGCGATTCGCAGCGGGCGGATGCCCTGCTGCGGGAAGAGCGGCCGGCGCAGGCGAAGCCGGCCGCAAGCCAGGGCGCGCGCAAGGGAAGCGCGCCCACGCCACCCCCGCCCCCGCCGCCGAAGGCGCAGGGGGACGGCAGCGGCCGGCCCGGGGAGACCGGGCCGGCTCCGGAAGGAGGCTCCTCCATGGATCGCCTCCTCAAAGCCAAAAAACGCGGCACGCGCTGATGTGCCGCCTCATGCTTCGGCCGAAGCTGTCTAATGTGCAGCTTCGGCCGAAGCTTTTTTAATTGTCGAATGAAGTAACTTTTTCCATGCCGCCGATGTCCGTAAAATCGTTTAACGGATGTCGAATCCGGTTATAACCGGACTATTAAGGGAAATAATGCAAGGGGGATGTCGTTCGCCCTGGCGGCTTTTACACAACTTTGACAATTACGTTATGGAAATGAAAGACGTGTGGTGATACAATAAGAGTCAAAATGATATTCTCAACATTCCTAACTGCTCTAATACCATGTGGATTGGGGCTGGAGGGACGTAAGAAGCCTTCATTTTCGAAGCTTACTATGGAAAAGATTTGAGGAGGACGAATCATGACAACTGAACATAACCAAACGATCGACAACCTGTCCATCGCAACGATCCGGACACTGGCGATCGACGCGATCGAAAAAGCCAACTCCGGTCATCCGGGCATGCCGATGGGGTCTGCACCTATGGGCTACCAACTGTTCGCGAAGACGATGAATCATAACCCGGACCAGCCGGCGTGGATTAACCGCGACCGTTTTGTCTTGTCTGCAGGCCATGGCTCCATGCTGCTCTACAGTCTGCTTCACCTGAGCGGGTATGACTTGTCCATTGAGGATCTCAAGCAGTTCCGTCAATGGGGAAGCAAAACCCCGGGTCACCCGGAATTCGGCCACACGGCCGGCGTAGATGCAACGACAGGTCCGCTTGGACAAGGCGTGGCTATGGCTGTAGGTATGGCAATGGCTGAAGCTCATTTGGGCGCGACTTACAATAAAGACGGCTTCAACGTAGTGGATCACTATACGTATGCGATTTGCGGCGACGGTGACATGATGGAGGGCGTGGCTTCCGAGGCAGCTTCCCTGGCAGGTCATTTGAAGCTTGGCAAATTGATCATGTTGTACGATTCCAATGATATCTCCCTTGATGGCGAGCTCAGCCTGGCATTCTCCGAGAACGTAGCGAAGCGCTTTGATGCTTATGGCTGGCAAGTGCTGCGCGTAGAAGACGGTAACGATTTGCCTGCGATTGAGAAGGCGATCGAGGAAGCGAAAGCCGATACGAACCGTCCGACGCTGATCGAAGTGAAGACCGTCATTGGTTACGGCAGCCCGAACAAACAAGGTAAAGGCGGCCATGGCGGTACGCACGGTTCTCCGCTTGGAGCTGATGAAGCGAAGCTGACCAAGGATTTTTACAATTGGGTATATGAAGAGGATTTCTATGTGCCTGAGGAAGTGCGCGAGCATTTCGGCAAAGTGAAAGAGCGCGGTATTGCAGCTTATCAAGCTTGGGTTGATCAATTTGCGAAATACAAAGAAGCTTATCCTGAGTTGGCGGCGCAATTCGAGCGCGGTGAATCCGGCGAATTGGCTGAAGGATGGGACAAAGACCTTCCGAAATACAGCGCGGATGACAAAGCGGTTTCCACTCGCGTGGCTTCCGGTAAAGCGCTGAACGGGTTGACTGCAGGCGTACCGCAGCTGCTCGGCGGATCGGCTGACCTGGAAAGCTCCACGATGACACACTTGAACGACCTGGCCTCTTTCACAGCGAACAGCTACGAAGGCCGCAACGTGTATTATGGTGTTCGTGAATTCGCAATGGCCGGTGCCATGAACGGTATCGCTCTCCATGGCGGACTGAAGATTTTCGGCGGTACGTTCTTCGTATTTACGGATTATCTGCGTCCGGCTGTACGTCTGGCTGCGATCATGAAGCTGCCGGTTACGTATGTACTGACTCATGACAGCATCGCTGTCGGTGAAGACGGTCCTACGCATGAACCGATTGAACAATTGGCTTCCCTGCGCATCATTCCAGGCCTGACGGTGATCCGTCCTGCGGATGCCAACGAAACTTCCGCGGCATGGGCTTATGCGGTTGAGAACACAGACCGTCCGGTAGCGTTGGTGCTGACTCGTCAGAATCTTCCGATCCTTGCAGGCACGGCGGATCATGCACGTGAAGGCATCAAACGTGGCGCTTATGTTGTAGCCGACGCGAAGGATGGCAACGTGCAAGCTCAAATCATTGCAACGGGTTCCGAGGTTCAGCTTGCCGTTAAAGCGCAAGCAGCGTTGGCTGAAGAAGGAATCGCCGTACGCGTCATCAGCATGCCGAGCTGGGATCTGTTCGACAGCCAGGACCAGGCATACAAAGATTCCGTGCTGCTTCCTGACGTAAAAGCCCGTCTGGCTATTGAAATGGCTCATCCGTTCGGATGGGAGCGTTATGTCGGAGACAAAGGCGACATTCTGGGGATCAACACATTTGGCGCTTCTGCTCCTGGCGACCGCGTCATTGCCGAGTACGGATTTACCGTTGAGAACGTGGTTAGCCGCGTAAAAGGCTTGCTGTAATGTAAGCGGATCTAACTCCATATTGATTTTCCGGCACCCGCATCATGCGGGTGCCGTCCATATATCAAGCCATAACTATGTTGGAGGAGGAGAGTTTGTCCATGTCACAATTTAAGAATGCTACCGTTACAAAGGCAGCCAACGTGTACTATGAGGGAAAGGTAACCAGCCGTACGGTGCTGCTGGAGAATGGCGAGAAGGTAACGCTCGGCATCATGCTTCCGGGAAGCTATGAATTCGGAACGGATGGCCCTGAGATTATGGAAATTTTGTCGGGCGATTTGCGTGTCCTGCTGCCTGGAGAGCAGGAGTGGTTAGAGATTCAAGGGGCTGCAACCTTTAACGTTCCGGGCAATTCAAGCTTTAAGCTGGAAATCCGCACCGTGACGGATTATTGCTGCTCTTATCCAACCATGTAATAGATGAAATGCCGCATGTGATGTCGTGTCCGTAAATACACAACAAAAAGGCTCAAAGCCGTTGGCTTTGAACCCTTATTGTCAATGTCGGATATCAACGCATGCCGTTAACGTTGGTTGCTATAATGGACTTATTCCTCCGGGATCGTCACGATCTCGCCTTTATATCCGGGAGCCCGGTTATCAAGCTCTACGTATCCTTCGCTCCATTCCTGATTACGGTCGAGCAGCCGGTAGCTGGTGACGCCGGAAGGATAACGGAATACGAATCGGGCTACAGTCCAGTTTCTGGCATCCGGCTGCTTACCGATCTCGGCTTGAATCGGGGGCAGGAAGAACAGGTTCTGATTCGCGGCCGCTTTGGCGGAGTAATCCAGCTTGCCCTGCCATTTCAAATATTTGACGCCGCCCTGGATTTCGTAATATTCGGCGATGTCGTTATCGACCAGGAAGAAGCGATTGGATTCGCCTTTTGGAAAATAATAATCCACGCCCTGCATTTCCACAGGGAGCATTTCCAGCTCAGGTTTCTGCAGTTGGGATGAATAAGGCAGCTTGGCAGCAGCATTCCTGGCGGTGGCCAGATCGGAGCTCTTTAAGTCAGCGAGCATAGCGGCATCTGCTTTATTGATATAGGCCGTCTTGAGAGAACCGTTCCAGTTGATGTCGGCATCAAAAGCTTGGGCTACGGCCCTCAGGGGAATCATGGTCTTGCCTTTATGGAGCAGCGGGGCTGCAGGCAGCGTCTTCTGAACTCCGTTCACTTCCATGCGGTTGCTTCCCGCCGTGAGAATCACCGTTCGGTGGTCACCCTGAATCGTCACCTGTTTCTTGCTGTTGTCGTACTTCATGACGTAGTTACCCAGAGGTTTGAGATCGGTTAGGGTAACAAAGGTGGAGCCCTGCTTGACCAGCACTTCGCCGCTCGCGGTAACATTGTTAATCGAAGCGGTAGGTTTGGCTGCGGCAGAAGCCGGTGATGCAGCTGTTACTGAAGATAGTACAGTGGTTAATAGCGCAGTGGCTGTCACTGCTTTTAAACCTGTGGTCCATTTCATGTTGTATATTCCTCCCTTTGCATAGTAGACGAAATGAAATGCAAAAAGTTTCTTCTGGAGGGGGAAATCATGAATTTGACCAAAAAAACGGCTCCTTCCTCCTGGTCCGGATGATCCGAAAACCAGTATGAAAGGAGCCAGTATAAGGCAAAGCATGGCTTAGCTGGTATTACTGCTGCTGTTCGCCGATTTTCTGGCCGATCCAGGCTTCATAACATTTCACGACAGCGGAAAGATCCTCTTCGCCATAACCTTCGCTGGCACCGGCTTGGAACAGGCTCTTGGCCAGATTCAGCATAGGGGAAGGCATTCCGATGCCATCGGTGAGTGAGGAGGCCAGCTTAAGGTCCTTGAGCATGAGCGCAAGCGAGAACTGATTGCTGAAGTCGCCCTCGATAATTTTGCGTCCCTTCAGCTCTGCCGCTTTGCTGCCGGCTGATCCCAGCTGCACGAGCTCCAGGAAATTGTCAGCGGGAATGCCTGATTTCGCGGCGATGGCAAAGCCTTCGGCAAGCGCCAGATTGTTAATGCCCACGATGGTATTATGCGCAAGCTTCGCGACAGCGCCGCTTCCGTTAGGTCCCATGTGGATGACTTTTTTGCCCAGGGTGTCAAACACGTCTGCATGAGCTTCGATGACCGCGGCATCGCCGCCAACCATGAACACCAAGGTTCCATCTATCGCTGCAGGCTTGCTGCCGGTTACCGGGGCATCCAGGAAGGAAGCGCCCAGACCGGTTACGGCGGAAGCGATTTCCTTGACAAGGCTCTCGGAGATCGTGCTGCAGTCAATGACGGTCATCCCGCTCGTCAGGGAGCCAAGCAGGCCATTTTCTCCATAGAATACATCCCGGATGGATTGGTCGTTGCTTACCATTGTAATAACAAGATCTTGTCCTTCAGCCGCTTCACGAGGCGTCTCCGCAATGGAGGCTCCCTGTTCGGCGAGCGGACGGCATTTTTCGTGGGTGCGGTTATACACGGTCACATCGTAATCCTGCTTCAGCAGATTGGAGGCCATGGGAGCGCCCATGGTGCCCAGTCCGATAAACCCGATTTTTTTCATAGCTATATCACCTTCGATTATGGATTCCTGATCCACTCTATCTTAGCATGGGTCCCTGAAACGAAGCCAGCGTTTGTGAGGAATGGAAGCGCAAGGGAGACTCTCGCATGAAGAATAGATGACAGTTGGCCCGCGAAGCTTGCGGTCTTTATTAAATTAAAGTATCCTATTTCTAAATTCACAGGAGGTTTAAGGCATGTCTAAAAAAATCAAGTTTGATTACAGTAAAGCACTGACTTTTGTCAATCAGCACGAAGTTGATTATTTCGCTGAGCCGATCCGCACAGCTCATGAACAGTTACATAACGGTACGGGAGCCGGCTCCGATTATCTGGGCTGGATCGACCTGCCGACGCAGTATGATAAAGAAGAATTCTCGCGCATCCAGAAAGCGGCTGCCAAAATCCAAAGCGATTCGGACGTCCTGATCGTTATCGGAATCGGAGGCTCCTACCTCGGGGCGCGCGCGGCCATCGAAATGCTCTCGCACTCGTTCTATAATGAGCTGTCGAAGGACCAGCGCAAGACACCGGAAATCTATTTTGCGGGTAACAACATCAGCTCCACTTATGTGACCCATCTGCTTCAATTGATTGAAGGCAAGGACTTCTCCGTCAACGTCATCTCCAAATCCGGAACAACGACAGAGCCGGCTATCGCATTCCGTATTTTCCGTGCGGAATTGGAGAAGAAATACGGCAAGGAAGAAGCTCGCAAACGCATTTACGCTACGACGGATCAAGCGAAGGGCGCCCTTAAGAAGCTGGCTACCGAGGAAGGCTACGAGTCCTTTATCATCCCTGACGATGTGGGCGGACGTTATTCCGTGCTGACAGCGGTCGGTCTGCTTCCGATTGCTACGGCAGGCATCAACATTGAAGAAATGATGCAAGGCGCGGCTGACGCATCCAAGGAATACAGCAGCCCGAACGTAGCCGAGAACGAAGCTTACCAATATGCGGCGGTTCGTAACGCGCTTTACCGTAAAGGCAAAGGCATCGAGATCCTCGTGAACTACGAGCCTTCCCTGCATTTTGTATCGGAATGGTGGAAGCAGCTTTACGGCGAGAGTGAAGGCAAGGATTACAAGGGGATTTACCCGGCATCCGTCGATTTCTCTACGGATCTGCACTCCATGGGTCAATTTATCCAGGAAGGCAGCCGCAACATCTTCGAAACGGTTATTCAGGTGGAGAACGTATCCGAGCATATTACGATCGAATCGGATCCGGACGATCTGGACGGCTTGAACTTCCTGACCGGGAAAACATTGGATTTTGTTAACAAAAAGGCCTTCCAAGGCACGATGCTGGCCCATACAGACGGACAAGTTCCGAATTTGATTGTGACAATTCCAGATTTCACTCCCTATTCGTTCGGATATCTGGTATACTTTTTCGAAAAGGCCTGCGGTATCAGCGGCTATCTGTTGGGTGTCAACCCGTTTGACCAACCGGGCGTAGAGGCGTACAAGAAAAATATGTTCGCATTGCTCGGCAAACCTGGGTATGAGAAAGAGAAGGCCGAATTGGAAGCTAGACTTTCCGAATAACCTGACACTTTCATTGGATTAGACGTAAGACGCTGAAGGAAGCAGTCCGCTGGCATATCATTGCCGTGGACTGCTTTCTTGGCAATATAGAGGTGGTTGTAGTTTCATGCTGGATCGTTACAAAACGGTACGTCAGGCGGGCTCCAAAGAGATCGTCATCAAGAAATCGCGTTTCATCGGGCATGTAATGCCGGTTGAAACCGAAGAGGAAGCCGTCGCTTTTATTGAAGAGATCAAGAAAAAACATTGGAATGCTACCCATAACTGTTCCGCTTATATGATCGGCGAGCGGGATGAGATTCAGAAGCAATCGGACGACGGGGAACCGAGCGGAACGGCTGGTAAGCCAATTCTCGAGGTGATCCGCAATCAGGGGCGGAAGAATGTAGCCATTGTGGTCACGCGTTATTTTGGCGGCATTATGCTGGGTGCGGGCGGATTGATCCGGGCGTACACCGACGGAGCCGTGGCTGCGATGGAGTCAGGCGATCCGATTACAAGGGTTCTTCATCGGGAGATTTTCGTGGAGCTGGATTATACCTGGCTGGGTAAAGTGGAGAACGAGCTACGCAACCGAGGCGTTCGTATGGGAGAGACAAACTTTGCCGACACGGTGACCTTGACCTGCTTGCCGCTCGATGGTGATGCGGAGAGCTTTATGTCTTGGATGGTGGATTTGACACAGGGGCAGTCCCTGATCACAGAGGGAGAGCGGCTTTATTTTATTGAAGGGGAATAAAATAATATGGCAAGAAGAGCAGTCGAACGCGAGTTGTCGAGAGAGCGGATACTGGAAGCAGCCAGGCATTTGTTCATAACCAAAGGATACAGGGCCATATCGATGCGAAGCATCGGGCAGCATCTGGGTTATAGCCACGGCTCCCTGTATTATCATTTTAAGGAAAAGGCGGAGCTTTTCTACGCCATTGTCATGAAGGACTTTAATGATCTAAGTGATTTGCTGTTGGAAGTCTCGGGAAAGCCTCCCTGTGACGGGGTATCGAAGCTGGAGCAGCTGATGCTGGAATTCGTTCGTTTCGGTCTGGATAATCCTTACCAGTACGAAATCATGTTCATGATTCGGGACGAAGAGCTGCTGTCCTACTGTCGCTCTGAGCAGGGACGCTGTTTTGAAATGTTTGCTATGCTGGTCCGTCAGTATTTGCTTGAGGAGAATTACAGTGAGGAAGAACGGCGAACCGTTCCGTTGACTTTGTTTTTGTCGCTGCATGGATTTATATCGTATTATATTCAGGACAGAATTGGTTTTGATGAGATTAAACCAGCCGCTCTTACCCATATCAAAGTGTTATGCCGGAGTTTGTACAGCAGGGTCTGATGTTTAAATACGGTCAAAACGTGCAGCTTGATGCTTCAATCCGTTACAACGATCTAGCGTTGAAACGTCAATCACTTAATGAATAAAACACAGACAGGTCCACGCCCCCTAGCATGTGCCTGTCTGCTTTTTGTGCTGTTATACATACGCTGGCGTCAACATAACATCTTATTTAAGGGATCATCCTTCCATGATCTTCACATGATATTGGCGCTGCCTCGGTCCGTCGAATTCGCAGAAATAAATGCCCTGCCAACGTCCGAGGAGCAGGTGCCCGTTCTGAATGATCACGGTCTGGGAAGGGCCGCAGGTGATCGATTTGAGGTGGGAAGCGGTGTTGCCCTCCGCATGGCGATACTTGGGATGATTCCAAGGATAGACCTCATCGAGCGACATCAGGACGTCCCGTTTCACATCAGGATCCGCATTCTCATTGATGGCAATCCCCGCCGTCGTATGCGGGCAATAGATCAGGACCGTTCCCTGCTGGACCCCGCTTTGTTTCACGTAGGAGTGGATCTCCCTTGTAATATCCCTCATCTCATCGCGACCTTGCGTTTCCAATTCACCGGTATACAGCATGTAGAATACCTCCTCATTTTTTACCATTTCTTTTATTTTACCCGATAAAGTGCAAAAGATGGATTGACGATGGGATTCCGCTTTTGGTAAAGTATGTGTAAAGAAAACCAAGTATACAAATAGGAAATATAAAGATGGTTTGCGAAAGTGTCGACCGGAATGCCATCCGGAGGCGGGAGGGATACGAGATGACAACATGGATTCGTCATAAAGGTTGGACTTGGGGATTTCGAAGTACCGTACTGCTTTATTTTCTTGCCTTGATCGTACTGCCGATCTTTGGGGTATATGTGCAATCATTCTCTGCAGGATGGAGTCATTTTACGGAGAGCATTATGGATCCGATCGCGTGGAAGGCTGTGCTGCTTACCATCAAGCTGGGCGTCATCTCTACTTTCATCAACGTGCTTATCGGAACGATGATTGCATGGGTGCTTATACGATATAAGTTTCCGGGAAGGACGCTGCTGAACAGTCTGGTCGACCTGCCCTTTGCACTGCCGACAGCCGTTGGCGGTCTGATGATATTACTGCTGCTGGGCCCCGGGAGCTTTCTCGGTGGTTTGGCAGAGAAATTGGGTTTTGAAATTGTATTCCACCAGCCCGCGATTGTGATAGCGATGATGTTTGTCACGTTTCCGTTTGTCATCCGTGCGGTTCAGCCGCTGCTGGAGGAGCTCGACCCGCTGGAGGAAGAAGCGGCATATACGATGGGTGCTTCCAGGACGAGAACCTTTTTCAAAGTCATCCTGCCGTCGATGCTGCCCGGGATTATCAGCGGAGGAATGCTGGCATTCTCAAGGGCATTAGCCGAATTCGGGGCCGTTGTCTTGGTGGCCGGCAACATTCCGGGAAGAACACTGATTGCCTCGGTTTTTATTTTTGGTGAGGTCGAGAGCGACAATCCTGCTGGAGCGGCTGCGGTATCGATTCTGCTCCTTACCCTCTCTTTTATCATCCTCTGGGTGATCAATGCCGTACAGCAGAGGGGGAGACGAGTTTGAGACGTCTGTGGATCGGACTTACGTACGCCGTATTTATTATTCTGTTAATCATCCCCCTGTCCCGAATTGCGATCGGTGCGTTTGATAAAGGGCTGAGCGGGTTTGCCGAAGGTTTGTTCAGGCCGGAAGCCTTGCATGCCCTGATGATGACGGGGCTTATAGTGGTATTCGTTACGTTCTTCAATGCGTTGTTTGGCATCATGATGGCGTTGTACCTGGTACGGGCGAATTGGCTGAGCCGAAAGATCAAGGGCATTCTGAACAGCATTGTCGATTTGCCCTATGCGGTATCGCCGGTCATTGGCGGTTTGATGATTGTACTGCTGCTCGGACCCGACAGCATCATCGGCGGTTTTTTTGAAGGGATCGGGTTTAAAGTGGTATATGCTTTCCCGGGTATGGTAATCGCCACACTGTTCGTCACGTTTCCGCTCATGGTTCGTGAGGTCATGCCTGTATTGCAGGAAATTGGAAATGATCAGGAACAGGCGGCAGCGACGCTGGGGGCTTACGAATGGACAACGTTCCGAAAGGTAACATGGCCTTCCATCCGGTGGGCTGTCGTATATGGCCTGGTACTCACGGTGGCCCGTTCATTGGGCGAGTTTGGTGCGGTGCTGGTGGTGTCCGGTAATATCATGAATAAAACTCAGACGGCGACAACGTTAGTATATCAGGATGTGGAGAATTTTAACGTGGCTGCGGCGAATGGCGTCGCATTGGTATTGGCTGCCTTCTCGGTAGGACTCTTGCTGTTGATGGAATGGGCTAAAAAAAGAAAGGATGTGCATTGATATGCATGTGGAGGTTCGCGATCTGAACAAGCATTTTGGTACGTTTCATGCCGTCAAGGATGTCAGCTTCGAGATTGAGAAGGGACATCTGATTGGACTTCTGGGGCCCAGCGGAGGCGGCAAAACCTCCATCCTGCGCATGCTGGCCGGGCTTGAGAATCCGGACTCCGGGCAAATCTCCTTTCATGGCCAAGTGGTTAATGATCTGCCGCCGCAGGAGCGCGGAATCGGCTTTGTATTCCAGAACTATGCCTTGTTTAAGCATATGACCGTGTTTGATAACATCGCTTTCGGCTTGAAGGTGAAGAAGACTCCCAAGGCCATAATCAGGGACCGGGTAATGGAATTGGTGGAGCTGACCGGCTTAAAAGGTTTTGAGAGCCGCTATCCGCACCAGTTATCGGGCGGACAGCGTCAGCGTGTAGCCTTTGCCAGAGCGCTGGCACCTGAACCGCAGCTGCTCTTATTGGATGAACCGTTTGCTGCCATCGATGCGAAGATCCGCCAGGAGCTTCGCTCCTGGCTTCGCGAGCTGATCGAGCGGGTCGGCATTACGTCGATTTTTGTTACGCATGACCAGGATGAGGCGATTGAAGTCGCGGATGAAATTATGATTATTAATCAGGGGCGCGTGGAGCAGAAGGGAACTCCTTGGGATATTTACAAGGAGCCGAAGACGCCGTTTGTCGCTTCATTCATAGGCGAATCCACCGTGATTTCGAGCGCGGCCGAGCTGAAGGGATTTGAGGCAGCGGCTAACAAGAATGCGACGCGTGCGCTGATTCGTCCGGAATATATCGAGATTGGAAGCAAGCATGATTTCAGCGTGTTGTCCGCAACGGAGACGGGGATCGTCCGTCATCTGCATTTCCGCGGCAGCGAATGGCTGGTGGAGGTGGAGGTTAAGGGACATAAGCTGATCACCTACCGTTCACTGGAGAAGGAAACGCTGTACCCGGGTCAAGAGGTCCGGGTTCTCGTTCACCGGGCTTATCTCTTTAATGAAGAGCACAGCTGGATCGAGGAGAATCGATTGAAGGTCGACCCGATGCCAATTATGATCTGATGGTTCTAAATATCCGAAGGGAAGTGGATTCATTCATGCGGATCTTAAATATGAAACGCACCTCATTCCTGCTGGTTGGCATGGCGCTTCTCTTCAGTTTTTTTATGGCAGGATGCGCCAGTGATCCGCCGGATCGCGAAGAAGTGATATCCCGAGCGGGAGAGCGAACGATCGTTCTGGGCGCGTACAGCGTGGCCAGAGACGCCTTGTCCGAGATCATCCCTGCTTTTCAAGCGCAGTGGAAGGAGCAGACGGGAGAAACCATTCGGTTTCAGGAATCCTACGAGGCTTCCGGAACACAAGCTCGTGCCATCACGGGCGGATTTGAGGCCGACGTAACGCTGCTTGCCATGGAAGGGGATGTCGACAAGCTGGTTCGGGAAGGGCTTGTGGACCCGGAATGGAAATCTCAGCCGTATAACGGCATGGTGACACGATCGATTGTCGTTCTCGGCACGCGCGAGGGAAATCCGAAAGGAATACGGGATTTTGACGATCTGACCCGATCGGACGTCAAGGTGCTGTATCCGAATCCGAAGACATCGGGCGGCGCCCAGTGGGACATCAACGCGATCTACGGCGCGGGGCTGAAACAATCGGAAGAGAACGGGAAGCGTGACCCTGCCGAAGCGAAAGCTTTCCTTGAAGCGGTTCACCGCAATGTGGAATCGCTCGATAAAAGCGGGCGGGCTTCCATGGCGGCTTTTGAATACGGGGTAGGCGACGTGATCGTCACGTATGAGAACGAGCTGCTCGCCCGGATTGCTCAAGGCGTCCAATATGATATCGTTGTGCCGCAGCACACGATGCTGATCGAGAATCCGGCTGCAGTCGTCGAGCGTTTCGCTGAAAAACACGGCACGCTGGATGTATCGGCAGCTTTCGTAGAGTACTTGCGCACGCCGGAGGCGCAGAGCATATTCGTGAAGTATGGGTTCCGTCCAGTTGAAGAATCGGTGTATGAACAGACGAAGGATCAGTTTTCCAACCCGCCGGGGTTATTCGATATCGAGTATCTGGGTGGATGGGATCAGGTGCGCGAGACGCTGTATTCCAAGCGCGGAGTCTGGTATCAGGTGCTGGCCGGTCTATGATGCTCGCGGCAAACGGGAGCGATTGAGGGTTCATGAGGGTCAGTCGCGTGCTGAGCTGCGTTTCGTACATGGTCCGTCGATCAAAAAAGACAAAAAAGCGAGCCGTCCAGGATCTCCTGGCCGGCTCTTATTTGTATATATAGAACATTAAGCAATGATCTGAATAACGCCTCATGTACTGGAAGTTTTCCATGTAAACGGATGGTGCCGTACAATCCTTGCCCTACACGCTCATTTTCCGCGCTTCCCATTCTTCGCGCAGAATGCCCATGCGAATGGAATCGTAGTAAACGCCCTCGTAATATCTGCACTTTCGCATACGGCCTTCGAGCTGCATGCCAACCTTCTCCGCGCAGCGCATCATTCTCGGATTGCCGGACCAGGTGGTGATGCCGACACGAGCGATGGTGAGATTTTGAAACAGACATTCCACCCACAGCGACAGCGCTTCCGTGCCGTATCCGCCGCTCCAATGGCTCGGATCGTAAATCAGGATGCCCGCTTCCAGCCAGCGTGAGGGTTCATGCTCCCAATAGAACGTGACGATGCCAATCGTCTTTCCCTCTGCTTCGATGAGCAAATCACTCGGAAATTGATCGGTTTCGAAGTCGGCGTTCCACTGCGTTTCAAATATTTCGTAGGAAATCTGCTTGAGCGGGAAATAAGGAGCGTCGTATTTTTTCCATTCCGGATTCTTCGTGCCATAGATCAGATTATATAAAACCGGGGTATCCTCGGGTTTCCTGGATCTTAGCGTCACTTTGCTGCCTTCAAGGCGAATTTTTTGCATATGTAGAAATTCCTTTCGCTCTGTATTCTGTACATGCTTAAGTACGGTTCGGGTTCTCTACATTGTAACGGTGAACAAATGGGTTGCCAACTAAATTTGGATAAATGATCCTGTATATGAAACATTAGGTGACATTATTCCGTCAATAGCAGATAGACAAGGAATTTGAGATTGAAGGGGGACAAGGTTATGCGAAGAAGAATGGTACTCTCGGGCCTATGTTTACTTATGGGGCTTACCGCTTGCGCTCAGGGCAGCGATATCCAGTCAGGGGAACCGCAAGCCATGGTGGATAAGCTGCCCAAAGTGAAGGAATTGTCGGCTGAAGAACGTAAAGAGGTATTGACCAAGATTGATACCGGCATGGTGGAAGCGCAGAATGATTTTGGCTTACGATTGCATCAGGCGTTATCGAATAACCCGGAGTACAGAAGTGATAATCTGATTATTTCTCCATACAGCGTTACGCAAGCTTTGGCACTGGCCTATAACGGGACAGCGGGCGGTACGGCCGCCGAGATGTCCGACGTACTTGGATGGAAGGACATGAATGTGGCTGATATCAACGATGGGAACCGCCAGCTGCGATCATTGCTGGAGAATGGGGGCGGCGTCGTGCTGAATGTGGCCAATTCCGTTTGGCACCAGCCAGGCCTTGAGATGAAGAAGACGTATTTGCAGGCCGTTAAGGATAGCTATCGTGCTGAAGTTAAGGAGGCCGACTTGTTGCATGCCGATGCAGTGGATGCCATAAATCGGTGGGTGAACGACAAGACGAGCGGCATGATTCCCTCGATATATGATAAGCCTCCGGGCGGCGTTGCGGTTCTGATCAATGCCATTTATTTTAACGGCGGGTGGACGGACGAATTTGATCCGGCGAATACCGTGGATGAAGAATTCACGCTTTCTGACGGCACCACTCAAAAAATTCCGATGATGAAGCGGGAAGGACGATACGGTTACAAAGAAGGGGAGTCCTGGCAGGCGATCCGCATCCCTTATGGAGATGGCCGCATGCATATGCTGGTCATCTTGCCGAAGGAATCCTCATCCATGGATGAGCTGCAGCAGCAGCTGTGGAAGGATGCGTCCGTCTGGAAAGGTGATTTCCCGCATGAGACCATCCAGCTTGGGCTGCCCAAATTCAAGGTGGAACAGACCTTCGAGCTCCCGAATGCGCTTCAAAGTTTGGGGATGATTCAGGCATTCGACAGCGATGCAGCTGATTTTAGCGCCATGGCAGCCGATGGAGAGAAATTTTGGATTGATAAGATAAAACACAAAACCGTAGTTGATGTCAGCGAAAAGGGAACAGAGGCTGCTGCAATTACAGCAGTCGGGATCGAGACAACTGCTGCTCTGACCTCCCAGCCGATCGTCATGAATGTTGACCGCCCTTTTTTCTTTGCCATTGAAGATCGGGACACCGGCACATGGTTATTTATGGGGTCTGTTTTAAAACCTTAGCATATACTATACCAACATGCGCCTGCCATAATTTTCACCCAAAAATAGGCAACTTTGTTATAATGGTCGAATAAGACTAAAATGTATAACAAAGGGAGAATAGGATGTGCCTATGACCATACCGAAGCCGAATTTATTCATAGGTTCTTCCAGAGAGGCCATCAAGTATGCAAGGGCGATCCACGAACAGCTTAAACGGTCCGCCCAAGTGACACCTTGGTACGGCGGAACGTTCGGGGCGAACATGTATACGATGGAAGCTTTGGAGAAGCAGCTGGCGTCCAGTGATTTTGGTGTGTTCGTCTTTTCTCCGGATGATGTGGCACTCATTCGAGGCAAACATGTATTTGTTACCCGCGACAACACGCTGTTCGAGATGGGACTGTATTGGGGAAGGCTCGGGCGGCGAAGGGTGTACTGCATCATCCCGGATCAGGTGGAGGCAGACAGCAGTTCCGTTCAAGACGTGATCGTTAAGGATTACCATCTACTCTCCGACCTGCAGGGCTTAACGCTGCTCGAATATGAACTGCGAAGCGATGACGATTACAAATCAGCCGTCGATGTCGCTTGCGGGCATATACTGAGCGCGATCGAAACCGAAGGGTTCTACAACAACCCGAGCACCGTGATTGAACAGAAGGATGCGGAGCTGAGGCGCAAGCAAAGCGTGCTGCATTTTTTCTGGGAATATAACCGAAATGTGCATGTGAGTGATGAAGCGGGAAAATATCATGCACTGAGTGAAGCTGTCCGAAATTCCTTGCTCCCACCGGCTGCAGGGGATTTCAGGGTGACCGGGGCCGCCTTCTGGGGCCGAAGAGATGAAGGCATTGCCCAAATTGGGGGTAATGTAGGTAGAGGACGGTATTTCCCGTTCGATGGGAGTAAGGAACATTCGCCAAGTAACCAGTCGATTTACGTGATAGATGTCTATAATAGTGGAAAATGGGCATTTTATCACGAAGAGGAAGTTGCGCAGGTGTATGTGTTCTGCTATCCTTTAGGTGTAAATCATGTATTGTCCGTGCATTTTACGGGACATGAGATTCTTACGGATGAAGATCTCGCGGAGGTTGTAGAACAGAATCGTGAGCTGCTTCGTACCATCAGGCATTTAGTTGGAGGGGATTCGTCGTGAGCAGGAATGAGAAGAAGAGAACGTCAGGTCATCCGCAGGAGTCCGCCAATGGCAGCAGCTGGGTGGTTCGGGGACCCGTACCGATGATGAGTACGCTGAAATCCCGGAAGCGCTCGGTTAGACGCCCAAGCAAGAACAGTGTATATGTTGGTCCTTCTGTGGAAGGTGTAGATAAGAAATACGTCAAGGTCATCAGCGGAGCTGTTGACGATAATAAGCCCTCATTTGCTTAATGAATTGCTATGATACCGTTTAAGACGAAAGACCGTTCGGGATGATCCGGGCGGTCTTTGTTTTTTCTTCGTGCGCTTATACAATATAGGGACAAGGTTTTTACGCAAACAAGAACAAATCTATAAGCACAAATGGGGGATGTCGTGTGAGCGGGGATACATTGACTTTTTTGGGAACGGGAGATGCCATGGGCGTTCCGCGGGTATATTGCGATTGTGAGGTATGCACGGAAGCCCGGAATACGGGGAACAATCGGCGCTTGCGCTCTGCCGTTATGGTAGAGTGCGATGAAACGTGCTTCATGATCGACTGCGGCCCGGATTGGCGCTCTATGATGGAGGGGCTGGGAATGCGGAAGATGAGCGATATGCTGATTACGCACGCCCATTTTGATCATATCGGCGGCCTGCCGGAATGGAGCGATGCCTGCAGATGGCAGAGGGAAAAGGGACGGTTATACGCCCCTGCCGAGGTGCTGGAGCAGATTGTAAGGCAGTATCCATGGCTCCCGCGACAGATGGAGATGACGCCAGTCGATGATGGATTTTCACTGGGCGGCTGGGAGATTTCCTGCTGGAAGGTAAACCATGGACAGAACGGATATTCTTATGCATACCGGTTTCAGAAGGACGGGTACGTCTGGGTATACAATTCCGACTCGATTAATCTGAGCCCTGCGGAAAAGGAACCGCTGAATGGCGTGGATTTGCTGGTCCTCGGAACCAGCTTTGTTCATGAAACCGCCAAATTTGAGACGCGCTCCGTCTATGACATGAAGGAAGCGGCAGAGCTGCTCGCCGAGGTGAAGCCTCGCCAAACGGTGTATACCCATATGTCTCATGACGTCGACGTTCGGAAGGAGCTGCCTCTTCCGGAGGGAGTCCGCGTGGCGAGGACAGGGATGACCGTGAGTCTAAGCAAGTGAAAAAAATATGATGGACTCGATACTGATGCATACAGCGCCGATTACAATGCAACCTGGGCTAAAGATGTGAACTTGGCTAGATAGGCACTGGGAGAGATCCAAAAGACAGCTAATAACATTATCCGCGAGAGTAACCGGTGGGATGTTGACACGGCGAAGCTACCCGAAAGGGGGCGACGCTGTGTCACTTGATCTTTTGGTGAAGATTCTGGATGTGCTACTAAAAGTGGTTGGTATTTTTGCTGGCCTGAAGACTTTGCATGGTAGCGGAAAACAGAAGAAAACACGTAAAGACAAGAAAAACCACCGGCGATAGGTTGGCTCCCTAACCGGTGGTTTTTCATTTCGTATGAATCTCTCGCCGTGGGTTGCCCACTGGCCTTTGTTAAAAGTCACGATGTATCGAGCATCGTGACTTTTATTATTTTACGCTTCCTATATATTGATTATACCACAATAGAAACAATCCGGAACAGCCGTTTCATGAGTCAATATTGATTTATCAACAATTCGAGGACTATTTGAATAATGAAAGAAAGCGAGATGCAGCGGAAACAATTCGCAGCCCAGTGAGATGCCATACACAGGTTTGAAGGCCCCGCTCTCTTACAGAGACCTGGCCATGCCGTATCGATCAGGGTACAGCAGCTTGAAGCCGGCATGTTGGTACAGCTTGATTCCGGGCACGTCGGTGATGACGGTGACCTCGGCTCCGCTTGGCGCTATTTTTGCCAGCCGGGAGAGCAGCTCGGACACGATCATCTCTTCAACCCCTTGATCAAGGTGGGAGTCCGCAACCATAATATCCACCAGTTGAAAATAGAAAGCGCCATCCCCTACGACCCTTCCCATCCCGATCAGCCGGTCATTGTCGTCTCTGGCCAGAAGGGACAGCACGCTGCGGTTTAGCGCTGTTGCTATGGCCGAAATCTCAACCTCAGGCAGCCCTGCAGCTGCTTTTAGATCCATGTATTCTTGATTCTGTGGAAACTCCTCGGTTATGTGCACGTTCATCATAATCAGCCTCCCGCGGTTAATAATAAGTTCATCTTGCCTCTACACCACTCAATATACAACATTGATGCAAGTGAGAAGATGTCTTGCAGCGGATCCAACCATGTCGAGGATGTCATCCAATAAATCTTCTCATAGCACTTTAATGTTTTAATTTAAGGTTTGCCAATGGCTTGCGATTCTGGTAAAGTAGGTTCTCAATCGTGATTGGGGAGGGAACGGCATGCATTACTACAAGCCGAAAGATATCGCCAAAGAGCTGCAAATCAGCACGAGTGCTTTAAGGCATTATGAATCTTGGGGAGTGGTACCCCCTCCTGCCCGGAACGAGAAGGGCTACCGTTTATACACGCAAATGCATATGGCTTACTTCCGTTGTCTGCGCGCCATGTTTCCGGGCTTTGGGTACGCGGTTACTTATGATGTGATTCGCCACATTCAGAAGAGGGAGATGGATGAAGCCCTCTGGCTCGTGAATGGGGAGCAGGTCAAACTGTTGCAGGAAAAAAACATTGCAGACGAAACGCTTGCCTTGCTCGAGAATCCCGAACTTAACATCATCAAGGATAAAAAGCTCAAACCCCATATGACAATCGGCGAGGTCGCCGAACTGACCAACGTGGAATCGTCCGCCATCCGTCACTGGGAGAAGGAAGGCTTGATCACCCCGGATCGAAACCCCGAGAATGGATATCGGCTGTATACCCCGTCGCAAGTCAGGCAGATTTTGCTGATCCGCTCGCTCAGGCGGACCGTATATTACTTGGAGAGTATCAAGGAGATTATTCAGGCCGTGGAGCATCAGAGCATTGAACAGGCCCAAAAAATGGTTCGCGAAGCGTTGTCCGTCATCCATCAACGGAATCTGCAGCAATACAACGGCATTCATAAATTGATGGAGCTGTGCATGGAGGTTGGCCTGCTGGAGTTCAACGATGCGGCGCTTCTGAAGCCGATTCTAACGTTTAACCCGGATCGGGAATGACGGACAAGCCGCGAAGGCTCTGCGCCGTCCCTCGTGACCTGTTAGGGAACGCACTGGCTGCGTTTTTTAAAGGACATGAACAAGCCCCCATGGATATCATGGAGGCTTAATTGCGCAGATTTATTTGTTCCGGATATTAACCTTGGTTGAGCACGAATTTATCAATGACATGTTTCACGCCGTCTTCGTTATTCCCAAGCGTAACGTAATCGGCAATTGCCTTAAGCGGCTCGATCGCATTGCCCATAGCGACGCCAAGACCGGCGGCTTCCAGCATCTCGTGATCGTTCCAGGAATCTCCGACAGCGATGGTTTCCTTGAGGTCGCAGCCGAAATGATCGGCAAGGAAGGTGAGTGCATGTCCCTTCGTGCCTTCCTTATGCATGAACTCCAGAAAATGCGGTTTGGATTTGGTAATGTGCATGTCATCGCCCAGCAGCTCACGGAATACAGGGATGAGTTCATCCAGATAGTCCGGATCGTCAATGATGAGCATTTTCGGGGTCGGTTGCTGAACCATTTTCATAAAATCAGGCTCGATGTAATACGGCGTCCGGTTCAGGGCGCAGTAATCGATCAGCTTCTGATTCTCTTCACGGGCATACAGCTTGTCATCGATGTAGGTTTGCAGATGGAGATTGTGCTCTACGCAGTATTCATACAGCTTCACGGCTGCATCGACGGGTACAAAGCGTTCATAGAGAACCTTCTCGTCGAGCAGATTTTTAATCAGGGCGCCCTGGTAGGTGATAATGGGAACGTTGAGTCCGGTTTGACGCGCAATAGCTTGAGCGGACGCATAGGCACGCCCGGTTGCCAGTGTCACAACGACACCGTGGGCTACGGCTTGCTCAAGCGCCTGCTGGACGCCGGGGGTTACTTCCTTATCGTCATTGATCAAGGTATCGTCAATGTCGATGGCCATCAATTTGTAAGTTGTCATGGGTATCTCTCCTTTTGTTTCTGTCTCTGTCTTTAACTCTATTGTACCTTCTGTGGCGCAGACTTCAATTCCGCAATCATCATTCCTGCCAAAATGCATAGACAACCGATGCCGCCGATGAGCGTAAGCCGCTCTCCCGCGAACAGGATTCCGGTCAGCGCGGCGAATACCGGCTCCGTTGCATAGATGATGGCCACCCTGGACGGCGTCGTATATTTTTGACAGACGGTTTGGATCCAGAAGGCGAATGCGCTGGTAGGTCCGATGGATACAGCCAGCGCCCACAGCACGTTCGGCTGGGTCAGCTTCCCCATCAAGTTGGTCACATTGCCGACATGCTCGGTTAGCGCAGATGCCGCTAAGCTCAATATCCCCACGACAGCCATCTGGAGCGCCGCCAGCAGCAAAGCAGGGTATCTCCCGGCATAAACGCCCGTGTAACCGATATGGAGCGCAAAACCGATGGCGCAAACGAGCACCAGCAAATCCCCTTTATTCAGGCTCATGCCGGATCCGGTGAAGGTAAGCAGATACAGCCCTGCCACCGCAAGCAAAGCGCTGATCCAGGTGAATTTGGAGATGGAGTGCCTTAGCAGAGCATAGGATATGAAAGGGACCAGCACGACGGACAAGCCGGTAATGAAGCCTGTATTGGACGTGGTCGTGTGCAAAAGACCCGCGGTTTGAAAGGCGTACCCTATAAATAAAAAAAGACCCAGCAGGCAAGCATGCAGCAGCATTTTGCCGGATATTAGCTTCCACTGGCTCCGGTAGAGGAGGGTGATGATCCATGCAAGGAGCAGGGCCGCTCCCAGAAAGCGGACCGAATTGAAAGCCATCGGCGGGAGCACGCGAACCGCATGCTGAACGATGAGGAACGTAGATCCCCACATCATGGCCACCAGAAGCAGGCTGAGATCGGCAATTCGTGAGCGATTCACTCGGTAGTCATCCTTTCCTGAAGGCGTGAAACTCCTGATGAGATTCCCGTGCATTCGTCCCAGGTCGTAACCTTGGGCAAGTGATCAAATTGTATCCCATATCAGAGAATCGGACAACCATTTTTAGGCCTAACCCAAGTGGAAGGGGTAGACAAAAAGAGGATGATTTTGCTATACTAATGAACCGAACGTACATTCTCATGACCCTGGGCTATCGGAGGTGAAGGTCGGCAAGCGATCCATCGATCCCATAGTCAGCATTGAGCTTAGAAAGGAAGATTGTCATCATGATGGGCAGAGCTCATTTGATTATTAGCACAGGGGTCACGTTATCCGTCATGGGCATGAGCGGAGTGCCTGTCACATTGCCGGCTGCCGCAGTGGCTTTGGTTAGCGCGCTGCTTCCCGATATTGACGAGCCCAACTCTCTGCTGGTGCGCAAAGCGATTCCTTCCGGGTTGCTGCGAATCCTTCAGCTGGCCATGATCGGCGCAGCCATCTTTGTTGTCTTCTACGGCAAGGAGTATGCCCCCTGGAACATCGCCCTGGCCGGACTGATCGGGGTGGTTTCGTACCTGCCAAGCCGGACCCTGCGCCATATCGTCATGTTCCTGATCGGTCTCGGACTGATATCATTTGGGCAGGGCTTCAGCCCGTGGAACACGATCGCAGGCAGCGTGCTTATTGCAGGCTCCTTGGTGACCCACCGGGGGTTAACCCATACCGTCTATGCCGCTGCCGGATGGACGGGCCTGCTGTATTTCGCATCGCAGGGTAAGATCGGCGGGGAAAGCCTATGGTTTGCCGGCGGTTTATCCTACTCCATTCATTTGCTTGCAGATGCATTGACCAATCGCGGAATCCGCCCGCTTCCTCCGTTCAAATGGAGAATTAAACTGAAAATCATGAGCACAGGAAGCAAATGGGGACGCACGGTAGAGAATGCCTGCATTGTGTTAACGCTGGTCCTCGTTTGGTATGTGTTTATGGCCTCCTCTTGATCCGAGGTATACCTGTTTGAAATGAAAAAGCCTCCCACCCTTGTGCATGTTGCATACGGGCGGGAGGCTTATTTAATACGAGCCGGCTCTATTCCTCAAGGAAAATCAAGCCGATCAGATCGTCGAGCTCAAGGTTGCCGAAGTAAAACTTGACGTCGATACCGGATAACGCGGTGCGCACCGCTGTTTCTTCATACCGTTTGCCGCGGAGCAGGTTCTCGATATCAGCGACATCGCCGACGCCGAAGAAGTCGCCGTAAATCTTGATCTCTCCGATATGTCCTTCACGGATGTCCATTCGGATATCGATAATGCCCACCGGGAACTTCTTGGCATGCTTCACATTGCTTTCCGGGGATAGCCCATAGTTCCAATCCCAGTTCTGGTAGCGTTCCTTCGAGATCTGGTTGATCATCTCCCAGTCCTTCTCTTGAAGGACGTATTGCGGTACTTGATCCGGTTCCATACCGAAAATCGAGCGAAGCAGCTCGGCGCGGAACTGTTCAATCGTCATATCCGTGCCAAGCAGCTCCTTGATGTTCGCCACGCGGCTGCGGACGGATTTGGTGCTCTTGGATTTGAATTTTTCCGGATTGGCATTCAGCGAGGCTTGGACATCATCCAGGTTCAGGTCAAACATGAGCGTGCCGTGGCTGAACATGCGTCCCCGCGTCGAAAACTGCGCGTTCCCCGAAATTTTCTTCTCGCCGACCTGCAGGTCATTCCGGCCGCTAAGCTCGGCGGGCACGCCCATCTTTTGCAGGAAGTCGATAACCGGCTGCGTGAACTTCAGGAAGTTGTGGAAGGACTGTCCGTCATCCTTCGTAATGAAGCTGAAATTCAGGTTGCCGAGATCATGGTATACGGCTCCGCCCCCGGACAGCCGGCGCACAACCTGAATGTTGTTGTCACGAACGTATTCCTGGTTGATCTCTTCGATCGTATTCTGATGCTTTCCGATAATAATGGAAGGCTTGTTGATATAAAAAAGAAGGTAGCTCTCGTCCATGGACAAGTGCTTCAAGGCATATTCTTCAATCGCTAGGTTAATGGAAGGATCGTGGATCCCCTGATTATCGATAAATAGCATAGTATCCTCCGTCGTCACAAATCAAAATGTGGTGCTTCCAGACTATTGTAAACCAATTTTAAGGCAGAGACAAAGCATTCCATGTTGACGAGGCAGGGACGGTAGCGACATAATGATGGCATTACATAACGGCAGGGCTTGCAAGAGCCGGGACATGGAACAGGAGGAGCCCTTATGAACGACAAAAAACAGCCCTTGATCGAGGTGTACGGCCATGGAGGAGACGTGGAGACGGCGGCGGCTGCATTCGGAAGGAAAGCCTCGGCTTTCCTGGATTACAGCGCCAATATTAACCCGCTCGGACCGCCGCAAGGCGTTATGACGGCCTTGCAAGAGGGAATGAGTGCGGTCATTCGTTATCCGGATCCGGGACACCGCAGGTTCAAGGAGCGGCTCGCAGCTGAGTTAGGCACCGATACCAGACGAATCCTTGTCGGCAACGGAGCGGCAGAGTGCATGGCGCTATTGTTGATGGGTCTTACGCCAGGGATTGTGGGCGTAGTTGACCCGTGTTTTTCCGAATATCGGGAATTGTCCTTAAAATTTGGTTCGGACATCCACTCCGTGTGCGGACATCCGGAGAGGGACTGGAGAGCAGACAAGGCGGATGTTATGGAGCTGTTGGCCCGTACGGATCTCGTGTTTTTGGGCCAGCCCAACAATCCGAACGGGGTTCAATACAGCCTGGAGGATATCCGTGAAATAGCGGTATGTGCAGAGCAAGAAGGGACCTGGCTGGTGCTGGATGAAGCCTTCATCGATTTCATTCCGCCGGTGGACAGACAGACCTTGATGCCGGAGCTGCAAGACTATCCGCGGACGGTCATTGTCCGGTCGATGACCAAGTTTTATGCGATTCCGGGCCTGCGGCTCGGATATACGGTCGCGCATCCTGACGTGATACGCAAGATGGCAGGCAAACAGGTGACGTGGAGCGTCAATGGACTGGCGCTGCTTGCCGGAGAGGCTTGTCTTGGCAGCGGCAGGGAATATGAACTGGATACGCTGCAATTGATTCGCGCAGAGCGCGAGAAGCTCATACGGGGGTTACAAGCGCTGGAGCTAGACGTTACGCCGGGCGAGGCTAATTTTCTACTCATGGAGCTTCCGCGGCCATGGAGTGCCGGGAGGTTTCAGTCGGAGATGGGCAGACGCGGCGTGCTTGTCCGCAGCTGCGCCATGTACCCGGGCCTTGGTGAGCGTCATATCCGGCTAGCCGTTAAGGATGCCGGAGCTAATGACAGGCTGCTGGCCATAACCGCAGAGGTCCTTGGAAATTCTTCTGCTGGCGTGACATAGGGATGTTTAGCAGCAGAGCTATAGGAAGAACGCTACAGTTGGTTCAGATATTTAAGGAGCAGGGAGAGAAAAAACATGGCAGCACCTTTTCTGAAAGGCAACACGCGTCCGTATTGCTCGGATGCTTGGCCGGGAGCCACAGTGTACTTGGAATCGGAGCGGCCGCATCCGCATATCCGGATCTCGCTTCCGGAGCCGGCTGCGTCCATAAGCAGTGCCATATACGGCGGCGGATTCGTGCTATTGGATCATATCGTAAACCGTTATGTGGACAAGCATTACGATTGCAGCGACCCTGTGAACGATATGGTTAACTTTATGGCTGTTCACGGTTATCCGGCTGAATCCACAGCTGGATTGATGACAGCGGTAAAACTGAAGTATGCCTCTATTCGGGAAGAGCGGAGTGAACAAGCCTCCATCCTGTGCTGCACCACCGCCGGCGTGGGCAATGCAGCCCGTGCCGGGTCGAGTCGTACGACCTTTGCCGCTTATCAGCCGGGCACGATTAATATCATGTTGATGGTGGACGGGATGATGACGCCGGCTTGCATGGTGAACGCGATGCTGACGGCGACGGAAGCGAAAGCCGCTGCGCTGCATGATCTTGGCGTGAGGGATCATGAGACCGGAGGCGTTGCGACCGGAACGACAACGGACGCAATGGTCCTTGGGGTCAGCGGCAATGCAGCGTATGGCGTGAACCACCATTATGCCGGAACCGCAACCGATCTGGGCGGCATGATCGGCCGTCTTGTCTACGAGAGTGTTATGGAAAGCATTATTACCGAAAGAGAGGACCGGATATGACCGTCGTATGGGTCATTTGGGCAGCGGTCGTGCTGGACCTGCTGATCGGAGATCCGAGATGGCTTCCCCATCCTGTCATCGGCATGGGGAAAGCCATTCGCCGGGTTGAAGGCTGGATACGCCAACGGGCGACTACCGCTCAGAGCCTGAAGCGAGCGGGCATTCTGCTGCCGGTGATCGTTGCCGGCGGATCCTTCGTGCTGGCATGGCTGCTGCTGGAGCTGTGCGGAGCGATTCATCCTTGGCTAGCGTGGGGAGTAGAGATCGTGCTTATTGCGACTACGATTGCCATTAAAGGGCTGAGTGAAGCCGGATTGGAGGTCTACGGCCATCTTCGCTCCGGGAATATCGCGGAGGCCAGACGCTCGCTCAGCATGGTTGTCGGAAGAGACACCGGTCATCTGGATGAGCCGGAGATCGTGCGGGGAACGGTGGAGACGGTTGCGGAGAATATCGTGGATGCGGTCATCGCTCCGTTGTTTTTTGCCCTGATCGGGGGAGCGCCGCTGGCGATGGCCTACCGGGCCGTGAATACGCTCGACTCCATGGTCGGATATAAAAACGACAAATACCAGCATATCGGCTGGGCATCCGCAAGGCTGGACGATATCGCCAATTGGATACCGGCACGTCTGACGGCAGGACTGTTGACCATGGTGGCTGCCATGTTGTCGCTGCAATGGAAAAAAGCGATCAAAATGGTAAGAAGGGATGCGCGAAAGCACCCCAGTCCGAACAGCGGCTTCCCGGAATCGGCCGTTGCCGGTGCGCTGGGGGTTCGTCTGGGAGGCGAGAATTCCTATCAAGGCGTGATCTCGTTCCGGGCTTATATGGGGGATCCCGAACGCCCGCTTGAAGCGGAGCATATTCGGGTGACAAACCGTCTGCTGCTGGGCGTGTCGGTATTGTTTACGTTGCTGGGTACCCTGGTGCTTGGACTTGTTGCCGCAGCCGGAGGAAACCTATGGATATGAGGATCACGCTGCATCTGGTCCGTCACGGCCGCACGTTGTGGAACGAGGAGCGCCGTTATCTCGGCCATGAGGATCAGGGAATCCTGGTTGAGGAAAGGGAACAGCTCCTCCCGCTTCGGGATAGGTTTTTTACCGGGCAGTTTGTCCGGATCTATTGCAGTGATCTCCTTCGATGCAGACAGACGCTGAATGTTATCCTATCGGACTCCAAAATGGCTGCTATTCCTGATGATGAAGTTTTGGGCAGGATTATACCGGGAGTGATGTATGATCCGCGGCTGCGCGAGCTCGATTTCGGAGATTGGGAAGGGAAAACCTACGAGGATTTGAAATCGGATATCTCTTATCGGCGCTGGATTGATAACCCCGCAGAAGTTACGCCGCCGAATGGGGAGAGCTGGGAGGCGTTTCGTTCCCGGCTTCAGGCATTCTTGACCGGATTGCATTTGGATTTAAAGGAACTGTTGCATGTAGAGGAAGATCCGGATACCCTTGTGCAGGCAGAGGCAGAGGCAGAGGCAGAGGCAGAGGCAGAGGCAGAGGCAGAGGCAGAGGCAGAGGCAGAGGCAGAGGCAGAGGCAGAGGCAGAGGCAGAGGCAGAGGCAGAGGCAGAGGCAGAGGCAGAGGCAGAGGCAATGCCAGTTGGTTATGTCCTTGGAGCACAGAGGGTGGAGCTTGATGTGCTTGTGGTGACCCATGGAGGCGTCATCCGGCAGATCGCTGCAGCAGTCCTTCCGCATACGGAATTCTGGGAGACGCAGGTGTCGCCGGGCGAGGAGCTCAAGCTGCAATTGACATGGGACGGAGAACGCTGGCAAGGCGTACGGTTAAGCGATTAAACGAAATCGTATGATATCGGTGCGGAATGGGCGATAACGGGATAAATCCGTATCATAAGGCATTTGAAATGACCGAAACTTTCGGTTGTAAGAGGGAGGTTTATCGCCTATAATCTTGGGCAGAGAAACCATGCTTGGCCTAACATACATAAATTCATATTATTTGCGAGGGTCCCGGACAGAGGGCATTTATTGTCATCTGCCGGGTTAATAGGGAAGCCGGTGCAAGTCCGGCACGGTCCCGCCACTGTGAAGCAGGGACTTCTCCATATGCCACTGAGCCAAAAGCGCTTGGGAAGGCGGAGAAGTCGTTACAGCCTGCAAGTCAGGAGACCTGCCCTCGGCGAATGAATGACGGTCCTTCGAGGAGAGGATTACGTTTGCCGGACCCATGCAGCATGTGTGGGCGGAAGTTTAAGGCGCTATCTGTGAACGGTGATCCAGATGTCCTTATGTTAAAACGTAATCCCTGATTCCTTGTTTTACGAGGAGTCGGGGATTTTTGCTTCTTTGGAGTATGACGATTGATGTTTTTTTCTCCCGGTAAGGATCGGTCGAAGGAATGTAAACTCGCAGCGCCAGGTTCTCAATTATGTATAGGGGGATTTCAAGAGATGAAAGCATTGAACAAAACATGGTCCGTACTTCTGGTAGCCATACTGATGGCTCTGGCCTTGATCGGCTGTGGAGGCGAAGAAGCTGCGCCGAAGGATACAACGCCGCCGGCACAGCAGGAAGAGCAGAATAACGAAGCGCCTGCGGATTCGGGCGAAGAGCTTAAAACGACGTATCCGCTGACCGTCAAGGATTCAACCGGGGTTGAAATGACGTTTGAGAAAGCTCCGGCCAAAATTGCATCCCTGACACCGTCCGAGACGGAAAAACTGTTCGCTTTGGGCCTGGATGAGGAAATTGTGGGCGTGTCCGATAATGACGATTATCCGGAAGCGGCCAAATCCAAGCCGAAATTGGGCGGGTTCCAAGTAAATGAAGAGGCTATAATTGCAGCTGATGCCGATGTGGTATTCGCCGCTTCGATGAATGCCGAGAATGCCGAGAAATTGCGTGAGCTTGGCGTTACCCTGTTCGTCAATGATCCGAAAACCATCGATGCCGTAATGGAGAACATCCAGTTGATCGGACAAATTACGGACCGTCAAGCGGAAGCGAAAGCCGTCGTGGATCAGATGAAGCAGGAATTGACTACCGTTACAGAAGCCGTGAAATCCGTGAAGGATGAAGACAAAAAGAAAGTGTATGTGGAATTCTCTCCAGGATGGACCGTCGGCAAGGGCGAGTTTATGGATGAGATCATCACCTTAGCTGGCGGCGTTAACGCAGCCGGCGAAGCGGAAGGCTGGTTCGAAATCAGCGAGGAGAATATTATCGCTGCAAACCCCGACGTCATTCTGTACACGGACGATGTCGTTGACGAAGCAACCAAGAAAACATTGGATCAGCTGATTAAGGAGCGCGGCGGCTGGGATCAGATCGAAGCCATCAAGAACGATCAGGTCATATCCGTGGATGCGAATCTGTTAAGCCGTCCGGGTCCCCGTGTAACGCAAGGATTGATTGAAGTGGCGAAGGCCGTTTATCCGGAACTGATGAATCCATGAGTAAAAAACTTGCAGGATTCGGTGCGGCCGGCATCATCCTATTACTGTTAACCTTGGTTGTCAGTCTCGGAATCGGCTCCGTGCACCTGCCTGTGAGAGAGATTGGGGCGATGCTGCTGCACCGGCTGCCGGGAATCGGCGATTCCATCGTTCCGGGCTGGGAAGCTTCATCCGAGCAAATCTTAATGAAGGTGAGATTGCCGCGCATATTGCTTGGGATGCTCGTAGGAGCCTCCCTGGCCGTCGCCGGAGCCGCCTTTCAAGGGGTATTGCGCAATCCGCTGGCGGATCCGTTTACGCTCGGTGTATCCTCGGGTGCTGCGCTTGGCGCAGCATCCCTGATTTTTTTCGGGATGGAATACTCCTTTGCCGGAGGTTACACGCTCCCGCTTGTAGCGTTTCTGACCGGAGCAGGGACCTTATGGGTCGTTCTGCTGCTGGCGAGGGATCAAGGAAAGCTGCCGATCCACGGGCTCATTCTGTCCGGCGTGGTGATGCAGTCGTTTCTGGGTGCCGTCGTTTCCTTCCTGACGGTCATGTCCAAAGATACGGTGAACCAGATCCTGTACTGGACGATGGGGAGCCTCAGCATGCGTGGATGGTCGTATACGGCCATCCTTTTCCCGTATTTTATCGCAGGTTTTATATACTTATGGAGCAGGTCGCGAGCGCTTAATATTTTGTCGCTGGGGGAACGGCAGGCCGCCCATATGGGCTTGAATGTGGATCAGCTGAAGACGAGCGTGCTCATCGTTGCTACCCTGCTCGCCGCAGCAGCCGTGTCGGTTTCCGGCGTGATTGGATTCGTGGGACTTGTGGTACCGCATATGATCCGTTTGATCACCGGCTCCGATTACCGCGTCATTGTTCCACTGTCGGCTCTGGGCGGCGCGATGTTCATGGTCTGGTGCGATACGGCGGCACGGTCCGTGCTGGCACCAACGGAAATACCGCTGGGTGTAGTTACGGCATTCATAGGCGCTCCGTTCTTTGCGTATTTGCTATACCGGAACAAAAAAAGGCGCAGGGAGGGTTTATCATGATTACAGCTCAAGGACTTGGCAAAGCCTATGGCAAGGTGCCGATTCTTGAAGGTGTGGACCTTCACATTGCCGAAGGGGAATGGTGGGGGATCATCGGTCCGAACGGAAGCGGTAAATCCACCCTTATGCAGCTGTTATCCGGTGTGGAGAGTCCCACGACAGGAAGCGTGACCCTTCGGGGCAAGGAGCTTGGACGCTATACCCGAAAGGCGCTGGCACGGATCGTGGCGGTGCTTCAGCAGGAAGGGCTTGACCCTACTGATTTTACGGTCCGGGAAGTGCTGGAGATGGGGAGATTCCCCTTCCTGAACTGGCTTGGTCGTGAAGATAAGGATGCAGCCCCGCTCATTGAGGCCGTTATCCGAAAGCTGGATCTGAACGGTCTGGAAGAACGGCGGCTTACCGAGTTAAGCGGGGGCCAGCGTCAGCGTGTCGCGCTTGGCAAGGTGATGGTCCAGGAACCCTCGCTGCTGATGCTGGATGAACCGACGACTTATCTGGATATCCGCTATCAGCTTCAGTTTATGGATATGGTGGCGCAGTGGCGGAGCTCCTCCGGAATTACCGTGATCAGCGTACTACATGATCTGAACCTGGCAGCTCAGTTTTGCGATAAGCTGCTGGTGCTTGATCAGGGAAAGATCGCGGGGATTGGCAAGCCGAAAGAAGTTTTGACAGCGGCGTATATACGCCGAATCTTCCGGGTAGAGCCCTCGATTGTGGCCCATCCCGAGAATGGCGCTCCGCAGGTGCTGTTAACGGCAAATAGCACGTGGTCCTGACCGATGCAGCCGCATGTTCCGGGCGGGGATGCAAGATTTAGGAACAAGATATGAGGAGGTCATTTCATTGACGGATACCATCGTGAATCGTTTAAATCGTTACATTGCTAACATAAAACCGCTGAGTGTCGAGGTGCAGAACGAAACAGCCGCTTATTTGGATACGCTGACGAAGCCTCCGGGCAGTCTGGGCAAGCTGGAGTCGCTAGCGATCCAATTAGCGGGCATTACAGGGAATATGAAACCGTCGTTCACCCAAAAATCCGTCGTTGTCATGGCTGGCGATCATGGAGTCTGTGAAGAAGGAATCAGCGCCTTTCCGGCTGAGGTAACGCCCCAGATGGTCATGAACTTCCTGAATGGAGGGGCGGCTGTGAATGTGCTGGCCCGTCAGGCGGAGGCAGACGTTCATTGTGTGGACATCGGGGTCGCGATCGAGCTGAACCATGAGAAGCTGATGTCGCGGAACGTTGGCAGAGGAACCGCCAATATGGCCAAAGGGCCTGCGATGACAAAGGAAGCGGCACTGGAGTCCATTGTAGTCGGTGCAGAGGTAGCTGCCGAATTGGTATCGCGAGGAACGCAAATGTTCGTGACCGGAGAGATGGGCATTGGGAACACGACACCGAGTGCGGCGATCTTCTCTGTTCTGTCCGGCTATCAGCCTTCTGAAGTCGTGGGGAGGGGAACCGGCGTAACGGATGAACGGCTGCTGCATAAGATTCGAGTGGTGGAACAGGCTATACAAGTTAATAGACCTCATGCCGATGATCCCCTCGACGTGCTCGCCAAAGTTGGAGGATATGAAATCGGCGGGTTGGCTGGACTGATCCTGGGTGCGGCTGCTCACGGTTGTCCTGTTATCATCGATGGTTTCATATCCAGTGCGGCGGCGCTGGTTGCCAAATGCATCTGCCCGGACGCTCTCTCCTATATGATTGCCTCTCATGTTTCGCATGAGCAGGCGCATGTTCTTCTGCTGAAAGAGCTCGGACTCCAGCCGATGCTGCAAATGGACATGCGTCTTGGCGAGGGGACGGGCGGGGTGCTGTGCCTTCATCTGGTCGAGGCGGCGTGCAGGATCGTGAACGAGATGGCGACGTTTGAGAGCGCTGGAATCAGCGGAGGGGCCGTATGAGCCATCGTGGAAGCGTGTTGGTAACAGGCGGGGCCAGAAGCGGAAAGAGCTCATTCGCGGAGAAGCTGTGCATGAAGCGATCGGACTCTGGAACGTACGTGGCGACTGCGCAAGCCTACGACGAAGAGATGAGGGAACGGATCCGGATTCATCAAGACCGCAGGCAGGATTCAGCCTATGGTTGGGAGACGGTGGAGGAGCCTGTCGCACTGCCCGAATTGCTGGAAACGCTCGGCCAGTCCGCCTCGGATGCCCCTGCGGTGGTAGTGGACTGCCTGACGCTGTGGCTTACGAATGTGCTGCTGCAAGCTGAGCCTGAAGGAAGTGCTGCAATGGAAGAACGGTTAGGACTTCAAATCGGCAGACTGGCAAGAGCGGTACAGAGTTACCCGGGCATGGTCATTTTGGTAACCAATGAAGTGGGGTCGGGTATTGTTCCGGAATATCCGCTAGGCCGAATATATCGCGACTGGGCAGGGATCATGAATCAGAGGCTGGCTCAGGTATGCGATGAAGTATTTTTGGTGACGGCGGGAATTCCGATGGAAATCAAGAGCAAGGAGTATCTCATATGAGCAAGATGATCGAAGCGGCTGCGGCCGCTTTTCAATTTCTATCGAGGCTGCCGGTGCGGAGAGAAATTCCTTTTACGCCGGAAGTGCAGCAACGGAGCGTCGTTTTTTATCCTTTGGTAGGGGCGGTCATAGGCTTTATCGTTGGCGGATTGGGACTGGGCTTAAGCTATGTGCTGCCCTCCCTTCCTGCTGCCGTCATCCTGCTGGTTGTATGGGTGGCGCTGACTGGAGGGCTTCATCTCGATGGCTGGATGGACAGCGCGGATGCGCTGCTCAGCCATCGGTCGCGCGAACGGATGCTTGAAATCATGAAGGATAGCCGTGTGGGTGCGATGGGCGTCATGGCGTGTATGCTGCTGCTCCTTCTGAAGGCTTCCTTGATCATGTCTGTATGGGATTTGTCAGCCGGGGCATGGAAACAAGAGGCATGGCTGCTGGTGCTCGCTCCGGTTTGGAGCCGCTGGTTTATGGTCCATGCGATGTATCGCTGGCCGATGGCACGGGGAAGTGAGGGGCTAGCCGCTCTATTTCACGGATTGACGGCCGGAAGGAGATCGCTGGCGGGCGTAATGGCTGCTCTCTTAACGCTAGTTACTGTAGGTTTCCTATGGTTCACGGCAGGCGAGACTAATCTTTGGACGATTGCAGTCGGAGGAATCCTTATTATCCCATTCATAGCCTGGGCAGCTGGAAGTTTAACGGCTGAACGGATGAGCCGAAGACTTGGAGGACTGACGGGGGATACATATGGAGCGCTCAATGAACTGATTGAAACGGTTTTGTTAATATTTGTGGTTCTCCTTTTGAAGTTTACATGATATGATAGTAGGGTGATATCAGTGGTAATCCGATCAACATAGTCGACATAATCCGCATCGATGGGAAACTAACGATTTTGACAGGAATTTTCTCAATCGGGTAATGATATGTTTAGAGTGGGCTGTAATGGATATGAATACATACTAGCGCACTTATGACATGAGGATGGAGCACATATATCCTTATTTAAAGAATGGGAGGAATCATTAGGATGGAAACGCTTTGGGTTATCATCAATGTCCTTGTTCTGATTCTGCTGGTCGGTATTTTGTACTGGATGCAGAGAAAGCATATCTCGTTTACCAAACGCGTGTTTGCCGGACTCGGACTGGGTGTGTTGTTCGGAGTGGCACTGCAGCTCATCTACACTTCGACCTCCGATGTGGTGGTGAAATCCACCGATTGGTTTAATTTGATAGGATACGGCTACGTAAGGCTGCTGCAAATGATGGTCATTCCGCTGATCATGGTGTCGATCATATCGGCTATCATGAAGCTGAAGGGCGGAAAGAATCTGGGCAAAATGAGCGGACTTATCATTACGGTGCTGCTTCTGACGACAGCCGTAGCCGCTGCAGTCGGGATTACAACCGCGCTGGCGTTCGATTTGTCCGCCGTCAATATCCAAGGCGGTGCAGCGGAAGAGCAGCAGGGTGCACTGCTGCAAGAACGGCTCGGGGATGTTGAGGGCCGTACGCTCCCGCAGCAGATCCTGGATTTCATTCCGAGCAATCCGTTTGCCGACATGACGGGGGCGCGAAGAACTTCGACGATTGCGGTCGTTATTTTCTCGGCATTCATCGGGATCGCGGTTCTCGGGTTAGACCGAAAAAACAAGGAGCAGGCGGAAACGTTCCGCAATATGATCTCTGCGGTGTATGGCGTGGTCATGCGCATCGTGACGCTGGTGCTTCGTCTGACCCCTTACGGGATTTTGGCGCTTATGGCCAAAACGATTGCCACGACCGACCTTGCGGTCATCATGAATTTGATCGATTTTGTCCTTGCTTCGTACGTGGCTTTGATCGCCATGTTCATTATCCATCTGGTACTGCTGGCGATATTCGGGTTCAACCCGCTTAAATATGTAAAAAAGGTATTCCCGACGCTGACCTTCGCCTTTACGTCGCGTTCCAGCGCGGCTACGATTCCGCTTAACGTGCAGACCCAGAACAAAAAGCTGGGTGTCTCGGAAGGCATCGCGAATCTCTCGGCATCGTTTGGCGCCACGATTGGGCAGAACGGCTGCGCGGGCATTTATCCTGCTATGCTGGCCGTCATGATTGCGCCGACAGCCGGCGTGGACCCGACCTCATGGTCGTTCATCCTTACCCTGATCGTGGTCGTTATGATCAGTTCCTTCGGCGTGGCGGGTGTCGGAGGCGGGGCTACCTTCGCCTCGCTCATCGTGCTCTCCACGATGAACCTGCCGGTTGCCTTGGCGGGCCTGTTGATTTCCGTCGAGCCGCTGATCGATATGGGACGGACGGCACTGAACGTGAATGACTCCATGACAGCGGGCGTGATTACCGGGAAAGTCATGAATGAAGTCGATAAAGACGTGTACAACGATGACAACATTGAACTGGATATGGTTCAGGCATAAGAACGTAACCATGGGAGCCATCTTGAAGGCATTGTTTCTGCCGGAGGATGGCTCTTCTGGTACATAGAGAAAGCCCGAATACCGTAAGTAAAACGGTATCCGGGCTTTTTTTATCATACTGAAAATGGAATTATCCGATGCTAGTCAGTTCTTTCGGGAAGGAGGTCAGCACCTCGACGCCATCCTCGGTTACGATCACATCATCCTCGATCCGCACGCCGCCTACGCCTTGCAGATAAATGCCGGGCTCGATCGTGAATACCGCCCCGGGCTGTAAAATGTCCTGGTTCAAACCGTGGATGGACGGATATTCATGAACATCCATGCCAAGCCCGTGCCCCAAGCGATGTACAAAAGCATGGCCGTACCCTGCGTCGTCAATCACTTTGCGAGCGGCTTGGTCAATCGACCCATAGGTTACGCCGGGTTTTACGGCCTGAATGCCGGCCAGGTTCGCTGCGAGAACCGTCTCATAGATGTCGACGGCTTCAGGCTTCAGCTCGCCTACGGCAAAGGTACGGGTAATATCCGACGCATAACCACCCGCATAAACTCCCATATCGAACATGAGCAGATCGCCTGCTTCAATCCGGCGCGTACCGGGAACACCGTGAGGCAAGGCGGTATTGGGGCCGGATAATACCATTGTGGCGAAGGACGGAGCATCGGCACCCATTTTTTTCATTAGGTATTCCAGTTCTGCCACAACCTCAATCTCACTGACGCCGATTTTGATCTGGGCCAGGCCTTGTGTCAGAACATCCTCAACCAGTCTTACTGCATGTTTGATGATCTTCACTTCATCGGCCGATTTTCGGATTCGGAGCTCCCGGAGCACGGCGCCAACATCTTCGATCCGGTTCGCGTTCACATGCTGCTGCAGCTGCTCATAACGGGAGACCGTAAGCTGATCCTTCTCTAGCGCCAGCGTACCGACGGCACCTTGAAACTGCTGCTTGAGCAAGAGATACGGATTATCGGTATCCTGGTGCGTGACAATATGCTTAACCGTTGAAGCGGCCGCTGCCGCGTCGGCATCCAATGCGGGGACAATCAGCACCGGATCATTCGCAGAGGAGAGGAGCAGGCCCAGGAAACGCTCATGAGGATCACTCGCAAATCCGGTCAAATAGTAAACATGCTTGGGGTCTGTCACAAGGACATGATCCCAGCCCTGTGTATTCATGGATTGTAGCAAACTTTGCAATCGTTCATTCATTCTGTTCATTCCTTTCATCATCAGAAGACGGCTTTTACGCTATTAATGTTAGGTTATCGCGTTCAAACACGTAAGTAAAGTTTTCCTTTATTATGAGCTTGATCTTCCTATATAATGTTTTGAAGTTAATAAATTACATGTTATACGGGAGGAATTACACTCGAATGGATCCGAATCAAGTTCAGGAGAACAATCCTGGTTCATCACCGCAGGGCCAGACACCCAAATATCTTATAAAACTTAAAGTGGAAGGGCTTGGCGGATGGCTTGTATTAGTCCAGATTTCTATGTATTTTTCATTGATCACGATCACATACCTGCTGTTTAATCATATTTTCCCGGTGTTCGAGCCGGAGATATGGAGTATGATTACCGATAAAGGATCGGCTGCTTACAATCAATCGCTTGTCCAGCTAATCCTTTTTGAGACCGTAGTTAATGTGTTGTTTATTATTGCATTAGTCTTTGCTTTATTTTTGCTCTATCGCAAAAAAAAGGCGTTTCCCAAATTGATGATCGGTTATATTTTATTTAGTCTGCTGACCAGCATAGTGGACTATGTCGCAGTCAGCCAAATCGAAATCCTGGCTCAGGGGAATGATGGGACATTCATGCGTGAAGTTACCCGGTCCATTCTGTACGCCTGTATCTGGATCCCGTATTTCATTCGCTCCAAGCGTGTGCGAAACACCTTCGTGAATTAATGCCGCTTGAAAAAACAGAAGCGTTTTTCCGCTGCCTCTTGTACAATAGATCTCGTACAAAAAGATTACGCATCTATTCGGAGGTAGGACATCGTGACGCAACAATACCGTATCGATTATGCCGTCAAAGAGGATTTGCCGGCCATTGTTGACATTTACAATTCGACGATCTCAGGCAGAAAAGTAACCGCCGATCTGGAGCCGGTCACGGTGGAGAGTCGTATACGCTGGTTCGAAGAGCACAGCAACGATTTTCGTCCGCTGTGGGTCATGCGGTCCGATGACGGAATGGTTGCATGGATGAGCTTTCAATCCTTTTATGGCCGTCCGGCCTATAACGGCACAGCTGAGATCAGCATATACGTAAACGAGAAATATCGCGGCATCGGTGCCGGAAGCATATTAATTCAGAAGGCAATTGAGGAGTGCCCGCGCCTTCGCGTCAGTAATCTGGTCGGATTTGTATTCGGCCATAATGAACCGAGCCTTAAGCTGTTGATGAAGTTTGGCTTTGATCAATGGGGGCTTCTCCCCGGGGTTGCGGAGCTTGATGGCATTAAGCGGGATTTGGTCATTGTAGGCCGTGCAGTTTAATCCGGAAATCATGACACCATCCTGGATGCTTGAAGATGAAGTTGCGTGCAAACCGTTCGTGATTTTATGCATTCCAAACCCTGACCGTCATCCAGTACACTTGGGGTAACGTCGGATGTAAAGGATGTGCGTGATTTGAAAGCAGAGATTCATATATATCAAGCGGAACAGAAGGATTTGAGCAAGGCAGCCGCTCTGTTTAATCAGTATCGGCAATTCTACAGGCGGGAAGATGATTTGAACGGGGCCGAGGAATATATCAGGGAGAGGCTGACCCTGGGCGATTCCGTTATGTATTTAGCGGATTGCAATAGAGGAGAAAACCTGGTTACGGCTGGCTTTCTGCAGTTATATCCATCCTTCTCATCGCTCTCGATGTCCAGGTTGTGGGTCTTGAATGATCTATTCGTAGACTCCGAATATCGCGGGCTTGGTATCGGAAGGAATCTGCTGCATCAAGCCCAAACGCACGCCCTTCAGACCGGAGCCATAGGGCTGACTCTGTCCACGCAGCTTCATAACGTGACAGCTCGGCATTTGTATGAATCGGCAGGGTATGCGCAGGATGAAGAATTTGCCTATTATTATTTGGACTTATCATAACGAAGGGGCACAATAGCAAACAAAGACGATACTCCAGAAGGAGTTATCGTCTTTGTTTGCTATTGATATATCGAGCGTATTTTGCGGAAAACCTCAACCCGGGCAATTTTAAGTTCCCACATCTGGTCCAGCAGCTTCCGCTGCATATCTTTATCATCCGTTGCTTTCAGTTCATTGTAAAGGGCAAACATCCGGTCATTGATTTGGTTCACGCATTGCCACAGTTCTTGTTCCGTGCATTCCTCCGACTTCGCTTGCTTCTTGCCCTGCGGTTCCAACATGTGCCGAAGTGTACGAACAATGTCTGCTTGCCACTTCCGATCTTCCAAGCGAATAGCCAAACTGAGAAGATCCAGATAATCATCGAGGGTCAGAGATGTCGGTTCTTTATCGCATTGATCCAAGTTGAAAGCCCCCTTAGCAAACTTCTAATCACGTTATACCAAGTATTATACTTGGAATTATGAGTTTTTCAAGAGAAAAAATAACGAGTATATTGTTATAAACATTGCTTTCGCTTGTTGCAACAATGCGAAGGAATCAATATAGTTAAATGTGACCGTATTTTTCCAATCCAAGGAGTAATATGAATGAAGGTAATTCTCGTAGATGACGAACCGTTGGCCCTGAAGTATTTAGAACGTCAGCTGTTAAAACTGGATACCATGTCTATAGATGTAATCGGTACATATACGAATCCCTTTGAAGGACGAAAAGAAATTCTTGCAAGGGACGTCGATATCGTGTTTTTGGATATCAGCTTGCCGGAATTAAACGGCATTGAGCTGGCAGAGCAGCTGCTTGAGCAGAAGCCTCATCTCTGTATTGTATTTGTGACGGGGTATCACGAATATGCAGTCACTGCCTTTGAATTGAATGCCGTTGACTATATTGTTAAACCTGTCCAGATTGATCGAGTCGCCAAAACGATGGAGCGTTTGCGAAGCCGCATTGCGTCCAGGCCGGAAGAGGTCATGGAGTCCAATCGCAGCATTCGGATGACAATGTTCCGCCAGGTTATGATCGAGCAGCCGAATGAGCAGGGGCAATTCGCTCTGCTTCATTGGCGGACAACCCGGGCTCAGGAGATCTTCATTTATTTGCTTCAGCATAGAGGACAGCTTGTACGAAAGTCGGCATTGATCGATATGTTATGGCCGGAGTTTGATATGGATAAAGCCTATCCCCAGCTGTACACGGCCATTTATCATATCCGAAAAACATTGGAGCCTTATGATACCCGATTCCAAATCACCAACACGACGGAAGGCTATGTGCTGAATATGGAAGGCGTGCAGCTGGACATTGAGGAGTGGGAGAATTGGTTCATGTCAAACACCTCCGTATCGGCTGAATCGATTGAGCGACATATTGAAATGATGAAGTTGTACACGGGGGACTACCTGCAGGAATATGACTACTGGTGGGCAGAAGGAGAGCGTCAAAGGCTGAAGGAGTTGTGGCTTAGCGTTTCTTTATCCATGGCGGAATGGTATGTGGATCAGGAACGCATCGATGAAGCCATATTATGCTACTTCTCGATCCAGAGGCAGCATCCCTTGGAGGAGAAGGCCTACATTTCATTGATGAAAATATATGCTTTGCAGGATAATCCGGCCCAGGTGCACCGTCAATTCAGTCTTCTGTGTCAGGTGTTAGAGGATGAGATGGGCGAGGAGCCAAGTCCTTACATTGTGAAATGGTACGACGAATGGAGCAATGGAATCCAAGCCGCCAATATGAAATAGATGAGGTAGCTAAAGACGCATTCGAGATGAAATCACCGGTTGTTCGACCGGTGATTTTTTTGTATATACTTGCCTGATTTTATAGTCCTTCCGGTGTTGTTCAGAAATTGTAGAGGACGGTCTCCTATACTGGGAGTGAACCATAACAATCGGGAGGTACATTATTCGGTTATGAAATTCATTCGGAAATTTAAGGAATCTTCGCTGCAAAAGGCCATGGGATTGGAGCTTGGAACGTTCCGGGAGTTCGAGCTTGATGCGGAGAAGGACCTCCAGCATTGCAGAGGCTTCTATGCTCACTTCAACGGCAAGCGGATTGGCATCGTTGCTACGGATGAGGGTCCGGTATTTCTGTGTGGACAGGAAAAGTACTTGCTGGATGAGCGTACCGTTCATTTTTTGTTGCAAAAAAACGCCGAGGTTAACACATTTATCTTTATGTGGGATGGGGGAGTGAAACTCCAAATTCCTTATTTGCGGTCCTTGATCGAGTACAACGGAAAATGGGTGGATGATTCGATTTTCGACTTTTTTTCGTGGATCTATGAAGCATCCGGTAGAAAAAGATTCTACTCTTACTATACGGTGAAGTATGTATCCGCTGCGGAATTATGTCCGTACCAGCCGCTGCAGCGTCCAGGCAAGACATTATCGTTTGTATAGCGGCCTGACCCGGCCCGCTTATTTATTGGACTTTATGGAAAAGGAACAGACAACAGCTCCGTAACGATGTAAAATAATGGACAGTTGTGTAGGGGTGTTGATTTTTTACAATATGTTAAAAGGACTGTTATTATTGTCGACCTATTCCAACTCGAACTCAAACTCGAAATCGAAACCGATCTCCGGCAAAAGGCTGCTGGGGATTACTTTTCTGTTTATTGTCATTTTACTCTCCGTGCGGTTGGCTTATTTTAAAATCATCATGATCCCTGAGGAAGTTCCGTTTCAGCAAGGAGTGCTGGATCTTCGGGATTGGCGGGCGGATGACCGCAATACGGTCGCGCTGAACGGGGAGTGGGCCTTTTATCCGAATCAATGGATGGGCCCGGATAGATGGTCTCAAGGGGAGCAGCAGCCTGCCGCCGATCCGCGCTGGATACAGGTTCCCGGGCCATGGGGAGGCGTAAACGAGAACGGGAACCAAATGGGCTTCGGCACTTATCGTCTCAAGCTGCTCGTACCGGAACGTAACGTAACTTACGGCCTCTGGATCACCGATATCCGTACAGCCTATCGTTTGTATGTCAATGGCGAGTTATTGTACGAATCCGGACATCCCTCCGATACGCCAAAGACCCATGTGGCAAGAATCGTTCCCCATATCGAACTCATCCCCCCGGCTGCCGAAGACGAGCTGGATATCATTCTGGAAGTGAGCAATTACCAATATGCCGATTCAGGCGGGATTAGGCTGCCAATCAAATTCGGGACTGCAGAAGCGGTGATGAAAGGAAAAGCGTTCTCGGAGAACATGCAGCTGCTGGTCTGCATAGTGCTATTTCTTCATGTCATGTATGTCTTAATTTTGTATCTGATCGGCTATCGGAGCAAAGGCCTCTTATATTTTGCGGCCCTTATACTGTTTACGCTGCTGGCTACGCTGGTTGACGACGATAAGCTCCTGCTCGTTTGGCAGCCTGCTATCCGTTTCGAATGGTCAGTGAAGCTTAAGGTTGTTGCTTATGTGGCTATATCCTTATGTTTGATTCTGTGCACCAAGCATTTACTCCGGCCGAGAATCAAAGAAGGATTATACCGGGCCTATACAATCTTTGTGGTTTCGTATGCCGTCGCTTATTTGCTGCTTCCGTTTCATCTGATGGTGCATCTCTCTACTTATTTATCATTGGTATTAATAAGCTCCGTACTGTTCCTGCCTTCGATTGCCAGGAAGGCGGTCAGCGAGCGGACGGAAGCGGCCATATTTATCTTGCTGTCGGCGGTTGCGGTTTCCTGCAACATTATCGTAAGTGGAATTTTAAGGTTTCGGTATTTTAAGGAACTGCCTTATTATCCGATAGACCTGATCGTTGCGTTTCTCGGATTTGCTTCCTTCTGGTTTATCCGGTTTGCCCGAAACACTGTGGTGCTGAGGGAACAGGCAGAGGAGCTGCAACGGGCAGACAAGAAAAAGGATGAATTTCTGGCAAATACGTCCCATGAGCTGCGAAATCCGCTGCATGGCATGATTAATATGGCGCAAACGCTGCTGGAACGCAAAGGGAGTACTCTTCAGCAAGAGGATCGTAATCACCTGGAGCTGATTACCGGCATTGGTAAGCGGATGTCGCTGCTGTTGGATGACTTGCTGGATGTTTCGTTATTGAAGGACAGGCGTATCCGGCTGAATGTACAGAGCATCCATCTCGGTTCGGCTGCCCAAGGCGTGCTGGATATGCTCCGTCCAATGGCGGAGGGCAAGCGAATCGAGCTCGTATGCGAGATCGAGGATGACTTTCCCAAGGTATGGGCAGATGAAAGCCGGTTGGTTCAGATTATATTCAATCTGATTCACAATGCAATCAAATATACGGAGTCAGGCCGAATCATGGTGACTGCCGATGTTGTTAATGGAAGGGCCTGCGTCCACGTTCTTGATACGGGGATGGGGATGGACGAAGAGACAGTAAGGCGGATATTCCTCCCTTACGAGCAGGGAGACTCCAACTTTGCCGCAGCGGGAGGCGGCTTGGGGCTTGGACTCAGCATTTGCAAGCAGCTGGTTGAGCTGCATGGCGGGGAACTCTCCGTGTCATCTGCTCCGGGGCAGGGAAGTTCCTTTACGTTTACGCTGAAAGTGGACGATATGATGAGGCAGGAGAATACGGATAAACAGGAGTTTATTGCCGGCTCCTTGGCTTCAAATTCAGAGAAAGAGAAGGAGAGGCTATCTAACATGTCAGATAAGCACGAACAGGATGATGCCGAATCCGAGGCTAAGCAGCGTTCTCGTCAAACCGATGGCAGGCTGCTCATCGTAGATGACGATCCGGTTAACCTAAAAGTTATCCGTCATTTGCTTGAAAACGAAGGGTATCAGATCGTGACCGTTACCCGGGCTGAGGAAGCCCTTCAATTGTTAGAGCAGGGAGAATGGGATCTCATCATATCTGATGTGATGATGCCCCAGATGTCAGGATATGAATTGTCCAGGACGATTCGGCAGAGGTATATGATATCGGAGCTTCCGATTCTGCTGCTGACTGCAAGAAATCGCCCTGAAGATATTCATATGGGCTTCATTTCCGGAGCCAACGATTATTTGATAAAACCGGTGGATCATCTGGAATTAAAAACAAGGGTACGCGCGCTGCTGGACCTGAAGCGCTCCATTAAGGAAAGGCTGCATATGGAGGCGGCTTGGCTCCAGGCTCAAATTCAGCCGCATTTTCTGCACAATACTTTAAATTCGATTGCATCCCTTAGTGAGATTGACCCTTCCCGGATGGTTGCGCTGATTGGAGAATTCAGCCACTATCTGAGAGCCAGCTATGATATCAGCAACTTGGAGCGTTTTATCCCGCTGGAGCAGGAGCTTGGCTTGGTTCGCTCATATCTGTATATCGAAGGAGAGCGGTTTGGGGAACGCCTGCGTGTCCGTTGGCATATTTCCGAGGAAGTTGCTGTTCAGCAGTGGAAGCTTCCCCCTTTGACCATGCAGACGATTGTGGAGAATGCTGTCGTTCACGGGGTATTGGCTCGAACCCAGGGAGGGACCGTAACGATTCGCATCGTAAGTGAAGCTGAATCCGCCAAAGTCATTATTGCGGATGATGGTGCCGGGATGGATCCCGAGAAGCTCCGCTTGATGCTGGGAAGCGGGCAGCGTACCGGCAAGGGAGTCGGCCTTATGAACACGGATCGGCGTTTGAAGCAAGTCTATGGGCAAGGACTCATGATTGACAGCACAAGGGGCAGAGGAACCACCGTGTCGTTTGTCATCAGGAAGATGGCATAATGAGAGCCTAAGCCTATTAAACCTATAGTCTTTGAATCTTGGACGAATGCTTGAGGTATGGGTTAGGATGTAGAGAGAATGATCCATGTACATTATTCTTAGGGAAGATACGGAGACGAAGTTAGTTGATGGAAATAATTACCGTAAGCGAATTCCCGGTCTTGAATCCGGATCACCGCCGCGCTTTGTTACCCATAAATATCGCCATTTTCCCGAAAGAGGGGGAAATGGCAATACCGATTCAATAATATAAAAGTCGGAATCGATGGGCAATATGCACCGTTGATGTGCAATATGCCCTGCTGATGTGCAATATGCACGGATGATGTGCGATATGCACGGTTGATGTGCAATATGCATTGATGATGTGCGATATGCACGGATGATGTGCAATATGCATTGATGATGTGCGATATGCACGGATGATGTGCAATATGCATTGATGATGTGCAATATGCATTGATGATGTGCGATATGCACGGATGATGTGCAATATGCACGGATGATGTGCAATATGCGCTGAAGATGTGCAATATGTGCTAATGATGGGCAATATGTGCTGATGATGTCAATATGCGAGGATGATGTGCGATATGCTCTGAAGATGTGCAATATGCGCTGAAGATGTGCAATATGTGCTAATGATGGGCAATATGTGCTGATGATGTGCAATATGCGCGGATGATGTGCAATATGCGCGGATGATGTGCGATATGCGCTGAAGATGTGCAATATGCACTGACGATGTGCGATATGCGCGGATGATGTGCAATATGCACTGACGATGTGCGATATGCGCGGATGATGTGCAATATGCACGGAGAGATGCGGACAGGAGGTCCGCTATTTGCCAACAACAGTGCCAAATTTAAGGCTTTGCGGACACAGAATCCGTTATTCTCGGCTTTTGCCTGTTTTTTGCTGTGATATGCCGGCAATAGCGGAACAAGTGTCCGCTTAAGCTTAATTTTAGTACCTTTGTTTGCAAATAGCGGAATCACGGTCCGCACGGAGCAGGTCTTATGTCCGTACACCGTTCGCGGCGTCCCGGCACCGAGCGCTGTCCCCTGTGCGCACGCACCGAGCGCGGCGGCGCCTGTGTGCACGCACTGAGCGCGCCGCCCCCTGTGCTGACGATGTGCGATATGCGCGGAGAGATGCGGACAGGAGGTCCGCTATTTGCCAACAACAGTGCCAAATTTAAGGCTTTGCGGACACAGAATCCGTTATTCTCGGCTTTTGCCTGTTTTTTGCTGTGATATGCCGGCAATAGCGGAACAAGTGTCCGCTTAAGCTTAATTTTAGTACCTTTGTTTGCAAATAGCGGAATCACGGTCCGCACGGAGCGGGTCTTATGTCTGTACACCGTTCGCGGCGTCCCCGCACCGAGCGCTGTCCCCTGTGCGCACGCACCGAGCGCGGCGGCGCCTGTGTGCACGCACCGAGCGCTGTCCCCTGTGTGCACACACCGAGCGCGGCGGCGCCTGTGCGCACGCACCGAGCGCGGCGGCGCCAGTGTGCACGCACCGAGCGCGGTGCTCCCTGTGTGCACGCACCGAGCGCGGCGGCGCCTGTGTGCACGCACCGAGCGCTGTCCCCTGTGCGCTCGGTGCGTGGTCCGGAGCAAACTTGGATGGCTGTCGTCGACCTTATACAAAGAAGCCATCTCTCGAAGCCATGCAAAGATCAACGGTAAGTGGGTGGATCATCAGGTTCTGGCGATGGCGATTATAAATCCGTCAGAGGATAGCTAGTTTTCCAAAGTGCAAATAATCGATGATTTATGGCTCAACCAACGGGATACGTTAGTTGAAATGACAACAGCGGCGGACCAAGAATTTTTACTTTGCATAAAGGTGGACCTCATGATCTCTTCTTTCTTAGCTACGATTTATGGCGTATTCCTACCCATATCGCTGCCCGTCATCGGCGGAGCACTGCTCAAGCGATTCAAGGGCATTGAAACCAAGGGCCTTTCGGCCCTGTCTTTATATGTGCTGAGCCCGGCTCTGATCTTCGAAACGCTGGAGAAGGCTTCGATTACCTCGAATGAGGTCACGGTAACGGTTGCGTTTTGCTTGTTGAATGTGATTGCGCTTTGGGTGCTGAGTGCCTTAGCTGGTAAAATGCTGGGCTTGTCCCAGACAGAGAAATCGGGGCTCGCCTTGACCACTATTTTTACCAACAGCGTGAATTACGGGCTTCCCCTCGTTCTGCTTGCCTTCGGGCAAGCAGGGCTGGATAAAGCTTCAGTGTATGTCATTGTGCAGATTATCATTATGAATACATTAGGGGTGTACCTGGCAGCGAGATCTCATTTTTCCGCCGCAAAGGCGATCAAATCGGTGTTTACGCTCCCCTCGGTTTACGCGGCGGGACTCGCCGTGCTCTTCCGGTTGGCGGATTTTCAGCTTCCGGAAGGGTTGAATACCGGCGTTTCCATGCTGTCCGCGGCTTATGCGCCGCTCGCTCTTGTCATACTGGGAGCCCAGATGGTCGGGGTTCGGGATGGCGGAGCTTCTGCCGTCTCCAAGCGCGGATTCTGGTCGGGCATGGCGATGCGAATGCTGGCGGGCCCATTGGTGGCTTGGGGATTGCTCGCGATTTTATCCATTGAGGGAACCTTGTTTGCGGTCATCCTGATTTTGTCGGCGATGCCAGCAGCCGTGAATGCGGTAATCCTTGCTGAACAATACGATGCCGCGCCCAAGCTGGTATCCAGGTGCATACTGTGGACCACGCTGGCTTCCTTTATCGTTCTGCCTGCCATGATCGGCTTTCTCTAAGCTTGCCATCTCCTGACCTGAAGCTTGGTTCAATCTCCAGACGTGTGTGTAAAGAGTAGTAAGCGTCAAGAAATAACCAACATCTGCAACTAAAGAATCGGATGGAGGTGGAGACTATGAGCAGGCAGCGTGACCGAGACGTGGAGATCGAGACCCGCAATATCGAGGAGCGGAATGACTCCAGCAGGGTAGCATCTACGTTAATTAAGTATGTGGCTTATCTGATTATCTTCTTTGGATTTCTGTATTTCCTTATCAAATACGTATTTCCGATGTTCTAGATGGAGCAGATGGTATTCGTTAAAAAGCCTCCCTTTCGTAATACGCGAAAGAGAGGTTTTTTATCATGGATCGGCTTTTTTCATAACAAGCTTTACCTTAGTCAGGCGATTCATCCAACCTCGTGTGATCAGATTCACTTCGCACCTGGGATCATCAAATCTTCCAGCTTGGTCTTTTCATCAGACCAGTTGGCAAACAGTTCTTGAATATACCGGATGTCCGAATCGTCCGGATCATAGAAGTAATCGCCGCGGATCACTAGATCTTTTCCCTTTAGCATGTAATTCTCAAATGTCGGTGGAGAGTCATTAAAAAATAGGTTTTCGGCCAGCTTAAAAATGAAATCGGAGTTTATGTCCATCGTGAGATTGCTGCCTCCGATACGAATCAGCTCCGGGATTTTGGTTATATTTTTCAATTCAAATACCCGATCCATTAAGGAACTGAGGAATATGCGCTGACGCATGGTACGGTTGAAATCCGAATCCTCCCGGTACCTTACATAATTTAATGCCTCTGTTCCATCGTAAATCGGCTTGTTCGGCTCGATCCGCAATTTGATATGACGGGCGCTCTTGTTCTCGATGACTTTATCGATGGGGAGTTTAACCCCATCCAATGCATTGACGATATCCGTTAATCCGTGGAAATTGATGGCTGCATAATAATCGACAGGGTGCTGAAACAGATGCTCAACCGTATCCATAGCCATTTTCGCGCCGCCGTGGGCGTAAGCTGAGTTGATTCGGGAGGTGACTCCCCTGCCGATGACTTCGGTGTAGGTATCTCTCGGAATGGAGACAAGCAATATTTTATTAAGGTCAGGTCGGATGACAGAGTAGATGATGGTGTCGGAACGGGCAGGTTCGTCCTCGCGTTGATCAACACCCAGAAGCAAAACCGAGAATGGTTTCGTTGCCTCCGCAATAGGCTCGGGCGAATCAGAAGGACCAACAGGTTTGTAGGATTGCTCGAGCGTATGTTTGATATCTTTCGCGAAAAAAGCCTGAAACGCCATCCAGGACAATTCTTTTCTGAAAATATAGCCTAGTCCGCCTAAGAGAATTAGTATCGATAAGGATATTCCTATCCATTTCTTGAGCTTGATACGGCTTTTAGGTTTTCGAGGACGTCTGATAGTATACGTTTCATTTCGATGTTGGCTGGGATCCATGGATTCCCTCCTTGAATGTTTTGGATCATGCAGGAATGCCTGGATTATGTTTGAATAGGTTGATTTTACCAATACGTGTTTTGATAATTATAGTGAAAAACTCGGGAAAATCAACATAAAATTACATTATATCCCATAAAAATTTTGGAATTTGTATATCAAGTGCCTGATTTTGGATTAAGGGGCAGCGGCTTCACCGTTGACTTTAAGGGTTAATGTAACTATGATGGTTACATGATATGATAGTCATCTGAAGATTTGGTCCGTCAGGAGGGGTCACATGAACATAAGCAGCCGATTTGCAGTGGCCATTCATATTCTCTCCGTGCTGGAGATGAATAAGGCTGGCGTCAGCACCTCAGATTATATCGCGGAGAGTGTGAACACGAATCCTGTGGTTATCCGGCGTATCGTAGGCATGCTGAGCAAAGCGGGCCTGGTGGAGGTTAAACCTGGCGTAGCGGGAGCGAAGCTGGCAAAGCAACCGTCCGAGATTACGCTGCTGGATATTTATCATGCCGTTCATGTCGTGCAGGAGGATTCCTTGTTTGGCATTCATGAGAATTCGGACACAAAATGTCCTGTTGGCAAACATATTCAAACGGCGATTGTCCCCGTTTTTTCAGCCGCCCAGAAGGCCATGGAGAACACGCTGCATGAGGTGAATCTGGAAGAGATTGTCCGGAAAATTGATGCCTCTGCGAATGGAACATCAAGTGAATAAGCGAAAATCACACGCTCGATCCTTATGTAGGATGGGCGTTTTCTTTTGGTTAAATGTTGGCGACTCTTCGATGTACTTGTAAATTACTGGGTTTGACAACAAGGATGTCCTGTAACTATAATGATTACAAGCAAGATGTAACTGATTTGATTACAAGTTGAACCTGACGTTGACCTGAATATATGGAATGAACTAACCACAACATTCAAGGAGTGAGAATATGACAGCCATTATACATCCATCCACAAAGCTTGGCCCGGTCTCTCTGCGGATCAGTAATCTGGCACAATCTGTTCGCTTTTATACAGAAGTCGTCGGGTTGAAAATGCTTCGCCAGCATGGCCGTGTTGCCGAATTGACGGCAGACGGCAAACAGCCGCTGCTGATTATTGAGGAAATTCAAGATCTGGTGAGACCGCAGACCCGGACGGCAGGTCTGTACCATTTTGCAATTCTGGTTCCGAATCGGGAATCGCTCGGGCTTGCGCTTGCCAATCTGATTGCGCATAACATTCCAGTCGGTCAAGGCGATCATTTGGTCAGCGAAGCATTGTACATTAATGATCCGGACGGGAACGGCATCGAGATTTATGCCGACCGACCAAGGGATATCTGGAAGCGTGATGCCAATGGGGAATATGTGATGACTACCGACCCTGTCGATGTAGAAGGACTGCTGGCTCTCTCCAAGGACAAGGAATGGTATGGACTTCCTGAAGAGACGGTTATCGGGCATGTGCATTTCCACGTGTCCAACCTGCATGATGCCCGCGTATTTTATTGCGATGTTCTGGGGTTTGAGCTGACAGCCCATTACGGCGGCGCTGCGTTGTTTATATCTGCGGGAGGGTACCATCACCATATCGGGCTCAATGTTTGGGCAGGAATCGGTGTACCGAACACACCACGGAGCGCTGCGGGGATGGAAGATTATACGATTGAGCTTCCGAGCCATGAAGAGCTTGAAGCGGTAACCGGCCGTATCCGTGAGGCGGGACTGGGCCTGGAGCAGCGCGATGGCGTCTGGGCCGTTCAAGATCCTTCGGATATCTGGATCCGGTTGGTTGTTGCTTAATAATATAAGTTAAAAAGCCTGTCCGCGATGATCGTGGGCAGGCTTTCTTTATGAGAAATCTCGGCTATCTTTAAGTTATATCTGGTCTAATTCTCCCAGCGTACGAAGCATGAATTCCAAGATATTCGGGATATCTCCCATCTGTTCTTCGTTGATTCTACGAGGAAAGCGAAGCTCGATCGTGTTGTGAAGCGGTACCGGATCATCGCTGTAGGTGTACCGTATCGTTTGCAGCGGAGGAAGCTCCGGATTCCATATCTCCTTTATGATCTGGGCAATAGCCGGACACGCTATGGAAGCATCAGCGATATGTTTATAAAAGCGGAGTTTCAGCTCGCAGGCTGGCTGACCTTCCGGAATTTCCAAGATCTCGGCAGCCAAATCCCGGAGCCCGGTCTCCAGGCAAATTTCGGCTGAAGTTGTGGATGACGCAGCCAGCTCGAACCGGAGGCTAAAACTTCTGGATAACGTGGCCATATCCAGAAGATCCTTCCGATCGGTAACACGAATGATTTCATCGAGGTTATCGAGATCGTAGACCGCGTTTTCGATGCCAACCTTTAAATTTTCGAATATCGTCGGGTCAAACATGAGGCACATCCTTTGAACGTCATAGTGTCGTACATACGATTGTGGATAATATATCACAATTCAACTGCTTAAGGGGAGCAGGCTAAATGTATAAGACGGGATCCCTGCGTGATTTCCTTCGTGTTATAACAGTATTGCCAAATGGTATCATCGTTGACTCGCACTCGGCTCCAATCTGGTATAACGGAAAAATCGTAGGGGCAGCAAGTTGACCTGCGGATAAAGATCATGATAGGATGAAACACAAAAGACGGTAAAATAAATTTTACCGGTAAAGTGTATGGAGGTGTTAAAATTAAAATGACTGGTGTTTATAGAATTAAAACTCATGAACAGCTCAAAGCGATTGCCGATCCCCTGCGCACCAAGATCCTGATGAATCTCGTGAAAGATGCCTACACCGGACAGCAGCTAGCCGAGGTACTGGACATTACGCGGAACAATATTTACTTTCATCTGAAGGAGCTGGAGAAGCACGGCATCATTCACGTGGTCCGGAAGGAAGAGAAGAACGGTATCGTGCAGAAATACTATCGCGCCGTCGCAAGCCGTTTCATTCCGGAGGATCATTTGCTGCCGAGCCTGGATTTGGTGGAAACATCCAGACAGGTATTTATGGAGACACTCGATGTTACCCGGACGAAAATCGAAAGCGCGCCGGCTTCTTCTTTTGCCTTGGACAGCACAAGCGAACACTATCGAAAAAACATTGCAGGGACCTACCGTTTTCATGCAACAAAGGAGAGCTTCCATGCTTTTGTGGACGAGTTCAAGCAGCTCATGAATAAACACTTTACGATGGAGACGGCCGAAACAGGCCATACGCCTGTGTCCATGGAAGAGAAAAATTACTATATGTCGTTGATCGCATTTCAAGATAATCAGGAGGATATCACCATTCGATAATCCTTGATGGGGGAGTCATTACATATGGAGAATCATCAACATAACGTTGTTATCGATGATGCATGGTTTACCGTATCGCAGCTGGATGAGACCACGTTCGCGATCAGTGAATACGGACATTGGGAGAAGGTACATTCGTTTCTGTTGATCGGAAGCGAGCGTGCCGCACTGATTGATACGGGACTTGGCATCGACAACATGAGGCGGATGACCGATCAGCTGACGGATTTACCTGTTGTGGTGCTAACCACGCATGTTCACGCGGATCATATCGGCAGTCATGGGCAGTACGGAGAGATTTATGTGCATGAGGCTGAGGAGGACTGGCTCGTCAGCGGGATTAAGAAGCTGTCCATTGAACAAATCCGTAAGGACATTTCACGCGATATCACGAGGCCGGTACCGGCTTCCTTCGATCCGGCAACCTATACCCCTTACCAGGGGCAACCGACCGGTATTCTAAGGGATCGAGATGTCATCGAGCTGGGCGGGCGGAGTCTGGTTATTTACCACACGCCGGGCCATTCGCCTGGACATATCGTGGTATTTGATGTACACCGGGGTTACTTGTTCACAGGGGATTTATTGTATGATGAGACGCCGATATATGCTTTTTATCCAACGACAAGTCCGGAGGATCTCGTAAACTCGCTGGAGCGGATCGCGAATCTCGATGGTGTAAAGCGCATCTATGGTTCTCACAATACACTTGGACTGGATCCGGCATGGCTGGTCGTGGTCAAAGAGGCGGTTCAAGAGCTGCGGGAAAAGGACCTTGTCCGATTTGGAACGGGCATTCACCGGTTCAACGGATTTTCGGTTCAATTTTAGCACCGTTATCCGGTTACTTCTCCGGCAAGCAAGCGCCATGGGAAGAAATGAAAAGCCTTGCACCGAGGGGTGCAGGGCTTTTTCGATTCCTAATTTATTTCGAGGCTAGCGGAAGGGCGTAGTAGTTAAAAGGCCTTGTCCAGCAGAGCACAGGCCTCTTGACGAAGCAGCAGCTGCTTGGAACGGAAATGGACGGAGCGACCTTTTTGGTTACGAGTGTCCGGATCAACGACTCCACTCCCGATAAGCGCTTGAATGGCTTCTACTAACAGCCAGCTACATTCAGTCACTTCTTTGAGAAGGCGTGTCATATGACATTTTGACACTGTTGCACATGACAACGAGTGCAGTAGGATACAGGAGTATCAAGGTCATGAAGACATGAAAGGAGTTTAATCTATGAAGAAATGGCTGAGGGAGTACCTGCTGAACTTTTGTTTTTTGATGCTGACTTTTGGAACCGGGGTGTTTTATTTTTGTTACTATCTTGTGGGACTTTTTTTTGGCTTCGGCATGAGTTTCACCCTGATCGGGATACCGGTTCTTACCTTTGTAATGCGATCGTCATGGACTTTCATGAATTATGATCGGATCCAGACGAAGTTCTATACGGACATAACGATCGAACCTGTTATGAAGAGAACAACATCCGGCTCCCTCTGGATTCAGGCTAAGGGGGAACTGGCGGACATCCGAAATTGGAAAGCCGTATCGGTACTCATGCTGAAGTTTATCGTTGGCATCGCGAGTTTGTTCAGTGCCGTTATATTCTTTATCGTTCCCATTCTATGGATATTGGCCCCATGTATCAGTTCCTTTGCGGATATCAACGTAGGGCCTATTCGCATCGATACCTTGCCCAAGTCTCTGCTTATGATGGGAGTCGGCGTTCTGTTTGCTTATGCAGGGTCATGGGCCGCTAAGGGAGCGGCGAGATGGAGCGGCCGGTACACGCAGTGGATGTTTTCGGTTTGTAGGTAGACACACTGTGGGGGCCATGTCATATTAGGAAAGAACCGTGAAGGAACTGCAGGGAGTGAAAGCTTTGTTTGATATAGTGAAACAATGGAAGTGGTACGACTGGGCCATGCTCTTTATTCGCATGATGGGCTGCATCTCCCTGATCATAAAGTTTGTAGAGCTCCGGAATCAGTTTACCGTATCATTATGGCTCGTCGTCATGTGGGAGATGGCAGCTTTCTCGATACCCTGGCTGTGTCTGCTTCTGAACCATAAAGCATATTTGGTAACGGAGCTCCTGTTATCGGGGGGGATCGCCGTCTATTTAACTTCCTTATTCCCGGAGGCTTACTTGTCGTTTATCATTCCGGCATTTCTGATGGCAGCGAACAGCTATGGAAATACGTACAGATGGACAGGCCCCCTTGCGGCTATCTTGGTTCCAATGCTGATCAAGCTGTACGCCCCATCAACGGATTTGATGCTGATGATGGAGCATGTCGCCTTTGCGTTTGCGTTAGGATTTGCCTTTCATCTATTGATGGCCAACTATCGCCAGAATGAAATCATTCGAACACATAATACGATTTTGGAGCAATATTTGTCCCAGGTCGAGCGGGTCACGCTGCTGGAAGAACGAGAGCGCGTGTCCAAGGAACTGCATGATACGATGGGCCATACGTATACGGCGGTCATTATGGGCTTGGAAACGCTTCGTTCCACGGAAAGTGATGCAGCGGCTCAGCGTAAGCTGTCCAATCTGCTCGAACTGACACGGAGAAGCCTGGATGAAGTCAGAGGGTACTTGCATGAGCTGGACTCACCGCAAGAACAGCTTCCCCTGGTGCAGTCACTGAGACAGGTAACGGAGGATTTTGAGCGCAGCACCGGGGTAAAAGCAGGATTTAGAGTGCTTGGTGAAGAGTACCCGGTATCCCGGCAGGTGAAAATGACCTTCTATCGTTGTCTCCAGGAGTCTTTAACCAACAGTGTTCGTCATGGCAATGCGACGAGGATTGATGCCGTGCTTCAATTCGAATTGCAGCAAACCCGGCTTGAAATTCTGGATAACGGCCGTGGAACCGTGCAAATCCAGGAAGGTTTTGGTTTAAGTGCCATGAAGGAAAGGGCCTATCGCCTTCAAGGCCAAGTCACGGTTTATTCGACTCCCGACGAAGGAACCGTTGTGACCTGCAGCTTGCCTAGAATCATGGAGCCTGCGGATGAAATTATCAGAATTTTATTGGTGGATAATGAACCTTTTATCAGGGAGAGTCTCGGCATCATTCTGGAGTCGGAGAAGGACCTTGAGGTAGTAGGACGTGCGGAACATGGGGAGTTTGCCTTGGACATGTGTGAGAAGCTTAACCCCCATCTGGTGCTGATGGATCTGGAGATGCCCGTGATGGATGGGATTACAGCGACGCGATTGATCAAACAACGTTGGCCGTCAGTGAAGGTGATTATATTCACCACATTTGAGCAGAGGGCCAAAGCAGCCGAAGCGATGCGAGGCGGAGCGGACGGTTATTTGCTGAAGTCGATGGAGCCGCGTGAACTTGCCGAGAACATTCGCATCGTGTATCGAGGCGGAACTTTAATGAATCCGGAGATTTCGGCGAAACTCTTCGATGGGGAAGCGGGCGATTTCATGAAGGAGGAAGGCGGCACTGCATTCGTAATCGAAGCCGATCCAACGTCGTCTCCAACTTTGAAGTTGTATGATCTGACACCAAGGGAGATGGAGATTCTGAAGTATCTCTCCCAAGGCATGCGGTACAAGGCGATTGCGATGAGATTGTATCTCTCAGACGGGACCGTACGGAATTATGCTTCAACCTTGTATGCCAAGCTGGGCGTCCGCAACCGGGACGAAGCGATAGAAATTGCAAATCAGGCCGGGCTCCTATGAGCCCGGCCTGGTTTCTGACTCTTGCATATTTCCAGCATCAAAGCCGTTTGATGGCAGCGTATCGGAGTGCATACCATCAGTAACTGCGGTCCATGTTTTTACCGTAATAAATTTCGTCCATCTCCAGTTTGATGCGCTCGGTGATTTTCTGCTGCTCGGCTTCGGATAGCTTATCCTTCGTGTAACCGAACAGATAGTTGTCCAGATCAAACTGCTTCAGCTTACACTTGGTGTGGAAGATGTTCTCCTTGTATACGTTGACGTCAATCATATCGAACAGCTCCTTGGCCTCGTCCGGAATGTAGTTCTGAATGGAGCTGATCTCATGGTCGATAAACAGCTTGTGCCCGTGAATATCCCGCGTGAAGCCTCGAATTTTATAGTCGATCGTCATAATATCCGTATCAAAGGAGTGGATCAGGTAATTTAGGGCTTTCAGCGGTGAAATCTCCCCGCAGGTTGACACGTCGATATCGGCCCGGAAGGTGCTGATTCCCTCATCGGGATGAAATTCCGGATACGTATGGACGGTAATGTGGCTCTTGTCGAGCTGCAGGATGACGTTATCCGGCAGCGGCCCCGGCGATTCGTCATAGGATTCCTCCGGAACCTCCACGACCGGACCCTCGGATACAAGGACCGTTACGCTGGCGCCTTGCGGGATATAATCCTGCTTGGCAATGTTCAGGACATGCGCTCCGATGATTTCGGCCACATGGCTCAATATTTTTGTTAGCCGATCCGCGTTATACTGTTCATCAATATATTCAAGATACGCCTCTCGTTCTTCCCGGGTTTTCGTATAACAGACATCGTACATGTTAAAGCTGAGCGATTTTGTTAGGTTGTTGAACCCGTGCAGGGTAACGCGTTGTTCTGGTGTCATATCCATATGAATTTCCCCTTGTGTCGTTAATATATCAGTTCGAGTACCTATTATTTCCGAAACCGGCGATTCCTAATCTGCCCATGCTTCACCTTCGGAATTAACATTAATATGTTCTTACCCGGATCGGGTTTAACATTAACAGAAGGTCAAGGATGATAGAGACAAGTATTGGCTGCTCAAAACTCAAAAAGGCCAACCGGTAATCCCCGGCTGACCTCAAGACGAGAAGGACACCTGCTACATGCAGCATATCCTTCGAGCGTGTATATGGACTTCACTTCGTATTTCCGATACTATGATCCTTCTCAAACGGCATGATTACTCCGTAAATTCCAGCAGTTCAATTACATTCCCAAAAGGGTCCCGGATTGCGCTGTATAGACCGGGAGGGCACGGCTGCGGTGTATCAAAGATGACCTCTACACCCTGCGTTTTGTAGTTCGCAATCGCCGCGCTTACATCAGCCGTCTCAAGTCCGATAATAACCTGAGCTTCATGCGGGTAATCGGTTTTCGTAGGACGGTCGCATTTTTGCAGAACAAGGGAAACGCCTTCATGTTTCAAACTGATGATCTGATCATCATACACCTTGGAAATTTCGAATCCCAGAATATCACAATAAAATCGCGTCGCTTGATCCATATCACTTACATTGATCGATAGAACACAAAGATTGGGCATAGTTCCTCTTCTCCTCTAATCCATGGGTTGTCTTACTGGCAGCATAGAATGCCTTCACCGGATTCGATGCTGGATTTTAAGCTGGCCAGCATGCCTTTCCATGCATCCACATGCCATTCCCGGGCTTGCAGTGACGCCTCGGTATCCTTCCAGCCCGTATGCTCTAAGGTAATTCTCGTGCCGCCGTCCTGTTCAGGTCTAAAAGACACCTTGACCTCAGTTAATTCCCCCTGATTCATCGTTTCCGCAAAGGGATCGGGTCCTTTCCACTCAAACACGAGGGTATGCGGTTCATCATACTGCAAAATGGTGCAGCCCGCGGTGCACATCGATTCACGATTAGCCGGGTTAAAATAAAGCTCGAACTTTCCGCCCGCCCTCGGTTCAATTTCAGCAGCCGGCGCAAACCACTCGGTTATCCTCGCAGACTCCGTCCATGCTCGCCAGAGGAGCTGCACGTCGGCCTGAATTATGGTTTCTTGAATAATGGTCATGTCTATTCCTCCAATCTATAGTGCTCATTGTTCCGTAATAACGCTTCCAGCAATTCCATTATAAAGGGACATGCGATTCAAAAATTCTTCTACCTTGCGCTGTTATTTCCGATCCTTCTCGAATAAGAGCAGAGGTAGATTCACAACAATCGGCGGGTCATAGGGCAGAGGCTCGCGCAAGGTGATGTTTACGGCGAGGTCGGTTTCTTCGTCGATATGGACAGGCTCCTCCCGCTTGCCGCGCAAGGATTTGCTCAGCAGAAAATAATCCCGGGGATTAAGGCTCCAGGGGATGCCCGCTGCCAGAACATAATACGTTCCGGTTGGTATGCCGGCTAAAGTACAGGTCCGGTTCTTGAGGTTGACCGCCGTACCGGAGACGGGCTTCTGATCAGGCACGGGTCTTGGGAACAGACCAACGTAAATCATGCCGCGGAACGCCTCGGGAGCTTCGATCCGGCAATGAATCCGGGGCAGAGCATGTCTTTCTTCCTCTGCCCAGGTTAATGGCTTGTGCTCATATTGATTCACGTAACGATGCAGGGACTCGGTGGTGGAGCGGAACCTTTTCGGAGACAGGCCGACAAACTGCTTGAAGCGGGTATTGAAGGTGCCGGGACTTGCCAAACCGATGCGCATTCCGATTTTTACGAGCAGGGAAGGACTTTGAAGGAGCTCGATTTTGCCGGATTCAACCCGGAGCGCGGACAGGTATTGCCTGAGCGATATGCCGGTTACTCGCTTGAATACTCTGGAGAAATGGTAGGGACTGTATCCCGCAAGATCGGCGAGCTGCTCGGTCGTCATGGGCTCGTCCAGATGCTCCTTCATATATTGAATGGTTTGATTTACGGCTTCCGTATGTGCGTCATTCATTAGGATCACCAACTTCACTTTTTGGGCTCTACATGATAGCATGCCTTTTTCCACATTTATGAAGTTCTCTTCGTCGAATGCAATTTCCTTCTACGATTCGGTTGCCCATTCATGGAAAGGCCGTTAAACTTAAAGGATACAGGCTTTTCGAAACGGAAAACCAAGGAGAATTAAGGAGTTTTTATCCATGAATGTGGAAACAAATGATAGAGAATCGATGAATATGGATACAGCGCGGGATTATCTGCAGAAATATTACGGCTATCCTGATTTTCGGGAGGGCCAGAAAAAAATCGTCGCCAGTCTGCTGGCGGGTCAAGATACGCTCGGGATCATGCCGACGGGCGGAGGCAAATCGATCTGTTATCAGATCCCGGCGCTCCTGTGTCCGGGTCTCACGTTGGTTGTATCGCCTTTGATTTCCTTGATGAAGGATCAGGTGGATGCCCTTACGACAGCGGGTGTGGCCGCTGCCTATATCAACAGCACGCTCAGCGGCAAGGAAGTGAACGATCGCATACGTGCGGCCAAGCGCGGAGAATTGAAGCTGTTATATGTCGCCCCGGAACGGCTTGAACTGGATTGGTTCCGGGAGGAGATGGCAGGTCTTGACATTTCGATTGTGGCTGTCGATGAAGCTCACTGCGTATCCCAGTGGGGGCATGATTTCCGGACCAGCTATCTCTCGGTGGCTCCTTTTGTTAAAGGGCTCCCGAACCGTCCGATCGTGGCGGCCTTTACGGCCACGGCCACGCCAGAAGTTATGGAAGACATGCAGCGTCTGCTTCGACTGGAACAGCCGCAGGTGTTCGTAACGGGCCTTGGGCGCGACAATCTGGAGATGTCGGTGCTTCGCGGTGAGAACAAGCGGGAGTTCGTTCTGGACTATGCGGCCTCGCATACCCACCAGCCAGGAATCATCTATGCCGCCACTCGCAAAGAGGTCGATGATTTATGCCAGCGCCTTATAGCTAAGGGGCTTCTAGCGGGTCGATACCATGCCGGCATGAGTGACGCGGAGCGGGCGGAGAGCCAAGAGGCTTTCCTCTATGACGATATTCGCGTTATTGTAGCAACGAACGCGTTTGGCATGGGGATCGATAAATCCAACGTCCGGTATGTCATTCATTACAATATGCCGAAAAATATGGAGTCCTACGTGCAGGAAGCGGGTCGCGCCGGTCGGGATGGCGAGCCCAGCCAGTGCATATTGCTGTTTAGCGCCCAGGACATCATGACCCAGAAATTCCTGATTGAACAGAATCCCCAGGAGGGCGAGCGCAAGCAGAACGACTACCGGAAGCTGCAGCAGATGATCGATTACTGCTACACCACAAGGTGCCTTAGGAGCGCGATGCTGGATTATTTCGGGGAAGAACACGAAGATAAGCCCTGCGGTACGTGCAGCTCCTGCACGGATGACCGGGAACTTGTCGATATCACGGTGGATGCGCAGAAAATTTTCTCATGCATCCACCGGATGCGCGAACGCTTTGGCGTGTCCACGGTCGCCTCGGTGCTGAAGGGCTCCCGGGCGAAAAAAGTGCTGGAGTACGGCTTTGACCGCCTTCCGACCTATGGCGTGATGTCGAATCGGACCGAGAAGGAGATATCCGAGACGATCAATGTGCTCATCTCGGAAGGGTTCCTGGCGCTGACGGAAGGCCAATACCCTGTCGTGAAACTGCAGAGCGAGGCCGCCGATGTGTTAAAAGGCCAGCGCGAAGTGATGCAGCGCGTTCCGCGTCCTTCCAAAGCCGCAGGCAGCCAGCGAAGCGGCAGCCGCCGCGATTATTCGCCGTCAGCCGTCAACGAGACGGTGTTCGAGCAGCTGCGTTTGATTCGGCGTGAGCTGGCAAGCAAAGAGCATGTGCCGTCCTACATCATTTTTAACGACGCAACCTTGCGTGAGATGAGTGTGGTTTGTCCGCAGAGCGAGGATGAGATGCTGAATGTCAAAGGGGTCGGGGAAGTGAAATTCCGTAAATATGGCCGTCCGTTCCTGGAATTCTTCCTGAATGGTCAGAGTGCGTCGAATGACGGGGACGATCTGTTTGACTATGAAGAATAGGCTTGCATGACAGGCGGAAATCATGGCTTTTTCCCGTTCCATCACTCAGAATAAACCGTTCGGTTAATAAATTTACATTATGTAGAAAGAAAGTGGACCCTACCATGAAAGTCATACTATCAACCTTGAATGCCAAGTACATTCATACCTCTTTAGCCATTCGCTGCCTGAAGGCATACAGCGAGAAGGATTTCGATATCGAACTGACGGAGTACACGATTAAGGACCCTGTGATGAATATCGTCTCCGACCTGTTCCAGCGCAAGCCGGATGTGATCGGATTCTCCTGTTATATATGGAATATTGAAGAAACGATTAAAGTGATCGATATCGTGAAGAAGATTATGCCGGAGGTCACGATCATATTGGGCGGACCTGAAGTATCCTACGATACGGAGTATTGGATGAAACGGCTGCACAATGTCGACTTTATCGTTATGGGTGAAGGCGAGGAGACCTTCCACCATTTGCTGCAAACGATTGAAGGGGACCGGAAGTATCATTTCGTTTATGGCGTGGCTTACCGCAAGCAGGATGAAGTCATTGTGAATCCCGGAAGACCGAAGAGCATTCTGGCAGAGCTGCCTTCCCCGCATCGTTTTCCGGAGGATATCCCGCATCTCGGGAAGCGGGTTGTCTATTTTGAGACCAGCCGGGGCTGTCCCTTCAGCTGCCAGTTCTGCCTGTCGAGCATTGAGGTGGGGGTTCGCTACTACGACATTGAACGGACTAAAGCGGATATTCTCTACCTGATCGAGAACGGAGCAAAATTGATCAAGTTCGTAGACCGCACCTTTAACATTAAGCGGGATTACGCGCTTGAAATGTTCGAGTTTCTTATCGAGAATCATGGCGGCTGCGTGTTCCAGTTTGAGATCACGGCGGATATCATGCGTCCCGAGGTGCTGGATTATTTGGCGAAAAATGCGCCTCCCGGCATTTTCCGGTTTGAAATCGGGGTGCAATCGACCAACGACCCGACAAACGAGCTGGTAAAGCGTCGCCAGAATTTCACCAAGCTGTCGCGCACGGTAACCATGATCAAGGACAGCCGCAAGATCGATCAGCATTTGGATTTGATTGCAGGTCTTCCGGAAGAGGATTACGATACGTTCCGGAAAACGTTTAACGATGTATTTGCGCTTGGGCCGGAGGAACTGCAGTTAGGCTTCCTGAAGATGCTCCGCGGAACCGGGCTGCGGATCGATGCGGACAAGTATAATTACACCTACATGGACCATGCTCCGTATGAGATCCTCGGCAGCGACGTGCTACCGTTCTCGGATATCGTCCGACTGAAGAGGCTGGAGGATGTGCTGGAGAAGTATTGGAATGCGCACCGGATGGACCACACCCTGAATTATTTGATGAAGCATGAGTTTACGTCGCCGTTTGATTTCTTCCAAGAGTTTGGAGACTACTGGGAAGGACAGGGCTGGCAAAAAATCGGCCATCAGCTCGAGGATCTGTTCACGCGTTTAACGGCTTTCCTTGAAGATCGGAAGACCCCGCATATGGACGTTGTCTCCGGTCTCATGAAGTTTGATTATTTCCTGGGCCATAAGTATAAGCCGCGGAAAATATGGTGGGATCATACCCAGGATAAAGCGCAATGGACCGCCAATGTCCGCAAAATCGTAGAGGAGCCTGCGGCCCTGTCCGACGCTTTTGCCGATCTGGGGATCACGGAGCGCGATCTGCAGAAACATGCGATGATTGAGGTGCTGCCGTTTAACCTCAGCGATGCCATCCAGGGCGGCACCGGATTTTCGGACAGCGCGGACCATGCAACGATGCTGTTGGTATTGTACCAGCAGAACGAAACAGGACAGCCGCAGTACTACACGATGCCTGTGGAGTTAGCGAAGCAGGCAAAGTAGAGTTAGCGAAGGACAACTCTTACCGGAACTTGATGTGAGCGGCTTGCCGTTTTGGCGAAATACCTTTCTTATAGGGATTGGCATGGACTGGAGCCGTGAAGATAATCCCTGCGTTGCCGTAACGGACCGTAACCTGGGCGTCCCGGAATAAAACATCCTGAGGATCGGAATTCTAATCGCATCAACCGATGAGGAGGGGATGTTTATGAACGGGAAACAGATGGGGCGGGAACAGCATCCGCAGGATGAGCCAACCATTGCGCCGGGTATGGAAACCAATGATGATCTGCGCGAAGAGGCTACGGAGGATGAAGTAAACCATGGCGAGTATACCGAGGTCACGCAGCTGATCATCGACCGCACGCCGAACGAGGAAGAGTAAGGGGCTGAAAGGGGCTGGGCTTTCTGTTAAGTAGGTTTACTTACTTGGCGGATAGCTTGTCGAATTAAAAAGGTTTCCATTTACTAAGGAATTTTATGTTAAGGGTGGATATGCACAGCGTCACAACAGAGAAGGGGGTGTCCCAAAAGGTTAATCGACCTTTTTGGGACACCCCTTTTTAATTCGTCCTGCAACATTCTTTTACATACGGGTTTCGATTCTCGCGGCGTCGTCTGCTGTCCCATGCGATTCCGAGGTGTGCCGTTCTAGCCAGTCGAGAACATGTGCCGCAACTTCATCCCGGTTGATTTCATGCAGCATTTCGTGGCGGCCGCCGGGATACAAACGGTATTCAAGATCCTGGATGCCATGTTTCCGGTACATTTCGATCAAACGCCGTACGCCTTTTCCGCGGTGTCCGACCGGATCATCCTCGCCCGAGAAAATGTAGACCGGCTTATCCTTTAGAAGGCATTCCATCAATTGAGGTTTATGGATCTGGGACAGCAGCTTGAAGAAATCACGGAAGAAACGAGCGCTGCATACCTGACCGCAATAGGGGTCGTTGATATACTTATCCACTTCCGTTTCATCCCGGGACAACCAATCGAATGGAGTGCGAATAGGGCCGAAACCTTTGTTGTAAGGGCCGAACACGATGGCGTTCAGCATCAGACTCCGGTGCGTGTTTCCTTGAAGGCGCATTTGTACCGCTGCCAGATTCAAACCGAACGCCAGCAGTCCCTGTGGACCATTGGTGCCGGACAGAATGAATCCGTCGAATAATTCGCCGTTCAAACACATGATCTTTTGGGTCAAAAAAGACCCCATGCTGTGACCCATCAAGTAATGTGGAACACCGGCATGGCGCTTCTTAAGCTCGGAAGCAAGAAGCAGCAGGTCTTCAATCATTCCTTCGAAACCGTCTTCCCCGGCATCGCCGAGAAGTGTAAGGCCGGACGTTTGTCCATGACCCCGATGGTCGTTGCAGTACACAGCGTAACCGTGTGCTGTAAGCAACTCAGCAAGCTCCTCGTATCGTATGCCGGTTTCGCACATGCCATGCGCAATTTGCACGATGGCACGAACGGGATGGTCCGGCTCCGGCAGCCATTGATATACAAAAACATGCATGCCCTGCGTATTCAGCATCGTAAACGTGTCGGTTTGCATTTCAGGCCTAACACCTCCACAAAAACGAATGGTTTATTTCAATACTTTATACCCTGTTTATGGAAGATATGAACGAAGAACCGTAGATTGCCCGTCCAGCGTATATGCACCCAGGTTAGCTGGCAGCAGGAAGCATTGTCCGGACGTATACTCAATGGAGCCGTTATCCCAGCTGAGGGTTCCTTGACCATCGCATACCACGACGATCGTGAAGCTTTCCGCGGAAGTGGACAAGGACCAGGCACCGTTAACAACACCTTTCTCGACAACAAAATAGGGAGACTTGGCAAGCTCAAGCCATTCTCCAGGCGCGGTTCCTTCCGTGCTCATTGTGGTCGCGCCGGATCCTTCGTAGGCCGTCACGTTCAAGGAGTCCTCGATATGAAGCTCGCGCGGCTTACCGTCAAGACCTGGTCGATTGTAATCGAAAATCCGGTAGGTTGTATCCGAATTTTGCTGAATTTCCGCCACTACAACGCCAGCACACAGGGCGTGCACCGTACCGGCAGGTATGTAGAACGTGTCTCCGGCTTTTACGGACACTTCTTGCAGTTGGTCCATAACCGTGCCGTTTTCCATGGCCTCTTTCAACGTCTCGCGGCTAACGCCTTCCTTCAGACCGTATATGATTTTGGCGTCCGGCTTCGCATCCAGCACATACCACATTTCAGTCTTGCCCAGCTCGCCTTTCGGAAGCCCCTCGTAGTCATCGGTCGGATGCACCTGAACGGAGAGGTTGTCATTGCAGTCAAGCAGCTTGATCAGCAGGGGGAAACGTCCGTTAACCTCGGAGAATCCCTTGCTGCCAAACCACTCCCGTCCAAATTGCTCACGAACCTGATCCAGGCCGCGACCGGCAAGTTCACCGTTCACAATACTGGTCGTGCCGTTCGGGTGGTCGGCGATCATCCAGCCTTCTCCGATATGTCCTTCAGGAATATCCAGGCCGAATTGCTCCAGGGCACGGCCACCCCACACACGCTCTTTAAATTCGGGTTGGAACAATAATGGATATGGTTTTGTCATAGTAATCATCTACCTTTCATCATGTTTGGAATATTCTATGGATGTAAGTGCATGGACCTCTCCTAGAACTTATATCATATCGGCTTCTTCCGTTCCAGTGCAATGAGATATGGGGCTTCGGAACGCTGAAGACCACGATACAATATCGTTTGTACTTTGTGCTGGGGCAATTCAGCCGCCCAGGCCTGCACGGCGTCCGCTTCGGCATCGCCGCCTTTATGGCCCGGGTACAGCACGATGGTGATAATGCCGCCGGGACGGAGCAGCTCGATGGCAGCTTCCAGAGCCGTGAGTGTGCTGGCGGTTTCCGTCATGATCCGTTTATCTGATGAATCTGCCGGAAGGTAGCCGAGATTGAACATGATCGCACCCATACGGCCATGCTCGCACTCAGGTACGCATTCTCCCATAAGGGCATGGCTCTGATGGTGAAGGGTAACCTCCGCAAGGGTGCCGGGCGGTTCCTTATCAAGCCGATCACGAGTCAGCTGCAGCGCCTGTTCCTGAATATCAAAAGCGTACACCTTGCCCTTTGAACCTGTGCATTTAGCTAGATACAGCGTATCGGCTCCGGTTCCCGCCGTCGCATCCAGCGCAATGTCTCCAAGCCGCAGCCTTTCGGACACGAGCTTGTGAGCAAAACTCAAAACCGAGAGGAAGCCCATCAGGATCCCCCCCACAATTTACCCTGCCATGTATCCCGGCGCTTGAGCTCGGCGTCAATGCCGTTAAGCACTTCCCACTTCTTGAGGCTCCACGTAGGTCCGATCAAGAGATCCCGTGGAGCGTCTCCGGTCAGACGGTGCACGATCATTTCCGGAGGTAAAAACTCCAGGCTATCTACGATAAGGCTGATATATTCGTCCTGTTCCAGGAACCGCAGCAGCCCCGCCTCGTATTGCTTCACCATCGGCGTCTTGCGCATGAGGTGCAGCAGATGGATCTTGATTCCCTGCACATCCATCTTGGAGACCGCTCGGCCGGTGGCGAGCATCATCTCATGGTCCTCTTGCGGAAGGCCATAAATGATGTGTGTGCAGACACGGATGTTATGCTTGCGCAGCTTTTCGACCGCTTCCAGATAACATTCGGTATCATGGGCCCGGTTGATCAGCTCGGAGGTGGAATCATGGATCGTTTGCAGGCCCATTTCCACCCAGAGATAGGTTCGCTCATTCAGCTCGGCCAAGTATTCCACGACGTCGTCAGGCAGGCAATCGGGGCGTGTAGCGATCGATAAACCGACAACACCCGGCTGCTGCAGAATGACTTCATAGTACTCCCGAAGCTCCTCTACCGGAGCATAAGTGTTGGTATAGGCTTGGAAATAACCGATGTATTTGGCGCTCGGCCACTTCTGGTGCTGCCGGTCCCGGATGGTGTTGAACTGGGTAACAAGATCGTCCCGCCGTCGTCCGGCAAAATCACCGGAGCCGCGGGCGCTGCAGAAGGTGCACCCTCCCTTGGCAATCGTGCCGTCGCGGTTCGGGCACGTAAAGCCCGCATCCAGCATAACCTTGAATACTTTTTCCTGGAATTGGCTGCGCATCTCGTAATTCCATGTATGAAATCGTTTGTCGCCCCATAATGTTGGGGCGGGTCTAAGTGATGTACTCATGTGTGCTCCTTTTATAGCCGCATAAGATGAATAGACAGGGATTGCCGTGCCTCAAAGTATACATGTTTTACTTAACTTATCCTTGAGCAGATATGTCCATTGTAACAAAAAATAAAACTTTGCGTTATATACAGGTCTTCAAGCCTAATTAAGATGTTGTTACTTGAATGAATTGCATATAATTGGTATATTTAAAGTAGAAAAATAAAAATATGATTCAAGCAATTTTGGCATGGGTATATATCGGATAGGATTCATATTTGTGTGACGTCATGGATACAATAATACCGTGAGGTGATTACGAATGAATTCATCGACAGTAAAGAATGACAGTAGAGACAAGATCGCTGTGGAGCTTACCCCGAACGAAGCTTTAGCCCTTACTGGCGTGGAGTTTAACTCCAACCAGGACGTGAAGGCTTCGGCACGTCGCAAGATTCGGGCCGCCTTTGAGAAGACGTTTGAATTTACGTCGAATGAAAGGTAGACTATTCACAGTTTAACCATCGCGGAACCCCAATTCCAAATATAAGAAAGAGGAACCTAAGCCTTTGCGTTAAGCAGAGTATAGGTTCCTTTTTCTATGGGGCCTTTACTTTTGGGAGTAACTTCGTCACAATAAATGCAGTATCGGGATATCATTCTAAATTTACTTGGAAAGTTTCGGAGGTATGACATGCGTTTACGCGGAAGAAAAGGTATACGGGAAAATCTGGAGCAGCAGGAAGACCTGGTCGTTTTGGACCCCGGTCAATATAGAGGGAAATGGGCTTCATTATTTGGCAATGACCTCCCGATCCATGTCGAATTCGGCATGGGCAAAGGTCAATTTATAAGCCAGATGAGTTACAAACATCAGAATGTGAATTTTATCGGGGTGGACATGTACGACGAGCTGATTCGCCGCGCAAGCGAAAAGGGACGCAATGTCTGGGCTCAGGACGGTGTCGATACCCCGCCAAATTTGAAGCTGGCGCTGTTTAATATCGAGAATGTCGAGCAGGTTTTTGAACCCGGCGAGATCGAACGTTTATATTTAAACTTCAGCGATCCGTGGCCAAAATCCAAGCATGCCCGCCGTCGTTTGACGCATCCGCGTTTTTTGGACAAGTACTCCCAGATCCTGAACGAGCGCGGGGAAATTCATTTCAAGACCGATTCGGTTACGCTTTTTGAGTTCTCCCTGAATGCATTTGCCGATTATGGTTTGCAAATGACGAATATTTCGCTGGATCTGCACCGGGACGGACTGAACGAAGAACACGTGATGACTGAGTACGAGACGAAATTCGTCGGTCAAGGTATGCAGATACATCGCTGCGAGGCCATTGTTGGCAAGGAAGCACTTGCTTCCTACCATAAGAATCGTCTTGAAAAATACGGTAAATAACGTCTATATGGTAGAGTTTCTTCGATGATAGCGCTTGCATCTATTATAATAGTAGGAAATCTATCAATTCGATGACGTGTTTGCGGACAACGGCGCAAAAAAAAGGTGTGCTCCCTCTTCAGGAGTACACCTTTTCGTTTTCCAGCATGTCGATGATGCTGCGTGCGCTTTGCATCGGATGGAATCGCTCGATGTCTCGCAAATTTTGCGCCCGTTGCTGTTGAATCATATCGTATTGATGAAGCAGTTTGTTCATCCAGTTGGCAAGAACATCCAGTGAATGGATAGGTTCGCCCAAACCTTGCGCGGTGAAATATTGGCAGTTCTCTTCTTCCTGTCCCGGAAGAGGCTGATGAAACAGCATGGGGATTCCTTTGGCCAAGCCTTCGGTGCATGTCATCCCGCCAGGCTTCGTAACGAGCAGATCCGACACCTCCATCAGCTTGTCGATCTCGCGCGTAAAGCCCAAAATCCGGATGTTCGGATGCTGGAACCGGGGGTTGTTCTCCATCTCCTCGCGTCCCTTGTCGTTATTGCCGAGGCAAAATATGATCTGGACTTCGTCGCGCCATCGGGTCAGAAATTCATGCACCACTTCGTCATTCATGATGCCCCAGCCTCCGCCCATTACAAGCACGGTAGGCATATCGGACAGATGAAATCGTTCCCTGATTTCCTTCTTGCTCGGATGCGTCCAGAAGTCGGGATGGATCGGAATGCCGGTAACCTGAATTTTGGCTTGGGAAACCCCGCGATTGAGCAGCTTTCGCCTTACCTCCGGCGTGGACACGAAATATCGGTCGACCTCTGGACTGATCCATGTATCGTGAGCATCATAATCGGTAATAACGGTACACAGAGGCACATCAATGCCCAGTCGTTTCAAACGCGAGATGACCGCACTTGGTATAAAATGGGTACAAACAATGATGTCGGGTTTAAGCTGTCTAACCACATTTTTGGTGCTTGTATAGAACATTCGGTGAAGTGCTAAAGCCGTAAAGCGATTAAAGGACTTTTGATGGCGATACATGTACCCGACCAATCTCGGGCGAGTTGTAATCGTCTTTCTGTAGGCCGAAATGATCAGTGGAGCGATTTTAGGGTTCAAGAAGCTCCCGAGCTCGAGAACTTTGGTCTGTACGCTAGGCGATAACTGGCGCAGGCTGCTGGAGAGTGCATGAGCGGCCTGTGTATGGCCTGCACCGAACCCTTCAGATAACAGCAAGACTCTTTTTTTAGCCACTACTTTTCACCCGTTCTGCAGCGTTATTCTTTAACTTTAACATATCGACTTTGGGAAAAGAAATCAACCGTTCTCCACTTGTGTTTCAGGGACTTTGGTCCCGGAAACGGAAACTTTATTCAGCAAACTTCTCGCTGGCGCCTTGCTACTTAAGGAGTTAGTCAGCAGCGCGCATTTTGTAGAAAATCAGGGTCCGTGGTCTTTTGACTTGAGTATGAGATGCCGCTACAATGATTCAAACGGACATCAAAAAGTTTATTAGAGAAAGAGCAATGAAAAACGAAAACTTTTTGGGTGTCTGTTGCGTTTATTTATTGGCGGACAAGTCGAAAAAGAAAAAATGGGCAGCCAAGAGAAATAAAAAGCAAGGAAACAGATGAAAATAAGAACTAAAGCCGTTTGAAACGAAGCTTGCTGGCAAACGACATTGCAAGCTGAGCTCTTTTACGAAGTTTTTCCGTAAATTAGAGCATTCCACGGTTTTGACAAAAGATTCAAAAGTGTGGAAAATCGTGTATGACGTGCGAAGTTGCCCCGCGGCACCGAGGCTACTAGAAGGACAGACACAAGTCACAGGGTCATAGCAACAACAAAAAAAGCGAAAAACTTAGAGAGAAAAAAATAACAAACATTCTCGGGTTATAAAAAGGGGGTAACGGAGAATCATGACAGACGCCATCTTTATCGCGCTCCAACTATTCTTGGCCGCGGTGGGTGTGTACCAGTTCGTATTCTCTTTGTTTGGTCTGGTCAAAAGAAAAAAGAAACAACAGTTTGAACCCAATAAATCATTTGCAGTGTTAGTTGCTGCGCACAACGAAGAACAGGTTGTCGGTGCATTAATGGAGAACCTGAAACAGCTTGATTATCCGAAACATCTGTACGACGTATTTGTCATCTGCGACAACTGTACAGATCGTACTGCAGAGATCGTCCGTGCCCACGGGATGAACGCATGCGTGCGCACGAATCAGAATCTCCGAGGCAAAGGTTATGCCATCGAGTGGATGCTGAAAGAGCTCTGGGCAATGCCGCGCCAGTATGATGCGGTTGTCATGTTTGACGCGGATAATCTGGCCGCTCCGAATTTCTTGAACGAAATGAACAATGATCTCTGCTCTGGAGCAAGAGTTATCCAGGGATATATCGATACCAAGAATCCTGAGGATTCCTGGATCACTGCCTCTTACGGGGTATCTTACTGGTATATCAACCGCTTGTGGCAGCTCTCCCGCAGCAATCTGAACATGGCGAACTTCCTCGGCGGTACGGGAATGTGCTTTGAGACCAATCTCTTGAAGGAGATCGGCTGGGGTGCAACCAGTCTGGTTGAGGACTTGGAGTTCACGATGCGCAGCGTTATGCGCGGCGTGTATCCGAAGTTCAACTATGACGCGAAGGTATTTGACGAAAAGCCGCTTACGTTTAAGGCTTCCGCCAGACAACGTCTGCGCTGGATGCAGGGTCACTTTACGGTTGCCCGTCGTTATTTCTTCCCGCTGCTGTGGCGTGCCATTAAAGAACGCAGCCTCGTGAAGCTGGACTTGGCATTGTACGGAGTCAACGTTTACATCGTACTGCTGACTTTCTTGTTGACGGCCATCATATGGGTTGACAGCTCATTCTTCGATGGTCCGAATATCGCGAACCTGTATGGATATTTACCGCTCTGGCTTAGCTTTACAGCAATCGCGGCGAATGTGTTCACGTTCATGATCGCGATGATTCTGGAGAAGGTGAAATACAAGAAAGTGTATATGTATCTGGTGCTGTTCCCGATTTACCTGCTGTCGTGGTATCCTATCACGGTGTATGCGTTCTTCACGCAGAACAACAAGCAGTGGAGTCATACGGAGCATACCCGGGTTGTACGCCTTGAAGAAGTTCAAAGCAAACAAGGCTAATCCAATATTTATATTGCATCTGTGTTGACAGAAGATAGGATGACCTGTTATACTATCGTAGTCTGTTAAACAGAATATCTGATTGCAAGCAGAAGCGCCGCTTCTCACCTGACCGACATGTGTTGGCTGGTTTGATCACGAAATCAATGAATGGATTTAACTTCATTTGTGAGATGAGTATCAAATAGGGATGTCGGTGATTAACCCGTCATCCCTTTATTTTTTTTGCAAACAGGAACAACAAGTAATTTGGAGGTGGAGGACTATCAGTAAGGAACATATGATCAATGACGAGATTCGGGCCAAGGAAGTACGTTTGGTTGGTGCCGAAGGTGAGCAAATCGGGATCAAGCCGATTCGTGAAGCACTGCAAATGGCAATTGATCTCAATCTGGATCTGGTGAACGTGGCCCCTCAGGCGAAACCGCCGGTATGCCGCATCATGGACTACGGTAAATTCCGCTATGAGCAGCAGAAGAAAGAGAAGGAAGCACGTAAGAACCAGAAAATTGTGGATATCAAAGAAGTATGGTTCCGAGCCAACATTGAGGAGCATGATTATCAAACCAAGCTTCGCAATGTCGTTAAGTTTTTGAAAGACGGCGATAAAGTGAAATGCTCCGTGCGTTTCCGTGGTCGTGAAATCACCCATGCTAACATTGGTCAGAAGATTTTGGAGCGCGTGAAGGTGGAAGTGGCGGATCTCTGCGTCATTGAACGTCAACCGAAATTGGAAGGCCGCAGCATGATTATGATTTTGGCTCCAAAAGCCTAAGAGAAATTAGAGGAGGAAGTACTACAATGCCTAAAATGAAAACACATAGCAGCCTGAAAGGCCGCTTCAAGATTACTGGTACTGGTAAAGTTAAACGTTATAAAGCTTACAAAAACCACTTGCTTTCCCACAAATCCAAGCGTGCGAAGCGCGTATTGTCCAATAGCCCAGTTATGGCGCCTGGAGATGTTAAACGTTTGAAGCAAGGTCTGGCTAACTTGAAATAGTAAACAACAATTATTGGGAGGTCTTTTGATATGGCACGAGTTAAAGGCGGATTTGTCGTTCGTCGTCGACATAAAAAAGTATTGAAGCTTGCGAAAGGTTATTTCGGTTCCAAACACCGCATTTTTAAAACAGCGAACGAGCAGGTAATGAAATCCCTCGTTTATGCATACCGGGATCGTCGTACAACGAAACGTAATTTCCGTAAATTGTGGATCGTTCGTATCAACGCGGCTGCTCGTCAAAACGGTCTGTCTTACAGCAAATTGATGCATGGTCTGAAGCTTGCTGGCGTGGACATTAACCGTAAAATGCTGGCTGATCTGGCTGTTAATGACCTGAACGCGTTCAATTCTTTGGCTACTGTAGCTAAAGAAAAAGTGAACGCTTAATTATACGTGTATGAAGAAACCGCCGTAATATTACGGCGGTTTTTTTATTTTCCGCTCCTGTCCGTCATATATAACAATGGTAATCGCTGATTGCTGGGCAGGACGAGCTTTTTCACCTATCTTTAGCCATCGTAAGGGCCATGAAACAAGCAAGGGAACTCCTTCCGGAATAGATTGAAATGTATATTACCTGAGGAGGGATCTTATGCACAAGCCTGTCAGCAAGGCAAAAGTGAAATCATATGTGGGCAAACAGATCGTAGCGTATAAGAAGGACGGGACGATGGTGACAGGCAAGCTGGTACGCGTTTCCGGCAACCGCCTTTTTGTAGAACCGGCAACCAAGGGGAAAAAAGTGAGAACCAAGGCGATTCTTCCGCTCGCATTGTTTGACCTTCTTGCCATTGGGACGGCACCTTATGCGTTCGGTGGAGGCTATGGTGGCGGATTCGGTGGATATCCGGGAGGCTACCCAGGGGGATACGGCGGATTCGGACCGGGGTATGGCGCATTCGGGCCAGGCTTTGGGCCAGGTTTCTTCTGGTAATTAGAGGAACCAAATCTTCTCTAGCTCATAACAGCGGCTCGGTTCGATGATTCTTGTAACCGTGTAGCCGAGCTTGCGGTAAAAGTTAAGGCCGGTCTGGTTTCCAATATCGACCATGACCTTGGCGCGTTTGCATCCGCGGGATACAGCGAAACGTTCGGCATGCTCCATCAATCGGACGCCCCACCGTCTTCGCTGTGCGGTGGATGCGACGGCCAGCATATCGATATACAGCAGTTCGCCGTGCATCATAAAATGGATAAAGGCAATGATTTTATCGTTATCCTGAGGCGAAGCAACAAGGGTCACGCCGCGTCGTAATCGAGAGGGAATATCCTTGCGGATGATGTCCAGCTCTTTTTTTGTCATATGGGAAAGCGGGACGAGTTGGGACTCAATGAGTTGTTGAATCATCGGATCATCCTGCTCCGGTTTTCGATAGCGGATCATCGTGTTGTTTCCTCCCTTCACCGCTATTAAGGATAGCTCCATTTATCATATGTAGCAGGGTTTAAGAGCGTGTTTTGCATCAAGGAAGCGAAGGGATTGCTCCAATTGTGAATGAAAACCTTTCATCGGAAGTAAAATAAATGTGTTGACTTCTGGAATGAATGAATCATATAATGTTTCTAAACATTTTAACGAAAATATCCAATCGGCAATGATGAGGACGAAGTTTAAAGGGCTCTTTTGCTCAGAGAGTGGATGGATCAGCTGAAACCACCACCAAAACCCCTTTTATACGAGCTCACCTCGGAGCTGTTTCCCTGAAAGATGCTACGTTATGACTTTATCGCATTAAGTCGTAACAGCGTTTATTAGGGGGAATCGTCTTAGTCCACGTTACGGACTGCAGATATTGAAGAGCTGTGTTCATTGTGTTCTTCATACCTGCTGAGGCTTTACACTGCGAAGTGTAGGGCAAACATGGGTGGTACCACGGAAGCTAAACCTTTCGTCCCTCACACGGAGTTACTCCGGGTGTGGCGACGAAAGGTTTTTTTGTTGCTTGAATGATGAATGAAGAGTGCCAATATTTGAGAGGAGGATGACTGATGAGCGCGCAAACTCCAGAAGTGCGGTCTACAGAACAATTACGAGAGAAATGGTTGAAGCCTGAAGTGATTACCGGATCGGAAATCTTGCTTCGGAGTCTTCTGCTCGAAGGTGTCGAATGCGTCTTTGGATATCCGGGCGGGGCGGTCCTGTACATCTACGATGCCATGTATGGTTTTGAGGACTTCAATCACGTCTTGACCCGTCATGAACAAGGCGCCATTCATGCAGCTGACGGTTACGCTCGCGCAAGCGGCAAAGTCGGTGTGTGCATAGCGACTTCAGGACCGGGGGCAACGAACCTTGTGACCGGTATCGCAACAGCTTATATGGATTCCGTTCCACTCGTTGTGATAACCGGTAACGTTGCAACAACCCTGATCGGTACGGACGCTTTCCAGGAAGCGGACATTACGGGCATCACGATGCCGATTACGAAACACAGCTATCTGGTAAGGGATGTAAAGGATCTGCCAAGGGTGATTCACGAAGCCTTCCATATCGCTTCAACCGGCCGCAAAGGTCCGGTACTGATCGATATTCCGAAGGATGTATCCGCCGCAACGACGCTGTTCCAGCCGGAAGAACGAATTCAACTGAGAGGATACAATCCTCGGACGGTACCTAACAAACTTCAGTTGGATAAATTAGCCCGCGCGATTGAGGAAGCCGAGCGTCCTATGATCCTTGCTGGCGGCGGCGTGATTTACTCCGGAGCTCATGAAGGGCTGTACGAATTCGTGAATAAATCCGGGATTCCGATCACGACAACGCTTCTCGGTCTGGGTGCCTTCCCAAGCGGCCATGAGCTGTGGACGGGAATGCCGGGTATGCACGGAACCTACACATCGAACCATGGTATTCAGCAGTCGGACCTGCTGATCAATATCGGGGCAAGATTCGATGACAGGGTTACAGGCAAGCTCGATGGTTTCGCGCCACATGCGAAGATCGTTCATATCGATATCGACCCGGCTGAGATCGGCAAGAACGTGCCAACCGATATCCCGATTGTCGGAGACGTGAAGACCGTGCTTGAGATGCTGAATCCGCTCGTTCCGTACGCAGCGAAAGCAGATGCGTGGAGAGACCAGATCAGAACATGGAAAGCCGAATACCCATTCCGTTACGTCGATTCAGATACCGTGCTGAAGCCGCAATGGGTTATCGAAATGCTGAACGATACGACAAAGGGTGAAGCGATTGTAACGACTGACGTTGGCCAGCACCAAATGTGGGCCGCTCAGTATTACAAGTTCAACCAGCCGCGTTCCTGGATCACCTCCGGCGGTCTCGGAACGATGGGCTTCGGATTCCCGTCCGCGATTGGTGCCCAGATGGCGCATCCGGATCGCCTGGTCATTTCGATCAACGGGGATGGCGGCATGCAGATGTGTTCGCAAGAACTTGCCATCTGTGCCATCAACAACATTCCGGTAAAAATCGTTGTCATCAACAACCAGGTGTTAGGAATGGTTCGTCAATGGCAGGAGCTCATTTACGATAACCGTTACAGCCACATCGATCTGGCAGGCAGCCCCGATTTCGTCAAGCTGGCTGAAGCCTACGGTGTCAAAGGACTTCGTGCCACCACGAAAGAAGAAGCACAGCGTGCTTGGGCCGAAGCGATGGAAACACCGGGACCCGTCCTCGTTGAATTCGTTGTAGAGAAAGGCGAGAACGTGTATCCGATGGTGACGCAAGGGTCGACAATCGATCAAATGCTGATGGGGGATGCGTAAGATGAGTACAAAACATACCATTGCCGTACTAGTGAACGACCAGCCGGGTGTCCTGCAGCGCGTATCCGGGTTATTCGGACGCAGGGGCTTTAACATCGAGAGCATTACCGTGGGGCAGTCGGAGGAATCCGGCTTGTCCCGGATGGTTATCGTAACCACCGGTGATGAAACGACGCTGGAGCAGGTGGAGAAGCAGCTTTACAAGCTGATCGATGTTATTAAAGTCATTAACCTGAGCTCGAAACCGATGGTAGCCAGAGAGCTCGCCCTGATCAAAGTAAAAGCCGAGCCATCGGCCAGACCGGAAATTATGGGCGTTGTCGAGACATTCCGCGCATCCGTCGTGGATATCGGCACAGCCAACCTGATGGTTCAGGTAGTTGGCGATACCGTCAAAATCGATGCCATGATCGAGCTGCTTAAGCCGTATGGCATCCAGGAGCTTTCCCGTACCGGGGTTACTGCGATGATTCGCGGTAACGCGTAATGATTTTACGTTTTTCTTTTTATCCGGATGACAAAGTTATTGCAATATAAGCGTTAGACACCTGCATGGCATGAGCGGGTGTCTCAGCAGATCGGAAAAGGGACGGTCTATTGAGATACCCGCTCATCATGAAGGGTCTTTAAAATCAAAGGAGGACTTATACAAATGGCAATTACTACTTATTATGAACAAGATGCAGAACTCAGCGTGTTAAAAGACAAAACAATCGCGGTTATCGGTTATGGAAGCCAAGGTCATGCTCAAGCGCAAAACCTGCGCGACAGCGGACTTCAGGTTGTCATTGGTCTTCGTGAAGGCAAGTCGTTCGACAAAGCGAAAAACGATGGTTTCGAAGTGCTTCCTGTAGCCGAAGCCGTTAGCCGTGCAGATGTAGTTCAAATCCTGATGCCGGACGAAACGCAAGCAGCGGTATACAAGAACGATATCGAGCCAAACCTGAAAAAAGGCGCGGCACTGATGTTCTCCCACGGTTTCAACGTTCATTTTGGTCAAATCGTAGCTCCTAAAGACAACGATGTCCTTCTGGTCGCTCCTAAATCCCCAGGTCACATGGTTCGCCGTACGTATGTTGAAGGCTTTGGCGTACCTGGATTGATTGCAATCGAGAAAGATGCAACTGGACAAGCCAAGGCGATCGGTCTTGCTTATGCAAAAGGTATCGGTTGTACTCGTGCAGGCGTTATCGAAACTTCCTTCCGCGAAGAAACCGAAACGGACTTGTTCGGTGAGCAAGCGGTATTGTGCGGCGGTGTATCCGCATTGGTTAAAGCTGGTTTCGAAACGTTGACTGAAGCTGGATATGCGCCGGAAATGGCATACTTCGAGTGCCTGCATGAACTGAAACTGATCGTAGACATGATCTATGAAGGTGGTCTTGCAAGCATGCGCGACTCCATCAGTAACACAGCGGAGTACGGCGACTATGTAACAGGCCCTCGTGTGGTAACCGAAGATACGAAGAAGGCAATGAAAGAAGTCCTCTCCGATATTCAACAAGGTAAATTCGCTCGCGACTTTATCCTTGAGAACCAATCGGGCCGTGCGTTCCTGACAGCTACCCGCCGCAACGAGTCCGAGCATCCGATCGAAGTGGTTGGTGCGGAACTTCGCGAAATGATGCATTGGATCAAAAAATAAGAATATATAGAATTCATAAGAATTCTTCCGGGTATGGAGCAGTCGAGCATGAGATGATGGTGCTGCTGCAGGGAACCCGTTAGATTAAAGCAGCCGGCGGCAGGGGATTAAGTCAACCTGCCGCCGGATGTTTACGTCAAGCGATAAACTTCAAGGAGGTGCCGACATGCGAAAGATTTATATCTTTGATACAACGCTGAGAGATGGAGAGCAGTCTCCTGGCGTGAATTTGAACACTCGGGAAAAGGTGGAAATTGCCCTTCAACTCGAAAAGTTGAAAATCGACCGCATGGAAGCAGGCTTTCCAGCGGCGTCACCCGGTGACCTTGCTGCTGTGAACGCAGTGGCGCGCGCGGTTAAAGACGTCACGGTCATTGGATTGTCACGTTCCAGAGAGAGTGACATCGATGCGGTTCGCGAAGCGCTTCAGGGAGCACAGGATCCATGCATACACGTATTCCTGGCGACTTCCCCGATTCACCGCAAGTTCAAGCTGCGGATGGAGAAGCGGCAGGTGCTGGAAACGGCGCAGGCCTCGATCCGTTATGCCAAGAAATACTTTTCCAAAGTGGAGTTTTCCCTAGAGGATGCCGGCCGGACGGAGCTGGATTTCATGGCCGAGGTTGTAGGCATGGCTGTACGGGAAGGCGCCAATGTCGTTAACATTCCGGATACCGTGGGATATTTGAATCCTTCGGAGTACGGGGCTATATTCAAATACTTGAAGGAAAATGTTCCGGATATCGAGAAGGTGCAGCTGAGCGCGCATTGCCATAACGATCTGGGCATGGCGACGGCGAATACCCTTGCCGCCATTTTAAACGGGGCCGATCAGATCGAAGGAACGATCAACGGAATCGGCGAACGTGCAGGGAATACCGCCATTGAGGAAATTGCGATGGCGCTGGAGACGCGCTCCGAGTTTTTTGGAGCGAAGACGGGGCTGGCACTAACGGAAATCGCCCGCACGAGCCGCCTTGTGAGCAAGCTGACCGGTATGGTCGTGCCGGGCAACAAAGCGATTGTCGGCGCGAACGCGTTCGCTCATGAATCCGGTATTCATCAGGACGGCATGCTGAAAGAGAAGACGACTTACGAAATTATGACGCCTGAGTCTATCGGGCTCAAAGAAAGCAAGCTGGTGTTAGGCAAACACTCTGGCCGTCATGCTTTCCGGGAGAAGCTGCTGGATTTGGGCTATGAGCTGAGCGAAGAACAGGTGAATGACGCATTCGCCAAATTCAAGGTGCTCGCCGACAAGAAGAAGGAAGTATCCGATGAGGATCTGCTGGCTCTGCTGGAAGAGAAACTGATCGATACGCCGGAAGTGTTCAAGCTGGAAACGATATTTGTTGCTTACGGCAACGAATCCACACCGACGGCGCGGGTTCGTATTGCGACTGCGGAGCAGACGATTGAGGAAGAGGCCGAGGGCAACGGTTCCGTCGACGCGATCTATAACGCGATCGACAAGGTGACCGGCGAAGAGGTTACGCTTGCGGATTATTCCATCAAATCGGTAACGCACGGCAAGGATGCTCAAGGTGAAGTGCATGTCGTGCTGTCGCAAAACGACGTGGCTGCGCAAGGCCGCGGCTTGAGCACCGACATTCTGGAAGCAAGTGCAAGAGCTTACGTGGATGCGGTTAACGTCCTGATCGAGAAACGCAAAACGTTTAGCCGGCGTGAGCGCGCTACGCTGTAATCCATACTTAGAGTACATGGTAGCTCTGAATCGCATCGTTTTGCCTGCAGGAGATATTCAAAAGAAAAAGAGGGGCCGCTGTGAAAGCGGCTCCTCTTTTTCTTTATTTTATGATGATGTTGGCCGGCCGTGAATGCTGGTATCAGATACTCGCACCGAGCCTTTAACTCTCATGGCAGTGTGCCGATACCGCCTTGGCGCAGCTGATCAACGGGATAAGACAGCGCTTCGTTCGGATGTTATCCTTATTTTACCAAGCATAGGCCTGCGGAGCGGCTCCACCCGGACCCGGGAAAATTTCATCCAGACGCTTCATTACGGATTCATCGAGTTCTATCTCAAGCGAGCGCATGGAGCTTTCGAATTGCTCCAGCGTGCGCGGTCCGATAATCGGTCCCGTAACCGCCGGGTTCTTAAGCACCCAGGCAAGGGCGACGTTGTCCTGTGGTTCGCCAAGTTCCTGGCAGAGTGCGGCGAACTGTTCCAGCTGCGAGCGGTGTTTCTCCACGCGCTCCGCATTGCCCCCACTGCGAGAGCCTTCGATTTTCTTTAGCGCATTGCGTCCCAGCAGTCCACCGTCCAGCGGACTCCATGGAATGACGCCGAGCCCAAGCTGCTGCGAAGCGGGAAGCACTTCGAGTTCCGGCAATCGGCAGGTCAGGCTGTATTTATGCTGCTCGGAAACGAGGCCGAGGAAATGACGGCTCTGGGCTGCGGCTTGCGCAACCGCAATCTGCCAGCCCGCAAAGTTGCTGGATCCGACATACCCGATTTTTCCTTGATGAACCGCAACCTCAAATGCGCCCCACAGCTCGTCCCAGGTGACGGAAGGATCGACGTGATGCATTTGGTACAGCTCGATATGGTCTGTCTGCAGACGCTTTAGCGACGCTTCGAGATGACGGCGAAGTTTATAGCTCGACAGCCCGGCTTCATTGTTGGGACCATCCAGAGGATCGCTCATGGAGCCATAGAATTTGGTAGCCAAAACGACTTTTTCGCGGCGGCCCCCGCCTTGGTTAAACCAGCGTCCGATGATGGTTTCGGTCAGTCCGGAGTTCTCGCCCCAGCCGTAGATATTGGCCGTATCGAAGAAGTTGACGCCGGCGTCAAGCGCAGCATCCATGATGCGGAAGGCTTCCTTTTCATCCGTAGCAGGACCAAAATTCATCGTCCCCAAACACAGACGACTTACTTTCATACCGGATTTACCTAGAGCTGTGTACTTCATAATCGATGATCACTCCTTGGTCGTTTAGGGTATAAGACAAATTCACCCCTATTGTAGCGTATTGGCAGAAAAATGTAACTAACGGCGTTCGAGACGTTAATATGGTTGCACTGAAAGCCGACCTGCGAGTGATCTGTTTACTTCATTCGCCAAAGTTAAAGAGCAAGAGCAGGAAGCAAGAAGCAAGAAGCACAAGCAGGACTAGGAGTAACCGAGAATCTCTTCAAGATGTTACTTTCAAGAGCCGCCCCATGATTATACATAGGGCGGCTCTTCTATCTCCCACCACCCTTGTGGTCAGGGAGATGTGCTCTTCTCCAGTGACCTGTCAATCGCCTTAGCTTCGAAGCAGCGAAGAGGACGAATCGATTCCGGAAAAGCGAAGCGGTCGCCTTTGGAGCCGAATTTCAACCCCAGACATACAATCCAGAAATTCGGCGACAACAGCGATTGGAGGAACGATACGTAATCGGAGCCTCTCACATTAAGTCTTCGAAGTCTCGCATAAAGCTGCTCTCATTAAAGCCGCTCTCGCATAAGTTACCCACGCACAAAAGCACACACGATTAAGCTTTACCTCGAGCCTTTCTCAAAGTAAGCCTTACTCGCGTTCAGTCGCTCTTGCGATATTAACTCTTCGAGCTTCTGCACAACTCTTTGAGCGTCTGCGCAACTCTTCGGCGCAGCCATCTCCCTGATCACTTTCCCCCTGCTTATAGGCAAAACGAATTAAGTTCATAGTTTCTATATCTTGGTCAATCAAGGGGGAAGTATGTTACAACAGTAACTAGATGATTAAATACGACCAGTGTATATATAAATTAAGGAGTGACGAAGAATGGCAGAAACGAAGAAAATCGCGGTAATTGCCGGAGATGGCATCGGTCCTGAGGTAGTGGCTGAAGCGGAGAAGATCATTAAACGTACCGAAGAGGTGTTCGGATATTCATTTACGACGGAACATGCACTGTTTGGCGGCATCGCCATTGACGAGAAAGGGACGCCGCTGCCAGAAGAAACGTTGAATGTATGTAAGAGCGCCGATGCTGTATTGCTTGGTGCGGTAGGCGGACCGAAATGGGACAACAATTCGAAGGAGCTTCGCCCGGAAACCGGATTGCTTGGCATCCGTAAAGAGCTTGGCCTGTTCTCCAACCTGCGTCCGGCTGTCATTTTCGATTGCTTGAAGGATGCGTCCACATTGAAGCCTGAAGTCCTGGAAGGCACTGACTTGATGGTCGTTCGTGAGCTGACAGGAGGCATATACTTCGGCGAGAAATTCAGACGCGAAGGTGCTGGTGGCGAAGAAGCGGTAGATACTTGCGTATACAATACGGCGGAGGTAGAGCGAATCGTCCATCAAGCCTTCGAGATTGCACAGAAGCGCCGGAAGAAGCTGGCTTCCGTCGATAAAGCGAATGTGCTGGAAACGTCCCGCTTGTGGCGCGAAACGGTAAACCGCATCGCTCCTGAATATCCGGACGTGGAGCTGGAGCATGTGCTGGTAGACAATTGCGCGATGCAGCTTCTGCGCCGCCCGTCCAGCTTTGACGTGATCGTAACCGAGAACATGTTCGGCGACATCCTGAGCGATGAAGCAGCCATGCTGACAGGTTCCATCGGCATGCTGGCATCCGCATCCATGGGCGAGGGTGCTTTCGGCCTGTACGAGCCGGTACACGGTTCGGCACCTGATATTGCCGGTCAAGGCTTGGCAAACCCGATCGCAACGATTCTGTCCGTAGCGCTGATGTACCGCCTCACGTTCGGCTACGAGGATGCGGCAGACGCAATTGAACGCGCAGTTGCCGAGGTGCTTGATGCCGGACATCGTACAGCAGACATTGCTGTGGATAAGAGCAAAGCGCTCAGTACGACAGAAATGGGCGATTTGATCGCTGCGGCTATCCGTTAATAGGGGAAGCATTCGTTCAAGGAAAATCCTTATTTATAATAATTATAATAAAGTAACGTCTACAATCTTGACTTTGATTAGCCTCAATGATAACATTTCTATTAAATGTTCATAGGAACATAGCATGTAGGAAATACACGTATTTTCTTACATATGTTAAGGAGGAATTCAATCATGGCAGAACGTTTGGTTGGTAAAGCGGCTCCTGATTTTACAATGGAAACTGTATCAGGAGACGGTAAAGATTTTGGTAAAGTAAGCCTGTCCGACTACCGCGGCAAATGGCTCGTATTCTTCTTCTATCCGCTTGATTTCACTTTTGTATGCCCAACTGAAATCACGGCTCTCAGCGATGCTTATGATCAATTCAAAGCATTGGATACTGAAATTCTGGGTGTAAGTGTTGACTCTATCCACAGCCACAAAGCTTGGATCAACACTGCTAAAGAAGCTAACGGTCTGGGAGCATTGAACTTCCCGCTGGCTTCCGACATCACCAAAAACGTAGCAAGAGACTACGGTGTTCTGATCGAAGAAGAAGGCGTTGCTCTGCGCGGCTTGTACATCATCGATCCAGAAGGCGAATTGAAATATCAAGTTGTAAACCATAACGACGTAGGCCGCAGTGTAGAAGAAACGCTTCGCGTTCTTCAAGCACTTCAATCCGGCGGATTGTGCGCTATGAACTGGAAACCAGGCGACAGCAACCTGTAATTCCATTTCGTTAAAGTTAAGGTGACCCTCATTATCTGACATTATGTGCAGGTAGTGGGGGTTTTTTCACCTCTGATTTTATTGGATGAAATAGGGGAAGACTCTTGTTTAGAGAACCGCTCTTGCGTTGATATATAATTTAAATTTAAATATATAGGCTAACGGACTTATGTTTAGGGAATCGTGCCTAAAATTTTTATCGAGGTTCTTTTCATGAAGGAATTAGCGGGAGTGAAAGCGAATACAATATTTTGAAACGGTTGAGAGTCCACAAAAGGAGGGTGAACGATATGAGTTTTTGCTGTGGGGCTAGTATGATGGGTACAAAGGGTACACTGAAGCATTATCGCACTCAAGTACATAATGTTCCCCTGCTGTCTTGTCCGGTCTGCCATCGCGTGGAGGTACATCATCGGGTTGAGAATGAATATGAAATATTAGCTGAATATGCCCATGGTGACGGAGCATCCCAGGTGGATTTTCAGGATTATGTGATGGAAGATGAGGATGCGATTTTTGAGAATGTTGTCAACCGGGAGTCGGAGGATCCGCTAACGGTGGTTCAGAGTCAGATTGATATGTCGTTAGATCTCCTGGTGGTTGCCAAATGGATGGAGGATGAGAAGTGGCAGGGCGAACTGAAAAGACGGCTTGCCGTGATGAGTCAGCGCAGACTCCGGCTCCAGAAGCAGCCTTAATCCAGGAATTAATAAAGCCTCGTGAGTACTCGGGGCTTTTTTAATGTTTCAAATCATACAAAAGGGGGTAATGTTTATATTAGTTGTTTGGAATTAGGTGTTAGATCCACTACATAAGCAGAAATACATAAGCATGATGCATGGTATTTTTATGCAATTTCCCATTTTTCGACAGGATTTCTGATTGACGTTTCTTTGTCTCGATGACTATCATGGAAGGAAGCAGATTCGGGCTGCTTCTGATTCAAAGGCGGACAAGCTGATGTTTGCAAGGTTTTTTGTCGGTTTGGTGAGTTCAACTTTTCATGAAAAGGGGGAGCCATCTTGTTGAGTCAAATCCGTGAATCTGAGCTGCAGGCAATTCGTTCTTTTCATTCCAGCCAGCTTATTAGGAACAAGTATGAGAACATACTGGAGAATCTCGACAGCGGGATCATCCTCTTTGATAGTGACGGTGTGTTAGCATTTGTTAATGTACAGATGGCAAAATTGTTAGGTGTATCCCGTAAATCGCTGACTGGCTGTACGCTGACCCAACTATTGAGACATCCCCAGCTCTCCAGATTTAAGAAGAGAAAAATACTTCGCATTTTTCGGGAAACGGTATTCCACCGCAAGAGATTTCATGAATTGGTTGATGAATATGGCCGATCGTGGCTGATCACGATGACTTATGGGGACCAGATGGAAGGCGATTTTCTGATTAGCGTGAAGGATGTCTCCGACTTCAAACGAATTGAGCAAACCGCTTATCAGAACGATAAGCTGGCCATGCTGGGAAAAATCTCGGCCTCCATTGCCCATGAGATACGCAACCCGCTCACCTCCATCCGTGGCTTCATCCAACTGCTTCGTCCGCATCTCGTAAGTTTAGGTAAGGACGAGTATGCCAGAATTATACTTACGGAGATCGATCGCGCGAATGATATTATATATGAATTTCTAAATTCCTCCAAACCCTCGGCTCCAGAAACCAAAATTGTGTCCGTATCCTCTTTATTGAAGGAAGTTGTTCTGCTAACTGAAAGTGAAGCCTTAATGAAGGGATGCCAGATTAATCTGCATACCGATAAGACCCCGCCTGCGTTTATATCCGTGGATGTGAAGCAGATCAAACAGGTGATTCTGAATATTATTAAAAATGCCCTGGATGCGATTAATGAGCATCATGATGAGAACATCACCGGCGTGATTGATATTTCAGCCCGCGATACGGGGAAACATATCAACATCTGCATATCGGATAACGGCGGCGGCATGGATCAGAACACACTGAACCATCTGTTCAACCCGTTCTTCACAACGAAGGAGAGTGGAACGGGGCTCGGGTTATCCGTAAGTTACAGTATTATCAGAAACCATGGCGGTTCGATTGCCGTGGATAGCCAGGTTGGTGCCGGAACGGAGTTTGTGATTACTTTTCCCAAGCTGGACGTTTCGGAAGTCTAAGATTGTACGATACGTGCCTGAAATGAATACGAGAGCAGCTGTTCCGATGGAATGGCTTTTTCTTTTTTAGGAGGAGATCACGCATGAAGTGGACATTAAAGGGCAGTTTATCATCCGGGCAAGTGCATACCGATGCGATCATTGTTCCCGTAACGAAAAAACAAGCGGCGGATGGCGGCGTTTCCGAGTCCTGGGATCCACTGCTCAAACAGTTGGTCGAGAATCGGTTATTTGATGGCACTCCGAATCGGTCATTCGTATGGCCCGAGAGGATCGAAGGGGGAGCACGCTTGTTAATATGGCTGGGACGTCCCGAAGGAATTCTGACATCCGAGCAGCTGCGGCTGCTTGCAGCACAGGCAGTAAAAGCAGCCGGGAGATCGGGTGTACGCAGTGCCGCCATTCAAATTCCAAATACGATGGTTAACTTTACCGCCGAACAAACGCCGCAAGATGCTGCTCAGGCTTTAACTGAAGGGTTTATCCTCGGAAGCTATCGGAAACCGCATTATAAGCGTGATGCTTCCGAGCCGACGAATTTAGAAGAAATCCTCTACTATATAGAAGGCGATATGGATGCGGAATTTGAAGCAGGGTGGACGAAGGGAATGTCATTAGGCGCAGCGATTGGAGAAGCAACCTGCCTGGCACGAGACCTGACGAATCTGCCCGGCAATATGCTGCTGCCGGAAGACCTGGCCCAGAAGGCGCTTCAGTTGGCGAAACGGTATGGTTTCGAAGCCCAGGTACTGGACGAGGACGCCATAGACGAGAAAGGTATGGGCGGCCTCCTGGCCGTAGGCAAAGGCAGCATCCATCCACCGCGCATGATCGCGATCCGTTATCAGGGACGGGAGACGTGGGAGGATGTTGTCGGCCTTGTTGGCAAAGGGGTTACGTTTGATACCGGTGGCGTGTCGCTGAAGAGGGCATCCGGAATGGAGGATATGATCAGTGATATGGGCGGGGCGGCTACCGTAATGGGCGTTATGGAAGCGTTAGGACGGATTCGCCCCAGAGTCAATGTAGTGATGGTGATTCCGACTGCGGAGAATGTGATGAGCGGTAGTGCCTTTAAACCCGGCGATATTGTCACGACACTGAGCGGCCGCACCATCGAAGTATTGAATACGGATGCCGAGGGCCGTATCGTGCTTGCGGACGGAATAACCTATGCCAAGCAGCTTGGAGCTTCGCGTTTGATTGACGTAGCTACATTGACGGGGGCCGTCGTTTCGGCTCTTGGGGATATCGCCACTGGGGCCGTAACCAATGATGAGACTTTTTTGCAGGAGCTTATTGCCTCCTCCCGGAGGGCCGGCGAAAAGATATGGCCGCTGCCATCCTATCCGGAGTTTTGGGATAAATTGAAGAGTGAGGTGGCGGATTTACGAAATCAAACGGGCCGAGAAGGCGGGACGATAACGGGCGGTCTTTTTGTGGGGACATTTGCTGATGGACTGCCTTGGGTGCATTTTGACATAGCAGGTACGGCATACCTATCCAAGGAGCGGGGCGTGGATCCCAAAGGGGCAACCGGCGTGCTCGTCCGCACCATCACCGATTGGATACTCAAACAGGCCCAGGTCGCCAATTGAAGCGTTTGTTCTGAATTGAAGAGACAGCGGCCGTCCCGTACCCCTTTGAATAACGTCCGTCCTTCGGACGTTTTTGCTTTACTTTTCAACCGGCATTCAAGTATGATGAAGAGAAAATTGCCGAGAGGAGCTTAGCTTAGATGATTAAGAGTAGTCAGACAAAGATTGTAGACTGTACCATTCGCGATGGCGGACTGGTAAATAACTGGGATTTTAGTGTAGAATTCGTACAAAATTTATATGCGGGCCTGAATGAGGCTGGCGTGGACTATATGGAAATCGGCTATAAAAATTCGCCTAAACTGCTGAAAGGCGCTGATCAGGCGGGCCCTTGGCGTTTTCTGGATGATGAATTCCTCAGAGAAGTCATTCCTCATAAAGGTAAAACCAAACTGTCCGCACTTGTAGATATCGGCCGCGTGGATGAAGACGATATTTTGCCGCGCGAGGAAAGCTTGCTGGATCTCATCCGTGTCGCTTGCTACATTAAAGACGTGGATAAGGCGCTTGCGCTGGTACAGACCTTCCATGATCGTGGTTACGAGACTACGCTCAACATTATGGCCCTCTCCAACGTAATGGAGAACGAGCTGCTGGAAGCTTTTGAGCTGATCAGGGAGAGCGTCGTGGATGTGGTATATATCGTCGATTCTTACGGAAGCCTTGATCATAAAGATATGGAATACCTTGTGAATAAGTTCAAGACGCATCTGCCGAACAAACGCCTGGGCGTTCATACCCATAACAACATGCAGCTGGCGTTCTCCAACACGCTGGTCGCTGCAGATCTTGGCGTTGAGCTTCTGGATGCATCCGTATACGGGATGGGACGTGCGGCTGGCAACTGCCCGACCGAGCTTTTGGTTACCCATCTGAAAGGCACCAAGTATGAACTGCGTCCGGTACTGGATATTATCGAGCGCTACATGATTCCACTTCGTGAAAAAGAAGAGTGGGGTTATATCATGCCTTACATGATTACAGGCACCCTGGATGAACATCCACGCTCCGCCATGGCCCTTCGTGCTTCGGACGATAAAGACAAAATTGTGGATTTTTATGATAAATTGACGACACCGGAAGTGACTTTCGACAAAAAATAGGCAAGGTGCTTTTGCAGCTCTGCTCGTATCAGGTCAAGGTAGTATCAGCATCTTTCCCTCCTTGGAAGGATGCTGTTTGCTTTTTTAATATGGGTGATCTATTTTCCATAAAATACATGTTGAAATTACGTGTTCGGCATGGTATATTTATTTTTGTCTTCAAAAGACAGCATCTTTATTATCGGGACGTAGCTCAGCTTGGTAGAGCACCTGGTTTGGGACCAGGGGGTCGCATGTTCAAATCGTGTCGTCCCGATTCGCTTAAGATTTAGGACCTCACAGAAGTAATCGGGATATGCGCCGAGTCATAGCTTCACTTTTGTAGGTATATATGCGGGTGTAGTTCAATGGTAGAACTCCAGCCTTCCAAGCTGGTAGCGTGGGTTCGATTCCCATCACCCGCTTACGTAAGAACAGAAAACCCTTGGTGACAAGGGTTTTTTTGTTTACTTTTTTTCGAATTGTAGGTAGGACCGGATAAACAGGCGATAGCAGGAATTCGAATATGTAGAAGTTCCGCTAATCAACCCTTTTACTTCCTAAGAATATCTGTTATAATGGCCATAATTTCATTCCAAGAATGCGAGGTAACCTAGTCCAATGAAGTAAGACACCCTTTTCTCTAAAAACAACTGCATGTGGTTTGCAGGCGTTTCTCTACGGCGGTAGAGGGAGAGATTTGGTGTGTCTGAACAATGTGACTGGGGTACCTCTTTTTGTTATGTCGAAAGTGGTACTCTTATGCAAAACAATCACATATACGGAACGGATTGCAGCTTTCGCTGACAGCCGAGGGTATAGAGCCTAACATCTCCATACCGTCAGGGCTGGCCTGGAATGAACAGCCGAAGGAAGTGTGCTGTGGCGCGCGTTCGTCCCGTTACTCAGATCAGAACAAATCCTCTCTCATGATATCCGCCGCAGGCCATCGCTTGCGGTTTTTTAGTTTTTTCCAAAGAGAGAGGATGAGGCGATATGACCATGATTCTAAAAGCGAAAGATATAAGTATGGAGCTCCAAGGGAGGCCGTTGTTTGAAGGCATTCAGCTGGAGGTGGCAGAAGGAGAGCGGATTGCGCTGTACGGGCGCAACGGCACCGGCAAAACCACGCTCCTCTCGATTCTGGCCGGCGAGCTCGAACCTGCCTCAGGCGTTGTGGAGACGATTCTCCCACGAGATCGCTGGGGCTGGCTCAGGCAGCAGGATGAGCCGGACGAAATCGATCGGAGTGCCATCGATACGGTGCGCAGCCGCAGTAACCCTTCGTTGTGGCAGCTGAAGCTTCAGCTTGCCAGCGTCGAGCAGCGGATGAATGGCGGCAGCGCTGCTGAGATGGAATCATTGCTTGAGCAATATGGCAATCTGCTGGAGCGTTACGAGTCCCAGAACGGTTTCCAGTGGGAGACCGAGGTGGAGAAAGCGATGACGATGCTGGGCATCGGGCCGGAGGTATGGCCTGTGTCTTACCGCGAGCTGAGCGGAGGCCAGAAGACGAAGGTCATGCTGTCAGGGCTCCTTGTATCGGCACCGAAATTTTTACTGCTCGACGAGCCCACGAACCATCTGGACAGTGAGAGCTTGGTCTGGCTGGAGCAGTGGCTGGTATCATCCTACAAAGGCACCGTGTTGTTTGTATCCCATGACAGAGAGTTCATTGACCGGGTAGCAACCTCTGTATGTGAGCTGACCTCGGAGGAACTCCGGCGTTACCGGGGAGGATATACGGATTACCGCCGTGAAAAGGAACGGGAGCTGCGCGAGCAGGAGACGCTTTACCGAAAGCAGGAGCTGGCCCGCAAAGCGCTGGAGGAATCGATCCGAAGATATGAGGAATGGTTCCATAAAGCACATAACGCGGCCGGGGACGTGAATGACGTCAAGATCACCGCCAGCTTTTACAAGGCCAAGGCCAAGAAGAACATCTCAAGATATCATGCCAAGGAAAAAGCGCTGGAACGGCTGGAAGCAGAGCGTGTGGATAAACCGCGAAACGGTCCCAAGCTGAACATGGAGCTGGAAGGGGAGGCTTTCGGCGGCCGTACCCTCGTCCAAGTGAAGGATATCTGTTTTGGATACGGAGATCAGCAGCTTTTTAATAAGCTAACCTTCTATCTGAACCGCGGCGACCGGTTGGCCGTAAGAGGCCCTAACGGGAGCGGGAAAACGACACTGCTTAAGCTGCTTCTGGGCGAAATCGAACCGCATGAAGGCCGGATTACCCGAAATCCTTCCGTCAAGATCGGTTATTTCTCGCAGGAGCTTGAGGGGCTGGAACCCGAAACCACGCTGCTGGACAGTCTGCTTGTCATTCCGGGAATGACGGAGAGCCGTGCGCGTACTTTGCTGGGTTCGTTCCTCTTCAGACGGGACGATGTGTTTAAGAAGATGGGGCAGCTGAGTATGGGAGAGAAGTGCAGAACGGCTTTTCTCAAGCTATACTTCAGCGGTGCGCATCTGCTTGTGTTGGATGAACCCTCCAACTACCTGGATGTGGATACCCGCGAGGTGATTGAACAAGTGCTCGTGAGTTTTCCCGGTGCGATTGCGCTCGTATCCCATGACCGGTATCTTGTGCGTAAAATCGCGAACCGACTGCTTACGCTGACGCCCGGGGAAGATCCGGTTTGGTTCGAGGGAAGTATGGACGAGGAGGATGAGCAGGCCTCGCGGACCGGCGTGATCAAGGGAGATACGGAGAAGGACAACCGGCGGATGGAGCTCGAATACCGGATTCAGGAATTACTGGGATTGTCAGCCGAAGATCTTGAACCCGGGGACGAGGGGAGCTGGCTTGCTGAGATTAGGGAACTTCGGGCTGAGCTGGCTACACTTCAGTCGGAATAAGATCAAGGATCGCGATTAAAATCAGCCGGATGGGGTTAAAATGGGGAAATGAAACTTGCCATATCCCGAAAGGTTGCATATAATAAACCCTATATATTTGCATATGTAACAAATGCGTCGATGGAGAAAAGTAGTCAGTGCCTCTTTACAGGGAAGGGATACCGTAGATTGAGAGTGTCCCTCAAAGAATCAGGCTGGTGAAGTTCGCTCCGGAGCAGTTCCTTGAACACGGCATGCTGCCGGTCAGTAGGGGATAACGGGTCCGATTCGTTACGTCGGTCAAGTGAGCATGATGAGGCATACTCGGGGCTAAGGCTTTTACCGCCTTGGTTAGGGTATGAAACATGTTAACAAGGGTGGTACCACGGTCTCTTCGTCCCTTTTCGGGAGGAGAGGCCTTTTTTGTTTTCAGTCTTTTTTGTTTTCAGTTCGATGATGGAGTTTACAAAGGGGTGTGCGAATAGCCATGAAGGAAAAATTAGAAGCATTAAAGCAGGAAGCATTGGCGCAATTGCAGGATGTTACCGATCCGCAGCAGCTGAATGATCTGCGGGTGAAATACCTTGGCAAAAAAGGGGCTTTGACGGAAATCCTGCGCGGAATGGGTGCGCTGAGCGCAGAAGAGCGTCCTGTTATCGGCCAGGTGGCCAATGACGTTCGGGGCGCGATTGAGGAAGTCATCTCCGGCAAGCAGGAAGCATTCCTGCAGCAGGAAACCGAAGAGCGCCTGCGTGCAGAGAAGGTGGACGTAACCCTCCCGGGCCGCAAGCTCAGCCAAGGCGCTGTTCATCCATTGAGCAAGGTGATCCAGGATATCGAGGATATCTTTATCGGGATGGGTTATCAGGTAGCAGAAGGACCCGAGGTGGAAACGGACTACTTCAACTTCGAAGCGCTGAATCTGCCAAAGAATCACCCGGCACGTGACATGCAGGATTCCTTCTATTTGACGGAAGATCTGCTGATGCGTACTCAGACATCCCCGGTGCAAGCCCGGACCATGCTGTCGATGCAAGGAAAAGCACCTGTCAAAATCATCTGCCCGGGACGCGTATTCCGCCGGGATGACGATGACGCGACGCATTCGTTCCAGTTCCACCAAATCGAGGGCCTGGTCATCGGCGAGAACATTCGCATGAGTGATCTGAAAGGAACGCTGCTGCAATTCGTGCAGGAGATGTTCGGCGATAACACGCAGATCCGTCTGCGTCCAAGCTTCTTCCCGTTCACGGAGCCGAGTGCGGAAGTGGACGTATCCTGTGTAAGATGCGGCGGCAGCGGCTGTCGCGTATGCAAGCAAACAGGCTGGCTTGAGATTTTAGGCTGCGGCATGGTTCATCCGAAGGTGCTTGAAATGGGCGGTTATGACCCTAAGAAGTACAGCGGTTTTGCTTTCGGTATGGGGGTTGAGCGGATTGCGATGCTGAAATACGGCGTGGATGACATCCGTCACTTCTTCAACAACGATACAGCATTCTTGAATCAGTTCACGCGGATCTAATTTTAACGATAAAGGGAAGTGAATAGACAATGAGAGTTTCAACCGATTGGTTGTCCGATTATATTTCGCTCGAAGGTGTAACCTCAGAGGATTTGGCGAGCCGCATTACTTCGGCTGGTATTGAAATCGATGTGATCGAGAAACGGAATCAAGGCATTAATAAAGTGGTCGTCGGCTACGTTAAGAGCAAGGAGAAACATCCTGATGCAGACAAGCTGAATGTATGTATCGTGGATGCGGGTCAGGAGGAAGATCTCCAGATCGTGTGCGGAGCCAAAAATGTGGATGCGGGCCAGAAGGTGCCGGTGGCGCTTGTGGGCGCGAAGCTGCCTGGCGGTATGGATATCAAGAAGGCCAAGCTGCGCGGCGTGCTCTCCCAAGGCATGATCTGCTCGGCGAAGGAACTGGGCATGAATGACAAACTGCTGCCTAAAGAGCTGCAGGAAGGGATTCTGGTACTTCCGACGGATACGGAAATCGGCAAACCGATTGTGGATGTGCTGGGTCTGAACGATGAGATTTTGGAACTGGATCTGACACCGAACCGATCTGACTGTCTCAGCATGCTGGGAGCCGCTTACGAAGTGAGCGCCATACTGGGGCGTGAGCTCAGTCTTCCGAATCCGGAAAAGGAAATGCTGGAGGTTCAAGATGCAGCGGCCGATCATATCTCGGTTACGATTGGCGCTGACGAGCAGTGCAGCCATTATGCGGCGCGCTACATTACCGGTGTAAAGATCGGTCCTTCTCCGCTGTGGATGCAGAACCGCTTGATGGCGGCAGGCGTGCGCCCGATCAGTAATATCGTGGACATTACAAACTATGTGATGCTGGAATATGGCCAGCCGCTGCATGCTTTTGATGCCGATCAGTTGAAGGATGGCGCGGTTCACGTGCGTATGGCTGAAGCTGGCGAAACGATGGTGACGCTGGACGGCACGGAGCGTCGTCTGGAGCCGCATATGCTGGTGATTACAGCTGGCGGCAAGCCAGTGGCCTTGGCTGGCGTTATGGGCGGCCTGGAATCCGAAGTAACGGACAGCACGGTGAATATTTTCTTGGAATCGGCGAAGTTCGATGGCGGAACCGTACGCAAAACATCCCGTCAGCTCGGACTGCGTTCAGAGGCAAGCTCCCGCTTCGAGAAGGAAGTGGATCCCGCCGCAGTTATCCCTGCACTGAACCGTGCAGCGGCACTGATGGCGAAATATGCCGGCGGCGCTGTCCATCAGGGAATCGTCGAAGCAGGCAGTGCGGACACCGAGCCTACCGTGATTACTTTATCGCTGGAGAAGCTCAATCGTTATCTTGGTACGGATCTGTCCCTGCTTGAGGTCAAAACGATCTTTGCCCGGTTGCATTTCCCTTGCGGAGATGCGGGCCAAGGATTGGTGGATGTGCAAGTGCCGTCCCGCCGCGGCGATATCGTGCTTGACGTAGATCTTATTGAAGAGGTGGCCCGTCTGTATGGATACGACAATATCCCGACAACGGCCATAGAAGGTCCGACGACACCGGGTTCATTGACGATCGCTCAGGCCATCCGCCGCTCGCTTCGCCGTTTGCTGACGCATAGCGGATTCCAGGAGGTTCTGGGTTATTCCTTTATCCATCCGCAGCAAGCGGAAATGTTCACTTCCCTGTCGTCAGACGGGACAGCGGTTAAGCTGGCCATGCCAATGAGCGAGGACCGCAGCGTCCTTCGTACCAGCTTGCTCCCACAGCTGCTGGATATCGCGGTGTACAACCATAACCGCAAGCAGCCGGACCTGGCCCTGTTTGAAATAGGGAACCTGTTCCATACACATGAGAAGACGTTGACGAAGCAGCCGCTGGAGCGTCCGGTTCTTGGTTTGCTGCTGTCGGGACGCAAAGGCAGCAAGCAATGGAATGTCCAGCCGGCCAAAGTGGATTTCTTCGATTTGAAGGGTGCGCTCGAGACGGTGCTCGACTATCTTGGAATTCGCGCGGAAGATATCACTTACGAGGCTAACGGACCGGTTGGCTTCCATCCGGGGCGTTCCGCTTCCGTGTATGCGGGTCAAGGCGAGAATAAGAAGCTGCTAGGTGTGCTCGGACAAATTCATCCGAAGACGCAGCAGGAGCTGGATTTGGAAGATGCTTATGCCGCTGAAATTCTGCTTGAGCCGCTGTATGAGCTGACCAACGCCCGCGTCGTTTACCGCGATTTGCCTAGATTTCCGGGCATGGAACGAGATCTTGCCATCGTCGTGAATGAGGAGGTTGAAGCCGGCTCCCTGATTCAAGTGATCAAGGAGAATGCAGGTGAGCTTCTGCAGCAGATTCAGGTGTTTGACGTCTTCACGGGCAGCAAGCTTGGAGAGGGCAAGAAGAGTGTTGCCATCTCCATGACGTACCGTCATCAGGAACGGACCCTGACCGATGAAGAGGTTGCCGGCGTCACGGAAAAAGCGGTTGCTGCCCTTCAGCAAACTTTTGGCGCAGAATTAAGAAAATAGCAGGAATTGTGAACGCCCGCATCGAATCCATTACATCAGGGATTCGATGCGGGCTTTTTTGCTCCAAATTGAACTGGGATTTGCATCAGGACGCCCGCAGGGTACATAATTATAAGCACAAAACTGTGTTATCATATACCAAACTTCGGTCTGTTTTCTTGAGGTTCGTCTACAGATGTTATCTCATATATAATGAATGTAGAGAATAGACCATTTCAGACATCATAGAATCTACACATAATAGAAGGAGGGCACAATTTTGACTACATCGGACCGTAAAAGCGTTACCGTAGACATCTACGGAACTTCCTATAAACTCGTTGGCAGTAGCAGTGATTATACCAGACAGGTAGCGAATTATGTAGATGACCGCATGCGTACCATATCCAAGGCGCACTCTCGATTGGATACCCCGCGCATTGCCGTCCTAGCTGCAGTACATATGGCTGAAGAAGCTTTGCAGAAGCTGGAGTTTCAGAATGAGGCCAAGCAGATGACGGCCGAGCGGAATGAACTGCGCACGGAGCTTGCCAAGGTGCAAGGACTTCAAATCGAGCAGCAGGAGAGACATCGTCAGCAGCTGGAGCAGCTGGAGGGCAAGCTGGCGGAGCAGACAACGCTGGCTGAGGAATACAGGAAGTCCAAGGAGAATCTAACCGCGGAGTCAGAGCGTACGAAGGAATTGCTCCAGAAGGAATCGGACCGCGTGGCGGAACTGCTGAAGGAGAAGCAGCAGCTTGAGGCGCGTCTTAAGGAGCAGCGTGAGAAGCTGGAGAGCGGCCATAAGCAGTCTATTGAAGATATGAAGCGCCGCTATGAAGGGCAAATTTCGCAGCTGACGCTCACTCATAAGCAGGCCATCGAGAAGCTGGAACAGAGTCAACGGACTTCTGCGAAGCAGGCCGAAGAGAAGCTGGCTGAGCAATTGAAGAGACAGGAGAGTACCTATAAACAAGAGGCGCTCCTGAAGGAGCAGCAGCACTCGAAGACCGTGCAGGATCTGGAGCAGAAGTATACGAAGACGGTGCAGGATCTGGAACAGAAGAATGCGAAAACCGTGCAGGACCTGGAACAGAAGAATACGAAAACCGTCCAGGATATGGAACAAAAGCATACGAGGACCGTCCAGGATCTGGAGAAGCAGCTTGCCGAGCAGCGAACGCGCGGTGGTCAGCTCCAATCACGTTTGTCGTCCGCGGAGAAGGAACTGGGTATTGTAAAAGCGGAATCGGACAAGCTGAAGGAAGCGCTCCAATCGTCCAGGCAGCAAGCCGAAGCCTCTTCGCAGGAATTGCGTTCCTTCCGTACGAAGGTGGAGGGGCTGACGAAGGAGCTCGAAGGACTGAAGCAGGAATCCGCCAAGTCGGAGGAAGAGCGCCGTCGTCTGCAGAAACTTGTGGTGGATGCGAATCAGACCTCCCGCAAGCAGCAGGAAGAGCTGCAGCGTCTAAGCAGCGAGCTTCAATCCTGGCGTACGTTGGCTGATCAGCGCAAAGAGGAAACCGGCGAGCTGGAGATGCGAATTGTCGAGCTTATGGAAGCGAACGAGAGCCTGGAAGAAGGAATGAAGGGACTTCAGGATGAAATCCAGGTCATGAAGGACGAAGCTGACCGGAGCATGTCCGAGCGCCGAAGTGCCCAAGAGGAATTGAAGGAACTGCAGCTTCGCCATGAAGAATTGGAGAAGCTCACGAAGGAAGCGGGAACCCGAGAGGAAGAGACCAGCAAACTGTACGCCATGCTGGAAGAAGAATACGATACGGTGTCGAATCAGCTGGATGAGCTTCGCAAGAAGGCAGCTGCCAGTGAAGAGCGCGCACGTGAACTCGCCGAGCAGCTGAGAGATTCAGAGGAACGCGCCGTTCAGTGGCAGGAGCAATACCAGCAATGGATGGCGGAACGGGAGCAGCTTGCCAAGGACAGCGAGAAGCTGGCCGCCGAGCGCGATGAGTGGAAACGAACCAAGCTTGCTCTCGAAGAAGAGCTCCAGTCCTGGCAGCAGGAAATTGCATCCGCACGCCAAGCCTGTGAGCGTCTGGAAGACGAGAAAAGTGAAGCGGCGCAGCAGTATTCCGATTTAGGTGAACAGTATGAGCTGGTTATGCACCAGTATCGTCTGCTCCAGGCAGAACAGGAATTGAAGGCGGAGCAATCTGCGCAGCTTGAAGAAGAACACCGTAAGCTGAAGGAAGAGTATGCGAAGCTCCAAGTTGAATATAATGAGTGGATCGAGTTGATTGAGCAGGATCAGCGTTAGGCCATGGCGAAGAATTGAACCTGAAAAAACCTCCGGATTAGACAGAGGATACTCTGGCGATCCGGAGGTTTATTTTCGTGAGCAGATCTACTATTCTTCGACGATAAGTTTGGAGATCATTTTGCTGTGACCCGCTCCACACATAATGGAACACGAAACTTCGAATTCTCCCGCTTCATCCGGCGTAACGACAGTGGAGTTGTTTTTACGGTCCAGTTGCAGGCCAAGTGCAGGAATCATAACGCCGTGGTTGCCGTCTTCGTTCTCGTAAGTGATCTTGACGGGCACACCTTTCTTGAGTCGATATTCCTCTTGGTCGAATTGAAAATTGGTGCCCTTAATGACGAGTTCAGCTTCCGGTGCTACGCCAGTATCCGAGATCCCGGAACCTCCTTGGGACTCTTTCTGGTCTCCGCCGCAGGCAGCCAATACAAAAAGGAGCATACATGAAACAAGTAAAGCTATGCCTTTTTTCACTATAACCTCTCCTGACTATGAAATAATTGTGAAATATAATTTCCAATCTTTATGATAGCTCAGAAAAAGAGTGGATGCACATATGTGTTATGAAAAATTGGTGAACGTGAACGGTTTCAAACGATGATATGGATTTCCTTTATAATATAGGGGAAGAAGGAAATAAAAGAATGGAGCTTTGCCCAAAATGAAAACCCCCTGCGCAAATTGCAACAGAGGGTTAATGTGGAGTAATGCAGCTCCCGATCGGTTCGTTCAGGAAGAGGGCTCCAGAGGAATCCTCTAACAGAAGCGGCGTTCTTCTATTTGCGGGTTTTGCCTGCTTCAAAAGGGGTGGAAATCGGAATGAACAGATCGATGATCCCGATGACCAGTGCAGCAAGCAAGGCGCCCAATACGGAGACGCTAACGCCTCCAACGATGAATTGGGCAAGGTAAATCACGAGTGCGCTCACTAGGAAGCCCACGATGCCACGTCCAAAAGGCGTGACTTTTTTGCCGAAGATGCCCTCAATAGCCCAACCAATCAGGGCGATAACGAGTGCAAGCAACAGGGCGCTTCCGAATCCGCCGACGGTGAATTGGGGGACAATCCATCCGACAACCATAAGAACGAGCGCGGCAACGATAAATCGAACAACGTGCCCGAGAAATTGCATGGTACCTGCCTCCTTAGAATAAGACTGGAATGTTACGCAGAATTTATTTTGTTCAATAGGACCGTCGGTTATGTGTGGAAGGATTTTGGATTCCTTGGCGAATTCCCATCACTTTCGATATAATATATGCATTGATTGAGAGGAGTTGTGAACTTCTTGAATGACAAGATTTTGCAAACTTTAGAATACCGGAAAATTTTAAATACATTAACAAAATACACGCAAACCTCCATGGGAAGTGCTAGAGCTGAAAAGTTAATGCCTGAAACCGACCTGGAGGCTGTAAAGGATCTGCTTGCGGCTACCGATCAGGCCTACACCGTAGACAGGCTCAAGGGCAATCCGTCTTTCCGCGGGATTACCGATATCAATGATGCTTTGAAGCGGGCCAGAATCGGAGGGACGCTCAGTCCCCATGAATTGCTGGCTACGTCGAATACGATTCATGGATCACGCCGAATCAAGCGGTTTATTGCGGCGATTCATGAGGACGAGAAGATTGAGATCCTCTATAATCTGAGTGATCTTATTTCGGAGCAAAAGCCCCTGGAAGACGCCATTCGGCTGTGTATTGATGATGCTGCTGAGGTCCTTGACTCCGCAAGCGCCGAGCTTTCCCAGATCCGGCGGGAGCTGAGGGGCGGAGAAGTTCGCATTCGCGAGAAACTGGAGTCCATGATTCGATCGCAATCCGTGGCGAAGATGCTGCAGGACCAGTTAATTACAATACGCGGCGACCGTTTTGTCATCCCCGTTAAAGCGGAATATCGCTCGCATTTTGGCGGTATCGTGCACGACCAGTCCGGGTCAGGCGCGACGCTGTTTATTGAGCCGGAATCCATCGTAGCCATGAACAACAAGCTGCGCGAGACGCGAATGCGGGAAGAGCGGGAGATCGAAGTGATTTTGCAGAAGCTGACCGCCCAGGTCGGCGAACAGGCTGAGCTGCTGTCCATTGACTTGGATCTGATCGGCCAGCTCGACTTTATTTTTGCCAAGGCTCGTTTGGCCCATGTCATGAAGGCTTCACTGCCAAGAATGAATGACAGAGGCTATATTAAGCTGCGTAAAGGCCGACATCCGCTGATTCCGGCGGATCAGGTTGTGCCGCTTGATGTGGAATTGGGCAATTCCTATACATCCATCATCGTCACGGGTCCGAATACCGGCGGTAAGACGGTTACGCTCAAAACGATCGGGTTATTAAACCTGATGGCGATGTCCGGACTCTTTATTCCAGCCGAAGAAGGCAGCCAGATGTGCGTGTTTGATGCGATCTACGCGGACATTGGTGATGAGCAAAGCATTGAGCAGAGCCTCAGTACCTTCTCCAGCCATATGACGAACATCATCCGAATATTGAGCCAGATGACGCCAAAGAGTCTCGTGCTGCTTGATGAGGTTGGAGCAGGGACCGACCCTGCGGAGGGTTCAGCTCTGGCGATTTCCATCCTGGAGCATATCCACCGCATGGGCTGCCGCATGATTGCGACGACGCACTATTCTGAATTGAAGGCTTATGCATATGAACGCAAAGGCGTGATTAACGCCAGCATGGAGTTCGATATCAATACCCTAAGCCCGACCTACCGGCTTCTGGTAGGCGTACCTGGACGCAGTAATGCGTTTGCCATTGCAGAACGTTTGGGATTGCCGGGATCCATTCTGGAATTTGCCCGTGGCGAAGTCAAGGAAGAGGATCAACGGGTGGAGCATATGATTGCATCCCTCGAAGAGAACCGTCACACCGCGGAAGTTGAGCGTGAGAAGGCGGAGCAGGTTCGGAAGGAAATGGAGGACCTGCGTCTTCGTCACCAGCACGAGCTTCAGAAGCTGGAAGAGCAGAAGGACAAGCTGGTTGATAAAGCTCGTGCCGAGGCGAGACAGATCGTGGACAAGGCTCGGAGTGAGGCCGAGGAAATCATCGCGGATTTGCGCAAGATAGCCCAAGAAGAAGGGGCTTCCGTTAAGGAGCATAAGCTGATTGCTGCCAGAAAGCGTTTGGATGATGCCGAACCGCAGCAAGGCAAGAAGACGGCTGGCCAGCGTTCAGCGCAGCAGCAGCGCAGCATTGAGCCTGGTGACGAGGTTCGGGTATATAGCCTGAATCAGAAAGGGCACGTCGTGGAAATGGCCGGCTCGAAAGAAGCGGTTGTTCAGCTCGGCATCATGAAGATGAAGGTATCGCTGGATGATTTGGAGCTGCTGTCGAATCCGACAGCAAACGCTAAACAGGCGCCGAAACAGCATGCGACCGTCTTGAAACGGACTCGCGATACCAACATCCGGAACGAGCTGGATTTAAGAGGCGCGAATCTGGAAGAAGCGCTGATTGAGGTGGATCGGTTCATTGATGAGGCATTTCTGGGGAACTTGGGTCAGATTTACATCATTCATGGCAAAGGCACCGGGATCTTGCGAACCGGAATTCAGGATTATTTGCGCAAGCACAAGCATGTTAAGAGTCATCGTTTAGGTAATTACGGTGAAGGCGGCAATGGCGTTACCATTGCCGAGCTGAAGTAAGGAAAGAAATCAGGAACCGTTTTCTCCTTCAATCGTATAACATATCATCATAAGGTTCAGAACGACGGGATGCGAAAGGTGCCGCATCCCGTTTATATCAGGGAGGAAATAAGGTAATGACGGAAGCGATTGATCATTTGCTGGCCCATCCACTCGGGGTGCTCGTCGGCTATTTCTCGGTTGCGATACTTGCACTTATTGTTTACTTGTATTGCTTTGAATTGGTTACCAAGTACAATTGCTGGGATGAAATACGCAAAGGAAACATCGCGGCGGCCATGGCGACCGGCGGGAAGATCTTTGGCATCGGTAACGTGATGCGGTACAGCATAACGGCGAATACGTCCATTTATGGCATGATTAAATGGTCGTTCTTCGGGTTTATACTGCTTTTATTGGCTTATTGGTTGCTTGAGTTCTTGACGCCCGTGTTTTCGGTCGATGAAGAGATTGGCAAGGATAACCGAGCAGTGGGCTTGATCGTACTTCTTATCACCGTATCTTTATCTTACATTATTGGAGCGAGCATCATTTAAGGGCTTCGGGAGGAAAAGGACGATGAAATATTTACCGCGGATATTGTTTGCGGCCGCCTTGATTTTTTTTGTGGCGGGTATTGTATACTTGATGTCTCAATAAAAATAAAGTGAACAGGGCCATCCATGGCCGTTTGAATAAGAAAGGGATGAATGATCGATGGAACCGACGGTTTGCCCATGGTGCCAAAGTGAGATTGTGTGGGATGAAGAGATAGGTCCCGAAGATACTTGTCCTCATTGTGCGAACGAGCTGAAAGGCTACCGCACATTGAATATCGCATTGGATGACGAGGAAACACAGGACGATCCGGAGGAATATGAAGAGGATTATGAGGCTTCCGATGAGGAAGCAGGTGATCTTCAACGTATTTGGGGGTCCGACCATGAATCGCTGTCCTCGCTTCGAACCGTGGATAAGTACGGGGAGGATCACGACCTATTTGCATTTGAGGAGACCGTAGAGGGGATTCTGGACCAGCAAGAGGAAGTTCCCGAGTGCTTGCATTGCCGGGAGTATATGCTTCATGCCGGAACGCAGCACGTGAGCGGGGAAGGCTTCCAGCCGGTTAACGCAGCCTTGATTCAAGGTCCGATCCTGCAGCCGCCATATGATTTAAACGTATATGTGTGCCCTGGATGCTTCCATGTACAGTATAATCTGGCAGAGAATGACCGGCTTCGGATGATCAAGAGCTTTATCCATAAAAAGGAATAGCGTTTACGGAAAGGCGCTGTGTGCCGATCCGCGCGAACTTAAGGAAACTGCTGTCGGCGGTTTCCTTTTTTTTGTTCATGAAGTGGGGATTAGAGGGGTAAAATACCTTGGACTTCAAGTGTGAGGGCGAGGGAGGAACTGTATATGAAGTTGACAAAGGACCCCCAGGCTATACTTCTGTTATCAGTTCATGGGTTGTTTATCTTATCGAGTGCATTGTCGGGTACGTTCCTCAACGTATACCTATGGAAAAGCCGCCAGGATTATACGATGCTCGGTTGGTTCACGATTGCACAGCAGGTGGCATTGGGCTTGACGTTCTGGGCCGCCGGCAAATGGGTGAAGGAGCATAACAAAATGAATGCGCTTCGCCTGGGAATTGCGGTGTCTGGCCTGTTTTATTTATGCGTTCTGTGGGCAGGGCGGGACGCCGTCCATTATATTTGGCCGCTCGGCTTGCTGTTCGGCGTGTCATTAGGATTATTCTGGTTAGCCTTTAATGTGGTCTATTTTGAGGTTTCGAGCGCGGAGAATCGGGACTGGTTTAATGGCTGGATCGGACTTCTGGGCTCCATCACGGGCATTATCGGTCCGTGGCTGGCGGGCTGGATCATCACGATGATGCATGGGGATCAAGGCTACCGGTTTATTTTTACCGTATCGATGGTCATCTTCGCCGTGACGGTGGTGCTGAGCTTTTTTCTGCGAAAACGGCCGGTTCAGAGCGGCTATCATTGGCTGGAGGGGTTGAGCCGGCTCAAGGAGGGCGGCGTATGGAAATACGCGGTATTCGGCTTGGCCGTTCAGGGAATCAGGGAAGGTGTGTTTTCCTTCCTTATTACACTCCTTGTTTTTGTGGCAACGGATCAGGAGTCGAAGCTGGGGCAGTTTGCATTGATTACTTCGGCGGTTTCGCTGGTCAGCTACTGGGCCTGCGGGAAGTGGTTCAAGCCCAAATTCCGTAAAACCGGCATGCTGGTAGGTTCCATATTGATGCTGCTGGTCATTTTACCGCTGCTGTTTGCCGTTAACTATACGACGCTGCTGGTGCTGGGAATCGGGACGTCGCTGTTCATTCCGCTGTACATGATGCCGGCTATATCCGCCAGCTTTGATCTTATGGGAGTAAATCAGGAAAACGTGGAGAAGCGGGTGGAACTGGTCGTGCTGCGGGAGCTCAGTTTAACTATAGGCCGAATTACGGGCCTGCTTGTGTTCATTCTTGTCCTGTCATTTAGACAGGACACGTTAACGGTGACATTGCTGCTGTTGTTCCTGGGGGCGTCCCCTATCGGATCGTGGCTGTTTATACGAAAGCTGTTCCCTTCCAAAGGTCAAGTCACCTAAAGCCTAATGACATCTCTCGGGTCAAAAGAATCCGATAGTCAAACAAACGGTTTGCTGAACGACTGCGTCATAGCGCAATCCGTACACGCAAAGAAGGTATCTCCAGGGCTGCATGGCCTGCTTGGAGATACCTTCTATTATTTTATGACATCTTAAGGTCCATTGGCCGTGTCAGGGAGAACCATTTCAGTTCTTCGGGCTCACGTCCTGCTATCGTCTCGCCCAGCAGATCCGCAGCAATCATGCTGTATACGGTCCCGTTTCCGCCATACACCTCGATAAAGTAGCTGTGCGGATATTTCGGGTGCCTGCCGATCAGCGGGATGCCGTCTTTGGTTGTGGCAAATACGCCGGCCCAACTGCAAGCGATCTTCAAATCCGTCATATGGGGGAACAACTGATGAATTTCATTTAACAATCTCCGGCTTCTTGGTTCAGCGTACTCCTCTGGTTTGCCAGAAGGAGGCAGCGGCTCATCCAGCCCTCCGGCTATGATTCGCTGATCCGGCGTTGTCCGGAAATAGAGATAAGGGCGATTTGTTTCCCATATGAATGCGCGCTCATACCATGAAGACAGATCGGATACCGGCTCCGTCAGGATGGCATAGGTATTGAGCAGCTCCGCTTGATAATCAGGCTTCCATTCTTGGGTGCTATACCCGGTGGCCCAGATGATGTTCCTGGCCAGAACGCTTCCTTGATCGGTTAAGACGGTGACATCGCTGTGTGTATACCGGGTTTCCTTCACTCCGCTATTTTCGTAAACTCGCAGCCCATGCTCGCAGGCATCCTGGAGAAGATTATGCCCGAAACGGTAGGGATCGACTTCGGCATCGCCGCGGGCATAGATGGCCGCTTCTTTTGAGAACGGGAAGTTAGCCCTCACATGCTCGCGGCCCCAGTATTCCACATCGAAGCCCTTCCGTTTGAGCAGGTCATACTCGTGCCGAATCATGCCGACATCTTGGGGGGTACTGGCATAGTAGAGGCTGCTTCGCGTGATCAGGCCGGAATCCCTGGACAGATGATTTGCGATTTCGGTGATCCGGCGTACCGCATGTCTGCACATCATGTAGAAGGAGGAAGCCCGTTGTTCACCAAATTGTTGGATCAGATCAGATAGAGGGCAGTCGTTAGAAAATTGCAACAGCCCCGAATTAGCGGATGTGCTGCCTTCGCACATGCGTTTTTTCTCCAGTAGGACGGTGTCCACGCCTTGCATGGTCAGCACGTAGGCCATCAGCGCGCCGCTTATACCGCCGCCGACTATGAGTACATCACAGCTGAGCTGTTCTGATAGACCGGGGTATTTTTTTACAGGTTCAGTGTTTAAATATTTCCAGGGCGTTATTCCGCCGGTCAGTAAAATGTCCCTCACCCCCTCATTGTCACATCGTTATTAGTTTGGACGTTCCTTTCGTTTTTAATGACATCTCACGACATAGATTTTTATATAGGTGGCATACTAGCTCCTGTGCAACCTAAATGGAAAGGGGAACAAACACAAAGATGACACCTAATCAGCAATTACAGCCTCTAACCTCAAAAGAACTGGACTATATTGCGGATTGCATCTCCAACGAAACCATGCTGGCCAAGCATTGTGCCGCGACAGCAGCAGCCAGTCAGAATCCAGCTATCCAGCAGGCGCTGCTGGGATTCGTAAAACGCCATGAGCAGCATCTGGACACCTTGGTGAATGCTCTGCAAATTCACAGCAATATCGCGCCGACGCAGCCTCAATAAGAGGAGATGTATAGACCAGGAAGCAAAATTGTTAAGGAGGAACGACTTATGGTAACCCCTAATGGATCCTCATACCTGCCCGAAGAGGATATGCTTAGCCCTATTCTGGGAGAGCTGAAACGTGCCGTTCGAGAGTATACGACAGCCACGACGGAAGCCTCTTGCCCTGAGGTGCGTCAAATGTTTACGGATCTGACCGCGGATACACTGAGGCTGCAAGGCGAGTTTTTTAATATGATGAAGCAGCAGAACATGTATACCGCCCCTCGGCATGCATTGAAATACGATGTGGACAAGCAGTATAAGCAAGCGCAGCAGTCGCTGCAAAAAACTCGGGAAACCATTAATCAAAAAACTTCCAGCATGGGCGCGTTCGCGCATCACCCGAATGTGGCGCCGCATGCCACCAATGTAGCGCCTTCTTCTAATAATGTAACCCAATGATCCCATGGTGAACTCAATCTATGAGCCGATGACCCCCGCAGCCGTTGCTGCCGGCATGCATCGGTATTTTTTTTTGCACATCCCGTGTAAGTTATTGTAATATAAGTATTAATCTCTGTTCCGATATATCATGCTATAAGAACGGATATTCGGAATAAGTGCTGGAGGATACGTATATGGAAGAGCTTAGCGAATTGAAACTGAAGGTGCTTGACCTGCTGAAAGAAGACGCGAGAAGATCGCCGGCTCTGCTCTCTACTCTACTCGGTGTAGATGAGGAAGAAGTAAAGACCTCCATTGCGGAGCTTGAACGAGATCACGTCATTGTTAAGTATGCGACCGTAGTCAACTGGGGCAAGGTGGAAGACGAGAAGGTTACGGCGCTGATCGAGGTTCAAATTACACCTGAGCGCGGAAGAGGCTTTGAAGGAATTGCGGAACGGATTTATTTATTCCCGCAGGTGAAGTCCGTCTATCTTATGTCTGGCGCCTACGACTTGCTGGTTGAAGTGGAAGGCGGAAACTTGCGTGAGGTGGCCAACTTTGTTTCGGAGAAGCTGTCACCTATCGATTCTGTATTATCGACCAAAACGAATTTTATTTTGAAAAAATATAAACAAGACGGGATTATTTTTGAAGAACGTCAAGAAGACAATCGTCTCCTGATCTCGCCGTAAAGGAAGCGTGTGCTATGATTGTGAACGAACAGCAGCTTGCAGAAAATAACAGGAAATCGATGAGCTCCTATTTGGCGCCCAGGGTCAGGGACATTCAACCCTCTGGAATCCGGAAGTTTTTTGATCTCGTCAGTGGAAATAAGGATATTATCACACTTGGTGTCGGTGAGCCTGATTTCGTAACGCCGTGGCATGTACGAGAAGCCTGCGTATATTCATTGGAGCGCGGGTTTACAGGATATACGTCCAATGCCGGTATGCCTGAACTTCGGGAGGCGATCGCGGAATATTTGAACGACAGTTTCCACGTGACCTATAATCCTGCCAATGAAATGATCGTAACCGTAGGCGGCAGTGAAGCGATTGATCTGGCGCTGCGTGCCTTGATTGTTCCCGGAGATGAAATTCTGATCCCCGAGCCGTGTTACATTTCTTACTCGCCGATTGCTTCAATCGGTGGCGGGGTGCCCGTTGGTATTGAAACGACGGCAGAGCATCATTTCAAACTGACCGCCGAGGCGCTCGAAGCGCAAATCACCCCCAAATCAAAGATTCTGATCCTGTGTTACCCAAGCAATCCAACAGGAGCGATCATGACCTATGAGGATTGGCTGCCCATTGCGGAAGTAGTGGAAAAACACGATCTGATTGTGATCTCCGATGAAATCTATGCTGAGCTCACGTATGAAGGCAAGCACGTCAGCTTTGCCTCGATGCCAGGCATGATGGACCGCACCATTCTGGTAAGCGGCTTCTCGAAGGCTTTTGCTATGACTGGTTGGCGTATGGGGTATGTGTGTGCTCATTCGGATCTGATTGGCGCCATGCTGAAAATCCACCAGTATACGGTTATGTGTGCACCCGCAATGGGGCAAGTCGCCGCGCTCGAAGCATTGCGTAACGGCATGGGGGAAAAGGACCGAATGGTTGAATCCTATAACCAGCGGCGCAGGCTCGTGGTTCAAGGGCTGCGCGAGATCGGTTTGGATTGCCACGAGCCACAGGGAGCGTTCTACGCGTTCCCGAGCATCAAGCGAACGGGACTTGGCTCGGATGAATTTGCCCAGCGCTTGCTGACCGAGGCGAAAGTGGCTGCCGTACCGGGCACCGCATTCGGTCTTGGCGGGGAAGGATTCATTCGCTGCTCATATGCTACATCCATTGCCCAACTGAATGAGGCCTTGGAGAGAATGGGCAATTTTGTGGAAAAAATAAAGTAGCCAAGGAAATCGTTGAACTTTTTCCTTGAATTAACAAAAAAATTACTTTCCATTGGCAAAATATATGTTATAATTTTATTTTGGGGGCAGAATTTTACTTTCCAAGGAGGGATCACCAGTGTTTTGTGATTATGAATTGTCAAACTACCGTGGTGACTATACGGCTGAAGACAATAATCACGGTAAATGGTCAATTAAATCAGCCAAATCCACTCCTCAGGAAATTACCTTGGAAGACGAAATTCACATGCTTCGCCGAAAGATGGAACAAATTTTTTTGGAAGAGCAGTCCTTCACATCAGAGATTGTCATCGAGATCAGCAGTTTGCTGGACTTGAAGATTAACGAATATATGAAGGCCCATCCCAAAAAGAAACTATAAAATACGATCTGATTGAATAATACAAGGCTGTTCCTGGGGCTAGATGCCTTACGGATCAGCCTTGTTTGCGTTTAAATGATTCCCTCTGATGTAAAAAACCGTCCCGGAATCATGATGGGCCTGGGCTTATTCCGGCGCAGAGGGACCCTGATTCGAAATTATGCTATAGTTGAGCATATTAAGAAAAACGTCGATCGACGTACTTTCTCAGAAGACAGACCGCGGTTAAAGGAAGTTTTTCTTGCGATTATAGAATTGCTCAGCTTCGCTGAAACTATAAATTCTATAATCTTAAGAAATATGGTGTTATTGAATAAGGATCGGACGATGAAATGGAGGATATTGTGATGAAGGTATATACGAGAACGGGAGATGCAGGGGAAACTTCAATTATTGGCGGTCGTGTGCCCAAGGATGACCCGCGGATAGAAGCGTATGGCACGATTGATGAATTGAACAGCTTTGTCGGTCAGGCCGTGTTTTTGGCCAAGGAAGCCGACTTTGAGGAGCTGCACCTTCAGCTCGTTCGAATCCAGCATGAACTGTTCGATTGCGGCTCGGATCTGGCCTATGCGAGGCCTCGAGAGGGTAAACTCAAGGTAAGCGCCGAGCTTGTGGACAATCTGGAGGTATGGCTGGATGCTTTCGAGGAGAAGAACCCTCCGCTTGAGCGTTTCATCTTGCCTGGCGGAAGTGCGTTGTCTTCGCTGCTTCATGTATGTCGGACCGTATGCCGCCGAGCCGAGCGGTTGACCGTTTCGCTGCAGCGAACCACGGAAATCAATCCGGAGGTCCGCCGGTATTTGAACCGATTGTCCGACTATTTCTTTGTGACTGCACGGGCAGCCAATGTGCACGCCGGGATTCCGGATGTCGAATATGAGCGAAGCGGAAAGGTGTTTCGGTAATTCATGAGTTTGTATTATCCGCCTATCAGTTATGTCGTGTCCCCACAGGAAGACGGCATGCTGCTTAAGACCATTTTGCAAAAACGGATGGGAGTATCCCGTAAGCTGCTGTCTCGCCTCAAGTTGACTGAGCAGGGCATCATGCTGAACGGGACCCGTGTATACATTAGCGTTAACGTGCATGCCGGAGATCTGATCGAAATCCGGATGGAGCAGGAACGATCGGACGATATGCTGCCCCAGCCGATGAACCTTCATATTCTGTACGAGGATGAACATTTGCTTGTCCTGAACAAGCCTGCGGGGATCATTGTCCATCCGACGCACGGGCATTATACAGACACGCTGGCGAACGGCGTCGTTCACTATTGGCAGGAGAAGGGCTGGAACTACCGGTTCAGAGCGGTTCACAGGCTGGACCAGGAGACTTCCGGCGTGTTGGTGATTGCGAAGAATGCATATATTCACCAGCATGTCTCCGAACAAATGATAGCCGGCACCGTTGACAAGAGGTATGTAGCATTTGTTCATGGCAAGCCTGCTTTGCCCTCAGGCGATATTGACGGTCCGATTGATCGGGACCCGTTAGAGCCCCACCGCCGCATCGTAACTCCCGAAGGATACCCTTCGCTTACGCGGTATAAGGTATGCGAAGCTTACCCTTCCGGATCCTTGGTCGAATTAAAGCTGGAAACGGGTCGTACCCATCAAATTCGGGTGCATATGCTTAGCATCGGTTGTCCATTGATTGGAGATCAGATGTATAGGCATCCGGTTTACGGCGATCGGGAGTTACGATCAGACGGAGCGGAGGCGGCTTCGGACTTGGCTGCCGGTCCAGCAGATCTGGAAGCCGAAACGATCATGAGGCTGGACCGCTATATGGGCCGGCAGGCGCTGCATGCAGCGAGCCTGAAGCTGATCCACCCGATTGAGGGGAGCACGATGACATTCACAGCCCCGCTTCCTGAGGATATGAACGCACTGAGAAACATGCTCGCGGAAGAGGCGACTTAAGTAGGTTCAAAACAACACTAGAAGGAGAACGTATCGAATGAGCAAACTGAAAGTATATCAATATCCGAAATGCGGGACATGCCGCAACGCGGTCAAATGGCTGCAGAACGAAGGACATGAGCTGGAACTTCAAAATATTTTTGAACAACCGCCACAAAAGGAAGAACTAGCCGACCTTATCGCCAAGAGCGGCCTGGAACTTAAGAAATTTTTCAATACGAGTGGCGAGGTCTACAAGGAAATGAATCTGAAGGACAAGCTGCCTGGGCTCTCCGATGAGGAGAAGATCGAACTGTTGTCGTCCAACGGCAGATTAATTAAGCGTCCGATCGTGACGGACGGCAGTAAAGTGACCGTCGGCTTTAAGGCGGAACAATATCAGGAGTCATGGCAGAAGTAGAATGGATCCAGTGTATACACATTCTCCTGCTGAAGAAGGTAGAGCATCCCAAGGTCTTTCGAGCGCCGGGATGCTCTTTTGTTTTAAGAGATAAGAAAGTATAAACATCCGAGGCTTAGCATCCTTATCTCGCAAGAAAAACTTCCGCAAAATGCGGTCTGTCTACTGAGAAAGTACGTCGATAGACGTTTTTCTTAAGAGATAAGAAAGTATAAACGTCCGAGGCTTAGCATCCTTATCTCGCAAGAAAAACTTCCGCAAAATGCGGTCTGTCTACTGAGAAAGTACGTCGATAGACGTTTTTCTTAAGAGAAAAGAAAGTATAAACATCCGAGGCTTAGCATCCTTATCTCGCAAGAAAAACTTCCGCTAAATGCGGTCTGTCAACTGAGAAAGTACGTCGATAGACGTTTTTCTTATGAACAGCCAATGATAGGAAATTCAAAGAAATACCTTATGACAAGCCCAAGACTATATAGGGATATGGTATAATGACAAGGTATATTTAAGGTTATATCAGAGAAGTTAAAGTTAGGAGCGATCATGACTGTGATACCCAATCAACAACCATCCTTAATGCTTGTAGACGGGATGGCTTTATTATTTCGTGCTTACTATGCAACCGCGTCAAGCGGCTATATCCGTCGAACCAAAGCGGGTGTACCGACCAACGCGATTTACGGCTTCCTGCGCTATATGTGGGATGCTATCGATAAATTTCAGCCTACCCATGTGGCGTGCTGCTGGGATATGGGATCAAAAACATTTCGTACAGAGCAGTTTGCGTCGTATAAAGGCAATCGTCCGGAAGCACCGGATGATCTGGTTCCGCAGTTTTCGTTGGTACGCGATGTGACGGAATGTCTGGGAATTCCGAACCTGGGCGTCGTGGGCTATGAGGCCGATGATTGCATCGGCACGCTGGCCAAACGGTACGGGGATAGCATGAATGTCATGATCCTGTCGGGGGACCATGATCTGCTTCAGCTCGTGAACGATTCGACTTCCGTCATCATTATGAAAAAGGGACACGGCAATTATATGCACTATACCCCGGAAACGTTATATGCCGAAAAAGGACTTTCTCCAAGACAGGTTATCGATGTGAAAGGCCTGATGGGAGATACGAGCGATAATTATCCGGGCGTACGCGGGATTGGCGAGAAAACGGCAGTCAAGCTGATTCAGGAGTATGAATCCGTGGAAGGCATTCTTGCGAATCTTGATTCACTGACCAAAGGGGTCCGCACCAAGATCGAGGCGGATTTGGAGATGCTGCACCTGTCCCGGGCTTTGGCCGAAATCCATTGCGAGGTTCCCATGGAGTGCGAATTGGATCTGTGCCGCTTAAGCGTGGATCACGAACGTGCATTAACCAAACTGGAGGAGCTTGAGATGAAGAGCCTCGGTCATCTTTTTGGTGTGGCGGTGGTTTCCTAGTCATGCGGAGACGGTTTAATTTCGGAAGAAAATCAATTTTGACCGGTCTACTGCTCGGGACATTGCTGCTTCTTATATCGGCATGTGCCTCCGTCCAGACTCCTTCAACCGATACCTCTAAACAGCCCTCAGGGGCCGAGAAGAAGGTGGAAGTTATGGTTTCGGCAGCAGCAAGCCTCAAATCCAGTCTGGAAGAGACCGGACGACGATTTGAAGCGGAATTTCCAAATATTACGCTGCGTTATAATTTCGGCGGTTCGGGCTCTCTTGGACAGCAGCTTGAGCAAGGGGCGCCCGTAGATTTGTTTATATCCGCAGCAACCGAGCCGATGGATCGATTGGTCGAGAAGGGGATCGTGCAATCCGATGCGGTTCAGTTGATGTTTCGAAATGCATTGGTGCTGATTGAGCCTGTCGGCAAACAGAACGTGAAGCATTTACCGGATCTATTAAAACCCGAGGTGCGCGTTGTGGCCATTGGGCAGCCGGATACTGTACCGGCCGGAGAATATGCCAAGGAGGCTCTTCAGAATGAAGGCCTTTGGGATGATGTCGAATCCAAGGCGGTGTATGCCAAGGACGTGACGCAAGTTCTGGCTTATGTAGAGTCGGGGAATGCAGACGCCGGTTTTGTGTACAAAACCGATCTGAAGAGTTCCGCCAAGGCAACGCTTGCGCTTGAGGTCGATCCGGACAAGCACCAACCGATCGAATATCCTGCAGCGGTTCCCGGTAATGCCAAGCATCCGCAGGAGGCTGAGGCTCTTCTCGAATTTATGCGGAAGCCTGAGATCAGGGATATCTTCACGGAGGCTGGATTTGAGGTAGCGGAGGCATCGCCGTGACCACGACCGAAATGTTCTGGATGCCGGTATGGCTGTCGATAAAAACATCACTGCTGTCCAGCATCATTGCATTTATACTGGGAGCAGCAGCAGCACGCTGGATGTCCCGGCGCTCGTTTGTCGGCAAGACGGCGGTAGAAACGCTGCTGATGCTTCCGCTCGTGCTTCCGCCTACGGTGGTTGGCTTTCTTCTGCTTGTCATGCTGGGCAGAAACAGCTGGATAGGTTCAGCTGCCGAATGGCTGTTTGCCAGACCCATCATTTTTAGTTGGGGAGCCGCGGTCATAGCGGCTATCGTGGTCTCGTTTCCGCTTGTGTATCAGAGCATGCGGGTGGGCTTTGAGTCTGTGGACCCGGAGCTTGAGGATTCGGCGCGATCGGCCGGGGCCGGCGAATGGCAGGTCCTTCGCTGGATTACGCTGCCGCTTGTTCGCAGGGCGGGAATTTCGGCGTTCATACTGGCCTTTGCCAGAGGTTTAGGGGAATTTGGGGCAACCTGGATGGTTGCAGGCAATATACCGGGCGTTACGCAAACGCTGCCCACGGCGATTTACGTTGCGGTAAGCAATGGCGAGAGCGGGCTGGCGTGGGCGTGGACGGCGGTCATTATTTTGTTCTCATGGCTGTTACTGGCCGCGTCAGGAACGGGCAGAAGCAGAGAAAGAGGCGGGCAGACTTGACGGGAGCACCATGTTTACATATGCTTCGAATAGAGCTTGTTAGCAACTATATAGAGAACAAGGCACAGCACATCGTGGAGAGGATGGAAGAAGCATGAGTTTACTTGGAGCAATTGAAGCAGGAGGAACCAAGTTCGTTTGCGGCGTGGGTATGGAGGATGGAACGGTTGTGGAGCGAGTGAGCTTCCCGACAACAACCCCTGAAGAAACCATGGCAAATGTCTTTAACTTTTTTGCTGATAAGGATATAGAGTCGATCGGAGTCGGTTCTTTCGGGCCGATTGATCCGGTGAAGGGCAGCCCGACTTATGGCTGCATTACAACGACACCAAAGCCGCATTGGAGCAATTACAATATTGTCAAAGCATTGGAAGAGCGTTTTAATGTTCCGATTGGGTTTGATACCGATGTAAACGGAGCAGCTCTTGGAGAATATACATGGGGCGCTGCCCAGGGACTGGATAGCTGTCTGTATATCACCATTGGAACGGGAGTAGGAGCAGGCGCCGTGGTAGCTGGTGAATTGATCCACGGATTGTCTCATCCGGAGATGGGGCATATTTATGTGCGCCGCCATCCGGAAGACCGGTATGAAGGGACCTGTCCTTATCATGCAGATTGTCTGGAGGGGCTTGCAGCCGGACCGTCTCTTGGCAAACGTTGGGGAGTTCCCGGTGTGGAATTGACGCCGGATCATCCGGCTTGGGAGATGGAGGCTTATTATCTGGCACAAGCGCTGATGAATTATGTCCTCATTCTGTCCCCTCAGCGAATCGTGATGGGCGGAGGCGTTATGAAGCAGGAGCAGCTGTTCCCGCTGATCCGCACGAAGCTTCAGGAGCTGCTGGCCGGATATGTACAGCATCCAAGCCTTCATGACGGGATTGATCAGTTCATCGTTCCGCCGATGCTCGGCGATAATGCGGGTCTCTGCGGTGCATTGGCGTTGGCCAAGCTTGCAGTAGATGAGGCCAAGAGCGTTCAAGCTTAACTTTATTTGTTATATAGAGTGAGCCAAAATGAGTTTGACTTTATTACAGATTATGGTATTATGAATTCAACAGTATAACGTATGGAACGGGAAGCACCTTTCTTTGTCGCTGCGGCGGAGGAGAGGTGCTTTTTTGCGTTGTTCCATCGTTGTGCTGAATGCTAAACGGGAGGTATTCGAGGGATGCAAATTGTATTCATGAATCAGATGAGCGGAGCGGATGAGTCAGGTCACCTCCGTTCTGCTCAAGTATGGATCGGTGAGGAAGAGGGAGGATGGCGGCTCGGCTGGCGGAACATGGAACCGGACGGTGAAGTATCCGATGATGAGTGGTATGAAGGGAATTCATGGAATGAGTTATTATGCGTGTATCGACATCAATTAGCGAAGAAGCTTGGAGAGGGGTTCCGGCCGCTTGTGGAGGGGGTATTCCACGAACCGGGAGAGACTGGAGGCAAGAATCTTGGGGTGCAGAAGCTGCAGTGCTACAGTGAGCTGTATGGCTCGGAGGAGCTGTACACGGAGCTGTGTGCCTGGCGCAGGAGAAAGGCGGCTTCCGGAAGAAAAGCACCTTATTTCATTGCCAGCAATCGGGTGCTGCGCATGATTAGCGCCTTCATCCCCCAGAACGAGGAAGAGCTGCTGCAGCTTCCGGGAATCGGAATCAGCAAGTCTTCAGAGCATGGGGCGGAGTGGCTGGAGATCACGTCAGGAATCGAGCGAACCACAACCTTTCCACTGGATTGGGTTGATAAGCAGCTGCAGGAAGAGGTGTTCTTGTCCTGGCTTTATAAGCAGAAGGAGCAGCGATATAAGCAAGAGCTGGACCGCTTCCGAATTCGCCGTACGATGCTGCTTGGCATAGCTGAGGGAGCTTCGCTGACCGAGCTGGAAGAACGCACTTCGTTATCTCGTCGAGATTTGGTTGAGGAATTGGAGGGCCTTGAGAAGGAAGGTTATGATACGGAGCAGCTGCTGGAGGTTGAGCTGAACACGATGACGGCTACAGAGCAGGCGACGGTATGGAAGGCTTTTGAAGAGCTGGGCGATACATTTCTTAAACCCGTATTACAACGGGTATATGGAGAAGGACAAGCCCACAATGGAGAGGTAGAAGAGATTGGCGGAACGGAGAAGCTGTATGAGCGGCTGCGCCTGATCAGGATTCGCTTTCGGCGGGAAGAACCTGGTAAAGCGAACGCAGGCTAATTCCAGGTAATGAAAACAGGACGGATTCCCTTGCGGCAGGGAGATCCGTCCTGATGGTTTCGAGAGCTTCATATCCAGTCTTTCTTACGGAACAGATAAAACATGAGAGCACCGGCAGAAATCATGACGCCTATAACTACATAATAAGAATATTCCCAGTGAAGCTCAGGCATATTGTCAAAGTTCATGCCGTAGATGCCTGTAATCAGCGTCAGTGGAATGAAGATCGTTGTAATGGCGGTAAACACGCGCATGATTTCATTGGCCCGATTGGCGATACTGGATTGGTAAGCCTCTCGAAGGTTCCCCATGAGATCCCGGTAGGTTTCGAATGTTTCGGAAATTTTCACGGCATTTTCATAGATATCGCTGAAATATTTTTGCAGCTGGTCATCGATCAGCCGGAGATCTTTTTTGTTAAGTGTATTGATAACTTCCTTCTGCGGTCCAAGCACCTTTTTCAACCAAAGAATCTCGCTTCGCAGACCGATGATCTCGCTGAGGTGGGATTTTTTGGTATGCATCAGAATGTCTTCCTCCAGCTTTTCAATCCGCGCCTCGATGCGGTCCCCGACGGAGAAATAGTTGTCCGTCACAAGGTCGATCAAGAGATAGAGGAAGCGGTCAGGCGTGCTGACTTCATCCTCCCAGAGAAGCGGTTTAACGGTGCGCAGCTCGTGGATCTTTTGCTTGGTCACCGTAATAATAAAATGTCTGCCCAGGAAAACATTCAATGCCCGAAGGAAAATCTCTTCGTCGTCAAACCGGATGCTGTTCACGACGATAAAATAGTGGTTCTCGTATATTTCAATTTTGGGACGCTGCTCCTCTTCACTGAGGCAATCCTCAACCGCAAGATCATGCAGGGAGAAGAGGGGCTGCAGTTCCGCTAAATCATCCACATCCGCATCCAGCCAGTAGAAGCCGCTGGCCGGAGGTGTCAGCGTCATTTCGATGTCATCAACAGGGGTAAATACGCCCGAATCGACCAACCGGATTTTCATCTGATATCACTCCTTTGTCAAATTCAAGCTGCTTGGTTAAGCAGTAAAGGCACAGGATATCAGCCCACCGGTATACGGGCATAATCAAGGAAGGTTAGAATACGATAAAAAGCGCATGAAAAATAACGCCGCCCTCTGCCGGTAAGCTGATCTTAATCCTATGCGGTTGTGCGTCTTGTGCATCCAGTTTCTGGCTCGGGTCACCGTCCATCTTCCATGTCACCTCTTTCATACTCGGTTTTAAACAGCACTTGTCTAGTATAACGCCGGGTGTAGGACCTTTCAAGTTGAAATCCGGTCCAGCCAGGGGCCACGGTACAGGGTATGGAAACCTTCGGTGAAGTGTGACGGACTTTATGAAAAGGTTCTTGACGAAAAATTGGGAATGATTTAAAGTAAGTATCAATTACGAACAATTTAAGACAACTGAATAAAGCGAAATCTTATCAAGAGCAGGTGGAGGGACTAGCCCTATGAAACCCGGCAACCGGCGGCAACATCGCACGGTGCTAATTCTTGCAGGAGATACGACGCTTCTTCGAAGCCGTTGTATAGTCTGACAGATGAGAGAGGCGCATTGTGATACGTATATGATGACCTTTCTCTACTTTGAGAAAGGTCTTCTTGCGTTTATACAGTCTAACGCTCTTTCTCACAGCTTTTTTATGGATGTATCATTTCATATTTCGAAGGAGTGAGCCACGATGCCAATTAAAATTCCGGATGCCTTGCCGGCAAAGGAAGTTCTGGCTGGAGAAAACATTTTTGTCATGGATGAGAGTCACGCATTTCATCAGGATATCCGCCCATTGCGGATCGCTATTTTGAACCTGATGCCTACCAAGGAAACGACGGAGACCCAACTGCTGCGATTGATCGGTAACTCCCCGCTCCAGGTGGATGTTGTCCTTCTTCACCCGAGTTCGCACATTTCGAAGAATACGTCGGCTGAGCATCTGAAATCATTTTACAAAACCTTTGAAGAAGTGAAGAACCGTCGCTTTGACGGCATGATCATTACAGGAGCTCCGGTCGAGCAGTTGGAGTTTGAAGAAGTGAATTACTGGGATGAGCTTACTGAAATTTTTGAATGGACCAAGACGCATGTGACCTCCACGCTCCATATCTGCTGGGCATCGCAAGCCGGACTTTATTATCATTACGGCGTGCCGAAATACAGCCTCGAGGAAAAATGCTTCGGCGTATTTCCGCATACGATCAATGAAACATGTACCAAGCTGCTCCGCGGATTTGACGAAATGTTCTTTGTTCCGCATTCCCGTCATACGGAAGTTCGGCGCGAGGACATTACAGGCATTGACGATTTGGTCATCCTGTCCGAGTCCGAGGAAGCAGGCATTTATTTGGTATCAAGCCGGGATGGAAAGCAGATTTTTGCCACGGGGCATTCCGAGTATGATGCGGACTCTCTGAAGTGGGAGTATGACCGGGACGTTGCCAAGGGCATGGACATCGAACTGCCGCGGAACTATTACCCGAATAATGATCCAACAAGGACGCCTCCGTCCATATGGCGGGCGCATGCAAACTTATTATTTACTAATTGGCTCAATTACTATGTATATCAGGAAACGCCATACGATATTGGTCCGCAAATATAGCAGTATACGGGAGGAGAGTTTGTGATGGAGAAGAAACCTTTTAATATAGAGAGCCGGCTGGCACAGATCGGCTCGGTGCAAGAACCGGTAACCGGAGCCGTGAATTTTCCGATTTATCAGGCTACGGCATACCGCCATCCCAAATTAGGCCAGAGCACGGGGTTTGACTACGCCCGTACGAAAAATCCGACCCGGTCGGTACTGGAGGACGCCTGCGCCGAGCTGGAATCCGGCGATGCCGGCTTTGCTTGCAGCTCGGGCATGGCTGCCCTTCAGACGATTTTTGCTTTGTTCGGTCAAGGGGACCATCTGATTGTATCGCTGGATCTGTATGGTGGGACGTATAGGCTGCTGGAGCGGATTATGTCCAAGTTCGGCGTTACAGCTACGTACGTGGATACGAATGACCTGGATGCGCTGGAAGGGGCAAGAAGGCCCAACACGAAGGCTGTATTTATCGAAACGCCGACCAATCCGCTTATGATGATTACGGATATCGAAGCCGTCTGTACATGGGCAAGGCACCATCAACTGATCAGCATTGTGGATAATACGCTGCTTACTCCATATTTCCAAAGACCCATCGAGCTTGGGGCGGATATCGTTATACATAGCGCCACCAAGTATTTGGGAGGACATAACGATGTGCTGGCGGGGATCATCGTAACGAAGGGCAAGGAACTATCGGAGGAGATGGCTTTCCTTCATAACTCCATCGGCGCTGTGTTAAGCCCGACGGATTCCTATCAGCTGATGAGAGGAATGAAGACGCTTGCGCTGCGTATGGATCGGCACGAGACGAATGCAACCGCAGTGGCAACGTTTTTGACAACTCACCCGGCGATCGGCGAGGTGTATTATCCTGCCCTGCCGGACCATCCGGGACATGACATCCAGAATCGTCAATCCAGCGGCAACACGGGCATCTTCTCCTTCAAGGTGAAGGACGCCCGTTATGTGGAGCCCGTGCTGCGGCACATTAAGCTGATTGCGTTCGCAGAAAGCCTGGGGGGCGTTGAGTCCCTGATGACATACCCTGCTGTTCAGACCCATGCGGACATCCCGCTTGAGATTCGGGAAGCAATCGGCGTGGATGACCGCTTGCTCCGGTTCTCGGTCGGCATCGAGCATGCGGATGACTTGATCGCGGATTTGGATGCTGCACTGAGCGCGGCCATGGCTGAAGTGGAAGGGAGCACGGGAGAATGAGCATCGATAAAGGTCCATCCGGATTGGAAACGCAAACCAAGCAGTTAGCTGCTAAACGGGGACACGAGGAAGAACTGCGTTTCGAGACAAAACTATTGCATTTCGGCGGGGAAATCGACCGGGCAACCGGCGCCTCAAGCGTTCCGATCTATCAAGCCTCGACGTTTCACCATGAAGACATCTTTAACCCGCCGCAACACGATTACAGCCGTTCCGGCAATCCGACTCGGCAGGCGCTGGAGGATTATATCGCCCTTTTGGAGGGAGGCGTACGCGGTTTCGCTTATGCTTCCGGTATGGCAGCGATCTCCAGCTCGTTCATGCTGCTCAGTGCGGGGGATCATATGATCGTGACGGAGGATGTGTACGGCGGAACCTACCGCTTGCTGACCAGCATTTTAAGCCGTATGGGCATCGAGAGCACCTTCGTGGACATGACCGATCTGGATCAGGTGAAGGCGGCCCTCAAAGCGAATACGAAAGCCGTCTATATGGAAACCCCTTCAAACCCGACCCTGAAAATTACCGACATTGGTGCGGTGACGGATTGGGCGAAGGAGCATGGCCTGCTTACCCTGCTGGATAATACGTTCATGACGCCGTTTTACCAGCGTCCGATTGAATTCGGCGTGGATATCGTGATCCATAGCGCGACCAAATTCCTTGGCGGGCACAGCGATGTGCTGGCAGGTCTCGCGGTAGCCAGAACCGAGGAGCTGGGAGACCAACTGAAGCAGCTGCAAAATGGTTTGGGCACGGTCCTTGGGGTCCAGGATTCCTGGCTCCTTATGCGCGGAATGAAAACACTCAGCACACGTATGGCCCACTCCGAGCAAAGCGCGGCCAAGCTGGCGGCCTGGCTGCAAGGGAGAAGCGACATTGAGCAAGTGTACTACCCTGGCCTCTTGAATCATCCGGGACGTGAAGTCCATGAGAAGCAATCGAGCGGTTATGGCGCGGTCATCTCTTTTGACGTCGGCTCAGGCGAACGCGCCAAGCACGTGCTGAACCATGTGAAGCTGCCGCTGGTAGCGGTCAGCCTGGGAGCCGTGGAGAGCATCCTGTCGTATCCGACAATGATGTCGCATGCGGCCATGGGCGAGAAGGTTCGGCATGAACGCGGAATTACGGATGGCTTGCTTCGTTTCTCGGTCGGACTCGAGGATGTGGACGATCTGATTGCTGATCTGGATCGGGCTTTTGCTGCCAGTTACTAAAGATTTGCCAAATCATAGAATTCGGCATCCTGTCACGGACGGGATGTCGTTTTTAATGCCGGATTGTGGTAGGATGAGATAGAAAAAGTTTTGCTGGTGATTTGTTATTTTGCTCTAAGTAGGGAGGCTGCAAGAATGAGTGCGGTAAACCGTATATTGGATAAAGCTTTACGCGGTGAGCGTTTGAACCTGGAAGATACCGTAACGCTTTTTGAAAGTGATGAGATTGAGAAAATTGGTCATGCGGCGGATGTGATGACAAAGCGTCTGCATCCGGATCCTATCACGACATTTGTTATCGGCCGGAATATCAATTACACAAACATATGTGATGTATTCTGCCGTTTTTGCGCTTTTTATCGCAGACCCGGCTCTTCCGAGGGCTATGTACTGCCCGATGAAACAATCTTCCAGAAGATTCAGGAAACCGAGGATGTGAACGGTACTGAGATTCTGATGCAGGGCGGCGTTAATCCGGATTTGCCTTTCAATTATTATACCGACCTGCTTCGCAACATTAAGAAGCGGTTTCCTAACATCACGATGCATTCGTTCTCCCCGGCGGAAATTATGAAAATGGTGGAGATCTCCGGGCTTACGCTCGAAGAGGTGATGCGCGAGCTTCACAGCGCGGGTCTGGACTCATTGCCTGGCGGCGGGGCCGAGATTTTGGATGATCGTATCCGCAAAAAGGTCAGTCGACTGAAAGGCACATGGCGCAAGTGGATGGATGTCATGCAAACGGCCCATAAAGTCGGCATGAACACGACGGCTACCATGGTGATCGGTCTGGGCGAAACGATGGAAGAGCGTGCGCTACATATGCTTCGCGTACGTGATGCGCAGGATGAATGCATTCAGAACGGTTATGATTCCAAAGGCTTCCTGGCCTTCATTCCATTTACGTTCCAGCCGGACAATACGAACCTTAAGCGCGAGCGCGAAACGCCGGAGGCGTACTTGAAGACGGTAGCCATCGGTCGCTTGGCGATCGATAACGTTCCGAATCTGCAGTCGTCCTGGGTAACGATGGGACCTGAAATCGGCAAGCTGTCACTCAGCTACGGCTGTAATGACTTTGGCAGCACGATGATGGAGGAGAACGTGGTTTCTTCCGCAGGAGCCGTCTATAAGGTCAATATTGAATCGATTATTCAATTGATCCGGGAGACCGGCAACATCCCGGCTCAACGCAACACCCGGTATGATATTCTGCGCGTGTTCGAAGATAACAGCACCGTTGAGCGCGACTTCGTCATGCAGAACTAATTCTATACTTCATGAAGATCCGTAAGGCGGGCCGAGCAACTCGGTCCGCCTTTTTAATTTGGATCAGAGAGTATGTGCGTTGATGGACATATTTAGGATGCGGCCGTTGATTAGATATTTTCCGGACTTGCTTGTTTTTCCAAGCAGGAGTTCCGTATATCCCCGAGCGGGTCCCCATATACTGAAAAGGGAACTCGAAAGGAGTGATTCCATGGAACTGTTCAGCATTTCTGTCGGTACACGGACGGAAGACGAGAAAAAGGCTTTTCACCGTATATTGTCAGACAAGCAGAAAGAGCTACATAAACAATGCAAGCAGCTGAAATTCACATTCAGCGCTTCGGATGACCGCGTGATTTGGACGTGCTCCGGCAAGCTTCCGCTGTCCTCATGGACCGCATCGGCCGACACGCTGCGCCGGCTCACTGCCGAAGCAGTCACTGCTTATATTATGGAAGAGAAAGAGCAGGAGATTGCTGCACGGTTAATGTTCTCGGAATTCGAGTTTGATGATGAGGAAGAAGCGGGGCGGATCCTGCAGTGGTTTTTGATGCTCCTGCAAAAAGAGGAAGGCCCGTCCGGGGACTTCTGGCAGAGCCGCAGACGCAAGCTGTCGGAAGGCATATATCAATGCCTGAACGAGGCGCCTGAGCTTAATCTGGATGGGTTTATAACCTTCCGGCTTCAGTCTTATGAACAGGAGCTCCGCGAGATGGCGGAGTATGCAGTGGATGAATTTATGCTGGATCAGCAGTACGAGGAGTTCGTCAGTCTGCTGAAATATTTTGTTTATTTTCAGGAGCCCAAAATGCCGCTGGTTCACGTCATTCATAAGGGGGAGGAAGAGTTCCTGCTGCTGGATGGCAATCTTCGCCCGATTGAACGCCCTCGGGATGAAGGACTCGTTATGGAAAGGCTGGACCAGGATATGGAGATTGAAGATATGGTGGTCAGTACGCTGATTTCGGTATCTCCGGCCCGCATGATTATCCACACGAGGCAGCCTGAGCTTCCCGTCATCGTGACGTTGGCCCATATCTTTGATAACCGCGCCGAAGTATGCTGCAGCTGTCCCGAATGCAGCGCGCTTCTCGGTAGCGGACGAATGATGACTTGACGCATCGAAGCGGTCAGGATTATAATTACTGATAAATTCACGTAAAAGCTCTGACAAAGACATGAATCAATTTTGGATTTGACCGCTCAGAGAGAGGAAACCTCGGCTGCAATTTCCTCCGGTTCACCATTGATTTACCCCTTTGTAGCTGTGTCGTCGAACCCGCACGTCATGATGAATGCGGATGAGTAGGCTTCACCGGTTCATGACCGTTACTCAATGCTGATGAAGGATCTTAATCGTTTATGTACCCAGTACATAAGGTGATGAAAGAGATCGAATTAGGGTGGAACCACGGGTATAACACTCGTCCCTTCGCGGGACGGGTGTTTTTTGCATGTTCCGGTATCTTTCGTTGAAGTCTTGGCGGGCACCTCAGCGGTCCATGCCTGTCTTCGCGGGGAGACTAACGCGTCCTTCATATATGGAAGAAACGTGAAATTCTTTTTCTTGGGAGGAATACAAGGTGGCTATTAGCATTAAATTGCCTGACGGCTCCGTACGGGAGTATGAGGCGGGCAGCAGTATTGAGGATGTGGCTGCTTCAATCAGCAGCGGACTTCGAAAGAATGCGGTCGCAGGAAAAATGGACGGGATCGTCGTGGATCTTTCGACACCGCTTCAGGACGGAGCTTTGATCGAGATCGTAACGCAGGATACGCCCGAAGGGCTTGAAGTGATGCGTCATAGTACAGCGCATTTGCTGGCTCAAGCGACCAAGCGTTTGTATGGAGCCAAAGAAGTAAAGCTGGGCGTGGGTCCGGTCATTGAGGACGGCTTCTACTATGACATGGATCTGGAAGAGCCTTTGAATCCGGAGGACCTGCAAAAGATCGAGAAGGAAATGGAACGCATTATCGGCGAGAATCTTCCGATTGTCCGCAAGGAAGTAAGCCGTGCGGAAGCGCTGCGCATCTTCGGCGAGCTCGGGGATCCGTACAAGCTGGAATTGATCAATGCCCTGCCTGAGGACAACGTTATTACGATCTATGAGCAAGGCGAGTTCTTTGATCTCTGTCGTGGACCTCATGTCCCTTCAACCGGCAAGATCAAAGTATTCAAGCTCATGAACGTGGCGGGCGCATACTGGCGCGGCGACAGCAAGAACAAAATGCTTCAGCGCGTTTACGGTACGGCGTTTGTGAAAAAAGCGCAGCTCGATGAGCATCTTCATCTGCTGGAAGAAGCCAAGAAGCGTGATCATCGTAAGCTGGGCAAGGAATTGCAAATGTTTACGTTCTCTCAGCTTGTTGGACAAGGCCTGCCGATCTGGCTGCCAAACGGTGCGAAATTGCGCCGTACCCTGGAGCGTTATATCGTGGACATGGAAGAGCGCCTCGGGTACCAGCACGTGTACACGCCTGTGCTCGGAAACGTGGAACTGTACAAAACCTCCGGTCACTGGGAGCACTATCAGGAGGATATGTTCCCGAAAATGGAGATGGACAACGAGGAGCTTGTTCTTCGTCCGATGAACTGTCCTCACCATATGATGGTATATAAGAGCGATATGCACAGCTACCGGGATCTGCCGATCCGTATTGCTGAGCTTGGCATGCAGCACCGCTATGAAATGTCCGGTGCACTGACCGGCTTGCATCGGGTGCGCGCGATGACGTTGAACGACTCGCATATTTTCTGCCGTCCGGATCAGATCAAGGAAGAGTTTGCACGGGTCATTCAGCTGATCATGACGGTTTATAAGGACTTTGGCATCCATGACTACCGCTTCCGTCTTTCTTACCGGGATCCGCAGGATACCGAGAAGTATTTCCAGAATGATGAAATGTGGGAAATGTCCCAGCGCATGCTGCGCGAAGTTGTCGAAAGCCTGGATATGCCGTTCTATGAGGCCGAAGGCGAAGCTGCCTTCTACGGTCCGAAGCTCGACGTTCAGATCCGTACGGCTCTAGGCAAGGAAGAGACGCTGTCAACCGTTCAGCTCGACTTCCTGCTGCCTGAGCGCTTTGAACTGGAATATGTCGGCGACGATGGCCAGAAGCATCGTCCGGTCGTGATCCACCGCGGTATTCTGGGCACCATGGAACGCTTCACTGCGTTCTTGCTTGAGAATTTTGCGGGTGCGCTGCCGCTGTGGCTGTCACCGGTACAGGTGAAAGTCATTCCGGTCTCCAATGCCTTTGAGGATTATGCCAAGGAAGTGGCCGAGAAGCTTCAATTCGCCGGTATCTCCGTAGAGCCGGATCTTCGAAACGAGAAGCTGGGCTACAAGATTCGGGAAGCGCAGCTCGAGAAGATTCCTTACATGTTCATCGTTGGCGAGAACGAGAAAAATGCTGGTGCGGTTTCCGTTCGCAAACGCGGCGAAGGGGATATCGGGGCCCAGCCGCTCGACGAGATCATCCTCAAGCTTCGTGAAGAAATTAACACCCACGTCGTTTAAGTTTAGCTTTAAGCTTAAGTAACGTAGGGACATGCAAACCTCTGCCATCACGTATATTCTTTTTGGGAAGTGGGAACCCTCGCTAGTAAGGGGGAGGTACTCACATGATCCAATGGAAAAAATGGCAGAGGTTTTTTGCTGGTTTTATTTTATCAGCCGTCTTGTTCAGTGCAGGTTCTTCAATAGTAGATGCCCATAATCTGATTCTAAGCGAATCCTATGATTCAACAGACTTAAGAAATGTGTATGATCCGTCCGGGGAATTTCAAGGCTCCGATTACGTGGAAATGTCTCGCTTCTATGCGCTTCGAGTAGCAGGTTTTAGCGATATGAATAGATACTTGGATGTTCCGGATACGGGGCCTAAGGCCAGCGTGCCTGGCAAGAAACGCGAATCCATGCCCGTGCTTGCTCCTAGGGAGGACCAGGTGCTGCATACGGTGAAGGTCACCGCTACGGGCTATACGGCAGGTTATGAATCGACCGGGAAGAAGCCGGGACATCCTCAATATGGAATCACCTATTCCGGGGTGAAGGTGAAGCGGGATCGAAATACGCTATCAACGATTGCCGCGGATCCGGATGTTTTTCCGCTTGGCAGTATTCTCTATATACCGGGTTATGGTTATGGAATCGTAGCGGATATCGGATCAGCGATCAAAGGGCAAAAAATCGATCTTTATTTCTCCACAACCAAACAAGTGTTTAAGGAGTGGGGGAAGAAGGACGTCGAGGTACAGGTCATTAAAACCGGAAGCGGCAAATGCACGGAGGAAATGCTCAGAACCCTGGATAACGCGATCGAGACCTATCGTTTCCTGCCGGCATCCGTTTTGGAGGAAGCCATTTAGGGTGATTTTGGCGCGTAGATTGGCAGTAAACATTTAAGAATAATGCCTCCCTGTTCATCACATACTACTTTTCGGGGGCCAAACCCCTGAAGAGGATGATGGTATTGCATATGAACAGGGAGGTGAATACTGTGGCTAAAAAGAACAAGGTACAAGAGAACTTTAAAACGCCGAATGAAAAGTTTAACGCTGAGTTTGCTGAAGATACCAGCATAGCCAGCAACCCAAAAGGGAATTCCAAAGTTCAAGAGAACTACAAAAAACCGAACGAGAAGTTTGATGCTGAGTTTGGCGAACTGAACACACCAGGGGACCATCCAACAAACCGTTAAGGTGTAGATGCCAGCGCCCGTTCGTGCAAAAATAAGACCTCCGCTTTAGCGGGGGTCTTTTATTATGGCTCTACTTCCATTTTTATCCATGGACTCCGTCTCTAGACCGAGATCAACTTCATTCCACCGCCGCTAACCTGTTCATCGCAATATGTTGTACACTGTAGTTAAGAAAAAATAGAACTGGAAGGCAAGGGGATGACCATGAGTAGAAAAGGATGGAGCCAGCTTAGCAACGGATTGCTGCTCATCGGTATTGGTGTGGTGTTTCTTCTAAATCAGCTTGATATGATACATGTGGACCTTGGTTATATATTCTCGACTTTTTGGCCGGTGTTCATCATCTGGTTCGGGCTGCAAAGCTTAATTTATGCCCGCGGAGGGGCACTATGGGGCTCTGTCGTGCCGATCATTATCGGGTCGTATTTTCTTGGAAGAAACCTGAATTTGATTGACTTCTCGTTTGGCGATCTGATCAAGTATGCGATTCCTATTATCTTGATTGGGTTTGGACTGCAGGTCATTTTCAAACCGAAACCTCATACGCCGCCGCCATCGCCGCCAAGTCCGGATGACTTTAGCTCGCATCGTAGCGAGCATTACAACATTCCCGATCCGCCTGAAGCGCGTCCGCTGGATTCTTCCCTGGATGAAGAATTCGAACGGAGATTTGGCAAGCCAGACAAGGCTGACAAGTCTGAGAATATCCTGCCCGATCGCGAACCAGGATCACCGGATTTTCATGAGCAGGGCAAGGGTTACCGCTGGCAGGGACAGCATCAGGATCGCCCGCGCCAGGAGCATCAGGATCGCAGCAAGTTCAGAGTTCATGTGGATTTTGACGATAACGGCAAAAGCTACGGCAACGGATCGGATTATAAGGATGAACAGCACCAACATCAACACCATCATCATCAATCTTGGCACAGCCATGATGCGGTGAACAAGTCCTCTTTTATCGGGGACGTGCATATGGGAAAAGATTATTTTCAGCTGAAGCCGACAAATATCTCCCAGTTCATCGGTGATACGGTGCTGGATCTGACCAAAGCTCAAATCCCTTACGGAGAAACGAAAATCAACATCTCGGCGTTTATCGGGGATGTCAAGGTATTCGTTCCTAATGATTCGGATGTCGGCATTCATGTCACGACCAACTCCTTCATTGGCGATATGAAGGTGCTGGAGGAAAGCCGCAGCGGCTTTATGAGCAATGCCGGACTGGAAAGCCCGCATTACAGGGAAGCCGGTAAGAAAATACGCATCACCGTCAGCGTATTTATCGGTGATGTCAAAGTGAATAGGGTAGGATAACGGTTATGATGGGAATATTGAAAAATACCAAATGGGTGATACTGTTTTACTTTCTGTTGATTGGAGCCGGGGTTGCTGTTTTCCTGTATACAGCAAACCAATCCGGCTACATACATATTGAAGATAACCGGCTGTGGGTGTATTACACGGTCGGTGTACTTCTGTTTACGGGGATTGCGGGATACATCGCGGGGCAGCGCATTCAGCGACCGCTGGACCTGCTCCATCTGAACATGCTGCAGGTTGCCAAAGGAAATCTGAATGTGCGGCTGCCGGCTATGGAAGACGGTTCTTTTGCCAGAGTATACGATGAGTTTAACGGAATGACGGAAGCGCTGGAGAAGAAGATGAAGCTGCTGCAGCGCCTGGGCGAGCAGGATGTCATTGAGAAAGAGATCGCCGCGGAAGCCGCCGTGCTTGAGGAACGACGCCGGATGGCAAGGGATTTGCATGATACGGTCAGTCAGCAGTTGTTCGCGATTCATATGTCGGCTTCATCGCTTCCGGCGGTTCTGAAGAGAAACCCGGAGCACGGCGATAAAGTGCTCGGTCAGTTGATTGAGATGTCTCACGTGGCACAGAAGCAGATGCGGGCGCTGATTGCACAGCTTCGGCCTGTTGAACTGGAAGGAAGAACCCTGGAGGAGGCACTCGAACGGTGGTTTCCGGATTACTGCCGCCAAAATGGCCTGAAGGGCATGAAGGATGTGGAGCTCTACGGCGGGGTATCCGATGCAATTGAGCATCAGCTGTTCCTGATTATCCAGGAAGCCGTAGCCAACATTGTGAAACATGCCGGTGCAAGCCTTGTCAGCATGTCGCTTCGTGAGGATCAGAAACGCGTTATTTTAAGCATCAGCGACGACGGGATCGGGTTTGACGAGGTGGCAGGCAAGCAGGGCTCATACGGGCTGTCCACGATGCGTGAGCGAGCCGAGAAGCTTGGTGGCCAGGTCGATATCATAAGCAAAAAGGGTGCAGGAACGACAGTTCGCGTAAATATTCCGCTATTTGAGGCCGAGGGTAGTCAGGGACCGGCTGCGGAAGAGAGCAAGGAACAGGAAGAGCTGGCTGAGCCAGTGGAGTAGAGAGGGGACAACATCATTATGGGTACGATTCGGATATTGCTGGCGGATGATCATGATATGGTTCGTATGGGATTAAAAACGTATTTGTCGCTGGATCCGGGATTTGAAGTGATCGGAGAGGCAGCAAACGGCCAAGAGGTTGTTGATATGTTAAGAAATGGAGATGAGGCAGACCGGCCTGATCTCATTCTTATGGATCTGATGATGCCGGTGATGAACGGGGCAGAGACCACGCGTGCGGTCATGTCCGAGTTCCCGGACCAGAAGATTGTGATTCTGACCAGCTTTCTAGAAGATGAGCTTGTGGTTGAGTGCATTGAGGCGGGGGCTGTCAGTTATGTACTGAAGACCGTTTCAGCTGACGAACTCATCTACGCTCTTCAGGGAGCGTTCAGGGGGATGCCGGTCATGACCAAAGACGTGTCGGAAGCACTCACCCGCGGGATCCGCCGACATATGGTGAACGGCGATGATTCCGGGCTTACCGAGCGCGAGAAAGAAGTGCTGCTGCTCATTGCCGAGGGCAAGAGCAACAAAGAGATCGGCGAAGAGCTGCATATCAGCATTAAAACGGTTAAAACTCATGTCAGCAATCTGCTGATGAAGTGTGAGCTGGAAGACCGCACGCAATTGGCGATTTATGCCCACCGGAAGGGATGGGTCAAAATATAGCGATTCCATTCGGATCAGATTCCCTTGACGCCGCCCGGCTTTCTTTTTATCTGCCTTTTAATTGTTTTTAAGGTACTATTAAGGTTTATAGTACACAATAAGAACAGTTAATCAATTAAACCACTTGGAAGCAAGTGATTTTAAATAGGAGGTAGACCTATGGACGACCAAAGAAAGCGCTACGGGTATCCGGATGATGAGGGAATGAACAATGAGTCGAATAACAATGAAGCACCGAGACGTGAGGAAGCATCCACGAAGAATTCGTCTTATTACTATTCTTACGGACCGTTTCAGTCCATACCCAATGAACGCGATGATCAGCAGACGGAGCGACCATATCAGAGCCGGGAATCGCAGGAAGTGGAGGTTACCGCTCCGCAGCCGGTTAAACCGATACCATCCTCCGGTTTCTCGCAGTCACATTCCTCCGGAAGCCAAGGGGGCGGCGGGTCTATGGATTCGATGAAAAGAAACAAAGAATGGAACTACAGCCAGAAGCCTAAAAATTCCGTGAAGACGGTGCTGTTGTCCTTCTTGGCAGGTGTCCTCGTGATCTCAAGCCTGATGTTTGCCGCGGACCGCACGAATCTGTTTACGCCGGATGCGGCGTATTCATCGGAGCCAGCCCATGAAACTTCAGCTAGCGTTGATGATAACGGCGGAGCTACTACGGCATCGGCCATGATTCCTTCTAATCCGGGCGATGTATCGGCGGTTGTTGACCAGGCAAGTCCAGCCGTCGTGCTGATCGAGACGCTTGTAAACAGCAGCAATCGTCAAAGCACGAATCCGAACATGAATGATCCGTTCTGGTACTTCTTTGGCGGCGGACAATCGAGCCAGGGAGGAAATGGCGGAAACGGTGGAAGCAGCAACAACGGAGGTCAGGAATCCCAGCTTCAGCCTTCAGGCATCGGCTCGGGCTTCATCTTTGAGAAGTCGGGATACATTTTGACGAATGAGCATGTGATCCATGGCGCAGATGTGATCCAAGTGACGGTTCAGGGTACCAAAAAGCCATATGAAGCGAAGCTGCTCGGTTCCAGCTATGAGCTCGATTTGGCCGTTCTGAAAATCGAAGGGGCCGATTTTCCATCGGTGCAGCTAGGCGACTCCAACTCGCTGAAGGTCGGTGAATGGCTTGTTGCCATCGGTAACCCGCACGGTTTTGAGCATACGGTAACCGCAGGCGTACTTAGCTCGAAGGAACGCGAGATCGATATTCAAGGGACGAATGGTGAAGCTGAACGGAATTACGAGCATCTTCTGCAAACCGATGCTTCGATTAATCCGGGTAACTCCGGTGGACCGCTTCTCAATCTGAAGGGGGAGGTTATCGGGATGAACGTAGCCGTCAGCGCGGAAGCGCAAGGGATCGGATTTGCGATTCCGTCCAGCACGATCAAGGAAGTTGTGGAATACCTGAAGAACAACGAGGAAGTTCCGAAAGAGCCGGTTCCGTTTATCGGGGCAACCTTGGGAACGGTCACTCCGCAAATTGCCCAGTCCCTGGGGACCGACGTAACGGAAGGTTCTTATGTTGACGGTGTCGTATTCCGATCGCCGGCTTATGAAGCGGACCTGCGTCAATATGACATCATTGTGGGCGTGGACGGGACGAAATATCCGACCTCGAAGGATCTAATTGAATTGATACAATCGAAGAAGGTTGGAGACAAAATTACGCTGAATGTGGTTCGTAACGGCAAGAAGATTGATCTGCCGCTTACGATCGGCGATAAGAACCAATTCGATTTAACCCAACAGCAGCAACAACCGTAACCCTGGATATGTGTGACAACAAGCGGAAGGGACCGTTCCCTTCCGCTTGTCTTGTCCTTAAGACGACCGATATAATGGGATTGTAACGTCGTACTAAATTTAACGCTAGAAGATAGAGGAGATGCCGCTATGCGATCCCGGATATTAATTGTAGATGATGATGAGAAGATTATTTCGATGCTGCGCAGGGGACTTGCGTTTGAGGGCTATGACGTCCTGACCGCATCCAACGGAGCGGAAGGTTTGAAAGTGATTTTGAGTGAGGACCCGGACGTTGTCGTTCTGGATGTCATGATGCCTCAGGTCGATGGATTTGAAGCGCTGCGCAGACTCCGGGAAGGCGGAAGCACGACACCGGTGCTGATGCTGACGGCGAAGGATGAGGTGGAGAATCGGGTCAAGGGACTGGATACCGGAGCGGATGATTACTTAGTCAAACCCTTCGCGCTGGAGGAGCTGCTCGCCCGCGTACGGGCCTTGCTGCGCCGCAAAACCGGGGATGATAGCTCTAACCACCGACTGACCTTCGAGGATCTCGTGATGGATACCGATGCAAGGGAAGTCATTCGCAGCGGGCAAAGACTGGAGCTCACCGCCAAGGAATTTGAGCTGCTGCATCTGTTTATGCAAAATCCGAAGCGGGTGCTGTCCCGCGATTTAATCATGGATAAAATATGGGGCTATGACTACAGCGGGGAGTCCAACGTGCTGGAGGTTTACATCGCCATGCTCCGGCAAAAGACCGAGGAACATGGAGGTAAACGGCTGATCCAGACGATTCGCGGAGCCGGCTATATTTTAAGAGGAGATAACTAGCATGTCCATTCGGTTAAGACTGACAGCATGGTATACCGGCATTTTATTTGTGACACTGCTGATTTTCAGCTCGGCGGTGTATGGCTTTGTCCATTTGTATACGTATGAGGAGTTTAAGCAGCGATTGAAGCAAGAGGCAAATAAAATCGGATATACCGACGGAGCGGTCTCTCTATTACCCGATCGTAAATCTGAAAAAAATTTAGAGGCTGCTGATTTATATGTGCAGCTGTATACCTTTTACAATGGTGCAATTTGGAAATCAGGGAATATGGAGTTTAGCGGCCTCCAATTTGAGCTGCCTTCAGTTCAAAAAGCATTAAGCTCGGATCAGCAATATAAGCGCTTCTCGGTTCAGGGAAATTCGTTTCTTCTGCTGGAGGCGCCTGTATTTGAAGAGTATACTGGTAAGTTATTTGGCTGGCTGCAAATCGGTGCCAGTACAAGGCTAATCGACCAGACAATGGACCGTCTGCAATCGATCCTGATTATGGGGTCCGCCGCAACGCTGGTCATTGCTTCCACTTTTGGCTTGTTCCTCGCCCGGAAATCCATGAAACCAATCGGCAAGGTCACGGAGGCGGCGGAGCAGATCCAGAAGGGGACCGACCTCAGCGTACGTATCGAATACGATGGGCCCGAGGACGAGATCGGTCAGTTAATCGGCACGTTTAACGGGATGCTTGAGAGAACGGAAAGCTTTTTCAAAGAGCTTGAAGATGCCTATGCGGCCCAGCGCCGGTTTGTATCGGATGCTTCCCATGAACTCCGAACGCCGCTGACCACCATCCGGGGGAATGTGGATCTCCTCCAGAAGATGTGGACGGAAGCCCCTGGCGAGAGAGCGAATATGGACGAAGAAACGATCAAGCAAATCTCGTTCGAAGCTGTGGGAGATATATCCGATGAAGCGAAGCGGATGAGTCGGCTGGTGAACGATATGTTATCTCTGGCGCGAGCCGATACCGGCCAGACCTTTGAACTGAATCCGGTTCCTCTGCAGCCTTTGGTTGAAGAGGTCGCACGGCGCGCTCATTTCCTTGATAAAACCGCTGAGTGGCATGTCGGAGAGCTGTCTGTCCTGAACGGTGTTTATGTAGAAGGAAATAAGGACTACTTGCAGCAGATGCTGTTCATCTTTATCGAGAATGCATTCAAGTATACGCCGGAGGGTGAAGTCAGCCTGGATGTCGTCCTGTACAAGGGTCAGGTCGGGCTGCGAATTTCGGATACGGGGATCGGCATGGATAAGGATGAGGTTCCGTTTATATTCGAGCGTTTCTATCGCGCGGATCAGTCCAGAGGCATCACGAGCGGGACCGGACTTGGTTTATCCATCGCCAAATGGATTATTGATGAGCACAAGGGCTCTGTCGAGGTTGTTACCCGAAGAGGGGAAGGCAGCACCTTTATCGTCTGGCTGCCCGTCGTCTTTGCTCCTCCGCTGGAATAGGTTATAATAGAATGGATACTTTACGTATGACAACGGAAAGCAGGTGAGGATCATCGAAGTCTTGAAAATATCACCGAGAGGTTACTGTTACGGTGTCGTTGACGCTATGGTCTTGGCACGTCAGGCGGCCCAGAATCTGGATCTTCCTCGGCCTATTTATATATTGGGCATGATTGTGCATAACAGTCATGTCACGCAATCCTTTGAGGATGAAGGCATCATTACCCTGGACGGTCCGAACCGGATGGAAATCCTGAGCCAGGTGGAGAGCGGCACCGTCATATTTACCGCACACGGGGTCTCTCCCGAAGTACGCAAGCTTGCGCGAGATAAAGGTTTAACCACGCTCGACGCAACATGTCCGGATGTTACGAAAACCCATGATTTGATCCGGGAGAAGGCAGCGGACGGGTATGAGATCATTTATATCGGGAAGAAGGGACATCCCGAACCGGAAGGCGCGATCGGGATTGCACCGGATCACGTGCATCTGATCGAGAAGGAAGAAGAGATCGAACAGCTTCAGGTCAAATCGTCCCGAATCATCATTACGAACCAGACAACGATGAGTCAATGGGACATCAAGCATATCATGAAGAGTCTGCTCGATAAATTTCCGGGGGCGGAGATTCATAATGAAATCTGCCTTGCAACACAAGTTCGGCAGGAGGCTGTAGCCGAGCAAGCGGGCCAGGCGGATTTGGTCATCGTGGTCGGCGATCCGCGCAGCAATAACTCAAACCGTCTTGCACAGGTATCCGAAGAGATAGCCGGCGTACCGGCTCACCGCATTGGCGATGTGACGGAGCTTAAACGCGAATGGCTTGAAGGCGTAGGCAAAGTGGCTGTGACATCAGGGGCATCAACACCGACTCCGATTACCAAGGAAGTCATCGCCTATTTGGAACAGTATGAACATGATCAGCCGGAAACCTGGGAGATCAAGCGCACGGTGAATATGAATAAATTGCTTCCGCCTGTACGGGTGAAGAGCAAGTCATAAGAATTTTAATACAACGGTTGCGATCAATCGCAACCGTTGTATTTTTGTTGATATCGGTGTGTCCTTAATATGATCCCGTCATCGTTATAGTTAACAGCCATAGGTTTGAATTGTGTATTCCGCCGTTATTAATTGATTAGTATCATTTTTCATGATCACTCGGTTAAATGTTGATAGAGCTTATGGATACTTCCCCTTGCAGTGAATGGTGGAACAACTGTTCATGTGAAATGAACTTGACACTATTGACGCTAGGGGAATTTCTATGTCCGGGATTAAGATGCCAGGGTGAATGAGACTACCTGCCCCGTTAAAGGAGCTTTTTTGGGGTTTCTCATCCCTCCCGTAAGCTGTAAGCGTTTTAATTTTCGATTGAATAATATCATTTTTCGTTGAATAGGCAAATGTTTATATGGGATCATTTATTCTACAATGTTAGACATCAGGTAAAACTTCATGGCATAGAACACACGGGGGGTTGGACATGGCGCAAATATCCGTAGAACAGGAAACTGTTCCAAAACGGAAGAGAGACAACGGATTCATTCGCTTTTTTAAACAGTGGGATATTCAGTTAATGGTACTTCCCGCTCTCGCACTCATTTTTATTTTCAGTTATATACCGATGTACGGTATTCTGATGTCGTTTCAGGATTTTAATATCTTCAAAGGCATGGGAGACAGCCCTTGGGTAGGGATGAAGCATTTCCGGATGTTCTTTGAGTCTCCAGAGTTTATGAACGTGATGCGAAACACTATCGTTATCAGCTTACTCAAGTTTTTGGTCGGCTTTCCAGCTCCGATCCTGCTTGCGCTGATGCTGAATGAAGTGCGACATCTGTTCTTCAAGAGATTGGTTCAGACCGTCAGTTATTTACCCCATTTCTTATCCTGGGTTATCGTATCAGGGTTTGTGGTTTCCTTGCTTTCTACCGATAACGGAAGCGTAAACATTCTGATGGAAAAAATGAATTTGATTAAAGAACCGATTAATTTCCTATCCATTCCTGAATACTTCTGGGCGATCCTGGTAACCACAGGGGTTTGGAAAGAAATCGGATTCTCCTCCATCGTTTACTTGGCCGCAGTTGCGGGAGTGGATCCTCATATGTACGAAGCGGCAGATATGGATGGTGCGAGCAAATTCAGACAGATTTTCACGATTACATTACCATCCATCATGCCTGTTGTTATCATCTTTATGATTCTTGCAATAGGTAACCTGCTCACTGCAGGTTTTGAGGATATTTTGCTCTTGGCTAAGAACCCTGTCTTAAGAGAGGTATCCGACGTAATTGATACTTATGTATACCGGATCGGTATTGAAAACTCCAGGTTCTCCTATGCAACGGCTGTAGGCTTGTTCAAAGCGGTAATCAGCGTGATGCTTCTGACAATTGCTAACGTGATTGCACGCAGATCAGGTAACAGTCTATGGTAAACGAACATGGTGATGAAGGGAGCGGTTAGACTTGGTGCGTTTAGGATTCGGTGATCGTTTCATGATGATCATGATTTATATCTTTCTAGCATTTTTGGCCTTTGTGACGTTTTATCCTTTTTGGAACGCTCTTGTGGTTTCCTTTAACTCTGGAGCCGATACATCGCTTGGGGGAGTCACATTCTGGCCGAGGGATTTTACTTTGGAAAACTACGGCATCGTATTTCAGGATAAACGCCTGCTGAATGGCTTCGGAATATCGGTAGCCCGTACGATTGTGGGAACCATAACTTCGATTCTAGTGACCTCCATCTTCGCTTATGGCATGACCAAACGCGAACTGATCGGTCGTAAATATTACATGATTATGTGTATAGTCACCATGTATTTCGGTGGTGGTTTGATACCAAGCTTCATGCTGATTCGTGGTCTGGGCTTGATGGATTCGTTCTGGGTATTCATCATTCCTGGTTTGGTAAGTGTATGGAACATGATTATCTTCCGTACCTTCTTTGCAGGGTTGCCTAATGGCTTGGAAGAGTCGGCAAAAATTGACGGGGCGGGCAATTGGGGGATCTTCTTTAAGATTATCCTGCCGCTATCCGGTCCGGTTATTGCAACGTTGTCTTTGTTCACGGCAGTATCACACTGGAATGAATGGTTCCTACCGAGTATTTACATCAATAAAGAAGAATTGCTGCCCATTCAGACGATATTGCGTCAAATACTGAATTCCAACATTATGTCTGAACAGATGAGCAATTTGGACTCGGCATCTCAGGCCGCTTTATCTCGAATGCAGAGTGTGACAACGAAATCGTTGTCCATGGCAACAATGATTGTCGCTACGGTTCCGATCATCATGGTATACCCTTTTGTACAGAAGCATTTTGTTAAGGGAGTACTGGTGGGATCGTTGAAAGAGTAGCACATGTATGGCAAGCAATCCTGTTGTTTGAAGCTTAGCTTTAGACATAAATATCAAGGGGAATTATGAAAGGGGAAATTAGAGAATGAGGCTCAGAAAAAAATCTTTGGCCACATCGGTTACTGCGTTGTTAGCAGCGGCTTTAATGCTGTCAGCATGCAGCGGTGGCACTAAGACAGCCAACCCGACTCCTAGCGACAATGGAACCAGCACACCGCCAACAGAAGCAGCATCAGACAAGTTTGTACTGGGCGAGCAACCGCTTGATTTTAGTTTTTATGGTCACTATGACTGGTACACGATGCCAACATGGGGAGAAGATGCCGCAACGAAATGGATTAAAGAGAATAAAAAAGTCGATGTAAAAGCGGTTAACTCCCAAGGTAATGCTCAACAAAAATTCAACACGATGATTGCTTCCGACGAGCTTCCTGATGTTATTTGGCTGGAGCGGGGATCGGATGTTGAAAAATTGAGAGAAAACGGCATGCTCGTACCTTACGATGACTACTTGGATAAATATCCGAACTTGAAGGAATGGTTGGGTGAGGCGGGAATCAACATGCTTCGTTCCCCTGACGGCAAGCTGTATCAATTCCCTAACTGGTACACCAGCCAACCGAACGGTAATGCTGGTTATGTAGTCAACAGTAAAATTTATAAAGAGCTTGGCGAGCCTAAGCTGGAAACAACGGACGATTTGACTAAATACCTGGAAGCTGTCAAGGCGAAATACGGAAACTCTGTAGTTCCTTATGAACCAGGTATTGAAGGACAAGGGATTGATGTGTTGTACTCTGCTTTCAAAGAGGATGCAATGACACGATGGATTACCATTCGTGGTGTGCCTAACGGAGATAAATTGACTTCGATCTTTACGGATCCAACATATCGCGAATCGATGCAATATGCAGCGAAGCTGTTCCGTGATAAACTGATTTCTCAAGATGCATTGACTCAAACCGCTGACCAAATCAAGGAAAAAGTAATGACAGGCCGCGTTGCTGTATATGCAGCTTCCAGCCCGACTGAAAATGCAATGAACGCACATGCGGAACTCGTTGCCAAAGATCCGGAAGCCGGTTATTTCATGATCTGGCCGATTCATAAGGAAGGTCTGGACAAGAATAAAATCTTCCCGGGAACCTATACTCAACTGGGTTGGAACGTAAGCGTTATTACGAAAGCTGCAAAAAATCCTGAAGCGATCTTTGCTTTCCTGGACTGGTATACAGGTCCTGAAGGTCAAACACTGTTAATGTGGGGACCGGAAGGCGGATATTGGGATGGATATGAAGAAGATGGTATAACGCCTAAGTTTACTGAGAAATATGTTACGGATGCTGCGGGTCTTGGCAAGTTGCAAGCGGAAACAACAAACCTCCAGTGGAACGGAAACACGGTATTTATTGATACAGCAAAAGCGAAATACGAAAGCACATTGCCAGAAGAAGAGCGTAACTGGTCAACTCGTTGGCAGTATGAAATAACTTGGAAAACTCAAGCAAATGCAACGGAATTCATCAATCTTGATCCGGCCCCAGAAAGCGAAGAAGGTATTATCCGCCAGCGTGTAGAAGATATCTACACAGAAGCTAGAGCGAAGGCGCTGTTTGCGAAGGACGATGCAGAAGTACTGGCTGTCTTGGACAAAGCAGAAGCGGATGCTCAAGCAGCTGGCTATGATAAACTTCTTGCATTCAAAACAACGAAATGGCAAGAAAACTTGGCTCAAATGAATGGTCAAAAGTAGAATAACGTAAACCAAAAGGGTATGCTGCATCTGCAGCATACCCTTATCGAAATTTAGGGGAGAGGATACCCATCTATAAAGTGCTGCTGGCTGACGATGAAATATTGGACCTAGAGGGCATGAGGAGCTTTATTCCATGGGAGAGTCTTGGAATGACCGTGGTTGATTCGGTCAATAATGGATTTGCAGCATGGGAAGTCCTGCAACGAGAGGATATCGACATTCTTGTGACGGATGTACGCATGCCCAATATGACTGGTATTGAACTAGCGCAAAAAGCGCTGAAGATACATGATGAATTACAGGTTATTTTTGTGAGTGGTTACCAGGATTTCAGTTATGTTAAACAGGCAATCGCATTAAACGCTTGTAATTACGTGCTGAAGCCCATGGAGGACCAAGAGCTGATTGAAGAGTTGACCAAAGTTCGGATTGAGCTGGACAGGCTCCATGACCGCAAGGAAACAGAACGGGCTTATCAACTGATGGTACCGATTCTCAAAAATCAGTACCTGCTGCAAATTCTCCAGAAGCCTTATGACGGTGCCATGCTGGGTATTATTAAGCGGGAATATCAACTTCATGAGATGAACTGGCCCGTGCGAGTCATATTACTTGAAGTGGATGATGTCAGCTCCTGGCGGAGCAATCATTACGAGGTCGAGAATCCGAGTGGATTAAATGAGCAGTACTTCACGAGATTGCATAAAGAGCTGGAATGTTGCGGATTCAGGCATATATGCAAGGTGACAGATCAGCGGATGGCAGTACTCATGGATACGACAAAAGGCAAGGAAGAGATTCAGTCATTACTGACGGCGCTAGGCCAAGAGTATCCCCTAACCGTGACCGTAGGTGAGGGAGGGACTGCGAATCAGCTTGAAGAACTTCATCCGTCCTACGTTATGGCAGAGGGTGCCCTTGACTATAAAATGTTTCGTGGAAAAGGGAAATGGATACTTTATAACGAAGTGCCGACAGAGGACCGGGAGGACGCCAAAAGCCTCGATATCAGGCTGGACTCTTTATTTACCGCTATGACGAATTATGAGATCGTCAAAATCCACGATGAGATCGAAGCCATACAACTGCTTGCATCCAATATCCGCTCCAAATTTACGGTTCGAAATCTTGGAGTATACATTATATTGAAGTTGGACGCGCATTTGCATACGATGCATGAAGACCTGTTTCGGATGCTGGGAATCGAACTGAAAAACCTCGATGTACTCTTGCAATTTGAAACGATGGACGATATTTTCTCGTGGTTAAGAATGAAAGTTTTTGAGATTTCGGAGCAATTGAAATTTCGCAAATCGTCCAAGAATGGACGTCTTGTTGAGGAGATTATTGATAATATACGAGAGCGGGTTCACGAGAATATTACGCTCCGGGATATGGCGAACCGTTTTTCCTTTTCTCCAAACTATCTAGGTGTTCTGTTTAAGGAAGAAACCGGTTATAATTTTAGTGATTATGTCATCAAGATTCGTATGGAGCGAGCCAGAGATCTATTAGTCAGCACGAAACTTAAAATATATGAAGTGGCTTCTCAAACAGGTTACCAGTATTTGCCCTATTTTAGTCGTCAATTCAAAGAGATGTATGGAATGACACCACTGGAGTATAGGCGTAAACACTCTTAATACTACTATACCGCTTGTAATGAGGTTGTGATTAGGTTTGGCGGGGAAATTCGAGCGTATCCGGGTCAAGATACCATTTGGCTTCAAATTAATGATTTCTTACTGTGTATTCATCATAATACCGGTATTGCTTGTAGGAAATATCGCGAACCAGGTATTTATCAAATCGATTAGAGAACAAACGTATAATAACATTCAGGGTACCCTGCACCAAATGAGTGATAATATTTCGTATAAAATGGAAGACATCGTCCGCGTTTCCGACATGCTCTACTTTGATTCGTCCTTTAATAACCGACTGCGTTATTCAGAAAGTACATGGGTAAGCTACGATACGATGGTCAATGTCCTGATTCCGAAGTTGGAAACGGCGATTAACACAGCGAACTCCAAGATTTGGCTGTCGATTTATTTACGGAATGAAGAGTTAAGGGAAATTTATAATAATTATAGTTACTCTGATCCGCTTGAGTCCAACACGCGTTTATTTGATATATATCAGTATGAGCGCCTGGTGGATAAGACCTGGTACAAGCTCTATCCCCAAGAGGAAAACTATGGATCGACGCTGGAATGGAAGCAGGTTGAAAATGATGCGGGCAACGGTCGTATTTCACTTTTGCGCAGGCTGATCGACATCAGTTCTATACAGCTGCAGGAGATTGGATTCGTGCGAATCAATGTCAGTCTCGAAGATATGTTCGAAAGCATGGATTATAATAAAATTGGTGATGGGACAGCGTTATATTTGTCGGATTCGCAAGGCAGAGTCATTCTTTCTTCGGGCGGGGTACAGACAACCGTGTTTAAGGAGAACGAGCTGCGCAATAATGGAGACTTGCTTATTCGTAAGCCGATTCCCGTGCTCGGCTGGAATCTTATCGCTGTCGTTCCTGCAGAAATCGTGGAGAAAGATACGGTGAAAATCCGGAACCTCACCCTGCTTATTTGCCTCATTTGCATTGCTATATTTTTTGTAGTCAGCATCGTAATATCCAAGTACTTCAGCTTACGCGTATCCAAGATCGTCTCTGTTCTGGATTCTTTTCAGGAAGGTGCATTTCATAAACGGGCTCAGTTCAAGGGAAACGATGAGTTTACACATATTGCTTCAGCCCTGAATGATATGGGCAGCAATATCGGCAAGCTGATTAATGAGGTATATCTGGCCGACCTTCAGAAAAAACAAGCGGAACTGGAGTCGCTGCATGCGCAGATTAATCCGCATTTCCTATACAACACCCTATCCTCCATCAGCCGTCTGGCGCGGTTTGGGATGCTGGATAAGCTGCAGCGCATGGTGATGGACTTAGCGAAGTTTTATCGACTGTCTCTTAATGATGGCCGGAATATCATCTCTGTGAAGAATGAATTGGAACAGGCTCAGGCATATGTGGATATTCAAAAGATTAAATACGACGAACGGATGCAGGTTACTTATGATTTTGAGCCGGAAGTGGTCCGGTATGAGACCGTAAAATTGATTTTGCAGCCGTTTATCGAGAATGTGCTGGAGCATGCCTGGACCGGGGATTATATACATGTTCGAATTACCGCCAGAGTGCTGGAAGATGTTCTGGAATTTAAAATTATCGATAATGGCGTCGGGTTCCCGCCCGGCAGAGTTCTGGACAATACAGGCGGACAGGATCTAACCAATGCCGGATATGGCATTCGGAATGTGGATCAACGAATCAAACTTCACTATGGCAGCGAATACGGGGTTACATTATTCAGCCGTGCCGGTATTGGGACGACGGTAAGAATTGTGATCCCCCTCGTGAAGCGAACCGTAGCGGAAGGACGCAGCAAAACATTAATGTAACAGGGGGCCTATATCTCCCGATCGTTCAGGCTTCAAGAATGGGCTTGACGAGGGGAGATATTTTTTGTATATTTACTTTATCGGTTAAAAGCATAAAAGCTTAAAAGCGAACAAGCGCGAAAGCGACTATCCAACAATAAAATGGAATATATTCAGAAAGAAGGTTTTATTATGATCGTTATTACATCCAATCAAATATCAGAGGAACAAGTTCAGTATATTGTAAGCGAGATTGAGAAGGAAGGACTCCAGGCTCATGTATCCAAGGGAGCGGATCGTACCGTGATCGGGCTGATCGGCAGCGTAAACCCGAAGCTTGCGGAGCATCTTCGCCAAATGAAGGGCGTAGAGAATGTAGTTAAAATCTCCAAGTCCTACAAGCTTGCGAGTCGTGATTTCCATCCGGATGATACCGTCATTGATATTAAAGGCACCAAGATTGGCGGCGGCAATCTGGTCGTTATGGGTGGTCCATGCGCCGTGGAATCGCCGCAGCAGATTGACGAGATTGCGCAGCTGGTTAAGGCAGCAGGCGGACAAGTGCTTAGAGGCGGCGCGTTTAAGCCTCGCACGGGTCCATACAGCTTCCAGGGCGTTGGCGTCGAAGGTTTGATCATGATGGCGGAAGCCGGGCAAAAACACGGCCTGTTGACGATTACGGAGGTTATGACGCCTGAATACGTGGATATATGTGCGGAGTACGCCGATATCCTGCAAGTGGGTACCCGCAATATGCAAAATTTCGATCTGCTTCGGAAACTGGGCACCTGCGGCAAGCCGGTTTTGCTGAAAAGAGGTTTCAGTGCAACCTATGATGAATTCCTGAATGCAGCGGAGTACATTCTTGCCGGCGGCAATCCGAATGTCATGCTCTGTGAACGTGGAATCCGAACATTCGAAACTTACACCCGCAATACGCTGGATTTATCTGCCATCCCTGTTTTACAAGGGTTGAGTCATCTTCCGGTCATCTCTGATCCGAGTCATGGAACGGGACGACGCGAGCTTGTCGAACCGATGTCCAAGGCATCCGTGGCGGCCGGAGCAGACGGCCTTATTATTGAGATGCATACAGACCCGGATAATTCCATGACAGGTGACGGGGTTCAATCCCTGTTCCCGGATCAATTCGCCGCACTGCTTAAAGACTTGGAGCAGCTGGCCCCATTGGTAGGCAAAAGCTTTGCGACTGCCAAAGCGCCTGCTTCTGAATTTGCGCGCGTATAGCATTTGAGCAGTGACGCTGCAACCACAGGGATCGCGTTAAGAACCTGGTCAAGGTTCACCATTTCCTTAAATCTAATTGAGAAGACACCTGCAAAGAGCTTGCAGGTGTCTTTTTTCTGAGTTTACATTAACTGGTTTCTCATGTCATATAAGTTGACATTGTTTTCAAAAATACCTTACATAGGTATTGACGTCAGGTTATCTCCCGGCATATAATGACGAAAAGAAATCGAAAGATTATGAACATTGTTAAGCTGTTTAAGTCTTAATGTTCGGAAATTGGGAGGAAGAGACATGTCGGTAGAGAAAGTATTGCAAACCATTAAAGAGAACAATATTGAGTGGGTCGATTTTCGTTTTGTAGACTTGTCGGGACGGGTTCATCATATTAGCTTGCCGGCTTCAGAAGTAGACGAAGAAACATTCGTGAACGGGGTAGCATTTGATGGATCTTCTATTCCAGGATTCCGCGGCATTGAAGAATCGGATATGGTTATGATGCCTGATCCGGAGTCTTGCTATATCGATCCGTTTACAGCACATCCTACGCTTAACATTATGAGCAACATCTATACTCCGGAAGGGGATGCTTACGAGCGTGACCCGCGCGGTATCGCAGCTCGTGCCGAGCAATACCTTCAAGAGGCCGGTATCGGAACAGCGGCATTCTTTGCACCGGAATCCGAGTTCTTCCTGTTTGATGAAGTTCGCTATGAAAGCTCCATGAACAGCTCCAGCTATTTCGTAGACTCCGAGGAAGCGCATTGGAATACGAACCGTAAGGAAGAAGGCGGCAACCTGGGCTTCAAAGTTGGCGTTAAGGGCGGATATGTTCCAGTAGCGCCTGTGGATACGCAGCAAGATATCCGCAGCGAAATGTGTCGTTTGCTTGATGAAGCAGGACTTCGCGTTGAGCGTCACCACCATGAAGTAGCAACTGCCGGCCAAGCGGAAATCAACTTCCGTTTCGATACATTGAAAAAAACAGCTGACAATTTGTTGATCTATAAATATATCGTGCATAACACAGCGCGCCAATATGGCAAAACCGCTACGTTCATGCCGAAGCCATTGTTCGGGGATAACGGAAGCGGCATGCACGTTCACCAATCCATTTTCGATGGCGACACTCCATTGTTCTACGAGAAAGGCGCTTATGCGAACCTGAGCGAAACAGCGATCCACTATATCGGCGGTATTCTGTACCACGCGCCTGCATTGATCGCTTTGACAAACCCGAGCACCAACTCCTTCAAACGTCTGGTACCAGGCTATGAAGCACCGGTTAACCTCGTATTCTCGAAGGGCAACCGTTCTGCCGCAGTGCGGATTCCGGTTGCGGCCGTAACGCCTAAAGGCTGCCGCATCGAGTTCCGTACACCGGATTCCACGGCGAACCCTTACCTTGCATTCTCCGCTATGCTGATGGCTGGCTTGGACGGTATCAAGCGCAAAATCGATCCAACCGCACTCGGATATGGACCATTCGATAAAAACATCTATGAATTGTCTGACGCCGAGAAGAAAGAAATCCGCAGCGTACCGGGTTCCCTGGATGAAGCTTTGGATGCACTTCAAGCAGACTATGAATTCTTGACAGAAGGCGGCGTATTTACGCAAGAATTCCTCGAGAACTTCATCGAGTTCAAGCGTGCCGAAGCCAAAGCGGTTAATATCCGCGTTCATCCGCACGAGTACTCCCTGTACTACGATCTATAATAAACAACGTTAAAAAGCCCAGGGCATGATGCCCTGGGCTTTTTTTTGTACACATATAAGTCTGGATAGGTTTAGGTTTTAGGTGCGGATTACCATGCCAAATGAGATCAAGGGCTATTTTCAAAGGCATTCATTACTAACGCTGCTCTTAGCTAAAACATACCCGTCACTAAAGCTTTACTCTCAAAAGTAACCATAGCTATGCGTATTGCTTCCGCAAGATTCACGGACGATGAGCTCAGGCTCAACGACAAAGGAGCTCACGGGTGATTGCTTATGGATTAGGTCGTAGAGCATGAGCGCTGCCAGGCGGCCGATTTTCTCTTTATTTTGCCGAATCGTCGTTAATTTGGGAGTTGTATATTTGCACGCTTCAATGTCGTCACAACCGATGATCGATACATCGTCAGGGACATTCAGACCGTGTTCCTGAAGCGCTTGGATGGCTCCAATCGCAATCTGGTCGGAGGCTGCAAAGATCGCGCGGGGGAGAGAACCCGCTTGAATCAGCCGCGTCATGGCTTTATATCCGCTTGCCTCATGAAAATCTTCACCGTTCAAGAACCATTCCGCACGGGCCGGAAGTCCAAAGCTTTCCATGGCGTTACGATAACCGGCCTCACGCATGTTGGAGATTTCAGACTCCTTGCTGCCTCCGATGAACCCCAAGTCTCTGAGGCCTTGAAGATAGAAATGCTCCACGACCTTCGAGGACATTTTATAATTATCGGACATGATATGCCCCGACATTTCGCCGAACAGTTCTATATCGACCCCAATGCACGGAATGTCGCTCTCATCAAGCTCCTTGATGGAGGGCTCTATTTCCTCGCCGGATATAATGACACAGCCATCCACCTGATAATGACGGCATCGGCCGAGGTAGTCGGCGTCATCCCCTTGGAATTTCTCATTCGAAAAAAACAGCAGATCGTAACCGAGCACCCCCATTTGCTTCTTAAAGGAATTGAGAACTTCAACAAAAAAAGGATGGGTAAAATCGACATTCAGCTTTCCCGCAAATATGATGCCGATTAAATTGGATTTTTTGGTTGCTAATGTTTTCGCGGAGTTCGAAGGGGTGTATCCCGTCTCTTTCATAATTTCCAACACCCGTGCTTTGGTTTCCTCGGACACATCACTGTAGTTGTTGATAATCTTGGAGACGGTGGATACGGATACCCCGGCCATTTTAGCGATTGTTTTAATGTTTAACGCCATGCGAAACGCCCCTTATTCTGTTTATGATGTCACTTCATAATTTTCGTAAGTTTTCGTTAATCATGATTGCCAATGATTTGTATGTGTAAGGTTAAGGAGAGAAAGAGCCGTTTTATACGTGTTTTCAACTCGAAATGTGTTGTTTAAGAACACGATTTTATATGATCCGATAGAGTGATAACGGAAAATATATCGATGAAGCCTACCATTGTGATCAGTATTAACCAATCCGGTTGCAACGTATACAGCACATATCCGAAACTGTTTCGTAAATTAGTGTATCTGCTTTACCTAGGTAAGTCAATGAAGAGAATAGCCGGGATGCTTGTTATAGAAAGGAATTATGCTGAAATATGTTCAATAATGAAATATTGCGACAAAGAGAAAAAAAGCTTTGACAAACAAAAAATTATGAGTAATAATAGGCCTTGCGAAACCGCTTTCGGTATATTTCGCTGAATTACGAAAATTTATAGTGAATGTTTCGTAACATCAAGATTGTACTGGACGAGAAAAAGCGAAAATGATGAATCCGGTTTCATAACGAATTGCACTTTAATTTCAGGGGGTAAAGAAATGATTAAGAAATTATCAGCAATACTTTTGGCGGGTGCTCTGACTTTCTCGCTAGCGGCTTGCGGAAGCAGCGATTCGGCCGATAAGGGTACACCTGCGAAAGGCGATAAAAAGGTCATCAAAATTTTACACTGGAAACAAGATAACATCAATAAAGCGGTTGAAGAGATCAACAAGAAATTTGAAGAGAAATATCCCGAGTATAAGATCGAGTATACCACTACGGGTCCTGATGACGAATACAAGCAGGCCCAAAGAGCGAGAATTACCGCTAATGACGTCGACGTTTTGGCTGATTTATCGGGTATGAGACTCTCCCCGCAGGAATGGACACCGGGTGCGAAAGTGCCTGATTGGCAGCAGTGGATCGATACAGGCTTGATCGCTGATTTGTCCGACCAAGCCTTCATTAAGAATTATAACGCCAACGATATCGAAAAAGCCGGAACTTATAACGATAAAGTGTATGCTATCCCAACGGGCAAGGTTGCGATGTCCGGCCTGTTCTACAATAAGGAAATCTTCGAACAGAATGGATTGAGCGTACCGAAAACATGGTCGGAGTTCATCAAGCTGAACGATGACCTGAAAGCCAAAGGCATTACCCCGATTGTTGTTGCTGGTAAAGACGTATGGCCATTGAAACTTCCTGTTTTCGCCCTGCAAGCAAAAATTCTGGGTGGCGGAGATCAGCAGAAATGGATTGAAGGCGTTTGGAAAGGCGAGACGGCTTACAACGATGAAGAGGCAATCGAAGTATTGGAAAAAATGAAGACGCTTCAAGACAATTACATGATTGACGGATTCATGGGGATTGATTACGCAACGGCGCCTTCCTATTTTGCCACAGGAAAAGCAGCGATGCTGGCTGATGGCTCTTGGGATGCTCCAACCGTCGCAGCAGCGAATCCGGAGCTGAAATTCGGTTACTTCCCGCTTCCGGCTACGGAAGATGCAGCCAAGAATTCCTCCTTTGTCGGCAAGTATGACGTAACCTGGTATGCAGCCGAGAAGGGACCGAACAAAGAAGGGGCTCTAAAATGGCTTGAGTTCTTCTCCGAGCCGGAAAATTACACCACCTTCGTGAAAGCTGCCGGCTTCATCCCGACACAGGATAACATTCAGACGGAGAGCGACTTTATTGACAATGAACTGACTCCATATCTCGGAGAGTTCGAATTGGCGTACGAAATCATGATGATTAACCGTCAAAATATCGGCGAGCATTTGGCTGCAGAAGGCGTTCATACGGAATTCCTGGCACCGGGCGGCCCATACAAAACAGCAAAAGAGCTGGCTGACATTCAACAAAAAGAATGGGAAGCTGCCGCTCCAAAATAAAGCTTCTTCTATTATAAAGAGACCTATATAGAATGAACCATACTGTAGTCGGGGTCTGTGCAGCAGGCCCCGACATTTATTGAAATGGGATTTGCGAGGTGAGAGAGATGTATCCATTTGGAAAAGGATTTAACCGATTCATACCCTTATTGCTGCTGCTGATACCGATGGCGCTTTACATCGTCTTTTATTTTGGACCATCGATCCTGACGGTCATCTATTCCTTTACCGATGTCAAGAACCTCCCGGGCAGCACGTACCAATTTGTCGGGCTGGATAATTATAAGGAATTATTTTTCTCGGGGAACTCAGGAGAGCGGTGGCGTTCCATCGTAAACACCCTGATCTTTATGTTCGTTGTTACGATCGTGCAGAACGGGGTCGCTCTGTTTATCGCCGTCATCATTAACCAGCGCCTGAAAGGCGATTACTTCTATCGTGCCGTATTCTTCCTGCCGGTGGTTCTGGGCGTAGCTGTCGTCGCTTTGATCTGGGGGATGATGTTCGACCCGTTAAACGGACCGGTCAATCGCCTCTACGACGCGCTCTTCGGCTATCAGGACATGTTCTTCGGGAGCTTTACTCATGCGTTCGGCTATATTATCTTCGTCCAGATTTGGATGTACATGGGCTATTCCATGCTGATCTTTCTGGCCGGGCTCCAATCGGTCCCTAAAGATTTATACGAGGCGGGGCATATTGACGGCACCAACAAGTGGCAGTCCTTCCGTCATATTACCTTCCCCCTGATCGCACCGTCCTTTACGGTGAATATGCTGTTATCCATCATTGGCGCCATGTCGACCTTTGATATCATTTTGGCGACAACGGACGGTCGCTTCAATACAAGGACGATGGCGTATGACGTGTACAAAGAGACATTCCGGGGAAGTTTGGAAATGGGCCTTCCTTCGGCGTTATCTGTTGTTCAGTTCCTGATTATTCTCCTCTTTGTTGTGGTGGCGGTCAGACAGACGCGTAAGAGAGAGGTGGAGTATTGATGCGGAATTCCAAAACCACGCAAATTCTTTCTTACGCCGTTGTAGGTTTGCTGCTGATTCTGTATGTCGTTCCGCTGCTGCTTGTATTCAATGTATCGCTCAAATCCTTCAACGAGTATCTGCTCAATCCGATCGGGATCGTTCAGAACATGGAATGGGGCAATTACACGCAAGCATGGTCTGAAGGCAATTTCGCCGGTTATTTTGCGAACAGCTTGATATATACGGTAGCGGCGACGCTGCTGACCATCATCGTGTCGTTGTTTGCGGCGTTTCCGGTAGCGCGCGGATATGTGATGTGGAGCGGCTTTATTTATATGTTCTTTTTGCTGTCCCAGTTTCTTCCGAATCCGATGGTGGCACAGTATAAACTCATGCTGTCCTTCAAGGAGAGCGTATCGTTCTTCGGGTATGATACCAAGCTCGGTTATATCCTGCTGAAAACGACGGGAACGGGCGTTGTGTTCATGATGTTTGTCGGTTACATCAAGTCGATTAGCCGCGATTTGGATGAGGCGGCAGGCATGGATGGTTCCGGTTATATCCGTTACCTGTTCCAGATCATTCTGCCGCTGATGAAGCCGGTTATCGCAACGGGCGTCATTCTGACCGCGATCGGAATCTGGAATGATTTTGTCGGCCCGATCATGTATCTCCCGAGTCCGTCCAATTATCCCATTACGTTCGGCCTGAAGGAATTCAGGGGGCAATACGGGAATAACTGGCCGCTGCTTGCATGCGGAATTATGATCGTAGCCGCACCGTTGATCATTCTGTACACGTTCATACAGAAATATCTGGTGGACGGGGCGCTGGCGGGAGCCGTCAAATCCTAAGGCATAGAGGGGAAGAAATCGCAATATGAAATCAACAGGATGGAAGTTTGAGGGGGACCAGGGTGTCTTTAAGATAAGTCATCCCGAACATCATAACTATTTATATTTTCCTTTAGTGAATGAGGCCGGCATGATGTCGGCCGTCACGCCGAATCTTCACGGTGAAATGACCAGCAGTCATAATACGTTTTTCATGCCGCCCGTTTCGGTGGAGGATCTTCACAATTCCAAGTCCGCGCGTAACTTTTGGGTGCATGTTGACGGGCATGGCGCATGGTCCGTAACCGGCAATTCAGCCAAGCAGAATGCAAGCCGGTTCATGAACGAGGAAGAAGAAAGCCAGCTGGAAGCCGGGTTTTTATGGCATAAGCTGACGCGGATTAATGGAGAGGCCGGACTGCAAGCGGAAGTAACAAGTTTCGTTCCGGTAACGGATGACCAGGTCGAATTAATGAAAGTGAAGCTGACCAACGTAGGCGAGCAGACGCTAAAACTAACCCCTACCGCGGCGATCCCGCTGTATGGCCGTTCGGCAGACGACCTGCGGGACCATCGCCACGTGACATCCCTTCTTCACCGGATCTTTGTCCATCGTAAAGGGATTGAAGTACAGCCTGCTCTCTCATTTGACGAGCGGGGTCACCGTATCAATCACGTATCCTACAGTGTGTTGGGTGCGGAAGCGGACGGTGCGGAACCGATTGGTTATTTTCCGGTGCTTGAAGAATTTATTGGGGAAGGCGGCGCGCTCGATTGGCCTGAGGCGGTCATTGCCAGCAAGCAAGCGGTCGCGCAAGCAGGAGACTCCTTGGCGGGTTACGAGGCCATTGGAGGCCTGCGGTTTGCGGGGGTGCAGCTGCAGCCTGGTGAATCGAAGGCTTATGTTATGGCGATGGTCATTTCGGAAGGTCGCGCCGAGATTGGAACACTTGCCGAAACGTATTTATCGGAGAGACGCTTTGATGAGCTGCTTGCGCAGAATGAAGCCTATTGGAATGATAAACTGAATGCCGTTTCCTTCCAGACCGGTGATCAGCAGCAGGACCTGTGGATGAAATGGGTAACCTTGCAGCCGATATTGAGACGTCTTTATGGCAATTCATTCCTTCCTTATCATGACTATGGCCGTGGGGGACGTGGATGGCGTGACCTATGGCAGGACTGCCTGGCATTGATGATCATGGAACCGTCCGAGGTACGGTATCTGCTGCTTAATAATTACGCGGGTGTACGGATTGACGGAAGCAATGCAACGATTATCGGAACGAAGCCCGGTGAGTTCATCGCTGACCGGAACAACATACCGCGCGTATGGATGGATCATGGTGCATGGCCATTCATGACCACGCTGCTTTATATGGATCAGAGCGGGGATTTGGATTTCCTGAATCAGCCGCAGACCTATTTCCGCGATGTATTCGTGAAACGCTGCCAGGAGAAGGACATCGGATGGCTGCCTGAGCACGGGAATCAGCTCTTAACCGTGGACGGTGAGGTATACGAAGGTACGATACTGGAGCATATGCTGCTGCAGAATCTGGTTCCGTTCTTTAATGTAGGGGAGCACAATAACATCAAGCTTGAGGGGGCAGATTGGAATGATGGTCTTGACCTTGCCCCGGATCGAGGCGAGAGCGTAGCCTTTACTGCGTTCTATGCAAGCAATTTGATGCAGCTTGGCGATCTGCTGCTGGCATGGCGGGACAGCGAAGGCGTGGAGTTAATTGAAATAGCAGAGGAAATGGCCGTGCTGCTCGATTCGCTAACGGCTCCCGTCTCATACGACGATGTGCAGGCGAAGCTGGGGCTGCTTGACCAGTATTATGAGTCAGTTAAAGTCTCCGTGACCGGAAACAAACGAAAGTTTAGCGTGGCGGATGTTGTGCAGGATTTGAAACGGAAAGCCGACTGGATCATCCAGCATTTGCGCGGCAAAGAATGGATGACGAGCCAAGAAGGATATTCGTGGTTTAACGGTTACTACAATAACGATGGAGAGCGCGTGGAAGGTGATCATCCCCTTGGCGTCCGGATGACGCTCACTGGTCAGGTCTTTGCTATTATGGGCGGAATAGCGGACAATGAACAGGTAGGGCAAATAACGAAGGCAGTTGATCGGTATTTAAAAGATCCGAGCATCGGCTATCGCCTGAATTCGAACTTTGGCGAGATTCAGCAAAATCTCGGGAGGGCTTTCGGATTCGCTTTCGGCCATAAAGAGAATGGAGCCATGTTCAGTCATATGAGCGTCATGTACGCTAACGCTCTCTATAAGAGAGGTTTTGTCCGAGAGGGATACGAGGTATTGCAATCGATTTACGATTTAAGCAATGACTTTGAACGCAGCCGCATGTATCCGGGTATTCCCGAGTACATCAACGAGAAGGGGAGAGGGATGTATCCCTATCTTACCGGGTCGGCAAGCTGGCTTTTGTTGACCATGCTGACCGAGGTTTTTGGAGTAAAAGGAAATTGTGGACATCTGCTCCTGGAGCCGAAGCTCAGGCCTTCGCAGTTCGGAGCCGACGGTACTGCCGTTGTTCATACGCGGTTTGCGGGTAAAGAGCTTCAGATTGTATATAGCAATCCGAAGCGGCTGGATTACGGAAGCTATACGATTCAATCGGTTACGCTGAACGGCGAGAAGATTCAGCTGCGCAGTCAGAAGCAGGAGTCTGCCGAACTGGATCGCAGCTTGCTGTCCGCGTTATCCGATGACGATTGTCAGCGGATTCTTGTCGAGCTTGCCTAACGCGCGAGCATACAATATTTCGGAATCCCTGGCAGGCAATTCGGCCGGGGCTTCTTCATCATGAATGGAGCGATTGTTTTGGGACATCAATTAGCAAACGGACAATTGGAAGTTGATATTGCGGAAATCGGCCGTTATCAAGGCACGCGTTTTGACCGAACCGGTTTCATTACCCAGGTCAAATTAACCAAGAGCGGTCACACCTTCTGTGTACACGAGTTTGCGGAGGGTTTTAACGCCCAGGGCGGGTCTGGATTGTGTAACGAGTTTGGACTGCATGAGGGGATGGGGTATGCAGAGGCCGAAGTAGGAGGGTGGTTTCCTAAATTAGGGGTAGGGCTTCTTAAACGGGTCAGCGAGGACCCGTATCACTTTCAGTATACGTATCCGGTGGAACCGTTCGATGTGGATATCACTTCGGATGATGTGAGCATTTCCTATACGATTCATCCTAAGAACGTCAAGGGGTATGCGGCAAAACTCGTTAAGAAAATCTCGATTCAGGACACGGCAATGACGATAGATTATGAGCTCTGCAATGAAGGAAGCCAGAGGATCGATACGGAGGAGTATATTCATAATTTCATAGGGATTAACGAGGAGCTGGTAGGACCAGAGTATAAGCTGAAGTTACCGGTCCCTGTCCGTTTTACGGAGGTCGAATCGGATTATACATCGGATCTGCTATCCGTTCAGGATTGCGAGATAGGCTGGAACGCCAGACCGAACAAGCCTTTTTACGGAAGAATACAAGGCTTCAACGGCAGCGATTATTCCTATTCATGGGAGCTAACGCACACTGCCAGCAGGGCGGGAGTAAGGGAGATCAGTGATTTTCCGGTCGCGTATATGGCTCTGTGGGGGATGGGCCATGTCATCTCGCCGGAAGTGTTTATTCAACTGAGCCTGGCTCCCGGAGAAAAGAGAACCTGGAGCAGAAAGTATCAATTCTTCTGTTGGTAGCCGGACAATTTAATGTGAATAATTACACTTGAAGGTCTATGGGATTGTTGCTATGATTAGCGTTAATTAGCATTCATAGTAGAGAAAGGGTGGAGAGTCTTTTGAGCAAGAGAGCATACAATTTTAACGCAGGACCTGCTGCATTGCCGCTTGAAGTGTTGGAGCGCGCCCAGGCCGAATTCGTCAATTACGGGGATACCGGCATGTCGATCATGGAAATGTCGCATCGCGGTGCTGTGTATGAAGCCGTTCATAACGAAGCGCAGGAGCGCCTGCTGTCCCTGCTGGGGAATCCATCCGGCTATAAGGTGTTGTTCATCCAGGGCGGTGCAAGCACACAATTTGCGATGATTCCGATGAACTTCCTGGGACAAGATCAGGTTGCGAACTATGTAATGACGGGAAGCTGGTCTGACAAGGCGATTAAAGAAGCCAAGCTGATCGGCGAAACTCATGTGGCGGCCTCTTCCGAGGAGAGCAAGTATATGGCTCTGCCTAGCCTTAAGGACATCCAGCTGTCGGATCGTGCAGCTTATCTCCATCTTACGTCCAATGAAACGATTGAAGGTACGCAGTTTAAGGAATTCCCGGATACCGGCTCGGTGCCGCTTATTTGTGATATGTCGAGCGATATTCTCAGCCGTCCGTTCGATTTGAACCAATTCGCCATGGTTTATGCGGGTGCTCAGAAGAACCTGGGGCCGTCCGGTGTAGCGGTTGTGATCGTTAGAGAGGATATGATTACAGATTCTCCTAAACATCTGCCAACTATGCTCCGCTACAATACGTATTTGAAAAATAACTCGCTGTACAATACGCCGCCGTCATTCGGCATCTATATGATCAACGAAGTGCTGAAGTGGATTGAGGAGAAGGGCGGCCTGCAAGGCGTTCAAGAGATGAACCGCAAGAAAGCCGCACTCATTTACGATGCCATCGATCACAGCGAAGGCTTCTACCGCGGCTGCGTGAATGCAGAGGTACGTTCCGATATGAACATTACCTTCCGTCTTGCTTCCGAGGAGCTGGAGAAGGAATTCGTGAAGGCTTCGGAGCAAGCAGGCTTTGTCGGCCTGAAGGGTCATCGCAGCGTTGGCGGTTTGCGCGCTTCGGTCTATAACGCCGTTCCGTACGAGAGCGCTCAGGCGCTCGTAGAATTCATGCAGCAGTTTAAGAACAGTCACAGCTAATATCATATAAGATTACACCATGATAACCTTCCGCCGTTCGGCGGAAGGTTATTTCTGGATATCCCGGGAAATCGGGAAGGAATCGGTTATAATAAAAATAAAACAGAAGAAAAGGTGGACTTATCAACATGGCATTACACATCGTACTAGTCGAACCGGAAATTCCAGCCAATACGGGCAATATCGCCAGAACTTGCGCCGCAACGGGCACACATCTGCACCTGGTCCGTCCGCTCGGCTTTAATACAGATGACAAAACCTTGAAACGGGCCGGGCTGGATTACTGGTATGCCGTACATATTGAATATCATGATTCCTTTGAGGAGCTGCAGGCACTCTATCCGGAAGGACGCTATTTCTACGCCACGACGAAGGCAACCAAGCGTTATATGGACATTGATTATCAAGACGGGGATTTTTTGGTGTTTGGCAAAGAAACCAAGGGATTGCCGCCGGAGCTGCTAGCCGCGAATCGTGAGCATTGTATTCGCATGCCGATGACCGATAAGGTGCGTTCTTTGAATTTATCCAACTCTGCAGCGATTATGGTATATGAAGCATTGCGTCAATTGGATTTCCCGGGTATGGAATAAGTTATGCAAAACTTTGAGTTTTTTGGGGAATATCATCCAGTATACCTAGTTGATATTGAAAAAAACTAAGAAATTCTTAATTTCCAGCAGGATTCGACAACTTTTTATCGAACTATTATACTAGGCCCTTGTTATCAGTTCTGAACTGTGGTGTCAGAAATCACTTGTTGAAAATGAAAGAGGTGTACAATCGTTATGAAACCTGCTGGTGTTGTTCGTAAAGTGGATCAGCTGGGAAGAATCGTTCTGCCTAAGTCTCTACGCAAGAGATATCAAATGAACGAGGGGGATCCCGTAGAAATTCTTGTACAGGGGGACCATATCATATTGGAGCGCTATCGTCCGAAATGCGTCTTCTGTGGTTCTATGGACGGAGTAAGCGAGTTTAAAGAACGCTATATCTGTTCACAATGCATGTCCGAAATGCAGCAGCTTCCGAAACATGCTTAGGACCTTAAATGAATCACCTTTTGCGCATCGCTAATGAGCGGTGCCTTTTTTGTCCCTCAAAAAAATAAAACTCCCCCGATATACGAGGGAGACGCCTTACAGGCCTTTGGTTTTATCATCATTGTATGCCGCGGTCCAAATGCCAACCATGTAAAGGGCGAATACGAGCATGACGATCCAAAATGTTAATGAGAACGACATTCTTGCCACCTCCTGCTAAGCTAACCTTATTATAACCACCTTGAGCCAAAAAATAAACGAGAATATGAGGGCCGATTCTATCATTTGAAAAATAAGAAGTGCGTAGGTACCGGACGCAGACTTCCGTCCGATGGTTTGTTCACGACGCGGCCGTTTAGGATGAGGGATGCGGACCCGCCGCCATCCAGATTATACGCATCGATCACGCCCAGCTTTTTAAGCTTGTTTTGCAGCTCTTGCAGCGTGGCTCCCGATTTGCCTTTCTCATCATATCCTTCGGTAACCAGGATGAGCAGCTGATCGTCCTTGTAGTTGCCGATGACGGTACGCGGTGCGCGGCCGGGGGTCGTTCTCCATTTCTCGGGAATTGTCGTCTTGCTGCCGTTTTGGAGCAGCACGGGGACAAAGGTAGCACCGAACATGGGATCGAGCCGGTCAAGCTCGCTCTGGCTGTAGAACTTGCCACCGATCAGCTTGCCGGATTTGCTCATGCCGACAAAGGCAAGATCCTTAAAGCTCGGTTGAAACCCCGAGACGTATTTGCCATCATAATAGGTCGTGCTCAGTGGATGTCTGCCCCCGTTCCCGTCAGCGTATCCACCGGCATTAATCCCCGCGACCGCACCATGCCGGCTTACGGCGCGCATGGTGGTTTCGACGGACCCGGGTCTGCCGCTTTCGCTGCCAAGCGACATCTTCATCGCGGAAGGATCCTTCAGTTTGACCTTCATCGCATAGCCGTGATAGGTGCCCGGATTGATCTTGTACAATTCGATTCGAATCCGGTCACTGTTGACCGTTTCAATAGGGACACCCAATTTGGTTGTGATCCTTCGATTATAGATTTGCTCCGGGCGCGCGGCTTGCGATTCCGCTGTTTGCAGAATGGTTCCCACTGTGGCCGTCGTCTGCCGATAGAGCTTGGCCGTTTTTTCAATGGAGGATATCGTCTGTTCCGCAGAGACGGCGGCTTGATCCAAATCCTGTTTGATCACGGCTGATTGTTCCGATATGCTGCCGGATGGTATGTACTCGGCGGTGTCGTGCGACAGACGCGGCGGTTCCGTGATGAACCACATACACAGCAGCATTCCGATAAAAGGTGCAATGGCCAGCATAAACGTACGGTTTAACTGCTTGGGACGGATATACTTCAGTTTTCTCACTTCAGCAGCTCCATCTTGCGTTCCAGCTCTTTCAGCTGTTTCTCAACTTGGCTTAGTTGACTGTACAGCTTGTTGCTGTTGTCCGTTTTGCCGCTAGCCTGATCCTTGGTAAAGGTCAGCAGCTCATTAAACGACTGAACCTTGCTCTGCATTTCGTCCATTTCCTGAACCAGCTCGTTAAACCTTTGGTCGTACTCTGCTTTGAATGACGCCATTTCCTGGCGCGTATCCTGCTGCAGCTGCACCACAACTTGCTCCTTCAAGTGATTGCTATATAGGTAGGCTGCGGTGGTACCCAGCCCGATGAGAACAATCCAAAATACCCAGAACCATTTGGTGGATGGCCCCTTTTGCTGCACTTCCTCACGGGATTTATAGGGGGTATTGTGTTCCTGGTCCAACATTGGCATTTCATCACCCCTCAAAAACTATCATTTTTTCCAAATTTCATTCTAACATGTCAGAATTACTTTCGCAAAGACGAACCAATAGCACTTGTTTTTATGAAAAATAGATTGCCTAGAAAGATAGAGTGGGATACAATCTGTATAGATTTGATTATCAAATAGGATACATATAAGACATTCGCCATGCATACCGTCAAAGGCCCTGCGCCTATAGGATTAATTAACCTAATTTCTATACGTATAACGGCTCTAAATTGCGTCTATCCATATCTGCAAACAACGAAGATTCGCAATACCGGATATGTAAGAAATTGACGGCGCTTACTTAATAGAGATACTAGAGATTCAAGTTTGTTGATACAGGAGGTCTATTAGAAAATGAATCAGGTTTGGCGGGTAGTTATCGTCGGCAGTCAACCTACAAGCATGCTGGGAACAAAATTGATTTTGGAAGAGCAGCAGGATCTGCTCGTTGAGGGAATGACATCCTCGGATTCAGAAGGGCTTCGCATGGTCGGGGATTTGCTTCCTGACTTGGTACTATTGGATTATCATTTGTCGGAACATACCTCGGAAGCCGTATTGGAGCAGATGAAGCAGCTGTCCCCGAAGACCCATGTCGTCATTATGACCGACAATGATGGCCTTCCTTTGCTGCAATCCTTGATCAGCCGCGGGGCAAGCGGCCTATTGTCCAAGCAGGCATCCACATTTCAGCTCATACATATGATTACCGGGCTCCGGGAAGGCGTTGCCTCGCTGCCGCTCGACTGGGTAAGGCAAGGCATCTGGCCGTTAACGGCCTCTGCAATGAACGAAGGCGGACTCCAGCTCTCCGAGACGGAGGCTTTTATAATGGAACGGATTGTCCAGGGCATTACATACGACAAAATCGCCATGGAAATTCAGGTGAGCCGCCGCTCGATTGACAATTACCTTCGTAAAATCTACGTGAAACTCGGGGTATCCACCCGTGCACAGGCGATCGAGAAGTATGCGCTGTATACCCGTCAAGGCAGGCAAATATATGCCTAAGGCAGGATTAAGGTATAATATATACATATCAGGAATACCTTTTAGAGGTTGTTAAGAGGCTCCTGAATACAAAACCGAGGTTTTGATAACGGTTAGAGGAGGGACTTCCATGCAGTATTCCTTTGCTTCCCGTGCACAGACCCTTTTGTCATCCCCGCTGCGCGATATCAGGGAACTTGCGAAGCGGGATTCTTTTATTTCCTTGGCAGAAGAGCTGCCGGCCGAAGAGTTATTTCCTTTGCATTCACTGGCAGAAGCGGCGACCTCGGTGCTCTCCGAGGACCCGCTCGCCTTGCAGTACGGTGAGGCCGAAGGCTATGGACCGCTGCGCGAGTGGCTGAGCGAGGACTTTTCCCGCCGTAAAGGCCTGAGCGTCCAGCCGCAGCATATTCTGCTGACCACGGGCACGCAGCAGGCCATCGATTTGCTTGTCAGGGTGTACGTGGACCCGGGCGATCCGGTGCTGGTGGAGAACCCCACCTCACCGGGACTGCTCCAGGTGCTGCGTCTCCAAGGTGCCGTCATCGTGCCTGTGGAGGGAGATCAAGACGGGATGCTGCCGGAGCACCTGGAGGCCATGATCCGGCAGCACAAGCCGAAGCTGCTTATGGCTGCGCCCAATTTTACCAATCCGACAGGCGTGATGTGGAGCTTGGAGCGGCGTCAGCAGGTGCTGGAGCTGTGTATCTCGCATGGACTTCTTATCGTGGAGGATGATTCTTACGGCGATCTTTATTTTGCGGACGCCAAGAATCCGAAACCCCGAATTCCTTCCATCTTCTCACTAGAGGAGCCGCAGGGAGGACATGTTCTGTATGTGGGCTCGTTCAGTAAAACGGTAGCGCCGGCGCTGCGTACGGGATGGGCTGCCGGGAACCGGCGCTTGATTGAGATGATGACGGCCGTGAAGCAGATGGCCGACTGGCAATCCAGCATGCTGAACCAGCGGATGCTGCACCATCTGCTGGAATCGAAGCATTTCAAGCTGGAGGACCATATCGGCATGCTTAATCGGGAATACGCAACGAGGCTCAAGCTGATGGTGGAGCTGCTGAAACGCAGCGCGTGGAAGGATTCGAAGTATGCGGTGCCTCCCGGGGGAATGTTTCTCTGGGTACAGCTGCCTCCGGGATTGAATGGGGATGCGCTCCTAAGAGCCGCTCTATTAAAAGGAGCCGCTTTCCTGCCAGGCTCGATGTGCTCGGCGGCAGATCGTACCCGTGAGTGTATCCGGCTGAATTTTACGCACCCGGGGCGGGATGAGCTGCTGCTCGGCATGAATCTCATCAGCGAAGCCGTGATGGAATTTACAGCCCGGAATTAGACATGGAAGGTTTCTTTATGCGAATCGTGTATAACATAGCAAAGCTGCTGATTGAGCCTGATTTCAGGTTCGGAATAGAATCAGCGGCTTTTTTTCATGGGCGAATATGTACTTGTTCGGAGTTCTACATGCAGAATCTATGATTTCAATACGGAAGCATAGTCTGCCAGAGCTTGTACGCCGGCCGGTGTCAACACGTAGCGACCGCGACTTACCCGACGGAACCAGCCGTAGTAATTGCGCTGCAGAATGTCAGCCGCCGATCCCACGCCGCTTCGATCCCGCACGGCCGCGGGAGAAATACCGGACAGCACCGCGGGTGTAGCTTCTTGAAGCTCATGCCCCTCCTGCAGTTCGCGCGAGCTTCGCTGCTCCACTTCCGCCGCATTCATGGCAGCAGCAACGCGCAGCGTCTTCTCGCGATAAGCGGTAACCAGCTTGGCTCTCGTCACCCCGCCCGTGTTGTAATCGCCGCTGCGCTCCCGAAATTCATACAATAGGCGTTCCTTGCGCCTGATGGCGGTTCGTCCCTTCTGCACGGCGATCTCCGGCTCACAGAGCACCTCGACGAAGGGCGCTTTGGTTTTGTAGAAGGTGACCGTAATGAGTCCTAGTCCCAAACGTCCGCAGAGCCCCGTCAGCTCCGCCCAGCGCTGATTGACGGCTCCTTTCTTCGCCCGGCTCTTCTCGACGGCAAGGTAAACGTAGGGGGTCAGCTTTAACCGCTCGATGCCCTGGAGCAGAAGGGCCAGATTGAAGGTTTTTTTCAGCTCCACGATCAGCGGTTCATCGGCGCCCTCTTTCATGCCGACAAGGTCACAATTGCGTACTTCACCCTTCACTTCATAACCGTTTAGTTCAAAAAAGGCCTTCAGGGGAGCGTACAGCTCGGCTTCATGCTTTATCGCCATGATGACTCTCCTTTATTCGAAAGATGCTTTAATGTCAAGTTAATGTAATTTCAGTATAGCATGGGGACGGCTCGCATGGCGTACCCGAGTGTAGAATGGACCGGTGGTTAGATAAAATTGCATGCGCATGACTTCGAAAATAAGGTCAACTATTCCAAGCAAGTCGCATAGGTATGTAATACACTTTTTCGAAAATGGAATGTTTTCTAATGACGCTGTGGAATGGAAGCCAATCCCCATAAACAGACTCATAGGAGGTAGCGAAATGGATATTTTCGAACGCATAGCATCGTATCGGGCAGAAGGCGACCGTTTGGCGTGGAGCGGCACATTCAGGGAATACATTGAAATACTTAAGAAGGATCCCTCTCCAGCCATGACGGCACATGCCCGTGTATATGACATGATCGAATCCTACGGTTTCGAAGAGAGCGGGGGCCAGAAAAAATATAAGTTTTTTGAACAGGAAATCTTCGGTCTCGACCGGGCTGTCGAGAAACTCGTTGAAGAATATTTCCATTCCGCGGCCCGCAGGCTGGATGTGCGCAAACGCATACTGCTGCTTATGGGGCCTGTCAGCGGCGGGAAATCCACGCTGGTCACGCTGCTGAAGCGCGGCCTGGAGAAGCATTCCCGTACCGACCGCGGAGCGGTATACGCGATCGCCGGCTGCCCGATGCAGGAAGAGCCGCTGCATTTGATTCCGATGGAGCTAAGACCGGAGATCGAGAAGGAGCTCGGCGTCCGGATCGAGGGGAATTTGTGCCCGGCCTGCCAGCTTCGGCTTAAAACCGAGTACGGCGGCGATATCGAAAAGGTTGAAGTTGAACGGATATTAATCTCCGAGGAGAACCGGGTCGGCATCGGCACGTTCAGTCCGTCGGATCCCAAGTCGCAGGACATTGCCGATTTGACCGGCAGCATCGATTTCTCCACCATCACGGAATACGGCTCCGAATCGGATCCGCGCGCCTATCGCTTTGACGGTGAGTTAAACAAAGCGAACCGCGGCTTGATGGAATTCCAGGAGATGCTGAAATGCGATGAAAAATTTCTATGGAACTTGCTCTCCCTGACCCAGGAAGGGAACTTTAAAGCGGGCCGGTTCGCGCTGATAAGCGCGGATGAGCTGATCGTGGCTCACACCAACGAATCCGAGTACAAAGCATTTATCGCCAATAAGAAAAACGAGGCGCTGCAATCCCGGATGATTGTTATGCCGATTCCGTATAACCTGCGAGTCAGCGACGAGGAGAAAATCTACTCGAAGCTGATCGGCCAAAGCGATATGAAGCATATCCATATCGCGCCGCACGCGCTTCGATCTGCCGCGATATTCTCCGTCTTGACGCGTCTGAAGGAAACGAAGAAGCAGGGCATGGATCTGATCAAGAAGATGCGCATGTACGACGGTGTGGAAGTCGAAGGGTATAAAGAAGCGGACCTGAAGGAGATGCAGAATGAATATCTGGAAGAAGGCATGTCCGGGATTGATCCGCGGTATGTCATTAACCGGATATCCAGTGCTTTGATTAAGCAGGATCTTCAATGCATTAACGCGCTGGATATGCTGCGGGCGATCAAGGATGGGCTGGATCAGCATGCCTCGATTGCCAAGGAGGAGCGGGAGCGCTATCTGAATTTTATTGCCGCCGCACGCAAGGAGTATGATGATCTAGCGAAGAAGGAAGTCCAGAAGGCCTTTGTGTATTCCTTCGAGGAGTCTGCCAAGACGCTGTTCGAGAATTATTTGGATAACATCGAAGCATTCTGCAACTGGACGAAAATCCGCGATCCGTTAACCGATGAGGAGATGGATCCGGACGAAAGACTGATGCGTTCGATCGAGGAGCAGATCGGCGTCTCGGAAAACGCGAAGAAGGCTTTCCGGGAGGAGATCATGATTCGCATCTCGGCTTATTCCCGAAAGGGCAAAAAGTTCGAATATCACAATCATGAGCGCCTGCGCGAGGCAATTGAGAAGAAGCTGTTCACCGACCTGAAGGATATCGTCAAGATTACAACCTCGACGAAAACGCCGGATGCCGTGCAGTTAAAACGGATCAACGAGGTTAGCTCCAGACTGATCGAGGAGCACGGGTACTGCCCGGTATGCGCGAACGAGCTGCTGCGTTATGTGGGCAGTCTGTTGAATCGGTAATATCGAATAGAATAACGGAATGCCATGAGAAACCACTTGTGAAGTTAGGGTGGTTTCTCATGTTTTGGGATGAAATGGCCCGGTTGGGTGGTGCAAATATACACACAATTAGGACTTTAGGATTATGTTTATATGGTAAATATAGTCTATAATGGACCCTAAGTACTTGAACCTGTGATATGGATCACGCTATTTAGGAGTGGAGTTATCGAAATGATTGATGTTTCCCCGAAAAGACGCCAACAGTTGGAGTATATCGGATTGGATGAACAAGGGCTGGAGCTGCTGGCCAATCATCGTGACGTGTTCGCGAAGGTGGTTGAAGAGGTCGTTAACCGGTTTTACGCGCAGATCGGGACGCAGCCGCAGCTGATGCAGATTATCGAGCGCACCTCGACGGTGGAACGGCTTAAGGAGACCCAGCGGATATACTGGATGTCCCTTGCGGCAGGAAGAGTGGATGATGCTTATATTGCCGAACGGATTAAGATCGGACAAGTTCACTCCAGAATCGGACTGAAAACGGACTATTACCTTGGAAGCTACATGGTTTATCTGGATATCGCTACCGACTTACTGAAGCAAATCGTACCGGATCAGTGGATCCAAGTGGTGCATGCCCTGAGCAAGATGTTTAATCTGGATTCCCAGCTCGTTCTGGAAGCTTACGAAATGAAAGAGAAAGAGAAAATCAACAATTTGGTATCGGATCAACAAAGAATGTTGGAAGCGATTACAAATGCGGTTCAAGAATTGACGGCCATGATCGTGGAGCTGGATCAAAGCGCGGCGTTAATGGCAGACAATGCGATCAAAACAGCGGAAGCACAGGATAAAGCGCATACGCTGACTTCCGAGCTGGGCGAAGAAATTCTGCATATTGAGCAGATGGGAAGTTTGATTAGGGAAATCTCGGATCAGAGCCACTTGCTCGGTCTGAATGCGGCGATTGAGGCTGCTCATGCCGGGGAATTAGGCAGAGGCTTCGAGGTGGTTGCCGGGGAAGTTCGAAAGCTGGCCACCCATTCCAAGAAGGCGATGGACGAGATTCAGGACAAGGTCAGCGGCATTATCCGCAAGCTGGGGCTTGTGGAGCAGGAATCAGAGAAAACATCCTTGAACGCACGAAATCAAGCGGCAAGCTCGCAGGAATTGGCTGCTTTTGTGAAAATGATGGAAAAGCTGGCCGATGATTTGGAATCGCTTCAGCATGAATATGATGTTCAGAAGCACGATGTCCAAGAGGGGGCCATATCCCAGAAGGTAAGCGTATAACAGGGATTCAAGAAGCGAACGGATGAAGGATATCCCTAAACAACAGCAGCACCCGCGCATGGAGAAATCCCCCAGCGCGGGTGCTGCTGCTCTATGGCGCCATCATGCCCTTCAAGCGCTGCGTCGTTAAATAAATCGCCGATGGAGCTTCTTGCCGTCGTAGGAGAACAGGATCGGTTTGCCCTCGATCATGCTGTGCAGATGCACGGGTTTGCCCCAGAGCCGGTAAACATAGGGGATGGTGCGCTCCATATATTTCAGGTCAAGCTCAATGCCCTCATACAGATGCTTGATCATCAGCTCACCGGAGCGAAGATGATCGCCGTCGGTTACCACGAGAAACGGCGAGCCGCCGTTTACGCGGGAGACGACCAGCTGGTCGCGGATATTTTCCCACGCCTTGTCGGTGATTTTCCATTCCGGCCCTTTTTTCTCGAAGACATAGAGGTCCAGGTCCTCCACGAGTTCCTTCGTTAAATAATTGCGCAGGAAGGAAATATCGGAGTCGTATTCGCGCACATCAAACATCTTCTCCCGATCCCAGCGGCGTTCGATATCCTCGAAGATTTTCAGACCCAGGTAGTAGGGGTTCAGGCTGTGGCGCGACGGCTGCACGACCGAGGCGTTGAGCTTGGCGAATTCCACCGTTTCCTCGCTGGTCAGGTCCATCTCCCGCAGAATGCGCTGATGCCAGTACGAAGCCCAGCCCTCGTTCATGATTTTGGTTTCCATCTGCGGCCAGAAGTACAGCATTTCCTCCCGCAGCATACTCATAATGTCCCGCTGCCAATCCTCCAGAATGTCGGAGTGCTCCTGAATGAACCACATGATGTCTTTCTCCGGCTCGGGCGGGAAGCGTTTGGGTGCTGCCGGTGATTTATCGGCTTTGTCTTCGCCATTTTCGTCCATATCCCATAAATCGTCATACCGGCCGGGAGGTTTCTGTCGCTTGGCTTCCTCCTTCTGCTCCTGCATCCGCCGTGCGGTGTATCGCTGCTTATCGAGTTTATCCGGCCTTACGATATGCGGGTCCACATGCTCTTGAATCGCCAGCACAGCGTCGATAAACTGCTCCACAGCCTCCGTGCCGTGCTCAATCTCGTAACGGGAGATACGCTCGGCAGTAGCCGACATGCTCTCAACCATATTACGGTTAGAGACGGAGAAGCGGGCGTTGTTTTTAAAGAAATCGCAGTGTGCAAGGACATGGGCCACAATGAGTTTATTTTGAATCAGGGAGTTGCCGTCCAGAAGAAACGCATAACATGGATTGGAGTTGATCACGAGCTCGTAGATTTTGCTAAGGCCGAAGTCGTACTGCATCTTCATTTTATTGAAGGTTTTTCCGAAGCTCCAGTGGCTGAACCGGGTAGGCATGCCGTATGCGCCGAAGGTATATATGATGTCTGCCGGGCAGATTTCATATCGCATAGGGTAAAAATCAAGGCCAAAGCCTGTAGCGATCTCGGTAATCTCCGCAATGGAACGTTCCAGTTCCGCGATCTCGTCTTGGTGCACGAGAATCCCCCCTTCGTTATTAAAAACATGGTTCTTATCATTTATATGGAATCTTGCTGCAGATATGCGGGCTGACGAGGGGATGCCGGGAATATGTACGGGCTTCTGCGAAAAAAGAGTCCCGTCTCGTTCCACAGACGTAGCGAGCTGCCAGACCATGTAACGATGCCCCTCGGAAAGCTTTGCGTTATAATGGGATTAATCCAGCGGTTTGGCAGACTTCACCATTTATTAACCGATGGATAATAAGATGAGGTCAGGGAGGCAAATGAATGATCGAATTTCCTAAACCCGATGTGGAGCAATTTTTTCAAACTTATGGCATTCGTACCTTTGGAATCAGTGCAGACGAGTCACGGCTTGTATTCAGCAGCAGTCTAAACGGAAAGTTCAATTTATGGGCCATGGAGTTAGAAGGGGAGACGTCCTACCCTTATCCGCTTACATACAATGACCAGATCGCAAGCTTTATCAAGCTGGACCCGGAAGGGCGACATATCTTAACGGCGTTTGACCGTGACGGGAATGAAAATTATCAGTTTCATGTGCTGCGCTGGAACGGCGGCGAGCCGATGCCTTTGTTCGAAGGGGCCGATGCGGATGACAAACATTATTTCGTGCATTTGTCGGAGGATGGCAAGCGATTGTATTACGTCACATCGAAGGGGAATCCGTCCTTCCTGAATTCGCGCGTATATCATCTGGACACCAAGGAGGATCATTTGCTGCATGAAGGCGAGGTGACGTCGACCGAAATGTGTGCCGTGAGCCCCGACGAGAAAACCATCGCATATACGAAAATGTATGCCAACACCTACTATGTCAGTTACGTGAAGCGTGAAGGCGGCCAGCCGCTCTGCTTGACACCTTCCCCTGATCAGGTTCACATCTCGGGCGATGTGCTGTTCGCCAGCAATGACCAGGTCATTTTCGCAACGGATTACGAATCGGAATTTTCATATGTAGCCACTTACGACATTCCTCAGCAGAAGTTTGAACCGCTGTGCCGTTTCGACCGGGAGAGCATCCAGCTCTTGCGCTACCATAAGGATTCACGGACTCTCTATATCGTCACGGAAAAAGGGGTGGAGGATCGACTGTATGCCTATTCGCTCGACAGCGGGGCGTTAACCGCCATTCCTCTTCCATCGGATATCGTGGAGCAGCTCAACGTGACAAAGTCCGGCAATCTGTACCTGCTCGCCCGCGGCGCCGTGAAGCCGCTTAACATTTACCGTTACGCAGGCGGCTCATGGAGTATGATTACGAAGAACGTTTTGACAGGATTAACCGACGAGGACATGGTGACGCCGGAGGTTGTGACGTATCCTTCTTTTGACGGTATGGAGATCGAAGCGCTCCTGTTCCGAGCCAAAGACCATGTGGCGAACGGTTATACGGTTTTTTGGCCGCATGGCGGCCCGCAAGCCTCGGAACGCAAGCAGTTCCGTTCCATGTTCCAGTATATTCTGGCCAAAGGGTATCACATCTTCTGTCCGAACTTCCGGGGAAGCACGGGTTACGGCAGTTCCTTCGTGAAATTGGTGGAGCAGGATTGGGGCGAGGGACCGCGAAAGGATTGTTTGGCAGGCATGGATTGGCTGTTTGAGCAAGGCATTTCGAGCCGTGAGAAGCTCTTTGTGATGGGCGGAAGCTACGGCGGTTATATGACTCTGCTGCTGGCAGGACGTAATCCGGAGTATTTCAAAGCGGCGATTGATATCGTCGGGGTCAGCAACCTGTTTACCTTCTACAATTCGGTACCCGAGCACTGGAAGCCGATTATGGAGCGCTGGATAGGCGATCCGGAACGGGATAAAGAACGCTTTATCAAGGATTCGCCGATTACGTACCTGGATGATATGGTGAACCCGATGCTGATCATCCAAGGGGCTAACGATCCGCGTGTCGTCAAAGAGGAATCTGACCAAATCGTCGAAGCCTTGAGGGCGAAAGGCCGTGATGTGGAGTATCTCGTGTTCGATGACGAGGGGCATGGCATTACGAAGAAGGCCAACGAAAAAATCGCTTATGCGCGGATGGTCGAATTCCTGAAGCGCAATCAGTAAGAGACCGTATGAAAAAAGAGGCGTACCCAAGGTCCATTCGGACTCCGAGGTACGCCTCTTTCCCTGTTAGTTATCTATAGTGTCGCTCGGATTCCAGAGCTTGATTCCATCGTCCTCCAGGATGCCTAAGGTCACATCCGAAATGTTCGGATCCTGGGTGAGCAGGGCGTTGATTCTCATTTTGGAATGGCCGGCCTCGGCCAGGGTCATCCCTTTCTTTAGTTCAATGTAGGCCTCCACATGATAGTTGCGGCCTTCCTGCAGGATGCGAAGACGATTGATGTCGCGGACATCCGGATCGCCGAGAATGATCTCGGAGATCTTCTCTTCCACTTCATTCGGTGCGGCGACGCCGATTAAGCCGACCATATTGTCATATCCGACCTTAAAGGCTACGCCCACCATCAGACAGCCGATCAGGATCGTGGCGATTCCGTCCAGGATGAGGAAATTGAAGAAATGCGCGAACACAATGGCAATCAGCGCGAAGAGGGCGCCAAGCGTAGCCACGATGTCTTCATAGAACACAAGCCGTGTAGGCGGGGCAGCGCGGCCGGCATTTTTGAAAGCGGCGGGCAGCAGGGCAAATCCGGATGCTTGAACACGGGTTTCCTTCATAATCTCTTTCATGGCTTTCATCAGGATAGAGCCATCAATGATAACGGCAATGGCCAGCACAATGAAATTAAGCCAGAAATTCGTGGCTTCTTCCGGATGCTTTAACAGCTTGAAGCCTTTCAGTATCGTTTCGTAGGCCATGATGGTGACCACGATCACCGCGACCATGCAGACCAGATTAATGACCCTGCCGAATCCGGTGGGGAACTTCTTGGTCGGCTTTCGCTCGGCCAGCACGCTGCCTACGAATACAAACCCCTGGTTTACGGCATCGGCCACCGAGTGCATGGCGGATGCAAACATCGTACCGCTCCCGCTAACGGACGCCGCTATCCCCTTGATTATGGCCAATCCGGTGTTGCCCAGTGCAGCAATGGCGGATGAGGTGTTTCCTTTTTTAATAAGCTGCCATGTGTTCTTCAATCCGAACCCTCCGTCTATTTTGTCGATTTCGATTTAAATCCGAAGTATATATTATCATATCATGCCAAATTAAGGGTATCCCCTATCCTCACGTGAAACATGATGTCATACATAATACTTAACATGTTTTTTGTTACATTAATCATTATTTACTCATATCTTCATTTCTTACCCAATACATTAAGAATATAGTGGAAAATAAAGGGATGTATGTAGTGAACACGGTTGGTAAGTGGTCTTTAGGAGGATGTGGCGAATCGAGTTACCGCTGGATGACAAAGCGTAAACTGCCTTGCAGCAAAGTGAAAAAACATAAGGAGGAAATGTTATGAAAGCGTTAACAAGTCCAGAGGCAGCGAAAGGCAAGGCGAATGAGGAATGGGGCCTGATTATATGCTCCAGATGTGATGAAATGGTGGACACGATTCCAACCGACGGAGTGAAGATCATTTATGGATATTGCGGAAAAGGGGAATGCAAAGGCACAGAGCCTCAAAATTAATGGATGATCGTTAGCGGAATGTAAACAAAGCATGCTTTTTTGGAAGGAATCTTCCAGAAAGCATGCTTTTTTATGGATTTATAACCTTTTTTGATGGGCATTAAAAAAATGATTGATACCTAATTATGCATTTTTTAGACGAAAATATGTTGCATATATATTATATATGACGTATTATATCGGCAAGTAGAGGAAATGCACGCAGGAGGGATCACTATCGAACTGACGACAAGGCAGCAGGATATCGTCGATATCGTAAAAAAACATGCACCGATTACAGGAGATCAGATTGCGGAGATGCTGAATGTCAGCCGAGCCACCCTTCGTACCGATTTATCCAAACTGGTGGTTCTGGATTATATTGATGCCAAGCCAAAGGTCGGGTACTTTCTGGGAAAGCGGGGAACGCGCGACCGGGAGGAGAAGTTCCGCCTTCTCAAAATGAAGGTAGGCGATCTGCACGGTGTTCCGGTTATTGTGCGTGAGACCACGACGATTCATGAAGCCGTTGTATCCTTGTTTCTGGAGAACGTGGGGAATCTGATCGTTACCGATGCCGATGGTCATCTGGCCGGGATTGTGTCCCGCAAGGATCTGCTTAAGGTAACGCTTGGCAACCCGACGGCATCCTCCATGCCGGTAAGCCTGATCATGACCCGCCGGGCTAACGTGACAACCGTGCAGCCGGAAGATACGGTGCTGGATGCCGCCCGGAAAATCATCAACCATCAAATCGATAGCCTGCCGGTTGTCGTTCCGTCCGCTACGGGGAATCCGGGGGAACACTGGAAGGTTGTCGGTCGGATCACAAAAACGAATATTATCAAAATGCTGCTCGACATGGTAGCCGAGGAATAATGGGAGGAATCGGATGAATCAGGCATTAACTCATTTCATAGCAATCTGTTCGGACTCCATCGGGGAGACGGCTGAAGCAGTTGTGCAAGCTACCCTGCGCCAATTCGAGCTTCCGAATACAGAGATTAAACGTTATATGAACGTTCGCGACGAGGATGAATTGACCGAATTGATGGAAGAGGTGGCGCGGCGCGGAGGCTTTGTGGCCTACACGCTTGTGCAGCCGGAGCTTCGCGAGGTCATACGGGAGGAAGCCGTGCGGCTCAACATTCGTACGGTGGATATTATGGGGCCGATGATGCAGGCCTTTGCCGATACGTTCAACGACTATCCCAAACGACTGCCGGGGCTGCTGCATCGCCTGGACGACAGCTATTTCCGGAGGGTCGACGCGATGGAATTCGCTGTCCAATATGACGATGGCAAGGACGTTAGCGCTATTTTGAAGGCGGACATCATATTGTTGGGCGTATCTCGAATCTCCAAGACGCCGCTATCGATGTTCCTCGCTCATAAAGGCTACAAAACGGTCAATTTCCCGATCGTGCCGGAGATGTCGCCGCCGTCGCAGCTCAGAGAAGTCACGAACGGGACGATCATCGGGCTTACGATCGAGCCGGAGCATCTTCTCAAAATCCGCAGCGAGCGCTTAAAGGTCATGGGACTGCCGCATCAGGTGCAGTATGCAGCCCTTGAGCGGATACAAGAGGAACTGGATTATGCCCTGTCGCTGTATGCGGAGCTTGGATGCCCCGTCATTGATGTTACCGATAAGGCGATTGAGGAATCCGCAGGACTGATTATGAATTATCTGAAATAAGGTGCATCGGTAAGGAAAAAAGCTGAAGGAGGGATTCATTCATGGAGAGTTCATTAGCATTGGAGCTTGTAAGAGTGACGGAGGAAGCGGCGCTGCAATCCGCCCGGTGGACAGGAAGAGGGGACAAGAACAGTGCTGATGAAGCCGCGACGGTTGCCATGCGCAAGCATTTTGATTCCGCAGCGATGGATGGTGTCGTTGTCATAGGGGAAGGCGAGATGGATGAAGCGCCCATGCTGTATATTGGAGAGCGCGTAGGGAACCGCAAAGGTCCGAAGATGGACGTGGCGGTAGATCCGCTCGAAGGAACGGAAACGGTGGCCAGCGGGCTGAACAACGCGTTATCCGTAATCGCCGCAGCTCCCCGAGGCACCCTTCTGCATGCGCCCGATATCTATATGCATAAGCTCGCGGTTGGACCCGAGCTTGCGGGCAAGCTGAGTTTGAATGATCCGATTGAGGTCACCCTTCGAAAAGCATCGGAGATCTTATCCAAGCCGCTGTCGGAGATGACGGTATCCATTCTCGATCGCGACCGACACAGCGCGATGATCAAGGCTTTGCGAGAGTCCGGGGTAAGAATCAAGCTGCTGAGCCATGGGGATGTCATGGGAGCAATCGAGACCTGCACGGACAGCGAGGTCGATCTCTATGTGGGCTCAGGAGGAGCTCCGGAAGGCGTTCTCGCTGCCGCTGCTTTGAAATGCCTGGGCGGGGAAATCCAGGGACGGCTCATACCGGAGACATCGGAGGATTTCATCAGATGCCAGGACATGGGGTTGAAGCATCCCGAGCAGCTGCTGACGATGGAGGATATGGTAGGCGGCGAAGGCGTATTATTCGTGGCTACGGGCGTGACGGCTGGCGATTTCCTGCGCGGCGTGAAGTTTATGCCGGGTCAGCGGGCCGAAACGCATTCCGTCATGATGTATTCCGGCACTAGAACCGTCCGGTATATCCGGAGCGTTCATCATCTGTTTCAAAGCAGTGAGACTTTAGCTGCCGCTGCATCTTCTTAATGCATAAGCAGGGTATCCATAATATAAAGGCACTCCGATGGTTAGCTAACCTTCGGAGTGCCTTTATGCGTTGTTAACGGATTGGCGCTGCCGGATGCTTAACCGTGTCTCTTCCGTCCGAGCATCAGCCAAGCTCCGCCAAGCACAAGCAGCACAGCGATGACAGGCTGCACGACGGACAGATAATTCAGTACCGGTCCGATTGAGAATACCACGAAGAACAGCAGCGACAATACGGTCAGAATGTTAATCGGGATGAGCAGCCACTTGTTACGCGATCCGAACCAGTAGAACTCGAACAGCCCTGCCGCAACGGCCAGGATAAAGCCGGGCCACATGGAACCCCACGAGTCAAACAAGGAAGCGATTTGGCTGACAATACCGGCTGTGAGCAGAATGCCGCCCGGTATCAACAGTCCGATACCCTGTCGTCCAACCAGCGAGAAGTACATCCAGTGAAAAAACAGACCTAACGGGATCACGAACAGCGTAGGCCAGAATGTGGCGAAGATGGAACCGGCGCCAACTGTTCCGCCTTGGTTTAAGAGCAAGTATGCGCCGAGCAGGATGAGCAGCGGTGCCAAGATTGTACGTTTCGTCATACAAACTTCGTTCCTTTCCTTTTGTAGATTGATTAATCCAAGAATACCATGCAATGAATGGGGATGTCCTCGGTCCTGCGGGGAATGTTTCACCTAGACTTTAGTCTAGGATGGCATGTTTAGCCAATAGGCAGGCCGTTTAATAAGGTGCTAAGCGCCTGTTAGGCAAGCCTGAATAAAGAAAAAACAGTCCTGCAGCAAAAGGGTTTCATAGCAGGACTGTCTTTTCCCATTGAAGGATATTATGAAGGCTTCTTGGTATACATGAGTCCAACGGTTTGAGGACCGCAGTGGCTGCATATGACGCAGCCCGCCGTAGAAATGCTAACCTGCCGTGCGCCTGTTTTCTCCTGCAGTTGCTTTTGCAGGAAGCGGGCTTCCTCCTCGGCCATGGTATGTACAACAACGATCAGATCATTGTCCATCTTATCCACTTGAGCCAGCGCATTCTGGATCATCTGATCCAGTGCCTTCTCTTTTTTGCCGCGTACCTTGTAAGCGGGGATCATGCCGCCGTCCACGACTTTGATAACCGGACGGATTTTCAGCAGGCTGCCGATGATGTTTTGCATGCCCGAACAGCGTCCGCCTTTATACAAGTAATCCAGCGTATCGACAACGAATTCGCACTCCACTTCATTTACGGTGCGGCTTAATAACTCCAAAATTTGCGGTATGGATGAACCTTCATTGGCTGCATGAACAGCCTTCATGACAAGCAGGCCGATACCGGAGGAAAGATTGCGTGAATCAAACACGGTAACCCGGCCCTCGGGCAGCTCACCTGCGGCGATCAACGCATTTTGGTAGGTGGAAGAAAGCTCTGATGAAATGCTTAGGAACAGGATATCCTCGCCTTGCTCAATGGATGGCGTGAAGGCCGAAATAAAGTCGGACGGAGAAGGTGCCGCTGTTTTGGGCAGGCTGCCGATCTGGTCAACTTTGGCGTATAGCTGTTCCGGCGTGATGTCGACTCCGTCGCGCAAGGATTGTTCTCCGAATACGACGTAGAGCGGAACGATGCCGATATTATATTCTTCTATCCATGAAGGTGGTAAGTCGCAAGTACTGTCAGCAAAAATTCTAATTTTACCAGACATGAACATCTCCCTTTATCAACTAATTGAATCTTGTACTACTAGAATACCTTGTTTGATGAGAAAAGGGAATGCTCTTGTCGTTTTGGGTCGAGAGCTGAGCATACTCCAAAAAAGGCTGTAATTGTGCAACATATTCCATAAGTTTCCCGTTAATTCTAATGGAGGTGGTTTTATGGCTAAGCATAAGCATTTGAGCAAAATGATCGCATTAACGACCGCTGCAATGCTGCTGATGGCAATAACGGCATGTGGAGGTGAAAACCCAACTTCTCAGCCGCCGGCTAATCCGAATCCCATAGTGGATGATGTCAAGGAACCGGCTGAACCCGTCGAAGAGCCGAAGATCGAGATCAAGCAGGGTACCGGTACCTATGTAGGTCAAATCGATAACAATTCCATTGAAATTGAAACAGCAGACGGTCCTACCGCGTTCCGGCTGGACGAAGGTATGGAGCAAGTCATATCCAAACTACAGGGAGATGAATCCGTCTCGTATGAGTATTGGGAGCAGCCCATTGAGGGTGAAGAAGAATTGAAACAGCTGATTCTCACCAAGCTGACGGTGGAAGAGGAAGGCGGGGGCAAGGGTTCGGAAACCGCGCAGCTGCCTGCAACCAAAGAGTTTGAGCTTGAGCTGGAGGGCATGAAAGAGACCAAAACAGCTAAACTGGCAGAGGGCGACGGCTACGCGCTGTATATTTTTGATATCTTTTCCTTTGATGCAAAGACCAATAAGCTGACCATGAATGTGGATCAAGATTATTATGTTGAGATTACGAAGCTGCCTTCGGATTATAACGAGGATGAACTCAGGCTGGAAGCGAAGAAGGAGCTTGCCGATGCCGGTAAGGTTCGTGAAGCTGGCGACAATGAGAAGCATAAGGTCATGGAGGGTGCATCCGTGTATATGATAGGCGAAGGTGAGAGCCTGACCAAGATGTACATTGTGGATGAGATTGACGGACAGGGTTATATCTTCCGCGTCAATAACCCTCACCGCGAACCTTCCGAAGGATTTGCTACGCATGCCTTTACATCCTTGAGCTCGATTATTAATCAATAATACTCGCAAAAACAGCCTCTGCTGTTTGGCCATAAGGCTGAGCAGCGAGGCTGTTTTGTTATTCATATCGGATGGATGCATTCATTGTTGCTTGGAGGTCTCCAAATATTGCTTAATAAAGCGCAGTGCATTTGCGTCACGTTCCGTGCCTTCACGAATGCCCGCAAACATTTCTTTCTTAAGGACAGGCAGTTGTTCGCCGAGCGGGCTGCCCATAATATCCACGGCATACACATGCTCCGAACCGTCTTCCTCATTTTTCCCCTTTACCAGCATCTCCGGCGTGAGCAGTTCCTTCAGCTCGCCTTCAACCTCCGCTTCAAGGGGGCGCACCATCCCTTGATTGCCAACCCAATCAAAGGCGGTCTGATCCATAATGTACAGGTCCGGGCGCTCGGTGGACAGTACAAGCAGTGCCTTTTGCAGCATGGCTGCATCCTGCGGATTGTTGGAATCCAGAGGCGGTACATAGTTAATGTTAACGGTTACGCGTTTCCAATCGGGGAATTGCGCCAGAATCGCATCCTCGATTGGTTTGAGGTCCTGTCCACCATCCTGATTCATATAAGATCCGAGGAACATGACTTCCAGATCAACCGGGGGCAGATTGGCCAACCGTTCTTTTTCGGCCTGATGGTTGAAAATACTAATCACGATATAAATGAGGACGCCGACTAGAGCAATACCGCCGAGCACATGAAATTTATAATAACGGAAGAAATGATCGGTTTTCTCCGCTGTCCCGGCAAACCTTTTATATTTGCCGTACCGTTTCTGATTCATCTCTTCCAAAGCTTTACGGTTCTCTTCTTCAAGGATGAATTTATAGGCTTTGGTGATGTCGGCAAACTCGGCTTCGATCTCCTCCGCCCGGTCCGGCTCCCGCCTTTGATGTGAGCGGGTTTGGCGCATGAGCAGCGTATACCGGTCGTCGAGCTGTTCCTTGGTTGCATCCTCCGGCAGACCCATTCGCTCATAGGCTTCTTTCAATTGGTCCATTCATGTCACCTCTTCTATACTGTGAGAGTTTCCTATTTACCAGTATATAGTGTAGAGGCGGCAGGTTACAAACGTTTATGTGATGTTTCGACACTAGTTGTCTTGATAATGGGTAAACTGTCAGGAATAAGGAAGAAACGCGAAAATGGATATCATGGGATATGGTAAATGATTCATTGTCTCCCTGAATGATTGTGAATGATTTTGAAAGTTTTAGATTGTTTTTTGGTATGTTTATGTTACTATATGCTTTGAGGGGGAATTCACATTATGCTGACGGAAGAAAGATACCGAATCATATTAGAGCGCTTGCAAGAACGTGGCGTCGTGAAGCTGCAGGAATTGGTTGAACTCCTTGAAGCTTCGGAATCAACGGTACGGCGTGATTTGATCGACCTTGAAGAACGTCAATTATTAAAGCGCATTCATGGCGGAGCCGCGTTGCCGAGCCCAAAGATACAGGAACCTGGAATTGAGGAAAAAACGTTCAAAAACATTCAACAGAAAAATACCGTTGCCCGGTTAGCGGCAGCACAGGTGGAGGATGGAGAAAGCATCTACCTCGATGCGGGAACGACCACGCTGGCGATGATACCGTTCATCGACGCGAAGGACGTTACGGTGGTAACGAACGGTTTATCCCATATCGAAGCGCTGGTAAGCAAACGAATCAAAAGTTATCTACTGGGCGGCATGATGAAAATTCATACCAAAGCCGTCATCGGAAGCATAGCGCTTCAAAATATGGACAACTTCCGCTTTGACCGCTGCTTTCTCGGCACGAACGGTGTGGATGTAGAGATGGGCTACACCACGCCCGATCCGGAAGAAGCCTTGATCAAGCGGCGAGCCCACCAGCTGTCCGCCTCCAGTTATGTCCTTGCGGATTCAAGCAAAATAGGAGAGGTTTCCTTTGCCAAATTACTGGATCTGAACGAAGCGACGCTGATTACGGAGTCCTTATCGGAATCCTGGAAGAAGGCTATTTCACAGAAAACCAAAATAATTGAGGGATCATGATGATATATACGGTAACACTGAATCCTTCCATCGATTTCATCGTGGAAGTTGAACATATCGAGCTCGGCGGTTTGAACAGAATGACACGGGACTTGAAATTTCCGGGCGGCAAAGGAATTAATGTATCGCGGGTGTTGAACCAGCTTGGAGCTGATAATACGGCCATTGGTTTCCTGGGCGGATTCACCGGTCGTTATATAGACGAGATGCTGGGCAAGGAAGGAATCCGCACCGATTTCGTGAATATCGCGGACGATACCCGCATCAACGTCAAACTTAAGCATGGCGACGAGACCGAGATTAACGGCCTGGGTCCTATCATCCGCGAGGAAGAAACGAAAGAACTGCTTCATAAGTTGTCACAGCTTCAAGCAGGGGACATCGTTGTGCTGTCCGGCAGCGTTCCGCCTTCGCTGGGACCTGATTTTTATGGCCTTCTTATCGAAACGTGCCGGAAGTGCGGTGCCGAATTCGTGATGGACACCACTGGAGAGGCGCTGATGAAGGCATTGGCCTGGAAGCCGCTCCTCGTAAAGCCGAATCATCACGAACTGGCCGAATTATTCGGCGTTGTTATCGATTCAAGCGAGAAGCTTGTAGAGTACGGCCGAAAGCTGCTAGAGGAAGGAGCGCAGCATGTTCTTATCTCCATGGCCGGCGAAGGGGCACTGTTCATCACGGCCGATCGGGTATATCACGCGAGCGTACCGTCAGGTACAGTCCGTAATTCCGTCGGGGCCGGTGATTCGATGATTGCCGGATTCGTCGGTACGCTAGCGATGGGCAAGGATCCGATCGAGGCATTCCGGACAGGGGTCGCCTCGGGTAGCGCGACGGCGTTCTCGGACGATTTGGCTGTGCGGGAAACGATTGATCGACTTCTTCCGCAGGTTAGGATCACGGAGTGGTAAGCCGCTTTACATCGATTACGCGGTTATGATGCGGCCGGCCGGCTATGGCGTGGCAGTCATCACGAGGATATCAAGGGAGTGTGAACCAGCATGAAAATTACGGATTTAATGATACAAGAAACGATGATCATGGACCTGAAGGCGGTCACGAAGGAGGCAGCCATTGATGAACTGATCGCAAGCCTGGCTGCAAGCGGGCGGATCAACGATCCGGTCTTGTTCAAAGAGATGATTCTGAAGCGTGAAGCCGAATCCAGTACGGGAATCGGAGGCGGCATCGCGATGCCGCACGCGAAGACGAAAGCGGTTAATGAACCGACCGTCGTGTTTGCCAAGAGCAGTCAGGGCGTGGATTTCGAAGCGCTGGACGGAGAGGCGGCGTATGTGTTTTTTATGATCGCAGCTCCGGAAGGAGCCGGAAATACCCATCTCCGTACGCTTGCCGCACTATCGCGGCTGTTGATCGATACCGAATTTATCGCACAATTGATGAATACGAAGACGCCCGGGGAAGTAACGGCGTTATTTGATTCGAAACAGGCAGTGGAAGAAGCTGCCAAGGCGGAGAAGGAAGCGGCCAAGAGAAGGGAAGCGGCAAAAAAGGAATCGGAGAAGGCTCCGGAATCCGATGTCACTTCCGAATCTGACCCCAAGAAGGTTGCTGACGGAACCTCGGATGCTTTTGTTGTTGCCGTAACGGCGTGTCCGACCGGTATTGCCCATACGTTTATGGCTGAAGATGCCCTGAAGAAGAAAGCTCAGGAAATGGGCGTCGAGATCCGGGTGGAGACCAATGGCTCGGAGGGTGCGCAGAACGTGTTGACGGAAGAGGAAATCCGCAGGGCGGCAGGCGTCATCATTGCCGCCGACAAAAACGTGGAAATGGCCCGCTTTAACGGAAAGCCTGTGCTCCAGCGACCGGTCAGCGACGGTATCCGCAAATCGGAGGAGCTGATTCGCAAAGCGATGAGCGGTGATGCCCCCATCTACCGGAGCGAAGGCGGAGGTGAGTCGCAGGCGAAGGACGCGGAGAAGGGCAGCATAGGCACGAAAGTGTATAAGGACCTGATGAATGGTATTTCGCATATGCTGCCATTCGTCGTGGGAGGCGGTATTCTTCTGGCTATCTCCTTCCTGATCGAGCAGCTTGCAGGAGACAATCATCCCCTCTTCCAGCTGCTGCAGACGATTGGCGGGGGAGACGGCGCCTTCCACTTCCTCATTCCGGTTCTGGCGGGATTCATTGCGCTCAGCATAGGTGATCGTCCGGCGTTGATGCCCGGTATGGTCGGAGGGCTAATGGCCCTGAATTCTAATTCGGGATTTCTTGGCGGGCTAGCGGCAGGTTTCTTGGCGGGTTATGTGGTGATTCTGCTGCGCAAAGTCTTTGCTGGTCTGCCCAAAGCGCTTGATGGCTTAAAGCCGATTCTGTTGTACCCGGTTGTCGGCCTCCTTGTAACCGGAACGATCATGTTCTACCTGTTTGATCCGTTCTTCAGCTGGATCAATCTCGGCCTGATTGATATTCTGAACAATCTGGGTACTGGAAACGCGGTGATTCTTGGTCTTATTCTGGGCGGAATGATGTCGATTGACATGGGTGGACCCTTCAATAAAGCGGCATATGCATTTGCGATCGGCGTCTTTACATCCAGCGGCAATACGAACGGAGCCATGATGGCTGCGGTTATGGCCGGCGGTATGGTTCCTCCGCTTGCTATTGCGCTGGCGACGACGTTTTTCAAGCATAAGTTTACGGAGCAGGAACGAAAGTCCGGTGTGACCAACTATGTGATGGGACTTTCCTTCATTACGGAGGGCGCGATCCCGTTCGCCGCTGCCGATCCGCTGCGCGTGCTGACATCTTGCATCCTCGGCTCGGCGGTTGCCGGCGGGTTGACGCAGCTGTGGAGCATCAACGTCCCTGCTCCTCACGGGGGGGTTTTTGTTGCCGCTCTGGCCAACCATGCGCTTCTGTTCTTGCTGGCCGTCCTGATTGGCGCGGTGCTATCAGGCCTGCTGCTTGGTCTGTGGAAGAAGCCGCTTGAGCGTAAATAGATTCATACAGATGAGACAATACGAGTTTGGAGTAGGCGTTTCTGCTTACTTCGGACTCGTTTTTTTCATAGTCGGTTGGTCATTTCTGCAGTTGACCGCATGTTATAATCTAGTCATGATCGAAAATGGAAGGAGAGAGAATAGAGATGATGGAACAGAACAGCAAGGGTCGAGGTCCCGAGGAGCTTATCGAAGAAATCAACCGGACGTCCACAGCTGAAGGAATGGCGGCGGTATGGTTTCTGGGACAGGAGAGCGTTGTCCTTAAGGGCGGGGAGGTTGTCATCTATATCGATCCTTATATGTCTGATGATCTGGAACGCAAAGCGGGATTCAAGCGCGCATTTCCTGCACCGTTGACCCCGGAGCATATCACGAATGCGAACATGGTGCTGATCACCCATGAGCATGACGATCATATGGATCTGGGAACGATTGCGGTCATAGCCAAACAGAATCCAGAGACAATTTTTGTCGCACCGGCTTGCTGCCATGAAGCGATGAGAGAGGCCGGTGTCGCTCCGGAGCGTTTGTACGCGGCGATGTGCGATGAATGGCAGCAGTTTGAGGGCTTCCGACTGATGGCGATTCCGGCTGCCCATGAAACATTGGATGAGCATGAACAGTTCGGGCACCGATATGTCGGATATTTGGTGGATATCCAGGGCGTGTTGATCTACCATGCGGGAGATACCGTCGTTTATCCTGGTTTGGTTGAAAGGTTACAAGCGTATGCGATTGATATCGGGATGGTGCCGATCAACGGGGGAGATGCCTTCCGCCGGAAAGACGGAATCGTTGGAAATATGGGCTTTCGGGAGGCAGCAGAGCTTGCCGCAGCATCGGGATTCGATCTGACCATTCCCATGCACTATGATATTTTCCCTTGGAATGGAGAGAAGCCGGGGTATTTTGTAGATTATTGTTATGAGAACTATCCCTATATGAAGACCAAGGTGATGGCACGGACCGAGCGTTTGATTTATGTAAAGGATTAGTAGCAAAAGGTATCCGAATCGAGCTCGGTGGAATTTTTTTCAAATGCGGGACAGCAAGTCCGCAATTTTTCGAAATGGCAAGCATATAAATGAGACATGCCCTTATAAATGGAGATGGGGAAATGGTGTCATTTCGAAAACATGTCATTATCGTGATCGGCAGTTTTCTGATCGCGATGGGGACCAATTTTTTTCTTGTCCCGCATAAAGTTTTGGATGGTGGAGTTATCGGCATCGCCCTGATAGCTAACTATGTGTTTGATCTACATATCGGATTCGTCATCATTTTGTGCAGCATTCCCATGTTTATCGCAGCCTGGATATTAAATCGCGAAATTTTTTACAATAGTCTGTCAGGCATGCTGATATCTTCATTTATTATCGATTTGCTTTCACCGCTGCAACCGGATTTTTTGCGATTTTTTGCCCCGAATGTCATCCTGAGCGCGCTCCTGGGCGGGGCTTTGATCGGAGCCGGACTTGGATTTATGCTAAGACACAATGCAAGCACGGGCGGAACGGATCTGCTGGCGCATTTCCTGGCTAAATATTTGCCGTTAAATGTAGGCGTCATTATTTTGCTGATGGATGCCGTGATCATTGGTTTCGGAGGTTTCCTGTTGTCGGAAAGCACCTTCATGTATTCTGTTCTGACGATCGTAGCGGGCGGCTTTACGACAGGAATGTTCACCCAGAAGCGTTGGTTCAAAAAGAGACGGATTAAATAAACAGACAAGCCTATCAAGTCGACTCTTGATAGGCTTGTCTGTTTATGAAAAGAGCGATATTCGGAGGAATCCTATACGAAAACGTACATCATTTTTTATCTTTGCGATTGAGCTTCCTTAAAGGCGTTGATGTATGCGCGTGCCTTTTCTGTAATCAGATTGAAGTCACCGCTCTTCAATGCGTCCTTGGTCAGATCCGATCCGATCCCGACCGCAAACGCGCCGGCCTTGATCCATTCATGCAGATTGTCCAGATTTACGCCGCCGGTTGGCATGATGTTGGCCTGCGGGAGCGGACCTTTCAGAGATGGAATGACGGATGGAGAGTACAGATTGCCCGGGAAGAGCTTGATGACGTCGACGCCAAGCTCAAGAGCGGCAACGATATCATGAACGGTTACGGCGCCCGGCATAACCGGGATGCGGTAACGATTGCTGAGCATAATGGTATCGCGGTCGAAGCCCGGCGAGACTACAAACTCGGCACCGGCAAGAATGGTGATTCGAGCTGTTTCAGCATCGAGAACCGTGCCTGCGCCAATGATGGCATAGTTATCCGCTTGCGGGTCTTTAGAGGAGTACATTTTGGCCAGCGTCGTAATGGCTTCGGTAGCGAACGGTACGGTCATGGTTACTTCGATAACCTTGATACCGCCTTCAATCGCACGTTTGGCAATCTCGACAACCTCTTCGGGGGAATCTCCGCGAAGGACAGCGACGACACCCGCATGATGAATTTGTTCGATCAGTCTTAGCTTTTTCATGTTACACACTCCTTCTCGTCTATGAATGGATTAGAAAGATGGCTCGTTTAATGAACAGGAGCTAACGCTCGATATGAGCAGCATTTCCGCGCCGCTGTTGTACCTCTTCCCAGGTCGGAAGTGCTTCCCAATCACCGGGCGCTTGGATCACCAGCGAACCGGTTAAGCCGCCCAGCGAGAGAGCCTCTTCGGGTGTCCAGCCCTTGGCGATACCGGCAAGGAAACCAGCACAGAAGCCGTCGCCTGCTCCCACGGTGTCCACCACTTGATCCACCTGTTCAAAGGGAAGGGAGTAGGTGTGGCTCTTGTGGACAATGACATTGCTCCCATTGAAACTTTTGATAACGGACATTCCGGGAAGCTGTCGCAGTCGGTCCAGGATCGCCTGCTCGTCCTCAGTTTCGAACAGCAGCTTGCATTCATCATAGCCCGGAAGAAAATAATCACAGGCTTCCGCAAGTTCCAGCAATACAGGGCGAGCTTCCTCGATATTCCATAGCTTGAGCCTCAGGTTAGGGTCAAAGCTGATCAGGACGCCATGCGCTTTGCATACGGAAATGACATGCCGAATCGTCTCCAGGCAGCTGCTGCTTAGAGCTGCGGTGATGCCTGTAAAATGAAGGATGCGGGCATTGGCTATGTATTCGGAGTCTACATGGTCCGGCGTCATGTGGCTGGCGGCGGAGCCTTTGCGGTAGTAATAGACGGAGGATTGACCGCGAACGTTCTGGCGCAGCATAAGGCCGGTCGGTGCAATATCCGTTTGTCTGGCGGCGGAAATATCGACACCTTCTCCTCGAAGCGTTTTCAAAATACCGGTTCCGATCGGATCGTTACCGAGTTGACCGAACCATCCGCTGCTGCAGCCAAGCCTGGACAGTCCGATGGCGAGATTGCTTTCGGCACCGCCGAAGGATTGTGCCATGCTTCCTCCTTGTCCTATGCCCCGTGTACCTTCCGGATATAATAATCCCATCGATTCACCGAACGTGATGACATCGATAGGACGCGTTCCATTCTTCATCGAATCTACCCCCTTGAATTCAGTCGCCGTTATTAACACTTTACCCTGATAGGGAGGATAACTCAATAATAAATAACACAATATAAAGTACCTCCTATCAGGGGAAGATAGGAGGTAGGCTTAGGCTTACATGTGATGGAGCAAACTAAAAACTTATGTTTAGAAACCTTTATACTGAGGCTCTTCCTGTTCAAGCTGCTGAACCCGCTGGGCCACTTGGTCCACGACTTGCTGTGTCTGTTGAGCTGCAGCCGTGAACAAATCCTTGGCATTTTGATCTTGCGTGGACAGTGCAAATTGCTCAAGGCTGGCCTGAGCGCTTTTTAAGGATGAGAGACATGTTTTAACATCGGAAGCTACGGTCATTGGTTTTTATCACTCCTTTCATGCGTAATAATGTACGCATTTTGCAGAAGAACATGCATGGAGCATATTTTGGAAAATAATGGTGTGATTTCTAAAGGGATATTTGACAATAATCTAAAGTGTGATTATTTAGTCAAGACATGAAATGAGGAGGCTTTATTGTGGCCGAGTGGTTGGAAATTGTACTTAGAACCTTATGTGCTGTGGTCGTGTTGTTTCTGATGACGAAACTGCTGGGCAAGCGGCAAATTACGCAGCTATCTTTTTTTGAATATTTAACGGGGATTACGATCGGCAGCTTGGCCGCCTACATCTCCCTGGATCTTGATGCGAACTGGTATTTGGGATTAGTAGCGCTGGGCGTATGGGTAGCCTGTTCATTACTTATTGAATTCCTGACAATCAAGAGCAAGAAGGCCAGGGACTTTATCGATTTTAAGTCGACCGTGCTCATTAAAGACGGCAAGATATTGGAAGATAATTTAAAGAAAGAAAAACTGTCTTCCGATGAGTTAATGCAGCAGCTGCGGAAAAAAGACGTGTTTCAGATCGCTGACGTGGAATTTGCCATTATGGAGTCCAGCGGGGAAATTAATGTTCTGCTGACGCGTGAGAATCTGCCTTTAACTCCTAAAGATCTTGGTGTCCAGGTAGCGCCGGAAAAGCCCGGACAGGTTGTCGTCATGGATGGTGAAGTCATGGATGAACCGCTGCGCGTCGCAGGCTTCAATCATGGATGGCTGGTGGAAGAACTGGACAAGCAGGGCGCTAAGATCAAGGATGTATTTCTCGCACAGGTAGACACTTATGGACAACTAACCGTCGATTTGTATGATGATCAGATTCAGGTTCCCCAAAATGAGGAGCGGAAACTGCTCTATGCGAATTTGAAAAAATGTCAGGCGGATCTGGAGTTATTCAGCCTCAGTACAAAGAGTAAGAAGGCAAAAAAAATGTATGAAGAAAGCTCCAAACAGATCGAGAAGATTATAGCCGAGGTAAAGCCAATCCTAAATACTTAATTCGGGAGCCACCGAGTCATAATTCCGTAAAAATCGGAATAGGATATTTTTGTGTATTACAAAAGGAGCCGGTTGCCGCCGACTCCCCGCACAGCAGATCATTACCTGCAAGGTGGATATTTGCTTGCTACCAGACGTAAGAAATAGATTCATCTGTACAAGGGACGGGTCTATTTCTTATTATGGAAGGCAAGGATCGAGACGACCAGAGTGGCGAACGATATCATTAAAGCCAAAGCTTCATTCACGCCCATGCCTATCACCTCCTGCTGCCACCCTTGCCAGCTGGTCTACTGTACTATATAATATGCCAATTGCTTACAATAAAAGAACCTTTTTGTAGGAAGCGCTTACGTAATAATTTCATCATTATGCACAGAGATTTTCAAATTTTCTATTTTTCCAAGTTCTCATATCGTAAGGCTGTTGCACTTTTGATCCTAAATGAAGGACCTTTCGGGCTTTTAGGTCATCGCAACTTTCCTCAGAACTTTTCAGTTGAATTAAAAAGAGTATCCTAATGCAGGATACTCAGATTGTCGAGAAACCCTGCACTTTTTTCAAAGTACAGGGTTTCTCCCTTTTTAAGTGGTCAATTCAAGAGGGGAAATGGGGGATTACCCCCTGTTTTCCAGGCGATCCAAGTGGATCGCCATCTTCTTCATATTCTGCACGGTTGCTGTCATCAGAGCTTGTTCCCTGACGTTTTGCAACCCGCGCAACCGGCAATAGCGAAACCCATGGAGCTCTTTGGCATCCGCGAAGCTTCGCTCAATCGTTTCTTTTCGTTTTCGGTATAAATACTTGCCGGATCGACTGAGCCGGTTGTTTCGCACCCATTCCTTGCTGTCTTCCCAGACATGGCGCGTGACGACCTTGCGGTGATTCCGTGAACGGGTACATTGCTCCAGCATCGGGCAAGTCTTGCAGTGTTTCGGATCGGAGGCATATTGCCGGTATCCTTCTCGATTCGTGGTGCGATACAACAATTCATGCTGGAGCGGACAAATATAACGGTTACGCTCGGCATCATAGGTAAACTTCCACTTCGGAAATAAGCCTTGGGTCGGATGAAATCTCCGGTGAGCAATCACTCCAAAGATCCCCCGTTCCTGCAATCCTTTGCAGATGGGGGTTGTTAAATAGCCTGAATCCAGGGCAACGGCTTCAACTTCAAAACCAAATCGCTCTCGTTGGCGATCCAAACGCGACAAATACGGTACAGAATCATGGACGTTTCCCGGCGTGACGTGGACATCGGTAATCAGATTGTACTTCAAATCAACGGTCCGGTGATCTAAATAAAAGAATCCTTCCGGTTTCCCGTCGCGAATCATATAACCGCTATCCGGGTCGGTTTTGCTCACCTTGATTTCTTTCTTCTCGACCACATCCTCTCTGGGTTTTAAAGCTTTTTTCCATGCGCCTTCCGGTCGGCTTCTACTGCGCCATTGAGTTCGTCCATGTAATCTCGTGTGTTTTGTAGAACCTGCTGCTTGGTGTACTGGTGTTTGTTCGCATTGGCCTTCACATGCGTGGAATCCGAAACCAGGACTCGTCCGCCGACCATGCGATGCTCGATTGCCTGCAGCACAATCTCATCGAAGATATCTTGAAAGATATTAGTGTCTTTGAAACGAGTCCGTCGGTTCCAGCTAATGGTGGTATGGTCCGGAACTTTGTCTGTCAATCCCAAACCAAGAAACCAACGGTATGCCAGATTCGTCTGAATCTCGCGTTCCAGTTGACGCTCTGAACGAATGCCGTAAAAATAACCGAGGAAAATCATCTTAAATAACACGACAGGATCGATGGCTGGTCGCCCATTATCAGCACAGTAAAGCGGACGGACCTTTTCGTCGATGAAAGAGAAATCGATATACTTGTCCACTTTACGGAGCAGATGATCTTGAGGAACCAATTCTTCAATCGAAACAAACTCGTAAGCCTGCTGTTTTTCTCGGTTAGAACGCAACATATTTAACACCCTTCCGAACGGTTTATTTACTAATATTATATAATATTAACGCGGTGTCGTGTTGAACTAAATACACAAAAAATAGCTGTCGAGACTTTCTCGACAGCCTGAGTATCCTAATGCAGGATACTCTTTTTAATTTTCTCACGTCTAAACAAGCTTCATTCATTTCCGATACCGCGCTGCTAGGCTGTCCGCCGTTTTCTCTTTCGCGGGCGCAGAAGTATGGCTAACCAGTACAATAGGGGAATCGCTTCAATGGTCAGGAAAAAAGCAATCATAGGCACAGAGTCGTAATTCTCCTGAAACAGCGTAGGATTCCGCGAATATTGGTAGGCGATAACGACCGAAGTACCACCAACCAAGGAAATCAGGGGATTGTCCATTTTTTTTAGGTTCAATACCTTTCCCAGGCATTTTACGCTGACATGGAGCAAAAACGCACTGTGCATAAACATGGAGCTGCTCCATAACCCTATCATTAAGGGATCGGATTTACCGAGGAAGCCGCCGGTAGAACGCATAAGCTCCACGAGCGGATATTGAAGTTCTCGCCCGAAGTATGGACCGAAATTGAGCAGGGCAGCCAACCATTGAAGCAAAACCGCCAAGGCGACCAAGAGCCCTGAACAGGCCAGATTGCGAAACGCTCTCCGATCGATTTGTATGTAGGGTGCAATAAACAGGAATACGACCCATTCGGCAAAGAAAGAGAGACAATACACGGCATCTGTTGCCGCGGAACCATAATTATGATGCGTAATCAAAGCAGGCAGCATCTCAAATTCCGAGTTTTTGAAAAAGAATATATTGACCAGCACGATAGAGAGCACGGAAAGTATAAATAATCCGTCTGACATATAAATCATCGTTTCCAGTCCCCATCTGGCCGTGATGATCACAACCAATCCAATGATAATCTGGATAATCCACTGCGGGGATTCCCGCATATAGTTCGTATTAAAAAACAAGGTAAAACCTTCGATATCCAAGGCAATGTAATTGATGCTCCAAAACAAGAGCAAAAGGATGATCATGGTATGAACCCATTTCCCGACCAGGCGTTCTCCAAAATCCACCCAGGAGGTATTCGGGCTCCACATGCCGAGCCTGATCGTGAACCACAGAAGGATCAGACTCATAGCACTTCCGGCAAGAATGGACATCCATCCTAGATATTCTGAATTCCATAGCAGAGGCGTGATCAGAAACCCAGTGGGCTGGGCAGATAGATAAACAAACGCAAACCGGAACAGCTGCCAGGGAGTTTTACGCATCCTATATCGCCTCCTCTCCTTTCTAATTTCAGCCTAACCAACCGAATCCCCAGTGGATCCATTGATTGGGTGTGGGCCACCAATGGATGAAAGCGGCAAGCATATTCCATATGGCAGCCAGTACAATGAGGGAAAGCACCATCCATTTTTCCCGTCGCGATTTTTGTCTGACAAGGTACCACTCCAGCAGTGCAATCGCCGAAAAAAATATGGCTATCATTCGATTTTCTCCTCCTTATTCTGATTTGGCATTAAAACTTGCTCCCAGGTTTCGTATGGTAATATGAGTCGAAACTTGAATTTCTGCTTCATTTCTGTAAAAATCTTCCCATCTTGAACGCAGTTTATGCCAAGCATCGGGGTAGTGCCAGTCGAGGACCATGCCTAATTGCAATATATCCGCACCAGCCCTTTGGGATGTACGCAGAGCACGGTTCATTTGAGTGCTGACCTGGTCATTCAATTCACGTTCAATCATTTTGTTGATAGCAGCCGAATCCGGTAAGTGTGTGTCTTTTTTGTATATGATGTCTGCCCTTCCCTTGAGCATAACCGTGAAAACGGGGCCGTCGGGCGTCATTTTCACCTTCTTCTGGGATCTGATGTTGATGAGTAACAGGCTGGCCTTACCTTTGTTCTTGCCATCGTCCCAAGACACGGTGTAAAGCGCGTCTCTTAGCTCCTTAAGAGCCCAGCTGACGGCCATGGATTCCTTTAGTGGCAGGGTGGCCCTTAGCTTGTGACCTTGAAATATCGCCGTCCCTTGAACTCCGGCCCAATCATCCTTTTTAGCTGGATCGGCTACCAACGGCTTTTTGCCTGCAGATAAGTATGTCAGGGCGTACCCTTGGTTGGCTTTGCTTGCATATAAAATATCTCTCGCCGTAGTTGCCACCATATTATGATGTTCGGCGAATTTGATGAGAACCTCCGAAGGCATTTGCTCAAAGACCGGCGTTAATCTGGCGATTTGCTTGGCGTCGCCTGGTGCAACCATCAAGTAGCATCTGAAATCGATCGTGGGTTCCCTTTCAAACCAATCCATTAAATCCTCAATACCGTCTTCAGCGTAGCTTCGGCCCAATACAAGGACCCGGGTATGACTGAAGTCAAGCCGCCGAGACAGATCTTTTTGAATAAGATGCAAGGCATCCTGAATTGTGGCGGAATCCTTGGAGACCATGGCATAAGGATCGCCGCCGCTCCCGCTGCCGGCCTGCTGCCCGGACATTAAGCGATTCGGCAGGGGAGCGCTAATGGTAACCTCTACATTTCCCGGCTGCTTGCCTTTATTAATATACATAGCGAAGACGAACGTCTGTTCATTAACCTCCACCTTGGTTGCGCAACCGGTAAGAATGATTAAAGGCAGCAGAAATCGAATGATTGTTGAACATTTCATTTTGGTTTCTGCCTCCTATTATTCGAGGTCTGAGCAGCATAGGAAGTTGGACGTTTATTCAGCAGGGGAGAGGGAGCACGGAGAAACGTATCCCTCCACTCGGAGAATACCAGCGGAGCTACCGGTTCCAGATACGGAGTCCCGAAGGATTTAAGCGAAGCCAAATGTCCAAGCACTACAAAAGTTCCTGCAAACAAACCGATTAGACCGAGTGTTCCTCCCAAGAGAAGCAGGGGGAAGCGTAGGAGTCGAAATGTCAGCCCAAGCTCAAAATGCGGAATGATGTACGAAGCAATCCCTGTTATGGATACCACGATTACCATCGGGTTAGACACGATCCCTGCTTCCACCGCGGCTTGTCCGATGACAATGGCGCCGATAATCGATATAGTCTGACCGACCGGTTTTGGAATTCGGGTTCCGGCTTCCCTGAGCGCTTCAAAGGTTAGTTCCATAATGAGGGCTTCCGTTAATGCCGAGAAAGGGATGTTCTCACGAGTTGATGTAATCGTGAGCAGCAGATCCGTCGGAATGATAGAAGGCTGGAACGTGGTAATGGCAACATACATGGATGGCATCAGCAGCGAAATGACAGCGAACATAAAGCGAATAAGACGGATCCAGCTGGAGGAAAAAAAGCTGTGATAATAATCCTCGGAAGATTGCAGCAGAGACAAGAGCGTAACCGGCACGATAAGAGCAGACGGTGTACCGTCCATCATCATCCCGACTCTCCCCTCAAGCAGTGAAGCTGCAACAGAGTCGGGTCGCTCTGTGTATTGAAACTGAGGAAACGGCGATTTCACGCCTTCTTTCATTTGTTCAGATAAGGTACTGATGCCAAAGGCCCCGTCGATAGATATGGCCTTGATATTTTTTTCGATCTTAGCCACCACATCCTTATCGGCCAGTCCGTCAATATATACCATGTATATAAGGGTCTTCGAATAACGCCCGATTTGGTAACGGCGCGTCTTTAATGCGGGATGTTTGATTTTGTGACGCAGCAAGGACAGGTTGGTGAAGATGTCCTCGATAAAAGCCTCCTGGGGGCCATTTACCACAAGCTCATTTTGGGATTCCGAGACGGCTCTCTTTTCATACTTCGTTAGATCAAAGGTATAGACGTTAACCAATGAATCAATATACAGAACGACATAGCCCTCTACAATCAGGTTCGCAATATCGTGAGCTGATGATGAGCGGTTGAATGGAATCGAGAGTAAATCGCCACGATCCAGCTCATTAATAAAGTCATCTAAATTAAATTGTAAGGCAGAGGCCTCTTTGAGGAGCGGGGTAATGATACGCTCATGCAAAGAGCTGGTATCAATAATAGATTGGATATAAATCAGGGTGCAGGATTTGCCATGGGCCCGAAATGATTGGTAGACGACATCTTCACAGTTCTCAAGATTTTGTTTTATATTCTCAACCAGTTCATGATGAGTTTGTTCCTTCAAAACCGATACCCCCTCACGCTCATATGTGTCTTTTTTTATAGAATGCCGTACTCTTGGCAAGTTATTCAAAATGACCAGAGAAGTTAACTTGTCGAGAGGGGGACTGAGCTAGGGATCATTCGATATGCAGAAAAAAAATACGCCTGATTCATAACGGCATGAAGCTGTTACGAAACGGGCGATTATAAGGTGTACCGTTAATTGCGATTTAAACCGCTACTTCTTGGTTTTTCCTCTTTTGATGGATTTCTTTATTCGTTGGAGCAATGGTTTTCGGTAGAACGTTAAAACGAAGCGCAGCAAAATATAGAGTATCAATGTAGACAGGACACTGTTGATGAGACCACCGACAAGAAAATTGACGCCCATATCGCCTAATCTGCCAAAATGGTTCGTCTCAATCCTATAATCCGTCTCCGGGACAGGTACCGAGAGAGCATCTTCGATTTCAAAGGTTTTGGGAAATGTGGTGAACAGATGCACAAATACCCCGATTCTATAGTTTAAATAGAACAGGATCGGCCACAAGACGGAGCCTGCCGAAGCTGCAAGGAAGGCGGAAGGGATGTTAGCCCGAACCATGCGAGCGAGCAGCGGAGCCAGCAGCAGATCAATGCCGAAGGTTGGATACCAGCAAGGGAAGAAGCCGACGGCAAAACCGAGCGCAATTCGATGATCGCTATTTTGCATGCGGAGAGTCCGGAGAATATAGTATTTCAGTCGTCGAATGTATTTATGAAGCAAAACCGTCTCCTCCTGCACTTACTAAATACAATAATGAAGGGATTGGAACCGCATTTTGTTTCCATTTATAATAGAAAGAACTTTCAAGAATTATATAGTAGCGGTTGTAAACCGTCAATCGATGAAAGAAGAAATAAATGCGTGAAGTATTACTTTGACATGCATAGTAATATGCGTTATATTATACCCATTCGTTTCGTTAAGGAGGTCCGGGTATTTGATTGAATCCATACATAACAGCGATTTGATACGTGGAAATATTGATACCTTTATTTTGCGCGTGTTATCGGACGGAGATAATTACGGCTATCAGATCATTAAAGAAATCTCGCTGCGAAGCGGGAATCGATTTGAGCTGAAGGAGCCTACACTGTATTCCAGTCTGAGAAGGTTGGAGAAGCAGGGATTCATCCGTTCCTACTGGGGTGAAGAAACCCAGGGCGGAAGGCGCAAATATTACACCATCAGCCAGGAGGGACAGGGACGCTTGCGGCACAATCAGGAGGAATGGAAGGCTGCGCGCGAGATTATTGATATTTTGATCGGAAACGGAAAGGAGCTGACAGACAATGACCAACAGGCATGACTTAGAGATTTTTGTGGACCGTCTATTTGCGAATCAACGCAAAACCAAGGAAGTGGTAGAGCTAAAGAATGAGGTTCTCAGCAATTTGGAGGCTCGGGTTACGGATTATATGGAGAATGGGATGGAATATCAATCGGCCATTAGTCTGGCCATCGATAACATTGAAGATATCGAAGCCCTCATTGACGATAATCAAAAAGTTTACAGCTACCGTTTCCGCTATGAATTGGTTCAGAGCGCGCTTATTTATTCCTTGCTGGCGTGGATCGTGACCATACCGGCCCGATTTTTGCCAAGCGGTATAGGGGTGAACACCCTTCTGCTATGTCTCGTTGTCTTATCCGGTGCGGTGTATCTTTCCATGTCACGGCATCTGAAACGGTATGAGAAGCAGACAGCTGTGATCAACGCAGGCAAATTGGCCAAATGGAGCAAAGGGGCATGGTGGCTGTGGTCGATATTTATCGTAGTTGTATCGATGTACACCTTCCTGATTCAATACGGCAGCGATCTGTGGTTTGGGCGAGAATTGCGGATCGATGGGCCCTATTCGTTCTACGTGACCGTCATGCGATATGCCATCCCGATGACGTCGGTCATCATTCCGCTGCTTGTCCAAAAAGCTAGTAAATTAACTCTTCAACTTGAGGTGAATGAACCATGAGCAAAAAAAATGGGCTGATCGTTATACTGCTGCTTATCGGCGTAGTGGGTATGGCTGCACTGGAGGGATTCATCAAGCCCAAAGCAGACGAACAGGCCGTTCAATATGAAGCGGAGCAGAATGATCCGTTGACGCATGATATCCGGAATTCGTTAAGCTTTGCGAGCCCGTATATGGGGAATGCCGGGAACCTGATCAATTTGAATGCTTCGCTTCCCATGCGTGACATCGAACGTACATTTCAGTTGTATCCGGAGGAATTGACGGCCGAGATCCGATTCCAGGCCAGGGCCGGCGATCTGCAAGAGGAAAAGCTGAAGCAGCTGCTAGTTTATAACTCCACTGCTAATTTTGCCATGATTGATAATTTGGAGAAACTGATTTTCGCCTTTGAAGACCAAATCTTTACCATCCAGCGGGATGAGGTGGAGTCGTGGTTTGGCAATCAGGTCACACTTGCTTCATTACGGGATGCCGGGACATGGGAGAAGGAGGTTCAATCCCGTCTTGATGATAGGAAGTTTGTCGGTGATTACGTAGAGAACCTGGTTGAGCGTAAGTTTCTGTAGAGGTAAAGCTTTTAGAAGAGATAAAGCGAAGGGGAGTATAGAGATGGGTGCGGAGCGACGCCAATTAAGTCTGGGTGCTTTTCTAATGAATTACGGTCATCATATTGCCGCTTGGCGGCATCCCGGTTCGGCGGGGGTCGGAGCCGTGGATTACGATTTCTATAAGCGCTGCGCTCAAGCAGCCGAACGCGGGAAATTCGATATGGTATTCCTTGCGGACAATAACTCGATTCCTTTGATCGAGGATTTGCGGACGAATGTCAGCTTTCTTCAGCCTGAAGCGCTGACCATGCTCAGCAGTCTGGCAGGCGTCACGGCGTATGTTGGATTAGCCGGTACGGCATCTACCACATTCAACGAGCCCTACGCATTGGCAAGGCGTCTGTCCACGCTGGATCATATCAGTGGCGGCAGAGCTGCATGGAATGTGGTGACTTCCACGAAGGATGCCGAGGCGCGCAATTTCGGCTCGGTGGAATTAATGGAGCATGGAAAGCGGTATGAACGGGCGGAGGAGTTTCTGCGGGCTGTGATGGAATGTTGGGACAGCTGGGAGGACGATGCCCTTGTGTTGGATCGGCAGAGAGCTGTTTTTGCGGATACCACACGGATTCATCGGGTTCATCATGAAGGAGCATTTTTTAGGGTGGAAGGTCCGTTGAACATGCCCAGATCTCCGCAAGGCAGGCCCGTTATCATTGAAGCGGGAACCTCGGCAGCGGGAAGGAGGCTGGCCGCCCAAACAGCCGATGTTGTGTTCACGGCCTGTGAGAGTAAAGAAGATGCGATAAGGTATTACCGCGAGTTTAAGGACTTGCTTAAGGAGTATGGACGGGAAGGGGGAGAGGTGAAGGTTCTCCCGGGATTGCTGATCTTCCTCGGAGAGAGCGAAGCCGAAGCTTTGGCGTATCACCGGGCATTCAGCGAGCTCATCTTGCCGGAAGCAGGGGTGAAATATTTGTCTCAATTGCTGAATGCCGACTTGACCGAATATCCGGTAGACGGTCCGCTGCCTGATCTGCCGAGGGAAGGGAACAGCAGCCGGGCGATCATGATTATGGATATGGCCGCGAAATCGGGCATGAGCATTCTGGAGCTTGGCAGGCATTACGCGGTCGCCAGAGGTCATATGACGATGATCGGAACCCCGCTGCAGATTGCCGATCGGATCGAGGATTGGTTTCGAAGCGGGGCTTGCGACGGATTCAACATTATGGCCCCTTTGCTTCCGAGTGGTCTCGAACAGTTTGTGGAGGGCGTAGTGCCGCTGCTCCAGCAGCGCGGACTGTTTCGCGAGGACTATACAGGCAGAACGTTACGGGACCATCTTGGTCTCAACCGGCCGGAAACTCAACATGAAAAATAATTGACGACAAAATTAGACGGTGCTATAATCCTACTTAACATATCGGAAATAATAGAATTTATGCGTATTCTACCGGACAGCCGGAGATGCATCCTTGGATCAACTAGTGATCCGAGGTGTGTCTTCGGCTGTTTTTTAGATATCAGACTTCAAGGCAGGGTCTTGCTGATATCGCAAGAAAACCTACCCTTGAATCGGCTCGCTCATCCTTTGAAAAAGCCTCGATAGAGGTTTTCTTATATGAATCTTATGAGGAGGCTCCAATGTATGAAGTATAGACCACTGGGCAGAACGGGAGTTCAAGTGTCGGAGGTGAGTCTCGGGACCATGGCTTTCGGGCGTTGGATCGATGAGAGGGCTTCGGCCGCCGTATTGGATGTGGCGCTTGCTTCTGGAATCAATCTGATTGACACGGCTGACGTATACGGCACGGGTATGGATAACGGGAACGTAAATCAGCTTGGGGAGTCGGAAGAAATTTTGGGCAGGCTGCTGAAGGAGCGAAGACAAGGCATTCTCCTGGCTACGAAGCTGCATAACCGGATCGGGCCCGGCATTAATGACCAAGGCCAAAGCCGTTATCATATTTATCGCGCGCTGGAGAACAGCCTTGTTCGGCTCCAAACGGATTATATCGATCTTTATCAAGTGCACCGGTTTGATGAGTTTACTCCGCTGGAAGAGACGCTGGAGGCGCTGACGGATCTTGTGCGACAAGGCAAAGTCCGCTATATCGGCTGCTCGAACTACGCGGCCTGGCAGCTGGCCAAAGCTCATGGCATCAGTGCGCTCCACGGTCTTCGCAGGTTCGAAAGCGTACAGCCGGAATACAGTCTCATTACAAGGGATATCGAACGTGAATTAATTCCCTTTGCCCAGTCCGAGCATGTTGGGGTTATCGTGTACAGCCCTCTGGGCCGGGGCATATTGTCAGGGAAGTACCGGGCGGGGGAAGCTCCCCCATCGGACTCGCGTCTGGCTGCAGGCGAACAGAGACTGCAATTGCTGCTGAACCAGAGGCATGCGCTCTCTATTGTAGAAGCGATCCGGCCGCTGGCTGAGTACCGGGGATGGACGCTTCCGCAGTTCGCCCTGAACTGGGTGCTTAGCCGCCCGGGCATCACATCAGCCATTGTCGGAGCATCCAGGGCGGAGCACATTGCAGATACCTTGAAATACTCGGATGAGCGGCTGACAGAAGAAGAACTGAAGGAAATTGATCGTTTATCGGAGGAAATCCGTGGATAAAGCAGATATAGCGAAATACCTATACGGCACGATAATGATCAATCGTAACCAATATGGATCAGGAAGGTGACACAACGATGAGTTCAAAACGTCGTCAATTGCATCTTGGATTGTTTTTATTCGGGACAGGCTATCATCCCGCGGGCTGGAGACTGCCTGAAGGCAAAACGGACGGGGCTTACGATCCCCAGTTCCTGAAGGAAGTCGCCCGGAAGCTTGAAAAGGCCAAGTTCGATTTCTTCTTCCTGGGGGACCGATTGGCCACGAGCGCGGACATGCAGCATTTATTCCCTTCGCAAATGACGCGGCTGGAGCCGTTTACGATGCTGTCCTATCTGGCGGCGGCAACGGAAAAAATCGGTTTGATCGGCACGGTGAACACCACCTATGCCGAGCCTTACAACATCGCACGCTTCACGGCATCGCTGGATCATCTTAGCCAGGGCCGTGCCTCATGGAATGTCGTGACGGGCTCCGATCCGCGGGCAGCGCTGAATTTCAGCCGGGAGAAGCATTGGGATAACGCCAAGCGGTACGACTACGCCGAGGAATTCATCGAAATTGTCAGCGGGCTGTGGGACACCTGGGAGGACGACTCCCTACCGCGGGATAAAGCAAGCGGCGTGTTCGCCGACGGGAGTAAGGTGCACGTTCTGGATCATGTCGGCGAGCACTTCTCCGTTGCGGGTCCGCTGAACATTCTGCGCCCGATACAGGGGCAGCTTCCGTTGATCACGGCTGGAACCTCCCTGCGCAGCCAAATGCTGGCGGCCAAGTATTCCGACATGGTCTTCACGGGAACGAATGTAAAGGAAGTAGCCGTCAAATTTTACAAGGATGTGAAAGGCCGACTGCCGGAGTATGGAAGGGCAGCTTCGGATTTGAAAGTCCTGCCGGGGCTGGTTCCGATTGTGGGCCGGACGGAGGAAGAAGCACGGGCCAAATATGCGGAGCTGAATGAACTGGTTGTGACCGATTACGATCTGGGTCCGCTGTCGGATAAGATCGGGATCGATCTAAGAGGATTCTCACTGGACGATCCTCTGCCGGATGTATCGGCTTCGGAAACGGCCTTACACTGGGCCGACTTGGCCAGAGCGGCCAACGGGCGCGCGGATATTACGATCAGGGATCTGTTCTATTTCTTTACCGTCACGGTCCGCGGGCATTTGTTAGTTGTCGGCAGTGCACAGCAGGTGGCGGATATCATCGAGGAATGGTTCCGGGATGAAGCGGCCGATGGATTCAATGTGTGCCCGCCTTATATGCCGGGTGGACTGGATCTGTTCCTGGAGCTGGTGGTTCCTGAGCTTCAGCGTCGTGGCTTATTCCGCAACGAATATGAAGGCAGCACCTTCCGGGAGCACTTGGGACTAAGCCGCCCGGGGAACCGATACGATCTGATTGCGAAGGGGTGAGCCTGATGGGAACGAGGCATGCCAGGAAATACCGCGGCATCTGGGCGGGGCAGGCGGCTTTGCTGCTGATCATATTGGGGATTTGCGAGCTCCTGGTTCGCACGGAGATCGTCAGCAGCCTGTATCTGCCTGCGCCATCGCAGGTATTCCGTGAGCTGTTCAAACTGTTCGGTGACGGGGAGATTTGGAAGCACCTGTACGTCACGCTGGCCGAATTCGTTACGGGCTACGGCATTGCTGCCCTTGGCGGTTTGGCCGTCGGCATGGCTCTGGTGCTGATCCCTTGGGCGGAGCAATTCTTCCGGCCGTATCTTTCGGCGCTGATGGCGATTCCGAAGGTTACGATCGTGCCGCTGCTTGCGCTCTGGCTCGGGATCGGGGTTACGCATAAAATATCGATTGTGTTCCTGTTCTGTTTCTTTACGATCACGGTCAATACGATGACCGGGATCAAACAGACGGCGGATAATCACCTGAAGGTCGCCCAAGTGTTCGAAGCCACGCGGAATCAGACCATCATGAAGGTGATTTTGCCATCGGCTGCGCCGACTATTTTTGCGGGTCTTCGTTTATCGGCTGCAACCGGACTGGTTGGGGCTCTGTTCGGGGAGATGCTGGCGTCGAAGGATGGCCTTGGCAATATACTCGTGAAGGCGACATCGCTGTATAATACCGCGCAGGCCTTTGCCATTGTAGCGCTGGTTACCGTCGTATCCGTACTTATTATTTCATTGATCGATTTGTTGGAACGCAATGTGTTTTTGAAATGGAAATCATCATAATCCATCAGAAAGAGCGTCACATACAAGGGGAGAGATTCATATGAACAGAAGGAAAATACGTCCATGCATCATAGCGCTTGCGGCGTTATGGTTAATCGTCATAACGGCCGGCTGCGCAAGCGGCACGGATAGCGGCAAGGGAGCAACCCCCACAGAGGCCGGAGAAAGCGCTGCGGGAACCAAGCTGGAGAAGATCCGTTACGCGCCGCTTAGCGGCGTCAGCGGATTGGCGGTGTCCTTCGGGGCGGAGAAGGGATTCTTTGAGGAGGAAGGACTCGACGTCGAGTTTATTACCACCAAGGACCCGATAGCCGGTCTGACCAGCAAGGACATTGACGTGGCTGACGTAGCCACGACGACAGCGATTGTGGCAGCGGGCAAGGGCGCTCCCGTCAAAATCGTCTCCTCCATGTTCCGGACCAAAGGCCCGTTCTACCTGATTGCCTCGCCGGAGATCAAGACGGTGGAAGACCTGAAGGGCAAGAAGGTGGGCATCGCCGTGTTTGGCAGCGGACTGGAGGTGTATACACGAGTCATTCTGAAGGAGCATGGCTTGAAGCCGGAGGATGTAACCTTCATTGCTAACAGCACGCATCAGGCGGCTTATGCGAGTTTGGAAACCGGACAGGTAGACGCCACCATCATCCATGAGCCGTTTGCTTCTCTCGCGGAGAAGCAGGGAAAAGGCCATATTATCGCTACAGGTTGGGATTACCTGCCGACCTTCCACACCGGGGTGCTGGCGGCGCGTGACGGCATATTGAACGAGAAACCGGAATTGGTCGAGAAGCTGCTGAGGGCTTATTTCAAATCGCAGGAATATGCGAAGAGCCATCCGGACGAGTATAAGGCGTACTATCTGAACCATATCGAGATTGATCCCGAGGTGCTGGATCTGGCGCTGGAACGTGAAGAGGTGCTGTGGGAGAACAACCCGGACGTGGACATCAACGCGCTGAACGATACCCAGCAGATTCAGAAGGAGTTAGGCTTCCAGGATGAGATTTACAAGGTGGAGGACATTCTGGACCTGAGGTTTATTCCGAAAAAATAAAGTCTGGCAGGAGGCGTTCCTATGTCGGGATTTACGGTAGAAAATGTCTCGAAGGTCTATGACGGCGATCTTCCTACGATCTCGCTTCAACATATAAACTTGCAGGTCCGGGATGGCGAATTCCTGTGCATTCTCGGGCCGAGCGGCTGCGGGAAAAGCACCCTTCTCGAGCTGCTGGCGGGGCTGCAGCTTCCGACGGAAGGCGAAATTTTGCTGGATGGCGCGAAGGTTCAAGGACCCACGCGGAGCTCAGGGGTCGTATTCCAGGATGCATCCCTGTATCCGTGGCGTACCATCTCGCAGAATGTCGGCCTTGGGCTGGAGCTCGCCGGCATGAAAAAAGCGGAGCGGCAAATGCTCGTTGACAAATATCTGAACATGGTCGGTCTGCAGGGATTCGGTTCCAAATATCCCCATCATCTGTCGGGAGGCATGCGGCAGCGGGCAGGGATCGCTAGGGCGCTTGTAAGCAGCCCCAACATCCTCCTGATGGACGAGCCGTTCGGAGCGGTGGACCATTTGACCCGGCTTCAGCTCCAGCAGGATTTGCTCCGCATATGGCAGGAGGAGAAGAAGACGGTGGTGTTTGTGACCCATGACGTATCCGAAGCCGTCTTTCTGGCGGACAGGGTCGTCCTGCTTTCCCCGCGTCCCGGGCGCATCCACCACATTTTCGACGTTCCCCATGAGCGTCCGCGCAAGCGGGAGGATGTCGGTCTCCTGAAGATTCAGAACGACATCTACTCTGCAATCTATGACGTGAAGACAGAAGAGGATTTGGAATTTACGATTTAACAACAGCTGCTGGAAATCAGAAGGGACGTGGAGCTATTGTCAAATCTCGTAAGCAAGGAATGGGTGCTGGAGCAGCTGGAGTCGAACCCGGATCAGCTGGTTATCGCGGATGTCCGATTCAGCCCGGGCAATGAGGGATACGGGCTCGAGGCTTATCAGCGTGAACATGTGCCCGGGGCTGTATTCATTGATTTGAAAAAGGATCTGACGGAACCTCCAGGCGAGCATGGCGGGCGGAGTCCGCTGCCGCATCCGGAGGAGCTGGCCAGGCGACTCGGCAATCTCGGAATCGATGCAAGTACGCCTGTCGTTGTCTATGATGATGACCTCCGCCCGGAAGGGGCGCGGTTATGGTGGATTTTGAAGTACCTGGGCCATGAATCGGCATATATATTGGATGGAGGTTTCGCAGGCTGGAAGTCAGCCGGGTATCCGCTCATCTCGGGGAAAATCGAAGTGACGCCGCGTTCTTTCCAGTCAAGCGTGCAGAAAGATTGGCTGGCTGATGTGAACGAGGTGAGGGCGAAGCTTGGCGCAGCCGGCGTGACCCTGCTCGATTCAAGGGACTGGAAGCAGTTCACGGGAGAAACGGCGCCGCTGGATCCGGTAGCCGGACATATTCCGGGGGCGGTGCACGCCTATTGGAAGGACGGTATAGATGAAGACGGAACACTGAAGAGTGCAGAGCGGCAGCTTGAGCGTTTTGCAGGAATAGCTCCAGATCATGAAGTGATTGTGTATTGCGGCTCCGGGCTGTCCGCGTGCCCGAATGTGCTGGCTTTGCAAGAAGCGGGATACCGCAAGGTGAAGCTGTATGCGGGCAGCTGGAGCGACTGGATCAGCTATAAGGATCATCCGGTGGCCATTGGGAACGTGTAAAGCGGGAGAGCCTGCGTCTGACGCGGGGGCATATCAAAATAGATAACATATGGAAGGTTTGTCGACCAGATCACTGGAGGCATGGCAATGAAGCCGTGCCTCTTTGTTGTTTTTTATGCCGTGAAGGCAGGAGTATTATGCTCCACATTTTGCATTTGGCATTTGGCTGGAAGCATTTTATTTGAGGCGGGAGGGATTTCGTGTGAAGGAAATGGTCTTCGAATATGCCGATATGAAGTACTCCATACCTTCGGATATGGAAAAAAGGGGTGGAATCTGGATTCTGCGTACGGGCCGGAGCCGGGTCAAACCCCACTATTTCGTAGGCCCCAAAGTATCCGAAAATTATGCGCTGCATTTTGTTCTGAACGGAATGGTTTCACTGGCTTACGGGGACGAGGAGGTTACGCTGTCGGCAGGGGATGTCTTTTGCCTGTTTCCTCATACGAGGTACAGCTACTGGGAGCCGAACGGCCATCTCGAACCGACGCTGCGCATGCAGTGGGTCGTGTTGGATGGAGGATTGACCGACATGGCTTTGAGCCGGATTGGGCTGCATCCAAGCAAGCCTTATGTGCAGAACGTGATGAAGGGTGAGCTGCAGACGGTGCTCGATCAAATGAATAGGTGTGTTAACAACGATACCATCGGAAACGAGTTTGCACGACAGAAATGGTTATACCGGCTGTTTGAGCTGCTGGCGGGTGCCGCGGTCCAAAAAGGGAGTAAATCGAACTGGCTTGAGCAAAGCGTCCATTATATGGATTCCCATTACATGGAGGGGATCACCGTTACGGATGTGGTCGAGCATGCCGGCGTACACCGGACGCATCTGTACTGTGAATTCATTCGAGTGTACGGCATCAGTCCAAGCCATTATCTCATGAAGCTGCGGATGGAGCGTGCAGCGGTGCTGCTGACTGAAACCGATGTATCCGTCACGGAGGCGGCTTTTTCGCTGGGATACTCCAACCTCCACACGTTCTCGAGAGCATTCGCTAAATATCACCACGTGTCGCCTACCTCGTATCGGCAGCAGCATGTGCCAGTTCCAATTTAGTAGTACATAGGAGAGGATATGCATAACAAGACTGTAACAGGGAGAAGCAAAACCTGCTGCAGTCTTTTCGCTTGGAAAGGCAGCAAGTGCCGTTAAATAGTGTCGTTTTATCCTTAAAATGGCTGAGATTTCCAAAATATTTGTGTGTACGATAGAATGGATCCACCATTCCCGGTGGTTATTACATCCATTTGATGGAGGGAGGTCTTAAAGAGATCAGAGATTACGGAAGCACGGATGTTCTTGCTTGCATTCACTCTACATTTCAAGAAAGAGGTGTTGTTCATGAAAAAGCTAAGTGTGTTCAGAAAGAAAATGACGACTGTACTTATGGCTGGCAGCTTGTTGTGCGGATTGTTGGTACCGATTCAAGCGTCGGCTGCCGACGTTGCATTTAATGAGCCGCTGAATGGCACGAACCCTAATCTGTTCTATACTTCCGATGGATGGGGGAATGGGCCGGATTTCGGGGTGGGCTGGAAGGCGGCAAACCAGGAGTTCTCAAACGGAATTATGGCTTTACGACTGGACAATGCGGGATGTCCTGCGAGCTGCTCGGGCAAATCCTATGCTTCCGGTGAATATGCGACACATCTAAAGTACGGTTACGGCCGCGTTGAAGCGCGGATCAAAGCGGCCAAGGGAACGGGCTTGGTTACGAGCCTTTTTACGTATTCCGGTCAAGCCACAGGCACGTCCAATGACGAAATTGATATTGAAATCCTGGGGAAAGACACCACGAAGATGGAAACAAATTATTTTACCAATGGGGTAGGTCAGCACAGCACCATCATCAATTTAGGGTTTGATGCGTCGCTCGATTTCCATAACTATGCGTTCGAATGGTCGCCATCATCCATCAAGTGGTATGTAGACGGCCAACTGGTCCACACGGAGAATGGCTCACGCGGGGCGCTTCCGACTAGCCCGGGCCATATCATGGTTAACCTATGGTCGGGATCGGGACCGGCCGAGATATGGACCGGGAAGTTCAATTACCCGGGTTCGCCGGTCCGTGCGTACTATGACTGGATCAAATTCACGCCGGCCAACTAGTTTATCGGGTATTCAGCAGGTTTTGATCAGGTATGTTGAAGTTTCCTTGATCAGCATCCGCTTATTGTTCTGGAATCATCGCACCAACAAGCTGCCCCAGGTCAGAAATGACATTTGGGGCAGCTTTTTATTTACAACTATGGAACATAGATGATAGAGTCTTTCACAAGAAATGTATGGATGCAACGCTTACAAAAAAATATCGGTTATGGAGGGATTTATCATGCCATCGATCATGCGGGAAGAAGCGATACCGAAGGAAAAAGTAATATTAGCCAAGAATTATCCGGTTTTTGTCGCCGATACGATTGGCGTGACCAGCCCCTATCAAAAGCTTCATTGGCACAATGTGCTGGAGATAAATTACATTAAATCCGGTACGGGTTACTACATCATCAATGGGCAAAAATTCGAATTCCAGCAAGGGGATGTACTGCTCATCAACTCGAATGATCTTCATTGCGCTTACGAGACGAAGGATCTTGTCATGACCGTCATTTCATTCGATTCGACTTGGTTTATCCATAACCTCCGGTTCGATCCGGAGCTGTTCAGCCCGTTCCGCGAGATGGGCAAGCATTACATGAACCTGATCCCCCGCGACCACCCGGCGATGGATAAGCTGCGTTCGCTGCTGTTTGAGCTGCAGAAGGAGCATGTGGGGGAACAGCGGTCTTACGCTACGATAGTATACTCGCTTCTGCTTCAGTTCCTGGCTACCGTAAACCGGGAGTGCCGGATCGAAGGGGAGGGCGGGAGCGAACCCAGCATCAGCGAACGGCAGCTGGAGAAAATGCGTCAAGTCATCATGGTGATGGAGCAAAATTTTGCCCACCCCTGGACGCTGGAGGAATTGGCTTCCCTGGTCTATCTCAGTCCTTCCAGGTTCAGCGAAATATTCAAGCGTGCGGTCGGGATGCCGCCGCTCTTGTACCTGATCCACATTCGGCTGGAGCAGGCGGTCACGATGCTGGAAGGAGGACATATGAAAGTGATGGACGTCGCCCTGGAATGCGGCTTCCGTACGCTGACCAACTTTAATCGGCTGTTCAAAAAGCACATCGGCATGACGCCGAAGGCTTCACAAAAGCAACATTCCTAAAAACCAGTGAAATAGTGCTGGTTTTTGCTTGTTTTAGCAGAGAAATGAGCCTGGTCAGGCGATACAATAAAGTGGCAAGCATCTCAAGAATATGTCAATAAACCTAACACAAAATATTAAAGGGGGAGATGCCAGTGCCGCAAATCGGGATCGACAGCAGGGCGGAGACGCATGTGAAGAAAGGCCGCTTGCGCCGCTTTCTGAAGCAATGGGATATACAGCTGATGGTGCTTCCGGCCATGATGTTCATTCTGGTTTTCAGCTACATTCCCATGTACGGCGTGCTCATGGCGTTCCAGGACTACAGTTTGTTCAAGGGGTTTCTGAACAGCCCGTGGGTCGGCTTCAAGCATTTTGAGATGTTCTTTGGGGCTCCGGAGTTCTGGACCATTATGCGGAACACTCTGGTCATCAGCCTGCTGAAGCTGTGCATCGGGTTTCCTGCACCGATCCTGCTTGCGTTGATGCTGAATGAAGTAGGGAGGCATTCCTTCAAAAGAATCGTCCAGACCATCAGCTATCTGCCTCACTTCTTGTCGTGGGTCATCGTCTCGGGCTTTGCGATTTCCATTCTGTCCACGGACAACGGCAGTCTGAACATTCTGCTGCAGAAGCTGAACCTGATCGATGAACCGATCAATTTTCTATCGGAGCCGAAGTATTTCTGGAGCATCCTGACGGTAACGAATGTGTGGAAGGAGATCGGTTTTTCCTCCATTGTGTATTTGGCGGCCATTGCTGGCATCAATCCCCAGCTGTATGAAGCGGCTTCCATTGACGGTGCGAGCCGTCTGAAGCAGATCATCTCCATCACGATTCCGTCCATCATGCCGATTATCGTTGTGTTCTCGATTTTGGCGATCGGCAATTTCCTGAATGCCGGTTTTGAGGACATTTTGCTGCTGGCCGGCAATCCGGTATTGCGGGATGTCAGCGACGTGCTGGACACGTACGTCTACCGGATTGGCATTCAGAACAGCCGATTCTCCTACGCTACAGCGGCAGGTCTATTTAAGGCCATCATCAGCGTCTTGTTATTGGCCGGAGCCAATTACTGGGCCCGACGATCGGGGAACAGCCTATGGTAGGGAAGAAAGGGGAGAGATGTTTATGAGGCTGTCAAACGGAGACCGGGTATTCGTGGGGTTCATCTACGGTTCTTTGGCATTGCTGGCATTTATCGCGCTGTACCCATTCTGGAACGCGGCCATCATCTCGTTTAACTCGGGGACTGACACGATGATGGGCGGCATTACGTTCTGGCCACGCGAATTTACGCTGGAGAATTACCGCGTCGTGTTCAAGGACGAGCGCCTCATTGACGGGTTCGTCATCTCGGTGCTCCGCACGGTCATCGGTACGCTTCTATCCATTGTAGCAACCGCCATATTCGCTTATGGCATATCCAAGCGCGAGTTGATGGGCCGAAATTTTTATATGGTCACTTGCATCGTAACGATGTACTTCAGCGGCGGACTCATTCCGAATTATTTGCTTATTCGGGAGCTGGGCCTGATGAACACGTTCTGGGTTATGGTCATTCCAGGTATCATCAGCGTGTGGAATATGATCATATTCCGGACGTTCTTTAAGGGCATCCCGCCCGGCCTTGAGGAGTCGGCCCATATCGACGGTTCCTCGAACTGGGGCGTATTCTTCCGAATCGTGCTTCCGCTATCGGGACCGGTCATTGCGACGCTGTCGTTGTTCACGGCCGTATATCATTGGAATGATTGGTTTGCGCCAAGCATTTACATATCCAACGCGGATCTGCTGCCGATACAGACGAAGCTTCAGCAGATCCTCAATGCCAATATCATGATGGAACAAATGCAGAACATGGATGCGGCGGCGCAGGGCCGGATGAGCGCGATGAAGGCCGTAACGACCAAGTCCTTGTCCATGGCGACCATGATGGTGGCAACCGTCCCGATTCTGTGCGTATATCCATTCGTTCAGAAGTATTTTGTGAAGGGTGTGTTAATCGGTTCTTTGAAGGAGTAATTCACCAGCAACCTTGCCAAGGGTTTAAAGCGGTAGCTTTGACCATAGATGAATCATGAAGGGAGCACTTGGAATGAAAAAAAGGGGAAAAAGGCTTCTATCTGCATGGTCAGTCACGCTTGTCATCGTTATGGCTTTAACGGGATGTTCGGGTTCAGAAGGTAACTCAGCAAGCCCGGAGAAGGAGAGCCCAGGCTCGCAAAACAAGGAGAAGCCAGCCGGAGAGGATACCTTTGTGCTGGGAGAGAACCCGCTGGAATTTTCGTTCTACGGCCACTATGACTGGTATACCATGCCGGATTGGGGTGCGGATCCGGCAACCAAGTGGATCCAGGAGAACAAGAAGGTCAACGTGGTCCCGGTCAGCTCCGGCGGCGTTGCCAAGAACAAGCTTAGTACGATGATCGTGTCCGGGGAGCTGCCGGATGTCATATGGATGGAGCGGGGTGCGGAGGTTGAGAGGCTTCGTGCCGAGGGCATGCTGGTGCCGTTCGACGATTATCTGGATAAATACCCGAATTTGAAAAAATGGGCCGGGGAGTCCACGCTCGATTTGCTTCGCTCGCCGGACGGCAAGCTGTATCAATTCCCGAACTGGTATACGACGCAGCCGAACGGCAATGCCGGCTATCTCGTCAATAAAAAGATTTATGAGGAGCTCGGATCGCCAAAACTGGAAACGCCGGATGATCTGTACGCCTATCTGAAGCAAGTGAAGGCGAAGTATCCGAATATCGTTCCGTTGGAGGTAGGCCAATCGGCAGCGGGCGTGGACATCATGGTGTCGGCTTTTGCCGAGAATCGCCCGTATACGTTCAACAGTATGATTGCCGTACCCCAAGGGGATCAACTCGTGTCGCTGTTCACGGATCCCGTTTATCGCGAGCTGCTTCAATATATGAGCCGATTGTACCGCGAGAAACTCATTACGCAGGATGCCTTCACACAGAAGCTGGAGCAAGTTGAACAGAAGATTCTGAGCGGCAATGTGGCAGTATATGTGGCATCCAGCCCTACCGAGTTCGGTTCCAAGGGCAACAATCTACTGAAGGCACAAGACCCCGATGCTGGTTACATCATGATATGGCCGGTCCACAAGGAAGGATTGGATCGCAACAAAATTTTCCCGGGCGACTACAAACAGCTTGGCTGGAACGTCAGCGTCATTACGCAAGCGGCAAAAGATCCGGAAGCTATTTTCGCGTTCCTGGATTGGTTTACCGGTCCCGAGGGCCAGCGGACGATCATGTGGGGACCTGAAGGTTTGTACTGGGACGGGACGGACGAAGAGGACATGCCGCTGTTCACCGATAAATTCACCAGCGATGCGAAGGGACGCGATGAGCTGATGAACGCCACGGTCAACTTCCAGTGGAACGGCAACACGGTGTATGTCGACAATTCCAAGATGAAATTCGAATCCACGCTCCCGCCGGAGAAGCGGAACTTCGAAACGTATTGGCAATCGGAGATTACCTGGAAGACGCAGATGAACACGACGGAGTACGTTAATCTCGATCCGGCAGGCGATTCGGAGGAAGGCATTATTGCACAGCGCGTGTTCGAAATTTATGAGCAGGTTAGAGCCAAGGCGATCAGCTCGGCCTCCTCAGATCAGGAAGTGCTCTCGCTTCTGGATAAGGCAGAGGCGGATGCGCAAAAAGCGGGTTATGACAAGCTGTTGAAGTACAAAACGGCAAAATGGCAGGAGAATAAGCAGAAGCTGGAAGCATCGAAATAAACGTCACGGCGAAGCCGTCGTTCTTTCAGGGGCTTGCGGAATATCCGCTGGCATTCCTTGGGCAGGACGGCTTCATGAGCCGGGCATCATAGGAGAGATCATACTTGAATTACTACTTGGGAGTCGATGGCGGAGGAAGCAAAACGCTGGCGGTCGTGGCGGACGAGACGGGACGAATCGCAGGAAAGGGAATGGGCGGTTGCGGCAACCATCAGCTTGGGGCAGCGCTTGCGGAATCCAGCATCAGGCAGGCCGTGGAAGAAGCGCTTGGGCAGGCGGGACTACAACGAGAAAATATCACCTGTGCGTCTTTCGGGCTCGCAGGAGCCGACCGCGAGGCGGATTTCCGCATCTTGCGGCCCATGATCGGCGCCATGGGCTTCAAGAAACACCATATCGCATGTGATACCGTCATTGCCATGCGAGCCGGCACAAGACAGAGGGACGGCGTTGTCCTAATATGCGGCAGCGGAACGAACGGTTACGGCGTCAACGCGGCAGGCGAGGAGGTTCAGATCGGAGGATTCGGTTATGCGTTCGGCGATTTCGGTGGAGGCGCTGACCTTGCCGTCGAGGTGTTTCGGACGGTCGTTCGTTCCTGGGAAGGCCGTGAGAAGCCGACTTCTTTGACGCCGCTCACGCTGGATGCGCTTAGATTCAGCAGCGTGGAGGAGATGTTTCACCGATTTTTGGACGAGGGCAGAAGGGCGCCGCATACTTTGGCGAAGCTGCTGTTTCAAGCTGCACCCGTGGATGAGGCTGCAAGAAAGATATTGGAGAGACAAGGGATGGAGCTGGGGAAGGTCGCCAGCGCGGTTATTCATAAGCTTAACATGGGCAATGACGCCTTCGACGTCGTGCTGGCAGGCAGCGTCCTGACCAGGGGAGAAAGGGAATATGTCGTTCCGTATATCGAGTCTCAGGTTCTTGCGGCAGCCCCGAATGGCCGGCTGCGCATTCTGGACCTTGAGCCGGCAGCAGGTGCCGTCCTGCTCGCAATGGATGATAGCGGCGTCGTTCCGGGCACTGCCGTGTATGAACAATTGCAGCAAGAGCTTGCCGTGAAGGAGAGGAATGTGGAATGGGCACTGGATTGAAGGTTGCTGTTATCGGTGGTGGATCCTCGTATACCCCAGAGCTGATTGAAGGTTTCATCCGCCATTATGCGTCGTTTCCGGTGACGGATATCGTCCTCGTGGATATCCCGGAAGGCCGCCGTAAGCTCGAAATTGTAGGCGGCCTGGCCCAGCGAATGATTGAGCGAAGCGGATTGCCGATTCGTATTACGCTAACCTTGGACCGTAAGGAAGGTCTGAAGAATGCCCATTATGTATCGACTCAGATGCGAGTCGGGCTGCTGGAGGCCAGAGGCTGGGACGAAACGATTCCCTTGAAATACGGAATGCTCGGGCAGGAGACGACCGGAGCCGGCGGCATGATGAAGGCTCTGCGTACGATACCGGTTCTTCTGGATATATGCAAGGACATGGAGGTATTATGTCCGGACGCCTGGTTGTTGAATTTCACCAATCCCGCCGGGATGGTAACGGAAGCCATCATGAAGCACTCCGGCATCCGCTCCATCGGTTTGTGCAACTCCCCCATCGCCGCTTACAAATGGCTGTCCGGGCTTTACGAGGTGCCGGCGCAGCGCATCTACTGCGAGTTTGCCGGATTGAATCATCTGCACTGGATCAGCCGAATTGAGGTTGACGGGAAGTCGAAGCTGGAGGAGCTACTGGCTGCAGGCGGGAGCTATTCTGCCGGCAACGTGCCTCAGTTGGCCTGGAATGATACGCTGATTCGGGCGATAGGTGCGATTCCGTCCTATTATTTAAAATATTATTACCTCCATCGTGAGATGCTGGAGGAGCAGCAGGCTGCCGCGGTAAGAGGGGAGACAAGAGCCGAGACGGTCCAGCGTCTTGAGGAAGAGCTGTTCGAGATTTACGAGCAGCCGGGGCTCGCGGAAAAGCCGAAGCAGCTTGAGCAGCGCGGCGGTGCTTATTACTCCGAGGCGGCCGTCAATCTGATGAAGGCTATTCATACGGATAGCGGTGAGATTCAGACGCTGAATGTCATGAACGGCGAGACGCTGGACTTCCTGCCGGCGGATGCCAGTATCGAGGTGAACTGCGTCGTGACGAAGAACGGTGCGGTTCCGGTGCCGGTCGAGCGAGTACCGGCTGCGGCGGTGGGCCTGATCCAAGCCGTGAAAACCTACGAAAGTTTGGCTATCGAGGCGGCAGTAACGGGAAGCAGAGAGAAAGCGCTGCTCGCGCTTAGCGTTCATCCGCTCATCGATTCCGTTGGTGCCGCGGAAGCGATGCTGGATGAGATGCTGGAGCGGAACCGTTCGTATCTGCCGCGATTTTTTCAGGAGCAAGAAGTTCGGTAAGCGGTGACTGACGTTTAATACAAGCTATTACTTGTATACCCTAAGTCATTAAGCGTCTAATATTTTTCAAGAGCGGCAAGAAGAGCCTGGAACTCCGCGTTCCAGGCTCTTCTTTATGGGCTGGGTTGCTGACCCTAGTCGGTTGTTGCGTTTCGTATAACGGATACGCTGGATTCCCTGACGATGAGCCTCGGTTCGAATTGCACGCGTTCGTATTGGCCGGACTTTTGCTCGCGAAGGCGCTTGAGCAGCAATTCCGTAGCCAGCCGGGCTACTTCATCGCCCATGATGGACACCGAGCTGATCTGAGGCGTCGTGACGGTGGTCCATACATTGTTATCGATGCCGACGACGGCCACATCATCGGGAACCCGGATCTTCAGCTCTTTAAAACGGTTGACGATACCGATCGCAACCATATCGTTTACCGCATAGATGGCGTCCGGCATATGCCTCAGGCCATAGAAATAGTCCGCCGCACGAACCCCCGTTTCAAACGAGAAATCCTCCCCGAAATAGACAAGCGACGGATCGACTTGCGTCAGCGACTGCTCATAGGCCCAATACCGCTCTTCGATTTTATCTTTGGGCGCACCCGCGTAGGCAATGCGGGTCCGACCGATTTTCAGCAGATGCTCCATGACAAGCCTGCCCTCCTGGCGTGCCAGGCCGACGATATCGGCTTTATACTCATCCCCCAGCTGTTTCCCATAATTAATGATCGAGACGGGGAGGCTGGATTTGTTGATCAGGTCGCCCAGCGTTTTCGGATAAGCCAGCGGCATAATAATCAAGCCGTCTACGTGCAGCTTCTTGATATCTCTCACGATTTCAAGCTCGTTACGGGCATTCCCGGCCGTATTGATCTGAACGACCCGATATCCGTGCTGCTTGGCGGTCTGTTCCACCGACCAGGCGATTTCCGGGATGATTGCATTACGGATGTCAGGCACGGCCAAGGCGATTTGATTCGTCTGCCGAACCTTCAGGCTTTGAGCCGATGTATCCGGACTAAATCCGATTTCTTCGATCACCTGCATGATCCGTGCTTTCGTTTTCGGACTGATCCCCTTGCTGTCGTTGATGGCTCGGGACACGGTGGCAATGCCAACGCCCGCTTGTTTGGCGACATCTTCAATCGTCACTTTTTTGGGATTTACCATATTCAAAAAGTCCTCTCTCTATTTCGGAAACGTTTCCTGTTATTGATCTGATTCGAAATCCTAATGGAGTAATATCTATATTATAACATTAAGAATACCTTCAATTCATGGAACACCTCGCTAAGAAATGAGGTGCGGCGGAAGAGGGCGCATAAAAAGCTGCAACTCCTTAAAAAAGTCGATGTACCCTGATCACCGGTTGTCCATGACTTTTCATACATTATAGTCCATCATGTTTGACAGATTGTCAAAACTGTGACATATTTGTTTTCGGAAACGTTTCCCGTTTTGTTTTTATTTTTTCGAACCCATAAGGAGATGAAGACAATGCAAGCATTGCGCTGGCATGGAGTAAAGGATCTGCGTTTGGAGACCATTGCGGAGCCGCAAGTTACGAGTGGAAAAGTGAAAATCAAGGTTGAATGGTGCGGGATTTGTGGCAGCGACCTCCACGAATACGTAGCCGGACCTATATTTATACCTGAGAATACGCCTCACACCCTTACCGGAGAACAGGCTCCGGTGGTTATGGGCCATGAATTTTCCGGCCAGGTGGTAGAGGTTGGCGAAGGCGTTACGAAATTCAAGGCCGGTGACCGCGTGGTTGTTGAGCCTGTATTTGCATGCGGAAAATGCGAAGCTTGCAGACAAGGCAAATACAATCTGTGCGACGAAATGGGCTTTCTCGGCCTTGCCGGCGGTGGCGGCGGATTCTCCGAATATGTCGCCGCGGATGAGCATATGGTTCATAAAATTCCGGACAGCGTCTCCTATGAGCAAGGGGCTTTGGTAGAGCCTTCGGCAGTCGCTTTGTATGCCGTACGCCAAAGCCAGCTCAAGGCAGGGGATCGGGCGGTTGTATTCGGTGCGGGGCCGATCGGTCTGCTTGTCATCGAGGCATTGAAGGCAGCAGGGGCGTCCGAGATTTACGCCGTGGAGCTGTCGGCTGAGCGTAAACAAAAAGCTGAAGAATTGGGTGCCATCGTGATTGATCCGAAGGCTTACGATGTGGTTGAGGAACTTCATCGCCGGACCGGCGGCGGGGTAGATGTCGCATTTGAAGTGACGGGTGTTCCGCCTGTACTGAATCAAGCGATCAACTCTACAAAGATTGGCGGGCAGATTATGATTGTGAGCATCTTTGAAACCTCCGCTCCGATCGTGCCGAATGACATCGTGATGAAGGAGCGCAATATTACCGGAATCATCGGTTATCGCGACGTATTCCCGGCTGTCATTAGCCTGATGGAAAAAGGATTCTTCCCTGCGGATAAGCTGGTCACCCAGCGGATCAAGCTGGATGAGGTTATCGACCGGGGCTTTGAGGCTCTGCTTAAAGAGAAGAACCAGGTGAAGATCCTGGTGAGTGCTCACTAAACGCAGTAACGCATTTGCACAAGCTTTAGCACATTATACAAAACAACGGCGATTACCTCCGAATGGATTCGGGAGGTCATCGCCGTCTTTTTTAAACTCATTCAATTAATCCTTGATCAACAAATAAATAAAGTAGGGTGCTCCGAGACATGAAACGACTAATCCTACAGGAATCTCGGAAGGGGCCATTAGGTTCTTGCCGATCATATCGGCCACAAGCAGCACCAGTGAGCCGAGCAGCGCGGAGACCGGGAGCATTCCCTGATGACGGGGCCCTACCAGCTTACGCGCCAGATGCGGAGCAACCAGTCCAAGAAATGCGATCCCGCCGCCTACGGCCACGCAGGCGCCAGCGAGGGCAACGGAGATGAACAGCAGCGTTCTTCGCTCGCGTTCTACCGTGACCCCAAGTCCCGCTGCCGTGTGGTCCCCAAGGTTCAGCACATTCAAATGTTGCGATTTATACACCGCCCAGGGAATCAGCAGAAGGATCCACGGGAGGATCGCAACGACATATTCCCAGCTTGCGCCCCAAATGCTTCCGGACAGCCAGATGGTAGCCTGCATGAAATTGTTAGGGTCCATCATGAGCTGGAACACGATAATAAGCGCGCCGAAAGCCGCGTTGATGCCAATCCCCACAAGCACCAGCCGGATCGGCGTTACGCCTTGCTTCCAGGCCAGCGAATAGATGAGGAAGGCGGCAAGAAAAGCACCGAATAGGGCGGCAAAAGGCATGATATAGACGGACCATATGCCGGAGCTGAACGAGCTGCCTTGGAAATAAAAGATATACAGCACGACGGCCAGTCCTGCTCCGGAATTAATGCCTAGGATGCCCGGGTCTGCCAGCGCGTTCCGCGAAACACTCTGCAGAATAGCACCGGAGACGGCGATTCCCGCACCGATCAGGATGGCAATGACCATGCGGGGTAAACGAAAGTGCACCAGAACGGTATAATTTTGCTCAGATCCCGTCCCGTTGAATGCTTTGATGACCTCAGCGAGCGGGATTTTCATCGTTCCCATATTCAGGCTGACCAGAAACACGGCTAATATGGCCAGCAGCAGGATCATCGACACGGACATGATTTTTCGCGTTGTATTCATCGTTACAGCCCCCTCCCTTCCCGACGTGCAAGATAGAGGAAGAAAGGAACGCCGATCATGGCCGTAATTGCGCCAACAGGCGTCTCGAACGGAGGGTTGATCATCCGCGCCCCCACATCGGCAAACACCAGCAGAAGTGCTCCCATGACAGCAGAACAAGGGATGATCAGCCGATAGTCGGGACCTACGATGAAGCGAACGATATGCGGGATGACAAGCCCCACGAATCCGATCGTTCCGCCCACAGCTACCGCTGCGCCCGTGAGGAGCAGCACAACGAGCGTGCCCAGAAACTTCACGGTTCCTGTTTTTTGGCCAAGCCCGGTAGCGACCTCTTCGCCCAGGCTCATGACGGTAATGGATCTGCTGAGTGCGAGTGCAATGAGCAGCCCGATGATGGCGACAGGGATCAGAAGCTGCACGTTCACCCACTGCACGCCCGACACGCCTCCGGCATACCAGAAGCTGATATCCTTGGCAACGTTAAAGCGGATGGCAATGGCCGAGGAAATCGAGCTTAGGAGCGCGGTTACGGCAGATCCGGCCAGAGCCAGCTTGACGGGCGTCAGGCCCCGTTTGGATAACGAGCCGATGAGAAGCACGAGTCCGGCCCCAAGGCCTGCACCGGCAAAAGACAGCAGCATGAGCACAGTGTTGGATGGCGACTCCATAAAGGCAAACCCGATCGACATCATGAAAGTGGCACCTGCGGTGACTCCCATAATGGAAGGGGAAGCAAGCGCGTTTCTTGTCATGCCTTGCATGATGGCTCCGGAAACCGCCAGGGAACCGCCGATCAGTGCAGCTGCCAGGGCCCTCGGCATGCGCAGTCTTTGGATAATCTGGTGCGAGGTGGAATGGGCATCGAAGCGGACAAACGCCTCCCATATGGTGGACAGCTTAATGTTCGAAGCGCCATAGATAATGGAGGATGCCATCGCTGCAGCCAGCAGACCAAGCCCCAGCAGAATGACGGCCGCGGCTGTCTTGGGACGATAAATGGATTTTGCGGTTGATTTGTTAATGGGATGATTTGCTTGCATAGTCACCTAAACCTTCGTGTTGATAAAAAAATAAGAATGAAAGTATTGTAATTGAGAATGAATTTCATTATCATGGTTATATTATATCACTTCATCCCAAGATTGCTAGTGATCTAAGCAGAAAAAATATACATAAAGGGGACCTGTAAAATGAGTCGATTTAAGAAAAAAATATGGATAATCGCAGGACTATTGGCAGCTTTCACGCTGCTTGCTGCTTGTGGAAATAGCAAGGACGCAGCCGGGAACGAGCCAACGGAGGCGCAAACGCCAAGCGAGCAGAACGGCGGCAGCGAAGCGAAGCCGGAGGAAGGAAGCTCGGAAGCCAAGACAGAACGAACACTGACAGACGCCATGGGTCATGAGGTGAAAATTCCAGCCGAGCCGAAACGGGTGATTGCTTCTTACTTGGAGGATAACCTGGTGGCGTTAGGAATTACCCCAATCGCGCAGTGGTCGGTCAAAGGCGGAAGCGTCCAGGATTATCTGCAGGATTCATTGAAGGATGTGCCTACGATTGAGCATGATCTTCCCTTTGAAGCGGTAGCGAGCTTCCAGCCGGATTTATTGATTATGGACTCGGCTTCCATGGTAGAAGGCAATAAGTACAGCCAATACGAGAAGATTGCTCCAACCTACGTCATCGGCAATGAGGTCAATAACGATTGGCGCGAAGAGCTGAAGAAAGTAGGGGAAATCTTTGGCATGGAGGAGGAAGCGCAAGCGGCACTCGATCAATACGAGCAGAAGGCAAAGGAGGCCAAGGAGAAAATCCAGCAATCGATCGGCGGTGAATCTGCTGCAGCGATATGGCTTGTCGGCGGTAAATTGTTCGTCGTAAGCGAGACATTGTCCAGCGGAGCCGTTATGTACGGCGACTTGGGACTTACGGTACCGGACGTGGTGAAGGAAATTTCGGCATCGGCTACGGGCAACTGGTCCTCCATTTCCCTGGAGAAATTGGCCGAGCTCGACGCGGATCATCTGTTCTTTATTAACAGCGACGGCGAAGGGGCGGATGTGCTTCAGGATCCGCTCTGGGCGAATATTCCGGCCGTTAAGAACGGCAACATCTATGAATATGGAAAAGAAACAAGCTGGCTGTATACCGGTACGATTGCCAACGGCCAGATCATCGATAACGTGCTGGAGAGTTTGGTGAAATAAACGCTGTTAGATCGAGCCAATCAGCCGCCTTCCCACATTAGTGGGGAGGCGGTTTTTTGTATGGGTACGTATATGGAACAGGGACGGCGCAAACATTCAGCAGGAAAACGTGGGCACTCACAGAACTAATTAGCGAGGTGGGAATGATGATGCCGAAGTATATGCCGGACTTATCCAATGTGCAGGCGAAGCTGAACCGATACTGTATGCGAATCTCAGGGGATCCATGGGAAGCGGAGGATCTGCTGCAGGACGTCATGATAAAGGTGATGCGAGCCGTTGAAACCGATCCTGGAAAACACCTGTCCAATGCCTATTTATATCGCATCGCAAGCAACGCGTGGAAGGACCGACTGAAGAAGGATAAGCCCGGAATGAGGGCTTCCCAGGATGAGTTAGCAGATAGGGCGGCCGAGGATGACGGCTTATCCACCAGGGAGCTCTTGGAGGCCTTAGCGGACCGGTTGTCCCCACGGGCGATGGTTATTTTGCTGCTGATGGACGTTTTTGACTTCACGGCCAGGGAGACGGCTGATTTTCTCTTCATGTCGGAAGGGACGGTTCAGGTGTCGCTCGGACGTGCGCGAACCAGGCTGAAGAAGCTGCATCGCTTGCAGCAAACAGGCATGGAATCTAAGCCGCAAGAGAAAGCCCGGGCAGGCACAGCGGCAGGACTGGATATGGATGGGCTTGTGGAGGCTTTTCGGAAAAGGGATCCCAAAGCCATTTGTACCTCGTATCTCCAATTGACGAAGCTGCGAATAAGAATAAGCAAATTGAGCCGGGTTGGCGGAGCCCTTGCATTTTATATGGAAGATCCGGATGGAAATGTATGGAAACTTACAGAATAAAACATTATATTTGGACGCTGTTTGGTTTTAGCTCGAAATTTCGTTACTTATGTGTCAGTAGCTATATAAGCAAATCAAAGAGGAGGAAGTTTTTTGAAAAAATCCCTTTTGTACGGCGTTGGCATCTTTGTACCGGTCAGTGATCTGAAGCGTTCGACGGCCTGGTATACGGACATGCTCGGATTTGAAGTGATCCATACGGATGAACCGAATGCGGTGGTCATGCGAATGAACGATGAGAAGGTATCCTTCTGCCTCGTGCGGTCCTATGAAGTGAAGCAGCCGGTTTTTCCCAGAAATGATTATGGCGTGGGGCAATATTTCAACCTGCATACCACGAATGTAAGTGAAATTCATCAACGATTGGTTGCCAAGGGAGCCGACGTGACGGAAATTGAGGATTTTGGCGGGTTCAAGGGCTTTTCCCTGACGGATCCAGACGGCAACCGCTGCGGAGTGACGGAGTAACGACAGCGAGAAGCAGAATGGCTATAACCGACGGGCATCGTGTTTGCCCAGACGATCGATTAGGAAAAACACCCATTCATTGACTTGGCAAGGATGGGTGTTTTTGCTGCGGTGATTATCGAATGTGCATCAACAGTCGTATCAAATCCGTTATTCCTGATCCCGACAGTGCTCCTCGGCCGCCGAAGTAAACTCTTCCTCATTCTCGGAAGCAAGTTTATCACCGTATTGGTCCAAACGCTCAGGGCTGCTGGAAGGACCGTCGTTCTTAGGTTTGCTGTTTCTGCCTGTCATGCTGCATTCCTCCTTATGTGGGGTTCTCATCGATTGCGAACGTACGAATGATCGTACTTTGCGAACGTTTATGTTGTTCCTGATTTGGCGCGGGATTATGCACGCAGGGTCTCATCTTCCGTTTATGAAGTTATGATGAAAGCGCTCGTAGCTGCTTGTTCGTTTCAGCCGTGACATGATACCATAGTAGAATTTAGAAGATTCATAGATTCAACACGCTTAAACGATATGGATACCACGGAGGTTGCGATATGAAGCTAGTGTCATGGAACGTCAATGGATTGCGGGCCTGCGTAACGAAGGGATTTATGGATTATTTTCAGCAGGTGGATGCCGATATATTTTGCGTGCAGGAAACGAAACTGCAAGCGGGGCAGATCGAGCTCGATTTAGGGACGGAATATCAACAATATTGGAACTATGCGGAGAAGAAGGGGTACTCAGGAACGGCGGTATTTACGAAAATCGCCCCATTGTCCGTTCGCTATGGTCTGGAGGAAGACAGTGAGCCCGAGGGCAGAGTGATCACGCTGGAGTTTGAGGACTTCTATCTCGTAAACGTGTATACGCCGAATGCGAAGCGCGACCTGAGCAGACTGGATTATCGATTGGAGTGGGAGGAACGGTTCCGTGCTTACTTGCTTCAGCTTGACGAACGTAAACCCGTGATCGTATGCGGCGACTTGAATGTGGCACATCAGGAAATCGATTTGAAAAATGCCAAGTCCAATCATGGCAATTCCGGCTTCACCCTGGAAGAGCGCGGCAAAATGACCGATCTGCTGGCAGCGGGCTTCATCGATTCCTTCCGCCACTTCTACCCGGACCGTACGGACGTATACAGCTGGTGGTCGTATATGGCCAAGGTAAGGGAGCGGAATATCGGCTGGCGCATCGATTATTTTCTGGCGTCTGCCCGTTTAACCGAGAAGCTGAAGGATGCCGAGATCGACTGCCATGTGATGGGAAGCGATCATTGCCCGGTGAGTTTGACGCTCAGCGAGTCATTACGTTAAAATTCAGATTTTTAAAAAAAGCCAACCGAAGAGCAGGGGACTGGATAACAGCCTTGCCTACGCCGGTTGGCTTTTATATTGAAAGCAAAGGCTCCGTTCACCCAATCTGATGCTTCAACTTGTCCAGAAAGATCGAGGCCGGCTTCGACAGATGGTGGGTTCCGGGCTGTACCCATCCGAATGAAGAAGCAGTGTGGCCGGGGGGCATCTCCAGCTCCAGCGTTACGATGTTTCCCGAAGGTACGGGAGTGAAGCTCGAGAAGGACAAATCGACCCCCACCGTGACCGCTACATTTTCTTCGACGACCTTCTGTATGACTCTTGTCTGGTTGGTTGAGAAGAGCAGATCCATTTCCCCGTACTGCTCCTCGAATACATCCATCAGCTTGAACAGACTGTCATCCTTGTAGAGAACCAAGGGGTATTTACGCAGTTCTTCGGGCGTGATCGATTGCCGCATGGCAAGTGGAGATTGACGGCTGACCCCCACCACGAATTTGCTCTCCAGCAGCTTGCCGAAGTGAAGGCCGCGGTGTTGATGAATGGTGGAATCATCCACAAAAATCAAACCGATATCCGCATGATTTTGTTTGATATCCTCAATAATATCAAGTGTCGCTTTTTCCGTAATTTCGAGTTTGATCTGGGGGAAGTCCTTTTTAAACTGGATAATGGCATCGATGGACAGCGTTAAGGGGACCGGAACGGTAGCAATCCGCAAAGATCCGCTCAGCAGGTTGGAATATCCTTCGGCTTCTGATTTCAGCTCCTGAAATTGTTCCAAAATGGCATAGGCTTTCTGGAGGATTCGCTGGCCCTCGGCTGTGGGTACGGCACCAAGCCGCGACCGGGTGAACAAGGAGAAACCGAACTCGGCTTCCAGGCTGGACACTGCTTGGCTGACGGCGGAAAGGGTAACGTTGCAATTCTGGGCTGCTTTGGTTAACGATCCTGTCTTGGCCGTCTCCACGATATATTCCAGTTGTTCAAGATTCATATGACCTCATCCTTAATCTATAGTTAAGTAATATTAATTAGGTTTAAATTTACTTAAATATAACGCAGCGTTACAATGAACACAAGGACATGGACACACAATGTTCAAACAATAACGCTATTATACCCTAGGAGGTCATTGATAATGTCAGAACAACGTGTAGCGGTAATTACCGGCGGAGCAAGCGGAATCGGTCGTCAGGTCTCCCTTAAATTTGCAAGAAAGGGCGATCGTGTCGTCGTTGCCGATTATAATGAGGCAGCCGGTCAAGAGACGGTCGAATGGATCAAAAAAGAAGGCGGCGAAGCCACTTTCGTTCAAGTCGATGTTTCCAAACAAGAAAGCGTCGAGGCGCTTGTGGATAAAGCGGTTGAGCTTTACGGCCGCATCGATGTCATGCACAATAATGCGGGTATTGGCGGGGCTGGACCGGTTCTCGAGCAAAATATGGATCTCTACCATCGCACCATTAACGTGAATCAGCACGGGGTGGCTTACGGTATTATAGCAGCAGGCAGAAAGATGAAAGAGCTTGGCATTAAAGGCGTGATCATCAATACAGCATCCGTATTCGGATTCCTGGCTTCACCGGGAACGTTTGCTTATCACGCTACAAAAGGCGCTGTCATCATGATGAGCAAATCCGCTGCGCTTGAACTGGCACCATATGGCATTCGCGTCGTTGCCGTTGCTCCTGGAGCAGTGGATACACCGATTATTCAAGGCTATAAAGATTCCGGGATGCTGGATTCCATGAGAGCCAAAGTCATGGGCGGTGAATTAACAAAGCCTGAGGTTGTTGCGGATACCGTGTATCTCGTGTCACTGGATGAAGCCGCTGCGATTACAGGCAGCGTGGTCATGGCTGACCAAGGTTACGCGTCATTTAAATAATGTAACGGTCATTTTATGGATTGCTAATTATCGATATACGCTAATACAAACCTCTCTTTTGAATGGATGCTGGCTGCAGCTAGCATGATTCGTAAAGAGAGGTTTTCTTGGATTTCCTGTCAAAAGATTTCCTCTCTCCACAAAAAACAGTTAAAATAGAAAGGAAAATTAAAAGACCATACATATGGTGTCAGACGACGATTACTGGAAGAGAGGTATATAAATATGATCATTAAACCTAGAACACGCGGATTTATTTGCACAACATCCCATCCTGTAGGCTGCGAAGCCCAGGTGCAGGAGCAGATTGATTATGTGTTACAACAGCCTGGCATCGAGGGCCCGCGCAATGTGCTGGTTATCGGCGCTTCCACCGGGTACGGCTTGTCGGCCAGAATTGCTGCCGCATTCGGCTCCCGGGCAAATACTGTAGGCGTGTATCGTCCCAGCCAGGCAACCGAGAAGCGGACCGCTTCGGCAGGCTGGTATAACTCGGTCGCATTTGAGAAGGCAGCGGAGGCTGCAGGCTTAAAATCGTTCAGCGTGACAGGAGATGCTTTCACGCAAGAGACCAAAGCCAAGACGGTTGAGCTTATCCGCAAAGAGCTGGGACAGGTTGATCTCGTAGTGTACAGTGTTGCTTCGGCGCGCCGTACGCTGCCTGAGACGGGTGAGACGGTCAGCTCCGTATTGAAGCCGATCGGACCGGCCTATACCAACAAGACGGTAAACTTCCATACGGGTGAAGTGACGGAGGTAACGATTGAGCCGGCCACGGAAGAGGAAGTGAAGAACACCGTAGAGGTGATGGGCGGCGGCGATTGGGAATTATGGATGAATGAGCTGGCGGAAGGCGGCGTATTGACTCCTGATGTGACCACGATTGCTTTCTCCTACATCGGCTCCGAGATTACCAAAGCCATCTACCGGGATGGATCCATTGGACAAGCCAAGGATCACCTGGAGGCAACCGCGCTGAAATTGAACGAGAAGCTTGCTGCTGGAGGCGGGCGAGCTTATGTAACGGTCAGCAAAGCGTTAGTGACCCAATCCAGCTCAGCGATCCCGGTCGTTCCGCTGTACGTATCGGCGCTGTACAAAGTGATGAAGGAGAAGGGGCTTCACGAAGGCTGCATCGAGCAGATCTATCGTCTATTCTCCGACCGCCTCTATAAAGGGCAAGAAACGCCGGTGGATGAGAAGGGGCGCATCCGTATTGACGATTGGGAGCTACGCGAGGATGTACAGGCCGAGGTAGCCGAACTGTGGAGCAAGGTGACAAGCGAAAATATTGAAGAATTGACGGACCTTGCCGGTTACCGCCGCGAGTTCTTCCAGCTGTTCGGCTTTGAAACCGATGGCGTGGATTACGATGCGGATGTTAATCCAGTGGTCGACAATCCGAAAGCCATTTAATGCAAAAAAGCGAGCCCCGAAATGATTGGGGGACTCGCTTTTTTTTGCGGGACAAACGGAATTGGGAAGCTTCTGATTCATTCAGGTTATAGGTATGTAGATTTGGGCCTTAGAGGCATGTACCGAAGTTCTCAGCTCCAAGCTGTAGAGCGACGGGTTTGGCGTAAGGGCACGTTGTTTCAATTGCTGGATAACATAGGCATAGGACTGGTCGGTATCCTCCCTGTCGGAATGCCCCTCATGGGTGTACATGGCATATTCCTGTGTCGGCAGGGTTAAACCCACCATCCGCTCCGGCGTATCACGAATCGTCGTTACCTCGATTCCGGCTACATAGTGATAGATCTGCTGTCGATTCAAAACAGCTGCAATATACAAGGGATTCGACGTTTTCTTGCGGATATATGGAATTTCCTCCATACGGTCCTGGAGTTCCTGCCAGAGCTTTGGCTTGAGGGCTTGGGACATATAATAGGCCGTAAAAGGAAGCTTCATCTCCAGGCCGACGATCAGCGTTTGCGGTTTGATGATCCGCTGAATAGATTCATTCGTCTGTGCGGATCGTTCTCGCTTTTGCCGCGATGTCAGAATGGAGTAGCCGCCGTTTTTCCCCTCATTGGCGTATAAAGGGACACCTAAACGAGACAGCTCATGAAGATAGCGGAGCATCGTACGGTACGAAACCGAGAATTCTTCGGCTAACTCGCCAACAGTGAAGTTTTGCCGTTCATACACCCGCTGCATGACCTTAAGGATGCGTTCGGTTTTGGGCATGTTTTCGCTCCTGTGATTTTTTATACTATGACAGTTTCTGGCATAGTTCAAGTATATAATGAAACCAAATACAGGATAAAGGAGCATTTACTGATGACAATCGATCAACGAAACGAAGCAGCGGTTACGACTAAGGAAGCTTTTCAGGCGATAGGATTGAAGTGGGAAGGCACATTTGCCGAGGCGGGTGCAGGCGGGATACGTGCAGTGCATCGGTTGATGCAAGAGCGGCTCGCGGAGATCCCCCATGCCTTGCATACCGACACGCTGCTGGGGCTATCTTATCACGCTGTTCCCGGTGGTGACGGATTTATTCACTACGCGGTCGTGGAAGTGGAACGGATCGACGAAATTCCGGAGGGGATGGTTACGATATCCGTTCCCGCATTAACCTATGCCTCTTGTACTCATCGGAAAGAGCAGAGCATCGATCAGTCCTATAACAATATCTATGCCTGGATCAAAGAACAAGGTTACTCGGAATATAACCCGGATCATTTAACGCATTTCGAAAAATATCCGATGAGCCAGGATCCCTATGCGGATGACCCCGAATTTATCATCATGATTCCTGTTCATATATGAGAACAGAAAAGTCCTCGAAGGATTGGGCAGGTTGGGCTTGTTTCATATAGGCGGGGAAAAATGATGGAGTGCTCACCGCACGATCTAGATTTTCGTAGCGGTGAGCGAAAAATACGTCGTTACTGCGGAGTTGTACTAAGCCTTTCTAATCACGGGAATCCATAACTCGTTCTTATGCTCATCCGGAGGAAGATAGCATTCGATGGCGGGAAGCGGCGCTAGATCATAAGTTTGGGATGGTATCCACTCCGTATAAAGACGTTTCCACATCTCTGCAATGCCGCTTGGATCTCCTTCCAGCTCGAATACGGCCCAAGTGGCGGCAGGGAAATGTCGCTGTACCATCGGTTCCTGAGGCGTATCCGTGGATACGACGGACATGATGTAGTCAAAATCCTCATTCTTCCCATAGTCACCGTCTGCACAAACACCGAGTATTCCGCGGATCGGATGGTCCTGCACACGATAGTTCCATAGTTTCTCGAAAATGCCCTTCTCCTGGGCCTCCATCCAGAGGCGGGGAACGTCTTCATAAGCACGCTGCGTGCGTACCTGCTCCTTGAAACCGACAACGGAAAACTCTTTCATTTCTTCGATTCTGTAATTCATTTCGGCAGCCCCTCGCATTGAGAATTGAAAGGAGATGCGGGGATAGGCCTTCAGTTTGGTGCCGGTTTGGCGTGCAGCCGTCGGCGTTGTGCCATGCATGTTCTGGAACGCACGCGCGAACGCCTCCGGGGAATCATAACCATATTTAAGCGCTAGATCGATTACTTTGATATCGCTGTTTTGCAGCTCGTAAGCGGCCAGTGTCAGCCGGCGTCTCCGTATGTATTCGGACAGCGACACATCCGTAATGAACGGAAACATGCGTTGAAAATGATAAACGGAGCAGCATGCGATCTGAGCAGCTTCAGCGTAATCGATCTCCTCGGTTATGTGCTCTTCTATATAGCCTATGGCCTCATTCATCCGCTTTACCCAATCCATCCGGTCATCATCCTTTCTAAGATCAATGTATAAGAAGGTGCGCTTGATAGGCCTAGCCGTTGCTGAACGGATTCCGCTAGCCCGGTTATCTAAGTCAAACCATCATTCCAACGCAGGTACTAGGCAAAAAAAACAGCTTAGCGGTTTGGCGTATACGGATACGAATGTCCATACTTTACGAGCACATGCCACAGCTGTTTGAGATGCTGGAAGGTTTCAGCAAATGTTCCCCAATCGCTCCATTCGCTTGAATCATGGTGCAGTTGAGCAGCCGCTTTGCCGATAATGGCTGCATCCAGCATGCCCAGCGAGCCTCCAAACCGTTGATCGATCCGCTTGGTGAGCGGTCGCATGGCGGGTCCCCGAAAATCATCCGGAACATCCCGTACAGCAAGGCAGAAGCCGGGATGCCAGGACAAGGTGAGGTTATACCGTTCACATAAAGCATGAAGCAAAGATCCAATTGGGGTGTTCCTATAGGAAGGATCGGCTACCAGGGCCTCCACATCGCTGGACAAGTCAATGACGCCATGGATCTGCGCTTCAATATAATCATCCAAGGAACGACCGACAGGCCCGGAAGAACCGGTATATGATGAAGGCAGATGAAGAAGCCGATCCAGCATGGATGGAATGTCCACATTCGGGGAACCCAGGGCCGAGCCAGTGGACTCAACTTGATGCAAGAGTGCAGCGAGAATGGAATCCCATCGACGGAGCGTGCCTACATACTCAGGACCTGCATGACTGTCTCCGAACGTAAAGGTACAGCGGTTCAATACGTTAGGGGACAGCACCAACAAACAGGAGCCGAAGCGGGGAGACGCGCCATCGGCATAATTCATAAGATTAAGTCCTCCGTATTTCGGCCGCTCATCGTTACGCACACCGGGCTGCTGGTAGGCTCCGCCAAACAGGAGCCGTTCCCATTGGTCGCGGTCACCGCCCGGATAAGCGGTCTTGCTTCCATTGGTCACGCTCGTGATGAATTGGTTATGATATATGCCTTCTGCCATGAGGGATTCGATGACAGCGTGTCCGGCGGGCAGTATCCGATCCGGATGGAAATTCAACGTGACGCGGGCAAATTTTTCGATATAGGATAACAGTGAGCCGATCGTTACGGAATCTTTTCCATGCTTCCGCAAGATGTGCTCCGTCATTTTCAAGGCGACCCTTCGCTGGCTCGCCGCTGTTGATTCGACATGAAGAATCGCTTGCTGCTGCGCTTCAGATAACCGTCCGCTCATAAGTGGATTTCCTCCATACTCTCCAAACTAAACAACGATCGCTATTATCCTCATCATTTCTAGCCCACGGGCTGAGATTCCTCTATTGCTGCTGCAAATGAACGTATTATAGTACTTAACGGGATGGATTTATTGGGAAGGGGGACTGGCAAAGATTGCTGCTGACCCGCCATCATGCTTTAATGAAACTAACATAAATGTATATAAGAGATGGAGGTATTACATATGCAGCCTAATTTCAGCATACAGGATAAAATCGCGATCGTGACGGGGGCCAGCAAAGGCATCGGTTATGGACTAGCCCAAGCGCTGGCAGCGGCAGGGGCCAAGGTTGCCGTCATGGCACGAAGCAAGGACCTGCTCCATCCATTGGTCGAGGAAATCTCTCAGGCAGGAGGTCAGGCCAAGGCCTATGAGCTGGACGTCCGGAATGTGGAGCAGATTCGAGCTGTATTTGGTCAGGTAGCCAAGGACTTCGGCCGGCTCGATATCGTGGTCAATAACGCGGGTCTGGGAGAGGGGATGCTGGCGGAAGACATCACGGAGGATTATTGGGATGAGATGATGGACGTGAATTTGAAGGGCGTATTTTTCTGCTGTCAGGCCGCTGGCCGTATCATGCTGGAGCAGGGGTTTGGAAAAATCATTAACGTCAGCTCCCAGGTGAGTGTCGTTGGGATTACGGAAGGGGCAGCCTATTGCGCCTCCAAAGGCGGCGTGAATCAGCTGACGAAGGTGCTGGCGCTGGAGTGGTCCAGCCGTGGCGTGAACATTAATGCCGTCGGCCCTACGTTCATCCATACGCCGGGAACAGCCGAGCGTTTGGACTCCCCTGATTTCCGCGATGGCGTCCTGGCACGGATTCCCGCAGGGCGGATCGGCACCATAGGCGATGTGGCCGGAGCCGTGATTTATCTCGCCTCCCCGGCAGCTGATCTCGTTACTGGCACTTTGCTGCTTGTGGATGGCGGCTGGACGGCACAGTAGGTAGGTTTATCGTTATCAAGCTTGCAAGCGATGGAAACCCGGCAGCGGCGAATCGATAAGACCATCACGATGCTGAACGAGGGACGTTCACAATAGAGATATCGCCGAATGAATGGGGATACCATCGTGGTCAAGAAGCCGGATCAATATACGATTCAGTATGTATTCGAGGGTCCTGCTTTATGAAATATTGTGATTAATAGACTTCGGTAATAGAAGAACCCGGTCTTGCTCTAGGCAAGCTACCGGGTTCTTTGACGATTGTATGGGGCTGGGTTATTTTAACGGAACCTGCTTGGACAATGCTTCAAATTGTTCCAGGTGAGGATTTACTTTGCTTTGAATACTCTTGAAATAACGAATCGCGACGTCATTTTGACGCTGTTCAGCTGCCGAATTGGCAGGGAAGATCGAAGATTTTTTGTTGATGTTGCCGTTTTTGTAATGAACGCTGAACATCGTTCCGGCGGTCCAGGCTTGCTTCATGTTTTGATTGAAGCCCATGATTTCGAGCGATTCCTTGCCTTTCTTGTAGGTAAAGCTGTAGTCGGGATCCGCGACGGCATGAATGACATCGTATCCGCTTTGGAATACACCTGCCTGGAATGTCCCCTTCTGGATCTGATTCCATCGAACGGACCCGTCAGGCAACGTCACCTTATGCGTCAGGATGCCTTCGCCATCCATTTTGTCGTTGTTCCAGCGGCCGATATATACCACCTTATGCGTCTCACCGTCTAATTGGTATTCGTTAATGTATTTACCGTTTCCGGTGCGCTTCCCGTTAATGAATTCGCCGGAATATTGTTTGCCATTTCCCCACTTGATCGTACCGCGACCATTGGGCTGGCCGTTGGCTGCTTCACCGTAATAGGATGTCCGTTCGGAGATCTGTATCCATTCCTTGGCGGAGGCCGCATCGACGGAACCCGGCAGCGGGGCTAGCGAAGTGGCTATAAGCGAAGCTGAAAGTGTTAAGGTTACGGATAATGCCGTTATTTTTTTCATGAACATGTAGGCTCCTTTGTTGAGATGGTTCTATTATACACTTCGCTGGTTACTTCTTCATTCCTCTATACGTCCTATATAATGAAGCGGAAGAGGATGGTGACTTGAATGATTGGGCCTACTCGGATATGGTTATATTTTTGGATGCACAGGAAACGGGAGGGAACAGGATATGACATATGAAGAAAACGCCGCAGGCTGGGACGCAATTGACGAGCAGCTGTTGAAGCTGTACGGGGAGCAGGAGCCGAAACATTACGGAGCCCTAATTCCTTATGCTCTTGGAGGACCCGATCCGCTGAATGGAATCAGCGCTTATACGTCGAATGCCCCTTTTCCCCATTGGCATATGGTCACTTATGGCTTTAGCGAGCTGTATGACAAGGAGTCGGACAATCTGGAGGAGAGCGGTTACGGATTCGAATTGACGTTCAGGCTGGCTAAGCGGGAGGACGAGGAAGAGCCGCCGGCGTGGGCGCTAAATCTGCTTCAGAACATGGGGAGATACGTGTTTAACAGCGGGAATGTTTTTCGCTCGGGGGATTATTTGGATGCCAATGGGCCGATCTGCCTGGGAACCGATACGCAATTGACCGCACTCGCCTTCACCCTGGATCCCGAGCTGCCGGGGATGGATACGCCGAATGGTCGGGTAGAATTCCTGCAGATGGTTGGCATCACGCGTGAAGAGCTCGAGGCGATGCAGACATGGAATACGCTTGGCGTATTACAAGCTTGTGCGGAATATATGCCGCAGTACATAACGGACCTGGATCGGGATTCGCTGCTGAAGATGCCTTCGATTTCAGAAGCCGTTGATCGGGGGAGAAAACAAGAGGGCTCGAACACCGGATTTCTCTACGTGAGCCAGCTGGCTTTTGAACCCGGGAAGAAGGGCTGGTTAAGTAAAACCCCGGCCACCTTGCAAATAGGCGCGAAGCAGGCCGAAATTATCGGGAAGCTGCTGCAGGGCCGAATTCTGAAAGATAAGAAACTGAGCCTAGTAGGCTCGGATGTTCGGGTCGTATTTGAGCCGGGGGAAGAGAGTCGCTGGACTGCAGAGGATGGAGATGTTACCCTTGTTTTGGACGATCGGACCGCGGGTGAATTTTCAAGCCGATTGCTGCCGCAGGTCAGCACCTTCGAGCTTTCTGGCTTGCACGGAATTCGGATTGAAGTCCTGAAGACGGAAATCAAGGATCAAGAAGGAAATGTTGTACAAGTTATCGGATAGCACGGTGGAAAATAAGAATAACACAGATAGAAACAATTTCCTGTCCATATAAAATAGTTTACAATTTGAGTGATGTCTATATACTTATACTTTAAAGCGGTACATAAACATCATGCTACAGGAAATGGTTCTGACAAAGGGAGGATTACATTGAAAGCATCTATTAAAGTAGGGATCGTAGGTTATGGAAATTTGGGCAAAGGCGTACAGAAAGCCATCGGGCAAAATCCGGATTTGGAGCTGGTAGCCATCTTCACGCGCAGAGACCCGCAGCAAATGCCGGCCAATTCCGGTGCTCGCTTCGAGCATATATCAGCGGCAGAGCAATATATCGGCAAGATTGACGTTATGATTCTGTGCGGCGGTTCGGCTACGGATTTGCCTGAGCAAACACCACAGCTTGCTAGCATGTTCAATACGGTAGACAGCTTTGACACACACGCGAAAATCCCTGAGTTTTTCGAGGAAGTCAACAAAGCGGCGATGGGCGGAGGCCATGTCAGCGTCATTTCGACAGGCTGGGATCCGGGCTTGTTCTCCATGAATCGTCTGCTTGCCGAAGCGATTTTGCCGGAAGGTAAGGATTATACCTTCTGGGGCAAAGGCGTGAGCCAAGGCCACTCGGATGCCATCCGTCGTGTTCCCGGGGTGAAGGCAGGCGTTCAATACACGGTTCCAGTAGAAGAGGTTATCAACCAAATCCGTTCTGGTGAAACACCGGAGCTTGCCACACGCGAGAAGCACCGGAGAGATTGCTTCGTCGTAGCGGAAGAAGGCGCGGACCAAGAGCAAATCCGTCAAACGATTGTGTCGATGCCTAACTATTTTTCCGATTACGATACAACCGTAACTTTCATTACGCAAGAAGAGCTTGAAGCTGAGCATGCAGGCATGCCTCATGGCGGATTTGTCATTCGCAGCGGCGTAACCGGAAGCGGTAATAAACAAATTGTTGAATTTGGCCTGAAGCTTGACAGCAATCCGGAATTTACGGCCAGTGTGCTGGTATCTTATGCAAGAGCTGCCCATCGTTTGAGCAGAGAGGGACAGCAAGGCGCCAAGACGGTGTTTGATATCCCGCTGGGATACTTATCTCCAAAATCGGCTGAAGAGCTCCGCAGCGAGCTTCTATAAGCTGCAAAAAGCCCTGCCGCATATGCGGCAGGGCTTTTTTTTGTCCTTATTTATACGATACCTTGTGCGATCATGGCATCTGCTACTTTAATAAAACCTGCGATGTTGGCACCAGCCACAAGATTGCCGGCTACGCCATATTCTTCTGCAGCATCTACGGCACTGCTGTAGATGTTTTTCATGATCTGATGGAGCTTTGCATCCACCTCTTCAAAGGTCCATGACATTCTCATGCTGTTCTGGCTCATCTCCAGCGCGGATACGGCAACCCCGCCTGCATTGGCGGCTTTAGCCGGTCCGAACAGTACGCCGCTGCTGATGAACTGCTCAATCGCTTCCAGCGTGGAAGGCATATTGGCTCCTTCACCGATGGCTTTTACGCCGTTCATGATGAGTGTCTTCGCTGCTTCTTCATCCAGCTCGTTCTGCGTGGCGCATGGAAGCGCGATGTCGCATGGAATGTTCCAGATGCCCGTGCAGCCTTCGGTATACTCGGCATGCGGGTGAATCTTGACGTATTCGCTGATCCGCAGGCGATCCCGTTCCTTCAGCAGCTTGACGGTTTCGAGGTTAATTCCGTCCGGATCATACAGGTATCCGTTGGAATCACTGCAGGCGATGACGTGCGCACCGAGCTGCTGTGCTTTTTCAATCGCATAGATGGAGACGTTGCCCGAGCCGGACACCACAACGCGGCTGTCTTTGAAGCTAAGGCCCTGCGAAGCCAGCATCTCCTGTACGAAGTAGACGCAGCCGTAACCGGTTGCTTCCGTACGTGCCAGGCTTCCGCCATAGATGACGCCTTTGCCTGTCAGCACGCCGGCCTCATGTCCTCCGCGGATACGCTTGTATTGGCCGAACATATAACCGATCTCGCGAGCGCCGACACCGATATCGCCAGCAGGCACATCGGAATCAGGTCCGATATGGCGGTAGAGCTCGGTCATGAAGCTTTGGGTAAAACGCATGACTTCCTGATCGGATTTGCCTTTTGGATCGAAATCCGAGCCGCCCTTGCCGCCGCCGATGGGCTGGCCTGTGAGCGCATTTTTGAAGATTTGTTCAAAGCCAAGGAATTTGACGATGCCGGCATAAACCGAAGGATGGAATCGGATGCCGCCTTTGTACGGACCCAGCGCGCTGTTAAACTGGACGCGGAACCCGCGGTTTACTTGGGTTTTGCCTTGATCATCCACCCATGGTATACGGAAGGTGATCATTCGTTCAGGCTCGACAAGGCGTTCCAGAATACCGTGTTCCCGATATTTCGGATGCTGGGCTAAAACAGGGACGAGGGAATCGACAAATTCCCGGACGGCTTGATGAAATTCTTTCTCGTGCGGATCCCGGGCCACCACTTGGTTATAGATGGATTCCACATAGTCTTTCGCGGCATTAAGGGGTGAAGAAACAGAAATATTCGTAGTCACTTTTGCGATGCACTCCTTCAAATCGTTAAAGTAGAATTGCGTGATAAATCGTCGGTTTTGCTGAAAAGAAAGCCTGTCTCGGACAATTTGTACTAAAACATTAAAAGTTTGCACTCAGCATTTTTAAGTTAAAAAGAATTTTATAGAATCTTGCCTCGTATTACCAATAAAATGTTTTTTGCGAACTCATTAAATATTTCTATAAAGTTGTCATTTGGTGTAAGTTAATAAGCCATAACCCCGTGTTTCGTGTAGCGAAAATGCAAAAAATGATCCGAATTTGTCATGGAAAAATACAAATAAAAGGAACTTTGCCTTCAGTTTTTTCGGCATAATTAGCGTCTGAGCATATGGAAGAAATGGAATGTAATTACAGTGATTGAAGCCATGAAAAAGTTCTCGGCAGCGATGTTTATTTTGGCAATAAGTGCCTTGACGGCATAATAAAAAAGATCGAAACATGCCCGAACGGCTGTTTCGATCTTCTTATTCATATAAGGATAAGTCCGGTCTTATTTCGAAATATCGATAAATCCTTCGCCAAACACGTCGCGTACGTCGTGAATCGTGACAAAGGCGTTTTTATCCTCCGCACGGACGATTTTTTTGAGCATGGAAACTTCCTGTTTACTGATGACGATGTAGAGCACATCCTTGGTCTGCCCGGTGTAATATCCATAACCCCGAAGCACGGTCACCCCGCGGTCCATAATCTCCGTCACCCGAATCGCGATGCGGTCATGATGAGTCGAGATGATGGTAACGGCCTTTTTGGGATTCAAACCCTCGATAATGAACTCCATCGCCTTGGTGCCAATATAGAGGATGACCACGGTGAACATCACCTTCTCGATCCCGATTACAAAGACGGACAGTCCGGCCACGATCAGGTCAAAGAACAGCAGGGCATAACTGATATTCCAATCCCAATATTTATTAGCCAGACGGGCCAATATCACCGTACCTGCCGTAGTGCCGCCAACCCGTACGATGAGTCCAATCCCGACGCCGGCAAACAGCCCGGCAAAGATGGCATTGATCACCGGCTCATCCGAAGCGATGTGCCAGTTCTCCGTCAAATGCAGGAACAGGGAGTGAAAGGCAACCACGATAATGGTATAGACAGTCGTTTTTTTATCGAGAAGCTTATAGCCGACAATCAGCAAAATTCCGTTAATCACCATGCCGACCAGCGCCGGCGACCATTTCAGCACATAAAACAGAATAATCGATATCCCGGTAACGCCGCCTTCGCCAAAATCGTTGGGAATGACGAATAAATTGACGGCCAGCGCAAAAATAAATGCCCCGATGAGCAGCATGATCATATCAAACGCTCTTTTTTTCATACGATATACCTCCATGACTTTCAACAAGCTCACAAAAAAAGCGACTAAAGGAAAAAATCATCCTTTAATCGCTTTATGCAAACACAGGTTGCGCAGCTCTTTTGATATTCTCATTATAATAATCATTACATGGAATGTAAATGATTTTTAATTCACTGAGCGCAGGAGACGACGGAAATGCCTGCGTTGTAGCCCCCCCTTTCAGGCGGGGCATTTTTTATGGGGTTTATCGTGAGGAAGGCGAGAATAGGAGCGCAACATTTCGAAATGGGGTCTGTGCTAAAACTAAAAGTGAAAAGAAGAAGAGGGGATGATGAGAACATGAATACATTGAATGGGAAAGTTGCTATGGTTACGGGCTCGAGCCGAGGCATCGGACGTGCCATCGCGATTCGATTGGCGAAGGAAGGAGCGTTGGTAGCCGTTCATTATGGGAAGAACCATGAAGCGGCGGAAGAGGTCGTCAGCGAAATAACACGGGCTGGAGGAGAAGCTTTCTTGGTAGGGGCGGATCTCGCCTCCTCGGATGGTGTAAGTGCCCTGTACGCGGCGCTGGATGAGACATTGAAAGCACGAACAGGCAATACGTATTTCGATATTCTGGTTAACAACGCAGGGATCGGCTTAGTGGAAACCATCGAGGAGACCACGGAGGAGAGCTTTGATGATGTGATGCGAATGAACGTGAAGTCGCCATTCTTCATGATTCAGCAGGCTCTGCCACGTCTTCGGGACGATGGGCGCATTATCAATTTATCTTCTGCAGTAACGCGAATTTCCTTGCCCAATATTCCAGCGTATACGATGACGAAGGGGGCTATTAATTCGCTGACCCTCTCTCTGTCGAGCCAGCTGGGTTCCCGCGGAATTACGATCAATGCGATCCAGCCCGGATTCGTAGCTACCGACATGAATGCTGCCATGCTTCAGGACCCTGCCTCGTTCCAATTCGGAGCCGGTTATTCGATCTTCGGAAGATGGGGTGAGCCTGGGGATATCGCCGACATAGCTGCGTTTCTGGCATCTCCGGACAGCCGCTGGATCACCGGTCAATGCATCGATGCCAGTGGAGGCTCCCATCTGTGACCTCGGTCTTAGCCGCAAATCCATGAACGTGGAAAGAGCCTCATTCCGGCGGCATGATTCCTTTTTTCGGTATTTCCTCTATAATGTTTGAAGAAGTTACAAGGCAGGAAGTACCAGATGGAGGAAGGCCAAGAATGTGGAATATCGATTTTGAGCACCAGTATGACAAACGTTCCGGCGCAACCGAAGAACAAATGGCCCGTTTTGTTAAGGAGTGGAATGCGGAGCTGTCTGCTGCAGAAATGGAGGACATCAAGGGAAGACAAGTGAATCCTTTTCACAAAAGGTCTCCCTTTTACGACCAATATACGCCGCTCGATCCTGCAGGTTGGAAGCTGCCTCAGCGAAGTTTTCCCGCTAGCTATTTGGACTTGTTGAAGTACTCCAACGGTGGAGAGTTTCAACAGGGAGAACGTCTTTTTCAGTTCTTTAGCACGGATGACCTGAGGGAGATGAATCTGGCTTACGAGCTGCCGGAGTATATGCCGAATGCGGTGTCGTTTGCTATGGATGGAAGCGGAAATCATTATATGTTCGATATGAGGGAAGATTCGATAAACGGTGAATATCCGATTCTGTTCGCTCATTCTGGCAGCTTGGGGTATGAGGAGTGCGGACGGGTTGCGGATTCTTTGTCGGCGTTATGCACGGAGAAATGGGAGCTGTATTGAGAAGGATAGGAATGCAAGCAGGGAGGCCAGAAACCAATTGGGGGAATGTGGATACGAAGGATTATCCTTATTGGCAGGGTTAGCATATCTTGAACAGGGAGAAGGGCCCGCGCGTAATGTGCGGGCTCTTCTATTTTGCGCTCAGCAGTCGTTTACGTACATGTAACCATGATCATTAGGCCAGTACTTCGACAGTAAAACCGCCCGGAGCTTTAACGTAGAAGGTCCATCCGTGCGCTCTTTGAGGCGCTGTGACATCAAAGCCGTCATCGCTTAGACGCTGATGGATCTCATTTACCTTTGCTTCGCTTTCCTGTATAAAGCCGATATGAAACGTCTTGGGATAGTTAACCTCGGTACCCCGCATTAAGGTCAGCACCATCCCCTGATCGTCAAACAGTGCTGCAAACGACTGGCCACGCTCGCCTCCAATTTTGAGTCCAAAATAGGTTTGCAAAAATTCCTTTGCTGCGGTTACATCGGTGACGGTGAGGTTAAGATGGTTCAGTATCATAGCGTAAACACTTCCTTTCAGGAGAATAAGCGATTCTTGATTCAAGCGTAGCACATGAATGCAAGTGGAGGGCTTACGCCGGTTTAGGCCCGGAACGGGTGACAAAACCCGTCACATAAGTTGAATGTTTCAGATAAGGCTTCGTACAAGCAAGAATAGGGAAACGTATTTTGACAGTGATTCTGCTATAATAATCGATAGATATACCCCCCCTTATTCAGAAAAAAAGGTGAATTTTCATGCTTTCATTTACTAGACTAACCAAATGCAAACCCCCGATCCCGTAATTTCTTTGCCAGCCAACTAGAGATTTTTTTTGAAATGATGAGGGGGACGTTAGCTGTGCAAAGAAAAATCTCAAATCCATCCATATGGTTATTAATTATCCTTGTGGGTTTCCCGCAAATTAGTGAAACGATATATACACCATCATTACCGGACATTGCCCATCAATTGGGAGCAAGCAATAATGCAATCCAACTGACGCTCAGCATTTACTTTCTGGGCTTTGCCTTCGGCGTGTTTTGCTGGGGAAGGCTTTCGGATTCCATCGGACGTCGCCCTGCTATGCTGTGGGGCATCCTGGTTTATGGAATAGGCAGCTTGGGCTGCTATCTGTCCGGTTCGGCCGAATGGTTATTGGTGAGCCGATTCATTCAGGCCTTTGGTGCCAGCACCGGCTCGGTTGTCACCCAAACCATCTTACGTGAGAGCATCGATGGAGCCAAGCGACATGCGGTGTTTGCCCAGATTTCGGCTGCGCTTGCGTTTACGCCTGCTATTGGGCCGCTCATTGGCGGATGGGTAGATCAATCTCTTGGTTTCAGAGCAGTGTTCTTGACGCTGGTTTTGATGAGCGCCGCCATTTTGGCGTATTCCTGGACTTCTCTGCCTGAGACCAGGGTAAAGTCTGTATCGAAGATTAACACCCTCTCCGTGGCCAAGCGTCTGGTCACTGACCGCAGAATATGGGGGTTCGGTTTTCTCATTGGAGCTACCAACGGCATATTGTTCAGTTACTATGCGGAGGCCCCGTTTATTTTTATTGAATTTTTTCAGATGAGTCCCGGCGGGTTCGGTTTCTTCGGAATCTTCGTTGCGATGTCATCCATCCTGGGTGCGATGCTGTCGAAGAAACTGCTGACCAGGCTCCAGGCTGAGCGCATGATCGTGATTGGCACGATCATTACGATGCTGGGGGCCCTTTCCCTTACCGTTCTTGCTGTTAGCGGAATTAACGCCACCCTAATGCATAGGGTGTTGATGGTAGCGTGTATTTTTATTCTTCTGCTCGGTATCGGAATGGCGCTTCCGAATTGCCTTAGTCTGGCGTTGAACCAATATGGAGATGTGCTCGGAACGGCAGGAGCGATCTTCGGATTGGGTTATTACGTTATCGTCAGCCTGATTACCAGCGGCATGAGTCTTCTTCACAATGGCTCGTTAATCACAATGCCCTTGTATTTTCTTGGGCTTGCGGTTGTCATGGTTTGCGTGAGCAAGAAGTTGCTGGATATACGCTGATGTAGTCCGGTATCTTGTTCAAGTTTTATATAGGATTGAAAAGAAGCTGTCCCTTTCCTAGCAGGAGGGGCAGCTTCTTCTTGTTCCACTGGATTAATAGAGGGCCGTGGTACACCTACCGATAAAAGATGCCCCGCAGAAATGGAATATTTACCCATGGTTTGGTGCCATTTTTAAACTGAAACTATAACACTTTACTTAATTAAAGTGACAAACTGAATAAATTCGCTTTCCAAATTCTTTATACTTGTTGAGCATTCTTTTATGGTTCTAAATCCTAATGCCTAATTGTCATATGACATTTTGAAGTGTCTTGGCATTGTGGGTGACGAAATGACACTTGTTGATATGACAAGCCTTTTGCCATACTCGGTTCAGCCAGTTGTTATGAGGCAAATACATTTTGAGGAGAGACCATGTATGAATAAAAAGACTCGCACCCTCGCGGTTCTGCTATTATCCGCTATGGCAATGACCGCAATTATCCCAACTAGCAGCCGGGCAGCTGCCGCAACAATGACCACGACTAATGCACCTGTAAATTCTAGTTTGGAGGGGCCACGCGATACCAAGGAGCTAGAAGCATTTGCAGATATCGTTTTTGCGGACGTGATGAAGAAGTATAACACAGTCGGTTCTAATTTTGCGGTCGTGGCCGATGGGAAAGTGTTACTAAGCAAAGGTTACGGTTATGCCGACAAAGAAAAGAAGATTCCCGTTGATAAAGACACCGTTTTCCAGATCGGCTCTGTTACCAAGACATTCACGGCCTTGGCGGCTATGCAGTTGGTCGATAAGGGGAACATCGATTTACGAGGCGATATTCAAAAGTACTTAGGAGGAGTGAAGATTCCGAATAAAACGGGGAAAAAGCTGACCATGTATGATCTGCTTACCTATGCAACCGGATTTGAATCACCCGATATCTCTTCGTATTATTCACCGGAATATGTTAACAAAAACTTTCCAATAAAGGATTTTGTCAAATCACATATGTCAGCGGTAGTGAGGCCTCCGGGAGAAGCATACGTTTATGACAATCTGGGGTTTTTGCTAGCGGGGTATGCGGTAGAGAACGTCTCGGGAATGCCCTATTCGAAGTATATGGAGAAAAACATTTTCACCCCGTTAGGCATGACCTCAACGAGTGTACGGTTTACGCCCGAACTATTAGGCAGAATGGCTGCTCACTATGGACCGAAGGGTGAAAAGATCCCCATGGATGGAACTATGCCTACAGAAAAACCTGAAGGTGGTATCATTTCAACAGCAGATGACATGGCGAAGTATCTCTTAATGCATCTGAACAAAGGAAAGTATGGTGGCAAAGAAATTGTGAGCCAAAAAAGCATAGAGCAAATGCACACATACCAGTTTTTTGCTGATAAAACGATTCCTCTTACAACAATCGGGTTCGAAGGCTATTTCAATGAGAAGATGAATGGTCAACATGTGATTCTAAAAGGAGGAAATGTTACAGGGCATTCATCCCTGATTGTTATTCTGCCTGAGAAAAATGTAGCCTTCTATATGTCCAACAATGACGATAACCCCTATGTGAGCATTGACGTGTATGAAGCGTTTATGAATCACTATTATCCAAGAAAAACAGAAGTTTCAAAGCCAACCTATTCGGCAATCAGTGTGCAGCAAGCCAAAGCATATGTCGGATTATATAAAAACACGCGTATGGAGGCCTCAAGGACTATGGTTTCTTATTCGAACGGGAAATTAGTTACGGAAACAGCTTCAGGCAAGCATACGCTGAAAATGATCCACCCTTTATTGTTCGAAGATGAATCAGGTACTAAAGTGACGTTTAAGAAAAACGCAGCTGGCCATATTGCATATATGTATTCTACGGGCCTACCAGACTTAGTTGCATTTTCAGAAAAAGTTAACGTGGATTCACCTTTCTCTGATGTACCTGCGAATAGTAAGTATAAATCATATATTAACAATCTCAAGGCTTTGAAAGTCATGAACGGGAAGTCTTCCCATATCTTTGATCCAAAAGGAACGATGACTCAAGGCGAATTCTCAGAAGTGCTGCTTCGCGCCCATGGGTGGCATAAACAGCCTTACATGATTGAACTCAATAAGAAGCAGATGAAAGCCGGACTGCCTAATTATCAGCCTAATTCTCCGATCACTAGACAAATGGCGGCGGTGATGATCCAAAACCTGAAGCAGGTAGAGCCTAGAACGAAGGTTAAACTGAGTGGCACAACGGATGCCTGGGCAGTTGAAGCCATCAAAGCGCTTATATCTCAAGGGATCATGGACCCGGATACCAAGGTTAAATCTGATGGTTCCGTGAATTTCCGTTCAAAAGAACTTTTGAAACGCCAAGAGGCTAGTGCCTTATTGGATCAAGCATTTAATTACTATACTTTACCGATTGGTCACTAATTTACCCGACTCGACTATAAGCATGCTGAGGCTGTCCTCCGTCCGAAACCTGACGAATATCGATGCCCTGGCGGCATTGGATCATTTGGCATTCCTCCATTTGTGAGGAGAAGCGGATACGCTCGATGGCTCTTGTGCATCTGTCAGGGATCCTGATGTAAAAGCGAAAAGGACACAAAATATGAAAAGCCCGCTACGCTATGGTAGTGGGCTTTTTCCGATATCAATCTTTGGATTCCTCCACAGTCGCCACCGGATTCTCCTCATAGCTGATCCAATCGCTCCAGCTGCCTGCGTACAGCTTCACATTGCCGTAACCGGCTTCCTCCAGGGCAAGCACGTTCGGACAAGCGGTGACGCCGGAGCCGCAGTATACGATAATCTCGGCATCCTCCGAAATGTCGGAAAAATGCTTGCGAAGCGCGCCTGCATCCTTCCAATGTCCGGCGTCGTCCAGGACGCCCTTCCAGAAGCAGTTCACCGCACCCGGAATATGTCCGGCTTTGGCGTCCAACGGTTCCTCGGCTCCGGCATATCTGCGCGGTTCGCGTGAATCGATGAGGATTTTGTTACCATGCTGCGAAGCCGCGCGCACCTCATCTACGAGGACCAGTTTATCGGGCTTAAGGTTGATGTCATAGGGTACCGGAATGACGATCGGCTGTTCATCCGTTACCGGATACGAAGCGTTCTTCCAAGCCGTAAAGCCTTCATCCAACACATAGGCCTGTTCATGCCCGGTGTATTTCAGCAGCCACCATAAACGGCTGGCCATGGCTCCGCCTTGGTCGTCGTAGATGACGACACGGCTGCTCTTCTGAATGCCGGACTGGCCGAGACGCTTTGCAAGCTGATCCAGGTCCGGTAGAGGATGGCGTCCGCCATGTCGGGTGATAGGGGAGGAGAGGTCCTTCTCCAGGTCGAGGTAAACGGCACGCGGAATATGCGATTCCTCGTAAGCGGCTCGGCCGCTTTCCGGCTTCCCGAGGGCAAAACGGCAGTCGACGATGACCAGATCCGGTTCATAGAGTCTCGCCAGCAGCCATTTCATTGACACGATATTGTTCATATACCAGGACACCGCCTTCTATTAAGAAATAATGAGATTAAGTAACCGAATTATATCATATTGCTGCTTCCGATTACGTATATAACTAAAAAGTCGACCTGTCTCATAGAAGGATGAGATCAGGTCGAGGATATGAGAATGAATAATGGCAAGAATCAGGATAAACGCTTTATTTCTTGATAGCTTGAAGCAGCATGGAGGTGTAAGCCTCGGCGCCTTCCGGCTCCAGATGGACACCGTCAGACCGGAAGTATTCCGGATGATCCTTACTGGCTGAATACCAATCCACCAGCGTAACTTTCGGGTTCTGGGCAGCCGCTTTTGCCAGCATGCCGTTCACGTTCTGTTCCCAATCACGCGGAACCCGCGTGTTGATAAGCAGAATTTGCTTAGCTGAGTCCAGAGGACGCAGAAGAGAATCCAGATCCTTTTTCGAGAAAGCGCCGTTGGTCCCCAGCCCGATGATGATAACGCCGCCATCTATCCGATTCTGGGTCTTCATAGCAGGGATCAGGTCATCGGCCTGACGCATTTGGCGGCCTATCTCTGCATCGATGTGAATGCCGGGCAGCGATTTCTCGAGATAAGTGGATACCCCGAGCATGACCGAATCACCAATGGCCGTGACGGTGGACTGGGATACCGGAGGATTTTGAGGCTTATTCGTTGGCTGCGTTTGATTGCTCTTACCGCCTGTCGTTTCGCTTCCCGAGTCCTTGGATTGATCCGGCTTATCGGCCTTCTCCTCACCAGGTTTACCCGCTTTATCTTCATTCGGTTGATCCGGGATTGTTTTTTCGGAATCAGCCTTATCCGGGTCTTCGCTCCCTGTGTCGGTGTTCTTGTCTTCGTTGTCAGCGTCATTTCCAGCAGGAGGGTCCGGCTCTTCGTTTCCGCCAGTATCTTCATCGCCAGAATGTGTCGCTTCGTTCGGAAGCGGCATTTCATCCGTTTCTTTAGCAGGGTCCGGCTTCTTAATAACACCAGGCTGCTTCGCGTCGGTAGGCGGAGGGGAGATGTTCCCGTCGTCAGTGCCTGTAGGAAGCGGCGTTTGTCCTTGCGGTGGCTCCATCGATCCGGACCCTCCGCCTTGATTCTGATCCGGTTCTTCCGGGGCAGGGTCATCAAGGTTCAGCATGGCAGCGATATCGCCTACCGTTCTCGCAGAAGATACGCTGCTCATCATCCCTGAGCAAAAAATACCGATTAGAATGAGCGAGCTTAGCGACACGACCCAGCCTCTTAATGAAATCGAAGCCGGACGGCGGCGAATGGAGCGGGCTTTAAACCATACCTTCTTCAGTCCGCCATGACGTATCGGTTCTTCAACATACTTCCAGGATAGGGCGGCCAGCAGAACGCTTGCCGCGATTTGCAGTGCAACCTGAGGCAGACTCAGATTGCCTGTGCCGGATGCAGGTGAGGTCAGGATCATCACCGGGTAATGCCATAAGTAAATGCCATAGGATCGAACGCCAATCCACAACAGGGGCTTCCAGCTTAACAAGCGGCTGATCGAAGCTGCAGGATGCGCCAACACCGCAACGAGGACAGCGGCGGCCAGAGAGAAGAGGAACATTCCCCCTTGATACAGGAACGAATCGTACCGGTCCACCCGCCACATCATGAACAGTATGATGAGCAATGCCACTGCGCCTGTTAGGTTGAGTCTGCGCCGGGCAGCCCTTGAAACATGGGTTGACAGCTTCCAGCTGGGCCATACGATAGCAAGCCCTGCTCCGATGAGTAAACCAAACGCCCGGGTATCCGTTCCGTAGTAGACCCGGCTAGGATCATCTCCCGGTTGATAGATCACTGCCATGGCGAGAGCTGAAATCGCGGCTCCGGCAGCAATGAAAGTGAACAGCTGTCCCCTGCGGGGGAATAGCTTGAGTACGGCTAACATGATTAGGGGCCACAGCAAGTAGAACTGTTCTTCCACGGCAAGCGACCAGAAATGCCCCAGTGGAGACGGCGGGCCAAATGATTCGAAATAAGATTGCTGCTGAAAAATAAACTGCCAGTTGCTTATGTATGTAACCGCACCGAGCACCTCACTCCGAAGCGTAGCCAGCCGAGATCGGTCAAATAGCGTAACCCACACCACCAGGATGAACAGCATGAGCAGCATAGCCGGCAGGAGACGTCGGAACCTTCGGATCCAGAAATCTTTCAGATCGATCCGGCGATGATGATGCCATTGCGATGCCAGAATATCCGTAATGAGATAGCCGGACAGTACGAAGAATAAACTGACTCCGAGAAAACCACCGCCTGCAAAACCGAAATTCCAGTGGTATCCCATCACTCCGATCAAGGCGAGGGCCCTCAGCCCATCAAGACCGGGCATGTAGCGTGAATGTGGCTTATCTGATGCCGGCACGGGAGATCACTCCTTTCGAAGGATCTGCGCTTACGCCGCCCTGGAACAGCCGCTGCGATAATATGTAGGACATATTCTCAAACGTCTGGGTGCTGAATAGTGAATGTGTCATTTGGAACATGGTAAACCTTCCCTTTCCTTTATAGGAGGATATCTTGAATTAAGGAGACGCTTATCGAATCCTGTAATATCCTGCAACACGATGTCATAGCTAATACTATCATTCCAGGAAAAACAGAAGGTGACAAAAAAGTGAAGCTACGGCTACATTATGATGTCAATAATAAAACAGATTTTTCATTTGAAAGGAAAAGTCTACACACCTCGTTATCCATGATTCGGTAACCGATTGTTAGCTGTATCGCAATAGGCCATAAGAAAGAGGAGGTCCCTGCCTCCTCCAACATTAGGATGATCCCACATCCATGATTTCCCTTTTATTAATATAGAATATCGGTCAGATCGCCGCTCCCTGCCGTTTACGAAAAAAGGTTTTGAGTGCCTCGTACACTTCCCCTTTGTCTTTAATGACATGATACATGAATTGGTCCAGCTTGATATTCTTATAAGCCGACATCAGCGTGCTGCTGCGATTGTATTGATTGACCTCACCATAACCGAACATATTGCTGACCTTCAGCAGTTCGCCGATGAGTTTGACGCAGCGTTCATTGTCGGACGTGAGGTTATCGCCGTCGGAGAAGTGGAAGGGATAAATGTTGTATTTGGAAGGGGGATAACGGTGATGAATGATATCAAGCGCCTTCTGATAAGCGGATGAACATATGGTTCCGCCGCTTTCACCCCGTGTGAAGAACTCTTCTTCGGTCACTTCTTTCGCCTCGGTATGGTGGGCGATAAACACGATTTCGACCTTCTCGTACTGCTTGCGAAGGAAGCGGGTCATCCAGAAGAAAAAGCTGCGCGCGCAGTATTTCTCGAAGGAGCCCATGGAGCCGGACGTATCCATCATGGCGATAATGACCGCATTGGATTCCGGGATGACGGTGTCGTCCCAGGTCTTGTAACGCAAGTCGTCCGGACTGATCCCGTGGATGCCGGGTTTGCCGTCTCTTGCATTGCGGCGCAAATTCTCCAAGATGGTGCGTTTCTTGTCAATGTTGGACATAATGCCTTTTTTGCGGATGTCGTTGAAGACGATGGACTCTGTCTCGATCTGCTCTTTATCCTTGGGCTGCAGCAGCGGGAGCTCCAGTTCCTCAAACAGCATATTCTCCAGTTCTTCCAGGCTGACCTCGGTTTCCACGATGTCCTGCCCTGCCTGATCGCCGGCCGATTCTCCCTTACCGGGCTGGGCTGACGAAGGGTCGCGTCCAAGAACGTCCCCAACCTGACTGTCACCGTCGCCCTGGCCGACATGCTTTTGCTTTTGATAGTTATAGATGAAACGGTATTCGTCAAGGCTGCGGATCGGAACTTTAATGATCTGCTTTCCGTCGGACAGAATAATGTTTTCCTCGGTAATAAGGTCGGGCAGGTTGCGTTTGATGACTTCACGGATTTTATGCTGATGACGTACCTGATCCTGATAGCCCTTGCGGTGCAGCGACCAGTCTTCACGGGATACGACAAACGACAGGGCGTCTTCATTTTGCATGGACAGTCACCTCCCAAGTATTGCCTTGACACGGTTGCCGTCTTTTTGGCTGTAGTAATTCATTATATTCGGGAGAAAGAGCGATATGTGAGTATCAATCCGGGTTTGTCATGAAAAAGACACTTAACCTAAAGATGAATCAGGCAAGTGTCTTGAAGTGTCAATGCTTAAGCATTTAACACGAATAGGAAAAGAGCTCCGATGGTGATGATGACTACGCCGTTCACGATGGTGGCAATCACGGCGACAGCACGCTTGCGTGTTTTGGATAAGCAGCCTACAACGCCAAGCACCAAGCCGGTGATATTGATGATCATCACGATGATGAACACGGCCGCCAGCGTGGTCATCGCTTCCAGCGTTTCCTGAGTCGGCTCAAGGAGCGGTCCGTTCTCCGTCATGTATGGCTCAATCATCGTGGTGCCGAGCGCGCCGAGCAGAATATACCCGAGCAGCGTCACGATCGACAAGATGAATGAGGCGATGCCGAAGCGGGAGTTTTTTCTATCCTCGGGTGGAATAAAGGTGGTTTTGGGTCGCTTAGGTGAACCTTGGTCCTCGGATGGGGAGGCAGGTGATTGTTGATCCATGTACATAATCGCTCCTAACATAAGAATTCATTCTCTAATGGGTTCGTGTGGTCTTCAATAAAAAGACATCCTTATTAATCTTTCACAAAATGGCCCTGAAATCAAGTCCAAAGCGTCTCACATGCCGGTGGAAAAGCTTCCTTGAATCCGTTAAACTTAATTTGAATACATAAGGACATGGGTGTCCGCTGACAAAAGGGGTTGAAAAGGCATGAGTCGTAGATTCATCGCATGGGGTTCGATCCTGATGGCATTATCTGTCGCTATCGGGGCATTCGGCGCCCATATGCTGGAGGATAAGATTACGCCGGACGAACTTGCCATTTATGAGACCGGAGTCCATTATCATATGATTCACGGACTTGCGGTGCTGATTACGGGGATTGTGACGAAGGTTCTGGGCGAATCCCGGAAGCTGTTCTGGGCAGGGACTTTATTCATTGCGGGAACCGTCATATTTTCCGGAAGTCTCTACGTGTTAAGTTTATCGGGCTTGAAGTGGCTCGGTGCGATTACGCCGATCGGCGGTGTATCCTTTATCGTGGGCTGGCTGATGCTGATGTCTTCGGCGCTGTCCCGAAAAAATGCTTGATGTTAAAAAAACGGCTTCACCGATCCCTTCTTATGGGGCGGCGAAGCCGTTTTTTTTTGATGGATACCGTGGACTTAATACCGACTCAGCTGACGCTGAACTCATCAATTTCATTGAGTTTGAAGGTATACACCTGTTTCTCATCGACATGATAGACGTTGACCAGGAAATTGCTTTCATCATAGTTGAGAATTCGGCAGGGAAGACTTGTCTGCTTACCGTGGCGGTTGGTTGTCAGGCGAACAAGGCGATTGTCCTTACTGTATACTTTTATCCATTCAAAGGGATCACTTCCGGTGAGTGGAGTTTGGACAGGAGGTACGCTTGCAGCGATCTTTTTTTCCGGAGAGGAAGCCGCAGGTGGCGCAGGTTTCTCTATCTGAGAAGCGGCAGAAGCCATCTTCCCGGAGGCTTTGCTAATAACGGAATCTTTCTTGGCTTGAACCAAGGTGTTGATAATTTCTCCAAGTTCCATTCCGGACTTAACCCGAAAATCGACGACTTCAGCCTTGTCGTTCAGCATTTCCAGCAAATATTGCAAAGCCAGTGCGTTGGAGGAACTCTTGACCAGAATATCAACGTTGAATAAAAAGCCGTTGTCGTCGGTGACAGGAATTGTGTTCATAGCTTTTATCATTCACCAGCTTTCACTTGTTTTCTACTGAATCAAATATACCATAATTTTCGAATATTAATAGTCCTAATGTCATGTTGTAGTTCATCTTTATTCTATTGACTTACGAGTCATTCGCACCATGTGTGTAGGCTGGAATGCATAATATGAGAGACATTCGCACCATGTCGGTTCCAAAAGAATAAACATAATTCTAAGCCGACGTGAGGGGAGGTTTGTTGATATTGGTGACTTTACTGCCGATCGATATTGAAGGACATACCGTTATGGGCGTCGAGGTAAAGCTTCCGAAAACAACGCTGCTGGCCGTATACACTTCCCGCGGCTATATTATGTGCGGTGCACTCGATGTGGGCCTTCTTAACGAAAAGCTTGCGGACCGCAAGATTATCGCAGGAAGAGCCGTAGGGGTTCGCACATTGGAGCAGCTGCTGGAGGCGCCGTTGGAATCGGTAACCCTGGAGGCAGAGAAGTGGGGCATTCATCCTGGCTTGGCTGGCAAGGATGCGATCCTGCGCATGTTATGAGTTATGTATGCCTTCTCTTCCAAGAGTGATTCCCGTGCGGATCGCTCTTTTTTTGGAGATAACAAGGTTTAGACTTCAGATGCACTAAAATGCAAACCGTAAAAAAACGGACAATTCGGCTGGAGGGCCGGTTGTCCGTTTTATGATGCCATAAACATTTGGCGGATATAGCATTATTCGAACAAGCTTTTTAAGCTCTCATGATAAGGAGCTTGCACGACGCCTTTTTCCGTAATGATGGCTGTCACATATTCATTCGGCGTAATGTCGAAGGCAGGGTTGTACACTTTTACGCCTTGCGGTGCTGTGCGCTTGCCGAAACCTTCCGTGATCTCTTCGGCAGGACGTTCCTCAATCGGAATATCGGCGCCTGTCTTCGTATTCAGATCAACCGTGGACAGCGGGCAAGCCACGTAGAAAGGAATGCCGTGAGCTTTAGCAAGTACCGCTACTCCGTACGTTCCTATCTTGTTGGCGACATCGCCGTTTGCGGCAACGCGATCCGTACCGACGATAACCGCTTGGATCCAGCCTTTGGACATAACCATGGCGGCCATGTTATCCGCCAGCAGTGTAACGTCAATCCCCGCCTGCTGGAGTTCAAAAGCAGTTAAACGCGCGCCTTGCAGGACAGGTCTTGTTTCATCCGCGAACACCTTGATGTTCAGGCCCTGCTCATGAGCCAGATACATCGGCGCCAGGGCGGTACCGTATTTGGCCGTTGCCAATCCGCCCGCGTTGCAGTGGGTGAGCACGCCCATGCCGTCCTGGAAGAACGGCAGCGCGTTTTCACCGATGCGGCGGCATACATCCTCATCCTCGGCACGAATGGCTTCGGCTTCGGCGAGCAGCGCCGCGTTCAGTCCGGCTGTATCGAGATCCGAAACTGCCAGCTTCTCAGCCGCAAGCTTGATACGGTCCAGCGCCCAGAACAGATTGACGGCTGTCGGTCTGGACGTTGCGAGATAAGCGCAAGTTTTTGCGACTTGTTGCAGCCATCCCTCGTTATCGTCGGCTTCAACCTGCATGCCGCCAAGGACTGCGCCGAATGCTGCCGCGATGCCGATAGCCGGCGCGCCGCGGACTTTCATGGAGTGAATGCCTTCCCAGACTTCCTCCGGTGTGAAGAGCTGAAGATAGACAATCTCTTCCGGGAGCAATCGCTGGTCCAGCAGGACCAGATGGTCTCCTCCCCAATAAACGGAGCTTAGCGGCTCATAGGTGCTGGCATTGCCGGTAGTCATACCGCTCATATCGATACCTCATTTCCTTTAGTTGCTTGCGTAATCAAAGTTAAAATGTCGTCAAAGGACTTGATGCTGCGATGATGCCGCACGAGATTTTTGCCGATGGCCAGCGCTTTGCGCTGCGCAGCTTCTCTGGATTGATCATCGGCTATGGTGTCGATGTCCGCAACATGGGACAATCCAACGATGCGCCGAATCATTTTGCAGCCCGCGAATCCTGCGGTATCCTTCAAAATCTGTGATACATAGTGGTCCTGATAGCCTGGCGTGCGGGACATCTCGTCCAAGAGATCATCATTCCACAGCGCGCGGAAGTTGTTCTCGAAGTGGGTCCAGACATCGCCTGCCATCTCGAGGAGCCTGGCTTCCCGGGCGGCCAGCGTATGCTCGTCCCGACTCCAGCCAGGCTGTGACGCATAGTTTAGCAGCAGGTTGCCGATGACCGCACCGATATCGAATCCCATCGGGCCGAAATAAGCGAATTCCGGGTCGATCACCTTGGTGGATTCCGGCGTCACGAAGATGCTGCCTGTATGCAGATCCCCGTGCAGCAGAGCTTGTGCGTGAGTCAGAAACTTCTCCCTAAGCAGCGCGACCTCAAAGTGAAGCGGCAGGTCGGCGCGAAGGGCTTCCGCTTCATCGGCTATGCTCTGCGCATAATTGTTATTGGCGGATTCGCGGTATGGATCTTCGAAGATTAAGTCTTCGGTGATTTTGCATAAATCCGGATTGACAAAGCGGCCGGCAAGTTCCTTCTTCTTCTGTTGGTTCATCCCGAGATCCGACGTGTAGAACAACGTTCTGGCCAGGAAGCGGCCAATATGCTCTGCGAACTTCGGATAGTCATTACCCTCAATCAGGCCTTTGCGCATGATGGTATACTCACTCAGGTCTTCCATTACGGTGTAGGCGAGCTCATCCGAATAACCGTATACTTCGGGCACAAGGTCGGGACAAATGGAGTACTCCGTCTCCAGCGCCAGTCGTTCGATGCGGGCCCGGTCGAGAGACAGCGGCCAGGATTCGCCTACAACTTTTGCATAAGGAACAGCTTGCTTGATAATGATACTATCAGCCGTATTTTTGGCGGTGACATGAAACACCAGATTAAGATTGCCGTCGCCGATTTCGCGGCATTCGAGCTGGGCATGGTCCGGGAACCGGCCCGGTATACTTTTAGCTAATTGTATAGCTTCTTCCGCGTTCAGCGGATGATATGCAGACATGGATGGTCACCCCCAAATAGAATAGAAGAAAATCAAAGCCAACTTTTTTGCTTGGTATTACCTAGTATAACGTTTTTTCGCGAATTTTGTATAATTTTTTGGCAAGACGAACCTGATTCGCTCCGCAGTCCAAAGGGTAAACTACAAATAGACGCCCAAGTGCAGGATGTACTCATATATTAATGAAGGAATAGCATTAGCAGATGGTACCAGTTACAATGGGTATACACCGCTCTGCACAATGTTCCTTTGACGCAGTACAGGGTGCATTTCATATAGAAAAGGAAGGGATTAACCATGGCAAAAACTACATCTGGCAAAGCTGCAGGAAAAACGAAAAACGCAAGTCTGGAGCAATTGTTGAATCAACAGGTTGCGAACTTCAACGTGCTCTATGTCAAACTCCACAACTATCACTGGTATGTATCCGGAGAGCAATTCTACTCCCTTCATGTTAAATTTGAAGAATTGTATGACGAAGTTACACTTAAGATGGATGAGGTGGCGGAGCGCCTGCTCTCGATTAAAGGAAAACCGGCTGCTACGATGAAAGAATATTTGGAACTTGCGACTGTTCAGGAGGCTTCGGGCAACGAGGATACCCGCGGCATGGTACAAGCCTTGATTGAGGACTTTGCAACCGTATCCGAGGAGTTGGCGGAAGGCATCGAAATGGCCGAGGAAGCCGGCGATGCGCCAACCGCGGACATGTTCACCGGATTTAAGGCTGATCTTGAGAAGCACATGTGGATGCTGCGTTCGTTCCTTGGATAAAGCGTAATACAACAGAATGCTGCCTGTTCTTCCCTTGTATTTGCAAGAGCTGAGGGTGCCGGTTATCGTGCCGGTCCTTATAGTTCAAGATGTTGACCTGAGCACCGTCTGTCAACGCGCGATAAACGCCGGTGCCGGATGCCGTAATAGATTCTTTAGGAGCAACCGCAAATATGGAGGGGAACAGGGTGAACGAAACAGGCTTGGCCGGTCTATCGGTCATGCCTGTTTTTTAATTGTTACGGTTGTCCGAATGCTGTCTGCAAAACGCTTGTCCGGTTGAAATACGTCATATTTTATTATAAAATGGCTTGAGAATCATTGATAATCAGTTTAGAATGATTATAAATAAATAATTATTTTTTGTTTTATGAAATCAGGGCGTCCAATCCTGTTATCATATAGGACAACAATACACTACCTATTCAACGGAGGGAATCTAATATGTCAACCAAGTTTGTCATTGAAGGATTGAAAGCAGCAATCGAAGGCAAGGAGATCCTTAAAGGTATCAACCTTGAGATGAAAGGCGGAGAAGTTCATGCCATCATGGGACCAAACGGTACAGGCAAAAGTACTTTGGCTTCCGCGTTGATGGGTCATCCTAAATATGAAGTTACCGAAGGTAAGGTATTCCTTAACGGCGAAGACGTGCTGGAGATGGAAGTTGACGAGCGCGCACGCGCAGGTCTGTTCCTGGCCATGCAATATCCGAGCGAAATCGCCGGCGTTACGAATTCCGACTTCCTGCGCAGTTCCATCAATGCGCGCCGCGGTGAAGGCAACGAGATTTCCCTGATCAAGTTCATTCGCCAAATGGAAGGTAAAATGAAAGATCTCGAGATGAATCCTGAGTTCGCTCACCGTTATCTGAACGAAGGTTTCTCCGGCGGTGAGAAGAAACGTAACGAAATCCTGCAAATGATGATGCTGGATCCGAAACTTGTCGTGCTTGACGAAATCGACTCCGGTTTGGATATCGATGCTTTGAGAATTGTAGCGAACGGTGTAAATGCCATGAAATCCGAAGAACGCGGTTTCTTGATTATTACCCACTATCAACGTTTGCTTAACTATATCACTCCAGATTATGTTCACGTGATGATGCAAGGACGCATCGTAAAATCCGGTGGTCCTGAGTTGGCAGAGCGCCTGGAGGCAGAAGGTTATGACTGGATTAAGGAAGAGCTGGGCATTACTGATGAAACTGTAGGTCAAGACGCGTAAATAGACGGGAGGAGGAAACGATATGACTACACAAACCATTCTTCCGGTCAACGCTGAGGCTCTGAAGGCATTGTCCGAAAGTAAACAGGAACCGGCCTGGCTGACAGACAGCCGTCTGGCTTCCCTGGAACTGGCTGGCCAGTTGGAACTGCCCAAGCTGGAGAAACAACGCATCGAGCGCTGGAACATCCAAAGCTATGGTGAATATAAAGAGAGCAATAAACTTGCTTCCCTTGACGAACTGCCTGAACAGGTAGCTAAACTTGTTGAAGGTTCAAGAGAAGGCGGTCTGGTTATCCAGCGCAATTCGGGAACCGTATATGTAAGTCTGGCTCCGGAACTGGCTGCCAAAGGCGTCATTTTCACCGATTTGGAAACAGCGGTTAAAGAACACGCGGATTTGGTTAAGCCTTATCTGCACCAAGCGCTTAAGAATGACGAGCATGCGATGGCTGCTCTGCATGCTGCGGTATGGAACGGCGGGGTATTCCTCTATGTTCCTAAAAATGTGGAGGTTGATGTTCCGCTTCAAGCCGTTATGCTGACCGACGATGCCGAAGCGACATTTGCACCGCATGTGCTGGTGGTAGCCGAAGCGAACAGTCAGATCACTTACGTAGACAACTACGTTTCGGATTCCCTGGCTGCGCCGGTCACCCATAACGGAGCGGTGGAAGTCTTCGTTAAAAACGGAGCGAAGGTGCGTTATGCTTCCGTTCACCAATTGGCTGGCGAAGCAACCGATGTTACATTCCGTCGTGCGGTGCTGGACAATGACGCTTCGATCGAGTGGATTGTTGGCGAGATGAACGATGGCGATACAGCTAGCGATACCATGAGTATTCTGAAGGGCAACGGTTCGACATCCGATGCGAAAGTCATCGCGGTCGGCTCCGGCTCCCAGAAGATCAACTACACCACGCAAGCGAAGCATTTCGGCAAGAGCTCGGCGTCCCAGATGATCACCCGTGCAGTCATGCGCGAAGAGGCACAAGCCATCATCAACGGCATTACCAAAATTGAGAAGGGTGCAACGAAGGCGGACGGACAACAGACCGAACGCGTGCTGATGCTTAGCCCGAAAGCCCGCGGCGACGCGAACCCGATTCTGTTGATTGACGAGGATGATGTAACAGCCGGTCACGCAGCATCCGTAGGACAAGTGAATCAGGAGCAAATTTACTACCTGATGTCCCGTGGTATCTCGCGTCCCGTGGCGGAATCCTTAATTATTTACGGCTTCTTGGCTCCGGTTGTCAGCGAAATTCCGCTTGAGGGACTTCGTGACCAACTGCAGGGGCTCGTTGAAAGGAAGCTGGGACAATGATCGCCTCTGTCCGTGAGCAATTTCCCATTCTTCATCAGGAGATCAACGGACATCCGCTGGTATATCTCGACAATGCCGCGACATCACAAAAGCCGCAGGTGGTCATAGATGCTATCAAGCGGTACTACGAGTGGGAGAACTCCAATGTGCACCGCGGGGTTCATACACTCGGCAGCCGTGCTACCGATGCTTATGAAGGAGCCAGGGAGAAGGTTGCCCGTTTCATTAATGCCGAGAGTTCGGAACAGATTATTTTCACCCGTGGTACGACGACGGCCCTGAATCTGGTAGCATCGTCCTACGCGCGCTCCGTTTGCGGTCCCGGGGATGAAATCGTCCTGACGGAAATGGAGCATCACAGTAATCTCATACCGTGGCAGCAGGCGGCTATCGCCGTTGGCGCTACGCTGAAATATATTCCTCTACAGCCTGACGGCACGATCCGTGTCGAAGATGTCGAGGCACTCGTTACCGAACGGACCAAGGTTGTAGCCATCGCTTACGTATCCAACGTCATGGGCGTTGTGCATCCCGTGAAACAAATTGCGGAAATCGCGCACCGCCACGGCGCTGTCATTGTGGTTGACGGTGCGCAAAGCACACCGCATATGAAGGTGGACGTCCAGGACCTGGATTGCGATTTTTACGCTTTGTCCGGCCATAAGATGTGTGCTCCAACAGGTATCGGCGCATTATACGGCAAGAAGGCGCTGCTGGAATCAATGGAGCCGATCGAATTCGGCGGAGAAATGATCAATGATGTTGGATTGTACGAATCAAACTGGAAGGAGCTCCCTTGGAAGTTCGAGGGGGGCACCCCTATCATCGCAGGGGCTGTCGGTTTGGGCGCTGCCATCGGTTTCCTGGAAGAAATCGGAATGGACGCCATCGAACAGCATGAGACGCAGCTTGCGGCTTATGCCATGAACCGCATCTCCGAGATCGACGGGATTACCATTTACGGTCCTCGTGAACGTAAAGTGGGCCTTGTTACCTTTAATCTCGGCGACGTTCACCCGCATGACGTGGCAACGGTGCTTGATGCACAGGGGGTTGCGATCCGTGCAGGACATCATTGCTGTCAACCGCTTATGCGTTGGTTAAAAGTATCCTCTACGGCACGCGCGAGCTTTTATCTGTATAATACAGAAGAGGACGTTGATCGATTAGTTAGCGCCTTAATCCAGACAAAGGAGTATTTCGGCGATGCAACTTGACGATTTGTACAGACGTGTCATCATGGATCATTATAAGAACCCCCGCAATCGCGGCAAGTTTGAAGAAGATGCGGTAACCATCGATTTGAACAATCCGACTTGCGGAGATCGCATTTCCTTGCAGCTTAAGGTAGAGAACGGCGTAGTGGCCGATGCCAAATATACGGGGGAAGGCTGCTCCATCAGCATGTCTTCCGCTTCGATGATGACAGACGCCGTAAAAGGCAGAACGCTGGATGAAGCGATCAGTCTGGCGGACCGCTTCTCCTCCCTTATGAAAGGCGAGGCCGTAGATTTTGAAGAGTACGAGGATATTGAAGCCCTATCCGGTGTCAACAAGTTTCCTGCACGCATTAAATGCGCAACACTTGCGTGGAACGCACTCCGAAAAGGAATAGACGCGAAGTAAGCGAATGAATAGATCGATAGGGAGGTAAGTTAAATGGCTAAAAAAGCACCAGAAATTGAAGAGTATAAATATGGTTTCCGTGACGAGCACAAAGCTATTTTTCAAACCGGCAAAGGTTTGACGCGTGAAGTCGTTATGGAAATTTCCAAAATCAAGAACGAGCCGGAATGGATGCTGGAATTCCGTTTGAAAGCACTGGAGCAGTTCGAGAAAATGCCAATGCCTCGCTGGGGCGGCGATCTCGACGAGCTGGACTTCAACGATATCCAGTACTATGTAAGACCTTCCGACAAGCAAGGCAAGACTTGGGAGGAAGTACCTACCGAGATCAAGGAAACCTTTGATAAATTGGGTATCCCTGAAGCAGAGCAGAAGTTCCTGGCGGGTGTATCCGCACAGTACGAATCCGAAGTTGTTTACCATAACATGCAAAAGGATCTTGAGGATCAAGGCGTTATCTTTATGGATACCGATACGGCTCTTAGAGAGCATCCGGAGATCTTGAAAGAATATTTTGCAACGGTCGTGCCCCCAACGGATAACAAATTCGCTGCGCTGAACAGTGCCGTGTGGTCTGGCGGAAGTTTCATCTATGTTCCAAAAGGCGTGAAATGTGAAATTCCGCTGCAAGCGTATTTCCGTATCAACTCCGAGAACATGGGTCAATTCGAACGTACGCTGATCATTGCGGACGAGGACAGCTTTGTGCACTACGTAGAAGGATGTACCGCTCCGATCTACAGCACGAACTCGCTTCATAGTGCGGTAGTAGAGATCATCTGTAAAAAGAATGCGCGCGTTCGCTATACAACCATTCAGAACTGGGCACCAAACATTTACAACCTCGTGACCAAGCGTGCCGTTGCTGAAGAGAACGCAACAATGGAATGGGTGGACGGCAACATCGGTTCCAAGCTCACAATGAAGTATCCTGCCGTTATCCTGAAGGGTCGCGGTGCAAAAGGGATGGTACTGTCCATCGCTGTAGCAGGCAAAGGCCAGCATCAGGATGCAGGAGCCAAAATGATTCACTTGGCGCCGGACACGACTTCTACGATCGTATCCAAGTCCATTAGTAAGCATGGCGGTAAAGTAACATACCGTGGACTGGCTTCCTTCGGTCGGAATGCAGAAGGCGCGAAAGCCAACATCCAGTGCGATACACTCATCCTCGATAATGAATCGACGTCGGATACGATTCCTTACAACGAGATCAAGAATGACAACATTACGCTGGAGCATGAAGCAACCGTATCCAAGGTGTCTGAGGAACAATTGTTCTACCTCATGAGTCGTGGCCTTAGCGAGTCTGAAGCTACGCAAATGATCGTTATGGGCTTCATCGAGCCATTCACCAAGGAGCTCCCGATGGAGTATGCGGTTGAGATGAATCGATTGATCAAGTTTGAGATGGAAGGTTCCATCGGCTAAATATTTCTTATATTCAAGGGGGCAAATCACTCAGAACGAGTGGTTTGCCCCTTTTTATGTTTGGATGGTTTATGAATTGTTGATTTCATTGTGACTTTGAGGGTTGCGTGGGCCCTCTTGTCAGGTCACGACTTTTATTGTGCCAGAAATCAAGAGTAAGAGGGGAGAAAAGTCACGCAACCACCCAAAAAAACCGTCAGGCTTGTACGCCGACGGTTATTTGGCTATTCGGGGACCTAGACGAAAAACGCCAGTTACAGAAGTATCTCCTGGATTTCGGTATTATACTCCTTGGAGAGGTCGATGAAACGATCCTCGGTCTTCACGAGCGGACGGAAGTAATCCGAAGGATTGTTCATGACGATCATGCCGGATTCGCCGGTCGTCAGCAGAACCTTCTTACCGATAAAGTTCGGCAGCATCTGCTGGATGAAGGCATGCGTCGGCTTGCCGTTCAGTTTCCCGAAACTAAGACTATACAGCTCCCGAAGTACGGTTAACAGCTGCTGCTTGGATTGATAAACCCGGTTCGTAGTCATCGCGCTATATACATCGGCTACAGCGCAAATATGAGAATATGGATGAATCTGGTCAGCATGGAGCGCTCGTGGATAACCGGAAGCGTCATCCCGTTCATGATGCTGGAGCGCAACCATAGCGGTGACCTTATCATCCATGGATTCAGAGATCATCTCGTAACCATAGATGGTGTGCAGCTTCACTTCTTCATACTCTTGAGGAGTCAGTTTCCCTGGCTTGTCCAATATATCTCTAGGAATCTTGCTTTTGCCGATATCATGGAGATAGCCGGCTTTGCCGATTTCATAAGCTTCCTTGTCGGAGTAACCCATCCAATCCGCGATGTAGTACGATAACATTCCAACTTGAATGGAGTGCCTGTAGGTATAATCGTCTTTACCATTAAACAGCAATAGCAGGGAGACAACATCCGTATGCTCGTTCAGTGAGCCGACTAAGGGCATGAAAACATCGTCCACAACGGACTCATTGAATTTACCGGATTGCGACGCTTCCGTAAATAAGGTGGAGCACCCGTCAAATGCAAGATTGAAATGGGGTTTAACCTTGTTGTATGATTCAGAAATTTCAGACGAAGAGTCGAGGGATACAGACAGTGCGCGTGGCTTTATTTCTATGTAATCGATACCGTGCTGCAGTAGCTTGGATATATCCTCTAAACGAAGGGTAACCCCTTTTTGTAGAACATGAACGCCGTTTGTGTTGTAAGCATCATGCTGCATTTGATCACCGGGTATCAGGTCCGTGACATGTACTCTCAAATCATTGCACCTCTTGCCCTTATATAAGTAAAAAGATCAAAACTATCTTAGCAAGAAAATTATGGTTTTACAATGTGTAATCATGACTTATTGCCTAACGGTTGGGTCCCATGGTCCGGTCTGTGGGCCTTTCCACTCTGAACCATCGTCCCAGATCTCCTTCTTCCAGATTGGAACGGATCGCTTCAGTTGTTCGATCGCATAGCGGCTGGCCTCATAACATGCATTCCGATGCGGGGAGGAGACAGCGATCACAACACTGGTTTCTCCAATTCCGACCGTACCGATACGATGGGAAATCGCACATTGCGTACCGGGCCATTGTCGAAAGATGTCCGCGCATATTTGCTGCATTTCTTTAAGCGCCATCGGGATGTATGCTTCATACTCCAGCGTAACCGTTCGCATCTGGCCGGTCATCTCTCGCGTTGTACCTACAAAGGATAGCGTTGCTCCATGATTATCATCGTGAACTTTGGCAATGGTTGTCTCTACGGAAAGCGGGCCGTAGGATATCGTGCATTTCCCATCTGCCGAGGACCTGGATCCGGAGTCCTGCGGGGTTATGCCGTCACCACCGGACACAGGCGGAATTAGAGCTACCTCGTCGCCGCTCTGAATAAGCTGTTCCGAAGGCGCATACTCTTGATTGACCGCGACGAAAGCCGTGGAAATCTGAGATTGGGCATCAGGATAAGCCTCACTAAGCAGCAGCTTTAATTCCCCGGCAGTCAGGGGCAGGCCAGGCACGTTGAATGTAAGCGAAGCTGTGCCGATTCGATCAGCTAATCCTGCAAATAGTAATATAGAAATGGTTGTTGACATTCTTCATCACCTCGTAATTCTTATGGGCTACAATATACCATATTCTTCGCTAAAATGTTATGCTTGTAAGACCGGAATTTATCGAATAACGAACTTGGGGAGGGGGCCGCCAAATGGGGTTAGGAAGCAACAAACAGAAGCTGACGATATTGTATACCAACGATATACATAGCCATTTTGAGATGATGAGCAGTGTGGCGGCACTTATTTCCCGGGAAAAGGCGGCTGCAGGCGACGGGGCAATCGTACTGGATATCGGTGATCATATGGACCGAGCATCGGTGGAAACCGAAGGCACCATGGGCCAAGCCAATGTGGATGTCATTAATTTGACAGGATACGACGCCATTACGATTGGCAATAACGAAGGGCTCACCATTTCATATGATGTTCTGGAGAGTGTATACGCCGGACTGCAGTGTCCCGTTGTGTGCTGCAACATTAGTGAGACTAAGAGTGGTAATCCTCCTCGATGGATGAAGCCGCATGTGATCCTGGAACGAGAAGGCATTCGAATCGGGCTCACCGGCGCAACGGCTGCTTTTGCAGGTTTTTATCAATTGTTAGGCTGGGAAGCCGGAGATCCGGTGATGGCTATTGCTGAGCAAGTGCGAGCGCTTCAGGGCCAGTGTGATATCATAATCGTTTTATCCCATTTAGGACTAACGATTGATAAAAGATTAGCAGAAAATGTTGAGGGGATTGATGTTATTCTTGGCGGTCATACCCATCATATACTCGAGGAGCCCCTGATGATCGGAAAGACAGCCGTGTGCGGTGCAGGCAAGTTCGGACAATATGTAGGTCGCCTCGTCATGCAGCGCAGTCATGCTGAAGATCGCTTTACCTGTATAGAGGGAAGTTTGCTCCCTGTGGATAAAAACTTAATAGAACCCATCGTAGAGCAGGCGATCATGAGGCACCATGAGCTGGCAAGGGAGAAATTAACGGAGGCTGTTGCCGTTAATGATCGTAGTCTGCCCATCCACTATGAGGAGGAGTCGCCGTTTGCAAACCTGCTGGCTCAGGCCGTGCTGCAGCATACGGATGCGGATTTTGCCATCGTGAACTCGGGGCAGCTGCTCGGGCCGCTGCCGGAGGGCGAGATCAGCACCGGTATGCTGCATGGCCTGTGCCCGTCACCGATTAATCCCTGCATCGTGAAGCTGCGCGGAGAACATATCTATCAGGCGCTTGAGGAGAGTTTGCTTCAAGAGTTCAGCGGAAAGAAGATAATGGGCTTTGGTTTCCGCGGTTATATATTAGGCGGCCTGGCAGTCGATGGGTTAAAAATTCACTACGACAAGAACGGAGAGCCTTACCGAAAGATTACGCATATCTCCATGAAGGGGCAACCGCTAGAGCCGCAGCGGGAATATAAGGTGGGGACACTCGATATGTTCACTTTTAAAATCGGATACGAGTCGTTGTCACTTGGCAAGGATACGGTATATATGCTGCCGGAGTTTATTAGAGACCTGCTGCGAAGTGAGCTATCGAGGCCCGGTTCGCTTGAAGAGTCCATGATTCCACGCTGGATATCCTGACAATCCCGACTAACTTCCTTTGGCCGAGCATACATATGAGGAGGACAAAGGTAAGGGAGGGGAAGGACGATGGATTTTATCACATCCATTATACTGGGGATCGTGGAAGGACTAACCGAATTCATTCCGGTGTCTTCCACAGGTCATATGATCTTGACGGCCAAGGTGCTCGGTTACGACGATCAAACTCCGATCATGAAGACGTTTGAGGTTGTCATTCAGCTTGGCGCCATTATGGCGATCGCGATCGTTTACTGGAATCGAATTTTGAACCTGCTCGGCTGGAGCCGAAGTGAACCGTTGACCAAGAAAGAGCCTCGAAAAAGATTGAATCTGATTCATATATTTTTGGGGATTGCTCCGGCCCTGCTGGTTGCATTTTTCGCGAGGGATTTTATCAAGAGCCTGTTCCATGCGCAGACGGTGCTGTTTGCACTCGTTGCCGGCGGTATTTTTATGATTTTTGCAGAATGGTACAATAAGCATAAAGTTCAAGTGACATCACATGATTTGGATGATTTGACATACAAGCAGGCCCTTCAGATTGGCGTCTACCAGATCATCTCCGTTTTATGGCCGGGCTTTTCCCGCTCGGGCTCCACCATCTCCGGAGGAATGCTTAGCGGGGTGAGCTATAAGGCATCGGCCGATTTCTCGTTCATTATTGCAATTCCCATTATGTGTGCTGCATCCGGATATGAATTGCTGGATTCTTACCGATATTTTACTTTAGATACGATCGGCGTATTTCTTGCCGGATTTATCGTTTCGTTTGTTGTTGCTTATTTTGTCGTCTTGGCCTTCATGAAGCTCATACAGAAGATAAGGCTTACTCATTTTGCGATCTACCGTTTTGTTCTCGCTGCCGTTTTTTGGCTGTTTATCATGCATTAAGCAGGAGTAGACACAAGGAGGAGATCCGGCTTCTTCGTATCGTGATCCACTGAAGACTGGACGCTATATCCCACACAAGTTTGAGAATAGCAGAGGAAGTGACGGATTTTGCGTCTTATACCTATCAACGCGTTGAGGCCGGGAATGGTTCTTGGTAAGAGAATATATAATAGTGACGGTTTAATTCTGCTTGCCGAAGGCGTGGAGCTGACGACAGGACTGATCCGCCGTCTGGGCACGTTGGAAATCGGGTATGTCTATATCGAGGAGCCGATGACAGAGGATATCGTGGTTCCGGAGTTGTTGACCGAGGAGACCCGGCTGCAGGCGATCCAGTCGATACGGACGAGCTTCAAGACCCTGGAGAGCCAGGCTGCTCTGAAGGGAAGCTTCCTTCATTTAGGCAAAACGTTCTCCGGGATGATGGAGTCTATTATGGATGAAATATCGGATCATGACGAGGGCATGGTACTCCTGACGGATATGAATACCAACGATTACAACCTGTATCGTCATTCGCTTAACGTCTGTCTATATTCAACGGTTCTTGGGGTGTCTTACGGCTATAATCGGGAGGATCTGAAGGTGCTGGGCTTGGGGGCATTGCTTCACGATATCGGCAAGACGAGGATATCCCAGAAGCTGCTGAATCATCCAGGACGGCTGAGCGAAGAAGAATTTCGCGAGGTCCAGAAGCATACCGAGTTCGGGTTCAAAATATTGAAAGACGAACCGAACATTCCGTTGTTATCGGCGCATTGCGCCCTGTCGCATCATGAACGCCTGGATGGCAGCGGTTATCCCAGAGCCTTGAAGGGACCTGAGATTCATGAATACGCCAAATGGATTGCGATTACGGATTCTTACGATGCGATGACCACGCAGCGGGTGTACAAGCCTGCCTTATTGCCGCATGAAGCGGTAGAGGTGATGTATGCAGGCTCGGGAACACTGTATGAACAGTCATTCCTGGCCATGTTTCGGGATCGGGTAGCGATATATCCTCCAGGGATCACCGTGAAATTACATACGGGTGAGAGTGGAGTGGTATCCAAAATTCACGCACATGTGCCGCATCGACCCGTTGTCCGCGTATTAACGGATGCCGAAGGCACCCCGCTATCCGCACCTTATGAATTGGATTTGTCTGAAACACTGGCCATTATGATCGCTGGTATCGGGCGAGCACCATAGATCAAACTTACACTGAAGGAGGTAGACTCGTGAGACGTAACAGCCATACAACATTGCTGCATACATGGGGGCGACAGATATACCGCTACCGTAAAGCCATTGTTGTAACCTGGCTTCTTTTGTTTTGCGGGCTGCTTCCGTTTGCATTCAAGCTGCCGTCCATTCTGCAGCACAACGGGTTTACGCCGAAGGATAGTCCGGCCCAGATCGGGATTGAGAAGCTGGAAGAGGGATTAGGACTGTCGGCAGCTTCGCTGGATATTGTCGTAGTGAGCCAGCACGATGAGAATTTGACGGCAGGCACGGCGCAGAGGCGAATATTGACGGAGCTTGAGCCTTTGCGAGCCCGTCCCTATGTCAGGGATATTTATATGAATATGGCAGCTCATAAGGCAGGCCAGGATCATATCGTATCCGTGACGGTGCTGCTGGATCTGGATTCCACGGAAGCCTTGAAGCAGTTTGAAGAGATTCGTGACTCGGTTCCGGGCATCACGGGAGCGGATACTTACATAACAGGGAATACCGCCATCTTCGCCGATATGAACCAAGCCGTCAAAAGCGATATCATCCATGCCGAGATGATAGGCATTCCCGCAGCTCTGCTCATTCTGGCGGTCGTATTCGGAACATTGACTGCCGCGATCCTGCCATTGTTAGCCGGTGTTGCCAGTGTGGTGGTCACGATGGGAATCCTGTATTTCGTCGCTTTGGCCGACGGCTCGATCAGCAATTTCCTACCGAATGTCGTAACGATGCTGGGCCTGGCCGTGGGGATCGATTATGCGTTGCTGGTCGTAAGCCGATTCAAAGAAGAGATGCGGACACGGAGCGGAGATGTGGGCACTGCCCTGGCTGTCACTTGCGCAACCGCCGGCAAAGCGGTGATGTTCTCCGGGGCAGCCGTGTTGATCGGTTTTGTGGCGATGAGTTTCATAGATCTGCCGATCTTCCGTTCCTTCAGCATAGGCGGCATTACCGTGGTGCTGTTATCAGTGCTGGCCGGTAATACGCTTCTTCCCGCATTATTGGGAATATTGGGCCCGCGTATCGATGCGCTCCCTCTATTCCCTGCCGCTTACCGGACGCTCCGGGCACGGCAGACCTCCGGTTTGTGGAGAAGGCTCTCCAAATTTGTCATGGCGCATCCTGTGACCATCTCTATCGCAGCGATCGGTTTACTATTGGTGGCGATTTATCCGGTTCGGGACATGAATATCGCCATCCCCGCAGCCGAAGTGCTTCCCCCCGCCTATGAATCCCGATATGGACACGACCTGCTCACACAGGCTTATGATGAACGTGAATTGAATTCGATCGTTGTAGCGGTCGAACTTCCGGCCTCTTATGAGGATTCGCGCAGCATCGAGCTAATGAAGGCATATACGGACGAAATCAGGATGATGCCGGGTGTGAAGCAGGTAGAGAGTTATCTGAGCATCGGCAGAGGTTCGGTGGAAGAAGCCTCGAAATATTTATCCCGCGAAGATATCCGCCAGCAGCTGGAGCAGCATCGTTTTGTGAGGGGGAATTTCGCAGCCGTCGCCGTGATCCCGGAGTATGGCGAATCCCATGCATTGACTATGCAGCTCGTCCGAGCGTTACGGACGATGGATACGAACGAGCTGACGACCTATGTCACCGGAAGCCCCGCCTATAAACTGGACATCATGGAAGCCATCCATCAGAATATCACCTACGTTCTGGTCTTTGTATTTGTAGTTACCTACGTCATTCTCCTATTGGCGTTTCGATCGGTCGTGCTCCCTTTAAAAGCAAGCATAATGAATATGCTCAGCCTCGGCGCCGGACTCGGTATCGTGGTATGGGTGTTTCAAGAGGGGATTGGCGCGCAGTGGCTGGGTGTATCCTCCACGGGATCCATCTTTGCGCTTTTGCCAATCCTGATATTCTGCGTGGTGTTCGGCATATCGATGGATTATGAAGTCATGATGCTCTCGCGAATCATGGAGAATTACGAACGGACGGGAGATAACGAATTCAGCACAGCCGAAGGCTTGGAGAGTACGGGCGGGCTGATTACAAGCGCAGCCCTGATTCTGGCTGTCGTCGTAGGTGCCTTTGTATTTACGGATAATGAAGTGATGAAAGCGATCGGTTTAGGCCTGACTGCAGCCATTCTGCTGGATGCCACCGTGATTCGGGTGCTGCTTGTGCCTGCGTTTATGAAGATGATGGGCAGAGCGAATTGGTGGAGTCCAAGATGGATGTTTCCGGCCCATAAGCTTACTTCCAAGGAAAGCGCGGACCAACATGGGGACAGTGGATGATTTCCCAGCCGAATCAAGCAGAGGCCTTCTGTTCGGGTATGCTATAATCATATAATGGACATTATCAAAACCGTAGAGTACATATTGCGTAAGTTGTACTGAATGAATCGGTAATTCAAAGAAATAAGGTGAGTGAACCATGAGTAATACAGCACAGCCATTTCCATCAGCCGTAAGGCCCATTTCGCCGAGTTATGATCCGTGGGATCCGATAACTTCACTGCGCGAGCATGGTCGTCATGTGCTGACCAGTGTGGAAATGACAGTGACGCATCTTTGCAATATGCGCTGTGAACATTGCGCTGTCGGTGATATGCTTGTCATGAAGGAAGCGCCGATGCTGCCCCTCGATACGATGCTGAAGCGATTGGACGAGGTAGAGCATCTGCAGACGATCAGTCTGACGGGCGGTGAACCGGCATTTCTTGGCAGGACGGTGGATAACGTGATTGTTCCCTTGCTGAAGTATGCCAAGGAAAGGGGCATCCGGACCCAGATTAACTCCAATCTGACGCTTGATATAAGTCGGTATGAGAAAATGCTGCCTTATCTGGACGTTATGCATATCTCATTCAATTATTTGAACGGGGACGACCTCTATGAAGTCGGGTTTGCGAATAGTGCGCGTCCCGTCTCCAAGGAAACGGCATACAAAATGTACGATACAATGCTGGTCAATTCGGAGAAACTGAGTGCAGCAGGGATGTACATATCCGCTGAATCGATGATTAACTACCGGACGCATACGAAACTCAGCGGCATCCACAAGCTGATCAAGGATATGGGCTGCAAGCGGCACGAGGTTCACCCGATGTATGCCTCAAACTTTGCTTCCGCTCTGCCCGTATTGTCCTTGGACGACACGAAAGCTGCCATCCACCATTTGCTGGATGTCCGGGATCGGGACATGTGGATGCTGTTCGGAACGCTGCCCTTCTATGCCTGCAGCTCCGATGATGATGACCAGGAGATCATTCGCCGCCTGCGGCAAGAACCGAACGTAACGGTCCGGAATGATCCGGATGGCCGTAACCGGGTGAATGTGAATTTATTCTCGGGCGACGTATATGTAACGGATTTTGCTGATATCCCGGCTTTTGGTAATATTAAGGAACAGAAGCTTGACGATATTTTTAACGAATGGACAACAGGACACCCGCTGAACCAAACGGTTAACTGTCACTGCGATGCAGTGAGCTGCTGTGGGCCGAACCTGTTGGTGGCCGATATGTACTACCGGGGTGTGGATTTCAAGTCAAGGCAAGCAAAGACAAACTAGAACCCTAGAAAGAAGGCGTGTCATCATGGCGGAGGAATTTGAGGTCGGGAAACTGATTTTGAATTTGCTCTTGGTTTTCCTGCTCGTTTTGTTGAACGGCGTGTTTGTAGCGGCTGAATTTTCACTGGTAAAAATGCGCCAATCCCGATTGACCCAGCTCGTTAGCGAAGGGAACCGGCTTGCAGGCATTGCTCTGAAAGTAAACCAGAAGCTGGATGCCTATTTATCCGCAACCCAGCTTGGAATCACATTAACTTCCCTGGGTCTTGGCTGGATAGGGGAGCCTGCCATTTCAGAATTGCTGGTGGCCCCCATTATGCATAGCATTGGATTTACGGATGAGCGATTGATCGGCACAATATCGGTGGCGGTGGGCTTCTGTATTATCACTTTCCTGCATATTGTGTTAGGGGAGCTTGCACCGAAATCGTTGGCTATTCAGCGGACGGAGGGCACGGCTTTGATCCTGTCGGCGCCGCTGCTTTGGTTTTACCGCATTTTTCTGCCGGTGATCTGGGTCCTGAATGCTTCCGCTAATCGGATTCTGAAGATGGTTGGCATCGAGCCGGCAAGCGAGGCCGAAGCGGCCCACTCCGAGGAAGAGATTCGGATTCTGATGAACGAGAGCGCAAAGAGCGGTGTCATTGACGAGAACGAGATGAAATTAATGGACAACCTGTTCGATTTTTCTGACTTGAGAGCCAGAGAAATTATGCTGCCAAGGACGGACATGGACGTTCTTTTCACCAATTATACCTTGGAAGAGAATCTTCGGATCGTCAATGAGACGAAGCACTCCCGCTACCCGGTCGCAACGGACAACAAAGACCGCATCATCGGATTTGTCCACATTACCGATCTCTTGCTGGCGGAGCCTGAGAAGCAGCGTGATCTGGCTTCCTTGATGAGACCGATTATGGACGTATCGGAATCAACGGAAATCAGCGAGGTGCTGCGGAAGATGCAGGCAAGACATGAGCAGCTTGCGCTCGTGGTGGACGAATATGGGGGGACGGCAGGCATTCTCACAGCCGAGAAGATTTTGGAGGAGATTGTTGGGGACCTGTACGATGAATTTGAAGATGAGCGGCCTGAAATTGAAGTGTATGATGAGTACTTTTCAGTGGATGGGCGGATGCTCATTGAAGAAGTGAATGATTTGACCGGTTTGATGATTGAAGAGCATAACGTGGATTCCATCGGCGGTTGGTTGTTCAAAGAGCTTGAAGGGAACCCGGTGGTCGGGAAGAAAACCACCTTTGACGGGGTGATCTTTGAGGTAGAAGAGTCTACACGGTTGCGTGTAACTCGCGTCATGATTCATCAGAAGCTCGAGAGCAGCTTCATTTAGAACTAGCAAGACTCTATTTGTTAGGAAGTGGATTATGTCGATTAAGCAGCTGATCTTTATCGGTCTCAGTCTCCTGTTGCTGTACGGAATGTTTACGGTTGGAGCTCCGTTCTTGCTGGCCATCGTGATTGCTATTGCATTGGAGCCGTTAAATCGGCTCTTAATGAAAAGACTTCGCATGAACCGCATTGCGGCCGCAACGGTAACAAGCACGCTATTCCTCCTTTTGATGCTGCTCCTGGCTTATTTGATCGGTCTGCAGGTGTTTAACCAGCTGGTCGAATATTGGAGCCGGGCTCCGCAATATTTTGAAGGGGCCAACGAATTCCTTCAGCATACGATTATACAAGCGCAAGACATGCTGAACGGCATTTCGCCGGGTCTTGCCGACAGTCTTACCGAATTCATGTCGAATATTTCTTCCTATATACGGTCGCTTGTCAATTCAGTATCCTCAACATTTTTGTCCTTTGCCAAAACGCTGCCGAACCTGTTCGTCACGTTCATTGTATTCTGCGTAGCGGTGTACTTGTTCGCTTTCAGCCTCGATACGATGCGTGAGAAAGTGTTGTCGCTGTTTGATGAGACATCACAGTCGCAGGTGAACGAAGTGCTGATCAGCCTGAAAAAATCAATTTTCGGCTTTTTGCGGGCACAGCTGATCCTCAGCCTGTTTACGTACGTGATTACGCTGCTCGGCTTGCTGGTATTAGGCGTTAACTATCCGCTTGCCATCGCTTTGCTTGTCACCATTGTCGATATTCTGCCGATTCTGGGCGTAGGTTCCGTTTTGATACCATGGTCCATCTACCTGCTCGCGGTAGGCGATATTTTTACAGGAGTCGGCTTGATCTTCATGTTCATTCTGATTACGGTGATCCGCCGCGTGCTGGAGCCGAAGGTCATCGGGGATGCTGTCGGCATCGGCGCATTGCCTGCCCTGGTCAGCATGTATATCGGATTTAAACTGGTTGGCGTGATCGGATTTTTTATCGGCCCCCTGGTCGTCATTATCTATTCCGCTATGCGTAAAGCGGGCTTGTTCCAAATCAAAATCAAATTTTGAGGACAACTCCATGAAGACCCTTTTCCCGGAAATATTCCAGGGGAGAGGGTTTTTTTGTCATTTTGGAGTTCATTTTCTGGGCGGAAGACATATGTTAAATACGAAGAGTCCTTGATAACGACGGATCGTAACGATAAGGAGGAAATCCCTTTGAAGGAAAATCCAGAGGTGCGCGTATACCCGGTATTTCATTCGCCATTTGATCCATGCCCGCCCAAGCTTTACAGATCGTATGTGGTACCTGTTAACCAGTATGTCGTGTTTCAACCGCCGGGTCTGCCCCAGTTTAGCCCTGCTGAGGCGCTAAGGCACGGAACGTTATGGCCATCCTTGTATAGCCCGTATACTTCGCGAAAATTTAAAGGAGAGTGATATGCGGTGAATGAAGCCAGACCCCAGGTTGGAGATCTGAAGTATTACGAAATGCTGGAGCAGCTTCAGGCATTGGATTTTGTCCTGGTGGAGCTGAACCTGTTCTTGGACACTCATCCGAATGATCTCAAGAGCATCGAGCAGTTCAATAAACTGACCCAGGAGAGAACGGTGCTAGCGAAGCAATTTCAAGAGCTGTATGGGCCGCTGCAAAATTTTGGCCGTGCTTATTCCAAGTATCCGTTTGAATGGGCCGAGGGTCCTTGGCCTTGGCAGGTTTAACAATGACGGTATGGCAAGGGGGCTGCGGCTTTTTTTTACCTCATGCATGCAGCCCTCATGAAGAGGAAAAGCGAGAACAAGGAGGCGGAAGAGCCCATGTGGGTATATGAAAAAAAACTTCAGTATCCGGTGCGCGTCAGTAAATGTGATCCGAGAATGGCAAGATTTCTGATGGAACAGTATGGAGGCGCTGACGGCGAACTGGCTGCTGCACTGCGTTATTTGAACCAGCGGTATACGATTCCAGATAAAGTGATCGGATTGCTCAACGATATCGGAACCGAGGAATTTGCACACCTCGAAATGATTGCCGCGATGGTGTATAAATTGACGAAGGATGCCAGCGTGGCAGAGCTGGAGGCTGCCGGGTTGGGAGCGCACTACGCCAACCATGACAATGCGCTGTATTATGAGAATGCGGCCGGGGTCCCTTGGACAGCAACCTATATTCAAGCCAAGGGTGATCCGATTGCGGATTTGTATGAGGACATTGCGGCAGAAGAGAAGGCACGCGCTACATATCAATGGCTCATCGACATGACGGATGATGTGGACTTGCAGGACAGTCTCAAATTTTTGCGGGAACGTGAAATTATCCATTCCATCCGCTTCAGGGAAGCCGTCGAGATCATCAAGGAAGATCGGGCAACGAAAAAAATATTCTAGGGAGAGGGTATCGTTTCGACATCCAAATGGATAAACAATGACAGGCCGGTCGATATCTGTCCGGGCCTGTCTGTTTATGTTAGATAGGATTTATGGGGGCCGTATACCCCGTGCTGCTCTCCGAGTCATGATCATGATAGGGCAGCCGGACCGTAAATGTAGTTCCTTGGCCCTGCAGGCTCTGTGCCTGAATCGTGCCGCCATGCGATACGATAAATTCCTTGGCAATCGCCAGACCCAGTCCCATACCGCCTTGATGCCGCGCACGTGCTCCGTCCGTACGGTAGAAGCGGTCAAAGAGATAGGGAAGATGCTCCTCCTCAATCCCTGGGCCTGTATCCCGAATATCAATCCGAAGCATGCCGGAAGCCGGCTCTTCTCGGATCGTGGTATGGACAAGCCCGCCTTGGGGTGTATACCGAACCGCGTTGATGAAGAGATTCAGAAATACCTGTGTGATTCGGCTTGGATCCACAGGAACGGAAGTGTGTTCCGTAGCGCTCGTCAAACGCAGGGTCAAGTTCTTGGCATCGGCATCTGGCTCGATGCGCTCCTGTATTTGACCCAGAAGATCCAGCATGTCCGTGGGTTTCCGAACCAGCGGCAGCTGTTTCGCTTCGGCCAAAGATAGTTGATGAAGATCGCCCACAAGACGGGTTAAGCGAATCAACTCATCCTGGATGGGAAGCAATAGTTCCGGTTGGATCGGCTGCCTGCTCTGTTGAAGCAGATCCAGCTTGCCTCTTACGATCGTCAGCGGTGTTCGAAGCTCATGGGCGACATCAGCCACCAGATTGCGGCGGACCATCTCGGACTGCTCGAGCCTGGAAGACATGCCGTTGAAAGCAACCGCGACCCTCCCGTATTCATCCTCCGAGGTAACGGGAGCCTGAACACCGTACTCGCCTTGACCGAGTCGTTCGATAGCCGGGACGAGTTTGCGCAGGGGCGCAGTGAGCCTCCGAGATATCCAGTAGGCCGCCCCGAGGGAAAGCAGGACGAAGAGGACGGTGCCTCCTCCCAGCAAAATGATGATCGATGTGGGCGTGCCGATCCGAAGCTTGGTCAGGTTTGCCACATCCGTATCATAATAATACAGCTCCGCGACCGGTTTGCCTTCAACATGCAACGTCCGCTTTACACCGAGGCGTTTGATCTGCTTCTCCACAGCCTCCCCCTCATGCAAGAGGGTCTTTTGTTCCCCGGATGTCAGAAGGATGCTTTCCAGGCGGTCGGCTGAACGGGGACTGTCAGCTAACCACGCCTGATCCTGAACGGCGCGGAAAGTATGCCCATTCTTCACGTAGTAACCGAGCAGCCGCTCCTGTAGCTGATCCAGCTCTTCTTCGCGCGAGGTTTGCAGCATGGCATCCATGGAATCGCGGATGACGACATAAGTAAGAAGAACGAAGACGGTGCTGAAACCGATAATGAACGATGAGAGGACGATGAATATTTTGCGGCCCACGCTCATGGCTGCTGCTCAAACCGGTAACCGAATCCATACACCGTTTTGACAAAAACGGGCTCGGCCGGGTCATCTTCGATTTTTTTGCGGATTCGGCTGATATGGGCGTCTGCGGTCCGTTCATCATTGTGGATATCATCCTCCATGGCCGCCTGAAGCAGCTGCAGGCGGCTGTAAACCACGCCAGGCCTTGAAGCAAGGGTCAGGAGTAGTTTGAATTCGGTAGGCGTAAGCTGGATCTCCCGGCCGCGTTTCCATACCCGGCATTGGTTTTCCGAGATCATCAACTCGCCGCGCTTCAGCATTTCTTCGGTAACCGTTTCGCCTTCTATTCTGCGAAGGACCGACCGGATACGCGCGGCGAGCTCCCGGAGGGAGAAAGGCTTGGTCATGTAATCGTCTGCCCCTACCTCCAGCCCGATCAGCTTATCGGTTTCCTCAACCCGGGCGGTAACCATAATGATGCCGACACGGCTTGATTTTCTGAGCTCCCGGCATACTTCAATGCCGCTTAATTCCGGCAGCATCCAATCCAATACGACCAGCGACGGTTTAAAGTCCCTCACTTTGGCCAAAGCCTCCGTGCCTGTCGCAGCGGTAATGATGTGAAATCCCTCCTGCCGGAGGAACGGCTCCATAAACTCAATGACTTTTCGTTCATCGTCCACAAGAAGCAAGGTATGTGCCATGCAAGGATCCTGCCTTTCCATTTTGATTCGTTAGGTTCAGCCGTAAATCCACCCCATTATATACGGTTTCCAGCCGCAATTGGAAAATTTCACGGAATCCGCAAGCCATCATCACAAGATCGCAACATTTCGGTGATAGGATGATTTCGTAAAGATATTTGAATTAAGAGAGGGATGTCGACATGACGCAACAAGCTGTAGGAAAAACACCGCTGGTCGTATGGATATCGTTAGGGCTGGCATGGATATTTGTTGTATGTATTGCCATTCAGACGCTGTTTGCCGGCATGGCGCTGTTTGACGATGGATCGATGTGGAGAAGCCATACCCTGTTTGTCCATTTTTTTGAAATCGTGCCGGTCCTCATGCTGATATTTGGTATTGCAGGCAAACTGCCCGCCCCGTACAAATGGAAATCGCTGGTTCTGTTGTTATTGGTCTTCAGCCAATACCTCACCGCCAACCTGCCTGGCGCCGGGGCCTTGCATCCGGTCATCGCCATCGGATTGTTCTGGCTTGCGGTGGATACGGCGCGTGGTGTCCTGCCGTCCGATCGACGGGAACAGAAGGGGTAGCACGAACATGAGAAGCCTTGCCGCGGCGGTTATGGCTTTAATTGGAGGTTTTGCGGGCGGGGTCGTTCTGAATGCAGCGATTGCCGTTATGTCGCACATCATATATGGAGGAGACGAGAGCGGGTTGAAGGGTCTCAAGTACCTGCCGTTTGTTACCTCGGCATGGTACGCCGCTACTTTAATGATCTGGCGGCGCCCGGAATATAAACCATAGCGCTTCGTTCCGCCTTTACCCTTCAACCGCCAGCGATACCCAAACGAACAGGATATAGAATAGAATGGGAATCATCACTCCCATGGACAGCAGCAGCCATACAAGCGGCGTCCGGATCATATCCTTAACAGTTATGATCGGGCTGCGGACATATCGCCCCTTCTTGAGGCGGTACACCATCCGCTTGAGAATCGCAGCTTGTTCATGGGGCTCATAGCGGCTCAGATCTGCGATCAGCTCGACTTCCAGCTGCCCGATTGGCGGTGCAGGTTCAGACTCCCTTGTGCCAGGCATGTAAATCCTCCTCTCGTTAGTACGCGTTATATGTATAACAACGATAAAGCTCCCTCGGTTATGCATATTTTATGTACAGAAGATCAAAAGTAATGAGGAATTGGGGTTTGCAGATGTGATATGGTTCCTATATGATGAGGAAAGATTAGACTAGAATCAGATTATATGGAGCGAAGGGAAGGACCAAATTGGAAAATACAGCAACGTTGATCAAGCCGGAAGCGATGATATTTGACATGGATGGAACGCTGTTTCAGACGGAGACCCTGCTGCTGCCCGCCTATCACAAATTGTTCGACATTTTGCGTGAAGAGGGGCACTATGAAGGAGAAACGCCGAATGAGGAGCTCATGCTTGGATGTCTGGGAATGCTGCTCGAAGACATTTGGAAGATTGTCATACCGAATGGAACGCCGGCAGCCCATCGACGTGCAGACGAGCTGCTGCTGCAGCTTGAGCTCGAAGGCTTAAGCAATGAAGCAGCCGTATTGTATCCTGAGGTGAAGGAGACGCTGGAGGAGCTTCATCGTCGGGGCGTCCGATTGTTTGTTGCCAGCAACGGCCTGGAGCATTATGTGAAAGGCATAGCTGAAGCGAGAGGGATCATGTCGCTCTTTGAAGGAGTCTACAGTGCCGGAGAGCATGGAACGGCTTCCAAGGTGGATTTGGTTAGGCTGCTGCTGGATGAACACGATATCCGGGACGCCTGGATGGTAGGGGACCGGTCATCGGATGTGGAGGCGGGCAAAGAGAACGGACAAACCGTCATTGGCTGCCGCTATGCAGGCTTTGGCGGGGAGCAGGAGCTTAAGGGATCAGATGTCGTTATTCATTCTTTTTCACACCTGCTGAGGCTTCACGATCAAGCCGAATAGATAGATAGGAGTCACAAAGGCTGTTTCCAAGGGTAGCAAGCAACCCTCTTGGAAACAGCCTTTGCGCGTTTTTTGGATTCTTTAATTACGGTTTTCTACGAATTAACTTAAGCATTTTTCGCGGATTTTTTCTGGCTGTACACCCACAGTGCATATTCTAAAGGCCTTACCATCGATTCACGGTATGCAGCCATATCGCCGATTTGAGAGAAGACTTCCCTTGATGGCTTCGGATTCACCTCGAGAAGAAGAACTCTTCCGGTTTTATCCACGGCCAGATCCAGGGCAATCTCGCACAAGCCTCCATACTGTCCGTCAAGAAATTGGGCCACATCCACACCGAGGGAGTCGGCTTCCTCGCGGATACTGGCGCGCTTTGCCGGATCTGCGATCCATTTGCTTAACAATTCTTCCATCATGGTCGCACGCCCGCCGCCATGCAGGTTGGAGGTCACGCTTTTCGGCGCTCCGACGCGTCCCACGCAGCCGGTCACCTGCCATTGACCGGATCCATTTTTCTGTACGAGCATCCGGTAATCATGCACTCTTCCATCCGGCAGCTCCAGCTGGATCCCCTCTTGAACCAGATATCGATCTCTATTGCCCCAGCCCGACAGATATTGCGCCAAATGGCCTGAAGGCATTCGCTTCGGTCTGATGATGCTCCGGTTGGAATTGCGTCCCCGGATTTCATACGTGCCCGCAACACCAGGTACCTTCGTAATCCGCAGAATTCCGCGTCCGCCCGTTCCGTTTATCGGTTTAAAATAGACGGTAGGATGAACGTTGAGCATCCGGTGGATGTCGCTTGTGCTGGTCACGATCCGAGTATCCGGCAGATGGGGACGGAAGCGTTTCTTGGTGGATAATACTTGATGAATCGTCCATTTGTTGCGTAAAGGTCTGTTCAGAAACAGTAAATGCCGATAGCGTGAACGAAAGCGCAGCAGCTGTTGAAAGCGAGGGCTCTTTTGAATGCGGCAGCGATCAAAGATCATATTGGGAAACGAGCGCCATCTGCGGCCCCATCTCCGGCGATCCGGATCGTATTCCATGGCGTTGATCAGGCCTTGCGCACTGTTAACGTCAGCGGGGGTGAAGACGTAAACGTCAAGGCCCATCGCTTTTCCTTCCCTGATCATATGCTCGTAGATATGCCGCTCCTCCAGCGTTTTCCGTTCATCCAAGTATAACGTCATAATACCTAAGACGGGTTTTGACACAGAAGTTCACCTTCTTGAACAGAGTCAGCACGAGATGCTGAAGAACTGTGGAATGGGTGCAGGGGAAGGGTTCCGCTCATAACGAGCGTAGGTTTGCCCGTCGGACCTTGCTCAAGCGCTATGGCCTGTAGCCCTGCATGAAAGCACATTTGCAAACTTGCCGAATGATCGGCGGCTACTTTGCATCGCAGCCGCCCGAATTTGGATATTTGTGAGCGGATCAGGGAAGAACCGATATGCCGGTTGCGGTATAGAGGGTGTACAGCAACCATGCAGGCACCTTCCCCATAATCCACCGCAAAGCACATCCCCACAGGTATGCGGCCGACATCGCTTCGAACCGTAGCGGCCATGATCGAGGTACCGGGCTGCAGCAGCTCGTCATAGGATAGCAAGGCAAGGCGCTGGTAACCTTCGCGGGTTAGACGTTTGTTGCTGTACCGCCGGAAGAATTCGCTGCACTGCTGTCTGGCATGCGGCCATTCTTCCGGGCTTGAGAGAGATAGACATGAGATTTCCACACGATCCCCTCCTTTCATGTCTTTCTTAACCGTTGCTCTGGCTGATGCAGGGCCTACCTTTGATTGATCAGGTATTCGGAATATTGAAAAATCCGCTCCAGTGACTTTTTCCGGATCGCGGGTTCGTCAAATTTCATGGGTCTTGAATTGGCTTCGAAGAACCAGAGAACGCCTTCGCTATCAATTCCGAGGTCCATGGACATTTCGCCATGGATCTGACCAGAGCTCTTCTCAATCTGCCGTGCCATATGCACGGCTGCTTTTTTAACTTCGCTAAGGATGGCGTCAGACCGTTCCTGACCGAACACGATCGGCAGCAGCTTCTCCGGATCCTCAATCGTTCCTCCGCGAGGAACATGTGTGGTGATGCTTTTGGCGCCTGCCATTCGAGCTCCAATGCCTGTAACTGCCCAGGAGCCGTACTCGTTCTTTTGCACAAGTATGCGGAGGTCGAAGGCGCGACCGTGGACCTGGGCCAGCTCGATTCCTTGCTGGATCAGGTATGAGCTTCCTTTAGTCTCCTGATAAACACGGTTCCAAAGCCGCTCTAAGGAGGCTGCTTTGTAGGTGGTGCTGTTTTTGTTGTTCTGTATCTGTATGCGGTAGGGGAGCGATTTGTTTTTCTGATACCGCACCCTCATGATTCCTTGCCCGGCCTTGCCGTCCTCTGGTTTAAGATACAGGTAGGGCTTCCGCTTGATCATTTCATATAAAGTAGGGTAACCCTTCAATCGCTTTGTCAAGGGTGCCCACTTTTTGGTTAACCGTGATTTGTTCAGCCAAGCAAAGAGACGCCACTTATTGAAGAAGTGTGGGTTATAGATATCGATATGGGGATGTTTTTGGCATTCCTTGATTTTGCGTCGGACCCAGGGAAGGGCTTCATCCTCTCGGTAAGGGATCCGGTTATATATAACCTGGGGCAGAGGGCATAGCCTCTGCTCCCAGGAATGGTCGCTGTTCAGGATATAGCCTTTGACAGTACCCGTATCAAGCTTCAGATCACGTACGGTGACCACATAGACGATAAAGCCCATATCCTTTCCCGTTTTGATGATTTCCTGAAAGTTTTGCCGGTTGCCTCTGAACATCGTATGCGAGTCGTGCATGGTCAGGATGGCTACAACCGGTCTTCCATCACTCTCCACTCGGTTATTCACGAGTCATTCCCCCTGTGGAAGCCGCTGAGATACATACTGTGTTCAAATATATGCTCCACCGATGCTTTTCCTTCCCCTTTAAGAGAAGGGTGGTTGAATATCGATCGGCCCGGCTTCGAATTCGCTTCAAACATCCATATCCTCTCGTTATCATCTATTCCTATATCGAACCCGATTTCTCCTAACAGATGCGGATGATGATTCTCGATGGCCTCCGACATCGCGATGGCGGCGTCCTTGGCACGCTCCAGCACATCCCGAGCTTTGGAGCCGAAGGCCCGGCTGAGCGCCTGCTCCGGCGTCATCAAGGAGCCCCCGTTCTTGATATGCGTTGTGACGCTGCCCCGACCGGCTTTTTTGGCGCCGATACCAACCACGGACCACCGGTTTTTGCTGTTCTTATGCATATGAAATCTGAAGTCGATAGGGCAGCCATCGATTTCAATGAGGCGGATTCCTTGCTGGATAACATAGTTACGCAGCTTGGAGCCATGCTTGGCCTGTAGCATACGCATCAGACTGTTAAAGCTTGGGAACTTGAGAAGGGTGTTACCCCCGTTTCCGTGATATCGCGCAAAGTATCCTTTTTTGGGAAGATAGGTTAACCGGTAAATCCCGAGGCCTAAGCTTCCGGCTGAGGGCTTATAATATACAAAGTTATGGCGCTCCATCATATCCTTAATCCGCTCGGGACTAGGATTGTTATGCGTTTCCGGCAAATATTTGCCTGCCTGCACGTCGCCGTCCAGCTGGGAGTACACATCGGATTTATTGAAGAAGGCCCAGTTGAAAAATTTAATGTTGCGCTTCAGAAACCGATCTCTCAGTTGATTGGTAAAAGGGGAGAAGTCGGTTTTTCGGCTAGGCAGGCGATTATAGACGACATTAGGGAGCGGAACGGTTTTGCGGACAAAACCGCCGCCGGAACCGAGCATATAGGCATGCACCGTTTCGCGCTGCCAGTTGATATCCCGGGGGGCAAAGGCATAAACGAACATTTTTTTGTTGCCCTCACGAAGAAGCTGACGAATATACGAGGTTCGGGCTCCAAAGGGGCTGGATGGATTATGCGGTCCGTCGGAGAGAACCCCAACCACGGGCCCCAGCTCGATTTCTCCTTCACGGGGGGAATGGATATAGACAGGGCCCTGTCTGGGAACGTGGATACCGTTGCGGACACCGTTGCTTAAATAGATGTGTTTCCCCGATCGATCGATCGGTTTTACAGCAGCGGACACCGTGTTGGTCCCGATGCGTAGCTTAATCGATTTCCTGCTTGATAGCCCCAGGCTCTTTAGAAGCGAACCGGATAAAAAGACGACTTTTTCGGGCTGCTGCGAGAAATGAATATTTCCGAAATTCAAACTCATGTATTTACCCTCCTAAGTTGTCGAAGCAATAAATAACGGGCGTATTGAATCGGATGTTCGACGGACAGCCGGGCTGCGTGACCATCTCCCGTTAGTGTAAATGCGCGGCGGCCCGGTTTGGAGTTAACCTCCAGGATCCAGACCCGTCCCTTTGTATCCACGCCAAAATCGATTCCCAGCTCGCCAAGTCGGCCGAATCCTTCTTCGAGCAGAGATGGAAGCTGAGCGGACAGATCTCGGATGGTCTGAATGATCTTCATGGCCTTTTCTTCTCCGAAATCGGCCGTTAGATAGGGAAGGGCCGGAAATGCGGTGCCTCCCCCGTGAAGGTTCGAGGTCAGTCCTTGGCTTACGCCTTGCCGTGCAGCGATTCCTGTGATGGACCATCTGCCGCGGTCATTCTTTTGAACCAATGACCGAATATCAAACGGATCTCCGTTGCGGTTATGAAGCTCCAGATAGGGTTGAATGATAAACCGGCGTCGACCGGTAAATCGACTCACCCATTCGTTCATCTCTTGTGCGGGAATAGTCTGCTGGAACATGCGATTGCTCCGGTCCCTTCCTTGCAGTCTGACACGCTGTTGATCTGTCAAAGCGAGGTACAAAGTATGACGACCCTGAGAGCCTCCGCTAGGCTTCATGAAAAGTCCGCTGCCAAAAGCCAGCAGTGCCCTGCTCAGTGATTCCGCTCCGGTATAACTTAAGGTTGCCGGCAGATATGGCCTTAAGGCGGAGGAGCGCTTTAATAGTTGATGCACTTTCTGCTTGCCGGGCAGACCGCGTGCCCACAGTCTTACGCCCTGCTGCAGCATTCGGTTCAGATACGCACCGGCGGCAGCCGTTTCCTCACCGTTTCGGTGCAGACATCGGTCATAGATGACGTCTGGAGGAGGAAAGGTGCCGAAACTCCAGCCTTTTCCAGGATTGAATTGATATCCTTGTATCCTGTCTATGGAGCTTACAACACCAGAAGCAGGAGAGGCATCATCCGGACAAAAAACAAATACCTGCATGCCGAGTCCCTTGGCCTTCGAGCTAAGTTCACGGAGGAATTCCTTCTCTGCGAAGGGAGGGAAGCCCGGTTTGCGGCATACCATGACACCCAGGGTGCCTATCTTGTTTGACGACATAATGTTCTCCTTTTTTAGAACCCCGTCAAGTATTGACAGTACTGAACGAGCCGGACGGCTGACGGTCTTACTTTGGAGTCGGCATTCAGCGGTGCATTTTCACCTTTGGACGGCTTGGAGTTGACCTCCAGGAGCCAAATGCGGCCAGCCGTATCAATTGCCAAGTCAATGCCGAGCTCCCCGAAATGATAGGGAATGGCAGCCTCCAGTCCATGAGCAATATCGAGCGCCGCTTGATTCATTCGGGCGGGGGCCGTTTGTTTGGAGCTTAACGGAATACTGCTCATGGCAAGTGCGTCCTTGACGGAAGATAGCGTACCGCCTCTGGCAAGATTGGAAACAAAATGGTTTCCGCCGGCAATACGGGCCACGACCGAAGTCACTGCCCACTTGCCGTTTTTGTCTTTATGAACAAGCGCGCGAAAATCAACGTTTCGCCGGTTGATGCGGATCAAATCCAGCCCTTGCTGAATTTGATAACGCGTTTTTTTTATTTTCCCAGATAAGCTGCTGAACAGCTTTGGAAGTGAGGAGTAGGTATTCTTCTTGCTTCCTTCAAGAGAGGTGGTCATCGTTTGATATTTGCCGTTCTCTTGGCGGGATATCCGGATGATCCCTTTCCCCAGACTACCCCGCACCGGTTTCAGGAAGACCGTCCGATAAGTGGCGCACATTTTTTTGAGCGTCGGATAACCGCTGAGCAAATAGGATTCGGGCAAATATTTCTGCAGTTTCACATCAGGCCCGAGTGCCTCGAAGACATCCGATTTATCGAGAAATTTCTCGTTAAAGATTTGGGTGCCGAATCGCGATTTTACTTCTCTCATAAAATGCTGTACGCTAGGACTATTCTCCAGTTTGCGGGTAGACAGCCGGTTATTAATGACGTCCGGAGCTGGAACGCTGAGCTTTTTCCATCCCGCGTCATAAGCAATGGCTTCAAGTGTCGACGGGTTCGAACCGATCATGTCAGGTGTGAAAAAATATACATATGCGCCCTGTTTTTTGGCCGCGTTGACCATTTCCAGGCAGAAAGCTGAGATTGATCCGAAAGGTTTATCAGGTTCATCCGGTTGATATCGGCTGACCATGATCCCGATAAGCGGACCGAGCTTCAGCGTTCTTTCCGTTGGATAATATTTGACATTCATGACGGTACGAGGAAGAAGTCCCGAATGGCTGAATACCGAAGGGCTTAGGGCCAGCGAATTCGATTTTCCTCCTGAGATAACGCGGACTTCCTGCTTGAAGGAGCCAAAGGCAAGCTGTACCTTCGAATCTGTCGGGATACGGAGCTGTCTGATGAGCCGGTCACCAAGCTTGATATCGTTATCCGAAAGCTGGGCTGAGCGGATTAATTGAGTCGATATCTTGGATTTGGTGTTGGATTTGATCTTGGATTTGCGCATGATGGATCTCCTTCCGACAACAACTGGATACTTAAGTGAACAGACAAAAGACTTCATCTGATCATTGCATGTAATGCATCATATGAGGACATATATCCCTTGGTGATTGTACTGCTCGGGAAAAAGGAGTGCTGAAAATGCAGAACTGGCTGTTTATTTTGGTGAACGTGTGCGTTGCTGCTTTTGTTGGCGGCATCACGAACCACTTTGCAATAAAAATGCTGTTTCATCCCCGTGAAGAAAAAATCATCCTGGGCCGCCGCGTACCCTTCACGCCAGGGCTCATTCCAAAGCGCAAGGACGAAATAGCCGAGTCGTTGGGACGTGTGGTCTCGGATTACCTGGTGACAAGCGAGGGCTTGCAGGAGCTTATTCGAAAGCCGGTGTTTCGGGGTAAGATAGAGGATAGCCTCTATCGGAAGCTGGAGGAATGGAGCCAGTCGGAGCTGAGCTTCGGAGACTTGGCGCATAAGGTATGGAGTTCCGAACAGTGGGAGCAATTGAAGGTCCGTGCCGAACAATCGGCCCGCCAGCTCACAGCCCGGGGTGCCGCAGCAGTATGGCACGGATACGGATTGGAGGCAAAGCCGCTGAAGGAGCTTGTTCCCGGTTGGTCCGAGGAAACGATCCAGGGCTGGAGCGGGGCTGCCGCCGATATTGTGCTGAAGGAGCTGAGGAGCACGCTGTTGTCCGCGAAGGGGCAGCTTATGCTATCGGATGTGGCTTCTTCACTCATCGATAAGGCAGGCGGATTTCTGGGGACGATGGCTTCGATCTTTGTGGATGAGGATAAACTGGTCCAGAAGCTGACGCCCATGCTGATTCAGCAGTTGGAGGGTGAGAAGATCCGCAAGACCATCACGGATATTATCTCAGGAAAGCTGTCGTATTACGGTGAGATGCCGCTGGGGAATTTCATCGAACATGCCGCTGGTGAGCCGGGCCTCGCTTGGATCTCCCGCACATTGGATGACAAGCTTCCTTGGTCCAAGTGGATGAAGCAAATCGAGTCTCTTCGCGTAGGCGAGCTGATTGGACCGCGAATGCCTGCCATCGAAGCAGCTCTGCCTGGACTGCTCGATAAGGGACTGGGCTTCCTTGAGCGAAGCATCCCGGCGGCCATGAAGGCTGTAAACTTACCGCAGCTCGTTCAGGAGCAGGTGGAGAAGTTCCCGATTGAGCGGCTGGAAGAGATCATCCTGAGTGTGTCCGGCCGCGAATTCAGGGCCATCACCTGGCTTGGGGTGCTGCTGGGCGGAGTGATCGGATTGTTCCAATCCATGCTGACCATACTGTGGAGATAACAATTTTGATGGATTAAGGCAAGAGGCGAATTCAAATACGGCGTTTAAGCCGAATATATTGGAGGAATTACGAATGAACATTTATGACAAGGCACATGATTTGGCAAAAGCGATGAAGGAAAGCAAGGAGGTAGAAGAAATTACCTCTGCTATGAAACTCGTGGATGCAGATCCGGAGAGCAGACGCATGCTGGATGACTTCCGACAGCGCCAGATGGAACTTCAACAGCGCATGATGTCCGGCGATATGCCGGCACAGGACGAAATGGAGAAGATGGAGAAGCAGTTTGAGGTGCTGAGCCTGAACCTGAACATCCGCCGCTTGTTCGACGCTGAGCGCCGTCTGAGTGTCATCATCGAAGACGTGAACAAGATTATATCGGATAGTCTTCAGCATCTGTATGGTCCAGCCCAACCCTAGACGTTCCCTTTTTTAAGGCTGCGGACAATAAACTTCAACACAAATTCGGTACATTTTTAAAAACTTGTCTCATAAATTGCGCAAGCTCCTCATAGAGTAGAAATATAGATTTCAGAGAGTAGAGGAGCTGCGTTTACAATGAAAAAAAAGAAGAACAAGTTTAAACACACCGCTTACTTATTGGTTGCACTCGGCATGTTGATATACGCCCTTCCCAGCATTTCTTTCTCTGGCGGGTTCTCATGGGTTTCGCTGTTCGGTGCAGTCTGGGCAGGATTTGCCCTGCTTGTGATCGGTTCGCATCTCTATTACCTTATCGGTGTAGATGAAGCGAAACAGAAAGCGCTCGATGAGATCCGCAAGGAGAAATTGCGTCAATGGGAATTGAAATGGCCGGAGGAACAGAAGAGCCAAGAAGCCAATTAAGCGTTGGATCACAGCGAGAGCTGTGACGAACAAAAACCTCCCTTTAAGGGGTACGGTTGGATCGCCCATCCGTTAACCTTCAGGGGAGGTTTTTTTGTGTCTGACGGGTATGGGAGCTTCATAGGACGTGATATAATAGATACAGTATGGTACAGATAGTGTTCTGGGGGTGTAACAGTTGGACGTTCGAGATGATACGATTACCAAACACGAGCAATTGGTTCAACATATTGAAAGTTTGAAGGTTGGAAGCAAAATCTCGGTACGACGGTTGGCCAAAGAGATGGGCGTCAGCGAGGGAACCGCTTATCGGGCGGTAAAGGAAGCGGAAAGCCTGGGCATCGTGGTCACGAAGGAAAGGATCGGCACGGTTCGTGTGGAACGGAAGCCGCGTAACATATCCGAGCAGCTTACGTTTGCCGATGTCGTTGAAATTGTGGAAGGGCATGTGCTCGGCGGTGCGGAAGGGCTTAATAAAAGCTTGCATAAATACGTGATTGGCGCCATGAAGGTGGAGGCGATGATTCGATATATCGATGCCGGAAGCCTCATGATTGTCGGTAACCGCGAAGATGCCCATTCCCTGGCACTCGAGCAGGGGGCGGGCGTGTTGATTACGGGCGGTTTCGGAACCAGCCGGGAAGTGAAACAGCTGGCAGACCAACTGCATCTGCCCATTATATCGTCCAGGCATGACACATTTACCGTCGCCTCCATGATTAACCGCGCCATTTTTGACCGATTAATCAAGAAGAAAATTATGCTGGTGGAGGATATCGCTCATGATAAGCCGAAGAATCACCAGTTGAAAAACTCCGTCACCGTTCAGGAATTCAAACGGATTTCACAGGCGACCGGGCAAATCCGGTATCCGGTAACAGACGAATGGAACCGGGTCATCGGCATCGTCGGGGTTCGGGATGTGGAAGGGCTCGTCGAAACTCAGCCGATCGAGAAAGCGATGACCCGCAATCCGGTAACGGCAAGCATGAAAACGTCGCTCGCATCTGCGGCGCAGATTATGATGTGGGAAGGGATCGATTTTCTTCCGATTGTGGATCGGAACCGCAAGCTGCTTGCAACGGTTACTCGTAAAGAAGTGTTAGGAGCACTGCGGGATGCGCGAAACCAGCCTCAGCTTGGCGAGACGTTTGATCAGCTGATCTGGAATGGGATTGCAGAGGATCGGGATGAGGAAGGGCGTTTGTTCTTTCACGGTTTTATCACGCCCCAAATGGCTTCAGAACTTGGAACGATTTCGCAAGGGGTGCTCACGACCGTCATGAGCCAAGCTGCGGTTAAAGCGGCCAAGGATATTAGCGGCTGGGATCATGTGCTGGACCATCTGTCGACGTATTTCATCCGGCCCGTGCAGATCGAGGATCCGATCGTCATTATGCCAAAATTGCTGGAGATCAGCCGCCGTACCTGCAAGATGGAGATCGAGATCCAGCATCAGACAAACCTGATTGCAAAAGCGGTCATGACGATGCAGGCGATCGATCACGGCTAACGTTAAACTCCGGACAAAATAAAGGGGCATCCCGCAGGTCTTCATGGACCTTGCGGGATGCCCCTGTTCCGTTCAATTTGACTTAGCTGGCCGTCCGCGAATTTTTCAGTCTGCTGTAATAGGTGCGGCTTCTTATGCCGGCAAATATATTAAATGCGCCAAGCACCAAGAACACGGCTTCTACAATGACAGCCGGCGTGGAGCCGCTGAACAGAAACATGCAGACCAGCGAAAGGGAAACCAGCATAATGCCCATACAGAGGTTCATCATGGACATATAGATGCCGCGGTCCGCGGGATCCGCTACTCGGCGTGCGCGAATGCTATAGAGCGCGGCAGCTACGACGGACAGGACGAGGATAATATACAGGATATAGTGGATGACGGTTATCATGGAATGGAAGGCTCCTTCATATTCGGTAACATGCTCGCAATGTGGTGTTCATGTGCTGCTTCGTGATCAAAAGATGACTTTTTGAACAAACTCTAAAAGCATGTTAGATTCGATCATTTACAATAGTATGTATTGTATCATGATCCGGTTGACTTTGCATCCACATGAACAACGCTAACCCAGATTTGCAGCACGCCCTCCATGACGAGCATGGTCTTGATTTGGACCTTGTAATCTTTCTCGCGGACCGTATAGATTTTGTCGCTGAGGAGTGAGCGCGTCAGCTTGCTGTCCGCGTCGATATCAAACACGTTGCGGCCGCGAAGGGCTGCCAGATCGTCGCCAACGAGCCTGACGAGTTCTTTGATGATGACGGGATCCAGTGGCTCCCTGTCGTTTTGCTCGCTGCGGATCTTGATTTCTTTGATGACCGTGGATTGTTTATTGTATTTTTTTAACGAATCGATGTCTTCTTCATATTGTGCAATTTTGATCTGCTGGTCTTGATTCGTTTCCCATAGTTTATTGTAGGCTGCATGATAGACCGAGTTGTAGACGATGCTGCCGACAACCATTCCCAGCACGAAGATGGATGCGACCTGATAGAAGGGGCGGAAGCGGTGGGCTGGAGGTACGCGCATCGATCAGCTCCGGCTGGAGCACACCCATTTGACCAGCTCGCTGCCCATATGTGCTCCGAGAAATGCAAAACCCAGATATAAAACCTGCTTGATGGCAGGGGATAAATTGCCGACGGCCACGTTGCTTTCAATGACCCGCATCGGATCAATGGTGCCCCCGATGGCAGCGGCAAGCGCCCATATCTTAATCCGATCCGCAACCTCAAGCATCGTCTGGGTGGGGGGCTGCAGGGACAGCACGGCGCCCACGCCTCCCACCATGGCTCCCCCCAGCACGATGCCGAAGGCTATAAAAAAGTCCAGAATTGCTCTCGATAAAAAAACGCTCATGCCCTCATGTCTCCTTTCTACTCTCGGTGGATGTTATGGCAAACGCCTGTCCACGTACTCCCTAGTTTCATTCTATGGGCGGGCCTAGCGGGATTATGATAAAATGGTATAAAGACTTTTTCAGATATTTCTGGATGGATTTCAAATATACATGTACCGGCGAAAGGAAGGCGTTACGATGAGCTCTTTCGTGCATTTGCACGTGCATAGTGAATACAGTTTGCTCGATGGAGCGGCACGTATCGGTGACCTGGTGCGGGAAGCGGCGGCGCTTGGCATGAAATCGCTGGCCCTGACGGATCATGGCGTGATGTATGGTGTCATTCCGTTCTATAAAGCCTGCCTGGCCCAAGGCATCAAACCGATTATCGGCTGCGAGGCCTATATCACGGCAGGCTCCCGCAAGGAGCGGGGAAGCCGCAAGGATCAGCCGATCTATCATTTGATTCTGCTTGCCAAGAATGAGACCGGCTATCGCAATTTGATGAAGCTGTGCTCGATCGGGCATTTGGAGGGGTACCATTACAGACCCCGAATCGATATGGAGGCGCTGGCCGCCCATCATGAAGGCATCATATGTCTCAGCGCTTGCTTGGGCGGCGAGGTTCCCCAGCATCTGCTTCATGGACGCGAAGCGGAAGCGAAAGCTGCCGCGCTTCGTTATCAGGCGATTTTTGGAGAAGACTACTATCTGGAGCTGCAGGATCACGGAATTCCGGAGCAGAAGCGCGTGAATCCCCAGCTGATTCAGCTTAGCCGCGAGACGGGCATTCCGCTGGTAGCGACCAACGATGTGCATTATCTGACCGAGAGCGATGCCGAGGTACAGGACGTCCTAATCTGCATCGGCACGGGAAAGACGGTCGAAGATGAAGACAGGCTGCAGATCCAGACGAATCAGCTCTATTTGAAGAGCGGCAGCGACATGGAGCGATTATACCCCCATGTGCCTGAAGCTATATTGAATACGGCTAAGATTGCGGACCAATGCAACCTGGAGCTGGAATTCGGCAAGTCGATTTTGCCGAAATACAGCTCGCTCCCGGAAGGGAAGAATGCAGCCGAATACCTGCGGGAGCTCTGCTTGAACGGTCTGCAAGAACGTTACGGGAATACGGAGCGGTGGCAGGATGAAGCAGAGCGCAGCGAGCTGGAGCAGCGACTGAACTATGAGCTCGGCGTCATCGAGAACATGGGCTTCAGCGATTATTTCCTGATCGTATGGGACTTTATCGCCTATGCCCACCGGCAAGGCATCGCGGTTGGACCGGGCCGGGGTTCATCGGCGGGCAGCCTGGTGGCCTACACCCTTCAGATTACGAATGTGGACCCGATGAAATATAAATTGTTATTTGAACGCTTCCTGAATCCGGAGCGGATAACGATGCCGGATATTGATATCGACTTCAGTGACGAGCGGCGGGAAGAGGTCATTGATTATGTGGTGGATAAATACGGGAAAGAGCATGTCGCCCAGATTATTACGTTCGGTACGATGGCGGCAAGGGCGGCCGTCCGAGATGTTGGACGTGCGCTGAATGTGCCGTTCGGGGATGTGGACAAGGCGGCCAAGCTGATCCCTAACCATCTGGGCATCAGCATCGCGGGAGCGATGGAGCAAAGCCCGCAGCTGAAGGAGCAGTACGAGACGAAGCCGAAGGTGCGCGAGCTGATCGATATGGCGATGAAGGTTGAGGGCATGCCCCGTCATGCTTCGACGCATGCAGCAGGCATTGTCATTTCCCGCGATCCGCTGACGGATGCGGTTCCGCTGCAGGAAGGGAGCGAGAAGACGGCGCTGACGCAGTATTCCATGGAGAATCTGGAGAGCGTGGGCCTGCTCAAGATGGATTTTTTGGGTCTGCGGACGTTGTCCATCATAGAGCGTACCCTGAGATGGATTCAAGAATTGACCGGCAGAACACTCGATTTCGAACAAGTGCCGGATGACGATCATCTGACGTATGAGATGCTGGGACGCGGCGATACCACGGGCGTATTTCAGCTTGAATCCGCGGGCATCCGGCGGGTGCTGAAGGATCTGAAACCTTCGGTGTTTGAGGATATCGTATCCGTGAATGCCTTGTACCGTCCGGGTCCCATGGAGTTTATTCCGAAGTTCATTCAAGCCAAGCACGGCCGGATTGAGCCGGAGTATCCCCATTCGGACCTGATCCCGATATTAGGCGATACGTACGGCATTATCGTCTATCAGGAGCAGATCATGCAGATCGCTTCGACGATGGCCGGCTTCTCGCTCGGGGAAGCGGATTTGCTGCGAAGAGCGGTGTCGAAGAAGAAGCGCGAAGTGCTGGACCGGGAGCGGAGCCATTTCGTTTCAGGCAGTCTCAAGCTCGGTTATAGCGAGGATGAGGCCAACCGCGTGTACGATATGATCGTCCGGTTCGCGAACTACGGATTTCCCCGTGCGCATGCCGCCGCTTACGGCGTGCTGGCCTTCCAGACGGCTTATCTTAAGGCGCACTATCCGGTTCCGTTCATGGCTTCCATGCTGACGGCCGTTATGGGCAGCCACCGGAAGGTGGCCGAATACGTGCTGGAGGCACGGCGCCTCGACATCGAGGTCATGCCGCCGGACGTCAACGAAAGCGGAACGTATTTTACCCCGGTCATGAGCGGTTCTGCTGCCGAGGGCGGTGATGATGAAGGCCAACGTCCGGCCGGAGGCGGAATCCGATTCGGGCTAGCCGCGATCAAGAACGTAGGCACGCAGGCAGTGGAGAATATCGTCGAGATCAGGCGTGAAAAGCCGTTTGAAAGCCTGCTCGATTTTTGCCGCCGGGTAGACCTCCGCGTATGCAACAAGCGCGTGATCGAGTCGCTTATCCAGGCAGGGGCTTTTGATTCCTTGCAGGGACACCGTTCCCAGCTGGTTGCCATGCTGGACGAAACGGTCGAAGCGGCCGTGAAGTGGAGAAAGGAACGGGATGATCTCCAGATTCAGCTCTTCGACTTCGTGGAAACCACGAATTGGGACATCGAATATCCGGACATCCCGCCATATACCACAAGTCAGCAGCTCGAATTCGAACGCGAGCTGCTGGGCATGTATTTGTCCGGCCATCCGCTGGACGGCTTCGAAGATGCGCTGGCGGAGTCCGGAGCTGATCGGTTAATGGATCTCCATGAAGCGGAAGATGAATCGATGGCTACGGTTGCCGGTATGGTGGTTACACTGAAGACTATTACGACGAAACAGGGAAAGGCGATGGCCTTCATGGAGTGCGAGGATCAAATTGAGCGCTGTGAGGTCGTTCTCTTTCCTGAAGTGTGGAAGCGAAGCGCGCATTTGATTGAAAAAGGCGCGCTGCTGGCGATCCGCGCGAAGGTTCAGCTGCAGGACGAAGGCTTTAAGCTGCTGGCCGAAGAAATCGCGCCGCTTGAGCCGCAAACCTTGAGTCAACTGGTTCACCGGAGCAAGGTTCGGGGAGCAGCGGGCGGCAGAGGAAGATCCGGCGGAGAGAATAACGGCCGTAGTGGTAAATCGGGCGCCGGCATCCAGCCGGTTTCGGCCGGTAATCCATCGGCAGTCCAGACTCCGGAGCGGCTTGCCGCCCGGAGTGGACAGGATTCGACCTCTATCCGAAACGAGGCGTCGGGTGGCAGCCTATCGCCCGAGAAGGAATCTCGTACCGTCGTATCGAATCATAAGGCTGAGCAGCGTGTGTTTGTGAAAATAACGGCCGATGCGGAGCAATCGGAGCTGCTGGTGAAGCTGAAAGAGCTCCTGCAGCAGCATCCGGGGCATGTGCAAACGGTGCTGTTTTATGAGCGAAGCCAGAAGGTGCTTGCGCTTAGCGAAGCCTATCGAATCAAGCCTTCCACAGAGCTTTTTGCCGAAATGGAAAGCATGCTGGGCAAGGACACCGTTAAAGTGAAGTAACATGAAAATTTAAGAACGTTTCGCATCCCTCCCGCATACAATTAGGACACTACAGGTAATGTTGGCCGAGTACTCGCATGAAGAAGGCTCTTTCATGATAGAGAAGGATTGAAAGAGCGCGGCCAAAGACGCGGGGGGGATTTGTGATGTCAATGGACTTGGCAGAGAGCATGCTCAGCCGCAGAGGAGTCAGCGTAAGCTCCATCGCGGATATTGTGTTGAAGCTTCAACAGCGTTATCATCCGAAGTTAACCATCGAGCAGTGTGAAGAAAGCGTCCGGGCCGTTCTCGGCAAGCGCGAAGTGCAGTATACGCTGTATACAGGCATTGCGCTGGATGAGTTGGCCGAGAAGAAGCTGCTGCCGGAGCCGCTGCAATCGATTATGGAGCAAGACGAACCGCTTTACGGAGTGGATGAGACCATGGCGCTTGGCGTCACGAGCATTTATGGCATGATAGGACTGACCAGTTTCGGTTACCTGGACAAGGAAAAAATGGGTGTAATCGAGATATTAAATGAAAAGTCGGACGGGATCCATGTGTTTCTGGATGATCTCGTTGCAGGCATCGCCGCTGCCGCTTCCTCGCGCATCGCGCATAACAATCCTGATGCGGCGCATTATACCGCGGGTTCTGACTGATTTGCGCGAGCGGTGTCGAATGGCTGCCTGAGGGTATAGATTTGGCTTTCAGCCCCCTGCTCTCTTTGTTGAGGTAAAAACTGAAGTATGTTATCATTATCCATTATATCGGCTCAGGATATGCCTGTGGGACGAGATTAGGGGGATCTGAAAGGCATGTGGACGGTAATCTATATTGCGCCAACTGCAAAGGTGGCGGAAATGATCAAGACCAGGCTAACGGAAGAAGGTTTTTTGGTTCAAAGCCGTCCTGTGAATCTTTCCAAACAGCAGTTTGAGATTTTGGTACCCTCCGGAGAGCTTGAGGAAGTACAGGAAGTGTTGAATTCGATATTGCACCCCTAGTTTCATCTGGGTTACATAGCGAAGCTTAGCGTACGGATCGGCGATGTGCTATTGCGGCGGCCATTCAAATTTACGGCTGGAGAGGTGTAGTTGTGTTTAAAGACTTGTTTCAGAAAAAAAGGAAATACGCAACGATCCCATCGGAACGACTTGGGACAGCAGGGCAGCCTCAGGAAGGCGAACGCCCGAAACGGGAAATTCCGGAAGGTCTGATGAATAAGTGTGCTAAGTGCGGCACCATTCAATACAGCAAAGAGCTTGAGAAGAATCTGAAAGTGTGTCAGGAATGCGGACATCATATGCGCCTGAACGCGGTAGAACGGATTGCCATGACGCTGGATGAGACAGGCTTTGAAGAGTTTGATGCGGATATGATCTCGGTGGATCCGCTCAAGTTTCCGGGATATGCGGCCAAGCTCGAGCAGCAGAAGATGAAATCCGGTCTTCATGATGCGGTTATTACCGGTCAAGGGTCGATTCTCGGCCAGCCTGTTGTAGTAGCTGTCATGAGTTTTGATTTCTTCACGGGAAGCATGGGCTCCGTCGTCGGGGAAAAAATTACCCGAGCGATCGAGTTTGCGACGGACAAGCGTTTACCGCTCATTATTTTCTCCACCTCCGGCGGCGCCCGGATGCAGGAGAGCATTCTCAGTTTGATGCAGATGGCCAAAACAAGCGCAGCCTTGTCCAGGTTTAACGAGCTCGGCGGGCTCTATATTTCAGTGATAACGGATCCGACGACCGGCGGTGTATCCGCCAGCTTTGCGACGCTTGGCGATATCAATATTGCCGAGCCGGGAGCCGTATTCGGTTTTGCGGGCCGTATCGTTATTGAACAGACCATTCGCCAGAAGCTGCCGGATGATTTCCAGACAGCGGAGTTCAACTTGGCGCATGGTCAGCTTGACATGGTTATTCATCGGAAAGATATGCGCTCCATGCTTGGTAAGCTGCTGGAGATGCATACCGTGAAAGGGGGATTCTGATGTCAGGCGAATTGCCTTTTGAAATGCCACTTGCCGAAATGCGCAAGAAGATCGATGAATTGAAACAATTCGGACAGGAAAAAGGGATCGATTTCACGGATGAAATCGCCCGCCTGGAAGAACGATATAGTCGCTTGGAGGAAGAAATCTATTCTTCGATTTCGCCTTCCCAGAAAATGCATCTGGCCCGTCATCAGCAGCGACCGACGTCGCTTGATTTGATCCAGCTGATCTTTACGGATTTTATCGAGCTGCATGGAGATCGTCTCTACGGGGACGATCTTGCCGTTGTCGGCGGCTTGGCCAAACTTGACGGTGTTCCCGTCACGGTGGTCGGTCAGCAGCGCGGTAAGGATACGAAAGACAATATTGCGCGTTTCTTCGGAAGTCCGCATCCGGAAGGCTTCCGTAAAGCCCTGCGGCTTATGCAGCAGGCGAACAAGTTCAAGCGTCCTATTATCACGTTCATTGATACAAAAGGCGCATATCCGGGTAATACAGCAGAAGAAAGAGGTCAGTCCGAGGCGATTGCTCGTAATCTACGGGAAATGTCGTCACTTGGGGTGCCTATTGTTTGTGTGGTCATCGGCGAAGGTGGAAGCGGCGGTGCTCTTGCGATGGCTGTAGGCAATCGTGTCCTGATGCTTGAGCATGCTATCTACTCTGCCATTTCACCGAACGGCGCCGCATCCATTCTGTGGAAGGACGCATCTAAAGCGGATCAGGCTGCGGAAGCCATGAAGATCACTGCTAAGGACCTGCTCGAGATGGAAGTCATTGAGGAAATTATACCGGAGCCTAAGGGCGGTGCGCACCGAAACTATGAAGAGACGGCCGCCGCGATTCAAAGCGCACTGATCAGCCAGCTGAAAGAACTATCCGTTATGGATGCCTGCGAGCTGAAGGAAGACCGGTACCGCAAATTCCGCAAGATCGGCGAATTCGATTTTGCGAAGGCGGAACAGGAAGACGTGATTATGTAAAAGTTCTGATGAGTATGTGACGATATGACAAAGTTCCTATACAAATTAGACTTTTTGTAGTAGATTTAGTTGTTGGAAAAAGAGATATAGAGAACCCTTTAATAAACGGAGGAAACCCAAATGCGCAAAACAAAAATTGTATGTACCATCGGTCCTTCCAGTGAATCGTTGGAAAACACCAAGAAGCTCATTATGGCCGGCATGAACGTGGCTCGTCTGAACTTCTCTCACGGCGACTTCGAGGAGCATGGCAACCGGATCAAGAACATCCGCCAAGCTTGCGAAGAGTTGAACAAAACGGTAGCGATCCTGCTTGACACCAAAGGACCGGAAATCCGTACAGGCAAACTTGAAGTGGAACCGATTGAGCTTGTACAAGATGAATATATCACCCTTACTACCGAGGAAATCCTTGGTGATAAGAATCGTTTGTCCATTACTTATAAAGAGTTGCCGCAAGATGTTCAAGTCGGATCCACGATCTTGATCGATGACGGTCTGATCGGTCTGACCGTGGTGGAGATTCAAGGCACCGAAATCAGATGCCGCATCGTCAATGGCGGAACCATTAAGAGCAAAAAAGGTGTAAACGTACCGGGAGTCGCGATTTCTCTCCCAGGCATTACGGAAAAAGACGCCAACGATATCATTTTCGGGATCGAACAGGGCATCGATTTTATTGCCGCTTCCTTCGTTCGTAAAGCAAGTGACGTGCTTGAAATTCGCGAATTGCTGAAGAAGCATAATGGCGAGCACATCCAAATCATCTCCAAAATCGAGAACCAGCAGGGCGTTGACAACCTGGATGAAATCCTCGAAGTATCCGACGGCTTGATGGTAGCCCGTGGCGACCTCGGCGTAGAGATTCCGGCAGAGGAAGTTCCATTGGTTCAAAAACGCATGATCGAAAAATGTAACCTGGCTGGCAAACCGGTTATTACGGCTACGCAAATGCTGGATTCCATGCAGCGCAACCCACGTCCTACCCGTGCGGAAGCAAGTGACGTTGCCAATGCGATTTTTGACGGTACCGATGCGATCATGCTGTCCGGCGAAACGGCTGCAGGTAAATACCCTGTAGAATCCGTATTGACTATGTCCCGTATCGCTGAGAAAGCGGAATCCGCGCTGAATTACCGTGAAATGTTCTTGAAGCAGCGCATTGCTCAAGATACCAGCGTTACCGAAGCAATCAGCCAATCCGTTGCGATCTCGGCACTTGACCTGAATGCCAAAGCCATCATTTCGTCCACGGAATCCGGTCAAACGGCTCGCATGGTATCCAAATACCGTCCAGAGGCTCCTATCGTCGCCGTCACGACTCAAGACAGAACATTGAGACGTTTGGCACTGACTTGGGGCGTAACGCCGGTTAAAGGCGAACAGGCTTCTTCTACGGACGAGATGTTTGATTACGCGCTGCAAGGCGGCGTGAAGTCCGGTCTCGTGAAAGAAGGCGATCTTGTTGTGATTACAGCAGGCGTGCCACTGGGCCGTTCCGGTTCGACCAACCTCCTGAAAGTGGATCAAATTCCACAGGAGAAGTAATACAACCGTCAAGAATCCGTTGGATTCTGAATATAGCAGCATATAAGCAATGGACGATGATTCTGTCGACCATTGCTTTTTGCATAGATAAGGGGTGATGTTGATGCCTAAACCATCCGTACCGACACTAAGCCGCTGGTTCTGGACGTCATTTCGGGTGCGTTACCAGGAAAGCGATCAAATGGGTGTCGTATACCACGCGAACTATTTAAACTGGTTCGAGATCGGACGTACCCAAATGATCCGTGAAATGGGATTTACGTATCGCGGAATGGAAGAAGAAGGTGTCCTCCTCCCGGTGGTTGATCTTGATATCAAGTACCGTCAGCCTGCGCGGTATGATGATCTTGTAACGGTCTTTACCAGAATGACTGCTTTCTCCCCGCTTCGAATACACTATGAATATGAGGTCCGTTTGTTAAGCGAACAGGAGCAGGCAGATTTGGAGGCGATGGATCTGTCTCCCGAATCCGAGCTTCCCGGTGCCTTGTTAACGACCGGCGCGACCCGCCATGTATGGCTGAATAGAGAGTGGAAGCCGGCCCGACTGGATAAATGCGCGCCAAAGCTGTATGATGCATTGAGGGACACCCTTTGGGGGAGGAAGGAGTAGCTTCATGTTCAAATGGTTGCTGGCAGCGATGATCTTCGTGCCTGCTATTGAAATATTCGGCTTTCAGTTTGTTGCGGATCGCGTGGGCGGCATGAATACCTTGCTATTGACACTGCTGACCTCTGCGGTTGGCGTGGCCATGATGAGGTTCGAAGGTCGCAAAGCGATGGAAGATGCCAAGCAGAGAATGAACTCAGGCATGGTTCCGGGTGCTTCCATGGCCGATGGCCTATGTATATTTGCGGGTGGAGTGCTGCTTATTCTGCCGGGCTTTGTAACTGACATAATCGGATTTACGCTGATATTTCCGCTGACTCGCCCGCTGTATCGGATATTGCTGTTGAAATGGATGAAGAAAAATATGAAAAACGGCAAGATTACGATCTTTCGCAGATAATACAAGCAGGATCACCCATAAGACCGGCCCATCATGGGCCGGTCTATTTATTATGGCTTTAGCCAGTTGAGTGCGTGAAACGCGCGAAACAAAAAACCACCCGCTATGCGGGTGGAGGGATTGAGGGTTTGACCACTGAGACCATTCCAATAAAATTGAGATGTTCAGGCTCAAAGAAAGGAATGTTCTCAAATGGCAACCAAGAGCTACAGCCTAGCTCACACAAAGTGGATGTGCAAATACCACATTGTATTTACCCCGAAGTATAGACGGAAAGAGATCTATAATCAAGTAAGAAGAGACTTAATAGAAATTTTCAAACGCTTATGTAAGTACAAAGGAGTAGAAATTATAGAAGGCCACATGATGCCCGATCATGTCCATATGTTGGTGGCTATCCCGCCGAAAATTTCAGTCTCATCATTCATGGGATATCTAAAGGGGAAAAGTTCGTTAATGATCTTCGAGAAGCATGCACAACTAAAATATAAATACGGGAATCGAAAATTTTGGGCAGAAGGATATTATGTGAGTACAGTAGGTTTGAATGAAGCAACAGTAGCGAAGTACATTCGTGAACAAGAGGCACATGATCAAGCCATGGATAAGTTGAGTGTAAAAGAGTACGAAGATCCATTCAACAGCAACAGGGGCAAAAAGAAATAAACCAGTTTAACTGGTAAGTGAAAGTGACAAATAACAATGAGCCTGAACAGAGTTATGGTCAGGCTAGCGTCTTTAGGCGCAGTTTGGCAACAAGGGGTTATACCCCAAGAGCAAACCACCCGTTGGACGGGTGGTCATGATTTATGGAGTACGAGGAATATCAGGAATCGGCAATTCCCATGAGTTCGTCCGACTGCTATCTGAATCTGCCTCCGATAATATAATTCCTTAGGTCCTTGAATACCTGGGCCCGGTGAAAGGCATCCAGGATGACAAGCGACACTGGACCTATAATCAGTCCCAGAATGCCGAACAGTTTGAGCCCGACGAACATGCCCAGCAGGGCGGCGAGCGGGTCCAGTCCCACACTGCTGGCGAGCACCTTGGGCTCCATAATCTGTCTGACGATCAGGATGATGCTGTACAGGACGGTTAGTCCGATGCCAAGCGTCAGGTCGCCCGACATAAAGGCATACAGCGACCAGGGGATCAGAACGATGCCGACGCCCAAGTAGGGGAGGAGATCCACCAAGCCGATCAGAAGACCGATGGAGAAGGCGGAATCGACCCCGAGCGCATAAAGCGTGATCATGACGATCAGGGCCGTGATGGAGATCAGAATCAGCTGGGCCCTCGCGAATCCGAACAACGCTTTTTTTAGATCCGTGAAAATATAGATCATGGGTTTGCGAATGACGTCGGGCAGGATGCGGATAAGCTCGCGATTATGGCGCTCCCAGCTGTTGCTGAGAAAGAACGTGGACAGTAAAACCACAATGAGAATCGTGCCCAAGTTGGGCAGGTAATAAATAATTTGCAGAATTCCGTTAAAAATACCGGTAACGAGGTCGGTCACGGCCGTGCCAATCGTTTGCGTCGTGCGGGTAATGTTCTGATTGATGGTATCGTGATAATTCGGGTTGTTCTGATAGAACCGGCTAATTTCATTGATGATATTCTGGAAGCTATCATTCTGGGTCCATGCGGTCAGCCATTCCATCCAGGCATCAATATGAAGATTGAAGGACTGGGACAGGATAATAAGCTCCTTGACCAGTCTCGTGACAGCCGCCGTGAGAATCAGCAAAGCCGCTCCGAAATACAGCAGCAGGGACAACATGACAGCGAGCCACCGCGGCAGCTTCAAACTCCGCTGAAGCAGGCGGACGCAAGGATTCATGGCATAAGCGATGATCCAGGCCAGGAGGAAGGGGTAAAGCAGCGGCAGCAGTACATATATCAAATAGGCGATCACGAAGATGGAAGACAGCACCCACACTCCCCGGCCAAAACGCTTGAGCATTAATCGTTCCAAACCATCACACTCCTTTGCAGCACTTCAGGGACGAGCAGAAACGCTCATTCCTATACGTATGCAAGGAGATTCAATATAAGGATAAAGAGTTGGAAAAGGCTTGTCTTCATGATTCGACAATGAGAATTATCACAGGTATAATGGAATTGTAAGTGATTTCAAAAAAATGTTTATGGTGTCGATAAAACAATTTGATGCGGCGAATGTCGCTGCTCATGTTCACATATCAGACAAAATCCAGTATGATATGAGAAGGTTTGTGACTAGGACCATAGCAATTTTTTTCGCGTTTTTCTTTTTTATCCGACTTCATGAAAATGTTTTCATGAATGTCAAAATAGTTCAGTTTATCCCGATCATAAAGGAGAGATGTTGCATGACAGCTACCAAGGGTTTGGAAGGCATTGTAGCTACCACCTCCGCGATTAGTTCGATCGTCGATGGCGTTCTGACTTACCGTGGATATGATATTGACGATCTCGCAGAACATGCAAGTTTTGAAGAGGTAGCCTATCTGCTCTGGTTCGGAAAGCTTCCAAATGCCGAAGAGCTTAAGGCCCTTCAACAAGATTTGAGCGACTATGCTGCCATTCCGGATGAGCTTATCCAGCAGATCAAATTGTATCCGAAGGATACCAATACGATGGCTGCGCTTCGCTCGGCTGTATCCGCGCTTGCTCTGTATGACGCCGAAGGCGACGATATGAGCCGTGAATCGAATGAGAAGAAAGCGGTTAAACTTCAAGCTCAGCTTCCAACGATTATTGCTGCCATCGCCCGTGTTCGTCAGGGCAAAGAGCCGGTGGCTCCGAAAGCCGGCGTCTCCATCGCGGAGAATTTCCTGTATATGCTCAGAGGCGAAGATCCTGATCAGACTTCAATCAAGGCTCTGGACCAGGCACTGGTATTGCACGCGGATCACGAGCTTAACGCATCCACGTTTGCTGCTCGTGTAACCGTAGCCACGCTGTCCGACATATATTCCGGTGTTACTTCCGCTATTGGCGCGCTTAAAGGTCCTCTGCACGGCGGCGCGAATGAAGCCGTCATGAAGATGCTGAACGAAGTCGGTTCGATCGATCGGGCCCAGGCTTACATTCAGGAGAAGCTGGACAACCGTGAAAAAATAATGGGCTTTGGACACCGCGTATACAAAAACGGCGATCCGCGCGCGAAGCATCTCCAAAAAATGTCGCGCGAGCTTGGTGAAATGAAAGGCGACACCACGCTGTACGACATGTCGGTGCTGATCGACGAAACGGTTACCAACCAAAAAGGGCTGAAGCCGAACGTTGATTTCTATTCCGCATCGGTTTATACGCAGCTCGGCATCGAGCATGAACTGTTTACGCCGATTTTTGCCATCAGCCGTGTATCCGGATGGACCGCGCATATTCTTGAGCAGTATGAAGGCAACCGTATCATCCGCCCGCGCGCAGAGTACACAGGGATGACCGACCAAAAATATGTGCCGATAGAACTTCGCTAAGTGGCTGGCAATCATGTACAATAGGCTAGAGAACCGCTCAAACGTGAGTGAATCGCGGGTGGCGGGTTTCTCTGTGCCTATTCACGCGAGTATTTTGGAAATGGCTAGAGACAAGAACCATATTCGAAGGAGGAACTCATACTCATGAAATTGGAAAAATTCGCATTACCAACTGAAGGCGAGAAAATCACGATTGATAACGGAACCCTGCAGGTGCCTAACAACCCTGTCATTCCTTTTATTGAAGGCGACGGCACAGGCCGTGACATCTGGAAAGCTTCCAAGCGCGTCCTGGATGCAGCAGTAGAAAAAGCATATAACGGTTCCAAGAAAATTGCCTGGTATGAAGTATTTGCCGGTGAGAAGGCATACAATACATACGGTGAATGGCTCCCGAACGATACGCTTGAAGCGATTCGCGAGTACATCGTTGCTATCAAAGGACCACTTACAACGCCAATCGGCGGCGGTATCCGTTCCCTGAACGTTGCCCTTCGCCAAGAGCTGGACCTGTACACTTGCCTGCGCCCTGTTCGTTACTTCAACGGCGTACCGTCTCCGGTAAAACGCCCTGAGCTGGTTGACATGGTTATTTTCCGTGAGAACACGGAAGACATCTACGCAGGTATTGAGTACAAAGAAGGCTCCGAAGAAGTGAAGAAAATGATCAAGTTCCTTCAAGACGAAATGGGCGCCAACAAAATCCGCTTCCCTGAAACGTCCGGTATCGGGATTAAGCCTGTATCCTCCGAAGGTTCCAAGCGTCTTGTACGTGCAGCGGTTGAGTATGCGATCAAGCATGGCCGCAAATCCGTGACACTGGTTCACAAAGGCAACATCATGAAATTTACAGAAGGTGCCTTCAAAAACTGGGGTTACGAAGTGGCTGAAGCTGAATTCGGCGATAAAGTGTTCACTTGGGCACAATACGATATCATCAAGGAGAAAGACGGCGTAGATGCAGCTAATGCGGCTCAAAAAGCGGCTGAAGAAGCTGGCAAAATCATCGTTAAAGATGCGATTGCCGACATCGCGCTGCAGCAAGTTCTGACTCGTCCAACCGACTTTGATGTCATTGCGACGTTGAACCTGAACGGGGACTACCTGTCTGACGCGCTGGCTGCACAAGTTGGCGGTATCGGTATCGCTCCGGGCGCTAACATCAACTATGTAACAGGACATGCAATTTTCGAAGCGACTCACGGTACGGCTCCGAAATATGCAGACAAAGACGTAGTAAACCCTGGTTCCGTTATCCTCTCCGGCGTCATGCTGCTTGAGCACCTCGGATGGCAGGAAGCGGCTGACCTGATCTACAAAGGCATGGAAACGTCCATCAACAACAAAACCGTAACGTATGACTTCGCCCGCCTGATGGAAGGCGCTACGGAAGTGAAATGCTCCGAGTTCGCAGACGAAATCATTAAAAACCTGTAAGGAGGAGATTCATCGTGGCAATTACTCGTAAAAAGATTACGGTAGTAGGTGCTGGCTTCACAGGTGCGACTACCGCCCTGATGCTTGCTCAAAAAGAATTGGGTGATGTGGTGCTGCTGGATATCCCACAGCTCGAGAACCCGACAAAAGGTAAAGCGCTGGATATGCTCGAAGCAAGTCCCGTTCAAGGATTTGACAGCAACATAGTCGGTACATCCAACTATGAAGATGCAGCTAATTCCGATATCGTAATCATTACAGCAGGTGTAGCCCGCAAGCCGGGCATGAGCCGCGATGACCTCGTGAATACCAATGCAGGGATCGTGAAATCCGTATGCGAGAATGTGAAGAGTCACGCACCGAACGCCACGGTCATCATTCTGAGCAACCCGGTGGATGCCATGACCTATGTGGCATACAACACGCTCGGATTTCCCAAGAACCGCGTTATCGGCCAATCCGGCGTGCTGGATACGGCCCGCTATTGCACCTTTATCGCGCAAGAGCTGAACGTATCCGTTGAGGATGTCCGCGGATTCGTACTTGGCGGTCATGGCGACGACATGGTTCCGCTCGTTCGCTACTCCAGCGTGGGTGGCATTCCGATCGACACGCTGATTCCGGCTGAGCGCATTGAAGCGATTGTGCAGCGTACCCGGGTTGGCGGCGGCGAAATCGTGAACCTGCTGGGTAACGGCAGCGCATACTATGCGCCGGCTGCTTCCCTCGTACAAATGACGGAAGCGATTCTGAAGGACAAAAAACGGATCATTCCGGTTATTGCTCTTCTGGAGGGTGAGTACGGTTATGACAATCTGTTCATGGGCGTACCGGCCATTCTTGGCGGAGACGGCATTGAGCGAATTTTCGAGCTTGAGCTGACGGCTGAAGAGAAAGCGGCGCTCGATAAGTCTGCGGAATCCGTACGTAATGTAACCTCGGTCGTGACCCTGTAATTGAATCAGGATTCACAAAATCGTCTAAAAATGCAATCCCGTCCCGTGATTCGGGGCGGGATTGCTTTTCTTTGGATGATCTCTCCAGTATAATAAGAGACGATGAACTTAATGTAATAAAAATCACACTAACGACTTTGGAGGAATTATTTATGTGGAACGTGACATTTTTTCTGCATATGGTCGGTACGGCGGCGCTAGGATTTTACTTGATTCTGCCGTTTGTTGTTGGCGGTATTCAGAAGCTGTCCCTCGGCGCTCAAGAAGGAGCCGTTAATACGATTCGAGTAGCGAACCGTTTTGCTCAGTACGGCTTGGTTATTCAGTTATTGACTGGCGGATACATGATGTCCCAAGGCGAGTATTCGGTTCCTTGGATGATCATTGTAACGTTATTGCTGCTGGCGATGTTTGCTATTGGAGGCATCATGAGCAAGCCATTGAAGAATGCGCTTGCAGGGATCCGCGAGAAGCGTGAAGTGAAGGAAGAAACAAGCAAGCTGGGTACGCTTAGCGCACTTCTTGCCTTGCTGCTCTTGGTTATGATCTTCTTCATGGTATTCAACCATATCATCTAAGAATAGCTACATACGAAAGAGAAGTCGTTCCGTTTATCGGGCGGCTTTTTTTTGACATTTAGAATTGTTAAATGACCGGGGGCTTGCCAAGGATCTGAACGTTCCTCGGAGCAAGGCCTCGTTTTTGGGACTTTTTTTGTTGGGCAAAAAGAGCTTTACTTTCGTTTGATCTCGTACAATCTGGGTAAAAACAATAGCGAAGGGCTTTTTATGAGAATAAGAAGCCGCGTCGAACGCATCCTATGAGAGGTAGTTTGAGATACTGACCTGAAAGGAGAAATGTTCATATGCCACAAGATCAACCGAAACAAACCTTGCCGCCCCAGCATCAGGATCACAGACCCGGAACCGAATCGGAGATGCACCCGAAGCCGGAGTTTGAGAGTAACGAATACAAAGCAGCCGGTAAGCTAAAAGGAAAGGTAGCGCTGATTACCGGAGGCGACAGCGGGATCGGCCGTGCGGTTGCGGTCTACTACGCCAAGGAAGGCGCGGACGTATCCATTGTGTACCTGAATGAGCATAAGGATGCGGAAGAGACCAAACGACAGGTGGAGCAGGAAGGCCGAAAATGTCTGTTGATCGCCGGTGACGTCGGTGATGATGCTTTTTGCCGCGATGCGGTTACCGAAACCGTGGAGAAGCTCGGTAAACTCGATATTCTCGTTAACAACGCAGCCGAACAGCATCCGCAGAAGAAGATTGAGGATATTACCAAAGAACAATTGGAGCGGACCTTCCGTACGAATATTTTCGGTATGTTCTACCTGACGCAGGCGGCGATGCCGCATCTGTCCAAGGGCAGCTCCATTATTAATACGACCTCCATCACGGCTTACCGGGGAAGCCCGCAGCTGCTGGATTATGCATCGACGAAGGGGGCCATCGTTGCTTTTACACGCACGCTCGTTATCAATGAATGTGGTCGGTCAAGGGATCCGGGTAAATGCCGTTGCCCCGGGACCGATCTGGACGCCGCTGATTCCTTCAACATTCCCGCCGGATCAGGTGGCCGAGTTTGGGGCGACCCAGCCGATGAAACGACCGGGTCAACCGGAAGAGCTGGCCCCAGCCTATGTATATCTGGCCTCAACGGACTCTTCCTATGTGAGTGGACAAGTCATTCACGTGAATGGCGGCGAAGTAATTAATGGGTAAAGCCCTTTGAGGGAACAACAGGGTCATCCTTTCACGAAAAAAACAGCGGACATCCGGGACTTCAGCCCGAATGTCCGCTGTTTCAATATGGGGGCAGCTTGCGCAGAATCAGATGCTTCTAAAACCGGAAGGCAGCACGCCTGCATCCCGGATCGCTCTGATCTGAGCGCGCGTCAAACGACGGTTGGAGCTGATAATGGATTCCGGTTCTTCACCGCGAATAATATCATCAAGATCGGCGAGGTTAGTGTTGCCTCGGAATACCCTGAAGGCGCCCCTAAAATTCGTCTCCGAGAACAGGACCAGGGTGGCGTTGGAGCTTGTCGAGAAGAATCTCAAGCTTTCAATGTCACCGAAAGTTCTCTCGAGATTCCGGATCCCGACGTTTCCGCGAACCACAAATCGGCGTCCTCTGAAAAACTCATTTCTAAACAGGGTAAGCCTTGGAAAGACCACTTGGGAGATTGAGGCTTTCATCATAGCAATCACCTCCTTTCCTTAACCAATATATGTGAGATTCATAGATTGGCATGGTTGATGCGACGGGGAAAATCAACACATTTTCTCTACTCTTTCATTTTTTGAAGTAAACCCTTTCATGTGCGAAATGATATGATATGATAACAATATTGGCAGTTTATAATGATTCTTATTTTGCTATCATGTCTGGGTTATGAAAGAGAGGAGTTTACCAACGTTATGAAATTATTTGAAGAGAGTATGTATCGACTGATTGTAGAAACCTCCACGAATTTGCCCGGGGATGTGCGAAGAGCAGTCAACCGCGGCCGAGCGTCTGAGGATGCGGCAACGCGAGCGGGGCTGGCACTGGCAACGATCGCTCAAAATATTGAGATGGCCGAGCAGGAAGTATCGCCGATCTGCCAGGATACCGGCATGCCAACATTCATCGTACATACACCTGTGGGTGCGAACCAAATCGAGATGAAGAAGGCGATTTACTCTGCGGTGATTCGCGCCACGAAGGATGGCAAGCTGCGTCCAAACTCGGTGGATTCGTTGACTGGCGCTAACAGCGGGGATAATCTCGGCCCTGGCACGCCCGTCATCCATTTCGAGCAGTGGGAGCAGGATAAGGTGGACGTCCGTCTCATCCTGAAAGGGGGCGGCTGCGAGAACAAAAACATTCAGTACAGCCTTCCTGCAGAGCTTGAAGGGCTCGGGAAAGCGGGCCGTGATTTGGACGGGATTCGCAAATGCATCATGCATGCCGTGTACCAAGCTCAAGGCCAAGGCTGCAGCGCTGGATTTATCGGCGTAGGCATCGGCGGCGACCGGACGACAGGTTATGAGCTTGCGAAACATCAGCTGTTCCGTCATGTCGAAGATGTGAACCCGAATGAAGATTTGGCGAAGCTCGAAGATTACATATTGGAAAATGCAAATAAACTCGGGATCGGCACGATGGGCTTTGGCGGAGAAGTCACGCTGCTCGGCTGCAAAATCGGTGCGATGAACCGTCTGCCGGCAAGCTTTTTTGTATCGGTTGCCTATAATTGCTGGGCGTTCCGCCGTCAGGGCGTAATGGTTGAGCCGGACACGGGGGAGATCACGGAATGGCTGTATGAAGCAGGCAGTCAGGTGCAGATGAACGCCAATTCCGAAACGGCTGTTTCCCAAGGCGAAGACTCCGGTCCAAGTGATTCCAAGGGCCGCGAAGTGGTGCTGCAGACGCCAATCAGCGAGGAGCAAATTCGTTCCCTGCGCGTTGGGGATGTGGTGGTGATCCGAGGCGAGATGCATACCGGACGGGATGCGCTTCATAAATATCTGATGGATCACGAGGCCCCTATCGACCTGAATGGGTCCGTCATTTATCACTGCGGTCCGGTTATGATGCAGGATGAAGAGGGATGGCATGTCAAGGCGGCAGGCCCGACAACGAGCATTCGAGAAGAACCTTACCAGGGCGATATTTTGAAAAAATTCGGCATTCGCGCGGTTATCGGAAAGGGCGGCATGGGTCCCAAGACGCTTCAAGCCCTGCAGGAGCATGGCGGCGTATATCTGAATGCGATTGGCGGGGCCGCCCAGTATTATGCGAGATGCATCAAAAAAGTAAACGGCGTGGATTTCATGGAGTTTGGCATTCCGGAAGCGATGTGGCATTTGGAGGTTGACGGCTTTGCCGCGATCGTCACGATGGATTCGCACGGAAACAGCCTGCATGCCGACGTGAGCAAGGATTCGGCAGAGAAGCTGGCCATGTTTAAAGAGCCGGTGTTCTCCTAATCCGGAGCATCTGAAGAAGCATCGATTGGCCCTCATGTGCCAGTCGATGCTTTTTTGTTGAATACGGGAATGGGGCCCTTATTTCGAATTTTCGTTGCGGTTTTCGGACACTCCGGTTTATGATGAAAGTTAAATACGTCAATTCAGTCATAGGAGGAAACAGGTGAGAAGTTTTGGACTAGCCTTTGCATCTTGGTTTGAAAAGTACACCTTTCTCTTGATTCCAGGCTCGCTGGTGCTAGGCTGGCTGCTCTCGGATGTTTTGGTGGACTTTGTTCACTGGATTCCTTATCTATTCGGTTATATTACACTGGTGATGGCACTTGGCTGTGGGATCCGTCATCTGCAAGGGGTTCTGAAGCGCCCCTTTGCTGTTATATTAACGCTCTTTCTAGCCCATGCGGCCGCTCCGGTGCTTGCCTATGGACTGGGCTCGGCCGTGTTTGGTGCGCACTCGGATTATACGATTGGCTTGCTGCTGTTCGCGATCATTCCCCTGGGGATATCCTCGGTGATGTGGGTCGGAAGCTCCGGCGGCAGCGTTCCGTTCATCCTGGCGGTAGTTGTGCTGGATACCATACTCAGTCCCTTAGTCGTACCGGCTCTAATGGATATGTTTATCGGGGATGCACTGGTTACATGGAATGCGTCTGAGCTGATTCTCGATTTGCTGACCATGGTGGTATTGCCCACTCTGATCGGGGTGATGCTGTATGAAGGTTCCAAAGGACGGATCAAGGACTGGTCGGCTCCTGTAGCCCAGCCCATATCGAAGCTGTTTTTTATGCTCGTGGTGATGCTGAACGCGGCAGCCATCGCTCCCCATGCAGCAGGCATGAAGGAGGAGATGCTGGTAGTGATCCCGGTTGTCGTTACGCTGATTGTGATCTGCTATTTGCTTGGCTATTTTGGCTCCTATGCGATGCTCGGACCGACACAGGAAATGCAAATTACATTTACATACGCGTCCGGAATGCGTAATATATCACTCGGGATGGTGTTGGCTACAACGTATTTCTCACCCCAGGCTTCCATCCCGGTGGTGCTGGGCATTATGTTCCAGCAGCCGGCGGCAACCATCATTCATGCGTTATTCCACCGAAGACGCACACGAGCGGTAAGTTATCCAAAATGATCACGCGGCAGAAAGAGGAGAGACCATGAGGCAGTATCGCAATCGTTTGACTCTGATTATGCTTACTTTAATTGGGTTATCTATGCTCGCGGCAGGACTGGCTATGGTGACGGTATTCAAGCAGTCCCATATTCAGCTGCTGGAGGACAATATGGTCCGGGAGATTCGGCTTCTGCAGACCATGATGGAGTTTCCGGATACGGACAGCGCGGATGCTCTTTCGTATTATACCGAAAGATCCTTGCAGCTTGAAGAACTGTCTGATGCGAGAGTGACCTTTATATTGAAGGATGGTAAGGTTATCGGGGATTCGGAGAGTGATCCGTTAACCATGGATAACCACGCTTATCGTGAAGAGATGCTTCAAGCGGTAAAAGTGGGGCGCGGGAGTACCATTCGTCGGAGTGATACGCTTGGGCAGGACATGCTGTACGTCGCACTTCCGGTCAAGGCCGGAGAGAATTTCGACGGATTCGTCCGCTTGTCCGTCAGTCTCAAGGAAGTGGACCAGGGAGTCAAACAAGGCTGGACCGTGATGGGGATCGGCCTGCTGGTGCTGTTCCTGCTAGCTGCCTTGGTGAGTTATCGTGTCGCCAAGGGCTTGACCTCGCCGCTTGAGAAAATCACGCGCGTAGCCAGACGGATATCGCGTCTTGAATATGATGCGAGGGTAAAGATTCACCGTAAAGACGAGATCGGTCAATTGGCGCACGCCATTAATGGAATGGCTGACAGCCTGCAAACCCAGCTGCGGACGATACGGGATAATGAAGATTTGCTGCAAAGCGTTCTAAACAATATGACAGGCGGTATTGTCATGGTGAGCGGGGCAGGCCAGATCATTCTTGTGAACCGTGCTGCCGAGAGAATGCTCGGCATTAATGCTGAAGTGATAACAGGCAAATCGTACCGTGAGCTTAAGCAGCATTATGAATTGACCAAACTGATGGAGGAAGGCCTTGAGAGCAAGGAGGACTTCCATGAGGAGCGCAACATTTATTATCCGGTGGAATCGATCATCCGCCTGGATGGGGTTGCGATGATGCAGGAGGAAGAGCAGGAGTCCTATCGCGGGATGCTGTTCCTGCTGCAGGATGTAAGTGATATCCGCAGACTTGAACGCATGCGGAGCGAATTCGTGGCCAATGTATCTCACGAGCTGAAGACTCCGCTCGCTGCGGTGAAAGGGTTTGCCGAAACGCTGCTTGGCGGCGGGGTGACCGATGAGAAGACATCGCGCTCCTTCCTCCAGATTATTTATGACGAATCCGAACGGCTAAACCGGCTGATCGGTGACATTCTGGAGCTGTCCAAAATCGAATCCAAGCGGATTCAGATGGATTACTCGCCGATTCATTTGTCGGCCTTCTTTGATACAATATCCGAAATGATGCGCACGGTGGCGGAGAAGAAGCGGATCAGCCTGGAGCTTGACATTCCGGAAGAGCTGTTTATGGAGGGGGACGAGGACAAGCTCCGCCAGATTTTTATGAATCTGCTCTCGAATGCGATCAATTACACGCAAGAAGGCGGACGAGTAAAATTAACGGCTCGTGAAAAGCATAGTAACAGGAACGCCGAGGATATTGTGGAGTTCCTTGTTAAGGATTCCGGGATTGGCATTCCGAAGAAAGATCTTCCCCGTATATTTGAACGTTTCTATCGGGTGGATAAAGCGCGTTCGCGAGGATCAGGCGGAACGGGGCTTGGACTGTCGATCGTGAAGCATCTGGTGGATCTTCATCACGGAACGATTAAGGTGGAGAGCGAGCTGGGAATCGGCAGCTCCTTCATCATTGAGCTTCCGATCCTGCAGGAAACGCACGATACAGGAAGTTAACACTCCGTTAACATTCTGTTGATATACTTGCATAAGCAGTCCAATTATCAAGATAAGGGCGGGGGTAACATTGACGCAACGCATGCTTGTTATTGAAGATGAGCCGACACTTTCGCGGCTGTTGTCCTACAATCTGACGCAGGAAGGTTTTCAAGTCGAGGTAGAGGAACACGGTACCGCAGGTTACGAGAAAGCGTCGAATCATGAATATGATCTGATCCTGCTGGATGTCATGCTGCCTGGCATGAACGGCTTTCAGATTTTAGAGAAGCTTCGAAGTAACGGAATTACCACGCCGATCATTATTCTGACCGCGAAGAACGCCGAAGAGGAAGTTGTTCAAGGTCTGAAGATGGGGGCGGATGACTATATTACCAAGCCATTTGGCGTATCTGAGCTGCTGGCCCGTGTATCAGCCGTCATGCGCCGGGTTTCCGGTCACGCCGATGAAGCAAAGACGACAGACCACCAGGGAAACGTCATTTCGCTTGGAGAATTGGAAATCTATCCTGAGAAATACGAGGTCCGGCTTGGCGGTCAGAGCATTAATCTCCGGCCGAAAGAATTTGAGGTGCTGCTCTACCTGGCCAAAAAACCGGGCGTTGTGTTAACGAGGGATGATCTGATGAACGTGGTCTGGGGTTTCGATTATATCGGCGGTCAGCGAACCGTGGACGTTCATGTGAGTTCCCTGCGCAAGAAGCTTGAGCTTGATCCTGAATCTGTACACATTGACTCCATTCGCGGGGTTGGTTATAAACTTGTAGTGAATCCGAAAAAAGGCTCCCATCATTCCGTTTGAAATGATGAGGAGTCTTTTTTTTGGGCCTTTGGTCAGATCCTGACATGTCTAATGTCTCATTTCCGCGCCATTATCCTTCCGCAGTTTACACTCCCTTAATCATTCGAGTATATTCCCATAATACTTGTCCGGTAAGATGCGTCTAAAGGACCAGATGAAGAAGGGGTGAAGGCGCATGACACTGCTTCAAACCATACCGAATCAGACAGAGAGAATGAAGGTGGAGGTAGAGCCGGTACTTGATGGACATGCAGCAAACGAGCCTGAAGCAGGCGCATTATATCGGCAATACATAAGAAGGGTCCCTGTTATAACAAAATCTGAATCCTGCCTCGATGTGCTGAATGTGTTTGCGAAGGATCAGCGTATCCCGTGTGTTATTTATTGCGATGAGGCAGATACACCAGCAGGACTGATTATGCGGGATGTGTTTTACCAGCGAATGATGGGCAGGTTTGCCGTGGACCTGTATTATTCCAAGCCCGCCTACCAGTTTGCGGACCATCAACCGACGCGTGTCGATATATTCGAGAAGGTCGGAACGTTGCTGGAATTGTCCCTGCAGCGCCCGGATTCCAAATTTTATGATTGTGTCCTGATCACGGATGAAGGACGACTGCTAGGCGTGCTTACCGTCAGGGATCTGATGAGCCTGTCCAGTATGCTCCAAGCGGAAGCGGAAGAGAAGCGGGAACTGATCCTGCAGGAAAGCTACCGGCATACCCGGAACATTCAATCCTCTTTAACCGAGGTCCGAACGGCAGCAGCGAGAACAAACTCGGAATGTATACGGATGAGGGAGTGGTCACAAACCGGGAAGGAGAAACTGGATCTTGTCCGAACCTCGTACCTTGGTCTTGTAGAGGATATGACGAAGCGTGAAGGCCAGGCCTCCGAGCTCGCAGCCGATGCCAGCCGCATATTTTCCATCACCGGCATGATTACCGAGCTTGCGAACCAAAGCAGTCTGCTGGCCATGAATGCCTCGATTGAAGCAGCGCATGCCGGAGAGCATGGGCGTGGATTTCAAGTGGTTGCGGCAGAGGTACAATCGCTAGCAAAACAAACGCGTAAGCTGTCAGGGGATATATCGCAGCTGCTCGAGCAAATCCAGGGGCTGGCAGCAGATACAGCCAAGGGGGCTGTATCGTCGCTGAAGGAAATCCAATCCTGCGAGGGGTATGTAACGGAAGGTGCCCAAATGTTTAATGAAATGGACAATGCCGTTCAAGAGGTTCAGAAGTCCGGTAATCAGGTTTATCAACTGGCCGAGGAAACCGTGAAGCGTGTGAAGCGGGTGAAGGATGAGCTTGCCGGAATGAACACCGATGAAGCTTCGATCATGGAAGATAGGTCGAAACTATAACTCTACTATGATTAAAATATTTTACACTGCGTTTACATTTCTCAGAAACTGCTATTACATTCCGGGATTAATATCAATATTGTAAGTAGGAAGTAGAGACAACAACCATTTTGAAGGAGTGGATTCGTTTGTTTAAAAGAAGGGGTCGTAAACCAGCAGGTATTCTCGTACTGGTGTTAATGCTGAGCACGCTTTTGGCGGCATGCGGCGGAGGAACAACTTCCGGCGGTGCTTCAGGAGAAAATACAGACAACGGTTCAGCACAGCAAAATGAAGGAAGCACAACAACAGCTTTGTCGGGAACGATTGAAATTGACGGTTCCAGTACATTGCATCCATTAACTGAAGCCATCGCTGAAGAGTTCGGCGCAGCGAACCCGGATGTCCGCATTCCGATTGGAACAGGCGGAACAGGTGGCGGTTTCAAACGCTTCAATAATGGAGAGATTCCAATTTCCAATGCATCCCGTCCAATTAAAGACAGTGAAGCTGAAGAAGCAAAATCCAAGGGCATTACCTATCATGAGGTTCTGGTAGCTTATGACGGACTATCCGTTGTTGTTAACCCGAGCAATGAATTCGTAGATAAATTAACGGTAGATGAGCTGAAGAAAATTTACGAGCCGAACAGCACTGTAAAAACATGGGCTGACGTTCGCGAAGGATGGCCGGCAGAGGAAATCAAAATTTACTCTCCTGGTACAGACCACGGAACATTCGACTACTTCACAGAAGCGATTAACGGTGAAGCTCAAGCAAGCAGAAACGATAGCCAAATCACGTTCAGTGCCGATACAAATGCAGTCGTACAAGGGGTTGCTGGCGACAAGAACTCCATCGGATACTTCGGATTCTCCTTCTATGAAGAGAACCAAGACAAATTGAAGCTGGTTCCGATCGATAATGGTACGGCTACAGTAGCTCCAAGCATGGAAACGATCAAGGATAACAGTTATGCTCCATTGTCCCGTCCGCTGCTGCTCTATGTAAACGATAAGGAGCTTGAGCGTCCGGAAGTGAATGCATTCATGAACTTCTACCTTGATAATGCCGCTAGTCTTGCTGGCGAAGTTGGTTTCGTACCGCTTCAAGATGAACAATATCAAGAAGAAAAAGACAAGTTGGCAAAATAATTAAGGACTTCATGCCCGAAGGGAATCCTTCGGGCAACCCATAGAAAGGGAAGAGGAGAATGAACAAAACTTCACCCGTGGCGGCAAACACTAAAAGCATGACATTCCGTCGAAGCAAAACACGCCTCTCAGACAAAATCGTTCCAATCCTGCTCGGCTTGTGTGCCATGCTTTCGGTCTTTACCACCATCGGTATTGTATATACGCTTCTACAGGAATCCGTGATCTTCTTCAAAGAAGTGCCGGTATGGTCCTTCTTGACTGGAACGACATGGAGTCCAATTCTCCCTCCAAAAGAATTCGGCGTGCTGCCCCTGCTGGGCGGCACATTGCTGATTACAGGCATTGCGATCATTTTCGCAGTGCCTATCGGCTTGGCATGCGCTATTTATCTCAATGAATACGCTCCTGCCCGGGTTCGGGGGGTTGTAAAGCCAGTGCTTGAAGTGTTGGCTGGTGTACCAACGATTGTTTACGGATATTTTGCGCTTGAAACGGTAACGCCATTCCTTCAAAAGATTTTTCCCGACATGGGGATATTCAATGCGCTTAGTGCGGGTCTCGTGGTCGGCATCATGGTCCTGCCGATGATCTCGTCTTTAAGTGAAGACGCGATGCGTGCGGTGCCTAAGAGCCTTCGTCACGGAGCATACGCGCTGGGTGCTACCCGATTTGAGGTTGCCCTGAAAATTGTACTGCCTGCCGCTTTATCGGGGGTTGTATCGTCCTTCGTATTGGCATTCTCGCGCGCGATTGGCGAGACGATGATCGTTACGGTGGCTGCAGGTGCTACGCCGCAGCTGACACTGAATCCGCTGGAAAGCATTCAGACGATGACTTCTTATATTGTTCAGGTAAGCATGGGAGACGTTCCGCGAGGAACGATTGAATACGGCACGATTTTTGCGGTAGGTCTGACCTTGTTTGTCATCACCTTCTTGCTTAATATATTGGCGCAGTGGGTCGCTCGCCGCTTCAGGGAGGAATACTAGATGAAACAATTGAATCTGGGGGATAGCAAAGGAATCAACCGGAGACGTCTGGGTGACCAAACGCTGCATATGATATTCCTGGCTTGTACCAGTATCGGTATTCTAGCCTTGATGGCTTTGATTGTTACGATCGTGATGGATGGCGTTCACAGACTCTCACCCGATCTGTTCACGAACTTTCCGTCACGTATCGCGGATAAAGCAGGCCTGAAATCGCCGATTGTCGGCACGATTTATCTGCTCCTGCTCATGGCCCCGCTGTCTTTTGTATTAGGCGTGGGCGCGGCAATCTTTCTTGAAGAGTATGCGGGCCGCAGCCGCTGGGTTCGGCTGATCCAGCTGAATATCAGTACGCTTGCAGGGGTTCCTTCTATTATATACGGTATCCTGGGACTGGCGATTTTCGTGCGCGGCATGAATCTTGGCCGCAGCCTGTTGTCCGGGGTATTAACGATGACGCTGCTGGTGCTGCCAATTATTATCGTTGCCGCTCAGGAGGCGCTTCGCGCCGTGCCTAAGAACCGGCGCGATGCTTCTTATGCGTTGGGCGCAACGAAATGGCAAACGGTGTCCAGCGCCGTGCTGCCATCAGCGATTCCTGGAATTATGACCGGGGTTATCCTGGCCTTGTCTCGTGCGATCGGCGAAACCGCACCGCTGATCATGATCGGTGCTTTAACGTACGTGGCCTTCTTGCCGGAAAATCTGCTCGATTCGTTTACTGTCATGCCGATCCAGATCTTTAACTGGGTATCAAGACCAAGTGAGGCTTTCCACGAGCTGGCGGCTTCGGGTATTATTCTGTTGCTCATCATGCTGTTCATCATGAACATTGCAGCCGTGTGGATCCGGAACAAGTATTCGAAGAACATCTAAGAGACGCATAAAGCAGATCTAATCGTGAAAAAGGAGACATGAATAAGATATGGAATCCATCATACAGATTAAGAAATTAAATCTTTACTACGACACGTACCATGCGCTTAAAAACGTGGATCTGGACATTCCGGAGAAAACGGTGACGGCGTTCATCGGACCGTCGGGCTGCGGTAAGTCTACGCTGCTGCGCACGCTGAATCGCATGAATGACATGATTCCTTCCACTCGGATTGAAGGCAGCGTGCAAATCGGAGGAACCGAAATCTACAGCGAGGAAGTCCACGTTGAAGCCTTGCGCAAGCAGGTAGGGATGGTATTCCAGCAGCCGAATCCGTTTCCTAAATCGATTTATGACAACATCGCGTACGGGCCGCGACTCCACGGTATCCGCAATAAAGCGGAGCTGGACCAAATCGTGGAACAGAGCTTGAAACAAGCCGTGCTGTGGGATGAAGTCAAGGATTATCTCAAGCGGTCCGCGCTGAGCTTGTCTGGCGGCCAACAGCAGCGCCTATGCATTGCCCGGGCACTTGCCGTACAGCCGGATATCCTGCTGATGGACGAAGCAACTTCCGCGCTGGACCCGATCTCGACTTTGAAAATCGAAGAGCTGGTGCAGGAGCTGAAGAGCAAATACACCATCGTCATGGTTACGCACAACATGCATCAGGCAGCACGCGTATCCGGGCAGACCGTATTTTTCCTGAATGGCGAAGTGGTTGAATCTGCAAACACCGATACGCTGTTCTCGACGCCGTCGGATGCACGTACCGAGGATTATATCTCGGGCCGGTTCGGTTAAGCCATTATCACGACTATGATCTTTCTTAAAAGTAGATAGGAGGAGCATCACACATGATCCGGAGAATTGAGTTTGATCAGCAGCTTGATGAGCTGAGAAGTTTGCTGCAGGATATGGGCAAGCATATGGAGGAGGCACTGGCAAACAGCGTGGAGTCCCTTCAGACCTTGGATGCGGAGAAAGCGCAGGCGGTTATCAAGAACGATGTGCAGTTAAACAACATGGAAGAGCAAATCATGGACATCGGCTCCCGTCTGATCGTGACCCAGCAGCCTGTGGCAAAGGATTTGCGCCGGATTTTAGTGGCTTTCCGGATTGCAAGCGATTTGGAGCGTATGGGTGACTTGGCGCGGGATGTCGCTAAAGTGACGATCCGTCTGCAAGGCCAGAAGCTGATCAAGCCACTGGTGGATCTTCCGCGGATGTCGGATTTGGTGCGCGCGATGGTTTCGGAATCGATCGAATCCTATCTGACGGAAAATACGGATCTTGCCTATAAAATGGCCCAGGACGATGATCAGATCGATCATTTGTACAGCGTGATTTTGCAGGACCTGTATGCGCATCTGACCTCCGATCCGGATTCGGCCAATCAGGCGATGCTGCTGATCATGGTGGGACGTTACATCGAACGGATCGCCGACCATGCAACCAACATTGGCGAGAGCACGGTGTACCTCGTAACGGGTCATCGTCCCGACCTCAATCAATAGCATAATGATAAGTCAAACGCTGGCGAAAGCTGGCGTTTTTTTGCGAGAATTTAGAAAGCTCCAGCGAAGCGGAAGCAATTCTTTAATCGCATTTATATATTGGGGGCCCCCGCAAAGTATTTGGAATAAGCATCGAAGCGCAGGCTCCACTTTGTGGGGATATTTTGCGTATTCTTAGGAATTCACCGTTAATCGAACGGATTGTTCGGAATTGGCGGTAACCTATGTTATCATGTGGAAAGGAAGTAATATTGGTGCGAGGTGTTCTATGGACAAGCTGATTTTAATTGATGGAAATAATATCATTTACCGGGCATTCTTCGCGATGCCGCCGCTGACCAATGCCAGCGGACAGCAGACGAATGCGGTTTACGGCTTTACGACGATGCTGCTTCGCTTGATTGAGGAACACAAACCGACCCATATGATGGTCGCATTCGATGCAGGCAAGGAAACATTTCGGCATGCGGATTTTCAGGATTACAAGGGTGGCCGCCAGAAAACGCCTCCCGAGCTCTCCGGACAATTCCCGCTGCTGAAAGAGCTGTTGAAAGGCCTTGGCGTCTCCCAATTTGAAATCGGCGGTTATGAGGCCGATGACATTATCGGGACCATTACCCGTCAGGCTGATGAAGCTGGTCGGAAGGTGATGGTTGTATCCGGGGATAAGGATATGCTGCAGCTGGCTTCGGAGCATACCACGATCGCCATGGTCCGCAAGGGCGTTACCGACATCGAGTATTACGGACCGGAACAGATTAAGGAGCGATATGACCTGACGCCTGATCAGATTATCGACCTCAAGGGACTGATGGGCGATGCTTCCGATAACATCCCCGGCGTTCCAGGAGTGGGTGAGAAGACGGCTCTGAAGCTGCTTCATGAATTTGGATCCGTTGAAGCCGTGGTGTCACGCACCGACGAGCTGAAAGGCAAGATGAAAGAGAAAATTGAAGAGCATGCGGATTCCGCCATACTCAGCAAGAAGCTGGCTACGATCTTTTGCGAAGTTCCGCTGGAGCAGTCGCTGGATGACATGGCGTTTACAGGCTTGAATGAAGAGACGGCAGGGCCCGCACTGGCGAAGCTGGAGTTTAAATCGCTCATTGAACGGTTAAACCTGAGCACAAGCGGAGTGGGCGGGGATGCGGCTGAGTCGAAGCCCGAAGCGAAGATTGAAGTGACCCTTGTAGACACGAAGGGGCTTAAGGAGGTTGCGGATAACCTGGCCCACGTCACTATACTCCATGTAGAGACGCATGGGGACAATCCCCATCATGCCGAGGTGATCGGGCTCGCACTCGCTACGGAGGAACGGCAGTACTTCATTCCGTTTGAGGTTCTGAAGTCGGAAGAGGCCGAGCCTGTTCGAGCTTGGCTTGCCGATAGCGGGATCCCTAAACGCGGATATGATCTGCACCGCATTGATCTGGCCCTCCACTGGCAGGGCATTGCTTTTGCCGGCGCGGCATTTGACGTTCATCTGGCTGCCTACCTGCTGGACCCAACCGAATCGAATCAAAGTCTTAGCGGTCTGGCCTCCAAATACGGGCTTGCGTATCTTCAAGCCGATGAGGATGTTTTCGGTAAAGGGGCAAAGTACAAGGTTCCCGATATGGAGAAGCTCAGCGAGCACATGGCCAGAAAATGCCTGGCTGTATCCGAACTGGTTCCCGTTCAGGAGAAGGAGCTGGCTGCCAATGAAATGCTGCCGCTGTTCCATGAGCTGGAGATGCCGCTGTCCCGCATTCTGGCCGATATGGAGAAGCAGGGAATTGCCGTGAATGCGGAGGATTTGAAGGAGCTGGGTCGCGAGTTTGAAGGACAGATCGAGAAGCTAGTTCATGAGATATATGAGATCGCCGGAACGGAATTCAATCTTAATTCGCCTAAACAGCTGGGCGAGATTCTGTTTGTGAAGCTGGAGCTTCCGGTCATCAAGAAGACCAAAACCGGTTATTCCACCGATGCCGAGGTGCTCGAGAAGCTGGCGCCTTATCACGATATTGTCCGCTTGATTCTGAAGTATCGTACCTTGGCCAAGCTGCAATCCACTTATGTGGAAGGTCTTCTGAAGGAGATTTCGTCACAAACGGGCAAAGTGCACACGTACTATCGTCAGACGATTGCCGCGACGGGCCGTCTGAGCAGCCAATATCCGAATTTGCAGAACATTCCGATCCGTCTGGAGGAGGGCCGCAAGCTGCGCAAGGTCTTCGTTCCGTCCGAGCCGGGCTGGAGCATTTTGGCGGCGGACTACTCCCAGATCGAGCTGCGCGTGCTTGCGCATATCTCGGATGATGAACGGCTGAAGGAAGCCTTCGTCCACGATATGGATATCCACACGAAGACCGCAATGGACGTGTTCGGAGTCGGCGTGGATGAGGTGGACTCCAATATGCGCCGATCCGCCAAGGCGGTTAACTTCGGCATCGTGTATGGAATCAGCGACTATGGCTTGTCCCAGAACCTGAATATTACCCGGAAGGAAGCCGCGGCCTTCATTGACCAGTATTTCGAGGTGTTCCAGGGCGTCCGGCGTTATATGGACGTGATCGTCAAACAGGCGAAACAAGACGGCTATGTGAAGACATTGCTTGAACGCAGACGCTACCTGCCGGAGATTAACGCCAGCAACTTCAACCTGCGGTCTTTTGCCGAACGGACAGCAATGAATACGCCGATTCAGGGAACCGCGGCGGACATTATCAAGCTGGCCATGGTCCATATGGACAAGGCGCTGCATGATCGTCAATTGAAGAGCCGCATGCTGCTTCAGGTGCACGATGAATTGGTGTTCGAGGTGCCGGAGGATGAGCTGGAGATCATGAAGGAATTGGTGCCGGAAGTGATGAGTCAAGCGCTGAAGCTGTCGGTACCGCTGAAATCGGAAGTCAGCTATGGCGAGAACTGGTACGAAGCGAAGTAAAGTTATACAATATGGTTAGCCGATAGAGAATCGTTTATAGGGATCATGGCGTGAAGAGGGGCGCATTATGCACCATACCTTTCCACAAAACCATGGTCCCGCTCTGTCCTAACTTCCGGTATAATGGGAGATGAGGTGAAGTCATTATGCCGGAATTGCCGGAAGTAGAAACGGTGAAACGAACACTTAACCAATTGATTAAAGGTAAGCATATAGATCATGTATCCGTACATCTGCCGCGGATTATTCAGCGTCCTGATGATATTGAGGCATTTGCGTTTATGTTGAAGGATCATACCGTGGAAGGTGTAGAGCGCCGCGGGAAATTTTTAAGGATATTGCTGGACGGACTGGTGCTCGTCTCGCATCTTCGGATGGAAGGGCGTTACGGGTTGTACTCTGCCGAGGAGCCGGTGGAGAAGCACACTCATGTTATATTCCATTTCTCGGACGGGACGGAGCTGCGTTATAAGGACGTACGCCAATTCGGAACGATGCATCTCTTTGCAACGGGGGAAGAGTTTCAGCATGCTCCTCTTGCCAAGCTGGGGTATGAGCCGCTGGATGATACGTTTACGTTCGGAACTTTCAAGGAAGTCATCGGCAGCAAAAAAACGAAGATTAAAGCGGTGCTGCTGAATCAGGCATATGTGGTCGGCATCGGCAATATATATGTCGATGAGGCATTGTTTCGAGCCAAGATTCATCCGGAGCGTAACGCCAACAGCCTGAAGGATGCCGAGCTCAAGCGATTGTATCATGCCATTGTGGATACACTGTCCGAAGCCGTAGAAGCGGGTGGTTCCTCCATTAAATCCTATGTCAATGGACAGGGTGAAATGGGGATGTTCCAGCATAGTCATCAGATTTACGGACGGAAGGACAAGCCGTGTCATACATGCGGTGGACCGATTCATAAGATCGTGGTTGGCGGACGGGGGACCCACTTCTGCCCGAAGTGTCAGCCGGTTAAGAAGTAATCCAATAGGCGTGCACCCATTCCTATCCCTACACATATAATGTGGAACATATGTGGAGCGCATGGAGCTGCTCTTCTTCATGAATGAGCCGCTTGATGTGGAGCTTACGAGGAGGGAAAAGGGTGCTCAGTCATATTTTCTCGTCTGCGCTGCTGGCCATGGCATTAAGCCTGGACGGATTCGGTGCGGGGGTTACATACGGTCTGCGCAAAACAAGGATACCGCTGCTGTCTGTATTGATCATCTCGCTATGTTCCGGCTTGGTGCTTGGCGCCTCCATGCAGGCGGGCGCGCTGTTACAGCGGTTCTTATCCCCATCCGTGGCGTCTGTGATCGGAGCCGCCATTTTGATTCTGCTGGGCTTATGGTCTCTATATCAGCAAGTTCGCAGAAAAAACGAGTCAGATGTGCAGCCGGTTTCCAGTAAGGATATTTCGAAGTCTCTTATGGAAAAGAAGGCATCTGACCATCAAGTGAAATCAAGACGTGAGGTTAACACGGCAGGTCAAGTGCATCTTCAGCGGGCGGTATTCTCTCTTGAGATTCCGAAGGCCGGGGTTGTCATTCAAATTCTCCGCAGTCCCTCGAAGGCGGATCTGGACGACTCCGGCAGCATCTCCCCGTGGGAGGCGATGTGGCTCGGGATCGCGTTATCGCTCGATGCGTTCGGCGCAGGGCTTGGCGCCGCCATGCTGGGCTTCTCACCGTTAGGTACCGCGGCTGTTGTTTCCTTGTTTAGCGGGATATTCCTGGTGCTGGGCATGAGGGTTGGTTTACGTTTTGCATCCAAGGGCGGCATGCGTTTTATCTCTTATTTGCCTGCTTTTTTGTTAATCGTCATGGGTATAATGAAGCTGTTATGAGGTGAAGTCATGAATATCGGTTTAACCGGAGGAATTGCAACTGGCAAGAGCACCGTGTCCTCCATGTTGGCCATGAAGGGAGCACTTCTCGTCGATGCGGATCTCATCGCCCGGGAAGTCATGCTCCCGGGTCATCCGGTGCTGGGTAAAGTGACCGAACATTTTGGACAAGCGATCCTGTTTGAGGACGGTACGCTGAATCGAAAAAAACTCGGGGAAGTGATCTTCCATCATCCCGAGCAGAGAACGGTATTGAATGAGATCACGCATCCGGCGATCCGGCAGGAAATCCGGGAACGGACGGAAGCGTATGAGCGGCAGTATCCCGACCGGCTCGTCGTGGCGGATATTCCGCTGCTGCTTGAGGCCAAGGAGTATTATTCTTATCTTGACCAGATCGCTGTTGTTTATGTACCGCGAGAGCTGCAGCTTGAGCGTCTGATGGTACGCGATGATCTTAACAGGGAAGCGGCGGAAGCGCGTTTAAACAGTCAGATGGATATCGAGGAGAAGAAGCGTCTGGCGGATATCCTCATCGATAACAGCGGAACATTGGCCGAAACACAGCAGCAGGTGGACAACCTGTGGGGCAGGTTGGTTAGTCTATGAAGTGGCTCCGTAAAAAAAGAGTGCTGCTTCTGCTGTTTGTCTCTTTTGTAGCGCTTCTGTATCTGAGCTCGAACTGGATGACCTTGCTGTATCCGATTCATTATAAAGATGAAATACGGAAGCATGCCGCTTACTATGAGGTCGATCCGTTCCTGGTGGCATCCATCATTCGTGTGGAAACGAACTTCAAGCCGGGTAAGGAGTCCAAGAAAGGCGCCCTGGGCATTATGCAGCTGATGCCGGATACGGCGAATTGGGCGATGGAAATGGCCAAGCTGCCATCGGTAAACCTGCTGAACGTAAAGAATGAAGTGGATGCGAATATCCAGCTGGGCACCTGGTATATTCAGAACCTGCACAAGGAAATGGACGGCAACCCAATTGCCGCCATCGCCGCCTATAATGCAGGCCCCGGGAACGTCAAGAATTGGATCAACAAGGGCATGTGGGATGGAACCTACGAGAATGTGAAGAGTATTCCCATCGGGGAAACCCGCCACTATGTACAGCGCGTGATTTATTATTATAATCAATATACGGATGTGTATAAGGACGGCTTTTAACGAAAAAAGAGCGCTGGACAGGCTCTTACATCGAGCCGTCCAACACTCCTTTTTTAAGGAAGAATCAATTATTGACCGGAGAATTGACCAGCCAATTGTTGCTCGGCCAGGGTTACAAGACGCTTTGTGATGTATCCCCCGATCGAACCGTTCTCGTAGGAAGTCATGTTACCTTGGTATCCGTCTTGTGGAATGGAGATACCAAGTTCTTGAGCTACCTCGTACTTCAATTGCTCAAGAGCAGCGTTTGCGCGAGGAACAACCAGGTTGTTGGAGTTGTTGTTGCTTTGTGCCATGTTAAGTTCACCTCCTTGGGTTGGTAAAAGTATTATGTCTCGGGTTTCGCATTTTCATAACATAAAAGAAAAAAGTTTTGCTGGTAAATTTTTCATTAGGGCCGTTAAGGCTAAAATACGCTGAAAACAAAGGAAGTGAAGATGACTTTATGAAGTGTCCATATTGCAGTTATGCCGGAACGAAAGTGCTGGATTCCAGGCCTGCCAACGAGAATAAATCCATCCGCCGCCGCAGGGAATGCGAGCAGTGCAGCAAGAGATTCACAACCTTTGAGATGGTGGAGGAAACGCCGCTGATTGTTGTGAAGAAGGATGGAAGCCGCGAAGAATTCAGCCGGGAGAAGGTACTCCGCGGTTTGATCCGGGCATGCGAGAAGCGTCCGGTATCCGTGGACCAGCTGGATATGATCGTATCGGATGTCGAGAAGGCACTGCGCAATACCGCAGCAGCAGAGGTGGAGAGCCGCCAGATCGGGGAGCTTCTGATGGAACGGCTGTATCCGGTCGATGAGGTAGCGTACGTCCGGTTTGCGTCCGTGTATCGGCAGTTCAAGGATATCAATATGTTTATGAAGGAACTGAAAAGCCTACTGTCCAAGGATACGGACGGTCAGGAGCTGTAAGAGCACCAGGGTTCTGCGTGATCCAGGTGCTCTTCCGGTGCTCTCAAGGAGCCCATCCTCATCATCGATAAGTGACATTATATAGAGAAGTAAAAGGGATACAGCACGTCATCAAAAAATGTGAAAAACCTGTTGACATGCCTGCTGATTTTTTATATGATATAGAAGTCGCTTACGGGGCCTTAGCTCAGCTGGGAGAGCGCATCGCTGGCAGCGATGAGGTCAGGGGTTCGATCCCCCTAGGCTCCATACGAAGAAAACCCTTGATTATCAAGGGTTTTTTCCTTTTTCTTGTAAAAAGAAAACCATACGCTATGCGTATGGTTCAGGATAGCTTAAGCGTTGTATAAAAAAAATCCTCCGAAGTGTTAAGATAAATTCGGTTCGCCAACCAAATTTAAAACACGAGGAGGAGATCAGATGGCATCTGATGTGAACAGTTTAGCACATACAAAATGGAATTGTAAGTATCACATAGTGTTTGCACCAAAGTACAGAAGACAAGTGATCTATGGGAAATTGAAAAGAGATATAGGAAAAATACTAAGACAATTGTGTGAAAGAAAAGGTGTAGAAATTATAGAAGCAGAGGCATGTAAAGATCATATACACATGCTGGTAAGTATACCGCCGAAAATAAGTGTGTCATCATTTATAGGGTATCTAAAAGGGAAGAGTAGCTTAATGATATTTGATCGCCATGCAAATTTAAAATATAAGTATGGGAATCGAAAATTCTGGTGTAAAGGGTTTTATGTGGACACGGTAGGAAGGAACAAGAAAGTGATTGAAGAGTATATACGAAATCAGTTACAAGAAGACGTGGTTGCAGAGCAAATGACGCTGGAAGAGTATATAGATCCATTCACAGGAGAAGAAACAGGAAGCAAACGAAAGAAGAAGAACTAGAAGACCCCTTAAGGGGTAGCCGAAAAAGTAGTGCGGTTGGCGAACGATTCAATGCCCTTTAGGGCTGGCCAGTAACAAAGGCTTTCAGCCGCAGAGCAAACCACCCGTTCACACGGGTGGTTTTGATTAATAACTTTTTAATTCTTCCCAGAAATGGTCGCAATCTAATTATAACATTGAGCGTAAAAAAGGAAGTACAACGCATCGTTGATTGTTCTTACTTTATTTTAATTGCTTGTAAAAGAAGTAGGAGCGGCATCTGTCGCTCGACCGACCCTAAATCCGGAAGTGAGCAGCAAGACCAAAAATCCACCGGCGACGCCCCACAAAATCAAGGCGTTTGAGTAAGCTGCGTCCAGTCCGCCGAAGTACATTACTTCCCGTAGCCCTCCTGCCGCGAACCGCAGTGGCGTCCACGAATAGATCCAATCTCGCGTTATCTGCGACAAGAACTCCGGAGCCATGTTCAGCAGCGGCATGGAGAAGAACATCAGCAGTACGAGAAGCGGTATTGCCCGGAATCCGATCCAATTCAGCAAGGAAGATTGCAACAAGAAGAACGCCGATCCAGCCAACCATAAGAACAACCACGTCTCCCCCGCGTTCGCCAGTTCCATACCGTACCACGACGAAGCCATCCATATGGTGTAGCACGAGGCTATGCCGACGATCGCAAGCCCCCCGATAGCTTGCAGCGCGCTGACTGTCCATCTCCTTGAACCCGCGGCGACCGCCTTCTGGCTAGCCAGGAACAAGACGACTCCGGTCACCATGCTGCCGATCCATATAATCTGGGTCAACAAACCCGGCGCATTCCCCGCCGCATTATTCACTCCCGGTGGATGCACGACTTCCTCCTGAACGTTCACCGGTGTCATTAAAGCTTTAGCCGTCTCAACCGGAATTTGCTCCGTTTGCTGTCCGATCTGCCCAAGCAGCTGCTGCAACAGTTCCCCGTTGATCATTTTCATCGCTTGCCCCATTGCCTGTCTTACGACCATCGAGGCTTGGGTGTTCATACCCTCATTGGAGAGGATTCTCACATTAGGGTGAATCGGCGAGTGCGTTGCTAGCGAGAGTAAACCGCTGCTCAGATCCGCCGGAATCACCATCGCTCCGTAATATTCGCGTTTATACAGTCCTTCCCGGGCCTTTTCCTCGGAATCCACGACATGCCAGACGAACGGCATTGCTGGGCTCGACAGCAACTTTTCCCGGATCATTTCCCCTACCGCAAACGTTCCTCCAGTCGGCAGCTCCGCCGGCTGGTCCAGGATAACGAGGGCCACCGGGACCTCCTTTGGCTTCGATCCAAGCACCGATCCCATCATCGCTACCCCGAATACGGTCAACACGATCAGGACGAGCACCATTCCCAGCCACATCATTTTTTGTGTCAGCATTTTCATGATCCACTACTCCTTGTCTCTTTATAATGAACATATGGTTGATTATCAACGGCAATGTTCATTGTGAAAGGACCACCATATAATATGGCTGCATCACACGGTCACTTCATGGCAATGAACAAAAATAGCGTTGCTGCAGCAACGCTTCTGTATCCATTTCATTAAAAAAATGATCACTCAAGTACATTCGTAAAATCGAAAGACATCACCGCACTTAAATTTCGGCGATGTCTTTCTTGCGATTCAGCTACACAAACTTCAAAATCTACTGTTCGAATTTTTTCGTTTTTCTGCCGGCAAGATGGCCTCGATTACGTCCCAATGCTCAGCGATCTTTTCATCCTCTACGCGGAACAAATCGTAGAAAGCGGTATGCTGACCATCAAACAGACCTTCACTCATTGTAAGAACAAAATCGCCTTGACCGATAACTTGATGGACATAAGTATATTGAAACTCAACATTTTTCTCCTTCAGAGCCTGCAAAGCAGCGTGAAGACCTGAAAGTCCATCTGCAATATGCGGACTATGCTGAATGTAGTGATCTCCATCAAAGTAAGAGGCAAGCAGGTCAGGGTTCTTCCCGAGCAAGATGTTCTCAACATAGCTTCTGACAAATGCCTTGTTGGCATCCGTTTTGTCGATATCCTTAATCGTAACCGGTCCGTCAATCATTGTATGATTGCTTGGTGTCTTCTCCACCATCTCTTGCAAATTATCCCAGTGCTCAACGATTAGTCCATTCTCAAAACGGAAGATATCAAATACGATTTTAGGGCCGTGAAAATGATATACAGAATGAAGTGCCACATAATTTCCGTCAACTAAAGCCCGCTTAATGCTTACCTTTGTACCAATTTCCTTTAAATGATCTAGAGCACCAAGCATGGTTTCACGACCATCGAGTAAGGCCTGGTTATGCTGAATATATTGATCTGGATGAACGTAAGCCGTAATCGCTTCGGGATTGCCGCTCTCAAAACTTTCCAGTACGGCGACTGCCTTACGAACAAGCTCATGTAGATGGTTGAATGTCATTGGAAAATCCTCTTTAGAGTTATTTAGTCATCTAGATAAATATTGAACAATATGTTGTTTATTTATCTCTTGCTCATTATAATAGAGGCTAATATAACGCTCAATATTCAATATTTTTAGTTATGATGGATAACAGACAACTCATAAAACTTTGTCGCTTAACGACCTAAATAAATGTAGGGGGAACGAAAACAATGAACAAGAAAACCGACTTAAGAATACTGCGCACGAAACAATCGATTCGAAAGGCGTTTTATGAGCTTATTCAGGAAAAGGGATATGAATCCATAACGATCCAGGATATTGCCGATCGGGCTATGATCAATCGAAACACATTTTATCTCCACTACCAAAACAAGCCTGATTTATTAGATACATGTATGAATGAATTGTTGAGCGAATTAAAGGATGCGGTCGTTCTTTGTCCCATCAGCATGAATCCTTTCAGTATTTCTCTACTCGAGACAGTCATGCAAACTGTACTGGAGCATATTTCTCTAAATTTGACCTTTTATCATTCCATGTTAATAGATGAGAATAGAATCTATCAGTTTCAAGCGAAAATGGAAAATATCATTAAAGATAAATTAATTGAGGGGTGGAAACCTGCTCAGGGAAACTCACCATTAGCGATATCCAAGGAATTATTGATCGAATACCTCGGATCGTCATTCATGGGGATTGTAATTTGGTGGATTAAAAACGATAAACCCCTTCCTGCAGATGAAGTTTCATCTCAGTTTAGCAGAATCGTTGCCTACGGGCATTTAAGAGCAGCCGGCATCGCCGTCGAGGAATAAAATTAGCGAGGGTAGAGGGAGCAGGGTTCAGCTCTGCCCTTTACATTTGAACGACATGGTGCTAAACTTGATTTCGATAGTTATAGAACTGCAGAAGATGCGCGGGGAGGTGGATGGAAACAGTGGGAGAAAATCAAGAAGATATCGGGCAAGCGGTTAAAGTGTATAAAGCTTTGGGGGAACCAACCCGGTTGAAAATCGCTTTACTGCTCGCGAAAGAAAGCAATTTATGCTTCACTGCCGTCGGTGAAAGGCTTGAGTCGGTTGCAGGCTCGACGCTATCGCATCATTTAAAGCAATTGACGGACTCTGGCTTGATTGATTCTCGCAAGAATGGATCGTTTATTCACTATAACGTCAATCGAGAAATAGCGGAAAAATTTGCGCCCTTTTTGTTGGCGTAATTTTTTCGGAAATCAATTCTATAAATTTAGAACTATAGAATTGATTGGGGTTTATACTTAAACCGATTTTAACGAACGAGTCGATTTGGAATGATTATTCAACAGTTTTTTACTAATCCCCCCTAATCCATATTATGAAGGAGAGAATAACTATGAGCGGTCAAACGAATACGATGGAGATTGGAATGAGCACCTTCCTTCATGCAAATCCCGGAAATGGCGGTGTCTCGCATGCCCAGAGGCTGCGCCAGGCGATCGAAGAAATCCAATTGGCAGATCAGGTCGGCCTTGACGTCTATGCCATCGGCGAGCATCATCGCATCGAATACACAAGCTCCTCGCCAGCTGTCATTCTGGCCGCAGCTGCAGCTACAACGAAGCGGATCCGGCTCTCGAGCGCAGTGACGGTGCTATCTTCGGACGATCCGGTGCGGATATATCAGGACTTTGCAACGTTGGACGGTCTGTCGAACGGGCGAGCGGAGATCATGGCCGGACGGGGGTCGTTCATTGAATCGTTCCCGCTATTCGGCTATGACCTGAAAGATTACGAGGAATTGTATGAAGAGAAACTGGAACTGCTGTTGAAGATTCGCGCTTCCGAAAAGGTGACCTGGCGTGGCGGTCATCGCCCGGCGATTGACAACATGGGCGTCTATCCTCGTGCACTGCAGGAGCCTTTGCCTGTCTGGATCGGTACGGGCGGCAATCCGGAATCAGCTGTTCGGGCCGGCTTGCTGGGACTTCCTATTGCCTTCTCAATTCTGGGAGGGGAGCCGCAAAGATTCGCACCCTTAGTGAAGCTTTATAAAGAAGCCGCCGTGAAAGCTGGTCACGATCCGAATAAGCTGCAAATTGCTACACATTCGCATGGCTTTATTTCGAATACGGCACAAGAGGCTGCTAAGCGGTATTACCCTGTCATGGCTGGCCAAATGAACCACATTGGACGGGAACGAGGCTGGTCTACCTATACACGTGACTCGTACGATTCAGCCCGTAACCTTCATGGCGCTCTATACGTCGGTGATCCCGAATACGTCGCAGAAAAAATCGTGCTGCTGCATAAGAATCTTGGCTTGACTCGCTTCATGATGTACAACGATTTCAGTTCCTTGCCGCATCGCGATTTGCTGCAGACGATTGAGCTTCTCGGGACCAAAGTAGCGCCGATTGTCCGTAAGGAGCTGGCACGTCAGACATCTGGCCATAACGCTTAAAGCAGACCACGAACGCTGGGAACGAGGAGGCTTGATTGGGCCGAGAAGTGAAGTCGGCGAAGTGAGCATTTTTTTTAAATATGATTTCTATAGATTTAGATCTGTTGAAATGAAAAGAGGTGAAATAGATGGGAAATTCATGGAAAATTTATATTTTAGCCATTGTCAGCTTTTTAGTTGGAACTTCAGAGTTCGTGATTGCCGGCATCTTGGATATGCTTGCAAGTGATTTTGGAGTGTCGGTAGCGGCGGCCGGGCAGTTGATTACGGTTTACTCGCTTGCTTATGCCATCGGCACCCCGATCCTAATTGCGCTCACGGCAAAAATGGATCGAAGAAAGCTGATGCTGTCGGCTTTGGGATTATTTTTCGTAGGGAACTTGATCACGGTCACAACTACAGGCTACGGCATGCTGCTTGGAGCAAGAATTATCTTGGCGATCAGCACGGGGGTATTTATGGTCGTCGCCCTGACGGTTGCCGCTAAAATATCTCATCCAGGAAAACAGGGCAGCGCAATCGCCACGGTTCTAGTGGGCTTTAATCTCGCACTTATTTTAGGGGTTCCGCTTGGGAGAATCATTGCGGGCTCACATGATTGGAAAATCATCTTTACGGGAGTCGGAGCCCTGAGCTTAATCGCGATGCTGGTCCTTTTGCTGGCGATTCCGAGATCGGAAGGAGAGGCTCCCGTACCTATTCGGGAACAGCTTGCCTTATTAAAAAGCCCACGAATCACGGTCGCGCTTTCCATCAGTTTTTTCTGGATATTGGGCTATACGATGCTGTACACCTATATAACGCCGTTTCTTCTGGACATTACGGGGATGAGCGAAGGGATGGTAAACATCGGGTTGTTTGCGTTTGGGCTGGCCAGTCTCATAGGGTCCCAAGTTGGCGGTTACGGTGCAGATAAATGGGGTATCCCCCGTACGATGATTGGAGGCTTGCTCTTTCACTCGGGAATATTATTATTACTGACGGCGTTCTCCCACTCGTCCATGATCGTGTTGCCTTTGCTTATGTTATGGTCCTTTTTCGCCTGGTCGACGGGGCCGGTTCAACAAGTTTATTTAATCGGCATGGCTCCTCAGGCTTCGGGGATTATCCTGAGTTTGAATAATTCTATTGTGCAGTTGGGCATGGCTGTAGGGGCTGTAATCGGAGGCATTGTTGTAGAAAGCATCTCGCTAGCATCCGTTGGTTTGCTTGGCGGAGCTTTCGTTGCCATTGGACTCATCCCGGCTATTATTTCATTATCCATGCGTCGCCGATCTGCAGCTGCGGGCGTAACCGGCAATGCGGAAGTTTGAAAAACCAGGCTTCTATATAAGTTGAACAAATAATATCAGATCAGGTCACCGATTTCTTCGGTGGCCTGCTGTGCATGTTGTTTGATTATAGCTTCTGGACCGGGTGCGTTAAGTTGAACCGTACCACAAATAGTGGTAAAGCGCCTGGATCAAGGCTGTGATGATGCGTTCTGCAGAATTGGGGAGAGGGATTTAAGGAATCAAGTTTTATCCTAACCTGAGGATAAGAACTTGATTCCATTGACATAAAGGACGGTGCTTGTTCAATCATCTACAGACCTTACTGGGTCAGGGGGAGGCGGTCACACACCTCAAACGAATTACTAATCCGTAATGTTTCCGCACCAGCGAGTGATTCCTTCATTTATGGTTTGCATGGGATTCGGATCGGATAGAGGAATCGCCCAGGCAATATGTCCATCCGGCCGAATCAGCGCCGTGTGGACGTCGTTCCAATCCGCGTCAGCCTCAGCCAATGAGGCATGTACAACTTGAAGGTTGCTATACGTTTCCCATTGACCGCTATGCTGTTCATTAGAATGGAATTGCAACAGAAGAAAAGTACCTTTGTGCAGGAGAGGATAGGAGTTCATCAATTGTCCATCTTTTAGCTTTAAGCTGAGATCCTTGAACCGTTTCCCGTTTAAAGGATGGGAAGGCGCTTCTGCGTCGGATGCATAATGTACATCCATGGCGGAAATCTGTGCAGCGATTTGATAATTAGCCTCCGGTATTTGAATCAGATCAGCCAGCATGCTTCGCAGCTCCATGATGGGAGGAGTCACGTCCAGAAGCAGGGTTTGGACCTCGGTATTCCGGAGCAAGGCCGTATTCCATGGGAAACGTTCGGTATGATAACTGTCCAATAGCCAGTCCGGAGCCCAGCCTTTGATTGCTCCTGCAAGCTTCCAGCCTAAGTTCATCGCTTCTTGTAAGCCGACGTTCATTCCCTGTCCACCAGCCGGAAAATGAATGTGCGCCGAATCTCCGGCCAAAAACAATCGACCATTCCGATAGCGTCCCGCTTGCCGCGTCGCATTTCCGAAACGGGACATCCATATCACATCGTTCAATCCCAAGTCGCTTCCGGTCGTACGGATGAGCGATGAACGAAACTCTTCCAATGTAACCTTCTCATCCTTAGAGATGTTACGTCTCTCCATATCGATCATCAAGACTCGGTAGATATGATCATTGATTGGCATGATGCTGACCAATCCTTTTTCTGTAATCCGGGATATGACACTCATAGGAGCCAATTCAGATAGAACGGCATCCCCCAGAATAGCCGTGAAGGTCGCATCTGTACCTTCAAATGATATGTTTGCATGCTTGCGAACCAAACTTCTAGCTCCATCCGTACCTACCACATAAGCTGATCTTAACGTTGTTTCTCCATGAGGTCCCGCGATCTTAACGTCAACCCCATCCTCATCCTGGTGCACAGATAGAGCCTCAACCTCTCTCCGGACCTCTGCGCCAAGGCTAAGCGCCCATTCCTCCAGCACCTTCTCCGTCTCACTCTGCGGTAAAAAGAGGGTGTGATTGGAAGAAGAATCCAACACCGAGAAATCCAAGGGGGTTTCTAATCCGGCAAAATGTCCTCTCGAAAGTAAGCGGCCTTGACTGATTAATTGTGATTTCACTCCACGCATATCTAATATTTCAAGGGTTCGTGGATGGACGGTAAGCGCACGTGAATATGGAGTTGTCTCTTTTAATCGTTCAATGACGCAGACCTTTACACCGGCTAATGCCAATTCCCCAGCCAACATCATGCCGACAGGTCCGCCACCGATAAGGATGACTTCATATTTCATATAAATAACCTCTTTTCTTAAACATTATGGGAAGATCACGATAGCGTCTATTTCGATAAGCCATTCAGGATCGGCTAGTGCTTGAACGCCTATATAGGTACTTGCTGTCTTCGGCCAGTTAGGGCCAAACACATAAAATCCTGCATCAAAAATAATCGAAATCAATTCCGGGTTGTGGTTTACCACAAAGATATTCATCTTTCCAATGTACAATGGATCCGCTCGCACGGCTTCCAATGCATACTTAAGATTGGTGAACACTTGAACCGCTTGCGCGTAATAGTCCCCTGAACCGACCAATGCTCCTGTTTCATCTACAGAAACCTGACCTGAGATGAAGGCCAGTTTGGAGGCAGTAGTTACCACGACATGAGAAATTACAGATGTAACCTTATCCGTCAATGTCTTCGGATTCACGAGTTCCATTGGTAGGTATGCACCTCCTTCATTAATTATTGTTTCGGTAGAATCTTTTTATTGCTTGTTAAAAAGGGTATGATAAAAACTATATATAATTTTTGTTTCATATGAAACAATATCATTGTACTTATTTATTCTTTATCCTGTCAACCCCAATCTTAATATGAGTATGATCGTTTGTTTCTAAGGAAACAATATATGATATAATAAACAAATAAGTCGAGGGAGTCAGCATAATCATGGAAACTGCCAGTAAGAACAAAACCAAAACCGCCATTCATGAATTTTTCGTTCAGTTTCTTGAGCAAAAAGAGCAATATGAAACCCGAATAACTGCCACATACCTGGAGGATATCCGGAAGCACATTGAATCGGAATTCAGCTTGAATATGACGGAACTGCACACCATTGCGTGCATCGGAGAGCAGGAGCCGATCAATCTCACTTCCATCGCGGAGAGAATAAATTTAAGCAAAGGAAATACCTCCAAGATCGCAAACAAATTACTAAAGGCAGGTTGGGTGCGAAAAGCCCAGCTCAACGATAACAAAAAGGAAGTGTATTTTCGGTTAACGCCTGTCGGCAAAAAGCTATTTGCTGCTCATCATGAGCTTCATGCGAAGGAAAGGCAAAGAATGTACGAATTTTTGGAAAGTTATAACGAAAGCGAGCTCGAATTTATTAAACGGCTGTTTGGAGATATGGTTGACTTCTATCTCTGACGTACCTCAAGAAGCCAGTAAAAGAGAGCGAGCTCCCTCACAGGCATTGGGCCGGCGGGAGAGCTCGCTGTCTTTCTAGAGCTTTATTTGGATTCAATTCGACCCATTGGATGGGGCGTCTCGGACAAAGTCTGTTTCACTGCCGACCAGTTGGTCTGCTCAATATCGAGAATATGTCGAAGGTAAGCCCATGTAACCTTCTGGATCAGGGCAACCCGTTCTGGGTTTTCATCTGTTGTTTCTGTAACCTCGTAACCAGCGATCCCTCCAAGTGAGTGTTCTGCGCCAAAAAGGGTGAGCAGGCTTTCTGCTCCCGGGCTGAGGAAGTAAGGGTCGGTCATCCAATCCGGCCCGCGAACGGTTAGCTGATATTTGTTAGGAGTGTCGTCCTGATCCCCGACGACCACGAGAGTGGGCTTGGTCATGTGCTCGAAGCTTACGTTCAGATGCGGCATTTTCTCGGCCGCGAACGGTGTCAGGCTGTCCCCACCTTGCCCAGCGGTGGCGAATAGCACGCCTGCTTTGATGCGCGAGTCGGACAGGTCCTCTTCCTTCTTGGTCTCGGGGTTGAGGACTCGCAAGCCTAACAAGTTGCCCGCCGTTTGGCCGCCGAAGGAATGTCCGGCTGCGGCGATGCGGCTTCGGTCAAGGCGCCCGCTGAGGCCGGGAACGGCAGATTCCAGGAAATCAAGCTGATCAAGGATGCGCTTCATGTCTTCCACTCGGAAACGCCATATCCGTGGTGTGCGGGGATCGTCCTGAGGGAGACCCAATGTCCTTGAGTCGAGATGGGTAGGTTGAATGACTACGAAGCCGTGTGCGGCCCAGAAGTCAACCAAGGGGCCGTAACCCTCTAACGATGAGCCAGAACCGTGTGAGAAAACAATGATAGGTAAGTTACGACCGGTCGTCGGCGCGGAGACTCTCACTTGCAGATTCTCGCCACGGCCCGGGGCTGAAAGCACGATCGGCTTTACCGAGACGACTGGAGAGGGTGCGGTAATCTTTAGTTCCATAATATGTTCCTGCCCTTCTTAAGATAGATGGTTGTCGGGAGTTTTCTCCCGCAGATCCCATAATAAAAGTTGGAGTCGATTCCAAGTCAAGGCGCGAAAATAAAAAATCGCCCAAGGAGAAGTGATGGAATTAGGGTTGACTTGGAGTCAGCTCCAAGATGTAAAATGCTCAAAACGGCAATTTAGGGAGGAGACATGATGGAAGAACAAACTTTTACGATCAAGCAAGTCGCCGGGCAAACCGGTATTTCCGAGGATACAATCCGCTATTACGAAAAGATCATGCTGCTGCCTCAGGCAGAACGGAAGGAAAACAGGCATCGCTTTTATCGTAAAGAAGACATTTATAGGATCAAGCAAATAACCTGCCTCAAAAAAACGGGAATGTCGCTCGAGGCGATGCGACCATTTTTGGCTGCCTCAGTCGATTCGGATCCCGCCACTCTTCCTGAACTGGTGGATCAATTAAGAAGTCAACGTGAACATATTATGTTTCAAATTTCCTCGCTTCAGCAGATCGTTGATTTTATTGACATAAAGCTAAAAAGAAGGTAGGCCCAATAATTAAAGCTCGATGCGGGCCTGCTCCCGGAGATGCCACGCTTCAGCACGACAAGTATCGGGAACATTAAGCAAACGGGTAATTAGTGATATTGTCAAGTAGACAGTGGAATAAAACAAAGTGTCTAAACAGCTTCAGCTCGAGCTTCCACCGGGCTAAGGCTGTTTTAGTTTCTTCTGTAATCGTCTCCAGTAACGGTCTCATCCGGATCGTCTTCCGTCAAGAGGACATAGTTTTTCAATTTCAAATGATATTGATTGTCATTATCGGTTTTGCTAAGATTAATTTTTTTCAGTACTGAACAAAAAGGATCGCAGTCTGGTGCGGTCACTGAACTTGGTCCGCTAACTACAAGAGAGGGGGATTGCGAAATTGGAGTTTCAAAATCATTGTAAAGGTCATCTTTACGAGCAGTATATAAAAATGCTGCATCTGAACGAGATGTATACGGAACATGAAATGGGCCATCCCAAATACGAAGTTACGGATGGCAGGGTGACATTGGACGCGGACCTTAACCCAAAGCTGTATGCAGAACGGGTTTGTAGCAGAACGAATGGAATAGAGCTCAATCATCACTTATAATTTCAGTAATAGTTGGAGGTGTAGAAAATCAATGAACGTATTTTCTAAGGGAACAAAAATGGTATTTGTATTGCTCATTTTATTATTAACGATTACAGGATGCACCACCAAAATGCCTATATCTTCAAATGAAAATCAATCTCTATCTGATCAACCTCAACATACGAAACTTGTAGAAACTGCTGTACCTGAAACACCCGTTGCCGAAGTGAAGAACATACCCCCAAACAAACCGGTTGAATATGATCCTGCCTGGCCGGATCGTTCGGTGAAGTCTTCTAACGGGCATCTTGTGAATAGTTGTGTTCCGGATGAGCTGCGCAATAAAGCAACTACATTAACAACCAGTGATGGGGTGTATCTGTCTGCACTTGTGCTAGGCAGTGGAGATAAAGGAGTCCTGCTTGCACACGAGCAAGGCTATAACATTTGCTCTTTTCTTGACATGGGAACTGAACTGGCTGACAGTGGGTATCTGGTTGTTATTCCTGAATATCGTAATCATGGTGCCTCACAGAATTTTCCGGAGGATAATCAGAATATAGATCGTGATGCAGATGCTGCCTTAAGTGAACTCAAACGATTGGGTGCAAAAAGAGTGTTTTTGGCGGGAGCATCATGTGGCGGTAGTACAGCAATCATTGCAGGCGTTCGTCAGGCGCTGCCTATTGAGGGGCTGATTATTCTTTCTTCTCCTGCACAATGTGGGCCCCTTGATTCCATTCCGAGCGTTGAGAAGATTAAAGCACCGTCCATGTTTGTTTTTTCACCTGGCGATTATGGAGGCTCAATTGAACAAGAAGTGCGCAAATTATATCAAGCATCCGGAGCCACGGATAAAGAGCTAATTGTGGATGAGAGTGGTTATCACGGAACAGATATGTACCATAGGGGAGAGCACGGTGATGACTTAAAGTCCAAGCTTATTAACTTTGTTAAAAAGGTATTTAATTAAAGTAAATAACTTTTGTAACAAAACCGTGGTTGATAAGGATTGTCAATTATCCGGCTCAAGGTACTTTCAAGGTCAAGAGAAAGCCGCTCGTTTCCCGACAGGGGAACTGAGCGGCAACGATGCAGGGTCAGGGGATGACCACGGTCCGTCTACTTTTCTTATTATCTGCTAGACAGTGTATTTAGAAACGGTTCTGATTCACCAGCTTTTCGTTCTAAAAGGTCTGAAGAATGCGCGAATGTCATCGGCAAAAAGCTCTGGTTCCTCCAGAGCGGTAAAATGTCCGCCGCGGGGCATCGAAGTCCAGCGGGTTACATTCAGGTTGCGCATGGCCCATTCCTTGGGCGGCAACAGGATATCCGCCGGGAATAGGGCAAGGCCAGTCGGAACCTCGATGTAGCCGATTGGCGGCAAAGAATGCGCATTATCATAATACATATGCGCTGTCGATCCTATGGTGTTCGTCACCCAATATATCATGATATGCGTAAGGAGTTCATCCTCGCTGAATTTTTGCGCAAGATCGCCGTTACAATCGCTCCATGATCGGAATTTCTCCGTCAGCCAACCGGCCAAACCTACGGGCGAGTCGGAAAGTCCATATGCAAGGGTTTGGGGGCGCGTCGATTGAATGGACATATAGCCGCCCTCCTGAGCCATCCATGCCGAAGCATTATTCTGGTATTGCCGCTCTTCTTCCGAAAGCGTGGCCTGATCAGATGAAGCTATGAGATCTCGGATAATCCCGATATCGGTCAGATGGATTCCGTATAACCGTTCGGGATGGTTTGCCGCCAGGTATCTGGTCACACCGGAGCCCATATCCCCACCGGCGGCAGCGAATTTACTGTAGCCTAATTCTTCGGTCATGAGCTTAACCCACATTTCGGCGACATGAAAATTGTTGACCCCGGGATGTTTAGGACGGCTGGAGAATCCAAAGCCAGGTAATGAAGGGACGATTACGTCAAAAGCGTCCTCGGGGTTTCCGCCATGGCTGGCCGGATCCGTAAGCAGCGGGATGATTTTTTGGTAACGCAGGTAACTGTCGGGCCATCCGTGAGTAAGAATCAGGGGCAAAGGGTTAGGACCTTTACCGCGTTCATGTACGAAGTGCACGTCGATCCCATCGATCTTGCAGCGAAACTGGGAGAAGCGGTTCAACTTGGCTTCTTGTGCGCGCCAATCATAATGGTCCCTCCAATACGAAACTAGCGATTTTAAGTAATTTAATTCCGTGCCCCGTTCCCAATTCGCATTTTCCAATTGATCCGGCCAGCGGATATGATGGATTCTGTATTGCAGATCGTTCAGGATTTCATCAGAGACCTGAATTTGAAAACGTTCAATAGTCAAAATGACTTCCCTCCTCTTCTTAATACATCGTCATTATATCCCTCAAGCTGGTGTGGTACACTGGCATAAATGAAATTTTTAACTATACTATTTGCAGGTGAATGCCATGCCGCAATTGCAAATAGCTGGTCGTAATCCGCTTCCGTAACATCGCTGAACGATTCGCAAAATTGATAACCGCCTTGGCGCCATGATTCGCTAAATACTCGGCAATGGTTCTGCCGATTCCTCTGGATGCTCCAGTGACCAGGGCAACTTTGCCGGCAAGCTTCTCATCCATTTCAGCAATCTCTCCTTTCTAATGTGTTTTAAAGGGGAGCATTAAGCAAACGGGTAATCCATAACGACGATTCCTTCAACAAACGGGCCGATGGATTGCAATAATCCTTGATGCAGGGGGTGCTGAATATACTCCCGGCAAGCCTGTTGATTCTCGAAAGTGACTCTGATTCCCAGCGTAAACCCCTGCATATGCTCTATTTCCTCCGTAACGTTAATCCCGGCGCTAAGCTCCACGATCCCCGGAATATTCCCTTTAAAGTCATATGCACGCTTTATTGCACTTTCTTTTACTTCAATAGGAACATCGGGCTTGAATTTCAATAGCACGATATGCTCAAACATCTTACTCCCTCCTAGTTTTCTTTCTGTTTATTTTTGACTTTGGAGCTGCTTCAATTGGGAGAGCTCTTTCATCCATTTCACGAAATTGTCGGTTACAAGATCAAGGTACTGAATGGTAGGTTCATCGGTCAGCTCACCCTTCTCGTTAAACTTCTCATGAACAAAACCAATGTACACTTCATTTCCAGGCAACAGAGGCGAGGAAATACCGGATGCGAACAGAATGTCACGCAGATGGCCCTGCGCTTTGACCGATCCCAACAATCCCATGGAAGATCCGACGATCCATGAGGGCTTTCCGATCATGACTCGATCCACGCGGGATAACCAGTCAATCGCGTTCGCCATGACGCCGGGAATGGTCGAATTATATTCCGGAGTGATCCATAACACCGCGTCGGCAGCAGCGACGTTCGCCTTAAAATCGATAACCGGCTGGGGCGGAACAGACTCGATATCCTGATCGTAAAAGGGGAGATCCCGAATGTTCAGCACATCCAACTGAAAAAGATGCTGATAACGGTTTTGAATATAACGGGCCAGCTTTAGGTTGTATGAATCTTTGCGAATGCTTCCGACTATGGCGGCTACTTTCATTTTCATCACCTCAATGATAGGGTCTGAATGGAGTTGAACAGGTGGGACCGATCATCACTGTCTATCCATTCTTGCTATTCCTCCTAAGGAGGACATAAACTAGTCTAAATGGACCCGAAGAGGCTAGGAAGAGATCTAGTTATCGTAGGATTGGAAATCCTACGTTCATGAATAGGTAGGAGGTATGGAGGACATGGAAGACAGATTGGACCGTTATGAGGAATTGTCCCGTTTTTTGCGTTCACGCCGTGAACGAATAACCCCAGAGCAAGCAGGTTTGCCGGATTCCGGACGCAGACGAACACCCGGACTTCGTCGCAGCGAGGTAGCTCTGCTGGCAGATGTGGGATTGGATTGGTACACCTATTTGGAACAAGGGCGTCATATCAACGTATCCGCTGAGGTGCTTGATCGAATAGCGAAAGTCCTTCGGTTAGATGAATCGGAACGCAGGCATCTGTACCATCTTGCCCGTAAACAATTTCCCTTGGCCGGTACGAAGCAACCCTCTAAGGTAACACCGGAACTTCAACGTTTTTTGGATAGCCAGAACCTTTCCCCTGCGAATGTCATGGATGCGCGCATGAACATCATTGCCTGGAATGAGGCCTACTGCGCATTAAATGGGAATCTCACGGTGATGTCGGATAGGGAGCGGAATTTGGTCTGGATGACGTTTACTTCTCCCCGTTTCCGCTATGCAAAGGGAGACCAATGGGAACTGCATGCTCGGCGAATCGTTGCCAATTTCCATGCCGGGTATGCCCGTCACGTCGACGATCCTTGGTGGTCCGAGCAGTTCGAGGCGCTTTCACAGGCTAGCAGAGAGTTTCGAGAATTTTGGGATTCCCACGAGGTTCTCGATGCTATGGATGCTCCTAAGACGCTGCATTGTCCGAATCTCGGGATCTTGAATTTTGATCTGGTTTCATTTCATTACTTGAACGATTCTAATTTGACCGTTTCCATTCATGTTCCTCATCCAGATGGCACGGTGGATAAGATGCAGCAACTGTTAATCGATTATCAGAGCCAGCATTCAGAGCAGCTTGAATCTTCTCGAAGAGTTTAGTATAGGAAGGCAATCAGAAGTCTTATTCGGCATGAATCAAGACATCCGAGCGGATGTCTTTTAATTTTGTTCTATAGGTGAAACGGAGAACTGTATCATAAGTAACGGCAAGTTTTAAAAATGCTCCCCTTTAAGTGAGCAGGTTTAATAAATAAACCGACTACTTCAGAGGAGCATATCAGTTGCCGTGGATGTCGAATTCTTTGTTATCCTTTAAAATGGTTTTACCACATCATCTGAATCAGTGGAGTAGGCCAGCTCTTTCTGTGCTTCCAGAGCGGCCAGTCTGTCCAGCAGGGCTGCCCGGATTTGCTCGTAGGCGTCACTGCCCAACGCCATACGTATCGGCCCCTCTCCCTGGTCGACACGACGGATAATCTGCTGCGCCATTTTATCCGGATCGCCGACAACCATTTGATTGAACATGCCCATATCTATACCAGGCAGTTCTCCCTTCATCAGGCTAACGAATCGGCCCGCCTCCGTATCCCGGTATTCGTCCATCCTCTCGCCGAATACGGCGTTGCTTGTAATGAAATTCGTTCGGATTCCACCGGGCTCCACCATAGTGGTCTTAATATTGAACGGAGCCACTTCCTTAGCTAGCGCTTCAAAGGCTCCTTCGACCGCCCATTTCGAAGAGCAATACAGTCCCATACCCGGAATAGAATAATAACCCGCCATACTCGAAATCTGTACGATGTGACCGCCGCCCTGCTTGCGGAAAAAGGGCAGGACTGCACGCGCTGCACGCAGGGAGCCAAGCACATTGGTCATAAACTGATGCTCAATTTGCCTGTCGCTTGCTTCTTCCACTGCGCCATACAAGCCATAGGCTGCATTATTGACAAACACATCGATCGTGCCCAGTTCTGAAAATGCACGTTCCACGACTTCAGCAATTTGCTGAGGGTTTGTCAGATCTAAATTAGCCTGCCATAGCCCAGAGCCATACTGTGCCTGCAGATCATCCAGCACCCCCGGCTTGCGTACCGTTGCGGCTACACGGTCCCCTCTATCAAGCAACCGGCGAGTTATACGTGAAGCCAAGCCTCCTGACGCTCCTGTAATGAACCATGTTTGCATACTAAATACCCTCCCAATCGTTGTCTTCCACTGAATCATACAAGCAACTGGAGGGTGCTAGCCACAGCACGCCTATTCTATTAACAGGAGTAACAGTCTACGGTAGCTGCCTGTCCTGCTCAAGTAAACGCAATAATCTCTCCTCCGTGCCTGAACCGGGCACCGGAACAAAGAAACACCAGTGCAGTCCCGGGTCATTATCGATTACAGCCGCGGAATGGAGCTCGAACTCCATCTCCTGTGCGTCAGGAACACGGAATAAAGCGGTGGCTACGCGTTTTTGTTTGATTTCATACAGCTCCCAGAAATGTACGAACTCTACGCTTTCCCGCGTCAAGCGTTCAAACCGTTCCATATATAACGGGTTGTTCTTGTAAAGATCGAAGCCTGCCCGCAGAACGGCTACAGAGTAACGGGCAGCGGCTTCCCAATTCACCAGTCTGTTGCGGTAATCCGGCTTTAAAAACATAATGTCCATCATATTCCGTTCGTTGTCCGGCAGACTGCCGAAATCGGCTACGATCAGTTCCGCTGCCCGATTCCAAGCGATAACATCCGTACCTTCGTCTGTGATAAAAGAAGGATAATGCAGTTGATTTACGATTTTCTGCAGAACTCCCGTATCCGGTCCACCGTTATTTGGCACTGTGACGACGCTCGCCACATCTACATTGGCCAGATCGAATAGATGCTTCTGCTCGTCATCGTCAAGCTGAAGCGCTTTGCTGATACTTAGCAGCACTTCCGGCGAAGGATTAACCTCTTTGCCTTGCTCCAGCCAGGCATAGTAAGTCACGCTTATATTGGCAAGATAAGAGACTTCTTCTCTTCGAAGTCCCGGAGTGCGTCTTCGTCCGGGCAGCGGCTGAATCCCGGCCTCTGAAGGCTGCAACCGTTCTCTGCGCGATTTAAGGAAGTCACCCAATGCGGATGAGGAACGATTCATTTTCAAGTGGGTCACCTCTATTTACTCATATGGAAGATACATATCGCTATTAACCAAATAGACCAAAAGCACTCTATACATGATTATTATAATCTTTGTTGAATGCCGTTTCTACAAAAGAGAACCATAACGAGTACCGAGGCTATTAATCCCGCTAATAGTATAAACATGATGTGGTTAACCCATGCCTATCGACAGTACGATGAAGATAAGTCAGTTAGGTTCTAAATAGGAGGTTTTTTTCTTGATCAAGTATACTTATCGTAACAAGCTAGCAGTAGTCACCGGTGCTTCATCCGGAATAGGGAAAGCGTATGCCAACGAACTGGCGGCACAAGGCTGTCATGTTGTTCTGGCAGCGCGCTCCAAGGACAAACTGGATTCAATGGCCAAGGAAATCAACCGCCAGTATGGCGTACAGGCTTATGCACTCGCTTGCGATTTGTCCAAAGCGAACGCCTCGCGCCAATTGGCCAAACAAATTTCCGAACTGGGCTTGTCCGTGGATATTCTCATCAACAACGCAGGCGTTGGCACCTATGGCCGTTTCGAAGAAATAGACCCGGAGCGCGAGCAGGAGGAGATCATGCTGAACACGGCTGCGTTAGTCGATCTTACGCATCGGTTGCTGCCCGATATGCTGAGGCGAAAGGACGGAGTCATCGTTAACGTGGCATCGATGGCCGCGTTCATGCCTTGTGCTTATTCAGCCGTTTATGGGGCTACCAAAGCATTTGTATTATCCTTCTCCGAGGCGCTATGGGCGGAAGCGCGCGGGAGAGGCGTTCGCGTGCTCGCACTGTGTCCAGGTGCAACCGAGACGGGGTTTTTCGATGCGGTCGGCAGTGAGGAAATGGGGGCGGGCCAAAAGCTCTCGACCCCGGAGAAGGTTGTACAGGCCGGATTTCGCGGGATTGATCAAGGACGCAGCTATATCATCGATGGCCGTAACAATTACCTTATGGGTCAAATGATTCGGTTTTTGAGCAGGCGCAGGGTAGCCTTGTTCATGGAACGCATGTCAAGGCCAAAAAGACACGGATAGCGGGATCCGGTTCTATTGAGGATCTACAGTAAAACGAATTTAGCGGTAATATTGTTTGCATGGTGTGACTTTGATGTATCTGTACAGTAAGGTGCGAATCAGCCAGAGTATGACATTGTCCATAGTGCAGGGTAACAGAATGCTCAAAGTGTCGGATAAAGGAAAAGCCCCTTGCGCTATTGGTTCAGCGGAAGGGGTTAAGCTTAAAAAATGCTTTTCGGTCTCCTCGTTGAAGGCGAGCTCGACGCTGCCGATGTGCTTCCTGTCGTCCAGCATGATCCTCTTCACGATCAGGTGCATTAGGGTCTTGCGCTGCGGGAAGGCCTTTTTGATACGTTCCTACGTACACGGGGATATCCCTAAATTCACCTTAAGCCATTGGCCGGATGCCTGTTCAGATCATCTTGGGAATTATCTGCTCGCGTTGCGAGTATTAGAAAAATGCCGATAACTGACATAACGATGACAATGATAAAGGAGATTGTAAAGTTAGTATTGAAGGATAAAAATCGACTTAAAATAGAAGGACCAAATGCACCTCCTAAAATACTTAAAAGCGTGAAGAGTCCCATCCCGATACCAATCTCCGTCTTTTTCAAGGTCGATGGCACAACATTGGCAGCGGATGATACTAATGTGGTATAGCCGAGCGCAAAGATGAACATGACGATCCCAATGCCGATGGGCATGTCTTGCAAAACCGCCATAAGCAGTGCTCCCAGAATCATAAAACCATGACCAGCTAGGATAATGATCCTGCCATTGTACTTGCGTGAAAGTGCTCCCGTGTAAGGGCCGAACAACGAACCAATCAGTGCGCCTGGGAACATGACGATGCCGATCAGGCTTGCTTGCAAGTTACCGCCCTGTTTTAGAACCAAGGGCAATAAAAATAAAGCGGCCGGATATGCAGATGTGCCTGCAAATACAGAGAGCAAGGAATTTCTGTAGTTTTTGTTAGCGAGTAAAGAGATGGTGATAAAAGGTGCGTTCTTCCCGCGTATGTGGAATGAAAACGCAATAAGCATCAGGACAGCAATTATTAAAAGATAAGGATTTAGGCTGATACCTAGTACCAGAATGCCTACTGCCAAGGAGAATAATATAGCTCCTAAGACATCGAATTTCTCCCCTTGTGCAACATTAGTAGGGAAGTGTTTCACAACAAATGGGATAATAAATACGATCAAGAGAGAAACAACAAAAAGACCGTGCCAACCAAACAGTTGAATAATAAATCCACTGAGGACCGGGGCTACTCCGCCCATCAGCGCGAAAGTAGTAGACACAAGGCTTAATGCTTTGCCTCTGTTCTCGGGTTTGAAATATTTAGGCGGAACTACATATTCCATACGTACCCGAACCTGCTGCTAGTACAACTGCATACAGCGTCGTTACCAGACTGCTTTCGGAAGTGGACAGATGCAAGTCTTTAATAATAAATGGAACAGCAATATTGAACATATAGACATTCATCGTGGCCAATGATGAGGCAATTAATAATAGGGCCAGTAATGCTTTTTCGTTTATAGGTTTTGCGATAGAATCCATCCTCAATCTCCTTCGACCATAGTTCTGTTGAATTTGCACTAAATTTAAATTAATATTAAACGGAGAGCTCTCCTCTTTATATTAAGCGGAGAAGTCTCCACATGTCAATATGAACCAAGTTTAGTATTAGGGGTGTTAACATGTCTGAGGAAATCAAGGTAATTCAGTCGCGAATTGAACGACGTGATGCCGCCGAGAATCGTCAACGAATATTGGTCGCAGCCCATAAACTTTTTGAGCAGAACGGCGTGGACCAGGTAAGTATGAACCAGATCGCAGCGGAAGCCCAGATAGGTCCGGGCACCCTATATCGTCGTTATGCCAATAAAGGTGAATTGTGTTTGGATTTAATAAAAGACAGTGTCCTTCGGTTCTTCGAAGATATTGAGCAGTATCTATTGCAGCATCAGCAAGAGCCGCCGGATCAACGGTTAAAAGGAATTCTCAAAATTTACATGCCTTTCATTGAGAAGAAAGCACAACTGTTAACAGGAGGCAAGGGATCCGCGTCAGCTAAGCGACTTCCGTATCAATCACAGAATCCGCTCTATAACAAAATGCATCAAATCGCAGTCGAGTTATTCGATGAGATGGCAACAGCGGATCATCCAAGCCCAAATAGTATATTCAAAGCAGATATGCTGCTGATCGCCATAAGTATTGATTCATATTTTTATCAAAGGGATGTTCGTGGCTATTCACCCGATGAAATTTTGGAACACCTTTGCTCAACATTCATTTAAAGGGGTTTGATGCAGTTTATAATCTGGATGATCTTCAGCGAAAAAATACTTTACGAAGCAAATTAGTCACCACGTCTGGGCTGATTACTTGGAGGAGGCAGACCACCTCCGCCGTACGGAACAGAACAAACGAATTTACTCTCAACGCATGCCATGCTCGTTTTTGCTTGCATGAACCTCAAAAAGTTAGCCACCTGGCCCTGGAAGTCAGGTGGCCAAGGCCGGCGGTTCAATGGAATTTTCTTTTCATAGCTTTCAAAACAAGACAAACTCCTGAGTTCTATTCGAAACAAAGGAGTTTGTCTGCAATCTGAGAGACTTTCCTTATATTTGAAAATCTCTTTTTACATTCTCATTGGTGCGAAATGAAAGTCTGTTACATAAAATTCTCTTGTAGTAATGCTTTTAATCCTGCTGTATTTATTACATTCCATGGTGTGTTTAATTCTGGCTGAAAGAAGAAGTCGGCATAGGCCAATTGTTCTATTGTGCATCCGGTTTGAATCGCAAGGGAGATCGTATTGATATTAGCAGTCAAATCAACTTCAGACATGATTTGTCCCCCTAAAATCTCTAAAGTTGTTGGATCGTAAACCAGTTTGAGCATAAGGGTCGACTCCGGAGAAAACAGGGCTGTTTCTTGTTCCAAGTAGACGGATTTTATTTCAATGCCAAGCTTTTTTGCCGTTTTATCATTCAAACCAACTGTAGCGAAATAATAATCGAAAATATGCGCACCTGAAGAGCCTTGAACACCAGGAAGCGGATGAATGGCTTCGAATAAGTTTTTTACTGCATAATGTGCTTGACGACGCGCGTTGGTTCCTAATGAAACATTCATCCGCATTTTCCCGGGATTGTACCAAACCGTTGTTGCATCCCCAATGGCAAAAATATCGGGATCACTTGTACGCATGTATTCATCTGTTTTAATTCTGCCATCCGGCAATAATTCCACTGCGCCTCGCAACCATTCCGCGTTGGGACGATTGCCGGCAGACAAGATGACCAGGTCAGCTGAATAGGTGCCTTTTGCAGTTACAACCTCGATGACTCTATCATTTTCATCACCGACAAACTCGATGATCGAGTTGCCTAGTGCCATTTCCACATCTCGATCTTTCATTTCTTTTTCAAGTACATCCGTAAATTCTTTATCTAAATAGGTGCTTAAAGGACGATTGTTGATGTCCATTAACGTAACTTTTTTCCCTGATTCGGCAAATAATGAAGCTGCTCCAGTCCCAATGTATCCTGCGCCAACAATAACAACGTTCTTGATATCTGGATCTGCAGCGTGTTTTCTCATATTGAATATGTCTTGTCGACTGCTCATCGTACCGATGTTTTTAAAATGATGTCCAAGGACAGGAAGAATAAATGGCTTTGCACCTGGACTTAAAATTAACTTGTCATAATCCTCCTTTCGTGTCTCCCCTGTCGCATGATTGAATATTTCCACTTGATGTTTGCCAGGTTCTACTTTAGTTATTTCAGTGTTGCCGAAGATGGATACTCCTTGTTGTTGAATGGATTCAAGCTCCTTGGCCGAAGTGGAGGAGAAGTCTCCTTTGTCATACCATTGAACGTTCGCTTTCGGACACATCAATCGTAACGCTTCAACCGCTTCAATACCCCCGTGCGATGCTCCTAAAACAATAACTTTCATGATTACCTCTCCTTTAAATACATCACTGTATCTAATTTTATAATTAGGATACAATAGTGTATCTTAAAAAGTCAATTAGATACATACATGGATCTTATTTATTTAAGATACAGTTTGCTGTATAATGAACGTACAAGGAGAGAAAGAGTGATGACGGAATCAAATAAAAGCCGCCGCCGCGGCGACCAACTACAAAATGATATTTATGCAGCAACGTATCGTCTGCTGGAGACGGAAGGGTACAGCGCGATTAATTTTGCGCGTATTGCTCGTGAGGCGAATACCAGTCGTTCGGTGGTTTATCGTTATTGGGATACTCCGTTTGATTTAGTGTTTGCAGCTGTCCAACAACGGATGCAACAATCGGAAGAGAAATTCAAGAATTTGGATTTTGACGAAGGCAGTCTCCGTGATCATTTAGTATCTGTTGGTCAGCATTTTATTTTGGAGTCCGACCAAGGACCGTTTAGATTATTTAAAATGCTGTTTTCCGAGATGATTAACCAGCAGGAGCGAGAACGGACAAGCCAGATGTTGGCCGAAGCAACGGCTTCCAATATTAAGATTATGGATTACGTTCTTCAACAGGCCGTACAACGGGGAGAAATCACAAAGCTCCCACCTAAAGCGACCAAACTCATTCTTTTTGAGCAAATTCGTTATACGTTTTTGCTTGAAAATGGATGGGTGTCGCATCAGAAATTGGAAGAGATTGTTGATCATGTGGCGTTGCCGGCAATTTTATATTTTTCGAAACCTTGAATACTCATCTGGAGCATGAAGAGGTTAAACTTAACGGGTACAAGAACTCAATAAATATAACATGAGGAGGTTACAGTGGATCGATCGGCGACCTCGCTCTGCTTATGGGCAGGATTACTTGATCTAGTTGCTGTTGCCTCGCTTTGAGGTGAGATAAATCATTCGGTTTGAAAAAAAGCCGAGTCTGTGCTATTATCAGAAAAATCCAAATATAGCGAAGAAGAGAAGGCTATGCAATAGCGTTTATGTCCAGAGAGCAGAGGGATTGCTGAAACCTCCGTCGTAACGCATGGATAGTGTCGTCTCGGAGCTGTTGACTGAACGTAGAAGGCGTGATAACACGCCCGCAAGTAGGATCAACCGGCCTGGCATCCGTTAACATGCTGCAGGTAAAGCATCGGCTTTACCTCATGAGACTGCAATTGCGAGGTTGCAGTAAACTTGGGTGGTACCGCGATTCCCCTTTCGTCCCAAGGCTTCTAGCAGCTGCTATGAGCCTTGGGAAGGAAGGGGTTATTTGTTTAATACCAGCAGGCGATGAAGAGAAAGCCGACAATGGCGCTTATGCCCAGAGAGCAGAGGAAACGCTGAAACCTTTGCCTTAACCCCTTGTATGGTGTCGTCTCGGAGCTGTTAACCGAAAGCGGCTGGTCTCATGCCATGCCCAAAAGTAGGCTTAACCGAAATGGTGCTCGTTAACGCGCCGCAGGTAAGGCATCGGCCTTACCTCATGAGGCTGCATTCGTGAGAAGGTAGCAAACTTGGGTGGTACCGCGAAAAAATCCCCTTTCGTCCCTGAATGAGCTGACTGTTGTCAGTTTGCTTAGGAGGAGAGGGGATTTTATTTTAACGAAGGAGGCTGCCCGATGGAACAGCAATTAGGAATGACAAATGAAACAACGAAGCCATCAGAGGAATATATCACCGGTTCGGAGGTACTCTTACGCGGCTTGCTGCAGGAGGGCGTAGAGTGCGTATTCGGCTATCCGGGAGGAAATGTGCTCTATATTTACGACGCGATGGTACATCAGCCTGACTTCAAGCATATCTTGACCCGGCACGAACAAGGCGCAATCCACGCGGCGGACGGCTATGCCAGGTCGACCGGGAAGGTTGGGGTATGCATCGCGACATCCGGTCCAGGAGCAACAAATCTGGTGACCGGCATCGCAACCGCCTATATGGATTCGGTGCCGCTGGTTGTCATAACGGGGAACGTATCTACGACTGTCATGGGTACGGATGCTTTTCAGGAAGCGGACATTATTAGCATTACGATGCCGATTACGAAGCACAGCTACACGGTTCGCGATGTACACGACCTTCCTCGCATCATTCATGAAGCTTTCTACATCGCGAATACGGGCCGTAAAGGTCCAGTCTTGATCGATATTCCAAAGGACGTGACCAACCAGCGGATGGCATATCGTCCAGCGGACACGGTTCGGTTGCGCGGATACCATGGAGCCTCGGAGCCGAATCCGGCAGAAATCGATGCGCTGCTTCAGGCGATTGCAGAAGCGCGCAAGCCGGTTATTATCGCAGGCGGCGGCGTTGTCTATTCGAACTCTTCTCAGGAGCTGATCAAATTCGTCCACACTACGCGGATTCCGGTCGCGACGACCCTGCTCGGCCTCGGCGGGTTTCCGAGCGATGACGAGATGTGGCTTGGCATGCTTGGACATCATGGGGTATATGCGGCGAACATGGCGGTGCAGAATGCGGATCTCATTATTTCGATCGGCTCGCGTTTCGATGACCGGGTTACGATGAAACTGGACGGATTTGCGCCTCGGGCCAAACGGATCGCCCATATCGATATCGATCCGGCGGAAATCGGCAAGAACGTCAAGACAGATCTCGCGTGCATCGGAGATATTAAAAACGTGCTGGCTTATGCGAACACGAAAGCGCAAGCAGCTCAGACGGGCAGCTGGCTTGAGCAGCTTCAAGCGTATAAGGTGCAGCATCCGCTTCGATATACCGATTCGGATACTGTCATTAAACCGCAATATGTGCTCGAGATGATTAGCGAGACGACGCAAGGAGATGCGATCATCACAACCGATGTAGGCCAGCACCAAATGTGGACCGCGCAGTTTTACCGCTTTAAGCATCCTCGCTCACTCATCACGTCGGGCGGTCTTGGCACGATGGGCTTTGGCTTCCCGGCTGCGATCGGTGCTAAAGTCGGAAATCCAGATCGTCTCGTCGTCTCGATCAACGGCGACGGGGGCATGCAGATGTGCGCGCAGGAGATGGCGATCTGCGCGATTCATCAGATTCCGGTTAAGATCGTGGTCTTGAACAACCAGGTGCTCGGCATGGTTAAGCAGCAGCAGGAATTGATGTACGAACGACGCTACAGCCAGATTGATCTTTCCGGCAGTCCGGACTTCGTCAAGCTTGCGGAAGCATACGGAATCAAGGGATTAAGAGCAACGAACAAGGCGGAAGCCTCCAAGGTCTGGCTTGAGGCGCTGCAGACGACAGGACCTGTGCTCGTCGAGTTCGTCATCCCGACCAATGAGAACGTATACCCCATGGTGCTTGCCGGCACGCCGCTGGACCAAATGATTCTAGGGTACGACGAATAATTGCGCTGAAGAGATAAAAAATCTGTTTAAAGGAGCGAGGCTACTCATGTACACCGATTGCTTAATACTTTTATGGGTATAATTTAACGGGTAACATTAACGTTCAATGAAAAAGCGAAAGTCTAGGACATTATTTTCTCGTCCATGACTTTCGCTTTTTCGATTTCAAGGGTCAGCTAATACCTTTTTTATGAGGGCTGCGATATGGCAATTCACATCCATTCTATTACTATCGCTGGGTACGAGGTCAAGGTGCCGCAGAGCAGCGTGATTGTCTGTAGGTAATTACTGATTATGAACTGAAACTTTTATTCGTTGTTTAGTTTTAGCATCCGCCCCACAGCTATCATGGAAGTTTACATTCGTCAAGGTGCTTATGGGAATTAAGACTTATTTACAATATTGTCTTAGTTCCCCGCTGTTTTTGACGACTAACATATAAGAGTTAAAACACAATTTTTTTCTAAATAATATCCTCTCACTCATTTAATTAGAATTGGTGGTTTTCTTCCGCTGACATGGCAATTGATTTTGTTTCATGAACTGTACCATATGGATGCTCAGGTGGGGCATAAATAACATAAATTTTAAGCGGTATATTACCCATATTGATAACATTGTGCCATTTTCCCGCGGGTATCATAATGGCATAGTCATCATATGCCATTTCTTGAAAATCTAATTTATCTTTGCTATCACCCATTTGGACAAGTCCCTGTCCTTCTTCAATACGTATGAATTGATCCGTTGTCGGATGTACTTCTAAACCGATATCATCTCCAGCATTAATACTCATAAGAGTAACTTGTAATTGTTCCCCGGTCCATAAAGCAGTGCGGTAAGTATTGTTTAGCTTAGCGGCTTGGTCGATGTTCACAACAAATGGTCTTCGCCCATAATCTCCCAATTTAACGGTTCTAAAATGAGGATTCCATTGGTGATTGTCACGATTGTAAAAATGCGGACATTGCATATAACTCCAATTATTATTGTGCAGTGGATTGTAATACTGATAATTGAAATACGAGTTGCGGTACACTATTCATACCCCTCTCAAATGATTGGTTTTTTTATCCTATGCAGATGCCTATGTAGAGGTTCGCAAATTGGCACGACCTATAGTGGAACCAACGATTTTTCTTTTTTACATAGGGAGAGAGGTTCGTTTCTCTGAACTCGTTCCAATAGCCGTTACACTAGAAATCAACAGAATAAACACTGCACAATATGAAAAAGTAAATGGTACGTGAAGGGAAAGGAATATATCCTTACTAATGTAGCTGCAATCGTGTTTATATCAATGTTGATATTAGTCGAAATCTTACAAGTTCACTGGAATTGTTTTGAAAAGTGGATTAGAAGGCCAGCAATTGTTGTTTTTAAGGGCGGCCAATTAGTGATCCAAATTATGAAGAAACTGAGATTAACTCTGGGTGCGCTGGAGATGAAATGAACAACGCTTGCGGCAACAGGTTGTTTTGGACCAATTAACTACAGGATCGTATCCGCAAAGCTTCTGTCATTTTCCCTGTAATCACCGTCGTTAAATTTGCCGCTATGCAGCAAAGCCTTGCTGGCTCCGTTCAGTCGATCATCGAATCCGGGAACTTGATCATGCGAATAAGTCAATACGACAAAATTTTGATAGCCCCGGGATAATAAGTGATTCACGTCGGTTTGGCCGCATAGGTAATCGTCGACACGGAGCATGCGCGAACTGTAAGATAAATTGTGGCGTCTTATTGTAATGACCGGTACGTTAAGGTTCATTAACTTGGGCAAAATGCAGGGAGTATAAGTCTTCAAAATAACCGTCGTCCGTACTGTCTGTTAATACAAGTCCAATTGTGTGCATTCTGCCAGTGATGAGACTTTGGCTACAGGGTTCACTCGCTTGGTTTTTCTTTCGTCTTCGAGCCCATTTTCTGAAAGTTTCCGTTCAGGAAATGGGAAACCGTTGCAGGAGAAACTCCTGCATCTTTTGCGACTTGAACTAAAGTACCCCTCTTATTAGCCATTTCTATATACCCTTACTTATATTATTGCGATTTTATCGTCGGTTAGCGCGGACGTCTTTTCAAGAACGACTGGTAGTGTAGGAAACGCTTGATGCGGTTCGGTCTGATACCAATAGCAAACGGAGCTCACGTCGTCGCATCTTTCAAATTAGGCTTTTTCCTCATGTCCGATCTGTTGGACGGTGACACACGTAATCCTCTTCAAACAATATGGGGTCAAGAATATGCCAACGATAGAAGCCGTGCATCGGACAATCATCTCCATTGTAAATATGCAATCTCGTATTGTCTGTTACTTGGAAGTGTGGGCAACCCATAAAGGGAGTGGAGCAGGTTTGTTCATGTACCGGGTTATCGTTAGCGTATCTCACGAAGCTCCGAGCACCACTGAAGAAAACCTCCGCACCAGTCCCGCATTCTTGGTAGCCGTCGAGATAAAATTTCACTTTCCCTGCACCATACCAGTAACGCGATATGTTGGCGTAAGGGATTTACCTGTTTTTTGTTGGCTCCCGGGCCTAAGTCCCAAGAGGTCCGAAAATGTAGCACGGGATATACTATGATTTTCATGGTTTTACAATCGATCAACTTAATGGACGCCTTTTTTAACGATTCTTCTGTTGACATGTTATATTATTACTAGTTATATTATGACTATGATAACCAATATCAAAAAATCACCTGTCGCTTTAGCCATCCTTTGTTTCCTTATTGAGGAGCCTATGCATCCGTATCGTATGCAACAGTTAATTAAAGAAAGGGAGAAGGACGAGGTCATTAACGTTCGCCATCGAGCAAGTATTTACCAAACGATTGAACGGTTACATCGAGACAAGGCCATTGCCATTCACGGTAAGAAAAAGAACGAAGGGAGACCGGACTTGGTTGTTTATGAAATTACGGATCTGGGCCATGAAGCTGCCTATACTTGGATTCGTGAAATGATTTCTACACCGGCACAGGAGTTTTTGGAATTTCCCGCTGCTGTTTCTTTTCTGGCGCTGCTCACGCCCGAAGATGTGGCTCTCCTGTTCAAACAACGGGTCAAAGCGCTAGAGAACACACTTGCTCGGCTCAAAGATCAGTTTCAGAAAGGAGCTACGCTAAGACTGCCGAGGCTGTTTTTGTTGGAAAGCGAGTATCAACAAGCTGTGCTTGAAGCTGAAATCGGATGGATCCAATCCGTCATTGTTGATATTGAAGCCCGAAGGCTGACATGGAGCATGGAGGAGCTGCGCAAGAGAAATGAGTCAATCGATAACCGATTAGATGAAAAAGAAATTGAATAACGAAAGGACATGGTCATAATGAATCCGTTAAATTCCACAACGATTGACGAAACGGTACCTGTGCTTATTGTGGGGGGGAGTCTCGTAGGTCTATCCCTTTCCCTGTTTCTGGCTAAACAAGGGATAAAGTCAATCGTCGTCGAACGCCATCCGGGCACGGCCATCCATCCGCGCGTCTCAAGCTTGACTGCCCGCACGATGGAAATCTTTCGCTCTGCCGGAGTTGAAGAGGAGATACGCCATGAAGAACCACCTTTCCCACGGGAATTCGGTATCATGTTTGTCGAGAGTCTGGCCGGGGAAGTATTCGAGAATCTGATGGAAGATATGAGCGCATATTTTACGGATGCCAGTCCTGTTGAAGGAAACGGCATTGCACAAGATTTACTTGAGCCTGTGCTTCGGATGAAGGCTGAACAAGCAGGTGCCGATCTTCAATACAACACGGAAATGATCGGATTCGAAGCAGATGAGCATGGCATCTCGGCGACCATTCGGGATCGCACCAACGGCAAAACACGCCAAATTCGATCCGAGTATATGGTTGGAGCCGACGGAGGCAAAAGTGGTATCCGTGCAGCTTTAGGAATCGGGCAGCATGGAGAGGGGACACTTTTTCATCTGATCAGCGTCATTTTCGAGGCGGACATCCATGATCTCTTCAAGAACCAGAATGCACATATGTGTTTCTTCGCTAATGAAGACGCAAGCGGAAGCCTTGTCTTGTATCCCGGCACAAACAGACGGCCTCATGTATACCGATTGGATGTGATCTATGATCCGGAGGAAGAAACGATTGACGATTACCCGGAAGAGCGATGTATTGCATTAGTAAGGGCAGCTATCGGAATCCCTGACATTCCAGTCAAGTTCAAGAAGGTATTAACCTGGGAAATGGCTGCTCGCGTAGCTGATCGCTTCCAGCAAGACCGTATATTTATCGTTGGTGATGCCGCACGAGTTCAACCTCCCAGCGGCGGCTTGGGAGGCAATACCGGCATTGCCGAGGCACACAACCTCGCTTGGAAGCTGGCTGCCGTGTTGCGCGGTGAAGCTGGCGAGGACTTGCTTGCCACTTACGACATGGAGCGCCGGCCTATAGCGGATTACACCGTGGAACAGGTCGTCATGCTCTCCCAGCAGCGCGAACATGAAGGAACGGATGGAATTACGGTAAACACCCTACATGTCAATATGGGTTATCGCTATCCGGACGGCGCATTCATACCGGAAGGAGAAGGGCAGAACCTCCCCCTTGTACAACAGCCAGAGTCGTGGACGGGTCAGCCAGGAAGCCGCGCTACGCACGTCGTTTTTTTGGAACGTAACGCTCATCGGCTTTCCTCCATCGATCTGTTTGGTTCTCGATTTGTGTTACTCGTTGGATCAGACGGAAAAAACTGGGTGGAGGCTGCTAAACATGTTAAAGATACGCTACGTTTCCCGATAGATATTTATCAGGTTGATGGGCATAATGCTGATTTCAACAATCCTGGGAACGATTTTCTTGATGCATACGGTATAACTTCCACAGGGGCTGTTCTCGTGCGGCCAGACGGGTATATCGGATGGCGAAAACCGGGTACTGGGGAGAATAAGGGGGAAATGGAAAAAATGTTAACCAATGCTCTGTCGACAATCCTTTTTCGTTAAATCAACTACATCAAAAACGAAAGGAATAATAATTATGCTTAAATTTGAATATACCGAAATCTATGATTATCCCGCATCTATCGTTTTTTCACGCCTCGTTGATTTAAAGGGGAGACCTTCCTGGATTAAAGGCATTATGGAGATTCGAGTTACTCCTGAAGGACCTGCTCAGTTGGGGACCAAGTATTTTGAAAGTGGAAAATACTCAGGCTTCAAGAGCGAAAAAAACATGATCGTGACCGAGCTTGTTCAGGATCAATTGTTAACGATGGAGACAGTTCCTGATGAAAAACAATCGTTTCGCGAAAGCTATCGTATTGAGCCGATCTCAGATCAATCTTGCCGTGTTCATTTCTCAATTCAAGTTGACAACGTTCCGAAGGTAGCTGAATTTTTCATGCGTCAATCGATGAAGAAAGAGCAGCGGCAAACAGCTGCTGGCTTAAAAGCTGTCCTTGAGTGTTAACATCCATACGGTCTGCTGCAGTGCAAGAGTGGTTTAGGCTTCAGCATAGCATGCTAAGTATAGGACTAAAATTAGTTCTAAATTTGTAATAGAAATACCTCATCACCCCATTTATCTTAATGATTAAGATAAATGGGGTTGGACTAACGACATCGGCTTTACTGATTCTCTATAGTTGGTTTACGAAGGTCGTCGGTAAGCTTTCGAAGAGATTGACAGGAGAGAATCAAGTAATCGAGTAGGGTCTGTAACTCCTCTTGACTGTACTTTGAGTAGAGTTCAAGCATGGCATCGTTTAACGGAGTGAATGCCTTTTTAATCGTATGCAATTGCGAATAGAGCGGCTCGGCATAGACCACTCTGAGATCGTTAGGATCCTTCGTCCGGCGGATATAGCCCGCTCTTTCTAAGCGATTTAGCACGCTTGTAATAGCACCTGTGGTTAGTCCCGTCCACTCTGCTAGATGTCCTGCAGTGGCTCTTCCTCTGCTTAGAATCAAATCTAAGCACTTATGATCTGTAATGTTAAGGCCAAGATGTCCAGCTATCGCCTGATGAAACATGATAGTTTGAGTGGATAACTGCTTGGAAGCTTCTAAAAGTGACAGATGAAGGTCTGATTGTGTCGGTCGCATAATACATTCCCCTTTAATTTATCTCGATACATAAAGTATAGCATAGAGGATCCATTCACTGAGCGATATACGTTGGGGCAGTCAGAACTAAAAGTTTAAGAACTCTTAATCAGCCTTAAGACCGAGGTAAAGGTAACGACTGATTGATATCATGAAATATATCTTAATAATTAAGATAAATTTCGGGAAAAGAGGGAACCGTCGTGTTCGAATTCCTTATGGGAGTGGAATTTTTGTTATTACTGTTATTAGTGGGTGTCTCAGGGGCTACTGGCTATGCCGCGAATCACCTCAAATATGTTGGAGAGAGTGAATCGAGCTTCCGATTATGGCTAAAAACAGCTAAAGCTGGCGTCTGCATCGGTACCGCCCTCATCATGGTTTGGGCACTGGACATCATGATCATTTTCGTAAATTACGGATGGCTATTTATCATGGACCGGGTCTTGAACCTATTGCCTCTGTTAAGCTTGCCAGCGGCAATTGTGTTGATCTTTGCGCTACCTAACTTATCGAGGGAAACCAATAAAAAGTCTTTACTGTTCTTTATTGTGTCTGTACATGTCATGACTGTGGGAGCAGTACTTGCCTTTTTTTTAGTAACGATAGACATTCCTGCAATTCCTAATACAAAAGATCTTTTGGTTTATGGCGGGGCACTGATCATTTCAGCAGGTCTGCTATGGCTTTACCATGGAAGAAGGATAAGGCTTCTGGAAAATCGTCTTCCACGATATAGAATAAGAATCGTAAGAGGAGCTGTATATTTCGTTTTGGTGTTTGTAGCAGCCATAACAGGATTAGTCGTTTCTCAAAAGATGAGTGAATTTCCTGGCAGAATGAATATGGTCCATCACCATACTGCCGATTTTGGGGGTGGAGATTCCAGCTTAGATAAAAATAAAAATGCCCACCATGACGGTCATGATTCCAATTCAGACAATAAGCCGGTTAGTGTTGTGGGGTTGAAAGGACCTCAAACAGACATTCCTGACAAAAAATACATCCTCTACGCAGAGACAAAGAAGATTCGTCTTGCTTCCGGTAAAACCATTGAAGCATGGACGTTTAACGGTCAGAGCCCAGGCCCGGAGCTTGTCGCCAATGAAGGGGATTTGGTGGAAGTAAAATTAGTGAATAAAAATATCGATAATGGAGTTACCATTCATTGGCACGGAGTTGATGTCCCTAATGGTGAGGATGGAGTTGCCGGGATGACGCAGGATGCCGTAATGCCTGGAGAGTCGTATACCTATCGATTTGTTGTAAAAGAGGTGGGAACCCATTGGTACCATTCCCACCAGCAGTCCTCTATCCAAGTGCAAAAGGGGTTATTCGGGGCATTTATCATACATCCATCCAGTCAACATAAAACAAAAACGATGGATACGACGATTGTGGCTCATGATTGGATCACTCCGGACGGCAGGCATATTCCAGCCCTGGATACGGCAGATACATTCCAAAGGAAAATGGTTAATCCGGGAACACCGGTACGTCTCCGTCTCGTAAATGCGGGTAATTTAACTCGTACGTTTTCCTTGAACGGCGTGCCTTTCAAGGTTGTAGCCATCGATGGGTATGAGATGAATGAGCCAGGTACTCTGACGACTAGTTTATTACGAATCGGAGGAGGGGGACGTTACGATATCGAATTCATCATGCCTGACACCGCCGTTACGCTGGGAATGCTAATGGAAGGCGAACCAATAGGAATCGTGTATAGCCCAGACGGACATGGGGAACGAAATGTGCTCGATGAAGGAGAGATTTTAGATATCACGAAATATGGTTCACCGGCACAGGCTCCATTCAATACCTCCACCGAGTTCGACAGAACGTTTACACTGATTCTTGATCAGACCTATTTTGGTGTCTATAACGGTGAGGCAGGACAACAGTGGGTTATTAACGGAAAAACGTTCCCTGATACCCCGACCCTTATGGTCAAGGAGGGGAATCTGGTGAAGACAACATTTGTAAACCGGAGTTTTGCCGATCACCCGATGCACCTTCATGGACACCATGTCCAAGTCATTAGTAAAAATGGAAAACCGATTAGTGGAAGCCCACTTGTCTTAGATACAGTAAATATTGAACCCGGCGAGAAGATTGAAGTTGCTTTCCTGGCAAATAATCCCGGACTATGGATGGATCACTGCCACAATTTGGATCATGCGTTAAGAGGGATGACGATGCATGTGGCTTATGAAAATGTATACACTCCTTTCGCGATAGGAAGTGAAACGGGTAATAGTCCGGAATAGGCTTGATGCTATCGTAAAGCTTGGGTTTTAAAAGAAGCTGAAAAACAAAGAAAGAAGGGGATAAACATTATGTTCAAATTAATAAGTGTTGAAAGTTTAAGTAAGACTTATGTGAGCAAAAAGGAAAAAATTACTGCTGTTGATAATATCAGCTTTACAGTCGATCAAGGAGAAATTTTTGGTTTTCTTGGACCGAGCGGAGCAGGTAAAACCACTACACAAAGAATACTGACAACATTGTTGCCCATTAGTAGCGGAACAGCTTATATAGCTGGATATAATGTGTTAACCGAAGCCAAAAAAGTCCGTGCAAATATAGGTTATGTTAGTCAGCTAGGTGGTGCGGATCCAAACGCCACAGTACGGGAAAATCTGGAGCTAACAGGAAAATTATATGGGCTATCAAATGATGTTACAGTGCAGAGAATGGAACAATTGAGTAAATTGCTAGATTTTCATGAATTACTTCCGCGCTTTGTTCGTACATTGTCTGGTGGGCAAAAACGCCGTGTAGAGATTGCTCAAGGAATTTTACATGAACCCAAAGTTTTATTTCTTGATGAACCAACAACAGGACTTGATCCACAAAACCGCGCTAATTTATGGCAGCACATTAAAAAATTACGTGACAATGGAATGACCATTTTCCTAACGACTCACTATTTAGAAGAAGCGGACGCGTTATGTGACCGTTTAACTATCATAGACCACGGCAATATTATCGCTGAAGGAACACCTACAGAATTAAAGAAAAAGATTTCGAGTGAAGTTGTTTCAATGGAAATGAAACATCTGCAGGACAGCGAAAAAATGAAACTATTTATTAAACAATTAGAACTTGATAAAGTGACCGAAGCAAATATGAAATTTTCCATTTATACTGACATAGGTGAAGAATTAATTATGGATATTATTAACTTCACAAAAGAACATCAGATTGAATTAGCCAATTTATCGTTATCCATGCCTTCCTTAAATGATGTCTTTTTAACATTAACAGGTAAAGAATTACGTGACGGCGGAAAGGAAGAAGAACAATGATGCAGGTTGTACGGGAAACGAATATTTTCTTTGTTCGGAAATTAAAAGAGTCAGCTCGCCAAATGGTTTGGGTAATCTCAGGTTTGATGACTCCTTTGTTATATATCTTATTATTTAGTCCATTATTGAAAAACATTACCCATCCTGCTATGACTACCGCTCAGGTTTTAGATATGTTTGTGCCGGGCATTTTAGTTCTCTTGGCATTTAGTTCTGGAATGGGGGCTGGATGGTCAATGGTTTTTGACCTAAAAAGTGGGATTATTGAACGTTTACGTGTAACCCCAGCCAGTCGGTTCGCTATGTTAATGGGAGGGGTGTTAAAAGATGTCGTAGCGTTCCTTATTCCAGCAATTATCGTTTTAGCAATCTCAAGTTTATTTGGTTATGAAATGCACTGTGTTGGTATTCTATTACAATTATTATTGCTCTCGGTTCTTACGATGATGGTTTCAGCATGGTCTGGAAGTCTGGGTTTACTTTTCCAAGATGTGGGTGGGGTTGCTGCCGTAGTAACAAGTTTACAATTACCGTTAACCTTACTTTCCGGAATTTTATTACCAATGTCATTTGGACCAAAGTGGTTACAAGTACTCGCCCATGTCAATCCGCTATATTATGGAGTAGAAGCATCCAAAAAATTAGCGGAAGGATCAATTATAAACCAATCAGTTTTCGTAGGATTTATTGTCATTGCGGTTATTACGATTATCACATTGATTTGGTCAACTCGCGTTTACAACAAGGCTATTGCATAAGATTTTAATGGAGTGGTAAAGTAATGAATTGAATAATTCTTTCTTCCATTATTTATGTTGAAAGTCATCTTTGGCTGCGGTTGCTTCGCTATTGATATTGAATCCCAAGATTCGGCAGATGAAATTTATGAACGATACCGGTAGTTGGAACACCGATCCAGCCTACCCGGACGGGTATTTTATTGGATTGGATTACTTATCTAGAAGCGGGAGCCAGTGGTCACTGGATATTTGGTTCGTTGATGATCCTGAGAAACAACCTGATCTGCGGCATATTCGTACGTTGCCCGGTCGTCTTCATGAAGAGGCGGTTCTCTCTATCCTGCGGATCAAAACTGTCTGGGCATCGAGAGCCGAGTATGGTAAACAGGTAAAAAGCTTTGATATCTATACGGCTGTATTAGATCATAAAGTGAGCACACCCGCTGAATTTGAACAATGGCTGCAAAACCGCAACAACAATATATCATCTTGAATGCTTTTGAAGGGGGAAGCCTGATGCCGGATTTTTCAACTTTACTGGGGTATGTTATCGTTGTCATTCTTCTATTTTTAATTCCAGGACCTGCCGTTCTTCTTACCATTACTCGTACCGTTCAAAACGGGCGAAAAGGAGGCATTATGGCAGGGCTTGGCATCGCAATCGGAGATTTTCTTCACACCATACTTGCTACTGTCGGGCTTTCCACTATACTGATGACCTCTGCTCTAGCTTTCAATATTGTTAAATATGCAGGAGCGGTATACTTACTATATTTAGGAATTCGAGAAATGATGAGTAAGCCATCAGATCCACAACTTCCAAAGGTTAAATCGGCAGGAGCTTTAAAGTCATTCTTTTCGGCAACTGTTGCAGAAGTTCTTAATCCAAAGACAGCGCTGTTTTTTCTGGCTTTTTTGCCTCAATTTGTTCATCACGAACGAGGTCAAGTCACCACGCAGTTTTTGATCCTTGGTGTTGTCTTTGTGATTTTAAGTGCATTGTATACAACCTCAATTGTACTAGGTATCTCTGCGCTTGGAAAACTGGTTAAAGGGAGGACATGGATAAGCCGGTTAAGCCGCCTAAGTGGCAAATTCGTCGGAGCAATTTATATCGGACTAGGCCTAAAGGTTGCATTCCAAAGACAGTAATGATGCAATAACGTCAAGATTGAAGGCCGCCCTTTAGTGATATCGTCAAGTAGACAGTGGAATAAAACAAAATGTCTAAACAGCCTTAGCTCGAGCTTCCCATCGGGCTAAGGCTGTTTTAGTCTAGCATACTTCTCCCATCTTTGAGAAAGGCACATCACGTGCGGCAGGATCGAGGGCGACGCAAGGCTGCCCGGATAGACAGAGCGCCCTTTGGGGGCGTTCTCTTTTTTGCGTATCTCGTCACCATTTTCCCGAAAAATATATCAATAAAATATATTTACTTATTATATTATTTTGATATAATAAAATCGATCAATCGAATAAGGAGGAAATATAAGATGTTCAAAAGCGGCAATGTGACTGTAATGGTAGCGGATATGAAAGAGGCAGTGAAATTTTATACCGAAACCTTGGGATTGGAGCTGCAGCACGGTGACGGGCATTTTGCGCAAATCGCGGCACCTGGATTGACGATCGGTCTCCTGCATCTTGCCGGAGAACAAGGTTCCCTTCCGGAAAAATCGGGCAGCATGACCATAGGGTTTGAGGTGGAGGACATGGAGTCAGCCATCGAAACGCTGAGAACCAGCGGCGTTCAATTCCACGATTCCGTGGAAGGCAAGGAGGCTAATGTCGTGCATTTCAACGATCCTCAAGGCAATACTCTTTACTTGGTTTGCAATCGTTAAGCCAAAGGGCGGCATAAAAAATGTAAGGAGGCGTTTTTCGCATGGCCTCGAAAACCAAGGTCAACATGGTTGTCGCCGGCCTGCTGGCGGCGATGTTTATTGGCGCGTTGGATGCGACCGTCGTCGCCACCGCTACCCCGCATATGATCAAGGATTTGCACGGCGAGACGCTGTTCAGTTGGGTGTTTGCGGTTTATACGTTGACCACCTGCGTGGCAACCCCCATTTTCGGCAAGCTAGCCGATTTATTCGGGCGCAAACCCGTGTTCGCCGCGGGCATCGGTTTATTCGTGCTCGGTTCCATCTTGTGCGGAGCCGCGCAATCGATGACAGGGCTCATTTGGTTCCGGGCTTTGCAAGGATTTGGCGCCGGGGCGCTTGCGCCCGTGTGCTTTACCGTCATCGGCGATTTGTTCTCGGGTAAGCAGCGCGGCAAAATGATGGGTGTCTTTTCGTCCGTTTGGTCCGTGGCCGGCCTTCTCGGCCCGCTAATCGGAGGTTACTTCGTCGATCAAGTTTCCTGGCGATGGATCTTCTACATCAACGTGCCGATCGGCATCATCGCCCTGCTGCTGGTCGTCGTATTTCTGCACCAGCCGATCGAACGTCAGGCGAAAAAAATCGATTACCTCGGCGCGATTATGTTTACCATTGCCTTCTCCGCGCTGTTGTATGCGCTACTGAGCGGCGGGTCCCGGCATACCTGGGATTCCCCGGTGATCGTGGGGCTGTTCGCGGCATCGGCCGTATGTTTTATGTTGTTCCTCTGGATTGAAAAACGGGCGGAGGAACCGATGATCCCGTTATCGATTTTCCGGATCCGCGTATTGAACGTCACCAATATCAGCGGTTTTCTGACGTTCAGCATTACGATGGGGTTGACGGTGTACTCGCCGATCTGGATTCAATCCGTGCTAGGCAATTCCGCGACAAGCTCGGGTCTGATTGCTATGCCGATGTCGCTGGCCTGGCCGCTCGCCTCCAACATCGCCGGCCGGATCATGTACCGGGTCGGAGTGAAGGCATCGATCGTATTCGGCTCTTCGCTGGTCGTGGCAGGCTCCATCTGGCTGATTGCGCTTCAGATGAACTCGCCCTACGTATTTTGGATCGGTATCCTCGTGCTAATCGGACTGGGAATGGGGTTCGTTGCGACGCCCTCCACCGTTGTCGTGCAATCGGTCGTCGGCTGGGAAAAACGCGGCGTCGCCAACGCTTCCAGCATGCTGGCCCGTGCGCTGGGCCAAACGGTCGGCATCGCGGTATTCGGCACGATTTACAACCAGTATGTAACCATAATCGGCTCCAAAACGGAGCTGACTGCCGGAATGCATGCCGTTTTTCTGCTCATGTTGGGGATCGCGATTGCGAACCTGCTCGCCGTATCATTCCTGCCGAAGCACCGCCAAGTGATGGCGCAGCAGCATTCGGCGTAACGGCAGGGTGACAAAGCGAAATACCGGAACCGGCCGCAAACGGATGCGGCCAGGAAAAGCCGCGACCTGCGGCTTTTCTGTTTTTTCAGGCAGCCGTATGTTATACTGTTGTTTGCTTAAAAGCAGTAAAACCTACAAGGGGGGCCTTTCGTTTGTACGAATTGTTCATACTCGGCGAATTGATGAATAACCCGATGCACGGCTATTTGCTGCATCAAATTTTGAACGGGATCGTTGGTCCTACGCGAAAAGTCAGCTGGGGGGCGATTTATCCGCTGATCCACGGCATGCTTGCGGACGGGCTGATCGAACAGGTTCCCGATGAGCAACCGGAGGGTGCCAAACAAGGAAGAGGAAAAAAAATAAAGACTTACAAACTTACGGACGAAGGCAGAATACGTTTTTTTCGGTTGATGGAAGAACCGATTCCATATTCGCCGGATTACGAGCTGCATTTTTATACGAAACTGAAAAATTTTGAACTGATCAGCAAGGAATTACAGTTTTTAATTTTGCATCAATACAAAGATTACCTGCGTTATGAAATCCGTCACGAGGAAGAACGGTTGGAATATGCTAGCAAAGACGAACGGATTCCTGGGGGGGAGCAGAAATATATTCAGATCTTCTTCCGGCATCGGCTGGAAAAGCTTCGATTTGATGAAACGTGGGTTATGCAGTTAATCGAGAGCCAGCGCGTGGATGGACAAGGGCTTGAGCGGGAGTGAAATTGAAAGGCTAATCATTAATAGGATGGGGGGCGAGCTAAAAAGGTTGGCCCCTTTGTTTATTCCTCACGCGCTTTTATTTTCTGGCTCTTCGGAAAATTTCGTTGAAAGTCATTCAATATAACATAGTGATCTAAAATCGGATTATAAAGTTCCTGTCGATGACTTGTCAGTGATCTACTCGCTATTGAAGGTTATGGAAGGGGCGATGGGCGGCGCCGTGTCGCCTTGCATTTCCGTTTTAGACTGACCCCATTATATTAACCGACGGCAGTCCCGAACGAGAAAATAAAGTATCAGACTGCCGCTGTGCTGTTGAACTAACGTTTCCCGTTAGTTAGGAGCAGCAACAAGTATTTACGCTATATATTAAAGAAATTTGAGCCAGGCATGACCTTCTGGGAATTGCCGGTTTAGAGAAGATTTCAGCCATGCTTTTTCTTGTGGTAGAAGTGACGGAAGCATCGTTTGGAAATCATTATAATCCTTTTCCCGTACTTGCGAACTACCTGCTTTATGGAGAAGTTGGATTTCAGGTCTTAAATAAGGTATGCCTTCAACAGTTTTCAAACAAATTTGATCAAGTGGTCTTCTGACTGATTTATCTCTCTTATAAGTCCAAAAATTCTCTTCGGTATCAATTATCATAATTTGAAATGCCCAAGGCGTTTCACTACTCTTACTAACCCAAATGTCTTCGGTAGAGTCCAAATACTCTCCATCTTCCCAAAGATCAAGCTTACCATCCTGAGCCTTGTATAACATCCAATCACGTTTTAAATTCTGATAAGCGATTAATTGCTCATCTCGAGTGATAATAACATCTATATCGCTATGTTCCCTTGTTTGCTTACATAGATGCAAATCTAAAGCCCAACCTCCAGCGATACACCAATGAAGCGGCATGTCAGAAAAAACTTTATTTATTTCCGGCACAGTTATTGGCATCCAATTACTTATATCCGTCCTCAAATCAGTTCCTCCCATTACATCTATAGTTTTAGGTTTTCTCAATCCTACGCTATCATCATTCGTTTGCGTAATGATCAATAAGGGATATTTATAGCTTATCAATAGGAAAGTACAAATACAATTCACCATTATTATCTTTAGGATTGTAGAACTTTTGAATTGCCCCGACGACTTGATAATTGTTCTTTGGTAAGTAGTCCGCTAGAGAACATCCTGGCGCGTTTTCAGGTGGGAAATATCCAAATCGTCCAATACGACAAGGAGCCGACTTTAGATAAAAGCTCATCTGAACAAGCAGCGTGCGATGTCTCCCGTAAGGTTCAGTTGCAGGAAGGTCCTAATCTGACTGTAGAAGAGGCTCGTGCCATATTAGAGCTAACTTCCCGGCCCCATCTTGGCTGGCAGATTACAAGTACGTCAACACATTCATTCATGGCGTTAACATGGCGGAAGTACAGTTTAATAAAGGTGAGGAAACTGTTAACTTCCTAATTTCCAAGGGTGGCGAAAACGGCATCGGTACCACAGGCGAAGTGAAAAAAAGAAGTAATCAAGGGAACCACGGTTTACTTCGCAAATGGGATTGTGGTTTGGGAGAAGAATGGCTTTACGGTAGAGCTGTATGCACAGGCCGATTTTGATACGGCGACGCTGGGCTAAATAATTGAAAGCTTCAAGGTTGGCACACCTCTGAAGAAGGAAGACATCGAGAAAGCAAGGGAAAAAATGCAAAACACACCTCCAACAGAAGGTGCTGGCCCAGCCCCAGCTTCTAACTAAAAGAGGATGTAAAGTCGAACATTATAATTTTTATAGAAAGGGATTCCTTTTTCTTGACGTCCTTCGACCTATCCTACGTTCAGCGAAACACAACGGAATCGGATATGGCCCTTCACTTATGAAATGGCTTGCAAAATATGAACGATCTTCCTTTCCATGTCGGAGTCGTCAATCATCTTCAGATATTCAGGTTTGAGCAATTGATACTGCTTCATGTAATAGAAATCCATTATCGCTTGTTTCAAGGTGATATCATACTGAATCGAAAAGGACGGCTCGATAAAGCGTCGCAGCACAGCGTCATCTTGAACCATAAACAATACGGCATTCAATCTGTTGAAAATCTGTTGCTCCATACCGGATTCAAAAAAAGTTTGTAAGCTTTTATTCCGATTTTGTAGGGCAACGGACAGATTCTCAAAATGGTGCGGATAAAATTCCTTCAGGTCTTGCAAGAACAAATCAGAGATATACGCGGCACACATCAAAGATTGTAAAAATGTTAACTGAAAACGATCCAAAAAAGAGACGGAATCGTCTTTGACAACGGTGTCGGCCTTCTTCGAATAATCAATGTAATAATCAACGACTTGTTCGATGATGTCGTCTTTGGAGGAAAAATGCTTATATAGTGTCACTTTGCTGATATCCATATATTTTGCGAGATCGTCGACTTTCAGTTGGCTGAATTTTGTTTTTCTTATAACGGGCTTTATTTTTTCTACATATGTCTCTACACTCACGGCTTTTCTCACGGATAAGTGCCTCCCTTTAATGCCTCTCGAACTTAGTATAACAAACTTGCTGCCTTTCATGTATTAAATTAATTAAATGAACAAAATTAATAAAATTAGTTTACTTATTAAATCTATTGCTATATAATCGGTCCTGTACCTAATCATCCGATTACGGATTAACCAAAGGGAGGACGATTCAAATGGAACCATTCAGTAAAGGCAAATTCGCTGACAAAAAGGTCGTGATCACGGGAGGTAGCAGCGGAATCGGCCTTGCGACGGCGAAGTTGCTAGTGGATGAAGGCGCGCGCGTTCTGATTACTGGACGTACTCAGGCGACGCTGGATGCGGCTCGTGAACAACTCGGCAACAACGCAATCGCGGTCTTAAGCGATGCCGCCTCATTGAAGGATATCGCCGCATTAGCCGATCGAGTGAAGGCTGAATTTGGAACAATAGATGCCCTGTTCGTTAACGCTGGTGTCACGGGGTTTGTCCCTTTCGAGGCAATGACCGAAGAAAAATACGACGAGATACTTACAATCAATGCCAAAGGACCGTACTTTACGGTGCAGAAACTCGCTCCGTTGTTAGGCTCAGGTAGCGGGGTAGTCCTTACCACCTCAATCGTGAACGTAGTGGGTCTCCCAATGCTCAGTGCTTACGCAGCTAGTAAGGCGGCGCTGCGCTCCATGACTCGAGGTCTGGCGCGCGAGTTATTACCTCGAAATATTCGCGTCAACGCAGTCAGCCCCGGCGTCATTGACACAGGTATCATGGAAAAGTCAATGCCGGAAGAAGCTGCCGAGCAGACAAAGGCACAGATGAGACAGCAGATCCCAATGCTGCGTTTAGGCGATCCAGTTGAGGTAGCCAAGGCTGTTGCATTCCTAGCATTTGAGGCCACCTATACCACCGGGGCTGAGTTCCCTGTCGATGGAGGCGGCTCCCAGATCTAAGCTCCTCCGTTCGCACACCTGACTCTTAAAGGGAGGGCAGGGGGCATAGCTTCACCTCATGACACCCTGCCTTCTAGTAACTTATAGTTTAGGATTTCGTTGTTTTCCTTGGAAGACCGTTCGAAATTACAGAGAACATGATTTTTATCAGAGCAAAATAGAGGGGCATCACAATGGAGAATACCATGCGGACAATCCGGTTCCACGAATACGGGGAACCAGCTGATGTCTTGTGCTTGGAGGAGGTGGCGATCCCAGAGCCACGGCCGGGACGCATTCGCGTGAGAGTACGCGCTTGCGGCTTAAATCCGGTTGACTGGGTGACGTGCCAAGGCCACTTTGCCGGTCAACTGCCCTTGCCTCGCGGAATCGGGTTGGACGTGGCAGGTATTGTAGACGCAATCGGAGAGGGCATAACCGATGTTGCCATCGGCGATTCCGTTCTGGGTGCCGCAGATTTCATGAATGGATCGAGCGCTGGTGCGTCCGACCGAGCTATTATGTACTACTGGTTCCGCATGCCGGCCGGACTCGACTTTGTTCAAGCTGCAGCGTTGCCAATGGCAGTCGAAACCGCTTACCGAGGCATTGATACTCTTGGGGTGAAATCGGGTCAGATCGTACTCGTGCACGGAGCCGGCACCACGGTAGGGTTCGCCGCCGTTCAAATTGCCCTCATGCGCGGTGCCCGCGTGATCGCAACCGCTGGTCCCACCTACGCCGACAAGCTCCGCTCAATGGGAGCGTTGGTGACGTCGTACGGTGATGGAATGGTCGAACGAGTGACCGAACTGGCAAAGCAGCCGGTTGATCTCGCCCTGGATACCGCGCCAATCAGCGGTTCATTGAAAGATCTGGTCCAAATCGTCAACGGGCATCCCCAGCATGTCCTAACCGTCAGCGATTTCGCCGCAGCCGCTGAACTTGGCGTTCGTACCAGCTATGGAGAACTGCATACCGCACGTTATGACGTTGTCGGCGACTTTGCTGGGTACGCAGCGGACGGCAAGTTCACGATTCCGGTCGCGAAGACTTTCGAACTCGACGAATGGCGTTCAGCTGTCGAAATCAGCCAGAGCGGGGGTGCCCACGGCAAACTGATCCTCCTGCCCGACACTGACTGATGAGCACATATAACCGATGAAATTCTAAATGTAGGAGGATACGCATTGAGTAAGAACCAACGAGAACATATTGCAGTGATTACAGGCGCAAGTAACGGGATCGGGTTGGCATTGACCCGGAAAATGCTGTCGGAGAACTGGCAGGTGGTTGCTTTGAACCGGTCGGATTTTCCGGCGGACGATAGATTCCTCCAAAATCATCTCAAGGACGGACGGCTCCGAGCCTATAAAGTGAAGGATCTCACCGATTATGGCAGCTTGAGACACGCTTTGGAAGAAATAAAAAGCAAGGAACAGCGGATCGATATTTTGTTTAACAACGCCGGAGGAGGCTTAAGTGAGCTGCGCTATTCGAAACAAGGCCGCGAATTGCATTATGAATTGTTGACGGTCGTTCCTTTTATTATTCTGATGGAATTGAAGGAGCTGCTCTATAACGGCAGCTTAAAAACGGTAATAAACACTTCGTCGCAGGTGTTTAGATTTACGAAGGAGTTTACGATCGAAAAATTGGAGCATCCCAAAACCTTCCGCAAAATGTATGGACCATATGCGACTTCAAAGCTGGCTCTTTCGTTGTGGACCCAAGCCGTCGCACCGCAGCTTGCAAAGGAAGGCATCAAGATCCGCAGCGTTGACCCGGGCATTAACAACACGCTAAGAAAAGGAAAGGATTCCGGACTGACCGCAGGGTTTGAACTGTTTATGAAATTTTTTTCCTCTCCGCCTACCCATGGAGCCAACCTGTTATATGAGGGAGCTCTGGGCAAAAACAGCAATGAGACCGGCGTGTTTCTGTTCAAAGATCGGATTGCAGACTTGAAATTTACAGAACATGCGCAGCGTGTGCTGGAAAAAGTATCCGATATATATAGCCATGAATTTCTTGGAGGGAATGTTCCAGTTAATGGCTGGGTTCCATAAGATTGTTGCTTACAAGGCCATCTTCTGAAGTTCGTTCGAAGTCATTCTGTTTATGAGCTCAGTCAGTTTTTACTGGTTGAGCTTTTCGTTTATTTGCCCAACATGAGCCCTTTCTTAGGGCTCAAGTCCCGAACTGATCCGCCTCAGCAATTAATTCTGCATATTTTTTCCCCTGTTGATCTCTTGTTACCAATTATTACATCCCGTATAATCTCATTATGTGACAACACGTGCACAGTTAGGAAAAGAACAATATCAAAAAGACGAGGAAATCACCCATGAGAAAATTGCTAGTATGCACGTTAGCTATCATGCTAAGTTTAGCTGCGTTTACCCCCGCTATTTACGCTTCTGAAGTCCGAATATCCGTGGATGGGCGTGATGTACAATTCCCGGATGAGCACCCCTACGTCGATCGGAGATCCAACCTTACGATGGTTCCACTTGCTTTTGTATCCGACAAGCTCGGAGCTGCTACGAAATGGGACGGAAAATCAAAACAAATTACGATCTCGCTTAACCGTGACACGATTATTTTGGTAATTGGCGATAATCATGCACTGGTGAATGGAAAAAGAGTTGATTTCGAGGGGGCGGCGGCGCTAAAAAAAGGCCGCACGATGGTTCCGGTGCGTTTTATTAGTGAAGTATTGCATGCAAATGTGGAGTGGCAGCCCGCGCGCAATCTGGTGAGCATTATGACCTCCGTGGCCAATGTTCCGAAAGGAACATGGATATGGGACAGTCACATCATCAAACAGGATCAAGAGAAAATGATAAGCTTCGCCAAAATGAAGGGTGTGACATCCATTTACCTGCAGGTGGATAGAGATATCGATCCAGCGATATATGAGGGCTTTATTCGAAAAGCCAAAAACGAAGGAATTCAAGTGGAAGCACTTGAGGGGCGACCCGAATGGGTCTATGAGTCTAAGCAGGAGGATATTCGGAATTTCATCGCGTGGGTTAAAACCTATAATTCCTCTGTTGGCCCGGAAGGAAGCTTTACGGGACTGCATTTCGATATTGAACCTTATGCGCTAAGCGAATGGACAAAGCACAACAAAGCGATTCTTGAAAGCTGGATGGACAATATGAGACTGATCGAAAAAGAAACGAAAGGCAGCGGCTTGAAAATTTCGATGGACGTTCCGTATTGGCTTAATACGATTCATGTACCCGGGAAGAATTACAGTATGAGTGCATGGATGCTGGAGAAGTTCGATTGCCTCGTCATCATGAATTATCGGAATCATGCGTTAGGCAATAATGGAATTGTGGAAAATGCGCAGGTCATGCTGAGAGAAGCCTCCACCCTCAAGAAGAAAATTGTTGTTGCTGTTGAAACGGTCAAAAGCACAGAGGGTCCTAGGGTCTCATTCTATTCCATAAGTAATAAAGTGATGGAACAGGAGCTTCAGTCCGCCCATAATCAATTGGCGCACTACGTTAGCTATGCCGGCTTTGCCATTCACGATTTCAAAAGCTGGCAGGACATGAAATAAGAAGCTGATTCTGTTCATAAGGAACATAATTCGCCAGCTGCGGGCCGTTTGAGCGCACTTGGTGGGGGCAGCTGAATGCTAATCATTTCTGACCAGAGCGCAGAGTCATTCGGTATGTGCTCAAAGACGACGCGGCCATTGAAGCCAAATAGCGATTGAATGAAGGCAGCCCATTAGGGTTGTCTTTTTTTTTCGGATCTCGTTCGGAATTAAAACCTTCCTTATTGGCAAAGGGAGGACCGTGCGTAATTTTTTCTAAATAACCTACCTTACCGTAAAGTAAGGTAACTGTAAGATAAACCATTGGTTTGTCTTTTTCTTTTTCATTATGATACTTACAACCATGTAACAATAAGGAGGGATTAATCATGACTAATAATCAAAATTTTAAAGCCATTACGGTCATATCATTTATATTTTTGTTTGCCTTTATCAGCCTGTATACCATTGTTCCACCCAGTCCAGATAAGAAGGCGGACTTTTCGAAAAATTTCTCAGCAGATCGTGCTGTCCAACATTTAAACCACATCGCAAAGACAGCTCATCCAAGCGGATCGGCAGAAAATGAAAAAGTAAGAAATTATCTTGTTGAACAACTAGAATTAATGGGATTGAGACCAGAAATCGAACATTCCAATCATGCTTCCCTATACCCCAAAATGTTGACTGGCGGAGATATGTACAACGTGATTGGTAAACTTGAAGGTACCAGCAGTGATCATGCAATGATGATGTCTGCACACTATGACTCTGTTCAACAAGGACCGGGAGCTAGTGATGATGGAAGCGGAGTAGCTGCTCTATTAGAAACCATACGTGTATTAAAATCAGGTCCTCCTTTGAAAAATGATATCTATTTTGTGTTTACAGATGGCGAAGAGCAAGGATTAATGGGAGCAAAGGAATTTTGGACGAAATCAAATCATAAACAAAAAATGGATCTCATCATTAATTTCGAGGCAAGAGGCACAAGTGGTCCGTCTATCATGTTCCAAACCAGTGATCAAAACGGTTGGATGGTAAAAGAATTTGCCGAAGCAGCCCCCAATCCTGTTACTTCATCCTTACTAGGAAATCTGTTTGAAATCATGCCAAACGACTCGGATTTAACGGTTTCCAATGAAAATAAAATACCCGGATTGAATTTTGCTTATGGTGATGGATGGACCGGATACCATACACCACATGATGATGTCAAACACCTAGATATACGTTCGTTAGAGCACCAAGGGCAAAATGCCTTAGCCATGGCTAGGCACTTCGGTCAATTGGATTTACATGATATTAAGAAAGAGAATGCCGTTTATTTTAACTTTTTTGGGGTAGTCATTTCCTACTCTTACTACTGGGTCTATCCCCTTGCAGGGCTGATTGTACTTTTATTTGCAATGGTTACGATCTTTGCAGTGAAGAAACAGTGCGCCACTTTCAAAGGGTTAGGAATCAGTTTGCTAGCTATCCTGTTAACTGTCATTTCTTCGATCATCGCAACGGTACTGATTTGGATGGGGGTAAACGCACTTTGGGCTGAAAAAATGACTTTATTTAGTGGTGCAGTATATGACAGTCTTTATTATCAGTGGGCATTTCTGTTAATCACGGCATCTATCTGTTTCCTTATCTGGAGGAAATTACGCTCCGTAAATGAATGGGAAATGACTTTGTCGGCGATCTTTCTTGGTGTCATATTTCTCATTTTGTTAACACAATTTCTGCCTGGTGCCAGCTATCTGTTTGCTTGGCCATTGCTCGTATCATTACTGATACTTGGGTGGGCGGTATGGAAGAATAAAATGGATAAAATAAATACCAATACATGGGTGTTATCCCTTATATCCTTCTTACCCATAGTACTGTTCGTCCCACTGCTCAAGTTGCTTTTTACCTTTTTTCCGGTCAGTCTTGTACCTTATCTCATGTTACTTTTTGTTTGGCTCTTAGCTTTGTTGTTCATGCAATGTAAACAGCTATTCCAACTAGGACGATGGGTACCTTATACCCTGATAGGAATCGCGGCAGTAATATTATCGATTAGTTTTTTCAGAGCGAACCCAAGTGCAGATCGACCTATAGATAGTAACCTATTCTATGTCGTGGACCAGGATAAAAAACAAGCACAGTGGGTTACAACCCAACCACCAGATGATTGGACGAAGAAATATATAGCTACAACGAATATATCCAATATAAAATCTATTTTACCGTTTAACTATGATAAAAAAGCATGGGTAGGAAATGCACCCGTACGAAACTATCAAATGCCACCAATAAAGCTAGTAAAGACAGAGAAAAAACAAGGGAATAAAATGATTCATTTTCGATTTTCAGGTGGAACAGATGTGCAAAACATGTATCTGTCTATTCCTGGTGGTCGCGTTCAAAAAATAAAAGTTGGTGAAGAATCCTTTACCATACCTAAATCAATGGAAACTTTCTATTACAAACAAGCAGGAATCCCAAAACAAGGTTTGGATGTCATTGTAGAGGTTAAAGGGAATCAACCCGTAGCGTTTACTTTTGGTTCTGAACAACATCCTGATCCAGAAATTCGCTCCAAACGTCCACCTCATCTAATGACAAGTGGACTGTTTGATGAAAGTATTTTGGTGATCAAACGGGTCACTTATTGATCCTTAAGAAGAAGTTATCCTGATTCTTGAGATAAATGATACCTAAGGAGAGTGACATTATGAATGATACATGGAACCCCGAATCGCAAGGTGTGCTGCGCCTTCCTTCAGGTCGACTCGTCCGCGGCCGAGCACTAAGACGTCCACTTCCCCCAGGGCTTCAACCCACTTTTGCACTCTACCTGCTCGGGCGAGAACCAGCGCCCGTTATCTGGGAAAGCCGCTGGATTCCTTGGCCGGACTTCTGGCTGCCCAAAAACAAGGCTGCAGCCGCTGACGCGCTTCGCGAAGCATGGACTCGGGCTGAAGTGGAACGGGTTGAAATCGCCTGTGGGGGAGGGATTGGACGAACGGGGACTGCACTAGCCTGTCTCGCAGTGATTGATGGAGTACCCCATCATAAAGCTGTCGACTATGTCCGGGAGCACTACACTCCACGTGCTGTTGAGACGCCTTGGCAGCGCCGCTTCGTCTCTCGTTTCAAATAGGGAGTTATTTTAGCTTCGGTTTCTGTACTGGCCGGGCGTCTCTCCTGTTAACGATTTGAATACTCTGTAAAAATGAGCAGGTGTCTCATATCCGCATTTCTCTGCGATCACATTCACATTCTCGTCGGAAAACAAGAGAAGTTCCTTGGCTTTAATGATTCGTTTGGTGTTGACGTAGCCTATAACGTTCAGTGAAGTTAGCTGCCGGAACACTCTGGAGAAATGAGAAGGCGACACGCAGGCTTCCCTTGCAAGGTCAGTCAGATGAATCTCTCGCTCGGGATGCTCGTCAATCCGCTTTAGAGCCCGCAATATCCAGGAAGGACCAATCCGCGGGTTTTCGTGCTGGGTTATTCCATCGGTCAGGAGATGACGATTAATTTGCAGAAGTAACTGGCCGATCGTCAGCAGCACGGCTTCACGGTATCCCGTTTCCTGGTTCGCGAACTCGTCCGCGATTTGCTTGATTGCCATTTCGGCAGCGATTCGCAGTGATCCCGCCAGTCCAATCTTGAACTGCTTTTTTTTGCGGGCGATTTCATAGCATTGGAGCGGAAAGTATCCGTCGCCGAGCGAAGGCCCGGCAATGAGAGACGGTGCAAAGAATATCGCCGATGAGACGATCGGGTCTTCAAGGTCCGGCAGGGAATGATGGATCGTGTTGCCGGGGATGACGAACAGATCGCCGGCGCTTTTTTGGTACCAGCAATTGTCGATGAAAAATATCCCTTGGCCGCTATGCACATAAACGAGTTCATAATGATCATGCAGATGATCGGGGAGTTCATTGTCCGGGTATTTTATTGTCTTATACACAATTTCAAACGGAAACAGCGGATCTCCTGCAAATGATTTACGGTAGGGCTGCATGGATGGAGACCTCCTTTTCGGCTGCTTGTTCATATCAAAAAAGGATATAAAAATGCCTGTTCTAGACATTACAATATCATAAAACGGAATATACAATAAGGGTATTCAAGCTTAGATCCCAATGACATGGAGATAACGAGGTGGTTGTTTAACATGAGAATCGATGCCCATCAGCATTACTGGTCTATTGCACGCGGGGATTACGGATGGATTACGCCGGAGATTCCGAAGCTTTACCGCGATTTTATGCCAGCCGATCTGGAGCCGCATTTACGCGTCCATGGGCTGGATGGTACGATCCTAGTTCAAGCCGCCCCGACTGTCTCGGAAACAGAATTTATGCTGAGGCTGGCTGAACAGACGCCTTCCATACTTGGCGTTGTAGGTTGGCTCGATCTGTTCGACCCGAACCATCGACTGCATTACGAGAGATTCAGCCGCCACCCGAAATTTGCAGGCTTTCGTATCATGATCCAGGACATGCCCGACGCAGCGCGAATTTTGGAGCCAGCATTTGTGAAAGCGCTTAAAGGCTACGCCGGGGATGATGTTCCGATCGATCTGTTGATCGTATCTGGACAGCTCCCGCCAGTACTGGAGCTGCTGAGGCAGGTTCCAAACCTGAGGGGCGTCATTGATCATATCGGAAAGCCGTCGATCCGAAGCCATGAATGGGAGTCATGGACAGAGGCGATGAGCCAGGCTGCTGCGTTTCCAGGCATCCACTGCAAAATCTCGGGGATGGTGACGGAAGCCGATCATGAAAGCTGGAATTATGAAGAGTTCGCTCCCTATGTCCAGCACATTCTGGAGACATTCGGCTCAGACAGAGTCATGTTTGGCAGCGATTGGCCAGTCTGCCTGCTTGCTGCAGGGTACGACGAGGTTATAGAGATTGTTCGGCGGGCTCTACCGAAGTCTTGGGGAGAAGAGGGACAGTCGCGGCTGTTCGGAGTCAATGCGAAAGAGTTCTACAAGCTTTGAGCGTTTAGAACCTGAGCTCACAATGCGGGTAATCGGTCAAAAAAGTCTGGAAAAGAATCACCAATATGAATGGATGGAGGGAAAGCAAAATGAAGTTTCGAAAATTGGGTCGCACGGGACTCGAGGTGTCGGTCCTCAGCTTCGGCGCCTCTTCGCTAGGATCGGTGTTCCGGGAAACGTCAGACCGCGAGAGCATTAAGACGGTGCATGCTGCTCTTGACGCAGGCATCAACTATATTGATGTTTCGCCTTACTATGGATTGACCAAGGCGGAGTCCGTACTCGGCCAGGCGATCAAAGAGCTTCCGCGAGATCGTTTCCTGCTATCGAGCAAAGCGGGGCGATACGGTGAGAATACATTTGATTTTTCTGCGAAACGAATGTTTGACAGCGTTGAAGAAAGCCTGAGGCGACTGAACACGGATTATCTCGATATTCTTTTTTTGCATGATATTGAATTCGTGCCGTCCGGCATCATTCTAGAGGAAGCCGTGCCTGCACTGCTCAAGCTGAAGGAGCAGGGGAAGATCCGTTTTACAGGCATCAGCGGACTTCCGCTGAAACTATTCGAGCAGATGCTTCCTCAGATTGAAGTGGACGCGATCCTGTCTTATTGCCACTATTCTCTCAACGATACCTCATTGCTTGATCTGATTCCGCTGCTGGAGGAGCGCAGCATCGGCCTGGTCAATGCTTCACCGCTTTCCATGGGGCTGCTGAGCACCCGAGAAACCGCTGACTGGCACCCGGCCGATCCCGAGCTCAAAGCTGCCTGCAGGAAGGCGGCCGAACACTGTGCCTCCCGCGGATACGATATCGCCAAGTTAGCTGTGCAGTTCTCGACCGCTAACGAACGCATCCCGACGACGCTGGTGAGCACGGCCAATCCGGATAACATCGTCAAGAACGCAAGGTGGGTGGAAGAACCGATGGACCAGGAGCTGCTGGGTGAAGTGTCGGACATTCTCGCTACGGTCCATAATCGGATCTGGGCGAGCGGACTGCCTGAGTATAATGACAGTCCACGGACGGAAGCGAAAGAGGGGCGGGCGTAATGAAGGGGATTGTCTGCGAAGATGCCGGAAGGCTGGTTTATCGAGAGGATTTACCCGAGCCAGTTAGGGGCGAAGGAGAGGCGATCGTCGCGATTCGGCGCATCGGCATCTGTGGCACGGACCTGCACGCATACCAGGGAAACCAGCCTTATTTTACTTACCCTCGCATCCTCGGGCATGAGCTCTCCGGAGTGATCGAAGAGATTGGCGATAATCCGGAAGGGCTAAGAGTGGGCGATCAGGTCAGTATGATTCCGTACCTGCACTGCGGCAATTGCGGCGCCTGCCTAAGCGGTAAAACGAACTGCTGCCGCAGCATGCGCGTGCTGGGTGTGCATCTGGATGGAGGCATGCGCGAGCGGATTTCTGTTCCCGTCCCCCATCTATTCCGGATGGAAGGGCTGTCACTGGATCAGGCGGCTCTACTCGAGCCTCTGGCGATCGGCGCGCACGCCCTCCGCCGATCGGGTCTACATCCCGGCGTGCGTGCACTCGTAATTGGAGCCGGGCCAATCGGACTTGGTGTCATGGCGATGGCGGCAGCTTCCGGTTCCGAGGTGGCCGCGATGGACGTGAATGCAGACCGTCTTGCCTTCGCCAAATCCTGGGCCAAATCAGTACATACCGTTCTTGCGACGGAAAATCCGAAGGATCGCCTTCTCGAATGGAACGATGGAGAACTGCCGTCCGTGGTCATCGACGCGACAGGTAACCTGCGTTCGATGACGGATGCATTCGGGCTGGTCGGTCACGGCGGCTCCCTTGTTTACGTCGGACTCGTGAATGGCGATATTACGTTTAACGATCCTGATTTTCACGCGCGGGAACTAACGCTCCTGAGCAGTCGTAACGCTACACGGGAAGATTTCAGACGTGTGGCTGACGCGGTGACGAGCTTAAAAGTCGATCTAAACGCCTATATTACGCACCGTTGTACGCTCGATCGGATGACAGAGCAGTTTGACGCCTGGCTGAAGCCGGAATCCTGCGTGATCAAAGCCATTGTAGAGATCAACTAAAACCATTTTTAGGAGGAGGAGAGATAGGAATGGACAACCGGTTACAGGAACACCGCTTGTGGTATTCAAAGCCCGCGAAGGAATGGAACGAAGCGCTGCCGGTAGGCAACGGACGGCTGGGGGCGATGGTCTTCGGGGGAGTCTCGGCGGAGCGTTTACAGCTCAACGAGGACTCCCTATGGTACGGAGGCCCACGAGACCGGAACAATCCTGACGCGCTACCCAATTTGACAGCGCTGCGGAAACTGATCCTGGAGGGGCGTCTGAAGGAAGCGGAGGAGCTGGCCTCGCTAGCCCTTCCCGGACTTCCGGAAACGCAGCGCCACTACCTTCCGCTAGGCGATCTTCTCCTGATGTTTAAGGGTCAGGATGAGCCCTGCATGGAGTACAGCAGGGAGCTGGATCTTGAACGCGGAACCGTCACGGTACGTTACCGGATCGGAGATATCAGGTATACACGTGAAGTTTTGTCTAGCTATCCCGATCAAGCGCTGGTCATCCGACTATCAGCCGATAAAATTGGCGCGATTTCGTTCAAGGCTCGTTTTAATCGCGGTCGATGGAGGTACCTGGAGAAGACCGAGAAATGGGGCGAAGACGGACTGGTCATGACCGGACATAGCGGGGGGGAGGGCGGAAGCACTTTTTGCGCCGCTTTGAAGGCGGTTAGCAACGGAGGCACCGCCCAGACGATCGGTGAGCATCTTGTAATCGAGAACGCCGATTCCGTAACATTGTTCCTCGCTGCGGCAACGACCTTCCGCCAAACGGACCCCTCCGCACACTGCAGGTCGCATCTGAATGGCCTGCTGAATCAACCTTACTCAGAGCTGCTGGAGCGGCATCTTGCCGATTACCAGTCACTTTATGGCCGTACGAATCTGTCGCTGCCGGGAAGTGACGAGCTGGCCGGGTTGCCTACCGACGAGCGGCTGGATCGCGTAAAGCAGGGCGAAACGGATCATGGCCTGGTCGCCCTGTATTTTCATTACGGCCGGTATCTGCTTATTGCGTCCAGCCGTCCCGGTTCACTACCAGCGAACCTGCAGGGCATCTGGAACGACAGTTTCACGCCGCCGTGGGACAGTAAATTTACGATCAATATCAACACTCAGATGAACTACTGGCCCGCAGAGCTTTGCAACCTGACGGAATGTCACGAGCCGCTGTTCGATCTCATCGAGCGCATGCGGGAGCCGGGCAGGGTAACCGCACAAGTGATGTACGGGTGCCGCGGCTTTACGGCCCACCACAACACCGATATCTGGGCGGATACGGCGCCGCAGGATACGTATTTGCCGGCTTCATTCTGGCCAATGGGTGCGGCCTGGCTCTGTCTGCATTTATGGGAACATTACCGATTCGGGCAAGATCTCACTTTCCTTGATAGAGCATACGATACGATGAAGGAAGCTGCACTCTTTCTGCTCGATTATCTGGTCGAAGACGAGCAGGGAAGGCTCATTACTTGCCCATCCGTCTCGCCCGAAAATCGATATATTCTTTCCAGTGGGGAAGCGGGTGTGTTATGTGCAGGCGCGTCCATGGATTTTCAGATTATTGGCGCGCTGTTCGGCGCCTGCATCGAAGGCGCGAAGCTGCTTGGGAAGGATGAGACTTTCAAGGACGAACTGGAAACTGCACTGAAACGGCTGCCGCAGCCGAGGATCGGCAAATACGGACAAATCCAGGAGTGGATGGAGGACTACGAAGAAGAGGAGCCGGGTCATCGCCATATTTCTCATCTGTTCGCCCTGTATCCTGGCGATGCGTTCACGACCGAGCGCACGCCTAATCTAGCCGCAGCCGCACGGACCACACTGACGCGCAGACTGTCTTCCGGTGGGGGGCATACCGGCTGGAGTCGGGCCTGGATCATCAATTTCTGGGCCAGACTCCAGGACGGGATGCTCGCATACGACAACGTGATGGCACTGCTGCAACATTCTACGATGACCAACCTGTTTGACAATCATCCTCCGTTCCAGATTGACGGAAACTTCGGCGGAACTGCCGGTATCGCGGAAATGCTGTTGCAAAGCCATGCCGGCATCATTCGGTTGCTGCCAGCGATTCCGGACGTATGGAGCGAAGGCGAGGTTAAGGGGCTGCGCGCACGCGGCGGATTCACGTTCAGCTTCAAGTGGGTAGAATCGAAGATTTCAGAAGTCGTCGTAGAATGCACAGTGTCTGGGCCATGTGAGATCGAGGCTCCCGGCTTCGCTCCCGTCTCCTTTATCGCTGAGGCGGGTAAGACGTATACGTTCGAAAGAAATGTAATGATAAATCATAAACAATGAACATATGGATTGGGAGTCCTTCTTGGAACGGCGGCAGAAAGCAAATGTCACCAAGACTTCGCTATCTGAAGATTGAGGCCAGCGGTTCGATTCTCCAAGGCTCCATAATAAGAAAACCCTTGATGGTATTATCATCAAGGGTTTTTGGTTCCTGAGCTGTGATAAAACGTACCATGTTTACTTTTCTTACATCGAAGCTAAAACCAGATATTTTTGGCGTTTTACAGAAAAATAGGTTTAATTTTTCCGTAATGGCAAAAAATAGGCTTTGAATTCCAAGCCATCTTCATCCTTTTGCGGGAAGGTTGAGTTATATGAAATTATAATTACCTCTATAGAAAAATAATATAACGTGATTTTTATTGACATAATGAAGAGAATTAAAATAACATAAGGATTATTTTCATCAAGAAGGAGGCAGCTATGAGCTTTAAAGAACAGTACGAAGAAATTGCAGGCGTTGGACGGACCATATTCAATAACCCCGAGCTTGGCTACAAGGAATTTAAGACCCATCAAACAGTGACCGAATTTTTGAAGAAGGTAAATCCGGATATCGAGCTGCAATCATTCAGTACAACCGGGCTTCGGACAACCCTCGGCAGCGGCAAGCCGCTGAATATCGCTTTTATTGCTGAATTGGACGCCGTTTACGCTCCAACGCATTGGCAATCGGATAAGGAGACGGGTGCGGCACACAATTGCGGCCATTATACGCAGGTGGCGATCGCACTGGCTTTGTACAAACATTATGTTGAATCAAAGGCGTACGAAGCCCTTGATTATAGTTTAACGTTTATTTTTATTCCGGCTGAGGAGTATTTGGATCTCGCCTATAGGGACGAATTGCTTGCCAGCGGTAAGATCTCCTATTACGGGGGGAAACCCGAAGCGATGAAACTCGGTGTGTTCGACGATATCGACATCGGGTTATGTGTGCACGCCATGGGTGGTGAGTTTGCAGAGCGCACGATCGAAATCAACTGCGACCTGGCTGGATTCCTATACAAGCATTATACGTTTACCGGAAAAGCAACCCATGCGGGTTTCGATCCTTTCTCCGCCAAAAATGCCTACAGCATGTCAACCCTGTTCAATGTGGCGTTAGGGCTCAGCAGGCAGCAAATGAAGGACAGTGAGAAGGTTCGCATGAATCCGATCGTTCTGGACTCCGACATGTCGACAAACGTCATTCCCAACCGGATTACGGTGGGCAGCGATCTGCGCACCCAGTCGGTCGACTATATGAAGGAAGCGGCCTCCAAGATGGACGATGCGGCCAAGGGCAGCGCGCTGGCCCTTCAAGGCGAGGTCGAGATTAAGACGCAGATGGGATATTTGCCGTTCGTTCAGGACCGGTATTTGTCCGAATTCGTGATGGAGGCGTTCCAGGATAACGAGGAGATCGCGCGTATTTGGAACAATAACGCCATCAGCGCGGCAGGAGATATCGGTGATCTGGCCTTCATGATGCCTTGCATTCAAATCGGCTACAGCGGTTTTACGGGGACGATCCACGGCGACGATTTCAAAGATATCGATCCCGAGTTTATCTATGAAGTGTTCCCGAGATTTTTAACCCAGGTGCTGGAGCGAATGAGCGGACGTATCGATCGATCGAAGCTGTACCGTCGTACATTTGCCGAATACGAGCAGCTCCTTGCATCGATAGTTAGCTCCAACTAAGAACAGAAAAGAGGACATCATGGCATGAAGTTAAAACTACAGTATCTCTATTTGCTTGCATTCGTGCTCATTGTAATCGCGGTTGCCGAATTTATCGGCATTCAGGCGATCCAGGTGGGCTCCGTAAAAATCAGCCTGCTCCCGCTCGTATTCGCCATTTTGATCACGATGCTGCTTGGCTTGTCGATTTTCCGGAAAGGTTTCATGAAGAAAGTTTACAGTAAGGAGAACGTCGGCTTCTCCAGCAAGTATCTGATCTTCATTATGCTGCCGCTTATGGCGAGATACGGCGCCGACGTTGCGCCTAGATTAGAAGAAATTTTAAAAGTTGGCTGGGTGTTTATCATTCAGGAAATCGGCAACCTGGGTACGATTCTGCTCGGACTTCCCATCGCCATTCTACTCGGTCTGAGAAGGGAAGCCATCGGCGCTACGCTCGGACTTGGGAGGGAAGGGGAACTCGCTTACATATCCGAGAAATATACGCTTGACTCCGACGAAGGCCGCGGGGTGCTGTCCCTCTATATTATAGGTACCCTGTTCGGCACGCTGTTCTTCAGCATTCTTGCGCCGGTCATGCTTGCTGCCGGCTTCTCGATCGAAGCGTTGGCCATGTCCTCCGGGGTCGGCTCCGCCAGTATGATGACAGGCTCTTCTTCCGCGCTAGTCGCGCATTCTCCTGAGATGACGGAGACCATTAACGGATACGCTGCTGCGAGCCAGCTGCTTACCAGCTTCCTCGGAACGTATACGATGGTATTTCTCGCGGTGCCGCTGCAGCGGTTTATGTACAAATTAATGGTCAGAGGTGAGAAGAAATGAGCACCGGTTTGAATAAATACGCAAAATACGCCCTCGTCCTGCTGCTTAGCGTCGGTCTTATTTTATTTACGGAGCAAATGAAGTTCATCAAAAACGGCGAAGGCCATATTACGTTAGGGACGATAGCCGGATTGGCCGTGCTGTGGCTTTTTTCCTTCATTGGCGTTCTGATCTCGTCACTCATGAAAAAGACGCCGGTGAAATTCTTGCAGGACTTCCCTGTTCTTGGCTGGGTATCCATCGTTTCGCTTATCTGCTGCCTGATTTCGGATGTGTTCGTGGATGCCATTGCCAACGTCAACTTCTTGTCCATTACGACCCCGATCTTGGCGTTTGCCGGCATTTCCGTTGCCGACAGGCTGGTTGATCTTCGCAAAACATCGTGGCGCGTCGCCATCGTTGCGGTTTTCGTGTTCACGGGCACGTACGTGGGAAGTGCATTGTTATCAGAGTTCGGCCTCTATTTGTCCGGTAAGTAATTGAATCTAGTTCTTTCTATACCCGCCTGTCTTTTTGGACAGGCGGTTTATTCTTTTTATTTGCCGTATTGAAATAAACTTATAGATTACAGGTTTTTCCCATAATTATGCGGAGACCACGATCAGCCGGTTTTATTCCAACTTTTATACCTTGGATCTGTTATTGAACATCCCCCTTGCACCTCCACCTACTGTAGGTTTTATGATGGGTATAACAATTTCGATTGTAATAAAATGGTTCCCGGGAGGTTGAACGAGGTATGGATGAAGTAAGAACATATTCGATCGGAGAATTTTCGAAAAAAACGGGGATTCCGGTTCGTACGCTGTATTATTACGATGAAGTCGGGCTGCTTAAGCCGATAAAGCATCCGGTTTCCAAACATCGTTAGTATAGCCAGGAGGATGTGCTGGCCCTTCATAAAATTGTCAGCTTGAAATTTTTAGGATGCAGCCTGGAGCAGATTAAGGAGCTGATGGAGCATTGCGAATTTGATGTCAATTTGAACGAGACGCTGCTGGCACAGAAAACAGCGCTGGCAGAAGAAAAAGAGCGCATTGAGCAATCTATGCAAGCCATTGATCGGACGATTGTGCTGCTTGAAAAGGAAGGATCGGTTGACAGTAACGTACTCATGAGTTTAATCAACAACATGCAGACGGAAGACATGCAGCGCGAATGGCTGGAAACCAAAACCGCCAAGGAAATCGTGGATCATTTGTTTAATAAATCGGAAGAAGAACAAATCGAGCTGGACATCATGTATATTCAGTTATCTAAGGATGTCAAACGATTGGCCGGAAGACCGCCAAGCGATCCGGAAGTCCAAAAGCTGATTGAGGATTTTATGAAATCAACGGTGGAATTTGTAGGCGAAGAGGCTATGCATGTGTTCGGCGAACTGGAAACAAGCGAAGCCGAAGAACTGGCATCCCAGTTTCCCTCACCATATACAAGGGAAGAGGAGGAGTGGTTAAACTCGGTTATGGAATATTATATGAAGCAAAATGAAATGCTCGATACAGATCAGCATTAGGATGGAAGCCGGCATGCTTCATGGCCGCTGTTGCCATAATCCGCCCGCAATCGGGATCTATAGCGTTCCCAAAAGCATCATTTTAGGATAAAAAATAATTCATGTCACATTCGACAGGTTCTTGATTGTTATATAGGTGTAAAACAAATTACACCAATATGGAGGAACCATTATGAAAAAGGTTTACAAAGTACTCAGCTCCGTAGCGCTGGCAGGCATCATTGGTGCCACTACTATGGTATATGATCAAACACAGGCAAGTGCAGCCAGTGTCGGAACAACGGTTACTGCAACTGAAAAAGCTGCAACAACTGCGCCTGCTGCGGCAGTCAAGAAAGCCGAGCAAACATTAAAGAAAATAACAGGCACTGCCTTCAAGCTAAACAAAGGTGAGTCCTTTGGCACGAAGGAATGGTCCTATTCCGTTAAAAATTCCCCTTTTAGCCAAGTTATCTTGGATGCAAAAGGAAAAATTAGTAGTGCTAGCATCAGCACGGACAATCTGACCTACCACCTCAAAAAGGACAAGCTCAGTCACACCACTGAGTCAATCGAACTGGATACGGTAGACTCTTCCGTACAACAAGCTGCGGAAGCTGTTTTCGACAGACTGGAAGGCGTGGAGCAAGGAGAACTGGCCGGTGTCTCTCTTATTAAAAAAGGGACCAAACAAGTGTATGAGTTCATGTACGTGGACGGGGATTTCGGAACGTGGATAGGGATCGACAAAAACACGCTGGATGTTCTGAGTGTAAACGCTAGAGCCCTGGCAGATGATCTGTATGGCAAGGATCAGGCTGTTATTGATAAATATGAAAAAAGCATCAAAGCGCTCACTGAAAAGCAGCTGTTGGCACAAGCAACAGAGCAGGCTGAGGCTTGGCTAGGCCTTGATCTGACCGGATACAAAGCAACGAAGGATGTTTTCCCATCTGACCGCGTTGTTTTTGAAAAAAAAGGAGCCCCTAGCATTATAGGTAACTTCAATTCGGACGGTATGTTCTTCCTCATCGCCGTGCAGTACCTGTAATACCGAAATCCTTCAACAACTCGCCCCTAAGTAATAGAATCTATTTCTTCAAAACCCGCCTGTTCCTTTTGGACAGGCGGGTTTTTGGAGATATCGGAGAGAAAGATTTGCTTGAAATTGCAAATCCTACATACAGGATTGAGGTTTTCCGTTATTATCGATGGGGTGTTACATTTTAAGTAAACGCGGAAAGGGCTTCATCCTGATCAGGATGAAGCCTCATGTTCCAACAACTTTTATAGAAACTACGGCATGGTCACATGGGGCAAGCCTTGAGCGATCTTTTCCAGCGAAACATTGGAATCGCCTTTGACATACCGGTCGAAGAAAGCGGATGAGAGCTCGTTAATGGAGCGGTGCATCTGACGAGGGGCAGCCCCTGTTGGCGGTAATAATGGAGAGAACAGGTAAAAATCCGTGAAACTCATATGGTTCGCATGGGCGAATTCGACCGAGTATGCTTCTCCTGCCCCAGCCCGTTTTCGGCGCTCCGCCGACTCGGCCCAAAACTGCTCGTAATCTTCCCGACTACGGCCGGAAGATTCAATTGCCTGGTCCAAGGATCGCTCGAATGCGAGGCGGTCTATGCTAAGCTCCGCATTCATCTGCATATACGGCTTCCCGTATCCGCCTTCAGGCACCGGCTGGCCGTAAAGGGTTCCGTCCATATTGAGGGCAGCTTTCACTCTGCTATCCGCCAGCAGCATCTGCGCTGCCGTGGCGCCGCCAAAGGAATGGCCGAACATGCCGACCTTATCCATATCGAGTCTATCGGATAAGATCCCTTTATGGTCTGATTCGTTTAGCAGCTCTATTTGATCCAGTACGAACTTGGCATCTTCGACCCACAGCCGGCTCTTCTTCTCGTATGCATCAAAGCCCGACAGGTTCTCAAGTTTCAACATGGCTGTCTGGTCCGGAAAGACGACGGCGGCGGCATCATAGGCGTGATCGATGCCGACGACAACGTATCCTCGACTGGCCAGTTCTTCAACCTGAAATGTGTTCTGGTTACGGAAGCCGGTCAGTCCGTGGGAGAACAACAGCACGGGATAGCGTTCCTGGTCCGTGGATAACTCCGCATCTTGCTCGGAATGGGGCTGCACGTATTTCAGTTGGCCTAACAAAAACGGGGGTATGGAGATGGCCTGCCGTAAACCTTCAAGAACGACAGGGAGATGCTCTATATACGGAGATGGCCCGGTCCCTGTGCCCGGTGACGCAGGGTACCAGATTTGGATCATAAGTTTTCTGCGATCCGCAGGATCATCCGTGGACGGCTCTTCTCTGCGCTCGTCCTCGAGTACCATCGTGGTCGTTCCGACAGGATATGGTCCTTGAGGTTTGGCAAAGGAGAAAACCGGAAGGAGTGACGGCAATGCAGCCGAAACGCCGATGTGCACGAGCAGAAGCAGTGCGGTGATCCAGCGCTTGATTGCTGTCATTCCGGCAAACCGCTTCGCAGGCTGGATTGAGGGATGATCCTTCGAATGAGTGGATTGCCGTAAATGATAAAGGGCCAGTCCTCCTACGATTAGACATCCCGCATAGGCCGGGATCATCTGCCATCGGTAGCCTTCGGTTATCATATGGATAAGGCTTAGGCCCCCGGACAGTGCGGCTGCCCAGAAGCAGAGATGTACAGAACGCTTGTGTTTCCCCAATAACGTGACGCAGCCTATGATTAGTGCCAGATTGATGATCCATAATGCTGTTTCATATATACGCATAAGTATCCTCCTGTTTCATCGTAAAATAAGCTTACCAACCGGAGCTGTAGCCTAGCTGTAGTCAACCTTACATAATCCTTACAATTAAAAACGGCTCCGTCTGACCGATAATTACAGTGTATATTTTTATAAAGAGAGCCGCGGCTTTGCCGTATACATATGGAGGAACGATATGGAACAAGATACGAGACTAGTAAAAGGACGGACGATCTTGATTGCGGACGACGAGTCGGACATCAGGGAGCTGCTGAGGCTGTTCTTGGAGCGCGAGGGTTATCGCGTGCTGGAAGCTATAACTGGACGGGAGGCATGGAATATATTGCAGCGCGAGCCGGTCGACCTGGCGGTAGTCGACATTATGATGCCAGAACTTGACGGCTATCAGCTGATCGCCCGGATCCGGGAGAATCACAGGCTTCCTGTCATTATTTTGTCGGCTAAAACCGGGGATGTAGATAAAGTTACCGGGCTGGGGCTCGGGGCGGACGATTTTATCTCCAAACCGTTCAGTCCGATCGAAATCGTAGCGAGAATCAAGGCGCAGCTTCGTCGTTATTACGAACTGAAGGGCGCGGAACCCGCCCAGCGGTCGGAGACGTTAAAGACCGTGTGCGGACCACTGATGCTGGATCATGAAGCTTGCGTCCTTTACAAGCGAGGCGAGGCGATTTCGTTAGGCCCGCTGGAATACAAGCTGCTCAGGTTGTTGATGGAAGCGCCGGGACGGATCTTTACGAAGCGTCAAATTTATGAGAATGTGTGGAACGAGCCGTATCTGGAGGACAGCAACACCGTTATGGTGCAGATCAGCAGACTGAGGGACAAGCTCGAGGACGACCCCCGGGAACCGAGGTTTCTTATCACCATTAAGGGACTTGGGTACAAGCTTGATCCGAGAGACGTGGCACCATGAGGAATCGAAGAAGCGTCCATAACAGCCTGATGATAAATTATGTCCTGTTTTCCGTCATTCTAGGGGTTATCGGTTTTCTGGTATATGAAAACATGTATGATGCCCGTGAGGAATATATAAGCCGGACACTTCCCATGGTTGAAGCGAGCCAGCTGATACGGGACGATTGGAAGAGCATCCCCTATGAAACCGTCCAATCTTTTGGCGGTTACATCCAGGTGCTGGACAAGAGCCTGAACGTTGTCTTTTCGCGGGGCAGCGGAATGGAAAAGGCAAAAGCCTCCTATACGGAGGAGGAGCTGCTCGCCCTGTTCTATGAAGGGAACGGGTCGGGATATCACTCCCTAGCCCCTTTCGTTTCACCGGAAGGCTGGGAATACCGGCTGCTTGTTACGATACCGGGCGGAGTTGTGATGAAGGAAAGCCGTTTGGTGAAGACAAACGCCGAGATAACCGAAGTTTTCACCAGACTTCTGATTGAGGGATTTCTGTGGTTTGCCGCCGCATTTTTATTGAGTTTATGGGTATACGGCCGGATTACGGGAAGAAGGATCACGAATCCGCTCACGGACGTTTCCCGCGAGCTCGCACAGATTGCAGAAGGCAGGGGAGGGAAGCGGCTATTTTTTCGAGCCAACAAGGAGTTAATGGATCTTCAGCTTCATTTCAACCGGATGGCGGACAGGCTTGAGCAGGCGGAGACGGCAAAGCGAAGACTTGAAGAAGGGCGCCGCCGGCTGATGATGGACATTTCCCATGATCTGAAAACGCCGATCACAACGATACAGGGTTATGCGGAGGTGCTGCGGCTCGGTATGGAGCAGAACGAGGAGCAGCGCCTGAAATATGCGAACCGCATACATGCCAAGGCGAGGTTTATCGCCTCGCTTGTGGATGACCTGTTTGAGCTAACCAAGCTGGAGAGCACGGAACTGTCATACGAGCGGAAGATAGGTGATTTAGCTGAGCTGTGCCGCACTGCGGCGGCCGATCTGTACGATTCGTTTGAACAAAAGGGAATTACGCTGGACATCCGCATTCCGGAATCGCCGGTCATGCTGCTTTATCACGATGGTCTCATGCATAGAGCTCTTACGAATTTATTGACGAATGCCCTGAAATACAATAAGGAGGGTGCTCATGTATGGCTGGAGCTGGAGGCACGTGATGAAGACATCCTGCTTACCGTGGGAGATAACGGTCCGGGAATATCGGACCCTGTGAGAGAGACGGTGTTCGAACCTTTCGTGCGCGGTGATCAGGCCAGGAGAAGTGATGGCGGCAGCGGGCTCGGATTAGCCATCGCACGAAGCTCGGTTGAGCAGCATGCCGGGCAAATTTGGCTTGATCCGGAGGCGGAGGGCACCGTTGTTCACATTCGATTGACCAAGACATGAGTGTAAGGAGCGAATGGGATGTTCAAGCATATTCATCGTTTCCAACTAGAAAGCGCCACGCAAAATAAAACTTGCGTGGCGCTTCGTGCTTATTTCTGAAAATATCTATTCCGTCTCGAAAAGGTAGAACTGCCCTTTCGAATTATACATTCCATTCACGGATGGTGCATTCTTCTTGGTAAACTGAACGACGCCCGGACGGTCTTTATCCTTGGAGATTTTGTAGTCGGACAAGTCCAGGTTTAAGACAGCCTTGGCCACAGGAATCGCAGCTTGCAATAGTTTGTTTTCGCTATAGCTTATAAGTTTGTTGTACCCCTTGGTATATTCGGTTACGGAATCTTGTAAGCTCGTTACTTCTATTTTCGTGATTCGATGCGCCCCTTCCTCGATGTTTATGAAGACCGGGGTTTTAGGAGAGTCACCCTCGAATTGGAGTTCCACGTGATTGCTGTCCTGTCCTTTAACATACGCTGCCTTCGTCAATTTGCCCAGGCTTATTCCATTGAAGCTTTCAACAGCGGCATTTGCAGCATCCAGCATGTCCTGAGATACGGATTCGAGCGGCATGGTGGACATAACCCGCTTGATTTCGCCATCTAACAGTGTAATGTAATGGTTATTTACGCTCGCAAACATTTCAAGTTTCCCCGAAGCGGCATATTTGTAAAGGCTGACGGAATCGGGAAGCGTCTCCACGTTCAGCTCCTTGAGCACGGATTTGAGCGTCTGCTTGTATGAGTTTTGAAGATCGGCCCATTTTTGTTCCAGTTGAATGGTGTCCACTTTATTATTGACGATGTTGACGTAACCGTTTTTGATTCCCTTAATCGTCAGGGTCCAGCCTGTATCATTTCCTGTGCTCCATTTTTCCGCCTTGCTGAAAGAATAGCTTTTACCGGTTACTTCTTTAAGGCTTTTCTGTGCATCTGTTAATAATTTGGCATCGATTTTTTTCAAAGATGAAACCGCAGCCGCCGAGGAATGGGTTTGGGCGGCGTGAGTATGGTCGGTCAGAGCCGGTGTGCTGTTCAGCAAAAGGCCTGCAGCGGTCAGAATCGTCACCATTTTAATATGCTTGTTCATTTTTTGTCCTCCTATGATTCGAATCATTTATTCTGTTCTCCCGCAATAGGTATCGTCATTTCTAGAGCGGGGATATATTCCTTCTTCCAAGAACCGTTGGCCGTTTTTCTCTCTTTTTCATTCTCAATCGCATCTTCGTATGCATACCGAAACGGCTTGATTGTGAACGACTGCGTATCGGAAGGAAGGGGCTCGTACAGCATGTCATAACGACGGTAACCTTGCTTCATATCATATCCATATCGGTCTACCAATCTAATCTCTTTGCCGTTCTGATCGACAATCTCAAAAAACAGGGATCGATCATCCGGAGAACGATCCTTTAACACCAGTTCAAAGCGGGTGGAAAGGGGGGAACGCTCCATTTCTTCCAGCTCCCAGCTGATATCCCCCGACGCTTTTTGCGCAGCGGGATACAGGGCATGGTTATCCGTATTTTTTTGCATCGGAATGTGTAGAACAAAAGGCTCCGGGATCATCTCGAGTCTAATTTCCAGCGTCAAATCAAACGCCGCAGGTAACGGAGGTCTACGGGTAACTCCGTCCAAGGATTCCCCGGTAATCGTCACGATAGCCGATCCGGTATCGCTGCCGGGGCCGATATCCCATGTAATGCCTGCTTCTTCTCCATTCACGAATGCTTTCATCGATCCAAAGGAACCCTTGCTTTTTGGAGATGAATCTTCGGACTGCCTGCGGGCGTAAGGATCGTACAGAGAGGCGGGGTGCCCTGTCTCGTCCAGTTGAAGCGCAATGCCTCCGCGCAAACCGTCAAATATGACCTGTGACGCCGTCAGGGTATAATTGTCATGTGTGTCATGATAATGAGTCTCCTTCGCCAACCCATGTTGTTCGGCTGTCTGCAATCCCAAATCCCCGGCGAGCTTGAATACATTGTGCATCAGCGGAATTCGGCTTAAGGTTTCGGCCATCGCGGGGGAGATAAAGGCCGAGGATACGATGCTAATACCTAATAAACCAGCGACTGTGCTTATGACCAAGGCTTGTCGAATGAAACCTCGATTGCGGGATCTTCTGGTTAACGGGCCTTGGTTTGAAATGTTTCTCTCGGTTGACTTCCATACACGGTCATAAATATCCTGAGGGGTCGCCATATGATTGGCGGCACGGTGCATTTGATCTTTTAACTGTTCTTCAATGGACAAAGCAATCACCTCCTTCTTCGTGATCCAGGAGTATCGAGTGTTTACGCAGCTCTTTCATGGCTTGGTGGTGCCTGGACTTGACGGTCCCCATGGGAATCTCGAGCAGCTCGGAAATCTCGCTTATGCTGTATTCGTGATAATAGCGGAGAACGACAACAATTCGAAGCTTGTAAGATAAATGGTTAAGAATATCAAGCATTTCGCGGCTTGTCTCGTTCAGCATAATGACCCGGTCCGTCTGGGGGTGTTCAGGCTCGATTTCAAGCAACTTTTGACGCTCGAACAGCCGGAATTTTCGCCATTTTTTGCGTCTCCAGTCCTGAACCTGCCGGATTGTGATTCCGTGCAGCCAATTCCGAAAGGGACGACTAGGGTCATAGTTCGGAAGAGAGAGCCAAAGCTTCAAATAGATTTCATTCATGATATCCTCTATATCCTGCCGGCCGGATACAAGAAGAGCCACAGTTCGGTACACATTATCGACGGTTAGATCATAAACATACCGGAATGCTTCCTTGTCCCCCTCCTTTAGTCTTTGCAGCCACGGCGTTAAGTCTGAACCTTGCAAGCTTGCTCCTCCTTTAATGTGACCTCACCTATATATTCGCTCTGAGACATCAATAGGTTCAGTTTAAAAAAACAGGCAGAAGGTGACCGGACAAATTCCGGTCACCTTCTGTCTGTTTGAATATAAAGGCGCATGATGCCGTTTATCGTTCTTCCCAGGCCATGACGAATTCCGCCTGACCGGTATCCTCGTCGATGGTTTCTTCAACGACGGCAAAGCCGTTCCGGGAATAAAAACGAAAAGCGTTCCCGTTCTCTTTATATACCTTGAGCTCGAGTTTGGGGCTGCGTTCCTTCACGAATTGAAGAAGAGCCCGGCCATAACCCTTGCCCTGATCGCCAGGGTGAACGAACAAAGCGGCCAAGGCATGCTGAACGGTCGATATAAAGCCTACCGTGGCGCCCGCTTCCTCCAGCACATAGGTATCGGCCATTGGCAAATAGACGTCGCGCATGTCCTTTTGCTTGGATTCCCAGTATTCGGGTGAAATGAAATGGTGGGCCTCCTTCGAGGCGGCCAGCCAAATGTCAATGAGGCTGTCCATATCTTTGTCGGTCATCAATCGAATTTGCATCGTATTCACTCCAGATTATAAAGTTTTAACGGATATACGTCCCGTATTGTAAAAGTTTACCTGACGTATGTCAATTCATGATTCCATTTGACGCTTGGATGATGAGGTGATATATTTATCACATAAAGTTACAAATACATCACTACTGAAAGAGGCGTTTGCGATGAAAATCATTCTCCGATTCGCGATGGGACTGCTCTGGATCGGTATTGCCATCCAAAGACTTACCCAACAGTCGTATCCGTTGGCTCTATTATTTTTGGCAGGAGGCGTTCTTTTTGTATATGCAGGCTGGAGAGGTTGGAAAGTCCGCAAGCAATGAGGGGATGGAGCGACATCATTTATTAAACATCACGGGGTTGACGGCTTGGTACCGTTCGGAAAAGGACGCCGTCATCTCGAATCTTAATTTGGAGATTGACCCCAATCAGATCATAGGTTTGGTGGGATTGAACGGGGCCGGCAAGAGCACGCTGCTCCATGTCCTGAGCGGCATTCACCGGCATTATTCGCTGGAGCGGCTGCAGTGGAAGAACGAGGAAACTTCGCTGACAAGCCCTGCATTTAAACGTAATCGATATACCGTGTTCTCGGAGGACGAGTCGTTTGAGTATTTCACGTTCGAGGAGTATGTAAGGCACGTGTTTCAATCCTACGGACAAGAGGTCCGTCACGATATCTTGGACGAGCTCGTTGCAGGATTCCATTTTCAGAATTACCGGAACGCATACTTGGGCCAATTATCGATGGGCAGCAGGAGGAAGGCCTACCTGATCACGGGATTTGCATTGCGCCCGGAGCTGCTGCTGTTGGATGAGCCGGTCAACGGACTGGATTTCGAAAGCACGGAATTTCTGTATCAAATGATGAACGAGTACAGGAGCCATGGGACGATCTTGTTTTCTTCTCACGTTCTGGAGAGTTTATGTCTAACATCAGACAGCATCATCATTTTGGAGTCCGGATCCATCCGTCATACCTTTTTGCAGGGAGACATGGATCCCGAGTTTATTAGAGGGGTACTAAACAAGTGATCTCGACATTTCATGGATTCGCCAAAAAGCTCCTGGGGTCAAGCTACGACCGATTGTGGAAGCATGCCATAGCCTTAGCTGCTATCTTTGCGGCGCTGAGCAGCCTGGATCGCCATTATGAGGTATCCTTACTTGTATTCATGACGGCCATTTCCGTATTTACGTTCGGGATTGTGCTGAAAACTCTGTCCTCGGACGATAACCGGAGGAAGCTGAAGGGAGCGTTCATGCTTCCATTCAGGTCAGGCATGTTTAACGCAGCCTATTTTTATGCGGTTGCTCTATACACCCTGGTTACCAAGACTTCGTACGTTCTCGTTTTCTATATGGCATATTCGTCATTTACGGCTATGCATGTACCGGCATTTCTGCTTAGCTTCTTGAATGCAGGTCTGACTGCTTTCGTGGTATTTGCCTTACTGAACAGCGGTAAAAGGATGACAGCCTGTCTCTTGATGCTTCTCCAAGCGGCACTCTGTCTGCTCCCTGAGCCCTTCTTTCGTTTGACGGGATTGCTGATCAGCAGCCTCCTCCAAGGGTTCGTGCTGCTTCGGACGGATTCTTACCGATTCTACAAGAACTTGAAGATGAAGGATAGCCATGCAGTACCGGTTCGAAGCTCTTCGTTCCTGCGGTATATTGTACGCTACCTATTTTCCCATAAAAGCTATTTATACAATACGATTGCATTATGTTTATTTGCAGGCTTCATGGCGTTCATGCTGGAGCAGATGCATCTTGCCTCGTACCTGCCGCTTGGATTCGCGGTTCTATCCTTCAACACGCCGATCGGCATCCTGCTGTCGAGTAATCGCGGGCTTCACCGGAAAATTCAAATGCTGCCCGGCCAGCTTCAACGTATAGTGGTTCCGTATGGGCTGTTTATACTGGCAGTAAACTTATTCATATATACGATCTACTTAGCATGCTGGCAACTGTTTCATGGATCGGTGGAAATCATGTATTATGTACTTAGTGTGTTATTTGCCGCCCAATGCGCCATTTCGACCGTTTGGCTCGAATGGAAACATCCCGTTTTCCGTTGGAAGGTGGAGAGCGACTTATGGCATCATCCCCGCAAATATGCCGTTCCGCTCATCATGTGTTTATTGGCGGTCACGGTAATAAGCATGAAGCCGGCCGTGTATATGATCGCTCTGCTGGTAGGGACAGAGATGGTTTTGATTTTTAAGCGCAGGAGAGGAATCAGGAATGTATAAGGGACAGAAGAAGCGTTACGTACGAATCGGTAAGCACGGATGGCTGCTTGGTTTGTTGGGGTTTAACGGCCTTCAGTATTTCAAGACCCATGATCCTTCATTTTTGTTTTACTTTAGTTTTTTCAGCTTTTTCAGTTTCTATTTCCATGGGAAGCTGGCGGAGGAGATGCCGGATGAGCGGTATTACATGAATGCTCAGAAGGCGCGGTCCATCACCATGTGGGTGCCGGCCGTATGTTTGTTTATCATCGGAATCGGCAGCATGTTTCCCTTCGGAACAAGAGAATTCATGATCATCGTGAGCGCAGCGGGTTGGGCAGCTACGTTTCTGACGTATTCCATAACTTTTTATTATCTGGATAAATATTGTTAGGTGGATGCCCATGGAACCATTCAAATGCAATTTAAAAAAGTACAGGCAGTTAGCGGAGATGACCCAGGACGAGTTGGCGGGCAAGGTTGGGGTTCGAAGAGAGACCATCATCCGTCTGGAGGCGGGGAAATATAATCCATCGCTAAAGCTGGCGATCGATATTTCGCGGGTGGTGGGAGCGCCCATTGAGGAGCTGTTTATATTCGACTAAACAACGATGATGCATTTAATGGGTCTTAGCTATCCAACGAATGCGTCATTTCTTATATCTGCACAAAAACCATTTAGTTCTTGAAAAAACTAATTAGTCATACTACAATAACATGTGATCCCAGTCAGAAAGAGAAAGCATGATTCCGTTTTCACACGGACTCTCAACATGTTATGGATTCTCCGACTCAATACCCCGTTGTGAGTTGGCGCAGCCTTTTCATAGATTCGTTGAATGACTGACCTTTGGATATTTTAATATAATTATATATTTTTTGGGTTTTTTAGTATTTTTGTGCAACTTTATCTCAATCTTAACGTCTGATATGTATATTCAGTCATAGGAGGAATAACATCCATGTATACCATTCAAAAGAAAACCGTTACTCGACTCGTCACAACAGGCATGGCCGTAGCTCTTCTCGCATCGCCAATCTCTTCCGTACTGCCAGGGCCGGGGCATGTCGCAGCTGCTGCGTCTGCTGTGGACAAGTCCTCTCACAGCCTGAAGCCGATTTGGACGAAGACGTTGGGAGATCCAAGCAAAATTAACCCTCAGACGACATTAATTAAGAACAATTTATATTATACCGTTGGGAAGAAATATATTGCTTTTGACGCGTTGGCAGGCAAAACCCGCTGGACGTATCCCGCCGCTGCCGTCTCACAGACCGTAACGGATGGCCAATCGGTATGGTTTACGGATGCGACAGGCCGATTAATTAAGCTCAATGCTGCAACCGGCAAGCTGCAATGGAAAGTTAAAACACAATCCCAGCCAGGAAAGAAAGAAAGCTATGTGAACCTCAGTTTGCATGCAGCCGATGGTGTGATCTATGTCGGGGATGCGTATGGGCTGACGGCGTACAACGCATCAAACGGGAAGGTTAAGTGGAAATTGAAGGGCAGCGCCCATGGGTACAAACTGCTCCAAACGGGAAAAATCCTTGTCGCAACCACGATTATCGACGGAGCATTGACCACGAGCGGGTTACAGGGAATCGATGCTCAGAACGGCAAAGTAAAATGGAAACAGACCGACGGTGACCACCAGGACATTCTCTTCTCGAACGATAAGTCGTTCTATACGCGTGACGTAACCGAAGGCATCGATGCCGGATATGCAGCGAACATCGATGAAATTAATCTGACCAATGGGAAAATTATGGCTACCCGATCCTATATACCCGTGGATTTCGTGGAAGATCAAAGTGCATCCGATGTCGTATCCGATGGGGAATATTTCTATGTCATTGAAAAGTATGAAGAGACTCAGAAGAAAGCTGTAGTTTCCCGATTCCCGACGGATAGTCGTTCTAAGGCCGACCCGGATAAAACTTATGCTTTCGAAGCGGGAGTGGCCGAATGGTCCCTCGGGGATGCGGGCCTTGCCTATGTAAGACTGGACAACGGCAAGCTGTTGACGCTCGATACGAACAGCGGACGTACGCTGGCCTCCGCTCAATACAAAGGCACTCCATTGCCGACGCTTATCGGACAAGACGTGATTGTCGTTCAGCATGGTGGGCAGATCAGCGGCGTCAAGAAAGCTGCTGCCTCCCAGTAACGCAAGTCGATTTCCATTGAGGACCAAAGCCGAACGTTCTCACAGTCGTAAGTATGACGGCAGCGGTATGAACTCGCCATCGTGAAATGATCGTATCTCTACATCAAGGTGATATCCGAGTCGAAAGCGAGCCAGGTGAAGGAACGACCTTCATTGTCATGTTGCCCATCATGACGCCATCAGTTTAGTCAGATTCATGAGGCCATCCATCGGATCATTTGAACGTTATCGCTGTATCTCTATGCTGCGGCTCACATACAAAGCTTCCTTGTATGTGACGCCGCAGCATTTTTTTTGCCTGTTCATATTCAGTTCAAATGTTGTCAGGACACGGAATAACACTCGTGGCGTTTTTTTGCAGTTTTTCTTTTACGACCCAAACCTCTCATCAATATTAGAATACAGTATACTAAACTGCTTTGAGGAAGCACATAAAGTGTACAATTCAACAGATATCATGATTGGTCTTCAAAATAAGAGGAATCAACTCACTCAGAGAACTTATGAGATACTTGGCTCAGGCGGATTTATGCTAACTAGTGATACACCTGCTATAAAGCGTTATTTTACTCCAGGGAAAGACCTGGTTACTGCAGGGAGTAAAGAAGAGATGCAGAGAGTGATTAAATATTATTTGAATCACCCGGCTGAGAGAAAAGCCATTCAACTCCAAGGACAGACTACAATCAGAAAGCATATGTATAAGTTTAGAGCCAAGGAGATTTTGCAAGTCCTTAAACGTGAAGGCATTATAACAGTGGATGTCTAAAAGAAGAAGCCTTGTCCCTGGCTTTACTTCGGGAGAGTGAGATATATGACAATTAAAACCAAGCCAAAATTATATATCAAAAATAGCAGTGAAAAGATAATAAAGGAAGGTTATAAATATCTATCAACACCTTATCGTTTGGGAGCAAAACCTTTTCAGACAAATGAATTTGATTGTAGTTCATTTATTCAATTTCTGTATGGTCAACTTCGCATTCTTCTTCCGCGCACATCTCGCGAGCAAAGTTTGCTAGGTGAAAAAATAGAAAAAAAACAACTCAAACGTGGCGATTTATTGTTTTTTACTAATCGTAAGGGTTACAGGAAGAAAGGGATTAATAGAGTAGCTCATATTGCCATCTTTCTGGGGGATAACAAAATGCTTCATTCTTGCAGGTATAAGGGAGTTACAGTTTCTGAATTTACTGAGATTATTAATGAAAATAAACAAAGACGCTGGATAGATTACTATCTTTTCGCGAAGAGATTACCGGATTATTATGAGTATATCATGGGGGATAACAATAATGAGGGATTAGCACGCTCCCAATCTTATAGGTAGCTTGGCATAAGCCAGAACCGCCCCCGGTCTGGCTTTTTGACCCCTTTTTTTTAAAAATGTATTTAGTAGAGGAACGGTATATATGCAGTCCGTTATATTTTTTAATCGTACGTTGCAGTGTATGATATTTGTATGCCATAATCTTTGAGTTAATTAGATCATGTCGTTGAAATGAAGGTTGGCTAAGACATATCCGGCAAATCGTAAACGGTTACAAGGCTGCAAGGGAGGCAGGTATGAAACCATTATTCAAGATCATGATTGTGGATGACGAAATGCTTGTCAGGCAGGGGATTAAGCACCTGCTCAATTGGGAACAGGAAGGATACCAAATCGTCGGTGAGGCGTCTAACGGTCTGGAAGCACTGAATTTGATGGATGAGGTGAATCCTCACGTCATTCTTACAGATATCGTAATGCCTGTCATGGGCGGGGAGAAACTGGTCAAGATTGTTAAGGAGAAGCATCCTCACATCGAAGTCATCGTGCTCAGCAGTTTCAGTGAATACGATTACGTCCGGTCTACTTTTCAGAGTGGTGTAGCGGACTATATCCTGAAGCCAAAGCTGGAAGCTGATTATCTAATATCCATCCTAAATAAAACTACGGCCAAAATGGTCGCCATGAAGCCGGAGGATGATCCAAGCGCGGGTCGTGAGGAAGGGCAGATCCTGCAAGCCATCGAGAAACTTATGACCGGGTATGAGCCTGCGCTGGATCCCGTGTTGCTGGATTCGAAATTCCCTTATGGACAGTATTTGTTTTTTGGAGCGGATATGAAGCACATGAAAGATTCCGGTGACAAATGGAGTTTCGGAAACGAAATGGAACGAGGGCTTCAGCAGCTTGCTTTGTCCGAGATCGTGTATATACGGTTGAAGTTTATTAACGATACGGCACTTTTTCTGCTCAATGTGAATCCTGAGCGGTGGGACGAGCTTGTTATTGAACTCCGGCATCTGATCTCCAAACTGGTACAGGATATGAGTGAGACGCATTTTGTTATCAGCCAGTGCTTCGCCGATTTTAAAAGTCTCGGTGAGGTCTACCATGACAATTATCTGAAACTCATGCGATACGGCTTCTTCCTTAAGGACCGGACGCTGATTGAATACGAACATTTGCCGGGCCTTCCGGATTCGCATCTCGAATATGACATGGGCGAGCTCATGGAACTGTTGAAACGTAGGCAGTACCGGAAGGCCTTCACCGGCTTTTTGGAATACGCCTGCCTGCGCTCGATGGATTATCGCACCGATATTTTCGAATTCAAATCGTCGTTGGGGAATTTCATATTTAACGTGGCGACCACGCTTGGAAAAATGAAGGTTGAGACCGGAAGCCTGGAGAATGCCAAATACGATTATTTCCGAAAAATAGACGAAGCCAGGTATGCCAGCGAAGCTATCGCTGTTGTCGAAGCGTTCATCCGCGAAGCGGAACGTGCGATAGGCGAGACGAATACATCCGTTAATCCCAATATGGACCGGCTGCTTGAATATATTCAGGACCATTATGCCGACCCCATCACACTCACCGGAGTGGCCAGGCAGTTCCACTTCAATGCATCGTATCTGTCGAGTTATTTTGCTGCGTATAATGGAGAAGGTTTCAGTGAATACCTCAACAAAATCCGCTTGGAAAAAGCCATGGAGCTGCTTCTGACAACGGAACATACGATTTCCGAAATCAGCGCCAGCGTGGGATACTCGGATCAGAGCTACTTCACCAAGGTATTCAAGAAGCAGACAGGCATCTCTCCGAGCCAGTTTCGGAGGCAAGACGCACGGGAGATACGGGAATCATGATTGGACAAGCCATAAACAAGCTGCGAAAACAGGGGTTATTCCTTAAGCTGTTTCTCGTGACCCTCATCAGCATCGTGACCGTATCACTTCTGACGCTGTCCATTACCATCAGCATGTCGGAAAAGTTATTTCTGCAGACATTCAGCATCACGAACGGCAAGCTGTTAAACCAGATGAAGTCAAACCTGGAGTCCTATAATAACGCCATAGCAACCGGTGCCACCATGATCGCCCAGAATGCGGCGATCCGCAGTTATTTATCGGGCGGAGAGACGGAGGCCGTGGCGCTTGCGATGAAAACGTACCAGATGACAGAGGGCATGAAGTCGGTCCAGTCTAACTTTAGTGCTTACGATGTTGGCATCATGATCGTTGGAGCGAATGGGAGAAGTTATTCCACAGATCCTTGGTATTGGTCTATCTCGGCCAAGGAACTGAAGGATCACCCGATTACAAAAGCGACTATGGCTCACCCTGCGCAAATCTTATACCAGCTTTATCGCAACGAGGGTCATAGCGCAGACGCAAAGGAGCCCATGCTCGTCGCTTCCAAAGCTCTCTTTGATCAGTCGACCGGGAGAATGTATGGCACGTTATACGTGGCCATTCGCGACCGGAATTTTAAACCCTTCTATGCCAATTTTACAAGCGAAGGCAATGACGTTGTGCTGTTGAACGAGGAAGGGGTTATTGTATCCAGCAACAGGACCGAGTTGATCGGGATGGCGGATAAGGGGCTGCTTCAAGAAGTCGTAACGGATCAGGGCGAGGGAGAGGACGATGCATCTGCCTATGTGATGGGGAACGAACGAATTGTGTTCTCGGAATACTTGCCGGAATTTGAATTTTATTTGGTCAATATGATCGACAAGAAAGCCGTGACCGGACAGATGGTGAACGCTAAAGCAGTCACCTTGACAATCATGTCCATCGTTGCGATATCACTTGTCATTGTTTTTCTGATCACCCGGCGAATGACGCAGTCGCTCCGTGTGCTCGTCAAACAGATGTCGAATATTCCCACAAGCGGATTCGATCATCATGTAGATGTTGCCAATAGCAGTTATGAAGTTAAGGAATTAGGGAATGCGTATAATTATATGCTTGATGAGCTGCACGATTATGTGGATCGATTGATGGAAACCCAGAAGCAGCAGCGAAATGCGGAGCTGGCCGCGCTCCAAATGCAAATCAATCCACATTTTTTATACAATACGCTGGCTTCGATCAAATTTCTGGTACAGCAGGGCAACAAGGAAAAAGCCGCGGGTACGATCAACGCGCTTATATCGCTCCTGCAAAATACAGTCAGCGATATTCATTCCACCATACCTGTGCGGCAGGAGCTGGAGACACTGAAGCATTATGTGTATATTAATCACGTGCGTTACGGTGAGAAAATCCGCGTTCATTACTTTGTGGAGCCGGATAGCCTGGATTATCATATGCCCAAACTCATTCTTCAGCCTTTTATTGAGAATGCATTCTTTCACGCATTCAACATCAAGGGAGAGGGAACAATTCTGATCATGATTGCGGTTCAGGAAGACCAGCTTGTATGTGAAGTTGTAGATGACGGGGACGGAATGAATCTGGAGCAGAACCCGGCGGAGGAAGAATCGTTGCCTGCACCGATGAGCAAACGCCAATTGTTCTCCGGCATTGGGATACGCAATGTAGATGACCGAATTAAGTTGATGTACGGCGAGAAATACGGGATCCACATTACAAGCAAACGCAGTGAAGGAACAAAAATCATCATTACGCTACCATTGACCAAAAGCTAAAGATATTACAAGAACCTAAAGATTGTACCAGAGCCGGTATGAAGGCGAAAAACAGGATCCAATAATAGCACCAAAGCTAACAAAGATAGTGCCAATGAAAACGAATACAAAATGATAAGATGGATGCGTAGCAGAGAAAACGCTTCCATCTTTTATTATTTTCAGACTTAAAAGGGGGTTACACATTGAAAAAATTAATGAGCTTACTGCTGGCCGGGGTTCTCCTCTTGTCGGCATGTTCCTCGGGCGGCGGTACGGAAGGCGGGTCGGGCAGTAACGGCAGCTCTAGCGGTGGAGGCAGTGCCGCTCCAAAAGAAATTACGGTATGGGCTTGGGACCCGGCATTTAACATTGCCGCCATGAATGTAGCTAAAGAAGCCTATGCCCAAGTGAATCCGGACGTCACGATTCATGTGGTAGAGAATGCTCAGGCCGATATCGTTCAAAAGCTGAACACCGGGTTGAACTCCGGTTCCACGAAAGGCTTGCCTAACATCGTGCTCATTGAGGATTACCGTGCGCAGAGCTTCTTGCAAGCGTATCCGGATTCCTTCTACGAATTGACGGACATCGTGAAAGTGGATGACTTTGCGGACTATAAGATTGGCCCGACCAGCGTAGATGGCAAGCAGTACGGCGTTCCGTTTGATTCCGGCGTGACGGGAATGTACGTGCGAACGGATTATCTCGAGCAAGCAGGCTACAGTCTGGATGACCTGCAGGACATCGACTGGAAGCAGTACATCGAGATTGGCAAAGCCGTCAAAGAGAAAACCGGCAAAAACATGATTACGCTCGATCCTAACGATTTGGGACTTATCCGCATGATGATCCAATCAGCGGGGGCGTGGTATACGGCAGAAGATGGCCAGACTCCGACGATTGCAGACAATGCTCCATTGAAGGAAGCCTTTGAATTGTACAAAGAAATGATGGATTCCGGCATCGTGAAGGTGAACTCGGACTGGAGCCAATTTGTCGGAGCATTCAACAGCGGTGAAGTGGCTACCGTGCCGACCGGTAACTGGATTACACCTTCGATCAAAGCCGAAGCTTCCCAATCCGGTAAATGGGCGGTAGCTCCGCTTCCTAAACTTGCGGCAACAGAGGGGTCCGTCCATGCATCCAACCTTGGCGGCAGCTCCTGGTATGTCATGAATGTAGAGGGGAAAGAAGTAGCTGCGGAGTTCCTCGCGAAGACATTTGCTTCCGATGCTGAGCTGTATCAGACGTTGAACACAAAAGTTGGGGTCATCGGCACCCTGAAAGCCGCCGCAAGCGGAGAAGCTTACGCGGCAGCGGATGAATATTTCCAAGGCCAAAAAGTCGTATCAGACTTTGCCGCTTGGACCGAACAAATTCCTAACGTTAACTACGGCATGAATACGTACGCCATCGAGGACATTATGGTCGTTGCCATGCAGGCGTATCTCGGCGGTAAAGACGTGGAAACTGTTCTGAAAGATGCGCAGGCGCAGGCCGATACGCAAATTCGTTAAACACACTCAGGCAGTACACAAATGCCCTTGCTCCTTCTTCTCCTGAAAAGTGGACATCTGCTGAAGGAAGGGGAGCGAGGGTTTTATTATTTCTATCCATAAGACATGGATCAACAGAAGGGTGTGGAGTGGTGTGAATACAGAAAAAGCCAGGCTAAGCCCGCAAATTCATAAGGGCCTGAACAGTCAAAGGCGGATACGTTTGACAGGCTGGTTCTTTGTTCTTGTGCCGGTTGTCATGATTAGTATTTTTTATTTCTATCCGATGGTTCAAGCGTTAATCCTATCCTTCAAATCAGGCAGGGGCAGCAATCTACAGTTTGTCGGTATAGACAACTATATTCGTCTGTTCAGCGATACCACCTTCCTTACGGCCGTCAAGAACACATTTATTTACTTACTCATTCAGGTTCCGGTCATGCTGGTGCTGGCGCTCTTTATCGCTGTGCTGCTCAATGACGATAGACTGAAGTTTAAAGGTTTTTTCAGAACGGCTATTTTCCTGCCGACGGTAACCTCGCTTGTAGCGTACTCCGTCGTCTTTAAGTACATGTTCGGAGCCGACGGCATCGTCAATAAATTTCTGGTGAATCTTCATCTGATCCAGGAACCGATTCAATGGATTACCGACCCTTTCTGGGCGAAAGTTACGATTATCATCGCGATTACCTGGCGTTTTACAGGCTATAATATGATTTTCTATTTATCATCACTTCAAAATATCGATAAATCCGTGTATGAAGCTGCACGCATCGATGGTGCAAATGCCTTCACGCAGTTTTTCAAAATTACGATTCCGCTATTGAAGCCGATCATTTTGTTTACGTCCATAACATCGACCATTGGAACGCTCCAGTTGTTTGACGAGGTGGTTAACATCACCAAAGGCGGCCCCGGAAACGCAACCATGTCGATATCGCAATATATTTACAATCTTTCCTTCGAATACACGCCTGACTTTGGATACGCAGCTACCGTTTCCTACTCGATCGTACTCATGGTGGTCATATTGACGATGATCCAGAACAAAGTTGGAGGTGACAAGAGATCATGAAAACCAAACGCGTGTTTACTTACCTGTTTCTGATTATCGCTGCCCTGATCTCCATCTTTCCGTTTATCTGGATGGTTGTCAGTGCCACCAATCCGTCCGTGGACGTAACGAAAGGGACGCTGCTGCCGGGTTCGCACCTGGTCAAGAATATCAACAATCTGTTCAGTTCCGTGGACCTGTGGCAAGCTCTCTGGAATTCCGCAAAAATCTCGGTGGTGACTACCGTGCTTTCACTGCTGGTTGCCTCAGCCGCTGGTTATGGCTTTGAGATGTACCGCAGCCGCGGCAAAGATATCGTATTTAATATCCTGCTAGCCTCGATGATGATTCCGTTCGCGGCGATTATGGTGCCCTTATTTCAGATGTTTGCCAAAGTATCGGGGGTTGTACCCTTTCTAGGCATTGATACGGCAGGGGCTGTCATTCTGCCGACATTCACGACGGCGTTCTTAATCTTCTTCTTCCGTCAAAGCACCAAAATGTTTCCCAAGGATATGATGGAAGCCGGTCGCATCGATGGTCTGTCGGAGCTGGGCCTATTCTTCCGCATCTATATGCCGACGATGAAATCGACCTATGCAGCCGCAGCGATTATTACTTTCTTGAACAGCTGGAACAACTATCTGTGGCCGCTGATCGTGCTGCAGTCGCCGGAGAATATGACCGTGCCGCTGCTGATATCGAACCTGGGATCAGGCTATGCTCCAGACTACGGTTTGATCATGTCCGCCATCGTCATTACGACGCTGCCGACGGCGCTTGTGTTCTTTATGATGCAGAAGCAATTTGTTGCTGGGATGACAGGTTCCGTGAAATAAAGTTGAAATATGGAGGAAAACAGATGAAACAGCAGGTTGAACGAGGAGTCGCGCCAAGTCTTGCGTGGTTGTCTGATCCCAGTGTATTTGCGGTAGGCAGGATGCCCGCGCACTCCGATCATCGGTATTACGAATCGATGCTGGAAGCCGAACAGCTTGGAGAGATGCCTTGGCGCCGCAGTCTGAATGGGAGCTGGAAGTTTAGTTACGCCCGTAATGCCAAGGAACGCCAAGCGGATTTTTATAAAACGGAAGAATCCTGCAGAGGATGGGATGATATTGAGGTTCCCGGACATATCCAGCTTCAGGGTTATGGGCGGCCGCAGTACGTGAACACGATGTATCCATGGGACGGTCAGGAGTTTCTTAGACCCCCGATGATCTCAGAGGACCACAATCCCGTGGGCAGCTATGTGAAGTTTTTCAACGTTCCTGCCGGCTGGCAGCAGCGTCCGCTGTATATCTCTTTTCAGGGTGTTGAATCGGCTTTCTATGTATGGCTGAACGGGGAGTTTGTCGGTTACAGTGAAGACAGCTTTACGCCGAGCGATTTTGACCTCACGCCGTACTTGACGGAAGGCGAGAATAAGCTGGCTGTCGAGGTCTATCAACGCAGCACCGGAAGCTGGCTGGAGGATCAGGATTTTTGGCGCTTTTCCGGTATTTTTCGCGATGTGTATCTGTACACGGTACCTGACGTTCATGTGCAGGATCTGCATGTTCAAACCGATTTGGATGAAACGTATGAACGTGGAACGCTGAGGGTTACCATGCAGCTGAGGGGAAAGCCGGCTTCGAAAGTAGCCCTAGAGCTCAAGGATGCAGCAGGAAATCCAGTGGTCCGGGGGGAGACCCATGCTTCCGGGGAAACGGCGTCGATTGCGTTAGCTGCAGGTAAGGTCAAGCGGTGGAGCGCAGAAGAGCCTAATTTATATACATTGTACGTATCCGTCTATGACGCATCCGGAAACCTTGTGGAGGTCGTGCCGCAAAAGATAGGTTTTCGCAAATTCGAGATGATTGATAAGGTGATGCATTTAAACGGTAAGCGAATTGTGTTCAAAGGCGTCAACCGGCACGAATTCAATTCCCGCCGCGGGCGCAGCATTACGAAAGAGGATATGCTGTGGGATATCAAGACATTAAAGCAGGCGAATATCAACGCCGTACGGACGTCGCATTATCCGAATCAGACGATGTGGTACGAGCTGTGTGATGAGTACGGCGTGTACGTCATCGACGAGATGAATCTGGAGACGCATGGTTCATGGCAGAAAATGGGAGCCGTTGAGCCGTCCTGGAACATACCGGGCAGCAGGCCGGAATGGCAGGATATCGTGTTGGACCGTGCCATTTCCATGATCGAGAGGGACAAGAATCACCCATCGATTTTGATCTGGTCTTGCGGCAATGAGTCTTACGCCGGAGAAGTCATTCGGAACGTTGCGAACTTGTTCCGGGAGAGGGACCCTAGCCGGCTGGTCCATTACGAAGGAGTGTTCCATAACCGGGAATATGACGATGCGAGCGATATGGAGAGCCGCATGTATGCAAAACCGGCGGATATTGAGCAGTATCTGCAAAACGATCCTTCCAAGCCCTATATTAGCTGCGAGTACATGCATGCCATGGGCAATTCCGTCGGCGGATTGCATAAATACACGGAGCTGGGGCAGAAATATCCGATGTATCAAGGCGGCTTCATCTGGGACTTCATGGATCAGGTCATCGTGAAACATGATCGTTACGGCAAGCCTTTTATGGCTTATGGAGGGGACTTTGATGATCGTTCAACCGATTACAACTTCTCCGGCAACGGCATCGTTTATGCGAATCGGACATGGTCCCCCAAAATGCAGGAAGTGAAGTTCCTGTATCAGAACGTCAAGCTGACCCCGGATCGTTATGGCGTCACGATCAGAAATGAGAACTTGTTCGCTTCGTTGGATGCTTATGATGTTATATATTGCCTGAATTATGAAGGCAGGAATATCTACAGCGGAGCGGTATGCCCCCAGGTTGGTCCCGGTGAAGAGCGATATGTAAAGCTGGAACTGCCTGAGGAAGGGCTTCCGATTGGTGAATATGCGTTAGACGTTTCACTCGTGCTCAAGAAGGATTCGTTGTGGGCGAACGCCGGTTATGAAATGGCTTTTGGACAGTTTGTTTTCCGAGAGGAGAACCCGTTGGCTGTTGATAAGTCTAGCACTACTCAAGTGAGGGAACGCCTGCAACCAGGTTCAGGTGTTTCGCCTGATATGGCTGCGAATGATTTTCGTGTAGTTGAAGGGGATGTAAACATCGGCGTTCATGGGCGTGATTTCTCCGTCATGTTCTCGAAGCAGGCAGGGACCCTCATATCCGTCAAGTATGCGGGACGGGAGATGATCTCTTCGCCACCGGTGCCGCTCTTCTGGAGAGCGATGACGGATAACGATAAAGGGGCTGGACTGCAGTTTGATTCCGCGCTTTGGTATGCTGCTAGCCTGACTCGGAGAACGTTAAGCTGCGAGCTTACGGAGGACTCGGATCACGCGACCGTGACCTATATGTATAAACTGAGCGTGTCCGAGGAAGTAAGGGTGCGCGTATCTTATACGGTGTTCACCGATGGCAGCATTCAAGTGAAGTCGGGGTACCAAGGTGCACCGGGATTGCCGAGGCTGCCGATCTTTGCTCTTACCTTCAAAGTGCCGGCGGACTACGACAACCTGGATTGGTATGCGAACGGGCCGGAAGAGAATTATATCGACCGTGCATTTGGAGCTAAATTGTGTCGCTTCCGGAATCGTGCGGCGGATAATGTTTCAGCATACTTGGTACCGCAGGAATCGGGCAATCGTACAGGCGTGCGGGAGGTATCCATAACCAGCGATCAAGGTCATGGCATCACGATGGAGGCACCATCGGCAGCACCGGTAGAAGCCAATATATCGCCGTATACCGCATTTGAGCTGGAGAACGCGACGCATCATTATGAGCTGCCGAACGTTCACCATACCGTTGTTACCATTGCCGGGCGGCAAATGGGGGTTGGGGGTGACGACAGCTGGGGGGCTCCGGTTCATGACGAGTATCAAATCGATCCTTCGATGGACATGTCCTTTGAATTTACGATTCGCAGAGCTTAATGCGAGTTTCGATAACCGTTGCCACAATATTGCCGAAATCCTTATTTAAGGATTTCGGTTTTTTTGATTTCTCCACTTCATTTGTATTTTCCACCACTCTGAATCCTCCGTGCTTGAGGGATGTTTAAGGATTCATCAAATCTATTTGGAGAAAATCAAAATCTCTGAAAATGAGACATTTACGGAACCCTTGAGTATTTTTACAATGATGGGCAAGTACGAAACGGAGTCCATACTCGTTTCGTCCTGGAGGTTAATCGAGGGGAGGGGCAATCGTTTGTTCCAAACGCTAGGCTAAACCATATTCGAAAGGGGAAGTTTGATGAAATTAAATATCGTGCCGTTCAAAACCCAGTTGATCATACTTACGATAACCCTATTAGGATTGTCTTCGCTGCAACCAGTGCCTGTAGAAGCTCAATCGTCAATCAACAAACAATTCGGGGACCCTGTTTCCGTGGGAGCTCCTATTCAGCAGATTGCCATTTTTGAAAGCGCTTATGGTCAAGAGGATGGTCGTGACGTCATGTATACCACGGTGAATGGAAAGCCGGCCATGTTAAACGTTATTGACCTCGTGGACAACAAATTGCTCCGGACGATCCCGCTTCCGGATGCCGACAGCTCCTGGGCTAAGACCATTGCTCCAGACGGAACGCTATATATAGCAGGTCAATCCAAAGTTTACCGATATTCGCCCCAGACCAAAGAACTTGATGATTTGGGACCCGCGATTCCAGGCGAAACCTCTATCTGGGGATTAGTCACGGATGAGCAAGGGAATGTATACGGCGGGACGTATCCCAACGCCAAGGTGTTTAAATTCGATCCCAAAACGAATTCGTTCACGAATTACGGAACCATGGTAGAAGGCCAAGGGTATGTTCGTTCTATTGCCTATGCGGATGGTATCGTTTATGCAGGTATCGGCACGGTAGGCCATATCGTCAAGCTCGACCCGGTTACCGGGGACAAGACAGAACTGCCGATTCGGGACGTACCGGGCGTAAGCAGTCTCCCGTTTGTGTATGGCCTGGATGCCAGGGGGGATTACCTTTTCGCTTACTTAAACGGCAATGGAACAACCGCATTGATTATATACGATATGGCGAGGGGCGTCTGGCTGGATGAGGTATACAGCGGATACGGCGGCCTTGATGTGTCGCCCGAACGCGAAGGAAAAGTGTATTTCGTCCAAAATCGGAAAGTACAAGCTTTTGATATGACGACGCGGCAGGTCACGGATACGGGGATTGCTTATGGAACTGGTTTCCGCTCTACCGGCTGGGTCCGTTTTCCGGATGATCCGGAGCTTCCCGGCGAGACCTTAGTGACGATCCAATTCGGAGGGAAGGCGGCACTGTTCAACTTCGAGTCCGGCATTCATAAGACGCTGCCTGCGGTCGCCGAAGGGCAACCTACGCTTATTCAGGCTCTGGAGAAAGGACCGGGCGGCAAAATCTATACAAGCGGCATGACCTCCGCATTGGGAGGCGTGTTCGATCCCGTTACGCGCACCCATTCGACGTATCCGATGGGTCAAGCCGAAAGCATCGGCTCGCTTGGGAATGACGTATACTTTGGCATTTATCCCAAAGCGGAGATTCGCAAGCTGGATACAACGCTTCCCGTTCAAACGGATCCGAACAAGCCGGACCTCAATCCGGAATCCTTATTCTACATGGAGGAAGACCAAGATCGTCCTTATGTCCAGACTACGGGCGGAGGCAAAATCTACTTTGGGACCATACCGTATTACGGAGAATTGGGCGGAGCGCTCGTTGCGTACGACCCGGCCTCCGAAACGTTTGATGTTCATCGCCATGTCGTTCGGAACCAGAGCATCGTGGGATTGGCTTATCGGGACGGCAAGATTTACGGCTCGACCAGCATAAGAGGCGGTCTCGGCATCGATCCAACCGAGTCGGAAGCAAAAATGTTTGTGTGGGATGCCGTTAGCGGCGAAAAGCTTAGCGAATTCACGCCTGATATTCCGGGCGCCGTTAAATCCCCGATCATGATCAGCGGGCTGACCTTCGATCAAGACGGACTCCTCTGGGCAGCAGCAGACGGCATTCTGTTTGCGGTGGACCCTGCCACGCAGGAGGTCGTTAAAAGCAAGGTCATTTATCCGGGTGTCACGGACTACGGGATGTGGAGGCCGATCCACCTCAGATGGGGGAACGATGGCCTGCTCTATACCGACCTCTACGGTCAGTTGACAATCTTGAATCCCGACACGATGGAGCATAAAGAACTGGGAATTAAATCGGCACTCTTTACCTTGGGGGATGACGGAAACATCTATTATGCGCAAGAAACACGGATGTACATGATTCCCATATCCGATGCGGAAGAAGAGGATACCCAGGCCCCAACGACAGAACCTGCGACCAATCCGGAGAAGCCTGATGGAAAGGATGGATGGTTCGTCAGCCCTGTAACGGTTACGCTGTCGGCCTATGATGAAGGAGCCGGGATTGAATCCACTTTATACTCCTGGGATGAAGGAGCAAGCTGGACCAGCTACGATGGTTCGCCATTGCATGTGCAGGAGGATGGACGTCACGTGCTTACTTATCGATCCATTGACAAAGCTGGCAACGAGGAGGCACCGCGTAAGCTCCAGTTGCATGTGGACCGCGAGGGACCCGTAATCCGCTGGAAATCGGACATACCCAAAGAAATCAGCACTGCAGATGATTTGAAGCTGGATTTCGAACTTCAGGACGAATGGTCGGGTATGGATACGGACGGAACCGTCATCACGCTGGACGGAGAGCGGGTAGAGCATCCATCAGCCCTTCCGTTATTCAGACTCCCTTTGGGCGAGCACACGCTTACGATACGGGCAGCCGATTTGGCAGGCAACGAATCCGTTCAGGAGATGAATTTCCATATCGTCACTAGTTTCGAGAGTCTGGAAGAGCTTGTGTATCGATTCGCTGAACAGGGATGGATCGATAATCCTGGTATTGCGAACAGCCTTGCTGCGAAGGCCACAAAAGGGAATATCACAGCATTTATCAATCAAGTCCACGCCCAAACGGGGAAGCATATTTCATCTGAAGCAGCAGCCTATTTGATTCGGGATGCATCGTCACTTCAGTAACATCGATCAAGTTAGGGTTATACGGTTGAAATATCTTCTATTGAAAAGGTAGGTGCGGAAATTTGAAGCGTGTAAAAGTGAAGATGGGCTTAATGGTTATGCTTTCGTGTGCTTGTATGACAACCAACCTCCCGGCAAAACCCATGAATGCACAAGCATGGCAGGACGCCGGTCTCACGAACCCCGCAGGTCTCTCGAATCCCATACGGTTGGAGGATAAAGTGTATGGACAGCCGGAACGATTGGCCCAACCCATTCGGGGAATCAGCATCTATGACGGGGCCGTCGGGGAACAGGATGGCCGAAAGGTTATGTTTACAACGGTAAAAGGCTCTCCTGCCCAGTTCAATGTCGTAGACATGGCCACGAATAAGGTAATCCATACATCGATCTTGCAGGGCGGGGGCGGAGATGCCTGGCACCATGAAGTCACACCGGACGGAAAGCATGTGTATGTGACATCACACAGAACGCTCTGGCTGTATTCAACCGAGACCAAAGAGATGAACCTTGTACACGACTTCGTTGACGAAGGTCCGTGGTCACTTGTTACCGATAGCAAGGGTAATGCCTATATCGGTACTTATCCCGGCGGTAAGGTATTTAAATACGATCTCGGTCTGGGGACCGTTACGGAAGATTACGGGAGAATGCTAGGAAACCAGCCGCAAGAATATGTAAGATCCATCGCACTGGATGAAGAAGGAGGACATATTTATGCCGGTACGGCGCACGGTCAAATCATCAAACTGGATTTAGCGACCGGAAGCAAAACGAATATAGCGCAGCCGCTGATGGATCAACAGGAAACCGGCTTTGTGTACGATATGAATCTGGTTGACAATCGCTATATATTCGCCCGATATTCCGAATCCAAAAATATGTATGTCTATGATCTCGAGTCTTCCAGCTGGCTGGACGTTGTGTTATCCAATGTGACCGGTCTGCATGTTACGGACTCTTATGAAAGCAAAGTCTACTTCATTGCGGACAACACGTTAAAATATTACAACTTGGCAACGGGCGAGATCGGCTCCACCGGCATGGCCTATGGCAGCGGGCTTAGAGGTGCCGATTGGGTCGAAATCGATTTGCATGAGAATCCGGATCTGATCGGCATGAATCTGGTTACCATGCAATTTGGCGGGGGGATCGTTTATTTCAACGTTACGCAGAACAAGATGACGGCTACGCGCCCGGTCGTTGAAGGGACGCCGCTGAATATTCACGTCATTGAAAAAGGCTCGGATAACCAGTTGTTTATGAGCACATTGGGCGCAGGTACAGGGGCTGTCTATGATCCGGACCAGAATCAGGTGACTTCGATTTCCCTGGGTCAGGCCGACAGCATGGTGTATCATGACAATGCCATGTATATGGGAGTGTATCCCAAAGCCTATGTTCATAAATATGACCAAACCAGAGCGCCGGGTAACGGCAATCCCTCCCAATTCCTGCAGGTGGACCCTGAGGCCCATCAGGATCGTTTAATCGAAGCGACATCCGGCGGCGGACGTATCTATTTCGGGAGTGTATCCGCATATGGGGTTAATGGAGGAGCCGTAACGATCATTGATCCAAGCGCATATGCCGAGAACAAGACAGGCGTGAAGGTCATACGAAACGTTGTTCAAGATCAAAGTGTGGTAGGTCTTGCTTATAAAGACGGTATAATCTTCGGTTCAACGAATATTAACAACGGCCTCGGAAGCAACCCGACGGCAGAGGAAGCCAAAATGTTTACCATGAATGCCTTGACTGGAGAGAAATTAGCGGAATGGTCACCACAGATCGAAGGCATAGATAAACCTGAATTTATCGGCCGACTGACAGTAGGACCCCATGATGGGCTGATTTGGGGAGCCGTTAACGGTACCATTTTCGCGATGGACCCGGATCATAAGGAAATTGTGAAGAGCAAGCAGGTTCACACGGGATCGTTCAATTACGGTGCATGGTCTTCCGTTCCGCTGAAATGGGATGCCGACGGTATACTGTACGCGCTCTTCGGCTCCAAGCTCATTGCGATTGATCCGGTTACCCTGGAGTATCGAGAGGTAACAAGTGCTTATAGCTTTACGATAGGCGATGACGGATATCTGTATTATTCGGACGGCACGGACCGCACCTACTTGTCCCGAATCCATATTGGAACGAAAGTAACGATCCCCGAAGACGTGGATGGAAACGGAACCGTAGATCATCATGATATCAGGCTGGTAGCAAGGCATATAGGAAAAGAACCGGTAGGCGATTTGCAGAAGCTGGACGTGAACCAGGATGGAAAAATAAATGCAGAAGATGTTAGAAGAGTTACAGCAAAAATGAATGAGGACCGAAAACAAAAGTAACCGATCAAAATTTTTTCGTAATACTACGATCCCCATCCCTAGTGTTAATACAGTTTAAACTTAAAGCAGCCGCTCCTGGCACAAGGGGCGGCTGCTTTAGTCATATTCCCATAATGGCCCTGTCGGAGATATAAGCATATATCCCCATACGAAGTAGCGTAACCCGCGGCCTTTTTATGTTAACAATCGTAGAGGACGAGAATCACTGCCCAGATGGATGAATTGACACAAGAGGGTATAGTGTATATATTATATATATACGGTATGCACTTAATTAACAGCAGTGAGGTGAACGGCATAAAAATCATATTATCCAACGCATCGAACGATCCGATTTACATACAGATTATGAACCAGATTAGACAGAGTATCCTGAGTGGAGAATTGCGCGCAGGCGACAGTCTCCCTTCTATAAGGCAGCTTGCTAAGGATTTGCAGGTTAGTGTTATTACGACTAAGCGTGCCTATGAAGAATTGGAGAACGAAAAGCTAATCGACTCGGTCGTAGGCAAGGGTTGCTTCGTATCAGGGGCAAATAAAGATTTTATCAGGGAGCAGCGCATGAAGCGATTAGAAGAGAAAATGATCCATATCATTCGAGAAAGCAAGGAATTAAACATGAGTCAACAAGATGTAATCGATCATCTGACTTTACTGTTCGAGGAGGAACAAACACCATGAATGCAATCGAATTACGAAATTTAACGAAAACATACCCTCTTTTCAAAGTCGATCATGTATCTCTGGATGTGAAACAAGGCTACATTACCGGACTCATTGGTCCGAATGGTGTTGGTAAAAGCACCTTAATCAAGATGATGCTCGGCATGGTACGTCCCGATTCCGGCAGTGTAAAAATACTCGGTCTGGATATGCCTCAACATGAAGTCGACATTAAACAGCGCATCGGCATCGTCTCGGATGATTGCTTCTATTATGAGCATCTTACGATTCGTGATACGAAGAGAATGATCGCACCTTTTTATAGCCATTGGAATGAAAAGAAATTTAACCGCTACCTCGAACAATTCGAATTGTCCCCTAAGAAGAAGGTTGAAGATTTATCTAAGGGAATGAAGATTAAACTCGCCCTTGCCGTTGCCTTATCCCATGAGGCTGAGCTCCTGGTCATGGATGAGCCGACTTCGGGACTTGATCCTGTGTTCAGGAGGGAAATGCTCGATCTGCTTGCAGATATGATGCAGGACGAAAAAAACACGATTATCTTCTCGACGCATATTACGACGGATTTGGACCGTATTGCCGACTACATTACTTTCGTCAATGACGGAAAACTTGTATTCAATGAAGCGAAAGATGATGTGCTTGAGAGATACGCGATCGTGAAGGGCGATATGCAACTGATTGATTCCGATATTCGAAAGGAATTTATCGGGATTCGTGAGACGACGCTTGGTTTTGAGGGCTTGGTAGATAATCGACGCAAGGCCGCGCAGCTGTTTAGCCATAATGCTATTTTAGAAAAACCAACCTTAGAAGACATCATGTATTTCACTGCCAAGGGAGGAAGAGTTCATGCTTAATTTGCTTCGTAAAGATTTCATCGCTTTAAAAAGCTCACTGTGGACGATTCTTCTCTATCTCGCTGTATTCAGCATCGCTTTTATACCAAAAAGTGAAATGTCTATCTATTTTGTAGGAATCTATACGGCTTTCGGCTCCATTATTCTAGCTACGATGATCGATATCAAAAACCATAACCATAAATTTCTGGTCACGCTGCCGATTAGCCGCAAACATATTGTGCTGGCCAAATACATAACAGCCATCGTGTATACACTGTTTGGAGTCATTGCTTCTTACGGGATTCACCGGATCATTGATCTTTCGTTCCCCCAGCTTGACAAGCCAGACTATACAGTGATGTCCTTATTGGTTTCCGTAGGAATGCTGCTTGTTCTCATCTCTATCTATATGCCTCTTTTTTACGCACTTAGCAAAAAAGGAGCCGGAATTATCAATGCCGTATTCATGATCTCCTTAATTGTCCTGGCACAACCTGCAGCGGTGCTGATGAATATGGTGAGCGAGAAAGGCCTCATTAACGATCAAACATTACTTCTGATTCTAATCGGTATCGTCGTTGTATTCATTGCTTCCTATTTCTTAACGATAAGCCTATTTAAGAGGAAAGACTTATAAGAGTCCCCGCGGATGCATGATGAAGTAATAAATGATAAAAAAGGAGAGCGCATCCATTGAAAGATACACAACATAAAGCTGCTTCTTCCCGGATAAAAAGCTGGATGTATTTCTTAGGGGGACTTATTGTATTACAAATACTGTTTATCGCGTTTGATAATGCCTTGTGGACCCCATTCAAAGTGAAAGAAGGGTCATTATTTGCCGATTTTTCTGAATCAAAGTTATTTACGGAATGGTTCACACCTTATAAAACCCAAGAACATAACTTATTCACTGCCATTTTTGCCGTTACATTACTCCCGGCAGCTTTAATAGGTGCAGTAAAAGACCTTGTTTCTAGAAAATGAATCCACTACATCATAGAACATGATATCGTCCTTTGGGTATCACATGGGGTGAGCCTGACACGGGGTCCTCGATTACCGAGCAATCAAGCCCGAATATGTCTTTGATCATGGTGCTCGTAATGACTTGCGAGGGCGCCCCCTCAGCCACAAGCAATCCGTTATGAAGCGCAAAGATATGATCCGCATAACGAGCGGACAGGTTGATATCGTGGAGAACCATGACAATCGTCGTTCCATATTTTCGGTTTAAGTCTGTGAGCAAGTCAAGAATTTCGATCTGATAAGTAATATCTAGAAAGGTTGTAGGTTCATCGAGCAATAAAATGTCGGTTTGCTGTGCCAGTGCCATAGCGATCCAGACGCGCTGTCTTTGACCGCCTGACAGTTCGTCTATGTTATGATTGGCCAGCTCCGTGATATTCATAATTTCCATCGCTTCGGAAACGGCTTCCTCATCCTTTTTGCTCCATCCGCTAAACCATGACTGGTGCGGAAACCTTCCGCGTCCCACCAAGTCCGCGACGGAGATCCCCTCAGGAACAATGGGAGACTGCGGCAGCAGACCCAATACACGAGCCAGCTCTTTCGGCGGTATATGGCCGATAGGCTTTCCGTCCAGCGTAACTTGACCAGATGTAGGCTTGATCAGCCTTGCCATTGTTTTCAGAAGCGTAGATTTTCCACATCCGTTGGCTCCAATAATAACGCTGATCTTATGACTCGGAATGACAAGACTAATGTCGTGAATGATGGTTTTATTATCGTATCCCGCTACCGTATGCTCAGCTTTAAAAATATGCGTAGGTTTCATTATAAATTTCCCTTTCGATTCATTCGGATCAGCAAGAAAATCAAATAAGGCGCTCCGAGGATTCCGGTTATGATGCCCACAGGAAATCGGACCTCAAAAGCAAACTGTCCGACCAGGTCGGCAGCCATAACCAGATTTACGCCAACAAGCCCCGCCGGGATGGCGTTCGAAAACCCGACGCCAACCAATCGCTTGGCGATCGGTCCTGAGAGAAAAGCGACAAAAGCGATGGGGCCTGTCGTAGCGGTAGCGATCGCGATCATGCAGACGGAGCTTAAGATAAGCACCATTCGGGTCAGGTCCGTATTCACGCCGAGAGAAGCGGCGGATTGTTCTCCCAGTTCCAGTACACTTAGATGTTTTCCCAGCATGACAATGATAGGCGTACCAATCAGAACCGATATCACCAGAGCCGGAAGCTCATGCATTTGGGAGCCATTAAGGCTGCCGCTTAGCCATCTGAATGCTGTCGGAATGTCTTGCTCCGCGCCGACCAAGAGAAGATAGGAGATAACTGCGTTCAGCATGGCCTGCATGCCGATACCGACCAAAATTAATCGCCCGACGGAAAATGGCTTTGCCCGAGACAACAGATAAATGATGGTTACTGTAGCCAGACCTGCGACCACCGAAGCGATGGAAACAACAGCATTGCTTGTATGAAGAATGATAATGCAAAAAACAGCCGCTGCGCTCGAACCGGACGTAATTCCGATGACATTTGGGTTCGCAAGAGGATTGCGCAGCATGGTCTGGAAGGTGTTGCCGGCCAGGCCAAAAGCAAATCCCGCAAAAAGACCGGCCAGCATTCTCGGCAAGCGTATCGTATTCAAAGCAAAAGATACCCCTTTGATATTCTCACCCGAAAGCGCCCGGACGACATCCTGAATGGGATAAATGGTACTGCCAAGTAAAAGCATGGCGCAGCAGAGCGCGCAGGCAAGCAACGCAAGGAAGGTGGTAACAAGGATCCATCGACGGCGTCTTTGACGCCTGCCTGCCATAATAAACGCAACAGTTTTATTTTTCATAATGAACGCACTTTCGCTTTCATAGCTAATATGATCAGGATCGGTGCCCCGATAAAGGCTGTGACGACGCCGACTTCAAGTTCTCCGGGGCTGCCGACCAGCCTGCCGATGACATCGGATATCGTTAATATGACAGCTCCCGAAATGGCAGACATCGGTATAATATAACGCAAGTCGGAGCCAAGAAGAAGACGGATGACATGCGTTGACAAAAGTCCGATAAAACCGATGGGCCCTGCCAGCGCCGTAGTTGCTCCGCATAAAAGAACCCCGGCAAAAGCCGCGACAAGCCGTAGTACTCCTGTACGAACGCCCAGTCCGGTCGCGACCTCGTCTCCAAGCGCCAACGCATTCAATGCCGAAGCCGAAATAATGCCTAACAGCATGCCGACCACCAGAAACGGTGCGAACGTAGCCATATCGCTCCAGTTCGCTGAACCCACGCTGCCCACTTGCCAGAATCTGAATTGATCCATGACGTAGGAGCGTGGAATCATGATGGCGCTAACCAACGAAGAGAGGGCAGCACTTGTGGCGGCTCCAGCCAAAACAAGCTTAAGGGGCGTAGCACCGCCACGCCCCATGGAACCGATTCCGAATACAAACACTGCGGTAATGGTCGCTCCGGCTAAGGCTAGCCAGATATATTGATTAGCGGTGCTAATATTCAAGAACGCAATTCCGCAAACCACAAACAATGCTGCGCCGGTGTTGACGCCCAGAATGCTCGGGTCTGCAATCGGGTTGCGGGTGACGGCTTGCATAAGCGCCCCGGAAACGCCAAGTGCTGCACCGCAAAACAAACTGAAAATCGTTCGAGGAATCCTTTTTCGAACCACGTTTGCTCCGTAGGAATCGATGTCCGGGTGAAATAATCCGTCCATCAATTCATGAAATCGGATGGGCCGGGAGCCTAAGGTGAAAGATGCGAGCACGCTAATACCGAGCAAAACCAAACATATCACCAGAACCGTGCTGAAATTCCTCGGAATGCGGGAGTTTAGGGTTTTGTTTTCTGAAATGGATGAACTATTCATTTAATTTTGCTAATAGCTCCTCCAAGTAAATCCAGGTACTCATCGATGGTATATGAGATGGCAAGAGGGTTCGGATTTCCGGCTGCCGCCAGCGGCGTGCCGTTGCCAATAAATACGACGGAGCCTCTTTGAATAGCCGGAATCTTGCCAAGCAGGGAGTCTGCTTTAACAGCTTCATATAAAGTCTCATCGCCATACCCGACCAAAATATCCGCATCGTTAAGGACATCAGCGTTCTCCGCGCTTATATTCAGCGAGTAGCTGGTAGTGTCGGTAATCTGATTCGTAACACTTTCAGGATATTCCATCCCGAGCTCCATCAGAAAAGAACCGCGAGGATCAGCAGGGGTGTAGATGTGCAATTTGGACATGTCTTTAGCCGAGAAATTGACCCAAACCACTCTCTTGCCACGCATCTCAGGATGCTCGCTTGCTTTTTCCTTGACCAGGTTCTCCGTATCCTTAATGAGCTGTTCGCCTTCCGCTTTCATGCCCATGCCGGTTGCATTTAACATGACTTGTTCCCGCCAAGTGGTGAGCCAAGGAGTCGTCGGGTACGCTACAACCGGAGCGATCTTGGTTAGAATATCGTAATCTTCCTGCGTGATTCCGGAGTAGGCTGCCAGAATGACATCCGGGTCGGCATCGGAAATAGCCTCGAAGTCAAGGCCGTCCGTATCCTGAAAAACATTAGGCTCACTTACGCCAAGTTCCTTGAGCTTCTCAGCCGTCCAAGGCAATAATCCGCTGTCGTCCTGAACGCCGTAATTCGCTGCAGAAAAGCCTACTGGAACAACCCCAAGAGCAAGAGCCACATCATGATTGGCCCATTGAATCGTAGCTACACGTTCAGGCTTGCTTTTAATGACGGTTTCGCCAAAAGCGTGCTTGATTACGATCGGATATGCAGCATCGGTCTCTTGGGAAGCAGGTGTTTCCGTTTTAGGCGTTTCCGTGCTGGTCGAAGCCTTTTCAGTCGCAGCCGGTTCAGACGTCGAGCTTGATTGCTGGGTTGAACAGCCGACTAGCAAAACCAACATCACTGCCGAAATAAATAATGCTCTTAATGAAATTTCTCGCTTTTTAACCATGGGTTTATCCTTCCTTCTAATAAAATATTTTTTGGGGAATTTCTTGAATGTTGGAACTGCCTCAAGGAAATGAACTTATTTTGAGCTTGGGGGATTGGCAGCAGGCAAAGAGGTTTATGTATTGTGCTTGGGTAACAAACAATTGGTACAAAACAGTACATGAAAATGATAATCATTATCATATATTGGCGTTGGTGGCTTGTCAATGAAAAATTCTCAATCATACGTTGTAGTATTTAATCCCTGACCCATCCAAAATGATCTGCGGTATACGCTGAAACGAACTGTTAATTTTAGAAATGGTATGTTATATTTTGGATAATTTAAGGGGATAGATCTTCGGCATTCCATCGAAGGACAGAATGTATTTCCCTGATATGTAAGACGGAGGTGACCAAAATGGAACGGAATGATGATCCAAAAAATTCAGCTCTTGCTTCTGAAGAAGATCATAGCGAAGAAAAGGAACGACGCCCCATGTCGACCAGCAGCGGGCTTCTGGAATCGGCCATTGACAAATTTGCCAGAGAAGGCGGCTTTGACGATTCGCCGTTGAAGGGAAAGCCGATTAAGATCGAAGACGGGGATGTTCTAACCGGGATTATGAAGAACGCGAATTACCAGCCAGCATGGGTCGAGCTGAGAAAAGAAGTCGCTGCCGACATCAAGCGGCTCTTGGAGCGTCCGGAGTCGACTGCGATTCTAGAGACAGAGTTAGAGGCCATTAATCAAAAGATTATAAAGTACAACCGAATGGTTCCGAATCCACAGCTGCAAAAAGGGCTCCTGTCCGAAGTTAATTTGCACGCAGCCTACGATAAATGGGAGTAGCTAATTACCTCAAATGTGCTCCCCGTGACAATTTAAGAGATTACTCGAAAAAAACGGCGAAGAGACTCTAAGCTATCAGCTTCAGGGTCTCTTTGGGATATTGTTTCTTCAGTTATTTTTATCCGGGCCTTGAAAGTATGCCGTACCCCTGCATCATGTCGCTGATGTTAGGGGTGTTTTGTCTGTCTGTTTGGCGGTATTGACAAAATAAATTAACTAAAGTAAATTTATTTACACCAGTTAATTTAATGGAGGGGCAATCACGATGGATCCGGATATCTCATTAAGGGAGTTAAAGAAAGCCAAGAACAAAATCGCATTGTATGAAGCGGGAATATCCCTGATGAGGGACCGGATGTTCAGCCAAGTCATGGTGGAGGACATCTGCAAGCGCGCAGAAATATCCAAGGTTACTTTTTTTAAATTCTATCAACGTAAAGAGGATCTGCTGATTTATTTTATGCGGGTATGGCTGACCCAGCGAATTATCGAGATCGACGCAGAAGGGAAGAAAGGGTTTCAGGCTTTTCGGCATCTGTTGTCCCAAGTAGCTCAGGAGCATCACGTAAGACCGGGCATGATGCCGAGCCTGATCTCCTTTCTTGCGGAGCAGAACATGCAGCCCTGCATGCCGGAGCTTAGCCCTGCGGAAGTCTCGCTGCTTTTTCCCCGTCACGAGGAAGCGGGAAGCCAATCGCCTAACATGTATGCGTTGTTCCAGCAGTTCATGAAGGAAGAAGAGCAAGTCGGAAGACTGAACAAAGCGCTTACCTTGGAGCAAGCCGTGCAGATCTGTTTCACCATTTTTTATGGCGCGTTTCTGACGGCTCAATTGTACAATTCAACGGATATTGGCCGCTTTTATGAAACGCATCTGGGTCTGCTTGAAGTAAAGGAAGGGGTGTGAGCAAGCATGGGTAAAGTGATTCCAGGTCGATATACCGCACACATGGACGGTTCCTTCGTTGTATTCGTGATCGGGTTTCGGATTAACAAATGGTGGGCGGTGCATAAGTGGCTGCCTGTCATGAATGCCATGTCCCCGATGCTTCAGGAGCTGTACCGGAACAAGGAGGAGCTCGGGTTCATGGACGGTACCTATCATTTTTCAGGGCGGGGACTTACACTCATTCAATATTGGAGGAGCTTTGAACATCTGGAGCATTATGCCCGTCACGGAGCCAATCAGCTGAAGGCATGGCGGGATTTCAACCGCAAAGTTGGAACGGGAGGGGACGTAGGGATTTTCCACGAAACCTATCTTGTCCAGGAAGGGCAGCATGAATGCCTGTACAACAACATGCCGAGGTTCGGTTTGGCCAAAGCCGGAGCCCACGTCCCCGCGACGGGGCGCAGGGAAACGGCAAGCCGGCGGCTTGGCCGCGAGGGAGAACCCGCTGTGCCCACACCTCCAAATCCGTAGTCCAGAATAACAATGGCTGCTGCCAGCACTCATCTCATTTCCCGCCAAGCATCCAGCTGCTTCTGCACTTCCTGCCGTACGTCGTCTATGCCTGCCTGCTTCAGCTCCTCGTTAAACTTGGGGAGGATTGTATCCACATCGACGGAGCCTGTCATGAGGCTCGGATAATATTTATGCCAGACCATCTCGATGTTATCGGTTTGGGCGGTCATCTTGGATAGATCGGGCGTAAAGCCGAGCACGGTGGACTTGACGACGCCAGCGTTGTACTTGCGGAATTGATCCCACTTGTCGAGGGGATCCGGGTTATCACCGCCCATGGTTTTCAGGATAAACCAATTCCCCTGCGTGTATTGTACACCTGAATAGCGGCTTGCAGGCGCATCCGGGAGCGGGTTGCCATGGCTGTCCTTGTCCGTATTTGGAACGACTTGCCCCTGTTCATCCAGCGTGTAGTGCACGCCTTCAATTCCATAGTTGAATAAGTTTCGTATTTCGGGGTCCGTATTGAGTAAATTCAAAAATTTAATACACTCTACGGGATGTTTGGTGTTGGCATTCACGGCCATGATGCCTCCCCGAACGGATTCCGTCGTGACGGTGCTTGGGGTTACGGGATGGGCTACAATCTTGTAGCCGCGATCCTTACTCCAAGTCGTCTCCGAGAGCGGACCGCCGCCTGAAGACTTCCAGAACACTTTGGCCCCGCGTTTAAGCCCTCCGGGCTCTCGCAGCGCGGCATCCTCATTAATGAAGCCCTCCTTGTAGTAACGCCGCAGCGTATCCAGCACCTGCCGTGCTTCCCTGGTTTCGAAGATATTCACCACCTGAGCGCCCGGGTCCAGTGATTTGATCATCAAGGGCAATTTATGGTTCATAATATATTCGTATCCATGGAGTGTGAAGAAATTGTGGGAATCCCGATCCAATTCCATGGGGATGTAGGCCGGCTCTTCCCGATGAATCATCCGAAGCAGCGGCTCAAGCGATTCCAGCGTATTGTATTTGGTGATGTCGATATTATATTTATTCACGATGGAAGCGGGGTACATCCAGTGATCAAGCACGGCTAACTCTTTATTGGTCGGCACACCGTAAATGCTGCCATCGTTCATCCGTACCCCCTGCCAAAAGGTTGGGTCAATGGCATCGTACATTTCCTTGCCCAGGCCGGCAAGGTAGTCATCCAGCTTCAGCCAGGCGCCGCGCATAGCCGTAGTTGCATACTCAGGTGCAAAGGCAATATCAAACGGGCTGCCGGCGGATATGAGTGTGTTCAGCCGATCCTCATACTCCTGCCAGCTTACCTTGACATAGGTGATCGTCACACCGATTTTACGAGCCATGATTTCATTGATTTTATCATTGACGAGCTGCAGATCCTTGTCGGGCTCTCCGATCGTATAATAAATCAGATTTACCGTGTCCCCATCATAGGTTTCGCTGTTGTATCCGGGCTGCCGGAAGCAGCCGGTTGTATAGGATGTCAGCAGCATTATGAGACTGATGATCATGAAGATGCGTTTGGGCCTTGGATGCTTTAACATCATCGATATCCTCCTTTTTTCGCCGCGTTCGCTGTTACCCTTTTCCCCGCAGTTCGGAAGGAGATTTTCGGAAAAAGCTGTGAAAATGCGTATAGAAATAGTTGAGATTGTTGTAGCCGACGGAAAAGGCGATGTAGGAAATCTTCTCATCTGTTGATTGAATTCGTTCTTGTGCAAGAAGCATTCGGTAAGCCATGAGGTATTCGGAAAACTTCATGTTGGTTTCCTTAAGAAACAATTGTCCAAGGTAGGTGCTGTTCATCTGGAAACGCTCCGCTACGGATTTCAACGTGATATTCTGAGCATACTCTGTTCTGATCATCAGCAGGATGCGGTTGACCAGCTTGGATAAGCTGTCGTAGCTTACACCAAGCACCGGATCCTGGTTCAAGCTTTCGCCGTTCCTGTTACCTATCGAACCGCCCAGATCCTCGACGATGATCTTCTCAATCACTTGCTGCAGCTTGGTGCGTTCCACAGGCTTGAGCAGATAGTCTTTGACGCCACACCGAATGGCTTCCTGGGCATATGTAAATTCACTATAGCCGCTCATAATGATATATTTCGTAGGAATTTGAAATTCGTTCAGCCTGCGGATTGCTTCATATCCAAGCTCCTTGCCAATGCAAACATCGAATATGGCGACATCCGGCAGCAGGTCGACCACCTTGGACATGGCTTCCTCCGTGGATTCGCAGGTTTCGATCCGGCCAAATCCGTATTGCTTCCAATCCAGGATTCGCTTCATTCCCTCCAAAATCTGAGGTTCGTCATCCACAATCATCAGTTTGTACATGTTCAATCACCTCTTTTGAAATCCGCACGGATATGCTGACTCCAGCTTCCTCATTATTCGCAATCTCGATCGAAAAGCCGCTCCCGTAGAAAAAGTGAAGGCGCGTATATACGTTGCGCAGCCCGATACTATGGGAAGAAGGTTCATCAAGATTAGACATTGTGCTTCGGACGTTACGTAAACGCTCCGGAGAAATACCGCGCCCATTGTCCACAAATTCCAGTACGTAACCATCTTCGGCTTCATAGCCGTTAACGACATACAAATTAAACTCATGATTCGCGTTAAAGCCATGGATGAAAAAATTCTCAGCCAAAGGCTGCATCCAAAATTTCACGGTAGGGATGTGCAGCAACGCCGGCTCTACATTCACTTGATAATAAAAACGCTCGGGATACTTAAACTCCATAATCTCCAAGTACTTCTGCAGCAATTCCAGTTCGCTCGCAATCGAAATGATATTTTCCTTTTTGACGATTTCACGATAGAGCGTCCCCAGCGTTGCAATGGCATCAGCGGTGTCCCTGTCCTGATTGACAAGAGCAGTGGAGCGGATCACCTCCAATGTATTGTATAAAAAATGAGGATTGATTTGATGTTGAAGCGCTTTCATTTCAGTTTCCTGCTGTTTGATCTTTAACAGATATTCATTGCGGATATGCTTATCCAGCTGCTGAATCATATCGTCCAATTCCCGGGCGATCATGCCGTATTCATTTCGACGGTAACGGGCAGGGCGGTTAGGCGTGAAGTTGGCCATCTTCACACGTCCAATCGATTGAATGATGCGGCGCAGGAAGAGGGCATCATCCCGCATATTGTATGCAATGAGCAGAAGCACGCTGACCATGGCCGTCAATATGATCATAAAGATGGTGATCAGCATCCCGGCATGCTGACGGATGAGCATGGATAAATCGATGATGCTGACGAATTTGAAATTAAACTTGGTGGATGGAAAGGAGACAAAAAAGATATGCTTCAAAACTCCTTTAGAAATAATGCCGTGACTGCGTCCTTTCGCCGCGGCTAGTCGGGATAACTCCTCCAGATCCCGGTCCTGTTCGTTCCCGATCAGATATATTTCACCGGAAGGGCTGACTGCAGCAGCATTACCCAATCGGAAGCTTTGAACGGATTTAAAGATCTGTTCACTGCTGACCAAGAAGCGCAGCTCACCGAATTCCTGGGAACCTGACGTTGGATCCGACAGTTTCTTGCGATATACGAACCCCTTCATCAGGGTATCGCGAAAAGTTTCATCTGTATTCGGAAGCCCGAAGGTAAAGCTTGCAATTCCGTTATCATTAAAACGGACGACATTGCCATGCTTATCGGTATGCGTGCTTATCTGCGTGATTTCGCCCTGCGCCCAGCTGTACAGATAGGTCTTCACATCCTCCGGAAAAGAAACCAGCGGCTGCGAGAATTGGCTGTTCTGCAGCCTGCGGGTTAAGTATCCCTCAGCGCTGCTGCTTAAAAAGCTGCGAGCATCATCCATCAGAGCGGGATTGGAATACATTCGCTGCATGTAAGCCTCGATGCGGTCGGCATCATACTGCAGCTCATTCTCTACACGCGAGAAGGCATTAGCCGCCTCGATGCGGGCATTGCCAACCCATTGATTCAGCAGCATGGCACAGGTCAGCGTACCAAGCGTAAGTCCGATGGCCACGACGAAGATGACATAGGCAATAAACTTGTGACGATAAATTTTGATTTGCAAAAAAGAGCCCATACGACACCTCGATTGCAGCAGGTCGTTGAAACAGATGTTGCTATATCTCAATTTAACACGATTTACGCAAAGCTTCATAGATCGTATGGAAAAAGCATCCCTTAAGAGAGCCTCATTAAGGGATGCGCCTGATTGTAATCTGTAATCTTACTTGAAGTAATTGTTGATTTGCTCTTGGGCAGCTTGCATAATCGTGTCCATGCCGGCTGACTTTAATTCAGCCGTAATCTTCGGCACCATGGTTTCCGGATCGGATGCGCCCGTGATCAGCTCATATTTGTATTTATCCCATACGGCTTGGCAGTTCGCTACTTCGGTCTGAAGATCGGTGATGTCCAGCGCAAAGCCCAGGACGGTGGAAGAGGTCGCTGCATCGTTCAGCTTTTTAACCTGCTCCCACTGATCTTCAGGGGCGCCCTTGGTCACCGCCAAATTGAAGAATGTGCCTTGCGTGTAGGCAGCCAGCGGCCAAGTATCGGATGTACGCTCAATCACCTTTTCGCCATCGACGTTGTTGTAGTCGACGCCTAACTCGCCGAATGCCAGCATATTGCGAAGTTTAGGATCGGTATTCACTAATTCAAGGTACTTCAATGCTTCCTTCTTATACTTGGAATTCGCTGAAATCGCGTTTAGCGAGCCTTGGATCGTACCGGTGGTATAGATCGGTCCATAATGCTGAACCATATTATATTTTTCAATGGCGTCATTGATTTGCCAGCTGACCTCGGCTCCCGGGAATGCCTGGGCTGCAAAGAACGGTCTGCCTTTGTCGTTCTCCGTCTTTGTCGGAGCATCCGGGTTGATGATGCCATCCTGATACCACTGGTGCAGGAGCTTCAGATTGGCCATGACATCCGGCTGCTCGAGAACAGAGACCACCGTGCGTGCTGCATCGTCCGCTTTTACGCCGATGGGAGGGAAGCCCAGCGTTAAATCGTCATAGTCGTTAAAGAAGCCGTTCAAGCCTTCGCCTTGCGTCATTGGCAGCGGATAGAAGCTTTTGCCTTCGCCGGCCTTCATGTCACGAAGCGGCTTATCCAGATCCTGCAATGTTTTGATATTGTTGATGTCGATATTGTACTTTTGCACATACTTGTCATCGAATACCCAGTACTGCGTCAGCGCGGAATCCTTGTACGTCGGAACGGAATAATATTTGCCGCCGATCTTGGTGCCTTCCCATACCTTTTCGGGAATCAATTTGTACAAGTCCGGCGTTTCGCTCTGAACCAGATCCGTAATATCGGCAAACGCGCCCATTGTCACTTGCTTGCTGTATTTACCGCTGTTCGTGAACATGATGTCGAAGGGCTCGCCGGTATTCACGATGGTGTTCATTTTGGTGTCCCATTCGCCCCAACTGGCTACCTTGATGTCGACCTTCACGCCAATCTTCTCGGCCGTATAGGCATTCATGGCATCCACCGCTTTGCTGAAATTGTTCGGCACTTGGCCGCCGATGGTCCACCAGGTTAACGTCGGAATATCCTTGCTTGTCGTTTCGGAGTCTTTGGATGTGTCCGGCGTCGCTTGGGATCCGTCTGTTGTGGAAGCAGGCTTCGAGCCGCCGCAGGCTGCCAAAGCGGTCAACATTAGCGTCAGCACGCACAGCGTAGAGATGAACTTTAATGCTCTTTTCATTTCATTTCCCCCTTTTTGAAGTTAAATTAACTGAGTGTTGTATAGCGGATATTTATCATAAACCAAGCTTGTCTTGGTTTATTTCGTCATTAGCCCTTCACGGCGCCGACCGTCAATCCGGAAATAAAATACTTCTGGAAGAAAGGGTAGGCGAATGCTACAGGCAGCACGATGAGAATGGCGACCGCCATGCGGGCGGATTCCTTCGGCATCGTTGCGACGAGCATGGCGTAGCTAACGCCCATACTCGCTGCATTCTTGGCGAGTGCATCGACATTGCTCATTAAGCTGTTGAGCAGCGCTTGCAGGGAATACAGGTTCTGGTTGTCGATATACAGCATCGATTGAAACCAGTCGTTCCAGTAAGCAAAGCAGAGAAACAATCCGATGGTGGCGATGACGGGCAGCGAGATCGGCATAATGATCGAGAAGAAAATTCGCAGCTGGCTCGCGCCGTCGATTTCGGCTGATTCGATCAGCCCGTCGGGAATCGTGCTTTTAAAAAAGGTTTTACATATGATGACGTTGAACGATGAAACGGCGAGCGGGAGAATAAGCGCCCAAATGCTGTCTTTCAGTCCCAGTAAATTCGTGTTAATGAAGTAGCTGGATACCAAGCCGCCGTTGAATACCATCGGGATGAATACCACCCAGGTGAGAAAACCCCTTAGCTTGTAGTTGGGGCGAGAGAGAACGTAACCCATGGAAGCGGTCAGCAATACGCCGAGCACGGTACCGACCACGGTAACGAGGGCGGATACACCGAGGGCCCGCAGAATCATCGTTCCCTGCTTGATGATGTAAACGTAAGCCTCGGCCGACAAAGCAACCGGCAGCAGATGATATCCGGTCTCACGGATGGACTCCTCACTGGAGAAGGAGATGGACAGAACAACGATTACAGGTATGACGCAGAGCAGGGCCAGCATAATAAATACCAGGTTGAAGAACAGGTTGACGGCTTTGTTTGTACGGTTAAACTTCTCAAGGCCCGTCTCGTAATTGGTTTTTGGTGTCATCGTCTTGCCTCCTTACATCATCGCGCTATCGGGATCGATTCGACGAACAATCCAGTTAGCGACCAGAATCGTAGCGCATCCCAGAACAGACTGTACGAATGCGGCTGCGGATGCCATCCCTACGGTGGCGGTTTTCAGTTGTTTATACACCATGACATCGATGGTGGTCGCCACGTTGAACAGTGAATTGGAGTCTCGCGTGACCTGATAGAACAAACCGAAATCGGTGTAAAATATGCGCCCTACGGCCAGGATGAACATCATGACGATCACCAGCTTGAGCATGGGCAATGTTATGAATCTCGTCTGCTGCCAAATCGAAGCGCCATCAATAACAGCTGCTTCATAATAGGTGCTGTCGATGCTTGTGATGGTTGCCAAATAAATGACCATACCATAGCCCAGGCCCTTCCAGACATTTAAGAGAATCAAGAAGAATGGCCAATATTGCGGCTCCATATACCAGTTAATAGGATCGCTGCCCATACTGACGAGCATTTGATTGACAATTCCTTTGTCGAAGCTTAAGAATGCCCAGCCTACCGCAGATACGACCACCCAGGATAGGAAATAGGGGAGGAACATCATCGTCTGATAGACTTTGCTGGCTTTGCGGCTGTGGAGGAGGCCGATCATGATCGCGAATAGGACGGGCAGAACGATCCCCAGCACAATAAACACAATGTTGTATCCGATCGTGTTTCGAATGATGATCCAGGCGTCATTCGACTTGAATAGGAACTCGAAGTTTTTGAGGCCGATCCAAGGACTGTTAAACACATTGCTCAAAAATCCGCCGCTAATCCTGAAATTTTTAAAGGCGATAATGATCCCGAACATCGGCAAGAAACTAAACAGGATGTACCAAATCGTGGTCGGCAGCGCCAAGAGGGTTAGCTCCGTATCCTGCTTGTGCCAGCGTATTCGTAAGCGCTTTCGTTTTTTGGGTTCGGCTTGTGAGCTCATGTCTGTCACTCCTTACGGTGTTATCTCGCTTGTCGTGCACTTGTTAGTTTTATTGTATAAGAGGAAGATTCGATGCTTCCAGATAACAAACTTGATACTATAGTCAACAAACGTTAGATTCGAAAGATTTATTGCTCTATTGTTCGGTTAATTAACAAGAGCCAAACGTTCAAGGTTAGACGCTCTGTGGGACCTAAGACAATATTCCAAATTTTAATTTTTTTATTGATAGAAATGGATATATTTGATATGATGTATTCACAAAAGCTACTCACGATAACGGCAAACTTGTCGAAAGGCAAGGACGCAAAGCTACAGGGTCTTCTTGACGAAACGTCAATGACAGCCAGCTACCGAACGAAGACGCTTTTTTTGTTTTTTTGGACAAACATCCACTGAATCCTGTGAAACTCTAATACGATAATGGCAAACTTGTCGAAAGACTAGGACGCAAAGCTACAGGGCCTTCTTGACGAAATGTCAAATGGCAGCCTGGCCACCGAAGGGGAGTTACAGCATGCGCAACGCAATGTTCGCGATAATTGGACTTTTTGCGTTACTGATATGGGCTCCGGTTGTACAAGCTGCACCATCTGAAGATTGGCTGGGCTTGGAGGAACTGGATCGTGGAGCAATCGTCATTCGATATGACGTGAAAGCAGGCACCAAAACGAAGCTCATGATCGGAAAAGGTCAGGATCAATATACATATGGGCTTTCGAGGGCAAAGCAGCAGGAAGTTTTTCCACTGCAGATGGGCAACGGGAACTACAAGATTTCCGTGCTGGAACAAGTCAGCGGCAGCAAATACAAGATCGTACAGGAAGCGGCAGTTAAACTTCAACTGACGAACAGCAGCCAAGTGTTTTTGAACTCTGTACAAAATGTCGATTGGAGCGAAGAGGGCAAGGCTGCTCAGCTTGCGAAAAAGCTAACCCGCACTGCTCACTCCGACAAGGAAAAAGTACAGGCTGTCTACGAATATATCGTCGGTACGGTTCGGTACGACAACGCTCTGGCATCCAGCAAGCTGACGGATTACCTTCCCGATAGCAACCGCACGATCGCTGGACAAAAGGGAATGTGCTACGATTACGCCTCCCTGTTCGCTTCCATGCTCCGAAGCCTCGATATTCCGGCAAAGCTTGTCATGGGAACCTCGGAATACGTCGATGTCTACCACGCCTGGAATGAAGTATATTTGAACGGGCAGTGGGTAACCATTGACACAACCGTCGATGCAAGCTGGAAAAGCAAAGGAGCCGGATACAAAATGATTAAAGATGCCTCCAGCTATTCAGCATCCAAATACTACTAATTAATGCGTAACAATAAAATTAAGCTTTGGACGATTATGTCCAAGGCTTATTTCGCTTGTATAGAAATTGTATAGTTTTGGCCGATATAATGCAGGAAGCCCGCTGGGTTCTGAAGGAAAATACAGACACCAATGAATCGTGCGCCCGTAACAGGTCTTGAAGATGATGGCTCGTGAAGTCCATTATTGGCATGCATTTTGATAGAAGCATGGGACGAATCAGCGCACGAAAAAGTAAGATCGGAACCGAATATTACGAGGGTAATGATAAGATTGAGGGAGAGATTATGAAGAAAAAAGTAAGTGGAATTGTTGTGGCGTTGCTGCTTCTGTTTCAAACCCTATTGGGCACATTTGCTTGGACGGCGAATGCGGCGGGTAGCGAGCAGCCATCAGCCGCTACTGTGCAGGAATCAGAGACTGGCGTGCAGGAATTAGAAGTTAGCGAGCCAAAGACAGTCACGGATGACGTATATAACACGCCAGCACCAGCAGTCGACATGGAAGGAATACTAACCAAAGTCGTATTAACCGATGTGAACGGTACCGTGGTTGATGCGGTGTATAATCCGGACAGCAGCCTGGACATCGGTGCAGCCGTTAATCTCAGCTACGAATGGGAGCTTCCGAACGGACACGGCTACAAGAATGGGGATATATTCACTTTCGAGCTGCCGACGCAGTTTGAGATTTTTACGGACATTGACGCACCGCTCCTTGCCGGTCAAGGCGAAGTTGGCCGATTTACGGTTGATCGGAACGGGAAAGTTGTGATGACCTTCAACGATTACGTGGAGAATCATTCCAACATCAGCGGCAAGCTGGAAATTCGCACAGAGTTTAAGAAGGAAGTTCTTAAAGGAAGCACTGAAATCATTATTGCATTTCCGATAAAGGGCGGGGTTCAGACCATCATTGTGAACCTAAAGCCGCAAGGCGGAAAGCTGATCGAGAAGCAAGGGAAAGCGATCGGCAAAGATCAGATCGATTGGACGGTCCAGATCAACAAATCATTGGATAAAATCAAGCACGCGGTTCTCACAGATGAGATGCCTGAAGGCTTGGAACTCATCGCGGATTCCGTAGAGGTTTATAACCTGCAGGTTAACGGTGACGGCTCAGCGCTTCTTGGTGATAAGCTGGACGCTGGCAAGTACACCGTCCAAACGGGCGACGGCGGCAAACTGGAACTTGCATTCCAGGATGAGATGATCAGCAAAGCCTACGAAATTCGCTTTTCGACGAAGCTTATCGGTCAACAGTCACGGTTTGAGAATACCGCTGTCCTGTCAGGCGAAGGGATGGAAAATGCCCAATCGACGGCGACCGTAACGGTAGATCGCGGCCAATTCTTGAATAAGTCGTATCGCCAGGATAAGGATACCGGAGTCATTACTTGGACGGTGAAATACAATTTCAACGAGAAGAAGATTCCGAGCGCTCAAGCCGTAATTACGGATGAATTTAGTGAGAATCATACCTGGGATGCCGATTCGCTGAAGGTGTATAACGGGAATTCGACGAATGCCAAAGACCTGGTTTCAGAAGAGGATTATAACGTTGTAGCGAAAGGCACGAACGGATTCGAGCTTCAATTCAAGCAGGATATCGATTCGCCTTATACGATCGTTTATCAGACGATGCCGGTTGACCGCTTGAGCTCCGAAGGTCAGGAGGTCAAGAACAGAGTTGTATCGGGTGAAGCATTCAAGGAAGTAACGGCCCCGGGTTATGGAAGCCGTGCTCTGGTGAAAGGAAATACTAACATCGATTTCGCCAACAAAAAGGCAAAGTGGAAGATCACGGTCAATGGCGATAAAAAGCCGGACGGCACCAAATACAGCATGGAGAAGGTAGTCATCACGGATACGTTCCCGCAAGGCGGTCTCGAATTCGTTCCGGATTCAGTGACTGTAAAAGCGGACGGGAAAGTCGTTCCAGAGGGCGATTATAAAATCGTGATCGATGATGTACGCAACGGGTTTGTCATCGAATTCTCCAAGATTGACGCCACTTATACGATTGAATATGAAACGAAGTTTAACATCGGCTGGCTGAAGGATCGCAAACGGGACTTTTTGAACAGAGCCTCGATGACATGGGTCGAAGAAGGCAAGAGCAGAGGGCCGATTGAGCGGGATGCAAGCTTCTCCGCTGACGATTATACGAAAAATAATGGCGGTAAAGACGGCAGCTACAATCCTGTCGACAAAGAAGTGACGTGGAATATCAAGATGAATTATAATCTCGATTCGCTTAACGAAGCGATCGTAACCGATGCCCTGAAGCACCAGCAGAAGCTTGTGCCGAATTCGGTCAAGGTATACGAGATGGAGTTGACCGGGGGACGGAATGGCGCTCAGAAGGGCTCGCTAGTTCCAGCTGAACAATATGCAGTGACTGAACCATCAGAAGCTAACGGAAACCAGTTGTCCGTTCGGTTTACCAGCCCGATCTCATCAGCATACTGGATTGAATTCAAAACATCGCTGGAAGACACATTGATTGTCAACAAAATCGACAATACCGCCGTACTGCTGGATGGCAGCGCTAAAAAAGCGACCTGGAACGCCAGCGTAACGATTCCACACGGCGGCGAATATGTGAAGAAAAGCGGCACCCAAAATGGAAACAAAATCGACTGGGTGATTCGAATCAATGAAGGTCAGTCGCATATTTCCAACGCTAAAATAATCGACTATCCAAGTGCGAACCAAATCTTGATCGAGGATTCCTTCCACTTGTATACAACCAAGATCGACGCAAATGGAAAAGCGGAAAAAGCTCAAGAGCTGACAAAAGGGAAGGATTACACCTTAACCATTAATAGGCTTGAGGGAGATCAAGAGACCTTCGAATTAAAGTTCACGGGTGATATCTCAACGGCTTATATTTTGGAATATCAGTCGTTCATTATCGCTGAAGATAAAGAGGCTGTTCAAAATAAGGTGGCTCTTGAAGGAGATCAGCTGAAGACGGAGATTCGGGAAACGACGGAAGAGGTTATTGTCCGTACTTCCTCCGGCTCAGGTTCGGGAGGCGGCGTAACGGGCAGCCTGGAAGTAACGAAGGTGGATCAGGATGATCAGACGAAGCCGCTGGCGGGAGCAAAGTTTGCGCTTTACGACAAGGCAGGCAAACGAACACCGATCGTAAAAACCACCGATGAGGAAGGCAAGATCCTCTTTACGAAGCTGCTCTACGACGAGTATATTTTGGAGGAGCTGGCCGCTCCAGAAGGATATAAAATCGAGCAAACGACGTGGGACCTAACGATTGATTCCAGCATCAAGGATCAAGGCAATGTGAAGAAAATGATCGTAACGAACCGCAAGGAAGAGCCGGTTACACCTGGCGAGCCTACGGATCCGACAGACCCGACAGACCCGGGTAACCCAGGGAACCCAACAGACCCGGGCAATCCGACGGATCCGGGTAACCCAGGGAACCCGACCGATCCGGGCAATCCAACGGATCCTGGTAACCCAGGGAACCCGACCGATCCGGGCAATCCAACGGATCCGGGTAACCCAGGGAACCCAACCGATCCGGGCAATCCAACGGATCCGGGTAACCCGGGGAACCCAACCGATCCGGGCAATCCGACCGGTGAAGTAGAGGTGCCAGACGAGGATGTTCCAAGAGGCGAACCAACAACGCCGCAAACGCCTCAAACGCCTCCGACAGAGCCGGAAACACCAACCGTTGATATTAGCGAAGAGGATATTCCGCGAGGAGGCGTCGAGCCTGAGCCTCAGAAGCCGGAAGCACCAGCTCCATCAGAGAAGACCTCGACACCGCAAACGACGGTTCCGATGCTTCCAAAAACCGGTGAAGCGAGCCCTTATCCATTCTATTTGGCTGGCCTCGGGTTGATCGCTTTCGGTGTATGGTTAGGTCGCAAACGGATAAAAATGAAACCATAACGTCTCACGCTATACTTCGGCTCTTCTTGTCCAATGATCTGGGCAAGGGGAGCCGTTTTCCATGTTGGGGATTCAATCCCGTCCATTAGGCTTGTTCGGAGATCAGATCATGGGGCGAGTTATACCCCTGTTTCTAAAATTGTCTCCGTTTGATTCAAACTGGTCAACGCTACACTAACCTCCCATAACTGTTTCCTATTTTCATTGTTATAAGAAAGTTCGGATGATTTTATTTGTTTCGTACCTTCAAAATAATTCCCTGTCGTTTGGTTAAACTTGCTATCGGTTACTAGAGCAGCCAATGCTTTCCCGGACTGACGCACCGTATTCACGTTAGGGTAAAATAGCGTTAAAACAGGCATAAGATAGTTCCAAACAAATCTCATAATCGGCGTATAGCTTTGAGCAAGGCCCGTGCCTGGCATCATTCCCGGATCGAAAGCATTTACGGTAATATTCTTTTGGGTTTGCTGCTTTATTCGATTGGCCAACTCGTAGGTGAAATATAAATTACATAACTTTGAAGTCGTGTAGCGCCGTCTGCCAATGAGAGATATAGCTTCGCTCGAGCTCGCCTGGTCAGGATAGGCTAATAATTGGGGATCTACAAAATCAGGTGCAGGCATTCCTGTCTTTTTCAATGGATCATGGGTTCCGCTGCTGACTAACACGATTCTGCCGGACTGCGTTATTTGTCCAAGCAACATATTAGCCAGGAGGAAATGTCCAAGATGATTTACGCCAAAGGTAGCTTCAAACCCATCTTTCGTATAATGCGTTTTATCGATAAACTGTACGCCTGCATTGCATACAAGTGCATATAAAGGCGGGTAATCCATTTGTGTAAACTTGCTTATAAAACCTCTTATGGATGCCATAGATGAAAGATCGAGCTCCAAAAAGGTTATGTTTTTATTATTGGTTTCTTGAATTAACGCATCTACTGCTTGATTGGCTTTAGCAGCGTCGCGGCAGGCGATCACCACATGATAACTTTTGTCATGCCTAGCTAATATCTTAGCGCATTCATATCCTAAACCAGAGTTCCCGCCTGTTACGATCACCGTTTGTTTCTGTGGACTCATTCCTAACCACGCTCCTATTTTGGTATTTCATACGTTGACAGTGTCAACATACGGTGATTATATACCTGCGAAGTTGACACTGTCAACAGCGTTGGTGTAAAATTTAAGACATGAAATTACAATCCATATCTTAAGAGGATATTATGAACGATACCAAACAAAAGCTGATTCATATCACCAGACAAATGATTGATCGACAAGGCATTGATGCTGTCAGCATGCGCGAGCTTGGTAAAGAAATGAACTTGTCCCGCAGTGCCATGTACAGACATTTCAAAAATAAGGAAGACTTGCTGGCGGCTGTTGCGGTTGAAAATTTTGAGATGCTGACCAGCACGATTCGAAAAACAATGGAAAGCACAAACGATTCGCGAAAACTTATATATGCTATTTTGTGTACGTATTTTGAATTTGGTATCAACCATCAGGAGCATTACCGCTTGATGTTCCGAAAGCAATGGGATAAGGAGTTGTATCCTGATCTTTATCATTCTGCTTTTGAGATATTTAAGCTTGTAGAAACGTGTTTGGAAAAGGCAGAGAACATTCGGAAACCCCCAACCGAATCAACCGCCATCATGTATGCGTTCATTCATGGCTTGGTTGAATTGAATTCAGCCCAGCATACGGAACCGGAAAAGGGACTGGATCATCCAACCCATCTTCTCGATTCTTTTCTCGATCTGATTTTTATTTAGGAGAGCAAGCATCGCGTTAAACCAATGTGCAGTAACATAGATACCAAAATACCTCTGATCGAGATCAGAGGTATTTAATGTGCGTTCATCTCACGCTGGGTTTAGCTTTATACATCATGATCCTGCTGAAATGATCTCGTCAATTTTAATCCAACGCGATTCCTCTTCGGCCATGGATAGTTTGATCTCCCGTCTAAATGTATGGATCAGCACGACAATTCCTGTCAATTCCGTGTCCTCATATTCATCGAATAGCCTTACGGTAATCATACGGTGTTCATGAAATGACTCGGCGAGGGCCCCCTCGATCAATTCCATTTCTTGCGGATCCAGCGTCGGCCGGCCTTTCCGGCCTTCTTCCAGCTGCCTGCGAATGATGGTTTCTTTGTGTTCCGGCAGCATCATCCGACTGGATTCCCACAGCCCATTGCCCTCAAGCTTTTTTCGTGTTGTCATTTATAGTGTCCTCCTATCTTGGCTGATCGATCCAGCGCTTGGCCTGCGTCCGTTTTGGATACGGCTCGGATCACAATCGAATTCCCGTATTTATTTTTCAGGGCATCGGTCACCCGTTCAAGTGCCATCGACCGCTCCCGTCCGGTATCAAACAATGACAATTGGTATTCCGTGTCCGGGGAAAACTGTGACAAGCTAATACCGACCCGCCGAATCGGCAGGCCGTCCCAATACGTTTCAAGCAGCCGGCATGCCCAGCGGTAAACCTGATTCGTAATATTCGATGGATCCTCCATCTTCATCTGTCGGCTAAATCCCGTAGGGCGGTCAAAGTCTGCCCCCATACAACCGACCGACACCACATGCCCCATAAAACCAAGACCGCGGCATCGCTGGCAAACCAACTCCGTCAGCTCCAGCAGTATCTATAAAATTTTGAGCATATTTTGTTGTGTGCATTAATAATTAGCATAAACCTTGATTTATCAAGGCTTTATACTAATTTGAGGACCTTTTCTTTATGAGCATTATTGATTGCTTAACACGATAACAATGATATGGTAACATATTAAATATTTCGAATTCATGAATGAGCATAATTATTTACTGAATTAGATGTGGGGGTGTTTAAATGAGCCTGAATAGTTCAATCTTGCCTTTTTCAAGAAAGATTGATGAGTTACGTTTTAGTGTACAAAGTGTTGGAATTGAGTTTTGGAAAAGGTATCGAGATAGCGAACCTGTCCTTAATAAGCATGCTGTAATTGTTTTGCAAAACAAAATGAATGGTAGACTATGCATCCATCCTCTTACAGAGTTTATTTTTCACTACTGGAAATATAGAGCGTATAATTCTCAAAGGCTCCATGCTAATTACCTTTGCTCTTTTTTAAATTACATACTTATTGATAATCAGCAAAAATATAAGCTTTCTTCTTTAAAAGAACTTCGTTTTTCTCATGGAACTGACTATTTGAACGAACTAACGAAAAAAGACAAATCAAGAATGACACTTAGAAAGGCGGAAAGAACCTTAACCTTATTCTTTGAGTTCTTGGCGAAGAAAAAACTGTTGGTTCATGTTAACGAAAGTTCCTTTAAAAAAAGGCTCCTGTACGGAAAATCAAACCAAAAATATACGGTCTCCCCATTTAAAGGAGTGATAATGCCGAGAAATAAGCAAGGCCATATAGCTCATGATTTGCCTGAACAATATATTTTACCTTTTATTGAGCTGGCTGTGAAAACCGCGAATCCCATTGCCTTGGGAATTTATATGCAGTGTTTCGGAGGAATTAGACAAGGAGAGCTTGTGAACATTCGAAAATCCGATGTAAATTCTATCGGCTCTTATGGAGAATTCGGTTTAGTAGTTCGCCTAGAACAAAAAACCTTGCGAATGGATATTAAAGATAGTGCTGGTTCAAGTGGTGTAAAAAAACCAAGAAGACAAATCGTATTCCCAATTCAAGATTGGTTGCAGATGCTGTATCGTAATCACATTGAAAATTATCCTCCTATGGATGGATCTGATGCGTTATTTGTAAATCGGGATGGGAAAGCCATGTCAGGACAAAGTTACAGGGCCTACTTCAGTAAATTAAAAAAAGAATTTTTGAAGCAACTGAGGAAATCGTCTAATCCAGATGATCTGATTTATGCAGTCAAACTGGAAGAATATAAATGGTCCACTCATCTAGGCAGAGGCATATTTACAAATCTCCTAGCCGAAGAAGCTGATAATCCATACGATATTGCTTTGCCAAGAGGAGACTCCAATCTTGCATCATCTCTTGTGTATCAAGGAAACACGGAACGAATGAGAAAGAAACTTGAGAACCGGATGCAACATTTATATAAAGATTACCTACCAAAATTAATAAAAAATTGATTATTGGAGTAGAAGAAACATGTCTTATTTAAGTCCTGCTGAAACTGCAGAAAAATTAGGAATAGGCTATAGAAGCCTACTACGCTTGGTGAAAAACGGCGCGTTTACAGGAGCAATAAAAGTATTGGATTCGTGGCAAATCCCTCTGAAGTCTGTGGAGGATTACAAGGCATTATTAAACATGCCCGATGAATATTTGACTATTGCCGAGATTGCTGAACGACTTAATCTTTCCGAGCTTTGGGTTGGCAGACTTATTAAGAGAGGAACATTTGCTGGGGCAAAGAAACATAGAGGTTCTTGGATAGTGCCTTCCATGTCTGTGCAGGAATATATTCAGTCGTCCTCTTCTCCCGAAGGATTCCTCTCCTTCCCGGAAGCAGCTGAATATTTATCCGTAAGTGAATCATGGATCAGAAAATTAGTATTAAGAAACATTTTATCGGGTGTCGAAGTCATCAATGGTGTTCGTTACATTCGAATAGAATGTGTGGACGAATATTTATTATCGATTTCACCACCTGAAGGATATCTTTCCGCGGATCAAGCTGCACAAGTATTATCACTGAGTAAAGCAAATATTAGCTCATTAGCTAATGAAGGTGCATTCACGGGTGCAAAAAAACAAAAAATTCCCTATCATCACGCGGGATGGATTATTCCTATTGAGTCCATAAATCAGTTTAAGGAATCGCAATCTTTTTTAAGTGATTATGTACCTCCTACTGATATTGCCGCAAGTTTGGGTGTTAGTAAAAAATGGGTGTCAGAGTTGATTCGGGAGGGAGTAATTCCTGGAGGTATAAAACATAACAATGAGTGGATGGTACCTTCTGATGAGTCCATTAAACATATTGAAAAGGAAAGAAATAGAAAACAAGAATTAGCGGAACTATCGGGACCAATTGATTTATTTGAATACAGGTTGGCTGAACTGGAAGTGCCTGATACGTTGCAAAAAACAGTAGATCTCTATCGTGAATTTGTTATCTTAAAAATTAATAGCAGCCACGGTAACAGCAAAACAATCCACAATAAGGCTCTGGAGTATATCAGCACATTAAAGCGTTTATTCCGTCTACTAAAGACTGAAGTATTCTTGATGAATGCAGAACAATTAGAAACTATCTTTCGAAATCCTGGAATGGGAATTCGGGATAAAAGCACTTTCATTTATTTTTTGGAATATTGCACAGGTAAAGGGCTATGTTCATTCTCGAAAAGTTATGCTATCACTTCCCTTCCTATAGAAGAAAGAGAGATGTACAGTCCGGAACAATTTTTAGCTTATTACAGTTATGTTAGGGATGTCGACCTTCACATTGAGCAGGCCATCCAAAGTAGGGATTACGCTGTAACATGGTTATATGTCTTAATGCATGTCATTGATGCGTGGAGACCATCAGACTTTATTAAGCTGCCGAATATTGAGCTGGAGGTCTGCAATTTACAGACTTTTGATCAACTAAGGGAAACGAAACTGTCAAAGGAGCAAGCGCAAGCAGTCATCAACCATCTGTATAAACGGGTAGAACGAATGTATATTAGCAAAACTGGTGCCCTGGGGCATTTCCTCGTTAATCAGGACATGATTGTTCCCACGGCTACCGTTCTTGTGATCACAGAAATCCATCGTAGAATGCAAGGAGATCAACAACTACTCAGACTGGGCCAAAGAAGATTCGTCCACTTTGAAAAAGAAACGTATATCCGATTATTTTTCGATAAGCGGCCGGATCTTGTTGATTTCCAAAGTCGAAAAATGAATAGAACTCTCTTGACCTATTTCTTTTATAGTGTCGTAGAGGGGAAAGGAAGTGCGGATATCGCGTACGAACTGTCTCAACGAATGAGGGGGCATACCGATAAAAACTCGACTGCAACCTATATTCAAGCAGTAAACAAAGATGGTTCAATTGAACGGGTAAGTTTAAACTTGTTTAACCGAGGGCACTTTGGATGGCTGTACCATCATCTCATTCGTCTATCTATGCCAAACGCGCCTCAGTTAGAGGTAGAGCAAAGTACCGCACTGATCGAACAGTTTCGAAAAGAACTTTCTCCTTATCAATTGGAACAACTTGGCCAATTCTTAGTACGCCAGCAACAAAGTAAACATTCATTGGCTTTGCAACTATCGAATCTTACTGAAACAGAGCTGATGACTTTGTTGCATAAAATCTATAAAGGTGAGATGCCAGCCAAACTGCAGCATGTTCAATGCTTGACCTTCCCAAGTTGCACTTCACCAACGGCAACGACTTGCTTACATTGTGAGAACGCAATACCGAAGATATATATTCTAATTTCTATTCATCATGAACTTGATCGATTGATCGTATCGATTAAAAATACCAAGTATCCTGCCGTTCGGGTCAGGGACCGCAAGTTTTTGTTTCAAATTCTAGATCTTTTAAGTCAGGCGATACAGCAATTCGGCAAAACCTATGTTCAGACTTTTATCGATCTTAACAATTTAAAGGAAAAGATGATTGCTATTCAAAATTTAATTAGTGAGGAAGTTTAATGGCTAAATTCCACGCTGCATTACACAGAAGAAGAACCCTAGAGGAATTAAGCGATAGACAAATTTTAGAAAGTATTGAGTCTGTCACCTTTAGTTTAGAAGAACTTCACGATTACAAGGATATGTTCAGAGAATTGGAACGCAAAGGGCTTATTGTAACAGGCGATTTTGAAGACTTCTTGTGGTCGGCTAAAGGGGAATCCAGTAATTTTCTTTTTCAGTTTGATTGTGAAATCTATGGTGAAATCAATCAAGCTTTGAAATGCTATTCTGTCCAAAAAATGTATAACGGCATTACTACGCAAACCGTTCGCCAAAATATAGGACAAATAAAAGAGGCTATACGAATTACCCGAGGTTTTCGATTAGACCATCTCAAACATTTAGAAGATACGTTAAATCATTTCGGAGACCATAAACAGTTTGCCATGGCTACCAGTATAAAGGAGTTTCTGATTTTTTATAATCATCCTCATACTGAGTTGTATTGCGACTTATGTGCTAATTATAATGCGAAAGTCTCCAATGTACGTGAATTACCTAATTTTCATGATATCTTGCTTTTCGATGTTGCTTTGGATGACTATTTTATAACATGTACTTCAGACGAAGAAAAATTGCAATATTATCCGATTTTTTTATGGTGGAGGATTACTCGGATTATTCCCATGCGCCCCGTCGAATTTTACTCTTTAAGCAGGGACTGCACAATGAAGGATGATGAGGATAGATATTGGATGATTGTACCTCGAAGAAAGAATTTATCCAGCCGTCCAGGAAAGCTAGCGGTCACGGATACTATCCAAGTGAATCGGGAAGTGTTCGAATTAATTGAGGACTATAAACGACTTACATTAGCTTATGCAACTGAATCTTCCTACTTGATATCGTATAAAGCTTATCGAAAGTACGTTAAATTAAAATCAAAGGAAATAACGCGAGAAAAGATAGGAGCTTCCCAATTTATTAATATGATTGATCGATTTTATGATGAAATCGTTACTGCGAAGTATGGCGACTTGGAAAGAATAAAGCCTGGCGATACCAGACATTTTGCCTTCTGCAATATGATGTTGCAAGGGTTTAATATGTTAACTATTGCTCGCATGGGTGGACATAGTCAATTAGAAACCCAATTACATTATCATAAACATTTGGATCACTTCGCTCAATCTTTTGTCCATCACGCGGCGCAGATGCTTCGAATGAAACGTGTGAACTTATGGAGATCAAATTGGGATGTTGCGACTCAGGGCATAATTGCTAAAAGTAGAATTTATCAAATAAGTGATTTCCAAGAGACGCACAAAGTGGAACATGGCTTTTGTACGGATCACCCATCTCGCTGTCAGGTTGGGGATTGCCGGTTTTGTGAATTTTATTTTTTCTCACCAGAAGACAAACAAAAGGGATTAGCCTGGTTGAAAGATTGTTCTGATGCTCTTGAAAGCAGATTAAAGGAACAATTGGAACTCATACGATATGTCACAAAATCCACAAATTACGATTGTGCTACGTTGACATATCAGCATACTAGTCAAGAAAGGCTATCCTCAGCGAGTAATGAACTGCGAAGATTGATGGATCAAAAGGCGATGGTCGATTCTTATTTGCTGGAGGACGAATTATGAAAAAAGGTGCGCCACAAAAATATACGGATAAGCAATTAAAAGACATCTTGTTAAAATATATATCAAAAAATCCTGGGAAGAAGATTAACCCTTCTATTTTGGAAAGAGAGACTGGGGTAAACCGCTTTGTATGGAAAAGAAGAATGTCCGAACAAATCGCAATGATTAACGAGCCCATGCAGCTGGAAAATACAGAAACTGAAACTTCACTTCCCTTACCTAATGTTGTGGAACTTGTCGAAACATACTGGAATAATAAATCAGGCTTGATTAGCGCGTTATCTCATTTCAATCAGATGCTAAATGCTTTGCATCAAAAAGCGAAGGAGTCAGATACAATCCTCAAGCAAAATCAAGACTTAGCCGCTAACTTGTCTATAAAGGAAAAGCAGATTAAAATGCTTGAGAACGAAATTAAATTACTCAGACAACAGTACCTTGAAGTTGCTGTTAAAAGTACTTATAAAACCTTCCAGGATGAAGAGGCACTAGAAAAAATCATATCCATCACTAAAAATAAAAAATCAGAAGATCGTGCCTTAAATGCTGATATTGTAAAAATGTATCCAGAGCTATTTGATAATTGATGGTGGGAAGATGCGCTAGGCTTGCGTCTCGATTTGAGTAAAAAAATCGGATTAATCCTTAGCTGAACAACTAAGCTTTAAGGAACTCTCATATAGCTCGGACAAAGATGAACTAAAATAATTTGTTGTGAATAAAAAGAGTGGTAAAGTGCTGCGTTCTAATTCCAAATCCATCTCTCTGAAAACAAAAGGCTATTACGGTTAGAGAATGCCGACAATTACTTGCCAAAGTATAGTGATACTTAAAATCCCTCCACATAAAAAAAGCTTTAATTGTAATACTAAAGATAAACTTAACTTTTTCGGAGGTATTATGAAGAAGCTTTTGATTTGTATTTTGCTTGCTTTCACAGTTCATCCTGTTGTCCATGCTGAACCTGTTCACGATAAGAAGCCTGAGGTTGGTTATGGCTATGATGCACCATTAAGAATAAAAAAACCAATACATCCTGAAGTGCCTAAGAGTTGGAGACTTGAAACAAAAAAATTTGAAAACAGCATTTTATTAGCTTATTTTGACTCTGATGATAATGATTTAATTATGACCATATTTGAAGAAAATCGAAGATCAATGGTCCCTGTAGCTCAGTCAGAACAAACGGTAATCAATAATACTACCTATTCTTTTTACCCCTGGAAAAGCAAACAACGCGGATGGGTTCTTAGATGGGTTAAGGGCGATGTTTATTTTGAAATGAGTAGCTTCACACTAAACGTAGATGAAATGATTACAATTGCAGAAACCATAACAAAGCAAGTTAAAGAATAAAAAAAGAACTGCAGCCTCACTGAAGTGCACCCCTTAGAATGGACATTGGAATAAACCCCTGGTTTATCCGATGAAATTCTAGGGGGTGCATTTTTGTATGGCAATTAAGGGACAAAAGTATAAAACGTATTCGGAAGAGATCAAGAAAGAGGCGGTTCGTCTGCATGTTATCGAGGGATGGACTTACCGAAAGATTAATGAACACTTGGGGATTAATGATCCTCAGCGGATGAAGAAATGGATGCGGAAATTTCGGGAACAGGGCGAGTTTGGACTGGTGGATCAGCGAGGTCGACGGGAAGCATACATCGACCAAGATCGGTATGTTCAAAAGCTCAAGCGGGAAAACGAAATGCTAAAAAAGTGCTTGGAAATCTGGATGCAGGAGGTGAAAAACAGAAGTATAAAGTCATTGAGATAGCTGCCTCTAGCTACCCCGTCAGCAGCCTTTGCAAACTCTTCAAGGTCTCTCGTAGCGGCTACTACGCCTATCTGAAGCGCAAACATATGGACCGGGACAAGGAAGCTGCATTGCTCATTCGTCGGGTGTATGCGCGCTACGAAGGGAAATACGGCTACCGCCAAATCCAGTTGTTCTTGTGGCAGGATGAGGGCATATGGATGAACCACAAGAAAGTATTGCGTCTGATGCAAAAGCTCGGACTTCAATCCAACATTCGCCGCAAACGCCGTTTTAACACGGCGTACCATGCGGGGGAACGCGTGGCGGAGAATCTGTTGAAGCGAAATTTCACAGCAGAAAAACCGAACCAGAAATGGGTAACAGATGTGACGCAATACCGGGTAGGTGAGCGCTGGCTGTATCTTTCGGCAGTCAAAGATTTATTCAACAACGAGATTGTGGCCTACCAGCTTAGCGAACGCAACGACAACGAACTGGTACTAAAGACGTTCGCCAAAGCGTTTGCCAAGCAAAAAGACGTGACCGGATTGGTCGTTCACAGCGACCAAGGGTTCCAGTACACGTCTCATGCTTACCATGACATGCTGCCAAAGGTTAGCGCCCAAATCAGCATGTCTCGTCGGGGCAATTGCCTAGACAATGCCTCCATGGAGAGCTTCTTCTCGCATCTCAAAACGGAAGGGCTCTACCCTTATAATATCCGAAATCTGGCAGAGGCACAAAACCGAATTGAAAAATACATACGATTTTACAACCAGAGACGACCGCAGCGGAAATTAAACAAACTGACGCCGGTAGAGTACCGACGCCAGTTTGCAGCTTAGGTGTTTTTCCAATGTCCACAAAATGGGGTCTTGACCACACGGGTTGCAGTTCTTTTTTAATATACTGAGTATTTTTTTAAAACTGTGACACGTTCCCGTCGACGCCGAGATAGAAGCCCCCCTGCATAAGGTTGTTAGTGTGTGATTCTATAATAACTTGATAATTCTTATAGCTAACAACCGGTACCAAAATCGGCGGTTTATTTCTGAGGTCTTGGTCTGTCATGTAGGTTTTTGAATATATTGTATTTCCATCTACATCAGCTACACGCAGAGTGAAATATGCTGGGTTTCCTGAATTAACACCATAAACTCTAAGGTTTCTGATCTCCATACTATGGTTAGAGTTAGGTTTTACTAAAGCTCCATGTATAGCACCGCTATATTGGTATAGGCCACCGAAAGGTCCATATTCTTGAAAAACTTGCGTTTCAAAATCTCCGCCTGAATTACTTTCCTCGCTAACGTTGCTCCCAGTAGAGGATTGGCTTAGAGAGGCATCTTCGGAAGAGATTGTTGGATCAGCAAAAGCAGAACCAGTTAACATTGCAGATAAAATAATACATGATACCAAAGAAATTTTAAATTTACTTTTCATGATTAATCAACCTCTTTTCCCAATTTTTAGGCCTTCATATATATAAACGCTAAATAGATTAATACGTTAGCAGAATCCTAATTTTTTTTGGAATCTTTAAATCAATATAAAAAGAAACGCTATCAGCTATATGCCGATAAGCGTTCCTTTTTCAAAATGTGCTTGCAGAAGTAATATCATCTACTTTTATCCAATTCCATTCACCCTCAGAGATAGACAGTTTGATCTCTCGTCTGAACGTATGGATTAGTACGACAATACCGGTTAACTCCCTTTCTTCATACTCAACAAACATCCTTACTGTAACAGTGCGGTGCTCATGAAAAGATTCGGCCAACGCCTTCTCGATTAACTCCATTTCTTGGGGATCAAGCGTGGGCCGAGCCTCCCTGCCCTCTTCTAATTGCCGGCGAATGATTGTTTCTTTATGTTCAGGAAGCATCATGCGACTAGACTCCCACAGCCCATTACCCTCCAGCTTTTTGCGTATTGTCATTTATAGTGTCCTCCTATCTTAGCTGATCGATCGAGCGCTTGGCCCGCTGCTGTTTTTGAGACTGCTCGGATTACAATTGCATTACCGTATTTGAGTTTTAATGCGTCGGTTGTCCGTTCAAGTGCCATCTGTCTCTCCCGGTCAGTATCAAACAGCGATAACTGATATTCATTGTCGGGGGTGAGCTGAGTCAAACTAACGCCTATCCGCCGGATCGGTAAGCCATCCCAATAAGTTTCAAGCAATCGGCGTGCCCAATGATAAACCTGATTGGTGATGTTGGATGGATCCTCCATCTTCATTTGTCTTGAAAATCCCGTTGGCCGATCGAAGTCAGCTCCCATACACCCCACCGACACAACATGCCCCATGAACCCTAGTGCCCGGCAGCGCTGACAGACCAACTCTGTTAGCTCGAGCAATGGAGTTAAGATGTGGTCAAACTCCCGATAATCAAAAGGGAGGGTCATCATATGGCCTACTGACTTTGGTGCAACCTGGTGTGTGCCTGATCGCACTGGGCTATCGTCGATTCCGTTTGCGATGCGCCAATACATTTCCGCCTGGATGTCGGAGTTCTTGCCAAACTTCCGCCGCATCATCTGCTTCAGCTTTACAAGAGGTGTCTGAGCTACACTTCCAATATTCAGGAGTCCCATAGCATTGAAATGTCGGGTCATACGACTGCCGGCCATAAACATGTCGCTGACGGGACGTTTCCACAACGTCTCGGGCAGCATCTCTTTGGTGAGGGTATATATGCCGGATGGATTCTTTTTGGCGTAATTGTCACATGCAGTCTTTGCAAGGATTTTGGTTTCGGCAATCCCGAAGCGAGTATAAACGCCTGTCGCAGCTTGTACATGAGCCTGAATGATCCGGGCCATTTCTTTTGGTGTATCCGCAAACAGATGCATCGAGCCGGTCACATCTAGAAATTGTTCGTCAATGCTGTACGGCTCGACCAGATCTGTGTAGCTCTTGTAAATGTCCGTGATCAGCATAGACACATCGATGTATCGTTGCATCCTCGGCTTAATAACAACAAGATCCGGGCATTTTGCCACTGCCTCCCCAAGGCGCTCTGCGGTAGTAATCCCCTTTGACTTGGCAATAGGGCAAGCTGCCAGCACAATTCCTGAACGACGTTCCGGATCCCCAGCAACCACCAAAGGCCGATCCTTGTACTCAGGATGTTCGGCCTTTTCTACACTCGCATAAAAGGATTGGCAGTCAACGAGCATGACCACACGTTTAGATGATTTCAACACATATCCCTCCTTCTTTTAATCCAAGGACGCGTATGTCATAGAATCAAACTCCGACCATCTATGTTTGTCAATAGAACACGTCCTTCATTCGACTAAAAATGAGCATAAATAGATAGAATTATGCTCATTTTTTATTTGTGCTCTATATCAAACAACTTGAAAAATATTATTCCTCCAAAGAATTAAAAGATTAGACCCTTTATGCACACATGTTTTTATATAGATACCCAACAGTACGACCTTGATTTCTTCCAGCTTGGTATAATCGCGAGGGAGGGTCATCATGTGTCCAACCGATTTAGGGTCAACCTGGTGCGTGCCTGGCCTTACCGGGCTATCATCGATTCCGTTGGCAATTCGCCAGTACATCTCGGCTGAAATATCGGAATTTTTACCGAATTTACGGCGCATCATCTGCTTCAATTTAGCAAGAGGCGTCTGAGCCACGCTGCCGATCGTGGGCAGCCCCATGACGTTAAAGTGGCGGGTCATCTTGCTGCCGGCCATAAACATGCAGCTGACGGGCAGTTTCCAGAGGGTATCCGGAAGCGAGTCCTTGGACAACGTGTAGATGCCGGACGGATTTTTCTTGGCGTAGTTATCACAGGCGGTTTTAGCCAGGATTTTGGTTTCGCCGATGCCGAAGCGAGCGTACACACCCGTGGCATCCATGACATGACGCTGAATGGTTCTGGCTAACTCATCCGGTGTGCCGAACAGATGCAGCGAACCGGTAACGTCTAAAAATTGCTCGTCGATACTGTAAGGCTCAACTAAATCGGTATAACTCTTGTATATCTCCGTGATTTGCATCGAGACGTCAATATACTTCTGCATCCTGGGTTTGATGACGACAAGGTCGGAACACTTGGATAGTGCCTCTCCTAATCGCTCTGCCGTCGTTATTCCTTTTGCTTTAGCGAGCGGACAAGCAGCCAACACGATGCCTGAACGTCTTTCCGGATCCCCTGCAACGACCAAAGGGCGGTTTTTATACTCGGGATGGTCTGCTTTCTCAACAGATGCATAAAAGGACTGGCAATCCCCTAACATGATCACTCGGTTAGATGATTTCACAGCGAACTCCCCTTATCTGCGATTTTCAGCCCCAGGTAGGTGTACGATCTCTGCTCGATCTCTGCCTCAATTAGCCCCCACAGTATAGACAGCTTGTGATGATACCCTCTGCAGATGAATTCAACCTCAATGCCAAGCTTTGTTTTTCGATCCTCGTAAACCTTAATGGCGTATTCACGCATTTTCCTGCGAGCCAGAGCTAAATCGGATAATGCAGCTGCCTGCAAATGGTCGATCATCGCATTCGTTAGCTCCGGGGTCTTTAAATCTGCTCTACATAGGATCGAACGGTCATGCTCTAACACATCAAGTAAAAGGGGTAATAAAATATAATCCTTCACCAGTTGGGTTTCATCTGGTTTCAACCCAATACTCAACATCATTAACCACCTCATTGACGGGAACGTTTGTTTGTATTATATGCGAACACTCGTTCTTTTATCAATGTAAATTATACCCTTATGATGAGGAATCAGAAACTCACAAGCGGTACCTGGCATAATCAGTGATTAAAGACCCCTACCTGGAGCCTTTCAATCAACGGATGGTTTTTGTTCAGATTCACTTTCATTACAAAGTCGGAAGGGATCTCTTGGATGCAAAACGAAATATCCTCCTGTAAAAATTCCGGTCTTTCAATATCGTAAAATTTCCCGGCCGCTTCTGACTTTCGAATTCGCTCAATGGTTTGTTCGGCAGATATACGATTAGTGTCTTGGAGAATTTCCGATATATATTGTGCGCAGGCCAGATCATCATCCCCTGACGGATGCGAAGCAATTACATTAATCGTCATGTCATCGTCTCTTAATAAGTTCCTCTTTATAAACTCTGCGGTTGTTCTTGCATTTGTGAACCCGGTAACGAATAGATGCTCGGTGCTCAATGCATTTAGGGTGGCTGTAACTCCATTGGTTGTCTTTTGGATCAGAAATTTCTCCCGAAGATCGAAGTCATGTAAACGCGCAGGCGAATTATCCAGCTCAAACCCCGGAATCGGCAGACCCTGTATCTCCCCCGCCAATAAAAAGTCAGGATAGATTTTCTTTAGACGCAAGGCATCGTCCAGAGTTCCTGCCAGAATGATACCCTGAACCCCATGGATAAAGGCATAGTGCGCTACGGTAAAAGCCCTTATAACATCAATTACAATATTGATGTGTGATGCGTCCAAGGTGTGATGGTGTCCTTGAATAATCTGTATCGGCATGTCGTATCCCCTTTTCCCCGGCATAATGGGCTATTTTAGTAACAGTATATTTGCCCAAAACCAAGGAGTGCTCAGATCCTCTAATGGATTCAGCAGCAGCGATGGAATATTAAATCCGGATGTGGTGATAATTAGGAAGCATGGAAATAAAGAAAATGTTCTGTTCTACACGAACTTCAAGTCCGAGGAGCGATACCATGGAGAAGACCAAAAAGCGAAAACTGAATATCAGCTTTCATAGCGATATCGACCTGCAGACCGACTCCGAGGAGACACAAGACAGCGAATCCACCGGAAAATCAAAAACTTCTACCGGTTCAAAGGGTCAAGTGTGGGAATTTATCGCACTGGCAACGATCCCGATCGTGCTCGTTTTTGGCAATTCCATGCTAGTTCCGGGGCTTCCTGAAATGCAAAGGGAACTGGGTATCAGTAAATTCCAAAGCAGCTTGATCATCACGATTTTCTCCTTGGCAGCTGGCTTATTTATTCCGATTATTGGTTATTTGTCCGATCGATTTGGACGCAAAGTTATTATTATACCCGCCCTGATCATATATGGAGGTGCCGGTATTCTGGCAGGATTCGGTGCTATTTGGAACTCTTTTGGGGTGATTATTACCGCGAGGGCGATTCAGGGGCTAGCGGCCGCCGGAACAGCACCGATTGCCATGGCGCTCGTCGGCGATTTATACGATGGCGGGACAGAGAGCAAGGCACTGGGACTAATCGAAGCCTCCAATGGCGCCGGCAAGGTACTCAGCCCGATCATCGGCTCCCTGCTTATGCTGATCGTATGGTATGCTTCCTTCTTTGCATTTCCCGTGTTCTGTGCACTATCGTTGTTGGCCGTCATTTTTATGATCAAAGAATCAAAACAACATTCAAAGCAAGAACTAAGGAAGTACCTTGGAAAAATCGGGGACATCTTTAAAGAAAAAGGCCGCTGGCTCATCACTGCTTTTTTTGCCGGTTCGCTGGGGCTATTCATTTTGTTTGGCATACTGTTTTATCTATCCAACATTCTTGAAGACAAGCCTTATAACATTGACGGGGTCGTGAAGGGCTTGATTTTGGCCATTCCATTACTTGGGATGGTTATCACTTCCTATACGACGGGAAGCTTGATCAAGAAGAATGGCCTGTTGATTCGTTGGCTGATGAATATCGGACTGATTGCCATGACCCTGTCTCTGGCAGCTACACTTTTCTTTTTTAAGAACATTTATGTGTTTATCGGGCTGCTGACAGTCAGCTGCATCGGAACCGGAATGCTTCTTCCTTGCCTGAATACGATGATCACCGGTGCAGTTGAGAAAAGTGAGCGAGGGATGATTACATCCCTTTATAATAGCTTGCGATTTTTGGGAGTTGCAGCAGGGCCGCCCTTGTTCGGGTGGATGATGGATAAATCGGATCAGGTTGTTTTTATAACCGTGTCTTCACTATCTTTGGTTACTCTAGGTTTGGTGTTCTTTTTGATTAAGCCGCCTCGGCAGATCGGATGACCGTGACGAATCCCTATGACAAAAGATGGGCACCTGTCAATGGGTATGAGCATATTATGCCAATGTCATTGGATTAAACGACTAAATCAAAAAGAATTGAGGAGATCCTAGAATGAACAGTTCTCTGCGAACAGTTTGGCCCATGGAGATATGTGATCCGAGCGGGCTGCGCGAAAATCCCGAACACGGCAAAAAAGACCACGACACCTACGGGGTCATGGAACGCGGGATGACGATGGTTATTGATAAAGGCCTGGGTAGAAACATGTTCTCAGATGTGATTGAAACAGCCTCGGATTACATCGATTGTGTCAAATTCGGTTTTGGGACGGCTCCGCTGTATAAAACGGAAATGCTGCTATACAAAATCAATCTAGCCAAACAACATGGAATCACGGTCATGCCCGGCGGGACCTTGCTTGAGACAGCCGTGCAGCAAGATGTCGTCCCCGCATTTTTTAATACCGTTTGCCGTCTTGGATTTAACGCGATAGAAGTATCTGACGGCACGATTGAGATGTCGCGAAAAAAACGAACGGAACTCATTCGGGAAGGTAAACAACGCGGACTTCGGGTTTATACGGAGTATGGTAAAAAACAATCCGGTTCCCACATCGACGCCGAAATGCTCGCGTATACAATGGAAGCGGATTTAGACGTAGGCGCGGAGTTTATCATTGTTGAAGCGCGCGAGTCTGGACTAGGCATCGGTATTTACGATAAGCATGGCGAGTGCCAGGAAGAAATGATAAATAATATCATCGACAACGTGTCGGATGCAAGAAAGCTGATTTGGGAGGCACCTCTTAAGCAGCAGCAAGCGATGCTTCTCCGCAAATTTGGATCTCATGTACATTTGGGAAATATCCAACCCACCGAAGTGCTTTCCCTTGAAACGATGCGCCGGGGTCTTCGTCAAGATACGTTTGAACTCGGGGTGAGAGAGAAACAAACCGATGGATTTTGTTACGTAATTTAAACATAGACCAAACCACAAGAGAATGATAAATACTAGCGGGCTGCCTATGGATATCTCCAGAGTCAGCCTATACATATTTTCGTTAAAAAGATCTATCCCGGTATCCCCTCCAGGGAACAAGCATACACTTAAAAAAGCAGGACTAGCTTGTTACTCTAATCGATGAAGGATGATTCCGTGTGAACTTACAGATCCTACCCGGGCGGAAGAGCCCCTTTTTCTATCGTCATGCTTCCAAGAAACTTTTCTACATTACCGCCGGCTCCATCATTCAAGGTTTTGCCATGGCCATGTTCTTGTTTCCTCACGCCATTCCTTCGGGAGGAGGAGCAGGGATCGCGGTGCTTCTGAACCATGCGTTTGAGATCCCGATGAGTCTCGGACTGTGGCTGGCTAATTTTATTTTCCTTGCCTTTACAGTCCCTTATCTTGATGGAGTCAGTGCCTTCGGGACCATATTTGTTATAACAGTGACGTCCGTTTCCGTTAATTTCTTCGAGGTGTTCCTAGAACCCCCGTTCGGCAACGTATGGATCGATCTTCTATTCGGCTCGGTTATTCTCGGAACAGGTGTCGCCATCCTCATAAAGCAGAGGGTATCGAATGGGGGAATCGGTTATGTTGCCTTAGCCATTTATAAGTATAAAAGAATCAACCCGGGCACCTCATTGTTCTGGATGAATGGAATCATATTCGCTTTCGCTGCCTATGTGATCGATTGGAAAATTATTATCCTTGCAGTTGTATGCCAGTGGATATCGACCCGGATCATTAACTGGATTCACCAGTTCCCTCCCCCGAAATCGGTCTATCAACCCGCTTGGCGCAAAAAGTGATTCTGTATACGTGTAAGAGTGATTTACAAATCTAACAAAAATATGGGAATTTGGGTCGTACGACCTATATTAAATGAAAAACAATGTAAGTTATAGTTTGAATAAGTCATAACATGTTTGGATATTCGACAAATTCATACTCTTCGTACGACAATAGCAAACCCGCTGAAAAGCGGCGACGCAAAGCTACAGGGGCTAATGTGGATCTGCTTAAGACCGTGATGCCAGCCAGCTGCCGAATACGACGGAAGCCTCCGTCTCTTCTTACTAGTTTTTCCACCTATGTCTTTAAGCTGATGGAGGCTATTTGTGTTGTTTATTAAATTTTATGAAAGGGGGACCTGTACTAGTCTTAACAGTCTTATCTACCTGAAAAGGGACTTTAAATATATTGAAAGGCAGGTGAATCGTAGATATAATTTTCGGCACACAATCGAATCGTTTCGTACGATAATAGCAAACCCACTGAAAAGTGGCGACGCAAAGCTATAGGGGCTAATGCGGATCTGCCTAAGACCGCGATGCCAGCCAGTTGCCGAATACGACGGAAGCCTCCGTCCTATTTTGCTATGGTTATCTTAATGGATGGTGGTTTTTTATTGTTTATTTTCGCTTATAAGCTACCGAATTCAGAAGCGGAGATGACTAGAAGATCGATTTCATTATTAATCACTTATTCTTAAAAGGAAGAAGGGAAAATAATGGGCCGTAGAACACTGCTGGAAGCAAACGATCATTTTCCTAATATCCTCAGTATGTCTGAAATAAAAGGAAGGTTGATTGAACGGAAAGAAATTTTATATTTGCTGCAAGAGGAAACCAGGAATATGAACGATTTGCTGTCCATACCTTATTTATTTGTTATAACAGATACGGATGGTGCCGTTATCGATTATTGCGGCACGGATTTGTTAAAAGGATATTTTGAAAGAAATAATATAAAAAAAGGCACATCATTTGCGATGAAAACCGCAGGGGTCAATGCCATTTCTTTATCGATGGAAAATTAATCGGTTTCTGTCGTAATTGGTACCCGGCACACCAACCAATTGTTTGCCGAGCTGTCATGTGTATGTACGCCAATTCGAATAAAAAATGTGATTATAGGCTACCTTGGCCTGAGTTTTCATTATTTACACGAGGTTACATTTGCCATACCACTCATTGAACACCTGGCTAAAAATATTGAAGAAAAACTGCCTCAAAAGGACCCCATTCTACAAAAAGAGCTGACTTATTCTCACTTTGACCAATATGAATTAACAAATCGTGAGAAAGAGATAGCTTATGGATGGCTGGAAAATAAAAACGTACCTGAAATTGCGGGCATTTATGGGATTAGTCAAAGCACGGTCCGTACTTTTATTAAAAAGATATACGCAAAGACGAGCGTTAATCATAAAGGAGCATTCCTTAGGAAATTTACTTAAAATTTAAATTAAAATACATAAGTATAAACTACCCAATTTTGGGTATTTTTTTTGTTTAAGTCGAATTTTATACTTTAAAGTAAGTTGTCGTTGAAGGATTAATGAACATTTTGACAATTTCATACTTCGTACGACAATAGCAAACCCATCGAAAGGTGGCGACGTAAAGCTACGGGGACTAAGGTGGATATAAACACTATGCCAGCCAGTTGCCGAATACGACGGGACCCCAGTCTATTTAATCATGGCGGGGGGTTTTTGTGTTTTGAGTGATATTGCTAAAGGTGGTGAAAAAATATAAAAATGTCTAATTGTAGTCTTCAGAAGATTAGAGGCAAACTATCTCACCAAATATCGTCAGCAACCTATTCTACATATTTATGCCTGTAGGGATGTCTTCTTGGGAGGAAAATCTAGAGTATGGACAAAACTAACAAAAAACATTTACTTGATGATGTTGAGACGAAGATTAATCAAGGTCTTTTCTCTGAAGCATTTAATGCCCTTTATCATGGATTAGACAGCATACGCAGACATTCTTCAAAAAAAGATTGGAAGCAGTTTATTGCCCAATATCGTCAACATGCAGTAAGCTATTTTTTCTTACAAGAACCGTTTTCTCGTCGAGCATTTGACAAACCGCGCGGTTATGCTGGTGATCCCGTAATGATGGATTCCATCTATGACTTCGACAAAACAGCACCGCCACCTTACGAGGGCAGACAAGCAGAAATTTCCGAGCTTCTCAACTACGAGCTTAATCGTATAAGTTATGCAAATGATGCTGTTCGCGAAAGAAAACGTATATTTTCCAGCAAGATTGACGAAACAGCAGAACGAGTTGCGAACCCTTATATTCTCTCTTTTCCTAGCGGCCATTTGAGAGAAGTATTGGAAAGTGTCGCGGTTAAGAATAAACGCATTGGGAAATTTGTTGCTATTGATCAAGATCAGGAGGCCCTTTCGGTTGCAGCGGAAATCATAAAAGACTTTGGCGAAACGATTCCTGCCTCCATAGTTGACATCATTGAAAATGAAGTGCCTCTTCCTGGATTTGATTTTATATACAGTGTTGGTGTATTTGATTATCTGCCCAACGGAGTTGCCAAAAAATTAGTTAACGAATTATTTAATTTGCTCAATCCCGGAGGTCGATTGTTAATAGCCAATTGGCTTCCTGATACCCCCTCTATTGCTTATATGGAGGCAGCGTTGGATTGGTGGATCACTTACCGTACCAAGGAGCAAATGCAAGAGTTAACCGAAGCTATACCAGAAGAAGATATTCATCATATTGATATTTTTGTGGAAAAATACGAGGTTGTTGTTTTTATGGAAATTGAGAAGGCGGGAGAAGTGAATTCTTTCAAAAGGAAAGGGATGGAACTATTGAAACTGCATGAGGTACGCAAGCAAATGTCGACTCCATTGGGAGCTCCTGCTTATCCTGTTGGACCTTATCATTTTCGTAACCGGGAATACCTGAACATTCTATATCGTACCGACACGGAAGCCTTGAGACGTGTAGTCCCTGAGCCGCTTGAAATTGATGAGCCTTTAGTCAAATTTGAGCTCATGTACATGCCGGATGTTACCGGTTTGGGGGCCTATACAGAATCTGGCCAGCTGATACCGGTGAGCTTTAATGGGGAGAAGGGTGAATACCAGCACGCGATGTATGTGGACAGTCTTCCTGCGATCGCGGCCGGACGTGAGATCAGCGCATATCCGAAAAAACTGGGCTCTCCAAAACTGTATATTGATTCGGACACATTAGTCGGTACGCTGGACTACGGGTCTTTACGTGTAGCCACCGCAACGATGGGATATAAACATCAGGCTCTCGACCCGGAGCAGGCCCGCCAAGAGATTTGCCAACCGACATTTATGCTCAAAATTGTGCCGAACTATGATGGAACTCAGAAGGTATGCCAACTGATGCGTACTCAGATCAAAAATCTGACCATTCATGGTGCCTGGACGGCCCCAGCCCGGCTGCAATTGTTTGCCCATGCGTTGGCCCCACTGGCAGATCTCCCCGTGCTTGAGGTTGTATCAGCTTCGCATATTGTTACTGATTTGGGGTTATCCGCGCCGGATGTCATTTATGACTATTTGGCGGAACATTGAAAGTGGATGGGGGGATTAGAATTTTAACCGGAAAGAATTTTTTAGTAACAGGCGGTTCGAGAGGTATAGGAAGAGCAACAGTAATAAAACTGGCCGAGCAGGGAGCTAATGTTACTTTTACGTATAAAGAAAATGAAGCTGCTGCAATGGAATTGTGTAATTACGTGGTGGATAAAGGAATCGGGAAAATAACCTGTATTCAAGCGGATTCAACCGATCCTTTAGTCGCTTCCGAAGTACTAGAAACGGTCTGTAAAGATAATTCTCAACTGGATGGTTTGGTAGTTAATGCTGGAATCACTAGGGATAGTAATTTGGTGATGATGGATGAAGAGAGCTGGAGTGAAGTGATTTCTACTAATCTAACGGGGACTTTCAATTATTTAAAAGCAGCATCATTTAAGTTTATTCGACAACGTTCAGGTTCAATCGTTTGTGTTAGTTCAGTAAATGGTTTGATTGGAGTGCCTGGACAAGCTAACTATTCCGCTTCAAAGGCTGGTCAAATCGCATTGGTTCGGTCACTCGCACTTGAAATAGCGAGATTTAACATCAGGGTTAATGCAGTTGCACCTGGTTATATCAATACAGATATGTATCAATCCATAAGTGAAAAAATGAGGCTTTCCAAAGAGAAATCTATTCCTCTGGGAAGGCTCGGAGATCCGGAAGAAGTTGCAAATGCAATATGCTTTCTATTATCAGAACAGTCTTCATATATAACAGGTTCGGTATTAAATGTAGATGGTGGTTGGAATGCATAAGTATTTTAAATGAATTTTATACCTGGAGGGAATTAAAAATGGAAACAAAAGAACTGAGAGATGAATTGACAAAGCTGGTCGCAGACGTTATTGAAATCGATGAATTCGCAGATGATGACAATTTTGTAGAGGATCTGGGTGTCGATTCCATGGTGGCCCTGGAAATTGTGTATGAAATAGAGAAGAAACTCAAAGTCGTTATACCGGCAAAGCATATCAAAGAGATGGAGACCCTGAATGATGTCATCAAGATGGTTAGTGAAAAATTAGATTCAAAATCATAATTTGTGGGGGATTTATAATGGCTAACAGAGTTGTAGTAACTGGGCTAGGTGTAATATCACCTATAGGTGCGGGAGTTCGGGATTTTTGGGACAAGCTTTGTCAGGGACAAAATGGAATATCAGAAATTACAGCTTTCAATGTAAATAAATTCACGGTTACTCGCGGAGGAGAAATTAAGGACTTTAATCCCGTTCAATTCCTGGCCAATACCCATGCAAGTAAATTAGCCAGAACTTCTCAGCTAGCAGTTGCTGCAGCTCAAATGGCTAAAGATGATGCCAATATTACGTCATTTGCGGATAAAACAAGAGTTGGTGTGTGCATAGGAACTACGATGGGAAACCAATCCATCGTTGAAGATGATCACGATATTAGAATCAGTAATAACCCGAATACTATACCGCCGTCGATCTTCGCATACCCGGATTCATATATATCCGGCAGTGTCTCAAAGCATTTAGGGGCGGAAGGGCCATCTATTACAATCCCTACAGCATGTGCTGCCGGAAATTATGCCATTGGGCAGGGCAGTGAATTAATACAAAGCGGCGCTGCGGACATTGTCTTTGTTGGTGGCTCGGATGGATTATCACGAAGCTGTTTTGCGCTTTTTCACAGATTGGGGGCAATGGCGCCGGATATTTGTCAACCATTTGATAAAAACCGCAAGGGTATGATGGTAAGCGAAGGGGCTGGAGTGTTAGTTTTAGAAAATCTGGAAACTGCCCTAAAACGAGGCGCCCCGATTTATGCCGAACTGCTTGGTTATGGTCTTTCTTGTGATGCTCACCATCCGACTGCCCCACATCCTGAAGGATTAGGCGCACAAATTGCAATGAATAACGCATTGAAGGATGCAAAAATCAAGAAAGAACAAATCTCTTATATTAGTGCTCATGGAACAGGCACACCTGCCAATGACTCAACCGAATCCAAGGCATTGCAATCCGTATTTGGATCATTATTAGATCAAATTCCAACCAGTTCCATAAAATCAATGCTGGGTCATACCATGGGGGCGGCCAGCGCAATTGAAGCAGTAGCGAGCGCTTTGTCTATAAAACATCAAGTGCTGCCTCCCACCATGAATTATTCGACCCCGGATCCGGAATGTATTACAAATGTTATCCCAAATAAGAGTATCGACAGTTCTGTTCATACCGTTCTTAGTAACTCTTTTGCTTTTGGAGGCAACATATGTTCAATAATATTAGGAGAGATCGATAATGTGGAATGATAATGATCCGGTTGTAGTGTCAGGTGTGGGATCTGTATCCGTGTTTGGAACGGATAAGAATCAATTTTGGGAGCGTCTTATAGGGGAGTCAGATTCAAAAAGTACAAGTCCAAAAAGCAATGACTTTCTAGACCTGCCTGTCATTGAAACCATTTGTGTTGACCATTGGAACCCGGAAGAGTTAATCGGCAAGCGTGGGTTAAAATATCTATCACTCAGCACACAATACCTGTTGAGCGCTGCAGTGCGATGCTGGCAAGATGCCGGATTGGGTGACCTCAATCCAGCATCGGAATCAGAGGCCTTGGACTTGGGGGTCGTTGTGGCAAGCAACTTTTCCGGACTCAAGGCCATTTCAGATTATGATTATACAACCATTACTGTGGGCCCCCAATCTGTAAGCCCAATGCAGGCGCCAAATACCATAGCCAACGCTCCAGCTGCACAACTTGCTATTAGAATGAATGCCTGCGCATTCAACACTACGATTGCTACTGGACAATGTGCTGGACTTGATGCAATAGCTTACGCTGTTTCATCCATCCATAAAGGACAAGCTAAACAGGTTTTGGTAGGCGGGGTAGAAGAGATCAACGAAAGAGTTTTATGGATTTATCAAAATTCTAATGTTCTGCCAAAAGAATATTCAGATAGAGCCGGCAAGCCCTTTTCTTCAGATAGTACGGGATGGATACCGGGAGAAGGTGCTTCGGTTATTTTGTTGGAAAAATTATCACATTGCCTGGAGCGTGGAGGAACTCCACTGGGAAAAATAGCTTCATATTCCACCACCTTCGCTGTTGATGAAGATTCGCGCATTCATGCCATGGAAAGAGCGATCGGGCAAGTCTTCAAGCAGGCGGATAGAGTTTTCGGTGAAACAAGCGGCATCATCTCAGGAGCCAGTGGATTTTATCCGCAGGATAGAGTGGAAATGAACGCAATTCATAATTTATTTGCATCCGCGAATCCGGAGATTCCCATTAGTTCACTTAAAGGGACGATTGGTGAAACATACGGAGCATCTGGAGTGTTCCAGGCTGCAGCAGGTTTGATCTCGCTAAACAAGGGCATTTTACCAAAAAGCATAGCTCTTTCAGAGCTTAATCATCGTGATCTGGAAAAAACTCCGATTCATTTAACATCGAATGATATCAAGAAAACTAAAAAACAAAACATAGTGACTACATCACAAGACTTGTCAGGTATCACGAGTTGTCTGATGCTTGAAAGTGTCTGATGAGAGGGAGGTTGGCTACTTATGAGACTAGGCTCCAATGAGGTCAGATCTCTCTTGCCACAGGATTATCCTTTTATTTTCGTAGATTCGGTACTGGATTATGAAGTCAATGATCATATCACATGCTTGAAAAATGTAAGTTTCAATGAATGGTTTTTTCCAGGGCATTTTCCTGACAATCCAATTTTTCCGGGTGTTTTATTAATCGAAGGTATGGCTCAATCCCTCATTTTGCTTCATAAATTATCAATTTGTAAGACAGAAGACTCTGAGAAGAAAATCTTCCTGTTTACCGGAATTAAAAAGGCAAGATTTTTAGATAAAGTCAAGCCAGGCGATCAAATTATATATACATGCAAGTTCACAAGAGTCATCGAAAATGCAATCTTCGCCGAGGCTGAGGCCATGGTAGGGGATAAGGTTGTTGCAAAAGCTGAATTAAATGGTTGTTTCAGCGATTAAGGAGATTTTATCGAAAAGAATGTGTTAATCATTTATCTTCAATTAATAAATATAGTTTCTTATCACAGTTGGAAGCCTTTTATGACCTATGGACTTTAAAAGAGAGCTTTATAAAAAGCAGTGGGTAAGGCCTTCATATACCTTTGAACACGTTTAATCTTGTTCACGAGGATAATTTTTTAGTATCATCCATATATTTCGATGAATCAACTTACTATTTCAGGCAGTACGATACGATTGCTAATTATAAGCTTTCTGTTTGTTCAGCCAGCCCTGATTTTGCTAGTCATGTCATACATGTTCGACCTGAACAATTCATTTCCTATTTTTCGAAAAATCCATTTGTTGATGGTTGATTAACAAATTCAGGAGGTAGAAAATGCCGGGCTTATTAAAAGGGAAAAATGTGGTTGTTATGGGGATCGCGAATGAGCGAAGTATTGCTTGGGGGATTACAAAATCCTTACATAATGCAGGAGCAAATTTAATCTTTACGAACAAACGGGAACGATCCTATAAAAAATTGGTTAAGTTACTGGACGAACATAACATAACCCCCAAGTTAATTGTTTCCTGCGATGTAGCGAGCGATGATAGCATTCAGGAAGCCTTTACTAAAATCAAGGATGAAGTCGGTGTGATTCACGGACTTGTTCACTCCATTGCTTTCGCCAGGGGTGAGGACCTTGAAGGAGAATTTACAGACATTTCTCGTGACGGCTTTTTACTGGCACAGGAAATTAGCGCTTATTCGCTTGTAGCTGTAACAAGAGCAGCAAAGGAGCTCATGACTGAAGGCGGAAGTATTGTTACGCAAACTTACCTGGGTTCAGAACGAATACTGTCTGGCCTAAACTATAATGTGATGGGAGCTGCTAAAGCGGCTTTGGAAGCAAGTGTGCGTTATTTGGCAGATGATGTCGGAAAATACGGTATACGTGTTAATGCTGTATCTGCTGGTATTGTTCCTACCTTTTCGTCTAAAGTTATTTCCGGCGTTGAAAAGAAAATGCATGACATCGAGGATAAGTCCCCCTTGCGTCGAGGTGTTGACCAGGACGAAGTCGGAGATGCAACATTATTTTTTATTAGCGATCTATCAAGAGGCGTCACCGGAGAGATCTTACATGTTGACTCAGGATTTCATATTCTCGGCGGTTGACATCATAATTACTGGAGATCGAGTCGGCCAAGGATGGGAGGACAGATATGAGCTTTAAGAAAACCGTTGAATCAACAGAAACAAGTAACCATTCATATCCATTTCGACCTGTGGGGCCTTCATTTTCCCGACCTGAACTTGAGGTGTTAACGTCAGGAAAGATTTCAGATATATTAGGAGAGCGATTCAAATTCCAGGACAAGTATGCTCATCAAACGCGTATGCCCAAACCCCCGCTGTTATTCGCTGATCGGGTTCTCGGTATGGAAGGTGAGCCGGGCACTCTTGGACTTGGTAAGATATGGTTTGAAACAGATGTTTCGAAAGACTCATGGTTTTTACATGATGGTTATATGTCATTAGGTCTCATGCTTGAATCGCTGGTAAACCCTATTACACTGATCATGTCCTCGTTGGGTATCGATTCATATAATAAAGGGGAACGCCTTACACGGTTAATAGGCTGTAAGTTCATGTTTCATGAATCGCTTGTTAAGCCTGATTCTACAATTACATCCGAACTTACTGTGGATGGTCACGTCAATAATGGCGAGATGTGGCTGACCTTTTTCCACACTGACTGTTATGCCGCAGGACAGAAACGCTTGACCGTGCGAATAGGTCAGGTAGGTTTCTTCACTAAAGATGAATTGCTTGGAGCCCGTGGTGTGAAATGGGATGCTGAAGCTGCACGCTTTAATGCAGACGCCAGACGGGATACTCCTGTTGTGGTTTGCGAACATCGCTCTTTCACCAAGGAACAAGTAAGCTTATTTTCCAAAGGGCGTACTGCCGAATGCTTCGGAAATGGATATGAAATGGCATTTACGCACACAAGATCACCGCGTATTCAATCGGGAAAAATGCTCATGATTGATGAAGTAGAATGCTTTGATCCGCAAGGGGGACCTTGGGGGTTAGGTTACTTAAAGGCCAAAAAGGAAATTCAGCCCGATGAATGGTTTTTCTTGTGCCATTTCCATAACGATCCAGTTATGCCGGGTATGCTGCAATTTGAAGGCTGTCTGCAAGCGATGGCAATCTATCTCGCTGGACTTGGGTTTACGCTGGATAAGGATGGATACCGTTTTGAGCCTATTCCTGAGGTGTTGTATGAGGTGCAATTGCGGGGACAAGCGGCTCCAACCGCCAGGGAAGTGATCTACGAGGTATTTGTCGAAGAGGTTCATGGTGGAGATGAACCCAAATTATATGCAGATTTGTTGGTCACTGTGGATGGATTAAAAGTTTGTTATTGTGGAAGGATGGGATTGCGGCTCGTTCCCTGTTTACCAAGATAGGCTTAAGCTATAATTTAATGGGCTTAAGTGCTTTGAAAGTAAGTTTGTTGGCTTGTCAAGTCCTACCTAAATTTGTTGATCTATAGTAAAAAAGCCTGAAACACAAAAAACGACAAATAGTGATAAACTACCGCAAAATTGAGTCATTAGCACCTAACTTATGGATTATTTGTATTGTAACTTTAAGGAAATGATAAATTTACCAATTAAATAATATGCTCGTACGATAATGGCAAACCCATTGAAAAGTGGGGACGCAAAGCTACAGGGGCTAATGGATTTGCTGAAAAAGCAAGTACTACTGCCAGCCAGTTACCGAATACGACGGATTCCCCGTCTGTTTAGCGTTCGCTATTTGGACGGGTTTTTCTTTTTTTAGTTTTATTTCAAATTTTAAATAATGATAGTCCAGGCATCAAGCCTTGTCTATAGATGAGATGAATCTTCAAGGAGGGAACGCCATTTGAACAAATAAAGAATACATAGTAGGAGCCCGTGAGTACATGATGACGCTAGGAAACTAACGGCTATTTGCTCATACTGGCCGAACTGATTGGGATCATTCCATGAGTCATAGTACGGATTCGATTCGATTTGGTAAGCAGTGTATTAAAATTTGAGGCTCACTACAGTCCAATGACGGCCAAGACTAACAACGATTGGAGGGAGATGTTTGAGCAGTATTCATTCTGGTACGAGCACAAAATTGATCAAGCGTTTGTTTATCCAGTTTTGTGTATTTTTAGTTGCTTTAGGCGGGATATTTCCTTTACAGCCATCTCAGGCTCAGGCCGCATCCTTTTCGATTAATGACACTGATACTTATATTATATCCGGGAATGCTATCTACCAGATCGACGGAAATAATCCGGGCGAGCTAGACCCAAAGGCAAGCCTAGCACTTAACAACTCACTCCTCATTAATAATGGATTAGCGATGTCCATGACGGAAAATGCCTTCTACGCATTTAGCGGAAGTGGCGGCATCAATCGGCTGTATAAGATTTCAGAAACGGGTGCTACTACACAGGTAGCCACGTTGACCGGAACAGCAGCAAACGCCGTAATTAGCCCGGATAATAAATACTATTATATTTACACCGAAAATGGGGAGAATTATCTCGCATACTACGATATAACAACAAATCAGCAAGATCGTAAGGTTATTACCGGCTTGACAAGTAGCAACGGTGGCGACATTCTTTATGACAAAAACGGGTTTATTTGGCTTTTGGATCTTGTTGACCAGGTAAAGGTCTATCAAATCGATCCGGCAACGGCAGAAGTAATACGTTCTGTTCCTATGGTAAGTGCAGACGGCCAATCCATCGATCCTGGACCGCGGGCTCTTAGCTTCCTGCCGAACGGGAAAATGTATGTGGGCGCTGGAAACACCAACACGCTCGTATACGAACTTGATCCAGAAACACTTAGCTATCGATTCCTGAGCTCTACAAATATTGAGATTACTTACGATGCCGCTTCGCGTGTCATTCCTAATTTCGATCCAAATCCTCCTCAACTTGAATCGCAGAAATCGGCGAAGATTCAAGAAAAAGCGGATGGAAACACCGTTGCGGACCAGCCTGAAGTGGGAGATACGCTGCTATACACGATTCAGAGTCGAAATACGATCTCCGAAAGTCTGATTCGAAACATGGTTATCTCGGATACGATTCCGGAAGGCTTGGAATATGTTCCGGGTACACTGACAGTGGAGGGGCAACCGGTCAGTGATGATCGAGATAATGATCAAGGCGAGTTTGTCGATTCTACAGTAACCGGAACGATTGGCGATGTAACCGACACTGAGTGGCATCGTATCACTTTTCAAGTGAAGGTCACTTCGGGTCAAGCCGGTAAGAGCATCGAAAATGTAGCAACTGTTACGGGCGACAATCTAGATATGCCTGATGAGCCGAAGAATGCGATTGACGTGTATCCACTTAATCCTCCAAATGCTTGTTCATCACCAGTGGCATTGATTAATGGTGAATTTGAAAAGCCGGAGGGACCTGGTACTTTTGATAACTCGGTAGCCGGAGGCGGTTACTACTATGCAGACACGGTTCCAGGGTGGAATACGACGGATACTAACCGTACACCAAGAGGGATCATTCAAATCATGGACCCTGCCCGACCAAGCACGATACCTTCAAACACTCCGAATCAGGACAATCTTACGAGTAGATTTGCAGAATTAAATGCGGATACAAATAGTATGCTGTATCAAGATTTACCAACTGTACCAGGGCAGACAATCTATTGGCGCTTAGATCACAGAGGATATAGTGGCGTGGACACGATGAGTGTTAATATTGGACCGGTTACGAACGATCCATTCAATACCACGCCAGAAATAAAGAGAATTTCAACTGGGACTGCATGGGAAACTTATTCCGGGAGTTATACGGTTCCTGCAGGTCAAACAGTAACACGTTTTGGATTTAAAGCAATTAGTACATCTACTGGAGCCTTGGCTTTCGGTAATTACCTGGACAACATCTTCCTGGGAACTGAACCATGTGTTATCGCAGAGAAATCCGTTTCTCCTGCTGGAGAAGTTTTTGAAGGCGATGAACTTACTTACGAAGTCACAGTTAAAAATGAAGGCGGAGACGTTGCCGCAAATACCGTCTTTGAAGACGTCATTCCTGCGGGCACGGAATATGTTCCAGGCTCCATGAGAATGGTGAGCGGGACCAATACCATTGATCTAACCGATGCAGATGATACAGATGCAGGACACTTTGACGGCAGCAAGGTGATCGTTAGGCTCGGAAATTTGCAGAATACCAATGACTTGCCTGACGGCATCACAGTTCAATTCAGAGTGAAAGCATTATCCAGCCATGTCGGCCAGACGGTCACCAATCAAGCGACTGTTGATTATAAGAACTTACTGGCAGGCAAAGAGGAAACGATCGATTCTAATGAAGTGTCGAGTGGTATTCTCGAAAGAGAAGTCATTGATGCTTGCGCTAGGCCAGTTGCAATGATCAATGGCAGTTTTGAGCAAGGCGCTGTCCGGGGAACTGCTGTTAATACGTCCGGACTCTACTATTATGAATCCGAAGTACCTGGATGGAAGACCACGGATGATGCTAACGGTTATCCAGTCATTGAACTATGGGACTGGGAGCGAAATAATCCTGCGGTTGTAAAGAACTGGCCAGCTCCCCCGGACGGCGGGAAATGGGCGGAACTAAATGCTTATGAAAACGGGATGCTTTACCAGGATGTGAAGACAACCCCTGGACAGACCATCTATTGGCGCCTATCCCATATGGGACGGCAAGGGGTTGACACGATGCAGCTTCGTATTGGAGCAGCAACGGCTAACCCGTACGACACCAAAGTTCAAGAACAAATGACGGACGGTAACAAAGCATGGGGAACCTATACAGGCACGTATACGGTCCCAGCAGGACAAACGGTCACTCGCTTCGGCTTTGAGGCGGTGAGTACAGCAAGTGGAAACATTGGAGCTGGAAACTTCATCGATGATATTTTCCTTGGTACGTCGCCTTGTGTGACAGCTAACAAGACCGCATCTCCACAAGAAGTGAGTGCCGGCGATGAAGTAACCTACGAGATTCAGATCAAGAATGAAGGCGGAGACATCGCCGCCGATGCAAGCGTGACGGATCTGATTCCGCAAGGAACGGAATATGTCCCTGGCTCCATGAAATTGATCCTGGGCTCGACCACCAAAGACCTGACGGATGCCGACGACACCGACGAAGGTCGCTTTGACGGCAGCCAGGTCAGCATTCAGTTAGGCGACTTGGCCAATACGAGCCAATTGGCTGACGGCGTTACCGTGCAATTTAAAGTCAAGGTTCTAGCAAGCGCCGCCAATCAGCAAATTAAGAACAAAGCACAAATCAGCTATAACAACTTACTAACAGGCGACACGGAAGAGAAGGAATCGAACGAAACCACCACGACGGTCCGTTTCAATCCTCCTGTTCTGGAGTCCAGCAAAAATGCCGTCCTTCAAACGAAGGCTGCCGGAAACACGGACCCTGGTAACCCTGAACCAGGCGATACGTTGCGGTACACGATTCAGGCACGGAATACGATCGAAAAGAGCTTTGTCAGCAGCTTGGTTATCTCGGACGATCTGCCGGCAGGACTGCAATATGTACCGGGCAGCCTGAAGGTAGACGGCGCTGCCGTCACGGATGACGCAAGCGATCAAGACAGAGGTATGTATACCGATGGGCAAGTTATCGGCCTGTTCGGGGATATTACGGACACCGAGTGGCATACGCTGGAGTTCGAAGCGATTATTGAGCCTGGACAAGCTGGCAAAAATATTCGAAATACCGCTGTAGCCGGTGGCGAGAATGTGAGCACACCGAGCGAGTCCGAGGAAGAAGTTCAGGTTTATCCGCGTCATCCGGTTGTGGAATCGGAGAAAATTGCAGAAAACCTGAATGCGGGCAAAACCCATTTCGAAGTCGGGGATACGGTTGTCTACACCATTCGGGCAAGAACGGTGACACAGGATGCGTATATCTCGAATTTGAAAATTACGGATACACTCCCGGCAGGACTGGAATACGTGCCGGGCACCTTGACCGTGGATGGCCAATCCGTCACCGATGATGAAGGCGACGATGAAGGCCATGTGGTAACCCGCTCCGTGTACGGAGGATTCGGCGATATCTGGGATGAGGATTGGCATGAGCTTCAGTTCCATGCAATCATCCAATCCGGACAAGCCGGCAAGGATATTCGGAATATTGCCGCTGTCACCGGCGATAATTTCGACGAGCCTAGTGAGCCGGAAGAAGAAGTCAAGGTCTATCCGCGCGATCCAGTGATCGTATCCGAGAAGTCCGCAATGAATCTTGAAGCGGGCAAGCAAACATTCGAAGTCGGGGATACCGTTACCTATACGATCCGGACAAGAACGGTGCTGGACGATACGTATATGTCCAACCTCGTCATATCGGATACGCTGCCGGCCGGTCTGGAATATATTCCGGGCAGCTTGAAGGTCGACGGTGTTTCGGTCACCGATGACCAGGACAGCGACAAAGGCCATTATGCTTCAGGTCAGGTTGTCGGTAACGTCGGGGATGTATGGGATACGAAATGGCATACGCTGGAGTTCCAGGCGAAGATCGTAGCGAACGCCGGAGAATCGATTCGTAACACCGGTGAAATTACCGGGGACAACATCGATCAGCCGAGCCGCCCAACGGATGAGATTGTGGTTGAGGAAGGCGACACGCCGCCGGTGGACCCACCGGTTGATCCGCCAGTCGATCCACCCGTCAATCCACCGGTAGATCCAAATCCACCGGTCACACCGCCTGTAACACCACCAACTCCGTCTTCTCCAGTCATCGAATCACGGAAGACGTCGCGGGATCTCAATGGCGGCAGCATCACGGTCGGCGATACGCTGGAGTATACGATCTCCGCACGCAATACCGTTTCGGGCAGCTACGTATCGAACCTTGTGATTGCTGACCTCCTGCCGGAAGGGCTTGCGTATGTAGCAGGCAGCCTGAAGGTGGACGGCGTCTCCGTCACCGATAACGCTGATGGCGACAAAGGCCAGGTTGTTAACGGCAAAGTGAGCGGTAACTTTGGACGGATTACGGATACCGAATGGCATACGATTGAGTTCAAGGCAACCGTCAAGGCGGGACAAGCCGGTAAAGCGATCGTAAACATCGGTGAAGTCACAGGTGATAACGTGACAACTCCGGAGAAACCATCCAATGTCATTGAAGTGACGGACAACGAGAACAACGGTGGAAATACGACGAACCCGGGTGGAACGGGTGATTCCGACGGGGATTCGAATGAAGACCCGAACGGAAACTCGAACGAAGACTCTGACGAAGATTCTAACGGGAACTCAAATGAAGACTCGAATGGAGACTCCGACGGGGATTCGAATACTGGTGCACAAACACCGGAAGATCATGACGATTCAACATTAGGCGTATCGGATTCGACTCCACGAGATCCGGCTCAATCCGGAGATCAGGCAACGAACGAGCCTAACGGAAATAAATTGCCGAATACGGCTACGAATATGTACAGCTACATGTTAGCGGGGTGTATCCTCTTGCTTGCAGGTTTGCTACTGCTAAGAAAAAGAAGAGGATAGACTAACAACCGGCGGCTCCCCAAGTAAACCTACTTGGGGAGCCGCTGTCTATTTAGTTGTTGTGGTTATCATAATGGTTCACTAAGAGCTACCGAATTCTGCTGCGCGATGAATAGGAGATCGAGAATACGGAACGTGTTACGCAGAAAGTAATTTATTATCCATGGAACAACTTTAGAAGCTGAATTTATTGAAGTACTTAGGTAAAGATTACCCAATTCTGGGTATTTTTTTTGGTTGAGTCGAATTTTATACTTATAAGTATGAGACTGCGACACAAAGCCACAGGGGCTAATGTCCTCGATGCCAGCCAGTTGCCGAATACGAGGGATACCTCCGTTAGGCTGATTCGCGTTAACAGCAACTGTCATCAATCACTTGTTACGACGGGGGTGGGTGAACAAGGTGATTTCTATCGAGAGTGAACTCAAACAAGTATCGAAAAAACTCGAACTTCTCCGAAGAGAACTTGAGCGAGTGGCCAGCAGTTTCGAATTGGTGCATCAAGATGTTGTCGCCATTTCACAGTCGTTGGATAAGCTGATTATTCGTTACATGGAATTAAAAAAACAAGAGGAATATATCAAAAAGCATACTTGAATCATGAGGCACAGAAGATACCTTCTGTGCCTCATGTGTTTCTATTTGGATTTCAAGTGTAGGGGGAATAAGGATCACGCCCTCTGTTTTACTGGCGACATAAGATTCAGGCAGGGGAATTGAATACAAAGAGTTGACTTTACGCAACGTCAATCTATTAATCTTGGGGAAAGTAGCATTTAGGATAGGGGGATTATAAAATGGCTGATCATCACACCGTAATGGAGTCTGGAAGATGTATGGAGTGTGGAGCTAAGGAGATCGATGGGTTTTCCTGCTATGAATTATTCGGTTTTCCCCTTGTGTGGGAACATCGTGATCCAGCGTTATATGCTTTGCATTTTTGGCTTGTTTCATGTTATATGCTGCAGCATCCTTCCAACTATACAGAGGAAGGTTACCGATTGCTGGTTGATTTATTTACGAATGCTTATGATCATGATTGGGATACCGCCTATATACTCAAGAAAAATCGAGAGAGAGTAACCAAGGTAGCTAAAATAACAAACCCTCTTCCGCATAACGAAAGAAATCGCAAATCTAAATTTTGGTCAATGACCATAGAAGATATCTATTTAGGCGGTGAAACAAATGCCATCGCAAATATTATCAAGTGGAAAGAGCAAATACGATGTGAATTAAAATAAGAAGATTTATTAAGGCAAGAAGTAAAAAAATGACCTCCGACATTCGGAGGTCATCTTCTGTTCATGGAGCGTCTTCATGAATCCATGACCAGCACACGAAGGGAGGTGCGGCGGAGGATTCGCGAAGCCAGCCAGCAGCCGCTGACGGCGATAGCAAGCGCGATCAGCGTCAGCCCAATGACCAGCGGCCATTCCATGATGAGCGGCAGCTTGACAATCCCATAGGTAGAGAGCAGACCGCGCAGCACGGCCGGCAATGCGTAGACGCCGCAAGCGATGCCAGCCAGCGCACCGAGCGCAGCCAGTCCGGCAATGCCGCTTGTCAAGGCACGACGAATGTCGGTAGCGGTCAGGCCGAGCGAGGCATAAATGCCATATGTTTTCGTTTCCTTACGAATATGCAGCCGGCAAGTTGTATAAACAATAAGAGAAGTGACAGCCATGAACAGAAGGGCCAGCATACTCATCGGAATGAGCAAAACCGCCGCAGCTTCTTTGAATACGGAATCGAGCAGCACTTCCTGCTTCAGCGCTTGAATGGAAGGGCTGTAACGTTCGTTCAACTGCTGCACAAACGCATCGCTGTCCGCATTGTCCTTAAGTTGAATAAACCCGGCGTCCGGATTCAAGTGCTCGACAAGATCCGATGTGACCCTGGCGACGTTCGACATATTGGAAATGGACTGAAAGGTGCCGGTGATCAGCAATGGATGCGGTTCTCCTTCAATGTAGATCGTGACTATGTCGCCGATGCCTTTTTGCAATTTACGGGCAATATTGATCCCGATGGAAATTTCATTAGGGAGTACGGGATTACGGCCTGCAAGCGAGGCAAATCCGATCTCGTTCATGCTGCCTTCCACGACCGTCAAAGGGAGGCTGAATGTCTGTTGAGGATTGTCATCCTCTTCGGCCATGGCGATGACGCCGGTGGATGATCCGGACCAGTTCAGACTGTGAACCCGAGGGTCGCTTTGGATATAAGATTGCATTTCCGCCCGATCTATACCTTCCGCATGGATGACCATAATCGCGATATCCGCATCGTCATAACCCCACTGAGCCGACGTTTCACTGATTCGATAGACGCTGGTTACCAGCATGGCGCCAAAGACGAGCACAGCCACCGTGATGCTCATCAACAGAAAGATTAGCGCTGCGCTTTTTTTGTTGCCGCTCACATGCTTCCAGCCGATGACCGTGGGTACGGACCATCGATCCAGCAGTCTTTTGCGAGCACCATGCCGATGGATACGACTATGTGAAGACTCCGACATGCCATAACGGATCGCTTGAATGGGCTCGATATGGCGTGTCTTGGAAGCATAAACAAGGACGCATAGAAGGATGATGAGCAGCAGGCCGCAGCCAGTCCAGATCGCAACGTCTGCCGCTTGAACGGGAACAGGAGCTGTGTCGGATTTGAGGAAAGACAGGGAATTCCGGATGATGACATCTGAAAGGAAGCGGCTTGCAATCAGTGCCGGGACCAAGGCGACAATCGTCATTAAACCGTACTGCAGCAGGTAGGTGCCGATGATGCGTTCGGAGGTCATGCCAATCGATTTGAGAATGCCGATCGTGCGGTAATTGGCAAGGATTGTGTCCGTGATCGTAAAGCCGATCGTGAGCAAGGCGACGAGGATCATGACCAGTCCGAGGAAACTCATCACAAAGCCGATCACCTTGTTCATGATGAAATAAAAGGCCGACAATTCGGCAAACGAAACGCGTTCCTCTAAAAACGGCGACCCGAGCGCCTGCTCAAAGCGCTGCCAGTATTCCTCGCTTTGTTCAGGATACGAATAGCGAAGCGACAACATGTATTGCTCCTGAGTGGACAAGCTACCCATGGTTGACCGATAGTCGGCTTCGTTCATCCAGATGCGGGCAGTGGTCGAGAAAGGACCGCCATGGGATATGTCAATGACAATCGCACCGATCGTGAATTGTGCCGGTGCAGACCCTGAGGTGAACACCAATTCATCGCCGATATGCATGTTGTATTTGTAGGCAAGCGAGGTGGGTATCCAGATTTCGCCGACTTCCGGAACCGTCAGATGCTCAGGGCCTGTACCGGGAAGAGGATTGTTGACCCCATGCGGCATCGGCGGGGTATTGATCATATACAGATAAAGATTGGGCAATTCTTTCCCGTTAAAGACCAGTCCGGTCCATGGCTTGTAAGGGATTAAGCTGGACGCGTTTACGCCTTCTTGGCTGGACCACCAGTCGGCTACCAACTGTTCGTCATGCAGCCCACGGGTCATATTTATGACTTCGTGCGCACCATGAGCAGCCGCATGGCGATCATTGAATACATTCTCCGTATTCATCAAGACCGTGAATGCGGTGCTGACGAGTAGAGCGGATAGGGCAATAAGCAATGCGATCAGCGTGTTTTGCATTTTTCTTTTGCGTAGGTTGCCCCAGCAGAGTGTCAATATGGCTCGCATCCCAGACTACCTCCTCCCGGTGACATAAGCGAAGATCATCGCTTCCCGCTCGGAGGCCTGTTCCGGACTGTAGGGTTCCATATCCAGCGTGCCACCGATCTTGCCGTCGCTAATGTAGATAAGGCGATTGCCCCGGCAGGCTGCCTTCATGTCGTGGGTGACCATGACAATCGATTGACCGTCCGCATGCATCCGGCTCAATATATCAAGCACCGTAACGCCTTGTTCGTAGTTCAGACTGCCGGTAGGTTCATCAGCAAAAATGATGTCCGGGTTATTGATGAGCGCCCTGGCGATTGCCGCCCGCTGCTGCTGCCCTCCGGATACTTGGGAAGGCAACCGGCTGCTCTGTTTATCGAGGGAGAGATTGACCATCAAGTCATTTGCCCGTTGCCGTACTTGTTCCTTATCCTGATTTGCGATATATCCAGGGAGGGCAATGTTATCGAACAGCGACAGATCGGGTACAAGGTTGCTGTTTTGATAGATAAAACCGATCCGATTCGCCCGAAAGCGTGCAAGCTCCTTGGCTGAAAATTGATCAAAGCGCTGTCCCTGCAGACAGACTTCTCCGGTTGTCACTTCATCAAGTCCGCTGAGCAAGTACAGCAAGGTGGACTTTCCCGACCCCGAGTCGCCCATGATGACCGTGAAATCTCCTGCGTAAATCGAAAGATCGACATTCCGAATGGCATGGTACTGCTCCTTGCCAGTGGTGTATGTTTTACATAAATTTGCAGCTTGCAGCATAATGGTTTTGCTTGAAGGCATATTCTGATCTCCTCTCTTATCTTCCCATGCCACCAAATTATAGAGAACGATTCTTGCACATTTGTTATTAGTTTATAAATAAATTATGACAGGGGTCAGCTGAGGGGCAGAGTCAAGTAGAAAGTCGTTCCCTGCTGCTGTTGGCTGTGAAAAGAGATCGTGCCGCCATGCGCTTCCATAATATACTTGCATATCGACAACCCAAGTCCGACCCCGTGGCGCTCGGTCGGTTGGCTGGCCGTTCGTTGTAAAACGCTGCCTTGGTAGTACCGATCAAAAATAAAAGGCATATCCTGCGGGGAAATTCCGCTCCCTGTATCGGAGACGATGATCTGCAGGCAGGATGTTTCCGAGTGTTCTTCAACAGCGAGTTGAATCGTATCCCCGGGCTCCGTATGCTTCAGTGCGTTCGTGACGAGATTGGACAGAACTTGCTCGATCCGTATGGCATCGATAACGACAAGCACGTTGGGAATAGCAGAGGGTTCTTGGCAGCGTACGCCCATCGTACGGATATAATGGGCCATCGCCCGCAAGATCGGCTCCAGCGTTGGAGCGCTGTATTGCTCAATCGGATGTACGGCAATCTGCTCCAGATCACGCAGGGCGTGCAGCAGCAAATCGTCTACAAGCACGGTCATCTTGCTCGTATTCGCATGCACCACCTCAAGGTATGCCATCACACTCGGCAGATCCGGGCATATGCCTTCCCGAATTGCATCGATATAGGCTTTGATCGTTGCCAGCGGAGTTTTTAAGTCATGAGACAGATTGGAAATCAGCTCTTTGTGCGACTGGCTGTGCGCGGCTTGCTGCATATGCAAATTACGAATCTCTTCACGCATGAGATCAAATACGGCATAGAGCTCCCCGACCTCGTTATCGCTGGTCCATTCGGCACGCTGCTCGTAGTTGCCTTTCAATATGGCTTCGGCATAAGGCTTGAGCCCGGCGACAGGCTCAACCCAATCATGCTGCACCCGGCGTCCGATGGAGAAGAATAAATAAAGCAGCGTCAATAGGGCCAGAGATAGCAGCGCCCATGGCACATATAGCGGCAAGTCTGAGGAGGGGAAGGCTGAGGCTACGACAGATGCAGGCACAGCAAACTGAGCGTAGCCCACAAAGCTTTTGCTGCCGGCGTCCAGCAGCGGAAAAGCGAGATGATAATAAGACGGTTCGCTGTCAGAAATACGCAGCGTGTAGTCGAGTTCAAAGCGCGGATGAATATGGCGCACGGATGAATCATCGCTGTCATAGATCATCGTTCCGTCAGGAAATACAACCTTGAGGCCGATCCCTGTCTCTTGACTCCAGCTGGTTAATTGCCCCCGAATCGGAGCATCGGCCAGCAGCAAGTCGGCATGCCCATTCTCCAGGTTATGGACAACCGTATTCGTCAGCACGCGAATAGGGTTGACAATGGATGACGAATCGGGCTGGTTTGAGGGCCAAACGAGCCAAACGACGGATAACAAAATAACCATGATAGATAGGCAGGCTGCCCAGAGCCTTCTTGTTTGCCACGATTTCCAGTACATGGGGGCTACACCGTCTCATCGGGGTTGAATTTATAACCGACGCCCCAAACCGTTTTGATATAGGAGGAGTTGATCTCGGCCCGCTCCAGCTTCTCGCGGAGCCGCCGAATGTAGACCGTGATGGTATTATCCTCGACATAAGCTGAATACCCCCAGACCTGATCCAGCAGCTGCGACTTGGTAAACACTTGATTCGGGTTAGACGCCAGGAAGTAAAGCAGATCAAATTCTTTGGCGGATAACGAAATTTCCTGCTGTCCGACCATGACCCTGCGGGCATTTTTATCAATCGAAAGGGTGCCGAATTGCACTCGCTGCTGTAGGGCTGACGGGAATTTCGGGTCTGCAATTCTGCGCAAATGTGCCTGAACGCGGGCGACCAGTTCACTGAGCGAGAAAGGCTTGGTCATATAATCATCGGCGCCGAAACCAAGGGCAAGCACTTTGTCCGTATCGCTGCTGCGGGCGCTTAAAATAAGAATGGGCGCAGCCGTCAACGTGCGGAGCTTGCGGCATACTTCAATTCCGTCAGCATCAGGCAATGTCAGATCGAGAATGATAAAATCCGGCTGCCGGTTGCGGACTTCCTGCAATCCGTCGCCGGCATTTTCCGTGATGAATGTGCTGAATCCCTGAACACGCAAATAGTCGTTCACGATGCGAGAGATATCCTGCTCATCTTCAATGATCAGTACTGTTTTAGGAGAATTCATGAAATAGTCGCCCCTGTTCCGCATGCTTAAATAGTGAGTCCATTATAGCATGGGCCGGAATGAAGCATAGGGAAAATAAGGGGAACCTTACCAATTGAAAGGCTTGGTGTGAAGTGAAGTCATATCAAGAACATGGTTACCTAAACTGTGGAGCACGCAGCCAGAGGGTGGTTTTATTGGAATCTGAGACGAGCAACAGCTATCGGGATATTCCCGATAGCTGTTTTCATAGTTTCGGATATCAGTCTGCCGATTTCGTTATTTTGTCCATGTACCGATCTTATAAGCTCCGTCTGATAGACGTTCCGTATTAGCAAAATCAACCCCAGGTTGGTTTGTAGACGGATCAAGAATGGCGATTGCCAGCTCATAGGTTCCGTTTGCCAGCGAGTTGGTGGAGATAGAGCCTGAGACCGTATGCAAGCCGGTTCTCCAGGTTGTTACGTCTGCGGTTGTCGTTTGACGCGCCACGATGTTCCCGCCGCTGCGCAGCTGGATTTCAACAGGCCAGTTGAACGGGAAGTGTTGAACCCCCTTATTCTCCACAGCGATGGATACATCAAGCGTGCTTCCGCTATCTTGCGGATATGAAGCCTTGCTCACGACAAAGTGATAGCCCATTCGTTTCTTCAGTGTATCCATATTGCCCTGCAAAGGATTGCCCAGCGCTAAGGAAGCCGGAGCATTGGGTCCCAGCCAGCTCGGTTTGCTGAGCTCGGTCTGCCGCAGCGTCTCATTGAAGCCGCTGCCAGTTGTAAGTGCAGCATTCATGCCATAGGCACCGCCGTAAAATTCACCGCCAGATACGCGCGTGTTCCAGAAGTTGGCATGGTTTGGCTGCTGCTGGCCGATATCATCCCAGTAACCGTTCTGTGTGCCGGTATACCATCCCCATTCGGAATCGAAGCTCGGCTGATCGCCGAACATATCATTATACATTCCAAGAACCAGACCCTTGTTATTATTCTTGGCCAATTCCACGCTTCGTCTGATCAAGAGCTGCGTATGATCCTCCTGATCGGCAAATGCATCGATATAATGCTGAATGTACTGATTGGATATTTCGTTCGGAGGGAATGCGCCCGTATAGTTGCTTTCCCCGTTCGGTCCGATGTAAGGCCAGGTGTGGAATTCCGCCCAATGGCCAAGCGAACCGATTTGTACAAAAGCAATCGGGCTGTCAGCCGTGTCGTAATGCTCCGCAATCGCCTCAATGGCAAGCTTATGTCTGGCGATTAGATACTCGGAACTGTAATTGGGGGAGAAGCCCGTGTTGTTGCCGGCTCCCATGCCTCCGGTTGCATCCTGGTAGGCCTTGCCTGGAGATTGTCCCAGACTCACCATGTCATGATAGAGCCAGTCAGGAATGTCCCGGTGAGGCACACCGGAAGGACTGTCCAGAATAATGCGAAGGACTACCTTAACTCCGCGGCTTTGCCAATAGTCGAAATGGTTGGTCGCTTCAATCGCATTGAAATCATAGTTGCCTTTGGTTGGCTCTAACTCCTTCCAGGTGACACCGGCATACACGAGACGGTGGTCCTGAGGGTAATGGGTAGATTTCGCTGAAGGTGCCCAGCCCTTAAACGGGTTATTAAGCGGATCATCCAGCTCGCTTGGGTAAAATTCGATCCGTTCTTCTCCGGGATTACCTGCATTAAGCGTATAAACGGGAAGGGACTGGTTCAGCGCTGGCAGTCGGTTTATATCCGAATTGTTATCCAGATATCCGATGTTCACACTGCTGCCTGTTGCAAGTCCAAGCGTAGCGAGAGGGAGTGCAGCTTCAATGGTCGATGAGGTACGTACATATTGAGAAGAAGGAAGAGTCGAAGACAAATCCCAATTCCAGCTGCTTCCATTTCCTGCATAGCGATATAGCGATTGATTCTCGAGGAGCCATTCAATACCGGACGCACCCCATCCGAAGGCTTGATATCCGGTCGAAGTTTTCCCATCCGTATTCAGCCAGAAGCTCCCCATGGTGGTGCTAAGGCCGGCGCCTTCCACAAGCAGATACAGATTGCTGTCATCGTGGGCAGCCTTTAGGACGCCAGCTGTTCCCGAATTCGTGGAAATAACCGGAATCCCTTCCCAGTCGCCCGGGTTACCATCGATAACGATGGAGGCTGCTTCCGCAGTCGAAATAAAGAGGGGAGAAGGGAATAAGGCAATAAGAATGGCCGTCATCGTAAAAACAGTAAGCGTCAACTTCATTTTGATACCCCATGCTTTCATGTCAAACCTCCTCACAAAATGATGGATGTCATAAAGCCTGCAAGTCCAAACTTCTTTATTAACGTAGAAATCATTCTACCGAATCTGAAGCTTTCACCCCCTTTCCAATTGAAGTTCCCGCATCCACCATGAAAAAAAGAGCACCGTGTCGGGTGCTTCTTGTGCAGTGGGTCTATGGGGCAAAGAACATATTCATCTCGTCTTTGTTGCAGTCATTAAGTAGAACTTCGTACGACCAAACGGGTAGGCAAAATCACTTTCTTAGGCAGCAGTTGATTTCCGTTTATTCGGTCGATCAGGTTGTCGACGGCAACCATGCCGATTTCTTTTGTCGGTACGTCGATCGTTGATAGGGGGGGATTGGAATATTTGGATACCTCAATATTGGATAAGCCTATGACGGCTACTTCATCAGGAACGGAAACGCCGTTGTTATACAAGCCGTTGAGGGCGGCCATAGCCATTAGATCGCTGCCTGCAAAGAAGGCGGTCGGGCAATTTTTGGTTTTGCATAAATGATTCACTTTTTCAATGCAGACCGCTTCATCCCACATGCAATCAATAACCCAATCGGGATTCACCGACATTCCGGCAGCATGCATGCTGGCGTAGTAGCCTCGATAACGGCGGCTGTCTTTGAAGTTATTCGTTAATCCGCTTCCCCCGATATATCCAATCCGGGTGTGACCTTTGTCAATGAGATGGTTGACGGCCATCGAAGCGACATTGTAATGATCATAACCCACATTATCGATATCCCCGCGTTCGGTATCAATCCCCACGATATAAGGAACCTGCTTGCGTATATACTCATAGGTTTCGCCGTTCAAGGATTCCATAAGAATCAGGCCGGTAATCGGTTCGCTGAATGTATGGAATAAAATCTTGCTGTCATTCAGTTCAATTCCAGTCCGAATAAAGGAAATGCTATATCCCGCGCTCAGCAATCGCTCTTCCACGCCGGATAAAATCGACATGAAATAAGGATCGTTGTATTTATCTTTTGTAACGCTTAATACACACCCGATTTTGATGTGCGACTTGCTGTCGGAATGTTCCGTGGTTACAACTTTCCGCTTGGGACTTGAAGTGATTTTATAGTTGAGCTGCGTAACAGCCTGCCACACCCGCTCCCGGGTTTCGTCCGTAATTTTATATTTCGTATCATTGTTTAACACTCTGGATACGGTGGCGGTAGATACATTTGCTAATTTAGCAACATCCCGAATGGTACTCATAAATAAACACATTCTCCTTTTTAGTTACGAATAGTCACCATTTAGAGTTTATAGGAATGTTACATGGTAAACAATGATGGACTTGATAAATGTCTTGTTGCGTTATTTGTTGCGTAGTATCGTTACGTTATTCAAGTGTATCTATATTCATGATTGAAATCAATCATAACATGTTTCTGCCGTGCTGTGTTACTACAAATTTTTAAAAAAACCAAAATTATTATTGCAAGGATACGCAGGGATGATATAACATGAAATCACGAAACGTTACAAGTATTACGTCTATTTGTTACGTTATATTAACGTAACAAAACAAGAGAGTTTGTTTAGCAGGCGGCGGGGGGCGGATTAAAACATGAACAAAGCAGTAACGGTTTACCCCATGATGTTAGAAGACATCCTAAACAACCCGGGCATAGGTTTTACGGCAGCACCAGGGTTAATGGGAGACCTGGGTCGGATCTGCGACAATCGAGGGGAAGAGCACAAGAAATATAAGTTCACGGAAGACAGCAGAACGTACAATCATCCCGACAGCAAAGTGTATTTCTGCAGCGTGCGCTGGCGGGACCTGGAAGTTCGCCAAGGAGAGTACAGGTGGGAAGTTCTTGAGGAGAGGCTGGACTACGCCAAATCGATAGGCTGTACGGCCGTGGTTCGCTGTTCCCCATACGCGTTAAGCGAAGAGGATGATATACCCGCCTGGTATCGTGCGGAACATCCGGAGGAGCCGGACTTTCCGTTCTGGAGAGTAGATCCTGAGACAACACCCTATGTGTTGTATTGGTCTGACTTTATCAAAGCGTTTGCCGCACGGTTTGACGGACATCCGGTCATAAGCTCGGTTGATTTGACGATTGTAGGGGCCTGGGGAGAAGGCGGCGGAACGGAGTTTTTAAAGCCGGAGGCCATTAAACGCATTACAGATGCCTACCTGGATGGGTTTAAAATAACCCCTCTCCAAGCATTGCTGCATGATGCCTTGTCGATCAGCATCATGAAGGAGCGCAAAGCCAAAGTGGGCTTTCGCGTCGATTGCTTGGGTGATATGGGCGGCTTTCATGGAAATGAGTGGTCACATATGACGGATTTCTATCCCCAGAATATTCAGAATTTCAAGATGGGCGATGCCTGGGAGAAGGCTCCGGTTCTATTTGAAGCATGCTGGCACATGAATGATTGGTATCTTCAGGGCTGGGATATGGATTATATCATTCAAGAAACGCTGAAGTGGCATATTTCATCCTTTAACAATAAAGGAACGGTAGTCCCCGAACCGTGGAAAGAGAAGGTCAAGGCTTGGCTGAACAAGATGGGATACCGCTTTGAATTGAGAAAGCTCACGTACGATTCGTTGGTGAAGGCAGGCGGTCAGCTAAAAATCAGTGCATTGTGGGCTAATGTAGGAGTAGCACCGATTTATAATCCTTATCCGCTGGTTGTGAGGCTTACTGGCCAAGATCAAACCTATACGCTGCGCAGCAGAGAGGATATTAGGGAGTGGCTGCCTGACGAAGATATTGTGTGGGAAGAGGGTTTCGGTTTACCCGGTAATATGTCCGAAGGCGAATATGATTTGGAGATTGGCATCGAAACCGGAGTTAAGGAAATCGGGAATATCCAGCTGGCCATCGAGGGGAACAAGGACGGTTATTACCCGATGGGCAAGTTAACAGTTGAACGGGGGAGACAAGGAAATGGAGAGTCTGTTGAAGTTTAACGAGTGTATCGCAATCTGCAACTTTGATTACCTGCCAGAAGGGTTGGAAGCTAAATATGATCGATATAAACCGGATGGCGAGCCCTATCTTATCCCGCGGGAGTTCTTGTCCGGAATCTTTGAGCAGTATCAAATTCCTGAACCTACCCGCCAATGGCTCGTTCAGGGGATTGAGGCGATAGAAAAGGATGACGTACTATTTCATTTTACCCAATTTTTAGTAGAGGATATGTGCACTTTGCGCAATCGCTGTGATGAGACCCATTATACGAATATGACGCCAGGATGCATGGCGCAATATGGAGAATTATACTCCTTTCTTTTGCTGCTGGCCTGCGTTGTTCCTTCCATGAAGATGCTGGAGGCGCGTTCCATACCTACAGCTTACTACGAGCAAATCCCTCAACAGCCCCTGAAGCTTCAATTGGAAAAGCTGGTGCAGCACGGCGATGCCAAGGTTCATGATTTTCCATGGGTGATGAATTTTTATACCTGCTCCATCTTTCTGTTAGACCGGTTTTATTTTATCCCCTACCGATTTGAGGATCCTTTCACCATGTTCCGTCATGTGAACACGCAGGAGGTTATTGCCCTTCGGCACGCAGGCGAAGAATTTCGCAGCGATGGACAACGGAACGGAATCAATGATGTATATGATCTTCAAGGAAACTTCACCTCAGAATGGCACGAGAATGCCGAGTTTGTCATCGCTAATCGGATAAATCCCATGGGATTCGTTGAAAGAGAAACGACGCCGATCCTGAAGAAGGAATGGGAGCCGGTACTTCAAACAGGGGATACGCTGTTAGCGCTCCACATTCCATCCGGCCCCGGGTACACGCCGGACAGGTTGAAGAATTCCATGGAGATGGCTGCTGCATTCTATGACCAGTACTTTCCGGAGTTACCCATCAAAGGCTTCTGGAGCTCAAGCTGGCTTTATGATACCAGGTTGTCGCTTATCCTGGATCATGAAAGAAGCAATATTGTCCTCGTTCAACGACAATTCTATAATTATCCGACCATGGAAGGGGACGGCATGCTGCGTTATGAAGCCTTTGGGGACAGGAAGGCAGACCCGGTCCGAAACCCAGGCGAATATACAACCTCCCTGCAAAAAGCAGCTGCGGCGTATATGGAGACGGGAGCCCGTTTTAACACATTAAGCATGATTGTATTGCGGGAGGATATCGACAAGATTGGCAGCCGGCCGTACATAACCGATGCAGACATCGAGCAATTCCATCGCACCGTTGACAGCCATTTGCAAGGGAGAGAAGAGGATGGGGAAATACTCGCTTGAAAATTACGAGAAGTATAAAACCGTAAAAATCCGACCGCAGCCCTTATTGAACCGGGAGTTTGATGCAAGCCAGGGTCCATTCGAATACGTCTCCTTTTTCTGGAGAGCGCTTGAGCCGGTTCGAGGTGAATACAGGCTTGAAGCGATCAAAGAAGCACTGCGTACGGCCCATAATCCCATTCTTGTCCTGGTACCGGAATTGCCGATCTGGGTTCAGGGTTATGAACCTGATTGTTTTGCGGCCTTGGTCCGAAAAGTCGGGAGTTATATCGACTCCGACAGACGCTTAACAGCCGTTCTGATATCAACCTTAGCTGACAGTAAGGAAGAATGGAACGCTTATGGGGAGTCGTTTGAGACGCAGACACTGCTAGCCGAACTGCAGAATGACAGATTGATTCAACATTTAAGAGACCGCGGCCGCGGATTTGGCCTGCTGGTGAAGTGCGGTGAGCAGAATTGGATCGAATGCTGTGAGGCTTTTGCCATACATAGGCTGCAGAAGGTATGGAAGCGTTACCAGGTGGTCCTTGATGTGACCGATAACGTTTGCGGTCCTCATACCAGACGCGAGGCATATCGCTGGCACGCCGCCCTCTCCAATCTGAATATAGGACTTGGATATCATCTAACTTTACGCAGACTGACGTATCCGGAAACGGTATATAGTCGTGGAAGCTTGCCGCTGCGTTTCTGGTTTGTCAACGAGGGCAGCTCGAGAATATACCGGGATTTTCAGTTATGGGTGCAGTTACAGCAGGGGGAGGTTTCCTATGAATATCCCCTGCACGCCGCCACGCATTCCTGGTTAACCGGGGACCTTGTCCATAATGAGATGGTCCCCTTGAAGGATATGTTACCGGGAGAATATACGCTGAGTATAGCACTCTTTTTCGAAGACCGGTCGTATATCCCCCTGCATATACAGAACCCGCAGCAGGATGGATATTATGAGGCAGGCATGATCCAAGTCGAAATATCCGATGAGGATCCGCTTAGGAATATTTGGGATGACTATGATCCGGAAGGATATTACCCCTTGGAGGATCCCGTGATTCCGGAACAGGAATAGATGTTTCGAACAAGATGGTTAGGACAAATACGAGTTTGCTGGAGGTTATGGATTTGAAGTTAGCATTAATCGGCGCAGGACAAAGAGGCATGATCTACGCAAGGCATGCATACCCAAGCGAGGACATCGTTGCGGTCGTTGAACCGGATGACAGCAGAAGAAAGGCGGCAGCGGACGAGTTTCGGATTCCTTTGGAGAAACAATTTGAATCCGTAGATGAATTTTATCGGCTCGGCAAAATTTGCGATGCCGTCATTGTTTCTTCTATGGATCGTGATCATTACGCGCAAACGATGAGAGCGCTTGATCTTGGCTATGATATTTTGCTGGAAAAGCCCATTTCGCCAAGTCCGGAAGAAAGCTTGAGAATACAACGAAAAGCCAATGAAACAGGCCGGAAAGTGATTGTATGCCATGTGCTCAGATATACGAACTTCTTTGCGGAAATCAAGAAAATCATCGATAGCCAAGAGCTCGGCAAGATCGTGACCATACAGCATAACGAGAACATCGGCAATTTCCATATGGCACACTCCTTTGTACGAGGCAACTGGAGGAGAAGCGACCTGGCCAGTCCAATTATCATGCAGAAGTCCTGCCATGACATGGATATTTTGGCCTGGCTGGTGGACAGTCAAGCGAAACGGATCTCTTCCTATGGCAGCCTGACTTATTTTAAGGCGGAGAATGCACCGGCAGGAAGCGCGGAACGATGCCTCGACTGTAAGGTAGCAGCGAACTGCCGATTCGATGCAAGAAAAGCCTATTTGCCTATAAGGGGCCAGTGGCCCGCTACCGTCATTTCGGCGGATCAGAGCGAGGAGGGACTGCTCCAAGCGCTCGCAACGAGTCCTTACGGACGCTGTGTTTATCGGCTCGACAATGATGTGTGCGACCATCAAGTCACCGTGATCGAGTTCAAGAACGGAGTAACGGCAACGTTTAATTTAAGCGGATTCACCAACAAAATGTACCGTACGCTCAAAATCATGTGCGAGCATGGGGAAATTCGAGGCGACGATAACTTGAACATTATCGAAGTCACCCGCTTTAACTCCAATATGGCAGAACCCGTTCAGCAAACCGTCATTCGGCCAGCAACGGTGAGCGGCGGACATAACGGCGGCGATACCGGTCTGATGAACGACTTTTTGGAGAATCTGGGGAATGCCGACTTCAGCAGCAGATCCTCCATCGACATGTCCGTCGAAAGCCATATCATGGCCTATGCCGCGGAAGAGGCGAGAATTACTGGTACCGTGATCGATCTGGATCAGCTTAAGGAGAGGCTGCAGCAGAGCATTTTGGCATAATCGTTTAATCACATTGCAAAGGTAGTGATGGAATGGGTTCCGTGGTTAAGGGGTTTCTATATGAAATAACGAAAAACCGAATACTGTATCTGATGTGCGTGCCTGCTCTGATCGTGCTGATCATGTTCTCTTATATCCCGTTTGCCGGAATATGGATGGCATTTACCGATTTTAATGTGGTTGACGGCATCTTCGGCAGTGAATTTGTGGGTCTGGACAATTTCAAATACTTTTTCTCGGAAAACAGCATGGGATGGAAGGTTACCTATAATACGCTGTACATCAACTTTTTTGGTCTCATCTTAGGCATTATCATTCCTGTCAGCATTGCCATTCTCATCAACGAAATCCGGCATAAAACCTACAAAAAGGTCGCTCAGAGCATGATGTTTTTTCCCTATTTCATCTCGTGGGTCGTCGTTGGGGCGATACTGTACGGGATCTTCTCTACCGATGTGGGCGTTGCCAATCATATTCTGGAGTTCTTCGGAGCAGAGCCGATCAGATGGTACTCGGAGCCGAAGTATTGGAAATGGATCATCATTCTGTCGAGCGTCTGGAAATGGAGCGGGTACAGTTCCATTATCTATATGGCGGCGATGTCCAATTTTGATGGAAGCTTATACGAAGCGGCCAAGGTGGATGGCGCCAACAAATTGCAGCGGATTTTTTACTTGACCGTGCCTATGCTGAAGCCGACGATCATCGTTTTGAGCTTGCTGAGCGTCGGACGAATCTTCTACGGGGACTTTGGGATGATTTACGGTATTGTCGGCAACAACCCGGTCCTGGCTGAAGAAGTCACGGTTATCGATACTTATGTTTACCAGTCGATGCGTACGCTGGGCTTTTCTTACTCTACGGCAATCGGGTTATTTCAGTCACTGATGGGATTGATCCTGATTACGGCTGCAAACCAATCGGCTAAGAAAATAAATGACGGAGAGGGTCTATTTTGATGAAACAAAAGAATAGATTGCTTGGCGATCAATTGGTGATAGCCTTTGCCTACGGTTTCATTGGCTTATTCGCGCTCGTGTGTCTGTATCCCCTTGTTTTAACGTTAAGCGTGTCCTTTTCTTCGGAGCAGGCCGTTGCGAGAAACGGGTATTCGATCATCCCACTGAGCCCCAGCTTGGATACCTATAAATATATCTTTGTTAATAGTGGAATGAAATTGCTCAAATCCTATGGCGTGACCCTGCTTGTAACGACCGTGGGGACGATGGGGGCGCTGCTGATTACCAGCATGATTGCCTTTTCCCTATCGATCAAAAAGCTGAAATACCGTAACGTACTCGCCTTCATTAGCAATTTTACGATTATTTTCTCGGCTGGCCTCATTCCGTGGTACATGGTCAGCGTCAATTATTATGGACTGAAGAACAGCATTCTGGCCTTGATCCTGCCGTCTATATTCAGCGTCTGGAACATGTTTCTGATGCGAACGTACTTTGCAAGCATCTCTCCATCTTTATATGAAGCGGCCGAGATGGACGGCGCCAATTATTTTACGATCTATGTAAAAATCGCTCTTCCATTAAGCAAGACCGCACTGTTGACGGTTGGTTTAATGTATGCGCTTCAATATTGGAATGATTGGTGGCATGCTCTGATCTTTATTAATGATCGCGATTTATTTCCACTCCAGTATTTCCTCTACAACATCTTGTCGAACGTCAATGCGATAAGCTCCGGACGAATTCCATCAGGGGCATCAGGCAACATTACACTGCCTGCGGAGACCGTGAAGATGGCCATTACGGTCATTACGATCGGCCCGATCATTTTCCTCTACCCTTACATTCAAAAATACTTCGTGCACGGGATTATGGCTGGTGCCGTCAAAGAATAGACGCCTGCATGGTTACTGGCCGATATCGGCTTTTAACATAGATAAACTATTTTATTAGGGAGGGTCTTTCATGAAAGCAAGGACAATGCTGATCTTGTTGGTCTTATTGATGGCGTCCGTTTCGGTTATGGCAGGATGCAGCGACAAAAAAGAGGGGGCAGCCAAGCTCGAAACCGTCACGATTCTGTATCCGGGGGAGCGAAGCGATCGCATGAGCGAATTTCTGGACAACGAGTTTGCCGAGAAGATGGCAGCCGATCTTGGTTTGAAGGTCGAAGTCACATTTGTGCCGTGGGCCCAGTATTGGGAACAAAAAGATATCATGCTGGCCGCAAATGAACCGATCGATTTATATTGGGACGGCCTCCCGGACCTTTCTACCATCGTAAACAAGAAACAAGCCATGGTATTGGATGATTTAATCAAGGAATATGGTCAGGATATGCTAAAGGTCCTGCCGATGGAGCAGCTTCAGGGGGCAACGATCGACGGGAAGATACATGGCATTCCATCCGCTTATGCACCCTCCTCCGCCATGTACCAGCTGGTGGCCGTTCGTCAGGATATCCTCGAAGCGGTAGGGATGACGGACTTGAAGACAGCAGACGACTTAAAGGAATTCGCAACAAGGGCGAAAGAGAAATTTCCTGAAATGAAGGGACCCGCCGATATTGTCTTTAAACCGTTGACCCGATATTTTACCGATGAACAATATAACTGGATCGCCGTAGAAGATTTGGTCGTATTCGGGGAAGAGAGTAAAAAAGCCTACAGCTACTATGAAACGGAAGCGTTCCAGGAAGTCGCGAAGTTTAATAACTCCATGTATGACGCAGGGTTGTATACAGAGGATTTGACCATCAAATATAACGAGAGAGACTCCCGCATGCAGACAGGCTTATACTTATGGGTTGAAGGATCTTTGGGCAAGGAAATGGAAATCGTCGATGCTATCAAAGCCAATGCGCCGGATGCCGAGGTGAAGACGTATCTGTTAGCCGAGGATAAACCGCGTTACGTGACAGCCGCAGGCGGAGAAGTGCTGGGCATACCTGTCAATGCTCCTAATCCGGAAGGCGCCATGAAGTTCGTGAACTGGATTTATAAATCCCAGGAGAATTATCTGTTTGCTCTCTATGGCGTCGAAGGCAAGGACTACGAGATTGTGGATGGAAGAATCAATAAGCTCACCGCTAGCGAATTCTTCTATGAATGGATGTTTAGAAACCAAAATTACCAATTGTTCGGGCCGAGTGTGGCGCAAGAGTCCATCGATAAGTACAAGAGCTGGGATGAACAGGCTATCCGATCCGATTCATTGGGCTTCCGATTTAACAATGAAAAGGTCAAGTTAATCGAGACGGCCCTGAAAGAAGTCGCCGGCAAGGATTTAGCCGCTATTCGTTCCGGTTTCGTCGATTTTGAGACGGAGTATCCCAAAGCCATCGAGAAGCTGAAAGCGGCGGGCATTGATGACTATGTCGCTGAGATCCAGCGTCAGCTGGATGAGTTTTTGGCGGGGAAATAACAGCTTGTATCTACTTTTGTTCCAATTCTAACTCGGAAAAGCTGCAAGCTTCGAGTCTGATCTGAGATAAAGGATGTGTAACACTCAAAGAGATATTTTCTGAATAAGGAAATATCTCTTTTTTATATAGGAGCATTCCATTCCTGCGATTTATAAACAAAAAGGGCTGTCGCGCTGGGGCTGATCATAAACCTCCATTGACAATATGTACCATCCTTGTGTACACTCTTTTTATTCCGACTGTTCAGTATAAATAAAATACAAAGATACAGGTGAAGAAATCATGCCTAAATTAGGAATGGGACCGAAGCGCAGGGCAGAGGTCATTAATGCCACGTTAACCTGCATCAGCATGTATGGAATTGACGGCATGACGTTGGATAAGGTGGCCGATCATGCGAACTGTTCCAAAGGAGTTGTCACATATTATTTCAAGAACAAGGATCATCTGACGATTGAAGCCTTCAAATCGTTCTTGGCGTACTATGGACTGAAGATCGAATCCGGCATTGAGCAAACGATGACACCGGGAGAAATGATGGATCTTACCCTGAAGTTTATACTTCCCCCGCTCAGCGATGACGCGGATCGCACGATTAATGTGTCGCAGCTGGACGGGGTCGACAAGATGTATATTCCGCTTGCGGATCAAGCCAAGCTCTTTGTCCAGTTTTACTCAAAGGCCATGCTGGATCGCAATTTGCAGGAAGTTGTATCGAAGAGCTACGAGACGGATCTCCATGGCATCGCTAAGATCATGGATTATGGTAATCGGGCGGGACAGATGTCCGTTGAGGATCCACACAGCGCTGCCTATGGTGTGCTGGCGATGGCTATAGGTCTGAGTTTTTTTCGAGTTGCTAACGTTCCGCCAGCCAACGGCGACGACAATCGGTACATATGTGAGGATTATGTGAGAAGACTTACCAAAACAGGAGGGTGACTATGAATATAGAGAAGATTGAAACAGATGGAGGAACGATAGCGGTCGTTAGCAGTAATGAAATATTAATTGAGGATGTTCAGTCTGCATTGGATCTTATGGCAACCGTGCAATATGAAACGGGAAGCCATCGTATGGTAATGAATCAATCAATATTCAGCAAATCCTTCTTCGATTTGAAGACCCGCCTTGCAGGCGAAATCCTTCAGAAGTATATCAATTATCATGTGAAGGTTGCGATCATCGGTGATTTTTCTGTGTATCCAAGCCAAAGCTTGCAAGATTTCATATATGAATGCAATAAGGGGAAAGATTTCTTTTTCTTGCCGACTGAACAGCAAGGGATTGAACGGTTAAGCAGGGTGAACTAAGAAATGAAAACCGGGAGGAAGATCATTGTCAGCACCTGGATTTAATCCAAAAGAATACCCGATGGTGAACATTCCGGCAGGCGAAATTCAATTGAGGGACGACCGTATCCAATCTTCTTGGGCGGTTGAAGTGAACGCTTTTCAGCTTGCACCGGTTCCCGTTACGAAGGCGTTATATTTCTCGCTTATGCCACATTCAGCAGGATTTGCTGAGGTCATGCAGGCTCCTGTCGTGGATGTATCGTGGAATGATGCGATTGAATTCTGTAATGTGCTATCTCGACACTCGGGTCTGGACGAATGTTATTCGGTCTCGGACGAAGGTGAACGTGTCGTGTGTAACTGGGAGGTGGATGGATACCGCCTTCCGACGGAAGCGGAGTGGCAATATGCGTGCAAAGCCGGGAGTGATGGCTATCGTTACGGAGAGCTTGATGACATCGCTTGGTATGAAGGGAATTCCGGGGGAGCCCTGCATGAGGTAGGCACAAAGCGTCCGAATGCGTGGGGCCTTTACGATATGCTCGGAAATGTGTGGGAGTGGTGCTGGGATGTATACGATCCGGATGTATACGGCTCGTACAGAGTATTCCGCGGCGGAAGCTGGGCGGAAGAGGCCAGGGGCTGCGGGGCGACATGCCGCCGCCGAAGCCACCCGACGTTTCGGATTGAGGATCTCGGGTTTCGTTTGGCGAGATCGATTTTACGATAAAGCTGATCCTTCGGGATCAGCTTTTTTTTTGATCGTGAAGCACGTAACGAATTTCCAATAAACGCATCGAAACGCCGTCAATTTTCTTCAGAAGGTAATAGATGCTTGGCCATCAATACTTCACTATAACTAGATATGTCACATAAACTAACGCGGTAAATACACCTAAATTGCGTATAGACAAGGCTGGAAGACATCAGTAAGATTGGGTTTAACTTTTCTGGGGAGGTGTGGGGAGCTAAAGGGAGTCAAGGTTTGAATTGCCGTAGTGTTGATCAAAAACCAGGAAATTCAAGGGATGAGGGGGATAAGAAGATGCCACATGGACCAACATTCAATAATCCGATTGTGGAGCAAGCAGCCGATCCTTGGGTATGGAAGCATACGGACGGCCACTATTATTTTATGTCGACGAGACGCGATCGTCTGGAGTTGACGCAATCCGCGACCTTGACAGGCCTTGCGGAGGGCCGGAAGAAAACGATCTGGACTCCGGAAGCCGGCGGACGCTATAGTCATAACCTCTGGGCGCCGGAAATTCATTATGTGGACAACACATGGTACATTTATTTCACGGCAAATGATGGGGGAGGCGACGAGTCGCGCCAAATATGCGTGCTGGAGAACGGGGAGCCTGATCCGATGGAAGGCGAGTGGGAATGGAAAGGTGCGCTGCCGACTCCCGTCCCCGGCCTGGATGGTACGGTTATGTCCATAGGGGATCAGCTTTATTTCCTGTATGCCGGGTACGGTCACTTCCCAGATTATGGGTCCGCTATATATATCATGCGCATGACAAACCCTTGGACATTGACGGGAGATCATGTATTACTTACTGCCCCGACCCTATCCTGGGAAAAACAAGGCGGAATGGCCATTAACGAAGGACCTGTCGTCCTTCAGCGAAACGGCCGCATCTTCCTGGTATACTCGGCCAGCACTACATGGTCTGAGGATTATGCGCTGGGGATGCTCACGATGGAGGAAACTGCGGATCCGATGGACCCGCTTTCCTGGACTAAGTCCATGGAGCCTGTATTTTGCAAAAGCGTGGAAAACGGGGTGTATGCTACCGGCCATAACAGCTTCACGCAATCTCCGGATGGCAAGGAGGACTGGATTGTCTATCATGCGCTTCCAGCGCCTGGAGTAGATACGGTCTTGCGATCAACCCGCATTCAGAAATTCGGCTGGAAGCCGGATGGAACTCCGGATTTCGGCGTACCCGCCGGCGAGTCTGAGTCTCTGGCCAAACCGTCCGGTGAATAATGTATGCGGATTCATAACGAGATCCAAGAGTAGATGATAGTGGCAAGAGGCGGCAAATGCTGGAAGGGTGTAAGTGAATATTCATAGAATTCGATAAACCCCCATTCATTACAGATTATCTGTAATGAATGGGGGTTTATTACGAATGAGAGTAAAACGTGTAAGACACACATATCCATAACAAAAATCGTGGTTATAAAACGGCGCTCCCTTTTTACATAAGGGTTATTAAGTTTATGGATTGTTTCCGATATCTGAAATTAAAAGTGCGGATTTTAAAAAAATAATAAATTTAGTTACGGGATTTATGTATGAAAGCGTTGACAGAATGGTGTTATAAACTTATACTTCGGTTAAAGATACAGGATAATTGTATTAAATGAGTGTGTAGAGGTTGGCAATGCCGTCAATTACCATGTGAAAAAGGGGATCCATTGGAATGACCATGAGGAAGATTTGCATTTCGGATTGGGGGTGCTTAGACACTGCGAAGATGAAGGATGATAGATAGCAAGTTTTAAACTGGCACCTCTGAAAAACTACGGAATATAGATCCTCTGGGGCGCTAATGCGGAGGGTGCTCGTAATTATTCATATCATGGGAGGTTAAGCATGAACAGAACGATGAAACGTTATTTCACTCTGTTATTCATATCCATATTGATCATTTCGACGGTAACCGCTTGCAGCGGCAAGGCAAGTGACGAGCCAGACAATACCGTAACCCAAGAGGAAAGCGTAGAGAAGAATGAGGTGACGTTCGAAGATATCAGCGGGGACATACGGGGCAATAAAGCACCGACACAGGAACAAATCGATGAGGTCAACGGCACACTCAATGATACATACCTCGGTGATGTATTTGACGAAGTCATTCCAAGCGATTATTCCGCTTATCCCGTCAAAGGCGATGTGGTGCTGGATGTATGGATGCCTGCCAACTCCAACATCCCGGATATGAATAATCACTTGGTTCAGAAGCAGGTGGAGAAGCTCACCGGCATTAAAGTGAACTTCATTACGCCGCCCGTCGGGCAGGAAGCGGATGCCTTCACCTTGATGATCTCCTCTGGCGAGCTGCCGGATATCATCATTGACCCGGGCCGTTATCCGGGAGGCTTGGAAGCGGGGGTAAACGACGGCGCTTACCTCGATTTGACCGACCTGATGGAAAAGCATGCCCCGAACTATTCGGCATGGCGCAACTCGGACGAAACGAGAAGAAAAACGACCGTGACCGATGATGGCAGGCTGCTGGGTTTCTACGGGATCGCTCCATATTCCGAATGGATCTGGTTCGGCACATTAATCAAGCAGGAAGCGCTGGATAAGACGGGACTTCCAGTCCCGACGACGATAGACGAATGGTATGAATTTCTGAAGAAATCCAAGGAAGTCGGATATAAAGCACCGCTGAACTACGGATCGACGTACGGCCAAATTTTTACCGGCATCATTAATGGCGCATATGGCGTCTGGGACTGGACCTTCCTGGATGAGAACGGCAAAGTCGCATGGGGTCCTGCACAACCGAAAGCCAAGGAATATCTCGCGACCATGCAGCAGTGGAATAAGGAAGGCTTGCTGAATCGGGATTGGGCTACCGCCGATTTCAATCAACGGATGGCTAGCGCGATATCCGATGATACGGCCGTCATGATGGACTCCCCGGATACGATGTGGAGCTATTGGAAGGTGCAGAACGATATTGATTTCGTGGGGGCGCTGAATCCTGTTCTGAATAAAGGGGACAAATCCGCAACCACCTATAAAAACTTCAAAAGAACCGGAACCGGTGCAGCCATCACGACTCAGAGCAAAAATGTCGAAGCTGCAATGGCATGGCTGGATTTCAACTTCAGCAAAAAAGGCTGGGAGCTCATTAACTTCGGCGAGTACGGCACGGTTCATTTAGTGGATGAACAAGGAATGCCTTATTATCCGGAAAACAGTTACATCTACAATGACCCGGACGGTCAGCCGGTAGACGTCACACTTTGGAAATACCGCTGGCACAGTTGGCCGAACATTCGCGATGAGCATAATGCCAACCCGTTGATTTCGGCGAAGGGAAGCTATTCCGGAGATATCCGAAAGGATTGGACGGAAAACATGGATACCAGCATGGCGATGCCGCCGATCACGTTCACGAAAGAAGAAGCCTCACGCGAAGCCGAGCTTGGAAACCAATTGTCCACGCTGCGCGGAGAATACTTTGCCAAGATCATTATGGGCGAATTGCCGGTCGATGCTTACGATAAATTTTTGAAGGAAGCGCAGAGCATGGGGCTGGACGAATTCCTAAGTCTCCATCAGGCAGCCTTGGATCGGTATAACCAACGATAGTTTTCATAATAAGAACAGGTGGTTGATTCATGGAGATATTACAGAAAAACAAGGAACTAGGCCATGTTCGGACGCCCTCGGAGCCCAAGAATACCAAACGGTTGATTCAAAAAGATCTCAGAAAGAATTGGTTTGTCTATGTGATGGCCCTTCCCGTCGTGGCGTGGTTCTTGATCTTCTGCTATGGACCGATGTGGGGCGTCATGATCGCATTCAAGGATTTCAAGCCTTTACTGGGCTTCGCGGACAGCGATTGGGTGGGCTTCAAGCATTTCATCGATTTTTTCTCCGGACCCTATTTTTGGAGAGTCGTGAAGAACACGCTCCTGCTGAATGTTTGGGGCATCGTGTTTGGATTTACGGCACCGATCATCCTGGCCTTGCTGCTGAATGAAGTTCGTTCTTCCAAGTTTAAGCGGACCGTTCAAACCATTACGTATATGCCGCATTTTATTTCACTGGTGGTTGTGTGCGGGATCATTCACATCTTTACGGCCAATGAAGGGGTCGTTACGCAGCTGCTTTCGTTCATAACGGGAAAAGACTACTCATCCCTTCTCGGGTACTCCAATTTGTTCCGCCCGATTTATACCTTCTCCGGAATCTGGCAGAGCATAGGCTGGGACAGCATCATTTACCTGGCTGCGATGAGCTCCATCGATCCTTCATTATATGAAGCGGCCGATATCGACGGGGTCGGCAGGGTGAAAAAAATGTGGTACATTACGCTGCCTCAGATCAGTCCGGTCATCATCATCCTGTTTATCTTTGCAATCGGCGGATTGATGGCTTCCGGCTACGAGAAAATTATTCTGCTCTATAATCCTTTGATCTACGATACGGCGGATGTCATCGCTTCCTATGTTTACCGCAGGGGCTTGAGGGAAGCGAGCCTGAGTTATTCCACAGCCGTCGGATTAATAAGCTCCATCGTGAACTTCGGGCTGTTATGGATGACAAATACCATCGTGAAACGCAGATCTGAATCCAGCTTATGGTAAGAGAGAGGGAAGGTTATGGAGGATATCAAGCAACTCAAAGTGAAACGAAGAAGGAAGCATAAAAGCATAGGAGACCGCGTATTCGACTTCACGAACTATACGCTGTTAACCGCCTTAACGTTGGTATGTTTTTATCCCATACTGCATATCTTGTTTGCCTCCGTCAGCGATCCCAGCGCCTTGATGGCACATAAAGGGGTGTTGTTAAAGCCGCTGGGATTCACGCTCGACGGTTACAAGCTGGTGTTCAAAGACAACAGCCTGCTGAAGGGGTACATGAATACGATCATTTATGTTGGATTGGGCACCTTGGTCAATATGGTCATGACGATATTGGGGGCATACGTGCTCTCCAGACGGGACTTGTATTTCAAGAATTTTATCATGGTTCTGATTACGATCACGATGTTCTTTGGCGGAGGGCTGATACCCTGGTTCCTGTTAATGAAGGACATCGGCTTGTACAACAATCTGTGGGCGATGATTCTGCCGACCGCTTTAAGCACTTGGAACATCATCATTCTAAGAACCGGCTTCCAATCGATTCCGAGAGAGCTGGAAGAAGCGGCATTGATCGACGGCGCAAGCCAGGCCAACATTCTGATCACGGTGATCCTGCCGCTGTCGAAAGCCACGCTGGCCGTTATCTTCCTGTATTATCTGGTCGGGAATTGGAACTCCTGGTTTAACGCGATGGTCCTGCTGAAGGACAGGGAATTGTTCCCGTTACAGCTGTTAATGAAGGAAATCCTGGTTGCCAATGATTCGACGGCCACCACGATCGGCAGCGCGGGCGGAGTCGTTATTAACAGCGCCCAGAGCTCGACCGCGTTCCGGGAGCTGGTTAAATATTGCGCGATCGTGGTTTCGACGGTGCCTATATTAATGGTGTATCCGTTCCTGCAGAAGTATTTCGTGAAAGGCGTTTATGTGGGTTCGATCAAAGGCTAGACGTTCAAACGAGCACATAGAGAGACTGAATCATTAGGAGTGAGTTGCATCTTGACGACAGAAGTTAGCAAGACACAAACGGTTCGCAATGAATATCCGAGACCCCAGTTTGAGCGTAAAGAGTGGTTAACCCTCAATGGCGAATGGGATTTCAGTTTTGATGATGAAGCCATCGGCGAGGATGCAGGGTGGCATCGGGTGGAAGCGAAGGCTTCCTTCACGCGGAAAATCAACGTGCCCTTTACGTTCCAAAGCAAGCTGAGCGCCATCGGCGACCCTTCCTTTCATGATGTGGTATGGTACCGCAGAACGTTCGACGTGCCGCAGGACTGGAACGGGAAGCGGATTATGCTTCATTTCGGCGCCGTGGATTATTTCGCCAAAGTGTGGGTAAACGGGCATTTAGTGGCGATGCATGAAGGCGGGCATACGCCGTTCCAGGCCGACATTACGGCCGCGCTCGCGGAAGGAAGCAACACGATCGTGCTGCGGGCGGAGGATTTCAGCCGAGACGTCACCCTGCCGCGAGGCAAACAGTACTGGCTTGAGCATTCGGCAAGCATTTTCTATACCCGTACGACCGGCATCTGGCAGAGCGTGTGGCTGGAGCCGGTATCCTCGGTACATCTGAGAAAAATAAGGATGACACCCGACATTGACCGGAACGAAATACGCATTCGGACCTTCCTTGAGGGTTACAAGTCGATGGAGAATCTCAAGCTGCAGATCACCGTATCGTATAAGGGTGAACAAGTTGCCGAAGATCAATATGCAATTCGAAACGCGGAGCAGCTGCGGTCCATCGGTTTGAGTGATTTTACGGATCATGGTCTGGGACGCCTGTGGAGCCCTGAGCATCCGAACCTGTATACAATCGAATTCCGCCTTGTTCAGGATGAGAACGTCGTCGATTTAGTATCCAGCTATTTCGGGATGCGGAAGGTATCAATCGAGAACGGCAAGCTATGCCTGAATAACCGCCCGTATTTTCAAAGGCTCGTGCTCGACCAGGGGTATTTCCCTGAGGGAATTCTAACAGCGCCGTCGGATGAGGCTTTGAAGCGCGATGTGGAGCTGGCGAAGGAAATGGGATTCAACGGCGTGAGGAAGCACCAGAAGACGGAGGACCCCAGGTTCCTGTACTGGTGCGATAAGCTCGGCCTGCTGTTATGGAGCGAGGCGGCCAACGCATATGAATATTCCGAGTCGTATGTTCGCCGCTTCACAGCGGAATGGCAGGAGATCATCGAACGGGATTATAACCATCCTTGCATCGTAACCTGGGTTCCTCTCAATGAGAGCTGGGGAGTTCCGAATGTTCAGCTGGATAAGCGTCAGCAGCAGCACGGGCTTGCGATGTATCATTTAACGAAGTCTTTGGATGATAGCAGGCCGGTTGTTTATAACGATGGATGGGAGCATATGACCACGGACCTGGTCACGATTCATGACTACGAGAGCCGCCAGGAAGTGCTGGAGAAGAGGTATGCAACAGCAGCATCGGCGGTGGAAGCCATGCCGGCCAACCGGAGGATATTCGTCGGCGGTGCTTCCTATGAAGGCCAACCCATCCTGGTGTCGGAGTTTGGCGGCATTGCCTTCAAGAAAAGCGATTGGGAAGGCTGGGGATATTCCGGAGCCGAGAACGAGGAGGATTTCCTGATCCGGCTCAAGGCCGTAGTGGATCCCATGTTCTCTTCCCCGGTGATCCAGGGATACTGCTACACGCAGCTGACGGATGTCGAGCAGGAGATCAACGGCTTGCTGACGTATGACCGCAAGCCCAAAGCGCCGCTTGAAACCATACGCAGCATCATGACGGGACAATAGGAGGTGTGGAGAAATGGACGGGACGAATGCTTACGAAGGAGTATACCATAACGAGAAAGCAGTTTATTTAAGAGCCGGGAGTTATGAGGCTATCATGCTTCCGGATATCGGCGGGAATTTGATATCGTTCCGGGACCTCGATAAGGGCTGCCGGTTTCTGCATGAACCGACGCTTAACGAAATGTCGGCCTTCAAAGCAAGGCCGATGATCCATGGCATTCCGGTGTTGTTTCCCCCGAACCGGTATCAGGATGGCCGGTTCCGGTGGAACGGCAAAATCCATCAGCTGCCGGTTAATGAAGAGGCAACCGGTCATCATCTGCATGGATTTCTGTACAATATTCCATGGGAGGTTGATGAATACGGGCATTCCGGGCAGGAAGCTTATGTGACCGTGTCTGTCCGCGTGGATGAACGGCATCCGGTATTTCGGAGCTTCCCGTTCCGGTTCCATATTCAGCTTCGGTACGGATTAAGCGAGCAGGGGCTATCCCAGCGGGTAACGATTACCAATACAGGCCAAGAAGCCATGCCGTGTCTGCTGGCGTTTCATACGTCCGTTAACGCGCCATTTACCGAGGGAGGCGACGCCCGGGATTACCGCTTAAAGCTGACCGTCGGGAAGCGATGGGAGCTGGATGGTCGAATGCTGCCCACTGGCTCCCACCAGGAGCTGTCGGCGAACGAGCAGGCCATGCAAGGAGCAGGCGTTTATCCTTTCTTTGAAGGGATGGACAATCATTATACAGCCGAGCCCCAAAACGGAAGAAACCGGATGGAGCTTACCGATGGGGCGAAGAAACTGACGCTGGTCTATGACGTAGGCACCTCCTATAAACAATGGATGATCTGGAACAACGAAGCGACCGAGGGTTTCTTTTGCCCTGAGCCGCAGATCAATCTGGTCAATGCACCCAATATGGACATGGAAGCTGAAGAGATCGGATGTTTCAGCCTTGAACCGAATGAAATCTGGGAAGAGACCAGCAGGCTGTATGTGAAGGAAAGCCAAGGCTAAAAGCCGCAGGTGACAGTCGGCAGAAAGATAAATGCCGACAAATTAAACATATAAGAAGGAGTTAAACATGACTGAATTAACACTGCCGCGTCCGGAGTACCCCCGTCCGCAATGGGTAAGACCCGACTGGATCAATCTGAACGGTTCTTGGCAATTCGAAATCGATCATGGGAAAAGCGGGAAGGAGCGCGGATTCCATGAGCCGGGACATGATCTGTCCGGAACGATCACCGTTCCTTTCTGCCCCGAAAGCAAGCTGTCCGGCGTTGAATATAAGGATTTCATGGCAGCCGTATGGTATAAGCGGGATTTTACCGTGCCTGAAGCATGGGAAGGCAGCATCCTGCTTCACTTCGGGGCTGTGGATTACGAGGCGGAAGTATGGGTAAACGGTGTATCCGTAGGATCGCATCGCGGGGGATATACGCCCTTTAGCTTAGATATCACCTCGCATGTAATACCGGGCAAGAACGTGATTACCGTCTGTGCGGAGGATGACGTCCGTTCCGGACGCCAGCCGCGCGGAAAACAAAGCGGACGCTTCCACTCGCATGGCTGCGATTATACCCGTACGACGGGGATTTGGCAGACGGTATGGCTGGAGCAAGTGCCGCGGGTCTATATGTCCGACATGAAGCTGGTGGGTGACCCGGATAATGGCTGTGCCCACCTCGAGATTAAGATCAACGGGAACGCAGCAGGCCATAAACTGACCGCATCCGCCCAGTATGAAGGGAAAGCGGTAGGGAATGCGAGTGCCGTCGTATCCGGGCCGTACGTCAAACTTACCATTCCATTATCGGAGGTTCACTTGTGGGAGGTGGGTCAGGCCAGGCTGTACGATCTGGAATTATCCCTGCAAGGACAGGATCAGGTGTGTGACACCGTCCAATCCTATTTCGGGCTCCGAACCGTCATGCTGGACGGAATGGCCTTCCGCATCAACGGCAAATCCGTATTTCAACGACTTGTGCTGGATCAAGGCTTCTATCCGGATGGGGTCTACACCGCGCCAAGCGATGAGGATCTCCGCAAAGATATCGAAATTTCGATGGGACTCGGCTTTAACGGCGCAAGGCTTCACGAGAAGATGTTCGAACCGCGCTTTCTGTATTGGGCTGACCGGTTAGGGTATCTGGTATGGGGAGAGCATGCCAATTGGGGGCTCGACATTACCACGGCGGAGGGGTTGTCCCATTTTCTGCCGGAATGGCTCGAAGGGGTGGAGCGCGATTTCAATCATCCGGCCCTCATCGGCTGGTGTCCCTTCAACGAGACGTGGGACCGGGACGGCTCCAAGCAAAATAACGACGTACTGCGTATTGTATACGAAGTCACGAAGAAAATGGACCCGACGCGTCCCGTGATTGATACGAGCGGCAACTTCCATGTCGTGACGGATATTTTCGATATCCATGATTACGACCAGAACCCGGAGACGTTCAAACAGCGATATGAGCCGATGAAGAACGGTGGAGAGGTGTACAATAGCTTCCCGAATCGGCAGCAGTATGAAGGCCAGCCTTATTTCATCAGCGAATATGGCGGCATATGGTGGAATCCGGACCAAAAAGACGAGAAGTCCTGGGGGTACGGCGACAGGCCGACATCCGAAGCAGCGTTTCTAACGCGTTATGCGGGCTTAACGAATGTGCTGCTGGATCATCCGATGATGTTCGGTTTTTGTTATACCCAGCTGTACGACGTGGAGCAGGAAGTGAACGGATTGTATACCTATGACAGACGTCCAAAATTCGATCCCGACGTGATTCGCCGCATCAATTCCCGTAAGGCCGCGATTGAAGATTGAGCCGTTATCATGACCGTTATCGAAGTAGGCAGTGTTACATTTCTGCATGATGTATGATTGCATATTATCCGAAAGGAACGTGACGAAGGATGAAGGTGAATTACCGGAACAAATTATTGCTCACGATATGCGCATTCCTTATTCTTCCTATGGGTCAGGCGACACATGCGGCTACGCTTCAAAATAACTTCTACAACGTGGTCATGCAGGAGGGCGCGGATCCATGGGTTTATAAACACACCGACGGCTTTTACTACTTCACAAAAACAACCGGCGGAAATGTGACCATATGGAAGTCCGCACAGCTTACGACGATTGATGCAGCTCCGACGAGGGTAGTGGAAACGGGCTGCTGCAGCATCTGGGCTCCCGAATTGCATTACATCAATGGGGCCTGGTACATCTACTATGCCAAGGATGACGGGGATAACGTCAACCACCGCATGTATGTCATGGAGAACACGTCGGCGGACCCGACGCAGGGAACCTGGCAGTACAAAGGCCAGATTACAGACCCGACGAACAAATGGGCGATTGACGGCACGGTGCTGCAAACAGGCGGTCAGCTGTATTTTATATGGTCCGGCTGGGAAGGCGACACCAATGTCCGGCAGAATTTGTATATCGCCCGCATGAGCAATCCCTGGACGATCGATTCGAATCGCGTTGAAATCGCAAGGCCTACTCACAGCTGGGAAACGAACCATTCTCCGCACGTAAACGAAGGGCCTCAGGTGATTGTGCGAAACGGTCTCATCAATCTGGTATACTCGGCAAGCGGAAGCTGGACGAACGACTATTGCCTGGGCCTCATCACGGCCAGCGTAACCAGCGATCTGCTGAATCCGGCATCATGGAGCAAACGCAGCCAGCCTATATTCAAGTCCGGTAACGGTTTGTACGGACCGGGTCATCATTCGTTCACCAAGTCGCCCGACGGTACGGAGGACTGGATACTCTATCATGTCGCCAAATACAATAATGCCGGGTGGAACCGCGAGGTTCGAATGCAGAAATTCACGTGGCATGCCGACAACACGCCAAATCTCGGCGTCCCGGTGAATCCGAATGCTCCGATAACCTTGCCTTCCGGCGAAGCAGCACATATCCGTTACGAAGGCGAGGAAGGGACATTCGGCGGTATCGCCTATGCATCTCAGAGCCCTAACGGCTCGGGAGGCATGAAGGCCGGGCATATCGATACGCCGGAGAGTTATGTGGAATTCACGGTTCATGTCGCGTCGGCAGGCGAATACATTCTGCTCGCCCGCACGGCGAACGGGACAGCCGGGGGGAATTGGTCCCATCTCATGCTCAGCGTAAATGCCGGTACGGCGAGCAAGTTCCATATCACGAATAAAGGATGGGAGAACTGGGGACTGTCCACGGCGCGGATTCAGTTGAAGGCCGGCGTGAACACGATACGTTTTTCAAAAGGCGAGGGATATGGAGAAATCGACTTTATTGACATCAAGCCTGCGAATTAGGACACAGCCGATGGCATAGTGGGTCGATAAATAAAGAGTTGTTAGCTTGATCATGGATGGCTTCCGGTTCTCCCGGAGGCCATTTCTGGCTATGAAAGTCATGGTTTGCTTGTCCGGCTATATGATGCCGTATGGCAAGACGCAGGAAAATGGCTGGTGTAAGCCTTTCCAGTGTGATTGTTTTTCATTTCATTAAGAAGTAAAATTATTGTAATGAATATGTTTAAAGGAGAGCAGATTTGTGCTGGAACTTGGTTTTAACGACCCGGAAAGATTGGTCACGGTAGCCCATGCCTTGTCAACACGTTCTCGGGTTGATATTCTAAGGCTCTTGAATTCCAAGAACTTGAATATCATAGAAATCGCCGAGAAGCTCAAACTCCCCGTTTCGACGGTAGCGAGCAATATCAAAGTGTTGGAAGCGGCTGAGTTAATTAATACGGAATTGCTTCCGGCGTCACGTGGGGCCATGAAGGTCTGCAGCCGGAATTATGATGATATTCATATTGCGTTGAATTTGAGAAACTCGGTACCCAAAGGAGTAACGCATGTCTATGAAGTAGAGATGCCGATTGGCCATTACAGCGATTGCGAAGTATCGCCGACATGCGGAATGGCGAATGCCGACGGGTATATCATAAAGGAAGACGAGCCGGCGAGCTTTTACCATCCCAAGCATGTTAATGCCCAGATCATCTGGCTGCGCAAGGGATATTTGGAATATTTGATGCCGATGGATATTCCGGCCGGAGCTCGCATCGAATCGCTTGAATTGTCCATGGAGATGTGTTCCGAGGCGCCCAATTATGATCATAACTGGCCTTCGAATATTTCCGTGTGGGTCAATGGCGTTGAAATTGGCATGTGGACAAGCCCCGGCGATTTCGGGGATCGGCGCGGCAAGCTGAACCCGAATTGGTGGTATGATTGGGCAACGCAGTACGGGTTTCTTAAGACTTGGCGGGTTGATCATGAGAAGACGACGCTGGATATGGAGAAAGTGTCGGGTGTTACATTGGCTGAGCTGAATCTTTCCGAGAGTCCCAAATTGCGGCTGCGTATCGGCATTAAGCCCGATGCCGTCAATCAAGGAGGGCTGAATCTGTTCGGTCGCCAGTTTGGAGATCACGAACAGAATATCATCATGCAGTTGAAATATACGATGGATCAGGATGGGGAAGACCTTTAATCACGCTTGTATAAGTGGCCGAAGGCTTAGCTGTTGACGAAGAAGAGGCAAGTCAGCGGCAGCTTGTTGGCGAAGAGGTTTCCCGTTTAGATAAAGGATAAAGTGGCAGTGCAGAAGGTGTTTCTGTGCTGTCGCTTTTTTTTGTTTGCCCTTAGAAGTATTCGGAGTAACACGCGAATCCTTATCGAATGAGGATCATTTTCATGAAAAGAGCCCATTCTTTTCCCGGTTTACATTCCGTTTAACTAGGGGTGCTACGATTCAATCATCATCCATTAGCGAAGAGGAGGAAATCATAATGGAGCATGCATACAAAAAGAAAATAGAACCAAAACCTGGCGACTTGGCCGTTGAGGCTTACGGACTGGTCAAAACATTCGGCGATAACCGCGCCGTGGATGGGGTGGATCTGAACGTACGTACCGGAACGATCTACGGTGTGCTTGGCCCGAATGGGGCAGGCAAGACGACCACCATCCGAATGCTGGCGACCTTGCTAAGACCGGATGCGGGTTCGGCCCGAATCTTCGGACATGATGTGCAGGCGGAATCGCAGATTGTCCGTCAGTTGATCGGGGTAACCGGCCAATACGCGTCGGTGGACGAATCGCTCAGCGCTACGGAGAATCTGATTATATTCTCCCGTTTGCTTGGTTTGGGGCGTAAGGAGGCAAGGCGCAAGGCGGAAGAGCTGCTTGAGGAATTCGGTTTGTCGGAAGCCGCGAAGCGGCCGCTAAAAAATTTCTCCGGCGGCATGCGGAGAAGACTGGATCTGGCGGCAAGCCTGATTGCCCAGCCACCGCTCATCTTCCTGGATGAGCCGACGACGGGGCTGGATCCAAGGACGCGTTCCCAGATGTGGGATACGATCCGCCGATTGGTGAATACCGGTTCAACGGTATTGCTGACCACGCAGTATCTCGAGGAGGCGGACCAGCTGGCAGACCGCATCGCCGTTATCGATTACGGCCGGGTTGTGGCCGAGGGTACGGCCGATGAACTGAAGATGTCGGTAGGCACTTCCTCGCTGCATTTGACTGTCGAGGATTCGGTTGACATGGATCGCGCCCGCCATACCGTGGAACAAGTGTTAGGCGTCCATGCCAATGTATCGCCGGAAGCCGGAAAGATAACGGCGCCGATGGCAAATGCGGGTCTTGTTACAGACCTGTTGATCGAGCTGCGAACGGCAGGAATCGGCTTGTCCGAGATGAGCGTGCAGAAGCCGACCCTGGATGAGGTGTTCCTGACGATCACCGGCCACGGCGTGAAGGAAGACGCTGCCCAAGGGTCTTATGAATCCAATGATCGAGAGGTGGCACGGGTATGAGCAGCTCCATGATTCAGCCTGGGACGGAACGTCAGCTTAAGAACCGCACGAGTTTGGGTCAGACGGTCCGAAATTCGTTGACGATGGCTTACCGCGGGCTGCTGAAGCTCCGGCGCACGCCCGAGCAGTTGTTTGACGTCACGTTTCAGCCCATTATTTTTACGCTGATGTTCACCTATATTTTTGGGGGCGCCATCTCCGGTGACGTGGCGAGTTATTTGCCCGTCATCATTCCCGGCATCCTCGTCCAGACCGTGATTACGACCTCCGTCGTCACAGGCGTTCAACTGCGCGAGGATATGGATAAAGGCGTATTCGACCGATTCAAATCGCTGCCGATTGCACGCATCGCACCGCTGGCGGGCGCCCTGCTGGCAGACACGATTCGGTATACCATTGCGACGGTGCTTACCTTTACGATGGGATATATTATGGGGTACCGGCCTGAGGGCGGCTTGGGTTATGTTGCGCTTGCGGGGTTGGTCGTCATTTTGTGCTCATGGGCCATTAGCTGGATTTTTGCTTTCTGCGGCGTGATTGCAAGATCTGCCTCCGGCGTGCAGGGGATATCGATGATCGTGCTATTTCCGCTCACGTTTCTCTCCAACGCGTTTGTGCCGGTGGATACGATGCCGGGCTGGCTGCAGTGGTTCGTCAATATGAATCCGATCTCGCATCTTGTAACAGCCGTTCGGGATCTCACCAACGCTGGCACTGTGGGCTGGGATCTCACGATATCCTTGGTTGGTGCCGCGGTTATCGTGGCGATCTTTGCTCCCATTACGGTTCGTGCGTACATGCGCCGCACTTGATACCAAGGGGGCTCGCCTAACGGCGTTTACCCATCCTGCCGGGGAAAGCAGGACTTCCGTCCGAAACGCAGGTTGACATCGATTTATTAATTCACTATACTGTCTGTAATCTTATAAGCGACATACGTTGAAAGAGCCCAGTAGCAGCTTGGTCCCTGTTCTAGAAAGCCGGGGGATGATGGAACCCGGTACACACCAAGGCGGCGAAATACACTCTGGAGTATCTCGGGTAATGCCGAGCGGAAACGACGAACGATATCTCGTCTAATGAGCGGCATGAATGACGCGCGGCAGCGTGCAGATCATTCGTGCAATCAGGGTGGTAACACGGTTAACAATCGTCCCTATGTCTATACAGACAAGGGGCGATTTTTTGTTTTTCAACGAGTTGGACGTTTCGTTATAAGGAAATTACTGAACTAAAAGGAGTGTTAACACTGTGAATATTATCGACGAACTGGAATGGCGCGATGCGATCAACCAACAGACGGATGCCGAAGGCCTCCGGGAGCTTACGAATGAAAAATCCATCTCGCTGTACTGCGGCGTGGACCCAACGGGCGACAGCATGCATATCGGTCACCTGATTCCCTTTATCATGCTCAAACGCTTCCAGCTTGCCGGCCATCGTCCGGTCATTCTGATCGGGGGAGCGACAGGCACCATCGGGGATCCAAGCGGACGTCAAACTGAGCGCTCCCTGCAGACGCTGGAGCAGGTTCAGGCTAACGTTGACGCGCTGACCGGGCAAATGAAAAAGCTCTTCGTAACCGAGGGTGACAATCAAATCCGCATGGTTAACAACTACGACTGGACGCATAAAATCAACATCATCGAATTCCTGCGCGATTACGGCAAGAACTTCAGCATTAATTCGATGCTGGCGAAGGACGTGGTTGCGAGCCGGCTTGACAGCGGGATTTCGTTTACGGAATTCTCATACCAAATCCTGCAGTCGGTCGACTACCTGCATCTGTACCAGCATGAGGACGTGCAGCTGCAAATCGGCGGATCGGACCAATGGGGCAACATTACAAGCGGCCTGGATCTGATCCGGAAGAAAGAAGGGCCCGAAGCAAAAGCATTCGGCCTGACCATACCGCTCATGCTGAAGGCCGACGGCACGAAGTTCGGCAAAACGGCCGGCGGCGCGATCTGGCTCGACCCGAACAAAACGACGCCGTTCGAGTTCTACCAGTTCTGGGCGAACACCGACGACCGCGACGTTGTGAAATACCTGAAGTACTTCACCTTCTTGACCAAAGAGCAAATTGACGAATTGGCCGAAAAGGTGCAGAGCGAGCCGCATAAACGCGAAGCGCAAAAAATGCTGGCTGAGGAAATGACGAGATTCGTGCACGGCGAAGAGATGCTGGAGCAGGCTAAGCGCATTACGGCGGCTTTGTTCAGCGGCGATATTAAATCCCTTACGGCCGATGAGATCGAGCAGGGATTTAAGGAGATGCCGACTTTCGAAGCCACGCCGGAAACGAAGAATATCGTGGACTGGCTTGTGGATCTGGGCATCGAGCCTTCCAAGCGGCAAGCTCGTGAGGATATTACCAAAGGCTCCATCTCGATGAACGGCGAGCGTATCAGCGACGTCGGTCACGAGGTGACAGCCGACCAAGCGATCGGCGGCCGCTTCATCATCATTCGCAAAGGCAAGAAAAACTACAGCTTGGTGAAAATGTCCTAGAAGACGTTGTAACCATCGGGGAGAACGGTCTCCCTGGACGAAAACACCCATAAAAAGCCGCTAAACACGTTTCATGTGCTTAGCGGCTTTCATATTACCAGGTTATCCAGAATCTTTTGGTTGGCCTATTGGCGTTCTTCTTTTATTTGAAAGTTTCTCTCATTTAATAGGATAATATTTGTAGTGTTAAAGGAGGTAGATGATATCATGAACATTCAACTGCAGACCGAGCTGTGCGAGCTGTTCCAAATCCGTTATCCGCTCTTGCAGGCAGGGATGGCCGGAGGACCGACAACAGTAGAACTGGTCGCCGCCGTATCCAACGCAGGCGGACTCGGCACGCTGGGTGCGGCTTACATGGAGCCGGCTGCCATTCGCGACAGCATTCAGGAAATCCGCAAGCGGACGGATCAGCCTTTTGCCGTCAACCTTTTTGTGCCCGGTGCCCGGGATCGCCATGAGCGAATCGGAGAGGTTCAACAGGAGTTAAACCGGATGCGGGATGATCTTGGCATTCCCCATGCGGGCAAGGACCACGTAGCAACCCCGGATTGGTTCGAGCAGCAATTCGCGGTTCTGATCGAAGAGAAGGTGCCTGTCATCAGTACGGCATTCGGGATTCTGGATGAGCCTCATATGCAGCAAGCAAAAGCGGCTAGGCTTCGGGTTGTTGCGATGGCTACCACAGTCCGCGAAGCCATGCTGGCTGAGCAGGCAGGGTGTGATGCCGTCGTTGCCCAAGGCAGCGAAGCGGGGGGACACCGTGGAACGTTTGATATTTCGGAGCACCCGATGGGGGCCCAGATCGGAACGTTTGCCTTGGTACCGCAAATCGTGGATCACATCAAGATCCCCGTTATTGCCGCCGGAGGCGTGATGGATGGACGCGGGCTCGCAGCTTCGCTTGTTCTTGGAGCCCAAGGCGTTCAGATGGGGACGCGATTCCTGACCGCAGTCGAATCGGGTGCGCATGAGGTTTACAAGCAAGCGCTCCTTCAGAGTACGGAAGAGAGCACGGTGATCACCAAAGCGTTCTCGGGACGGCCTGCAAGGGGAATCGGCAATGCATTCATCCGGCAATGGGACCAGAGCGGCATAGAGCCGCTGCCTTTTCCTACGCAGAATACGGTGACCCGCGACATCCGAAACGCGGCTAATCGCCAAGACAATCCGGAGTATATGTCATTGTGGGCGGGGCAAGGCACCAGAGGCCTGACTGCAGGACAAACGGCAGCGGATATTGTAGCCGAGACGATCCGGGAAGCGTTGTTGATCTGCTCATTTTCTTCGTAAATCCGATCATTGGAGATGAGAGCGGATTATGCCATTCGCTTAGGAAAACATGAAGCAGCAGGCCACCTGAAGAAAACCCATAAGGTGGCCTGCATATCTTTTGGCTAGAAGCCGTAAGTATCTCCGCCTTCGCCGCTCCACGTCATCTCCACGAAGGAGGACGGATTGGAAGAAGTCGCTGTTTTGGAGCCGGAAGCGTAGAGTCCTCCGGCAACACCGGTCATGGTATAGTCGGTATACAATTTGTTCGACGTATAGTTCGTGTAAATCATCGCTCCCGAAATATTCGATGCGGTTACGTTCTTAAGCTCCAGATTGCTTCCGTAGGACACTCCGTCCGAGGCCGTGGTTTTGCTTGTTCTGAATGCCTGGCCCGTGGCCGCATTGTTTTTGACGGTGGTGTTGATGATCTGTACGTCATTGGCCCGCATGAATATTCCGTTGTTGCCCACGGTCGACTCCGGCACTGTATTCTGAAAGTCAACCGTGCTGCCGATCACTTTGATATGATGCGTACCCTCTTTAAAATCAAAGCCGTCGTTTTTGGTCTGTATGGCGCTGCAATTCAGGAACGTAATGTATCCGCTTCGATCCGGATTGGGCAGTGTGGTCCAGTTCTGATCGGCATCCCCCACATAGAAGCCCTCGCCGAACTTCCCGCCTTGCCCCGCGCTATGGGCGGTACTGTTCGAGACAAGCCAGTACTGGCTGTTTTTCCGAATCTTGAACGCTTCTGCCGTCGTATTTTTGACCGTTACGTTGGTAACGTAGCCGTGAGAGGCCTCAATCAGCAGGCCTTTGTTTGATTTGGAGTTGGAGTTGATCGTCACATTCTCCAGCTTATAATAGCTGTTCTTGATATGGAAAGCCGCATTGCCTGCCGATGCGGTGAAATGAAAAGTGGCTCCGCTGCCCGTGCCGCGAATCGTAATGTAATTGCCTGACGATCCGTTCCGGGAGGTTGCAATGGTTCCATCCGACACCGAGTAGGTCCCGGATACTTCAATAATGTCACCGGGATTCGCGCTGGCTAGGTAGCTCCGCAGCGTCGCGACGTCACCGGCCGGGACCGTTTTGGTTGCCGCCTTTACAATATGACTAGGGTAGAATGCAAATACAAGCATGAAGCAAAATAAGGATACGATGCCAAACTTGATGGATGGCTTGATCATCATGAAACCTCCTCGCTATTTTGGACACGATTCACCGTACTGTCGCATGAATTGCCTACAATTCTTTCTGTGCGAAACACATCACCTCACTTAACAGGGATCAGAATCATTGTTTAAGCGCTCTAATTATAATCCAATCCCCATACCACATTGCTGCTTGAAAATATCATAATTCCGTCTGCATTCGATACTGAAGAGGCGTCAAACCGTACTTTTTCTTGAACATGGCGATAAAATACGAGGGGTAGTTGAATCCGGCCTGTTTACTGACGTCTTCGATTGTTAGAGACGGCAAGCCAAGAAGCGTTCTGGCTTCCTCCAAGCGCTTGTTGTTCGTATATTCGATGATGGTCATGCCCATCTGCTCTTTGAACAGCTTGGACAAATAACTGGGAGAGAAATGAAGCTCCGCAGCCATTTCGTTAATCGTGAAGGATAGATGATAGTGCTTGCCGATCCAGCTTACCATGGCGCCGACAGGCTCGATCGAAGCAGCGGGAGCAGGATACTTGAAGCCCCCGCTACGATCCGCCGGGTAAATATGGCTACTGAAGTAGGTGAAGAAATGAAATAAAAACAAGGCAACAACTTCCTTCTGAACCTTGGACGGAACGCTGGCCAGCATTTCATGCAATTGCAGAAACTGATTTTCCAAATATATGGAATCCTTGGGCGACAAATGAAACACCTGATTGGACCACGGATGCTCCAGCAATTGTGAAACCGCGGTTGTCAGCTGCGGGAGTGCGGTGAGGAAACGCTCGATGACGGAGGCTTTGATTTTCAGCAGGCTGCGAATGTAATTCGGCGGTACGATGACTTCAATATGGTGAATTTGAAAAGGTTTAATCAACACCAAGGTGCCGGGCTTGAGCGAGTACGTTTGATTATCGACGAAATATCTTCCGGCGCCTTCGTGAATGTACAGAATCTCCAACCCTTCATGATAATGAAAATATTCCACTGGCTCGGTATGTACGCTTCGATAGTTGAACAGATACAGATTGTCACGCCAAGGAATCGAATGGTGAATTTTCATCTGAAAAACCTCCTTTTGCATGAATGATGGGTTCAATTACAGGGCTTCCAGCATTTCGGATACATCGTATGCCTAACCCTGTAAATCATGCTTCTGCGTTTGACTGCAGCAAGCGAATATCGCGCACAAGAGGGAAAACCGGGAGGCTGTCGAACACTTTATCATAATATATATGTTAAAAAATGCTGCAATGACGGCATAACGGGGGTTATGATGTCCACGCCTATTTTGTCTACAAAATTGTATATACCATCTCCCCGATCGAGGGCTGTTCTTCGCCCCCGCCTAATCGAGGGTTTGAACGAGGGACTGCGTCTGCAGCGCAAGCTCACTATGATTTCTGCCTCTGCAGGCTGCGGTAAAACTACGCTGCTCAGCCAATGGATTAAAGATTCCCCGCTGCCCGTCGCCTGGTTGTCTTTGGAGGAGGGGGATCGTGAACCCGCAAGATTCCTGGCTTATCTTGTGGCCGCCCTGCAAACCGTCGGGGTTGAAATCGGAGAGGGCATCATGAGCAAACTCCAAGCGCCATCCCCTCTTCCTCTGCCGCTCGAAGGTATCGTCACGGCCATCCTTAACCACATAGCGGCCCTGCCGAATCGGTTCATTCTGGTTCTTGACGATTACCACGTGTTGGATTCCAAAGCGATAGACAGCGCTCTTGATTTTCTCATCGAGCACATGCCGCCGCAGATGCATGTGGTTATCGCCAGCCGCCAGGATCTCGCTCTGCCCTTGGCCCGGCTGCGTGTCCGGGACCAGTTGACGGAAGTGCGGACATCAGACTTGCGCTTCACATCCGATGAAGCCTCTGAATTTCTGCGCCGCTCCATGGGACTGGATTTGTCGACGGAGGATGCAGCGCTCCTCGAATCGCGCACGGAGGGCTGGATTGCCGGCCTGCAATTAGCGGCGCTGTCTTTGCAGGGCCATCACGACGCTGCCACCTTTATCCGATCCTTCGGCGGCAAGCACCGTGACGTACTGGACTACCTGGTTGAAGAAGCACTGCAGCAGCAGCCCGAGGATATTCAGGATTTTTTGCTAAACACCTCCATTCTTGAGCGGTTGTGTGGTCCATTGTGTGACTACGTTCTTCGGAGCGGAGCTCGTGATTCTCGGCTGAGCGCCATCTCCGGGCAAGAAACCCTGGAGTACCTGGAGCGCTTCAACCTGTTCATCGTTCCGCTGGACACGGAGAGGCGCTGGTACCGATATCACCATTTGTTCTCGGATGCGCTTCGGCAGCGTCTGACCCGAACGGGTGCTTCTGCGGTTGGCGGAGAGAGGGACGTGTCCGAATTGCATCGTCGTGCCAGCGAATGGCATGAACGTCAAGATCTTCTGCTGGAAGCTTTCCAGCATGCGATTGCCGCTTCGGATGTGGATCGCGCCGCACGCCTTATTGAAGGGAAGGGGATACCTTTGATCTTCCGTGGGGCAATAGGCCCTGTGCTCCATTGGCTGGATTCCTTGCCTAAGGAGGAGATGGATGCAAGGCCCGCGCTACATGTCATGCATGCTTCCGCCATGTTAATGGTCGGTCAAATGACCGGTATCGAACCTAAACTTCAAGCCGCCGAAACCTATCTGCAAGCTGCGGAGGACGATTATACCCGGGATCTTATAGGGCATATCGCCTCCATACGTGCCACGCTTGCTGTCAGTCAACATCAGACGGAAACCATCATGGCGGAATCGCGCCGGGCCTTGGAATTTTTGAGTCCGCATAATCTGCCCGTGCGCACAGCGACGATATGGACGCTGGGATATGCCTACCAGCTGCAGGGGGAACGGGCCGCTGCTGGCAAGGCGTATCGGGAAGCCGTGATCATCAGTCAGAAGATTGGGCACATCACGATCAACATGATGGCGACGCTCGGACTCGGAATGATTCAGGAAGCGGAGAATCAGTTATATGTTGCGGCCGAGACGTATCGGCGCGTTCTGGATTTGGCGGGCGATCCTCCACTGCCGGCAGCATGCGAAGCACATCTGGGCCTAGCCCGAATATGCAGCGAGTGGAATGATCTGGATGCCGCGGAACAGCATGGACAGCTGGCCCTCCGCTTGGCCGGGCAGTTCGAGCATATCGACAGGGGCGTGGCCTGCGAGGTGTTTCTCGCAAGGCTGAAGCTTACACGGGGAGCGGTGAGCGAAGCGGCTGCCATGTTAGCCAAGGCGGATCACTTCGCCCGTCAGTATCATTTCACGCATCAGCTGCCCCATATTGCCGAAGCACAGGTGCTTGCCCTGCTGCGGCAAGGGGATGTCAGTTCAGCGTTGCAGCTTGCCCAGAGGTTTGAGCTCAAGCTAAGCCTAGCCAGGGTGCTGCTGGCACAGGGGGATACGGCGACAGCGCTGGTGATCCTCGAACAGCTGCGGACGGATATGGAAGTTAAAGAATGGATGAACGAACAGCTTAAGGTGATGGTGCTGCAGGCTTTGGCCCTTCACGCCCATGGGGAGAAACGGAGAGCGGCACAAGTTATTGCGGATGTGCTGGAGATGGGCGAGCCGGGCGGCTTCATCCGGATGTTTATCGATGAAGGGGAGCCGATGCGGGAATTGATCAACGCAGCAGCTTTGAGCAAACCGAGGCAGAAGATAGATAAGCCGAAGCATTGGCCATTAAGCGAAGCTGTAAACAAATCGAAGCAGAAGCTGTTAAGTGAAGCTGTAGACAAACCCAAGCAGCTGCCCTTAAGAGGAGCCGTAGACAAACCGGAGCAGAAGCTGTTATGGCCCATCCGTGACTATCTGGAGCGATTGCTGCATGCATTTGAGGCTGAAGGACTGAAACGTGGAGTCACATCCGTATTCGTTCCTGGGTTTGTTCAGCCTGCGGATTCTCTGATTGAGCCGCTAAGCCGGCGGGAGATGGAGGTTCTGCGTCTCATTGCCGAGGGGCTATCGAATCGTCAGATTAGCGAGAGGCTTTTTGTTACGCTCAGCACCGTGAAAGGGCATAACCGGATGATTTTCGATAAACTCCAGGCCACGCGCCGTACCGAAGCTGTAGCGCGAGCGCGAGAGCTGGGTTTACTATAAGGTGACAATCGTAGTATACATATTCATCCATGGCTATCTCCCTTCCTATACCGCTATTCATGAGAGAACCATACTGTGCTGTCCATAAGAAAACCATACTTAAGTATCTATGTTCCGGTACCTGACGGCAGATATACTGATTGCAAATGCCAGTTTGGAGGAAACCCATGAAAGCAATGGTATGCACCGCTTATGGAGCACCGGATGTTTTACAGCTGCAAGAGGTAGAGAAGCCGATCCCAAAGGATCGCGAAATTCGGATCAAAATTTATGCAACCACCGTCAATTCGGGGGATTGCCGCGTGCGGGGATTTCGCAGTCCTCTTTTGTACAGGATTCCCATGCGGCTGGTGCTGGGTCTGAGAAAGCCAAGACAACCGATACTCGGGGTAGAGCTGGCGGGGGAAGTCGAAGCGATTGGCAGGGATGTTACGCGATTCAAGGTAGGCGATCAGGTCTTGGCATTCAGGGGAATGCAATTCGGTACGTATGCCCAATATATCTGCATGCGTGAAGATGCGTTATTGCTGTTAAAGCCCGATCATGTGACTTATGACGATGCCGCCGCCGTATCTTTCGGAGGAACGACGGCCCTGCATTTTCTTAGAAAAGGGAATATCCGGCAGGGACACAAGGTTCTGATTTACGGAGCGTCCGGTGCGGTTGGGACGTTAGCCGTACAGCTTGCTAAGCAACATTATGGAGCAGAGGTAACCGGCGTTTGCAGTGCCGTGAATATGGGGATGGTGAGGTCGCTCGGAGCCGATCGGGTCCTTGATTATACCAAAGAGGACATTACGACGACCGGAGATCGATACGACATTATTCTGGACGCGGTCGGTAAACTGCCAAAATCCAAATGCAAGCATTTGCTCACCCCGGGCGGGAGCTATGTAACCGTTGAAGGGCAAGGGGTAGCCAAGGTGCTGATGGAGGATCTGAGATTGCTAGCGGAGCTGCTGGGAACGGGGAAGATCAAGCCGGTCATCGACAGAAGGTATGCATTGGAGCAAATGGCCGAGGCGCACCGGTATGTGGATGAAGGTCGCAAGAGGGGCAGCGTTGTCATCACGGTGGACCATGATCATTGAGGAAAAGTCATCATTCACGGCGGGCATGATTATGACAGCTGATGAAGTTAGGCATCATTCACGGCGGAGCATGATTATGAGAGCTGATGAAGTTAGGCATCATTCAAGGATATAGCAGCCATCCAAGGATATAGAGAGACATTCAAGGTATAGACAGACATTCAAGCATGCCCCGGACCACTCACCGTGCGGACACAGGTAGCAGTGCCGCACGATGTACTCATTGACTAGCCGATCCTGCAGAGGGTTGGCTTTTCTCATTAGAACGTGGGGAATCAGTGATTACCATCCGGATTAAGCAGGAAGAAATCTCTAAACCTTCTACTAGGAAGTGATATATAATGTGATCACATATATGAATTCCAAGGGAAGGGCTGCTGCATAACGATGTCTAAAGCCGATAATATGCTGGCGATGCTATGGCTGCTGAAATCGCGAAGAAGAATAACCGCTAAACAACTATCGGAGGAGCTGGGCGTACATATCCGGACGGTTTACCGATGCATTGACGCGCTCTGCATGTCCGGCGTGCCTGTCGTATCCGAGATTGGGCGCGATGGAGGCTACTCCATCCCGGAGCATATCAAGCTGGAGCCGCTGTTTTTTGAGGCCGATGAGCAAAGGGCGCTTCTTCATGCCGCCGCATTCGCACGGGAAGCGGGTTATCCATCCGAAGAGCCGCTTAATCGAGCCGTTTCCAAAATAAAACGATATACGAATTCCGAGCAGCTGGAGCGTTTGGAGCGCCACGAAAGCAGTATTGAGGCCATCCATCCTCCTACAGCTTCTTCGCTTACCAGGATACTGCATGAGATCGAGGCGGGGATCGACCGGCAATCCAGCCTCGAGATCGACTACGCCACAGGCTATGACGGTATAACACAACCACGTATCCTGGATCCTTACGGACTCGTCCATTGGAAAAGCAAATGGTACGCGGTGGGCCATTGCCATCTGCGCGGTGAAATTCGCTGCTTCCGCGTCGACCGTATGCGCGATATCCGGCATACCGACAACGCGTTTGACCGTCCGGCGTCGTTTTCCCCGCGGGAATACGTATTGGACAGCTTGTTATCGGGGCAAGGTTCCGAATCCAATCCTCATTTGGTTTCCGTACATATCCAAGGCCTCCCTCAAGCTTTGGACGATTTATGCGCGCATTGGCTGCTCAGTCAAGCCCTCGTCGAACGTACGGCGGAGCATGCGGTGTTCAGGCTGGATGAGCATATGTTATACACGCAAGTTGCCTACTACCTATTGTCATTTGGCGGGAAGATTCGAATCATCGGGCCCGAGGAACTGAAATCAGGCATGATCGACATTGCGGAGTCCCTCTTGAAATATTATCAATCCTGAAGATAAACACTGACCTTCTTTGTCAGTGTTTGTATTATATAATGAACTCCAACAGATAGCGTCAGGGAGGAGAGAGCTCGATGGCAGGCACGATTTTTAAACAAGAAGTGATGAAAGCAACCGAACGTTCGTGGGAGGAATGGATTGTGGCCCTTGGGCAGGAAGTGGGCCCGCTCTGGTCACATGAGCAGATCCGAAACCATATCGTTGAGCAGCATCAAGTATCCGGGGAATGGGGCGAGTGGATCGCCGTCATGTATGAGCAGGTCATGGGGCGGGTGCCCGTCGGCTTATCCAAAGATGCCGGGGTGCAGATCGGGGTCAGAAAGACGATGGCCGCGACAAAAGAGAGGGTTTGGGATTTCCTCATGTCTTCCGAGGGACTGTCATTATGGATCGGGGATGTTCCTTCTCTGGAGCTGCAGGTCGGGCATGAGTATGAATCGAAGGAAGGCGTGTCCGGCAAAATTACGGTGGTCGTACCCTACCATAAGCTGCGCTTGACTTGGAAACGCAAGGAGTGGGACAACCCGTCCCGGCTGCAAATCTATGTGTTGTCCACGAAGACTGGAAAAACAACCATCGCGATTCACCAGGAGATGCTCGATGATGTTTATATGAGAGAGATCATGAGGTGTTATTGGGATGAGATGCTGACGACGCTGCAAAACCGGGTGATGGTGCCGAACTGAACAGATTCCGTTATATGGACCGTAGGGTTATCAACCGGATTGAATTGACTACTCCAACGTTATGAGGACTTAGGTTCGCTATTACGTCTCGTAGGGTGGGTTTAGGGTAATATGAGGACAGAGGTTCCGCTATTACGTCTGGATGGGTGGGTTTTGGGCAATATGAGGACACCAGTTCCGCTATTGCATAGAGAAGGGCGATAATTTGTGGTTTTTTAAGTAAATAGCGGATTCTGAGTCCGGAAGAACGGGAAAAGTGGCTGTTTTTTTCGGAATAACGGATCTGGTGTCCACTAGTTTGTTTATTCGTCATTTGGGTATCTGCAGGAACGGATACGTGCACCCGTCAGGTACTGTGTTACAAGCTGACTTTAGAGATGAGCGGAGTTTAGAGATGTTTTTATGAGGCGTGGTTTCGCGGTGGGCTACTGCGACGTTATGAGGACAGAGGTTCCGCTGTACGTCCCGACGGGTGGGTTTGGGTAATATGAGGACAGAGGTTCCGCTATTACGTCTGGACGGGTGGGTTTTGGGCAATATGAGGACACCAGATCCGCTATTACATAAAGAATGGTGATAATTTGTGGTTTTTTAAGTAAATAGCGGATTCTGAGTCCGGAAGAACGGGAAAAGTGGCTGTTTTTTTCGGAATAACGGATTTGGTGTCCACTAGTTTGTTTATTCGTCTCTTGGGTATCTGAAGGAACTGATACGTGCTCCTGTCAGGTACTGTGTTACAAGCGGAGTTTATAGGTACGGGCTCGTTGTTCACCGCTTGCTATGTCCAGTATCTGAAGCTCGACCAGTTTATGCAATAAGCGTCGGGTATGCCGGTCACTCACCCTAAGATGATTTGCGAGTTCTAATGGGGTTATCGGGCGTAGCAATCGCCGCGCAAATCGGACAGCTTCTGCCTCCAGCCAACTTAAGGACGCAGGTACATCTGACGCCACAAATCTGCCGACGAAGGATAAAATGAGCTGCTGGCATTGTTTTGGCTCTTCGACGATGGAGGGGTAAGCAATGGGAAGGAATGTCCAATCATCCAGTGCCAGTAAGCAGTGACGGCGGCATAAATCCTTAAACCTTCTTACGTCCAAATCGCGGGCATGCGGGCCGTATCCTTGGATTTCGATGCCTCCTCTCGCACCACCGGGCATGTAGGCAAGGTCTAAATAACGATAACCATTGCTGAAATCGCGTACTTCCCATTCCGGATGCAAGTCATTGAAATTACCGATTGCGGGAAACCACACTGAGCGCAGAAACTCGACGGTACCGTGGCCTAACCCTTTCTGAAGGATTTCGAGCCTGCGGGGATTCTTTTCATTCAAAATATTCGTGTGTATCCAGAGCTCATATTGTTGATCAAACCGTGACATGTTCATTTTTCCTCCTTAGTATTAGATGGAATGCGATTGCGCTAGAAAATAAAAAAGCCGCTCCATACAATGGAACCCCAATCCTTCATTGGGGCACTTTGCATAGAAGCGGCGTGTTCTTCACGTCCTTATGATGGCTAGTATAACTCGTGTTTTGCGGGTTTTGCAATAGTATTGCCTCCAGCTATGTGTGACAGCGATATAGTTCTTCCAAGATAAAAAACATGTGATTGCGTGATTTTTCGCAAATTCATGCCATGAAGCGCTTCATGTTACTACATGGAGCGCTTTTTTATATTATCCTCATAAATATGACGTCATATATAACGAATTTCAACAATTTAATAAATATATATTGTGTATTATTTATTTATATTGTACATTAATTACATGAAGATCATTATAAAAAATGCATAACAATCTGATACTGGAGAGGATGAGTGAAGCATGAACACTTCCGTTAAAAAGTTGGAAATGGGCGTCATCTTGTGCAGGCATTGCAGCGCTGAAGTCGATACGGTGGATACGAATCGAATCGCTACCTTCTATGGCGTGTGTGATCAGCCGGAGTGCCGGCAGCTGCACAGCCACATGCATGTATCAGTTAGTGATGTAACAGACGAAGAGTAATGATAGAAGAAGGTTGTTCCCGCAAAAACGCACCCCTTGATGTGGTGCGTTTTTGCGTTGAACGAAGAGTGCTTATTGCTGCGTGATCTGTCGCGCTTGTTGACGGCGGGTGCTGCGTGCTCTGTCGTGTTTCTAAAATTACGGAGTTTTATGCACTGTTTTACTACAATGCTAGTTCACGTACAGCGGTGCTCTATCGCGCTTGTTTAACTTCGGGTGCTGCATACCCTGTCGTGCTTGTCCAACTATGTACTTTATGTACTTGTTTAACTACAATGCTTGGTTCACGTACAGCGGTGCTCTATCGCGCTTGTTGACTCCGGGTGCTGCGACTCTGTCGCGCTTGTAATACTACGATAATGTTGTGAATTTATCAAAAGGCGGTTGCACTATCCATGCTTGTCCCAATGCGTCCTTCGTGCTTGCCCAACTACGCTGCTCCGTCACGTTTGTCAAAAACGCGAGCGTCCTATGCTCTTTCCAACTGTGGAGATAACCTCTCAATCGAATGAAATGGCATGGTTGACTTGATGAAAAGTGGTACTTATAGCTGCCCATCCGTCATGCTAAGATGAAACTGCCTATATCCCATTTTTGATGGGTTGGATCAATTATCTTCATATGCAGTGGAATGGGGGTTGTCATTTATGAAAATATTCGTAGCGGGCTCTACCGGCGTTATCGGCCAGCGTTTACTTCCCAGATTGGTGCAAGCCGGCCATGGAGTTATCGGCATGACCCACGACCCTCAGCGGAAAGGGCTGATCGAATCATGGGGAGCCAAGGGGATCGTTGCGGATGCCTTTGATCGGGAAGGGATCATAGCCTCGATTGGGGAAGTGCGGCCGGATGTCATTATCCATCAGCTCACTTCGTTAAGCCAATGGAATCTGGAGGATAATGCGAGGATTCGGATGGAGGGCACCCGTCATCTGGTAGAAGCCGCGCAGATCCACGGCGTTAAACGCATGATTGCCCAGAGCATTGCCTGGGCCTATGAACCCGGGGATTATCCCGCCACCGAGAACGTCCCTCTGGATGTCCAGGCGCCTCCGCCGCGCAAATCTACGATAGACGGTATCATCTCGCTGGAACATGCCGTTGCACAACTGCCGAACCACGTCATTCTAAGGTACGGAATGTTCTACGGTCCCGGCACGTGGTACGACGCCAACGGAATCATGGCGGAAAAGGTACGAACTCGAGCTCTTCCAGCAACGGATGGCGTTATGTCATTTCTCCATGTCGAGGATGCGGCGAATGCCGCACTGCAGGCATTGGACTGGCCGACGGGGCCGGTCAATATCGTAGATGACGAGCCTGCTGCCGGTACGTTGTGGCTGCCGTTGTATGCTGAGGCGCTGCACGCGCCTGCTCCAGCATATCAAGCGGAGAGCAAGCGCGGCGAGCGCGGCGCTTCGAACGCCAAAGCCCGGAAGGAGTACGGCTGGGAGCCGCTATATCCCACGTGGCGAACAGGGTTCGCGCAATCGCTTAGGTGAGCGAGCTTAGCGATGCGCCAACCGATTCCGCCGTTAAGAGTACATACACAAGGAGTATGCTATTCACAATGTACAACGTATCTGAAGGGTAACAATGTAGAGCATGTCCCGGACCACACACCGTGCGCTCAGGGAGCAGTGCTCACGATTCCATGGAGACGTTATAAGATTATTTTCAATTACCATGCTCCTAATATGCCGACACCCCATAGCCTTGCCGGTCGTGGTCTATAAGAGAGCTCCTTGTTGATATGGGAATGAAAAGAAAGCTATAGTTAATAAAGGAGATTCATGACCGTGAGGAAATAGGAGCCAGGATCCAACTGAGTGAACTTGCCATAGATTAAGGAGGGGCTAGCATGACAGAACGGCTGCCATGCCGAAGCGAAGGATGTTCGGCAACGATATTACCGGCAACCGCGGCCAAGACCGGCGGTTATTGCATGCCGTGCAAGCAGGAGATGGAGCGTGCGGAACGGCAGCGTTACATAGAACAAAATCGGAGAGATATCGACTTATATGAAGGGATTACAGATCCTGTAGGGATCCTTAAGATCATGCATGCCCCGCTGAAGCGGGATCCATTGATTCGATATATTCCCTATCCTCTGAAAAGAGAAGAGGTATATTCGGCGTTATCTCCAGGCGAGGCCGATCGCTTGCTGACTTTTGCTCTTGATCTGCTGGAAGCAGGTGATGAGGACACATGCCAGGAAATTCTTGTTTCCCTGGTCTGCTATCAGAACAAGCCGCTTGAGTCCTGTATCCCGACATTGATGGAGCGCGGTATCTATTACCCCGGCATTCTATTCAAAGATGCATCCGCCCGTAGCCGAGACGAGCTGCTTCAACAAGTGGAACAGGACAAGGATAACCGCAACCATCTGCTGCTCGCCCTGGCTTGGATCGGGGATGATCAGGTCGTGCACCAATTTCAAGAATGGAGGACCGTGCCTCCATCATGGGCGGAGGAATTATACGTCCCGCCTGAAGCTTATGCGCATGAGGGGGGCTGGGAGCTTACGGAGAAAGGAAGTAAGCGCCGGCTATTCTACCATGACAGCTACGCCATAGCGAAAATAGTGCCATCAGAAAGCACCTATGCAGCAGAACCTGAACCCGCAGAATTCTTGAAGGAGAATTCCGCTCTCTGTCCATGGTGCGGAAGCGGCCTGACCACCTTGACGGATCTGGACATCCGCCATCCGAAGCTTCATTTCTTGGGGTTGACCGGAGAGAGGCTGCGGGTGTGCACCTGTGTGAATTGCAGCTGTTACGATACGATCTATATGGATGTGGATTTCCACGGAAAATCCGAATGGAGCCAAGCTAATATTAAACCGGAATATCTACCGGAGCCTGATTCCGAGGAGGATGATAGAAGCTATGCGGCGGAGGGGCAGTCCTTACGGCTTGCGGACCATCCCCGCAACAGCTATTATGCGGCCTATTGGACGCTCGGTTCGGCGGTTTCGCAAATCGGCGGCTACCCGGCTTGGATTCAGGACGCCGTATATCCCTCCTGCTCCTGCTGTTCCCAAAGCATGACATTCATCGGGCAGCTGGATTGGGAACAGATCGAGGAGTATGGAGAAGGCATTTATTATATGTTCCTGTGCGCGGACTGCCAGGTGACGGCAACCTTGTTTCAGCAGACATAGGCCTGAATCCGGCAACCCTAAGTATTACGGATACCAGCAAGCAAATCGGGAAGTTACTGTTTTTTCCATACTATCTTTTGTATGGTATTATATACCATTATAAAGATCGCGAATGGAGGCCTCATACTTGAAGGTATTGAATCGTAGAGTAGCTTATATGTTAATGACGATATTGTTAGCAGTCAATTGTATGGCAATGGACAGTGTGGGAGCTGCCGAAGCTGTGCATGGAGATTCACCGCATACACCGGTAAGCGTGGCTGGCGGCAGCGGACATGGTGTTGCGGCATGGAGCGACGGCTCCGTGACTGCCTGGGGTTATAACAAGTCAGGTCAAGTAGGTGACGGGACTAGCATTCATCAATTGGTGCCAAAGCAAGTCGCGGGTTTAACTGATATTGTTCAGGTGGCGGCAGGGGACAATTCTTCATTTGCCTTGGACAAGAACGGGGACGTGTGGGCCTGGGGCGATTATTACTCTCCTTATATTAACGGGGATCCGTTGTTACCTTTCCAAAAACGGGGAGGGCTGATCAAGCTGGAAGGACTTAAGGATGTAGCCAGCTTGGCTATTTCAAACCATGGTTCTGTCGCATTGCATAAGGATGGGTCTGCAACGATATGGAATCCGACGTTTGATCCGAATGATCATTTAAAGATGACGGTAAAGTACTTTCCGATCAAGGGAGTCATAAATGCAAAAACAATAGTGGTCGCCGGACATGAGGCGCTGATTCTCGGTGATGACGGCAGTGTTGATATGTTAACGGTATATAACAGCTTCTACGATCGGTACCGGCTGGAGCGTGAGTTCCGTGAGATTAAACCGCTGGTTACTTCCTCCATTGCCGGAATCGCCGCGGATTGGTATGACGTGTTTCTGCTGCATGAGAACGGGACGGTGCTGCGGTGGAATGTGAATGAAAAGCAGCAAGTGCCGGCTGCGGTGAAGGGATTAAACGATATCCAAGAGATAAGAACAGGGTCTAACCGTTTGTACATGCTTAAAAATGACGGCACGGTCTGGCAGTGGAAATACAACGACCCAGCGGCGAAGCCTTTTCAAGTGAAAGGTTTGACAGGTATCAAGGCGCTTTGGGGAAGCAATGGATATACAGGTTATGCAACCAACAAAGACGGTAAGCTGCTGGCTTGGGGAGAAGAGAAATATCAAGGCAGCGGCTCGCCTAACGAGAACGATGGGAATCCAGTCATGGTACAGTCTCCTCTATCCTGGACGGCAAACGGACAATCGGTTAGCTTCTACGGTTCTTCCGCTATTGTGCAAGGCAAGCTGTATGTACCGTATACTAGCGTTTTTGAAGCCCTCGGGATCAAAGTGAAGCGCGGACAGTCGAATCCGGATCCGAAACACGGAAATCATCGATTTCCGGTATGGTCTTTCTCTTATGGCGGGAATACCGTGTCCATTAAATCCAGTGATCCCGCCGTTGTATTAGTGAACGGGAAGATGACGCGAGAAGATGTCAGCATTCCATTCCTGGCTAATTCGAGCATGTTTCCATTGGAGTTGATCACGACAAAGCTTGGCATTCCGATGTCCTGGAATAAGACGACAGGCGAAGTGATCCTGGGGAAAACACCATAAGAATATGTTGCAGGCACGCCCATACGGCGTGTCTTTTGTTATTCTGAGGAACGGCATCCTTAACGCTAAATAGAGAGTTTCCAAAATGATTGACGTATGGGCTGGCAAGGCAGCTACTGTTCGTGGATATTCTAAAAGATCGCCACCCTGTGGGTACGATCTTTTGTAGTTTGATTTTATTGTCAATGGGCACCTTTATCGCCTTTGGTCACAGCCCAAAATATAAGGGCAATAGCGCTGACGGAGGCTCCAAGCATACAAACTCCATGCCAACCATACTGTGCATAGATATGGGTCGAAGCAATGGAACCGGCGGCACTTCCGATGGAATAAAAAATCATATACCCGGCAACCATGCGACTGCGCGCCTGCGGGCGCAATGCAAAAATCATACTCTGATTCGTGACATGCACCGCCTGTACCGCCAAGTCCAGCAGAATAATACCAATGACTAAGGTAAACAGGGACCGTTCTGTATAGCTGATCGGCAGCCATGACAGCAATAGCAGGGACAATGCAATTCCGGTCGTTCTTTGTCCGTAACCTCGATCGGCTAGCTTACCGGCTTTTGCTGCAGCCAATGCACCCACGACGCCTACGAGACCAAACGCCCCGATGGCAGAGTGCGAAAGGGATAGTGGCGGTGCGCTAAGAGGCAGCACTAATGGCGTCCACAAAATGCTGAAAGCTGTAAAAATCAGCATAGCCAAAACAGCGCGGACACGTAGTAGCCGTTCTTGAAGGAACAACACCAGTACCGACTTGAGCAGTTGAGAATAGGAAAGAGTTTTTACCTTACGCTCAACATTTCGCAGCACCTTATATAATGCGTAAACCATGAACAGCATCAACGCAGCAGAAACCAGATAAACCGAACGCCATCCTGCAAGATCCTTCAAAACTCCTGAAATGGTTCGCGCAAGAAGGATCCCGATCACAATTCCGCTGGTTACCATGCCTACGGCTCGCCCTCGTTCAGCAGGAGCAGCTACGGTCGCCACGAACGCCACAATCGTCTGCGTTACAACGGCAAGCAATCCGACCAAAGCCAAACCTGCAAAGAGCATCGCGCCGGATGAAGCAGTACCAACGATCACGAGAGCCGCCACGGAGATCGCCATTTGACCGATAATTAATCGGCGCTGGTTCAGTAAATCCCCCAGAGGCACCAGCAGGAGCAGTCCCAATGCATAAAAGATCTGTGTGACGGTAATCAGAATTCCAATGACGGCATAGTCCAAGTTGAACTCGTACGACAGCTCATCGAGCAGCGGCTGAGCGAAGTAGATATTGGCAACGGACATGCCGCAAGCAATCGCAAACAATAACGTAACGGAACGAGTCAGAGGCATACGATTACCGGATTTGGCCGTAGTCGCCGTCCCCTGTGACGCATTCGCGGCTGTTTCGTTATGGACCGCTTTTTTTGCTATCATCTCTTCCATTGTGTGAATCCAACCCTTTCGATTTTTATATGTACTGATCGGTATGATAAATCGCCCGATTAATATATCCCATCCTTACGATCCATGTCAACAGGTTTATTTCAAACGTTAAGAAACAACGGGATTTTCTAATATAAATCAGAAATATACAGGAAATCGGTGTTTGACAAAAGCATCCGCACATCATAAACTTAATTATACTGATTGGTAATGAAAGTAGCTCTTTACTCCTTCGGTGATCATGAAGTTTTCCTTAAAATCAAATGTAACGAGAGGTAATTCAATATGGGACGAGTCCGCGAATTTGATGAAGAGAAAGTATTAGATGCAGCAATGCAGTTATTTTGGGAGAAGGGATATGAGGCTACCTCATTAAGCGATTTGACTTCCAGAATGGGCATTCAACGGCCCAGTATATACTCAGCCTTTGGAGACAAGAAGGAGCTGTTCGAAACAGCTCTGCGCAAATACACGATGTCACATGCTTCCGAGGTGCGGGCCAGGCTGCAAAACCATCGATCGGTCAGGGAGGCGTTTCGGGCTTTTTTTGAAAATGTGGTTGATAAGGAATATTCCGAAAGCAGCAGCCGAGGGTGCTTTTGTATCAATACGATGGTCGAGCTTGCGCCTCATGATGAGAAATTTGAAATTCTGACAAGGGAGCATCAGATGTACTTGGCGGTCATATTTCAAGAAACCATTGAACGAGGCATACAATCGGGCGAGCTTGCGATCGGGACAGACGCGAAAGCTTTATCCCAAGCGCTGATCGTATCGCTGATTGGGTTGACCGTCATGTTGAAATCCCGTCCGGAGCGCTCATTCGTAACGAATACGATAGAGGTGACTCTTACATTGCTTGAATAAAAGGGTATCTGTAATGGAACCTTTAAAGGTATTATCCCACCCAAGTAATTCGTGGGTTGACGTTGAGTTTCATGTTTACATGTTGTTGCAGCCGTCCAAGAATAGTAAAATGTTCTAAAAAAACAATAGTAGGTGCATCGATGAATATAAACATACGGACAGGACGAATAGAGGAGCTTCAAGAAATCATGGCATTGATAGCCCGCTGTGTTGCGGTCATGCAGGCTGGAGGCAGCGATCAATGGGATGATCAGTATCCGAACCGAGAGGTCATTGGTGAGGATTTGCAGCGAGGAACGTTGTTTGCAGCTGAGGGCGAAGGCCGCATCTTAGGGATCATCGTCCTTGACGAATCCCAGGATGAGCAGTATGAGACCATTAACTGGAAGCAGATGAAAGGGCCTCATTTAATGATGCATCGGCTTGCTGTCGATCCGGAAGCCCAAGGACAGGGAGTTGCGCGAAAACTGATAGCCTTCTCCGAGGAATATGCCATGCGAGAGGGCTACACGAGTCTACGATTGGATACCTATGCCAAGAACACGGCTGCGCTCAAGCTGTATCAAGGCTTAGGTTATGACCTGCGGGGAGAAGTGAATTTCCCAGGGAGAGCGGCAAGCTTTCCGGTATTTGAGAAGGTGCTTGGATAAACAGGCCGTGAAGCAAGCCTGCTATGGATCAGCGCGTAATGCGGGTCCGTGGCGGGCTTTTGTTGTTTATAGGAAAACTACGATTACTATCATGGCGATGGGATGCCCATTTCACTTTCTATTTAGAATTTTTTCAAAATAGGTATTGCAATTGGATGCAGGGATAAGCGATAATGTATTTAGATGAAATTCTAAATAGAAATTTGGGTGATGCACATTGGGGTTTCCGGAAACATTCAAGGCGTTATCTGATCCGGTGAGACGGGACATCCTGGTTATGCTCAAGCGCGGCAAAATGTCAGCCGGAGAGATCGGTCAACATTTCGATATGACCGGGGCGACCATTTCGTATCATCTGTCGCAGCTGAAGAAGGCCGGACTGATATTTGAAACAAAATATAAAAATTATATTTACTATGAGATCAACGTGTCCGTCTTCGAAGAAATCATGCTGTGGTTTTCACAATTTAACGGGGGGAAACAAGATGAGGAAAAAGAATAGTTCGATGCTGGTTATAACAACGCTGATATGTTTATTGCCGATTATTTTATCGATGACGCTGTATAACCAATTGCCTGAGCAGGTGGCTGTTCACTGGGACGCGGCGGGCAATCCGGATAATTATGTGTCGAAGGCGGTTGCGGCGTTTGTGCTTCCGTTGATTACAGCGGTTATTAACGTCATAGTCAATGTAGCGCTTAACAACGATCCAAAGAAAATGAACGCTGCCCCGGTTTTAAGAACGATGGGTCTATGGCTCATCCCCGCGCTGTCTCTCATTCTCATGCCGATCACGCTATTCAAGGCCATGGGGGCCGAGCTGCCGATCCAGACGATTGCACCGGCTCTCGTGGGCATGCTGCTCGTGGTCACCGGAAATTATTTGCCGAAGAGCAAACAGAACTATACGGTGGGCATCAAGCTGCCTTGGACGCTGAACAGCCAGAATAATTGGAATAAAACGCATCGTTTTGCGGGATACCTGTGGATGGCAGGCGGAGCGTTCATGATCCTGACGGCGTTTCTGAAGATGAACCTTGCCGTCGCAATCGTTCCTGTCATTATATTGATTGTGGCGGCTCCGGCGATTTACTCTTTCTCTTTGTTTAAAAAGGGCGTGTAACGGGCGGGGCTGCAACACATAAACGTCCTGAACGGCCAGCAAGCTGACTCCATGAACGATGGGGCAGCTTGTTTTATTATACGGCAGAGCGCGAGTTTATCCGTATCGGGAACAGAAATTGAAATGAAAAAGCTGGACTCCATACTCTTGGAATCCAGCCTTCCCCGTGCCTTATTTGTCGTACGGATGAATCGTCTGAATGGTGCCGTCCTCATTGTAGGTCAGCTCGGTAAACTTGACGCTGCGTTTGTTGTCCGCTCCGCCGGAAAGGGAGCTGTCATGGTAGAAGAGGTACCATTTATCCTGGAACTGAACGATGGAGTGATGGGTCGTCCAGCCGATTACGGGGGTTAGAATCGTGCCTTTGAACTCGAAAGGCCCCGTTGGACTTTGACTCGTGCCGTAGACGATTTTGTGCGTTGAGCCGGTGGAATAAGAAAGATAGTAGGTTCCGTTGTATTTATGGACCCAAGGTCCTTCAAAATATCTCCGCTCTTCATCCCCTGCAACAATCGGGTTGCCTTTGTCATCGACGATGGATATTTCTTGGGGCGCCTCTTTGAAAGTGAGCATGTCATCGCTCAGCTCAGCGACCCGCGGTCCGATGGCAGGCGCGTCTGCGGGAGGCCCTTCCGCATCCGGAATGTGCGATCCGGTCTGCCATTGTTCCAGCTGTCCACCCCAGAGGCCGCCGAAGTAAATATAGGCACGGTTGTCGTCATCCACGAATACGGCGGGGTCGATGCTGTAGCTGCCCGGGATGTAATGAGGCTCCGGTTTAAAGGGGCCGTGAGGCGACGAGCTTGTTGCTACGCCAAGGCGGAAAATATCGTCATGATCCCTGGCAGGGAAGTATAAATAGTAAGTGTCGTTCTTGAAGGCAGCATCCGGTGCCCACATTTGCTTCTTCGCCCATGGCACATCCTTCACATGAAGAGCTTCGCCATGGTCCACGCAGGGAGCATCCACATTCTCCATCGAGAGAACATGGTAGTCTTCCATGTCATACTGGTCGCCGTTATCATTGGACGTGTTCTCATGATCCAGGTCATGGGATGGATAAATATAAATTTTACCCTCGAATACGTGGGCGGATGGGTCTGCAGTATAGATATGGGTTACGATCGGTTCGTTAGGCTGTACGGGCTTGTTCATTACGGTTCCTCCTTGGATCATCACTTTGTAAGCGCTTGTATTCATTTTATCAGACGTGTTCCTCTCCAAAAACCTAATAAAATTAGGTTTTTCACCTAAAAATATTAGATCTTTTTGGATTGAGCATTAGAAGTGATTCCAAAAGACCGTCTCTTCTAGGGGTAAACGGGTTGAAGGATGAGCCGGTACGGACTTCTTACCGATCGCAACCAGCATAACGGGGATCAAATGGCGCGGAACCCCGAATGCTTCAATAAAAAGGCTTGAGTTGTATCCGCCCATCGGGCATGAATCAAGACCGCGCGCCCTTGCAGCCAGCATGAGCTGCATGGCGGCCATGGAGGCGCTCCGTATCGCTTCTTCCCGGGCAAGTTCAGGCGCATGGGTGTAGGAATTCATTATTTGCCGGACCAGATTCGTTTTGACCTCCTCTGGCATGAATCCTGCCCGAACCGCTTGGTCATATATCGCTTCAGCATGTTGATGGGCCCGCAGGTTTCCCAAAACCGCGATGATAGCGGAGGCTTCTACGATTTGCCTTTGTCCATATGCGATGGGTAACAATTTGTCTTTGGTGGCCTTATCTGTAATGGCAAGATACGTCCAATGCTGCAGATTCCAGGCAGAAGGTGCGGTACTCGCAATCTCTAGCATTTCTTTAATCTCATCATGACTGAGGTTGTGTTGGGGATCAAAATGTTTAACCGCTTGACGTTCACGTACAGTAGTTAAAAAATCGGCATGCGAAATGGATGGCATGTGAATCAGCTCCCTATCGTAGTTATCTTCATTCTTAAGGCCGGGAAGGTGTTCCCAACACAGCGAACGGTTACTTGAATATAGGATAATGATGGGTTCGAAACCATATCCTATTTTGACAACTGTATCGATACAGTGTTGAGATCCTGTATAATAAGAGTCGCGAGGGGGCGGGGTCATGAAAAAATATTTATCCATTCTTACCGATATGGAATCGAAAATTCAGGAAGGCCAATATCGTTCAGGGCAGAAGCTTCCTTCCGTTCGAAGTGCGGCACAATCCTACGGGTGCAGCATTAGTACGGTGATTCGTGCTTATACTGAGCTTGAGAAACGGCACGCCATTTATTCGGTTTCGCAAAGCGGTTATTATGTAGTCCAGAAAGATGGGGATTCGAATAACATGGATAAGAGTTTGATTGATTTTGCGTCGGCTTCTCCGGACGTGAACGTATTCCCGTATCTGGATTTTCAGCATTGCCTGAACAAGGCGATTGATACCTATAAATATGAGCTGTTTACCTATGGTGATCCGCAAGGAATGGAGAAACTGCGCCGCACCCTGGTCTCCCATTTGGCAGGAGCTCAAGTGTTCACTTCCGCGCAGAGGATTATGATTACGGCAGGCGCCCAGCAGGCGCTTGAGATTTTGACAAAAATGCCGTTTCCCGGCGGAAAGTCCGTCATTCTGGTCGAACAGCCCAGCTACAATAATTATTTGCAGCTGTTGGAAAGTGAAGGAGTGCCCGTTATCGGAATCACCCGCACGGCAGCGGGGATCGACCTGAAGGCTCTGGAGGAGCAATTTCGATCCGGACATATTAAATTTTTCTATACGATGTCGAGATACCATAATCCGCTGGGCAACTCCTACACCGCAGAGCAGAGAAAGGCCATTGCTAACCTGGCGGCGAAATATGATGTTTATATCGTGGAAGACGATTATATGGCTGATCTAGGCGAGGAACGGGGATATGATCCCATCTATGCCTACAACCGAACATCGCATGTGGTGTATTTGAAGAGCTTCTCGAAGATTATTTTCCCAGGATTGCGCCTGGGAGCCGTCGTCCTGCCGGAACGTTTGCTCGATACGTTCCGTGCTTTTAAAAGTTATGGGGATACGTCGCTGCTGTCCCAAGCGGCGCTTGAAATTTATATTAGCAACGGAATGTATGAACGGCATAAACAGAAGATTTACAGCCAGTATGAAACCCGAATGCAAGCCCTGAATGCGGCTGTGCAGCGATACGAGGGAGCCGGATGGATTGAAGCCGTGCCTGGCGACGGCGGCATATATAAGCTGTTTAAGCTGCCGCAGACCGTTAACCTGGAGCGGTTGATCAGGCGGCTGAAAGAGCGGAACATTCATGTGGTGTCCGGCAAGCTGTTCTATCTATCTAACAACCTTATGCGCGAGAAGTTTATACGTATCAGCATTTCCAGAGCACGGTTGGATCAGATTGAGGAAGGGGTTCAAGCGATCGTTGAGGAAGTGAAGCGGGAAGAAGGCAATCTATGGTGATTCTTTCGGGTCATGTTTATATTTAGGTTGCATTTCATAAAAATGTATTTTATATTCATCTGGTAGTTATATGATAAAAAGCTATTACTTTCGATTGTTTCCGATATGGTGTGTTCTTCCATATTCGGCAATGATCGCGGATTTATTTTATGAAATGACATCGTACGATAATGGCAAACCCACTGAAAAGTGGCGACGCAAAGCTATAGGGGCTAAGGCGGATCACTCGTATCCGCTATGCTAGCCAGTTACCGAATACGACGGAAAAGCCTCCGTCTATTCAGACAGGGGCTTTTTGTGTTTATTTATAAAAAAATTCGATTTTCTAACCAAATTCTTTAAGGTTGGAGAAGTAGTAGCTGACGTAAAAACTGCCAACGTTTTCAAGGAGGGAAACAAACCAATCGATTGATCCCCATCTAAACCAACAAGGAGTTGTATTCATGATTATGGACCAGGTCAGGAAATTGCTAGCTAGTAAATTAACCATTCTTAAACAGCCGGAATGTCCCAACATCGGTCTTGTTGGTCCCGTTCGGCTCCCTGTGCAGTTGGAGGACCATGAGGCTGTATTTAAATGGTATACATGGTTAAATACAGGCAATTCATTTGTGGATAAGAATGACATTCTGGAATCATTATCTCAGGCAGATCTCGCTTCACATCAGCAGTCTTCCGTACTAGTATATGGCGATTTTGCCAATGAGGAGCATGCCTTGATACGGATGCACAGCATTTGCCATACGGGAGACATCTTTGGAAGTAAACGATGCGATTGCGGCTACCAACTGCGGCAATCCATGCGCATGATCATTGAAAACGGTAGTGGAGCTCTCTTTTATTTGGCGAATCACGAGGGTCGCGGAATAGGGCTTTTCCCAAAAACGTTAGCTTATCTTTTGCAAGATGAGGGGTGCGATACTGTAGAGGCCAATCTAAGCCTTGGCTTTGCAGATGACCATCGATCTTATGATGAAGCCATACGTGTACTCCAAAGCTTGCGGCAAAAACCAGTCACCCTTATTACAAACAACCCTAGAAAGCTGCAGTCTTTGCGGGAAAAGGGACTTTTAACCGATCATCATAAATCCATTTGGGGAGATGTATCCGAGCATAATAATCGGTATTTGGCAACGAAGATCGAAAAATCGGGTCATATTTACGACTCTTTGGTGGAGACCGCTTTATTATGATGGGGAGTGTTAATCATATGAAATTAGACCAACAATTTATGAAGCTGGCATTGGATTTGGCAGGTACGGCCAGTGGGAAAACCAATCCGAACCCGGTCGTTGGCGCACTGATAGTCAAAGACGGACAAGTAGTCGGCGCAGGTGTTCATAGAAAGGCTGGGGAACCTCACGCAGAGGTGCACGCATTCCGGATGGCTGATGGGTATACCGAAGACGCAACGCTCTATGTTACGCTGGAACCAAGCCCTCAATCCTCTCCTTGCATAGAATTAGTCTTAAATTCGGGAGTCGCAAGAGTTGTCGTGGCGATGGAGGATCCGAATCCGAAGGTGGCCGGAAGAGGCATTCAATTATTGAGAGAGAATGGAATAGAAGTTGATGTGGGTGTATTGGGGAAGGAAGCCGAGTTACTTAATGAACGATTCGTGCACAATATGTCAAAACGACGGCCGTTTATCATTTCCCAGGTAGCCATGACGCTTGACGGAAAAATTGCCGCGTCAACGGGGCATTCTAAATGGGTTACATGTGATGAAACACAGCTTGTAGTACATAAATTAAGAAACAAAGTCGACGCCATATTAGTAGGAATTAATACGGTTTTGGCCGATGATCCGCTCCTTACGACCCGACTGCCGGAAGAAAGTGGGAAGAATCCCATACGGGTAATTTTAGATTCGAATTTGAGGTTGCCCGAAGATGCCAAAGTTACCGATTGTTCGGAAGCAATGACATGGGTAGTCACGAAGGAGGGGGCTGATCCGGGAAGAGTACACATGCTGCAGCAAAAAGGAATTGAAGTTCTGTTCGTTCCAGTGAACCGTTTCGGGCTGGACCTCCATGCATTATCGGATATGTTATATCAGCGAGGTGTTACCGACCTGCTGGTAGAAGGAGGCAGCGAAGTAAATGGATCATTCCTTCGAGCCAACCTTATTGATAAATGGATGATTTATATTGCTCCCAAAGTGTTGGGGGGACGGCAATCCTTCTCCCCCTATGGCGGCTCGGATTTGGAATTAATGGATGACGCGGTACGCGTAAAGATTCAATCTGTACAACAAATCGGTGAAGATATTTGCATTACCGCTTATCCGAATTACGATTATTCCATGTCTAAAAGTTCCTGCGTAACAGATAATCTTAATGAACTTTCCTTGAATAGTTATTAGTGAATAGACAAATAGAGTAAATGATATTATGGATGATAGAAACGGCAGTGGGATACCTAACTGCCGTTTTTTTTCTCATCCATATATTCGAATCTATAATCGACAGCTTATTCAAATTTTCCATCCAACTGGTTATCAGGTGCCCTGTTGATAGCATAAATCAGATGGTATATCTTTGTAAGAGACATTTTATGTAGAACTGCTGATAAATCGTATGTATACATGCTCTAAGCAAGGGGGAAAATGATATGCTTGTTGGAGAAGAAGGGTTCAGCATATCGAAAGGAAGATGAGTACGCGCATGGAAAATCCTAATAAAGTCTACAATACTGCGGTGGAAGCAACGCTGGAGGTCATTGGCGGGAAGTGGAAACCGGTCATTCTCTTTCATCTTACTTTCGGTAAAAGACGAAATAGCGAATTTTTAAGCCTGATTCCCCAGATCACGCAAAAAATGCTGACACAGCATCTGCGGGAGCTGGAGGAGGAGGGCGTTATCGTACGAAAAACGTACAATCAGGTTCCACCCAAGGTAGAGTATGAACTGAGCGAGTATGGCTGGAGCTTGAAGGAAATTCTCCATTTGATGTGCCGATGGGGCGATATTCATATCGAGCGAAAATACGGCGAATCCGCCATGGTGCTGGAGAAGCCTGCATTTGAGGATCGTCATTAACAGGTATGATAAATGAAGGAGCCGACTATTCCACGTATAGTCGGCTCTTTGTCATGCAGCTTGCGCGATAACTTAGGGAATGACTTTACGCCGCCGGAGCTCGTCAAAGATGTTCATGAACATGGCCTCTGTATCGACATACTCATGAAATCCGAAGCGGCGGGCCTTCGAACCGTCTGCAAAGAAATCATAATCCCATGAGAACACAAAATCACCGAACTTCCAGGAGGAAACCTCTTGATACGTGTGCTCCGCAAGTCCATGCTTCTCAACCATACGATTCCAGATCGGCTCTTTATCTGCCATGACAACTTCCAGATTCATCTGTAGAGGCGGTGCGGTTTCCATCTCAAAATACTGCGCAATCTTCGGCCATAACTCGTTCCAACGGAACAGATCCCCATTCGTGATGTTAAATGCTTGATTGGCGCATCGTTCATCGGTTGCGGCCCATACTGTAGCCTTCGCGAGCAGATCGGCATCGGTCATCTCCAGCAGACTGTGATAGGCCCCCGGCTTACCTGGAAAACGCAGAGGTATGCCGAGCTCTTTCGAAATCGAGGCATAGACGGCAATGACCATCGCCAGATTCATCGGATTTCCAAGGGCGAAGCCGCTGACTACGGATGGACGCAGGGCTGACCAGGTCCAGGTTTTGCCTTGCTGCCGCTCCTCGAGGAAGTTCTGCTGATCGATATTGAATTCTGGCGGCATATGGTTTGCATCCGTCTCCCGTGCTGGCGTTTTGAATGGACCGAGATGAGCGCCGTATACCTTGTATCCCTGCATCAGGCTGACATGCTGCAGGTTGGCGGCAATGGGCTCGATAGCTTCCACAACATGAACGAGCATTGCCAGATTCGGGGCAACGAGCTCGGCCCAAGTTGGCCGGTCCTGATAGGCGGCATAGAAGATGTGCGTTACTTCCGATAAGTGACTTAATTTGGCGACCGTATCCTCGCGATCAAGCAAATCGGCCGATAGATAGCTTATACGTTTCGTGGATTCGCCGCCTCGGCGCGATACGCCGACGATATTCCAATCGGGAAGCGTCGCAAGGTATTCGATGAGGTTGCGGCCGATCACCCCGTTGGCCCCTACTACCAATGCCGTCTTTTGCGAATGATGTGAACGTTGATCTGTATTCATATATTCATCTCCTAACGTCTTGTTCTTGATTAATGTCATTTTGCACGTTAGGGTTCGGCTTGGGAAGTACGCACTTTGAAGTGACCTAGTCACTTTTTGGTAATGTTTAAGCAATGCCAACAGGGATGACATGAGTTTAAATAACTTGCCGGATAAGAAACCCGTGGATTAACTTGATCTGGCAGAGCCTCAAAAGACTTCCTGCTCGTGTGCGGGAAGGCTTTTTTCACCCTAATTGATGCTGTCTGTTCGTAAATTTCGGCTAAATGTAAGATAGAAACAGGGTGGCGATACCAAAGTAGATGACAAGCGACAGGATATCGTTAATGGTTGTAATCAGTGGACCGGAGGCCACAGCCGGATCAATCTTGAATTTGAACAGAATGAGGGGGATGATGGTGCCGGCCATCGTGCCCACGATGAGTGTTGCAATCAACGAGCTTCCGACCACAAGCCCCAGATAAACATTGCCCTGCCAGAAGTATGCGATCAAGGATATCAGGATCCCGCATGTGACCCCGATCATCAAGCCGACCTTCAGCTCTCTCGCTAACAGCCGGAACACCAGCGACTTGGTCATTTCTTTCGTAGTCAGGCCGCGTACAATAACAGCTAGCGACTGCGTGCCGGTATTGCCGGTCATTCCGGCAATCATGGGCATGAAGAAGGCTAGCGCCACAACCTGTGCCAGCGTCTCTTCAAATCGGGAAATGATCGTTCCCGAGATCAGACCGATGAATAAGAGCAGGACCAGCCACGGTAATCTTCGAAAGGCGGCAACGGTTGCTTTGGTGTTGAAGTCAATGGATTTGCCCCCGGTGGCGTTCATTTTCCGAATGTCCTCATCGGCTTCCTTGATGACGACATCGAGAATATCGTCAACCGTAATGATGCCTACAAGTTTGTTATCCTGTTCAACGACGGGGATGGCGACCAAATCGTATTTTTGGATTATCTGCGCGACTTCCTCCTGATCGGCATCCACAGGTACGGACAGTACCCGGCTGTGCATGATATCCACCATATATTCATCCGGTTCGGCCAAGATAAGACCGCGGTAGGACACCACACCCATTAGCTTCTTGTCTTGGTCAATGACGTACAGATAGTTGATCGTTTCGGAAATGGAGACGTAGGTTTTCAGCTTCTGGACGACCTCTGATACGGTGTAATGCTGGGGAATCCACACATAACGATTGGTCATGATTCGTCCCGCAGTTTCCGGCGGGTATTTCATCAGGTTCAGGACAAATTGGGATTCCTCGTCCCGCATTCCCTTGAGGAATTCGTCTTTCTGCTCAGGCGAGAGCTCATCAAGCAGAATGGCGAGGTCATCGTTATCCATCAAGTCCAGGATGATGGCTGTTTTTTCTTTGCCCAGCTTGCCCAAAACTTCGATCTGCTGGTCATGCTCCATTTCCTGAACCATATCGGCCAGCTGTTCCTCGTTCAGAAACTGCAGAAATCGGGTTTGGTCCGTATCGCTGAGGTGGCTATGTATTCTGGCCAGGTCATAAGGAAGAAATTCATCGATCATTCGCTGAAAGTCATTGGGTGTTTTTGCTTTCAGACTCTCTATAATGTCCGGCATCCATTGCTCCAGTGTCCGGGTATTCACGCCGACAATCCTCCTTTCTGATTCCTTTATATGATAACGAAATGATTACATATTATAGGGTTCACCATAACGACTTATTATTAAACAATCCGAGTGGATGAAAATAAGGGTGATGGACGAGAAAAAAGAGACCGCAGCATGAGTTGCAAACGGTTGCAATATCACATAAGATATAGGCGCACAAATCTAAAGAGTAGGGGTGAGTATATGAAATACAGACGTCTTGGAAAAACCGATCTGAAAGTATCGGTAGTCGGTGTGGGAACCTGGCAGTTTGGCGGAGATTGGGGGAAGGATTTCAACCAAAAGGAAGTCGACGCCATCTTAACGCATGCGAAGGAGCTCGGCGTTAATCTGTTGGATACAGCCGAATGTTATGGTCCTCATCATATGTCTGAGAATTTCATCGGTGATTTCTTGTCGCGCGACCGCCGCGAGGATTGGGTCATTGCCTCGAAGTTTGGTCATCGATGGCATGAGCAATGGGAGAACGCTTGGGATGCGAAGCAGATCCGAATTCAGCTGGAAGAGTCACTTAAAGCGCTCCGTACCGATTACATCGACCTGTATCAATTCCATTCCGGCTCGGATGAAGTGTTCAACAATGATGACATGTGGACGATGCTGGACAAGCAGGTTCAGGCGGGAACGATCCGCAATCTGGGCATATCCATCGGAAGCAACAGAAATATCTATCAAACCGATAAGGCTGCGGAGGTGAATGCCAAAGCCATTCAGGTCGTATATAACCGTCTGGACCCAGCTCCGGAGGAAGAGGTCTTCCCTTCATGTTTGAAGCAGGATCTTGGCGTGTTGGCGCGAGTTCCGCTTGCGAGCGGGTACTTAAGCGGAAAGTACAAGCCGGGAACGGTGTTCAGCGACAATGTGCGCAAGAATCGTGACCAGGACGAGATCAATGCCAAGCTGAAGCTTGTGGAAGAGATCAAGCAGAACGAAGTGCCGGAGGGCGTGAATATGGCCGAGTGGGCCTTGGCCTGGTGCTTAAAGCATCCGGCTGTCAGCTGTGTCATTCCCGGCTGCAAGAGCGTGGAGCAGGTGGAGACGAACGCAAGAGCCGTTGAGCTGGATTTGGTCCAAGACGACCATCCGGGAGCGTGGAAACCTTAGTACAGCCAGACTCGAGTGCGAATTGGGCGATGATACAAGAAAAAGCACCTGTGAAGGTGCTTTTTCTTGTATCATCCACATCCTGCCTGCCAAACCGGCTACCATCCGCTTCGCAGGATGGAATCGAAATTTAGAGATGACTCTTAGAAGCACGGGATGGTTCAATGACATGATCCGCGGGCTTCATGAACGTTTCAATCACGCTGGTAAAGCTGTCCCCGCCACGGCCATTGGCCAACCCCCGTTTAAAGATCTCCAGCACCGCTTCAGGCAGTGAAGCGTCAATCCCAGCGTCATGTGTAGTATGGACGATATGCTCAACGCTGGCAGCGCCCATAGCGAGCCGGTCCACGTCCCCCGGATATTCTCCTGCATCGATGCGCGGCGTATAGAACTCAATGAATTGCGGCAGCGATGCCATCGTGCTGATCGCATGAGGCTTCAATTGCTCTGCTGTGATGCCGTTAGCCTTGCCTACTGCAACAGCGTGCAAATAACTGAGCATCCCCGTCCAGAACATATCCATTCCGATCTGATAATATAGCGCGGCGAGCCCAGGATCTTCACCCCGATAATCCGTACTCGTCAGCACTTCAAGCAACTCCTTTTGGGACTCGAAGACATCCAAGGGGCCGCTGTAAAAGGTGAACGACTCCGGCTTTCCGATTCCCGACGGTGGGACCTGCACACCGCCTGTGAGATGCGAAGCGCCATGTCCGGCCAGCCATTTGGCTGCTTCCCGGGCTTTCTCCGGGGTGTCCGAGCTTAGATTAACGAATACCTTGCCGGCGAGGCTGTCTGAGTCCTTTTCAAGAATAGCGTACATCGCATGGTAATCCGTAAGACTGAGAATGACTACCTCGCTTGCATTCAAGGCTTCCTTAATTGTGGACGCTCTGATTGCTCCCTGATCAACAAGCTCATTGGCTTTACTGGCTGTGCGATTCCACAATGTGACCTCGTAACCGTGATTCAGTAACGTGCGTGCCATGGCTTGACCCATCGGTCCCAGGCCTATGATCGTCACGGATGATTGACTTTGCGTAGTGTTTTTCATTTTGAATTATAGCTCCTCTCAATAAGTCTAACCCTATGCTAAACGATGACACTGGTGTCAAAGTCAACAGCTGAAGTTTGGCTAATGATTCTGTGATTTTGCAAAGCGAATATTTCAGTGTAATAGACTCATTGCACGGGACTTTGTTATAGTTAACTTAACGGGATTTTTTGGGGAGGAACCAGATGAAACCTATTAATAAACTTAGCGTTCAAGATGATTTTGTTGGATTTTACTTGCTGAAGGAATTAAATATGAGACAGACCAACGGCACGCCGCCGAAAGATTATTTTGACATCATTCTCTCGGATGCGAGCGGCCAGATCTCGGCCAAGTACTGGGATGTAACCATACAGGATAAAGAAACGTTCCTGCCGATGCAATTAGTCAAAATCCGGGGAACCGTGCTGAGCTACCGGGATCAGCCTCAAGTCAAAATCAGCCGAATCCGTAAAGCAACGGATGAGGACGGCGTTTCCTTAACCGATTTTGTGAGGGCTGCGCCAATCCGTCCCGTGGATCTGTTACATACGATCAAACTTACGATGAATGAGATTACGGAGCCGCAGGTACGAAGCATTGTGCAGTATTGTGTGTCGAAGGTGGAAGAGAAGCTGATGCATTATCCGGCTGCCAAAACCTATCATCATGCCTATTTTGCCGGACTTGCCTATCATATTGTCCGCATGCTGGAGATTGGCGATTTCATCTGCAAGCAGCGGCCGTTTCTGAATCCGGACTTGATTAGGGCGGGCATTATCCTTCATGATATCGCAAAGCCGGAAGAGATGATCGCTCAGATGGGCATTGTTACGGACTACAGCAATCAGGGAAAATTGATCGGACATATCGCGCTGGCATCCAATTGGATCGTGGAAGCGGCCATACAGAACGACATCGCGCTGGATTCCGAAGTGGTACTGGGACTACAGCATCTCGTACTTTCCCACCATAACCTGGGAGAGTGGGGGAGCCCGGTTCAGCCGCAGACGGCTGAAGCCGTCGCGCTGCATCATATCGATCTGCTGGATGCCAAGCTGCAGATGGTAGAGGATGCCCTGGATACGACACTTGAAACGGAGCCGTGGACACCGATGATCCGCGGACTCGACAATAAGGCGATTTATCGACTGAAGGTATAAGGATTGCTTGAATACGAGTAAGAAAAGAGAGTGCCTTTCATAAAATGAGTGAGGCATCCTTCGATCCATTGGATCATGGAGGATGCCTCTTCGTTATGCTTGGAAAAGTTTAAGGTTCTTGGCTCGATATCGGTATGGTAAAGCGCACCGTCGCCCCGCGAGGCGGGGTGTTCTCGGCAGAAATATGCCCTCCATGATGCTGAATAAGAAGTTTGGCGATATACAGCCCCAGACCGGAATGCCCTTTTTGTCTGGAGGAATGATGATCCCCTTGATAAAACTGCTTAAATACCTGCTGCAGATCCTGCTGCTGCCCAAAGCCTGCTCCGTTATCCGTAACAGCCATCATCACCTGCTCCTCGGTGATTTCGATCCGCCATAGAATCTGTCCGGCTTCAGGAGTATATCGAATGCTGTTTGAAACGAGATTATCCAGTACCTGCATGATGCGATAGGGATCCAAGAGGACGGGCTTCTTGTTCAATCGATTATCGTTGATCTCTGTATGGAAGGTTATGTTCTGATTGCTGCATAAAGCGGCATATTCCATGGTTTTATCTTCTGCCAGCTCTTCAAGATCCACGGGAAGCGGCTGAAGCCGAAAAGAGACCTTCTCAATTTCTGCGATGGTGTTCATATCCTGAAGGAGCTTCGAAGCACGTGTCGTGTTGCGTTTGATGACTTGAAGATATTGCGATCGTTTGGCTTCGTAAGACTCCCCGTTCATCTGCTCCAAGCCCTCAACATGTCCTTGAATAATCGTAAGCGGTGTCCGAAGGTCGTGAGCGAGAGCTGCAAACATGGTGCTTCTATCCTGCTCCAATCTCCATTCCCGCTCGATGGATTGCTCCAGCTCTTGACGCATGTCCTCAAAAGCATGTGTAAGCCGGTTAACTTCCGTTATTGACGATGTCCCTGTCATCGAAAAGTGTAAATTTCGCTCTTTAATCTGCTCGGCTCCTTGCAGAAGCTGCTGCAGCGGAGTGCTGATCTGTCGGCTGAATCGCCTTCCGAATATTAGCGTGAACAAGATGATGTACAGAAAAGGCGTCAGAACAAAGAGGAGGGAACCGATGGTTACCAAGGGATTCAGCGCCGGATTGGATGCCGTCACCTTCAGGTTATATCCAAGCAGAAGAGCCCCTGCAAGATTTCCGTCACTGGAGACAACCGGAGTGTATTTCACGACTTGATTCATGCTTCTATGCGTCTGGTTCAAGCGTGCCAGTATTTTCTGCCGGCTAAGTGATTCGTTGAGAGGAAGATCACCATATAGGGGTTCGCCAGTAAGGGACACTACCAGGTAGGACATGCCCTGCGAGGGGATCACCTTTTCCAGATCGGCTTGTCCCTGCTTGCTCATGACAGAATCGCCCCGGGCTTCGGCGTACTCCGAAATTACAGGGATTTGAGCTTCATAATGATTGGCCGGGAACGCGATGTCATGGTTGAACAAGTATCCAAGCAGCATCGCGAGCAGTCCCCAGGTTACAAGCGTAGCCAGCAAGCTGCAGGCCAGGATCGAGGCGAAATGGCGGGCGAACGTGTTTTTGATGGAACGCTGTTTCATCATTTGGGATCCCACTTGTAGCCAATGCCCCATACGGTTTGAATATAGCTGCGGTCCTGTGCGTGGGCGGCCAGCTTGGCCCGTATTTTCTTAATATGCTCGGTGATGGTAGAGTCGTCCCCTTCAGCGTCAAATCCCCATAACTTCTCATAAATCTGCTCTCTGGAAAAGACCTGCCCCTGATGCATCGCCAACAGTTCTAAGATCTGATACTCCTTATTCGTAAGAGCGAGGTTGTGCCCGTTGCAGGTAACGGCATGTCCCTTGCAATCGATCGTCAGGGCTGGGAAGCGCAGGAAACCCTGTTCTTTGTGGGTGCGGATTCTCTGTTCTCGCCGCAGATGGGCATGGATACGGGCTTTTAATTCAGCAAGGCTAAAGGGCTTGAGCAAATAATCGTCCCCGCCGGCAGCCAGCCCTCGAATTCGGTCCACTTCACTTTGGCATGCACTCAAGAACACAATGGGACACTGCGTCCTTTCCCTAAGCTGCTCGCATACCTCAATGCCGTTCATATCAGGCATCATTACATCGAGTATGATCAGGGACGGCTGCTGTTTGCTCTGGATTAACGCCTCCTGTCCACTTCCGGCAGTTAGTACCTGATAGCCTTCAAGCTCCAGGGCATCTTCTATAAAAGAGATGATTTCTTCTTCATCATCGACTAATAGGATCGTTTCGTTTGCCATATCTATTACATCCTCCGAGAACTAGCTATTTATAAAGATCTATCTAGTTAGTGTACACCGCATTTCTAAAGAATGAATAAAGAAAGTCCGATTACTTGAAGTTTATAATTGCCCAACCTTCAACGGAGCAGGCGGAAATCGTTCTGGAGAAGCGATAGCGGTCGCCTGAAAGCCTTCCAAAGGAAAGCTGGCATCGGAAGCAAACACAGCATCCGGATTTCAACCATTCTTAAATGGATAGATAGAAATCTGGGGGCAACAGCGATCGGAAGAATGATCCGCATGCGCAGTGATGCCTAAGCTACTATGTACTTACAGTTCAATATAAGTTTCTTTATCCTTTCTTTATGATTGTACCTTAACCTGAAGGCACATTGATAAGGAGGTACGATGATGGCAACGAATTTACAGCCAAGAATAAGGCTCATTGACAGCTTGAGGGGATTTGCACTATTAGGCATTTTTTTGGTAAACATTACGTTTTTTACGACATCGCTGCAAACCATTTCGTTCGGGGTTGAATTATGGTCAGGCTGGTACAATGAAGTCCTGATGCTGCTGCGCGGAATTGTAATTGACGGCAAATTCATATTGATATTCTCTTTCCTGTTTGGTTTTGGCATGGTGATGTTACAGGAGAGCAGTCAGGCAAAAGGACGAAGCTTTAATCGCATCTATACTCGAAGGTTGACGGCTTTGCTTCTAGTCGGTCTGATCCATGGAATTCTGATTTGGTACGGAGACGTTCTGACCCACTATGCACTCATGGGTTTTCTGCTGATGCTGTTTCAACGCTGCAAGCCAAGAACGCTGCTGGTCTGGTCGCTATCCCTGCTGCTGCTCGTTCCTGTTCTGCTGACGGGAGCAAGTCTGCTGAGCTCTTCGGCTGGACAGGTCTTTGAGCCGTTTAGCCAAGCGGATGCGCATCAGATAGGTGTTTATTTCCAGGAGCGGGATGCAGCCATATACGGAGAGGGGACGATGGTCCAGATCATCGCTCAGCGGCTGAATGATTACATCGGCTCCATCTTGAATATGGTGGTCTTCTACCCCCAAGTATTAGGGATGTTCCTGATGGGTGCCTACTTCTGCAAGCGTCGTATTTTGCATGAGGTCCAGAAGAACCGAAAAGGGATCATCCGTCTGGTGGTCATTGGAGGTAGTTTGGGTCTTGTTCTTCAACTTGTGATGTCGCTAGCGGATGGACTACCATCCTGGTGCGAGGCGGTAGTTTTATTCGTTGGAGGACCATTCTTGGCACTGGGCTATATCGGTGCGTTTGCACTTTTATACCAGAATAAGACGTGGCAGAAGGTACTGGATTTATTTTCTTATCCGGAAAAATGGCCTTCACCAACTATTTGCTTCAATCGATCCTTTGCGGATTGATCTTTTACAGCTACGGATTGGGGTGGTATGGGAAGATCGAACCGATCTGGCAGATGGTGATAGTTGTCGTCATTTTTGCTCTGCAAGCAGCCTTCAGCAGGGTCTGGTTGAAGCGGCTTCCGATGGGACCATTCGAATATATCTGGCGCCTGTTTACGTATTGGGGAAATCCGGTGAAACAACAGGGGCAGAAGGCCGCAATGCATGCTGAATAAACTAGGTTAGAGCCTCGCATAAAGTGTATTTTCATAAAAATTTCACTAAGCGCTCGTCCCTTATGGGGCGAGTTTTTTTATAAGAAAACCGAACAAAAATATCGGGCGGCATGATACCGATTAAAGATGCATTATCAATTTTTAAGATATGTTGTACGGCTCTAAGGTGCTTGCGTTATGATGCTAGGTATAATAATTCGAGATGAGAGGAGATGAGGGGCAAGAGCAGCATAAAGCAAGGCAAATCTGATGAATCTGTGAGTGGGAGGGATTGGATGATGTTCTTTAAACGCTGGCTAATGATCGTGCTTGTTATCGCATTATCAGCAGGTGGGCTTTCGAAGACGAGAGGTGAGGCTTGGGCAGATCAAGCGGATACGCAAGGCAGCAATCTGCTGCTGAATTCGGACTTTGAAGCCGTGACCACGAAGGCTTCTTGGCTGGACCAGGTGGCTCCCGAGCATGTCAGTGAATGGAAGGCGGCAGGAAATCCGGTGTTTGCGGTCGATGACTCCGTCTATTATAGTGGGGCCCGTTCTGTCTCCATTACCGGTACTGTGTCTGGAACCGACCGGGGAGCGATAACGCTCCCTGCGGCAGGCATTGAAGCGGGTAAGAGTTATATGCTCACCGGCATGTATAAACTGGAAAACGTTTCGGATCAGGTGCTGGTCCGCTTCCAGTACAAGAGAAGCGGTACCAGCAGCATTAGCTATGCGTTTCAAGGTGAAAGGGGGACCAAGGATTGGACCTACTTCAGCCATGTCGTTCATGTGGCTGCGGACATGGATGCCAATCCTCAGGGAAAGGTGGAGGCCTTTCTGGAGAAATCGGCGGGTACGGTCTGGTTCGACCAGCTCTCCATGCGGGAGTATGTCCCGCTGCGGGACATTACACTCGACCGGCAGACCATCAGCCTGCAACCGGGAGAGACCGGGCGTTTCCAGGCAGCCTATGAGCCGGAGAATACTTCAGATACGTTCCTGGAATGGGCTTCATCTAACACGGTCGTAGCTTCGGTGTATCAAAGCGGGGAGGTGGCGGCGCATGCGACCGGTCATGCTGTCATATCTGCTATGTCCCCGCAGAGCGGGATAACAAGACAGGGCGTCGTTACCGTGGGTACGCCGCTATCGCTTATCGCCGAGTCCTACTTGGGATCCATTAGCGAGAATGGCGTACTAGACGGACAGCTAGCTGCTGCCGACAGCTCGGGAGCTTCGGTTTCATTTGAACTGGCCGCTGCACCACGCAATGGTACGGTATCGGTCCTGCCTGATGGTTCGTTCCGGTATTATCCGAACCGTGGTTACGCGGGTGCCGATTCGTTCATTTTCTTGGCTTATGGAGCGGATGGGGGACCTGCAGCCGCCGCGGCGAAGATTGAGGTGCTTCCTCTGGATTCGCCTCCGCTCTTGGATCTGACGTGGTATTCGACCGAAAAAAACACTCCGCTAACCGGACAACTGGGCCGCCTGTTGTCGGAAGAACAGGTGGAATGGACACTCAGCACGTCTCCCCGCGGTGAAATGAGTCTGGCTTCGGACGGCTCCTTTACTTATACGCCTGCCCCCAATGAAGTCGGCTACGATACGTTTGAAGTTACGGCGACGACAGCATCCGGAAAATCGGCGACCGGGAAGACCCGTATTTTTGTGGTACCGGATGAAGAGGATCTATTGGATCAATTGACCTCCATCGGTAATGAAGGCATACATCCCCGCGTGTTTGCGGATGCCGGTGATTTTGCTTCCATCCGTGAACTCATCGGGCAGGATGAATATGTGACAAAGTGGTTTGATCAGTTGAAGCGGGAGGCGGATCGGCTGCTGGATACGGAGCCGTACGGATATCTTGCGAATGGAGGCAGCAACAGCAATGTTCGGGATTTGCTGATTCGAACATCGATGATGTATCAGCTGACCGGGGATGAAGCCTATGCTCGGCGGGCAATCGAGGAGTTGGAGGCTGCCGCGGCATATCCCGACTGGGGAGGACGTTATAACAATATGCTCTCCATGACGTATATGACGCTTGGATTTTCGCTCGCATACGACTGGCTGTATGATGCCATGACTGAACAGCAGCGGAACATGGTACGGGAGGCGGTCATGAAGCATGCGTTCAGCCACGCGCTCTCCTGGTATCGCGGCGAATTCACCCATAACGGGGAGTATAACAACATCAACTTGGTGGATAATGGCAGCTTTTCCGTTGCGGCGCTAGCCATGCTGGGCGATGAAGAGAAGGTGACGCAAGCCGGGCTTGAAATTCTGCGCGGGTCTTATCGCAAGCTGCAGAATACGCTCCGTTTCTTTACGGAGGACGGATCGTGGCCGGAGGGGCCGCATTATTGGCAGTTCGGGACGGAGTTTCTATTTTTCAAGATGGCTGCCATGCACCGTACGCTTGGAACCGATTACGGGTTGGCCGAGCTTGAGGGGGTGAAGGAATCCGGCGAGTATCCGCTGCATTTATGGGGGCCGGGAGGATTCTTTAATTTTTACGATTCGGCGACACCGAATGTGCATCCCCAGACCCTTTGGATGGCAGATTTCTACGATCAGCCGCACATCGCCTGGTATGCAGGCGAACTGACCCGTCGTAAAGGGGCTTTTTCTCCTTACTACCTGCTGTTTTACCGTCCGGGGATGTTTGATGAGTTGCCCCCTTCACTGGACCGTACATTCACAGGTATCGAATCGATATCCATGCGTAGCGGATGGACGAACTTGAACGATACCTTCGCTTCGGTGAAAGGTTTTAACGATACATTGCTGAGCCATATCGATATGGACGCAGGCACATTTGTGTTCGATGCGCTGGGTGAGCGGTGGGCGACGGATTTAGGGATGGAAAACTATAACCTGCCCGGCTTCTGGGACTATGCCGGCGGACAACGCTGGACCTATTACCGTAAGGGCGCACAGGGACAAAACGTGATGATAATGAACCCGGAATCGAATCCCGTCTTCATGCAGGATTACGATGCGCGAGCACCGCTTGTAAGAAGTGCTTCCAAGCCGCGGGGCGCTTTCGGCATTATCGACCTAACTGAGCGGTATCCGAAAGATGCATTATCCTACAGGCGTGGATTAATGCTGACCGGCGATCGCCAGCAGTTGATCGTGCAGGATGAATTTGACTTAAAATCGTCATCCGAGCTCTATTGGTTCATGCACACGGAAGCGCATATTGAAGTGCTCGGGAGTGGCCAAGAAGCCGTGCTGACGCAGAAGGACAAAAAACTGTACGTCAAAATGCTGGATGCTCCCGAAGGGGCGGCATTCTCCGAGATGATGGCCCAGCCGCTGGAAGGGACGCCGAATCCTTCGGGTCAAACTGTAAATCACGACATACGCAAGCTGGTTGTTCATATGGCCGGCGCGAACCGGGGCCGACTGTCGCTGTGGATGGTCCCTTTGACCGAAGAGGCTCCGCTTCCGGAAGAAGCGCCGGAATTCCGCAGTCTTGACGATTGGTCGATTCCGGACGGTCCCATGCAGGAAAGGGACCGGCTGCCTGAAGTGAATTCCATCCTGGTGGACGGCTCCGCTCTGGCCGGGTTTGATCCGCAGCGAACTTACTACGAATGGACGGTTCCGTACGATCAGCGCTCGAAGGTTCCGGAGATAGAGGTTGTTTCCGATTTTGACGCTGCTGTCATATATGCCGAGGGTATCCCCGGCAAGACGTATATCGATGTGACCGATCCATCCAATCCGGGTGTTCGCAATCGGTATACCGTTGCTTTGGTACCTGGGCCGTTGATTGGGGATCCCCCTCCTGGTCACCGTTTGCCGATTCAGGAGGTCACAGCCAGCGCTTCTCCGCAGGCAAGCTACGGATATACCCCGGACAAGACGATCGACGGAGATTACGAGACGCGCTGGACATCGGAAGGATCGCATTGGATTCAATACGATCTCGGCGAGAACCGGAAGGTGGGCGCGGTTTCGATCGCTTTTTTCAGCGGTGAAACACGCAGATCCTATTTTACCGTGACGGCATCCACTGACGGGGTCCACTGGAACACGGTTTACCCGGACGGACTCAGCTCAGGAACGACCGCCCAACCGGAAGTATTCCAATTTCCCGAGGTAACGGCGAGATTTATCCGCATCAACGGATCGGGCAATACGTCGAACCAATGGAATAATTACACGGAGGTCGGCATCTTTCGTCCGATGAACGGAAACGGATGGGGCAGGGGACAATGATGGCATAGCCTCGTTCTGCCATTTATCAACATAAGTTTAAAGGGGCCAATTCATGATAGAAGGAGTAGTTCATATATGATCGGGTACAACGATTCCCAAGAAAAGATTCGGTTAGCCTTTGTCGGTCTCGGCAAACGTGGAAAGGATCTGCTGAGGCTGCTGAGTGATATGCCGGATGTGGAGATTACGGCGATTTCGGATCTATACGAGGATCGCCTTCAAGAGGCTGCACGGCAGGTTGCTGAAACTGGAAGTCCTGTCCCTGCTTCCTCTACGGATTATCGGGAAGTGATTGCACGTAGGGATGTAACGGCTGTTATCATCGCTTCATCCTGGACCAGCCACAGCGAGATCGCCGTGTCCGCGATGAGGGCGGGAAAGCCCGTGGCATCGGAGGTGGGAGGCGCTGCTTCCCTCGAGGAATGCTGGCAGCTGGTTCGCACCTATGAGGAGACCGGTACGCCCTGCATGCTGCTGGAAAACTGCTGTTATGGCCGGGAAGAAATGGCGCTGCTGAGGATGGTAAGAGAAGGGATTTTCGGGGAACTGCTTCACTGTCAGGGGGCTTATCAGCATGACCTCCGGGAAGAAGTAGCGATGGGGGTGGAAAACCGCCATTACCGCGTCCACAATTATTTGCACCGCAACGGCGATGTGTACCCGACCCACGGTCTGGGGCCAGCAGCCAAAATGCTGAACATCAACCGGGGCAACCGTCTTACCAAGCTTTCCTCCATGTCCACCAAGACGCGCGGAATAACAGAGTGGGCTCGCAGAAACCTGGGTGCCGAGCACCCGGCTACGCTTACGGATATGGCTCTTGGTGATATAGTTACCACCATGATTCAGTGCGCCAACGGTGAATCGATTCTGTTGACGCACGATACATCCCTGCCCCGTCCATATTCCCGCGGGGGACGCATACAGGGAACGAAGGGCATTTGGATGGAGGACGGCGCCGTTATTCATATCGAGGATCGAAGCCCGGCCCATGCATGGGAGCCGTTCGAATCCTATTTCCACGAGTACGAGCATCCGGTGTGGGCGAATTATTTGAAAGACGGCGTACGGGGAGGGCATGGCGGCATGGACTATCTATGCTTGCGCGCTTTTGTCGAGAGTGTGCTCAAGAAAACGGAAATGCCGATCGATGTGTACGACATGGCCGCCTGGATGGCGGTGACCGCGCTATCCGAGCAGTCGATTGAACTTGGAGGCACAATGCTTCCGTTCCCCGATTTCACGAACGGGAAATGGATGAACAGACCTCAGGGCAACTCCACAGCTTATGCACTATAAGTAAGGGAAAGATCTATGTGTGTATGGAGATTGTGAACACCTGCAAAAAGCAGAAATAAAGTTTCTTCACTGCATCAAAGCACCCAAGCTTTAAATAAAACTCTTGCAATTTTAATTCGGAGTGTAATACAATGCTTCTTAATTAACCAACACGATATGTTATAACAAGCGATGATGGAAAGAGTAAGCGAAAGAACGTTCCTGACAGGAAAGGGCAGCCACCGACTGAGAGCGCCCGGGCGAAGGTTCTCCGCTGAAGTTCATTCCGGAGCTGGTATGCTGATAATCTGCATGTTGCGTGCAGAGGGTAGGTTTACCCGTAACCCTTGCGTTAAGAGGTTCAAGTGAGATGTGTTTGCTTTTTTTCGGCATATCTAATAAGGGTGGTACCACGACTCCTCGTCCCTTTCCGGGCGGGGGGTCTTTTTGTTTTTATAAACCAGAAATAAAAGGTGAGGGAGAGATTTCAGATGAGTCAAGGACGTTTGGAACAATTAAGATCAGAGCTGGATTCCGTTAATCTTCAACTGCTGGAGCTGTTGTCGGAGCGGGCACGAATCGCCCAGGAGATCGGTCAGGAGAAGCAAAAGCAGGGAGTTCCTGATTTTGACCCGGTACGCGAGAAAAAAATGTTGGATACTCTGGTGGAGCATAACCAAGGTCCTTTCGATAATGAAACGGTGCGTCATTTATTTAAACAGATTTTCCAGGCATCCTTGAAGCTGCAGCAAGTCGATCACAAGAAGCATTTGCTGGTGAGCCGGAAGAAGAAGCAGGAAGACACGCTGATTCAGCTGGGCAATACGGTGATCGGCGGCGGTACGCCGGTAATGATCGCAGGGCCATGCTCCGTTGAGAGTTATGAGCAAGTACGCCAGGTTGCGGCTGCCCTTAAGGAAGCGGGCATAACCGTCATGCGCGGCGGCGCGTTCAAACCGAGAACATCGCCTTACGATTTTCAGGGCTTGGGCATTGAGGGCCTGAAAATTCTGAAGGAAGTGGCGTCCGAGTTCGGCCTGAAGACGATCAGCGAAATCGTGGATCCTGCGCATATCGAGCTTGCGTGCGAATACATTGACGTCATTCAGATCGGTGCGCGGAACATGCAGAACTTTGAGCTGTTAAAAGCGGCAGGGGATGTTCAGACGCCGGTGCTGTTGAAACGCGGACTTGCGGCTACGATCGATGAGTTTGTGCACGCTGCGGAATACATCGTGTCCCGCGGCAATACGCAAGTGATGCTGATTGAACGCGGCATTCGGACGTACGAGAAGGCGACGAGAAACACCCTGGACATCTCGGCGGTGCCGATTCTGAAACAAGAAACGCATCTTCCGGTGCTGGTGGACGTGACCCATTCCACAGGCCGCAAGGACATCCTGGCCCCTTGTGCCAGAGCGGCTCTCGCTGCAGGAGCTGACGGCGTGATGGTAGAAGTTCATCCCGATCCGGCTACGGCGTTGTCCGATGCGGCGCAGCAGCTGAATATTCCGGAATTCCATGATTTTCTGGCGAATGTGAAGAAATCCGGATTGCTGTAAAAAATGCACTCTTTCGCTTCTGGAAGATAAAGGGTTGACAAAGCGCTTCTCATTCCTTAAGATAATTATCAAAATTCATATCGAAATGTTTTGATTAGAAATAGTAAAAGCGAAATGACTTTTCAGAGAGCCGTTGGAAGGTGTGAAACGGTAATGTCGTTCCCTTTGAACTCGCCTATGAACAGCTGCCTGATCATGTAGGGTTAGCCGGAGTTCCACCGTTATAGGGATAGATGGTGATGGCCATCGAAGAAGATCATTTTGCATAAAATGAATTAGAGTGGTACCGCGGGTTCAACCCCGCCTCTATACGTAGAGGCGGGGTTTTTTTGTTGGTTAAATTCCGGGTTTAACCAACCCCGCTTGATATAAATGAATGAAAATGAACGATCGATGATCGAGGAGGAATATCAAATGGAACGCAATATTATCGTATTGGACACAACCTTGCGCGACGGAGAGCAGGTTCCGGGCGCCAAACTGAACGTACAGCAGAAAATCGAGTTTGCGCAGCAGCTAAAGCGGCTGAACGTCGATATTATCGAGGCTGGTTTTCCCGCGTCTTCGGCAGGGGATTTTCAAGCGGTTCAGGAAATCGCCCGAACCGTAGGCGATAGCGTCTCCATTACTGCGCTTGCACGCGCGGTGAAGGGCGATATCGATGCCGTATATGAGAGCATTAAGCTTGCGCAAAATCCGCTGATTCATATCGTGCTTGGCACCTCGAACATTCATGTGGAGAAGAAATTCAATCGCTCCAAGGATGCGGTGCTCCAGATGGGCGTTGATGCGGTGAAATATGCCAAAACACTGCTGCCTCATGTCCAGTATTCGACGGAGGATGCATCCAGGTCCGATTTTGAATATCTGTGGACAACGATCGAAGCCGTCGTGAAGGCCGGAGCAACGATGATAAACGTGCCGGATACGGTCGGTTATGCCGTTCCGGATGAGTTCGGCGAATTGATTCGCAAAATCAATGAACGACTGAAGAATCTGAACGACCAGGTTATTCTCAGCGTTCACTGTCATAACGATCTCGGGCTAGCTACGGCGAACACGCTCAGCGCAGTGAGAAATGGTGCCCAGAAAGTAGAATGCACGATCAATGGTTTAGGGGAGCGCGCAGGCAATACATCGCTGGAAGAAGTGGTCATGGGACTGAAGGTCCGGGAGAATCACTTTAAGGCCTCCACCAACATCCGGCTCAAGGAGCTGATTAGAACCTCCCGGCTGCTGACGCATTTGACGGGCCTGGATGTGCAGGTGAACAAGGCGATTACGGGTGAGAATGCATTCGCGCACTCATCCGGCATTCACCAGGACGGCCTGCTGAAGGATAAACAGGTTTATGAGATTATGTCGCCGGAGGAAGTCGGCGCCGACAGCATGGAGCTGATCCTGACGGCGCGGTCCGGAAGGCATGCGTTCAAGAATGCGGTGGAGAAGCTTGGCTTCGAGACAGGCGAAGGCGAAGATTTTGAAGCGCTGTTCGCGAAATTCCTGCAGTTGGCCGATGCCAAGAAGGAAGTATACGACCATGACGTTTTTTATCTGGTGACCCAGCACCGTATCCATGAAGAAGTCAGCAGTCATCTGTATGAGCTGGATTCGTTCCAGGTCGTGACCAATGATCTGTATCCGACGGCAACCGTGAAGCTGAGAAAAGGCAGCGAGACGTTCAGGGACAGCATGGTGGGGGATGGCCCGATCGATGCGCTGTACAGCGCCATGAAAACGTTGGTCGGTTTGGACGTACAGTTGAAGGATTACAAAATCAACAGTCTGTCCAGGGGAAAAGAAGCCATCGGCCGGGTAAACATTCGAATCGAATACCAAGGCAAAACCTATTCCGGGCGCGCGATGGATACGGATATCATTAAGGCAAGCGCGTTGGCTTTTCTTAACGGGATTAACGCGGTATTGCTTGATGCCGGCCAGGATGTGCAGCTGCAAGCGCCGGTGGATGCACGATAATTCATTAATGAGACGGTTGCGTTCACCAACGGCCAAGTCATAAAGGTAACGTAAAGCTGGTGCGGAGGGTGGATACCTCACGTCTACTTCTAATGTAGAGGTGGGGTATGCGGCCGCCCGTAACCGATGGATTTTAAAAACACACTTATTGACCGATCGTTACAAAATATATATAATGAGCTGGAAACTATAGGAGAGAGGAGCCGATCATGGTGCGAAGATTATGGAGGAATACGTCCTTTCAGCGGAATGGCATGTTCTTTCATGCCGAAATGTAGAGAGGGCGAGGTGGCTTATTTTTTTGGATTATTTTGTACTAATCGGTAAAATAGTTGATTGTATGCGAAGTGCGTCTTATTCGAGCTTACGGGACTCACGGATCCTATTTTTGTACCGATAATTACAGAAGTGTGGAATAATAAAAGACAGGAGTGGTTTCCATTGCCTTTATCCATTTATATATTAGGACTTATGATTTTCTCGATGACAACCTCTGAGTTTATGGTAGCAGGCATTATGCCTTCGCTTTCGGCAGAATTCGGCGTTTCGGTTGCAGCCATCGGTTATCTCATTACCGCTTATGCCGCCGGCATGATTATAGGAGGACCGCTGCTGACGGTAGGGCTATTGAAGGTGCCGCGCAAACAGGCCTTTTTGATATTGGCTGCCATTTTTCTTGTCGGTCAGACGCTGGGCGCTGTCGCGACCACATATGAAGTGATGATGGCTGCCAGAGTGATCACGGGTATCTCCTCTGCAGCGGCGTTTGGCGTCTCGCTTGCGATTAGCTTTTCCCTCGTCGGCCCGGAATCGCGTGGAAGGGCGGCGTCGATCGTCCTCGGCGGTTTAATGGTTGCAACGGCGATCGGACTTCCGCTGGCGATGTGGATCGAGCAGCTATTAGGCTGGCGTGCCAGCTTCTGGGCTGTTGTGGTTCTGGTATTGGCATCGGGCCTGGTGGGGCTGTTTACGATCCCATCCTTGCCCAGAACGGAATCGGCCGGCATTCGTGGAGAGTTTGTTGCCTTCAAGAATCGCCATCTATGGGCTGCATATGCCACAAGCATGCTGATTATCGGAGCTACCTTTGCCGCATTCAGTTATTTCTCGCCGATCTTAACCGATCTTACCGGCTTTGGCGTTCAGGCGGTTCCGATCCTGCTTGGCGTATACGGTGTAGCAACGGTGCTTGGCAACATGGTCACCGGCAGACTGGCGGATCAATATATGATGCACATCCTCACCATTGGGTTGGTCGCTCTAGCGGCGGCTTTAGTGGTATTCGGACTGTTTGTGCACAGCCAGGTGATCGCTATGATTGCGGTTGTGATCGTAGGTTTAGCAGGTGTGCCCATGAACCCGGCCATGGCGACCCGGGTCACCCGGGTTGCCGATACGGGGTCGCTTGTTACGACGGTGCATGGGTCCGTGATCAGCCTTGGCGTTGTTGTTGGATCCTCCATCGGAGGGATGGCGATGGATGCTGGTTTTGGCTTGGCGTCGCCTCTATGGGTTGGGGCGTTCTTGGCTGTTCTCGGTTTGCTGTCCTTACTGCCAGCCGTGCGAGGTAGGGGGAAAGCACAGCCTCTGTCTTCCGATCAATGATGCATTACCTGAAACCACCAGCTCCGAATAAAAGGGAGCTGGTGGTTTCTAATTTTCAGCTGAACTGCTGCGTGATCCCCGCCATAAACTCCTCCTCCGAGGCTTTGCTTCGCAAATCCATCAAGAAATGAGCATCCGCCCCGGATAAATAGCGGAAACGGGAGGATGTATCTGTAGCCGCTTCGTAAATGGTTTCCGCAATTAACTCCGGTGTGGAGACGTTGGTTTCAAAGCTGGCCATTTGTTTTTGCAGCACCGTTTCTGAATAGGCTGCATAAGCATTCAGCGAAGGGTCTGACAGCAGATCCAATGAACGTCCGGTAAAGTCTGTTGCAACGTTTCCGGGCTCTACAACTTTCACCTTAATATTCTGTGCGGCCAGTTCATAGAACAAGGACTCCGAGAACCCTTCGATGGCCCACTTGCTCGCATGATACAAAGACAGAAGAGGAAAGGCAACTCTGCCGCCAACGGATGAAACATTGATGATAGTTCCCTCGCCGTTCATTCTGAAATGGGGGAGTATAGCCTGGGTTGTCTGGAGGACACCAAATACGTTGACATCAAACTGTTTTCTTACCTGTTCATCCGTTGCGGCTTCAAATGCGCCAGTGGCTGCGTAGCCTGCATTGTTCAGCAGCACATCGATTTTACCGAATTGCCGAATCCCTTCAGCGATGGATGTTTCGATCGTTTCCTTCCGTACAACATCGAGTCTTGTGACCAGCATACGCTCTCGCTGAATGAATTCCATCTCCTTCTCCGGCGAACGCATGGTTGCGATAACGTTCCATCCTCGCTCCCAAAAATACTGTGCGGTTCCTCTTCCAATTCCTGAGGATGTGCCTGTAATTAAAATGGTCTTCATAGTCTTATTCCCCCTCTATTCTCACTTGCAGGGAGAGTATATAACGAACTATGAACAAAGTAAACTAATTTTATTAAATTAGTATATTAAATATAATTCAAATGGTTATTAAGCACCATGTCTCCTTGAACGGCCAGCATAGGAAAACACATGCGATCAGAAGAAAGTACATGTTAATGCAAGGGAATTGGATGTTATTATGAAAGCGCTTTAGATTTTCAGGTGAGAATTATGGAAGGAAGCGATATGGATGAGAAGAAAATGGAGTTTGGTTTTGATGAGTGCGCTAATCGCCGTAACAGCGGTTGGCTGTAATGGTGCCAAGGAAGCGGATGGAGGAACCTCCGGTTCATCAAGCGCTGCCGCTGATGGCAAGCTGTCTTTCACGATGTCCATGGCAACCAGCGGAAACAAACATGCCGAGCGTTCGAAGGATGTAAATGAAGAGAGATGGGTGAAGGAGCTTGAGAAGCTGACCAATACGGATATTGAACTGACGATGCTTCCGCTGAAGGACTTCGACAGCAAAATGACTTTAATGTTTGCCTCCAATGATATTCCTGACGTCGTTCAGAACGTGGGAGGGGCTACAAGCAAGGGAATGTCCGGTTCCGTAGAAGCAGGCGTATTTATGCCGCTTGACGATTTGCTGAAGGAGCATGCTCCGAACTTGATGAAGAGTGTGCCGAAGGAAGCCTGGCAGGAGACAAGCTATGACGGCAAAATTTACGGAATACCGGCATGGCTGTCCAACCCGTCCCGGAGAGGGCTGTATATCCGGACCGATCTGCTGGAGAAGACAGGGCTCCCTGCTCCAAAGACGGTGGATGAATTTCTGGACGTGATGCGTGCGATGAAAAAGGAAGGCGTGGAGTTCCCGTATCAAATGCGGGAGAACTTTAAATATGCGGACACGATTCTGGGAGCGTTCGACGTGCTGCCATCACAGTACGAACTCCAGAACGGGGAGGTCGTTCCCAAGTTCTTCGACGTGGACAATATGACGAAGGCGCTCGAGACCTATAAGACCATGTACGATGAAGGTCTGATTCCTAAGGATTTTGCGACCCTGACCTCGAGTGATTATGGCAAAAACATTGAGAGCGGTAAATCCGGCATGTGGTCAGCCAATGCCCAGCTTCTCTCGGGATTCCGCGGTAAGTTGAAAAATGCCGTGCCAGATGCCAAGGTCGATATCATTGCTTCGCCGCGCGGTCCGGAGAACACAGGAGGCCATCTGCTGTATTCAAGCATCAATACATCCTACTATATTAACAGCAAGGTCTCAGAAGAGAAGGCCGTCGGCATTATCAAGTTTTTTGACTGGATGCTGACGCCGGAGGCAGAGACATATTTCTCGTTCGGCATTGAAGGCGAAACGTTCACCCGGGAGAACGGCGCGGTCAAGTTTACGCCTCCATCCACGCCGGAAGCGATGGATGAAGACGGCTTCCGCAGCATGTTCTGGTTCGTCCACGATATGGTATACAACAAGGCAAAGGAAGAGCTTACCGAGGACGGACAGGATATGATCAAGTTCATGGATACGGTGGTCTTCAAGGAAGGTCTGGGGTCGATCCGCTTCTCCCCGGCATTGGACGCTTATTCCAAATATCCGGATACCGCGCCGCAAGGCGATGACGTGGGGCCTAAGCTCGTTCTTGATCATATGATCAAGATGATTTATGGCAGAGAGCCGATCTCGGATTGGCCGAAAGTGATTGAGGAATACAAGAAGAAGGGCGGCCTTGAGATCATTAAGGAAGCCACGGACCGTTACAACGAAGGGAAGGGCATTGTCGTCTCGGAAAACCGGAAATAACCGATTCATGAAGAGAGGGAGATGTTCATATGAGCTTGCATGATATGAGCGGCAAACAAGCCGTATTCTTCGAGCGAATCATGGGGCTGCCGGTCTTCGATACCCATACTCACCTTATCGGTGACCGGCTCGGTGCAAGGGATTTTTGGGAAATCGCCCATTACTTCTGGTTTTACCGAGAGCTCCAAGCTGGAGGATACCCGGATGAAGCGGATAAATTACCGGAGGAGGAGCGAATTGCCGCTTTTCTAAAAGCCTATCGATCAACGAGAAGCACGCTGATGAACTGGGTATTTACCTCCATTATGCGTGAGTTATACGGAGTCACCATCAAGGATGAACATTCGGTGCGGGAAGCCATGGCTCGCGTACGGCACGCATCGACCGAAGAGGGCTGGGCACAGCAAACGGCTGACCGGATGAATATCCGCCGGTTTGTCGTGAATCATCCGGAGCATACAACGTTTCAAGGCATGCGGGATGATGCTGTACTGATCCCCCGGATTGACGGAGTGCTGGGTCCATGGGTTGACCGCATCGTGCAATCTAATGATCCTGCCAGGACTTTACTTGATGTGAGAGGCGAGATTGACCTGCTGCTTGACGGATTTCGCGAAGCCGGCCTCCCGGGCATCATGACAACGCTGCCGCGGTATGAGTCGAGTTCGCACATCCGTAAGGAGATTGGGCCGGCAAGCGGGCGAGGCGATATTCTGATGGAGCTGCTGCACGTCATATGTGGTGCTGCAGATCGGAATGGCCTGCTCGTTCAACTGTTTCTCGGAGTAGAGAGATCATGGTGCGGCACGGCGTTCCCTGCCAATGATACAGAGCGGATTCTTAAGCTGACGGCTTTGTTTGAGTCGTACCGATGTGAATTTGAGCTTGTGCTTGCATCGGAGCTGAACAATCTCGATGCCGTGCAGGCGGCCTGGAATTTCCCGAACGTTCATGTCGGCGGCATGTGGTGGTTCAACTTCCGGGCGAGCACCTACCGGGACAGCATGCAGTACCGTCTGGAGGCACTCCCGGCAAGCAAGAACTCGATTATCGTCTCGGATGCCCGATGCATGGAATGGAGTTACGGCAAGATTTTGCTTGTGAAGAAGCTGGCTGCCGAGTTTCTGTGGGAGCGGCTCCTATCTGGCTGGATCGACGAAGAGACGGCGCTGGATACGGCAAACGAATGGTTCTACGCGAGTGCCGTAAAACGCTATGGCATTCGTACGGAGGATCAGTAAGGGAAACGGGTTGACATATCGATAAATCCCGATATAATGATACGTATGAAACCAATCGAAGTTTTTAAAGCGCTGTCCAATGAATCAAGGCTTGAAATATTGCAGTGGCTCAAGGAACCGGAACAACATTTTACACCCCACGAAGGGATTGATATGAGGAAAGTCGGGGTATGCGTAACCCAGGTGACCGAGAAATTGAATATGACGCAGTCCACCGCATCGCAATATTTATCGATTCTGCATCGGGCGGGTTTGATCAAGACGGAGCGGCTTGGGAAATTTACGTATTATAAGCGGGATGAAGAGGCTATCCGAGAAATTGGAGAGTATTTAAAGCAGGAGATTTAGAGCAGGTACTGAATGATTCCTTCAAAAAAAAGGAAATATTCAGTATTGTCTCGCACCACACATCTAGATATTGCGATATGTCTTTTTATTGGTTTAACATATCGACAAATCGTGATATATAAATATTATTAAAGGAGTGGAAATACAATCATGACGAGTGCTTGGAAAATTTACTTTTTAGCGATCGTTAGTTTTTTAGTAGGAACATCGGAGTATATTATATCGGGAGTTTTGGATAAAATTGCGGATTCGTTAGGAATTACGATAACCGCAGCCGGTCAGCTGATCACGATTTTCTCATTGGTCTACGCGATTTTAACCCCCGTTCTTATGGCACTGACCGCTAGAATGGAGAGACGGAAGCTGTTGGTTTATTCATTGGGTATTTTTGTGATCGCAAATCTGCTGTCATTTGCCCTTCCGGGGTATATTCCGTTTGTAATTGCGCGCGTTATTATGGCGATGGGCGCAGGAATGGTAGTTGTAACTGCGCTCGGGATCGCCGCCAAAATCGCGCCGCCGGGTAAACAGGCGAGTTCGATCGCTACGGTTGTCATGGGCTTCACGGCTTCCCTGATTATCGGCGTCCCTCTCGGCCGTGTCGTAGCTGCTGCTTTTGGATGGAAATCAGTGTTCGGTTTCATTGCCGTTCTGGGGGTTGTTTCCATGATCGTGCTGTACAAGGCGATTCCCCACACCAAAGGAGATGCTCCCGTACCGCTGCTCCAGCAATTCGCACTGCTCAAAAAGCCTAAAGTCGCACTCGGTTTGGCGATCACCTTCTTCTGGCTGGGCGGGTATTCTATTGCCTATACGTACCTGTCTCCTTACCTTCTTCATGTTAGCGGTCTGAACGAAGGTCTGATTAGTGCGGCGCTGTTTGCCTTTGGCATTGCCAGCCTTATTGGCTCCAAGTTCGGCGGATTCAGTACGGATCGATGGGGAGTGCCGCTTACATTAACAGGGGGCATGATGCTGCATATTCTCGCGTTAATCGTTCTGACTTTTACTCAAGCAGCCGTATCGGCCATCCCCGTATTTGCAATTCTTGTTATATGGTCGTTATCCGCCTGGTCTTCCGGTCCGACACAGCAGTATAATCTCGTTCAGCTGGAGCCGAATTCATCGGGGGTCATGCTAGGCCTGAACCAATCCGTGATGCAGCTCGCCATGGCTGCTGGCGCAGGCATCGGAGGAGTTGCCGTTGAGCAATGGTCCTTGTCATCCATCACCTGGATCGGTGCCGGGGGCGTTGCCATAGCCATGGTCGTGTCGTTTGTACTTTTCCGTTTAGGAAAGCGGGAGAGCATGGGGCGCGCGCCATTGGAAGCTTAATGAATAACCACTGATGACGCAGTGCTGTGGGATAGCTTAAAATGCAGCATTTCATACTTTCGTAAACGAAAGAATCCATGAGACATCTCCTTTCTTCTCAGCGATGAGAGTCATCAATTTGACGCCCCAAAACCAGAAAGTTTATGCTATGATCAATGGATGGCGGAAAATTTGGTTCCAAATTTTGCGAAGGAGGAGATGCGATTGGCTAAGCTCAAAGATATTGCCGAACGGGTCGGGGTATCCATATCTACGGTTTCGCGTGCCATCAGCAATGATGCAAGCCGTCCGGTCAGCGAGGATACCAAGCAGAAAATCCGGCAGGCGGCGCTTGATCTTGGTTATAAACTGCCTGAGTCATCCCAAAGCGTACATGATAACGGCATAGCCGATAAGCGGGTTGTCTGCGTCGTTCCCCAAAACCTGATGGACGACCACCCGTATTTCTCAACGGTTCTTGCCGGTTTCCATAAAAAAATGGAGGAGCTCGGACAGCCCCCGGCGATCGTTCGTACATGCGAGGAAGTCGCCGATGCGGACAAAATACGCCTCATGCTGAGGGAGACAGGAGCTCAGGGGATTGTAGCCGTCAGTTGGTATGACAAGGAGCTGTTTGAACTGATACAGCAGGCCGGCGTTGCCATCATGGGAGTGAGTTTGAATGATGAGCGGCTGACCGTACCGGTTGTAGACTGTGACCGGATTTCATCCGCGAGGGCAGCCGTAAGCCACCTGATTGACCAGGGACACACGCGAATCGCCTATATCGGGGGGCCTGCGTATTCCAAGCAGATGGAGAGCGAAGAACGGTATGTTGGATATAAATTCGCTATGCTGGAAGCCAACCTGGAGGTGCGCGAGGAGTGGCTGATGAATACCGGATGGAATGTGGATCGAAGCTTCAGCAAGCTGTCCGAGCTGCTCGGAGGCCTTCCCAAAGAGCAATGGCCAACGGCTGTTTTTTGTGCCAGCGACATGCTGGCCATTCCGGCGATGCGTGCCGTTGTCGAGAATCAAGGCAGAATCCCGGAAGATATCGCGATCGTGGGGATGGATAACATTGATGTGGCCCAGTATACAACGCCCCCGTTAAGCTCTGTCTCCGTGCCGAAGTATGAAATCGGCAGGGTAGCTGCCAAATCAATCGTGGATTATTTGGACGGGCATTTCAAGGTGGCAACCAAAATATTGCTGCCATGCTCATTGATTGTTCGGGAGTCTTCAAGTTTTACCAGAACACACATTTAACTAACTCGATATGTTCGATTAGTTAACATTAAATATGAAATAAAGATTATTGAACAGCTGTCGGCTTGAAATCCGATAGCTGTTTTTTGTGCTTTCTCATCCAAACATTGAGGTTTTTGGGCCAAAACAATCCAAAAAAGTATTTGACAATGCCATATTGCTATATTATCATGAGTGGAAATCAACCAGATGTTTGGAATGATATTTCTGGTCTTGGTAACTGCTAAACGATTCTTCGCATAACTTCACTCTAGTCATTAATTTCGTTTTCATCCCTTGTAATATAAAGGTTTTGATAATAGAAAGAATTCCTCCCATTCATGAAATAGGCCCTTCGCATGGTGCCTTATATACCAGTATGGATCCAAATTTAATCCGTAATCATCCAAAAATATATCCAAAATCACTCCAAGCAAATGAAATAACACCCGCCTGCTCGGGTCTTATTTATAAATTAATTTGGCGTTACTATACCTAACATATAGGGGTGTTGCAATAACCGTATTTTAACAAACGGCTAGCTGAGGCGGTGGTAGCTTAGTCATATGACGGATTGCATAGCAAAGGAGGGAAATCAGTAACGAGTACTTTTCAAGCTCGATGCATGTAAAGAAACTGATCCGCTGGTTGAGCGGATACCCATGTTTTGATGGCAAGTCAGAATCGCTTTGCTGGTGAAACGAGGTTAATCCAATCCCATACATACGAGGTGATGCTCATTGGCAAATACGCCCCTGCACTCCGCAGCAACCGTGGTTCCCGAAACGAAACGTAAGCGCTTACTGTGGAATCGCGTCTTACGCAATTGGCAGCTTTATGCCCTGATTTCACCGGTCATCGCCTATTACATCCTGTTCCAGTATGTTCCGATGTACGGCATCCAGATCGCCTTTAAGGATTTTATAGCAACGCAGGGGATATGGGGCAGTCCCTGGGTCGGCTTTGAGCACTTCGATCGCTTTTTCAACAGTTATTATTTCTGGCGCCTGATCAAGAACACGCTGGGCATCGGTTTATACAGTCTTGCCGTCGGTTTTCCGATCCCGATTATTCTGGCTTTGCTCATGAACGAGGTTCGGGCTGAACGGTTCAAGAAATTCGTGCAGACCATCACATATGCGCCTCACTTTCTCTCTACCGTGGTCGTTGTCGGGATGATGATGATTTTCCTGTCGCCCCGTTACGGCATCATCAATCATTTTATTGAAATGTTCGGCGGTCAGCCGATCAATTTCATGACTGAACCCTCTTGGTTTAAGTCTCTTTACGTTCTGTCGGATGTATGGCAGACCATGGGCTGGAGCTCCATTATTTATTTGGCTGCCCTTGCCGGCATTGACAACCAGCTGCACGAAGCGGCGCGCGTCGATGGTGCAACCAGGCTTCAGCGCATATGGCATATTAACATCCCTGGCATCATGCCAACGATCATCATCCTCTTGATCCTCAATATGGGCAGCATTATGGGTATCGGGTTCGAAAAGGTGCTCCTGATGCAAAACAACCTGAATATGGAGAGCTCCGACATTATAGCCACCTACGTCTACCGAATGGGGATCCAGAATGCCGAGTACAGTTTCTCCGCTGCCATTGGATTGTTTAATTCCATCATCAATTTTGTCCTGCTGGTTGTTGTGAACTTTATTTCGAAGCGCGTGAGCGAGACCAGTCTTTGGTAAAGAGGGGAGTGAAAGAACCATGCAAATTGAAACCAGAGGGGACCGCATTTTTAATGTTATCAATTATACGATTCTGATCCTGGTTACCATCATTGTCATGTACCCGCTGGTTTTTGTGCTCAGCGCATCGTTTAGCGACCCGCAGGCGGTTCTGAGGGGCGAGATGCTGCTGTGGCCCAAGGGCGTTAACCTGAATTCCTACGTAAAAATTTTTCAGAACAAGGATATCATCAGCGGCTTTTCCAACACGCTGGTATATACGTCGCTTGGCACGTTCATTAATCTCACGATGACCATCCTTGCCGCCTATCCGCTGTCCCGGAAGGATTTTGTCGGGCGAAATGCGATCATGGCGCTGCTGGTCTTCACGATGTTTTTCAGCGGAGGACTCATTCCTACATATTTGCTGATCAAGAACCTCGGCATGCTGAATACGCTCTGGGTCATGATTATCCCGAATGCCGTATCCATCTGGAACATCATCATTATGCGCACCTTCTTTCAGCAGTCCATACCCGGCGAGCTGCAGGAGGCCGCGACGATTGATGGATGCTCGAACATTAAAATCCTGACCCGTATTATACTGCCGCTGTCCATGCCGATTATCGCTGTGACCATATTGTTCTATGCGGTCGGTCATTGGAATGCGTTCTTCAATGCACTTCTGTATGTATCGGATAAAGATAAATTTCCGCTGCAGCTCATCCTGCGCGAAATTTTGATTCAGGGACAAACGAACGATATGGTCAAAATGTCGACCGAATCGGCGATCAAGCAGCAGAGGGAAGTGGAGGGCATTAAGTACGCGGTGCTGGTCGTGGCGAATATTCCGGTGCTGGCCCTCTATCCGTTCCTGCAGCGATATTTTGTCAAAGGCGTGATGATTGGGGCCATCAAAGGATAATTTCTTGCATGGAAATATGGATGGAACATGAAAAGGGGAGGATTACGGATGAAGCTGAAGCAATGGGGAAGTCTTCTGTTGACCTGCATGTTGTCGGTATCGCTGGCGGTGGGCTGCAGCTCGAAAGGTTCGGGAGGAACGGCTCAATCGGACCCTTCGAGTGAAGGGAAATCCGCGATAAATGAAACGGGTTTTCCGATTGTCGACGACAAGATGACGGTGACCGGTTTTGCCGGAAAGTTCTTTGCCAACGCCGACTGGAACAACATCAGGCTGTGGCAGGAATATGAGAAAATGACCAATATTCAGGTGCAGTGGGACACGGTGCACAAAGACAATTTGGCGGAAAAACGGAACTTGCTGCTGGCCGGCGGCGATTATCCGGAAATGTTCTATGCTTCCGCATTTCCAAGGACAGACCTGCTGAAATACGGCAAGCAGGGCGCTTTTATTCCGCTGAATGACCTGATTGATCAACACGCTCCGAATTTTAAAGCCCTCATGGAAAAGTATCCGGTTATCGAGAAGGGGATTACAATGCCGGACGGCAACATTTACGGGCTGCCGACGATATACGATCCGGAATTCCGGTCCGTGCTGTACGGAACGCCGTGGGTGAAGTCGGAGTGGCTGACCAAGCTTGGCCTTCAAGAGCCGCAGACGCTGGATGAATTCTACGATATGTTGAAGGCGTTCAAAGAGAAGGATCCGAACGGCAACGGCCAGAAGGATGAATATGCCTGGGGCGGCGTGGGGACTGCCGGCATCGTCAACTATTTGCGCGGCTCGTTCGGTCTCAATTATCACGGAACTTCGAACATTAACGTGGATACCGATCCGGCGAGCGGAAAGGTCCGGTTCATTCCGACGGATCCAAGATACAAGGAACTGCTTCAATTCGTGAACAAGCTGTACAAGGACGGCCTGCTGGAGCAGGATATCATGTCCGTGAAGAGCACGGAGGTGGACGCCAAAGGCGTTGAAGGCCTTCTCGGCGTTGTTGATAACGTGGATCCGGTCGCCATCTACAATCAGGAGGGTTATGTGGGGCTGCCGGTATTGAAGGGGCCGCACGGCGACCAGATGTTCAGCGCCACGGGCTCTCCGCTGGGGAACATCGGGATGTTTGTACTGACCGATAAAGCGAAGAACCCGGCCGCGCTCATCCGCTGGATGGATTACTTCTACAGCGACGAAGGCATCCGCATGTTCTTCATGGGCTGGAAAGACGAAACGTATAAGGAAGATGCAGAAGGCAATGTGGATTACGTGGACGACATCAAGAACAATCCGGAAGGTCTCAATCTGGACCAGGCGGTAGGTCAGTATCTGATATGGCCCGGCGGATATTATCCGGGCTTCGTGACCCAGAAGTATTTCAAGGGAGCGGAAGGCCTACCGACTTCTGTAGAGAACGCAAAAAAAGCCGAGCCGTACGTCATCCCTCAAGACAAGGTCTGGCCGCCGTTTAACTTTACGGCCGATGAGCAGTCCGAGCTTACCGGTATCCAAACCGACATTCACACATACGTGGATGAAATGCGGGATAAATTCATAGCTGGGAACGAGTCCTTTGATAACTGGGACCAATATGTAGCTAACCTGCAAAAAATGGGCTCGGAGCGCTATCTGGCCATTTACCAGTCCGCGGCAGATCGATATACCAAATAAACACGTGTACAGAACCTAAAAGGAGCGACATGTTATGACACAATTGAAAGCCATATTGATCGGGGCCGGCGCTCGCGGCGCCGGGGGGTATGCCCCCTATGCCCTGGATTACCCGCACGAGTTGACCTTCGTGGCCGTGGCCGAGGCCGATCCGGCGCGGCGCATCCGATTTGCCGAGAGGTTCGGAATTCCGCCGGAACAGTGCTATGAATCCTGGGAGCCGCTGCTGGCGGAGCCAAAGCTTGCCGATATCGCCGTCATTTGCACGCAGGATCGCATGCATTATGGCCCAACCATGCAAGCGCTGGAGAAACAGTATCATGTACTTCTGGAGAAACCGATGTCTCCGGAACCGAAGGAGTGTCTTGAGATGGAGCAGGCGGCCATTCGCAACAACCGGCTGCTGACCATATGCCATGTTCTGAGATATACCCCTTTTTGGAGTACCATTAAACGCGTGATTCAGGAAGGGACCATCGGTGAGGTGGCTTCGATCCAGCTGAACGAGAATGTGGGATACTGGCATATCGCGCACAGCTTTGTGCGGGGGAACTGGAATCATTCCGACAAGGCCAGCCCGATGATACTGGCCAAATCCTGTCATGACATGGATGTGCTGTCGTGGCTGATGGACCGGCCTTGCACGCAGGTCACTTCGTTTGGCTCCCTGATGCATTTCCGTGAGGAGCAGGCCCCCGAAGGTTCGGCCGACCGCTGCCTCGATTGCCAGGTAGAAGCAACCTGTCCATATTCGGCCCCCCGGTTTTACTTGAGCGATCAGTACAAGGGATGGGCGGGGCATTTCACCCAGGAGCTGACCAAGCCGAACATCATTCAGGGGCTTCGCGATACGGACTATGGCCGCTGCGTATATCGGAGCGATAACAATGTGGTCGATCATCAGGTCGTCAACATGGAGTTTGAAGGCGGCGCCACTGCAATGTTCAGCATGTGCGGGTTTACGTATGAACAGGAGCGCAGAATTCAGATCATGGGCACCCGCGGCGAGCTTCGGGGAGAGGAAGGCAAGATTACGGTTTACGATTTCCTGACCGGGCAGAAAACGGAGATTACGATTCCTTCGCAGTCGAGCGGACATGGCGGGGGCGACAGCGGAATTGTGGCGAGCTTCCTGAAGGAGGTTCGGAGCTATAACGGGCAGGAGAGCCTGACGTCGGCCAGTGCCTCCGTGCGGAGCCATCTGATTGCGTTCGCAGCGGAGAAATCGAGGCTGAATCACGGCCAATCCATCAATTTGAACGAATATGCGAGGGAATTGATGGCAGAAGAAAATGCGGTGAAATAAAAGAAATTATATTAAAAATACATCATATGAAAAATTATCAATAGATAGTTTCTTACAGGAGATCCGATCACCATGGATGAGAGTGATGCGATCGAACTGCTTCGGTATGCTCCATATACGATGGCGGTTGCAGTCCATATGGAAGCGAACAACCACTGTCTTGTGACAAGAGAGGAGCTGTCAAGTCGTCTGACAGCGGAAGATCTGCGCGCCCAAATCAAGATTCCGCAGGATGGCGAATGGGTCGAATGGAACGCGTAATGCGCAACAGCTGGCATAACAGCGGAAACAGCTAGCTGTCAGCGGATGGTTTCAGTAGCAGTTAGACAGTTTGAACTGATATAATCTATGCAGGAAGCTCCGTGATACGGAGCTTTTTTTTGTTATCCCACCTCATCTACTCTTTTCCTAAAAAATAATCCCATTCCATCAGGAACGATATGTAATCCTGACATACTAGATGTCAGGATTCATGCTTTATCATTCGATTCAGAAGTCAAAAACTACGAGACGCGAGGAGTGTTACCGATGAAACTCGACCGGCTGCTAGGCATTACGATGGAATTGTTGACCAAACAAAGAGTGACGGCCACGGCGCTTGCCGCCCGGTATGAAGTCTCGGTTCGTACGATCTACCGCGATGTAGACCTCATTAATCAGGCTGGCATTCCGGTTGCTTCCTATCCCGGTGCGGATGGCGGCTTTGAATTGATGAACGGGTTCTATCTGACGAGGCAGCACTTCTCCGTTGACGATTTTTTGGCGATCTACAATCTTTTGAAGGGCGTCGAAGGGACTGTGAAGGGGAGATACACTTCCATCCTGAATAAGCTTGGAACCCTGCAGCCTGCCCTGTTGAACGGAGGATGTCATGAACAAATTCTATTCGATATGAGCACGTCGGAGCATGAGCGGGCATGGGTACGACCCATTCTAAATGCCATTGAACGCTCGAACCTGATGACCCTTCACTATACGAGTACATCCGGCAGCCGCTCGGAGCGGCAAGTGGAGCCGCTGCAGCTGTACTGGGAACAAGGCGTGTGGTATTTGGAGGCCTACTGCTTGTTAAAACAGGGGAAACGAATCTTCAGAGTATCGCGCATATCCAGTCTTGAAATATCCACCGACACGTTCATCCCAAGAGGAAACCTGGTGCGGGAGGATCAGGAGGCGGTGCAGGGCATACAGGCTCATCTCCGTTTCGATTCATCCGCCGGACCGAGGGTGACCGAGCAATTTCCGGAGGCTTTCATCTCCGGGGAGGGATTCCTAGATGTCCGAACGGTGTTCTATACCAAAGCCTATGCCATCTCGGTGATTTTAAGCTACGGTGCAAAGGTGGAGATCATCTCTCCGCCGGAATTGAAGGACGAACTGCTGCAGGAGCTGGAGGAAATCCGTAAACGTTATGAATGATGGACCATGAACAATGAACAATGAATGAATATGAACCGTTAGATTAAAACTCGAGGAGGAAGTTTCATATGACCGTTTTGGTAACAGGAGCTACAGGAACCGTTGGAAAACATATCGTGCAGCAGCTTGTGCAGCGAGGCATAGAAGTGAGGGCGATATCACGCAATCCGCAGCAAGCGAATCTGCCGGAGGGTGTACAGGTGGTAGCCGGGAATCTCAATGACCCGGATAGCCTGATCCCCGCCATGCAAGGCGTGAGGGCCATGCATTTGATCATTTCCAGTGATGAGGCATACGGGACCCTGCAGACGGATCCGCGGATTATTGAGCTTGCCGAGAAGGCTGGCATACAGCGGGTAACGGTATTGGTGGGCTATGAAGAAGGGCCTGTGGAAGCTGCACTTCGAGACAGCGGAATGGAGTGGACTTTGCTCAAGCCATGCGAGTTTATGGCGAATATTCTGGTGGATTGGCAGGAATCGATCCGCCACGAAGGAGTCGTTCGTGAGCCGTTCGGCCATGCGCTGAGTGCGAGAATCCACGAAGCCGATATCGCTCGCGTTGCCGTCGCCGCACTTCTTGAGGAAGGTCACCATGGACAAGAATATTTCCTTACGGGACCGGAAGCCCTCTCGCGATTCGAAGCGGTTCGGATTATAAGCGAGGTAACAGGCAGGGACATCCGCTTTGTGGAACTGACCGAGGAACAGGCGAGAGCGAAATGGAGAGAGCAAGGCTATGACGAGGAGTCGATTGAATTTTTTGTGCAAATGGGAAAAAATCCGCCCGAGATCGGTTATACGGTATTACCGACGGTAGCGCAGGTCACAGGGCGGCCGGCAGCCACGCTTGCTGATTGGGTCCGTGATCATAAGGACGATTTTTAAGGGCAAGCAGCATGGCAATCTAGAGGTCGATTTGTATAGGAAGAGGAGGAGTTGTGAAACTTGCCTTACGCCATTGAAACGAAAGAGCTTCGCAAATCTTATAACGGCATTGGGGTCGTTCAAGGAATGGATCTGCGAGTGGAGCAAGGAGAGCTGTTTGCCTTGTTGGGTCCGAACGGCGCCGGAAAAACAACCACCATTCATATGTTATCCACCCTGGTTAAGCCGGATGGGGGATTCGCATGCGTGGCCGGGTATGATGTCGCAAGCAATGCCCGGCACGTTCGAAGAAAGATCAGCCTGACAGGCCAGTTTGCAGCACTGGATGAGGGACTCTCCGGTCTTCAGAATTTAATGTTGGTTTCAAGGCTTTACGGTTATTCGGCGAAATCGGCTCGATCCGTAAGCGAGGAGCTGATCGAATCCTTTGGACTCAGCGAAGCAAAGGACCGCGCGCTGTTGCATTACTCTGGCGGGATGCGGAGGCGGCTGGATATTGCCGCCAGTATCGTTACGAAACCCGACGTTATTTTTCTGGATGAGCCGACAACGGGCCTCGATCCGCAAAGCCGCATTCAAGTGTGGGAGGTTGTAAGGTCGCTTTTGAAACGGGGCACCACCGTGCTGCTGACGACGCAATATCTGGAAGAAGCCGATCAGTTGGCGGACCGGATTGCCGTGATGGATAAGGGGAGCCTGATTGCGGAAGGGACGCCCCGGCAATTGAAGGCTTCCGTTGGCAACAGAACGTTAACCATTCAATTCAACGAACCGGCCGACCAGCACAAGCTGGGTACTTTGTTAAATGAGGAACACGCGTTGACCTTATTGCAGGACGATCATCCCTTGGTACATAAAATTCCGGTGAAGGATGCAAGTGCTGCGAATCAGGCCCTTCATACACTGATGAAGAACGGGTTCGCTATTGAATATTTCGCCTTAAGCGAACCGAGTCTGGATGAGGTCTTTCTGTCACTGACCCGCGCGAAGTCGAAGGGAGGCACGCCATGAGTGTAAGCCATCATACAGCGAATAAGGACGGCGTGCTGCCTGTTCGCCAAGCCGATACCGATCCTCCCCATGCCCTGACGGCGATCCGAATCTTTATGTGGAGAACTTGGCAGCATACGAAGCACAACGGGTTTGGTCTGGTGATGGACGCGGTTCTGTCGCCGGTTCTGCTGCTGTTTATATTTAGTTACTTGTTCGGCGGCGCTATGGCCGGGTCAACCGGGGCTTATATTCAATTCCTATTGCCCGGCATTCTGATCCTGACGGTCGTGCCTATGACGGTGTATAGCGGAACCACGATATGCTCGGATATTACCAAAGGGGTATATAATCGATTTCGAACGCTGCCCTTTTGGCAGCCGGCCTCGGTGCTTGGCTCCATCCTGACGGATGGTGTGCGCTATACAATCGGCGTAATCGTAGCCCTGGGCACGGGGCTTGCGCTGGGCTTCCGACCCGAGGGCAGCGTCATCCAAATGGCACTTGCCATTGCCTTCATCCTGTTCTTTGCATTCGGTGTCAGCTGGATATTTGCGCTGATCGGCGTCGTGGCCAAACGGCCGGAGACGGTATCGGGGTCGAGCATGATCGCGATATACCCGCTGCTGTTCGCCAGCAACATTCTGGTGGATTCGTCGACGATGCCGAAATGGACGGGCATTCTCATCGACCTGAATCCGATCAGCATGGCGGCAGCCACGGTCAGGGGACTGATGAACGGCACGTCAACCATGCCTGTGATCATGACAGGAATCGGGGTCTGCGTAGTGATTATCGCTATTTTCGTTCCACTTACGCTGTATCTGTACCAAACCAAAAACGAGCGGTAAGAGGCATGAAAAAAACCAGGCTTGCATGAGCATGCAGCCTGGTTTTTTATCTATGTCATGACATTATGGTTGATGTAAATCGTTTAGGTGTTTTTGGACCCACGATAAATACACAATACTACAACGGAAAGTATAAGTCTATATTTTTTTCGGGAAACCCCTATACTTAAAGCTATTCTTTAGCAAAGAGGGGGAGGTTCCTAATGCTGAATCCAAGCGAAAGCGCAGAGCGGGAATATCTAGAGTTTGTAGTAAAGGAGCTTCATCGGGCATCGAAGGAATTAGAGGGGAAGGTGTCTGATTCTTACAGGGATATCATTGAAGCCAAGAAGTACCTGTGGGTCAACATGGCCCAATTGGATGCGGCGGAACGGGCAGCCAACCGGGTTGATATTTCCTTGTCCATTGATACGGGTGAGAAGACGGCTGCCAGGCTGCAGAAGATGCGCAAGCTACTCACGTCGCCGTATTTTGGCAGGGTGGATTTCCGATCGAATGAACCGGAAGAAGAAGGTGCCTACTATATTGGCATCCATTCCTTCACGAACCCGGAGAGTCAGGAGCATCTCATTTATGATTGGCGCTCGCCGGTAGCAAGCTTGTTTTATGATTACAATGTCGGTCCTGCGTCGTATGAAGCCCCCATGGGCAGGATGCAAGGCGAAATTACCGTCAAAAGGCAGTACAAAATCAAAGACGGTCAAATGGAATATATGATTGAGAGCTCCATGAACATCAATGACGACGTGCTGCAGAAGGAGCTCAGCAGCACGTCGGACGAGAAGATGAAGAATATTGTGGCTACCATCCAGCAGGAGCAAAATGCCATCATACGAAACGAAACCGCGAATGTGCTGATCATACAGGGGGCGGCAGGTTCAGGCAAAACCTCCGTGGCTCTGCACAGGGTAGCTTTTCTGTTGTACCGCCATAAGGAGACGTTGACTTCCAGCAACGTGCTCATTATATCTCCCCATAAAGTGTTTTCTGATTATATATCCAACGTTCTGCCAGAGCTTGGCGAAGAGAAAATCATGGAGGTTACGATGGAGGAGCTTGCTGCCAAAGAGCTGGGGGGATTATGTCAGTTTCAGACCTTCTTCGAACAGGTGAACGAAATCGTGAGCGCCGATGACGAACAGGCCATTGAACGGATCCGGTATAAGGCCAGCATGCACTTCGTACATGAGCTGGAGGCTTATATGATACATGCCGAGGAGCATTTTTTCCTGGCTGCGGATATTCAGCTGAAAGACGTATGTATTTCGGCTTCGGAGATCAGGGACTGTTATCTTGGCACCATGATCACGCCGATCAGGCAGCGATTGGAGAAGACGGCTTCCATCCTGTCAGGCCGGGTTCGTACAGAGGATGGAGACAGACTGACTGCGGCAGAAGCCAAAAAAGTCAAAACCGCGATCAAGAACATGTTCAAATTTCAAAATGCGCTCAGCATGTACAAGGAATTTTTCTCATATAGGAACAAACCGGACATGTTTGTCATGAACGGAAGAAAAACGATTGAGTATGCGGACGTTTTTCCGCTGCTGTATCTCAAAATGCATTTGGAAGGAAACGCGTCATACGATATGGTGAAGCATCTGCTGGTCGATGAAATGCAGGATTATACACCGATTCAATACGTCGTGCTATCGAAATGGTTTTCGTGCAAAAAAACGATACTTGGGGACAGCAACCAGTCGGTCAACGTATATACGTCCACATCACTGGATGATATCAAGAGCGTATTTCCGCATGCCGATACAATAGAGCTGTTAAAAAGCTATCGTTCCACGCTGGAAATTATGGGACTCGCGAAGCGAATTCATCCGGGCAGCACCATGATTCCCGTGGAGCGGCATGGAGAAGAGCCGCAGGTGATCCGGTGTCGTGACGCCCGGGAGGAGCTGGAGTTCATTCAAGAGCTTAGCCGTCACTTTTTAGATTCCGGGATGCAGACGATGGGGATCATATGCAAAACGTCTTCGCAGGCCCGGCAGGTGTATGAGTCCATCAGGGGGCTTCAGGGCAGCGTGAATCTGCTCGACTTTAGCAGTGAACGCTTTGAGGAGGGAATTACGATCACCTTCGCCCATATGGCCAAGGGTCTGGAATTCGATCAGGTTTTAGTTCCTTTTGCGGACGCCGAAAACTATCGTTCCGAGATGGATCGAAGCTTACTCTATATTGCTTGTACCCGGGCCATGCATAAGCTTTCGCTGACCTATTCGGGCGAGCCGGCACCATGGTTGGCGGTGTGAGCGTGAGCCGAAAATCAGGATAGCGCCATCCATAGGACCACCTTTTAAAAAAGTCGCGACGAATGGTTGCGGCTTTTTTCTTTGGATGATTGGATTGAAATGATATCGGCTCCTGTTACTCAGTATGTCTGAATTTGTATAAATCATATGGCCGTTCGGGAAGGAGGACTGATTTATTTCTAGAACCTATTAATATGGGAGTATCACAGCAAACGTATGGAAGGAGGAACGTAACGGGCTAATCAATCCAATAACGGGACAGGAAGTGATATGGGACATTGGACTCTCATCGAATACTTGGAGACTTTTTCAGGAAGACGTGGCCGTTTTATGTATTGTCGGTTTGCTGTCATCTGGTTGCTAACATCATCCATGTGAACTTCCCAAGGGTACTGGGCAATTTTACGGATGAACTGAAGGATGGTTTATTGTCTGTCGACGGTATCGTGCAGTACAGCTGGACGCTGCTGGGTATCGGTGTCGGGTTCGCCGTCATCGGCGGGATCGGTCAGTTTCTGGTGATGTACACGGGGCGGTATTTCGAATTTATGAACCGCCGCCGATTGTTTGTCCATTTTACGGGGCTCAGTGAGCGATTTTATTCCAAGAATGGCGTTGGCAAGCTGCTAAGTTATTTCATGAATGACGTGACGACGGTAAGGGAAGCGATCTCGATGGGGATCAATCAGACGGCAAACTCCTCCATCCTGCTGGTCTCCACAATCGTCATGCTGCTGATCACGAACGTACCGCTGTATCTGGTGGCTGCGAGCATCGCGCCTTTGCTGCTGATTCCGGTCATTGTCGTTTGGCTCGGACCGATTATCAGAAGAAGATCGTTGCAGGTACAGGAAGCGCTGGGTGTGATGACGGAATCCGCGGAGGAGCAGTTTGGCGGGATCCGTGTCACCAAGAAGTTCGCGGTGGAAGACACGATGAAGCGGCGTTTTGGGACGACGGTGGACCGCATCCGGGACAAGCAGCTGCGGCTGGTACGCGTATCATCGCTTTTTCAATCGATCATTCCGTTTCTGGGCGCTACCTCACTCATTATCGCCCTCTTATTCGGCGGTTACCTGACCATTCTGGGACGGATTACGGTCGGAAACTTTGTCGCATTGACGCTTTACATTCGCATGCTGATGAATCCGCTGCAGCAGATCGGCAATGTCATTAATGTCGTTCAGCGCGCGAGGGCTTCGCTTGACCGATTAAACGACCTGCTTGGCAAGCAGGCCGACATTAAGGAACTGCCTGGCGCCAAGGAGCTGAATCAGGAGAACCCGGGCATTGAAGTGCGTGATTTATCCTTCTCTTACGAGGGTGCGGATGGTCAAGAGGAGGGGGCCAGACAGGTTCTGCGGGGCATTCAATTGGATGTTCCGCCCGGATCGACGCTGGGCATCATTGGCCGCACGGGAAGCGGCAAGACTACGCTTATGAAGCTGCTGCTGCGTACCTTCGACCCGCCTCCGGGGAAAGTGCTGATCGGGGGTGTGGATATTCGGAAGCTTACATTAAAAAGCCTGCGCGAAGGGATCGCCTATGTTCCCCAGGACGGCTTCCTGTTCAGCTCGACCATCCGCGAGAATATTGCCTTCTATAAACGGGACACGGAGCCGGCTGTCGTCGAGGAAGCGGCGCGAAAAGCACGGGTCTACGACAACATCGTGGAGTTTCCGGACAAGTTCGAGACCCGCCTTGGGGAGCGCGGCATTACCCTGTCCGGAGGACAGCGGCAGCGGACCAGCCTTGCACGGGGAATAATCAAGAATGCACCTATCCTCATTCTGGATGATAGCGTAAGCGCCGTCGACGCGGTGACGGAGACGGAAATCATGGAGACGGTTCGGGATATCCGCGCTGGGAGGACTACGATCATTATTGCCCACCGGATCAGTGCATTGAAACATGCCGATGAGATTATCGTCCTGGATCAGGGAGAGATGGTTCAGCGGGGTACGCATGAAGAACTGCTGTCGAAGGACGGACTGTACCGGACGCTGCATGACATTCAGGAAGAGGGGATGAAGTTTCATGGCACAGGCCATTAACAATTGGCAGCTGGACCAGAAGGCGGATCTGAATGCCCCTCAGTCCAAGCCCAAGTATATTTCCACATTCCGTGCTCTATCGGGTTATATGAAGGAATACCGACTGATTTTTGCCGGGTTTATCGGCTGCACCTTGATTGCCATCTCGGCAGAGCTGCTGCAGCCGTATCTGATGAAAATCGCAATCGATGATAATCTGATGGTCGGCAAGAACGATTTTCGGGGCCTGATGCTCATATGCGCTATCTATTTTTTGTTATCGCTGCTCAGCATGGTTTTTACCTATTTGCAAAATAATTTGCTGCAGAAGGCGGGGCAGAGCATTGTAGCGAGCATTCGCAAACGGCTGTTTGCCCATATATCCAAGCTGTCGATGTCATATTTCGATAAAGTGCCGAGCGGCAGCTTGATTACGCATGTGTCCAGTGATACCGAAGCGATCAATCAGTTTTTTAACCAGGTGCTGCTCAGCCTGTTCCGCGACGGCTTCACCTTGATCTTCATTCTGGTCTTGATGTTCCAGCTGGATGTCACGCTGACCTTATACTGCTTGATCCTGCTGCCGATCATTGCGGGGATTGCCATTGCGTTCCGGCGTTATATGCGCCACACCTATCAGATGGCCAGAACGCGGTTATCCCGGCTGGTGGCCTTTGTGGCCGAGAATCTATCGGGGATGAATCTGATCCAAGTGTTCCATCAGCAGAAGGAGCAGGAGAAGCAGTTCGAGGAACGGAACGACTCTTACTTCAAAGCGAACATTCGGGAGATCCGGACGAATGTGCTGTTTAACCGCTCCTACGAAATATTGAACAACTTGGCGATTGCGTTCGTGACGTGGCTCGGCGGACAAGCCGTACTGGGAACGACGCTGGAGTTCGGCGTGCTGTATGCCTTCATAACGTATATCCGTTTATTCTTTCAGCCGATCAACACGATCACCCAGCAGTGGAACACGCTGCAATCGGCAACGGTGGCGATTAACCGGATATGGGGTCTCCTGGCGATTCAGCCTGAGGTTACGGATCAACGCAAGCCGGTGGCCATCGAGAAAGCAAGTGTCGAGGGACGCGTTGAATTTGATCGGATCACGTTCGGTTACGAAGGCGGGGCACCGGTCATTCAGGACCTGGATCTCCATATCAACCCTGGAGAGATGATCGGGATTGTCGGTACCACCGGCGCGGGAAAAAGCTCGCTTATCAGTCTCCTGTGCCGTTTCTATGATGTAAATGAAGGAAGCATTCGAATTGATGGAATCGACATCAGGGAGCTGGCACAGTCCGATCTGCACCGGATGGTAGGCCTTGTTCAGCAGGAGCCGTATCTCTACTCCGGGACGGTGCTGGATAATGTACGGCTGTTCGACGAGACCATCTCGAGGGAACGGGTGATCGAGGCTTGCCGCTTTATCGGTGCGGATTCGATCATCATGAGGATGAGGGAAGGCTATGACACCCGGTTGTCGGAGCGGGGCAGCGGCTTGTCCGCCGGCGAACGGCAGCTGATCTCCTTCGCCCGAATCATTGTGTTCCAGCCCAAGATTCTCATTCTAGACGAAGCGACCGCCAATCTGGATTCGCATACGGAGCAGCTGATTCAGAACGCCCTTCAACTTGTGGCCGAGGGGCGAACGACCCTTGTCATTGCCCATCGCCTATCTACGATCATGGGGGCGGACCGGATTTTGGTCATGAGCAAAGGCCGGATCGTAGAGCAAGGAACGCATCAGGAACTGCTGAACTCCCATGGGTATTATGAAGAGCTGTATCTTCACTCCCAAGGACAGAAGCAGGAGCACGAGGCTGCCGGTTCATTGTATCGTACAAGATAATTGCATTAATTTCTTGCCGGAGGACAGAGCTTGCATTAGCTCTGTCCTCTTTTTGTATGAGCGGCAGATTATAGAAGCAGTAAGCAAGCAGTTATAGGGCACTTGTCAACAAGTCAATGAAGTTCAGAGCCGTACTGGAGACGTGATGATCCCTCAGCCAGATCAAGGCTGTGGAAGCCGCTGCCGGAGTGTCCTTGATTTTGAAGGCATGAACAGATGTTGGCAAGTGCTGCTTGACCAGCGTTTCGGGAACGATCGCCACGCCAAAACCTGAAGCGACCAAGCGCAGCAGCAGCGAAATGTCGGAGCATTCGGCTGCAATGTTCGGCTGGATTTTCTGTTCCGAGAAAGCCATCTGGATCGTATAATATACGCCCAATCCTTCCGTGCTTGGCAGAATGAGCGGATACTGCGCAATATGAGAGAGGGTTGTCTCCTGTTCGGTGGATGCCTCAGAGGTGAGCATATAAAAGGGCTCCGTCTGCAGATGAAGGATCGAGAAATCATCCAATTCGAGCGGCAGGCGGACGATCGCTAGTTCGAGCGACCGGTTTCTTACGAGTTCACAGAGCTGATACGACTCGTTCTGCTGAATTTTGTACGAGACTTGGGGATATCTTGCCTTGAACTCATGCAGCCATGACGGCAGCTCTACCGAGGATAAAGTATTGATACCAAGACTCAGCGTGCCCTTATCGCCGTTTCCGACCTCTTTAACCTCGGCTTTGGCCTCTTCCATAAGCTGGGTTACTTGGAGCGCATATTTGTACAGCGCTTTACCCGATTCGGTGATTTCGAGCCGCTTTCCTCGGCGATATACCAAGACGGACCCGAGCTCTTCCTCCATCGCTTTCAGCTGCTGACTGAGAGGCGGCTGGGATATATGAAGCCGGTTGGCGGCAAGCGAGATCGTACCTTCCTCCACGATGGCAATAAAATACCGGAGCTGTCTGATGTCCATAGGTTGAAACCATCCTCCTTGTATATGAAAAACCTTAGTGAATTCAATTTTTTAAGTATTTTTCATATGGTTGTGTCTCATGTTAGCATACCAATATACACGATAGAAAGAGGAGGGAGCATCGAGTGCTGCGTTTATCAGCGATTCTATTGATCCTTTTCCTGTCGGCCTGTCAATCCAATCCGGAGAAAGAAGAGGTGCAGAATATGAATCGTGAACTCATTGAATATGCCGAGCAAGGCAATACGGAGCAAGTACGACAGCTTCTTCAATCCGGCGCAGACATCAATGCGACGGATGAGCAGGGAAGAACTGCCGTGATGGCTGCGACCTATCACAATCATGTCGGAACGGTAGAGGCTTTGATTCAGGCAGGCGCCGATATCAATATTCGGGATCACCAACGGAATAACGTATTTTTGTATGCCGGTGCAGAAGGAATGATGGAAATTTTGCGGCTCGCGATCGAAGCCGATGCCGATGTGACGTTGACGAACCGTTATGGCGGGACGGCTCTCATTCCGGCCTCTGACCGCGGACATGTGGAGATTGTTCAGGAGCTGCTGACCCGGACCGACGTCGATGTGAACCATATAAATAATTTGAACTGGACCGCACTGCTGGAGGCGGTCATTCTCGGTGACGGCAGTGAGAAATATCAGCGCATCGTGAAGCTGCTGCTGGATCATGGGGCGGATGCCCGGATTCCCGACGGGAATGGCGTAACTCCTCTGCAGCATGCCAGGGAACGGGGATATCTAGAGATCGAGCGCATCTTATTGGACGCTGTAAACGAAGGGCAAGGCAAATAGAGGCAGGTATAAGCGAGAAGGGGATGAACGCTATGAACGAACAGAGCACTGCATATTGGCTGCTGAATGTCCGTCTGGAAACAGGTTACCGCTACGAGGATGATGTTATGATCGGAACCGAAACGGGACTCTTTCATGTGAAAATAGAAAATGGGGCTTTCTCAGAGATCCGCCCTGCGGATGCTTTGCCGGATACGTTACTGCCGACACGGGATATGCAGGGGGATCTAATGCTCCCATCATTTAGAGATATGCATATCCACCTGGACAAAACCTATTATGGGGGCCCATGGAAGGCACCGAGCCGTCCGGCTCACGGAATCTTCAGCCGAATCGAGGAGGAGGAGAGGCTGCTTCCGGAGCTGCTGCCTACTGCCAAGGAAAGAGCGGAGGGACTGCTGGATCTGCTGCTGCGCTACGGGTCTACCCATATCCGCTCCCATTGCAATGTGGATCCTGTTGTCGGCTTGAGAAATTTAGAGGCCACCTTGCAGGCGGTTGAAGGATACAGGGAAAAAGCTTTTGTCGAGATTGTAGCATTTCCTCAGCACGGCTTGCTTCGCAGCCAGTCCGTCTCTCTGGTCAGGGATGCGCTCCGGAACGGAGCAGCGCTTGTTGGTGGTTTGGATCCCACAACGGTGGATGAAAATATGGAAAAATCACTGAACACCGTGATGGAGCTCGCCGTTGAAGCCAACGCCGGCATTGACCTGCACCTGCATGAGTCGTCGCATGTAGGGCTGAATACCTTTAAGCGGGTAGCTGACCTTACGGAAGAGGCGGGTTGGAACGGGAGGGTTACGCTCAGCCATGCGCTGGCTTTCGCGGACGTCTCACCAAGCGAAGTGGATGAGGTGGCGATTCGGTTGGCGGATCTGGGCATTTCGCTCACTTCTTCCGTACCGCTTGGCCGAACCATTCCGATTCCGCAGCTGCACCGCCGCGGCGTAGACATCTCGCTTGGGCAAGACAGCATTATGGACCATTGGTCCCCGTTCGGCAAAGGGGATAATCTGGACAAAGCGGGCACGCTGGCCGAACGCTTCCATATGTACGATGAGCGTTCGCTCGGACAGGCTCTCGGGTTTATTACGGGAGGGGTGACGCCGTTAGACCAGGACGGCCGTTATGCCTGGCCCAACGTCGGGGATGCGGCGGACGCGGTGATCGTAGAAGCCAGCTGTTCCGCCGAAGCCGTTGCCAGGCGGTCACGCCGCCGGGCCGTCCTGTTCAAGGGAAAACCGGTTTACGAATCATGATAAAAAAACAGCCGCTGCTTGCCGGAGTTTTCCGGCGTGCAGCGGCTGTTATTGGTTATGGGCTTTGGGTTGTTATTCCCTAAAAATAAGGGAATTCGCAATGATTTCCCTCCAGGGAATATAAGTCGCCTCGACCGCGGATTTACCGCTCTGTCTTAAATAATCGGTTACGATCCGGTAGCCGATGGAATACCCCGCATAGGGTGGAATGCCCATTTTCGTAAAGCCGTAAAGATCCCCTTCCAAATCCCCGAACATGTAACCTCGTATCTCATTGAATCCGGTTACCTGCAGAGCTTCCCTATAACGTGGCAGAAGCTCGCTGTGCTGATCTTCGTTCAGGGCATGAACCCAGGGTCCCAAGTGATCCTCGCCGTACATTTCGGCGGCAAAAGCTTCAGCGAGTCCTTCCAGCACTAGGTATTGAGCGACCGTTGTCTCGGCACTCCATGGCTCATAAGAGAGCCTCACGTTATGATGGAATTCATGTGCCGTAATGGCGGCCAGCCTTGGCAGGTTATAATCGTTCGGCCACACAACCACCATGATTTGTCCCGGTGTTCCCCCTGAGCCTGTGTATCCGGGATGGGGAGTGAAGCGTTCACGGTCACCCAGCGCGAGAGTGAAGAGCAAATCTCCCAGCTCAATGCCGTGAGCTTGCGGCTTTAATGCGGCATGTGCCTTCATCACGGCTTCCTTGCATCGGCTCCAGGAACTCGCTTGTTCTAAGCGAGACAAAGCTTGGAGCGCCTCCTCCGGATGATCGGCCGGGCGAAATAATCCCAGCAGCTGCGTCATATCGTAATCGTCCTGTCCTTGAGGCATACGCTTGCGTATCGTGTCCATAAACGGCTGAAGCGGCTTATTCACGAGCTGCTCAAATGCGGTGATCCGCAGCTCAGGCTCAGATTCCAGAGCTTGTTGTTGATGGTTTAGTGTATCGATGGCGATCAATTGCATACTGATATCCTCCTCTTATCGAAGCAATAGCTGCTTCGTATAATGTTGAGGATAATCCTTTGCGCTGCGTGAAGGTCAAGCCCCTTATTGACGAACGCTTTTGACAATGAAACCGTCCCCTGCATGGTTCGGATTAGAAGGAATGGAGGTAACCTTTAAATTCTGGAGCATGATGCCCCCGTTATCGGCAGTCAGCTTTGGACTTTTCCCATTGACCCGGCAGCAGGAGAAGACGACAGGAGATAATCGTGCCATTGTTGCAAGAGCCCCATTGACCTGTGGCGCTTCAACGATCCATTCCGCCGAGGTCTGCGGACCATTGTATCGTTGTAATGTCCGAAATGCCCAATTTCGGGTTACGTTTCGAAGGCAGATCAACCAGTTCGAACCGCTGCGCTTGCTGATGCTGGCATGCATCCGGTCACCCGGCAGAATCGGCAGCGGAATGATCGTAACCGAGGCCGGGAGGATCTCCCACCATGCATAATAGTAAGCCTTGCCGTCTATGAATTCATGACCTGTTCCGGTCTGTATCAGATTGCTATTGCCGAAGCCGTCAATTCCAATCCATGCTGAGGAATAGGTCGCCGCACGGCTTGGACGAACAAACGGCACATTCCATTTGGCGGAGATCTGTTTGTAAGCACCTTTTTTTCCTTTGAGGCTGTATCCGCTCCAATTGCTTGAAATCCATCCGATGTTACGACGCGGCTTGGCTGAAGTGTCAAGTTGGCAAGTGTGATTCCACTTATCTATCGTGAGAATCCCCATATCTCCACCGCCTTTACTAGATTGATAGTATATCTAATGAAGAATTGGTAGAGTTGGTATGGGTTTTCTGTTAGAAAGTTTAGATAAGATGTGGTTCACCAATGAAGAGAGCAGCGCAGGGATATGCGGGCATTTAAGAGCGATGGATTATAGCCGCCCCATTCCCGTGATCCCGTCTTAAGGGAGATGCCGTAAGGCAAAAACAAACAGGATCATCGCCCCTAAAGAAGTGATGGTTCGCACATGATTCCAGGGCAGCCAGCGTCTCAGGTAGTTGTTCCATACCTCGCCTCCGGCACTGCTTCCTGGGTCAACAGCGGCCAGTGCGTCGTTTAGCGGGACGTTGAACGCCATCGTTACGATGAATCCCGCTAAATAGAGCAGGCTGGCGGCAAGCAAATACAACGAGCCGGGTTCCCCCCAGCGCATGATGGATACGACCGCAAGCACGATACTGGTTAACGCAGTGCCTGTAAACAATGTGCCGAACAAAGGATTGAGAATGGTTGCATTGATGGACTGCATGGCATGCATCCCCTGTTCATTGGGAATTCGGGCTAGCGCTGTCATTATAAAAGACGAGAAAGCGAAGAACAGCCCGGCTATGAGTCCCGATCCGGTTACCGAGAATAAAGCCAACAAAAAAATTAAGCGGTCACTCATGGATAGTAAACCTCCAATGTCATAGGTTATTACTGGTATGGTTCCAGTATATTCATATAATTGTTTGTACATACAAATATAATTGGATTTCCAGCAAAAGTAAAGACTTAAATATGCAGAACATTATAATCAATCAATAGACTCTGAATGATCTATTAATATTTTCTATTTTTGGTAATTAGTTCATTACGCCGCGCGTTATGAGAAAAAAAGTTCAGAATATCCCCACTATTTTCAAAATAGAGTTATATATACGCTCTCGTAAGCGTATACAGAATTTGGATAATATATCAAATGTGCTGCAGCCAAAAGGAGGGAGTAGTATGAAGTCAGGCAAGAGGGGTTTTTGGCTAGTAACGACGGCTTTATTAAGCGTTTCTTTGTTATTCGGTTGTACCGGGGGGAAGGGAGCGCCGGCCGATACCGGCGATCCGGAGCAAGGAAAGGATGGAGAGACGGCCAAGAAAATCATTACTGTAACGTTTCGGGATGACGGGATCGGCGAGAACGGAGCGTTCTATAAATGGCTCAAGGAAGTTTCGGCCAGCTACCCTGACAAAAGCGTAGAGATTAAGCCGACACCGATTCAGGCCTCGGAAGGCGATTATTTTGCCAAGGTGGCCTTGGCGCTCAAGTCAAAAGATACGGCGCCGGATATCGTGACAGAGGATACCTTTATCCTGAATTCTGATGCAAGCGCAGGTTATCTCGAACCGCTTGACGATAAATTGGCGGGATGGGAAGACTGGGGCAACGGTTCCTTCATCGAAGCGATGAAGAAGGGGGTTACTGCCAGCGATGGCAAGGTTTATGGCGTACCGTACAATACGGATTCCAGGGGCCTCTGGTACAACAAGGACATTTTCAAACAGGCAGGTCTTCCGGAGGATTGGCAGCCTAAGAACTGGGAGGAGGTCTTAAGCGCTGCGCGTACGATCAAGGAGAAGGCGCCTGACGTTGTGCCGATCTGGATGAACATGGGCAAGGCTACAGGCGAAGCTACCTCCATGCAAACCTATGAAATGCTGCTCTACGGAACTGGAGAAAGGCTGTATGACGATGCCAGCGGCAAATGGATTACGAAAAGCCAGGGCATTCTGGACGCGCTGACTTTTGTGGAGACGGTCAATAAAGAGAAGCTTGGCCCCCCGCTCTCCAAAGTATTGAATGGTCAGGCAGGCAACACGGCTTCCCGCGAATACCTGCCGCAAGGCAAGCTGGCGATTTCCCTGGATGGATCCTGGATCACAGGTAACTATATGGAATCAGGCGCGGCGCCATGGCCTGAATACAAAGATGTTCTCGGCTTCGCGCCGATGCCGACCAGCCAAGGGCAGGACCCTGGATCGATTACGCTAGCCGGAGGGTGGGCGCTGTCGATTCCAAGCAACTCCAAGAACAAAGACGAGGCTTGGGAATTTATCAAGTATGCGCTAAACAAGGAAAATACGCAGAAGCTTGTCATGTCCTCAGGGAATATCACGGTCCGTGCCGATGTTGCCAAGGATCCGGAATATACGAAAATGCCGTTTAACGAAATCGCGACCGAATACCTGCAGAACGCAGAGTTTAGACCGGCCCAGGAGAAGTATCCGGAAGTGTCGACGCAGATTCAGACCATGGTGGAATCCGTAGCAACGGGAACATCGCCTGCAGATGCCATGAATAAATATGCGCAGGACGTCACCCGCATTGTCGGAGCGGATCATATCTTGGAGAAATAATCGGCTATACGTACAGAACCGGCTTGCTCAAGCGCTCCATGTATCGCGGAGGCTTGGGCAAGCGGTGTTTCAGATCATCTGCACGAAAAGGAGAACGAACCATGAGCAGTCTGTCCGTAGACGTTTACCCGAAACGAAGAAAAACGTATACCTGGCTCTTTTTTTTGCTTCCTTCAATCGCGATTATGCTCGTGTTTTTTATATATCCCATTCTGTTAACGTTCTTCTATTCCTTCACCAACCTGGCGTTAACCGGCGAAGCGGCGAGGGAGCTTAAGTTTATCGGCCTTGACAACTATACCCGGATGTTCCAGGACCCCACGGTTCGGATCAGTATATGGAACACGCTGGTTTTCCTCATCGGCTCGGCTGTGATCGGGCAGCAGGTGCTGGGATTTTTGATCGCGCTGCTGATGAAGCAGAGAAACAAAACGTTTCGGCGAGTGATTGGAACGATTGTGCTTGCAGGATGGGTGACGCCCGAGATTGTATGTGCTCTTTGCTTGTACAGTTTCTTCGGGGATGAAGGCACGCTGAATGCGATCATCACTTTTTTTGGATTTTCGGAAGTGACCTGGCTGTTTACCGTCCCGATGCTGACCATCATTCTTGCGAACATCTGGCACGGCACCGCCTTCTCGATGCTGGTATTTCAAGCAGCGCTGGATGATGTGCCTAACGAAATTGAGGAAGCGGCGGTGGTGGATGGAGCCTCCAAGTGGAAAATCTTCACGCACATCATTATTCCCTACATTAAAAGCACCATTACAACCAACATGATGCTGGTTACGCTGCAGACGCTTGGGGTGTTCGGACTCATCTATGCGATGACCGGGGGCGGTCCGGGCAATTCGACGACGACCCTGCCGATCTTCATGTACAATCAGGCATTTGTGAACTATCAATTAGGCTATGGAACCGCCATTTCGCTGCTGCTGCTGCTGATCGGGATTGTGTTAAGCCTGCTGTATATCAGGTCGATGAAAGAGTAACCAGAGGTGAGATCATATGAATGCCAAACAACGTAAATTAATCTATCGAATTCTGCCGTACGCGATCCTAACGGGGATCGGTATTTGCTTTGTGCTGCCGCTGCTCTGGGTGCTCGTGGCTTCCGTCGATCCGAATGCGATGCAATCGCTGAAGATGCCCAGCAGGGTTACCGGTGCAAACTACGTAGAGGTGATGACCAGCAGCGAGAACCAGCGCGCATATCTGATTGGTCTTGTGATGTCGCTTGGCCAAGCCGTATTGGTTGTTCTTCTGGCGCTGCTCGCAGCTTATCCGCTATCCCGATATCAGATGAAATATAAAAAGCCCTTTATGCTGACCATTCTGTTTATGACATCGCTCCCGATTACGGCCGTAATGGTGCCTGTGTACCAGCTGTTCCTGGGGCTCAAGCTGTATGACAATATTTTTGGCGTCATCTTGTTTTATGTAGCATCGTCCATGCCGTACGGGATATGGATGATGAAGAATTTCATGGATTCCGTGCCGAGCGATCTGGAGGAAGCCGCCTGGGTGGACGGCGCTTCGGTGTTTACGGGAATGCGCAAGGTGGTGGCGCCGCTGATGGTTCCGGGTATTTGTACGGTCGCGATATTTACCTTCTCGGGCAGCTGGGGCAATTTCTTCGTTCCATATATCCTGCTGCAGTCGCCGGAGAAGTTCCCGGCTTCCTTGAAGCTCTATCAGTTCTTCGGGCAGTATGGCATGGTCGATTACGGCAGCCTGGCCGCTTTCTCGGTGCTGTACGCCATTCCGGCGATCATCATGTATATTCTCTCCCAGCAGTTCATGTCCAAGGGCTTCGGGCTGCAAGGCGGAACGAAGGGATAGGGAAAAAACAGAATGAAGGGCATGGGATGCTCAAAATAGAAAAACGGCAGCCATGCCGTTTTTTTTGTGTTTGGCGAAATCGTTCCCTTGAGCTGTCTGGTCAAATTAAGCATGGCCCTGCCTAGGGCCGAGGTCCAATGACTCGCGCAGACGCTTGATATCCCGGATCGGAGGCAAACCGAACATGCGGGCATATTCCCTGTTGAACTGAGTGGGACTTTCATAGCCGACCTGAAAGGCGGCATCCGCAGCTGCGGATGTTTCCGAGAGCATAAGTCGGCGCGCCTCTTGCAATCGGATTTGTTTTTGATATTGCAGCGGGCTCATGGCGGTGATTTCCTTAAAGTGATGATGAAGCGAAGAAGGACTCATATTGACGGCAGCGGACAGATCAGCGATGTGAAGGGGCTGATTATAATCCCGCTCAATCAACTGGGCCGCTGCCGCGATTCGCTGCGCATGACTGCCGCTGACGGCAAATTGTTTCAGGGATTGGCCTTGTTCCTCTTGAAGGATTCGATAAACAATTTCCTTCGTGACCAGGGGAGCAAGGACGGAAATATCCTCCGGCGTATCCAGAAGGCGCACGAGGCGGACGACAGCATCCAGGAGTGCCTGATTCATCGAGCTGACAAAGAGGGCTTTTGTGGAGTCGGTTTTCTTAGGAAGAGCCTCTTGGCAGGATGGAATGAGGTCGAAGATCAGATGTCGGTCCAAATCCAGTCTAAGGCACAGGTAGGGCCGCTCCGGTGATGCCTGAATCACTTGGCCGGATATGGGCAATTGCAGCGAGACGACAAGATAACTGTTCGAGTCATAAAAATAGCTTTCTTGTGCCAGCATGATTAGTTTTCTGCCTTGAGCTACGATGCAAAGTGCGGGCTCGTGAATGGTGTGGATCAATTCCGTCCCGTCGGTTGCCCGTATTAAAGATAGATTGGGTATAGGCGTAGTATGGGTACCGTCCGTACCCGTATATTTTTCGATGTATCCTGCAAGTTCATTCTGCAGATTGCTTCCTCCATGATCTAACATCCCGGTTCGGCGAGCCTCCTCCGATGGTATTTGATTTAATCTTAATCAGGTTTGCAGGAATAGGCAAGAATCGTGGTGGATTCGGCTACCGGATAAATACTCCATGAAGGCATAATTAGAGTATCCTCGATGGTTGAAGGCAGGACGGTTATGCATGAAACTCAAGAGGATCAGATAAGAGTAATGAGGAGGAATTGGAATGGATCCAGCTCTTAATGGGAATGAGGTTCAGCATCCCTATATAGGCATGTGGGTGACCAAGGACGGATACATTCGCCACGAATTGCTGCCAAACGGTCGTTATGATGAAGCACGGGGCCGGCGGAAAAGCGCTTATCAAGGACGCTATTTCATTCAAGGCGATCACATCGAATATGTGGATGATACCGGATTCACGGCTGACGGCGATTTTCGGGACGGCGTTCTCTATCATGCAGGGATGGTATTGGTTCGGGAAAACTAAACGTGCGAGATAGAAGAGAACGGTTTGGCTTAGAAGTACAGAACAGGTATCAGGAGGAGAATTGTATGTCTAACGTTAAAGGAAAAGTCGTGGCCATTACAGGCGCAAGCAGCGGGATCGGTGAAGCGGCAGCCCGGCTGCTGGCACATCACGGTGCTCATGTGGTTCTTGGGGCGAGAAGGACGGACAGGCTGGAGAAGCTTGCTTCCGCATTGAATCGGGAAGGCGGATCAGCTGTTTACCAATCGCTGAATGTGGCTCATCTCGATCAAATGGAATCTTTCATTGACTTGGCGGTGAGCCGATTCGGTAGGCTGGATGTCATGCTCAACAATGCTGGCGTCATGCCTCTGTCACCCTTGGAGGCCTTGAAGGTGGACGAATGGAACCGGATGATCGATGTGAACATCCGCGGCGTCCTCCATGGCATTGCGGCAGGGCTGCCGGTGATGCAGAAGCAGGGCTTTGGTCAATTTATTAATATTGCTTCCATCGGGGCATACGAAGTATCGCCAACCGCAGCCGTTTATTGTGCGACCAAGCATGCGGTTCGGGCAATCTCGGAGGGCCTGCGGCAGGAGGTCGGAAGCGGTATACGGGTCACGCAAATATCGCCGGGGGTAACGGAGTCGGAGCTGGCCGACAGTATCTCCGATGATACGGCCAGACAGGTCATGAAGGAATATCGAAGAATATCCATTCCGGCGACTTCGATTGCGCAAGCGATTGTATATGCTATCGAGCAGCCGCCTGAAGTCGATGTGAATGAAATCATCATCAGGCCGACCGCAAGTTCCGCTTAACTTAAGGATACATCCATGACGATAGCAACCCTCTTTGGGAGCGCTTGGTTCATAGTATCGAGTAAGCATAAGTTTGAGCGCAGGCCTTGGGCTTCTGCATGGAGGGACCACTGCATCAAAGGGCTAAGGAAATCAGCTGTTGAGTAAACCTCAACAGCTTTTTTTGTTGGAAGGATTTGTTATACTTTAGTTATGTATTTTACATAAGGGCGCGTACAGCATGGATGCAATGACTTTCTTTAGCATGAATGAATGAATGAATGAATGAATGAATGAATGGAGGAGACAAGTTGGGAGTTAAACGCATTGTCGCGAATGTCGTAACGAAGGATGTCGCCGCAGCCAAGACGTTTTATCAAGATGTGCTGGGTCTGGATATGTTAATGGATCATGGCTGGATTGCCACTTATGGCTCGCAGGAGAGGATGAGCATACAGATCAGCTTTGCTTCCGAGGGAGGCGGCGGCACGCCCGTCCCGGATCTGTCAATCGAAGTGGATGAGATAGAGGCTGTGCTGGAAGAGATGAGGCGAGCAGGCTTTTCCATTGAATATGGACCCGTTGATGAGCCTTGGGGAGTACGGCGCTTTTTTGTCCGCGATCCATTCGGCAAGCTGGTCAACATATTGTCACATGTATGAGTGCACGGTGCGTCAAGTTTGGTATCCTAGCAAGTATGCTCATATTCTACTCTGTACATAAGAATCAACGCATATGATATACTGTTTATAATATAAACAATTATCGATATCAGAAGCCAGGATGCAGAAAGGATACACAAATCATGTCAAAAGATGAGAATATAGATCCGGATATTGGATCCAGGCTTCCCGGAGGGGCGGCTCTGAGCTGGGGATTGGTAAAGCCGCCGCAGCGGGGACCGAAACGGGAGATGAGCCTGACGCAGATTGTGCAGACGGCCATCGACATCGCTGATAAAGAAGGGCTTCAGGCGGTCTCCATGAATCGGATCGCATCCGCTTTGGGTTTTACTGCCATGTCCCTGTACCGGTATATTACCAGCAAGGATGACCTGCTGCTTCTGATGCAGGACGCCGTGTGCGATATTCCCATTCCACCGGAAGATTCCGCAGATTGGCGCGAGAATATGCGAATCTACGTCAAATCGACGATGCAGGTATTCCGTGACCATCCCTGGTTCGGCGACATACCGATTGCGGGTATCCCCCTTACGCCAAACAATCTGCGATTTATCGACTGGGGCCTGCGCTTCATGAAGGACATGCCGTTGAATGATTATGAGCGGATGTCTTTGATTCTCCTGTTAAGCAATTATTCAAGATCAAGCGGCATGATGCAGCGGGACATGGACCGCGCCCTGCAGGCAGGATCCACCCCGGAACAATTTAGCGGACTCGATTATACGGCCGCGCTGAAACAACTTGTAACGCCGGATCGGTTTCCATTCCTGCATCCGGTTGTGATGTCGGGAGTCTACACGGAAGAGAATCAGGAAGAGAACCCGATTGGCAACGACATTGATTTCGGGTTGGAACGCATCTTGGACGGCATTGATCATTATCTTCGGGCCAAGACACAGCCTGGACAGTCGGACAAGTCATGATATTCGTCAAAGTTACAGGTCGTGGTTGTAAGATTGTGGAGTAAGAGAGTACAGACAGAAAGAAAGTGCATTAAGAAAGTACACAGTAAGAGTATGCTGTAAGAGTATACACAATAAGAGTACGCTGTATGAGTATGCTGTAAGAGCATGCAGAAAAAGTGTGCCGCAGCTGAGTAAAAAAACCGATCCTCGTATGAGGATCGGTTTTTTGCTAATTCATAAAGCCTGATCCGGGGGACCATGATCTAGTTTGGTAAATATCGTTTCCGGACGGACATGACCGCCGCTGGAAGGAGGACGAAGTCCCGTATGTGGCTCTTAAAAACGCAATACTATATTGTGAGTACTGCTCCCTCTATGCGGTGTGTGGTCCGGGGCATGCTTGAATGGTTACCGCGCTTAAAGCATATTTAACGTCGACCAGCTTTTCGCTTAAAGGTCCACATGCCCCATACCATAGAGGCGACAAGGATGAACAGACACCATCCTATTGCCCAGCCGATGTGATCCTGGACAGATCCACCCGTCAGCAACCCGCGAATGGACTCGATGACCGGGGTGATCGGCTGGTAACTTGCGATGCCTTGCAGCCAAGTCGGCATCGTCTCGGTAGGAACGAAGGCACTGGAGAGGTAGGGGAGGAATAGTAGGGCGAATCCATAGCTGCCGGCCGCTGCCGGACTGCCTGCAACGAGGCCGATGGCGGCATAGAGCCAAGTGAAGGCAAAGATGAACAGCGCGATCAAGCCGATGGCGAGAATCCAGTCCAGAAGTCCGGCCGAAGGTCTGAATCCGACGAGCAGAGCTACAGCGATAACGACGAATGTCGCCAGCATGTTTCGGGCAAGGCTGGCTACCACATGTCCTGTAATGACACTGATGCTTTGAATGGGCATGGTGCGGAAGCGGTCAATGATGCCATTGGTCATATCCTGGGAGATATCGACGGCCGTGCTGGACGATCCGAAGCCGGCGCATAGCAGGATGATCCCTGGAACCACGTAGTTAACATACTGTCCGCTGGGATCGAGGGCGCCGCCAAACACATAGGTGAACAGCAGCATCAACATGATCGGCAGCACCATCGCCGTTATCATCGCTTCCGCGTTTCGGATGCTGTGACGTAAGCTGCGACCGATAAAGATGGTTTGGGTGACCGCTAAAGACGCTGTTTTTGAGTTCGAAGCTGTTGCTCTCATTATACGATTTCCTCCAATTTCTTGTCGGTTAGCGACAGGAATACATCATCCATATTTGGTCTGTGAAGACTTACACGCGTCTCGCTAGGAAGCAGGCAAGTCAACTCTTGAAGCGTCTGCGCGACATCCCTAATGCTGCCGTTTGTCGGAATCCTGTGAATCACCTCGTCGTGTACGTTGCGGAGCTCCAGCATTTCACCTCCGACCTGGGTCTTCAGCTCAGCCGGGCTCCCCTCAGCAACGATTCGTCCACTATCCAGGACCGCAATCCGGTCCGCAAGCTGATCGGCTTCTTCCAAATACTGCGTGGTCAGCAGTATGGTGATGCCCTGACTCTTCAATTGCAGGATGATATCCCACAGGGTACGGCGGCTGCGTGTATCCAGTCCCGTGGTCGGTTCATCCAGAAACAGAACGGGACGCGGCACGGCAAGGCTGATCGCAAGATCAAGCCGTCTTTTCATTCCGCCCGAATACGTCTTCACGCGCTTGGCTGCAGCAGCTGCGAGATCGAATTGTTCGAGCAGTTCGGCGGTTCGCAGGCGTGCTTCCGCTGCGGATAAACCCGACAGCCTGCATATCATCCGCAGATTCTCTTCCGCGGTCAATACTTCGTCGACGGCAGCAAACTGGCCGGTCAGACTAATGGACTTCTGGACATCCTGCTTGCCCTCTTCGAGATCATATCCGTTGATCCGCACACTGCCTGCATCGGGTGTCACCAAGGTCGATAGAATGTTGATTAAGGTGGTTTTGCCGGCGCCATTGGGACCGAGAAGGGCAAATACGCTTCCTGCCGGCACGTTCAGGTTGATCCCGTCCAGGACGGTTTGATGTCCAAAGCTTTTACGCAATTGACGAATCTCAACAGCATAGTTACTCATGTTAGGTTCATCTCCTTAAATTATAAATTGTATATATAATAAACAGTTTAATTGATAATTAGTATATTGTATAAACAGTTGACTTGCAATATGTTTTTTTAAGTATAGACGCTGCGTGAGATTACAGGGATGATGGAGCTTCTGGGTATAAAAAAAGAACCTGGCACGATGTAACAAAACATCGTGTCAGGCTCTATTCAGGAATGTAAGCCAGGGTATAGGCCGGCTTGGCGCTATGAACGATCCGATTCGTCATGAAGCTCGAGTTCAATGACGGTATTGCGCTTGTCGGGAAGCGGATACGTGAAGTGTTCAGGTCGCGCGAAATTCACAAATGCGTCCTCGGTGAATTCCGCTGCGCTCCATGGGCGGCTGAGGAACAATTCGTATCCGTCAGCCAGCAGACGGGCCTTCTTCACCTTGTCGGCCATACCTATGAGATTGATCGGTCCGATGGACTCCTCAAAAACGTGGGCATACAGCTTATTGCCTTTTTGGGTATACCGCCCCCAATCCGGTTTCGGATAATCGGCGGCCGCGCAGCCATAGATACTGTCGCCGTTCTTGCTCATCCAGTCACCGATTTCCTCCAGCACGTCGAGGCTCTCCTTAGGAATGACGCCTCTCGCGTCTGGTCCGACGTTCAGCAGCATGTTGCCGTTCTTGCTGACGCATTCCACCAGCTTGCGGATGATCGTGGTTGCCGATTTGTAATTGCGGTCAGCGGCTGCATAGCCCCAGTTGTTATTCAACGTGATGCAGGCTTCCCATGGGATCGGGGCACCTGTCTGATCCACGACGCCGTTCGGCGGAATGATCTGTTCAGGCGAAGCGAAATCTCCGCTGTAAACGGAAGGATCGGTAGTGTAGATGCTGCCCCCGCTCTCGCCGCTGCCTTCAAGCCGGTTATCGATAAGAATATGCGGCTGGAGTTCGCGGATCATCTTCATCAGCTCGGTAGCGCGCCACACCTCGCCGCGCATGTTATCATAAGAGAAGTCAAACCACATGATATCGAGTTTGCCGTAGCCTGTCAGCAACTCCCGCACCTGCCCATGCATGTAATCCAGGTATCGGTCGAAGTTTTTCGGATCGCGCTTAAAGGCTTCGTTCGCCCGCATCGGGTGAATGCGGTCTCCATAGGCCGGATAGTCCTCATGGTACCAGTCAATCAGCGAAAAGTAGAGTCCGACTTTAAGGCCTTCTTCACGGAATGCTTCCAGAAACTCCTGCACGAGGTCCCGCCCGGCTTTGGTATTCGTTGATTTATATTCGGTCAGCTTGCTGTCGAACAAACAGAATCCGTCGTGGTGCTTGGCCGTCAGCACCGCATATTTCATGCCAGCTTTCTTGGCCGCTCTGGCCCACTCCCGAGGATTATAGTCAACGGGATCAAATTCATCGAAATAGGTCTGGTAGTCTTCGATGCTCATCTGTTCCGTGCTTCGGAGCCATTCGCCTCTAGCCGGAATGGAGTAGAGCCCCCAGTGGATGAACATGCCGAAACGGTCGTTCTGGAACCATTGCACGCGCTGGTTTCGATCGTGGATGACTTGATTGGTTGGAGTGGTAGTCGTTGTCATGGATTCAAACCTCCGATTCTTGGAATTGTCGAGTTTGATTTTAACAAGAATGTGTTAGTATGAATAGATAATTACTTAACTCTGACGGGTATTATAATAACTTTAGAGGATAATCGAAGATGAAGAATGAACGAAATGAACATGAAGCCATTCAGCAGATGCTCCTGAACATGCAGGTTCAGATCTGGGAGGCCGAAAGAACGCAGTGCTGGCCGGAGTGGAAGGAATTCGACTACACCGTGTCTTACAACAAGCTCTATTTTATCCTGGATGGGGAAGGATGGGTGAAGATCGGCGATGAGGAGCTGTATCCCGTTCCGGGTCAATTGGTTCTGATGCCGGCACGCACCAGGCAATCCTACTCCGTCATCAGCGGCCGTCCCTATCTTAAATACTGGTCGCACTTCTCGGCGACCGTAGGCGATTCCGACGTGTTTTCCTGGTTGAACGTTCCTTATTGTTATGATTTATCGGGTAATGCGGAGATTCCGTCATTATTCCAGCAGTTGGTGGAAGCGCATCGTACCGGTACGATAGCTGCGCGGTTAAAGGAAAAGTCGGTGATGCTGGACATCCTGTCCCGCGTGTTCGAGCACCAGCAGCCGCAGATTCATACGGACAAAATGGAAGATATGGGCAGGCTCCACAAAGTGCAGCAGTACATTAAGAATCACCTGCATGAGGAGATTACGCTGGAGCAGATGGCGGGAACGCTGCATTTGCATCCGAATTATTTTATTAAGTACTTCAAACGGCATTTTGGGATCACGCCGCAAAAATATCTAAGCCTCAAGCGGATGGAGCAGGCCAAACTCATGCTAAGAACCACCTCTCTAAGCATCAAAGAAATTGCGGACGCAACCGGCTTTGAATCAGCGAACTATTTCTCGAAAACGTTTCGTAAAGAGGTTGGTTACAGCCCCTCGGAATATCGGAACAATATATAGCAAAAAAGAGGCTGTCCCTGAAATTCGATTCGGGGATAGCCTCTATTCTTCTGGTCAGGTTTGCCTAAAAACCTTTTCCTCCAAGCGGCTTAAGCTTGAGCGGCTCCGCACCGGCGATCAGCGGACGCCCGCGCTGCAGCAGCTCGGACGTATCGGCTCCCTGCAACGAAGCGGCATGCGCGTCTTGGCTGCGCCACAATTCGGTGACCCATACGGCATTCGGATCGCTGTCCGAAATGTTGACGATATAGAGCTCACAGTCTACGTTATCGCGAAGCATCGCTGCCGCTTCGAGCAGGATCTCCGCAAGTTCATCCCGTTTACCGGGATGGGCAATCAGCTTTCCGTACATCGCGAACTTCTCCATCGGGTTCACCCTTCCTTTTTGGTCATGTCGCTTAACATGCGTTCGTAATGGAGCGCCATGCTTGTCGTGATCTCTGACAGTTTGAGCACGAGAGATGCGGGCTCCAGAATGGTTAAAGCTTTGCCGTAAGGGAGTAGAAAATAGGGAACATAGGACATCAGCGAAGACGTATCCAGTTGGAAATGAGCTTCTCCATCACGACGTTTCACGAGAGTATGTCCAAATAACCAATGCTGGCTTAATTCATTCAGTACATGCTCATGGCCTTGGACGACGACATGGATCAGTGGTTCACGGCTGCCTGAATCGGGCAGAAGACTGCCAAGCAGTACATCCTTGGCCGAAAAGTCAGCGGGCCGTTCAAATACATGTTCTGTCAGCTCCAGCCCGATGATCCGATCCACGCGGAAATTGCGAATCTCTTGGCGCAGATGGCAGAAGCCGGCAGCATACCACTGACCCTTCCAATGGATGATGCCGTAGGGGTCGAAGTTTCGGACGACGCGCTCGCCTTCCCTGCCCTTCGAATACGACATCTTCAAGGTTTGTCCTTGCGCCGCGGCATTCTCCAGCGTCTGCAGCAACGGCTGAAGCCCGGTATGGACAGGGGGCTGCAAAACCGAGATGCCGCTGCTGTGCCGTTCGATCTGATGAAGCTGCTCCTCATTTGTATAAAGCTTCAGCTTGTCGATCGCCCGCTCCAGTGCGTCCGTATACGGATAGCCGGTTTCTTTGGCAAAGATCGAAGCGTGCACTAATGCTTTCTGCTCTTCGGCGTCAAACATCAGCGGGGATTCCGCGAACTGCCCGAGGATCCGAAAGCCGCCGTTCGGCCCGGAATCGGCAATGATGGGCGCGCCGCTGACGCATAACGAATCGATGCAGCGGTACACCGTTCGGACATGGATTTCCAGCTCATCGGCAATTTGCTGTGCGGTCATCTTCTTGCCCGAGCGGAGCATCCACAAGATCGACAGCATATTATCCGCTTTGGACATCTAGATTCGCTCCTTCCAGGGTGGGATGATCCCGATTGTTTTACGTTTAAGTAGATTGTATCTTTTCTACACGAGCGGGTCCATGCCCTTGTCGATCCAGGAATCGTAGGTCGGGCCGTAGAGTTCGGGAATCCGCAGGCCGGCTTGTCTCATCAGCACCGTCATCTGTCCGCGGTGATGCGCTTGATGAACCAGGGTAAAATGCAGGAATGCCGCATTTGTCCATGGCTCTCCGTCGAATTCGCGGGTAGCGCGAAGATCCTCCTCGCTCCACTGGGACTGAACCGCATCCAGAAGGGCATGCCGAATCCGGCGGTAGCGGTCCTGAATCTCGGCGGCCGAATCGGGGGTTTCCTGCTCGCGGGACGGGGCAATTCCATTCGGTGAGCAAGAAGTGGAGGTTATGCTGAATCAGGCTCAGGAGGTACTGAACTGGTATGAGGGATTCCAGACGCATATACCCAATTGGTATAAACCGATGCCGGGGTCATCTTAGCCTATCATTGACAGGATAGCAATCTAGAAGAATTTATTGATGCAACAGCATGATACGATATAAAAAAACAGATGGAGGTTTGTACTCATGTCATCAACGGATATTCGGTTTGTCGGCGGAAACAATATTGCCCTTAAAATTCCGAAGTACAAGTATGAGGAAACCGTGCATTTTTACAAAGAGGTGTTGCAGCTGCCTTATTTGGGCTTCAAGGATGGTTCACACCTCTTTCAGCACGGTCCGAACAATCTATGGCTGGATTGCATGACTCACTATGCTCAGCAGGATGTCTGGTTAGAGGTCACTACGGATCATCCCGAGACGGCCGCTTCGTATTTGAGAGAGCACCAGGTGGATCGCAGGGATGAGGTGGAGGTTTACGAGAACTCGCAGGGCTACTGGATATCCGATCCATGCGGGACGATCATTCGGGTGAATCCTAGAAAAGCGAGTGAATAGGCGTGCGACCCGGCGTATGTGTTTGCCGTTGAAGACACGCATCCCTTGAGACTTGAGGTTATGTCGAAACCTCCAACACTCATCCGGAAGATTTTAGCTCACTCACTAAGTTTCATGAACCGGGACACAAAATCACTAATTTTCATGAAACGGGACACAAAATCACTAATTTTCATGAAACGGGACACAAAAAACCAAGCACTTCCTATCCAATCCAAAGGTTGTGAGAGGAGATGCTTGGTTTATTCTTGTCGCTGTGAATTGACGCTACGGCTTCAGAACCACCTTGGTGCAGTCTTCTTCATGATCGCTAAATATCCGATAGGCATCGCTTGCTTGTTCCAGTGGAAGCCGATGGGATACAATCTCGGTTGGATCAAATTCCCCGGCGGTGATCTTCTTGAACAGCTCCGGCATATAATGGATGACGGGGGCTTGTCCCATGGTAAGGGTAATGTTCCGTTCAAAAATATGGCCCAGCGGGAACATGTTGTACAATGAGCCGTATACGCCGGTCAGCTGAACGGTGCCGAATTTGCGAACGGCATCGATGGCAATATCAATTGCGCTTAACGTTCCGCCCTGGAGCTTCAGCTTTTGACCGATGGCTTCCATGGTTGACTTCTTCCCGTCCATGCCAACGCAGTCGATCACAATATCCGTGCCGCCCTTGGTGATCTCGTGGATGTACGAGCCCATATCATCATAGTCTTCAAAATTGTAGATCTCAACGTTGTTCATTCGCTTTGCTTTTTGCAGCCGGTAAGGAAGGCGGTCCACGGCGATTACCCGTTTAGCCCCCTTCATCCAGGCGAATTTCTGGGTCATCAGACCGACCGGTCCACAGCCGAGCACCGTGACGGTATCGCCCGGCTTCACGCCGGCATTCTCCACGCTCCAATAGGCCGTAGGCAGAACGTCGGACAAGAAGAGAAGCGCCTCATCCTCCAATTCGCATGACTCGGGGATGACAAACGGCATAAAGTTCCCGTACGGCACGCGCAAATATTCAGCTTGTCCGCCAGGGTAGTTGCCGTAGCGTTCGGTGTAACCCAAGAACCCTCCGGCATGGACATCCGGGTTGCGATTGGAATTGTCGCATTGACTCTCCATATCATGATTGCAATAGTAGCAGTGACCGCAAGAAACATTGAACGGAAGAACGACGCGGTCGCCTTTTTTCACGCGGGTTACGTTGGCACCGACCTCTTCTACGATCCCCATGGGCTCATGGCCGATCACGAAATCTTTAGCCGCGGGCATAGCTCCTAGGTATATATGAAGATCGGAACCGCAAATGGCTGTAGAGGTGATGCGGACAATAATATCATCCTGGGTCCGAATGGATGGATCCTCTACATGTTTGACCTGAATGTCTTTTGCGCCTTGAAATGTGACTGCTCTCATACGTTCCCTCCTTATGCGTTGTACAGAAGTTCTCTTTTTTAATACCCGATATCCAATTGTATTAACATCCCCACCGCTATTCATGCCTATGCGCTGATACGCGCAAAAACATAGTTTGTGGAAGAAAGACCAGTGCTAATTACTTCTGATGGTCGCTAGGGGCACGCGTATAAGTGAACCGGCTGCGCGAACCTCGATGACAAAAGTGTAAAAGTGAATCGGCTGCGCAAACTGATGACAAACGTGTAAAGTGAACAGGCTGCACAAACTGATGACAAACTTGGCAAAGGGGATAAATGTAGCAAACGTGCCAAATGAGTCAAATGGGATTTACCGGACACAGGATACGTTATTTGCTCTGATAAGAGCTAAACTTTGATACTTGCGGACATGAGTTCCGTTATTTGCATAAAAAGTCCGTTTTTCCGCAGCAAAAAGGTTAAATAACGGACTTGGTGTCCGTTAGGATAAGAGAATCGCCTGAAATATGGCGAATAACGGATCTGTAGTCCGTTGGAAGCCGCTTGTTTGGTGATGGCAGCCGACTGTTAGTGATGGATCATCATGTTTTGGGGAGAGCAGCCGTACGCAGCTGATGAAACCTGCTTGTTTGGAGATAGCAGCTGACTGTTAGGGATGGCTTAGCTTGTTTGGTGATGGCAGCTGCAAGTTGTGTGATGGAATTCACTTGTTTGGGATAGCAGTTCGTGTTGGTGATAGAAGCAGTAAATTGGTAATTGGATCTGCATGTTTTCGTGATCGTAGCCGCTGTTGGTGATAGTCGCCGACTGTTAGGGATGGATTAGCTTGTTTGGTGATGGTAGCTGCAAGTTGTGTGATGGATCACTTGTTTGGGATAGCAGCTCGTGTTGGTGATAGAAGCAGTAAATTGGTATTTGGATCCGCATGTTTTGGGATAGCCGCCGTCTGTTGGTGATGAAATCCGCCTATTTGTGGTTAGCAGCCGCTTGCTCCGGCATCCCAACAGTATTGTAAGACGTCCCATGGTCGATTTCTTCGATAAAACGAAGCCGCAGGTCAATGATCGGTATACAGATGACATAAGGGCTTTTCATAAAGCAAAAGAACGCGTATTGGCAGGGATTCGGTTATCCCGCCATACGCGTTCTTTTTTAAGATTGTTATTTTACTCTTCGGACTGTTGGCGTCAAAAGTTTACACGAGCTTCAAATACTCAACGATCGTCAGCAAGCCTTTATCGAAATTTTCCAAATTAAAATGCTCGTTCGGGGCATGCAGATTCTCGTCCGGCAAGCCAAAGCCCATCATGACGGCAGGAGCGTTCAGCGTGCTGGACAGCTTCTCCACGATCGGGATGGACCCGCCATCCTTCGTAAAGAGGGCACGCGTGCCGTAGACATGCTCGAATGCGTCCGCGGCTTTTTGCAGCATCGGATGGGACGGATCGATATTGAAGGCGAATGCTTTTTCCTTCGGTTTAAACGTAATCTTCGAACCGACTGGAGTGTGGGCATGCAAGTGGGCTTCGATCGCGTCAAGGACCGCTTGGGGATCTTGGTCTGCTACCAGACGGCACGTAATTTTGGCATGGGCTTCCTTCGGAATGACCGTCTTGCTGCCTTCACCCTGGAATCCGCCGTATACGCCGTTCAGCTCAAGGGTCGGACGCGCTCCCACGCGTTCAACGAAGGAGAAGCCTTCCTCACCATACAGGGAATCGAGGCCGAGATCCTGCTTCAGCTTATCCTCGTCGAATTCCTGCTTGGCAAATTCCTCGCGCATTTCCGGGGACAGCTCCAGCACCCCGTCATAGAAGCCTTTTACGGCGACACGGCCCTGCTCGTCATGAAGCGAAGAGAGTAAGGACACCATCGAATGCAGGGCGTTCGGTACGCCGCCGCCATATGTACCGGAATGAAGGTCGGTATTGGCTGTTTCCAGAGACAACTCCAGGGAGCACAATCCGCGAAGGCCCGTGGAGATGGCCGGTTTGCCAGGTGCGAGCAGGGACGTATCCGAGATCACGATCGCGTCCGCGGCCAGCTTGTCCTTATTGTTGTCAAGATAGAGCGGGAGGTTCGGACTGGACACCTCTTCTTCGCCTTCGATGCAGAACTTGATGTTGACCGGAAGCTCCTTCTCCTGCTTCAAAATAGCTTCGACGGCTTTGACATGCAGGAAGAGCTGGCCTTTGTCGTCCGTTGCTCCGCGTGCGTACAATTTGCCGTTGCGGACAGCCGGCTCGAATGGCGGCGTTTCCCACAGATGAAGCGGGTCTACGGGCTGTACGTCATAGTGACCGTAGACGAGCACGGTCGGTTTGCCTTCGGCATGCAGATAGTCTGCCGTAATAATAGGATGTCCAGCCGTTTGATGAACTTCCACATGCTCAAGGCCTGCTTCGGTCAGCTTGCCTGCGAGCCACTCGGCAGCCTTTGCCACATCGCCTTTGTGCTCGGACAGAGCCGAAATGCTCGGAATGGACAACCATTCCTTCAACTCATTTAGATGGGTTTCACGGTGTTCAGCGAAATACGCTTTATAATCAACGCTCATGAATATGGTTCCTCCTTCGATTTACATTGGCATTCGAAAAGATGCCGTATCTTACTATTCTAACCGTTTTTCGGAGAATACGAAATATTAGCCGGATCAAATCGGAAACTTGTTTGGAATCCCATCCGCCGCTGTCATGCAAAATGGTCCAAAAAGTTTCTCCAGAACATCCGCAGCGCCGGACTAATCAGCTTATTGCAGTGACGAACGACATAAATCTGACGTTCGGGCAGCAGGACGGAATAGCCGTGCTTGGAGTTTCCCCTCTGCCAGTTCTTCTTGTATGGCCGCTTCCACGATCATGCCATACCCAGACGAAAGCTGAGAATAACGGAAGGATCCGGTCTTCCTAAATATTATATTTCCATATAAAAAGAAATACGCAGCATCACTGGCCTAATAGTGATGCTGTGTATTCCACTCGAAGTTTATAACCACCAGAGGGTTAATCAGAATTGATCCCAACCGTTTCCGATTAACTGGCGCTGCAAAAATGGCAGCTGACGCTGCTGTTGAATGAACTGCTGACGCTGCTGTTCTTGTATTTGCTGTTGCGAACGGAATTGCTCTTGTAATTGAGGTGGTGTCAGCGGCGGTTCAGCAGCATATGCTCCATGCTGGGGTTGATCCGGGGCTTGAAATTGCTGCTGGAACAGCTGTTGCTGTTGTTGCTGCTGAAATTGCAGCTGCTGTTGCTGGAATTGCTGTTGCTGCTGTTGAAGAAGCTCATAGTCCCGATTACCAGAGGTTTCTTGATGGTAATAGTGCTGATTATGATGTGACGCAGGCTGTTGATGCTTCATCTGCCCTTGCACTTGCCCCTGCTGCGGGCAGTTTTTTGGCGGACCGATGACAACCGTATCGGTAATCGGGGCCAGGGTGTCTTTGACTTTGTCTTCATCCAGGCAGTACGTGTGCGCGAACACGCTGGCTGGCGTCAATCGCAAGAGATCGGAGCCTGCAATGAATTCAGGCACCGGTGCGTCAAAGACCGCGATCAGGTGCGTGTTGTCAACCGTCGCCATTTCATAATGCCACCAGCCCTGGGGGACGAGGGCTACTTGACCGGGCGTTACCTTGAAGTTCAGCAGCTCCTTCGTGAACGGATTGACCATGGAGACGATGGCTGCGCCGGTAATGACATACACCAGCTCGGATGCATTCTGGTGGATATGCGGCTCCACCACATTGCCTGTGCTGAGGTGAATATCCAGCAGGGAGGCGTTTCCGAGCGTGTTCAATTCTTTTACGGAGAGAGAATAGATGAAATTCTGATTGTCTTTCTTGAATGTTTGATTGTTTCTCAGATCATAAGTATAACGAACAGATGGAGAGGTGAAATCTATATAAGAGACTGCCACTGTGATTCCTGCCCTTCATAATGTAATAGGCGTTTGACCCATAAAATACGGTATTCCCATAGGCAAGCATGCGTGAGCCCATTTTTGGAACCAGTAGCATGGAAGCCACCCTTGGCAGGGTGGCTTGGGCAAATTTCATATGATGGAGCAGGCGAGGTCAGGCCGATTTCGGGATGGTAACCGGCGACTTCCGTCCGGCAGAGAAGCTGACCAGTCCTGCGGCCAGGCCAAGCGCGAGCACGAATCCACCGAGCCATGGATGATATTGAAGCGTGGATGTCGTATTGACCATGAAGCCTCCTGCGCCCGCGCCTGCGGCTAACCCGAGATGGACAATGGAGGTGTTTAAGCTGAGGATCAGATTGGAAGAGCCCGGTGCTTGCTGGATAAAATAACTCTGAACGGCCGGACCCGCCGCAAACATGGACAGCACCATGATTCCCATCAGCACGAGTCCTATGAACGATTGACCGGCGAGCAGCGGAAGAAGCGCGAATACCGCGATATGAATGAGCGTGCTGAGCGTAATCACTTTCGCTGGGCCAAACCGGTCGACCCCATACCCGCCGAGCCTCGAGCCGATCGCTCCAAAAAGTCCAAAGCCAAGCATTATGATACTGATTCCAGATGGAGCGATATGGAAAATATCCTGGATAAATGGCGTAACATACGTAAACAGTACCGAGTTGCCGGATTCCCGGAAGAACGTAAGCAGCAGCGCGCTCACGATTAAGACACTCCCCAGCACTTTGAATTGTTGGTAAAAGGGAACAGGAGCGTCCCCTTCAACATCCGGCAGGAGTCTGGTCAGGACAAAGGCGACCAGCAGACTGAGCAGAGCCAGCAGCAGAAAGATCGATTGCCAGTTCAGTAGATTCGTGATCCATATACCGATCGGAACGCCCAGCACCATGGCGCTGCTAAAACCCAGCACGATGGTACCGATGGCACGGCCTAACTTATCCGGAGGTACCAGCTTGGCTGCTGTACCCATTGCGGCCACGAGATACACCCCTGAGCTTACCCCCAGGATGACGCGGGAGCCCATGAGCATCCAGACTTCGGTGCTGAAATAGGAAACGAGACTGCCGGCAATGAACAGCAGAAGAGAGCCGAGCAGCACTTTTTTACGGTTGAACCGAGCGGTGAGCGAGACCAGAAACGGTGTCCCGATCGCAAAAGCAAGCGAATACGCGGTAATCAGCTGGCCCGCAAAGGCCAAAGAAATATGAAGATCGTCTGCGATCGCATACAGAATACCCGAGACGACCAGTTCCGAGGTGGCAGTAAGAAAAACCCCAAGCGCCAATAAATATATCGTAAATCGATTCATATCCAATTCATCCCTTCGTTAGATGATCAATACCCTCTGCAATCATGGCTAGCACATGCCGCAAGCGGGTTGGTATAACTTGAAATCTCTTTGTGTTTGTATTATAAGTAAGGCGCATATATTATGTAAGAAGGCAAAGTATTTGGATATTATCCAATCATTTTGACTAACTTACGATTAGTTAGCGATGGGGTGAGATCGTGGAACCTGTTAGAGAAGAGCTGCAGGAAACGCCGGCGTTCAATCATATCTGTTCAGTGCTGCAAATTCTCGGAGCCAAATGGGCGTTTCTAGTCATTGCGCAATTAGCCCAAGGACCGAAACGGTTTAATCAGCTTCACCGGGATGCAGCCATCATCAAGACGCAGTCCTTAACGGATGTGCTGCGGCATTTGGAAGGCAGCGGGATCGTAAGACGCGAGGTATTTCCTACCGTTCCGGTTTCCGTGGAATATTCATTGACCGACAAGGGATTGGACTTCCTGGATTCTTTGAAGGAGATGGAGAAGTGGGCCGAAAAATGGGGAGTGGAACAACCCTCATGACTGCTGCAACAACTATAGTACACATATCAAAAACTCATTTCCGAAAGTGTATAACAGGAAATGAGTTTTCTTTTTTTTGAAAATTACGTATTCTTATAGATAACATTTTCAGATTTGGTTCGAAGGATAGGGAGGTGGTCACCGCTTGCGAATCCATAAGGTTAACCTGCTGACAAAATTGTTGATTTCCTATTTGCTTGTGCTGATGTTTCCCGTGATCGTCATCCTGTGCTATTACTATCCTTATTCGGCAGAAGTGGTGAAAGAGAAGGAAATGGACTGGAATGCGCATATTACGGAGCAGTTCATGACATCGATGGATACGTTTACAAGATATGTGTACAATTTACCGTTTGAGCTGGTGCAGAACCGGGAATTCAAGATGTATAAGGCGGAGGAAAGCGACTACCAGCGGGTGCTTATTGCCAATGAGATGAAAAAATACAATGCAACCGATGCGTTTATTTACAACACCTTGCTGTATGTGAAGAACATCGGTTATTTGTTTTCCAAAACTGGAAGCGCATACAGCCTGGACGACCTATCCATTCCGGGTGTTGGTTACTATTATGAAAACTGGGCCCACGAAGATATGATCCAGACTCTGAATGATCTTCATTCTCCTGTCGTGAGGCCTGTGGAGAATGTGGTCGTGCCCGGCAATAACCGGGTCAGAATGCTGACCTTCGTGCAGCCGCTGCCGGTAGGGGGCTCGAATTCCCCCGGGGCCGTTATGATCATGGTTAGGGAGGATACGATTGTCCGGATGATGAAATCCGTTTCGGAAACCTACAGCGGCGATTTTTTTGTGCTAGACGGCCAGGGAAGGCGATTGGTATCCTCCAATGATACGTCTTACCAATCTTCCGATGATTTCAAGAAGCTTGTGCATCGTTTAGGGGAAGAGTCAGTTTCCTCTTCGGGTATTCATACCATCAGCGGATCGGACTATCTGGTATCGTCCTCGGTATCGGATAAGAATGGCTGGAAATATGTGAGTTTGCTGCCGGTATCTAAGTCCCTGCAGGGCATTCGGACGATTCAGCTGAATACGGCTATCCTGGTCGGGCTGATTCTGCTGCTTGAAGTGTTCATCATCTATGTATCCATCCGGAAGAACTACCAGCCGATTCGCCGTCTGGTTGATCTCGCCGTACATGTGTTTGAACCACTGGAGCGAAAACCGATGAACGAGATTGATACGATTAAGTATACGTTGGAGGAGCTTTCGCAGGCTAACAGCAAGCTGGACGAGCATGTGAGGGGATCGTTGCCGATTATGCGGGACAACCTGCTGTTTGAGCTGGTGAGTGGGCATATTCCTGACTGGGAGAACTTTGAACAGGAAGCCCGCAGGGTCGGCATCCGGTTTCATCATGATAACTACACGGTTGCCGTGTTGTGCTGCGAAGCGGATGGAGCAGGGCTGGACAAGATATTGGCTTGCTGCCGGGATTACGAGGGACTGCTGCCTGATGATGCCCAAGGCTACTTCTTCAAGAGCATCTATCAGCAGGAATTGATTCTGGTGTGCTCCCATACAGCCGATTTCCCTATCAAATCTTGCGTAGAGCGGCTTCAGGATGAAATATTGGAGCGTACGGGCCAACAGACGGCGATTGGCATCGGCAAGTCTAGCGCTGCCCAATCGCCGGTGGACCTCCATCTCTCCTACCTGCAGGCGCTCCGCACAGCGGAGTTTCTGCGCATCCGGAAGATCGGGACCGTGCTGACCTTTGATAACCTCGAGATCCCCCAAACCGGAGCCGTCTCCTATTTTGCCGAAATCCTGCAATCCCTCGAACTTGCGATCCTTAAGAACGATGCGGCCATGCTGGCCTCTTTGGCGGAGCGAATGATCGGTTACTTAAGCAGTGACAGCCTGCCGCCGCATATGATACGGAGCGTGTATCTCAATACGGTTACCGTCATCTTCAACGGCCTCCAACGGTTCCGTCATGACGACCAGAGCCTGCTTCGGCTCACCGAGGCGGCATTTAACCACCGTTATACGCTGGAGCAGATGATCGGGATTATCAGGGAGAGTTATGCCAAGCTATGCGAGATGATCAGCGAAACGCTCCCCGTGTCCCGTACGGCAACGCAGGAGGAGATTCTGTCCCTCATAGCGGAGAAAGGAATGGATCCAAACTGCTCGCTGCAGATGATGGCCGATTATTTTGATATGTCGGTCTCCAACTTCAGTCATCACTTCAAGAAAACGATGGGGCAAAATTTCAAAGAGTATATCGATCAGCTTCGCATCCAGAAATCCATTCAGCTTTTACGGGATAGCGAGGAGACCCTTGAATCCATTTCCCAACAGGTCGGATACACCAACACCTCGAGTTTTATCCGTTCCTTCAAAAAGATGGTGGGTACGACACCCGGACAATATCGAAATACACATAAAGCATAAACGAAGACCGCTGATGCTGGATAAGGCAGCTTACAGCGGTCTTTTGACGAACCTTTTGGTTATAAGCTTCTTGTGCGGGCGCTTTCGTGAAGCTGAGCAGCTTCATTTTTTGAACGTATACAATATTTGAATTCCCTGTAGCGATCCGGATTGGTTGCGCTTTCATTCATTTTATTATAAGCGCTTTCAAAAAATGAAGATGCTTAAAAAATTGTCCGTTTACGGGGCTCTTCCCCTCCGTTTAGAGTGAAATGTGTCCCAAGGCAAGGCCAATATATGGCCGCATACCCTCATGGACCAGACCAACAAACGAAACCAGGAGGTAATGGAATGAAGAAAAGGGTAAACGTTTTCATCTCGCTCGTCGCCATCACAGCCATGTTGTTAACAGGATGCAGCGGGTCCGGAGGTGACACGAACGAGTCAGCCGAAACACCCGGGGATCAAACAGGCAAAAAAGTAAAGCTCACCGCCATCATTACCAAGCATCCGCTCACGAAGCCGCTGGCTGAAATGGAATGGCTGCAAAAGGTTGAGGAGACGGCGGGCGTGGACATCGAATGGCAGGAGATTACCGCGGATTGGGGACAGAAGAAAGGGACGATGCTGGCCAGCGGCGATATTCCGGATCTGTTCATCGGGCCGAACGTCATTACGGATGCGGACTTTGCGCAATTCCAGGGCTTATTCCAGGATCTGTCCGGCATGCTGGATCAGGCACCCAACGTACAGAACATGTTTAATGAAAAACCGGATACGAAAGTGATTGCCACGCAGTCGGACGGCAAAATCTACGGTCTCCCGAAATATCAGCGGTTCTGGCCCGCTACCGCCAGCAGGCAGTTCATTAACCAGCAGTGGTTGGATGAACTTGGCCTGAGCATGCCGACCACATGGGATGAGCTGTATGAAGTCCTGGTGGCCTTCAAAGAGAAGGATGCCAACGGCAACGGCGACCCGAATGACGAGATTCCGATGGATTGGCCGGGAGGCATCGGCGGATATTTTAATCCGGCGGTGCTCCTGGGCAGCATGGGCATTACGCTGACGGACGGCAGCGGACAGGGCTATTTCGTGGAAGACGGTCAAGTGAAGAACTTCCTGACGGATGAACGGTACAAAACGATGGTCGCGTTTCTGAATAAATTGTACAAGGCGGGTCTGATTAACCCGGAAGTGTTCACGCATGATTATACGAAATTTCAATCCATCGCCCGCGGGGAAGGGGATACGGCCAAGGTCGGCTTTACCTGGGGATGGGTGGCGTCCGACCGGTTCGGCGAGCAGCTGGCACCGCAGTATGCTTCCATGCCGCCGATGAAGGTGTCGGCAGATTATGCAGGGAAGCTGTCCTGGAGCTACGATCATTACTCTCTGAACTATGGACCCAACCATATCGTGATGTCCGCCAAGACCAAGAACAAGGAAGCGGCCATGAAATTCATCAACGAGCTCTATGCGCCCGAGGTGGGCATGCAGGTGCTGTTCGGATCCCTCGGACCGAATATTAAAGATAACGGAGACGGTACATATGCCGTTCTGCCTCCGGCCGATGCCAAGATGGATCCGGGCACATGGAAATGGACCTCGACGATGGCGGACAACGGCGCATTTTATATCCCCGATACCTTAGAGTTGACGCTTGGCACGGATATGCAGGAGGTGCTGGGACAATCGGAGCCGCTGGAGGCGGCCTTGGACGTGGATCCCGATAAAGACGTGTTCCCCGGCATGTTCATCAAGTATTCCACCATGGACAACAACGCCATGAGCCTGAACAACACGAACGTGATGAATCTGGCGGAATCCAGCTTTGCCAAATGGGTGACCAAGGGCGGCGTGGAAGCCGAATGGGACACGTACATCAAGGAAAGCGAGAAGGCAGGCCTGAAGCAGAATCTAGAGATTATGCAAAAATATTACGACGAGTACATGAATCAAAACTAGGAGGGAGGATATGGAATCCCGTAAAAGACAGAACACCTTCAGACGAGACTACCAGCTGTGGATTATGATTTTTCCGGCTATTATCGTCATCCTGTTGTTTAACTATATCCCGATGTACGGCATCCAGCTTGCTTTTCGGGATTACGATTTCAGCAAAGGCTTGACCGGCGGCGAGTGGCGAGGGCTTGCTTACTTTCAGCAATTCATCGACAGTTACCTGTTCACGGATCTAATGCGAAACACGTTTCTGATCAGTCTGGCCACGATCGTGCTTGGCTTTCCGGCTCCAATTATATTGGCCCTCATCCTTAACCAGATCCGCAGAAAAAGAATGAAGCAGCTGATGCAGACTACCGTATACCTGCCCCATTTCATATCCATTATCGTGCTGGTCGGGATGCTGAACGTGCTGCTGTCCTCCGAAACCGGAGTTGTCGGTCACTTCATGAAGGCGGTGGGGCTGGGACATATCAATCTGTTGGCATCCACCTCGACTTTTATCCCGGTGTATGTGCTTTCCGACATATGGCAGCACTGCGGCTGGAACAGCATTATCTATCTTGCAGCCTTGTCCACCGTGGATCCCCAGCTGTATGATGCCGCCAAAATCGATGGGGCCAGCCGATGGCAGACGATCCGGTATGTAGATATTCCCGCCCTCATCCCGACCATCATCATCCTGTTTATCCTCAGCATGGGGAATATCCTTGGGACCGGCTTCGAGAAAATATTTCTGATGCAGAATTCGCTGAACCTTCCCGTCTCGGAGGTCATTGCCACCTACGTCTATAAAATCGGCATCATCTCCAATCAATTCAGCTTGGCTTCGGCCATCGGTTTGTTTAACACGCTCATCAATTTCGTATTCTTGTATGCGATGAACACGATCTCGAAGAGAATGTCGGAAACGAGCCTATTCTAATGATCGGGGAAGGAGAAACGGTTGTGGAACATGAACATACGAGAACGCGTTTAAACGGCAAGGAGTTAGCGTTTAAGATCACATTGGGTTTTCTGTGCAGTATGATTTTTTTGCTGATCGCCTATCCGCTGTACTTTATCATCATTGCATCGTTCAGCGACTCAACGCTCGTATCGACGGGGAAGGTCCTGTTTATCCCCAAAAATATCAGTTTTTTCGGTTACCAGGAGATTTTTAAAGATATGCGGATTTGGACCGGATATCGGAATACGCTGTTTTATACGGTGTTCGGCACCTTGGTTAACATGCTGTTCACGCTTCCGGCAGCTTATGTGCTATCCAGAAAGGAATTCCGCGCCAGACGGCTCATTATGTTTGTTTTCGTGATCACGATGTTTTTCAACGGCGGGCTGATTCCCACCTATTTGTTGATGAAGGGGCTTAGTCTGACGAACACCATCTGGGTGTTTATTCTCCCCTTCTCCGTGAATGTGTTTTATTTGATCATTGCTCGGACCTTTTTTGAGAACTCGCTGCCGCAGGAGCTGCATGAGGCGGCTGTCATGGACGGCTGCTCCCATTTTACCTTTTTCTTTAAAGTGGCCTTGCCGCTGTCCAAAGCGTTGGTATCCGTCATCGGACTCTATTATTTGGTGGGGCACTGGAATGACTTCTTCACCGCGCTGATCTATATCCGGGACACGAAGCTTCAGCCGCTGCAAATCGTTCTGCGGGATATTCTGCTGTCAAACCAGGTGTTCTCTAGCGGTGCCGGAACAGGAGGGGATGCAGGGGGGTATGCGCAGCGTTATGCCGACCAGATCAAGTACGGGGTCATTATTGTATCGACGCTTCCGATTCTGCTCATTTATCCGTTTATGCAAAAATATTTCGAGAAAGGCGTCATGATCGGCTCCATTAAAGGTTAACACGTTCGGTAAATTTACTAATCAAGCTTCAGAGGAGTAGACGAAAAAAGGGACGGTCCCGAAAGATCCAGGATCTGGCGGGACGTCCCTATTTGTTTGTTCTTGTTGTTACTGCAGCATTTGAAGCCGATGGATATTGGCGTTTGCCGCCGTCGCTCCCTAGAGGGCAGGGGGCCATGGGCGCAAATGGGATCAGGATTCATGGAGGCTTTCATCCGTGAAGTAGATTCCGTTGCCGGAATCATCCTTGGCACTCAACCAGAGGCCGTCCGGTGTTTCACCCGGTTCGCCGATAAATTGCAGGTTGCCGGGATTGTTCTCGTATATTTCCCGAACAGATGGCACGAGAAAAACAGGTCCGGCTGCATCCGGGCCTCCTTCCGAGACTTGTTCAACCATCAATTCAACGTCGGTACCGGGAAGCTTGAAGGCGACCGTGTAATCTCCTTCGCGCCATGATTCTTCCAAACCGAGCGTGTCGCGATAGAGGCTCTTGCCTGTCTTGATATCTTTGACCGGAACAAAATAAAAAATAACGTTACCTTCCATGTTCTCACCTCGAAATAAAGTATAGTTTCGTGATGTAAGATAATTGGGTTATAGTTAACATAACCGAGTTATGTTGTATAATCAAGCTGTTTTTTTAGAAATGGCTGTTCACAGCTATCAAGATTATATCTCTTAAAGTGCTGCTATGTTAGAATTTAGATATCTTTGCATGAACGTTTCGGAGGGAGTTACATGAGTCATATACCAATACCGGGTACCACGCAGCACAAACTCATACAGGCAGGATTGAAGCGTTTTGCCGAGATGGGATACCACAAAGCGGAAGTTGACGACATTGCTGCCGATGCCGGAGTGACCGTGGGAGCTCTTTATCATCATTACAAATCCAAAAAGAAATTTTACGGCTTGCTTCGGGATGATGTAACACTTCGAATATTGGATCGCATGGAAGCTGTTGCCGATGCAGCCCCTCCCGATCAGCGCCTGAAATCGGCTCTATTGACCGCTTACGACAGCATGATTCGCCTTAAAACGGGGCGATTGCTGTCTGAGCCCGATCCCCGTAAAGGAGACAATCCCGTTGCCCGTTATCTCGGTCAACTGGCCGCAGCATCAGGAGAAGAGGCTGGCGAAGAATTGGGCATCATTCTGGCGGAGGCACTGCGTGCCGCGTTTGCGCAAGTCGTGGAACATGACGGCAGTGAGGCTGCCATGAGGTCGGTACTAAACAGATTGTTAACGTCATGATTGGAATTTTTTTGGTTATCCGTCACATTAATAATGGGAATGAAATGTAACGGTTACTTATGACTGATTCCGGATCATATCCACGAAATTCATGGCGGCAGCAGATAACGGCTCATGCTTGCGGGTGCAGACCGCTATAATATTTTGAAGCTCGATTCCATCGACATAGACCCGGCTCAGTTCGCCGCGCTCGACATACTCTCGTACAACGAGTGAGGACACAAAGTTTGCACCGTATCCGGCAATGACGGCCATAATCGCTTCGTGCAGACCGTTGAATTGCAGCGTGATCCGCGGGGAAGGCGCGCTATGGGTACGGCATAAGGCAAATAAACGTTCTCGCGTTGAACTGCCTTCCTCCCGCATAACAAATGGCTCTCTCATCATCTCTTCCAGGGAGATACGCTGATTGGCATAGCGGTGATCGGGGGATACGACAAACCATAACTCATCCCGGAACAGCTCCTCGATCTGTATCGTATTCGGAGATTCCTCTGGCAGACCGCCGTAGATCGCAAGGTCGACATTCATATGTAACAGTTGCTTAAGTGCATCGCTTGAATTCGTGGTGGTTATGCTCATTTCAACTTCTTCGTACCGCTGCTTGTATTTCGCAAGCCAGGCCGGCAGCAGAAAATGGGAAGGAAGATAGGTAGCCGCCATGCGGATCTGTCCCCTCGAACCGCTGCGGTAATCCAGGCAGAATTGTTCAATCTGCTGCTCGACGGAGAAGAGTCTTTTGGCAAGCGGAACGAGCTCGGCTCCGGCCGCCGTCAATCCGATGCCCCGGCCCTGCGGCTTGAACAGAGTAAGGGAGAGTTCCTTCTCGAATTTTTTAATCTGGGCTGTTATGGCGGGTTGGCTTATATTCAACAATTCAGCAGCACGGGTAACACTGCCCGTTGTGGCGATAACGTGAAAGAGCCGTAATGCGTGTAAATTCATGAGTGCCGCACTCCCATTCATTCATATATTTAAGTTATATAAGTCCTTTAAATATATATTATATCTATAACAATAAATCACATACAATGATTTTGTAAGATCCATATGGAGAATAAGGGAGGAAGCGGGCATGAACAAGAAGGATGATACAGCTGCGACTTGGGATAAAGTAGACGATTACATCACAGAACATTTGATTCCTTATGATGAGGTTTTGGAGAGGGTCTTAGCTGCAAATCGGGAGGCCGGATTGCCGGAGATTGATGTATCCAAGGCTCAAGGGAAGCTGCTGAACCTCATCGTTCAGATCAAGGGTGCGAAACGAATTTTGGAGATTGGTACGCTGGGAGGTTACAGTACGATCTGGATGGCTAGAGCGCTTGGGGATGGGGGGCGGCTGATTTCACTGGAGCTCGATCCGCATCATGCCGAGATTGCCACATCCAATATTGCGTTGGCCGGACTGGAGGATAGGGTGGAAATCCGGGTAGGCGATGCTGTGCTGCAGCTGGAGCAGCTGGCCAAGGAGAAGGTGGAGCCGTTCGATCTGATCTTCATTGATGCCGATAAACCCAACAATCCGAATTATTTGAAGTGGGCGTTACAGTTCTCACGGCCGGGCACGATCATTATTAGCGATAATGTGATCCGGAATGGAGAAGTGATCGATCATCACAGCACAGACCCTCGGGTGCACGGTATCCGCAAATTTATGGATATGCTGTCCGCCCACTCCGCGATTTCCGGCACGGCAATTCAAACGGTGGGAAGTAAGGGGTATGACGGCTTTTATATCGGAGTTGTATCGTGAGCTGCTAGGATGGAGCATCGTTCCATTTACGGCGATCTGTATCGGTTAATGGCAGAAGGAATAAGAACACGCAGCAATCGGATCCGTCTGTATTTGAAAAAAAAGAGGGTGTCCCAAGATCTTAGATCTGGCGGGATACCCTCCTATTACCGGTTAAGAAACGCTAATGCTCCGAATCGGGAATGACAAAAGATACGCTTGTCCCTTCACGGACCTCGCTTTGAATGGAAAGACCGCTCCCATACGTCTGAATCAATCTGCGATTCGTATTGTACAGGCCAATTCCTCTCTTGTCCTCTCGCGGAGCATCCAGCAACCCCTGTACCTTTTCTGTGCTCATTCCCATGCCGTTATCCTTGACCTGAATCAGCGTGGAAAGCTCCTGACGTTCAATACGAATGTGTACGGTTCCGCCCTTAGCGATTGGCATAATACCGTGCTGTACGGCATTCTCAACCAGAGGCTGAATCGTTAATGGAGGGAGCAGGAGGTGAATGTCCTGATCCACGTTCCATATGACATGGAGCCTGTTGCCATGTCGTTCCTTCTCAACGTACAAATATGCGCGTACAAGTTCGAGTTCTTCCGATAGCGAGACAAATTTGCCGGAGTTTTGATATTGAAAACTGATTTGCAGGTATGAACTAAAGGCCTCGTTAAGTTTTCGCATTCTTTCCACATCAATTTCACTCAATGCGTGGATTGAATTCAAGGTGTTGAACAAAAAATGCGGGTGGATTTGAGCTTGCAGATAGGCAGCTTCCATACGCAGACGCTCGTTCACGGACTGCTTTAACGTAATCAATGACTGGATACGGTATTTAAGCTCCATCGGATCCACTGGTTTCGTGACATAATCGTTGGCACCCGCCCGAAACCCCGCATACATGTCGGAGGGCTCGCTTCGCGCCGTCAACAGAAGCACAGGGAGTTCGGAAGGGGAATAACGTTCTCTTATCTTCCGTGTCAGCTCGTAACCAGAAATCTGCGGCATCATCACGTCTGCAATTACTAAATCCCATGCTTTCGTTCCGAGCAATTCCAGCGCTTCCCCGGCCGATGCTGCTAATTGCAGGTGGTAAGGTTCAGTCATCAATATATTTGCAAGCACTCTCAAATTCACAAAATTATCGTCAACGGCTAAAATGTTCATCTGCTCTTCCACAAACGGGACTTCTGCGGTTAGAAGCGGCTGGTCATTCAGGTCGTTCCGGCTTGCCGCTATTTCTTCATAGGCCTCGAGCCGAACGGCCGATAGGTTCGGGGCCATCTCTACGTCAGTCGAATCCGCCAAAGGCAGCGTGAATGTAAACGTCGAACCCTTTCCGATTTCGGAGTGAACCGTCATCCAGCCGCCATGAAGCTCCACCAATTCTCTGCTGATACTAAGACCCAAACCTATGCCGTTGGTGTCGCCGTATCCGGGATCCCCTTGTTCGTATGGCAGAAATACCCGCTGCTGGGTTTCCTGATCCATTCCCGTTCCCGTATCCGTTACCTTGATGAACATTTGCCCGTTCTTGGCGTTGGCCGTTACGGCAATGATTCCTTCCTCGGTATGTTTGATGGCATTATGCAGTAAATTCATAAGGATTTGCACCAGCCTCTTTTCATCAGCCATAACGAGAGGGAGGGCTTCGGATGTGTCTATATCCATTTTTAACTGCACGGCTTTTCCTTCGAGCAAATACTTCAGGATATCGATAACGCCATTTACGATAGAGGGAAGGGATAGCGGCTCGGCATGCAGTACGATTCGCTTTTCCCTCAGCCTTACGGCGTCCAGTAGATCATTCAGCAAATGAGACATCTGGCGTCCAACCTTAACAAGGAGCTTCATATCCTCCGCGCTTCGATTGTCCATATTATGCTGTTCCCTGTCTGAGACGCTCTGGGCGATATTCATGATCCCGTGCAGCGGCGTTCGCAGCTCGTGTGAGGTCTGGGCCAGAAACCGGTCTTTCATTTTGTCCGCTTTCTGCAATTCGCGGTTAAGCTTGCTGATTTTATCGACGTTGCGGAAATAACGCTTAAACCAATAGGCAGAGAAACCGATGATGGCCGCGATGACATCAACGGGGTAATACACTTTTGGAAGTTCCTGATATTTGATGAGTGCTCCCCAAATAACACTGGAGAAAACGCCGCTGGCTGCCAAGAGCAGAAAGATTGCGTCATCCCGGCTTGCAGCCACCATTCGCCCGAACATATAGATCGTGATGATGATCGGCAATATATAAAAAACGGTAAAAACTTTATACTCCACCGTCCAGAAAACAAGCGAAGCAGGCGCGATTGCAATAAATCCGGAATATAGAAGCAGGGAAACGCAATATGCGGTAAACCATCGGCTGCGGGTCTTTATGGTGAAACTTCTGGTCATCTTCAATATGAAAAAAGATAGCCAGGAATAAGACAATATGGAGATTTTAAGATCCCAATCGTAATTGATGGACAGCCATTTCAGCAGTAAATCGTCATCTGACACTCCAATCGTCACAGATGCGGTGAGAAGCAGCAGAAAAAAATCAAGAAGCGTCCATTCCCGCGGATTGAATAAGAACAGGATGCAGGAATACAGACTGTGAAGGATGAGCACAACGAATGTAATGAGCTGAAGATCGATGGAAAGTCCGCGTTCACCATGGATGGCTTGGCTGGATCCCAGCTTGATGGAATTTACAATTCCGCCTTGGCGTGGATGCTCATGGTTGGCCACGCGTATAATCAAATCGATGTCTTGCGTGTGTTTGGCGGGAGCGTAATCGACAACGAAGGGACTTCGAGCCGGTGAATAGTTGTCTTTGCCGTCCTCTCCGGTGTTGCCCATCTCTCCCATCTTAAGGCCGTTTATCTCGACACTCGCCGAAGCCTGGATCTGCTGGATCCAGAACGAAAGGGGAGCGGTTAAGGATGGATCGACCAGAATACGAAGCCGATAGGTTCCGGTACCATAGGCAGATCCGGATTCCTCCGTTTGGCTCCCCCGCCAATTTCCCGGTACCTGCACATAGCGATGCTGCGGATTGGTTTGCTCCAGTTCTTGTTTTGTGGCAAGCATGTCAGGGTAGAACTCCCATTCTCCATCCAATGTAATGGATTTGGAATGAGTGAGGTCCCAGCTGCGTAAGTCGAGCACCCCTTGGGAAGCTTTCGGATGGTGGGGAGGAACGAAGGCCTCGATCCAATACCACCGAAGGCTGAGGAGCACGGACAGAAAAACAGCAACGGCCAATATATACTGTAGAATCTTTTTAGTTTGAATGCGATAGGTATGGTTTGCAGATCGTGTTGGCACTGTTCACGTTCCCTTTTAGTTTTGGTATGGTTTGAAATCCGAGAATTCTTCTTCTTAATATACGAGAAAATGTGACGATCGTATAGCTATTCTCCAACAAAAAGCATTCGTTCGGTTCTTTGGTAGTAGTCCCAAGTACTCACGGTTAAGGTTTCCGTTCACTTTTATTGAAATGGCATAGAAAATAACCGCCTTTTTACCTGTCATGAATCAGGAAAAAGACGGTTATGGTGATCATTGTTAGATTGGGGTCACCCTTGTAATGGCTACATTCCTACGTCATGTCCGGAAGGGCTCTTTGCATCCTGCTCCTTCGGGGTGAACGGCCACCAGTTAGCCCGGCCGAAGATACGGACCATCACCGGTACGAAGAATGGAAGGAACAGGAGTGCGTATAGCACAAGTCCAACCAGGACAACCGTTGCGATCTGCATCATGGACAGTACGCCGGACGGATACATCGCCGCAAAGGTACCGCCAAGAATGACTACTGCGGACAGGATCACAGTACCCATGTTGCGCATGGCATGCAGAATGGCATCCTGAACATTCCAGGACTTGTTCTCGTTGAAACGCGCCATTAGGAAGATGCTGTAATCCACCCCAAGCGCAATCAGCATGACAAAGCTGAAGAACGGCGTGGCCCAGGTAATGCCGGAATACCCGAAGCCGTGAACGAATATCATCTCCGTAACGCCGACAGCGGTAAAGTATGTGATGACCAGTGAAACAATCAGATAGATCGGCATCACGATGGAGCGCAGCAGCACGACCAGGATAATGAAGATTCCGCTCAGCATGAGAATCACGGTTCGCGTGTAGTCTTCATTCGATATGTTCTGCAAATCGTTGTTCGTGCTGGTAATGCCGCTGATGGCAACCTCGGCATTCTCCAATTTCGTATCTTTTACTGCGCGATCTACAGCGGATTGAATCTGTTCGACGCTGCCCAGCGCCTCTTCGCTGTACGGATTGGTTGCCAGAACCACATCCAGCGTCATTACTTTGCGATCATCGCTGAGATAGGTATCGAATACCGTCTGGAACTCTTCATTCTCAAGGGCTTCCTGCGGAATGAAGAACCCGCTGAGCTCTTCATCCTGAACGTCCTGGATCTGCTGCAGATAATCCTGTGCGGAATGCAGTCCGTCCGAAATTTGCTTCAATCCGTCCGCGCTGGCGTTCAGGCCTTCCGTTAGTTCTCCGATCTGGCCGGTTAGATCGCCAAAGCCGTCGGCAAGCTGCTTCTGTCCGCCTTGCAGCTGGTCCAGACCGCCTGTAATGGAAGGGATTTGGCTCACGATCTGTCCTTGCCCGTTAGCTGCCTGTGAAAGGCCGGATTGAAGCTCGGCGATACCGGACACAAGCTGCTGAAGACCGTTGGCAAGCGCCGTTTGACCGGCGGCTGCCTTGGCGTAGCCGGCGTTGGCTTCCGATAAGCCGGCTGACGCGCCTTTAAGCTGCTCGGAGATTTGTCCTAACCCTGCTGCCAGCTCGGCTGTGCCTGCGGCTGTTTGTGTAACGGTACCTTTGATGGTTTGATAGTCGGCATCCTGAATGAGTTCCGGGTGGTTGCTCTCCAGTCCCGTGAAGGAGCCTTCAAGTCCGCTCAGTGCAGCCGCAACGCTGCCCAGCTGTTCTTTAAGTCCGGCAACGCCGCCTTCAAGAGCTGCTAATCCGGTATCAAGCTGTTTATAACCTTGGAGTAGCTGGGCATGAGCTGCAGCTAACTCTTTCGCGCTTTTCGCAGCCTGGGCAAGCCCTGCTTTGAGTTCGCCTGCGCCTGCGCTGCCGCTCTGGATTCCTTTTTGGATGGCGCTGAGGCCTTGGCCAAGCTCCGTGATGCCGTCCTTGAGGTCGGCGGTTCCCTTGGTCAGCTCCTTGGCTCCCGCTGCGGCTTCATTCAGCTTCGGCGTATTCTCGCTGAGCTGCTTGCCTGCTTCGGATAGTCCATTCTGAATCTGGGTCAGTCCGTCTTTGGACTCTCCCAATCCTTCATTTAACGTTTTCACTTGAGTCGGAATGAGGAAATCGTTGATTTGCTCGCCGGTTGGCCGGGAGAGCCCGCGTACGCTGGACACGCCATCAACCTTTTCCACTTCCCGGCTGATTTTTTCCGCGAGTCCCATGTATTCCGCCGTATCCATGCGGTCATCGTTCTTGATCACGATGGTGGATGGCAGCGATTGTCCGGGGCCGAAGCTGTCCGAAATAATGTTAAAGCCCTTGACCGAAGCGTAACTTGGCCCGATTTCCTCCAGGCTGTTAAACGACAGCTTGCCGCTGTATGTAGCCAGGAAAGGGGCAACGATAACGGCTACGACAAGCAATGCAGCCCAAGGGCGCTTAAGCGAGAAGGAACCTGCCGCCCCCCAAAGCTTGTTTTCGCTATGCTCCAGCTTGCCGCGTGACGGCCAGAAAAGCTTCTTGCCCAGCACCGCCATGAAGAATGGAACGACGGTAACCAATGCCAGGAGCATAACGGCGATGCCGATTGCAACCGCAACCGCGGATTTGTACAGAATGAATTTGGATAACCCGATGGCTGCAAAGCCGACAAATACGGCAAGCCCGGAATAGATCACGGTGCCGCCTGCTTTTCGGTAAGTCTCGATGATCGCCGTCTTGGTATCCTCCGACGTGGTGAGTTCTTCCTTAAACCGGCTGATCAGCAGGATACAGTAGTCGGTCCCGATCCCGAACATGACGGCTACCATAAAGATCTGAGTGAAGGTCGATATCGGGAAGTTGAACTGGTCCACAAGAAAAGAAACGACCGACTGCGACACGATATAACTGAGCCCTACGGTCAACAACGGGACGAACGGTGCCACGAAGGAACGGAATACAACGAACAGAATGAGGAGAATAAAGACAACTGTAATGTATTCCGTTTTCTTCAGGCCTTCCTCGGAGCTGACGATGGTGTCTTCATTAATGAGGCCTTCGCTTGTCAGGTAATGATCGGCTTGAACGCCTTCCAGCACCTGATTAACCTTCTGTGGCAGCTCTTTGACGGCTTCCTGGCCGCCGCTGACCTGAAGCGCGACCATGATGGTCTTGCCGTCTTTGGCGATGAGCGTATCTTCCAGCTCCGTCTGTGTGAACGGTTCATTTATGGAATCGATATGGAGGCTTTCTTTATTATCGTTTAAAGCTTGAACACCCTCCCGGATGCTCTCCTTATCCGATTCGCTTAACCCATCGGGTTTATTGAAGACGAGCGCAACCTGATGCAGGGTTTCCCCTTCCTCGCCGCCGGAGGCCTCCTTGAGAAATTCCGCCGCACGCGAAGAGGTATAACCGTCCGGTACGGATAATTGCCCTTTCTCCCGCACCAGATCCGACATGGACGGCGCGAACAAAAACAGCACAACTGCGGCAGCCAGCCACAGAACGATAATGGCCCATCTTGCTTTCAGTATGGCTTTCAATTCTTTCTCCCCCCTGATTCTTGCATCAATTGTCCCAGCTTCTCGAACATCGAGATAAACATTTCGATATCTTTTTCTTCAAAATGCTGCAGGTAAGGGGAGACGATCTCCCTCATCTGTTCCTGGGCAGATTCAAAAATCGTATGTCCGTATTCCGTCAAAGTCAGATACACCAGCCTGCGATCTGCTTCGTCCCGGGTTCTGTCGATAATGCCGGCATCCACGAGACGGTTGACGATAGCCGTAACCGAGCTTTTGCCAACCGCGAGAGCTTCCGCCAGATAGGATGAAGTACAGTGATCCGTGCCGTTGATCAAGCGTACCACTTGAAACTGGTCACTGGTCAGATCCTCGCCGAGCTGCTCTCGAATCTGGGCGTTGATCCGCCTCGATACAAGCAGATAGACATCGACATACCGGTCGATCCACTGCTTTGCCTTGTCGTTCAATGATAGTTCTCCTCTCAAATAGTTCACGTGTAAAATAGTTTCATTAATGAACTATATGGCAGAAGGAAAGAAAAGTCAATATCCGCATGACGGCACATTCAGACCGCCTTGGAATAAAATTCTCTGGGCAGGTCTGTATGACGTTAATTCTACAGATCAATGTCCTCGACCAAGCGGGGAGGCGGGAACTTATCTCGGGTAATACGAATATCCCGGGTATTTCACGACGGGCCACTTTTCTTTGCGCAAAGCATCGGTGACTTCGTTTCCGACTTTCAGGTTATCCTGGACCAGATCCCGAGGGGTCAAGGCCATCCACTGATTCAAGGAGATATCCTCGAACCGGTCGCTTCTGAACATCTCCAGAAACCACAGAGTTTCCGTACCCGTGTTCTGTATGTAGTGGCCGAAGGCAAATGGGACATAACCGACATCGCCGGCTCTGTAATCGAAGGTCCGTGCCGCTCCATTGCCGGCGAATACGGTCATTCGTCCTTGTCCGGTCAAGTAATACTGCCACTCATCCTGATTCGGATGCCAGTGAAGCTCCCGCATGGCGCCCGGTTTGATCTCGACAAGCGCGGCCGCTACGGTTTTGGAGATCGGAAAATTGCTGGAATCCACGATTCTTACGCTTCCGCCGGGAGTTATGATCGGCTCTTGCGCCAGCAGCCGATGCTTGAAACTCAGCGGCACCTTCCCGTAAGGAGACTGGACCTCTTGGCTCTCGAGCGAACCTGGCACCTGATCCTGAAAAATATAAACCTGTTCCTTCGGGATACGGCTAAACGCGTTCTCCGGAACGCCGAAGTTGGCGGACAGCACATCCTTTGGCGTGTGGGCAAACCAGTCGGAGATCGATAGGGTATTCAGGTCTGAGAAGTGGCCGTCATCGAACACCAGCAGGAATTCACAGCCTTCCTCGAGTCCCTGGATCGAGTGGGGGAGACCGGCCGGAAAATACCACAGATCGCCAGGCCCCACATCCGCGATGAAATTTCGGCCGCTTGCATCCATGGCCGTAATTCTGGCGCTGCCCCAGATCATATAGGCCCACTCCGCCTGCTGATGCCAATGAAGCTCCCGGACGCCGCCGGGCGTAAGGCTCATATTCACGCCAGCCAGCGTGGTTGCAATCGGGAGGTCCCGTACCGTAATTTCCCGCGACCAGCCGCCATGATTTAGCTGCATATGCGTGTCGGAGAACGACATTTTCAGATTGGGCATCAAGCCCGCATCCGTGGCCGGGGGCACAAGCATGTCGGGATTCTCGATATCCCTCATCACATCCCGCGGGCCATAGTCCGGCCCGCCTGCTCCGTCGCTGCGTATCGGTTGGGGTACGCGGTTGTCATTTCCTTTGTTCCGGTTCTGATCTCCCATGAATCGATATCTCCCTCTCAAGTTTTTTTGCGTAACTTATCCGGTTAAACGGCTATCCATAATGGTTATGAGCCATTGCTTGGCTAATATGTTGAGGAATGCGAGGTCAGTCAAAGACGGTTTTCGCAATGATATTTCTCACGTCAAAACGAAAAGGTGGTTGACATTTGAAAGCGCTGCAAATACAATAGGTCTCAAATAGATCTATGATAGATCTATCATAGATTCAGGAGGGACAAGCATGAACCACAATGATCTGCTGCTTGCTTTTTATGGCGATGACTTTACAGGTTCAACGGATGCGATGGAGGCGCTGGCCCGAAGCGGTTACCGCACGGTGTTGTTTCTGGAAGCTCCTTCGCTTGATCGGCTGAAGAAGTTTGAAGGCATCCGTTGCATCGGGGTGGCAGGTACAAGCCGAGCCAAATCTCCGGAGGATATGGAGGCCGAGCTCCGGCCGGTATTTGAGAAGCTGTCCATGAGCGGCGCGCCGCTCGTCCACTATAAGACATGCTCCACCTTCGACTCTTCGCCTGAGGTTGGCAGTGTCGGCCACGCGATTGGGGTGGCAAGAGACTATTTTCCAGATCAGGTGACGGTTCCGCTGCTGGTCGGCGCGCCCCGCCTTGGACGTTATACGCTGTTCGGCCAGCATTTTGCGAAAATGCATGATACGGTGTACCGTCTGGATCGGCATCCCGTCATGTCGCAGCACCCTTCCACGCCGATGCATGAGGCGGATTTGCGTCTTCATCTTGCACAGCAGACGGCGGATTCCATAACTTTAATGGATATTGTAGAACTGGATGGAGACAAGGATACGGTTCTTCGCCGATATCGTGATAAACTGGGGGAGAAGCCGGGAATTCTGCTGTTTGATGCCTTGGATGAGGACAGGCTTAAGCGGTGCGGCCAGCTGATTCAGGACAAACCCGAAGGGGCGGGGACATTTGTTGTCGGGTCGTCCGGCGTCGAATACGCTTTGGCTGCCCATTGGGATGAGCTCGGACTTGCTTCTCCTTCGTCGGAGAATAACAAATCTGATGCGACCATTCGGCCAACCGATGCCATTCTGGTAGTGTCCGGGAGTGCTTCACCGGTCAGTCAGCTTCAGATTGAGCGTGCGATAGCCGAAGGGTATCACGGCATGCGTATTACGCCGGCCATGATCGGGGGTACAGATGATGCTGCCCGGCTGGGGCTTGTCCAGCAAGCGGTGGATAAGCTCCAAGAAGGACAAAGCGTGGTGCTTTATACGGCGCTGGGCCCAGAGGATGAAGCGATCGGTGAGACACGAACGCGGTTGAAGACCATGGGACTATCCGGAGCGGAAGCGGGCGAGTACATCGGCAGAAGCCTCGGGAAATTAACCAAGCATGTCATGGATCAAGCCGGGCTGCGCCGAATTGTCATTGCTGGGGGAGACACCTCCGGTTTTGTCACCAGCGAGATGGGTGCTTACGGGTTGGAGATGATATGGGACGTATCCCCGGGGGCTCCGCTGTGCAAGGTATATTCGGACGACGCAAGCATGGACGGTCTGGAATTGGCTCTTAAGGGCGGACAGCTGGGATCGCCGGATTATTTTATCAAAGTGCGGGATGCCGGTTTTCCTGAACCGGATCAATAGCCAAGATAGGAGAATACACGAATGACGATGGATAAAAGCAAAGGGGCAGCTTCTTCTCTTCTGTTAAAAGATGTGGCCTATAACGAGATTAAGGAAAGCATTCTGAACGAGAAATTCGAGCCGGGTCGATTCTTGTCCGAGCGAGAATTGATTGAGCTGCTGGGAATGAGCAAGACGCCGATCAAAGCGGCGTTGACGCGGCTGGAGACAGAGGGCTTTGTCACCGTTTCCTCGAAGCAGGGCATCATCATCAATGATCTATCCGTAAACCGGATTGTAGACATATACGATCTGCGGATTGCGCTGGAGACGTTCAACTGCCAGCAGATCGAATCCAGACTCACGCCTGAGCAGGAGAAGGAGCTGGAGGGCAATCTTGCCGAAACTGCCGACATCGTCAGCCGGCTTGATGTCAAAAATTTCGCTCAAGCCGACCATGATTTCCACTTGATCATTTGCGAATGTACGGGCAACCAGGAAATACACCGGGTGCTGCTGAACTACCATGATCATCTGCAGCGAATCACCCGCCGGCATTTGCGGAAGGATCCGCACCGGATGGAGAAGTTCCTGGAGGATCACTGGAAGATCTATGAGGCGCTCAAGACCGGCAAGGAGAGCAGCGCCGAGGTGATGCGCAAGCATTTGCAGGAATCGAAGCAAGCGCTTTTTATATAACAGAGAGATACGGGAGCAGACCGCCATCTTGAATGACTACAAGGGGGAGAGACAATGAAGGCTGTATATGTGGAGGATGCGTACAAAGTTGTCGTTAAAGACGTGGACGTACCGGAGATCGGGGCAGGGGAGGTTCTGATCCGGGTCAAAGCCGCCGGCATTTGCGGATCGGATATTCATACCTACAAGGGACTGCACTTGTTTCGGAAGCCGCCCGTCATTATCGGCCACGAAGTGTCCGGCGAAATCGTGAAGGTGGGTAAGGACGTCATATCCTTTCAGATTGGTGATCGGGTAACCGTGGAGCCTCAGGTCGGCTGCGGCAAATGCGATTACTGCTTGACGGGCAGAACGAATTATTGCGCCGAGCGGGGAGCGCCGGGCTTGAAGGGCTGGTATGGCTCGATGGCCGAGTACTTTGCTGCGCCGGAAGCATGCGTATTCAAACTGCCGGATCAGCTGGATCATGAGCTGGGTGTGCTGGTTGAGCCCTTCGCGGTAGGGGTCCATGCGGTACGCAAGGCCGGGATCGAAGTAGGAGACAAGGTCGCTATTCTCGGTGCCGGACCGATCGGGCTGCTCGCCATGACGGCTGCGAAGGCTGCCGGTGCTACAACGCTCATGGTGACCGACGTCATGGATTATGCGCTTGAATCCGCCAAAGAGATGGGGGCTACCCACACTTTGAACATTCGCGGCAAGGGAGGCTGGACCGAGGAAGCGAAGGTGGAAATTGCCGGCGAATTCGATAAGGTACTGATTGCAGCCGGGGTCCCCGGGATCGTGGATGATGCCCTTGCCTTGCTTCGCAAAGGCGGCCGCTGCGTAACGATAGCCATGTTCCATGGCACGCAAACCTTCGATATCGTGAATCTGCAGCAGACCGAGAAGGAAATTGTCGGCTGCATGACGTACACGCGTGAGGATACCATTTCCGCCATCGATTTGTTAGCAAGCGGAGCGGTGGACGTCAAAGCCGTCATATCCCATCGACTGTCTTATGAAGATGCCGCGGAAGGATTCCGCCTGGTAGACAAGAAGGAAGACGCTTCCTTGAAGGTCATCGTCACCTTTTAATTATCAACATTTCCCCGCAGCTTCTGCTTCTAGTGGCGGAGGCTGCAGGAACTTCATATCAGATTGGGGGAACGACAAATGTGGAAAAGACTCGCAGTTGTCATGGTGGCTGCACTACTCATTGTAAGCGCTTTATTTATAACGAAGCCGAATACGGATGAGGGCCCGATCAAGCTGAGGCTCGGTCACATAACGGGCGAATCCGATCCGTGGCATCTGGGCGCGCTTAAATTTGCGGAATTGGTGAAGGAGAAAACGGGCGGTGAGATCGAGGTAGAGGTGTATGCCAGCTCGATGCTCGGGAATGATCGAGACCTGATCGAAGGGATGCAGATCGGATCGGTGGATTTTGCCCTGCCGGCGGGCGTATTATCGAATTTCTACAGCCCTTATGCCATTTTGGAGCTGCCGTATTTGTTCCGGGACAAGCAGCATTTGGAGAACGTGCTCTATGGGGATGTCGGTAACGAACTGAAGCAGAGCTTGCTGGATAATGCCGAGGTCCGCGGTCTGGAGTTCTGGATGAGAACCCCACGCGAGTTGACTGCCAACAAAAAGATTGAAACGCCAAACGATCTGCGCGGCTTGAAAATCCGCGTGCCGGAGATTCCGGCTTCCATTGCGGCTTGGGAAGCAATGGGGGCGACGCCGACGCCAATGGCCTTTGGCGAAGTCTATTCATCGCTGCAAACCGGGGTTATTGACGCACAGGAGAATCCGGTTGCTTTTACAGCCAGCTCCAAGATTCAAGAAGTCCAGAAGTATATGATGATGACCGATCATGTATACGGTTACGTGATGCTCGCGATGAGTGAAGTGACGTATCAACGCTTGAATGAGTTTCAGCGTCAAGCTATTGAAGAAGCGGCCAAAGAAGCGACGGAATACGAGAATCAGCTGGTCTTTGAACAAGAAGAGCAGATTATCAATGAGCTTAAAGAATTCGGTACGGAGTTCGTGGAAGTGGATAAGGGGCCGTTCGAGGCGGCAGCTAAATCGGTGCATGAACGCTTTGCCAACATGTACGGAAGAGAGCTGTATGACAAAATCATCAATACGCCATAACCATTTTTTCTTCAAGAGGGGGGATAAGCCATGCGGCAGACATTAAAAGCAATCGATACGCTCAACAAACTCGTGGGCATCGCAGTGGCCATGATCCTGGGTGTCATGTCCATCCTGATTATCATGCAGATTATTTACCGGATTGTCGGGTATCCGCTTCACTGGTCCGAGGAGCTTGCCAGATACTTGATGGTTTATCTTGTATTTCTGGGTTCCTCGCTGGCGCTGCGTCATCATCGGCTGGTAGCGATCGAGCTGCTGCCGGAGCTGGTGAGTGAAGTCAACCGAAAGGTGATTCGAATCACGGTCATGGCGATATGCATCGTGTTTTTCATTCTATTGCTGGTCCAGGGCATCGACATTCTGGGCCGGGTCTCCGTGCAATCGTCGGCAGCGATGGGGCTTAGCATGTCGATTCCTTATGCAGCCATTCCGATTGGAGCGGTGCTGCTCATCATGAATGCGGTAGCGGTCATTCTGGAAACGATCGTGTCCGATACCGTACCGCAAGCGAAGGAGGAAGGATTATAATGCCTATCGTACTGTTTGGATGTCTGATCCTGTTCTTCGCCATCAGTGTTCCGATTGCCGTTTCGATGGGGATGGCGTCGGCTGTAGCAATCTGGTGGGAAGGCGGTACGCCGCTGCTTGTACTGGTCCAGCGTTCGTTCACGTCTACGGATTCATTCCCGCTGATGGCGATTCCCTTCTTCGTGTTCGCGGGTACCTTGATGGAGTTTGGCGGGATTTCCAGACGATTGGTGAATCTGGCGAATGCACTTACAGGCCATTTGCCGGGCGGACTTGGACTCGTTACAATTGTAACCTCGATGTTCTTTGCCGCCATATCCGGTTCCTCCGCGGCGGCAACCGCGGCGCTGGGCAGCATCCTGATTCCGGCCATGATCTCCCGGGGTTATCATAAGAACTTTACGGGGGCTCTTCAAGCGACGTCCGGTGAGTTGGGGGTTATCATTCCGCCAAGCATTCCGTTGATTCTATACGGAGTAGCTGCCGAAACTTCCATCGGCGATCTGTTTATGGCGGGTCTCATTCCGGGAATCATGATTGGTTTATCGCTGATGATTGCCGTTTATATTATTGCGAAACGAAAAGGTTATGCGCGCGAGAAGAGAAAGACGCCGGCAGAAGTATGGCAGGCCTTCAAGGAATCCTTCTGGGCCGTCCTTATGCCGATCATCATTCTTGGCGGAATTTACGGCGGAATCTTTACGCCGACCGAAGCCGCGGGCGTTGCCGTTGCGTATGCATTCATTGTTGGTGTATTTGTGTATAAGGAGATTAAATTCTCCAAGCTGATAAATATTCTAACGCAATCCACGATTACGACATCCGTGATTATGTTCATCATTGCAAGCGCGGGGTTGTTTAGCTGGATCATGACGCGTGAAGGAATTCCCCAGGCGGTTGCAGGTTTCTTCGTGAACATATCCGATAACCCGATCGTGTTCCTGTTACTGGTCAACGTGTTCCTGCTGATCGTGGGCATGTTTATGGAATCCAATGCATCGATCATTATTCTGGCACCGCTGCTGGCGCCGGTAGCGGCCGAATTCGGGATCGATCCGACGCATTTCGGGATTATTATGATCGTCAACCTGGCGATCGGGATGTGCACGCCGCCGCTCGGGATCAATCTGTTCATATCGGCCCAGATCGCAAAGATCCGGCTGGATCAGATCGCAAAAGGCATGGTGCCGTTCTATATTGTGTTGATCATTGACCTGATGCTGATCACGTATATTCCGCATTTGTCGATGTTCCTGCCGAATCTGTTAGGCGGTAAATAGGAAGTTCGTTAGTTGATGTTCATCTAGCAAGCGATTTATGGAGAAGTATCCAGACTATATTACAGGAGGTAGATGTCATGGCTAGTGTAGAAACGATTAGAAAAGAACTGCAGCACACCGGTAAATATATGATGCAATACGACCTCGCGTGGGGCAATGCGGGGAATATCTCCGCCAGAACGGAAGGGGACCGTTATGTGGTGACGGCCAGCGGGACTTTCCTTGGCGAACTGGAGGAAGCAGACTTGATCGAATGTGATCTGTCCGGGAACGTGTATGGGGCAGAAGGGCGCAAACCGTCCAAAGAAACACCCATGCATCGGGCGATTTACGAGAGCCGTCCGGAGATCGGTGCGGTGCTCCATGCTTCTCCGTTCTATACTACGCTGATTGCCTGCTCCGACCTGGAGCTTCCGTCCAATATGTTCGTCGAGACGATGTATTATCTTGAGCGAATCGAACGTGTGCCTTACTATCACCCGGGCAGTGACGCGCTGGGCCAGGGCGTCCGGGAAAAGGCAAAACTCGCCAATGTGCTGCTCCTCGAGAACCACGGTGTGGTTATTTATGACACGTCCATTCGCGAAGCGCGAATGGCCTTACAAACGCTGGAGATGGCCAGCCGCATGCTGATTACTTCGATGAGCGCTAAGGTGGGGATTCAGGGTCTTGGACCGGAGACGGAGCGGGAATTTCTGGAGAAGGCGGGTTATAAGCCTAGACGCAATTGGAGTTTGTAGGATTTGCGAAAGAGTTGAGAAGAATGCTTCCGGATGATCCGGAAGCATTCTTTTTTGAGATTCAATATGATGCGCCAACGTTGAGTAGTCGCTTTTCTTCTACATATCGCTTGTCGGAGCCTACATATTATTTATGCGAGGTGGTGCAATACGTTTTCCAAGCGTCAGACCCGTCCATACCAGCAGCAGGGTGATCGGCAGGGCGATGATGGTTCCGAGAGTGAGGGAAGTCATATCTACGATGTTTGCATGGAGGAGGCGATAGAGCGCATAAATCCCGTAAGGAATTTCAAGGAGGGCGGCTGAAATGACACCCGGGGTGTATGCCCACAGGGCGATCGACGCGCCCGCATGTTTCACGCCATCCAGCAGGAACACCGTGACAAATCCCGCGAACAGCGCATTGAATGGACTGCCGATTTCGAAGTTAAGAGACGTAAGGAGCGTTACGCCGGTGAGAATAAAGCCAATCAGCAGAACGGCAAAGGTGAATTGCAGGGTGATATTTTTATCCCACGGTGTGGAGACAGGCGTGATTTTGGATAGCACAGGGTTATTCTTGTTCTTCCTGAGCCACCATTCCATCGTGGCAATCTCTTCTCCATCGTGAATGAAAAATACAACCGGCAGCAGCCACAATATCATGACGATACTCCAATCTGACATGAATGACAGCATGATCTTCATTTCTCCCTTCAATGTAACAATGTTTTCGATATCTATATAAACTGAGTGTACACTCAAATTCAAAGGATAAAAGAAGCTGATGCAGAGATGCTGTTTCTGTTCTGCGATCAGCTTTTCTACTCAATCCTTCCTGTGATGAACACCGGCGGCTTAGGATTCTTCAGTCATACCATGCATCAGCAGCCGGACGAGCTCACGAATATACGATTCGTCCCCAAGCGGGAGCGTTTCCTGTCCGAAGCGGGTATGGAGCATGCAATAGACCAGGATGGAGGAGGTCATCATCATCATCGCGGTCTGAATCGTATGTTCTGGTTGATGCTTAGATCCCGCCGCCTGTTTGAGTATGCTGCTGCCTGCTGTCCCCATACCTCCGATCAGCTGTGAAACCTCATTCGATACCTCGGCATCCTTTATGAGTTCCGGTGACCAAATGAGCATTAGATAATCCATGTTTGTCCTGAGGAACCCAAGATATGCCAAGCCGAATTGAAACAGGGCCTCCTCCGCAGGCAGTTTCGACAGTTCCCCCGCCTCCGCTTGAAGCTGTGTAACAAAGGAAAAATTGTTTACAAGGTAGAGCAGCAGCTTCCGCTTATCTCCGAAGTGGTAGAAGATCAGCCCTTCGGCAACGCCGCTTTCGGCGGCAATTTCTTTGGTTGTCGTCGCATGATATCCCTGATGGGAGAACAGCTTCAGAGCAGCATTCAATATCCGTTCCTTCTTGGTATTTCGATTGGTTGTAGTCATAGACAGATGGCTTCCTTTATCATTAATGACGAATCTCAGAAAACTGAGTGTTTACTCAATATTACAATGTTTATACTGCTACCATCAACCGAATCATTCCAGACGGCCATTGATCAGCTGCACCAGACGAAGCTGGTTAAAGCGACCCAAGGTGCTGTGATGGGCGTATTTCCCGAGGCAAGGCAGATTGTGGAAGGTGCGATTGAAGAAGTGCTGAACAACAAAAAGTCAACCGCAGCAGGCACTGGATGACGCAGCAAAAGAAATTACGACCAAAATCCAGGATTATAACCGTACTGTGAAATAGCATAGATGGGGAACCTCAAACTCAGGATAGACAGGGAGTAACAATCCGATCCATCAGGATCGGATTGTTGGTTCGCAGTATGAAATGCTCAGCCAACAAACGATTCACCGGCAGTTTCGCCTAAGCGATACATTCTTAGAAAGAAATCCACCTCAACACCGCAAGCGACGGAATCATGATTACCTGCGTTCTCTTGAGGCCATACTGATGGTGTTTGAGTTTACAAAAGAAACGCGAAAGCGTATACTCAGACAAAATAACCGTTAATTATAGTACCTCACCGAATAACCGCTACTTCGTAAGGAAATACCCTTCCTCGTGTTAACACTCACATTTAGGGCGTATATAACGTTAATCCAAGCTGAATGCCCCGATCCCGGCAAGAATGCGATTAATCGCGCTTATCGGATGGAGGGCGTTTTTTCATATCGTGGCGAACATAGACAGGGGATAGACAAGATGAGCAGATTGACAAAGGAATTGGCGCAAGAAATTGTAACACGGACGATGCAAGTGATTCATTATAATGTGAACGTCATGGATGAACGGGGGCGGATTATCGGTTCTGGCGACCGCTCGCGCTTATATCAGAAGCATGAAGGGGCGCTCATTGCGATTGAGAGGAAGGGGCGCTTCGAGATTGACGAGGAAAGCGCGCGCAAGCTGCAAGGGGTGCTGCCCGGAACGAATCTGGCCATTCACTTCCAGGGCGAAGTTGTTGGGGTCATCGGCATTACCGGCGATCCGAACGAAGTGACCAAGTACGGGGAGCTGGTGAAAATGACGGCGGAAATGTACTTGGAGCAAGCAGATCTGCTGGAAAAAGCCCAATGGGACAAGCGGATGAAGGAGGATTTCCTTCTGTCCGTCATTCATGCGGACGGCAAGGATAATGCCATGCTGCGCCTCCAGGCGGAACGAATTGGCTTCCATCCGGATAAGGCGCGGGTTGCATGCATTATGGAGCTGACCGGTGCGCAGGACGCGAATTCATTGTCTACGCTCAAGCAGGTGGTCGAAATATTGGAGGGTCGGCCCGCCATCGACCTGATCGCCATTCACAATACGCGCCAAATCGTGTTGTATAAGCCCCATCTCCATCCGCGGGAGCCGAACGCCGATATATGCGAAGGCATCCGTCACATTCGTAGACTGCTGGAAGAGAAGCGGATTGCGCCGCTCCGCATTGCTGTTGGCAAGGCGTATTCCGGCATCGAAGGTTTAATCGCGTCTTACCGTTCCGCGCAAGATACGATGCGGGCAGGCCAGGCGATATTCCCGGAGCAGACGGTATACTACGGCGAAGATATGCCGAATGAGACCGTGGCAGCCAACGTTATGCCCTCGTGGGTGGCGGAAGAGCTGAAGCGGCTATGGTGGCGATTCGCGCAGGAGGATAAGAGCGGGGAACTGCAGCAGACACTGGAGGCCTATTACGATGAGAACGGCGAGCAGCAGCGCATCGCCGAGCGGCTGTCGATTCACCGGAATACGCTTCGCTACCGGCTGCAGCGCATTCATGAGGCGACAGGCAAAGATCCGAAGCATTTTCGCGATTTATATACGCTGATGACGGCCCGCTGGCTAAGCGCGCTGGAAGAGAGGAAGCCGGAGAGTGAGGGCGTCTGGAAAGAACATGCATGATTTGTGCATTTGAACAAAAAACATGTTCTATAAAGCGCTTTATTTCATTTTTATGCATGATGAAGCGCTTTCAGATTACAGGTACAGTAACAGTATAACGAATTGAGACAACACATTAGGGGGTCTTGACTATGGACGTATCTGTAACTGTACTTGGTGCTTTGACGGCATTGGTTGTGGCGATTGTGCTTATATTGCGTAAAGTCCCTCCGGCCTATGGCATGATGATTGGGGCACTTGCCGGGGGAATCGTCGGCGGAATCGGGCTGGTTGATTCGGTGAATTTGATGATGGATGGCGCAAAGGGCATGATTCCGGCCGTGCTGCGCATCCTGGCAGCCGGCGTGCTTGCCGGCGTCCTGATTGAATCGGGCGGCGCAAAGACGATTGCCGAAACGTTGGTCCGCAAGGTCGGCGAGACGCGTGCGTTGTTTGCGCTGGCGTTCGCGACGATGGTACTGACGGCCGTCGGGGTATTTATCGACGTCGCGGTCATTACGGTGGCGCCGATTGCGATCGCGATTGCGCAGCGCGCCGACTTGTCCCGCATGGCGATATTGCTTGCCATGATCGGCGGTGGGAAGGCCGGCAACATTATGTCGCCGAATCCGAACGCCATCTCGGCAGCGGACGCATTCCATGTTCCACTGACATCGATGATGATGGCAGGAATCATACCTGCTTTCTTTGGGCTTTTTGCCACTTATCTGATCGCGAAGCGCCTGTCCAAAAAGGGAACGAAGATCACGGGCCAGGAAAGCGTAGACGACGGCGCTGAGCAGCTTCCGAGCTTCCTGGCGGCGATGATGGCTCCGATCACGGCGATTGTGCTGTTGGCACTGCGCCCGCTGGCCGACATCGTCATCGATCCGGTGATCGCGCTGCCGGTCGGCGGCCTCGTTGGGGCCTTGTGCATGGGCCGCATCAAGCAGATCAATCAATTTGCGGTATCGGGCTTGGGCAAAATGTCGGGCGTGGCTGTCATGCTGCTCGGCACGGGGACGTTGGCCGGCATTATATCGAATTCGCAATTGAAGGATGTCATCATCGACAGTCTGGCCTCCTCCGGCTTGCCGGCTTACTTGCTTGCGCCGATAAGCGGCGCGTTCATGTCCTTGGCCACCGCTTCGACGACAGCAGGTACCGCGGTCGCCAGCTCGGTGTTCGGCTCGACGATTATGGGGCTTGGCGTTGCCTCCCTGGGTGCTGCGGCGATGATTCACGCCGGGGCGACTGTCTTCGACCATATGCCGCACGGCAGCTTCTTCCACGCAACGGGCGGAAGCGTCAATATGGCGATGAAGGAGCGGCTGCGTCTTATTCCGTATGAGACCGCAATCGGTCTCGTCCTGGCCGTCGTATCGACATTGGTGTTCGGCGTGTTCGGCTGGTTCTTGTAATCTCCGGCAAAATGATTGTTCAGGCAGTTGGTTAAGACTGATGGAGAGGGAGTGGAGAGAATGAAGGTTGTAATTGCTCCAGACTCATTTAAAGAGAGTTTATCCGCATTAGAGGCATGTCATGCCATAGAGAAAGGAATGCGCGCCGTGTATCCCGAAGCGGATATCGTCAAGGTGCCGATGGCTGACGGCGGGGAGGGCACGGTGCAGTCTTTGGTGGATGCGACAGGTGGACGATTGGTTCACACCGAAGTGACGGGACCGCTTGGCACCCCCGTGACCGCGTTCTACGGCATACTTGGTGACGGGAAGACCGCGATTATCGAAATGGCGGCCGCCTCGGGACTAGCGCTTGTGCCGCTGGAGCAGCGCAATCCGCTCGCGACGACGACGCGCGGGACCGGCGAGCTTATTACGTCGGCGCTGAACGAAGGTGTCAGCACGATTATTCTAGGCTTGGGCGGCAGCGCCACGAACGACGGCGGCGCTGGCATGGCGCAGGCGATCGGGGTGCGGCTGCTTGACGCCGATGGCTCGGAGATTGGCCATGGCGGCGGAGAGTTGCATCGCATTGCCCGCATCGATACGGGGGGAGCCGATCCACGGCTGAAGCAGGTTGCCTTCGTGGCCGCGTGCGATGTGGACAATCCGCTGACCGGAGAGCGCGGCGCCTCGGCCGTTTTTGGCCCCCAAAAAGGCGCCGATCCGGCCATGGTACAGCAGCTTGACGGCAATCTCGCCCATTATGCGGCGATGATTCAGGCATGCTTGGGCCGCGACGTGGCCCGGATTCCCGGCGCTGGCGCAGCCGGAGGGCTTGGCGCCGGTATGCTCGCATTTTTGGCCGCTGAGTTGAAGCGGGGCGTGGATATTGTTATCGAAGCGACGGGGCTGGCTTCGCATGTGAAGGATGCGGATCTCGTCATTACGGGAGAAGGCCGCATCGACGGCCAGACGATTTACGGCAAAACGCCGATGGGCGTGGCCAAGACGGCTAAGCGGTACGGAGTGCCGGTCATCGGCATCGCAGGCTCGCTTGCTGATGGGCATGAAGCGGTGCTTGAGCATGGCATCGATATGGTGTTCACGATCGTGCCCGGCGTATGCAGCCTGGACGATGCAATAAGTCAAGCCGCCGCCAATATGGAGCGGACAGTGCGCAATATGGCGATGACGTTAAAATGCGGTAGCAAGTTGGCTTGAATAAGATGACGGCCAGAGACGGGGATGAAGGAATTCGAGTGTAGGATTTGACTGCCAATCCGGTTGCTTTGGCATTCGGATATAACGTAAACATCCAAGAGTTTACGTTGTTTCCGGTACTTTAGGGGCCGTCCCATAAAATAGTCTGCTTACTTGATGAGACGGCTTAATGGATGAAAAAACAGCAAAAAATAAAAGAATGGCGGTTACAGGGAGGTCAGCCCTGTACCGCCATTTCCGTCTTTGACGTAATCCTCCTGGGCAAGTAGCGGAGAGGACAAATCGATTCCGGACAAGCGTCAGCGCGATGGGAGGAACGATTGGTACACGGAGCGTCTTCTAACAGCAAGAAGAGGGCCTCCGGCAAGATCTTAGATCTTTTGGGACAGCCCCTTGCGGTTGTCTTACCGTGATTCCGCGTAGTATTCCACCAGGAAATCACGGAAAGAAATCGCGGCCTTGGACAAGTACCTGGATTCCAGCCATGCTATTTGGAATATGCGGCGGGCCTGAGGCTCGCGAATGCTCAGCTTGATCAGCTTTAATTCCTCGCCGCTTCTGCATTCCCCGATTAAAGCCACGCCAAATCCGGAACGTACCAGATCGGCTATGGTTCCGGGGTCCTCCACCTCGCAGACAACCTTCGGCAGAAAACCGGCTTGTTTGCAAAACTCATTATTCATCTTCTGATACGGATGACCTTCTTTATATCCGACAAACGATTCACCTGCAGCCTCGCTTAAGTGAATTTTATTTTTTCCAGCTAAGCGGTGGGTGGGGGGAACGGCTAAGAACACCTCTTCGACGAGCAAAGGAAAGCTGCGTATATCCGGGTGCCGGATGGGCATGGAGGTGAGAAAGAAATCAACCTCGTTATGTTCAATCGTCTGAACCATATCCTCCATCGAAGACTGGATGATATGAAAGTTGACCTTCGGATGTTTGCTTAGAAACAATCTTAAGGGCTCGCGGAGCTGCTCCATGTTGGATAAAGCCAAATGAATACGCCCATGCTCCAGCCCCGCCAGATCCTCGACTTCACGCCGTCCCTCCTCCAGCAGCTGCAGGGCTGCTTTGGCTTTTGCCAAAAATGCTTTGCCATACGGATTTAGGCGGATCTGGCGGCCTTGGCGTTCGAATAACGGAGCGCCAAGATCCTCCTCAAGTCTGGCAATGGTCTTGCTGAGCGCCGGCTGAGCAATATGGAGCTCCTCTGCGGCTTTGGTCATATGTTCAAGTCTTGCTACGGTTACAAAATACTTCAGCTGTAACATTTCCATTCCGGTTCACCGTCCTTGCTTATATACTCCAGTATATGTATACATAGACATTTTTGTATTTTTTATTATCTATCGATGATTATAAAATGATCTCAGAAACAAGATCAAGAGATTCATGAAAGGATGATCGATATGAAAGCCGTGGCGTTTAGTACGATTGGACCGCCGGATGTCCTGCATGTCATGGAATTTGAAGATCCTCAGGCCGGTAATGGTCAGATCAGAGTTAAAATCAAGGCAGCTGGCGTACAGCCAGCCGACTGCGGGATAAGGGGAAGCGGCTGGGCGCCCCCTAATGTGACATTGCGGATGCCGCAAATCCTGGGCAATGAGTTCGCCGGAACGATAGATCAGGTAGGTGAGGGGGTCATAGGCTTTGAGGTTGGTGAGGACGTCATTGGCTGGTCTTTACTCGCCTGTTACGCGGAGTATGTCGTGGTTAGCGCCGATCAAGTGGTTCGTAAACCGGATTCGATGCCGTGGGAAGAAGCGGGCGTGCTAACTGCATCCGGGCAAACGGCCCATACGGCTCTTCAGGCGTTAGGAATCGGTGAAGGCGATACCGTTCTGATCCATGCGGCAGCAGGTGGCGTCGGTTCTTTTGCCGTCCAGATCGCTCGTGCCTGGGGAGCCCGGGTCATCGGAACGGCAAGCGAGCGAAATCATGATTATCTTCGTTCACTGGGTGCTGTCCCTGTTGTCTATGGCCCAGGCCTTGTAGGCCGGGTCAATGCCGCCGCCCCAGAGGGCGTCAGTGCCGCGCTGGATGCCGCTGGCGAAGAAGCGCTGCTGGCCTCGTTGGAGCTTGTCGGAGACCGGAGCCGCATCGGCACGATTGTAGCCTTCGATCGGGTAGAAGAGCTGGGGGTTCTCGCGATCCGCAGTCAGCGATCCAAGGATCGATTGGCCGACCTGGTTCAGTTATATGAACAAGGCAAACTGCTGATCCATGTGTCCCGGACGTTTTCGCTGAGCGAAGCAGCAGAAGCGCATCGCACTGTGGAGTCCGGCCACGTTCGGGGGAAGGTCGTTCTGCGGATAGACCAGCCATGAGATGAAAGTCATCGCCTTTGTCCCCGAATTTCAGCCGTTACAAAACAACGATAGACATTTGGGGGCAGCAGCGATGGGAGGCGTGATTCGAATGCGCGGCGTCATACAAAAGACGGAGGGGGCGTCCCAGACTAAGGTCCAGGAAGAAACTGGTCCGTGGCAGCGTGTCAACTTTTTCCTTCACGATATAATGAACATATACATAAAGAGGAATGGACGTGGAGGATTTTATGAAGAAACAGAGTACGATGGCAGTGAAAATCTCATCGCTGTTGATATTTGCTGTCCTGGTAGGATGCGATGCCGCCAATAATGCGGAGGAAACAGTAAAGCGGGAGCTTGATCAATTGGCACAAGTCGGGAATTTGGCCGGCGATTCAGCGCTGGCTATCAGTGATCAAGTAAAGCGTGAAGGGAAAGAGTTCGAGTTGACGACGGCTCAGGAAGCCGGAGCAGCCGAGGGATTGGCCATCGATCATGCGGTAGGGAATATTGAACTCATCGCTGTACCCGGTCATGGGATTAAAGTAAAAACCACCGTGTGGTTTAATGAAAGCTTCTTCAAGAATGACAACATTCGTACCCAGATTACGGAGCAGGCTGCTACTTCCTTTACGCTCAAGGACGACATCCTGGAATTAAGAACGCACCCTAGGGAGGACGCCAGCAAGAGTTTATGGGATTGGTCGCAGAAGCAATTTGGCGACTCCGGATTCATGATAGATTATGTAATCGAAGTGCCGGAAGACATGCGGCATATCCGCATTAAGAATGATGTAGGGAAGATTCGAGTGAACGAATTGAAGGGCGCTTTTGAACTCCAGTTGGGAGCCGGGGAAATTCAGCTGGCCAAAACGGAAATCACGGGCAATTCCAAGATCGTATCCGAGGCGGGCAGCGTGAAGCTGGATCTTGAGCAGATCGATCAGGACAGCACGCTGACGGCCAACACATCGGCAGGCAGCATCACGGCCACGTTTGCGCCGTCCATGAAATACACGCTGGATACCGAAACCGAGCTTGGACAGATTACTGGAGCAAGCCGGGGGCAGAGCGACGTAAACGGCGGGGGAGCGAAAATATCCCTGACGACCTCCGTCGGTTCCATTAAAGTTAATCCATAATCGGCACATGATGAGGGGTATCAAGGATCGATAAACACAAAAAAACAATCATGGATGTAGTTCGTCCTTGATTGTTTTTTTATGTTAAACATCAATGTACATAGGGAGTGGGCTTTACATTAATTTCAGCACTTGGCACAGCTGATATAGATAGTGCACGCCGCGTATCTGGTTATGGTTGCGGTAGTTGAGGTATACAAGCGTGTCCTTGAGCACCCGTCTGGCATTATCGACTTGATGATGCTCAAGTTCATGCAGTACGTCTTTGATGACTTCCAGCGGGTAATTGGCCGAGCGGAGAATCCGAATGATCATGATCTGCCGGATCTGGGCGCCTTCGAACTTCCGATAGCCGTTTTCCCGATCCCGAGGCAGAATCAGGACGCCTTCCTTCTCCCAGTGGCGGATAGCCGAGGTCGGAACGCCGGTTTCGGCCGCAACCTCCCCGATGGTCAGCTTTCTTTTCCGCCCACGGGCATCGACAACGTCAAGCTGCTCGGTATCCAGAATGCGGATGGTCCGCTCCGCGAGGACTTTATCCTGCTGCAGATTGGCCTGCACCTCGTTTACAATCCAGAGCGCTTCATCCAGCTCGTTCTCCTGCAGCTTGATCATTACTTGCTTCGTAACGTCTACGCCGAAGCCGGGAAACATGGCTCTTATGCATTCGAAGTATGCGGCATGCTCCTCCGTATACACCCGGTATCCGTTCGGGGCACGCTTTGCAGGAGGGACAATGCCCCATTTTTCATAATGCTTGAGCGCACTTGTGGTAATCCCCAGTTTCTTGGCTATATCAATCGGTCTGATACCCATGACGGTCCCCCTTACCTCATGCAAGGATCTGTTTGAATACTTTTTTTCTGGGGGATTGTATCATGAAGAACGGCCCAATGAAAAGCCTGCCGGGGAATAGCTTATATCATTGTCATGCTCATATTATGAAGATTGACGTTCCAGGAATGCCCGGATGTAATCCATGATTTCCGGTCCATGTGACTCCAACGCAAAATGCCCGGCATCCTTCAGGATGTGAAGCTCGGCATCGGGCAGATCGCGCAGATACGGATGGGCCCCGTTCTCAGGGAAGATATGGTCGCCTTGCCCCCACACGATAAGGTTCGGCGGCTGCGCATCGCGGAAATACTGCTGCCAAGCCGGATATAAGGGAGGATTTGATCCGTAATCCAGGAACAAATCCAGTTGTATTTCCTGGTTCCCGGGCCGATCCAGCAGCGCTTGATCCAGCGTGTAGGTGTCGGGGCTGATGAGGGACGTATCACGGACGCCATGGGTATATTGCCATTTGGTTGCCTCGATGCTGGTTAACCAGCGCAGGGCCTCGCGTTTATCCGGATTCGCGGGATCTTCCCAGTACGCTTTAATGGGATTCCAGAATTCCTCGAGCCCCTCCTCATAGGCATTCCCATTCTGTATGATCAGCCCCCGAACCCGCTCGGGATGGCGTGCTGCAATTCGGAAACCAACGGGTGCGCCGTAATCCATAAGGTAGACGTAGAAGCTCTGGATATTTAATTGGTCGAGCAATTTCTCGATGAGCTGACTGAAATGGTCAAAGCTGTACTGGAATTGATCATGGTCAGGCGCACTGCTGTAACCAAAACCAGGATAATCCGGTGCAATCACGTGGTACTGATCGGCAAGAGCCGGGATCAATTGACGATACATTTGACTGGAAGTCGGGAAACCATGCAGCAGCAGGACAACAGGCGAGCCGGGAGCCCCCGCTTCACGGTAAAAAATATCCAAACCTTCGATTTGAGCCGTGCGATACTGGATTTGATGATTCATCTGATAAAATGCCTCCTTGAATTATCTACGAATTTTTATGATGCAATTGTTATGTAGAGCTTTTTGAATGGTCGTAATGATAAGAAGAAAAACACCACCTCATTTAATTTATTAACCATCTAAATATGATTAAGGGGATTATATACCTTGATTATTAACCTGTAAAGAGTTATTTTGGGTATTAAAAAAGGAATCTTAGATGATTTATCTAAGATTCCTTCGTTTGCTGCTGTTTCTGACGCTCCAGATAGGCAGCGACCTTCATGCGGTTCCCGCATGTTTTTGGGCTGCACCAGCGCCTTGTGCTATTTTTGCTATTGTCGTAAAAGCGAAGCACGCACGCCGGATTTTCGCATTTTTTCACCAATTTCAGGTCATGGGTAGTTAAAAAATCAACGGCAGATGCGGCGACCGGGGTCAACAGATCCAGCGGCTTGCGAAAAAGCATCCGGCTTTTGCGGCTGTACGCGTTCCCTTCTGCCACCAGCGTTGTGCGAAGGATTTGCTCCTTCAGCAGCCCATTCACATATTGCAGGCTAGCTTCCGTTGAGGTCTCGTTCACGCTGCCCGGCTGAATCAGATTAAAGAGGTGGCCGCGGAGCAACCGGGCGGCTTCCACGATTCCGGCTTCTTCCTCGGAGCCGTTATATACCGCCTTGCGCAGGTTGCGCTCGACCTCGGACAGCAGGTTCGCCTTCACCATCCAATCCAATAAAGAATCGAATGTATCAAGCAAATCCAGAGGTTGTCCATCAACCGCAATCTTGGTATTCACGAAATCCAGCATGGGATGGTTGCCAATAAAATAAAATTCGGGTGCGATTTTTTTCGGCATGGTTTCCGTTCTCCTCAAAACATACGATAAGTATTATTTGTAGCCCATTATATAGTCAATGCTGTGTTTATACAAATGGAACGGCATCAAACGTTATACATAAACCTTAAAGCTCCGTGACGGCTTTTGATCTCGAAAACGGCGATAGATCAACCTTTTTCCGTTTGGAATTTTGTACTTGCATCAATGTTGTAAGATGGGTTTGTAAATTGAAGGATTGGAGCCAGGCTTCCAAAACGAAACAGTATGCTTGCGAAGCGAGTTTTATTGCGAAGTTTCTTAATGAAGCTAAGCTCCACAAAACTTTTAGGAGGTTCGGATATATGGAAGGAACGATTAAGATTCGCGGTGCCCGGGAGAACAACCTGAAGAATGTCTCGCTTGAAATCCCGAAGTACAAACTGGTTGTCATGACAGGTCCGTCCGGCTCGGGCAAGTCCACGCTCGCGATGGATACGCTGCAGCGGGAGTGCCAGCGGCAGTACATGGAATCCATGGGCATGGTGTCGGACTCGGTCAGCAAGCCGAAGGTGGATTCGATTGAAGGACTATCCCCGTCAATCAGCGTGGGACAGCACATTACGAACCGGAACCCAAGATCCACCATCGGAACGGTGACGGATATCTACACGCTGCTTCGAATTCTGTTTTCTAAGCTTGGTGAACGTACTTGTCCGTCCTGTGGCGATACGGTGATACCTCATGTGGAGGGAGAAGCCTATCACGGTCTGGCTGAGGAGGAAGAGATCAGCGATTCTCACGAGACGGTTCGTTGTAGGCGATGCGGCCATGGTCTCGAAAAATTGACGATGTCGCATTTTTCCTTTAACAAGCCGGAAGGCGCATGCGAAACATGCAGCGGACTCGGTCAAACGGTCAGTCTGAACATGGAGGCTGTGTTTCGTCCGGAATTAAGTTTAAGGGACGGCGGGGTGGCAACGTGGTACAGCGCTCTTACCGATTATAACATCACCATTCTGAAAGCGGCAGCCAAGTATTACGGGTTCGCATTCGATGAGTTCATGCCGCTTCGGGACTATGACGAGGTTCAGCGTGATCTCCTGTATTACGGCGTAGAGAGCGAGCAGTTCAGCCGGCATTTTCCTGACGTCAAACCGCCGAAGTCCGTAGGACAAGGCAAGTACGAGGGTGTAGTCACCGGGATATGGAGAAGGTACCGGGAGAAGGGAAGCGAGTCCGGTGAAGCGTCCCTGTTTCATGAGCACCTTTGTCCGGATTGTCACGGAACGAAGCTGAAGGAGGACAGCCGCCGCGTCCGGGTGGATGGAGTCTCCATTAACGAAGTCAACGCCTGGTCGATCGGGGAAGCCTTAAATTGGATGGAGGCGCTGCTGAGGAAGCTGACGGAGGACCAATTAACGATTGTGGAACCGCTCATTCATGATTCCGTCGTCAGACTAAAACGCATTATGGATGTCGGGCTGGGTTACATGTCCATGGAGAGGCAGGTCGTCACGATGTCAGGCGGAGAAGCCCAGAGGCTTCGACTCGCATCGATTCTGGGATCAGGCCTGACAGGGGTACTGTACATTTTGGACGAACCGACAACGGGACTGCATCCCAAAGATACCAGGGGACTGATCCAGGTTTTGAAACAACTGAGGGATCTGGGCAACACGGTGCTCGTCATCGAGCATGACGAAGAAGTGATGCGGGCCGCTGACCATATCATTGATATCGGACCGGGCGCGGGAACGATGGGCGGTACGGTTGTCGGTCAAGGAACGCTGGAGGAGCTTATTCATCATCCCGCATCCGTGACCGGATCCTACTTCCGGGAGAACACGATGCTTACGGCACCGAATCGGCGCAGGGCTGGGAACGGAAGCCTGCTGACGATCGAGGATGCACATTTAAGAAATTTGAAACATATCACGACCTCTTTTCCGCTCGGCTGTCTCATATCGGTGACAGGCGTATCGGGATCTGGGAAATCCACGCTTTTATTTGATCTTCTGGCGGAATCCGGAAGCGATCAATCAACTCCAATCGGCTGCAAGGCCATCACGGGTTGGGAATCGGTAGGGCAGCTGATTACGGTTGACCAATCACCGGTATCCCGAATGCAGCGCTCCAACATTGCTACGTATACCGATGTTTACACCCATATCAGAAACTGGTACGCCAGCTTGCCGGAAGCGAAGGAGAGTCAATTGACGGCCAAGCACTTTTCCTTTAATACACAAGGCGGGCGCTGCGAGACATGCCAAGGACTTGGCGTTGTGTCGGTGCATATGCACTTCCTTCCGGAGCTGGAGGTACGTTGTCCGGATTGCAAGGGCAAGCGGTTTAAGGAAGAGGTTCTGCGCGTGACCTATAACGGCTACACCATCTCCGACATTTTGGATATGACGATTGAGGAAAGTCTGTCGATTCTGGAGGATCGGCCGAAAATCATGGAATTGACCCGGCTGCTCTGCGATGTCGGGCTTGGGTATTTGAAGTGGGGGCAATCGGTGAGCACCTTATCCGGCGGTGAGGGACAGCGCATTAAATTGGCTAAGGAGCTGAGCAAAAAGACCAAAAGCCACACGCTGTATTTGCTGGATGAGCCTTCAACCGGGCTTCACCCCGGAGATGTCCAGCAGCTGCTCGTTCTGTTGAACCGCTTGGTGGACGCGGGGAACACCGTGATTTTGGTTGAACACAATTTGGACCTGATCTGGCATTCGGATTGGCTCATCGATATCGGGCCTGGCGGAGGAGCTGCCGGCGGGTCTGTCGTGGCGACAGGAACGCCTGAGGAAGTAGCGGCTGTGGAATCCTCGTTCACCGGCCGTTTTATCAAAGAAATCTATATGTGACGGCTGGATGCAAAAAGGGAGGAATTCCATATGGAGCAAACCGTAGAAGAGAAGGGTAAGGTTACAAAAACCACGATTCGGTATTTTATTAAGCTGCTGCGCTCTTCGGGTATTCCGAAGCTAGTGCTGTTTCTGGCCATCGTGCTCAGTTTGGTTGGTGCGGTGACGGGACTGGTCGTCCCGCTCATCACCGGCCAATTAATCGATAATTTTGCTGCAGATTCATTTAATATTCGTATGGTCGGTTTTCTGGCCGTTCTGTTCCTGCTGGAAGCCGTGGCGAGCGGACTTTCCTACTATATGCTTGCCTATGTCGGGAACCAGACGGTGAACAAAATTCGTAAACGGCTCTGGACCAAGGTGCTGGCATTGCCGGTTCCGTTCTTTGACAAGCACCGCTCGGCAGAAACGATGAGCCGGGTGACCAACGATACGAATGAAGTGAAAACCCTGATCACGGATCATTTGATTGCTTTTTGCTCGAATCTATTGACCGTTTTGGGGGCCGTTGCAATCTTGTTTTACTTGGATTGGCGGATGACGCTCATCATCCTGATTGCCGTTCCGGTCGGGTTCGGCATATTAATGCCCATCGGCGGAAAGATGTATAAAATCTCCATCAGCATGTATGGACAGCTGGCCCAGCTGTCCGCCATGCTGACCCAGGTGATCGGCGAGATTCGGCTGGTGAAAGCCTCCAATGCAGAGCGGAGGGAGGAGAAAAGCGGGTATGACGATATGGACAGCCTGTACCGATTCGGCATGAAGGAAGCCAAAATCAACTCGGTCCTGATTCCGTTGATGTCGATGGTCATGGTCGTCCTGTTGGTGGTCATTATCGGATACGGCGGCGTTCGCGTCTCTTCCGGCGCTCTTAGCGCAGGCGAGCTGGTATCGTTTATCCTGCTGCTGTTCCAGATCATGTTTCCTTTCAGCCAGTTTGCTACATTCTATTCCCAACTCCAGAAGGTGATGGCGGCCACCGAGAGATTGCGGCTGATTCTCGAATATGAGCCGGAGAGCGACAATCGTGCGGTGCGTACTGCACCGGATGGGCATCGGGATGTTGAATTTAAAGAGGTGACGTTTGCTTATCATGAAGGCGAGACCATTCTGTCCGAGGTATCCTTTTCGATCCCTGCCAAGAAGGTCACCGCTTTGGTAGGACCCAGCGGCAGCGGCAAAACCACGGTGTTCTCCTTGATTGAGCGGTTCTACGCGCCATCCGGCGGGGAGATTTACTTTGGCTCCGAAGCGATCCGCGATTATACTTTGGAGTCGTGGCGGCGTAAGCTCGGGTATGTGTCCCAGGACAGCCCGCTCATGACCGGAACGATCCGGGACAATATCGTCTATGGACGGGAGGAGCCGGTGTCCGACGAGGAAATTGCAGAAGCGGCGAGACTGGCCTATGCGGAGGGATTTATCGAGGCACTGCCGCGAGGATATGACACGGAGGTTGGGGAGCGAGGCATCCAGTTATCGGGAGGACAGCGTCAACGCGTGGCGATTGCTAGGGCTTTGCTGCGGAAGCCGGACATCCTGCTTCTGGATGAAGCGACGGCAAGCCTTGACAGCGACTCTGAGCATGAAGTGCAGAAAGCGCTGAACAATCTGATGGTGGAACGAACGACCGTGGTCATCGCCCACCGGTTATCCACCGTGGTCGAGGCGGATCAGATTATTGTCCTGGAGAAGGGGCACATTACGGGAAGCGGGACGCATGAAGAATTGATTCGAAGCCATCCGTCCTACGTGGAGTGGGCGAAGAAGCAGTTCCAGATCGGGGAATAGGGGCACATGGGGGGATTGAACCGGGGAACAACAGTGATCGGCACAACGTTTCGCATACCTTGTTCAACATGTGTTATTAGGGCAAGAGGTTTTGTTTCGACCAAGGTCGAATAGAAATAATTGGTAGCGTAAACCTTGGCATAGATGAGTAGGGTGGAGAGTAGAGGAGATGAGCAGAGCATGGCGCAAATCAAAATTTATGGCGTCCGGGAGCGGCTGAACCCGGTGAAGGAACAGCTGTCGGAAGTGATACATTCATGCGTGGTAGACGTTTTTCAGCTTCCGGCGGATAAGAAATTCCATCGTTTTTTCCCCATGAGTCGCGAGGATTTCTTCTTTCCTGACGGGAGAACGGACCGTTACACGGTGATCGAGATCAGCATATTTGAAGGCCGGACCGTGGAGGCCAAGAAACAGCTGATTCGATTGTTGTTCGAACGGCTCGAGCACTCGCTGCATATCTCTTCCCAGGATGTGGAGATTACGATATTCGAAACGCCGCAGCACAATTGGGGAATCCGGGGGCTTCCCGGCGATGAACTGGCTTTAGGGTATAAGGTGAATATTTAGAGGCTTAGCTAGTGTTAACAATTGCAAACAAGCGCTCGATTACCGCTGGCTCGGGAAGCCTGGTGATCGGCGCTTGTTTTTTGTTCATTCGTGTTTATTTACGGTGGCACTCCCGATTTCGTAAGGCGTGTAAACCCCCTCATACATGAGATGCATCGACATCCCGGCCGCGGCATGGTCCAAATTGTGGCAGTGATCCATCCAAAGCCCCGGGTTGACGGCTTCAAACGCAGCTTCATACGTCTCGCCGGGCGCTACATTTAGCGAATCCGTCCACCAGGGACTTCCTTCGACAGGTTTTCCATTACGTTTCAAGACGAGAATATGGTGACCATGCAGATGCATCGGATGATCCATGAAGCCCCGATTCACAAACTTCATTTTTACGATATCCCCTTCACGTACCATGAGAGACGGCGTATTCGGAAAGACATAACCGTTGATGGTCTGCACATTGGTCATCATGCCGTTATAGAAGCCCACGCGGTTGTCGAGAACAAGCGTAAAGTTACGGTCATAGACGGTATGAGCGTCAAAAGGAACCGAGGACGGCGTGCCGTATTTGGCCGGATTGAATACCGGGCCCTCCTGGCCAGAAAGCGGCTGATCCCGATCATTGCCGGCAATAACAATCGCCTCGCTCCGTTCGTTGATCGCATCGGCAGTGTGCGCCAGGGATACCGCATGATCCGGCATGGCAAAGGAAATATCGTAGCGTCCGCCGGCAGCCAGCAGCATCTTTTGATTTTGTATCCACTCGGGACCGTTGAGATCCATGCCGTCAATGGATGTTACTTTAAAGGATGCTCCTGACAAATAGAACATTTTAGGCATGTTATGTGCATTGATTAATCTTAACCTCACGGTTTTGCCCGGCTTTACGGTCTGTCGCTGGAGCTTTCCCGTGGCCCCTAAGGTGATCGTTGTTCCATTGCTCGTTCCTTTCGGATGAGCCATCACGGTTATATCGACGTCTTCCAAAACGGTAGCGTCATCCGGTTCGATGACAAGCGTGCCATACAGCCCTTTGGCAACCTGGACCGAGGATTGCTGATGGGAATGATACCAGTATGTGCCCGTCTGTTCCGCGATGAACCGGTAGATAAACTGTTCTCCAGGCATGACGGCATTCTGCGTTAATCCTGCCACGCCATCTTCTCCGTTCGGAACATTTAGTCCATGCCAATGGATCGTAACGCCATCCTCTACATCAATATTGACCAGGGTAACTTCGACCAGTTCGCCTTCCTGAATACGGAGTTCCGGACCGGGAACGAGGCCGTTAAAAGCCCACACCTCTTCGGTTTCGCCTGAGGGCATGGTGAGCAGCTTTTTCTGTGCGCTTAATTCGAATGTGCGGTCAGGCGTTGAGGTCTGCGGTCCGCGCAAGCTGGCTACACTGATCGATTCTATATTCTCTGCAGATATGCGTGATGCTTCCGCGTGACTTCCATGATGGCTATGGTTCCCGGGGCTTCCGCTGCTGTCATGACGGCCATGCTCCATCATGCTCATTCGGTCCGGCAGCCGGGACGAGATCAAGCCGGCGGAAACCATTACGGAGGTGATGGCAATGACGAGCAGGCTCTTCCATGAGAATCGGATAAGTCTCTGCTTGTAGGTTACATGGTGATCCATGTTCAATGAATGCTGCAATTCCTTGAGTTGTCTTCTGCGGGTAACCCACGCCATGCCCATCAGAATACCGAATGCAATCCAGATGGTTATAAAACTGCTGAATCGGAGTGGAGATTGGGATAAAAACAACATGTATAAGCAGGAGCATGCTGCTGCGAAGAACGCTGCCGAAAAAGGCGCCGTAAGGATGCGGTTGTTCAGGTATCCGCTTGAACCGTCGTTTATCTTTACATGAAGCTCCGATAATTTGCGACTCGTTAATACGGGCAGTGAGAAGATAAAGATGGCGGAAATCGAGAGCACGGAGAGCGGCCACTGGATGAACACCTTGTCTTCGACAAACGCCCAATCGGCACTCCACAGCACCGCACCCGCAGCGAATTTAAGCCCTGTCATGATCATGGCGGGCCACAACCAGAAGCGAAGTTTGTTTAGATGCTTAAGCAGGACTTCCTTCGGTTGCGGAAGGCATGTTTTTTTTGCTCTGTAATCGACGATCCACCATATTAAAAAAATTAGAAACGTTAATACGTATTCAAACATGAGCCAGCTTCTCACCATTGTGTACGCCCCTTTACATTGGTTTTGCATTCAGTGTACAGATCAAATGTGTAGAACTGTTGGAGATGATCTTTTCATTCTGTGTAGGATCACTTCTTATGCTGGAAACGGGTTATAATGGTTCTAAAAAGTGAGAGGGTTATTCGCAATGGAGATGACGCTGTTGCTTGTGGAAGACGAAGTGGCGATGCTGGAAACGATGAAGCTTTATTTAGAGGGCGAAGGGTTCCGGGTTCTTGCTGTGACCAATGGTCAAGATGCGCTTGAGTGCGCCCGAAGAGAGCAACCTTCGCTTGTGGTGCTGGATTGGATGCTGCCTGGAAAGAGCGGAATCGAAGTGTGCAAGGAGCTGAGGCAATCCAGTGCTTGTGGAATCATCATGGTAACGGCGAAATCAGAGGAAACGGACAAAATTATTGGCCTGGAGCTTGGTGCGGATGACTACATAACCAAACCGTTCAGTTTGCGGGAACTGACTTCCCGCATTCGCTCGGTTCTCAGACGAACGGCTCCAATCCAGCTTGAGGCGTCGCCCTTGCAGCGTGGGGATCTGTTGATATCGGAAACCAAATGCCAGGTTACGCGAAACGGGGAGCTCATCCCGCTGACCCCGACCGAGTTCAAGATCTTGCTGACACTGGCCAACAGGCCGGGGGTTGTGTTCAGTCGATTGCAGCTTATGAAGGCAGCTATGGACGATGATTTCATGAATTATGAACGTACCTTGGACTCTCATGTCAGTAAACTGCGTAAGAAGCTTGAGCCTGATCCTAACCATATGAAATACATTCAAACTGTGTATGGGTTTGGATATCGATTCGGTGAGCCGAGATGACGGTACGCGGCAAAATATTCATGGCGATGGGCGTCCTGGTCATGCTTGTAACGGCCGCGTATATCGGCACAACACAAGGCTACTTGGGAAGCCTGTTTGCCCGGTATGTTCCCGAGGGAAGCGGGGGTGGCCTGGGAGGGGACCGTCTCGAGGAGTTAAGCAACTATGTGCTTGGCGAAATGAAGATGAAAGCTCTTATGGTGACGTTGTTTGTTGCATGCGCTGTGGTCATTTTGGGTTATTGGCTTTCAGGTCTAATCATTCATCCGCTCCATAAACTGATCGCGGTCATGCGAAAAGTAGCCGATGGAGATTTGACAACGGAAGTGCCGATCAAGCGAAAGGACGAATATGGTCAGGTTGGGGAGGCGTTCAATTCCATGACGCACCAATTACGAGAGGCTATGGACCTCCGAAAAAGACTTGTCGAAGATATAGCGCATGAATTAAGGACGCCGTTATCCATCGTTCAATCCAAGCTGGAGTTGATTCAGCAGTCCCCAACCAATGTGAAGCCGGAAGTTTTGCTTCCCCTTCACGACGAGGTGCTGCGTCTGGTGCATTTGGTGGATGAGCTTCATCTTCTGAATACGGCGGAAGCGGGGCAGTTAGTCTTACATAAAGAGAAGACCGATCTGAACTTGCTATTGGGCAATCTCATGGAGCTCATAGAGCCGGAGGCGGATGCTTGCGGGGTTACGTTAAAGGGGCCTGAATATCGGGATTCAGCATGGGCCCGGGTCGATCCGAAACGGCTGAAGCAAGTATTACTTAACTTGTTAACCAATGCGCTGCGGCATACGCCGGAAGGGGGCAGCATTTCGGTTCGAATCGATGCTAGGGACCTGTCCGGACAGGTTGCGATTAGCATAACGGACACGGGCACAGGCATACCTGCTGATGCGCTTCCTCATGTATTCGACCGTTTCTACCGGGTGGATAGCGGAAGAGGCAGGTCGACAGGAGGCACCGGTCTGGGGCTTTCGATTGCGAAGCAGATTGCAGCGGCTCACGGTGGCTACATCCAAGTACAAAGCGAGCTTGGCAAGGGGACGGAATTTACGGTAATCCTTCCCTGGAGCCATGATAGCGGTAAAAATTAACGTGCGAATGTTATCCTTGTAGATATAAAAAGGGGGAATCACTTTGACCTTACAACAATTAAAGTACGCCATCGAAGTAGCCAACCGTGGTTCCATGAATGAGGCGGCCAAACGGTTATTTATTTCCCAGCCCAGTCTGTCCAATGCGATCAAGGATCTGGAGGAAGAGCTTCGCATTACGATATTCGAACGAACCAACAAAGGAATTTCCTTGTCCAAAGAAGGCGCGGAGTTTCTAGGATATGCACGGCAGGTGGTCGAGCAGGCTGAGCTTCTGGAGGGGCGTTATCTGAACGCAAAGCCTTCCCCGCAGCATTTTTCGGTATCCACGCAGCACTACGCCTTTGCGGTCAATGCCTTCGTGAAGCTGGTTCAGGAATACGGGCAGGATGAATACGAATTGGCGCTGAGAGAGACGAAAACCTACGAAATCATCCAGGACGTCAAAACCTTGCGCAGCGAGATCGGCATTCTATACCTGAACGAATTCAATGCCAAGGTGATCAACAAGCTGCTGAAGGATGCAGGGCTTCAGTTTACCAGCTTGTTTACGGCGAGGCCGCATATTTTTATCAGCATCAAAAATCCGCTGGCCAAGCAGTCGATCGTGACCATTGACGAGCTTCAGAATTATCCGTATTTGTCATTCGAGCAAGGGGAATACAATTCATTCCACTTCTCGGAGGAAATCCTCAGCACGTTATCCCATAAAAAAAGCATCCGGGTCAATGATCGCGCGACCCTGTTCAATCTGCTCATCGGCTTGAATGGCTATACCATTTCGACCGGGGTGCTGAGCGCTGACCTGAACGGGAATGAGATTATTCCGGTTCCACTCGCATGCGATGAGACGATTAACGTCGGATGGATCAGTCATAAAAATGCGACTCTGTCCAAGCTTGCGGCAGCTTATGTCGAGGCGCTGCATGAGGCGATATCCACTTGATTTTGATGGGAAAACGGTGAAGGGATTCCCGGAGGATCTCATTATTACTTGCAATTATCATTCGACATGGGCATCATCCGGCGGATGCGGGCGATTTGGAATTCGTAATCAAATAATCGCTCTTCATATATCCCCTGGGAGGTATCGGAAAAGGATTCCGATAACCCTCTCAGGGGATTTTTATTAGCGGTTGGACATGATCTGGTTTCGAAATTCTCCCGGAGACATGTTGGTGAATTGCCTGAATACCCGGCATAAATAATGGACTTCCATTCCGACCTTTCTCCCGATTTCCTCCAGGGTCAAATCGGTGGTCATCAATAGACCCTTTGTTTTCTCGATCCTGACCTTAATAATATACTGCACAGGTGTCATCTTCATTTTGGATTTGAAGAAGCGGATGAAATAGTTGGGATTATAATGGATAAGTCCCGCCAGTTGCTCTACGCTGACGTTATCGTTGATATGCTCCTCAATATACTGGAATACCGTGTTCAGCTTCTGCATATCGGGCAGCATGGACAGCGAGAGTTGACGATCGGGAACGATGTCAAGATAATGTCGGACAAGCTTCATCAATATTTCGTTCCTTTGCAGCGGGGCTGTCCAAGCGCTGCTCCCATATGCATCGATCAATTCCTTGAATAACTGCTCCATATATGACTCGTCCGGCACATTCAGCACGTGGGGAATATGAATTAGCTGAAACAAATTCAGCGTGTCCACCTTGGCGGTAAAATGGCACCAGAACTTCCTGTAGGTGTTATCGCCCACGACAGAGATGGAATGAAGCGATCCGGCTGGCATGAGAACGATTTGCCCGGGGGAGGGATGATATTCTTGTTCGTCGATCTTAATCCAGCCCTCCCCTTCCCGTATAAAATATAGGGCGTTATAGGATGGTCTCATATTAAAAAAGCGCCAGTTCTGGGACACTTTATCAACCTTGGCAATGGATAAGCGAAGATTCGCGTTAGCCAGGTAATTTTGAATCAACTTCAGGTGGTTTATATCCATTGGCTGCCCCCTACCGGTGTGTATTTTGGATACATTGATGTGTTTTTTATGCATTTCAAATCCGAGTGGTATTCATTAAGCTAAATGAGAAATCCCATTCAATGACATATCAAGGGGGAGGTAATGACATCAAAGCTTAGGACTGATCTGCCATTCCATCAGGATATCAAAGGAAATCGAGGAGGAATCGTTAAGGAATGAAGATGATGAAACGGATTAAGAATTTCGCAGTAATCGGGTCCGCGGTATTATTAATGACCGCATCCATTGCAGCTGCCGAACCTGCGGAGATCAGTAAACGGACGGTAAAAGATCCTGCAATGGCAAATGCCACCGGACCGACCGAACTTCAATCATCCGCATTGGCTGATGCTCCCTGGTCGGCCGGAACGCCGTTGGACGTGCTTAAGAACGATTTCAGCATATTTTATAAGGATTTGCAAGCGATTCCATATTTCGCTGGCGGCGGCGTTGCTGCAGTAGGGGATGCTGCATTCAATATCAATGTGCCCGATTATTATATTCCAGCCATCTCAGCAGCCCGTTATGGCAAAGGGCGCATCGTTGTCGCCGGGAGCAAGGAGTATTTCAATCTGTCCGAGTCAGCGGGTGATGCTGCGGGTAAGCTGGCCCGGAATATTTTATGGTGGCTAACGGACGATGCCTCCACAAATCAAGGCCAAGGCAATGACCGTACGAATCGCTATGAAGATGCATTAGAGCAGCCGGGAAAGAAGATTAGACTGATAACGACCTCCGACGAGCTCACGGTTAATCCGGATTTGCCTATTGAGCTTGTGAAAATCGACAGCTGGGATTCCGTAAACCTGAATCCGCAAAAATATGCGGTAGCCCATGTAGACCAGACGATGAAGGATAAGGATCTCGAAGCGCTGGATCAATATTTACGGTTAGGGGGCGCCATCATCGTGGCGGATAACCTGAGCGGTATTGAGGGAATAACGCGCGATACTCCCGAGGAAACCGTGCTTCAGGTCGGCAATTTGAGGGGAGCTAGACTCAGCCGCGATTTTGCGATTCAAAAGCTGCTTAATCGGGCAGGGCTGACGTTGATGAACAGAGGCTCTGAGTCAAGTGTCGGCGAATCCGCATTAACCTATGATCAAGCCGACGATCATCATATCAGGGCACGGCTCACGCAAGGTAAGGAAGTGGAAAAAGGGACGCTCACTTATGATCAAATCGAGATTGGTCCGCCGGGTACACCAGCGAACAAAAAGCAGGAGCGGCTCTACAATATACTAAACGAGACAATCGAAACGTTAACCAGCGAATCCCCGTTGTATGCTTGGGCAGAATCGGAGGCCGAAAGTCTGCCGCCTGCCGTGTTCCCGATTCAAAAATTCCAGCAGCCCTATACGAATGCGCTGTTTAACTTCCGCTTTAGTCATTTTACCTTGGATCCCGCCAACGAGAAATCTCCTTACGCCGACGCATTTCCGGGAATGGTCGGAGAGGAAGCGACCATCGTCAACGACCGGGAAATCGAGGTCGACTTTGATTTTCCGAATACGATGTACACGCATGCTCTTCCATCAAAAAACTGGATAAGCACCGGATTGTATGCACCCCCAGGTAAAGTCATTACGCTTGAAGTGCCGGAAGGCGTTGAGCATTTAACGGTTCAAATTGGTTCGCATGACGACGATTTGAGGGGATCCGGCAAGTGGGGACGAGTTCCGCTTATCGTAAACCACCTGAAGCTGACACCGGGCATCCATCAAGTGAACAGCCCGTATGGCGGTTTCATCTATCTCATTCCGCTAAAGGCGAAGGAGAATTTCCGGGCAACCGTCAAAATCAGCGGTGCGGCGGAAGCCCCGTATTATGTACTCGGCAAGACTACACTCGAGGAGTGGGAGAGGATTCGCACGGGACCGGTTGCCGTTCCTTTTGCCGAGTTTCAGGGAGAACGCATTATCCTGACGGTTCCCTCGGATTTGATCCGCCAAGTGACCGACCCGGAAGAATTGATGCGGACCTGGGATGAAATCTACGACAGTTATGATAAACTGGTCGGACTTGATCCGGACAGGGCGATGCCTCATACTGCCCATCAATTGAACCGCCGTTACGTCGCTGACGGACAGATCTCTTCCGGGGCGATGCATGCGGGATATCCCATCATGATGCCGTTCAGTTATGCGGCCAACCTGCTGGATGTCGATTATATTAAAACAAGTGCTTGGGGCTTCTGGCATGAACTTGGGCACGAATACCAGCAGCGGACATGGACGTGGGGCGATGTCGGGGAAGTCACCGTAAACCTGTTCTCTCTATACACCCAAGAGAAGTACGGCAATACCTCCGAACTGCTGAAAGTCGGAAATGACGGCAAGGATTACTATGATCGGGGGATCGCATTCGTAGAGAACAATGACCCGGCCAAAAAATACGGCCAAATCGGCAATTATGAAAGACTGGTGATGTTCAAGCAGCTTCAGCTTGCTTACGGCTGGGAATTCTATACCCGGATATTCGAGAAATACCGCGAATTATCTCGCGACGAAATTCAAGGCACGGTGGATACTTTTGCCGTCATAGCTTCTCAAACAGCGGGGGAGGACCTGACTGAATTTTTCGACAAATGGGCAATAGGTCTGACGGAAGACGGAAATGGAAGGATTGCCTCATTGAATTTACCTGAGCCGCAAACCGAAATATGGACGTTAAGAGAGTAAACATGAAAAAGCCAGGTTTCCTCCGGTTGAGGAAGGCTGGCTTCTTTATATCTGTTATGCAATATAGCATATTTTTGTACATGATATTGCATACAAGTGACTTTTTGCATACAATGAAATGAGTAAATGATATGTACGTTAAGATACTTCGGATCCACGGGAGGAATTTCATATGTCCAGTCAATCGTTAAGCGCTTTCTTACAGGATAATCTAACAGAACTCAAGCAGCAAGGACTCTATAATACGATCCAGCCTCTTGAAAGTCCGAATGGTCCGCTTATTACCATTCAGGGTCGTGAATTCGTGAATTTATCTTCCAACAACTATCTGGGACTGGCGAATGATGAGCGATTGAAAGAAGCGGCCATCCGGGCTACGACCGATTTCGGAACCGGAAGCGGCGCCGTTCGCTCCATTAACGGAACGCTCATGCTTCATGTTGAGCTTGAGGAAAAGCTTGCGCAGTTCAAGGGAACCGAAGCGGTGCTGACGTATCAGTCCGGTTTCAATTGCAATATGGCGGCGATCTCGGCGGTGATGGGTGCCGGGGATGCGATTTTGTCGGATGAGCTGAACCATGCGTCCATTATTGACGGCTGCCGATTGACCAAGGCGAAGGTTATCCGTTTTAACCATTCGGACATGGACGATTTGCGTTCGAAAGCGCAAGAAGCGAGAGAATCCGGTTTATATAACAAAATTATGGTCATTACCGACGGCGTGTTCTCGATGGACGGCGATATTGCGAAACTCCCCGAAATCGTGGAGATCGCCGAGACCTATGATCTGATCACTTATGTGGACGATGCGCATGGCTCAGGTGTTCTTGGCGGCGGAGCAGGTACCGTGAAGCATTTCGGATTGTCGGAGCGAGTGGATATCCAGATCGGCACGCTGTCCAAAGCGGTTGGCGTTGTCGGCGGGTATGTTGCCGGATCACGGGATCTGGTCGATTGGCTCAAGGTCCGCAGCCGGCCGTTCCTGTTCTCCACGGCGCTGCCTCCAGGTACCGTAGCCGCTTGCATTATCGCTATCGACATCCTGCAGAACAGCAAAGACCTGCAAATGAAGCTGTGGGAGAACACCCGTTATCTGCAGGAAGGCCTTAAGCATCTTGGCTATTCCGTCGGCTGTACGGAAACGCCGATTACGCCTTGCATTATTGGAGATGAAGCAACCACCCAGAAATTCAGCACCAGATTGTATGAAGAAGGCGTGTATGCCAAATCGATCGTATTCCCTACGGTGCCAAAAGGCACGGGTAGAGTTCGGAACATGCCTACCGCCATGCATACGAAGGAGATGCTGGATCGCGCACTTTCCGCATATGAAACCATCGGACGCGAACTGGGTCTGATCTAAATAAGGGGGCACAAGTGATGAAACGAATTATGGTAACCGGTGCGCTCGGGCAGATTGGTTCGGACCTGGTGGCGAAATTGCGGCAAGTTTACGGCGAAGAAGCTGTTCTCGCAACGGACATTCGCCAAATCCATCATGAGACGGTGCAATCAGGACCGTTCCGAATACTGGATGTAACCGACCCCCAAGCTTTCCATGAAGCAGCTAAAGAACACCGCGCGGATACGATTATCCATCTTGCAGCCCTGTTGTCCGCCAAGGCGGAATCCAATCCCGCACTGGCGTGGAACCTGAACATGGGCGGTTTGTTAAGCGGGCTCGAGACGGCACGGGCATTATCCTGCCAGTTCTTTACGCCGAGCTCTATCGCAGCATTCGGGGCGGACACCCCGAAAAGAGCAACACCGCAAGATACGCTGCAGCGCCCGTTAACGATGTATGGTGTCAGCAAGGTCTCCGGCGAGCTGTTGTGTGACTACTATTACCATAAATTCGGAGTGGATACCCGCGGATTGCGCTTTCCAGGCCTGATCTCCCACTCCGCCCCTCCGGGCGGGGGAACGACGGATTATGCGGTTGAGATGTATGTAGATGCTATTCGCAGCGGCAGCTATACTTCCTACATTGATAAAGGGACCTACCTTGACATGATGTACATGCCGGATGCGATCTCCGCTATCATTGCATTGATGGAAGCGGATCCGGCTAAGCTGAAGCACCGCAATGCCTTTAATGTTACGGCGATGAGCGTCGACCCTGAGGGGATTGCGGCCAGCATCCGCCGCCATATACCGGATTTCAGCCTCGACTATCACGTGGATCCTGTCCGTCAAGCGATTGCGAACGAATGGCCGGATTCTATCGATGCAACTGCGGCACGCGAAGAATGGGGATTTGATGTACAATATGATTTGAACCATATGACCGATGATATGGTGTCAAAGCTTATGGAGAAGCCGCAAGCGGATCAGAGCAAGATCAGTTAACGGCTTCGTTTCAGAAGGAGGATATGGTTACACTTGGAACCCATTCATAAAAAAGTAGGGAGAAATCTGCAAGCTATCCGCAAATCACGGGGCCTCAGCCTCGATAACGTAGCCGAGTTGACCGGTGTTAGCAAAGCCATGTTGGGACAGATCGAGCGGGGGGATTCCAACCCGACGATTTCGGTATTGTGGCGTATCGTCAGCGGCCTCGGCATTTCATTCACCACGCTCATCGAAGAGGCGGAAACCGAAGTGACCGTGGTATCCCCGGAGGACGTGGAGCCTTTTCACGAGGCCGAAGGCGCTTACCGGGTATACCCTTTGTTCTCCTACAACCTGCGCACCAAATTCGAGTCCTATATGGTCATCATGGATCCCGGCTGTGACCATGGTTCAGAAGCGCATAATGATGGCGTGGAGGAATATATTTTTGTGCATCAGGGAGAGCTGGAGCTGTGGCGCGAAGACGAAAGCTACACCGTCCCTGCCGGAAGCTCTGTGCATTTCTCGGCTAATCGGCCTCATCGGTACGTTAACCCTGGGAATGAAACCACGAAATTTTACACGATTATATTCTATGCGGATGCCGCAGCCAGAGGATGATCTTGATAAACAGCTGCACTTATTGATTACCGACAACCCAATATTAAAAAAAGTTAGTGCCGCCCGGAAAAAATACAGTCCGATCTTAAATATCGACTGTATGGTGTTCCGGGCGGCTTGTTTTATATTTAGGACGCAGGGAAAAAGGAAACTGGATGGAGGGGGAGGTGAAACGGAAGCAGTTCGTTTCTCGTTGCTATTACGAAATCATCGGCAAAGGAGTTGAGCGGTTGATGGGTTTCCACACCAAAAAGTGGTTGAAGCTGTTATTGGCGGTTGCTTGCACGCTTGCAGCCGTTCCGCCGTCAGGGAAGACACTGATGGCGGCGGATGGAATGACGGAGCAGGCCGACGTTCATGCATTAGGCACGAATACCGCAGCGAGCCTGGCAACCCAGCATGATCTTGATGTAATTTATAAAGATTTGTCCGGTTATCCGACGGTATCGGCGACCTATAACGGCGGTGTCGCGGCTATAGGAGATCAAGCCTTCGTTCTGGCGGTCAACCCGGACACGACGCCGATACTTGCAGCGGCTCGCTACGGAAAAGGCAAAGTCGTTGTTGCAGGCGATGACTCCTATTTCAAATTCACCTCCGATATTACCGATGAGCGGAAGACGGTGGCACGCAACATCCTTCTGTGGTTAACGGAGGATTCCGAGACGTTGACCTATCGGGAGGCATTGGAAGGCAAGGGGCGGTTGCCCATGTTGTCGGCAACGTGGAAGAATTATATCATTGAAACCGATGTGCCGATCGATCTGGTTCGGCTGGACCAATTCACGGAGGAGCATCTGGATCCGTCCCGTTACCCCGTAGCTTATATTGACGGGACGCTGAAGGATAGCGAGGTCGATGCCGTCGAGCATTACGTCGCGCAAGGAGGTCATATCGTTGTCCCCTTAAAAGGATGGGTGATGGAGCAATATCCGCATGTCTTCCTCGGGAATGAATATCAGGGCCGTTCGGGCAGGCTCAGTGAAGATTTTCCGGTGCAGCGCCTATTGAACCGGATGGGTCTTGGTCTGATGAACAATACGGCGTCGACTCGAACGGAAACCTTGCCCACATTGACACCGGAGCAATCGGCCAATTACCATTCGCTAAAGCTGCTGGAGCAGGCCGAGGCGATTGAGGCTGGAACGCTGTCACCGGATCAGGTGAACGTCGGACGGCCTGGCCCCGGCGCTGACAAGAAGCTGCAAGTCATCGCTTCGGTGACCGGCGGAACCGTCAGCAGCATCTCCCCGCAAAGTCCGCTATATGCTGTGATCGAGCAGGATGCCAGCGATTTGGAGTCCCAGCTTACGTTTCCGCTCGACCGTTCCAAAGCGCCCTATACCAGCGCATTGTTAGCTTTTCAATTGGGACGGATCGGCAATGACCTGACGGCCCCCAAATCCCCTTATGCCGATCAATTTCCCGGGACCGTACCGGGGGACGCGCCGCGAGTGTCGGGACAATCCGTTCACGTGAATTTTGATTATTCAACCTTTGACTATTTACGCCAAGGGACGGTTCCGAAGAATTGGATCAGCACGGGGTTATACGCACCGGCCGGAGAATGGGTAACGATTCATGTTCCTGAAGGTACCCAGAATTTAGATGTGCAGGTAGGGGCTCACACGGATAATTTGACAAGTAAAACGGAATGGGAACGACCTCCGGTCATCACACAGCGGAAGCCGCTCCTTCCGGGCGAGAACCGGATCCGCAGCCCTTATGGCGGCCTGATTTACCTGATTCCGACCAAGCCGCAGCCGGGCGTTGCGAAGGATATTGAAATCAGCGGCGGAGTTCGCACTCCGTATTATATCCTTGGCGAGACCTCTTCGGCTGAATGGGAAGACACGATTCGGCATCATCCCGCTCCATGGGCAGAGCTTCAGGGACGCAGAGTGATCTTGACGCTTCCGTCCGAGTATATCAGGCAGCTTGAAGATCCGCAGCAATTAGTGGAGAAGTGGGATGCAATCGTGGACTACACAGAGGAAGTCGCGGGGCTTTCCCCGGATCAACCGCTGCCGCACAAAAGTATAGACCTTCCGTTCCGTTACGTTGCGGATCGCCAAATTAGTGCGGGTTATATGCATGCCGGCTATCCGATCATGTTCCACATCGATCCTTCGGCGGGCCACGCCGTGGACATATCCCGAGTTACTCAGGGAGGATGGGGCTTCTGGCACGAGACCGGTCACGAATATCAGCAAGGAGCTTGGAACTGGAACGTAACGGGTGAAATTACGGTAAATATTTACTCCTTATATGTCCAAGAGAAATTCGGCAACAGCAGCAACTTATTGATTCGCAATGCCGATGGGAAAGATTTCTATGACTTAGCGTTTGAATATATCGAAAGCGATCTTCCGGGCAAGTCGTTCGGCACCTCGGGCCAGCTCGATCTTTTCGGCTATCTCGTAATGTTCCGCCAGCTTTCCCTGGCTTACGGATGGGACTTTTATGCTGAGCTTCATCAGGCGTACCGGGAGCTGCCGGCATCCCAGCTGCCAGCGACAAACCAAGAAGAGATCGACACGTTTGTTATCATGGCCTCGAAAACCGCAGGCGAAAACCTGACGGAGTTCTTCGATAAATGGGCGCTTCCGTATTCTAAGGCTGAGGTTCAATCCCGTATCGCCGCCTTGAACTTACCCTTACCTAAGCAGGAGCTTTGGCGCTTAAGGGAGACCCACGCGTTAAATGCTCCTCCCGAGATCAAGGTCGATCAGGATTCCGAGTGGAGCCGCGAATCAGTGAAGGTCACCATCACGATGACACCGGAAGCTGAAGCGGCAGGCATGCGGAACCAGTACAAAATGGACTCCAATGGCAAATGGACCGATTACACGGCTCCCATAATTGTAGAAACGGAAGGTCAGACAACGATATACGCTCGGGCAGCTGCCCTGTCCGGAGTGACAAGTAATGAAGCGATTAAGACGGTGAAGATCGACTGGAGCGGACCGGAAATCACGACAAACGTGACCCAGTCCGTATACCAAACCGAGCGTTTCGCCATGTCACCTCACATCACGGACGCATTAAGCGGCGTATCCGCCGTCATCGTGGAACTGGATGACAAGGAAGCTGCGGAAACGCTGGTTATAGAGCCGTTAACGCTGACTGCCGGTCCGCACATCCTTTGCATAACGGCAGAAGATGCAGCCGGGAATATCACGGTTCGCGAATACCCATTCGAGGTTGCTGTCGATCTGGAACAGCTCGACGATATCGTAAGAGCAGGGGAAGAGAAAGGCTGGATCGATAATCACGGCATCACGCAAAGCTTATTGGCCAAAATTGCGAATCTCCAGCAGCATTCGCCTGGAAGCGAAGCAGCTGAGGATGCAATCACTTCGCTGGAGAATGCCATTAAGGCGCAGCAGGGCAAGCATCTCGATTTCGGCTTCGCGGAGCTGCTTCTTGGAGACATAGACTACATTCGAAGCCGCAGCTCGGCTTCCTAGCAGCTTACTTAATGAAAAGGGCGGCCGTTTCGGCCGCCCTTCATTTCTGTAATGGCCATCCATCATGAAATAAATCAGTCCAAGATTAAATATAGACAATGTACTGCCTTAAAAATATATTGCACAATTAGAAAACACGGCGGTGTTCAATCGCCAATATGTTCAGTAAGGTGGTGCTTAACAAACCAGAAATTCACACAACAAACAAAGGAAAAGGGAGGCAAATGATAATGAAGGTCAACAGGTTTAAAGTATTCTGGATTGTTTTGCTCGCTGTCACCATGGCCATTACGGCGTCAGGGTGCGGCGGCCCTGCCAAGGAACAACCGGAGGTAGCGTCGGACCCGGAAGCCCCTCCGGTTCTATCGGAACTGACGTATTGGGTGCAAATCGTTAGCCAGGTGTCCGCTACGATGAAGAGTTACAACGAAATCGAGGCTTATAAGGAGCTGGAGAGGATCACCGGGGTGAAAGTGGATTTTCAGCATCCTCCGCAGGGCCAGCAGGCGACGGAGCAGTTCAATCTGATGATGACCTCGGATAAACTCCCGGACGTGATCGAATATTCATGGGCCGGCTATCCGGGAGGACCGGAGAAGGCGATCAAGGACGGCAAAATCATCAAACTCAATGATTTGATCGACCAATATGCTCCGAACTTTAAAAAGGTGCTCGAGGAGCATCCGGAGTGGAAGAAGGAAATTATGACCGATGACGGCAGCATCTATGTGTTCCCGTTCCTCCGCACCGACGACAAGCTTAAGGTATTTCTCGGACCGACGATCCGGCAGGATTGGCTCGATAAGCTGGGGCTTTCGATGCCGACCACGGTTGATGAATGGTACAACGTATTGAAGGCTTTTAAGGAGCAAGATCCGAACGGCAATGGCAAGGCGGATGAGATTCCCCTGTATCTGACGAAAGGAGATGTCGATACAACGACCGCTTTTCTCGGGGCATGGGGCATTAATGCCGGATTTTATCAAGAGGAGGGTCAGGTTAAATACGGCCCGACGGATCCGAGGTTCAAAGAGTTCTTGACGCTCATGAACCAGTGGTACAAGGAAGGCTTGCTTGATCAAGACTTTGCGACGACCGATGAGAAAATGCTGGAGGCCAAAATTACGGGCGGGCAGATCGGATCAGCGATTCTATACACCGGCAGCGGGATCGGCAAGTATGGAACGCTCATGAAGGATAAAGATCCGAACTTCAGACTTGTGGCAGCCCCCTACCCTGTCATGAACCAAGGCGACAAGCAGATTTGGGGATATAAAGACTATGCGTTTAACGGAATAGGGGCAGCAGTTACCACCAGCAACAAAAATCCGATTGAAACGGTGAAGTGGCTGGATTACGGCTATTCCGAGGAAGGCACCCTGTTGTTTAACTTCGGAAAAGAGGGCGTCAGCTACTCGATGGAGGACGGCAAGCCGATGTTTAAGCCCGATGTATTGAAGGACCCTTCGGGACTGCCGGTGATCCAGTCCATGTCCAAGCATAACCGCGCAACCTTCAGCGGGCCGTTCATGCTTGATATTCGGTTTGATCAACAATATACGACCGAGCCGGATCAGCTGGAGTCCAAGGTCATCTGGGCAGAGCCGACCATGGAAAAGAAAATGCCGCGCACAACGCCGACCCAATCCGAGAGCAGCCGCTACGCTTCCATCATGACGGATATCAACACGTACAAGGACGAGATGTACTTGAAGTTCGTCATGGGCGCCGAGCCGTTGGATCAGTTTGACAAGTATGTGAAAACCATTGAATCCATGGGTCTTGCCGAAGCTCTGGAAATACAGCAGAAAGCCTTGGAGCGTTACGGTAAGCGGTAAACGGTAGACGGTAAACGGAAACGTCCTGAAGCGGCGGAAACATGCAGACTCCGCCGCTCTTGGCGCCATATAAATTGATTTGGAGGGAGGGATTCGATTGTCAGCAACCCAGGAGTATCCCTTCGAGCATCGCAAAGGGAAATGGACAACGATTGCGAACGATTTGAAACGGAACAAATACGTCTACATACTGGCGCTTCCCGTCATTCTATACTATGCCGTCTTCCACTATGGACCGATGTACGGTCTGTTGATGGCTTTCAAAGATTTCAGCATTGCCGATGGTATTTGGGGAAGCGAGTGGATCGGATTTGAGCATTTCCGTAATTTTTTTAACAGCTATTATTTCGAACGCCTTCTGCGCAATACCGTTCTGATCAATATCTATGAGCTCATCTTCGCGTTTCCGGCACCGATTATCCTTGCCCTGCTGCTGAACGAAATCCGCAGCCGGCTGTTTAAGCGTACGGTTCAGACGATATCGTATTTGCCGCATTTCGTATCCATCGTCGTGGTAACCGGGATCATGTTCGATTTTCTCGCAAGAGATGGCTTGGTGAATCAGATTCTGGGCTTTTTCGGCATCGAATCGATTCCGTTCATGAGCGAGGCCAGCTGGTTCCGTACGATATATGTCGGCTCCGGCATTTGGCAAGGCGTAGGCTGGGGTTCGATCATTTATCTTGCCGCCATCGCCACCATTGACCCGACCCTGTACGAGGCGGCCAAGATGGACGGCGCAGGCCGCTGGAAACAGATGCTGCACATCACGCTGCCGGGCATGCTGCCGACAATCATCATCATTTTTATTCTCAATATGGGCTCCATGCTTAGCGTTGGCAGCGAAAAAGTATTGCTGATGTACAGCCCGCTTACTTATGAAACGGCAGACGTGATCTCGACCTTTGTCTACAGGAGAGGGGTTCTGGAGACGGATTACGGCTTCACGACCGCCGTTGGATTATTCAATGCGGTAGTCAGCTTTATCCTGCTTGTACTCGCGAACTCCATCAGCAAGCGGGTCAGCGAACATAAACTGTGGTAGAGAGGGAGGTCGTCCATGGCTAACAAACGATCCGCAGGCGAGATAACCTTCGTCTGTCTGAATGCATTGATCCTGACGGGCCTCTGCTTCGTCACCTTATATCCGTTCGTGTATGTTGCCTTCGCTTCGTTCAGCGATCCCGCTTCATTGGCCCAGCACCGGGGGCTGCTGTTCGCGCCGCTTGATATTAACTTCGAAGCCTATAAGGCGGTGTTTAACAACCCGATGATTACGACGGGATATCGGAACACGCTGATCTACGTCGTGGCAGGAACGGCCATCAATCTGGTGGCCACGGCGATCGGCGCATATGTGCTGTCCCGCAGAAATTTGTACTTCAAAAATGTCCTGATGATGCTGATCGTCATCACCATGTTTTTCGGCGGCGGGCTGATTCCGACTTATCTGCTGATCAATAACCTGGGAATGCTGAACACGATCTGGGCGATGCTGATCCCCGGGATGATCGGGACGTTCAATATGATCATTATGCGGACCGCCTTTCAGTCCGTTCCGATAAGTCTTGAGGAATCGGCGAAAATCGACGGGGCGAACGACCTGATCATTCTGTTCCGGATCATTATTCCGCTGTCCATGCCCGTTATCGCCGTCATGATTCTGTGGTATGCCGTGGGACACTGGAATTCATATTTCGGGGCGCTCATCTATCTGAGGGATCGGGAGCTATTTCCGCTCCAGCTCGTGCTCCGGGAAATTCTCATAACCAATACGACCGACAACATGATGACGGAGGCCTCGGGAGACCGGATGGCGATCGCGGACACCATTAAATATGCAACGATTATCGTTTCCACATTGCCGATACTGCTTCTGTATCCGTTTTTGCAAAAATATTTCGTCAAAGGCGTTTTGATCGGCGCCATTAAGGAATAGGAGGAGAACGATGGCTGACTCATTAGATATCGTAACGCAAAGCAAGAGCCGGATGCAGTGGTGGAAGGATGCCAAATTCGGCATGTTCATCCACTGGGGGGTATATTCGCTGCTCGGCAAAGGGGAGTGGGTCATGTATGCCAACAAAATTCCGGTAAAGAAATATGAAAAACTCGCCAAGGAATTTAATCCGACGCAGTTTGATGCCAAGGCTTGGGTCAATTGCGCCAAAAGGGCAGGCATGAAATATATCGTCATCACAGCCAAACATCACGATGGCTTCGCCATGTATCATTCACGGACGGACCCGTTCAATATCGTGGATGCTTCTCCATTCGGCCGGGATCCGTTGAAGGAATTATCCGAGGCTTGTAGGGAGGAAGGAATCCGGCTCTGCTTCTACTATTCCCATGTCATAGATTGGCATCACCCGCATGCGCTTCACGATACGTTTAACAATCTATGGGACTATGAGCTGGAGAAGAAGGCGTTCTTTCGTTACTGGAACCATAAAGCGAAGGGACAAGTACGTGAGCTGCTGACGGAATATGGTCCGGTCGGGCTGCTCTGGTTCGACACATCCGGGGGATTGTCGAAGAAGGAGAGCGAAGCGATGGTAAACATGATCCGCGAGCTTCAGCCCGATTGCCTGATTAACAGCAGGGTAAGCCATTGGCCTGATTTCGGTGACTACCAATCCAAGGGTGACAACGAAATCCCGATGCAAGGCGAGGAAACGCGGGAATGGGAGACGCCGATGACCTTAAATCAATCGTGGGGGTACAGCACCAAGGATCAAGTGTGGAAATCCACGGATGCTCTGATCCGAAAGTTGGTGCATATCGTAAGCAAGGGAGGGAACCTGCTGCTCAATGTCGGCCCTACGGAAACAGGCATCATTCCGGAAAAATCCGCTCTACGCCTGGAGGAAGTCGGCGAATGGCTTGCGCGAAATGGAGAGGCGGTCTACGGCACAAGCGCAAGCCCGTTCCCTTATGAGCTGGAATGGGGAGCGGTTACGGTAAAAGGGAATACGCTCTTCCTACATGTGTACGATCGCTATTGGCCTGCGGAAGAATTGGTATTGAACGGTGTAAGAAATACGGTTGAAAAAGCTTATCTGCTCACGGACTCCAGCACATGTCTTCCTGTGGACCAGAGCTATCGGCCGGAAACGGACCATCACGAGATGCGGATCCGCTTGCCTGAACTTCCGCCAGAAGACCATGTGTCGGTTATTGTTTTGGAACTCAAGGGCAGGATCGATGTAGATCAGGGGTTTATCCAACAGGCGAACGGCGCTGTTAAGTTGGATCTTGTACTGTCGGAAATAACGACAGGCAACGGGTTGAACGAGGCCCGGTGGACCTTCAAGGCAGCGTCGTCCGGCATATATGAAGTCAACCTCGTCAATTTCAAAAAATCCGATGCCGTTTGGGAACAGGAATATGATCATGAAGTCACCGTACGGGCAGCTGGACAGACGATTGCGTGTATTCCCCGAGAGGATAAGGTCGTCAGCGACTCCATTTCTTGTCAGCATCCGTACACCGAGATTCATTCATCGATCGGGCGGATCGTAATAGAGAATCCGGGCACGTATGCGTTGACCTTATCGAGCAAGCTTGCGAAGCCGAAACCTTTTGGACCGGAAATTTGGCAGGCGGCTGCCGTGAAGCTTCGTTCCGTGCGATTAGTTCAGGTGCTTTAAATACCCCGCTCGCTGTACCCAAAATGTAAACATTCCTTATAACGGTGCGCTTCTCTCTTGGGTGACCGAATTGATTAAAGGGTTTGCTAGTCCGTTCGGCGAAGGATTCAAGAAATAGGTTTCCATACATTTTCTTGGAGGAATGCGACATGATCTCGATACCCGGCCTTCTTCCCGGCAAGCGAAAGAGCAGCCGGGGACGCGTCTTGAAAACCATGATCGTTTCGTATATGTTCATCCTTTTGTTGCCTATGACCGTGGGGCTTTTTCTATATGGACGGGTGGAAAACGTGATGGAAAACAATGCGGAACGATCAAATTCGGCGATGCTGGAGCAGCTGCGGCTTTCCGTGGACAGCAAGCTTAAAGAAGTGGATATTTTGGCTAAGCAAATCATGTTTAACTCTAAACTAACTTATTTGCTGAATCTTGATCGGCATGATCAAGGAGGGGCGTACCGCCAGGTAGAATTCGTTCGCGATTACTTAAATCGCTATCAATCTTTTGTAAGCGGATTCGTGAGAGACTACTATGTTCATCTGCAGGCCGGAGACGTCATCCTGAAGCCTGGATTGCGGACGGATGCCAGAACCTTTTACGAGAAGTATTACCGGTTTGAGCATATGGACTTTGAAACATGGAAGCGGACGATGCTTGACAGCTACCACAACAAGGCATTCCTGCCCTCCGATGTGCTGCTGCAGAACCCGAACCAAGGAAATGGCAACCCGGCGGATGTGATTACCTATGCGCAATCCCTTCCGCTTCATGACGTGTCCAATATCCGCGGAACGCTGGTCATTATGATCGATGGACAGCAGCTTCAAGAGATGTTCCGCCAAATCGAGTCCGCCAACGACAGCGAGATTTATATCCTCGATAAGGACCGGGGCGTGATTGCAAGCTCATCGGACTCGGAGCTGTCCACGCAGGTGACGGAAAGACTGGCCGGTCCATCGGGATTGTTCAAGACAGCATTGAATGGCACGGACAGCATGGTAACCTTTACGGAATCCAAGGAGGCCGGCTGGCAATATGTATCCGTCATGCCGATGGGCAGTGTCATGGAACGAGTAGCACAACTGAAGAGAATGGCGCTGACGGTGTTTGTTGCATCGCTTGTCGCAGGAGCGGCCGTTGCTTGTTGGTTTGCATACCGACAATACAGTCCCGTCAAACGGGTGGTGGATGCCATTCTTCAAGGAAAGCCGATTCAGGATAAGCCGGCCGCGAACGAATATGACTTCATATTGCAAACGATCGAAGGCTCGCTCGTTGAGCAGCGGCATCTGAGGGAGCGCCTGTTCAGGCAGACGCCCGTCATCCGCGCTGATTTTCTGTCAAGGCTCATTCGGGGATACATCGATCCGGATCATGCGGGGGATCAAGGGGGTCCGACATTAGCGACCATGGGCATCCGCTTCGAGTCCGACAAGTTTGCCGTAATCATTGTTCAAGCCGTGGATATTACAAGGCTGTCGCCGGAGCCATCCGAGCAAGGTTGGACGCAAATTCGGTTTATTATCTCGAATATCGGCACGGAAATCGCAAATTCGGGTCACCAGGGATTCGCCGTCGATATGGAACGCGACCGGGTAGCGATCCTGGTTAATTTTCATCCGGTTGAGGAGGCGGAAGCCGAGCTCTTCCTTCATGAGATTGCAGAGCGATTGCTCCGGGTACTGGAGGACCGTTTCCATATTTCCGTGACGATTGCCGTCAGCAGCGTACACACAGGAAACGGAACGATCGGCAGCGCTTATCTCGAAGCCATGGCCGCCCTGGATTACCGTATGTTCAGCGGAAGAAATTCGATCATTCACTTCGGGCATGTGCGCGACATCAAGCATCATTATTACTATCCGATCGAATTCGAGACGCAGCTTGTCAACCATGTGAGAGGCGGCGATACGGAAAATGTCGCTAAGCTGCTGGACAATATTTATACGATGAATTTTAAATCGGCGGGGATGACCCCGGAACTGGGAAGATGCTTGTTCTTTAATATCATCAGCACCTTTCTGAAAATACTGAACTTGACGAACACGGATCATGAAAGCCTGCTGGGCCCGAGCTTTGATCCCGTAAAGCACATATTCGGTTGTTCCACAAGTGATGAAATGCAAGCCGAGACCAAGCGGTTATATGACAAACTGACCTGTCTCTTTCATACGGAGCATAGCGATCACAGCATCCAGCTGCAGCAGGATATGATGGCATTCATCGACAGGAATTTAACCGATTATAATTTAGGACTTGGCATGATTGCCGATCATTTCGGCATGACGCCGCAGTATATCTCGAGTTTCTTCAAAAAGATGAATCGATGCAATATCACCGACTATATTACACGCGCGAGGATTGAGAAGGCGAAGACATTGATGGAGCAATCGGAACTGACCAATGCGCAGCTGGCCCAACTGGTCGGCTATACCAATGATGTTGTGTTCATCCGGGCATTCAAGAAATTGGAGGGGGTCACCCCTGGCAAATATCGGGTGAGCGCAAGCGGGCAGTAACGCTTAAACGAGGAGAGGAGTGGCCAATTAGCCATGGAAGCGATCCGGGGACCTTTAAAATACGGCGAGGCAACGATATGGACGCGGCAAAGGACCGAAGCCGCCATCGAATTCGTGCTGGATAAGATCGATGAGAAATTAGACACATTTTCGGACCATTTTCCATCTCCTGCAAGCCGCAATCATATTTATGAGCCAATCAGCAATACGGAATGGACCTCGTCCTTCTGGACCGGAATGCTGTGGCTTGCTTATGAGGTCACGGGGAAAACGAAGTACCGGTCGATAGCGGAGCTTCAGCTCCACAGCTATAAGGAGCGCGTGGAGCAGCGCATCGCCACCGAGACGCATGATCTGGGATTTTTGTATTCCCTGTCCTGCGTTGCCGCTTATAAGCTGACCGGGAATGAAAAAGCGAGACGGATTGCCTTGGCCGCAGCAGACCTGCTGATGGAGCGGTATTTCGAGAAAGCCGGGATCATTCAGGCTTGGGGCAAGCTAGACAGGCCGTCACAGCGCGGCCGAATGATCATCGACTGCTGCATGAATTTGCCTTTGCTCTATTGGGCGACGGAGGAAACCCGCAAACCGGAGTATCGGCGCGCCGCCATAAGCCATGCACAGCAATCCGCTCGCTATTTGATTCGCGAGGATTCCTCAACATACCACACGTATTATATGGATGTTGAGAGCGGAGAACCAAGGTTTGGGCAAACGTCCCAAGGATATGCGGATGATTCGTGCTGGTCCCGCGGTCAGGCCTGGGCTATTTACGGTATGCCGCTCAGCTATGCCTACACGAAGGAAGAAACACGGCTGCATGATGCCGAGCGAGTCACGAATTACTATTTGAATCGGCTGCCAGAGGATGATGTGTGCTATTGGGATTTGATATTCACCGAAGGGCGGGAAGAGAGGGACAGCTCGGCAGCCGCCATATCGGTATGCGGAATGCTGGAGCTGGCCAAGCATGTACCGCTCTCGCACCCGCAGCGCCGTACATACGAGAACGCGGCACTGCGCATCCTGGCGTCTTTAAGCGATGGATATACGACGGCAACGCTCCCTGAATCCAACGGCATTCTGCAGCATGCGGTCTACGGAAAGCCGCTTGGCAACGGCATCGACGAATGCTGCATTTGGGGGGACTATTTCTATTTCGAGGCGTTGGTGAGGGTCTTTAAAGATTGGGATATGTACTGGTGAATGACGTGAGGCCATATTCAAAAGACAGTTACACAGGCAGAACGAATTGCAGACGATTTTTTGCGAGATGCTGCTCAGATTTGTAAAAATAAAAACGAGAAAAAAGCACCCGATTCCTTCAGGTGCTTTTTGGCGTGCCACCGCTTCGATGACGGTTTCTATCCAAACTTATAACAGCAGCTTTTCGGCATGGATTATTCCAGGCTTTTGCTCAATTTGACAATCTGGTCCCAGCCCTCGTCGATGCTGATTTTACCGAACATGATCGACTGCGTGATGTTGTCGTATTCCTTCGTGAAGTTGGCCCAGCCGCCCTTATTCCCGGGGCCGGGGTCAAACGCGACGCCGTCCTTGGACACCTCGTTGATTAGTCCCAGGGAGCTTTTATCGACGTCCGTAAATTTGGGCTGGAGGGCATCGGCTACGGTTTTGTTGACAGGAATCCCCCGCGAAGTGCCCAAAATTTCTCCGGCTTCCTCGCTGTTGACAAACCAGTCGATGAACTTCTTTGCTTCCTCTTTATATTGGCTGTTGGGGCTGACGCTCCAGTACATGGACGCTTTCAGCCAGCCGCCCGCCTGCGTTCCCCTTGGCTGGGTCGTTAACGCCATCACGCCGGGCTTTAACGCATCCGTTCCGCCGAATTCCGCAGCATGCGCACCCCGCAGCAGAATCTTTTCCTGGATAAGCAGGTCCATTTGTGCGTCCTGTGCTTTATCCGATACGGTTACGTCAGGAGGTGTCACGAGGTTGTCCTTGCGCAGCTCCGCCCACTTGTTCATCCAATCCTTCCAGGTAGCCTCGTCATAATGGAATTTTCCGTCCTTGCTCATGGAGAATCCTTTGCCCATGCTCAGCTGATACGACATGTAGAACGCGCCGTCCGCGGTGAGATCCCGCGTGAGGTACTGGTCCTTGGCCAGCTTCGGCTTCAGGTCACGCGCCATGGCGAAAAATTCGTCCCATGTCTTCGGCGGCTGAACGCCGAGGCTGTCCATCATCGTCTTGTTGTACACCATGCCCCAGGCGTTGTTGCCGAGCGGCATCGCGTACAGTTTGCCTTGGTAGGTACCTGTCTCGAGCAGCGCCTTATCGATATGGTCCGCCGGAATGGAGGAGAGATCCTCCAGCCGTCCGCTGGACGCCCAATCGTTGAACCAGGCGGCATCCATTTGGAAAATATCCGGCGTGTTTTTTCCGGCAGACTGGGTCGACAGCTTGTCTTGATACCCGTCGAAAGACTGATACTCCGGTTCGAACGTGATGCCCGGGTTCTTTTCAGAGTACAAATCAAGCGCTTTCAAAGTTGCGTCATGCCGTGCCTGCGAGCCCCACCACATGATTCGGAGCGTGATGGATTTGCCGTCTCCCGACTCCGCGGATCCGGCTTCTTCCTTCTTGATCCCGCTGCAAGCGGAGAGAACCAGGGACAGTGACAGCACGGCCGCAGCGCCGGCGGCGAGACGGTGCCATGAATTTCTCATTGGATGAACCTCCTTAAGTAACTGATCTTCTTCTTCCTTTAACGTACCAAGTCCAGGGTCCTTCTCGTAGGGGACAAAACAACAAATCGTTTCAGTATTTTACGATTATCGAAAAAGGGGCGAGATGCACAGGCGCCAAGAATAAAGCGGACCGGCGGTTTAGGCTTTGTGGAACTCGGTTGGACTGCGCCCGGTATGCTTTTTGAACAGGGTGGTGAAGTACGGGACATTCCGGTAACCGACCCGCTCGGCGATTTCGGCGATCAGCAGCTTTTTCTCGAGAACCATGCTCTTGGCTCTTTCCATGCGCACCCTAGTCAGATAATCGCCAAAGGTTTCACCTGTAAACTGGCGGAATAAGGTGCTGAGATAGTTTTTGGAGATATACACCTGGTCGGCCACATCCTGAAGATGGATGTTCTCGGCGTAATGCTCATGAATGTATTGAATGATATAATCGACCGTCTCCTTATGCTTGAGGTTTTCATTTGGTGTGTAACGCGAACAGATTCGTTTCACTTTTTCCGCTACCCAGGCTTTCCACTGCTGGGCATCTTCTATTTGTCCGAGCTCCTTGGTCAAGTCCGTCACAGGCAGCTCATCGTCGAGCCGGATGCCGGACTCGTACAGGGTAAAGGAGAGGATGGCGAACAGCTGCGTACCGATGGCAGTAAGCTCATCGGGCTGGAGCTGAGCCGCGCCGTCGTCCTTGAGGAAGAAGTCGTCCAGCGCCAGCAGCGCCCTGGGCTCGTCAAAGGTCCGCACGGCGTCGGTCATTTCCTGAAAAAAACGCACAGGGCGCACGTTCCGGGGGGCTGTAAGCCGGAAGCCTCCTTCGCTATATACGTAAACACAAGGATGGGCGACATCCGGTTCGTGCCGCTCGGCGAGTGCTTGAAACGCTTCTTCGGTGGAGTCGGAGATGGCAAGCCAGTCGTCCTTGCGAAGACCGGCACCGATATGCAGCTTGACCTTGAGGAATCGATGCACGGACGAAATGATTCGCCCAGCCAGCGCCAGAACTTCCGAGCGGAACGCCTCCGTCGGCCAGGAGAGGGGCTTATACAGCAGCAGTGCCATATGGTGACTGTGCAGCTCCAGGAAATAGCTGCGCAGCCCGTCCTGACAGGCCAGCTCTTCCACCGTATTGCCTACGGCGAAGCGGAATAGGTGCCAGTCCCGGACGGAGATGCCTTCCATGCGTCCCTGGCGCTTGATTTCTAAGGCCAGCATCATGAATTGGGCATTCTTCCAACCGAGCCGCTCCAGCATTCGAGAGGGATCCGTCAGCGGGGAGGAGGTCCCTCCGATGAGGATGGATTTGACCCATTCCCTTTCCAGATACGGCTCATACTCCATGAGTTGGCTTTGAAGCTCCCGCTCTCTGTTTTCCAGCGCACGGCGCTCCGTTAGCTCGCGGGTGACGCGCTGCAGCACCTCGCGGATCGTGGTCGGTGAGGCCGGCTTGGGCAAATAATCGTCGACCTGAAGCCGCAGCGCCTTACGAGCGTAATCAAAATCCGAGTACCCGCTCAAAATGATGATTTTGCCGGCGTACTGCTGCTTACGGAGCTGTTCGATCATGTCGAGACCGTTCATCACCGGCATATAAATATCCGTGATGACGATGTCGGGTTGGCTTGCTTCAATCAGCCGCAGTCCTTCTTCACCATCCATGGCCTCCCCTACGAGCCGAACTCCGAGCTGCTCCCAGGGAATCAGCCGGGACATGCCGCCGAGCACTTGGCGGTCGTCATCCACGATAGCGATGGTCCACATGGTTTCCTCCCCCTTCCTGATCCTGACCCCACTGCTGATTTAGCCTCGGCCAATAGATCTCCGCTTCGGTGCCCGGCGCATCGGTACGGTTTCGAAGCGAAACGCCAAAGGGCGGACCGAAATAAACCTGGATGCGCTCCGTCACGTTGCGAATGCCATATCCGCCCGTCGGATGGCGTTTGCGCGTTTTCCAGTCTTCAAGCAGTCCGATGCCGTCGTCCCGAATCCTAATCCGGATGCCTCGGTCCTCTTCCGCGCAAGTCAGATGGATCCGGCCCTGGCGTTTGCCATGAAAACCGTGCATAACGGCATTTTCCACAAAGGGCTGCAGGGTCAGTTTCGGAATCATCAGCTGCCGCAAATCTTCCGGGCAATCGAAGTGCCATTCCAATCCTTCACCCCACTTGAACTGTTGGATTTTCAGATAGCAATCAACGTGCAGAAGCTCTTCCTGAATCGAAATCATGGATTCGCCGCCCGACAGCCCGATGCGGAACATCTGCCCCATCAGCTCGAGTACGTGGCTGATCTTCTCCTGGCCGGCTTCAAGCGCCATCCAGTTCAGCTGGTCCAGGGTATTGTAGAGAAAATGGGGGTTAATCATCGCTTGAAGCGCCTTGATCTCCGCTTCGCGCTGCGCTTTATAGTGCTGCTCCAGCGACTCATACAGCCTTTCGATCCGCTCTGTGAGCTTGCGGTAGCCGCTGAACAGGCTGCCGAATTCGTTGCGGTATTCCGTCGGCAGCGTCTGCCCGCGTTTCCCGGGATTGAACGCCTGCATTAGCTGAACCAGCTTCCGAATCGGCCGTGTGAAATTTCGGGAAAGGAACAACGTGAAGAACAGGGACAGCAGTATGGCGGCGGCTCCAACCACGGCCATCGTCCACGCGAGGCGGACACTCCCGCTGGTGATTACCTTCCAGGGCGTAAGCTCCACCAGCATCCAGCTGCCCGGGGACGTTCGTGACCACACGGTGAGCATGTCCTTCTCCGGGAGCGAGCCGGCGGCGGCCAGCAGCTGATGCGCATGGCCGGTGTCCCCGCTGACCCGCTCCAGGATGGCGTTGATTTCCCCGGGGGGCGGAGCAATCCGGGTGTGCATGATCATCCGGCCGCCGGAGTCGAGCAGCAGCCGACTGGCCGAGGAGTTGTCTTCCGTCAGAATTTCCTGCAAAAATTTAACCCGAACATTGATGATCAAAATTCCCCGGTTTACGCCATCCAGCGTGGTGATTTTACGGACGAAGCTGATCACCTGCTGCTTTCCCTGCGGCGAACCGACCTCGCGCTGGCCGATCCAGAGAAAATCGGATTTGTCGACGGCCGGATACCAGCTCTCCCCGCTGGCCGAGGCGAGCGGGAGGTATTGAATGTTGGCGTTGGGATCGACCTGAAGCGGATCTTTCATATAAATCTGAAAGGAAAACATGGAGCGCGAGCTGTTCAGCATCGGCGCCAAATAATCCCGGTTCAGCTCGTCCCTGGCTTTCTTGCGTGCATAATAATCTCCTTTCATCGTTACATAGTTGACCAGAGGCGAGTTGATGGACACGGCTAGCGAGGTTTGCTCTACAGCGCTCATCTGGTCGGTAAGCTGCTTGTTGAGCTGCTGCAGCACCGCTTGCTGGTACATGGAGGCGCTGTCCGCCTGCTCATCGGCCGTAAACCGATAGCTGACAATCATCATAATCGTGATGAGAACCGCGATAAAACCGGCAAAGCTGAAGAAAAAAACGTAATCGATACGGAACGTACGAAACGGATTCATGCGTTTTCCCCTCCCCTTAAGAAGCCATGAGGACTCTGCATTCGCGCTGCTGCCTCAATGTCCTTGTTGGCGGAAGCCGGATGCTTGAAATCGTCCGGCTTGGCCGCTGCCTGAAGAAGAGCTGGAAGAACACGGCACAGTATCCGTTTACCGCTCTGAAACCTAACCTTTCAGCCCGGATGTGGCGATCCCTTCCACGAAATGCTTTTGCGCCAGAAAGAAAATGATCACCGGCGGCAGCACGGAGAGCAGGGATACGGCAAGCAGCTGCCCCCACGGAACGGCCGACTGGGAGTCGATGAACATTCTGAGCGCGAGCGGGACAGTATACTTGTCCACGGTATTCAGATAAATCAGCGGCCCAAAGTATTCGTCCCAGCCCCAAATAAACGAGAAAATCGTAACCGTGATGAGCGCCGGCAGCGTCAGCGGCATGATGATGCGCAGATAAATGCCAAACCAGGTGCAGCCGTCGATTTTTGCTGACTCATCGAGCTCCCGCGGAATGCCGCGGATGAATTGGACAATCAGGAAAATAAAGAAGGCTCCGCCCATGGCTGACGGGACGATCAGCGGCAGATAGGTATTGATCCAGTCGAAGGAATGGAACATCGTATACTGCGGGATGAGGGTGACCTGTCCCGGAAGCATCAGGGTCATCAGCAGGATGGAGAACCATAACCCCTTCAGCGGGAAGGTCAGCCTAGCGAAGCCAAAAGCCACCAGGCTGGCTGAAATGACATGAATGATCGTGGTCGCCACATTGAGCTTAAGGCTGTTCATAAAGAAGCGTGTAAATGTATACTTGGGCAATGCCATCCAGCCTTCCGTATAATTTTGCCACAACCATACTTTGGGGAACAGAGTGGGTAGACTGATTTCCGGTGTTGATTTGAAGGAGGCGCCGATCCACCACAGAACGGGATAAAACATCACAAAACAGAATGCAATCATCAGCACATGGACCAGCCAGTTTTGTTTATTATGAGCACCTGTCATTTGCGACCCTCCGTTTCGGTTTCGTAGAAGACCCAGTATTTGGACGCGATAAAATTAAGCGCCGTGACGATGCCGATGATAACGAGCAAGATCCAGGCCAGGGCCGAGGCGTAGCCCATCTGCAGGGATCCAAAGGCTTTATTGTACAGGAACAGGGCAAACATTTCGGTTGAATTAACCGGTCCTCCATTCGTGACAACAAAAGCCGATGTGAACATCTGGAATGCGTTGATGATGCCCATGATCAGATTAAACAGGATGACCGGGGACAACATAGGCAGGGTAATCCGGATGAACTTGCGGAGCGGCGAGGCCCCGTCCACGGAGGCGGCCTCATATAATTCACTAGGGATTTGTTTGAGACCGGCAAGGAAAATAATCATCGATGAACCGAACTGCCAGGCCGTCAACAGCACCAGGGTGCCGAGGGCGGTGGAGGGGGTGCCGATCCAGTTTTTGGGGGCGATCCCGACCAAAATCACGAGCTGATTAATGAAGCCGTTCAGACCGAAAATATTGCGCCACAGCACGGCCACCGCCAAGCTTCCGCCGATCAGAGAGGGCAGGTAAATGATCGTCCGGTAGAAGGATATGCCCCGGATGTTCCGGTTCAGCAGCAGGGCTACAGCCAGCGCCACCAGCAGTTTCAGCGGCACGGAAGCGATCACGTACAGAAATGTCACCTTCAGCGAATTGAAGAAGAGCCGGTCGTGAGCGATATCCTGGTAGTTCTTGAGTCCGATCCAGCGGGCCGGCTCCAGCAGCGAATACTCGGTGAAGGATAAATAGAAGGACTGGATGATGGGCCACAGCTGCAAAATGAGAAAGCCCAGCAGCCAGGGCGCGATGAACAGGTAGCCGGCTAACGGAGCGTTCCAGCGCCCTTTGAACGTCTTGGCAACCGCTTTCATATTCTTGTCCAGCCTGGCCTTGCCCGCCGGCTGTACCGTTTGTGCATTCATGATTAATCACCTCTCGCCTATTGATAGCTCTCATTGTATCCTGATGAAAATAAGGCCTGTAGGCGAAAGATGTACAAATTCTTTCATTATTGAATGATTACGGAGTAAGTTCAGGAGAAAGCATACCCGATTACAAGGTTGCCTAAGGTCAATCCATCTTGGCAGCCTATTAAAGCAAACGGGCAGTTTAGTGGAATATATTATCCATTTATGGGTGGTGAATTCCATGCTAAACTATTTTTTTTGAATGTTTTACGATAGCAGGACAATTAAATGTTTCAGAAAGGAAGTCCCCTTTGCCCAAGCACATGAAGATCTACGCACTAATGCTTATTATTTTCATATTAATAAACGCTGCGATGTACAGACATTTGGAAAACCAATCATCTGTAAAATACAATGACCTCTATTCACTGTATCAGCAGAAGAATGACTCGGCATTTGTCTATTCAGTAAAGCACGCTTCTGAAACGAATCCGTTTGCCGATACTTTGATGGCGATCAGTGAGTCGAAGGAAAATGAAGATCCTGCTAAGATTCGGCAATTGATCGATAGGGCGAAGATCCAAGCGGAAGAAATCGATGAGTTACTGTTAACAATCATCGAATTTAGCGATACCTTCAGAAACAATGCTGTTCCACAGCTTTCAGTTAATAATGCGGCAATGACAACGGATATGCATCAGGATATGTTTTATCTTGCAACTCAGGCAAGGACATGGCCACCGTTATACCATATAAGCTATTTGTATTGGAAGTCTAATCCTAAAACAATAGACGCCAAGACTAGAGAAACCTTGCGCTCATTGGCGACTGAGCTCCGTGCGTTAAACGAAACGATTACGTCGATTAAGGGTGACGCACATCACATGTTTTTCCAAGATCAAATAGAGTCACACAAAGCGGAGATACTACGGCAGTTGAAACCACACCTTAAAAGAATGAAAAAGATCCAGGATGATTTTACAGGACATAATTCTCTCCAAGAGGACTAAGGAAAAAAACCTTGGCGATGTATGCCAGGGTTTTGTATTAGTTTCTACAATTGTTTGGAGATAATCTTGTTTTTTAGCAGATTGGTTAATATTTCTGTCTACATGCATAAAACCAAATAACCTATGTTTAATGACCCCGTCCATGCTATGGAAGTCGTGATGCTTTAGACTTGTTTTTGTTCCGCGCTTTAAAAAAGTGTTGGTAAACTCCGCTCATTCTTCTATGATGAAATTACTTCAAATCGACGATGTGATAAGGAATTATTCGCTCGGGGGGATGCCTATGGGAAGAAAAGCATGGTTTTACCGTCAGCTTTTATCGTATATGCCGGTCTTCTTTATCGTGATTTCCTTTGTGTTTTTTGTCTTTTTCCAAATGCTCGGGGAACAGTCTCGGCAAGGTGCGATTCAGGCCAATGAGACGATGATTCATCAGGCGATGCGTTCGGTGGACAACTCGCTGAAGGCCATCGATCAGATGCTCGTGCAGGAATTGCTGTTCAACCCCGATATGTCGGGATTTTTCAATCATGAGGATCAGGACAACGTCTATTTGAACATGCAGGCGGTGAAGGCCATGAAGCAGTTCAAGGTGTCCAATCCGCTTGTGGATTCCATGGTGCTCGTGCGGACCCAGGATGAGTTCGTGTTGAGTACTTCGTCCTCGTTCAACTTGCCGGATTATGCGGATTATGACTTTCTCAAGCCTTATTTGGGCCAGGTCAATAGTGAAGCAGAGTGGAGTTCTATGCGGAATTTCCGGGAGTTCAGCTTCAACAGCATGCAGCATGTAGTAACCTTGGTGCGAGATGCACCCTTCGTTACCCATGGGAAAGGCGTTATTGCCGTTAATATCAAGGTGGACGCCATACATAACATGATTCAGGGCATGGTAAATCCCGATGTTAGTTTTATTCATATGAAGGATACGCAGGGGCAGTCCATGCTCTCCGGTACCTCCATGGCAGAGAGTGGTGAGCTTGTCTCTAAGACGATTTCGCCTTATACCGGATGGGTATATGAGGGAGGTCTTACTCAAGGCAGAGTGGTCGGTATCGTCAGCCAGCTGTACAATATCTGGTTTATCGTTGGCTTGCTCATGTGCCTTGCCGGGGTGGTCTGGATCGTATTGGTTACGCGCCGAAACTATAAGCCGATTGAAGCCATCGTGTCCCGGATTCATCATTATTCGCAGTCTAAAACGAGCGCGCTGATCCATAACAGTAAACAGGATGAGTTCGCATTTATCGAATCGGCACTCGAAAGTATGCTGGAACAGGCGAGCAGTTTTCAACAGCAGCATCGGGAGGATTTGCTGCTGCGCAGAGCGTATCTGTTCCAGCAGCTGATGGAGGGACAGTACCCGTCCCATATGGAGCAGTGGAACGAGCAGCGGGATGTCATGGGACTGCCGGACTTGTCCGAATCACAGATCGTCAATGTCATCGAAATCGATAAATATCCATTGTTCTGCGAGCAGTACCCGCAGCAGGACCAGTATTTGATCAAATTTGCCCTCAAAAGTGTCGTTCAAGAAATTGCAGCCGGGCAGGAAACGAGTGTTTGGACAGAATGGATATCCGCTTCGAAACTGGGCGTGATGGCGATGGCGGACCAGGACGCAGTACAGCATGTAGTCACGCTGCTTGAGCAGACCCGCCAGTGGGTGGAGCAGCATCTGAAGCTGACCATAACCGTTGGTATCGGGGAGAAAACGGAGCGATATACGGATATCCCGGACTCCTATGAGCAGGCACGCACCGCATTGAAATACAAAATGATCCTCGGCGAGAACCGAATCATTCATTACACCCAAGTATCCGGGGAGGAGCGGGGCCATGCATTTGATTTCTTGAACCTGATCCGTTCGATGGCTCAATCCTTCCGGCTCGGCAACAGGGATTGGCAGGAGAAATACAATGCCCTCATCCATAACATCGGACAAAACATGCTGGACCGGGACGGCGTGGTGAATCTGGTGGATTACATGGTGTACTCGCTCGGACGTGAAATGTCGTGCATGGCAAAAGAATTTCAGGATTTGTGGCTGACAGAGGGGCAGCCTGCCTTACGGAACGCGCTCCAATCATCCGATACACTGGAGCAGCTGGAACAGGAATTCGGGGAGGCTTTATCCACTCTGTACGACAGTATGCTCGCTCTCATGGAGGGCCGAAATCATGCGGACACGATTCAGAAGGTGCGCTTGTTTATGGAGCAGAACTCGAGCAATCCGGATCTGTCTCTCAATTATTTAAGCGAACGCTTCAATATGAACTGGAAGACGCTGAGCAAGCTGTTCCGGGAGGAGACCGGTCAGAAGTTCGTGGATTATTTAATTGAGCTGCGGATGAACCATGCACGGAAGCTGCTCGAGGAGACCTTGCTGCCTGTACAAGATATCGCGACCGAAGTTGGGTATTCCAATGCCATCTCGTTTGGCCGGATGTTTAAAAAGCTGATGGGGATGTCACCGGGGGATTACCGTGAGCAGGCTGCTTATAAGCAGCAGAATTACGGGAACTAACGATCCTTCTGACTAGGTCATGCATATATAACCAAGCAGAGAGTCCTGCGGATGAACCGTCCCGCGGGCTTTTTGCTGTAAACGGAGATAGGTTTAGCCACGGAAAAAGGTTTATTCGCCCTTACGGCCTGTCGGATCTTAAGTTCCCACTGTTCGCGGAAATACGTTGATTCGGAGAATCTTGTTTATTGATCGGATGGCGTTGTCGGCCCTAGACTTGGGATCAACACAAAGCGAAGGAGGGTGACCCAAGTGGCTCGTATGAGCAGCGCAATCCCAGTACCTGCAGATGCACAGGCGCCAACGAATTTACCACCAAACAAGCCCATGAACCGAACGAGGAAGAAGCTGATGAAGCACTGGCAATTCTATCTGCTCGTGTTCTTCCCGTTAGTCTACATCATCCTCTTCAAATACGTTCCGATGTTCGGCGTCTTGATTGCATTCAAGGAATACAACGTCGTACAGGGGATATTCGGCAGTCCCTGGGTAGGGTTCGATTATTTCAAGCAATTGTTCGACGCTCCGTTCTTCTGGCAGTATGTCCGCAACACGCTCGAGATTTCCCTGTACGGCCTGCTGGTCGGTTTCCCGGCCCCCATTCTGTTAGCGCTGGCACTGAATGAAATCCGAAACGGCCGCTTCAAGAAAACCGTCCAGATGGTGACATACGCACCGTACTTCATATCAACGGTGGTCATCGTCTCGATTCTGATCGTGAACCTCTCGCCCAACACGGGGCTGATGAGCAATCTATTCCGGGCACTGGGGCTTGAGACCGTTGATTTCCTTGGCGTGCCGGAACTGTTTAAGTCAATCTATGTCTGGTCCGATGTGTGGCAGTTCACCGGTTACGGTGCCATCATCTATATTGCGGCCTTGGCGGGAGTCAACCCGGATCTGTACGAGGCGGCAAGAGTGGACGGGGCAACCCGGCTTCAAAAAATCATCAATATCGATATTCCCAGCTTGTTTCCGGTCATCGTTATTTTGCTTATATTGAACCTGGGCAATCTGATGAGTCTAGGCTTTGAGAAAATTTATCTTATGCAAAACCCGCTCAATCAGAACACGTCCGAAGTCATCTCTACCTATGTGTACAAGGTCGGCCTGCTCGGAGCCAACTTCAGCTTCTCCGCCGCCATCGGCCTGTTCAATTCCATTATCAATTTCATTCTGTTGGTCATTGTCAATTACGTATCCCGAAAAGTTTCATCAACAAGTCTATGGTAGGAGGTAGCGCATGAGCAGATCAACCGTACGGGAGTCCGCTGCAGACCGGATTTTCCTTGGTATCGTGTATTTGTTTCTGTCTGTCGTACTGATCGTCATCCTGTTTCCGCTGCTGCATATTGTAAGCGCATCCTTTAGCTCTCCGGGCGCAGTGTCCTCCGGCAAAGTGTGGCTGTGGCCGGTGGATGTGACCCTGATCGGCTACAAAGCGGTATTCCAAAATTCCAACATTCTGATCGGGTTTGGCAATTCGCTGTTCTATGCCGTTGTCGGCACGATCGTAAATGTCGCATTCACCGTGATGCTTGCCTATCCGCTCGCCCGCAAAACGTTTTACGTTCGCAACATCATCATGATGCTGCTGGTGTTTACGATGTTTTTTGACGGCGGGCTCATTCCGAACTATCTTCTCGTGAAGTCGCTCGGCATGCTCGATACGCGCTGGGCCATGATTATACCGGGGGCGCTAGCCGTGTTTCAGGTCATCATCGCCAGAACCTTTTTTCAGACGACGATTCCGGATGAATTGGCCGAAGCGGCCGAGATGGACGGGAGCAGCGACATTACCTTTTTCCTTAAAATCGTTCTTCCGCTATCCAAGCCGATTCTGGCCGTGCTCGCGCTCATGTATGCCGTTGGCCATTGGAACTCCTATTTTAATGCCTTGATTTATTTGAAGGACAGCAGCCTGTTTCCGCTTCAGATCTTCCTGAGGGATATTCTGATCCTGAATTCCGTCAGCGCCGAGATGGTGACAAACGTCAACGAACTGCTGGTCCGTGAAGGGCTGAAGGATTTGCTGAAGTATTCGCTGATCGTGGTGGCAAGCGCCCCGGTATTGATCATTTACCCGTTTGTGCAGAAGTATTTTGTCAAAGGCGTAATGATCGGTTCCTTAAAAGGGTGATTTCTATTCCGTGAAGGAGGTGATGCCGGCACTATAGAATAGGTAATTCCGATGTTCGGACATATAGGGGGTATATGCAAACACGGTTTCACTTACGAAGTACGGGCAGGTATTTCATACTAGGGAGGAATTCATTTGAAAAGGTTCACTGGATTAGGTTTAAGTCTGGTTCTCGTGGCAGTGCTGGCTCTATCCGCTTGCGGCAAGACGAGTGAAACAGGAACTGATGGATCGGCAAGCCCTCCGGGGTCAGAGGGACCCGTTGAACTGTCGGTATTTGCTCCTCAGTCCGCCGGCATCGAGAGTCTTGATGTCAATCCATTCTCCAAGCATATCGAAGAGAAGCTGGGGCTTACATTTAAGTGGAATACGACACCTGACGCGGTATTTAACGATAAGAAACTACTGATGCTGGCAAGCGGTGACTATCCGGCGCTCATTATGAATGCCGGCATATCCAAGGCGGATCAGATCAAGTACGGTATGCAGGGGGCCTTTATTCCCTTGAATGATTTAATCGACCAGCATGCACCTAACATTAAAAAAGCGCTGGAGGAAGTCTCCTATTTAAAATCGGCGATGACCGCGCCGGACGGCAATATATACGCGCTTCCGAAGGTGAACGAGTGCCTGCACTGCACGTATGGCCAGCGGATGTGGATCAATACGACCTGGCTTGAGAAGTTAGGTCTAGAGATGCCAACCACGACCGATGAATTCTATCAAGTGCTGAAAGCCTTTAAAGAGCAGGACCCGAACGGGAACGGCAAGGCCGATGAAATTCCGATGACCACTTCTCTTGATGTGTGGGGAGGAGGAGTTGATGCCTTTTTGATGAATGCTTTTATATATAACAATGGCACGACCTATCTAAGCGTGAAGGATGGCAAGGTGATTCTGTCCGCGGCTGAGTCCGAATGGAAGGAAGGCTTGAAATATCTCAGCAAGCTGTACAGTGAAGGACTGATTGACAAAGGAGCGTTTACGCAAAACGGCGATGCCGTCAAGCAGCTCGGGAACAAAGCGGACAATGTGGTCGGCGCCGTTGGTTATGCGCTGATCAGCAGCGTGTTGGAGCCGACCGACGCGAAGCCCCGTCATAAGGAATACGATGTTGTTCCGCCGCTGAAAGGACCGAACGGCGTGCAGCTTGCAGGTTATAGCGTCGGAGCAGGGGACGGATCGTTTGTCATCACGAACAAAGCGACGGAGGAGCAGCGGATCACGGCCATTAAGCTGGCGGATTACCTGTTCTCCGAAGAAGGCACCGTGATGACCTCCTGGGGCTTTGAAGGAGAAGGATGGCGGAAGGCGGAGTCCGGCGCGCGTGATTACAACGGCGAGCCGGCTGCATATGAAGCGCTGAAGCGGGATGTGCCCGAGGGATCGCTTGACGTAACCTGGTGGCAGCTCGGTACGATGCTGATGGTGAATTCCCTCCGTGAATCCTTTGTCGCTCCGGAAGATCCGCTCGGCAACGGAGCCTACGAATATCGCTTGTGGCTGGCTGCGAAGAAATACGAGCCTTTTGCCAAACCGGAGCTTGTGTACCCGACGGACGTGTTCATCGATCCGAAAGACGCAACCTTCATCGCGCAGATTCAGAAGACGATTCAGGATTACGTGAAATCGAATCTGGCCCAATTCGTAACCGGCAGCAAGGACATCGAGAAGGACTGGGATGCCTATGTCAGCGGATTTAAAGGATTGCAGCTGGATAAGTATCTGGAGATCCATCAGAAAGCATTAGACAACCAAGGATAGAGGTATAGGAGGTTTATCGCTTGCACAATTTTATTGAATACGCGGCCAATATTAAGCCCTCGGAACGTCAATTAGCCGTCCAGGAGATGGAGTTCTATGCCTTCTTTCATTTTACCATCAATACGTTCACGGATATGGAATGGGGCTCGGGAAAAGAAGATCCTGCCCTGTTCAATCCGGAGCAGCTGGATGCGGATCAGTGGGTAAGCGCTTGTGTCAGTGCCGGCATGCGCGGCTTGATCCTGACTTGCAAGCATCACGACGGCTTCTGTTTATGGCCGAGTCAGTATACGGAGCATTCCGTGAAGAGCAGCCCGTGGCGAAACGGACGCGGGGATGTGGTGAAGGAGGTTGCCGATGCCTGCAGGAGAGGGGAAATCAAGTTCGGCATCTACTTGTCCCCCTGGGACCGGCATGAACCGTCATATGGGGATTCGCCGCGGTACAATCAATTTTTTCTGAATCAGCTAAGAGAGCTCCTGACCGGCTACGGGGAGATATTCAGCGTCTGGTTTGACGGAGCCTGCGGCGAAGGTCCGAATGGCAAGCGTCAGGAATACGATTGGGAGTCGTATTACGCCCTGATTCGGGAACTGCAGCCAAATGCCGCCATCTCGGTATGCGGACCGGACATTCGCTGGTGCGGGAATGAAGCGGGGGATTGCAGGGAGTCGGAGTGGAGCGTCGTTCCGGCGTCGCTGCGTCAGAATGAAGCGATCCAGGAAAAGTCGCAGCAAACCGATGACCGGGAGTTTGCGCGCCGCTATGAATCGAGCGAAGAGGATCTCGGCAGCCGGAGCGTCATTCAGGGCGAGAAGGAGCTGGTATGGTATCCGGCCGAAGTCAATACCTCGATCCGTCCCGGCTGGTTCTACCATGCGTCCGAAGACGATAAAGTCCGATCGCTGGAAGAATTGCTGCATATCTATTACGGCTCGGTTGGCGGCAATGCCACCTTTCTGCTCAATATTCCGCCCGATACCCGCGGACTTGTTCATGAGAACGATCTGCAGCGTCTGCAGGAACTGGGTGACGCCATTCGAAATACATTTGAAACCAATCTGGCTGCTGATGCGGATGTTACGGCATCCGAGACGAAGGCGGGGCTGGAGGCTCGATTTGTTGTCGATGGCAGCAAGGATACGTATTGGAGCCCTGAGGAGGGCACGGAATACGCCGTGATTGAGCTGGACCTCGGGCGGGCGATCGATTTTGATCATATCGTATTGGCTGAATACCGGTATGGGCAGCGGATCGAGCGCTTCGAGCTTGAATATATGGAAAACGGGAACTGGCACACGATTCAATCCGGGACGGTAATCGGGCGCAAACGCATCTGCCGCTTTCCCGCTGTACGGGCTCAATATATCCGGCTTACCATTTTGGAATCGAGATGGTGTCCGCGTCTGTCCGGCTTTGAAATATATCGGAGTTCGACGGATTGGTGAAAGAATTCTAACATTCGGCGGAATTTCGGTATGGTGCCCTAATAAGGCGGCCATCGCAAAAAGGCGGTGGCTCCTTTTTTTCGAAAACGCAAAATTTACCTTCCGTTCCATCCAGATTAGTGTAAGATGTACGTGAAAGTATCCCATTTCATTGTAGAGAGGATGTAACCTGCATGAGCCATTCCGTATCATTTGAGACCCGGCTGTTAAGCTCTTTGTCCAAAGTATTTGCCGATGAAGAACTGTCCCAGGCCTCGTATGACAGAGGGTCTTCGTTTGGCAATGAGACGTACTCGTTTCAAGTTGCATACCGTTCCAATCGTTTGTTAAAAAACATCCGGGTTCATCTGCAATCATCATTGAGTGAACGGATTACGATCCGTTCTGTAGGCCTGGTTCCATCGGAGCTGCCTACGTATCATGATCATGACGAGTTTATCTTAAGAGCTGCCCCCGGGCTGTATCCGGACCCGTTGCTGCCTCTGGCATCAGAGCCTGTAGTAACCGGATGCCCGAACCAGTGGAGAAGTCTGTGGTTTACGGTACAGCCTGAGGGTGAGATCAAGGGCGGTACATATGAAATCCGGATCCGTTTTGAAGCGGAGTCAGGGGAGTCGCTAGGAGAAGAGGTGTTCACGCTCGAAGTGATACCGGCAACCTTGCCGGACCAGACGCTGATTCATACGGAATGGTTCCATGCCGATTGTTTGGCGAACTACTACGAGGCGGAGATATTTAGTGAACGGCACTGGGCGTTGATCGGTCAGTTTATGCAGACCGCCGCTCAGAATGGCATCAATATGATCCTGACCCCATTGTTTACGCCTCCGCTGGATACGGAAGTGGGGGGAGAACGGCCAACGGTGCAGCTGGTTGATGTCGCCGTAACACCGGATGGAGCGTATGCATTTGGGTTTGATAAGCTGGACCGGTGGGCAGACCTGTGTGATTCTAATGGGATTCAGTACCTGGAATTCTCGCATCTTTTCACCCAGTGGGGAGCCGGGCATGCGCCGAAGATTATCGCTAATGTGAACGGAAAGCCCGAGAAGCTGTTCGGATGGGAGACGGATGCGACAGGAGAACAGTATCATGCCTTCATCAGACAATTCATACCGGCCCTGACCGGCTGGATTGAAGGCCGGGGACTTAAGCAGCGCTGCTATTTCCATGTTTCCGATGAGCCGTCCGTGTCCCATCTGGAGGCTTACGGTCATGCAAGCCGGCTGATGAACGAGCTGCTGCCGGATTACCCGATCATCGACGCGCTCTCCGATATTTCGTTTTATGAGGAAGGCCTTGTGAAGCACCCGATTCCTGCAAGCAACCACATCGAGCCTTTCCTGGATCAGGAGGTAACGCCGCTGTGGACCTATTATTGCTGTTCCCAGTACAAGGAAGTGTCCAACCGCTTCTTCAATCTGCCCTCGGCAAGAAACCGGATCATCGGGATTCAACTGTATAAGTTTAACATCGAGGGATTTCTCCACTGGGGATATAACTTTTGGAATTCGCAATACTCGAAGCGCGCCATTGACCCGTTCAAGGTGACGGATGCGGATTGCGGTTTTCCTTCCGGGGATGCTTTCGTGGTATACCCAGGCGAGGAAGGACCGATCGAATCCATTCGGCTGAAGGTATTTCAGGAAGCGCTTCAGGATTTGAGAGCGCTTCAGCTGCTGGAGACGCAGATCGGCAGGGAGGCTGTGCTCCAGGCGCTGGAGGAAGGGCTTGACGAGCCGATCACCTTTAAGGCGTATCCGAGGGAGCAGGAGTGGCTGCTGTCGAAGCGGCAGTGGATCAACGAGAAGATCAAGGAAAGTTTGGTTGTGAAGTAACCGCACCTGCGCTTACGACATATAAAGCCTATTCATCATGGTCAATCAGACCGCATAAATTCTATGCAAAAACGGCCCCATCTTCCTTTGAGAAGGTGGGGCCGTTTTGATTTGCATCACGATTTGTTTTTCTCGCCAGATGAATACCAAAGCATGTTCTTTCTTGCTTGTGCATGACCTCGTATGGTTCCATGATAAAGAGAAAGTGCATGTATTCAGGTATATCGGCGCAAAGGGCAGTCCGATCCTAGAGATGACATAGCCTGGGTTCTGCCAAGATTCTCGGCAAACCACGCCCGAGGCGAAAGAGGCCTGCTGTGGTTCTAGTGGTGCCGCCGAAATTATGCCATCATTAGAGCAAGGGGGAAATGAACGATGTATTTGGATTTCAAGTTGGCGAATGACCGCCCGGCGTATATTCAAGTCAAGGATTACATGAAGCGCTTGATGACAACCGGGGCGCTGCAAGCCGATCAGAAGCTCCCCTCCACGCGTGAGCTAAGCGCGCTGTTTCGAGTGGGCCGTAATACGGTGCTGAGCGCATACTCGGATTTGGAGGACGAAGGCTATATCTATGCGGTTAAAGGGCAAGGGCACTTTGTTGTCCCTTCGATCAGCGGAGCACCCATGCAGCCCGAAGGCAAACGGCTGGATTGGGGGCCTCGCCTGAACGAATACGCCAGGCTTGCGGAAGCCAATGATTTGATGAAACACGGCATCCGCGCCGAGAAGGGCTCTATATCTTTTACCAGCATCGCCCCCGATGAGAAGCTGTTCGATCTGCCAAATGTCAAGCGCGCATTTCTGGACCGAATGTCGCTTGAAGGTGATGTACTTCTTAACTACGGTTACGCCAAGGGTTATAAACCCCTTATCGATTACCTCCTCCGTTATATGGAGAACAAGGGCGTGAATATTCAAGGTAAGGATATGCTGATCACTAATGGTTTTACGGAAGGTTTAAGTCTGGTGCTATCCGCCCTGAACAAAGGGCATGGCCGCATTCTGTGCGAGAATCCAACTCATCATACAGCCATTAAAAATTTTAAAATGCACGGGTATGCCATTACCGGCGTCGAGATGGAGCCAGACGGCATCAGCCTGACAGGGCTCGCACGCGAGCTGTCGGAGCGGACGTACGACATGGCCTACCTTGTGCCTTCCTATCATAATCCTACAGGAATCGTCATGTCTCACCAGAAGAGGCTGGAAGCGCTCCGACTGCTGAATGAGTTCGAAATTCCCGTTATTGAAGATGGTTTCAACGAAGAGCTGCGCTATTCGGGCTCACACATCGCGCCTCTCGTTGCATGTGCAGGCGGCGAGAACAACAGCGTGATCTATTTAGGCAGTTTCTCCAAGATTCTGTTTCCCGGCCTGCGAGTCGGATGGGTGCTGGCCGACAAGACCCTGATTCATTATCTGGAAAGCGTGAAGCGCGCCCGCAGCATTCATACGTCGACCCTGGATCAGTCCCTGCTCTTTCAATATTTGTACAACGGCAACTTCGAGAAATATTTAAAGAGAGCGAAGGCCGAGTACAAGCGAAAATATGAGCTTGCGATCCGCTGCTGCGAGGAATGGCTCCCGATGGAGCGGTTGTCCGGTGACGGCGGGCTTCACCTGTTCGTTGAATTCGGTCCCGACATCCGGACCCGGGAGCTGCTGGAAGCCTGCTCAGCCCAGGGCGTGGTATTCACGCCGGGCGACATTTTCTTTACCGATGGCGGCGGCCAGCACACCATGCGTCTCGGATTCTCCCGCGTCTCCGATGAGAACATCGAGAAGGGGATCCGCATCATCGGCGAGGCGGCAAGGAAGCTGGTGTAAACGGGCTGCAACAGAGATCGGAAGAATCATCCGCATGCGGAGTAATGCATAGGCAATCAGCTTGAAGAAATTTTTTAGGAGGTCTACATCATGAAAGTTGGCGTCATCATGGGAGGCGTATCATCCGAGCGGGAAGTTTCGCTCATGACCGGCAAAGAGATGATCGCGCATCTGGATAAAAACCGCTACGAGGTTTATCCGATCGAAATTCACGATAAACGCGAGCTGATCAGCAAAACCGAAGGCATCGATATGGCTTTACTTGCCCTGCACGGGCAATACGGGGAAGACGGGACGGTGCAGGGCACACTCGACTCCCTGGGCATTCCGTATACTGGCAGCGGCGTTCTTTCCAGCAGCGTCTGCATGGATAAAGATTTGAGCAAGAAGCTGCTGCGGTACGAGGGATTGACTACAGCCGATTGGATCATGGTCAGCAGTATGGAGGAGTTGGCCGCCGCTGACGTGAAGGTACTCGGTTATCCTGTCGTAGTGAAGCCGAACGCAGGCGGGTCCAGTGTTGGTACTCGGATCGTGCGTGATGCGGCTGCCCTTGCCTCCGCCGTAGAAGAGGCATTGCGATGGGACCGCTCCGTGATGATCGAGCAAATGATCGAGGGTGAAGAGATCACTTGCCCGGTTTTGAACGGTGAGATGCTCCCGATTGTGTCCATCAAGCCGAACTCCGAATTTTTCGATTATACATCCAAATACGAAGAAGGCGAAGCGGATGAGCAAGTGATTGAGCTTCCCGCCAAACTTCAGGAGCGGGTGCGTACGGCTGCGCTTCAATGCTATAAGGCGCTGAAGTGCAGTGTGTATGCCCGGATCGATATCATCCTGAAGGAAGAGATTCCGTATATTTTGGAGGTCAACACGCTCCCGGGTTTAACGAAGAACAGTTTACTTCCAAGAAGCGCGGAAGCGGCGGGCTATTCGTTCAGCGGACTTTTGGATGCCATCATTGAAACTTCATTATCGGAACGAAAAAGCGAAGGCAAGGAGTAGAAGCATATGAATCCAACGAGCAGCTTTCTAACATCAACGGTGCAAGTTTTGCCGCCTTCCGGCATCCGGCAATTTTTTAATGCGGCCGAAGCGGACGATGACGTCATTTCTCTCGGTGTAGGGGAACCGGATTTTGTGACGCCTGCATGTGCGATTGAGGCCTGTAAACGAGCTCTGGACCATGGCCGCACGATGTACACGCCGAATGAAGGGCTGATGGAGCTAAGGGAAGAGATTGCGAACTATCTGGATACCGGATTCCAGCTGCAATATGAACCGTCGAGGGAGATACTGGTCACGGTTGGCGGCAGCGAAGCGATTGATCTTACGCTGCGGGCGCTCATTTCGCCGGGGGATGAAATTATTATTCCCGTGCCGGGATATGTCGCTTATGCTCCTCTTGTGCAATTGAACGGGGGAACTGTCGTTGAGCTGGAGCTTTCCGCAGAGCATAAGTTCAAATTGACTGCGGCTGCACTGCAGAAGTTGATTACCCCCCGGACGAAAGCGATCGTTGTTAACTTTCCAAGCAATCCGACAGGCGCCGTGATGACCTACGAGGATTGGCTGCCGATTGCGCGCCTTGCGGTTACGCACAATTTGGTGGTGATTTCAGACGAGATGTATGCCGAGCTTACCTACGGCCGCACGCATACCAGCATTGCTTCGCTGCCTCGGATGCGGGAGCGCACCATCGTCATCGGCGGCTTCTCCAAAGCCTTTGCCATGACGGGCTGGCGGGTCGGTTACCTCTGCGGCGACTCCCGCCTGGTGAGCGCCATGGTCAAGATTCATCAGTATACCGCGCTCTGCGCGCCCATCATGGGGCAGATTGCGGCTCTTGAATGTTTAAGAAATGGACTCGGGGATCGGGACGTAATGAAGCAGGCTTATGATGAACGCAGAAGAATGTTTGTGCAGGGTCTGAACGATATCGGCCTAAGCTGCCGCGATCCTCAGGGTGCTTTCTACGCATTCCCCAGCATAACCGGAACGGGTCTAGGCTCCCAGCAGTTTGCGGAGCGATTGCTTCGAGAGGCAAAGGTGGCCGTTGTACCCGGTCATGTGTTTGGCGCCGGGGGCGAAGGCTTCATTCGCTGCTCGTATGCCGCTTCGCCCGATCGATTGAGCGAAGCGCTCGATCGAATGGATCGCTGGCTTAGGACGCATGCAGGTGCTGACCATGGCCTGCACACCTTACAGAATTCTTGAGAGTTTGCGGTAATCGGTAGCGGTAATCCCCTCCAGTCTGCGGAAGATTCGGCTAAAATAATGAATATCCGGGTATCCGACCCCTTCGCCAACCGCCTCGATCGAGATATCGGATTCCCGGAGTAGCCTGCGCGCTTCGCGGTGGCGAACGGATTGCACGAATTCACTTGGCGGCATCCCCGCAAAGCGTTTAAACAATTTGGCGGTATGATCCGGGCTTAACATTAAATGCTCCGCAATCACTTTGTTGCTCCAGTCTTTGGCTGGAGTTTTTTCGATTTGAGACATCAGTTCAATCAGTTTGGCATCGTGCGGTGACGTCTCCGTCAAGGCCTGGGAAGGATGCGTCCGAAGCAGTTGAACCAGCACATCCAGCATCAGCCCTTTGCAGGCAAGCTCATAGCCGCCGGGACGGAGGGTGAACTCCTCCACGATTCGTTCCATCATCTGAACGCAAGGCAGCGGGGGCGTGTAGATGACACGGGAAGAGAGCGGGGGAAAAGCGGAGGACACCGCTTCATGCGCGAATTTATTCGGATCCAGCACGGCTTCATTCACGATCATATCCGCTTCGGTCTGTATGTCCAGCTCATCAAAGAAATCAAAATGAATCCCCAAAAATCGCGCGTCAGGATGGGAGACCACCTCATTCTGGTGGTAAACACCGGACGGCAGGAAGATCAGTTGACCGGCTTCGATGCGATAGCGGTTCCCGTACATCGTTGTAGCGGCTTCCCCTTGGTATACATAGAGCAGTTCAAAATCGTATAACCTGCGCTGCGGGAGTGATCCCGACGCCATGCGTTGAAATTGCGCATAGTGAATGCAGGGTGACCATTCGCGAAAAGGCGCTTCGCGTTTTATCGGAAAATTGAGGTCCATCTCGCTCATCGTAAACTCACTCCAAAATGTTATTAAGAGATGATAAATAGAACGGAATAGTCCAAATAATCACTTTTCTATCTAAATCATTTGGCGGAATATTTATTTATTATATAAGTATTATTACATCCAAATGGTTTATTTACAACTTGACGGAAAAAGTCAAATGATGTGTTTCAGAAAACGAGTGTTACAACATTAACCTATTGATTCTAGGAGGGATTCACGATGAAGAAAGGGATTAATATCTGGTCGTTCTCGGGAGATGCTTCCATCTCCGACTGCATCCGATTGGCAAAGGAAGCCGGGTTTGAAGGAATCGAATTGTCATTAAACCAAACAGGAGAGCTCGGCCTTCAGGCTGGCGATAAAGAGGTACAGGCCATAACAGAACAGCTGAAAGAAGCCGACCTGGACATCGCGGGTTTGGCGACAGGTTTGTATTGGGAATATCCGATGACCAGTGATGACCCGGCTGTCCGTGAGAAGGCCATGGATATTTGCAAGAAGCAGCTGGAGCTCGCGTCCGCTTTCGGAGTGGATGCCATCCTTGTGATCCCGGGGGCGGTCGGTGTCGATTTTGTTCCTGGTTCTGCAGTCATCGATTACGAATATGCCTACGAGCGGGCCCAAGAATCCATTCGTAAGCTGGTTCCTTACGCGGAAAGCGCCGGCGTTGCCATCGCGATCGAGAATGTATGGAATAAATTCCTGCTGTCGCCGCTGGAATTGCGGACCTTCATCGACGAGATCGGTTCCGAATATGTCGGCTCCTATTTCGACGTAGGCAATGTTGTGCATAACGGTTATCCGGAGCACTGGATTCGGATTTTGGGTGAGCGGATCAAAAAAGTCCATTTCAAAGATTACCGCAGACAGGCAGGCGGATTGCACGGATTTGTCGACCTGTTGGCAGGGGACGTTAATTATCCGGCCGTTGTTGAAGCACTGCGCTTGATCGGCTATGACAACTATGTTACGGCAGAGATGATCCCGGCGTATACCCACTACTCGGAGCAGATCATATTTAATACATCCAATGCAATGGATGCGATTCTTGGACGCACGCCAACTTTGCGCAAGCCGGATGCCCGCCAGCATCAAGGCCAATCATAACAAGGGATAACGGAGGGAATAAGGATGCTGAAAATCGGAATATTGGGATTTGGTTTTATGGGGCGCATGCATTTCGACAATTATGTTCGACTAGCCGAGGAGGGCGCGGACATCCAGCTGGTGGCGATTTGCGATTTGCGCATCGATGAGCTTAAGGACAGCAAAGCCAACGGCAATATGGCAACCGAGCGTGATGTATACGACCTGGAGCCTTATCATCTGTATGACCATGTGGACAAAATGCTGGAGCATGAAGAGCTGGATATTGTGGATGTATGCCTGCCGACTTATTTGCATGCGGACATGACCTGCATGTTGTTGGAGCGGGGGATTCACGTCATGTGTGAGAAACCTGTCGCAGGCAGCTCCGAGGAAGCCTGGCGCATGGTAAAAACAGCGGAGCGCACAGGAAAAACGCTCATGATCGGACAATGCCTCCGTTTCTGGCCAGCTTATGAATATTTAAAAGAATGCGTAGAGGACGGTCGTTATGGAAGCATCGTTGCAGGCGAATTCTTCCGGGGATCGGAGCCGCCTCAAGGCTGGTTCCTGGAAGGAGACAAGAGCGGTGGCTGTATCACGGACATGCATGTGCATGACGTGGATATGATTCATTGGCTTATGGGCAAACCGGAGCGCGTATCGACTTTCGCCAAAACGATGATTAAAGGAAGCTCGTACGATATCGTATCCACCCACTACAGTTTCCCGGATGGTAAAGTGATTAACGCGCATGCGGATTGGACGCTGCACGGCGAACACGGTTTTTATATGGGTTACCGTGTGAATTTGGAAGAGGCAACGCTGGTGTTCGAGAATAACGAACTGAAGGTGTACCCTGAAGACGCCCCAGGCTTTACGGCTGAGCTGTCCGATGATTCCGGTTATTATCGTGAGCTCCGGTATTTCATTGAGCATGTTGCGCAAGGAGAGCCGGTAACGGTATGTACGCCTGAGAGCGCTGCCGGGTCGCTGGAAATTATTGAAGCCGAGATTCGTTCCGCAAGAGCGAACGGCGCCTTGGAGACGGTATCAGGGAAACAGGTGGTATCTTAATTTTATTTACTAGGTAGGACAATATAAAACAAGGCCAATCAGGTTATTCCCTGATTGGCCTTGTTTAGTTAATGAGTTCACTGCTTCCTATTCAAGCAGTAGCATTGACATCCTGCAGCAAGAACTCTGAATGAATCGTGTACGTGTTAAGCTCTGAACGTCTTCAAGAAGTCCACGGCAAGCTTGATATCCGCTTCCGGATTGGCTTTCACTTCACGTTCGATGGTCAGATACCCCGTATAGCCAATATCCTTGAGAGCTTGCAGGTAAGCATTCCAGTTCACGCCGCCTTCGCCAAGCGGCACTTCACGGAACTTCTCACCCGATTCCGCCATATCGGCAATTTTGTCATGGTCAAGGGCAGGTGCCTCGTATCCGAAATCGCCGTATACATCACGAGGATCGATATAGTCAGCCAGCTTGATTCCGTCCTTCGCGTGTGTATGAACGATATAATCCTTCAGGTTGTACACGCCCTGTACAGGATCATCACCGGTAACCATGACCATATTGGCCGGGTCAAAGTTTACCGATACTCCGTTGGAACCCAGGCCGTCAAGGAATGATTTCAAATGAGCCGAAGGCTCCGGACCTGTCTCGATGGCAAAGAATGCGTCCATGGACTTCGCGAATGTGCTAAGCTCCAGGCAAGCTTTGTGCATCGTTTCATATACGCGGCTGTTATGATCTTGCGGCACGATACCGATATGCGTGGTGATGATATTGGTTCCCAGCTCCAAGCCGAGCTCCATGATTCGTTTGGATTTCTCGATTTTAGCCGCATTCTCAGCAGGGTCCTGGAAGCCGTGTCCGCCAAGGTCACCCACGAGGGCGGAGATTTCAAGTCCCAGTGAATCGATGTAATCCTTCAATTCTTTTCGCGCCGAAGCAGAGAGGTTGGCCGGATCCATTTCGCCATGAACGGCATAGATCTGTACGCCGTCTGCACCGACTTCTCGGGCTTTAAGAAGGCCATCTCTTACTCCAACGCGAAAGCTGTCAACAATAACGCCAATTTTGTTAGGCATGATAGGTTTCGACATGCTAATATCCCCCTTATATCATCCTTGTGTCATCCATCGTCCGTATAACTTAAACCTCATTCCAGGTTTTACGGAGATATTCCAATCCAAACTTAGCTCCCGTACGGCAATCTTCCATCCCTTCGAATTCGATCGAGATATAGCCGTCGTAACCGGATTCCTTCACGATGCGAACGACTTCCGGCATATCGATATCGCCTTGGCCGACAATCGCGCCACGCAGCCAGTTGCCGCTGGAGGTGTTAAACCAACCGGATCCAGGTGCGCGGTGAGCCGGGCGATAATAGAAGTCCTTGAAGTGAACCATCGAAGCCAAGCCGATGTTGTTCTTGACTGCCACAGTTGACACCTCATCTGCACAGAGGAAGTTTCCAATGTCCAGGGTTGTTTTGAAGTTAGGGTGATTAACGGTTTGAACCAGCGCTTTTACACGGTCGCTATGTTGAATGAAATAGCCGTGGTTCTCCACGCTTGTTGTAATGCCGCGTTCTGCCGCGTAATCGGCTATGATTCGGCATGCATTGGCCAGGCGGGGAAGTTCCTCCAGGAAATGCGTGATGGACAAGTCCTTGGAAGAGCCTACGTCATGGCGCATCAGCTTAACGCCAAGCGCGGCCGCAATGTCCACTTCGCCTTTAACTCTTTCAATCTCCGCTTCATATGCAGCATCATCCAATTCCGCAAAATTGGCACCGATGGCATAGTTGGAGATCTCAAGCCCTTTGGAAGCGGCATGGGATTTAATGGTATCGATCAACTCCGGCGTTTCCTTCAGGTTAAAGCCGAGTGGAACGATTTCGATATGCTCTCCGCCGATTTCTGCAACGTAGTCGATGACATCAGTAATGGTCATTTCGCCTTTATTCATGGCCTGGTACAGGCTGTATGAGCTTATTCCAAGTTTCATAAGAGAACCTCAACCCCTTTTTCGGCGGATTCATAGATCCCGCACAGAATCTTCATGATCTCAACGCCGTCTTCAACCGGGCTGAGAGGTGCCGTGCCGTTCTCGATGCTGGAAATGAAATGATCGACTTCGCTTTGGAAAGCCGCGTTGAAATCGAATCCTTTGTTGTCCGTTTGAGGCTGGATGTTGATGATGGTATCGTGCTTTTCCGTTACGATGACCACTTCCGGATCAATCTCGAATCCGCCCTTGTCTCCATACAATTTAACGGATTGCAGATTCTCCTTCGAGTGCAGCGTGAAGCTGACGTCTACCAGCAAAGAGGCGCCGTTTTCAAAACGGATCATCGCATTCGCCATATCCTCAACCGTGTTCTTCTCCGCGTCATAGTCAGCCGCTTTGTAGAAGGAGAGGTTGCGAACATTAGAGCGATTGCCCAGCTTTCGATATGTATTGGCGCTGACGGAAACCGGTTTTGGCCGACCCATCATGTACCAACACAGATCAATGACATGCACCCCGATATCGATGAGAGGTCCGCCGCCGGAACGCTCGATGTCAGAGAACCAGCCGCCTGGATTGCCGAGACGACGAACAGAGGAAGCCTTCGCGAAGTAGATGTCCCCAAATTCACCCTTGTCTGCAAACTCGCGGAGCATCTGAGCGTTAGGGTCGTAACGTCTTACGAAGCCGACCTGAAGCAGTTTGCCGGAGGATTTAACGGCTTCCTGCACTTGAAGCGCTTCCTCAACGGTACGGCAGAGAGGTTTCTCAACCAGGACGTGTTTGCCTGCATTCAGTGCCGCAATGCTGATTTCGGCATGCGTATTGTTCCAGGTACAGATGCTTACTGCATCGATTTCCGGATCAGCCAGAAGTTCGTTATAATCGGTGTAGACTTTGGTAGCACCGTATTTTTCAGCTGCACGCTGTGCTCTTTCTTCATTTAAATCGCACACGGCGAGCAAATTCGCGTTCGCATGTTTCTCATAGGATTGCAAATGCATAGCAGAGATCGATCCCGTGCCAATGACGCCAACATTAATAGATTTCATGAGTTCACTCCTCTGAATTTACTGCATTACACTTTCGTATTATAATGCTTTTAGAGGAAGACACCATGATAAACCGTGCTGTTTGTTTGTACAATTGTGCTGTCTTACTGGAAGGAGATCAGAACATTGGACAAAACACTGCGAGAACCGATGACCATGCCGGATCCTCAGTTTCCGATTAAGGTTCATCGTTGCGAGTTTGATGGACGTGGACAGGTTTTGTTTAACCACCATTGGCATGAACATCTTGAAATTCTATACATTGTATCAGGAGAAGCGAGTTTGGAGTGCGGCTCGTCCACCTTCACGGTCAAGGAAGGCGATATGATCGTCATTAACCGGAATGAGCTGCATTACGGCCTCAGCCTGTCGGATCATTTGTTTTATTATGCGTTAATCGCGGACTTCTCGCTGCTTCAGAGCCATTCGCTGGATGCAACCGAGATGAAATTCATCACGCCGATCACCCAGAATCGGCTGATCTTCGAGAACCGAATTAGCGGGGATGATGCGCTAGCCTCCATGCTGTCTATCATTCATGAGCTGGAACAGCGGGAATTCGGTTATGAGCTGGCCGTCAAATCAGAACTGTATCGGCTGCTTACGCTGCTTGTTCGAGGTTATGTAGCGACGGTTCTTACCCTGGATGAGTACATCGAGCGGATGAAGAATGTGGAGCGCTTTGCCCCGATATTCAAGTATATCGAAGAGCATTACCGGGAGGATTTATCAGTGGAGCTCCTATCCGGCATGGCGGGTCTCAGCCGCTTTCATTTCAGCCGGCTGTTCAAGGAAATCAGCGGCCGGACCGTGACGGAGTATGTGAATGAGACGAGGCTCAACCGGGCGGATTATCTCCTTCGCGAGAGTCCGCTTACCGTATCCGAAATCGCGGCTGCGACCGGGTTTAATGATATTTATTATTTCAGTCGAACCTTCAAGAAATATAAAAGCATGGCTCCATCGGCTTTACGGAAAAAGTGAGAATCGGCTTTAACGGTTCTGAATAGGCTCCATATAGACATAAGTATAAAAGCAACCTATAATGAATAATCATATTTATTGCATAAAGTGGCGGAGATAACGGAGAACCCTTTTGCTTAAATGCGTACTGTATTTGGTATGCATTCCAAGCAGAAGCGGTTCTTTTTTTGAAGAGATAAGAAAGTATCATACGAGGCTTAGCATCCTTATCTCGCAAAAAAACTTCCGCTAAATGCGGTCAGTCTTCAGGTAAAGTACGTCGATAGACGTTCTTCTTATGATGGAATAGGTTCTTTATTATAAATTCGGAGAGGAGAATGTCAGGTGGACACAAGCTTATCCGCCAAGATGCGGACCCAATATTTGCAGGACATGTCGGCGAAAAAGCTGGATGTACTGGTGATTGGCGGCGGTATCACGGGTGCGGGAATTGCTTGGGACGCCAGCTGCAGAGGGATGAGCGTCGGCTTGGTGGAAATGAATGATTTTGCTTCGGGAACGAGCAGTAGATCAACGAAGCTGATTCATGGCGGTCTTCGGTATCTGAAGCAAGGAGAGATCGGCTTGGTACGTGAGGTGGGTTCTGAACGGGCATTGCTTCACCAGAACGCTCCACATCTGGTGGAGCCTATTCCGATGCTGCTCCCAATTTATAAAAAAGGCACTTATGGTTATCTTGCCAGCGCGATCGGATTGTATCTGTACGACTGGCTGGCAGGGGTCAAACGCAGCGAACGGCGCAAGATGTTCCGGCGCGAGAGTACCCTGACCCTTGAACCGCTCTTTCGAAAGGAGGGATTGAAAGGTTCCGGTTATTATTATGAATACCGAACCGACGATGCTCGATTAACGGTGGAAGTGATGAAGTCTGCAAGGGCCAAGGGAGCGCTCATCGCGAATTATGCCAAAGTCCAGGAATTCATGTATCGAGGAGGAAAAGTAGTAGGAGCTCATGTAGAAGACCAAGTGAGTGGCAAGACCTATACGATAAACGCCAAAAAGATCATCAATGCCGCCGGGCCATGGGTGGATCAGGTCAGGCTCAAGGATAATTCGCTCAAGAGAAAGCGCCTGCTTTTAACAAAAGGCGTTCACCTGGTGGTGGATCATGCCAAGCTTCCCATTCGGCAAGCTGCTTATTTCGATGTGCCGGGTGGCCGAATGATTTTTGTCATTCCAAGAGAGGGCAAGACCTACATCGGAACGACTGATACCGTTTACGAGGGGGCGATTGAGACGCCTGGTATTACCGAGGAGGATCGGCGATATCTGATCGATGCGGTGAATCATGCTTTCCCGGAGTCAAGGCTGCGGCCGGACGATATCGAATCCGGATGGTCGGGCTTACGGCCGCTCGTCCGTGAGGAAGGAAAGGGACCTTCTGAAATATCGAGAAAAGATGAGATGTTTATATCCGATTCCGGGTTGATCACCATTGCAGGAGGAAAGCTGACCGGATTTCGGAAAATGGCCGAAAAGGTAGTGAACCTTGCAGCCAGACAGCTTCAAGACGCCGATGGCACCATCTATCCTCCCTGTACGACGGATCGGGTTCCCATCAGCGGGGGCGACCTGAACGGCCTTACCTATAAGGAGCTTCAGAAGAAGTTGATTAAGCAGGGTGACTCCCTTAGTATCAGGTCCGAAGACATTCTGAGCCTCATGAACAGGTACGGCTCCAATACGATGGAGCTGATGAACCGGGTCGCTGCTTCTTCGCAGGAAGCGGAAACGACCGAGCTTCGATTGTTACGTGCGGAAATCGAGTATTCCATCGAATATGAGATGACGATGACCGCAGTCGATTTTCTGTTAAGAAGAACGGGCTGGTTATTATTCGACCGGCAAAAAACCGAGCGAACCATTGCTCCCGTCATGAGGCTGATGCGTGAATATTTAGAGTGGAATCAAGAGGAAGTCGACAGGCAATGGGAGCTGCTGCAGGATCAATTGCAATTGGCATGGGGAGTGGCGGAAGGCAGCAGGATGGAACGGTATACGGATCCGCCGGATCGGGTAGACGTCACCGGATCGCGTTCCGACCAGGAAGCCGAGCATTCCTCCGCCGTGTCGGCGATGAATCGATAGGGATCTTATTTATCAGGATCGTCTTGTCAAATGTAAAATGTGGATGTAGTATAACCATATAAAGTTATAGAGCTGGGCAGAGATGATGAGAAGCCCTTTGCATAACGAGAACTTTCATTTGTGATGAATGAAGGCTTTTTCAATGCAAAGTGCTTCTCATTTTTTTGTATCCGCATGGAACCGCTTGTCCAAGGACTAAAGGGCATGGCACCGTCATATGTATACTTTACGGATGGGGACTGTGGGTCCATAACAGAACTGATCTGGCCAGAACATGTCCAATTTATGTTTACAATCGGGCGAAATTACAGATTGAACATGCAGAGGAGAACGAAACATGGATCATTATTCAGGGTATATTTTTGATTTGGACGGTACGATTTATCTTGGGGCTGAGGCCATTGATGGTGCGGTGGAGACCATTCATTATTTGCAGGGACTGGGTAAGAAACTATTGTTTTTGACCAACAAAACGATAGATTCCAGGGAAAACTATTTGAAGAAATTAAGGAAGCTTGGCATTCAAGTTGAGCTGAACAACATATTGAACCCTGCGCTCGTTACGATTCATTATCTTCAGAAGCATCATCCGGACGCAAACGTGTATGTCATTGGCGAGGATATATTGAAGAATGAGCTGCTGGACAATGGCATACGATTCGCCTCATCGCCGGAGGAAACCGACGTTGTGGTTGTATCATGGGACCGGGATTTTCACTACCGCCATCTGGATTTTGCATATCAGGCGATTAAACGGGGCGCTGATGTGATTGCCACCCACCCGGATCGAACATGTCCGATGCCTGGCGGCGATGTCCCGGATTGCGGCGGCATGATCGGTGCCATCGAAGGCACCGCCGGCATTACAATCACAACCATCATGGGCAAGCCCTCCGTCTTGACGGCATTGACCGCTCTTGATATTTTGGGAGTGAAGGCCGAAGATTGTCTGATGTCAGGGGATCGGCTGGAGACGGATATCAAGATGGGAAATCAGGCAGGGATGAGTACGGCGATGGTGCTGACCGGCGTATCGAGCAGGGACGATCTGATGGACAGCAGCGTGAAGCCCACCTATGTATTGAATTCGGTCTACGATATTTATCTCAGCGGTACTGCCGTGAAGCAGGCAGATGAAGCAAAGTCATGAGCATGAACAAAAATATGCCGGGGCAACGGGAGAATTGGAGATGTTGCGGCGGCAACGAGGTGAAGACATGAAAACCAGTGTTGAAGGTGCACAACGAATTTCGTATTGCTTGAAGCGTAAGCCCATTATTACTTCATTAATGAATGCCGATGAACTCCCTGCTGTACTGGCGACCGAATCGAATATCGTGTTTATTCTCAAAACCGATATTTTTATCATCGAATCGATCGTTGAACAGATTCGGGAGGCGGGCAAACTCTCGTTTGTGCATTTTGATCTGATTGAAGGGATCGGTAAAGACAAAACGGGGGTTAAGTATTTAGCTGAAAAGGTGGGCATCGACGGTATTGTCACGACAAAAAACACGGCGATTGTAGAAGCGAAGAAACTGGGCTTGTTGACGGTCCAGCGTCTGTTTGTATTCGATTCCGTTTCTCTGGACAACGGGATCAAGATGATTAAGGCCTCCAATCCGGATGCCATTGAAGTGCTGCCGGGCATGGTGTGTCAGCGGATCATGGAACGGATTCGTGCAGAAGTGGACGTGCCCGTCATCGCTGGAGGACTCATGATCGATTTGGAGGATTTTGATACGGCTTTGAAGAGCGGTGTAATTGGCATATCCACCTCCAGCAAAGAGCTATGGCGCTGGCAGGATGAACATATGGTATAGCGAAGAGCCGCCTTACATGACAAAGATGGGTGGAGATTAGGGAATGGATGTGTTTCAACTGGATACGCAAACCATGCTGATGCGGCTGCTGTTCGCTGCATTGCTTGGCGGTTTAATCGGTTGGGAGCGGGAACGCAGAAATAAGCAGGCCGGTTTAAAAACCCATCTCTTGGTGGCTGTCGGATCAACGCTGATTATGCTGACTTCCATTTACGGTTTTGATTCTGCGCTGATTAATCATCCCAATGCGAGGTTTGATCCTGCCCGGCTGGCGGCACAAGTTGTAAGCGGTATCGGTTTCCTTGGTGCCGGGGCTATATTGCGGCGTTCCAATCATATCATTTCAGGTCTTACCACGGCGGCAACTCTTTGGGTGGCGGCTGCTATCGGTTTAAGTGTCGGCTCCGGTTTTTACTGGCCGGCGATCATAACGACGGCGATCGTTCTGGTCAGCACGCTGGTGTTAAATAAATTGGAATCGAAATTTCTGTTTATCAAAAAGTCAGGCAGCTTGAAGATCATCATTGAGGCCGGAGACCGTCCGGTTCATGTGAGTACTATTACCGAATTGCTGCAAAAGGCCAATATGACGGTGGAAGGCATGATCGTGAATAATGACACGACGGAAGACGATTCGACCAAGGTGACGATGGAATTCCGGGTGTATTCTTTTAACAGCAAGGGAATTAACGGATTATTCGAGCAGTTGTGGCAGGTAGAGGGCATTAAGCAGGTTCGTATGAACTGGCGGGATTAAGAACTTCTTGTATGGTTTGATGAGCAAAAATGTTACATGATCAGCTCCCCATGATTGGACCATGATGTTGTACAGGGCTGAGCCCGGGTGGACCCGGGCTCGGCTTTTTTACGAGAGAAGGAAGTATAAACATCCGAGGCTTAGCATCCTTATCTCGCAAGAAAAACTTCCGCTAAGGGCGGTCTGTCTACTGAAAAGTACGTCGATAGACGTTTTTCTTATGTTTTCTATGGGGCGGCAGATGCATTCAAGGACGAGCTTCCCAAGGCCTGTACTCGAGGACTGTCAAAAGCCGAGATGCTTCTGGCAATCAGGAATTGGGCCGCGTAATAAGTGGTCATAATCCAGACGTTCGAATAGCGGATATCGGCAACAAACATGTTCCAAGACAAGATCGAGTCCGAGATGACAAAGAGCAGGCTTCCAACCATCGCATACCGATTCCCGGTCATGATGGCTGTCCAGAGCATGAACGAAATGACTGCGATATAAGCGATGACGGGAATCATCAAAGCTTGCTCCCCGTTTGACTTGAGAGAGGACACCAATGGAATGCCCATCCATACCGAATAGGCCGCAATCGGTACGATGCTGATGAGGCGGGGAAGTGAATATCGCCAGTGCCCCAGAAAGCCAGCTGTATAGAACAGATGACCGATCAGAAAAGCGGTAAGGCCCACGACAAACCAGATGAGCGTGCCGTCACCGATCATGCAGAAGAACAGTCCCGATAACAGAAGATAGTGAACTTTAGAGGTATGGGGCGGGAATTGCCGATAGGCAAACAGGATGATGAGCCACATCGGAATGAGCTTGAACAGGAGTTTCACGAGCAACGGCTCGGACGGAATGAAGAAAATATAAAGCAGACTCATGATCAGGATGATAAATGGCAGCACGTATCGTTTCAACTATAAACCTCCCCACACAATGTAATCTTCATGTTTAGACAATTCTTCTTACAGCGTCCCAATCCCTCTTTCTAATCTTTCGCATGAAAAAGGAATGTAAAGCAAATAATGGAGTTAACTTGAGCTTTGAAGGATGGGGGTACCGACACCATGATGCGCTACCGATCTCGAAACCGCCGCCCGATTCCCGCAAAGAAATCAGAGGAGCAGGTGGTTTCTTCGAAGTCAGGGTCATCCGTGATTTCTGGCCATATAGAAGAGCTGCTCGATCGTATTCGGGCCGAGTCCGGAGACAGCCCGGATATTGTTACCCGCCGCTTGAAGCTGGGCGGTGAGCCAGAGGAGAACTGTGCCATTGTATATTTGAACGGACTCAGCGATCCTGAGATGGTCAACAATTTCGTAATGGATTCTCTCCTGCGTTTAACCCCTGATTTATATAAGGGTGAAGGGCCCGATGCCTACCTGGACAACATCATGAAGGATGGGCTGTCGATGGGCGAATCCAAAATAATGACCGAATGGAACGACATGATGTTGGCCATTCTGTCAGGGGACACGGCCATCCTGCTGGAAGGTGCCGAGAAAGCCATCGTAGCGGGTACGCAGGGCGGAGAATGGAGATCCGTTACCGAGCCGACCTCCCAGCTTGTAGTTCGCGGACCCAAGGATAGCTTCGTGGAGTCCATCGCTACCAATATATCCCTTATCCGGCGGAGGCTGAAATCCCCCGATCTCTGGCTGGAGACCATGAAAATCGGATCCGTAACCCATACCCACGTGGCTCTTATGTATGTGAAGGGAAAAGCAGATCCCGGGATTGTAAAGGAGATTAAAGAACGGCTGAATGATATCGAGATTGAAGGGATACTGGAATCGGCTTATATCGAAGAATTTATTCAGGATAAAACGGTAACCCCTTTTCCCACGATCTATAATACGGAGCGTCCTGACGATGCCGCCAGTAAATTGCTGGAAGGCAGGATCATCGTCCTGGTTGATGGTACCCCCTTCGTCCTGGTCCTTCCAACGGTATTTGTTCACTTTTTCCAATCCCCCGAAGATTATGCACAGCGATTTGATATTGCGATTGTGATGCGGATTGTCCGCTATCTCAGTTTTATTATTCTGATCCTGGGCCCATCGGTTTATATAGCCCTCACCACCTTTCATTACGAAATGGTGCCGACCTTATTGCTGATCAGTTTGGTTGCTCAACGGGAAGGGGTGCCGTTTCCCGCCTTTGTCGAAGCGATGCTGATGGAAATCGTATTTGAAATTCTGCGTGAGGCCGGGGTGAGGATGCCCAGAGCCATCGGACAGACCGTCTCGGTTGTAGGTGCTTTGATCCTGGGGCAGGCAGTCGTTGAAGCCGGCCTGATTACGCCAGCGATGGTCATTGTCGTGGCTTTAACCGGTATTGCAAGTTTTGCCATACCGGCCTATAACCTATCCATCGCCGGACGCTTGATTCGGTTCGCTTTTATGGTACTGGCCGGCTTGTTCGGATTTTACGGGTTGACACTGGGATTAATCATCCTTGTTGCCCATATGAATAGTCTCCGTTCGTTCGGAGTTCCCTATTTATCGCCGATCAGTCCTTTTCGATTGCGGAATCAAAAAGACGCTGTCATCCGAATGCCTTTCAAATCGCTCCAAGCGGAAGCCTTGTCCGCATCTCATTCGGGCAGTAATCGAGGTACATCGGGGGAAGCCGCATCACAGGAAGCCGGGAATCTATCATCCGGTTTATACAATCGGAGTGCCGGAAGGGATAACAGTGATACGGGGGACCAGAAAACGGCTGTTCCGGCCGTTGAGTCCAATCGTAATTAACGTTAGGGGTGTAGCCGGAACATGTTCAGACTCAGATGGTTGGTTAGCATTCTCCTGTGCTGCTGCCTGAGCACGATAACGGGCTGCTGGGATGCGACTGAATTGAATAAGCGGGCCATTGTCGCCGGTATCGGCATTGACTGGAAGGAAGAAGAGCAGCAATATATGATTTCCTTCCAGACCATCATCGCGGATGAAATATCCGGCAAAACAGGCAGGGGAGCGACACCTACATCCATATACAAGTCATCCGGAAAAACGATCGTTGAAGCGATGCGTAATACGTCCCGCAAATTGCCGCGTATCCTGTCGCTAGCCCATACGGGGTTGATCGTCATATCCGACGAAGTGGCCAGAAACGGAATTATCGATCTATTCGATTATTTGGATCGTGATTCCGATATTCGATTGACAACCGAAATTTTGGTTGCCGCGGAAGGACAAAAGGCAGAAGACGTGGTTGCCGTACTGACGCCTATCGGAAAGATTACGGCTTTTGCGCTTGTACAGAAGATTGAGTTAACCTCAAGACAGTTAAGCGAGAACTTCCGTGTTGAGGTAGACGATGTCATTCGGGATCTGCTCGTTCCCGGCGGCGGGCCTGTCATTAACGGCGTCATGATCGAAGGAGATGAGCAGCAAGCCGTAAAGAAATCCAATCTCGAAAGCTCGAAGAGTGCAGGCCTGGGTGTTATTTCCAATCTGGCTATTTTTAAAGGAGACAAACTTAAAGATTGGATGACCAGGGAAGAGAGCAAGGGAACCGTGTGGATCAAGGATAAAATGCATACAACGCCATTAAATATAAGTCTTGAACATGGACAAGGCGAAATTGCATTGGATGTCATGCGATCGAAGACCCGGCTGGAAGTGAAATTTAAAGGACCGCTTCAACCCGTTATCCACATATTCGTCGAGCCTAATTTCTCGATCCGGGAAGTGATAAGCGACATCGATCTGCGGAATCCGAATTCGATGAGAACGCTTGAAGCAGCTGCTAACAAAGAGGTGAGCCGTATTCTGAAATCAGCCGTGAAGAAGTGTCAGAAAGCGAATAGTGATATCCTCGGATTCGGTCAAACGGTAGAACGCGCCAGACCAGAAGCCTGGCACAAAATGAAGGGTCGATGGGATGTGATCTTTCCGCAGTTGGAAGTGGAATATCATGTGAAATCCGTTGTGCGTAACTCTCAGATGAGAGATCGCTCCTTTAAATACAACATGAACAACCAGTAAAGGGGAGCTTAAAGGTGAAGGTGAAAATCAGTCCGCTGCAGTTCTTCTCGCTGCTGGTTTTATTTCAGTTCGGAACGACGCTTGTCGTGAACATGGGACTGCAGGCCGGTAAGGATTCCTGGATTGGGCTGCTGATTGGCATGGTGATCGGGACGATGATGTATTCGCTGAATGTTTATTTGTACACCATGTTTCCTGATCATCTGCCGACGGTTTATTATCGAATATTGCTTGGGAAATATTTAGGGGGATTGGTGGGAGTATCATACTGCGTGTTTTACCTGTATACAGGCTCCAGAGATATCGTAGATGGAGGGCTGTTGGTAATGGCATCGGCAGCCCTTAAGGAGACCCCGCTCCTCGTTGTCAATTTGATCATGGTGATGACCGTCGCCTTTGTGCTGCATCAAGGAATGGAGGTGCTTGGACGCACCGCTTTGATTTTCTTGGCGATTGTTCTGCTGATCAGCGTATTCAGCGCCCTGGTTATCGTATTTTCCGCAATCGTGGAAGTCCATCGCTTGCTTCCTGTTCTGGGTAACGGCGTACAACCCATCATTCAATCCGTAGTGAAAAAAAATATGCACTTCCCATTTGGGGAGCTGATTGTTGCTACAGTTCTCCTTCCACATCTGAGCCGGCGGAAGAGCGGGATCAAGGCGGGGTATTGGGCTATTTTATTCAGCGGAACGATGCTGGCGCTAACCTCTGCCGTTACCATTTCCGTCCTTGGCGAGAACATTGTGGAGCGTTCGGTTTTTCCTTTGCTGACGATGGTCGGAAAAGCCAATATTTCGGAGTTCATTGAGCGGACGGAAATTTTGATCGTGATGGTTCTGATTATTGGTGTGTTTTTTAAAATAAGTCTGTATTATTATGCCGCATTGATCTCTGCATCCGAGCTGTTCAACATTCCCTATCAAAAATTGATCTATCCTTTCGCTTTAATCATGCTCGGGAACTCGATGATTCTTGCCCGTTCGTATAGCGAGCATCTCATGAAAGGAAGCCAGCATCTATATATGGTTCTCCCTATATTTTCAATCGCTGTACCCTTGGTGCTTGTCGTGATCGGTTTGATTCGCAGAGCAAGCTCCAAGGGAAAGACAAAGTCCGACTCTAGCTCCGGTTCATGAACCATGTCCCGCGTTTCCAGGACTTTGGCTTGAATCACGGGGCTTTTTATTTTTGAATGCTCGGTAACAATCAGGAAGGATCAGGAGGCATAGCAGCACCGTAACCGTCAGCTTCTCTACGATGGAGAATAGAGTAAACTGCCAATTGATCATAAAGTTGTACCATGGGAACCCGAACAGACAATCTGTAAGCACGGTATAAGACAGGCAGAGAGTACCTAATAGCAGGGTGATCGCATATTTTTTGATATACATCGTTACTTCCTCGCATTTCCTATGGTTTATGACTTGCCAATCCATGACAACGTTATATTAGTATGAAGGGTTTATTGAATAAACATACAATGGCGAGTTGTATCCAATTGAACCAAGCGATGAAAAGGGGCGTATATGAACCGACAGGAACAGAAGAATATGCCGTTTATGGATGGGCCTAAGGGTTATAGATCTTCTATAATGGAAATGGATAGTGAACTTTAGCTTGGGGAGGGAGAGCTTGTGATGAAGAAGTGGACCTATCGGGGTCCGGGTGAATGGAGGTCGACTTCTACTGCTGGAGTCCCGCTCTACTCAAAGAGGGGCGTGTTTATATCTGGCGTCATACATAATCAATGGACGATCTTGTGCTGTTGAAACCATCTGAAGCTGATGGGTTTCGACAATTTTCTCAGAAAATGCTTGCTTTTTAACTCTGGGCATTATATACTCTTAATTACGGTAATCGAATCGATCACAACTACATAATATGCGGTCGTGGCGGAATTGGCAGACGCGCACGGTTCAGGTCCGTGTGGGCTAACCCCCGTGGAGGTTCGAGTCCTCTCGACCGCACCAACTTAACCATGAACCAGCTCTTGAGTTTCCCTTATGTGGAGATTCAGGAGCTTTTTGCTTATTCGGAATTTGTCCGCAGAAATCGAGCTACTGCGCGGTAGCGGGTATCTGCTGAAAGGCGGGGACACTAACGGGCAGGCAAGGATGCGCGGGCCACAGAGCAGGCGCTGGCGGTTAATCGACCGGGTGCTCCCGAATCCCCATGCGTGAATTTTGTTGCTGCGGGATAGGGCTTAAACGGGAAGAGCCACAAGCGAGGTTGATCTCGCTTGCGGCTCGGTGTTTTTAGGCATCCTGTTTATAGGTTGCTAAAAACATGCTATTGTGAATTCAAGATTAACTGGCGGAAGCGCAGCACACTTTATACTTCTTGCCGCTGCCGCACGGGCAGGGTTCATTGCGGCCAGGCGTCTTACCGTCAAAATAGCGCTGCAAATGGTGCGTATAAAGCTCCTTGCGCACCTTGTTACCTAGCTCTTGCATTCTGTCGTGAGCATAGCCGTAAATCTGCATGTAGCTCGCACAGAAGTAGTCCGGATCGGCCTGCTCCGACTCCTGATTCCATTTGCGGTTCCGTGGGCATCCGCCGTAACATAAGCGCTGCCACTCGCAAGAACGGCACTTATCCGGTAGAGCCGGCTTCATCCGGTGAAATCGCTCATAGTTCGGGTGACTCAACATATCATCTATGGAATCGCTGGCCACATTCCCGACCTTCCATTTCTCATTGATGAAGAAATCGCAAGGAAAAGCATCTCCGTTTTGCTCCAGTACAAGGCTTGTCGGACATGCCGCATGGTGAATGCACAATTCCGCTTCCCGGTTCACGTATACGCTGAGCATATTGTCGAAGAAGCGAACGGAAACTTGCGGATCACCGTCGTTGTACCAATCGTCGAACACGGCGCAGAGGAAGTCGCCGTATTCGCGCGGCGTAATTTCAAAGACGCCGGGCTCGTCCACTTGCTGGGAGCGAAAATCCATGCACGGGATAAACTGTACATAGTTGAAGTTGTTCTCACGGTAGAAGGCCATCAATTCCTTGGCTTTCCCCACATTGTCCTTATGGATGACCGTCAAAATATTAAAATCAACCTGGTGACGCCGCAGGTGCTCAATCCCGGCCATGACGCGGTCAAAGCTCCCTTTGCCGGCGGCATTCACGCGTCGTGAATCATGGAGCTCCTTCGGACCGTCCAGGCTGACGCCAATCAGAAAGTTATAGGTTTTAAAGAATGCTGCCCAGCGGTCATTGATCAGTGTAGCGTTGGTTTGCAGTGAATTGCTGATGCCCGTGTGCGGCGGGGCGTGCAGGGCTTGTCGGTAGACCACTTCCTCGAAAAATTCAAGTCCGGCCAGCAGCGGTTCTCCGCCTTGCCAAGCGAAGTTGGAGGCGCCTTGGGAGCGCTGCATGTAATCTTTGATGAATTTATCCAAAATGGCAGAATCAATCCGATTAATCTTCGGACCCGGCTTGCCTCCGCATGTGCTGTAATAACAGTAATCACAGGCCAAATTGCAGTCTTCGGACACGGTTTTCCACATGATGCCGATGTTGGAATGACGTGTGGTTACGCAGCTTCCCGACAAAGCGATCCCTCCCTGTCTAATCTACCTTCAAGATATCATCGGTCTTTAATAATGTCAAAATAATAAAAAGTTTGGAGGTAAAGCGCTTTTAATAAGATTATGAAGCAGAAAAAATCCTTTTCTTTGTTCCAATATGACATTATCTTTGTTATAGTCAAGGTATTCAAGATGATTTTAGGATCAATAAATAATCAGAACCAATCATAAATTACAATCCGGGGGATACAGATGTTTCATGTATTGGTTGCAGAGGATGAAATATGGATTCGCAACGGCATCGTGGAGATGATCGAGCGGTTTGGGCTTGATTTTAAAGTGGTGGCCCAGGCCAGCGATGGAATTGAGGCGTGGAATCAGATTAATGAGGTGTGGCCGAACGTGGTTATCACCGATATCGTCATGCCGGAGCTTGACGGGTTGTCTTTGCTTGGTAAATGCGATGAATACAAGCTGGGCATCGTCCCGATCGTAATTAGCGGTTATGAGAATTTCGCCTATGCTCAACAGGCCATTCGGTACGGAGCGACGGAATATTTGCTTAAGCCGGTTGTGGCAGAAGATTTGAAGCAGGCGCTGCTGCGTTCCGTGGAACGGCTGCAAAGCTCGGTCCATCTTTATGACCCTCTTTATAAAATTCAGGAATTTCTTGGCGTCATGGAAGTGTGGGATCACCAAAGACTGGCTGGTGAAGCAAACCGGATCCTGAGCTCCATTTATAAGGCAAAAGTTCCGCATCCGGGAATTCGAAACGGATTGCTCCGTATATTCTCTGATAAGCTGAACGAGCAGCTTAGGGGGATCGATCCGTTTCATCAGCATCTGCAGCTCGGGGATCCGTCCGACAAACTTGCCGTACAAGCTCATTTTACCCATTTGCTTGAGCAATGGTCGCGTCAATTGAATGCCGCTTCTTCAGGCCATAGAAAACGATTTTTGAGCAAGCGGGTGACCGAATATGTGGAGCAAAACTACGCCAAGGAAATTACGCTGGCGCAGATTGCGGAATACACTGATTTAAGTGTTTCCAGATTCTGTGTGCTGTTCAAGCAGCAGTACGGGGACTCCTTTATCAATCATTTGAATAAATACAGGATTGAAAAAGCCAAACAGCTGCTGCTGGAGCCGGATCTGAAAGTTTATGAGGTAGCTGATATGGTCGGTTTTTCCTCCATGCCGTACTTTAACCGTTTGTTCAAAAGCCTAACGGACAGGTCACCGGGTGAATATCGCAGGAGCCTGGGCTTATGAACGATAAATTTTCTCCCTTACGATCCATCAAGCAAAGAATGATTGCGCTGTTTGTTGGTCTCAGTATTTTGTCGGTGTGTCTGACAGCCGGTTTTTCCCACTATTTTTACAGCAAAGCGGTCAAAGAAGAGTTTGTGATGATTGCGGAAGAGGCGACAGGCCGGCTGAACCATCATTTGGAGTTTTACTTCAGGCAAATGAAAAAATCGACAAATACGTTACTGAATACCGATTTGGTTCAAAAGTGGCTGAGTGAAGGTTATACCCCTATTGTAGAAGATATCGCCGGCATCGAAAAGGAAATGAACACTTACGTTTCTTTCAATTTTCGGGAAATCAACAATATGTTTCTCGTTTCCAACGATTTAAGGATTCTTCCGCTAAACAAAAGCTATATTCCGCAAGACCAAAAAATGATGGATGCCTGGCTCAGCGATATCAAGGAAGTTACGGTCTCGCCTACGCATCGGCTGAGTGAAAACGGCCCTTTGGTCATGGATATGATCATCCCGATCCACAGCACACAAACGACGAGAATCATCGGCAAGTTAGTGCTGCAATTTTCGCTGACCGAAATTGATGCCGCATTCGATAAATCCCGGCTCGGAAAAAGCGGCTATTTCTTCCTGTTGTCGAAGGAAGATATCGTGGTGAACCATCCCGATAAGGTATGGGTGGGCAAGAATCGGAGCGACACGCCGCTTAAGGGTCTGGACTTGAAGGTGGATAATGGGACCAACTCGCAAACATGGAACGGCGAGCCTTATCTGGTCTCTGTCAATGAATCAGGTTACACAGGCTGGAATATCGTATCCGTCGTTCCCTATGCCGAGATGGCGAAAGGATTGAATTCGGCGGTGTTATCCACGATGATCGCCTTGATGATTCTGGCGGTTTGCATCTTTCTGATCATTCCCATTCTGGTTTCCCAGTTTGTGGGTCCGCTCAAGCATATTAAGACGAGAATGGAGCGAGTCGCCAAGGGCAATTTGGAGGTGAGGGCAGAGCAAGCCTCCGGGATATATGAATACCAGGTATTGACCCTCAGCTTTAACTATATGGTTGAGCAGTTGAACGAACTGATGCAGGAGCTGGCTGAATATAAGGTGAAAGAGGTCGAACTGCAGTTAAGGCAGAGCGTGGCTACGGTAAGAGCGCTGCAGAACCAGATTAATCCGCATTTGCTCTACAACACGCTGGATATTATCAAGAGCATTGCTTATCTGGAGGAAGTTCCATTGATCGAGAAAATCGCTCATAACTTGGCCGATGTATACCGGTATGCATCGAAAGCGGCCGATCAGGAAGTGTCGCTCCGCGAAGAACTGGGCATCCTGATTAAATATTTGGATATCGTCCACATCCGTTATCCGAGAAAATTCGAGAGCAGCGTTCGCGTGAATGAGAAGTTCATGGATTGTCCGATCATCAAACTGACCGTCCAGCCAATCGTAGAGAACGCCGTCAAGTACGCCGTGGAAGCGAAGGGAGGCAATGCCGCGATTATGGTAAACGCTTACGATGAGCGGAGCGATCTGATCATCGAAATTGCCGACAACGGCCCGGGAATTCCGGAAGAGCTGCTTAGGGAGCTGGAGGATCAATTCCGTGAAAGTTCGCCTGGTGAAAACACGTTTGGAGGCGAGTCCATCGGACTCGCGAATGTTCACGCCCGGATTCGTTTGAAGTACGGCGACCGATACGGCATTTCCATACACTCTTTCCCGGGCCGCGGCAGCGTGGTCAGCATTCGAATTCCTTTAAGGAACGGGCATGGCGATGCGTTCCAAACAGGTTAAAAGTGCGAGTTCAAAAAGTCAGGTTTTCAGCATCCGCTTAGGCCCGGCTGAATTCATGATTCGAAGTCGTGATCACTTCCTGAACTGCTTCGTGATCAAAAGGTGACTTTTTGAACTACCTCTAAATAGAACAAGTGGGGGATAGGTATGAAGAAATGGACCGCTGTGCTGCTGGCCGTGTTATGGCTATCGGGGCTTCTCGGTTGTTCCGTCAACCGTGGGAACGGACCGGCCGGGGAAGGGGCTCCGGGGGGCAGGGACGCGGAGGCTCCCGTAGAACTGAATATGATGACCTTCAGTTTCGCAGGAGGCGGCTGGCCGCAGGATCATGTGATCGTCAGGGAATTGAATAAGCGCTTAAACATCAAGCTGAGTATCGAGTGGATTCCCATGGAGGTTTATGGGAAGAAAATGAATGTAATGGCCGCTTCCAATGATTTTCCGGACGTATTCCTCATTGAAGGACCGGAGTTCAATAAGTGGAAAGATAAAGGCGTCTTTATGGATATACAGCCACAGTTAGCACAATATCCCAATTTCACAAAATATTTGAGTCAAGAATATCTGGAGCTCATGAATCCGAAGGGGAAAATATACGGATTGCCATTTTATATCACAGATACACGGGATTCCTTGATTATCCGCAAGGATTGGCTGGACAAGCTGGGGCTTCGGATGCCTGCCACCGTGGATGAATTTCTTGAAGTGGCCAAGGCGTTTGCGCAGCAGGACCCCGACGGGAACGGAGAAGCCGATACATTCGGTTTTTCCTTTAGTATCGTCAATGGGAAATTTACGAATCTCGATGCGATGATCGGCGCTTTCGGGCTCGGTAACGAGTGGATCGAACAGAATGGGGAGCTGATTCCCCAGCAGGTGCAAACGGAGGAGCTGAAGCAATTGCTGGCTTTTCTTCAGGAGGCTTATGCATCCGGAGCGCTTGACCCGGAATTTACCACGAACAAGGTCAAGGATCCGCTTGCCAAATTGGAGGCGGGGAAAGTGGGCATCGCCACCGTTGTCCCCAACGAGTTTTATACTTCGACCCTGCCGGCAATCAAACGAAGTGACCCGCAGGCGGAGCTCGTCCAATTAATTCCGCCCAAAGGGCCAACCGGGCTTCAGGCGACACACACGATCGTAAATACAAGCAAAATCGTGGTTAACGCCAACATCGAACCGGCCAAGCAGCAAAAAGCGCTGGAGCTATTGAATTATTTATTGTCCGACGAAGGCTATGATTTAATTAAAAACGGCATTGAAGGGCTGCATTACGAAAGGACCGCCGCTGGCACGTTCAAGAAGCTGGAGGCGTTTGACATAGACCGACCGCAGCTTCTCTCCGTGTGGTTTTTTCGCCGCTATGACCCGGAGGTTCAGATTCGAAAATGGGATGATCCGGTGTATGTTGAAAACGTTCTTAAATTTTACGAGAATAATGCCAAATATCGTTGGAAGAATCCAGCGGAAGGTCTGTCCAGCGAAACGTTTGATCAAAAGGGGCTGCGGCTTCAGGAGAAATGGATGAATACGATCACCAAGGTTGCCATGGGGCAGCTTCCCGTAAGTGCCGTGGACGAGGCGGCGGAGGTATGGAGGCAGGAAGGCGGAGATCGGATCATCCAGGAAATGAACGAAGAATTTCAGAAAACAAAAGAATAGCATGCCTGCTGCCTGGCGGCCATTCCCGATCATCCATCGGTGAATGGCCGCTTTTTCTCTTTATTTAACATGAAGGGCTGGTCACACGCGAAAATCCGGCAACAAACAAAAAGATCGGTTAAGGATTTCGCTTGGGAATGGTTGTAGAGTAAGAGTGGGCCAAGAGTAGAAGGGGTGATTCGACATAAACAGCTAGTGGGCCGCCGCATAAGAGAGAAAGCGCTTCATTAGCGAAAACGAGGACTCCAGCGGCAATGACAGGATCGGCAATGACAGGATCGATTGACCCGAAAGGAAGGAAAACGCTGAAACCATGGGAGGCAATAATAAATGAAAGAGCCAAATCAAGTTTCTTTTAAGGAAAAGGTCAGTTATGGACTGGGAGATACCGCGTCCAATCTAATCTTTACCGTCATTACTACCTACCTGATGTTCTTTTACACCGATGTTTACGGATTGAATGTGGCTGCGGTCGGTACTTTGTTCCTGGTCGCCAGGATGATCGACGCTTTGGACGGCCCGATTTTCGGGGTGTTGATTGACCGTACCAGTACCAAATGGGGGAAATCGAGACCGTATTTCCTCTGGCTCTCCGTTCCGTTTGGAATCGTGGCCATTTTAACGTTTATGACGCCGGATTTAAGCCCCACCGGTAAATTGATTTACGCCTACGCAACCTATATTACACTCGGTATTTTGTATGCGGGGGTCAACATTCCGTTATCGTCCATGCTGCCGAGCTTAACGAGCAATTCCCAGGAAAGAACCGTTGTCAATACCTATCGAATGGTCGGCGGGCAAGCAGGCGCATTCATCGTCAACGCTGCGGTACTGCCGCTGGTCGCCTTTTTTGGCGGTGGGAACCAACAGCAAGGCTTTCTCTACACCATGATATTGTTTGCGGTGGTCGGCGTCTCTTTTTTCTTTATCACGTTTGCCAATACGAGAGAGCGCGTGCAGTCCAATGGGAATAAACCCGTTCCTTTTAAAGAAGGCGTGAAAGCGCTAAAAGGGAACTGGCCGTGGTGGATTTTGCTGGTTGTTAACGTTCTGTTGTTTATTTCCACCATCGTGATGAATCAATCAACGATCTACTTCCTAAGATACAATCTGGGTCGTGCTGATCTGGTGCCGGTCATCAACGGATTATCGAGTCTAATGCTGGTCGGAATTATCCTGGTGCCGTTTTTGGCGAAAGTAATGGGCAAGCGAAACACGGTTATCTTAGGATTTGTTCTGGCTGTAGCGGGGCAGTTGATCATCTATTTTGGTTCGGAGTTCATCTCGATTCCGCTCCTGGTGACCGGAAGAGTGCTGTCCAAGGTGGGACTTGGCGTGGTAGCCGGCATCAAATTTGCCATGATCGCCGACACGGTGGATTTCGGCGAATGGAAGACAGGCGTGCGCGCGCAAGGGCTGCTGATGGCTGCCTCCACCTTCGGCGTCAAATTCGGCATGGGGCTCGGGGGAGCGATTGCCGCATGGATTATGTCGATAGGCGGATATGTTCCCAACCAGACGCAGACACCTTCTGCCTTGCTCGCGCTTCAGTTTAATTTCTTGTGGGTGCCGATGATCTGTTTCGTACTTTCTATCGTTCTCATGATGTTCTATCGACTGGATAAACAAGAGGAAACCATGAAGCAAGAGCTTGAGCACAATCGGGCCGTTACCGTTTAAGCTTCAAAGCGAAGTCGGCGATATGGAAGGAGCGGACATCACGTTACAGGATGTTCTCTCCTTCTATCTATTGGCTTGCCGCATTCCAGAAAGATAGAGTAACAAACAAAAAGATTGTATAAGGAATATGCTTCGGATTGCATGTAAATTTAAGTGTGTATGAGTTTTGCAGGCCATGAGATCCACCATGCTGTGAAAATGATAACAAACAGGAGGGTTTTTTATGAGAATCTTGTTTTTGGATCTGGATTCGACCAACCCGGAACATTTGGGCTGCTACGGCTATCACCGCAATACATCGCCCAATATTGATAAAATTGCGGCCGAGGGCGTTCGTTTTACCAATTACTATACTTCGGATGCGCCCTGTGCTCCTTCCCGCACCGCGCTCATGAGCGGGCAGTTCGGGATTCGCAACGGTCTCGTCGGTCACGGCGGCACGGCGGGAGATATGAAGCTGGAGGGCGAGAAGCGTGAACTGATGGGCAGACTTACCCGAGGTGTCGCCTTTCCGTCGTATCTGCAATTGGTCGGCGGGCTAAATACCACCTTGATCAGTCCTTTCCCGCAGCGCCACTCCACGTTTGCTTTCTATGCCGGTTTTAATGAAATCATCAATACGGGTCATCTCGGTAACGAGTCTGCTGACGACGTAACACCTGTCGCGCTGGATTGGATTGAACGCAATGCGAAGAAGGACGACTGGTTCCTTTATGTGAATTATTGGGATCCGCATACCCCTTACCGGACGCCGCTAGAATACGGAAATCCTTTTGAGGACGATCCGCTGCCGCAGTGGATAACGGAAGATGTGCTGGAGCGGCATAAGGAAATGGTCGGTTCTCACAGCGCACGGGAACTCAACATTGATTTCAGAACCAAGAGCTACGACAATGCCACTACTCCCGATTTTCCGCGTCACCCAGGTGAAATCCTTGATATGGACGGCCTGAGAACGATGATTGACGGTTACGATTGCGGCATCCGTTATATGGACGATCACTTGGGAAGATTGTTTGCTGCTCTGGAACAACAAGGCGTTATGGACGATCTGCTCATTGTGATAACCGCTGACCATGGCGAAAATATGGGGCAGCTCGGGATCTACGGCGAGCATGCCACTGCGGATCAGGGAACCGGCCGGATTCCGATGATCATCCGCTGGCCGGGCATGAAGCAGGGCCTCGTAAATGACAGCCTGCACTATCATCTGGACTTGCTGCCGACGGTGGCCGAAATGCTCGGCTTTGATCCGATGCCGGATTGGGATGGAGTCAGCTATGCTCCGGTTCTCCGGGAGGGAGCCGACTGCGGGCGGGATTACCTGGTCGTGTCGCAATGCGCTCACGTCGTACAGCGCAGTGTCCGCTTCCGTGATTGGCTCTACATCCGCAGCTATCATGACGGTTATCACCTATTTGACAAGGAGATGCTGTTCAATTTGCGGGAGGATCCGAACGAGCAGCATAATGTTGCCGCCGAGAACCGCGATGTGTGCATGGAAGCTGTCTATTTGCTGAACGAGTGGCATGACGAAATGATGGCACGCACGGGTGATGATAAAGATCCGCTGTGGACGGTCATGAAAGAAGGAGGTCCTTTCCACGCCAAAGGTTACCTGCCGGGTTACCTGAAGCGGCTGGAGGAAACCGGCAGAGCCAAGCAGGCTGCCGAACTGGCGCACCGGCATCCGCAGGAGCTTCCGCCGAAGCCGGCCAGCGAAATTGAGAAGCTGGTAAGAAAGAGGCTCTCGGAACAGATGGGCCCTCATTAATTAACATGAACATGGCTATATAAGTTGAGGACGAACATAGGTTCAACTTATATAGCCGCTTTTCTTCAAAAATATATAGTTAGGAGATGAGAAACATGGTCGATTTAAAAGCCAAACCGTTTTATTTATCCAATGAAGACGTCACTTGGGTGCAGAAGACACTGGCGGAGATGACATTGGACGAGAAGGTTGGGCAGCTGTTCTGTCTGGTGGGCTATTCCGCGGAAGAGGAATACTTGAAGAAGCTGGCGAGAGACTACAAGGCCGGAGGCTTGATGTGTCGGCCCATGGCCGCTAGCAGCGTCGTAAATACGGTGCAAACGCTGCAGGAGAACGCCAAAATTCCGATGCTGATCGCGGCCAATCTGGAGAAAGGCGGTACGGGGGTTGCCGAGGAAGGAACCACCATTGGGTCCGTGATGCAGGTTGCTGCTACCGATGACGATGAGATGGCCTACAAGTTGGGCGTCGTCTGCGGGCGCGAGGGCGCGGCTGTCGGCTGCAACTGGGCGTTTGCGCCAATCATCGACATCGATTACAACTTCCGCAACCCGATTACCAACACGCGTACGTTCGGCTCGGATCCAGAGCGGGTGCGCCGCATGGGCGTTCGATATGTCAATGGCGTGCAGCAAAACGGCGTCGCGGCCTCCATCAAGCACTTCCCGGGCGACGGGGTGGACGAGCGGGACCAGCATCTGGTGGAAAGCGTTAATTCCTTGTCGTGCGAAGAATGGGATAGGACTTACGGTGAGGTCTACAAAGCCTGCATTGAGGAAGGCGCGATGACGGTGATGGTCGGTCATATCCTGCAGCCGGCTTACAGCCGGAGGCTCAATCCGGCGCTGAAGGATGAGGAGATATTACCGGCCTCCTTATCTTATGAATTGGTAACGAGGCTGCTGAAGGAACAGCTTGGCTTTAACGGCCTGGTCGTGACTGATGCTTCGACCATGGCCGGCATGATGATTTCGATGCCACGGTCGCAGGCCGTTCCGCGGGCGATCGCCGCAGGCTGCGATATGTTCCTGTTCTGCCGCAGCCTGGAAGAGGATTCTGGTTACATGAAGCAAGGGATTGAGGACGGCATCATCACCGAGGAGCGCCTGAACGAAGCATTGACTCGGATTTTGGGACTGAAAGCGGCGCTGAACCTGCACCGCAAGCAGGCGGAAGGGACGCTTGCGCCTCGTCTGGAAGAAGCTATGAAGGCGCTGGGAGCAGAAGAACACCAGCAATGGTCAGTCGAGTGCGCGGACAAGGCAGTGAGCCTGGTCAAAGAAGAAGAAGGGGTGCTGCCGATCCATCCGGACAAGCACAAGCGTGTGCTGTTCTACGACATTGAATCCCAGCAAGGGGTAGCCTATAGCGCTCGGACTGGAGCCGCTGAGCTGTTCAAAGAAAGGCTGAAGGACGAGGGCTTCGAGGTGAGTACCTTTGAAGTGAATCCCGGGTTTGAAGGCATGATGTCGTCGCAAAGCGAGGTGCTCGGCAAGTATGATCTGATGATCTATCTGGCCAACCTGGTCACCAAAAGCAACCAAACGGTGGTACGCATCGAATGGAAGCAGCCGATGGGAGCCAATGTGCCAACCTATATGACCTCCATTCCGACGGTGTTCATCTCTATTGAGAACCCGTACCATCTGCTGGATGTGCCGCGGGTGAAGACCTTTATTAACGCCTACAATTCGAACGACAACGTGCTGCAGGCGCTGATCGACAAGCTGATGGGGCGGTCGGAATTCAAAGGAACGAGCCCAGTCGACCCATTCTGTGGTCTGTGGGACGCCGGATTGTAAGCAGGATAAAGTCGCCGCGGGCGCGACAAGTGGCCGCAAATTGCCCGCGGAGATGAAGAGATTGCAGGAATTAAGAGTGAAAGCAAATGGAGAAAGCGGATCAGGAGGTAGGAGAAGTATGGATCGGCGGTATGAGGCGATTATTTTCGATCTGGACGGTGTCATTGTTTCAACGGATCGTTATCATTTCCTGGCGTGGTCCCAACTGGCCTGGCAGGAGAGAATTGAATTTAATGAAGAAATCAATCACCGGCTGCGCGGCGTTAGCCGCATGGAAAGTCTGGAGATTATACTGGAAAAAGCCAGCAAACGTTATACGCCAGTAGAGAAGCTGGAACTGGCTGAGCGGAAAAACGAGGTTTACCGCGGTCTGCTGGGCGATCTGACCGCTGGCGATATGCTGCCGGGGGTGGTGGATACTTTGTCCGCCCTACGCGAGCGGGGACACAAAATCGCCATCGGTTCGTCCAGCAAAAATACGCCGGTGATTTTGGAGCGGATCGGCTTGTCCGGTTATTTCGACGCGGTGGCGGACGGGAACGGGATCAAGCACAGCAAACCGGACCCAGAGGTGTTTCTGCTGGCGGCCGGCAGGCTTGGTATTCCTCCCGAACAATGTCTTGTCGTTGAAGATGCGGAGGCCGGAGTGGTCGCGGCCAAACGCGGCGGCATGGCGGCTGCGGCCATCGGCGAGGCGAGGAACTGCAAGGAAGCGGATTACTCTCTGGGGTCGATAGCGGACTTGTTGCTTTATGTGTGAACAAGATAGAGGAATTTGGAGATACGAGATCAACTTGCCATGAATTGCCGGAGGCGCCGTTGAAACGGCGCCTCTTCTTTGTACTTGGGCTGGTACCGGTAACAACCATAAGACAGTTGGTCAACGGCTGGTTAGACTTTGCTGTAAACTGGCAACGGACCTGAACGACCTTATTGCCCCAAAGGCAGAGTTTCGAATTCTAACGAATTGTACACTCTTACATTCAGAGAGCACGGGATTTTGCCGAAACAACGTCACTGGAGTCCGTTAGGCCAGAAATAAATTTCCAGGCCCATCTTCATTAGTCTCCCCCCCACTCCTGCAGCATCATGACGGCCGCTCCGGTGGCAACGGCCTCTTCGAGAAGGACCCCCTGCGTGAAGAGCGGACTGTATTCGGGATAATGGTAGGTGTTCTTCTTGGCGATCTCCAGCGCGGTATCGAAGACCAGCGGATGCGCACCGACGAGCGGGCCGCCCAGAATGACGTATTCGGGATGAAGTGCATTGATCAGGTTGGCGAGCCCGATCCCCAGATAAGCAGCCGTTTCCGAGAATTGCTCTTTAACCAGCGGATCGTCTTGCTTCAGGGCGTCAACCAGCGTAGCAAAGTTAACCTGATCCGGCGAAATCCCGGACAGCAGGCTGCTGCGCCCGATTTTCAGTTGGGTTCGCACGCGTTCCTCGAGCGCCGGCACTGATACGAACGCCTCCAATGCCCCGTAATTGCCTTTTTCCCGCAGCCTTGGTCCATTGGCCTGGATGATCATTTGGCCGATCGCTCCTTCGGTATCCACGGCTCCGCGGAGAATCTGGCCACCGGACATCGCAGCCGACCGGATGTTAACGCCGGCGTGAACGTAAAGGGCATGCTGTATATTTTCGGTCCGCAGCGCCCAATGCTCGCCGATTAACGCGGTATTTGCCCCGTTGTCGAGTTTCGCCGGAAATCCCAGCCGCTCTGTCAGCATTTCGCAAATCGGCACGTTCTTCCAGGAGCAAGAGGGGAAAAATTCCGGTTCAAGAATGATCCCATTTCGTTGATCCAGCGGACCGACCGCTCCAATCCCCATACCCAAGACGTCGCCGGGCGAGATGCCGTGCTTGGCCAGAAACTCCCGGGCGTTGTTCACAACATGGTCGACAAACAGATCGGGCGTCATCTGTTCGTCCATTTTCCAGCGGGTCAGGGACAACGTGCCCAAGTGCATATCGTACAGTCCCAGCTTGGAATAAATGCGGGAAATCTCCAGTCCGAACAGGTAGCGGTAGGTCCGATTGGTCTGAAACAATATCGGCTTCCTTCCGCCTGTGGAGCTGCCGAGACCAGAGACGACGATGTGCCCTTGGGAGGTCATCTCTTCAAGCAAGCGCGTCATGCTGCTGCTGGTGAGCGGAAAATAATTTAACAAATCGGCCTTGGAGACGGTCCCGAGGTAAGAAATTCGATCATAAACCTGTTTTTTTATCGATGGATTGGAATGAGTAAGCATAGGTACGGTTCTCCATTTCCAAGTTAATTAGTCGGGATATCACAAGTATAGCGGCAACTTCGCCTTATTTCTAGTTAATTTCATAAGAATCACCAACATAACTCCAAAAATGAATTTACTTGTTTGAAAACGAGATCGGACTTGCTCGGAATCAAGACGATTCCATTGGTTTTTAATGATTAAATCAAAACTTTATATCAAAATGAAATTAACTATGCTATAATGAAGTAACTTATTCTACAAGAGTATATAGACAGTAAAGGGTGAGACGGGATGAACCATGAGCTAACCCGGCGTATGAAATTTTTAGGTCAAATATTTGGCGTTTTTTTTAAGATCGGTCCCTCCACGTTCGGGGGAGGATATGCGATGATCGCGACGATCGAACAGGAAATTGTGCATAAAAAGGGATGGATGAAACAGGATGAAATGGGGGATATGGTATCTATTTCCGGTTCCGCCCCCGGCGGAGTGGCCGTCAACTCCGCGGCGTTTATCGGTTATCGCCTCGGCGGAGTGCCGGGAGCCGTCGTGGCCGTAACCGCAATCACGCTGCCTACTTTTATCATCGTTTTTCTTCTCAGCCTGCTCAGCGTGATATTCAAAGATAATTTGAAAGTGGAAGCTGCTTTAAAAGGCATCCATGCCGCGGTGGTCGCCTTGATTATCGTAGCCGCTTTGAAAATGTGGAAATCCTCCATCCTGGATGCTGCGACGCTGATCATTACTGCGATAGCGGTTATGTTGCTTTTGTTCACCGGTATTCACTCGTTTTTGTTAATCTTAGGCGGACCGATTGCAGGGATAACGATCGTCCGGATTAAGCGAAAATGCGGGATGACCGTACGTATGGAAAAGGCGTGGACCGAGGAAAATCGGGAGCTGCATTTCCCCGAATATTACATCTGAAGGGTGATCATCTAATGCTGTGGCAGTTGTTTCTTGTCTTTATCAAAGTAGGGCTCATTTCATTTGGCGGCGGGTACGCGGTGATGACGCTGATTCAGCGGGAGGTGGCCGTAAAGGGATGGATGAATGCCGATGAATTTCAGGAGATTGTGGCATTGGCGGGAATGGCCCCCGGCTCCATTGCTACGAATGCCGCGACGCTGATTGGCTATTCAGAAGCGGGATTTTTAGGCGCTATAGCAGCTACGGTAGGCATCATTCTGCCTTCATTGGTTATCGTTATCTTAATTACGGCTTTCTTTATGAAGCTGCACAGCAGTGAATGGGTCAAGTCGTCGTTTTACGGTTTGCGTCCCATCGTAACAGGCTTAATCATTTACGCCGCAATCCACTTCGGACTAAGCGGGCGAAGCGAGCCGCTGCTGAGCTGGTCGATGACCGGAATGCTGCTGATTTGCGCAGTATGTCTTGTCCTGGTAACGAAATACAAAGTCCATCCATTTGCCGTGATTTTGTTGTCGGCCGTCGCGGGAATCGTCATGTTTTGAATGGAATCGAGGTTTGCAAATTGTTTTCTTTTGCTTGTTGACTCACTTGGCGATGCATGATATTATGAATTTCGTTGCTGCAAAACAATGCACAATAAAAAACGCGGTCGTGGCGGAATTGGCAGACGCGCACGGTTCAGGTCCGTGTGGGCTAACCCCCGTGGAGGTTCGAGTCCTCTCGACCGCATCTATGAAGCAAAGCTGTTTTTCAAGTGAAATTAAACTTGAAGAACAGCTTTTTTCGTTCCTCTTCATGTGGAAATCGCGTTATACTAAACTGGAGGAACCGTTCAGCTTTAGGGTGAATGGAGTGGATTTATAATATTTGGCCTGTTAGCAGAAGTCACTGGCGGGTTATTTTGAATACAAGGGGTGTGATCCTGTGATAAAACCTCGAAAAGGGCTTGGCTTTATTTTGTTGATGCTCGTAGCTGTGAGTTTGTCTGTTGGATGTCAACGAACAGATGTGGGGAATGTGGCTGAGCATCCTGTGCCTGAGCGATCGTTGGAATCTTCGAATGGAGATACTCAGAAGACAGAGCTCTCTTCCGGATCAGAAGATCCTTTAGGTGGAGGGAGCGACGCCGCAGGAAGCGGTGCGGTCGCAGAACAGAATGATACGGACGTAACTCCAGATAATCAGGCCGCTGAACCCGATGTGGATTTAGCAGATGTGACGGCGGTCCGGCACATTAATCATAACTCGGGCTGGATTGGTGGAGAAGGCTGGATTGCTTTTAGTGATAACGGTGGCACGGAATGGGAGGTTCAGGCTCAGCCAAAAGGCACCGTACGCCAAATCTTTGCACTGAATGGCAAGCAGGCCTGGACTGTGATGGAGAATAACGATCTGTACCGCACAACGGATGGCGGTGAGACGTGGATTCGGATTGGAAGCACGCCGAATGCCGGATTTCTTCATTTCATTTCGCCTGAAACAGGATTCAGCGGGCAAGCCAAAACCGAGGACGGGGGCCAAACCTGGAGCAACCTGGATATACCGGATACGACCGCCAGCAGTCCTGCCACGGGAGCTATCACCGATGAAGCTGCCAGAGCTCCCAAGAACGAAGAGGCTGTTTCAGGATCGTTGTATGTTGTTAACACGAAACCCCATAACTGATTGATAACAAAGAAGACCGGAGCTCTCCGGTCTTCTTTTTGTGGTTATGCCTCCAATCTCAGCAAGAAAGAGGCAGAACGATAAACATCATATCGTTCATTAAGGCAGCTCTTTGAATATCATTCGTGAGCCCAGCCATAGACCAGCGGCAACTCCGAATAAGCCGAAGAGGGCCACCAGGACGATCAGATTAAAGGAGTGCCAACCAAGCAGGAATCCAATACCGCTTCCCATGGTTGTTCCGGTGAGCAATCCCAGTGCAGCGCCAATCTGCTTATGACGTAACCTCATACTCACTCACCTCAATTGTTGGATGATGCGAACGGAATGTTACTTGTATTCCCTGATCGTCTGGAAATATGCCATTACAGAAAACAAGCCCGGCTTAGCCGGATCGACCCGGCAAGCTGAGCATTGGTTGGAATCATAAGTATGGTTACGTATAACAGCAGTTTTAATTATGAATTTTGCTTTAGTGCGCAATCTGCAAATAGAACAGATTTAGGGATCCGGAAGAACTGTTCCGCTTTTTCCTGGAACGCTGCGGATGGTACGGTGCCCTGGTGCAGCCATTTGCGGAATGTGCCAGGATGTACGCCGATCCAGCGGCTAACATCGCTTACCGACAAGTCATGAACCATGCACAGGCCTGTCAGAATCCGATTGCTAACGGGTGAGCGTGTCAGGGTGCGTTTCATGAAGCGGGAAGGTGCCGGCTGGCAGATTAAAGGTGACTTGTCCAGCAGTTCCTCCCTGAAGAGAATGTGACGGGGATAACCCAAATAGTCGCAGGCCCTCTCCAGGTTGTTTTTTCCGGGAACGCGTCCCTCATATACCCAGGCGCTGACACTACGGGAGGATACTCCCAGTTCCTCGGCCAATTGCGACAATTTGATATCGTTGGCCATAAGTACGGCTAGTAGGACGCGGTTGCGAATTTGGCAGCGGGTCGGCCGGCGAAAGCGCTTGACTCGCACACCTTTCCCCAAATATTTACGATTGATCAGGGACCACGCCTCAATGGAGTGTTTTTCTTGCTGCAGTTGTGTAGGCATAATTCCTCCGATTTTTTTAACACAATACTACAATATTCGACACTCACTTTTCAATAGCCAATCATAAAACAATTGTTTCCATTTCGTTGTTACCTGATTTATAAGTCGGACGTATTGGTCCGATAGACCTACTCATTTGATTGATTATTATAAAGCATTGTTCGCTTTTTGGTGGATAATAAAGGGGCGATTGGCGTTTAAAACGAGATTTATTGGAGTTAAATACGAACGATTCATGAAATACCGCTTGACTCATTCGTGAATTCGTTTTATATTAACAATGGTTGATGAAGAAAAAAAGATGCTTATTCGTATATCCCTGAAAATAAGGTTCAGGGGTTTCTACAAGGGACCTTAAATTCCTGACTACGAATAGGATGCGCAAGCATACCTATTCGGAGCAGGATTTTTTTGTGCCCGAAAAGCGGTGTGCGCAAAGCGACAGTCAAACACACAGGGGGATATGATGAGCAAATATGATGTTATCGTTGTTGGTGCCGGTCCGGCCGGTATTTTCGCTTGTTATGAACTGACGTTAAAGTCACCAGGCAGCAAGGTGCTATTAGTTGACAAGGGACATGATATTTACCGGAGAAGCTGCCCGATCCTGGAGGAGAAGATTAAGCTCTGTCCACCGGCAGTAGGACGTAAGGAATTTGCCGGTTGTTTGCCGGCTTGCTCGATTACAGCCGGATTTGGCGGGGCAGGAGCATACAGCGACGGCAAATTCAACATAACCACGGAGTTTGGCGGCTGGATGACCGATTATTTGCCAGGCTCCAAAGTCATGGAGCTCATCGAATATGTGGACGCCATCAATCTGGAGCACGGAGCAACACCTGCCATCACGGATCCGACAACAAATGCGATCCGGGATATTGAACAGCGTGGATACGCAGCGGGCCTGAAGCTGCTTCGCGCTCAGGTAAGACATCTTGGAACCGAGCAGAATTTGGAGATACTGAAGTCGATATATGAATATTTGAAGACAAGAATTGATATGGCTTTTCGGGCGGAGGTCGAGGACATTGTCACCGTCAAAGAAGACGGAGCCCATCGCGTTACCGGCATCGCAATGAAAGGCGGGGAGGTCCATGAGGCGAATTTGGTGATGGTCGCCCCTGGCCGTGACGGCTCTGCCTGGTTGACCAGTGTATTGAAAAAACGCAGATTGAAAATGCATAATAACCAGGTGGACGTGGGCGTTCGGGTTGAAACCTCGGATGTGGTCATGCGCGAGATCAATGAGCATTTGTATGAAGGCAAATTCATCTTTAACACCTCGGTGGGAACCCGGGTGCGTACGTTCTGCAGCAATCCTTCCGGTCATGTTGTGGTTGAGAACCATAGCGGGGTTATGGCAGCCAATGGCCATTCTTATAAAGATCCGGCATTGGGATCAGCCAATACGAACTTTGCGCTGCTCGTATCCCATAAGTTTACGGAGCCGTTTGACAAGCCGAACGAATATGCGCGTGAAATATGCAAGCGGGCTAACGACCTATCCAGCGGCGGGGTTATTGTACAGAAATACGGCGACGTGCTCCGCGGCCGGAGATCCACCGAGGGCCGAATTCGCGAAGGGTTTCTGGAGCCGACGCTGAAGGAAGCCGTTCCAGGTGATCTTGGCTTGGTGCTGCCGTACAACACCATGAAAAGCCTGATCGAGATGGTCGAAGCGCTTGATAAAGTCACGCCGGGAATCGCGTCGGAGCACACATTGTTCTACGGGGTGGAGGCCAAGTTCTACTCCGCAAGACCGAAGCTGACGGAGTCCTTCGAGACGGAAATCAAGGGACTTTATTGTGGCGGTGATGGTGCGGGCATTACCAGGGGGCTTGCTCAGGCAGGAGCCGCCGGCGTCTGGATTGCCCAGAACATGCTGAATCAATTAAGTTCGTGATTCAGCGTTATTCCCTTAAATAGAGTGTTGATTTCAGGAGCACGCTCTGGTGTAAGCCAGACGGCGCTCCTATTTGGTTAGATCTGGCGCAGCCGATCTTCCGATATGTTGGTGGGAGCGATTTCTTTTTCCGGACGAACGGGGTATGATAGATACGAAAGATTTACATACATGCTAGAGATGGAGGAACGGACGATGATTAAACATATTGTTTTTTTCAAATTGAAGGACTCATCCGCAGAGAATATTGAGAAGACGGTGCAGGTGCTGCGCGATATGGATGGCAAGATTCCGATGCTTAGATCCCTTGAGGCGGGCGCAGATGTAATTCGCTCGGAGCGTTCATATGACTTGGCATTGATCGTTGAAGTGGACAATCTTGAAGATTTGCAAGCATATGCGGTTCATCCTGTTCACCAGGAAGTGATCCAATACATCAATACGGTGAAAGATCATACGCTTAGCGTTGATTTTGAAGTGTAGGCATTGATATAGACTTACAACAACGGGTTGGAGGAGATTTGCGGTGTATTATGTAAATCAAGAACAAATTGAACGGCGGCTGAGCGCGATTCCTGAAATTGCGGAAGGGTTGCGTGCTGCGGCACAATCATGGGACGGAGGCCTGGTGCTGGGGTTGGTTCAGGAGCGTGCGCTTCATCTGGCGATCGAAGTCGTGACGGATGTCGGCAGCTACTTGATTGACGGATTTATTATGCGGGATGCCAGCAGTTATGAAGATATCATGGATATTAATCATGAGGAAAAGGTATTCCCCGAAGAGGTTCATAAGGTGCTGCTGGAGCTGGTCCGATTACGCAAACCGCTCGTGCAGGACTACTATGATTGGGAGAGGCATACGCTTCATTCTTTAACCCCGATTCTGCCTGATGTGCTGGAGCAATTTGCGGGAAATGTCCGTGAGTATTTAAAGAACGAGATGTACTAATGGTTATATAGTTTCACAAAGAAATATCCCATGATGCCATGGGCTCTTCCATACACACGATCCTTAACAGGCCTTCAGGGAATCCCTGAACGGTCTGTTTTTTTGTTGGTGTTATCTCAAGCGCTTGCATGTTCCGAAATTGCGGGAAACTCGTGGTCCTGCTGTGCTGGAATAAAAAAATCGCCAATGTTGTGTCAAGACAAGCCCATGCTGCTTATAATGCATCAAGCGACTAGGCATTCGCCCGGTCGGACGAAAGGAGGAGTTCCCCATGACAGAATGGAGTGCACTGGCTGCTGCCATCGGTATCGTTCTGATCGCGGTTGCGGCGGTGGTCATGATGGTGTCGGTTAAAAAGCTGATCGGGCGGGCCGAGACCATGCTGGGCCGGCTTGAGGAAGACAGTGCTCGATTGACACAGGAAGCCTCGCAAGTGCTGGTGCAGGCATCCGTCTCGTTAGAGATGATACAGCGTCAGCTGGCGGCAGGCGAAGCTTTTGCCGCTTCCATGTCCGATGCTGCGTCAGCGGTAGCCAAGACGGCCGATGCGGTTCATGCTGTAGGGAAAAAAGCTTCCATAACCGCCATTGAGCATCTGGAACGTGCTCGCCTCGATAATGAACGGCAGATCGGGGAGATGTTCCGGTGGGTTGATGCCGGAATGACGCTTTGGCATTCATGGAACAAGTACACCTCCAAGTCCGGCGAAGGGCAAGCCAAATAGAAGGAGAGATGGAATATGAAAGAGAAGAGCAAAGGACTCCTCTGGGGAGTATTGATCGGCAGTGTTGCAGGTTCTGTTACCGCACTTCTTCTGGCTCCAAAATCCGGCAAAGAGCTTCGGAATGACATTGCCGACGGCGCCCGCGGCATCGGCACCAAGGTGCAGGAGGCAGCAGAGAAGGTAGGAGAGCAGGGCGTCAACCTGATCGGCATCATGACGGACCGGGCGGAGAACGTGATCTCCGATATTCAGTCCTGGCGCAACCGGCAAGAAAGCTGGCTGGCGGAAGAGGAAATTGCGCAGGTTTCCTCGTTTGACGAGGATTTTGAAGAAGATGCCTATGTTCCCGCTGCTGCGGAAGTGAAGGTCAACGATTAATTCAGGATCAGATGACCGTTTCAGCACTCATTTACGAGGATAAGGATTACGCCAAAATACATGAAAGCCGGGGCGGCAAACAGCCCCGGCTTTGCTGTGTATAAACTACTCGAAAGATAAAGACCAAACTACTTTTTCTTGTCCCTGTAATGAAAATTCGGCGAACGGATGTCGTTATGATAAGAGTTGTGGAAAATATGTGTTGTAGCCGGCGAGACCGGAGGAATCAGCCAACTCCAATCCCCTGTGAGCTCCCGCCCGGCCTGCTGTTCCCGCTGTTCAAACAAACCGAACTGGGATGCTGCCGAATGATGGTCCACGATGCTGACGCCAGCTTTTTTATAGGAATAGAGTACGGCAGCATTGAGCTCGACCAACGCGCGATCTCTCCATAAGGTCGTTTCGCTGGAAGTATCCTGTCCCATCAGCTTGGCAATAAGCGGAAGCTTGTTGTAGCGCCCTTCGTCTGCAAGGTTACGGGCTCCGATCTCGGTTCCCATATACCAGCCGTTGAACGGCGCGGCCGTATACATAATGCCGCCGATTTCAAGCAGCATGTCCGAGATGAGAGGCACCCCATACCATTTTACTCCTTCCGCTTTCAGAGCAGGAAGTTCGGGATGCTCCAAGGGGACCTCCAGCACGTGGGATTTCGGTATCGGAAGCCATTCCGGAGGCTCATTCCCCTGCTGCACAACCAGTGGCAGCACATCATAGTCGGTCAAGTCTCCCCGCCATCCCAGATCCATGCATTCCTTCGTGAAGGAGAGGGAAGCCGGGTCGCCAACCGTCCCGTCTGGCGTTTCGTAACCCGCATACCGAATCAATTGGTGGTTTTTGATCATCAATGGGGCCTCCCCTGGACGTGCAGCCCTGAATATCGTAATCGTAGGCATGATTTTTCCGCCATTGGTGGCAATCTCGATATGATGAAGGAGTGCTGAGAAAATGTCAGAGGTCTCGGTTAAGTGTCTGGCATCGACTACCTTAAGGCGATCCCAAAACAGTCTGCCGATACAGCGGTTGCTGTTTCTCCAAGCCATTTTGGCCCCATGCGTTAGTTCCTCAAGCGTATGCTCATATGTACCTGTCAGCTTGATCTGTGAGCGGATGTCCAGGAGCCGGGCCTCGGCTTCTTCCGGGGTACGGTTTAATTCTGCATAACAAAGCTCGATAAACTGCTTCGCAGCTTCCATAAGGTCGGTATGATGTATGTTGTCCTTCACGTGAAATTCTCCTTTGCTATACGCGCGCTTACTATAGTATAAACTACCTACGGTCAGCGACTGGCGCGAGAGTCCTACAATTTCTTGAACAAATTACCAGCCGTCTATTGCAGCAGCGATCTTGTTGAAGATAGGGGGGAATTGGGGTAAGATTTAAGGTACATTTCGATCCGAAATGACATATGGTATCACTGTAAACCATGAATTTGACAAGAAGGAAGCGGTGGGTTCGTGCAGCAAGCAATCGCAATACTAGACTCGGGTGTCGGCGGGCTGACTGTCGCTAAAGAAGTGATGAGACAGCTCCCGAGAGAGAAAATTATTTACTTCGGAGATACAGCCCGCGCACCCTACGGACCCCGTACGCCGGAAGAAGTCCGTTTATTTACGGAGCAAATTGTAGATTATTTAATTCAGTATGATCCTAAAATGATTGTGATCGCCTGTAATACGGCTACGGCGGCGGCGCTTGATTATATTTCGTCCAAAGTTCCTGTACCCGTCATCGGTGTCATTCACCCAGGGGCGCGTGCCGCCATAAGCGCAACGAAGACCGGTAACGTCGGCGTGATCGGTACAGTCGGAACCATTGGCAGCGGAGCATACACAGCGGCTCTGAAACAGCTCTCGCCTTACGTCGAGGTAGAAAGCCAAGCCTGTCCCGAACTGGTGCCGCTCGTCGAACACGGATTGTTCCGATCCAAGGATGCTTTACAGGTGGTACAAGAATCCTTGAGAGGCATCAAGGATACCTCCATTGATTGTCTGATCCTGGGGTGTACTCACTATCCGTTTCTGATGAATACGATCCAAACGGTCATGGGGCCGTCGGTGAAACTGATCAGCTCCGCCGATGAAACAGCTCGCGAGGTCAGCACGATCCTGTACGATAAAGGCCAGCTTGCGAGCAGCATGGAGAGCCCGGTGCATCAATTCTTCTGTACAGGAGATCCGGTTATTTTTCAGAGCATCGCGACCGAATGGCTCGGAGATCATATCAAGCGGACACCTGTTGTCTGGCAAATTACAAGGCTATAATTCACCTTCATACTAAGAGCTAATCCAGAATGAATAAGAGCAGAAAACGCAGGCAGGACAAGGAATAAGACCTTGTCCTGCCTTTATTATTTTCAGTGCTCAGTTTAGAAAATGAGCGGGATATGGCGCATTTTTCGATCTTTTGCATCATACATGTTGGACAAGCGGCTGCTCATATACATGGAATGGACGCTAATTGAAGCGGCTTTGCCGCGGAAAGGAATCCAATATGCAGCAATATGTCGTACAGAAAGGCGATACGCTAAGACGCGTGGCTGCCAGATATAGTCTGGCGTATGAACAGCTGATTACGGCGAATCCATGGGCGGCACAGCAGCCGTATCTCCAGCAGGGGCAAATGCTCTATCTTCCTGCATCGCTGCGCCGAAGGTATGTCATCCAGGAACATGATACCTTTGATAGTATTGCCAATACGTTCCGGTTTCGGAAGGAAGCCTTGGAAGAACTGAATCCCGGGTTATCGGCTCATCATCTGCCGCAGGGGAAAACGATCGTTCTGCCGGGCACCACGCCTAGACGCATGATACGATTAACCGGCGAATACGGACCGGGGGATCTGGAACGCGATATACAAGAGATGCAGCTGCGTTACCCTGTTATCGAGTGGAGTGTCATCGGCCGAAGCGTGCTCGGCAAACCGCTATATGCGGCCAAAATCGGTAAAGGCCCCAAGAACCTGCATATCAATGCAGCACTTCATGCCAATGAATGGATCACAACCCCGTGTCTGATGCGATTCATGGAGGAGTACGGCAGGGCATTATCGCAAGAGTCACCGGTTTATTTTCAGGAGCCGGATGACTGGTACCGGAACTATACGTTATGGGTTGTGCCGATGGCTAACCCGGACGGGGTAGAGCTTGTACAAGAAGGAGTCACTCCTTCGCATCCCTATTATGAACGTCTGCTCGAGTGGAATGGCGGACGCGAGGATTTTCGGCGCTGGAAGGCTAATATAAACGGCGTGGATTTGGGTGACCAGTTCCCTGCACATTGGCATGAGGAAGTCGCACGAAGGGGTAAAATCCGTCCGTCTCCGCAGGATTATGCGGGGACTAAGCCGTTAAGCGAGCCGGAAGCCGAAGCTGTCTATCAGCATACATTATCGACATCTCCGGAACGGGCCATTTCCCTTCACAGTCAAGGGCGGGAAATCTACTGGAATTACAGGGACTACGAACCTCCGGAGAGTGAGGACATGGCCAGAAGATTAGGTCAGGCCAGCGGTTACAGGCCGGTGAAGCTGCAGGGTAGTGATGCGGGATATAAAGATTGGTATATTCAGCATTACCGGAGGCCGGGCTTTACCGTGGAGATTGGTTATGGGATGAATCCGCTGCCGCTTGAGGATTTCGAGGATTTGTGCGTCGAGGCGGGATCCATTCTAGCTGCGTTTATGTCTTTGAAATAGGATATATATTATGAAACGATAAGTTCTATTCAACGTAAAAATAGAAGAATACGGCCGCTGCTTTTACGGATTACAAGGCAGTGGCCTATTTTCGTGCTTTAATTGCTGCAACCCTGTTAATTGGGTAATGATATAGACATGCTGCCTGGAATGGAGGGAACAATATGAAGTGGAGAAGATTGTGGTCGCTTCGGCGCTGGTCGCACGTATTCCAGCGGATATTCGGTTATTTAACCTCTTCCCGGGTTACACTCGGGGACAAGCTGTTATTTCTGGTTCCGGTTGTGCTGTACTGGGTGCTGCCGGACTTTATGCCTTTGCTGCCGATCGACGATATCGGATTCACGATGCTGCTGATGAATTGGTTCGTATCCCGCGTCGAGCGGAAATATCCAGGTGTGCTCGGTGAAAATCAAGGCCCCGCCAAGCGCGTACGGTAAACGAGCTTTTCGGATGTAACAATACGGACAGGACCCTTGCGAAAAAACCGGCAGGGGTCTACAATAACATATTGAATGAAACATCCGTGAGGAGATGAATATACGTGAAATGTAAAATTACCCGTAATGCCGCCAAGGTGTTAAAGAGAGAGCTGGACAAGGAAGAGAACAAGGACAAGAAAATTCGCGTACTGGTAACCCATGCGCATGGTGATCATGCCCACTACGGTCTGGATCTGGATACGCCGAAGGAAAATGATGTCATCGTATCCACAGATAAAGAGATCGACGTCATATTGGAAGCGGGACAACCTTTCCTGGACGGCGTCAAAATCGACTATCTTTATTTCCCTCAGGAAGGCTTTGTCATTACGAATCCGTCCCAGGGCAATCACGGCGACCACTAGGTTACTTCAGAATAAAGAAGGTAATGTACAATGGCTAATGATATTCGCGTCTGCGAGAAGTGCAGACATACGAAGTTAAAGACAATGATCCCGAAAATTAAGAAAATGGTACCGGATGCCGACATTAAGATCGGCTGCAAATCCTATTGCGGTCCTTGCGGCAAACGCGCCTTCATGTATATCAATGGCCGTTATGTCAGCGCGCCTACAGAGGATGAAGTGCTGGCAAAGGCGCTGCCGTTTGTGAAATAACAAACAACTGGCTGTGTGTTACTTCAGAATCGAAGTTTCGCGGAAAATTCCCATGCTTCGGGTATAGTTCCTGGCTCAGCCATCCATGCTAAGGGGGCAGCAGGAACAACAACTTTAGAAGGGAGCATCCGTCATGAACAGTCACGATTCCAGTCTTCATTCCAACAGCCCAAGCAACAGTGCGCTAGATTCCGTGGAGAAGCTGCACCGTGCCGTATCCTCGGCAATGTCCCACCCGACGGAACAGCTGATTCAGCAAGCGGAGAATTCGTTATCCCATACGGAGCAAGCAGTCGCCCAAGTGATTGAGCAGGGGAACGCAAACGCCGTGGAATTGGCGGAAGAGTTGTTAGGCGAAGAGAAGGAACGTCTGTCCAAGCTTCGTTCAGCTAAAAAGTAGTTTATGATCCTGTGTAGTCCGTTCAATAGCTTTCGAGCTAATGAACGGGCTTTTTTTAATTTATATACGCATTTGAATTATATACTTGATTCCGATATATAATTCTGTTAAATTGTTGTCATGGATAGAACAAGTTTAATAAAAGGGCATTTGGAGATGTGCGTATTGGCCATTCTGAGTCATGGCAAGAGTTATGGTTACGAGATCATGAAGGAGCTGGAGAAACACCGACTGAAATTGAAGGGAGTAGGAAGCATCTATCCCATCCTGTCCAAGCTGAAAGATCAGGGATGGGTGACGGATACGAGGGAGCTTAGCGAGAGCGGCAAAGCCAGAGTGTATTACGAAATAACGCCAAGCGGAGATTTGTTTCTGGATAAGAAAATCCAGGAGTGGCAGGAGCTGCAGCAGGATATTCGATCATTGCTTTCATCGAATGTACAGCGAATGGCAGATGGCGTGGAACAGGAGAGCCAGAGATGATGACATTATCCTATGAAGAAGAACAATTTGTCGCGGACGTTCGCCGCGAGTTGATGCGGTACGAAATGACGTCAAACCAGGTGGAAGCCGTTGTCGAACAGATCCGGGAACATTTGGAGGCAAGCCGGGAGCACGGGGAGTATGGTCTTGAAGATCTGGGCTCTCCCGATATGTATGTCAGGGATTATGCAGAGGTGCAAGGTTTGGTTAGAGTGCAAGACGCCATGGATCTCGAGTCTGTTCCTGAAGAACCTCCGGGACAGCGCAGCGGGCGGCTGGGCGTATGGGGCTTTCTGAAATATTCGCTGGTTTTTGCGGCCGTCTATATCATATGTCAGCTGTTATTTTCCTTCGCATTAACGACGGCATGGGTGAAGGGGTATGAGATAATCGGCTTCAATCTGCTGTACCGAATATCCGATCAGACGTGGTGGAATATGATGTTGATCGTATTTAGCCTTTCGATTTCGGCGCTCGTTACAATTCTGACCCATGTCTTCGGTAAAAGAAGAAAACATAGAGATCTCCTCCCGTTTACAGAAGGAGGAAACGTATTGTGAGAAAGAAGTGGACGTATGTCGTATTAACCGTACTGGCTTTCGTGCTTCCGACATGGGGGAATATTGTTGAAGCAGAAGAAGTCATGGCTGATAAGGTTGACCTCTACATGAAAGCGGCGATGGAGGAATATCAAATTCCGGGTCTTTCCGCTGCCATCGTGCAGGATGGGGACATCGTGTTTACGAACAGTTATGGTGTTACAGCAGAGGGCAGTACGGTCAGCTCCAAAACTCCATTTTTACTCGGATCTCTCTCCAAATCCATGACGGCGTTAGGGATTGTCCAGCTTGTCGAGTCGGGCCAGGTCGAATTGGATGAATCCGTTGGGACCTATTTGCCGTGGTTTGCAGCCGAAGCGTCTTCTGAGGTATCGTCAATAACGATAAGGCAATTGCTGGCTCAGACGAGCGGATATAGTACATATACGGGCTTGGCGTATTCCGATGTGGGTGCGAAGGATGCTTCAGCCCTGAAAGAGAATGTGCGCCATCTCTCCAACACGAAGCTTAACAGTCCACCAGGGGAACAACATCAATACAGCAACGCCAATTACATGATTCTGGGAGCTGTTCTGGAGGAGGTGTCGGGTCAATCCTATGCCGATTATATGGAGCAGCATGTGTTTGGCCCGCTGGGCATGAGTACGGCTGCAGCCGATCAGGAGCGGGCGGTTCAAACCGGATTTGAACATGGGTATCAATCATGGTTCGGCTATCCGCGAGTGAGCAGCGTCCCCTATGACAACAGCGGTGCTTCTTATGGTTATATCTCGGCGAGTATCGACGATATGGCGCGGTATCTCCAATTTTTGCTCCAAGATAATGACATGTTGCTTAGTCGGGAATACAAGGAGCTGCTCCTGTCGCCTTTAGTTCAGCATCGACCGGATCGTGCCTATGGTTTTGGCTGGAGAATAAGCGAGACGGAACAAGGCGAGAGAATGGTATGGCACTCCGGATCAACACCGGAAGCACGGGCGGAAATCTTCTTCGTCCCGGAACGGGGCGTAGGGGCCGTTATTTTAACCAACAAGGACCACATTCTGGAGGAAGCCAGATTGATTCAGGTCTCCAAGGATTTGAGAGGGATATTAGACGGACAAGACCCGAAACCGCCTTCCGCTGGAATCCATCCGGTGATTTGGGGATTGGCGCTAACTTTGATCATTCTGCTCGCTATCGTGATATGGATGCTGCTAAGAATGCAGAAACGCAGCTTGAAGTTATATCTCACGCTTCCGCTGAGTTTGTTTCTCTTTGCGGTTTCAGCCGGCATCATTCCGCTCTTCACGCGGCTGACAAGCTCCCCTTGGAATTCCATACGACTTTTTGCACCGGACATTGCCTATATGACGCTGGGGATTGCAGCTAGCCTGGCATTGATGGGGCTTGTGCTGATGTACGGAACGCTTGTCAGCCGTAGGAAACATCTTGATTCGATTACCCGGCGCGCTTGATATGAAATGCAATCAGTAAAAAGATGCCCCCCCATAAATCCAGCTTGGGTGTGTGTTCGGACATTGCCTAGCCCCAAAAAACAAACCAGGCCGATGAGTGAGATCAGCCTGGTTTGTTTCGTTTAGCAGCCTCATTCAACAGCAGTGAGAGGCTAAAATATTGAAATTTACTAACGTTAGGCGCGGTTATCGAGTATTCGCTTCACCTTCTGCTTTATATAACTTCAGCAGGTCATACGTGATCACTTGATCGGATATCCGCAGCTGCTTCTGTGTCTCATCATATCCGTCACGGCATGCCTGGATGTCAGTTGGCTGACGCGTCGTCAGATCGTAACAGGTTCCACCTTCAAGCCCGGCCGTCTCGGTGGGCAGGTAGAATACCTTCTCATCGGAAAAAGCGCCGCTGCGCAGCGGAATCAGGCGAGGTTTATCATCAAACAGATGGCTGCCGATCCAGTAATACGGCTCATCCGATACACCGAGCAGATGAAGGATGCTCGGCGTCACGTTCATCATGCCGGCGGCCTCCGGGTAAACTCCGGCATGCCCTCCGTCAGGCAGGCGGATGAGGAGGGGAACCTGGTTCATGATTTGCTCCATGTCGAGTGCATTCAGGTCTCGTCCCAGGAATTTCTCATAGTCCGCTTTTTCCTTGATCGAATTGTCGTGATCCCCATAGATAAGCAATATGGTGTTATCCCACAACCCTTGCTGTTTCATCTGCTCGACGAACTGGCCAAATGCTTCGTCGACATAGTGGATCGACTGCAGATAGTTCCCGAATATCGAGCCTTCGAAAGCCCCCGTATCCAGCTTCGCAGCATCCTTGGGTACATAGTACGGATGATGACTCGTTAACGTAATGAGGAAGGAATAGAAGGGCTGTTTGATGCCTTTCATCTCATCCAGCGATTGCGCGAAGAACGCTTTGTCACTTAATGACCATCCCTGCACATCGTTCATTTCAAAATCCTTCTTGCTGTAAAATCGGTCGTAATTCATTTCCCGGTACATTGTGGTACGGTTCCAGAAGCTGCTGTCATAGGCATGGAATACGTTTGTTCCATACCCCTGTTCTTTCAGAATCTCCGGAAGGGTATCGTACTCGCGGTCAGCATATCGCGTGAATACGGAACCTGTGGGGAGCGGAAGCAAGGAGCTGTGCGTGACAAAGTCCGCATCGGACGTTCGCCCTTGACCGGTTTGATGATAGAAATTGCTGAAATACATACTGTCCTTCATCAATCGGTTGAAGTTAGGGGTGATTTCCTGACCCTCGATCGACTGGCCGATGACAAAATTCATAAAGGCCTCCGTCTGAATCATGATGACATTGCTGCCTTTATACTTGCCGAACAAGGCGCCCGTATCGGACGGCTCCATACGCTTGGTATCAAACCATGCCTTGACCTGGTTGACCTCTTCCTCTGCCAGCTTGGGCTGCCCCACGAGATGATCTCGTCCATAACGGTAGATATCATATCCGTGAAAGCCGATCAGTCCCGTCACATTATACAGCGTAATATTCCACCAATTGCCTTCAAAGAGGCCAACGGCCCATGTATTGGACGCTTTCTTGATCGGAACGAAAGTCATGATCATGCCCAGGATGAACACAAGCGTGCCTGTAACCAACCGGCGAATGATCCGGTTCCGCCGATGCTGGCGATATTCACCCGGGAGTGCATAGGTTTCCAAGGCGGTTCTCCGTTTGCGGAATACCATCACGGCGGTAAACGGGACAATAATAAGCCAATCGATAAAAAAGAACAGATCGTACGCATGAATCAGGGAACGTATGCTATCCCCGAGGGAACCGACTTGTCCGGCCTGCATAAGCACCGGCACGGTTATGAAATCATCGAAGTAGCGGTAATAGATCAAATCGGCGTACAGGATCCCCGTCCATAAGAGATTTAATAAAGTTAAAGCTGCAAGTCGGCCTCTTGGCGGAAGCCACAAGGTCCAGAAGGAGATCAGCAGGAGCGAGCCGACAGCGATCACATAGTCTGCCTGATCCAGCTTCATGTTGGTAATATGGAGATGATGATCAAGCATGATCAGCTTGTACATCATGAGGATAAGGAATAATAAATATGCGGTGTACCGGTAATGCAGCCCTTTGGAGACCCGGCTTCGGATATCGCTCCATGATGGGGATGAGAGCACGTGGGTATCCTCCTTTTTTTGAAAAACATCCTTTAATCACAGTCTTCTTATTATAGCTTGGCCCGGATGACCGAGCAAAAAACGCCGCCCAAGGGCGGCGTTTGCAAGAAGCGTCATTTCGTTATTCCGCCGATTTGTTACGCGGCGGCAAGGGGCCCAGGTATTGATAATACTGACATTCGATCCGGCCATTGAACAGCTTGCGACGCTTGTCCGCCTTGCGTCCGAAGTAATGTTCAAATTGCTTGGTCGGGCTGAGCGCGAAGAAGGACCAGGTCGGAAGTGAGTGCGTTACGGATCCGAGCTGGCGAATGAGGCGCTCAACCTCCTCTTTCTCGCTTAACCGCTCGCCATATGGCGGGTTGGTGATGATACAGCCGAATTCGCCCTCAGGGATGGCTTTGGCTGCAGGGAGAACCCTAAAGTCGATTTCGCCGGCAAGTCCCGCACTTTTAGCGGCGGCCTTGGCTACTTCGATCGCTTTCGGGTCGATATCGCTTCCGGCGATATGCAGCGGAATATCGTCCTTCACAGCGTCAAAAGCTTCCTCGCGCGCATCCTCCCAGAGGTTGTCCCCAATAATATCCCAATGCTCGGACGGGAACGAGCGGCGCAGGCCGGGCGCAATATTCCAGGCCATCATCGCGGCTTCGATCAGAATGGTGCCCGAACCGCAGCACGGGTCATAGAGCGGACGATGCGGGCCCCAGCGGCTTAATTGCAGCAGAGCGGAAGCCATGGTTTCCTTCAGCGGAGCTTCCGTAACCAGCTTGCGATAGCCGCGTTTATGAAGGGCTGGTCCTGTGGTATCAAGGGTCAGTATGGCTCGATCCTTCAATAGAGAAACCTCGACTACATAACGGGGGCCGTCCTCGGGGAACCATTCCGTACGGTGCGAGAGCTTCAGCTTCTCCACGATTGCTTTTTTTACGATGCCCTGACAGGCGGGAACGCTGCTAAGCTGCGATTTATGGGAACGCCCTTCCACAGGGAATTCGCCATCAGCAGGAATCCACTCTTCCCATGGAAGAGCTTTGGTTCCTTCAAAGAGCTCATCGAAGGTAAAGGCTTTAAACTCACCCATCTTGACGAGAATACGGTCGGACGTCCGGAGCCACAGATTGCAGCGGCAAATATCAATCAGGTCACCTGTAAAGGTCACTCTACCATTCTCTACTTCCATGTCGGTGTACCCGAGCTCTTTCAACTCGCGGGCAACGACGGCTTCCAGCCCCATCGGGGCCGTCGCGATCAATTGTAATCGAGGCATTAACGATGTCAACTCCATTTAACATGTGTACGGCGATAGTCGCCGCCGGTTCAATCTATATAGTATAGGCGATTGCATTGACTAAGACAATTATCATATGATAGTTCTCGTTAGGTTTAACGGGAAACAACGTTTCTTAATTAAGACAAAGGAGGCGGCTTCATTGCTTACGACCCCTGATGATTATGTTAACCAATTATACCCTGAAGATGAAGAGCTTCAGTTCGTGATAGAGGCCATCCGCGAGCATGGGATGCCAGAGGTGTCGGTGGCACCGGCATATGGCCGATTGCTGACCATGCTGGTACAGACTGCCGGCGCCAGGAATATTCTCGAAATCGGCGCCCTTGGCGGCTATAGCGGGATCTGTCTATGCCGAGGGCTTCCTGCGGACGGCAAGCTCACCTCCCTTGAGCTTAAGGAAGAATACGCGCAGCTTGCAGGCAGGCATCTGGAGAAGGCCGGATTCAAGGATCGGGTGGAGTACCGGATCGGTCCGGCTGCGGACAGTTTGGCAGCGTTGAAGCAGGAAGGACGAACCTTCGATTTTTTCTTTATTGATGCGGATAAGGAGAACTATCCCCTTTACTTGGATTATGCTTTGGAGCTAGCGAATCCGGGTGCCCTTATTGCCGGGGATAACTGTTTCTTGCGCGGCAGAACGCTGAACTCGGACAAGAACGGTCCTTCGGTTCAAGCGGTACGCCGGTTTAATGAAGTCATTGCGACGGACAAGAGGCTGGTCAGCACACTGCTGCCTGCTTATGACGGGCTGATCCTTGCACGCGTTAAAGGATGAATCAACCAATAGCGAGCTGTGCTGGACGATAAGATAACCATTGGAAGGAGTGCAGCCATTGGGCTGTCGACTGGAAGTCAGATTTGGGCGAGTGGTATGAATAACAGAACAAGGGGCTGTCCTTGGGTCGATGCAGACCACGGGACAGCCCCTTGTTGTTTGGAGACAAGCTCAAGCTATAGATGACAGACTCCGGGGGATCAACGATATTTGGGCGAAGGCCTTTGCGAGAACAGCTTTCTTCTCACCCACATCATATTGATGATCAACAGACAGCCGGAAGTAATAAACAATCCTTCGATGCCGATGAAGCCGGATAAGAATCCGCCGATCACCGCCCCCAGCATGTTGCCAAGCGCTAGCGAGCTTGTATTGAAGCCGAAGGAGCGGCTTTCCATGCCGTCCGGCGTGTATGAGCGAATCAGCGCGTTGACGCTTGGCAGCAGCCCGCCCATGAAGACGCCCATCATGAACCGTACGATAATCAACTGCCATACCGATTGAACAAAAGCTTGCGGGATCAGCGTAAGTCCCGTACCGATCAAGGCGTAGGTCAAGATGCGGTGCGCGCCGACCTTGTCGCTGAGCTTGCCGAGAATCGGGGAAGCGATCATGTTCGACAGCCCCGTTACCGCCACAACGAACCCGGCCCATATCGCAATATCCACCGCTGTTCCATGAAGCTTCTGAACGTACAGCGGAAGCAGCGCCATGGGACTGATCATGGCGAATTGCAGCAGGAACGTGACGGCGAATAACGCCGGCAGCTGCGGAATATGGCTCAGCTCCTTGAGCCCGGCTATAACCGAAGGCTGCGGCGCCTTGGCCGCCTGCTCGCGGTTGAAATTTTCCTTGACGAGGAACAAGGCAAGCATCGAAGCGGCAAAAATCAATCCGCCCGTGATATAGAAGATTGGCCGGAATCCGACCCAGCTTGCCATGAGTCCGCCGATCAACGGACCAAGAATCGTGCCTGCAACTTGTCCGGACTGCATGATGCCCATCGCAAATCCCATTCGATTCTTGGGCGTTGTACCCGATACGAGCGATATTGCCGCAGGGTTAAATCCCGATATGGTACCGTTCAGCAGACGCAGAACCAGCAGATGCCATGGATGGGTAGCAAAGCCCATGCACGCAATGACCAGCGCCATGCCGAAGCCGGAGCGCAGCAGCATGATTTTGCGTCCGTATTTGTCTGCGACCTTTCCCCAGATCGGTTGAAAAATGAATGATGTCAGGAAGTTGGCAGCGAATATTAATCCTGCCCATAGTCCTATTTCCCGATCTCCCACGACATTCAGGTCTTGCGCCAGATATAACGTCAGGAACGGGGTGATCATGGTCATCCCGGAGTTGACCAAAAACTGTCCGAACCAAAGCACAATGAGATTGATTTTCCAATTGGTCAATGTGCCCTTCACTTCCTTTCTAAGCTGTCGAGCCCGAAATAACCGGGCGAATTGTGGAACTACCCTAAAAATGCCGTTCTTCCAGTATAACATATTTAAAAAGTGCCAAATGCTAACAATGTCATAAGATTGTCATGCGATTTTCATAGGATGTCCATGTAAGACGGTTGTTACTTACTTTTAAAAAGGGCATAATGAAATTTAGGAAACTTTATACACATTGATGGGGGCCTAATCATGACCTATAACGATCAATTCATTCGCGCTTGCCGCAAGCAGGAAGTGAACCACGTTCCTGTATGGTATATGCGTCAAGCGGGACGCTACGACCCGGAGTACCGAAAGATTAAAGAAAAGTACTCCTTACTGGAAATATGCAGTCAACCGGAGCTGGCGGCAGAGGTAACCTTGATGCCCGTACGGAAGCTTGGTGTGGACGCGGCTATTTTATATTCCGATATTATGAATCCCGTTGCCTCGATCGGGGTAGACTTCGATATTGTGAAAAATATCGGCCCGGTGATTGATAATCCGATCCGATCTGCGGCGGATGTAGAGAAACTGCGCCCGATCGATGTCGAGGGGGATCTTGGACATGTCCTGGAGACCATCCGGATCCTGGATAAGGAGCTGGAAGTGCCGCTAATCACATTTGCGGGCGCTCCGTTCACGATTGCCAGCTATCTCATCGAAGGTAGACCATCCAAAAATTATCTTCGCACGAAAGAACTCATGTACAGTGAGCCGAAGGTATGGTTCTCGCTGATGGACAAGCTCGGGGATATGGTGATCGCTTATCTGCGCGCCCACGTCGCTAACGGCGGGAAAGCGTTTCAATTGTTTGACAGCTGGGTGGGGGCTTTGTCTCCACAGGATTTCCAAACGTATGTCCTTCCAACCATTAAGCGTATTTTTGCAGAGCTTCAGGACCTGAGTGTTCCGAAAATTTATTTTCCAGGCGTGAGCTCAGGTGAGCTGCTGCCTACGCTTACCGATCTGAGAACGGATGTCATCGGTCTCGATTGGAGAGTGTCCATTGCAGAAGGACGCCGCCGTTTAGAGCATAAGTATGCTGTTCAGGGCAATCTGGACCCGACCGTACTGACCGGACCGATGCCGGTCATCCAGCAGTATGCGAAAGAGATTATCGATCAGGGGATTCAGGAGCCCGGCTTTGTGTTTAATCTAGGGCACGGTTTATTCCCGGAGGCTTCGCTGGAGAAACTTCGTGAGTTGACATCGTATATTCACGAATACTCCGCTCAGGCACTGCAGGCAGGTGCACAACGCTCTTAAATGTTGAATATTTTATTAGTCAGAGGTGAGATGGTATGAAGAACAAGATTGGCGTGTTGGTTATGTCCTACGGCACACCGGAGAGCATGGAAGGAATCGAGAGTTATTATACCCATATCCGTCGCGGGAATAAGCCGTCGGAGGAGCAACTTAAGGAGCTTACTGACCGCTATGAGGCGATTGTGGGAGGTGTGTTTCCACTCCGGGAGAATACGGACCGACAGGTACGCACGCTGCAGGATACATTGAATGCGGATCCTCGCGCGATCGATCTTGAGTTTGTATGCTATCAGGGACTGAAGCACGCTGCCCCATACATCGAAGATGGCGTTGAGCAAATGGTGCGGGACGGCATTAAGGAAGCGGTCGGCATTGTGCTGGCTCCTCATTACTCCACGATGAGCATCGGATCCTACGTGAAGCGCGCTCAAGCCAAAGCGGATGAGTTGGGACTTCAGATCTCGTTTGTTGAAAGCTATCACATGCATCCGAAACTGATCGAGGCCTTTGCGGACCGGGTGTCCGCCAAGCTGAACCAGTTCGAGGAAGCAGGGGCTGACCGTGACAGCGTGAGAGTGCTGTTTAGTGCTCACAGCCTCCCGGAACGCATCTTGTCCATCGGAGATCCTTATCAGGATCAGCTCCTTGAGACATCCAAAGCCGTAGCCGAACAGGCAGGCGTCAAGCAGTGGCAGTTCACATGGCAAAGTGCTGGCCGGACGGCGGAGCCTTGGCTCGGTCCGGACATACTGGATACGCTGCAAACGCTGAATAAAGAAGAGCAGGTCGAGGATGTGCTGGTTGCGCCGGTCGGTTTTGTCTCGGATCATCTTGAGGTTCTGTACGATCTGGATATTGAAGCCAAAAGCATTGCCAAGGAAATGGATATGCGGCTTGAGCGCATCGACTCCTTGAACAGCGATCCGCTATACATGGAAGCGCTCAGCGATTCCGTGATCACCTTGATCGGTCTGTAAATCCGTTATTACCGGAAATTCGAATAGAATGCTTAGATATGGAACTCCCCGGTGACGGGGGGTTCTATTCTTTATAGGGAAGCTGGTATAATGGGTTGAGCGACTTATTACGCGAGCTTATAAGTGAATAAAGGAGTGACCTATGCATCTGTCACGATCAGAGAAGAGCAAGGCCGAGAAGAAGGCCCGTAAGCAGCGAACCGGTCAGGTTTGGATCATACTTAACTTATGTCTGATCATTATGATCGCTGCTTTGCTTGTCTATCATTTTAAATTTAAGGAAGATCCTGTTCAGCAAACGGCTTATCCGCCCGGTATGCCGGAGTTTGGCATGGAAGGGGAGCAGGAGGGTAACCCGGGTTCCAGACAACCAGCTGACGGCGAGGGGACGGATTCGATGCCTCCGAAGACGACAGAGACGACGGAGACCGGCGAGCCCCCAGATTCCGATATGACCGAGCCTGAAGGCAGCGCAGCAGATGATCCTGGCGATTCCGCTCTCGCCAAGCGGGTGGTCATGCATTTTGCCGGGGATACCTTGTTCTCGGGCAAAGTGGAGGATGCGCTGAAGAATCACGGGTACGATTATCCGTACAAGCATCTGGGTACTGCATTCCATGAGGATGATCTGACCGTACTTAATCTGGAAACGCCGGTTACGACCGGAGGTGTTGGCGCTGCCAATAAGAAATTTGTATTCAAATCCTCACCGGACATATTGCCGGCTCTGCGAGATGCCGGGGTAGAGGCCGTTAATCTGGCTAACAATCATATCCTAGATCAAGGACAAGAAGGACTTCTGGATACCTTGAAGCATTTAAAGGATCATGATATCCGTTATGTAGGCGCAGGACGGAATGAGAAGGAGGCCTTCGCGGCCCAGTATTTCGAGCTTCAGGGCATGACGGTTGCCTTGCTTGGATTCAGCCGTGTGCTTCCGGAGACGACGTGGTACGCGCTGGAGAACAGGCCGGGGGTGGCCGGGGCATATGACCATGTGCTGCCCAAGGCGGTTGAAGCGATCAACGCGGCGCGTTCCAAGGCCGATCTGGTGGTCGTGGTTGCCCATTGGGGAGAGGAGCTTCATAAAACGCCAAATGTTCACCAGATTAATCTGTCACGTGCGTTTATTGACGGTGGAGCCGACCTGATTATCGGCGGGCATCCCCATGTGCTGCAGGGATTGGAGCAGTACAAAGGCAAGTGGATTGCTTACAGTACCGGTAATTTCATATTTACCAAATCCTCGAATGAAGATACGTGGAAAACTGCCGTATTCCAGGCATCATGCAGTAAGCAAGGAGAATGTGACTTGAAGCTGACGCCTTACCGTACGGAGATCGGACAGGTCATCCCGCTCGAAGGCAAAGAAGCTGAGGCCTTGCTGAAAGAGGTGGAGAAGCGATCTGTCGGCGGCGTAAAAATAGCGCTCGATGGTAAAGTTATCGCTGGCAAGGCAGTGGAATAATTCTTTAAATCCTTACATCAAGGAGGTCCCACCATGAACAATTTATGTGTGGCTCACCGGGGGTTCTCCGGTAAAGCACCTGAAAATACGCGCGCAGCCATTCAGATGGCGATGGATGAGCCCTTCGTGCATTGGATGGAAATTGATGTGCAATTGACTCAGGACGGGGTCCCTGTCGTGATACATGACTATAGTGTGGACCGTACCACGACCGGGAAAGGCAAGGTGAAGGATCTGACCTGGCAGCAAATTCGGAGGATGGACGCCGGAGAATGGAAGGGACGCCAATTCAGGGGAGAGCAGGTTCCTTCGCTGGATGAGGTTTTGCAGCTTGTCAAAGGACGATTGAAACTTAATATCGAACTTAAAACGAGCGGCGACATGTATCCCGGCCTGGAGAAAGCCGTTCTGGAGCGGATTCATGCCCACCGGATGCTGCCGGACGTGGTGCTTACTTCTTTTGAGCCAAAAGCCTTGATGAAGGCCAAGGAATTGGAACCTAACGTAAAAACCGGACTTATTATCGATGCGCATCCCCGCAATTTGTTGGCGCGCTTGAAGCAAATGAAATGTTCCTTTTTATCGATCGGCTATTCCCACCTGGATGCGGCCTTTGCGTCCGATCTGGTGAAGAACGGCATTACGCCCATGGCCTGGACGGTGGATGATGCGAAGAGCATGAGATCGCTCGCCCGAATGAATCCCGCCATCATGATCTGTACGAACCGCCCCGATACATGGGGGCAGATTTTTATCCATAAAATTGCACCCAAAGTTCCATTCTGGCGAAGAAAATGGAGGTTTTAATGTTATGTGTGCCCTAGTGAATAACGTTTATTGTGTAGGTCGTAATTATCAATTGCATGCGGCGGAGCTCGGCAATGCGGTGCCGGAAGAGCCGATGATTTTCCTTAAACCCTCGCATGCCGTCGTTCCATTGGATGGCAGCGTGCTGAAGCTGCCGATGGACCGCGGCAGTCTTCATTTTGAAGGCGAGCTTGTTATCCAGCTTGCGGAGGATTACGCGCCAGGCAAGACCGTTGACGAGCTTGTAAAAACGATGGCCCTTGGCATCGACTTCACGCTGCGTGACGTACAGTCGGTCATTAAAGAGAAGGGACATCCTTGGACGGCGGCAAAAGCGTTTAAATCTTCCGCACCGCTTACGCCATCCATTGCGTTTCCCGGGACCGCGAAGCTGGGCGATATCGATTTTACCGTAAGGAAGAACGGCGAAGAGGTGCAGCGCGGGAATGCGAAGGATATGATCTTCTCCCTTCAGCACATCATCGATTACATCGGCGAGCATTATGGCCTTGGCCAAGGTGATTTAATCTTCACGGGTACACCGGCTGGTGTAGGACCGACGGAATCTGGCGACGTGTTCGAATTGTTCTGGGGAGATGACCGTCTGGGCCGCTGCGAAATCGGGTAAACGGATATATGCTTTAACACATGGGAGGGGTCACAGATGGATTGGCTGATCGGAGCGGCAGGCGCTTTTATCGTGGCAGGAGCCGCTTACAGGAAACGATCACTATCGGAATCCGGAGCCGCAGCCGCTATTCTGATGGGTACCATATATTACGGAGCAGGGAACGTGTTTTGGTTCGGAACCCTGCTTCTTTTTTTCATTACATCCACACTGCTATCCCGGTACGGGAAACAGCGGAAGGCAGACCTGGAGAAATCCTATGCCAAGACAGGCCGGCGGGATGCGGGTCAGGTCTTCGCCAATGGCGGCATCGGCATGGTGCTGTGTCTGTTAAACGTATGGATTCAATCCGATCTGTGGGTATTCCTGTTTATAGGCGTAATGGCTACGGTAACGGCGGATACCTGGGCCACGGAGTTAGGCAGCCTTAGCCGGAAGCCCCCGCGTTCCGTGCTGAATGGCAAGGTGCTGACCGCCGGGGAATCCGGCGGCGTGTCCTGGGTCGGCTCCACGGCTGCAGCGGCAGGGAGTTTACTGATTGGGGCAGGCGGATGGCTGCTTGCCGGATGGAGCGGCATGGATGCAGAGCTATTGCCGTATGTCCTGGCAGCCCTCGCCGGCGGATTGGTTGGAGCTTTCGCCGATTCGTACCTCGGAGCGACATTACAAGTGATGTATCGCTGCCGTGTGTGCGGCAAATCGGTGGAAGTGTCGCATCATTGTGGTGAAGATACCGTGCGTACGCGCGGCGCTTCGTGGATGTCCAACGATGCAGTCAATCTGGTCAGTTCGCTTCTCGGCGGAGCGGCAGCTTATGGGATTGCCGTGCTGATTGCGTTATAATGTATCCATCTTACCGATGAAACAAACGTTCAACGAAATCTATAGATGTAAGTAGGGATCATAACAATGAATATTTTGACCGTCGAACAGGTAACAAAAAGCTATGGAGACAAAATTCTGTTTCAAGATGCATCCTTCGGAATGGAGGATCAGGATAAAATCGGCATTATCGGCGTGAATGGCACGGGGAAATCCACATTTCTGCGGGTCATCGCGGGGCTCGAACCGCCCGACTCCGGTAAAATATCGATGGGCAATCGCATCCGGGTTCGTTACCTGGCGCAGAATCCGGAGTTTGATCCGGACAAAACCGTCCTGCAGCAGGTGTTTGAGGGCGATCTTCCGGAGATGAAGGCAGTGCGGGAATATACTGAAACGATGGAGCTGCTGGAGCTGCATCCAAGTCATGAGGAGCTGCAGCAGAAACTGCTGAAGCTCAATCAGACGCTGGATACGCTGCAGGCATGGCAGCTTGAAAGCGATGCGAAAACCATCCTGTCCAAGCTGGGGATTCGGAATTATGAAGCGAAGATGGGGACGCTGTCAGGCGGCCAGCGTAAGCGGGTGGCATTAGCCGCCGCTTTGATTCAACCTTCCGATTTGCTCATTTTGGACGAGCCGACCAACCACATAGACAATGAATCCGTTGCCTGGCTGGAGCAGTATTTGCAGAAGCGCCGCGGCGCACTGCTCATGATTACGCATGACCGGTATTTTCTGGACCGGGTAGCCAATGTTATGCTGGAGCTGGATCACGGACGGCTGTTTCGATATGAGGCGAATTACAGCCGTTTTCTGGAGCTGAAGGCAGAACGCGAGGAGCGTGAAGCCGCTTCCGAGCAAAAGCGCCAAAATTTGCTGCGGAGCGAGCTTGCCTGGATCCGAAGAGGGGCCAAGGCCCGCACGACCAAGCAGAAGGCGAGGATAGAACGCTTCGAGAAACTCAAGGATCAGGAGATGGTACACAGCTCCGGTGAACTGGACGTTTCGGTCGCTTCCACCCGCTTGGGACGCAAAATTCTGGAGATTGAAGGTCTCTGGATGAAGATCGACGACAAAACGTTAATTCAGGACCTTTCTTATATCGCTGTTCCCGAGGATCGGATAGGTATCGTAGGCCCGAACGGCAGCGGCAAATCCACGCTGCTCAATCTGATTGCCGGGCGGATTCAGCCGAGTGGCGGGGAAGTCGTGCTCGGACCGACGGTCAAGCTCGGTTATTTCACGCAGGAGCATCAGGAGATGGACGGCAGTCAGCGCGTGATTGAGTATATCAAGGATGAGGCCGAGGTTGTCCGTACGGCGGACGGTTCGGCGATTACCGCAGCCCAGATGCTGGAACGCTTCCTGTTTCCGCCCGCGCTGCAGTGGACGCCGATTGCGAAGCTGTCCGGAGGCGAGAAGCGCCGCTTGTATCTGCTGCGGGTGCTGATGAGCGCACCGAATGTGCTGCTGCTCGATGAACCAACCAATGATTTGGATATCCAGACATTGTCCGTTCTGGAGCAGTATTTAGATGAGTTCCCGGGCGTCTGTATCGTGGTATCCCATGATCGCTTTTTCCTGGATCGAACGGTGGACAAGATTATGGCCTTTGAGGGCGACGGTCAGATTCGTGTCCATGTCGGCTCTTACAGCGAATATGCGGAATGGATGCAGCGTCACGGCGGTGAAGCTTCCGGGAGCAAGGCGGAAGCATCCATAGCCAAATCTGCTTCGGGGAGCAGTGATGGCAGGGACAGCGATTCAGCTAAAGAAGCGCCGCGTGAGCGCTTGAAATTCAGTTACAAAGAACAACGGGAGTTTGAGCAGATTGATGGGCTCATCGAGGATACCGAGAGCAAGCTCGCTTCGATTCAATCCGAGATGGAGACCGCCGGCAGCGACGCAGCCAGGCTTCAGGAGCTGATGAAGGCTCAGGAGGAAACGGAGCGTGAGCTGGAGCATCTGATGGAGCGCTGGACCTATCTGAACGAGCTCGCGGAGAAGATTGAACAGAGCAAGAAATCGTAAGGATTCACACGATCCATAAATAAAGGGGCGTCCCCAGGCATAATGCCTTGGCGGGACGCCCCTTTGTTAGTATAAGGCCAGCGTGGCTGAACCATTTTGATCATACAGCAACAACATCTTCTAAAGAGAGGATGTTTTTTTGTGAAAGTACGCGAACAGACGTTGTTTATAAAATGATCAACTGACGTAGGCCGCCAGCAGCTTTACGGTGTTAAGAACGGCTTGTTTATGCGTTCTTTCCATGGCATGGGATGCATGGACGCCCGGACCGATCAGCGCGGCCTTGATGTTGCTGCCCGCGGAAAGTGCTGCAGAAGCGTCAGAGCCGTAATGAGGGTAGATATCCACCGCATACGCAATGCCTTCGCTTTCGGCCAGCTGGATCAAACGGCTGGTCATGTCATAGTCATAGGGACCGGATGAATCCTTCGCGCAGATGGATACATCGGTTTCCTTGCAGCTTAGGTCATCGCCGATGCAGCCCATATCGACCGCAATCATCTCATTGATGTCGGCAGGAATGTAAGCCGCGCCATGTCCCACTTCTTCATAGTTCGAAATGAGAAGCTTTACATTATGTTTAGGTTTCCAGTTATCCCGCTTCATGCTTTCGAGCAAGCCGAAGAGGGCAGCGACGCTGGCTTTGTCATCCAGATGGCGCGATTTGATGTAACCGCTTGGCGTAATGACCGCACGGGCATCAAAGGAAACAAAATCTCCAACCCCGATGCCGAGTTTCTTCACATCATCGGCCGACTCCACCATTTCGTCGATCCGGACCTCCATATGGGCTTCCTGGCGCTTGAAATCGCGTGCATCGCTGTATACGTGGACGGAAGGATGCGTGGACAGGATCGTGCCCGTATATTTCTTGCCGCTGCGGGTATGGATGATGCAGTATTCATTCTCAATGCTGTTCATCATGTATCCGCCAACGGAGGTAAGACGGAGCGTGCCCTCTGATTTCACGGCACGAACCATCGCGCCAAGCGTGTCCACATGGGCGCTCAGACCAACCGTACGGCTGCCGTCTTGTCCGGGAACGGACAGAATGGCGCCGCCTTTTTCATTCCATTCGAGCGAAACATCAAGCGTTGCGGCTTCCTGTTCGATCCGCTTCATGATGTCATGGGTATATCCGGTTGGGCTCGGTGTATCGAGCAGTTCTTTTAGCAGGTTCAGCACATAAGTTTCATTCGGTTGTATCGCCACTAATTGTTCAGCCTCCTTGGTTCAATCGAACAGCCTTCCCTATTCAGCGGGGGCGTCCTTCTGTTCTTTCTTGCTTTCCTCTTCCGCAGCTTGTACTTCAGGGGTGTATCCCGTTACTTCACGGATATGTATAAGTTGCTCGGCTAACGAACGGATCTCCTTCTGCATTTGATATTGACGGTAAATGCCGAACGTGCCGACAATGAGTCCCCCGATCAGCGAGCACCCGATAATCAGCAGAATCAGCGGTACATTGACTGTGCCGAATAATAGATTCACTGCGACCGGATTGACATTAATGACGGCGAATACAGCCGTAATCAGGGCAAACAATAAGGCTGCGATTAGCGACCATTGAATTTTCATGGGGAACACCTCCTTCCTCCAAACAGTATAAAATCCCTTGCCTGTAAAGGGCAAGGGATTTTATTCCACTGGTCAATTGAGATACGCTCATACTGCCATAGCGGCTGTTTATTTCGTCAATTGCTCCATTTGGCTGATGATGTCTTCAAACACGCTCATCGCTTCACGAATCGGCTCCGGTGAGGACATATCAACGCCGGCCTTCTTGAGGATGTTAATGGAGTAATCGCTGCCGCCGCTCTTCAGGAAGCCGAGGTAACGGTCAACGGCAGGCTGGCCTTCCTCAAGGATTTGCTTGGAGAAGCTGGTCGCGGCCGAGAAGCCGGTCGCATATTTGTAAACATAGAAGCTGTTGTAGAAATGGGGAATTCGCGCCCATTCCATTCCGATCTCCTTGTCTACCTGCATGCCTTTACCGTGATATTTCACGTTCAGCTCATAATAGATGTCGGATAGATCCTGAGGAGTAAGGGATTCGCCGCCTTCCGCGCGTTCGTGCACAATCTTCTCGAACTCGGCAAACATCGTTTGACGGAATACCGTGGTCCGGAATTGATCGGCATAGTAGGTGAGCAGGTACATTTTCTGCTTCGGATCCTTGGCGTTTTTCAGCAGGTAATCCATCAGCAACGCTTCGTTCGTTGTAGATGCCACTTCAGCCAGGAAGATGGTGTACTGGGCGTCACGGTATTTCAGAGCGTTGTCGGAATAGTAAGAGTGAAGCGCATGACCCATCTCATGTGCAAGGGTAAACATGCTGTTCAGGTTATCTTTATGGTTCAGCAGCACATATGGGTGGGTGCCGTAAGCGCCCCAGCTGTATGCGCCAGTCCGTTTGTTCTCATTCTCATATACATCGATCCAGCCGTTGTCATATCCCGCCTGCAAGCTGCTCAGATAATCTTCACCAAGCGGCGTCAGGCCTTCTTTGGTCATTTGCTTCGCTTCTTCGTAAGTGATATCCCACTTATACTCTTCTACGAGCGGTGCGAACAAATCGTACATGTGAAGCTCATCCACGCCCAGCAGCTTCTTGCGGAGCTCCATGTAGCGGTGGAGGAGCGGCAGGCTCTCGTGAATGGTATCGATCAGGTTGGTGTAGACTTCCTTCGGAATGTTATCGCCATAGAGCGCCATTTCCAGAACGGAAGGGTACTTGCGCACGCGGGAATAGAAAATATTTTTGTTTACATTGGCATTCAGCGTAGCCGCAATCGTGTTCTTCTGCTTGCCATAGGTTTCGTACACGGCTTTGAAAGCACGCTCGCGAACTTCGCGGTTCGGACTTTCCAGGAATTGAATATAGTTGCCGTGCGTGAGCTCGACTTCCTTGCCGTCCTCGTTTTTGATTTTCGGGAATTTCATATCCGCATTGTTCAGCATGCCGAAAATGGTCTGCGGCGCAGAGGAGAGGTTGCCGACCTGAGCCAGCAGCGCTTCTTCGGTCTTGGACAGAACATGAGCCTTCTCCCGTTTCATTTCGGACAGCGTAAACTTGAATTCCTTGAGGGTAGGGTCTTCAATCAGTTTGTCAAGCTCCGTTTCGGACAAGGACAGAATTTCCGGCGTGATGAAGGAGAGGGCTTCTCCGGCTTCGACATTCAATTTTTTGGCTTTGGCAGATAACGCCTGATATGTAGGGTTTGCTGTATCCTCATCATGATGCATGTGCGCATATACGTATAAACGTTCGGCATGATATGAGATTTCGTCCTCAAGCTCGAAGCATTCCTTAATGGAAGCCGCGTTGGTTAACTTGCCTTGATAATCGGCTGTGCGTTTCAGAAGATTCTTCAGCTCCGCATAGCTCGCATCCCATGCCTTCTGGTCAGCGAATAAATCTTCAAGCTTCCATTGATGCTCTTTAGGGACATCAGCGCGTTTTAACAATTGTTCCATGGAAATCCTCCTTGAATGATAGGTATTAGTTGGAGTCCGGGTTCCTTCAGATAAGACTTCGTTGCGGGCAGTCGATAGAGCGATCAGGCTGATTGCAATCGTAATGCAGAGCACCTTGGCGCCTCTCATGGCATCATACCTCCTCGAATTGAAGCATCCGAGCGATAGTATGCCGCGTACCCGCCACTTTCATCCTATAAATTTACGAGGAACCCAGATTCAAGAAACTGTATACAATAAGGTAAAAGGCAAACAAGATGAAGGCGACGGCAATCAGGGCCATCCCCTTCCTCAGTCCCGGCGGTATCTTATCCCGGTACATGATCATGATGGCACCGAGACTGAACGCGAGAATAATGAAGATGACAATATTCGTATAATCCATTCGTTACACCTGCTTAAAAGCAGCCATCATTTCTCTCCACTCATCTTCCCGGCCTTCAAAATCTGCTTTGGGAAAACGGTTTTGAGCCCAGTGCATCAAGGCTGGACGACTCAGAAAGGTATGGGTCTCTTCACCCCACTGGTCAGAAATTTCGCGGAGAACGATGTACCGGCCCTGAACTTCAACCGTCATCATGTTCCACTTGTCTTTTTTGTATATTTCATGTTTTTTGATCATATGCATTCTCCGTTTGCTACTTAGGCTTTTGGGTAAATGATAACGCACAGGCGGGCGTAAAAGCAAATAATCTTCTGTTAAATAGTGGCTCAAAAAAAGCCCCTTAGGGCGAATTGACGGATTGCATTGTCAGAAAACATGGGATATAATATGGATATTCGCCATAGATGGCGGTATTTTTAGGAGGTTGTTCATTTGAAAGGTACAGTTAAATGGTTTAACGCAGAAAAAGGTTACGGCTTCATTTCCGTTGAAGGTGGCGAGGATGTATTCGTACACTTCTCCGCAATTCAAGAAGAAGGCTTCAAGAGTTTGGAAGAAGGTCAAGCGGTTGAGTTCGACATCACTGAAGGTAACCGTGGTCCTCAAGCAGCCAACGTAACAAAACTGTAAGTTAGCTCCCAATACGGAGATCTTATAGAATTACCAAGGCATGAAGCACAGTTCTCGGTTAAGAGAACTGTGCTTTTTTGTATTTCAATGGGTCAAGCGCTGATTCCGCCGACATTCATATCCTCCGGCTTGGCAAAAAGGTGCCGGTAAAGAAAACCGAGACCGGCGATAAAGGCCAGGAGGGCTGCGAGCTGGTAAAAGGCCGGTCTTCCCGCCGCTTCGAACAGCAGACCGCCGAAGGCTCCGCTGAGAAGTCCTGAAACGCTTGACCAGAAGATAATGAATAGAGCCATGCCGGTCGCGCGGTACTGCCAAGGAATGATCCTTGTAATATAGCGGACCGCGGTTACATAGAACACGCCGAAGGTAATGCTGTGAAGCGATTGAACCGCAAGCACGGACAACGGGTCAGCCGCAAGGGCCATGAGCAGAAAACGGAGCGCGAACATCAGGCTTGCAAAAGTCAGCAGAGGCAGCTCCTTCATCTTGTCGCCATACTTGCTCAGGAGGAAGAAAATCGGGATCTCGCTGGCAGCCGAGACCATCAAGGACCAGCCGATGAGTCCTTCACCCGCTCCCAGCTCGGATAAGGTAAGCGTAAGAAAGGCTTCATTCATCCGGTGGGCGATGGCAAGACAGAAGGTGCAGCCGAAGAACCACAATATTTCTTTGGAACGCAATATTTTGAGTAGGGCTGCCAGCTCGACAGGCTCTGACTTGGCAGCAACTCCGTCGCGGAGAAGAAACGAGCAGAGCAGCGTGAACACGCCGATGCCGATGCCGATAGCCAATGTGGCCGACGCACCCGCGGCACTGATGGCATATCCGATGGCAAGCGCGAAGAACGCGTAGCCGAGTGAGCCGAATACGCGAATAACGGTAAAGCTGCGTCCGTACCTCTGTGCCGTTTGGATGGCCATCGTATCCGCCAGGGGATAGACCGGGTAGTAGAAAAAATAAAATAAACTGATTGTGATTAATACTACGCCGAAGCTTGCAACCTGCCATAAAACAAGCATCGTGACAAGCTGTCCGATAATGAGAATGTTCATGATGCGTTTGATGGTCCGGTATTTGTCACTGGTGTAACTCCAAATCATATTGGAGAACATGGATATAAGCGGGCCGATGGCATACAGATAACCGATCTGCGCGCTGCTGAAGCCGATTTCTTTGAAATATAGCGGAAAATAGGAAATGACAAGGGCTGTCGTGCCAAATATCGTAAACATAAAGGCGCGCAGCCAGTTCTGATCCGGTCTGGGCGTAGCGGGAAGTTTCATGCTGGGGATCTCCGTTCTTTTCACGAACCCGGCGTAGCTAACGTTATTCGTGAGGTTCATGGTCTGTTATTCAGCTCCGACTAGTATATAACATATCGCAGAATGGAGATAGATGGATTATAAGATGCGTTTACTGCCATAGGTCGTCAATGATTTGTGTTATTTGTGCAAAATGAACGATCATATTATAATAGGTTTGATTTGGATAGGTATAAAAAGACAACCATGTGGAGGCAGAGTTCATTGAATAATCAAGAGCTAAGCCGTAAGGTTCCGCGCAGTCCGGTCGGGCTGATGAGCCGGGTGTACAAATTCATACTCCCGGAAGTGCGAATCGAATTGGAGAAGTGGCGCCGGGAGGCTGAGCAAATTCCGGATGAGGAGCTACAAAAGCAGGCACTGGCCAGTATAGATACCAAAAGATTTCACTGCCAGGGCGGCGCGGTGTATGCCGCAGCCAATCTGCCGGAGAAGCATATTCTCATTCCATTGATTGTAGCTTACCAGACAATTAGCGATTATCTCGATAATTTATGTGACCGTAGTACTTCGCTGGACCCAGCGGATTTCAGACAGCTCCATCAGTCGATGCTGGATGCCGTTTCGCCTGAGACTGAGCCGGCCGATTATTACGCCCTCCGGACCGAAAGGGAGGATGGAGGTTACCTTCTCCGTCTTGTGCAGAAATGCCGGGATTGTATCGGTCAATTATCAGGATATGAAGCGGCAAAGCCCTATATAAGGGATTTGGCTGGGCTGTATACCGATTTGCAGGTATACAAGCACATCCATCCGGATAAGAGGGAAGCGGCATTGCTTGAATGGTGGTCCCAGCATGCCCACCGGACACCGCATCTGCGGTGGAACGAGTTTGCGGCAGCAACGGGATCAACCTTGGGCGTGTTCATGCTATTCTTGGCTGCAACCGATCCGTTTCTGGATGACGAGGATGCTTCGTCCATTCATGCGTCTTATTTTCCGAATGTATGCAGTCTCCACATTATGCTGGATTATCTTATTGATCAAGACGAAGACAGGCTGGGCGGCGATCTGAACTTTTGTAATTATTACGAAGATGCCGATACGATGCTGAACCGGATAGCTTCCATTGTTGAGTGGGCCCGGAAAGATGTCAGAACAATTCCCTCGACCCCTTTTCATCGTATGATCATTGAGGGGTTACTGGCGTTATATTTATCCGATCCAAAAGTCAGCGAGCAGCAACTGGTTCGCTCTGTATCCAAGCGTTTGATGAAGAAGAGTCCGATGACCCGGATTTTTTTCTACGTCAACAGCCGATGGATTCGCAAGCATAAGCATGAGTGACATTGAAGGAGGAAAAGAAACATGGCAGAGGTTAAAAAAATTGCAGTTCTTACAAGTGGTGGCGATTCCCAAGGGATGAACGCGGCGCTTCGCGCCGTTGTGCGCAGCGGTCTGTATTATGGTCTTGAAGTATATGGAATTCAGCGTGGTTACCAAGGACTTCTGGAGAACGACATCGTCAAAATGGATCTTCGCAGCGTAGGGGATATTATCCAGCGCGGAGGCACGATCCTTCGTTCCGCCCGCTGTGAAGAGTTCAAGACGGCGGAAGGACAGCAGAAGGGTGCCGACATTCTGAATCAGCACGGCATCGACGGCTTGGTCGTTATCGGAGGGGACGGCTCTTACCACGGGGCGAACAAGCTCAGCAAACTCGGAATCAAAACCATGGGCCTTCCGGGCACGATTGATAACGATATTTCCTATACGGACTATACAATCGGCTTTGATACAGCTGTGAGCGTCGTTGTAGACGCCGTTAATAAATTGCGTGACACGATGTCTTCCCATGCGCGCTCCTCCGTTGTAGAGGTTATGGGACGCCACTGCGGCGACATTGCGCTCCATGCGGGCCTTGCTTCAGGCGCAGAGACCATTCTGGTGCCGGAAGTGGAGTACAACCTTGATGAAGTGGCAACCCGTTTGCGCGAGAATTTCGCAAAAGGCAAGCGTCACAGTATCATCATCGTAGCGGAAGGCGTCGGACGCGGCGAGGACATCGTATGTGATCTTAAAGAGTGCCATGCCTCGATCGATGCACGGGTAACGGTGCTCGGACATATCCAGCGCGGTGGAGCTCCAACTCCGTTTGACCGGAACCTGGCAAGCCGTCTTGGCGATTTTGCGGTTCGCAGTCTGATTGACGGCCAATCCGATAAAGGATGCGGTATCATCAAGGGCGAGCTGGTCCTCACGGATATTGACAAGGTCGTTAACACGAAGAAAGAATTTAACCGTGAGCTTTACGACTTGGCATTGCGGTTGTCCCAATAAAATCAGCACACGTCAGTAAAAAGACCGTCTCTCATTGCAGAACGCATTCTGCATGTAGACGGTCTTTTTGTAGCGGTAAGAAAGCAGAAACTTCAGAGGCCTGTCAGCGATATTCCGCAAGAAAAACTCCCGCAGAATACGGTCTGTCTCTTAGAGGTTCTTCGGCTGACGTTAGGATGCGGATCGGGATGGAGCATGTACCTGGCGTGCGAACTTGCGCTGAACTTTGACCAGACGCATAAGCATCAGGGCAGCGCCGACGGCAAGGCCCGTGATTAACCCGATCCAGTAGCCGAAGGCTTGCCAATCGGTGTAGTTGGCGAGAATATAACCTACGGGCAGACCAATCACCCAAAACGACAGAAAAGCGAGCATGAAGGCGACATTCACGTCTTTATAACCCCGCAGCGCTCCTTGGGTCGGCGTGGCGATCGCGTCCGAGATCTGAAAGAAGATCGCGAACAGGAGAAACTGCTGGATCAGCGCCACGACGGCAGGCTCGTTGGAATATAATCCGGCAACCTGGCGGCCGGCCATAAACAGGATGACAGCCGTGATCAGCGACAGGATAACGGCTGTGCTGATGCCGAGTTTCGCGTACTTCCAGGCATCCTTCATTCGTCCCGAGCCGGCCTCGAAGCCTACAAGGATGGTGAGACTCATGCATATGCTTAATGGCAGCATATACAGTGTTGTAGCGAAATTCAGGGCCGCTTGGTGAGCGGCAATCGTTGCCGTATCAAAGCTGCTCATAAGCAGCGTCACCGCAGCGAAGACGGCGGTCTCCAGAAAGATGGAGAACCCGATCGGCACGCCGATTTTTAATAGGCTTTTCCATGCGCTCAATGAAACTCCCTGAAGCTGCCTGAAGATGCCGAAGGAAGAGAACGGGTGGCTGTTATGGATGATCACGATGGCGATGATGAGCACGGTCCAGTATGTAATCGCGGAAGCGATGCCGGCGCCCACGCCCCCCATTCTTGGAAAGCCCCAGAATCCATAAATGAACAGCGCATTCAGGCCTACGTTCACCGGCAGTGTAATCAGCGTGATCACCATGGAAATTTTAGTTTGCCCGAGCGCATCAATAAAACTGCGGAGTACGGTATAAGCGAACAGCGGAATGATGCCGATCGAGATGGCCGCGAGAAACTGGGAGGCAATCCGCCGAACTTCCGGCTCCAGGCTCATAGCTCCGAGAATGCTCGGTACAACGGCATACCCGATCGCAAGGACGACGATGGCAAGTAAGATGGACAGCCAGAGCGCCTGGTTCACTTGGTAAGCGACATTATTTTCTTGTCGCCCGCCAATGAGCTGCGAAACGATGGGGGTGATCCCCATCAGAATTCCGCTAAGGCCGGTTTGGACCGGGATCCAGATGCTTGTCGCGATTGCTACGCCTGCAAGGTCGACTGAGCTGAATTTTCCGGACATGTTGGTGTCGAAAAAGCTAATGGCCGATAAGGCTAGCTGCGTAATTAAGATGGGGATAAGAATGATTGCAAATTGCTTCAGCTTTCCCCGTGTTGTCGTAGTCGGTTGCATGTGCGATGTGCCTTTCTTATTGTAGTTTTCGGACGGTGCCACCATATTGTAGGGTTCTGCTATGGTTGGGGACAATAACTGGCTTATTGAGCGGCGACCCAAAACTCAACCAATCGTTGAATTGGAGTGCGTCAATTTGACAGATTAAGGGGCAATCCAGCCCTACCCATCATCATAGCATCTGCTGTCAAGAGAGTTCACTGAACTGCTTGAAGGCAGAAAGGGCCGGCCATGTTGATGGCCGACCCTTTGCGAATGGATAATTGAATTATTTATGAGTGACGCCTTCCGTATACCGGTTGGAAGCATTCCAGAGTAAATATTCATCGACGTTTGTATCTTTGAGGGCGCGAATCTGCTCTTCGATTTCCTTTTTGCCGTACTTGGCATAATTACCGCTTCCGAGCCAGCTCGCGGTAAAGTCCTGAATCCATGGCCGGATGATCGGCTTCTGCTCTCCCAGCTCTTCGAGCTTCTTGTGAGTATCTTCCATAGACCCCTTGATGGTCTGGTAAGGAGCCTTGTCCGGTACGGGGGAGCCGAACCAGCCTGCCGTGTAATGGCTTGGGTATACCATCGGACTGATGATATCGACGTTTTTGGAAATTTTGACGAAGTCCTGCCCGATGCCTTCTGCCGCAGGCACCGAGGCCGCATAGCCGAAGATGTCAACGGATACGCGGATGCCAAGCGGCGCGAGTTCTTCCCGGGCATACTGCACAAAATCGGATACCACGTCCACGCGCGATTGATCCGTTTTGGTATACTTCAGGGAATCGGCGCGTTTCTCAAAGCCCTCCGGAAAACGGACATAATCAAACTGGATTTCCTTGAACCCGAGTTTGGCGGCTTCCTTGGCGATCTCGATGTTGTAATCCCATACCTCTTTGCTGTACGGGTTAACGAAGCTGTCGCCCCCGCCATTGGTCCACACGCTGCCGTCTCCTTTACGGAAGGAAAGCTCCGGGTTTTTCTTGGCAAGAATGGTATCCTTGAACACGACAACTCGGGCGATCGGATAAATATCGTGTTTCTCCAGCCGCTTCATCAGCTGTTTGATGTCTTTGATAAAAGGCTGGGATTTACCGAGTTCCTTCAGCTTCGGATTATCGGTTTTGTACGTTATGTATCCTTCATCGTCCTTGATGTCAATGACCATGGCATTGAGTTCGGTCTTGTCCATAAGATCCACGAGCTGATTCATTCTGGAGCCGCCTGCGCTATAAGCCGTTACATAAATGCCTTTGACTTTGGGAGCGTCAATCTGCGGATCGATTTCCGTCGTGTTTGGCTTGATGCCGGATTGGCCCTGACCTTGATTGTTCTTTTGGTGCATGTTTTGAATCACGGCGGTATTTAACGATGCCTGAAGTTTGGCGGTAAGATTGTTATCTTGCGGACTGGAACCGCCGAAGCCCGCGGACGCCAAGATGAATAAAGCCAAGATGATATTCATAATTACTCTCTCCCTTGTGTACATTCACATCATGATTATAAAGGAACGGATGCCTTCAAAAAGAACAGGATTGTTACAATCGACAATAAATTGGAAACGGCGGGTGAGCGTACTTAGTTCATTAAACGGGTCAAGGGCGTTTTAAACGCTAAATATCGACATTTGTGGCAGGTGGTCGTGAACAACGTGTGAACTTGGGGAGTGACTAGCATCGGAATATATTACCCGTAAGAAGGCGGACAGCGTTTACATGCAGCTTTATCTGCTGGCGGGAAATGACGTGCTTATAGAATTTACATTTATCCATAAAAAAATGCCGTTACTCACCGGTGAATTTTACCGGAGAATAACGGCACTTGTCGTGCGATATTCACGTGTTGCATAAAAATTAATGAAGCGGCGTTTGGTTCTGATGCTCGCAAATGCTGAACTGAATAATTTCAAGAGCGTCCTCCTGCTCCAGAATACTCAGCCCGTCCCTAAGAACGATCATGGAGTTTAGTTCGTTCTGTCTAAAGAACGATAACATTTCCGGGAACCACTTCATGACGATTTGTGACAATTTTACCGTTTCCATTTCCATAAAAATCACCCTTTCCTTCCAAATTGGTTAGGCAGGACGTTCTTTTGTAAAACGGAAAAACAATTAAAATTGGGCCAAAGCGATGCCCGGGAAACAGATCTCATGAATATTGTAGGAACCGCGCACAAATATTATACCACAAATTTACCTTGCCCTGACAGGTGGTAAATATTTAGTTCTTGCGGAATTGACCCATGACAGCCGTGGTTTCCACGATATTAACAAAGGCCAGTGGATCCGTCTCTGTAATAATCTGTTTTAGCTCAGCCAGCTCATATCGCGTCGTGACGGTCATAAGCATATCCTTTTCTTTATGACTGAAGGCCCCCTCGGTTTTGATCTTGGTTATGCCGCGTGGGCGCTTAAGCAGCTTCTCCAGCAGGGCTTCCGTCTGGTTCGTTACAATAAAGACGGTAACCTTGATATGACTGACGTGGAGCATATCGACCATTTTTCCGGCAATATAGATGGAGGCCATGGAGGCAAGGGCCAAGTTCCAATCGTTTTCCAAATAAGCAACCGCCATAATGACGATGGCGTTCAGCGTCACGAGTACGCTTCCTACGGGGAAGTCCCGATATTTCGTAACGAGGGAGCCGATAATATCAAAGCCCCCGGTGGAACCGCCAACCCGAAAGGAGAGGCCGGTACCGAATCCGACAAGCACGCCGCCGAACACCGAGGACAGCAGCATGTCGGTTGCAACCGGGGTGACCGGAATGAGCTCTAGGAACAAGGTAGTCACAATAACCGAGAGAACGCTGAGACCAACGAACCTTTTGCCGAGCTTGAACCAACCTGTGATAAGAATCGGGATATTGAGCACAAAATACATGACGCTGATATTAAGCGGCGTGAAGTAGCCGATAATTAGGGCCACGCCGGAAACGCCTCCGCTGAGCAGATGATGGGGAATCAGGAACAAATTAAATCCGCCGGCGATAATGATGCCGCCGAACACGATCGAGAAATAGGTCCATAGACGCTTCAACATAGGAATCACCTCCCGGTTATTATGACTTCTTTAAGCTTGCTGGTATTCCAGAAATGTTTTGTGATATAATGTATTGGATATTCTTGAGTAGTCCGTTACATTGATAACTTTGCAAGCTTATCAGGATGATTATACATTAACCAGTCATCATACTGGTGATAAGAGAAATATACCGGTTCACCTCGTGCAGAAAATCCTGCTGGCCGGGAAAGCCTATAAACGTTACCACTACTTAAGAATACAGAGAAGAAAGTGGAAGTCCACAGATAGAAGGAGTATGAACCTATTGAAAAATTTCGCAGATTTTGGCTTGGAGCCTCGCGTGCTGCAAGCAATTACTGAACTTGGCTTTGAGGAAGCCACACCGATCCAATCCCAATCCATTCCGATTGCTCTGACCGGCAAGGATATGATTGGACAAGCACAGACGGGTACTGGTAAGACAGCAGCATTCGGCCTTCCTCTTATCCACAAAATCGCCAAGGAAGAGGAGCGTATCGTCGCTCTGATTATGACACCGACCCGTGAACTTGCCATCCAGGTTGCTGAAGAAATCGGTAAACTGTCCCGTTTTAAAGGAATCCGTTCCTTGGCTATTTATGGCGGACAGGATATCGGGCGTCAGATCCGCGCTTTGAAAAAGAAGCCTCAAATTATTATCGGCACACCAGGTCGTCTACTTGACCACATCAACAGAAAAACCATCCGACTTGACGATGTCCAAACCGTTGTATTGGATGAAGCGGATGAAATGCTGGACATGGGCTTCATGGAAGACATCCAGTCGATCCTGAAGCTTGTTCCTGAAGAACGTCAAACCTTGCTGTTCTCCGCAACTATGCCGGCTAACATTCAGAAGCTGGCATCCCAGTTCCTTAAGGAACCTGAGCATGTATCCGTTATTCCTAAGCACGTTAGTGCACCTCTGATCGATCAAGCATATATCGAAGTTCCTGAACGTCAAAAATTCGAAGCATTGAGCCGCCTTCTGGATATGGAGTCACCTGAGCTTGCGATCGTCTTTGGACGTACCAAGCGCCGTGTTGACGAATTGGCAGAAGCATTGCAAAAACGCGGGTACTCGGCGGATGGTCTTCATGGCGATCTGTCCCAGCACCAACGCGATACCGTTATGCGTAAATTCCGTGACGGAAGCATCGATGTCCTCGTGGCAACCGATGTGGCAGCACGCGGTCTCGACGTATCCGGCGTTACCCATGTTGTAAACTTTGACTTGCCGCAAGATCCTGAAAGTTATGTACACCGTATTGGACGTACAGGCCGTGCGGGTAAGGAAGGTACGGCTTGGTCTTTCGTGACACCGCGTGAAATGGATCATCTGTATTTCATCGAGCGTGTGACTCGTCATCGTATTCCACGCAAGCCGTTGCCAACGATTGCCGAAGCGATTGAAGGCAAACAACGTATCATCGCTGAGCGAGTGCTTGAAATCATTGAGCAGGGTGAATTGACCGAATACAAAGGTCTTGCGATTCAATTGCTGGAGCAGTACGATTCCGTACAGCTGCTGGCAGCTGCAATGAAAATCCTGACAGGCGACAAGAAGGAAGCATCCGATATTCATCTGACGCCTGAAGATCCGATCCGTGCAAAACGCCGGAAGCCGGACATCCGCAATGGTCGCAAGCCAAGCGGTGGCTATGGCGGCCGCAGCAGCGGCGGCGGATATCGCCGTGATGGCGGCAGCGGCAGCGGTGGTAACCGTGGCGGCTACTCCAAAGGCGGATACAACCGTGATGGCGGCGGCAGCAGTTATGGCAACCGCGAGGGCGGTGGCTACAACCGTGACCGCAACAATAGCGGTGACCGTAAACCTCGTTCCTACAGCGGCGGCGAGCGTCGTCCTAACCGGGGCGGAGACGAATAATATATACGTGTAATTTCTTCTGATTGAAGAAACCAAACAGAAAAGACGAAGCAGCTGCCCACGCCAGGTGGAGCCGCGCTTCGTCTTTTTTCATGTTTAAAGAAGATGCACCCAGGGTGCATCCCCTTTAAACTCGCAGTTTTAGAGCAATACCAAGCTGATCTGTTTCACTTCATGATTCAAAGAGACATTAGATGTAGAATGTGCTGAGAATAATGACAAGGAGAATGAACAGAACCAGGACAATACCAACATTACTTCCGTAGCCGTAACCGCCGCCTTCACAAGACATACATAATCCCTCCTCTTTAAATTTGGAAATTCAAGCTTGTTGAACGGATTACGTGATATCGTATGGAGAAACAGGGGCACTGGATTGGATAAACACCCAGGTTCGTATAAATTAGGCTCTGGCAATGCATGTACCAAATAAGGTATATTAATAGATACATGCATGATTTGAGTGAGGAGGAAACGGATTTGGAAATGAAAGGAGCCATGGGTGGCTTATATAAGCTCACCGAGTGGATTACCCGTATTGCTTTTTCGAACATCTTGTGGGTTATTTGTACATCGCCTTTCCTGTTTATTGTTCTAACCAAATTCCTAATGGCCGTTCAGACACCGGATGCGCATAATGAGCAGTTGCTGTCGAACTGGGTTCTGGGAATATTATCACCGTTTGTTTTGTTTCCGGCTACGGCGGCTTTATTTACCGTTGTACGCAAATGGGTAATGGGCAATCCGGACGTGTCCGTATTTAAAACGTTCTTCAAGGGTTATAAGGAAAATTACAAGCAGAGCATGATCGGCGGTATTTTTTATACGCTGCTGTTCGTGATTATGTACGTGGATTACACGGTTTATATGACGCAGCTAGATGGTTTCCAGCTTGTCGGCATTGTGATGCTCGTGCTGCTTATCGTGCTGTTTGTCTCCCTGTTTAATTTCTTCTCCATGACCGTTCATTATGAGATGAAAACGACGCAGCTGTTAAAAAATGCGGTGCTGCTGACATTGATTCGTCCGTTTCGCGTATTTTCGACTTTGATCGGAAGCGCTGTCTTGGCGTATATCGGCACGCAGATGCCGGTGCTGTTCGTGTTCTTCCTGTTCTGCCTGATGGCATTGTTCGCATTCTTTAATTTCTATGCCACCTTCACCAAAATGCAGGAACAGCAGGAGAAGATGAAGAAAGCGGAGGAAGAGGAGTCCGAAACCGAACAAGCTCTTCTGGAAAGCATGGAATCTGCCAAAAAGGGAGAGAACGGATCGAAACCTTAGTACGCGAGGTTTACTTTTCCGGCAAAACCCCCTATAATAAGACTACATCCTGCGATGTTCGTTTCGGTTTTCCGTTGTTTTGAACCAATGACGATGTCTAGGGAGATCTATACGTAATCGTGGCTGAAATGCCCTGTCTATATGACAAGGGGAATTCATAAGCGGTTCTGCGGTCACCCACCTGCTAATGCAGGTTCGAAGACAATGTTTACCGGACGGCATAGGCGGGTTTCGTTAAGTCAATGAATGGGCACCTCTTTCATTTCGAATTCGAAGTGAAAGAGGTGCCTTTTTGCTATATATAAAGGTTTGCTGAAAGCATAAACAATGTTAAACTAGAGTATGGAAAGGAACGGTCATTTATAAAGGAGGAACGGTCTTTGTCATTAAAACGAGTTCTAATTGGTATCGTGCGCAGCTATGACGGCACAAGCGACCGTGCTAAAGATCCCAAGCTGAAGACGCGTTATTACAATCTTTCAAAAGAAAAGTGTTTTGAAGAGGTTTCCTCGACACTGAAAAAAATTCCGGGTTACAAAGTTCTGCATGAGGTTAAATCCGTGGGAGAGATCACGCTCGAGAAAAGAACCTCGTTTGGACGTACACTGGACATTACCGTATCCGTGCTCGGCATCAGTCCGGTTCGCAGCGCAGTTGATATGTATTCGGCTTCCCGCGGTTCCCTAGGGGATCTGGGAGCGAACTACCGGGTTATCTTGAACCTGTACGCTGTTCTGGATAAAAAACTGAGCAAGTATAAAGTGGATGCTTAGTAGAATAAGAAAAAGCGGGAGAGCTGCTCTCCCGCTTTTTAAAAGTGTGCAGTGTATGTAGCTTTTGGCGTGTTACCGCAAAGATTTTACTGCATCGATCGCGGCTTCGTAATTCGGGTGCTCCGTCATCTCACCAAGGTATTCAACATAGGTGATGGTATCGTTAGTATCCACGACGAAGATCGAACGCATGTCGAGTTGGAATTCCTTGATGAGCACGCCATACGCTTCACCGAAAGAACGCGATTTATAGTCGGAGAGCGTAATGACCCGGTCAACGCCTGCAGCTCCGCACCAACGGGCTTGAGCGAACGGAAGGTCGGCACTGATCGTAAGGATCACCACATCATCGCCCAGACCAGCAGCTTCTTCATTGAAACGGCGCGTCTGTGCATCGCATACCCCGGTGTCGAGGGAAGGAACGACGCTGATCAGCTTGATTTTACCGGCATAATCCTTAAGAGATACGTCTTCGAGCAGGTTTTTGCTCACTGTAAAATCCGGCGCGGCATCACCAGCCTTGAGCTGTGGACCGATGAGTGTAATAGGATTGCCTTTGAAAGTGGCAGCTCCTGAACGTTCTTGAGCCATGAGAAATCTCCTCCTTGGATATCAAAGTTTGGTGATCAGGTTCATGGTACATTATAATCTTTTTAAAAAGGGTATGTCCACTAGGAGCATCCCTGCCCTGGTTTAGGATGAGGAGGATGCTATGATATTCGTACGTTATGAAAATTGGAAAAGTTATTTGCGTTATTATCCCGTTACATCGCTGCTGCTTGTCATTAACCTGGTGATGTTTGTGATCACATCCTTAGACGGCGGTTCCAGAAATCCGGTTACGCTGCTGAAATATGGGGCTTTATCGGATTTGCCGCAATTCGTTGACCAGGCATGGAGATACTTTACGGCGATGTTTCTGCATAACGGGTTTGATCATGTATTGTTCAACGGCTTCGCACTGCTGGTATTTGTTCCCCCGCTGGAGAGAATCATGGGGAGCTGGAAGTTTGCCATTCTGTATCTGCTCAGCGGTGTTCTCGGTAATGTAATCGGATTGGCTTATTATGAGCGCATGGAGGACTATACCTTCCTTGTAGGCGCCTCAGGAGCCATTTACGGAGCTTATGGCGCTTATCTGTACATCGCCCTGTTCCAGCGGCATGTCATTGATGAGTCGTCTCGCAAGACGCTGTTCACCCTGCTTATTTTGGGGATACTGTTCTCGTTTACCCCAGGGGTCAGCCTTGTAGCGCATGTCGGCGGATTGGTAGGCGGATTTTTCCTCTACGGTCTCATGATTCGATTATTTAAACGTCGAACATAATCGGACCTTAGAGGGTCTGTTATAATAGAATTGGATGATTTGATAAAGTCTTCAAGTCTTCTAGGGAATAAGAATGGAGCGATAAAAGGCGTGGAATTACGACAGTTGCAATACTTTGTAAAGGTTGCGCAAAAGGAACACGTTACCCAAGCGGCAGAAGAGCTTCATGTGGCTCAGTCAGCCGTCAGCCGTCAAATACATCAGTTGGAAGAAGAGCTTGGTGTTAATTTGTTCATGCAAAAAGGCCGGAATCTGCAGTTAACCCCGGTAGGCCAGCTTTTTTGCAAACGGGTGGAGAGCATTATGAAGGACTTGGACCGTGCGGTCGTCGAGATACATGAATTTTTGGACCCGGAACAGGGAGAGATCCGCATCGGATTCCCACACAGCCTGGGCATCCATTTGATTCCGTCCATTGTGGCTGAATTCCGGAAGAAATATCCGAACGTGAAGTTCCGGTTCAAGCAGGGGATGTTCCCGACACTGATCCGGGACGTGGTTGGAGCTGAAGTGGATCTGGCATTTGTGTCGCCGTTTCCGGATCGTCATGATCAAGTGGATGGGGATATCGTTTTGACAGAGGAGCTGTTTGCGATCCTGCCGCCGAATCACCCGCTTGCGGGGGAGCAGTCCATCAAGCTGGAGCAGTTGAAAGAGGAGCGCTTTGTGCTGTTCAGCAAAGGCTACTCCTTGCGTCCAATTGTGTGGCATGCCTGTCTTGAAGCAGGGTTCACGCCGAAGATTGCTTTTGAAGGCGAGGAAACGGATACGATCCGCGGGCTGGTTGCGGCCGGTATGGGGGTCAGCCTGCTTCCTGAAATGGCCCTATTCCAGACGAATCCTCTGCAGCCGGCACGCGTCCGGATCTCGGAGCCGAAGGTAACGCGTTCCATCGGTCTGATCCACCGCGCGGACGAGAAGCTGCCACCGGTTGCTCAGGCATTCCGTGCGTTTCTGCTTCAATATTTTGGTATTGATCCGTCGCCGAAAAAGGAAGGGAATGCGGACTGACGCATCAACTCCCTAACCTGGCTTCATTAATCAAAAATAACATATATAAAAAAGAGGGCTTTCCTTCTCCACCGATCCAGGTAGAGAGGAAAGCCCTTTGTTGTTGTGTTTTTATTGAGTTATTCCCGGTTGCTCGTAAAGATCATGATATAACGGATCAACTCGAGCAGAGAGATCAAAGCTGCAGCGACATAGGTCAAGGCCGCGGCGTTCAATACTTTAGCAACTCCGCGTTCTTCGTCATTGGCGATATAGCCTTCTTGAACCATCAGCTGACGAGCACGGTTACTTGCGTTAAACTCGACTGGCAGGGTGACGAGTTGGAAGGCAACGGCGCAAGAGAAGAAGATGATGCCGAGACCGACCAGGTTCATGGCTTGGAACAGGAATCCGGCAATCAAGAGAAACGGAGCGATACCCGATGCGAAGTTTACGACCGGGAACATTTTGTGACGGGCTACTAGCATCGGATAGTGCTCGGCATGCTGGATCGCATGGCCAACCTCGTGACAAGCAACAGAGACAGCCGAGATCGTGCGTTCATAATAAACGGGCTCCGATAAACGCACAACGCGTTTGGTTGGATCATAGTGGTCGGAGAGTGTGCCTGGCACCGGTTCAATCGGCACATCATGGAGGCCGTTGGCATCCAGCATATGCCGGGCAGCATCGTATCCTGTCATGCCGGTGCTGTTCTCGACCTTAGCCCATTTGTTAAACGTGCCTTTGACCCGGAACTGGGCCCATAGCGAGAATATAAAAGCGATAATAATGAGAATAAACATCCAGTCAGAATACATGTATCATACCCCCATACAAAGTTGTTATTTGGTTCTTCACCATTACATCGAAGTGAACTGGTTCAGCAAGATTTGTAGCGACTCGATGCAAGCAGCCCCTTTAGGAAGAATGTTAGCGAGTACTTCCCGGGCTTGACTTGGCTTTAATTCACTCAGAAGCGGGTTGAGTTCCTTCACATCCCGTTCCAGCTGTTTCATCTGTATTTCGAGCTTGGTTAGCTTCTCCGTCATTTCGGAATCATCGGGAACCGACTTCCAGCGATCAAGTCTCTCCTTAATCTCATCGAGAGTATATTTCTCTTGCTTTAACTGATTAATACGTTCGAGAGTGCTTAAGGTTTCAGAACTGTACAACCGGTAGTTTTTTAACGTCCGTTTTTCAGGGGAGATCAAACCCAGCTTCGTATAATAGTCAATGGTTCTTTCGCTGATTCCGGCAACTTTGGCCAGCTCACCGATTCGGAAAAGGTTTCCGCTCGTGATCCCCATCATTCATCACCTCACAAGCTTTCATTGAATTGGAAATTAATGAATGCATTTATATTTTCATTTTAATAGAAATATGATACATGATCTTGAACCATACAGTCAAACGTCATAGTTGTGACAAAAAATCTTGAAGCCTGGTTTTTTTAATCGATACATGATGTTTGAGGATTTGCACTGTATGCACTTAATGTTAGATTATATTACACAAACTTCGTTTTTTATGAAAATAACCGTTGCGGATTTTGGTTAACCCCCCTATAATGACAATATGAATTCAAGGTCATGTTATAATAGTTCACATTAAGGGGAGTGTAAAACATGGGAAAAAGATGGCTAGGTTTAATGGTGGGAGTAATCGCATTGCTTGCATTCCCGGCGAGCGCGTTCGCCGCTGATGGGGGAGCCACGAACGTTGAATTAACGGCTGGTTTGAACTCCGTGTTCGTATTCTTGGCAGCATTGCTCGTATTCTTCATGCAAGCAGGGTTCGCACTGCTGGAAGCCGGATCTGTCCGTATGAAGAATGCAGGCCACGTTGCAGGCAAAACATTCCTGACCTTCGGCATTTCGATCGTTGCCTTCTGGGCACTAGGGTTTGGCCTGGCATTCGGCAACGGGAACAGTTTTTTCGGATTTGAAGGTTTTTTCTTAAGTGGCGACAATGCGGCTGGCTCTTTTGATTCCTTGTCCGCTTACGATGTGCCGACAACCATTATGTTTTTGTTCCACTTATCCTTTGCGGCCGTATCCTTGGCCATCGCTTGCGGTGGTATGGCAGAACGGGCAAAGCTCAGCGTCTATATCGTGTTTGGATTGCTGTTCACCATCGTGATTTATCCGATTGTTGCTCACTGGGTATGGGGCGGAGGCTGGCTCGGAGCTCTGGGTATGCAGGACTTTGCCGGATCGACGGTCGTTCACTTGACAGGTGCTACAGCGGCGCTGGTGGCTACCGTTCTTCTGAAGCCACGGCTTGGCAAATATAATAAGGACGGGAAGCCTAACAGCATTCCGGGCCACAACCAGGTATTATCGGTGCTCGGCGTATTCATCATCTGGATCGGTTGGTTCGGATTTAATCCAGGCAGCACCATCTCCGCACTCACGGACGGCTTCTTCGGTTTTGTGGCTTTAAATACGAATATCGCGGCTGCGGCAGGTGCGCTAGCGGCATTGCTGATCTCTTGGGCGGTTCTTGGCAAAGCAGATATTCCTAGCATGCTGAACGGTATTCTTGCTGCTTTTGTGGCCATCACGGGGGCCTGTGCATTCGTGGAACCTTGGGCGGCTGTTGTTATCGGTGCAGTAGCCGGTACGATTACCTTCTTTACGGCACAGTGGTTTGACCGCAAAGGCATTGATGATCCTGTATATGCATTCTCCGTACATGGTATTGCCGGTATGTGGGGGGCTGTATCCACCGGTTTGTTCGCAGCACCGAGACTTGTTGAAATTACAGGCGTAGGCAAAGAAGGTTTGTTCTACGGCGGGGGCTTCGGTCAGCTTGGCGTTCAGTTATTGGGCCTCATCGGTACGTTTGCATTCGTTCTCGTGATCTCATTCATTATTCTGTACCTCATGAAAATTACGATGGGTATCCGTGTAACGGAGGAAGAAGAATTAGTGGGTCTAGATATGAGCGAACATGGAACTTACGGATATCCGGAGCAAATGAAACTTCTGGCGGACTCGGAAGGGAAATTACCAGAGTTTCGTTCCGGAGGCAAAGGGGTACCTGGAAGCGATACGGCGTTATAAATATAAAACTCTAAATGGTTATTGATTATGTAATGAGGAGGCCGCGGCATGAAACCTCTGAAATCCGTAAATCTGTTTCCGGTATTCTCGGAAATTCAAACAGCAGCAACAGCCCAGCAATTACGAGATGAACGGATCGTTTGTCAGAACCATCTGATCGAGATGCGTCATGACATGGAGCTGAGAGAGTGGATCGCATCCGTCAATACGATGCACGATCTGATTGGACAGCGTGCCGCGGCAATCTGTGAGCAGGACATGTGGGAGGCTGGCTTGGGCCGGCCTCCTGCGCGTTATGCGTTTGTTGCTTTTGGCAGCAGCGGAAGGCAGGAAGCTACGCTGTGGAGCGATCAGGACAACGGTTTGATCATTGGCGATGAGCTGGAGGAGGAACAGCTTCCCTTCTTTCGGGAATATGGCCTTCGACTGGCGAACCTGCTGGAGTATGCAGGCTATCCCAAATGTTCGGGAAATGTGATGTGTTCCGAACCTTTATGGAGTAAAAAGCTTGGCGATTGGAAAAATCAGATTAGCGAGTGGTGTGGAGACCAGCAGTGGGAGCCGATTCGCAATTTTATCATTGCTTCGGATCTCCGTCATATAGCGGGAGATGGCGAGCTAACGGAGGCATGGGCCGACCATTTCCGGAGCTCCGTCGAGTTGAACCCGAATATCGGCAATGCCGTGCTGCGCAATACGGTCAAGCACAAGGCAACGCTGAATGTCATGGGGCGAATTGTAACGGAGCGGTTTGGTGAGCATGCCGGTGAATTTGACGTAAAGTATGGCGTTTATATTCCACTTGTAAACAGTATTCGCACGATGGCGCTCCAAAGAGGCATCATCGAAACCTCGACGCAAAAGCGGATGGAGAAGGTGATGCTGCTTGAGGGCGGCAACTTGCTGCTGGAAAGCGTGCAGCGTGCTTTTTTGACGGCGCTTCGGCTGAGAAATAACACGCCCCATCGGCTGGAGAACGGGCTGATCACGAGCAGCGGGTATATCCCGCAGGAGCAGCTCAAGAACAAAACCATGCAGTACGAGCTTCGCGATACGCTTGGTGTGGTCAGACGGATACACCGGTCATTGCAGCGAGAGCACCGTTTTGCGGAGAGGAGGAACCCATGACTGAACCGGGACAATCGAACGGGGGCTTCTGGAGATCCCTCCGTTCGGGTAACTTTAATTCTGCCATCGCCTCTATGCGCGGGGCGCAGACGGCGCAGCAGCTGGCGTTCATCCGATCCCAGATGAAGGATAACCGGAGGCCGGAGGTTCTGGGTACCCCGCTGGACGAGCTGGAGGTTGTTGTGTTTGATCTGGAGTCGACGGGGTTCAATCACCAGCACGGCGATGAAATTTTGTCATTCGGTGCTATCAAGGTCATCGGCGAGCAAGTGATCGAGAACGAAACCTTTCATATGATTGTTAACAGCGGTGCTCCTGTTCCCCCATTCATTGCTGAGCTGACAGGAATTACGCAGCATATGGTTGATGCAGCCCCGCCCTTAATGGAGGGGCTGCATGATTTTATGGCTTTTATAGGAGGCAGGGTGCTTGTTGCCCATGCCGCTGCGCATGACCGCGGATTCCTGAACGCAGCCTTGTGGAAGACGTCAAAGGTTCGATTAACCCATCGGCTCCTTGATACGATGATGCTCGCGCAGAGATTATATCCTGAGCAGAAGGACTACAGTCTGGATGAGCTGCTGCGGAGCAGCGGCATTCCGGTGGAGGGCCGGCATCATGCTCTGTCCGACGCGCGAATGACTGCCCGTCTGTGGGCGGATTATATGAAAGAAATTCAGGCGCGCGGCCATGCAACCACGCTTGGAGATTTGTATGTCTATCTAAGCGAGGCGTAACCGCGAATAAGATGGTTGCCGCGATAGCTTATTATTCTGTTATGATCTTGCAAGGAATCGGGGCGAGGGAATAGAATTCCGATTCCTGCCGCACCCAGGAATGTGTCGGCAGATTGCTGAATAATTCTGAGGTCTCTTGTCCTCGAATAATTTTGTAAGTTTGAAGCTGTAATGGTTTTGAATCGGGAGCGTTTGGAGCTGCAGGAGATCCGATGGCATACACCTGGAGCAATCCGCCGAAGGACTGAAGCTGCAGCAGATCCTGGCCGGACGGCTCAGGGAATGTATCCGGGTGACTGTGAAACAATCCGACAATTCCTTTTTCAGTTAACACCAAGCGGGTCCATTGAACAGGGTCCAGATGAAAAGAATGCAGCGGAAACTCCGCTGTATTTTTTATGGGGATAAATTGCGTAACGGTTACTGATCGCCTTGCTGCGCTGGAGTGCCCGATAAAGACACCACAAGCCTCCTGTGGCAGACAATCATACGTATAGTCCGATATATGCTGTTGTACGGCCGCGTGCAGTAGAAGCTGCTCCAGGGCCATGTCAGACGGGTTCATCTTTTTCCCTCCCGGGCTATATTTTAGAGTTGATCACGTGTTTGAAAGATCAGGGTTTCAGGGTACAATAGGGACTATAAGTGCGTGTTCAAAAAGGTCGATTTTCAGCACCGAAGCTTATGCTTTCGATGTGCGTTTTTTCAAAACGCTTCAGTTGGATGAAGCTAGGGACGTCAGGAGCGGAGCGTACGTTTGGGTACGTGAGCACCTGAAATGTTTCCGCAGGAAACATACTTCGGAAGCAACTGCTTAGGCCCGGCTGAATTCAAGATTCGATGCCGAGCTGCTTCCTGATTCGCTTCGTGTTAGATATAGAATTTATGAGTTATCAGTGGAACTGATGAAATTCTATATCGCAAGAAAACCTACCTATGCATCGCGGTCGCTCATCCTTGAAGTGGCCTCGATAGAGGTTTTCTTATCAAAAGCGGACTTTTTGAACAACCTCTATAACTAAGTTTAGCAAAGGAACCTATATCTATGAAACGAAACATCATCATCCTCGTTCTGCTGGTTGTAGCGGCAGGCGCTGTAATCTATAACCAAGCCGGCGACAATATCCAGGCTGTCTTCACGCAGGAGAAGCCGCTCCCGACGGAGACAGGCGCCAAAGCCGGACTGCTTGCCCCTACCTTCACCCTGAAGGGGATGGACGACAAGACATATGCCGGCGGCGGAGCGCGCGATAAAGCGATGGTTGTCAATTTCTGGGCATCTTGGTGTGAGCCGTGCAAACAAGAAGCCCCGGAGCTCGATAAGCTGGCGGAGGAATATGCAGATGAGCTGGAAATCTACGGCGTGAACGTGTCCAAGTATGATAATGAGAAGAAAGCGCGTCAATTCGTTAAGGATTTTGAACTCCGGTATCCAATACTTCTTGATCCCAAAGGAGAAGTGTTCGAGGAGCTGTATAAAGGTCAGGTCTTCCCGACGAATGTGCTGATTGATCGAAACGGCGTGATCCAGGAAATCATTCTTGGCGCTCCGGATCCCAAGGATCTTCGCAAAAAGATAGCTAAGTTGTTGAATTAATTGTGAAGCGAAGAGCGGCTGAAACACCAAAAAAGCGCGGCCTCCATGTGCATACATGGCGGATACGCGCTTTTTATATTGGATACATCCTTAGTGATTAACCAACCCTTGCCTTGCCGCGGACTCATGTACCTGCTCCGGTGAGATTTGACCGAGCAGCGCATAACGCATACTGTCAACCAGCGCTTCCCAGCTCGCCTCAATGACGTTGCTGGAAACCCCGACGGTGTTCCAGGAGTTCTCAAAGTTCTTGGACTCGATGAGCACCCGTACTTTGGCTGCCGTCGCATCCTTGTCATCCAGCACCCGTACCTTATAGTCAGCAAGATGCATTTCCTTGAGTGTCGGGAAGTATTGGACCAGCGCTTTACGCAGCGCGTTGTCTAGCGCATTGACCGGGCCGTTGCCTTCCGCTGCGGTGTAGATGCTCTCACCGGCAACGTTGACTTTGACAAAGGCTTCGGAAACAACCGGCTGGCCGGCTGACTTCTCTACGAGCATTTTGAAGGATTCGAAGGTAAACAGTTCCTTAAACTCTCCGTTCGCTTCTCGAAGCAGCAGCTCCAGGGAAGCGTCTGCCCCCTCGAATTGATATCCTTCATGCTCAAGATCCTTGATCTTTCCGATAATAAGCTTGGATTGTTCACTAGCCGGATCAAAGTTAAGACCCATGTCTTGTGCCTTCGATACGATGTTGCTCTGTCCTGCAAGCTCGGACACCAGCACGCGCTGCTTGTTTCCGACTTTCTCCGGTTCGATATGCTCGTACGTTCTGGAATCGCGCAGGATCGCCGAAACATGGATGCCTCCCTTATGGGCAAAGGCAGCGTTACCGACATACGGCTGGTTGACAGGCATATTGACGTTGGCGATTTCACTGATATATCGTGCGGTGTTCGTCAGCGTGCGGAGGTTATCGTCTCCGATGCACTCGTATCCCAGCTTCAACTGCAGATTTGGAATGATGGAGCACAGGTTGGCATTCCCGCAGCGTTCCCCGTAACCGTTCATCGTTCCTTGCACATGCTGGACACCTGCCTGTACGGCACTTAGCGTGTTGGCAACAGCAAGCTCGCAATCGTTATGGGTGTGAATGCCGAGCGGAGCGCCAGATAATGGACCCGCTAAAGATGCCACGATGTTCGAGATCTCGTGCGGAAGACTGCCGCCGTTCGTATCGCACATGACAAGCCAATCAGCACCTGCCTCCCGAGCCTTGGACAATACGGCAACAGCGTATTCGGGATTGTTCTTATATCCGTCAAAAAAGTGCTCGGCATCAAAAATCACTTCGAGGCCCTTTTGCTTCAGGAAAGCGATGGAATCATAGATCATGGCCAGATTCTCTTCCAGTGTCGTCTGAAGCGCGGTGTGGACGTGGAAATCCCATGACTTCCCGACCAAAGTGGCCGCAGAAACGCCGGATTCCAGAATTCGAAGCAGATTGGCATCCTGATCGGCGATGGAGCCTTTGCGGCGAGTGCTGCCAAAGGCGGTTACTTTTGAGGTTAAGCCGAGATCCTGGACTCTTTTGAAAAATTCGATGTCCTTGCTGTTGCTTCCCGGGATACCGCCTTCAATATAATGAACACCAAGAGCATCGAGTTTCTTGGCGATTTTGACCTTGTCGTCCGCCGATAAGCTGATTCCTTCGCCTTGGGTTCCGTCGCGAAGTGTCGTATCAAAGATGGAAATGGACTTAGACATGATGTCCTCCTTTGGGTGTCCGGGATTGGACCGCATTGTTTATAATTTTGTATTATAACATTTCTTTGCGGGAAAGTAACAGAGTAAAAAAACAAACTTTACCCCGCGGGGCTTATTCTTGACCCGTGTTAAGGGGAGCAGTATGCTTGAGGCGTTAGGCTGGCAGTTATGCGATCATGATCCTACGAACAAGACGTTAGGGCACACAAGGTCCTAAACAAGTTATAATGGAACACATAGAAATGATAGAATCATCAACCCGACTGCGAAAAGACGGGGGCATGATATTAGGAAGAACCGTATCATAAGAAAGAAGGAATTCTGCGTGGGACATATCGACAATTATTATCCGGCCAGCGGCCGCGTTATACTACATGTGGATATGAATGCTTTTTACTGTTCGGTACACGAAGCGGAGGAGCCGGAGCTTTACCGGGGGAAGCCCACGGCTGTCGCAGGCAGCATCGAGCTGCGAAAAGGCGTCATTGTTACTTGCTCCTATGCGGCACGATCCCTCGGGATACGCACAGGAATGAACGTGAGACAGGCGCTGCGGATTTACCCGGACCTGATGATCATCCAGCCGGATTTTCATCTGTACCGCAAGTATTCCAATGCATTTATGAATATAGCTTATGCTTATACGCCGCTGCTGGAAGCGACTTCGATTGACGAATGTTACCTGGATATCACGGGATCGAAGCAGTTCGGCACCCCCTTGGATATCGCCCGCGAAATTCAGGCGCGTATTCGCGAGGAGCTGTCGCTGCCTTGCTCCGTCGGCATTGCTCCCAATAAGTTGCTGGCCAAGATGGCATCTGACATGAAGAAGCCTAACGGGCTGTCCGTGTTGCGGATACGGGATGTCCCGCAGGTGCTCTGGAACAGACCTTGTGCAGAGCTGTTCGGCATCGGGAGCAAGACAGCCGATAAGCTGCGCAAGCTGAATATCCAGACGATCGGACAGCTGGCCGCCGCCGATGAAGGCCTGCTGACCTCGACTTTTGGCGTGATGGGGTCATGGATGAAACGGGCAGCCAGCGGCATCGACCATGCTCCTGTCGTTGCAGAGCGGGAACAGAGCAAATCGATCGGACACACGACCACGCTTCCGCAGGATGTTACATCGGCGGAGGAGGCGAGAAGGGTGCTTCTGAATTTGAGCGATCAGGTAGCGCGCAGGCTCCGCAGACAGGGTCTTGTGACCGGCGGCATACAGATCACGCTGCGTACACCGGACATGAAGACGATCACCAGGTCGAGGCATCTTGCCATTCCGACGGAAAATACCGAGGATATTTACCGGGAAGCGTGCGAGCTGTATCATCGGCACTGGAAGCAGGACAAGCCGCTCCGTCTGCTTGGCGTTACGCTCCAGCAGCTTGCCCCTAAGGAGGAGTCCGCCATTCAGCTGGATTTGTTCGATTACGAGAAACAGCCGAAGAAAGAATCGCTGACCCGGGTTATGGACGAGCTGCGCAATAAATTCGGGGAAAGTGCGGTGCTGACCGCTGGCATGCTGGGCGATGATCCGTCGTCTTTAATCCGTAATCATAAGCGGAGAGGAACATCTTTACAGATGGATTTTGTAAGGGATCTGGGGAACGATAATAAAAATGCCGATCAGCCGATCTCGCAGGATCCGGACCGGGATTAATCGCTTTATTTGCTGGTTGAAGATACTCCATATCCTTTGAGCACACCTGAATTTTGTCGGAAAATGTGAGGAAATTTATTTGTATTCCTAAAAAAATTGTATTAATATATGTAGATGGTGGCGGGAGACCGTCAGCTTATACTATGTTTATAGAGATGTTTATAGATATACAGGAGGAAGAGAGACTATGGCGAAGTTTACTTGGGTAGATAAAGATACCTGCATCGCTTGCGGAGCATGCGGCGCAACGGCACCCGACATTTACGATTACGACGACGAAGGCCTGGCAGAAGTCATTTTTGACGGAGACAACAACCGCGGGGTAACCGAAATTCCGGAAGATATGCATGACGATATGCTGGATGCCTGCGACGGCTGTCCGACAGATTCAATTCGGATTGCAGACGAGCCGTTTAACGCAGAATAACCAATACCGCTCGAGCCCTGATATTCCATCTTGAACTTATACCGACGCCCTCTGCCCGACAAAGGCAGGGGGCGTTTTTTCGTATCCACGATTCATACATAATTGGAGCGTATATTCCGATATACAGGATAATAGAGGTAAAAATGTCATAAAAGGAGGCTCCCGAATGAACAATTCGCTGTACCTCAAAAGATATGTGGAGACGCATCCTGATAATAAAATGGCCTGGTATCTGCTCGGCAAGGAATATGAGCAGGCCGGCGAACAGGGTAAGGCAAATTACTGCTATAACAAGGCGGAGGGGGTCTATGAAGCCTTCGAGCTTAGCCAGGTTCCGTCCGATATATGGAAAAATTACGAACAGCGCTTATTGGAGATGGAGAAGGATAAGGACCGCAGGCGAAAAAGAACCCGACGGTTGCTTGCTGCGCTGGTATTGTTGCTGCTCGTATTTCTTCCTTCGGCCCAGGCGCCGGGCTCCGTTCCGGGGAATTTTGCATCCGATGTGTTCCCGCCGAATGAACCCGTATCCGCCTCGGCCGCTAACAACGAGAAGCGGGATTCGCGTAAAGAACCGCTGTACATCGCCGTTGCTTCCGGCCAGGGAAAGGATTCCGCCGGCGCACTGTCCTCATTGCTTCGGCATCCTCAGGAATTGCCGAATTGGTCGGTTGCACTGGGGATGAAGCCATCCGGCAAGTGGCAGTTATGGAGCAAGGACATGGAGCGTTTATACGGATTGCATCGGGACGCAAAAGGCGCCATTGCGATCCAGCCATATGAAGGAGCGGCATTGGAGTGTGAATGCGAGCCTGCGGATAGTTCGAAGCTTAAGCGAAGCGCGGGGCAATGGGCGGATCTGCAAGTCGAAACGGCCGTGCTGCAGGAAGCGGCCAACCAGTATAAGGCTCGGCATGGGCGCCTGCCTAAAAGCTTGAATGAATTGACGCAGCCGTATCCGAACAATTGGCTGTCCGGCCGATCGAAAGCCATGGAGGAGATGTTCGGAGCTTTAATGAAGCATAAGGCCCAAGGAGCAGGCGGTCATGAGGACCAGCCGGGGCAGCAGCCGCCTTGGAACGATCCGAAAGAGACGGGATACTGGGGGACATCGCCGAATGGGGGTCCTTTTTTTGAGCAGCCGCTTCAGGTCATCATCGACCGGAAACATCATCGGCTAGCCGTTGTCAGCGGGACCGTCATGCTGCGCAACTATGCGGTCGGGCTCGGGGGAGCGAAAACGCCGCTGGGTGATTTTCATATCAATGACAAGGTTGTGAATCCGAACGGGACCACGAAGGGCCCCTATGGAACGCGGGGAATGCAGCTTTCCGATACGTTGTACGCCATACACGGTACGCTGGACGTGGACAGTATCGAAGCGAATGAATCCGAGGGCTGTATCCGTATGCTTAAGGAGGATGTGGAGGAGCTGTTTGATCTGGTTCCGATGGGAACCGTTGTGAAAATTCGGGAAGGGGTTCTGCCCGAGGGCCTGTGGACGCCGAAAGATCGCTTCAAGCTCAAGCTTGCCCAGGGGCAGACCAACCCGGGCAAGGTGTATCACTGGCTGGATTAAGGCTGGGCGATCACAATCAGAACAATAATCAGGATAATAAGAAGAGCGATGCCGGAGCTGATCCATAGTATGGCCTTCTTATTAACCTCTTCTTTTTTCTGCTGCAAGGTCGGAGGTTTACGTTTGGCTGACATGTGCTTCCCCTCTTTCTCTCATGATCGTGATAATGATTTGTACAATCTTCCTTTATTGTAAGGCGTTTGTCCCGAAATTGCCATATCGCTTTCTCGCCGGGATGATCGCCCGGTTTATGCTGAAGAACTTTCTTTTTGAGGCAGAAACGGATAAACTGAAGGATAGAGAAATAACTGGATGAGAGGAAGAGTGGATGTGCTGTACCGCAACATAGGCAAACCTATATTTTTCAAACTCGATCCCGAGAAAGCTCACCACCTTGTGGTTGGCGGCCTTGGACGTGCCTCCGGCGTGGTTGGCGCAGACGCTGTCATGCGAGGGATGTACGGTGTTAGCGAAACACCGGATTTGGCAGTAGACCTGTTCGGGCTTCATTTCCCGACACCGGTCGGACTTGCCGCCGGATTGGATAAAAACGCTCAGGCCGTCAAAGGATTCTCCTCCATCGGCTTCGGATTTATGGAAGTAGGCACGGTGACCCCGAAGGGACAACCGGGCAATGAACAGCCGCGATTGTTCCGGCTTCCTCCTGACGAGGCACTCATCAATCGGATGGGCTTCAACAACGAAGGGGCCGAGGCGATGGCAAAGAGGCTGTCCGCACTCAAGGAACGCCGCATCCCGGTTGCCGTCAACATCGGGAAGAACAAGGCGACTCCGAACGAGAAAGCCAACGGTGATTACGAAGCTTGCATTCAAGCTTTATTTCCGTATGGCGACTTTTTTGTTGTCAACATCAGTTCCCCGAACACGCCGGACTTGCGCAGCCTTCAGCATGGGAGCGAATTGTCATCCCTGCTGGAAGCCGTGAAGAACGAAATGTCCCGCCAAGCGAAGATTCATGGAGGCGAGAAGGCCGTTCTGGTGAAGATTGCGCCGGATGTGAGCGATGAGGAACTGGAATTCATGGTGGATACGATCAGCGCAAGCGGCGTTTCCGGCATTATCGCCACGAATACGACACTATCGCGGGATGGATTGACGCACGGTAACGCCAAAGAAACCGGCGGCCTTAGCGGTAAACCGCTGCGTAACCGTTCGACGGAGATTGTATCCCGGATATACAGGCAGACCGGCGGTGCCCTTCCGATTATCGGGTCTGGCGGGATTTTCACGGCAAGTGATGCTTATGACAAAATACGCGCAGGCGCAAGCCTGGTGGAGATTTATACAGCACTTATCTATGAAGGGCCTGAGGTGAACCGCAAGCTTCATTCCGGTCTCCGGGAACTGCTTGCACGGGATGGCTTCAGCCATATTTCCGAAGCCGTCGGCGCTAATCATCGGTAATGGGGTAAAGACAGGAGGCAAGGCGATGGACGTTAGAGACTGGGGAACATTTTTGCTTCCGTATGAGCAGACCGTTGAGGAATTGAAGGTTAAATTCAAGACGATGCGTTCCGAACTGAAAAAAAGAGAGGAATACGCACCGATCGAATTCGTAACGGGTCGCGTCAAACGGATCTCGAGCATACTGGACAAGGCGAAACGCCTCGATGTGCCGATGGACGAGTTGGAAACCGGGATTGAGGATATCGCAGGCATTCGGATTATGTGTCAGTTCGTGGAGGATATCCGGCGGGTAGCCGAATACATCCGGGCACGGAAAGACCTGACCGTATTATATGAGAAAGATTACATTACCAATTTCAAAGAGAGTGGCTATCGGAGCTTTCATATGATTATTGAGTATCCGGTGCAAACGGCTCTGGGGCAAAAGAAAGTGCTTGCCGAAATTCAGATCCGCACACTGGCCATGAATTTCTGGGCTACGATTGAGCATTCGCTTAGCTACAAGTACCGGGAAAGTCTGCCGGATGACATTCGGGCGCGGCTGAAGAAAGCCGGAGAAGCGGCGAATACGCTGGATACGGAAATGTCGAGCATCCGGGAGGATATATTGGAGGCGCAGCGCCAGTTCGAGGATGATTCCAATATTACGACACAGGTGCTGAACGCGATTCACAAGCTGTATTTCTTTCATCTGGTCAATGAGGCGATTGCTTTTCAGAGCCGGTTTAACACGCTATTTCAGGATCATGACCTGGATGCGATGAAGGTGCTTCTGGACGAGGTGAAGGAGATGCTGGCCGAAGCCAAGAAGAAAGTAAACGAGCATGAGTTATGAACCGCTGTATGTCGCTTACCTCGTTTACTTTAACCGGGATCAAGACTACTTCGAATGCCATGAGGTGCTAGAGGAACTGTGGCTCGCGCGGGACCGCGATCCAAGGTATAAGGGGCTTCTGCAAGTAGCCGTCGGGCTTTTCCATTTCCGGAACAATAACGTTAGAGGAGCATATAAAATGTTCATAAGCGCTGTATCGCGCCTCGAGCGTTATCCTGGCGATGAACTGGGAATCTCGATGGGGAAGCTAGTGAGCGAAGTTCGGGAATACGCCGAGCAGTTATCTTCGTATGACGTTCGTCCGTTTCCCTACAGGGATTTGACGATCGAAATTGGGGATACTGAGCTTATGCAGGCAGTTCAGTTGGCATCGGAGCGCATCCAGCCGAACATTCCGCAGCGGCGAAAGCCGGAGCGGGCACATTCCAAGTAATTGTGGGAACAAGTGAAAAAAGAGCTGCCTGTCTGTAGAGTAATCTACTTTTGGGCAGCTCTTTTTTTAGGATCATTATAGGATCAGGATTCGGTACCTTTATATTTGTTATCGATGAACTCCTTGATTTCCTCGACGGATTTTCCTTCGTCATGAAGCCGTTTGGCATCCTGCAGCTCGGTCAGGCAGATGCCGCACTGGGCGCCATGGTCCGTCCATTTGACTTCGCCGTCCTTATTCTCGGCGATGAAGCAGCGATGGAGGGAATCATGATAGCCGGTCTCCTCGTCCATGCAGCCGCAATAACATTTGATTTCCTTGATAATGTCCTCAAGTTCGCCGACCGTAGCATAGGTTGCTTGCGTATTGTCGGTATAATTGGACAGAAACTCCGGCATCACCGTCAGGCTGGCCGTTGTCTCGTATCGTTCGGAATCGGCGCCGTGCTGATGCCCGGCAGCGGATTCTTTACCGCCGCATGCAGTCAGCAGCATGCCCGAAATGACAAAGGTAAAGAGGATGGCGCGAGTGCGGTTCATTTCGTCACGCTCCCCTTGTATTTATCCAGGAATTGCTTGAAGTCATCGATGGAGTAGCCTTCACTGGAACCTTCCGGTTTCAATCCGCCGACCATGCGTTCTTTCTCTGCGCCGTTCTCGAAGTAGACCAGCGTCGGGGTGAACTCAATGTTGTATTCTCTCCAGCCTTCCTGATATTCGCGAAGGTTGTACTGGTGCATCGTAATGCCGGCATCATCCGCCAAAGGCATCAGTTCCGGGGTCGTCGCACGACAGTGCGGACAGTCGGATGCAAAGAAGTACACAAAGAAATTCTCTTTGTTGTCGACCTTGCTCTTCAGCTGATCCGGCAAAATGATTTGCTGGTAGTTCGGATCATTAAGGAGCTCCTGCGTAGCCGGGTTCAGGCTGGAGACCTTCTTACCGCCGTACAATTCGCTTGCTGCTCCTTGACCGTTCAAGAAAACGAGTGCAGCAATCAATAAGACGAAGACTCCGCCGAAGGCGTATAATGCGGTGTATTTATTCTTTTTTTTGCGGTTCATGGATCCACCCCCTAATGATTAATAATAAATAAGGACTTGTCCTTTTTAATGTAGTTTATTATACAATATTAAAAGTCGAAGCGGAACATGCGAATGTCTGCTTCAGCACAGTGAAAATATACTTCAAACGATACGATACAGAACAGGTAGGTACCTTGTATGGCATTACGACTGCCCTCGCCGTTTCTGGCGAAGATGAAATCGCTGCTTGGCGAAAACTATGACAATTTTATGAAGTCTTACGAACTAGCTCCGAATGCCGGCATTCGGGTGAATACGCTGAAGATCAGCAGAGAGGAATTCATGAAGTTGTCCCCCTTTGACCTTGCGCCCATCCCCTGGTGCTCAACCGGTTACTATACTCAGGCCGGGGAGCGTCCGGGACGGCATCCTTACTATCATGCGGGATTATATTACATCCAGGAGCCTAGCGCGATGGCTCCGGTCGAACTGCTTGGCGTAACGCCGGGGGATTTGGTGCTGGACCTGTGCGCGGCTCCAGGCGGCAAATCTACGCAGATTGCGGCGAAGTTGAATGGGCAGGGAGTGCTCGTCAGCAATGATCTGCATCCGGATCGCACCAAAGCACTGGCCAAGAATCTGGAGATGTACGGCGTTCGGAATGCGGTGGTGCTGAATGAGGACCCGGATCGGATTGCCGGGGCTTTTCCCGAATTTTTCACGAAAATATTGATTGATGCTCCCTGTTCCGGCGAAGGGATGTTTCGCAAAGACGAGTCCATGCTGAAGTACTGGGACGAATCCTCTCCACTCAAGTTTGCGGATATGCAGCGGGACATCCTGAAATCGGCGGCAGCCATGCTCCGCTCGGGAGGCCGGCTGGTGTATTCCACCTGTACCTTCTCGCCGGAGGAGAATGAAGGGATGATTGCCGAGTTTCTGAGCGAACATCCGGATTTTCGCGTGGTCCCGGTGGAGCATTCGGAAATCTTTTCCCCGGGAGAAACGGACTGGATGGCGGGTCAAGGGAATGTGAAGGACGATGTGCTTAAGCAGCTTGCCGGTACTGCTCGATTATGGCCGCATAAGGTTAGAGGCGAAGGGCATTTCATGGCCGTGCTTCAGCGGGACGGCGAGCTGGATAAACGTGAAGTTGAACAGGAACAAGCTCCAATATTCAATTCGGGCACCTTGGCCAATGAATCGCTTGCTATTTCCTCCCTAGCGGAGCATCCCCGTGAGCGTAAAGGAAAAGCGGCTTTCAAGGAGGAGCGCCCGGGTAAACCCGGGAAATACGGTAAAGATGCAGCGCGCCAACAGGCATCCCGCCGAAGCGTAATAGATTCTCAATCGGGTTTAATTTCGATTAATCGGTTCCAAGCGTTTATCCGCGAGCAGCTGGATTTGAAGCTGACCGGATATCCTGTAACCTACGGGAACCATGTGTATGTATCACCCCTGCCGGAAGAGCGTCTGAAGCAGCTCAAAGTGATTCGACCCGGGTGGTACATGGGACAGTTGAAGAATGAACGGTTTGTACCTGGACATCCCTTGGCTACAGCGCTGCAAGCGGATGAGGCTGTTCGATATGTCAGCCTGTCCTCCGAGGACGGAGAAGCGGTCCGGTATTTGAAAGGGGAAACCTTGTCGATTCCGGAAGAGCGCGTGATTCGTCGATCGGGTGCTGAAGCGAAGGGTTATGTGTTAGTGTGTATAGACGGATATTCAGCCGGTTGGGCCAAATGGCAGACAGGAATATTGAAGAATGAGTATCCGGCAGGGTGGAGGTGGACATCGATATGAGTGCTAAAAGCAGAACAACGCTAAGATTGGACAAGGTGCTATCCAATCTTGGATTCGGCTCACGGGCCGAATTGAAGAAAAAGGCCAAACAAGGGAGCATCGTGGTCAACGGAACGGTGATGAAGGACCCCGGTAAACATGTTGATCCTTATACGGATATCATCGAGTTTGAGGGGGAGACCGTGCAGTACCGGGAATTCATATATCTCATGCTGCACAAACCGCCTGGCGTCATTTCGGCGACAGAGGATCTTCGTGACCGAACGGTGCTGGATCTCCTGGATGAGGAATATCTGATCTTCGAGCCGTTTCCGGTGGGCCGATTGGATAAGGATACGGAGGGATTGCTGCTGCTTACGAATGACGGTAAATTGGCCCACGAGCTGCTGTCGCCGCGGAAGCATATCCCGAAAACCTATGAAGCGATGGTAGAGGGCAGGGCGGACGATGAGGACGTGCGAATGTTTGCTGCGGGAGTTACCTTAGATGACGGGTACGTGACCTTGCCCGGAGAGCTGGTGATCCATTCCCATGAGGAACGAGGCGATGGAGTCCAGCTGTCCCGCATCTCGCTGACGATCCATGAAGGGAAATTTCATCAGGTCAAGCGGATGTTTGAGGCAGTTGGCAAAAAAGTCGTGTATCTCAAAAGAGTCAGCATGGGCGAACTTCGTTTGGATGAAAATCTCGAGATCGGAGCGTACCGGGAGCTGACCGAGCATGAACTGTCTTTGATCGGAAGGGCATGATTACGATAGAGAAATAGAGACTAAAGGATGGATGGAGAATGGCATATAAATTGGTAGCACTTGATGTGGATGGAACGCTGCTGAATGATGATCATGAAATCACGGAGAAAACGAGGAACACCGTGATGGAAGCCGCAAAACAAGGCGTGGAAATTGTACTGTGCACAGGCAGAGGACCGCTGAATTCGATTCCTTTTATGAAAAGCATGGGTTTAGGCGGTTATGTCATCAGTCATAATGGTGCGGCAACGGTAGAAGTGGAGACCCATAACATCGTGCATCAGTTCGGCATGGACCCGATTCAGCTTGAGCCTTTCATGCAATACTGCCGTGAGCACGGGGTGCATTTTGATGTGAACACCGCCTTTGAGATGTATGTGGACCAGGTGGAGGAGCTTGCTGGTCCGGTTCGTTCGATGTACGAGAACTATTTGATGCTGCCAAGCAACCTGCCGTCATGGGAGGAGCTGTCAGACCCGGTCGTCAAATTTACGGTCTTTGGCGAATCCGCCGATATCGACCGTGTCTATGCGGATTGGAGTCAGTGGACTCTTCCCTTCAACATGCTGCGAAGCGGAGAATACTTCATCGATCTCATGCATAGCCAAGCATCCAAGGGGAGTGCGCTTCAGCAGCTGGCTGCAAGAAGAGGTTATGAGCCGGACGAGGTGCTTGCCATCGGCAATTATTTCAACGATATTACGATGCTGTCCTACGCCGGAATGGGGATTGCGATGGATAACTCTCCGGTCGAGGTCAAGGCTGCAGCCAATGCGGTGACAACCTCGAATAACGAGGACGGCGTACACGAGGCATTGGTGAAATACTGCTTGTCGTAAATCGATTTTTTTATACATGAGAACCCGCCACAGGACACTTGGCAAAAGTGCCTGATGACGGGTTTTTTGCGTGGATTGGAGCCTGTTAACAGGTATCGCGCGGGGCATGGGGTTAAGCATTTCCTTCCAAATTTGGATTGACACGATGGAAATGGCATGCTATTTTTATCAATGAAAATGATAATCATTATCAATTAATTAAGACTGGTCAACATGCCTGCATAGCCTGCAACTCGTTTTATCGTAAAAAAGGAGGCAATTCATGAGTGTGGAAGAAGAGCTGAAAATAGATAGCCTATCGGATTCGGATCGTAACGGGAGAACCAGCCTGGTTGAGATTAAGGAGTATATAGATTGCCATTATAAAGAGGCGATTACCATTGGCCAATTAGCCAGTATGGCTAATATTTGTCCTAAGTACTTTGTGGATTTATTTAAAAAGACATTCGGCCAAACCACAATCGATTACCTGACCCATGTTCGTATGAATCATGCCAAGCGTTATTTGGCCGAATCCGACGAACGGCTTCGTGACATCGCACAGCGAGTCGGTTACAAAGATGAGTTCTATTTCAGCCGTATTTTTAAAAAGAAGGTGGGCATGTCGCCGTCCGAATATGCCCGAAATTCGAGGCAGCTAATCGCGGCCTGTTCCTCCTCTATCATCGGGCAGTTGGTAGCACTGAATGTTATTCCTGCGGCTGCGCCTCTTGATGCGAAGTGGACCCCGTTTTATTACAATGCGTATCATTCGGAGATCAAGTCCCGCTTGAAGCTGACGTCTCCTTATCCGGACAGCCGCTTCGAGGAGAATATCGAGCAGCTGTTCCGTGCAAAGCCTGACGTTATTATTGGCATGGACCATCTCGGTCCGGAGGAAATCACCAAGCTGGGGCATATTGCCCCTACCTTGATTGTTCCGTCTCATGCAGGGTGGAGGAAGCAGCTGGAGCGTATCGCAACGTTTCTGAATAAAGAAGAACAGGCACAATCCTGGATAGAACAGTATGAACGAAGGGTGCAGTTCGCACGCTCCCGAATGCGGCAAGTCGTGGGGAGCGAGCGTGTTATAGCGCTGCGAATATATGGACAAAGCTTGTATGCATATGGTAACCGGGGACTCGAGGAGGTGCTGTATCAGGATCTGCAGCTCAAGGAAGCCTCCGGTCTGGATACCACGCGTAATCAACAGATCACGCTGGAAGATTTGCAACAGCTCAATCCGGACCGCATCCTGATCGCGGTATGCCCTGAAGCCACATCACGCCGTTATTGGCTTGCACTGCAGCATTCTGCGAAATGGCAGACACTCCGAGCTGTCACTCGAGGCAGCGTCTACATGATCTCGTCCGATCCGTGGTTCGAATATTCCGCGCTTGCCGTGACGAGAATGCTGGATGAGGCATTGCTGTTGTTTACAGGAGATAGTCCAAACGGAGTTCTGGATAAAAGCCATGGTGAATCGTTTGCCACGTAATATATACTCTACTTAATTGAGAATCATTATCACAGGAGGAGATACATTGTGGCAGAACGTTTTAATCGCCGAAAAAGAAGTTGGAGAATCAAAATATCAGCACTTGCGTGCTGTGTCATCGTCATAGGCTTGTTGTCAGGCTGTGGAGAGAAGGTGGATGGCGATCAGCCGGCAGCGAAGACCGCGGCGGTGGAAACGTCCGGCCAGGCAGGGAGCAGTCAAGCGTCGACGGAGGAACCAGGGACGAACCGGGAGGAGACGCCCGCGGAGAATGAGCGGACGGTAACGGATGAGCTTGGGCATGAAGTGAAGATTCCGGCAGACGTGAGAAACGTGTTCGCACCGAACATGGAGGACTCTTTGCTGAAACTCGGCGTGAAGCCTGTTGCACAATGGGCGAACGGCAAGATGGGACACACCTATTTGCAGCAGGAGCTGGACGGCGTTCCCCTGATTGATTTTTCAGGAGGCTTACCTTCACCGGAAGCTCTGATGTCCTACGAGCCGGACCTTATCGTGCTCCATACCGAAACTTATGCAGCGGACGGTACATATGAGAAGTACGCCAAAATCGCGCCAACGTACGTGTTCAAAAATGCATCCGGGAATGTCGAGAAATCGCTGACCACCTTGGGGGATCTGCTTGGGAAAGCGCCCGAGGCGGAGACCGCCCTAAAGGATTACCAGCAAAAAGCAAGTGAAGCGAAGGCTAAGCTGAGTTCCGTGGTGGGGGACAAGAACGTTGCCATCATTCGTTTTGCACCTAGAGGCGTCAGTTTGATGGGCGGAAATTATCTCTGCGGCTTTGTGATCCATCAGGACCTGGGACTGGGCAAATCCAAGCTGGTCGAGAACGAGAATGCAGCTAACATCTCGCTGGAGATACTACCGCAGCTGGATGCGGACTATATTTTTGTCATTAACGCCTATGATCAGGGAACGGAGCGTTTAAAGGAAATGACGGAAAGCCCGATTTGGAAGGGCATGCCGGCCGTCAAGAACGGGCAGGTCTATGAAGCGAATAACGAATACTGGCTGGGAAGCGGCCTGATCGCCTACGAGAAAATCGTGGATGATGTCGTTCGCTCCATTACGGGTCTATAGTGGGAGGCACGACATGAGCAATCATACGCCTTCCGTTGATATGCTGCGACGCAGCGTAGAGCTGCCCCATGCGGAGCATTGGGTGATGCGCTCGAGGGCAAGGAAGCGCCGCTATCGAATCATTGCCGCACAGCCGATGGGGCAGGCTCCGCCGTCAGGATATCCGGTCATCTATCTGTTAGACGGCAACAGCGTGTTTCACACGATGGTCGAAACGCTGCGCCTGCAGTGCCACAGACCGGACAAAACAGGGATACTGCCGGCGGTCGTAGTCGGCATCGGTTACGAGACGGAGGGGCAGTATGCTCCGGACCGGTTCTATGATTACACGCCCTACCCCAACACGAACTTTAAGCACAAGTGGGGCAGCGCCTCCGTCCCGGAACAGGGCGGAGCGGCTGAATTCCTGCAATTCATCGAGGAGGAACTGAAACCGCAGATCGAGAGCGAGTTTAACATCGATTGCCGTCGTCAGACGATATTCGGCCATTCCCTTGGCGGGCTGTTCACGCTCTATGCCATGTTCAGCAAACCGCAGGCATTCTCGTGTTATATCGCGGGCAGTCCTTCTATTCATTGGAATCAGGAATATTTACAAGAGCTGGAGCAGCGCTTTGTCGAACGCGTCAAGGAAGAGCCTTGCCATGTTCGACTGCTGCTTGGCGCAGGAGAGCACGAGAGGTCCCATGTCACCGGCAATTGCATCAGCGCATCCGAGCTCGCCGAGCGTCTGGCTGCTGTGTCTGCGTATGGCATCCAAGCCGAATTCAATCAGTTTGAGGATGAGGGACATCTTTCCGTGCTGCCTGTCCTCATTAGCCGAGGGTTACGATTTGCACTTTTTCCTCAAGATGAAGGAGGTGATCACCTTGAAGTTAACAGGTATTAGCGGGAAAGTAGCCCTCGTGACCGGTGCCGCCCAAGGGATTGGCGAAGCGGTGGCACGAGCCCTCGCCCGTCAAGGAGCTGTCGTTGCGGCATGCGATCAGAAGGAAGCCGAGTTGATCCGCCTTACGGCCGATCTATGCAGCTCAGGTGTACAGGCTGCGGCTTACAGGGCAAATGTCAGCTGCAGTGCCGAGGTTGAAGAGATGATCGAGCGGATTGAGGAGGAGCTCGGACCGATCGACATTCTCGTTAACGTTGCCGGAGTGCTGCGAATCGGTGGAGTTGAGTCGCTTCGTGACGAGGATTGGCAGGAGCATTTCAACGTCAACACCAACGGCGTATTCTATACGTCACGCTCCGTCGTAAGGCGGATGGCGAGCCGTAATTCCGGAGCTATCGTGACCGTGAGCTCGAATGCCTCCAAAGTTCCGCGGGCCCAGATGTCGGCTTATGCGGCATCCAAGGCAGCGTCTACGATGTTCACGAAGTGTTTGGGGCTGGAATATGCCCGTCATCACATCCGCTGCAATGTGGTTTCCCCGGGTTCTACGGACACCGGGATGCAGCGCTTGCTATGGAAGGATGATCAGGGCGCAGAGCCCATCATCGCAGGGTCGCTGGATGATTACCGTGTCGGCATACCGCTGGGTCGAATCGCGCTTCCTTCCGATATTGCGGATGCCGTCGTATTTCTCGTATCCGATCGTGCCCGGCACATGACCATGCAGGATGTATGCGTGGATGGCGGTGCGACGTTGGGCTGCTGAGGCTTCGCGCGTTTTATTTTTTTTACTAATTCGATAAATGGTAGGCTCATAAGCAGAGAGGAGACTGAAATGTTGCACTATGAAACTCCAACCGCAGCCGAGGCTGCGCAACTTATGGAACAATACCGGGTCGGTTCGTCCTTCTTCTTCTCATCCCCGCGCAAGACGTTGTTAACGCATGGAGAGTATTCGAGACTTTCGGTTCCTTCAGGGAACGACCATAGATCATTGTCGGAACGCGTTACGGAACTGCTGGATCGCGCCAAGCAATCGGGACGGCCGAACGCCGTTGTTGTAGGCGCCATCCCTTTTGACATATTGAAACCGGCGAGCCTGTTTATTCCGCTCTCGGTTCAGTGGCATGATTCCCTTCTATTCTCTACAGGACAAGCCCCGGAAAGGCCTCGAATTTCCAGCTATCACGTACTGTCCGTTCCCGAACCGGCGGCGTTCCAGGAAGGCGTGAACCGGCTGCTGGAGCTCATTTCTCAAAAGAAACTCCATAAAGCGGTGCTTTCCCGAACTCTGGATATCACGCTTCCTCATGCCTTGTCCATTCCTCATATATTGAATCACTTAGCTTACCATCACTCCCATGGATATACATTTGCCGTTCCATTGGCACCCGAATTGTCCCACACTTCAAGTCCGGACGCCGTTGCATCCACAAGGACGCTGTTTGGCGCTAGCCCCGAGCTGCTAATTACGAAGAAGGGGCAGCGAATCAAAGGAAATCCGTTGGCAGGCTCTGCGGCGCGAAGCGCCGATCCCGTTGAAGACCAGCGGCGGGCTGCAGCGCTGCTGTCATCCGCCAAAGACCGAAATGAGCATGCCATCGTGATTGATGCAGTGGCGTCGGCTTTGCAGCCATATTGCAGCAAGCTGGAGGTTCCTGCCGAACCTTCCCTCATTCACACGAATGCCATGTGGCATCTGTCTACCGAAATCAACGGCATTCTGAAGGATGATTCGGTAACGTCGTTGGATCTTGCCCTGGCGATGCATCCGACACCGGCGATCTGCGGCACACCGACCGATGCGGCCAGGGATGCCATACAAGCGATCGAGCCGTTTGATCGCGGCTTCTATTCGGGGGCCGTCGGTTGGTCGGATGCTAACGGAGACGGCGAGTGGGCCGTAACGATTCGCTGCGCGGAAACAGAAGGAACCTTATTGCGGGTGTTTGCGGGAGCCGGAATCGTGTCAGGCTCCAATGCGGAAGCCGAACTGGCCGAGACGTCGGCCAAATTCCGTACGATTCTGGCAGCCATGGGCTTGAACGAACAACAGACAACGATTTTAGGGGAGGAATAAGGAATGTTGGCAGGTTGTAAGGCTTGGCCGGAGGAGTTTGCAACCCGTTATCGGGAAGAAGGATGCTGGCAGGGCGAAACGTTTGGAGCGCTCCTGCGGAAGCGTGCGGCGGAACACGGGGATCGGATTGCGATCGTGAGCGGCGATCAGCATACAAGCTATGCCGAGCTGGACAACCGGGTGGACCGCTTGGCAGCGGGATTTCTTAAGCTCGGAATCAAGGCGCGGGAACGGGTTATCGTTCAGTTTCCGAATATCGCGCCATTTTTCGATACGATATTTGCGCTGTTCCGCATCGGGGCCATTCCCGTCTTCGCCCTGCCTGTTCACCGCCGGAGCGAAATCGTATATCTATGCGGCTTCAGCGAAGCGGCCGCTTATATTATTCCGGATCAGGATTCGGGATATGATTATCGCAACTTAGCAGCTCAAGTCCAGGCATCGGTTCCTTCGCTGCGCCATGTCATCGTTGCGGGCGGCCCGGCCTCGGGGGCATTTCTGTCCCTGGATGACCTGTATCTCGATGATGCGGGCAGTCCTTCTCGCCGTTTAGACGAGGATGGCCCCGATCCCGGAGAGGTCGCGTTCCTGCAGCTGTCCGGCGGGACGACCGGACTGCCGAAGCTCATTCCGCGCACGCATGACGACTATATTTACAGCTTGCGCATGAGCGCCGAAATCTGCTCGCTGGATAAGGATAGCGTTTATTTGGCGGTACTGCCCGCTGCCCATAACTTTCCGCTTAGCTCGCCGGGCGTGCTGGGGACGCTGTATGCGGGAGGGAAAGTCGTCCTTGCCCGGTCCGCGAGTCCGGAGGTGGCGTTCCCGCTGATCGCCTCCGAGGGCGTAACCATGACGGCGGTCGTTCCGCCCCTGGCCTTAATCTGGCTTGAGGCTGCACAGTCCCGTTCGGATGACCTGTCGAATCTGCAGGTGCTGCAGGTAGGCGGGGCCAAATTCAGCGCAGAGGCAGCCAAGCGGGTAAAAACGGTGCTGGGATGTACGTTGCAGCAAGTATACGGGATGGCGGAAGGCTTGGTGAATTATACCCGACTGGATGATCCGGAGGATATAACGGTGCATACGCAAGGGCGTCCGATGTCTCCGTATGACGAAGTGCGGCTGGTCGATGAGGATGACGTGGAGGTGGCTCCCGGTGAAGTCGGTGAATTGCTGACGCGGGGACCCTATACGTTTCGCGGCTACTATAAAGCAGACAAGTTTAACGAAAAAGCCTTTACCACAGACGGTTTCTATCGAACGGGGGATCTGGCGAGTTTGACGCCTTCAGGATATCTGGTGATCGAAGGCCGTTCCAAGGATCAGATAAACCGCGGGGGCGACAAGATTGCGGCCGAGGAGGTCGAGAATCACCTGCTTGCCCATCCGAGCGTTCACGACGCAGCTGTAGTCGCCATGCCGGACGAGTATCTGGGCGAGCGGACCTGTGCCTTCGTTATTGTCCATGATGCTGCGGTTAGCGGCAATGAGCTGAAGGCTTTTCTTAGAAATAGAGGGCTAGCTGCGTACAAAATCCCGGATCGGGTGGAGTTTATGGATTCCTTCCCGCACACGGGTGTCGGTAAGGTAAGCAAAAAGAGTCTGCGTGAACTAGCGTTACAGAATCATGACGTTCGGGTGAATATGTCCAATTAACCTAGAAATGAGGAGATATGATGGCACTTCCAAAAATTTTACCTTATCCCATGCCAGGGGAGGCGGATCTGCCCAAGAATAAGGTGGCATGGACGGCAGATCCGAACCGGGCCGTGCTGCTCATCCACGATATGCAGCAATATTTCATCGATGCGTTCACTCTAGATCAATCGCCTGTCGTGGAGCTGATCGCCCATATTCAGAAACTTCGGTCCTGTTGTGCCGAGCTTGGCATTCCCGTTATCTATTCGGCACAGCCTGGCGGACAAGCACCGGAGCAGCGCGGTCTGCTGCAGGATTTCTGGGGATCCGGCATCAATGACGGTCCTTATCAGAAAAAGTTCGTGGATGCGGTGGCGCCGGACGAACGGGATCTGCTGTTAACCAAATGGAGATACAGCGCCTTCCAGAAAACCAATTTGCATGAAATGATGCGCGAGTTAGGCCGCGACCAACTGATGATCTGCGGGATATACGCCCATATTGGCTGTTTGCTGACCGCAACCGAAGCTTTTATGAAAGACATTCAGCCATTCTTCATTGCAGATGCCCTTGCCGATTTCTCGGAAGAGAAGCATCGCCTGGCGCTGACTTATGCTGCCGAACGCTGCGCTGTTACGCTGACCACGGAACGTTTGGTTGCTTCGTTAACTCAAGAGCAGCGTTCTATCTCGGAGCATTCTAAAGCTCCGGGCGGAGAGGGGAATACGGGGAATTCTGCGAAGGTCCAACCGCTGCTGACGCTGCAAACGCTGCGAGAGAACGTAGCGGATTTGCTGCAGGAGCAGCCGTCAAATATTGGTGAAGACGACCATCTGATTGAGTACTGGGGGCTGGATTCCATTCGGATCATGAGTTTGGCCGAGCGGTTACGGCGCGAGGGCATCGACATCAGCTTTGTGGAAATGGCAGAGCTGCCTACATTGGCGGGCTGGTGGGGATTGCTGTCAAATAGGCTAAGCTTGTCGCGGCCTAATTATGATTATTATACGGTGTAAGGAGGGATGGATATGCTTGAGCGGGAGAAGGAGCGCTGGTCTCTGTCCGGAGCGCAGCTGGGGATATGGTACGCCCAGCAGCTTGACCCGGTCAACCCGATATTCAACACGGCGGAATGCATTGAAATACAAGGACCTGTAGATCCGATTCTGTTCGAGAGGGCTTTACGTCAGGTGGTCGGGGAGGCTGAAGCATTGCATGTTCGCTTCGGCGAAGATACGGACGGTCCTTGGCAGTCGATTGATCCATCTCCGGATTGGCAGCTTCATGTGGTGGATGTCAGCGGAAATGAGGATCCGGTTCATGCCGCCCAAAGCTGGATGATGCATGACCTTGATCAAGCGGTGGATCTAAGCCAAGGGCCGTTGTTTACGGAGGCGCTGTTCAAGATTTCCGCCGACCGCTACTATTGGTATCAACGCATTCATCATATCGTAATCGATGGGTTCGGCGTATCGCTTCTGCTGCAGAAAGTCTCTCAAGTCTACACGGAATTGGCGGGGGGCGTATCTTCCGGCACAGGCGCGTTCGGCAGGTTTCGCATGATCTTGGAAGAAGATACGTCATACCGCATGTCGCAGCAGCTCGACTCGGATCGCGAATTCTGGCTGCGGCACTTTGCCGATGAACCGGAGATCGTCAGCTTAGGGGGGCAGGCACAGCGTTCGGCGCGAAGCTTCCTGCGCCGTTCGGTGCAGCTTCCTGGATCTTCGATCCATCGCATACAGGCGGCCGCGCAAGCATCAAGGACAAGCTGGCCGGACGTGATAGCGGCTGCAACGGCTCTGTATATACATCGAATAACAGGCGCAGAGGATGTTGTGCTTGGATTGCCGGTGATGTGCCGCTTAGGTTCGGCCTCCATCCGTATTCCAGGGATGGTCATGAATGTGCTGCCGCTTCGAGTGCGCGTTAGGCCCGATATGAGTCTAATCAACCTGCTGCAGCAGGTCGCACGGGAGATTCGCGAGATCAAGCGGCATCAGCGCTACAGACATCAGGATATCCGGCGCGATCTCAAGCTGCTTGCTGATAACCGCAGGTTATTTGGACCGCTCGTTAATGTGATGCCCTTTGCTTCGGAATTGAACTTTGGAGGCTGTGGCGGCATCGTCCGTAACCTGGCTTCCGGTCCGGTGGATGACCTGACCTTGAACGTATATGGAAGTTTGGATGGAAACGGGCTGAGAGTCGATATGGATGCCAATCCGTTGATCTATAGCCTGGAGGAGTTAGCTTCCCATTTACATCGCTATTTGTATTTGCTGGACAGTCTTGCCGAAACGGAGCTGGACCATCCTGTTGGAAGCGTGGCTTTCATCTTGCCGGAAGAACGCGACAAGGTGCTTTTTCAGTGGAATGATACGGCGCGACCCTTACCGCAGTTAAGCATACCGGAATTATTCGAGGAGCAGGTGGCACGTACCCCGCAGGCGGAGGCGGTGGTATGCGAGGGATTAACCTTACGTTACGAAGAGCTGAACAGGCGAGCGAACCGCCTGGCCCGCCTGCTTATTGACTCCCACATAGGTCCTGAACGAATCGTTGCCCTTTCCCTGCCCCGTTCGGCGGACATGATCGTTGCGATCCTTGCCGTGCATAAGACTGGTGCGGCTTACTTGCCGTTAGATCCGGATTATCCGGACGAACGGATCGCCTATATGCTTGAGGATGCAAAGCCTGCGTGTTTGATAACGACACAAGATCTGGCCGGAAGCTTCGCAGCTATCATGAAAGACGAGGACGTGGTTATGCTGGATGCTCCGGCTACCCTTCAGCGATTGGAGCAGCAGGCGTTTCATAACCCTGTTGATGCTGATCGCATAAGTCCGCTGCTGCCGCTTCACCCGTCCTACGTTATCTATACCTCCGGATCAACGGGCCGGCCCAAGGGCGTCCTGCTTACGTTCGAAGGACTTGCCAATCTGCTGTCGGATATGCGTGAGCGATTGGAGATAGGGGAGCGGGATCGCTGGCTGTCGGTTACCACGATGTCATTCGACATCTCGGTCATGGAAGTGCTGCTGCCGCTTTCATGCGGCTCGACGCTCGACATCGTGATGCGGGATACCATTCTCGACGCAGCGGCTCTCATAGGCCGAATTCGGGAAACGGGGGCGACCATCATGCAGGCGACCCCGACGTTGTGGCAGTCCATTGTCGCTTGCCGTCCAGGAAAGTTTGAGCGTCTCAAAGTCATAACCGGGGGTGAGGCGCTCCCGGTGGGACTTAAGCTTGCGCTTCAAGATCTGAACTGCGAAGTGAATAACCAATATGGACCGACGGAGACAACGATTTATTCGACAGCGGCCAAGCTCGATTATGAACGGGACAAGCCGTCCATTGGGGGGCCCGTCTGGAATACGAGGTTATATGTGCTTGATTCGTCACTGTCCCCGGTTCCGCCAGGCGTAACGGGCGAGCTGTACATTACAGGCTCGGGTCTTGGCCGGGGGTATCTGGGAAGCCCCGATTTGACAGCGGAACGGTTTGTAGCGGATCCCTTCGGTCCTCCCGGATCCCGGATGTATCGTACAGGCGATCTTGCCCGCTGGCTGGAGAACGGCTGGATTGATTATTTGGGGCGTGCCGATCATCAGATCAAGCTGCGCGGCTTCCGGATCGAGACGGGAGAGATTGAGTCCGTGCTTGTGGATCATCCGGAGGTGGAGCAGGCCTGCGTCATCATCCGCGAGGATCGGGCCGGTGATCGCCGTCTTGTTGCTTATATCGTAGCATCGCCATCTGCTTCAAATATCATCAATGCAGCAGAAATACGGGATTATGCCGCAGAGAAGCTGGCCGAGTACATGGTCCCGTCTGTCATCGTGGCACTCGACGCGCTGCCGTTAACGCCGAACAAGAAGGTGGATCGCAAGGCGCTGCCTGCGCCGGATCATCCGTTAACGGGCGGCCGCATGCCGCGGACACCGCAGGAGGAAATGCTCTGCACGATTTTTGCCGAGGTGCTTGGTTTATCGCGGGTTACCATTGATGATGATTTCTTTGCCCTCGGCGGCCATTCCCTGCTTGCCGGAAGGGTGATGGTACGAGTCAGGGAGGCCTTCGGCGTGGAGCTTAGCATAGGAAGCCTATTTGAAACAGCGACGGCCGCGAGTCTTGTCAAACGGCTTGATCATGCGCAAGAGGCCAGAGTGGCTGTACGTCCCGTGATAAGGACTGAGTATCCACCGTTGTCTTTTGCCCAGCAGCGGTTATGGTTTTTATATCGCCTGGAGGGTCCGAGCCCGACCTATAATATTCCGCTCGTGGCTCGCTTGTCAGGTGAGCTTGATCTGGCAGCGCTGCGGATGGCGCTGGGTGATGTGGCCGCTCGTCATGAAACGCTGCGCACGGTTTACCCGGATCATGACGGGACTTCCTATCAGCACATCCTGGATGCCGAGGAGGCACGACCGGAACTGATCGTGACCGAAATCAGCGACTCGGCGCTGCCCGATCGATTGGCGGAAGCCGTCAGGCACCCATTCGAGCTTGCCACCGAAACTTCACTGCGGGCAGAGTTGTTCAAACTGGGGAATGGAGAGTTTGTCCTGTTGTTGCTGCTGCATCATATAGCTGGCGACGGCTGGTCGCTTACCCCCCTGACACGCGACCTATCGGATGCCTATATGGCACGGCGCCTGGGGAGTGAGCCGGAATGGTCTCCGTTACCGGTCCAATATGCAGACTATGCCGTTTGGCAGGAGAAGCTTCTTGGCAGCACAGGCGATAAGGGCAGTCTGATTGCCCGCCAGCTGGACTATTGGACTGAGGCACTTTGCGATTTACCGGAGCAATTGGAGCTGCCCACCGATTATCCGAGGCCGGCTGTTGCCAGCTATCAGGGCGGGAGCGTGTCGTTTCCGATTTCGCGTGAACTGCATCGGCGGCTGAATACACTCGCGCAGAGCAATCGGGCGTCTTTATTCATGGTGTTTCAGTCAGCGATGGCTGCGCTGTTTACGAAGCTGGGTGCAGGTACGGACATTCCGATCGGCAGTCCGGTCTCGGGCCGGAATGACGACAGTCTGGATCAATTGATTGGTTTCTTCATCAATACGCTTGTGTTTCGTGTCGACACGTCAGATGACCCATCGTTCGACGAGCTGTTGCAGCGGGTGCGGGAGAGGAGCCTGGCGGCTTTCGAGCATCAGGATGTGCCGTTCGAGCGGCTTGTCGAGACATTGAATCCGCCGCGTTCCAGGTCTAGACATCCGCTCTTCCAAGTGATGCTCGTACTGCAAAATACGCCGGAAACTTCGCTTGAACTGCCGGGAGTCAGCTCGAAACTGCAGCTGCAAAGCGTAGGTACCGCGAAGTTTGACTTAACCTTCGAGCTGACGGAGCGGCGGGATATGCACGGCGAACCTGACGGAGTTCACGGTATGATCGAATTTAGTACGGATTTGTTCGAGCACAGAACGGCGGAAGCGATGGCGGAACGATATGTGCGCGTATTGGAGAGTGCTGCCAATGAACCAAGTAAAGCCATCAGTCAACTCGATATATTAACCGTTCATGAGCGTGAGGAAACCCGTCGACAGTGGAGCGCTCCACTGCCTCTTACCAAGCAGGCAACCTTGCCTCAGCGGTTTGAGGAGCAGGTCATCCGCACGCCTCTAAGGAACGCGATTGTCCATGATGGTTTATCGCTTACCTATGGTGAGCTGAACGAGCGAGCCAATCGGCTTGCTCACTTGTTAATTGCCTCCGGCATCGGGACGGATCAGATCGTAGCGCTCGCCTTGCCGCGTTCGTTGGACATGGTCATCGGCATATTGGCTGTACTTAAGGCAGGGGCTGCTTACCTGCCGCTGGATCCGGAGTATCCGGAGGATCGGCTGGCTTACATGATCGAGAATGCTTGTCCGGTATGCGTCATTACGAGCGTTCAGGTGATGGATCAGCTGCCGAGCTTCGCATGCATAAAGCATGTTGTCATGGATGAACCTGAACAAGCTTTACGGGTGCAGAGCTACTCTCATGAGAATCCAATCGACCATGAACGTCACAGGCCCCTTACGCCGCTGAGTGCCGCGTACATCATCTATACTTCCGGGTCTACCGGCAAACCGAAGGGCGTGCTTGTACCGCATCAGAATGTGATCCGGTTGTTTGACTCTACCGCACATTGGTTTCAATTTGATGAGACTGATGTATGGACCTTATTCCACTCGTATGCCTTTGATTTCTCGGTATGGGAATTATGGGGGCCTCTCTTGCACGGCGGTCGACTCGTGGTTGTTCCGCATACGACCAGCAGATCGCCGAACGACATGTTGAGCTTGCTGGTCCGGGAAGGCGTAACCGTGCTGAATCAGACTCCCTCGGCGTTTTATCCGTTGATTCAGGCGGATCGAGAGCAGGCCGAACTGGGGCAGAAACTATCGCTGAGGTATGTTGTGTTCGGCGGTGAAGCCTTGGAGCTCGGACGGCTCACGGATTGGTATGAGCGTCATGCCGACGATGCCCCGCGTCTGATCAACATGTATGGCATTACAGAGACGACTGTGCACGTCAGTTATATGGAATTAAACCGGAACCTTGCGCTGCCGGGAGCCGGCAGTCCGATCGGAGAAGCGATTCCGGACCTTAGGGTATATGTCCTGGATTCCAAGCTTCGGCCGGTTCCGTATGGCGTAATTGGAGAGATGTATGTCGCGGGTGCAGGACTTGCGCGGGGGTATTGGGGTCGTCCAGATCTGACCGCCGACCGCTTTGTGGCCGATCCGTATGGTCCGCCGGGGACGAGAATGTACCGAACCGGAGATCTGGCGAAGCGGCTGGCCGACGGTACACTGGATTATTTGGGGCGGTCCGACCATCAGGTGAAAATACGCGGCTTCCGGATCGAACTCGGCGAGATCGAATCGGTCCTCACACGTCATGCCGATGTCGCTCAGGCGGCAGTCATCGTGCGCGAGGATCAGCCCGGGGATCGCCGGCTTGCGGCTTATGTTGTGAGCAAGCCCGGCGGCGAGTTGTCTGCAGGTGCTGAGCTGCGCCGTTATGCGGCCTCAATGCTTCCTGATTACATGGTTCCCGGGGCGTTCGTATTTATGGACATGCTGCCGCTTACGCCTAACGGGAAGCTCGATCGCAAAGCGCTGCCGGCTCCAGATATGGGGCCCGATGCCGATGGACGCCATCCACGAACTCCGCAGGAAGAAGTGTTATGCGAGTTATTTGCGGAGATATTGGGAGTCAAACGGGTGGGTATTGATGACAGCTTCTTCGAGCTCGGCGGCCATTCGCTACTGGCTGTCCGGCTTATCAGCCGGGTTCGCGAAGCGCTCGGCAAAGAATTAAGCATAGCAGCTTTATTCGAAGCGCCTACGGTAGCGGGGCTTATCGACAAGCTTGAGATGGGTGGCGGACACAGCGCGCTGCAGGTCGTGCTTCCGCTTCGGGCGCATGGAGAACAAATACCGCTGTTCTGCGTGCATCCGGCAGGAGGATTAAGCTGGTGTTACGCCGGTTTAATGAAGCATCTCGGCATGGATTATCCGATTTACGGTTTACAGGCGAGGGGGATTGCGCAAGCAGAGGAGCTGCCGAAATCACTGGAAGAGATGACAAAAGACTATATCGACCATATTCGTTCTCTTCAACCACAAGGGCCATACCGGCTGCTCGGATGGTCTCTGGGCGGCAATGTCGCTCAGTCGATTGCGGTACAGCTGCAGGAGGCGGGTGAGGACATTGAATTGCTAGCCATACTGGATGCTTACCCAAGTCATTATTTGCCGATCAAGGAAACCCCCGATGAAGACGAGGCTTTAACCGCGCTGCTGGCGTTGGGAGGCTTCGACAGAGAGAGCATTGAAGCGGGTCTTGGAGACGCGCCGTTGACCATAGCGGCCGCCCTTGAATTGCTGCGGAATGAGAGCAGCGCGCTCTCCTCCCTTGAGGAAGGGACGATCATGAATCTGAAGGCGACCTATGAGAATTCGGTGCAGCTGTTGAAGGCTTACGTTCCGAAACGGTTTGAAGGAGACATGTTATTCTTCCATTCGACCATCATCCCCGATTGGTTCGATCCCATTGAACCGGAGATGTGGGGGCCTTACGTGGACGGTAAGATCGAGCGGCACGATATCGAATGCCGGCATAAGGATTTATGCCAGCCGGGCCCACTGGATTATATCGGCAAGTGCATTTTAAGCAAGCTGGAGGCAGCTATAACCCGAGGACTGACCACATCGGGAAGGAGGAAACTTATCCATGACCAATCCTTTTGAGCAAGTCGACGGCAAGTTTCTTGTGCTGGTAAATCATGAGGGGCAATACTCGCTCTGGCCGGGTTTCGCGGCTGTTCCGAACGGCTGGACAGAGGCTTTTGGACTTAGCACGCGGGAGGAATGCGCAGCCTTTATCAACGAGAACTGGGTTGATCTGCGGCCGCGAAGCTTGTATGTCAACACCGGGCCGTCAGCAGAGCATAGGCCATGAGCACCTGGCTGAACCCGAATAAGGTATTGTGCATCGTGTATGTGGCAGCGATGTTTGTTGTCGCTATGGACGCTACCGTGCTGAAGGTTGCGCTTCAGACGATCAGCCTCGAATTTGGAGTGCCCCTGCGGCTTCGGAACTGTAGGAAGTAACTGTCGCCGCGTTAAAGATAAGGATGCAGCCTAAGAGGAGGAAAAAAGCATCCGGTTTTGATTAGGTGGATAAAGTAAGGGGCGTCTCTCTGTTTGTAATGCAGAGAGACGCCCCTTTTAATGACGCGTTTGAACGTATGTTATACAGTATTCGGTTCGGATCGGCTTATCATTCATTATAGAACTGCGAATAGAAGCGTTACTTGGGATTACGCAAGCCTTTGGGCAGATGATTCTTGAGCTGTCCGCCGCTGGCCTTGCCCCACCCCAGAGGTAATCCATCCGTGGTTACCAACGTCCAGCCCCGGTGTTCGGAAGGAATGGAGAGCACCTCTCCCCGCAAATAAGCAGCCGTCTCGGCTGAATCTGAAGGCAGATCCCAGCTGCGGGCTGCTTGGCCAGGATGCAAGGACATGGCAAGCGCATGGGCCGGTTCGATTCGATTCTTCTTCAGATGAGCCAGATGCAGACCTGCCCGCGGCATCTTCAAGCCTTTCAGCTGCTTGTCATTCCATGCCAAGCTCTCGCTGACCGAAAGCCAGTACAGTTCCTCACCGAACAATATCGGAGTGCCGCAGTCAAGCTCAAAGCCGGGTAGTTCCTGCTTCGCCCAGTCTTGAAAGTCGGCCAGGGCCGAAAGCGCAGGCCCTTGTTTGCCGCCCCGGTTGAATTTGGCCGGGGATTTGCTGCTGACCGCAGAGTATGCGAGGTCTTCATTTAAAACTTCGGCAGCCGCCGATTTGACCAAGATGGCAACAAAATGCCCCTCACCCCGTTCCAAGTGCGGCCACAAGCGCTTCATTTCACGCAGCTCCATATCGGGATACTGCGAAAGAATGCGCTCAATCATCTCTTCGTTCTCAGCCGTGTTGAACGTACAGGTGGAGTAAGCCAAGGTTCCTCCCGGTTTGAGCATCCGGTACGCCTCCTGAACAATGTCCCACTGCCGGGCAACGCACAGATCCACATGTTCAGGAGACCATTCTTCAATCGCTGCGGGATCCTTTCGAAACATGCCTTCACCGGAGCATGGCGCATCAAGCATGATCCGGTCAAAGCAGGCAACGAAACGGCGGGATAGCTGATCCGGTGCCGCACTCGTAACGACGGTATTCGTTATTCCCATACGTTCCACGTTCTCGGCCAGAATCCGTGCCCGTTCGGGATGGATCTCATTGGAGACAAGCAGTCCTAGGCCCATCATCTTGGAGGCAATATGGCTTGTCTTGCCGCCGGGAGCTGCCGCAAGATCCAGGATGGTCTCTCCGGGCTGAGGATTCAACAGCTCGACTGCGGACATTGCCGAGGGCTCCTGAATATAATATAGTCCAGCGGCATGATAGGGGTGTTTGCCTGGACGCAGGCTTTCATCATAATAGTATCCGGTATCACACCAGGGCACGGGCGTCAGCTCGAATTGCCGGATGAGGTTTTTTACGCTGTCTGCGGCATGAACCGCTTTCAGCCGGTTAAGGCGCAGCCCGTGTGTGCGGGGCAAATCGTAGCTGTCCCAAAAATCGCACGAGGCATCCCCGAGAATATCATTCATGCTGGCAACAAAGCCAACAGGCAATAGTTCCTTTCGCATTCGTTAGATTGCTCCTTCTTTAGAATAAGGTACATGCTGCAGTGTAAAGGCAAAAGAATACTGGTTCAGCGTCATTCTTCTCTGGCTTTAAAGGAATCGGTCATTAGTTTATCACGATGCCGCAGGCGTAGTAAAGAAATGTCAAGCAAAAAAAGACCGCCCACTTTATATCGTGGGCAGCCTGCGCCAGAGTTATCCGGCGGATTCCGTTGGTTCGGTTAATGAGGTTGTTAAGGACCGGTAATCGGATACCTTGTTTTTGCCGGTCGTTTTGGAATGATACATCGCTTTGTCGGCCTGTTTCATGAGTTCATCGCCGCGAACGCCTTTGCGCAGTACGCTGTAGCCGATACTGATCGTGACGATACTCTCGCTTGCCACTCTGGCCCGGATGCTCTCGGCGACCTGTGCGGGTTTGACTTTGCGGTCAACCACCAGGGCCACCAATTCTTCGCCGCCATACCGGCCGGTAATCCCGATACCGTCAAGCTCTTCCTCCATAATGGCCGCGACCTGCTTCAGCACTTCATCGGCTCGGGCATGGCCTTGGGTATCATTCAGCTTCTTGAAATTGTCGATGTCGCAGAAGATAGCGGATATTTTCAATTCCTGCGAGGCGTAATGGTCCAGATACTTCATAAAATGCCTGCGGTTGTAGAGTCCTGTTAATCCGTCCGTAATGGCAGACCGGTAGATGGACTGCATCAGCTCCACAATGCGTCTGAACAGGATGAAGAACACGATGCTGTAGAAGAGCACCGGCAGAGCGAGAGCGAGTCCCTGAAACGCAGGCGACAGGCCGCCGGAATAGGTATGGATGGATTGCAGAACTGCCGAGATGGCGTAGACGGCAAGTCCAATCGCATATTTGATCGGTTGTCCGATCCGCGGAGTGACTTGGGTATAAGCCAGGTAGAGCGCAGCGAGCTGAAAACCATCAAAATATATGCTTTGCCATATCGGGTCCAGGGTGTAAGGAAGAAATGAGGGGAGAATGAGCGGAAGCATAAGCAGTGCGGCTGACAACATGGGAAGCCAATAATGCATGGTTTTGATCTTACGGTACAGCATGACAACCGAGACGTTCAGCAGGACAAACGAAAAAAGCTGAATGAAACGGAGGATGTCCGATTCCGGTGGAAAAACAGATTTTCCCGTCCAAGCCGAATGGATGTTCAAACTCTCGTATGTCATAATGAAGAAGAAGGCTGCCGCCATATATATGTAAGCATTCTTGCGTTGTTTGCTGTACATAAAGAGACACATGATAAGCATCATGAGCGCGATATAGGCTCCGCACACAGCAAATATGGTGGGTAGAGGAGAAGTGGACCAGTAGCTCAATTCATAGGACAAATCGATTCACTCCTGAGTAGGGATAGGTTTTTCGTTGCATGAAACATATGTTCTAATATATCATATCGAAAAAGAATCTGAAAAGAGATTTAGAGAAAGGGGGATCCCCATGAAACTTCTTCAAGCATTATTCTTCCCTCCTGAACAGCCAGGCGGCGTCTCGTCCATGATTCCTTATTTGCAGGAGCGTTTTCATTCATCCCGTTGGGAGATGGAGATGTTCTGGCTGCCCAAGCGGATCCGCAACAAAGGCCAGGAGGATCCGATATTCCACACTTTTGATTGGAAAGAGTTTGAAGGGAGTGCCGTAGTGGCCAAATACCTTCAAACCTACCGGGATTACCTGTGGTGGACACGTCTGCGTCTTCAAAAGCCTTATGATCTTATCCATAGCCATCATCCGATTGCAGGCATGTCGATGAAAGCGGCATTCCCAGAGGTTCCGCTCATCCAAACCGTGCATTCCAGTTACGAGCGTGAGCTCATCCTCAACGGAAGAATCAAAGAAGGTGGGCTGGAGCACAGATTCCTGGTCTCTTTATATAAGGAGCTTGAATATATCAGCGACCGTCTGTTGACGGTGTCGAACTCCTTTAAGGCTTACATGGCTCCGTACGTGAATGAACCCGAATCGATCGGGGTTATCCATAACGGATTCGACGATAAAAGATTTAAGCCGGTGCCTCATGAAAATGCAGTGCCGCAGTTGATTACGGTATGCCGTCTGGTCCCTGCAAAAGGATTGGACATTCTGCTCCAAGCCTGCGCGGAACTGAAACGCAAAGGATATGATTACGTCCTTCACATTATCGGCGACGGCCCTTCCCGTCAGGAGCTCGAGGAGATGGCCAAAACACTCGGCATCTACCAGGAGACGATTTTTTACGGATATACGCTGCATCCCGAGGAGTTCATGCCGTTCTTTGATATCTTTGTCCTGCCCTCGAGAGCGGAGGCATTCGGCTCCGTGTTCGCGGAAGCTGCGCTTAGCAGTCTTGCGCTGGTAGGCACCAACGTCGGCGGCATCGCGGAGCAGATCGAGGATGGAGTAAACGGCTTGCTTGTACCGCCGGAGGATCCGATAGCACTCAGCGTTGCGCTCGAGAAGGTTATCAGTGATCCGCTCTATCGATACGAGCTTGCCCGGACCGCTTCGGATAAGGCGAAAAATCAATATTCCTTGTCCCGATCCGTGAATGAACTGAAAAAAATGTATTTGAAATTTCAACCTAAGATAGAGAGTTAGGGATCGGTTATGGCTTCTTTTCGATTTATGCATGCTGCGGATTTACATCTGGACAGTCCGTTTATCGGGATAAGCGGACTCGATGACACTCTGCGGTCGTACGTTCAGGAATCGACCTTCCGTGCGCTGGAACGGCTCGTTCAGCTGGCCATCGACCAGCAGGTTGATTTTATTGTCATCAGCGGAGATATATACGACAGCTCCAACATCTCGCTGCGCGCGCAGCTTCGCTTTCTGGATTCCCTTAACCGTCTGGGAATGGAAGGGATTGCGGTATATGTCATCCATGGCAATCATGATCCGCTCGACAGCACCAAGCTTAGCATGGCGCTGCCTCCCCATGTCCATGTGTTTGGGGCGGAGCCTGCAAGCGTAACGGCCGTTCGCCGCTCGGATCATCAAGAAGTGGCGGTCATTACCGGCATGTCGTATCCGACCTCGAAGGTAACCGATAATATTGCAATAACTTATCCCGCTCCGTCATCCAGGCTATACCATATCGGACTTCTGCACGCAAACGTGGATGGGGATCCCCAACACGAAACCTATGCACCCTGTACGAAAAGGGATTTAATCCAGTCCGGATTTCATTACTGGGCGCTCGGGCATATTCACTCACGTCGAACCTTGCAGGAATCTCCTTATATTGTGTATCCGGGGAATATTCAGGGACGTCATGTCCGGGAGACGGGACCCAAGGGATGTTATATCGTCGATGTGGATGAGAGCTCCAACACGAAGCTGAGCTTCCATGAGCTCGATTCCATGCGCTGGCACATCGTTGAAGCACCTCTGGATTCTTGTCAGGACGTCGATGAATGGAGACGCTCACTGGAATCCATTCTTACCGAAATAAGCAGAGAGAACGCAGATGGGCTGAGCATGATCCGCGTTCGGATTACGGGACGGGGGCCGGTTCATCGTCAGCTTGAAGGCGGATATGTGCTCGATGAGCTGCTGACCGATCTGCGGAGACGAGAGGCCGCGAAGGGACAGACATGCGGCTATCGGGGATGCGTCTGGATCGAGAGCTTCTCGCTTCATTCCGGAGATGCGATCGATAGGCAGAGGCTGCTTGCGGAAGACAGCTTTGCAGGGGACTTGCTTCGTCTTGTTCGAGGGGAACAGGAACGGCTTCAAGATCCTGGCGGGGCTGTTGCCAAAAGCTTGGAGCCTCTGCTTGAGCATGCGGAAATCCGCTCCTTGCTGGACGAGATCAGTCCGGAAGAACTGCTGGAATGGGTTCGCAGAGCGGAGGAACTGACCTTAGGGTTACTGCTGCGCGAACGTTCGCAAGGGGAAGGTGTCGGAACATGAGACTAGAGCGGATGAACATTCAAGGCTTTGGAGCTGTTCGGGACAAGAGTCTTGAGATAGATGCGCCTGTGACCGTGCTGTATGGGCCGAATGAAGCGGGAAAGAGCAGCGTCCTGTATTTTATCCGAGCCATGCTGTACGGATTCCCTGGCAAGGGCTCGCCTGCAGAACGCGGCGAGCCTTCGGAGGAAGGCATTCACGGCGGCGAGCTGCGGTTTCTGGATAAGGAGGGAGTGCCTTGGGTGGTTCGGCGCTACAACCGGTCCAGAGAAGGAAGTCCAGCCACCGGCAGAGGCGAGCGCGTACATATTCATAAACAAGCGGATAATGGAATTGTCATTGAGCTTGGACAACAAGAACTGGAGCAATATGCTTTGGGCGGTGTGTCCAAGGATATGTTTCGTCAGCTGTTTGCCATCTCGTTAAGCGAGCTTCAGGAAATCCGCAGTTTGCAATCTGCCGAGATGAGCGGTTACTTGTTCCATGCCGGAATCGGCGGCGGGGCCAATATACTGGAAGCCGAGCGCAAGTTATCCCAGGAGATGGACAAGCTGTATAAGCCGCGCGGAAAGGTTCAGCATACCGCCAAGCTGCTCCAAGCCATCGAGCATTTAAGAACCCGGGTTTCGGAGAGCAAGACGTACGTTTCCCGCTATAACGAGACCGTTACATCCATTCTGGAAATACAGGAACGGTTGAATCTTTTGGAACAGGATCGCATTATGGACGCCGAGGATCTGTCGCTGCTTCGAAAAGCGCAGGACATTCGTCCGGCTTGGCTGGAATGGCGTGAGGCCAGTTTGGAATTAAAGGATCTGATGGACAGTGACAACTTTCCTCCTGATGGACTCCCCCGATACGAAAAGATGCAGGAGGAAGAGCGCCTTCTCCACACCCAGTCGATTCGCGTCGAGCGGGCGATCGAGGATGCGGAAGATAAGCTGAGAGCACTCCCTTTGAATTCGTTCATGGAACAGTATGGCGAACAGATTGAGGAGCTTTGGGCGAAACGCAGCCTACACGAAGCCGCTAACCGGGAGCTTGCCGAGCTTACGACCGAATACAAATCTCAGGAGATCCGGCTGGAACAGCTGCTTCGGGATATCGACCCGGCATGGACCCGGCAGGAGCTGCTGGCTCTGTCTTTATCCGCTTCGGAGCGCGAGGAGGTGCGGCGAATCAGTGCGGCCTTTGCCGGGTATGATCGCCGGATGGAGTCGCTGTTCATTGAACAGCGCGGGGCCCAGCGTTCTGCGGCGGCAGCCGAATCGGCGCTGCGGGAAGCCAGGCGGCAGCTGCGCGAGGAGATGGAGCGGGGACAAGAAGCATTTGCCATGATTAAGTCGGCAGCGCCTCAGGAGACCGCTGTGCTGTGGAATCAGCTGCAGCTGGAGATTGAGCGCTGGCGTGAACGGAGATTGACCCGGACTCAGCCTGAGCCTGCTTCCACGCGTCCATCGGGTAGAGGCAGATTACCTGGGATGCACGCGGGTCTGCTGGCGGGAATGGCTGTTATGACATTCCTGCTGGTGGCCGTATTGTTATGGACGTCAACCACGGAAGCTGCCGTGGTCTCAGGCATCGTGATGCTGCTCGGTATGGGTTATGTATTCTGGAGCGGTCAACGAGGTCGGGAGGTTCATGGTGCAGCTTCGAATGAGACCCCTATTCAAGACGTGCAGGGAACGGAACATATTGATCATCTCTATTCCAGGCTCGTCTCTGATCCTTATGCGGCGGCAGCAGCGAGCACGGTTCCGGGCAGTCGAAGGGACAAAAACGCCGTATTGGCTCGCGACCCCTTCATGGTGGAGGCTCAAATGCGCGAGCTTCGATCCGTGATGGAGGGCTGGCAAGCATGGCGGCAGCGGCTGGATCGACTGACGTCCGATTGTGCGGCGGCTGAGGAGAAAGCTGCGCTGCAAGCGGCTGAATTACAAACGGTTCAGGGCGCTATTGATCAGGAAGAGAAGCGATATTTGGAGCTGGAGAGGCAGTGGGAGGATTGGCTTATGTCCCGATCACTCCCGCAGAGTCTATCGCCTGACGTCATGCTGGACGTGTTCGTCAAAGTGGAGCAGGGGCAGGAGCTGATCCGGCAGCAGAAATCGCTTGGACTGAAAATGGACGTGCTGTTAAAAGAGGCGGAGGAGTATATCATCCAATGCCATGAGATCTTTGCGGCGGATCCCCAAGGTGACGTTAACGGCAACCGAATCCCAGCCGTTGCCGAGCTCGGTAACGGCTATTCCAGATGGAAGTCCTATCAAGAGGAATCGAGACAGAGGAAGGTCCTTGCCGAGCGTATTCAAGAGCTGCGCAAGGAGGGGATTGCGATTGCAGAGGAGCGGGAAGGGCTGCAGATGCGCAAAGCAGCTCTGATTGCATCATCCCAATCGGCAGACGAAGAAACCTTTCTTCGTATGGGAGCTGCTGCGAAGCGTCGTGAGGAGCTTGTTCGCACGATCCGCCATCACGAAATTACCATGTTCAGCGGATGGGATGAAGGGGGCCGCCGGCAGCTTGAACAGCTGCTGGAGCTGATGGATGCTTCGGAACTTGATGCTCAATGCATGAAGAAGGAGGAAGCCGTATCCGCTGCGCTCCACCTGCGGGACGAGCTCCAGGAACGGCGGGGGCGGCTGCTTCAGGAGAGAGAGTCGCTGGAAGCAGCGGGGAACGAGGATTCCGCCCTGCAGCAGCTGGAGGAGCAGCGCACCGCCCTGCGGGAATTAGTCTCGCAATATGCGGTACGTTCGATGGCTTCCGAATTTATCAAACGTACGCGCCGCATGTACGAGGAAGAGAAACAGCCGCAGGTGCTGCAGTTGGCTTCCCGTTACTTCACCATGCTGACCGGCGGCATGTACAGCCGGATTGTCATGCGGATGGGAGATCAGAGCCTGCTGGCAGAGCGCCCGACTGGTGAATTGGTGGAGAGCAGCCGGTTAAGCCGCGGTACGGCGGAGCAGTTATATCTGGCGATGCGGCTCGGTTTGATCCAATCGATGCCGCATGCATCGGGGTTGCCGTTATTGCTTGATGATCTGTTTGTAAATTTTGACGGCGAACGGCTCGGACATGCGCTCGAACTGCTCTCGGAATTATCGCAGGACCGGCAAGTCGTAATGATGACGTGTCATCGGCATGTAGCGGAGCAAACCATGAAACTCATACCGGGTGCACGATTCATCACGATGCAGCCATAAAACGGGGCTTCCCAAAGGCAGTTTTACCATACCTTTGGGATAGCCCCTTTATTTTCCCCTGATTTCGGGTGTTCCGAACAAAGTCAGTCGGAGCACCCAGAGCAGACACAGTCCCCCGAACATGGGGTAGAGGAGAGAGAGCAAGGAACTGAAGCCGAACTGGCTGAAGAAATAACAGAACACCATGATGCCAAGGGTAATCACTCTGGGCGACAGTGAGGTTCGCTGCTGAACCTGCAGGGTAATCCCGTAGATATTGGCCACGAAGGTGCTGAAAATTTCTAGGAAGATCAGAATGAGATAGATGATCTGGACGAGCCAGCCCAGCTGGTTGGCGATGCTGCCCATCGGGATCTCGTATTGACTAATGCCGGGCATATGCGCAGACATCGCAAAATGCGCCGCCATCAGCATAAATCCTACGCCCGTACCTCCAATGATGCCTCCCCAGGTTACGGCACGCGCGCTTTTGGTCTGGCTGCCGAGCGGGACCAGCACCGGCATTGCCATTACCAGGTTAAAAGAGGTGTAGAGAAGGGGCGCCAGCCAAACCGAAGGCAGGGTATGGTCCGTAGTCAAGGTTAAGAATCGGGTGGCACCCGGTGTTTGAATCGTCTGAGAAATAATCGCAAGCGATAAGGTCAGCATCATGGGCACAACAAGACTGTTCATTGTCATGATGGACTGGATGCCTTTTCTGAGAATGAAATAGGTTCCGATCATCGTGACAAACAATCCGGTTTGATAGCTCAAATTCAGATGCTCCACAAAAACAGAGCCCGCGCCGGCAAGCATGATGCTGTTCACCCCGAGCAGAATGACAAACATAAAGAGGCTGATCCAGACGCCGGCTTTCTCTCCAAACAGGAATTTGTTTAAGTCCTCAAAGGATTTGGCCCCGATCCGCCTGGATATCGTCATGATTTTTGTGCCGAGCCAAATGAATATTCCTGTCGCAAGCAGAATGGTAAGTGTGGCCCAGTGTCCATATTGGGTAAAAAATTGAAGGATTTCACGTCCGGTTGCAAAGCCAGCGCCAACGATGGTTCCGATATATGTAAACGCGATCTGTAAAACACGAACAGAATTACGCAAGCCCCGCATCCCCCTTGAAAGTTAATACGTTCTGCTTAGTACAAGGTATGCTTGGCTCAGCTGGGACATGACTCCTACCTGTCCAGGTCCTTACCGGAGGCATGTACATGATGATGGCCAGGCAAGGAGATCAATGTCAGGAATTCTGACGGGAACCGTACAGTTAAATGACGGAGTCAGCGTTTGTACTTGCCGTACAGGGAGGAATATGTTACTTTTACGACAAAGGAATCGTGGGAGGTCTTTTGGATGGATTGGTTGAAAGAGCGGATCATCAAAGAAGGTGTCGTGTTGTCGGATCAAGTGCTGAAGCTGGATGCCCTGCTGACGCATCAAGTAGACCCGGCATTAATTATGGATATGGGCCGGGAATTTGCGGCTAGATTTAAAGAGAGCGGCGTGACCAAGGTCGTTACGCTGGAATCCTCCGGCATTTCTGTTGCATTTGCCGCGGCGCTTGAATTGGGAGTTCCGATGGTATTCGCCCGGCGCAAAAAAACGCTGCTCGCCGATCCAGACGCCTTGTGTGAGCGGGTTCCGTCTTTCACCAAGGGCATTGTCACGGACATTATGGTATCGCGCCAGTTTATCGGCGAAGAGGATAAACTGCTCTTCATTGATGACATTATCGCGAACGGTGACGCTGCAAGAGGCCTGATCAAGATTATTGAACGGGCAGGGGCAGAATTAATCGGGCTTGGCGTTGTGATTGAAAAGAGCTTCCAGGCTGGAGCGAGAACGCTGCGCGAACAGAATGTTCATGTGGAATCGCTGGTCACCATATCGTCGCTTGAGGACGGCAAGATTACGTTCAGCTAGGTTTAGGAATATACCAACCGCTTCATGGCATGTCAGGAGTAGAGCCGAAAGGCAGGACTTCCGTCATGAACGTTTGTACCCTAGCCTTTGCCGTGCGTAATAGTGTAAATTCGTAGTCAATTTTAAGTGGATTTCAGCCTAAAATCACAACAAAATCTTTTCGCCTCCATGATTTTCGCTTATAATAAAGAGGTAGGCAAGAGAGAGGAGGCAGCACCATGGGGAAACAACCTGTAACCGAGCCGTTTTTGATTGAGAAGCTGAATGAAGCAAAGGTACATTTTGAACGTGCTTTGGATTGTAAACATACGGAGTTTGATGATCTATATCCCTATATGATTGAACATCCTCAGTTTTTCTGGTACAAACGCTATGTTGCCTGGTCAGAACTGCTGACGATTGCCGGATTGTGTGAGGAGGTTTCCTTCGAATGGAAGGAACAGTTTACGCCTCAGCAGGTAGAATATATCGAGAAGCGTGTCATGTCTTCAACCGTTCTGGATTTTTGGTACGAGAAGAATGACAGTATCGAGCCGGCACAGCGTTAATGGGTATATAGAACATCTCTTAGTCGGGATGTTTGTCGATATCGCAACGCATTCAAAAGACCTAAATGATCTCATTTAGGTCTTTTTTTGCACAAAGTTTATGAAGGGGGTATGGTGATGATTAGCGATGAAAGACTCGATGAGCTTCGGCTCTCCGGCGAATTGGTCCGGGTTGTCCGGGACGGCTTGGAGACCAATGATATTATAGGCTTTGTTGTAGCCTGGGACCCGGAGCAGGTCATTATACGCCGCAGAAACCGGCGGGTCGTTAAACTGGATCGGCGTTACAGCTACCAGCTTAAAAAGGAACCAAGAGTAAGCCCGATCGAAGAGTAGGCATAGATCTCGAACTCGTCGGACAACTTAACCTCGCATCAAATTTTTGTGGAAGAGGTGCTTTAGGTTATGGAAATGTCCAATGACAAGGTCTCGGCTTACAAGAATGAAATTCTGAATTTGAAGCAGAGCATGCCGGAAATGGCAGAAGCGTATCATCAGTTCACCGGCGTTTGCTTTCAGGATGGCGAACTGGATGAGCGAACAAAGCAGCTGATCGCGCTCGGAATCGGACTGTTTGCCAATAATGAGCTGTGTACCTTCTATCATATGGAAGAAGCCCGTGCGAAGGGAGCCTCGGATGCTCAGATTATGGAGGCTGTAGCCGTGGCGTCTGCCGCCAGTGCGGGACATGCCCTCGCGCAGGGATTGACCCGCGTGCAGCATAATCTTCATTGATTCACGTGTCAGCGATAACCGTCTCAACCGGAACATTCATGTTCAGTGGGGAGACGGTTATTCTCTGTTTAAGGGCAGCGATTTAGCGGGCGTAAACAGCGGCAGGAGGATGGGCTTGCTCAGAGGACTCGGTCTCGGGCGAAACCAGCCCAAGGTAGGCTCGCATGCGGTCCATCATCTCCTCACGGAAGGATGGCCATAGAATATTCATCGAACCAATGTAACCCCGACAAGCATATCGTGCCTGGATTCCTTCCTGGTTTTGTCCAATATCATACACCTTGATCGCCCGCTTGGTGAATTCCTGCTTCACCTCACGAAGAAGCACAGCAGCACGCTTGGCGCCATTCCCCACAACCTCTACATACAATTGAGGGCTCTTGAAGACACCGCTCTCTTGAATGATTCGGCAATCCCTTTCAAACACCTTATGAATGAACATCAGCAGCAGGTAACTCTTGATCAATGCACGTTCTTCCGTCGTAACAGCCGGTATGGCCATCAACATCACCGCCTTTATATAGAAAATGGTTATTGAATGAGAACTTATGTTCTTATTTTAACCGAAAAACAGGTTTTTAATCAAGTTCAAAAAAAGTGTTGACTCAATTCGTGCAGCGTGATATTATATATCTTGTCGCCGCTGATAAGGACTTGTCTCCTAATAGCGATGAACATGATATGCGGTCGTGGCGGAATTGGCAGACGCGCACGGTTCAGGTCCGTGTGGGCTAACCCCCGTGGAGGTTCGAGTCCTCTCGACCGCATCCTTATAAAGAAGCTCGTAAACTTGCTTTTTAGCAGTTTAGGAGCTTTTTTTGTGTTGAGATTTTAGATGGCGGGATGAAAGACTTTAACCAAAATAATGCGATGCCGTTGACAGCCAACCCGACAAGTTCAAAATTACCGCGGAGCTGCGGAGAAAGCAGCTGTGAGTAAGAAAGCCGACGATCCAACGGTGGCGGCAAGTTTCTGTGCCTGGGCTGTGCTGTGCTAATACAATCACTCTTACATATTTACATACCTTTTCTCAAACAATACGGTTAGGTGTGATTAGCATGAACATGAATGGAAGGGGAGTAACCATGCGGAAGGCATTCAAAAAATTGGTTATCTTGCTATGTACGATATGGATGATCGTGTACGGAGCACAGATCGGATATGGCGCAGGGGTGGCCTCTACCCCTACTGCTGATCCTCCCAATCAGGAAACGGAAGAAATGCACGAAAAATCCGGACGCGGCAGGCCTGATCAGGAAGCGAAAGTTAATAAGCTGGCCGTCATCATTGATGATTTTGGCAATGATCAGAAAGGGACTCAGGAAATGCTGAGTCTTCCTGTTAAGATCACGGTGGCGGTAATGCCTTTCTTGCCAACAAGCGTGAAGGATGCCGAAGCTGCGCATCGGCAAGGGCATGACGTCATCATCCATATGCCCATGGAGCCGAAGCAAGGACGATCTTCCTGGCTCGGACCGGGTGCCATTCTAAGTTCACTAACCGATGAGGAGATTCGTGAACGGATGGAGGAGGCAATCGATTCGGTTCCTTATGCCGTCGGGATTAATAATCATATGGGCTCCAAGGTTACCGGGGATGAGCGGGTAATGTCCATTGTGCTTGATGTATGCAGGGAGAGAGGGTTGTTCTTCATCGACAGCAAGACAAACTACCATAGCGTGATTGGCAAACTGGCAGCGGAGAAGGGGATGCCGTCCATCGCCAACGATATATTCCTGGATGATGTTCATACCGTTCAGCACGTGAGCAAACAGCTCCTGACCGCGGTACAGCATGCGGAAGAGAGAACATCCTGCATTGCAATTGGCCATGTCGGCAAATATGGAACCCGGACGGCAGAAGCGCTGAAAGGAACCATTCCGAAACTGCAAGCCAAGGTGGAGTTTGTGGGTATCAGCGATCTGGTTAGGGAACGATCAAGCTGGCGGCCGAATCCGCTGCCTGCGAATTAGGTTGGTTAGCAGAACCTAATCCGCTGTCAGCGTATTAGTGTCAGCAGCAGAACCGGAGTCGGTTTCGGCATGCCGTGAAGCAACCGGCGTTAAAAAGATTATCCGACAAAGGTCCGCCCCTATCTTGAAGAGCCAAAAAAAATTAATAGCCTCCCATACAGGGATCCGGTGATTCCAATCCCTGTATGGAAGGCTGTACATATGTGGAGGCTGCATTTATTTATCGGCTGCGGAGATCGATGCTAGGCGTCTTAATAGATATGGCTGAGAACCCTATAAAAGCAAAAAAAAGCCCCAAATTACAGGGCCGTTAAATAACTGATAATCCCGTCGGCAATGGCTTCAGCGATCTGCATTTGACCGTTGCGGCCGGTTAATAATTTCCGGTCCTCCATATTGCTGAGAAAGCCGGTTTCGACGATGACGGCGGGTACTTGGGTTTGATTCAGCAGATAGTATGGTTTACCTACCATGATGTGATTGCTGCTGCGGTAAACCAGATTCAGCTGCTCCTGGATGGTGTCCGCAAGCAGGGTGCTGCGTCCCTCGGATTGATGCAGCACGATGCCTCCCCGCTTGGACGAGTTCTTCCCCCAATTCACATGAATGCTGACTACCAGCTTGGTCGGGATCTCGCTGCTGAGCTGCTTGCGCTGCGACAGATCGCGGCGATGCCTCGAGGAGCTTCGATGCCAGCGATTGTCATCGCTAAGCGCGTAATCGGCATCGCGGTTCAGGACGGCATGATAGCCTTCCTTGCGAAGCAGCATGAACAGTCTCCGTGAAATGGCCAGGTTAATATCTTTTTCGAGAATTTCACCATACGACGTTCCTCCGTCGATTCCGCCATGACCCACATCGATCAGAATGACATCATGGGCAAAAGGGTGCAGCTGCCTTAGTTCGGACTGGTCGATTTCCTGCCCTGAAGAGTGGGTGGATTCGGGCGTTTCGGTCAGAAGCCGGGTTGTCGATATTGGACTTTTATGGACGGCATGCGCTGGACGCGTCATGGCTTGCTCCTTCACTGGATATGCTTCCATAACAGAACCCGGGAGTGTCAGTGTCAAGAGAAGCATCCATACAACGGCTGTCTTAATCATGATGGTTTCCTTCTTTCACGTAAAAATTTCGGCTTTTTTAGAATGTGCATATGGCGGAAAAATCATGCTGTTCAAGTGCGAGCGTCTAGAAATGATTGAAATGGAGCAAACTGATACTGGGATGTGGATAAACCAAAAGGAGTTGATTCGTATGGCTAGCGGCGACGAATTGATCAAGTACATTACCGAGCGCGTGGTTCATTTTATAGATACGCCAAAGGACGTTCGGCGTCAGGCGAAGGTGAAGGAATCCTGGACCACAAGGTGGTTCGGCATGATTCCGTTCTCGATGTCGCTATGGAAAGAGGACGTAACCACGAAGCGAAAAAAAAAGGGACGAAGTAACAGCTGATGCATGTTCAATCATGAAATCGCTTTTTACAGATTGTGTGAACTGCCTCCTGTGCGCACGATGTCAGGGTCGAAGAAACATGGCTACTTGATGGCTATAGTCTCTTGTGTGTGCTGAGTGCACACTTATACCGTTTTGAAATAAAGGACGCTGCCCTTTAAAGGGCAGCGTCCTTTTGTCAGTCATGGTATTGGCTGGAAAAACCCGTATTATTCCGGCTGGGCATAAAATTGCCCTTGTCCGACTAAACGGGATGCCGGAAGGAAACGGAGGGTGTCTGTGTTCCGCAAGGGAACCGAAACATAAAGCGCAGCCGGGTTCTCCTGATTCTCCGAGGACCATCGATGCCAGCCCGTTAAGTTAAAGGGCGCGCCGTAGGCGGCATTGCCTTTTGCGGACTTAAATATCAGGGTGGAGTGCTCCTTAAGTAAATTCCGCAAATCGGCGCTGCTTCGGGCTGTGAGATTTCCAGTGGTCAGCCACAGCAGATTATCGTAAGGGTCCACGGAGTCGCCGGTTGCGATGGAGGGCGTTCCGGCAAACCAATGATTTGATTTGGATGAAGTCACGAGTCCTTTGGCTGTTGCAGGCAGCGATACGGATACCAGCTTCGTTGTTGAATGCGTCTGCTGGGGCTCATCCGGTAGGGCTTCACTATTTAGTGCATTAAAATAAACCGGCTTCTTGCCGGGCAGCTGGACCTGCCAGACAGGGGACACGTCATACAGCTTGCGCACGGTGCTGCCTTGAGGCAATGACCCTCCAGCCTTCACAAGGCCTTCCGCAGCGAGCCGCTCTTTCAGCGGCGCTTGGCTGTAGGGAAGGGTCGAGCCGATCCCGTATTCACTCAGAATATATCCGCCGTCTTCTCCTGCACTGATAATCATGTATCCTTGCGGCAGTCCTTCATCGGAAATCGTGACTAACCAGCCGTGCGTGCCCGGACCGAGCGGTGTAAACTCGAGTGTTGCTTCGTCCCATGTCGTAAATGGCGCATGGGCCGATAATTGAGCGACAGTCTCCTCGGCAAAGTCCATCAAATTCCCAGGAACCTGAGCTACAGCTTTGTTCTGACTCCCCCCTGAAACGCCTGATGTGTGATGATCCGTAGTAAATGGAGTGCCAGTCAGACTAAGGCTGTTCGCATAATTGGAAACGTCGGCCTGGCTTGCTTCAGCCAAGCTTGCCTGCGGCTGGACCGTGCTGAACCAGAGGATAGTCGTTACAATGATGGAAACAGACAACATTCGATATCGGCTGTTCTGCTTGTTATCGGCTGATTGGGGCTTAAAGTTCTTGTAATCCTTGACATCATGGTTATGAAGTTCCATGTTCCAACGCTTCAAATCATTAACCGCCTTTCCTTGGCCCTACGCGCCGTGGATGTGTTGGAATCATCATATCGGACAAGCTTTGCAAAGGCTGTTGCAAGCTGTCGCGGTAGGAGAAGGGAGAATGGTTCTTTTTTTGCCTGCTTTTGTAGAGGAGCGTCATGATGACGCACCCACAGGCGAACACAGATGAAATAGACCGCAGGTTATGACGGACAAGCTCACTTTCGGCTCGTACTGCCACTGCATTTCGGACCGGCGGTTCTTATATTGCTCCTCGATAAGCGCTTTTTTCTCTTCATCCTGCTCCTTGAGCAGGTCCTCGTAATAGCTGTCGATCACCAGCAGTTCTTCTTCAAGACGTTCTCTTGCTTTGGTGGCCCAGTCGTAGTCCAGCTTGCTTATCTTGTCGATAAGATGGTTCTCTAGCGCATCTACGGCCTGTTCGAGCGTAAGAGCCGCCGGTCGGACGTGAACGCTCTCGGGCAGGCGGGGCGTCAGTTCGCGTCCATTCAGGATTGCCGGGAAGTCTTGGGCAATCGCACGACTAGAAAGTGAGATTCCGAGAAAAAACAATTCCTCCCGCTTCAGATCACAGCTGAACTCCACCTTGAAGCAGACGCCCAGCCACTGCTCATACGGCGTGGAACGGGCTCTCGGACGCGGCTCGGTATCGCGCTGCTGGAACAGATAGACGCATTTGCCTTCCTCCCGGGAAGCATTCCAGATTTGGGCTAGCCGGCTGCTGCCGTAGCCAATGTTCTCCCGCTGAATGCGTCCGGGACCAAGGATAGGCAGAACCGGAGCATTCCCGTAAAAGCGGGCCAGGAGAGGGTCCTGCGTAGGCGAGGCAAGCTGTGCTTTGGCTTCGGCTTCCTTGGTTTTTGCAAGCCGTTCGTCGTATTTTTCCGGATCAAACACGAAATTGAACGACAACGTTTCGGCGGGAGCGCCGGTACGCTCCACGAAACCCCAGTAATACGGGCGGTTGGTAAGCATTTTGTCGGCTTGCGGCGACAGTTTCACAGTTACATGCTCAGGCGATTTTTCAATGACGGTGCATTCGGTGGCTTCCAAATAGGCCATGAAGTGCTGCTGCACCTCCTGCGGCGTCATGGTCATATTAGGCTTCTTCCTCTCTTAGATTATCTTCGACGGTGCTTCCCTGCTCGATATCCTGCTTGATATGGTGAATCGAGTCGCCCAATGTGCTGATGCGCTGCCGGATTTCATCATCGTTGCCGGACTCCAGCATGATTTTGTACAGGCTCTTCTCGATGGATTCCTTCTTCTCGAACCGTTCGAGAATGACATCCAGACCTCCGATGACCATCTCGAACATGTTGATCTTCTCGTGCAGCAGGTTCAGAATGTGCTCTTCAATGGTTCCTGAAGTGGACAGGTTGTAAATCTTCACGTCATTGGTCTGGCCGAGACGATGGACGCGTCCGATCCGCTGCTCGACCCGCATGGGATTCCAGGGCAGATCAAAGTTGATCATATGGTGGCAGAATTGCAGATTGATGCCTTCGCCCCCGGCTTCCGTCGCGATCATGACCTGTGCCTTGCCGCGGAACAGATCCATCATCCAGTCCTTCTTGCCGCGGTTCATTCCGCCCCGGTACGGTACGGAGATGAGCCCGTGATCGCGGAAATAATTGAGCAAGTATTCCTGGGTGGCGCGGTATTCCGTGAATACGATGACCTTCTCGTTCATTTGCTGGATCAGCTCGATGGTTTTTTCCGCCTTGGTGTTGGCTTTGATGGCCTTGATGAGATAGACGAGCTCCCAGATTTTATCGCGCAGCGGAGAGTCCTCGGGCAGCTTCTTGGACAGATTAACAAGAGTCACGAAAACGGCATCGCGGCTGCTGCACACTTCACGCTGGAGTGTAACAAGGGACAGCATACTGCTTAAATTTCCCCCTGCTGCCTGATACTGATCTTTGACGAAGGACGTGACGCCGTCGTATAATGACTGTTCTTCGGGCGAGAGGCTAAGCCCTACATTGCGGACGGATCGCTTGGTGAATTTCACTTCGCCTTCGCCGCGGCGGTTACGGATCATGACCTTGGACAGCTCATCCTTGAGCTGCTCCTGATTCTTGGGTCTTCGTTTATCGACAACAAAATTAGCGGCAAACTGCCCTTGGCCTCCAAGTTGGCCCGGCTTCAGCAGGGTGATCAGATTGAAGAGCTCGCTGAGATCGTTCTGCACCGGCGTGGCCGTCAGCAAGAGGCAGTATTTTTTGCGCAGCTTTTGAATGAATTGATAATTGGAGGTTTTTTTGTTCTTGAGCTTGTGCGCCTCATCGATGATGAGCATGTCGTACTCCTCGTTCAGCAGAATCTCCTGATGCGGATCGCGCTTCGCCGTGTCCATGGAGGCGACAACGATATCATTGCCCCAGGAGTACGCTTTTTTCTGCGCAATCGCAGGAATGCCGAACTTGGAGTTCAGCTCGCGAACCCATTGCAGCACAAGGGAAGCGGGAACGAGAATCAACACTTTGGATACCAGGCCGCGCACGATGTATTCTTTTAAAATAAGGCCGGCTTCAATCGTTTTACCAAGCCCCACCTCATCAGCGAGAATGGCTCGACCCGACATCTCGAACAATACGCGTCTGGCGGTATCGGTCTGATGGGGGAGCGGGGATAAGCCGCCTAGGTGCTTGAGGCATTGCAATTCTTCAAAGCTTGTAACGAGACGCGATTTCTCGCCCTCCACGGCAAGCTGGGCCAGACGATAGTCACCCCAAGGTCCGCCCTTGTCAAGTCGACCGGCGAGATCGTCAAACCAGGAACGGTCGATCTGCAATGGAACGGGAAGACGCGCGTCGAAAATCATGCCTGAGTCGGCAGATGGCTGATGGTTCATGTCGATCTCCTCCTGTTGTGAAAGATTCCGGGCCAGCGGTGTATATGTAGTATGGACGAAAAAAGAAGTCTTCATAACCTTGCACGGATTCGGAAGGCGTGGAATAACCCAAAGGGCGCACGGCTGCTGGAATTGGATATTTTCATCCTTTTTTTTCATAGGGAAGGCCGAAAAAGAGAGCGAGAGGAAGAAAGCGGAAGCTTGCGAGCGGGAGCTTGGATCTGTTGGCTTAATTTTCACATTATCGGCATAGTTAACCTATATATAGTGTAGTATAATGAATTGGTAGCACTATATATGGTGTATATAGTGGTTTTGAATGTTTGACCGGCTACATAACAGGTTATGTTGTTGGTGAGCGCATAACTGCGGAACTTTTTAATTTTATATTTTATATAGGAGGTAGTTGCTCTTGAGTACGATGCAGAATCAGCGGCTGGAAGGTTTGAGCGAGAAGATCTTTTTGGACCGGTATGCCTGGAAGGATGCGGACTCCAACAACGCTAAGGTAGGCGATGTGGTGCTCGTTTTGACGAAGGATGATCCTAAATTTCCGACCAAGGAAGTTGGCGAAATCGTGAAACGCGAAGGCCGCAAGGTCACGGTGAAGACACGGAAGGGCGAGCTTGTGGAATCGGATGTGGAGAAGCTGACGTTAACCATCGAGAAAACGCCGGAAGAAATGTGGGATCGACTCGCGGCTGCCATGTCATCGGTTGAGGCAACGCCTGAACTGCAGGAAGAGTGGCGCGGGAAGTTCCGCGAGATTCTGGATGATTGGAAGCTGGTGCCGGGCGGACGGATTGCGGCTGGAGCTGGTGCAAGCGATGAATTGACGCTGTTCAACTGCTACGTGATTCCTTCACCGAAGGACAGCCGGGGCGGCATCATGGAAACTCTGAGCGAGATGACCGAGATCATGGCGCGCGGCGGCGGAGTCGGCATTAATTTGTCTTCCCTGCGTCCTCGGCGCGCGATCGTAAGAGGCGTGAACGGTTCCTCCAGCGGTGCGGTATCGTGGGGCGGATTGTTCAGTTATACGACGGGATTGATCGAGCAGGGCGGAAGCCGCCGGGGCGCGCTCATGCTGATGATTAATGATTGGCACCCGGACGTGGAGGATTTCATTACCGTGAAGCAGACGATGGGACAAGTTACGAATGCGAACCTGTCGGTATGCGTCAGCAATGATTTCATGAAGGCCGTGAAGGAAGATCTGGACTGGGAGCTGGTGTTCCCGGATACTACGGATCCTGACTATGATGAGCTGTGGGACGGCGATCTGGATAAATGGAAGAAAGCCGGACACCGTATCATTCCATATAAAACAGTAAAAGCACGCGAGGTCTGGCACACCATTATCGAATCCGCATGGAAATCCGCAGAACCGGGCGTCGTATTCATGGAATACTATAACCAGATGTCCAACAGCTGGTATTTCAACCCGATTATTTGTACGAACCCTTGCGGCGAGCAGGGACTTCCGGGCTGGGGCGTATGCAACCTGTCCGCGATGAATCTGTCGAAGTTCTATGATGAGGCGAACCATGACGTTGCCTGGGATGAGCTGGCTACAACGACACGGTACTCCGTGCGTTTCTTGGATAATGTCATTGACCGGACGCCGTACCATTTTGAAGAAAACGAATTGAACCAGAAAAAAGAGCGCCGCGTGGGCCTTGGAACGATGGGTCTGGCGGAGCTGATGATCAAGCTGAACATCCGTTACGGCAGCCCGGAATCGTTGGAGTTCCTGGATAAGCTGTACGGCTTCATCGCGCGCGAAGCGTATCTCGCTTCTGCCGACATTGCCGAAGAGAAGGGATCGTTCCAGGCATTCGATGCCGAGCTGTACCTGCAAAGCGGCTTCATGAAAAATATGGCCGAGGTGTATCCTGAAGTTGCCGAGGCGGTGCGTGAAAAAGGCGCACGTAACGTCACCGTCATTACCCAAGCGCCAACGGGCAGCACGGGTACGATGGTCGGAACGTCGACAGGCATCGAGCCGTATTTTGCATTCAAATACTTCCGTCAGAGCCGACTCGGCTTCGACGAGCAGTTCGTGCCGATTGCTCAGGATTGGCTGGATAGCCATCCGGGCGAAGAGCTTCCGGATTATTACGTCACGGCGATGAGTCTCTCCGCCGAGGATCACATCCGGGTGCAGGCGGCAATTCAGCGCTGGGTGGACAGCTCGATCTCGAAGACGGCCAACTGTCCGTCGGACTTTACGGTTGAAGATACGAAGCGCCTATATGAGCTGGCATTCGATCTGGGCTGCAAAGGCGTAACGATCTACCGCGACGGCAGCCGCGACGTGCAGGTGCTGCAGACGGAGAAAAAAGAAGATAAGGCCGCGGAAGCGACCACAGCTTCTACTGCGGAAACAGCGCTTGAGCAAAGCGCGGCAGGCCAAGCCGCAGAGGATGCGACGAACGTGGAGCCGGCGGCTGCAAGCGTGGCCGTGACAGCCTCACCGAGCAAGAGCGGGTTGGATAAGCAATACAAGAAGCGTCCGCAAGTGCTGCGCGGCGCAACCTATAAAATGAACACACCGTTCGGCATGGCGTATATTACCATCAATGATCTGGACGGTATCCCAAGCGAAATCTTCCTGAACGTCGGCAAGGCCGGTTCGGATGTGTTCGCAATGGCGGAAGCCTTGGGCCGCGTCTGCTCCTTGTTCCTGCGTTACGGGGACCACGGCAATAAGGTGGAGCTGCTGATCAAGCACCTCAAGGGCATCGGCGGCACCGGCGCGATCGGCTTCGGCGCAAACCGCGTAGAATCCATCGCCGACGCCGTGGCGAAGGCGCTTGAGACGCACGTGGCGAACAACGCTGGGGCGGATCATGACCATGATCCGGCACCGGTCGCAGCCACGATGGCGCCTGTTGATGCAGGCGAAGCTGTGGCGCCAGCAGCCGCGGGGTATGGCGGACACGGCTCCCACACAGGCGGTAGCACCATGTCGCTGGATCTGTGTCCATCCTGCGGCGGGGCATCCTTGATTAATATCGAGGGATGCAAGACGTGCGGGAACTGCGGATATAGTAAGTGTTCGTGAGGAAGCTGTTCTGTCTGATATCGACGTAGATATCATGTGAGTGAAATTCCAGTTTCATAATTCGTTAGACGGTTCCATTCCAACCATTTGTTGGAATGAAAAGTATGGAATCAACTAAATAAAATGTAATATAGGGTAGGCGATGATGAACATTGCCTACCCTTATTTGTCGTTTAGTACCTAACGACAAGCAATCTTTGGTATTCAACAATTTTGAGATTACGAAAGAGAGAGAACTACATTGCCATGAAAATATCTAACAAAGCGATTATAATGGCAAGAAGATAACCTTTCGTAATAACTATCGGAATGAAATTAAAGAATCGGTTGGTTACTTATCGTTCCCATTTGAGCGTTCAAACAGCAAAATGAAGTAAGGGGGATAAGGAATGACAAGTATTCTTATAGTAGAAGATGATGCTCATATGTTGGAAATGATATCACTTGTTTTAAGATGCGAAGGCTATCATGTCCGGGGCTCGGTTAACGGCAAAGAGGCGCTTGCAGAAATGGAAAGCTCGCCTGCGGATATGGTTGTGCTTGATGTCATGATGCCTGTCATGGACGGGTGGGATTTGTGCAGCGAACTGCGGCTTTTGTACCCCGAACTACCCATAATCATGATAACGGTCAAGCACGAGACGAGTCAGAAGGTGAAAGGATTCGGCCTGGGCGCCGACGATTACCTGGTCAAGCCTTTCGATCCGCAGGAGCTGGTGATCCGAATCAAAGCGGTGCTGCGCCGGTACCGTATTGCGGCCGATAAGAGAGTTATATTGGGCAGCTTCAAGCTGGATCGGCTTCGGGGAACCGTTTCGGACGGCAACGTGAATTGGAATTTGCCGCCCAAGGAATTTGAACTGTTATATCAGCTTGCAAGCTATCCCGGCCAAATCTTTATGAGAGAGCAGTTAATCGAATCGGTATGGGGATTCGACCACGACGGGGATGAGCGGACGGTCGACGTTCATATCAAGCGGCTGCGGGAGCGGTTCGCCGCCTATCCCCATCTGTTTCGCATCGTAACGGTTCGCGGTCTCGGATATCGGTTGGAGACGGAAATCCATGATTAAGAGCATCAACTTCAAAATTTTATTGATCTTTATTGTTGCATTAGTGGTAGGTTTCGGACTCTCCATTCCGATCACCGTATCTTTGTTTCAAAACCAAGTCACGCAATCCATCCGGGACGAATATGCGATGCGAAGCGGGTTGATTGCGGATGTCTATTCCCGATTGGCGCCAACTGAACGCGGTCATTATCTGAATCAGTTGTCCGAAGAAATGAAGGTATCCCTATGGATCTACGATCGGAACGGATTGCTTTACGCGTACAGCCACACAAGCAAACCCAACCTTAGCGATGACGAAATACGACTCGTCCAGGGCGGCGCCGAAATCATGAGGAGCACGTCCGTCCTGCCCTTGCCGACGAGCCTTCAAATGGGTTTTCCTTTGCGAACCGCTGATGAGCCGCTGGCGCTCGTCATCCATCCGGAAAGCTCCAACATGTATCTCCTATTCACCATTATAGGTTCGTTCATTCTGATTGCGCTCGCGATCGGCAGCTTCAAATTCATACTCTTTACTAGAGTAGTGGTGAAACCCTTAAAGGCTTTGACGGCCGCAACCCAAAAAGTGGCCAAGGGAGACTATAATATCGTTCTTCAGACGAAGAGCAAGGATGAATTAGGCGTCTTGTCGAAGCAATTTCAGCAAATGGCCTACGAGGTCGGTCAGGTTGAAAGGATGCGGCAGGAGTTCGTTTCCAATGTATCCCACGAGATTCAAACCCCGCTGGCGTCCATTTCGGGCTTTGTTTCCATCCTGCAGAAAGACGGTCTTGATGAAGCCGAACAGCTGCGCTGTCTGAACATTATCCGGGAGGAAAGCATGCGGTTGTCCCGACTGAGCGAGAACATGCTTCGATTGGCCACGATCGATTCGAACCATTATCCCTTCCATCCGACGCTCTTTCGGCTTGACAGGCAGCTGCGTCGCATTGTCATAGCGGCTGAACCGCAATGGGCGGACAAACACTTAAATATTCACTTCAAGCTTCCAAAAACGGCGATTCATGCGGATGAAGACCTGCTGAACCAGGTTTGGCTTAATATTTTCAGCAACAGCATCAAATTTACGCCCGAGGGCGGCGACATCTCCATCGAGCTTGTGTCAGGAAATGAAAAAATCGGAGTCGTCATTCGCGATACGGGAATCGGCATTACCGAAGAAGACCGTAAACGCGTCTTCGAACGCTTTTATATGGCCGATAAGTCGCACAACCGCGAAGCGGGGGGAAGCGGACTTGGTCTTGCGATCGTCAAGCGCGTTGTCGAATTGCACAGCGGCTCGATCGAAATCGACAGCGCTGTAGGAAAAGGCACGGCGATAACCGTCTTTCTGCCAGCCATGTAACTCCGTCACACAATCGAAAATACGAGCGAACGAAAAGGTGAACGATCCGTTCACCTTTTTTGCATTTTCTTCCATCTAGTTCATATTACGTTCATACAGGGCGCTTAGTATCGGTTGCGTAATCGAATCAGAATAGATCAATCTACGAGGAGGAAATCGTTCATGCTGTGGTTGATGGTCAATTTTGCGATGACCGTTTCGCTGCCCATTTTTGGCGGAATTGCCGCTTGGAATGCGAGCCGAGCCTATCGGGCACCTACAAAAGACAAGTTATATTCCCGTAAGCGGTCGTCGCTCATTTGGACGGGAATAAGTGGACTGGCCTTTTTCGTCAAAGCGACGCCGATCATTCTCACATCGCGTATGAAGGCTTCTTGTCACCGTTTGAAATCGGCAGCGCGACGGTCAACCTGCCGGAGTGAGCGAATATGATTTACGATAGAGGTGAACTGGTTTTGAAATACAAGTTTGTCATAATGTTTATGATTATCCTATGCGGCACAATCTCGGTCGCGGTGTTCAATCCGATTATTGGCCTGCTCTCGCGCGAACTGGGGCTCAGTGAGATTCAATCGGGATGTTTGGTGTCGGTGACGGGGCTGTGCTGGTTGCTCGGCGGATTCTTCTGGGAAAAAACGACCTTTATGAGCAGAAAACGAATGCTGGCTTTTATCATGTTTGTATATTTGGCGACACTGCTCCTGTTTGCCCTTCTCGCCGATTATGCGGGGACCCATCGCAACGGTTCGTCGGGCTTTTTTTGGATCTTCTTGCTGTTGCGTGCGATCTCGGGATTTTTCTTCGGAGGCTTTCTTTCCAAAGCGCAAGCCTATGTGATGAGTTGGACGACACAGGAGACGCGAACGCAGGGGATGGCCATATTTGGTGCCGCCAATGGACTCGGTTTCATATTGGGCTCTGCCATGAGCGGCGGTATGGCGGCAATCGGGCTTACATCGCCGATGTACGCGGCTGCCGCCCTGCTTTTCATGATGATTATCTTATTATGGATATCGATTCCCAACGATGCGGTACAAAAGAAAGATCAATTTGCTCCATCGCTTTCGCCGTTTGATGTAAGAATTCGATTTTTCTTGTGGACCGGTCTTCTACTTTCGCTCACTATCAATATACTTCAGGTGACCATCGGTTTTTACGTTCAAGATTCGTTTGGGTATGAAGCACGGGAAGCGACGCAACTGATCGGACTTGGCTTGGCCATTTGTGGATCCATGGTTGTGGTCACGCAAATTGTCATTAGCAAATATCTGAAGTGGCGACCCGAGCGAATGTTACGACTCGGAATTTGGATTGTCGTGTTGGGATTGTTAGGGCTGTTATCATTCATTCGTTATGCCTATCTGGATTTTGCCATACTTGGCATCGGCTTCGGCCTTACCTGGCTTGGATATAGTGCGGGAGCTGCCGATGCGGTACAAGATCATGAACAACGGAGCGTTGCTTCCTATATCGCGACTTTGCTGGGAGGAGGAGCCTTCCTGGGGCCGATTACAGGGACTGCGCTTTACACGGCTCATATGGCAGTTCCGTATTCGTTTTGCACGCTTTTATTCGGGCTTTCTCTTCTCATTATACTCAGCAAGAAAAAGGTTGCCATTACTTCAATGAGGAGGGAGAGCCATGACAAATAAAACAGGAGTGGCCAGACTTCTGGAAATCGCCGGAGAGAAGCGCGGACTGTTGATCGTCTCCGGCCTTTTATCGTCGCTTAGCGCCGTTTGCATGCTGGTGCCCTATGCTTCCGTCTATTTCATTCTGGAAGAGTTGTTGGAACACGCAGCGTCCCCGGCTTCGGCGAACGAAGCGATGATGGTTCGTTGGGGCGTGATCGCTTTGATCGGCTTCGCAGCCGGCTTGATCACGACGTACGCGGGGGCAATGGCAGCGCATGTTGCCGCGTTTCGCATTCTTTACGGACTCAGGGTCAAGCTTGCCAGCCATATCGGCAAGCTCCCGCTTGGATGGCTGAACCGTCATTCGACGGGAGCCCTGAAGAATACGCTGGAACAAAACGTGGAGAAAGTGGAAACGTTCATCGCTCATCAATTGCCCGACCTCGTTCATGTTGTTGTGACCACGGTTTTAATGATCACCGTGATGTTTACTCTGAATGTTTGGTTGGCCATTGCGTGCGTCGTGCCGATTGTCCTCGCAATTGCGGTTCAGATCGCGCTGTTTAATGCACCAAAGACGAAAGAATACCTCAAACAGTATCATGATTCGCTGGAACGGATGAACGCTTCCGCCATCCAGTACGTGCGGGGGATGCCGGCCGTCAAGGTGTTCGGGCAAACCGTGAAATCGTTTCGCCAATTTTACCAGGACATGACCCGCTACCGTGACTATGGCGTGAAATTGGCGGATCTGTTTCAAAACGGGTTTGTGCTGTTTAAAGTGATAATCAGCTCGTTTGTCGTATTTGTTCTGCCTGTCGGCGTGTTTTTATTGAGCCGCGATCCGGGCAGCGTCTCATTCGCCTCCGTTTTGTTGTTTTTCCTGGTCATGGCACCGGGAATATCCGCTCCTATGCTTAAAATCATGTTCCTGATTCATACGCTCGAGGATATCAACGAGGGCGTTCAGCGCATGGACCGCATACTGGCGGAAGGGCTTGTACCGGAGCCCGAGAGTCCGAGACGGCCGGCTACATTTGATGTTTCATTTGATCATGTTTCTTTTTCATATGAAACGGAATCGGCAGATGGCGCCGTACTTACGGACATATCCTTTACCGCCCGCCAAGGGGGAGTGACAGCGCTCGTAGGTCCGTCGGGAGCGGGCAAATCGACCATTGCCCATCTGGTGCCTCGATTCTGGGATGCGAACATGGGAGCGATCCGCATCGGCGATATAGATATTCGCGAAATAGCGACATCCGATCTGATGAACACCGTCGCATTCGTGTTTCAGGAATCGTTTTTGTTTTCCGATACGGTATACAACAACATTGCGGTCGGACGGCCGGACGCGTCACCGGAAGAAGTGTACGCTGCGGCGCAGGCGGCGCAGTGTCATCCGTTCATCGAGAACCTTCCGCTTGGATATGACACGCGGATTGGGGAAGGAGGCGTCTATTTGTCAGGCGGAGAGGAACAGCGGATCACCGTGGCCAGAGCGATTCTGAAGAACGCCCCCATTCTTGTGCTGGATGAAGCGACGGCGTTTGCCGATCCGGAGAATGAATACGAGATGCAGCTGGCGTTGAAAGCGTTGATGGCAAACAAGACGGTCATCGTCCTTGCCCATCGCCTGTCCACCATTCAGGATGCACAGCAAATTCTCGTGATGGAAAGCGGGAGAATCGTCGAGCGGGGAAGGCATGAAGCCCTCCTAACTGCTGACGGCTTGTACGCACGCATGTGGCGTTCGTACCGCCAAGCAACGCAATGGCATATGGGCAAAAGGGAGGTGGATGCAGAATATGAACATCCTGCGCAACCTTACAGCGGATAATCCGCGCTCGTTGGTTAAACCTGTATTTTACACGACCGTTGCCAATTTGGCGGGCGTGATCCCTTTTGTGCTGTTGGTGGAAGCAGTAAGATTGTTCTTTACCCCGTTTGTCCATCCCGCTATCCCGCTTGATACGGCACGGCTCTGGTGGGTGTGCGGCGGGCTGGCGGTTTCGCTTGTTCTCTTGTTCGCCTGCGAAACTCTCGCCAGTCGTTCTCAATTCCGCGACGCATACAGCGCGGCGGCGGACGGACGGACGCGGCTGGCGGAGCATTTGCGCAAGCTGTCATTAGGGTACCTGAACAAACGCGATCCGGGCGATCTTGCCAATATGATGATGGGCGATTTTGCGATGCTGGAACATGGCATCTCCCATGTGGTTTCGCAGATGATCGGAGCCGCCGTCATGCCGGTTCTGGCCTTGATTGGCCTGTTTTTCCTCGATTGGCGCCTAGCGCTTTCCCTATTCGCTGCGATGCCGGTGGCAATCCTGCTGGTGCTTTTGACAGCCGGCATCCAGCGCAAACTCGGCTCGCAGCATATACAGGCCAAGATCGATGCCTCCAATCGACTGCAAGAATACTTGAACGGTATTCGGGTAATTAAAGCTTATAACTTGACCGGAGAACGTTTTGTCCGGCTTGATCGGTCATTCAGGGAATTGATGCGGCAGAGCATCCGCCTCGAAGGGTTGTTGGGGCCGATTGTGCTGAGCGCGATTGCCTGTTTTCGTGCCGGCCTTACCCTGATGGTCACGGCTGGGGTACATCTGCTGCTCGGCGGGAGCCTGGATGTTATCACATTTGCAGCGTTCCTGATCATCGGAACCCGAATCTTCGATCCGCTGACGACAGCGCTCGCCGGGTATGCACAGTTTCGCTATCTCGAGCAGGCGGGCGAACGCATCGTGCAGCTCCTGCGGGAGCCGATCATGCAAGGAGAACGGCAGCCCCCTGCAGATCATGATATCGAATTGAAGCAGGTTACGTTCGGCTATCTGGATCAACCCGTATTGCGAGACGTGAGCGTAAGCATGCCGGCAGGTTCCTTCACCGCATTGGTCGGCCTTTCGGGCAGCGGTAAAAGTACCATTCTTCGGCTCATTGCCCGTTTTTACGACCCGGATAAGGGGATGGTGACGATGGGCGGGGAGGATATTCGCGCAATGGACCCGGAAGCGTTGTTGCGTAAAGTATCTATGGTGTTTCAGGATGTGTACCTCTTTCAGGATACGATTGAAGGCAATATCCGGTTCGGACGAAGCGACGCAACGCACGAGGAAATCGAGGAAGCGGCCCGGCTTGCTTGTTGTCACGATTTTATCCTGAAGTTGCCGCAGGGTTACGACACGATGGTCGGTGAAGGCGGAAGCACACTGTCGGGCGGTGAAAAACAGCGAATTTCCATTGCAAGGGCGATGCTGAAAAATGCGCCAATCATTCTCCTTGATGAAGCAACCGCTTCTCTCGATCCCGAGAACGAAGCGGAGATTCAGAAAGCGATTGATCGGCTTGTTCGAGGCCGAACCGTCATCGTCGTCGCTCACCGGCTTAAGACCGTGCAGCATGCCGACCAGATTGTTGTATTAGATCAAGGGCGGATTGTGGAGCAAGGCCGCCATGACGAATTGCTTTCGTCGAATGGCCTGTATGCCCGGCTGTGGAGACGGCAGCATGATGCAGGAATGCTGTCAGCAGGGCTTGGATAGAGTTCATACGAACCGGCAATCCTGACGTTTCCATCCTATGGCCATCTTATGATCCGAATCAGAGACGGAGCCACGTGGTTTTACGGGCTCCGTTTTCTAATTAAATCAAAATCTCCAGCACTTTATAAACCTTGAGATCCACAGGGCATCGAGCACTAGTCTACTACAGCGAGCAGCCATAGGAGAAGTGGAATATAAAGCTTTTCTAAAGAAATAGCTGTATCCAAGATGGAAATTCTCATGGTATTCTCTTTACTATATTCGCAAATCCGCAATGGATACATCAGTATTAACCGGACTCAAGGCTGAAAGGAGAATGTGGGTGCTTGAAAAACTAGAATTAGAAAATCTGATCCATCAAGCAGATGTTTCAATTCCATTAGTAGTCATGATGTGTGGTGTGGCTGGGTCAGGAAAAACAACATTTGCTCAACGGCTAGAGCAGAGGGGCTTTGTACGTCTCTCCATAGATGAAGAGATATGGTCTACAAATGGTCGATACGGAATTGATTATCCAGTTGAAATGTATGAGCAACTTAAAGTTCAAGCCGAGTTAAAGCTGTATAAGGAACTAGTAAATCTGTTAAAGGAAAAGCGCAATGTGGTCATTGATTTCAGTTTCTGGCAACGTAAGAAACGAAATGATTATAAGAAGCTAATTGAAGATGGAGGAGGAGAGTGGAGGCTTATTTATTTGAAAGTTCATCCTAATGATTTGCGTGAACGACTTCGCATTCGGAGCCAGAGATTCGATGCTAATGCTGCATTTACAATAACAGAAGAAATATTATCTTCTTTCCTCAAGGGTTTTGAAGTGCCTACTGGTGAAGGGGAAATTATCATCGGGTAAGATCGACGCTTGAAGGTTCTTTGTGAATATTATTTAAGCATTAGACGAAATCATTTAAAACAGGAAAGGATGGGAACGATGAAATTAGAGATTTTAACGGTGCCCTCGTATTGGAAAACTGAAATGAAGCAAAAATATTTTCAACTTTATGAGGAAAACAGCAAGTTGGTTGTTCTGTTTCCCGGAAAAAACTTTCCTTGTGATAAACCAATTCTACATTTTGCTGGAACCTCCGCACTTCAAAGTGGTTTTGACTTAATGATATTGGAATACGGCTATCAAGCTGCGAGAACGGATTTGGATGTTAATGAACTGCAAAGAGTAATAGAAGATAGCCACGAATCGGTTCAACGAATCATTAGCAAGTATAAACAAGTTGTTTTTATTAGTAAGAGCATAGGAACGATCGTTGCTGGAGAAGTTCATGGGAAACTCGAAATTCCAATCCAACATTTATTTTTGACACCAATTAAAGACACCATTTACTATATCAACAAATTCAATGGACTTGTGGTTTATGGAACAAAGGATGAAGTGTTTAGTAAGGAACATGCAAACCAAATCAACATAGACAATGTCAGAGAGGTCATTGAAATTCCTAATGCAAATCATGCTTTAGAGACCCATAATGTTGAGGAAAGTATTGAGATATTAAGTAAGCTTGTAAGGATATATATGGAATTCCTAAATAAGTAAACAGGGCATCCCGTAAGATCTTGGATCTTTTGGGATGCCCTTTAAAATGTACGTATTGCAAGCTCAGTTGATATTTTGCATTTTTGCAGGCGATGGAGCCGCACCTGACTTTCGTTTGGCTAGATCCATCTTACGCTGGAGCATGCCAAGCACAAGATCCGCAACGATTGCCAGCACTGCGGCTGGAATGGCACCTGCAAAGATACGGAGGGAGTTATTGCTGTTCAGTCCAGCGTAGATTTCCCGTCCCAGCCCGCCTCCTCCTACGAGAGGGGCAATTGTTACCACACCGATGGCGATGACGGCCGCAATACGCAGGCCTGACATGATATACGTCAGCGCAAGCGGGAAACGCACGTTCACGAGCATTTGGAAGGGGCTCATTCCGATTCCTTTTCCGGATTCAAGATAGCTGGGATCCACCTGTTTTAACCCAACATACGTATTCCGCGCGATTGGATTCAGGGAATACAGGAAGAGTCCCACCATGACCGTTGTCGTCCCGAGTCCCATCCATAACATGAGCACCACGAGCATGGCCAAGCTCGGTACCACCTGTAGGATATTGGTGATAAACAAAATGATTTTGGCTGCCCATTTGCTCTTAGAGCAGAGGATGCCAAGCGGCACTCCGACGATGAATGCCAGGCCCAGACCGATAACGACCATCGTAATATGCTGGATGAAATACTCCCAGAGCAACCCCTGATTTCGTGATATATACGACAAAAAGTCGGCAAATGTTAAATGTTCACTTTCCATGCTTACCCTCCTTTAGCTTTTCAAGAGGCCCTGCTCTTTCAAATACGCGATTGCGACCTCTCGCTCGCTTTTCTTCTCAATGTCCACCTGATAATTAAGCGATATCATCGTATCTGCATCCAGATGACCGATTAAAGGCGCTATCGTATCCTGAATTTCAGGATGCTTCTTCAAAAGGTCCGAACGCAATACCGGACTTGCATCATATGGAGGGAAGAATTGCTGGTCATCCTGAAGCGTCTGCAATTGGTAGGCTTTCAGCCGGGAATCCGTTGAGTAGGCCAGCACGATATCCACCTGCTCATTGGCTACCGCGCTGTATACCAGGCTAATTTCCATGGGGAAGACCTGACCGAATTTGATGTCATACGCTTTAGAGAATGCAGGATATCCATCCGTGCTTCTCTCCAGCCATGTCGTATCTACCCCAAGCTTCATGGTGCCCATGTCTTTTTTGACATCGGAGATTTTGGTGTATCCGTTGGCTTCGGCAAGATCCTTTCTTACCGTGAACGCGTAGGTGTTCTCAAAACCCAAAGGGTTCATCCAGGTGAACCCGAAGTGTTCCTGGAATCCATCCTGCGCTTCCTTCAAGACTTTATCGCGGTCTTTGGTGCCGCTGATCGGGAAATGGTTGTTGAAAATCTCACCGGTATATAGTGTCGCCATCTGAACGTCGTTTCGTTTCATCGCATTGATGACCAATGAACTTGATGCCAGATCCGGGATAATATCGACCTTCAGATCGGTTTGGTCTTCAATGAGCGCTTTATACATTTCAGCAATAATCTTGGTTTCGGTATAGGTTTGCGTCCCGATTGTAATCTCGCTTTGAATTCCGCATGCGGAGGTAAAAGCAGCAAAAGCTATCATGCAGATGAACAATGGAGCCCATTTAAGTTTTTTCAGATTCATCACGCCTTCCTTGTTCCGTCCGGCTCGCTGTCTACGGTTGATGTGACTCATATCGCAGCGTCCCGGGTCTGAGTCTGGTGGTAGTGTTTGCTTAGCCAGCCCTCAAGCAGCCCAAGCAATCCGTCAGCTACAAGTGCCAAGAGAATAGCACCAATGCCACCGATGAAGATCATCTCGGGCTTGTTGACACCAAGTCCAGATACAATAAGCTGGCCTAAACCGCCAGCACCAATCAGCGAAGCCAGTGTTGCCCAACTGATGATATACACGGTCGTAATGCGGACACCGGACATGATGTAAGGAAGCGATAAGGGAAGCTGAATCCGCAAAATCGTTTGGGCGGTGCTGTATCCCATCCCCCTGGCCGAATTGAGCACGCCTTTATCCACGGAGTGAAAACCGTCATAGGTATTCCGCAGGATGGGCATAAGGGAGTACAGAAACAGCGCAAGGATGGCCGGTTTCATGCCGATGCCGAGCAGCGGAATCAGAATAGCCAGAAGCGCCAGGCTCGGAACCGTCTGAAACAGGTTCGTAATGAAAAATACGATGCTGTTCATCCAGCCTACCCGGTTGTATACGAGCAGGATACCGATCGGTACGGCAATAACAGTCCCCAAAAGAACGGCAGAGAATGAGAGGACCAGATGCTCCTGCAATGCCCTTAGAATATCTGGATAACGATCCGTAATAAAACTCCAGAATGCGTTCATATCACTCATCCTCTCCGATCAGCACCGGAGGAACCATCGTAGGATAGACTTCGGCCAAATGTTTAACCACACTGCCTCTTGTGATTAATCCGAGGAAACGGTTATTGCTGTCTACGACAGGGAGGTTGCTGAGCTGATGACTGTCCATAATCTCAATAGCCTGTGGAAGGGTGCTTCCCGAAGCCACGGAAAAACGGACCGGATGCATAACGTCTGCCACGGTTTTGCCTTCCTCGCCGTATTGGTCGAGCACGCGGTAGATCGAAACCGCGCCTTGTAGCTGACGGTTACGGTCCACAATCAGCAGCGAATCGACTCGCTTCATTTCCATCATCTTGATGGCTTCAGCCAATCCCCGGCTCGGGAATGCCGTGACCGGATTCGTAATCATCACTTCATCCACAAGCGGAATTTCATAGGCGCTTTCATTTTCATTTTGAAGACGTTTCGAACCGATAAAGTCACGTACAAATTCGTTTGCGGGATGCCGTAAAATGGTGTCCGGTCTACCTGTTTGGATTACTTCGCCATCTTTCATCAGAACGATGGTATCCGCGATTTTAATAGCTTCATCCATATCATGCGTCACAAAAATAATGGTTTTATTGAGCTCCTGCTGAAGACGGATCAGCTCATCCTGAAGCTGCTCGCGGCTGATGGGATCCAGTGCGGAGAATGGCTCGTCCATCAGGATAATATCGGGTTCAGCTGCCAGCGCTCGCACTACGCCTACACGCTGCTGTTGTCCGCCGCTAAGCTCAGATGGATAGCGCGTACCATATATGGTGTGGTCCAGTCCGACCATGTCCAACAATTCATTTACTTTTTGATCTGTTTTGTCTTTATCCCATTTCTTCAGACGCGGAACCACGCCCGCGTTCTTGGAGATATTCATATGCGGAAATAAACCAACGCTTTGAATGACATAGCCGATATTGCGTCGAAGTTCAACCGGATTCAATCTCGAGATATCCTTACCGTCAATCAGAACTTTGCCCGAGGATGGCGTATTGAGCGCGTTGATCAGCTTCATGGTAGTCGATTTGCCACAGCCGCTCGGTCCGATGAGGACGGTAATTTCCCCTTTTTTGAATTCCAGATTAATGTCTTTCAGCGCGTGAAAGCCATTATCGTAAACCTTGTTCACATGCTCCAGTACTATCATTCAATCGCCCCTTTGCAAGCAGTATCCATATTATGCGGAGCATTTGGCATATCATCCATCGGGGACCCAAAAACTGTTGAGGGGAAAAGCGCGGTGCCAGAGATATGAGAAGGCTTCAGCCTTGTTATGTAGAAATGGAAAATACCTAAGCAAGTTAGCATTAAAAGAAATCAAAATGGAATAGGATTAAGCGCATGATTAAGGGGTGGAGAAAGATCTAAGAGGGAAGCCCTGAGGGTACTAACAATTTAAGTTAAAAATCTTCGTTATGGCATTGACTTACATACCCAAAATTCCACCTTTATATGCAATGTAGCTTTCCAAACTATGCAATCCCTTGTTACATCCATCCGAAGAAGTATTCCAAGCCTGTATGCCCCTGTTCGTATCGGGAAAATATGCGTTCTCATACATGAATCCCTGTTATACCTGCGCGAATCAAGCAGCAATGTCATTGTGTCACTGCTTCCCTCGGCCCAAATGGATATATGCAAAATACGTAAGCAAGCAACGATTCCCTTTTGAGTAGGACCGTGTAACTGCTCATGCAATAATATGTTTAATTCTATTACCCAGTTAGCATTGGATTGAAACATGTATATGGAACGATATTGAATATGTGGTACCTCGGGTCCAGAATCAACCCAAGTCGTCCGCGAGAGCAAAACAAGCTCTGTAAAGACTTGCTCAACCGGAAAATATGGCGACCCAAGTTTTGAGATTTTTGAGTATTGTACTATGATAAACTTGATTCCATGTTTGATTCGAACATGGGTGGGAGAGGGACATATCAATCCAACGATTGGACAATCGGGTGGGTACCATCAAGCTGTTAATGAGATTTTTAAAATGGCAGCAACACATGAGTAGAAAAATAGTCAGATGTATAATCATGGATGGGATTCCTGGAGAGGGATAAAACATGAAGTGGCAAGAAGTTCAGCGATAGATGGAAAGCACCGTTACAAACAGTCAATCACTGTTCACACGGTGCTATTCATGGTCAATCCTTGACCCAACGGGTTCTTTTGTCAGGATAAATATATGTATTTTTTGAGCAGATGTCTCTTCTAAACGCGAATGTCAATACTAATATTCTGTTGTGCTTGAAGGTTAGTATTCATATTCTTGTCAGTATCCTGATTCTGCTTTATCGTATCCCTAACGCTTTCAGGTTGATCAGATACGGACACATCCTCTTGATTATCAACCTCTCCCGTGATGACTTTGTTTTCGTCGTTCTGAATACTCTCTTTAGTGGCTTCGATCTTTTCACTTATTTTACGATCCAATTCAGTAATTTTCTTCTCAATGTTTAGTGCTTCTTCAGTTTTCGATTTATTCACTGTCAATTCCAGATTCTTTCTCATTTCCGATTTGCCTGGGTCGCCAGGTTCGTTCTCACCTCCAAGAAGTTCTCTTCCCTTTCTTACTTCATGCCTAAGAGTGTCGGTTTCCACTTTCAGTGATCTACGCACGCTTGCCATTTTGGTCAATTGGTCATGTAGATTGCTAGCTTGTAAAAACTTTTCCATCGATATGCCGGATACATCTTGCTTACCTGCATCTATTTCGATTCTTTTACTCAAATTCTCCTTTTTAGAAGAAGCACTGTTGTCATTTTTATTCTCCTCAGTCTTCTCCATTCTCTTCTGCATGATTTGAGATTCAAGTAATTGCAAATCCATGGTTAAAAGTTTAATTCTTTCATCTTTTTGTTTAGATTCCAGCTTTTCATCTGATTTAATACTCGCGATTTTTTCATGAATAATTCCTTTTTGATTGATTAGCTGCTCAATCTCCCGGTCAATGGGAGACATAATATTTGTTCTAGATTTTACTGGCTGTGTGGACTGTGGTCTGCTTGATAAGCTTGAAATTTGAGGCATTTAAACACGTCCCTTATAACAAAATGGTGAATATTTCCTTGATGTTATTATCGGTTGTTACCATATGAATCATAACAAGGATTTTAGCCAAAAAAGTTATGACCTATTATTGAACTCCAAGGGGATTTAAGCGAAACTCAAACGATTGACTACCGCCGCTTGGTAGTCAGATGTATAATAATGGAAGGGATTGCCTGAACTTTATATGAAACGTCTGAAAATAGTAACAATAAGCGATTGTACAAATCTGATATAGCAGGAGAGCCTTAGATGCCATTAAATTACAAAAGGTCAGAAACATTGGGAAAACTTGTTAAATTAGACCAGGAACTTCATCAATTACATGGGCAAAGTGTCCATGATTACATAGGCTTTTATATAAGCTTTAATAATGATGATGACAGGTATGAATGCACACCAGAGGACGCTGTAGTTTTTGGCAGAACAGGAGTAGGTGGGGACCACTTCGCTTTTTACACGTTTAATCAAACTCTAAAAGATTTAGAAGAGGCCCCGATTATTTTTATACAACCTATGTTTGAGAATGCAATAAAATTGGTTGCGAGAAACCTTAGGGATTTTCTAGCTTTATTCATCACTCTTAAGGAAATTTATGTTCTAGAACGTTTTGAATTTTATAAGAGCCAATCGGATTTTATCAAGGATTATAACGAGAATTATTTGAAGGATATCGATTTACGAGGGAATGAGCTTGAGTTTTTTATTGAGGAATTAAGGGAGAATGTTGTTGAAGGAATTACTGAAATTAATGATGCATACGCATACATTACGGATTTAAGAAAAGAAATTCAATTGTCATAGAGTATAGAAAAGAGACGATTCAATGACTGCAAAGCCACAACTGGTACTAGATTTAGCTGGTGTATTAGTCAGTAACTTCTCATCTACGTTTTGGCTCCAATTATCTAAGGGTAGCGAAATCTCGTTTCAGGACATCCGAGAACAATTTGATGAGATTCGAAAAGATCTATGGACTGGAAAGATCAAAGAAGATGATTTTTGGGAATGGATGAGTCTGCGAATGAAGCAAAATAACAAAGAGCAAGCCAGAGCGTTATTAATTCAATCATTGGAACCTCTTCCTGGATTAAATTATTTGGCGGAGTGGAGTGAAATTGCAGATATCCATATCTTAAGTAACCATTGTAAGGAATGGTTGGAATCGATTTTAGAAAGAGTAGAACCTTATACAAAGAGCATAACGATTTCAAATCAAGTAGGTTTAAGAAAACCTGATATACAGATATATCAACATGTCGGCAAACAATTTGAAGCAGGCCAAACGGTTGTTTATATTGATGATCAAGAAAAGAACCTGAAACCGGTTATCGAACTTGGATGGAATACCCTGTTAGCGGATAAAGAGCATAAATGGATAGAACAAGTTGAACCCATGATAGGAATGAGGAGGAGAACATTTGATTAGAAAAGAGATTCAATTAATTCTAGATAGCTTACCGGAAGAAGAATTGCAAAAAATATATTGGTCTATTCAATTTATTCATAAGGAATATTTATATAAAGAAAAATTAATTGAAATAGGCGTAATCATCTCAAATCTATTTGATGGAGCAACAGAAATTATTAATAAATGGGACAAGACGTTTGCACTAAACATTAGCGACGATATAAAAGAAAGTATTTATTACGATCAATATAAGTGGCATATTTTCAGTTATGAAATACAAGATTGTCTGAAACAACATGAAGCAAGAAATGCTTTTAATGCTGAAATTAAAGATGAAGTATATGTTATGTACCAAAACTCTCCCCGTGTACTTCTATACAGTAATGCAAATGCATTAGTCGCAGAGGATTTAGATTCTCAACAAGATATCTATGTATTTAATAAAAATTTTACTTGGACGTATGTCAATACACATGAAGACATGTGTGGGCCCTATTTTTATAAAGTGAAGTAATTTCGTCGTGATCCATGAACCGTGCGAATATAGATTTGGGAGGGATTCAGGAAGTGAATAGAAAATCATTTATCATGATTTCCGTCATCGTATGCTTACTAATTAGCGTAGGTTGTAGTAATAACCATGAAGTTACTTCTGACGACATTGGCAAAATAAGTATAGAACTACAAGAACAAAAAGAAGAATCAAATGGAACCATGTTCACACTAAAACTGCATAACAAATCCAGTCATATTATAGTACAAAATAATGTATATTTAAGTTTTCCCATAAAACTTGAAAACGGTGTTAAAGGGAATGATTTTAAGATCGAAGCTAGAAATAATAAGCTCAATATTGGTCCGGGAGAAGAATTACTTCTTACCGTATTTGCTCCGAAGGAAATGTATGAAGGAAACCATAATATTGACTTAGAAGATCCCCATATCGAGATTAAAGGTTTCTTTAATGAAGTAACCGAAAAAAATCAATTCAGTATGATTGGAGGGCATCGTACTATGGTTGGTTCTAATGGGGAGTGACTGATGATGAATCGAAACATTTTAATAATAATGAAATCTGTGGCCCACTAGGATACGATTCCGTTGGGGGCGCTATGATATTTATAGAAAACAATCAAGTACATAATCTAGGAGGGATTTTTGTTGATCCCAACGATCAGCATCAAGGAATCGGTAAAAAGTAATGAAAGAAATTGAATCTGGTGGAGACCCCATCTTCTTCTATATGTATTTTTGTTATTCTATTATTAAGGTAGTGAGCATGATACTAAGTGAATTTTAGGGAACTGAGAGGAAATGAAGATGACAAAGAAGCTGTATTACGAATCCGCATATATCCGGGAGTGGGAGACACGAATCACACGGAAACTGGATCGGGAGGACGGAACCTACCTGATCATGGAGGAGACGGCCTTTTATCCGCACGGTGGAGGGCAGCCTTGTGACCTGGGGTGGATCGATAAAATTCCTGTTCTTGATGTTGTTCAGGAGGAAGGGGAAATTCTTCATAAAGTCGAGCGTTTGCCTGAGAAGGAAGATGTTAGCTGCCGTTTGGATTGGGATAGAAGATTCGATCATATGCAGCATCATAGCGGCCAGCATCTCCTGTCTGCCATGTGTCTGGAAGTATGCCAGGCGGAAACACTCAGTTTCCATTTGGGTCAAGATTACGCTACGATTGATATCGCTCAATCTGACCTGTCTCAGGACCAACTGATGATGCTGGAACTGGAGGTTAACGACCAGGTTTACCTTAATCGTAAAGTAACGAATTATTTTGTGAGCCGGGAGCAGGCCGCCGCCTTGCCGCTGGTGAAGCAGCCGAAGGTAACCGACGATATCCGGATCGTAGAAATCGAAGGTATCGAATATAACGCTTGTGGGGGTACACATGTCTCCGCAACGGGTGAGATCGGAATGATCAAACTGCTCAGAGCCGAGAAACAGAAAGGGCATTTGCGTATCTATTTTAAATGCGGTTATCGTGCATTGAATGAATTCAATGCGGGAATGGAGATTTTAAGCAGCCTATCAACCAGGTTCAATACCTCAAAGGAAGAGATTCTGGACCGGATTGCAAAATGGGATCATGAACAGAAGTTGCTCCAGGCTGAATTGAACGCCGTGAAGGCTGAGAATGATGTTTACCTGGCAGGAAAGCTATTGGCAGACCGTCAGGGCAGCCTGATCAAACACGTTTTTGCGGACAAGCCGCTGAAGGACATGCAGAACCTGGCGGTAAAGCTCACCGAAGAAGCTGACGTTATCGTGCTCTTCGTGTCCAACGCAGACCATAAGATTGTCCTCGCTCAGGGAGGGAAGAGTGGTCTCGCCTGCGGCGCGTTCTTTAAGCAGTATCTGGCTGATTATCGCGGTAAAGGCGGAGGCAGCGACAAGCTGGCACAGGCTGGTTTTTCCACCGGGGATGATGCCATGGCGTTTTACCATTTTGCGGCACAGTCATTAAGTTAGCTTGAAGAGGTGTAATGGTCTATAACTTAAAAGCATTTAAGCGGGTTTAGCAGCTTGTTTTTATACCAAAGAGTGTAAAACAAACACTCTCGGAATTACGCCTCAGCCTAAGATAAGTACTATCTAAGCTGGGGCGTTTCATTAATACACAGACCGGTAAGCGGAAAGTGCAATTATGAGTTCCAGTTCAAGATATCTGGAGCAAAGACATCAGCTAACATAGTATTTCTGCATTGGATTTCTAACATTTATATCGAACAAGGAGAAAAAAGATGAAACGTATGCCATTTGAGCGTCCAACCGAACATTATGATGAACAATTGATTCATGTTGATGAGCAAATTTGTGCATTGTTGAAACAAAGGAAGGAACTTTCAGGTAACAATCCAGGGTTTCCGCCATTTGAGTATATTTCACAGTGGGCGACAACGTTTGAACTCTACGAGGATTATCTAAAAGCTATTTTTGGAACGTTTATGAGCGAAGAACATTATAAACCCATGGTTGACCCAACAGGGTTCAGAAAACATATTCCGGTTTTAAAATCAGTTGTAAAAGGAATGTTCTTTTATACGCTGATCTCAATACGACAATACGCTAATGCAAGTGTAGTAACATTCAGCATGGATTGGGACATGACAACTGAGCAAACTTCAAGTTCATACAACCTTAGCCATTTTGAATTGTATGTTGGAGAACAATATGATTGTCGAATGACCAATGGCGGGGGTTCTTCAGGGCATGCATCCTATAACTATGTAATATCTCCGCCATTACCTGATGATATTTCAGGAATGGAGTTCGTGTTCAAGGAATTTAGCAAACCTTTTAAAAATAATGAGACAGGTACTGAAATCGTCTTCAGAGTTGAATGATTTGAAGTATTAACGTTGATGGCGGTATTTCTAAGAAAATCATGCTGCGTTTTGCCCAATGAGGTCCAGAGAAGGAGATCAAACATGAAGGATATCATAAACATAAAGAGACTAACTACATTAGAAGAAGCTGAATTGCTGGATCAAGAATTTGCTAAGCGTTATGAATGGTATCGACAAGGAGATTATTATTATAAGTGCCTAAGTGAGAACAATACCAATGAACGAGTAACACTGATTGCTTATTACAATGATTCGTTAGCAGGATGCTGTCATTTAATCTATGAGTCTCAGTATCCTTATTTTCTTGATAACAACATCCCTGAGATTAATGATTTGAACGTATTTCCTGAGCATAGAAGAAAGCATATAGCAGATAGATTATTTGATGAATTAGAGCTGATTGCCTCAAAGACCTCTACATACGTTGGACTAGGAGTAGGGCTGTACAGAGATTATGGAAATGCCCAAAGAATGTATACATCTCGTGGATATGTGATGGATGGCAGGGGGATGACCTATAAAAATGTTCAAGTAATACCAGGAGAATCAGTTATCGTTGATGATGATCTATTAATTTATTTAGTTAAGAATCTAGAGAGTTAATGTGAGGTGCAGAAATATGAAAACCTTTACAGTCGCAACCGTACAATATAATTGCAGTGAGCCTGATCAAAAACTAAATACGGAAATTGGATTAAGATACGTAAGAAAAGCCAAAGATCTTGGAGCAGATATTGTACTATTTCCTGAATGTTGGATAACTGCATATGCTTTTCCCGACATTGTTGAAACCAAGCTTCCCGCAGAAGAGATAGAGAATCATCCTGATTTCAAAGCTTGGTATGAGGCGGCAATAGACGAAAATAATACAGCCTTAAAATCTTTTCAAGCAATTGCGGAAGAATTATCTATTGGTATTGTCATCACGGGTTTTACAAAAGGGGTAAAGCGTCCTCAAAATTCAGCATTTGTAATTGATCGAAATGGTGAAATTTTATTAAAGTACAGCAAAGTCCATACATGCGATTTTGATACTGAACGTATGCTGGAGCCTGGTACTGAATTTAAAGTATGTGATTTTGATGGGGTGAAGATTGGGGTCATGATTTGTTACGACAGAGAATACCCAGAAAGCGCAAGAGTATTGATGTTAAAAGGAGCAGAAATCATTCTGGTTCCCAATGATTGCGGGACCATGGAGCCAAGATTACAGGCTCTTTCTACTAGGGCTTATGAAAATATGGTTGGCATTGCGATGGCGAACCCTCCTGGTGAACATGCTGGATGCTCTTGTGCTTATAGTCCGATTATGTGGGATTCTGATGGGAAATCGGTCGATAACACCATTATGCTGGCGGATCATATGTCAGAGGGCATATTTATTGCTGAATTTGATCTGGATGAAATTCGTAAGTATCGTAATAAAGAAATGATGGGCAATACGTTTAGGAAAGTGAAAGCTTATAAAGATTTACTAACTGAAAAAGTAGAAGAGCCTTTTATACGGGAATAAACGGAATCTGACGAAATTCAATATGTGCTCACCTCAGCACCGAAAGCCGTAGGATTTTATGAGAGGATCGGATTCGAAAAGGCAGATAAAGCTTTTGTAATAAGAAGAAAGAAAAATTGAAATTATTAATCAGATATTTGGTAAGGCATGGGGGATATAAAAGTGATAACAGAACTTAATAAATCAGAGTTTTATAAGATAAGACATATTACGGATAAGTGTAAAAATATCGAGGTTAGGGCTGTGGTTAGCGGGAATAACCCGGGCGGGGTCTATGTCGATCATCCAACAGAACCCACAGCAGCATTAATTTGGATTGAAGGACAAAAGGGTTTTCAGATTGTTGGAGATGCTCAGAGTACAACATTTATAACAGCACTAGCAGAATACATGAGAAATCATATAGAACCCAAACTACAGGAGCAAGATATAAATTGGGTCGAGATTGGTCTGGATCCTGATCCTTGGGATAAAACGATACAAAACATTTTTCAGGAGCGCCGCATTTCGAGTGATACTCAACATGTGTTCACATTAAGAGGGAAGCCACAACACATTGAATTTCAAGATAGCGTTGTAAATATTCAACGGATAACTCGTGAGTTATTGAAGTCAAGACGATTGGATAACCATTCGTTTTTAGAAAAGAAGATATTACGATTTTGGGATTCTATAGACTCTTTCTTAGAGCAAGGATTCGGATACTTTGTTGAGGATAATCACAATGTGGTGAGTTTATGTTTTTCAGCATTTGTTGTAGATAAAACGCATGCAATTGATATCGAAACGCTTGAAGAGCATAAAAGAAGAAATTATGGTGCTGCAGTAGCTCAGGCATTTGTACAGGAATGTCTTCAAAAAGGAATTCGTCCATACTGGGACTGTACTCCGGAGAATACAGGGTCTACTCGACTTGCAGAGAAAGTAGGAATGTCCCCTGATTTTGACTACCAAATATCATGGTATGGTTTATCTTAGGGGCACTTTAGAGAAACATCTCAGATGATGAAAGGATATAAAGTAATATAGAGGAAGTGATTGGTTTGGAATACCAGGCACCTAAACAATGTATTTCGGTTTCAGCTTTAGTCACTAATGATCGTGGTGAGGTATTGTTGCTTGGAACACATTGGCGATCAGATACATGGGAAATGCCAGGTGGAATGTTGAGTTAGGGGAACCCCTTGATAAAGCAATTTGCAGAGAGTTTCTTGAGGAGACGGGTATCATTAAACCAACTGGTATAACCGGTGTTTATATGAATACAACAAAACAAGTATTGTCTATATGTTTTAGAGCTCAATACATAAGTGGAGAAATTAAAATACAAGAAGACGAGATACTCGAAGCTAGATACATAAAAATTGATCAATCTAATATCGAGGAATACATAACGAGACCGCAGCAAAGATCTAGATTATTGGATGCGATGAATGCAGCATGTTTTGTGCCCTTTGAAGCTTGGGAAGCAAACCCGAATTATATGTTGTTACATAGGTTGGAAGGAAACATGAACAATGATTATTAACGGATCCCTCAAAGTATGCAGAAGAACCTTGAGGAAAGGTGAATACCGAACGAACCACGAATCCGCTATTAAAAGAGTTAAACCAAAGGAGACAAATTACATGGATGATCAATGGCGAATAGCTGAGTATGATCCAGAGTGGCGAAACTTGTTCTTGGAGATAGGAGGGAACATACGAGAAGTTTTAGGGGATATAGCAGATCGAATTGACCACGTTGGATCTACGTCGATTGTTGGACTAGATGCCAAACCAATTATTGATATTCAAATCTCAATTAGTAATTTTGAAGATGTGAATCAATATAAGAATAAATTAGAGTCTATAGCGTTTGTATTTCGTAAAGAAAATCCTGATAAGACTAAAAGGTATTTTCGAGAAATTCCGGGACATCGGAGAACACATATTCATGTAAGACAAACGGGGAGTTACTCAGAACAATTGACATTATTATTTAGAGATTATTTGAGAGAACATAAAGAGGATTGCTTAAGATATTCGGCAGAGAAGCACCGGTTAATGGGATTGTACCATCATGAAAGACATAAATATGTTGAAGGCAAAGGCCCGATTGTATGGGAGTTAATACAAAAGGCACATGTTTGGTCACAAGAAATAGGTTGGAAACCAGATAAACCGGATCTGTAGGCGAATCAATGAAACTTCAAAAAGGAGAGGATGATACAAAAGGAGACGTTATGGAAATCGAACTTATTCCTGTTTCAGTTCAAGAGAAAGAAACATTATCGAACATGTATCAATTTTATTTTTATGATTTTAGTCAATACACTAATCAGAACTTAAATGATGATGGAAGATACGGGGTGAACATTGATTTCTATTGGGAAGGTGACCCTAGATGGAACCCATATTTCATAGTATCGTCAGGAGCAATTCTAGGGTTCTTGGTTGTGCTGTTTGAGAATCTAGACACAGATCCAGACCCAACGCATGTAATTTATGATTTTATGATTTTGAAGAAATATAGAAGAAACGGGATCGGTCGCACCGCAGCTAAACAGGCATTTGGGTTATTCAATGCAAATTGGAAAGTAGCTCAAATGGAGAGTAATACAACTGCCATATCTTTTTGGAGAAACGTAATCAGTGAATATTCCAAGAATAATTACACAGAGAGATACAGGGAAGATTCAAAGAAATACATACAAGAGTTCAGTACAAAGTAGTAACCTCAGCGGCTGGAGGTGTGATGCAGGATCGCATAGAATGGAGGATTTTTATTGAGAAAGTTACGCCTTCGTCATTTTGTAATCCTAATATCAATCATCTTGATATGTGTAGTTGTTTATTTCTCTAGTCCAATCAGAATTCAGCAAATCATCAGCTCTACGGATCATGTTGAAAAAATATATTTTACTTATCATGTTTGAAAGGTGAAGTGATGTTAATGGATTCGGAGGTGATTCCATGATAATTAGAATTGCGAAAGAGGAAGATATCGATCAACTTATTCGGATGAGATGGGGTTTTACGCTGGAAGACGATCTAGATGGAACATTAAAAAACGAAGCTTATAGTGACTTCTACGAGGAGTGTTATGATTTTTTATGTAAGGCATTTCAAAGTGATATTTGGAGTATTTGGGTTGCTGAAGAAGACGGCATGGTCGTGTCCAACATATACATAGAACTTATTCACAAGGTACCGAGACCAGGGAGAATCACACATCCATTTGCATATATGACGAATGTATATACAAAACCTAATTATCGAGGTAAGGGGATAGGAAGTAAATTAATATCAAAGATTAACGAATGGGCAAAAGAAAATAAATATGAATTTATTATCGTATGGCCTAGTGATGAAGGGGTTGATTTTTACAAGAAAAATGGATATCAGCACTGCAAAGAGCCAATGGAAAATATGTTATGTGAGTAAAGCAGTTTATACGGAGGGAATTTATATATAAAGGAGAAGTAAGATGAATCTACCTAAACATATTGTCTCTGCTGCTGCAGTTGTACTGAATGAAAATAATGAAATATTACTTATCCGGGGGCCGCAAAGGGGCTGGGAAATGCCGGGCGGAGTCGTTGAAATTGGAGAGTCTTTGGCACAAGCAGCAATCAGGGAAACCAAAGAAGAGGCTGGAGTGGATATTGAGATTATAAGGTTTTGCGGGATTTTCCAAAACGTGAAGGCGAGTATTTGTAATACATTATTTCTTGCGAAATACATTGGAGGTACACCCGTAGCTACAACAGAAAGTCTTGAATCAGGATTCTTCCCACTGGATGAAGCATTGAATATGGTGACCTATATGAATTTTAGGGAGAGAATCGAAGTTTGCTTAAGACCAGCTGATGAGCCGGTATATATTGAGTTCTAGAAGGAACAAGCGTGAAGGTAATTCAAGAAATGCACATGCTGCATTTAACAACATTTTAATGCATCTAGCCATTATCAAATATATTTTCAACGAAAGAGAGTGAGCTCTGTGAAGGTAGTCGAACTTCATGAAATGAAATTAGTCGGAATAAGAGTAGTATGTCCCGGTGACCAGTATGTCAAAGAGATCCCCAAGGCTTCGGTTGAACTTAAAAATAGATTGCAAGAGATTCGTGACGTTGTAGAACCGGTTAGACTTGTTGGTGCATTCATTGCTGAGGATGTATCGGGAGGGGAAGATGGTTATTGGGTTTGTGTTGAGGTACTTGACATGAAACAAGTTCCTGAAGGGATGGTCTCATTAGTCATTCCAAAACAAAAATACGCAGTTCAACGACACCAGGGGCCAAATGATGAAATTAGAAATACATATGAAAAGCTCCATCGCTGGATACTAGAAAATAACCATGAACGATTGCCGAGATCCTGGCATCTGGAGATTTCGGATGAATGGGGACATGGGGAAGTAAATCATATTGAAGCAGACTTGTATGACACCATTCAATAGATTTTAAGTTTGATAAAGACGGTGTTCCCTTCCAACGGAATAAATTGCGCCAACTGGCACTTGCTGTTATAATTTTGCGTATGAAATGTGATTGGGGGTTATACCGATGGCAATGCTGAATTGCTCATTAGCTAGGAAGTCCTCATGCAAAGCCTGATCTGGGGCGATACTTTGCGTGGGGTGCGATAGATGAATTCGATCGCCCAACCTTAACTTTATCGTTTCTAATAACAGGCTTTGCACCTTCATTTTTAATAAAAATAAGGGGCTGAAAGCTATGAGTACACCATTTATTAGAAACCACCAGTTTAACGTGATTAAAAAACAATCGGATTTCCTTCTGAAAACATTGCGAACGATCGCGGATAGAAAAGTCCTGGAAACGGTCAGGTATCGTGCCGTAACAAGCACTTTGGAAGCTTTTCCGTCTCTAACAGAGGATCAGAAGCGGATGCTTGGAGAAATGTCGACCATTGAGAAGGCCGAGGATTTCCAGAGATATCTTAACGCGTTAGAACCCTATCTGGAGCCTTATCCGACGATTACGCTGAAACAGATTCAGAAGTTATTTCCTAAAAATAAGAAACTGAAAGTTCCGGATCTGCAATCGATCGACTTTCGATATGTAACGTATTTGGGCTGGGTGGATATTGCCACAAACAAGTTATATATCGTATATCCGTTCGAAGGAAGATTCATCGGGATCGAGGGAAGAATTACGCCGACCAACAAGAAAGGCTACTGTCTGTTCTGCAACCGGCATCAAGAGCTTGCCTTGTTCTCGGTCAAGACCAAGCCGGCCGTTGCTTCACCGGATAATCTTTCGTTCATTGGCCAATACGTATGTCTGGATAGCCAAGCATGTAATCACAGCATTACCGATACAGGGGCACTTGAGAAGTTCATTCTCTCCGCCAGCAAGTAACACAGGAACTAGAAATAGGCTGCCTCTAAGGGCAGCCTATTTTGTACTATGTTCCCGTTTAAAGACACAATGGTCATTGAAAGGACGTTGAAACCTATGAACGATGTAAGATTAGTTAAGCCTCAGCTAGAGCTTGAAGAAGAATATTTGTCATTTTATCAAGAATGGAAAGAATCCGGTGAGAATATGGTTCCTTGGGTTATAAGTAAGGATCCAAGTGATTTTCAGGGGATGCTGAAGGAACTCTCTAATCAAGAGAAGGGCATTGGTGTAAAGGAAGGCTGGGTCTCAGATTCAACCTTTTGGTTGATCGATAAACAACATAGAGTATTAGGTGCGGCTAATATTAGACATCAATTAACCGAACATTTATATAATGCTGGCGGCCATATTGGCTATGGAATCCGCCCGTCAGAAAGATGGAAAGGCTATGCGACTAAACTATTGGAATTGTCCTTGATTGAGGCCAAGAAACTGGGGATAAACGATGTCTTAGTTGTATGTGATGCCGGTAATGTGGGATCGGAAAGAACCATTATTAAGAACGGCGGGAGGCCGGATACAGACTACATAGAGGAGGATGGAAACGTAATTAAAAGATATTGGATTAATAATACGTGATAGGCTAATGTGATCCATTGCGAAGTAGCGAGGGCACCGAACTAGACGCGGATGGTATCACCTCTGAAAAACTCGATAATAAACCTCCCTGAACTATAAAAAATGAGATATAGACCTGCTATTAGGCCGTTAGGTCATGAGGATGCGTCAGTGAATAAACACAAAGTAACACGCAGATATGCGTTTAGTAGGGAGTAGGTGGGTGATTATTATTTTTATTTTGAATCTAATCATCGTCATAATTATAGCCATTCTAATGTCATATTATTTTTCCATTCCAAGAAAAGATGTGATCGACACAAGCGTACTTCCAGAATCCTATTTGATTAGAACTTCAAATCGGATGGATATCCAGCCTCATTATGAATGTGCGGCTTATTCAAGCGCATATGTCCTGAGACATTTAGGAATCGAGGCGAACGGTAACGAGCTTTATAAACAATATCCCAGAAAGCTAGCCGATGGAACGGTCACTCCTAAGGGTATCCTTATATTTTTTAAAAGGCGTGGTTACGATGCGTCTTTTTACCGCGGTAATCTGCAAACGTTAAAGAAGCAAGTAAGCCAAGGGGTCCCGGTCATTGCGTTTATAAGGGTTTTTCCTAAACAGAGGTATTTACACTTTGTACCCGTGATTGGATTTGACCAAGAATACATGTACTTGGCAGATTCTTTGGAACACACCATAAATTGCGAGGATTCTAGCTATAATCGAAAAATACGAAAGCGTGACTTTGAGGCACTATGGAATACATGGGCCCCTTTTTGTAAAAAAAGTTATATTGTTATACGCAAAAGTGTTTAGAATCTGATGTCAATTTGTTCAGAAGCGAGGGTTGGCGAATTGCACATCAAGAAGTCGCAGACATCCTATAACAAGGTATCTACGCTCCGGAATGCGCCCTTAGGTTGCCTATCAAATTCGATGTGATGAAGGCGAGGCAGATAACACATGCCAGCCTAAAGTAGTAGTTAAACAGGATTTGAAAGCCAATGGTAGGAGATAATCCTATTCCCGCAAAAAAATGAATGAAGAAAGGAGCCTGACCAATTGCTAGAGCCCCCAAGACAGGCGGTTTTCATTGACAGGGACGGAACGCTTGGAGGAACCGATCGGGTTGTTTTGCCCGGTGAATTTGAGCTTTTTCCGCAAGTACAGAATTCGATTGATTCACTCAGAGCTGCAGGCATGCTGATTTGTTCATTTACGAATCAACCTGGAATAACTCGGGGCGAGGCAACAAAGGATGAATTCGAAGCGGAATTATTAGGCTTTGGTTTTGACAAAATCTATCTTTGTGCTCATGAGCATGGAGCGGGTTGTCCGTGTAGAAAGCCGTCCCCTGGAATGCTGTTGAAAGCCGCAGAAGAAAATAATCTGGATTTAAGGAAGTGTTTTGTCATAGGAGATCGATGGACGGATATGGTTGCTGCCAAAGAAGCCGGTTGCAAGAAAGTGTTAGTGAAGACGGGAGCTGGTGCCAAGGAACTGGAAAAATTCAATAACAACGAGTACTTCGGCAAATGGAAAGAAGCGTATCCCGATTTTATCCCGACAGACTTTAACGAAGCCGTGAGATGGATATTAGAGGGCGGCTAAAAAAGGATGGTTCTCTATGGATTTGAGTCAAAGAAAACAGTGGAATGAAAATCACAAAAAGCTAACCCGGATCATTTTGGATCCGGCTAAGCATCAGAGTGCAGTTGACTTATTCTTGCAGCAGCATCGCTTGTTACATTCTTCAAGAATGAGCCATTCACCCAGTGCGACCCTTGAGGATGAATTAGTTAAAGATCTGCAAGAGGAAACATTCCGTCAATATCCAGTTACGGCTCCTGATACAAAGAATTCGATAATATGGCATATGTGGCATATGACGCGTATTGAAGACATGACGATGAGCGTACTCGTAAATAACGATGTCCAAGTATTGCATTCAGGCCAGTGGAATAAGAAACTCCACATTGATGATGTTCATTCCGGAAATGAAATGACGGAAGCGGAAATCGCTAACTTGAGTGCGACTCTTGATATTGATTCATTATTCGCTTATCGGATTGAAGTTGGGCGGAACACTCGTGAAGTCATATCCCGTTTATTGCCAGGCGACTTTAAGCAAAAAGTTGAAGCGGCAAGAATCCATCAACTTAAAGTGCAGCATGCGGTTAAGGAAGAGGCATCGTGGTTGCTTGAATACTGGGGAAACAAAACGATTGCGGGATTAGTGCTCATGCCGGCAACAAGGCATATTTTTCTTCACTTGAATAAATCGATACGACTAAAACAAAAAATTCAAAAGTCCAAATAGTGATGCTTGATGCTATTTATTTTTACAAGAGAGGTTGTGCTAGGATGTTATACGATTTGCAAGGCGAAGAGAATATGTCAACGATCGTGGGAATGTTATATGGCGCTGTCAAAGAGAACAGCCAAAGGTTAAAATCCATATCAGGGGGCATGTCGCAAGAGGAAATAGACTACAAAGGCCCTGATAACAAATTCAATAGTGCCGCACAATTAATAAAACACATCATGTACGTCGACCTGAATTGGGTTTATAGGATTAAAGGGGAGACGCTCCCCAGTCATTAACAGACGAATACGGCCCGATGATCGATGAACATAACAGGCTGCCAATGGTTTCAGGGATGCCTCTGGACACGCTTATATCTAAATATGAAGTTGTATTGAATATGCTGAAAGAAACATGCACGCAATTAACGGATGCTGATCTGGACAACATTGTCGCATTCGATCACGAAAATGAAAAGCAAGCCACCATACGGTGGGGATTATGGCATATGGCCGACCATAACCGTTACCACCAAGCCCATATTAATCAGCTTAGAAAGTGGTACGCTGAGCAAAGGAGAGGCATGGATCATGAATAAAAGAATACGATCCATCCTCGTGTTTTCCTTGAGTTTGCTATCGCTGCTTATTTCGTTAAAGTTATTTTGGAATATGGGTATTTTTGTGGATGAATACGGCTTGAGCCCAGACATTGTGAGTGGCGGAGACTTCTGGCTTTTGATGGATTGGTTAAGATTAGGGTTACTGTTTTTAGTATGCGTTATATCTGGCGTTAGCATCTTAAAAAGCTTTGATGAATAAACCTAATTGGTTTGAAGAAAAAGCATATTTGTTTTCGAAAAAGTAGCAAGGGATGCCAGAAATGTGACACATGATAGAAGGTTGTGAATGGAGGAAAGAATATGCGAGCAACAGAAGATATCATGCAGGTATGGAGGAAGTTCAACGATGTTCCAATGGAGACCTTAACTAAAGCCTGGCACAGCTTAATCGACCCGGAATGCAAACAACGAACAACGGATGTCATGAAAGAGCATCGCGCATTATATGGAACGTCGGGTAATTGTTTTGATTTGGCGATTTGGTTAATCGATGAATTCAGACGGAACAAACGACCCTGTTATGGAGTACTAACGGCACATTTGCATGTAGCTGTGGTCGTAATTAATGAAGAAGGCAACAAATATTTCTGCGATTTAGGAGATCAATGGATTGAGCCTATTTTGTTAGAACCAAATCATGAAGCGTATACGGAAGAGTTTTTGGAAGATTTTTTTCCAGGTTCCCTTATCAGACTAAACACTCGCTCGAATCGACTCTTGGTAACCTACAGAAGACCAAACGGAAAGGAAAGCAGCCAAGCATTCGACTTGACGCCCGTATCCGATGAGGCATTGATCATCGCCGGGCAAAAAACGCAGCGCCTGTTCAGCGATCCGCTTGTGGAAAAGCGGATTTTTACGGATCAGCAGGTTCTCCATTGGGAATTCGATAATTATGAAAGCTACCTAAGTTCCAAGGAAGGCAGAAAAGTGGAGCTTCAGCTGAAGGATATCGAGGAATGGGCAGAACGAATACATACGATGAGCGGGATCCATGAAGAAGTCGTCATACGTGCATTGGAAGTCTACTCGAAAAAGTCTTTGCATCCTTAGCGCCGGACGTTCATCACTTTAGTCTAGGAAGAACGTGTGGCAACCAAAAGGAATGAACAGCTATTGCCGTGCGGCTCTTAGGAGATATCTCTCGTGCTCGGGCTTGCCGGCAATAGTCCGTTTCGTTTTTTTCGCATTCCTTTATTTTACAGCGATCGTTCCGGAACGGCTGACAAGCTCCAATGCATGGGCTGCATCCCCAATCGTGCCTGCCACTGATTGTTCCGTGCTCTGTGTTTCTTTGAAGCCATCTAGACCAATGCTTATATCCGATGAATCGCTGGTTGCGTTAAGCTTTAAGGTAGCAGGAGGCGTTTTATAAGATACGGAGATATCTCCGGACCCGGTTTCTACGCGCAGCCTCTTTGCTTCTTCGATCTCTTTGACGGATACTTCCCCAGCTGTTGAAGCGATATTCATAAAGGGACTGGTCACGCCTGTAATATAGCTGTCACCGCTGCCAGAAGTTACGGTTAATTCGTTTAGCGAGCTGTCTTTCAATTTGAGCTCTCCGTCTTTGGATGTAAATTCCCCCTTGTCAGCTGAAAGTCCTTCGATGGTTTCAGAGCCCGAATGGTTGTTGAAGACGATGTTTAGAGCCGATACATCCTTCATCTTGATGTCACCCGCATCATTATTCAATGTAATCGTATCGACTTCTTGGTCGGGAATTGAGATATAGATCGTCCCTTTTTTGCCAAAAGTGAACCCTGCCATAGCACCACCCTGGTCTTTCTGGGTAACAACAATTTTATTCCCTTCCTGGTCAATCGTTACAGGGTCGCTCTTGTTGCCCTGACGCTTGCCATCGCAAGCGATGGTGATGTTCGAGGAATCCGAACGATTGAATTCAATGTCCCAGGATTCATTGTTGATTTCAATTTCTTCAATGAGTTTTGCCTCAAAGTATGCTTCATGGTGATAACCTGATTTCCCTACACCTTGGCAGCCTATAACGAACCCGCCAACGGTAAGCAAAACAAGCGAAGTGGTTAGGATTTTTCTCATGCTCAAGTCCTCCAATCATATAGTGAAATTTTTAAGCTACATCGGTTCGATCCACTTTATGAAAAGAAAGATAGCCAAGGATCAGGCCAAGCAGACAGAGTGCTATCGGGATGGCGATAAATTGAAACAGACTGGTCGAGCTTCCCCCGTCAGACACCGTGGCGTTAATCACAAAGCCGATAATGACAGCCGAGGTTATCGTGGAAGCCGTTGATTTTTTTCTCATACCAATAGTTAAAGGAATCAGGCTGATTCCAGCGATCATGAATGCGTTGATCAACGTTGATGGAATAGCATCCACCATGTCATCGATACGAATCGGTGCGTCAAACAACCCTATTATCGGGTTCAAGAAGTACGTTGATAGATTGATCATAATCGTAGTGAGGATGATGCTGAACAAACAAAATCCAAACACAATCGATAGCTTGGCTTGCATGATTTTTTTTCGCTGCAGGGGGTAGGTGAATAACACTTGGATCATGCTGCTCTTGTATTCTTCAATAACCAAACGTGACATAATCACACTTGAGAAAATGATATACGTAATTCTAATCAAAATATCCGATAAAGACATGAAATCCGCATAATTCATGGGTTCGTTCTCACTCTGAGAGCCCAGCGCCATCAATGTAACGGCGGCGAAAATTACCACAATACAAACGGCTAATCCTCTAAAATAACGGGTTATGTTACTTTTTTGCCATTCAAGCTGTATGAGTTTAAGCATATCGTTTGCCTCCATGAATGAGATGGATGAAGTACTCTTCTAACGATCCGGCATATTGTCTTCGGATGTCCTCCATCTTGACTTCCTTTAATAGTTTCCCCTGATGAATAATGCCAATCGTATCGGCGACCGATTCGATTTCGGATACGATATGACTCGAAATTAAAATGGTCGTTCCGTATCTTTCCTTTAAATGCAAGAAAAGCTCCCGCATTTCCTTAATCCCGATTGGGTCAAGCCCATTGATGGGTTCATCCAGAATGAGAATGTCGGGTTTCGTAACAATCGCGCGCGCAATCCCTAACCGCTGCTTCATGCCTAAAGAGAATTCATGGATTTTTTTCTTCCCCACACCCTGAAGACCTACGATCTCAAGCGCTTCCTTGATCGCAGTCTTATCGCGATAGTCCATGTATCTACAATGAAGCGCCAAATTAGCCTCTGCTGTCAGCCTGTCGTAAAACACGGGATATTCAATGATGCTGCCAATTCTTTTTAAGTATTCAACCGATGTTGGCAGAACCAGCTGATCGAATACTTGGATATTACCGGAAGACGGTTTTACCAGATTTAAGATCATTTTCATAATGGTTGTTTTACCGGCCCCATTCGGACCTAAAAACCCGTAAATTTCTCCTCTGCTGATACTCATATTGACGTTGGTAATGGTTTCTGTGCCCTTGAATGCCTTGTTTACTTCATTGATTTGAATGGCGGCGTTCACTTGTGATTTCCTCCCTTAATGATGTGCTACACTAAGCTTAGGGAATGAAAGTAAAAATAAAGTAAACACTGTGGAAAAAACTCGTAACATTTTACATAGAGTAATCTCGTAACCTTTTAAATAGAGTAAGATAGAAAATGAATTCGCAGGATAAGCTTAAAGTGAGGAGAAAATCGCAATGGAATCTGCAACCATACTAGCTGTTGATGATGAAATCGGTATTTTGAAGTTATTGGAGATCACGCTTCGGAAAGAGAACTTCACGAATATCGATACCGTATCATCGGGCAAAGGCGCGCTGCAGCGCATCAAAGAAAAGGCATATGATATGATATTGCTCGATATTATGCTCCCGGATCTAAGCGGTTTTGAGCTCTGTACGGAGATCCGTAGACATACGAATGCACCGATTATTTTTATTAGCGCGCGTTCCACCGACTTCGACAAATTAACAGGTTTAGGGATCGGCGGAGACGATTATATTACTAAGCCGTTTAATCCGATGGAGGTCATTGCCCGAATCAAGGCGATCCTTCGCCGGCAAAGGCTTACGGAGAATGCACATCAACAAAACACGGCGTACGATTACGGGTACTTCTCTTTTCATCCTGAATCGGCAACGTTAACCGTGCAGAGTCAATCTGTAGAATGCACGGCGAAGGAGCTGGAGCTGCTGCATTTCTTTTGTAAACATCCGAATCATATCTTCACGACGGCGCAGCTCTACGAATTGGTATGGGGAAATGATGTGTACGGGGAAGAAAAAACGGTCACGATCCATATCTCCAAGCTGCGAAAAAAACTCGGCGATGATACCCGAAAACCAAAAATCATCGTGAATTTGCGCGGAATCGGTTATAAATTCATTCCCCCGAATGAGGCACTATCATGCGAATAAAGACTCGATTTACGATGCATTTAGCATTAGGGCTTATCTTATGGATGCTTGGGACGGGCTTGCTCGTCGTTATTATGATTGAAGGCTTTCTCCCCTTACTCGATATCCATGTCAGTATGGATGAGGAAGGGCTCGTTGTAGGATGGGTCTTTGGTATCAGCACGTTGCTGTGCATCGTCTTGTTTGGATGGTATTTTGGCGGCCCGATCGGCTTCATCATGGCGTGGATTCATCGACTCTCGCAGGACAATTACAAGCAGCCAGCCAATTTGTCCAAAATATATACCCGAAAAGGGAAGCTTCGCATGCGGTTCCGCCTGTATCAGGAGGTGCTTGAGCATCTTCATTCCTTGGGCAGTATTTTGCAAGCGAACGAAGTCGAGCGAACCCAAATCGAAGAAGCCAAGCAGGAATGGATTGCGGGGATCTCTCATGATTTGAAAACACCTTTAACCTATATCAAAGGCTACTCGGCCCTCTTATTGAATGACCAGTACGAATGGTCGAAGGAAGAGGCGATTTCTTTCATCCGGGAAATGGACGACAAGGGAAAGCATATGGAAGAGTTGATTCAAGATTTAAGCCTCGTCACACAGCTCAATCGCGCCGACGGCGCTTTGCCGTTACAGAAGACGAATCAAGATATCGTCGAATTTACAAAACGGGTGGTTGCCGATATTAGCAACAATCCGCAAGCGAGCAGCTATCATTTGCATTTTCAAGCGGATTCGCCTGCCATCCAGGTTGATTTTGATTCGAAATTCATGCAGCGCATCCTGCAAAATATCATGATGAACTCCATCCTCCACAATCCTGAACATACGGATATTTATGTACAGATTACGGACGAAGGAGAGCATGCTGCGATCCGCATCATGGACAACGGCGTAGGTATGCCGGCTCATATGTTGGAACATCTATTCCAGCAATATTACCGGGGCACCACCACGGAATCTTCATCAGATGGCACGGGACTCGGAATGGCGATTGTCTACAAGCTGGTTCAGGCCCATGACGGTGCAATCAATGTAGAAAGTGAGCCTTCACAAGGCACTACGTTCACGATTCGATTGCCAAAACAAGGAGGGAGACCTATATGAAGAAACTGCCGACCATTCCATTGGAAAGATTGATATTGCGGCCTTTCCGTATAGAAGATGCCAAAGTCGTTCAACAATTAGCAGGGGATCCCTATATTGCGGAAACAACATTGTATATCCCGCATCCGTATGAGGATGGGATGGCAGAACAATGGATCGAAACACATGCTCATAACTTTCATGAAGACCGATCACTGGAACTGGCCATTGTACATAAAGAAGAACAATATGTAATAGGCGCAATCTGTATTGGATGTACTCGTAAGTTTGATCATGGTGAACTTGCATATTGGATTGGGAGACCGTATAAGAACAATGGATATTGTACGGAAGCGGCAAGAGGTATCGTTAGGTACGCGTTTGACGAACTGAAATTAAACCGAATATTTGCCCGTTATCTGGGGAAGAACCCTGCTTCAGGTAAAGTCATGGAGAAGCTGGGAATGAAATACGAAGGGCGATTAAGGCAGCATGTTCGAAAATGGGATCAATACGAAGACCTTGTGTATTATGGCCTTTTAAGGGATGAATATGTTTCAGAGAATAGTTGAGGGGCCCCCCGCCTAGATTCACTTAAAAACATCTTGACAATAACAGGAAATCTGTTATTCTATTACCGACAGGCAGTCGGTCTGTAGTGAGGGGGGGTGTAACCATGAGAGTTGTAAAAAAAGCGGAGGAACGCAGGAATGAGATCCTTGATGCAGCGGATGAGCTGTTTGCTCAGAAGGGCTTTGACGGCACAAGTACAAACGATATTCTTGAAAAGGTCGGCATTGCGCGGGGAACCTTGTATCATCACTTCAAGTCGAAGGAGGATATTATGGATGCGCTGATTGATCGGTATAGTGACGGCCTTCTAGATGCAGCGCAGGTCATTGCCGCAGACAAGACGATACCCGTAGTCGAGCGCGTGATTCGCGTTGTTATGGCTCTGAACTTAAGCGGAGGAAGCAGCAAGGAGATTATGGAGCATATTCACAAGCCGCAGAACGCGCTTATGCACCAAAAAATACAAAAGGTCATCATCAACCGAGTTCCGCCGATCCTGACGGGAATCATCCGCGAAGGCATTGAGCAGGGGATGTTCAGCACGCCGTTTCCGTATGAATGCATGGAAATGGTTGTGATCTATGCGAATACCGTTTTTGATGACGATATGATTACCTTGACGAATGAAGAGCGCGGCACACGAATGCTGGCCTTTGTTTGCAACGTAGAAAGGCTGCTCGGTGCGGCAAGCGGGAGTCTTATGGACGTCATGCAGATGTTTGGTGGAGGAGACGAAAGGGAGTCATGAATAAACGGATAGTGTGGGGAATATCATCGGCGGGCCTCGGCAGAGGGATGGCATTTCTCGTGATTATCGCCGGGATGCTGTTATGTGTGACTTCGGTCATTCTGTATAAGTTAAGGCGGTTAAAATGCGTGAAAGCAGAGGTGTTTTATGTACTCCAGAATAATCCGCAATGATCTTTTAAAAAGCAAGGCCATTACGCTAACGACCATGATATTTGTCGCTGCGGCGGCTATGCTTGTTTCGCTTGCGGCGATCCTCGTCGTCAATCTCACGGGTGCGCTGAACACATTGATGATACAAGCCAAAACCCCGCATTTTATGCAGATGCATTCCGGTGAAATAGATTCTGCGCGGCTTTCAGCTTTTGCGGAGCAGCATCACAATGTGGATGACGTTCAAGTGATGGAATTTCTCAATATGGATGGTGCGCGGATACGATTAGGCGAGCATTCGCTTGCAAATAGTGTCCAGGATAACGGATTTAGCATGCAGAGCCAAAAATTCGATTATCTGCTTGATCTCGACGGAAACATCATCAAACCTGCCATCGGCGAGTTGTATGTTCCGGTAAGCTATATGAGGGATGGAACAACCAAGGTCGGTGATCTGGCGGTTATTAGCGGGAAGGAGTTTATCGTTGCAGGATTCCTCCGGGATTCACAGATGAACTCTACGCTCTCCTCCTCCAAAAGATTTCTAGTACATAAACATGATTATGCGGAAATTAAGAGCCTTGGCAGCACGGAGTATCTGATTGAGTTTAGATTAAAGGATCTATCCGAGCTCGGTTCATTTGAAACGGCTTACGCCTCCGCAGGCCTTGAAGCAAACGGACCAACCGTTACATACAAGCTTTTCAAAATGATGAACGCACTTTCCGATGGATTGATGATCGCGGTTATACTTCTTGTGAGCGCGCTTGTCGTGGCCATCGCATTGATGTGCATACGATTTACGCTCCTGGCGAAAATCGAAGACGACTACCGCGAGATTGGCGTGATGAAGGCAATTGGGCTGCGTGTTTCCGACATAAAGAAGATGTATCTTGCGAAATACGCAGCGATTGCGGCGGTGGGTTGTATGCTCGGTTTTGCACTGTCGTTTATGTTCAAAGGCATGCTTCTTGAAAATATACGGCTGTATATGGGAGAAAGTGAAAATTCCGCTTATGCTTTGTTGTTCGGAATTAGCGGCATACTGCTTGTATTCCTTGCCATCATCACCTATGTAAACACAGTGTTGAAACGTTTTCGGAACATATCCGCTGCAGAAGCTATACGCTTTGGCACTTCGCAGGACAAAAGCTCAGGCGCCAGCCGTTTTAATCTAAGTGGAAACAGGCTGTTGAATACGAATGTTTTCCTTGGTATCAAAGACGTTCTCGCAAGGAAAAAGCTTTATGCTACAAGCCTAACGGTACTGGTGATTTCAGCATTTATCATGATGGTTCCACAGAATTTGTACAACACCATCTCCTCTACAAGTTTCACGCAATATATGGGGATCGGAAACTATGATTTACGTGCTGACATACAGCAGACCGATAACATTTCAGAAAAAACGGCTGAACTACGAAATGAGATGAGCAGCGACCCCGCCATATCCAAGGTTGCCGTCCTTACAACAAAAGTCTTTAACATCAAAACAGAAGACGGTTCTGAGGAAAACATAAAAATCGAACTCGGCGACCATTCCATATTCCCGATTGCTTATTCCATTGGCAGAGCACCCGCTGCAGAGGATGAAATTGCACTATCGGCTATAAATGCCGATGAACTAAGCAAGAAGGTCGGCGATGTCATTACACTGGTAATAGAGGGACAGGAGAAGGAACTGACGGTGAGCGGGATATATTCCGACATTACCAACGGCGGCAAAACCGCAAAGGCGGTATTTACCGACAATTCGGCGGATATGATGTGGAGCATCATCTGTGTTGAACTTTCGGATATATCTCTTATCGGCGCTAAGATTTCAGACTACGCGGACAGGTTTGATTTTGCCAAGATTTCAGATATTGATGAATTTATTACGCAGACATTCGGCTCAACGATAAATGCTGTTAAGAAGGCCTCGGACGCTGCAATTGCTGTTGCGCTGATGATATCGGTACTGATTACCCTGATGTTTATAAAAATGCTTGTTGCGAAGGACAGATATTCCATTGCCGTTATGAAAGCCCTCGGTTTCACGAACTCGGACATAAAGGTGCAATATGCTTCGCGTTCGGTATTTGTTCTGATGGTCGGCATTGTTCTTGGAACGCTTCTGGCGAACACGCTCGGAGAAAGGCTTGCGAGTGCGGTTATCTCTTCGTTTGGAGCGTCAGCGTTTCATTTTGTGGTCAATCCGCTTTCGGCGTATCTGTACAGCCCGCTTATGATGATAACCGCGGTACTTATCGCAACCATGATCGGCACTTCGGGCGCAGGACGTATCAAAATATCCGAAAATATAAAGGAGTAGGCAGATGAAAAAGATGATTATCGGTGAGGATATCGTCAAGTCTTTCGGCGAGGGTGGCGAACAGCGCAATGTTCTGGACGGGGTGTCCGCCAGTATACACGAGGGCGAGTTCGTAGCTGTTATGGGACCATCAGGCTCGGGCAAATCCACGCTAATGTTTGCACTGAGCGGGACGGATGGCGTGAATGGCGGAAAAGTCGTTTTTGAGGGCAAGGATTTATCGACGCTTGGGGAGAATGAGCTTGCAGATTTACGCAGAACCCAAATGGGTTTTGTGTTCCAACAGCCTACGATGCTGAAAAATTTGAATATCCTCGACAATATCATTCTTCCTTCCATGCGGGATAACCGTAAAAACGCCGCGACCATTTCGATGAAGGCGAGGGAGCTTATGAAAAGGGTAGGCATCGCAGAGCTTGAAAAACGGAACATCACCCAGGTTTCGGGTGGTCAGCTTCAGCGTGCGGGAATATGCCGGGCACTGATGAACAACCCGAGAATTATCTTCGGCGACGAGCCAACGGGAGCGCTCAACTCCATATCCGCTCAGGAAATCATGGACCTATTCTCGGAGATCAATGCAGACGGTACGGCGGTGATGCTTGTCACTCACGATGCACAAGTTGCGGCGCGGACGGAGCGCATTATGTTTATGCGCGATGGGAAAGTGGTCGGCGAACTCAAGCTTCCAAAGCTTGTGGGAACGGATATGGATGGCAGGGTCAAGAAAGTTATGCTAAAAATGCAGGAAATCGGAATATAAATCGATATCCATTTAAGCCGCAGGACTATCGCCCTTGGTTAGCGAATGTAGAATTATGGAATCACTTGATTCGCACCATAATTTACGCTTGAGCAGTCAATTGAGCGAAACATTAATCATGAAACGGATGGTATTATACGATGCATGATCAGTCCAAACATTTCGTTGCGGTTTCAGCACTTGTTAAGAATGAGGATGGACATGTTTTAATGGTTCGTACTCATGTTCGTTCGGATACGTGGGAAATGCCCGGAGGTTTCGTTGATGCTGGCGAGTCGTGACGGGGAACGCCTGGAGGCCAAGCACGCATTTTTACTGACAGGGGAACCTCGGATCGGTAAAACGACGATGATCAAACAACTTATCAATGCCATCGGTCCGGATCTTTGCGGTGGATTCTATACGGAGGAAATCACGAATTCGAGTGGTCGAATCGGTTTTAAGTGCGTATCCGTGTGTGGGGTAAGCATCGAGATTGCACATGTAGAAAACCCTAGCAGCACTCGTATTGGAAGATACGGAATGGATGTAGAAGCATTCGAGGATTTTGCCGTGAAAATATTAGAGGATGCCTTGTCCTCCAAGAAAATCATCGTTATCGACGAAATTGGTTTTATGCAGATGTTATCTTCTTCTTTTCAAAAAATAGTACAAGCGATTATTTCAGGTTCCCGAATTGTTCTGGGGACCATTCCTCTGGAGAGCCATCCTGAAATAGACATCATCAAATATCGGAAGGAAGTCAGGATTCTAAGTATGAACGCATCCAATCGTGACACGATATCCGAAACTTTGTTAAAGGATATGATGAAAGCTGTGGAGGGTGAATGATATGCAGATCGAAGATGTCTTTTCGGATCTCCCTACGTTAGAAACAGACAGAACGATATTAAGAAAACTGAGGAGCGAAGACGAACAGGATATATTTCATTACGGCTCTGATGAGGAGGTATCGAGATATACGGCATGGCCGACGCATCAAACGATGGAAGATACCCGTCTCTATTTAATGAGGGTCCTGCATAAATACAGCCAGCATGCTGTGGCCCCTTGGGGAATCGTGGACAAAGAAACCGGAAAGGTCATTGGAACCTCAGGATTTATGGCTTGGGATGTCCGACATGCTAAAGCCGAATTGGGGTATGCCCTGTCCAAGGATTATTGGAATCGTGGTTACATGACCGAAGTGATCAGGACCATCATCTCTTTTGGATTTGAAAGAATGAAGCTGGTTAGAATCGAGGCAAGCTGTCTGCCGTCAAACCTAGGATCAGCCAGAGTGATGGAAAAGGCCGGCATGTCCTATGAAGGTTTATTAAGACAGACGATATTCGTAAAAGGGAACCATGAAGATCTGAAATTATACTCTATTGTTGTGGATGACTACCGGAATCAGAGCAACTCCCGTTAACCGGCTGATTGAATAACGGCCATCGTAGGCACCCCCTTCGTTTATGAGCGAAGGGGGTTACTTGGAATGATCGGTAGGCAGAACGGTCACTTAGCTGATAGCCCGGCATACAAGTTCCGGTACACGGCCGGGGTGAGGTGCTCGAACTTTTTGAACGTTTTAATGAAATAGCCCGTATCGCAAAATCCTAAATCATCGCTCACTTGATGGATCGGCGAATCGGTGGATTCCAGCAGCTGCTTGGCCCATTCAATCTTAAGCCTGGCAATGAAGACGGAGAAATTCTCTCCTGTTTCCTTCGTAAATATGCGGCTGAAATAGCTGGGACTGATATGGCAAAGCCTGGCCATCTCCTTCAGGCTGAAGTTCTCATGCTTATGCGCAAAAATATAGTCAAATGCGGGCTGAAGTACGGCATTCGACGAGACGAACCGTCCCGCGCCATTCTTCAATTTGGTATCGATCAGCGCTCCTGACAGCTCCTGCTGCATGGATTGGATGCTGCGGACCGCACGATCCGACTCCTTAAAAGCTTCCACGGAAGCTGGCGCATCCATGTGGGACGAGAGCACTTTTTTGTACAAATCAATCGTGGTATGCTTCTGAATCGCTTCCTCCACGATATAGGTGCTTAATTGCAGCAGCAGATCCACGCACTTCGTCACCTCATCATAGGATAAGACGGGCAGTGCATCGTAATCCTCTTCGAGTTCCTTGAACTTCCGGTTTGACTCCACATTGGGCGGCCGAGATACGATCTGCTCCAGCATCGGAGCATCAGGTTCTCGGAGCTTGAGCTGTCCGGCCATAATCGCACCAAGATATTGGTTATCGATAATGATCGGGATGGCGATATCGATAATGTTGAAATGGCATAAATAGATATATGGTTTGTTTTGGCGAACCGCTTCAATGCCGGCTCGCGCGTCGCATTTTTGACAATATGAAGAGAGATGGGAATCCTGGCGAACGCCTTGGCAGAAAGGCTGACAGTGGCTGTGCTTGGTGACGGGAACGCCCTTGTAATCAACCGTAAGGATCGCCATTTTGGTCACGAGCGATAAGGAATCCTGCAGCTTCTCCCATTTCTCCAAATCAATGATTTCTTCTAAATCATATCGGGATTTGGACATGACAACATTCTCCTATGAAAAGTTATAGAAACTCTATTGAATATTATAGCGAATGGTTCCACTGAAGAACAAGATAATACAATTTTCCATGGGGATGACAAAAAAATACGATAAGAAAACGCTTTATTCCGACCTCATTGTTTCATGCTTCCCGAATAAGTACAACCTATAATAATTAATATAGTTTAAGTAGGAGGAATGATCATGAGAAGAGCGTTTATCAGTCCGACAAAATATGTGCAGGGTGAGAACGAACTGTTGAATTTGGGCTATTTTGTAAAGACATTCGGAGATTCCGCCCTGCTGATTGCCCATCCCGATGATGTTGCACGGGTGAAAGACAAATTGGAGTCAACCAAACAGAAATTTAATATAACGCTAGTTGAAAGCGGCTTCCGTGGGGAATGCTCCCGGCAGGAGGTTGCCAGATTGCAAGCATTGGCGAAGGAGCATCAATGTGCTTGCACGATTGGCCTCGGCGGAGGCAAAGCGATTGATACGGCAAAATGCGTGGCCGAAGGTGAGGCCCTGATCATTGTTCCGACGATTGCGGCAACCGATGCGCCAACAAGCCATTCAGCGGTCCTCTATACCCCGGAAGGCGAATTCGATGATTATGCTTATTTCAAACAAAGTCCTAGCGTTGTCATGATTGATACGACGGTTATTGCCAAAGCGCCGACTAGATTCCTCGTTGCTGGTATGGGGGATGCGCTCTCTACCTATTTCGAAGCAAGAGCAACGGCGCAATCGTATTCCAATGTCAATGCCGGTTTGCCATGCGGCGTTCGCGAAGGCGTATGCGGTGAAGCCAAAGGGACGATTACCGCGCTGGGACTTGCCAAGCTATGCTATGAAACGCTGCTTGAGAACGGGTACAGAGCGAAACTGGCCTGCGATCAAAACATCGTGACGCCTGCGCTTGAGAATATCATCGAGACGAATATTCTGTTATCGGGACTAGGCTTCGAGAGCGGCGGTTTGGCAGCGATTCACGCGATTCATAATGGCTTGACGGCTCTGGAAGGAACGCATCATTATTATCACGGCGAGAAGGTAGCCTTCAGTACGATTGCTCAATTGGTGCTTGAGAATGCCGATAGGAACGAAATGAAGGAAGTGCTGGACTTCTGTCTGTCGATCGGTCTTCCTGTATGCCTGGAAGATATCGGCGTCGAGCATGTGACCTACGAGGAACTGCTTGAAGTGGCCAAGAAGGCATGTATTGCCGAGGAATCCATCCACTCGATGCCATTCCCGATTTCGGAGGAAGCGGTAGCATCCGCGATTATGGCCGCTGACCAATTGGGCCGTCAATACAAATGGAGCAAGGAGATATAAGATGAAGAAAATCATGAACAAACCGGAAACCTTGGTTCGGGAAATGTGCAATGGGCTTGTGCTCGCGCATCCTGAGCTGGCGTTCAACCCTAAATTCAAGGTGATTTCCAAAAAGGAGATCGACCAAGATAAAGTTACGCTGATCAGCGGCGGCGGCAGCGGCCACGAACCGGCGCATGCCGGATTCGTTGGACAAGGCATGCTGGATGCGGCCGTGTGCGGCGATGTGTTTGCTTCCCCATCCCAAATTCAGGTGTATCAAGCGATCCGCAGCTCCGCGAGCAATAAAGGAACGCTGCTTATTATCAAAAATTACAGCGGTGACATCATGAACTTCAAAAATGCGGCCCACCTCGCGAGCGAGGACGGTATCCAAGTGGATTATGTGAAGGTCGACGATGACATTGCGGTTGAAGATAGTCTCTATACGGTAGGGCGAAGAGGGGTTGCCGGAACGGTGCTCGTTCATAAGGTAGCCGGAGCGGCTGCAGAAGCCGGGCTGGCCCTGCCGGAAGTGAAAGAAGCGGCGCAGCATGCGATTAACCATGTTCGCAGCATTGGCTTCGCGTATACCTCCTGCACTGTGCCCGCCAAGGGAACTCCCACGTTTCATATCGTGGATGGCGAGATGGAGTATGGCGTCGGCATTCACGGCGAACCGGGAATCCGCAGGGAGAAGGCTGTTTCTGCAGATGAGCTGGCGCAGCGGATGGTCACGTCATTGCTGGACAACTTGCAGATGAATGATGCTACGGAGCAAGAAGTGGCCGTATTAATCAACGGATTTGGCGGCACGCCGCTGCAGGAGCTGTATCTGCTGAACAATTCCGTAATGCGCGAATTGGCGTCCCGGAGCAAGCGGGTATTCAAAGTATTCGTCGGCAACTATATGACCAGCATCGATATGGCAGGCGCATCGGTGACAATGATGAAGCTGGACGAAACGCTCAAGAAGTGGCTGTCTGCTCCATGCGATACGCCGGCACTGTCTGTCAAGGGACCTTTTGAACCTGTGAGCTATACCGAGGTTGTTCACGAACAGAAGTCAGAGAACGCGGTATCGTATAAAAACAATACGGATCCTGCCGCAGCGATGGTAAAGAACAACCGGCTGACCTTGCAAAATATCGTATATCTGATCGATCAAATGAGTGAGGTCATTATCGAGAACGAAGTACCGTTCTGCGAGCTCGACGCCCATGCCGGAGACGGCGATTTCGGCATGAGCGTTGCCAAGGGCTTCAAGCAGCTAAAAGCGGAGTGGGACGATATTCTGACCCACCATCTTCGCGATATCGGCGATTTCCTCGACGCCTGCTCGATGATCATCATGGAGCATTGCGGCGGGGCTTCCGGACCGATCTGGGGATCCGGATTCCGGGCCGCGAGTAAATCTGCCGGTCAGAAGCAGGAATTGTCCGTTCAAGAGGTTGCCGATTTGATGCAGGCCGTTGTCAAGGGTATTCAGGATACGGGCGAACGATCGTTCGGAAGAGGAGCCGTTGTCGGCGACAAGACATTGATCGATGCGCTCGTGCCGTTCGCGGATGCCTGGACGCAGAGTGCGGAGCAAGGCGTGGAGATGAGGCCGGCAGCGATGAAGGCGGCCGAAGCGGCGGTTCTCGGCGCTCAGAAGACGGCAGATATCGTTGCCCGAATGGGAAGAGCAGGCACCGTCGGCGAACGCAGCATCGGATACCCGGATGCGGGGGCGCATGCGCTCGGGGTTATTTTCACGGAGCTTGCCAAAGCGATGAAGTAATCTGGAATGTGGTTATGTTCCTGTCAGGTACCGTACTACAGTACTACTCATATGTAATTGTGAAACGGAAGTCCCCTAAATCTACGGGGACTTTTCTTTATTAACTTATTTCGATAGTGGATAGCATAAATGTTCAAGAGATTATAGCCTAAGAAATGGATCGTTAGCATACTATCCATATCGGCAATTGTATACGAGAAATATAAATGAAATTAATAGTAGGTTGCTTTCAGCTGCAGAGTCGAAATAAATAAGCTCCTCATTACTGTGATTACACTTGTGGGAAGCTTATTGTTGTTTTACGCGTTGATTTGGTGTAAGACTAGAGTATGAAGTGTGAGATATAGGAGAAGGTGACAATGGCAAATATTAATGATATTGCAAAGCGGGCAGGAGTATCCGTATCAACAGTATCAAGGGTGCTGAATCAACATCCTTATGTATCTGAATCGAAGCGGGCAGCTGTGCAGCGTGTGATTGATGAAATGGACTATACGCCAAATCGCTCAGCTGTCGATTTAATTCGTAAGGAAACAAGAAGTATCGGTGTGATCATGCCGTACAACAACAATCAAGCCTTTGATCAACTGCTTCATGGCGTGCTTAATCGATCGGTCGAGCATGATTATTCCGTGATGGTTCTGCCTACAAAGTACGATCCGGATAAAGAGCTCAGCTGCTTAAATATGCTGAAAAATAAACAACTGGATGGCATCATCATTACCTCTCGCTCAAACACTTGGGATGCCATTGTGCCATATACCAAGTACGGGACGATCGTCGCATGCGAGTTTACGGATCATCCTGAGATTGGCTGTGCCTACATGGATCGATATGCATCTTACGTAGACACGTTTCAATTGTTAAAGGATAAAGGGCATTCACGAGTCGCTTTTACGACAGCAAGAGGAGAAGAGAGCAATAGTACACAGCTGACGATAAAGGCGTATCAGTATATATTTGGCGATCTGCCGCCAGCATACCATATCAGGGATTGCTACAGCATGGATGACGGGGTAAGAGCGGCACAACAACTACTTAATATGGATCTTAGACCAACCGCTGTTTATGCGAACGGCGATGAGGTTGCGACAGGTATTTATCAGTATGCAAGGAGCATACAGCTGGGGGTGCCAGAGGATCTGGCAATCATTGGCCAGGAGAATCAGCCTGTTGGAATTGGGTTACGCCTATCTACGGTTGATCATCAATTGGTGAAAGTTGGTGAACAAGCCTTTGATCTTACAATTAAGAAATCAAAGGATAAGGTAGAGATTCCTTATCACATCATTGTACGGCAATCGATATAGGTATTGACTTACCATCGCTCCCTGCATGGTATTTTTCAATGATCCAGCCCATCATTTTATTTTTGGAGGATATTTATGAATCAACGTTTTCGGATTACAAGATCCATGAATGCAAACACTAGTGATCAAGAGATTTCATTGGAGGAATGCCAAGCTTATTTTTCATCCAAGGCGGACTTCACTTATCAGACGGTGCTGACTGTGAAAGGGGAGGAGAGCACCATGTCTGTCGAAGGGGATTTCTTTATGTGGAAACATGGAGAGGCCCTTATTCCATTTAGACACTATATGGGGGAGTTGTACATAGCCGTCTCCCATCAAGAAATCGTACCCCTTATGATCGGAATTGCAGCTGATTTACGGGCAGATATCGTAGAAGGGTAAGGAATGAAAGTTGCCATATGACAAGATTTTAAACTTAAAGGCCGCATTCTTGGTCATACCCCTGTCAAGTAGACAGAACGAAAAAGAGCTTTAAGCAGCAACCGTTTCTCGGTATTCCACCGGGGAACGGTTGTTTCATTTTTTCTGAAATCGTTCTCGGCGTGTCGTATTGGCGGATGACTTTTTCCTCTTGTCTAATAGTTTAGCTAGCAGGTCCATGAGGATTTCTCATCTTGGCTTGGACAGCTTGAAGGAGCACAATATGTAACATATGAAACCTGATAACAGGTTCATATGTTACACATTCTCAGCATCGTACTTCAACAGGGATCGCGGAGATCCGGATGAGAAAATGATGATAGCAGCGGGATCGCGACGGACAGACGGATGACAATGCACATCTTACACATTTACGATGTCATGCCGTCTTCTCTACACTTTGGAATGTAAGCGTTACCTGTTAACCACTGAAACGTGATGTACGTGAGTGAGCCAGATAACCTGACATGAATCGATATGTAAGAAAGGAGGGGAAGCATGAGGGGAAAAAGACTACTTGCTGTGATATCCGGAAGACGTTTCATCCATCGCGAAACGAAGCCGCCTAATCCAGGTGTAAACCCAACGTCTCTCGGTAAAAGAATCAGGGTGAACTGGGAGCTTTATCTGTTCTTGGTGCCGGCCACACTGTATTTCCTTGTATTTCACTATGCGCCGATGTACGGTATCCAGATTGCCTTTAAGAACTTTATCCCTAGCAAAGGAATCATGGACAGCCCATGGGTGGGCTTCGATCATTTCGAGCGTTTCTTCAATTCCTACTATTTCTGGGATCTGCTCTGGAATACGTTCAGCCTCAGCTTCTACGAGCTGATCATCGGGTTTCCGCTGCCGATCATCCTGGCGCTTGCTTTCAACGAAATCCGTACGGGTCCCTTCAAGAAAATGGTTCAGACCGTTACGTATGCGCCTCATTTTATATCCGTTGTGGTCATGGCCGGTATGATTATTACCTTCTTATCGCCGTCCACCGGCATACTGGTCCAATTCATCAAATGGATGGGTTTCGATGCGCCGAACTTTTTGTCGGATCCGGCCTGGTTCAAGACCGTATACGTTCTGTCCGGAGTCTGGCAAAGCACCGGATGGGGGACCATTATCTATCTGGCAGCGCTGTCCGGTGTCGATCCCCAGCAGCATGAAGCCGCGATTGTGGACGGAGCCAGTCGTTTCAAACGATTGTTGCACATCAACCTGCCGGCCATACTCCCAACGATCACCATTTTGCTGATTCTGAACATGGGCAACATTCTTACGATTGGCTTCGAAAAAATACTGCTGCTGCAGAACTCCCTGAATATGGAGTCTTCGGATGTCATTTCAACTTATGTTTACCGGACCGGTCTGGTAGACGCGCAGTACAGCTTCTCGACAGCTGTTGGCCTGTTCAACTCCGTGATCAACGTCATTTTACTGGTAACCGTCAACCGGATTGCCAGACGCACCAGCGAGAACAGCCTATGGTAGAAAGGGGGAAAGTACATTGGTTACCGCAATGAAGGAATCGAAGTGGGACAAAATTTTTCTGGGCAGCGTCTATATCTATTTATCCATCGCTCTGATTGTTGTTCTTTATCCGCTCATTTATATTCTCAGCGCATCGATCAGCAGCCCGCAGCAGGTGAATTCGGGTGCGATGTGGCTGTTTCCCAAGGAAATTACCTGGGCCGGATACCAGCTGGTCTTCGAAAACCCGAAGATTTGGAACGGATATCTGAACACGATCGTCTATACTGGGATAGGAACGCTGTTGAACCTGGCCGTGACACTGCCTGCAGCCTATGCGCTCAGCAGGTCGGATTTGGTCGGTCGTCAACTGTTCTTGGGATTTATCCTGTTCACGATGTTCTTTACCGGAGGGCTTGTGCCAACGTATCTCGTAGTCCGGAATTTGGGGCTGATCAACACGATGGGGGCGCTCATTCTTCCCGTAGCTGCATCGGTATGGAATATCATCGTTGCCCGGACGTTCTTCCAGACGACGATCCCGAAGGAACTGCAGGAAGCGGCCTATATGGACGGCTGTACCAACCTGAAGCTGTTCGTCCGCATTATTCTGCCGTTGTCAGCGCCGATTATTGCTGTTATGGCTTTGTTTTACGGGGTCAGTCACTGGAACAGCTATTTTCCGGCTCTGATCTATCTCAACGATGAGAGCAAGTATCCCCTGCAGATGGTGCTGCGGCAGATTCTGGTTCTTCAGGAAATGACGGCGGAGACGACCGGCGCCGCAATCAGCGGGGATGCCGCCAGGGCAATGAGTTCCAAAGCCGAAACCGCATCGCTGATCAAATACGGGGTTATCGTCGTATCGACGCTGCCGATTGTCGCGCTCTATCCTTTTTTACAACGATACTTTGTCCAAGGGGTCATGATTGGTTCTGTAAAAGGATGATGAAAGCGTTTTATAAAATAAAAGCTTGAGTATGCAAAGGGAGGAAACATGGATGAAGATGACAAGCAAAACTTGGAAGCTGGTGCTGACGGGGATAACAGCCCTGTCTCTGCTCGCCGGATGCGGTTCGGGCAGCGATACGAAATCTGCCGGAACAAAGTCAACAGAAGCAGCCGCCGTAAATAAGGAAGGCTTCCCGATTATGAATGAACCGATTACGCTGACCATGATGGCACCTGATGTCGGCGTTCAGAACTGGAAGGATATGATCGTGCTGCAGCAGATGGAGGAAAAGACGGGCATTTCATTCCGATACTTGAACGCTCCGAAGGATAGTTTTGATACGAAGAAGAACCTCGTATTTGCCAGCGGCGATTACCCGGATGTCTTCTACGCTGCAGGCCTGACGGCGGCTGAACAGATGAACTATGGCGAGCAGGGAATTCTGATTCCGCTTGAGGAGCTCATCGAGGAATATGCTCCGAACTTCAAGGCGCTGATGGACGAAATTCCGGAGATCCGTAAATCCATTACAGCTCCGGATGGACATATCTACTCCTTGCCAGCGATCGATTTAAGCCAGCACTGGTATCGCAACCCGCTGTGGTACAACGGTGATTTTTTGGAGGCCCTGAATATCGACAAGCTTCCGGAGACGACCGAGGAGCTCTATGCCTTCCTGAAGCGTGTAAAAGAAGAGGATCCGAACGGCAATGGAGTCGCCGATGAAATCCCGATCTCTTCCGTTTCGACAGCTACAACTAATGCTCGGGATATTCGTACTTGGCTGCTTGGCGCTTTCGGCATCTATGAAGACGAAATTTATGTGGACGATGAGGATGTTGTTCATTATACCCCGATAGAAGAGGGCTTCCGAGAGTATCTGGTTTATATGAATCGTCTATGGAAAGAGGATCTGCTTGACCACGAAAGCTATTCGCAAACCGCAGAACAGAAAAAGGCCAAGGCACAGAACAATCAGGTGGCCCTGTTCTCCGACTGGCATGCCTACATGACCAAAGGGGGAGAACCGTCCACCAAGGATCCGATGTTCGCTCCGGTAAAAAGCGATCTGGTAGACAAGCCGGCTATCGCCAAGAACAGAGGGATCACGACAGGGGCTTTTGCCATCACGGTGACCAATCCTGCCCCTGAAGCCTCGATGCGTTGGGTGGACTACCTTTATTCTTATGAAGGATCGCTCTTTTTCAACAAAGGACCAGAAGGCAAGCTGTGGGAGTACACGGATGAAGCCAACCGGGTGAAGCGCTATTTGCCTGTGCCGGACGGCATGGAGATGGAGGATTACCGTGCGACTTTGACGCCAAACTACGGCATTCCGGCTCCTACCATCAATACGGACGATATTAATAAAGGATTGAAGACCGACTTTGATCAGTGGGTTGAAAAGGAAACGAAGGAAAAGCTGCTTGACCGCGGAGCAAGACCGCCGTTCCCTGCCTTGTTCCTGACCGTTGAAGAGCAAACCGAGATCAACAGCCTGAACTCGGATCTGAGCACGTATGTACAACAGATGGAGGCGAAATTCGTTACGGGAGCAGAACCATTGTCCAATTGGGATAACTACCTGAACACGATGAAGAAAATGGGTGCCGACCGGGTCGTTGAAATCTACCAAGGTGCATATGACCGTTGGAAGTCGAACTAAACGCAGATTGCGTCTAGCAGAAATTAGCCATCAAGATAAGATATACGAGATGACAGAGGTTTTCAAAGAAAAGGTGGCCTGGGAGAAGTCGATTTCTCTTTCAGGCCCACCTATGAATTCAAGAGGGCCTTGATAGATTCTGAATACCATACAAGTGTGGAGGCCTAGCCTATGAAAATAACGAGACATCCAAACAATCCGATCGTCGTTCCGGGAAAATACGAATGGCGTAAAGTTACTGTATTCAATCCTGCGGTTATTATAGACAACGGCAAGTTTTACATGATCGAACGTACCGCAGGCTCCCTAACGCCTTGCAAGAATGTTTTGGGACTGCTGGAGAGTGAGGACGGAGTGAATTTTACGCACGTGACAGACGAGCCGATCGTGACGCCAGACATGCTGGGCTTCCCATATGGAAGCGTCCAGGACCCGCGGATTGTCAAAATAGACGGCACGTACTATTTAAACTATGCCCTTAGGCCGTGCGCCATGAGTTACTATCCGACAGGAGCGGGCATACCGGAGCGTTCAATTCCGAAATATCCGGACGGCTGGGGGGAGGAGGAAGGCCACTGGCTCACCCGCTCTTCGATTGTGAAGTCGGACAATCTGATCGACTGGGAATTCGTTGCCGATACGACACCGCTCGACATCAATGACCGTGACAACATTTTGTTCCCTGAGAAGATTAGCGGAAGGTATGTATTGCTGCGCCGTCCGGAGGAATACGTGGGTGCAGCTCACGGAACGGACAGCGCGGCGATATGGATTACGTACTCCGAGGATCTGGTTCATTGGGAAGAGCCGAAGCTTCTGGCCAAGGCTGAGAACCCGGCCTGGGAATCCAGGAAAATCGGCGGAGCAACCCCGCCTGTGCGAACCGATAAAGGCTGGCTGGTCCTTTACCACGGCGTTGATGATCAGGTCGTTTACCGAGTCGGGGCGATGCTTCTTGACCTGAACAACCCTGAGAAGGTCATAGCAAGAACGAAGAATTTCATTATGGAACCGGAGGCCTATTATGAGAAATTCGGTTATCAAATTCCGAATGTGGTGTTCCCGACAGGAAACGTGGTCAAAGACGGCCTGCTCTATATCTATTATGGTGTGACCGACACTGCCATTGCACTGGCTACCGTGCCGGTCGATGAGCTGGTAGAGCATATCCTGAACGAACCGCAGTAAGTGAAATAGAAGCATCCGGGCCCTTTCGAGACAATGTCTCGTAAAAGGGCCCTCTTTTTTATATATCCAGACTGCTCGAGCAATGTTGTTTGCGGTACTGACCGGGCGTCAGTCCGGTTTCCTTCTTGAATTTGCGGATGAAATTGGGTGCATCCAGATAGCCCACCTGTTCGATGATTTCCTTCAGAGGAGCGCTTGTCGTCACAAGCAGCCGAATGACTTCTTCCATACGCCTCTTCCAAATATACTGCGAGAAGCTGATCCCGGTCTTATCTTTAAAGCTGCGGCTTAAGTAAGAGGTAGAGACGGAAAATTTAAGGGCCACATGCTCCAGGCTGAGCGTGTAGTCGGCAAACTGCTGATTTACATAATGTACGATATCATCGATCAGTTTAGGCGCTGCTTGCTCATGGTTACGCTCAACCTTCTCGCAAATCTCGGTTGTCAGCGACAACAGCTTGTCCTCAAATTCCTCCAGCGTCTCAAACGACGTATAGTCCGAGATGCTGCTGAATGCTTCGTTCATTCCGACCTCGGAGGCGGACCGAAGCAGCGCGTTCAGCAGATCGAAGCAAATGCAGCGCAGCAGGTGAATCTGCAGCGGTTCGCCCCGAATGGTCTCCATCATCTCGGCGATCATCTGCACGGCCACCGACTCGTTGCCTTGCTTTAGGCTTTGCTCCAGCTTGAGCAGCGACTTTCTTGGAAGCCACACGCCTTTGGCAACAGGATGATTCTGCTCTGCCAGCTGGGCGAAATAGGTGATCCGGCTGCTGCCAACCATTCGATGCTCAAGAGCGGTTGCGGCTTCGATGAAGGATTGGTTCAGCTGCCCCAAATCCCGGTAAGGCGTACCTATGCCCATGCTCGGATCGAGCCGAGTGTTCTCGGCGATCAATCCCTGGAGCGCACGAATGATCTGCTCCATCCGGATCTTCAGCGAATCTTGACCTGGGTCAGGAAGCGATACGATCAGCGCGAACTGATTATCGGCTGAGAATTCGACGCCGTGGATATTCGCATGAAGCTCTGTTAGTTCAACATGGCTGAGCAAAGCTTGCATCTGTTGACGATCATTTTGGACATCCTCGGTCTCATCGGTTTCTTCCCAGGACAGAATTACACAGAAATACATGACTTGATCTTGAGGAAGCTCCAGTCCCGCCCCGGCGATCATTCGCTCGATTTCGGGATCATCCGGCTTGCCGTGTTTTAGTAGAAGCAGCATGCATTGATTGCGCACGAAGGGCTCCTGCATATCGATTCGGGCACTGTAATCGTGAAGGGTCTGACGAATCCAATCCCATTCACTGCGCGTTTTGGGCTCTGGGGTATCGTTGACTCTGAGCTTGGCGAATTCCATCAAGTCCTTAATCGGGTGATATTGGCGTCTAGCCAGTACAAAAGCGGCGAGCACTCCGGTAATTACGGCGATGCCAAACACCAGCAGAATGAGCGTCTGTACATGAGCGACCCGGCTGAAGAACTGGTAGCTTGGCATGATGGTCATGTAGTTCCAGCCATTCTCCCCGGATTTGACGGATACGACGGAGTACTTGTCATTATTCAGGGAAAGATTGTGTATGCCGGCATCAAGCGCAGCCAATGACCCGAGGTTCTCTTGAGACAGGGTTACGCCATGATTGCTCGCTGTAAGCACTTCGTCATGTTGATTGAAAATGTAGCTGCTCCCAGTGAAATCGCTAAGAATGGAATCCATGACCCCGGTAAGATTGGACTCTTTCACCATATATACGACGCTTCCGTACGGATACGGGGCATTAGGCTTAATAGGTACGATTACGGTCAGCATTGCCTCCTGCCTGGAGCCGTTGATCGTAACATTCTCGGCAGGCCGTATTACCATCTGATTCGTTTCGTTCAGAGCAACGATGATATCCTTCAGACTCCAGTTCTCATAACGATAAAAGGAATCGAACGTAACGTTAACATTCGTTAGGCCGCGGTAAGAATAGATAACCGGGTCGTTATGATAGTATATGAAGATGTCTTCAATGATGCTGCTGTTTGCCTTATAGTTGGCCAAAGCTTGTATGGCTTCCACTCTGTAATAATCATCACGGACCATATAAGGGGTTAAGCGCCTGTCGTAAGCGATTCGGCCGGAAAGCTCCCGAAGCTCCGCGATACGGGAGTCGATGGTCATTTTCACCTGGTTCAATTGATTGATGTTGGATTGTTCAATCTCGGTACGAAGCCCGCTGACAGCGCTATCATAAACAAATATCGTTACTCCCGTCAGGGGAATCAGGAAGATCAGAATATAAGACAGAACGTATCTTAGGAGCAGCTTCGACTTAAAGTGATTCCAATTTATTCGGAAAGTGAAGGTGGATACGATGAATGATTTGAGCTTGTGAATGGTCATTTGGGTGCATCCTCCATTGCATTCTTTTCATGTCATGCGTACATCCGACTTGATCAAAAACGATAGGGTTATCTGAAACATTATATCATTATAATGATTATTCAGAAAAATATTTAAGAATAAATTCATCATCATGATTCATTACATGACATAACTCGTAGTTTTCATCGTTTCAATGGCTTCAGTTAGTTACGCTCGTCTTCGCATTAGAGGGGGATTTTGTTATGATAGGGACAAGAAAATAATGGGAAGTGAGAGAAGCTGTGGACAAAAAGGCAAAAAAGGTTTTACTTCAAACGTTCTGGTCATCCAGCGGTTGGAAAAGCAGTCCTTTGCCGTTCGTTGGGGAGGATTTTGATTACGCGAAGAGCATGAGGCTGATGTTCGACCCCATCACGATCGGACATGATGAGCTGATCCAGCGGCTTCATCGCTTACATAAGACGGTTACTAAAGAAAGGGTTGCCGCAGCATTTCTGCACAGCCTGTCCACGAGACAAGTGCATCTGCGAAGCGCGCTTTCCAGTTGGGTGCTGACCTCGCGCCTGCCTCTTCATCAGTACGAAGAACGACGCTCGGCCATGCCGAATTACAGCAGCTGCGGAGATTGTAACCATGCCGGGCTGCAGTCCGACCGGGATTACGTGAATGCCGACCTGAACGTGCTGAATTTCGAACGGGTCAAATGGGGAGGCGTCCGCTTGAATCAGCTGCTCTACTGCTGGCTTGATCTGGAGCTGTTGAGCCATGCGGAGGGCCTGACGGTGGACGAGGAGGATATCGCCATTCTGAGGAAGCTGATTGCAGCCGTCGACGGATGTGCCGAAACAGAAAGCCCGCGTCATCTTGAGAAGCGTTTGAAGGATGTTCTGCCTTCAAGCAAGCATGAACGGGACGTGCTCATGGAAGTACTGGGATATGCCGGCGTGCTGGTTCCGAAGGATACGCCCCGCACGCGTCCGAGAAGGGACGACGATTTCTTCTCGATGTCGGAGTGGCAGGGAAGCGACGGATATTCCACTGAAGCGCTGCAGTTTTTTTTCGGCGAATATCTCTAGACCGCGCTGCATCATGACAGGTTACAGAATGCGTACCGGTTTTAAGGGGAGGGTTAGAATGGAGCAGCAATTAGAGGAACTCATTGATCGTTATCAACAAGATCATTATTTATCCGGGAACATTCATATTTCCAAAGAAGGCAAAACCTTATTCAGTAAATCCTACGGGCAAGCCAGCATTCAGCTTGGCGTCTCCAATAACAAGGATACGAAATTTCATATTGCCTCAGTCACCAAGATGTTCATCGCAGCTGCCACCCTCAAACTCTATGAACAAGGGCTGATTAGTCTTGATGATCATCCGGGTACTTATGTTGACGCATTTAAGGCTCTCCATCCGAAGATCACGATCCATCATTTATTGAGCCATTCATCAGGGCTGCATGATATTTATGCCGTACCTGATCTTACATATGAGATGAGCAAATTAAGTATGGAGAAGAAAGCGTTTATACCCTACCTCGTCGGACTGAAACAGAATTTCATTCCGGGTGAGCGTTGGGAATACAGCAGCACCGGGTTTATCATGCTGGGGTATATACTAGAGGCCGTGACGGAGATGAAGTATGAGGAAATTTTGGATTACTGGTTCTTCTCGCCTTTGCACATGGGATCGACAGGGGTTGATTGTCCTCGTCAGATCAATTCAGGCAGAGCATACGGACACGCATGGGAAAATAATCAGCTGATCAACGCTGACAATGACAGGCTTAGCACGGTTCAAGCTCCAGGCGAGCTGTACTCTACGGTGCAAGATCTGAATACGTGGTGTGAAGCCCTTTTCAAAGGTGAAATCCTTCATCCGGAAACGATGGATAAAATGTTTGCACCGTACTATATGACAACATTTGACCCGAACTTAAACTATGGATATGGATGGTTCCTGGGGGCTGACTTTCGATTAATTGCCGGAGGAACTCCGGGATTTCGATCCGAAATTTGGCACTATCCAGTTCAAGATCTACGGATTGTCATGCTATGGAATTATGAGAAAGTAGATTCGCACCAACTGTTCCGAATGATTAAACCTCTATTGTTTCATACGTAAAACGAAGGGAACGACTACAAGAACAATCGGGAACCATGCAAGCATGTATTATTTTGGTCATTATCATTTTCGAGAGGAGCCTTACATGAGAAGCATCAAACCAGGTCGGGGACCCTCGGCTATGGGCGCGGTTGGCAGTGCTGCAATTGGCGTATTTGGGGTATTCTGGACGATTTCGGCAGCAAATATGGGAGCACCCGTCTTTTTTGTCCTGTTCGGGGTCGTCTTTGTTGGTGTCGCGGTTGTGCAGGGGATTTTTCATCTTAAAAATGCTACGGGAGCTAACCGCATGTCCGTCTATGATATTACCGACGACGAACCGGATCCATTAGATCCTCACCTTCAAGCGAATGCAAGGCAAAGCGTCAACGAAGGTTTTAAACAGGATGGCGATTTCAATTTCTGCCCGTATTGCGGGAGAGCCATCAAACATGAAACGTACCAATATTGTCCGAAGTGCGGTAATGACATTGGGGAGAGGCAGTAATTTTGCTTGATAATGCATTTTAATGCCGAGATTGGAGGATGAATAATGGGCTTTCATGACACGTACAGATTCGGTGTGCATGCCATCATATCGAACGCCGACGGCAAGCTGCTCTTATTAAAACGGACCTACGGGAACAAAGGATGGAGTTTGCCCGGAGGCGGGGTCGACCCCGGCGAAACGATCCATGAAGCGATATTTCGCGAATGCCGCGAAGAACTGGGCCTCACCCTGCAGGATGCGGTCTTGACCGGATTTTATTATCACAGTCATATCAACGTGCAGGTCGGCATATTCCGCTGTTCGATCCCTCTTCATGAGGAAATTATCCTTAGTTCGGAGCATTCGGAGTATAAATGGGCCGAGTTGTCGGAGCTGAGCGACGTTCAGCGGTTAAGGGCCGAGGATGCATTGGCTTATCAAGGAGAAGTCAAAAGCCGGGCGTTTTAAATTTACCCTGTTCTTCAAAGACCGGATTACCGTTATTTGCCCCATGCATCAGGGATACGCTAACGTCCCTCATTTACGATGTTCCATCCGAAGCGGCAGACGTTACATCCAAAAAGACATCCATCATATAAAAAAGAGGCTAACCGTGAGAGCGGTTAGCCTCTTTGAATTTAGTAGATTCTGATACCCGTCTCATGTCTTGAGACCATGGCATGTGGAGAAACCTCTTACTCTTTCAAGGAGCCAATCAACAGCCCTTTTATAAAATACCGCTGCAGGAACGGATAGAACAGCACCACCGGCCCGATCGTCAGAATGGCGGTGGCCATCTTCACCGATTCCTGAGGGAGCGTCTGGCTGCCGAGGATGGCTCCGCTGCTCTGCATCTGCTGGATCATGCTGATTTCGGAGTTGAGCTTAAACAGCAGATATTGCAGGGGATACAACTTCTCGTTGTCAACCAGCATGATAGCGTTGAACCAGTTGTTCCAGTAGGCAATGCCGTAAAACAGCGTAATCGTGGCCAGAACGGGCATGCACAGCGGGAAGTAGATCCGGAACGCGATATAGAAGTCGCTCGCGCCGTCGATCTTGGCCGCCTCCGTCAGGGAAGGCGGAATTTGGGACATGTAGTTGCGCACAAGAAACAGGTTGAACGGGTTGAACACCAGGGACGGAATGATCAGGGCCCAGATGGTGTTGTTCATGCCGAGATTCAGGTTGATCAGATACCATGGCACCAGGCCTGTGTTAAACACCATTGTAATGAAAAAGAACAATCCGAGCCCGTTGCGGTAACGGATATGCTTGGCGGCAAGCGTATATCCGGCCATGGACGTGATGGTGACCGCAAGGATCGTGCCGACGACCGTCACGATGATCGAGATCATGTAACTCCGGTACAGCGGCGTGCTGCCGAACAGGAGCAGCTTGTAGGCATCCAGCGACAGCTCGCTCGGAAACAGCTGGTAGCCGAATTGTTTAATGCTGGCTTCGTCGGTAAAGGACACCATGAGCACAAGCAGCATCGGCAGGATGCAGAGAATGGAGATGATGCCGATCAGCGCGGCATTCACGGCGTCGAAAAATTTAGGTCTGGACGTCATCTAGGTTTCGCTCCCTTCCGAATGATTCCGGGCTTGCTTTAGAACAAGGCATGGTCCGGATTCACCTTCTTCACGATTTTGTTGCTGCCCCATACGAGAATAAAGCCGACCACGGATTGATACAGTCCGACGGCCATGGCTTGTGCCGGATTCCCGATGGTGCGGAGGGAACGGAACACATACGTATCGATGACGTCAACCGTCGGATACAGCAGACCGTTGTCCTTCACGATGGCATAGATCATGTCGAAGCTGCCGTACATGATTTTGCCCAAGGCAAGCAGAGTCAGGATGGATATGGTCGGCAGCATGAGCGGAATGGTGATATGGCGGATGAGCTGCCACCGGGTAGCGCCGTCGATCCGCCCGGCTTCGTAATAACTGTCATCAATCCCGGTAATGGCCGCCAAATAGATGACGAGATTCATCCCGAGATCCTTCCAGACGGCCGCGGTCGTTAGAATCCACGTCCAGTATTGCGGGGAGGCGTACCAGTTGACGGGGTCGACATGGAAGAACGCCAGGATCCGGTTCAGGATACCGTAGTCGGTCGACAGCAAGCTGTAGATGATGTAACTCACGATAACCCAGGACAAGAAATGCGGGAACAAAATCGTGGATTGGGTCACCCTCGAGAACCAGCGGCTGCGGAGCTCGTTGAACAATATGGCCAGCGCCATGGCTGCGAGCGTGCCGACGATGATAAATAGAAAATTGAGCTTTAAGGTGTTGAAGGTGACCTCCCAAGCCCGAGGCGAAGAGAAGAAGAACTTGAAATTGTCAAAGCCGACCCAGGCGGAATTGAAGAGTCCCGTCTTGAAGTTGAATTTCTGAAACGCAATGAGCATGTACGGAAGCGTGAAATAACCGAAGACCAGCGTATAGATGGCAGCCGGTACAACGAGCAGGTAGGCGGATCCGTTCGAGCGGATTTCGCGCAGGAAGCCGAAGCGGCTTTTTTTCATGAGTAGGCACGTCCTTTCGTAAATGATGGGGGCTGCAAGCCTGGCAGTTCTGATTCGAGTGTAAAGAGAGTTGCCGCGTGCAGTAAACTATGAAAATGGAGTTTGAGCGGATTGAAGGGGGGAGCGTCTGCTTTAAAAAACGGCAAAAACTTCGAATTTGAGTATTTCGGACAGTGTCGACAGGATTGAATAATGACCGGAAAATCCTTGTTTTATAAGGGGTTTAGCTGATGGAGTCTATGAAGGAAAGTTTGGGGAGGAAAATAAAGAATGCGTTTTCATATTGATGAATGCCCTGAGCAAATGTAAGATGAGAGTGAAATATGAAAGCGTTCCGAGTGATCGGATCGTTAGGGAAACATCATTAAATTAACATATAGATTACATATTATGTTAGTAATTTTCATGAATTATGAAGATTTCACTTAACTATACAGATCCAATGGCAGGGAGGGAGAATATGATCCGGCAGCGATTATTCCGTTATGCGGTGTACCGAAATATGTTTCTCAGCTTTATTTTGCTTACGGCAGCCATGATTGCCCTCGTAACCGTCGTCCTGTACATGATGTTCTCCTGGAGCACCGCGAAGGAGGTAGGGAAAATATCCGAATCGATGCTGAAGCAGAACAGCGCCGTATCCAGCGTCATCCGCGACCAGGTATATAACGTGGGCAACCTGCTGCTCAGCGACAAGGAGATCGTGAACGCCCTTTTGGACAAAGAGGCCGATCCGGTGAAACAGTATGGGGTATTCGGCACTCTTAACCGAGTACAGTCCACCTATCCGTTCATCCATTCGATCGGTATCTATAACGGCTCGAATAATACGTATCTGAATACGAAGGGGATTACCAAGGAGCAGGAGAAGGCGCTGTTGGAGGAGATCAACAGCAAGAATACATCTTATTTTCACCTGTTCCCTCGCAAGATATCTACCGCCACTTCCGCTTCGGCCAACCGGAGCGAAGACGTCCTTACTTTCGTTCTCCTTCCGAGCTATTATTCGCCGCTAAGCTCCAAAGGCGCAATCGTAATCAACATGAGCACCGACACCATCCAGGATCTGATCGGAGGCTACCGCAACGAAGCGGTGGATTCGCTGCACGTCATTGACGACAAGGGAACCATCATCACCCATTCGGATCGTTCCCGGTTCATGGAGAATGTATCGCAGGAGTCCTATGTCCAGTCCATTCTGGAATCGGACGCGGAAAGCGGTTACTTCACTCGCTCCATCGACGGCCGCAAGAGCCTCGTTACCTACGTCAAATCCAAGGATATGAATTGGACGTATATCAGCGTAAGCCAATATCAAAATCTGCTGTTCAACATGCAGGCCCTCCGAACGTCGGCGCTGGTTCTCGCTTTGGCTTGTTTCGTCGTCAGCATGTTCTTGTCGATCTGGCTGACGCATCATGCGTACAACCCGATTCGTCACCTGCTGGAGAAAATGAGCACCATACCGAAAATGAAGGAAAACCGGCGGCAAATCAACGAATTTGCCATATTGGATACCACTTACGCCGAAATGACGGAGAAAATGAAGTCGATGGAGTCCGAGGCTTCCGTCGCTCGGCAGGCGCATGTGCTGCAGCTGCTGAAAGGCGGCGACGAGACGGCATTCCGCCGTTTGGCCCGCGAAGGCAAGGGGCCCTATTTCCTGGCGGTCGTCCTTCTGCTCGACAGCTTAGACGGCTCGCCCGGGGGAGAGGACGAGGACCTGCAGTCCTATTCCTCCGCGGCCGTCGCTCAGGCGGCCCAGCAGATGCTGGAGCCGGAGGGAGCGAGCGTGGCAACGGTAGGGGACGGGACCATTGCGATCATTCTCCCCATGAAACAGAGCCGGCTTCCCCTCCATGTCGTGGGCATGCTGGAGGAGCTGCAGGGCGAGATGCTAAGCACGCTCCGCGTGTCCGTCACCGTCGGCATCGGAACGGCCGCACAGACCTACGAGGAGCTGCGCGAATCGTTCGATTGCGCGCAGTCCTGCTTCCAGCAGCGCTTTTTCGCGGGAAAGGGCAGGATGTTCCATGGCGATCCGGTCAACGCCGCGGAGTCGGAGCATTCCGAGGCTCAGTATCCGGACAAGCGGGAGAAGCGCATCATCGAGGCCATCAAGCTGCAGCAGCGGGATAAATTGGAGAAGGAAATCGATCAGTGGATCAAGGAAATTCGCGATTACAACTACCATGAAGTCATGTTTTTCATTAATCAATTCATCGGCGGCCTGTACAAGCAGCTCAATGTCCATACGGTAAAAAATCGGGAAAGCGCGGATCTCTTCCTCGACTTTACGCGGCGGATTACCCGCTTTCAGACGCTGCAGGAAACCGCGGATGCCCTGAAGGATCTTGCCCTCAGGCTCTGCAGCCTGTCCGAGGAATCGGGAGCGGTCCGGCATGCGGAGGTGGTGGATTTTATCCAGATGTACGTACGCAAGCATTATGCAAGGCCGGATATGTCGCTCGAGCAGGTGGCGGGCGAGGTGAAGCTGTCCCGCAGCTATGTCGGCAAGCTGTTCAAGGCGCACTGCGAGCTGTCGTTCAACGATTACCTGAATGCCGTTCGTCTGGAGAAGGCGCGGGAGCTTCTCGCCAGCACCGAGGAGTCGGTTCAATCGATCAGCGAGCAGGTGGGCATTCTGAATACGACCTATTTCTACACGTTGTTTAAAAAGCACTACCAGATCTCGCCGGCCCAGTTCCGCAGCCAGCATGCGATCGAGACGAAAAAGGCGCAGTGACGGGCAGATTAATTGCGGGTTCAAAAGGTCGACTTTTCAGCACCGAAGTCTTTGCTTCCGATGTGCGTTTTTGCAAAACGCTTTAGGTTGGATGAAGCTAGGGACTGAGTAGCGGAGCTGAACGTTTTCATGAGAAAACGGCTTCGGAAGCATAAGCTTGCAATCCTACGTGAGCAACGGAAGGCCCGGCTGAATTCAAGATTCGACGCCTTAGACTGCTTCCTTACCTGCCTCGTGATCAAAAGATGACTTTCTGAACAACCTTTTAATGTGTTTTAAAATGGCGAAAACCATCATTTTGAAGTATACGTCATCCCTAATGTCTCCTTAAGATAGGAATCGTACCGCATGATTAAACCAAATGAAGACAGGGGGACACATGCATGAAAAAAAGGAAAGCGCTAGCACTATGGTTGGCTGCGATATTCATGGTATCCGTGATCGCAGGCTGCTCCGGCGGGGGCGATGCCGGCGGCGAGAACGGATCGGCGAGCGGCGAGAATGACGGCGGGAACAAGCTGCCGGTCCGGTATCTGCTTCCGGGCTCCGCGCCGCAGGATTTGGATGCGGCGGTCAAAGCGATCAACGAGAAGCTGGAGGCCGACGGACTGAACCTTACGTACGAACCGACGTACATCGCGTGGGACGTATGGGATCAGAAGACCAACCTCATGATGTCGACGGGCGAGGAATTCGAGCTGATTGCCATCATGCACGATACCAAAGGACCGACGGTGCTTGCGGGCAGCGGCGGTATCATTCCGATCGACGATCTGCTGGACCAGTATGGCACCGAGCTGAAAGCTTCCATGCCGGACTGGATCTGGGAGTCGTCGAAAATCAACGGCAAGACCACGTACGTGCCGAACTTCTGGGCGGATACCGCTTATAACGATGGCATGTTCACGATCCGCACCGATCTGCTAGAGAAAAACGGCCTGAAGCCGCCGACATCGCCGGAGGAGCTGCTCGATGCAGCCGAGACGCTGCAGAAGAACTGGCCGCAGGACAACAAGAACGTATATATTAAGATGCTGGAGGAGCCAGCCTACTTCCTGCATACGACCTACGACACCTATCCGTTTACCGTGGCCGACAACATGATTTACATCGACCAGCAGGGGAATGTGAAGTCCTGGTTCGAAACCGAGGAGTTCAAAAAAGACGTGTTGTTCATGAACGAGGCTTACAAGCGCGGGTTGATCATGAGCGATCTGCTTACGACGCCGACGGAGGTTATCAACCAGGAGGAGTTGGCAGGACGTTATCTCTACCGTCCGGGCGACGTCGGCTTGAGCGACGCCATTCTTCAGACGTTCCCGGATGCGAAGCTGGATATTTATTATTTGGCCGACCAGCCGAAATTCAGATCCTACGCGATCCGCAATTCCAACGGGATCTCGGCCACGTCTCCGCACCCGGAGGCCGGCATTCAATTTTTGAACTGGGTATACAGCAGCCAAGAGAACATGGATCTCGTTCAAAGCGGCGTGAAGGATGTGCATTGGAAGGATACCGGCAAGAATACCAAGGACTATCTGGCCAAGAACGAGAACGGTTCCCCGGCTTATGAGCTTCCGTACTGGCTGCTTGGTCACGTCGAGATGAACCGTTATCCAACGAATACGGACCCAGCGCGTCTGGAGCGCCGCACAACGGTATCGGACGACGCCGTGAACAGCATCACGATCGGCTTCACCTTCGATCCGACCAACGTTGCTTCGCAGTACGCCAACTGCATCGCCGAGCTGAAGACCAGCGTATATCCGGTCATGCACGGGGTCGTGAAATACGAGGACGCCTACGATAAAATGCTGGCCGCCATGAAGTCCGCTGGAATTGATGAGGTCGTTGATGAATACAAACGGCAATTCGATGAGTGGAGAGCCGGTCAGTCGTAAGTTCAGGCATACGAACACTAAGAAATAATGGAACAGGGCAATCCTTTACCCGGTTTTATAACCGGGAAGGGATTGCTTTTTTCGTGCGCTGCCATGGGGCGTTCTAAGAAGGGTAGCGAAGGGATTCCATAGGGTTTCCTGAGAAGACTCCAAGTGGATTCGATGTGCACAACGTTATCGTTTAGGACTTCAATTCTCCGATATTGGCCAAAATCAAAGTTTTCTCTCAAAAGTAAAGTGTTCAAGACAGGGATTCTCGGGCTAGAGTATAGGTCATAAGAAGCCTTGAGACTGCTCAAAGAGCCAGAAGCGTAATATCCATCAAGGCTGACCTCACGGCAAGAGCCGTGCAGAATAAGGAGGACGTTGTTCATGATCAAGCAAGCTCAAGCCATCCGGGAAGGCTGGCAGTGGTTTACGGAAAGCCGGTATGGCATGTTTATTCATTTCGGGCCATATGCCCAATACGGGCGCGGCGAGCAGGTACTGTTCCGGGAGCATTTGGACCAGGCCGAATACGCGCGGAAGGCCTGCGAGTGGAATCCGGTGTTTTTTGACGCCGAGCTATGGGCATACACCGCGCGCAAGGCGGGGATGAGATATGCCTGCTTAACGACGCGGCATCATGACGGGTATTGCCTGTGGGATACGGCCACGACGGATTATTCCAGCGCGAAGCAGGCGCCCGGCCGGGATCTGGTGCGCGAATTTACCGATGCGTTCCGGGCCCAGGGACTTCGGGTCGGCTTATATTATTCCTGGATCGATTGGCGGATCCCGGCTTACTTCGACGGACCGGAGAAGGATCCCGAGGGCTGGGAGACAATGAAGCAGTATTTGCATGATCAGGTGGAAGAGCTGGTGACGAAATACGGGCGCATCGATCATTTCTTTTTTGACGGGGTCTGGCCGCGAACCGCGGAGGACCTGGACAGCATCAAGCTGGTGGAGCGGATGAAGTCGATTCAGCCGGACATCCTGGTCAACAACCGTCTTGGACTGTCCGAGGAGGAGAAGCTGCATGCGGACGGCGGCGGCGGTTCGGGCGATTCTGAGGTGCTGGGCGACTTCGGCTCGCCGGAGCATGTCATCGTCCCGGATCAGAAGCGGCTGTGGGAATCCAGCCAGGTTACCACGTGGAGGCTGTGGGGATACACGAATGGCGAACGTTGGCGTCCGGCCGACGTTCTGCTCGACATGCTGTGCGAGTGCGCGGAAAAAGGGGGTACCGTGGGCGGCAATCTGCTGCTTAACGTCGGACCGCAGCCCGACGGACAGCTTCCGCCGGCCTTCGTAGAGCGGGCGCTGAAGATCGGGGAGTGGCTGGACGTTCACGGCGAGGCCATCTACGGCTCCGACGGAGGGAACCTCACCGAGTTCATCACCTATGGGCGGCAGACAATGAAAGACAACAAGCTGTATCTCATCATCCGCTTCTGGGATGGGAGGCCGGTGCTGAGGCTGGCGGATCTGGTGACGCCTGTATTACGGGTGACGCTGCTGACAACGGGACAGGAGCTGTCGTTCCGACAGGAGGGCGACGTGCTGTGGATCGAAGGGCTGCCGCGGGAACGTCCGACCGAGCTGTTCCCGGTCATCCGCATCGAATGCGAGGAGCGGCCGCAGACCAATGAATGGGGAGTGAACCGCCTCTGGACCGGCGACCCTTCCCGGATTGCCGACTGGGCTCGAACGCGCGGAACATCCGTATACGTCGACGGCAAGCCGCGGACGAGAAAGGAGTAAGCGATGAGAACGCTGGTATTTTACGACGAGCATTTTCCTTACGAAGGCGAACGTCCGTCCGCAGAGGCACTGGAGCGATTGCGGGAATGGGCGGTGGTCGCCGGTGCCGCGGATGTGGCTGAGCGGCTGACGGAAGGCGGCTGGGACACACTGATTCATCTGCACGGGTCGTACTTCCCGAAAGCGGCTTGGGCAGCCATCGAAGGCCACCTGAAGGCAGGCGGCGGTCTGGTTCATGCCGGGGGCGTGCCTTTCCGCAGGCCGGTTCGAGAGCTGAACGGAAGCTGGCATGCCGAACGCGAGCAGCTGGCTTATCATCAGCGAATGGATATCCATGATGCGCTGGCGGTTGACGTATCGCGCGTCCGGGAGCTGAAGGCCTCCGCCGAATTTCCGATCCTGCAGGGGCGCGAGGAGCTGTTCGGCATGGAGCCGACCTGGGGCTTGACGCTGCACCCGACCAAAGCGAGCGACATTCCGGCCGAGATGGGGGCATGCGGTCCGATGGACGCCGTCATCTCACCGCTCCTGATCGGCGTGGACCGTGATCGACGCGAGCGGTCCGCACCGGTCGTCATGCTGGAGCAGCATAAGGGCGATTATGCCGGGGGGCGCTGGATTCTGATCAACCAGCAGCTGAGGGCATCGTTCTGGGAGTCTAAAGGGATGGACGTTCTGAAGGATCTGGCCGAATACGCGGGAACAGGCGTGACGGAGCTTTGGTTGAAGCCGAACTATGCCTCCTACGAGCCGGGCGAGCAGATGCGGTTGACGATCCAGCTCCAGACGCTGTCCCGGACGTCCGCTCCGGCGCAGACCTGGCAATTTGCAGTGAGTGTTATCAAGGAAGACAACGGCGAGACCGTCTGGACCGGACACGAGAAGTCGGAAGCCGGCATGCAGCAGCGGGATCTGCAGCAGCTTCGTTTGTCCGTACCCGTACGGCTCGAGGCGGGCTTGTACCGGATCGTTTGCGAAGCCGAGTCCGATTCCGGGGAGCGCCGCACCCTGACCCAGGCGGTATGGGGCGTCGATCGTCCGCTGCTGCAGGCGGGAGAACGGCTGGAATGCGGGCGTGATTACTTCCGCCGTGGCGGGCGGACGGTTCCGATCGTTGGCATGACGTACATGACCTCCGACGTCGCGCGCAAATTCCTTCATCTGCCGAACGTGCAGCGTTGGGATGCGGATATGGCGGAGATGAAGCGGGCAGGAATCAACCTGATCCGGACGGGCATATGGACGGGATACCGGATGATCATGTTTGCCGATGGCCATGCGGCCGAGGACGTCATGCGGGCGATCGATGCCTTTATCCTGACAGCCAAGCGGCATGAGCTGGAAGTGACGTTTACGTTCTTCTCGTTTGCGCCCGAAGCCTGGGAAGGCGTGAACCCCTATCTGGATCCGAGATCGGTGGAGGCGCAAAAGCGCTTCGTCGCCTCCATCGTCGGACGTCATAGGGGCACGACCAACGTGCATTGGGACCTGATCAACGAGCCTTCGCTGTTCGATCCGAAGCGAATCTTCGAGGGGCCTGTATCGATCGGAGATCGGTTCGAGCGCAAGGCCTGGTCCAAGTGGCTGCGGCAGCGCCACGGGGATGATCTGGTGCTGCTTCAGGAGTGCTGGAACATGACGCCGGGCGAGCTGCCTTCATTCGAGTCGGCGCCTGCGCCGAGTCCGGACGACAAGCTGTTCAACAGCGTGCTGCAGCCGAAGAAGTGGGGACCGTGGATCGACTTCACGCTGTTCACCATGGACATGCATAATCGGTGGGCGTCCGAGCTCATCGGCAACATTCGCCGCTCCGATCCCCGCCAGCTGGTGACGGTCGGGCAGGATGAGGGCATCTGCTCCCAGCGCCCGTCGCCTTCGTTCTACGGTCCCGCCGTCGATTACACGACGGTCCACTCCTGGTGGCAGAACGATCACCTGGCTTGGGACGGCATATTTACGAAAACGCCGGACAAGCCGAATCTGATCCAGGAGACCGGCATCATGCACGTGCAGCGTCCGGACGGCATCGCCAAGCGGACGGAGGAAGAGCTTCGCAGCATCCTGGAGCGGAAGTACGCGTATTCGTTTTCGACCGGGGGCGCGGGTGCCGTACAGTGGATATGGAATATTAACTACTTCATGGATAATGCCAACGAATCCAACATCGGGGCGCTTCGAGCGGACGGAACGCAGAAGCCCGAAGCCGATGTGTCCTATGACTTCGGGCGCTTCATGAAGGAAGCAGCCGGCCTGTTCGACGATGAACGTCAGCTGGAGGATATCGCCGTCGTTTACCCATATTCGAATGATTTTTCCAGCCGCAAGCTGGCTTACGAAGCGACGACGAGGGCCATGCGCGCATTGACATTCGGCATGAACGTCCATCCGCGGGGCATCGGCGAATATCAGCTGGAGGACCTGAAGCGCTATCCGGCCAAGCTGATCATCGTGCCGAGCGCGCATAATTTCGACGATGCCGCGTTTGCCCAGCTCCTCGACTTGGCAAGGGAAGGGAGCACGGTCTTGTGGACAGGTCCGCTTCGCACCGATGCATATTGGGGGCCGGCGCCGCATCGCCTGCAGCAGGAGATCGGTGAAACCGTCCATGCCAACGTTCTTCGAGAAGAAACGCTGGAGCTGGCGGGAGAGCATTTCGCCGTTTCGTTCGGCGAGCGGAAGATTAACGCGCTGGCGGTAGATCGTCCGGCGGGCCGGTTGGATGGGACGCTAGCACCCGTCACGGTGAGCTTGGAATCGGGACGGTTCATCTGGTGCCCGCTCCCGGTCGAGATGAACGAGCGCTGGGAGCCGATCCAGGCGCTGTATGCGGAAGCTATCCTCTCCGCAGCCGTTTCGGCTGAGCTGGAATGGCTGAAGGGAGGCGAGCTTCCGGGCATCTACGGCCGCAAGCTGGCGTTCGGACAAGGAAGTTTGTACGTCTTCGTCTCTGAGCAGGGGGCAAGCGCAGGGGTCGAGGTAAAGGACCCGGCAACCGGAATGGTCTACGCTTTCGAGTTGGAACGGGAGCGGACCGTGATGTTTACGACCGATGCCGGGGGACAAGTGCAGACGGTTTACCGGCCGGAGGAGGTTCGCATCCGGCAGAGTCAACCAAGTTGAAGCGTGCTCGCTCATGAAAAGGTGGGACGAGGGTTCTTGCTGTTGACCTGGATCGTCCCGCGCGGAGAAGCCTCTGCATGATACAGATAGAGGGAGGTTCTCCGGCCGATCGGATCGTGTCGGAGAGCCTTTTTCTTCAATCGGAAATTTCGGCAGGGCTGCTGCTTTGATGATATTGGCGTTGAAGACGATAGGAAAGCGCCCTAAATCCGAACCCTAATAGGATGCGGGAACATTCATCGAACGGTTGCATGTAATCAGTAAGAACGAATTAAACAGGAAAAGAAAGGGTGTGCGCCATGGACTATAAGGACGCTGCATGGCCGGTTTCGCGGCGGGTCGAGGACTTGCTGGAGCGGATGACGGTCGAGGAAAAAATCGGACAGCTGATTCAGCCGTTCGGCTGGAAAGCTTACATAAGGAACGACGACGGTACGATCAAACTAACCGAGGAGTTCAAGTCGCAGCTTGCGGAGGGAGGAATCGGTTCCTTGTATGGTACGCTGCGGGCCGATCCCTGGACCGGAGTGACGCTGACGAACGGACTGTCCCCGCGGGAAGGTGCGGAAGCGGTTAATGCGATTCAGCGTTATGCGATGGAGCACTCGCGGCTTGGGATTCCGATTTTGTTCGGGGAAGAATGCTCCCACGGACATATGGCAATCGGGGCGACGGTGTTCCCCGTACCGCTCACGATCGGAAGCACCTGGAACACGGAGCTGTTCCGCAGCATAAGCCGCGCCGTTGCCGCCGAGACAAGAGCTCAGGGGGGAGCGGCCACCTATTCGCCGGTGCTGGACGTGGTACGGGATCCCCGGTGGGGGCGTACCGAAGAAACCTTCGGCGAGGACCCCCATTTGGTGGCCGAATTCGCGGTTGCCGCCGTGCAGGGACTGCAAGGCGAGCGCCTGGATTCACATATCAGCCTGCTGGCTACGCTGAAGCATTTCGCAGGCTACGGCGCTTCCGAAGGGGGACGCAACGGGGCCCCCGTCCACATAGGCCAACGGGAGCTTCACGAAGTCGATCTGCTGCCGTTCCGCAAAGCCGTTGAAGCGGGTGCCTTGTCGGTAATGACGGCCTATAATGAAATCGACGGAGTCCCCTGCACGTCCAGCCGGTACCTGCTGCAAGATGTACTTCGCGAGGCGTGGGGCTTTGACGGCTTCGTCATTACCGATTGCGGCGCGATCCATATGTTAGCATGCGGTCACAATACGGCCGGATCGGGCGTGGAGGCGGCGGCCCAGGCGCTGAAGGCCGGTGTCGACATGGAGATGTCAGGGACCATGTTCCGGGCACATCTTCACCAAGCGCTGGAGCAAGGGCTGATCACTGAAGACGATCTGAATATGGCAGCCGGACGCGTGTTGGAGCTGAAGTTTCGTCTGGGGCTCTTTGATCGGCCTTATGTAGATCCAGCCTGGGCAGAGCAGGTCATAGGCTGCAACGAGCATACCGCACTAGCCTACCATGCAGCGGCTGAAGGCATCGTGCTCCTGAAGAACAAGGGGGGCCTGCTGCCTCTGGATTCGAGCAGCGGAACCATTGCCGTCATTGGCCCCAACGCCCATGCGCCGTACCATCAGCTTGGCGATTACACCTCCCCCCAGCAGCCGGGGCAGATCGTAACGGTGCTGGACGGCATCCGCCGACGGCTGGGAGACAGCCGCGTTCTATATGCCCCGGGCTGCCGTATTCAAGGCGATTCAAGGGAAGGGTTCCCTCACGCGCTGGCGTGCGCGGAACAAGCCGATGTCATCGTAATGGTGCTTGGCGGCTCCAGCGCACGGGATTTCGGGGAGGGTACCATCGATCTGAGAACTGGTGCCTCGGTCGTGACCGGGCATGCAAAGAGCGATATGGAATGCGGGGAAGGCATTGACCGCTCGACCCTGACGCTGATGGGCGTGCAACTGGAGCTGCTGCAGGAACTCCATAAGCTCGGAAAGCCCGTGATTGTTGTCTATATCAACGGACGGCCGATTACAGAGCCGTGGATCGACGAGCACATCCCTTCCATCGTGGAAGCCTGGTATCCCGGCCAAGAGGGAGGCAGCGCCATTGCGGACATGCTGTTTGGCGATATCAACCCGTCCGGCCGTCTGCCGCTGTCCATTCCGAAGGAGGTTGGCCAGCTGCCGGTCAATTACAATGCCAGACGGACTCGGGGCAAGCGTTACCTGGAGACGGATCTTGCGCCGCGGTATCCATTCGGCTTCGGCTTAAGCTATACGGAATTCCGTTACGGCCGTCTGACGGTTGAGCCGGCCGTCGTTCCCATAGGCGGCGAAGCCAGGGTCCGGATCGACGTGACCAACGCGGGAGTACGGGACGGCGCGGAAGTCGTTCAGCTGTACGTATCGGATCTTGCCGCCTCCGTTACCCGCCCCGAGAAGGCCTTGAAAGGGTTCCGAAAGGTGTTCCTGAAGGCCGGGGAGACGCAGGAAGTAACGTTCACCATCGGCAGCGAGCAGTTGGAAATGATCGGTCTTGACCTGAAGCCGGTGGTGGAGCCCGGCGAGTTCCGCATTCAGGTCGGTCCCGACTCGACGAGAGGGGAGATCGCAAGCTTGATGGTGGAAGGCTAACCGGTCCGTCCCACCCAAACATAAAGAATCTTAACGATACAGGTTCAACCCGGCGAAAGCGGATATCCCGAAGTTGTCGGACGTCCTCGCTTTAGCCGGGCTAACCGGTCGTGAACAATCGTGTAACCGTTATGGTCCGTTTTTATTCTGTTCATCGGTTAGGCGAAGCGATCATGGTAACGAAGTGGAGGCAAACGATGAAGCTGCTGTGGTTCAAATCGATTTATCCCAAAATCGTGGCCGGCTTTTTGTTGGCCATTATGCCGGTTTACGCCGCTGCCCTGTACATGAACGAGTCCGGGCTTGCGAGCGTGGAGCAGGAAATTACCCAATCCTTGAATGCGAGGACTAATTTTTTCATGCGTACGCTGGAACAGGAGCTGCAATCGACGGTGCTGCTGATGAACGATTTGTCGCAGGACTCCGACCTGCAAAAGCTAAGCACCATTGCGCCCGCCATGAGCCGTTCCGAATATTTTCAGGCGATCAACCGCCTCCAGGGCAAAATGCGGCTGCTGCAAAGCTCCAATCAATACGTTCAGGAGGCCAAAACGTATATTCCGTTGATTGAGAAAACGATTGAGCAGGTGTCGTACGAAGGAGCCATGCCGCCAGAGCAGATGAAGGCGCTTGAGGAGCATCCCGATCGGGTCATTTTCGAATGGAAGAACAAGCTTCTGTTGGGGATGGTATACCCGGAACGATTGCGAAACGGCCCTCCGCCCAATTTTGCGATTGCGGCGGAGCTCTCCGTTCCGAAAATGCAAACAGCGCTCCTGCAGCTGGCCACGGGGGACGGGGGCGCCGTTCTCATCGGCGTGGACAACAGCTGGGTCCTGACTCAGGAGGACGGAGGGGGCATCGGTCCGCGGTTAGCCGAACGCATTGACTTGGAAGCGCTAACAAACACCGAATTTTCGAAGCTTCCCTACAACACGAAGGTAAAGGCGGATGGGGCCAACTATTGGGTTAGCGTGGAGCGCTCCGCCTTTTTGAATGCCGACCTGGTGGTGTATGTACCCGAAGCCGAATTCTTGGGTCCGCTCGGGAAATACCGCATGATCTTTTTCGGGCTGTCGGGCTTCTCCCTGCTGGTGGTTATTCTGTTCTCGGGCTGGATCTACAGCCGCATTCATCAGCCGCTTCAGCGGATGGTGAGGGCATTCCGCAACATCGATTTCGACAGTCCCCGGGTGGAGCTGCGCCATAAGCATCATGACGAGTTCCACTATCTGTACGAGCAGTTTAACCATATGGTGAAGCGCCTGCAGGTGCTGATCCACGAAGTGTTTGAGCAGAAAATCCGCTCGCAGCGTTCCGAGCTGAAGCAGCTCCAATCCCAGATCAACCCTCATTTTTTATATAACAGCTTCTTTACGCTTCATCAGATGGGAGAGATGCAGGATTATGAGAATATCGTTCGTTTTACGAGGCATTTGGGGGAATATTTCAGGTTCATCACCCGCAACGCAGCCGACGAAGTTTCGTTGAAGGCGGAAGTGGGGCATGCCAAGGCTTATGTGGACATTCAGTCCATCCGTTTCCATAACCGGATATCCGCTTATTGGGATGACATCCCCGGTGATTGGGAGCAATTGGACGTTCCGCTGCTCATTCTGCAGCCCTTAATCGAAAATGCATACGAGCACGGACTTGAGGAGAAGGAAGCGGATGGGCAAATCCAAGTGACCATGGCCGCTGAACGGCATGTCCTGCATATCATCGTGGAGGATAACGGGGAGACGTTGACGGACGAAAAGCTGCGGAACCTGCAATCCATGATCGCGAATTCGGACGTGAAAGGAGAGATCACCGGTTTATCCAACGTGCATCGACGCCTTCGTTTAAAATTCGGCCCTGCGGGTGGATTGGCCTTTTCGAGAAGCCGGTTAGGCGGTTTGAGAATCGATATGGCACTGCCAAAGCAAGAAAGGAGCGGGATGGATGAAGAGCAGGTACAGAATACTGATCGTGGATGACGAACCTTTTATCGTAAACGGGCTTGCGGAATTGTGCCTTGGCGCGGAATTTCTAGAGCTTGAGGTGTATAAGGCTTATTCCTCATCGGAGGCCTTGAGCTGGCTAAAACGGGCGAAAATGGACATCGTTTTGTCGGATATCAAAATGCCGGGGTTAAACGGTCTTGCCCTGCAAAAGGAAATATCCAGACAGTGGCCCCGTTGCAAAGTGATTTTTTTGACCGGATACGACGACTTTTCTTATATCCAGGAGGCCACACGGCAAGGAAGCGTCGATTACGTTCTTAAGGCAGAGGGAAACGATGCTGTGCTGAGCGCGATCGAGAAGACCGTGGAGCTGCTTGACCAGGAGATGAAAGAGGGCAGTCTGATTGCCAAAGCGAGGGAGAATATGCGCATGGCGCTGCCGTTTTTACAGCAGCAGTACGTGCTGGAGCTGATGCAAAAAGCACCTTGTCCTATTCGGCGGGAGGAGTTGGAGCAGCGCTTTGCGGAGCTTGAGATGAAGCTGGATCCCGGCAAGCCTTGCCTGCTGCTGTTATGCAGGCTGGACGGCTGGCAAAGGCAAGACGGTCCATCGGCCCAATCGCTGATGCTGTACGCGGTCCAGAACATCATCGGCGAGCTGCTCGGCCCGATGACCGACGGCATGGCCGTGGAGTTCGGCAGGGCCAAGATGATCTGGATTTTGCAGCACAAAGAGGAGGGGGAGGAGAATCCGGAGGAGGTTGGAGGACCGGCGGCGGAACGGGTCCAGCGTTTTGTCCACGGGATGCTGGAACAAATTCAGGACGTTTGCAAAACGCTTTTGAAATTGAAGACTTCGTTTGCCATGGCTGGCGAGTGGGTTGATTGGGAACGGCTGCCTGACAAATTCGAATCACTGAAGCAGCTGCTGGACAGCGGCCTCGGGATCGGCCACGAATCTCTGTTGACCGAAGCCGGTGAGCGTAACCGCCCGGATCGCATGGGGAATTTTCTGGGGCGCTCTCGCTCGCATCTGAAGCGGATGGAGCTGCTGCGCGGCTGTCTAGACAATGGGGACCGGGAGGAGTTCATGCAGCTGTTGCATGAGGTGACCGATCCCTCTTCCTTCCCGCCGGAGGTTGAATATTTGCTGAAGATGGAAGTGTATTACGGCCTGGTGTCCGTGATGATGCCGTCTCTGGTGGATATGGAAGCTCTCTGCCAGAACGTGGAAGGAGAAGGGGCGGTGGATTATATCACATTGACTCATCTGGAGGAGCATGATTCCTGGACGGAGGCGGTCGAATATTTCGAAAGGCTGGCGGACATTATCTTCAACCGGAAAGAGCAGGGGAAGCAGGATCAGCAGCATGAGGTGATTGCCAAAGTTCAACGGTATATCGAGGATCACTTAAGCGGCGACCTGTCTTTGACGCAAATCGGGGAGGCCGTGGGACACAACCCTTCGTATTTGTCCAGATTGTACAAACAAGTGACCGGTGAGGGCCTGTCCGAGTCGATTAATGCGGCACGGCTGGCCAAAGCGAAGCAGCTGCTGAAGGAGACAACGGACAAAATCCATGTCATCGCCGCTGCGGTGGGTTTCAGTTCTCCGCCGTATTTTTACCGCTTTTTCAAAAAAACGACCCATTTGACGCCGCAGGAATACAGAGAACTGCACAACATGTAAAGAGAAGATATCAAAGTAAAGAGCTTAAAGTAGATAGCTCTTTTTTTGTTCCCTTATACTCTAAACAAACATCGAATTCAAGGAGGTCGCAAACATGAAGAGAAATAAGATCTTGTCCGTATTGTGGATCAGTATGCTGGCTTTCGTGTTTATTTTAAGCGCTTGCAGCAGCAAAGGGGAAGGAGGCGGAGGCAGCGCGGCTGGTTCATCCACCGATAGCGAAGCCACGGCCTTGGAGCCGGGCGACCCGTTCGGCAAGTATGATCCCCCCATTCAGCTGGATGCCGTCCGGTTCGTGGGAGAAGAAGTGAAGTTCCCGTCCGGACAGGATATTAAAAACAACGTGTGGACCGACCTATATAAGGAAATGGGCATCAACCTCAATTATAAATGGGTGGTGACGGGCCAGGAGCAGTATGAATCCAAAATGAATATCGCGATTGCTTCGAACGACCTCCCGGATATCATGCAGGTGACGCCGGAGCAGCTGCGCCAGCTTGCGGACGCCGGGCAATTGGCGGACTTGACGCCCGCTTTCGAGAATTACGCCAGCGATGACCTGAAGCAGGTCATGGAGATCGAGAAAAACGCGCTCCCTTCCGCGACGTTTGACGGCAAGCTGTTGGCGATCCCGTCCACCCAGCCGGTCATCGGCGGCTCGGCTCCGCTGCTGTGGGTCCGGGAGGATTGGATGGAGAAGCTGAATCTGCCTGAACCGAACACGATGGATGACCTTGTGGCCATTGCGGAGGCGTTTGCCAAGCAGGATCCGGACGGGAACGGCAAGGCCGATACCTACGGACTTGCGCTGACCAAGGATATCGGATTAAACAGCTCTTCGGTAGGTTTCTTTAACGGCTTCGGCGGTTTCCCGCAAATTTGGATCGAAGACGCAGAGGGGCAATTGCAGTTCGGCAGCATTCAGCCGGAGATGAAGGAAGCGCTGGCCAAGCTGCAGGACATGTTCAAGAACAAACTGATCGACCCGGAGTTCGGCGTAAAGGACACCGTCAAGGTCTTTGAATCCGTGACCACCCACAAAATCGGCATGCTGATCGGACCCAGCTGGTATCCGGCATGGCCTTTCTGGGACATGGTGAAAGAAGATGATTCGGTGAACTGGAAGTCCTATCCGATTCCGTCTTTGGAGGGCGGTCCGGCAACGGTGCAGATGCCTTTTGCCGTATCCCAATATTACGTGGTCAAAAAGGGGTACGAGCATCCCGAGGTTATCGTCAAGTTGGCTAACCAGTACTATGAGAAGCTGTACAGCGACCATGCGGAATTTGACAAGTACGGTCAAATCATCGAAGACGGCGTATCCATCGGGGTCAACAAATATTCACTGGTTGAGGTCGTCAATCCGAACAAAGACCTGATACGGCAGGAGGAGCTGGCCCAAGCGCTGGAATCCGAAAGCGACGCGGACATCACCAGCGCCGAAACGAAAATCATGTTCAAGGAGTTTCAGGAATATCTCGCGGGCAACAACCCGATGGGCTGGTCCGGCTATGCCGCCAATGGGCCGGAAGGCTCCATGAAGCAGCTTCGCGATTTGAACGATGCGGGCAAAGTCATTTCGAACGGTTATGTCGGCGCTCCGACCGAGACCATGGCGGACAAAAAAGCGACGCTCGACCGGCTGGAGCAGGAAACGTTCATCAAAATCATTTTGGGCGAGGCAAGCATCGACGCCTTTGATGAGTTCGTGGCCAATTGGAAGAAGCTCGGCGGCGACAAGATTACGGAAGAAGTTAATGCATGGAAGGCCGCCAGATAAAAGGGGTCCGGCTAACGGGAACAGGGGAGGGAGGTTTCTGACACCCGCCCCTGTTCTCATTCACCACCTGCTGAAGGCGAATGGGATACACATTGACAGACAGGAGGATCGCCATGTTAAGCAAAAAATTTCGACGGCAGTGGCCGCTTCATTTGATGATCTTGCCCGGCATCGTCATCGTGCTGATTTACAGCTATTGGCCGATGATCGGCATCGCCATGGCCTTTCAGAAATTCGTTCCGTTCAAAGGCCTTTTCGGCTCCGATTGGATCGGGCTGGACAATTTCCGCTATGTGTTCGATCTGCCGGAAACCGGCCAAATCATTTGGAATACGGTGTTTATCGCCTTCATGAAAATCATCGGAGGATTGGTCGTGCCGATCCTGGTAGCCCTGCTGCTGAATGAGCTGAGGAACGAGCTGATCAAACGCGGCGTGCAGACGCTTGTATATTTGCCACATTTTTTATCATGGGTCATCCTTGGGGGAATCTTTATCGACATCTTGTCGCCGACGAACGGGATCGTGAACCAGATTTTGGGCTGGTTCGGCGTCGAGCCGATTTTTTTTCTTGGCAGCAACCAATGGTTTCCTTATACCCTCGTCATAACGGACATCTGGAAGGAATTCGGCTTTAGCACCATCGTCTATTTGGCTGCGTTAACCTCCATCAATCCTTCCCTGTATGAGGCGGCTACGGTGGATGGCGCCAACCGCTGGAAACAGACCTGGCACATCACGCTTCCCGGCATGATGCCGATCATCATTTTGCTGGCGACCCTCTCGCTTGGGAATGTGCTGAATGCCGGTTTTGACCAGGTGTTCAACTTGTACAGCCCGCAGGTGTATGAGAGCGGGGACATTCTGGATACGTTTATATACCGGATCGGCATGCAGGGTGCCCAGTATGGGGTAGCCACGGCGATCGGCCTGTTCAAATCCTTGATCTCGTTCGTCTTTATCGTGACGTCCTACGCCCTGGCATCCAAGTTCGCCAATTACAGAATATTTTAGGAAGGAAGGTGTCCCGTATGCATAAACCGTCACTCAGCCGCAAATTTTTTCTTGGCTTCAACTACGCTTTTCTGATCGGTCTGGGGCTGCTCTGCTTTCTTCCCATCGTTCATATTTTGGCGGTTTCCCTCAGCTCCAAAGGCGCGGCGACGGCAGGGATCGTGAAGCTGTGGCCAGTCGATTTTACGCTCAGCTCCTATCAGTACGTATTGAACAAGCCGCAATTTATGGTAGCGATGTGGGTCACCGTGCAGCGCGTCGTTCTCGGGACCGGGATCAGCATGCTGCTGACCCTGCTCATCGCCTATCCGCTGTCGAAGGAACCACGGGATTTTAAATTTCGCACGCAATATGCCTGGTTCTTCGTGTTCACCACCCTGTTCTCCGGAGGGTTGATACCGAGGTATATGACAATCAGGGATACGGGTCTGATCGACACGATATGGGCATTGGTCGTCCCGGGTGCTGTAGCAGTGTTCAACGTGATTTTGCTGCTCAATTTTTTTCGCGGCCTGCCCAAGGAACTGGAGGAATCCTGCTTCATTGACGGCGGGAGCTACATCACCAGCCTGTGGAAAATATACGCGCCGCTGTCGCTGCCGGCCATGGCTACCGTTACGCTGTTTACGATCGTCGGCCAATGGAACGAATGGTTTGACGGACTGTTACTGATGAATTCTCCGGAAAAATACCCGTTGTCGAGTTATCTTCAGACCGTTATCGTACAGACCAACCTGACGTCGATCAATGCAGACGATGCCGCGGCCCTTTCCGAAGTATCCAACCGAACGTTTAAAGCCGCGCAAATATTTATCGGCTCACTGCCGATTCTGCTGCTGTATCCCTTTCTCCAGCGTTTTTTCGTCAAAGGCATCGTGCTTGGCAGCGTTAAAGAGTAATCTCGAATATGCGTTATGTTCGTTTGATCTCCGTGCCTGCTTTTTCGTTATATATGGTATAATTTTCTATCGAGGTGCTAGGGGATAGGTGCTAGGGCCAGCATCGTAAACTCAGACTTTCCGATAAAGCGATCAAGAGAGGAGAGAGCAGAATGAACGAAGCGTATCTTCAATTGTACGATTATCACATTTGGGCGAACGAAAGACTATGGAACCATCTGCAATCCTTGCCGGAAGGCGTGTTTCTCCAGGAAGTGAATCTGGGCTTCAAATCCATCGCCGAAGTCTTCGGTCACCTTGCGGCTGCGGAGGAAGTTTGGTTTGCCCGGATCAAGGAGGAAAGCCCTCCGTCGCTTGCCGCGAGACCGTTCGCGAATTTGGAAGCAGCTCGTCAATACCTGAGCGAGCTTCAAACCAAGCATCACGAATATTTAGCATCGGTAGGCGATATGGGGAAGGTTGTGACTTATCACAACACTGCGGGTGAGGCATTTCAGAATTCGATTTCGGAGATTCTCCAGCAGGTCGTAAATCATGGAACCTATCATAGAGGCAATATCACGACCATGCTTCGGCATTTGGGACACAAAGGGTTAATAACGGATTACATTGCCTTTTTAAGAGCGTAGCTTAAACGCACCACACATAGGTGACTTCCTGCTGTCATGATATCTCATGAGCCGGGAAGTCTTTTTTCTGTTTTTCACCAAATAGAAATTAGGATGTAAAATAGAATATATGCCTTGGGAATCGTTTTAAGTAGAGAATATTTATAAATATAATGGGTATAGTTCTTCCTGCGACTCTCTTATATGATGTAGGCGATATGGATACTAAAGATTGGGATTATCAAAGAATCCTCTATCGACCGGATGAGAAAAGAGAAGTCTAATTGCGTAGAAGGCAATAACGGGAAAAATACATATAGAATGGGGAGTTTTATTCTATGTATAGTTTGTACGGAGAGCTGTGTACGGAAGTGTATGATCTGAGTAAACCATTAGGTTTCTCGTTTGGTGACGTGGAGTATTATTTAGAACGTCTGAAGGACGTACAAGGAAAGGTGCTGGAAGTCGGCTGTGGATCAGGGAGGGTGTTAATTCCGCTGCTTCAAGCGGGGATCGATATGGAAGGCGTGGATAATTCAACGGCTATGCTGGATTCTTGCAGAAGACGAGTCGAGGAATTGGGCCTAACAACTAAACTGTATGAGGATGAAATGCATAACTTTGCGTTGACGGGTTCATATGAAGCCATTATCATTCCCGCCGGATCTTTCCAATTAATAGAGGGTCGGGAGCAGGCTGTCTCGGCACTGCGTCATTTTTATTCTCATTTGAGACCGGGCGGCAGATTAATTGTGGATTTGTTTATTCCTACTAATTTTGACTCGAATCACACCTCGACTAGAAGCTGGGAAACTTCCGATAACGAAGTCATCGTTCTGGAGGACAGACGTACGGAATGCAATCTGCTTGACCAGCGCATCGTCTCGATTCTGAAATATGAAAAGTGGAAGGAAGGCCATTTGGTTCAGACCGAGCTGCAGCGGTTTCCTCTAAGTTGGTATGGATACCACGAATTTGAACTCATGCTAGAGAAGCAGGGATATGAAGAGATCACGAAGTCGGCTGACTATACATGGTTGAATAAACCTGTTAAAGCGGATCAGATGATTACGTTCGAGGCTAGGAAAGCTCCGATAGGGCGCTAGTAGAACTAGTGCCCTCGGGTGTTTATCCATACGTGGCGTGAAAAGCCTGTGCAGGGATTAATTAGATTCAGTGAGGTGTTAGTACAGTCATATGAAGTGATGGAATTAGAACGTGAGGGAGGAATAACAGTGACAACCAAAGCGATTTTCCTCGACTTTTATGGGACTGTGGTTCATGAAGATGATGAGATCATTCCGTTAATATGCCAAAAAATCAAGGCGACTTCCTCTGAGGACTGTACCATTCAGGAAATAGGTCAATACTGGTGGAAGTCCTTTTCAAACATGTTTCATGAAAGCTATGGGAAAAGCTTCGATAATCAAAGAAATCTGGGAAGAACATCTTTACGCGCGACGATAGACTACTTCAAATCGGATTGCATTGCAGAGGAGATCATTCAGGAGCAATTTGAGCATTGGCAAAAGCCAGGTATTTATGAAGATGCGCTCTCTTTTCTGAAATCGTGTAAATTGCCCATATATATCATTTCTAATATTGATACATCGGATGTGATGGCAGCGATAAGGTTTCACGATTTAAAGGTCACTGGCGTGATCACTAGCGAAGATGTTAGATCATATAAACCTAGGTCGGAAATATTTGCAGAAGCACTTAGAAGGTATGAGTTAAAGAATGCGGAGGTCCTGCATGTCGGGGATTCATTAACAAGTGATGTTGAGGGGGCTCAAGCATTGGGAATCCGAGCCGTTTGGATCAATCGCTTGAACAAAATAAGACCAGATCATATACAGCCCGATTACATCATAAAGAAGCTGACGGAATTAGAAGGGATCATCTAGCGCGAAATATTTAAGAACGATAATGAATAGGAACGCTTGTGCGTAACCACAATGGAAGGTAGAGTAGAACATATCGTATGAATAAGAAAAATCATTCAGTCCGCCAACTCCGCTGAACAGCTGAAACCTAATGGAACCAGTTAATTTATACTTGGTGTCTTTTCGTTTTATGTTTTTTTCATGTCAACGATATGGAAAAAGCAGTAATGGTATACAAGGTTCCTGGGCGTACCAATCGTACAAGAAGATTTATAAGAAACTGAATTGAAAAATCACATGGGTGGGGGAGAAGACATGATACAATCCATTGTCCATATTGCATTAGTCGTGAAGGACTATGATGAGGCCATCGCATTTTATACCGAGAAGCTGAATTTCACCTTGATTGAAGATACATACCAGCCTGAGCAAGATAAACGTTGGGTGGTCGTAGCACCTCCCGGATCGGTCGGCACGACGATATTGCTTGCCAAGGCGTCCAAGCCGGAGCAAGAGCCATTTATAGGCAATCAGTCCGGGGGCAGAGTGTTCCTGTTCTTGAATACAGATGATTTCTGGAGGGATTATCGTGAAATGGTATCGCGGGGGATTGAGTTTGTAAGAGAGCCCAAAGAAGCGGATTACGGCATGGTGGCGGTATTTAAGGATTTATACGGCAATCAGTGGGATTTGCTGGAGTTGAAGGAAGATCATCCACTGATGAAACGCACGAAGTAATCGGTATATCGATCGTGTATCCAAGAACATATAAGGAGGAAGCGACAGATGTCTAAAATCCTCAATGTGATTGTCATTGCAGCGCACCCGGATGAACCCGAAATCTATGCAGGCGCGATCTCGGCAGCTTACGCAGAGATGGGTCATCGGGTGAAGTTCGTAACGCTAACCGATGGATGCTGCGGTCATCATGAAATGAGCGGGCAGCAGCTGGTCGAACGTCGGATTCAGGAAGCTCATGAGGCTGCAAAGCGTCTTGGGGTGCTGGAATACGTCGTTCTGCCCATTCCCGATGGCGAATTGATGCCAACGCTCGAAGTACGCAAGGAAGTGATCCGTCTGATTCGCGGCTGGGAGGCGGAAATCGTCATTACGTTCCATCCGGACGGTCCCGGTCATGTGGATAACCGCAATGTCGGGAAGGTCGTGCGGGATGCGGCAGATTTTGTTGCGAACGTACCGAATGCCGTCCCTGAAGTGCCGTCATTGAAGAAATCCCCGATATTCCTGCTGATGCCGGATTATGCGGCACGGGCGACGTACCAACCGGATATTGTTATCGATGCTGGGGGCGTGATCGAGAAGAAATTGCTGGCCTGCGATGCCCATGCTTCCCAATTCTATGAGTTTGCGCCTTGGCAGGGCGGTTTCTTGGATGCCGTACCGGATACCTGGGAAGAGAAGCGGGAATTTATTCTAAAGCATTGGGATCGGTTTCTTAGCGTCTCGGACGAAATGCTGCCTTCGCTTGCGAAGCAATATGGCCAAGACCTTGCAGCCAGCTTACAATATGCAGAGCCTTTCGAAATCGCGGATTATGGCAGAAGACCGAATGAAGCTGAAATGGAGATTTTGTTCCCGATGTTAACGGGTACTCATGTGTAATCAATTTTTGGTTAGATCAGAAATAAAAGAGCGGATTCCCTTCTCAGGGAAATCCGCTTTCTTTTATGATCCGAAAAATAAGCTTATACCTTCTCTAAGGGGGATTCACCAACTGGACAGAATTCGGGATTCGTTGTACTTAAGCGTTCGGCAAATTCCGGCTGAAGCTTGGCAAGCTCCGCATAATAACTTCCGATTACATGATTGCCGCTCACCGATCCATTCTGGAAGGTCAACGGCCATTGGGTATGGACATGGCTGTAATAGTACTTCTTCTCCCGTTTAGGCATCTTGTAGATGTGAGGCGGGGCATGCGTTACGACGTCGAACAGGTTGGCGATGCGGCAGCTGTTTCGAACATACTTGGCGAAGGCCTTGGTAAAATCGAGATCTCCCACACGAGGGGACCCGTAGGTAAAAACATAAGGGGATGGGTGGTCCGTGTTGGCGGCCGCATCGACTGCACATAAGGTTGCGAGCGCTCCTCCAAGGCTGTGGCCGGTAATGAACAGTGTTTTGTGTGCAGGAAGTCGGTTAAGTGCCGACATGACCTGGCCCCGAGCAGAGGCGTAGATGTTCGTGAAACCGCGGTGTGTGAGAGAAGAGTCCTTAATATATTTGAAGTTTTTTTGGGAGGCGATGGCATCAGAGATCCAGTTTGTTGTTGAACTGGTGCCCCGAAAGGCGATAATGATTTCATCCGGTGATTCCAGAATAAACCCAAAGCGCTCGGACACGCTGATTAAGGAGTTGGCCTCAATGGTGTCATAGAGCGAATAATTTAGCGGAAGGACAAATGAGCCGTCCGTGTTGCTGAATTGTGTATAGGTCTGTCCGCAGATCGCTGCCAAGAAAATGGCCCATTGTTCTCGTTCCATGCTCGTACCCATGCACATCCCGCCCTTCTGTTCTCCTACACTATATTAGGGTGTGGAAGGAAAGGTGCCTATACGCCTAAGAATGGCGAATTCGCCATCTTGCCCAGGCGCATACACGGGATTTTATCATGAGAAGGTTTGGGTAGAATTAAGAAATATGGTACGATTCAATAGACGTTCTTGGTCGATCGGTGCATAAGCATGCACATCATCAGATTGTACTTTAATGATACATAGAGAGCAGGGTTATCTAGAATGACGGACAATATTCAACAACGCTTCCGTTACAGTGAGGCACCCATCTGGGAACTACAGCGGAATTATTACGAAGAACTGGGGATGAAAGCCTGGAATAATGATCAGGTTCCGCAGTATATTACAAGCAATCCCATGATTGCTACGGCTTACGCCGAAATTATATTCGGATTCCTTCGGGACCGTGCCGATCAAGGCGAGCTAACCGAAACGGTGACGATTCTGGAACTGGGAGCCGGAGCCGGGCGCCTCGGTTATCACGTGCTGCACAAGCTGTGCGAGCTGAGAGATTTTGCGGGTATAGCGCTGCCCCCTTTCCGCTATGTTATGACCGATTTGCCGATTAAAAATGTTACGGCATGGCGTCACCACCCCGCCATGCAATCCTATATTGAACAGGGGCTCCTGGACTTCGCGAGGTTCGATGCCGTGCATGACACGGAAGTGAACCTGGTGGTATCGAAGACAACGATACGTCCTGGAGATTTGAAGCAGCCGCTGCTGGTTGTCGCGAACTATTTCTTTGACGGTATTCCGCAAGAACTGATCTATGTGGGGGAAGGAAAGATTTACGAGAGCGATGTTGTCATCGAGTTTCCGGAGCAGCACGACAAGCTCAAGCCGGCTGAAGCACTGGAACGAATGAAACTGGCCTATGAGCACCGCCGTGCGCCCAGATACGAGGAGGACAACTATCCGTACCGTGATGTCATTGCCTACTACCAGCAAGAGCTGGAGGATTCGCATATCCTGTTTCCGGAGGTAGGACTGACCTGCATGGAGCGTCTGAATCAGTTATCAACGTCGGGTTTCATGCTTCTCACGGCGGATAAAGGAGATCATCATATCGATAATTGGAAGTTCGCCGAACCGCCGCAATTAATTTACCATGGCAGCTTCTCATTAACGGCTAATTATCATGCGCTTCAGCATGTGTTTGAGCAAAGGGGCGCACATGCGATTTTCCCCACGCAGCATTATAAAAATATTAACGTCGGCTGTATCCTCATGCTGGAAGCACCGATGAGTTATGCGAATACTCGGATCGCTTACCGCCAATTTATCGAACGCTTCGGGCCTGATGAATTTTTCAGTATGAAGGAATGGATCGACCTGAATATTGAAAGCATGGGCATGCAGCAAATATTGTCTTTTTGGCGATTGGGTGGGTATGACGCCGAGTTCTTCATTCAGAGCGCGAAGCGCATCTCGAATCTGCTGCCGGATGCCAATGACGAAGAAATGCTGGATATTCGAACAGGCATCTATAAAATGTGGTCGTCGTACTATGTGATGGAGCAGCGTTATGATCTGGCATTGGACGCGGGGCTGGTGCTGTTCGAGATGGATATGTACGAGGATGCAAGGTTCTTCCTGAAGGAATCCGTGGAAACGGACGAAGACGAGCCGGTGCCAACGGTTATATATTGCTTGGCGATCTGCTGCTATGAGCTTGGTCTCGACGAAGAGGCTCTGGAATACACGCGTGAGGCGCTCGTTCTGGAACCCGATCATGAAGAGGCTTTGGCACTGTTGAAATGTTTTGAGTAATACGCGGATTACTTAATCTTCGCGAAGGAAATTGCGTATTTTTCTCGGAATTGCATAGAACGACGCACGCGACCCGGCCTCTGAGATTACAATAAGGCTGGGTCGTTCTGTATTTTGAACTAGATCCCATTTACGATTCCATTCATACAGATGGCCCTGCGAGGATTGTTGGAGTGGAGTATAATGTATAAGGACATTTACGTAATGATGCTGACAGAAAAACATACAACGATAGGTGAAAAACATGAGAATAGCTTTTTTTGATTCAGGTTTAGGCGGTTTAACCGTGTTATCGGAGGCAATGAAGGAGCTGCCGCAGGAAGATTTTTTGTTTTATGCGGACACTCTCCATGTGCCTTATGGTACCAAAGCCAAGGAAGACGTGAAATCTTACATCCATCATGCGATGGAATCGATCATGAAGGAAGAAGTCAAAGCCATCGTCGTTGCATGCAACACGGCTACAAGCATGGCGATTTCCGATCTGAGGAAGGCTTATCCGATCCCGGTTATCGGGATGGAACCGGCCGTAAAGCCGGCCGTCGAAATTAATCGTTCCAGCGGGAAGCGAATCCTGGTGCTTGCCACACCGCTGACCATAAAGGAATCGAAGTACAGGGATCTGGTTCGACGAGTCGACAGCATGCATATCGTGGACTCCCTGCCCCTTCCGGAGCTGGTAGAGCACTGTGAGGCTTTGAATTTTGATCGAAAGGTCATGAAGGATTACTTTACCAAGCAGTTCGAATCCTTCGATATGAATGAGTACGGAACTATTGTCTTGGGCTGTACCCACTATCCATTTTACAAAAGCATCTTATCGGATCTGCTGCCGGATCACATTCGCATGATAGATGGCAGTAAAGGAACCGTGAACAGACTCATTCAGGTTTTAAGTGACAATGATCTGCTCAGCTCCAGCGGTAATCGGGATGTTACGCTATTCAATTCGAGGCAATCCATGGAGTATACAGAGAGGATGAAGAAAGCACTGAGTATTTATAGGGAAATAGAGGGATAGGGTAACAGGAGTCTGTATGGCTTTGTGCGGCATATCAGATTACTTCACAATAAATTGGAGGGGATAAGGGGTGGAAATTCGCTTTTTATCCGATGTAGAATATGCCGTTTCAGGCTTGGCAGTCAACGAAATTTTGAAACAAAGGTACTGTGTATTTGATTTGGAATCAACGGGCATCCACCATGAAACGGAACATATTACGCAGGTGGGTGCCGTTATCATTGAGAACGGTATCGTTCAGAAATCCCAAACCTTCAACTCGTATGTTCAGCCCCTAAAGCCCATTCCTGAAGCCGTTGAGCGTTTTACCGGCATATCTAATACAAATGTAGAGCGTGCCCCGAGATTCAACGAGGTTTACAGCCGTTTTATCGAATTTATCAAAGTACTATAAGGTGAGTGATCGGGACCTAAAGCGACATGATGCGCTAGGTGACAGTATTTTGATCGGGCGAATCTTTTTAAGCATATTAGAGGAGTTTCAAGCGAGGAATTTACATGACATTCATTTCAAAGAAGAGGTTGTGGTCAAAAGGTTCCAGATAACGCCCTTGGTTTGAGGGATTATTGAGGTAAGGAGCAGCATAGTCTAAGCGTATTTATAATGTGTGGTAGAGTTCAATTACATATAAATTATCCATATCCTGTCAGGCGTAGGTTGTAGCATAATAGCCGATATAAATGTTTAATTATGAATACGCTTGCGTTTGGCAGGCAGGGGGGGGGCAAGATGGAGGGACAAACGGATATCGTTAAAAGATCCTGGGACGAATGGTCAGACTCGTGGTACGTAGGATATCGAACCGAAGAGGTCATTTCCAACATCATAAAACTACCTGCTTCCGTGTTTCACCCTGCTACATTCTCGATGATCATGAAGGCATTCCCAGACCTGCGGGGCAAACGGATATGTGTTCCTTCAAGCGGAGATAATCATGCCGTGTTTGCTTTTCATCTCATGGGGGCTCACGTCACTTCATGTGACATTTCGGAACGGCAGCTCGAGAACAGCTCAGCTATAGCACAGAGATATGGATGGGATATTGAGTTTATCTGTGACGATACCATGAAGCTGAGCAGCATCAAGAGCAATGACTATGATTTTGTCTACACATCGAATGGGGTCCATGTATGGATTCATGATTTGAATTCGATGTATACCCAGATCCATCGAGTTCTTAAACCTAATGGGGCTTTCATCATGTATGATATTCATCCTTTTATGCGCCCATTTGGAACCAGCTCTACAGATAAGATCCATGTGGTGAATCCATATGACTCCACAGGGCCTTTTGGAGAAATACCAACGTATAAGTGGCGTATTCAAGATATGTTGAACGCCATGATGTCATCCGGTTTTACCGTTAAACATATGGAAGAAATGTTCGCAGTAGACGGTAGGTTCTGGGTGGATGAATCCAAAGGCGAGGCTAGCCGTTTGTCTGATCAAGATCTGGAAGATTTCCGTAACTGGCAATTTAACCCGCTTGCAGCGCTTCCTCAATGGTTATCGATCTATGCAACGAAATAATATAACAGAATAACAGACAACATATGACCCGACCTACGTTCTAAAGGCCGGGTTATGATGTTAGAAGGGGACTTTAATGAGCAATCCTTTCGAGAAACTAATATTATATACACAAACTTCTCAGGAGAAGTATGGTGCTTCTGCCTCCGCTTTGTTCATCATTCAAGATGGTCAAGTCGTAACGGAATGGTATTCTGGTCAGCATCATTTTAAGCGTGGTGCATTGCCGGTAACCAGGGATTCGATGTTTAATCTATATTCAATCAGAAAGTCATACGTTGGCATGGCAACAGCCATAGCGGTTACAGAAGGGAACATCTCCATCGATACGGTTGTATCTGATATCGTTAAGGATATGGCAATTAGCGATTTAAAGGGCGTGACGATCCGAGAATTAGCTACCAAAACCAATGCGAAGTACTTTGGTCCCCAGCGAATCGAACGCGAAGAAGTCGCAGGAAAACTAATAAAAGCGATCACAGGCAAGACAATCGCTCAAATAATAAGAGACCGGGTATTTAAACCACTGGATTTGAACCATTCGGAGTGGGTGTCTGTGCCGGAAGCTCGATTGGTATGTGATTTTCAAGCTGCGGATGGGTATGCATCCATTCGAATAGAATCCGATGAAGGCTGCGACCGGAATTTGTATGCCAGCGCTAAGGACTTGGCGATGTGGGGATATCTCCATCTACATCAGGGAAGCGTTCATAACCGACAACTCCTATCCAGTGAAGTATTTCGCTTAATTAACCAATTAAGAGCTGAAACTCAAGATCAACACCGGGTTTTTGGATGGTATTATCAAGAAAAATGGTTTTATGCTTCCGGAGCCGCCGGCTGTCATTGCGCAGTTATCCCTGAGTTCAATGCGGTAGGGGTTCGGATGTTGAACAAATATACGGAGAATTATAGTGAAGATCAGACCATGTTTAATGAAACATTATACGAGTGTTTGGGGTTATAAAAGGTAGAGCTGATAGTGAATGAAACTACAAACCGGTCATATCTCAATGACAGAAACTAGCGAAGTTGCACTTGCTGCTCCCGATCGTCCAAATCATAGATGCAGGTGATGTCCATGAAAAAGATTAAGCTTGGCATGATCGGCAGCGGTCATGTCAGCAATCGTTATTTTGAACAGGCGGCAATCCTTGAAGGCGTGCAGATTGTAGCAACATACTCCAGACATTTGGAGAATGCGGAGAAGAAGGCATCGGCATATGGAATTCCCGGATGGTATGACGATTATCGACTCATGCTGGACCGAGAAGAATTGGATGGTGTAGTGGTTACGACTCCTCATTCCATGCATGCTGAGCCCGTGTTGGCTGCGTTGGAGCGGGGATTGCCTGTTCTGAACGAGAAACCGATGGCGACCACATTCGAAGATTGTAAACGTATGGTTACTCTGGCGGAGGAGAAGGGGCTCATTTTCATGAGCCTGCCTTTCGATTTGAATCCCGTCTTTCTAGCTGCTGCCGATTTCATTGACGAGCGATACATTGGAAAAATCACAGGCGCGGAAGCACAACTCTCCCTTCCCGGCCCATGGCGCAATAACTGGTATTATGATAAATCTGTAGCGCATGGGGGTGCGGTACTGGATTGTCTGGTTTATCCTGTTAGCCGTATTATCGGTTTGTTAGGTCCCGCTACAAGTGTGATGGCCGAAGTCAACACGCTGATTCCTAATCGCATCGTTGGCGGTGGTAAGAAAGTGAATAGCGATGTGGATGATAATGCGACTCTCATCCTTCAATTTGCAGGTGGGCAACATGCCGTTGTTCGCTCGTTATGGGGGATGTCCTTCAAGCAGAACAATACGTTAATCTACGGACGAAAAGGCACAGTAGCTCTGAATGACGGTGGATTTCCTTTGGTTATTCACACATTGGGAGATGCCATTACAGATGCGGAGCCAGTCCATTGGCGGGGAAATGACAACTGTTATGTGCCGTTTCGTCGAATTACGGAACAACGTGATGAGACTGTTATTGCCCATTTTGTTCGCTGCCTTCGCACAGGTGAACAGCCCGTCCAGTCTGCGCAACAGCAGCTGCATGTGCATGAGATTCTGTTCGGCGCCTATCAATCTGCGGAAACCGGTGGGCGGTACGCATTGACGACAACCTTTACGCCAGCGGTAAAATTGGACCCACACATATGGGATACTCGTAGTCGTTTTATTTAGGAGGAATTAAGAAAAGGATGAAAAATGGGTGTTTGTCCGGCCCAAGCATGATAAAGGGTTCTCATTCGGTTACTTATAATCCTGGTGTAGGAGAGGACTGGGGAATTGAAATTAAAATTATTTTTCATTCTTATGTTAGCTATCCTTGTTGGTTGTAATAAAGAGAATGATGAGATCGTCATAGAAATCCATAAAGAACAGCATGTTAACTACTTGGAGAATTACGGATGGAGCATTGATAGATTTGCGTCCGAAACAAAATACGCTGCCCATACGTTACAATCCTTTAAGTCGCATGTTGAAGATATTAAAGAATGGGGTCATGTGGATTTGACCCGATTTTTGGATCAAGAAGTTACAGAAACAGGGTACTTCCTGCAAGAGAAAACAGCGACGTACAATCAGATTGTAAGATTTATACTGGAGTCAGGCAATGAAATTATTGGAGGGTATTTGGTATTTAATTATGAGGCAGAACAAGCTGATGGAACATTGCACATCGATCATAATGTTATGAATCCTATTCTTCATCGCAAGGAGTTAGGTAGTAGTCCGTCTTCGTAAATGTTGAGATGTATTGCAGGATCTATGCGCAGGTGCATTTAACCTGGAAACATGAGGAGTCGGCGGAATGGCCGAAGACTTTGATGTTTAGTGGTTTTGATGAGTGGGTTCGCGATTCAATGCTGCCTGATAACTAATATTATTGGAGATCAATCTAAGAACGAAAGGATGCATTCTAAATATGATCGGTTTGATTATTATCGTTATGATAGTTGGCTTGGCCGGGATCATCAGCAATCAGTATTCTGCTCTGAGAAGAATGGAACGCATGCAGCGTTCACTGGATGAACTTAACACAAGAATGCAAGAGATGAACCATCATCCTAAACCGTGAAATTGTTTATTAGTGGAGCGAGGTTAGTCTTCCTTAACGAGCAGACAAGGAATCTGGGAGCGTATTCGCCTTAATACAATTAATGTGGGAGTATGATATGAACCCTTTTAGACATTCAAATAAAGAAATCAGAACGAAGTTTGAGATCGATTTGCTGCACCAGGCACAAGCCAAAGAACCTACGAAACCACCACATCCTTGGATTCATGAGGTTATCATTCCAGCTGCGGGGTGTATTGCGTGCGGGTGGGATGCCGATGAGAACCTTGTTCTGATCAGCAGCAATGGATACAGTATTACACAAGCTAAGTCAGGAACCTTGATTCACAGAGAGCGGGATTCTGATGTAACCGAAGATCATATTAGCGAGAATTACTTGAGTTTTCATATTCCTAAGAGCGGACAGGACATTTCTATTTTTGGGTTTGAGTCTGGCGATGGGATTCACATCACGCACGATGGTTGGATGCTTGAAGTCATTCACCCTTGGTGGCCAAGGGCTTCCGTTATATTGGATCAGATATTTGTCCCTAACTATGAATATCTTAAACAAGCCGCGGTGATCGATTTGAACCGGCTGGATGGAAGAATAAAGTGCGGGTTTTCGCCGTCTGGTCGACATTTCGTCATTCTGGGGTCTGGTGGAGCAATCTTGTATTCGAGGGAGCAGTAGATATCTACCTACATAAGTGAGTTCGTTATATTTAAGCAAGCTGACATGTGCCAGGACGGAGGAGAGATAGAATGTCTAGGCCCCAAATAACCTATGGCATGTATACTATGTGCCTGATCCAAAAAGATGATAAAGTGTTATTAATCAATCGCCCAGACAAGCTGGGTTTTCCCGGATATCTTGGTCCTGGGGGGAAAGTGGAGTTTCCTGAGAGCATTTCAGAAGGTGCTGTGCGTGAGGTTTTTGAGGAGACAGGACTGATCGTAAAAAATCTGGTGTACAAAGGATTAGATGAGTATGTGGTTCCTCAGACAAACTATCGTTACATGGTGTTTAATTATTTGGCGGACTCTTTTGAAGGCAAGCTGTTAGCGGATCCGCCGGAAGGTGAGCTCGTGTGGGTACCGATTGATGAAGCAATGGATCTACCAATGCAGCCCTGGTTTAAACGAAGATTTCCCCTATTCTTTGAAGAAGGGACTTTTGAAATCTCTATTGTCTGGGATGAGGATGGACAGAAGCCGATTGAAGAGAAAATTAGAAGCTTAAGACAAGGGCAACGATCCAGAGGAGGGACCATTATCAGATGATCAAATACAATATTTGTTTTGTTCGGCGCGGTAATGAGGTTTTATTGTTGAATCGTAACTCCCCGCCCTGGATGGGGTGCTGGAATGGCGTGGGGGGCAAGCTGGAGGCGAACGAAAACCCGCGAGACTCGATGGTACGTGAGCTGGAGGAAGAGACACATATACAAGATTACAGTCTAACCTTTAAAGGCGTAGTGACCTGGTCCATCAACGGCTCGATTACGGGTGGTATGTATTTATACCTAGCAGAGGTGCCTGAGGATTACAGTTATCCTACACCGATCGCGACAGCTGAAGGAATATTGGATTGGAAACCAGTGAGCTGGATAACCGACGATGCAAATGCTGGAATTGCAGCTAATATACCGGGTTCGCTCGAACTCATCCTACATGATTCGAATTGCTATGATCATCGATGTACATATGAGGATGGTAAACTGGTCGAACAAACGCCGCTTCCGATCAGTTCCTCGATTGAAACGGATGAAGCGATGAGGGGGGCGTGGTTAAATCAGTATCGGGGAGAGGAAATTGCAATTTAATCACGTTAGAAAAAATACTCTGTTTCATTTTTGGTTCTGACCCTGTTGATTACGGTACTTATTCCTATTATTTTCGAATAATACCAAGCCATCTCATAGACCCTGGAGCGCCGATGCTCCAGGGTCTTTTTTTATGACAGCAGTAAGTTTATCTTAAGGTCCTCTTAACGTAGATTTAACATTGGCAACCGTATAATGGTGGGGAGGTGGTAGAAGAGATGCGTCTGTTAATAATCGAAGATGATCGGGAATTATCCTATGTCATGAAAGCCGGGCTTGAAAAAAGCGGGTTTCATGTTGATGTTGCCAACCAAGGGCTTGAAGGTGAAGATAAAGGGTTTGCCAACCGGTATGATGCTATTTTGCTTGATTTGAATTTGCCTGACAAAGACGGGATGGAGATCCTTTCCTTTCTACGTGAACAGCATATCGACACGCCAATCGTTATAGTTACGGCACGGGATGAAGTCGTTCAGAGGGCACTGGGATTAAACACGGGGGCCGATGATTATATCATCAAGCCTTTTGATTTTGTCGAGCTTGAAGCCCGCATTCAAGCCGTCATCCGCCGCTATTATGGGCGAACGAAGAATGAGATTGATATCGGCCGCATTCGAATCTGTCCCCGTACACGGAAGGCCTACATAGATGGAATGGAGATCGCATTGTCCGCCAAGGAATTTGATATATTGGAGTATTTGGCTAGCCGAAGCCCGGATATCGTATCCAGCGAGGATATTGCAGAGCATGTGTACGATGAGTTTTTTGACCCGTTCTCGTCGGTGCTAAGGGTGCATATTGCGAATTTGCGCAAGAAATTAACGCTGCAAGGTGGACAGGGGCTGCTGGTCACTATGAAAGGGAACGGGTATCAGTTATGCGGACAACCTCGATGAAAGTCAGCCGAGTTCTTCTGTATTATTCCCTTACGGTGACGACCTGCTTGATTCTTGCATTCATTTTATTCATTAGCTCCATTACGGTCCCCGAGTCCAATCTGCCCACATATTTATTTATGATGAACATGAACAAAGTGACAATGCTCATTCAAAACGGGAGTTTTGGCGGCATGTCCTTCCTCGATCTGAAGCCGTCCATCATCAACAAGAGAAACCTGGAGGATTATTATGTGGGAGCGCTGCTTCAGCATATTCCTATCTTGATTCTATGTCTTGTAGGCATACTCGTAACAGGGACCTGGGTATTGTCCAAAATTCTGAAGGTCCAGCATGAGAAACAGGCCCTCCTATTAGCCAAGCAACTAAGCAGCATGGACGAGGAACATATCATCATGGAGCAGCATCCTGCCATTGTTAAAGCATATCAGGAGATTAAGAGTAAATTCGAAGCGTACACCCTGGATTACGTCCGGCTTAGCGCTTACGTGACGCATGAGCAGAAGAATATTCTTTCCTTGCTCCGAGCCAAATTGCAGCTTTCAGACCATGGGGAGCTGACGGAAGAGGTGGATAAGGTTACGGATAGTCTAGACGATATTTTGACATTGAGTGCCTCCAAAGAAAATACGACCATGGAATTAGTCGATACAGCACTTCTGTGCGCTAATGTATGTGACGAATATCGGAGGCTGCACCCGAACATCCATTTTGATTTTGATGACGATGCCAACAACACCATAATCGGGCGGGAGCTCTGGATAAGCCGGGCTGTCACCAATCTGGTGTCCAATGCGGTGAAGTATGGCGGGAACAGTGAAATCCATGTGTCGGTATGCAACAGGAAGGGAAGCGTGATTATATCGGTCTCCGATGGAGGAGAAGGCATTGACGAAGCGGAGCAGGAGAAGCTGTTCGATTACCAGTATCGGGTCGGCAAACTCAAGAAAGACGGCTACGGCATCGGACTGAGTCTGGTACGCCATGTGTGCGAGCTCTGCGACGGATTGTGCTGGGTAGAGAATAGAGGCGCTAAGGGCACTACATTCTATATGATTTTCCCGGAGGCCTTAACATTAGATTAACATGGCATTCATTAGAATGGGATTGTCCAGGGTGGCAGTGAACCCTTCGCTGCATCTTAGGCCAATAACAAAAGGGAGGATAACCATGTACATCTTTCAACATGCCATGAAAAACATCGGCCGAAACAAGGGACGAAACCTGCTGATGGGAATCATCGTCCTGGTCATCATCGTTGCGACCGTCATTTCGCTGATTATCAACAACACGTCAGGCAGGATCATTGACGACTATAAAACGCAGTTTGGCTCCAAAGTCAGCTTGGCTCCCGATCTGGAACAAATGTACAGCAAAGGAGCGGATTATGAAAAAGTCACGTCGGAGCAATATTTGGAGTTTGCCAATTCAGCATATTTGCGCCAGAGCACCTTCTCTGCCATTGTGCCGAGTGTCAGTAATACCGTCAAAGCGGTGGACCAGGATAAGGATCTAAAGGGTGGAAATATCAAGCTTCAAGGGCCGGGGGGAGCGTCCAAAGGCAATCCTACGATGAAACTTGTGGGACACTCTAACCTGGAGACCCTTGCCGAATTCGCGGACGGACAGAGATCCATCACGGAAGGCGAAATCTATAAGGAGCTCAATGAAAGTATCGTAAGCAAGGAGTTTGCAGAGCTGAACGATATCTCGGTCGGGGATACGATTGAGGTGATCAGCGTGATGGGCGAAGGCAATCCATATACATTGACCGTTACCGGAATCTATCTGGACTCTACTTCAGAATACGGGGACATGCCCATGGAGATGAGTTTTATGAATCGCCGCAACGAAATTTTGACGAGTTTTGATACGGTGATGGGGGATGATCCATCGTCAGCAAGTGCAGTCAACATTCAGGCTACTTATTACATGAAAAGTCCGGATCTATTGCCTGATTTCGAAAAGGAGCTGCGTGACAAAGGGCTTCCTGGTTCCTATACGGTAAGCACCGATGAGGAGAGTTATGCCAAGGTTGTTGGCCCGGTCGAAGCAATGAAGGGAATCTTCTTAACATTTATGATTGTTGTGATTATTCTGGGTTCGATTATACTTGCGCTGTTGTCTTCCATCACGATCAGGGAGCGGAAATATGAGATCGGGGTTCTACGGGCGATGGGGATGAAAAAAGGCAAAGTCGCTGCAGGACTCATAAGCGAGGCACTTATGATCACGGCCGTCTGCCTTGTTGTCGGGCTGGTCATTGGAAGTGCGCTGTCGCAGCCTACGGCCAACACCATTCTGCAGAATCAGATCGAAGCAGCGGAACAGGCAAAAGCCGCAAGCGGACCCGGTAAATTTCTGATGGTCGGTGGACAGAGCAATATGAGTAACGTAACAACCCCGCCGATCAGCCAAATCGATGTCGGGCTGGGGATGGATACCCTTTTACAAATTGCACTTATAGCGCTGCTGTTAGCAGGGGTCTCCAGCATGATGAGCATCAGCCGAATTACGAAATACGAACCCATCAAAATTTTGATGGAACGGAACTAGGGGGCGCATGAAATATGAGTGTATTGGCCTTGCAAAATGTATCGTATCGCTATGAAGGTGCAAAGCAGCTTGTACTGAAAAACGTCAATGTGGCATTTGAGAGCAGTAAAGTATATACCATTGTAGGAAAATCCGGTTCTGGCAAATCTACCTTGCTGTCTCTCCTGTCTGGCCTGGACGTATGTGCGAACGGGGAGATTTTGTATAAAGGAGATAGTCTGAAGTCGCTCGACCGCGACTATTATCGAGCGAAGAGCATCGGCGTTATTTTTCAAAGCTTTAATCTGCTCACTACGGCGACGGCCGTCGAGAACATTGTGCTGTCCATGAATATAAGCGGCAGTAAGGAAAAGGACAAAAAGGCGTTTGCCTATTCGCTTCTGGAAAAAGTGGGGATCAACCGGGATACGGCAGATCGTCGAATATTGAAGCTGTCGGGGGGAGAGCAGCAGCGCGTTGGGATTGCACGAGCCTTGTCGCACAATCCGGATGTTCTCATTGCCGATGAGCCGACCGGGAATTTGGATCGGGATACGGAAGTCGAAGTGTTGAATATTCTAATGTCCCTTGCACATGATCATGGTAAATGCGTCATTATCGTTACCCATTCCAAAAAAGTCACATCGGTAGCAGACGAGGTGTGGGGGCTCTCGGAAGGGAAACTACTCTATATCAAATCTTAATTAAGTTTATATAGAAAGGCTGAACATATCATGAACAAAAAGAAAATACATGTCCTCAGCATCGTTCTGTACGTTCTTGCCGGATTGTTAACGCTGTATGCGGCTTGGGCAGCGGTGGAGTCGCACGGTTACATTTCCAGCATGATGGAACAGAATCAGATCAGTGTAAGCGGAAGCGAGTATGATATTGTCAACTTTTATATGGCGAACAGTGCACAGTATGTGTTGTTTGCCGTCATCCTGGGGACTCTCGGTTGGATGCTGCAGAAGAATGCTACGGGTCAACCAAGCCATGTTACCTTCGCACGGCAGCAGGCGGGCTCTACTTCCTCAAATGATCGATCCGTTGAATCGGACGGGGAAGATTTCGAGGAGTGGTTCCGGAATAATCAGAATTAGTAGAAGTGTGGAAATTGAGAAGTACAGGACCAAGGGTGGATCCTGGGTCAATCGTGAGTAAATGGAACCAAAAAGAACCTCACCAATGGGAGGTTCTTTTTGGTTCCTTCCCGAGTACAAATCATCTATTATAGGGAGAAGGAAAATTCTTCTATTTGGAATTGAGGCGATATTCTTGTTTGGGCGTGCAAGAGATTGACGGGTCATGGAAGACTCACATGAGGAGGAGCTATGGATGGCCAAATTATCAGGTCACGGGCAAGTCGTGGAGTATCTTCAACAACTTGAGCATCCACTAAAGGCTGAAATTGAGGAAGTAAGAAGCTTCATATTAAGCGTCGATGATCAAATAACCGAGCAGATCAAATGGAATGCACCCAGCTTCTGCGTTCAGGGGGAAGACCGGATCACATTGAATTTACAAGGGAAGGGCTTCTTTCGCATCATTTTTCATTGTGGGGCAAAAGTTCAAACGCATGACATCAAGGGAGCCCTGCCTGAGGATAATCTACTGGAATGGGCCTCTAATGATCGGGCAATCGTGAAAATATTGAATTTAAACGATCTGGAGGAGAAGAAAGGACAATTAAGAGAAGTTATCGTTCGATGGATTGAAGCAACGAGTAAGGAGTAGACGGGGAGTAACATGGTTGTCGTTTTAGCGCTATAAGATGCTTGTAAATGGAGAGTGACTTAGTTGAACAAAGTGATCGATTATTATAATGCCTTCGATGAATGGGGGCGTTTGGATAGGGAGCCCATTGAATTTATCGTCAATCTGCATCATATCTTGAGTATGCTGCCTGAGAAAGGTCACGTGCTGGATAACGGAGCGGGACCTGGGAAGTATTCGATGGAATTAGCGAAGAACGGTTACGATGTGACCTTAACAGATCTTACGCCAAGATTAGTCGAGATTGCGGCTGCTAATGCTGAGGAACTCAAGTTAACCGGCCAGTTCAAAGGATTTCACCGTGCCAATGCCAACGATCTTAGCCTATTTCAAGATGAGCTGTTTGACGCCGCACTGATGATGGGACCGCTATACCATTTACAGACAGAACAAGATCGGTCTACGGCCGTCCGGGAATTGTATCGCGTTACACAAGCGGGTGGCTGCGTCTTTGTGGCATTCATGACCCGAATTCGGCATCTGATGACATCCTTATCATTTCCGGAACATTGGAAACCGAATGATACGATCAGCAGCATTAAGGAATTTGTTAGGACCGGGATATTCAATCATAGTGATGAAGGACGATTTACCGGTGCGTATTATTTCAACTTGGAGGATATCAAGCCGTTCATGGAATCACATGGCTTCAAGACGATTAAATTGATAGGCTCGTCAAGTATAGCAGGCTCCTTCAAGGCAGATCAGTTCGATTATTGGCGGTCCCGTGGGGAAGAGGAATTCCAGGAAGTAATGAAATTGATCTACCAGGAAGCGGAGAACCTCAGCATTTTGGGAGTCTCATCTCATTTATTGTATATTGGGCAGAAACGATAAGAGATTATAAATACGAGTGGTTGGGGTACTTTATACTTTTTTTGAGTAATAGTCGAATGATTCAGGGGGATAGAGATGATCGTTCAAGAAGTTGATGACCTTGGTGCAATAGACATAGCCGAGCTCTTGACTGAAAGCAAGAGAGAAGGGTTCAGGAATATCCATAGGCTTGTGAATGATTATAATGAGGGCAGCAATAGGTTTCAGCATGAAGATGAAGCCTTGTTTGAATGTCGAGTAGGTCATAGGGTCATCGGCATTTGCGGGTTGAATCGTGATCCGTATTCTGACGGAAGCATAGGCAGGATTCGCAGATTGTATGTGTTAAAGGAATTTCGGCATTATGGTGCCGGGAGAAGGCTGGTCGAAGCGGTAATTCAGAAGGCGAGCAGTCATTACAGTAAACTCGTGTTAAGAACGGACAACCCCAAAGCGGCTGATTTTTATAAGAAGCTGGGTTTTAAAGAAGTGAAGGGTGATGTACGGATCACGCATGAACTTGGGTTTGGATGTAATCACGGCTGCCATGCATCGATCCTATAGAGTAAAAAAAAGACCGCCGTGAAGGCAGCCTTCCTACCCCTCGTAGGCTTGCTGTAATGTCTGCATATTGATTTTTGATTTCGTCTGGAGTAAAGCCTTCATGACGCGTTCGGATTTTGCCGGATCGGAGTCAGTTATCATTTCGCTTAAGTTAGCGGGGACGATCTGCCACGATACACCGAACTTGTCCTTCAGCCAACCGCATACTTGGGCTTTCTCGTCCCCGCCCTCAGACAGCTTCTCCCAATAATAGTCCAATTCTTCTTGGGTTTCGCAATGCACAATAAATGAAATGGCTTCATTGAAGGTAAAATGCGGACCGCCATTTAGGGCAACAAAATGTTGGCCTTCCAGCAGGAATTCCACAGTCATTATCGCACCTTCGGCAAATGTATGGTTGTCATTTTTTTCTGCACCGTAGCGCGTGATACGCTCGATCTGTGAATTTTTAAAAATAGAGACGTAATGCTGGGCGGCTTCCTCGGCTTGGTGGTCAAACCACAGGTTTGGCGAAATCTTTTGGACTCTATTCTTCATAATCCCAACTCCTTCATCACAGGTAATAGAATGTAATGCAATCGTACCATATCCTTCTTAACACGATTTCTTTCCAATTGCGATATATTCCTGGAATTATAGTACGAAGATAACTTTTTAGGATAACGGAGGGTTAAAACAATGAGTGGAAGTCAATTCATCATTACGGGAACCTCAAGGGGAATCGGCGAGCAACTGGCTTATATGCTCCTAGAGAAGGGCCATGAAGTGCATGGAATCGCGAGAGGAACGTCCGAGAGATTGAGCAGCTATCCAAAATACAGACACCATGTATATAATCTGAGCGATACGTTGGGGCTGGAGGAGCTTGTGGATAGGGTGTTTGACGAGATGGATCCCGTTCACGCGGATAGGATCTGCCTTATCAATAATGCGTCCATGCTTGAACCACTGAAAGCCATTGAACAATGTGATGCAAGAGATATACATATGAATGTGCAGATCAGTCTGGTTGCCCCCATGATTCTGACATCCGGCTTCATCAAGAAAACGGAGGGGTTGTCCATTCGGAAGAAAATCATCAACATCTCTTCAGGCTCTGGCATATACCCAGCACCTACGATGTGTGTCTATTGTTCGGTCAAGGCCGGAATCAATATGTTTACGCAAAGTGTAGGGAGCGAGCAAAGGAACAGGCCAAACCCGGTAGAGATCATTGCGGTTAATCCAGGTATGGTAGATACGGATATGCAAAGAATGGCCAGAGGGAAAAATGAGCAGGAGTTTGAAATGGCCAAAGCCTTCGCCCATGCCCATGAGTCAGGGCAGCTTCTATCTACAGAGGAAATCGGGGCGCATCTGTTACGTATCATCGACAAGGATTTTGCAACCGGAAGTGTTGTGAATTATGACGAAATCTAAGCGACCTGTGAAAGCTGAAGTATATCTTATCTATCGGAGGCTGTTATCATGTTGATGCCAACACATATCGTCGCTGTCGGCGGCATAGTTGAGAATGAACGCGATGAGATTCTATTGGTGAAGGGGCGCAGCGGCTGGGTTTTTCCAGGTGGGCAGGTGGAAGCCGGAGAGAATTTGATGGAGGCGTTGATTAGAGAAATCAAAGAGGAGAGCGGCATGGATACCATCGTTTCCCACCTGATCGGAGTCTATTCCAATACATCAACCTATCCGGGACACAGCGGAGTTGCCGTGGTTCCAACGAAAGTGATGATGGATTTTGCGTGTAAGCCTACGGGCGGCGAGCTGGGGATCTCGGACGAAACGACGGACAGTCGTTGGATCCCTAAGGATGAAGTGCTTCAATTGATTACGGCCCCGGCCATTCGTACGCGATTTCAGGCTTATTTGGATTTTAATCGAGAGGTCGTCTATATGGAATATATGACGAAGCCGGAGTTTGAAATTAAGTTGAGACGGAATATCTAAGAACCACGAAATGGTCTGATAATGGATCGAAAGGAATATGCGCATGGAAGAAGTCATTGTCACCCCGTACAATCCGGACTGGAAGAATGAGTTTGAACGGGAACAAAATAAAATTAGGTTGGCTCTGAAGGGACTTGACGTACACATCGAACATATCGGGAGTACGGCAATTAAGGGTTTAGGATCGAAACCGACCATTGATATGATGGCTGGTGTTTTGAGTTTAACGTTAGTAAATGAAAATGAACAATATATAGAGAATCTGGCCAGAATCGGGTATGAATATGTGTTTAAACCGGAGTTCCCGGAGCGGCTGTTCTTTCGAAGAGGCCAATGGCGGGCGGGGACACATCATCTTCATGTTTACAAGTATCAAGGCCAACAGTGGAACGACCAGATTTTGTTCAGAGAGTATTTAAAGAACCATCCGGACACACGGGATCAGTATTATTCCTTAAAAAAAGTTCTGGAAAGCCAGTTTAAACATGACCGCGTGGCCTATACCAGCGGCAAGGCTGATTTCATTCGTGAAGTGATCCGGAAGGCAAGGCAGGATACAGATTTGGTCGAGGAACTTGATGCGGAAAGGAATTAAAGATGATGTCCGAATATTACTGGGATTCCACAATCGAATACCTGAGGAATACGAGAGGGCTATACTATAACGATGATTATCTGGAGTTTCTTGTTAAGAATGTCTGGAAAATGAATACTCCCATTAACATTGTGGATTACGGTTGTGGTTATGGGTATCTAGGATTAAAGCTTCTCCCGTTATTACCCGAAGGTTCAACCTATACAGGGATAGATAAAGGCAAGGATTTGATTAAGGAAGCAAGAGAAGTGTTTGATAAGCTGCCCTATTCTACTGAATTCATTCAAGGAGATATTGAGGATATGTTTGTGGAACGTCAGTATGACGTTGCGATCTGCCATGCATTTTTATTACATATGGCAAGCCCTCGGGAGATTCTTCAGAAAATGATGAATAGTGTACTGGACGGCGGACGAGTCATTTGTTTTGAGCCTCATTGGATTGCTAATACGGCTAATTATGGCTTCGATGGAATCCAGCAGTCTGAAGTCGTCCGTCTAGGCATATTACAGAAATTGTATGAAGCGAGTGCCAAAGATAGCGGGAAAGACGGAAATATCGGCATGAGGCTCCCTATTCTTCTAAGTCAGCTGGGATTACGGAATGTGGAATGCCGAGTCAGTGATAAAGTGAATTTTTTAGATCAGAATATGGATGCTGCTGAGAAGGTTCGGCTTTTTCAGTCCTTGAAGGAAGAAGGCATTGGGCAGGAACTGGAAGATCCGGTTAAGGTAGTGGAGCAGATGGTACAGAGAGGTTTATCAGTGGAAGAAGCCCAAGCCCAATATGCCGCTGAACTCAAGTTGTTCCAGGTGTTTAATAGCGACTCGTGGTTGACTTATGCACCGAATATGAAGATCTCTTATGGAACGGTTGGTCGAGAATAAACTTGCTTAAGGAGCCTTATGAAAATTGGATTGGTAAGACATTTTAAAGTTATACATATATTGGATAGGAAATGAATGACGTCCGATCAGTTCAATGCTTGGGTGGAAGCTTACAACAACGCTGAAATTGAACAATCCGACCTGGATTATGATTATTCGGAGTGGAATGTCTGCATATCCAGTGATTTGCCAAGGGCCATTCAGACGGCAGAAACGATATATCCAGGCCCTATCATCGCAACGAATCGGTTAAGAGAGATTGAGGTTCAATCGATTCATTCTTTGGGAAATCTAAAGCTTCATTTACGAAAAAGAATAGGACTACAACGATCTTCTCCAATAATAGATAGCCAACTGGGTTCTGTCTCGGAGCTCCAATTTATCCAGTATGATCGAGAGGGTATTGCGCACGGTTCCTTCGCTGATAAACAATTGCTCGGCAATTTCTCGATTCGAGCAGCCTAAGGCAACCAGCTCGAGAATATCGTTTTCCCGCGGGGTAAGGTCGGCACGATTCTCTTTTTCGGGCAGCATCAAGGTCTTCAGCACATTGGCATCCACAACGGAAGTACCGGAAGCCAAAGCACGCAGCTGTTGTGCCATACTGGAGACCTGCGTCGATTTCAGCATGTACCCCTCAGCTCCGGCTAGCAGCGCCAGGCGGATACTATGCTCATCTTGAAATGTGGTCAGCATCATAATCTGCACCTGGGGCCATTTTTGCTTGATTTGCCTCGCCGCTTGGATTCCGTCCATACCAGGCATCCGAATATCCATGAGGACGATGTCCGGCAGGACCTCTTCACAGCATTGAATGGCTGCAGCGCCGTCATTCGCAGTGGCCGTTACTTCCATATCCGGTTCTCTGGATAGAAGCAGCCGGAGACTCTGACATACCAATGGATCGTCATCCACAATGAGAATGTTCATCGAATGCCCCCCTTTCCCATAGGTAATACGCAGACCAATTGAAAGCCGCCGGATGTATTGATGGAGATGCTCCCGCCTGCCGCCTGGGCTCTTTGCCTTAGGTTGCGGAGTCCGGTTCCAGGCAGCGAGGAGGAATCCAAAACGCCGTCATTTTGGACGCTTAACCGCACGATATGTTCATTGACGTCCAACGATACTTCAACGTGTTTGGCTTTGGAATGACGCACCGCATTGGTCAAGGCTTCCTTGAGACAAGCATTCAGGATGACCCACAGATGGGCGGCTATACGAGATGTATCTCCATAAATTTGCAGCTGGACAGGCATCGCTTTGAAATTACGGCAGATCTCCTCCAGGCTCCGAATGCCGATCGCTTGGACAGGTTGCATATTATGGACCGTTTCCCTCAGCTCCAGGGCACTGCTCGACAAACGCATCTGGGCTTGGGCAAACAGGTCTTCCGCTTGCGGGTCATTCTCCCTCCATAATGTTTCAAAAGCTTGGAAAGCTAACAATGCAGCTGTTAATTCATGGCCAACCTCATCGTGCAGCTTCTGGGAGATTCGATGACGCTCTCTGAGCTCTGCAAGCTGAGCCGTTTGCACATTGGCCATAAGCAGCTCACCCTTCAATATTTCCAGTTCGTAGCGATCGCGACGCTCCTGATCTGCCTCTAATCGATACTGATGGGTTTGTTTGGACCAACATAAAACGATCCATCCCGCAAATGAAGCTTGAACGAGCATGAGCAGAAGAGGGAGGTCCGGATCGACATAGCCGATGACAAGCACTGCCAGGATGGGCAGGGAAAATAGCGGTGTACCGGCAAGCATGGTTTCAAATAGCGGCAGAGCCAGTCCGAAGCCGGCCTCCGGCCAGAATGGAATAATGGATATGCATAGAAGCTGGTCGACCAGTGTTGTCCATGAAGGAAGGGGAAACCGCCATCGGGCTAACGCCAGGATCGCTAAGGCGAAGACCAGGATGAATCCTTCGGTCCCGGCATCTCCCATAAACCAAAGAGCGGCCAGAAGCAGCAGGGCAAGTATTCTCCAAATCACGACGGCTATGCTCGGGGACCACGAATCGGTATAGCTTCTCATGAAAACCTCCCATGGCATACGTTCTCTTTTCCCCATATCGTAACATATTTTTCAAGCCAGTTTCCTTCGGCTGCCAATCAGCATAAAAGCGATCGCAAACAACAGCAGGATCCCGAGCGGAGTGAGCTGTTCCGCGAACAAGCCTCCGTTCTTAGCAAGCATGATTCCCTCATGGAACCAATAGGTGGGGGATACCATGGCGATTTTCTGCAGGGATGCAGGCATAGCCTGAATGGGAAATAAGGTTCCTCCGAGCACCGCCATGATCAAGATGATTCCCAGCATAACGGCTGTAGAAGATTCAGGCTGGCGGAACATGGAAGACCAAGCGAGAGAGAAGCTAATCGCGGTGACCGAGAACATACTCAAAATGCTGAAGAGTTGAATCAGACTGCCAAAAACATCGGCATGCAGCAACCAGGCGCTGCACGTGACCACGGCACTTTGTCCTCCGAGCAGCAGAGCAAAAGCAAGCAGATTCTGCGATAAATACTTGAAGTGGGTCACAGGTGCAACGCCGATTCGGGTCAGAATTTTATTCTTCCGATCCTCCATGATCATATGAACGAGTTTGGAGGCAGAGAATAACAGCAGGATTCCGTAGAAGTGATACCCTAGCGGTAAGCCATGCCAACCGCCCACCGGGAGGACAACGACGGCTGCGGGAAGGCCTAACAGCAAGATAAGATTGGGCAAGCTGCGGACGCTCCGAATGAGCGCGAAGTTAAATATCGTCAAGCGAGCTTCCTCCTCCCAAGCCATGCGCTGATCATCATGCATATCACGGTTAAGGCTAACAGCAATAAGATGCTAAGGTACGCTTTCCCTTGCCCGCCATCGACAAGCATCTCCAGGATGGCCATCTTTCCGAGGGTTACCGGATTCCCATAGGACGACATGAACTCAAAGAAACGATGATCTGGAAGAGGAAACATGAGTCCGGTCAAGATGATGAAGCCGATTCCGAGGACTTCAGATACTCTTTCAGCCAATTTTACGTTATGGATGGATAATGTCAGCAGCAGATGTACGGACTGTGCAAATAAGGAATAAATAATAAATACCAGCAATACCCAGCCGAGCGATCCCCACGCGATCCCGAACACCCAAGTTGTGAATAGCACCAAGACCAATCCTTGCAAAGTACTGAAGAGTGTGCAGGCAAGAATAAGAGAGCTTGAATAAACCGCTACGTTAATAGGGAGCGAATAGATTCTCCATTTGCGGGTTTTAAGTAAATCGATATCCAAATAACTCATCAAATACGTGCCGCCAAAAAACTGAACGCCCATAATGGTCGTAACGACCGTCAAGTCCAGCGGAGGAACACCCTTCATGCCTTCATAGGGTCCAATAACGATACCCAGCACGGTAATGACGACCAGCGGCAGGCCCACAAGAAGCAGCTGCCCGATGGGTTCGCGTATCAGGCGAAGCAAGGAGAAGTACGTCATTCTGAACACAAGCATGTTAAGTTCCCTCCGTGTCACGTAGTTGCTTACCGGTAAGCGTAAGGAATACGTCTTCAAGCGTAGGTTTCTCCGCATGGATGGATAGGACGCCGCCCGCGCTTTTGGCCAACGACAGGATACGATCCAGATTTCCTGCGCCTGCCCGTGATATGATCTGAATTTGCGTTCCATTCAAAACCACGTGCTTGACTCCATCCAGCTGTTTGATGTTATCGATCAGATCCTCCGTCAGCTCCACGACTTCCAGCTTGATCTTCTCTTCATGGTGGATGTTCTTTACCAACTCATCAATCGTCCCCTGCGCGATGACGTGGCCTTGATCCATAATCACGACGCGGGATGCGAGGGACTGCACCTCTTCCATGTAATGGGTGGTATAGAGAATGGTCGTCCCCCTTTTTTGCAGTTCGCGTACCGATTCCAGGATGTGATTTCTGGATTGGGGGTCGATTCCAACCGTAGGTTCGTCCATGATCAGGAGCCTGGGCCTGTGAATAATAGAGCAGGCGATATTCAGTCTCCGCTTCATTCCCCCGGAGAATTTGGAAGGACGTTTATGGGCTTGATCCGTTAATCCGACGAATTGGAGCGTTTCCGTGATTTGCCTTCTCAATTCTGCGCCTCTTAACCCATATATTCCGCCAAAAAAGGCGAGATTCTCTTGGGCGGTTAAATCCTCAAAAACGGTGATATCCTGCGTGACCAGTCCAATTTTCCGTTTAACCTCCAGCATAGGGCCGCTCAGCCGTTCACCAAACAGCTCGATGCTACCGGAATCGATGCCGATTAAGCCGGATAACGCATGGATCAATGTGGTTTTACCTGCACCATTCGGACCAAGAAGACCGAGTATTTCGCCCTGCCTGATTTCTAAATGGACATGGTCCAGGACAAGCTGATGCCCATAGCGTTTAATGATATGGTTCATGGTAGCGATTGTCATCCGAATCCTCCTTAGCTTGAGTGTTTAGCTTTATTATGGCAACCGGGAGAAAGCGTTCATAGTTACAATTGTAATGAAATCGGCAGGGAACCGCATGTTGAAATATGATGCCGGATACGTTACCATCATGGAATTAGTACATGTTGAATCGGCCAATAAAGGAGTCGTATCTGCGATGACCAAGGTACTTGTAGTAGATGATGAGATCAGTATCTCAAGTGCAGTTGCCTATGCGCTGCGGAGGGAAGGACATACGGTGGAGACGGCAGGGGATGGGCAGGAAGCGCTGGAGCGTGTGGAATCGTTTGATCCCGACGTGATGGTGCTGGACGTCATGATGCCGAAGCTTAGCGGGTACGATGTCTGTCGCAAACTCGGGGACCGGCAGCGCCCGGCCATTCTGCTGTTGACGGTGAAGGACGATATTGTGGATAAGGTGCTCGGGCTGGAGCTTGGTGCCGATGATTATATGACAAAGCCCTTTGACATGCGGGAGATCATCGCCAGGGTAAAGGCATTGTCCCGAAGAAGCCGTACTCCCGAGGCTGCCGGGAACCAAGCCCCCGAACAGCATGTCATCCGGATCTCCGGGCTTACCATTAATCTGTTAAATCGCACCATTCACGCCGAAGGCAAGCCCCTTGAGCTCACGCCGAAGGAGTTTGACCTGATGGCTCTCCTGGCACGGAATCCGGAGCGGGTATATTCGCGAGTGGCTTTGCTAGAACAGGTATGGGATATGGATTTTGCCGGCGGCACGCGTACGGTAGATATTCACGTCCAGCGATTGCGCAAGAAGCTGGGAAACCAGCATGAAGTGATCCAGACCGTTTATGGGATCGGATATAAAAGCACGGAGATTCCCTCATGAACAAGGGAAAGGTGCGTTTCGGCTTAAAGTGGAAAGTCGCGCTGCTTCTCGCTTTGCTGCTGATCGCCGTTGTGGTTGTTCTAAGCACGTTGGTTCTTGCCGGGATACGGGAGGATCAGCGGGTGCGCCTGGAGCAATCCTTCGCACAGGAGGCCGAAGCAGCCAATCTTAGAATTCATCAGGAATTACTGACGAATCCTGAGATGAAGCCGGATGAATTTATGGAAAATGTCGGTCAACGGCTGGCCGTCGATCTTGGAACCCAGAGCGGCATGCCGGTGACGCTGTATAAGCTGGATGGTACATTCACGGGGACTTCCCTGCCGTTCCAGCCGAAGATGGATGTACAAGACGCGCTTGCACATACGGCGCAAGGACGTTCCGCCTATATAACCGAGGATGACCAGCTGCTCTATCTTGCTCCGCTTCGGCATATGGAGGAGCCGATCGGAACGATTCAATTCCACGCCTCCCTGGCTGAGCAGCACGCTTTTTATGACAGGATCCAGAACCTGTTTATCGTGACGGGCCTTGCGGTGCTAGCCGCCGGCTTCCTGATCGGTTTTCTGTATGTCTGGCGGCAGGTGCATGTCATCAGCAGGCTGAACCACGCTGCGCAGAGGATCGGTGAAGGCGTCTACCTTAGCGAGCCGACGGTGAAGCGAAACGATGAGCTCGGCGAGCTAGCGCAAGGCATATATGAAATGAGCGGGCGAATTTCCTCATCGGTGAGCCAGCTCACGGAGGAGAAGCAGAAGCTGCTGGATGCCATCGAAAGACTGCAAGAGCTGGAACAGCAGCAGAAGCAGTTTATCGGGAATATCAGCCATGAGTTGAAAACGCCGCTGACCTCCATATTGGCTTATGCGGATCTGCTTGAAATGTATCGCGATGATCCCGCCCTGCTGGAGGAAGCCAGAGGACAGATCGGCAAGGAAGCACAGCGTCTATACCGCCTGGTAGAAAAGGCGCTTCAGTTCTCGTCCATGGATATTTATGAATTCGAAACCCATGCGGAACACGTAGATCTCATGCCGATTCTGGAAGAGGCGGCAGCCCGGTTAGAGGTCAAGGCAGAGCAATCGGACATTACGATTCGATCATCTTTAACGGATGGTAAGGTGTGGGCTGATCCGGAGAATCTGATGCATATGGTTCTGAATCTGCTGGATAACGGAATTAAATACAATAAGCCCGGAGGGACGGTTACGCTCTCGAATGAAGTGAAGCAGGATCCTAATGGCCAAGATCGTATGATCATTAAGGTAAGCGATACCGGTATCGGAATTCCGGATGATGCCAGAGAACGGATCTTTGATCCGTTTTATACGGTGAGCAGCGACCGTTCCAGGGTTCACGGAGGAACGGGCCTAGGGTTATCCCTGGTACGCAATCTGGCAGAGAAACAGCATGGCTCCGTTCAGCTTGCGGAATCGGGTCCCGGCGGTTCTACGTTTGTGATTGCCCTGCCGATGAATCGGCCACAATCCTCAGAGGTTATTTCGACAGAAGAAAGTTCAGACTTGGAATAAGGTCTGGACTTTCTTTTTTCGAGGGTACCTGTTTGTTTACAAATTTGTTACAAGCTCGATATCGTATCGAGATATTCACATTCTATACTGAGTTCAACAGGGAAAGAGGCGGCATGCCAAGATACATTCTGTGCTGCTGCCGAAGCGCCTTGGGGGATATGCCATTGGGAGGAACCTGTTATGAGAAACAGAGTAGGGAAGTATGGGTTCAAGTTGATGTCTGCTGTTGTTATTGCTGCAGCCCTGACGGCTTGCCAATCCCAGGATCGGCTGACGATCGTGGAGCCAGGCAACAATCAAACCGGCCAGCCCCCTGTATCGAATGCTGGAGAGACGGCATCAGGAGAGCGCAAACTTACGGTTGTAGAAGGAGCGAGTGGTCCATCCAGTCAGGAAGTGGTTGTGAATCAGACGCACCGGATCGCCTCGTCGAACATTGAGACATGGCTGTCGGAGAATGAGGTCAAGGTGCTTACAACCAAGCTGATCAAGGAAGCGACCGAAACGGAAGAACCGCAATATGCTTATTCCTCCGAAGCAGTGAACGTAAGTACAGGTGAGCGGCGTGAGCTCACGAATCATGAAGAGTCGCATCCAGGCGAACATCTTGTCAAAGAAGAAATCTCGCCGGACGGTAAATATAGCTTTATTCAGAAATGGAGGGATAAGTATAAGGCTGATAATTTCCTGAAGGATCTTAATACAGGTAAGAGCATACCGGTTAAGGGCGACAATTACATGGAGATCGGAGGGTGGCTGGATACAGACACCTATGTTCTTGCAGCAGGCTCCATGAGTGGCAAAGGCGATATTCGTCTCATTTCGACGGACGGCACTTATACAACCATAGCTATTGAGGATGAGGATGTTGAAATCTACAACCAGTTCGGGGCGAGTAAAGGCCGGATCTATTATATCGATGTAAACCAGGTGCTGAAGGTCGTTGAACCGGGGCAATCGAAACCCGTACAGCTTATTGAAAATGTATGGAGCTTCACCATCTCGCCGGATGGAGAGTACATTGCCGTCTCCACAGCGACCAACACGGAAGGGAACTCAGGCAGCAATTTACTGATCTATGACGCAGTCGGCAGCCTGCAAGGATCCCTTATCGGAAAAGGAAATCTGATTTCTTACCCGTCTTGGTCGCCGGATTCTGCCAGACTAGCTTTTGATGTATATTCGGAGAATGAAAGCGGGATGAACGGGGTGTATGTATTTGATACGGCTTCAGGAAAAGTAAGCTGGATGGCGCCCTATTATTCGGCGGTGCATCCTGCGGCCCATCCGGTCTACCCGTTGACTTGGAGTCCATCTGGAAAAAGACTGGGAATTACGATTGACGATAAAGAAGCGTTGATAGCGACGTATGTCATCGATTTTAAATAAAGATATCGAGCTTCATACTATGACTCATCGACTTGGAAGGTTGGTGAGACAACGAGGGGAATGGATGAAATGAAACCGTTGAAAAAATCAATCGTGGCGGTTGCCGTGCTGGGAATGACGTTAACGGGAGCAGCAGGTGTCTATGCGGGAGCCAACCTGGAGAAAATCTCGGCTTACCTCAATCACAGCATCGGTATCAAAGTGGATGGAGTCGTATATAACACAGGCAAAACATTGACTCCGATCACGTATCAGGATACGACATACCTGCCGGTTCGCGCGATGGCCGATGTGCTGGATGTACCCGTGCAGTACGATTCGAAGAATAACCTTGTGCTGATCGGAAGTAATCCTGGAAACGGTCAGACGACCGAGCTGACCAACGTGAAATACAGTGATGCCGAGCGAAAAGAAATCAAAAGCGCATTCGCCAAATTTGATGGTTTTCAAACGCCGTATGCTCCAACTCAGATGGTAAAAGGCGATGTGTACCAAAAGACAGGCGCATCGGAAGATGGCGTTAACATGTTATTCAAACACATGACGGTATATATCTCCCCAAGAGACTATTCTCATGGATATGACAGCAAATCGGTTACATTGTCCAATGGGGTTAAAGCGAAATGGTATACACCGGATGATACGGACATGCTGGGCTTTCAGATCGATGATCGTTTTGTGACAATCAGCTCACCGGAGCATTCCTTAAGTAGAGCACAGCTGGAGAAGGTTGCTGTAAGTGTTGCCCAATTGAAATAAATATAGAGATAAAAGAGATAAAGATATGGCTTAGATATGAAAAAGGCGAATAGAGGTTAGTACCAGGAAGCTTGCAGGGTGAAAGGAATGCCCTGTGAGCTTTTTTTATTTCGAAAAGCTATCACGCGCATTGATATTTCCTGGGCAATCCAAACTTCCAGTATATGTAAGAACGAGTTTTGGTTTTACTTTGATTTTATAGGAATTTTACGCATAATAGAAACTAAGGGAGATGATTCCACTTTGAATGATAAGAATATCAGTACGGTTGTTAATGGGGATTTAATTGTTACTCATCTGATAGGGAAGATAAACACGGATGATGTTATTGAATGGTTTAATGGTTTTGAAAATTCATGTCAGCAGTTTATTGGTAAGGGACTGAAATACAAATTGTTGGTGGATAGAAAAGGATATACTCCAAACCACTTCTCCGTTCAAAAAGTATGGAAAGAAAAGTTCTTTAATGACACTATCCTGAATCAAAGCAAGGCCATTGCGTTTCTTCTTGAAGAAGGGGAGATCATGAATTACCTGCAGCAATCCAACACCAAAGAATCCGTTAAATTTTTTGATGATTATGAACAAGCACTCCATTGGTTAAACAACTATCCAAGTTAAAAATTTATGTTGAACCAGTTGCGCTATAGCAACTGGTTTTCTTATGCTCACAGCTTTACGTTGTAGCGAAATTGGCTTGCTTGCAAGCTTCTAACAATATTTATGAAAAGAGCTAAAAAAAAGAAGCAGCATGATCGCCGCTCCTTCTAAAATCCATTAATTACGCTGTAATAACAGGTAACCGCTAATGCTGGATGTTCTTTGGCGGAATACGATTTTGAAACCTACATCATGATCAAGCAAACAGGCTAAGGCAGTTCTTAGCAATGCATTCGGCGTCAAATCAGCTCGGCAAGGAGAAGCATTGCCAATGACACGAGCAGCAACGATTCTGCGCGGGGAACCCGCAACGAGAGGGTTTCTTGCCCAGCTGATTAATACTAAATCCGGCTCTGGAACAGCACGGACACGACCCATTTGAATCACCTCTTTTACTATAGTAGAGTCAGTATATTAAATGATAATCTGCTATGAAGTGTGCACAGTAAAGGCGGAGTTTTTTAAGATCGTGGTTGCAACCCAAACTGACGGAAGGGGAGATGTGGTGTGAATTCTATGAAAATGAAGGACATGATTAATGAGTATGTGAGAGCCTATAATTCTTTTGATATCGAGGGGATGATTGCTCTTCTGCATGAGAAGATCGAGTTCAGAAACATATCAAGCGGATCGATCGACGTGGAGACCAAAGGAATCGAGGAATTTCGAGAGATCGCCGAACAGTCCAAGTCGTTATTCTCCTATCGTTGTCAGACGATCATTGGTTATTCGTTCGAAGATGACAAGACTCAGGTTGCGATCGACTACGAGGGTATTCTTGCTAAAGATCTCCCCAACGGTATGAAGGCCGGCGAGAAGATTCATCTGAAGGGAAAGTCCGTATTTGCGTTTAGAGACGATAAGGTAGCAGTGATAGAGGATCATAGTTGATTGAGCAGATGGAACTCAGGTGCACCTGAGTTGATCATTCCAAACTGTATTAGCACCACCTCTTGTATTGGTCGGAAGGCAGGAAGAGTTTATCTATAGTTGTTTAATCCCGGAAATAGGGTTCCTCCACATGGTATTATTTGGTTTAGTGTACTGAGAAAAGGGAGTGAGCGAGTGTCAGAAATCAACATCAAACGAAGCAGTCCGGAAGAAGCGCTTGCGGTACGGACGAACCTGATTCAATATAATGCACAGCGTATTGCAGAAGATTTGCAGCAGAATTACGAGGAGATCAACTTACATATAAAGAATGAGAATGGTGATATCGCAGGCGGGATCAATAGCGTGTTTTGCTGGAATTGGATTGAGGTCGATATTCTATGGGTGGAGGATCGATCCCGGGGGCGGGGCTACGGTTCAAGATTGTTACAGGAGATCGAGAAGATAGCCAGGGAAAAGAAATGCACCTTCATCAAGCTCAATACGTTCAGCTTTCAAGCGCCACTGTTCTATCAAAAGCATGGATTTCAAGAGATTGCACGTATCGACGATGCCCCAAGAGGGCATCAGCATTATAATTTGATAAAGCATTTGGTGTAGGCATGTATTAAAACCAACAACCATCCAAAGGAGCTTGATATGATTAGATTGCAGCCCATTGATAAGGATAATTGGACCGAATGCATTAAACTGAAAGCGAAGCCGGAGCAAGAAGGCTTTATCGCCTCCAATCTGTATTCGATTGCCCAGTCTCAATTTCTTGAACATTTTGAAGCAATGGCCATTTATAAGGAAGAGACGATGGTCGGATTCGCGTTGTATGGCTTGGATTCCGATGACGGCAACTACTGGATTTACCGTTTGATGATCGACGGTAATTTTCAAGGGAAGGGTTACGGTAAAGCGGCTTTGCGAGACATAATTGAAGAAATCCGAAACAAACCTGACCGGACGGATGTCCTTATGATAAGCTTTGATCCGAAGAACGAACAGGCCAGGCAGCTTTATGTCAAAGCGGGTTTTGAGGAAATCGGCGTCATGCTGTGGTCGGAGGGTGAATCGGTAGCAAAGCTGATGCTGTAAACCCTCAGCCTACAAGTGTGCGGAGAGGATGATGCTGATATGAAAATCGTAGTGACTGGCGGCGCCATCATCCGGGATCATCATGGGCGAATATTGCTTCAGAGACGCTCGGATTACGGCAATTGGGGACTTCCCGGTGGCGGTATGGAAGCCGGAGAATCCGTGGAAGAGACGATGAGACGGGAAGTGCTCGAAGAAACGGGGCTGGTCGTCCGCGATCATGAACTCTATGGTGTTTATAGCGGACCCAGAATGCAGTATCGATACCCGGACGGAAACGAGGTCGTGTTTGTCATGTTTATTTTTAACGCGACGGTGGATTTGGAAGGGAAGACGGAGGAGCAGGGCAGAATACTTAATCATCATGATGTCAACAACGAGTCGTTGCAGTTGGAATTCAAGGCAATGCCTGAGATTGATCTAGAGGATATCAGCTCTGTGCAAAGACCGGTATTTGAGGATCTGCAAAGCGGGAAGGCAAACATTTTAAGAACATGAATCTGTCTTGCATACGATAAAAAGGGAGTGCCTACTGTTTGTGACAGTTGTGCACTCCCTTTTAGTAGCCTATCTAGAGATCGGCTTCATACCCCAATAATTGGGTAAAGTCCTGGAATGTATCAGAATAATAATACATAACCTTAATGTTATTATTGTCACCGGTGGCTTTCTGACCCTTGCTTCGGATAATGGGAATGAACTCCGCATAGGATGCGCCATTCAAAGCAATTCGAACAGGCTGCTTAGGGTTGCTTAATTGTTCGTAAGTATAAAAGGATGGCTCCCCGTTCATGTTGATCTGCAAGTCGATTTTCTCTGAAGCCTTCACGGCCAGATAGAATTCCGGTACGGAATCAGGATTTACTAAAGCAAAGTCAGCAACCGGACTTTCTCCGTGTCCAGACGGAGATCCCGCATAGATAAAGTTTCTAGTGCCATTCGGGATGAGATCATCTGCCGATGGTTCCCGGACATAGTCGCTGCCATCATAATAATCGTATATGCGATGCAGGATGACCGCGGTTTCGGCTAACGTTACCTTTTGATTCGGACGAAAATGCCCTTTCGCGTCAGGTTTCATGATGCCGGCCTCGGCAAAGCCGAGCAGCGCATAAGCTTTAACGTAATCGAGATCGGAGGCTAAGGAAGGCCCCCATTTTTTGTCTTGCATCAATCCGATTTCGGGTGCCAATGGTTGATAGGCGTACTTCCATTTTTCGTATTGGTTGTAGGAATTGAAATACCTTTTGGGAAGATCTTTGATCTCCCGCAGCCTGGCAATCTCCTCACTTTCCAACACCTCCACAGAATATCCAATATCATCGAACAGCGCATTCAGCGTAATCAATAAGTCCCAGCGTGTTAACACCTTCTCCGGTATAAACTTGAAGGTTTCGTCATGATAATTGATTTTGTCGGCGGCGGCAATTAATCCGCTCGGCGCCGACGGTATGCTGCCGTATACATCTTTAAACATCTGGTAGGAGGGATGTCCATTTGGGACCCCGGGTATCTTGAGGTTCTTATCGCTTTCGACCCGTAAATCGGTAAACAGCCGATGAACCATGAGCGTGAGATCGGACTTGGTTACCATCCTGCCTAAAGTTTTTGTCTTATACTCCATATTCTCAAAGACTCCATGAGATCTAAGGAAATCTACGGATTCATTGGCCCAGCCATATTTGGCTTGACTGGTTTCCGCCGCGCTTGCCATGGATGTCATGCACAACGATAGAATGAGGGTAAAAGATAATAATCGACGCCACCTTTTTAGAATCATGAAATCCTCCTGTATGTATCTATGTATTGGATTAATATTCCTCCATTGTAGACGACAAATTATGACAGGAGCAATGTTTTTATGAGTATATACATAGCAATAAGGAGTTGGCCTGCGCACACTTCTGTTTGAACGTATCGGATGAGGAGAAGAATATCGGAATATCGACCATGAAAGGTATGATTTTGACGGATTTTTTTCAATGTAACCGTTGACATTACGGAACAAAATGGTAATATTTTAAGTCATTAGATATATAGCGGTTAAATTGGTGCCTATTGGCTTCTTTCATGACCATGTAATAACAGATTTCGGCTATCTTGGATAGTGGATGCAATGCAGCCTATGACGGAGGAGGTATGTATGGGAATAGACTGGTATGACATGATCGCACGAAGAAATGGCGGCTACAAAGGAAGAGCGGTGTGTACCGTCGTCGGCCGGTCGGCGGAAGAGGTGTTTGAGGAGCGGTTAGTGGAGATGCTGCCGCAGTTTCAATCGGTGCTGGATGCAGGCTGCGGGCATGGCGAGTTCACGCTCCGGATGTCCAGACATGCTAAGAACATCATTGGTTTTGACAACTCCGCGGAGATGATCCGAATCTCCCAATCCTTACTCGAAAGCAGTGGAATCGGTAATGTGGAATTTGTGTTTGCCACAACGAAGACCGAGTTGCCCTTTCAAGACGCTCAGTTTGATCTCATCTATGACCGCAGAGGGCCCACCTCGATTCTCGAACATCCCAGGATATTAGCTTCAGGCGGCACTATCATCGGCATACATAATGATGTGACTGCCGTTCGAAGGCGGTTGTCGGAGAATGGCTACATGAATGTCGTGATTGAGGAGTATAATGAAGCGATTACTTACTTCCCGAATGCCCGCGAATTTGCATTGTTTCTGTCGGATGTGCCGGGTAATCCCGATTTCACCTTGCCGGAAATGAAGGGTGAACTCGAGGCCAAGATGAGGGAGAATCAGATCGACGGGCAGCTTGGAGTCTATGAACACAAATACATCTGGAAAGCCATGAAGAGGTGACGTCAAGTCGTTTATCATACCGAAAAAGGAGTGTTGCGTTATGGATCATGAGTTCAACCGGAAGTGGCTGGAGGACAAATTTGAAAACATCCGCAGCCGTACCTTAAAAGTGCTGGTGCAGTTAAACGATGAGCAAGTCAATTGGCGGCCCAACCATTCCAGTCTGAGCATTTCGACGTTGATCAGGCACATCGAAGGCAACATTCAAGAGCGGGTCATGAAAGGGATTCTGCACAAAGACATCACGCGAAACCGGGAGGAAGAGCTGACGCAGGTTTTTGTCAGCCGGGATGATCTGATTCAGATTGTAAAGAATCGGTTTCAGTTCCTGATCGATACGGTAAAATCCATGTCGAGTGCGGACTTTGAACAGGTTCAACAGGTACGCGGTAAAGAACGAAGCAATCTCGACATACTGCATCAATGCGCCACGCATTATTCGGAGCATATGGGTCAAATTTTTTATATCGCGAAGCAGTGTTTGGCGGTTCAATATAAAGCTACATCGATCTAATAAGCAAGTCCCCCTTAGCTGGGGTATCCAGCGATCAAGGGGGACTTTTATTTTACGGTTGACCTGGAGAAGGGACCTGGTGGGTTTCTTTTTTCTGCATCATGCTCGTCAGCGGCTCGGGCTCTCGATACGTGATCGATTCATTAACCCCGGCATCCAGTTGCCCGTTATTGAACTGTACGCCGATAAGATGCGTGCCGGATGGCGCTGAAATGCCCAAAGAGCGTCCGCTGGTGGAGGTTCCGTTCAGGCCCTGATTGTTGCCCGGCGTGAAGACGGCCAGCAGTTGAGACGGTGAGAAATCTTCGCCATCAGCATTATAGTTGGCAAGGAACTGCTCCATGCTCAGGTCGTAACAGCAAGGCTGCTTCTTGATCCAGATCACCTTGGTTTCATTAGGACGGATGATGGTGTCCGTGCTGTAGCGATCCTTCGTAATGGTCCAGCGGTTGGACTTGGATTTGTCGAATGGAAGAGCAGGGTCGTAATAGTAGTAGATTTGATATCCTTCCAGGTCGATTTCCCGATCCGTGGGGTTGTAAATCTCCACATAATTGTAATTTCCTTGCTCGTTCGAGTTAGCGACCACCTCGGTGATGTGCAGGGCGGTGGTTAAGGGCAGATTAGGTACCGTTTCTTCGGTGGTTTTATTGGATCTTTGCAGGGTACCTTCCATCATGACGGGATAATGATCGCTAGGGTATTGGCCGACTTCATTGTAATTAATAATCTCGCTGTGCAGGACATTCCAGCCCTGGCTGTGCAGAATCCAGTCGATCCGGTTTCCGCTGCCGCCGCCCGTAGGGTCCTTGTAATTATGAAAGGTTCCCAGGTCATCGTTGGTGCGTTTCTTGGCGGTGACATGTCCATCCGACATCCCGTAGCTTGTAAAAATCGAATACGTATCGCTTCCCGGCCGGGTATTGAAATCGCCGGTTACGACAACGGGGATATCCGAGGCAAAAGCCTTCATTTTGTCGACAATGAGTTCGGCGCTCTTCTGCCGGGAAACCTCGGATTGGTGATCCAGATGCGTGTTGACCATATAAAAGGTTTTGCCGTTCTGAAGATCCTGGAAGCGAACCCAGGTTGCCATCCGCGGAATCTGGTTCCCCCAGCTGGCGGAGCTGATCGTCTGGGGCGTATCGGACAGCCAGAAGTGAGACTGTTCCAATGGCTTCAGTCGTTCCGTATTATAAAAGATCGCCATATACTCCCCTAAGCTCCCGCCTTCACGTCCGACTCCAATCCGACCATATCCCGGCAGATCATTCTCCAGATCGAGGATTTGCCGGTGAAGCCCTTCCTGCGTTCCGATGACGTCCGGTTTATGCTCCAGGATGAGATTCTTGGTGACGGGGCGGCGTTTCTCCCAAGGTTGACTGTCATTGGCGGCATAACGCAGGTTGAAGCTCATAACACGCAAAGGCCCAGGCGCTGCTTCCGCGGTACTCCCCAACTCGCCGGAAGGGGAGAGCGACGCCGTCGTCAGAAATGTTAGCATCATGAACAGGCTGGTGATTTTGGGGATTCTCATTAAAGTTCCTCCTTTGTCATGTGCAAGAATTGATTCCTTCTAAAGTGGACGTTAAGTAGATGTATTCTGTCCTCCCTTCCTGATTTGCCCATATCATATCTTATTTTTAGTTGGCTGCGTATTTACAATATTTTAGGTTTTTGCTTTCCTTTTGGGTAATCGTGGAGGAAATGGATGAGTGTATCCGGAATATACCATTTAGGAATCGAAGTGATATGGTTTGAAGCCATTGAATTAGAGCGCATTGATCTGCTCTTTGATTATCGGGATATCCATCGAACGGCAAGTTTTATACTTCAGAGGACTGAGGGTGTAAAGTCTGTGCCAGCTGTAACGGATGAAGCCTATTCGATGCAAACGGAAAGCCCATTAATGACTCTTGAACAAACGGCCGAATTCTTGAACCTCACCGAGTCTCAGGTGAAGAGGATCATCTCATCCGAGAATGCGCTAAGAGCGCAGGGTGATTCCGAGGGGGTGCCGTTTCCTTATATTGTGGTGCAAAACGAAATCTACGTTAGCCAAATAGGGCTTATCTCGTGGCTTGAGGGGGCTACGCGGGAAAGAAGGATATATTGATCATGCGATTGTTACGATCTAAGACCCTTAATCTCACGTGAAGATGGACAAAGCATGCACTCAACCAGAGGTTGAGTGCATGTTAGCTTACTCTACTTCCGCGTTATGTTTTTTCGTGAGGTTGTTGTGTATAGTAGAGGCATCTCATGGAAAGCGTGGTGTCTGGATTGATGAATCAGGCAAACGGCGTGATTGGTAACAATATTGGCAGGCTTCGAAAACAGCTCGGCATCACACAGGAGCTATAGGCTAACAGACTCGGTGTCAGCTATCAAGCCGTAAGTAAATGGGAGAATGGACAATCTTGCCCGGATATTATACTGATTCCGATACTGGCAGATGTATTCGGGGTCACGATCGATGAGCTTTTTGGCAGGACAGTCCATAACATCGATTTACGAAAAGGACTCGTGCTTGAGTATTTGTTCGACGGCAATGTGAGAGATACCAGCGGGGAGGGACATCATGGGCGACTAGAAGGCGGGAATTATGGCGAAGACCGCTTTGGCCGGAAGGGCGGGGCTTTAGTGTTGGATGGCGGAAGTCATTATGTCCGGATCGATCAACCGCCCATTCTTGTGAATGATGCTTTTTCAGTATCCGTATGGTGTTATTATGATGCACACAAGATCCTCCGTGGATGGCATAGCGCGATTGTCTCGCAAGATGGCCATCACCAGAACCGGGCGATGCAGCTTAGCACGAAGGATGAGTATATTACGTTCCATGGTTTCCTTAGAGAACCGGATCTATCGATGAACACCAAGATCGTGAAGGAGCACTGGTATCATGTGGTTATAACCTATGAGAAATCCCGTTACCGAATGGTTGTCAATGGCCGTCTCGTTGCTGAGCGTACAGGCAGTTTTACACCCTATAATAAAGAACCGATGTATTGTAGGTAGAAAATCAACCGATGAACCGTATTTCTTTTTCCAAGGGCGTATCGACGACCTGCGAATCTATAATCGTGCCATGCAGGACCGTGAGATCGAAGCCCTCTATCTTGAAGGTGGTTATAAGCCAGCCCCAATGCCGCATGTGGAGCCTGCGGAGGAGCCCATTCCGGTTCTTGAGGGATTGGACGACATCCGTATGGTCTTTACAAAAGATACCATTGATGCAGCGGCTGACTGGTATACCCGAAATTTAGGATTCAACATATTGATGCAGGAAGAAGGCTTCTATATGTTAACGTTGTACAACAGCCCGAATTTGATATTGGAATGCGTGAAAGCAAGGGAGCTGGAGTCTGGACAAGAGGCATCATTTATATTCAAAACCAATCGGGATATCGTAGAACTGAGCTCTACTTTATCTGCCGCTGGTGCGAGAATTGAGCAAATTCGGGACGAAGGCTTTGCATGGTTTCTGGATTTTATGGATCCTTATGGACAAGCTTGGATCATTATGCGCGAAAAGGGGAGTCATTTGAGTTGAAGTTGTAACAACGTCGCGCGATTGCGCGTTATGTCCGTTAACGGTAGAATGATGTTAAGCAGTTGATATTTCATCCAAGAACCCTCCTCATGGTTAACGCCAAAGGTGGGTTTTGTTTATTTAAGACCATACGCAAAGGAATGTGGATATGACGGAAAAGGGAATTGTGCTCGTGGTCAGCGTGACCCTTGTTCAAGGGGATCAAGTGCTTATCATCCAAGAAAATAAACCTTCGGTACGGGATACCTGGAACTTCCCGGGAGGGCGCATCGAGCCTGGGGAAGTTATGTTCGAGGCGGCTATAAGAGAAGTGAAGGAAGAGACAGGATATGATGTGCATTTGACAGGCACTACAGGCGTGTATCCATTCATAATCAGCTTGAATCACCCTGTGATCATGTTTCATTTTACCGGAAAAGTGGTGGGAGGCTCGCTTCATTTGGGAGCAGGCGAGATTAAGGATGCCCGGTGGGTCACACTGCCTGACATCTTAGCTGATCACAGCATGAAGATCAGGGATGTCGAAGTCATGAGACAGATCGTTGAGAATCTCAATAATGGCGTGCAGCACTCGCTTGAATTGTTTCATCCTTCTTTGCTTCTAACTTCGGGGTCATCGCATATTCATAATGCTTAGCGGATAATTTCGTATTATTTTTTGCTGTGGAACACAGTTCTTTCGTATGTGAAGGATACGATGATGTATCGAGGAGGTAAGGAAGTGGCCAGCATCCGTTTTCCCCTGGGTTCCTTTGAGCCAAAGGTGGAGCCGACATTGGAGGAGAGGCAGAGGTTTATACAACAGATACCTTCAATCGTACCGACGCTCCGGCAAATCATAATGAAATGTCCCCTTTCCCAGCTGCATATGCCTTATCGTGAAGAGGGGTGGAGCATTCAGCAAATCGTGCACCATCTGGCTGATAACGACATGAACGCATATCTGCGATTTAAACGTGCATTGACCGAGGAGGAGCCGGTGGCAAACTCGTACCGAGAGGATTTATGGGCTGAACTGAGTGATTACACGGAGGTTCCCATTGAGAACTCGCTTACGCTTCTGGAAACACTTCATTTTCGTTTTCTTATACTGCTTAAGGACTTACGGCCCGAGGATTTCAAAAGAACCATGAGAACTCAAGTACTCGGCAGCATTACCCTGGATATCGCACTGCAGCGATTTGTGTGGCACAACCAGCATCATATCGCGCAGATTACATCCATATTGAACCGTGAAAACGCGAAGTTACATAAGGAGTGAGCCCAATTGAGCTGGAGGTCCAAGTATGCTTATGGAGGCATTGTGTTCAATCAGAATCAAGAGGTTCTCATGAGAAGTCCGCGCGGCCATTGGGGCGGCTATCATTTTATTAGGAATCCAAAGGAGCTATCAAACCATGGGAATGTCAGATTACTATAAGGATCTAAGAGAAAAGATCGGAGACCAGTTAATATTCATGCCGTCCGTTGCGGGCATTATCCGTAATGATCAGGATTTTGTTTTATTTGGAAGAAAGCATCGCGAAGATGTATGGGGACTTGTAGCCGGTGCCATCGAGCTGGGAGAATCCCCGGCAGAGGCGATGGTTCGTGAAGCGAAGGAAGAAACTGGGCTGGATATCGTACCTGAACGAATCATTGGAGTATATGGTGGAAAAGAACGCCGATATACGTACAGCAACGGACATCAAGTGGAGTACCTCACGATTGTGTTTGAGTGCCGCATCATTTCGGGAGAGTTGGATCTTGAGAATGACGAGTTTGCTGAACTCGTATTCTTTCCGGAGGATCAGCTGCCACCCACGGCTTTAAAATATCCGGAACATATTTTCATCAAAGCGAATGGAGAGCGGGCACATTTCTGATAGAAAGCAGGTCCCCTATGACGTTAAAAGCGATAATCTTTGATTTGGATGAGACATTAACGGACAGAAGGTCGGCGATTGACTCGTTTATTGAGCGATTGATTGCCAGGTATTTCCCAGACTCCGATGAAGATGCTCAGTTTAGGATAGCCAAGCGATTTAAGGAAGCGGATCAGAACGGCTACCGGGATAAGCGTGAAGTGTATAAGATGCTGGTCGAGCATCTTCCGTGGGAGAATCCGCCTACGGCCGATGAATACCTGACATTTTTCAGGGAAGCCATCCCGCTTTGTATCCAGCCGATGGATCAGCTGTTACCCGTACTGCGTCATTTGAAGTTTAAGAGGCTGAGGCTTGGCATCATTTCGAATGGAACCGTCCAAGTTCAAGAGGGGAAGATCCGTCAATTGGGTATACGCGAGTACTTCGATTCCATCGTGATTTCCGAAGAGGCTGGCGTCAAAAAACCGGATCCCAGGATCTATAGGAAGGCTTTAGATTTGCTAAACGTACGGCCAACAGAGACGTGGTTCGTCGGCGACCACCCGCATAACGATATCATCGGAGCAGCGCAATGCGGAATCAAACCCATATGGTTTACGCGAGATGGAAATTGGAACTACTCTGAAGAAATAAAGCCATATCGGACGATACATAAGCTGGAAGAATTGATTCATATTTATACCGAATACCATGAGAATTAGCAATAAGGGTAAAGTCCAGTGTCTTGGAGGTGCAGTAATTGAAGCGATTTAAAAGCGATAATGGACAAAAGCTCGTCTATGAATCCTATGACCGCCTGATGGCAGGATGGACGGTACCTTACGAGCAGCACAATATATCCACCTCGTACGGGATGACTCACGTAATAACGGCAGGTTCATCGGATCTTCCCCCGCTGCTGTTATTGCATGGAACGGGAGATAACGTCGCCATGATGTGGATATATAATGTGACGGAGTTATCCCGGAACTTTCTTATCATCGCCGTGGATAATATCGGAGGTTCGGGAAAAAGCGAGCCGAATGACCGGTATGCGCATGACTTCAATCAGGCAAAATGGTTGGACGAGATCCTTGAGGCGATGAATGTTGACGCAACCTATATTGCCGGCGTATCCTATGGAGCTTATCTGGCTTATCATTACGCCATTGTCAGACCGGATCGGGTAAGAAAAATTGTATGCTTGGCTGGCGGCATTGCCGGAAGTCAATCTGAGCTGATGAGCAAAATGATGCGGGCTTTTCTGCCTGAAGCACTGTTTCCTTCAGAACGGAGTGTGCGTAAACTGCTTCGCAAGCTGTGCGGTACGAATGCAGATGCATTCGAGAACCATCCGGAGCTTATGCAGCACTGGGTCTACTTGCTGAAGTACTTTAACAATCGCTCCATGATGAAACACGCCATTACAATCCATTCGTCTGCCGACATTCAGACTATACGCAGCAAGACCTTGTTCGTTATAGGTGAGCAGGATCTGCTTAGTTGCTATCCGAAGGCGGTTGCCAGACTGGAGGCGAATGGGATGCGGTTCCACCTCGTTCCGGGCGCGGGCCATGCGATCAATCATGAGATGCCTGAGCTCGTTCATGAAGAGATAATAGGCTTTTGCAGGGAAGCTTGAGGGGAGGGAGGATCATTGAAGATGAAACGATTCACCTGGCTGTTTATAAGTGCGCTTCTCTGTCTGCTCGTGGTTCTATTCTGGAATGCGATGACACCTAAACTCGGCACGGGTTCGGGTAATGGCAACCCTGCCATCCTGCTGTTCATCCCTCTGAGCATACTTTTTCTAGTTCTGGTGAGTCCGGTATTTTATCGATACATATGAATAATCAATTCTTTAATGTAAACTCGTACTTCATGATGATGGCCTTTTCGCTTCTACTGTGCTTTTTGTACAAGTTGATTGAAGGACTCATAAACACAAGTCAAGGAACCTCTGCGGAGAATTAAATCAGTAATCTAGGTGGATAGGAGGAGCATGGTATGTCAACGAACGGGATATACGATAAGCAGGCCGAAGCTTATGAGGCCATGATTAGCAAGCAGCCTGATTTAGCGGGGGTTATTTATGAAAAAAAGCCATTCGAGGGGCTGGATGTACTTGATTTGGGGGCAGGATCAGGGCGATTATCTATGCTGCTAGCTGGAGACGCCAGATCTTTGATATGTACTGACATAGCGCAGCCGATGCTGGATATTTTGGATGATAAATTGTCTGAAGCCTATAATTCTCGTAATTGGACGACCGTAGTCGCTGATCATCGCAGCCTGCCGATTGATTCATCGAGCGTGGATCTGATCGTATCGGGCTGGAGCATTAGTTATCTGGCGGATTCGAGTCATGACGATTGGCGTAAGAATCTTGAACTTGTCATGACAGAGCTGCAGCGAGTATTGAGACCAGGCGGGACGATTGTGATTCTGGAAACGATGGGTACCGGAACGGAGACACCGAATCCTCCCGATTTCTTAACGGGTTATTACGAACAGTTGGAGCATCGATATGGATTTAACCATCAGTGGATTCGAACGGATTATGTTTTTGAAACAGTGGAAGAGGCGCTGCATCACACGGGATTCTTTTTCGGAGAAGAGCTGACGGACAAAATTCAGGCGAACCAATGGTCAACCGTGCCGGAATGCGCGGGGATCTGGTGGAAGCATGTTTAGGCTAGGACGGTGATGTGGCCTCGTGGAACTTCTAATGTATGTGGTCTTGTTTATTCTTAATATTCCGATATATAAGTGGATTTTCAGAAGGATTTTCGATGATGCGGATGACCTGAAACAGTCGGTAAAGTATTCGTTGACGCCGGATATCATCTCCTTGTTCCGCAGACGTTTTTGGAAGGATCAATTTGGAGAGCTGAAGCTGTCCGTATTCTATTTTTGTTGTTTAGGGATCTTTGTCAGAGAGTGCGTGGTATTGACCAAGGTGGTTGACGTGATCTTTCAATGAATTAGCTATTATGGGTTGAACGGTTACGTACCGCTGAATCTGTGGTAGACTTGCGAAGGACAATAACCCATACACATTCTACTGGAGAAGCAGGGAACGTATGTTAGCCCTGCCTTTTTGATTTGAAGATGTTTGCTAATGGATCATAAGGAGAATAGAGAATGCCAACGATGATTACAAAGTCATTTGATCAAGAAATGCAGCGATGTTTAAGTGAAATTAAATCGGCTTATCATGCAGGGGAACTGAGCACGATGGACCTAGCGGAATTACCGGAAGAAATCTATATCATTGAGGCGGAAGATGAGATGGTGGGGTACGGAGTCGTGTGGGAATACGATAACGGGAAGCAGCTCATGCAGAAGGCCGAACAAGATTATTTTAGCGCCGATGAGCGGTATTTGGAGAAGGATTTCTATATTGATGTCAAGAATAAGAAGGATTTTATCTTTATCCAAGCCTTGGATGTACTCAAAGAATTCGAAAACAAAGGATACGCGGCTTCCTTCGTGAACTGGCTCAAAGCAAAGTATCCGAACAAAAAAATGTATGTCTATACGCTGGAAAAATCACGGAATTTCTGGTTCAAGCAGAATTTCGAGATTTTAGGAAGTACGGCATGGATGACTTTTAATTAAGGTATTGTGCAGCATCAAAATTATACGAGGGAAGTTCATTGCGTTCTTGACCCGAAACGATAAGCGTCAGTTGATCCAAAGTAGACATCAAGATAACCGGCTGCAAATTTGCAGCCGGTTATCTTGATTCGAGTCAAGAAGAGTTGGACGCCTGTTATTGATCCAACGCGTTTTCAAACCTGCCGAACCACTCACTCCAGCCATATCTGGCCCCTTCGAGTCCATGAACATGGGAGAAGCCCGTTTGTTCGAGATGAAGGTTAACCTTGCCGTCGCCTAAATCTTGCAGCGTCCAGGTGACGGTATGCCGCTCGTCTCCGGTAGCCCAAGAATAGGACAACCGATTGGGCGGTTCTACGATAAGTACTTCGCCGTCAACGATTCCATCCCAATATTCGGACGGCTCATGGCGAAACTGAAAACGATGTCCAACGATAGGCTTAAAATTATTTTCCGTGATCCACTTTGCCAACTTACTTGAATCGGTTAAGGCAGCCCAAGCCTTCTCGATCGATGTCGTGTACTGAAAATCCATGGATAAGATTAAACTCATTCTTCTTCCTCCTCGAACAGCTGGTTCAAGCGCAGCATATTTGTAGTCCAGTATTTGCTGTAGAAAGCCACCCAATCTTGAACTTCTCTAAGCGGATCGGGGTTTAGCTTAAATCGCGTTTCTCTGCCTACTTTCCGGTCGAGCACCAGCCCGGCCTCTTTAAGGATGGTCAAATGCTTGGATACCGCTGTACGGCCCATTGAAAATTGTGCCTTTAGTTCGTGAAGCGGTTTCTCCTCTGCCTGTGATAACAGATGAATCAGTTGACGCCTAGTGGGATCTGCAATCGCGTCAAATACATCGCGGGACGGATGATTCTCAATCACGACAACCCTCCTAAAAGTCTAATTTTGTTGTTAGTCATCTAATGATGGATGAAGGGACCGCCGTTAATTTCACCACCTCTGCTTCATGATTTTATAAGTGAAATTTTCAGATATACCTGGAAATGACGATCACTCGATTAGAGAGTTAGTGTTAATCTCTAATGTTCATTCTAAACTAATACCCAAAAAAGGCATCCTTTTTGATATTTCGCTTCGAAATCTGATTACTCTGCAAATGGCTGGAAATAGAATCGACCAATGACTTCGGGCCCGCAATAAAGTATTTTCCATTGTTTTTATATAAGGTGTTAAACGTATCGATTTCCTGATGCAAGTCATCTCTTGAATCAAGATAAGTCACAGTTAATGAAGGATGGTTAGCCATTTCATCTAGCTCATTCTTGAAGATATAAGACTTTTTGCCATCCAAATAGAGCAGCTTTCTTTGCTTCCCGTCATGATTCCCTTCTGCCTCTAATTGTTTAAGGATCGACCGAAATGGTGTGATTCCAATTCCGCCTGCGATCAGAAGCGAAGGACTGTTATCTTGCATATAAAAAGAACCGACAGGGCCGCTCATTTTAACTTTCATTCCCTGTTTTAATTCTAATAGAGCTTTTTTAAAATCACTAGGATCATCACCGATGCGCGTTGTTATTTTAACCATATTCTCTGTAGGAGCAGCTGCCAAGCTGAATGGTTTTGTAGGTTTTTTTATGGTCTTATGAGTAATGCTAAACAAACCGTATTGCCCAGCCTTCCAGGTTAAATCTTTCTCTCTTTCAAATAGAAAAGAATAGACATCCTCTGATTCTTTGCGGCTTTCTATAAATGATAGTTCTCTCTTCTTGAATATGGAGAACATATCCTGAAAAAAACTCATTTTCCCATCTCCCTCTTATAACGTTATCGGTATGGCAATCGCTATATCTTCAACCAAACTTCTAATTGGACACCATTTAGTGATACTTTGATTTTAGGCCACCATTTGGTGTCGTGTCAATGACATATTTCAACTCCATTTGATCACGGTCCAGCCCATATTGCATTTTAACAAATGATTCGCTCTAGATGCGTTATATCCCGATATGGATCGGAAGATCGTTGTATAGTAAGCGCTTTACCCCCGCTTCTATAATGATAGCAAGCTGCAATAGGCGCTTGAAACTAAACGTCCTGAATGCAGCACAGATGCACGCAGAAGGAGGCAATCCACAGATGTTAGGAAGCAGCGATACGGCGGTGAACGTGGGGGTGAATGCGGAAACATCTCACATTCGCTTGGCGAATGGTCTGGTGGCCATTGAGGTGGATTTGGAAAAAGGCAGTTACAACTACGCAGGCAGCAGGGGATTCGCTCTGCAAGATGTACGAAGCGGCTTACGATGGCAGGGCCGGGAATACCATACGGGACATTACGACCGCCACTATATGATAGGCCAGCCGGAGAAGATCCAAGATCCGTTCGGAACAGGCATCCATGTCGTGATGAAGCATGAATCCGATCTGCTCCCAGGCCTGGTACAGCATTTTTACGTCTATGAGGGGGCTTCATCTTTTATCACGCAGGTCGTCATAGTCGGTCAGGGAGACTTAAAGGTAAACCGCATCGCAGTGGTGAAAACCGATAGCGTATCAAGCGGGAACGAGACGGTTCCGGGAGAAGCACTGCATGTGCTGCGCGTGCCGTATGACAATGACAAATGGGTGCGCTATCTCACGGAGACGGCCCCGCTGGAGACGGAAAGCTACGAAGTGACGGCCTTGTTCCAGCCGGATAGCCGCAATGGATTGATTCTGGGATCGATCAGTCATGACGTGTGGAAGACCGGCATTCGCGTCAAAGGGGAAACCGCAGGCAAGCTGGATGAACTGGAACTGTACGCAGGCGCGGCCGACACTATGACCCGAGATTCCCAGCCGCATGGCTACGTAAGAGGAACGCGCGTTGAATCTCCGCTGGTTATGGTAGGAGATTACGACGATTACCGGACAGGACTCGAAGCGTATGGGGAAGCGAATGCTAAGATAGCGCCTCCTCTGAGCTGGGAAGGCGGCGTCCCGATCGGCTGGAACAGCTGGTCGGCCGCCATGAGCACGCTGGATTACGATCTCTATGTGGCGACGAGCGATTTTCTGAAGCGGGAGGTTCAGCCGCAGGGCTTTCACAACGAGGATACCCTGTACATGAATTTCGATGCGTTCTGGGATCGCCTGACGCCTGCCGAGATGGAGGATGCCTTGAAAAGGGTCCGCGAGAACGGGCACAAACCCGGTATATACTGGACGCCGTTTGCTTTCTGGGGAAGTCCGGCTGGGTTCGGCAGCCCCGTGGAGGGCACCGATGGGAAGTACACCTACGGCGATATCCTGCTTCGCGACCAGGATGGCGAGATTTTGCCGGATGTTGACGGCGGACTTGCGATTGATCCTACGCATCCCGGGAACCTGGCGCGAATCGATTGGTTCATGGATAAATTCGTTTCCGAGGGATTTGAGTATATCAAGCTGGACTTCATGGCTCACGGGGCCCTGGAAGGCAAGCATTATAACCCGGATATTACGACGGGGATCGCTGCATACAATTACGGATTGTCGTATCTGACGGATAAACTCTCCCCGGAGCGGATCGGTAGACCGTTCTTCATCAACCTGTCGATTGCCCCGCTGTTCCCTTATTCCTATGCGCACAGCCGCAGAATTTCCTGCGATGTGTTCGGAACGATCCAGGATACGGAATATTTGCTTAACTCGCTGACGCACGGGTGGTGGATGAACGATACGCTGTACCGATTTAACGATCCGGACCATGCCGTGATCTATAAAAGCTTCAACCAAGATTCGACGACCCGCCATGAAGGGCGAAGCCGTCTGACCGCGTCCGTGATCTCGGGAACGGTGCTGCTGCTGGGCGATGACTTCCGGCATGAGGAAGCGGCATGGCGCGCCAAGAACTGGCTGGGAAATGAGGCGATCATCGAGATTGCGAGACTGGGCAGAACCTTTGTGCCCGTAGAAGGGAATCTCGGGAAACAGGCTGCGGATATGTTTGTGCTGACCCATCCGAGCGAAGCGGAAACCACGTATATTGCCGTATTTAACTTTGACGGGGCCGAGTCCGTGCAGAAGACGGTTACCTTGGAACGCTGCGGCCTCGAGGCGCACGTTTCTTACACGGTTCTGGATGTGTGGGAAGGAACGGCAGGTCAATCGGAAGGCACGCTTGTGGTCGAGCTGGCGCCAGCCGAGTCGAAAATCCTGAAATTAATCCGAAATCAATAGAAGGAGGAGAGGTTCAGTGCGTATTCATCCGTTCACATTCTTCCAAAAGCCATTCATGCTCTTCTTATCGATTCTGTTAGCGGGGTCTGTGCTAGGCAGCTCCTTGGCTTCGGCAGAACCGCAGCAGCCGAGTCAAACGGCCGGAGGCATCCTTTCCTACGAGGCCGAGGCATCTCAGAACACGTTTACCGGCAATGCAGGAGCGGTCGATTGCGGCTTCTGTTCAGGCGGGCAAAAAGCCGGCAATCTATACGGCGGCTCCACGCTGACGTTCAACGGGATTCAGGCCGATAAGGCCGGTATCTACAATATGAACATGTTCTACATCTCCGGGGATTCCCGCGCGGCTTCGATCTCCGTGAACGGAGCGGAGAAGGAGAATTTCAGTTTTCCGAAAACAGCGGATTGGAACACGATCGGCTCCTATCAGATTCAAATTTACTTGAATCAGGGCAGCAACACGATTCTGTTCGATGACGCAGGCGGATACTCGCCCGACTTTGACAAGATTGAGCTGACCTTTGATTCAGCCGGCGAAAACGGATCAGGCCCGGATGGCAGCATTGGCGATTTGGGCAAGCAAAAGAAAGCCATGAGCTATGGCTCCATTACCTTAACCGAATATGCCAACGGCTTTAAGGTATCCAATCCGACGTATGAGCTGCTGTACAACACCTCGACCGGATTATCGCAATACAATTGGAACGGCAAACCGGTTGCCAAAGGGTTATACAGCGAGATCCAGCTCGACCGGATGGTTGCAAGTACAGATTATAAACATCATAAATTCTATAAAAATCAAGTGGTCCCATTCCAGGATGCTACCGGCAAGGGGATCAAGGTGACGGTCGTGAATGAGGATGGGGGAATGCCATCGCTCAGCCAAATCTATTACGTCTATGAAGACGGGCCGTATCTGCTTACGGAAACAGTCGCTTCCCATCATTCCGCAATATCTACGGGGAACATCGCACCCATCGCGATGGAAGCGAGAGGCGGCATCGACATCGGCAGCTATGACGATAACCGGGTCCTCGTCGTTCCGTTCGACAATGATGCTTGGTCCAGATACCAAGCGAAGACGGTGAATACCGGGCTCAACAACGATCTGTATATCAGCTCGGAGCTGACGGCGATCTATGACAATACGAGCCGGAACGGCCTCGTCATCGGATCGGTGACGCATGACACGTGGAAGACCGGCATCTATTGGAGCGGCTCGAATGACAAATTGAACAAACTGCGCGTATATGGCGGATTTACGTCATCCACCTCCACATGGGACACGATCCCGCATGGAAAGGTAACGGGCAAGCAAATTGTTTCGCCGAAAATCATGATCGGCTTTTTCGAGGACTACCGGACCGGGATGGAGGCGTTTGGCCAGGTGAATGCAGCGATCCAGCCTCCGTTGGCCTTTGGCGAAGACATTCCTGAAGGCGTTCCGGTCGGCTGGAACAGCTGGGGAGCGTATGCCAGCGATTTAAGCTTTGACAAGGCAGTTTCGGTCTCAAATTATTTTAAAGACCATATTCAGAACCATTCCTTCAACAATGAAGGCAATATCTACATCAATCTCGATTCCTATTGGGATAACATGACGGATCAGCAGCTGACGGATCTGGTACAGCTCATTCATAGCAATGGACAGAAGGCCGGCATCTATTATTCGCCGTTCGTGTACTGGGGCAACAATATGGAGCAGGAAGTCGAAGGGACGAACGGTAAATATAAATACGGCGATATCGTGCTGCGCGATTTGGACGGCAACGTGCTGCCGACGCTGGACGGCGCTTATGCCGTGGATCCGACGCATCCGGGCGTGAAGCAGCGGATCGATTATTACATGAATAAGTTCAAGAGCAAGGGCTTTGAATATATCAAAATCGATTTTCTGAGCCATGGGGCAATGGAAGGCAAGCATGATGACCCTAGCGTTCAAACCGGCATCCAGGCCTATAACCAAGGGATGGCTTACGTGAATGAAGTGCTGGACGGCTCCATGTTCATCAGCGCTTCCATCGCGCCGTTGTTCCCAAGCCAATATGCGCACAGCCGCCGCATCTCCTGCGATATCGACGGCAGCATCGGCAGCACGGAATACCAGCTGAACAATCTCACGTACGGCTGGTGGCAGAACGGAACGATCTACCATTATACCGATCCGGACTATATGCACTTAACCAAAGGCGGATCGATGGAAGGCGCGCAGTCTCGCGTCCATGCGGCCGCGATCTCCGGCACGGTCTTCCTGAATTCGGATGACGTAACGGATGCGACGGCACGGCAGTACATGGAAACGCTGCTGACCAACCCGGAAGTGAACGGGCTGGCGATGAAGGGCAAGGCGTTCCGGCCGGTAGAAGGCAACACGGGCACGCAGGCAGCAAACGTATTCGTGCTAAACGATCAGGGAACCCACTACGTTGCCGTGTATAACTACACACAAAATGCGGCACAGCACACCGTGGATCTCGTTCGGGCCGGTATCGCTTCGGAAGGGGCGGCGTCCTATACGGTGACGGATGTATGGAGCGGCCAATCTCAGACGTCGTCTGGCTCTTCGCTGGATGTGACGCTAAAAGCGGCCGAATCCAAGCTTTATAAAATCGTCCCTAATCCATAACAAGTAAACATAGATTAATCATGAACAACTGCAAATTCATCGCGGTTCTCGGCTCCATCCGGGGATCGCGATTTCTTGCTTTTGCTGTAAGGGTAGTGCTTGTCTCGATATTGGAAAATCAGATGAAGAGGAGAATGAACATGTCAGAAATGAAGCTTTGGTATACGAAACCGGCTCAGGGCTGGTCGCAAGGGCTGCCGATCGGCAATGGCCGAATGGGGAATGTGGTGGTATCCACTCCTGACAGAGAAATATGGAATATCTCCGAAACCACCTATTGGTCTGGCCAGCCGGAGCCGGCTCAAGGGCGAAGCAACAGCAAAGCGGATTTGGAGCAGATGCGGAAGCACTTCTTCCAGGGCAATTATCGCGAAGGCGATCGACTGGCCAAGAAGCTCCTGGAGCCGGAAAAATTGAATTTTGGCACCAATCTGGGACTATGCCAAGTCGTTCTGGAGTTTGATCATAACGTGAAGCCATCCGAAGGCGGGAGACAAGATGCAGCAGTTGAGCCGCTAATCCATCGGGAACTGGATCTGGAGGAGGCGGTGGCACGTTCTTTTTGCGAGATCGATGGAGCGGAGATGACGCGAGAGGTCTTTGCTTCCCATGCCGATCAGGTCATTGTTGCGCGGATCCGCAGCAGCCAGGGTTCGTCAGGCGTGTCATTCCGCATTTCGATTCGAGGCGAGAATGGTCCTTTTCATGCTGTCGTTACTAGTAAGGATACGATCGAATTCCAGGGACAGGCGCTGGAAAGCGTACATAGCAACGGGGAGTGCGGGGTGTCCTGCCAAGGCCAGCTGCGCGTCGTAACGGAAGGCGGGCAGGTGAGCTGCACGGATGACACCATAAGCGTAGCCGGGGTGGATGAGGCGGCGATTTATTTTGCGGTGAATACGGATTACCGTCAAGAAGGTGAGGGCTGGCGTGAGAAAAGCGCGTTGCAGCTGGATCAGGCTGTGCTGCTGGGATATGACGCGCTGAGAGCCAAGCATCTGGCGGATTATCAGCCGCTGTATGCCCGTGTAAGCTTAGATCTGGGAAGCAGTCAGCATTCCAGTCTGCCTACGGACGAGCGGATCGGCAGGTTTAAGCAGGGCAAGCGGGATGATCCGGCATTGTTTGCGTTGTTTTATCAATATGGCCGGTACTTGACCATTAGCGGGTCACGACAAGACTCCATCCTGCCCATGCATTTGCAAGGCATATGGAATGACGGCGAAGCCAACAAAATGGCCTGGAGCTGTGACTATCACCTGGATGTGAACACCCAGATGAACTATTTTCCGACGGAGGCCGCGAACCTGAGCGAGAGCCATGAGCCGCTCATGCGGTATATCCAGCAGCTATCGGTGGCCGGACGCTCGGCGGCGCGCCATTATTACGATGCCGAAGGCTGGGTGGCCCATGTATTCTCCAATGCTTGGGGATTTGCATCACCGGGGTGGGGAACCTCCTGGGGGCTGAACGTGACGGGCGGATTGTGGATCGCGACGCATATGATGGAGCACTACGCGTACAACCGCGATCAGGCTTTTCTGGAGGAGCTGGCTTATCCCGTCCTGAAGGAGGCCGCAGCCTTTTTCATGGATTACATGACCGTGCATCCGAAGTATGGCTGGCTGGTCACAGGTCCGTCGAATTCGCCGGAGAACAGCTTTTATACCGGCCATCCGGAGGATGGGCATCAGCAGCTGTCCATGGGCCCGACCATGGATCAGGTCCAGGTTCGGGATCTGCTGGCGTTCTGCGTGAAGGCAGCACAGACGCTGGGCGTGGATGAGGCGCTTCGGCAGCAGTGGCAGACGGCGCTGGATCAACTGCCTCCGCTGATGATCGGTAAAAAGGGGCAGCTGCAGGAATGGCTGGAGGACTATGAGGAGGCGCAGCCGGAGCATCGCCATCTGTCGCATCTATATGCCCTGTATCCCGGCAGCCAAATCACGCCGCATCGTACGCCGGAACTCGCTGCGGCAGCCCGAGTGACACTGGAGAACCGTAACAGCCGGCCCGACCTGGAGGATATCGAATTTACCGCGGCGCTGTTCGGACTCTCCTACGCCCGATTGCATGACGGGGATCAAGCCGTGCAGCATATCGCCCATCTGATCGGGGAGCTGTGCTTCGACAACATGCTCACCTACTCCAAGCCCGGCGTAGCCGGAGCCGAGGCCAACATCTTTGTCATCGACGGCAACTTCGGCGGCACCGCCGCCATTGCGGAGATGCTGCTGCAGAGCTACGAAGACGAGATTCATCTTCTGCCTGCACTGCCGGCGATGTGGCCGACGGGCAGTGTGAAAGGGCTGAAGGCGAAAGGGAATATTGAGGTGGATATGAGCTGGGAGCAAGGGAAGCTGGTTGAGGCGAGGGTGAAGGGGAATGAGGATGGGAGTGTGCGGGTGTTTTATGGGGGGAGGGAGATGGGGATGGGTCTTTAGTCATATATTTGTAGTTCTTATGATGGGGTTAAGCTTTTTGAGTCTGATGATAGAGGGTATTACCATAAAATTAACCTCTGGCGGAACTACCAGAGGTTAATTTTTCAAATCTATTGGTTCTTTTGGAGGATGATTCTAGAACTATGTCGAATAACTGTATGAGAGTATTTATCATATTTGGAGGTGCCTCAATTGAACGCAATTGAGTTTCTGAAAAGTTCGACACTGTATAGAAGTTCATCGTGGCTAAAACCAGTGATCTCAGGTGTTCTAGATGATAGTTTTACGTCACAGATAATAGATGAGCTTCTTATTAAATTATTTAATCTAGAAATCTCTAGCACTATTGAAAAAGCTGAGGTCGATCCTGCAGATCATGATCCCGTTCAGAACCCAAAAAGACATATACATAGAATTGCAACTATCGAAAAAATTGAAAATGTTGGTCTTTTGAATCTAAGTGAAAAAATGACTTTAAATCCTGGTTTAAATGTGTTCTATGGTAAGAATGGTGCTGGAAAAAGTACGATATATACCGGTTTGTGTAAGGTATTAGGTAAAGATTCAAAACAAGTTATCCCAAGTATATATGGGAGTAACAATAACTCAGTTGTCGAAATCACCTGTATTTGTAATGGGTCGGAGCAGAATATAATATGGACTTCAAAAGAAAGTAATCCTGATACTGGGATTATGTTGTTTGATAATCAAATTTCGAATGTGATTGTTGAACAAGACCAAATCAATGAGTTTGATTTAGCACATTTAAAAAGTGAGTATTTTGTGTACATCAGAGAAGTATTAGAAACACTAGAAGAGAAAATGTTGTTTTTATTAGGACGGAGAAAAGAAGATGCTCAACAGATAAAGGAATTTTTGAGTGAAAAAGTTCCATTCATTTTAACTGGAAATTTTACGAAAGAAAAGGTTCATCAACATGTATTTAATGATGGACAAAGCAAAGAATTAGAGCATTTACAGAGATCTTTGGACTTGTTAAACAGAGAAGAATTAACAGAAAGCATAAGAAATATTGATAATGCTGTAATTGAAACTGGTAAAATTCTTGGAACATTTGGTAGCTTTCATGATGAAGAGTATACATTATCATATACAGTGGAAAGCCTTACCAGAGTGAATAAATTAATTTCGGATTACAATTTAGCTAAATTAGCATTAGATGGGCAGACAGCTCACTCAGGGATAGTTCCTGAAAGCTGGATAAGTAATACAACATGGAGTAATTTCATTTCAACTAGTATTGAATTTGTTAATTCTCTTGAAGCTAATGAGCAAAGAAAGTTTAATGAAGAAACATGTGTATATTGCCATCAGCCTCTAGAATCCGATCTGTCAAAAAAATTAATTTCTCTTTATAGAGAACTGCAGGTTGAACACTCTAGCAAATTAAGAGGATTAGAGGACAAAATAAAAGCAGCAATTTCTAGACTAAACAATGTACTGGTCTTATTAGATAGTCTGATTTCTACTGAACCTAGAATTGAAGCTGAATTTGATAAGATAAATAAAATTGGGCAAAAGTGTATTGATTCTAATGATGTTAAAAAATCATTTGAAGAGATTCATGAAGTACTTGTTAGTAAAGGTACGCTTAATGTGGAGTCTATTTATGAAACTATAAAACAGTTTTGCGAATTTTACTTAGAACTCCATATTCAATTGAAAACTAAATCAGTAGAGCTAAAGAGCTCACTTGATCAGAAAAAACAAAAAATACTAGAACTACAAAAACAAATTGAGCCCTTAGTAATAGGTCGTGATCTTATGCTGTATAAACATAAGGTTATTGAATTTTTTGAACTTAATGAAATTATATCTGTAATTGATAAAAGGAAAAGTGAATTGTCGAGATTTAAGCGTTCGCTTGCACAGCAGAAAACTAAATTTATGAATGAAGAAATCATGAAGCAGTTTGAGAACTTGCTAAAAAAGGAATATGAAAACTTAGAGTTCTCTCCTCCTGATGTATGGAGACTCAAAACCAGTACTAGAGGAGATGTAAACAAACGTGTATACAGTTTAAATGACAAAAAGTTATCCCAAATATTCAGTGAAGGAGAAAGAAAGATACATTCTCTTGCAGATTTCTTTGCCCAATCTGAACTTAACAACTACCAAGGAGTTTATATTTTTGATGATCCTGTAAATAGTTTAGATGAAGATAAGATGCAGTATGTCTCAAAACGGATCATGAAATTAGTTGATCAGGGGAATCAAGTTTTTGTTTTCACTCATAATCTTGTTTTTCTTAACATGTTGGTAAGCGATCCTGGAAAGGACAAAATTAACAAAGTCACACGATTATCAAGCCAAGTTCATATAGAAGCTAATAAAGCAATAGATAATATAGGTGCCATGAAAGAGCGACATAGAGAGATAAATAAAAGAATTCAATCTTTTAAACAAAGAAGCATATTGGATATAACAGAGTATGAGCTGCGAAATGTATACGATCTAATGAGTGGATATCTTGAAGATTATGTAGAACAAAAACTTTTAAGTGGCATAATTTCGAGATATCGCCCTAATATCAGAATGAATAGTGTTGATTCGCTGAAGGGTATTGAGAGTGAATTAATTGATGAACTGTGTGAACTTTATGAGCAAACAAGCAGAAAAGGTTCACGACATTCCCAGCCAATAGGTGCACCAAAGCCTTTATATGAAGAGTTGTTATCTCATTTTGAACTACTTGATCTCAAGTTTAAATACTAGTACCAACAAGTATAGTATTGAATAAAATAATTATGAAGGAATAGGTCTTCTATTGGATCGTTCTCTTCATTCATTAGAAGATTAGATTATTAGGGGGAAGTATATTATGACCAATGTTTTTGGTATTGAAATTTCGGTCATTATTGTCGCTCTGATAACAGCTTATATAGGTTACCAGTTTAACTATCGAATTAAGAAAAGAGAAGTTTTTTTAAAAGAACTAAGTATCAGTTATAGTGAAGTCTATTTTCCTATGTTTGAGATGTTATCAGTTATAGTGAAAACGGAAGAGAAAACAAGGAAATTTGATTTAATTGATTCTTTTGTGCAGGAGTATTCGGGGAAGGAATCAAAAATCAGATATATAGGGTCATCGTTTATACTGGGTTATTTTTATGATTTTAAAGAGGCTCACTCTAAATATAAACAAGAAAATAACCGGATTAATGAACGAGAGTTGTTAAAAATGTTACAAGGACTTTATCTTATGGTCGAGGAAGAATTCTGGAATGCTCATGACATTATCTATGAGGATTATAAGCAGTTTGTAAGTGATTCCTTTAGTAACCCTTTTTTCGTTATTCTCGCAAACATCTTTAGAATCATATATCATCTATCCGTATTTTTATTTTGGATAAGCGTTGCGATTCTCTATTTTACAATCTCTCACATGATTATTCCTCTTGAGTGGGTTCCAGAGTGGTGGAATATCTATTCGTCGTTATTATTATTAGCTATGACATTAACAGTATTTGGTGTAATGATGATCTTTAAAGAGATGATAATGAAAAAAAACCGGAGAAAAAATAAAGTCGTGAAAAAATTGTGGGTCAATGTTAAAAATATAATCTACAGATAATTCTCTTTTAATATTTCAGATGAAAGTTTCGTTACTTGATTTATCGATATTTAAATATATAGCGTTTATTTAAATCGAGAAATTGATTTCAAATGGTGTTTCAGAAAAGTTATTGTAAATAACAAAGACAATTAAAACTGAAAAAAAATCATAATGCAAGATGCTTTATGGCTATTGAAATAGAGCATTTAGTTAGTAGAAAACACTTAATGGGAGGGGCAATCAATGCTTCTGCACTTGGAAGATTTGGAGTCGTTATTCCTTGGTCAGAAGAGAAGTTAAGAGCATTTATTAAAATTGGTTAGATATCTTCATTATTTAAGATTTGCTGAAAAAAAACACTTTTGATACTTCTAATCTTTTAATTGTTACTAAAGAGCAGATTGATGAAGCCGTTCACGAGATAACTCAACAAAAGTCTGGGAATGTTTCATATTAACATACTTACATCGAGAAAGATTTCGTAAAATACAAGCCCTTACCCCTCCCGGGTAAGGGCTCTCTTCAATTCCCCAACAATCTAACTCTTTATAGCCCCCATCATAATCCCCTTCACAAAATACCTTTGCACAAAAGGATACACCATAATGATCGGCAGCGTGGCGACCATGGTCACCGCCATCCGGATGCTTTCGCTGGAGACCGGGATCCGCTTGGAGCCCTGCGCCAACTGCTGGGCATCGGACATCATGCCGGCGGTCTGGAACTGGTTGAGGATTTTGACCAGGACGGCCTGCAGGGTCTTGAGCTCCGGCTTGTAGGTATACACATAGGAGTCATACCAGGAGTTCCAATGGCCGATGGCCAGGAACAGGCCGATCGTGGCGAGCACCGGCACGCACAGCGGCATGATGATGCGGAAGAACGTCTGCAGGTCGTTAGCGCCGTCGATTTTGGAGGATTCCTCGATCTCGCCGGGGATTTGCTCCATGAAGGTGCGCACCAGAATCATCAGGAACACGCCGATTAAGCCAGGGAAGATATAGACCCAGAAGGAGTCGATCAGCCCCAGGGATTTGATGATCATATACGTCGGGATCAGCCCGCCGCCGAAATACATCGTGAACACAAAGAAGAAGGAGAAGTATTTCCACCCGAGCAGATTGCGCTTGCTGAGCGGATAGGCGAGCAGCGTGATGAAGAAGATGGATGCCGCCGTCCCGACGACGGTCCGCAGCACGGTGATCTTGATGGCGCTCCAGATCTCCGGATTCCGGAAGATGGTCAGGTAGCTCTCGATCGTTGGCACGCGCGGCCAGAAGTACAGGTTGCCCCGCATCGTATCGGTTGCATCATTCAAGGAGATGACCAGGATGTTCCAGAACGGATAGAAGGTCACGAGGAAGATGCCGGTCAGGAACAGGTATAAAGAGGAATCGAAGATACGCTCGGGCATGGTTTTTTTGCTTAACATGGATGTACCTCCTTATGGTTTAGAATAGGGACTGCCCGTTCAGCTTCTTCGCCGTATAGTTGACGATGACCACGATGATGAATGCCACCACGGAGCTGAACATGCCGACGGCTGCCGCATAGGAGAACATGCCGTTCTGAATACCGTAGCGGAACGAATAGGTGGACAGGACGTCGGAGTAATCCCGCGTCAGGTCATTGCCGAGCAGGAAGTGCTGGTCGAAGCCCGCGTTCAGGATGCCGCCAAGCGCCAGAATCAGCAAAATGACAATCGTTGGCTTCAGGTGGGGCAGGGTGATGTACCGGATCTGCTTAAAACGGTTGGCGCCGTCGACCTTGGCCGCTTCATAGAGCTCCTGGTTGATGGACGAGATGGCCGCCAAATACATGATCGAGCTGTAGCCCATATCCTTCCACGTATTGCCGAGTGCAACGATCCACCAGAAATACTTGCCGTTCTGCAGGAATAAAACGCTTTCATCGGTGATGTGTAGGAATTTCAATATGCCGTTAATCGCGCCGTCCGAGGAGAGCAGGGTCACGATGATGTTGGCCGCGATAACCCAGGATATGAAATAGGGAAGATAGGAGGCGGTTTGCACGGTCTTTTTGAATTTCACGTTCTTGATCTCATTAATCGCGATGGCGATCAGGATCGGCATCGGGAAGGAGAAGAGCAGCGTGATCAGCGTGGAAGCCAGCGTATTTCGCATGACGATCCAGAAGTCGCCGTTGTTGAAGAAGTAACGGAACCATTCCAGGCCGATGAACTCGCTCGTGAACAGGGTCGACCAGAAGCCGCCGAGCGTCGGCTGGTAATTGACGAAGGACATGTATAGGCCAACCATGGGCGTATACGCAAACACAATGGCCCAGATCAGTCCGGGCAGCATCATCAGGAATAGATACTTCTGCTGCTTCAGCATGGCCCAGCGGCTTTTTCGATGAGGACTCAAGTTCAAGTCACTCCGCGTCTGTAAGGTTGTAGCAGGTTTCATATGGGGCACCTCGCATCTCAAGTTAACTCAAATTATAAGACTCGGAAAAAACGAGTGTCGATATGACAATGTAACGAAAGATGCTTGAAAATAACTTACATCGCGAATTCCCATAGTTAAAAAAACGAAATCGCTATAATATGAAGGGATAAAGCCGAACAGGGGGTATGAGCATGTATAGCATTTTTCTCGTAGATGACGAAGAGCTGGAGCTTGAGATGATCCGAGATTATATTCGTTGGGAAGAGATGGGAATATATGTAGCCGGAACAGCCCTGAACGGCAGGGATGCCCTGGAGAAGATCGAGGTGATTCAGCCCGATATCGTACTGACGGACGTCCAGATGCCCGTTATGAACGGGCTTGATATGGCGAAACGGGTGAGTGAGTTATTCGACTGGATTCAGTTCGTCTTCCTGACCGGACACGATGAATTCAATTATGTGAAGTCGGCCTTAAACGTGGGAGCCGTCGGCTATTTATTGAAGCCGCTGGATCTGAGCGAAATTGTAAGCGTTATCGATAAAGTCAAACGGCGCTGCGAGGAAGTGCGGATGAAGAACCGCTCCATTCGCGTAACCAAGTCCAATATTGTACGAGAGATGATATTCGAGCAGAACGAGGAGCGATTCCGAAACCTCGCTGCCAGCTACCATAAACTGTCCCGCCATACGGAGCCGAGAACGTATACCCTTACGCTGCTCGGCATCGATGCTCCGCACGCTGCACAGCCGGGACTGTCCCTCGAGGATGGCATGGCGCGTCTGCAGACGTTTATGGAGGAGTGGCTTGCGGACAAGAAACTCGAAGCGGATCTGGTCATCTGCCGGGAAGGCGAGCTGGGCATCTTCATGGATGCCGCCAGTCATCTGAGCCGCTTTACGTGGGAGGATCTGCTGAAGCAGATGCAGCATACGCTGGGCTTTACGATGACCGCGGCCGTGAACGAGGAGCCGGAAGAGCTGTCCCGCATCCAGGATGTATACCGGGAGACGCGGCAGATGCTGGAGGAGATGTTTTACGTCGGGAACGGGAGAGTCATCTATGCCAAGGACGTGCTGCGGCAGCTGGGGAGCCGGCAAATTCCCCCTTTCCAAGAAGCGGCCTATTTCGAGGATATTCATCAGCTGGCGTCCGAGCAGGCCGCGCAGAAGGTGCGGGATTACTTCAACCGGCTGGTCATGCTGCGAATCCGCAAAAACGAAGTGTGCGACTTTGCCATCGGACTGGTGGAGCGTCTGCTGGAGGGGATTCATGAACCGATCACGGAGAGCCACAAGCGGGCGGAGCTATACCATTCCATCTATCAGTGCCGAACCATTATTGAAATCGAAGCGATCATCATGGATTTTGCCGGGCATGCGATTCGGACGCTGGAACACCGGTTCATGGACAAAAATGCAAGGCTGGTGCACCAGGTGCGCACGACGATCGACCAGACCTATCACCAGGCCATTACAATCAACAGCTTGTCCGATCAGGTGTATCTGTCTCCTAACTACCTGCGTTCCATCTTTAAGGAGAAAACCGGCATGACGATCCATGATTACCTAACGAGAATCCGGCTGAACAAAGCCAAGGAGCTGCTGGCCGACGATTCGCTCAAGGTGCAGGACATCGCCCAAAGGGTCGGTTATGAGAGCACATCCTACTTCATTTCCTTATTCTTAAAAAGCCAAGGAGTTACGCCGAATGAATACCGCAAAAACATCTAGCCCGTCCGGCCCGTGGAGCCGTCTGGCAGGGGCTTTCCCGTTCGCGCACTTACGCGCATACACCAATTGGCGGCTCCGGCACAAATTCTTTTTCATCTTTCTGATCGTGATCATCCTTCCGTTCTCGCTGCTGATCTATTATTCGTATTCTTCTACACGCAGCACGATTACGGAGCATACCTATACGGCCTTGGGCGGATCGCTGGCACAGATTAACACCAACGTGGAGAAGCGGCTGGAGTATTACAATCAGCTGTCGAACATCCTCTACATGGATGCGCAGCTACGCAATTATCTGTCTACCGATTATGAGCAGGCGTACTATTATCTGGACGCCTTCCAATATATCAACCGGACGCTGCCGTCCCTGATGACCCTGAATGCCAACATTTTGGGCATCACGATTTATACGGGGAACCATACCCTCTATTCCGACGGTCAATACGTCAAATATACGGAAGAGCTGCCCCGGGCGATGGAGGAGCAGGTGCTGGATGCCGCCGGCAATACGGTGTACTTCCATTCCGGGAATTTCAAGGCCGATGATGCACATATCACCATTGCCCGTTCGTTAAGTTATTTCAGCCTGCAGCATCCGTACGGGATATTGACCATGGATATTAACGCGAACGAATTCTACTCCCTGATCAAAATGGAGAACGACAACAAAAGCGTCTATATTGTCGACGAGTTTGGCGGCGTGATCAGCACGGGGGATCAGAACCTCCAATCGAACCAGCTGTTCGACGTGTTTCCGATTCAGGAGCGGATGACCCAGGATGCGGGCTCATTCGATATGAAGATTAACGGCCAGGAACGTTTTTTCACGTATAAAAAGCTCAGCAACGGTTGGTCCACGGTCATCACCGTGCCCTACGACGAGCTGCTGGCCAATGCGAATCAGGCGACCAAGAATGTCATCTGGTTCTCCATGCTGGCGATTGGCATTGCCATCCTGCTGCTCTATTTTACGACGAAGGTCATGACCAAGCGCATCGAGGTGCTGCTGCAGCAGATCCGGAAGGTGGAGCGCGGGGATTTCCGGCTGTCGATTAAGCCGATGGGGCATGACGAGATCGGCCAGGTGTCCTTTGCGTTCAATAAGATGGCCGCGACCATACAATCCCTGATCCATGACGTGTACGTGAAGGAGATCGCAAGGAAGGAGTCGGAGCTGAATACGCTTCAGGCCCAGATCAACCCCCATTTTCTGTACAACACCTTGTCCTCGATCTCTTCGCTGGCGATCAAAGAAGGGGCTATGCAGGTGTACCAGATGGTCAATTATTTGGCCAAGTATTACCGGGTGTCGCTGAATAAAGGGAAGCGCATCATTCTGCTGGAGCAGGAAATCAACCTGGTGAAGAATTATGTCGCGATTCAGAAGATCCGGTTCCGGGACAAGCTTCATATGCATTACGACCTGGATGAGCAGCTGTTCGGGAACACGACGATCAAGCTGATTCTGCAGCCCTTCATCGAGAACTGCATCAATCATGCCATTGGGGACGAATCGGGAATCAACATTAACGTGAAGCTGGGGCGGGAGGGGAACGACATCTTGCTCCAGGTCATTGACGACGGCATTGGCATGACCCCCGAACAGCTCGACCGCGCGCTCAACAAATCGGATGCTCTGTCAGGATACGGCGTGAAAAACGTGGATGACCGGATCAAACTGACCTACGGGGAGGAATATGGCGTCAGCATCTTCAGCCGGCTCGGCATCGGGACCGCGGTGACCATTCGGATACCTGTAATCTCCGATAGGCATCCTGCAAACGAACGGGACCCGCAGCAGGCGTTACCCTGAATGAAAGACATTTTGCATCATGGATTGTAAGATTGCGTTATAGATCAATGAACTCCCGGTTTTTACAATGATAGATATATTCGAGCTTTTGGATATGACGACCTTAGAAAGGGGTTCAGGGAATGAAGAAACTAAAATTGATGCTGGCGGCAGCGCTCGTTATGACAACGCTGTCGGCTTGCGGCGGCAACCAGAAGGAGGCATCGGGCGGAGACAGCGGTACGGAGACGGACAGCAATGCACCGATCACGTTAACCTGGTTTGACCAAAACACGGGGGATGCCTTTACGAATCCGGTCGCTAAAGTGATTACGGAAAAAACAGGCGTCACCGTCGAGATCCAGCAGCCTACGGGCAATCCGGTTGAGAAGCTGAATCTGATGCTCGCCAGCGGCGATCTTCCGGACGTTATTTTGATGAGTCGTGGAAGCGATATCATGAACAAGTATATTACCTCGGGCGCGGTGATCCCGCTGAATGACCTGATTGAAGAGCACGGACCGAATATCCAAAAAATGTACGGCGACACGCTCGCCAAAACGCGAAGCGAGGACGGCAACAATTATTATTTCTCCAACTGGTACGGCTTGGAGCAGTACCCGGTATTCGGATTCATGATGCGCATGGACATCATGAAGGAGCTGGGCGTCGGCGATAAGGTGAACAACGGCGAGCCGTTTACCGCGGAGGAATTCGAGGAGCTGCTGGTTAAGTTTAAGGAGAAATATCCAACCATCGATGGAAAAGAAAGCATTCCGATGACGCTCAACGGCGAGAATGTCGGAGCGGTGACCGGCAGCTTTAAGGGCATGTACGGCATGATGCCGTATTATGAAACGAACGGAGAGCTGAAGAAGGACGTCCGCGATCCGCGCTATCTCGAAATGGTCAAATATCTGAATTCCCTTTACCGCAAAGGCCTGCTCGATAAAGAATGGGCAACGATGAAGACCAAGCAGTTCGAGCAGAAGCTCGGCAACGGCAACGTATTTGCCACGGCGGAAGCGCTCTGGAATGTAGGCAATGCGAATGCGCTGCTCAAAACCGAAGCAGCCGATAAGGCCACCGAGGAAGAGCGTCAGTTCTACCAATATAAAGTGCTGGCTCCGGGCGTGAAGCCGGAAGAGGCCACTTACGGACCGAAGAGCTCCCTGGGCTGGGACGGCGTCGCCATCAGCCGCTCCAACAAGGATCCGGTCCGGACGATGAAACTGCTGGATTTCCTGGCCAGCGAGGAAGGCCAGTATCTGCTGATGTGGGGAGTAGAGGGCGAGCATTGGGACATGAAGGACGGCAAGCATGTGCCAAGACAAGAAGTGCTGGACGCTTTCAAGAAGAATTGGGACGAAGCTTCCCGTACGACGGGCATCCGCAAGTGGACCTGGATGATCAAGAACGGTCCCGGCGAGGACGGAACCCCGTATGACCTGATGGGCCGTTACCAGACCGATCCGGTCACGGATCTGGCGATCAAGAACCTGGCCGATACGTCGTTTGATACGGCACCGTACGATAACCTGGGTCCTGCTGGCGGAACGCCGGAAGCCATTATGGAAACGAAGGTGAACGACACCATCAATAAATATTTCCTGAAGATGGCCCTGTCGCCGTCCGAGGACCAAGTGGTGGAATCCTATACCCAGATGATGGCCGAGATCGAGGCGGCTGGCCTGGCCAAGCTGGAGAAGATTTATACGGACAACTTCAACAAACGTCAAGAGCTGTGGGGCAAATAATCTGGCCAAGGGGAGTCAAAAGATGCTTCGTCTTTTGGCTCTCCTTTTTTTCTTGAACAGGCAAAAACGATATCAACATGAATCGGAAGGATGATATTCTGTGACCATTCAATACCAAGAACAGTTTCGCGTGTTTGCGATACAAACCGATAACAGCTCCTATCTGTTCGGCATCAACGACAGCGGCAACCTGCAGCATCTATACTGGGGAGAGCCGGTCGCGATCGAAGATGCAGCGCCGCTGCTGCGGCCGAGATCGCACAGCTCGTTTGATGCGGAAGTCCATTCGGAGGTGGAGGAATACAGCTTCTGGGGCGGAGTCAAATACAGCGAGCCCAGCCTGAAGGTCCGCATGCCGGATGGTGTGCGCGACTTGGCGGTTCGTTATGCCGGGCATCGCACGCTGCAGACGGAAGGCAGAGAGACGCTGATCATTGTTATGAAGGACGAAGCGTACCCACTCGAAGTAGAACTGTCCTACCGGACGATTCCCGAGTGCGACCTGATCGAACGTTCGGCCCGGATCGTCAACCGCGGCGAGGCGGATATCGTGCTGGAGAACGCGCAATCCGCGGCCTGGGTCATCCCCTATCTGGCGGATTACCGCCTCACGCACGTGACGGGAAAATGGTCCGGCGAATTTCAACTGCGCAGCACCTTCCTCACCGAAGGCAAGAAGGTGCTGGAATCCCGCAGGGGTTTTACGGACAGTCATGCCAACCCCTGGTTTGCAATGGATGACGGACACGCCACGGAGTCGGCGGGTCAGGTCTGGTTCGGGGCGCTGGCCTGGAGCGGGAACTGGAGGATTACGGCCGAGCGGACGGTGTTCGATCATGTCCGGGTGACCGGAGGCATCAATGATTTCGACAGCGAGTGGGTGCTGGGAGCGGGAGAAGCCTTCGATACGCCCGGCTTCGTCGGGGGATACAGCAGCGGGGGCTTTGGCGGGATGAGTCGGCGGCTGCACCGTTTTCAGTATTCGGATGTCCTGCCGGGCCGTGAAACGAGACCGGTCTTGTATAACTCCTGGGAAGCGACGTACTTCGATGTCAATGCCAAGGATCAAATGGCTTTGGCCGAAAGAGCCGCGCGTTTGGGCGTGGAATTGTTCGTCGTGGACGACGGGTGGTTCGGCGGGCGCAACCATGATCGCGCCGGGCTAGGCGATTGGTTCGTGAACCGGGAGAAGTTCCCGAACGGTCTCGGCGAGCTGATTGACAAGGTGCATGAGCTCGGCATGGATTTCGGCATCTGGGTGGAGCCGGAGGCCGTCAATCCGGACAGCGACCTGTACCGGGAGCACCCGGATTGGGTGTACCATTTCGAGACGCGGGAGCGCTCGGAGCTTCGCAATCAGCTGCTGCTGAACATTTCAAAGCCGGAGGTTAAGGCCTACATTCTGCAGTTTATGACGGACCTGCTGGAGAAGCATGACATCAAGTTCATTAAATGGGACATGAACCGGACCGTAACCGAACCCGGCATGAAGGACCATCCGCTTCACCGCCAGAAGGAGATCTGGATTCGCCACGTTCAGAGCCTGTACGAGATCTGGGCAGAGCTTCGGCGCAAATTCCCGCATGTGGCGTTTGAAACCTGCGCAGGCGGCGGAGCGCGCATCGATCTTGGCATCTTCCGGTATGCCGACCAATCCTGGCCGAGCGATAACACCGATGCCTTTGACCGCCTCAGCATTCAGGAGGGCTTCTCGTACACGTATGCTCCGCGGATGATGACCTGCTGGGTGACGGAATCGCCGACAGGGATGAATCGCAGACAGGTATCCCTGAAATACCGCTTCCACAGCGCCATGATGGGAACGCTCGGCATCGGCTCCAACCTGAATGAGTGGAGCGATGAGCTGATTGCGGAATCGGCCGAATATGTCGCACAGTATAAATCCATTCGCCATCTGGTTCAGTTCGGCAGCCAGTATCGCCTCGACTCGCTTCGGCATAAAGGCGTAACGGCCGTGCAGTACGGCAGCGAAGACGGCAGCGACAACGTGCTGTTTGCGTTCCTGCACAGCCAGAAGCTGGGCGAGCCGCTGCCGCGACTGCGGCTGACCGGACTGCAAGCCGATCAGTCGTATGCCATTGAGGGACTTGATGGAACGTGGAGCGGCAGGGCACTCATGAACATCGGGATCGAGCTGCCGCTGCGCGGGGATTTTGACAGCTTGGTGTATCGGATTCAGAGATAGGAATGAGATTGAAATAGAAAAGCGTCGTATTGCCTTTCGCGATACGACGCTTTTTCCGGTTGACTATACAACGTATAAGTATGACCCATATTGGAGTTTAGGAAATGGGTCCATATTGCGTCGTTCAAATCTGATTTTTCATCATAACGGGTTACCAAATCCTACCATCTTCTTTTTGAACGACGTACCCTACATATTTATTCACAGGCTCATCTTTTTCTTTGCTGTTATTGCTGCATCCACAAATAATAATGGCAAACATGACTAGACAGGGTATGAATTTGTTAATCATGATTTCCTCCCAGTCTAAAAAAGTGTGTGGTCAATCGAACCAAAGCTTGGGTTCAGTATAAGGAAATAACCAGGAAATCCTACCCCTTCCGGGTATCTCGGTATTCGGAAGGGGATTTTCCCATGATTTTTTTGAACAGCCGCGAGAAGTAGTAAGGATCCTGGAAGCCGAGACGGTGGCTGATCTCCTTGACGCTCTGGCCGGTCAGGTCCAGATGCTGGCAGGCCCGCTGGATTTTGAGCCGCAGATAGTAATCGATGGGGGAGTAGCCCGTCGCTTCCTTGAACCGGAAGGTGAAGTGAGGTATGGACAGGTTGGCGTAGGCCGCCAGCTCCTTCAGGCTCACATGCCCCTCCAGATGCTCGTTCATGAACCGAAGCGTCCGCTCCATGTCATGCTTGTTGTGCTGGTGTTGCCCCCGCTGCGGTTGAAGCCGGGCAAGGCGGATGATGGCTGCCAAGTGGCTGGCGAGCTGCGAGACATGGATGATATGGTTCAGCGTATACCCTTTTTGCAGCAGCTCGTAACTTTCCTGAAACAGCTCCACGATACTCCTAGACTGTTCGACCGGAACGACGGCGGGTTCGGCTGCGTCGGTAAAACCCTCGAACAATAAACCTGCATGCGTCCCCTTCATATGCCACCAGTAAATGCTCCAGGGATGAAACTCCGAGGATCCATATTCATGCGCCGTTTCCGGCGGGATGACAACCGCCTGCCCCTTGAGCAGAGAATGGGTTTTGCCGCCGTTCAATCGATACCAGCCTTCCCCCTCCACGCAGTAGATCAAGATGTACGCGCCGCTGCCCTCCGGGCGTTCCCGGTAGTGATGCAGCGCACGCGGAAAGTACCCGATGTCGGTCACGTACAGAGGTTCCACAAGCGGATGCCGTGCAGCCTCTTTCATAATATGATCCGGGAGGACCATGATTTTCTGGGATTCGAATCCGTCTGGTTTTCGTATGGTATCCATAGCTTTACTATGAATCGGAGCGGAATTGTTGTCAACCGGATTGAGCATTAGAAAATCAGAATATAATCCATCATCAACATGATATCGTCAATGGCTCTTCGGGAGGCGGGCTTATAAGATAGAGACATAACGCAGCCTACGCGGATGCTAACGGAGGGATGACGACTCATGACAAAACAACGGCAAGTGAGCGTACGGGAAGAGACCGTGGAGATTCCCACGTATGAAGTGGGGAAGCCGGACCTGAACCCGATGTTTTTGGAGAAACGGGTGTATCAGGGGAGCTCGGGGCGTGTCTACCCGCTGCCGGTCATCGATAAAATTTACGATGAAAAAGTATTAAAGCCCTACCGGATCATTTTCCTTGAAAATGAGTACGTGCAGATTCAGATCATGCCGCAGATTGGAGGCCGCATCTACCGGGCCATCGATAAAACCAACAACTATGATTTTGTATACCACAATCAAGTGATCAAGCCGGCTTTGGTTGGCCTTGCGGGTCCATGGATATCCGGGGGAATCGAGTTCAACTGGCCGCAGCACCACCGTCCGAACACCTATGGCGAGGTGGAGTGGAGCTTAACGGATCAGCCGGATGGCAGCAAGACGGTATGGGTCGGCGAGATCGACCGGATGTACGGCACGAAAGTGTCTACCGGCTTCACGCTGTATCCGGGCAAGGCGTATCTTGAAATTCACGCGCAAATGTACAATCGGACCTCGGAGCCGCAGACCTTTCTGTGGTGGGCGAATCCGGCTGTAGCGGTCAACGATCATACCCAGTCCGTATTTCCGCCGGACGTTCATGCGGTGTTCGACCATGGGAAGCGGGACGTGTCCAAATTCCCGATCGCAACCGGCACGTATTATAAGCAGGACTATTCGGCGGGCGTCGATATTTCCATGTATCGCAACATTCCCGTTCCGACCTCCTATATGGCCTATCATTCGGACTACGATTTCGTTGGCGGATATGACCATGGCTTGAAAGCGGGGATTCTGCATGTCGCCAATAAATATATATCTCCCGGCAAAAAACAGTGGACGTGGGGGCACGGCGAATTCGGCCAGGCCTGGGATCGCAATCTGACCGACGAAGACGGCCCGTACATCGAGCTCATGACCGGCGTGTATACCGATAACCAGCCCGATTTCACCTGGTTGGCGCCGTATGAGGAGAAAAGCTTCAAGCAGTACTTCATGCCCTATAAAGACATTGGGCTCGTGAAGAATGCGTCCATTGACGCCGCCGTGAATCTCGAAGTCCACGGTCGCAAGGCCGTTGTACATGCTTATGCAACCTCGGTTATCGAAGAGGCTCGCATCCTGTTGACCGGAGCGGGACGTACCTATTTGGATCGAAAGGTCAAGCTGTCGCCGGCCGATACCTTCCAGGCCGAAATCGAACTCTCCCCAGGTATGAGGGAGGAGGATGTGCGGGTCGCGGTATTCGCTGCGGACGGCAAAGAGCTGGTCGCTTACCAGCCCAAGCCGCGTACCTTGGAGCGAACGCCGGACCCGGCCACGGCGATTGGCAAGCCGGAGGACCTGAAGAATACCGAAGCGCTGTTCTTGGCAGGGCAGCATCTGGAGCAGTACCGTCACGCAACCTATGAACCGGAAGCCTATTATGTGGAAGGTCTTCGGCGCGATGCGGGAGACGCAAGGCTGAACAATGCCTATGGTTTGCTCCTGCTGCGCAGAGGGTGCTTTACGCAGAGTGAGGTTTATTTTAATAAAGCCATCGAAACCTTGACCCGCCACAACGCCCGGCCCTTTGACAGCGAACCGTTCTATCATTTGGGCAAAGCCTTGAAGTGGCAGGGCCGTTTGGATGAAGCGTACGCTTATCTGTACAAATCGGTCTGGTCGGGGGCTTGGCAAGGGGCGGGATATCTGGCTTTAGCCCAGATTGCCTGCGAGAAGCAGGAATATGAGGAAGCGTTCGAGCTGATCGAACGGTCCCTGGCAGCCCAGTACCGTAATTATAAAGCGCGGCATCTCAAGAGCATCATTTTAAGAAGGCAGGGGCGCTTGACAGAAGCGGCATCATGGCTTGAGGAAACGCTTAAGCTGGATCCCATGGATGCGGGCGCGATGAACGAGCTGGCAGCCGTATATCAAGAACTGAAGCAAGAGGACAAGAGTCGGCATGCTTACGAATCGCTTGTCCAGCTTCTGCACCATAATCCGCATAATTATATCGCCGTAGCTCAGGACTATGCGGATGCAGGCCAATATGGCGACGCTTTGGATGTGCTGCAGCGCATCGAACGCCTTACGGCATCTGCCGTCTATCCGATGGTTTATTACTACCAGGGCAGTGCTCTAATGAAGATGAACCGGGCGGAAGAGGCATACGCTTGCTACCGATTGGCCTCGGAGGCCGATCCGTCGTACTGTTTCCCGAATTCCCTGCATGACTACGTGACGCTAAAGCAGGCGCTCGGCGTACAGCCGCAGGATGCGAAGGCGTTGTACTACTTAGGGAATTTGCTGTACGACAAGAAGCGCTACGAGGAAGCCATAAGCAGCTGGGAAGCTTCGGTCGCTTTGGATGACAGCTTCGCTACGCCGCATCGGAATTTGGCCCTCGCTTACTATAACAAGAGACAGGACCACGATAAGGCATTGGCATCCCTGCAAACCGCCTTCTCGCTGAATCCGGCGGACGCCAGGGTCTTCTACGAGCTGGACCAATTGTATAAAAAGCTCGGTCATGCTCCGGCTGATCGCTTGAAAGCAATGGAAGAGCGCATGGAGCTGGTTGAGCAGCGGGACGATTTATTTCTGGAATATTTGACGCTGAACAATACGCTGAATCTGTATGAGGAGGCGCTGGCATTGATTCTGAAACGCAACTTTCACCCTTGGGAAGGTGGCGAGGGAAAGGTGCCGGCCCAGTATGTATTGGCCCGTGTGGAGCTAGCGAAGCAGCTGCTTCAGGATCGTCGCTACGAGGAAGCCGTAGAGCAGCTCCTTGCCGCCAAGCAATATCCGCTCAACATCAATGAAGGGAAGCTCACGGGAACGCAGGAGAATAACATCGATTATTACATGGGCTGCGCATACGAGGGACTGAGCTTGTCCGAAGAGGCGGAGGCGTGCTTCCTGAAAGCTTCGGAGGGGCTGGATGAGCCGACCAGCGCGATGTATTACAACGATCAGCCGCCGCACATGATATTTTATCAAGGGGCCGCGCTGCGGAGGCTGGGCCGGGAGAATGAAGCCCGCAGCCGGTTTAACAAGCTGATCGATTACGGGGAGAAGCATATATTCGAGACTCAGAGCATTGATTATTTTGCCGTATCGCTGCCGGACTTCCTGGTGTTTGATGAAGATCTGGACCGAAGAAACGAAATTCATTGCCGCTACATGATGGGGCTTGGGCATCTAGGACTTGGTGACCGGCAGTCCGCGGAAACCCTGTTCCGCGAGGTGCTGCAGCTGGAGTCTCACCATCAAGGAGCTGCGCTGCATTTGGAGCTTTGCAAGACGTTGATGTAAGAGTTTGACACTTCATGCTCAAGGGCCGTTATGAACGGTCTTTGAGCATTTGTGCATTCCGGGTGATGCGTTGATATAACGGAGGAGGATGACGATGATGATCTGGAGCAAAGGAATGCTGGATGGATATGAGGTTTGGACAGGGCGCACGGTGGTGATGGAGATGGCCGTGGTGCCTGAACTCGGAAGCAGGGTCATCTCGCTTCGCAATCGCAGAACAGGCCGGGAGTGGCTGGTGCAGCCTGTTGGAGGTCTGGAAACGAACGAGTATGCTAGCTCCTTCGGAAAGCGGGACGGCAGCGGCTGGGACGAAATGTTTCCTACAATCAATGTCTGCCGGTATCCCGCGTATCCATGGGAAGGAACGGAGCTTCCGGATCATGGCGAGGTATGGTCCATTCCATGGGACGCGCACAGCGAGGAAGAACAGCTTCACTGCAGCGTGCAGGGAATCCGAATTCCTTATCAGCTGCGCAAAACCTACTTCTTCCCCCGTGAAGATACCCTGCGGATCGATTATGCCGTTCATAATCCGAGCCCGTTCCCATTCTCTTTCCTGTGGGCCGCGCATCCGTTGTTTCAAATCGATGAAGGCGCAGAGATTATCGTTCCCAACGAGCTGAGGGAGATCATCATATCGTACTCGGCGAACGGTCGATTGGGAGAATTCGGTGATATTCGGAAATGGCCGCAGCCATGGGTGGATAACTCCCATATCCGATTGAATCGAACGGCCAGCAGGCATGAAGCATCGGCGGAGAAGTTTTATTTTGCTGGCGAGCTGCCGGAGGGGACAGCCTCCATTTACGATCCGGTTGCGGGAGAAGGACTCCGCATGATGTTTCCTAAAGAGCAGGTGCCTTATCTAGCGATATGGGCGAACTATGGCGGTTATCAGGGACAGTACCATCTTGCGCTTGAGCCTGCGACGGGGCTGCTTGATAATCTCTCGTATGCCATGCATCGTCAGGCAGCAGCCGAAGTGCCGGCCGGTGGTACGTATACGTGGTACCTTGAGATTAGCTGGATTGATGATCAAAGAAGAAGCGAAGTCTTCTTGATCGACCGTGGACCGACAAACGCTTAAGCATAAGCCAATTCACGAATGCGCTGGTTGGGATTGTCCGTAAATAATCCGCCGTGGTAACAGATCACGTTACGGACGTCATAGTGAGTGAGCTTCTGCAAGGAGAGCTGGGCTAAAGCCAAATCAAAACTGGTTGCCGGATCCGGCCCGATTAGTTGTCCCTCTCTGACGTTCAGCGCATCCGCTGCAATCAGGGTTTTGCTCGGTATATGATATAAGCTGGTATGGCCGGGGGTGTGGCCAGGCGTATGGATCACGATGATACCGCCGCCAAACGGCAGCTCCTCGCCGTCGCGCAACATGCGGTTCACTGGTGCTGTTGGAGGGTTCTCCAGCGTGTGTTTAAACGCGTTCCTCCACTCCGGCGGCACGTTATCCGGCATCGAAGCCAGCGCTTGTGTAATGGCCTCGGGCGATAGTTTGACAAGCCTTGTATCGCCTTCGATATAAGGCTTTTCTATTTCGCTGGCGAACACTTCAGGGGCGTAGTTGCTGTGCTGGATCATGGCCGGCAAGCTGCCGATATGATCCAAATCCTGGTGTGTTATAATAATTTTGCTTACATCCTGAACGGAAATCCCGATGTGCGATAACTGCTCTTGAATGAGCGGGAACTGGCCGGGATAGCCGGTATCGATAAGCACCTGATTCTGATGATCCCATAGGAATGTCGGATGGATCGTTTCGATTCGTCCCATCATGGCCGCTGATATGTTCAGCATATGAATGCCTTGATCGATTAACATGGTTACATACCTCCACTATATGGGGATTTCTTCTCCCGATTTCAACTTCCAGAGAAGACTGAGCAGAAGTAGAGTATCAAATCAGAAAAACAATGTAAATAGAAAAATATTATATCATAACACAAAAATAATTAGTTGTCAATATATAATTCCTAGGCCAGAATCCTCGTTAATATATGAAATGTCCGGCCCGGATACAAAACGTGATTCCAAGTCGTAGTCTGCTCATACGACTGGATTTCATCTCGCTATTGAGGAATATGTAATTGCTGGTATAATCCTTGAAAAGAGAAACGAAGTGACGCAGCAGATTGAAGAAGGAGAGGGAGCAGTGATGAATACGACGATTGAACTGAATAACGTAACCTGGCAACGGGAGCAGAAGACCGTTCTTACAGGCGTGGATTGGACCGTACAGCAAGGAGAGCATTGGGCGGTTCTTGGGCTGAACGGCTCCGGAAAGACAACCATTTTGAATATGATTAACGGTTACATCTGGCCGACCAGCGGCACGGTTTCGGTGCTCGGGCATCGTTTTGGCAGGGTGGATTTAAGAGAACTGCGTAAATCGATAGGCTGGGTCAGCTCCTCGCTACAGGAAAGAATCCGCCCGAGCGAATCCACGCTGGACGTCGTGATTAGCGGCAAACACGCCTCGATCGGACTGTATCAGAAGGTGGATGAAGCAGACCGGGAACAGGCCGAGCAGCTGATGAAGGATTTTAATTGTATTCATCTGCTGGGGCGTACATATGAAACTTGTTCGCAAGGGGAGAAGCAGAAGCTGCTGATCGCTCGGGCACTTATGGCTTCGCCGAGGCTGTTGATACTGGACGAGGCCTGTAATGGACTCGATTTTCTGTCGAGGGAAGCGCTGCTGTCCAGCATTACGGCACTGGCTTCAAAGCCCGATGCGCCGACCCTGCTGTTCGTTACGCATCATATCGAAGAAATACTGCCGATCTTCTCGCACTCCTTGCTCATCCGCCGGGGCACCGTGTTCGGGAAGGGGCGTTCCCGGGACATGCTGACCAGCGACAATTTGACCTTGTTTTTTGAGACGCCGGTCGAGGTTAGCTGGCAGAATGATCGGGCCTGGATGTCCATTCCGGACTTATCATGAACGCTTTAAAAGCTCGCGGGATATTCATGACCTAGGAGAGTGACCATTGTGCCAAATCGAATCATAGCGAATCGAAGGCTGTTCAATCAAGGGATAACAGGCATGAAGCATGAAACTCCGGAGGAAGCCGTCAGAAATCTCGGTGCTGTGCAAGCCCAGGATTATCACCAAGCGGTCTGGGGAATCGGTCTCCGTACGCAGTCCGCCAAGGTATCCGATGTGGAGCAGGCCCTGAACGATCGCAAAATCGTGTTGACCTGGCCGATGCGAGGGACGATATTCTTCGTACCGTCCGAGGACGCGAAGTGGATGGTGAAGCTGACGGAATCGCGCTTTCAAACGAATGACAAGAAGAAGCAGGCCGAACTTGAGCTTGATGAAGGTACGCTCCATCGATGCCGAACCATAATTGGCAACGCGCTGAGTGGTTGCACACCCGTATCCCGTCCCAGACTGATGGAACTGCTGGAGGAAGCGGGGATCAGCACCAAGAACGGCCGCGGTTATTATATTCTTGGATATTTGGGACGGACAGGCATGATCTGTTTTGGTCCGCATGAAGGCAAACAGCAGAGTTTTGTGCTGCTCGATGAGTGGGTCCCGAATTCAAGGGAGCTGACGCTCGAAGAATCGCTGGCGGAGCTGGCGCTTCGTTATTTTACCGGTCACGGACCCGCAACGATTCAGGATTTTGCGTGGTGGGTCGGGTTAACGCTGACGGAAGCTAAACGAGGCTTTGAGGCGGTCAAATCAAATCTTCGTTTAGATTTTGTCAACGGCACGGAATACTGGAGCTCTGTTACTGCGCCGGCCGTGTCCGCTGATACGGATTCGGTGGTTCTGCTTCCAGGTTTTGATGAATATTACTTGGGTTACAAGGACCGCAGCGCGATCATAGAGACAGAGCACGATGCGAAGATCGCTCCCCATCGCAACGGGGTTTTTCAACCGATGATGGTGGCAGGAGGGGAAGTGGTTGGTACCTGGAAGAGGGAAATCAAGCGCAGCGGCATCGAAATCACGTTATGTCCGTTCTCGCCGTTGGGCGATCGAGCAGAGGCGTTTCGGGAGGCTACTAAGCATTACAGTGATTTCATGGAAATGCCGATTGGACGAGTAGAATCATGAGTTTGAAGGAGGAATAGCGTATGGAGTCCATCATGAAGCTGGAATCATTGATTACCGAAATGACAGAGATTGTAACGTCGACTGATGAGGTGGAGTTCAATCTGAAGCTTGCGCCTGATAAATGGTCCAAGAAGGAGATCCTGGGTCACCTTTGCGATTCGGCGGTCAATAACCATATCCGGTTTGTGAAAATCTTGCTATCCGATTATCCGATTGCCATTTCGGGGTACACGCAGAACGATTGGGTCCGGGTGAACGATTACCAGGATCAATATGATCAATCGGAAGTGTTGTCACTGTGGCAGCATTTGAACCGGATGATTCTGCGAGTCATGCACAAAGCCGATTCATCAGATTTTCAGAAAAAATGCGTGCTGCCCGATAAAACGGAGGTCACACTGGAGTGGTTGTTTAACGACTATGTGGATCATATGATCCATCATCTGGAGCAAATCGAGCTGTGATTACTGCATTGGAAATGGGTGTACAACAGGAAACGAAAGGTGCTCCAATATGTTCAAATTATGGAATCTTGCTATTCGATTTATTCTGGAATTGATCCTATTATTTTCGATAGGTTACTGGGGCTTCCACTACGGTTCAGGGCTCATGGCACAGGTCGGACTCGGTATTGGGCTTCCGCTGCTTGCAGCCGTCGTCTGGGGAATGACCATCTCTCCGAAGGCAAGGATCAAGCTGCCGCTGGCCGTGGTACTGCTTATCGAATTTCTTATGTTTGCAATCGCGGTGGCATGCCAGATTTACTCGGGCTTTATTACGTTTGCCATCGTTTTTGCCCTTGTGGCTCTGGTCAACCGCTTCATCGTGATAAAATGGAGAATGCAGCCGTAGCTTATTGCAGAAATAGATGGAGATGCACCCTGCGGGAGGTGGATGAAACGGCTACCATCGGCCTTATTAGACATGGGATAACGGATTGGAATGTTCAGAATAGGGCCCAGGGACGAAGCGATATTCCTCTTAATGCTGAGGGGAGGCAGCAGGCCCAACGAGTAGCTGAACGCTTAAAGAGAGAGTCTTGGGAGATTATCATCTCAAGTCCCCTGATCCGTGCTCGTGCTACTGCGCAGATCATTGCTGAAGGGATCTCTGTTCTTGATATCATGGAAGATGAACGGATCTGCGAGATCGATTGCGGACATATTGAAGGAACAACAGAGGAAGATCGATTGCTGACATGGGGACACTCCTGGCGAGAAATGGACCTAGGAATGGAGCGTTATGAGGATGTCGCCGAGCGGGGAACTCAGTTTTTGGAGGAAATCATGCACGCATATGAGAACAAGAATGTTCTCGTTGTGAGTCATGGCGCCGTCATTGGATTATCGTTGCAAAAGCTGCTGCCTCAGCGTTTTGCAGCTACCTATATGGATAATGCCTCCTTAACTCTTCTAACCAAATCCAACGGTGAATGGAATTGCCCCTTATTCAACTGCACGAAGCATTTATAAGACCGTTAGAAAGACTGCCAACGTCGGGTAATCAGATGGAGGCGGTCTTTTTGTATTGGATCCACGTTCAGGTTAAAAGACGAATTAAAGTCACGTCCTTTACTCGTTCAGGATGGTATGATGATTTGAAAGAACAGCCTATGTCCGCTGCTGGATATCCTTAGTAACGCAGTGGAATGGAAAAGCCAGCGTAATCATCTAAAATGCTGAAGTTAAAGGAGAATGAACCTATGACTTTGAAGATCGGTATGATTGGGTTGGATACATCGCATGTCTCCATTTTCTCGAACATGCTGCATGACAAGACGCATCCCTATCATGTTCCCGGCGGACGGGTTACGGCGGCATTTCCCGGAGGATCTCCGGACTTCGAGCTTAGCATAAGCCGGGTGGAGGGGTATACGAAGGAACTCGCAGCATGGGGAACTGAAATATTGGATTCTCCGGAAGACGTCGCCAAACAGGTTGATGCCGTCATGCTCGAAGCGGTTGACGGAAGATCGCATCTGTTCTTGTTTCGCGCGATTGCTCCTCACTGCCAAATGGTATTTATCGATAAGCCGTTTGCTGTGAGCAGCAAAGACGCGAGGGAAATTGCCGAACTGGCGGAGCAGTTTCAGGTTACCGTTATGAGCAGCTCGTCTCTTCGATATGCGCAAGGACTTCAGGATGAATTGGCTCGTGGCGGTGTGGGTGATATCATTGGCGTGGACTGCGCCGGACCGCTCCCTCTTCAACCGACACAGCCAGGATTTTTCTGGTATGGAATCCACGCAGCGGAGATGCTTTACCGCGTTCTGGGACCCGGATGCGTAAGCGTACATGTCGCCGCGACCGAATGGCATGAGGTATTAACAGCGGTTTGGAATGACGGGAGGATCGGGACGATTCGAGGCAACCGTGCAGGCAATGATCGCTTTGGGATGACCATCCATCGCACGGACGCCAGCAGCTTTGTGGACATCATGGCGCATCCGAAACCCTATTATGCGAGTTTGCTGGAGCAGATCATGAAGATGTTCACGACAGATGTCTCAGACGTTCCTTTACCTGAGACGCTGGAGATCATTCGTTTTCTGGAGGCGGCGAATGTCTCCCGCGAAACGGGTGAAACCGTGAGACTGACTGATATCGATCGAACAGGATGATAACGGAATAGACGCGCGTTATTCCCTGAAAGGCGGAGGTTGTCGGGGAGGTCGATGTGACTCGCCTTACCTGATAACCTTTTTGACCTGCAATTATACATAATATTTCCATATTAGCCTCGTTAATTGTATGATAGACAGATCAAGAAAGTTCGGCAGCTATTCGTTAGCCGTGTGGAGAGGTGGTTATGATGACATATCATATTCGGGTGAGACCGACAGCGTTGGTTTTTCAGAATGAGCATGTTTTGTTGGTTGAGTATGTAGATGAGAACGGATTGCATTACAATTTGCCGGGGGGCGGGGCCGAGCCCGGAGAGTCTATCGCAGAGGGAGCCTTGAGAGAATTGTATGAGGAAACCACGCTGGAAGCGCAGACTGGGCCTGTTGCATTTGTGTACGAGAATGCTCCGCATAAACAGTCCAGAGATAACATATCGGGCATCCATACGTTATACGTAGTATTTGAATGTTATCCACATGAAGGATCGTCCCCCAAACTTCCGGCTGTTCCAGATCCGAATCAAACCGACGTGAAGTGGATTCCGCTCGAGCAGCTGGACGACATTATTTTGTATCCGAACATTAAGAAGCACATTAAACAGTACGCGCAGGAACGACGAAATATAGACATGATCGAGGATTACGTATTGGACAAATATGTGTGAATTAAACGTAACAGGAGACTTTCATGAAATCGCATGTCAAAATAATCGCCTTGATCCTCCTCATCGGTTATACCATGTTGTTAACTTACTGGATGATTTGGGGATTCGGGAGGACCACACAGCCGGAAATCAGTTATAATCTGGTTCCATTCACGACGATGGCAAGCTATTTTCCCATTCGCAGTTTGAGCTCATTGATCAATATCGTTGGAAATATCGCTGTATTTGTACCCTTTGGAGTGCTCATTCCGCTTGCATTTCAAATTCGATTTCGTAAGATGCTAGCCTACTTTTTGACCGGGTTATTCGTGCTCGAAATGACGCAACTGATCACGCGGCGAGGAAGCCTGGATGTGGATGATTTTATATTAAACTCGGTAGGTGTTACCCTAGGCTATGGTTTGATTGGGGTCATCATGAAATCAAGGGGCAGACAACCGTAGCTGCATAATTCGATCATACCTAAAATAGTTTATAACAGGCAGCAGAATGGCTTAACTACGATGTAGGGAAGTCATTCTGTTTTTTTATGTGTGGCTGATTTTGTTGTGTTAACGTTACATTCTCTACTTGGGCTGGATAACAGCGATATGGGGAATTGTGGAAAAAAACTATTGTTCGATCAGGAACCGAAGCTTACAATGATATGAGGTACTGGAAAATGTTGTGTGGAAAGGTGGGATCTACGATGAAGAATTCCGTGATTAGTAAGCTGACTCATGGCATAGAGTTTACACATAACCTAAGGGATGATGTGAAGGCTTTTCTCATCAAGCATGGAGAGCAGGAAACGTTCGAGCATATCATGAATGTAGTTCGAGAGGCGCTAGCCATCGCACCGTTATTTGATGTCAGTCCTGATGCAGCTCGGCAGGCGGCTCTGCTGCACGATATCAGCAATGCGATTCCGGTGAGCGAAATGAAGGATGCCGCAGAAGAATGGTCCCTTCCCATTATGGAAGAGGAGCATCGATATATCAGGATCATTCATTAGAAGCTTTCCATGGAAATGGCTCAGCGGTTCTTCGGCTGCACCTCACCTGACATATTGAACGCGATTGAATGCCATACAACGTTAAAAGCCGGGGCAAGCCCATTGGATAAGGTTTTATTTGTTGCGGATAAGATCTCTTGGGAACTTGAAGGCGATCACGCCTATCAAGCGGAGATGCGCAATAAACTGAGCGAAATGGATTTAGACGGAGCGGTGCTTGTGTATTTGGACCATGTATGGAATCAACGTGACAAAATGAAATTGGTGCATCCGTGGTTAATTGCAGCTAGAAGTGAGCTAATTAACCAAAGTGTATAATCATTGCGCACCCGGATGCAGCCACCGATAAGAGGAAGGATTACACACCCTATGAACAATAAAACGATGGGCATTATTTTTATCTGTATCTCAGCTTTTTTGTACGGCATCCGGTACTTAACGGCCGCGATTGCGGGGATAAATACCCCCTGGACGTTTGCGGATTTGTTATCAGAAATTGGAAAAGGGCCGTTGATATTCAGCATCATCAGTTTGATTCTCGGTATCTTATGCATCATCGTCCCGATCATCCGTAAATGGCTAGCGGAAGACCTGAACCAGATCAAGGATAACTGGGAAGAGCTGGACCAGCCAGACAACGCCGATAAGAATCCATAACAGAATGTTATCTAGAATTTTAAGGAGGAATCCTCATGGGCGAAAACCAAGTTGCAGGCTTTTGGATCCGGCTAGGCGCCAATCTTTTGGATGGAATCATCGTGAGCCTTCCGTTATGGATCATTGCAGGGATTATCACGGGAGATTTTGAGAATGAGCCGATTTCTAATTTGATTTACAGTCTGTATGCATTGTTGGTCCCCGTGTATTGGAATGGTTATACCATCGGCAAGCGCATATGCGGCATTCGCATTCGCAAATTCGATTTTCTTGAGCCGCCGGGCATTGGAACGATGCTACTCCGCAACCTTGTAGCGGGAATCGTGTATGCACTGACGTTTGGAATTGGACTTATCGTGAGCATCTTTATGGTAGCGATGCGCGAGGATAAGCGTTCCCTGCACGATTTTATCGCGGGTACGGAAGTTGTGTATGATTAGGAGATGAATGGGTTACCCAAATCTGGATTGCTGTCGGAGCGGCAATTCAAGGCATTTCCATGATTGGAGTTGATTAGATATCGCGTTTACGATAAAAGGAATTGTCTTTGATATGGATAATACGCTGCTGCGTTCCAGTATTGATTTTGGAGCAATGAAGAGGGACATCTACGCCTTTCTGTGCCATCACAGAATCTTGCCCCAAGGTCTGTCCATGGACACCCACACTACCTCAACCATCATTGCTGAAGCCATGAATACAGGGCTGCTGTCGGAAGATCTTCGTCACGAGATGTGGGATATTGCCAAGGAACATGAGATGAGAGGGATGATTGGTGCAGATCTTGAAGCGGGTGCAAGAGAGCTTGTTCAGCGATTGCACGGGCAGCTGCATCTGGCCATTGTGACAAATAATTCGGTGGAAGCAGCAATGGCTGCTCTGGAAGAGAATAAGATTGTGCATTATTTTGATCTCATTATAGGCAGAGAGGCCATGGGTTTGTTAAAGCCGGCACCCGATGGATATTTGGAGGTGCTGAAGCATTTCCCTCATACATCCCCGAAGGAATGGTTGTCTGTCGGAGATGCGTGGGTGGATGGCAAGGCCTCCGAGAGCGCCGGAATTCCATTTATCGCCTATCGCGGGGACATCGCGAGAATGAACAGCATGGATGTTTTTCCATTTGCAGAGATTCAGCATATACCAGATGTCATAGGTTATCTTCAGCCGCGTACCACTAAATAAATCTCGGAGGTGCCACCTCGATGCTAAGTTTTATTACGGAGATTCCGGAGGGTATAAAGATTGGCAGTGTACACTGTGTTCCCGTGCTTGATAATGGAGATGTTGTCATGGTATGGGATCGTGACGAGAAGGTACTTACAACAATAGGAGGGCGGCTGGAACCCGGTGAGTCAATTATGGAAGGCTTGATCCGTGAAGCCTTGGAGAAAGCAGGTATCCAAATCAGTGATGAGCGGACCCTGTTTGCTGCATGGCATTGGAAGGAATTCGACGCATATCGCCTATTTTATCTAGTAGGCGTGAGACGATTCGTAGAAAGACCAGAGGGGTATGAAACAACCGGATATGTTAGGATGAATTTTGATACGGCCATCGAAAAGATAAAGGCGATTGAAGGCCGCGAGGAACGGATTGAGGTCATTCGCAGAGCCGGCATTTTGTCGGGCAGGTTGGCCGAGGAAGCGGAATGAAGTGGTATTTGTCCCACTTGTCACTAAATCTGTTTGTCTGCGTCACTCTGTTCACACTATACAGTTTCATGTTTCGGCCAGAGGCAGGAAGTCCTTTTCAGGGATTGTGGTTTGCTGCGATTCTCCTGTTGTCGCCAGTGGGTATCCTGTTAGCGCTCGTCAGCAGAAATCGAGGCAAACTCACGCGAATCCATATCACAGCCATTGTAGGCCATTCCGTGCTGCTGCTATTCCTTTTTCTGTACATGACACTGGGATACCTGATCCTCGGTGTCTGAGGTACCAGAGGACAAGTCATGCCTGCCCTCCTATTATTCGTTCCCAATGCCTAGAAACAAAGTATCCAACACCCGATGCACAAACGCATTCTGTTCTTCATCGGACAAGGGCCGGCCTAAGAAGTTCAATTGAAATGCATATTGAAAGCAGCTTCCTAGCAGCATGTCCGCAGCGGATCTCGGATTAACATGTTCCGATAATCTCCCAAGTTTCTGTTCTTCAAGCAAATAGGACTCAACTGCTTCATTTGCCCGGTGGGGTCCTTCATTCCGAGCTGTGAAGCCTTCCCGGTGCTGCGCTAACAGTCCTGGTTCTGAGAAGATGGAGCTGATCAGAGGCATGGATTGATAGTAATCCGATACGCCCGCTCGAGCCACTTTTTCCAGATTACTTCGCACGGTTTCTTTGCCGATCAGTTCCCTCAGGGACGTGAGCGCCTGCATAACATTTTTTAATTGTCCGCGTAGAATGTGAAGGTACAGATCGTCTTTGCTCTTAAAATGATTATATAGTGAGCCTTCTGAGCACCCGGCGGTTTTGGCGATTTCTTTGGTTGTTGCTTTGGCCAGTCCATGTGTACGAATGACGAGTTCCGCTGCATCGGCTATTTTACTTTTTAAATCCAAAATCATCCCTCACTCTGTTGACTTTGTTATGGTTCCACTTTATTATGAGTGTGCACTCACTCATTGTCAAGACTTCACAGCTTGAATGAGGTGGGAGACATGACGCTCAATAATGAGTGTGCACTCACTCATAACCGGGAAAGGAGGTATTCCAATGAAGAATCAATCTTACAGCAACCATGAAAGACATGTACCCGCGTTTCATTTTTTCCTTGTACCGCTTAGCTTTGTTTTGGTCGTCGCAGCATTCGTTTATCTGTTTGCGTCGAGTATGCGTGGAATATCGTTATTTACATCATTACTTTTCATACTCATGTCATTCTCGGTGGTCATGACATTATTCCTTATCCGGCAGTTCGTATGTAAGGTGCAAGATCGGGTAGTTCGGGCAGAAGAGAATCTGAGACATTTTGTTATGACAGGCAGGCTTCTTAATCCAAGTTTAACGATGAATCAAATCATTGCGCTTCGTTTTGCATCGGACGATGAGTTTCTGACGCTGTGTGAGAAGGCTCTTAAGGAGGACCTATCATCTAAAGATATCAAGCTCGCCATCCAGAAATGGAGAGCGGATCATCACCGAGTATAGCTCACTAAAGCAAAAGTAAAAGGGGGATTGGCAATGGTCTTAACAGCGTGTTTAAACGAGTCCATGATGACGGCTTTGGCTCATTACTGCCAGGGATATATGAATGATCAGTGGCTGAATGTATGGGAACAGAATCTGAACGAGCTTGAGGGCATTTTTCAAAATAAAGGAGACTACGCTTATGGTCTCTTTTGTTCCAAGCTTTTTCGTCCATTGGAAGCAGAGGTCTATGGTGCGGGCTTAACCCCCAAACCCGTAATGCCGGGTGCCTTTCCACAATCCGAGGAGCTTTGGGGACCATGGGAAGAGAGGGAGAGGCGATTTTGGAGCGTGATTCACTATGATAATGGAAGAGCATTAGGTACCTTAATCACACGTTTCTTTCACGACCATACTGCCTTTCGTATTCCTACTGTGCCTAGAGTATATGTCATTCCTCAAACCGAGCTGGCAGCAATTAAAGAGGTGATTTCTCATATGCAGCCGGAAGAATGGGGATCTATAAGTTGGGAGGATGAGAGGTATGCGTAAGTTAAACTTGGCTCAATTTTCCCGTGTTTTGTTTTTCGTGCTCGCTTTGATTTTCAGTGTTAGCGTTACGCTTCAAGTTCTTATCGCCGGAATTGCACTGTTTGTGAATTCAGGAAGTTGGACTGCCCATGTTAGCTTCGCAAGATATTTTGCTTTTATTCCTCTCATCATGGCAATCATGGCATGGATGGCAGGACTTTCAAGGCAGGTGCTTTGGAAGAGCATAGGTTTATTCGGAATGGTAATCGGGATGTTCTTAACAGCGGTATTTGCATCCCGGATCGGTTTTCTATCTGCATTCCATCCCGTCATTGCGATGATGATGTTTTGGGGCAGCGTTGACATGATCCGATCAGGCAAAGGATCTAAAATAAATGTGGATTGAAGCGAAATAAGCAATTTACCTTTACCATCTCCATCTTAGACGTTGTATAATCATGGAAGACGCCAAATTCATAATAAGGACCCAGTCTTAGATAGAGATACTCTACGGCTGGGTTTTGTCACATACTGGACGGCGAAGGAGGCATGGCTTCTTGATGAAGAAAAAAGCGTATATTACCGACCTGGATGGAACGCTTCTACGATCAGATCAGACACTTACATCCTATACTAGGGATGTTATCGCGAATGCGCTGGAGCAGGACGTGATTATCACGTATGCCACTGCCCGCGGCTATATTAGTGCTCAGAACGTTGTCTCGGATATCCCCTGGAAGTACCCTTTGATTCTATATAACGGCGCTTTGATATATGACGGGGTAAATCGAACGGTAATCGATGGTTACTGGCTTGAACGGGACATCTCGAATGAGATTATCGGCGTGGGAAGGAAGTTTGGTATTATTCCTTACTATTTTTCATTGGATGCGGATCATCGTGAGCGTGTTTTGCATGAGTCGCTGCGGCGAGAGGGAGAGAAGGCTTTTTATCATAGCCGGCCCCATGATCCGCGATTTATGGAAGTGCGGAGACTGAACTGCCCACCGGATTACCGGACGCTGGCTCTTACATACATTGGACTTTATGAGGAATTGGAGCCGATACGGTGCGAGGTTATGGAATTATACGGGGATGTGATTCATGCTCATATGATGCCGGATTACTACATCCATAACCATTTTTTCCTGGAATTCAGTCATGCCAAAGCAAACAAACGTGACGGGCTCCAATTATGGTCTTCCCATATGGGGATTGATCTTGAGAACACGGTAGTTTTCGGCGACCACATCAATGATGTGGGGCTGTTTGAAGCCGGAGGCACTCGGATCGCGGTACGTAACGCGCATGAAAGGATACGGCAGCTGGCTGACCATATTATTGACTCGAATGAACTTGATGGCGTCGCCCATTATATCCGGCAACAGATGGAACAGTCAGGAGTGAATACCTTTATATCCACTCTGGGAGGACAATGATGACGATACATCACGTTACACCTATTACTTAGAGTTCGCACTTTTATCGAAATTAACTTTAACCAGCTCGGTAAAAGCGGAAAATGCCTTGTTCCTGAACCGGTCGTTGCGCCGGATCAGGCTTGTCGAGGTATGCCGGAAGGCTTCCGGGATCGAGAAGCTGCCCATATTCGCAAATTCTCCACTCAAGACGGAAGTGGGTAGCAGTGTAGCGGCAAGACCAGATTGTACGATGCCTAATTGGGTCTCTAATGATGAGACTTCGATCATATTGGTCATCGGAATCCCTTCGCTTAACAGCCATCTTTCGAGGATGCTTCGAAACGGGCATCCCGCCGGAGCAACGGCCCATTTGGTCACCGCCAGATCGGGAAAGGGCTGCTCCTTCGACTTGGTCAGCAGTTTGACCTCATCCTCTTCGATATAATCGGCAACCAGCTTTGGCGGAATGTTTCCCGTCACAAATGCCCCGTCCAGCTGATAGTTTAATACTTGGGTAATCAGCTCCGAAGAGCTGCCGGTCAAGAGCGATAGCGTGACGTCCGGGTACATGGTTTGATAGTCCGACAAGGATTTAATGAAATGTCCGCAATGCACCGTATCCACGACGCCAATGGTTAAAGAACCGCTTGGATAAGGCGTTTCTTGTACAGCACGCACCGCTTCTTCAGACAGATTGAGAATGGTACACGCATAGTCCCGGAACGTGCGCCCTTTTTCTGTTAAGGTCACTCCACTGGAGTGTCGGTTCAATAAGGGGACTCCCAGTTCATTCTCAAGCTTTTTGACACGGGCCGTAACATTGGACTGCACATATCCAAGCTGCTCCGCAGCGCGGGTGATATTCCCTTCCTCTGCAATCTTTAGAAAAACCTTCAGATCGGTAAGCTCCATCTAAACCCTCCTTTCTCTCCTTCAGTCATCACTAAAAATGATGACATCATTATTATTTATCATTATACGGTATGCCATTTTTAGATTACAATCACAACTACACCATGAATATGTTCATACAAATACAGAGTGGAAGGATGTTGGAGATGAAAAAGGCATGGTGGCTCTTACTAATAGCGGGGGCACTGGAGGTTGTATGGGTATCCGGTTTGAAGCATTCCGATACCTGGTGGCAGTGGATCATTACCATCGCTTCGATTATATTCAGCTTCAAAGTTTTTTTGGACTCTGCTGCTAAACTTCCCATCGGTACGGTCTATGTGATCTTCACCGGACTGGGGACAGCCGGTACGGTGCTAGTTGAGATCCTCCTGTTTGGCGAGCAGGCGAATCCCGTCAAGCTGCTGCTGATTGGTATGTTGGCTGCAGGGGTGCTCGGACTCAAACTGGTCACGAAGGATACGGATAACCAGGCGAAGGAGAGTGGTGCGTAATGGAATGGATCGCTCTGATCGGCGCAGGGTTATGTGAAGTGTTGGGTGTGATTGCGTTAAGAAGGGTGAGCCTGACCCGCAGCGTGGGATCCTACATCTTTTTGGCCTGTTCGCTCGGTTCGAGTTTCCTGCTGCTGACGTACGCGATGGCCTTTATTTCCATGGGAACCGCTTATGCGATTTGGACAGGAATGGGGACGGCCGGCAGTACCTTGCTGGGGATGTTTGCTTTTGGAGAACCGAAGGAAGCGCGTCGGATATTTTTCATTGCTTTAATTCTGGCTTCAGCGATCGGCCTTAAGATTATAACGTAACCCATAGGGGCGTGTAGAATTTCATAGACCTGTGAAGGATATTCTGATTCGCATATAGAATTTAGATATAGTTTGGTGTTTTGAATCCATCCGATCAGACGCCAGGATGCATTTTTTATATGGGAAAGGACAGGTGTATCTTATGAAATTCAGCGAGTATCGCTATGAACGCCCCGACGTAAAAGCTTTTGAGCAAAAGTTTAAAGAGCAGCTTAACGCCTTCACCTCCGCCAGCACGTATGAGGAACAGGATGAGGCGATGACCCGCATTAACAAACTACGCAGTGAGATGGATACCCTGAGTCAACTGGTGTATATCCGGCACTCGATTGATACGAACGACGAGTTCTATAAGGCAGAGCAGGATTTCTTTGACGAGAACGGACCGGTCATCCAGGAATACATAACGGATTATTATCGGGCTCTCGTGGATTCGAAATTCAGAGCTCAGCTGGAAGACAAATGGGGGCGTCAGCTGTTCCAATTGGCAGAGCTTTCCCTCAAAACCTTCAGTCCTGAGATCATCGAGGACCTGCAGCAGGAAAATAAATTGACGACGGAATATTCGAAGCTGATCGCTTCTGCCAAAATTCAGTTCGAAGGCGAAGAGCGTACCCTGTCGCAATTGATTCCCTTCCAGCAATCGACGGACCGCAATATGCGTAAACGTGCAATGGAGGCGTCCAGCGGCTTCATGGCTGAGAACGAAGCAAACTTCGACCGTATCTATGACGATCTGGTTAAAGTGAGAACCAAGATTGCCAAGAAACTAGGATTTAACAATTACGTAGAGCTTGGTTATGCCCGCATGGCCCGCACGGACTATAACGCGGAGATGGTGGCTAACTTCCGTAACCAGGTGCTGGAGCATATCGTTCCGGTTGCAAGCAAGCTGAAAGAACGTCAGCAGAAACGAATCGATGTGGACCAACTGCTGTACTACGATGAGAACTTCTCATTCAAATCGGGGAACGCAACACCGAAGGGCGACCCGGATTGGATCGTCACCCATGGCGCGAAGATGTATGAAGAATTATCTCCGGAAACCCATGAGTTCTTTACCTTCATGCAGGAGAACGGCCTTATGGATCTGGTTGCCAAAAAAGGCAAGCAGAGCGGCGGATACTGTACCTATATCAGCGAGTATGGCGCACCGTTTATTTTCTCCAACTTTAACGGGACTTCCGGTGATATTGATGTGCTGACGCACGAAGCCGGTCATGCGTTCCAAGTATATGAGAGCAGAGGTTTCGAGGTACCGGAGTATGGGTTCCCAACCTATGAGGCGTGCGAAATCCATTCCATGAGCATGGAATTCTTCACATGGCCGTGGATGGACCGCTTCTTCGAGGATGAGGCCGATAAATACCGCTTCGACCATCTCGCAAGCGGACTTATCTTCATCCCTTACGGCGTAACGGTTGACGAATTCCAGCACTTTGTTTATGAGAATCCGGATGCTACGCCGGCTGAACGGAAACAGGCATGGCGCGAAATTGAGCGCAAATATCTGCCGCACCGGAACTATGATGACAATGCGTATCTGGAGCAAGGCGGCTTCTGGCATAAACAGGGTCATATTTTTAGCACGCCGTTCTATTATATCGACTATACGTTGGCTCAAATCTGTGCATTCCAATTCTGGAAGAAGATGCACGAGGACAAATCCGCTGCATGGGCAGATTATCTGAACCTGTGCCGTCAAGGTGGAAGCAAGTCCTTCACCGAACTGGTGAAGGTGGCAGGTTTGATCTCTCCATTCGAGGATGGCTGTGTCACTTCCGTCATTGGCAGCATCGAAGCTTGGCTGGACAGCGTAGACGATGCAGCTCTTTAAATCGTAAATAAGCATGGCTAAGACATGCAGGAGAACATGAGTGAGTAAAGACTCAGGTGTTCTTCCTGCATGTTTTTAATAGAAAGCATCTTTCATAGAACCCACTTATTGCCCATAAATTAGGAGGATTATAACTATGATTACGTATAAACCGCTAAGCGAGCTTCCGATTCGGGAAGTATCGGAGTTGTGGAATCACTCATTTGAAGGATACATGGTGAACGCCTCGATGCCGCTGGACCGCTTCATTGCCCGTATCGGAAGCGATGGTTTGTGCATGGAGAGATCACTCGCTTGTTACATGGATGGCGTACCGGCCGGCATCGTCATGAACAGCTTTCGGGAAGAAGATGGCGTTAAGATTGCACGTAACGGCGGGACAGCGCTAGCTCCCGATTTCCGGGGGAAGGGAATCGGCAAAAACATGATGGAGAAAAACGAAGAGCTGTACGAAGAACAAGGCGTCCGTCGTGCCTATTTAGAGGCGATCAGCACAAATGCGCCAGCGATTCGTCTCTACGAAAGCGTTGGATATCATATCATCGACCGGCTGCTCATCATGACGAATGAACAGCTCCCGGAGCAGCAAGATGCGAAGAATACCCGTTCACCGTATACGCTGGTCAGAGGCCTGGCAGCGGAGGCTGCATCTGTAGCCTTCTATCGATCCGGTGAAGTCTGGCAGACAGACGCTTCCAGTATCAAGGACGGTGAATGCGTCATTGTGTTTGAAGGAGAAGAACAGGTGGGCTTTGGTTTGTTTAAGCGGGTGTTTGATGCCTCAGGCAGTTTGGCAGCAATCACGCTGTTTCGTTGTGAGGCTGCTCCAGGACATCCGGATGCAGAAGCCGTGATGAAGACGGCGGTACTGGAGATGATACAACCCGGTTATGCCTGCAAGCGGTCCGCATTCAACATCCGGGCTTCGCATAAGGAACTGGTGAACGTGCTGCAGGAGCTTGGATATACGAGCTCGATGGAGCAGGTGCTTATGGTACATGAGTACAGCGGTACATAGGTTGAATGAATTCGTATAGTTCGAAAGGAAATGCGTGCATGAGAAAAAACACGGATATGAGCCTGTACCCGGCTCTCGCGAAAGATATTCAATGGGGCGTAGTCCGAGCCAGGTTTGCCATCGGAGATGAAATCGAAGAATCGAAGGTCAGCAATGTCGCGATTCTTCCGTTTGCCGGGGATCGCTGCATTATTTTTCAGGTAGCGGACGGAAGCTGGGAGCTTCCCGGAGGAACCCTGGAGCCCGGCGAGTCCTATATGGAAGGACTTAGACGGGAGGTTAGGGAGGAGCTTGGCGCAGAACTCGAGTCGTTCCGGGTCTTCGGCCAGTTCCGTTGCGAATCCAGCAGCAAGACACCTTATCGGCCGCATATTCCCCATCCTCATTTTGTCAGATTGGTTGGATACGGGGATGTACGCATCGTTGGGGAGCCGCTGAATCCAGAGGATGGGGAGCAGGTCATCGCGGTAGAGGCCGTTGATTTGGAGGAAGCCGTGAAGCGATTGGAGGAGACGGGCAGGCAAGATATTGCAGATCTGTACAAGCTGGCTTTTGCCATACGACAAGAAGACCGTTCGATTCAACTAACTAACGATGAACCATGAGTTGCATGAGGGAACGCGCTGAACCGAAAAGAGGTGTAGTCAGTGGAACACGTATTTCAGGAGCTGTTGCAGCATTATTTTCATGGACCTGTGCAATCGATCGAGACCGTTCCTTTCGGCATGACGAATGAATCCCGAATTGTAGCAATGAACCAAAAGAAATACGTCGCAAGAATATACAATCGTCATACGAAGAATGAAGAGAGGCTGCGGTTTGAGGTTGAACTAACAGCTTACTTGGAGCGTTGTTCCTTATCGTTTGATATTCCAGGTTTCGTCTCCACTAAGGATGATGCGAAGTACGTGGTTCTGTCGGACGGCTCCCTGGGCTCTCTGTCACGGTTTATCGAAGGGGAGGCCCCTGATCTATCCAGCATGACCGATGTGCTAAGTTACGGGCGGACAGTTGGGGAAATATCATATGCTCTTCAGCAATTCGAATCGGATTCCGTCGATGTGGTTTGTCCTGCGATTGCGTTCCATGATGTTTACAACCTCCATTCTCTATCGAATCAGACGAAAATTAATGAGTTTTTGGCATGCCCTCCTTTTGATATTGATGCTGAACAGATAGCTGTATTGCAAGGATACTATGAATCTGTGATTAACCATGCAGCTGAGCTGAATGCACTGCCTAAGCAAATGGTCCATCATGATATTTTGGTTTTTAATCTCTTGATCAATCCCCAGTCCAGGGAGATGAGCGGTGTATTGGATTTTGATTTTGCTGCTATGGACATACGGATATGGGAACTATCCATTTGTCTGAACCATCTTCTTCAGCATGAGGACCAGACCTTGACAAAGGTCGAGCTGTTTTTAGATGAATATCGAAAATATATGAGGTTAACTCGTGCAGAGATCCAGTGGATTCCCTATATCATGCAGTTATATTATGTTTCTTTATTAAGCATCTATATCGGGCAGCATTTGGCCGGAAGGAACATCGCCTCCTATTTTCACCTGATGTTGAAGCAACTTCAGATCAGAAGAGAATGGATGGAACGAAAGCAGCACGAGTTTGTTGAATTGTTGTATTCGAAATGTTTATGAATGTGTCACGTACATAACTTCTAGGATGTGAACCATGCTGTGAGATTACCTTATAAAATAGGATATGCGGTTACATTGGTATGGCTGGTATGGATTGTCTTCGGGTATGTGAATTACGATGCGATGGCAGACCGCGGCCAGCTCTCCATCGTCCTGCTGAGCGCTGTGATTGGCATTATCCTGCTTCCGATATATTTTATATCCGTGCTGTTGTTCTATGTCTATAAACGAGGTCCGAAAAAGAAGAAATAAGGGGGCGTTACCTTGAGGGATCGATATTTATTTTTGCTTGGAGGAAATTCCTTTCAAAGAGAGGCAAATAGACAATTTATAGAGCAAGCGGGCGGTTCTAACGCCAGAATTGTTTTATGCATTATGAACAGACCGGGCTGGGAGGAGTATGTTCCCCTGTTTCAGCAGATGTGGGCAGAATCGGGTGCTCAGGATGTGAAGGTGATCGTTCCCGATGATGACGGAAAGCTGGACATGGAACAGGCTGAACAGGTGTTGACACAGGCCACGGGGATATTTATTGGCGGGGGCAACACGGAGAAATACCATCACTATTACGCGACTGGTCGTTTTAAAGAGCTGCTGATCAACGGTTACGAGAACGGCGTTCCCATTGCAGGAAATTCGGCAGGCGCCTTGATTCTTCCGGAAACCTGCCTCATATCGCCACTGGATAATGAACAAAGCGTAATGCTGTTTAAGCAAGGGGTAGGGTTGCTTTCGAATGTCTTGATCAGCGTTCATTATACGGAGTGGAGCGACCAGTCCAATCTGCTGGAAGGTATGAGAACGAAGAAGGTGAAGCGCGGGATCGGCATCGATGAGCAGGCCTGTGCCGTATTTATCAATGGGCAGCTGGCTTATAGTTTGGGAGAAGCCGTCCATGAAGTCATCTTCGAGGATGATGACCTGGATCAATATACGATGATAAAGAGGACATCCTAAGGGTGTTTTCTTTCTTTTTTATGCCAATAGGAAGAATGCCATCTGACAACAATAAGAAAAGCATGGTTTTTTTAGCTCAAGTGTGTCAAGATAGTACGAAAAAATAAGCGACTGGGGGAACGGACGGCATGATCTATCATATAATTTCTAAGGAAGCCTGGATGATAGCACGAGAGAATAGATTGTACGAGCCGCCGAGCTTACAAACGGACGGATTCATCCACTACTCCACAGAGGAGCAAGTCAGCGGAGTCGCCAATACGTTCTACACGGGAAGGACGGATCTATTTGTTCTGGGTATCCAGGAAGATCAGGTGGATGTGGAGATTGTGTATGAGGACTTATATGAGATGAACCAGTTGTACCCGCATATATATGGAGGGCTGAATCTGAACGCCGTCCAGAAGATGTATCGTTTTGAGCCGGATGAAGAGGGGGTATTTGCGTTTCAGCCTTCTGCCGAGCTTGAATATAGTGGATAGACCGTGATATGAATTTTAACTTGAAACCAAGGAGGAAACGCAATGATACTCGAAGTGGCCATGCTGCAAGTGAAACCAGGACTTACGTCAGATTTTGAACGCAATTTCCAAATCGCCTCAGGGATCATATCCAAGATGGAGGGGTATATCCACCATGAGTTGAAGCGGTGCCTGGAGGATTCGCACAAATATGTTCTATTGGTGAAATGGGAGACGCTGGAGGATCACACGATAGGTTTTAGGGGATCCGCCGAATATCAGGAATGGAAAGAATTGCTGCATCACTTTTATGATCCATTCCCCGTCGTTGAACATTTTGAAGATGTGTACATAAAGTGACCGTTAAGGCAGGTGTTGGAGATGAGCCTGGAGGATCTTATAAAAGAGGTTTACGGCAGCCCGCCGCTGAAGATCGAACCCATGTCATTTGGCCATACCAATCAGGTATATAGTGTGACATTATCCGATGAGCAAATCATTCTCAGAACCAATGACAAGCCCGGCGTCCTGGAGCATACAGCGGACAATATTGCGATTCTTTCTTCATTAGGCTTGCCGGTACCGAGTGTGATCCGAACGGATGTGTCCATGGAATTGGTCCCCTTTGCTTATATGATACTGGAGCACTTCCCCGGACGGGACCTCCGATATGAGCTTGAGGGAATGACGCATGAACAAATGACTGAACTTGCCCAGCAGATCATTTCATACCAACGCAGCGTGTCAGAGCTTCCCCGAGGCACCGGATTCGGATGGGTTCCAATTGGAGAGCAGGGGCCCTTCTCATCCTGGACTCAGATCATCGATCGTGATATCCGCCAGCATATCGATCACATAATCGATGATGTTACTCCGGAGACTATCGTCCAATTGCAACACATGAAGCAGCGTTACACGCCTTATTTTGACCAAGTGGAGCCCATCTGTTTCCTTGATGATCTTACGATCAAGAATGTAATTGTGGCCCAAGGCAAGCTTCAGGGTATCGTTGATTTTGATTGGGTATGCTACGGGGATCCGCTGTACATGATTGCCCTCACCAAGACGGCGGTGGTCTCCGATATTGGAGAGCAGGGGATGCCATACGTGGAGGCGTTATGCAGGCATTGGGGAATGGAGCAAGAACAGCGGGCGCTAATTGATTTCTATTCTGTTATTCATGCCCTGCAGTTTATCGGCTTTCATAAAAAGGAGCAGAACGAAGTCTGCAAGCAGCGAATGCTCTCATTCCTATTAGAAAAAATCAACCGCGATACAAACAGAACCGCATGAGCTTAAGGAGTCCATGCGGTTCTTGTTAACTTATCGGGAGGTTGGTGCAAATCCCACTCGAGGTTTGTCTCGTTCCTTGGTATTCACGGAAACGTAGCGGATTGCGGTTAACGGTACATACAGCATCTCATATTCGTCCTGGTACCGGATAAATTGATCGCCTACTTCCTCCAGCGTGCCGTTTCGCACATAGCTTCCATCCGTAAAATAAATGCTCACTTCCTGATTGAGCAAACTTTTCAGCATATACGTTCCACTCCTTGTGAATAAAATAGAGTATCGGGTCTAACGGATCAGGCCATTATATACGATTAGCGTCACAGTTTCGTGACGATATCGTCAATGATGCCGTATTCCTTCGCTTCTTCCGCCGACATAAAATAATCCCGCTCCATATCCTTTTCGACGCGTTCGACGGATTGACCTGTCCGCTCGGATATAATCTGTGCCAGCTTCTCACGGGTTCTCAGGATGCGTTTTGCCGTAATGGCAATATCGGTAGCCTGCCCTTGCACACCACCCAGCGGCTGATGGATCATGATCTCGCTGTTCGGCAGCGCAAGTCGTTTGCCTTTGGCCCCGGCCAGCAGCAGGATCGCGCCGTAAGAAGCGGCAAAACCGGTGCAGATGGTGTTGACTTGAGGTTTGATGATCTGCATGGTATCGTAAATGCCAAAGCCCGCGGATACCGAGCCGCCCGGACTATTGATATACATGTGGATATCCTTCTCAGGATCCTCAGCCGCCAGAAACAACAGCTGTGCGATAATGCTGTTAGCGATGGCGTCATCGATGGCTGCACCCACAAACACGATCCGATCCTTCAGCAATCGGGAATAAATATCGTAAGATCGTTCGCCCCGGTTGGTTTGTTCTACAACATAAGGAACAACATTCATGGTTTCATCCTCCATATTCGTTAGGTTTTCAGGTTTCAGCAAGTAAACGAAGAGGCAGCCGCAAAAGATACGGAGAAACCACGAAATAAATTGTTCGAAAATCAAAGTAACGAAAAGATAACTTCATTCGTTTACATATAAGATATCTGTATCGAGATTAGGAAAGGAGTTGGCTTCCGATGACGATATTTCGCCCGAGCGTTACCCCTCCGGCTGATCTAAGCTTTGAGGAAATGAATGCTACCCTGCACAGATATTGTCTGTCCCTCACAAACTCCTCATGGGATTCCGATGATCTGGTGCAGGACACTTGGATCAAGGCACTGGAGCATCTGAAGCAGCGGAGCCATGTCAACCCCGAAGCGCTGCTGCTGCGGATTGCCAAGAATACATGGATTGACCGGGTTCGCCGGGATCAGACCTATAGACGAATTCTGGATGAGAAGCTGGAACATGTTTTGCCTAGGGAAGAAGCGTCGAACGAGGACAGCAAACTGAACATCGAGTTCGCTTTTAAATGGCTGCTGGAACACTTGTCGCCCCTGCAGAGAACGGTGCTGGTGCTCCGTGAAGTGTACGAATATTCTGTTTCGGAAACTGCGGTGAAACTGAAAACGACGGAGGGAGCGGTGAAAGCGGCCCTTCATCGAGCTCACAAAGTGCTGCAATCACTGGATCCGGAGGAAGAGGAACTTGAATTGGCTATGCCGGAAGACGAGGAGATGACCCTGAATCTTCAGGCATTGGCAGAGGCATACCAATCCGGGGACGTTGAAGCGGTCGTGAGACTTATTCAATGGAATAGCAGTGAAGCATCAGCCATCGGCTGCATGGTTCCGATGCAGGTTGAAACACCGAGCGCAAGTTATATGATGTACGGCGGATATTCGTCTGACATGAGAATGGCCGCGTAAAGCGAAGATTCGAGCAGGTTGATCATACATTTATCGGGAAGGCCGGAGCAGAGGTTGCTCGGGCCTTTTTTTTGATGCAACATAACAATGAAAAAGACGACACGAATCTCCGTTCATCATATCGTCATTCAGCGCTTGGCGGATGTATAATATAAACCAAGTAGAACCGTTAGGAATGAGGGGTTAGGTTGCAGACCGAAGTGAAGTTGTACACCATGTGCATGATACAAGACGGAAGCAGCGTTCTGCTGATGAACAGACCGGATGCCAAAGGATTCCCCGGATATATTGCGCCCGGCGGCAAAGTGGATTTTCCGGAAAGCATTGTAAACGGAGCCATTCGGGAGGTGCGGGAAGAAACCGGCTTGATTGTAAAGGACATCGTCTATAAAGGCCTGGAGGAATCGTGTGAGCCGAACACAGGTCTACGGTACATGGTGTTTAATTATTTGGCCACCTCCTTTGAAGGGGAATTGCTGGAGCATCCCCCTGAAGGAGAGCTGTTATGGGTGGACCGGGATGAGGCATTAAAGCTGCCTATGCAGGATTGGTTTAAACGCCGGTTTCCGTTGTTTTTTGAAGAAGGTACGTTTGAATTAAGCGAGATTTGGGACGAGAAGACCGGGATTGTTCTGGATGAAACCATCAAGCGGTATCCGGCGAAATCACCTCAGGCGGCAGGGATCGTTGATTAACGAAGGGAGCGGTGTTTCATGATGGTCAGGGCGGTGTTCTTCGATTTATTCGAGACGTTAATTACGGAATTCGCAAACGGCAAGCGGGTGTCCAAGAGGTCCTATGATTATATGAATAGACTCGGGCTATCCGAAGCGGAGTTTAAACGGGAGTGGAGCATCCGGTTTGAGCAAAGAATGAATGGTCATTTTCCCAACTATCACGCGGTGATCCGGGATATCCTTGATTCCCGGAGTTTACCTTATCATCAGGAACACGTAGAGTTTCTCTACCAGTCGAGAGTCAGCGAGAAGATAATCCCTTTCAATACGATATCGAATGAGATCTGCAGGATGCTGGATCTTTTGCGTGAAAGGGGTCTGAAGGTGGGCTTGATCAGCAATTGCTCGGAAGAAGAGGTAATTTCTTTTGGCCAGAGCGGATTGGCGCCTTACTTCGATGACGTTATCTTCTCATATGAAGTTGGGGTAGCCAAACCGAACCCGGAAATCTATCGATTGGCTTGTGACCGCTTGTGCGTAACACCACAGGAATCTCTGTTTATCGGGGATGGCGGTTCAGATGAGCTGAGAGGCGCCAGCAATGCCGGTCTTAGGCCATATCACGCCTATTGGTACAACACGTTTATTGAGAGCGAGCATGAGAAGATCCATCAACCGCTGCAAGTGCTGGATCTTATCGAATCTTCTATTAAAAAGGAGTCGCCCAACAATGAAACTGCAGGCCATTAACCATCTCTGTTTTTCTGTTTCGGAATTGGAACGGTCCATCGCTTTTTATAGGGACGTATTTGAAGCCAAACTTCTGGTTAAAGGGAGAAAGCTGGCATATTTTGATCTGAACGGACTGTGGATTGCTTTAAATGAAGAAGATGTCGACAGGAGCACCTCGAATAGAACATATACGCATATTGCCTTTACTATGGAAGAGGAGGAGTATGAAACAACGCTGCTTCGTCTGCAAGCGCTCCAGGTGGAGATTTTGCCGGGAAGGGCAAGGGAGGAGAAGGACAAGAAGTCGATCTACTTCCTGGACCCGGATGGGCATATGTTCGAGTTTCATACGGGCTCCATGAAGGACAGGCTGGACTATTACCGCGCGGATAAAGAGCATATGACCTTTTACGATGCCGAATAGTTAGGGGAACGAACGATTCCAATTGCAGATCGAGGAGATGAACCGATGAACCTTGCCAACAAAATAACGATAGCCAGAATAATGCTGATTCCATTATTCATTCTTTTTTTTGCTGAGTATCCGCTATGGCTGACCGAGAACAGCCGCTTCTTCGGATTTATTCATGTTTATGGAACCTACATCGCGCTGGGCGTGTTCATTCTTGCTTCGGCTACGGACAAGCTGGACGGTTACATCGCGAGGAAATACAATCAAATCACGAATCTCGGAAAACTACTGGATCCGCTCGCGGATAAACTGCTTATATCGGTTGCCTTAATCATGATGGTTCAATCAGGGATGGTTGCGACGTGGATAGCCGTTGCCATCATTGCGCGGGAATTTGTGATCACAGGGCTTAGGATGGTTGCATCCGAGCAGGGAATCGCATTGTCCGCTGACAGTCTCGGCAAATTGAAAATGGTGCTTCAGGTGATAGCCATTGCAGCGGTATTGCTGGATAATTATCCGTTTCAGCTCGTCACTATGATTCAAGTGGATGAATTTCTCATGCTTGCAGCAGTCGCCTTGACGATATATTCGGGCATCCATTATCTGTTGAACAATTATAAACTCATAAAATTGAGCTGATGTAAGCAGGATGAGCGTTACCCCGGCTTGACTGATAGGGACAGCTGTCCATTTTATCACGCCGGATTTTTTTCGAGATCCGGGGCTGGGAAAATATCCTACTTTGTGCCTATTTTGGCGTCAGAAGGTAACGATTTCATCCGGGACTGTCGATATAGAGATAGACTGAAAAAAAGCCTGAGAGACAGAAGGTACAAAGGAGAGAAATAAATGAGCTTAAACAGAAAGACAACGAAGATGTTTCTTGTCGTTGTGATGATGTTGGCGATGGTTTTTCCAACCAGCGTATTCGCCGCCTCCGGGGACGTAACGTCGATTGAATTTGATACGAACGAGAGCAAAATTTACTTAACCGTTAATGAAACCTCGGAACAACTTCGAGTATTGGCTAACATTGAAGGCTCTTCTACGAAGAAGGATGTAACCAATGAGTCGACGTGGACTTCGTCCAACACGAGAATTGTAAAGGTTGACGGTGGACTCATCATTCCACTGGAGAAAGGTACAGCCCGAGTTACGGCAAAATACAAAGGCGCGATCAAGACGATTGACGTCGACGTTAAATTTGCCATTGACGAGTTTAAACTGGATCAGCCCAATAAAGTGGAGCATAAGCTTGGAACGGAAGGTCTAACCGTTAAAGCCTTGGCTGACGGAACAAACGACGTAACCACGGAAGCGAAGTGGACCACTTCCGATGACAGCGTTGTAAAAGTAAGCAAAGGCGAACTGACCCTTGTGGGTCTAGGAAGCGCAACCGTGACTGCGGAATACAAAGGACTCAAAGCTTCCTTCACGGTGAAAGTCATTGCACCTTACCAAAAGCTTGCGATCGTTCCGGGTGAAGATCTGGAGCTCTTGGTTGGCGATGCGCCTGTTGAGCTGAAAGTATTCGCTAAGCAGTCGGAGACCGATACAGGTATGGACGTGACGGATAAAATAGAGTTGAAATCGTCCAATTCTTCCGTAGCTACAATTGAGGATGGCAAGCTAAAGCCGCTTGCGTTGGGTAAATCTACGATCAGCGTGAGCTATCTGGGTTCAACGGCCAAATTGGATGTGTATGTGCGCAATCCTTATGAAGCTTTGATTCTGGATCAGACGGATTTTATCAAGAATCCGGTTCTGTTCATGAATGATTCGATTACGGTACAAGCCAAGGTTCGCAACGCGGCTTCGCAATCCATCGACGTGCCCGGGGAATGGACCTCATCCAACCCGCTGGCTGTTTCCGTTAATGGTGGCGTGATTACAGCGAGAGCTTCGGGAACCTCTACCATTAAAGTTAGTTACTTGGGAATCAGTAAAGAATTCTCGGTTAAAGTATATCCGACCGTGACCAAGTTTGAGGCAGCTGATACGGAAGTGGATGTGCTGAAAGGCGAATCCAAGTCCTTCCCTAAAGTGACGGGAACGCTTCTGGACGACGAGAAAGAGGACTTCAGCAGCGCGGTTAACTGGACTTCCAGCGATGAGAAAGTGGTAACGACCGAAGACGGCAAAATCAAAGCCATCGACGCCGGTACAGCAACGATCACCGGTAAGATCGGCTCCAGAGTAGTAGCGACGGTGCCGGTTACCGTCAATGAAAAAGTGCTGGTACTTCTGCCGGATGTAGAAGAGTATCAGCTGGTAATGGGAAGAAGCATTGCGCTGCCGAAAGTAAATGCTGTATTTGAAGATGGCACGGAGAGCGATGTGACCTCTTCCGTTGAATGGTCACTGACGGGCTCTGCGGCTGTCATTAAAGACGGTACGATCAAGGGCTTAACGAAAGGCTCGACGACACTGAAAGGCACTTACCTGAATAAAGAAGTCAAGATTCCGGTCGTGGTTGAACAGGAAGTTGTGAAGATCGTTGTAGAGCCGGAGAATATCGATCTCAACATCAAGAAATCCAAATCGATTAAAGTTACAGGCTATTACAGCAACGGCAAAACGGTTTCGCTCTCATCCAAGATGAATTGGAGTTCTTCGGACACTGCGATTGTGACGGTATCCAGAACCTCCGTTAAGGCGGTTGCCGAGGGTAAGGCAACGATTACGGGTTCATACCAAGGCAAAGAAGTTACCGTTAAGGTAAACGTGGTTCCGAAAATGAAGAAATTGATTGTCAGCGAGAAGAAACTGAACTTGAAGCCCGGTGACGTCAAAACCGTTACGGTTACGGCCGAATTCGATACCGGCGCGAAAATAAATGTAGGAGACACCGCCGTTTGGACAACCAGCAACTCCAACGTTGCCAAAGTAACGAACGGACGTATTGAAGCGATCGCGAAGGGAACCGCCCGTATTAAAGGGCAGTACAATTCAAAGACTGTATCCATTACCGTCTCTGTCAAATAGGACAACAGATTAGCAGCAGCCCGGCTTTTTAGAAGCCGGGCTGCTGTCTTTTCTATGGACTGGGCCGTTCTTGGTCATTTTGAAGCTCCTGCAGCTTGTTTTGAAAATATTCCTGGTTCGCCAGTATCGTTTCATCGCCTGGGCGATAGACAAGCGCCTGCTCATTATGCTGATTGGCAAGAACATGGGCTCCGATCCGGTCGTAACAAACGGCCAATTGCAGGTGAGGCAGCCAGGTGGAGAAGGAGGGGTTGTGAAATCCCATATAACCCGGAGGCAGCTCAAGCTCGGTCGCCAGTTTATACCAGTAAATGGCCGTATCGTAGTTGTTTTTCACGAAAAAATGGTAACCAATGCGGCAGCAGAATTCGGACCGCGGTGGCGCATAATGCAAGGATCTGATAGAGGATTCAAAAGAGGCTTGCCCATTTCCGAGCTCGTGATGGCAATCGGATAGCCTGCTGCAGGCCGTGAGTATATCCTCAATCCAGCCCTGTTCCGTATGTAAAAATTGTTCGTAATAATCAATAGCTTTCTCGAATTGGCCGTGATCCTTCAATTCATTCGCATAATAGAATAAATCTCGTGGCGTGAACGATTCGCCAGCCGTCTCACGCTTCTCGTAGATTCTAAGATTCCGGCCGGTATCGGGGTCATGCTTCGAGCTGAGATGGGTAACCGCGATATCGCTATTGATAATATTGCCGTAGACCTCTAGATACTCATGGACGGGTCCGATCCATCGGAAGCCTCTGTTTCGCTTCACAAGACGGTTGCGCCGGAGACTGAAGGTGACATTGCCAAATTCGTCCGAACTTAAATGGTAGAGCATGGTTACGGAATCGATGCCGGATGTAAGGTTTTCTTTAAGCGTTTTTAACTTGAGCTGGTCTTCTTCCAGCAGTATGTCGTCAGCATCGAGCCACAGGATATAGTCCTGGGTAGCCTTACTAAAAGCGAAATTACGCGCAGCCGAGAAATCGTCAATCCACTCAAAATCAAAGATGAGCTCTGTAAAGGATTGAGCGATTTCTTTTGTACGATCGGTAGATCCTGTATCGACAATGATGATCTCATCCACGATGTCGGCAACACAGGATAAACAGCGGTTTAACACGAGTTCCTCGTTTTTTACGATCATGCACAGGCTGATAGTGTTCAATGAAATTACCCCCATGTATGGTTTTGATTCATAACAATATGCCAGATATATATTCAAGTCAGCTTACGAAATGAACCTTATACAGGAAGCTGTTTGAAATTTGGTCTGGATTTAACATATCCCCTAATGGTAAAATCTTCACTAATTTGGATAGCAAATCATAGACGGTGCAGAAAGAAGGGGTAGAGGAACATGAAATCTATAAACGTGCTTCATTACGATGCATTCTCCGTGCAGCCTAACAAGGGGAATCCTGCTGGGGTGGTTCTGAATGCAGATGATCTGACGGAGGAGGAGATGCAATCCATCGCTCGCAGCGTTGGATTCAATGAAACCACCTTTATCTTACAATCAGAGCAAGCAGATATCAGATTGAGGTATTTTACTCCGGGCCATGAAATGAATTTATGCGGCCATGCCACCATGGCATCCATGTATGCTTTAAAAACCAGGGGACTGCTGCCGGAAAAAGAAACCGTGTGGATTGAGACCAAGGTGGGCAGTTTGCCTATAGAATATCAAAATGCCGAGGGCCTGTTAACCATGAAGATGAAGCAGGATCACCCTCAATTCATATCCTACGAGGGTGATGTAGACCGTCTAGCATCATCCATAGGTCTGAAACGTGACGATTTGGACTTAAGTATGCCTATCGTTTATGGAAGCACGGGGATCTGGACATTGTTGGTCCCGATAAAAGGGTTGCATCATTTTGACCGGATGGTGCCAGATAATGCAGTGTTCCCGTACATTTTAACCGAAAACCCCAAGGCCTCACTGCATCCTTTTTGCCTGGAAACGATGGATGCGTCTTCGTTCATGCACGCGAGACATTTCTCATCGCCGTATTCGGGTACCATTGAAGACCCGGTAACTGGAACTGCATCGGGGGTAATGGGGGCTTATTATTTGACTTACCTGAACCCTGAGTTATCCTCCGCTCGATTTAGTATTGAACAAGGCCAGGAAATGGGGAAAGACGGTAGAGTGCATGTTCATGTGAACCGTCGTAAAGAGACCATGGATGTCTATATTTCCGGTACGGCGGTGTTTGTAAAAGAATTCCAGGTTAGCTATTGATGGATGACCATCGAATGATAGAGCCATCGACATAAGTTAATTCATACAAGGAGTGCGACTCATGCAGGAACAAGAAGAAATAAAGATTTATCCTAAGGTAACCAAAATGCTAGTGGGCTCTTTGGCGTTTGTGCTGCTAGGTAGTGGATTGGTATACGGCGGGGTGACGTCGGACAACATGGTTATCGCCATTGTCGGAATCATCTGTGCGTTGTTTTTTGGCGCGGGGCTGGTGTTTGCCGTTACCAAGCTGTTCCAATCGGCTCCGGCACTCTTGATCCATAGGGAGGGGTTCGTCGATAAATCCTCTTATGTGAGCGCAGGAGCCGTCGCGTGGGACGAAATTAAAAATATTCATATCTATCAGATCAAGAATGAGAAATTCATAGGAATTGAAGTTTATGATCCTGACCATCTGATGTCCCGGCACCCTGCCTGGAAGCGGAAGCTCATGCGTATGAATAAAGGCATGACGGGCTCTACGATTCATATTTCTGCATCGAGTATCTCCGCTAATATATACGAACTGTTCCCTTTGTTGTATCGAAGATGGAATGCGTCCAAATCGAACCCGGATCAGATGCTGAAGGAGGAGAACATGTTATGAGAACATTTAAGCCGGAAATGACTTTGGATATGGCGGTAAGCCATCTGAAGCATATTGAAGGGGAATCGGTAATGAATGTCACCCCCATCGAGATGGGCGAACTGAGCAAGGTGTTCAGTTACCGCAAGGGCGATGCCGATTATGTCATTCATTTTAAGGATAATGAGGATAGCCTTCATAAAGTGTTCAAAATCTACGATATGTACGGTGAACAATCCTTGCCCATTCCCCGTATCCACAAGGTAGGGAGAATGGAGAATATTCATTTCTCCATCTCGGACAGAGTATCCGGAACGCCGATAAGTGCTCTTGAACCGACGCAAATTCGAGCGCTCATCCCCGACATTGTCCATCAATTCATGCGGATCCGTCAGGTACATGTCGCGGATTCCCATGAGGGTTACGGCTGGATTACTCCGGAAGGCAAGGCTGTCCATCGTTCATGGCTGGATTACATCACGTCTGTTTTCGATGAGGAGCAAGAAGGCTTCTACCATGGATGGCACAATCTGTATGAGAACAGCTTTCTGGAAAAAGAGTTTTTTGAAGAAATCTACCTAACGATGATCGAACGGGTTCGCTATTCGCCTCCGGAGCGATATCTTGTACATGGAGATTTCCATTTGGGTAATATGCTGGGAGAGAACGAGAACGTTACGGGGATCGTGGATTGGGAGATGGCCATGTTCGGCGACTTCATGCTGGATGTTTCCGTTCTTCATATGTGGTACCCGATGCTGGAGTTTCCAAGTAGGCTGCAGCAAGCCCTGGAGCAGCAAGGCGTAAGTATTCCATATTTTGAGGAGAGACTGTTAGGCTATCAACTGTTCAAAGCGCTGGACGGACTCCGTTTTTATGCGAAGAAGGATGATCCCCACAGCTATCAGTATATGAAAGACAAAATTATATCTCTATTAAATCGATAGATCCCTACGGGGATCTTTTTTTATGAGAGAAATGTGTGAAACGGAATAGATAACTGACGAGTCCAGAATCATTGGCCAAGAATATAATGGACTAGGTTTAGTTGAAGGGTGGGAACGTCATGCAGCATACCGATCGGGTAAGGAGCCGTGTACCGGATGGCACTCTAATTAGGGGCTTGTATTCTGCTGTTTATTTGGTTGAGCATGGCAAGAAACGGCCCATTAGCGATATGGCGACTTTCCATTCGTACGGATTTACCGCGAAAAGCATGGTGGAATTGAATGAGTCGGTACTCGAAGAAATGGAGACCGGGTCACCCGTGAATATATCCGGGGATTTCATCATGAACAGTCCTTCAACCCTTCTAGTAAAAAACAGCGGATCGGAAATCTATCTGTGGAGCGATCGGCGTCTTCATCCGATTATTTCCCACGAAATGTATCATAGGCTCCATTTTAATTATTCCAGCGTTGTCATCTTGCCGGACGAACTAATCGCTATACTCCCTCAAGGGGATATGATTCATGATGCATCCTTGCTCACGTCTTTTCTTATTAACGGCAGAGTATACAGCGCTCCGAATGGGTCGATCTACTATGGGGAGCGGCATATGCTGCGGAAAATCGGAGGACCCGCCATCTTTGCTTTCTATCGGTGGAGAGTTGAAGAGATTGTTCATTTAACTAGTGAGGAGTTCCACAAGTGCCGAATAGGGGAGCCGATCCTGTAAATAATTTCGCAGTATTAGAAGCTGTTTATGACGAGGTTTTTTCGGAAAGGGTGGGGTGCTTGAAGATATTGCTCGTGACGATATTCCTGATTCCTCATGTCGGTGGACTATGGAAGTATATGCTGCAGATCAAGCAGGGGCTTGAGGCATTGGGGCATGAGGTCGACATGGTCGGTGACAGAATTGATTGCTTTTATGTGTATGGAGATGATAACCGGAAGGTGTTCAAGAGTCATTATAAACCGATGTTGGAGGCGAATCTCCCAGCAGCATCCCCTATATTCTCGGATAATTGGGTCAGGCATGCTGAATCTGAGCGGTTATGTTTGGAGCTAACGCTTTCTTATTTGGACTTGGAGCAATACGATGTCATCCATGCACAGGATGTGCTGGCTGCGGCAGCCGTCAGTCGGGTGAAACCTGCGGGCATACCATTGGTAACCAGCATTCATGCTTCCGTGGCACTTACTATTTTGAATATGGTCCAAAATGATCAAGGGATTAAACCTTCCAGCCCATTACTTGTCTGGAATTATTATAAATCGATTGAGAATATCGGGGGCTCATCCAGCGATCAGGTGCTTCTGGCTTCCGAATGGCTGAGGGATGTCGTGGTATCGTACTTTGGTCTGCCGGTATCCCGGATCTCATTGATTCCCTATGCGATGGATATTCCAAGCTTCGAAGACAGGTTGAAGAAAGAGCACGAACTGACTCGACCCGTGGACAAGAAAGTGATCATCTGCACCTCCAGACTCAGTCATGAAAAGGGCATTCACGTGTTGTTGGAAGCCTTGGGCAAACTCCATGCTTTTCGTCAGGACTGGGAGTGCTGGCTTGTTGGAGACGGAGATCAGCGTGCATTGTACGAATATCGCGTTGGTCAGTTGGGTATGACGGGGGCAGTCCGTTTTTGGGGCTCGCGTGACGATGTTCCTGCGTTGTTAGGGCTGGCAGATATTTTTGTTATGCCAAGTCTGATGGAGACCCTCTCCTATTCTGTGATGGAGGCGCAGATTGCCGAATTGCCGATCGTTTCTTCGGATGCGGGCGGTCTTAAGGAAGCGGTACAGCATGAGGTGAACGGCCTTCTCTTTCAGACCGGGAATGACGATATGCTTACTGCACGTCTGAATATGTTGCTGGAAGATGAAGCGTACCGTAGGCTTCTAGGTAAACAAGCGCGGAAATGGGCATTGGCTCATCGTGGTCTGGATTCCATGGTGAAGCGAATATTGGAGATTTATCAAAAAGAGATAAGCAAGGCCCAGTAACCTAGGAAAGGGAGGAAGGACCATGCATTTGATAGAGGTACCCGGAGACCAGTACAGTCATTTGTTTCTGGTCAATCAATTCCCTTCGTCATTCATGGTGAATCAAATGGTGTGGGAGCAAACAGTAAGCCGGCTTCCTAAGGATTATTTCATACCGGATTACCGGATTATTAATATGATGATGAATATGAAATAGAATGATCGAATGGAGGTATGGGAATGGGAACATCTAACTGGCAGAATTTATCTTTTTGTGTGGATCTGATCCGGTATGTATCTCCGAAGTCCGTACTGGATGTCGGCGTTGGATTTGGCCGTTGGGGAATGATCTGCCGCGAATATTTAGATGTTTGGGAAGGGCGCGTATTCCGCACATATTGGGATACGCGAATCGAAGGGATTGAAATTTATCCGGTCAATATTGATTCATATCATTCCTGTTTCTACAATATCATCCATGTTGCGGATGCATTCGATCATATACAAACGGAGGTTCAGCCAGGACAATTCGATCTGATCATTCTGGGTGACGTTCTGGAGCACTTTACAAAAGAGCGGGCGCTTGTGCTGCTGCAGACCTGTATTGAAAAATCCCGCTTTGTCCTGCTAAATATCCCGATTGGAACAGACTGGCCGCAGGGAGCAGTGTACGGTAATGATTTCGAAACCCATTTGAGCACATGGACAACGGAGGAGCTGGATCTGCTTCCCGTAGTCGACAAAAGGCATTTTAGGGATTACATTAACCGTGATTTCTCCACGTATTTGTTTTCGATGCCAGGCAAGTAAAAGAGAAGGGAGGCTTGCGCAATGTCATCTGAATCACATTTGCAGACCATGGTCACGAAAGTACCGCTGGAATTGTTATTTACGGATTTCATAGAAGAGGAACATAAAGCCGAAATTCCAAACTACACGGAAGCCTGGTATGAAGTTCATACAAGATATGCCGATCTTCCAATTATTCGGTTGTCACCCCATTTACAATTGTACCGTCACCTTATGAATCAAGGGGGGGATCCGAAGTTGTATCTGGATTGGCATTCCTCCATATATATCACCCGTGATATGAAGGTGCCTATTTCGGATAACGATTTATTGGAGCAGCGGCGCATACAATATGTCACGATGGCTGCCTTGTTCGCCAATGATAAGGAGCATTTCAACGAAGATCCGATTCTGGTCCAATATAACAGGAAAGGCGGTTATTTTCGTTTGAAAGACGGCCACCATCGAGCCATCTTTCAATATCTCAGCGGAGTAAGGCACGTCCCCGCCCGAATGACCGTTCGCGACTATGAGGAGTGGAAGCATACGGTTGCTGTGAACAAGGTAACCGAGGTCTTTTCCCGACATCTTCGAACCCTGATTTATACGCCGATTTTGAATCCTCACTTCATGCATTTGAAGAGTGAACGGGATGATGCTTATCCTACCCGTATGGATCTGATTATGGAGTATCTGGGTTCCTCATCCGTACGAGGAAAAAGGGTAATCGATATCGGCTGCAACATCGGATTTTATGCCAGACACTTTACGCGTCAGGGGGCTATCGTCACAGGTTATGAGCCAATGGCTGAGCATTACGAACTGGCAAGGCAGCTGAACGTTCTCGAACGGGTTCATTTTGATCTCAAGGAGGGGCGGTTTGAACGCTCAAGTCTTACGGAAACATATGATATCGGGTTGCTTCTAACCGTATTCTATCATGTGATGGACGATCTGCCGGCGCGGGAAGCATTTCTGAGGAAATTAGACCAGAGTGTTACAGGGGTTCTATTTTGGGAATCCGGAGCCGAGCCGGAGAAGGAGAAGGCTATTTTGATTAATGGAACGCATTTTGACAGATATAAGAAATTGGGGGATACCGAAGGGACCGGGAAGAAAAGAGAATTTGGTGTTTTTCTGAAATCATCATACAAATCCGGCAGCGCTATATGAATGGAACATCTTCTATAAGGAAGGTGTTTTCTTTTTATTCTTTACTGAAAAATGATATATTGTAAGAAACAAATAGATAAAATGGGAATTTATAATGGGGATAAAACATAGAGAAATGAGCTGATTCTATTCTATGAAAAAGATCGTTCTGGCTGGTGGAACAGGTTTTATCGGAACTTATCTTGCGAAAAAATTCACGAATGAGCAGCAAGCACAAGTACTTATGATATCCCGACGGAAGGGTCATATCCCATGGAACGATCAAGAAGCGATCGTCGCTGCTCTGGAGGGGGCGGATATGCTGATTAATCTTGCAGGTAAATCGGTCAATTGCCGTTACGATGAGGAAAATAAGAAGCTGATTCTGAAATCAAGAATAGATACAACGAATATACTCGGCACGGCTATCGAGGCATGCCGTACTCCTCCTCGTACATGGTTTAATTCCAGTACGGCCACGATTTATCGCCACGCTGAAGATAAGCCGATGACGGAGGAACAGGGTGAAATCGGGACAGGTTTCTCGGTTGAGGTTGCCAAGGCATGGGAGCGCGCTTTTTTCTCGTTCTCACTGCCTCAAACAAGACAAATCGCTTTACGCATTGCCATCGTGCTGGGACCGGGGGGCGGCGTCATGACACCTTATGTTAACTTGGTAAAATACGGACTCGGTGGCGTTCAAGGTACAGGCAAGCAAAAGTTCAGCTGGATTCATATAGAGGATTTGTATCGTATGATCCTGTTTTTACAAGAAAGAGCAGAGCTGAGCGGGATATTCAATTGTGCCTCCCCTCATCCGGTTACGAACAAGGAACTAATGGAGCAGCTTCGGCTTGCATTGAATCGCAGAATGGGATTGCCATCACCCAAATGGCTGCTTGAACTGGGAGCCCGGCTGATTCAAACCGAAACGGAACTCGTGCTGAAGAGCCGATGGGTCATTCCTGACAGACTCTGCAAGGCAGGATTTCATTGTACATATGATACGCTGAATAAAGCACTGGCTGACATCTTGAAGCGATAAGTGGATTTTAACGCCTTGGTGGATTACGCATTGTAAAAATGATTGCATATGGAAACGGAACGGATAGAATGAATTTATTAGATGAGAGAGGGAGTGTACTGTAATGAATTCTGCGTTTACGATTATGGAGGTCGACCAATTAGAAAGCGAGACGCATCATCAATTAACGGAACTATTGATTCGGGTAGTAGAAGATGGGGCATCGGTAGGATTCTTACCGCCGCTGTCTTACGATGAAGCTTTCGCTTACTGGGAGGATGTGCTTGGCCCAGGGGTTACCCTGTGGGTTGCCGTACAGGATGGGCAGGCGATTGGCACGGTTCAGCTGCAATGCGCCATGAAGGCAAATGGCAGACACCGGGCCGAGGTAGCAAAACTGATGGTGGATCCTGTATCTCGCCGCGGAGGTATCGGCAGAACGTTGATGCTTCATCTGGAGCCGAAAGCCAAGGCAGAGGGTAGAACGTTGTTGGTATTAGATACCCGGGAGGGGGACCCCTCCAACAAGCTGTATCAGTCTCTGGGTTACATCCAAGCTGGGATTATACCCGATTATGCCATATCCTCTAACGGCGAACTGGACGGGACGGTGCTGTATTACAAACGTATCTAAGCCACGAAACGGAGGGGTTGGATGGATCGAGATGAGCGATTCTATCGAAAATGGACTCAGATCCGGGCGAAGGGGAGAGGCAAATTCGTACTATCCCGAGGACTGGCTCACGGCTTATTTCTATATGTTGTGTGGGCTGCAGCTACCTGGTTTTTTGACAAGGACCGGTTTGATCCTGATTTTTTTATAACACGGTATTATTATTATTTTTTGATCTATATGATTGTCGGCTTCCTTATTTCTAGCGGAGCATGGAGAGGTAAAAACACCCGTTATGACAAATTGACCCGGTCTTATGAGAAACAGCGGAAGAAGAACTTGCCGTAGCGGCGAGTTCTTTTTTGCTTCTGGAATGGACGTCGATAGACGTTTTCTACTATCGGCCGTCGGCATTACTAGCCTTTTCGCCCAACATGGTATACTGTTTTTTAGCAGCAATTAGAGAAGGGATTGTGGTTATGGGTTACCAGCTGACCGAACGGGTGATCAAGTTATTATGCGGAAAGACCTCCTACGATCGCGGCGGGGTTTTATATAGAGATGGACATGTTACGATGTTGAAACAAGATACGGACACTCGGAAATACGAGGCTGAAGTGACGGATCAGGAGCCGGGTATCGCCTATGCCGAGATTGACTCGAATGGGGATGTATTCACGGAATGCAGCTGCATCGATTATGGATTCTCCCGGAAGCGATGCAGACATATTGCGGCTCTGCTCTTGAATATCCGTGATATTGAGCAAACGGTGGAAGCACCCATGCGCCCCTATCCATCGTTATTACATCCTTCTGACGGCGGAAATAATGGAGACGGGCAATTAACACCTCGGTACTCTACGGAGCATGAGAGAAGCTCGGACGAAGGGGAGCAGGATGCGCGGCTCAGCAGCCAGCTGCTCGGATTGTTCTCTTATTCTGCAGGCCGGAGGGCTACGGCAGCATCCAGGTTTGACACCCGGGAAGTTCTGGAGATGGAGTTCATTTTCAAGTTATATCCTTACGGAAATCGGAAATATCTGTTTGGCGTTGAACTGCGAATCGGTAAGAAACGCTTGTACATTGTGCAGCGGATCCGAGAGTTTCTGGCGTGTGTAAAACTCGGAGAGACCTGCATGTTCACGAAGAATTTCACGTACGATCCGGAGCAACACAGCTTTAAAAAGGAGGATGATGATATTCTCCATGAGCTGATTCGTATATACGAGCATGAAAGCATGTTTAAACAGTCACTGGACATGTATGCTCCGCATGGCAAAAAGGGAGGCGGCGACCGAATGCTGATTATTCCTCCCACTTTTTGGCCTGAGGTTAGGGAACGAATATCCCATTCGAACCATTCCCTGCTGTCTTTGGACGGGATCCTCACGGATAAGCTGGAATTCGTTCAAGATCCGATCCCCCTTCAATTCGAGTTTGATGAAGCAGGGGATGATCACTACCTGATGAAGATCGAGGGACTGGAGCGAATGATCGTTCTGGAGGGATACGGCCTCGTCATTGTGGACGGTAAGCTCATTCAGCTTGAATTGGATGCTTGCAGAAGACTCTCCGAGATGAAGGAGCTGCTTGAGAATTCGAATAAACCGCATATCCGGATTCAACCTGAGATGATGGAGTCCATTATGGAACGGGTGGTTCCGGGACTGATGAAGCTTGGAAGTGTCCACGTGGCACAGACCGTATCGGACCGCATTGTCAAAACGCCTTTGAAAGCGAAGCTCTATCTGGACAGGGTGCGTGGCCGGCTTTTGGCCGGACTCGAATTTCAATACGGAGAAATCACCATTAATCCGTTGGAGGGACATCGTGCAACACGCAGCAGCAGCTCAATCCTCGTTCGCGACGGAGAGCAGGAGCAGCGGATTCTAGAGCTTATGGAAAACGCCTCCTTTGCCAAAACGGATGGCGGTTTCTTCATGAACGATGAGGATGCCGAATACGATTTCCTGTATCATACGATCCCGCAGCTGGAGAAGCTGCTGGTTGTTTATGCAACGACAGCCGTGAAGGAACGGGTGCTGACTGAACCGATGGGAGCCAAGGTGCGGGTGGAGGTCGACGAACGGACGGATTGGCTTGAATTGAAGTTTGACATGGAGGGGATTCGGGAAGCCGAAATCCGGGAAATCGTCAAATCGCTTGAAGAAAAACGCAAATATCACCGGTTGCGAAACGGAGCGCTGCTTCCGCTGGAGAGCGCCGAGTTCCAGGCTATGGTTGCCTTAATGAACCGGGTAGGGCCTTGGTTATACGAAGGGGAGGGCAAACCTTTCAAAATGCCGGCAGTCCAAGGACTTCAGCTGCTGGATTGGGAAGAAGCGGGATCCACGGTCCAGCTTGGCCGATCCTTGCGCCGAATGCTGCAGCACGTGAAGAATCCGGATCATTTGGATTTTGCCGTGCCGCCGAGCCTCGAAACGGTCCTCCGGGATTATCAGAAGTTTGGCTTCCAATGGATGAAGACGATGGCCCATTATCGCTTCGGCGGCATCTTGGCCGATGACATGGGCCTCGGTAAAACCATTCAGAGCATTGCTTTCATTCTGTCGGTGCTCCCGGAGATCAGAGAGCGCAGCGAACCTGCACTTATCGTGGCGCCTGCCTCACTGCTCTATAACTGGTTTAACGAGCTCCAGAAGTTTGCGCCCGAGATCAAGGCCGTCATTGCCGATGGCACGCAGACCGAGCGGACTAAGATTATACAGAATGCGGGGAACGCAGATGTCATCATTACTTCGTACCCGCTGCTCCGCAGGGACGTTGAGCGGTATGCGAAGCTGCCGTTCTTAACGTTAATTCTGGATGAATCCCAATTCTTCAAAAATTATACAACGCAAACGGCTCAGGTTGTCAAAACGCTTCATGCCCGTTATCGGTTTGCACTGACAGGCACCCCGGTCGAGAACCGGCTGGAGGAGCTGTGGTCCATATATGACGCCGTTTTCCCGGCACTCTTTGGAGATCGAAAAGCGTTTCAGGAATTGCCGAAAGAAACCGTGTTGAGGCGGGTGCGTCCCTTCCTGCTTCGCAGGCTGAAATCGGATGTGCTCAAGGAGCTGCCGGAGAAGATCGAGACGGTTCAGGCATCAAGCCTGCTGATCGAACAGAAGAAGCTCTATACAGCCTATCTTGCGAAGTTAAGACAGGAGACGCTCAAGCATTTGGCGCAGGATGGATTTCAGAAAAGCCGGATTCGCATCCTGGCGGGCATTACCCGTCTGCGCCAGATCTGCTGTCACCCGGCCCTATTCGTGGAAGGCTATGAGGGCAGTTCGGCCAAGTTTGAGCAGCTCCTGGAAACCATTGAGGAATGTCGTCTTGCAGGCAGAAGGATGCTGGTATTCTCCCAGTTTACGGGGATGCTGAATCTGATTGCCGGGGAGCTCGGATATCGGGGGATCCCGTTTTTCTATCTGGATGGACAGACTCCGGCATCGAAGCGGGTGGAGCTGTGCGAACGCTTCAACGAGGGAGAACGGGAAGTGTTCCTCATCTCGCTGAAGGCAGGCGGAACGGGGCTGAACCTGACCGGGGCCGATACGGTGATCTTGTATGACCTGTGGTGGAATCCGGCTGTGGAGCAGCAGGCGATGGACCGGGCCCATCGCATCGGACAGAAGAAGGTTGTGCAGGTGATACGGCTGGTGGCTCAGGATACCATCGAGGATAAAATGGCTGCTCTGCAGCAGAAGAAGAAGGATCTGATCGAGGAACTGGTTCAGCCGGGAGAAGAGTCGCTTCCAAGCTGGACCGAGGCGGAGATCCGGGAGCTGTTGTCCCTTCAGAGCTAAACTCATGGGTATGGATGGCGCTCGATTGCAAAAGATGACAAGGAGTTGTTGTTTTGAAAAAAACAATGTTTCTCATACTGGCAGCCGTGTTGGTCGTCATCAGTTACATGCCGCTTTTCCTGGGTGGATATGTATACAATGAAGAGCAGGCCTTGCGGCGCTTGCATCCTGCGTATACCGGGGATAAGTTATACGAGAGAATAGGGGATCATCACAAGCTGATCGTCTGGCATGATGGCAACGTGAAGATGGTCACCCTTATGGAAAGTAAATGGGGACTGCTGCACCGTGCTTCGAACTCGGTCGTTCTGGAACGGGGATCCGAAGATGAACCCTTTACTCGGATCTGGTCTGCTAGCCGTCGCGGGGAGGATATGTATGATACCTTACTGGCGGTCGAGACTTCAGAGAACGAGAGCAGGAAGATCATCGTGACTAATGAGCCATGGGATGATGAGCCGATCGATGATCTGGATCAGATCAAAGCCTTGTCCGGGGTCTACATTGAAATGGATGTCGAACAAGGATATGCCGTTCATTATGAACAGCTGCCTTCCGATCAAATCGGAGGTTTTATATTTCGAAGTATCGATTCCGAAGGGAATATTCTCTCCGTTCATCCTTAGCTGATGGGCGCAGAACATAAACGCTGATATAATAGCTGTATAAGATTGATGTAACGTATACTCCAGTTATAGAATAGGACGGTTTCCGGGATGATATCTTTTTTACTAACGTTAAAACGTCTTTTCAGCGGTCTGTTTCGAGCGTTTAAGCAGCGGTATTTTGTAGCGCTGTTTGTGCTTATCGTCATCATGCTGTTATCGGGCACGATGTTTTATACCAGACAAGAAGGCTTGTCGGTGCTGGATGCACTTTATTTCTGCGTGGTTACCTTGAGCACGGTAGGGCATCCGGAATTCGTGCCGCAGACGCCGCTTGGTAAAACATTCACGATGGTCTATATTGTCGTCGGAACGGGTTTATTCCTGGGGATGGCCGGACAATTGGCGTATGCCTTAATCCGAACGAATCAAAGGGATGAGAAGTAAACAACGAATTCATAATGAAAACGAAGAAACAGCCCTGGCGCCGGGGCTGTTTCTTTTCTTATGGAAAGACGGATGCGAGATGCTTGGTAAATCAATCCACAGCAGGTCTATTCAACCGTCACCGCGAAATAAAAGCTGGCTTCTCCTTGATCCAGGGGCCATGTGCAGTGAATTTCGTACAGGTACGAGCCGGCTTTCGCTGGTACGGTATATCCATCGTTACCTGAATCCGTCAGGTTGAGAATGGTGAAGCCTTGTATTCCTTCGGGTGGCTTCGATTGAATGTCGGCACCGGCTTGGACCGCGACCGGCGTCATATCCTCAAGCCTGGGACGGGCCGCATCCGTCGTCGCGCAGTTATCCCCGTTGCACCACGAATAACCGCCGCGTTGCAGCTTGATCTCGGTGCCGTCAATGCTTACCTTGGGCAGCGGAGGTTCGGCGGCTTTCACCCACAGGGTCTGAACGGCTTTGCGGGCATTTTCCTTCGAGATCGGCGTTACGTTCTCAGACCTGGATCCGATGTAGTACCCGGTACCGAACACCATGATTAGAAGAACACTGTATAACACCGGCCGCATTTTTTTCATGTCCAGCTGTCCCCCCTTTTATATCCTTTGTCTCATAACTTGCTAGAAAATATGTTATAATTTTGAAATCAGCACTTCCATTATAAACCAATCACGGATAGCAGGCGTTATATATTATGAGATTCTTTGAAGAGGATGAAACCTATGACAATAAAATGGTTAGCGTGGGCCAAGGAGATGCAGGCCATCAGCCAGGCCGGACTGGAGTATACGAGGGACGTTTATGACAAGGAACGGTTTGAGCAGCTGAGGGGGCTCAGCATCCAGATCATGCAGGAGTATACCGAGGCGGGCGAAGAGAAGATCCGTACGCTGTTTGCGAGTGAAACCGGATACCAAACGCCGAAGGTGGATGTCCGCGGCGTTATTTTTCAAGACGGAAAGCTGCTGCTGGTGAAGGAAAAGGCCGACGGGGCCTGGGCGCTGCCGGGAGGATGGGCGGACATCGGCTTATCCCCCGCGGAGGTCGTGGTGAAGGAAGTGAAGGAAGAGGCCGGTTACGACGTGCGTGCAGGGAGGCTGCTGGCCGTATTGGACAAGAAATTTCATAACCATCCGCCTTCGGCCTTCCACGTGTACAAAATGTTTATTCAGTGCGACATTACGGGCGGAGCCGCAGGTCTGGGGACCGAAACGTCCGCGGTCGGTTTTTTCCCTCAGGACGAACTGCCGCCGTTGTCCGAAGAACGGAATACCAAGGAACAGCTGAAGAGAATATTCGAATTCGAGAACAACCCGCATTTGCCGACTTGGCTGGATTAAAACATATAACAAAGGAGCGTAGACAATGTGATAGGCTTTAAACCTTATAAAGACGTACCGGATGAATCAGAAATCAGGCGTAGATTTCATGGGCGGATCAACATTTTCTTTTTCAGCGCCTTTTTAATCTTTTGCGTCATTATCGTTCGAATGGCCATTTTGCAGTTCGTTGAGGGACCTGAGCTTGCGAGTCAGGAAACCGGAGGAGAGCAGAAGCACTTCCCGCTGCAGCCGATCCGGGGATCCATCATCGATGCATCCGGCACCAAGCTTGCTTATTCCACGGCTTCAAACTCTTTATATATTACGCTCATGAAGGATTACAGCAAAAAGACGGACAAGGGCAAAGCGAACAGGCCGGAAGCGGAGGAAATGGCAAAACGAATTGTCCAAGCGTTTAACAAGTATGGGGACCCCGAGGCAGAACCGATCACAGTGAAGAAAGTGATGGACGACCTGGATTTGGAATATAACAAGCAGCATGGTTATGAACCCAGACGCATCAAGACGGATTTGACGAAGGAAGAGATCGCTTATTTCATGGAGAACCGAGCCAAGTTTCCCGGCATCCAGATTGTGGAGGAGAATGTTAGACACTACGATCCGGATACGGTGGCCGTTCAGACGATCGGATATCTAAAGAAGTTCAGAGGCTCCAAAGACCTTAAGGATTATGAGGCTATTGATCAGAGCAACAAGGATCAGAAGAATCCCGGCTTGATCTACACGGAAGAAGAGTGGATTGGCTATGACGGATTGGAACGGATGTACCAGGAAGAACTGCGCGGCAAGAGCGGGTATCTCAGCATTCCGATCAATCCGCAGAATATGGTGGACGGCGTACCGACGATGGTCGCTCCCGAAAAAGGCCTTGATATTCACACCACGATTCATAAAGACATTCAGCTTGCCACGGAGCAGGCCATTATGGATCAGCTCCAATATCTTCATACCCATCCGGTATCGGGAAAGCTTCATAAGGATGCCTTAACCGGATATGCGGTTGCCATGGAGGTGGATACCGGTCATGTGGTCGCGATGGCGAGCATGCCGGATTACGACTCGAATGTGCGGGTAAATGGTGGCAAGATTACGCAGGATGTCGTAGACTCGTCGGGAAACGGGACGATTACAATCTATGGATCAGGTCGCTCGGGAAACGGCTTTGAATCCATGATCTTTCTCGGTTCCGTCATTAAACCGCTGACGGTGCTGATCGGGCTTAATGAGGGGTTATTTGGCATTAATGACACTTATCCTGATCAAGGGTACGCCACCATAGGTCGGGAAGGAAGCGAAACGAGGATATCCAACTCGGGCGGTCATCGAAACGGTCCCATCAAGCCGCAGTTAGCGATTCAGCAATCCTCGAATGCTTTTATGATTGATATGATCGGCAAAAGGCTTGTCAATAAGTATGGCGGGGAGAAGGGCGTTACGGTCTGGGATGAGTATATGGAGAAGTTTGGTCTTGGCGTCGTAACGGGGAGCGGTTTGCCCAACGAGCATAAAGGATTGAAAAATTATACCGATACCAAAGCAGCGGGAAGTAATCTGGCGGCGTTAGCCTACGCTTCCTTCGGTCAGCAGGGTAAATACACCCCTCTACAGCTTGCTCAATACACCGTCATGCTGGCAAATGAAGGCAAGCGGGTCAAGCCGCAGCTGGTCAGCAAAATCACGGACCAGGATGGCAAGATAATCAAGAAATTCGGGCGCGAGGTTCTGAATGAGGTCGAGTTCCCCAAAGCGTATTGGCAGACCGTCAAGCGGGGGATGAATACGCAGGGGCTGGCAGCCTTCGAGGATTTTAAATATGATTTTGCCCGCAAAACAGGTACATCCGAGCAATCATATAAAGGTGTTAACCTTGATAACGGCGTCTTCATCGCCTTTGCTCCGCGAGATAATCCGAAGCTGGCAGTTGCCGTGGTTGTGCCGGAGGGCGGCTTCGGCTCGCAAAGCGCTGCGCCGATTGCGAGGAAAATATTCGATGCTTATGACGAAGTCTATGGACTTGATGGAACACCGCATCCGAAGAAGACAGATGAGCAGAAGGACAGCACTCAAGACGAGACAGGGGACAATGAATAAACAGCGAAGACGCAGAATCGTGAAGATTAGTGATGGGAAAAGGGGCGATAAAGCAATGATTTTGAATGTAATTCTCCTTGTTATAACTGTCCTGTTAACCGGTTATTTTTCAATAAAATATCGCTTGTGGAAACGCATATAACAAAAGGCAGGTTGTAGAGGCGCACTTGATCCTCTCCAATCCTGCCTTTTTTTGTAACTCATTTCATCAATAAGGATTGTCCTTGTTCTTCAGCACTTCCGCGAGAAAGGTCAGAGCCAAGCCTTGACCCCAGCCCTGGATTCGCTTATCGGGCACGCCTCTGTAACCTGCGGCGTCTTTCATGACGGCCGTTCCTGCGGAAACGCTGGTTACGGTACCATCTTCGGTGATCTTGGCCAAGATGCCGTCAATCGATTTCTGTGTGTATTTATTATAGATGCGTCCTTTGGTCAGCAGGGCGGCGGCGATGCCGGCCGAGCCGGACGTTTCAAGCGGAGACTGCGGATCGGTCGTGATCGTATGCCACAGGCCGGATTCATGCTGCAGCCGGACCAGGGCGCTGAGCTGGTCGCGCAGCGATCCTTCGATGATCATGAAGGAAGGATGCGTAACCGGCACGAGCTCCAGTGCACGAGCCATCGTGATGGCGGCCCAGGCATTGCCCCGGCACCAGAACACGCCCGACATATGGTTGCCGGCGATATTGTCCCAGCCGTGGTAATAGAGATTCGTAACAGGGTCCTGCAGGCAATCTTCATGGCCATGATACTGCTTCAGGCCATCCTCGAAGTAATCCTCCCGGTCCAGCATCACGCCGATCCGAAGCAGGAAGTAGCCTGCCATGAACATCGTATCAACCCACGCCTGCTCCGGAAAGTTATACGTTTCGGAGTTCACCGTATGCTGAAAGATGCCGTTGCCGAAACGCAGCGCATCATGCGTGAGAAACTCGGCCATTTCCTTGGCCGTTTCAATATACCGCTCATCTTCATAAACCTCGTATAAGGTCAGCAGGGAATGACCGATGGAGACGCCGTTGACGGACAGCTTGGGCAGCCCATCCTCCATATTTTCATCGACCCAGGCTTTCAGCTGTTCCAGATACTCCTGTTTGCCGGTGGCCTTATAGGCTTCGCATACTCCGTAAAAGGCGACCCCGCCCGGCCAGTCCCAGCTGAAATCCATGCGAAAGGTCCGGTCGACCACGCGGTCTATGACAAACTCAATCTGTTGATCATCAAATACAAGTACAGGCATGATGAGAAACTCCCTTCATATTCTATTTGCTTCTATCTGTATGAATTACCCTTTCAATCCCGTCGTGCTGATTCCTTCCACGATATATTTCTGGAAGATAAAGAAGACGATGACGACCGGCAGCAGCGATAAGGTAGCCATAGCAAACATGCCGCCCCAGTTATTAAGCGACTCCCCGTCAAGGAAGAGCTTCAAGGCAAGTGACACCGGGTATTTCTCCGGATTGTTCAAGTAAATGAGCGGATTGATGAAATCATCCCATCTCCAGTAGAAGGAGAATATGGAACACGTAATGAGAGCGGGTACGATCAATGGCACAACGATCCGGAAAAATATCCCGTATTTGCTGCATCCGTCAATCTTGGCGGCTTCATCCAGTTCCTTCGGAATGGTGCGGATAAATTGCATGATCAGGAAGATGAAGAACGGAATGCCGAAGAATTGGGGAACAATTAATGGTTTGAAGGAAGACAGCCAGCCGAATTTGGCGAACATCACATACTGCGGAACGATCACGACATCATGAGGCAGCATCATCGTAATCATCATGCAGGCGAACCAGAATTGCTGACCGAAGAACTTGGTCCGAGCCAGGCCGAAGGCGACAAGCGCAGAGGAAGCGACGGCACCGATGGTGGATATGATGACAATGATAAAAGAATTTTTAAAGAAGGTACCGAAGGTAGTCCCGGCAAAACCCTTCCAGCCTGTAGCATAATTCGAGAATTCCAGCCGACTCGGAATCAGGCTGTAAGCCGTCGTGAATATTTCATGATTGGGCTTCAGCGAGCTGGCGACCAGCCACAGAATCGGATAAGTCATGCAGAGGGCGAACAATCCGACCAGGGTATGGTAGAGAACACGTCTGGATTTGGTCATAACCGTCAATCTCCTTTCGACTCGTAATGAACCCAGCGGGTGGATGATCTGAAGATGAGCAGGGTCAGGACACCAACGATAATGAGCATGATCCAGGCAAGCGCCGACGCGTATCCCATCTCAAAATGCGAGAACGCCTTGCGGTACAAATAGAGCGAATAGAGCAGCGTTTGGTCCAGGGGCCCGCCTTCTCCGCGCGAAATAATGTAGGCCGGAGTGAAGGTCAGGAACGCCGAAATTGTCTGGAGCGTCAAATTAAACAAAATAATGGGGCTGAGCATAGGCAGCGTAATCTTGAAAAAGCGATGGACCGCATTGGCACCGTCCACGCTGGCAGCCTCATAGTAATCCTTCGGGATATTTTTCAAACCAGCCAGAAAAATGATCATCGAGGAGCCGAACTGCCAGATAGACAAGGCGATTAGTGTCCATAGCGCCGTGCTCGGATTTCCGATCCAAGAGGTCGTGGAATGGATCCCGAAGAGGGAAAGGGCAGAGTTCACGAGTCCCTTGTCGCCAAAGATCTGCTGCCACATGATAGCCACGGCCACGCTTCCGCCAATGAGAGATGGCAGGTAGAAGGCAGAGCGGTACAGCCCCACCGCCTTGGTTGCGGTATTCAGGATCATGGCAACAAAGAGGGCGAAGATAAGGCGGAGGGGGACACTGGCAAATACATAGGTGAACGTGACCTGGAACGATTTGCCGATCTTGTCGTCCTCCAGGAACAACCGTTCATAATTCCCCAAGCCCAGCCATCTTGGCGCTTCCATCAGATTGTAATTGGTGAACGAATAATACAGGGACGACAGAATTGGATATAAGGTAAAGATGAGAAAACCAAGAACGAACGGCGCTGAAAACACGTAACCGGTGATGTGCTCGTTCTCACGGAGCCTCTTCATAGATTTCAACCCCTACGATTCAGATTTGGTTGCGCCCCGTGCAGGGGTCACTGATGTAAAAAGGCATCTCTTGCACGGGAAAGACGTGCCGGAGATGCCTTGTCTAGCCGTGTCCTGGTTATTGCTGAGATCTGGCCAAGATGGCATTCGCTTCCTTGCGGAACTCGGCCGCGGCATCTTCGATCGAGATTTTCTTGAACAGGATGCGTTCGCTGAGATCTCGCAGCAGCTTCTCGATTTCCACCGCGCCGATCGGGTTAGGCGGATCGCCTGGCGTGCTGTTGGCCTCAGCCCAAGTAACATAGTCGAAAATCTTGGCTTCGTTCTCGGAGAGGAGCGGCTTGAGCGCTTCCTTCACCTTGGCGGATACGGGAACGCCGCGTTCGCCCTTGATCAGCTTGTTGGCCTCAATGTCGTTGATGAAGAAGCTGATGAATTTGGCGGCTTCTTCTTTATGCTTGGAGGTTTCGGTGACCGAGAAATACATCGATGGTTTCAGGAAGAGTCCTTCTTTTGTTCCGGGTCCCGGCATCGGATTCAGCTCCAATGGACGATCGGTTACCAGATTGGCCACGGCGAGGAATTGGTTGGACCAGCCGGTGCCTGATATAGAGTTGCCCAGGACAATTTCATCCTCTTCGGCTACGCCTTTCTTCTGGGCTTCCTTGTCCAGGGACAGGATATATCCGTTGTCGTACCATTTCTGGTAGCGGGTGAAGTAATCGATAAAAGGCTGGTCGTCGCTGTATCCGATGGTTTTGCCGTCAGCGCTGTACATTTTCTGCCCGATGGTTCTTAGGTAGTAAGGGAAGAAGACGTCATGCCGGTAAGCAAAGCCTCCGATTTGCAGGCCTTTTTCTTTGGCTTGTGCCCCCATCTTGTCCATGTCGTCCCAGGTCCATTCCTTGGACGGAATATCGATGCCGTTCTTCTTCATCGTCTCCACGTCGAATGTAGTCTGGAGTGCGTTCACGCCGAGGTTCATGGCAACCAGCTTGCCGCTGACCTCACCGCCGCTCAGCGCATTCTCGCTGACATCGGCGACATCGAGCTCGCCGCTCTCGGTAAACGGCTTCAAATCCGCCAGTTGATTCCGGCCTGCATATTGATTCAGGTAGGAGATGTCCATCTGGATAATGTCCGGAAGTCCGCCGGCCACCGCTTGGGGAGCAAGCTTCTTCCAATAGTCATCGAATGGAGCATACTCCGGCTCAATGGTGACATGCGGATTCTGGGACTCATACATCTCGATGACCTTCAAGGTATAATCATGCCGGGACTGACCACCCCACCAGGCAATGCGGAGCTTGACCGGATCCTTGCTATCGCTTGCAGCCGGCGGCGGCGTTTCCGTTCCGGTTCCGCCGTTTGCCGGTGGTTCTGCGGCGCCGCCGCCCGAACAGCCGATCAAACTTCCGATCAGGGAAAACATCAGAACTGCGTTTAACACTTTTTTCATTCCATTTCCTCCCCTTTGTTAATCAACCATTTCATGACGCTCCAAATGTTAGTGCTTACATTCCCAATTATCTAGTGTTTGCGGGGAAAGAGTAAGGAAAAAAACCGTGCAATTTGTTTAAAAAGCAGAGATGTACGTACAAGTTAATCACTCTTTTTCATATATTCAGAGGGTGTACAGCCAATCTGTTTCTTGAACACTTGGCTGAAATATTGAGGATTATCGCCGAAACCGAGCCGTTCCGCCATTTCAAAAATTTTGATATCGGGATCGCTTGCCATCATTTCGGTTGCGCGCTTCATCCGAAGCTTCATCACGTAATTGGAGAACTTCTCGCCGGTCTCCTTCTTGAACAGCTTGCCGAGATAGTCGGCGTTCATATACAGCATGTCGTTTGCCACCAGATTTAGGGTAAGCTCCGAGTTCCCCAGCTGCTCCTCGATAATCTCAACCACCTTGCGGACGATGGCATTATATTTGACTTTGTTCTGCTCGAAGTTTCGCAGCGTGATTTCCCGTACCGTATTCTCCAAGAAAGATTGAATGGCTTGAAGCGTACTCATCTCGGCGATTTCCGGAATCCGTGCATAGTGTTCTTGCATCCGATCCGGGTCGGTTAGACGGATGAGGGATACATATTGCTGAATGACATAGGATTTGGTCATGTCGATACTAAGCTGCGCATGCTTCAGCTCCTGAATAAATTCGGCCAAGGCAAGCTCCGCTTCGTTGCGGTGGCCGGATCGGACCGGCATGCACAGGCGTTCCTCGTCGAGGACAAACGTTCCTTCCAGGCCGCCGGCGTGCAGCGTATCTTCCGTCGTGATCATCCCGCTCTCATCCAGATAGAAACGGTAGTTCAAGCATTGCAGCGTATCCCGGTACAGCTTCCGCGCCAGGATAACAGGTCCGGGATCGCTGATCGCGATTGTGACGTCCATCTTGTAATACTGTTTAAAAGTACACCGGATATCCTGCAGCTGCTCATGGAGCCGCTGCTGATCATGTTGGTTCTCGATTAGCACCAGTACATGCTGTCCGATCGTCGTACTCAGCAGCGTTGTGTCCAACAGATCCTCCGCAATGTTCTTCACGGCAAATTGATGCTCGTATTCGACGGTGCCCTCCAGCTGGAACAATAGCAGCCGTACGGGCTGATCGAAATCGTATTCGAACAGGCTTCGGTACTCCTCCAGATCATGGCGCCCATAGGTCTTGTTGGTGACAAACTCTTTGAGCACCTGTTCTTTGACATGGGGCAGTACCTTCCGGAGCCGGTTCTTCATCTCCTGGACAAACGTTTCCTTGTTCCGGTCCTGGGTCAACTCGTTGATGACCTCTTTCAGCGCTCCTCCGATCTTGACCTCGTCGGTCGGCTTCAGCAGATAATGCTTCACGCCGTATTGCATGGCGCGATTGGCATACTCGAATTCGCCGAAGCCGGACAGCAGCACGAATTTGATATGAGGATGGGAGGCGTGGGTCTTGGCAACGAGCTCCAGACCGTCGAGCCCGGGCATGCGAATGTCGCAAACGACGATATCCGGGCTCTCCCTGACGATTTTTTCATATGCTTGAATTCCGTTCTGGGCCGTACCCGCCAGCTCGGTTCGGTATGATCGCCAGTCCACCATCTGAGATATGCCATCCAGAATAATTCGTTCATCGTCCACAAGCAGAACTTTGTACATCCGAATCCCTCCGTTATTTGGGTAAATACAGAATTACACGGGTCCCTAGACCCGATCCGCTGTCAATCGACAAACCGTAGTGGTCGCCAAAAGCCAGCTTGATTCGTTCATCGATATTTAACAGCCCGATCCCGTTACCGCTGGTGGCCAAATCGCCATTTCGCAATTGCGTCAAGGTATCTGGCGCCATGCCGGGACCGTCATCCTCCACGATGACGCAGAACGCGGAAGGTGTCTCCTTGCAGAACAACGAAATTCGGCAAGGGTCAACGGACGGCTCCAGCGCATAATGAATTGCATTTTCGAGCAGAGGCTGGAGAGACAGCTTGGGGATTTTGCGGTGCAGATCCTGCTCTTTAACATCCAGCGTAAACTCTAGTCGGTCTTCAAATCGGAACTTCTGTATGAGGACATAGTTTCGGACAATCTCCAGTTCTTCACCCAGTGTCAGAATAGGCTCCTTCAGACTGACGGAGTTACGGAGAAGGAAGGCTAACGCTTGCACCATGTCCGAGATTTGGGTTTGCTTGTTCATCTTTGCCAGCCAGTTCACGGATTCCAGCGTGTTATACAAAAAGTGGGGGTTGATTTGCGCTTGCAGCGCTTTGAACTCGGTCTCTTTGATCAACAACCGGTTTGAATAATTCTCGGTGATGAGGGCATTGATTCTTTCGATCATGAGACGGAATGTGCGATGCAGCAGGCCCAGCTCGTTCATGGCGACAGGGGCGGCGTCCTGCGGGAGCACGTTGGCTTCCGCAAAGTTTCCTTTTTCCGCGAGCTTCATCCGGGTGATGAGACTTTCGATAGGACGTGTCAGACCCCGGCTGAACCGGATGCCGAGCAGAATCGCAACCGCGAAAATAACGGTGAACACGATGATGACAAGCTCTTTAATGAAAATGATTTGCTTGAAGGTTTGGTTAAAGGGTGTAACATTCATATACGTCCAGCCCGTGTTGCCAGATCGATTATGTGCGATAAAGTAGGTGTGCCCATCGATTTCCCGAGTTAGGTACCCGTTTCCGGACGACAGGGAGGATTGAATGACGACCGGATCGAAGTGCGGCGTTGCGGGATATATGACATCGGTACCGGAAGTTACGATCAGGTCGCTTTCCCCGCCGGCGGACTTCCGGACGATTTTGTCCATATTGATGCGAATGATGATGGTACCCAAATAGTTAAGATCGAACAAAGTGCCGGTATAGGATCTTATTTCCCGGGAAAGTAGAAGGGCAGAATCCGTATCGTCAGGGTATATCCAGCGCTCTCCCCCATCCGCGTCCCCGGCAAGCTGAAGAATCAACTCCTTCTTGGCAGGATCAATCGGGACAACGCTGCCGACGTCCTGCTGCTGATCATACGAATCGATCAGGTGAATGGAGTAGAGCATGGGCTCGGAGCCTACGTAATTCAGGAGGCGGTCCACCAAATGCTGCCGGAGGATGAGCCTGTCATAGTCGGATTCGCTTCCGGCGATGGAACGTAATATATTCTGGATCTGGGTATCGGTAATGATATTAAAAGATAACTGTTCGATCCGCTCGAGCTCTGCCTCAATCGCGGAGGAAGACAGGTGAAGGACCTGGGATGATTTGAGGTACAACTGCTCGTCGTAGATGGAGAAGGCATACTGCTGGACGATGACGGCGAACGTGAATGCCATTGCAACAATTAAGCTGATAAGAAGGGAAAGCTTATTTTTGATTTTCATATTTTTATAAATCGTTATCCATTTTTGCACGGCAACGTCTCCTTGCGCTGGTCCCAAAATGTTGTGTACACATTATGTACCGGGCTGTAAACGCTGTCAATACAAGCGCTGTTATTCCAGCACCTGGAATAATTAAAGAGGCTTTGCTTATGTAGTCGGTTATTTGAACAAGGAGAACGGTTATTTGAATTTCTGTTCGGAGGCTCGCAATTCATAATGGATTTAGATGAAATTCAACCGGAAGAGGTGAAGTACGTTGCAATGGATGTATAAATTCGATTTTGGCACGGGAACGCCGGGCCAAGAACATATCAAAATAAACGCTGAAACCTTATATAATCCTGACATTGGCTACGGATTCCTTTCCTTATCCAACGTCTCTGCCTTGAAGCGGGCGGGGGAAGAGGCATTAACGGGAGATTTTATCATACCGCTGAATGCTGCGTTTCAAGTCGATGTGATCGATGGTCTGTACACCCTGCATCTGCTGATCGGTGATGCCTGGTTTGATACCGAAACCTCGATTCATGGAACGGAAGGTCAGATGCTGCTGGACGGGAAACGTATACCGGCAGGCCACTTTGAACGATTTAGCATCACGGTGCCGGCCGTCCAAGGTAAAATCGTACTGACCTTCTCGGGCCGGGCTCCCCGGATTAATGCAATGGAAGTGGCACCTGCGCCACATGCTTGCAACTTGTTTTTGGCAGGGGATTCAACCGTAACGAACCAGCCTGCGGACGGTTATCCCTATGCTGGGTGGGGGCAAATGCTGCCCGCTTATATTAAAGCGGATGCGGTTGTGAGCAATTATGCTCGTTCCGGCCGAAGCTCCAAGAGCTTTATTACGGAGGGATTATTGGAGCAAATACGTGAGAAGATGAAGCCTCATGATTATATGCTGATTCAGTTTGGCCATAACGACCAAAAGCGGGATGAGGAGAGGCATACGGAGCCTTTTTCGACATACAAGGAATTTTTAAAGAAATACGTGGATGTTTGCCGGGAGAAACTGGCGACGCCGATCCTGGTAACGCCAGTTCATCGTCGCTATTTTGATAGTAAGGGGCTATTGGAGGACACGCATGGCGATTATATCACGGCGGTGCGCGAACTGGCGCAGGAGGAGCATATTCCCTTGGTCGATTTGGCGTCGCTGAGTTTGGAGTATTTTAACCAGCTGGGTCCCGAAGGGACCAAATCCGTGTTTATGTGGGGGAGGCCAGGGGAATTTCTTCTGTTTCCACAGGGCGTTATGGACAACACTCATTTTCAAGAGCGCGGTGCGGCCCGATTGGCCGGTATGGTGGTTGACGGCTTGAAGGCACTTGGACTCCAGCCGTTGTCACTGTTTCTACGCTAGCATGATGGGTCGGAACGTGGATTAAAGGAACTTTCTGCGTTGATCGCGAATCTAGTATATATTCGAATTTCTTAAATTATGAGTTGTGAGGAGTGAAACACATGTCAAAAGGTGAAAAACATTGGATTATTCCGGATGGGTATATCCCTCCTGAAAGCAGCGGAGAACTAACCAGTCATGAATCCGTCTGTGTCTTGAACTTGTCCGAGCAGGACGTTGTGGTTACGATTCATGCTTACTTCGAGGATCGTGATCCGTTGCTGGGAATGGAAACCATCGTACCAGCTAGAAGAACCAAACATATACGAACGAGCACGCTTCAAACGGACGGCGGGGAAGGTATTCCTTCAGGTATTCCTTATGCCATGGAAGTTACGAGCAGTGCACCCGTATTTGTTCAATACAGCCGTCTCGATTCGACTCAGCCCGAGAATGCGTTGATGAGTGTCATGGCGTATCCGGTAACCCGATCCTAAGGAAGGTGATTGAATGGTAGGGGATATCATATATACCTCAGAGCCGCCTGAGGATTTTCGTCAACTGGAAGCATTGTATGCTTCGCTTGACTGGAACTCTATTCGTCTATCCGTCACCGAATTGAAAACCATGTGTTTGCAGAGCTGGTATGCCATCTATGCATATGAAGGACAAACACTGGTGGGTATGGGGCGGGTGATTTCCGATGGGGTGATCACCGGCGTTATATGCGGACTAGGCGTACATCCGGATTATCAGTCCAAGGGGATAGGCCGACAGATCCTCCATCGATTGGTTGAACATTGCGAGAAGACCCGGGTCTTCCCGCAACTGATGTGTGAAGAAGGGCTGGAACCATATTATGAGAAGCTGGGTTTTCAGCGATTTACCATTGGGATGAAGAAGGATATACAGCGAACTCATTCATCGGACGTTCCGTAATCTTTGATCGTTATTTTCACCTCAGACTTAATCGGAACCTCACTAAATATTTGATCCCAATCTTTTTTGGTTGTTTTCCATATACGAGGATATTTAATTCTCAATTGGTTTCCGAAGCCGGCAACGTCCGTTTTGTATTCATGTTGAAGTTTATTGAGTACGTTCTCAACTAAACGCTCCACCTCTTCTTCAATAGCTTTTTCCGTTCTTTTCAAAAATTCAGTTTCAATGGAATTCTCTGAAACCACCCAATGCTCGGCGATTCTTCCTTCAGACTCGATTTTTATATCAAACGAGATGTTATTCCCATTAACATGAGGTTTAATTTTACTTTTCAAGGATAACACTTCGTATATAATTGGCTGTCCCGTCTTCCTATCAACGCTTTTTACCAAACCGCCTTTCCCATTTCCGAATATCCACGTTAAGCCTTCCAAGTCCTTTTCATTCAAAAAGCCGCGCAGTTTTTTAGTTTTCCCTTCAATGACGGCAGCTCCGGCGAATTTTATTTCTCCTTTCGTCGACACGATATTTTGCAAAAGAAAGCTGGCCCCCGCATGCAGCTTCCCCTCTATCTTGGTAATTGTAGTAGGAGGCAGAATTTTGGTTGTTCTTCCGTGACCGTGTGTCATTTCAACGAGTTGAAACGCTGGAATATCCATTGGTTTGTTCGATTCTAGCGTTTGACTCGCACGGTTTCGAGCGATAAGAAGGAGTCCGCTTGGTCTCATTTCCTGTTCCCTAATATAAAAATCCAAAATCTTTTGCATATCCAGGGTACGTGCAAGATCCTCTCCAATGATAATCACTTTTGAATGCTCAGCAAAGGCGCGCTTGTCGATTCTTAATACCATATTACGCAAAGTCGGCAGGATCGCATCTCCTGTTTCAGAAACGTTATTGTAAGCTTTTTGTGGTGATGATCCTGTTTTTGTTCCTTTTCCTGTAGTCTCTGAGGTAACAAATTGATTGGTTATCGTAATTCGATTCCGGTGAGGCTGACCGCCTGGTTGTCCCGCTGACTCTTCATGAGCACCTTCCTGTTTTTCCAAATCCATTGAAGTGCCTACAATGAGGGCTAAATCTTCAATTTCTTTATTGCTCCAACATCCTGTAAGGGGCAGGAGTATAAAAACCAACAGTGCACTCAAGAGGATCCGTATCGTGATGTGCTTCAAGCTTTTCCACCTCTCAGTCTTGATACTACAAGTAAGATTAATGGCAGTACAGCAAATAATATTAATGCGATATTGCCGATGATATCCCCAAGTTTAAAGAGGTCATTGATATTTTTTGGAACCATCGCAATGATGTAAATAATCGGAATCAAGCCATAAATAAAGGGATGAATCTTCTTTTTGAAGAGCTGCGCCATTCCTAAAGCAGCTGCATAGTAGGTAATGGTGAATGTGGTGAATATTTGCATAATCCATATCACAAGCAGCAAAGATTCAAATCGTTCAAAGATCAATCCGGGGATTTCAAAACTTCGCATAAGCTCAAGGGTAGGCCATGTACTCGTGACCACTCCATCGATCGACAGGGCTCCGATAACCATGACAACGGTGATGACGTAAAAGAGCAGAGGGATGGAAACACCGATTAGAACAACTTTTACGGCTTTGTCCGGCTTTTGCATAAACGCAACAAGAAGCAGCATAACTTCAGAACCTAAAAATGCGAGAACGGTTGTCTTTATTCCTTTTAGCATGGGGCCAATTCCCAATCCTAATACAGGACGGAGATTATCGATCTCAAATATGCCTAAGCTCAAAAAGGCAACCAGTAGAAAAATGACGATCGTAATAGGGAATATGATTTCGAACAGACGGGCGAGCGTGTTGATTCCGCCAATGATCAGATAGAGACCTATCCACATGAAAGGCAGAATGATGGCCCAGGTGGGGGTGCCTTCCAGTAAAAAAAGGCCGGTTACTTCTGCCATTGTTCTGACTTCATAGGCAGAAATGGTAAAAAAGTAGCCGATAACAAGTAAACTGAGGAACCCGCCCATCCATTTACCTACAATCTCCTGGTTATATTGATAAAAGGTTTTTCCGGGGAATCGCTGGTTTAATTTCACGATAATCAACCCTACGAGCATGGCGATCATCCCGCCCAAAATCACGGTGATCCAAACATCCGGTGTTTTCACTTTCTCCACAGATGTTCGCGGTAGGGTTAGGATCCCGGCAGCAAGAATATAGTTGACGAGGATCACCGCTGCTTGCGAATTCGTAATCTGTTCTTTTGAACTACCTATCATGTTGGGTTGTTTCCTTTCATAGAGAGCTATCCTTTACGGATGGAGTCTTTCTTGTGTATCGCCTTCCGACGGCGTTTCATCTTCACGAGTGGCATACGAATCATAAAGTCTTTCCAATCGCTTACTCGATATGGAACGATCGGGGTGACAAAGGGAACACCAAAACTCTCCAACCTTACTAAATGGCTGCAAAAGAAAAGGAAAAACAGAACGACCCCGTATAATCCAAACACTGCAGCGAAAAACATGGCTATAAAACGAAGCATACGAAACGTAATTCCAGCGCTGTATTGAGGGATGGCAAAGGAAGAAATGGCGGTTAACGCCACCACGATCACCATAATTGGACTCACAATCCCTGCTTGTACGGCAGCTTCTCCTATGACCAGACCACCGACGATCCCCATGGCCGGACCAATGGGTTTAGGTAATCGCAGCCCACCTTCCCGCAAAATCTCGATCGCTACTTCCATGATCAGTGCTTCGATGAGTGCGGGAAACGGTACGCCTTCCCTCGTGCCCATGATCGACAAGGCCAGTTTGGTTGGGATCAATCCCTGGTGAAACGATACAAACGAAATATACAATGAGGGTCCAAATAGCGATATAAAAGCCGCAAAATAACGCAACAGGCGGATGAGAAAAGTAGGTAACCAACGATCATAATAGTCCTCAGGTGAGTGCAGCATCATACTAAACGAAATCGGAACGATCAAAGCGAAAGGCGTCCCATCTAACAAGATCGCTACTCGTCCTTCCATCAAGGCACTGTAAACGCGGTCAGGACGCTCCGTATTCTGTACTTGGGTAAAAGGACTAAGGTAATTATCCTCGATCAGCTGTTCTACATAGCCTGATTCCGGTACATCATCTATATTTATTTTTTGGATTCTTTTCTGGACCTCTTCCACCAAAGCAGGATCAGCCATATCTTTGATATAAGCGATGACAAGTTCTTTTTTTGAACTTTGCCCTACTTGAAACTTAATGATGGATAAGTTGTTGTTGTCACCATGCTGTCGTAAAAGAGCGGTATTATCACGTAACGATTCTGTGAAACCTACCCGTGGGCCTCTAACCAATGGTTCCGAAGACGGTTCTTCAATACTGCGCGATTTCCCTTTGGTCGTACCAAGAATGAGCACATGCTGCAATCCATCCACTAACAGTGCAGTCGAACCTGTCAATATCTTGGATGTTAAGTCATTAACATGTTGAGTTTCTGTTACTTCACTAATGGTAAGAACTTGATTTTTAATCAACTCTTTAGAAAGGACCCCTTGCACAAGAGATGGATCCTGAGTATTTTTTTCGGAGAAGTCCACCATAAGCGATTTCATAATGTGTTGGTCGATGAGCTCTTTATCCGACAGTCCGTCTACGTAAATGATGGCCGCACCAATGCCAGTGCCTCCAATGTAAAACTCCCTAAATTGCACATCCGAGTTGTGGCCGATCCTTGTTCTCATCAGTTCAAGATCCAAGGCGAAGTTCCCCGAAAAACGGTTTATTGAGGTTTCAGCAGGATCCAATGTGTTGTTGTTTTCATGGTCATGTTGTTTCATGGTTGAACCCCGCCATTTCCTCAGTCTTCCTTTGAGTTATGAACCCATTTAAAAAACCTTGAGATTATATATGGAACCATAAATGCGATAAAACCCTGCATAAAGACCTTCCAATCCGGAAGGTAGGAAAGCACCATTCTCCACATGTTAATCCCCCTGTTATGACAGCATTAGCGCTATTTAAGCGTAAGTCTCTATAATGCCATTATTATCTAAGCGACAACCGTTTAAACTTAATACATCGACGACTACGCAGGAGTCGAACTAAGGATTATTGGAAAGATTGGCTTGACCAAAGACACTGGATACGCGAGAGGGAAATAATGTTAAAATAGCATCAGGCAGGTACGAACAGCCGAGTCAGCGTTGATTATGGATCCATGATTCGAAATGGGTAATAGGAAAGGTAAAGGAGGGGGGGTCATGACTCCGAGGCGCTTACAGATCGGAATGTGGGATCATTTTACCGAAGATCGATGGGAGGAGCTTGCAGACAAGTTTATCAGCGGGATGGAAATTTGCAGTTTTTCGAATCGGGAGGAATTATTGCAGGTCAGCGATTTTTGCTGCAGCCAGCGGATCGCTTTCGGTGTGCATGCTCCGATACTGGGCGACGCTGGATATCGATTGCCTCAAGTTAATGCACCGGAGGCCGGGATTTTCCAGGAAGCACTTGAACAAATCTCGACTGAGGTTCAGTTAGCCTCCAGTGTGGGCGCAGATTATATGCTGTTCCATTATCCATTCTATCCGGTATTTCAGGAGCCCTTTACTCCGTATCCGAGACTTCCCGATTCCGCACATCGTTATAGTTACAACCAATTGAGCAAAACAAAATTCCGGGACATTTCCAAGCGGTTATTTGAGTTTCTTTGTGAGCTGCAGCTCCGCTACGGGCAGCGCATTGTACTGGAGCATGATTTTTTTGGTGATTACGAGGATGTGTTTGTAGATAGCTTTCACGATTACCCTGACATCGGGTTTGTGCTGGATACGGCCAGACTTGATATTACCCGCAGGGCCTTTCGCGGGTTTGACCCGTATCATTTTCTGGATCGGATGGCATCCCGGGTATATTTGGTACATTACAGCAACGTATTTTATGATAAGGACAAGTTCACGCATCACCTGCCTGTCCTGCCGGAGCATGATCATGATGTGAATTACGGAGATGCCCACGCTTATATGCGGTATCTTGCAGATCGCAATTCACAGTTTCATGTAACGTTTGAACATAAAGCCAGTCTCATAACCCGCCAGCAGCTGCACCAGATTTATAGCCGGACGGCTTTGATGCTGGAAGAGCAGGGAGGGCACGTACTAATCCGGTAGTAAATCGGATAGATATAAAGAGTGGGCAGAGAGCTTGCAGACCCATTGCCACAATATTGGGTACGGTGTTTGACCTGAACATCAGGTGGGGAGGAACCCTCTATGCTACAGAGCTTGATCGTTGTGTTTGTGCTGACGATGATTATTCATACGGCCGAAACCTTGTCGTACTCCGCAAGGTATGCCGGAGTGAAGCTAAACAAGATCGCTGTTGCATTATCGTTGACGGGGATTATTGTGCTGGTTTCCCGAACGTCCAACTTAGTTCAAGCTCCGCTGACAGCCAAGTTTGTTGATTATGCCAAGTTGGATCCTTCATTTGATGTGCTCTCCTATTTCAGGGCGATTCTGTTAGCCGCCTCGATCGGAACCATTGTTGCAATCGCATTGTTTCCCACCTTTGTCAATCTGTTCAGCAGAGTCATCAGCAAGCTGGAGGTCGCCGGATCGATTCCGAAGCTGGTATCCAGTGTGACCATTGGACAGCTTAAGAACACAAGGCATTACATAAGAAAACCCAACTTGAAATGGAGTCAGTTTCGTTACTTAGGAGTACCTAAACGGTTTATTATCCTGAATATTGTGGTTACGGCTTTTTACACCGTAGGTGTCCTGTCATCCCTGTATGCAGCTCACCTCATTCCTCAGTACAGCACTACAGCATCTCAGGCATCCGGGTTAATCAACGGAATCGCGACCATTATTTTAACGATATTTATTGATCCCCAGCTTGGTTTGATTACCGATAAGGCGACTCGGAACGAGGAAGCGAGGGATCAGCTTGGCAAAGTATATACGATGCTGATGGTTTCAAGGTTTTTTGGGACCATGCTGGCACAGCTCGTGATCATTCCAGCCGCTTATGTAATCAGCGAGATTGTGAAGTGGATATAAGGACTGTGATTGTTGCATGAACACCAGAAGGAGAGAGGAAGAATCGTTATGACGCGTAAACGTGTAGTGATGGAATCCGTGATGTTTGCTGCAGCGATATATATCGGCTATTTTGTATTTATGGTGCTGCAAGGCATGGTGCTAACACAGAGATATGTGCGGGATCTGGATTTGACCAGGCAATATGAACAATCGGAATCCCTCCAGACTCAGGTAGCTTTTGGAGTAATCGAGCGGACTAGCGAATGGTTTATCATATCCGCAATTGGAGGCTTTATTGGATTAGGTTGCTTATATGGAAGTGTTAGATGGATGTTGGCAAAACGAAGACCGCAATCCTAACGTTGGATTTTCTAGGTGAGCATAAACCCTGTCATGGATTCCTATCCAAGCCAGGGTTATTTGTTTTGAACTATATAGTCGATGTTGGATTATAGACCTTACGCATATCGGAAGTAATCCATAATAAAAGGTGTGGAGAAAGAGAACAAGAAGAAGTTGATTGGGTCACCCAATTATCCGGTGTATCTGTATATTAGATGCTGACAGACCCTTAAAACGGCTATGTAAGCGCTGTTTTTATGCTTGACAGCCTTTTCGGATGCGTTTATGCTAAACATGCGGTTAATTGGGTCACCCAATTATCGTTTGCGCAAGTAGGGATAGAGAGGGTAGTCAAATGACCATTAAGAAGATTAAATATCATCGGGTGTACGAGGATGTCATCGAACAGATCAAGAATTTGATTCTGGAAGGAAATCTGACCCCGGGTGACGTTCTTCCGACAGAGCGGGAGCTGGCCCAATCGTTTGGCATTAGCCGCGGGACGTTGCGGGAAGCTTTCCGCATTCTGGAGCGCGAAGGACTGATAGAAGCCAGACCCGGAGGCGGGCGTTTCCTGAGCAAGGCACTGGATGTTGCCGAGGATCGCAGCCGTATTCTGGATAATATCGAACGCGCAACCATCATTGAGTTGTTAGAGGCGCGCGAATTGTTTGAGACCGGAATTGTGGAGCTGGCGGCAAAGCGCGCAACCGATGAGGATATCGCCGAGATTGAGGCAGCCTTCGCGACTTGGGGGGAGATCGATCAGAACGCGGAGGATCGATCGAAGCCGGATCAAGCATTCCACTTGTCGATTGCGAAAGCCACGCATAACGTTGTCCTCGTCAATATGATTGAATTGCATATGGATTTGCTGCAGCGGACACTGAGCAAAACCGCTCAGATTCCGGGTCGCAAGAGCGAGGTCTACGAAGAACATTTACTTATTTTGCAAGCCATTAAGGAACGTGACCCGGTAAAAGCGAAGCTGGCTTTGCTGAACCATCTCAGAAGGGTTAAAGAAAACATACAGAAAAACTACATTCATGTTTAAGAGGGGAGAAAGGCACCCCTTTTAGCACAAATTGGATAATCCAATTATCCAATGGTCATGGGTGAATATGTTGGTAGAGAGGGACTGCAGATGAATACAGACATTCGAATTCTATCACCCTGCGGCATGCTGGGATATGGATTTCCTGAACAATCCTTTCGGAACGGACTGGAGTTCGAGCTGCACGGCATCGTCGTTGATGCGGGCTCCACGGATGGGGGACCGCACAAGCTGGGCGCCGGCGTATCGATCGTCAGCAAGCGGGCGGTCAAGAAGGATCTGGACATTATGCTCACAAACGGTTTGCCCCGGAAAATTCCGATCATCATCGGCTCGGCCGGGGGCTCGGGGGCACGGACCCATGTGAACTGGACGCTGGATATCATTGATGAGATTTTGGATGAGCGGGGGCTTCAGGCCAAGGTGTCCGTCATATGGGCCGACTTCACCCGGGAGGAAATCCATCAGGCGAAGGAAGAAGGGCGGATTAAGGCACTAAGTCCGAATATTCCGCCGCTCACCAGTGAGTTGATTGACTCCACCAACAGCATCGTTGCCCAGATGGGACACGAGCCTATTGTGGAAGCGCTTCAACAAGGTGTGGACATCATCGTCTGCGGCCGGGCGTATGATCCTTCGCCTTTCGCGGCGATCGGGATCTATCACGGCAAGGACCCGGGGCTGTCCTATCATCTGGGCAAAATATTGGAATGCGGCGCATTGTGCGCGGAACCGGGAACCACCAAAGACAGCATTCTTGGCACGATCAGCGACCATTCGTTTACTGTTCAATCGCTTAACCCGAGCCGGACGTGCAGCCCGACCAGTGTTGCGGCCCATACCTTTTATGAGAAGGAACATCCGTTTATTCTGCACGGCCCCGGCTTTACCCTCGATTTGGAGAACTGCCGCTTCGAGGAAGTGGAGAAAGGCATCGTTCGCGTGACGGGCAGCCGTTTCCTTCCGGCGGAGAAATATTTCATCAAGCTGGAAGGAGCAAGACGCGTAGCGTATCGGACCTTCGTGGTGGCCGGGATCCGGGATCCGCTCTTGATCGGGAAGCTGGAAGAGGTTGAGGAATATGTGCGCAACCAGGCGCGCGAATATTACCGGGAAATTCCGGAATCGGATTATCGGATCCAATTTTACAACTACGGCAAGAATGGTGTTCTCGGAAGCAAGGAGCCTGAGTCTTTTGCCGGACATGAGGTCGGCGTCATGTTCGAAGTGGTGGCCAAGACGCAGGAATTGGCGAACAGCATCTGCGCGACGGTGCGCTCCACCTTCCTGCATTATGGCTATGAAGGCCGGAAATCAACAGCAGGCAATCTGGCATTTCCATTCGCGCCAAGCGATATCGAGTTCGGTCCTGTGTATGAGTTCTCCGTCTATCACCTGATGGAAATGAAAAATAATGCTTTTCGTATAGAGCATCGATAAGGAGGATCAAACCATGACAGAACTCGGCGATTTAGCGAAAGTGCTGCGAAGCAAAAACTCGGGACCCTTCGAAATTACATTAGACGTGTTGTTTGATTCCAAGGAGCAGTATGACAGAGTGAAACAGTCCGGCGTCATTACGAAACGGACGATATGCGAGCTGTATCAGATACGGGAGGAGCAGATTCATCATTTGGTATTTTTCGACCAGGCGCTGGGTTTCAAAATCACGATGTCGCGGGACATATCGTCGGGCAGTGTCGGCGATCGCGACGTGTACGGTGCCCAGCAGCATGCTCCCCTCATGAAACTATCCATTGAACATCTGGAGGAGGGGTAAGCCATGAAGGTATTAAGGCGATTAAGGCAGGATTGGGTACTGTACGCGATGCTGTCGCTGCCTCTGCTCTACTTTTTTATCTTTCACATCATTCCGCTGTACGGCATGAAACTCGCCTTTCAGGATTACCGGATTCTCGGGGATCATGTCTGGGTCGGGTGGAAGCACTTCAAAACGCTGTTCAGCTCGCCCGCCTTCACAAGCGTGCTGCAGAATACCATTATCATCAGCTTGATGAAAATCGTATTCGTGTTCCCGATTCCGATCATGCTGTCGCTTCTGATTAATGAAGTTCGGAGCACGAAATACCGCAAATATGTGCAATCCGTGGTCTATCTGCCACATTTCCTGTCCTGGGTCGTCATTGCCGGAATCTGGATCAGTCTCTTGAACCCTGCCGAAGGCGGAGTCAATCTGATAGCGAATTTCTTTCAACTGCCATCCGTGGATTATATGACCAGCAAGGAGCATATCCGTTGGGTGCTCGTATTCTCCGAAATTTGGAGAAGCGCCGGCTGGGATTCGATCATTTATCTGGCAGCCATCATGAAGATCAGCCCAGGATTGTATGAAGCAGCCAAGATGGACGGGGCGACCCGGCTGCAGCAGATGAGGTTCATTACGCTTCCTCATTTATACAGTACAGTTGTAACCGTCTTCATTCTGAATCTGGGCTTCTTCATGAATGCTGGTTTTGATCAGGTGTTTAACTTTATGAACGATTCCATCATCAGTGTGGTGGATATTCTGGACACATATGTGTACCGAATCGGTATCGGGAACGGACAGTTTGCCTACGCAACTGCAGCGAGTCTGTTCAAGGGCGTGATCGGTATCATCCTCATCCTGGGCACGCATTTCATATCGAAGCGCTTCTCGGGCAAGGGCGTCTGGTAAAGGAGGGATTTAAGGGTGAGACGGCTGGAAATATCCAAAATCGTCATTTATCTCATGTTGTTCGTGTTTACGCTCATGGTATTGGTTCCTCTCCTGAATCTGCTGGCGCTGTCCTTAACCGATCCCGGCAAAGCCCATCTAATGGGTGGACTGGACATCTTTCCGAAGGGATTCTCAACAATCAATTACCAACTGTTAATGTCCAATCCCTTGATTACAGGCAGTATTCTGAATTCCGTATGGATTACCGTAGCAGGCACATTCCTGAATCTGCTGCTAACCTCCATGGCGGCGTACGTGCTGGCCAGAACCGAATTTATCGGTAAAAAGGTCGTGTTGTTTTTTCTGATCGTCATTATGGTGTTTGAGCCGGGCATGATCCCAGAATACCTGCTGGTAAAGGACCTCGGACTGATGAATACGCTAACATCACTGATCCTGTACAAAGCGATCAACGTGTACTATCTCTTTATTCTCATGCGGTTCATCCAGGACATACCGGAGGAGATTCTGGAGGCATCCCGAATCGATGGCGCAGGTCATTTCCGCTTATACAGCCGAATCATACTGCCGCTGTCCAAACCGGGGCTGGCGACCTTGGGCTTGTTTTACGGAGTGTACCATTGGAATGAATATTTCAGAGCGACGCTCTACATTTCGGACCCGACCAAATGGCCGCTGCAGGTCGTGCTTAGACAATTCGTTGTCCGCAAGGACAATACGTCCCTGATCGGCAACCAGAACATGTTCGACAGCTCGATCAACTTTGATTTTGCTTCCCTGCAGGCAGGTACGATCATGATTGCGATTGTGCCGCTGTTATTCCTATATCCGTTCATTTTGAAATATTACGCCAAAGGCGAACTGGAGGGCGGAGTGAAGGATTAAGCGGGAAGGCGAAGTCAGCTTATTTATAAGGCATAAATGTTCAAATTCATAAAAAGGGGAGAAAGATGAACATGAAAAAATTAAGCCTTTTACTCGTCGTTGCCATGCTGGTTATGGTCATGTCGGCATGCACATCAAAATCAAACACGCCGGGAGCGAGCCAAACTGAACCCGGGACTACCCAGCCGGATGGGAGCGGTGATCCCGTTACATTGAAGATCGTGTATAAGGATGAAGGAACGGCGAACCCTGTTTCGGTTAAATTCTTCGAGACCTTGGAGAAATCCCTGGCCGAAGACGAAGGATTGAACGTGAAATTCGAACTTGTTGATCTGGCACAGGGCAGTTATGCCGAGAACCTGAATCTGCTGTTGTTAGGCGGAACCATTCCGGATATCATCTACTTCCAGGGCGGCGACCAGCAAATTGCCGAACAAGGCCTGCTGGAGGATCTGACGCCTTACATTGAAAAATCCACTTACATTAAAGATATCATCGAGCCGCATAACCAAACGCGGATGGCAAGCTATCCGTATCTGCTGTGGATCAAACCGCTCGCCCCGAAGACCCCGGTCATCCGGGCCGACTGGTTTAATGCCATGGATAGCTCCAAGGCCCTGATGGAGAACCCGACCGTCGACAATTATTATGCCTTCTTCAAGGAACTGGTGGAGAAGAAGCCGGGTGAAGGCAAGCCGAGTTATGCGCTGACGGCAGCAGGCGATATTGCTGAGATTAACTTTATTTTCAATACGGCTTTCGGTTTAGATACGACTTGGCTTAAGAAGGAAGACGGAACGTATGAGTACTCCAAGGTTTCCCAGAAGGAGAAAGAAAAGCTGACGTTCTACAACAAGCTCTACAAGGAAGGGCTGCTGGACCCGCAATTCATTACGAAGCAGTGGGATACGAAGGAAGACGCCTTCTATAAAGGTGAGGCTGCCATTATTACGGGCACAGCCGGCAAAATCATCGATTTGTATGACGGAAGAATGCAGGAACTCGGCGGAGATGACGCCAATCTGATCGTGCTCCCGCCTGCTAAAGGCGAGGCTCAAGGCTTCGGGGCCACCGATGTTACGAAGGAATCCAGAGGACTTGCGATCTCCTCGCAATCTCCGCATAAAGACGTAGCGTTCAAGGTATTCGATTACCTTGCAAGTCCGAAGGGGCAAATGCTGGACCGCCTCGGTTTCGAAGAGGAGCATTACAAGGTGGTTGACGGCGAAATCGAGCTGAACGAGAAATACTACAGCGAATGGTATGCGCGTTTCTGGGAACCGACCGAGATCCAATCCGAAACGCCTTTGAAAACGCCGCTATTGGGTGAGCCTGGAACCGAATCGTTGAAAATGGCTGGCGAATTCTACACGGAAGACAATAATTTCATCATCCCTGAGCAATTCATTTCGAACTGGGACGCGATGAACAATCTGTACAAGGAATATTCGACGGATTTTATTACAGGCAAGAAGGACTTGTCCCAATTCGACCAATTCGTTGAAGCCTGGAATGCTGCAGGCGGGGCAGAGATAACGAAATACGCCAACGAAAACATCAAGTAAGGAGCCTATAACTATGACTTCATTTCGTGACCGGGTGAGGGGCGTGGTGATATCCACCGCGCTCGGAGACGCAATGGGAGCTCCAATCGAGAAATTGACGTACGGGGAGATCAAGTCCAAGTACGGACGCGTGGAATCCCTCATGACAAGATGGCATAAGATGGATCTGCCCCCCGACGCTCGGCTTGGCCGTGTAAGAGGCGATGGCATTGTCACGGACGATACGCTGATGACCATTGCGCTCATGAACGTGTATCTTACCGAGGGCAGGCATCTGGATGCCTATGATATGGGCAATGAATTCGTGAAGGAGATCGCGTTCCGCAAGACGTTTGTCCCTGAGCTGAATGAGGAAACGTTGATCATTGACCGGTTGTTCTATCCGGAAAAATATATCTTCATGCGCCATGTGCTGGCCAACTGCGATCCGAGAGAAGGCGGCATCGGGAATATGGTGAACTGCGGGGCGGCGATGTACATCGCCCCGATCGGGATCGTCAATGCGGGCAATCCAAAGGCGGCTTATGATGAAGCCATCCTGTTTGCGATGGGTCACCAGAGCAGTTACGGCCTGGAAGCCGCGGGCGTTCTGGCCGCTTGCGTGGCGAAGGCGTTTGAGCCGGGGGTGAGTGTGGACGATATTGTCCGCACTGCCATCAGCCTGGCGAAAGACGGCACGAAAGCCGCCATTGTGGAAATGACGCAAGCTGCCCGCGAAATGCGGCATCAGCGGGATGACATGGACAAAGTGATCGAAGTGTTTCAAGCGATCATGCTTAAATATTCGCCGATGGGCGATGACGTGAGCCGCCACATCGACAAGGTTGGCATCCCGAGCAACCATTATACGCCCAGCCGCCTATGGTCAATTGAAGAGCTGCCGATGGCACTGGCGTTTATCGTTCTCAATGACGGTGATTACTATCGTTCGATTCTGGACGGGGTTAACTCCGGACGTGACACCGACTCGATCGGCGTCATGGCTGGGGTGATCCTGGGCGCCATGTATGGCAGCGAGGTTATCCGCAAGGAAGATATTAAGCAGCTGAATAAGGTGAACCGCTTGGACCTGTGCGCTATCGCTGATCGGTTCAGCGGCATTGCCGCTAAGATCATTGAGGAGGATATTCGCATCAATGAGTCTCGGAAGGCCATAGTGAGTCGTTAGCTTTAACAGCAATAAGAACCACAACGGATAGAGAAAATGCTTTGAATAGGAGGGAGAGCAAATGATACCTAGACATTATGTAGAGACGGTATATGCGGGATTCATCGGTATGAACATTGGCATAAGGCTCGGTGCTCCCATCGAACCGGTGGCTTGGACGTATGAACGCATTCGGGACGTCTACGGCGATATACGGGATTACGTGAAGCCATATACAACTTTTGCCGCCGACGATGACGCAAACGGTCCGGTTTTCTTTATCCGTGCGCTGTATGACGATGCGACAGACCGTGAGCTTGAGCCGGAGGATGTGGGCAAAGCATGGCTTAATTACGCAAGGGAAGGGATCGGCATGTTCTGGTGGGGCGGTGAGGATATCAGCACCGAGCACCGCGCCTATGTGAATCTGCGCAAAGGCATTCCGGCCCCTCGTTCGGGCTCGATCGAGGTCAACGGCACGGAGATGGCGGAGCAGATCGGCGGCCAGATCTTCATCGATTCCTGGGGACTATTGTTCCCGGGGCAACCGGAGAAAGCGGCGGATTACGCGGAAAAAGCGGCCAGCGTCTCCCACGACGGCAACGGGCTGTATGGTGCCCGCTTCATGGCTGCTTGCATCGCCAAAGCCTTTGATGCTTCGTCCATGGATGAGATTATTGCGGAAGGCCTGCGCATGATTCCGGATGATTCCACCTATGCGCGCGTGGTCCACGCCGTCATGGACTTCCACCTGGAGCAGCCCTCGGATTTCCGCGCTTGTCGCCAGTACTTGGAGGACCATTGGGGATACGATAAATATACGGGCGTATGCCATATTATCCCGAATGCGGGTGTGTGCGTGCTTGCCCTTCTGTATGGCGAGGGAGATTATGCGCGCACGGTTGAGATCGCGTCGATGTGCGGCTGGGACACCGATTGCAATGCAGGCAATGTGGGAACGATCCTCGGTGTTTACAGAGGTCTGGCGGGTATTCCCGAACATTACCGCAAGCCGATCAATGACTTCATCGTGGCTTCCAGCGTGTCTGGCTATTTGAATTTGGTGGATTTTCCGACATTCGCCAAAGAGCTTGCACTGCTTGGCTATCGCCTCAACGGAGAGAAAGCACCTGAAGAGCTGGCACGTCGGGTGAGGCAGGGCGAGGTGTATTTCGATTTCGACCTGCCGGGGTCTACGCATGGATTCCGGACAAGCAACTCGTTCAAGACGCCTGTCTTGCGCCATTCAACCAAAAATACGTATGATAGCAGAGGATCGCTGGAAGTGGTTTTTGACAGACTGGTGGAAGGGGACAGCAGCAAGATCTACTATAAACCGTTCTATCGCCGGGCGGAGTTTAACGATGAGAAATATAAGCCGACCTTTGCCCCTCTGGCCTACAGCGGGCAGACCGTATCCGCCCACATTTATGTGGATCAGTGGGAAGGCGAACCAATTACCTTGACTCCGTATGTACGCAATACCTATACGCAGGAGGACGTGCGTATGGCTGCGTTTACTCCCGTGTGCGGAGAGTGGAACGCTGTTCAATTCGTCATTCCGGATACGGAAGGTGCCATGATTGATGAGATCGGCTGGATACTCGAGAGCCCGTCGCCGCTATTGAATCGTGCCATCGGAAGTTTGTTCGTCGGGCAATTCCGCATCACGGGAGCTGCGGATTATACGATCGATTTTGCCAAGCAAGCCAAAGAATTCGCTTCGATCACGCCATTCTCGCATCATCGAGGAACATGGGAGCTGCGTGATGGAACGATGCATTGTACATCACAAGGAGATACCTCGTCCTATTCCGGCAATTACTATGCTGAAGATATGGAGATTGAAGCGACCATCAAACCGATATCCGGCACCAGCCATTGTCTGATTACAAGAGCGCAGGGCGTCATGCGTCATTATCTGGCCGGGTTCGACGGGCCCAATTCCGTATCGTTTATCAAACAGGATTTCGGGATCAAGCGTCTGATTACTGCAAGATACGATTGGGCATTGGGTCAAGAATACCGCCTGAAGCTGGTGTCCGAGAAGGATCGGTTCATCTTGTATATTAATGGAGAGAATGTGCTGGAATGCAAGGAAACCGCTTATGGACATGGCATGTTCGGCTTTGGCTGCTTGGATGACGGCGAGAATGAGATCAAGGATGTTCGTGTTCGTACATCAGAGCCGAAGTCGGTATAAGAGAGAAGGGAGCGGATTATCTTTGCGCAAGCTGGTTGTCATTGGCAGCATTAATATGGATGTTGTGAGTACTGTAGGGCAGTTCCCCCGGCCCGGGGAAACGATTCATAGCAGAGGAACCTCTTTTTTTCCTGGGGGGAAAGGGGCGAATCAGGCGGTGGCGGCAGCCTCGGCAGGTGTTGATTGTGCCATGGTCGGCGCGGTTGGTCTTGATCCATTTGGGAAGACCCTGGTTGCTTCTTTGGAGGAACGAGGCGTTGGCGTTACTTCCGTCCTCTCCAAGACAGGCACCTCGGGGATGGCGATCATCACGGTCAACGAGGAAGGCGAGAATTATATTGTGCTGTCGGAAGGAGCCAATGGGCAGTTGACTGAAGAAGACGTAGCGGCAGTGGTGAAATGGGATGGAGTATATGCCGTGCTGCTGCAGAATGAAATTCCGTGGCAGACGACGCAGTACGTTATCCAATCGGCCAACAAGGCAGGCATTCGAGTCTGGCTGAATCCGGCGCCTGCGCGAGAGGTCCCTCATGACGTGCTGCCGCTGATCGATACATTAATTGTGAACGAGAACGAAGCGGAAGTGGTGAGCGGCCTGAAGGTGGAGGACGCTGCTACAGCGGATGCAGCGGCAGCGTCGATCATCGGCAGAGGCACCTCCAACGTGATTATCACCCTTGGTGAGCAGGGCTGCTTCTATGGGAATGCCAAAGGTGAGCGTTTCACCGTTCCGGCTTTCCGTGTCACACCCGTGGATACCACGGCGGCAGGAGATACCTTCATCGGTGCTTATGCGGCGGCTTGCACGGAGGGACAGGAGATGGAAGAGGCCCTTCAGTTTGCAACTGCAGCGGCTGCACTGACGGTAACCCGGCCAGGCGCACAAGCCTCTATACCGTCCAAGGAAGAGATTATGGCTTTTATAAATAAATAATTCGTTGCAAAAAGCGAGAAGGCGTCTTTGTTGCCTTCTCGCTTTTGTTATATTCCCCCTCGCATTTCAAATATGCGCGATAGGCGTACGATGACGACGATCCGCCATTCATTCCGGACCTGATGAGGCTGCAGTGATTGTGAACCATGTCATGTGAGATCTAAATGGAGCTGCCCGACATGTTCTGCCGAACCCTTTCATATATGTAAGAGTGATGATAATGAATCTATGAAATGGGGTATCTTCATGGCAAAACAAAAAAGAGGCAAATCCTTGTGGAACCTACCAACTCGCGCCCGCGGTACATGCCCGGTGTGCAAGAGTACCCGGACTAAACTGTTGTATCCCCGGACCAAATCGGACGGGACTGCCCTGAAAGTGTGCAAGCGCTGTGACGGCGCTTCGCAGGAGCGGGTTGACGCGGCTGTGTAGTTGTCACAACAGCGGCCTTGATTGCACGAACGATGGGATAATCTTGTAAATCTCGCGCATAACTCGAAATACGGTTTCTTAAGCTCCCTTACAGGAACATACCGCAATCAAACCGGCTCAGCAGCTGTTAGTGTGCATGCTCAGGTTTCTGTCCGGCATGCAGCTCGGGTGGCACCCGCTGCGGCTATAATCCCTGCCTGTCTTGCCGTTCAGGGATTATGTGGAATATAATAGTTTTACCAAAAAGCGTGCATAGACCGTATTCCTCGTGAAGCGGTCTATGCTTTTTTTCACGGATACAGGATTATAGGGTTACGCTCATATTCAAGTTGCGGCTAGCCAATGTAACAACCTATGGAAAATGAATGACAAGTGGGCGGCGAATAACATCAGGTTACTGGAGGTGGATGGATGTTAGAGGAGCGGTTAAAGGAATACATAAGCCGGCATAAGCAATTGATGACGGATTTGGGCAGCGTTCGCGACTTAGGACTGCCGCAATGCTATATTGCTGCGGGCTACATTCGAAATTATGTGTGGGACCTGCTTCATGGGTTAGAAGGGACGGATCGACATACGGATATTGATGTGGTGTATTTCGATCCGGAAGATGTGTCTGAAGCGCGGGATATTCGATTGGAAGAGCTTCTTAGAACAACAACGGCGAACCCGAAATGGTCAGTCAAGAATCAAGCCAGAATGCATGTGAAGAATGGAGATGAGCCTTATAACTCGACCCATGCAGCGTTAACCTATTGGCCGGAGACGGCGACCGCGGTCGGAGCAAGGTTGAACATCGAAGGAGCGCTTGAGCTCTGCTGTCCTTACGGATTGGATGATTTATTTGCGCTTCGGGTTCGCAGAAGTCCTAACTTTCATAAGCGGAGCTATTATTTGGATCGGGTGGCGAAGAAGCAATGGAAGGATCAGTGGCCGCAGCTAACGATAAGCGATGATTAGATAAGGATACCCTATATCCTAGCAGGAGTTGCGGTGAGCAAGGAAATCGGCTGTCCGTGTTGAAATTATAGGTAGGCCTTATAACGGCCGGAACAAGGGGCTATCGAATGGACATATTCAACCGCGCACGTCAAAAGGAAATATTGTATCACGAGACTCTGTACGAAGAAACCGTATTGTTTCAGCCTGGGAGCTGGTTAGCCAAGCCCGTGCAGACGGTCCTGGATCATCTGGAATTATTGTCGTTTCATGAGACGCGGGTATTGGATCTGGCCTGTGGCGTCGGGCGTAACAGTATCCCGGTTGCGCAGCGGATCCTAGCGGCGAACGGGCAGGTCGTCTGCGTAGATCTGCTGCCATCGGCAGTCGAGAAGCTGCGGCAGTATGCGGTACTACATGGCGTAAGCTCCAACCTTGAGGCCATTGTGGCAGACGTAGAGCACTATGACATTGCCGTGGATACTTATCATTACGTCATCGCATGCTCATGCCTGGAGCATATGAGCTCCGAGGATGCCTTCGTATCCAAGATCGAACAGATGAAGGCAGGAACCGTGCACCAGGGCATACACTGCATCATGATGAGCACAGAGGTGAAGGAAATCGATCAGGAAACGGGCCTGGAGGAGGAAGGTTTAATCGAGTTGAATCTGTCCGCAGACAGAGCCTTTTCCATGCTCGATGACCTGTATTCGGAATGGGAGATCTTAACGAGGCGTCAGGTGCAGCAGGATATTCAAGAAGTGAAGGATGGGAGAGACATACTCTTTCGAAGTCAATGGATTACCTTCACTGCAAGAAAAGGAGTGTGTTAACTGTGGTGAAACATACGCATCTCGGCGTTTATGGAGTATTAATTCAGCATGATCATATCCTGTTGATCCAGAAAGCGAGAGGGCCGCACAAGGGGAAGTGGGATTTACCGGGCGGCTCCATTGAGTTCGGAGAAGAGCCGGAGCATACGCTGCAGCGCGAATTTATAGAGGAAACCGGGCTTTCTCCAATAAAGGGCAGTATCCGGACGGCTGTATCCTACACGATCGTATACCAGTATGAAGCGAATCGGATGGAAGAGCTGCATCACATCGGTATTATGTATGATGTCGAGCTGCTGAATGAGGAAGCCGTAATCAAAACGGAGGGAGACGGTCAGGACTCATTAGGAGCAAAATGGATTCCCCTGGAGTCATTGGGCTTGTTACCGTTAACACCGTTTGTAGAGATGATGATGGAGCCTGTATTAAAGGGTGAGACTTCGAAAGAAGCAGAGGTTGAAGGATGACGACATTCTATTTTGTGCGGCATGCGGACTCTCCATTTCTCGAGGGGAAGGAAAGGTCGCGGGGATTGTCCGCCGAGGGTTCCATCGCTGCGGTTCGAGTCAAGGATGTGCTCCTGGGAGAAGGGATTGACGCTATCATATCAAGCCCTTACAAGCGAGCCAAGGATACGGTTCAACCATTGGCGGACGCTTTGGGATTGCCGATTACGGAGCAAGAGGACTTAAGGGAACGGAAGGTCGGGGATTTTCAGGGGCATTCCTTCCTCGATGCCAAGAAGATCCTTTTTCAGGATCCAACTATCTCCTTCCCCGGAGGGGAATCCAGCAAAAGCGTGCAAAGCCGAGCAGTCCAGGTGCTAAAGGAAATCCTGAATAAACATATCGGAAAGTCTGTCGTGATTGGCACCCACGGCGACATTATGACACTCATGCTGCAGCATTATGATCAACGATTCGATTATCATTTCTGGCTAGGTACGACGCTGCCGGATATTTACCGAGCCGAGTTTGAGGAAGGGCGGCTCGTGAATATCGCGCGGTTATGGAACGAGCCATAGGGCTGGAGTACTCTGCATGATATAAAAGGGGGCTGCTCCCTACGACGGTTTGCTCACTTGACGGACGGTTCGTCATACTCGAAAATGTGTCCAATGAAGAATGGCTGTGCTCAGGATGTTATCCTAGCACAGCCATTTTTTGCATTTCGGCTCGTTGCCGCTTCGAAAGCGCGTATACATTATGTAGCGTGTACCTTACTTAAAATTTGAAAATGTTGATCGTTTTTTGCAGCCGGAAAACGGCATTATTCATTGCTTCCGCTTCCTCGGCCATCTTCTGGATCGATGAGATGCCTTCATTCATGGATGCCGACACCTGCTCCGTTCCTGCGGCGGATTGCTGCGTGATCGCCGATATATTCTGAATCGCGGAAGAAATGCTCTTCGCACTTTCGAGCATGGATTCGCTCTCCTTGGAGAAAGCGGCGATCTGTTCCGAAATATACTGCACACTGTTTACAATCTCCATGAACACCAGCTCAGCTTCACGGATCATTTCGGTTTGCTGCCTGACGACCTCTTCATTAATTTTAATGTTCTGGGTGGCATGTTTCACGTCCGATTCGATGCTCCGTACGAGATTGAATACTTCCCGTGTTGATGACGTGGATTCTTCGGCCAATTTACGCACCTCTTGGGCGACAACGGCAAAGCCGGCGCCGTGCTCGCCTGCTCTTGCCGCTTCAATGGATGCGTTCAAGGATAACAAGTTGGTCTGATCGGCAAGTTCCGAGATCGTCTCCGTGATCTGGGTAATTCCTCTGGCACTCCGGGCCAGTGCATCAATGGACTCCGCGACTTTGGCCGTTGCGTCAATATTACGCTGCATTCCTGCGGACTGCTTGGCGACGGAGTCCCTTCCTTGCTCTACCAGTCCCAGCGTTTCGATCGAACGGGTATTCATTTCCTGGGTTGAATGCGTATAGTTGCTGACCTTCTCCTCGATCTCGCCAATGGAATGTGTCATTTCGGCTACGTCTTCCGAAATTTCGTTAGCCCCGATGGCCAGCTCATTGGAAGATAAGGAGACTTGATTCATCACTTGAATGAGCTCCTGGTTTTTAATCGAGATATTGGAGCTTGAGGTCATGACCTGACGCGTAATATCCGAGGTTTCCTGCAGTATTTTACGAAGCTTGTCCACCATGCTGTTGAATGTTCTGCTTAGATCGTTCATGCCCCCAACCTCTTCTACCTGGAAGGTGAAGTCGCCTTTAGCGATTTTGGCAGAAACGCTGGAGATTTCCGCAAAGGAGTTAGTAAGCGTTTTCTCAATAAGACGAGAAAGAGGAAAAGTAAGACCTGTTAGTACCACCACGATGACCACGCCAATGATTGCTTTACCCATTAGAATAAACGCAAGCAGCATTGGAACCGCAAACAAAGTGGCAATGAGAAAACAGGCTGCAGTAATTTTTCGTGAAATAGGGAGTCTGTTGAACCATGCCATAAGAATGAGTCCTCCTCAACAACATAGGATATATTTACCATGATTATAGCATCGACGGGCAAAACTAGATAGAACGAATTGACAAAAAGTGTTGGATTAGGTCGAAAGAACTGAAAATGAGGAAAGAGAGGGGATACGTAGCAAATATGCGAATCCCCACTTGATGCATAGATGTGAAAAGGTTCTATTTTACTGCCCGGAATAAGGCGGAAGCGAGATAATCGGTATTATCCAGAATCATGCGATCATGCTTGAACAGCGTTTCCCAGAGCGCAACATCGAACAGGAGTCCTTTATCGCGCTGTTCAAATGTATCCAGATGACGTGTCTGCTCTTCCTTTAACTGCTCATTGAAGTGATTGTACTCCAGAATTTCTTCCTGTTTAAACCCGCAAGCCAAGAGGGATTCCTCCCATTCTTCTCTCATCATCAGATTAGGTATTCCGAAGAATTCGAGCAGTTCCTGAAGCTTTGCTTCCGGCATGGGCTTATCTAGCAGTAATTCTCTGTCCAGCAGGACGCCTCCGCGATCCAGAACGCGGTAATATTCGGGCAGCGACTTCGAAGTATCCGTAAATACGGTAACAGACTCGGCCATGATCAGATCAAATTGATTGTCCTCGAAAGGCAATGCGCATACATCGGCTTGATGGAACTGCACGTCGATTTCCATCGCTTCGGCTCGTGCTCGTGCTTTTTTGATCATATTTTCGTTCAGATCAATAGCTGTCACTTGATACCCCATCTCTGAAAGATGGCATGCGGTTCTGCCAGTTCCGCACCCCACCTCCAGAATGCGGCTGCCCGGTTGAATGGGATAATTCTTCAGCATTCTGAGGGTTGCCTCGAATCCTCCCGGGTGGGCACTGCCCATGCCTAATTTAGAGAGCATATGAATGTAGTTCATCTCATCTATCCCTTCTTCCCTTGTCATCAACATGAGGGTAATCGTTTATTTACCATATGATTCAGGTACGTTTAGGGTTTTAGCTGAATTAGATATTTTGAGCCCTTTTTTCGGGAGGATCAGAGTCATAATGGAGGAAACGTCATGAGGATGGAACCGGTAGAGGCAGCGGAACGCGTCATTCAACACGATTATCCCGACTGTTTGCTTGCCGTGCTTGGCGGCAGCGCGAGCAGAGGCGAATATAATGAACAATCCGATTTGGACATTATGGTCCTTGAACGAGAGGGTCATGATTTCAGCAGGAGGACGATAGAGGCGCATGGATGGATCGCGGAAATCTTTATATTGTCTTTATCCTCCTATCGCGAATATTTTGACGAGGGAGTGATCGCGGCGAATCCGTCATTTCAGCGGATGATCGCAGAAGGGACGGTGCTGCGCCTTATGCCCGAGGGGGAAGAGGTGCGGACGGAAGCCCAAAGCGATTTGGATTACGGACCTCTGCCCTTGACGATAACCGATATTAACGACTACCGTTATGTGCTAACCGAGTACATGCTGGACTTGAAGAGTCCCCGAAGCGATGGTGAAAAATGGTTTACGGTGCACAAAATAGCCGCGATTCTCTGTGATTTTGTACTTAGGGTGAACCGGGAGTGGACGGGTGAAGGGAAAACGCTGTTCCGCCTGTTTAACCGCTTTGACACAATTTTAGGAGAGCGATTGGAAACAGCGCTCGCGGCGATGTATCGCCAAGATGATCCTTCTGTTCTAATGGCATTTACCGAGGAAATGCTCCGTCCGTACGGAGGGAAACTTCTCATCGGTTATGAGGAATAAAATATCGATGCCAATAGATAAAGAGAGGTACATTAGCCGTGACGCTAGCAAGGCGCAGGAAATACTATAATAGTGTGATTACATCACGGCATACTTTAAATCCAGGAGGGGATCTTCATGAGCGGAGTATATGGCGGCGGTGAATATGGCAATTCAGTAGGAATTATTTTGGTTCTCTTTATCCTGCTCGTAATCATCTTGAGTGCTTGGGTTTAAACCGTCAAGATTCTTGGCAGTAGTGACAGAAAAGCCCGGCGCATGCCGGGCTTTTGTCTGCCTCAATCGAACTCAATTCGATGCGGCTTTAACCGAGGGGCTGTGAGCGGACACCACTGCAGTCATGACCAGATGGCTGCTGTCGGATTGGATCGCATGCAAAAACGCCTCTTCAAGAGACCCGAACACCCGGGATAAGGAACCGTCCAACCGGCTGGCGTAATGAACGCTTCCGGCGAACGTACCGGCTGCCTTCGCACGATTTACTTCACCGTAGATGACATCCATGTAGTTGTCCGTACCCATGGGGTAAAGAGCGAATTGGCAGGCAGTCTCCATATCGGCATGTTCTCCGATGTCGTTGTTCAAGCGGGTTGAATCCTCAGTCATATATACATCGGCGTCCGTATCTCCGGGGCAGCCAATGGAATAAGTGCCATTAAAAACAGTGTGCACGCCACTCGCCGCAGCATGGGCGAATATCGCTCTTGTAACATCAAAGACATGCTCTGCACGTCCACGAATACAAGTGCTCACATCGTCTGTCTGAATCCACACCTTTCCCGCATCCACAGATTGCAGCGCGCCCAGGATGACCTCCACAAACCGGTCTGTCATGGGAAATACCGAGAACCGGCATCCGACGATCCGGCTGGTTCCGCAAATAAGCTCATTCATTTCATTTCCTCCCCATTATATAAGTCCACGCAAAAAAACCGCACCCCATGAAGAAGGTGCAGTTATGCCTACGAAAAGAAATAAACATAAATGCTACACTTCCCCACGCTAGTATGACCTAGATCGGGTGATAAGGGTTAACGGCAGCCCGCCGTCTCTCAGCACATGGCACCCCTAGTACAGCCAACATCTTATGTAGTTGGTTACCGCAAGATTTGCCCCGGAGCTTCATGTTACCGTAGAAGTTCGAGGGTTCTTACCTGTGTAATTGTATCGTTTTGCCATCGGTTTTTCAATCTTTGCCCATTATAAAAAAAACCGCCTGTCCCATTTGCAGGAACTTAGGGAGGCGGCTTTTTTCATCTGTTTGATTAGTTATATACTTTCACGCGATCTTCAAGCGGTGCAAATTCTTTTTCGCCTGGTTCAGCAACCGGCTTACCGAAAGGCATTTGAGCAATTAGCTTCCAGCTTTCCGGGACGTTCCATTCGGCTTTTACTTTTTCGTCGATCAGCGGGTTGTAGTGCTGCAGGGATGCGCCCAGACCTTCTGCTTCAAGGGATGTCCATACTACAAATTGCAGCATGCCGTTGGATTGGTTGGACCAAACCGGGAAATTGTCGGCATAAGCGGCAAAGCTTTGTTGCAGCCCGGCAATGACGTTATTGTCCTCGAAGAACAGTACCGTACCGTAACCAGCGCGGAATGAAGCCATTTTGTCGGCAGTGGATTTGAATGCTTCTTCATCGCCAACAACTTCCTTCAGGATGCCTTCCGTGATGTTCCACAGTTTATCGTGCTGTTCGCCAAGCAATACAACGACGCGTGCACTTTGGGAGTTGAAAGAAGACGGAGTATATTTAACCGCTTCGTTTACGATTTCCTGAATACGCTCGTCCGAGATAACGGATTCTTTGCTAATCCCGTAATAAGAACGGCGATTTTTGAGTGCAGCTGAAAAATCTTTAGACATTGAAAAAAACCTCCTGGTGTAATCGAATTTGCATACGCCTGATTAGAAGATGTCCCTTACTACAAGCAAATATGCATTTTTCGTTATTAGCCATAAAACCAATTATTATTCCACATTAACTTACGTTTAGTTAGAAATAATAATTCTGTTAGGATATTAATATAACTTAGAGGAATTGTCAACGAATTTATATAATTTTTCTTATCCATTTAATAAGAATTGAAACAGTCGTTTTTAGAGAAGTCTCATTATTGCAGAAGCTGCATTAAAGGGAGACTTAACCAAAGTGTGATTCTGTCCTGAGGATAAAAGCTATGTCTCCACCTAACTTCATATTATGAACAATTCATGAACAAAATATACTTGTATGAACAATTTAATTGATTTTGATTCTCAATTATACTTGTCGAGCCAGAATGAGGATGATATAATGCATATCAGAACGCGATTGATAATCAATCTCAATGAGAATGGTGACGAAAATTGCATGATCCCGGGTATTTAGAGACATACGCATAGAAGGAAGAGCCATGAAGATTAGATACTTATTTGCAGCCGTTGTGGTACTCTCGATAATCTCATTATTTATTGGAGTTAAGGATATCTCGCCACTGCAATTGTTCTCGATGACAGAACAACAACAGCATATTATGCTTGTCAGCCGGATTCCTAGGCTTGTCAGTCTCATATTGGCGGGTGTCAGCATGAGCATCTGCGGATTGATCATGCAGCAGCTCAGCCGCAATAAGTTCGTATCGCCCACCACGGCAGGTACGATGGACTCTGCCAGACTGGGGATATTGGTAGCCATGCTCGTCTTCACGACAAGCGGACCGCTTATCAAAATGCTTGTGGCATTTGTATTCGCTCTGGCAGGAACCTTTATCTTCATGAAGATACTGGATCGGATTAAGTTCAAGGATGCGATCTTCATCCCGCTCGTAGGGCTGATGTTCGGTAATATCGTCAGTTCGATCGCCACCTTCTTTGCATACAAATATGATCTTATTCAGAATATGTCCGCATGGCTCCAGGGTGATTTTTCCATGATCATGAAGGGCCAGTATGAAATGCTCTATCTTAGTATCCCGCTTGTGATTCTGGCGTATCTGTTCGCCAACAAGTTTACGGTGGCCGGAATGGGAGAGGAGTTTGCCACCAACCTGGGCCTTCACTACCGGAGAGTTGTGAATCTGGGACTGGTCATCGTGGCGCTGGTTACGGCTTCCGTCGTGCTGACGGTCGGCGTGATTCCGTTTCTTGGTCTGATCATACCTAATATTGTTAGTTTGTACTTAGGAGACCATTTGAAAAAAAGCCTTTCGCATACCGCGCTGCTGGGGGCCGGTTTCGTACTGTTCTGTGACATCCTGGGCCGGATCATTATTTATCCCTATGAAATTCCGATTAGTCTAACCGTGGGCGTACTCGGAAGCGGTATATTCATTTTCTTACTGATGAGGAGAAAGGCTTATGACTTATAAAGCCAAACTCGGCCTGTTGGCCGCAGCGGCAATCATCCTGGTGGCAGTCTTTCTGTTCATTGATCTTGGCGGCAATTGGGATTACGCGCTTCCGAGGAGAATCAAGAAGGTGCTTGCCATTATTCTGACCGGCGGAGCGATTGCTCTGTCTACCACGGTGTTTCAAACGGTCACGAATAACCGGATACTGACGCCTAGCGTTATGGGATTAGATTCCTTATATATACTGATCCAGACCACCGTCATCTTTGTCTTCGGATCCTTCACGCTGTACAAACTGGGCAGCAACGTTAACTTTCTGATCAACGTCGGCGCGATGATCCTGTTTGCCGGAGTGTTATATAAGATTCTGTTCAAAAGGGAAGGGAATAACATTTACTTCCTGCTGCTGATTGGCATGATCTTCGGAACCCTGTTCTCCAGCATGTCTTCCTTTATGGAAGTGCTGATTGACCCGAACGAGTTCCAGTTTGTAGCCGACAAAATGTTTGCCAGCTTTAACAATGTGAAGACCGAGCTTCTGGTCCTTTCCGTCATTGTCGTAGCGCTGACCTTGCTGTACTTTGCCCGATTTGCCAAGTACCTGAACGTGCTGGCACTAGGTCGTGAGCAGGCGATCAACCTCGGCGTCAATTATGATTATGTAGTGAAGCGGCTTCTGATTGTGGTTGCCGTTCTGATCTCGGTGGCTACCGCTTTGGTAGGTCCGATTACATTCCTCGGGCTCCTGGTGGTCAATGTTGCCTACGAAGTGATGAAGACATACAGGCATTCATATTTAATAGCAGCATCCATACTGATTAGCATTATTGCGCTGGTCGGCGGTCAATTGGTTGTAGAGCGGGTGTTCACGTTCTCTACAACGCTCAGCGTCATTATCAACTTCATCGGCGGTGTCTACTTCATATACCTGCTACTAAAGGAGAGTAAAGCATGATCCAGGTTACGAACGTATCGAAAGTCTATGGCGGCAAAAAAGTCGTTGATAACGTGTCCGTTACGATCCCGAAAGGTCAAATCACTTCCTTTATCGGTCCGAACGGTGCCGGCAAGAGTACGTTGCTGTCCATGATTAGCAGATTAACAGGCAAGGACAGCGGACAAATTACGGTGGACGGTAAAGAGGTTAGCCAATGGAAGAGCGGCGATCTGGCGAAGAAGGTTTCGATTCTGAAACAATCCAACCATATCAGCCTCCGTCTGACGGTGCGTGAGCTTGTATCCTTTGGTCGTTTTCCTTACTCTCAGGGCAGATTGAACGCGGAAGACGAGAAATACGTAGATGAGGCTATCTCTTATATGGAGCTTGGGGATATGCAGCATAAATATCTTCATCAGCTCAGCGGCGGCCAGACCCAGCGTGCTTACATTGCGATGGTCATCGCCCAGAATACTGAGTATATCCTGTTGGATGAGCCCCTGAACAATCTGGACATGAAACACTCCGTACAGATTATGAAGATTCTCAGAAAGCTTGTCGCTGATCTGAACAAGACGATTGTCATCGTTATTCATGACATCAATTTCGCTTCGTTCTATTCGGATTACATCGTGGCATTGAAGGATGGAGCCATTGAAAGCGAAGGGAAGACCGAGAATATCATTCAGAGCAATGTGCTTCGCGGAATCTATGACATGGACATTGAGATCGAAGAGATTAATGACAATCGGGTGTGCGTATACTACGGCTAAGTGACATGATATGAGAGAGTGGAGGATAAGGATTCTGGAAGATAACAGCACGGAATCCTTATCCAATACAAGGACAGGGCTGCCTTGGATATAGGACGGCATGATTTAATCTGTTCTTATTGAATTACATATTCAACCATAGATTCAAATATATGTTGAATTATAGAAGCTTTTAAATATAAAAAATGGGGTGTAAATAATGAAAAAATGGTTGGCTTTATTTATGGTAGCAATGTTCACGCTCGTACTCGCGGCTTGTGGTCAAGACGATAAAACAAGCGGCACGGGTGGCGGAGATGCAGCTGGAGATCCACCGGCTGCCACTGAAGAAATCACGATTACCCATCAACTGGGTGAAACGCCTGTTAAGAAGAATCCTTCCCGCGTTGTTGTTTTCGATTTTGGTATCCTGGACTCTGTCGATAAATTAGGTATTGAGGTTCTGGGCGTTCCACAAGCGAACATCCCGGCCTACCTGTCCAAATTCGAAGACAAGAAATACGAGAATGTGGGCAGTCTGAAGGAGCCTGACTTTGAGAAAATCAACAGCATTAACCCGGATCTGATCATCATTTCCGGCAGACAGCAAGATGCGTATGAGGAGCTCAGCAAAATTGCTCCAACCATCTTCCTGGGTGTTGATACAAGCAAATACATGGAATCCTTTAAAGCAAACATGAACACGCTGGGTCAAATCTTTGGTAAAGAAGCAGAAGTTGAAAAAGAGCTTGCTACGATTGACGAGAACATCAAAGCATTGAATGAGAAAGCTACAGCTACCGGTAAGAAAGCATTGATCATCTTGGCTAACGAAGGCAAAATCAGTGCATACGGACCGGGTTCCCGCTTCGGCATTCTGCATGACGTGTTCGGTTTCGGAGCTGTAGATCCTAACATCGAAGTCAGCACACATGGTAAAGACATTTCGAATGAGTACATCGTTGAGATGAACCCGGATTATCTCTTTGTTGTCGACCGCGGTGCAGCGGTTGCCACGGGCGAAGGAGCTTCAGGTGCTAAAGCGGTTGTTGAGAACGAGCTTGTGAATACAACGAACGCGGCAAAAGAGGGTAACATCGTTTACTTGAACCCGGATTTCTGGTATCTTTCCGGCGGCGGTCTGACGTCGGTATCCGAAATGATCACGGAAGTAGACGCAGCTATTAAATAAGTTTAGCGAATTGTTATGAATATAGGAAACACTGGAGCTTTCGTATAAAGCTCCAGTGTTTTATTTTTTTGCATTAGGGTAAGTGGGTAACGGATAATAAGAAGGACGGATCATGACCGCAGCAGTTGATGATCAACAAGCATTCACAGCCATGATGAGACGATGAGGAGGTCCTACTATGTTTCGTAATCAAATCTATATTGCTGGACAATGGATTCAGACCGAAGAACAGATGGACGTATATAATCCGGCGGATGGGAAGGTAATAGGTACCGTGTCCAGGGCCGGCAAGAAGGAAGCCGGGCTTGCCGTTGATGCGGCAGCCGATGCGTTTTGCGCATGGTCCCGCAGAACGGCGAATGAGCGGGGAGAACTGCTGCGCCGCTGGCATCAGCTCATAGCGGAACACACGGATGATTTGGCGCGGATTATGACCACAGAGCAGGGGAAACCGCTTAAGGAAGCAGCGGGCGAGATACAATATGCCAACAGCTTTGTGTCCTGGTATGCGGAGGAAGGCAAACGAATCTACGGCGAGACTATACCCGGATCATCCAGCCGGCAGCGCATCATTGTAACGAAGCAACCCGTAGGCGTCGTAGCAGCGATTACGCCGTGGAACTTCCCCGCATCCATGATTACCCGCAAAGTGGCGCCTGCTCTAGCCGCCGGCTGCACCGTGGTGATCAAGCCATCCAGCGAGACGCCGTTCACGGCCATCAAGCTGGTGGAGCTTGCCGATCAGGCCGGTATTCCAGCCGGGGTCATTAACATCGTAACCGGAGCTTCAAGCGACATTTCCGGTGTGTGGCAGGCAGACAGCCGCGTAAGAAAGCTGTCTTTTACAGGATCAACCGAAGTGGGGAAACAGCTGATGGCCGGAGCTGCGGCTAACGTCAAGAAAATATCGCTGGAGCTTGGCGGCCATGCGCCGTTTATCGTAACGGACCAGGCTCATCTGGATCAAGCGGCTGCCGGATTAATCTCCTCCAAATTCCGCAATGGGGGACAGACCTGCGTATGCGCTAACCGGGTTTATGTGCAGGAAGGGATTGCGCAGGAGTTTGCCGCGAAGTTTGCTGAGCTAGTGAAGCAATTGAAGGTAGGAAATGGACTGGATAACGGCGTCGATATCGGCCCTTTGATTAACCGGGACGCTGTGGATAAAGTCGTGAGGCAGATCAAGGACGCGGAAGGGAAGGGCGGCCTCATATTAGCAGGAGGTCAAGCATTACCGGAGCTGGGCCGCAATTATATTGAGCCGACGGTCATTATGAACGCAACCGACGACATGGAATGCATGAACGAGGAAACCTTCGGCCCCCTTGCCCCGATTACCACGTTCAAAACGATAGACGAAGCGGTGCAGCGTGCCAACAACAGTCCCTATGGATTAGCTGCCTATGTGTTTACGCAGAATCTGGGCGAAGCGGTGAACATTGCGGAATCGCTGGACTACGGGATTGTGGGTGTGAATGATCCCGTTCCTTCGACGGCGCAAGCGCCGTTCGGCGGATTCAAAGAGAGTGGACTAGGCCGGGAAGGCGGGCACTACGGAATGGATGAGTTCCTGGAGGTGAAGTACATTTCGCTTGGTTTATAAGAGCGGGGCGAGTACATCATTACGCTATAGTGCGAAACGGGTGAGCTGTTGAGCAGTTATCAGACTACGTCACACCATACGAACCCAAAATCAAGGGGCATGCTCAAGGTCTACAGACCACGAGCATGCCCCTTTTTTATTATGATTGCAGGATGACCGGTTGGCCGGTTTCCGCGGATTCATTGGCGGCCAGCGTCACTTCCAGCGTCTTGAAGCCGTCTTCATAAGATGCCAGCACGAGGCTCGGATCGTTGTTACGAATGGCGTCAATCAAGGCGTTGGTTAAGTTTTTGTAAAAGTCCGATTTGCTGCGGTACACGATTTCTTTCTCCTTGTCTACAATGGAGAGCGTGGTTCCGTCCAGCACTACCCGGAAGTCGCGCCCCATGATCTCGATTCCGCTGCGGTGATCGAACTGGATAAATCCAGTTTGCATATGGCCGACGGCTCCAGAATCTAACACGAACTGGATGGCGCCTACATCCGGAATGTCGAGGTCCGGAATGTCATTCACCAGCAGCAGCTTCATATCGGCATACAGGCGGGTGATATCGCCGCACAGATAGCGAACCAAGTCCATGGTATGCGTGGACTGCTCAACCAGCTGCCCGCCGGATAATGCCTTCTTGCGCCACCAAGGAGTCGGTACAGGTGTTGTTATGTAGTGGGCGCGAACCATACCGATTTTTTTGTCCTTTAGAAAATCTTTGGCGATCGCAACGGTGTCCAGATAGCGCAGACAGTAGCCGGAAGCTGCTATGATTCCGCTTTCAGTTATGACTTTGGCTTTGTGTCGGACAGACTGGGCGTCCAGCCCCAGCGGCTTCTCCACCATCAGGTGAATGCCCTTTGCGGCTGCCTGTTCTTCGATATCACCATGGCAAAATGGCGGAATGCATACATACAGCACATCCAGCTGCTCTTGCTCCAGCATCGTGCTGCCGTCCGTATAATAAGCTGTGCCGTACAGTTCGGCCTGCTGCTGCGCTAACGCTTCATTGGTGTCGCATATTGCAGCCAGCTGAACGTGTTCGTTCCCGTGCAGGTTTTTGATATGGACCGCGCCCATGCCTCCCGCTCCAAGCACGCCTGCTTTTATCATAGGTTGCCTCACTCCTGATCGTATAGGATGTTGGTTTCATGTTCCGGTAACTCGATTACTCACACGTGATTATAGCCCCGCTATCCATATTATTCAAGCTTCATTTGAACTTAGATTAACGGATCCGCTATGAAAAAAAGCACAGAAGACCTTCTCGAATACCACGAGTACGACTTCTGTGCCGGTTAATGATTACAGCTCCGACAACGCGATTGTCCGATGGCTCGCGGATGACCGGTAGGCGGCTACGGCCACGGCAAGTGCCTTGAGCCCATCTTCACCAGTGACGGATGCTTCCGCTGCGCCGGAGGAAATCGAAGATACGAAATCCCTGATCAGGCTGGCATCCATGCTATCCCCCCATGCATGATGGCGGTATCCGGAATCATCGGTGTATACGTGAAGTTTCTGGCTGGTGGCATTAACGCTAAGGGTCCCGGCAGAGCCTACAATCTCTAAGGTCACGTCGCCCCATGTCGGAAACTCCTTGTTGCGGGACCAGCTGCAATCCAGCGTGGCAAACACACCATTATGGAACTCCATAGTCAGAATGCCGCAATCATCGATAGGGGATTCCGAGATGAGATGGTCGACTTCGGCATACACGTCTTTCACCTCGGCACCTGTAATCCAGCGCATGATATCGGCGACATGCACCGTATGATCCATGACGGCACCTCCGCCGGACAGCTTGGGATCGATGAACCAACCGCCGGGATTTCGCCCGCGGTTGGTCCCCTTCATGGCCAGAATACGGCCTAATTTTCCCTCATCGACCATCTGTTTGGCTCGAACGACCGTGGCATTGTAACGCACGGGGAATGCCGTTTGCAGCAGCACCCCGCTTGCTTTGCACGCATCAATCATATCCTGTGCATCCTGTATATTGGTCGAAAGCGGTTTTTCGCAGAGCACATGCACCCCGGCTGCAGCCGCGGCAAGCACGTGCTCCTTATGATGGACATTCTCGGAGGTGACAATGACGCCATCCAGGCCTTGACTAAGAAGCACGTGATAATCCTGATAATAGGCTGTCCTGAAATACTCGGCGTATTTCCGTCCGCGCTCCTCTACAGGATCGGCGATGCCGACAATCTCTACGCCTTCGATCCCCTGCAGCGCTTTGGCATAACTGTACGCATGCATATGCGCAAAGCTGATTACTCCCAATTTCATAGCTTTCTCTCCTTCTACAAAAGATGAGAAAGGATAACCACCAGAGGTGTATCCTCCTTATCCCCTAAGAAAATGATCCGCTGCATGCGGTCTGACTTTTGTAAATACGTCGATCGCCTTTTTCTCATGTTGAGGCGAGTGTGAGCGCATCATTCTCGATAACCACCGGCTCGCCGGAGGCCATGGAGGCAAGGGCGGCAAGCGCGATACGAAGCGCTTCGTATGCGTCTTCTGCCGAGACGAGCGGCTCGCTGCCATCACGGATACACGACATGAAGTGCTCCAGTTCCCGGTAATAGGGACTCCGTTCAAGCGGGCTTTCCGGCACGACGACGCCGGGGACGGTAGCGGCACTGCTCCGCGTTTTGAAGAGGAGAGGGCTGTCCTTCGCGCTGTCATAATCGATAACGCCGCTTGTGCCCGCCATCTCTAAATTCATGGAGAAACCCTCGTGAGCCCAGGTGCCTTCCACATGCGCGATGACACCACTACGGAAACGTAGGGTTACCAGCGAATAATCCAGCTGGGCCTGATGACGGCCATGAAGCCCTTTGGCATATACGCGCTCAACCTCGCCAAAGCACCAGCGGAGGTAATCAAAATCATGAATCATTGCGTCCAGCGTAATTCCGCCGCTCGCCCCAAAGTCACTGTACCAATGGTTCCAGCCCACAGGATAACCGCCGCCCCTGCCTGCCCGGATGACAGCGGGTTTGCCGATGCTGCCCTGATCCAGAAGCGACTTGGCCTTCACATATTCCGGAAAGAAGCGGAGGACGTGACCCACGAATAAACGCACGCCTTTATCCTGGCAGTAGTTGATCATGAAGCGTGCATCCGCTTCGCTTCTGGCGAGCGGTTTCTCGCATATGACATGCTTGCCGATGTCCGCGGCTTTGACAATATAGTCCTTATGAAGCGGGGTTGGCAGGCAGACGTCAATCACATCCATGCGAGCCGCGCCCAAACCTGCAACGGCTGCTTCGAATGAAGCGTAGGCCTGTGCGCCGTATCTATCCGCCAGCTGATGTGCTTTTTCCGTCTGGATATCGGCAATCCCCGCAAGCTTAACGCCCGGCATCGAAGCATAAGCGGCGGCATGGGTCCTACCCATGGCGCCTGCACCAATCACTAACACCTGTAACATTTCCGTACACTCCTTTTTTTCTGCATGGTTCGAGCGATCCGTGCGCTATCCTTTAATCCCGTTCATGGCGATCCCTTCAATAAAGTAACGCTGAAGGAAGATAAACAGGATGATGATGGGGAGGGTAGCCATTAAGGCCCCTGCCATCAGCAGCGGGTAATCGGTGGAATGCTGTCCCTGGAAGCTGGATATCCCGATGGAAAGGACTCGCATCTCCTCGGAGCTCGTCATGATGAGCGGCCACAGCAGATCGTTCCATGAGGCTAATATGGTGAAGATCGCCAGGGAGACGAGAGCTGCCTTGGATAAAGGCAAGTAAATATTCCAGTAAATCCGGAAATAACTGCAGCCATCGATTTTGGCCGCTTCCTCCAGGTCCTTCGGCAGCGTCATAAAGAACTGTCTCAATAAGAATGTACCGAAGGCGCTGAATATGCCGGGTACGATCAATACGTAGAACGTGTCCAGCCAATTGAACTCGCGCATGATGACAAAGCTCGGAATCATAACAACCTGGGATGGGACCATCAATACGGCCAGGAGCGCGAGAAAGATGGCGTTCTTGAAAGGGAATCTCAGACTGGCAAATGCATAGGCTGCAAGGGAGCACAGAATGAGCTGTCCAGCCGTCCGTCCCACCGTTACGATAACGGTGTTCAAATAATAGGTTCCGAAATCAATGGTTTGGATGACCCGCAGGTAGTTGTCCGGGTGCCATTCCACAGGGAGCCATTTGGGCGGAACGGACATGGAATCCGCAAAGGACTTGAAGGATGTGGATATCATCCACAGAAACGGCATAATCATGAGCAGCGCCCCGACAGCTAAGAGGATGTGGACCGCCAGACGGCTTGCTTTTCCCGCATCGGTTGAAGTATTCACGTCTACGCACCTCCTGTTATTGGTAGTGGACCCAGCGCTTCTGAATATACATCTGAACCATGGTGATGATCAGAATAACGATAAACAGAATGAAGGCCTGCGCTGAAGCGTAACCCATATTGAAGTATTTGAAGCCGTCTTCCCAGATGCTGTACACAACCGTTCGGGTGGATTCCAGCATCGTGGTCTGTTGATCCATCATGATGAAGATCAGGTCAAACACCTGGAACGAATTGATGAAGGACATGACCAAGACAAAGAACAGGCTGGGTGTCAGCAGAGGCAGCGTAATCCGGAAGAACTTGTACAGCGTTCCCGCTCCGTCAAGCGAAGCGGCCTCATAATAGCTGCCGGAGATGCCCTGCAGACCGGACAGCAGAATGACGGCATTGTATCCGATGCTGCTCCAGACACTGACGAGCACGATGGAGAACAAGGCGAATTTCTCATCAAACAGCCAGTTGGGCTGCGGCAGGTTCATGACACCCAGCACGTGGTTGATCAATCCGAATTCGGAATTGTATAACCATTTCCACACCATGCCGACCGCAATCGGCATGGTGATCACGGGAATGAAATAGAAGGTGCGGTAAAAGACCATGCCTTTGATCTTCTGGTTCAGGAGCACGGCCAGCACCGTTGCGAGTGCGACGGATAACGGCACCGTACCGACGGTGTACAGCATCGTGTTCAGCATGGAACCGGTGAATTTGTCGTCCTTCATCAAATTTGCGAAGTTATCGAATCCGATGAATTGGGGGGAGGTTAGTCCATCCCACGACGTAAACGACAGGAACAGGGATGCTGCGGAAGGTGCCATATAGAACAGACCGAGGCCCAGCACGACAGGCAGAATGAAGATGTACCCCCAGACAGCTTCGTGTACGGCGAGTTTCCCTGCTTTTCGCTTGGTTGTCGTTTTAGGAGGTTCTGTGGTCACGGTAATGGGAGAGCTCACAGGCTGCACCGTCCTTTCTTAATTTCCGTATTGGGAGCGGTTCGTCATTTCGTTTCTGTCGCAAGGATGGCATTCATCTGTTCGCCGGCATTTTTTAATGCTTCTTCAAACGATTTCTTTCCGAGGAAAGCCGCCTGAATTTCCTTCACTTCAGCGTCCTGCCATTCTGCGGTTTTCTGGGATACCGGATAAGGTACGGCGAACTCCAAGCTGTCCACGAACACCTGCAGATCAAGAGAAGGAATGGACTTCAGCCAGCCGCCCTCCGTGCCTTTGTACGCAGGCATCGAGAATCCCGATTCCGCGAGTAATTCCTGCCCTTCCTTACCGGAAAGAACTTGAATCAGCTCCCAGGATTCCTGCTCGACTTTCGTTTTGCCGTTGATGGCCCAGCTGAGTCCATGAACGATCGATGCCTTTTCCTTGCCGGCAGGAAGTTCAGCGACACCGAGTTTGTCGCCGAGAAGCTTATACAACTCAGGCGAGTTCACCGATATCCCCGGGAACATGGCCGCCTTGCCGGAGCCGAACAATTGGCGGGACTTCGTTTCAAGCTGCTGCTGCGCGCTTGGGGAATAGCCTTTTTCAATCAAGCTCTGTTCCCACTGGAACGCCGATAGTGCTTCGGGTGTATCAAATCCGGATGATTTCTTATCGTCCGAGATGACGTATCCGCCCGCTTGGGCAATGAAGTTGTAATATCCGATTTGGCTGTCGATCGGGGCTATGAAGCCGTAAATGCCGTTTGATTTATCCGTCAGCTTGGCTGCGTTCTCCTCGACGGTTTGCCAGGTCCAGGTTTTGTCGGGATAAGGCAGACCTGCTTTGTCAAACAATTCTTTATTGTAAAAAAGTCCGACGGAATCCTGGAAATAAGGAAGTCCGTGAAGTTTACCCTGATAGGTGTACATATCGACGAGCGCTTCGGTATAAACCGAGGTATCCAGACCGCTTTGCTCAATTAGGGGAGACAGGTCTTTAATTAGACCGGAGGAGGCATAGGAATGAAAGTTAGGGCCGTTCATCCAGTAGACGTCAGGGCCGCTGTTGCCGGCGAGGCTGGTTTTCAGCTTGGTCCAATAATCGGCCCATGGGGTGTAAGTCACTTTCACATCAACATTCGGGTGCTTCTCATTGAAAATTTTAATGGACTTGTCCAGCGTGTCCCGCACATTTTCGTCCCATAGAGCGACGTTGATGACCTTCTTGCCGTTATTTCCGCCAGAAGCATTGCCGCCTCCGCAAGCGGACAGTAACGCGGTGAACACAAATAATATCGAAATCAGGACAGCAATTCTTTTTTTCATCAGATAACCCTCCTTGAATTCAAATGATTTTTGATCAAGCGTGGTTGGTCGTACGGCTTGTTCGAAGTGAATCGGACCCCTTAAGCGCCCCCTTTATGTAAGTGATGTAAAAAGCGATAGTTATTCCATAAGTCGAAAAAAGTTAACATCAAGATGCTATCTTTCTTGACAGAACAACCAGCTTCTATTGCGAAAGATTATATAATTCCCTTTATTATTTTTCAAGATAGCGATTACAAATCGATTTAAATTCTTTTTTTCACAATATGAGCGAATCAATATGAGACCTAACGAGACTTCTTATTTCGATTGATGGAATAAGTTTTTGTTCCGTTCTGGAACATGTTATAGTGGTTCTATCCTCATTTTTCCGATACAGAAAGTCCTACTATATGAAGAAATTAAAGAAAGGTTGAGCTCGCTTGAACAATATGAAAAAAGGTGATCACAAGCTGATTCAGGCATTAAACCGGTCCAAGGTGCTGAACAAGATCCGTACAGAGGGACCCATATCCAGAATCGATCTGGCCAAAAAAAACAAGCTGAGTCCCTCCACGGTCGCCTCAGCCGTACAGGAGCTTATCAAGGAAGGCTACGTTTCCGAGATTGGAACAGGCTCCTCCAGCGGTGGAAGAAAGCCCATTCTGCTCAAATTCAATCCGGATAATCATTATTTGTTTGCCGTAGCGATTACGAATTCGGTCATGATGCTTGCCCGCATGAATCTGGAGGCGAAGGTGCTCCGGAAGGAAACGCATCCTCTAGCCGGGCTCCAAGGAGAAGCCGTTATCGAGCGGCTGCTGAGCCTGATGGACGATTTCATGTCAGGACAAGTGGACCTGGAGCGGTGTGTCGGGATTTCCATTAACGTGCCGGGCATTGTGAGTGATAGTCAGGGCATGGTGCGTTATAACACGAAACTTCGCATGACCGATGTTCCGTTGAAACGGATTATGGAAGAACGCTACGGGCTGCGGACGTGGGTAGAGAACGATATGAATTCCGTTGTGCTGGCTGAACGCCGATTTGGCGATTACGCATATGCGAACCTGATTTATATTTCCATTGGCGACGGGCTTGGTTCCGGTATTTTGATTAACGATCATCTCCTAAGGGGCAAGCATGGCGGTGCCGGCGAATTCGGTCATACGAGCGTAAACCGCAGCGGCATCCGCTGTGAATGCGGCAATGTAGGCTGCTTGGACAGTTACATCAGCTGGATTGCCGTGTATTCGCGAATCATTACGGCGATCGCGACAGGGAGACCGACGCTGATCCAGGAGCTGAGCGGGGGAGATTACAGTAAAATTGTTCCGTCCGTATTCAAGGAAGCTCTTCGCAGAGGGGACAAGCTGGCAAAGGATCTGAATGAGGAAGTGGCGGAGCTTCTGGGAGCGGCCATCGTCAATCTGATCAACATGTTTAATCCCGAAGCTCTGATCCTGGGCGGGGACATGGCACATGGAAACCCGGAATTGCTGGACATGGTTCGCAGCTATATTGACCGGCATGCGCTGCCGATTCTGAAGGAGGACATGGTATTTGGCCTGGCCTCCCTTGGCGAGGAAGACAAGCTAATGGGTGCGGCTTCGGTCCTGCTGCAGGACTTGCTAGGTTTCTCCCTGACGGAATAATGGATTTGACAACGTTTCCACCTGCACGTTATCTTTGGTTAAATGCATATGCGGAAGGGGAGAAGTTGATTGGAGCAGTACATTCTGGCACTTGACCAAGGAACGACAAGCTCGCGCGCGATCCTGTTTAACAAGGAAGGAGAAATCGTACACTCAGCTCATAAGGAGTTTCCGCAATATTTTCCCAAGCCGGGCTGGGTGGAGCAGAATGCCAATGAAATATGGGGTTCCATTCTTGCGGTCATTGCAACCTGCTTATCCGAAGCGGGCGTAAAGGCGGATCAGATTGCCGGAATCGGAATTACGAATCAGCGGGAAACAGCCGTGGTATGGGATCGCAAGAGCGGCGAACCGATTTACCACGCCATTGTCTGGCAGTCCCGCCAGACGGCGGGCATCTGCGAGGAGCTGATTGCCGCCGGACATGACGGGACGGTTCGGGAGAAGACCGGACTGTTGATTGATCCTTATTTCTCGGGAACGAAGATCAAATGGATCCTTGATCATGTAGATGGTGCCCGTGAGCGGGCCGAGCGCGGAGACGTTATATTCGGGACCATCGATACCTGGCTGATCTGGAAGCTGTCCGGAGGCCAGGCGCACGTGACCGATTATTCCAACGCATCGCGTACGATGCTCTATAACATTCATGAATTAAAATGGGATGAGGAGCTCCTGCAGCTCCTAGATATTCCGATGGCGATGCTGCCTGAAGTCAGGCCTTCTTCCGAGATTTATTCCAATACCGTTTCCTATCATTTCTTTGGGCGCGAGGTTCCCATTGCCGGAGCAGCCGGCGATCAGCAGGCGGCGCTGTTCGGGCAGACCTGCTTCTCGAAAGGCATGGTGAAGACAACTTACGGAACCGGCAGCTTTATGCTGATGAACACCGGCGACAAGCCCGTAAAATCCGAGCATGGGCTGATCACTACGATCGCCTGGGGACTGGAAGATGGCGTACAGTATGCACTCGAGGGCAGCGTGTTCGTGGCCGGCTCGGCGATCCAGTGGCTGCGCGACGGGCTGCGGATGTTCCGCGAAGCGAAGGACAGCGAGCCTTATGCGCGCCGGGTCAATTCCACGGAGGGCGTGTACGTGGTGCCGGCTTTTGTTGGACTTGGCAGCCCATACTGGAACAGCGATGTCCGAGGGGCAGTCTTCGGCCTGACACGAGGCACGTCGAAAGAGCATTTCATCCGTGCAACCCTGGAGTCACTTGCATACCAGACGCGGGATGTTCTATCCGTGATGGAAGAGGATTCCGGCTATAATATCACATCCCTGCGTGTGGATGGAGGGGCCGTATCCAACATGTTTCTCATGGAATTCCAAAGCGACATCCTGAATGTGCCGGTCGAGCGGCCGAACATTACGGAGACAACGGCACTCGGTGCCGCCTATCTGGCGGGGCTCGCTGTCGGCTTCTGGAAGGATCAGGAGGAAATCTGCAGCAAATGGAGCATGGGACAAAGCTTTAAGCCAACCATGGAGGAAGACGTAAGGGAGCAATTATACAGCGGCTGGAAAAAAGCCGTTTATGCGGCAATGGCTTTTCATTAGCATTTTCTGTGGTATAATGATCAATAAGTGAATATTTGTCTGGAGACTTGGAGAGACCACTAGGCGCGGAATACCTCATGTTATGGGGTTTGTTACTGCGTGTTTCGTGGTCTCTTTTTTGCTGTCTTTTTTCATTGGAAGGGTAACGAGAGATAAAAACAGGGTAAATCATACTGGGAGGGATTCATTGTGAAGCAGGCACAGACGTTTTCAAGTTTGGACCGCAGGCGTCGATTTCAAGAAATGGCAGAGGGAACCTTCGATCTGATTGTCATCGGCGGCGGCATAACGGGTGCAGGAATTGCGCTGGATGCGGTCACGCGCGGGATGTCGGTTTTGTTGGTTGAGATGCAGGACTTTGCCGCAGGAACGAGCAGTCGTTCGACCAAGCTGGTGCATGGCGGACTGAGGTACCTGAAGCAGTTTGAAGTCGGCATGGTGGCCGAGGTTGGCAAAGAACGGGCCGTTGTGTATGAGAACGGACCGCATGTAACCACGCCGGAATGGATGCTCCTGCCGATACACCAGGGTGGCACCTTTGGGAAATTCAGCACCTCCATCGGGTTGATGGTGTATGACTTTCTGGCTGGCGTAAAGCGGGGAGAACGGCGTTCCATGCTGTCCGCATCCGAGACGCTGAAGCGGGAGCCGCTACTGAAGCAGGAGGGCCTTAAAGGCGGCGGCTATTATGTGGAATACCGGACGGACGATGCCAGGCTGACGCTGGAGGTCATGAAGGAGGCCGCCGCCAGAGGGGCGGTCCTGTTTAATTACGCAAAGGCCGAATCGTTGAATTATGATGCAAATGGACAAATTACCGGTATCACCGTACGGGATATGCTGGGTGGCGGGGTCAAGTCCGTATCCGGAACCAAGATTGTAAACGCAGCAGGGCCGTGGGTGGATCAGGTGCGCGAAATGGATAAGTCCAAGAAGGGGAAAATGCTTCAGCTGACCAAAGGGGTTCATCTGGTCATCGATCAATCCAAATTCCCGCTTCGTCAAGCGGTGTACTTCGATACACCTGACGGCAGAATGGTCTTTGCCATTCCCCGTGACGGGAAGACCTATGTCGGAACCACCGATACGGTCTATAAGGCCGATCCTGTACGTCCCTTGATTACGGTGGAGGACCGGGATTATATATTGAAAGCTATACATTACATGTTCCCTGGTGTGAAGCTAAGTCCGGCAGACGTGGAATCGGGATGGGCGGGAGTCCGGCCCCTTATACTGGAGGAAGGCAAAAGCCCGTCTGAAATTTCACGCAAGGATGAAATATGGGAGTCCCCGTCCGGTCTGATCACCATTGCCGGTGGCAAGCTTACGGGCTATCGCAAAATGGCCGACACCGTTGTCGATCTGGTTGCAAAACGGATCCAAGAGAACGGCAGGAAAGCATATGGTGCCTGCGTAACGAAGAATCTGCCGATTTCCGGCGGTCAGGTTGGCGGATCCGGCCATTTCCCTGATTTTGTCCGCAAGCAGGCGGAGATTGGCGCCGCGCAAGGAATTGACCGTAAGCTCGCTGAACAGTGGGCGCGAATGTACGGATCTAACGTGTCGGAATTGTTCCGCCTGGCCAAAGAGGGCTCCGACCAAGCGGAGGCAGCGGCGCTTCCGGTATCGGTGCTGGTTCCGCTGATGTATGCGATTCAGCATGAGATGGCAGCGAAGCCGGCCGACTTTTTCATCCGTCGCACGGGTTCCCTGTTATTTCATATCGATTGGACGAGAAAATGGAAGATGCCCGTGATTGATTATATGGCTAGGGTACTGGGTTGGAGCGAGCAGCAGACCCGCGAATACACGAAGGAACTGGATGAGGAGCTGGTTTCGGCCACACAGCCGGCAGTAAGCGATCAATCGGCCCCGGCTTCAATTCCGCAAAACCCTTCTACAACGAAACTTTCATCTTAACCGGCATGCAATTTTAAACGGACGGAGGGCGGAGGGGATGACAAGGGTTGACGATCCCCTCTCAAATATAGAAGTAAGGGCACTGATATGATAATCTATATACGTTCACACTTGAGAGGAGAGATCACCCGATGAACCATAAAGCGTATGAAGGATCATATCACGGAGAGCGCGCGGTTTGGCTCCAGCACGGCCCTTACGAGGCGGCGATATTGCCCGAAATCGGAGGCAATCTCATTGCTTTTAGGGATAACGAAAGCGGTTACCGGTTCCTTCGCGAACCGGAAGCAGACGAAATGGAAGCATTCAAATCCAATCCGGGCGTACACGGCATTCCTGTTCTCTTTCCGCCTAATCGTTATGAGGACGGGCGGTTTCCATGGAATGAACAAACCTATCAGTTCCCGATCAATGAGGAAGCGACGGGCAATCACCTCCATGGTTTTTTACATACGATTCCTTGGAGCGTCGAGGATTTTGGCAGCAGCGAGTCTGAAAGTTACGTGGTGGTTTCGGTCACCATTGATGAGAATCATCCGGTGTATGCGATGCTCCCGCACCAGTTCACTTTCCGGCTTCGCTACACGCTGAATCAGGATGGCTTGGCCCAGCATGTGTTTATACGTAATCAGGGTACCCGCAGCATGCCGTGCCTGCTAGCCTTTCATACGGCGATCAATGCTCCGTTTGCCCCGGAGAGCACGGCGGATGATTGTGTCGTAAGAATAACGATCGGCGAACGGTGGGAAATGAGTGACCGGATGCTGCCGACCGGCAAGTTCCAGACTCTGACGACAGAAGAGGAGCTGCTTCGGACAAGCGGTGTAACTCCCTATTTTGATTCGATGGACAACCATTACACGGCCGTCCCGCAGAACGGCAGAAACCGTATGGAATTGACAGATACCAAGCTTGACAAAACATTCGTTTACGATGTCGGCAATTCGTATAAGCAGTGGATGGTATGGAACAACAAGGCCTCCCGGAAGTTCTTCTGTCCGGAGCCGCAGATCAACCTGGTCAACGCACCGAACGTAGACTTGCCTGCTGACGATATCGGTCTGTTCGGTTTGGCTCCGGGAGAAATTTGGGAAGCAACCTCAAGGCTGTATCTTAAGGATTAGTAGTCAGACCCTTTCCCCCAAAAAAAAGCGTATGGATTCTGGCACCCGGCTACACAGGGCGTTTACCATCCATACGCTTTATGTTTATTTGATTCCTTCTTCAACTGCCGGACGAAGAAAAAGTTTGTTCCTGTTTACGGCGGCGACTGCGTTTAATGCGATCCGGCATGACAAAAAAGACGATATACATAAGGATAAACAGCGTGAGTGCGATGAGTTCCTCAACGAAAATGTATACGGGATGCGGTCCAAGCAGGTCCAGCAGCGAAGCCGTGTCCGGCTTGCGCATCAGGAACATATAATTCGAGCCGACAGCGAGGTTGACCAGCCCGACAACGAATGCGGATACGTTTAGGAAGACCATCGTCCAGCCGATGGATTTCCAGGTTGGACGGTATCCTCGAACCCATGTCATGTACAAAGCCGTCAATATGATCGCGATATGGACGACGAAGAAATGAAAGAACCGGAAGTGTGGGAAAGGATAGCCCAGATTCGGTGTTAATATAGCCTGTAAGGCCCCTCCGATTCCGGCAAAGTAAACCAACGGATATAGGCGGCGTTCATCCGTAAGCAGGATGGCGATGGAGAGAAACAGGGTCAGACTGCACAATTCCAATGGAAGCGAAGTGGCAGGGTCCCATATTCCCGTTGACGCATACCAGATATGAAGGGAGGCTTCCGGTAACGAAAGCGCAGCAAGCAGTCCCCATCTCACGGTCTTTTGCAGAGAAGCATTGGAGGCGATTACGGTTCTAAACAAGTACAATAGTAAGCCAAGAGCGATAAACACCATAATGGCCATCCAATGTTCGATGGAGAAAGCAGTAAAAACTTCCGGATATCTCGGATCAAAATAGGGATCGATTCGTGATCATCCTCTCTATGTTCATAAGCCTTAGATTTGATATTACCATAGTGTGGAATGGGTTAGGAATAGGATCATATCTCGCATCCTTATGTATCATCAGGTACAACCAGACCAGAATACATTACATTTATGTGGGTGTGCAAGGCCCCAATAACCTGCCGTTATAAATTATGACGATGGAAGAGAGGTACATTTATGGCGAGCAAACGACAGGGAATCAAACGTTATGCAAGTCTCCTGCTTAGCTTAGCTCTGATCCTCAGCTTAAGCGGACTTGCTCCTCCAGGGGAAGCCGAAGCAGCCAGCTCCAAGTACAAAAAGTTTTTCGATATCAGCAAAAAGGGAGCCGCCATTCCCGGTTACTCCGGAACCAAAGAGTGGATTCCACAAGGGCTGGCTCTTGTTCCGAGCAAGAATTGGATCATTATATCGCATTATTGGGGAAATAAGGACAGCAATCAAGCCAGCAGCATTTCGATTACAAGCAGCAAAACCAACAAACGTATCAAAACCTTGTATTTGTATGAGAGCGGGAGCAAAAAACATACCGGGCATGTCGGAGGGCTTGCGGTCAGCAAAAAACATCTGTGGGTGGCGTCCGGCAAAAAGGTGTATAAAATTCCGCTGAGTACAATTAGCAGCAAGAAAGATTATGGCAATATTGTCATGACACCTTATGCGCTCGGTCATAAAGCATCCTATGCCACGTATTCCGACGGCATTCTATGGATCGGCGAATATATGGATGGCGAGGATCAAGGGGGCAAGCAGTGTGCGCCGGGACCTAAGGGCAAGCTGCGAGGCTATCCATTAACGTCCAGCGACGCTTTGCCGCCGAATCGGAAAGCCGCCTATACCTGGAGCACACCTGACCGTATCCAAGGGGCGGTCGTGACGAAAACTCGCGTTGTATACAGTCAATCCTGCGGACGCAACAATGCAAGCAAATTGCTCATATATACTCGTGGAACAAAGGGAAAGGCTGCGGCCACGCCGTTGACGATGCCTCCGATGTCCGAGAATATTGCGATGCGGGGCCATGACCTGTACGTTCTGTTTGAATCCGGTGCCCGCAAGTACAGAAACGGTGCATTGCCGCTGAAGCATCTATACATCGTTAATGCTAGGAAACTGAAGTTATAGCCTGTAAATTAAAAGATCCCGCCTCCGTTTGACCGGATACGGGATCTTCTGTTTTGTGCGCCTGATTCATAAGAAGAGCGCTGCTCTTAAACAGGCTGTTTTACTTCTGCGACAAGGCGCTTGAGCGATTCTTGCTTCCATCTCGGAATCCGAAGATGTTTAGCAGAAGGTGCCTTCTCCCCAAAGTAAACGATGCCTTGTTCTACCGTCGTGATTTTGTCAACGTTGACGTAGCAGTTGCCGCCGACATGATAGAACTGTTTACCGGAGAGCAGGGATGCGATTTTTTCGGCAGTCATTCTCTTTTTAATATTGTAGTTTCTGCCGTGAAAGCTGACCAAACCGTGCGATCCGGTTTTAAAGAACAGAATGTCTGTCTCCACCACGAAGTCCTCATACATGTTGCGGGATTCCGATACGTGCTTCATCATTCTGCTTCCCCCTTTTCCAAGATCAACATTTGATAACGCTTACATTCTAACATGTTTTCCCTGGTGTTGAAAGAACTTTTTATTTCGCATTAAAAAAAGCCCATACCGCAAGGGTAGGGGCTTGGACTAACATTTAAGGTGCAGCAGGTGCTTCAGGTGCTTCTGTTGCAGGATCTGCTGGCGTTTCTGTTGCAGGATCTGCTGGCGTTTCAGCCGCAGTTTCGTCCAGCGTATTGGTGATGGTTGCTTTATCCTTCAGCTCCTGAATATAGGCTGTGGATTCGGAATAAACCTTCTGGTTCTCAAGCTGACTGCGGATTTCTTCCTTCTTATCTTCAAGGGTAGGGTTCGTAGCTTCTTTATGATCGGTAACCTTGATGATGTGGTAACCGAAAGAACTCTTCACCGGGTCGCTGATTTCGCCCTTCTTCAATTTGAACGCTGCTTCTTCAAATGCAGGGTCCATCTGGCCGCGTCCGAAGAAGTCCAGGTCGCCGCCGGTCTCCTTCGTAGCATCTTGGTTCTTCTCTTTTGCAATCGCTGCAAAGTCAGCGCCTTCCTTCAGCTGCTTCACGATGGCTTCGGCTTCTTCCTTGGTCTCGACCAGGATGTGGGATGCGCGAACTTGCTCAGGCGTAGCGAAACTGTCTTTGTATTGGTCGTAGATTTGTTTAATCTCATCATCGGTTACTTTGATTTTGTCGGCCATCAGCTTTTTGAGCTCGACCTGGGTTTTGGTCTGTTCTTTAAGATCGTCGAGCGTCATGCCGGCTTGCTGGAGCTGCATATTGAATTGGTCCTCGGATGGGAAGGTCGCCTTCAAGGCATCCACTTCTTTACTTACATCAGCGTCGGTCACCGTAATGGATTTCTTCTTCAGCTCCTGCTGGATCAATTCCTCTGTGATCATGGAATTGAGTGTTTGTTTACCGCCTGCGCTGACAAGCTCATCATACAGATTATCCTTGGTAATGTTAACGTCATTGACTTTAGCTATAGCTTCATTGCCGGATCCTTTGGCAAACGGAGGGACAATCAGGACGACGATTAACGCTGCCGCCAATACGAGCGAAGCGATCATCCAACCTTTGCTTCCGTTACCGCCGCCACCTGCAGGAGACTGTTCATCGAAATGCGGTTGATCCCCTGCCGGATGCATGAGTGCAGGCTGTTCGTTCTCATCCTTGTGAAGCTCGATAGGCTCCGGATAGGTTGAATCTATTCTTTCTTCTTCATGAGACAAGCTGCCCGGATCTTGTTGGTTATTCTCTTTCTCTTGGGCTTGTCCTTGTTCATCCTCGGGTTGCCCCGGATGGTTTGGCTGCAAATCGTTATCTTTCATTTAATGATTGACTCCCTTCGACTGCATGTAATAATGAGTTGGTTCATTCTTTAATCACTTTACCAGATAAGCCAAGGGTTTACCTTAAGAAAAAATAAAAATTGAAAAGATAAGCGAAAAAGTTGGAGCTGGGTCTACAGGATCAGCATGCCCGCTATACCGCATACGATTCCGAGCAGCACTACAGAAGCAACAACAAACCACATGACATTCCTCGGGAATGAGCGTCGTACCATGAGCAGGGACGGAAGACTGATGGCCGGCAGCGTCAGAAGCAGCGCTGCGGCCGGGCCCGCTCCGAGACCCGCTGCCATAAAGGCCTGAATGATCGGGATTTCCGCTGCGGTTGGAATGACAAACAGCATTCCCATCACGGAGAAGAAGATGACGGCCAGCAGCGTGTTTCCTGCAGCAGCTCCCAGATGCGGAAACATCCACACTTGCAGTGCGCCAAGGAGAAGCACGGCTATCAAATACGCCGGAACCACGCGAATCAGCATATGACCGATGCTGGCGAGCCAGCGTTTCCACAGCGGACGTTCATCGGTTTGATCGGTGCTCTCCGGCGCGTCAATCTCTACCGGATCCACCTCTTTGGCGAAGCGGTTAGCCAGGTAACTGACGCCAAAGGTCAGAATGAGGCCGAAGACTAAACGCAGCGCGGTAAATTTCCAGGATAAAACAAACGTCATAAAGACGAGGGTTGCCGGATTGATGGTCGGATTGCCGATCCAGAACGCGAGGGCGGAGCCCACGGACACCTTTTTCTTACGCAGACCGATCGCGATCGGTGCCGCGCAGCAGGAGCACATCATCCCCGGAATGGAGGCAATTCCTCCAATCGCCGTGCTGCCGAAGGTGGTTTTGCCGAGAACGCGGAGCAGCCATTGGGAGGGCAGCAGCGACTGGATCAAGGTCCCGAGCAGAATACCGAGCACCGCCGCTTTCCATACTGCTTTAAAATACGTGACCGCATAGTCCCAAGCCGCTTGCCAAGAAGGCACGACATTGCCGGGCTCCATGCCTAATATGGAGGAGCCGATGCTGTGCTCCATAATAGCTTTGAGCGCTTTATCATAATAAGGCCACCACTTTACGTAGGTTAGCCCTGTTGCTGCAATGATGATGAAGACGGTGATAAACCAGATGGTTCTTCTGCGATCCGAATGATCGAAGGCCATTCTGCCGTCGCTTGAGTGATTCATGATCTATATTCCCCCGATGCGGTGTGAAATGATTTACATATCCAATCAATTAGTATATCACATTGTGAGCAGAAAGAAGAAAGATATTCCCGGTAATTGCAAGATATAGGAAGACCATTAGACTTGGAGCAGCCAATTTCTTATAATATAGATATTGTGTGTGATCACAAGTGTTAGTAAACGGACGAATATCAGATTATCCCCGGGGTAGATGAGACGTTTTTATGCATCCACGCCGGGTTTGTTGCATGTGTTCTATAAATTCAACTCTTAAGCGAAGGGAAGACCCGTGATGAGTCAATCGGAAAAAATAAAATTAACCTCGTATTCTTCTAAAGGAGGATGCGGCTGCAAGATCGGACCTGCGGACCTGGCGCAGGTCATTCGCAAGCTCCCGCAAGCCGAGCCGAATCCTAATTTATTGGTCGGTTTAGATACAAGTGATGATGCAGGCGTATACCGTCTCACGGATGATTTGGCTATGGTTCAGACCGTCGATTTCTTTACGCCGATTGTGGATGATCCCTATGATTTCGGACAAGTGGCTGCTGCGAATGCTATCAGCGATATTTACGCCATGGGAGGCAAGCCGCTGACTGCTTTGAATATCGTGGCATTCCCGATCTCAACGCTGGACAAGCAGGTATTGACGGATATTTTGAGAGGTGCAGGAGATAAATTGAAGGAAGCGGGGGTTACCCTGGTTGGCGGGCACTCCATCGATGATAAAGAACCGAAGTTCGGCCTTGCCGTTACAGGTACTGTCCATCCGGACAGAATAAGAACCAATGCCGGCGCTAAGCCAGGCGATGCCTTGATTCTGACGAAGCCGATCGGCGTGGGTATCCTTACGAGTTCCATCAAGAAAGATCTGTTAAGCGATGAGGAGATTCGCCGAGTTACCGCGGTCATGGCCGCATTGAACAAAACGGCTGCCGAGCTCATGGAACCGTATGAGGTGCATGCTTGCACCGATGTAACTGGTTTCGGTCTCCTTGGACATGCGCTCGAAATGGCCAAGGGAAGCGGCACGGGGATCCGTATTTCCAAACCTTCCATTCCCATTTTGGAGCGGGTTCGAGAGATGGCTGATGGCGGTGTTATACCAGGCGGTACGAAAAACAATTATGATCACGTGAAGGACGATGTGGATTTCCCGAATGACATGGATCAGATCGATAAGTGGATTCTGTGCGATGCCGTTACTTCAGGAGGACTCCTCATTGCGGTTGATGGCTCGCAGGCCGATCAGCTTCTGGCAGAGCTTCGCGAAGCCGGGCTGGAAGCCGGGAGAATCGGCCAGGTCGTGCATGACCATCCGAATCGCATTGTCGTTGAGTTATAAAGTGAATCGGGTTTTGTATCAATAAAGGAGCGAGCAGACATGTTTCAAGACATCACCGTAAAAGAATTAATGGAACTGCAAAGCAGGAAGAAGATTACTTTGATTGATGTCCGTTCCCCTTCAGAGTACAGGGATTCCACGATTCCGGGAAGTCTGAACATTCCGGTCTTCAATGATGAAGAACGGGCGGAGATCGGGACGATTTATAAGCAGGTGAGCGTGGATGCGGCTAAAGAGCGTGGACTTGCCATTATGTCGGCCAAGCTCCCGAGCTTTGTGAAGCAATTCAAGGAGATCAAGGGAGATAAGGCGGTCTATTGCTGGCGTGGCGGCATGCGCAGCAGGACGGCCGCAACCGTTCTCTCATTGATGGATATCCATGTTAACCGGATTACGGGCGGGATTAAGGCTTACCGGAAGTATGTGCTGGATACGCTGGAGCATAAGAGTCTGGACGCGGAAGCATTCGTCCTTCACGGCTTGACAGGCACAGGCAAGACGGCAGTGCTTAGACAGCTTCAGCAGGAAGGCTACCCTGTCGTGGACCTGGAAGGGCTGGCAGGACATCGCGGCTCGATCTTTGGCCATATCGGTCTACAGGCGAATAATCAGAAGACATTCGATTCGGAATTGTTTGAGCGGCTGAAGCAACTGGAATCCTCGCCGTATTTGTTATTTGAAGCGGAGAGCAAACGGATCGGCAAAATCGCCGTTCCCGATTTCCTTATGCAAAAGAAGGAGTCGGGGGTAGCCATCGTGTTGGAACTGCCGATGGGGGAGCGTGTTCGCCAGATCCTGGAGGATTACAACCCTGCGGCTTATAAAGAGCAATATTTGGCGGCCTTTCAATTAATCAAAAACAGGATCCATACGCCTATCGCCGCGGAAATTGGCAAGTCTTTGGAAGAGGGGCTGTTTGCCCAAGGAATACAGCTGCTCCTTGAGCATTATTACGATCCCAAGTACAATCACTCCTTCAGTCAATACGAGGGCAGCACGCCCATCGTTGTGGCGGTAGACCGGGTGGAAGAAGCAGTGGATGCGGTTAAAGACATATTGCGGACTCAAATGCAGCAGAAGACCGGCGCGTAAGAATGCATTACAAACGTAAGAATGCATTACAAACGCTAATTGACAAAGCGGGACCGCTTTTATTTTGAGCTGGTTAATAGTACGAAAAGATCGCCCCTGAAGTAGAGCGGATAATAGCGTACCGCTTATACTTCGGGGCGATCTTTTTTGATAAAGGACTCTTTTCAAATGGAGGCTAAAGCTTTGGATATGGGAGTATCCCCTGAAATTAAGTCGAAGGAACGACGGAAGGTATTTTCTTCATCCAGTGATAACAGAATCGTTCGCGCTACATCCTCGCGCGGAATCGAACCGCCCCGGATATTCTCCACAGCGGCGATGTGTCCGGTACCAGGGTTATTCGTAAGTCCTCCAGGACGAATGATGGTGTACGTGAGGCTGCTCTGACGAAGCATGCGATCCGCGTAATGTTTGGCGGCATAATACGGTTTGATCTCCTCACTCCAATATTCCCGATGATGGGCCCCAATTGCACTCACCATCACAAAGCGCCTAACAGACGCCTGCTCGGCGGCTTCCATCATTTTGACGGCTCCGTCTAGATCGATTAACAGAGTCTTGTCGTATCCGGTAGCTCCGCCCGAGCCGGCAGCGAATACCACCGCCTGGCAATTCTTCGCTGCATCCGCAAGCTCCTCGACCGACCCTTCCAGGTTCGCAAGAACACACTCTATTCCGGCAGCTTGATATGGGGCTGCTTGCTTCTCCTTTCGTACCATTGCTCTTACGGTATAACCTTCATGCTCTTGCAACAGATGGGTAAGCTGTTTGCCTATTTGGCCGTTGGCACCGACAACGAGAACCTTCATGTGGACAACTCCTTATGGTAAAAATTCTCTTGAAAGAGTAATCATTGCGATTTTGACATAGACTACGGGATATTTCATGCATATCCCATATGGACTTTTCTTTATCTCAGGAAAATGATATTATCTTGTTTTCACCAACTCGCACGGATTCGAAACAAAAGGCAAAGGAGAAAAGAGAGTTGAGCGGACAGAAGCTACACACGACTTCAGGAAGACAACGCTGGATTTTCCTCATATCGATAATCAGCTTGATCGGATTTGCCACGCTGGCTGCTTTGGTAAAGCGGCAAAGCCTGGCAACGTTTGATTGGGCGATCCTAACAACGGTACAAGCCTGGGAGCATCCGCTTATCACGGATATTGCCATCGGGCTGTCGTTTATAGGCTCCATCGGACCGGTGATTGTGTTATGTCTGATTGTAATCGCCGTGCTATATTGGGTACTGGGGCACCGCATGGAGATTCTTCTCCTTATTGTAGTCGTCTTCGGTTCATCTATTCTGAATTTATTATTAAAATGGGTCTTTCAACGGGCAAGGCCCGACATCCACCGCTTAATTGAAATTACGGGATACAGCTATCCCAGCGGACATTCCATGGCCGCCTTCTCATTCTACAGCGTGCTCGCTTACTTGTTGTGGAGACATATTGACAGCAGGGCGGGGAGAGGAATATTAATATCCATCTCCGTCACCATGATTCTCGGCATCGGATTAAGCAGGGTCTATCTCGGGGTCCACTATCCAAGCGATATTGTTGGGGGATATCTAGCTGCTTGTGCTTGGCTTGCATTTCTGGTCCGATCTTACGAGAAGAGGATGGGAAAGCGGGCCAATTCGGAAGATGTGAATGAATCAGAAACTGCATAACATTGGAAGCGTAAGGGTAATTCATGTAATAGCGGTTCAAACGGAGGAGTATGTATCATGGTGTGTATCCATAGATGTGAAAATGGGTTAGGTAAGGAGGGCTGTCTGTGGCGTTTGGAGCAAGAATGTTCAAAACCGGCTTAGCCGTAACGCTGGCTCTTTATTTAGCCATGCTGTTTGATTTTAAATCCCCTGTCGTTGCCGCCATAGCAGCGATTTTTGCGATGCAGCCATCCATATACAGGTCGTGGAGATATTTCCTGGACCAGCTGCAGACCAGTACGCTCGGTGCGATTCTGGCGATGCTAGGAGGATACTTTTTATCGAATCAGCCGATTTCCGTCGGTTTGGTATGTATTCTAGTAATTATGATTTGCATGAAGCTGAAAATGGGCGAGACCATCGGACTTACGCTAGTTACGGTTATCTCCGTGATGGAAGCTTCCGGTCAATGGGATTTTGCACTCAATCGCTTTATTCTGACGATTATCGGTATCATATCTGCATTTCTTATCAATATTCTTGTGTTTCCCCCGAAACCCAAGGAACAGTACATCACGCGGATTCATATTGTATTTGGCAAAATGTCGCTGCTGCTGCGCACGGCCATCTCCCACGAAATGAAGGATTCGGTATACCGCGCGGAGAAGAAGGAACTGGAATCGGCGATCAAATCATTGTCCGATAAATACAATTTGTTTGAGGAAGAGCAGAAGAAGCTGAAGCGGGCGAAGTACAGTCAAGCAAGACAGCTGGTGGTGTATAAACAACTGCTTCAATCCCTTCGTAAAGGGTATGAAGTGCTGGATGCGGTCGAGAACCACTATTTCCAGGCGGAACGATCCGAAGAAATCGACGAGCAGTTTGATCACAATCTGGAGCGGTTAATGAAGTACCATGAGCATATTTTGTGGAAATTCGAAGATAAATTGAAACCGAATGAAGACGAGGCCGAGACCATGGCGGAGAACAATGAAACGTTCATGGAGCAGGTGATGTGCGGACCAGGCGCAAATCCAGGGGGGCTTCGACTGTCGGTGGTGGCCGCCTCCATGTATGATTACGGGTATCAGCTTGACCGGCTGAACCGGGTCGCGGATCAAATCAGCCGTGTCGTGGATGATAAAGAGCAGGAGGAAGCCTTGTTCTCGTGGCTGCGTAAATAAGAGAAGTCATCATGAGGGAGCCGATCAAGATGCCATATTTGATCGGCTGTTTTTTGCACCGGGATTATAGGACTCCTCTTGGCAGTGAGCCTTGGGAATGGTATTGTATATAAACGCAAAAAAACCGCCCCGGTGGGTCGGCTGTCTGAAATTCGATGTTGAATTATGCGGGTTACATTGCTATAATTAGCAATGGTTTGTCATTAAATCACGATGATTTGGTTAGAATATCACAATTGTATTATATCACAGACATATTACGCTGTCAACCAGTATATTAGGGGGATGAACAAATGGCTATCAGCGAACAGGATTGGCAAGAAGAACAGGCACGGGTAACGGAAGTGACAACGAAAATCGGTAATAAAATATCTCAGCTGGAAGCGAGCGTCGGGGATATCCGTGAAGTCGTTATTGATATGCGGAAAGACTTCTGGGACGAAGTAACGGTCAACTTCAGCAACCCGGACGATTTGGGTGAAACGTCCACCAACCTGAGGCAGCAGTCGCAGGTGCTGGCGGAACGTGAGCATGCTCATCTGCAATCCAGCAAGCTGCTTAAGAAATATAGAAAACTTGTGGAGTCCCCTTACTTCGGACGCATTGATTTTCAGGAGGAAGGAACCGCGGAGACGGACACTATTTATTTGGGAACAGGATCTTTTTTGGATGAACATATGGAGACGTTTCTGGTTTACGATTGGCGGGCTCCAATCTCGAGCTTGTATTATGATGGGGCGCCCGGCCCGGCCCAATACGAAACGCCCTCGGGCACGGTTAAAGGCGAAATGCTGCTTAAGCGCCAATTCGTCATCCATAACGGCGAGATCAAGGTGTTGTTTGATACCGGCGTAACCATTGGAGATGAGCTGCTGCAGCAGGTGCTCAGCCATAGCGCGGATGATCGGATGAAGAGCATCGTAGCTACGATTCAGAAGGAACAGAATGCCGTCATCCGAAACGACAAAACCCGCATGCTGATCGTTCAGGGGGCTGCCGGCAGCGGCAAAACCTCAGCGGCACTGCAGCGGGTAGCTTATCTGTTGTATAAGTATCGGGAGACGCTTCGGGCCGACCAGATGATTCTGTTCTCTCCGAACCCCCTGTTCAATAGTTATGTATCCACGGTGCTTCCGGAGCTTGGCGAGGACAATATGCAGCAGACGACCTTCCAGTCCTATCTGGAACACCGGCTGGGCAAGGAGTTTGAGCTTGAAGATGTGTTTACGCAGACAGAATCCTTGCTGAATGCGGACGATTCGCCGCATTACCGTGCGCGACTTGAGAGCATATCCTTTAAATCCTCGGGAGCCTATCTGGATACCATCAGACGATACAAGGAATTGCTGGAGAAGGGCGGGATGCTCTTTAAGCCTGTCGTATTCCAAGGTAAGGTGATCGTCAGCGCCGACGAAATGTCCGCGCAGTTCTATAGTTATGATTCGGCGGTTAAACTCGCTGGCCGGATCGACCTGATGAAAGAGTGGATGCTGAAACGTCTGTCGGAGTTCGCCCAGAGCGAAAAAGACGCCCCGTGGGTGGAGGAGCAGATCCAGCTCCTGGATACGGAAGATTACCAGCGGGCCTTTCAAACGATGAGACGTAAGCAGAACCGGAAGTCGGACACCTTTGACGATTTCGATAAAGAAAGGGATGTCCTTGCCAAAATGGTCATCAGCAATCGGCTCAAGCCGGTTAGACGCTGGATCAAGCGGTTTCGATATGTGGATGTAAAGGGCATGTACCGAAAATTATATACCGATGAATCGCTATTTCGCCGGGCGGCCGGACATTTGGAGACGCTCCCGGACTATTGGGAGGAAATCTGCAGTCTCACCGCTGCGTCACTGGACAACAAATCGCTGCTGTATGAGGATGCGACTCCGTTCCTCTATCTAAAGGAGCTGCTTCAAGGTTTCCGCACGAACACGTCGATTCGTCATGTGATTGTCGATGAAGTACAGGACTATTCGGGATTTCAGCTGGAATTCCTGAAGCGATTGTTCCCGCGAGCGAAAATGACGGTGCTGGGGGATCTCAATCAAGCCATTTACGCACATGGAGAGGCACTTGGCAATCTGGAAAATCTGGTGAGTCTGTACGGCGAGGAGGATACGGAGGTCATCAATCTGACGCAAAGCTACCGGTCTACGTATGAAATCGTTGATTTCACGCGGCAGATGATACCGGGCGGGGAACGGATTGTACCATTTAACCGGAGCGGCGAAGCTCCACAGGTGGTTGCAGTGAACGATAGAGAACGTCTGCATGAAGCGATAGTCTCTGATATCCGTGAGCTTCATGAACAGGGATTCCAGTACGTGGCGGTGATCTGCCGGACAGAAGAGGAGAGCAGACGCGTACACGAGCAGTTGTCGGCAGATATCCCTGCGCGATTAATTACCAAAACCACTCCTGCATTTGAGAAGGGAACGCTTGTCGTTCCTGCCTATCTGGCCAAAGGCGTGGAATTCGACGCGGTGATCATATACAACGGCTCCGAGGATGTGTACCATCGCGAAAGCGACCGCAAGTTGTTCTACACCGCGTGTACGCGTGCCATGCACAAACTTCATGTATATCATATCGGGGAAAAAAGCCACTTTATACCGGATCAAAACTAAATAATTTAAGGTCTGTCTACGCAACATCTCAGGCAGGCCTTTTTTTTCATGAATGATATATGAAAACCAAGCATGTTTCATACAAGAGGAAAAAAACGGAAGCGAAATTAGGAAGCGGTAATGAGCAAGCTTTATACCATAAGGAGGGAGTTATCCATTATTTATCATGATTTGACCGGTGATTAATAATATTTTTCAATTATTTTCGGGAAAAGCGCTTTCTCGATCGCCGTGTCTATTCATTTTTGACATAAATTTGACGAAAAAAGGTTTGGGGGTATACTACTTATCAAAGGTCGGGTGCTTGCGGATGAAGATAAAAACAAAATTAATTCTTTCGTCTACGATTCTTGCAGTGGTAACGTCGGTAATCGTAATTATCGCGTTTATCACTTCGAATATGACGGAGAAGAGGTTCAGCAAGATTATTGAAGTGGATCAGAAGGTCATTTATAACCTGACGCAATTGGAGACTCTATTGACGGGCGTCTCTAATGATGAACGGGGGTACCTATTGACCGGTGATTCGACCTTTGCAGAGTCATTGAAAGCGAAGCAGGAGTCCGTCGCCAAACTCATGGCCGAAACCAAAGGCTTGATGACGGCTGAGGAAGACCGCAACGTTTTTAACGAGATCGAAACCGGATATGTCATATACACCGAAGCCGTGAATGAGGTGTTAAACAAATTAGGGTATGACACCGGTTTTTACAAGGCTGTGCCGTTCCGGGTATATGAAGCTGCTTTTAACCAGGAACGCGAAGTGCGCAAGTCCTTCAGTACGCTTATCGCACAATTTACAGTACATAAAAATGAAGCCTTGGCTAAGCAGGCTGATCAGATTGCGGCCAGCAGCCGATTTCAGAATTTGATCATTATGTTGATCGGAGTTGCAGCCGTTGTTTATTTTGCCATACAAGGATATCTTCTTACCCGTTCGATTCGTCCTTTGAATCAGATGAGCGATCAGCTATTGAAGATTGCCGAAGGCGGAGGGGATCTGGTTACCCGATTACAGATCAATACGAAAGACGAAATCAGGGATGTAGCTGACGCATATAATAAATTGGTCGATGGCTTCAGGGAACTCGTCGTACAGGTGCAGGATACGGCCGGCAAAGTCGGTATCGCAGCTTCGACGCTGCATTCCACAACCGAGGAGATTCGTCAAGCTTCCCAGCAAACCTCAGGTATTATGGAAGAGCTGGCGGCCGGGGTAGAGAACCAGCTTCAGGATACGGAGGAAACGACGGCTACGGTAACGGACATGGCGGAAGGAATGAAACACATCGCGCATGCCGCCCAAGACGTCTCCGGCTTGGCAGCAACGACGAACCAGCTTGCGGCTGAAGGGGAACAGGCACTTATCCATACACTGTCACAAATGGAAGGCATACGCACCAGTGTGGATCAATCCGCGCAATCGGTGCGTGCGCTCGGCGAAAAGGCCTCCAACATCGGAGCGATGGGTCAGATCATTATCGAAATTGCGGAGCAAACATCATTGCTTGCCTTAAATGCCTCAATTGAGGCCGCTCGGGCGGGCGAGCATGGCAGAGGTTTTGCGGTTGTAGCGGCTGAGGTCCGGAAATTGGCTGATCAGGCATCGAACTCCTCCGTCGAAATCAGACAATTCGTCCATGAACTTCAGCAGGATATTGTTGATCTGGCCGGTGTTATGGAGCAGGGGACCCGCGAAGTGACCGAGGGCATGAATGTGGCACAAGGAGCCGAGAGGGCCTTTAAGGACATTGAGCAATCCGTCGGTGAATTGAATGAACAAATTCAGAGTGTCACCGCTGCAACAGAGCAGATGAACTCCGGAGCGGGAGAGCTTGTTCACGCCATCCGCCGAATCCAGGAGGTCACCGAGACGACGGCAGGGGGAACTCAAAGCGTCAGTGCCGCCACGGAAGAGCAGCTGGCCTCAATGGAGGAAATTACCAATTCCGTTGAAGATTTGAATGTCATGTCCAGCAAGCTTCGGCAGTTGATGTCCGGCTTTAAAGTATAAATAAGGAAAAAATGTATATGGGAAAAAACGGCCACCTTGCAATCATGCATATTCCGGGGAAAAGAACCTACAATATGGATGACAGATAACGCAAAGGTGGTCTTCTCTCATGGAAAACAAGAAATGGGATCTGGTTGCCCTTGCATCCATACCACTCATCATGACGTTAGGCAATTCCATGCTGATTCCCATTTTGCCGCAGATCTCCAAAGCTCTGGGGATCAGTTCCTTCAAGGTCAGTATGCTTATAACGGTGTATGCTGTTGTAGCCATCTTACTGATCCCGATTGCCGGTTATTTATCGGATCGGTATGGACGAAAGAAGATTATCATCCCTAGCTTGATTATTGCGGCATTAGGCGGAGCTGTCTCGGCTGTGGCTGCCTGGATGCTGAGTGGGACGGCGGCATATTACGTTATTTTGGCAGGACGGTTTCTACAGGGAATTGGTGCTGCCGGGGCATTCCCCATTGTCATTCCGCTTGTCGGCGACATGTTTAAAGAGGAAGAAAAGGTCAGTAAGAGTTTGGGCATTATCGAAACCTCCAATACGTTTGGCAAGGTAGTCAGTCCAATACTTGGCGCCCTGCTCGGAAGTTTTATCTGGTTTTTGCCTTTTATAGCGATTCCGGTTCTTTGCCTGATCTCTATCGTGCTTGTCATTTTTCTTGTGAAGACACCCAAGTCGAACAACGACGATAAACAATCCATACGCGAGTTTTTGAAAACAACCAGGCAGGTTTTGCACGAGAAGGGAAGATGGCTGTATGCGATATTCGCCATCGGCGGCATTGCGATGTTTGGCGTGTTCGGCGTGCTTTTCTATTTGTCGGAGACGCTCGAGAGCACTTACAATTTACACGGTGTGGTAAAAGGGCTGGTGCTTGCGATTCCGCTGGCTTTGTTATGTCTGTCTTCCTATTTAGCCGGTAAATTCACGGGCAAAAATAAAGCGGCTAAAAAGTGGACCGGTTTCGCGGGTATGGCCATTTTGACGGCTTCCCTTATTGTCACCGGATTTAGTTCGCAGATTTATTTTGTCGTCGGTATGATGACACTTGGCGGCATCGGGATCGGGATGGTACTGCCATGCATGGACACGCTGCTGACGGAAGGCATAGAGAAGGAGCAGCGAGGTACCATTACCTCTCTTTACAGCAGTATGCGTTTTATCGGCGTATCGCTCGGACCTCCAGTTGTCTCGCTGCTCCTCGGGGCGAATCATTGGGTGCTGTTCGGCACTTTGGCAGCCGTCGCGGCTGTAGGCAGTCTGCTCACCTTATTCGCCGTGAAGCCGGAGGCAAAGGAAGACGATACCGGAGGGAATTCATACCGAGTCGACTTCAAGAAACCCCAGGGCTTGAAAAAGAAAGGTCTTGTCCATAAATAATGGACAAGACCTTTCTCATATCTGGATATTTTCTTGGATTTGCACCCATTGCTAACTCTGTTAACCAGCAGCAGTGGGTTCGGTATCCTCAAGCTGTGACGTTCCTTTGATGCGTGATTGACAGGTTACCTGCATGATGATATAAATCAGGATTAACATCACAAGCGCAATGGCTGAATAACGGTACATGATCGCGTAGGAAGTGGATTTGGCGATGGAACCGAGCGCGATCGAGCCGATAGCGACACCGAAATCCAGAGAGTTAAAGAACATGCCGTTGGCCATGCCGCGCTGCAGCGGATGAACCTCCTGAATCATCCAGGTCTGGATGGATGGCTGCATTGCACCGAAGCCAAGGCCATAACATAATGCCGATAACAGCAAAGTTCCCGTCGATGTGGCGAAGGTCAGTAACAACAAACCGGCGACCATTAGAATAGCAGCGGGTATAACCAGTGCCTTGTGTCCATACCGGTCATAGATTCTGCCAGAGAACGGCCGCACCAAAATAATGGCAATGGCATTGAACAAGAAGAAATACTGGGGATTCCGGAGGTGAGCCTCGGCGCCGAACAACGCCATGAAGCTCAACAGTCCGCCGTACGTAATGGACATCAAAAAGTTAAGGACGCTGGGCAGAATCAGCTTTTTATTGAATGAACCTTTAGGTTGCTCCTCAACTCGAGGTTGAACCGCTGCGGGGCGCTCCATATTTCGTTTTGCTGATCTTGACGTCAAAACGTAGGCAAGCGGGAAGATAAGTACATTGATTATGACGGTGATGATCACAAGCGGTGTGAACCCCCCGTCTTGCAGAAGCGTCAAGCCGATCATCGGTCCGATCGACATGGCGAGCGTAGTGGATAAACCGAAGTACCCCATGCCCTCGCCCAGCCGTTTGATCGGAATGACGTCCGATGCCATCGTAGGAAACGAGGTGCTGGTCATGCCAAAGCCGATGCCAAACAAAACGCGCATCAACAGCAGAAAGGCAATGCCGGATGCCCAGTAATAACCGAGCGTGGCTGCCAGTGAAATGAACAGCCCGACGTACAGGAGCAGGCGCAGCTTCCCTTTTTCCAGCGCTTTACTTGACACGAAGCGGGAAGCGATCGCACTGAGGGCGAACACGCTGGTTATCAGGCTGACCTGCAGCGGGCTTGCCATAAACGCCTCCTTGGCATATGCGGGCAGCGTGGTCAGCATCATCTGCAGGGTCAGAAACAGAAAAAGGTTGCTGACCATCAAGGTGATGAATTCTTTGGTCCATAATCGTTGTTTTGTATTCATTTCATTCATGTGAAACATCACTCCTGTTTGTCTAAGTTGTGTATGTTGGCATTGATGCGCGAGAGTGTGTCCCAGAACATCTCTAATTGATGATCGTCAATGCCTTCGATTAACTGGCTTCCGCATTGACTTTCGATGGTTGTGGTTGCCTCGATCAATTCTTTGCCTGTATCCGTCAAAAAGAGCTGGAAAGCTCTCCGGTCGTTAACCGAAACGGATTTGCGAGTATACCCTTTTTTCTCGAGCAGATCCAAAATACGGGTAGTGGTTGGTTGGTCCTTATCCGCTTTGGCGGCAACTTCCTTTTGATTTAACCCTTCGTGCTCTCCGATGTGGTATAGAACCAGCCATTGCTCGGGGGTGATATCATAGGGCTTCAGGGCATTGGCAAACAAATGCGATGCGCGGCGATAGGTGTAACCCAGATGAAAACCGATGGAGGGGTTGCGTTTAGGCACTTTCAAGAAACAAGTCACACCTTTCATTTCAAGTTTTCAAAAATAGTTGTCTAAACAATTATATGCCTGACATGCAAATCAGTCAAACCATTCAAAAAATTAATTATCTGCATGACAGGGTTTCGTTCAACGATGTGGAATATGAAAAATGGAATGATAACATAGCTCTAACAATTGCGAGCTATATTTATAGTACAAACCAATATCTAACCACTCAGGAGGAAGTACAAATGTCACAATTGATTAATTTTGCACACCGCGGGTCATCGGCCATATGTCCCGAGAATACGATGGCTGCTTTTACCAAAGGCTTGGAACAGGGAGCTACCGGGATTGAAACCGATGTTCAGATGACGAAGGATGGAAGGCTGGTTCTGATCCATGATGAGAGTGTCGCCCGTACCACGGGGGCCGAGGGGCTAGTCAAGGATTATACATACGATGAGCTGGCCAAGCTGGATGCAGGCTCATGGTTTGGAGCGGATTTTCAAGGGGAACGGATACCGCTGCTGGAAGAACTGCTGGAATTAACGAAAAATCACGGCACGATTGTTAATATCGAGCTGAAGAACGGATCGATTCAATATCCTGAGCTGGAAAAGCGCGTGATCGAGACCGTAAGACATTACAATATGTCAGAGCAAATCGTCATCTCAAGCTTTAATCATTATTCCCTGGTGGAGTGCAAACATATTGATCCTGAAATACGAACTGGCCTGTTGTATGGCGAAGGGTTATACAAACCGTGGGAGTATGCCAAATTGGCTAAAGCGGATGCTCTTCATGCATACCATCGCGCAGTTCTGCCGGAATGGGTAGAGGAAGCGAAACAGCAGGGCGTAGTCTATCACCCTTGGACCGTCAATGACGAGGAGCAGATGAAAACCTTGATCGATGCCGGCGTGGCGGGCATTATTACGGATTATCCGGATATACTCGGGGGATTGCTACAAATTAAGGGAGCGTGACTTTGTGAAGAAAACATGGCTGCTGGGCTTTGGCTTTTTCAGCATTAGCATTACCTGGGCGCTGTACAATGCGTTTGTGCCCTATTTTCTGGAGGATTACATATCCAGTGTTGCCCTGATCGGTTTCTTTATGACGATCGACAATTACTTTGCCTTGTTCTTGCAGCCATGGATCGGAAGTCGCAGCGACAGGACCCACACCCGGTACGGCAGAAGAATGCCTTACCTGCTCATCGGTATGCCGCTTGGTGCTCTGTTTACCGCAATCATTCCGTTTCACAACGGGATGGCGACTTTGATACTGTTCATGGTCCTCATGAACCTGGCCATGAGTCTGTATCGTTCGCCTACCGTTTCATTAATGCCGGATATTACGGAGGAGAAACGCCGCACGAGAGCCAACGGCATCATTAACTTTATGGGCGGCATAGGGTCCATATTGGCTTTTGGCGTGGGCTCGGTACTGTATAGCGCACATCAGTCCCTGCCTTTTATTGCCGCAGCGGGCATAACGCTGGTGTCGTTGTTCATTTTGAGAACGTTTATCCAGGAGAAGCGCGACGCTCCAGGTTATCAGGCTCAGACGGCCGCCAAATCTAAAGTTTCCTTTAAGAGTCAGATCAATCGGACGACGGTGCTGCTCTTGGCGGCGATATTTTTCTGGTTTGTCGCATATCAAGGGGTTGAGACGCTGTTTACTTTGTACGGGAAAAACGAGATGGGGCTAACGGAATCGCAGGCTTCCTTCTCCCTGACGTTTTTTTCGCTCGCCTTTGTTGTGTTTGCCATTCCAAGCGGATGGCTTGGCGGTAAATTCGGCAAGAAACCGATGATTCTGATCGGCGTCAGCGGGCTGTTGATTGTCTTTGCGCTCGTACCATGGGTTGAGTCACTGCTATTGCTTCGCATATTGCTGACCGTAGGCGGATTATTCTGGGCTTGCATCAATATCAACTCCTATCCATTTATCGTATCTACAGGATCGGAGGACAGCATTGGGACACGGACGGGAATGTACTATTTGGTATCCTCACTTGCGGCGATCTCGTCACCGCCTCTTCTGGGCAAGCTCATTGATGGCATGGGGTATTCGATTCTGTTTTATTGCGCCGCAGGCAGCATGCTGCTCGCGCTGATCTGCGTGCTGATGATCCGGCATCAGGAAACGGAAAGCCCTGCAAACTCGCAGACCGCTTCCGCCAGCTTGTCCTAGCCGATTTGATTTTTTGATATCCGAAGGTTCGGCTCCTGCTGGTCAGTGTGTACGGAATAACATTGACGAGAGCTTGCCGGCACAGGTAGAATCTAATATCAGATAGATTTGAATTAGAATATGCCGGCAAAGGTGCAGGAGCTGATTCCAAGGTTGACAACGATTTATGATATTGCCAAGAAAACAGGCTATTCGCCTACGACGGTGTCGAAAGTCTTCAACAATTATCCGGATGTCCGGGAGAAGACGAGAGCCAAGATTCTGGCAACCGCGAAGGAAATGGGCTATCTTCCTAACGCAAACGCCAGATCGCTTACGACGAAGAGATCCTGGACCATTGGCATTCTCTTTGTGGAAGCTACGGGAGCAGGCATTCGTCACCCTTATTTTGGAGCCGTCATCGAAAGTTTTAAGAAAATTGCCGTATCCAAAGGGTATGATCTGATGTTCATCTCCAAGGATGTCGGCGGCCGAAGAAGCAGTTATGTGGAGCATTGCAAAATCCGGGGCGTCGACGGCGTGGTCGTCATTCTGTCGAGCAGCGAGGACCCCGATTTCCAGGAGCTGCTGGATAGCGGCATACCGTGCGTCATTCTGGACTCGTCACCGGAGCATGTGCATTCGGTTTACTCCGACAATATTGGGGGGAGCATGCTGGCACTTCGGTATTTGCATTCGCTTGGACATCGCAGCATTGCCCATATATCGGGCGGATTGAATACGTTTGCAGGCGAGCAGCGTCAGCAGGGCTATGAGCAAGCCCTACGGGAGCTTGATCTGGAACGAAGGGAAGAGTACATAACAGGCAGCGATTTTTTCTCCATCGAGAGCGGATATGAAGCCATGAAGAGGCTGCTGGGGCTGGAGGATCGGCCGACAGCTGTTTATGCCGCTGGAGATCTGCTTGCGCTTGGAGCTATCCGTGCCGTGCAGGATTATGGCTTGAATGTACCGGGAGATGTGTCCATCATCGGTTTTGATGATATAGAAATGTCCCGTTATATTACCCCTGCGTTAACGACCATACGCCAGGATACGGAGCAGCTGGGCACCGTTGCGGCAGAGATCCTTCTTACTTCGATCGAAGAACAAGACGCACCAGTACAGTCGGTTATGCTGCCGGTTCAATTGATTATCCGGGAATCCTGCCGCCCGGTCACTTAGGTGAAATATAAAGGCAGGACTCATTTTCGCCACTTTTCGAAACCGGTTTCGAAAAGTGGCGAACTCTGAATTTTGAATCAAAGTATGAACCCATTTAAGGAGGATCTGAGCATGTCAAATTATCGTTTTGAGAAGGATACCTTTGTGATCGAGCAGTATGATCACGCCAAACCGTTTTCCAGCTTCCTGCCGGGGATCGCTGGATTGAAGGGGATCCCGATGTGGACCTTTTATGTGAATCGGGGTCAGGGGATTTGCAGCTTCGGCATACGGGATAAGAACTCGCCGATCATGGAATTTTCCCCGGCAAATATCTCGTATAAGAATGTGTCGACAACCGGTTTCCGTACGTTTATCAAGATGGCGGGGGCACCGGTAGTCTATGAGCCGTTCCAATCCTTTCAGCCGGATTCCAAAGCAAAGAGAACGATGTTGATCCGTCAGAATGAGCTGTTCATTGAGGAGGAACATGCTGGTAACGGATTTCGCACGTCGGTGTCGTATTTTCAGCTGCCCGGTGAAGATTTTGCCGCCCTTGTCCGCGAAGTCAGCGTAACGAATATCGGAACTCAGCCTGTATCGCTTGAACTGCTGGACGGCATGCCGGAGATTCTGCCTTACGGTGTCGAGAATAGCGGGTACAAGGAGGTCGGCAATCTCCTGCGTAGCTGGATGGAAGTAGAGAACCTTGAACTGGGGATCCCGTTCTATAAAGTTCGCTCCAGTACGCACGATGAGGCGGAAGTCAGCGAAGTTACGAGCGGTCACTTCTATCTGTCGTTTGATCAGCACGGGAAGTTGATCCAACCCTTTGTAGACTTTGAGCTGATCTTTGGCGAAAACACTTCATTAATCCACCCAGATCGATTTGCCGTGAGCTCGGTGGAAGCTTTGATGAACGCCAAGCCGTATGCCGTCAACAAAGTGCCCTGCGGATTCAGCGGGGTGTCGGCTACGCTTGAACCTGGGGAGACGGTGACGGTTTATACGCTGGTAGGCCATGTGAACGATATCGGCAAAATCAATAAGCGCTCCAAAGATTTGTGTTCGCCTGCCTATATCCTCCGTAAACGCGAGGAGGCCTCGGCGTTGACACGGGAATTAACCGAGGATGCTGCAACCAAAACGGGATTACCGCTATTTGATGAATATAGCCGTCAGTCCTATTTGGACAATTTTCTGCGGGGCGGATATCCGTTCCTATTCGATAATGGGAAGGAAGGGGCTGTTGTCCATCTATACTCCCGCAAGCATGGGGATCTGGAGCGGGATTATAACTTCTTTTCTCTTGCGCCGGAGTACTATTCACAGGGGAATGGAAATTTCCGGGATATGAATCAGAACCGCCGAAATGACGTGTTTTTCCACCCGAAGGTAGGTACATTCAACATCCGGATGTTCTTCAGTCTCATTCAAGCCGACGGATATAACCCGCTTAGCGTAGAAGGAACGAAATTCCGCGTGAGTGAAGGGAAGAAACAGGAACTGGAGAAGCTGCTGCGGGCCTCCGCGGCTCAGGAAGATTATGAGAAGCTGGCCAAAGCATGCGACGGGGATTATACGCCGGGTAAAATCATCAACGCGATTTCGGATCAAGGCATCAGGCTGGAGATCAGTGAGGAACGGTTCCTGTCCGGGCTGTTGACGATATCCGATCAACATTTTGCCGCTTCGTTCGGCGAAGGGTTCTGGTCGGATCATTGGACTTATAATATGGATCTGGTTGATACCTACTTGGATATATATCCCGACCGTTATGAGGAACTGTTGTTTGGCGAGAATGCGTATACGTTCTTTGACAGCCCGGTGTTCGTCCTTCCGCGGAGTGAGAAGGTAGTGATCAGCCGGGGCAAGGTACGGCAATATGGTGCGCTGTTGGAGGACGAGGAGAAACTGAACAAGCTCGGCAGAAAAAGGAACGCTGCGGAATGGCTGCGTGTAGATGGCGGACTAGGCGACATTTACCGCACGAATCTGTTTGTCAAAATGATCTCATTATCCCTCAATAAAATGGCAGCACTCGACCCTTACGGGATGGGGGTAGAGATGGAGGCGAACAAGCCGGGCTGGAATGACGCGATGAATGGTTTGCCGGGCCTTTTTGGGTCGGGCATGAGCGAAACAATGGAATTGAAGCGAATGGTCGCATTTATCGTGGATGCGGCCGAGCGGTTCGGCCATCGAGTGATTCTGCTACCGGAGGAGATTGCGTCTTATTTAGAGAGCGTATACGAAGCCGTACAGCTATACCAGTCCGGCTCACTGGACTCATTCGGTTATTGGGACTTGGTAGCGGGGCAGCGTGAATCCTATCGTGCATCGGTTCGGTACGGGATTAGCGGCCGGGAGGTTGAAATTTCGGTGAAGAACGTGAAGAGCATGTACGAAGCCTTCCTGAATAAAATCGAAGAAGGAATCCAGCGTGCCGAGCAGATGGGTGGCGGAATCGTGCCAACGTATTTCCGTTTTGAAGCCGAGCGATTTGAAAAGGTTCGGGATGCAGCGGGAAACCCGGTGATTACCCGCTATGGTTTGCCTGCCGCAAAAGTGCTTGAATTCAAGGCTTATGCGCTCCCGCATTTTCTGGAGGCACCGGCTCGCGGCATGAAGCTCGCCGATGAAGGCCGGGCGAGAACGATGTATGACCGGATCAAGGCATCCGATCTGTATGATTCCGCGCTCGGAATGTATAAAACGTCCGTCAGCCTGGAGGGAGAAACCGATGAGATCGGACGCATCCGTGCATTTACAGCCGGCTGGCTGGAGCGGGAATCCGTATTTTTGCATATGACCTATAAATACTTGCTTTCATTATTAAAAGCCGGATTGTATGACGAGTTTTTCTCGGAGATCAAAACGTCCCTCATCCCTTTTCTGGAGCCGGCTGTTTATGGACGCAGCACGCTGGAGAACTCCTCGTTTATTGCCAGCAGCGTGAATCCGGATCCCCACGTGCATGGACGAGGTTTTGTGGCAAGGCTGAGCGGATCGACGGCCGAATTCCTAAGCATGTGGATTACGATGATGGCAGGAAAAAAGGTATTCCGATACGAAGGCAGCCAGCTGCAGCTTCATCTGAACCCCGTTCTCCCAGCGTGGCTGTTTGACGAGAATCAAGAAGTGTCGTTCACCTTCCTTGGGACCGTCAAGGTGACGTATCGCAGCGAGCGCGCAGCCAATACGTACGGTCAGGACGGCGTTACGATTCAGCGTTTAACTCTCACTACGGTGGGAGGAGATTCGATCGAGGTCGATGGGCCTCATATTACAGGTGAGTTGGCTCATGAAGTCCGTAACGGGAACATCCGGTCCATTCACGCTGTAATGAAATAGAGGAAAACGCAAGCAAACAGGCCACCCGAGATGAATCGGGTGGTCTATTCACTGTTATTTGAAGTTCTGTTTATTCATTAGGGGGCTTTTTGTTATTGCTTGACATGGCCGAGCCAAACGTAATGCCAATGGCGGCACCGATCGCTATGCCGATAGCGATATTATCCATGGCAACACCAATGGCTACCCCAACGCCGACCCCCATGCTTATCCCAAGGGCCATGTTGTTCTTTTTCTTTTCCATACGACCGTCACCTCTATCTGCTATTGTTTTTATTATAGAGGATATTGGACGTGGATGCCGGATATCCGCTGCTTCATGTTTTCTTCGCTTGCAAGTCCCAGTGTTGCAACCCATAATAGATATATCGATTTGAAATACATATGAATTCAACATCTTCGAGTGCGAGGAGGGGGTTGTCATGCAGTGGATCGCCATGCTGACGATGCTGATCGATCATGTAGGGCTTGTGTTTTTTCCGCATCAGGAGATTTGGAGAATCATCGGCCGCATTGCTTTCCCAATCTACGTCTATGCTCTCGTTCAGGGGCACCGCTACACTTCTTCGAGAACCAAGTATATCATTCGGCTGGCCGTTATTGCGGTGATCTCCCAAATTCCTTATCAGCTTGCGCTGGATCCTGAAGGGTTGAATGTGGTCATTACCCTGGTTGCTGGAGCTATCGTTTTATATGTGCTGGAACGTTCGGAATCCCAGCTGTTATCGTGGATGGTTGTTGTTGCCGCCTGTGCCCTAATGAGTGAATTTCCGTTTGATTACGGAGCTTACGGACTGCTGTTGATTTTGATTTTCCGCTATGCTCAGGCCAGCTGGCTTGTTCCGCTTCATATGGTGCTGAACCTGGTATTCTGGTTCCTTAATAACTGGGAGCTGCAGATGTGGAGCGTCATCCCGACGGCTGTGATAGCTTATGGCCCGCATGCATGGAGGAAACTGGAGTCTATCCGGGTGAGTCGCTGGGTATGGCGTTCATTTTATCCTCTGCATTTAATGATTATTGCGTTATTACGGGTGATTGTATAGAGATGCACTCTTTAGGTTACCGGTTGATGGATTGATTATATACAAGGAGAGACATACATGTTGAATATCGCAATGGCTGCCTGCATCCTATTGTTCGCAGCGGCGGGTTACATCGCATTCATGAATTCCAAATTAATTGCGGATAAAAAACGGGAAGCATACATTCCTCCGCCTGCTTCGGAATATACCGTTTATATGACGCCTCAGTTCACGGAGGAGGACAAAAGATCGATGAGTCCGATCGGCGTCATGGAATTTCGCGACCCGCAAGGGATGATGAAGGTATATCTTTGCCGGGTCAGGAATGCATCCGAGGATCTGAAGCTGGAGCAAGCCGGCAATGTGTTTCTTCATCATTTGACGAAGTCCAGGGACACTGGCACGCTGATGTTTTACCGCACGTTGGAGGAGGCGCTGCAAGGACCGGAAGAGAAGAGTTTGACCGACCGACTGTCTGCAGCTGCCAAAAAAAAGCCGAGAACAGAATAGGCAAACAGGGTCAATCCACCCACTAGCGGGGTAATAAAGAAATAAAAGACCGAAAGGAGATTTTCCGAAATGAAAACATTTAAAATCGGAAGGACATCGGTCTCCGTCTTTATAGGCGATATTACGACATGGACGGGCGACATTATCGTCAATGCTGCAAATTCGGGACTGCTGGGTGGAAAAGGCGTGGACGGCGCAATTCATAGCGCCGGCGGGCCGGAAATCATGGAGCAGTGCATGGAAATTCGCAAGCAGCAAGGCGGCTGCCCGCCAGGCAATGCTGTGATTACCGGTGCAGGCCGGCTGCCTGCCCAGCATATCATTCATACGGTCGGCCCGATCTGGGAGGGCGGCGGACGGCGTGAGGAGCATACGCTGGCGGAATGCTACCGCAACAGTCTCCTGCTTGCAATCGAGGTGGGTGCCAGAAGCATCGCCTTTCCTAATATAAGCACGGGTATCTATGAGTATCCTAAGGCTCCGGCATGTGACGTTGCGTTAAAGGCGGTTACGGAGCTGCTTGAGGAGGATCTGCCGGATAACCGCCTGGATCGGATTGACTTCGTTTGTTTTTCTCCTGATAATGAAGAGCTTTATATCCATTGGCTTGAGCAGTACACACAGGAGAAGGAGGCGCAAGTATAAGAAAAACCTTATCGACGCACATTCTCAGAAGACAGACCGCGATTCATTAATAAAAATCAGGGGCGCAGTTAGCGCCCCTGACGTTTTGTCAGTCGACTTTACATATGATATGAACCGCTTGGCTCAAACAGCACCCATTCCAGCATCGTGATCATATCGTCGAGGCGGGTTTCCTGATTGAGAAGGGAGGCTCGCTCCGGACTGTTCTCCTCAAGAGCAGTCAAGCGAGTGTGCAGCTTTTTCTTCTGCATCGTAAGTTCATTGATCTTGGATTTGATTTGGTTCTCGGTTCGCATAAGTATAATCCTTTCGTTTGTATGAAATCCATCTGTTTACCCCATATTATAGCATTTGATTCAGCTTAAGACGAAGGAGCGGATTCACATGGAAAGTGAATATAATATGAAGAAAATCGCGGCGGAGCATGCCGCCAAGTATGTTCAGGATGGGATGAAGATTGGGCTGGGCACAGGCTCAACCGCTTATTACGCGATTCTCAAAATCGGTGAGATGGTCCGATCCGGACTCTCGATTCAGGCCGTGGCTACCTCTGAAGCTTCGGAGAAGCTGGCGATGGAACAAGGGATATCCTTGACGCCTATCCATCAGATCGCTCGCTTGGATCTGACGATTGACGGGGCGGATGAGTTGGATGACCAGCTCCGTTTAATCAAGGGAGGGGGCGGAGCGCTTCTCCGCGAGAAGATCACGGCTTTTCACAGTGAACGGCTCGTGATTGTAGCGGATGAAGCGAAAACCGTAGCTCAACTCGGCACTTTCCCGCTGCCGGTTGAGATTGTCCCTTTTGCTTTTGAGTGGACGGTTCGGTCACTAGCCCAGCTTGGTTGTTCGGTGGAGATCCGCCGTAAGCAAGATGAGGGATTTTATGTTACGGATAACGGGAATTATATAGCTGATTGCCGGTTTCAGCATATTGCCCGTCCTGAGGAATTGAGCTCTCGGCTAGACGCCATTCCTGGCGTGGTTGAACATGGGCTGTTTATCGGTATAGCTGACCAAGCGATCATCGGCTGCCAGGATGGAACGGTACGGATATTACATTCCGGGAGCATAGAAGCAAAGAATACATTTGACAGTTGATCCGGCGTTCATTAACCTTAATAACATGATATCTTTCGGAGGGTGAAATATGTCGGATATTCAAGAACACGAGGATACCCCGTTACATTTGCTGGTTGTCCTTGCCAGAGCTTATAACGCAGTGATGACACATTCGCATCGCAGCATCAATAGTCACGGATTGAACTCCACCGAATTCGGCGTATTGGATGTGCTCTATCACAAAGGACCGCAGCCGCTGCAAAAAATAGGCGAAAAGGTGCTCATTTCCAGTGGTAACATTACATACGTGGTGGACAAGCTTCAAAAGAAAAACCTGCTGGTTCGCCGGGCTTCCGCTGAGGATCGCCGCGTCATTTATGCTGAGCTTACCGCAGAGGGAAAGGAATTCTTTGAAGCCATCTTTCCTCAGCATCAGGAATTGATGGTTAAGGTGCTTAGCGGCTTGTCGGAAGACGAGAGAGCGCAGGCGGCGATGCTGCTGCGTAAGCTTGGGATCAGTGCGGAGAAGATGTTATAGACCTATAGAAGTTTTAGATTGGAGATATGTATGCTTAAAGATATAACGATGCAAGCGATGCAACCCGAAGTAAAGGAACTGCTCAGTTACTCGGTATTTCCGGATCCGGAAGCCGTGGATCAGGCGGCTGCTGCTTATGAGACGGGCCCAAGCCGGTTGTTTGGATTTGAAGAGGACGGTCTTCTCTTAGGAGTCATCGGTTTTGATGTCGACCAGGACGAGCTTACCATTCGGCATCTTGCCGTTCTTCCGGAGAATCGGGGAAAGGGATATGGACGAGGATTGATTTTGGAGTTGCTCCTTGAGGTCCAGCCTAAGCCGGCCCGAGTTATTGCCGAAACGGACGAAGATGCCGTAAACTTCTACCGCAGTATCGGCTTTGAGGTGTACAGCCTGGGAGAAAAGTATCCGGGTGTTGAAAGATTCCGCTGTATTTACGAGGTGGAGGAATCCGAAGAATAGGCTATTCTTATCCAAAGCATGTTTGCCGTCTTCGAGTGGAATTAAAATTGCCATTCAAGACAATAGACCCGTTTCGCAATGGGGGTACTCCTCATATAATGTCGTAACGAGCGGGCAGGGGGTGAACATGTTGGTGTACCATTATACCGCTGTCGGCGATTCCTTGACCTTCGGGTTTGGGGCGATGCCTGGCAGCGGTTTTGTTCCGTTATACCGCCGGATGGCGGAGGAGAAGCTTCGCCAGTTCGTGGCCCATGAGAATCTCGGGGTCAATGGATTAACCTCGGATGAGTTATACGATCGGGTCGTTCAGCTTCCTACGTATCGCTTTCACCTGCAGCAGGCTCAGATCATCACGATATCGATCGGAGGGAATGACTTGATACGTGCGGTAAAGTCCACGGGAGGCCGACCGAATCGGGAGGTGCTGGATGCTGCCTTGTATCGATGTCAGAATCATGTGGCTAATACCATTAGACATATCCGTAAAATAAAGACTCCGGTCAGCAAACCTTATTTTATTCGCGCTATCGGTCTGTATAATCCATACCCGGCCTGGACGGAGGCAACGGAATACGTGATTCGGTTCAATCGGCACTTGATGGGGCTAAGTGACGGTTATTTTCGAGTAGCTGATATTTACGCACAATTTTCAGGCCGAGAGAAAGAACTGATGTCGGTGGACGGTTTACACCCGAATGGCCGAGGGTACCGGGTGATCGCGGAACAATTAAACCGGCTTGGGTACAAGCCGCTTGCATAACCAATCGAATGATTAAGAAAAAAAGGGTGTCCCCTGGTCTCTCGACCATGGGACGCCCTTTGATTTATGTAATCCTTATTAATTATAATAATTTCCTGAAAAAGCTTCGTACGGCCCATTTGCGTTCTTGCCGTTTTTTGTATTTCGGCAGTGACCGGTATACATCCATAGATTCCTGATAAGACTTCTTGGCATCCTCGGTCCTTCCCAGCGATTGATACATATATCCCAGCAAATAAAAGGCTTCGCTTGAAGAAGAGTGAATGGAATGGAACTGCTCTAAATAATGGAGCGCCTTCTCCCGATCCGAATCCCGAAATGCATCGGCAAGCCTAAGATAAGGCCGGCCGTATTTGACCCTCGGGTTGATCTCCAGGGCCCGGATAATATCCGACTCCCCTTGCGGTATGCTGCCGGTATGCAGCCGTGCGTTTCCGATATCGTCCCAGAACTCGGCGGAGTCCTCCAAGCTGGATTCAATGGATTCAAGGAGCTTCAAGGCTTCCCCATACTTACGTCGCTCCAGAAGCAATCTGGCAAGCTCGTGCCTTGATGAAACGTCGCTGGGGCTAACTGCAATCTGTCTGCGCAGCTTGGAAATATTACGTGCGCGCTTAATTGGCTTTGTCACGCTGGGAAATACCCCGACGAAGCGGCGGTCCAGCACATACACGATGAGCAGCAGCACCAGGATCGCCGTAATCGGATTACCGAAGATGTAGAACAGAAATCCAAAAATGATGAGTTTAAACAAAAGGGATCCCTCAATTTCTATGTGAAGTTGTAACACAAATTATACCATAACATGGATTTATTTAGGTGGAAATACGATCGGTTCCATAGACCTTGAATACATGCGCATGTCGGAATAGGCCATAGGTATTGAAAGAAGGTCGATGATAGCCGATAAAGGTAGTAAAGAGGTGATAATCATGGCGAAAAAGGGACAAATATTCCATCATTACAGTTTTGAAACGAAGAAAAAGGCAGTCGCCATGCGGCTGGAGGGCATGACTAAGAAAGAAGTGGCATCGGCCTTACAAATATCTGATATCGGACGGCTGAAAGTGTGGATGCGCAAATACCGTGAGTTGGGCGAAGAAGGTTTGGTCGATCGCCGCAGGAGAATTGTATATTCAGATCCTGACACCGAGCGGGATGAAAAAGAACAGCTTTCGCAGGTATAGACAATAAGTGATCGCATGAGGTGTGGTAAACGACCGTTACACCATGCCTCTTTCATATGGGAATCAAGGGTGATGCTCTATAGTCGTATCCGGGATTTTCGAATGCATGGGCCAATTCATTAATCTTATCCCGAACAGGCGGCAGCCCAGTTCATTTGAGCGGAACCGACATAACATGTGGTATGTTCAAAAAAGGAGGGATTCATGTGAGCGGAGTAGGAGAAGGTTACGGCGGCTATGGATATGGCTCTTCTGTAGGTGCTATTTTGGTATTATTCATCTTGTTGGTGATCATTACTCGCGCATTTATCTAATCCGTCTTTTGAGCGAACAAACCAATTGAATCAATAAGTAATTACCGAGCACCTTGAGCAGTCACAACGACAGACCGTCCAAAAGAGGCATGGCCTCTTCTTAGGGCGGTCTTGTTCATGATGAAGGGAGTATCGGCGTGAATGATTTGTCATGAATATCGTTTAACGTTTAACCTCATATGAGAATAATCTCCAAAAAAACAGACCGCTCGAGAAGAGTGGTCTGTTTTTGGGAGAACGAATATGGACCCGGGTCCATCCTCTGTCCCCGGTGTGCTACTCATGCTACATCATAATCAATATAACCTTACCGTTAACGAAAGATACGATATCAAAATTCGAGTACCCCCAGGTTTCAATGGTTTTCCCGCCGCCGGTGGTAATGTCCTTGGCCGCCGGATTTCCCCATGACAGCTGCACCTGTTCTTTGGTCATCCCGAGGGAAACCTGGCCTGCTTTAATCTGTTTCCAGACCGATGCGGACCATTTGTATTTTTGGTAAGGGTCGTAATTTAATAGGGAAGATCGGTCCGCAAACAGCTGCATTACTTCCGAAGACCGCATAGGATAGCTTTTCACTGTTTTTCCAGAAGCCGTTTTGAAAATCACATTGAATTCGCCTTTGTCATCCGGCAAAATGTCGGTTACCGTCAATTTCGAGAAGCGTTCCAAGTCTTCGAAATCATTCACCCAATACGTTCGACCAATAAATTTAACCAAGCTGCCCTGCATCGCTTTTTTAATCAAGCCAGCCGTCTCATTGGAAACAACGGTCATGACTGCATCGCTCCCGAAGGAGATATTCGCTTGTTTCCACTTGGCTTCCCAGCCGATTTTCGCGCCCAGAACATCGGATAACACGGAAGCTGGAATTAGCAGTTCGCCTTTGTCGGTCATCGGAGCTGCCTTCAAGCGCAGCGGGCTGCCATTCAGCTTGGCCTGGTTGCTGCCTGCCGTGAGCAAGAGCACGGTCTCTCCAAACTTGGCCTCCACGGATCCGTTTTTGGCCGAATAGGTGCCGCCCAGTGCCTGGATGACGGATTTGGCCGGCACCATAATATTCTCGTTAACTTGTTTCGCATATTTCAAATTGTTGCGCAGGCTGGACGATACCGTTATCGATTTGGACAAACCGCCCGAGGTTACCGTAATCTGTGTCTTGCCAACGCCCGCAGACTTCAGTATTCCGTTCTTCTGTATGTTCATCAGATAAGGCTTCTCTATATCGATCAAGGCATCTTTAACCGGCACTTTGATCTTGGCCCCGTTCGTGTAAGTCTCCTGGACACTGACTTCAAGGGTATCCCCTACATAAGGCTTGGCATCGGATATCGAAACTGATAAGGCCTTAACGACAGGCACATCAACCGATTTGTTCTGCCCGTTCGTGTGATGTATCCAGCTTCCGTCAGAACGCTGAGCATAGAACCCCTCCGACAGATCCTCGGCATTTCCGTAAATTGAGGTTCTTACGATCCCGCTTAGTCCGGAGACCTGCTCCTTGAGCTTCCAGCGGTCTTTATACACTCCGGTTGTCCATACGGTTCCATCTTGGAGCGTCACAATCAGAAGATCCGTCGGCTCATTGGATGCATAAACGATATGTGCTGCGTTCTGGGCGACGGTAACCGGGATGATGCGCCCGTTATCATCAAAGTTGGACGTTTCGTATACCACCACGTCACCGTTGTCACGCAATAGGGCAACACGCCCGCTGTGAACCGTCATGGATTTGACCCCGACCGGGTTTTCCACGATACCGAGCTTCTTGAAATGTCCCTTTTTGTAGTTATCCTCTAATAGCAGCTCCCCGTTTGAGGACAAGGCGGCAAATTCTTGATCCGCATTGGCGATAAGCAAAATGACGCTGAGGTTTTTTGCTTTTTCCGAGCCGCCCCATACGGTGCCGTCCGACTTCAGCCAGTAGGAACCCGCTATCTGCTTCACTCCGCTTGTTCCCGGAACGACCTCGGGTCCCTTGCCGATATCCCATTCCACTAATCGTCCATCCTGCGTCATACCGATGCCTCCGTATTCATAACCGCTGATGGCTGCAACTTTACCCGGCGTCCGTATGGCATGTCGTCCGTCGATCAGGGACCACATGGAGCCATCGCTCATCAGGTAGGTGTTCCTTCCCGCAATGTCGCTGATCTGGAGCCTGGACTCTTCGGCAGAAGCGATCCCGTGCGTCGTGCTGCCTGCAAAACCAAGTCCCGCCAGCATGGTAAACAATGCGAGAACATACAACGTTCTTCTCACTTACATGACCTCTCTTCACTCTACAATTAGGAATATTTTTCAAACAGCTATATTGATTCGACAAAATCGGAGTTATTCCTGCAATTAAAAACGCCCTCCGATATCCGGGGACGTCTGGTCCGGTTGAACTCGCGATAGTTCGATGAACTGTCTCGACCTAATGGTGTTTAGTTAAGGAACTACGGAGGGGAATATAGGTGGCAGAAACTTGATTATGTAATATCAGTTCCTCTCAACAGCAATAAAGCCGCGTATAAATCATTCTTCACTGTTTCGATTATGGCGAATTTCCTGAACGTAAGAAAAGAGATTAAAGCGATCCAGGCATATTTCATTCTCGTTCGTTCTATTTCTGTATCTTCATGGCTAATGAAACGATTCATGAATCAGTTCCTCCCCTTGAAATGGGTGTCTTTGTCCCACTATTCGTGCGCCGGGTCGCGAGCAAATGTTCACAGTGTCAACCCTAGCGGAACAAATACACAATGCCGGCGACCGCAAGAAATACGAAACCGGCTAAAAAGAAACCGTTGGCTACTTTCCTTTTAGATGCGCGGTCTTCCTTGGAATCAGCATAGAAGTTGCCTCTTTGTTGGTATCCCGTAGTAAACATTCCGGATAGAAGCCCTGTGACCAAGAGGCAAGCCAATCCTGCATATAAAAACAAGTTCATCACTTGTTCCCCCCCATCATGCCCTTTATTGTTAGAACGTTTGCTGAGAGGGAATGGTTATGCATTTTTACACAGGTAAGTGCATCGTCTGACTAGAAGCAGCAATTGATATGACAAAAAGCCGCTCATCTCGTTTAGCGGCTCAACATAAAAAAAGAACTAAATCCCTGTAATAAACGTTGCCGTTACAGGGATTTAGTTCGGGAACCTCCGAAGAGATTCCCTCATGGGAGAGGAGAAACCGGACGAAGAGCTTATGGGGAAACGTAAGTCTTCTCCGCGGTTGTCTACGACATTCATTGATGTCGATATTTCAAGGATGCCCGGCTGTGGTAGAAATATACATGGCTTTGAAAAAAAATGGCGAGACATTATGTTTCGTTTTTCATATATGGGATGATTGTGTTACGATAATCACTGTCAATGGCGTTGTCTTGGCAATTAATTTATAGATAATGAAACGGGTGAATGAAGCAGTGAGAGTAGTATCCGGAAGTGCAAAGGGCCGGCCGCTCAAAAGTGTGCCTGGTACAAGCACCCGTCCGACGACGGATAAAGTGAAAGAATCCATATTCAGTATGATCGGCCCTTACTTTGAGGGGGGCGCCCTGCTAGACCTGTTCGCAGGCACGGGAGGCCTTGGCATTGAGGCTTTAAGCAGGGGGATGGATCGTGCTGTTTTTATTGATGTTGAACCGAAGAGCATCAGTACGATCAAGGATAATTTGAAGGCGGCCAGACTTGAAGATAGCGCTGAGGTGTACCGCAACGATGCGGGACGAGCGCTTAAAGCGCTTGAAAAGCGCGGCTACAAGTTCGATCTGGTCTTTTTGGACCCGCCATACAGGTTTAAGAATGGTGACGAGCTGATGCTGGATATGGCAGAGCGAGGTTTGCTGCAGGATTCAGCTGTGGTGGTATTGGAATACGAATCAAGTTACAATTATCCTGAGAAGTTTGGTGATTTTTGTTGTTTCCGGACGGCGAAATACGGAGAAACCGCCATATCGATATATCGTTACGACACAGCGCAAGATCAAGCGCCAGAGCTTGATGAGGAGGAATTACAAGATGACAAATGAGAATACTAGTACATACCGAGTTGCCGTATATCCGGGAAGCTTTGATCCGGTCACCATGGGACATATGGATATCATTACACGCGCTTCCAAGCAGTTTGATCTGCTGATTGTGGCCGTGTTGAATAACTTAAGCAAGAACCCGCTGTTCACGATTGAAGAGCGCAAGGATCTCTTAAAACAGGAAACCGCACATCTTCCGAATGTGGAAATCGACAGCTTTCGTGACCTTCTGGCGAATTATATCCGTCAGAAGAATGCCCAGGTCATCGTACGGGGGATCCGCACGGTGACCGACTTTGAATATGAACTTCAGCTGGCATCCACCAATCACAAGCTGAATCCGGATGCCGAGACGATCTTCATGATGACGCACCCGAAATATTCGTTCCTTAGCTCAAGTCTTGTTAAGGAAATCGCTCATTTTAATGGAGACACCACGGATCTGGTTAGCCCCGAGGTCCATGCCGCGATGCGCCGTAAATTTAGCGGCGATAACGGTCAATAAGACGGGAACACAGCCAGAACGCCGCTATCAATAATAAGCAGATCGCGCCTTGAACCTGCAAGAATGAAGGCAATCCGCTCCAAAAGTTGAAGTGCTGATCCGTATTGGCGTGATCCAGCGGTTCTGTTCGGAAAGCCGGTACGATGCCTGCTGAAAGGGCGCTGACCGGCTTCCACATTGCCAGTGTAATCGCAAAGGCGAGCATGGAATGCAGGGCTCGCTTCATCATAAAGTAACGCCAAGAGAGACCGGTTTCCCGCATGAGCGACAGGCTTTGCAGCTGAGCGCTGATTCCGCTCCACGCAAGTGCGGCGGACAGTATGGCCAGCTGTAAAATTCCAGCTTGGAATGCCGAGGAGCTGATGGACTGGGCTGCCAGATGGGCCTCCAATATTCCGGATACAAGATAGGGTGGAAGCTGCGGCAGCAGGTGACCGGTCAATACTCTGGTCAGGACGGCGAAGAACAAGATAAAGCCGCCTGTCATCATTAAAGTTTGAACTGAACGGGTAACGGAATCGCCCAGTAATTTGCCAAAGCTCCGCCCATCCCGTTGATGGGCCTCCAGCGCCGCAGTCGCTGCCCTTTTAAGAAGGGGGCGTTGGGCGCTTTCCCTTGTCCGTACTGTGTGTAGAGTTGAATTAAATCGTCGTGTGTCTTCTGATGAAACCGGTTTATGGAAGAGTCCGAATATCCAAGCGGCTAGCAGTCCGGAAATCCAATGAACGATCAGCAGCAGATACCCAGCCTCCGGTTTATGAAGGAGGCCGGTTCCGATGACAACGAGAATGGTCATTGGATTACAGAAATGGGATATAGCGGCGAGCCTTCCGGCATCCATGGCGCGAAGCTCGCCTTGTGTATACATTCGGGAGGCGGCCTGCGCTCCTGCCGGAAACCCGGCCGTCATTCCTGTTATAAGAACCCAGCCGCCAGCACCGGGAAGTTTGAATATTTTTTTCATCAAAGGGTCCAGCAGTATGCCAACTCCATGGGCCCAGCCATAGGCGATGAGTATTTCCACCAGTACGAGAAAAGGCAGCAAAGCGGGAAATACGATATTCCACCATAGCTTAAGTGCTTGCAGGGTGGCTTGGAAGGCAGGTTCGGGCGCGCTGACGACAGCCAGTACAAGCAGGAAAGCGGCGGCACCCAGCAGGATGGTGTTCCACAGCCCGTTTGATGACTTGACGGCGTTGTCTTTATTCATAAGGAATCTCCTTTCAGCGTAAACATGGCTAGTACAACTTTATGCAAAGGAGACAACCGTCAGACCAAACTTGGTGGAAGGCTGGATATATAAGGCGGAGGGAAGGGAACCACATGAAGAAGTCTGTAAAACCGAATGGCTTAAAAATTGCGCTGTATTTGTTAATGGTCGGGGTCATGCTGTACGTTGTCGTTTATATGCCGACCCCTTATCTCGTATACCAGCCGGGGAGTGCCGAAGAGGTTCGTCCCATGATCAATGTCGAGAAGGGCGATCCGGCGGAAGAGGGCACTTTTATGATGACAACCGTGTCGGCAAGCTATGCCAATATGGCGTTGTTGATGATGTCTGCGTTTAACCCGAATGCGGAGGTTGTGAAAAAAGCTGAGAAAATGGGCGATCAGAGCAAGGATGAGTATGCAGCCACACAAGTGTATTACATGAACTCTTCCCAGTCGTCTGCAATGGAAGCCGCCTATCAGGAAGCAGGAATTGACTACAGCATCGAGCCTGCTTATGTATTCGTGATGTCGATCTCCGAGAATTCTGTTAATGCCGAGCATTTCCGGCCTGGCGATAAATTGATCAAGATCGATGGGCAGCCGGCAGAGGATAATGAGAAAATTGCCAGCCTGTTAGGCGGGAAAAGCATCGGGGAAGTGGTATCCGTGGAGCTTGAACGCAAAGGGAAAACCGTTAAGGAACAGGTTCAGCTTGTGAGCATTAAGGATGAGAAGACAGGAGCGGAGCGTCCGGGATTAGGCGTCATGATTGCCACGATGCAAAGCGTGGAACCGGCCGATCCCGATCACACCATTCATTTTGCGGATACCAATATCGGTGGGCCGTCAGCCGGACTGATCTTTACTCTTGAAATATATAACCAACTCACCGATGGTGATTTGAGCAAAGGTTACCGGGTCGCCGGAACGGGTACTATTGATAAATCAGGCGCCGTAGGCCCCATCGGCGGCGTGAAGCACAAGATCGTGGCTGCTGATCGGAAGGAAGCGGATATCTTTTTTGTGCCGCAAAAAAATTATGATGAAGCCAAGAAGCGTGCGGACCGGATCAAAACGGACATGAAGCTGATCCCGGTCGAGGACCTGCAAGACGCAGTGGAGTATCTGGAGGAGCTGCCGCCTAAGGGGTGAGCGGCGGCAGCAGGTAATCGCCGTAGTAGTGGCGCATATCAGGCATAGGTTGCCCGTTGGCATAAACGGCGGCTGCCATCAGGTCCCTCTCCAGCTGAGGATGCTCCAGCTTGGCCGGCTTGTGAATGACGGGGAGGGAGGCGCTGTGTTTCATTCGTTTCAGCAGAGAACGCCCTGTCTCGCTGAAGCCGAGGACCCGGATATATCCCGGACCTTTCGCCAGCTCTTCGCGATTCATCGATGCCTTGTCATGATTCAGCATGATGTGCAGCAGCATGCGCTGAAGCTTGGTTCGCGTATAGCGCTTGGTCTTCAACGCTTCCAGGAGGGCGTCAACCGTCGGCTGCTCCAGCTGAAATAGCGAGCGCTGAACACGGTGCTCCAAGCCTTCGGTCACTTCGAGAAGGCCTTCAAGCTGCGCGGGCGTATGCGTGAGCAGGGTTTGAAACAGCGGCTGGCGAAACTGCTCCCAATGGACGGGAGCTCGTCCGCTCTTGATTTCCCGCTCCATGATGCTGTGCGTGAATTCCGGCATATAGGGTCTGGCGGCTTCCAGTCCCTGTGAAAGTATGATGTTGCGGATGGCGGTTGCGCTGGCAATGGACGACGCTCCCGGCAAGGGATCATGGTACTGTGCGTTTTCCCTTGGTATGGTGTAGGGTGTAATGCGGCTTCCCAGGCGCTCTAGAGCGATTAGATAGTGCAGGCCCAAGGAATTGTTCGGCTGCGTGAGCAGCTCTTGCAAATGGGCAATCGCCGGTTCGGACTCACCGAATAGGGCAGCAGCGGCAGCGCCGTAAGCGGATGGGAAGTTCATGCCTTCCCGGAGGCGCTTTTCGATTTCGGATTGAAGCTCGCCGGATTCGTTGGCGAGCGAACGGGACAACGGCAGAATCTGCTCCAGCGTACCGCTTTCGGATCCGAAGGAAAGGCAATCCACTACGCCCGTAGCCTCCAGAATGGCAATCGCACCGTACGCGAACCATTCCGCAGGCTGCACGGCATAGGTTACCGGCAGCTCGAGACACAGGTCAACTCCCATGGCAAGGGCCATTTCCGCCCGTGCACGCTTGCTTGCGATGGCAGGCTCGCCGCGCTGGAGAAACGGACCGCTCATCACCGCAACGACGGCATCTGCCCCCGTGACTTCTTTGGATTTGCGATAATGCAATACATGACCGTTATGTAAGGGATTATATTCAACGACAATGCCAACCGTCTTCATTCGTTTCAACTCCTTGATTAGAATATAACATAATTACATGACGATCCTGCAACAATAAGCGCATCCCCCGGGAGAGTTGTAATTCTGGTAGTATGAAGAGAAATATCGGGTAACAATAAAGAGGTTGTTAGGGTTATCCTGTTGACAAAACTCTTTGGGAATCGGTATAATAATCTTTGTTTGTTTGGAGTGATGGATATGCTAATTCAATTTCGTAAATTGACAACCAGCGATCAACCGTTACAGTTCCATCAAACCGTGGATGTAAGCAATGCCGTTAAGGACCGCAAGGATATCATTGCTGTTCAGCCATTAGACGTGGATTTGACAGCAATCCCATCGGTTTCTGGTACGGTGGATGTTCGTGGACGATTGCAAGGCGAGCTGGAGATGAATTGCTCCCGCTGCCTGAAGCCGATCAGCGAACATGTGCACATCCCTTTTCATGAAGTATTCCAGCCGGTGGAAGATCCTGAATCCATTCAGGATGAGAATGATGACACTACATACGTGCAAGGTGAGAGTGTGGATCTCACTCCCTATGTAGAAGAAGCATTTTTGCTCCACCTGCCGCTAGCTCCGGTATGTAAAGCCGACTGCAAGGGACTCTGCCCGAATTGCGGCAAGGACCTGAATGAAGGCACGTGCGACTGCGATACGGAAGTGATCGATCCTAGGCTAGCCGGTCTGAAGGACTTCTTTAAATGATGATGGATATGGCACCCGTTCAGCGGGTTGAACTGATAAGGAGGTGGGAACATGGCAGTACCTCAACGTAGAACGTCCAAAACACGTCGTGACAAGCGTCGTACTCATTTTAAGCTGGCTGTGCCAGGCATGGTGAAATGCGAGCAATGTGGAGAATTGAAGCTTGCTCATCGCGTATGTAAAGTATGCGGAACGTATAAGGCAAGAGAGATCATCAAACAATAGTTTTTAAATAAGTAGTACTTCATCTTTGGTGAGGTGCTATTTTTTTTGTCTGAAGCCCCCCTTTCTTTTTGACGTGACATGATTTATACTTAACATTAGTACCAGGTTCTAATATTTGCGACTAATTTACATATATATGTTTGAAGAATGGCGGCTTTCATAGCGGCAGAAGGAGTTGTTTCGTCATCGATCGTTTATCCAAGAAAGACCGTCACCAGCGGCTGATTCAGCTGATCGACGAGAATCCCTTTGTTACAGACCGCGAGTTGACTCGCCAGCTTAAAGTGAGCATTCAGACGATACGCCTTGACCGTATGGAACTTGGCATCCCGGAGCTTCGTGAGCGAATGAAGCAGATGGCGGAGCATTCCTATGACCAGGTTCGTTCCTTGTCGCTCGAAGAGGTAATCGGGGATGTCGTTGACTTGCAGTTGGACAAGAGCGGGATATCGATATTTGAAATCCGTGAGGAACATGTATTCAGCAAAACGCGGATTGCCCGTGGGCATTATGTGTTCGCTCAAGCCAATTCACTTGCCATCGCCGTAATCAATGAAGAAATCGCATTGACGTCTTCAGCGGATATACGGTTTTTGAGACAGGTTCGTCTCGGCGAGAAATGCATTGCCAAAGCCTACGTTAGGTCCATTGCCGGCCAGAAGGGGAAGGCCAAGGTGGAAGTGTTTACTTATGTCGCTGATGAAATGGTGTTTCAGGGGAATTTCGTAATCTACCGATCTGCAGGAGAATGACATAAGTAAAGGAGGAAGTTTGGCATGAGAATTGCGATTGATGCAATGGGCGGCGACAATGCCCCCCAGAGTAACGTCGAGGGCGCTCTCATTGCGGCACGGGAATGGAGCGATACCGAGATCATTCTCGTTGGGGATGAAGCGCAGATTGGAACGCTGCTGAAGGACAAGCCGTCCAATCTGAAGGTGGTTCATGCAAGTGAAGTCATTGAAGCGGAGGATGAGCCGGTTAAGGCGGTCCGCCGGAAGAAGGATGCTTCGATGGTTGTGGCGGGACGGATGATTCGCGAAGGTGAAGCCGATGCCATGATCTCGGCTGGCAATACAGGAGCCCTCATGACGACCGGGTTGCTGGTCGTTGGCAGGATGAAGGGGATTGAGCGTCCTGCGCTTGCGCCTATGATTCCTACGCTCGACGGCAAGGGGATGCTCGCCTTGGATCTCGGAGCGAACATGGATTCGAAGCCTGAGCATCTGCAGCAGTACGCACTAATGGGCAGTCTGTATCGCGAGAAGGTGCACGGAATCACCAAACCGCGGGTCGGGCTGTTAAATGTCGGTACCGAGCCGGGCAAGGGGAATGAATTGACGAAGCATGCTTATCCGTTACTGGAGGAGCTGCCTATCCATTTTGTTGGAAACGTCGAGTCCCGCGATGTCATGAACGGGGTTTGCGATGTGCTCGTATGTGACGGGTTCTCGGGCAATATTTTGTTGAAATCGATTGAAGGAACGGCTGGTGCGCTCTTTTCGCTGTTGAAGGAGCAGTTCAGCAAGTCGCTTAAGACCAAGATGGCCGCCGCCTTGATGATGCCGGAGCTTCGCAGCCTGAAATCAACGCTCGATTATAAGGAGCATGGCGGAGCACCTTTGCTTGGTCTGAGCGGTCTGGTCGTTAAGAGCCATGGTTCGTCGGATGCGAACGCCATCAAGAATGGGGTTCGCCAAGCGCGGACGGCGCTGCAGAACCGATTGGTAGAAAGTATTTCGAATGAAATCAGCGGGAAGTGAGTGAGGAAATGAACAATTTGCGTCCGGTCGGTATTATTGGCACAGGCAAATACGTACCTGAGAAAATATTGTCAAATCATGATTTGGAGAAAATGGTAGATACAAGCGATGAATGGATTGTCTCGATGACGGGAATCCGGGAACGACATATTGCCGCTCCGAACGAAGCGACGTCGGATTTAGCTTATCATGCTGCTGTGAACGCGTTGAAATCCGCCGGAATGAACGCCGAGGATCTGGAATTGATTATTGTGGCGACGATTACGCCGGATATGTTCTTTCCCTCCACCGCATGTTTGCTCCAGGATCGGCTTGGTGCCAAAAAAGCGGCAGCATTTGACCTGTCGGCGGCTTGCTCGGGATTTGTATACGGTCTGGCAACAGCTACAAATTTCGTGAAGACGGGCATGTACAACAACGCATTGGTGATCGGGGTAGACTGCCTGTCCCGCATTACGGACTACACCGACCGCAATACCTGCGTCCTGTTCGGCGACGGTGCCGGCGCGGCGATTGTCGGTGAAGTGCCGGAAGGCCGCGGGTTCCAGGCCTTTGATCTGGGTGCTGAAGGTGCGGGCGGAGCACATCTGTACATTGAGGCAGGCGGTTCGAGATTGCCGGCTTCCGCCGAAACGATTAATACGAATAAACACTTTATTTATATGAACGGCCGCGAAGTGTTCAAATTTGCGGTACGGGTGATGGGATCTGCCACGGAAGCCGTATTGTCCAAAGCAGGCATCGACAAAAAGGATATCGACTTATTCATTCCTCATCAAGCCAACATCCGGATCATTAAGTCTGCCATGGAGCGCTTGGAGCTTCCGGAAGAGAAGGTCGTAATCAATGTTGATAAATACGCCAATACCTCAGCCGCTTCCGTGCCGCTGGCTCTTGTCGAAGCACAGGAATCCGGTCGCCTGAAAGAAGGAGACAAGGTGTTGATGGTTGGTTTTGGCGGAGGATTAACATGGGGTTCCTCCGTACTCATCTGGTAACAGAATAGGATTTAGACCTAGTGAAATAAAAGAAGGGAGCTAACGATTTTGGGTAAAACAGCATTTATATTTCCAGGTCAGGGCGCTCAGTCCGTCGGAATGGGAAAGGATGCCTATGATGCGGTTCCTGCCGCAAGGAATTTGTTTCTTACCGCGGACGAACAGCTTGGATTTCCGCTCAGCTCCATTATTTTTAATGGTCCTGATGAAGATTTGAAACAAACGGTAAATACGCAGCCAGCTCTCCTCGCAACCAGCATGGCTTATCTGGAAGCCATTCGCGGCAAGGGGGTCGAACCGGATTACGTTGCGGGACATTCCCTTGGCGAATACAGCGCACTTGTATGTGCAGGCGTGCTCTCTTTCGAAGAAGCGGTATCGATCGTTAGAGCCCGCGGAGAATACATGGAGGCAGCCGTACCCGGAGGTCAAGGCGCCATGGCAGCCGTCCTTGGCGCAGACCGTGAGGCTTTGTCCGAGCTGTGCAAGAGCATTACGGCAGAGGGACATGTTGTAGAACTTGCGAACATGAACTGTCCGGGACAAATCGTCATCTCGGGTTCCGCACAGGGCGTCGCAGCTGCCGCAGAAAGAGTCAAGGAAGCAGGCGGCAAGCGGGCTATCCCTCTGGAGGTAAGCGGACCCTTCCATTCGACCTTGATGAAGGAGGCGGCTAACCGACTGGCTGATAAACTGGAGCAGGCTGCGTTTAATACCCCATCCGTTCCGGTAGTTGCCAATGTGACGGCGCGTCCGGTGGAAGATGCCGCTGCCATCCGCGGTCTGCTGGTGGAGCAGGTTTACTCCCCCGTGCTATGGCATGACAGCGTGGAATGGATGATCGCTCAAGGAGTGGACACCTTCGTCGAGATTGGTCCCGGCAGTGTTCTCAGCGGTTTGATCAAGAAGATTGACAAATCCGTCAAAGTCATTAATGTAAATAGTCTGGACAGCGTCAGCAGTTTGGAGACGGTCGTATAAATAACGATGGATAAAAACCAGATCACTTTCGGAAAGGAGGAATAGGTATGAGTGAAGCTCTAAAAGGACAGACTGCGCTTGTTACGGGTGCTTCCCGCGGCATTGGCCGGAGCATTGCTCTCGGACTTGCCGATCTGGGCGCTAACGTTGCTGTCAATTATGCAGGCAGCGAAGCAGCTGCAGCCGAGGTTGTGGAAGCGATTCGCGCAAAAGGCGTATCGGCCATCGCGGTTAAATCCAACGTTGGACGGACCGAAGAAGCCGATGCCATGGTAAAGCAGGTGTTGGAGACTTTTGGTCGAATTGATATCCTGGTGAATAATGCAGGGATCACTAGAGACAATCTAATCATGCGGATGAAGGAAGAGGAGTTCGATCAGGTAATCGAAACGAATCTGAAAGGGGTATTCAATTGCCTTAAGGCGGTGACGCGTCCTATGATGAAACAACGTTATGGGCGCATTATCAATATATCCTCCGTTGTCGGAGCGCTTGGCAATCCGGGGCAGGCCAACTATGTTGCGGCCAAAGCCGGAGTCATCGGTCTGACCAAATCAGCCGCTCGGGAGCTCGCTTCCCGTGGAATTACGGTGAACGCCGTGGCACCTGGTTTTATCGATACCGATATGACCCGGGAACTTCCTGAGGACATGCGGGAAGGCCTGCTTGGCGGAATTCCGCTCGCCCGTCTGGGGCAGCCGGAGGAAATTGCCGGCGTGGTTGCTTTTCTAGCATCTTCCAGTGCATCCTATATGACTGGACAAGTGCTGCATGTGGATGGCGGCATGTATATGTAGGCGCCGCCAATGTTCCGGCGCTGGCCGCTGGGCATTAAATCGTTTTCAAATGCCTTCTATGGCAATTTGAAGTCATATCTCGTATAATTACCAAGAGGAGGTGAGCCGGATGTCCGATGTATTGGAACGCGTGAAACGCATCGTTATCGACCGCCTGGGTGTTGACGAAGCCGACGTAACATTAGAAGCATCTTTCAAAGACGACCTTGGAGCTGATTCTCTCGATGTAGTTGAATTGGTGATGGAGTTGGAAGATGAGTTTGATATGGAGATCTCTGATGAAGATGCGGAGAAAATTACGACCGTAGGTGAAGTTGTAAACTACATACAATCTCATACCTAAGTCATTACAGTTAAGTCCCGTTCTTTAGCAAGACGGGACTTCTCCACATTCAATCGAAGCTTTTTTAGCACAAACAAGTGATAGATTATTACTGCCTTCGTTATCATGAGTCTGCATGTGCGGCTTCATAGATGGACGGGCAGTCCATATAGAGGTGAAACTGTTTGAAACATAGAGTCGTTGTAACAGGAATGGGCGTCATGACCTCGATTGGTCAAGACCTGGATACATTCTGGAACAGTTTGATGGAAGGCAAGTCCGGCGTATCCCGCATCGAAGCATTTGATGTGAGTGATTACACAACACAGATTGCAGCATCCATGAAGGATTTTAATCCGGAGGATTACATGGATCGCAAAGAAGCCCGCAAGATGGACCGTTTTGTACAGCTTGCGGTTGCAGCCGGTGCGAAGGCGCTGGAGGACAGTGGCCTTGAAATTGGCGTGAATGCCGATGCAGAACGGGTTGGCGTTTCGATCGGATCGGGTATCGGCGGTTTGGGAACTTGGGAAGATCAGCATAATATCTTGCTCGAAAAAGGCCCGAAACGTGTAAGCCCCTTCTTTATTCCAATGATGATCGCTAACATGGCCTCAGGCCAGATGTCGATCAATCTGGGAGCCAAGGGTCCGAACACTACACAGGTTACGGCTTGTGCTACCGGAACGCATTCGATCGGCGATTCATACCGTCTGATACAGCGCGGTGATGCCGATGTCATGATCTGCGGCGGGGCGGAGGCAACCATTCGTCCAACAGGGATGGCTGGTTTCTGCGCTATGCGTGCAATGTCAACCCGCAATGACGAGCCGGAAAAAGCCAGTCGGCCATTCGATACCGGCCGCGACGGTTTTGTTATGGGTGAAGGCGCGGGCGTGCTTGTGATCGAGTCCCTGGAGCATGCGTTGAAACGCGGTGCCAAAATTTATGCCGAGGTGGTTGGCTATGGCCTTAGTGCCGATGCCCATCATATTACCGAGCCGGATCCGGATGGAGCAGCTCGCTGCATGAAGATGGCGATCCGTGACGCAGGCATTGCGCCGGAAGATGTGGATTATATTAATGCTCACGGGACTTCAACGCCGGTGGGAGACCGCTCGGAAACCAAGGCCGTTAAGATGGCTCTCGGTGACCATGCCTATAAAGTAGCCGTTAGTTCAACCAAGTCGATGACGGGGCATTTGCTAGGCGCTGCCGGCGGCGTTGAAGCGGTTATCTGCGGACTGAGCTTGAAGAATCAAACCATTGCACCAACGATTAACCTGGAGGATCAAGATCCGGAGTGCGATCTTGACTACGTACCGAATCACCCGCGTAAAGCCGATTTGGATATCGTCATGTCCAATTCGTTCGGATTTGGCGGGCATAATGCCACGATTATCCTGAAAAAATACGCCGAGTAAGGGGACAGTGTGTTGAGTGGAGATCTGAAGCAGTTACAGCATAAACTTCAAATCCAGTTTCGCAATGCAATGCTGCTGAAGCAGGCCTTTACCCACGCATCTTATGTAAACGAACATCGCTTCAGTCAGAGCCAGGACAACGAGCGTCTTGAATTTCTAGGGGATGCTGTTCTGGAGCTGACGGTGAGCGAATTCTTATACAACCTTTTTCCGGACCGTCCGGAAGGCGAGTTAACCAAGCTGCGGGCCGCTATCGTATGTGAGCCCTCCCTGGTGCAATTCGCTGTAGGTCTGGACTTTGGTCGTTACGTTCTGCTAGGCAAAGGAGAGGAAATGACGGGCGGTCGAACCCGCCCGGCTCTTCTGGCAGACGTATTTGAGTCATTTGTGGGGGCGCTTTATCTGGATCAGGGATTGGAAGCGGTTCGCCGGTTTTTAAGCGACCATGTCTTTCCCACGGTGACCGTCAACGGTCGTCCGCAGATGAGCGATTATAAGACTGAGCTTCAGGAACTGACCCAGCATCACGGCATGGGCGCACTGGAATATCGTATCGTAGAAGAGCGAGGACCGGCACATGAGCGGGAGTTTGTCTCGGAGGTATACATGGGAAGCGAATGTCTTGGACGCGGAAGCGGCAGATCCAAGAAAGAAGCCGAGCAGCAGGCAGCGGCAGTAGCCTTAAAGCAGCTGAAACGTGCGGATGCCTAAAGCTTCGCTGATGTGATGACAAACAAAGAGCAAAGAGCAGTCAAGCGGATAACCGGACCCGGATAGGATGACTGTTTTTTGCTCTTTTCGTTGTCTGTCTTTTGATCAAGGGACAGCTGCTTATAACGTTGATGGACCTCGTCCAAAGACGGCGGTGAAGCCGATTCTACTTATGTTACAATAGCAGGAGAGGTGATAGTTCGAATATGTTTTTGAAACGGATCGAGTTAGCAGGATTTAAATCGTTTGCCGACAAGACGGAGATGGAATTTGTCCGGGGAATTACAGCCGTTGTAGGTCCGAATGGCAGCGGAAAGAGCAACATTTCCGATGGGATCCGCTGGGTGCTTGGCGAGCAGAGCGCCAAATCGCTTCGCGGCGGCAAGATGGAGGACATTATCTTTGCCGGAAGCGATGCGCGTAAAGCGGTTAATTATGGAGAGGTCTCCCTTACTCTGGATAATGAGGATCATGTACTACCGCTGGATTTTAATGAGGTAACCGTAACTAGGAGGGTGCACCGCAGCGGGGACAGCGAGTATTTCATTAATAGGCAATCATGCCGACTCAAGGATATTACGGAGCTGTTCATGGACACCGGAATTGGTAAAGAAGCCTATTCCATCATTGGACAAGGCCGGATCGAGGAAATATTGAGTACACGTTCAGAAGATCGCCGGGGGATTTTTGAGGAAGCATCCGGGATCGTTAAATATAAATCCCGTAAAAAAGAGTCTGTACGCAAGCTGGATGAAACAGAGCAAAATCTGCTTCGCATCCACGACTTGGTCACGGAGCTTGAGGATCAGATCGGACCACTCAAAGAGCAGTCCGAGAAGGCCATTCGCTACAAGGAGCTTCGGGAGAAGCTGAAGCACAAGGAAATCTCGCTGTATGTGTATCAGATCGAACAGATACATACCTCATGGAGCGAGGCCAATGCCAAGCTTGAACAGCTGAAGGAAGAACAGCTCGCGCTGTCCACCGTTGTATCCGCGCACGATGCCAAGCTGGAAAGTGACAGATCAGCGCTGCGCCAGCTGGAGCAGGAAGTTGAGGATCTGCAGAGCCAGCTGCTTCAATTCAGTGAGCTGTTCGAGAAGAGCGAAGGCTATGGCGAGGTGCTCAAGGAACGCCGCCGCAACCTGGAACGTACGCGCGAGCAGCTGGAAGAAAGTTTGCAGTCAGGCGATCAACGTCTAGGAGCGCGCGTAGGCGAGCTTGCGAGCATGAAGAGCAAGCTGCAGGAGCTACAGCAGGAATTAACCCAAGTGCGGGACCAGCTGTCAGCGGAAGAAGCGAAGCTGGTGGGCGTAACCGGCGGAATCAGCCAACAGCAGGAAGAGAGCTTGAAGGGGAATTTACTGGAGCTTATGAACCAAATGGCTCAAGCCCGGAATGAAATCCGTTACGCCGACCAGCAGCAGGAAGCGCTGGATCGGCGGATGAATCGGGCGCAAGAGGAGTCGGGTAAATGGGAAGCCCTGAAAGAGGATCTGCTCCGCCGCAAAGATAGCATCGATCGAAGTATTGAACGCTTCGGTAAAGAGATTGCAGAACTCCGCAGCGGTTATATCAGCGAGAGTGAGCGATATCAATCCCTGCAGAAATTGCAGGAAGAGACGCAGGGAGCGCTTCGGAAATGGGAGCAGAAGCGGGAGGCGCAGATTTCCCGCCGCGATACCATGAAAGAGCTTCAGGACGATTTTGACGGATTTATGCTGGGGGTTAAGGAAGTACTGAAGGCTTCCCGCAAATCCGTGCTCCACGGGGTCCATGGTGCGGTGGCCGAGCTGATTCGTGTACCGGAAAAGTTGGAGCTTGCGATGGAGACAGCCCTTGGCGCATCGGTTCAGCATATCGTCATGGAGAACGAATCCGTATCCAGGCAGGCGATTGCCTTCCTGAAGCAGCGCCAGTTAGGACGGGCAACCTTCCTGCCTTTGGACGTCATTCGTCCACGGAACGTATCCGCTTCGGATCGGCACTTGGCAGAAGGAGAAGCCGGGTTTGTAGGCTTTGGCTCCGAGCTGGTGAAGTATGATTCAAGATACAGCAACATCGTCGGCAGCCTTCTGGGCAATGTCGTGATCGCCGAGACCTTGGAGCAAGCGAACAAAATTGCTGCAAGATTCTCCTATCGCTTCCGTGTCGTCACACTCGAGGGCGACGTGGTCAATGCAGGCGGATCCATGACAGGCGGCAGTCAGCACAAGAAAACGAACAGCCTGCTGGGACGCAAGCGTCAGTTGGAGCAGCTGGATCAGGAAATCACGGAGACCGAGAAGCAGCTGGAGAAGCTGCAGCAGGGCATTGAAGGCGTCCGGAATCAAATGATCGAATCTCAGGATAAGCTGGACGAGCTTCGTAAAGCCGGAGACGACAAGCGAATCGAGGAACAGCAGGCTGCAGGGGACCGCAAGCAGCTTGAGCATGAGCTGCGCCACGTCCTCGAACAAGCCGAGCTGGCAGGCGAGGAGAAGAGCAGTCAAGAGAAGGAAGCCAAAGAGATTCAGGCAAGCCGTGAACGCGCGCAGAAGCTGTTGTCTGAGCTGGAGGAGGAAGAGAAATCAACCCATCTGGCGATCCAAGCTGCAGAATTTGCCCGTAAAGCTAATGAGTCGGCGAAGGAAGAGCTTCAGAGTCAGCTGACAAACCTCAAGGTTCGCGAAGGAAAGCTGGATCAGGAAACCTTCTCGCTGGAGGAGCAGCTCAAGCGCCTTCAGTCGGATGTCGACAACCACGAGAAGGAGCAGAAACAGAACCGCACGATGCTGGCCTCCGTTCAAGCCGACCTGAATCAGAACGAAAGCGAAAGCGTAAAGCAGATCGAGGATCTGAACCAGTACAAGCTGAAGAAGGAAGAGGCTACGCAGCAGCTGGAATTCAAGCGGGCTGCACGCACCGCGCTTAGCCGGAAGCTGGAGCTGGAAGAGAGCGAAACCAAGGAACAGCGCACGCAGCTGCGGGCCGTGGATGATCAGCTTCGCCAGACCGAGATTGGGGTAAACCGGCTCGACGTTGAGCTTGAGAATATATTGAAGAAATTAAGCGAGGACTACGAGCTGAGTTATGAGCTTGCCAAGCAGCGGTATCCGATTCCGGAAGACATCACTGCCGCTCAGAACGAAGTGCGTGACTTGAAGAGGTCGATAACTTCCCTGGGAGATGTCAATCTTGGGGCCATCGAAGAGTATCAGCGCGTTAATGAGAGATACCTGTTCTTAAGTGAGCAAAAGGCGGATCTGGTTGAAGCGAAGACAACCCTGTACCAGGTCATTAAGGAAATGGACGATGAAATGTCCAAGCGTTTCAAGCTGACGTTTGATGCGATCCGGCGCGAGTTCGGCACGGTATTTACGAAGTTGTTCGGAGGTGGACGTGCCGACCTGGTCCTGATCGATCCGGACCGATTGCTTGAGACGGGGATCGATATCGTTGCGCAGCCTCCTGGCAAGAAGCTGCAGAATCTGCAGCTTCTCTCCGGTGGTGAGCGTGCATTAACCGCTATGGCGCTGTTGTTTGCCATTTTGCAGGTGAAGCCGGTTCCGTTCTGCGTACTGGATGAGGTCGAAGCTGCGCTTGATGAAGCGAATGTGGTGCGGTTTGCCCAGTATCTGCGGGAGTTCTCTGAGCAAACGCAGTTTATCGTGGTCACCCACCGCAAAGGAACGATGGAAGAGGCTGACGTGCTGTACGGCGTCACGATGGAAGAAGGCGGCGTGTCGAAGCTGGTGTCCGTCAAGCTTGAGAATGAGGAAGCGGAGATTGCCTAATTTAACATAACGACATGGAGGGTACGTATGAGCTTTTTTAAGAAGTTAAAAGAGAGCATTTCCAGCAAAACGGAAAACGTAACAAAACAGTTCCGGGACGGACTCGAGAAAACTCGGAAGGGATTTATCGAGAAAGTGTCGGACCTGGTCATTCGCCGGAAAAAGATCGATGAAGAATTTTACGAGGAGTTGGAAGAGATTCTGATTGGCGCTGACGTCGGCGTCAATACGGTGATGGATCTGATGGACGATCTTCGTGCCGAAGTGAAGAAACGGCGGATCGAGGACGCTGCCGATCTGCAGCCGGTCTTGTCCGAGAAGCTGATGGGACTCCTTCGTGATGACAGCAGCAATGAGCTGAGGGAGAATCCGGATGGAATTACGGTCATTCTGTTTGTAGGCGTTAACGGAGTCGGCAAAACCACCACGATTGGTAAGCTGGCACATCGTTACAAGCAGGAGGGCAAGAAGGTTTTGCTCGCCGCTGGCGACACATTCCGTGCAGGTGCGATTGAACAGCTGGAGGTATGGGGAGAACGGGTTGGCGTTGAAGTCATTAAACAGCAGCCCGGCTCAGACCCGGCAGCTGTTATGTTCGATGCGGTTCAAGCAGCCAAGCAGCGGCAAGCGGATGTTCTGCTCTGCGACACGGCGGGACGTCTTCAGAACAAAACGAATCTGATGGAAGAGTTGAATAAAATCTTCCGCGTTATTCAACGCGAAATCCCTAGCGCTCCGCATGAGGTGCTGATGGTCCTTGATGCGACGACAGGACAGAATGCGCTAAGCCAGGCGAAGCTGTTCGGAGAGAAGAGTGGTGTGACCGGCCTCGTATTAACCAAGCTGGATGGTACGGCTAAGGGTGGCATCGTTATCGCGATTCGGCAGGAGTTGAATCTTCCGGTGAAGCTGGTAGGCTTGGGAGAGAAAATGGGCGATCTCCAGACCTTTGACTCGGAGCAGTTCGTTCATGCCCTCTTTGCGGGTTTGATTAAAGAAGAAGAGAATGCCGCAGAACAACAAGGCTAGGCACTTGTCTAGTCGCTATGTATACAAAAGGACCGAAAGTATAACTTTCGGTCCTTTTCCATGTTCGGTTCAATCTACGGGCACATGCATTTTTATGAAGAGACGATTCGAACGAACTCAATCGAACGAAGCGGGATGATGGCAGTATCTGTAGGAGGACCATAGATGATGGGTGGTACTTTTAAGGTGATGGTTCCCTCGCCCACTTCGGTCAGCGTGCCGATGATCACATCTCCCGACACCGTTACTTCGGTTTCCGAGCCGATAAATCCTTGCAGCCAATCCACGTAGCGCATATCGGTTAACCTCCTTGCCGTAATGAAAGTTTGAAGCTGACATTCCGTATCATCTGAAGGTATTACTGAACGGAAGTAATATTGGCAAATGGAATCAGCACAAGGTCACCCGATGCTTCACGGAGCTGAACACCATCTTCAGCAGTAGCCAGAACGACTCCTTCCAGCGTAACAAACGTTGTGCTGACCCGTACTTGTTGGCCGGTACGGACTTCGAAAAATTGAATCAGCTCCGGATTAATCGTTAAACCCGTGAGAACCTGACTCTCCAGTGACTCTACCCGTTCGGTTAGTTGACTGGTTTCCTGGCTTAGAAGTTCGACCTGCCGTGTTAACATTTTGACTCTGCCGGCAAGTCTTCTGCAGAACAGGAAGCAACACATAGTCATTCTCCTTTCTGTATTACCAACGGTTGTGCTCCTCGATATGGTTCTTTAAATCCAGAAGTGAAGCGGTGCTTTCTTCCTCCGCTGCGCGGATCATGGGCATAACTCGCTGCACATGACCAGGGCCGTATTTAAGGAAGGTTTCGGTTTTATCGACCAGCACATCAAGCGGCTGACGATAATCCGTAAAGTACTGACCGAGACGAAAAGAGCTCAGCAGGCTATGCACTTTGCTCATGGTGCTAAGCGCCAGCACAGGCTTGCCGCCGCGTAAAGCGGCTAGCGTCGGGTGAAGCTTGAATGATATCAGATAGTCCACGGATTGTATGAAGCTGTAGGTGAGCTCGATATCCATGAGAAACGGCAGTGTTTCAATGGAAGCGCCGGGGGTTAGCTCCCTTACCTTCTGCTGCAATTGCAGACATGTGTTGTAATCGGAGTACGCGTTGCCCGGATGATGAATAACAGGAATAAGGACGGTATGATAACCTTTGGCGATAAGATGCCCCAGCAGTTTGGTCATGTTCTCCATCGGGAACGATTCATAGGAAAACACAACAACGCCAACGGTGGGGCGCTTAGAGAATCGTTTCACCGGGATATCGGGTTGACGGTAGCCGAATACCATATCAGGGGCGGTTTCAACATTTCGGTGGAAGCCTGCCCGCCTGGCGATGGCCGACGATCGCTCATCCCTGAACACTGCGCGGTTTGCCTTGGAGATCATCTCCCGGTAGGCGGATACCTGCTCCTCAGGCCAGGTGTGTTCCGGGTAGGCGTCCACGATGCCGACACCGTAGACCCAGGTAGGCTGTCCTTTGAGCTGCGGAGGGAAGTAATACGAATTGAATGAGTAGGGTGTAATTAAATCGCCACCACCGATGATGAAGGCATCCGTCTGGCGGGGATCCAATCGGGAGTTCCATGGATAGACGTGATGATCGTGGAATACCTGGCGAAGGGTGTGAAGAAATAAATCATCACCGAAGTTTCCCATTCCATAGTACCCGGAAGCGGCAATATGCATTTACGTATCACCTCCTTTTCAAGCGTTGTCTAGCTCTTGCCTGTTTGCTGACACCAGGCTTCGAAGAGGCTGCGGTTACGTTGGCTGGTGCTGCTGCCATAAAGGACGCGATGATACAAGACGGCATCGACCTGAACCGGTGAGCTGTGCTTAAGAAGCCTGGCGGTGACATCGATATCTTCGAAGATACGCCCGAGACGATCCTCCCGATTCCACCAGCCCCCAATGGCGATTAGGGATGACTTGCGATACATTCGAGGGACAAGCGGGTGCCCATGTCGAGTCGTTCGATTTAAGGAAGCAGACCAAGACGAATAAAGATGGCCCGAATCAACATTTTTTCTCCATAGAGGACCGAACTGCCGGGTTCGTTCCCAGCATCCATACCGCCCCGTGGCCATTCTGCCGTCCGGATTCTGGTCAAGCGCGTCGGACAGGAGTTCGATCGCATCCGGTGCCAGCCAGTCATCTCCATCCAATTCCAGAATATATCGCCCCTTTGCTTCAAAGAGCAGCCGATTCATCATGATCGCCTTTCCGCGGTTACGCGATTGGGACAGGACCCGAATTCTGCTGTCAAGATAAGCACAGGCTTCCTCGAGACTGCCGTCCTCCGAGCCGTCATCGCCTATTAGCAGCTCCCAACTATCGCTTGATTGAGCCAATACGGAACGGATGCTCCAGCCTAAAGAGTCCTTCATATTATGAATGCTCATCAGAATGGAGACGACAGGTTGCGGAGGAATTTCAGGGGATAAGGCCCCTTTCGAGCTGGCGGTATTCTCTCGTATCCTTGTTGCCGACAGAATAGGGAGAATATACTCCAGATCTTTTTGATACGGAGGATTTTGCGTCGGGTCCAAATGCATCGTAAGGCTTGGATCGGCGGGCAGCAGATCGTAAGACAGAAATTTAGCAGCCGGAAGCCTGTTATCCCAGCGGGTGAGAGCAGCAAGCAGCCAGGTTTTTCTCCAATATAGAGGGGCACCGTTCATGCATATACAGACAACACGATCTGGAATATGGGGTGGTATCGGAATGGAATGCTGTGCGCTTTTATGGGAAAAAGACAAGGTACCGCTCCATAGAATCCACTCATGCTCTATTTGTGAGACTTCCTGAATGATTTGTTCACGATAGGCTGTCGTATCGATGGCCCTGTAGCCGAATGGCTGGGTACGGATTCTGGCATAAGGTTTCAATGGGGGTTCATGCCTTTGTCCAGGATGGCCTGACGGATCACTTGATCGGCTTTCAATCCGCGTTCAACCCAGCGATTCTCTCTGGCGTAGGCAATGCGGCCCAGTTTATGCTCTTCCGTGTCCGGGTGATGGAGCATGGAGGACAGCTTGCCCAAGAAATCATCATGGGTGGTCGCTGTAGTAACATGCGGCTCCATGGCGATGCATTCCGGCAGAGCCGTCGACAATACCCTGACACCGGATGCCAGATACTCGTATGCTTTGACTGGATTGGTTGCCAGCGTAATCGGATGATATTGGAAGGGGATCAATGCAACGTCTATATGAGTCAGATAACGTTTGAGCTCCTGGTGCGGCTTTTCACCGAGTATATGCACATTGGGGAGCTTCGAATAATCGCCGGAGCTGCCGTAAGGAGCTCCAATGGAAACGAATTGGACGTTTGGAAAACGGAGGGCCGCCTTAGCGAACAGCTCATGATCTACCCAATAAGCCCAGGCGCCGATATAAGCGACAACAGGACCCGGAGGGAGATCGGTGGGTCTTTCACTGAATGGAATATGGAAAAATGAAGAGTCTGCGCCATTCGGGATCAGGGTAAGCGGTTTATCCGGATATGCCAGGGACAACCGGGTGTGAATCACCTCTGCGGTACATACGACATGGTCCGCTTCATCAATCATTTTAGGTTCATATTTTGCCCAATGCGGAAATTCATCACAGCAGTCGTAGATGGTGACGTCGGGTTTGAAGAGTGTGGAAATGCGCGTACGGAGCTTAGACCAGGTCGTCCAGACGACAATCGGATGTTCTTTGCGAAGAGCAGGCAGCTTTTTGTGCAAAAAGGTTTTGGTATCTGTGAACAGGAACACATTCGGTTCAATTTCTTTGAATTCCTTATCCAGCGGTGCCAGGTTTTCGAAGAAAACCTGATGACCAAGCGCGCCCAATTGAGCCATAAGCTGCTGCGGTCTCTGTTTCATATACGACCAGTTCATCGTTCTCGGATAAATGATAACAGCCAAGAGGTTTCCTCCTTTCTTTGTACTCGGGATAATATATGCGTTGCTAGCTTCATAGAATTGGACGAATAAGCCGAATCGCAGAAAAATGGTTGATTTCTACAAGCTTGCTCATGACCGGAACGAATCTATCAACTTTCCATATAATGCTTAAGATATGAGGTTTCAGATCTATCTTTTCATATAAAACGAGGGGGAGTGAAGGTTCGTGAAACATAAAAATGTTCTGGTTATATTCGGAACGCGTCCGGAAGCGATTAAAATGGCACCTTTGGTCAAGGAATTGGAGTCAGCCCCGGGATTAACTCCAATCGTATGCGTAACCGCCCAGCACCGGGAGATGCTGGACCAGGTGCTTCGTTTTTTTGAAATCCAGACGCAAACGGATCTGAATATCATGAAGGAAGGGCAATCCTTATACAATTTGAGCGCTGACCTGCTAAAAGGGATGGAGAAGGTATTCCAAGCTAGAAAATATGATCTAGTGCTGGTCCATGGAGATACCACAACGGCATTCATTGGTGCTTTGGCAGCTTATTACGCGAAGGTTCCGGTGGGACATGTGGAAGCAGGGCTGCGGACGTATGACAAATACGCGCCGTTTCCAGAGGAGATGAATCGCGAGTGGATCGGCAGGGTGGCGGATATGCATTTTGCTCCGACGGCGCTGTCGGCAGCAAATCTCAAAGCCGAGAATCGATCGGCTCACGTGTATGTAACGGGAAACACGGGAATCGATGCAATGAAGTGGACGCTAAAGGCTCCCTTTAAACATCCGATACAGCACAAATTACGGCAAGATAGCCGCTTAATACTGATGACCATGCATCGGCGGGAGAATTGGGGAGAACCGATGAAAGGGGTATTTGAGGCTGTGAAGCGGGTGATCCAGAAGCACCCTGACATTGAAGTGATATATCCGGTTCATCCGAACCCCGTACTGCAGGAGGCGGTCGCGCAAGAGCTTGAGGGGCACGAGCGAATCCACTTGACCGAACCGCTCGATGTCGTTGATCTCCATCATATCATGCAGCGTTCCTATCTGGTCTTGACGGACTCCGGCGGCATACAGGAGGAAGCGCCGTCACTGGGGAAGCCGGTTCTGGTGCTGAGGGATAAAACCGAACGCCCCGAAGGGGTTACAGCAGGCACTCTAAAATGCGTTGGTACGGAGTGTGAAGCGGTTCAGGCAGAAATAGAGCGACTGCTGACGGATAAGGAAGCGTACCACAGCATGGCCAGAGCCCATAATCCGTTTGGCGACGGCACCGCGTCCCGCCAAATCGTCAGCGCCATCCAGCGATTCTTCCAATCGCAGAGGGGTTGATATAGGGGACGGCTTTGATTTTGCATGCCCGAAGGGCGTATAATGAAGTATAAGTCGGGTTCAAAAAGTCAGTTTTTTGAATAACCTCTATAAGATTTCAAGCGAAAGGATACCTGTTATGGCCAATACTTACACTTATCCACGCAGAGAAGAGATAGCGAATGCAATAACACATGGCATAGGAGCGGCACTGAGCGTTGCTGCGCTGGTGCTGCTGATCGTATTTTCAAGTTTGAAAGGAAATGCCTGGCATGTGGTGAGCTTCACAATCTACGGATCAACGATGCTCCTGCTGTATTTGAGCTCCACGCTCGTACACGGTTTGAGAGACGGGAAAGCCAAGGATTTCTTTGAGTTTATGGATCACTCTTCCATTTACTTGTTCATCGCAGGGACGTATACGCCATTCCTGCTGGTTGCCATCCGGGGATCGCTGGGCTGGAGTCTCTTTGGGATCGTATGGGGCATTGCGCTGTTCGGTGTCGTGTTCAAAGCATTTTTCGTCAAGAAGTTTCTGTTCCTCTCCACGATATTCTATATTGCGATGGGCTGGCTGATTGTCATTGCCTGGAATCCGTTAACGGCGGTTGTAGCGTCGCAAGGCATGAATTTGCTTGCCCTTGGGGGCGTACTGTACACGCTGGGTACCATATTCTATGTATGGCGGGGGTTTCCTTACCATCATGCCATCTGGCATTTGTTTGTTCTGGCGGGTTCGATTCTTCACTTTTTTGCGATACTGATATACCTTCTTCCTATCGGTTGAACGGGTAGGAAGAAGGCTTCCTGCACATGAAGAAGGATGACAAGGGAAATGGCTTGACATCCTTCTTTGTTTTTTGTATGATAAGGTTCGTTAAGCGAACTGTAAAGTGTTTTTCCTTGACGAGGGGGTGCCCTTAAATGAGTCAGGAGAATCGGCTCGAGAAGACGAACCGGATCAATTTGCTGTTCGATTTCTATGAGCAGCTGCTGACAGAGAAACAGCAGACCTTTTTGAAATATTATTTCCATGATGATTTTTCCCTTGGAGAAATCGCTGGTGAATTTGAGATTAGTCGTCAGGCCGTCTATGAGCATATTAAGCGCGCAGAACAGGTGCTCGAGTCCTATGAAGAGAAGTTGGGCCTCTTGAGCAAGCATGAAACGCGCATCCGGGAGCTGGATAAGTTTCGGGTAATGGTGGAGCGTAGCGACCTGGGTGAACATGATAAGAATGTAATGACCGATATGGTCGAACGATTAAAAGTATGGGATTAAGTATGAACGGAGGTGGCGGATATGGCGTTTGAAGGATTGACCAGCAGACTACAGAATGTGTTTAGCAAGCTTCGTGGTAAAGGCAAGGTGTCCGAGGAAGATGTAACAGCCGCCATGCGTGAAGTCAGACTCGCGCTTCTCGAAGCCGACGTTAACTTCAAAGTGGTTAAGGATTTCGTATCCAAAGTAAAAGAGAAGGCCATCGGCAAGGAAGTGATGGACAGCTTTACGCCCGGCATGGTGATCATTGACATCGTTAATAAAGAACTGACGGAGTTGATGGGAGGAAGCCAAGCCAAACTGGCGAAGAGCAACAAGCCGCCAACAGTTATTATGATGGCCGGTTTGCAAGGTGCCGGTAAGACAACGACTTCGGGTAAGCTGGCCAAGCTGCTTCAGAAGCAGAACAGCCGACCGCTGCTCGTTGCCGGCGATATTTATCGTCCAGCGGCGATCAAACAGCTCGAAGTACTCGGCAGTCAGATCAACGTACCGGTGTTCTCGCTAGGAGACAAGACAAGCCCGGTTGAAATCGCAAAACAGGGCCTCCAGCATGCCAAAGATAACGGTCACGATTATGTCATTATCGATACCGCCGGCCGTCTTCATGTCGATGAAGAGCTGATGGAAGAGTTGAAGCAGATTCACAGCGTAGTGAATCCTGATGAAGTCCTGCTTGTCGTTGACGCGATGACGGGTCAGGATGCGGTGAATGTCGCGGAAAGCTTCAATCAGCAATTGACGCTCACGGGCGTCGTACTGACGAAGCTGGACGGCGATACCCGAGGCGGTGCCGCCCTCTCGGTTAAGGCCGTTACCGGATGTCCGATAAAATTCGCCGCGCTTGGCGAGAAGATTGATGCGCTCGAACCGTTCCATCCGGAACGGATGGCATCGCGGATCCTCGGCATGGGCGATATGCTGTCGCTTATCGAGAAAGCACAATCGAACATTGATGCAGACAAGGCCAAGGAAATGGAACGCAAAATGCGCAATGCCGAATTTACGTTCGAGGATTTCCTGGAGCAGATGGATCAGGTCAAGAAGCTCGGTCCTCTGGATCAGCTGATGGATATGATTCCCGGCATGGGCAAGATGAAGCAAGCCAAGGATCTCAAGGTGGACGAGAAGCAGATGGGACGCATTGAGGCTATTGTTCACTCCATGACAACAGCGGAGAAGCAGCAGCCTGACATTATCAATCATAACCGTCGTAAACGGATTGCGGCGGGAAGTGGAACCTCGCTGGCTGAAGTGAACCGGCTTATCAAGCAGTTTGACGAAATGCGCCGCGTGATGAAACAGTTCTCGGATATGATGGGTCCTAAAGGCGGCAAGAACAAGGCCATGAAACAACTGAAAGGCTTGACTGGCGGAAAAGGCATGAAATTCCCGTTCCGTTAAGTTACGGTGATATCGAATGGACATTTTTTGAAGGAGGTGAATTTTCAAATGGCAGTACGTATTCGTCTGAAACGCATGGGTGCTCACAAGGCTCCTTTCTACCGCGTGGTGGTTTCTGATTCCCGTTCCCCGCGTGATGGCCGTTTTATCGAGGAAATCGGTTATTACAATCCGGTTGCTCAACCGGCTGAAGTTAAGATCGATGAAGAGAAAGCACTGAACTGGCTTCAAAATGGTGCGCAAGCATCTGACACGGTTCGCAACTTGCTTAGCAAAGCGGGCGTAATGAAGAAGTTTCATGAGCTGAAGCATCAGAAATAAGACTGATCGCGAGGGTTATCTATGGAAGAATTAGTTCGCGTTATTGCTAAGGCTTTAGTGGATCATCCAGAAGATGTGACTGTGAAGACCGTTGAGAAGGAGCACTTGATTGTATATGAGCTGTACGTGCATCCTGACGATGTCGGGAAGGTCATAGGCAAACAAGGGCGTATCGCCAAATCATTGCGTACAGTCGTAACATCGGCGGCGGTTAAAATGGATAAACGGGTGACCGTTGATATCATTTCTTAAAATATACGAAAGGGGGTTAGGATGCATGTCCTAGCCCTTTTTCGTACATGCTGAAGAAATCAGCCGGTCATACTAGCGTGAACGTTCATTAAGTGATGCAGGAGGAAGACCATGTCTGAAAAGTTGTTTACTGTAGGGAAAATCGTGAATACGCACGGCATCCGTGGGGAAGTTAAAGTCATGCCGCATACGGATTTTGCCGACCAGCGATTTGCTCCAAAGAGCCAGCTGTACATTGTCCCCGAGAAGGGGAGCAAGATTGAAGCAACGGTGGATACATCCCGTTTTCATAAAAACATGTACATCCTTAAATTCAAGGAGCTGCATGGCATCAATGATGCCGAGAAATATAAAGGCTCGCTGCTGAAGATATCAGCGGATCTTCAAGAGGAACTTCCGGAGAACGAGTACTACTTCCATGAGATTATTGGCTGCAAGGTGATGACCGATGAAGACCCTGCTGAGGAGCTCGGCACGATCTCCGAAATTCTGACGCCGGGCGCTAACGATGTGTGGGTTGTCAAAACGCCTCAGGGAAAAGAAATTCTTCTTCCGGCCATACCGGATGTCGTACTTGATGTAGACAAGGAAGCGAAGCTTGTCCGCGTGCATCTCATGGAAGGGTTGTTATAGTCCATGCGGATTGATGTGCTGACGCTGTTCCCCGAGATGTTCGATGGCGTATTTCAATCGAGTATTTTGGGTAAAGCGGCCGAGAAACAAATTGTGAGCTTGAATGCAATCAACTTCCGCCAGTATGCCGGGAACAAGCATGGTCAGGTCGATGACACTCCATATGGCGGAGGCGGAGGGATGGTGTTAAAGCCGGACCCGATTTTTGCTGCGGTGGAGGATATTCTTGCTTCCAATGGGAATGAGATTGCAAACCATGGCGGCGATGGGGCTAATCCTGCCGAGGAGATTCCAGCGGAAGTCTCCGGAACAGTCAAGCCTCCGCGAGTCATTCTGATGTGTCCGCAAGGAGAGACTTTTACGCAGAAGAAGGCGGAAGAATTATCACAGGAAGACCATCTGGTGTTTATATGCGGGCATTACGAAGGTTACGATGAACGAATTCGTGAGTTTCTTGTTACCGATGAGTTGTCCATCGGAGATTATGTGCTCACCGGTGGAGAGCTGCCGGCGATGGTTGCCATCGATTCTGTAGTCCGATTACTTCCGGGTGTACTTGGCAATGAAAACTCAGCGGTGACGGATTCATTCAGTACAGGGCTGCTCGAATATCCGCACTATACACGTCCTGCTGAGTTTCGCGGCTGGAAAGTGCCGGATATCCTGCTAAGCGGTCATCATGCGAATATCGACGTGTGGCGTCGGGAACAAGCGCTTAAGCGGACATGGGAGCGTCGCCCGGAATTGTTAGACAAGCTGGAATTGTCGAAACAGGATCGAGCGTATATAGACAAGCTACAGCGAGAAGCGGGATCCTCATAAGCTTTTTTGCTCAATCGAAGAACAGATCTGTGAGCACAGGTCTGTTCTTTTTTTTATTCCTTAAACGAACCGGTTTCAAGCTGGCACCCCAGAACAAAATTCGTATGAATTGAATAGTGTGATAAATAGGCGTTTGCGGATGTATGAGATCGTAAGGGGTGAAATCGATTGAGGCAAGAAAGAAGGAAGCGTAGGGACAGCAAGGCTGTCATTCAAGGACTTACATCTGGACGAATCCGTGTAGGAAGGAACCAAGCCACTCGATTCGTTACATTGATCTGTCAATTAACGTCACTGTTACGCGCATTTGTGGAACAGCCGGTTAACGAGAATTTCACGCTTATCAAAATACAATTGCAGAGCCTTAACGACCTGGTCTCGGGAATGAGGTTTTCGCTGCGAGAACGGCGGGGGCTTAGCCAGGCCGTGCAGCAAATTGCAAGGATTTCCAATGCGGACAATCTGGAAGGGATCCTAACAAGATTGAACGAAGTCATGACGTTGTTTCAATTATATGGAGAACGACTCGGAGTCGGGGGCGAGATCGGAACGGATATCGAGGCTTCACAACAAGGTATTCAATCTAGGCTGGAGTATGCGTTTCCGAGTGCGGATGCTGTGCCGTTGGTCAATTTAATGAACAATCTGCCTTTATATATTATGAATGCAACGACGAATCCAGGGGCATCGTCGCGCCATCAGCTTGCAGAAGTACTCCAAGGAATTAACCGGCAGGCTGCGAGATTAGGGAGTTCCGGACCACAGTTAAGTAGGCTGCAAGCAGCAGCGGATGGAATTCAAGTTTCGCTTTTGAATGGAGCTTCGCCTGAATTTTTGAATGAACAGTTGACTAATTATACGAATGCTCTTTCAGGAGCGGTAGCGACGTTAAACATTCCAGTGACTGTCCAACAAGCTGCCGTTCAATCTCTGGCAGTTGTAGCAAGGACGAGCGCTGTGAGCGTTCAGGGTCTAACAATCCAGGAAACCCTAGGAAGCGTACCGAGTAACGCTCGGCCGGGCGTGACTGGAGCAACGGGGGCAACAGGAGCAGCAGGAGCAACAGGAGCAGCAGGAGTGACAGGGGCAACCGGGGTCACAGGAGGAACAGGAGCAACGGGGGCAATAGGCCCGGCAAGCGCCACGCGAGCTACCGGAGAAACTGGCGCTACGGGAGCAACTGGGGTAGCCGGAGCAACAGGGTCAGTAGGGGCTACAGGAGCTGCAGGCGTGACGGGAGCCACGGGGACAGCAGGTCTCGCTGGTGCAACCGGTGTGACAGGACCGACGGGAGCTACCGGAGCTACCGGAGATGCGGGTGTTACAGGGCTAACGGGAGCAACTGGTGCAACGGTGGCAACTGGTGCAGTAGGGGCTACAGGAGAGACTGGAGCTACAGGGGCAACTGGGGTGACGGGAGCAACTGGTGAAACTGGTGTCACGGGAGCGACTGGAGAAACTGGAGCAAGTGGAGCAACAGGGTCAACGGGTGCAACAGGGTCAACGGGAGCAGCAGGAGCAACTGGAGCAACCGGAGTCACGGTGGCGACAGGCCTGACAGGAGCAACTGGTAAAACTGGTGTCACGGGAGCGATAGGAGTAACAGAAATACCCGGAGCAACTGGAGAGACCGGAGCAGCAGGAGTTACGGGAGCGACAGGAGCAACTGGGGCAACAGGAGCAGCAGGGACCACGGGTGCAATCGGAGCAACTGGGGTAACTGGAGCAACGGGTGCAATCGGAGTAACGGGATCGACGGGTGTAACGGGAGCAACAGGCGCAACCGGAACAGCAGGAATCACGGGTGCAACTGGGGTAACAGGAGCCACAGGAGTGACCGGTGCAACAGGCCCGGTAGGCCCGACCGGTCCAAATGGCTCCGCTACCCTTGTGGGAGGTAGTGTCATCTATGCCAGCAACGGTGCCACTCAAAATGTGGCTACCAATTCACCTGTTACTTTCTCTACAAGCACACTTCAAGGTGTAACTTTTAATGGTACAACAACGCTGACCATCGTGACAGCTGGTTTCTATTACTTTGACTGGCAGATTTCGCTCCAAACTGGTTCGACGGCGCCCAACACGTTTGGGATCGTTGTGAATGGAAATACCACGAGTACGGCGAACATGAACTCCATTTCGACCAACGCCGAAGTCTCAGGATCTGCCGTCATCAATTTAAGCGCAGGTAACACTGTAGGGCTCTATAATTTATCGCCAGTGGCCAAGTCGATTACAGCTCCTCAAACCGGTGCCAGAATTACTATCTTTAGAATTGGCTCATAACCCAGCATTGTATACTTCAGGGGCATTTTTTTAATAATGACTGATACAGCCCCTTCATTGGTGGGTAATATGTATCTGGAGAAACACTTGAGAGACGGGGAGGCATCTAGTCATGACAGAACATCGACAACAACAGGAAGCGAAAATAGAAGATACAAACAATACAGAAGTCCAATTTCAAACGGTAGACGACATTCTTGAATACTATGGCAAGCGCCACAAAGGACTGCACGACTCGAAAGAAAGCGTAAATTAAGTTCAGCCTAACCGCTTCCTCGCATGATTTTTCATGCTGGAAGTGGTTTTTTTATGAACGAAAGCTCGGTGAAAAACTGGCCTAACCATGAGGGTGTAAAGATAAAACACTTGATTCGGACTGCGAAATATGTTATTATTTCTTTTGTTGTGAATACGGTGGTCCGCTGCGGATAATGAAGGAAATACATAGAGTTTCCGGAAGATGCAAGAACACCTGTGTGAGAGGAGGGAGTCATAGATGAATATCGTTCAAGCGATTACTCAAGAACAACTTCGTAAAGATATTCCGAGCTTTCGTCCTGGTGATACTTTAAAAGTACACGTTAAGGTTATCGAGGGAACTCGTGAGCGTATCCAGTTGTTTGAAGGTGTAGTAATTAAACGTCGCGGTGGCGGAATCAGTGAGACTTTTACCGTTCGTAAAATTTCTTACGGTGTTGGTGTGGAAAGAACTTTCCCAATCAACTCGCCTAAAATCGATAAAATCGAAGTGGCTCGCCGTGGTAAAGTGCGTCGTGCGAAGCTTTATTATCTTCGTGAACTGCGCGGTAAAGCAGCGAGAATTAAAGAAATTCGTCGTTAATTACAAGGCGGTAGAAAGGGGCTTGTGCGTATATACAAGCCCCTTTTGTATATCCAAAAATCGTTATCATGCGAAAGCGATCTATAGGGAAGGACGGTGGGTTATGGAGAAAGATCAACACCAGGAGGCCATTGAAACCAACGTGGGGAAACCGGCCAAAAAGGCTAAGAACGAGCTTGTAGAATGGCTGAAGGCTCTTCTCATTGCTCTGGTTCTCGTCGTTCTCATTCGCTGGCTTCTCTTTAAACCGTTTATTGTGCAGGGTCCATCCATGGAACCTAACTTTGTATCCAATCAGAAGCTGATCGTCAATGAGATTTTATATGATATCCGCAAACCCGAGCGTGGAGAAGTTATCGTGTTCCATGTTCCTGATGAGGGCAGGGATTTCATTAAACGCGTAATTGCAGTTGCTGGTGATACGGTTAAAGTTGAAGGCGATAAAGTGCTTGTCAACGGGGAGCCTGTGAATGAAACCTACATACAGGAAGCAATTGATCAAGCTCATGCTGAAAACAGATTATACAATAACACGGACTTTCCGAACTCGTTCGTTCAGGACGGCGTTGTGCCAGAAGGCCATGTGTTTGTGATGGGGGATAACCGCTCCAACAGCACGGACAGCCGTATGATAGGATATGTTCCTTTGGGGGATATTATCGGGCGAGCAGACTTGATCTTCTGGCCGATTAAAGACATAGGGCTCATCAACCATTAGCCATGGCGCTATAGAAACGATGAAAGTTTGCAGAGCAAAGTAGAGGTGACGACGTTGACAATACAATGGTTTCCCGGACATATGACCAAAGCGCGCCGCCAAATTCAGGAGAAGCTGAAGCTGATCGATGCTGTAATTGAACTGATCGATGCGAGGCTTCCGCTCTCAAGCCGAAATCCCATGATTGACGAGATTTTGCAGGGCAAGCCGCGGCTCATTATTATGAACAAAGCCGATTTGGCAGATCCTGAGGTAACAAGGGAATGGCAAGCCCATTTCAAAGAAAACGGCTTAACCGCCTTCCCTGTAGATGCATCCACGGGGACAGGTGTTAAGGATATTCCGAATCAGATCAAGCTGCTGCTGAAAGAGAAGATTGACAAACAAATCGCCAAGGGCATGAACCCGCGAGCTATGCGGGTGTTGATCGTGGGGATTCCGAATGTAGGCAAATCCACGCTGATTAACCGGCTTGCCGGCCGGAACATCGCCGAGACGGGAGACCGTCCGGGTGTCACCAAAGGGCAGCAGTGGATTAAGGTTGCCGGCGGTGAGATGGAATTACTGGATACACCCGGTATCCTGTGGCCAAAGTTCGAGGATCAGAATGTAGGGTACCGCCTGGCGGTCACCGGCGCCATTAAAGAGGAAATATTGAATGTAGAGGATATTGCCTTTTTTGCGATCAAATATTTCTCCAACTATTATTGGGAATCGATGAGCGAGCGCTTTGATCTTAAGGAGCGCCCCACGGATCTGGATAACCCGGATGAAATTGTCGCGGTCATGGAAGCGATCGGAAAAAAACGCGGCTGTATCGTAAGCGGCGGAAGAGTCGATCTGGAAAAAGCCTCAAGCATTTTCCTGCGTGAGCTTCGCGCAGGTAAACTAGGGCGATATTCCATGGAATCGCCTTATTGAATCGTTAACGGAGAATGGGAGGATGAACTGCCTCTCACTCCAGCTCAACCCGAAAGAACCGTTCTGCCCGAATACCGGGAGAACGGTTCTTTTTTTTTCAATAAAGGGATAAACATCAGAGGCATGCCCACACACACTATCGTAAGAAAAACTTTCTTTCCTCGTGTTCCGACCTTCTGTCCAAGTATGTCGATCAGCGTCTTTCTTGTGGATCAACTGGAGGTCCATGGTGGAGTCTCAGCTCCTTCTGCAATCCCCTAGTCTATTTTTTCAGTCGATGCCCTGAAGAGCGGTTTTGTTTGGATATGCGTGACTTGATAGGGTAACGCCGGTTCTTTCACCCGGGACAACAGCATGTTGGCCGCTGCAATTCCCATTTCATCGCTATAGATATGTACCGTTGATAAATGGGGTTCAACGATGCGCGATTCAGGCGCATTATCGAAGCCGCATACGGCAATGTCGCCCGGGATGGCGATATGGTTATTCTTCAAGGCTTTCATCACATTGACCGCAATAAAATCATTGGCGCATACAAAAGCGGACGGCATCTGTTTCATCTGTTTCAGCCGCTTCTCCATCCAGTCGGACTCGGAGAAAAACTCACGGTCCGGGTTTAGAACACATTGTTCCAGATCCAGCCGGATCCCCATTTCGGTCAAGGCCCGATTAAATCCCACCCAGCGTTCATTAAAGCTCTTGCAATGATGGATGTCCCCAATAAATCCCAAAGACATGTTGCCCTGCTCTATGAGCCGCCTGGTCATGTGGAAGGTGCTGTGTTCATTCTCCATCAGTAGTAAATCCGCTTGCAAGTCCGGGTAGAACATGTCAGCGGCACAATCGATAAATACGGTAGGAAGGCCGAGGCTTGTGAGCTCCTTGCTGTATTCCATATCAAATAACTCAATACAGATGATTCCATCCACTTTGGAGGATTCAAAATTGTTAGGCAGCGTCCGAGAATTTCGATCGATGTCCCGGACGATATGAATGGACAGGTTATAGCCTTCCGCGCTGATTCGTTTCTCAAGCCCGCTGATTAAGCGCGAGCCAAAATGGGAGGTGCTCGGAAGATTCGCCGTGAGAAGAGCGATGTTTCCCGGGGTTTTGGTCAGCAGGTTGTCCGTCTCCATGAAGGCAAATTGTTTGTATTTCAATTCGATTGCTTTTTTGATGACCCTGCTGCGCGTCTCGTCCGGAATACTTTCGCTGCCGTTCAAAGCTTTGGATGCCGTATTTCTGGAGATCCCCAGTGCATCCGCAATATCTTGAATTGTGACTTTTTCTTTCGTCATGTATCTGATTTCACCTCAAATGATCAACTTCATACTAGTCTCGTTGTTTCTCCCAGGCGCTATTGACCTGAATATCTTAAATCAAATGTATAATAGATTAGCTAAAATAGCAACCTCAACTTTACAAATGCACAGTCAACTTAACATTTAAACAACAGGGGTTTAGTTGAAATTGACTTCGTTATTCCATTACATTTGTTAAAACATCATCTAACAAGGATGGAAAGGGTGGGAATCCGTAATTCTACGTAATAAACGACATGGGTTACCCGTGTTTATGACAAATGGATGAAGTAAACGAACAATGTATATTGTCAATTGCACAAATAAATTTTTACAAAAACGATTGACTGAAGTTACATCATTTGATAAATTGTAAAAGCGACATTCAACAAAAGTGAAAAATGAAAGCCTTTTCTGTAAGCAATATGTAAACTTCTCTAGAAAGAACGGGGGAACAGGTTTGGAAAATTCAATGGAACCAGCCAACCAGGGGGCAGGGATAATCAGAGAACGGAGTTCTGCGGGGCGAATGCTCGCTTTCATCAAGAAAAACTATTTTCTGTACATACTGCTAGCTCCGGCGCTTATATTGACCCTTATTTTCAAATACGTCCCGATGTACGGTGCCGTAATCGCATTTAAGGATTTCAGTCCCATTAAAGGGATTCTGGGCAGCGAGTGGGTTGGGCTCAAGCATTTTGAAAAGTTTATCGCCTCGCCGAATTTTGACGTCATTTTTATGAATACGCTTAAATTGAGTTTTCTTGGTCTGATCTTTAGCTTTCCGGTGCCGATCCTGCTTGCGCTCATGTTAAACCAGGTTCGCAGAGCGACGGTCAAGAAAAATGTTCAGCTGTTTCTATATGCACCCAATTTCATTTCGGTGGTCGTCATTGTCGGGATGCTGTTTATCTTCTTGTCCCCAACGGGGCCGATCAATCAATTGGTCATTTGGATGACGGGAAATCCGCTTATGTTTATGTCGCAGCCGGAATATTTCAGGTGGATTTATATCCTATCGGATATATGGCAGAGTGCCGGATGGGCCTCCATCATCTATGTGGCTGCTCTTGCGAATGTGGACCCGGAGCTGCATAACGCGGCCAGCCTGGACGGAGCTAACCTGCTCCAGCGCATTCGAAATATCGATCTGCCCACGATTAGGCCGATTATGGCGATCGTCTTCATACTTGCGGCAGGGGGCATTATGTCTATTGGCTTTGAAAAGGCTTATCTGATGCAGACCTCCATGAATCTTCCCACTTCTGAAATTATCGCTACCTATGTATACAAGGTCGGCTTACAGTCAGGCGATTACGCGTACTCGGCAGCGGTTGGTTTATTCAATTCCGTCATCAATGTCATTTTGCTCGTGACGGTGAACTTTATTGTCCGAAAACTCAATGAAGGCGAAGGCCTCTACTAGGAAAGGAGACATATTCATGGCCGTTAAACATTCACGCTTCGACCGCTTTCTGTTGTCATTAAATGCAATCTTTTTAACGCTTGCCGTACTGGTCGTGATCGTTCCATTGGTTTACATTGTCGTTGCTTCGTTCATGGATCCCACCGTGCTGCTGAATCAAGGACTATCTTTTAAAATTTCCGATTGGAGCTTGGAAGGATATCAGATGATCCTGTCCAATCCTGCGATGCTTCGCGGATTTGGCAATGCGGTGTTCTATTCAACAGCATTTGCGCTTCTCACGGTAACGGTTTCGGTCTGTGCGGGATACGCCCTTTCGGAGAACCGGCTGGCCGGACGACACTTTTTCATGACGCTGTTCATTATCACCATTTTTTTCGGAGGCGGACTGATTCCTACGTACTTGCTCGTGAGGGAGCTTGGCATGCTCAATACGGTATGGGCCGTGATCATCCCGGGTGCGGTCAATGTGTGGAATATCATTTTGTCCAGAACCTTCTTCAAAGGGGTACCGAATGAATTGAAGGAGGCTGCTAATGTGGACGGGGCTTCCGATATGAAAATCTTTGTCCGGATCGTTCTGCCGCTATCCAAGCCCATTATCTTTGTGCTCGCGCTGTATGCCTTCGTTGGCCAGTGGAACGCATTCTTCGATGCCATGATCTATCTGGACGATCCCAAGCTGCACCCGCTGCAGCTCGTTCTTAGATCGATTCTGATACAAAACCAGGCTGCGCCGGGCATGATCAGCGACCAGCTTGCGATGGCGGAGCTGAAACGGCTCTCGGAAATGATTAAATATTCGGCGATCGTGATATCCAGCCTTCCGCTGCTGATTATGTATCCGTTCTTCCAAAAGTACTTTGAAAAAGGTGTTATGGTAGGCTCGCTCAAATAGTGGCCCGCCCTCAACATAGTAATCCAAATATATGATTCGGGAGGTCATTGATATGAATAAGAAGGGATTCAAGAAACATAACCGTAAAAAAACGGTAACGCTGACAGCTCTGGCAGCCGTGCTGCTCTTGGCCGGATGCGGCAGTGGCGGTGAGGCACAAAGCGAGTCGCCGGACGGTAAGGTCACCCTGAACGTCCTGACGCAAAGCTCTCCGCTGGCTCCTGCCGACCCTAACGAGAAGCTGATCAACAAGCGGTTGGAGGAGAAAACCGGCATTCACATCAAGTGGAAGAACTACACCAGCGATGTATTTGCGGAAAAACGCAATCTGGCCGTGGCGAGCGGCGATTTGCCGGATGCCATTTTCGATGCCGGATACGGAGACTATGATCTACTGAAATTGGCGAAGGACGGGGTTATCATTCCCGTGGAGGATTTGATCGAACAGCATATGCCCAATCTCAAAAAGGTACTTGAGGAAGCACCGGAATACGTCAACATGATTACGGCGCCGGATGGGCATATTTATTCCTTCCCATGGATCGAGGAGTTGGGTTCAGGGAAAGAGCGGATTCAATCGGTGGATAACTTCCCCTGGATTAACGTGGAGTGGCTCGACGCCTTGGGGCTTGAGATGCCAACCACCACGGAAGAGCTAAAAACGGTATTGAAAGCGTTCAAAACCCAAGATCCGAACGGCAACGGACAGGCGGACGAAATACCGCTTTCCTTCATTAATAAGCCGGGCGGCGAGGATCTGACATTCCTGTTTGCTTCATTCGGTTTGGGCGAGAACTGGGATCATACCGTTGTTACGGATGATGGCAAGGTGGTGTTTACCGCAGCAGAGGAGGGGTATAAGGAAGCCATAGCATTCATTCACGAATTATATGAAGAGGGATTAATCGACATTGAAGCCTTCCAGCAGGATTGGAATACCTACCTGGCTAAGGGAAAGGACCACCGGTACGGCATGTATTTTACGTGGGATAAAGCCAACATCACGGGCATGAATGATACGTATGACCTGATGTCGCCGCTTGCAGGACCATCCGGTGAGATCAATGTGACGAGAACGAACGGGATCGGTCTTGACCGGGGAAGATTGGTCATTACCAGCAGCAACAAGAAGCTGGAAGAAACGGCAAAATGGATCGATGCGATGTATGAACCGCTCCAATCGGTTCAGAACAACTGGGGAACCTACGGTGACGATACCCAGCAGAATATTTTTGAGCTGGACGAAGCCAAAGGGATGCTGAAGCATCTTCCGCTTGAAGGCACGGCTCCGGTAGAGCTAAGACAAAAAACAAGCATCGCGGGGCCGCTTGCGATCCTGGACGAGTATTATGGCAAATACACCACGATGCCGGATGATGCTGCGTGGAGGCTCAAACTCATGAAAGACGTCATGGTACCGCATATGAAAGCGGAGAATACGTATCCGAAAGTGTTCTTCTCCATCGACGAGTTGGATCGCTTATCCACGATTGAAGCGGACTTGTTCCCTTACCTGGAAAGAATGCGCACCGAATGGTACCAGAATGGAAAAGTAGATCAGGAATGGGACGCTTATCTGAAGGAATTGGATCGACTTGGACTTCAGGAGTGGCTGACGATTAAACAAACGGGATACGACAGGAACATGAAGTAACCGTGTGGAATGCGGCCGCCGTTGATGCATATGGTTGAAGTACGGTCGTAAACCCATGATAACGATAATGAAGGAGATCACCGAATGTCTAAGACAAAACAACAAAACTATCGAAATGCCTATCATTTTTCACCACAGAAGTACTGGATGAATGATCCCAATGGCATGGTTTATTTTAAAGGGGAATACCATTTGTTTTATCAGCATCATCCCTTTGGCACCACATGGGGACCCATGCACTGGGGGCATGCGGTCAGCAAGGATCTGGTTTCCTGGGAAGAGCTTCCCATTGCATTAGCGCCGGATGAACGTGGCACGATTTTTTCGGGGAGTGCCGTTGTAGATTGGAACAATTCCAGCGGATTTTTCGACGAAGGGCCCGGGCTTGTGGCGATTTTCACTCACCATCATGATGCGCCGAGCGCGCAGCAAATGATTCAGTATCAAAGTCTGGCGTACAGTAAGGACGAAGGAAGAACCTGGAGAAAGTATGAAGGAAATCCGGTCCTTCGCCATGACAGCTATGTTGATTTTCGGGATCCCAAAGTGTTCTGGCATGAGCCGTCATCGCAGTGGGTGATGATTGTGGCGTGCGGACAGACGGTATGTCTTTATCGATCTTCCAATTTAAAGGAATGGGTATTTGCCAGCGAGTTTGGAGAGGGCATCGGATCTCATGACGGAGTATGGGAATGCCCCGATCTGTTCCCTCTTACTACGGAGGACAATGGAATACGATGGGTCATGCTTGTCAGCATTGGCGATGATCCGGCCTATGTCGAGGGCTCCAGAACGCAATATTTTATTGGAGATTTTGACGGAACAGCGTTTATTCCGGATGAGCGCTCCAAGTGTGATGTGCGGTGGCTGGATTACGGCAGGGACAATTATGCCGGAGTCAGCTGGTCCGACATTCCTGCACCGGATGGCAGAAGGCTGTTCATTGGCTGGATGAGCAATTGGAAATACGCAAACCTGACACCGACGGATGGTTGGAGGGGGGCCATGACCTTGGTGCGGGAACTCAAGCTGGAGACGCTGCAAGGTGAAGTCATGGTAACGCAGCAGCCGATTCGTGAAATCGAAGAGTATCGTCATGAGGTGCTTTCCTTGCGTGATATAGCCGTGGATGAAGCTGCTGTCCGATTAGCGGCTGTACGGCTGGAGAACTTCGAGATCCTTGTCCGCTTTGATCCAGCATCTTCGCTTGGTTTGAAGGTAAGGGCAGGATTAGGACAAGAAACGTTGGTCGGTTGGGATGCAAGGTTAGCCGAAGTATACGTGGATCGCAGCCGTTCAGGGCAGGCGGATTTCCACAAAGATTTCCCCGGCAAGCATGCGGCACCGTTAAAGACACCGGGCTCTATGCTGGAACTGCGGATCTTCGTGGACCGTTCGTCCGTGGAGCTGTTCGCGGATCGCGGGCAGGCGGTGATCACGGATTTAATTTATCCTGATCCCGCATCAACGGGCATAACCGTGTTTGCTGATGATAACCGGAAGGTCATAGAATCCCTCCATATCTATGAGGTTTCTTCATCTGGTGGCCAGTTAAAGTAATATGAATCGATAAGACATAAGGAGATCCGGCAGTATGCATATTGGAGCAATGGAAGCGGGCGGCACCAAATTTGTCTGCGGTATTGGAAGTGAAGACGGAATCGTCAAGGACAGCATCAGCTTTCCGACAGGACAGCCGGAAGGGACATTATCCAGAGCCATTTCCTACTTCAAGGATCATGAGGTAGAAGCCATTGGCATCGGGTCATTTGGCCCCATCGATCTGAAACAGGAGAGCCCGACATACGGATATGTAACGTCAACACCGAAACCTGGATGGTCGCATACAGATGTCCTTGGTAAGATGAAGTCGCATATGAACATTCCCTATGGCTGGGATACGGATGTCAATGCAGCTGCTTATGGAGAAGCGACTTGGGGAGCAGCGAGGGGGCTGAGCAGTTGCGCTTATTATACGGTGGGTACAGGTCTTGGGATCGGCCTTTATGCCGAAGGACGACTGGTTCATGGATTGGTTCATCCGGAAGGAGGCCATGTTCCCGTTAAACGCCATCCGGAAGATGGCTTTGGAGGAACCTGTCCTTACCATGGCGATTGCTTGGAAGGATTGGCAGCAGGGCCGGCGCTTGAAGCCCGATGGGGGTTGAAAGGACATCTGCTGCCGGCCGACCATCCCGCTTGGGAAATCGAAGCCTATTATATAGCGCAATCCATAACCGGACTGATCCTGACGAATTCCCCGGAGAAGATCATACTGGGCGGCGGGGTTATGCAGCAAGCTCAGCTGTATTCCCTCATTCGTGCAGAGGTGAAGCGCAATTTGAACGGATATGTGCTTGCCGACGAAATTGTACACGATATCGAGAATTATATAGTTCCTCCGGTATTAGGCACCCAGTCCGGTTTATGCGGCGCATTGGCTCTGGGAATCCGGGCATGGCAAGATTCGCAACGATAAACAATTGGGAGATCAGCCCGAGTGTTCGGGCTGTTCCTTCCTATATAACGTGTGGTAAAGAATCGAAACGAGGTGGTTATATGAAATTACCGCAGGATGTACATACGATGTTGCTGCGCACGATGTCTGCGATCACGATGACCTTATTGCTGGCGACAAGCGTCATTCCGGATTCGGCATGGGCTGCGTCAGCGATCCAAGAAGCGAATGCAGCTTTGAAAGGGAAAGGAGAAAACGACATTTTTGAAAGCGTATCCAATGTAAAGACCAACCTCGAAGGGTGGCAGTTGAAGGGCAGTGGCAATATGGAACAAACGGCAGAAGGTTTACGGCTTAGTTCCGATTCAAGTGAGAATGCAGCGGCGATCTCAGCAACCAGAGCGGATGATTTTGTCTATGAAGCCGATGTGATGATTACGGATATGCAAGCAGATGCTTCGCTGGTCTTTCGTTCAAGCGTTGACGGCTGGTCATCGTATATGCTGCAAATCGTACCCAGTGCAGGCTTGGTTCGCCTCAAGGATGCCCGCGAAGGGAACGGAAGATTGAAGGTTGAAAAAGCGCTCTCGTTGAGTCAAGGGGAAATCGTTCACCTTAAGGTCAAGGTGGTAGGCAGCAATATCAAGGTGTTTTGGGGAAACCAATATGAACCGATAATGGAAGTCGATGATACGGCTTATTCCACAGGACAGCTGGGTCTACATGTGTGGGATGGTTCCGCCCTGTTTCAAAATATCAAGGTGAGCGAGTGGAAAGGCAACTTGTTCGGACCGGTAAATACGAGCGGGGACTGGCAGCCTGACATCAAAGGGCTTAAGGGATCGGCATCGGAAGGGCTCGAAGCCTACAGAATCTATAAGAATGCGGCTGCGGATTATGTGCTGGAAGGCAATATCACCTTAGGGGGACAGGCTGAAGCCGGGTTCTATTGGAGAGGGAACGATCAAGGAACGGAGGGATACGAAGCCATATTCAGGAGAGAGGATGATCAGGTCCGGGTAACGCTGGAAACCTCGGATGGAAAGGTGATTGGCGCATCGAGCCGTACATACCCAAGCCTGCCCACAAGTGCGCATCATGTAGAGATCCACGTCTCCGGAGACAGAACTCAAGTCACTGTAGATGGTTACGAACCCGCTGCGATCCGCATTTCCGACGGAAGTTACGCGGACGGATCGATCGGGATGAAGGTAAAGTCCGGAACGGCTTACTTTCAGGACGTGTACGTAACTCCGATGGAAGATTATTATACGGAGGAATACCGCCCGCAGTATCACTATAGCCCAATCCGAGGCTCGGTAAGCGATCCGAACGGATTGGTCTATTTCGAAGGGGAGTATCATCTTTTCCATCAGGACGCAGGCCAGTGGGCGCATGCGGTCAGCCGGGATCTGCTGCATTGGAACCGGCTGCCGATCGCACTGCCTTGGAACGATCTCGGACATGTCTGGTCGGGTTCCGCCGTAGCCGATACAACGAACGCTTCAGGTCTGTTCGGGGATTCTGGAGGCAAAGGACTCATTGCCTACTATACATCCTTTAATCCTGATCGGCCGGGCGGGAATCAGAAGATCGGACTTGCTTACAGCACCGATCACGGACGGACCTGGACGTATTCGAAAGAACGGCCGATCCTCATCGAGAACCCGGGCAAACAGGGCGAGGATCCCGGAGGATGGGATTTTCGCGATCCCAAAGTGGTTCGGGATGAAGCCAACAACCGCTGGATCATGGTGGTATCAGGGGGAGATCATATCCGCTTCTATACCTCCGACAATCTGGTCGATTGGTCCTTAACGGACCGTTTCGGGTATGGGGAATATATCCGTGGAGGCGTGTGGGAATGCCCGGATCTGTTTCAGCTTGCCGTGGACGGCTCGGGTCAGCGCAAATGGGTGTTGATGATCAGCAGCGGCGCTAATCCGAACACCCAAGGCTCCGATGCGGAATATTTTATCGGCGATGTGACGCCAGACGGCAAATTTATGAATGATCATACGGCGGGGACCGTGCTGAGAACGGATTGGGGCAAGGAATTCTATGCCTCCATGTCCTTCTCCGACCTGCCGGACAATCGTAGGATCATGCTGGCATGGATGACGAACTGGGATTATCCCTTCAGTTTTCCGACTTCGGGCTGGAAGGGCCAGCTGACCATACCTAGAGAGCTGTCGCTCAGAACGACGAGTGAGGGGATACGTCTGCACCAGTCTCCAATCTCTGAGCTTGAGACCCTCCGGAATACGGTCATCCATGTGAACAACAGGGAAGTGACGGAGACCTCGCAGAATGTGTTAAAGGGAATTCAGGCCGGCGCGTTTGAAATCGAGGCGGAAGTCGAGATTCCGACAGACAGCAGCGAGCTGGAATTCGGCTTCCGGCTGCGGGAAGGCGGCGGACAACAGACGGTGGTCGGTTATAATAATGCCGCGCATCATATGTTCATTGACCGCTCGGCATCGGGAACCACGGATTTCTCCAGCCTGTTCTCGACCGAACACAAAGCTATGCTTCAACCCGTAGATGGAGTGGTCAAGCTGCGTATTTATGTCGATGAATCTTCCGTCGAGGTGTTCGGCAATGACGGAAAGGTTGTGTTCTCGGACGTTATTTTTCCGGATCGGGCCAGACGGGGGATGAGCTTTTACACCCAAGGCGGTCAAGTGAAGCTGAAATGCCTGAAGGTGCATGAGCTGGATTCGGTCTGGGTGCCTCTTGCTCCATCGGAACCAGCTTCCCGCATCCTGTTGGATTCATACGAGCTGGACCTGTCCCAGGGACAGACCGAATCATTGTACGCAGCCGTGGATCGTGTCCCGGGCAACGGGAAGAAACCTCTGGTTTGGACATCCAGTGATCCCGATACGGTCCGGATTGTTTCATCCGATGAGACCCATGCCGTAATGAAAGCGGCGAATCCGGGAGAAGCCGTCATTACGGCCTCAACCCCAAACGGAAAAATATCGGCGAGCACCCGCGTGTTGGTCACGAGCGGAACATTCAAAACGAATCTGACGGGATGGAAACCGGATCTTACGGCCTCGAAGTGGGTCCTTACCGAGCATGGAATCCGGGGCAGCCATTCAAGCGATGCTAATTATATGGCGCAAGAGAAGGCAGGAGACTTCACGTTCGAGGGAGACATGCGGCTTGGGGAAGCAGGCGGTGCCGGATCCATGCTGTTTCGGTCAAGCGGGGACGGCAGAAGCGGATATTATCTGAATCTGGACCCTGGTTTGAAGTCGATTCGGCTCTTCTACATGGTCGAAGGTCGATTCGAGGAACGTCAGGTCCTGGACAGCGTACCCAGCTTTATCCAAGGGGGGAAAACCTATCACCTGAGAATTGAAGCGAAAGGTCCGCATATTCAAGTCGAAGTGGACGGGAAGAAGGTCATCGATGTGATGGACGGGACATTTGCCGAAGGGCATTTTGGGGTCAATGTGTTCGGCGGACAGGCTTCCTATCAAAATGTCTACGTCCGTCAATCGTCTGAAGCTCGTCTGACGAAAACCAGCTTCACGAACGAAGCCGTGAACCAGGTGATCTATACCGAGAAATCCGTAAACGGCGAACCCGTTACCGTGAAGGAATCAACGGGTACGGGGAACCCGTTATGGGTATTGGTACCAACAGGAGAGGACGATACGTATTCCATTCGTACACCGGAAGGCAAGGCTTTGGATGTGGATACCGGGCAGAACCGGATTCAGTTATACACATATCTCGGTTATAACAATCAGCGATGGCGAGTGGAACGTCAGGAAGATGATACGGTAACCATCCGTTCCGTGCACGATGGCCGGGCGATTGCCGTAAGGGCTGACGGTTCGGGGCTTGAAATGAATGAGCCGGATGCCGGTTCGGATCGTCAGCGATGGCGGCTTGGCCCTGAAGCCAAGGGAGCGATAATCGAATAAGGGGAGGGCTGCCGTTGCCGGCGGCTCTTTTTTTTCGGGGTTTATAACCGATGGTTCGGCGATGGACGAACCAATTCCTGCCGGGATGCGGGGACGGATAAAAGAGTGACGCTCCGTGGCGAGTATGATACTCTAGAAGAGTTACTAGATTGATAGAACAGATGGGAAACACCATGTGCACGTATAGGTAACAAACGGTAATTCGGAACCAAAGGGGTTAAACCTATGACAGATTTACTAATGTATGAGCGAGAGTATTGGAGCCGTTATATACATATTGCAGGCATCGACGAGGTCGGCCGAGGCTGTTTGTTCGGCGATGTGGTCGCAGCAGCAGTCATTTTGCCGGAGGGGTTAGTGATTGAGGGGATCAACGATTCGAAGAAACTCAGTGCCAAGAAGCGGGAGACCCTCTATGACCTCATTATGGAACAGGCACTGGCGGTCGGCGTTGGTTTGGTGGACGCGGAAACGATTGACCGCATTAACATCAAACAAGCCGCAAGACTTGCCATGAAGATGGCGATCGAGCAATTGGCTGTTACTCCCCAGTTTCTGCTTGTTGATGCTGAGAAGGTGGAATGTGATATTCCCCAGCGTGCCATCATCAAAGGCGATGCGAACAGTCAGTCCATTGCCGCGGCCTCCATTATTGCCAAGGTGACTCGCGACAGATTGTGCGAAGGGGAATGGGAGACGCGTTATCCGGAATATGGAATTGCCGTACATAAAGGCTACGCTACCAAGTTTCACCGTGAACAGCTGCAGCTGCACGGACCTACCGCGATGCATAGAAGAAGTTTTCTGAAAAATATGGAGATTGAGCAATTGTCGCTATTCTAGATTTCGATGCAGCCCGCCCTCGTCAAAAGGCGGGCTGCTGCCGATATATAAGGTATACAGAAGGTGTGGGAGGAACTATCGTGAACATCGGATCGTTGATTCGCGGACTCCTGGGAGAGCAAAAGCCGGGAGACGCCAAGACGTTGGAATTAAAGCCGGGTCAGGTCGTTCGCGGTGTCGTTATGAACGTATCGGAGGACGGGCAGGAAGCTGTGGTGCAGATCCAGGGCGTTCAAGTGAAGGCGAAGCTGGAAACGCCGCTTCGAGCCGGGGAAACCGCTCTTCTGCAGGTTCAGCCGCCGGGAGAGGGAGGGACGGCCGTTCTCAAGCCGCTTAGTCAAACGCCGGGACAGCCGCTGTCCCCGTCTTCGATGGCTGAGGTGCTGGATTTTGCCGGTCTTCCGGATACGAAGGAAAACCGCGAAATGATCAAGGGTATGCAGAATGCAGGAGTCCCGCTGACGAAGGAGAATATCGCCATGTTCCGTGAGGCATTGGCCGTGAAGCCTCCGCAGATTCCCGCGGCGGAATGGGCGGAGTCGGCTGCAATCGCTTTTCACCGCGGCCTGCCGATTACCCCCGAAAGCGTGAAGGGACTGCATCAGGCGGTGTTTGGACCCCAGCTTCATCAACTGCTGCAATCGTTGGAGCAGCAGCTAGCGTCTGCTTTAAGCAACGGTAACGGAGGCGCTGCGGCTGCCGGAAAAAATGCAGCGTCCGCTGTGTCTTCAGCAGCAGCTGGCGCAGAGGGGATCGCTGCCGCGCAGCAGCAAGCAGCAGCGGCGAACAATGCTGCTGGAGGTGCCGCACAGGCCGGCGCAGGTCAGCAGGCACTGCTGACCAAGCTGCAGGGCCTGCTGCAGCAGCTGCGCGGCGAACTCGCGCAGCCATGGGCCAGCGGCGGCACGGCAACGCCTGCCGCCGGCCAACCCGCCGCCGTGCCTATGGGCCCGGCGGCGGGTTCAGGCGAAGGGGCCGCAGGCCCTTCGCCAAAGCCGCCCACCCCTGGCGCGGAGCCGTGGGTGGGGCGGCTCTTGAAGCTGCTCGGTGCGGAGCACGAGCAGCAGGCCCTGCGCGGGGCCGGGACGGGCCCCGCGGGCGAAGCGGCGCGCAGTGGCAGCGCCGCAGCACCAGCCGGGCAGCCTGCGGCGGCGCCCGGCAGCAGCACGGCCGCCGCGCCCGGAGCGAGTGCGGCTGTGTCCGCATCGGCAGCTGCTCCAACGGCAGCAGGCGCGGCTGCCCCGCCTCCTGCTGCAGCGCAGCCAACCGCTGCTGTGGCAGCCCAAGCATCCCTGCCCGCCACTCCTGCCCCTGGCAGCGGTGGCGCAGCAGCGAGTACGCCAGGAGCCTCCGCCACGCCAGGGAATGCGGGGAATGCGGCGAATGCGGCGAATGCGAATCAGCAAGCTGTTCCGAATGCTCAGGCTGGTGCCGTGAATCAACAGGGCTTGACGCAGCCGGTTGTGCCATCCGGCCAGCAGAATTCTGTCCAAGGCGTACAACAGGCTGTCATGGCCTCAACGCAAACGGGTGAATCGGCGCTTGCCCTGCAAGACACACTGAAGGGAGTATTGCTTCAGGTGCTATCCAGCCAAGAAACGCCGCCTGCGCTAAAGGAAGCGGCACAGCAACTCGTTCAGCATTTAACAGGCCAGCAGCTCTTGCTAAACACGGATCGCACGGCACCGTTTGCGCAGGTCACGATGTTCATCCCTCTGCATGGGGTCGATGGGGAACAGACGGCATCCGTACATATTCAATCCCGCAGAGGCCGCAAAGGCGAGCTGGATGCGACCAACTGCAGGCTTTTGTTTGACTTGGACATGAAATTTCTGGGCCCGACCTTGATCGATGTGCAGGTTGTTGACCGGATCGTCAGCCTCAGCTTTCGGAATGATCAAAGTTACGCCGCGGAGCTGTTTGAAGGAAAAAAAGAAGAGTTGGCTCAAGCTGTTTCGTCTATCGGCTACCAATTGCTCAGCGTAAAAACAGAACCGCTGCCCCTGGTTGCCCCGCCTAATTCAGACATGTCCGTACAGGGAACGGCAGCAGAATACACCCCGCAAACCTATAAAGGGGTGGACATGCGCATATGACCAAGCAAGAGAAAGAGCAAGGGCAAATAACAGCCATGAAAAAGGCAGTTGCCCTGAAATATACGCCTGGCGAGAGCGAAGCGCCGGTTGTGGTTGCCAAAGGGAAAGGGAAATTGGCGGAGTCTATATTAGACAAAGCTAAAGAGCATGGCGTCCCTGTCCAGGAAGATGCAGCTTTGGTGGAGATTCTCTCCAAGCTGGATCTGGATCAGCAGATTCCCGAGGAGCTGTACCAGCTTGTAGCGGAAGTGCTGACATATGTTTATCGTGCGGATCGTCAAGCGAAAGATGGAGGAATGATGCCATAATGAACTCGCCTTCCGGCAAAAAGGACAGCCGCAAGCAAAAAGGAGCTGCTGCCGAAGAGCTGGCGGCCGCTGCCCTAATTGAAAAAGGATACCGGGTTTTGGAACGGAATTGGCGCTGCCGCTTTGGAGAACTGGACATCGTTGCCGAAACAGGGGGGACCCTTGTGGTGATTGAGGTCAGAAGCCGAAGCGGTACGGCCAGTTTCGGCACGCCTTCCGAGTCCGTGAACGCCCGCAAAATGATGCAGGTCCGAAACACAGCCCAGCAGTACGTTCATCAAAAGCGTTATTATGAACGGCCGGTCCGGTTTGATGTTATCTCCATTATTCTTCGCCCAGATCTGACGCCCGTCTCGATGGATCATATCGAGAATGCATTTTAGATGGATACGATCCAAAGCATCTATAAGGATACCAAAAAGAAGGTGATAGGAGCCCCGAGCTCCATCACCTTCTTTGCGCAGTACAGATTATTTATTCAATAAGAGCAAACTTCCTGACCTTTGTTATCCAGATCATATCACTCTCCAGTTCCATTTCACAAATGAGTGGTTTCATCGGCGGTGATATATTGGCGATCCAGTTGACGGTATTGAATCGCCTCTGCGACATGCCGGCTCTGTATCCTATCGGATGCTTCCAAATCGGCGATGGTTCTGGCCAGCTTCAGGATTCGGTCATAAGCGCGCATGCTCAGGCCCAGCGTATCGATTGTCGCTTGCAGAAGCTCAGCCGAGTCCTTGTCCAGCACCGCATGTTTCCTCAGGAAGCTGCCGAACAGTTCGCTGTTCCAACTGAACGGTAACTTGCTGTAACGTTCCAATTGAATCCTCTGTGCCGCATAAACTTGATCCCGCATTTGCTTGGAGGATATAGGTGTTGCGCCTCCAGGCCATTCCTTCGGCCGAGGCACGTCCACCTGAAGGTCGATCCGATCCATCAAGGGCCCCGATATTCTAGCGCGATATTGAGCAATTCGTGTAACGCTGCACGTGCAGCGTTGATGAGGGTGATCACTGCCGTAATAACCGCACGGACAGGGATTCATCGAACAAGCGAGCATGAAATGCGCAGGGAAGGTAAATACCGCTCGTGCCCGGCTGATGGTTACTTCGCGATCCTCCAAGGGCTGTCGCAGCACCTCCAGCACATGCCTTGAGAACTCAGGGAGCTCATCCAGGAAGAGAATGCCTTTATGGGCCAGACTGACTTCTCCCGGCTTTGGAATGGTACCGCCTCCGATGAGCCCGCCGGCCGATATGGTATGGTGAGGGGACCGAAAAGGACGTCTGGTCATTAACCCATCGGATGGCTTTAGCTTTCCGGCAGCACTGAAGATTTTCGTTGTGGTCAACGCTTCTTGGTCCGCCAGCGGCGGCAGTATGGTGGGGAGGCGCTTCATGAGCATCGTTTTACCCGTACCCGGGGGCCCAATGAGCAGAATATTGTGCATGCCTGCGGCAGCAATGGTCAGAGCGCGTTTGATATGCTGCTGGCCAATTACATCTCTATAGTCTTCCAGCTGCTTGTCCTGGAGGCCGTCCGCTTGTATTCTGCTTGGATGCGTGGCCCGATCATATCTGAGCTTTGCCAGCGAAACGGCAGCGATGGTTACTCCTCCAGTTTCACGGTTATCGATAACTCCATCTGATCCATCCTGGACGAGCTCATTCAAGTGCCTGAGCCCATAAACTTCGATCCCCCCGATCAATGCAGCTTCCGGGGCATTTTCGCTCGGAAGAAGGACTCCGGCATATCCTTCCTTTTTCGCTTGCTCCACCATCGGTAACACCCCGGTGATGGGTCTTAGCGTACCATCCAGTGCAAGTTCGCCAAGGATCAATATTTGCCCGGCATTCGAAAAGGTCCATTGCTCGCTTGTTAGCAATATGCCAACGGCGATTGCCAGATCGAAGGAAGAGCCTTCTTTGCGCAGATCTGCCGGTGCGAGATTGACTGTTACCCGTTTTAAGGGATAGATAAAACCGCAGTTTTTAATCGCTGCCCGAACCCGCTCAATGGATTCGCGAATGGAGGAATCGGGCAGACCGATGATGGAGGTTTGGGGCAGTCCGTTCGCCAGGTCTACCTCGACCTGGATGACAACGCCGTCAATGCCGTGCAAGCAAGCGCTATGAAGTTTTCCGTACATAAATGAAAGCACCTCATTTCTGATATCAGTGGATTGAATCGTAAAAGAACATCCAAGATTCGAAATGGGTGCTTCCTCATTTTCGCTGGGTGACTCTAGTCCGTATTGTAAAAGTTTACCTCTTGGCTGTCAATTCGCACTCCTCTTCAAGATACTCCATCCAAGAGACAAGGACCCGACCGCGGTGCGGGATCTGAGTCGTGAATGTACCATAATTCAGAAAGTTGTCACTTCTTCAGAATCGTAGCTACAGTCAATAACGGGAAGGAATGTGAATAGTCAATCCATGGTTCCGGCAAGTAGAATCAAAATCATAAACGACATGCTGCTGTAAACAGTAGCTGGAGTTACATATCATACATAAGGGAGAGGGTTGCGTGAATATTTGGAACCGAAAGCTCGGGTTGGTGGCATTGGCCGCCGTTATAACCGGCACATTATTGAGCGGATGCTCAAAAGAAAACGTGGCAAAAGAGGAGAATCCTGAAAACGCCGCCTTAGGCAAAGAAGTCACACTAGAAATGATGACCTTCTCTCATACGAATTGGCCCTATAAGGAAAACTGGCCGATTTACCAGTACTTAAAAGAAGAAACCGGCATCTCCTTCAAGGTACAACCCGTGATGAGCGATTACACCACAACGATGAACCTGGCGATATCCTCGGGCGAAATACCGGATCTTATGATGGTCAACAGCTTGAACGCCGCCAATACGCACGGGGAGAGCGGAGCGTTTGTCGACTATTTCGAGCATTTGGAACAGATGCCGAACTATAAGAAGTTTCTCGAGGACCATCCCGAAGTGAAGGCAGCTATTCTGTCTCCAGAGGGAAGGAACTATTTTATGCCGTTGTATGGACTTGAGCAGCAGTCCAGGCGGTCATGGCTATACAGAGACGATATATTCAAAAAACACAATCTGACGCCGCCGACGACATACGACGAACTGTACACCGTCGCGAAAAAATTAAAGGAATTGTACCCTGACAGCTTCCCGATTGCCGTTTTCAACGGTTTGAGTCCGCTGGTCAATATGGCACCTGCGTTTAATACAAACAGCAGCTACTATTACGATTTCGAGAAGAATAAATGGCGCTATGGTCCGACAGAGGCCAACTACAAGAAAATGGTTGAGTATATGAATAAATTTTACACGGAAGGCTTGGTTGCGCCTGACTTCATGGCTCATAAACGCAAGCAATTTAACGATCTGCTGCTTCAGAACAAATCGTTTATCGCCAGCGATTATATCGGCATCATGGATGAACTTCCGTTAATGCTTGGGGATAAAGCAGCCGAGTTTAGTCTTGATTATATGGTTCCTCCTGTTGGAACGCCGGATGGCAAGTCCCACAATGTATTTGCCGGATTGCAGTCCGACGGGTTTGCGGTAGCGGCAAATTCCAAGGAGCGGGATCGGCTGCTGAAGTACCTTGATTTCTTGTTCTCCCCCGAAGGTATTGAGCTGGCAACCTGGGGTAGGGAAGGCGAGACGTTCACAACCGAGAACGGGGCTCGCAAATTCAACCCGGATTACAAAGAGTTCGGCGACTTGAGAACCAAGACGGGCATCGCAACAATCGGAGCGCATACGGTATTGGATATGACGGCATACGAGTCCATGTATTCCCCAAAAATGCGGGAAGCGATGAAAATCGCGCCAGACCATGAAACGAGACCCCAGCCAAGGCTTGCGTATACGAATGAAGAAAATGAAGTGCTCAGCATGGTCGGCGAAACGGTGAAAAAATTCCATGAGGAGCAGATCGCCAAGTTCATTCTAGGACAGAAACCGATGGATGATTGGGATGCTTACGTGAATGAAGTGAACAAGCTTGGCGTGCAGCAGGTGCTGGATGTGCATAAAAGTGCTTATGAGCGGACGCAAAAGTTCTTAAACGAAGCCAAGTAATGGATATCTGCGCGGCATACGGCAAGATGAGCGCACTGCTTTCTTTTCCCGGACCGGCTCTCGGCTAAGTAATGGCTGGTCCCGGTCCTTATGGGGGAAGCGGCCTGATGGATGAGTTTTGAACTAACGGGTAAAGGAGGATGCGTTTTTTTTGCAACCACAGAAGAATCCGGGTTTCTTGACGAAAGTGAAGCGGGACAAATACCTGTTGCTGCTGCTTCTGCCCTGTGCTCTGTATTACATCATCTTTAAGTACGTTCCCATATTCGGCATTTCGATCGCCTTTATGGACTACAACCTATTTAAGGGGATCACGGAGAGTGACTGGGTGGGTTTCAAATATTTCAGCATGTTTTTTAATACGCCTGATTTCTGGCCTGTTCTCAGAAATACATTCCTGCTGGGGTTATACAAGCTGATCTTCGGCTTTCCGGCACCTATCATCCTTGCTTTACTCATCAATGAAGTGAGCAAGTCGTTTTTGAAACGGTTTGTCCAAACGGTCAGTTATCTCCCGCACTTCATATCCAATGTCGTTGTAGCGGGGATCGCGGTTATGTTCCTGTCCCCGACAGGCGGGGTAGTCAACCAGCTGCTGAGTGCCGTCGGACTCGAACGAATCAACTTTTTGGTTGAGGCCTCCTGGTTCAGGTCGATCTATGTAACGACCGACGTATGGCAGCATATCGGATGGGGGACCATCATCTATTTGGCTGCGTTGACGGCAATCGATCCGCAGTTATATGAAGCGGCACGGATGGATGGGGCTAACCGGTGGAAGCAGGCGCTGAACATTACGCTTCCCGGCATTGCGCCTGCAATCGTGATTATCCTGATACTTGATATCGGAAAAATACTGGAAATTGGCTTTGAGAAAGTATACCTGCTCGCAACTCCCGCCACTTATGAGACAGCTGATATTATATCGACCTACGTGTACAGGGTCGGCTTAACGCAAGGCAACTACAGTTATGCCACGGCGATTGATCTGTTTACCGGCATCATCAGCTTCATCTTCATTATCGCGGCGAATTCGTTCAGCCGGCGGGTTAGCGGAAGCAGCATCTGGTAAAGGAGGAACGTGATGAAACCGAAATGGAATTGGTTTGACGCGCTCAATGCCTTGATCCTTTCCGGGATCGTGCTCGCGTGTCTATATCCGTTTGTTTATATGCTGGCCGTGTCCCTGAGCGATTCCGCATCGATCGCCTCAGGGGAAGTGTGGCTATGGCCGAAGGGCTTCAATCTGGATATGTATCAGTATGTGTTCGAGGACGGTCGGGTGCTGAAAGGATATAAGAACACGCTGATTTACGTGATTTCAGGGACCGCCATTTCTTTGATTGTAACGGCACTAGGGGCTTATGCACTGTCCAAGACCAAGATGGTCATGGGCAAACCGATCCTGATGCTGATCGTCTTTACGATGTTTTTTAACGGCGGGATGATTCCGACGTTTCTGGTCGTGAAGGAGCTGGGCTTTGTCAACACGATATGGGGCATGGTACTGCCCGGAGCGGTAGGTACCTGGAATCTGCTCATCATGCGGACTTTCTTCATGGGCATGCCTCAAGAGCTTGAGGAATCCGGAAAAATAGATGGACTGTCCGAAATCGGGATTTTCTTCCGGATTGTGCTCCCGCTATCCAAGCCGGTGCTGGCCACCATCGGCTTGTATTATGCGGTCGGGATGTGGAATAACTTTATGGGGCCGCTGCTGTATCTGCGGGATGCCGATATGCAGCCCCTCCAGGTCATTTTAAGAAACATCGTGCTGTCGGGGCAATTGACGGGGACGGATGGTCCGGTTGTGGGCGATATCGTGGTGGTGGAGGATGGCTTGAAATTCGCTACCATTATGGTGTCTACCTTGCCGATCCTGCTTGTCTATCCGTTTATACAGAAGTATTTTGTAAAAGGGGCTTTGATAGGCTCGGTTAAGGGTTAGCGTTAAAGGTAAAGCGGTCGGCCGCTCACCTGTGTGTTATCGGATCCAGTTGGTTTTCCGGTAATCACCCGGTGTTTGGCCGGTTATTTTTTTGAACATGCGGATAAAGGAAGTGACATTACGGTAGCCGATCCGGTTGCCAACTTCCTGAATCGGCATATTTGTCGTCTGCAGTAGTTCTTTCGCTTTTGTTATTCGAATCGCATTCAATTGGTCGCTAAAGTTGCTCCCCGTCTTCTCTTTAATATACCCGGATAGATAAGTTGGCGACATGTTGAGTTTAAAGGCAAGCTGCTCGAGTGATATATCTTCAGCGTAATGGGACTCCAAATAATGAATGACATATTGAATGATATCGTAATGTTCCTCCCGTTTCAGACGGATCGCATGGGCTGCATGGGCAAGCTCGTCGAGCAGGATTTCCCGGTATTGCTCGGGGGTTACGCTATATGCAAGCTTTTGTGCGTAATCCGGAAGGGCGTCGGTATTGATTTTCAGCAGTTCTACTGTCCTTCTCATGCGGACCGAGACCGATTTGGCAAAGTGGCTTAGTTGATCGGCCGTGGCCTCTTGCCGCTGCAATCGATCCAGGGCGCGCTCAATGAGCGATTGGCAGCTGCTCTCGTTACCAGCCTGTAAGTTCACGTAAAATTCGTGTTCCTGCTCGGCGGTGAATCCTGTTACATCTTCTCGGCGTTCCTTCTCCCAGATGATCTGGGTTTCCTCAATCGGCATGGCTTGTTGCAGGAGCGACATGGCTTCTGCATAAGCCCGGTCAAAATCAGAGGTTTGCTGGAACACGGACGAAACCGCAATATTCACGAGATAGGTGCTTTGATCTTGATCAAAAATCTGTTTGAGCTGATTGAGACACTGCTGCAGCATGTCGGATTTTTCTTGTGTATACACAATGGTTAAAATCTGCTTGCCCTCCATCTGAAGGGTATGGGATATGGGAAACGATTCTTGGATCTGCAGCGTAATCATGTCTTTGATCTTGCCGGTTGCCCTTGTCATTAAGGCATCAAGCTGACGCGAAGGGACGTGCCGGTATCTCAACTGATAAACGATAACCATAAATTCACCCTCGCCGACCCAAAGTTCGTTGGAAGCGTTGGTATCAAGGGCAATGTTTTTGAACTGGGCCAAATAATGGTAGCTTGTCAGCAGCGGTTTGGTATGGTCCATCCATTCCTTGATGATCTTACGTTCATGCTGCAAACCCTTCAGATGGTTGGAAATGGCGCTGAATTCGGAGATACTCCCTTGATATAGCTCCATCTCCGCTTGGCCCAGGCCCGTAACCATTCTCTTGAGCGGCAGGTTGATTTTTCGGGAGAAAACCCATGATGCCAGAATACCAATAAGCAGGGTAGCTGCAAATAAGAGTACAGCCATCCAGTTCATGCGGCTGATGCTTTGATTGAGTTCCTTATGGGGAATAATAGAAACGTAGGTAAGACCGGAGCGGGCGCCTTTTTCGAAAAAGTAATAGGTTCCCTTCTCCATCATCCATTCCGATTGGCCGTCCCATTCCGGCAGTGGCAGGGATTTAGCATCCGGGGCGGATTCATACAGGGTTGTTCCCTCCGAGTCCACCAGCAGAAAACGGGAATCGGCCATTCCATTATATGATTCATACCAGCTTTTCATATTTACGAAAGCGATGATCTTCCAGGGGCTGCCTTGTACGTTCGTAATTAAAGGCATCAGCTGCAATTCACTCTTCTCGGTTCCGATGGTGAACGTGCGGCTGGGAAGCATGTGCAGAAAACCGTTTGCGTGATCTCTACGCTTCCAGAATTCGTATGAATAGGAGTCGCTTTTGTAGTAATGCTTAAACATGCGGTCATCATCGACGATGCCATCCCGCTCAAGCAGGAAGGAATGATTTTGGTAGTAAATCATGACATTATTTAAGTGGTAGTAGGGCTGGCTTACCAGGGTCCGAATCTGATCCATGACCGTATCCACCTGCAGATAATTGATGCCTTTCTTTCCCCCGGAATCGGCCTGCCTGCTGATATTGCCGACAAATTCATCGTGCTGAAGGTTGAGGAGGAGATTTTTCCATGTGGAGTACTGCTTCTCAAAATGATCGACGGTGTTTCGAATCAGGGTCAGATTATATTTGACAATTTCATTGTTAACATTGCGGGAGTAGAATGTCATCGACCATAGATTATAGGAGGAGAGCAGGAAAATCACGACGAGAAAATACACGAGCATTTTGACAAATAATGAATGCAGCGGAAAAAATGACTTCAACCAACTCATGCTGAATCTCCTTATAATTGCGTTCACTAATCTTTCAATCATTCTACCGGATAGCAGAAAAAGGATAAAGAGTTTTATTTTGCGTCACAGTTTAACGCGAACAAAAAGGGATTTAATGGTATAATAGTAATCAATACACTAATTATTACGGGGAGGGGAGAGGGATTCGGTATGACAATTTTATGGGAAAATATCATCCTTACACTAGTTGCAGGATTGTTAGGCATTGCCGTTGTCGTATTGGGGATTGTCGGATTGATAAGCTTTGCACGAAAAAATAAATGAATTTTACATATTTCTCCAATTTATATCTGGAAGGAATCATACCCATGCCAAATCGAGTGGATAAACTGTGAACTTTTTAAGGTAAGCGTTTTAAAAACATGTTACAATAGCTTGGGTTTAATATATAAAGGTTGACAGGTTAATCTTTCATAGATTAGTTCCGTGTTAGCCAGCCTTGTTCCAGTCATGTTGATAGGAGGATTCGAGAATGAATATCCATGAATATCAAGGAAAACAAGTACTGAAGCAATATGGAGTAGCTGTTCCGAACGGCAAGGTAGCGTTTACGGTAGAAGAGGCAGTTGAAGCTGCACAATCTTTGGGAAGTCCCGTAACCGTTGTCAAAGCACAGATCCACGCAGGCGGTCGGGGTAAAGCCGGCGGCGTTAAAGTGGCGAAGAACCTGGACGAGGTTCGTGCTTATGCTGAAGAAATTCTGGGCAAGGTGTTGGTTACTCACCAAACGGGTCCGGAAGGCAAGGAAGTCAAGCGTCTCCTCATTGAAGAGGGCTGCGATATTCGCAAAGAGTATTATATCGGTGTGGTCGTTGACCGTGCTACCGGCCGTGTCGTTTTGATGGCGTCCGAAGAAGGCGGTACCGAGATCGAAGAGGTTGCCGCAGCAACTCCCGAGAAGATTTTCAAAGAGGTCGTAGATCCAGCGATCGGACTTCAAACATTCCAAGCACGGAAATTAGCGTATTCCATTAATATTCCGAATGAACTGGTAGGAAAAGCCGTTCAGTTCATGCTGGCCTTGTATAAGGCATTTGTAGAGAAGGATTGCTCTATCGCTGAAATCAATCCGCTTGTCGTAACCGGGGACGGAAACGTCATGGCTCTAGATGCCAAACTCAACTTTGACTCCAATGCGTTGTTCCGTCATAAAGACATCCTTGAGCTGCGCGACCTGGACGAAGAAGACGAGAAGGAAATTGAAGCATCCAAATACGACTTGAGTTACATAGCTCTGGATGGCAACATCGGCTGTATGGTTAATGGCGCCGGTCTTGCCATGGCTACGATGGACATCATTAAGTACTATGGCGGGGACCCTGCAAACTTCCTTGATGTTGGGGGCGGTGCAACAACGGAGAAGGTAACGGAAGCCTTCAAGATCATTTTATCCGATCCTCAAGTAAAAGGAATCTTTGTCAACATTTTCGGTGGTATTATGCGCTGCGACGTTATCGCTACCGGTGTTGTCGAAGCTGCTAAACAGCTGGGCTTAACTCGTCCGCTGGTTGTACGCTTGGAAGGAACGAACGTAGACCTCGGCAAGCAAATTTTGGCTGAGTCCGGTCTTAACATCGTACCTGCTGATTCCATGGCCGACGGAGCACAGAAGATCGTCTCCCTCGTTCAGTAATATTTCATTCCTGAAGGGGCATGGCACGATGGGCTTCGAAAGCCCTGCCGTGCGGTTGCTTTCATTTTCAAATAACAATAGGGGATGTGAATCAATCGTGAGTATTTTGATCGATAAAAATACAAAAGTTATCACGCAAGGGATTACAGGTAAAACAGCCCTTTTCCATGCAAAAGGCGCCCTGGATTACGGTACACAGATGGTCGGGGGGACTTCACCCGGCAAAGGTGGAACCGAAGTCGAAATTACGCTTGAGAACGGTGAAACCGTCAAATTGCCGGTTTACAACACCGTTGAGGAAGCCAAAGCCAAAACAGGCGCAACCGCTAGCGTAATTTATGTGCCCCCGGCTTTTGCAGCCGATTCCATTCTGGAAGCTGTTGATGCCGAGATGGATCTGGTTATCTGTATTACAGAAGGCATTCCGGTGCTGGATATGGTCAAAGTATCCCGCTATATGGAAGGCAAGAAGACTCGTTTGATCGGACCTAACTGTCCGGGTGTTATTACGCCGGGTGAATGCAAAATCGGCATCATGCCTGGTTACATCCACACGCCAGGACATGTCGGAGTTGTATCGCGCAGCGGTACCCTGACATATGAAGCCGTTCATCAGCTGACTGCTCGCGGCATCGGACAATCCTCCGCCGTAGGGATTGGCGGCGACCCGGTTAAAGGGACGGAGTTTATCGATGTATTGAGACTCTTTAATGAAGATCCTAACACCAAAGCGGTTATTATGATCGGTGAGATCGGCGGTACAGCGGAGGAAGAAGCGGCTGAATGGATCAAAGCGAACATGACTAAACCAGTGGTAGGCTTCATTGGCGGCGCAACGGCGCCTCCAGGAAAACGCATGGGCCACGCAGGCGCGATTATTTCTGGCGGTAAAGGGACAGCCAAGGAGAAAATCTCTGTACTTGAAGCGTGCGGTATCAAGGTAGCTCCTACACCTGCTGAAATGGGCTCAACCCTGGTTAGCGTGCTTGAGGAGAAGGGTCTCCTGGAGTCTTGCACGACTCACTAGATCTAGTTTTTTATGTAATTCTAGCTAAGGCGTAACTTAAGGTAAGCAACCTTTTATTTCCTAAACAGGAAATGAAGGGTTGCTTTTTTGTTTTTGATTTTATATTTTAAGGAGGTCCCATTATGAAGTTAGACAGCTTACTGCTGATCGCATTGCATGAAAGCGAAGGTGTCGGATGGAAGACCATTAACCGAATCATATCGAACGGTGAGCTGCATGAGGGGTTGCTGTCTTATGATGCGAATGATTGGAGGGCCTGTGGTTTGTCTGTCGAAAAAGCGAATAAACTGGCCAAGGACTTCCCTTCCGCTGTCGAAAGAAAGCAGATCGATCTGTCGAATGCGAATGATGCCGGGTATCGGCAGCATGAAGCCGGGGTATGGAATTTGACAAACCGTTCAAAAATACGTATTATAACAGCCCTCGATGATATCTATCCGGACAGATTACGATCTTCGCCACAGGCTCCTTGGGTGTTGTATTGCATCGGCGATCTACATCTGCTGTCGAGGCCTGGGATTGCGATGGTAGGTACAAGAATGCCTACGGCATATGGGCGCAAAATTGCAACGATGCTATCCGAGGAGTTGGTACGATCAGGGTTCATGGTTGTCAGCGGCATGGCCAGAGGCATTGATAGCGTAGTCCACGATGCGGCTTTGCGAAGCGGGGGACCGACAGTGGCGGTTCTCGGAGCCGGCGTTGACGTTATATATCCACCGGAGAACCGATCGCTGTATGAAGAGATTGCGGCTAAGGGGCTTATCATTTCCGAATACCCGCCAGGCACCAAGGCGCTACCGGGGTTCTTCCCTCAGCGTAAACGGATTATCGCGGGACTCACGTTAGGTACCGTGGTGGTGGAGGCGGATGCCCGCAGCGGATCGTTGATTACGGCGGATTTAGCCCTGGAGGCGGGAAGGGACGTGTTCTCCGTTCCGGGTCCTGTTACTTCACCCAAGAGCAGAGGGACTTTGGATTTGATCAAGCAAGGAGCCAAGATGGTCACGGAAGCAAGGGATATAATAGAAGAATATGATTCCTTGTTGCCAAAAGTGGCCTCCGGTACATACAATAAGGAGCGGCGGGCCCCTCGTCAGGAGCAGCCCGATGAACTAGCCGGGTTGACAAATGACGAACGACAAATATACCATATGCTCGAACAGGGTCCCGGGTCGCTGGATGAAATGATCGAGTTAACCCGGTGGGATTTTGGACATTTGCATTCAGTTCTGTTATCTTTAATCATAAAAAAGCAGATTACCCAATTACCCGGTGCTATATATAAGATCATTTAATGGGAAAGTTTGAATGTTGGAGAGGAGGATGAACCTGTGGCGGATTCACTCGTCATCGTAGAGTCGCCTGCTAAGGCGAAAACGATTGGCAAATATCTCGGCAGCAAGTATATCGTGAAGGCTTCGATGGGTCATGTTCGCGATTTGCCGAAGAGCCAGATCGGGGTTGAAGTAGAAAACGACTTCAATCCGAAATACATTACGATCCGCGGAAAAGGTTCTGTCTTAAAGGAACTTAAGGATGCTAGCAAAAAGGTGAAAAAAGTGTACCTCGCAGCTGACCCCGATCGCGAAGGGGAGGCCATTGCATGGCATCTTGCGCATGCATTGGAGCTGGATGATACTCAAAGCCTGCGGGTTGTATTTAATGAAATAACGAAAACAGCCGTGAAGGATGCCTTCAAGACGCCGCGCAAAATTAACATGGATCTGGTCAACGCGCAGCAGGCAAGACGTATCCTGGACCGATTGGTTGGTTATAAGATCAGCCCTATTCTATGGAAGAAAGTGAAAAAGGGACTCTCTGCCGGCCGTGTTCAATCGGTAGCTGTCAAAATCATTCTCGACCGCGAGAATGAGATAAGCGCTTTCGTGCCGGAAGAATATTGGACCATTACGGCCAAACTGGCCATTAAAGGTTCTGCATTCGAAGCCAAATTCACGCAGCTTAATGGCGCAAAGAAAGAGCTGACCAATGAACAGGAAGTAAATGAAATTCTTCAAGCGATTCGGGATGCTTCCTTCCAAGTCAGCGAAGTAAAAGAACGAGAGCGTCAGCGCCATCCGTCTCCACCGTTTACAACGAGTTCCTTGCAGCAGGAAGCTGCACGTAAACTTGGTTTCCGGGCGGCTAAGACCATGTCCGTTGCCCAGCAGCTGTACGAGGGCGTCGAGCTTGGCAAGGAAGGCACCGTCGGTTTGATTACCTACATGCGTACGGACTCCACGCGCATCTCAGGGACGGCTCAAGAAGAAGCAAAAGAATACATCACCGAGAAGTATGGTGATCCGTTCGTTCCGGAGAGCCCGAGACAATACTCGAAAAAAGCAGCCAACGCTCAGGATGCGCATGAAGCGATTCGTCCTACATCGGTGCTGCGGGATCCTGAATCCATGAAGCCGTTTATGAGCCGTGATCAGCTCCGCTTGTACAAACTGGTCTGGGAGCGTTTTGTGGCAAGTCAGATGTCTTCTGCAGTGCTGGATACGCTTTCTGTTGATATTGCCGCGGGCAAGGCCGTCTTCCGCGCAACAGGTTCGAAGGTTCGTTTCCCTGGATTCATGAAGGTTTACGTCGAAGGCAACGACGACGGGACGACAGAAGAAGATAAATACCTGCCGGAGCTTCATAGTGGCGACATTCTGGAGAAGCAGGACATTGAGCCGAAGCAGCACTTCACGCAGCCACCTCCGCGTTATACGGAAGCACGTCTTGTCCGGACGCTGGAAGAGCTCGGCATAGGGCGACCTAGTACGTATGCACCGACACTGGAGACGATCCAGAAGAGAGGCTACGTTGCCATCGAAGAGAAGAAATTCATGCCAACCGAGCTCGGTGAACTTGTCATCGAGCAGATGGAGCAGTTCTTCCCGGAAATTCTCAATGTGGAGTTTACGGCTAACATGGAAGAGGACCTCGACCATGTGGAGGAGGGCTCCGAAGATTGGGTCAAAGTATTGGCAGAGTTCTATGAATCCTTCGAAAAGCGCCTTGAAGTAGCAGAGGAAGAAATGAAGGAAATCGAAATCGAAGATGAGGTTTCCGACGAGATCTGCGAAAAGTGCGGAAAGCCGTTGGTCTATAAGCTGGGCAGGTTTGGCAAGTTTCTTGCATGCTCAGGCTTCCCGGATTGCCGGAATACCAAGCCGATCGTGAAAGATATCGGCGTGGCGTGCCCGAAATGCAAGGAAGGCCATGTCGTGGAACGACGAAGCAAGAAGGGGCGCGTCTTCTTTGGATGTGATCGTTATCCCGAATGTGATTTCGTATCATGGGATAAACCGTCAACGAAGCCGTGTCCGAATTGCAGCAGCTTAATGGTAGAGAAGAAAAGCAAGCAAGGCATCAAGCTTCAATGTACTTCTTGTGATTATTCCGAAATGGTCGAGGAACAAGACGACGCAGCAGATTTGTAAGGCATACAGGGGGTAATGACGTTGACAGATTCACAGAGGGTTACGGTTATCGGTGCAGGGCTTGCCGGCAGTGAAGCTGCCTGGCAGATCGCTAGCCGGGGCATACCCGTTACATTATATGAGATGCGGCCGGTCGTTAAGACGCCGGCTCATCATACGGACAAGTTCGCTGAGCTTGTATGCAGTAATTCGCTTCGGGCGAACGGTTTAACCAACGCAGTAGGGGTATTGAAGGAAGAAATGCGGATGCTGAACTCGCTTGTCATCGGTTCGGCAGACCGCAATTCCGTCCCGGCTGGCGGCGCATTGGCCGTTGACCGTGACGGTTTTTCGGGAGAAATTACGGAAACTCTGCATCAGCATCCTTTAATTGAGGTTGTAAATGAAGAAATTCAGCATATACCTGAAGAAGGCATCGTTGTTATTGCTACTGGGCCGCTGACCTCGCCCGCGTTGTCATCACAGATTCGTGAGCTGATGGGTGAGGACTATTTCTATTTTTACGATGCGGCTGCTCCGATCGTGGAAAAAGATTCAATTGATATGAGCAAGGTTTATCTGGCATCCCGTTATGATAAAGGCGAAGCGGCTTATCTGAATTGTCCCATGACAGAAGAAGAGTTCGACGCTTTCTATGACGCTCTTATCAATGCCGAAGTCGCTCAATTGAAAGAGTTTGAGAAGGAGATTTATTTCGAGGGCTGCATGCCGATCGAGGTCATGATGAAGCGTGGTAAACAAACCGCCTTGTTTGGCCCGATGAAGCCTGTTGGATTGGTGAACCCGCATACAGGCAAGCTGCCGCACGCTGTGGTGCAGCTCCGTCAGGATAATGCCGCAGGTACCCTCTACAATCTTGTCGGTTTCCAGACTCATCTGAAGTGGGGCGAACAGAAGCGGATCATTTCCATGATTCCGGGACTTGAGAACGCCGAAATTGTGCGTTACGGTGTTATGCACCGCAATACGTTTGTCAATTCGCCTAGACTGCTGGAACAAACCTATCAGGTGAAAACACGGCCAAATCTGTATCTGGCGGGACAAATGACGGGCGTAGAAGGATATGTTGAATCGGCGGCATCCGGATTGATTGCCGGGATCAATGCAGCAAGAGCCGCTCAGGGGCAGGAGGGGATCGTATTCCCTCAGGAATCAACTATCGGGAGCATGGCCTATTACATAACCCATGCAGATCCAGATAACTTCCAGCCGATGAATGCGAACTTCGGCCTTCTTCCGAGTCTCGAGAAGCGCATTCGCAACAAAAAGGAAAAGAACGAAGCGCTTGCAAGCAGAGCTCTTGACGGAGTACGCGTATTTATTAATGCTAACGAACTAAATACAATCTAATCTTATTTTCTTAGGGAGGTCTTGCCATCATGGAAATGACTTTTCACGCCACTACAATTTGTGCAGTACGGCATAATGGCACAGCAGCTATTGCCGGCGATGGCCAAGTTACATTTGGTGAAAGTGTAGTCATGAAGCAGACCGCCAAGAAAGTGCGCCGTCTTTACCGGGGACAAGTTGTCGCCGGTTTTGCCGGTTCTGTGGCGGATGCAATCACGTTATTTGAGAAATTCGAAGGCAAGCTGGAAGAGCACCATGGAAATCTGCAGCGCGCCGCTGTTGAACTCGCGAAGGATTGGCGTCAAGACCGTGTGCTTCGCAAGCTTGAAGCTTTGATGATTGTTATGGATAAAACCGGGATGCTGCTGATTTCAGGTGGCGGCGAAATCATCGAGCCTGATGATGATGTGCTGGCCATTGGGTCAGGCGGCAATTTTGCCTTGTCGGCAGGACGGGCGCTTAAGCGTCATGCCGGACATATGGAAGCGAAGGATATAGCCAGAGAAGCGCTTCAGATCGCTTCTGAGGTGTGTGTCTATACCAACAGCAATATTATTGTCGAAGAGCTGTAAGGATGCCATACAGCAACATATAGCCATATCAGGGGTGGAGGTATTCGCGATGAGTAAAGAATCGATGACGCCAAGACAGATTGTATCCGAGCTGGATAAATACATTGTAGGCCAAAAGGAAGCTAAAAAATCGGTCGCTGTAGCACTTCGGAACCGCTATCGCCGGAGCTTGCTTACGGATGACGAGCGGGATGAAATCGTACCGAAGAACATACTGATGATCGGTCCCACCGGCGTCGGCAAAACGGAGATTGCAAGAAGGCTTGCCAAGCTGGTTCATGCACCGTTCGTTAAGGTCGAGGCGACAAAGTTTACCGAGGTTGGATATGTCGGCCGTGATGTGGAATCCATGGTACGGGATCTTGTGGAAACCGCGATCCGGATGGTGAAGCTGGAACGCACCGAGAAGGTTAAGGACAAAGCCGAGGAAATGGCGAACGAGCGGATCGTTCAGCTGTTGGCGCCTTCTACCAAAGGGCAGAAGAGTCAGCGAAATCCCTTTGAGATGCTGTTTGGCGGTGCGAATAACGATACCCAGACCGAAGATGAGGATGCGGACGATAAGGACGTTAGTCTCAAAGAGAAGCGGAGACAGGTGCGCTTTAACCTGCTGTCCGGTAAGCTTGAAGACGAAACGATTGAGATTGATGTCGAGGATGCTGCTCCAAACATGTTCGATATGTTTGCGGGGCAGGGCAATGATCAGATGGGCATGAACATGCAGGAAATGTTCGGCAACTTGATGCCAAAGCGCACAAAGCGCCGCAAGCTGTCAGTGAAAGAAGCCAGGAAAGTACTGACGCAAGAAGAAGCAGGCAAGCTCATTGATATGGATGATGTCATCCAGGAATCCATTCGTCGGGCGGAGCAATCCGGCATTATATTTATCGATGAGATCGACAAGGTTGCCAGCCAGGGCCGCCAATCGGGTCCGGATGTGTCCAGAGAAGGTGTGCAGCGCGACATTCTGCCTATCGTGGAAGGCTCGACGATTATGACGAAATACGGACCGGTAAAAACGGACTTTGTCCTCTTCATCGCGGCAGGTGCTTTTCATATTGCGAAGCCATCGGATTTGATTCCCGAGCTTCAGGGGCGTTTTCCGATTCGGGTGGAGCTCAGCAGTTTGTCACTCGACGATTTTGTATCCATTTTGACCGAGCCGAAAAATGCACTAACCAAGCAATACGTAAATCTGCTGCGTACTGAGGATCTTGAGGTTGAGTTTTCTCCAGAAGCGATACGGGAGATCGCCCAAATTGCGGCTTCGGTTAACCAGAACACGGAGAATATAGGCGCGCGGAGACTTCATACGATATTGGAGAAGCTCCTTGAAGACCTGTCATTTGAAGCGCCTGAGTTGACGCTGGACCGCATGGTGATCACGCCGCAGTATGTCCGGGAGAAACTTGCCGGCATTGCCCAGGACCGGGACCTGAGCCAGTATATTCTGTAGTTGCATGCATATAGGTCTATTTGCCGGGTATGCGAAAGTAAATAATTGTCGATATTCATCCCGACCCTTGCAGCAAGTTGTCGAAGCGCTTTCGCATGTTGGAAGGGATCGGGACGGATTTCGTAATTTTTTGTGAATTTTATGGTCCCCATCAGGACCTACCCTTCGGGAAAAATCGCTTAAATTTTACAGATTTAGTGATACGATTTGCAATAATATAGAAAAAAACCGGATAAAAATGAACACAAAGCCCTTCTTTTTGGTAAAAGATAGGGCTTTTTTCTTATTGTAAAAAGTCCCAAACTTTAAGAAACTTAGTTTATGTGACATCATGTTGTCTTTTTCTACTTAAGACCTAGGTTAGTTCATACGGATTATATGATTTGTCGAAAAAAGAGGATTTAGCTAGGAAGAGTGGAATACCTTTCTGCAAAGTCCAGTCAGGAGGAATGAGCTAGTGAATCTGTTGAATAATAGTTCTTTTCAACGGCTTCAAAGCGGTTTGGATGCAGCTAATCTCAGAAACAATGTGATTGCAAACAACATCGCCAACGTGGATACTCCTCATTTTAAGAGATCCGAGGTATCCTTTGAGAGTCTTCTGAAAAAAGAAATGGATGGTGCCCAATTGTCATTACAGGGCAGAAGAACAGATCCCAGACATTTTGTCATTGGTTCAACCGGGGGGATTCCTGAGGCTTCGGTCATGAAGGATGGCAGCAGCTCCATGAATAACAACCAGAATAATGTCGATGCAGACAGAGAAATGTCGCTGCTTGCAGAGAATCAGCTCCGTTATAATTCATACATACAAGCTGTAAATGAGCAGATTCGAATGATGCGTACAGCTATTGAAGGGAGATAGGGTTCATGAATATTAGCAATAGCTTCGGTATTAATGCATCAGCTCTAACAGCACAACGGCTTCGAATGGATGTCATCTCCTCCAACATAGCCAATGCGGAAACCACTCGCGCGCGAATCGAGAACGGCCAAGCCGTTCCGTATCGTCGAAAAACGGTTGTTTTACAACCGCAGCAGGAATCATTTGAAGGACTTCTTAGAGCTCAGATGAATGGTCAGAATGCGGGACAAGGGGTAAAGGTTGCGCAGGTACGGGAAGATCAAACCCCGCTGAAACAGGTATATAACCCTACACATCCTGATGCGAATGCGGAAGGCTATGTCTTTATGCCTAACGTGGACATTACGAAGGAAATGGTGGATATGATAGCAGCTACCCGTTCGTACGAAGCTAATGTTACGGCGATCAATGCTTCGAAAGCGATGATTATGAAGGCGCTGGAGATCGGTAGATAACAAGTGAAAAATACATAAGCCCATATTGTAGGAGGAGAGAGAGAAATGATTCAAAATGCAATGTTCAGTGTTCAGGGCGTGCAGCCGCTTCAACTGCAGGAGCAAGTGAAAAATGGAGCGACTCCATCCGAATCGATTCGCGATTTTGGCTCTTACCTGAATGAAGCACTGAACTCTGTGGCATCACAGGAACAAAATGCACATGTTATGAGCGATAAATTAATGATTGGACAAGTAAACGTAGATCAGGCGATGATATCCGCCCAACAGGCTCTGTTGAGCATTCAGCTCACAACACAGGTCCGAAACAAAGTGGTAGAAGCCTATCAAGAGATCATGCGCACGCAAATCTAAATGTTTCTAGCAAAGTTTCGGATGGGGTGACAATGTGAACGAGAGAATTACCCAGTATCGGGAGAGAATGACCCAGTATTGGAACCAATTCAGCAACAAACAAAAAATAATGTTAATCGCTACAATAGCATTTGTTTTGATTGCTCTAATCGTACTAACGATGCAGTTCTCCAAGACGAAGTACGAAGTAGCATTCCGGGATTTAAATTCCAGCGACGCTGCAGGAATCATCAGCCACCTGGAGACCCAAGGGATTTCCTACAAGCTGAGCGAGGATGGCAGAAGCATCCTGGTTCCGAGTACGAGCGCAGCTAAAGTCCAGATTGATGTAGGGTCGCAAGGACTTGTACAGAATGGTACGATCGGATTCGAAACCTTCGAGAAGAACGCATCAGCCATCGGGATGACAGATAACGAATTCGAAGTGAAATATGTAAATGCACTGAATGGCGAAGTGGAACGACTGCTTGAGAAGATGCAGGGCGTCCAGGATGCAACGGTATTGTTGAATTTGCCAAAAGAAAGTGTATTTGCAAAAAACGGAAACGAAGATCAAGCCAGCGCCTCCGTAGTTGTGCAATTCAAACCAGGCTATCGGCCTAATCAAGAAGTCATAGACGGGTATTATAACCTCGTGAAGACGGCCATTCCGAACTTACCGGTTGAGAACATTACAATCACCAATGACGAAGTCGAGCTGCTCGCAACAGCTAAAGGCGGTCAAGGTGGATTGATGGGTAAGGTGGAAGAAAACTTCGCGCTTCAGAAAAAATTCGAAAGCGACGTTAGGCAAAATGTTCAGCAGTTTCTCTCGCAGTACATGGGATCGAATAAAGTCAATGTTCTGGTCGCTTCCAAACTGAACTTTGATCAGGTGCAGAGCAAGGAAAACATCGTAACCCCTGTTGATGAAGAAGAAATGAAGGGGATTGAGCTCAGTGTTCAGGAGATCCAGAAGAACTATTCGGGAACCAGTAGTCCAACCGGCGGAGTAGCCGGCGTAGGCGAAGAAGCTGTTCCGGGATATCCAAGCGATTCTGGAAGCGGGGAAACGAACTCGGAAGAGCTCTCCAAAACCGTTAACTATGAAGTTAACCGGATTACGAAGGATATCATAGCAAGTCCATATACTGTTAAAGATTTAACCATTAATGTCTCGGTTGAACCACCTGCCGGTCAACAAACTTTGGATGACGCGACAAGAACGGCAATACAGAACATTCTGGTTAATATCGTGCGTGCATCGCTCTCGGATACAGGCTCTACTTATACAGACGCTGATTTGTCCAAAAAAGTTTCGGTTATTTCACAGGTATTTAATGTAAATGCGGATGAAAATCCGAAAACCGTTCTTTCTCAGCCTGTATTATGGGGGATTGGTATCGCTGCGTTGGCGTTAATTGCTGGAGGAACCTATTTCATAATCCGCAGACGCAGAAAGCAGCAGGAAGAATTTGAAGATGATATTCAGCTTCCGCCAGTTACGGAATTCCCATCGATTAATCTCGAAAGTATAACCAATGAAAGCCAGGTTCGTAAACAGCTCGAAACCTTGGCGAAGAAGAAGCCAGATGAATTCGTGAATTTACTTCGCACATGGCTAGCTGAGGAATAGAGGTGGAAGCATTGGCTAAGGGAAATAACCAAATGTTAAGCGGACGTCAAAAAGCGGCTATACTGCTCATTACACTTGGCCCGGAAGTGTCTGCTCAAATATTTAAGCATCTTCGAGATGAAGAAATTGAACAATTGACGCTGGAGATTGCGAATGTTCGTAAAGTCGACAGTGATGAAAAAGATAGCATTATTCAGGAATTCCATCAAATTTGCCTGGCCCAGGAATACATCTCGCAAGGCGGTATTAATTACGCTAAAGAGATTTTGGAGAAGGCGCTTGGACAGCAAAAAGCGATGGAAGTGATCAACAGACTGACAGCAACGCTTCAAGTAAGACCGTTTGACTTTGCCCGCAAAGCGGACCCAAGCCAAATTCTGAACTTTATCCAGAACGAAAATGCACAGACCATTGCACTCGTCTTGTCGTATCTTCAATACGAGCAGGCATCCGCAATCCTATCATCGCTTCCGCAAGAGAAGCAGGCCGAAGTAGCGCGTAGGGTTGCAGTCATGGACAGTACTTCACCAGAAGTCATCGCCCAGGTGGAACGCGTGCTGGAACAGAAGCTGTCGGCGACGGTTACTCAGGATTACACGAGTGCGGGTGGCATTGAATCCATCGTTCAAATTCTGAACGGTGTGGATCGTGGTACGGAACGAACGATCCTCGATTCCCTGGAAATCCAGGATCCCGAGCTCGCCGAAGAAATCAAGAAGCGGATGTTCGTATTCGAGGATATCGTCAACGTGGACAACCGTTCGATCCAGCGTATTATCCGCGATGTCGAGAACGCCGATCTTCAGCTTGCACTCAAGGTGGCAAGCGAAGAAGTACGGGACGTCATTTTCCGCAACATGTCCAAGCGTATGGCCGAAACCTTCCGCGAAGAGATGGAATACATGGGGCCGGTGCGGCTGCGTGATGTGGAGGAAGCTCAGACTCGGATTGTAAGCACGATCCGAAGACTCGAAGAAGCGGGCGAGGTCATTATTGCCCGTGGCGGAGGAGATGACATCATTGTCTAACTTGATCAAATCGTCCCACTATAAACCGATGGATGTGTTGAAAGAGTTGGATCTTGCTCGTCGTTACGCTTCGCCAACCGAGGAAACGGTAGAGGAATATACTCCGCCGACTGCCGAGCCGGCTGTCGTACAAACACTGGCTGAAGCCGAACGTTTAAAGCATGAGATGCTGAAGGATGCTCAGGAGTTTGCCGAACGACAAATCCGCGAAGCTTCGGAAGAGGCGGAACGGCTGTTGGCCGAAGCGCAGCAGCAGATTGAAGCGTGGTGGACCGACAGAAGGCTTCAGGACGAGGATTTATCCGAAACGCTGAAGATGGAAGGCTTTAATCAAGGATATGCCGAAGGTTCAGCCAAGGCAGAGCTTGAGATGAAGGAATTGATGGAGCAAGCGACATTACAGGCGAGCGAATTGCTTCAGCTTGCCCATCAAGCCAAGGATGATCTAATTCAAGAAGCGGAGCCTTTTTTGGTGGAGCTCAGCTGCAGCATCGCGGAGAAAGTACTGGATCGTCAGCTGACGATCGAACCTGATTTCACGCTGGAGCTGATTCGAAAGAATCTGGCACGCAAGCGGGAAAAAGGAGTCATCTCCCTCTGCGTAGCTCCTGAACAATTCGAATTTGTATACGCGGCACGGGAAGAGCTCGGATTATCGATCGACTCTCAGGCAGAACTTCAAATTTTGCCGGATTCCACGGTTAAGGATCGCGGCTGCGTGATCAGGTCTTCTTTCGGAAGCGTGGATGCCCGGATCGATACACAGCTATCCGAGATCAAAAAAGAGCTCGTGCGGTTCGCTCTTGATGACGAGGAACGGAGAAATCAAGATGAAGAAGCTGAATAGCGCGCGGTACATGGATCATCTGAAGCATCTGGACCCCGTTCGCATCAATGGTAAAGTTACACAGGTAATCGGACTGATGGTGGAGTCCGAAGGGCCGGATGCAAGCATCGGCGATGTTTGTTATATCTATCCCACGAAGCAAACCAAGCCGCTCAAGGCGGAGGTCGTGGGTTTCAGAGATAATAAGGTGTTGCTGATGCCTCTCGGCGAGCTTCACTCCATTGGTCCTGGCTGTGATGTAGTCGGTACCGGCAAACCACTGAGCGTGCAAGTGGGTTCGGAACTGCTTGGCAAAGTGCTCGACGGATTGGGACAACCGCTGGACGGATCTATCATTCCGGCGCGCATGCCGCACTATTCAACCCATAACGTTCCACAGAACCCGCTTAATAGGCCGAGGGTTCAGGAGCCGATCAGCATCGGCGTCCGCGCGATTGACGGATTGCTCTCCATCGGCAAAGGCCAGCGGGTCGGTATATTCGCCGGATCCGGCGTCGGGAAGAGTACCCTGATGGGAATGATCGCGAGAAACACTTCTGCCGATGTCAATGTCATAGCTTTGATCGGGGAACGTGGACGCGAAGTGCTGGATTTCATAGAACGGGATTTGGGTCCCGAAGGGTTAAAGCGGTCCGTCGTAATTGTTGCGACCTCGGATCAACCGGCACTCATCCGCATTAAAGGGGCCTTGATCGCTACAACGATCGCCGAATATTTCAGGGATCGCGGCCTGAATGTGATGCTGATGATGGATTCCGTTACCCGCTATGCGATGGCGCAGCGAGAAGTAGGACTAGCCGTAGGAGAGCCGCCGGCCATGCGCGGTTATACTCCGTCTGTATTTGCCAGTCTGCCGAAGCTTCTGGAACGAGCAGGCACAGGGCCAACGGGCTCGATTACAGCCTTTTATACGGTGTTGGTAGATGGTGATGATATGAACGAACCGATCGCGGATGCGGTTAGAGGCATACTTGATGGTCACATCGTTCTAAACCGGAATATCGCAAATAAAGGGCATTTTCCGGCCATTGATGTGCTGGCTAGCATAAGCCGGGTGATGAAAGATATATCTCCAGAAGAACAAATCGATGCTTCCGAGAACGTAAAGCGACTGATGGCGATATATAAGGACTCGGAGGATTTGATCAATATCGGGGCGTATCAACAGGGCTCGAATGCCGATATCGATGAATCGATCGAATATATCGGGCGAATATGGGATTTCACGAAGCAAAAAGTGAATGAGAAGACAACATTGAATGAGGTTCAGGAACGTTTGATTTCCGAGTTTTCAAGGAGATGACTTTGAAGAATGAAATTTCATTATGCATTCCAGAAAATCGTAGACCTGAAAAGCAATGAGAAAACGCAAGCCGAATGGATGCTGTCAAGCGCCATCGGGAAGCTGCAGGCGGAAGAGAAATGTCTGAATGAGCTGTATGAGATGCGGGATCAAATGTATCACGCTCAGCAGGAGGCTGCATCACGGTGCGTGCCGGTCGCTGAGATCCGAAACATTCAGGTATACGCAGAGCACTTGGAAGAATGCATTGAGCGTAAGCGGGATGACATACGGATCGCTCATGTCAATGTAACCAAGAAACAAAAGGTATTGTCCGACAAAATGCTAGACGAAAAAGTGTGGCTGAAAGCAAGAGATAAATCCCAAGAAAAGTTCCGGCATGAAAGTCTCCTTCGGGAACAAAACGAGCTGGACGAAATGGCGACGGTACGTTTTGCGATCAAAGCCCGATAAGGTTTGCAAACACCGAAGGGTTATGACCGCGAAGGAGGAATGAGAGTGGCACGAAAAGACATGCCGCTTGATAAGGAAGAATCAGGCGGAGGATTTGAACGGATACTGTTGATTTTGGTACCTGCTATATTCACGATTGTACTGCTCGGGGCGCTTGCCGTATTTTTTAGAGCCGATGTGCGGGATGGACTAATCGATGTAGCCAATAAAATTCCGGTCGTCAAGAACTGGGTCCCGGATCCGGTGCTGACCCCGGAAGAACAGAAACTCAAAGAAGCGAAGCAGCAGGAAGAAAGCGCGGAAGCAACGATTGTTGAACTTAAGAAGCAGCTTGCCGAACGCGAAGAAACATTAAATGAAGTAACGGAGCAAAAAACAGCGCAGGAAAACAAGGTGAAAGAGCTGGAAACCCAAATTGATTCGATGCAGAGTACATCGACAAGCGGTGAGACCGAAGAGGAAGACGCGTATACCAAGCAAATTCGCGAACTGTCCAAGCTCTACGCCGACATGAGTCCAAGCAAAGCGGCACCGATCATGCAAAACCTTACGCTGGAAGAAATGGTGCTTATGCTTAGTCAGATGAAGAGCAGCAATCGGGTTGCCATTCTGCAAAAAATGGATCCCAAAACGGCCGCGGATGCAACCATGATGCTTAAAGATGCCGAGACTTCTGAAGATATGGCCATCGCGGCACTGCAATCCAGGCTCAAGAAGAATGATACAGAGGCGGCCCAGAAGAAGACATCCGACAATCTGGATAAAAACCAGTTGAATCAGACCTTTGCCGGAATGACACCCGCCAACGCTGCCGAACTGCTGATGCAAGCGTATAAGATCAGCCCTGCTAAGACCATGACCATTCTAAATACAGTGGATGATGCAACGCGTTCACGGATTTTAAATGCGATGTCCTCGAAAGATGCGGAGCTGGCAGCAAAGATATTGAATCGCCTGATGGGCTCTAAATAAGCTCTGAAATGAATCTCCATCCCCAGGAAGGGAGGTGAAATAAGACGATGACAATAACGGTACAAAATATGTCTTCATCCGTAAGCAGTCCCTCGGGAAGCGGAAAGGCAAGCGCGGCGGGTCAGTCGACAGCGGGTGTTTCCTTTGATGCGACACTGGCTTACCAGATGAATAGCAGCGGGAACAGCGCTTCAACAACATCGACGGAAGTCGCTGCCAAGCTGGAATCCTTGCTAACGCAGTATTCTTCGGAAACCGATGCATCGCTTGAAGGCTTGATGGAATTGCTTCAAGGTTTGCTGCAGGAGCTGGACACCATGGACCAGGCATTGATGGAGGATCCATCCCTATTGCAAGAGCTGCAGAACTGGCTCACGCAAGCGAATGTTATGCTGAGCGGAGCTGCTTCCCAGGCACAAGAGAACGCGGGTGGGAATGAGATGTCTCCATTGGCTTCCAGACCGGAGACTATTCGATTCGCGGTACAGGATACGATCAGTCAGCTGGCATCGATGCTTTCCAAATCTGGTCAGGTGGATCTAAATACCGAAGCTGCTGTAAAACAGCTTGTCCAATCATTCCATGGTTTGCTTGTTCAAGGAACTGGGACTGGCGAGACTAAAGCAAGCGGCAGCTTTGATCATATCCTTGCTCAAAAACAGCCGGATGCCGCTCAGCCTACTGTATCCACGAATACTTCAGGACAGTCGGCTTCATCTCAAACAACGGGACAGGCGAATGCCAAGTGGTCATCGCTGACGACGAGCACTCAAGTAGAGGGTACAGCATCTGAGTTCATGATGAATGAAGGAGTTTCGCTGTTGGAGCAAGGAACGGTCACGGCCGGACAACTAGCCCTGCGTTCAGGAACGCAAGTTGCAGTAAAACCTGCAGCTCCGCCGGTACCTGTTGAGAATTTCTCAAGCGAAATGACTTCTTTCATTATTAATAAGCTTGAAATCGTGAAACAAACCGGTTTTACGGAAGCGAGAATCTCCTTGAATCCGGAACATCTGGGTCAAGTAGATATCAAACTTACGATGCAGAATGGCCAATTAATCGCCCAGTTCATGACGCGGTCGACAGATGCTAAAGAGCTGATTGACCAGCAAATGGCACAGCTTCGCAGCGCATTGATTGCACAAGGACTGCAGATCGAGAAAATTGAAGTTACACAGAGCAGCCAGCCTTCCAATGCGAATCTTTATCAAGACGGCCGTCAGCCTGGATCAGGCCAGCAGCAGTCACAGCATCGCTCGAAGGAGAAGGACAGACCATCCGATGATGCCGTGCTGGCAGCAAATCTGACAGAAGAACTAAACGATTGGATTGCCGAGCACCAAGCCGACGATGAACGGGTACAAGCAGGAACATTTACCGCTAAAGCCTAACAGTGAGGAGGTGAGCTTGGATGGCAACAAATCCGGTGTCTACGAATAATATGTGGCCCAATTATGCTAAAGGGAATGTCAGCAGTAAAAGCGGGAATGGCCAGGAGCTTGGAAAGGATCAGTTCTTGAGCATCCTGATTACGCAATTAAGGCATCAGGATCCGCTTCAGCCAATGCAGGACCGGGAATTTATTGCCCAAATGGCCCAGTTTACTTCCCTGGAGCAGCTGATGAATATCAATACTCAATTAACGGCAATGAGTCAGTCTTTAGGTGCTGCTTCAAGTTTGATCGGTAAACAGATCAGCTGGATGTTCAAGCCCGAGGATGGTTCGGATTCCGTCATGAAAAGCGGTATCGTAGATTCCATCATTGTTCGTGAAGGCGTACATTATGCCAAAGTCGGCGACAGTGAAGTATCGCTTGACCAGATTGTGAAAATCGAGAACGCCGTAACCGAGAATGATCCAGAAGCGTTGATTTCTGGTCCTGCAGTACCTGATACAAATAATCGAAGTCCGATTGATCCTGACACAACGAATCCGGGTCCTTCCGTACCTGACGCAAGCAGTCCAGGTCCGACAGAACCTGAAATAACAAATCCCGATCCTTCCGTACCCGAAACAGGCAATCCCGAGCCGTCAGCTCCTGAGGCCGTAGATCCTGGACAAGGGGGAGAAGAGCCTGGGGGAGTAGCGCCATGAGTGACCGCATGATGATAGGGCATTTATACCCTGGAAAAATACATCCCGCGGCACTTCATAATGAGCGTAAAACGCAAGCTCAAGCTAACCCGCCAGCTGGGACGTTTCAGGAACTTTTAAATGAGAATCTGCTTAAAATCAGCAATCATGCGGCAAAGAGACTTCAGCAGCGCGGCATTGAATTAAAGGGTGATCAGCTTGCGCAGATCCAGAGCGCGGTGGATAAAGCTGCGGCGAAGGGGAGCAAGGAGTCACTCATTCTGATGAAGGATATGGCTCTCATCGTGAATATTCCGAATCGGACCGTAGTCACTGCAATGGATGGCAACGCGATGAAGGATAACGTATTTACGCAAATAGATAGTGCAGTAATTATTTCATAAATCTGGCTGGCCCGCGAGGAAGCCAGGCGGCCGCTGATCGACAGAAGCGGTCCATAACTGAAGGAGGAAAATCGATGTTAAGATCCATGTATTCCGGTATTTCCGGAATGAGAGGTTTCCAAACCAAGCTTGATGTTATTGGTAATAACATTGCCAACGTAAATACAGTTGGGTTTAAAGCGGGACGTGTGATGTTTAAAGACGTACTAAGTCAAACGATGTCCGGTGTTACCCCGGGAACCGACGATCCATCCGGTGGTGTAAACGCGAAGCAGGTCGGTCTTGGTGTATCGATCGGTTCGATTGATACCATGCATACCCCAGGCAGCGCGATGATGTCTCCGAATCCAACGGACTTGAGAATCGACGGAGACGGTTTTTTCATGGTGAAGCTTAGCGAGGATCAAGATGTGCCTTTCTTGACCCGAGCTGGAGACTTCCATATAGACGTAGCGCGTAACCTGGTAACTTCGGATGGTATGCTCGTTCTTGATGCAAATGGTGATCCTATCCAGTTGGGCGATGATGTAACAGCATTCACGATTGCGCAAAACGGCGCCATTATTCAGAAGATGAGTGACGGATCAACGGAAGAGGGAGCCATCATCGGCATTGCGAAAGTACCGAATCCGGAAGGTCTTGAGAAAATCGGCGGCAATATGTATCGCGTTACGCTTAATGCAGTCCCTGATGGTGATCTGGATGCTGTCATGTTCGAAGGGAACAATGCTGAAGAAGGAACCGGTGCGATTATTGCCGGTCAGCTCGAAATGTCCAACGTTGATCTGACAGGTGAATTTTCGGAAATGATCGTCGCTCAGCGCGGCTTCCAAGCCAACTCCCGGATTATCACGACTTCGGACGAAGTGCTTCAAGAAGTTGTCAATCTGAAACGATAAGGATGGATAGGGAGGGGCAATCCCCTCCCTGATTAAACAAGGAGGCTGTCCATGATATCGGTAACGAGGTTAAACGGTTCGCAGCTGTGGCTTAACGCGCTGTTGATAGAAATGGTTGAGGAGACTCCTGACACCTACATTACTTTGATTAATGGAAAACGCATGATTGTGCTTGAAAGTGCAAATGAAATCATCGCTTCCGTTAAGGCGTATCATCACGAGGTAGGCATTCATCAAGCTACCATTAAAGTGCAGCAATTGGAGGAACCTTCATGAAAAAGATGCTCCCCTGGTTAATTACGATCCTGTTATCCATTACGCTGATTGTTCTGGCGATCTTCCTATTGTCGGATAAATTACTTGGCGATAACGGTAAAAGTCAGGCTTCAGCCAATGCCGCGGCTTTACCTAAGTATTCTGCCGATGAGATCGTGGCGATGACATCGGAAATCGCCGGGATCAAGACAAATTTAGCCGAACCAAACTATATCGCCCAGATGTCCTTTGCTTTCCAGCTTAACGACAAAAAAGCAAAGGAAGAATTCGAAAAAATCAAGAATATCAAGATTAAACCGATTATTATCAAGACGTTGGCCGATACGAAGCCCGAATTACTGAATGATTCGAAGGGGCGCGAACAATTTAACGCTAAACTGGTGAATCTGGTTAATAAGTCGTTAACGTCTGGACGTTTAATTCAAATTGAAATGACAGATGTTATCGTCACTGAAATCTAGACTGTTCGTCGGACGACCTGTAAGGGGGTGAGTAGATGGTTGATGTTTTATCGCAGAATGAGATCGACGCCTTATTGGCCGCTCTCTCTTCAGGGGAAATGGATGCTGAAGAACTGAAAAAAGAGGAAACGCAAAAGAAAATTCGTTCTTATGATTTTAAGAGGGCACTCCGGTTTTCCAAGGATCATATTCGGAGCTTGACCCGCATTCACGAGAACTTTGCACGATATTTGACCACATACTTCTCGGCGCAATTACGAACTTTTGTGCAAATCAACGTGGTGCAGGTTGAGCAGCTTCCATATGATGAATTTATTCGCTCCATACCCAAAATGACAGTTCTCAATATATTCGAAGCGGAACCGCTTGTCGGGCGCATGGTGCTCGAGGTCCATCCAAACATTGCTTACGCGATGCTGGACCGTTTGCTGGGAGGAACAGGCATTGCTCCTTCTTCCATCAGCTCGATGACCGAAATCGAGACGATCATCATGGAACGCATTTTCAGCCGGGCATTCGACAGTCTGCAGGAAGCATGGAAAACGGTGCTGGATATCTCACCGCGGCTTGAAGCATTGGAAACGAATCCGCAATTTATGCAGATCGTTTCTCCAAACGAAACCATTGCGCTAATTTCCCTTAGCACCAAAATCGGCGATACCACGGGGATGATTAATCTGTGTATCCCGCACGTGGTGCTGGAACCGATCATGTCCAAGCTATCGGCGCATCAATGGTTTATCTCGGAGAAAAAAGCGAGTGTTCCAGAGGAAGTAGATGCTCTTAAGCAGCGTGTAAGCAAGGCCAAGCTTCCGATTGTTGCCGAGCTGGGCGTTTCACAGCTTACCGTGTCCGAATTTTTAGGACTGAGCGTCGGCGACGTCATCTCATTAAACAAGCCGATGCATGATGGACTTTCCATTAAGGTTGGGGACAGATTAAAGTTTATTGGCAGTCCCGGAACGATAAAAGACCGGGTTGCTGTACAAATCGATGAAATTGTCATCGAAGGAGCTGAAGAATTTGACGAGTAAAGACTATTTATCCCAGGAAGAAATCGACGCTTTGTTAAAACAGTCGGAAATGGCATCACCAGCATCAATTCCTTCGGCGGCGACTGTCGATGATGTATTAACACCTTTAGAGCAGGACGCGCTCGGCGAAATTGGTAACATTACCTTTGGCAGTGCTGCAACCGCCCTGTCTACCTTGCTGGGCAAAAAAGTGGATATCACGACACCCAAAGTGTCGATCATTAAGCGAAGCGAGTTTGAGGAAGAATTTCCGAAGCCGCATGTAGCGGTACATGTTACTTATGTAGATGGATTTGAAGGAATTAACTCTCTAGTCATTAAAACACGCGATGCTCAGGTCATTGCTGATCTGATGTTAGGCGGGGAAGGCAACCCCGTGGAAGAGGAACTGAACGAGATTCATATCAGTGCCGTTCAGGAAGCGATGAACCAGATGATGGGCTCTTCCGCAACGAGCATGTCGACGATTTTTAACCGGTTTGTCAATATATCGCCGCCTGGCATTGACATTCTGAACATGGCAAAAGGTGAAGGGGTTAACAACCTTCCGCCGGATGAAACACTGATTAAGATTTCATTCCGATTAATTATCGGTGACCTTATTGATTCAACCATTATGCAGCTGCTTCCCGTTCATTTTTCCAAGGATATGGTTCACATGCTTATCAACGGAACGGAAGAGCCTCAGCCTGCGAAGCAGGAAGCCGCGCCGGCGGTGGAAGCACCTGTCAGTACCCAGGAACCGGCTCAAGCACCGGCTAACCCTGTGAATGGCAATGATATGGGCCAAGGATACGACTACGGACAAGGCTACGGCCAGCCGATGCAGGGACAGGGAGGGCCGATCCCGCAATCCATGCCATATGGACAGCCGCAGATGCCTTACCAAGCGCAGCCGCAACAATATGGCGGCATGCCGAATCGCAATGTGAATGTACAGCCCGTACAGTTTGCTAATCTGCAATCTGCGCCGTACACCCAGGTGGATGAAAACAATCTGAACTTACTGATGGACATTCCCCTTAAAGTCACCGTAGAATTAGGGAGGACTCAAAAGCAAATTAAGGATATCCTGGAAATGTCGCAAGGTTCGATCATCGAGCTGGACAAGCTTGCCGGTGAGCCTGTAGACATCCTTGTCAATCATAAACTGATTGCCAAGGGCGAGGTCGTTGTCATCGATGAGAACTTTGGTGTACGCGTGACGGATATCGTGAGCCAATGGGACCGGATTCAAAAATTACAATAGCACAAACATTTTAGGGAGGATTTTTATCAATGGCTAACCGAATTCTGATTGTGGACGATGCTGCATTTATGAGAATGATGATCCGTGACATATTGGTCAAAAACGGATTCGAGGTTGTGGGAGAAGCACAGGACGGTGCGCAAGCAATCGAGAAATTTAAAGAACTTCGTCCAGATCTGATTACGATGGATATTACGATGCCGGAAATGGATGGTATCGCAGCGCTGAAAGAGATTAAAAAAGTCGATGCGAATGCAAAAGTGATTATGTGCTCTGCCATGGGCCAACAAGCGATGGTTATTGATGCGATCCAAGCTGGAGCCAAGGACTTTATCGTTAAACCGTTCCAATCGGACAGAGTCATTGAAGCCATCAATAAGACGCTTGGCGTATAAGGGTTCTTCTTATGATGATGGCAGCTTCTGATGGATTAGGCTCAAGTAGTACTACCGGGTATTATTTACAGTTATTTTATGTCTTTATCGTACTTGCCATCATCGTTGCGTTGATCGTGTTCCTGATTCGCTTTCTCAGCAGAAAGAATCAGAGCTGGATGCAGGGCCGCTCCATTCGTACTTTGGGTGCGGTTGGGATGGGCCCTAACAAATCCCTTCAGCTCGTCGAAATTGGGGGCAGCATCTATGTGATCGGAGTTGGCGAAGACGTCCGGTTGGTGGACAAAATTTCTGATCCAGCTGAAGTTGCGCTTATCCAAGCTGCATTTGAACAGGATTCTGGAATACATAATGGGGCACTGCCGCCTTTTATAACGAAACTGGCGGCAAAACTCCGTAAAGACAAACCACCGGAAGAAATGGAATTGGACGATACATCTTCTTTCCATGAAGTGTTCGAGTCCAAGCTGCGCAGCGTACCGAACCGGAAAGAAAAGGTCGAAGAATTGCTGCGGGAGGATCATAAAGATTCATGAATAAAAAGATCTCGTACGCTATCGCGATTTTCATATTGTTTGGATTTCTGTTTTCCCATACGGCATTTGCGGATCCGATTCCAAACATCGATATTCAAATCGGCAATGAGGGAGATACACCGGGGACAAGCTCCTTGTCCTTGATACTCCTGATCACCATTCTTAGCATTGCACCGGCGATACTGGTGCTGATGACTAGTTTTACAAGGATTGTTATCGTGCTTGGCTTTGTCCGTACTTCGCTCGGCACACAGCAAACACCGCCAAACCAAGTGTTGATCGGCCTGGCTCTGTTTCTTACCTTATTCGTAATGGCTCCGACGTTGTCATCAATGAATGATGTAGCGCTGCAGCCCTATCTGAAAGGTGAGATCACCCAAGCGGAAGCGCTGGATAAGGCTCAAGATCCCATGAAGAAGTTCATGTTCGCGCACACGCGGGAAAAGGATCTATTGTTGTTCATGAATTACACAGGCGCAGAGAAACCCGAATCTTATGAGGATATTCCATTAACGGTTTTGGTACCGGCATTTGCCATTAGTGAGCTGAAGACGGGCTTTCAAATGGGCTTTATGATCTTCATTCCGTTTCTGGTCATCGATATCGTGGTTGCCAGTGTGCTGATGGCGATGGGTATGATGATGCTGCCGCCGGTCATGATCTCGCTGCCATTCAAGATTTTGCTCTTTGTTCTGGTAGACGGCTGGTATTTGGTAGTGAAATCCATGCTGATGAGCTTTAACACGTAGCAATAAGCGGCAAGTAATTCGAATACAGGGGGACTTAGCCGTGAGCGCTGAATTTATTATCGGTCTGGCAGGACAAGCGGTTTATATTGTGCTCCAGGTGAGCGCACCGATGCTGGTTCTCGCACTGGTTGTCGGACTTATCATCAGTATTTTTCAAGCGACAACACAAATCCAGGAACAGACGCTGGCTTTCGTACCAAAAATTATTATCGTACTTATATCATTATTGCTGTTTGGTCCTTGGATATTAACGACGTTAGTGGATTTTACCCACGGAATTTTGGACAATCTCTACAAATATATCGGATAGGCTGAGTGTCCATGGAATGGTTGCAGCAAAGTTTACCTGTTTTTATGCTTATATTTTGTCGAATAACAGCTTTTTTTGTAATATCGCCAGTGTTTACTTCACGCGGTATACCCCCTTCTTACAAAATAGGCCTTTCGGCCATCATCGCCCTGATCGTATATTTTTCGTTCGGGCTCGGAGAAGTGGTTCCGCAAGATCTGTCTTACGTCATATTAATTGTCCAGGAAGTATTGGTTGGACTGCTGCTTGGTTTCACTGCTTATCTTATTATGACCGTCGTTCAAACGGCAGGTGCATTAATTGACATTCAGATCGGGTTCAGCATGGCAAATGTCATCGATCCTTTTACAGGGACTTCCAGCCCATTAATCGGTAACTTCAAGTATTATCTTGCTCTACTGGTATTTCTGAGCATGAATGGCCATCACTACCTGTTTGATGCGATTATGTACAGCTATGATTGGATTCCGATTACGGGGGATGTGTTTGGGAAGATTCATGACGGTAATGTGACGGATTTTCTCGTACGGACATTCTCGCACTCCTTTGTATTGGCACTTCAAATGGCCGCTCCGCTGGTAGCCGCTTTGTTCCTGACCGATGTCGGGCTTGGCTTTCTGGCAAGGACGGCGCCGCAGTTCAATGTATTTGTTATCGGTATAATCGTCAAAATCATCGTTGGACTCGTGCTGCTGATGCTGCTCATGCCAATGCTGGTGTCACTATTTGATCATCTGTTTGCCAAAATGTTTGAAGCACTCCGGCAGCTACTCGGCGTTCTTGGCGAGGGGCCGACTTAAGGAGGATGGAGGTGAAGCGGATGTCATACCGGTATCCGGTCGACTTACAGCTGTTCGCTGGCGAAAAGACGGAGAAAGCCACACCGAAGAAACGCCAGGATACACGTAAGAAAGGCCAAGTTGCCAAAAGTATGGAGGTATCGGGTGCATCGGTTTTGCTGGCCGCATTCTTTTGCTTGTTAATTTTCGGCGGGTATATGAGAGACCGCACCGTTCGACTGTTTACTGACATTTATATTAATCGGCTCTCCATGGACGTAACGAAAGACAATGTGATGCAGTTATTCGGGGAGTACGGTGTTCAAATATTGCTTCTGCTGGCTCCGTTGTTTATCTCGGTGTTCGTTGTTGCGCTGATCGCCAATTACTTGCAGGTCGGGTTTATGCTGACGGGCGAGACTTTGAAAATGAAGTTCAGTAAAATCGATCCCATCAAAGGGTTCAAGAACATATTCTCGATGCGTTCCTTGGTCGAGTTTTTGAAATCGGTCATCAAACTGACCATCATCGGCTACCTCGTGTACACCACCTTGTGGGCTGCCAGGGAAGGATTATCGTCCTTGTCGACAATGGGACCCGACACCATTTTTCATTTCGTGGCGGATATCACCATGTCACTTGGTTTTAAGATTGCCATCGGGCTGATCATTCTGGCCGTTTTGGATTACATGTATCAGAAATATGATTATGAAAAAAACATTCGAATGTCCAAACAGGACATCAAAGACGAGTACAAGAAGATGGAGGGCGATCCGCTGATCAAAGGGAAGATCAGGGAACGCCAGCGTCGGATGGCACTGCAGAGGATGATGCAGGAAGTCCCGAATGCCGACGTTATCATCACGAACCCGACCCACTTTGCAGTGGCGATCAAGTATGACGGGTCCATGATGGAAGCTCCGCAGATCATTGCGAAGGGTCAGGATTTCATGGCCTTGCGGATTAAAGAAATAGCGAAGGAACACGGAATTATAACGATGGAAAATAAGCCGCTGGCACGCGCTTTGTACCAACGGTCGGAAATCGGGGATTCGATTCCGGGAGACCTGTTCCAGGCCGTAGCGGAAGTGCTGGCCTATGTATATAAACTAAAAGGTAAAGTGAAATAATTAGGGACCGGAGGCGTCATTGCAGTGAAAATAAAAGATCTATCTGTCCTTGCGGGTGTCATTGGCATCGTACTCATGATGATTCTTCCGATCCCGGCATGGCTGCTCGATGTACTCCTGATTATCAATGTCTCGCTGGCGCTTATTATTTTGCTGGTGGCCATGAATACGAAGGAAGCCTTGGACTTCTCCATCTTCCCTTCCTTATTGCTCATCACGACACTCTTTCGTGTAGCGCTTAACATTTCGACAACGAAGCTGATCCTGTCGGAAGCTAGTGCGGGCGAGGTTGTAGCCACGTTTGGTAAGTGGATAGCGAATGGCGAAATTGCGGTTGGATTCATCGTCTTTTTGATCCTCGTTGTCGTACAGTTCATCGTCATTACCAAAGGCTCGGAGCGGGTAGCAGAGGTTGCGGCAAGATTTACGCTCGATGCGATGCCTGGTAAACAGATGAGTATTGATGCGGATCTGAACGCAGGTTTGATCAATGAGCAGCAAGCCAGGGAGCGGAGAAGAAAAATTGAGCGGGAAGCCGACTTTTACGGGGCTATGGATGGTGCAAGTAAATTCGTTAAGGGTGACGCCATCGCTACGATTGTCATCATGCTGATCAACCTGATCGGCGGATTTATCATCGGGATCTCGATTCACGGAATGTCATTCGGAGACGCGATGAGCACATACTCCATCCTGACGATCGGGGACGGATTGGTCAGTCAGATTCCGGCGCTTTTGATTTCCACTGCAGCGGGGCTGATTGTTACAAGAGCTTCTTCGGAAGGGAACCTGGCGGAGGATCTGACAGGGCAGCTCTTCTCATACCCTCATCTATTGTACATTGTTTCAGGTACCGTTCTGTTGCTAGGGATTTTCACACCCATTCACCTGATTACGACCGCACCGATTGCACTCATCTTACTTATTGCGGCACGGAGGATGCAGAACAATCTGGATCGCAAGCAGGTCGAGGTGGAGCAGATGGAGGAGGAACAGCAAATCGAAGAGGTTCGAAGTCCGGAAAGTGTGATCAACCTGCTTCAGGTTGACCCGATCGAATTCGAATTCGGGTATGGGTTGATTCCGCTCGCAGATGCGCAGCAGGGCGGAGATTTATTGGACCGGATCATTATGATTCGGAGACAATGCGCACTTGAGCTGGGACTTGTCGTACCGGTTATCCGAATTCGCGACAATATTCAACTAAAACCGAATGAATATGTCATAAAAATAAAAGGGAATGCTGTCGGCGGCGGTGAATTATTATTAAATCACTACCTCGCCATGAGCCCTGGGTACGAGGATGATTCCGTAACGGGCATCGAAACGACCGAACCGGCCTTCGGGCTCCCTGCGCTTTGGATAGATGAAGCCATGAAAGAGCGGGCGGATCTTGCCGGATATACCGTAGTCGATCCACCGTCCGTTGTGGCTACCCATTTGACCGAGTTGATTAAGAGACATGCCCATGAGCTGATTGGACGCCAGGAGACCAAGGCATTGGTTGATAACATCAGAGAAAGCTATCCGGTCCTTGTGGACGAGCTCATTCCTTCCGTGCTGACCATTGGAGAGGTGCAGAAGGTATTAGCTAAGCTTCTCCGCGAAAAAATCTCGATCCGGGACATGGTCACGATTCTCGAGACCCTTGCGGATTATGGACATTACTCGAAAGATCCCGATGTCCTTACCGAATATGTAAGACAAGCTCTCTCGCGGCAGATTACCCAGCAATATGCTCAAGAGGGAGAGGCTATGCGGGTCATCACGGTTGGACCGCAGCTTGAGAAGAAGATCGCCGAAAGCGTCCAGCAGAGCGACCAAGGAAGTTATCTTGCCATGGACCCGGCATCGACACAGAGCGTGTTTCAGAAGCTCAGTGAACAGGTTAACCGGATCATTCAGATGGGGCAGCAGCCTGTTCTGCTTACCTCACCGGCCATAAGAATGTATTTAAGGCAGGTCATTGAACGAAGCATGCAGGATATTCCGGTGTTGTCTTATAGTGAGCTGGAGCCGAACGTCGAAATTCAAAGTGTCGGAGTGGTGAACTTATGAGAGTGAAGAGGTATATCGTCGACACGATGCCTGAGGCGATGCAGCACATTCGTACGGATTTAGGTGCGGATGCCGTCATACTGAGTACGAAGGAAACCAAGGTGGGCGGATTCCTGGGTATGTTTACCCGCAAGAAGATCGAGGTAATCGCGGCAGTAGAGCAAGCGGAGAAATCCAAAGGCTCTGCTCCGATGAAGTCCAAAGTTACGCCTGCAGTACCTTCTGGTGCCGTACCCAAGGCCTATCAACGAACGGCTGAAATTTCGAAGCCCGGTTCACAAGCCTCCATGAATTCCGTGAATAACACGGATTCAGCCTCCGGCGTACAGCAGGAGGATGACTATAGTCGTTTTGCAGAGATTCTTAGCCAGGTTGCTGCTTCCGAGGAGGCCGTTAACAGGGACAAGGATGAAGTGGGTCATGGGCAACAGCCTGCAGCACCTGTACAAGCCGCGATGCGAAGCGATCAAGCGGAAACGGCTGCATCCGTTGGATCTGAGAAGTCTGATAAGTCATCTCGTGGAGGACAGGAGGAGCCATTAAGTTCCCGTTTGGGAATTAGTGAATCCGAACAAAGAGTCCTTGAAGAGCTTAAGGAAATGAAGGAATGGATCGCGCGATTGTCCAGGCAAAATCTCGAAGCGCAGCAGCTACCCGAGCCGCTGCATTTCATTCGGGATCAGCTGCTTAAGCAGGATCTTTCGGCCAAGCTGACGGAAGAGTGGCTCACTGCCGCAGAAGAAGCCTGGCAAGCCAGTCAAATGCAGATGAGCGAGGCCGAACTGCAGGACGTGATTTACAAGCAAGCCGAGGCGTTCCTTGAGGGGCGTATTGGCGGCGGTGTTCAGCCCGAGACCCGGATTGTATATATTGCCGGACCGACAGGGGTCGGCAAGACAACCACGATTGCGAAGATCGCAGCGGAGCAGCTGTTCCGTAACCAACGCAAGGTAGGTTTTATCACTTCCGATACGTATCGGATATCTGCCGTTGAACAGCTGCGCACCTATGCCTCCATTCTCAATGTGCCGATGGAAGTCGTGCAATCGCCCGGTGATATGCAGCGAGCCCTTCAGAAGCTGCAGGATTGTGATTTGGTGTTGATGGATACTGCAGGTCGGAACTATCGGAATGAGCTGCTCGTTTCCGAGCTTCAAAGCCTGTTCTCCCATTCCGATCAAAGCGAAACCTATCTTGTGCTCAGCCTGACCTCCAAGAGCAGCGATATGATCGAAATCGCGGATCATTTCAGCAAATACGAACTCGATAAGGTCATCTTCACGAAGATGGATGAGACCGGCAGCTACGGCTCCTTGTTTAATCTGATTGATGCCCATAACCTTCGCTTGTCCTATATGACCAATGGTCAAAATGTGCCGGATGATCTGCTGATGGCCGATAGCGAGCGGTTATGCCATCTGCTGCTGGGAGAGATTCGCACATGACGGATCAAGCTCAATCGCTCCGCCAGCTGGTTTCTTCTCAGCAATCAGGGAACAGCGTTAAACCAACATCCCCAAGAACCGCCAAGATTATTACGGTCAGCAGCGGTAAAGGCGGGGTTGGGAAATCCAATTTCACACTGAATTTTGCGCTGACTTTACAGTCGATGGGCAAAAAGGTATTGGTGTTTGATGCCGACATCGGGATGGCAAACATTGACGTTCTTATGGGCGTGAGCTCCCGGTACAGCTTGTATCATCTCATTCGCCGGGAGAAGAGCATTGAAGAAGTAATTCAATACGGACCAGACAAGCTTCCTTACATTGCCGGAGGTTCCGGTTTGGCTGACATGATGTCCCTGTCTGAAGAGGAAATGAATTATTTTATTTCACAGATCGAAATTATTTCCTCGGAAATGGACTATATCATTTTTGACACGGGAGCTGGCTTGTCCAAGGAAAACATGAGGTTTATTACTTCCGCTGATGAATGCCTAGTCGTCACGACGCCGGAACCGACGTCCATCACAGATGCCTATGCGTTAATCAAGGTGGTGCACGGCACGGAATGTCAGGTTCCGTTCAGCCTGATTGTCAATCGTGCGGGAGATGAAGAGGAGGCACGTGAAGCAGCGGGCAAAATTATTTTGACGGCCCAGCGTTTCCTGGATATCGATATCAAGCTGCTGGGTTCGATTGCCGATGATACGCATGTTGTCCAGGCGGTAAAGCGGCAGGTCCCATTTACAGCAGCTTATCCGCGATGTAACGCCTCTAGTGATATCAGACGGATCGCGCTTCGCTACATGACCGTCCCTGCTGCCACAGAGCCTGAAGCTCCGAAGGGAATCAAAGGATTTATGCATCGGTGGCTCAAACGTACGAAATGATTCTTTGTTTGGATTAATGGAAACTGAGGTGGACATCTATGAAGCCTTTTCGTGTGCTTGTCGTTGACGATTCAGCATTTATGAGGAAAATCTTTTCCGATTTCATCGAGCGTGACCCATCTTTTCAAGTTGTCGGAACAGCTGATAACGGTCTTGATGCCGTTCGGAAAGTAAAGGAATTGAATCCGGATGTCATTACATTGGATGTAGAAATGCCGGAAATGAACGGCCTTGATGCTCTGAAGCTGATTATGGAATCGGGTCCCCGTCCGGTCATTATGTTGTCCGGCATTAATGAGCAAGGCATGAAAGAGACCATTCTTGCCCTTGAGGCAGGAGCATTTGATTTTATACGAAAGCCTTCCATTTCGAATGCGCTTGATATTGAGCAGGTGCGTTCAGAACTAATGAAGCAACTGAATGCGGCGATGCAGGCTAAACAGCGGAGGGCATTGTGGGAAGAAGAAGAGCAGAGACGACGGAGTGCGGACATAACGGTTCCTCTTTCGCCAAAGCCTTCTGACAAAACGCTGATCAAGAAGCCGCAGGTGATTGAGAAAAGAACAACGGTCCGCCAGACAGACCAACGGAGCAATCTAAAGGAATCGCCCCGTATCCCGCCATCTCGAACTGTGGAAAAGAAGGTGTCTACTGCTGCGGAAGGAGCAGAGCATGCTGGACCAAAGCGGAAACAAGCAGATCGTAAGCCGGTTACAGACTTTGTTCCAGTCGCGCTTCCAGAGAACGAGAGTCGTCAGCTTCGTGAAGCAAAAATACCGCAATCAACGGAATTGACGGATTTGGTTGCGGTGGGCTGTTCGACCGGCGGGCCAAGAGCATTGAAAGCTCTTCTCGAGCCCATCCCCGGTGACTTCCGTGCCCCGATTGTCATCGTTCAACATATGCCGCCGAGTTTTACCAAATCGCTTGCACAGCGCCTGAATTCATTCAGTCAGCTGGAGGTCATGGAAGCTGAACAAGGGATGGTATTGGAACCGGGCAAAGCCTACATTGCTCCGGGAGGCAGCCATATGAGGGTTTGCCGCTCGGACAGCGGCGCTTACCAAATCAGGATCAGTGAGGATGAGGCCCGCAACGGTCACCGTCCATCTGTAGATGTGCTGTTCGAATCCTTACTGCCATTGACCATGATTAAGCGCCATGCGGTACTGATGACCGGCATGGGAAGCGATGGAGCGAGAATGATGAAGAAGCTTTACGATACAGGAGTGACATCCACCTACGCGGAGAGCGAGCAAACCTGCGTCGTATACGGGATGCCGAGATCAGCTGTTGAGCTCGGATGTGTAAGCCACGTTCTGCCACTACATGATATCGCACCTAGAATGGTTCAAGCTGTAAATAACGGAAAGTGAACTTGAAGAGGAGGTGTCTCTCAATGGACATGAATCAATATTTGACAATGTTTATTGATGAGTCAAATGATCATCTGCAATCATTAAATGAAAACATGCTTCAATTAGAAAGCAACCCGGACGATATCGGGATCGTACAGATTATTTTCCGATCGGCTCATACATTGAAGGGTATGGCAGCAACGATGGGATACGAAGATCTGGCTTCGCTTACCCACCAGATGGAAAACGTGCTGGATCTTGTCCGGAACGAAAAGTTAAAGATGCAGGATTTTATCTTTGACACGCTCTTCAAAAGCTTGGACGCTCTTGAATCGATGGTGCAGGATATCACCAACGGCGGAGACGGGAAAGCGGATGTTTCCTCCATCGTGGCATCCTTGCAGGCGATTGTGCGTGGAGAAGGGGCAACACCTGCTGGGGAAGCTGCCGAAGGGGATAGCTCCGTTGCGGCCGTTCAGGGAATTGAATTGGATGAGTTTCAATTCTCCGTGCTTGATCAATCGATTTCGGAAGGACATAAGGTTTTATATATACAAGTGACATTGCGAGAGGATTGCCAACTCAAGGCGGTTCGTGCCTACATGGTATTCGAAACGCTGGAAAGATCCGGGGAAATCGTCAAGACATATCCGGACGTTCAAGAGATTGAACAAGGTGAATTCGATCGCGTATTTTCGTTGTATTACATAACGCAAAGAGAAACGCAAGATATTGAAAGCCAGATTCTGGGCGTTTCGGAGATCGAGACAACCACGGTTGTGGCGCTTGATCATGAAACTTTGCAGCAAATGGTACAGGAGAGCGCGGCTACAGCAGAAGCTGTCAAACCGCAAGTTTCAGAAGCATCCCAAGCAGCTGCAGCTTCACCGGAAGCCAAAGGAACTTCAGCGCCTGTCAAAGAATCCAAGGCACCCGCCCGAAATGCTGGGGGAGGTAATCCTTCAAGAACGATCCGGGTTGATATTGAACGGCTCGATGTTCTAATGAATCTGTTCAGCGAGCTTCTGATTGACCGGGTACGCCTTGAGCAGCTGGCCAGCGAGTCCAAGAACCAGGAGCTGACAGACACGGTTGAGCACATGAGCCGCGTAAGCAGCGATTTGCAGAATATCGTCTTGAAACTGCGCATGGTGCCTGTGGACACAGTGTTCAACCGTTTTCCTAGGATGGTGCGGGACCTTGCCAAAACCTTGGACAAAAAAATTGATTTGATTATTACCGGAGCTGAAACGGAGCTGGATCGTACGGTTATTGATGAGATCGGTGACCCGCTTGTCCATTTGCTGCGAAACTCGGCAGACCATGGCGTCGAACCTGTTGCCGACCGTATCGCTGCCGGTAAACCGGAGACCGGTACCGTTCATCTGCGTGCGTTCCACAGCGGCAACAATGTCTTCATTGAGATTGAGGATGATGGACGCGGTATCTACCGTGACAAAATTCTGAAGAACGCGCTGGCAAAAGGCGTTGTGACGGAGACCGAAGCAGCGACTATGACCGATGACGAGGTCAATCAACTGCTATTCGCACCGGGATTCAGCACCGCTGAGAAAATTTCAGACGTATCCGGCCGAGGCGTTGGGCTCGACGTTGTTAAATCCAAAATCGTTGCGCTGGGCGGTAACGTCACCATCTACTCGACGCCGGGAAAAGGCACGAACTTCTCCGTTCAGCTTCCATTAACGCTGTCTATCATAGCAGCTATGCTGATTCGGATGGGATCCGAAAAATACGCGATTCCGCTTTCCTCCATTGTTGAAACGGGCATCATCAAGCGCGGGCAAATCAAACATGTTCACGGCAGCCGCATGATCCAGTTCCGTGAATCGCTGATACCGGTCATCTCGCTTAGCCGTTTGTTTGAAGTTCCAGATTTTGATGAAGAGCTGGAAGAAGAAACGGAGATCGTTGTGATCCGCAAGGGGGATCGTTTGGCGGCACTCACCATCGATGATTTTATCGGTCAGAGTGAAATCGTCATTAAAAATCTCGGTAAATATCTGCCTGCCATTCAGGGAGTATCCGGAGCAACCATCCTGGGGGATGGACAAGTCGCTCTTATCATCGACGCAAATGCATTTATCAAATAAATCGTTGCTATGAAGCACGGCAGGCCACACATTTTGAAGGAGGACTTATTCATGGGAGAAGAAATCAAGGTTATTGTCTTTAAACTTGGCGAGGAAGAATACGGCATCGAGGTAGACAAGGTTCAAACCATTGAGCGAATGATGCCCATTACGCGTGTTCCGAAGACTTATGCTTTCGTAAAAGGTGTTATTAATCTTCGAGGCGTCGTCATTCCTGTAATCAATCTGCGCGGCCGTTTTGGATTGGACGAGGTGGAAGCAACCGATCAAACACGGGTAATCATCGTAGCTGTCAATGACATGCAGGTAGGCTTTATCGTGGATTCCGCAAGTGATGTCATCGATCTGAATACGGACAGCATTGACTCTCCGCCTGAGGTGGTCGGCGGAATTAAAGCGAAATATCTTCGCGGTGTCGCGAAGATAGGAGAGGAGCGCCTTCTCGTCATGCTGAATCTGTCCGAAGTGCTGAACAAGAGTGAGATTATTCAGCTGGAAGGCCTTGAGGAGTAGACAGTGGAGCTGTTTAAGCATGGCAAGGAAATCAAAATGGATGTTTTGAAGGAAGTAGGAAACATCGGAGCGGGCAATGCGGCAACCGCCCTCTCCCGCTTGCTTAACAAACCTATTGATATGGCTGTACCCAAAGTTCAACTCCTGCCTTTTGAGCAGATTGCCGAAAGTGTAGGAGGAAGCGAACAGCTCGTTCTTGCCGTATTTTTACGGGTGGAAGGCAGTGCGCCGGGCAATCTCTTCTTTATTATGAGTCCGGAAGCCGGGAAGAATTTGCTGCATAATTTAGCGGGCTTTGAAGTGTCGGATGAGGAGCAATTCTCCGAGATGGAGCAGTCCGCATTATGCGAGATCGGAAACATATTGTCAGGCTCGTACCTATCGTCGCTTGCTGATCTGACCAATCTGTCCATGACACCTACGGTGCCGGCACTCGCGATGGATATGGCAGGTGCCATCTTAAGTTATGGATTGCTCCAGTTCGGAGAAATGGGAGACGATGCCCTCTTAATCAACACGACGTTCCTAGAAGGGCAAAACGAGGTGGAAGGCCAGTTCTTCCTGATACCTGATCCACAATCATTTGCTCAGATTTTTGAAGCTTTAGGAGTGCCTTTAGAGCATGATTGAAGAACAAAGCATAGTGAAAGTAGCCATGGCGGATCTGAACGTCGCAGGTCCAAACGGTATTTTGCGTACAACGGGGCTCGGCTCGTGCGTCGGACTGACGTTGTATGATCCGGTGACGAAGATTGGTGGAATGGCGCATGTAATGCTTCCATCTTCAGCGATTGCCAGAGAAGGGCAGCTAAACCTGGCCAAATACGCCGATACGGCTCTTCCGATCCTGTTGAATCAGATGAGGAATTTGGGTGCGGCTCCGGCACGTATGGTAGCCAAAATGGCCGGGGGAGCCCAAATGTTTGCTTTTGCCGGCTCGGGTGACACCATGCGCATTGGTCCGCGTAATGTAGAGTCTTGCAAGGCTGGGCTCGAGCAGATGGGGATAACGCTAATCGCCGAGGATACCGGGGGAAATTATGGAAGAACCGTTGAGTTGGACTGTGCAACGGGTAAGTTTACAATACGAAGCGTACAAAAGGGCATAAAGGAATTGTAGCTAATGGGAAAACTCCGTTTTTATCTGATGACTGGAATTGCCGGTTTTGTGTTCACGTTTATATTCTCCATACGTAACAATCTGTGGATGACTAGCATGTATCGGGCTCTCCTTGCATGTGCGATTTGGTTTCTTCTGGCGTTCCTGCTGAATTGGATGTTTGCTGCCATTACGGGTCCGCGAGCCGCTGTTCAAGGGGACGTCGACACGCAGCGGGAGCAAGACCGAGGGACTGTTCTTGATTTATCCACGCCTGATGAGGATCGGGAATTGATGGATTTAATCCATTCCGAATCCAGCAGCAAAGAGAATGGAGACTTTGTACCGCTAAATCCTCCTAAGCTGGTTTCAACGAAAGAACCCGAAGAACTGGCCAAGGCCGTTCGTCACCTTACGGAAAAATAAGGAGGGTGAAGGCAATTGGACGAACGTAAAGCTTCTGTGCTAAACCATGCGGATTTGTGGAGCGCATGGAAGGAAGATGGAGACCATGAAGCGAAGAAGAAACTAATCGAATATCATTTGCACATCGTTGACTATGTTTCAAGCCGCTTGGCTATCGGTCTTCCGAAGAACGTTTCTAAAGGAGATTTGGCCAGCAATGGGGTAATGGGTCTGATTGATGCCATCGAAAAGTTTGATTACAAACGAGGGCTGCAGTTCGAAACCTATGCTTCTTGGCGCGTGCGTGGGGCTATTCTGGACTCGCTGCGCCAAGGGGACTGGGTGCCGCGTTCCGTCCGCGAGAAAGCGAAGAAGATTGAAACTGCATATCAGCAGTTGGAACAGAAGTATTTACGCAGCGTCAGTGATTCCGAGATGAGTGATTACCTTGACGTGACTGAGAAGGAGTTCCGGCACATGCTGCAGGAAGTAGCGGTCATGACATTGACATCTCTGGAGGATCCGATCCGCGAGGAGGAGTCTGAGACCCGAATGTCGCTCCTGGTTGATGAGAAAGCGAAAAATCCGGATCACAAGGTCCATGAATTTTATCTGCGAGAAGCCCTGATGAAGGGTATCGGTAAATTAACCCCGAAAGAGCGGACCGTAGTTTCCTTATTATATTATGAGGATTTATCACTCAGCGAAATTGCTGAGGTGATGTCGCTATCACCTTCACGAATATCTCAGCTTCATTCCAAAGCGATATTGAGACTTCGGGGCGCGCTCGATAAAGATCGGGATTTGCTGATGCAAAACGATTGACGCTTGCCATTTATGAAGGGGGTTCCTGGATTGTCTGTAGATTATGCATTGGATCAGTACTTTAGCGTTACGCTATCGGATGACAAGGTCGTCGCCTATATACAGTTCACCAAGTGGGAGAAGGATTTCTCTTGCTCTGTAGAAGCTCTTGAACAATTTCTGAGAAGTCACCAGGTACGATATGGACTTCAACATGATACGTTGCGGCGAATCGCAGATCATGCGGAGGAATATCAATATAGTAGAACGCCGATTGCCATGGGAACGGAACCTATGCACGGACAGAACGGCAGAATCGAATTTACCGTTAATTTTGGGAATGAGACGAACCTGAAGCCGCTGGAGATCGAAGATGGCAAAGTGGACTATAAAGAAGTGATTCGTTTAAATAATGTAAAGAAAGGCCAGCTGCTGGCAACCCGAATCCCGCCAACAACAGGAGTCCCCGGAACTGCGGTGACCGGAGAGGAGATTCCGAGCAAAGCGGGTAAGGAAGCTCATTTCAAGGTGGGGAAGAACGTCGTTGTTAACGCCGAGAAAACTGCAATGTACGCTGCCCTTGACGGACTCCTCACCAAAACCGAAAAAGGAAAAATCAATGTGTTTCCGGTATATGAGATTAACGGGGATGTTGATTACAGCATTGGCAATATCGATTTTGTCGGTACGGTGGTCATTCGCGGCAATGTGCTAACCGGATTCAGAATCAAGGCAGCAGGGGATATTCGAGTTACCGGCTTTGTGGAAGGAGCCGAGCTGGAGGCTGAAGGTTCGATCGATATATCCGGCGGAATCATCGGTTACAACAAGGGCTATGTAAAGGCGGGCCAGGATGTCAAAAGCTCGTTCATCCAGGATGGAAACGTCATTGCCGGCGCTAGCGTATTCGTCTCGCAGAGCATCATGCATTCCAATATCCGCGCGGTTCAGAATATCGAATGCAACGGGATGAAAGGGCTCGTGGTGGGCGGTATTCTGCAGGCCGGGGAAAAGGTTGTTGCGCGAACGATCGGAAACAGCATGTCGACGGCTACCGTAGTTGAAGTAGGCGTGCTGCCTGAGCTGCGGAATGAACTGGCGGATCTCAGAGCCCAATTGAAGCAATCTATAGAAAGTATGGATAAAACCGATAAAGCGCTTTATCTTCTGAATCAGTTAGCTTCCTCGGGTCAATTGTCGCCAGACAAGCTAGCGCTGCGGATTAAGCTGAATGCGACCAAGAAATCCAACATGGCAGAACAATCCGATATCAAGGACCGTATGCTGGAAATCGAAAAGATGCTGGAGGATACCGGCAAAGCAAGAGTGAATGTGGTAAAGACGATCTACGGCGGAGCCAAAATTGTCATAGGGCGGTATACCCGCTTTGTTAAGGATCCCACGCAGCGGGTTTCTTTTTACTATCATGAAGGGGATATCACCATGGTGCCGCTCTTGTAGGTCAAAACATACGTTTTAAATGCTTGTGGACATGATCCTATACCATGAGGTGATTCCATTGAGTTTGAAATCGGTTGAGATGCAAATTGCGGTCCCCAGAACCAATGAAGCGGGCAAGATGCATAATGAAACCCAGCAGCGCCCGATGAATGATCAGACGCTGCTTGCGGGTGAATTAACGAAGAACAGCCGTGCGGAAGCCCAGCGAAGCACGGAAGTGAGTGAGACGGCGGAGACAGCCGTGCGCGATGACGGTAGCCGTCAATCCTCTGGGCAGCAACAAGGCCGGGGAGCGGCAGAATCAAGCGAGACGGTGGAGCTGCCGGCAGAGCATCCTTATAAAGGCAAAAATTTCGATGTTTCGCTCTAGATAATTTATAGGCATAAAGGAGTTAATGGATTTGAAACCATGGATATATATCGTGCTGCTTGGCATTGCCGCCGTGCTGTACGCTTTTATGCTGCCGAAACGCCGTGAAGAGACCGTGTCCAGCGAGCGGGTTGTAAAAGAAGTGGAGAACACGCTTGAAGGATACATGGCGGAAATCCAAAATGAGAACGAACAGCTGGTGGAACTGGTTCGTCAGATGAAAAAAGAACTGGATGCCAAGCAGCAAGCACATCAAGAGCAGGTCAGTGATTTGCGGCACCGCATGCTGGCCATGGAGGAGAAGATGACCGATTCGCAAACGCGTCTTCGACTGGCGGAAGAGAAGCTGGCGCAAGCCGCTGCGGCCGTTTCTTTGTCTGCAGGAGCAGCTGCAGCGACGTCCGAAGCTGAATCTGCACCTGCTGTCCATTCCATCAAATCCAGATACGCGGAGCTGTTTGATCTATATGAACAAGGAAAGTCCATCGATATGATTGCCAAGACCACGGGTCTTCAGCGAGGCGAAGTTCAACTTATTATTCAGTTGGCCAAACAGGAGGAATCCGTGTGATCAAGAACCGTACATTTATGATGGGCCTGGGGAGCGGTCTCGTAATCGGTGCAGTGCTGCTTCAACTGATGTGGATTGGTCAAGGCACAATTGCATCACAGACGCAGGAATTAACGAAGGAGCAGCTTGTGGCTGCAGCGGAAGCTTTGGATATGCAGGTCGTCGAAGGTTCAGACGAGCTGTTGACGGCGGAGCAGTGGGAAGAGAAGAAGCTTGGCGAGGGCGGCGAGTCCGAAGGAGCCGATCCTGCACAGAAGACGGGAACGGAAAAGCCGGAAGCACCGGAGCAGCCGAAGAAGCCTGAGCCGGGCGAGGAGAAGAAACAGGAATCCCCTCGGGTAACGAATCCGGCGAAGCCGAAAACGCCGGCCAAAGCGGAAGCGCAGATTAAAGTAAACATTCCATCCGGAAACAATCTCAGCGATGTAGCAAACAGCCTTATGAATGCCGGCGTCATTGACAATAAACAGGCATTCATCACTCAAGCTACCGAGAATAAAATCAACACCAAGATCCTGAGCGGTACATACTCGTTTACGGCAGGCGAGAGCTACAATTCGATCTTCACGAAAATCACGACAAAACCCTCCAACTAGCACTCCGGTTGAGAGAGGTTTTTTTCTTTATAGGAGCTCTTCAAGCTCCTGATTGGCCGGACCTGATGAAGTACACAAAAGACATTGCAACCTGCCCATGGTTATGTTATAGTAATTGACGGTGTTAAAACACACGCCAGAGTGATTTCGTTGAGGGTGCTTCCAGGATTGGGAGTCTTAATGAAAAATGATCTCGGCGGAGGGACACACAAAAACCAAACTTAGGAGGTGCGTGAAGATGGCAGTAATCTCCATGAAACAGCTTTTGGAAGCTGGCGTTCACTTCGGTCACCAGACTCGTCGCTGGAACCCGAAAATGGATAAATTTATCTTCACTGAAAGAAACGGTATCTACATTATCGACCTGCAAAAAACGGTCAAGAAAGTTGAAGAAGCATTCAACTTCGTAAAAAGCGTAGCTGGAGAGAACGGTACAATCCTGTTCGTCGGCACGAAAAAACAAGCTCAAGATTCCGTGAAGGAAGAAGCAGAGCGTTGCGGTATGTTCTACATCAACCAACGTTGGCTCGGCGGAACTTTGACTAACTTCGAAACGATCCAAAAGCGTATCAACCGCTTGAAGCAGCTCGAAACTTGGGAAGAGGACGGCACGTTCCAAGTATTGCCTAAGAAAGAGGTTATCCTTCTCCGCAAAGAGAAAGATCGTCTTGAAAAATTCTTGGGCGGTATCAAGAACATGAAGGGTCTTCCAAGCGCATTGTTCGTTATCGATCCTCGCAAAGAGCGCATCGCAGTAGCGGAAGCTCGCAAATTGGGTATCCCAATCGTTGGTATCGTTGATACGAACTGTGATCCGGATGAAATCGACTATGTAATTCCAGGTAACGATGACGCGATCCGCGCTGTCAAATTGTTGACTGGTAAAATGGCCGATGCCGTTGTTGAAGCTCACCAAGGCGAAGAAACAACTGCTTAATCGGGATTAAACGTATAAACTATGAATTAAATGAAAAGGGTGGTTGGTAGGTGTATAACCTCTCACTGCCCTTTTTTTAAGATGTTAGAACGGATGACGTGCGAATAACGTGTGAAATCCGGAGCCTGGCATCCCAGGGGAAGAACAACTACTTAATGCGATCTGGAATCTTGGAGAGAACAAAAGAATGATCGTTTTCTTGAGGTCCAAACGCAAAACTTCATCATACCAATTTGGAGGGAATTCTAATGGCAGTAACAGCTAGTGCGGTAAAAGAACTTCGCGAAAGAACAGGCGCGGGCATGCTGGATTGCAAAAAAGCGCTGGATGAAACAAATGGTGATATCGACAAAGCGATCGCAGTGCTTCGCGAAAAAGGTTTGTCTGCAGCAGCTAACAAAGCTGGGCGTATTGCAACTGAAGGCGTTGTAGAGTCTTATATTCACGGTGGCGGACGAATCGGCGTTCTCGTTGAAATCAACTGTGAAACCGACTTCGTAGGTAAAACAGATCAATTTAAAGAGTTTGCTCGCGATATCGCTATGCATATTGCGGCTGCTAACCCTAAATATGTTCGTCGTGAAGAAGTGCCGACTGAAGATCTTGAGAAAGAAAAAGAAATTTTGAAAAACCAAGCCCTGAACGAAGGCAAGCCTGAAAAAATCGTTGAGAAAATGGTTGAAGGCCGCATCAACAAATACTATGAAGAATATTGCTTGCTTGAGCAATCCTTCATCAAAGATCCTGACAAAACGATCAACACGCTGCTTAACGAAAAAATCAGCACGATCGGTGAGAACATCTCCATCCGTCGTTTTGCCCGTTTTGAACTTGGCGAAGGCTTGGAGAAAAAACAAGACAACTTCGTTGAAGAAGTTATGTCCCAGGTGAATAAATAAGCCGAATGGGCTAATATAAGTTATAGAAAAGAGTGGAACACACCTGTGTTCCTTCTTTTTTAAGAGATATAAAGGCATAAGAGAGATAAGATTGTTATAAATTCGGAGTAAGGCACCCTTATCTCACAAGAAAGAATGGACTTTAGTCTGGATTAGACGACCAGAAGTTTCTACTTGAGACGGATGTTTTTACCCGATTTTTATAAACCGTCAAGCAGTGCCGGTGTGTCTGTCTGTCGTTTTTCAAACGGGCGTCGTATACTTAGGCGCCGTCTTAAAGTGGAGGGTTATCATTTGGAACAGCCAGTATATAAACGAGTGATATTGAAAGTCAGTGGGGAATCCCTTTCAGGGCAGAATGGATATGGTATTGATGCTGAGACGATCTCATCGATCGCTGAGCAGGTTCGCGAGGTGGTTGAGCTTGGTGTGGAGGTTGCCATCGTGTGCGGCGGCGGAAACATCTGGCGCGGTATCGCCGGCAGCGCGAACGGAATCGACCGTGCGACAGCAGATTATATGGGAATGCTGGCTACGGTGATGAACTCTTTGGCTCTTCAGGATGCTTTGGAGCAGATCGATGTGCCGACTCGGGTGCAAACCTCTATCTCAATGCAGCAAATTGCGGAGCCGTATATTCGCCGCAGAGCCATTCGGCATTTGGAAAAAGGTCGTGTCGTTATTTTTGCGGCAGGAACGGGTAACCCATACTTCTCCACCGATACGACTGCAGCGCTTCGCGCAGCGGAAATCGAAGCAGAAGTGATTCTCATGGCGAAGAACAAGGTGGACGGAGTGTACTCCGCTGATCCATTTAAGGATGAAACTGCCGAGAAGTACGAGCAGCTTACGTATCTAGACGTATTGAACAAAAACCTTGGGGTAATGGACTCTACAGCTTCATCGTTATGTATGGACAACAACATCCCGCTCATCGTCTTCGCTATTACGGAGCAAGGTAATATCAAGCGCGTCGTTCTGGGCGAGAAAATCGGAACGATCGTCAAAGGGAGTGTAGATTAATGCCGCAATCGGTGAAAAAGAATGCAGAAGAACGCATGGAAAAAGCGATCTTGTCTTTGAAGCGTGACCTGGCAACGCTGCGCGCAGGACGGGCAGCGCCAGCACTGCTCGACCGGATCACGGTTGAATACTACGGAGCACCAACCCCGCTGAATCAGCTGGCTAACATCAGCACGCCGGATTCAAGAACGCTCATGATCCAGCCTTGGGACAAGTCGTCCTTGGCCGATATCGAGAAAGCGATCATGAAATCGGATATCGGATTGACGCCGGCGAATGATGGTAATCAAATTCGTCTCGTCGTACCTGCACTGACGGAAGAACGCAGAACCGAACTGGTGAAAATGACGAAGAAATTCGGCGAGGAAGCGAAAGTGGCCATCCGCAACATTCGCCGTGATGCCAACGACGACATCAAAAAATTGGAGAAAACAGATATTTCCGAGGACGAGTCCCGGAGACATCAGGAAGATATCCAAAAAGCGACGGATAAATTTATCGCAGAAGTCGACAAAGTCCTCGTTGCTAAAGAAAAAGAGATCATGGAAGTATAAGAGACTTGTGGCCCCTCCTGTCAATGGTGGGGTTTGTCTCTTTTTTTGCAGAAAGATGCCTGGAGGAAATGGAATGATCAAACGGGTTCGATCGTGGTTGAATCAGGAGGACAGTCAGCAGACGCATCAGCTCTCTCCGGACAACATCCCACATCATGTCGCCATCATCATGGATGGTAATGGACGCTGGGCAAAACGGCGCGGTATGCCGCGAATCGTTGGACATCAGAATGGCATGAAGGCTGTCAAAAGAGCGGCCATTGCCGCCGATGATTTGGGAATCAAAATATTGACGATGTACGCTTTTTCGACAGAAAATTGGACGCGTCCGAAGGATGAGGTCGATTTTCTGATGAAGCTTCCGCAAGAGTTCCTGGCTATTGAGCTGGAAGAGCTGATCGAAAAAAATGTCCAGGTCCGCATGATGGGACATCCGGAAGACCTTCCGTCCCATACCGTGTCTGCGATGGAAGAAGCAGTTGCGAAGACAGCCGGCAATGACGGACTTGTGCTTAACTTTGCGCTCAATTACGGTAGCCGGAAAGAGATCACCGAAAGTGTCAAGGCGCTCGGACGAGAAGTTCGCGACGGGATTCTTCGTCCTGAGGATATTACAGAGGAACTGATTGGCCAGCGGCTCCTCACAGGCGAATTGCCGGATCCGGATTTACTGATCCGCACAAGCGGCGAGCTGCGGCTAAGTAATTTTATGCTGTGGCAGCTCGCGTACAGTGAGCTATGGTTTACGGATGCCTATTGGCCGGAATTTACCAAAGACCATTTGGTGGAGGCCGTAGCCGATTATCAACAAAGAACAAGGCGCTACGGTGGACTTTCGTAGCCGATGGAGGATGGAACGTTTTGAAACAGCGATTGATTACCGGAATTATAGCGGGAGCGGTCTTTTTAGGATTATGTTTCATAGGCGGTCTGTGGTACCATCTTCTGATTCTGGCGATGGCGCTAATCGGTTATTATGAGTTTGTGCGCATGACCAATACGGCACCGTTCGGGGGAACGGCGTGGATTGGATATGCGGGGGTGCTGTTGCTTGTATTTCCATGGGGTCCGCTTGATTTGAATATTCAGATCCCGTGGGAACATGTACTTTGGCTCCTGCTGCTTTTATTTTTACTGGCGACCGTGACGACGAAGAATGTAATTGATATCAAACGGGTTTCCTTATTGTTTATGGCATCAGCGTATATCGGAATCGGATTTTCCTTTATTGCCGAATCACGACATGCTCCTGACGGCCATGGCGTATTCTGGACTTTTCTGCTTCTGGCCTCGATCTGGGCAAGTGATGCGGGAGCGTATTTTGTCGGACGCGCCATGGGGCGCCATAAACTGTGGCCTTCCATAAGTCCGAACAAAACGGTTGAGGGTGCGCTCGGCGGTGTGGTCATCGCCGTGTTCACATCTCTGCTCTTTTCATTCTTCTCAGATGGATTCCTGACGGCTGGACAAGCGATTCTGATCGGACTTTCATGCGCTGTTATCGGTCAACTCGGGGATTTGGTGCAATCCGCCTATAAACGGGTGTATGACATCAAGGATTCGGGCAAACTGCTGCCGGGTCATGGAGGGATACTGGATCGATGTGACAGTTGGATCGTCGTATTTCCGTTTGTACATATATTGAGTCTCCTGCCTTACTGATGAAAGGAAAGATGTTGCATGAAGAAGATCAGCGTACTCGGCTCCACTGGCTCCATAGGTACCCAGACTTTGGATGTTGTAAGGAAACACCGGGAACATTTTCAGATTGAGGGCCTCGCTGCAGGGAGTAATAAGGACCTGCTGCTTCAGCAGGTCAAGGAGTTTTCTCCTCGCAAAGTGTCCGTTGCTACAAGAGAGCTTGCTGACAGCATAAGGCATGATCTTCCTGCCGGAACCGAAGTGTTCCATGGTCATGAAGGCTTGATCGAGATTGCGGCAGCGACAGATGCGGAAATGGTGGTTACAGCGGTCGTTGGAAGTTTGGGTCTGTCCTCTACACTTGCAGCGATTGATGGGGGGAAGACCATTGGGCTCGCCAATAAGGAGACGTTGGTAACGGCAGGTCATCTGGTTACGGCCCGGGCGGCTGCCAAAGGGGTAAAACTCTTGCCGATCGATAGCGAGCATTCCGCCATATTCCAATGCCTGAATGGAGAGCGGCATGAAGATATTGAACGGATCACGCTGACGGCTTCCGGAGGCTCATTCCGGGATTACACCCGGGAACAGTTGGTCAACGTTACGGTGGAGGATGCGCTTAAACATCCGAACTGGTCCATGGGTGCCAAGATCACGATTGATTCGGCCACCATGGTCAATAAAGGGCTTGAGGTGATCGAGGCCCATTGGTTGTATGGTATTCCTTACGACAACATTTCTGTACTGCTTCACCCGGAAAGCATCATTCACTCTTTTGTGGAATTCCGTGATTCGAGTATCATTGCCCAGCTCGGCAACCCGGATATGCGCGTTCCGATTCAATATGCGCTGACCTATCCGGAACGGTGGACTTCCCCTGCACCAAGGCTATCTTTAGCGGAAGCGGGCAAGCTGCATTTCCGGGAGATGGACCTTGAACGTTTTCCTTGTTTAAGGCTTGCTTATGAATGTGGTAAAATGGGTGGGACAGCGCCAACGGTATTCAACGCAGCTAATGAAATTGCGGTCGCCCGGTTTCTCCGCGGCGAAATCTCTTTTCTGCGAATTGAAGAGATCATTGAGGAAGTGCTGCAAAGCCATCATGTTGCGCCGGAACCGGCACTGGAAACGATTGAAGAGAGCGATCGGATCTCACGTGAATTAGCTTCCCGACTATAGGATTTGAAGTGTTTTTGAAATCTCCCTTGAAAAAAAGCGGACAGCTTGTGATTCTCTTGTGGACGACAGGAGAATAATGATAATCTATAGGGACATACTGCGTTCTCAGAGGAAAAGGGGGATGTAAAGAATTGGAAATGGTTCGGGTCGTTTTTTTAACGGTGCTCATGTTTTTTGTGATCGTTACCGTGCACGAATGGGGTCACTATTATTTTGCCCGGCGTGCCGGAATCTTGGTACGCGAGTTCGCGATTGGATTTGGTCCAAAGCTGTTCTCATATAAACGCCATGAAACGCAGTTTACGCTACGTCTTCTTCCATTCGGCGGATATGCCCGCATGGCCGGGGAAGATCCGGAACTTGTCGAGATTCAGCCCGGTCAGACGATTGCGGTTCGATTGAATGCAGAGAATCAAGTGAAAAAGATTTATCTGGATCAACTCGACAACCGTAAAAATGTCATTCGCGGCGAAGTCCAGTTTATGGATATGGTGGATCGTTTGTCGGTTAGGCTTGATGTGGATGGTGAGTTCCAGCAATTTGAAATCCATCCGCAAGCCTTGACGGTAGCCAAAGGTGTCGAGACGCAGATCGCACCGAGAGACCGTCAATTCGGCAGCAAAACCGTTGGCCAAAGAGCGCTTGCGATTTTTGCCGGTCCTGTCATGAACTTCATACTGGCCTTCGTGCTGTTTGCCCTTCACATTCAAATGGCCGGCATACCGGTTGAGAATCCAACCTATGTGCAGATTGGCGAGATTACTAAAGGCATGCCTGCAGATGAAGCCGATCTGAAAGAGGGAGACATCATCGAGAGCATTAACGGAACCGCCATTGGTGCCGATTATCAGAAGATGATCGAATTGATTGCGGCGTCCAAGGACAAGCCGATGGAATGGACTGTGCGCCGGGGTGAGGAATCATTTGATCTGACCTTAACTCCGCGGACGATGGAGGGACAGGAAGGCGGCAAGGTCGGGATTGTTCCTGAGCTTCCTACCCGATCCGCAGGGATTGGGGAGACAATTACCGGGTCCGGAACCGCAATGGTAGATACAACGAATATTATCTTCCAGGGCTTCAGACAGTTGATTCAGAAGTTCTCCATGGATGATCTTGGCGGTCCTGTACGGACGTTCGAAGTGACGGGGCAAATCGCCAAGCAGGGTATCGAACAGCTGACCTATTGGGCGGCCATTCTAAGCTTGTATCTGGGCATATTCAATCTGCTGCCGATTCCGGCACTCGATGGAAGCCGGCTTGTATTCTTAGGGATCGAAGCTTTAAGGGGCAAGCCAGTTGACCCGAACAGAGAAGGCATGGTTCATTTTGTCGGGTTTGCGATGCTGTTCCTGTTAATGATAGCCGTAACCTATAACGATATTTTGCGTTTGATCAACGGATAAAAACCTAGGGTACGGCTCGGTGCGCCAGCCGCAACGAAAAAGCCGTACCTTTTCTATTGTTAGCAGATGTTCATGTCTAACGATATCTAGCAAATGGAGTTGCTATAAATACAGGGCGGGCTATACAGCCGCAGCTCGTTCACACATATCGCCAATAACGCCAGTCAAGCCGTTAAACAGGGTTTAGACCATGCGTTTTATTAATGGGAGGCACACGATTTATATGTCTAAGGAATCGAAGGATAAACAATTCGTGACAGAGATTACGCCGCAAGCGGAAGATTTCTCGCGCTGGTATATCGATGTCATCAAAAAAGCGGACCTGATGGATTACTCTCCAGTCAGAGGCTGCATCGTCTTCAAACCGGACGGTTATGAAATTTGGGAGCATATCCAGGAAGAGTTGGATCGACGCTTTAAGGCAACGGGCCATCGGAATGCGTATTTCCCGCTGTTCATTCCCGAGAGCTTTTTCCAAAAGGAGAAGGAGCATGTCGAAGGATTTAATCCCGAGCTGCCATGGGTCACGGAAGCAGCTGGAGAGAAGCTGGAGGAACGTCTGGCGATCCGTCCGACTTCCGAAACGATGTTCGGGCACATGTATTCCAAATGGATTCAATCCTATCGTGATCTCCCTGTGCTGATTAACCAGTGGGCTAACGTGGTCCGCTGGGAAAAACGCACGCTGCCGTTCCTTCGCACGAGTGAGTTTCTATGGCAAGAAGGCCATACCGCGCACGAAACGGAAGTTGAGGCTAGAGGGGAAACCATGCAAATGCTGGATATCTATCAGCAATTCGTAGAGGACTACCTCGCGATTCCGGTAATCAAAGGGCAGAAGACACCTTCGGAGAAATTCGCTGGCGCCGTGGATACGTTCTCGATCGAAGCCATGATGAAAGACGGACGCGCTGTACAGGCTGGTACTTCGCATTATATGGGGACCAACTTCTCGCAAGCTTTTGACATCCAATATTTGAATCGTGAAAATACGCTGGAATATGCTCACACGACATCCTGGGGCGTCAGCACACGTCTCATTGGTTCGTTGATTATGGTCCATGGGGATGACCGCGGATTGGTGCTTCCTCCTAAAGTCGCGCCAACGCAAGTGATCATGATTCCAATTGGTCCGCCGAAGACGAGAGACGCGGTTGTGGGCCGTACGGACGAACTGTTCCGTGAACTGAAATCCGCAGGCATCCGCGTACGCGTTGACGACAATCCGGATGTGCGTCCAGGCTGGAAATTCAATGAGTATGAAATGCGCGGAGTACCGGTGCGTCTGGAGATCGGACCGCGTGACATGGAGAATGGTGTGTGCGTGCTTGTCTCCCGTATTACAGGCGAGAAGAAAATCGTAGAGCAAGCGAATCTGACCCAGGAAGTACAGAATATGCTGGAGCAGGTGCACCAGGAAATGTTCGAGCGCGCGAAGCAGTTCCGTGAGGATCATTTCTATTCGGTGGAGACACTGGATGAAATGAAGGACAGCATGGAGGAAAAACGCGGGTTTACCTTGGCTGGATGGTGCGGTTCGGAAGCTTGCGAAGATACCGTCAAGCAAGAAACCGGTGCTACGAGCAGAAACATTCCGTTCGAACCGGCCGAGAAGAAAACCAAGTGTCTCGTATGTGGTGAAGATGCGAAACATACCGTGCTGTTCGCGAGAGCGTACTAGTAAATCGATAATATGAATGTCCGGCAAGTTTGGGTGAGGGAGGAATCCTTCGTCAAGAACCGGGATTCATCATCTGGAGTAAGCTTCCGGATGGCAGTATGGCGGACGCTCTTACTTATTGGGGCAGGACGAATGGGTGCTGCCGACGGAAGCTTTATTCTATTTCTCACATCCGCTTTAACGCGGTTTGATTTCTGTGGACGTACGTCGATAGAAGTTTTTCTTATAGCTTTATGTAATGCAGGGGGAGGGAACCATGGGCACAACAGAAGATAAAAGGAAGCGATTTGAACTGCTGATCAAGCAGGGAGAAGTTCCGGCCAATCTGGTGGAACCCTATTTTTTGGATGGTGTGATCGAGCAGGTAGAGACAAGCAAGGCCAGCAAGGACTGGAGAATAACCGTCCTGAAGGAGACCTTGGTTCCAGCTGAGGTCTATCGCACATTTTGTCTGAGAATTCAGGAGAAGATGGGGCATATCGCGAAGATCAAATTTGTGTTCCGATATGGAAGCAGCGTTCCCGAAGCAGATATCGTGCAAGAATACTGGGGTTTGTTTCTAGAATGGGCACATCGTGAGATCCCTTCGGTTAATGGATGGATGACAAGGGCTAAATACGAGGTGGAAGATGGGCAAGTCCTTCTCTCCATGTCGGATGGCATGTCGCTGGAGCTTGCCCGCAAGAAACAGATCGATTCCGCCATTACCCGCTTTTTCGGGCAATATTTCGATCTGACGCTGCGCGTGAAAATGCAGGTCGGCGATAATGGTCAGGCGGCTTACGAGGAGTTCGAGCAGAGGAAGCGGGAAGAAGAACGCGAGGTCATCGAGCAGATCATGAGCAGCATGGAAGCTGAGCTGGATGCCGAGGATGAGGAAGAGGGCGCGGTTCGGCTGCAGGTTGGGTATGATATCAAGGAACCGCCGGTTCCGCTTCAGGAGATCCAAGACGAAGAGAAGAAAATTACGATTCAGGGAACCATCTTCGGATTGGATCGTAAGGAGCTTCGTAACGGAAGTACGTTATTCACGTTCTATCTGACGGATTTCAGCGATTCCTTGCAAATGAAAATGTTTGGTAAGACCAAGGAGGACTTGAAGGTCCTGAGCCTGCTTGAGAACGGCAAATGGGTGAAGGCACGCGGGCGCGTGGAATATGATCGGTTTATGCAGGTGCCGGAGCTGGTGATGATTCCGTCCGATCTTAATGAAGTGCCGGCACCGCCATCTCGTAAGGATAATGCAGCCGAGAAACGGGTAGAATTCCATCTGCATACAACGATGAGCACGATGGACGCAGTCACGCCGATCGACCGATACATCAAGACCGCGGCTGCCTGGGGCCATAAAGCGATTGCCGTTAGTGATCATGGCGGGGTGCAATGTTACCCTGAAGCAGCCAAGAACGCAAAGAAACACGGGATTAAAATGTTGTACGGCGTCGAGGCCAACGTTGTGAATGATGCCGTCAATATCGTGGAACAGGCACAGCCGATTGAACTGAGCAGCGCGACTTACGTGGTGTTCGATATTGAAACCACAGGTTTGTCCATCACCGCGAACAAGATTATCGAGCTGGCCGCAGTTAAGATGAACGAGGGCAAGGAAATTGGCCGATACGCCACTTTTGTCAACCCGCATGAGCGTATTCCATACCATATTCAGCAATTGACCAATATCAATGATGATATGGTTAAGGATGCTCCTGAACTGGAGCCGGTATTGAAAGAGTTTGTTGAATTCGTCGGGGATGCCGTGCTTGTGGCTCACAACGCTCGATTTGACATGGGATTCATTCAGGCAGCGCTCAAAAATGCCGGGATGGATACGCTCGACAATCCCTACCTGGATACGCTGGAGCTGGCACGTCTGGTACATCCAGGACTTAAGAATCATCGTCTTAACACGTTGGCTGACAAGTATAAGGTACTGCTCGAAAGCCATCACCGAGCGATTGACGATACGATTGCGCTGGCAGGAATCCTGAACGGGCTCCTTAGCGATGTGGACAAAACCAAAGGCGTTAAGATGCTGGACCGCCTCAATGATTATGTCGGTACGGATCTGTCCAATACCCGTCCTTTCCACTGCGGTATTTATGCTTTGAATATGACGGGCAAGAAAAACCTGTACAAGCTGATCTCCATGTCGCATACCGAATATTTCAAGCGAGTGCCGTGTATTCCTAAATCCAAGCTTCAAGAGATGCGAGATGGGTTACTGGTGCTTTCCGGCTGCGAAAAAGGGGAGTTCTTCGAAACGGTGCTGAACAAAACGGAGGAGGAAGCCGAAGAGATTGCGGACTTCTACGATGTTTTGGAGATTCAGCCGTTGACGATGTATATGCATTTGGTGGACAAAGGCTTGGTAGGCAGTCCCGAAGAGATCAAAACCGCAATTTCCAAAGTCGTGCGCATCGGCGAAAAACTGAACAAGCCGGTCATCGCCACAGGAAACGTGCACTATCTTGAACCGCGGGATAAGCTGTTCCGGGACATTACCATCCATGGAATTACCGGTTTCAGCCCGCTCAAGGATATGCGCAAGCCTGACGCGCATTTTCGGACTACCGAAGAAATGCTCGAAGAATTCGAGTTTTTGGGACAGAGTAAATGTTATGAAGTTGTTGTAACGAACACTAGCGAGCTGGCCGACCGCTTTGAAGAGTTGGAATTGTTCCCGGACAAGCTGTTTACGCCGATTCTGGATGGCGCGGATGAGGAAATCCGCAACACCTGCTACGACACGGCCAAGTCCATTTATGGCGAGAACTTGCCGGAAGTCGTAGTGGCCCGGTTGGAGAAAGAGCTTGAGCCGATCATTAAATACGGTTTCTCAGCGAACTATTTGATTTCCGAGAAACTGGTTAAGAAATCGAACCGGGACGGCTATTTGGTTGGTTCACGGGGTTCCGTAGGTTCATCCGTCGTTGCCACATTCCTCGGCATATCCGAGGTTAACCCGCTTCCCGCCCATTACATTTGCTTGAACGGCGACTGCAAACACAGCGAATGGTTCCTGGACGGCAGCGTGCCGAGTGGATTTGACTTGCCGGACAAAGCTTGTCCGGAATGCGGAAACATGATGAAAGGCGAGGGACAGGATATACCATTCGAAACCTTCCTGGGTTTTAAAGGGGATAAGGTTCCCGATATTGACTTGAACTTCTCCGGTGAATATCAGCCGCATGCCCATAATTTCACCAAAGAGATGTTTGGCGAGGAGAACGTATTCCGTGCCGGTACCATCGGCACCGTGGCAGAGAAGACGGCGTTTGGCTTTGCCAAAAAATATGAGGAACACAACAACAAGCGCTGGCGGGGCGCGGAATTGAACCGGCTGGCATCAGGCTGTACCGGCGTCAAGCGGAGCACAGGCCAGCATCCCGGCGGTATTGTCGTTGTGCCGGATTACATCGAAGTGGAAGAGATTACGCCGGTGCAATTCCCCGCGGACGATGTCAATGCAGAGTGGAAAACGACGCATTTTGATTATCACGCCTTTGAAGCGAATCTGCTCAAGCTGGATATTCTCGGACATGATGATCCGACGATGATGAGGATGCTCCAGGATTTGACCGGCGTGGATCCAACGACCATACCGATGAACGATCCGAAAGTAATGAGCATGTTTAACTCGACGGAAGCGCTTGGCGTCAGGCCGGAGCAAATACGCTCGCCGGTGGCCACCTTCGGCGTGCCGGAGATGGGTACCAAATTCGTACGTCAGATGCTGGTGGAATCGCAGCCGTCGAGTTTTGCCGACTTGTTGCAAATCTCGGGTCTGTCACACGGAACCGGCGTTTGGCTCGGCAACGCGCAAGAGCTTATCAAGAATGGTACATGCAACATCAAAACCGTTATTGGTTGCCGCGATGATATCATGTTGTTCCTGATTTATAAGGCTGGAATGGACGCGAGCCTCGCGTTTAAAATTACGGAAAGCGTACGTAAAGGCCGGGGATTGTCACAGGAATGGATTGACGAGATGAAGAAATGCAAAGTGCCGCAGTGGTACATTGATTCCTGTCTCAAAATCCAGTACATGTTCCCGAAAGCCCACGCCGCCGCGTATGTTATCTCAGCGGTGCGGACGGCTTACTTCAAGCTTTATTATCCGATCGAATATTATGCAACGTATTTCTCGGTGCGTGCCGAGGATTTCGATATCGAACTATGCTGTCAGGGTTATGAGGCGATTTATCGCCGGATTGAAGAGATTGAGCAGCTCGGCTTCGGAGCAAGCCCGAAAGAAAAGGGTATGCTGCCGATTTTGGAGATGGCGCTGGAAATGACAGCGAGGGGCTTCACGTTCAAGAACATCGATCTGTATGAATCGGATGCGCTCCGATTTAAGGTGGATGGAAACTCGCTCATACCGCCGTTCTCTGCGCTTGCGGGAATCGGCGATAACGCCGCCCGCAACATTGCTGCCGCGCGTGAATTTGGAGAATTCCTCTCCATCGAGGATTTCCAGCAAAAATCGAAGGCAAGCAAAACCGCCGTGGAGCTGTTAACCCAAATGGGATGCTTCCGCGGTCTGCCGGAGAGCAACCAGTTGTCATTGTTCTGATTCTTGTCATTCTTTCATGGCCGTGACGCCTTGACAGTCAAGGAGTCATACTTGTCACTATTACCAGACTATGTTATAATTTTTTTGGTAATCATGGAGATAAAACCGTTGTGTAAAGAGTGGGGCAACCCACTCTTTACTCTTTGGTATATAGGAAATCAACTTGGAGGTTATGTTCTTTGAGCACATCAAAGATTAAAACGACTGTGGAAGAAATGGTGCAGCCGTATTTGGACGAACACGGCTTTGAACTGGTAGATGTGGAATACGTGAAGGAAGGAAGCAACTGGTTCTTGCGCGTGTTTGTTGATAAAGACGGCGGCATTGACATTGACGATTGCGGTTTAATCAGTGAATACCTGAGCCAGAAGCTGGACGAGAACGATCCGATCCCGACAGCTTATTTTCTTGAAGTCTCTTCTCCTGGCGCGGAACGTCCCCTGAAGAAAAAAGAGGATGTTGCGAAGTCAGTCGGCAAGGACGTGTTTGTAACGGTATACGAGCCGATTAACGGGTTGAAAGAGTTTGAAGGCAAGCTGGAATCCTTTGATAACGAGGAGCTAGTCATTCAAACCGTCAAGAAACAGTACGTGATTCCATATGCAAAAGTAGCCAGTGCCAGATTGGCCATCATTTTTTAAACGGAAGTTTTGAAAGGGGGAACCGATTTTCAATGAGTATGGATTTTATTGAAGCGATGAATGAGTTGGAAAGAGAAAAGGGCATCAGTAAGGATGTGCTGTTTGAAGCCATTGAAGCGGCACTGATCTCGAGTTACAAGCGCAATTTCAACACGGCGCAAAATGTACGGGTAGACATGAATCGCAATACGGGTGTTATCAAGGTGTTCGCGCGGAAGCTGATTGTGGAAGAGGTGCTGGATCCGCGGACTGAAATTTCGCTGCATGCAGCCCGGGAAATCAATCCGCATTTTCAGATTGAAGATATAGCGGAAATCGAGGTTACGCCACGTGATTTTGGACGGATTGCAGCTCAAACGGCAAAGCAAGTTGTTACCCAGCGCATTAGAGAAGCCGAACGCGGCCTGATCTACAGCGCTTTTATTGACAAGGAAGATGATATCGTAACGGGTACGCTGCAGCGTCAAGATTTACGTAACATCTATATCGACCTTGGCAAGATCGAAGCGGCTCTGCCGCTTACCGAGCTTATGCCTAACGAGAAGTTCAAGCATGGCGACCGGATCAAAGCGTACATTACCAAGGTTGAGAATACCACCAAAGGGCCGCAGATTATGCTGTCCCGTACGCATCCGGGCCTCTTGAAGCGCCTGTTCGAGCTTGAAGTGCCGGAAATCTTTGACGGCGTTGTTGAAATTCGCTCGGTTGCGCGCGAAGCTGGATTCCGCTCCAAAATTGCGGTATTTTCCCGTAACGATGAAGTCGATCCGGTTGGCTCTTGCGTAGGACCTAAAGGTATGCGCGTACAGACGATTGTCAATGAGCTTCGCGGCGAAAAGATTGACATCGTGCGTTATTCCGAACAGGTTGAAGAATACGTGGCCAATGCGCTAAGCCCATCCAAAGTACTTGAAGTTCAAGTGTTTGAAGATGAGAAGATGGCGCGTGTAATTGTTCCGGATTATCAACTCTCGCTTGCGATTGGGATCAAAGGCCAGAATGCTCGTCTCGCGGCGAAGCTGACAGGCTGGAAGATTGATATTAAGAGCGAAAGTCAGGCGGAGCAGGAATTTGGCAGACCGAAGTCCCAATCAGGTGAAATGCACCAGGATTCTGTCTCTGTCGATTAATTCCAAATGACAGGGGGTTGTCGTCTTGAAACAGAGAAAGATACCGCTGCGTAAATGTGTAGCGTGTCAGGAAATGATGCCGAAGAAAGAGCTTATCCGGATTGTTAGGACTCCCGAGGATGCTGTCCTGATCGATCTCACCGGCAAAAAGTCGGGACGGGGAGCGTATTTATGCGGCAAAGTTTCCTGCTTCAAGCTGGCGCACAAAAATAAAGCACTGGATCGCGCGTTGAAACAACATGTGAAGCCAGAGATCTATGAACAGTTGGCACAGGATTTCATCAAGGTGGAAGATGAATTCCTGGCTGCAAAAGAGAGTGCTGCCGATGATGAATAGGGCGCTTTCTCAGCTCGGCCTGGCCATGAGGGCAGGTAAGGTGGTTACCGGGGATGAGATCGTGCTCAAAGCCATCCGGTCTTCTGAAGCAAAATTGGTTATTCTGGCGGGTGACGCCTCAGTGAATACAACAAAGAAGATCCGCGATAAATGCGGTTCTTACAATATCCCTCTGGTAATCGGATTTGACCGGGAAAGTCTGGGCACAAGTGTAGGTAAACCCGAGCGGGTTGTGCTGGCAGTTACGGATCAAGGATTCGCAGAAATGATCTCCAAGAAACTGGAGACAATGTCGGAGGTGGAGTATATTGAGTAAACAGGAAAACAAAGACAATAAACTTCGAGTATACGAATATGCTAAATCGTTGAACATGAGCAGTAAAGAAATCATCACGATCCTTAAACGTTTGAACGTTCCGGTCAATAACCATATGAGCGTAATGGAAAACGATACGGTGTCCAAGGTCGAGCAGTTCTTTAAAGATATCAAATCGAATGCAGCAGCCAAGCGGGATAGTGGCGACGCTTCCCGAACCGAGAATCGTAAACCGACGGTTTCCGGAGCCAATGCGGCTGCAACTGTATCCAATGCAAGAACAGAAGGCACTTCCGCTAGCGGAAGTGCAGAAGGCAACCGTAATGGGCAGGACGGTATGCGTAATTCAGGACAGAGAGCAACAGGACAACAAGGTCAAAGCCAGCCCAAAAAACAACAGGAAAAGCAGGTAGGTATGAATAGTAGAACGAATCAAAACACTCAGAATGCTTCAGGTTCCCAGCGTCCCCAAGGAGGACAGGATACCCGAAGAAATCAGTCTGGCTCCGCACAAGGAAGTCAGCAGAACAATCGTAGCCAAGCATCCAGACCAGGCGGCAGCACGCAGACCGGATCACGTCCTCAGGGCGGAGGTCAAGGCGGCGCACGTCCGCAAGGCAGTAATCAAGGTGGATCGCGTCCGCAGGGCAGCAACAACCAAGGCGGAGCACGTCCACAGAGCAAGCCGGGTGGAACCGGAGGCGGATTCACAAGCTCTAACAACAACAGTAACAGCCAGAACCGCGGTTCCAGAAACAACAATAACAATCGTTCAGACTCCAAGCGTTTTGATGACAACAACCGTCAAGGTGGATTCCGTGGCAACAATCGCGGTGGAAAGAACAACCGTGGCCGGAATCAACATAATCAGCAGCCGCCTCGTGAGAAAATCGACAACACGCCGAAGAAAATTATCGTCCGTGGCAACATGACCGTCGGTGAAACGGCGAAGCTGCTTCACAAGGACGCTTCCGAAGTCATCAAGAAGCTGATTTTCCTCGGCGTGATGGCCACCATCAACCAGGAGCTGGATATCGATACGATTCTATTGCTCGCTGGCGAATTCGGTGTAGAAGTCGAAGTGAAAATTCCGGTTGAGGAAGATCGTTTTGAGACCGTTGAAGAAAACGATGCTCCGGAAGAACTGAAAGAGCGTCCACCGGTCGTTACCATCATGGGTCACGTCGACCACGGTAAAACGACGCTGCTTGATGCGATCCGTTCCACGAATGTATCGAGTGGAGAGGCTGGCGGTATTACGCAGCATATCGGTGCTTATCAAGTCGAGATCAATAACAAGAAGATTACGTTCCTGGATACACCAGGCCACGAAGCGTTTACGGCTATGCGTGCCCGTGGTGCGCAAGTAACGGATATGACGATCATCGTGGTTGCGGCTGACGACGGCGTGATGCCACAGACGGTCGAAGCGATTAACCATGCGAAAGCTGCAGGCTTGCCGATCATCGTTGCCGTAAACAAAATCGATAAACCTGATGCTAACCCGGATAAAGTCAAACAAGAATTGACGGAATACGAGTTAGTGCCTGAAGAGTGGGGCGGAGACACCATCTTCGTTAACGTTTCGGCGAAACAGCGGATGGGTCTGGAAGACTTGCTTGAAATGATTCTTCTGGTAGCAGAAGTGAATGAATATAAAGCAAACCCTGACAAACGCGCACGCGGTACTGTTATTGAGGCTGAGCTCGATAAAGGCAGAGGTCCGGTAGCACGCATTCTCGTTCAGCATGGTACATTGAAAGTGGGCGACGCCTTCGTAGCGGGCAACTGCTTTGGTCGTATTCGTGCAATGGTGAACGATAAAGGACGTCGATTAAAAGAAGCGGGTCCTTCAACGCCGGTTGAAATTACCGGTTTGACTGAAGTTCCAGGCGCCGGCGATCCGTTTATGGTGTTTGAAGATGAGCGTAAAGCGCGTAATATCGCTGATAAGCGTGCGATTACCCATCGTCAATCCGAGTTGAACACGAATACCCGCGTGACGCTGGATGATCTGTTCCAACACATTAAAGACGGTGAGATCAAAGATCTTAACGTGATTATCAAAGGTGACGTACAAGGTTCTGTTGAGGCGCTGAAAGGTTCCTTGAACAAAATCGAGGTGGAAGGCGTTCGCGTCAAAATTATCCACAGCGGTGCCGGGGCAATCACGGAATCCGATATTATTTTGGCCGCTGCTTCCAACGCGATTGTTATCGGCTTTAACGTTCGTCCGGACGTTCAAGCGAAGCAAACCGCCGAGCAGGAAAAGGTTGATATTCGTCTGCACCGTGTAATATATAATGTAATCGAGGAAATTGAGCAAGCTATGAAGGGGATGCTCGATCCGGAGTACAAAGAAACCGTGATCGGTCATGCGGAAGTCCGCAACACCTTTAAAGTGAGCAAAGTGGGTACGATTGCAGGATGTATGGTGACATCCGGTAAAATTGCGCGTAACGCAGAAGTTCGCTTGATCCGTGACGGCATTGTCGTTCATGAAGGCAAGATCGATTCCCTCAAGCGCTTTAAAGATGACGCTAAAGAAGTGGCACAGGGTTATGAGTGCGGTATTACCTTGGCAAGCTATAGCGACGTCAAAGAAGGAGACGTAATCGAAGCCTTCATCATGGAGACGGTAGAGCGCTAACGAATGAGGTGATCAGACCATGGCAAAAATCAGAACTGGGCGCGTAGGCGAGCAGATTAAAAAAGAGCTCAGCCAACTGATCCAAACGGAGATGAAAGACCCAAGAATCGGTTTCATTACAGTGACCGGTGTTGATGTTACAAACGACCTGTCTCAAGCGAAGGTATACCTGAGCGTGCTCGGCGACGACGAGCAGAAGGCAGCTTCTTTAAAAGGGTTGGAGAAGGCAAGCGGCTTTCTCCGCTCCGAGCTGGGCAAGCGGATTCGACTCCGGCATGTGCCGGAGCTGATCTTCAAATTCGATGATTCCATTGCGTACGGCAGCCATATTGAGAAGCTGTTGACCGAAATCGTGGATCGCGAAGAGAAATAGAGTAGTTCGTTTTTATAAAGGAGAGGGCGAATGCAGACCTATGAACAAGAGCTGCAGCAGGTGAAGTCATTCCTGCTGGAGCACGATGATTATTTGGTTGTGTCGCATGTTCAGCCCGATGGAGATGCAGTCAGTTCCACCCTAGCGGTGGGCTGGCTTCTCTCATGTCTGGGCAAGAAATTCACGATGATCAATGAGGGGCCCATTCCAAAACGCATGAAAATGTTGTGGCATGCAGAAGACATTCTCAATCTGTCAGAACAGCATCCTGGAAGAACGTTCTCACACGTCATTTGTGTGGATTGTGCGGATTTTGCTAGAGTAGGCTATACGAAACAAGTATTTGCCGATCATGCAAGCATCGTTAATATTGACCATCATCCAACAAACGATCGTTATGGAGCCGTCAACCTGGTCGTGCCGGACGCGGCAGCAACCGCTGAAATCCTTTATGATTTGCTGAATTTGTTTGAAGTGAACTGGGATGCCGATATTGCAACAGCGATATATACGGGATTGTTAACCGATACCGGCGGTTTTCGCTATTCGAATACATCGCCCAAGGTCATGAGTATTGCTTCGGATCTGTTGTCCTATGGCGTCAACGGTCCCGAGATTGCGGAAACGTTACTGGAGGAAATGACGCTTCCACAGATGAAGGTGCTGGTTCAGGCGTTAAACACGTTAAGTCTGTCGGATGACGGCAAAATAGCCTGGGTATACGTAACGCCTGAGTTTATGGAATTATGCGGCGCCGTTAGCGAGGATCTGGAGGGAATTGTCAATTACCCCCGCAACATTCAGGGAGTTGAAGTCGGCATTCTGTTCAAATCGCTGAAGTCCGGAATGGTCAAGGCGAGTTTACGTTCAGCCGGAAAAGTGGATGTGGCGGCATTAGCCCAAATATTTGGCGGAGGCGGCCATGTGCGGGCAGCCGGTTGCAGCATTGAAGGCTCGCTTCATGACATCATTCCTAGAGTAATAGAGCAGGTGAGATTAAAGCTATGACACAATTAGAAGGCATCTTGGCCGTTCACAAGCCGGCAGGCTGGACATCCCACGATGTGGTCGCGAAAGTTCGGGGAATGGTTCGTTTGAAGCGAATCGGACATACGGGCACGCTGGACCCCGAAGTAACGGGTGTGCTTCCGTTATGCTTGGGGAGAGCCACACGAGTTGTGGAATACCTGCAGGAACTGCCTAAAGAATATCATGCGGTTCTCCGCCTCGGATATTCGACGGATACCGAAGATATTACCGGGAATGTAGTGGAGACGGCAGATGATGTCCATGTGACAAGGGAGGAAGCGCTTGAAGCGCTGCAATCTTTTACAGGCCAGATCTCGCAGATCCCGCCCATGTTTTCCGCTGTCAAAATCAATGGTAAACGATTATACGAGCTTGCCAGAGAAGGGAAGACGGTGGAACGCAAGAGCCGGACGGTAACGATTCATGAAATCGAAATGACGGATTTTGATGCTGAAGGGGATTATACGGAAATTTCTTTCCGCGTATTATGCTCCAAAGGTACATACATCCGCACCCTTTGCGTGGATATCGGGAAGAAGCTCGGCGTGCCATCTGTCATGGTTAAGCTGGTACGCACAGTATCAGCGGGAATCACGGAGGAGCAGTGCTTAACCCTGGAGCAAATTGAGCAGTTCATGAAGGATGATACGCTGCACACCCGGCTCATTCCCGTGGATCAAGCGATTGATTATCTGCCGAAGCATACGGTTTCTGAAGAGAAAACCGATGCTGCCCTGCAAGGACAGCGCTTGTCCTCAAGAGCGGTGGAGCCGCCGGTTGACAGCTCGGAGCCTATTCGTTTGTATGATATAAAGGAAAACTTTCTGGGAATCTATAAGCGGCAAGAGGAGACAGGGGCTATCGTTCCTGTGAAAGTATTTTCCTAAGCACGACTGGATTTAGTGAGTGGAGGTGAGTAAGCATGAGGGTTGTTTCTTTATCCTATCCTGTATCTTCTGATATTGTACGAGAAGCTGCCGAGCCGAAGGTAGCTGCAATCGGCCAGTTCGACGGTCTTCATCTGGGACATGCCAGCGTGCTTTCGACGGCTGTTAATATTGCGCGGGAGAATGGAGTGCCGGCTGCACTCATTACCTTTTATCCTCATCCGAAAGACGTCATTGGTAAAGGGAGCTATGAGGGATATCTGACACCTCAGCCTGACAAGCAGCAGCTGCTTGAGGCAATGGGGATCGATATTTTGTACGTTGTCGAGTTCAATAAGGAGTTCTCCCAGGTGAGTCCGGAAACGTTTGTTGAAGAAATGCTGTTTCCCTTGAATCTGCAAACGGCGGTTGTCGGATTTGATTTCCGATTCGGCCATAAGGGCGCCGGTGACGCGGTCAAGCTTCAGGAACTCGGCGAAGGCAGGATGTCTGTCGTTACGGTTCCGCCGTTCCTGGTCGATGGCGAGAAGGTGGGAAGTTCATCCATACGGATTGCCTTGAAAACAGGACAGCTGTCGGATGCAAACCGCTGGCTCGGACGGAATTACCATATCCGCGGCACGGTTATTCATGGGGAGAAGCGGGGAAGAAAGATCGGTTTTCCTACTGCCAACTTGGAATTAACCGATCCGTTCGTGGCACCTGCATTAGGCGTCTATGCCGTCCGTGCTCGCACGGATAAGCATCACGACTGGATTCCGGGCGTCATGAACATCGGCGTGAAGCCGACGTTCCACGAAGGGATTACAGAACCGATCTTCGAGGTCCATCTGTTCGATTTTGAAGGGGATCTGTATGACCAGATCATGACGGTGGATATTGTTCAATATATCCGCAAGGAGCATAAATTCGAATCGGTTCAGGAGCTTGTGGAATGGATTCAGCGAGATGCCGTCGAGGCCCGCAAAATATTGAAAGTCAGTGAATAAACGGTTTGGGACAAATTGTTCGCAAACGGATTTTCTTTTTCAGGTAAAGTATGCTATACTCTTAGAGGTCGCCTGAAGATAGGGCGATTTAACCTTGGCTTGGATGTTCGATCTCACCGTCGGTACCTGGGCCAATGGCGATTATAATGAGGGAGGTGAACAGGATGGCATTAACTCAAGAACGTAAACAACAACTGATTGACGAGCACAAAACTCATGAGTCCGATACAGGATCTCCAGAGGTGCAAATCGCTATCCTAACGGAAAACATTACGAACTTGACTGACCACTTGCGTACTCACAAGAAGGATCATCATTCCCGTCGTGGATTGTTGAAAATGGTCGGCCAACGCCGTAAGTTGCTTGCATACTTGAAAAACAAGGATGTTAAACGTTACAGTGCTTTGATCGAGAAGCTTGGATTGCGTCGCTAATCATCCATAAGATGTGCCGAAAACAGCCTGGTTGTCCACTGTCCTTCTTGGAACGACAGCGGCACAGCCGGGCTCTTTTCTAAGTATTGTACAATTTACCGTTTTCGAGCTTCCCCACAAAGTACTGCGTACGCTTCATAGCCTAAACTCCACTTTGTGGGGTTATCTTAATATAGATTCTTTATAGATTGTAGGCGTGGTCTGTTCGCTGAATTTCGCTTAATGGTATAACCAGGGGCAATCTATACGGAGAATGTTCTATACGGTTCGGGTTGTTCCTGTACATAGGTTTGCGATTTCGACCGTTTGGATGGCTCTGGTTAGGAAATGTGGACAGTGTTTTGCAAAAGACATGCTGATGGTAGAAGCAGATTTCAAAAAAAATTTATCCCCATGAGGAGGGATTACATGGAAACACGTGTTGAAATGCAGCTTGGCGGAAGACCCCTCGTGTTCGAAACAGGGCGCCTTGCGAAGCAGGCAAATGCGGCTGTGATGGTTCGTTACGGCGAAACGGCAGTCCTGTGTACAGTGACAGCTTCCAGTGAACCGAAGGATTTGGATTTCTTTCCATTGACGGTCAACTATGAGGAGCGTTTGTACGCCGTCGGTAAAATTCCGGGTGGATTCATCAAACGGGAAGGCAGACCAAGCGAGAAAGCGATTCTTGCCAGTCGTCTGACAGACCGTCCGATTCGTCCGTTGTTCCCTGAAGGCTTCCGTAATGATGTACAGGTTCTGAACCTCGTGATGAGCGTAGATCAGGATTGCGAGCCGGAAATCGCGGCAATGATCGGTACTTCCGCTGCCTTGAGCATCTCGGATGTGCCTTTTAACGGCCCGATCGGCGGCGTAGCGGTCGGTCGCGTTGACGGCAAATTCGTGGTGAACCCGAATATTGCCGAGCAGGAAGCGAGTGATATCTATCTGGTCGTTGCTGGCACCAAAGATGCGATCATGATGGTTGAAGCCGAAGCGAACGAAGTTCCTGAGGAAGTCATGCTGGAAGCAATCATGTTCGGGCATGAGGAAATCAAGAAAATCGTAGCCAAGATCGAAGAACTCGTAGCCGCTTGCGGTAAAGAGAAAATGGCGGTTAAACTTCATGCGGTAAATGAAACGGTGAATCGTGAAGTGCGCGATTTCGCCGAAGCTCGTCTTGTTGAAGCGGTTCGCATTGAGGAGAAACATGCTCGCCAGGATGCGATTGACGCTATCAATGATGAAGCGTACACCGTATTTGAAGAGAAGTATATCGAGACGCCTGAGTTGTTGAAGGATGTTAAAGAAGTGCTTCACGATATCGTGAAGGAAGAAGTTCGACGTTTGATCACGCATGACAAGGTTCGTCCGGATGGTCGTGGTCTGTCCGAGATCCGTCCTATCGATTGCGATACCAGCTTGCTGCCTAGAACGCATGGTTCCGGTCTGTTTACACGTGGACAAACCCAGGCTCTAAGCGTATGTACACTAGGTGCTCTAGGTGATGTACAGATTCTCGATGGAATCGATCTGGAAGAGACCAAGCGTTTCATGCACCATTACAACTTCCCGCCGTTCAGCGTAGGGGAAGCTCGTCCGCTTCGCGCTCCAGGCCGTCGTGAAATTGGTCACGGCGCACTCGGTGAACGTGCATTGTCGAAGGTCATTCCGAATGAAGTGGAATTCCCGTACACGATTCGCCTCGTGTCTGAAGTTATTGAATCGAATGGTTCGACTTCCCAAGCGAGTATTTGTGCGAGCACGCTTGCTATGATGGATGCAGGGGTACCGATCAAAGCACCTGTAGCCGGCGTGGCGATGGGCTTGATTAAAGACGGAGATCATGTTTCCATCTTGACCGATATTCAAGGGATGGAAGACCATCTCGGAGACATGGACTTCAAGGTTGCAGGGACACCTGACGGGGTTACCGCCATTCAGATGGATATCAAGATCGACGGTATCGACCGCGCGATTTTGCAGGAAGCACTGCAGCAGGCCAAAGAAGGACGGATGCATATCCTTGGAAAAATGGCAGAAGCCATTCAAAAGCCAAGAGAAACGTTATCCCAATATGCGCCTAAGATTATTACGATGCAGATCAATCCGGACAAAATCCGTGATGTAATCGGTGCCGGCGGCAAGATCATCAACAAAATCATCGAAGAAACCGGCGTGAAAATCGATATCGAGCAAGACGGCCGCGTGTTTATTGCATCTTCCAACGATGAGATGAACAAAAAAGCTCTTTCGATTATCGAAGGCATAGTGCGTGAGGTAGCTGTTGGCGAAATCTATACAGGTACTGTAAAACGGATTGAGAAATTCGGTGCATTCGTTGAAATCCTGCCTAACAAAGACGGGCTTGTTCATATCTCCCAGCTCTCGACCGAGCGCGTAGCGAAGGTAGAGGACGTGGTTGCAATCGGTGACGTCATTACCGTGAAGGTTACCGAAATCGACCAGCAGGGACGGATTAACCTGTCTCGCAAAGCGGTTTTGACTGCGGAAACAAACAAGAGCGGATCGTAATCCGCGCTTTGTTTGTTTAACAGCATATAGATAGAAGGAAAAGAGGCAGAACCTATTATTCTGGCTCTTTTTTTTAATCATTCGGGCATCACTTTGCGGCACATATTTCCTCCTGAACCTACATAAAATGGGACAAAGCTTCTCAAGGGGAGGGTGGATATGCCCATGAATGGAAAAAAGATGGTCGTGCTGCTAACCGGTGCCGCAATGGTGTCGGCTGTTGCTGTGTTCAGCGGGGCCTGGGGATATGTTTCGGGACTGCAGAATAATAAACCGGAGGCACAGTTCGCAAGCGGTTCAGAGAGGGCGGTAGACCTGGATTTATTGAGTCAAATCGAAGCCGCTGCGGCGAAGTCGCGAATTGAGCCGGTGGATGCCAGGGTGGACTCCGTGTGGAAAGCGATCCCCGGTTATAATGGACTCGAAATCGATATAGAGGCTACATACCAAGCTGCATCGTCAAAAAAGCGAAAAGCCGGAGAAGCCATCCCTTACGTGTACCGGCAAATTCCGGCCAAAGTAACGCTGAATGATCTTGGAGATCAACCAATCTATCGGGGCAACCCCGACAAGCCGATGGTATCGCTGATGATTAACGTGGCCTGGGGGAATGAATTTCTGGTGCCAATGCTGGACACGCTGGATGCGGAGAAGGTGAAGACAACCTTTTTCCTGGATGGGAGCTGGTTGAAGAAGAACCCTGAGCTTGCCGGCGAAATTCTGAAAAGAGGTCATGAGGTGGAGAATCATGCCTATACGCATCCGAACATGAGCCGTCTCAGCAGGGATCGGGCGGAGCTGGAAATTGCGAAGACGCAGGATCTGCTCAAAGAAAGTTTGGGCGTAGAGAACAAATGGTTTGCTCCGCCTTCCGGCGATTTTAATCAACAGACCGTATCCATTGCTAAAGCAAGGGGATTGAAGACGGTCCTATGGACGCTCGATACGGTTGATTGGAAGCATCCTGCGCCGGATGCAGTCGTTCAGAAGATATCCACGAAGGTGGAGCCGGGTTTCCTGATTTTGATGCACCCCACCGATTCCTCGTCCCAGGCGTTAAAGGGAATGATTGACGGAATACGTGCCAAAGGGCTGGAAATAGGAACCGTTAGCCAGACGCTTTCTCCTGAGCGAATCATGCCGAAAGGAAGTTGAGCCGCATGGTAAAGTTTGATAGAATGAATGGATGGCATGAGGCTGGTAATCAGCTTATGTAAGCCTGGATGGAACAGTTAGGGGGGCCCTCGTGAAAAAAATACAATTGTCTAACGGCCTAAGAGTGGTTATGGAGCAAATCCCGACAAGTCGTTCGGTTTCATTCGGTATTTGGGTGAAGACCGGATCCCGCAATGAATCGGAGGACATCAACGGGATTACGCATTTTATAGAGCACATGATGTTCAAAGGGACGGAGCGTTTTGACGCCCGTGCCATTGCTGAGGAATTTGATGCCATCGGCGGTAACGTCAATGCTTTTACGTCTAAGGAATATACGTGTTATTACGCCAAGGTGCTGGATGAGCATTTTCCGATTGCGGTTGACGTGCTGTCCGACATGTTTTTCAACTCGAAGCTGGATGCGGGCGAGTTAGCCAAGGAGAAGAACGTCATTCTGGAAGAGATCGCGATGTATGAGGATACGCCGGATGATCTGGTGCATGACCTGATGTCGTTATCGGCGTACGGCGATCACCCGCTGGCTTATCCGATTCTGGGTACGAAGGAACGGCTTGAATCAATGGATTCACAAGCGCTTAGAGCTTACATGGATAAACACTATACCATTGAGAATACGGTAATCGCTCTGGCAGGCAACATCAATGATGATGTGATTGAAATATTGGAACGTCATTTTGGCGGATTTAACAATCACGGCAGCTCCGAGCCGCTGGCCGTGCCCGCCTTTTTGGACGGCGTTCAGTTCCGCAAGAAGAAAACAGAGCAGAATCATATCTGCATGTCGTTTCCCGGCTGCTCCATCGGAGACGAGCTACAGTATGCAATGGTCCTGTTGAATAACGCCATTGGCGGCGGCATGAGTTCACGCTTGTTTCAGGAAATCCGGGAGAAGCGCGGACTGGCATACTCGGTATATTCATATCATAGTTCACACGCAGATAACGGGATGTTCACCATTTATGCTGGTACAGCGCCCAAGCAGACAAAGGAAGTCCTTCAGCTGACGACGGAAATGCTGCATGATCTGGCACAGAACGGGATGACGGAGGAAGAGCTGCGCAAAGGGAAGGAACAACTGAAGGGCAGTCTCATTCTAAGCTTGGAGAGCACGAGCAGCCGCATGAACCGCTTGGGCAAGAACGAATTGATGCTGGGCCGCCATTTCAGTCTGGATGAAATCATTAAGCGGATTGAACAGGTGGACATGAAGGATGTCGACGCGGTTCTTGACCGTATGTTTGGGACTCCATATGCACTAGCGATGGTAGGAACTTCAGATAAAGCACTGAATGTACTTAGGAGGAATGAATTTGTTGCACTACGTTCAAATCAATAGATTGCCAGGTAATGAAGATGTCAAACTTCCCGTGAAAATGTCCGAGCTGGCGGCAGGCTTTGACCTGCACGCAGCAGTTGCGGAGCCGGTGGTTTTGAATCCAGGCGAACGCCAATTAATCCCGACCGGTTTTGCGATTGCCATGCCGGCTGAGCTTGAAGCTCAAATCCGCCCGCGCAGCGGACTGGCTTACAAGCATGGTATTACCTGCCTGAATTCTCCAGGTACGATTGATGCCGATTATCGCGGGGAAGTGAAGGTGCTGCTGGTGAATTTGGGACAAGAGCCATTTGCGATTGAGCGCAATGAACGTATTGCCCAGATGGTGTTCAAAACCGTTCCGGCAGTAGAATTCATGGAAGTTGACGAGTTGTCCGACACCGTACGGGGTGCAGGTGGATTCGGTCATACCGGCAAGTAAACCCATTCATGATCCGTTATCGGTATCCATCATCGTATTTTACAAAGCACACCGCTCCGGCCTAGCCGGGCGGTGTTTTTTTCGTCAGCGTTCACGCAAAATGGATCCAGATCCGGCTTCGCCCTTCATAGCGGTATTTATTGCGTTAAGGCGGTAGTTTAATTGAAATGCGCTCACCACCCTATAGGCGGCGGCATAAGATGGTTTATACGTTGGTTAGAAGAAAGGAGCGAGGCCTTCCATGCTGACTGGAGTCCGGACCGTCTTTGTTGGAGGAGACGCAAGGCAAATTGAGGTCATACGAAAATGCGCTGAGATGGATGCCTCCGTCATGATCGCCGGGTTTGAGAAATTGCAGGATTCTTTTCAGGGAGTGACTCGCGAGCCGCTCACGCCAGAGCTGTTATCGAATGCCGATGCTCTGATCCTGCCTGTCGTGGGATGTGATGACGAGGGACGTGTCAGCGCGCTGTTCTCAGAAGGGCCATTGCGATTGCAGGATGAACATATCGCAGCGATGCCCGGACATGGAGTGATCTATACAGGCATGGCGAAACCCTATTTACGCTCGCTATGTGACAAATATAAGATCAAGCTGGTAGAGATTTTGGAGAGGGACGATGTGGCCATCTATAATTCCATTCCGACAGCGGAAGGTGCGCTGATGATGGCGATCCAAAACACGGATTTTACGATTCATGGATCAACCAGCATGGTGCTTGGCATGGGACGGACGGGGTTCACCATGGCTCGCAGCCTGCAAGGGCTGGGTGCCAAAATCCGGATGGGCGTACGCAAATCGGAGCACTATGCCAGAGCGGAGGAAATGGGCTGGAAGCCCTTCCTGGTAAGGGATCTGGGTTCTTATGTGTCGGATATTGACTTGCTTTTTAACACGATTCCAACTATGATAGTCACAGCACAAATCATCTCGAAAATGCCTCGGGAGGCTGTCATCATCGACCTTGCCTCCGCACCTGGCGGATGCGATTTTCGCTATGCTGAAAAACGGGGTATCAAAGCCATGCTCGCACCCGGACTACCCGGAATCGTGGCTCCAAAAACAGCCGGCATTATTATGGCCAACACGCTGGTGGAGCTGATTTCTGAAGAAATCAAGATTCGGGGGGATGCGTAGATGAATTGGAATGGAATAACAGTGGGTTATGCCCTGACAGGATCGCACTGCACGCTTGAAGAAGTGATGCCGCAGATCCAGCGGTTCAAAGATGGTGGAGCAAATGTGGTGCCGATTGTGTCCAGCACCATCATGACAACCGATACCCGATTCGGCACATCGGAGAATTGGCAGAAACAGTTGAAAGATATAACCGGGAATGATATTATTTCTACAATTGTGGAGGCGGAACCGCTAGGTCCATCCAAGCTCCTTGACGTTCTGGTTATCGCCCCATGCACGGGAAACACGACCAGCAAGCTGGCCAATGCGATGACTGACAGCCCTGTTTTAATGGCAGCCAAGGCGCAGATGAGAAATTGCAGACCGCTGGTTCTGGCGATTTCTACGAATGATGGCCTTGGGCTGAATGCGGCGAATATCGCTAAGCTGCTTGTAACGAAAAACATTTATTTTGTTCCTTACGGACAGGATAATCCACAGCAGAAGCCTAATTCGCTTGTCGCCAAAATGGATTTGATTCCGGAAGCGTGTTATGCGGCTCTGGAAGGGAAACAGCTGCAGCCGATGATCGTAGAATATTCGCATTAACCGCGATTCAGCCTGTTGAACAACAAGGCATCATAGAAGAGCGACAGCCGCGGTTTCATTCATGAAGGGGAGTTTAGACAGATGACCGAGCATCTTTATAATGTGGCTGTTGTTGGAGCAACCGGCGCAGTCGGGCAACAGATTCTCAAGCTGTTGGAGTCGCGTCATTTTCCGATTGCTGAGTTAAAGCTGTTGTCCTCTGCAAGATCTGCCGGTAAAGCATTGAACTTCAAAGGCCAAGCGATCCTTGTGGAAGAAGCAACCCCCGACAGTTTTGCAGGAATCGATATCGCGCTGTTCAGTGCGGGCGGCGATGTGAGCAAGGCACTTGCGCCACATGCGGTACGCCATGGAGCGGTATGCATCGATAACACCAACGCATTCCGCATGGATCCGGATAAAGTGCTGGTCGTGCCTGAGGTTAACCCTGAGAAGATTGATGAACATAACGGTATTATTGCGAATCCGAATTGCTCAACGATTCAGATGGTAGCAGCGCTGAAGCCGCTTCATGACGCATACGGCATATCCCGCATTATCGTTTCAACCTATCAAGCCGTTTCTGGCGCAGGGCATCAAGCCATTGATGAAATGCTGCGCCAGAGCAAAGAGATTCTTGACGGCCAAAAGGTGCAGCCTGATATTTTACCTGTTGGATCGCTGCCTGTGAAGCATCAAATCGCCTTTAACGCGATTCCGCAGATCGATAAATTTACAGAGAATGGTTATACCTTGGAAGAAATGAAGATGGTCCGTGAGACCAAAAAAATTATGGGCGACGAATCCATCGAAGTGACGGCTACCTGTGTTCGTATTCCAGTCGTTAGCGGGCATTCGGAATCCGTGTACGTTGAATTCAAGAATGACTATGATCTGGAAGAAGTTCATCGACTTCTGTCGAATGCACCCGGTGTTACGCTGGTTGACGATCCAGCTGCACAATCGTATCCGCTTGCTACGGAAGCCGTGGGGAAACCGGATGTATTCGTAGGAAGGCTTCGCCGCGATCTGGGACATAAGCGTGGACTTAACATGTGGATCGTTTCAGATAATCTTCTGAAGGGTGCAGCATGGAATGCCGTGCAAATCGCAGAAATCATCGTCAACAAACGGAACGGCCAGGCTTAGTAGCCGGCCGTTTCAGTCGGTCGGCCCGAAATTCACGTCTCCTGGGCATATACAAACGGAGGAATATTTTATGCGCATCTTAGTTCAAAAATTCGGCGGCACCTCTTTATCCACACCGCAAGCAAGAACCCATGTTATTGGGCACATCCAGCGCGAACTGGCTAATCACTACCAATTGGTCGTAGTCGTATCGGCTATGGGACGACGCGGGGAGCCTTACGCAACAGATACTCTTCTGGACTGGATCGATCATAATGGAAACGCGCTTCCAGACAGAGAGCGGGATTTGCTGCTCTGCTGCGGTGAGATTATCTCAGCTACAACGCTGTGCAGTCTGCTTCAGCATGAAGGGATAACCGCGACGGTGCTGACGGGTGCCCAAGCCGGGTTTCTTACAGACGATCACTTCGGAAATGCACGCATTAAGGACGTAAAACCTGAACGGGTTTTGAAAGAGCTGGAGTCTCATCAGGTCGTGATCGTGACCGGTTTCCAAGGACAGACCGATTCGGGTGACTTTACGACGCTGGGGAGGGGCGGAAGCGATACGTCGGCTACCGCGCTTGGAGCCGCGCTTCGCGCCGAAATGGTTGATATCTACACGGACGTCAACGGTATTCTTACGGCGGATCCCCGCATCGTGGAAGATGCGAAGCCGCTCAGCTATGTAAGTTATACGGAGATTTGCAATATGGCTCATCAAGGTGCCAAGGTGATTCACCCTAGAGCAGTTGAGATTGCCATGCAATCCCAAATTCCGGTCAGAGTGCGGTCGACCTTCTCGGATAATGAGGGAACACTGGTTACCCAGCCGGAAGGTTTCAGAGATATACAATCCGGAATCGTGGACCGCTTTGTGACGGGAGTTGCTTATGTAAGCAATATTACGCAAATCTCAGTGGAGTGCGATCGCATGGAAGGTCTTCAGCTGAAGGTTTTCAAATCGATGGCGGAACATTCCATCAGCGTGGACTTTATTAATGTTACCCCTACAGGAGTCCTTTATACGGTATTTGACAGCGATTCGGAGAAGGCGATTGAAGTGCTGCAGAGCCTGGATTTGAAACCAAAAAGCTTGTCCGGCTGTGCGAAGGTATCCGTTATTGGTGGGGGTATCAACGGAGTTCCGGGCATCATGGCCAAAATCGTGGAATCCTTGAGCGAGCACGATATTCCGATTCTGCAATCGGCAGATTCGAACACAACGATCTGGGTGCTTGTGAAGAAGGAAGATATGGCTCAAGCGCTGCGCGCGTTGCATCATAAATTCGAACTTCACCGATAAGGACCCGGGATGATCTGTTCGTTAAACGTTTGATAGGAAATACTATATATAAGATTACTTACGAAGGAAGCTTGCCCGCTGGGGACAGCTTTAAGGAGGAATCATTGTGGATTTCGGAAGATTGATTACGGCTATGGTAACCCCATTTGATCAGAATGGCGAGATCAATTGGGACGAGACTGCGAGATTGATTGAGCACCTGATTGTGGAACAGAAATCGGACTCCCTGGTCATTGCAGGGACGACGGGCGAATCGCCAACGCTTCGCGAAGACGAAAAGCTAGAATTGTTTAAGTTCGCAGTGAAGCAGGCGGATGGACGGAGCAAGATCATTGCAGGTACCGGCAGCAACGATACGGCACATTCTGCAGAATTGACGAAAAAAGCGGAAAGCTGCGGCGTCGACGGTATTTTGCTTGTCGCTCCGTATTATAATAAGCCGAACCAGGAAGGGCTCTACCAGCACTTTAAGGTGATCGCTGAGGCAACTTCCTTGCCTGTCATGCTGTACAACGTACCGGGGCGGACGGGCATCAGCCTAAGCACGGCCACCACCCTGCGTCTGGCTGAAATACCGAACATCGTTGCAACCAAGGAATGTGCTTCGATTGACCAGGTTACGGGCATTGCCGCAGGGGCTCCGGACGGGTTCATCGTATATTCCGGCGACGATTCCGCAGCACTGCCTGCCCTGGCCGTTGGTGCTTACGGAATCGTAAGCGTGGCCAGCCATATCGCTGGTGCCCGTATGAAGGATATGATCCAAGCTTATGTGGAAGGAAACGTGAAGGAAGCTGCCAAGCTGCATCAATCCTTGTTTCCGCTGTTCAAGGGCCTGTTTGAATGTCCTGACCCGCTTCCGAACCCGGCGGCGGTTAAATTCGCTCTGAATGAGCGGGGCTATCAGGTCGGCGGCGTTCGCCTGCCGCTCGTTTCTCCTAGCGAGAATGAGGCTGCATTTATCCGTAAGATGCTGTCATCCTTGTAACCTGCGCACCCGCCATACTCAAGCCACTGCCTTCCACGAAGGCCGTGGCTTTCTTCGTTTTAAACCCTTCTGTCTCTGGGTATCCTATGGCTCACGAAGGTGGTTGACTTGTGTTTTCACTTTTTCATCATGTATAATGAATTCAAGTGACTGGGTGCGGTATTTTTTTGAAATTTAATATAACAATGGTACGACGTCCAAAACTATAGGAGGGTTAGATACATTTGTCTAAGAAAATAAGCAACGATAAACTATCGATTTTTGCCTTGGGCGGCGTCGGTGAGATCGGGAAGAACATGTATGTCATTCAATATGCCAATGACATCGTTGTCGTGGATGCGGGATTGAAGTTCCCAGAAGAAGATATGCTTGGGATTGATATTGTTATTCCTGATATTAGCTATTTAACGGAGAATCGAGACAAAGTGAGAGGGATTTTGCTGACTCACGGTCACGAGGACCATATCGGCGGCCTCCCTTACGTATTGAAACACTTGAATGTTCCTGTATACGGAACGAAATTGACGCTCGGACTCGTGGAAAACAAGCTCAGAGAAGCGAATTTGCTTGGTGAGACGAAACGGATTCTGATCCATGCGGATTCGGAAGTACAACTCGGAAACACATTGAAAGCGACCTTCTTCAAGACCAATCACAGTATTCCGGATTCCGTCGGAATCTGTATCGAAACACCGGAAGGCAATGTAGTGCATACGGGAGACTTTAAGTTCGACCATACTCCGGTAAATGACCAATATGCGGATCTGCAGCGTATGGCTGAGATCGGAAGCAAGGGAGTATTGGCTCTTCTGTCAGACAGCACGAACGCAGAAAGACCAGGCTTCACACCTTCCGAGAAAAACGTGGGCATCGTGCTGGAAGATATTTTCCGCAAGGCCGAGCAGCGGGTGGTTGTTGCAACGTTTGCATCCAATGTGCACCGCATCCAACAGGTTGTCAACGCAGCCGAATCCACGGGCCGTAAAATTACGGTTATCGGAAGAAGCATGGTCAACGTGGTGTCCATTGCGGCTGAGCTTGGATACTTGTATATTCCGGACGGCATGCTGATCGAACCTGAAGAGGTTAACAAAATGGCGGCCGACCGCGTTGTCGTATTGTGTACAGGCAGTCAAGGAGAGCCGATGTCAGCGCTCACACGCATGGCACGCTCCACTCACCGCAAGGTGGATATTCTGCCAGGGGATACGGTTATCATTGCAGCAACACCGGTTCCAGGTAATGAAAAATATGTCGGCCGTACGATTGATGAGTTGTTCCGTCTTGGAGCAGACGTGATTTATAGTGGATCCAATTCGGGTGTCCACGTCTCGGGTCACGGCAGCCAGGAAGAACTTAAGCTGATGCTGAATCTGATGAAACCGCAATTTTTCATCCCTGTCCATGGCGAATACCGGATGCAGCGCCGTCACGCTCTGCTAGCAGAGTCCGTTGGTGTTGATCCCGATAACATCTTTATTACCGATATCGGTGAAATTGTGGAAATTCAGGGCGGCTCGGCCCGCAAAGCCGGCAAAGTAACCGCTGGCAATGTTCTGATAGACGGACTTGGCGTTGGTGACGTAGGAAACATCGTACTGCGCGACCGCAAGCTTCTGTCCCAGGACGGAATTCTGGTCGTTGTCGTTACCTTGAGCAAGCAAAACGGTTCCATCGTATCCGGTCCTGATATTATTTCGCGTGGATTCGTATACGTACGGGAATCCGAAGGGCTTCTGGATGAAGCCAATCGTATCGTTTCCAGCACGCTTCAGAAGCTGATGAGTGAAAACGTGAATGAATGGGCGTCACTGAAGACCAGCGTAAAAGACGCTTTGGGACGCTTCTTGTATGAACAAACACGTCGCAGACCGATGATCTTGCCGATCATTATGGAAGTCTGATACAAGATAACAACATAAATCAGGCACACAGTCGCCCCTTTTTCGCAGGTAATAATTGGACGGTTCCCGCGAAAGAGGGGCTTTTTATAGGTTAATCCTAAAACTTCTCCGAGTCATTTCGGCAGAAGTTTTTTTGTGGTTTCTGCAATGACGACCTCATGCTGAAAACATCGGATAAGCATAAAATAGTCCCGTCATTTGCCATACTAAGGTTTAGCTATGTGTTGGTTGCAGCAGCTAGACATTAAGATAAAGGCAGGGATGCGAAGTGGACAACGATCAATGGATGACCGGCAGCAGAAAAGGAGAATGGACTGGTGAGACGGAGGCTCCTCAGGTCGTCCCCACCGAGGAAGCCAAGAAAGCGGCCGTGACGGAAACCATACAGCAGCTGGGACAGACGGGCCTTCCGACCGGCGGGGAATCGAACGTATTTTGCATGACGATAATTGGACAAATCGAGGGCCATATCGTGCTGCCGCCGCAAAATAAAACGACCAAATACGAGCATATGATTCCACAGCTCGTGGCAGCCGAACAAAACCCGCGGATCGAAGGCCTCTTGATCATTCTCAATACCGTTGGCGGTGACGTGGAAGCCGGACTTGCCATTGCCGAGATGATTGCATCGCTCAGCAAACCGACCGTAACGGTAGTCATTGGCGGCGGGCATAGTATCGGCGTCCCGATCGCTGTAGCGGCAGACCACTCGATCATCGCGGAGAGTGCGACGATGACCATTCACCCGATACGCATGAGCGGGTTAGTCATTGGCGTGCCGCAAACCTTTGAATACATGGAGAAAATGCAGGAGCGTGTCGTTCGTTTTGTGACGAGCCATTCGAGGATAACAGAGGAACAGTTTAAGGATCTGATGTTTAAAACCGGTGAATTGAACAGGGATATCGGTACCGCGGTTTCGGGTACAGATGCCGTCAAATACGGCCTCATGAACGAAGTGGGGGGAATCGGGCAGGCCTTAAGCCGGTTGAACAGTATGATTGCAGAACGTAAAACGATAAGCCCTGGGGGGATCACGCAATGATATGGTACAGCGTCATCCCTTTGGATTCGGCCGGGCTGCTGCAAGGAGAGCAGGCAGCCGTTACGTCCAGGGAAATTCGGGTTGAAGGAATACTGATGGAAGTTGAACCGATGTCAGAGGACCAGGCGAAAATTGTCCGTTTACTCGACTGCGGGCTTCAAGATTACTTGAATCCACGCTATTCTCCGGGGGCAATGATTCGCTATATTCCGACGGTAGAAAATGAGGCTAAAGGCTGAAAACAGAACATAGGTACGCCACCGAATATTATGCTATAATATGGATTCGGGGGTGACACTTTTGGCAAAACGGAAAAGAAAGAAGAAGGCAGCCTTTGCAGCCGTTTTGAAGTATGAAATTTATGGGATTGTATTGATGACACTTTCGGTCATTGCATTATCCGGAGAAGCACCGGTGGGGCGTTCCCTGTCCAAGATGTCGGGATATCTGCTGGGAAAGTATTATTTTATCATCCCCCTAATCGGCATTTATTACGGGTTAATGGTGATGATTCACCGGAAATGGCCCAAACGCTGGAACAGCAGACGCACCGGTGTCCTTCTCTTGGTGTTATCGCTAACTTTAATGAGCAGTATTGCAGGTTTGGAGTCGAAGCTGGCCCCGATTGGACAATTGAATGCGTCAAATGCGATGAGCCAGATACATAGTGATTTGCAAGGCGAGCTCCTTCATGCCGGGGCAGATGATGGACATCATCCCGTCATGGGCAGAGACATCAGCGGCGGTTACATTGGAGCGTTGCAGTTTGCCTTTCTGTTAATGCTGTTTGGCAGCATAGGGGCCAAGTTGATTGTGATTGTCATGCTGGTTATCAGCTTCATGCTGATCACCAACCTGTCCTATGTTGATTTAATGCGGATGTTCCGCGTGAGGGTTGTAAAGGCCGGAGAACGGATTCAGAAAAAAGTGAACAGCCACCAGACCAAATCAAGAGCGGCAGCAAAATCAAGCGCGAAGGAACAACGCATGCAGCTGCCGGAGGATCTGGATGAGGACGATGATCTGGATGATATGGAGGGCATGAGGCTGCCGCGCCGCAAAGCGCCGCAATTCTTCCAGCTGTTCGGTTCCAAAGGGGGCAAACGGGACGAAGCAGTAGAAGAGGCCCGGGATGCTGCGGATGAAGCGTCCCCGGTATTTACGGTTGGTAACGGACATGGTGCTAAGGAGAAAGAGGAGGTCGTCCTCTTCAACAGTCAGGTCCAACCGGAGGAAGAAGCGGACGTGATTTCTCCTGCAGTGGAATCCGTGCCTTCATCGCCGATTATTCGCGATTTCTTCGAGCAAGTGAAACAAGAAGGACGCCTGGATGACGAGTACGATGATCACGAAGCGGTGATACCTCCTGTGCAAGAGGAATCTCCGGGGGATACCGCAGCGAGTCCTGAGGCCACCGTTGGCAGCCTTGAAGCTTCAAAAGGCGAGTTGAGCGGAGCTACACCAGCTACTACGGATAACGGAGGGCAGGAGGGAACAGCACCGGCAGCGCCGCCGGCTCCCCCACCCAAGCCGTACAAGCTGCCTCCATTCCGGCTGCTATCCAAACCCAATAACGGCGGTAAGGGTGGAGACCAGAACGATTATATGCAGACAGCGCGCAAGCTGGAAGCGACGCTGGAAAGTTTCGGCGTTCGAGCCAAGGTGCTGGAGGTTGTTCGGGGGCCATCGGTAACCCGCTATGAAATTCAGCCGGACATCGGGGTTAAAGTCAGTCGGATCGTCAATCTGACCGATGATATTGCACTTGCGCTTGCGGCCAAGGATATTCGGATGGAAGCGCCGATTCCCGGCAAATCAGCCATCGGGATCGAAGTGCCGAACAACGAAGTTTCACTAGTTACGATGAGAGAGGTTATGGAGACGCCGACGTTCCAGGACGCGGAATCGAAGCTTTCGATTGCATTTGGCCGTGATATTTCCGGCCAGACCATTGTCGGTAACTTGGCACGGATGCCCCATCTTCTTGTTGCAGGTGCAACGGGTTCGGGTAAATCCGTATGTATCAACGGCATTATTACCAGCATTCTGTATAAAGCGAAGCCGGATGAGGTTAAATTCCTGATGGTCGATCCGAAGATGGTCGAGCTTAATGTCTACAACGGGATTCCGCATTTGATGGCACCGGTGGTAACCGATCCGAAGCGGGCATCCTTGGCACTTAAGAAAATCGTGGTAGAGATGGAGAAGCGGTATGAGCTGTTCTCCAAATCGGGAACGCGAAATATTGAGGGCTACAACAATCTGATGAAGGATAATTTGCCGGCAGTGTTGCCGTATATCGTCGTTATCGTGGACGAGTTGGCCGATTTGATGATGGTTGCAGCCAACGATGTGGAAGACGCGATCACACGACTGGCCCAAATGGCCCGTGCTGCGGGGATCCACTTGATCATCGCGACGCAGCGTCCATCAGTCGACGTTATTACCGGGGTCATTAAAGCGAACATTCCGTCGCGCATTGCCTTTGGTGTGTCATCGCAGGTCGATTCCCGAACGATTCTGGACATGGCGGGGGCGGAGAAGCTGCTCGGCCGCGGGGATATGCTGTTTATGCCGATGGGCTCCTCCAAGCCGATCCGCGTCCAGGGTGCTTTCATGAGTGATCATGAAGTCGAGAATATCGTGGATTTTGTCCGGGACCAAGGACAGGCGGAGTATGACGAGTCGCTGGTGCCTGAGATAGAGGAATCCGCCGGCGCGGACGAAGAAGAATTGGATGAGTTGTATGAGCAGGCGGTGACTATCGTACTGGAAGCTAAGCAAGCGTCCGTATCGCTGCTGCAGCGGAGAATGCGCGTAGGTTATACCCGTGCAGCACGTCTCATCGATTCGATGGAGGCACGCGGGGTTATCGGACCTTATGAGGGAAGCAAACCGCGGGAAGTGCTAATGTCCATGGAGCAATATCAACAACAGCAGAATCGAATCAGTTAAGGGAGCCGATCCCACAACTTCAAACAAAGGAAGCGAACAACCAGACTGTTGGGTTGATCGCTTCCTTTTTTTTGTTTACGTGGTGCTATTCATTTTGCGGTATTTGCTTGCCGTCATTTTCATAATTTTCTTAAAGGTTCGGTCAAAATGCGTCAGGCTTTCAAAGCCGATGGATTCGGCGATGTCCACGATTTTCAGGTCCGTATCCGTTAGAAGGCGCTGCGCTTCGCGAATACGGGTGAGGTTCAAATAATTAATGATCGTAAAGCCTGTAATTTCTTTGAATATCCGGGACAGGTAGAACGGGCTGATGTAGAAGGTTTCGGCTAATTGCTGCAGCGTGATTTTGTCTGCATAATGGACGTGAATATATTTAACGACGTCCGTGATTTTCTGATGGAGCGGATTCATGGACGTGTGAGCAGGCAGCGAGGCGGAATGGGATAACCGAGAGGTTTTAATGAGTAACTCCGTAAGCAGCACCTGCAGCATATACTCGTACGAAGCGGAGCTTTCTCGTATTTCATCGGCCATTTTATTCAAAATTTGCATGATGATTGCTTGCTCTGGAACGGTTAAACGCAGCAGGGGTCTATCCTGATTAAACATGCCCAGCAATCCGGATGCCAGCAAGGGATGGCCTTTTCCCAGAAAAGAATCGCTAAAATTAATGACGATACGTTCATGCTCCGGATCGCCTTGTCCCGAAGTTTTATGAACGTCGAATTTATTGATGAGAATGAGGTCTCCCGCCTGGATGGTGTACAATTTTTCTTTTATAAAATAATGACGCTCGCCTGTAACCAAATAGTAGATTTCATAGGTTCCGTGATAATGGTTATTTCGTTCAAAGGGCTTGGTGCGATGAATGCGATGGTAGTAAAATTCCCCTTCTTCTTCCCCGTAAGTTACGGTATGGGTATCGCTGGATATCATAATCTGCCCCCGCTTCGTTTCAATTCATTCATGATCAGGTTTATTCTAATACTTCAGTTATATTGTACCAACTTCTATTAAGCAAAACAAAGCAAGATATGTTGAATGAGCCTTCAATTTCGCAATAAAAGTGAAGAAATCCAACTGATGATGCTGTAGCATAGTAGGTAAATCTACAGAAATGGACGGTGTTATCATGAGACCTTTTATGGATGAACATTTTTTGCTCAATAACGAGACTGCACGCACCTTATACCATGATTATGCAAAAGACATGCCAATCATCGACTACCACTGTCATCTGAGTCCGCAGATGATCGTTGACAATCACAGGTTTGAGAACTTGACCGAAGCGTGGATTAACGGCGATCACTACAAATGGCGGGCAATGCGAGCCGCTGGAGTAGAAGAGGCATACATCACGGGCGGCCCGGGTGTGAGTGATTATGATCGCTTCTTGGCTTGGACGCGCACCGTTCCGATGACGATTGGCAATCCGTTATTCCATTGGTCTCATCTGGAGCTGCAAAGACTATTCGGCATTCAGGATATCATTAATGAACAGAATGCTCCGCAGATATGGGAAGCAGCAAACAAGCGACTGCAGGATAATGATTTGACCACACGGGGATTGATCCTATCAAGCCGCGTGAAAGTGGTCTGCACGACCGATGATCCGACGGATAGCTTGGAATATCACATCAAGCTGGCGGAGGAAGGCGATGCCGGTTTTCAGATGCTTCCATCATTCCGTCCGGACAAGGGACTGGAGATTAACCGGGAGACGTTCCTTCCGTGGGTGAAATTGTTGGCGGACCGAAGCCGGATGGAGATTACGGAGTATTCGGCATTCCTGAAGGCACTTGAGCAGCGGGCAGAGTTTTTCCATTCGGTTGGCGGCCTTGTATCCGATCATGCGCTGGATTACGTGCCTTATCAAGAGGTTACCGAGACTCAAGCGGCTGACATCTTCCTGAAAGCGCTTAATGGGGAGCGGGTTTCCCGTCTGGAAGAGGAACAATTCAAAACGTATACGCTGCTTTTTCTGGGCCAAATCTACGCAAGACTCGGCTGGGTCATGCAATTTCATATTAACGCCCAGCGCAACAATAACACCCGGATGTTCCGACAATTGGGTCCGGATACCGGTTATGATTCCATTCACGATAGTCCAATCGCCGCACCGCTTGTAAAGCTGATGGATCGGCTCGATCAAGAGCGGTCACTTCCAAGAACGATTCTGTATTCGCTTAACCCAAGCGATAACGATATTCTTGCAGCACTTATCGGCAGTTTTCAAGGCGACGGTATTCCGGGCAAAATCCAGTTCGGTTCCGCGTGGTGGTTCAACGATACCAAAGACGGTATGGTCGACCAGATGAGCAAACTCGGCAATATGGGATTATTAAGCCGATTTGTCGGCATGCTGACCGACTCCAGAAGTTTCTTGTCTTATACCCGTCATGAGTATTTCCGGCGGATTCTTTGCAATCTCCTCGGAGAGTGGGTTACACGGGGAGAAGCACCGGATGATCTTCCATGGCTCGGGGGAATCGTCCGGGATATTTGTTACAACAACGCCGAGAGCTATTTTCGATTTGGCCGGACGGAAGGGAGATAAGACATGGATGCGAAGACAGATCGTGGCCGGGTAATGAGGTTGGTAGGACGCGATTCTTTACAAATACAACAGCGGCATGACCAAGATATGTTGAACCTTCCCGTTAAAGTGCTGCAAATAGGCGAGGGAAATTTTCTAAGAGGGTTCTTCGATTGGATGATATATGAATGCAACCGGCAGGGTCTGTTCCAGGGAAGCGTGGCCGTCAGTCAGCCAAGACCTGGTGGAGCACGCAAGCTGGAGCAGCTTCGGGAACAGGACGGGATATACGGCTTGCTGACCCGAGGCCTGCAGGATGGCCGGAAGATCGAGGAGGAGTTATGGATCCCGGTGTTCTCGGAGATGATTGACCCCTATGCGGAATGGGGGCATTTCTTGAGTGTGGCCGAGTTGGATTCCCTGGAGATCATAGTCTCCAATACAACGGAAGCGGGTCTCGTTTATCAGTTTAGTGACTGGAATCCGTCGGAAGCGCCGATGTCATTCCCCGCTAAGCTGACCATGCTTTTACATCGGCGTTATGAGCGTTATGAAGGCTCGCCGGACAAGGGCCTGTTGATCCTCCCATGCGAGCTGCTGGAACGAAACGGGGATATCTTGCGATCGATTGTGCTGCGGCATGCGGAGGATTGGGGACTTTCGCCGGCTTTTAGGAGCTGGGTTGAGGAATGCAACCTGTTTCTTAACTCGCTAGTGGATCGGATCGTAACCGGATATCCGGAAGAGGCCGAGCGCTATTTTGACAAATGGGGTTATGAAGACCGATTGTTGAACACGGCGGAGCCCTATTATTTCTGGGCTATTGAGGGCGACCCCTCATTGGAGTCCAGGCTTCCCCTCCAGTCAGCGGGTCTACAGGTAAGGTGGGTGCCCGATCTGACTCCGTACCAGGTAAGAAAGGTAAGAATCTTGAATGGAACGCATACGCTGATGGCTTCCATCGGCTTGCTTCACGGTTTCACTGAAGTGAAAGAAATCGCAGAGAGTATGGAATGGGGAGAAGATATTCGCAGCGCAATGCTGCAAGAAATCGTCCCCCTGGTGCCTCTCCCGCCGGAAGAGGTTACGGCTTATGCAGAAACGGTGTGGGAGCGATTCCGCAATCCTTTTCTTCGGCATAAGCTCCAGGATATTGCCATGAACAGCATCTCCAAGTTCAAGGTAAGGCTTTTGCCAAGCTTAAAGGAATATGTCAGTTCGCACAATACGCCCCCAAGCCTCATAACTGTGGGATTGGCCTCTTTGATCCGTCTGTATCATGCCAAACAAGTAGAAGGGCAGTGGTACGGAACGCGTCTTGATGGTGAACGGATGCTGTTAAGAGATGATCCGGACAGTCTGATGACATTCTATCAAGCGTGGCAAAAGGTAGAAGACGGCGAATGGAGCATACGTCAGCATGTGGCATCCATTCTTGGCGATCAGGCTTTATGGGGCGAGGATTTGAACCGGATACCCAATCTTCATGAAGCGGTAAGCCGTTATATCGAAGAAATGGAGCTGATCGAGACATGAGCGACATCGTCATACTTCATCACAAGGACGACGTCGGTATCGCGCTTCGTCCCTTGTCGGCAGGAGAACATGCCATCGGGCTTCTGAACGGGAAGGAGCATGCGATCGAGGTAACTGAGAATGTGCCAAAAGGTCACAAGGTAGCTCTTCGATTGATAGAGCCGGACAGCCATGTTTTGAAATTCGGCTATTCGATCGGATTGGCGAAGGAAGTCATTTTGCCGGGGAGATGGATCCATACCCACAATTTGAAAACCGGACTATCCGGTGAAGTGGAGTATCAGTATAAGCCTGGTGCAGAAGCAGCGGCTCAGGAATCACCGACGGTTATGGAGTCCCCAACGTTTCAGGGGTATATCAGACCCAGCGGTCAGGTTGGGATCCGCAACGAAATTTGGATCATCAACACCGTCGGCTGCATTAACAAAACCTGCGAGCTGTTAGCGCGCATGGCTGGCCAGCAGTTTCAGGGGAGAGGCATTGATGGGGTTTATCACTTCCCGCATCCCTACGGCTGCTCGCAGCTCGGAGATGATCTAAGCTATACCCAGCGTCTGCTCTCGTCCCTGGCGCAGCACGGCAATGCGGCAGGCGTGCTTATTATCGGGCTCGGCTGCGAGAACAACCAGATCGATCAAATGCAGGCCATGATAGGCGAGCAGGACGGGAAACGAATCCAATATATGCGTGCTCAGGACATGGAGGATGAATTGGAGGAGGGGTTGTCCCTCATCTCGGAGCTCGTGGAATATGCCGAGACTTTCAAACGGTCTGCGGTTCCTCTGTCCAAGCTGAAGATCGGACTGAAATGCGGCGGGTCGGACGGTCTGTCGGGCATTACAGCCAATCCGCTGGCGGGCCGAATTGCGGATACCATCACCGCTCACGGTGGTACTGCTCTTCTGACAGAAGTGCCGGAGATGTTCGGAGCCGAAACGATCCTGATGGACCGGGCCGCCGACGAGCAGGTGTTCCAGGATATTACGTTGCTGATTAACAATTTCAAGCAATATTTCGTATCGCACGGACAGGAAATCTATGAAAATCCTTCTCCCGGTAATAAAGACGGCGGCATCACAACCCTGGAGGAGAAATCGCTGGGGTGCACTCAAAAAGGGGGAAATGCCACCGTATCCGATGTACTCCGTTACGGCGTAAGATCAACGAAGCCGGGGTTAAACCTGATCGAGGCGCCAGGCAACGACCTTGTATCGGTCACGGCCCTGGCTGCAGCGGGGGCCCACCTTGTGCTGTTCACGACGGGGAGAGGGACGCCGTTTGGCGGTCCGGTTCCCACCGTCAAAATCGCGACAAATTCCGAACTGGCCGCTCGTAAAAAGCATTGGATTGATTTTAATGCAGGTGCTTTGCTGGAAGGTAAAACCATGGATGAGCTTCATGAGGAACTCATGCATCGTATTGTCCAATTAGCCTCCGGCGTTGAACAGACGAGAAATGAACGCAATGGCTTCCGGGAAATATCCATTTTTAAGGATGGCGTCATTTTATAGCGTGAGCTGTTGGAACATGATTTAAAAAAAGAGGAGGAGCCTGAATGTCCAATCCTATTCAGCAGCAAGAACAGTTGACCTTGTCACCCCTAGAACTCGGCACCAAGGCTTGCCAATCGATCATGGAAATGTATTCGCCGGAGCAGCTGCCGCCCGCAGGTCGGTGGCATTACCACCAGGGTGTATTTCTGGTTGGAATGTCTCAATTATGGAAATTTAGCGGTGAAACAAAGTTTTTGGATTACATTAAGGGTTATGTCGATCATCTGGTGGATTCCAACGGGAATCTGCTGCTGGAGCGGGGGGAGCTGGATTCCGTTCAAGCGGGCCTGCTCCTGATGGAACTGGATGCTGTATGTCCCGAACATCGGTACAAGGCTGCCGCGGATAAACTGCTCCGTCTGTTATCTACTTTGAATCGGACCACGGATGGAGGATACTGGCATAAGGATCGCTACCCTTACCAGATGTGGTTGGACGGCTTGTATATGGGTGGCGTGTTCACGATGAAATATGCCCAGCAGTATAATAAACCGCATTTATTTGATGAAGTGCTGTTCCAGGAGAGGTTGATGCGCTCTCATACCAAGGATCAGGCAACCGGGTTATTTTATCATGCCTGGGACGAGAGCAGGACGATGCCTTGGGCTGATCCGGTTAGCGGGCAATCTCCGGAATTTTGGGGACGCGCCTTAGGCTGGTATGCGCTGTCGATCGTGGAGTTCCTTGATTTACTGCCTGAGGATCATCCGGCGAGGGAAGAGCTGGCTGTTGTGCTCCGTGAATTAAGTGAGGCGCTGGTGCGTTATCAGGATCCACTTACAGGGCTGTGGTATCAAGTTCTAGATAAAGGGGACCGGGAGGACAATTGGCTGGAAACCTCTTGCTCCAGCCTCTTCATATATACCTTGGCCAAAGGGATTCGACTCGGTTATCTGGATTCATCCTTGATCTCCCATGCAAGACATGGATATAACGGCCTGGCTCAATCCGTATATATGGATGGTCAGGGGCATCTGGTCATGCCTAAGATCTGCATCGGTACAGGTGTCGGCGATTATAAGCATTATGTGGAAAGGCAGCAATGCGAGAATGACCTCCATGGTGTTGGGGCGTTGGTCATGGCGTGCGTTGAGCTTGGCAGGATATAAGGATTAATCCTTGGTCGAGCGTTAAATCTATTCTGAACATTAAAGAGCTGTTCCTCTGAGGAACAGCTCTCTTTGTGCTGCGATGATGTGCTGTCTTCGTTCAGTCCTCTCGCCGAACAGGTGCATAGGAAACTGGCAGGCTTGTCATAATAACGGTAGCGAGGCTTGTTAAACCACAAGAGAAAGGTAGAGCGCAGCATGAAAAACTCAAGAATCTGGATTCTAATAAGCATTGCGATTCTGTTGTCTGCCGTTGTCTTCGCTCAGGGAGGCCTGGAAACAGATCATTCGAATCTTCAGGAAGCTTTGCCAACCTTTAGCCAGCAGACCATCAAATTTGGTTCTACCGGCGAAGATGTGTATGAGCTGCAAGGCCGTCTGAAACACCTGGGCTTTTATCATGGGAAAATTGACAGCGTATTTGGCTCCAAAACCCAAGGAGCCGTTAAATGGTTCCAATCGGAGTTTGGCATGAAGGTAGACGGTATCGTAGGACCGAAGGTCAAGCTTAAACTGTATAATGCAACCAAGGATTTCCGTCCGACCGCTCCTAAGGCTCATGAAGGTGGAGGCGGTGCAGCGGCCGGTGGTGGCGGAGGTTCAGCCAACAAAGAAAGCGGCAATAACAACTTAGCCTCATCTGATTCAATGGGCCTTTCAGAGAACGATTTGAGAATCATGGCAAATGCCGTATATGGCGAAGCGCGAGGAGAGCCGTTCGAAGGCCAGGTCGCCGTAGCGGCGGTTATTCTCAACCGGGTAAAATCACCAAGCTTCCCGAATACGCCGCATGGGGTTATATTTGAGCCGAGAGCCTTTACCGCGGTAGCCGACGGTCAAATATGGCTTGAGCCGAACGAGCAGGCGAAGAAAGCAGTACAGCAGGCGCTGAGCGGCTGGGATCCGACAGGAGGCTGCCTGTACTATTTCAATCCGAAAACGGCCACCTCGCCATGGATTTGGACCCGCCCTCAAGTCAAAACCATCGGTCAACATATCTTCTGTATGTAAGCCGTAAACAACAGCAACCGGGGCCTGTCTTCGGTTGCTTCTTCACTTTGCAATGGGTTAGAATGAAAGTTATCTATGAAGTAAATTTTGGCAACGACAATCCATGATGTAAGGGGATATGGACCTTGACGAAAACGGAATTTGAACACGGTACAGTCGGAGGAATTCGGATTCACGTATTACCGACCAACCGATTCAAGACATTTGCGATATCGCTTTACGCCGGAAGTCCGTTAGCAGAAGAAACCGTGACCTCGACCGCGCTTACACCTTTTGTGCTGCGCAGAGGGACCGTTTCCTATCCGGAAACGCGAGCTTTCCGAGAACAGCTGGAGCAGCTGTACGGCGCTGGATTTGGATTTGATGTGTATAAGCGTGGCGATTATCAGATCGTGCACTTTCGCATGGATACGATCAATGACTCTTTTGTTAAGAGTCCGGAGAGCCTGCTGCGCTCTTCATTTGCTTTTTTGGGCGAAGCTTTCACCCAGCCCGTGTTAGAGAATGGAGCATTCCGCAAATCTTATGTACAGACCGAGAGAGACACGGTTCGCAAGAAGCTGGAGTCCATCGTCAATGATAAGATTCGTTACGCTGCGGAGCGCTGCATCGAGGTTATGTGTAAGAACGAACCGTATCGGCTGCATCCGTTAGGAGAACGGAAGGATCTTGACGGTATCACGCCGGAAGGCTTATATGAGTCCTATCAGAACTGGCTTAATGAATCCGTTCTGGATCTGTATGTGGTTGGCGATACGAGTTTGGATGAGGTGAAGAAGCTCGTAGAGGAGCATTTTAAACTGAACAGAACAGCAAGCAAGGATTATGTTCCTTCCTCCACGCGAACGGCAGCAAGCGGGACGCAGACGGTCGTGGAGAAGCTGGACATTAATCAAGGCAAACTCAACATGGGTCTGAGAAGCACCATTACTTACGGAGATGATGAGTATGCCGCCGCGCTATTGTATAACGGGATTTTAGGTGGTTACCCGCATTCAAAGCTGTTCGTTAACGTGAGGGAGAAGGAAAGCCTGGCGTATTACGCGTCGTCCCGATATGACGGTCATAAAGGAATTGCAACCATCCAGTCCGGCATCGAGGTTCAAAATTTCGAGAAGGCTGTCCAAATTATTCAACAGCAGCTCGATGACATGGCCAACGGTGCTATTACGGATATCGAAATGACCCAAACGAAAGCCATGATCCGCAACGTCATTAAGGAAATGCAGGATTCGGCCTTTGAGATGATTGCGTATGATTTCAACCGCACGCTGTCGGGGCGGGAACGTACGCCGGATGAGCTGCTGCAGCAGGTGGAAGGCATTACAGTGGATGATGTGAAGCAAGCAGCTTCGGCATTTTCGCTGGATACGATCTATTTCCTGAAAGGTCAAAAGGAGGAATAGCCGGTGGAGAGCATTCATTATGACAACCTGCAGGAAACGCTGTATTACGAAGTGATGGATAACGGTCTGCACGTGTATGTGCTGCCTAAACCCGGCTTCCAGAAAACCTATGCGACCTTTGCAACCAAATATGGTTCGGTGGATAACCATTTTAAGGTTGAAGGCGAATCTGAAACTCGCGTTCCTGATGGCATTGCGCATTTTCTTGAGCACAAAATGTTTGAGGAGCCGGAAGGCGATATTTTTGCCAAGTTTGCCTCGAACGGCGCCTCGGCGAATGCCTTTACTAGTTTTGACCAAACGGTGTATCTCTTTTCTGCGACGGAGAACATCCATGAAAATTTGGAGACGCTGATTAATTTCGTGCAGAACCCTTACTTTACCGATCAGAACGTAGAGAAGGAAAAAGGGATTATCGGGCAGGAAATCAACATGTACCAGGACAATCCGGACTGGCGCGTATACTTCGGTCTTATCGAAGCGATGTACAAGGTGCATCCGGTGCACATTGATATTGCCGGTACGGTGGAATCCATCGGAACAATTACAAAGGAAGATCTGTATACGTGCTACAATGCCTTTTATCATCCGAGCAACATGCTGCTGTTCGTGGTGGGCGGCGTAGATCCTGTTGAAACGATGAACCTGATCCGTTCGAATCAAGCCGGAAAATCGTATGAGAAGCAAGGCTCCATCGAGCGCATATTCGATCCGGAACCGCAGGGAGTTGAAGAGAAGCGGCGAGAGAGCCGGCTGGCCGTATCCCTGCCGAAATGCCTGTTCGGCTTCAAGGAGAAGCAGGTCGGTTTAACGGCTAAGGAGCAGCTGCGCCGAGATTTGACAACGAAGCTGATGATGGACCTCCTGTTTGGATCCAGTACGGAATTGTATCAGCAGCTGTATGACGAGGATTTGATATCCGACAGCTTCGGCCATGAATATAACAGTTCACCCCAATATGCGTTCTCTGCGGTGGGCGGAGATACGAAGGATCCGGACCAACTTCTGGAGCGTATCCGCACTGAGGTGGATAAGCTAAAGGCAACCGGATTTCAGGCATTCGACTTTGAACGTGCCCGCAAGAAGAAAATGGGCGGATACTTGCGCATGCTCAATTCCCCTGAAAATATTGCTCATGAATTCACTCGCTATCAGTTCCGCGGGGCGGATTTCTTTAAGGTTCTACCGGTTTATGAATCCATTACCATAGATGATGTAAACCGCCGTCTGCAGGAGCATATCGATTGGGATCAATTGGCCGTATCGATCGTTGTGAGTCCGTAATGAAGCAAGACATGGGAAGAGAATTGAAACCGATCGGGGAAATGACGGTCCTGATCACGGGTGCCAGCAGAGGTATTGGAGCGGCTGTTGCCGAGCGTTTTGCTTCGGTACGCATGAATGTCGTTATCCATTACATGAATTCGCATGAAGCGGCCAATGAAGTTGCCCGCCGCTGTATGGCCTATGGTGCTAAGGTATTAACCGTGTCCGCGGATCTTCGCGACAAAGAGCAAATATTGCGCATGCAAGAGAAGCTTCAGAGTCATGATATGGAGCCGGATATCCTGGTCAACAACGCCGGGGTATCCCATTACGGGCTTCTGTCTGACGTGACCGAAGAGGAGTGGGACACTTTGATGTCCATTAACCTGAGAGGGATGTTCCTGTGTTCCCAGGCGTTTATGGGGCGGATGATCTCCCAGCGATTTGGCAGGATTATCAATGTGTCCTCGATCTGGGGATTGTCGGGTGCCTCCTGCGAGGTATTGTATTCAACAAGCAAAGGCGGCGTTAACGCTTTTACGAAGGCCCTTGCGAAGGAGCTTGCCCCATCAGGCGTGACGGTGAACGCCGTTGCCCCCGGCGCGGTGGATACGTCCATGCTGGGGCATTTGGAATCGGATGAGATCCGCATGCTGGAGGATGAAATTCCGGTCGGCAGATTGGCGCAGCCGGATGAGATCTCATCACTGGTGTATTTTCTGGCGCTGCCCGAGTCGGGCTACATTACCGGGCAAGTGATCAGCCCGAATGGCGGTTGGGTGACCTGATCGTCATTCGTGGTGCAATTCACCACTCATAAGGGATTGGTTACGGGGACATATTACTATTGTTACTTTAAATCTGAATTGCCACCACGCAAAAGGAGGATTTAATTCATGTCATCCGTAATCAAAAACTTTGATTCCTGGAAGAAATTTCTGGGCGAGCGCGTCGTTCAAGCCGAGAAAGCGGGTATGAGTGAAGACACCATTTCTCAGCTGGCTTATGAGATCGGTGATTTCCTCGATGAGAAGGTTGACCCGCAAAACTCATCTAACCGGGCACTGAAAGAATTGTGGGATGTAGGTAACGAGGAAGAACGCCACGTTATCGCGCGTCTGATGGTGAAACTGGCCAAGAACAACGCATAACCCTCTTGCAAAAAGCCCCCCGCCAACGGGGGCTTTTTGTCAAGAAAAAAGAATGTAATTTTCATGTCATCGTTAATACTTGCCTTTCATTTTTATTTTATATATCATTAACGTGACCCATTTTTCATTTGACCTGTTTTTGCGTGCAATTTTCGCTGGAATTTGTCGAATATTGATGGAAAAGAAGTGCAAAGAGGTGTCTTTGTGGAATCGAATCAATGGTACATGGAATACAAGATACATAAGAACCGGCCTGGTTTGCTCGGCGATATTGCTTCCGTATTAGGTATGCTCGAAGTAAACATCCTGACCATTAACGGGGTTGAAGGCCAAACTCGCGGAATGCTGCTGGAAACGGATGATGAAGAAAAAATTATCCTGATGGGCAAAATGTTAAACAAAATGAAAAATATTACGGTAACAGCCTTGAGACCCCCGAAACTGGTCGATATTTTGGCTGTCCGACATGGACGATATATTGACCGGGACTCGGATGATCGTAAAACGTTCCGTTTTACGCGTGATGAGCTCGGTTTACTTGTTGATTTTTTGGGTGAATTGTTCAAAAGGGAAGGTAATCAGGTTATCGGTCTTCGCGGAATGCCACGCGTCGGCAAAACCGAGTCCATTATCGCCGGCAGCGTCTGCGCGATGAAGCGCTGGACCTTTGTTTCCTCGACGCTACTCCGTCAAACCATTCGCAGTCAACTCTCTGAGGACGAGATGAATTCGAACAATGTTTTCATCATTGACGGCATTGTGAGCACGATCCGATCCAACGAACGTCATTATCAGCTCCTGCAGGATATCATGGGGATGGAGAGCACGAAGGTGATCGAGCATCCGGATATTTTTGTTCGCGAATCCGAATATTCCTATGAGGATTTCGATATTATAATCGAATTGCGAAACAATCCGGAAGAGGAAATCGTTTATGATACGTTCACGGGCTCTTATAGTGACGATTTATAATATTGTTTTGACTTTGACCACGAATTTCTAAAGTAGGAGGTGATGGCATGTCCGAACTGGGACAGCAATTAAGGGAGGCGCGTCTACAAAAAGGGATGAGCCTTGATGATGTGCAGGAAATGACAAAAATACGCAAGCGATACTTGGAAGCCATCGAGGCAGGGGATTACAAAGTACTTCCCGGCAGTTTTTACGTGCGGGCATTCATCAAAACCTATGCGGAAGCGGTGGGGATTGACCCGGACGAACTGCTTGAAGGCCATAAACAGGATGTGCCTAAATCCGAACCGGAAGCGACGATGGAACCGGTTATTCAAAAACGTGCCGCCAGACCTTCAGCCGAACGGAACATGAAATGGCTGCCTACACTGCTGATGTGGACATTCCCGATTTTGATCGTTGTTGTCATTTACTTGGTGGCCATCAATTCGAATGAGCCTAAGGAAGAACCTCCGGTAAGCAATAATGATCAGACGCAGACGGATCAAGCGCAAAAGCCGGAAGACACGGGCAATACGGATCCCGCCACGCCAGGTGACGGAGCGCAGGGCGGCGACAACACCACGGACGATACCGGTAATGGTAACAACGAAGGTACAGACGGTGAAGGAACAGACGCAACAGACGCAACGGACGGAACAGATGGCACGGACATCGACGAACCGGGAAATACAACGCCTGGAGAAACGACGGTGACGCAGGACCGGACGGAAGGCAAGAACACCGTATTTAAGGTAACAGGCTCGTCCGTGAAGGTTGAGATTGTGGCAACGAGCGAAGGTAAGAGCTGGGTAGAAGTGTATCGTGGCTACAATACCTCCGGAGAGAAGTTGGCTTTCCAAATGCTTGAGAATGGTGATTCTCTCAGCTTTGACCTGGATAGCCAGGGACTTTACGTGAAATCAGGGAACTCCGCTGCAACCACCATTACGGTTGGCGGCCAGCCCGTAACGGATGGAAAATCAACGTCGCGTATCTTGCTGGAGCCGGCTGATGGTTCCGCAGGCATGATGGACAACACGGGTACGGATGCCACAGGTACTACAGGTACATCGGATACGACAGATATCGAATAATTGCCTGTCCTCCAGGCCATCATAACAGCATGCAGCTGCATGCTGTTATTGCACTTCCTGGAAGAGGTGATGCTCTCGTGACGGTCAACTGGATTATATTCGGATTAGGCGTTATCGTCAGCCTCTTGGGCTACTATTTGATTCCAAGTGACTGGGGATATGGCATATTAGGCTTTGGACTGGCACATATTTTGCTCGGTATACTGAGCATGTTTCGCCGTCCGGTGCATGATGAGAAAGCTAGCAGTTGACGGAGCAGGCTTCGTTTTCGCCGGATGTTGGCGATAAGCGGAGTCTTTTTCGTTCACATTTATCCCGCTGATCTCGTAGAGGATTAGACTTGGCTCACGGTTTTACCTATAATAGAAGCATTATCGCCAAATGAAAGGAAGGATTCACCATGGCTTCAGAAAACTCATTTGATATCGTATCCAAAATGGATATGCAGGAACTTAACAATGCGGTTAATCAGGCGGAGCGGGAGATCGAGAACCGTTTTGACTTCAAGGGCAGCAAGAGCAGCTTGAAGCTGGACAAGGACGCACTGGTCATTGCATCCGATGACGAGTACAAACTCAACGCCGTTATTGATATTTTGCAAACCAAGATGGTGAAACGGGGCTTGTCGCTGAAAAATGTGGAGTACGGCAAGATCGAGCCGGCTTCCATGGGTACCGTTCGCCAGCGCCTGACCTTAAAGCAAGGAATCGATCAGGAAAATTCGAAAAAGATCAACATATTGATCCGTGATTCCAAGCTGAAGGTCAAGAGTCAGATTCAAGGTGACCAAATTCGGGTAACCGGAAAAAGCAAGGATGATCTTCAGCAGATCATGCAGCTGCTTCGCAAAGCGGATCTTTCTCTGGACCTGCAGTTCACGAATTTTAAATAAACGCCGCCACAGGCTCATATAGGATGGGATGGACAGGTTTGTTTCTTTTGACAGGGCGTGAGCGGAAATATTATACTAAAAAACGATATATAAGGATTAACGTATACATAGATTACTGGGGGATGAATATGACAGACAGCGCTTCACGCTTCGAACCCTTTAGGCTCTTGGGAAGAGCGACCCTATTGAAGTACAGATGGATAACAGTCGCGGGGTCTGCGAAAATTTCAAGACAACCCGTTGCAAGGGAGGTTGCCCCATGAATTTACCCAATCGTATCACGTTGGCCCGCATTTGCTTGATCCCTGTCATGATGATTTTCCTGCTGGTGGATTTTGATTTTTATCCGGCTCCTATTGTGTGGAATGATTTCGTCCTTCCCTACAACCAATTGATTGCAGCATTGATATTCATACTTGCAGCAAGTACGGATGGGATTGACGGGTATTTGGCCCGGAAAAACAATATGGTGACGAACCTGGGTAAACTTCTGGATCCGCTTGCGGACAAACTGCTGGTGGCAGCCATCCTCATATCGCTTGTGGAGATGGGCAAATGCGAATCCTGGATTGCTGTAGTCATCATCAGCAGAGAATTCGCGGTTACTGGCTTGAGACAAATTGCACTCCTGGAAGGTTCCGTCGTTGCAGCAGGTCAATCGGGGAAAATCAAGACGGTGATTCAGATTGTGGCGATTGTCGCGCTTCTGATCAATAATTTCCCGTTTGTATTCTTGGGAATTCCGTTTGATGTCATTGCAATCTGGGCTGCCGCGATGATTACGATCTATTCGGGAATCGAATATTTTGTCCAGAACAGGCATCTTCTCAAAGGTGCCGGGGCGTAACGGCAATAGGAGCAATCCTATTGCTTTTTTCTTCCGCAGGGTAAGAACTTTATGAAAGCGGGTATTTGTGAAGAGATAGCAGACACAGGAGGATGGACGAATCATGAAAGCAGAAATCATTGCAGTTGGAACCGAACTTCTTCTTGGACAGATTGTGAATACCAATGCACAGTATTTGTCCAGGCAGCTTGCTTCAATGGGAATCGATGTATACTATCAAACCGTTGTCGGGGATAACATGGAGAGGCTCAAGGAGGCCTTGCGGCTGTCCAGCAGCAGAGCCGATATCGTTCTTCTGTCCGGTGGTCTGGGCCCCACACAGGATGACCTGACAAAGGATGCGCTCGCATCTTTTCTAAATCGTTCATTGCATATTGATCGGATGGCCATGGATCGGATTGAACGCTTTTTCCATGAACGAGGATCCGTAATGACCGAGAACAATCGGCGCCAGGCTCTGGCCATCGAGGGCGGGACTCCGCTTCCGAACGAAACAGGCCTCGCCGTCGGGAATGCGGTATCCTATGAAGGGACTCATTACATTGTGTTGCCGGGTCCGCCGAAAGAGCTGATGCCGATGTTTGAGCAGGAGGCCAAGCCTTGGCTTCTGCAGCATGTGCTTACGGAAGAGCTTCCCATCTATTCAAAGATGCTCAAATTCGCAGGCATCGGGGAGTCCGCGCTTGATAAGCGCCTGGAGGACCTGATTACGGCCCAGACCGATCCGACGATTGCGTTGTATGCCAAGGAGGGGGAGGTCACCGTCCGGATCTCCACGAAGGCAGCCAGCGAGGCTGAGGCCATGGTGCGGCTGAATGAACTGGAAGCCCGGATCCAGGAGAGAGGCCCGGAATTTATGTATGCTAACGAGGATGTGCCCATTGAGAAGGTCATCGTCGATATGATGGCGGATCATAGCTGGACGCTGAGCGCTGCGGAGAGCTGCACGGGAGGCCTTGTAGCGGAGACGCTGACCTCTATCCCCGGGAGCGCGTCCATGTTCCTTGGCGGGATCATCTGTTATACCAATCAGATCAAGGAGAAGCTTGTGCATATCCCGCATGCGCTGCTTGAGGGGGATGATGCGCCGGGAGCCGTCAGTGCAGAGGTTGCCGAAGCGCTTGCGGATCATGTCCGGATGGTAACCGACAGCGACTTTGGTTTATCGGTAACGGGCGTGGCAGGTCCAGGGTATGCTGAACGCAAGCCTATAGGTCTGGTTTACATTGGATTGTCTCAACGGGGAAAAGAAACGGAAGTGCACGAGCTGCACCTTCAGGGTAACCGTGAAACGATCCGGCTCCGAGCTACGAAGGCGCTGCTCTACCGGCTTTGGCAGCGTCTTGTTGCCTCCAAACAGGTTTAGGGTTGCAGAATAGGGATATCCGCTATTCGAAAAAAGTAAATAATTTACACCTTGCTTGGCAGCTCTTCTTGTATTTACGAACGGTTCCAAGTATAATGGGAAATACGGAAGAACCGTGGCATATCGTATGATGTTGCCACGGTTCTTGTTGTTTATACATAAGGCATGGAGCATATACGGGAAGGGGTGCGGAATAAAAAAAAACGAATGTATGTTCGAAAAAAAGCTTGGCAAACGTGTCAAAACAAGGTATGATATGACTATCAACAGTGAAGGGTTGTGGAACAATTGTCAGATCGTCGTGCTGCGCTGGAAATGGCGCTTCGTCAGATAGAGAAACAGTTCGGAAAAGGTTCCATCATGAAACTGGGTGAATCCACCCACATGCAAGTAGAGATTGTGCCGAGCGGATCGTTGGCATTGGATATAGCTTTAGGAACCGGCGGCTTGCCTAGAGGCCGGATTATTGAAGTATATGGACCGGAATCCTCCGGTAAAACAACAGTAGCCCTCCATGCGATTGCGGAAGTTCAGAAGGCTGGTGGACAGGCTGCATTTATCGATGCCGAGCATGCTCTGGATCCATCGTATGCAAGCAAATTGGGCGTTAACATTGATGAATTGCTGCTCTCCCAACCGGACACGGGTGAGCAGGCGCTGGAAATTGCGGAAGCTCTGGTACGCAGTGGTGCAGTTGATATCATCGTTATTGACTCGGTTGCTGCACTGGTACCAAAAGCTGAAATTGAAGGCGACATGGGTGACTCCCACGTAGGTCTGCAAGCTCGTCTGATGTCCCAGGCTCTTCGGAAATTGTCGGGTGCTATTAATAAATCGAAAACAATTGCCATCTTTATCAACCAGCTTCGTGAGAAGGTTGGTGTTATGTTCGGTAACCCTGAGACGACTCCAGGTGGACGTGCTCTGAAGTTCTACTCGACGGTTCGTTTGGACGTGCGTCGAATTGAGAGCATCAAGATGGGCAACGATGTGGTGGGTAACCGCACACGGATTAAGGTTGTTAAGAACAAGGTAGCGCCACCTTTCAAACAGGCTGAGCTTGATATTATGTACGGTGAAGGCATCTCTAGAGAGGGAAGCCTGATCGATATCGGAACGGAACTCGATATCGTGGATAAGAGCGGCGCATGGTATTCTTATTCAGGTGACCGTCTTGGCCAAGGACGGGAGAATGCGAAGCAATTCTTGAAAGAGAATCCGGAGATCGCTAGTGTTATCGAGAACAAAATTCGTGAAGCGAGCAATCTGACCACGGCTGTTCCTGAGCCTTCCGAGAAGGATAAGGAACAAGAGGAATTAGAAGAGCAAGAGTTGTTTAAAGTAGAGTAGTTCATTGCTGGTTATCGATTACAGTGTTGAGGACCGTCCGGTGTTTGTAACGCCAGACGGTCTTCTTTGCATTTATTCAGACTTCCAGATGCAGTCTTGGTTATTTTACTCAGAAATGGTGCGGTAGTGAGAGGAGCGACATATGGAAGAAGAGAATAAGGAAATGTCGGAGCAGGCAGAAGCATCAGGTATAGGGCATTTTCCGGACCATGAGGATTTGATTGTAACGTCAGTCGAAATGCTGAAAAAGCCCAAGCACCGATACCAAATCGCGTTTGGTCCGTACCTTATGACCGTTCATGAAGATGTGATGCTGAAATACCGGATGTTCAAGGGGAATGTTTTTCGCAAGGAAGAGCTTGAGGAAATTATCGTGGCCGATGAACGACAGAGGGCTTATGTAGAGGCGCTGAATCATCTGTCCAGGAAACCCAGAACAGCCAAGGAGATCACCCAGCGTCTGCAGCAAAAAGGTTTCGAGCCGAGTTGCATAGAGACAACGCTGGAGCGATTGGAGAAGGACAAGCTGATTGATGACGCGTTATACGCCAAGATGTGGACAGAGCAGCGAATGACAAGCCATAAGAAGGGGAGGCTGTGGGTCAAACAGGAGCTGAGACAGAAGGGAATCGGCACGGAGCTGATCTCCGAGGCTTTGGGCGAGATCAGTGCAGATGCCGAATTGGAGAGCGCGCTTGCCGTGGGACGGAAAAAATGGCAGCAAACCCATGGAGAGTTGCTGGATCGCAAACGTAAAACGGGAGCATATTTAATGCGTAGGGGCTTCGGCGGGGATCAGGTGCGTCAGGTGCTCAAGCGTCTGGTTGACGAGGATCAGGAAAAGGGCGAGTGGGACGACGAGCTGGAAGATTTCGAATAAAGGGCAGTTTGGATACTTTTTCGTGAAAGAAATGGTTTCATTGGATGAAACTGACGTTTACCCATTGCTTTCCCTTGACAATATCTTTTTATAAATACTAAAATAAATATGAATCTTTTTATCATAAATTAGAATCCTTTTTCCTTCCAAAAAAGTGACTACTTTGTGAAAGATTCTTTAATCGCCAATTCATAGTGAAATGTATTCCGCTGGCTAAGGCGGGATTTGCGTACGTGATACGGCGTGCGCAGTATGGACGGCAGCTTCCACTGCCGGAAAATTTTATGTATGAATGAGTAACCTGACAATTGAACATTTCCCAAGGAATGCCTTGGAGGAAACAACGAGGAGGTGATCAGATGCATCCAATTTGGTGGATCATAATCGTTCTCGCTGTAGCCGCTATATTCTTTGGGTTCGGTTATTTTATTCGCAAATCCCTTGCAGAAGCTAAAATTTCCAGTGCCGAGCATGCCGCTTTGCAGATCGTAGAAAGTGCGAAGAAGGAAGCAGAAGCATTGAAGAAAGAAACGGTTCTCGAAGCTAAAGACGAAGTTCATAAAATTAGAGCCGAAGCTGAAAAAGACACTCGTGAGCGCCGGAATGAAATTCAACGGCAGGAGCGCAGATTGTTGCAAAAGGAAGAGTCGCTGGATAAAAAAATAGAATCTTTGGAACGTAAAGAAGAACAAGTGGCGAACAAAGAGAAACGAATAGAAGAGACCCAGCAGCAAATCGATGCCATTTACAAGAAACAAACGACGGAACTGGAGCGCATCTCCAACCTCACGATGGAGGATGCCCGCAGCATTATTCTCAGTAATGTTGAACAGGAAGTTCGTCATGAAACCGCTCAGATGATTAAAGAAATCGAGCAGCAGGCGAAGGAAGAGGCAGATAAGAAATCACGCGAGATCATCACGCTGGCTATTCAGCGCTGTGCGGCTGATCACGTCGCGGAAACCACGGTATCTGTTGTCACTTTGCCGAATGAAGAAATGAAGGGCCGGATTATCGGACGTGAAGGCCGGAATATTCGTGCGCTTGAGACCCTTACAGGGATTGACCTTATTATCGATGATACTCCGGAAGCTGTTATTCTCTCCGGTTTTGATCCGATTCGCCGTGAAATTGCCCGTACAGCTTTGGAAAAGCTCGTGGCGGACGGACGGATTCATCCGGCTCGTATCGAAGAAATGGTGGAGAAATCCCGCAAGGAAGTGGACGAACGCATTCGCGAATACGGAGAACAAGCGACTTTCGAGGTTGGCGTTCACGGTTTGCACCCAGATTTGATCAAAATTCTGGGCCGACTGAAATTCCGTACAAGCTATGGACAAAATGTGTTGAAACACTCCATGGAAGTGGCCTATTTGACTGGCCTGATGGCCGGCGAACTGGGCGAAGACATCGTGCTTGCGAAACGGGCAGGACTGTTGCATGACATCGGTAAAGCGCTGGATCATGAAGTGGAAGGATCGCACGTTGAAATCGGCGTGGAGCTGGCGAAGAAGTATAAGGAACATCCGGTGGTTATCAACAGCATTGCCTCTCATCACGGTGATTGTGAAGCAACTTCGGTTATTGCCATGCTGGTTGGCGCAGCTGACGCATTGTCTGCTGCAAGACCGGGAGCACGCAGAGAGACGCTTGAGACGTATATCCGCCGTCTTGAGAAGCTCGAAGAAATTTCCGAATCCTTTGAAGGCGTTGAGAAATCCTATGCCATTCAAGCGGGACGTGAAGTTCGCGTCATGGTACAGCCTGAGAAAATCGACGATGCCGAAGCATTCCGCTTGGCACGTGACATTACCAAAACCATTGAGAATGAACTGGATTATCCGGGTCATATCAAAGTCACCGTCATCCGGGAAACCCGAGCGGTGGATTACGCGAAATAGAGTTTGGACCTTAAAAAGTGGCCGCAATCCGGCCACTTTTTATCTTTCAAGTACCAAAAATACAGTTTCGGACATTTATGAATCGGGAACGGTCCTGCCGGGAATCAGGACAAGCATCCCTGAAGGAGTGATTGACATCAAAGTATTATTCATCGGAGACATTGTCGGCAGTACAGGGCGTAAAGCTTTGAAGGCTTCTCTTCCGGAGCTGAAGTCCAAATATAATCCGCACATCATTATTGCCAATGGGGAGAATGCTGCTTCAGGACGCGGCATTACCTCGGCCATCGCCAATGAATTTTTCAATTGGGGCATTCATGGCATCACCTTGGGTAACCACACCTGGGATAACAAGGACATTTTTGAGTTTATTGATGATGAGCCGCGCATGATTCGTCCGGCAAATTTTCCGCCCGGCACACCGGGGCGTGGATACACAATCATCAAAGCGAACGGCAAACAGCTGGCGATCGTGAATCTACAAGGACGAACCTTCCTGCCAGCCATCGATTGCCCGTTTCGCGCAGCCGATGACATTGTGGATGAGCTTCGCCAGAAGACGAAGTGCATTCTGGTGGACTTCCATGCTGAGGCGACGTCGGAGAAGATTGCGATGGGATGGCATCTGGAAGGCCGCGCCTCGATGGTGGTCGGAACGCACACCCACGTGCAAAGCAATGACGATACCATACTGCCGGGAGGAACAGCTTATATTACGGATACCGGCATGGTGGGCTCCAAGGAAGGCATCCTCGGCATGCAGCGCGATGCGGTGATGTATAAGTTCAAGACCCAGCTTCCTGCCCGCTTCCAGGTCGACGAAGGCAAATGGCAGTTCCATGCCGTATGCGTGGATATGGATGAGGACACGGGAAGAGCCCGGAAGATACAGAAAATCCGCATGTACGAAGACGAATGGCGGATGGATTAAAAAAGACGGAATCCGTTTAATTAAATTAGGAACGGATGGTAAAAAGCAGGAATTTTTTCCCCTCTCACGAATAACATCTAGTAAGCGGAAGCAAACCATCACTCAACATTCCCAGGGGAGGTACTTACCATGGAAGTATTAAAAGTTTCAGCAAAATCCAATCCTAATTCAGTTGCAGGGGCGCTCGCTGGAGTTCTTAGGGAGCGGGGCGGAGCGGAACTGCAAGCGATTGGGGCGGGAGCACTGAACCAGGCCATTAAAGCGGTAGCGATTGCCCGGGGATTTGTAGCACCGAGCGGGGTGGATTTGATTTGCATCCCTGCTTTTACGGATATTGTGATTGATGGCGAAGACCGGACGGCAATTAAATTGATCGTAGAACCTAGATAAATTTCGAATGTTGAGGTATTAGCCTGTTTACTCTACTTGGTGTAAACAGGCTTTTTGCTGTGACAAGTTCAGAAGGGAGATGAGCGGCGCGATGCGTACGGTTGATTTTCACTGTGATGTTTTGAGCAAAATGTGGGAAGCTCCCCAAGCCTCCTTTGCGGACGACCCGCATTTGGATGTAACGCTGCAGCGCATGGAGGAGGGCGACCTGGCCCTTCAGGTGTTCGCTGTTTTTTTATCTGAGAAATGGGGGAGACCATCCTTTGAACGGGTGCTGGCACAACTCGATACATATCGCAGCCGCATCGTTAAACCGGGACATCTTAAGCCCCTGCTTTGGCGGGAGCAACTCCAAGAGACCAGACAAGGTCAGCATGGACGGTTCGGCGTTCTGTCCTTGGAAGGCGTTGACGGGCTGGAGGGGAATTTGTATTACGTCCAGCTCTTGTTTGAGATGGGCGTGCGTTTGATGGGGGTTACCTGGAATTATGCGAACTGGGCTGCGGATGGAGTACTGGAGCAGCGAAATGGGGGATTCACGGAACGGGGACGGCAGCTGGTAGAGCTATCCCATTCGACGGGCATCATTCTGGATGTGTCTCACCTGTCCCAAGCTGGCTTCTGGGAGCTCGCGGAGCTGACCAAAGGGCCCATCATCGCCTCGCATTCCAATGCGTACTCCGTCTGCCAGCATCCCCGGAATTTGAATGATGAGCAGATAAGGGCACTAATCGCGCTAAACGGAATGATTGGAATCACGTTTGTGCCCTGGTTTATCCGCAGCGGAGTAGATCGTGTGAAGCCGGAGGACATATTGCCGCATATCGAGAAGATTTGTGAGCTGGGCGGTGAAGAGCACATCATGTTCGGTTCGGACTTCGACGGGATTGATCAATGGGTTGCCGGGCTTGAGCATCCGGGCCGGTATCCTGAATTTCAGGAGCTGCTGCTTAAACATTACCCGGAATCGATGGTAAAGGGCTGGATGTCGGAGTATGCCCTCCATTTTCTTGAGCAGAATTTACCTTCATTGTCAGGCCAAGCATAGCAACCTTTCGCATAACGACCATGATTCGAGGATAACTTTGACAATCCTGTAGCAGATTGCTCGTGAATCGGAAGAAGGCGGCCTGAATCACCCGGGTTGCCTTTTTATTTTTGGGTAATAGAGAGTATAATAGGTGATGGCATGTACAGCATATAGAGAAAAACAAGGAGTGAGACAGATGAGTAAAACTGTACCTGTGGGTGTATCCGCCCGCCATATTCATTTAACCCAAGAGCATATTGAGGCATTGTTCGGCCCTGGATATCAGCTGACAGAGTTCAAACCATTGTCCCAGCCAGGACAATTCGCAGCCAACGAAACGGTAGCGGTTATTGGAACGAAGGGACAATTCGATAAAGTAAGAATTTTGGGACCTGCACGTCCTGCAACCCAGCTGGAGATTTCCCGCACGGATTCCTTTGCCATCGGTATGAAAGCACCTGTACGCGAATCCGGAAACATCGCTGGAACCCCGGGAATTACGATTAAAGGTCCGGCTGGTGAAGTAACGGTGGATGAAGGTGTCATCGTAGCCGCTCGTCATATCCACTTCCATACATCCGATGCGGATCAATGGGGTATTAAAGACAAGGACCTGCTGAAGGTACGCTTAGGCGGCGAACGCGGTCTTGTTCTGGAGAACGTCATTGCCCGCGTATCCGACAATTTTGCGCTCGACATGCATATCGATACCGATGAAGCTAACGCTGCCGGCGCCAAAAACGGAGACACTGCTGAAATTATTGATTAATCTATAGCTTCAGTAAACTTCATGAACATACTGTATGTGTCACGCATCTGCTGCTGTTAAGCGTTTTTAGCGTTCACAGCTGGAAGAGCCTGAGTCGATTCATTTCGATTTCAGGCTCTTTTTTGAAATTTTCTACGGGTTCCATGTTTCGGTGGCCTATTTTGAAGGAAAGCGTTTGATAAGGTTTGGACTCATTAACGCCCAAGGTGGTAGCTTAGGCATTAAGATCATGATATAATTTAAAACAGTGCCTATTTAAGCAATATTGTCATGTAAACCAGAGATTTTGCGGATCTAAGGAGTGACCTAGCATGTCTAAAGAAAGTAAGGACTACTCCAAGTATTTTGATTTTTCAGGAGCCAAAGTTCTCTCCGAAGATGAACACGGGAAGAGAATTCGCATCAATGGCCGGGAAATCAACATCCTTTCGGAGCCTAATCATAGACAGGAAAAACAGCGCGGCAAGCAGAGTGTCGAAGTTTTGTACGATACCGAGCTGCCGGAAGCGTTTCGAACCCTCGGGGCTGGCAAGCATTATATCGTGTATACGTACGGATGTCAGATGAATGAGCATGATTCCGAAACGATCAAGGGATTGCTGGAGCAGATGGGCTACCAGGCAACCGAGGATCGGAAGCAGGCGGACATCATCTTGCTCAATACGTGCGCCATTCGTGAAAACGCGGAGGACAAAGTGTTTGGTGAACTCGGCCATCTGAAGCATTTGAAGACGGAAAAGCCGGATATGCTCCTTGGCGTTTGCGGCTGCATGTCGCAGGAAGAATCGGTTGTTAATCGAATTCTCCAAAAGCATGGCTTCGTGGATTTGATTTTTGGTACGCATAACGTGCATCGTCTGCCTCATCTTATTCAGGAAGCGCTCTTCAGCAAAGAAATGGTGGTTGAAGTGTGGTCCAAAGAGGGCGACATTGTTGAGAATCTACCGAAAAAGAGAGAAGGTCTCCGCGGCTGGGTCAACATTATGTACGGCTGTGATAAATTCTGTACATACTGCATCGTCCCATATACCCGCGGCAAGGAGCGCAGCCGGCGTCCGGAGGATGTCATTGCTGAGGTTCGTGAATTAGCCCGGCAAGGGTATAAGGAAATTACGCTGCTCGGTCAGAACGTGAACGCATATGGCAAAGACTTTGAAGATATCGAATACCGTTTCGGCGATCTGATGGATGATATTCACAAGATCGATATCCCGCGTGTTCGCTTCACTACATCCCATCCAAGGGATTTCGATGATCACCTGATTGAGGTGCTGGCGAAGGGTGGTAACCTGGTCGAGCATATTCACCTGCCGGTACAGTCGGGAAGCACGCAAGTGCTCAAAAAAATGAGCCGAAAATATACGCGTGAGACGTACTTGGAGCTGGCCCAAAAAATTAAGAAGGCGATTCCCAATGTAGCATTCACCACCGACATCATTGTCGGATTCCCTGGTGAGACCGATGAGCAGTTTGAGGAGACGCTGTCCCTGGTTCGGGAGGTCGGCTACGACTCCGCTTACACGTTCATTTATTCTCCTCGTGAAGGAACGCCAGCGGCGGTGATGGAGGATAATGTACCGATGGAGATCAAGAGCGAGCGTCTTCAGCGATTGAATGCCGCCATCAATGAGTACAGCCGCAAGAGCAACGACAGGCTGCTTGGATCTACGGTGGAGGTGCTGGTAGAAGGAGTCAGTAAGAACAACGATTCCATGCTGTCGGGACGCACGCGCACGAACAAGCTGGTGCATTTCGAAGGCTCGACGGAGCTCATAGGCAGCTTCGTAAATGTCCGGATTACGGATACGAAGACCTGGTATATCAAAGGGGATAGAATCCCGGACACGATTCCTGCCTCGGATGCGGTATAATAGAGGAGCAGGCAGTATTCAAATGCAGCATAGGGCCGCGAACAAAAAACCTGCCGGTGCTGCATATTCCCATATAGATGATGAAGAATTGGAGCGATGAACCTTGGCACATGATCATGTTCGTACGAACACATACGGTATGTCAACTTACAACACGCGTGAATTGATTATACGTGACGATATTTTGGCAAAAGCCGGCGAGCTGGCGGAATTAATATCCACCAGTGAAGAAGTTCAGATGTTTAAGCAGGCCGAAGAGAAGATCCAGAACCACGAACGGGTTCAAAACCTGATAAAAACCATTAAGAAAAAGCAAAAGGAAATCGTGGCTTTTGAAACGTTCCAGAACAAGGATATGGTCGCCAAAATCGAACGGGAGATCGAAGAACTGCAAGAGGAGATTGACGGTATTCCGCTCGTGATGGAGTTCCAGCAAAGTCAAAGCGACATTAATTATCTTCTTCAGCTGGTCGTATCCGTGATTCATGATACGGTTTCGGAAAAAGTGAATGTGGAAACAGGAAAAGATACGCCGCCAAGCAGCTGCGGATAGATGAAACGAGGTGCGGAATGGTTCCGCACCTTTTCTATTCTTGTTATTTCATGTACAGAATGAGAATGAATAGGGCATAGTAAACTTATTATAAAGGATGGGGTCAGGAAATCCTTGACATCATTTTTAAATATGTCATAATGAAATTATCAAAATAATAGTTATGGTGATGGAAATGACGGATCGCGAACAGGCTCCAAAGAGCAGTGCCAAGAAATACAGAACACCGGATGGTGTGCCCGCTGATATCGTGATGTTTACCTTAACGAAGCGGGAACGGAAAACCTTCACCAAGACATTGCCGATACGCGAGCTTAAGGTGATGCTGATCAGGCGCAGGTCATGGCCATGTGCGGGTATGTGGGCACTCCCCGGCGGATTTTGCCGTGAGAGTGAGTCTATTTACGATGCCGCCAAACGGGAGCTGAAAGAAGAGACCGGGGTGGATGGCGGCCATTTGGAGTACTTGGGCGTGTACAGCGCACCGGGACGGGATCCAAGGGGCTGGATTATCAGCCATGCATTCTACGCGCTCGTAGAAGAATGGATGCTGGAGCATCGCCAGGCTGCCGATGATGCGGAAGAGGTAGGTCTGTTTACGGTCGCGGAAGCTTTGGAAGAGCTGGAGCTGGCTTTTGACCACAGAGATATCATAATGGATGCGTACCGCAAGATTCAGCAGCAAATGCTGCAGACGACGATTGCGCGGCAGTTTTTACCGGAGCATTTTACACTGAGCGAGTTATATCAGGTCATCCAGACGGTTGTGCCCGAGTTCAACGAGCCCAATTTTATCCGTAAAATCACGTCAACCCGCAGCAGACAGGGGATACTGGAAGAAGCACGGGATGAGAACGGCAAGCCGCTAAACTCCAATCAATATTCCCAGCGGCCGGCCCAATTGTATCGGTTTACGGATCATGCACCGTTGCTATCAATTTATACGTAGGATGGGATTCACAAGCTGTTATTTTATCGATCACATTAATCATGTCGTAGAGGAGTGTGTCAGATGAAAGCCTTGATCGTGATAGATTTCACGAATGATTTCGTGGATGGCAATCTGCCGGTAGGGAAGCCCGCCATTGACATTCAGAACACCATCGCGGAGCTGACCAAGTTGTACAGCGATCGTGGTGATTTTGTTGTAATGGCCGTGGACCTGCATGAGAGCAATGACGCTTATCATCCCGAAACGAAGCTGTTCCCTCCGCATAACATTCGGGGAACCCGGGGTCGGGAATTATACGGTGAACTTCAGCGGGTGTATGAGGAACGAGAAGACGCCATCTATTGGATGGACAAAACGAGATACAGCGCATTTTGCGGTACGGATCTGAACCAGAAGCTGCGGGAACGCGGGATTACCGAAGTCGATCTCATCGGAGTTTGTACCGACATCTGCGTGCTGCATACCGCAGTGGATGCTTATAATTACGGATATCGTATTACCGTTTATGAAGATGCCGTCGCAAGCTTTAATCCGGAAGGACATAAGTGGGCTTTAAGTCACTTTCAAGGCAGCCTCGGGGCATCGGTAGTGCGAAGTAAGGAACTTCTTAATCAATAGACAGCTTGAACCACCCGGAAGCCTAGATGAACCGGGTAACAGTGGAGGATGATCGTGATGCTGACAGCAGGATTAGCACTACACACGGACAAATACCAGATTAACATGATGTACGCTCACTGGATTAATGGCTCTCATCGTACGCGTGCGGTGTTTGAGGCGTATTTCCGTAAGTTGCCATTCGGTAACGGATATGCCGTTTTTGCCGGTCTTGAGCGGATTGTACATTATATTGAGTCCTTGCGTTTCTCGGATGAGGATATCGCGTATTTGGCCAAACAGGAAGAGAAGTATAAACCTGAATTTCTGGAAGAGCTTCGCCGATTCCGTTTTCAAGGGAATATTCATTCCATGAAGGAGGGGGCGCTGGTATTCCCGAACGAGCCGCTCATTCGAGTGGAAGGCACCATTTTCGAGACACAGCTGGTCGAAACGGCACTCTTGAACTTTATGAACTTTCAAACCTTGATCGCTACCAAAGCGTCCCGTATCCGGCAGGTTGCCAGCGGCGATACCTTGCTGGAGTTTGGTACAAGACGTGCACAGGAAGCGGATGCGGCGGTTTGGGGGGCGCGTGCTGCGTATCTGGCCGGTTTCCATGCCACGTCGAATATGCTGGCTGGCGAGAAATTCGGCATCCCGACAAAAGGCACGCATGCGCATTCCTGGGTGCAGACCTTCCGGAGCGAGCAGGAGGCCTTTGATATATTTGCCGAGGTTATGCCGGATCAAGTGACGCTGCTGGTGGATACCTTTGATACGTTAAAGAGCGGGATTCCCCATGCCATCGTAACGGCGAAGAAGCTGGAGGCCCAAGGGAAACGGATGAATGCCATTCGTTTAGATAGCGGGGATTTGGCTTACCTGTCGATTCAGGCACGAAAGATGCTGGATGAGGCCGGTCTTCATTACGTCGGTATCGTGGCATCAAACGATCTGGATGAAGGCACCATTCTGGATCTCAAGGCGCAAGGGGCCAAAGTAGATACTTGGGGCGTCGGTACCCAATTGATTACGGCAGCCGACCAGCCTGCGCTTGGGGGCGTTTATAAGCTGGTGGAGCGGGAGGTTGACGGGAAGATGGTACCGACCATCAAAATCTCGGGCAACCCCGAAAAAGTATCTACCCCGGGCAAAAAAGAGGTATATCGCATCATATCCAAGGGCAGCGGCAAAGCGATCGCCGATTACATCTGCTTCCCGGAAGAAGAGATGCCGCCGGAAAACGGGAAATTAAAGCTGTTTAATCCGCTGCATCCTTACATGCGCAAAAATGTAAAGAACTTTGAAGCGGTGTCCATGCTTGAACCGGTGTTTGTGAATGGCGAACTGGTGTATGAGCTGCCGAAGCTCGAAGAGATTCGCAGCTATCATGATGCTCAGCTGGATCAGTTCTGGCCGGAGTATCTGCGGAAGCTGAATCCGGAAATTTACCGCGTGAATTTGAGTGAAGAGGTCTGGGAAGTGAAACAGCGGATGATGGCCGAGTTCATGGAACAGCATGAAGATTAGGTTATAAAATACAGAAATGAAAAAGACGCTTTCCCAATCTTGCCGCTTGGCAGGAGAAGGGGCGTCTTTTTGTACTCGGCTATAACTCAAGTCGATCCACTATACTTCCGTTGACGTCACGCGCGGTGAGGTGAACCTTGTCCTTGTTCTCTATCGTGTCGGGCTGGCGTTCGTAATACCACATGTACAAATCTTCACTGACATCAGGCCTCAGTTGTTGGTAGGGTATGGTATGTGCCGGCTGACCATTTACATGAATCTGAATGGGTTCTGTGCTTCTATACAGGCCAAACACGAGTGATGAATCCAGGTTTGTCTCCGAGAATACGGACGGAGAAGCGGGATTCTCAGGAGAAAGGTATAATGTAGTTACGGCGGACATATTCCATCCAAACCATCCTTTGGTATAGGTGGATAATTGCAGTCCCAGTCCAGGTGTACCCACGAAAGCATAAACATTCTCAGAGGTTAATTCGGATTGTATGATTTCAGCATGATCTATGCTGAAAGGTGCTTCAAGAAAAGCATGTTTCTCGTTGAATACCGCCGCTTCAACCGAGCGGTGTGTGTTTGTGTATTCGTAGATCCCTGTCATTAAAATGAAGAGGAGGCCGATTAGTACGTACACTTTGAGACCAGGCCAGGTAATTAAAGGGAAAGCCCTGAAGACTAGTCTAAACAGCGTAAGAATGAGACCCAAACTCAAAAAGAAAACGAGAAACGAGCCGGCAATGCCGCCTGATTGTGTATGAATACCAAGGAATCCAAAAACCTGGCTGATCGGCTTATGGACGAGCGGTAACAGAAGTAGTGTTACCAGCGTGAGCAAGTACGAGAAGCGGAAGGATCTACGTGTAGATCCATGATCGAAATGAGTCATAACGTGGATTTCAACTCCTGCTGATAATCTTTTATAAAAGTATTCTTTTTCCATAATAACACAATTCTGATTATAAATGACGATACTGGATCATTTCTTGGGAAAGCGCATAAGTCGCCATATTCCGAGAGCATGTATAAAGCTTCGACATATTCATAGTGCAAATCCGGATTGCTTTACAGCACCTAAACTAACCCAAGGAGTGATATGTGTGGACAACGAAACCAATTTTCAGGCCTACGTGCTGCGTCAAGATGAACAAGGGGTTCGCGGCAGCGTGGAGAACCTGTGTTTGAAGCAGCTGCCCGAAGGTGACGTTATTGTGCGGGTATTATACAGCGGGGTTAACTATAAAGACGGGCTGGCCAGCATACCGGAAGGGAAAATTGTCCGCCGATACCCGTTCATTCCGGGCATTGATCTGGCAGGAACGGTTGTGCATTCCGCTCATGCTGATTACAAGGAAGGCGATGACGTTCTCTGTACCGGTTATGAATTAGGCGTATCTCATGAAGGCGGGTTCAGCCAGTATGCACGGGTTAAGGGAGAATGGCTTGTCCCGCTGCCGCAGGGCTTGTCTCCGCGTGATGCGATGGCTATCGGAACCGCAGGTTTTACGGCTGCATTATCGATAGAGGCCTTGATACGGAATGGACTGCGACAGGAACAGGGGGCCGTTCTAGTTACGGGGGCAACTGGGGGCGTGGGCAGCTTCGCGGTCTCCATCCTCAGTCAATTAGGCTATAGCGTAACGACATCCACAGGCAAATCAAGTCAGAGGGACTGGCTCTTAAAGCTGGGAGCTCATGAAGTGATATCCAGAGAAGAGGCTGCGGCATCCTCCAAGGGGGCCATCTCTGCCGAGCGCTGGGCAGCGATAGTAGATCCGGTCGGAGGAAACCAACTGGGTTCACTTCTGAAAAGCGTAAAATATGGCGGAAGCGTCGCTGTTTCCGGTATGACGGGTGGCGGTGCTTTTGATTCGACGGTGTTTCCGTTTATCCTTAGAGGCATCAATCTCCTCGGAATCGATTCGGTATACTGCCCTATGGCCTACCGCCGATCGGTATGGTCGAAACTGGCGGATGAATGGAAGCCGGCATCCGTGCTACAAGAAGGAATTACGGAATACGGTCTACACGATCTGCCTGAAGTGCTGAACACCATTCTGCAGGGCAGAGCAGTTGGAAGAAGCGTCATCGCTCTATAATATTACCTTGATTTCTCATACGCATAATGTTCCTCATCCTCAGGCATTCTAAGGGAAGGCAACCTCTGACACCTAAGGAAGGGTGAGTGAACATGAATTATCGCAGAATCGTTACCGTTTTATTGCTTTGTTCCATTCTTGCCATATCGGTCGGTTGTTCCAGGCAGATAGCCAGGGACGAGATGCGCCTATATAACATGAGGGCTTACGAGGAAGGGTCCAGGGAGGCCCGGATATCGGGACGGGGTTTGAACGGAAAATTCCTTGAGGATCTCCAAGCCTCGTTTAACCAGGTGGGCATGCCGTTGACCAATGAAACCTATGCGGAGGACAACGTCGGCAATATTACGTATCAATACCGGATCAATTATGATGCAAGCCAGTTTATCACCGTATATGTCTATCAGGATCAAGCGGCCAGGGAAAAAGGGATCAAGGAGATATACGGCGTTACAGAAGGGGATGCCAATGCGGCCGGCGGACATAACCTGATCGTGAGCGACAAAGAAACGTCCATCGTATATACGTCAACGGGCGACAAAACGGATAACTATTATGACCAGGTCAAAAAAATAGCGCCCTCCCTGCTTGCCAAACATCAACGACGTGCCAGCAGTTAGGATACAGCTAAGGCCGGATGCCCATATGCATCCGGCCTTTTGTTTATGGCTTTAGCCAGTTGAGTGCGTGAAACGCGCGAAACAAAAAACCACCCGCTATGCGGGTGGAGGGATTGAGGGTTTGACCACTGAGACCATTCCAATAAAATTGAGATGTTCAGGCTCAAAGAAAGGAATGTTCTCAAATGGCAACCAAGAGCTACAGCCTAGCTCACACAAAGTGGATGTGCAAATACCACATTGTATTTACCCCGAAGTATAGACGGAAAGAGATCTATAATCAAGTAAGAAGAGACTTAATAGAAATTTTCAAACGCTTATGTAAGTACAAAGGAGTAGAAATTATAGAAGGCCACATGATGCCCGATCATGTCCATATGTTGGTGGCTATCCCGCCGAAAATTTCAGTCTCATCATTCATGGGATATCTAAAGGGGAAAAGTTCGTTAATGATCTTCGAGAAGCATGCACAACTAAAATATAAATACGGGAATCGAAAATTTTGGGCAGAAGGATATTATGTGAGTACAGTAGGTTTGAATGAAGCAACAGTAGCGAAGTACATTCGTGAACAAGAGGCACATGATCAAGCCATGGATAAGTTGAGTGTAAAAGAGTACGAAGATCCATTCAACAGCAACAGGGGCAAAAAGAAATAAACCAGTTTAACTGGTAAGTGAAAGTGACAAATAACAATGAGCCTGAACAGAGTTATGGTCAGGCTAGCGTCTTTAGGCGCAGTTTGGCAACAAGGGGTTATACCCCAAGAGCAAACCACCCGTTGGACGGGTGGTCATGATTTGTTGCCCGGCGTTGGTTATGATCTGTGTTTATCCAGCTCATATTTGATGTGCCGCAGCTCAGGCAGCAGAATCCGGTTCATCGCAAGCTTGACGGCTCCGCTAGAACCCGGCATGGAGAAGACGGCCGTGTGGCTTAGCGTGCCGCCGATCGCGCGGCTCAATATGGCCGCAGACCCAATATCCTCCGTAAAGCTTAGGAAGCGGAAGATTTCGCCGAATCCGGGGAGTTCCTTATCAAGCAATGAGGATACGGCTTCGTAGGTGGTATCCCGGCTCGATATGCCTGTTCCGCCTGTTAGTAGGACGACATCAATGTCCGGATTGCTAACCGCAGTATAGATCGTTTCGCGGATCGTTTCGTAGTCGTCCTGAACAATGCTGTAAGATACAACGGCATGCCCGGCTTCTTCAAGCAAGCTCATCATCAGTTTGCCGCTCTTGTCCGTGTCCTTGGTCCGCGTATCCGAGACCGTAATCACCTTGCAGTTCACGGAAGCGGGGGATTGCTGTTTATGCTCTTGCGATGAATTCATAGAAATGACATCTCCTGTTATAGTTAGTGGCGGCGCGCTTGCAGTAGATGGATGAAATGTAGTACACTCGCTAGCATAATCATGATGCACGCAAAGGAGTATGGAACGTGGAGCACGTAACACCCATTTATATTTTATCAGGTTTTCTTGGCAGTGGAAAAACGACATTGCTTAGCCGTCTTATTACCTCCTTCAAGCAGCAGGGATTGCGGCCGGCCATTGTCATGAATGAGATCGGCGAGGTCAACATCGAAGGACTTGTCGCAGGTGAAGAAGTACCGACGGCAGAGATGCTAAGCGGCTGTATTTGTTGTACCATTCGATCCGATTTATCATCTGAAATCGCAATGCTAATCCAGCGGGAGCAGCCGGATGTCATCGTCATTGAAGCGACGGGGATCGCCAATCCGATGGAAATCCTGGACGCGGCGGCGGAAGCTTCTTTATACATGAGAATCGATGTGAAAAAACTGATCACTGTCGTGGATGCCGCGCATCTGCTGCATTTGAATATAGAGCAGAAGGGGAAAACCTATCGTTTGATGCAGGAGCAGATTCGTGCAGCCTCGGCGCTTGTCCTCAATAAGATGGACCAAGTAACGGATCAGGGCAAAGAGACGGTTCAGCAGCTGGTCGAGCGCTGGAATCCGTATGCTCCGATCATGCCTGCGGTGCGCTGCGACATAAAACTTGAAGATCTGCTTCAGAGCGATCCCAAGGACCGGGTTGAGCATTCGATTGTACATAATCGAGAGGGCAGGGATGATGCCCATGAGGATACAGACAAGAACAAGCAAGCCAACAGCCATGAGCATGACCACAGCCATGAGCATCATACACACAACCACGGCCAAACACATGATCATGGCTCTCATGATCATGTAATGTCCTACACCTACTATTTCAGCCATGCAGTAAACAGTGTGGAATTTGAGCGATTGATAGCCGGGCTGCCAAGGGATGTGTACCGGGCGAAGGGCATTCTCACCTTCAGCGATACGAACAGCCGTTTTTTGTTCCAGTACGCGTTCCGGGAATCCGATTTTATGAAAATTACACCCCAGGGTCAAGTCCCGGATGTGGTGGTATTTATCGGGGAGCACTTTCAGAAATCGCTGCTGCGAGAGCAGCTTGAAACACTGGAAGGGAAGACAAGTCGGGCATAAGTCAACGATTTGCCTAGTTAACTTGGGCAATTATACCTTGGGTCTTCTGGCCGGTGTTTGATTCAGAGGGCAGTCGAACGTTTAATACAAAGGCATAGCGTAATAACTACAAGGAGGATCTATCCAATGTTAAATGAACTCAAATATAAAGAATGCATCGAAGCATGTCTCCAATGTATGAACGCTTGCAATGTATGTTATGTATCCTGCCTGAAAGAATACGAACTGGCCATGCTTCGCGATTGTATTACACTCGACAGGGAGTGTGCGGATATTTGTGCGTTTGCGGCTCAAGCCATGTCACGCAAAAGCCCTTACGTTAAGGAGATTTGCGAGCTGTGCATCAAGGCATGCCTCGCTTGCGCGGAAGAGTGCGAGAAGCATGACCACGAGCATTGCAAACAATGTGCAGATGCATGCCGGAAATGTGCCGAAGCATGCCGTGAAATGCTGAGCCACATCTAAGTCAACCGGCACCATCCTTCGATATAACAAAGCCTGATTTCCGAAGCGGGAGATCGGGCTTTTTAGTTATAAGTATAATGTCTTCTGGACCGGTGCGCTGACCGTACTCCGCGAGACCACCCGGAGGAATTTTACTAACATCGTATTTTCCCCTATGATAGATGTGCTAGGAAGGTAGTACAATGAATGGTAAAGAATGAGGTTGTAACATGAACAATTCAGTTGGAAAAAACAATCGGTATGTCCGTAATATGAATCGGATCGGCATCGTCGGACTGCTTCGCGACTATGGCAGTTTAACGAAAGCGGAAATCGCAGCCAAGATGAACTTGACGTTTACGGCGGTTAACAATCTGGTGGAAGAGCTGATGAAGGAGCGAGTGATCATTGATGCCGGGTTATATGATGATTCCAGCCGCGGCAGGAAGCCCAAGCTCATCTCGTTGAATCCCGCCGATAAGTATACAGTCGGCGTTCATATTAGCGCATCCTCCGTGCAGGCGGCAGTCATTAATTTACAGGGGAATGTGTTATTGGAGAACCGTTGCTCTTTTAAAGATGGCGCCAATCGCGGCAGCGTAGTGAATATGATTATATCCACGATACAAGCCGTACTGGACGAGTCAGGCCTGGAGTCCGAAATTATCGGCATCGGCGTAGGAGCGCCCGGACCGCTTGATCCGGTTCAAGGCAAAATTCTGTCTCCGCCCAACTTAACCGGTCTGCATCAAGTACGATTAAAGGATCTGATCGAGGAGAACACGGAGCTTCCGACCCATGTAGAGAAGGACGCTAACGTAATGGCTCTCGGTGAGCTATGGTATGGAAACGGTCGGCATTTCAACAATCTGGTGTACATGGATGCAGATATCGGGATTGGGTGCGGACTGATCTTCAACCAGAAAATATATCAGGGTTACCCTTTTGGTGCCGGTGAGATTGGGCACTGTACGATAGATATCAACGGTCCGCGCTGCCATTGCGGTAATGACGGCTGCCTTGAAGCGATGGCATCGGGAAATGCCATCGTCCGCAGAGTGTATGAGGAGTTGGGTCGCGGGGCAGCAAGTTCTCTTACATCTTATTTTAATAGCGATGATCAGGGTATGGATGTAGTCGATGTAATCCATGCCGGGCTGGCTGGAGATCCATTGGCTGCCAATGTACTGCACGAATCGGCACGATATGTTGGTGTATCACTGGCCAACATCATGAATCTGCTTACACCCGAGATCATCATCCTGGGCGGAGTACTGGCTAACCGTTACCCGGATTTCTTCAATCATGTTAAAGAAACATCCGTTAACAGAAGCCTATCCAGCCTCCATAATAAAATGGTGCTGCAGCCCTCCCAGCTGGGAGAAGATGCGTGCATCATAGGCGCAGGGACGATTGTGTTTGAAAAATACTTGGGTGACATAAGCGATTAGAGGGGGAAGGACACCCTCAAACGGGCCGCACCGGAATCCATGAACAGGAGTTGAAAAGATTTGCAGGAGCTGTTGGAATTGATCGGAATAAACAAGCGTTTTGGTAAATTCGCCGTCTTACATAACATTCATTGGAGCATTTCCCGCGCTGAGTGCGTTGCGATAACAGGAAGCAATGGCGCAGGAAAGAGCACCATGCTGCATGTGATAGCAGGGCTTGCTAACCCGTCGGTAGGGTCACGGATCGAACATGGAACATCGCTGCGTGTCGGCTATGTACCGGAACGTTTTCCTGCGCTGCGGTTTCGCCCTTCCGAATATTTGCGCCACATGGCTGGCATTCAGGGCATGGACAAACAAGAAGCAGCGAAACGGATCGATGCCATGCTGAATGTGTTTCGATTGCAGGACATGAAGATGACGCTATGCTCCAAGGGGATGCTGCAAAAGGTCAATATCATGCAGGCCCTGCTTCGTCAGCCCGATTTATTGGTTCTGGATGAACCTCTGTCGGGATTGGACGAGCCCTCTCAAATGGAGATGATCGGCATTCTAAGTGAAATCAAAAGACAAGGAACAGCGATCGTGATGTCCGTTCACGAGCCGCTGCTTATTGCTTCGCTGGCCGATCGGGAGACGCAACTCCGCGAGGGGCGGATCGAGCGGGACGGCATGCTGGAAACCGATACGGAGATGGGACGGATGAAGCTGGAATTCACGCATGTTACTCAAGACAAAATGCTGGAACTGGAACGCCGTTCAGGGTTCCATTATTGGATATCGAGAGGTAATCCTGCATCGATGGTAGTCTCGCGGAAGGTCGCGGATGAAATGCTGCTGGATATTCTACAGTCAGGCGGATCGCTGACACGGCTGGAGCCTTGGAGCATGGAGAAGGCAGAGCAAGTGAAGCCTAACCTTGGTCAATCCATGGAAGGGGAGGGAGCATAATGGGATCATTGATTCATTACATGCTTGCCAGTTATACGAGATCCTATCGGTATTTCGCGCCGATTGCCTTTATGCTGATATCGGTAGTGTTTATCTACTCTTACCGGCCTAACCCCATCATGGACAGCTATGCCGTAACCGCTGCATTTCTGTTTGTCGGCTCCGCTTGGCTTGGTTTGAACTTTCTCAATCATGATCAAGGGCGTCAAACGATGCTCCTGATTGTTCATAGCGGGAAGGCCATACGATATTATGCCGCCCAGTATTTAACCGTAACGCTTCTATCTATCCTGTTCAGCTTATTTGCTGTTCTTTACCCGATCGCGTTTGGAATGTTTGATAAGCCGATTACATTATCCCAGTTTGTTTTGGGTTATCTGGGACATGCTGCTTTGTCCTTGCTCGGCGTTTCAATTTCGGTATTTTTTCAGTTTGGCTTTATGGAGAATCAGGGAAGAGCGGCTGGATTGCTGTTAATCGTTATCGTTATTTCCTTAGCCGGACAATCCATCGTTCAGGATGATCTTGCTTATTTGAGAATGATTCCTTATGTGCTGCCTCCCGTCTCTGTGATGATCGATATGCTCATTCATGCTGACGAGCGTTCCCGGGCCATGTTATTCATGACCCTTACATATACGTTCATATACAGCTTCATTTTGCTGGCTGTTTATCTATGGACGGCATGCCGCAAGGATGCGGCAACCATGATCCGAAAAGTAGGTTGAAGTAGGAGGTATCTTCCTTTACCATAGGGATATACACAAATAGAAACGGTAAAGACAGCCAATACTAGAGGAGGATACCATGAAACAATCTCGACTGATGGACAGCGACCACTCCAAAGAGCTGTTTGCCTATTTCGGATTAGCGGTGTATTATTCACAGGCGCTTGAGCAGCAGCTGGCGAATCTGTTGATGCTGATCAAGCTTTCCCAGGGGAATGTGCCTTCAGAAGAAGATTTCACCCAATTATATCAGCGGAAATTAAGCAGCTCTCTGGGCCAATTGGTACACGAGATCCAGCATTACTTTCCATTCTCCGAAGAAGAAACACTTCAATTAAAAGAGGTCTGGAAGCAGCGCAACTATATCGTTCATGATTATTTCAAAGAGCGGATTCATGAGACATTCAGCCCGGCCGGCCGATCCCGAATGATTCGGGAGCTGACCGCTTTTAAGGACCAGGCCCAAGCGCTGGAGCAGAAGCTGCAGGGCTATTCCCGCGAAATGTATGTGAAGCTTGGCCTGGACAGCGAAAAAAGCGTGTAAAAGAAATTAGGGCTGAGATGAAACATATTCCAGCACCTCTGCGTCAGAAAGAATAGGAGGTGTAATTATGAAAAAAACTACGAAATTGTTAACTGCAATGCTTGTCACTTCGTCATTGCTCGGTGCCGGCGCCGCCTCTGCTTTCCAGGATGTTCAAGAGGGGAAGCCTTTACAAATGGTGAAGGAGCTGCAAGCGAAAGGTATAATCCAAGGGGTTAGCGCCGACAAATTCGCTCCGGCCAAAACAATAACGACCGCCCAGGCGGTACAGATGATTGTGAATGTCGCCGACCTGAAGGTACAACCGAACTTTACGGGCCGTTCGTTTGACAATGTGCCGAAGGATGCCTGGTTTGCTGATGCTGTGAATATAGCGGCTCAGAACGGATTGTCCGTATCCGCAGACATGAAATGGAATGAGCCGATAACGCGTGAAGGGTTCGCGACATTGCTCTCGGAAGCGATTCAGAAGACCGGGAATTATCCCGTGGTTATGATGTATTTGCATGTAGCCGACGAGGATCTGATGAAAGAGGAGAGCCGGGGAGCGGTGCAGTTCCTGCTGTTAACCAAGATCGCTGAGCTCGACGCTAACGCCAAGTTCCATCCAACGAAGAATTTAACGCGAATAGAAGCGGCAGAGCTTGCGTACCATTCGATCCGATTCATTGAGGAGCATCAGAAGAACATGATACCCCAGGAGCCGGGACAATCTGAACCGGATGTAAGTACAAAAGTTGTTAAGGTGGATGAATCGCAGAACAAAGTTACGGTAACCAAGGAAGACCTACCGAATCCGGGGTACGGCATTAAAATTACGTCGGTCGACTATGTTAGCGATACCGAAGCCGTGATCCACTACAAAGTTCTTCAACCCGATCCGGACAAAATGTACCCGCAAGTCATCTCGAAATCTTCCGATGATGTGCTCGTGCCTTCCAAGTACACCAAAATCACGGTCAAAGCAGAAGCTACAGAGGGAACTCTTGATTCGACAAAGTAATTCTTGCAATATACTGCCAGCATACCATGTTAAAAAAGAAGGCTGTTCCCAAGCGAATGTTACATTCGACAGGGGACAGCCTTCTTGTTTAATCCTACAATGTTATAACGCAGCTGGAACTACTACACATGGCCACCGGCCAGCTTGCTGGTGGAGGTGGCAAGTACCGTTTCCTTAGTCTCTGCAATCGAAGCCGTGCTGCCCTGCTGGAGCTGGTACATTTTAAAGTACCTTCCGCCCAGGGCCATCAACTCGTCATGGGAACCCTGCTCCACAATTTCTCCACGGTGAAGGACCAAAATCTGATCGGCGCTGCGAATCGTGGATAAGCGGTGAGCGATGATAAAGGTCGTGCGCCCACGCTTCAGTACCTCCAGAGCTTCCTGGATTAAGGCTTCCGTCTCCGTATCGATGTTAGCGGTGGCTTCGTCGAGAATCAGTATGGCCGGGTTGAACGCCAATGCACGGGCAAAGGAGATTAACTGGCGCTGTCCGGCGGACAGCGTGCTGCCTTTCTCCAGAACCGGCTCATCAAAGCCTTGCGGAAGATGAGCGAGCAGCCGGTCGGCCCCTACGTCGCGAAGCGCCTGCTCCACCTGTTCCCGCGTGATCCCAGGATCACCGAGGCTGACATTCGAAGCAATCGTGCCGGTGAACAGGTACGGGTCTTGCAGCACGATGCCCATATGCTTGCGGAGCCATTGCTTCGGAATATCGGTAACGGGCTGCCCATCAATGGTAATCGTGCCTTTCTGCGGGTCATAGAAACGGAACAACAGATTGATGATGGAACTTTTGCCGGAGCCGGTATGACCGACAAGCGCCACGGTTTGGCCCTGCTTCGCTTCAAATGTAATGTCTTTTAGCACATAGTCATTCTTGTATGCAAAGGAGACATTCTGAAACTCCACATTTCCTAAATACCGCGGCATGCTGCCGTCCGTTACTTTTTCGCCCGTTTCATCCATCAGCTCGAATACCCGTTTGGCGGAGACGATGGAGGTATCGAGCGCGGCCAGCTGGTTGACCATGCCCGTAATCGGCTGGAACATGCGGCCAAGCAGATCAACGAAGGCGTAGAGGACGCCGATCGATACGATGCCGGCACCGTTCAATGATGCCGAACCGAAATACCAAAGAACGACCACAAAGGATACGTTACGCAGCACATTTACCAGATTGTGCGTGGTGAAGGAGTTCAGATTGAGCATTTTGTTCTGATGGGCCATATAGTCCGCATTCAGGGACTCGAACTCTTCTTGGGTCGCTTTTTGGCGGCGGAATACACGAATGATGGCCATACCCTGAATGGATTCATTAATGATGGCGTTGATTTCGCTCAGCCGGGAGCGGATGACCGTATTGTATTTGGTTGCGAATTTACGGTACAGGATGGTCCATACAATCAGCATTGGAATAACAAACAAACTGATTAAGCCCAATCGAACGTCCAGAAGGAACAAGGCAACATAGACACCCGTGATATAAACGGCGCCAGAGCTGAAGTTGGATAATACCGCAACAAACAGGTCCTTTACCGCTTCGGTATCATTGGTTACCCGGGAAACGACTTTGCCCGCCGGTAAATTATCAAAGAAGTTGACGGGCAGCCGCTGAATATGGGCATATACATCGGTACGCAGCTTCTGAATGACCCGGTTGGCTGCCGATTGCAGCCAGTAGGTTCTGCCGAATACCGTAATCATGGAGATCAGCAGACAGATCAGGAACAGGCCGACGAGCTTGTAAATGCTGGGCAGCTCGGGTTTATAAAATTCAAACAGCTGTTCTTTGGTTAATTTGACGGCCGGATATTGCAATTCTTCCGAGGCATAGGAAATCGTCAAAACACCATCCTGGAAGGAACGGTTTCCTTCCGTTCGGGCTACCGGCTCATCAATGAAATAGAAGCTGCGGCCAGCCTGAACGAGGCGTACTTCCTGTCCTCGCGTTTCTCCTTCTTGAAAGCGATCCTCACGTTTATAATAGGTTCCATTATAGGATGCAGCACCTTGGGCTTGCGTCGTCTCATAATAGGGACGCTCGATGCCCAGAATATGCTCGTCGATCATCGTTTTTGCGATGAAGGGCCCAGCAAGCTCTGCGGCAACACCGATGGCCAGCAGAATCAAGGCGGTAATGAAGGTGCCCTTGGCCGTTAAGGCATAGCGGAACAGCCGTTTGGCAATTCCGGATTCATTCGAGATGGTTGTATCGTTAGGAGTCAATTAAGACACCTCCTCGGAGGTCAGATTGTTTTCTACCTGCTGGCGTTCGAATTGCTCACGGTACCAGCCGCCGAGCTCCAGCAGTTCATCGTGGGTTCCCTGCTCCGTGATTCGACCGTCCTCCAGCACCACGATGATATCGGCATGCTGAACGGCCGAGAGTCGGTGCGTGGAGATCAGCGTCGTTTTGCCGGCGCGTTTGCTCCGGATATTATCGATGATTCTGGCTTCCGTCCGGGCATCCACAGCGGACAAGGAATCGTCCAAAATTAAGATGTCAGGGTCGCTGATAAAAGCTCGGGCCAGTGAGACCCTTTGTTTTTGTCCGCCGGATAACGCCACCCCTTTTTCGCCGACAATGGTGTCAAGGCCATCGGACAGGGTAACCAGATCGCGGTCAAAAGCGGCAGTTGTAATGGCATCCATAATGAGTTCGTCGCTGGCATCCTTTTTGCCGAATTGGATGTTCTGGCGCACCGTCTTGGAGAACAAAATCTGCTCCTGGGGAACGTATCCGATCCAGCTGTGGAGCTGATCGGTCGCCAGCATCTCCATGGGGATGTCGGAAATGAGGATTTCGCCGGTTCCGGTAGGGTACTCATGGAGAAGCTGCTTCAGCAGCGTTGATTTGCCGCTGCCCGTGCGTCCTACGACGCCGAGCGTCTGGCCTTTTTCCAGTGTGAAGTTAATATTTTTCAAATTATCTATCGTAGAGGTCGGGTAACGGAAAGTGACATCCTTGAATTGAATTGTATCCGGAACCTTCACGTCTACAGGGCTCGCGGCGTCGGTAACATCCGGCGGGGTCTTTAAGGTTTCGTTGACCCGATCCAGTGAAGCGTTTCCGCGCTGCATAATGTTGATCAATTCCCCGATGGCGAACATCGGCCAAATCATCATCCCGAGGTACATGTTGAACGATACGAGATCTCCGAGTGTGATTTGATTCTGGAACACGAGGTACACGCCGTAGGCTAAACCGATGACGTAACTGAGACCAATGGAGAAATTGATGGTCGGTTCGAATAAGGCGTCTACTTTGGCTACCGCCAGATTTTTACGATATACATCATCCGTAATGTCCTGGAATCGCTGCTGATCGGCGCGTTCTTGTACATATGCTCGGACGACGCGCACACCGGCTACCGACTCCAGAACCTGATCGTTCATGTCACCGAAGGCATCCTGCGCCAGTGTGTAGCGCTTATGAATGGCTCTTCCGTAGATGACCATGCCAATGGCAATGATCGGCATGGGCAGTATAGCGGCCAGCGTCAGCTGCCAGCTGACAATGAAGCCCATGGCGAAGAGGACGACAATCAAGTATATGGTGGAGTCGGTCATGACGAGCATTCCGAAGCCGGCAGTTGCTGCCACGGAGCGAAGATCATTCGTGGCTTTTGCCATGAGGTCTCCGGTACGGTTGCGTTCGAAAAACGGCGGAAGCATCCGCAGCAAATGGTTCATGTACCGGGTACGGAGCAGGCGTTCCACGAGGTTCGCTCCTCCGAACAAACGGTGCATCCATATGTAAGTGGCGCAGTATACGACAGCAACGATGCCGAGAATCATGAGCAGATATTGAACGAGGGAAGCCCACGTTATGGAACTGCTGACGATATCGTCAATGGCGTTTCCGAGCAGAAGCGGCGGCAGTAGCTCAACCAGTCCGCAAAAGATGAGAAGCGCAAGGCCGATCAAGTAACGCTTTTTTTCTTGCTTGAAAAACCAGCCTAAATTTTTAAGTACGGCAAACACATTATCCCTTCCTCTCGTAGGTCGTTCTGACATCATATCATCCACAAAAACCAAAAAAAGCACATCATCCGACGACGGACGATATGCTTCATTAATTTTGAACTTATCATACGCACGGTGATCCTGACTTCCGTGCAACGGTTAGCAGCTTCGTTCAGATCATTCTGGCAACGAATGAACGAGGCTTGATGATGATGAGACAGCACCATTGGGGAGTCGATCCATATTTAATTGTAGGAAATGATGATCAAGATGATCTTGATCCATTGCAAACAGTTTCAACATGTCACTCACCCTTTCTTCGTAATTTACATTTTATTCAAATCGATCTCGTATGGACTGAATTTTATCACCATGAACTGGAATGTGTCAAACTTATTTTTCAGGATCACTCGCAAGATATTCGATAGTGAAGGTAGGTTAGAACCTTATGTCACTATTTTATTATCAAAATGATTTGTATCCTAACCTACGTATGCGTTATGATAATATTGCAACTATATATGGATACCGTCCCTAAGATCTCCGGTCTGCTAATAGATAGGGGTCAACATATTATGACGTCTAAGGAGGGTGTACGACACATGCAAATTCAAGTCAGCGATCAGGCGGCACGATGGTACAAGAAGGAACTAGACCTTCAGGCAGGCACGTTCGTTCGCTTCTTTCCACGATATAGCTCAGGCGGAGGCCTCCATCCCGGCTTTTCGCTCGGTATTTCGGTAGAAGAACCAAGAGAAGCGGGACTGACGGAGCGTTCCGAAGAGGTAACATTCTTTATGGAAGAACAGGATCTGTGGTATTTGAAGGGATATACGCTACGCGTGAAATATGAGGAATCCTTGGATGACATTTCGTATATTTATGAAGAAGAGGGCGCAGTGAATTAACCTGATGAGAGACTGCAGCGCCATCTAGGGAAAGGAGGTTCCCAAGATGAGCGTATATCACCGTGATATTCGCCAATACATCGGCAAACGTTCGGTGGTTCGTGTGAAAGCGGCGGTGCTTGTGCTGAACGATAATGGAGAGATTCTGCTCCTGAAACGGCAGAACAAGGACGAGTGGGGACTTCCAATCGGAACCCTGAAGCCCGGCGAAGCTCTTGAAGACACAGCGTCCAGAGAGCTGTGGGAGGAGAGCGGCCTGACAGCGGATGATATGCGACTCTTGGATCTTGTATCTGGTCCGGAGTATATGAAGAAGCAAATTGGTGGAGATGAAGTGTATTATGTGATAGGTGTGTATGAGGCAACTGGTCTGCACAGTGCCATTCATTTGTCCCCTAATACGGAAGTATCTCTTAAATATTTTGATTTTCAAGCATTGCCCGCAATGGATGCGATCACGGTCCGCTTGCTGGACAAGATTAAAAAGAACAGCTGAGGCTTAGTTAGTGGTGGCAGTTTTATACGCTTTAAATTCCCCGCATGGGGAATTTTTTTCGGTCAACATGAGGAGTCCCTGCCCCATTCAAACCGGGGGGAAGGGACTCCTTTTGCCATGCGAAGGTGTGCACATATGATCATTAGGGCTGCCCGGACAGCGGGACCTCCAATGCAAAGTCAAAATCGTCGATATCATATACCTGAACGGGAAGAGCGCTTTCGACGATACGCTGAATCAATTCGTATTGATCAGTCAGTATGGGAGCCTCGGCTCTTTGGGATGCCAGCAGCAGCTCAGTTTCAACAGGATCAAAGGATTCCCCATAAGGTGCGGTGTCCATGGTGTTCATGACCGAGACCCGAGTAGTTTCACTAACGGGAATGGTAGGGCTCTTGGACCAGGGAACCTGCAGTGCACGCTCAATTTTCTTTTTGTTCAGCGGCTCTTCAAAATAGGAAATCAATTCGCCGATCTTTATCTTGACGTGCTGGTCATCAGCACTGCTATTCATGAGATGCTCTTCGGTGGTATGAAGCTCATATAATTCCAAAATGGTTGTGTACGGAATGATATACTCGACGGGTTTCGGTGGTACTAACAGCTGACCGTAAATAGCCAGCATGACGGCCTCCGTCACGAAAATTCTGGTCATGACTAAATCCTCCTGCAAGACATGATACAATTCATAAGTTTAGAACTAATAAAGCATTGAAGTTCATAAATGTCAACTGCTCTTCGCCTAACAAGCGTGTGTATCCTACTTAACAATAACGTCCATCGACTTACTTTCACAGAAGACAGACCGCGGGTTAAAGGTGCTTTTCTTGCGATTATTGAATGGATTCAGCTTCGCAGAAAACTCGTAAATTCTATAATCTAAAGAAAGGGGCTTTGATCACCATTGAAATCATGGAAAATCTATTATCCGTTTGTTAAGCCATACATGAAGTGGATCATTCTGACCCTTATTATTGGCATGATCAAATTTGCAATTCCGTTATTACTGCCCATGATCATGAAATATGTCGTGGATGATTTGCTGATCAACCAGCAGATGACGATCGAACAGAAAATTCAGGATCTGATGTGGATTCTTGCCGGGACACTGGTGCTGTTTGTCGTGGTGCGTGGTCCGGTGGAATACTTGCGGCAGTATTTTGCCCAATTCATTACCAGCCGTATTTTATTCGATATGCGTAACCGGTTATATGCCCATCTGCAGCGGTTATCCCTCCGTTACTATCAGAATACCAAGGTAGGCGAGGCGATATCGCGTTTTATCAATGATGTGGAACAATCCAAGAACCTGGTGGAAGTCGGTATGATGAACATCTGGCTTGATATGTTTACACTGCTGTTCGTGTTAATTGTCATGTTCTTCATGAATCCCGTATTGACGCTGGTTGCCATCTCGATTCTTCCTCTATATGGACTAGCGGTGAATTTGTTGTATAAGCGGCTTAAACGTCTGACTAAGGACCGGTCGCAGGCTCTCGCCGGCATCCAAGCGTATCTGCATGAACGGATTCAGGGGATCTCGGTTATCCGCAGTTTTACCCTGGAGCGTTACGACCAGAAGAAATTCGAAGGGATCAACGGCAATTTCCTGAAAAAAGCGATGGCCCAGACCCGCTGGAATGCGCTCACCTTTTCCATTATCAACACGCTCACCGATATTGCGCCTATTCTGGTTATCGGTTATGGGGGATACCGGGTGATCCAGGGAGATCTGACATTAGGTACGTTTGTTGCCTTCTTTGGTTATCTCGACAGGCTGTATGCGCCCCTTCGCCGTCTGATCAATTCGTCAACGGTGCTAACGCAGGCTTCAGCGTCGCTGGAGCGGGTCAAGGAGCTCATGGACGAGCCGTATGACATTGTGGACCGTCCGGATGCCAAAACGCTTAAAGCAGCGGGACAGATCGAATTCGACCGTGTCTCCTTCAAATACAACGACGCTGCCGGGTGGGTGCTTCAAGATATAAACTTAACCATTCGGCAGGGGCAGACGGTTGCGTTTGTCGGCATGAGCGGCGGCGGTAAATCGTCTCTGATCGGACTGATTCCGAGATTCTACGATGTACAGCAGGGCGCGGTGAAGATTAACGGCCACGACGTCAGGGATTTGACGCTGGACAGCCTGCGCGGATCGGTGGGCATGGTCCTGCAGGACAACTTCCTATTCAGCGGCACTGTCCGTGAGAATATTCTGTTCGGCAATCCGGAGGCGGATGAAGAGAGAATCGTCGCCGCTGCCAAAGCTGCCAATGCGCATGATTTCATTACCCAGCTGCCGCAAGGCTATGAGACGGAAGTGGGTGAACGCGGCGTCAAGCTCTCTGGCGGACAGAAGCAGAGATTAGCGATCGCTCGTGTCTTCCTCAAGGATCCGGACATTCTGGTGCTGGATGAAGCGACGTCGGCGCTGGACTTGGAGTCCGAGCATCTGATACAGCAGGCGCTGCAATCCCTGTCCAACAACCGCACCACATTGATCGTGGCCCATCGCCTGTCAACGATTACGCACGCCGATCAAATCGTTGTGCTGGAGAATGGCAGAATTACAGAGCAGGGAACGCACGGCGAGCTGATGAACCTGGATGGAAGTTATGCCAGACTATATAACGTGCAGCATCTAGAGAGTTAATACGAAAGACCCGTCCTTCTGAGGCATGGTGTTGGGCCATGCTTCAGGGAACGGGTCTTTATTTTTGAGTAAAGGCTTATTTCTCGATATTCTTGAATACCGTATCATAGGTCATCTGAATATATTCTAGCGTCTGCCCGTGTAATACCATATTGTTCACTAAGGTGATCAGCAGGAACAGAATCATGATGCCGGTCAGAGCTTGTTGAATCCGGAAATTCTTCGTTTTGGCAATAAACAGCGCTGCAAGCACAAACACGGCAAACAGATAATGTCCTGCGTACAAGTACAGATCGTAAGCATAAGTGGCCAAACCGAACCCAACGATGATGTGCAGCAGAATCGCGAACAGGATATAGATGGCAAATGCCCAGGTGTCGCGGGAGCGGATGCCTTTCATGAAGGACAGAATCGCAAGAATAAGCATTCCGATCCCGACGATATGGACATGAATCGGATACGGCTTGGCCAAATTCGTCACGAATGCCGCGATCCCCGGATCAATCATGGCAAGCTCCGGCGACAGGATCGGGCTTACAAACAGCATGTAGAAGACCCGGGAATGGTGCTCGAATGAAAAAGGAGAAACATAGCTGAGCGCACCGTTTTGAACGCTTGAAAACACGTTGGCGATCCAGGACTTACCTGAGAACAGCAAGTGTTGAAGCAGGGTTACGATAATCACCATCCCCAGAAAAGCCAGCATAATGAGGATGAAGCGTTTAAAGGCATCCTTCCAGCGTCGATCGAACAGACTGATCAGGAGCGCACCTGCGAACGTTGCCACATTCGTAGACGTGATGCCGAAATTAATCAGGGCCAGGGAGGCATTCGGCATGACGGCATATCGATTCGTGAGCCGGCAATAGTGTAAGTAGGCGGCTGATAAGATGATCATGAACTGCGCATAAGCATAGGAATCCGGTATGAACGCCGTGAACAGCGTATACGAGCTGATACCGAAGAAAGCCGCCGTTACGAAGGACAACAACCAGCCGGCTCCGCTTCTTCGGACGATATAGTAGACCAGCGCAGCGCTTAAGGCATTCAATACCGATTGAATCAGAAGATAAGGGAGGTTCGCACTCCCGATCATCATCGTTAACGGACTGGTCAGGAAATTAATGAATGGATGGATGATCGAGATATTCTCCGGTCCATATTCCATGGAAGGATCGAAGTTGAACAGATTCAATGTGAAAGGCGCACCATAGAACGGGCTGTGCGGCATCAACTCGGCTGCATGATCCTTAATGTAGGTCACGAACGGAAGGTTCATGAAAACATACCATAGGACAAGACAGATACTTAGGCCGATCGCCGTGTAATTATCTTTTTTATGTCGGAATAAATAACTGAAAAAAGTCATGTTTTACGCTCCACCAATCTTTCCATTATATATGTACTGTGAAGAGGCTTTAAGCTGCGTTCGCTTACCAGATCAGCAGAAGCAATCCGGAAATAATAAAAGCGACGCCGGCGATCTTGCGGATCCCGATGGTTTCCTTGAATACCCATTTGGCAAACAACAAGGCCCACAGGAACGTCAGTGCGTTGGCAGGCATAACCAGCGTATAGGGAAGCTCACCCAGAAGGTATATGTTTAACAAGGCTCCCAATCCGTAACTAAGAAAACCGACTAGCAGCAGCTTGATTTGTTTGTTTGCGGTATACCCCTTGAAGAATACGCTCCCCAGCGAGCCAAGCAAAGTCATCAGAAGCAGGAGCAAGTATAGGAATCCGTCATTTTTCATAGGACGTTAATGTCACCCCGATTCCGAGCAGGGCGACGGCTGCCAGTTTTTGCAGGGTTAACGGTTCATCCAGAAAAAAGTCACCATAAAACAGAGCCACAATATAGCTGATGCACATTAGGGGATAGGCAACGGACAGCTTCTCCAATGAAAACGATTTGATCATGAGTATGGCTCCGAGGCCGTAACAGATAAAGCCGATTCCCATATACAGCAAGTTGGCGTGTCCCCATTTCCAGAACAGCTGGCCGGTAGCCGTCAAGAATGCCGATAAGACCATGAACAGCTTGCCCAAGTGGCGCGGGGCGCTCTGCGCTTTTATCTGTTCCATCTTAATCCCTCGCATCCCTGAGCGGATTTGTGATTGATCAAATACTTGTGTTTGACGAGCCCGAACATCGGGAGGTCGGACAAGGAGTCGGAATAAGCGCAGGAAGCTGCATAGTCAATGGTCAGCTGCCGCTCGTTCAAGTACTGCTGAATCCGGTTCACTTTTTCCTCCCCCTTACAATTGTTCCCTTCGATCATCGATGTAAAGCGTCCGTCCCGTACGGAAAGCTTGGTAGCGATCACCGTGTCGACACAAGGAAGCTCTGCAAAGTATCTCATGTAAGCATCGGGGGACGCCGTTACAAGGAGCACATGATAGCCCTCGCTTTTTTTTCGCTGCATTTCCTCCAGCGCAGCCGGGAAGATCGCAGGTTTCAATTCCGTTTCGTAAAAATGCTTCAGGTCGGCATCATCCATATGGCGCACCGCATGAAAATAAGCGCTCTTTGCTTTTTCAGCTCCCAGAAGACGGAGCTTGTACAGTACGGAGTGAAGCAGGATTTTCAGTATAACGGGGGCCGTGGACGGTTTTTTTCGTATGCCATACTTTAAAAATTGAAACATGGAGTCCGAATGGATGACCGTTTTGTCGATGTCAAAGATTGCGAATTTCTGATTCATATCATTTCCCTCAATTTACCGATTCTGTATTATTCAAAGTATACCAAAATTCCGATGACGCTGATGACATAAAGGATCACGGTGACCAGGATGTGAGCGTCCTCCAGGAGCACCCGGTCCGGAGCCCCGCCTTTTTTCTCGATGTGAATCAGATAAAGATAGCGGAACATCCCGTAGATAACGAGTGGTATGGTCCACATAAGATGAACGGTTCTGCCGGACGTAAAGGTAAACAGCGAATAACTGATGATGGTTGCTGTGGTGACAATGCTGCTCATCTGATCCAGCAGATCGAACGAATATTGATCGAGCACCTTGCGGTGAGAGCCCTTGTCATGCTGCAGCAGATGAAGTTCATGTCGTCTCTTGCCAATCGCCAGGAAGAGCGATAACAGCATCGTACAGAGAAGAAACCATGGCGTGAACGGGACGTGGATGACCAGTCCGCCTGCGATGGCACGCAGCACAAACCCGGCCGCGATAATCATGATGTCAATGATGACAACATGCTTCAGCCGGAAGGAATAAGCTACGTTCATGGCAAAATAGAGCACCAATAATACGGTAAACAGCGGATTGAGCAAATAAGATATGACCAGCGAAGCGATCAGCAGCAGCGCGCCGAATCCAATAGCCAGCTTAGGCGGCAATGCACCCGAGGCCATGGGACGGTATTTTTTCACCGGATGGTTGCGATCCGCTTCGCGATCGGCATAATCGTTCACAATGTAGACACAGCCGGAAACGAAGGACAACAGAAAAAAACCGATCAGGGTGTCGAATAGCACGCCGGGATTTACCCCTTCAAAGGAGAAGAGGGGAGCTGCAAATATGAGCAGGTTTTTGGTCCATTGCTTAGGCCTCAGCTGCCTGAAGAGCAGCATGGGAAGCTGTTTAAGCGGAGCAGCGACCGATTCGGTATTCGTTGAAGACAATGGTGTTACCTCCTGATACATCATATTTCATAAGGATTTACGAGAAATAGCGCTAAAACACGATAGCTATCATACCATAAAATAGACTATATATGGTAATGATCCGTTGGTTGCGAAGCTTACATATAGAACAAATAAACCTCCCCAAGCGTTCACGAGTTGGCAGGGAGGTTATTGTTCTGCTTATTAATTGCAAAAAGAGAAGGCTGCATTCGGTTCCTCATGATTTGCCGATCAACAGGGACAGCAGACCGGCCGCAATGAGCGGCCCGACGGGTACGCCTCGGAACAGGGCTACCCCAAGCACCGTGCCAACGAGAAGACCCGCAACCACGGTGGGATTGGTACCCATCAGCGTGGCACCCCGGCCGCCCAGGTATGCGACAAGCATGCCGACGGCGATGGCCAACAGCGATTTCCAGTTCAGGAATGATTCGCCGATCGTTTGCAGACTCATCTTTCCGCTGGCCAGCGGTGACATGACACCTATGGTGAGAATGATAATGCCGAGTGTCAGTCCGTATTTCTCCAGCCATGGGAATGCTTGCTGAAAACCGGTTACGCGGATGAGAAGCAATGCCAGCATCGCAATGGTCACGGCAGAATTGCTGCTAATAATACCAAGTCCCGCCATAGCCAGCAGGATGAGTGAAGTTACGTCCATGGGGAATCACTCCTTATGTTTAAGATATCAGAAAGTTAGACTACGAAGCGTATACCTTCCTGATATCGTAAGAAAAACATCATAAAAACCGGCCTGTCCTCAGGGAATGCACGACGTTTATCGTTTAAGCGTCCGAAGCCAGATGCTCAGCAATCAGGCGACCGTGTAATCTGCCTGTCTCAATGAACACCTCATTGGCGTTGCGGCCGGATGCAATGACGCCTGCGACATAGAGTCCCGGAACGTTGGTCTCCATCGTATCCGGATTATAAAGCGGCTTCTCCATGTCTTCATTCAGTTCAACGCCGGAGGAGGCAAGCAGCTTGCGGTCAGGACGGAATCCGGTCAAGGCCAGTACAAAATCATTCTCAATGATTGTTTCCTGGCCTTGATTCGATAAAACGGTAATGGAAGATTCCGCGATTTGTACGACACGCGAGTTCAGGTGAAGCTGGATATGACCTTTTTGCACCATGCTGTCAAACAGAGGACGTACCCAAGGTTTGATGTTTTGTGAAACTTCCTCACCCCGGTATACCATCGTCACCTCGGCTCCGACCCGGATAAGCTCCATGGCAGCATCTACGGCGGAATTGCTGCCGCCGATGATCGCGGTTTTCATTCCTGCATATGGATGGGCTTCCCGGAAATAATGGGTTACTTTCTCCAAGTCTTCTCCGGGAATGCCAATATAATTCGGATGATCAAAATAACCCGTAGCAATGACTACGTGTTTAGCTTCTCGAATGGACTCTACACCACCGCGGCGCTGGGTCTTCACCTGGAAGCTCCCGTCGGGCTGCTTGGTTATGGTGAGCGCTTCTTCGTATGGGGAGATTTTCAGATTAAAGTGTCTGGCAACTCTGCGATAATAGGCCAGCGCCTCGTGCCGAAACGGTTTATCATTCGATATGGCGAACGGAACATCTCCGATTTCAAGCATTTCAGCCGTACTGAAAAACTGCATATGTGTTGGATAGAGATAAATGGAATGAACTACATTGTGTTTATCGATGATCTCGCAGCTGAGGCCCTGGTTGCGGCATTCAATGGCAGCTGAGAGACCGCATGGGCCTGCGCCGATAATTAAGACGTCGAGCATGGTGAACCTCCTTATGTATTAGCCTTGCGTTTAGATCAGCATTATAATCCTACAGCAAATAAGAGGATAAATCCAGATTGGGCGGTATGGAGCCTGGCTGAATTGACTTCAAGCATAAAGGATTTGACAAACACCATCAATTTGATTACCATCTAATTAGATTAATATTAAATTAGATGGTTATGAAACTTGTTATTAGGAGGGAGGAAAAAAAAGATGGAAACGACTGCTAGCGAAGCCTATAAAACAACCGTTCTCCGGAATTTTATAGCGAAAGACGGAACGCTGCGTTCCATTCCGGCCCAGTACAAGAAGAAACTCGTCATATTGGAATACCTGGTAGAGCAACTTGAAGCGGGGAAGGAATATCCGGAAAAGGATATCAATGCGTTTATCAAGCGTTATTATGCCGATTATGCGACCATTCGGCGGGAATTTATCATGCATCAATATATGAGCCGTGATCATGAAATCTATATACGTAACCCGCGCGAGTTATGGACCCAATGGGAAAAGGTTTAAATGGAATTATCACAAAAAGCCACCTTTCACTGCCTAAGCAGTTGAAGGTGGCTATTGTATATAACGATCCGTGTCATTATTCCGTATAAGTTCGATTAGAAACCGGCAGCAGCCTTTTTAACGAGCTCAAGACCGTTCTGAACGATCATTTCTGCTTCATTAGGGAATTGGTTGTGGCCTTCGATGATCAGGGTTTCGATATCCTGTACGCCCCATTGACGAAGATTGCCCATTACGAAGTTAACAGCCATCTCAGCCGCAGCCATAGGTCCTTCGGAATAGTTGCCGCCGCGCGCATTCAGGATGACGACTTTTTTGCCAGTCACGAGACCTACAACGCCTTGAGGGGTATATTTGAACGTTTTGCCTGCTTGGTTCAGGTAGTCGATATAGGTATGAAGAACGGCAGGTACGGTCATGTTCCACAATGGGAAAGCAAGCACGATTTTGTCTGCAGCAAGAAACTGGTCAAGATATTTGCTCACATTCGATGCAGCCGCCTGCTCTTCCGGTGTAGCTTCCAATCCTTGGGCAGCTTTAAACATACCGTTGATGGCAGTGCTATCATAATAAGGAAGATTCTCTGCAAAAAGGTCAAGCTCCGTGATGTGGTCTTCCGGATGGCTTGCTTTGAAGGACTCCAAAAACGCATGGTACATTTTTACGCTTACCGATTGTTCGATAGCTCTGTTGTTTGCTTTGATGAATAGTACATTAGACATGTATGAAAACACTCCTTGTTGTTAGGTTTACTTTATAAAGTATAGTATATTTCATTTTTATTGTTTGTCAACAACGTCTCAATGTACGATATCGATATTACCGGAGTACGTTTCCACTTGGATGGTATCGGTTGTTTCTTTCAATGACTCCGGCGCCGAGACGGATCCCGACAGTGTCTTAAGGTCATAGAAACCGCGGAATGACGGGTCAGGCTGTACTTTCACGTTGCCGGATCTGCACAGGATATTAACCGATGAAACGCCAAGCAATCCTGCGTTTACGTTACCGGAAGTGACCTCGATGTCCAAGGGACCTTCCATATTTTTCAGCACGACATTTCCCGAATGATTGACGAGCCGGGTGGATGCCCGAATGTCAGAACCGCGAATGCTTCCCGAAATGTTCTCAACGCTTAACTGCTCGGCTTGTATTCCGCTCAAGTTAATGCTGCCTGACTTCACGGAGATGTCAACCACCTTGGAGGAAGCTCCGCTTACCTGGATATTATCGGAGATGGTCGACAAATCGAGTTCGTCCAGTTGCGTGGTTGATGGAAGCACGATGGTCAGTGTTCCTTTCGGTGAACGAAAGTCCACACTCATCAACTGAAAAGTGGAAGGAGTAGTCAGATCCAATTTCACCTCAAAGCCTGATGGATTAAAGTTTTTAAGAATATCGACATGCTCCGGTTTTAATTTGCCGTCAAACGCGATATATCCGTTCGAATCGCCGCTGTCCTCAAATGCGAAGCTGATATTAATATTGCTGGCAATCGTTAATTTCTTCAAATTTTCGGCATCCTGCAGATCCCATCGATTCTGATAGCTGACAAGATCTTCTCCGAATTTAAACTTGTTCGCAGCCATGCCGACGATTCCTACCAATATAAGTGCGATTGCTAAACTGAACAACCATTTTCTGTTCACTGTGCGTCACGTCCCTTCAATAAACGCGTATTCCATCTGGAGTACCTCAAGGTTAACGATAACAACCCAACCATGGCTGAGCGTGTGGCATATCCGAGGAAGATGCCGATTCCGATCAAAGAGATAGATAAGAATAATTTGGCCGGATAAAACGTTCCGTTTACGATATAGTCAAGCAGAACGAGCACCGGGCTCAGCAAGGTTGCCAGGGCTCCCAGAGCAATAGCGACGCCTCCGGACCATAATGCCGCAAGGAAGGGGACTGCCACCAATGCACAGAAGAACAAACCGACTCCTACTGCATATTTTCCAAAAGAAGACGGTCTTCGGATCGCTGCCGGAGCAGGCATATCCATATCCACATACCGGTCGCCTAACGCTTCCTTAGCCATCTCAAAAGGATCTCCCAGTTCACGGGCGATTTCCTCTTCAGTTCGTCCATTCTGCATGCCAATGACAAAATGGGACGCCACATCATGAATGAATTCCCGCCGTTCGTCGGGAGGAAGCGCGGCAAGACGCGATTCCAAAATTGCAATAAACTGTTTTTTAGTCATACAAATTTCCTTCCTCTATCAGATTGGTCACATTGCCCACAAAAGCTTGCCATTCCTTTACCAAGGCTCTCATATAAATCACTCCGCTGGGCGTCAGCTTATAATATTTACGGGGCGGACCCTCGGTCGATTCCTGGAGGTACGTCGTACAATAGCCTTCATTAACAAGTCGGCGAAGGAGAGGGTACAACGCCCCTTCGGCTACCTCAATATGCCTCGATACCGCTTGAGCCAACTCGTAGCCATACTGGTCCTTGCGATGGATTAACACAAGCACGCAGAGTTCAAGAACGCCTTTTTTGAATTGAATACTGACATTCATACGGCAAATACCTCCTTTCATAAGTCCATGTTCATGCTGTAAACATGAGGTAGTGATTAATATTCAGTAGTGGTTCTACAATAAGATATCACTAAGTACTGATTAATGCAAGGTACTGATTATAAAATGGGTTATTACCAAAACATCGTCGAATCATAAGAAGCTTTGTTGAACGTAAGAAAGTCTCGTTTAATCTTGAAAAGGCACGGTTAATAGAAGTTATCAGAACATAGGGTCGTTTTTCCAAGATAAGAATGGAGGGATGAACAGTATGTCCATCGATCGGTTTATATTAAAAAAATTGGACAGTTGCCAGGAGATGACAACGCGGAGAAATCTCGTGAAATTGTTTCAAATCCGAATTCAGAGAGCGCAGATAGCCGAGGATCGTCATTACGGGTTATAATGGAGTTAAACAAAAAAAGGGCTATCCCTCTTTTTTAAAAGAGAGATAGCGCAAGAGAGTCGTTTTCGCTTTTGCTGTGAAGAATTGCCTCGGATCCCTCGATTTCAATGCTGATCAGGGAGTTGAGGCATTTTTGCAGCGCCTTTTTGCCGGTTTGAATTTTATGGTCAAGCGCGCTGGTTAGCAGTTTTAATACTTTCTGTACCGGCTGCTTGCTATCCGTTGTAAAGTATACGGGAACCGGCTTATTTTGGAACATGATAAGTGTTTTCATATCAATCACCTCACGAAAGATTTTTCATGATATTTGCATTATAAATTGCCAATCTTAAAATAACCTTAAATTCATAGAATTAATCAGCATCATTTTTCAGAGCGTGACATTTTTGTGAACGACGCTGTTTTACCGACGAAAAACCCGGGTTTACCCTATAATCAATATATAAATAGTCCCTCAGGACTAATAAACCCGCATGAAAAATAGGAAATAGGAAATATGACACAAATTGACAGAACTGACCCTGGGATGATATTATTACAATAATGTAACTATTTTTTGTAACTATTGAAATAGGTGATTGGACTTTGCATATGGAATAAACATAAGGATTACCATGTTTGGGAAGGCAGGTTGGCTAGATGATACTCACCGTGATCAGCGGTCGAAATGAAGATGATTGGTTTGATATCGACGTACCCGATGAGTGCTCCATTGAACGGTTGAATGAGCTGCTGGGGCTACGTCTTTTTCGTGAACCCTCGGGTGAAGGGATTCAATATATATTAGAAGCAAAGTTCCCGGAAGGCTTGTGGTTTACGGTAGGCGGCCATTCTAACCTCGTTGAAGCGGGACTTAGGGAAGGCTCCTATATTCGTTTGCAACGGGCATTCTCAACAACCACCGAGGAAGCTCCTGTCTATGGCAGAAGATCGTTGTTTCAAGAAAGCTGAGATTGGGTAAGTAACCCATTGGTTTTGAATGAAACAGCCACATACATAATTGTACATTTCAGATGCTCTGGATTAGGAGGAAGTGACTTATGAACGTGTTGTACCAACGTTCGCCGCGTATTAGACCGGCTTTACCGAATGAAGACATGGAGATTCTGAGACCGCCGTCCGAGCCGAGCAAACCGTCGTTTTCGATGATTGCCATCATTATCCCGATTATTATGACGGCTGCGACGGTCGGTTTCTATGTTTATATGAACGTGAGCGGCAAAATGGGGAATACCAACTACATGATGTTCCAGATGCTCTCCATCTTTATGATGCTGACATCCTACACGCTGCCGTTCTTCATGTATTTAAGCAACAAGAAGACCTATCAGAAGAAGCTGGCTGAACGAAATCAGAAGTACCGGGCACAGCTTGATCTGCACCGCGAAGAGCTCAAGGAGCGGCAGGAGGATCAGGTACACATTCTGTTTGAAATCCATGGCGATCCGGACGTGTGTTACAACGTCGTAAAGAACCGGAGCAGCAGCTTATGGGAACGCTCCCCGGAAGATAAGGACTTTCTGGAGATTTGCGTGGGCAAGGGAGAGGTTCCGTTTTACATTAACGTAAAGCCTCCCCGCGCGGATGGGTATGACAAGGACCCTTTGATCGAAGCAGCTGAATTGCTGTCTTCCGAATTTCAGTCCGTCGACGATGCATCGATTGCGCTGCCGTTATTCGAATCCAAGGTCATAGGGATCGTAGGCGGAAGAGAGCGCGTATTAAATATGCTGCGCGTGATGATGGCCCAAACGGCTGTGCGGCACTCACCCGATGAAGTGAAGATCGCCGCGTTCTACGAAGAGAAAGAAGCGAGCGAGTGGCAATGGCTGCGCTGGCTCCCACATACGTGGGATGATGATCGATCCAGCCGCTATCTTGCGGATCGACGGAGCAATGCCCATCAGCTTGCGGATGAAATATTTACTCACTTATACCGGCGTAAAAATAATCGTGCCGAGCATGGGAAGAAAACGATTGAGACACCGGCATACGTGGTGATTTTATCCGCTACCCAATTAATCGAGGAAGAACCGCTGCTGCCTCTGTTGATGGAAGATGCCGAAGCGACCGATGCGGTTACCATCATCTTGTCCGACCGCAAGGAAAGCTTGCCGATGCACTGCCAGCTTATTGTAGAGGTTGACCGGGAGCAGGCGGCGTATACGATTAAGAAAGCAGATGGCACGGTCTCCAAGCAAACTTTCCAATCCCATCATATTAGCAGGGAGCAAATCGAAGCCTTGGCCCGATACATGGCGCCGATCCGGCTGAAACGATCCTCTGCGTCGGATATCCCAAGCGTTTTGGCACTCTTCGAGATGATGGATATTCAAAAAATCAACGATTTGGATGTACACAGACGCTGGCAGCAGAACCGATATCCGGATTCATTACCCGTTCCGATGGGAGTCCGGGCGGGCGGAAAGAAGATTAATTTGAATCTTCATGATAAAATAGAGCGTCAAGGTCATGGACCGCACGGTCTGATTGCGGGAACGACCGGTTCCGGGAAAAGTGAGGTTATTCAATCCATTGTTGCCTCCCTGGCATCCGAATTCCACCCTCATGACCTGGCATTTATGCTTATTGATTACAAGGGCGGCGGCATGTCGAACACGTTTGTTAACTTGCCGCACGTTGTAGGAACCATAACGAATCTGGATAACAATCTAATCGAGCGCGCGAAGGTGTCGCTGAAAGCCGAGCTGGTTCGCCGCCAGAAAATATTGAACGATGCGGGAAATCTGCAGCATATCGACGAGTACTACAAGCTGCTGCGCAATCGGCATGGCGAACCGCTTCCGCATCTCGTTATTATCATTGATGAATTTGCACAGCTGAAGAAAGACCAACCGGAATTCATGGATGAATTGATCAGCATCGCCGCTATTGGACGAACACTCGGAGTCCATCTGATTCTTGCGACTCAGAAGCCGGCGGGCGTCGTGGACGATAAAATTTGGAGTAATTCGCGCTTTCGGATCTGCCTTCGGGTACAAAGCGAGGGCGATAGCCGTGATATGCTGAAGATTCCGAATGCAGCCTGGATTAACAAGCCCGGACGAGGCTATTTTCAGGTGGGCAGCGATGAAGTGTTTGAAGAAATGCAATTTGCCTGGAGCGGTGCTCCTTACATTGAAGAGAAGGATACGCCTGGCGCAGTGGTTATTCGGGAGGTGCGAATCAACGGGAAGAGTGAGCCTCTGCTTGCATCTAATCCTTCCCTGGGAGCGCATCTGGAGGTACCCAAACAGCTCCAGGTGTTTATCGACCATGTAGCGGAAGTTGCCGAAGAGCAAGGAATCGAACGGCTACAGGGGCCTTGGCTTCCACCGCTTCCGGAGAGCTTGGATCTGGAGAGCATTCAGTCCGGGACCGAGCTGCAGAAGCAGGAGCTGTTCGGTGATTCGGCGCTTGTGTCCTACGTCGGGATGGTTGATGATCTGCCAAACCAATGCCAGAAGCCGTTGATGCTCAATCTCGAGCAAGGCCACTGGGCCGTGTACGGCATGCCTGGACTTGGAAAGACCACCTTTATTCAAACGATGCTGATGTCGTTAGCCAGTCGGTACACCCCGGACTTTTGGCATGGGTATATCGTGGATATGGGCCGAATGATGCGGGACTTTACAGGGCTTCCACATATCGGAGGAGTCATGACGGCGGAGGAAGAGGATCGCATCAAGCGCCTGTTCCGTTTTCTGACGAAAACGGCGGCGACTCGCAAGGACATGATTGCCGAAGCGGGTGTGAAGACTGTTGCATCCTATCGCCGGGGCAACACAGGACCCGTTCCGCAGCTGGTCGTGGTTATTGACGGTTATCTGAATTTCCGGAACTCGTATCCGGATGAGAATGATATGCTTGAATACCTGCTGCGAGAAGGCGGCAGTCTGGGAATAACGTTTGTCATTACGGCGAACCGAATTTCGGATATGTTTGAGAAGGTTCGAAGCAACATCTCGCAAGCAGTGTCGTACGAACTGGCCGATCCTGCTGATTACTATTATGCGGTGGGGCGTCCAACAAGAGCCCCCAGCCAGCTTCCACCGGGAAGAGGTCTGGTCAAGGGGCAGGTGCCGCCGCTTGAATTTCAGACGGCCTTGCCGGCTTCAGGCCAGGAAGAGGGGGACCGCTCCGCAGCGCTCCGCGATATGATTCGCACTCACCGGGCAGCGTGGCACGGGGAGGAAGCGCCGCGGATTGAGTCACTGCCGGACAAGATTCCGCTTCATCAACTGCTGAAGGTACAAAAGCCTTACGAAACAGCAGGTATGGCGAAGTACCGGGTTCCTGTCGGAGTGGCTACGGATGATTTGACTCCTTTTGCTATCAATCTGGAGGATGGGCCGCATTTTATTGTGGCGAGTCCGATGGAAGGCGGTAAAACGTCATTCCTTCTTAGCTGGATGTTATCACTTGCATATCATACATCGCCGGATGAGCTGGAAATCTATACGGTAGATACGCGCTATGGTAGCAGCGGTCTGAGTCGGATGAATCATCTTCCGCATGTCCGTGGACATGCGGAGAATGAGGAAGACCTGGCTCCGCTCATTTCAGGTCTTTATGAACGGGTTCAAACCCGGTCGAAAGACAGTGAAGACCCGACGATCCTGCTTATGATTGATGACGCTGACGTGCTCAGCAAGCAGCTTTCCGATTTTACTTTGAAAGACCAGCTGTCAGCCATCGTCAGACAGGGGAGGGACCGCCGGGTACATGTTATCGTTGCCGGTGTGCCGGCCGATTTCCCGACGTATGGCGTCGATTGGTTTACTGATATTAAGGCTGCACAAAACGGATTTTTATTCGGAACATTGGATTCCAACGATTTATCGTTCTTCAGAATTCCTTTTTCCGAATCCGCTAATAGTCCTGGAGGACTAAAAATACTCCCGCCAGGACAGGGGTACTACGTAAAACGCAAATTTTCCAGAATAAAAGGCGCAGTTCCGTTTGATGACGAATGGAACGCCCAAAGATGGGTCACAGAAATTCGCGACCGATGGCATGTTGTAGTTTGAGGGGAGGTGGCTCATAATGTTGACAATTCATGCTTCCAAACAAGAAACGATCACGCTGAATGACAAGGAATTTTTCTTCTTGGCTGGAATTATCGGATCGGACCGATTACTTGGTGTTGAAGATCCATTTGTAGGATACTTAACGGAAGAAATCGCGGTTGAGTGGGAGAAAACCAAACAATCGCTCCTAAGCAAGCAATATTTGATTCAAGAGGAAGGCGGGGAATTGTCGATTCCACCCGAGGTCTTCTCAAGAGTGGCTATTGCCGGACTTGCGGAACGTGCGTGCTGGTTGAAATATGAAAATCAGGATTCGGCGTTTGAAGGATATCTGCATGTTACGGATGAACGGGTAATACAAGTATGCAGAAGCGGCGAAGACAATCGATGTTACCTGCTAAGCGAACTTGGCACGATCGAACAAACCTGCGATCAACTGGTGCAGGATCTGGCCCTAAGCGACCAAAACTGGGGGGATATTCCGGCACTTCTCCTTAGCCGGAAGGAATTCGGAGATATTTACACCTCCGTTTCCGAACAGAACAGCGATGATATCGGCGATCGCTTGGCCAGGTTGACCGATGATGCGGAAGGTTCCATCGCTTTAGCGAAATGTATGAAAAACAAGGTGTCTTCGGGGGAACTCCAGCTGTCGATTTGGAACGGAAACAGCTGGGAAAGTCAAAATGCAGCATTTATAGTGAACGAGTCCATGAATTGGCTGCTGCGTATGAGCCTGGAGGGAGACCAGGACTGGTTAACCGCAGCACCAGCGACCAAAGAGCAGTTTCGTCATATGCTACTCATGTGGCTGAAACAGTAACAGAGCCTGTATGAAAGGTGAGGACCAATGCGTATTTCTGTCGAGCCGGAGTCTCTCCGGACGTTAAGCCGTCAGCTGCAGCATAGTGGCGATGAATATTTAGCGATTACGAGAACGCTCAACCAAGCTATGGAATCACTCGTTTGGGAGACGTCTCTCAAAGCGGCGGTTATTGATGAGTGGCAGTCTGCCCGGAGTCTTGGAGAGCATCTGGGAGCTCTTCTTGCTCAGTTGGGCAAGCATCTTCAAAGCAAAGCCGATCAATTTCAAGAAACGGATCATCAGTACCATACGATTTTGGAGCATGCCATCGTAAGTACAGTATCACCGACGGCTCTGTTTGCCGCTTCCGGCATGGAGGGGCGCTCATCCATATTACCGGAATATGGCAATTCCTCGACGGTTATATCGAACCCGAGTTCGGTAGCAGCTGCCGTGGGCATGACCAGTGGAGACAACGGAGATTCGGCTAAACAAGCCGCGTTAGCCGGGCAAAGCTGGACCTTTACCGATCCGTCTTCGTTTGGCATTGCCAACTAAACTCCTATTCCTTTCGGGAAAATCGGGATGGTAAATGTTTCAAATTGGGACGTATAGGGTAACTGGAAATTAGGTCTGAGGACGCTTTGATAAACTGAGGCTCATGGGCTAAGATGTCAAGTGTCACCAGAAAACGAATTTCTAGGAGGTTACATAAATGGCAGGACGTATTTTAATTACGCCAGAACAAGTTGAACAAGTAGCAAACCAATTTAAACAAAGCGGTGATCAAAGTCAGCAAATCGTTAACAGCCTGACTCAATCGATCAACGGCATGGAAGGTCAATGGGATGGTATGACGAAGCAGCGCTTTTTCCAGGAATTCCAGGAAGCAAGCCGTTTGATGAACTCCTTCGTTCAAACGCTTGACAGCATCAGCAATGAGCTGAAAGCGATCGCTCAGAAATTCCGTATGGCTGACGAATCCCGTTAATATCCATTCGGAGACTTTTGCTTTATAATAGTTTAATAGGCAGAATAAACCGGGTGGTAGACAACCCGGTTTTCTTGCAATTTTGGATGTTTAGAATATAACCATGTGGTTAATAGAGTTATATAGTTAGGTAACGGAGTTAAGAGAGGATGACGTTCATGACATTTCAGCCAAACCCGGGCGATGGGATTGTTGTAAATGGAACGGCTTATACAGTAGGGCAGCATCCTGCAGCGCCAGGCGTAGCCTATGCCCAAGCTGGGCGTCAGGGAATCGTCTACCAGTTGATTCCTGTGGACGGGGAACTGCATGAAGCCAAAGCACTAAAGGTATTTTTTCCTAAGTTCAGAATTCCGGCTATGGTGTATCAATCCGAACATATGGGGAATTATCGCGAGATACCGGGTTTGCAGGTAAGCAGTCGAGAGGTGCTCACTCCCGAAAGAAACGGAGATTTGATAGCGGAATATCCGGATTTGCTCTACGCGGTCATCATGCCATGGATTCATGGTTGTACTTGGTTTGACGTTATAAGCGATCAGCGTAATCTGGGACGTTCTGATAGCCTGATGCTTGCCAAGGCATTGGCAGCTATCGGCTCAAGCATGGAGCAGCGCGGTTTAGCCCACTGTGACCTGTCTGCGCCTAATGTCATGCTTCCGTTTTTTTCGGAAGTGAAGCTGCCGGAAGGCGCTGCCGCCGTTGAGCTTGTCGATGTGGAGCAGATGTACAGTCCCAAAATGGATCGACCTGATGTTTTGCTTGCTGGCTCTCCTGGATATGCGGCTCACCGTACGGTGCATAGCGGGTTATGGAGTTCATATGCCGATCGTTTCGCAGGTGCTGTTATCATTGCGGAAATGCTGGGATGGAGCGATCCGGCTATCGTGAATCGGGCATGGGGCGAAAGCTATTTTGATCAGCATGAAATGCAGACCCCGTGCGAGCGTTATTTTTTACTGAAAAAATCGCTGGGTCAGCGTTGGGGTACACGGATTGCGGATCTGTTCGGCAGAACCTGGGACAGTCAGGATTTGAGCAGCTGCCCTACCTTTGGTGAGTGGCTGATTGCTTTATCATCCTTGAGTGAAGAAGAAGTAGTCGAGGAAGCGCAAGCTCCTGTAGCCGCTGCTGCTGCTCATGACGACAAGGCGGATGAAGCCCGTTCTGAAACCGTCCAAGAGGTGCCGGCTGAAATTATGGCATCGCTTGGCATAGAGCCAGGCACCCGAGAGGTCAACGACAATGTGGTTGGACGCTTGTTTCATCAAGCCCGTGATCTGGAGGATGCGGGTAATCTTTCCGGCGCGTTGGAAATATTCCGCTCCGCGTATCATTTCGTAAAGAAGGACAGTCCGCTTGAAGTGGAGCTTGCCGCCGCTATACAGGGGCTCGAAGAGCAGCTGCGTCCGGCTGAAGAATCATCCAACAAAGGCATTAAAGCACTGTTGTTATCCCGTAAATTCATGCTCTCAACCGCTGCGGCTATCGTCATATTGGCAGGTTCTGCGATTACGGTGAATCAGATTCTGGCGGAGAAGGCAGAGAGCCGTCAGCTTACTGCTCAGCGATTAGCCGAGCAGCAAGCGCAGGAGAAGGAAGAAGCAGCGCGTAAACAAGAGGAAGAAGCACGGAGGCAGCAGGAAGAGGCTGCCCAGGAAGAGGCTGCCCAGAAAGAGGCAGAGGCTAAGAAAGCGGAAGAGGAGCGCAAAAAGGCTGAGGAGGCCAAGAAGGCTCAAGAAGCTGAGCAGGCACTGAAGGAACAGGAGAAAGCTGAGCTTCAGGCCAAGTATGAGAAGCAGGCGAAGTATGAAGCTTATCTGGCATCACTTGAAGAGAAGAAAAAGAAGCAGGCATTGCAAGAGAAATATGATAATCAGGCCAAGTATGAGGCGTACTTAGCTCAGCTCGAAGAGAAGAAGAAAAGACAGGCACAGGAAGAGGCGGCAGCTAAGGAAGCTGCCAAGGCGGAAGCGGAGCGCCAGGCGCGAGCCAGAGCTGCCGAACAAGCCCAAGCCGCAGCACTTCAGAAACAGCGTTCCCAAAACGTTGTAGAACTGGTTGCTTTATATAATAAAGCGTATAATGCGCAGGTGGCCGGGAACAAAGACCGTGCTAAGAATGCCGCACGTGAATTCATACAGTTATATAACAAGGATAAGGCCTATTATAAAACCGTTGGTAAAATGAGCAGCCGCCTTAGCAATCTGCAGAAATTCATAAGTGACGACAGCCACTGGATACCAAAACTGTAAGGAAGTAAACATGACGAAAATGCAGGGGTGAATGTTATTCACGATGAACTATACCATTCAAGCATCACAGCGCACGCCAGCGCTCATTATATATCTGATTGATATCAGCGCGTCCATGAACATGCTGATGGAGGACCGGAGGCGGATCGATGTCGTATACGAGGCCTTGTCCCTAGCCATTCGGCAAATGGTATTTCGGTCCACGAAGGGCAATCGGCTGACGCCTAGATACCGGATTGCCATCCTTGCATACAGCGATGATGTCTATGATTTGTTAAACGGGATTAAGGGCATTGACGAAATTGCGGCGATCGGATCGCTTCCGGATTTAACGCCGAAGCGTTTCTCCGATTCGGCGAAAGCGTTCCTGCAGGCCGAGAAAATCCTGCAGTCGGAGATTCCGAACATGCAGGATTGCCCCGCCCCGCTTGTGTGCCATATGACGGATGGCGTGGCTACGGGAGAGGATCCGGAACCGATTGCCCGCCGCATCATGAACATGAGCGTTCCGGACGGCAACGTGCTTGTGGAGAACATATTCATATCCGATCATCTGATGAACCAGCCGATATCCGAACCGCGCCGCTGGAAAGGGATTTTGGCCGATACTTCGCTTGAGGATGAACACGCGCGCAAACTTAAAATGATGTCTTCCGTTCTTCCCGAAAGTTATCGAGAAATGCTGGTTGAGGCGGATTATCAACTGAGCCCGGGAGCTTTGATGATGCTTCCAGGCACTTGCTCTGAGCTGGTGTCCATCGGGTTTCAGATGTCAGCTGCCACGCCGGTAAGGTAAGAGGGTCACAAAGATGAAGCGATCATACGCAAGAAGCATGGAATCGTTGGGAATTCGTAAACGGAAGGCTCAAGCAGCATCGTTTTATTACGAGAGCAAGCAGACCGTGGAAGAACCGATTACGAAGATTAAAGATTTGTTCACATGTCGTTATGCGTATGGCAGAGCGGCAGAATCTGTCATGCTCTCCGAGATGGGTCAGGATTTCATTGCTTTGAAGATGAAGGAAGATGTGTGCCATTTTGTATTGTGCGATGGTGTCGGATTGAGTTATCGGGGCGATGTGGCCTCGCGTCTGCTAGGCCAAGGGTTAATGAATTGGCTGGAGACGGTTGAGGAACTCACGACCGCATCGCTTGAACGCAGACTGAAGGAGCTTACGCAGGAAGCTGATCGGGAAATGCGGACTCATTCCCTGAGTTCCGAAACGCCCAAGCTGCTTCGCGAAGTACTGGAAGAGAAGCAGCGCAAGGGAAGCGAAGCTATGTATATTTGCGGCCGCATAGAGCTCTCCTCGGGTTTTCGCCGCAAAGGAAGATTGTGGCTCGCCTGGCAGGGTGACTCCAGGGTACGCTTGTGGCGCAAGGAAGACGAGATCACCTCGGTATTCGGAGATCGTTTCCGGACCTCGGAACGATGGTCTTCCCGTAGTGGTCCGATCGGAGGCAGTCCTCACGTGTTTTCGTGCAAATTAGACCCGGAGACCGAATATCGGCTTCAGTTATACAGCGATGGGCTCAACGATCTGGATCCGCTGAAGGAGCCGATTCCTGATGAGCAAGTGCAAGTATTAATGAATGCTCGCCATACAGACGGTCTGGAAGATGACGCTTCGTTTTTGGAGATTGTATGGTAGGTTTCTAAGAATGTTAGATGATGATAAACAATGGTCGGACCCAAGGGTCCGGCTTTTTTGTGCAAAAAATTAGAAATCATGATTATAAAACAACTCCTTTTGGGTAATCTTGTGACAGATGAATGCATAACGGATTACGATAATAAGGAGCGTGTTGAGGATGAATGAAGGACACGGACGTTTTCATGGGAGAACAGCGATCATTACCGGAGCCGGATCAGGCATAGGGAAGGCAGCCGCCATTCAGCTGGCGAAGGAAGGCGCAAATGTTGCTTTATTCGATCTGTTAGATGACCGAACGAATAAAGCGGAATCGGAGATCAACTCTATTCGTGAAGGTTCCGCCAGAGCCTTTGACGTAGATACTACAGATCCTGACCGGGTGGAGAAGGCGGTTCTCGAAACGGTGGAGATTTTTGGCGGTGTTGATATTGTATTCGCGAATGCAGGGATTAACGGCGTGATGACGCCAATTGATGAAATGAAGCTGGAGGAATGGACCAAGACGCTGAACGTAAATTTGAACGGGACGTTTCTGACGGTCAAATATGCGATTCCGCACCTTAAGAAAAGGGGGCAGGGCAGTATAATCATTACCAGCTCCGTCAATGGTACCCGAACCTTCTCCAACTTTGGGATGAGCGCATACAGCACAACCAAAGCGGGACAGGTGGCTTTTGCGAAGATGGCTGCGCTGGAGCTGGCGAAATTCAAGATTAGGGTGAATGTCATCTGCCCCGGCGCGATATCCACGAACATTGACCAAAGCACGAAGAAGCAGGGAGATCTGGAAGAGATCGTGATTCCGGTTGAATATCCGGAAGGGAGCCAGCCGCTGTCTGATGGACCGGGTACGCCTGAAGAGGTCGCGGATTTGGTGGCGTTTCTCGCTTCCGACCAATCAAGACATATTACAGGGGCACAAATCTTCATAGATGGAGCCGAATCCCTGTTGTAAATGAGATAGGAGACATCTCGAGGGTTCCCTGCATTCAGAACTTGGAATATAAACTGCGCTGCTATATGATGAAGAGGACAAAGGAAAAAAGGAGGAGGCTGTGTAATCATGAGCATCTTTTCCAGATTGGCTGAGCAGAAGATCGAAGAAGCGATCCGCAATGGGGAGCTCGATCATTTGCCATTTGCCGGAAAGAAACTTCCGATCGACGATCTTTCGCACATTCCGGAGGATCTGAGAATGTCTTATCGCATCATGAAAAATGCGGGTTATGTCCCTGAAGAGGTTACGCTTCGCAAGGAATGCGTTCAGCTGTATGACTTGCTCGGTGCTGCCTGCAGCGACGGTGAGCAGGAGCAGCTTCAGCGCAAGCTCAATGAAAAGCGTCTAAGACTGCAATTGCTGATGGAACAGCGCGGGCTTAGCGGCAATAGCGCGTTTACGCAGTATGAGTCCAAAGTTAGGGAACGATTAACCCATGAGGAATAACAGAACAGCGCCAGCCTTTCTTCTCTTTGCGAGGATGAACGTGCTGGCGCTGCTTGTTTATCAGGGTACGAAGGAATGTATTGCAATAACGCTTACGAATCCCTTATTTCGATACGTTGCATCTAGGATTCAAAGAGCTGATTTTTGACATGATCCGTTATTTTGATCGGGGCAGAAGATACTTTCGATAAGTCAAACACAGGAATTAGATCCACAGGTCGAACGGGTTCCGGATAGTCCAGGAGACCGGCGGTCCAAGCCAGCCAGCCGATGATGCGCTCGGGCATGATGCCCTGGCCGCGAAGAAATGAGAGGCTAAGCCCGCGGGTCCTCTTGGCGAGCCTTCTGCCTTCCGCATCGACCATTAGCGGGGTATGTGCAAACTGTGGCGGCTGATAGCCTAACGCATGGTATAAGAGCAGCTGACGTGGCGTGGAGTCCAGTAGGTCGGCTCCTCGGAGTACGTGGGTTATGCCCATTAAAGCATCATCCACAACCACCGCGAGTTGATATGAGATGATATCGTCCGCCCTGCGAACCACAAAGTCTCCTCCGTCAGATAGTCGATGGGACTGCTCCCCGGCGATGCCGTCGACGAAGGAAACGATGTCTTCCGGTACCTTCATCCGCAGCGAAGGCTTCTTATGAAGCACGCGAAGCGCCGCTTCCTCTCGAGTCAAGTCTCTACAAGTTCCCGGATAACGGAGGCCTTCCGATGCAATGCCGTGCGGTGCGCTGGCTGCGGCCGTAATATCGGCCCGACTGCAATAGCAGGGGTACAGGTTATTGGTTTCCTGCAGCTTGGTGATTTCCCGCTCATATAGCGCTTGGCGCGCCGCCTGATGATAGGGTCCGTAGTCTCCGGCAACACCGGGACCTTCATCCCAATCCAAGCCGAGCCATTCCAGATCTCTCATCATCTCGACGGCAAGCTCCTGGCGGGAACGCTGGACATCGATATCTTCTATACGGAGTATATATTGTCCGTTCATACTCCTCATTTGCAGCCATCCAAGTAAAGCGGTCAACGCATTGCCGATGTGCATCTTTCCTGATGGCGTAGGGGCAAAGCGGCCGCGAAATGTGGCATGCTGCTCCATACATTTCACCTTCCGACTACATGAATCTTGATGTTGACATGGGAATGATATTCATATTGTATCGCAATTATATCGATACTTTCCAGCCGTGGCGACAAGCAGCTCCCCTTGACGTACATCGGCTGTTTTATATAATTAAGGGATTATATTGATATTTGATAGGATAACGGAGATGTATCCATGACTGAATTACCGATTCACCGAATACTTCCACAATTGAAAATGGCTTTATCTGCTGGAACCCATGCGGTTTTGATCGCTGAACCGGGTGCGGGCAAGACAACCCAGGTGCCCTTGGCATTTCTGAATGAACCGTGGCTGGAAGACAAGCGGATCATCATGCTGGAACCTAGAAGAATTGCAGCTCGCTCGGCTGCGAGTTATATGGCGTCCTCTTTGGGAGAGGCAGTTGGTGAGACGATCGGATATCGCGTCCGAATGGACAGCAAGATCGGTCAGAACACTCGGATCGAAGTTGTGACGGAAGGCATCATGACGCGTATGCTGCAGGATGATCCGGAATTAACCGGCATCGGTATGATTATATTCGACGAATTTCATGAACGAAATTTGCAGGCTGATACCGGCCTGGCTTTTGCGATGGAATCCCAGTCGGTGCTGCGGGAAGATTTAAGGCTGCTCGTCATGTCTGCTACCCTAGTGGCTGAGCCAGTCGCGAAGCTTCTTGGCGACGCACCGGTCATCGTTAGCGAAGGTCGTGCTTTTCCAGTGTCTACTCACTATTTGCGCTCATTCTCTCTCGACGAGTTGCATAAAGGTGCGGCGAATGCCATCATGCGAGCGCTCTCCGAACAGGAAGGCGATATCCTTGTATTCTTGCCGGGTGCCCGCGAAATCAGGAGAACCGCTAATGAATTATTAAGAATAGGTTTAAGCCAAAATGTCGTCATTCGGGAATTGTACAGCGCGCTTCCGGCAGACAAGCAGGACGAAGCGATCAGACGCGATTCGAACGGCAGGCGTAAAATTGTACTCTCCACAAGCATTGCCGAGAGCAGTATTACCATTGAGGGGATCAAGACGGTTGTTGACAGCGGTTATATGCGCACGGAGGTGTTCTCGCCCAGAACGGGACTGCCGCAATTGATTACGAGACGGTTATCCAGGGCATCCGCGGATCAGAGAAGGGGAAGGGCTGGGCGCGTATCGGCTGGTGTATGTTATCGCTTATGGAGTGAGGAAGAGCATCGTCATCTGTCGGAAAGCACCATTCCGGCGATCCGTGAATCCGATTTGACGCCACTGGCCTTGGAATTGGCGGTATGGGGAACGCGTGACCCGGAGGAGCTTGCTTGGCTTGATACGCCGCCCCGACTAGCTCTTGCACAAGGACAAGCGTTATTGAAGCAGCTGTCGGCTCTGGACGATTCAGGCAGTATCACACAGCATGGCCGAGCGATGGCGCTTCTTGGGCTTCATCCGAGGCTCGCTCACATGCTGCTGAAAGCACAAGAAATAGGAGAAACATCGCTGGCTATCCGAATTGCTGTACTGCTTCAAGAGCGTGACATGTTGAGCAGAGGTGAAGCCATCAGGGATCAGGATTTGCGCTCACGTGTGGAGCGGCTTCTCTTGTTTGAACGACAAGGTCAGCGATCGGCTGAACAAGACGTGACTAATGAAGCCGTGCTGCAGCGGATGAAACAAGAGATCAGAAAACTGCATACACAGCTGAATATTGCATATACGACTAGCGGGGACTTGAATTTCTGCGGCCTTTTGCTGTCGTTCGCCTATCCGGATCGGATCGCGAAGAACAGGGGAGGAACCGGTTTTTTGATGCGCAGCGGCAGAGGCGTGAAATTGGTGTCGGTTCAGCCTATGAGCCGCGCACCGTATATTGTGGTCGCTGCCGTTGATGATCAAGGCCCGGACGGGAATATTCAGCTTGCTTCTGAAATAGATGAATTATGGCTCGAAAAGTATTACCATGACGAGATGGAACAGCATAAAGAGGTTGTATGGGATTCAGCATCCGGCAGCATTAGGGCGAGACAGAAGCTGATGCTTGGAGCCCTCGTTATCAAGGAACAAGCCTATTCGAATCCGACAGGAGAGGAAATAGCGGAAGCCATGCTGCAAGGGATCAGGCTGGAGGGTCTTGGATTGTTGCAGTGGAGCAAGGCGGCATTGCAGCTGAGAGAACGGCTGGCCTTCATGTTCCGGCATGATCCCGAGGGGAAATGGCCTGATGTTTCGGACGAAGGCTTGCTGAATCAGGCGGAGGAGTGGCTGCTCCCATATTTGGAAGGGCTGCGGAATCGCAATGATATGAGACGTCTCTCTCCGGGAACGCTCTTGGAGCATATGCTGAGCTGGGAGCAAAAGCAGCAGCTTCAGAAGGAAGCGCCGACTCATATTAGGGTCCCAAGCGGGTCCTTGATCCCAGTTAACTACAATGACCCTGAACAACCGTTCCTGGCCGTTCGACTGCAGGAGATGTTCGGACTTCAGGATACGCCGCGAATTGCTGGCGGACGGGTTGCGTTGACCTTGCATTTGCTGTCACCGGCTCAAAGGCCCGTTCAGGTTACCTCGGATCTGTCCAGTTTCTGGCGCAGCGGCTATTACGAGGTGAAAAAAGACTTAAAGGGAAGATATCCTAAACATTATTGGCCTGATGATCCCATGGAGGCGACTGCAACCCATCGGACTCGGCCCAAGGCTTAACACGGCAGCGTCACGTTTAATTTCCCCCTCCGTCGGGTAATGTTATTTATGAACGACCACCGATGAGGAGGGTTTATCATGGAGAAGAAAATTGTTGGAGTATTCCGTTCGGAACAGGAAGCAGCCCAAGCAATCGAGCAGCTTCAGCGGCATGGGATTCCGAACGAGGCCATTTCCATTATAGCGAAGGATCAACGCGAAGCAGACATGATAGCCGAGCAGACGGGGACGATGGCGCCTGAAGGGGTAGCTGCAGGCGCGGCAACAGGCGGCATTCTTGGTGGTACGGCAGGTTTGCTGGCAGGACTCGGGGCTTTGGCTATTCCCGGCATCGGCCCGATACTTGCTGCAGGACCTATAGCGGCGACGCTCGCCGGCGCAGCAGTCGGTGCGGGAGCCGGGGGGCTGGTCGGTGGTTTTATCGGCCTTGGGATCCCGGAAGATGAGGCAAAAGAATACGAATCCTATATAGAGCAAGGACGGATTCTGGTGCTGGTGGACGCCGATCAAGAAAATACAGGCATCTACGATATATTCCGCGATTATGATTACAGAAACGAGGGCCGTGCGGGAGCGGTTGATCTGGAACGGGACGACGCACTTCCGCCGCGTGGCACTACGCTGCTGTAAGGAAAACAAAACCCGGTTCCGATGGGAACCGGGTTTTTGTTATAGAGATCAACCGCATTCTGTCTTCTGTAAAGGTACGATCGATAGAAGTTTTTCTTGATACATAGCCCAATAGAACGTACTTAATAGTGCTGATAACATCAGAATCAGTAAATAATTGGATTACCCGATCAGGGGCAGTGTCCCTTACAATGAGGTGTGCGCACGAAGTCAGACGAAGGGGGGAGCAGTATGCCCAAAGAAAGAATACCGGAAATCGAGCGCTTACGGGGAATTGCTTTTCTAGCCGTGGTCTTACAGCACTCCATCGCACATTATTCGGTCGCGCCGGGAATGACGACAGGTGATGGTTTGATGATGGCAGTTCTTCTGATGGCGACGAAATTTGCTGTACCCGTCTTTATTTTTATTACAGGCATGGTGCTGTTTTATAACGATAAAGGTCAGCTGTTTTACGGAAGGTTCATCAAGAGGCGTTTTGGCGACATCTACGTTCCGTTTGCTGTATGGACCTTGATTACTTTATTAATCAATCATCGGTTTAATCCTGCAGTCATTGAGGATTGGAAATATCTTGGAGAAGTATGGCTAACCGGGAAATCGAGCTCGCATTTTTGGTACATCATTATGCTGTTTCAATTCTATCTGCTGTACCCGCTGTTCCGCTCCGCTATACTAGGAATCAAAGAAAGATGGGGCTGGCAGGCGCAGCTTACGATATTGATTTTATCCGGACTATTGTACGTGGGTTTGACAGGAATGATTAACGATATTGGCCAATGGATGGGGAGCTTGAATATCCCGGTATGGAGTGAGCTGTTCACAACCTACGCAGATCGGAACGCACTTTATTATTTCTTCTATTTTGCGCTGGGGGCGGCAGCCGGTTTATACCATGACTCTTGGAAAAAATGGATTCAAAAGGCACGGCCGGTCATATGGCTGGTCTTCGCTTTTTTGTTCGGATGGATGCTCATGCAAGCCGTCCATGAAATCCGTTCTGCTGCGAATGGGGCGATTACGTTCTATTCCTTGTCGCTGCTCCGCCCGATGATGGCACTTTTCCTAATGAGCTCTATATTGGTCATGTACGATGTGGCCGGCTGGATATGTCGTCATGCCGGAGCGGGTGCGAATGCGCTTTTGTCCTCCATTGGGCTCTATTCGTATGGCGCTTACCTGATGCATCTATTGACACTGCGTATAAGCTATGCAGTCGATGAATCTTTGCTGATCAGCATGCACCCTCTTGTCCGGATCCTCTCTTCATGGATTATCAGCGCTGGCGTGGCTTATGGTGTCACTCGCATGCTAGCCAAGCTGCCGTTCGGGAAGTGGCTTGTCGGAATCGCGGGAGCAAGAAAAAGCCGCAGGGTTCGCCCATACGGCAAATCGCGACCAAGCACAGGCACGTCCGCCGGAATGTGAAGAAATTAAACCCACCCTTCAGGGTGGTTTTTTTGTTTGAAACCAATCGAACGAGCCACGCCAACAACCCATAAAACAGCAGGTGAAAAATAATATACTATATAATTTCAATATATGAAAAATTCATAATGGAATAAAAGCTGGCGTTATTGCATCACATTTATTAAACTAACACCCCACCACGTTTCAATCTACACCTTCTTGGTTTAAAAAGAGGGGGATGCTTGCTATTGTGCAAACTGGGAAACTGTGGGTTATAATTAGGTATATTATGGGACAAGTAGCTCGTGAAGGAGGAGGCGTCCAGATGGCATTTATGATCGCCCAGCGTGCCTTTATCAAAGTATATCTCATTACCATGGTGGAGCAGCAGCGAGGATATGGATATCAGATGCTGGAAGAACTGCGGCAAGAATTCAAGAGCCACGGGTACTCACCGCCGCAAAGCGAAATTTACCGGGCTCTGCATGAGTTGGTGCAGGAGGGTGTGTTATATCGTACCAAGCAGCTGAAAGGGAATGATCCGCGGTTCGATTTTCAAGAAATCGTTCTTTACCATTTTACCGATGACGGTGCGGAGAAAGCCAAACTCTACAAAAAACAGGTTAAAACAGATTTGGATCGGTGTTTAGGGATCCTTCATAAAGCGGTAAACGATAATTTTTAAAAAAATAATCTGAATGGAATGCAGCCAAAGGAGGAATGACCTCGTGAGCAAGAAACTGCGCTTTGGAATTATGAGTACTGCTCGGATTGCAAGAAATTCAATGATACCAGGCATATTGAAATCGGAACGCTGTGAGGTCGGGGCGGTTGCTAGCCGCAACGCAGAAAAAGCAAGTGAGCTCGCCGAGCGATATCATATCGGGAAATACTATGGTTCTTATGACGAGCTTCTGGAGGATCCCGACATTGATGCGGTATATATTCCTTTGCCGAATCACCTTCATAAACCTTGGACCATCAAAGCCGCACAGGCCGGCAAGCATATCTTATGCGAGAAACCGGCAGCCCTGACCGAAGCGGATGTCCGAGAAATGGCTGAGGCTGCTAAAGCACACAACGTGCTTTTTGCGGAAGCCTTTATGTACCGATATCATCCGAAACACGAGCGTGTACGCGAAATCATCGAAAGCGGCGAAATCGGGCAGCTTCGCGGGATTCACGGATCGTTCACCTTCAACAATGCGGAGGATAAAAGCAATGTCCGTTACAGCAAGGATATGGGCGGAGGCTCAATCTATGACGTGGGATGCTATCCCATCTCGGCAGCGCGAATGATTTATGGGCAGGAGCCCAAGGCAGTAACGGCCCATGCTTTTTTCTCTGAGGAGCATGACGGCGTGGACATGATGGTCCACGGGATGGTGGAATTTGAAGATGGATTGGGGCTTACGTTTGAGTGCGGGATGTGGACCTATTCCAAATGCTCTTTAGAAATTGCAGGTACCGATGGCAGGATTGAGCTTCCTTCAGCTTTTGGATGGGAGAGGATGGAGGACATGGCCCAGATCTGCGTTCATACGGCCAAGGGCTCCCGCGAGGAGAAGGTAGGGATTTACAACCACTTTGCACTGCAAGCGGATGCTATGGCGGCGGCCGTAATGGACGGCACGCCGCTGCCCTATGGTCCGGAAGATGCCATCAGCAACATCAGGGCCATTGAAGCATGTCTTCAAGCAGCCAGATCCTCATCGCGAGTGATCATTAAATAAAGAAGAATCGTTGTCATCCGTGAGATCGAATAAATCGCCATGTTGGCGATTTATTTTTTTTGCCTATTGCATTCCTCTTCGAAATCTTTAAAATAAACTTAACGATAAAATAATTTTAACGTAAATATTATTTTAATGGATTGAAGAAGTTTAATGTTGTTATCCATTTAACGAAGAGGAGAAGGAAACCATGCAAAATGCCGCTGTTTTGGAAAAGCAAGGCTTTGGTCAGCTCTTGAAAATCCGCCCCTATCTGATTTATTTATCTGCCCAGGTCATTACCCGATTCGGGGATTCCCTGGACTCCATCGCTTACAGCTGGATGGTCTACATGCTCACAGGTTCTGAACTATTAATGGGTACATTGTTCGCCTTTAACTTTCTGCCTGGATTGCTGTTCAGTTTGTTTACCGGGACCTATGTAGATCGCTGGCCGAAGAAACTGGTGCTTGCCTTAACCTATCTCAGCCGCGGCATTGTGGTTTCGCTAACGGCCTTTCTGTATGCTGTGGGGTCTCTTGAAGTCTGGCATTTGTTCCTGTTCACGTTTCTAAATTCCACCCTGGAATGTTTCTCCAGACCCGCCGAGACTTCCATCGTTCCGCGGTTGCTTCCCAAGGATAAACTGCTCGCAGGCAATTCCTTCTCAACTTCCGTAAGTCGGAGCGCTGAATTAATCGGTTTATCTATCGCTGGTGCTCTCATCGCTTTGGTCGGAATTTCGGGGACGATCCTGATCGATGCCGTAACGTTTCTCACTGCCGCCACCATTATCGCGTTTATGCCGAATCCGGAGGCAGCCGAACAGGCTGAAGCCAAGGAAGCCTCCGCACGGCCTACGACAGAGATGACGAAAACGGTGTTCGGCGATATTAAAGAGGCTCTTCTTTTTGTGAAGCAGCATACGCTTCTCCTCATAACAACGGTGCTCGCCATGATTAATAATTTCTGTTTGGCACCGCTGAATGTACTGCAGCCGGTCTACGTCAAAGAGACCCTGGGTGCCGGAGCCGGAGGTCTGAGCGTACTGGGAACGGCCCTCCTGATCGGCATGATTTGCAGCGGGCTATGGATTGGACGTTACGGGAAGAGCTTCAAAAAGAGCACCTTGATCATGTCAGGATCTATCCTGCTCGGAATCGGTTATTTTGCGTTAGGGATTCCAGGACATCTGCCGGCATGGCGGGTGGAGTCCGCAGCGGTCTGCATGTTCGTTGCCGGTTTTGCCGTCTCGATGTTGAATGCCCCTATTTCCACGTATCTGATGGAAGTAACGCCGAGGCATATGCTCGGCAGAATAGGTGCCCTTATGACGGTAGCGTGCACGGCTGCCATTCCTGTGGGAAGCTTGATTACTGGATTTGTAGCGGAGCATCACTCCCCTCCCATTCTGTATTCGATCATGGGATTCATCATGATGCTGCCCGTGATATTCCTCATTCGGAAGAAGAGTTTCCGTGCCATTTAAATCCTCAGCGTTTTGTAATTTCGACATTCTCGGCCTATAATGAAAAGAAGTGAAAAATAACATGAAGCTGAGGTGTACGGTGTGGAAACGAAGGAACTGACTACACTGGAAGAGATCAAAATATATTCAGATCCATATCGGCTCCAGATATTGAATGTATTGAATAAGATGGACCGTCCGGCAACGGTAAAGGAAGTCGCAGACAAGATCGGGGATGTGCCGGCTAAAGTTCACTATCATATGAAGAAGCTGGAGCGAATCGGACTGGTCAAGATCGTATCCACGAAAGAGATCAACGGTATTATCGCTAAATATTATGAACCTTTTGTCGGTACGGTAAAGATCAAACGAGGGGCAGATTCCGACGAGCCGGTCATCAAGGAATTAATTCGATCCGAAACGAACAAATTATTATCCGAGTTGTTTGATCAGAATAGAGACCGTTTCTTCAAAAACATGAGTCAAGAGGGCGAAACGACCTCCATGTTGACCAATACCACCTTGTATATGAGCGAAGATGAAGCGCGCGAGTTTTTTGTTGAGCTGGATAAAATGCTGACCCCTTATAAAAAGAAACGCGGGGAAGGTTACGACGAATATGAGTTTTTTGCTTCCAATGTTCGGACTCGTAAAGAATCCTGATCACGGAAAACAAGCTGGTACCTAACGTGCAGGTACCAGCTTTCCCTTCTATTTTGCTGTACCGGTTCATACATTCTTCTTATAATCGTCTTGCCCGGGTTTAATGGACATGCCGGGCGACGTCGATGTTCCGTAATCTTCAACGGCATCCCACGCGCCTGCATCATCAAATTTACCGTCGGCCGCTTGGCGGTTGACGCCAGCTCCGGAAGGGGGCGGTGTCATGACATCCTCTTCTACCGGCCGGTTGTCGTTGATAACTCTCCGTGGCGCATGTTCGAGACAATGGGCCGTATAAGGCAAAGCTTCCAGCCGCTCATACGGAATTTCCAGGCCGCACACGGCACAGGTTCCGTATTCGCCCTGGTCCATTCGCTGCAAGGCAGAATGGATCTGCTCCAATTCATGCTCTAGCGTTCCCTGAATGGCCAGATCACGCTCTCGTTCGAATACCTCAGTCCCTACATCTGCAGGATGGTTATCGGCTGCACTCAGCTCACCTGTAGACTCCCGGAGAGAGTAATCCCTGTTGGTTTCATCGCGGGACTCCAATTGCTCTTCCAATCGTTCTTTATCACTGAGCAACCGCTGTTTAAGGCCGTTGTATTGTTGTTTTGTCATCGTTGTCATAGAAAAGTCGCTCCTCTCTGGGTTGAAGTACGTAATATAGCTCCTTATGTACAATCAATACCCGAAATGGATTGGTAACAATCACATGAACCATGGGAACGGCAGCCTCTCGTTTTTGGAACATTCTCCAAAAAAGCCCCGGAGTGTTTTAATCCCAGTGCTTAATATGATATAAACAAAGATAGAGAGAGAAGGTTAAAAAGTAGGGCTGCACCAATATTTGGAGGTAAATCATTATGGATGAACACATGAAACGCCGATTGGATAAACAGAAAAAGCTATTTCGGCAACTAGGCATTCAACTGGACGCTTTGTCTATCCATGAAAAGAATTTTTCGAATAAACTGCGGGGTTATGATCAGGAGGAAGTGGATTCCTTTCTGGACGAAGTGATTCAAGATTATGAGCGGTTTTATGCCACCATCTCCGATCTTATGGATAAATGGCAGGAGCAGCAGATTACCATTCGCGATCTCAGGGCTGGCGTTAAGCCAGAGGCAGAACGTCCGGCGCTGAACCCGGAAGAGATTGAAGAAACGGTGGCGAAACTGGAAGCCGACCTGCGTACCCTTAAGAAGCAGATCCGCCCTGAACAAAGATTTTATATTGATTGATGTTATACGTTGCGAGCGAAATCATTACATAAAAAGCGTCTCTACAACAATAACCACACATGGCCGATCACCGGCTGCGTGTGGTTTTGTTGTTTGGACGCCCGTTTATGAGTAAGGGTGGGGCCGGCAGAGGTCGGCTTGAAACGTCGCTCTCCGTCTTTTTATGTATCGGGACAGGTGTTATAAGCGCCTTCGAATGAGGTTTCATGTTCACGCTATTGCATTGCAGCGCTTCAGCATCCATGAGCGTATTAGCCCAGATTGGCGCAATGTCCATTTGGTGTGGGCACTCGGTGTTATAGATCAACAGCAAGATCGTTCCAGGGGTTAGCGCAGTTACCCAGTGACACCAACCAATTGGGGCGTGAACCACCTGACCGGGTATTACCTGATATACAAGATTCTGATGAGTGTCCGGATCAATTAGGGAATAACTGATTTCTCCGTGAATGACATAACACAATTCGTCCGTGTCCGGGTGGCAATGGGGAGAGAGACCCTTCCCGCGTTCAAGATGGGTTTCTGACATCATCATACCTTGCAGAAGGGGCAGCTCCAGTGACGACACATTCGCAACTCCGAGGCCGCCTAAACGCTCTGCCTGTTTCCTGGAATGATAAACATGCCTTGTCAATGCAGTATCCCCGCAAGCGCTCTTAAGGTCATCATATGAGGTACTCTCCTTTTTTTAAGAATAAGAACGAAGGATGTTGTACAAGCGTGTTCCTTTATAATATATGCCCAAACGTTTATAAATCTGACTGCCTACGACTAAAGAATCATTGATGGCTTCAAAACTGGTTTTGCTTGTAAACCATTTTCATAACAATTACTATGAGGATAGGAGCAGACTTAGACTGATAGATGACAAGGGAGGTTAGCCATTTGTCTAACAACCTGAAATTCAACATCCGCAGCAAGATCGTAGTCGGATATTTAATGATATTATTATGTCTTGGAGCTTTTCTCTGGATTGTATCAGACCGCATCTCTTCACTACAGCAAGAGGCGGATTTTATAGAGAAGCATGATATCGAAGTACATAATCTCACGCACGAAATCGAGAAGAATTTACTTGAAATGGAAACCGGTCAGAGGGGGTATGTCATAACAGGGGATGATACCTATCTGGAGCCTTTCAATCAAGCGCTGTCGTCTTGGCAGATTAACTATAACAAGCTGTACAAGCTTGTTAGCGATAATTCGGAGCAAGCCAATCATCTTGAAAATATTAAGGAGAATATCAAGGAGTGGATTACCAACGCCGGTCAGCCTGCTGTCCAATTGAAGCAGCTTGGTCAGGATGAGGAGGCTCTTCATTTCTTTATTAACGATCCCGGTCAGCAGGCCATGAACTCGATTCATGAGCTGTTCCTCTCGTTTCGAAGCAAGGAGAGAGAACTGACAACCAGCAGGATCGAAGAGATGAAGGAGAGCAATACCCATTTATTGTATACGATGTATCTCCTGTGGGCGGGAGCAGCGCTGATTACCATATGTGCAGCTTTGGTGATATCGAAGAGCATTGTAAGGCCGATCACGCAGGTAACTCATATCATCTCCGATATTGTCAAAGGCGGGAACCTCTCCCAGCGGATTCATGTGCGATCCAATGATGAGGTCCGCCAGTTGGCGGACACAACCAATGAACTTCTTGCACAGGTCGGCAGGCAGAACTGGGCCAAGGATCATATTTCGGTTATGTCGACGCTTCTCCAATCATCCGATCGCGTGGAGACGGCCGTACAGTTTTTCATTCATAAGCTGGCTTTGATCATGAAGCTGCCGTACGGTGCCGTTTTTATAAACCGGGGCGGATCGGAACTGGTAAAGGCAGCTGCTTTTGCTGATCCGGACGGTGAGCCTTGGAATAAGGTCAGAGATCGTTTTTTGCCAGGAGAAGGTTTGGTGGGACAATGCATGCTGGAACAGCGCATGATTATTCTGGACGATATACCACCTAACTATGTGCGAATTGAGTCGGGGCTGGGTGATGCTGAGCCTACCACGCTGCTTCTGGCGCCCGTTATGTTTGAAGGACAAGTTCTGGGTGTGATTGAATTGGCCAAGTTCAAACCATTTGACGAGCTGGAAATTCAGCTGATCGAACAACTGAATTTTCAGCTTGGGGTAACATTGAACTCGATTCAAAGCAAGATGGAAATCCAGCAATTGTACCATGAATCCCAAACGCTGAATGAGGAGCTTCAGAGTCAGACCGAAGAGCTGCAGGCGCAGACCGAGGAGCTGCAAACCCATTCTGCGGAAATGTATATGCTGAACGAACGATTAGGAGCCCAGAAGGAAGCCGCATTAATCGCGGCCAGCGAATTGGAAAAATACGCGAAAGAGCTGGAGAAGAGTTCGAAGTACAAGTCTCAATTTCTGGCCAATATGTCCCATGAACTGCGGACACCGCTGAACAGCATGTTAATTCTTTCCCAGATTTTAGCTGAGAACAAGCAAGGGAACCTGACGGAGGAAGAGCAGCATTACGCTTCTGTCATTCATAATTCAGGCAGTGAATTGCTGAATTTAATCAACGATATTCTCGATCTGTCTAAGGTTGAGGCCGGTAAGATGCAGATCGAAATGGACTTGGTTAATTTGACTGAGCTTCCAGAACTGATGGAAGGCTATTTCTCTAAAAGCGCGGAATCCAAAAATCTGGAATTTGAAATTGAGATGGCCGACGACTTGCCTGACATGATATACAGCGATGGAATGCGGCTTCACCAAATTCTGCGTAATCTGCTCTCGAATGCAATTAAGTTTACGGAGAGCGGCAGCGTTAAACTACGGGTGAAAAAGATGAATTCCATTGTAACCTCGGATTTCGCGATCAGTGGAGACGTCATTGCATTTTCCGTTGAGGATACTGGCATCGGGATTGCTGCAGAGCATCTTCAACCGATCTTCGAAGCGTTCCAGCAAGGCGAAGAGACTACAGCCAGAAGATTCGGGGGGACTGGTCTCGGCTTATCCATATCGCTGCATTTGGCGAAGCTGCTTGGCGGGTATATTACCGTGGAGAGCGAGGAAGGAATCGGCAGCACGTTTGTTTTATATTTACCGCTGCTAACGGAATATGGCACCAATGAAAGTTTGTTTATGCTGCCTGAAGTGGCTGCCACCTCAAGCTGCGCCGGTTGGAGTGATCTCCCAATGGAGGCATTCGACATGGAAGTAACCAGCCGATTGGAGCACAAAACCGTATTGATCGTGGATGATGATATCCGGAACGTATACGGTTTGACCAACGTGCTGGAGAAACTTCAGATGACCGTGCATACAGCCCAGAACGGGTTCGAATGCTTGGAGCTGTTATACAAGCATCAAAGCATCGATGCGGTGCTGCTGGATATGGTAATGCCGGAAATGGACGGAGTCGAAACGATGAAGCGGATTCGCGAGAACCCGGAATGGGCGGAACTCCCCATCATCGTGATGAGCTCCAACACAATGAGAGATACGGATCAGTTTATAGCAGACGGCGCGAATGGATATCTGCACAAGCCCATTCATATCCAAGAAGTGATCCATGCGTTACAACAATGGATTGGGGCTTGAGGAGATTTTTTTACCCGTTGCGGCAGCTTAGCATATTGTCGTAATGTCGTATGTTGACGAATGCAAGCCAATTGTTTTATGATGGATTCATAGCAGGAACATATGACGGCGTGTTACCTTAACAGGGCATGAGCCAAGAAGAGACAGCTTTCACATGGGGTCTTTTCTTGGCTTTTTTAATGTTTTGGAGGAATCGGTAAGCAGCATTTCTTCGTATATGAATCCTTCGCCGTTTCTCTGATTAAACTTAAAGGAAAGGGGGAAGTTAATGAGCGGGATCGAGTTGTTTACAGTCGTACGTGTTATTGGTAACAATGTCGTGATGGTCACAGGCGGTAAGAAAGAATCGGAATATGTCATCCTGGGCAAAGGGATTGGCTTTGGCGTCAAAGCAGGCGGAACGATCGCTTCGGACGATAAGCGGATTGAGAAGCTCTTCAGGCTTGAGGATCGGGAGCAGTGGAGTCAAGCTCACCATCTGCTGGAAGAATTTGATCCACTGGTGATGGAGATCACGGATCAGATACTCAATCTCATTGGACAAGAATTTCCGGGCACATTAAATGATAAGGTGTATCTGGCGCTTCCAAGCCATATCCAGTTTACGATATACAGAATCCGCAAAGGCATGGATATTATTAATCCTTTCCTTGAAGAGACCCGGATCAGCTTCCCAAAAGAATATGATATCGCAGCCAAAGCAGCGGAATTGATCGGCCAGACCTTCGATATCGAAGTTCCGGAGGATGAGATCGGCTTCTTGACCTATCATGTGTATTCCGCCGTCAGCCATGTGCCCGTAGGCCATCTGGTGAAGGCATCGAATGTGGTGGGAAACCTGGTAAGGTATATTGAGGAGGATCGGCAGGTCGCTTTTGACCGGGGAAGCATGGATTATGTCCGTCTTCTGATGCATTTGAGGTTCTCGGTAGACCGGATGCTGAATCAAGACATCCAAGTGGATAATCCGTTCGCGGACCAGATCCGCTCCAAGTTCACGAATGAATATGGTCTGGCTACACGTCTCGCAGGCATGATGGAGAAAGAACTCGGCAAGAAAGTACCTGAAGCGGAGGTCTGCTTTCTAGCGATGCATCTATATCGGCTCTTCACAGGCCGGCTACAACAAAAGAATCAACCCAGGGAGGAATCTTAACATGTTTGATCGTTGGAAAAAGAAAAAAACTGCTACTGCTATTCAACTCACAGCACCATTGTCGGGTAAAGCCGTGCCTTTATCGCAAGTGCCGGATGAGGCATTTGCTGCTGGTCATATGGGCAAAGGCATAGCCATCGAGCCTTCCGAGGGCAAATTAATTGCGCCTTTTGACGGGACGGTTGCGCATGTCATCAAATCCAAGCACGCCGTGATGCTGGAGGATCCGGCGACCGGTCTGCAGTATTTGTTCCATATCGGGATTAATACAGTCGGTTTGAAAGGCGAAGGTTTCACAAGCCATGTTCAAGCAGGCGATCAGGTGAAGTCGGGTCAGACGCTCATCGAATTCGACATGGCCGCAATCCAAGCCGCAGGTTATCCGACGATTACCCCGATCATCGTGACCAATGCGGATGAGGTGGCTTCCAAGGTTGACGGTCAGACCGGCAGTGTCGTGATCGGCCAGGATCCTGTCATGACCATTGAATTGAAATAATTCAATTCGCTAGGCGAATGATTTAAACATTGGTTATTGACAAAACAGGAAGTCGTGAATTAAGATAACAACATCAAATGAATACGTTTTAAGGCGTGTTACCATAAACATGGGCATGAGCCAAGAAGAATCAGACTATAACTTTTATAGTCACCGTTCTTCTTGGCTTTTTTTGTTGGATTGTAATCATGATGGCATCCATGCCGCCTTAAAATGATGAATATATGTACGACCAAGGAGGAGGATTTTCTGAGTCTTTTTGTTCCTTGAATGGAAGGGAATAAATGGTTATCCATTCGACGCATTATGTAAACGGTTTCAGTAAAAAGCTAAATTATTGAAGTTGAAAGGATGATTGACATGCTGGCTAAATTGCAAAAGCTGGGTAAGTCCCTTATGCTGCCGGTGGCCACCTTGCCTGCTGCAGGGATCTTGCAGGGGCTTGGAATGATCGACTATCAAAAAGATATACCTTTGGGTGCCCTAGGCGCTTTTCTAAATCAATATGTAACTCCGTTCATGACCTCTGGTGCCCTTGCGATTCTGGATAATCTGCCGTTTATCTTTGCGATCGGCGTTGCAATCGGGTTCGCCGGAGACGCCGTTGCGGCTCTATCTGCTCTTATTGGGTACATGGTGCTCACAAGAGTGCTGGAACAAGTACCGCTGCAAATGCCGTTTATACCAGATGACGTGAAGCTGAACATGGGCGTTCTTGGCGGTCTCTTTGTCGGTATGTGGTCCGCATACCTGTATAATAAATTCCACAAGATTAAAATGCCGGATTGGCTGGGCTTCTTTGCGGGTAAACGCTTCGTTCCGATTATCACAGCAGCCTCCACCATGGTGCTTGCGGTTCTGATCGGTATGATTTGGAGCCCAATTCAGGATGGCATTTCCGTCTTCGGCAACTGGGTTGTCGGCCTTGGAGGCATCGGATCCTTCATTTTCGGTACCGCCAACCGCTTGCTGATCCCTCTGGGTCTTCACCACGTATTAAACTCCATCGCATGGTTTCAGATCGGCGATTACACGAATGCCGCGGGCGAAGTCGTGCACGGTGACCTATGGCGTTTCTTTGCTGGAGACCCGACGGCTGGTATGTTCATGTCCGGTTTCTTCCCGATCATGATGTTTGCGATGCCGGCTGCGGCGCTGGCCTTTATGCATACCGCCAAGCCGTCCAAACGCAAGCTCGTCGGCTCCATCTTTATCGGTTCGGCAGTGGCATCGTTCCTGACGGGAATCACCGAACCGCTTGAATTCGCGTTCATGTTCATAGCACCTGTATTGTATGTGGTGCATGCGATTTTAACAGGGCTTTCCGGATTGATCATGTATGTGCTGGATGTGCATTTGGGCTTCTCGTTCTCGGCGGGCCTGATCGACTACCTGGTGAATCTGAAGCTGTCTACCAATGCTTGGCTGCTTCTCCCGGTTGGTTTGGCTTTCGGAGTCGTTTACTATCTGCTGTTCAGAATCCTCATCGTCAAGCTGAACTTAAAAACGCCTGGACGCGAGGAAGACGACGACGTGGATACGATTTCTGACGATGCCGATGCTGATACAGATGCCCCGTCCCCATCCGGCGCAGCATCCAATGAGTCCAAGGCGGCCAAGGTGCTGCAAAACATCGGCGGGGAAGATAACATTGTCAGCGTTGATGCTTGTATCACACGTCTCCGTCTGGTTGTTAAGGATGATAAAGCAGTAAATGATGCAGCTCTTAAAACGCTCGGTGCATCCGGTGTCATGAGATTGGGCAAAGGTGCGGTTCAGGTTGTATTTGGACCACAGTCCGAACAACTGAAGGACGACATCAAGGAAATTATGAAGAAATAAAGAAACAACAAAAAGAAGCAGGCCGATAAAGGTCTGCTTCTTTTTGTTGTTTTCACACTTCAGGTATATGCGGCAGTTCATACACCCGCGTTCATCGGTTCAAGCTTTTGCGCTGTCCCCAATATCGGAGGTTGACGTCAACTTCAAGCTCAAGAGGCGTTTCATCATTAATCTCTTTTTTCTGTTCCACTAGTTTCTTCCAGAGCTTCGGATCCGTTCGGTACAATTGGAGACATAACTCGTACGGATCCGCGTGTATCAATGCTGCTTTATGGAAGGTATTATGCATTTCTTTTCGCAGGGTCTCTTCTGTTAAGCGCTTCATTTCATTAATTCCAACCGTCTTGTACATTGTCTGTACCGTCCCGGTTACGTTGAGCTTGATTCGATATAAAGCATCGTTGGGTCTGCGGATAACTTCAATCGAAGAGTGCGGGTTCTCCAGTCTTATACTACCGATGGCTTCGCCATCCGTCTTAACGATGACGGCAGCGTGAGTATTAGCCGATGCTAACCAGCGGGTCCCCAGCAGATCGGAACGTTTGAGCCAGCCCATCAATTCCTTGTTCTTGATCAGAAATCCGCCGTTGACTTCCAGAATCGGATGCTGCTTCAGATTTTCCGACCAGTTCTGCGTTGAAATATGAAGGGAAGGCAGTATAACGGTGGCGGCTTTTTCCCGGTAGAGACGAATAAAGTTCACGAATTGAATCGGACGAATAAACGAGAATTGGACATAGCTTTCCCTGGGTTCATGAAGGAGCGAATGCAGGGGGGAGAGCTGAAAGAACGGAGACACCGTAAAGAGATCCTCCATTTTATCCTTGGTGCCGTAAAGCCATTTCGTATACCGGATTTCCTGCGAACGGTTGGTCAGGTCGAACACTTGGGACAACTGCTTAGGTTGTAATACGGATTCCGTAAGAACCAAGGCCGTGACATGGCCCCAAGAGACCCGCTGCTGACTCGATGTATACAAATCAATAAGGGCCTCAGTCAATGTAGTGCCGGTTCCTCGCCCGACCCAAATGGGCGCTTTTTCAGTTGGCTTGCTGCTTTCTTGCTTGGCAATCGTGGCAAAGTCGAGCATCTGCACATAGATGATATACTTATTGTCCATATAATCGATACCCAAAGCGGTGATATAGTTGATATCCTGTACTTCTTTGTTGTCCCAGCAGCCGGAGAGCAGCAAAGACAGCATACTCAGGAGCATCAATACCCGTTTCATAGCGCGCCACCCTTTTTTCGCTTACCCGGAAATCGCATGAGGTTTCCAATGATTTTGGAAATGGAGAACGGGGAGAAGGGGGCAAGGTACGGCTGTCCGAAGGGATTATGGTTGGCTGCATACTGAACGATTAAGAAGAGCGAAATGAAGAAGCCGAATAACCCGAACATCGAGGAAAGGGTTAGGACAAAAAAGCGAAGGATCGTCTGCGTGACAACAAAATCCTGGTTGGAGTGGGTGGAGCCCGCAACGAAGGATAGTGCACCAATCACCGTCATCGTCGGGGAAAAGAAACCGCCCCGAATGGCGGCGTCGCCGATAATGATACCGGATACAACCGTAATGGTTGACGCGATGGGAGACGGCATCTGCATGCCGGCTTCTCGCAGCAGGCTGAGCAGAAACAGGATGATGAGCATCTCAAACCCTGTTGGAATAGGAAGCCCGAGCCTGGTGTTTGCCACGGTTGCCAGCAGCGGAAAGGGGATTTGATCCTGATGAAAGGACAACAGCGTTATATAGAATCCTGGAAGGAAAATGGAGATTATGAATCCAACCATTCTCAGAATTCTCCAGGGCATGACGAAATAAAACGGCATTTGCGGATCCTCTGCAGCAAACAGGAGCTGCATGAAGCTGGCAGGCGCAATCAATAGCACGGGGCTTCCCTGCATAATGATGATTAATCGGCCGCGAGTTAAAGAGTCGTAAGCTAGATACGTTCTCCCCGTATAATCGAACATCGGGAGCACCGTGAAGCGATATGGCGACAAATGCTCGGCAAGCTCGCCGATGCCCACGGGAGGATCCCCGGAGAAATCATTGAGTTTATCTACGATTGCCTTGACAGTCTCCGGTATCACCTTGTCCTTTAAGTACATGATGCCGACAGAGGTTTTACTCTTATCGCCCAGCTTAAAGGAGGAATAGACAAGGCCGGGAGATTTCAGCCGTTTGCGAATAAGCGATACATTGATATCCAGATCCTCGACAAAACCGTCACGAGGTCCTTTGACAGAGGTTTCTGTAGTACTTTCTTCAGGTGCACGTCCAATACTTTTACTTGCGCTGTAAGAATAGAGCATGTTGTCCTTTGGAAAATACAACGCAACATAACCAGAGTAAACAATGTCATCGACCGACTCCATGTTGGACTCGTATATGTCAAGGGTAAGATGATATTCCAGATGTTTTGGATCGAACGGTTGTCTTTGGGAAACCGCCATATTCCATTCTTTACTGATAACAGGCAGCAGAATTTTGGACAGCAGTTGTGAATCGCACATTAACGGACTGTAAACTAGGATCGCCCATGGCAATAAATCGCCTTCCTCACCCGGATAAGACGTAATGTATACGTCATCGGAATCGGTATAACGGTCTCGAAGTTGTTGCTCTGTCAAGGTCACGATTGAGGTTCTCCTTTCGCTGAAGTGGATTTCTGTTGTTGCTGTTGTTGCTCGGGCTTGCGGATCAGGAAGAACAGCAGCAGGCTTAAGATGGTAATATAGATGGCGGACACGGGCAAAAAATAGTCGGCCATCGCATAATACATTTTGAGATTGCTGATCGGGGAGGCGCACAAAATAATGAGCAGCGTGGAAACGGCTAATATGCCGACACTTTGTTTGGACTTGGGAAGCAGGGTTTCGCAGAGCATAAAAATCGAAACCGATATCGAGATGTAAGCACCGCTAAGCCATTGAAAAATGGATAAAAAATCGACATGCTCCACGAATTTGCCTAACTTAACGAGACGCCACTGTTCATAGGCAGGATACCGCTGAAGCTTCATTTCTTCCGGACCAAATTCGGCAAGACCTCCGACGGTGGGTCCGAACGTCAGGAATATGAGGACGACATGGATGAGTAGGATCGTAAGAAAACTAGGCTTTTTCTGAAGATGGGGACGCAAGAATAATATCAATATAAACTGGGATAGCCCTCCGAACATAACGGGGATCCCGCTAATCACCGGCAGGAAGCCGTCCTCCAGCACGGGCAGCAGATAGTTATAGTTTTTTACTTTAACGTTGGATAAGGATACGAAGATCCCCAGCAATACAACAAAAGGAAGCAATATGCCGGCAGATACGCCGATGGTCTTTATGCCGTGATTCATAGTGACAAGACATAACACCATGAGTATCAATGCCGTTGCAATGACGGGAGTTTGGATCATATAGGAGGACTTCGTCCAATCGATAACTTCCTTCAAGGTATAGAAGGCAAAGGCGAAAAAATACAAACCTGACATACTCATCACCAGCAGGCGGAACCCTCTGCCGCTGCTTTCGTCTAACGCCTGCGTGATGGAACGATTGCCGATTTTATTGATAATCCCGTAAATAAGCAGAACCCAGGGCAAGAATAATACGGCGGACACCATAATGGTGATCCAGGCATCCCGTCCTGATTTCTCCAGAAGCACGGGTATGATCATGACATGATTGGTCAAGCCGGCCGTAAGCATCATAATCATAAACGCCTGATTCGTTGGAATACCGCGAGCTCCTGACATGTGTGATCCCCCAATTCAGCTTTCTTCCCGTTTATGGTTCACGGAGAACAACCAAAATATGCGAGAGAACCCAGCAAGAGGTTAGGACATAGCATTCTGTTTTTCCAAAAAGGTATTTTTAGGTCGGCCGCCTTGTACATAAAGCACGGACGTTCCCTTCATAATAAGGAAAGTTTTGAACGAACCATAACAATATTCTGGAGGATTGAGCCGTGAACAAAGGGGCGAAGACGGAGGCAGGGAACTTGAAATGGTGGCAGCTATCGCTGCTGGGGGTTGCATCAACGATCGGCACAGGGTATTTTCTCGGATCTGCATTAGGTATCCGGCTGGGAGGACCGGCTTTTCTTCTATCGATAATACTGGCGGCGACAGCCACCTTCTTCGTATTCGATGTGCTGTCGCGGATGACGGCCGAGGACCCGCAGAAGGGCTCGTTCCGAACCTATGCCAAAAAAGCCTACGGCCGGTGGGCAGGCTTCTCAACAGGATGGATGTACTGGTGCTCCGAAGTGTTGATCATGGGGAGCCAGATGACGGCGCTTGCGATTTTCTCGCGGTTTTGGTTTCCCGGCGTTCCGATGTGGATATTTGCGTCAGGTTATGCCGTATTGGGATTGTTTGTCATATGGATCGGGAACAAAGGCTTCGACCGGCTGGAGAATGTTTTGGCTGTAATTAAGGTCGCCGCGATTGTCATGTTTCTCGTCATTGCTGCCGCCGCCTTGATGGGGTGGTTAAAAGGAGGATCGAAGCTGCACGTTCCTGGCAGCCTGAACGCAGTTTTTCCGGCAGGCGGCATGGGCATGTGGTCGTCCTTGATTTTTGCGTTTTATGCCTTTGGCGGAATTGAAGTCATGGGGGTCATGGCGATTCGCTTGAAGAATCCGAAGGAAGCACCCATAGCGGGTAGAGTGATGATACTGCTGCTATCCATCGTATACGTTCTTTCTATTGGCATGGCGGTGATCATGGTAGCCTGGAATCAATTCTCAACGACGAAAAGTCCCTTTGTTGTCGCGTTAAGCTCTTACCAGCTTCCTTTTATTCCGCATATCTTTAATGCTGTATTGATTATAGCCGGTTTCTCGACCATGGTTGCCTCGCTGTATGCAGTGACCACGATGCTCGTTACGTTATCCGAAGATAAGGACGCTCCCAAGCTTTTTTCCAGGAAAAAGTTTAAGCGGGATACGCCCATATATGCACTTTCCCTTACAGCTATCGGATTGATTGTATCCATTGTGTTGTCTTTGCTCATGCCAGGCAAGATTTATGAATATTTAACGACCGGTGCGGGACTTATGCTGCTGTATAATTGGTTCTTCATCCTCATATCGGCGGGCCGGCTTATAGAGCTTACGGTTTGGGGCAAAATCAAAAGGTATATCGGGATGCTATTGATTGCGGCTGCTGTCAGTGGGACCGCGCTGCATCCCACAAGCCGCCCGGGGCTCTGGATCAGTCTCGGATTTATCCTGGTAATCGGCCTGGTCGTGCTATTCATGCGCTCCGTGTGGAAGAAATCCGGGCAAGGCCGCGCGAGAGAGGCGGACAAGCCCAAGTTCCGTCCCAAGCCGGCCCGTTAGAATATGAGCGGATATAGCAGGGCAAGAGCCCGAATTCCAAAATAAACGCCGAAGATAATCAACGAGAGTCCGGAAAGAATGGAGACCAGGGAGAGGGCTCTATTGCTCAGATATCGGCGGAATACACTGCCGAGGGCTGCCATAAACAAATCCCATATCACGACTCCCGCGATCACGGCCACGCTGTAAAGAAACAGATTTCCGGATCCCTCGTCCGCCGCAGTTTTGACGAGAATGGAGCCGTAGATACCGAGCCAGAATAGGATTGTCATCGGATTGGATACGGACATGAGAAACCCGGAGAGCATACTTCTCCATAATGAATCCTCATTACTTTCTTGGCTGATCGTCACTTTATTGGCATTTAGGATGCTTTCCAGCCCGGAATAGATAAGTACAAAGGCACCGAACAGCCACAGGAAGGTCTGCATGAAAGGCGTATTCAGAAAGTGCACAACGCCCAGGTACACAAGGATCATATAAAGGATGTCCGCCAGGACCGCACCGATGCCGAATAACCATGCATGCCAAAAACCTTTCTTGATCCCTTTGTCGAGCTGCGCTGCATTGACCGGGCCTACGGGGGCTGATAGAGAAAGTCCCAGAATCATGTAGCTAATAAAAATACTCATTGACTTCCACCTCTCGTCATGAACATGGATAAGTAAGAAAGCTTGTACTCTCATGCTCATACATTGTATTCAGCACGTGGACAAACTAAAACTTAGAATTGGAATTTTTTTCTGTCAGGTAACCGACTAACAAACCGCGCAGCTCACTCTGCGCGGTTTTGTTTGGATTCGATTATTTGGTAGGATATAGATTGGTATTAGAAAGCAGATTTCTCAGCATTTCATATCATGAAGAAGGGGGCCATCAAGATGAGTCATCCATTTCGGATTACGGTATTGTCAGACACCCATATGCCAAGAAAAGCGAAAGAGCTCCCAGCCTCGCTACTTGAAGATATAAGGCATTCGGATCTTATCCTTCATGCCGGTGACTGGTCCAATTGGGAGCTCTATGAACAGCTTAGTCAATATGCCACGGTGGAAGGCGTAGCCGGAAATGTGGACGATGAGCGGATCATCGAACGTTTAGGTTACAAGAAGCTGGTCGAAATCGGAGGGAAACGCATTGGTATGGTGCATGGGCACGGACAAGGAGGAACAACGCCCTCCCGCGCAAGGAGGGCTTTTGCGGACACGGAGGTGGATTGTATCTTGTTCGGTCACTCCCATATCCCGTTTAAAGAACATGTGCAAGGGGTGCTGCTCTTCAATCCCGGTTCCGCCACGGATAAAAGGCGGCAGCCCCGGTACTCCTATGGAAGGATGCTCATCGAGAACGGAATACTGGAGGCGCATCATGTTTTTTACGATCAGAAGTAAGCGTATATGAAGGCATTGGCAAAATCAGTAAGGGGTTGCCTGCTTTTGAAATATCCCGCTTGAGGTTAATTAATAGAAGTCCCCGATATGGTAAATCATGTGGATGAGAGGATTGTTATGTTAAAGGAAGAAAAGCATGAGCGTGTAATTCAGGTGGGCCTGTCCGGATGGGGAGATCATGACAAGCTGTATGATGAAGGGGCGAGGCCTTCGGACAGGCTGGAAATGTACAGCCGGCATTTTCCCCTCGTGGAGATGGACAATTCGTTCTATGCCATACCGTCACCGGAACAAATGAATAAGTGGGCAGCTGCCGTACCAGACCACTTTGGTTTTATTGTAAAAGCCTATCAAGGCATGACAGGTCATGCACGCGGCCAGGGCAAGGACAGATATCCCAGCGTCAAATCGATGTTTGATCATTTGCTCACGTCAGTTGAGGAATTGCGGGCTGCGGACAAATTAAGGACCGTTCTGTTTCAATACCCGCCCTGGTTCGGGTGCGAACGCAAACACGTGGACATTCTGAAGCGTACGCGGGAGTGGATGAAGGATGTGCCCGTAGCCCTGGAATTTCGGCATCAGAGCTGGTATGCGCCGGAGTTTCGGGAGAAGACGCTTGAGTTTATGCGAAGCGAGGGCTGGATTCACAGCATAGCCGACGAGCCGCAAGCAGGCATAGGATCCGTACCGGTCGTGCTTGAGACAACCAGTACGGAGGCTGTGATGGTCCGGATGCATGGACGTAATGCCGAAGGGTGGCACTCCAGCGGTCAGCCCAATTGGCGCGAAGTGCGATATTTATACCGTTACAGCTTAGAGGAATTGGAGCAGTGGAAGGTATGGATCGAGCAATTGCTTGAGAAGTCGAAGCAGTGCTGGATTATATTCAATAACAATTCGGGAGGCGATGCTTCCGATAACGCCAAACAGCTTCTCCAGCTGATGGGGATGGATACCGGACCTGAACCTCTGCGGCAGATGGACTGGCTGGAAGTGGATATTTTTTCTGATTAATGACTTTAATTGGAACCCTATACAGAGAATTGGGTGGTTCGTGGACAAATCGTCAATAAATTGACGCAAATTCATCTGTTTCTGAGATCATTATTATATATAAAGGGTATTTTCGGTATTGAGGCCAAGTGTATTATAATGTAATCGTAAGAAAACGTTTATTAAATGTAAAATGCAGTACGTAAAATGTAAAATTAGAAATTCCGTCCTTGAGCAATCAAAATAATCTGACGGAGGGAGTCAGCGATGAAGACCCTTGACAGAATGACAGATGGACCTTGGCAGAAATATCACGGTCCGAACTTGGGGTACATTCAAGATCAGTATGAGAAGTTTTTGCAAGACCCGCAATCTGTGGAGCCAGGATACCGTGAGCTGTTCGCCAGCTGGGGACCGCCTCCATCTTTGGAAAACAATGAAAAGAAAGCGGATTCGCAGGGACAAGGTGTTAGCTACGACCCGCAATTACTGAAAAAAGGGGTAGCTGCCGGCAAACTGGTATGGAACATTAGAACCTACGGTCATCTGGCCGCCGACATTGATCCGATTGGAATTGGAAACGAAGCTGACACGCGTCTGCTTCAACCAGAAAGCTACCAACTCAGCCAAGCGGATTTGGCAGCCCTGCCTGCAGAGATCGTCTGGGAGGAGGCTCCTAGCGATGTCAAGAATGGCTTAGAGGCAATCCAGCGGCTGTTACAACTATATACAGGCTCCATTGCCTTTGAATTTAGCCATGTTCACGATGAAGAAGAACGCAAATGGCTCAACCAGCAGGCCGAATCGGGACGTTATTTGTCCGCCATGAGCGTAGAAGAGCGCAAGGGGCTTTTGAAAAAGCTGCTTGAGGCCGAGCAATTCGAGGAATTCCTGCACCGCACGTTCGTAGGTGCGAAACGTTTCTCGGTTGAGGGCAACGAAGCACTCGTACCGCTGCTTGACGAGATCGTTCGCCAAATGGCCGAAGTGGATGTCAATTCCATCCTCGTGGGGATGGCACACCGCGGTCGCTTGAACGTCCTGGCTCATGTACTGGGCAAGGATTACAGCAAGATTTTCTCGGAGTTCATGCACTCTCCGAATAAACATCTCGTTCCATCCGAAGGCTCCATGGGCATTAACTATGGCTGGACAGGTGACGTGAAATATCATTTGGGCGCGGACCGTTATCTGAAGAAGGATGAAGCACGGCAGGTTCGGATTACCCTTGCAAACAACCCGAGTCACCTGGAATACGTCAATCCGGTAGTAGAGGGCTTTGCTCGTGCTGCTCAGGAGGATCGCAGTGAAGCGGGTTATCCGAAGCAGGATGTAAACAAAGCGCTGAGCATTCAAATTCATGGTGATTCCGCGTTCCCTGGCGAAGGGATCGTGCCGGAAACCTTGAACTTTAATAAACTGCCGGCATTTCGTACGGGCGGATCGATTCACATTATCGTGAATAACCGTATCGGATTTACGACAGAAGGCAAGGATTCCAGATCCACTCATTATGCGAGTGATTTGGCGAAAGGATATGAGATTCCGATTATCCACGTGAACGCGGATGATCCGGAAGCATGTATCGCGGTTGCTCGTCTAGCCAGTGATTATCGCAACAAGTTCAAGAAGAGCATTCTGATTGATCTTGTCGGTTACCGGAAATATGGCCATAACGAAACCGATGATCCGGAAACAACCCAGCCGCTGATCTACCAGAAGGTGAAGAACCATCCAACCGTCAGCGCGATTTATATGAAGAAACTGGTGGATGGAAACATTCTGACCCAAGAACAAGTGGACGGTCTGAAGAATAGCGTTCTGGAGGTCCTGAAGAATTCTTACGAGAGCGTGAAGTCGAAGGATCCTGTTGATCAGATCCTGCTGGGGCTGAACGCTACTGACGGTAAATCCAAGACGGAAGTAGCTACGAATGTGTCTGCAGAAGTGCTGCGCGGGATTAATCGCGAACTTCTGCAGTGGCCGGAAGGCTTTACGGTATATCCGAAGCTTCAACGTATTCTCGAGCGCCGCAGCAATTCGCTCGACGAGGGCGAGAAGGTGGACTGGGGCCATGCCGAAACGCTGGCTTTCGCTACGATTCTTGCCGACGGCAAGCCGATCCGGATTACGGGACAGGATGCAGAACGTGCAACGTTTGCCCATCGTAACCTCGTGCTTCACGATGCGGTTAATGGGGAGACCTTCTGCCCGCTGCACCGGTTGCCACAAGCTAAAGCATCGTTTGCGATCCACAACAGCCCGTTGACCGAAGCAGCCGTCGTTGGATTTGAATATGGCTACAATGTGTACTCTCCTGAGACTTTGGTGATCTGGGAAGCGCAGTATGGTGATTTCGTTAACTGTGCCCAGGTTATCATTGACCAGTTCATCACAGCCGGCCGCTCGAAGTGGAGACAGAAGTCCAGCTTGGTTATGCTGCTTCCTCACGGGTATGAAGGAAATGGTCCTGAGCACTCCAGTGCAAGATTGGAACGCTTCCTCCAACTGAGTGGAGAAGACAACTGGACGGTTGCAAATCTGACTTCCGCTGCTCAGTATTTCCATCTGCTGCGCAAACAGGCTTCCTTGACCGAAACGGAAGATGCCAGACCGCTGGTGATTATGGCTCCGAAGAGCTTGATTCGTAATCCGCGCGTGGCATCGCCTGTGAACGCGTTTAGTGAGGGCGGTTTCCAGAAAGTGATGGAGCAGCCGGGTCTTGGCCAATCACCGAAGAAGGTGGAGCGCCTTGTTCTGTGCTCGGGGAAAGTTGCAATCGATTTGGAGGATGCGCTGGATAAGCAGAAGGATCAGGATCAGTCCTGGATTCATATTCTTCGTGTGGAACAGCTGTATCCGTTCCCTAAAGAAGAAATTTCCCGTGTGCTGCAGAAGTATCCGAACCTGAAAGAGATTCTGTGGGTTCAGGAAGAACCTCAGAACATGGGCAGCTGGAGCTTCATGGAACCAAGAATTCGTGAAATTGCACCTAAAGGCACAGAGGTCCGTTACAGCGGACGTCCTGAGCGTTCGAGCCCTGCTAGCGGCTATCAGGATGTTCATGCTTATGAGCAACAGACCATCATTTCTTTTGCCCTTAATCGTAAAACTATAAATCAAGAGATCTCATTGGGGAGGTAGCGGCTGTGAGCGAAATTACTGTACCAGCTATGGGCGAATCCATCACCGAAGGAACGATATTCAAATGGCACGTTAAAGAAGGGGATAGCGTTAACATCGGTGATGTGCTGCTCGAGTTAGAAACGGATAAGGTTAATCTTGAAATTAGCGCAGAGTCAGAAGGCGTTGTGGAAAAAATCCTTCGTCAAGAAGGGGAGAATGTAACGATCGGTGAAGTTATCGGTCAAATTTCTCCGCAGGAAGGCGTTGCAAGCGCTCCGGCAGCGAAGGCGGCTGAAGCACCAGCATCCGCACAAACGGAGGCTGCTCCGGCACCCGCAGCAGAAGCACCGAAGCCGCAAGCTCCGGTACCGGCTCAGAACGAGGAAGGAGCGGGTCTGACTGCATCGCCATCCGCACGCAAACTGGCTCGTGAACGCGGGATTGATCTGGACCAGGTACAGGGCCGCGACCCAATCGGTCGGATTTACCATGATGATGTGAAGAATCATAATGAAGCCAAGCAGCCTGCTGCACCGAGCAAGCCTGCAGCTACCACTGCTGCACCGGCAGCACAAGCGCCGGCCGCTGAGTATGGCAAGCCGGTAGAACGCACTCGCATGTCCCGTCGTCGTCAAACGATTGCGAATCGTTTGGTCGAAGCGCAGCATACGGCTGCCATGCTGACTACCTTCAACGAAGTGGATATGACAGCGATCCTGGATGTGCGCAAGCGCCGTAAGCAAGCTTTTCAAGAGAAGCATGACGTAGGCCTAGGTTTCATGTCCTTCTTCACCAAGGCGGTTGTAGGTGCGTTGAAGAGATTCCCGCATCTGAATGCCGAGATCGATGGCGATGATATTGTTGTGAAGAAATTCTATGATATCGGTATAGCGGTGTCCGCGAAAGAAGGACTTGTTGTTCCGGTCGTGCGCGATGCAGATCGTCTTGGCTTTGCCGAGATTGAGAAGGAAATCGGCAATCTGGCTGCGAAGGCTCGTAATAATGCGCTGTCCTTGTCTGAACTGCAAGGCGGTACATTTACGATTACGAATGGCGGCGTCTTCGGCTCGCTGTTGTCTACGCCGATCCTGAATACGCCGCAGGTGGGTATCCTCGGCATGCACAAAATCCAGCTTCGCCCGGTAGCGATTGATGCTGAGCGTATGGAGAATCGTCCTATGATGTACATCGCATTGTCTTATGATCATCGGATCGTTGATGGTTCCGAAGCGGTTCGCTTCCTGGTAACGGTTAAAGAGCTCCTTGAAGATCCAGAGTCGCTGCTTCTGGAAGGCTAACTCTCCAAGCTTTGCGACACAATCATAATAAGAAGGCCGCATGGACATTGCCATGCGGCCTTCTTACATTAGCGATTATGATTTTGATTTATCGTTATCGTTCGGATCGGGGAGATCCCGAGGGTTCCAATTTTCAGCCTGAGGCTCCACATCCTGATGTTTCTTTACCTTGTCTCTTTGTTCCTGAGAGTCATTCTCCGCATTCTGCTGATTGCGTACTTCCTCGCTGTTGGGTTGTTTCATGGGAATACCTCCTTCAGTCGATATAATACATACATACCCGGTATGGCAAAAGACAAACAGGCCTCGGACATCAAGTCATTTGATTTTCATTGGGGTTGAAGTTAACATGGTAACTGATAGTCCATTACATAAATCATGATCATTATAGATAAACGAGAGGAGAGATAGGCATTATGGCGAATCCATCCCAGCGTACGCTGCTGTTTACAGGTGCGTATGCGGAAGACAACCAAAGCGGAGTATGCGTATATGAATTTAATGAGGATAGCGGCGAATTGAAGCTGCTTGATGAGGTGTTCGGCATTAAGAATCCGACCTTCCTGAACGTGGACCCGGAAGCCAGACGTTTATATGCCATTGGCGAAATTTCAGAGGATGGCGGTAAGGCTGGCGAGATCATCAGCTTTGAGATTGACCCTGTTGCCGGCAAGCTGACCGAACGGAGCCGTGTTCGCAGTGTGAGCAGCTCTACTTGCCATATCCAGCGTGATGAAGCGAGTAAGTATCTGATTGTTTCGAGTTATCATGGAGGCTTGGTAGGTCTTCATCCGATCGGGAAGGATGGACAAGTCGGTGATCTGCTGGATGAGAAGAGACATGCCGATCTCGTGACTGTGCGGGAAGATCAGCAATCCAGAGCACATTCGGCGTTTTATAGTCCGGATGGTCAATACGTGTTCGTACAGGATTTGGGACTGGACAAAATTCTCGCTTACACGGTAAATGAGAATGCCCAAGAATTGAGCTTTCATGGCGAAACCCAGCTGGAAGCGGGCGTAGGCCCTCGTCATCTGGCGTTCCACCCAAGCGGTGTTTACGCATATGTCATCAACGAGCTGAATTCCAGTGTCACGGTGCTTCGCTATATCCAAGACGAAGGTCGTTTTGAGGTCCTGGAGACGATATCGACACTGCCTGCGGATTTTGACGGAGAGAGTTACTGCGCCGAAATCGCCGTGTCTGCGGATGGCAAAACGGTATATGGATCTAACCGCGGACATGACAGCCTTGTTGTATTCAACGTGCATGAAGATACCGGTCGCTTAAGCCCGGTCCAGTATATTTCGACAGAAGGCGGGCACCCGCGTCATTTTACACTCATGCCTGGGGGCAAGTTCTTGGTTGTTGCCAATAGAGACGGGAATAATCTTGTATTATTTAAGGTGAATCCGGAGGATGGCAAGCTTGCCTTTACAGGATATACGGTCTCGCAGTCCAAGCCGGTATGCGTAAAACCAGCGGTATTCCAGCTTTAGGTTCGAAAGAACAAGTAATCGCATAGCGAATGAACGTAGAGATCGTTCTTACGCTCGAATGGTAAGCTGTTTACCATGATGAGTCGGGGAGCGATTTCTTTTTTACTGACTGGAGTTTTTGGGCAGAGAGGAGATTGATTACGTACACGCAACATAACAGCTCGAGGCACCAAGATTCAGACACGGACTCGTTGGGTTATCTATAATCAGGAAAACTTAAACGAGGAGGTTGTGGCAATGTCAACTAATCAACGTTTGGATGGTAAAGTAGCCATCGTTACCGGTGCTGGTTCCGGAATCGGCCAGGCCGCAGCCCTTCTTTTGGCGGAGCAAGGAGCTAAACTGCTGTTGATCGACATTGATCGTGAACGCGTGGAGAAGGTTAAACAAACGATTGAACAAGGCGGGGGCGAAGCGCTAACCGGCAACTGCGACATTTCCAAAGCGGAATCGCTGAAAGATTGCTTTAGCCAGGCTGCCGAGAAGTGGGGAAAGATTGATATCGTGTTTGCCAACGCCGGGATCAACGGGACCAAGGCCCCGATCGAGATCATGGAGCTGGATGAATGGGATGCTACGATCAACACTAATCTAAGAGGAACGTTTGCCACGGTTAAATACGCGATTCCCTATTTGAAGGAGCACGGAGGAAGTATCATCATTACGAGCTCCATTAACGGTAACCGGGTATTTACCGGCTTTGGTTTCTCAGCCTACAGCACCACGAAGGCCGGGCAGGTGGCTTTCATGAAGATGGCGGCTCTGGAGCTTGCACGTTATAAAATCCGGGTGAATGCCATTTGTCCCGGCGCGATTGCCACCAACATTGATGAGAGCACCATTGCGAAGCCAGAGCTGGACGAGGTGACGATCCCGATTGAATATCCGGAAGGAGACCAGCCCTTGGCGGATGGACCGGGACAGCCTTCACAGGTTGCCCAGCTTGTAGCATTTCTTGCATCCGATGATGCTTCCCATATTACCGGCACTGAAATCTACATTGATGGGGCGGAATCCCTCATTCATTGATCATCTACAAAGGCCGATTTGACAAAACCGGACGTTTTCCTCATAATGAATGAACGTATTGTCAAATTGAATAGTGGTGATGAAGATGGGGATGGGGATTGTTGTTGTGGAAATATGCGACAGCAACTTGATGAGTGCTTTGGAACTCGAGCATCTTGAGGAATTGTATCCCGAAATCGCTGTCCTGCGGGCTGATTGCATGAATCTTTGCGGTCTGTGCAAGCTGCGGCCATATGCACTGGTGAATGGTAAACGTGTATTCGCGGCAACGACGGAAGAATGCGTCGAGAAGATCAAAGCTGCTATCGAAGCTGAACTGGCTGTTTTCCATGATATTTAATACGTCTGAATGTAGACGAGATCGTATAGTAAAAGGGCAAGGTGCGAGTGATTCGCACCTTGCCCTTTCGTTTGGTTATAGCATTTATGGCTGGCTTGGCTCAGGAAGCATTGTGGCTTGCAGCCACAATTTCTTCACACTCCGCAGAGCAGCAGCTATGATGAAGCTCCTCACACTCTTCGCAGCATACATGCTGCAGGTGACAAGCGTCATTATCGCAATTGATATACCGATCTTCAGGCTTTCCGCAATGGTGGCATTTACCAACGATGACATCCTCGTCCGTTTGATTGATCGGCACGGCAATACGCTCATCAAATACATAACATTTCCCGTCGAACAGACGGCCTTGGACTTCAGGGTCTTTACCGTAGGTGACAATGCCGCCCTCAAGCTGGGCAACGTCTTTGAAGCCTTCCTTAAGCATGAAGCCAGTCAGCTTCTCACAGCGAATGCCCCCTGTGCAGTAAGTCAGGATGGTTTTATCCTTGTGCTCGCTCAGGTTCTCGCGAATCCACTCCGGAAACTCACGGAACGATTGCACCTCTGGACGTATCGCATTGCGGAAGTGGCCGATATCGTATTCGTAGTCATTCCGCCCGTCGATGACGATGACATCATCACGCTGCAAATGTTCAAAGAATTCCTGAGGCGACAAGCGTTTTCCGCTAATCTCGTTAGGGTCGAGCTCATCTTCCACCCGGAAGGTAACGAGTTCTTCGCGGTGACGGACAAACATCTTTTTGAATGCGTGCCCTTCGGAAGGGTCAATCTTAAATACCATGTCCGCAAATAGCGGATTAGCGTGCATATCCTGCATATATTGTTCAGTTTGTTCAATCGTGCCGGATACCGTGCCATTGATGCCTTCGGAGGCAATCAGAATCCGTCCTTTGAGTCCGAGATCTTTGCAGTATTGCAGATGCTCGTCTTTGAACGCTTCAGGGTCCGGGATTTGAACAAATTTATAATAGAGAAGGATCTGATAGTTCTGTTGCTCTGACATGATTTAATCACCTGTTCTTTTTATATATTCAGCCATACGTGTACCTATAGAATTGTAGTGAATTCACTCCACATAGTCAACTTAAATGTATAGAAAGTTTGGCATGATATGTGAAATTAAAGGGTTTCATGAACGCCTGAAAGCGGTTATGATGAAGGGGTGAGCAGGAGAACACTTTCATTATTGGAGGCGTTGAACAGCATGGTACATATCGAACAGAATGCACTCGTATTGTTTCAGGGCGACAGTATTACCGATTGCGGTCGAAATTACGAGGAGTCGGACAGTTTGGGGAACGGATATGCGCTGATGGCTGCTGCCCGGCTAAGCATGGAGCTGCCTTTGAAAAGGCTGCGTTTTGTAAACCGCGGAATCAGCGGTAACCGGGTCGTCGATTTGCGGGGGCGTTGGGAGGAAGACTGTATTGATCTGGATCCGACATGGGTATCCATCCTGGTCGGTATTAATGAGACCGGCAGGAAGTATAACCGGGGTGAAGCAACATCGGTGGAAGCCTACTATGAAGGGTATCGTGAGCTTCTTATCCAAACCCGCGAGTTAACCGGTGCAAACTTTATTCTCATGGAGCCGTTCTTGCTGCCTGTTACGGAAGCGAAGAAGGAGTGGCGGGAGGATCTGGATCCCAAGATTCAGGCCGTTCGGGAATTGTCGCGAGAATTTGAGACGTTGTACGTTCCGCTCGACGGCATTTTTGCTGCAGCCAGCTCCAAGATAGAGATGAGTTATTGGGCAGCTGACGGTGTTCATCCTTCACCGGCAGGTCATGCGCTCATGGCCGAAGCGTGGTTAGCAACGATGCATGGCCGATCGATTTTGTAGACATTGATTTTTTTTCTACTATATAAATAATACTTCATTTGGCTGACATCCCCGGAAGCATGTGACATCCGGGGATGTTCTTTATGTAAACCATCATACGCTTTATAAAATCTTGATTGACGAAAACAATTGGGTACATATAAAATGTTCATAATAGACCGTTGTTCAATTGGAACGACCTATTTTTTGACTTTAATGCTTTCGTCGATGAAAGCGGGGAAGCGTTGTCGCTTTATGTAGAAAATTATGGTTTAAGAACGAAGCGGTTAACCAATGAGAGGGGAATCATGATGAAGAGAAAAATGTGGTTATCACTAACACTCTCCGCACTGCTGGTTACGGCGGTAGGATGCGGGGACAAGCCGGAAGGCGGCGGTACGACTCAAACGGGAAGCGGCGGAGAAGCGGAGAAGAAATCCTATAGCATCGCTATTTCGCAGATCGTAGAACATCCATCTTTGGATGCAACGCGTGAAGGCATTCTGGCAGCATTAAAGGATGCCGGAATTTCCGAGGATGACAATACGCTGAAAATCGATTACAACAATGCGCAAGGCGATCAAGCGAACAACCTGTCGATCGGTCAGAAGCTGAAGGATACGAAGTCGGATCTGGTGGTCGCTATCGCAACCCCGTCCGCACAGGCCGTGGCTGAGAACGTAAAGGAGAAGCCGGTGCTGTTTGCAGCGGTGACGGATCCGGTTGACGCGAAGCTGGTGAGCGACCTGCAGAAGCCGGGTGGCAACGTCACCGGGGCATCGGATACGAATCCGGAGGCAGCTAAACAGCTGATGGATTTCATCAGCACTAACTTCCCGGACGTGAAGAAAATCGGCCTTGTCATTAACGAAGGGGAAGCCAATGCAGTGGTGATGGCAAAGACGGCTGAAGAGGCGCTTGCCGAGCACGGCATCGAGCTGGTTAAGGCAGCTGTCACAAACACTTCGGAAGTGAAGCAGGCCGCGGAGTCGTTAGTCGGCAAGGTAGATGCTTACTATATCACGTTGGATAATGTCGTGGTCAGCGGCGTTGACGCGATTATCCAAACGGCACAAAAGAATAAAATTCCGTTCTTCTCGAGCGACCGCGATACGGTGGAGAAGGGGGCTTTTGCAACCGTCGGATTTAAGTATTACGACCACGGCTATCAAGTTGGACAAATGGCTGTAGAGATCCTGAAAAACGGCAAAAATCCGGCGGACATGGAAGTGACGAAGCCGGATAAGCTGGATCTGATTCTGAACACGAAGGTTGCGGCTGACTATGGTATTGAAGTGACCGACGCCATGAAACAGGAAGTCAAGGACCCGGACAACAACATCATCGAGTAACTGTAAGGCGCGGAGATAACAGCCCGCGCCTTACTTCTGAATCCTTAAGGAGGTCAATGACATGCTGGATTTCGTGATGAGGCTGGATGGTCCGATTGAATTGGGGCTGTTGTATGCGCTGATGGCACTTGGCGTATATATTACGTTCCGGATTCTGGATTTTCCGGATCTGACGGTAGATGGAAGTTTTACAACAGGTGCAGCGATTGCGGCGATTCTGATTACCAACGGTGTGAATCCATGGCTTGCGACGCTGGCTGCATTTGCCGGAGGCATGTTAGCCGGTATCTGTACAGGCCTGCTGCATACCAAGGGCAAGATCAACGGTTTGCTCTCCGGCATTATTATGATGATTGCCTTGTATTCGATCAATATGAGGATTATGGGTAAGCCTAATATTTCGTTAAGCCAGGAAGCGAATATCTTCGGATCGATCGATCCGATCTATATAATGTTGGTGATCGTAATTATCGGAAAACTGCTGCTGGATGCATTCTTCCGCACGGATCTTGGTCTTGCGCTGCGCGCGACAGGAGATAACAAGCGAATGATCCGCAGCTTTGGAGCGAACACGGACACAACAACCATTTTGGGGCTTAGCATTTCAAACGGTCTGGTGGCCTTATCCGGGGCCGTAGTTGCTCAGCAGTCCAGTTTTGCCGACATCAGTTCCGGTATCGGAATGATTGTGATCGGTCTGGCATCCGTCATTATTGGCGAAGCCGTGCTGGGGACCGGTTCGGTATTCCGGACGACGCTGGCTGTAGTCTGCGGTTCGATTATTTATCGGATTGTTGTTGCCGCTGCTTATGAGATTCCATGGCTGGAAGCGTCGGACTTGAAATTGATCACCGCGATCATTGTCATTATTGCTCTCGTGGTTCCGACCATCAATCGGGCGATGAAACAGCGTTCACAGGCACGGAGGCGCTCAACCGAGCTGTTAGCTGCGCAAGGGAAGACCAAAGGAGGTGCGCTCTGATGCTGGAAATGAACCGTGTGTCCAAGCTGTTCAATCCGGGAACCGTGGACGAGAAGATTGCCTTGATGGATGTCAATCTTCACTTGAAGCCGGGGGATTTCGTAACGGTTATCGGAAGTAATGGTGCAGGTAAATCCACGCTGATGAATATTATTTCCGGGGTAATGAAGCCGGATGCAGGCGAAGTGCGCATTGACGGCACTTCGATCGGCCATCTGCCGGAATTTCGTCGCAGCCGCTGGATCGGCCGGGTATTTCAGGATCCGATGGCGGGCACTGCGCCGCATATGACCATTGAAGAGAATCTCGCGATGGCTCATCGCCGCGGCCGGTCCCGCGGGCTAAGCATTGGCGTTACAGCTTCCAAGCGCGCGGGCTTCCGCAAGCATTTAGAGCGGCTCGGCATTGGTCTCGAGGATCGGCTCCGAGCCAAAGTAGGGATGCTTTCCGGAGGGGAACGTCAAGCGCTAAGCTTGCTGATGGCGACCTTCACTCAGCCGCAAATCCTGCTGCTGGATGAACATACGGCAGCGCTTGATCCGGCACGTGCGGAGCTGATCACCCGAATAACCGATGACATCGTACGCGACATGAAGCTGACCACGCTCATGGTCACACATAACATGGAGCAAGCCATCCGTCTAGGCAATCGCCTCATTATGATGGACAAAGGACGTATCATTCTGGATGTGAACGAAGAGCGCAAGAAATCTCTGACGGTGGAGCAGCTGCTCGGGGAATTTGAGCAGATTAGCGGTCATAAGCTGTCGGATGATCGTTTGGTTCTTGGGTAAGCATCTTGCGTTGAGACGGGAATCATTCTATGAATAAAACGCTAAGCCTTCAATCTTGACAGGCTTAGCGTTTTTTTATACGCTAATTTTTTCCTGGCCAGTTATCTATCAAGGCCGGTTAATAATATGACTGGTTTCAGTTCCATCGCTTTTTGCAAGGATTCCTGATAACGTGTTAATGTTGGGTGAGTCACATCTTTAATCGGGAATAACATCAAGAGTGTGCTTTGAAAATGCCTGACGACCGCTAAGCTTGAACTAGCGGACATTTGAATATAGGAGGCTTATTCCTTCATGGTCGTTCGTAAAGATGATCTGCAGATGAAAATATTGCTAGTGGAAGATGATAAAACAATTGCGTCCGGGCTGGAATATTCGCTGAAGCAAGATCGCTTTTCTACCGTTCTTTGCTATGATGTCGAATCTGCAAAAAAAGTGCTCACTGAAGATATAGATCAATTCGCTCTATGTTTATTTGATTTATCGCTTCCGGATGGAAGCGGTTATGAATTGTGCAGAATGGTGAAAGACCAACGAGATATTCCGGTCATCTTTCTAACGGCGATCGACGATGAGGTCAATGTCGTGATGGGGCTTGATATGGGAGCCGATGATTATATTACAAAGCCTTTTCGTATTCGCGAGCTTCTCTCGCGGATCAAGTCCGTCCTGCGGAGATACCATAAGTCGCCTCAGACCCAAGGGATCATTAACCTGAACCAGGTTCGCATGAATACGCTGGAAGGAAAAGTGTATAAAAACGGCGCCGAAATTTCATTGACCGCTTTGGAGTATCGCTTATTGTTGATTTTTGGTAACCATATTGGGCAAGTTCTATCAAGAAATCAGCTTTTGGAGCAGATTTGGGACGTGGCAGGCGACTTCGTGAACGACAATACGCTAACGGTATATATCAAAAGGCTGCGGGAAAAGCTGGAGGATGATCCGCAGCATCCCACGATGATCAAAACGGTACGCGGTTTAGGATATAAGGTTGGTGATTAGATGCTGCGTAATCGAGAGATTCGGATTTTATTGTTGATCATGGGTTCCATCAGTTTAGCGGGGGGCGTTGCAGCTGCTTTTATTTCGTCTGTAGCTGCGGCGCTCGTTTTCATCATGTCTATTTTACTTATGGGAAGCAGTCTGTTATTCACGAGATGGAGATACCGCGAACTTGAAAAGCTGTCCGTCTATTTGCGTGAAATTAGCAGCGGTAATTATTCACTTGACGCTCGCGATAATCAAGAAGGCGAGCTTAGCATTTTAAAGAATGATATTTATAAAGTGACGCTTATGCTATCAGAGCAGCGGTCGCTTCTGCAGCGAGACAAAACGGGGCTAACGGATGCCATTTCCGATATCTCGCATCAGCTTAAAACGCCACTTACCTCCATGACGGTGATGGCGGATTTATTAAGCAAACCCGACCTACCTCCAGCGAAAAGAACAGAGTTCACTCGCAATATCCGTATTCAGCTTGAACGAATCGATTGGCTTGTTTCTTCCTTGTTAAAGCTATCGAAAATCGAGGAAAAGACAATCCAGTTCAAAAAAGATCAGGTATTCGTAAATAAGCTTATACAAAAGGCATTAGAACCGGTGTTGATTCCGTTGGAAATCAAGGACCAAACGGTAACCATCAAGGGTGATGACAACGTCTCATTTGTCGGTGATTTCAAATGGACGGCCGAAGCGCTCATTAATATATTGAAAAATGGCGTCGAGCACACGCATGAAGGCGGAAGCATAGCCATTTCTTTTTCCGAAAATGCGCTATTTACGGAAATTATCATTGCCGATAACGGTAAAGGAATTCCAAAAGAAGATTTACCTTATATATTTAAGCGTTTTTATAAAGGGAAAAATGCGAGTGAGGGGAGCATCGGCATTGGTCTTGCGATGGCTTACAGCATCATTGCAAGCCAGAACGGAGTGATCGATGTGACAAGCAGCAGCGACAAGGGTACGCAATTTCGAATTAAGTTCTATAAACAAGTGATTTAATCGTAAGTGACTGAACTGTCACCTTCATCGTCACTGAAAAGTCATTTTAGACAGATAAAATGATAGTCAACAGATGAACGATGGAGGTACGACCATGCATTTGAAGCAACAACGCCAGATTATTTTTGCTATCACGATTTTCTACACCCTGTTTATTTTTTATTTTTTGTTTTTCGCTTTCGGCAGAGTAGGTAAGGTAGATCAAATCTCCGAGTACACCTTTATATTTTTGCCTGACAGTTTCTTCAGGTTGCCAAGACTAGATCTTCTACATCCTACGCTGATGGATCTTGTGGGTTTCGGGAACATCGCCGCGTTCATTCCTTTTGGCATATTGATTCCGTTGTTATATCGGACTAGCTTTGTTCGCTTTATGACCTTGTTCATCCTATCCATTCTCGTGCTGGAGACGATTCAGGCGCTAACATTCCTCGGCAGCTTTGACATGAACGATGTCATACAGAACTCATTGGGGGCAGCCATAGGCTTCGGGGCATACAAACTTGCCTTTCGCACGAACAATAACTGGAAAAATATTGTTTATGCCGGTTTTTCTGGTTTAATCCTTATGCTCGGGGTGTGGGGTGTCTTTGGGATCGTTGACCAAGTGTTCACCAAAGAGATGAGCCCCTTTGTAGCGATAAACGATTTAAGGGATAGTACGGGGAATCCTTCAACGGGAACCAAACTGAACACTCTTAAGATAAGCGGTCAAGACGTGGAACCCCAATATAATGTGTACAGCATCGAAGGCAAAAACAAGGAAACGTACACGTATACGTTTGGCAATAAGAAGGAGGTGTACCTCTTTTTGAATTATGGGATTCCCGATCAGGAGGATTCCCGAGGCAGCATTAGGGTTACCGCCGATGGACATGAGTTCCTGACTGTATCTGTAGAAGCCGGACGCCATGAGCCGGATATGAGCTCCATTTATCTCCCTCAGGCCAATGAGCTTACGATAACCATTGAGGGAAATGTAACCCTGTGGGATGTTGGATATAAAGAGATGGTTTATAGCTGGAATTGAGCATGAAGGGGCGCCCATGCTTCCGAAGTGAGTTTTGTACGAAGTCGATTCAAGAAGTAACGCCCACAAAACTTTTAGGAGATATGGCAATGGAAATTTTAAAAATCGAGCATTTATCTAAAATATACGGAACAGGCGAATCGTCGGTAAAGGCGCTTGACGATATTTCATTTTCGGTTCAAAAAGGCGAATTCGTCGCGATTATCGGCCCGTCCGGATCGGGGAAATCCACGCTGCTGCATATGCTGGGCGGTGTGGATCGGCCGACTAGCGGCAAAGTCCTCGTAGAGGGTACGGACATGTATAACTTGGACGAAACGCAGCTGGCCATCTTCAGGCGGAGACAAATCGGACTGATCTACCAGTTTTTTAATCTGATTCCCGTCCTGACGGTGGAAGAGAATATTACGCTCCCGCTCTTGCTTGATAACCAAAAGGTAGATCAGAGGCAGTTGGATGGTCTGGTTAAGACTCTGAATCTGCAACATCGTTTAAACCATCTGCCCAATCAATTATCAGGCGGACAACAGCAAAGGGTGTCGATCGGAAGAGCGGTCATTAGTAATCCTGCCATTATGCTGGCGGACGAACCCACCGGGAATTTGGACAGCAAGAATAGCAGCGAGATCATCGACTTATTACAAATGTTGAATAAAACCTATCGCCAGACATTGATCGTGATCACGCATGACGAACGAATCGCTTTGCAAGCGGACAGGGTCATTTCGATTGAGGACGGAAGAATGGCCAAAGACGAGGTGATTCGCCCTTGAATATTGTCAATAAACTCACCGTCAGACATGTGAGGCAAAACAAGAGACGAACGCTTGTAACCATTCTAGGTGTCATGTTGTCAGTTGCCATGGTGACGGCTGTTGCAACGCTTGGTTTTTCTTACTTGGATTTAATGAAAAGGCAAACCATCGCGGATGAAGGGGAATGGCATGTCCTATACCAAGATGTCAACAAGGAACAGCTTGCAGCGATAAAAAACGATGATGCAACCAAGACCCTTGCAATCACCAAGGATATTGGCTATGCCCCATTAGAAGGGGGAAAAAATACAAATAAGCCGTATTTGTTCATCAAGGCGTACGATGCACAGGGTTTAGCGCAATTTCCAATTGAATTGAGCAAGGGGCGTCTGCCGCAAACGGACAAGGAAGTTGTGATTTCTGAAGCCGTTGCGACAAACGCCAAGGTGAAATATGAAATTGGGGATCGTCTTACCCTTCGCATCGGCAAACGATTCGAAGTAGGGAACGATCAACCGCTGGATCAAACCGAATCGCTGCGTTTCGTAGATAACGAAAAGAACGAAACGCTGCAAAATATAACGACAAGGGATTACACGGCGGTAGGCTTCATCAAGCATCCCGTATGGGAACCGGCGTGGGCCCCGGGGTATACGACCATTAGCTATGTCGATGAAAACCTCATGGGGGCAAACGATCGAGTCCATGCGGCGGTGGTCTTGCAAAAGGTCAATCAGTCCTTATTCGCTCATGCGGCAAATTTGGCAAAGGACAACCATATCGAAACGGTCCAATATCATCACGATTTGCTTCATTATTATGGCGTCTCCAAAAGCGAAGCTTCGTACAGCACGATGTTCTCATTATCGGTGATCCTGATCGCGGTTATTATGATCGGCTCGGTTTCGCTCATCTATAATGCTTTTGCGATTTCCGTCTCGGAACGTTCCCGCCATTTAGGGATGCTGGCAAGCGTGGGGGCTACAAAAAGGCAGAAGAGAAATTCGGTGTTTTTTGAAGGTGTCATTATTGGCTTGATCAGCATTCCTGTTGGAATCCTATGCGGTCTTGCCGGGATCGGCATTACTTTTCAGTTTATTAACGCTACAATACAAGGAGCTTTAGGAATTACTGAAAAGCTAACGGTAATCGTCACGCCGTTATCACTTTTGATTACCTGCGCTGTTTCGATGTTGACGATTTTCATTTCGACGTATTACCCGGCCGTCAAAGCATCCCGGATTTCCGCCATGGATGCGATACGCCAAACAACCGATGTGAAGCTTACGGGCAAAACCGTGAAAACATCGAAATGGATTCGAAAGCTCTTCGGAATCGAAGCGGAGATCGGATTGAAAAACTTAAAAAGGAACAAGCGGAGGTACCATGCCACCGTATTCTCGCTCGTGATCAGCATCGTTCTGTTTTTAACGGTATCATTTTTTACCAGCAATCTGAAACAATCCTTGGCCATGTCGCAGGAAGGCGTCAATTATGATATTGAGCTATCCTATGGCAATGAAAAAAGAATAGACGATCGGTTGGTTCAATCCATTGCATCCCTTTCGGATGTGTCGGAATACAGCGTGATTCATGAGTTGTACAGGAACGCTTGGATCGAAGAAGCGTCCATCGCCGATGAATTGCAGGAGGCGGTCAAGAAGGATAAGAGCATGCTGAAGGACGGAAAATATCCTTATGATATTAAAATCGCTGCACTAAATGATTCGAACCTGCGGGCTTATGCCAAAGCAGTCGGCGCAGATTACGAGTCACTGACGGATCCGGATCATCCCGCCGCCATCGTGATCGATACGATCGATTATAAAGATATGGATACGGGAAAATACGTCCAAACGAAGGCTATTCATGCGAGTGTCGGGCAAAGTCTCGATTTGACAACGATCCATGAGGAAACGGAGCAAGAGACGGATGTAAGTAAAGTGTACATTGCGGCGTTGACGGATCGATCTCCGATGGGGATGAGCTTAGTCGGAACAGGCGGGCTAAATATAGTCGTTTCGGAACAGGTCCTGAATCAACTGGCAGACGATAAGAGCGGGGAGTTCGTTCAAACCTTTCTCTATCTGAAAAGTGCGGACCCGCTGAAAACGCAGCAGGAAATCGAAGATATGAAAGAGCCTAATCTGTATGCGTACAATTTGTACCAATCCAGAAAACAGGAAGAACAGATGATACTATTGATGTCCGTCTTTTCTTATGGCTTTATCGTATTAATTTCCGTGATTTCGATTGCGAATATTTTTAATACGATCTCAACGAGCATCTCCCTTCGAAAGCGGGAATTTGCGATGCTGAAATCCGTTGGAATGACGCCAAAAGGCTTTGCGAAAATGATGAACTACGAAAGTGTTGTTTATGGGGCCAAATCACTGCTGTTCGGGCTTCCTATCAGCTTCATCGTGATGTATGTGATCTATAAGGCATTTGCGAACAAATTTAGCTACGGATTCGTCCTTCCCTGGATGAGTATTCTGTCTGTCATTGCCGCCGTATTTGTCATTGTCGGTTCTGCCATGCTTTATTCCAGCGCGAAAGTAAAAAAGGATAACATTATCGACGCGTTAAAGCAGGAGAGTATATAAAAATGACCGGCTCTGACTTGAAACTGCAAGGAAAGACAGTGTCAACCATCATTAGAATAAAGTCATAAGGGGGACCTCGTCTTGGGGATCGATGCAATCTATACGAATCTACGTATTTTAATGCTGCCGGTCATATTAATTATCGGGATCGAATTCGTTCTAATCGGGTTATATTATTATCTTTATTATAGAAAACAAAAATCAGAGGGAAAGCCACGGATTCAAATGAAAAAGCTTTTTCTTGGCGCACTGTTTATCGGATATGTTGTATTTGTACTCGAGCTAACTATGTTGGGCCGCGGCAATTCTCATTTCTTGCAGATGAATCTCCATCCATTCAGCGATTATGTTGAAGCATGGAACAAGTATTCCTTACGTGATCTTCAGAACGGTATATTTAATATCATCATGTTTATCCCGATGGGAATATTGCTGCCTTTTATCAGTCGAAAATGTAAAGCATTTAAGTGGCTGCTTCTAGTCGTTGTAGGTTCTACGCTCTTTATTGAAACTTACCAGACGCTGTCAGGGGCAGGGCTGTTTGAGCTTGCTGATATCATGAACAACACGCTTGGTGGTATTTTTGGATATCAGTTATACAGACTTGCTGCTTCCATTGTTCATAACAAAAAAGTCAGAATGAAAAGTCTGCTGGGAAACCTGGCGATACCTCTGATCATGGGTTTGTTTTTTGTCGGTATGCATATTGTGTATTCCCAACAGGAGTTCGGCAATCTGGCCATAAACACATATACACAATGGAATATGACAGATGTTGAAGTGACAACATCCCTTCAGCTAAGCTCGGTACCTGCGGTCGCCCCCGTATACAAGAAAATCACTCAGCGGGATAGTGTAGAAGCCCTGCTGCAGCAAAAGTTAGGATTATCTGTGTTGAAGGTTAAGGAGCGAGGCGGCGATCGTGAGGTTCTAATGGAAGACAAATCAGGAACATCATATACATTCTATCAATCCCAAGAGGGGAACTGGTCGTTAACCGAGAACAATTATGTACCAGATCGGGCTTCATTCGCTGACCAAGAACCGCTGCTCTCAAAAGCCAAAATCATGATGGCCGATCTTGGCATACTCCCCCAAGAGGCTGATGTTACAGCGTTGGAGGACGGAGAATTTCAATGGACCCTCCCGGATAAAGCGGGGTTAACCGAAAGTTACTGGACTGGCGAATTGTTACTCGGTCTTAAACAAGATGGCAGTATCTATTCGATAAATAACGGGATCCAAGAGAATCAATTCATTAAGGAAGTAGATATCCTGTCTCCTGCAGAGGTATATGAGCGTATCAAGGATGGAGAATTTCCTCAAATCAAAAGAAATGCAATATTAAAGCCTGATCAACTCGTCATTAAAAAAGGTGACCAACTAGATATAACAGGAATTGAGCTTACGTTTATATATGACACGAAGGGCTTCTATCAGCCTGTATACAGAGTACACGGTGTATTTAATGGGGATTCGGATTGGTTCACCTTAATTCAGGCAAGAAGGAGCTAGGAGAGTATATAGTAAGTAACGGCACTTGATTGAAGTCAGGGCCGTTAAGGTGTAATCCAACTTTCAAAGCGCTTCCGAAAATTTCGGAGCGCTTTTTCTCATCGTAGTGATCCATATGACGATATATAAATAGTAAAGAAAAGTGCTGATTTTGGCATTTTTAAATTGTATTGGTTATTTTTTGTAAAAAAATGACGTAAATAAGTATTGACCGCTGGAATATTAATCAATATGATTACTGTATAGAGAAATATACTAATATTTGGGTTCGATCCTAGAGGGTGGTGTTAGCTTGGAAAGGACAGCCACGATTCGCGAACAAATGGAAGAGTTTCTACATAAGCACGAAATGACGATTAATCGATTTGCTGAGATATCGGGGGTCAATAGCGGCACACTCAGCAACATTCTGAATGGGAACCGTCCGATTTCCATGCAGCAGTTGGACCGGATTACGTTAGGTATGGGTCTGGAAGAGGGTTATTTTTACGAGTTGTATATAGATGAATGCATCTTTCATGCTACGCCGGATTGGCGTCGGCTGGGTCCGTTTCTTCACCGATGCGCGGAGCTGGGGAAGCTGAATTGTTTGGACAAGGCTGTCCGGATGACGATGGATAATATCTCTTATTCCCCCTTACTCTTTGAAACGGCAGAGCTTTTTTTCAAAGAGGGAAAACATGAGGCGGCTGTACTGCTGTATAAAAGTGTGGCGGAGAGTGAACGATTTCAGCATTCGGAGCGGTTGGCCCTTTGTCAGTATCGGTTGTTTGTATTAGAACTCACAGATGATCAGGATGCAAACTTGCAGGCTGCCGTTTATTTTGAGCCGTTTGTGGATCGTTTAGATGAAATGTATCAGTTGGATGCATTAAGACAATTGATCAATATAAATGTATCGCTAAATCGATGGGATAAAGTTGAAGAATTAGCTAAAAAAATGGGTAGTAAAGCAAAGATTCAGTATCAGAATGATGTGAAAATGTATGATCTAGAGGCAGGAGAGGTGAAACCTTTAATATTCTATATTTTGTACGCTCAATTAATTCAAGCAAATGTTTGTCGAGAAAGAGGAAATTATGAGCAAGGATTATACTATGTATCATTATATATGAATCCTGACTGGGTTACTGAGCCTTCTATAGATGAACTTCGGGTTATCAATCAGTTTAAGGACTGGGGAGAGGCTAATAAATATCTCTACCAGCTTATGGTTGGACAAGTTGAGGTTTTAACTGATTACGTAGAATACATTTCGACTAGAGAGAATGAAATTTTCACTGCACTGTGTAATATTATGATCGCTGCCAATCGTTTTGACTTGAACGTAGAACAAATATTGGAACGTTTTGAGGTGTATTTAATACTTAAAGATCAATCAAGTAATATAGGCACCATTAATCGACAAGTTAATACTGAAAGATATACCCGACTTTTGTCTGAATTAGGAATATATTATTTGAATTCAAAAAATTACGACAAAGGTTTACAATTTATATTGGAAAGTTTAGACAGATCTATTACAATAAATAGTAACAGGGGTATGCTAAGATGTATGGGATTATTTGAACAGTTTCGCGATTTTTCTTCGTATGAATGTCAGAAACGCTATAAAACTTTAGTAAGTGAGGTGCAGGATTTAAATGAAAAGAAAATTGGCTTGTCTACTAGCTACATTTAGTATTGTAATGCTAATAACATTACCCGTTATTTCAAACAATGCGGATCTGTTAGATCCGACACATCGGGCAACATTATCACATGATCATGGTGTCGGAAGCTAATAAGTTAGGATACAGTGATAATACTGGTACTAAAGATATCTTAAAGAAGATAGTTCCTGAAAAACGAGGGACTATCTTCTTTTTATTAATGTATTTTTCGAATTATAAAAAAAGAGCAATTCATTATCACTATTGACCAAACGAATGTAAAATAATAGCATGTTATTATTTACTATACTAATACTTGGTTTTCCATCTGGGGGTGTTGTTACTTGGAGACGACAGCCACGATTCGCGGAGAAATAGTTAGATATTTGCAGAATCATCATATGACAATCAACCAATTTGCCAGGATATCGGGTATTAACAGCGGGACACTTAGTAATATCCTGAATGGGAATCGTCCTATGTCCATGCACCAGTTAGACCGGATAACCGAAGGGATGGGTCTGGAAGAGGGGCATTTCTACGAACTTTACATAACGGAAAGCATTTTTCATACGACTCCGGATTGGCGAAGGCTTGGACCTTTTCTTGAGCGATGTGCAGAACTGGATAAATTGGATTGTTTGCATAGAGCTGCACGAATGACGATGGAAAACATTAACTACGCACCGATGCTTTTTGATATGGCGGAGACCTTATTCAACGAGGAGAAGCGTGAAGCCGCAGCTTTGTTATACGAGTGCGTTGCCGAGTGCGAAAAATTTCAGTATTCCGAACGGTTAGCTCTTTGCCAGTATCGACTATTCTTAATCAGGTTAGGTGAGAACCAAGAGGAAAATTTACAAGCTGCTGTATACTTTGAGCCTTATATTGATAGGTTAGATGAAATCTATCAATTGGATGCGTTAGTTAAGCTTATTAATTTAAATATATCTTTGCAGCGAATGGATAAAATCGAAGCTCTAGCCAAAAGAATGGAACATCAAGCCAGAATTCATTATCAGCAAAATAGAGATACGTTTGAATCGCTTGAATTTCCAAAGAGACCTCTTCTTTTTTATTTACTATATTCGTACCTAATTCAGGCATTTGTGTATCAAGAACGAGGTGATTACGATCATGCTCTCCACTATGTATCATTGTATGATAAACCAGATTGGGTAATAAATCCGAGCCAAGAGGAATCTCTGATTTTGGAGCAGTTCAGCGAATGGGCTGAGGCTAATCGATATATGTATGGTTTAATGAGTGGGCAGCCAGGTTCTCTGAATCAGTATGTAGATTATGTTGAATCAAGAAATGATGAGATTTTTCTAGCTCTATGCAATATCATGGTCGCAGCTAATCGTTATCAACTTCAGGTTGATCCAATTTTGGAACGCTTTAAAGAGCATCTGCATTATAGATCGCAGCAAAATCAACTTGGAAAGGTTAGCAATCGGGTCACATTAAACCGGTACACCCGCCTCCTCGCCGAGTTAGGGATATACTATTTAAATGCTAAACAGTATGATCGGGGGTTATCCTATATCCTGGACAGCCTCGAGTATTCGATCAGAACCAAAAGTGATAACGGGATGCTGCGGTGCATGGGGATCTTCGAGCAGTTCCGTCAGTACGCATCCGAGGAAATACAGAAACGGTATAATGAATTCATTCGTGATGTCCAAAAGTTATCCGTGTATGCTTGGAGCCCGCTTGTGTAGGGCTCTATACGTGCGTCTACAGGTTAATGTACAACGCTGAATAGGCGACAGACTGGCCCTATAAGCTGCCATGAAGCTTCCCGAGGCTATAGCCTAATATCCGGGTTTGTGATAAACTCGGATAAGTTTATTTTTACATATCGCTTGAAAGTAAGGAGTTCATGTCATGACATCAAGAACATCAATAGATCAAAACACAACTTCCGCCGGGCGCACATGGATGATGTTTGCAGGTATTATCCTGATTGCCATTAACCTGAGAGCGGCGATTACATCGGTTGGCCCGCTGATCGGGATCATCCGCGACGATACGGGAATCTCGAACACGTTGGCGGGTATGCTCACTACACTGCCGCTATTAGCCTTTGCTTTATTGTCGCCAATGGCACCGGCCATGGCTAAAAAATGGGGGCTGGAGACTACTCTTTTACTAAGTATGGTGGTGCTGACATTCGGCATCGGCATCCGCTCGATATCATCCCCTTATACGCTGTTAATCGGTACCGCATTTCTCGGAATGGCTATAGCCGTTGGGAACGTGCTGCTTCCAAGTCTGGTCAAGCGGGATTTCCCGCGGCATATCGGGTTGATGACGGGGACGTACTCTGCTTCGATGAACCTGCTCGCCGCGATCGCATCCGGGATCAGCGTGCCGCTGGCTACCCAAGCAGGTCTTGGTTGGCAAGGGTCCCTATTAATTTGGGGTTCGTTATCCGTCTTGGCTCTCATCGTATGGATCATCCAGCGCCGGAGCTCCGGAAGAACCGCTGAGGTCAGTTCGGCTGCTACCAAACATCAGAGTGTGCTGAGGTCACCGCTTGCTTGGTACATTACTTTATTCATGGGTCTTCAATCGTTTACGTTCTACGTGAACATCTCATGGCTGCCCGAGATTCTAAGAAGCCAAGGCATGGATTATAGTGCCGCGGGCTGGATGCTCTCGATTCTCCAATTTGTCAGCCTGCCATTCTCCTTTATTATTCCTGTTCTGGCTGGGAGGAATCCCAATCAGCGCATGCTGGTGACGATCTCTGCCTTGTCTATGCTGACCGGATATGCAGGCTTGTTTTCTGGCCTGACTTCATTAAATCTGCTATGGGTGATGCTGGTAGGTATTTCAGGCGGGGCCAATTTCAGTTTATCCCTGATGTTCTTTACCCTTCGTACGAAATCGGCTCAAGAAGCTGCCGCTTTATCCGGTATGGCCCAGTCGCTAGGTTATTTATTGGCTGCTGTAGGTCCGCTGCTCATCGGTTTCCTGCATGATGCGACAGGCGGATGGAAGGTGCCTCTGGCGGTATTATCCGCCATTGTCGTTGTATTGTTCATTTTTGGTTTTGGCGCTGCGAAACCAGGGTATCTGTCCGTGCCGAACGAAACGAAGCCGGAGGCTTAACGTTATACAAGTCACATAATAGTGGCGCATACATTGAATAGGAACAGAAGAGCGATCCATGGACATAAGTTCAGCTGGGTCGTTCTTTTTTTAGTACATATAGTGGAATTTCACACGATATCACTCAAAATTCTTTAGATTTTCATAGCGTTTACATAAATGGGTAGATTGATCATGAGAGTTTGGTATACTCTGAAATTTGATAAAGATGACCTGTATACTTAACGGTTAACGGGTTTACGATTTCTATTACAAGACACCAAGCATATGGGGAGCGATGAATATTGAATCCGGAGACAGACAAAGAACAAGTTCAAGCTCAAGTTGGCAATAGGCAGCCCTCTGGCAGGTGGCGTGCCCTCGGCGAAACCTGGTGGACCGCTCTGCAGCTGGGGCTCACATCGTTTGGCGGACCGATCGCACATCTTGGATACTTCCACCAGACTTATGTGCGCCGCAAGCAATGGTTGGACGAAAAAAGCTATGCGGATCTGGTGGCCCTGGCCCAATTTCTTCCCGGACCCGCCAGCAGCCAGGTGGGTATTGGTGTTGGGATGATGCGAGCGGGCATCTGGGGCGGCATCGTCGCCTGGCTTGGCTTCACATTACCGTCCGTGCTCATGCTTATGATCTTCGCCTATTTGATGCAAACCTTCGATCCCGGCTCGGCAGGCTGGATTCAAGGACTTAAAATTGTCGCAGTGGCCATCGTTGCGCAGGCGGTTCTGGGTATGGCAGGAAAGCTGGCCTCAGGCCCTGTAAGGGCGGCTATAGCGTTAATAGCCATGGCAGTCGTTCTGCTGTGGCAGAGTCCCATTTCTCAAGTGACGGTCATCGCTCTTGCCGGCCTATCGGGACTGTGGTTGTTCAAGCGTCAAGCGAACGAAGAAGCAGCACCCGAGATAAAGATGCCGATCGGACGGAGAGCCGGACTCTTTTGCTTGGGCCTGTTTGTTGTGTTATTAGTGGGTCTGCCGCTCCTTAAAGGGTTGACCGATAACGGTTGGGTAGCCATGGTGGACAGCTTCTACCGAGCCGGATCGCTAGTATTCGGCGGAGGGCACGTCGTTCTCCCGCTGCTGGAGAATGAGACGGTGCTGAACGGCTGGATGTCTAAAGAGGATTTCCTGACGGGTTACGGAGCAACACAGGCAGTACCCGGTCCGTTATTTACTTTTGCCGCTTACCTCGGGGTCTTGATTCAGGGGATTCCTGGAGGTATCGTTGCTACACTGGCTATCTTTTTGCCTGGATTTCTGCTTATCGTAGGGGCCATGCCTTTCTGGAACAGCATCCGCAGAAACCCTAAGCTGCAAGGCTTGCTGACGGGCATGAATGCGGCAGTGGTCGGGATTCTATTGGCTGCTCTATACCATCCCATATGGACATCCTCCATCCACAGTCCGCTTGAATTTGTGATCGGCGCGGGGCTGTTCGGGATGCTGATGTTCTGGAAGAGCCCTCCGTGGCTTGTTGTGATTGCCGGTGCATTAGCCGGACAGCTTCTCCTGTAATTCATTGATTTGGACCTCGGCGCTGTGTGCCGGGGTCTATTTGATTTTTCAGGAGTAAATCACGGCAGATTGGTTAAATATTTAGGGTGTACCTCTCTTCTTGAAGTATATCTTGAAGCAAAGAGTTCTTGCGCTTAATTCGATATAGAAATGAGTGGATAAACCTACATGTTGGATACCGAAGTGAAGGATTGCATTATCATTGGCGGCGGAATTGCAGGTCTGCAGGCGGCTATACAGCTGGGGCGGTATTCTGCCTATGATGTCCTGGTGATCGACCGGGGAACGGGGCGGTCCACCATCTGCAAGAGTTACCGCAATATCCTTGGATGGCCAGATGGGGTCTCTGGTGAAGAGCTCAGGGGGCGGGGGCGCCTGCAGGCGGAATCTGTCGGCGTTACGTTTGCAGCCGATGATATCCGGAAGGCGGAACGGGATGAATCGGAGTATTTTGTGTTAACTGGTAAAGATGGGGTTCATTACAGGGCCAAAACCTTGCTGCTCGCAACAGGCGTGATGGACCGTTTTCCCCAGCTGCCAGGCCTGATGCCCACGCTGGGCACATCCGTCTTTGTATGTCCTGATTGCGATGGTTATGAAATTCAGGATCGCAAGACCGTCGTAATGGGATCAGGTGATCCCGGTGCCAGTATGGCTGTGCTGCTATCGGAGCGAACCCAGGATATCATCTACATCAATCATGAGGGGGAGCCGGCTTCTTCCGAGCATATGTCCCAATTGGCGGAGCTCGGGATTCCGTATATAGAGAAAAAGGTGTCGGAAATTCATGAGGAAGGCGGCATCCTATCGGCCGTTGTGTTGGAGGATGGGAGCATCGTGCCTGCGGAACGGGGGTTCCTATCTTTTGGCGGGAATATGATCCATTCCGAATTGGCCGAGCAGTTGGGGGCAGAGCTGGAGCACAACCGTCATGTCAAGACCGATCCAAGGTCCAAAATGACGAGTGTCGAGTCACTTTGGGCCGCGGGTGACCTGGGCGTCCATTCCGAATTAACCACCGTGGCGATGGGGGAAGGCGCAATGGCTGCGATCTGGATTAACAAGACTCTGAAGAAGATGACTAGCGGAGCCGTTACATGAGGATGTTATAGAAATAGATCAGAACAATCCGAAAATCTCGGTACGAACCAGTCGATGCAGTAATATTAAAAAACCCGCCTGTTCAATTACGGCAAGTAGTGAGAATGGCCGTGGATCAAGGCGGGTTTTGTTGTCTTCTGAGAAAATAAACCGATCCGCGTTTACAGACCGAAGCGGGTGATATGATCTTCGAGGTTATACTTTTGCAGTAATTCGGTTTGCTTGGGACCGATCAGATCAAAATGCGGGTAAGGCAGACGGTAATGGATATATTCCGGATTAAGTCCGTTGGATACACACCAGTCTTCCAGGCGCTGGATGTTCGAGCATCCTACTTTGGTTACGGTATTAAACTCCGGAAACCGTTTGTCGAACCAATAATGGGTCAAAAAAGCGATGTCTCCTTGTGCAACCTTCTGCTTCCATTGCTGCAATTCCTGTCTCGAGATGCCGAATGCCATGTTTGTCTCATCCTTATAAGTGTATTCATGCTTCTCATTATATCAGCATATACTTGACTGCACCTACTTGTTTGTTTTCCTAGGATGACGCTGCTATATACAAGCGTTACATTTTACCGTTGATCGGATGGATATCGAAGAGGGGGATACGATATGATACTGGAATCAGCGATACTTTATATCAAACCGGGGCTGGCAAGCGAGTTTGAAAGTGCCTTTCGGGAAGCTTCCGCCGTTCTGTTAACGAAAAAGGGATATGTAAGCCATGAGCTTAACAAGTGCGTGGAGAACCGGGATGAATATATATTCCTTGTCCGCTGGAGCGGCATTAAGGATCACCTGATCGGCTTCCGCGGGCATCCGGACTATAAGCTGTGGAATGCGTCCCTGGAGCCGTTTTATGCCCGGCCGCCTGAGGTTAAGCATTATATCGATATCCGGATCGATCGTCGCGAGCAGGCTGAAGCGGAGCTGACCAAACTATTGATTCCAGAAAGCAGGACGGATTCGACTTCTTCACAGGAAGAAAGGACGGCAGAATAATCAGATTTTTAAATATCGGATGATCCGTCCATAGGGTGCACTTTCGGAAGCTGTCCTTGGACAGCTTCTTGCCGCATTTGAAAGGACGGGGGAGCCGAATATCCGGCAATCGCTCTTATTTTGCCCCGAGTAACAGGAATTATGGGTTGTGATGACGAACTTTGTTGTAAAGTTAAACTACATAAGGAGTGGTTACAATTACTATAGATTATCATGGCGTTCGCCGTCTTGCCGACGACATTCGAGCAAACGTTTCCAAAGTTATGGTAGGTAAAGAGCAGCTGATTGACAGACTATTCATTGCTATGGTCACTTCTGGTCATGTTCTGTTGGAGGATGTGCCGGGTACAGGCAAGACATTGCTGGCCAAATCCATCTCGAAATCGATTGATTGCACGTTTAAGAGAGTACAGTTCACGCCGGATTTGCTGCCGTCGGATCTGAGCGGCATCTACTTCTATAATCAACAATCCGCGACGTTTGAATTCCGTCCGGGTCCTCTGTTCACGAATATCCTTCTAGCCGATGAAATCAACCGGGCGACACCTCGTACGCAGTCCAGTTTATTGGAGTGCATGGAGGAACGCCAGATCAGCATTGACGGTGTAACCCATCAGCTGAAAGAGCCGTTTTTGGTGATCGCGACGCAAAATCCGCTGGAACAGCAAGGAACGTTTCCGCTGCCGGAGGCACAGCTGGACCGCTTTCTGTTCAAACTGAATATGGGATACCCTACCTCAGAGGAAAGCGTGAATATTCTGAAGCGATTTAAAGATGATCAACCCTTGGAGTCCCTAATGGCGATTGCAACGTCTGAGCGGATCGTACAAGCCAGACATATCGTCAGCAAAGTACATGTCAGTGATGTGATGTTATCCTATATCGTTGCGCTTTCCGAGCATTCAAGACGGGATGAGGCGGTTGCCTCGGGCGTAAGCCCAAGGGGCTGCCAAGCCTTATTGAAGGCGGTGCAAGTACAAGCCGTCCTGAAGGGCAGGGAGTTTGTTACCCCTGATGATGTGAAGGAATTGGCTGTGCCGACATGGGCGCATCGGCTGAAGCTTCGAGGGACGCTTCACAGCCGCGGCGGTGCGGCCGCGGCGGAAGAAGTGATCGAACGGCTGCTGCAGCAGGTTCCCGTACCGACAGAAGAAGGCATTTCGTCGTAGGGGGCGGATGGCGATGGGAGCCTATTGGATATTGTTAATCGCCGCTGTGGTCATCGTTGTGCAGGGCAAGGTTTTCAAACGGACGGCACTCAAAAAGCTGAACTACAGCCGTTCCTTCAAGGTGTCGACCTGCTATGAGGGAGATTCCGTGGAATTGATCGAAATCATTGAGAACCGCAAAGCGCTGCCTGTGCCCTGGTTAAGAGTAGAATCCCAATTCCGCTCGGGGCTGGCATTTGATAATCAATTGAACCTGGATATCAGTGAGGGGCAATTCAATCAGAACCACAAGAGCTTCTTCAGTCTTCTGCCATGGACCAAGATCCTTCGCAGACATCGGATTACCGCTAAGCGCAGAGGTCTGTACAAGCTGGGTACGGTATCGATGACGACGGGGGATCTGGTCGGAATGGAGTCGATTGTCCAGAGCAAGACGTTGTCCGGTGGCATTATCGTGTACCCGATGCCGATGGATGTGACGGACATGGCCCTCCCGGTCCAGACCTGGATGGGCGAAATGCTGGTGCGAAGATGGATCTTGGAGGATCCTTTCCTGATATCAGGCGTACGCGAATATCGGGACGGCGATCCGCTGAAGGATATTCAATGGAAAGCGACCGCACGGACGGGCATCTTGCAGGTTCACAGGCGGGATACCACAGCGGACAGCCGACTCTTGATCTATCTGAATATAGAGGATCATGAGCAGATGTGGAGCAAAGCGACGCGGCCCGAGCCGATCGAGTATGGCATCCGACTGGCAGCGGGCATTACAGCTCATTTATTACCGCAGGGCATGGAGATCGGAATGGGAACAAACGGAACGCTTGGCGAGGATTCAACCGATGAAGCATTCGTCCCGGTTGCAGGCGGCATGACACAGCAGCATCTGATATTTGAAATGCTGGCGAGACTGGAGCTGACCCGAAAGGCTTCTTTTCATGATTATCTGGCCTCTGAACTGTCCCGGCATGAAGAGGCTAGAGATATCCTCATTCTAAGCACTTACGTCAGTCCCAGGCTGGAAGAGATGTTTCAGCGTTTTCGGGACCATGGGCACACGATTCAGGTATTTCCTCTCGGTGAAGCGCCGTCTCCTGCGAAGGAGGTGTCTGCATGACCTCTCGAGACACTGGATTTATAAAAACGTTCTTGCAGGGATTCGTGGAATGCGTGCTCTATTTTCCGGTACTCTTTATTCCGGCGTTCTATCTGCTGCCTGAATCGCACCGATGGGTATGGCCTGCCCTAGTATTAGGCGGGTACTTACTTGGCTACACAGGTGCGCGATGGTTCAAGCTGGATCGACAGTTTAAGGCAACCTTATGGGCGTGCCTGGTTTCCATTACGGCAGCCATCGCCTTTGTAGGCGTAGATATCACCCTTGCTTATTTCATCCCCCTTATATTTATTGCCAGTTATCGCGGCAGCCGAATGGAGCAGGCAAGCTGGAATCTGATGTTTCCGGGGACGTATTTCTTAATAGGATTGATTTTGTTCGGGGTCAGCAGTTTTATATTAAGTTTTATGGATTCATTCCAGGGTGGTATATCCTCTCTGACCTGGATGGGGGCAGCGGCGTTAGGATTAACCCTGTTGCTTGTCAATCGGCAGTTGGTGTTGGATGAAACACTGCCAGGCAATGATCAGCCCGTGTTGGAACGTCGGGTTCTGCGTTACAATCGCTGGTTTATCCTCGTATTGCTGCTTCTGGTTGCGGTGGTCGCCTTCTTGCCGCAGCTGCAGCAATGGGTCTCTGATATGGCGAGAGGGATCGCTGCATGGATCTCCGGATGGTTCAGCTCCGGTGCGGAGCAGACTCCGGAACCGCCTTCGTCGTCGGAGCCTCCTCCCGAAATGTCGTTTCTTGATGAAGAAACCAAGCCGCCGAGCCCATGGATGAAAGTATTGGAGCAAGTGCTGATCTATGGCGTGTTCACCGTTATAGGGATCGGGATGATGTATGTTCTGTTCAGGTTTGGCAAAGTCCTGCCTAAACTATATAGAAGATTCTCTGCATGGATGAACAGGATGATGAACAGACAGAACGTTCAGCCCTCGTTAGGTTATGAGGATGAAGTGGAGAATATTGAACATGACCCCGCATCCAAACGACTAAAACGGATGTTGTCCGGTATTCGTATCGGCGGAAAGTTTCGGGCGGGAGAAGGATCGGAGCATTTGAACGAGAAAATTCGCCGAATGTATCGGATGATACTTTCCCGAAGTATCAGGGAAGGCTATAATTGGAAAGCATCGCTAACGCCGCGGGAAACCGAAAGCGATCTTAAGGAATGGAATGGAAGGAAGGATCGTATTCCACAATCCTTGATTGAGCTTTACGAGGAAGCCCGATATGGTACCCGTACCATTACGGAGGAAGAAGTTGAACGGATACAATTGGATAGGAAGCATACATGAGGAGTGAACATCTTGTCGGTACAAAAAGAAAGCAACGCTGTTATTCACTACGGAGATCCCGCGGTCACCGGGGGAGTCTCCGTCTTTGATAAGGAATTTGACAAGCTATTTTATTATGATGGAACGGATCTAGGTTTAACCTACCAACCTGAAGAGTCCACGTTTCGACTGTGGGCACCGACGGCTAGCGAGGCATACGTCCTGCTGTATCCGGATTGGCAGGCAGCAGAAGCCCGGCGTTTCGCGATGACGCGTGATGTGAAGGGAACTTGGCTGCTGAAAGTAGGAGAGAATCTTCAAGGCATGTTCTACACCTACCAGGTCCTTATCGGGGATCAATGGAACGAAGCTGTCGACCCTTATGCTGGCGCCGTAGGCGTCAACGGGGATCGTGCTTACATCTTGGACATGGCCTCGACCGATCCTAAGCACTGGACAGAAGACAAACCGCCGCTTCATAGTCCTCTAGATGCCGTGATCTATGAGCTGCATGTTCGTGATTACACCATTCATCAAGGCAGCGGAGTGAAACATAAAGGCAAGTTTAAAGGTCTGGCGGAGACAGGTACCCGAGGTCCCGGAGGGATTCGTACAGGGCTTGATCATATTGTTGAGCTTGGGGCTACGCATGTAGAGCTGCTCCCGATCTACGATTTTGCGACGGAAAGCGTAGATGAAACCAGGCTTCATGAGCCGCAGTACAATTGGGGATACGACCCGAAGAACTACAATGCTCCCGAGGGCTCGTATTCTACGGATCCGTATGTGCCGGAGGTTCGGATTCGTGAATTGAAGGAGTTGATTCAGACATTCCACGATCAAGGCCTACGGGTCATCATGGATGTGGTGTATAACCATGTATATGACGGGTATCTAATCAATTTCACGAAGCTGGTCCCCGGATATTACCTGCGTTATACGAAGGACGGCAAATTTTCCAACGGATCCGGGTGCGGTAACGATACGGCATCCGAGCGTCCGATGATGCGGAAATTCATTGTGGAATCCGTTCTGCATTGGGTGGAGGAGTACCGGGTTGACGGTTTCCGTTTTGACCTGATGGGATTGCTGGATGTGGAGACGATGAATGAAATCCGGACGCGCCTGGACGAGATTGATCCGTCGATCATCACGATCGGCGAAGGCTGGGTCATGAATACCGAGCTGGAAGAGAAGAAGCGAGCGAATCAGCAGCAAGCAGCCGTGATGCCGCGTATCGCTCACTTTAACGACGGATTCCGCGATGCCGTTAAAGGAGATATTTTTCATTTTGAATATAAGGGCTTTGTGAGCGGCGGCAGTGGAATACTTCATAAAGTGAAGCAAGGCATCGTGGGCGGCATTCCGTATTCCAAAGATATTAAGGCGTTTGCTACTGAACCGGATCAGTGCGTAAATTACGTGGAATGTCATGATAACCATACCCTATGGGACAAAATTATGCTGTCGACCAAAGGGGAAAATGATGCGACACGTCGCGATATGCACCGGCTGTCATCGGCCATGATCCTAACCAGTCAAGGAATCCCTTTCCTGCACGCCGGCCAAGAGTATTACCGCTCCAAGAACGGAGTGGAGAACAGTTATAACGCTAGTGATGAAGTGAATCGGCTGGACTGGGGTATGGCATCGGAGCACCAGGATGGAGTGAAATACATTCAACGGCTCGTTCAGCTCCGGAAGAATCATCCGGCATTCAGATTGAGGGATGCCGCGTCGATTCGTAAGCATCTTCGGTTTGAACCATGTCCTGAGCATGCTGTCGCTTTCACGCTTCGTGATCATGCGGGCGGCGATCCAGAGAAACATATCTATGTGCTCTATTATGCCGGACGGAAAGAGTCCTCCCTTGCTTTGCCTGAGCTGGGCGAATGGAAGATTCTGCTTGGCGAAGAGCATATTACGCGTTTAACCCGGGATTCCCTTGTTGTAGAAGGGATCGGTGCGGTTATCTTATCCTGTTAAATCTATACCGGCAGCGAATATTACCAAGAAATGAATAATGCCTGATTCTATGATCATCTGATATGCTGATGGTATCAGATGATAGAATAGAATCGAGGCGTCCCTTTGAAAAAATATTTCCTGTCACTTTGTTTGCTGCTGTCATTTTCATCGCTTTTTGGCCATCTACAGGCATCCGCGGCTCAAGCTCCTAGTCCGACCGGTTTTCACGATATCTCGGCAAGCTTTGCCAAAGACGCGATCCAGCGTCTGGCCAAGAGAGGTATCGTAAGCGGGGATGGCACAGGAGCTTTTTTGCCGCGAAATCCGGTTACCCGGGCCGAATTCATTGCCATGATTGCCAGAATGCTCAAGCTGGAGCCTGTTCCAAACGATTTGTCCGCGTTTCGGGATGTTTCCAAATCCGCATGGTATTATGGCTGGGTTCACGCGGGACTTAATTTATCCATTGTTGAGGGGAATGGTTACCGGTTCTACCCGAATGCTTCCATAACAAGGCAAGAGGCTGCCGTGATGGTGATTCGTGCTATGAAAGAAAATGGATACTATAACGGAAATACGACCAACTACTATACGGATTCTGCTTCCATCGCGGAATGGGCTTGGAATGCGGTGGGTAAAGCGACGGATACAGGCTGGCTGCAGGGAAGCAAGGGACAGTTCAGACCCCAGGACGCAATCACCCGGGAAGAGACGGCAATGCTGCTGGACCGGGTCTTGCAGTCAGGAAATGTGCTGACCCAGATTAACCTTCAAACTCCTGCAAATGTTCATATGGGCTGGTTGTATAATGGTACGACCCAGCAATACATCACCTATGCCAAACGGGCCGGCTTGAATGTTCTGGTACCGCGCTGGTACTACATGGAGGCAAACGGCAAGGTGACGGACCATACCGACAAGGAGCTGTTGAATTGGGCTCACAACAACAGTCGGCAGGTGTGGGCTATGGTGGGAAACCGCGGGAATGCGGAAGGAACTCACCAAGTACTGAGCAGCGCTCAGTCCCGGAAGTCTGTCGTTGACCGTATTGCAGCGAATGTATCCCGGTATCGATTGGACGGGATCAATATTGATTTTGAGAACGTCATGCCGCAGGATCGCCAGAATCTGACGGCCTTTATCACGCAATTATCCATAGAGATGAGGCGGCTCGGAGCCAAGCTATCCATCGATGTTTCACCTGATCTGAATACGGATTGGACGGCTGCATTCGATTACGCAGCTCTTGGCACACAAGTGGACTATATGGTACTCATGAGTTATGACCAGCACTGGGGCGGTTCACCCAAAGCGGGCTCCGTTTCCTCGCTCCCTTGGAGCGAATCTGGACTGAGCAAGCTGCTGACCCAAGTTCCGGCGAAGAAGAGCATCATCGCGTATCCGCTGTACACGAGGGATTGGAAGATCGCTTCCTCGGTGTCCTCGCAAGACATTACATTGGCTGAGCAGGGACATCGCATACGCCTGAACAAAGCTTCATTCACATGGAATAAGAGCGTGGCGCAGTATGAAGCAGCTTATAACAGCGGCGGCATTCCGCATCGCATATGGACCGAGGAATCCCGTTCTTTATCGATGAAACATCTCATGGCCGCCAAATATCAGATTGCCGGTTATGCCTACTGGTATCCGGGCGCCGAGACGACGGACGTATGGCAGGCCATTCATAACGCGGAGCGTTATGCATCTTATTCGTTCCGGATCTAAACATCAGACATGTTGTTGAATTCAAGACCAGCCTCGATGCGTGTGGTTGGTCTTTTTTTACTTGTAAATGGGCCATTCCGTGATACAATAGTTGAAATTTAGATAGAATATTTTTCCTGTAGGAGTGATCACATGACCGTTCATGCCGAGGAACGTCTGGAGCAGCTGGGTATCAGCCTGCCTAAAGCAGGCTCGCCAGCAGCCAAGTATGCCAACTATGTCATCGTTAACGGGTTGATGTATGTTTCAGGCAAGGGTCCCTCAGGACAGCCGAGAGGGAAGCTCGGAGAGCATTACACAACAGAGCAGGGGTATGAATATGCCCGTCTGACCGGGATTGAAGTTCTGGCCGTATTAAGGGAAGGGCTGGGATCACTTGATAAAGTGAAGCGCGTGGTCAAGGTGCAAGGCTTCGTTAACGCAACAACCGACTATGAGGAGCATCATAAGGTGTTGAATGGATTCTCGGACTTGATGCTTGAGGTGTTCGGGGATCAAGGAATTCACGCCAGATCCGTATTCGGAGCCGTATCCTTACGGGATCAGCTGCCCGTCATTGTAGATTCGATCTTTCAAGTGGAGGAATAGGCATGGGACTCGTATTAAGGGAGCTGCAGGTGCTGGAGGATGAAAGTCTGCTGTTCATGGTCCAGGAAATCGGCCAGGGCGGGAACGGATTCGTTAATGGTCTAAAAAGCGGGAGCATGGAAGAGTTCGCTTCCAAGGTGCAGCGCAATTACGAAATGGCGAGAGGCATCGATCTGCCGGAGCAGTATGTTCCCCAGACGATATATTGGTTATACGATAACGACAAGCCCATAGGATATGGTAAGCTGAGACATCGCTTGAATGACAATCTGCAAGAGCTAGGGGGACATATCGGGTATGTCATCCGGCCGTCGGAGCGTAGGAAAGGATATGGCAAGCGGCTGTTGGCGGAATTGGTCAAGAAGGCCAATGAGAAGAACATAAGCCGGGTCCTTCTGACCTGCGATGAATCCAATCTGGCTTCCCGCTGCATCATTGAATCGAATCACGGTGAGTTAAGTTCCATTACGAACGGGACGTGTAAATACTGGATTGAGACGGCTGCTGGGCACAACTAGGAGGAAGAAATGCCAAACAAATCATGTGCTTGGAGAGAGACAAGAAGAAGTTGAGGAGCGCTCCTCAACTTCTTCTTATTTCTTCAACCAGTCGAACATTCGGTTGATCGACGCTGCATGCTGCGGTGGCGGGAAATGATGTCCAAGCCCTTCGTACAGATGCGCTTCCGGCTGGTGCCCCTGTTCTTGAAGCTTGTCCAGCATCCGGTAACTATGCTCCACCAGGACTTGCTCGTCCCGCGTCCCATGGACAAGCAGGACGGGACATCGGATACGGTCTGCATAATGGATCGGCGATCGAAGAAGATACTGCTCAGGTACTTTGGCAGGCGTTCCGCCAATGACGCGTTTCATCATTCTGCGCAGATCTATCCGTTCTTCGTAGGTTTGTGCCAGATCGGAGACGCCGCTCCAGAGAATCATTTTGGATACATGTGGTGACAGAGCGGCTGCCACGGCAGCATTGATCGCACCGCGGGAAAAGCCCAACAGATGAATACGACGGTTATCTATCCAGGAAATGCTCGATAGCCATTCAATTGCGGAGATCACATCCATCGTATCGGCACCGCCGAATTCATCCCTGCCCTCGCTGCCTTCATTTCCGCGATAGGCCGGAGCAAACACGGCATATCCTTGCGCAGCGAATTCTTCAACCCACTTCAACCTTACAGCGCCAACCCGTCCAATGCCGCCGCGGCAATACAGGACCAAAGGAAGCTTAGGCTCAGTCACTGGCTTAGGTGGTTCGTGTGAAACAGGATCCAAGTTTAAGGAGCATGCCAGCGTGCCGGTTATTGTAACGCCGTGAATTGCGTTGAACGCTTTGGACATCTCATGGGCGACCGAACGGGGCAGTTGCGGCGGCAGACCAAGATACCCCTTGATATGCAATCCCTCCGAGACATAGTCAATATGATAGATCATCGCTGTGCTTCCTCCCGTGCCTTATATCATCATGTTGTATCGAATAAGGGCGCTATTATCTGATAGTTGGAATCAAGTAAGTATAGTATGTTCTTTCCGTTGAAATCAAGAATGGGATGTAAGAAATTACAATTTGCCAAATAGCTAAATATCTGATAAATTATTATCTCGGGCATATGAAATGCCCAATATCATGGCGGTCGTGGCGAAGGGGTTAACGCACCGGATTGTGGCTCCGGCATTCGTGGGTTCAAGTCCCATCGATCGCCCTCAAAGTAAGTATACATAAGGAGAAGGAGAGCCGAGAGGCTCTCTTTTTTCGTGGTTATAACCAAGCAGATATAGATGCCAGGTCCTTCATAAGATGATATAATAATGTGGAAATCGAGGTGAATGAACATGGCAAAAAAGAAACAAAAGTCCCCTTTGCCGCGAACCGAGGCTGCCGATAAACCCGCGACGTTAAAGGATATGCTGGACCCTCAAGTTCTGGCGAAGTTGAAGGCAACAACCGAATCCTTGAAAGCCAATGAAGCCGAGCGGCTTGAGAAGGAAAGGCAGGAACGGGAAGCTGTTCGCAAGGCAGAACAGAAGCGGCGCGACAATGATTTTGAATATTTACTGGAACATAGCGAAATGGATTGGAAAAAATATAAGTGACAGGCAGCGTTATGCTGTCTGTTTTTTATTTTTGATATCAGACAGTAAACGTCGAAGCGTGAGCCTTCCTGATATCGGAAGAAAAACTTCCTTTAAAAACGGTCTGTCTTCTGTGATCGTACACCGGGACCGGGAGATGTTTTCTTGTAACGAGGATCTTTCAACTTACTTGGATCGGTTGTATAATAATGGAACCTATACCTTGGACATACATATGGAGGAAGATGAAAGGATATGGAGCATAGGCAGACTTTAATGATCGGGATTGGCGGAGGTTCGGGGAGCGGCAAGACAACGCTAAGTCTTAAGCTCAAGGAGAGGTTAAGCGAGTACCGGGTGGCGATCTTCCATATGGATAAATATTATAAGTCCATTAGACCCTTGGCCAAAGCGCCCTTCACCAATCAAATGTTTGAGGATTTTAACCATCCGGATGCCGTCGATATCGAGCGTCTGACCGCGGATTATGATCACGCCGTCCATAATGGCAAATACGACATAATTGTCATTGAAGGATTTCTATTGTATCAATTCGAATCCCTTCGGAACTCGCTTCATTTGAAGCTGTTCGTAGATTGCCCCGCGGATGAAAGAATGCTTCGCAGAAACCGGTGGTTTATAGAAAAGGGGCATAGCGAGGAAAGTGTGCTTCAGGAATATTTGCAGCTTGTAAGATACAGGCACGATGAATATGTTGAGCCTACCCGCTGGCATGCGGATCTGGTGATCAATAGTTCCCTGAAGGGAAATCAAGGCTTCAAGGTTGTGACGGATTGGGTTCTTGCCAGATTAGAGGAGAACAACCCCGCTTAGATAACCGGCGTATTTGTACTCGGTATCCTGAGCATTCTTGCAAGACCTTTCCATATTCATGTGAGGTGTTGATGTCATGCTGAAAGCGGGTTACAATAAGTAAGTTAGTATTAATGCTCGCTAGGAGGCGAAAAGAATGAAAGTGGAAATATGGTCGGATTTTATGTGTCCGTTCTGTTATATTGGTAAACGCCGTTTCGAATCGGCTTTGGAGCAATTCCCTAATAAAGATCAAGTTGAAGTGGTTTACCGCAGCTTTGAGCTTGATCCCGGTGCATCGTATCAAGCCGGGGTTTCCATGGACGAGATATTGGCATCCAAATACGGCATGAGTATCGAACAGGCCAAGGCTGCGAACGCCAACGTGACCCAGCAAGCGGCAAGCGTCGGGCTTACGTATCACATGGATCGCGTCATCCCGGCCAATTCATTTGATGCTCACCGCCTGGTTCATTTTGCATCCGGGCATGGTAAAATGAAAGAAATGACGGAGCGGTTGTTCCGTGCACACTTTACAGACGGCGAGAATCTTGGCGATAAGAATCGATTGGCCGATCTGGCGGCTCAAGTCGGCCTGGACCGCGATTTGGCTGCGGCCGCGCTCGAGAGTGACGATTTCCAGTCCGAAGTAAGGGCAGACGAAGCAGCTGCAGCAAATTTGGGAATTCGGGGAGTGCCGTTCTTCGTGCTGGGAGTCAAATACGCCGTGTCCGGTGCGCAGTCACTGGAAGTGTTCACGGACGCTTTGGATAAGGCTTATCGTGAAGCGAATCCGCTAGTGATGGTGAATGATTCCGACAGCAGCGACGGCATGTGCGCCGACGGATCTTGCGATCTGCCGGGCAGCGCGAAATAAAACATACACAGCAAGTAAGAGCCCGAAGCATCAACAAGCGATCTTCGGGCTCTATTTATCCAGTTAGAATCACTAGTTATAATACATAGGAGGCAATATGCGGCATCTTCCATCTGAGGAACTTATCCAACGAATTCAAGATTCAGAAAACGATTATATGTTGGATCGAATGAAAGCAATCGAAGGTCGGACCGGAAATCCCGAAGGGGTCGAAATGAAACGCTTCGGCCATGCGCTGTGCTTGTACAGCAAGACGATGCCTTGGCTTTCTTTTAACACGGTGAAAGGACTGCGTTCAGAGGATCTGAATAACGTGGACGAAATCATCGACTTTTATCAATCGAGGGAGCGCAAATTCCAGTTCGAAATCGTGCCCGGCTTGGTAAATCAGGAATTCCTGGCTGCGCTTGCCGAACGCGGATTCTATCAATCTGCTTTTCATAATTCCATGTATATGAACCCGCAGGAGCTGGAGGGGGTGCAAGGTAATGGAATTGTGATCAGAGCAATAGACAAAGATGAATTTGAGGATTATGCTAAAGTTCATTGCCGTGGAACAGGATTGCCTGATCAAGGAATTCCATCTGTAGCCTCGAATAACCGTGTATTGTATTCACGGCCGGGATGGAAATTCTATATGGCTTATGTAGAAGATGAGCCGGCCGCAGCTGGCGTTATGTACGTAAATCAATCGACAGCGTCACTAACATTTGCGGCGACACTCCCGGAGTACCGCAGACAAGGCTTGCAGCTGGAGCTGCTTCGCAGGAGAATACGGGACGCGAAGCTTGAAGGTTGCAGTCTGGTTGTCGGGCAATGTGCCTTCTTATCACAGAGCCATCGCAACATGGAATCGGTCGGCATGAAGCTGGGCTATGTTCGGACGACGTGGACCGAACGCTGACCTGTAAGTTCAGAGGAGTAAGGCAGGTGGAGCAGCCATGCAAGAAAACATGGATTTTCTTAACTTGGAATACTTACGTCTGGGCTCCGATAAACAGAAGCAAGCAGCCATGGTTATAGACGAGCTTAGACTATGGGATCATCTGAAACCCTATAACCCGATATTGGTGGGCACGATTCCTATCGGGATTGACATCGAATCAAGCGATCTCGATATCATATGCCATGTGACGGATTTTGCCTGCTTTGAACGAGAGCTCAAGACGCGTTATAGCGAAGATGTTGCGAATTTCACGTGCTCATCCCGTACCGTCAACAACGTGGATCGATCGGTAGCGCGATTTCGGTACAAAGGATGGGAATTCGAGGTTTTTGCACAGCCATTACCTTCAACGAGTCAGAATGGTTACCGTCATATGATTGTCGAATACAAGCTTTTGAAGCGGCTCGGTGAAACTGCAAGACAAGGGATTATCGAGCTGAAGAGGTCGGGTTATAAGACGGAGCCTGCCTTTGCGAAGCTGTTGCGTATCACGGGCGATCCTTATGAGGAGCTGCTCCAGATATATCATTGGCCGGAGGATCGACTTGACGCCTATATTAAATCTTATATGGACAAGGAGAATGGATATGAGTGACAAACAGCAGCTGCTGAATGAGTATTCCGCGTGGATCGGCAAAGTGAGAGGGTTCGCGGTACAGGAAGAGGGATTCTGGAACACCCCGATGGCAGAGGGGAAATGGACCGTACGTGATGTGGTGTGCCATATCATGCGGTGGGATGAGTATTTTTACAATGAAGCCATTTCCAAAATTTCCACAGGGGATGTTTTGACTGTCCGTCATATAGATTATGACACTTTCAATGAAGAGTCGAGGCAATATGCCACGACGTTATCAACGGAAACGCTGGTGGATCAGACGATAAGCGCTAGGGAGAAACTGATCCGGGCGATCGAAGCCTTGCCTGAAACGGCATATGAGTTGCGGTACACGGACGCGGACGGGCACCTTTTTGAGGTGGCGCAATTTATGCGGGATTTCATCTGGCACGACAACCACCATCTGGCTCAGCTGAATCAGGTGCTTCAAGTCGGCTAGTCGGCAATACTTAGCAGAAATGGGTGAAGTCATTGATTGGCTACTTGGACATCATGTCTTACTTTACAGAGAGCAACCTGGAGTGGTTATTGGACCAATTTAGAGCATTAGGCCCGCTGCCGGGCATCCTTCTGACGTTCCTAAAGTCCTTCATTCCACCGATGCCCACGATCGTGATCGTGGGTGTGAATGCGGCGGTGTATGGGCTTTGGGCAGGGTTTCTTTACTCCTGGATCGGTATGGTGGCAGGATGTTTAACGACCTTTCTCATCGTGCGCAAAATATCCGGTACACCCCTGATCGAACGCTGGGCAAAAAAGCCTAAAGTTCAGCGTGGTATGCGCTGGATTCAGCGCAACGGTTTCAGTTACGTTTTCCTGCTTGGCATACTTCCCGTTGGGCCGTTTGTCGCGGTCAATGTGGCCGCCGGGCTGGCCAGAATGAACCTGATGTCCTATCTGATGGCTGTCACCTTGGGCAAGGGCATTATGGTGTTCTGTGTCTCTTACATCGGTGCCAACCTGTCCGATTTTATTGCGGAACCTTTTAAATTGTTCGGAGTCCTTGCCTTTATCGTACTGTCCTTATGGGTCAGCCGGAAGCTGGATTCATACTTTATAAGAAAACAATCGGTACACGATCAACAAGCAGAGCTTGAGTCCAGTTGAATAGCATGATTGAAAAGGAGCAAGCGTTATGACCAAATTGGCCTCATCGATTCTGGAAATGATTCGAATGATGATCATTATGATGATCTTTGTCATGGTTCTGGGCAACATAGAACATCAAATGCTGAAGAGCTGGATACCCTGGAATGGACTATATTGGCTGTTCCTGTTCGCAGGGAATGTATTGTGGTTTCTTGTACTCTACCGGAATCGCCTGCAGTTCAGCGGCTGGTATCGTTCAGCCGCGACCCAGCACAAGCTGTCTAGAAATACGACAAGGATTGTCATGGCGCTGGGCATGGTCCTTATCGGAGCGCCCATAATGATCACGTGGTTCATTGAAATAGGTTAATCCATTGGTCATAGGTTAAAACGTTCGGATATAAAGGGGCAGTTTCAAAGGTGTATCGACCTTTGGAACTGCCCTTGTTTGATAATTACAGTCTTTTTCGTTTATACAATGTTACGAGGAGACACGAGAGAAGCAGAAGGACGATTGATACGCCGGCGTACAAGGCTTCCTTGGCACTTCCTTGTTCCTCGGCAGCCCCGTTTGACCCGTCGCCCGGCCTGCCCATTCCCCGGCCTCCCTGCATTTGACCGCCAAACTCGCCGCCGAATCCGTTCCCCATCTGCCCCTGAGGGAAATCCTGCATCTGGCTTTGCCCACTCTGGCCGGGAGTCTGAGGCATGGTTGGTTGATTGTCATCGGAAGGGGGCTGCTCCGACGATTGGGTTTGATCTTCAGGGAGCTCCGCTGCATTTGGTGATGGTTCCGTAGTTACGGCTGGAGCAGCATCAACCGTTGTTTTTTCGTTGGAACTGCTTGTGCTCGATCCGACAGACGATACGACGGACAAGGAAGGTTCGTCCCCTTCAAGCGCGGTGTCACGATCTCCCTCAGCTTTGCCGGAGTTAACGTCGGCGCTGCTTCCCGAAGCATCGTCAGAAGAATCAGGAGCAGCACTGTCGTTGTTGGCAGGCCTGTTCCCGCCAGAGATGCCTCCGGCCGGGGCATCGTTAGGGGGAAACGATCCGGCTCCATTCGTCTCGCCGCCAGGTCGCATGCCACGACCACCGCCGGGACCCATACCGCCTCCGCTGCCGCTTCCATCGCCAGCGGAGGGGAGCGTTCCATCCAGCTGTTGCTGGATGGAATCCATTGATTCTTGAACGTATGAGGTGAGCGTCGGGATGGATTGCTCATACATCTCATAGGAATAGAAAGGTCTTGGGTCTTGCTTTACGTGCTCGGAAATTAAGTCTTGCAATTGCGCAACTCGCTCATTGAATGTTTCCTGCTGCATGTAGCCCTCCAGCAACTCCGAGAGGATGGCGTGATAGCGTTCCTTATATTCGTCAATCGCGAGCAGCTTGGCAATCAGGGGCCTTTCCGCCAAAGCTCCCTGGGTTGGCTCGTCAATGAGGATGCTGGAGCCCCCAAGTCCCCCGAATGCCATATTATAATCCCAAGGCAGGACGGAGAAAATGCCGTTGTTCTCATACAAATAATAGTTCTGTTTGTTCGATCCCAGATAACTGTCCATATTGGAGGCAACCACGTTCAAAGCAACGTACTTGAGTACATTATCGACATCCAGCACCTTCTCATAATCGATGCCGTTATTAAGCTCATCCAGCATGTCGATCAATACATCATCATTAGACGATTTGGATTTCATGACAAGCCCGGTGTAGGAATCGGGATCATTGCCAAGCCACGTCAGATCGCTGCCCACGCCGTTCATCTCGGCCTTGTACAATGCGCCGTAGGAATGATCGAAATGACGCTCCAGATAGGAATCGCCAATCTGTTCGATCGCGAGGTAGAACCCCCATAATTCATCGTTTACATATACATTGACATAGGAGAAGCCGGGCGTCGGCAATCCTACGGATTCTGCCAGCTCGTAGGTCAGGAATTCCCGCATATACGAGGCGTCGCTGTAGTTGTTGTTCAGATTAATTTTACTGATCCCATTCAAGGTTTGATTAAGGTATTCGTCAAAGGATATTTTGAAGCTGTAGCGGTCGGAGTCCGAATTGACCACGCTGCGCAGGCTTAAATTGCCTTTGGTGCGAATGCCGACATGATCAAATTGCATGCCGTTGTAATTGACGGATGCTTCTTTATATTCTTCAGCGCTGGCGTTGTTCAGCATATCCTGAAAATCTGCTTCGTCCATCGTGATTTTTACATCAACAACCTTATCTTTCGGAAAAACCGTCGAATCCATTTGCTCCTGCTGAGCATCGCTCTTCGTGCTGCTTACCGTCCCGGCAGCCGTGGGTGTCCATTGGCAGCCTGACATTAGGAGGACTATGGCCATCACGAGGAACAGTTGGACCGTCATTCTTTTTTTTATCATCTCTGGCCACCGCCTGACTTAGGATACATAGTCGCCACTGTAACTGATCAGAACCGCGTTATGAACACCTGGCAGCTGGGACAGCTTGTTCACGAACTGGCCTTCGGCGTCGCGCAGCCTTACTTCCAGTGTCAGCTCAATGCTGCCTGGGGTCACGGTTTTTTGCTTCAGATTATAACGCTTCACGGCTTGACCCATTTGTTCTTTTACGGCTTGCTCGCTCTGTTCATTCTCGCAATGAATCACGAGCAGATAAGGCGTATCCACCGTTGCTTTTTTAATGAAGAAGAACAGGATCAGACCGACTACGATGGAGCCGATGGCAGCCAGCGTGTAGAACCCGGCCCCGGTTACGATCCCGGCAACCGCGGCCCAGAACAGGAAAATCAGATCGGTTGGGTCCTTGATGGGCGTACGGAAACGGACGATGGAGAGTGCGCCGACCATACCGAGCGAGAGCACGAGATTGGAGTTAATGGCTATGATGACAACGGCCGTGATCATGGTCATCCCGATCAGAGACACGTTAAAGCTTTTGGAATACAGCACGCCGCTGAAGACTCTTTTATAGAGCAGATAAATGAATAACCCGATCACAAAGGCAACGGCCAGCGTAATCAGAATTTTAGCGAAACTGATATCGGATACGAAGTTTTCCATCACGGATTTTTTGACGATATCCGAAAAATTGGTGGTGCTCGTATTGCTTGAAGTCGATGTGGTGTTCATGAATTTATTGATCCTCCCATGTGTTATATTTCAGAAATTTACGGCACATCACGTATTTGGAGGCCGATTGACGGCCTAGTCCTTCCAGCTGCAGCGCGATTTTGATGTAATCCGGGATGTATTCGTCATATTTGACCTCGAGTATAATCAGATTCTCATCGATCGCCCGGATGGGCAGCAGATTTCGATTGAACAGATCCGTGGAGTGCAGGCCGGTTCGAAGCTCCTTGTCAAACGTAATTCGGACATTTCCGTTGGCGCACACATACGGCTCGCGGACATAATCGACAATGACCTTGGGGCGCAGCAGCTTATGCTTCATCTCGTGATACAGCTCCATCATCAATGGCTTGTCCGGCTGATAGAGGCATTCGTATTGACCGGCCATGATCTGATCGGCCATCTCCCTTGTGAGCGGCTCCTTCAGCTTGGCAATGTAATCCCGGAATTTGATTTTTTTCTCAAAATGAATGGTGTTGTCGGTTACGTTGTAGATACGGATGCGGTATTTCACCCGGTCCCGAACCCCAGCCAGCTTCTCGTATAAGGCTTTGTTGTTGATATCGTCAAAGTACAAGCTTCGAATGTGATATTCCCCGCCGGGGCCTGCATGCTGATCGTAGGTCACCAGATTTTTTAATCGTTGACGGATGATTCGGTACTGGTGAACATTCACAAAAAATTTAAGCTCGTTCCGGTATTTCAATTGGGTTGTCATGATTCCACCTCGTTTCTCTCTAGCATTCGTGTGCTTGATTGCTTACGAAATTTATCCTATCAATCGTTCCTGATATCTTTCTTAATTGCGGCTGAATGTAAACTGAATGTTTTCGCTATGTAAAAATCGAAGGATCGAAGCAGGACAAAATTCATGATTCAATGGATCCGAATTGTTCGTGGAGGCTAGCTAAGAGGTCCCGCTGCTGTAACAATTGTGGTAGGATGATACTATATTCGCGAAGAGAATGGACGATGCGTCATGATCTATTATGTTGTAGCGCTTTGGAGCGCGGCGGCTGTGCTGCTGTTCAATCAGCCTCGGAGCGAGGTGAACCGCTGGGCGGCTTTTTTTCTGTGGAGCGCAGGAATCGGCGGCTTGACAGATTTGCTTGTGCCTGCGGGTTTTATCGCGGCGCGGTACGAGCCGTGGATTCAATATCTCAACCATACGTTGACACCGTACGGCGTGTTAATATTTTGCATGGTGTATACCCGCAAGCCCGAGAATCATAAGAGAATGCGCGATTTCAAAATAGGCTTGTTTCTGCCGGTGCTCGCGATGCTGGCCCAGGTGCTTTTGACGGAAGCTTACCGAATTCATTATGGCTGGTTATTCGTGTGGACGGTTCCGTATTATGTGGCCGCATGCGCCTTGCTTATTCGCGCGTTGTCGCATGAGATGAATCCGCAAAAACGCAAAGGCATGTGGATCACCACCTGGATTATGGTGCCTACCTTGCTCGGCGTGATGCTGCTGATTAATGTGGGAAATCTGATCTCGCCCGGTTATGATTCATTCCGGTACGTGTCCCTGTTCATTCTGTATTCGCTGGGCGTTGCCGTCATCTGTACCTTTGTGTACGGCGTCCTGGGTGTACGCCTGAAGTTTGAGCGCGATCCGCTGGATCGCACGATGCAAGCCGTCAGCTCGGGGACATCGATGCTGAATCATAGCATTAAGAACGAGATCGGGAAGATTGCGATGAGCGCGGAAAACGTAAAGCGGCTGCTGCCACAAGACAACGGCGTTGCCATCGAACAGCTTGAGGTCATAGCGAATTCATCGGAGCATCTGCTTGCCATGGCGGGACGCATGCAGCAGCAGATGAAGGCGTTTAAGCTGGTGGAACAGCCAGTCCGCATGGATCAGCTGCTTGCTGAACTGCAGCTCCGCGAACAGGATCTGCTGCGCAGGCATGAGGTCGAAATGAACGTAATCTGCAGGCAGCGACCGTGGCTGCTCGCGGATACCGTCCATTTGAAGGAAGCGATCAGCAATCTCATTCGAAACAGCGTGGAGGCGATGCCTGAGGGTGGGCTGATTACGATAACGATAACGGCTGACCGCAAAGGAGCGGCGATTACCGTTAAAGATAACGGGACCGGCATTCCAAGCGCGCAGCAGGAGCTTGTGTTTGAACCTTTTTACAGTACCAAGGGCCACAAGAAAGATAACTTCGGGCTTGGTTTGTCGTATGTTTATAACGTGATGAAGAAAAGCGGTGGTTCCGTTAGTCTGGAGAGCCGCGAATCGGTTGGTACGGAGATTTCGTTATATTTTCCGCGCAGTAAAATCATTCGTTTATCCGGGAGGGAAGAAGCTTGAACCGCATACAGATCTTCTTGGTAGAGGATGATCCGGATTGGGTTAAATCGATGACCGTTTTTCTGAATGCGCAGGAAGACATGATCGTTGTCGGCACGGCCGAGTCGCCCGAACAAGCGATGGCGATGGCGCATATCCTCTCCTTTGACATCGTGCTTATGGATATTCAGCTCACTGCAGGTCGACTTGACGGGATATACACGGCCGCCGAAATTCTTGAGCGTAAACCGCAGGCCAAGGTCATCATGCTGACCTCGCTGGGTGACGAGCTGGTGATCATGCAATCCTTTACGGCTGGAGCCGTCAATTATATTGAGAAGCCGAGGTTTAAGGAGCTTCCGGCAGCGATCCGAAGCGCCGTGCTTCATTCGGGATCGATGGAGGTGCTGCTCAAGGAATTTGCCCGCCTCAAGCGCGAAGAGCAGCTTCGCGGCTTAACGCCTGCGGAGCGTGAGGTGTTTGATCTGTTGGATGAAGGGTACACCCATTCCCAGATGGAGCAGAAACTGTTCAAAACCGAGAGCACGCTCAAGAACCAGATCAATAAAATATTAAAAAAGCTCGGGGTAAGAAGCAGCAAGGAAGCCGTGGAGAAGGTCCGCCGGAAAGGGATTGTAAAAGAGAACGACAACTAGCATCGGTGCGGATTAAGACTGGATCATATCGAAGGATCGGAAGAGGTACTACGAAACGTAGTACCTCTTCTTGGTATGTTCTACAAAAGTGAGGTCTAACGGCGAGTCCCCGGCGGCTGTAAAATGACTTGTAGATAGAGAGGTGTCCGGCTTAAGAAACTAGAGGACATCCCGAGGGGAGCTAAAGCGCATGAAGAGAAATCCGATCTATGTTGAACTCGATATCCAGTCGGATATGGATAAGCTGTGGACGTTGACGCAAAAGCCTGAGCTGCATCAACAGTGGGATCTGCGATTTTCCGAGATTCATTATGTACCGGAGGCTGATTCGGATATCCAGCGGTTTTTATATAAAACCCGCATTGGGTTTGGACTGGAAGTGACAGGGTCGGGAGCCACGAAAACGGCTGTTCACCCGAAGACGGGGAAACGAATCTCGGTGCTGCGATTCGGCTCGGATCAGCGCAGCTCCCTCATTCGGGAGGGAAGCGGCTATTGGAAGTATCAGGACAAGGGGAGCGGGGGCATACGTTTCTCTACCCAATACGATTACAAAACGCGGTTCGGCCTGGCGGGCGCCTGGTTTGACCGTTTGTTGTTCCGGCCTTTATTCGGCCTGGCGACGGCTTGGAGCTTTGATGTGCTGCGATTGTGGGCAGAGAAGGATATTCCGCCCTTGGCAACGATCCGGAAGGCATTCATCCATGCCTTGAGCGTGATGATGCTGGTCGTTCTATGGTGTTATGAGGGGCTGGTACCGAAGCTGTTGTTCCCGGAAGCCGGGGAGCTTGATCTGTTGAGGCAGTCGGGCTTGGCTGGAGAGCAGGAGGGGGTGGTGTTAACCTTACTCGGCATTGCCGAGATCGGCGTCGGCTTATTGACGCTGCTCTTTCACAAGAGTCGGTTGTGGTACAGGCTGCTGATGAGCTTGCTTGCGATCTTGATGCTTGGAGCATGGATAACAGACCCTCAGTTAATGAAGGCCCCGTTCAATCCGTTAACGCTTAGTGGATCCATGATGGGGTTTTGCTTGATGGCTTCACTGTCCGCTGCAGATTTACCAAGCGCCTACCGCCCGGCACGAAAACCCATCCCCGGGGATAAATCCCGCAAAGGAGGGGTGAGTCGTGACCTCGATCTATGAACAAGCGCTAGGCTCGCAATTTCAAATGCTCCATCCCAAAATTCGGGAGCGCTTCGGGTTTGACAGCAAGGATCACATCGCTTCGATTGGCGAAGGCGTCATGGAAGAGATCTGGTACGCGCCTTGGGCTGCACTGCCTCTCTATATAGGCACGATGCGGCATATTATGTTTCCGAATCGAGGGAAAGGGATCCCGTTTCGGATTGAGAATTATGCTTATCGTGACGAATGGGGAAGAGAAACGGTGACGTGGTGTCGCAGCTTTGATTTTCCGGGTGTCCAAAGGCGGTTTGATGCCACAATGATCTATAGCGCACAGCGCCGCCGTATCGTGGATTATTTAGGGAATAAACAGCACTTGGCGGTCGATCTCCGGATAGCCGCGGGGGAGAGCGGCGGCATTTGCATTCAATCGGGGGAGCAGAGATTTTATGAGGGGCTTTTGCAGTTTCGATTTCCCCGGTGGTTCACCGGAACAGCCGATGTAAACGAATGGTATGATGACGGGAGTCAACGATACCGGATATCCGTTGAGGTGCGCAATCCGATATTGGGGCCTGTCTTCCGGTACAAGGGAAGCTTCCAGGCCCGGACCATTGCTGTGGCCGATGGAGCCGTTCCGAAACATGTAAAACCTCTGCGAGTTGAGGCTAGAGAGTAGCGGCGGTATTGGAGGAGGAGAGGCTGCTGCTCTTGCGCTCACGGAACATTCGGTAGTATAGAAACGAAGATACGACATATAGCGTTCCGGTAATGCAAAATGTGATCGCATATCCCCAATAGCTGCCGTAAGTGGTGACGAGCTTGGATTGTACGGGTCCCATGGTGGCCCAGCCCAGCATGAAGGCCGTTTGCGTAACCGAATTGGCGATTCCTCTTCGGTGATCCGGTACACGGTCGATCAGAATCGAGGATTGTATCGGATTGGCGGCATTCATCAGGGCTTGGCGGAACAGGAAGCCGACCGATGCAATGAGAAGTACGTTCGTGAATCCGGTTAACAGCAGGAAGGGCAAGGATAGAACTTGAAAGAGCACCACGGCCTTAACGGCTCCCACCCGATTCACCAGCGTAGGTCCGATCAGCATCGATACAATGGTCATGACTTGTCCAAGTGATATCAGAATGCCGACGGCCGATAAAGATACCGAGAAGCGGTTGGTAAAGTACAAATTCAAATAAGGCACGACAAGTCCCGAGCCCAGGCCGATTAACAATTGGGCAAGCGCGAACTGCCCGATGACTTTGTAATCCCCCAAACCGGAGGCGTTTACTGCTCTTCCTGCCTGAGCCGGTTGATGATCAGGAAGCGGTGCATCCAATGCCTGTATGTCTTCGGCCTTCTGATCGGCTGTGAACAAGAGCGGGATGAATGCCGCCAAGGTAGCCAGTCCGCCTATGAATAGCGCGGTTTTCAAGCTGCCGACCTTGTTCATACCAACGGCCTGCAGGGCATCCGCCAAGAATCCGCCTCCCATGCTGCCGAGCACTTGAGAAGCAAGGACAAGCGAGGCGTGAATGCTAAAGATCCGCATGCGAGCCGATTTCGCCGTGTTTTCCGCTAGAAAGGGGATAGCCAGCACCTGAAAAAAGGATGCGAACAGACCGGTATATACCGCAAGACCAAGCAAGCTGAACTCGCTCTCCAGAAAAGAGCGCGCGATCAGACCCGCACCGCTTAACAATGCCCCCAGGACGAGGATTCGCTTACGGCTGCCGCGGTCTCCGATCAGGCCAATCGGAATGAACATCAATGCCGTTGCCAGGGATTGAATACTGACCACTGTTCCATTCATGGAGTCATTATACCCAAGACCTTGTATGTACAAATTGTAGAGCACGCTAAACATGCCTGTACCGATCTGATACAGCACGTTGGCTAGAAAAAACAGCTTGATGTTGCGCGGCCAAGAACGCATTTCTTTTGCCGACTGTTGGATGAAACTCATGATGATACCCCCTAAATTTTACAGCAGCAACCTCTATTCTAGCAGGTTCCACAGAAGGGAGGAAGAAATATTATATCGAAATGAAGTGTGATTGACATGTTATAGACAAAAATATAAAATGTCTATATAAATTACAATTTGAAAAGTGGTGTTTGCATTGGATCCGAACGAGCGTTTCTGGAATGCTTCTATAGATGAACTTAAGCAAGGCTATATCGACGAAGGTCCCGTATGGGTATGTCTCTTGTGCGGCAAGACGATCGAGAAAGGGATCATCTATCCGGACCAGGATGTGTTATATGAGTCAGAACGATACATGACCATTCATATCCGCCGGGAGCATGGCTCCGTATTTCAGTATTTGTCAGGGCTCGATAAGAAGCTGACTGGATTAACCGAGCATCAGAATCGATTGCTGCAGCTCTTCTATCAAGGCATGAACGATAAAGAGGTGCAACAGGAGCTCGGCATAGGCAGTGCTTCGACGATTCGCAATCACCGGTTTGCCTTGAAGGAGAAGGAAAGACAGTCCAAGGTACTGCTGACTTTAATGGAGCTGCTGAAGGAAAAGGATGACCATGCACCGGCATTCGTGGAGATTCCCAAGCGCGCCAAGATGGTGGATGAGCGCTACAATGTCACCGAAGAAGAGCGGCAAGCGATCCTGGCCAAGGTGTTTCCTGAAGGGACCGATGGTCCGCTGAAGACATTTAAGCTCAAAGAGAAGCAGAAGTACGTCGTGTTGCGAGAAATCGCAGCTCGTTTTCAACCGGACGTCAAATATACGGAGCAAGAAATCAACGATACGATCGGGAGGGACCATCCCGATTATGTGACGATTCGCCGGTATTTGATTGAATATGGTTTTTTGGATCGCAAGGATGATGGAAGCGAGTACTGGTTAACGACGTAAACGCTAAGATTAGGAGGGTTTAACGCGATGAATCGCAGACAGGAACTAAATCAAATGTATAAGGAAATCAAGATCGAAGCAGGCGTGTATCAAATTCGGAACACAAAGAACGGCAAAGTGTTTGTGGCCGGAACGAATAACTTGAAGACCATGAACGGCAAACGATTCGAGCTGCAGATGGGAACGAGCTACAATAAGACGCTTCAGCGGGAATGGAATGAGTATGGCGAGGATGCTTTTGTCTTCGAGATTCTGGAAACCATAGAACCGAAGGAGGATCCGTTCTTTGATCTGAAGGGCGCGGTCAGCAAACGGGAGGCATATTGGATTGAACAGCTGGAACCTTTTGGAGAAAAGGGGTATAACGCAGAGCGAAAATAAGGCTTTTCTGTGGCGAACCAATGTGCAGCCAAGAAATCACATTCCTTTCGTTTGCAATACGCTGTAAGGGTAAGATATGATGAATTTAGCGGCTTTAATCGCTTCCTTTCCTACTTCTTACTACACGAAAGCGAGACGTGAATACGATAATGAGATCCATAGCATGGGTAACCGACAGCACGAGTACGATCGATCCTGACTTCGCCAAGGAAAATCATATTTATATTGTACCTTTGAGGTTGATACTTGGACAGGAGGAGTACAGGGAAGGAATTGATATTTCGGCTGAAGTCTTTTATGAAAGAATGAAAGATGAACCGAAAGTAAGCAGTTCACAGCCTCCAATCGGTGAATTCATCGAATTATATGAATCCTTGAAAGAGAAGTATGATGATATCATCGCCATTCACTGTTCATCCGAGCTTAGCGGAACCTTGAATTCATCTATGCAGGCGGCAGAGATTGCCGAGGTACCCGTGGTTGGCATCGATTCCCAAGCGGGAGCGTTCCCGGTACGCGAAATGATCATGTCCGGGATTCACTGGCATAGCCAGGGGGATACCGTGCAGGTGATTAAAGAGAAAATTCAGTCCATGGTGCAAAACATGTCATTCTACCTTATTCCGGCAAGCCTGCACCGGCTTCATAGCAGCGGCCGGGTATCCGGCACCCAGCTTCTTCTCAGCAACCTGCTCCGCATTCATCTGCTGCTCCGTTTTGATGAAGGCAAGGTCATTGTGGAAGAGAAGATCCGGACGTTCAAGAAGGCCAAGTCACGAATGCTGGAGCTTATGAAAATGGATTTGCAGAAAATTAAAAAGGTCTGCATCATGCACGCAAACAACGTAGAAGAGGCCGAGGAGATCCAGAAGGAAATCAGCGGAGCCCATCCGGCGTTGAAAACCGAAATTATGACCTTTATTCCCGTTGCGGGCATCCATGCCGGCGAAGGCACCATTGCCATGTCGTGGATTAAATATCATCCTGCATATTCCTAGTTATAGTACAGATCCTGCCTGCAGATACTATCTGCAGGCTTTTGCTTGTGATTCGATTCTATATGACCTTTGATGGTTGTATATGTAGTAGGAGATGATTCCAAGGAAAGGAATGACGTGAACATGAAGGTGATTATCACGCAAGCTGAAGCGATGCAAAAGAATATATGGGATGATATTATGCTGATGTTCGGAAGAACGGATGAGGATGAAGTGTGGGACACAGAGCAGTTTATATTAACAGAGGAGCAGGCCCGTAAGCTCGGCCTGCTTAAATAGGCGAAGAAGGGTCGCTGTTGACGCGGCTCTTTTCTACTTCTAGCGGGCAGCTTCAACTGGTTTGGACTGTATGGAAATCATGTTATGATGGAAGGACTCTGTGGAACAGAGGACGAATATAGTAGTGTGAATTTGAAGGAAGGTGACAATGTTGAGGCGTAAGACAAAATGGATGTGCTTAACAATGCTGGTTGTCATCTTGCTATTGGCTGCGGCAGGTTGTCGGGGCGGAGCCGAACCGGGCAACCCCGGGAACAACGGACAAGGAGCTTCGCCGTCGGAGGAAATACAGGAGCCGCAGACCCCGTCTCAAGCTGATGAAGACGGGACCCCGGGTCCATCTGGCAGCTCGGACAACAATGGCGAGGAAGGGAATCTGCCCGAGAACGGGACTGAGGATGCGGTAACGGAGCTTCTGAATAGCATGACCGTCAAGGAGAAGATCGGTCAGCTGGTGCTGGTTGGAATCGAAGGGACTACGATGGATGATACGACGCGCAGATTGCTGGAGGATTACCATGTAGGCGGTATTATCCTTTTTAAGGATAATATCGAGAACGCCAGGCAGTCGGCAGACCTGCTGAATGAGCTGAAAAAAGCAAATGCTGCGAATCCGGTACCGCTCTGGCTGAGCATTGATGAGGAGGGCGGACGGGTTACCCGTTTTCCTGATGAATACGTGAAGCTGCCGTCAAGCGGTAAAATTGGGAGGAGCGATGATCTTACGCTGACCAAGCAAGTTGGTGGACTTATCGCGCAGAAGGTGTCGGGAGTCGGAATCAATATGGTTTTTGCCCCGGTGCTGGACATTGATAGCAACCCGAACAATCCGGTCATCGGCGATCGATCCTTTGGCACAACGGCAGAAACCGTAAGCACGCAGGGAATCGCCTCGATGAAGGGGATACAGGAGAATGGTGTCGTACCTGTAGTGAAGCATTTCCCTGGGCATGGCGATACTTCGGTCGATTCCCATCTCGGGCTGCCCGTTGTTGACCATGATCTGAAGCGTCTGCATGAATTGGAGCTGGTACCGTTTCAACAAGCGATTGATGAAGGAGCCGATGTGGTCATGGTTGCGCATCTACTGATGAAGAGCATCGATCCGGATACGCCATCCTCCTATTCGAAACCCGTTATCAACGATTTGTTAAGGGAAGAAATGGGGTTTAAGGGTGTCGTTATAACGGATGATATGACCATGGGGGCGATTTCCGGCAGCACAGACGTAGGAGAGGCTTCCGTGAAGTCCGTCGTCGCAGGGAGCAACATGATTCTGATCGGACATGAATATGCATTGGAAGAAGCCGTCATTCAGGCATTAACCGAGGCTGCCCATAGCGGCGTGATCCCGGAGGAGATGCTGAACGACCGGGTGAGGGCAACGCTTGAACTAAAGCACAAATATCAGCTGAGCGATGAGCCCGTGAAGGCTCCCGATGTGAAATCGTTGAATCAAGAAACGAAAGCGGTACTAGATCAGCTTAAGTAAACGTAGCATATGTAGTGTAAGAAGATGAAGCATATAAAAACCCGATCTCAGCCTGAGATCGGGTGAACAGAACTAGAATATATTAGAAGTTGATATAGTGTGAAAAATATGCTAGAATGAAGGATAAATAACTATTGGTTTAATGTCATAATAACCTAATGCTAGATTAGCATGAAAATATGGGATTGTCAACAGGGGGGCATAGAATGGAGAACCGTCAAAGTGCGGATTTTGCATTGGAACGAGAGGTTACGGAAACAGAGAAAGCGGCTAATTCTCCGACAGAGGATTTTTCGGTTCATGACGATCTCTCACTTCCACCAGGCATCAAGATTAGCGATCCGGTTCGCATGTACCTGAAAGAAATCGGTCGTGTTCCCCTCCTTACAGCCGATGAAGAAGTGGAACTGTCCAAACGAATAGAGGAGGGAGATGAAGAAGCGAAACGCCGTTTGGCTGAAGCGAATCTTCGTCTCGTTGTAAGTATAGCAAGACGCTATGCTGGCCGGGGAATGCAGTTCCTGGATCTGATACAGGAAGGCAACATGGGCCTGATCAAAGCGGTGGAGAAGTTCGACTACTCCAAGGGCTTTAAGTTTAGTACGTATGCCACTTGGTGGATTCGCCAGGCGATTACCCGCTCGATTGCTGACCAAGCAAGAACTATCCGGATTCCGGTGCATATGGTAGAGACGATTAATAAGCTCGTACGTGTCTCCAGGCAGCTCCTTCAGGAGCTGGGACGCGAACCGACACCGGAAGAAATCGGTAAAGAGATGGATATCTCGCCGGAAAAAGTACGTGAGATCCAGAAGGTATCCCAAGAACCTGTGTCTCTGGAAACACCGGTCGGGGAGGAAAGCGACTCCAACCTGGGCGATTTCATTGAGGATCAGGACGCATTGGCGCCGGCAGATGCCGCAGCGTTTGAGCTGCTGAAGGAACAGCTGGAGGAAGTGCTGGATACGCTCACCGAGCGTGAAGAGAATGTGCTCCGACTGCGCTTTGGACTTGAGGATGGACGGACCCGCACCCTGGAGGAAGTAGGCCAGGTATTCGGCGTTACGCGTGAACGCATTCGGCAGATCGAGGCGAAGGCGCTTCGTAAATTGCGTCATCCGAGCCGCAGCAAACGACTCAAGGATTTCCTTGAATAAATCCTGGGGGACAAATAAAGAGATGATGAATGAATCCTTGGTTACGGTCTACGGGCTGTAATCCAGGGGTTTTTTGCTATTTCGCCAGGATTCCACTCCAGATTGACACCACCTAAGCAGTTGGATCATAATGATGTAACATCCCCACATTTAGTAAGGAATGTGCCTAATGTGAAGAATAGGGAGTGACATGTCTACGATGACTTTACATACATCTGCTATCGACCGATTGTGCAAGCGCAATGTGGAGCTGTCTGCTTTTTCGACGTATGGGATCGGCGGTTCAGCCAATTATCTGGCCATGCCTGAAACGGCAAATGACCTGGCGGATCTCCTGCAGGACTGCAGGAAACGCGGGATACCATGGTACATCTTTGGAATGGGCTCGAACATTCTGTTTCCGGATGAACCGAAACATGACCTGGTGTTTATATCGCTCAAAAACCTGGTGGAGCTGCGGGTGTCGGGCGATAAATGGTACGTTTCATCCGGCGCGCCGATGTCGTTATTGTCCTTGATGGGGTTAATGGGTGGGACGGATTTGCTTGATTTTACTTTTTTGCTGCCTGGCTGCGTAGGGGCCGGCATCTATATGAACGCTAAATATAATGCTCGTCAAATCTGCGATATTCTGGACACGGTCTATTATATCGATACGACGGATCCGAGCTTAAAGGTACGGTCCATTCCCGTAGCGGACTGTTTATTTGCATACAAGCAATCCATCTTCCAGCAGCATCCGTGGATCATAGTAGGGGCCGATCTTAATATTCCGGTCAGCTCGGAGGAACAGATCAGCATGACATCTGAAGTTCTCACAGAGTGGAAGACTCGCGGCAGCCATCCATCCTCATTGCCATCGTTTTTCTCATTCTTTCTGGGTGAAGTGCACGCGCTGGCAGGAAAGGGAATAGAGACGCCGCAGTCGATGCTTGACATCATCAAGTACCGGACGAGTAAACGCCATTTCGACTACCCGTCCTGCGGTTCCGTATTCAAAAATAATTATGATTATGGAGTAGCCGTCGGCTCGCTCGTGGATCAGCTGAATATGAAGGGAACCGAATATGGCGGCGCGATCATCTCTCCGCATCACGGCAACATGATTCTGAACCAGAAGCATGCGAAGGCAACCGATATCCTCTACTTGATGAATCTGATCTCGGAATCGATTAACAACCATTTTGGATTCGTTCCGGAGCCGGAAATTGTATTGGTATAAACACGGTCTGAAAATAATCTCTGTAAAGGAATTGGAATAAGTAGAATTTAACGATATAATCAGATAGGTGATCATCTGTTTATTGATATAAACGATGAAATTTATGTTGCGAGAGGGGCATTATATATGGCAAAAACATTAATTTTTGGACACAAAAATCCGGATACGGACACAATCTGCTCTGCTATTGCTTATGCTGATTTGAAGAACCAGCTCGGCCTTTCTGCCGAGCCCGTGCGTCTTGGAGACGTTAACGGTGAAACGCAATATGCGCTCGATTACTTTAAGGTCGAAGCTCCTCGTTTCGTTGAGACGGTTGCAAACGAAGCCCAAGACGTTATCCTCGTGGACCATAACGAGCGTCAGCAAAGCGCAAGCGACATTGATCAGGTTCGCGTGATTGAGGTTATCGATCATCACCGCATCGCGAATTTTGAGACAAGCCACCCATTATACTACCGTGCGGAGCCTGTCGGCTGCACAGCTACCATTCTGAACAAGATCTACAAGGAAAAAGGTATAGCCGTTCGCAAAGAAATTGCTGGCCTGATGCTGTCCGCCATCATCTCGGACTCCCTGTTGTTCAAATCCCCAACCTGCACAGACGAAGATATCGCAGCAGCTCGCGAGCTGGCTGAGATCGCTGGCGTGGATGCAGACAGCTATGGGTTGGAGATGCTCAAGGCAGGCGCCGATCTGAGCGACAAAACCATCGCGCAATTGATCTCCCTGGACGCCAAGGAATTCCAAATGGGCGGAGCCAAAGTGGAAATCGCACAGGTTAACGCGGTGGATACCAATGATGTATTGTCCCGTCAAGCCGAACTCGAAGATGCGATTCAAGCGATTATTGCCGACAAAAACCTGGATCTGTTCGTCTTCGTAGTGACAGATATTCTGAACAACGATTCGATCGCTCTTGCACTCGGTAAAGAGTCCAAGGCCGTTGAGAAAGCCTACAATGTGTCCCTGTCGGAGAACAAGGCTCTTCTTAAAGGCGTGGTTTCCCGCAAATCGCAGATTGTTCCTGTCCTGACCGAAGCATTCAATCAATAATATTTGTGTGAACCTAAACAAGCCTGACCATCGACTGAGGAATCAGCGGGGAAGGCTTGTTTTTTTATTTGGGATGTTTCCCGGTTCGACATAGCGGACGATCCTTCATCGTCCCGTATTTAAGCGCTTCCGAAGATTGAAATATTGTAATGAATTTACATCAAATTGACATCCATTTTACCAAGTGGGTCCTTATAATAAAGTTATGAATGATAAAATACATATACGTTTCAAATATCCAGGAATTGGGTTACTAATATTTAATGCGTGATAAGTCGGGTAGGGTTCACGAGTTGAATCCATTTAATAGAAGATGAAGAGGGAGCGATGAGAAGATGAAGAAGTCGGCTTGGAAATTGGGAGCAATGATGCTGCTGGTACTGATCATGATGACAACCGTTGGTGTAGCCTCAGGCAACAATTATGAGCCGGTTCCGAAAGCTTCGAATCAGGAAGCTGTCTATATTAACGGGCTTGAGATTAGAGACGGCAAGGTCTATCTGCAAGTAGATCCGATTGAATGGTACGAGGGCGAGGAAGCGAATCAGGTATTCCGCGAACGGGAGCAGGACCCTGAGATGACGGAAGCACCGGATGGTTATTATATCGTAAATGATACGGAAGAACAGATTGAACTTCCTGTGGCTGATGATGCCGAAGTGCTGCTTCAGTTGTACGATCATACCGGACGGTATGAGGATGCTCAGATTTCCTGGAACCAGATGGTGAGCCTGGACAAATTCACGAATATCTACGAAAAGGATGATATCGTAGACATGAAATGGTTTCCATTTCATATCACCGTCGAAGATGGCGTCGTAGTGAAGATGATCCAGCAATATGTGCCTTAAATGGATGTTAAATAGAATAAACGGACGATAAAGAGCCGCTTCATGGGTTATTCCTAACCGATGGAGCGGCTCTTGTGTTAAGAGATAAGAAAGTATAAACATCCGAGGCTTAGCATCCTTATCTCGCAACAAAAACTTCCGCTAAATGCGGTCTGTCTATTTGGGAAAGTACGTCGATAGACGTTTTTCTTATTCAATGACAAAAGGTTATGCGTTAAGCGGGTACATTACCGGCTATGTTTCATCGGTTTGAGTTTACCATTCACCACATCGCTCACGAACGGAGCAATTCTGGATTTGCGCTCCTCGTATTCTTCCTTCGTCAGTTTGCCTTCGGTCAACTTCTGATCCAGGCGCTTCGTGAGTGCCTGGACTTGTTGATCAATGACGGACTGGACGGGCACGTCTTGCTCCTTCGCGATCTGTGCCAGCGATTTTCCAGATTGGAGCGACTGTTTGAGTGCTTCCGGCGTCGTCTTCAGAAGTTTGGCCAGCTCGTCGCTATCCGAGATCAACCGGCCATGGCGCTGATGCATCCGCTGCTTCTGCCACCCGCCTTTGGCGTCAAGCAGCTTGTCCGCGGCAGCGGAGTAATCGATGGATTTGCCCAACTGCTTCGGATGCGAGGAGATTTTATCCTTCAACAGCTCAACGATCTTGGCTTTTACGGCCTCTCTGGATACACCTTGTTCCTTGGCTATTTCCGCGAGTGTCGAGGTTTTGAGTTTATCTCGAAGAACTTGCGGTTCCAGCTTCAGAAATTCGGAGATGGCCTTGAACATATGACCGGGTTTATGTTGCCCGCGTTCGTCTTGGGAAGAAGGAACAGCCGGTGATTCTGTTTGCTGTCCGACCGGTTCCGCCGAGACCGAGACGGGAAGATAAGCGAGGCCCATGACTACAGCGATGGCGACAAGCACCAGCCGCTTCATTGACTTCAAGTGGGTTGTCATTGTTGTTTACCGCCTTTCTTGATGTTGGTCTTACAGTCCATCATTCTTTCCCGCTAAACTGAATTCATCCTTAAAATAACCTTAAAATAGGATGAAAATACATAAATTTCATATCAGGCGGTGAAAATTGACCATTCTATGAAACTATCGACTCTTCTCTGCTAATATGGTATCATGGAGTCTTGATAACGTACTAAAGCGAAAAAGCAGTCTTTGCATCTGATGCGAATTCCTATGCATCCAGAATATAGCTGCGTTTAATGTCTACGAGGGGGATTTTTTGGTGAAAAAGATAGCATCAGTATTAGCAGGCTTCATGCTGTTATTAACCGTAGTCGGCTGTTCAAGCTCCGCAAGCGGCGGCAATGAGCTGGTTGTCGGGATCGACGACAAGTTTGCGCCCATGGGCTTTCGCGACGAGAGCAATGAAATTGTCGGCTTTGATATCGATTATGCCCGTGCAGCCGCTGAGAAGATGGGCAAGGAAGTCAAGTTCCAGCCGATTGACTGGAAATCGAAGGAGTCCGAACTTAGCAGCGGCCGCATTGACTTGATATGGAACGGCTATACCATCACCGATGAGCGCAAGGAGAAAGTGTTGTTCACCAAGCCTTATCTGGAGAACAGTCAGGTCGTCGCCGTGCTGGCTGATTCGGATATAACTTCGATCAGCGATTTGGCAGGCAAAGAGATCGGTTTGCAGTCGCTGTCCTCGGCAGCTGACGCGTTAAGCGCCAACGAGATTCACACGCAAGTGAAGAAGATCAACGAATTCCCTGACAATATGCTGGCTCTGAGCGATTTGAAGAATGGACGCGTAGAGGCTGTGGTCATAGACGAAGTGGTGATGAAATACTTCATGTCCAAGGAAGAGGGAATATACAAGATTCTCGAGGAATCTCTGGCACCGGAGCAGTACGGGATCGGGGTTAAAAAGGGCAACGAGGAGCTGCTTCAAAGCCTGCAAAAAGCACTGGACGAAATGAATGCCGATGGTACGGCAGCCAAGATTTCCGAGAAATGGTTTGGCGAAAACAAAGTGTTGAAGTAAGACGTTCCACAAGGATGGTTATTCATCCTTCCATAGGTATTCCAAAAAACCGGACTTTGACCAAAGGCTCCGGTTTTGTGTTCCTTCCATGGGTCTACGATATTTTTGAAGAACTTCAAGCATCTCAAGAAGTTTTTCCATTAGGAGTTAAGCGTATATGAGTATGGATTACATTGTTCAAATCGGCAAACCGATGCTGGAGGGCGCACAGACAACGATACTGTTGTTTTTAATTGCTATCCTGGTTTCCATCCCGCTCGGGTTTGTGTTCACGTTAATGGTTCGAAGCGCAATCAAGCCGCTGGCTTGGTTGGCCAATGCCTATATTTATGTGTTTCGTGGTACCCCGCTGCTGCTGCAGCTGTTGTTCTTTTGTTTTGGGCTGCCAGTGCTGCCCGTGATCGGAGAGTATCTCGTTCTGGACCGTTTTGTAGCCGCATGTTTGGCATTTGTGCTAAACTATGCCGCTTATTTTGCGGAGATCTTTCGGGGAGGCCTCTTGGCGATTGACAAGGGTCAATATGAAGCGTCCAAGGTGCTGGGCCTGAACCGCTGGCAAACGACCACGAAAGTGATTCTGCCCCAAATGTTTCGCGTAGCCCTGCCGGCGGTATCCAATGAATCCATTACACTGGTAAAAGATACGGCGCTTCTGTATGCCGTAGCGGTTCCGGAGTTACTGCACTTCGCCTATACGGCGGTCAATCGCGATGTTACGATTATGCCGTTTTTCATTGCAGGCGTCATATACCTGCTAATGACGCTCGTGTTAACCGTGTTGTTTAAGTTTCTGGAACGCCGATTTAAATATGAATAGAAGGACTGTCGTGTAATGGCAATTATCGAAGTAACCCATGTAAAAAAATCCTTCGGCCAGCTGGACGTGCTGAAGGACGTCAGCTTTGAGATTCAGAAGAATGAAGTGATTGCCGTCATCGGACCTTCCGGATCGGGGAAGAGCACCATGCTCCGGAGCCTGGTGCATCTGGAGGAGATTAATGGCGGATCGATCAAGCTGCAGGATCAATATCTCGTGAAGGATGGCGTATATGCCAGCCCGCCGGGGATCAAAGCGATCACATCCCGGATGGGCATGGTATTCCAGCATTTCAACCTGTTTCCTCATCTCACGGTACAGGAGAATCTGGGACTGGCACCTAAACATGTGAAGAAACAATCAAAGGAAGAAGTCAGGTTAAACAGCGCCGCTCTGCTGAAGAAGGTCGGTTTATCTGATAAAGCAGACGTATACCCCGGGAATCTGTCGGGCGGACAGAAACAGCGTGTGGCCATTGCGAGAGCACTGATGATGAATCCGGACATCATGCTGTTTGACGAACCGACATCGGCGCTGGACCCCGAGCTGACCGGTGAGGTGCTGGCGGTTATCAAGCAGCTGGCCGAGGAGCATATGACGATGGTGATCGTCACGCATGAGATGAGTTTTGCCAAAGAAGTGGCGGACCGAATGATCTTCATGGATAACGGACAGGTCGTCGAATCGGGCACGCCGGATCAAATATTTAATCAACCGAAGGCAGAGCGGACCCGGGAATTTTTAATCCGGGCGACGCGTTGAAGAGAGACTGGCTCAGAGCCCGATCGGAAGATCGGCTTGGGCCGGTCTTTTTTTAGTGAAAAATAAGGCTATTTCGTGAAAGCGTTTAAATTACGGGTTGACGGAATCCGGTTTGGTCGATATCATTGTTTTAAAGATTGTTAAACTGTTTCATATAAACATCTATAAAACAACGGTGAGGAGCGGAATAAGTCATGAGTCATGTTATTACCATTCATTCGGATTTATCCAAAGGCAAGATCAACCGCAATATTTATGGTCATTTTTCCGAACATCTGGGTCGCTGCATTTATGAGGGCATATGGGTGGGTGAGGATTCACCGATTCCGAATACGGAGGGGATCCGCAATGATGTACTGGAGGCGCTGAAACAGCTTAACATACCGGTGCTGCGCTGGCCAGGCGGTTGTTTTGCCGACGAGTACCACTGGAAGGACGGCGTCGGTCCACGAGAGAATCGGAAGCAAATGGTCAATACGCACTGGGGCGGCGTTGTGGAGAACAACCATTTTGGCACCCACGAATTCCTCCGTCTTTGCGAGCTTCTGGGTTGTGAACCATACATATCGGGCAATGTCGGCAGCGGCACCGTGCAGGAAATGTCGGAATGGGTTGAATACATGACCTTTGATGGCGTGTCGCCGATGGCCGCATGGCGCCAGGAGAATGGCCGCGAGAAGCCATGGAATGTTAAATATTTTGGCGTCGGGAACGAGAACTGGGGCTGCGGCGGCAATATGCGGCCGGAGTATTATGCGGATCTGTACAGACGCTATCAGACTTATGTTCGCAACTATGGCGATAACAAGATCTACAAGATTGCCTGCGGCCCGAACGTGGATGATTACCGCTGGATGGAAACCGTGATGAGAGAAGCGCATCCGTTCATGGATGCCATCAGTCTTCACTATTACACGATTCCTGGCGAATTCTGGACAGGCAAAGGCGCTGCTACCGGATTCAGCGAACAGGAATGGTTCACCACGATGAAGAAGGCGCTTCATATGGATGAATTGATTACGAGACATTCGGCAATCATGGACCAGTATGATCCTAACAAGCGGATCGGCCTCATTGTAGACGAGTGGGGAACCTGGTTTGACGTAGAGCCTGGCACCAATCCGGGCTTCCTGTATCAGCAGAATACGATCCGTGATGCTCTGGTGGCGGGTTTAACGCTGAATATCTTCCACGAGCATAATGATCGGGTGGTCATGGCGAACATTGCGCAGATTGTCAATGTGCTGCAGTCCGTCATTTTAACCGAAGGCGAGAAGATGATTCTTACTCCGACTTATCATGTGTTTGATATGTATAAAGTGCATCAGGATGCAGAGCGTTTGGCTACCAACTACAGCGGCGCTGATTATGAGATGGACGGCGAGAAGATTCCGCAAGTATCCGTAACGGCCTCGAAGGATCAAGCCGGCAAAATCCATGTGAGTCTGTGTAATGTGAGTCATGCGGAGCAAAGTGACGTGACGATTCAGCTTCGGGGATTAAGCGGAGCGGTGTCCAAGATCGTAGGCCAGCAGCTAGCCTCCGATTCGCTGGACGCTCACAACACCTTTGAATCGCCGGAGACTCTGAAGCCGGCTGCATTCCATGCTTTTGAACAGGAAGGCGACGTTCTGCGTGCCAAGCTGGCACCGATGTCCGTTACCGTTCTCGAGATCACGGCAGGATAAACGAAGAGGATGGCGGATAATCGGTGTAAAGGTTGTCATGACGATTACCGGGTTAACGAGGAACAAATTACGCGCGTCCTATCATCTCCAATGTTTACGTCTGACCGTTGCGTGCCGGATGGTGAGTATGATGCCCGTCTGCGTGCGTGCTTCTCTTGTCCAAAGCTGCAAGGGAACACGACATGCACGCTGTGCGGCTGCATCGTACAGATCACCGCAAAGCTTAAAGACAAGCGATGTCCTTATCCGGGGCAGGACCGTTGGTCGGTTGCCCATAGCGCTTCATAGCCGAGTTATAGTAAGTCTGCTCTCATGGATGGATCATGGGAGCAGGCTTTTTTTAGTATGGGGGAACTTCCGTTATCTTTACAGAAACTTTCAACCTATGTTATGACTATTAGAAAAAAGATCAGCAGAACAGGGTGTGGACATGAAACGAGGAGGCTTTCTATACTACTGGACCGCGCATTCAAGCATTTCGCTTGCAGGCGTTGTCTACATCATGGTATTGACTACCTTTATGTATCAAGAATCCGGATCGGCCTTTATTGCCGCGTTATTCCCGCTGTTTAACGCAGTCGCACGGTTAGTCGCCGGCCTTACGGCTCCGCTTGTGATGGAGAAATTCGGCTTCTCCAAGCTTCTGGTGAGGCTTCAAGTCATGAAAGCCCTGTTGTTAACCGCATTGGTTATCGCATTTCCCTACATATCATCTCAGGTTTCCGTGCTGTGTATGTTTATCTTGTTCATTGCTTTTACCGAAGGATGGGGAAACCCGCTCATTCAGTCCATGGTTCCGAGAGTAGTTGCACCTGACCGGCTGGTTAAGGCTAACAGCTCTCTGTCCGTGACTAGTCAATCCTTGCAGATTGCAGGATATACCTTCACGGGCTTTCTCGTTGTACGGTTTGGACATATGCCGACGTTAATCATGAGCTGCGTACTCATCTGGGTATCCGTGTTGTGCCTTTGGATCGCAGCACGCTCTATGAAGGAGAAGGAACCGGCTGCGGCGGGAGGAGCGAAAACAGGCTGGGAAGTGATTCGTGAAGGCTGGTTCTACCTGTGGAGAAATCCGACATTAAGAATCGTGACGATGATGGATATGATTGAAGGGATCGCGGGAACCATCTGGGTGGGAGCGATCACGCTGGTGTATGTCAAGGAAGTGCTGCATCAAGGCGAAGCTTGGTGGGGATTCATTAATGCCAGTTATTATATAGGCGCCATTGCGGGTGGGCTGCTGATGCTGCTCCTGTCTTCCTTTATCCAGAAAAATCTGATTCCATGCATGGCCGTAGGATCAGCGGTGTTCAGTTTGCTTACCCTGTGGTATGGCCTAAACAGTATCCCGATCATGGCATTAATCCTATGTATTGCAATGGGACCGGCCTATCAGCTGCGGGATGTGGCGCAGCAAACCGCGCTCCAATCCAGCGTGGATCAAGAGCTGCTGCCGAAAATCTACGCTTCGCGTGATATCTTGCTGTCCACGGTAACGAGTTTATCGATTGCGGTCATGGGTCTGATTGCGGATACACTCGGCATTCGCATGGTGTACATTGCAGGCTCCATCTGTATTGCGATATCCGCAGGGTTATCGTTCGCGCTTCTGAGACTGCAGAGGAAATCGGCTATAGCGGCCGAAAAGGGCGGCAGCAGCTTTTCATAACATGTAAAAAAAGAGCCGTACCACTGGATCAGGATCTTGGGAGACTGATCGTCAGGTGCGGCTCTCTTTCTATGTTCTAAGATATCAGAAAGTATAAACTTCGGAGGATGTGCTGCCTGATATCGCAAGAAAAACTACCATTAAACGCGGTCTGTCTTCTTCGAGAGTACGTCGATGGACGTTTTTCTTACATAAGGTCGTCGCTTAGGCTTTGTTTTTCTTGCCAAACAACGAATCGACCGAGAGCAGGCTGCTGCCGCTAAGGGCAAGATGAACGGCCATGGCCAGCAAGACAATATCCAATTCATAGCCACCCAGGAAGCCCATGCCGAGCTTGGCCTGAAAAATAGCTACGACAAGCACAACGCCAAGAACAAGGGAGGCAATTCTCGTTCCCAAACCGATAATCAATGCAATACCACCCACAATTTCGATAATGGCCACAACGGTCGCCATGAATGCGGGGATTCCCAAACTGGCGAAAAAGCCCTCGATGTTGCCGATGCCGCTCTGGAATTTATCCAAACCGTGAGCCAAAAAGATAACGCCCAGAATAACCCGAATAATGAAAGTACCCATAGAAGAATAGCTACGCATGAATGGTAACAGCTCCTTATTTTTAAGTGGTTATCAACTAACTTTTGTATAGCTGAAACTATAGATTGTATCATACTCAATTATGCTATTGATTGTCAAGTAACTTACTAAAAATAATCAGGTTTCACGACTTAGTGTCTGGGACGGTATTCAGTCGGCGACTGCCCGGTCCAGCGGCGGAATTGCCTTGAAAAATGGCTGGCTGAGCGAAAGCCGAGTTTGTCGGCAATCGCCGTCATTGGCAGATGGGTCGTGACCAGCAGCTCTTTGGCCAGGGTGAGCTTTTGTCGGCTGATATATTGTCTTGGCGATATTCCGTAAACTTGGCGAAACAACTTGCTGCATTGGCTGCGGCTTAAATTCAGCTCTTTGGATACGGCTGTGACAGAGATCTCTTCTGTAAGCCCTGATGACAGCTTCTCTTCAATGGCATGCGCCGCATCGGCTGCAAGCAAGGAAGACGGCTTATGGGAGCCTGATACTGCCTGTGTCGACGAAGACAGATGGACCTCATCCTGCACCTTCAGGAGGGAGAGCACATCGTGGATGATGAGCAATGTATAGGATTGGAGCAGCAGTCTGTCTTCAAAAGTGAGATTGTATTCAGCCCTCGGGTTCTCCGGTTGAAGCGAATGGGCTGCCGGCTGACTGCGTCGAACGATTCCCTCCAGCTCTTGAACGTATGCCTTCAGATTGCTGTGCGCACTTTCCTGCTGGCGAATGTGACGGTAAGGGGCAGCCGATAATGAGCTTCGAATTTCCTGATCATCGAGATCAAAATGAACATTAAAGTATCCATATGGCCCATTGGCCAGATTCGTGGTTTGATGGGGGACTCCGGATTTGATCAGAAGCCATTCTCCTTGCCGCAGCGTAAAAGACTCCCGATGAATTTCCTGGAGAACCTCGCCTTCCAGACAGTACAGCAGCTCAAACAGGTGATGATGATGCCTCGGATAACTCCAGCCGGGCTGCTGGGAATCAAAATGGCATCCCGTTACTTGAAGCGTGTGAATCATATTGGGAAAGCGAAAAGCGATATGCATAATGGCCATGCTCCTTTAGCTTCGAAAATTCCAGTGATTATGCCATATATTGTATCATAATAGGTTCTTCTCGATTCTGAATATTCGGCACAAAAGGTATAAAGAATGCTCCATTTGGAGATTGAGCAGCACGAGCTTTTGATAGATGATGACAATAGCAAGCAAAATGATACGAGCAGGGAGGAAACAGAAAATGAAAGCTCAATTGAAAGCGGTTAATCAACAGTTCGTGCTCGGCGATGAGCCGATCCAGATTTTGTCGGGTGCCGTACATTATTTTCGGATCGTGCCGGAGTATTGGGAAGACAGACTAATGAAGCTGCAAAGCTGTGGATTAAACACCGTGGAAACCTATATTCCCTGGAATTTGCATGAACCCAAGGAAGGACAATTTACGTTTGAAGGCATCGCCGACTTGGAGAGATTCGTCCAAATCGCCGGTGACCTCGGGCTGCATGTGATCCTTCGGCCAAGCCCTTACATATGCGCAGAATGGGAATTTGGCGGGCTGCCGTCCTGGCTGCTGCAGTATCCGGATATCCAACTGCGATGCATGGATCCGTTGTATCTGGAGAAGGTTGACCATTATTATGATGAACTGATTCCGCGGCTGGTTCCGTTATTAACCTCCAATGGAGGCCCGGTGATTGCAATGCAAATCGAGAACGAGTACGGGAGCTACGGAAATGATACGGCATATCTGGAATACTTGAAGGATGGCTTGATCAAGCGGGGCGTAGATGTATTGCTGTTCACTTCGGATGGTCCCACCGACGGAATGCTGCAAGGGGGAACCGTTCCAGGCGTGCTTGCCACCGTCAACTTTGGTTCGAGAACGGAAGAGGCTTTTGCCAAACTGCGGGAATATCGAGCGGAAGACCCTCTCATGTGCATGGAATACTGGAACGGATGGTTTGATCATTGGCTGAAACCGCATCATACCCGGGACGCGGAAGATGCTGCCGCCGTATTCAAAGAGATGCTGGACTTGAATGCATCCGTGAATTTCTACATGTTTCATGGGGGAACAAATTTCGGATTTTATAACGGGGCGAATTTTCACGAGAAGTATGAGCCGACGATCACCAGCTATGATTATGATGCCCCACTCTCGGAGTGCGGGGATGTAACAGCTAAGTACGAGGCTATTCGCAGCATGATTGCGAAGCATCAGGGAAAAGAGCTCTCTGATTTTCCAAGTTTGCCTCAGCCCGTCAAGAAAAAAAGCTATGGCACGGTTCGCATGACGCATTATGCCGACTTGCTGGAGCATCTGCCGACGCTATCCGAGGCGGTGAAACGCACAACACCTGTACCGATGGAACTGCTGGGTCAAAGCTATGGCTTCATCGTTTATGCAACGGAAATTACCGGACCTCGCCAGGGAGAATCGTTGCATCTGCAAGAGGTGCATGACCGGGCACAGGTATTCCTGGACGGTAAGTATCAGGGGACGGTTGAACGCTGGAATACCCAAGCCCTCCAGCTCGATGTTCCGGCAGCCGGCGCCAAGCTGGAGATCGTTGTCGAGAATATGGGGCGTATCAATTACGGCCCGAAGCTGAAGGACTATAAAGGAATCACTGAGGGAGTCCGGATGAACAACCAGTTCCTGTATGACTGGAGCATCTATCCTGTGCCGCTTGAGAATCCGAATGCGGCATCGTTTCAACCGCTTACGGGTCCGTTTGAACAGCAGGACCGCCCTACCTTTTATCGAGGTGAATTCTCGGTGGATGACATTGGAGATACGTTTATCCGCTTGGACGGATGGGGAAAAGGGGTTGTATGGGTCAATGGCTTCAACCTGGGGCGTTACTGGGAACAAGGACCGCAAGCAGCGCTTTACCTGCCTGGACCCCTGCTGAAGCAGGGCCGCAATGAAATTTTGGTGTTTGAGCTGCACCATACCGAAACAGCAAGCATCGAACTTGTTGATCAACCCGACTTGGGTTAATTAGGGTGTGGGTAGGCAAACGATCATCATCAATAAAAGGGAGCCCTCTTGTACTTATAAGAGGGCTCCCTTAGTGTTCAAGGAATCATAGGATTAGACCAATTGCTTACGGACTTTTAAATAACGGTACAGAAGGATGCCAAAGAGCGAGCATAGGATGGCACACAATCCGATGAAGCCATAGCCCGCCTGAAGCCCGCGCAGCAGCCCGAGCTCTGTTCCGCTGCCGTACATTTGCTTGAAGCCGTTTGTGATCGCCCCGATCGCGTAATTGCCGATAACGCTGCCGATTCCCATCATGGTGACGATGAACGTAATCGCGGTGTCGCTCTCTTTCGGATATCTTTTGGCAATGAGCGCCATGACCGTCGGATAAATCGGAGCAATTCCAATGCCTGCTGCCGCGAACAGGAACGCATAGGATTCTCCGCCAAAGATTGCAATAAACGTGCATACTCCGGTCAACGCGGACAGGATGATGATGGACAGCGTGAAGCCGATCCGGTCCGTTATCGGGCCGAGCAGCAGGCGTGCTGCCGAGAAGCAGAGGAAGAAGGCGGACAGCATCCCGGCAGCAGCCGTAGGTTCCCATTTGTACGATTTTTCAAGAAAGTTTACGAGCCAACCGCCAACTGCCATCTCCGATACGACACCGAAGGATAGAATCATGACGACCAGCCACAGTGCAGGATCTTTAACTAACAACTTAAGCGGGGTTCGTTCCGTTTCGGATAGATCGTCCCCGGGAAACTTGCTCATGAGTGCCGGGATCATTGGCAGCACGGATAACATCAGCATGGCCAGATACATGCCCCGCCAGTCCAGCGTGTAGTTAAACACGGTTACGGTCATAAGTCCGGATGCAATCATCGGTGCCACGGTTGAGCTGATTCCGTAGAAGAAATGGGACAGGTTCATCATCGTGCCTGTGTTTCGCACAAAGATCCGGGCAGCTAATATGGCAAGACCGATCTCCAGCATACCGTTTCCAATGTACATAAAGAAATAGGATGCGGTAAACATCGGGTAGTTGTGCGACAGGAAGATCAACACACCAGAGATAGCCATCGAACCGAAGGCGGCCATACTGACCCACTTGATCCCGATCTTCCGCGTTAACAACGCAGTGAATGAGCAGGCAATCAAGTACCCGAGCGCGTTCAGGGATAGCAAGGTGCCGATCTGCATTTCATCCAGGTGGAAATCGAATTGAATCCTTGGAATGGCGGGTCCCTTAATGTTTTCCGATATTCCAAATATGATAAAGCCCAGAAAGATGGTTGCCAGATGAAGGGTGTAGTCTTTGCTGAATTTAGGTTTTGCTTTCGTTTGAAGGTCTGTATTCACGGTTATTCCCCAATCGTCATCGTTGAATTTTACATTGCACTTGTATCGGATATCATCATATCCAGAGCAAGCCGCTGCAGGCCGGCTATATAGTCATGCTCCCACTCGCGAAGCAGCATTTCGGGCAGATGGCGCTCCGGTACGTAGGCGGAAGCCCGGTCTTTAATGGAGAGCAGGGTGGAGGGCAGGAGGTTATGCTCACACCACAGAATGGCATCCGGATTGAGAATCGCGGTGAAGGCGGCGCTTAATCGGCTTAACGCATCGATTTGCTCCTCATCCGGCTCGATGAGACTGCTCATGACGGCACTTTTACGCTCCAATACATCTTGAAAATTGTTGTCTTTGCTCATCGGTACATAACCGATCTCACCCGTAAAGAACGACTTGCCCCGAACGACGTTTCCATTGATCAGCAGCCCCGCCCCCGGTCCATTGTGTCCGAAATACACGTATACAAGAGAAGCCTCCTCCGTACGGCTCAGATTCTGATAGCCAAGCACGGCCGCATTCATGTCATTCTCCACGATGACAGGAATGGAGAACAGGTTCTCCAGGTAAGATTTGAGGTCGTAATCCTGGAATGTCCCGTACAACGGCACGTGAAAAACGACGCCATCACGAACCGCAGCCGGCATGCCGACCGCAATCGAGCGGATTTTCGGATAACTGTGGATCCAGCTTCTTAGCTGGGAAGCCAGCGCTTCCGGTCCAAGCTGGAGTATGCCGTCTTCAGTTTGTCGTTCGACCAGATCGCCGTTCCAGTTAAAAATGGTGTATACGCTCCGCTCCTTCTCATAATAAACGGCGAGACCCAGCATATAGTCCGGGTTAAAAGCGTAGCGGTTTGCACGTCTCCCGCCGCTGGACTCATCCAGTCCGAGCAGGGTAACTTCGCCCTCCTGCGCCATCTGTTCCAGCACTTTGCTCACCGTTGGAAAGCTGATGCCGAGCCTGTCACTCAGCTCCGCTTTGGTTCCGCTACCGAGCTCCAGCAGGGAAGCGCGGAGCGCGCGCCGTACGGCGTATTTCATGGATTGCGGTGTGGGTAAAGGTTCTTTGCGCGTATCCATCACCACCCCCCTTTCTTTTTAAACAGGTTTAATAAGTATCTGGAGAAGATTATTGCACATCTGAAATAAGGGTGCAAGAACAATTTTGCAGGTTAAGACGGTTGACAACAGCGAGGCTCCATGAGAAAATGTACGCGCGTACATAAATTGCAGGAGGCTTGATGAATATCGCTAGTCGTAAAGAGGTAGCACAGCTTGCCGGCGTTTCGGAAGCGACGGTATCCCGTGTACTGAACGGGGTCGGACCTATCAAGGAAGAGACCAAGCAGCGGGTGCTGGAAGCGGCGGATCGGCTTGGGTATACCCCAAGTGCGCTTGCCCGAAGTTTTGCCCGCCGAAGAAGCGGTAACCTGGGCGTTGTCATGCCCTACCTGCCGAAAGCCCGCATCTTCTCCGCTTATTATTTTTCCGAAATATTAAGCGGTATTGGCAGTAAGGCGCTGGAAAGCCAGTATGACCTATTGATGCTGTTCCGTGAGCCCGGCGGTTCAATGGATTACTTGAATCTGTTCCGCACCCAGAAGGTAGACGCTTGCATTATTCTTGGTGCCCGGGATGATGAAGGCGAACGTGCGGCCATCAAACAGCTGAGCGAAGCGGATCACCCTTATTGCCTGATTAATCAATACTTTGACGGCGAGGCCTTTCACGTTATGGATGCCGATCATGTGGATGGCAGCTATCAAGCCGTTCATCACTTGACGCAGCAGGGATTTCGGAACATTGCTTTTCTTAATGGGCCGCCTCAGTATTCCAACAGTCGCGATCGGTTGAAGGGGTACAGCCGGGCACTGAATGAAGCGGGAATCGTACTGGATGAAACTTTGCTGTTCGAAGGTAACTTCAGCCGTAAAAGCGGTTATGCTGCTGCCGAGAAAGTCGCCGGGAAGCTGGACCGGATTGAAGCCGTATTTGCAGCCAATGACCGCATGGCGATTGGACTTCAGCAGGGGCTGCGTGCGCTAGGCATTTCAGAGGAGCGAATGCCTGCTTTTGTCGGGTATGACGATTCGGAAGCCGCCGAGCTGTGCACGCCGCCGCTTACCAGCGTGAGGGTTCCGTTCTATGAACTGGGATGCCTTGCAGCGGATCATGTGCTTCGTATGCTGGACGCCTCCGATCTGCCAGAAGGCAGCGAAACGAACGCAGTGCTCCATCGCCAGCTGCCAACTCGCCTGGTAATCCGTGCATCTTCGCTTCATCGAAATGAATAACTCTTATTTAAGGAGGAATGAAGGATGAAACAATTACGTGTAGGCATGATTGGTTATAAATTTATGGGGAAAGCCCACAGCAATGCTTACCGGAGCCTGCCGATGTTTTTCCCGGAGGCGTTGAAGCCTGAAATGGTGGCGATCTGCGGCCGCAATGTGTCGGCCGTGCAAGCAGCTGCGGATCAATTGGGCTGGAGTGAAAGCGTTACCGATTGGAAGGAGCTTGTCAATCGGGAAGATATCGATCTGATCGATATCAACGCGCCAAGCGATGCCCATAAGGAGATTGCCATTGCCGCGGCGAAGGCGGGGAAGCATATATTTTGCGAGAAGCCGCTTGCCTTGACCTTGGCGGATGCCAGAGAGATGCTGCAGGCGGCGGAAGAAGCGGGAGTTACCCATATGGTTGGGTTTAATTATAGATTTTCGCCAGCTGTAAGACTGGCCAAGAAGCTGGTTGAGAGTGGAAGATTGGGTCAGATTTATCATTTCCGCGCTTGGTTTTTGCAGGATTGGATCATGGACCCGCAATTCCCGCTGGTATGGAGATTGCAGAAGGAAGTGGCCGGATCCGGATCGCATGGGGATCTTGGTGCCCACCTGATCGATCTCGCGCATTATCTGGTCGGTGATATGCAGGAAGTGATCGGAATGAGCGAGACCTTTATCAAGGAGCGTCCCATTGCCAGCGAGATGACCGGGTTAAGTGCAAAAGGAAGCACAGGCGGTCCCATGGGGAAAGTGACGGTAGATGACGCCACGTTGTTCATGACCCGCTTCGAGAACGGGGCGCTGGGCAGCTTTGAGGCAACGCGCTTTGCCGCAGGGCACCGCAGCACCAATTCCTTTGAGATCAACGGCAGCTTGGGCAGCGTCAAATTCGATTTTGAACGAATGAATGAGCTGGAGGTTTACTTTACGTCCGACGATGAGGATGTTCAGGGCTTCCGCCGCGTACTGGCAACCGATCCCGTTCACGATTATATGGAGGCATGGTGGCCGCCGGGACATACGATTGGTTTCGAGCACACCTTTACGCATGAAATCCTGGAGCTATCGACCGCTATTTCCGAGGGAAGGCAGCCTGTGCCGAATTTCGAGGATGGCGTGAAATGTCAGGCTGTGCTGGAAGCCGTGGATAAATCCATTGAAGAACGCCGCTGGGTCCGGTTGTCGGAAATGTAATCAAGTCACTTCGGCCAATCCTGGCCGGACACATAAAAAAAGGAGTGCTACGCATGAAAAAGGCTTTGATCGTATGGGGCGGCTGGGACGGACATGAACCTGAGCAGGTTGCCGGCATTTTCGCGGAATTGCTTCGGGCTGAGCAATATGAGGTTGAGGTGTCCGACACGCTGGATGCTTTTAATGATGCAGAGAAACTTCAGGCCCTGGATCTGATCGTGCCGGTATGGACGATGGGAGAAATATCGAAGGAGCAGGTGAGCAACGTATCGCTTGCCGTGCAGAAGGGAACCGGCTTGGCGGGCTGTCACGGCGGGATGTGCGATTCGTTTCGCAACAATGTGGATTGGCAGTTCATGACCGGAGGTCAATGGGTTGCGCATCCGGGCAACGATGGCGTGAAGTACCAGGTAGAGATTAAATCGAGCTCCAGCCCGCTGGTGGAAGGGATGCAGGATTTTACGGTGGTCTCCGAGCAGTATTATCTGCATGTCGATCCGGCCGTTGAAGTGCTGGCAACCACTCGCTTTCCGGTTGTGGCCGGACCGCATCTGCTGAACCAAGCGGTTGATATGCCGGTAGTATGGACGAAGCGCTGGGGATATGGACGGGTCTATTACAATTCCCTCGGCCATCATGCCGATATCGTCGATATGCCGCAGGTGAAGGAAATGATGCGCAGGGGACTGCTCTGGGCTGCTGAAGGAAAAGCATTATATTCGGGTTCGGACATGAGTGTGTTTACGGAAGGTCAAGGCTACACAGGCATGGGAGACAGCCAATAAGGCAGAAGGAGACTTGGATCATGAAGAAAGTAAAGGTTGGCATCATTGGCTGCGGAAAAATCAGCGGCATCTATATGGAAAACTGTCATAAGTTCGATATCCTGGAGCTGACGGCGTGTGCGGATATCGATCGTGCCCGTGCCGAGGAACAGGCTGCCAAGTATCAAATTCCGAATGTATACACTACCGAGGAGCTGCTTGCAGATCCGGAGATTGAGCTGGTCATTAATCTGACGATACCTGCATTACACGCGCAAATTATGCTGGATGCGCTGCAAGCCGGCAAGCACGTGTATGTGGAAAAGCCCCTTGGCGTAACCCGTGAAGAGGGTAAGGCGGTGCTGGATATGGCTGCGTCCAAAGGTCTGCTCGTTGGATGTGCTCCTGAGACATTTCTTGGAGCAGGAATCCAAACGGCACTGAAGCTGATTGAAGACGGGCGCATCGGCAAGCCGATAGCAGCGACCGCATTTATGATGAGCCGCGGTCATGAGCATTGGCATCCCGATCCGGAATTTTATTATGCCGCCGGCGGAGGTCCGATGTTCGATATGGGGCCTTACTACCTGACGGCGCTGGTTCAGCTGCTGGGACCGATCCGCCGTATTAGCGGCATGACCGGGACGGCCCTTGCGGAGCGGACGATTACCAGTGAGAAAAAACAGGGTCAAAAAATTCAAGTGGACATTCCTACTCATGTGGCTGGACTTATGGAGTTTCATAACGGTGCGATTGGCACGCTGATTACGAGTTTTGATGTATTTGGAGGCAGCACGCTGCCTAATATTGAAATCTACGGCACCAAGGGCACGATGCTCGTCCCGGATCCCAACGGCTTTGGCGGCTCCGTACAATATCGATTGACCGGAGAAACCGAGTGGACGGAAGAGCCGCTGCTTCCCGGGTATAACGAGAATACAAGAGGGATCGGCCCGGCGGATATGGCCTACGCCATCCGCAGCGGAAGAGCTCATCGTGCGAGCGGCGAGCTTGCCTATCATGTGCTTGAAGCCATGTGGGGCTTCCATGATGCTTCCGATGAAGGCAAGCGCTATGAGATGGTCAGCACCTGTGACATCCCGGCCCCGCTCCCGCTTGATTTGCAGAAATACACCCTTGATCAATAATAGGATGATTTAAGAAAGCGGCTTAACCCGAAAGGTCCAAGCGGACCACGGAGTAAGCCGCTTTATGCTGTGCACGTGTATACGTTCCCCTGTAAACAAACGATTTTGATTATATGGGCCAAGCCTAAGCTCACGCTCAATCTTTTACGACAAGACCGAATATTTTGGTTAACGGGATGGCTTGATGCGGCGATATGATGCATCCTTGAAGATCTTCCAGGGTCACGCCGATGTTATGAAAGTCCGTTCGGCTTAAGTCGATTCCCGCAAGCTTCGTGCCGGAGAACTGCGACTGGTCGATCTGGCAATCCACAAATTCCACCTTACTTAATTCGGAATGATAAAAATCCGATTTTACGAGCGAGGTGGATTGGAAGGACACTTGCTTCATGTTAGCAAAACGGAACGTAGCGTAGTCGCCCGTACAATGATCGAATACGACATTTCGGATGGTGGCTGCCGTCAAGTCGAGCCCCAGAATTTTGCAATGATTGAATTGTACGCGGTACATAATGGCCTCACTGAGGTCGACGTTGGACAAATCGCAGTGGTTAAACACAAGATCCGTTAGTTCGGCATGGTGGAGCGTGACGTGCTGGAACGTAACATTATGGAATATCATTTGATCGAATTGAACCTTGTCGGCTGAAATATAAGACAGGGTCTCGTCCAGACAAGTGGATTGAATAAATGAGGATTCATCGTCAACGCCAGTATCGGATAGAATCATAGGCTCAAGCTGCTTAGGGAGCTTGGGTTTCACGATTTTGACTGGGGATGATGGACCGGCTGTATTGTTGTTAGAATTGCTCTTGCTATTGGATGACATGAATTCTCCTCCAAATATAGAAATAAGTATAGAGATGATCCTATAGATCTATCGACGTTCTTTCTCCGATGACAGACCGCGTATAGCGGGAGTTTTGAAATGACCCGGTTTCGTTGTATAGAAGTATATCATGTCCTTATCCGATTGTCCGGTCTCTGGAATTGATGGCGGCGTCTAAGGTGCCGCCAAGCCGATTCGGAGACCATGCCAGCAGACTGACACGGCCATTGCCCGTCAGGTCGGCAATGAAAGGTGTCATGCGTTCTCCGGCAACCCAGGGCCCAAACCGTTCTTCCTGCCGCCCGAAGGCGGTCCCCGAGCCATATAGAACGAACCAGTTCCCTGCGGTATGTTCAACAAGAATCAAATCTTCCAGCCCATCGCCATCCACGTCGCCAAGCATCATGGATATGAAAGAACCCATTGGACTCTTGGCGGAATACCAATCTCCCGCATCCACGAGCTGTTTCCCGGTGCTTAACCAGACCTGGCATGTGCCTGAGTCGGAATTCCACACAACCAGGTCATCCAGCCCATCGCCATTCACATCTCCTATGGAGGGTATCATGCCTTCACCCCGTACGGAAACCTCATGCTGAATTAGGGGAGAATAAAAATCACGCCCGGAGCTAAAAGCAATGGCGGCTTTCCCTGTGACAGGGTCCCATAAAAATAAATCATGTCTGCCGTCTCCGTCAAAATCTCCCGTAAGAGCTTTCCAGTCCACGGCTCCAGATTCACAGAGCCAATGACCCGAAGGTACTAAACGGCTGCCTGAGCCCAAGGCAACCTCACATATCCCAAGCTCCGCATTCCATACAGCCGCATCGATGCTGCCATCCCCATCGTAATCGCCAGCCATCGCAGTCCCACCCGGGTATAGTGGCCAATCTGCCAACATGGGGCGTATATATCGTATGCCATTATGGATTTTCATGGGGAACCCGACCTCAAGAGCAGCGTCGTACCATTGGTTGTTGGTCTCGTCCCGGACGATCCATCGATCCGGCAGCGCTTGTCTCTTGGCGTGCAGAAACTTAGGGTGTTTCATGGTCATCCTGTCCAGCAATCGGGTTTCCCTGAAATCCGGGATAAAGGGCATGCTCGAGGTTATGGACACAAACGATTTAAGCTCCCTCTTGAAGGCTTGAATGATTCTTCTGAGCGGTGAATGCTCGTCATAATGCACATTGCCGTCAGCAAGGAAGCGGATATAGGGAAATTCGAGATAGGGGTGGTAAAAGAATGAAGCCAGTTCCCGTGCTCCTGTGAAATCCTGCAATGTCCGTTCTATCCGAGTGACTTCTTCCTCGATCTTATCACCTGCCACATAATAAAGCGGAGTGGGAACGTAGATCGTCCCGTTCGTTAACGGATCGTCCGGGATGTGCTGTAGTGCTGCTGTCCTTGCAACCGGGCTGAAAGGCGGTGATTCATAGAGGATGCCGTTACAGATCTCGATAATGTGTCGCTGGACAGATGAAGCGGTATAATGAGGAGTTTCATACCAAACCGCCGAAAGACCAGCTCTTTGAAACATCTTATGAGCCTGCTGTACCCGCTGATAAGCATAAGATTGCTGCAGCTGACGGAGCGAATGGACCGTTTCGGGCGGATCATCTGGAGGACAGTCGGCGCTGCATTCGGAATAAGCAAATTCAAATCCGTCGCCGCTTACCGATCCCCCGTACTGATGCGTATATCCATGAATACCAATCGAGGCGCCAAGGTCTACCATCGTTTGTAGCAGCCGGACAAATCGAACGGAAGCTCCATCATGCTGATCATCTATCGACCGATCCACATGCTGTGCCGGATCTACATATCGCGGAATGACGGCCAGATGAAAGGGAATCTGCAGCTGATGCAGCAACTGTGCGATTACCAGCAGCTTCGCCTGTTGTTCTTCCGTCTCATACCAGCCGCCCGGACCGATATCTTCAAGCCGTATCAATGCCTTACCCAATCAAGATGGCTCCTTCCAATGCCAGTTGTTTTCGAGATCGCGATATCCCGATATATTTATGCCGGGAATGGGCATTTCGTCATCGGGGATGAAGCGTTCACGAAGAAAAAAGAGGATCGCGGAGCGTGTCCGCGAATACATAGGGATTAAGATATGGGCAGGAGGAAGAGGAAGTTCATGCAGATTAGGCACGCAAATGAACAGGATGCAGCAGGCATTGCTAACGTCCATGTGAACAGCTGGAAAACGACGTATAAGGGGATCGTGGATGATCGCTTTTTAGAAAAATTGTCTGCTGCGGATCGGATTGAAGGCTGGCGCCGTAAGCTTGCCAATATGCCGGAGGACGAACAACTTCTGGTCATTGCCGATGAAGATGGCAAGGTATACGGGTTCATGTCTTACGGCACGGAGCGAGAGCAGAAGATTTCTGATGAAGGAGAACTCTACGCGATCTATCTCCTGAAAGAGATTCAAGGGATGGGCTGGGGACGGGAGCTTTTTGCGAGGCTGAAGGAGTTTCTGCAAAAGAAAGGGTATCGTTCTTTACTGGTCTGGGTGCTGGAAGGTAATTCGGCTGAGCATTTTTATAAACATATGGGCGGCCAGGAACGGAGACGAAAAGAAATTGTAATCGGCGGAAAAACGCATACGGAAGTGGCTCTGCTATGGAGTTCCATTGACCGGATTGGATCCTTCTCCTGAAAAATGCCCCGCTTGAGTTTACATTAGAGAGGGAATCTACTATGATGATGATATACCCCGGCGGGTAATTGTTCTGCCGACCTGAGGAGGTTTGCATTTGAGCATAATTCCGATAGGACCTTTTATGATGAGGGCCGACATCGTGATTTTTCTGATCTGTGCGGCAGCCGGATTTGCTGCGCTTCGAATTCGTTTGCGTCAGACGCCGCAGCGGGAATGGATCCTGGACACTTATTTATCTGTACTTATCATCGGTTTTATTTCATGGAAATTCGGGATGCTGGTGTTCGATCCGATCCGCACCGTTCAGCATCCCACCTCGCTTATTTACATGACCGGCGGAACGAAGGGGATATGGCTTGGGGCCGTTCTAGCCCTGGTCTACGCAGCTCTGCGCTGGAACAAAAAAAGGGAGAATTCAGGTCTGCTGCTGAAGTCCGCACTGTTGTCGGCATTTGCAGGCGGATGGGCCGGGTATGTATTTCAGTGGTTGTGGGCGGACGGGGCCGGTGTAAACTCTTCATTATTCTATATGCTAATATTCGGCATACTGCTGACGATGAGCTGGCTTCACTTCCATTCTCCGCTGTCCCGCTTTCTTACCCTGGGATTAGGCAGAAATGGAGCGGTGCTGCTCATCATGGGGGCTCTCTTCGTGTGGGTAATCTATGACTTTGCTTTGACCGCGGGCAGCGAGCGAGAAGCGAACGTATCTCCGAATGTGGAAAGCAATTCGGATACCATTGCTGAAGGGTTAAAGCCCGGACTTCGCGCACCGGATTTTTCGCTGATGAATCGGGAAGGGCAGGAGGTCAAACTGTCCGATTATCGGGGGAAAACCGTTCTTCTGAACTTCTGGGCCTCCTGGTGCCCGCCATGCAAGGTAGAAATGCCCTATATGCAGGATTTTTACGACAAATATCAGGATGAGAATGTAATCATTCTGGCTGTCAATATGACGCATTTGGAAAATAGCATGAGTGAGGTGCAATCTTTCGTCGAGAAAAATGGCTTAACCTTCCCTGTCCTATACGACCAGAGCGGAGCAAGCACGAGACAATATGAGGTGGTGGCCTATCCGACCACCTACGTCATTAAGCCGGATGGTGTGATATCAGAGCGGTTTCAAGGCGCAATCGACGAGGATTTAATGGTTAGGGCCTACCGAAAGGCTAGTGATTAAGTCAGGTTCAATTGCGGATTTTTGGTGACGTGGACATCTATCTCTGCCGCCTTCTCCCCAGGGGGAATATAATACACAAACGCTGGGGAGGGGGAGATAGAGTGCAGCCAATACCAATTTCGGCAGAAGGATGCAGAGGTTACGTCGGCAAAACCGTTTGCGCTGTCATGCGTGATGGAACGGAAGTCGTGGGGACCATACGCGGTGTACATGATCGAGGCCTTGAACTCGAATTTGCGAACCCATCCGCATATATATTGTCCACAAAAGGCAAGAAGGGCAAAAAATCTTCGAAGTCTACTAAAGGCGGTGCGCACACGTCCGCATTCGGACCTTACGGTTACGGCGGATACGGCTGGGGAGCCAATGTGCTAGCTTGGGAAGCCATAGCGCTGTTGTTTCTCATTCCGTTTTTGTTTATCTAAGCGGTCACAGGCTTTAGATTACGGGCGCAGTGTTTTTATAGAAGAGACAGGCGGGGAATTCCCCGGTACTGTCTCTTTTTTTTAGATATCAGAAAGTATAAACTTCGAAGCATGGGCCTTCCTGATATCGCAAGAAAAACATCCTATAAGCGCGGTCTGTCTTCTGAGAAAGTTCGTCGATAGACGTTTTTCTTATGCTAGCCTCATACATTACGAGTGGAGTGGGCATTGTGGATGGGTTCAACGGATGTATTCGATTGACTGAGCAGCCATATAACCGGCGTGAATGAGACAAGAAAACAGCTGCCCGCCAGAATCGGAAGCAAGGACCATTCGGCGATGGAGTATCCAAGAAACGTCTGCCATCCGATGGCGATTAATCCGAGCAAATACGCCAAGCCGCTAATATGGATCAGTATCGGTTTAACCGCAGGATTGACGGATTTTCTGATGGACAGCCACGCCATAAAAGGGATCGCTTGCAGAGCATGGAACCCTAGTCCGTGCAGCCAGATGATATTGCCGTCGATCCCGGTATAGCGTCCCGCGTTGATGGAGATCCATATGCCGGCTGCAAAAGATAGCAGCACCGCAATCATGGCATAACGAATGCCGAGTCCGAGTTCCGGATGGGCTTGCATTACACGCTTGCGGAAGTACTGGGCGCCAAGGATCAGGTAGAATATGATAAGCAGAATCGCAACAGCAGGAAAAATAACCGAGATGACATGATCAAAGGTCGAGCCGTTCTGGACGAATCGCGGATCGACACCGCGGAAGTTTTGAACGGTTTCGGCGAAGTAGGAGAACAGAACGAGCGGAATATAACACCAGCGGTAGATCGATTTGCTTCGAGGCCTCATACCGGAAACCGGTAAAATGATGGCGGTTGATATGATGAATATCCCCAGGGCCGCGTTGAAGGAAAATGCTTTGGAGATATCTCCATCAGGCGAGACAGGTCCTCCATTCAGCAATACCCATATCCCGCATATTCCGGCTAACAAAAACCCGAGCAGCCCCGTCAGCAAGAGCCAAGTCTCCTGCTTATACAGCTTGATCGCCCGGTTCGTCGCTTCACGTGCAAGTTGATTCATATGAAATGACACCCTCTCCGTAATGATGAATTGTTTATAATTTACAGGAGAATGGGGGTGACTTTAACGGGCTGGGGATGTAAGGGGACCCTGTACGCCGGAATGATTTCAAGGCTGGACTAAAGCCGGGGATGAAGCGAGTGTTAATCAGGACGGAAGAGAAACGGAGCCAGTTCTTTTTTACTAGATTAGGCATTAAGAAATGAACCTCTCGCTTGATTGCTCCTTTCCTGTATACCTACTAAAATTGAAAAATGTGGTTATTCACGTGATCGACCGGTTAATAGGTTTATGGAATTGAAATTTGCATTTAGACTGCCTGAAGAGCAGAGGCAAAAAAGACAGAAGGGGCGTCCGTATTTATGTCCAATCGAATTTTAGTTACACCCGAGCAGTTGGAGCAGGTATCCACGCAATTTGCGCAGTCAGGGCAACTTAGCAGCGATATGGTGGAGCGGCTCCAGCGAAGCATTCATGAAATGGAAGGCCAGTGGCAGGGGATGACCCGTGAGCGGTTTTTCGGGGATTACCAGCAAGCCAGGGCAACCATGATCAAATTCGTAGAGTGCTTACAATCGATATCCACCGAACTGAAGCAAATTTCCGTCAAATTCCGTTCCACGGATGAGATGGTGAACGGTGCTTCCGCTGGTGGAGCAGTTGCCGCTGGAGGAGCAGTTGCCGGTGCAGGTATTCTGTCTGGAGCAGCCTCCGGAGCCGGAATTCCTACGGCAGCTGCAGCAGGCTCTGCAACTATGGCTTCCGGTGTTTCTGCTAAATCTTCAAGTAACCCGCTGGATGCAGCACTTAAAGGTGTAAATGTGGAAGGCAGCGTAATCAAGCATGAAGAGAATGGGTTATTTGCCAAAGCCATTACAGGCAGCGCAGGTGCCAGCCTTACTGAAGGAGCGCATGCCAGCGGCGCAGTTGTAGAAGCAGGCTATGCTAATGATCATGTCGAAGGTTCGGTTAGCCTGGTTAAGGCCGAGGTTGAGGCGGCCGTTAAGGATGGCACGCTCAGTGTCGGGGCTGAAGCTACATTAAACAAGTATGAAGGCGGCGTGAATATTCCGCTTCCATGGACGGATAAGGAGCTGCATATTGGAGGTTCCGCTTCACTCGGCGTACTCGGCGCATCCGCTGAGGTGGGGAAAAGCGGTTTAAAGTTCCACGTGCCGTTAGGACCTGGAGCAAGCCTTGTCGGGCTCGGAGGAGCGATTACGGTAAAATAGAAGGGGGAGCACCGCCGATGAGCGATAAACAAAAACGGTTCAAATACATAATGGTGATCATTGCTGTTGTCGGTGTACTGGGTACCGTGATTCCCAATCTGCTTGACACAAGTTACGCAGCTGCGGAAAAAGCAGTCATTTGCCTATCCTTTCTCATTGGAGTACCGCTCGTTGTGTCGATTGTATATTGGATCAGTAAAAAAATATTGAAGGGTTGATCAACATGGAACAGCATGAGCAAACGGAACAGAAACTGCTGCCAATCGGATCCGTAGTCAAGTTCAAGGAATGGGACCAGACGCTGATGATCTATGGTCGGATGCAGAACGACTCCAAGACGTTTAAGCGTTGGGATTACGTGGCCTGCTTCTACCCTCACGGGAATCTGACCGCGGATTCCAATATCTTTTTCAACCATAAAGACATTTCGGAAATTGTATTTATGGGTTACGTCAATGAGGACGAAATTGCGTTTCGTGATGCATTGATCGAAGGAATTGCGAAGGCGGATCAAATGGCAGCCGCAGGCTCGGACAAATCATAGTTTCATCATATAGCAGCACAGCAGCATAGCAGCATAGCAGCTCTGTTCAGAGGCAACTCTGGCAGGGCTGCTTTTTTGTTTGCAACAGATTCACAGTGCGTAATCCTAAATAAACATATTTAAATCTGTGTTTATTTTTGAAAATATACTATTCAAAGATAAACGGGCGTGATATTATGAGAAACAAATGAAAGCAAATTCATATGGTCAATCGGAGGGGAAACTTCATGGTTCAAAGCTTATGGGAACAGTCAAAGGCGCAGCAGGCACAAAATACATTGGATGAGCTGGTCTACCGTTCAAATTTAATCGGGTCCGACCGGCGTGTGTGCAACTGGGGCGGCGGCAATACATCCAGCAAAACAACGATTCAGGATTTTCGCGGCAAGGACATAGAGGTTATGTACGTAAAAGGCAGCGGATCGGATCTGGCTACCATGAAAGCGGGCAATTTCACAGGCTTGCGGATGGAGGACATCCGGCCATTGTTCGAAAGGGATTCGATGTCGGATGAAGAGATGGTGGCTTACCTGGGTCACTGTATGGTCGATTCGAAGCACCCGCGCGCATCCATTGAAACGCTGCTGCACGCGTTCTTGCCGTTTCGGCATGTGGACCATACACATCCGGATGCCATTATCAGCTTATGCTGCGCCCATAACGGCAAAGAATTAGCCCGGGAGATCTTTGGCGACCGATTTGTGTGGGTACCATACGTTCGCCCTGGATTTATGCTGTCTAAGATGATTGCCGAAGGGGTGTTGGCTAATCCGAAAGCCGAGCTTGTGCTTATGGAGAAGCACGGGCTTGTCACTTGGGGCGATACATCGGAAGCCTGTTACGCACAAACGATTCGAATCATTAGTGAAGCGGAAGCCTACATCGAAGCGCGAGTGAATAACGACAAGCTGTTCGGTGGCCGGAAGTTCGCGCCACTGGCCTCGGAAGTGCGCCGCAGCATTGCCGCCGAAGTGATGCCCGCGGTCCGCGGTGCCGTCAGCGATGTGAAGAAGATGATCCTGTCCTTCGACGATCAAGAGGATGTGCTGGACTTTGTCGGCGGTATCGATTCGCCGAAGCTTTCCCAAGTAGGCGCAGCTTGCCCCGATCATCTGGTTCATACCAAGGTAGTTCCTCTCTTCATCGACTGGACACCTGATGCTGAAGATGTCGAAGGCCTTAAGGCAAAGCTGATCGAAGGCATTGCAGCATACAAAGAGCAGTATCAAGCTTATTTTGAACGCAACCATCATGAAGGCGACATCATGTTCGAGGCGGCTCCGCGCGTCATTCTTATTCCGGGCATCGGCATGATCAACACGGGCAAGAGCTGGGCGATGTCGCAAGTCAGCGGCGCCCTGTATCATCGGGCGATTGCGGTCATGCGCGGCGCGACGGCCTTGGGCGATTTTGTATCCCTGAGTGAAAATGAATCCTACAACGTCGAGTATTGGCCGCTGGAGCTGTATAAATTGAGCCTCGCACCGGCAGAAGCGGAGTTTTCGCGCCAGATCGCTTTTATCACCGGAGGAGCAGGCGGTATCGGAAGTGCCACGGCCCGCAGGCTGGTAGCTGAAGGCGCACATGTCGTTTTGGCGGATTTGAACCTGGAAGGCGCGCAGCAGGTAGCCGAGGAGATCAATGCAAAATACGGGGAGAATCGGGCATTTGCTGTTAAAATGGATGTAACCGACGAAGAGGCCGTGAAAGGCGCCTATCGAGAAACCTCCATCACTTATGGCGGTGTTGACATTATCGTCAACAATGCGGGCCTTGCGACATCCAGCCCGTTTGACGAGACATCGCTGAAGGAATGGAATCTGAACATGAACGTGCTGGGCACAGGTTATTTCCTGGTTGCGCGGGAAGCCTTCTCGTTGATGAAGACACAGGGCGTTGGCGGAAGCATGGTGTTTGTGGGATCGAAAAATTCGGTCTATGCCGGCAAGAACGTGACTGCATACAGCTCCGCAAAAGCACTGGAGGCTCACCTGGCTCGCTGCATTGCTGCGGAAGGCGGAGAATACGGCATTCGAGTCAATACCATTCTTCCGGATGCCATTCTGCAAGGCTCCGCGATCTGGAATTCAAACTGGAGAAACGAGCGGGCAGCAGCTTACGGGATTGAGCCGGATCAGCTTGAAGAGCACTATCGTAAACGCACGACGCTTCTTGTCAACATCTATCCGCAGGATATTGCCGAAGGCATCGCTTACTTTGCATCATCAAGATCTTCGAAGACAACGGGCTGCATGCTGACAATTGACGGCGGAGTGCCTGCTGCGTTTACTCGTTAATCGAATGAAGATATGACGCATCTACCGCAAGAAATCAAGATTTCTTATTAAGATGGGAAGCTGGGTCAGAGATGACCTAGCTATCCATATCATACGGGAGGTTATGGGATGAGGCAGGATGTTGCAAGGAACTTTGAAGAAGCGAAAAAGCTCTATGGGCAGCATGGCATCAACGTGGACGAAATTTTGACGGAACTTGAACGCATCAAAATCTCCATTCACTGCTGGCAAGGAGACGATGTCCGGGGATTCCTGTTCCGCGACCAGGAGCTGTCCGGGGGCATCTCCGTGACCGGGGAATATCCAGGCGCTGCAGGAACGCCGGAACAGCTGCGGGCCGATCTGGAAAAAGCGATGTCGCTCATTCCGGGATCCCACAAAGTGAACCTCCACGCGATCTACGCGGATACCTATGAGACCGTTGATCTGGATCAGCTGGAGCCGAGGCACTTCCAATCTTGGGTGGATTGGGCCAAAGAGCAAGGAATCGGACTCGATTTTAATCCGACCTGCTTCTCCCATGACAAATCGAAGGATGGGTTTACGCTGAGTCATCCCGATCCGGCAATCCGTCAATTCTGGATTGAGCATTGCAAGGCATCACGAAGAATCGGGGCTTACTTCGGCGAACAGCTGGGTCAAACCTGCGTGACGAATATCTGGGTTCCGGACGGTTATAAGGATATGCCGGTAGACCGAATGGCGCCGAGGCAGCGGCTGAAGGAAGCGCTGGATGAGATTTTTGCTGAAGATATTAATCCGCAATGGAACCTCGATGCCGTCGAGAGTAAACTGTTCGGACTGGGCTCAGAGGCTTACGTTGTGGGTTCGCACGAGTTCTACATGGGATACGGCATACAGAACAACAAGCTGATCTGCCTGGATGCGGGTCACTTCCATCCAACCGAGAGCATTGCCGGCAAACTGTCATCGCTTGCCCTTTTCGCCGATGGACTTCTCCTTCATGTCAGCCGGCCGATGCGCTGGGACAGCGACCATGTCGTCATCATGGATGATGAACTGACCGAGATTGGACGCGAGCTGGTGCGCAATAACCTGCTGGATGTTACCCATATTGGACTGGACTTCTTTGATGCCAGCATTAACCGCATCGCCGCGTGGGTTATCGGTACCCGAAATACAATAAAGGCGCTGCTGCGTGCCAAGCTGGAACCTGTCGATCGGCTGAAGCAGGCCGAACTTGAAGGCGATTACACGACCCGCCTGGCGTTAACGGAAGAGTTTAAATCCTATCCGTTTGGAGCGGTGTGGGATTATTACTGCGAACGTATGGGCGTACCTGTAAGAGAAGAGTGGCTGTCCGAAGTGAAACAGTATGAACGGGATGTATTGCTGAAACGTACGCAAGCATGAGAAGAGACGGGGTATCACTCGGGCTCGTGCCTGAATCGTTGATTATGATCTGACAAGGAGGCTGGGGAGCGTTGAGCGTTCTTGCATTTGATTTGGGCGCAAGCAGTGGCAGGGCCATGCTGGGCCAATGGAACGGCCGAACCATCGACGTAACGGAAATTCACCGGTTCCCGAACGATCCGGTTCGAATCGGCGACCGTTTCCAATGGGATATATTGCGGATCTACCACGAGATGAAACAGGGCTTGCTCCGATTGAAGGGACAGCATAGCCTGCCGACGAGCATCGGTATTGATTCCTGGGCGGTGGATTTCGGACTTCTGGATCGGAGCGGGGAGCTGCTCATGAATCCGTATCATTATCGGGACACGCACACGGATGGCGTGATGGAACAGGTCTTCCGGGATGTGCCGCCTGCCGAGATATTTGATCGGACGGGGATTCAGTTCCTCTCATTCAACACGATCTATCAGCTGGCTTCCTTGCAGCGTCAGAAGCCCTACTTGCTTCAAGAAGCCGAGCGTTTTCTTATGATTCCCGATTTGCTGCGCTACTTCTTGACCGGCGAGATGGCGAATGAATTTACGAACGCTACTACAACGCAGCTGTATAACCCGCTTTCGGCAAGCTGGGATGATCATCTCTTGAAATCATTGGATATTCCTCATAAGTTATTTTATCCTGTGGCTCAACCCGGTACGCATGTTGGGGCTTTGAGATCATCCGTCACGGAGGAGCTGGGGATCCCGCCGATTCCGCTCTATACGGTTGCAGAGCATGATACGGCTTCCGCCGTGGTCGCGGTTCCGGCTATAGAGCGTTCGTTTGCTTATTTGAGCTGCGGTACCTGGTCGCTGATGGGAACTGAAGTCGATCAGCCTGTCATTCATGAACGGGCCAGAGAGCTGAACTTCACGAATGAGGGAGGAGCCTACGGCACGTACCGACTGCTCAAGAATATTATGGGACTTTGGATTCTGCAGGAATGTCAGCGGACCTGGGGACGAGAAGGGTTAACGTACTCCTATCCCGAATTGGTTAAGATGGCGGATGCGGCGCCGGCATTTGCTTGTTTTATTGATCCCGATGATCCCGTATTCCTCCCAGCCGGAGACATGCCGAAGCGTGTAGTGGAATATGCGGCGCGCACAAACCAGAGCGTTCCGCAGGATGCAGGCGCTCTTGTACGCTGCATTATGGAGAGCCTGGCCATGCAGTACCGTTATGTGCTGGAGTTGACCGAGGAATTGTCGGGGCAAAAATTTCAGGGCTTGCATATGGTGGGCGGTGGCATTCATAATGAAACATTATGCCAGTGGACTGCGAATGCGATAGGGAAACCCGTATGGGCTGGACCTGCGGAGGGCAGTGCCATCGGCAATATGGCCGTGCAGTGGATCGCGCAAGGCGAGCTGTCCGATATATGGGAAGCACGCGCAGTCATTAGAGAGTCCTTCCCGGTCAAGACCTACGAGCCGAAGGAAACTTCCTTATGGGAGGAGGCTTACGGGGTGTTCGTTCAGCGGACCGGGAAGAGATAGAATATACGAACAGTAAGGATGGGCGGTATGATGCTGGTTGCAGAACGATATGAGAAAATAGTACAGTTGGTCAACGAAAGAGGGAGCATCCGAGTCTCCGAGCTGAGTCAGCTCTGCGGTGTAACGGAAGAAACGATTCGCCGCGATCTTGACAGGCTGGAGCAAGCAGGGCGCCTGCGCCGTTCCCATGGCGGGGCGGTTAGCGTGAAGGATCAACCGGAAATTCAGCGGTCGCAGCCGGAAATACCGTATGCTGAGCGGGAAATCATGCATGCGCTGGAGAAGCAGCGGATCGCGGAGGAAGCGGTCAAGCGAATCCATCCGAATGATCGCATCCTGCTGGATGCAAGCTCTACGGCTTGGTACATGGCAAAAATCATACCGGATATTCCGATTACCGTGCTGACGAATTCGATTAAGGTGGCTGCGGAGCTGAGCACCAAGGAGAGGGTTCAGGTGATCTCCACAGGCGGCATTCTGGCTCATCGTTCCCTGTCCTTTGTAGGTCCGCTTGCGGAACGCTCGCTGGATGCTTACTACGTGGATAAAGCCTTTCTATCCTGCAAGGGTGTGCATATCGAGCGGGGCCTTAGCGAATCCAATGAGCTTCAGGCGCGAATCAAGCATAAAATGATCGGAATGACAGATGAGACCATTCTGCTCGCCGATGCCAGCAAATTCGGCACGCAGGCTTTTGCGCAGGTTGCCGATCTATCCCAAGTGAATCTGATCATTACCGATCGGAGATTGACGGAAGAGGAAGCGGCACCTTATCGAGCATTGGGCATCAAGATCGAATCTGTATAGAGCAAGTTTCTATAACATATCAACATGGAATCCCCCCGTTCGGGGGGTTCTTGCTAGAGGCCGATTCTTCGGTCCATATCCTGATGATTAGCGGGGTGAAGATGTTGAAGATTTCATTATTTGTCACTTGTCTCAGCGATGCCTTGTTCCCGCGGGTAGCTGAATCGATGGCAAGATTGCTGGCAAGGTACGGCGTGCAGCTGGAATTTCCGGAAATCCAGACCTGCTGCGGCCAACCGGCCTACAATAGTGGTTATTGGGATGATGCTCGCATCAGTGCCAAGACGATTCTGGACGCTTTTGACGATAGCGACTTTGTTGTGTCTCCTTCCGGCTCCTGCACGTATATGATTCATCATTATCCGGATTTGTTCAAGGACGATCCCTTATACTTGGATAAAGCGAAAGCGCTTCAATCCAAATGCTATGAGTTTACGCAATTCCTCGTTGACGTGCTGGGCGTGTCCGATGTTGGCGCCGTCTATCCGCACAAGGTAACCTATCATCCATCCTGCCACGGAAGCCGCCTTCTCGGGGTGAAGGAGCAGCCAATGAAACTGCTTAGCCAAGTCAAGGGACTGGAACTGGTTCCCTTGCCATTCGCCGAGGATTGCTGCGGGTTCGGCGGAACGTTTGCCGTAAAAATGGCGGACATTTCGGGGGCGATGGTCACAGAGAAAAGCGATCATGTGCTGGAGACCGAGGCGTCCGTGCTTGTCGGTCTCGATATGGCCTGCCTTATGAATATTGCCGGTAATCTACGACACCGGGGCGAGAAGGTTCAGGTCAAGCATTTGGCCGAACTGTTGTATGAGGGGGTGAGCGTACATGAGCACAGCTGAATCGAAAACGCAAACGGTTAAGGAACGTGCAGGTTACGCTCTCAATAATGATTTTCTGCGCAATGCGGTGAAGTTTACGACAGAGCGGCTGCGGCTCGGCAAAAAGCTTGCGTCGGAGGAGCATGGCAACTGGGATGCGTGGAGGGAACGGGGACGCCAAATCCGGCTCCATACTATCGCTCACCTGGATTATTACTTGAATGAATTTGCTGAGCAGGCCAGGGCGAACGGAGCCCATGTCCATTTTGCGGAGACGGCGGAAGAGGCGGTCGCGATCTCTCTGCAAATCGCAGAGCATAAGTCGGCCAAGTCCGTCGTGAAATCAAAATCAATGGTGTCCGAGGAGCTGCATCTGAACAAGGCGCTCGACTCGATCGGAGTGGAGGCCGTCGAAACGGATCTCGGGGAGTATATTATTCAGCTGGCGGATGAAACGCCTTCTCATATCATCATTCCGGCCATTCATAAGAACCGTTACCAAATTGCGGAGCTGTTGTCCGCAGAGGCAGGCGAAACACTGCCGCCCGATACGGCGATTATGGCAGGTTTTGTCCGCATGAAGCTGCGAGAGAAATTCCTTGAAGCGGACATTGGCATGACGGGGTGTAATTTTGCGATCGCCGAGACGGGCTCGATGGTTTTGTTCGAGAATGAAGGCAATGCCCGCATGGTGACGACGGTGCCAAAGACACAGATTACCCTGATGGGCATGGAGCGGATTATTCCATCATGGGCGGATCTCGAAGTCATGGCTACCTTGCTGCCGCGTTCAGCGACCGGTCAGAAGCTGACAGTATACATGTCCGGTATCAGTGGTCCGAAGAGAGAACTGGATGCCGATGGACCGGACGAGATGCATATTATCATCATTGATAACGGCCGTTCTCTTCAGCTCGGGGACCCCGAATTCCAGGAGCTGCTTAACTGTATACGCTGCGGCGCCTGCCTGAATGCTTGTCCCGTATATCGCCATATTGGCGGGCACGCTTATGGGGGCACGTATAGCGGCCCAATCGGTGCCGTATTAACGCCTGCCTTGAACAAGAACGTCGCGGAATGGGACGATATTGCGAATGCATCCAGCCTGTGCGGCGCCTGTTATGAAGCATGTCCCGTGAAGATTCCGCTGCATGATATGCTGGTATCCCTGCGCCGCCGGAAGATTGAAGCCGGGCGCGGCGACAAGCTGGAAGCGATGGGAATGAAGGGCTTCTCGGCGATTATGGGGAATGCCAAGCGTTATCGCAGCGTGGTATCCCTCGGAAAGTGGGGCCAGAAATTGGTGGTTCGAGGCGGGGAGATTCGAACGCGGATCGGACCTTTGAAGGGGTGGAATTCATACAGGGTAACCCCAAGTCTCCCCAAGCAATCCTTCCGTGACCGATGGCCGGAGATGGAGCAGGATATTCGCGGAACCTCCGGGAGAATGGACCCTGAAATCGCCAACCGATTGAAGGAGCGGCTTCAGCAGCAGAAGTTCGGAAAGGGGGAGAAGGCCCATGACTAACGAAAACGATCGCAGCTGGCTGGACCGTCTTGAAGAACAGTCTCGCAAGAAGCAGGAGCAGTTCATGGATGGAATTGCCGCGAAGCTGGGCAGAAACCGGGTTCGCACCGCTCCGGAGCATCCTTTCCGCGGTGCCCCCGATTTCTGGAATGAGTTTGAGTGGCCGCTTGAGGAGAGGATTACGCAGTTTACCGCCAACTTTGAAGCGGCAGGAGGCCATGTGGTAAGGCTGAGCCACCGCGAAGAGGTCAGCCGGTTTATTAGGGACAAAGCGATGGAGATGAGTGCGGCTACGATTCTTCGTCAGCAGGAAGACGCGCTGGACCGTCTGGGGCTGGAAGAGAGCTTGCCGGAGGCGCTTGTTCTCTCCTGGAATGAGGCAGCGGACACGAACTGGAGGGCAGTCGCTGCCAGAGCTGATTTTGGTGTCGTCATGGCGGATTATGCTGCGGCTTACACCGGTTCGATTACGGTGAAATCAGCCCCGCATAAAGGACGTTCGGTCAGCCTGCTGCCGACCGTGTTGATAGCCATCATTCCAATAGAGCGAATGGTTACCCGACTAGGCGAGATTCTGGTTCAGTTTGATCAGGCCGGACGCGAGCAGCTGCCAGCGGGAATCCATTTCATCTCGGGCCCGAGCCGTTCCGCCGATATCGAGAACGATCTTACGATTGGCGTTCACGGGCCAGGCATCGTGTACGCCCTGCTGGTCGATTCCTATGAGAATTAACGAATAACACAGGTTACAGGATTAGCCCCAAGCAAGAGCAGTTACGGCATGCTCACTGGCTTGGGGCTAATTTAAGATGAGGGAATGTATAAGTTTGCAGTTAAACTGATAATCTTTAAGTTTCCTCTGAATGCAATCTGTCAACTGTGGAAGCACGTCGATAGATGGTTTTCTTAAGTATGGGGTTATTTGCCCCTGCGTGTCAGTTCGGCCAGCCGGTCCCATTGCTCATGGGTCACTTCCGCCAAGTCGTTGAATTGTCCCGCACCTTGAAGCCATTCGCCGCCATCGATGGTGATCACGTCACCATTAATATAACCGGCATAATCGGAAATGAGATACGCGGCGAGATTAGCTAATTCCTCTGCATCCCCTACGCGCTTTAGGGGGATGCGGTCGATCATCTTTTGCTCCAGGTCCGGCGTGGGCGATAATCTTGACCATGCGCCTTCAGTCGGGAATGGACCCGGGGCGATCGCAACTTGTCGGATCCCGTAAGGGGCCCATTCCACTGCGAGTGAACGAGTCAGCGCAAGCACGCCCGCTTTTGCGGCTGCAGAAGGGACCACATAGCCAGAGCCTGTTGAAGCATATGTTGTGACGATGTTGAGCATCGTTCCGCTTTTGCCCTGCTCAATCCAGCGTTTACCGACTTCAAGTGTTGCGTAGAAGGTGCCGTGCAGCACGATGTTCAGCACGGCATCTACAGCCCGAGGAGAGAGGCGCTCGGTGGGGCTGATGAAGTTCCCGGCTGCGTTGTTGACAAGTACGTCAATACCTCCATAATGCTGCTCTGCCGCATCAACAAGAGCCGATATCTGCGCAGGGTCTCGAACGTCGCAGCTTTTGTACCATACTTCGCAGCCTAGCTGTTTTAATTCTTCTGCGGTCTGCTGAAGAACTTCCTCCCGGCGTCCGCATATGGCCAGTTTAGCGCCAAGCTGCGCGAACTTCTCTCCCATGGCCCGACCAAGGCCCGTGGCGCCTCCCGTGATCAATACAACTTTATTTTGAAGCAAATCGTCCGTGAACGGTCCCATCGATGGTTCTCCTTTCAAGCAGATATGGAATAACGGAGCGGGTTCTCGTCCCGCGTCCTATATTCAGCAGGCTGCATCAACCATTCTAAAAATTGCAACCGCTTACTTCCAGCGTAACATGGTTAACACTTCCAGTCATCACATTCTTGTTTCAGAATGCCCTTGCTTGGTTAGGTTAATAAGAAATGCTGGTTAAAACGATACATAGTCGTCAATTCTACATCTTATATATCACACTGCCACCTGACCCTGGGATTTTGATTACATCACGAGATGAGGAACCTGACATGATTCTGAAATCACTGACGGAGCGGCTGATTCTTAAGACGATAACGGGCAGTACTTCTGTGGATATCACGAACCTGGATACAGATTCAAGAGAGATTCGGCCTGGCGGCCTGTTCGTCTGTGTTCCAGGCTTTCACGTGGACGGTCATGACTATGCCCGTCAGGCGATACGTAACGGCGCTGTTGCCATTGTGGCTGAACGGGAGCTGCCGGGACTACCAGGAAATATTACACATATAACGGTACCGGATACCAGAAGAATTCTGCCGATTCTCGCAAACGCCTTTTTCGGAGATCCCACGCAGCAATTGAAACTGATCGGAATTACCGGGACAAACGGCAAGACAACGACAACCCACATGGTAGAAAAGATACTGAACGACGCTCACCGCAAAACGGGCATCATTGGCACACTGTATATGAAGATCGGAGATCATATGGAGAAAACGCTGAATACCACGCCGGATACGATCCAGCTGCAGCGTTATTTTCACACGATGGTCACCCATGGCGGAACCTATGCCGTATTGGAGGTGTCCTCGCACGGATTGGATATGGGGAGAGTGCGCGGATGCGATTTTCAAACCGTGGTTTTTACGAATTTGTCGCATGATCATCTGGACTTTCATCAGAATATGGAGAGCTATCGCAATACGAAGGAGCTGTTGTTCACCCAGCTGGGCAACAGTAATCGTGACATGCTGAAGAAGGCGATCCTGAATGCGGACGATGAAGCATCATCCTATTATGCAAAACGTACATCCGCACAGATCGTAACCTATGGCATTCGTAACGAGGCTGATGTTCGGGCAACGCATATTCAAAATATGCCGGACGGCTGCAAGTTTCATGTAGAAACGCCATGGGGACACGGCGACTTCAGTCTGAAGGTGCATGGAGTTCACAACGTGTATAACGCGCTTGCCGCCATGACCACTTGCTTGCTGGAAGGGATACCGCTTGAAGAAATCTGCAGAAGTCTACAACAATTTGCAGGGGTTCATGGACGATTTCAAGAAATAGAAACGGGACGAAGATTTCGCGTGGTTGTAGATTATGCGCATAATCCGGATGGACTTAAGGCAACTTTGCAATCGGCCAAGGAAATTACGCCAGGCAAAATGATATGCGTGATGGGCTGCCGGGGCGAAAGAGATCGGTTAAAACGTCCGATCATGGCGGACATTGCAGCTTCATATGCGGATTATGTGTTGTTCACGACGGACAATCCGTTCTCGGAGGATCCTGAGCAGATTATGGCTGAGATGCTGGGAGGCCTAACCTCGCATGAGGCAGGGAATTGGGAGGTTATCCTGAACCGTAAAGAAGCCATTCAACGAGCTGTGGAATTGGCTGGTGACGAGGACAGGATCATTATTACCGGACGAGGCCATGAGACCCGTTATGTAGCAGGCAGCCAGATCGAATCGTTTAGCGATGAGGATATTGTGATGCGTTCATTACAGGACATGGAGCACGGCATCCAGATGATGACACCGGAGCTATAAAATTACCCGGGAGGTGCTGGATTATGAAACGAAAGGGACTTGGCGCTGCGTTAACCGCGATTATACTGCTTCTCGCTGCTTGTACACAGTCTCCGCCTGCTAAGGAAGAAGGGAGGCAGGAAGACCACCGGGAAGAGAAAATCGATTCCTCGTACCATGTGCTTGCAGAGCAGTTGAGGACACCTTGGTCGATCGATTTTGACGGCGATACGATATATGTCAGCGAGCGGGAAGGAAACATCGCTCAGATCAAGGATGGCACATTAACCAGGCAGTCGGTACAAACGGAGAAGCCGGTTGCCCATCAAGGAGAAGGCGGATTCCTGGGCTTTGCGTTAGCCCCGGATTTTCAGGATTCCGGCAAGGCCTATGCCTACCACACCTATGATCAGGATGGAAAGGTTATGAACCGGTTGGTCCTTTTGAAGCAGGACGGGAATCAATGGACAGAGTCGCAAGTCTTCCTGGAGCGTATTCCCGGCTCTAATGTGCATAACGGAGGCAGAATTGCAATTGGACCCGACGATATGCTCTACGTAACGACTGGAGATTCGGGAGAGGGAGAGCTTGCGCAAAACCAGGAAAGTCTAGCAGGCAAAATCTTGCGATTGACGCTGGATGGCAAGGTCCCGCCGGATAATCCGACTGCAGGCTCTTATGTCTATACGCTAGGTCATCGGAATTCGCAGGGCTTGGCCTGGAATTCGGAAGGTGAATTGTACAGCTCAGAGCATGGACCGTCAGGTACGCCTGGCGGACACGATGAGATTAATGAGATCACGGCTGGCAGCAATTACGGCTGGCCCGAGATCTATGGCGATGATAGGTTAGAAGGCATGAAGCTCCCGATTTACCATAGCGGGGAAACGGCAATCGCACCTTCCGGCATCGCTTTTGATGAGCAGGACCGTTTGTACGTGGCGACTCTTCGCGGCCAGATGTTGTACCAATTTCGGCCGGAGAACGCCTCGCTTGAGGTCGTATTGGAAGGTGAAGGCAGATTAAGGGACGTCAAAGTCCATGACGGCAAAACCTATGTCATTACCAACAATACGGATGGCCGGGGTGTGCCTTCCGATCAGGATGATCGACTGCTGGTGCTGAAATAATTCAAAGAATTGTACATGTCTTGCGATTTAAGAGAATAGATATAGGACAAGTACACTAAGAAAAACGTCTATCGACGTACTTTCTCAGAAGACAGACCGCATATAGCGGAAGTTTTTCTTGCGAGATAAGGTGGGTAAGCCTCCGAAGTCTATACTTTCTCATCTCTTAACAAAAAAGGCCCCTTCCCGTATGGAAGGAGCCTGATGTGGCAATAACAGATATTATGTTTGCTTGGCTTCGGTTTGTTTTCGAATACGGTATACACACTTTTTGTCGCCCTTGGCAAGGCACTCGGTGCGTTCCACATCCGCTTCCAGCAAGGATTGAAACAGGTCAAGTTCACAGCGGCATGCGTGTTGGAACCGGTTGGCTACCTGGGATATAGGGCAATTCAATTCCTCGAGGAGATATTCTTCCTCGGTGACTTTTTTGTAATCCACCATATATCCGTTGTCATTCTGAATCTGAGCAAGGGCAGCAACCCGATCTTCTAGAGCATCGGCTTTCACCGTAGGCGTATACTTGTTCAGCAATGTATCCTTACGCTTGTCGAACAGCCGTGAAATCATTTCGTCACCGGCCTCATCCTGCAGCTCGTTCAGCAGATCGAGTGCAAGCGCATGATAGTTCTTAGGGAAAAAATCCTCTGCGGATTCCGTAAGGCTGTATAAGGAGACGGGTCTTCCCATCGGCTGTTTCACGGTTCGATAGGTGATGTAACCCTCACTCTTCAAGCTTTCCAGATGGCGCCGGACGGCCATGCCTGTTATTCCCAGTGCCTCGGTTATGGATTTTGTGCTGAGTTCACCATTTATTTTTAACATTTGCATGATATACTCGCGGGTACTGTATGCGACTTCTTGATCCACTATAATCACCGCCTTGTTTCTCGATGAATGCTTTCTTTTTCAACTAAAAAGGTTAAAAAGCAATATGTCTCATCTTATGTCTTTACCTTCTATAAGTCAACCGGAATGGCAGTTTTTGAGGCGATCATCACGCGGTTTATTGACAATTGGCATGATTAACCACATAATTACGATATATTTTAGTATAAAAAGTATAGAAAACAAGGAATGGATGAAGATCGAGACTTTGCAATGATAGCCAGTCGAAAGATTGAAAGAATTAATTATTACACTCGGGAAGGTGGAATGACGGATGTATGTTATTGGGTCAGCTTGTATCGAAGAGAAAGCGGGAGAATGCGTTGACGTTTGCCCTGTGGATTGTATAGAAGAAGGAGATGACCAGTTCTACATCGATACCGATATTTGTATCTCCTGCGGGGCTTGCGAAGCGGCTTGTCCGGTGGCGGCCATTTTCTATTTTGAGGATCTGCCGGAAGACCAGAAGCATTATTTCGATAAAGCGGTTGAATATTACAAGAACAAGTAGGGTGATCGGACGCTCCGGTTTGAGTCTATCCAGACGCTCCGGTTTGAGTCTATCCAGACGCTCCGGTTTGAGTCTATCCAGACGCTCCGGTTTGAGTCTATCCAGACGCTCCGGTTTGAGTCTATCCGCTCTGTTGTCCGCCCGTTTCGGGAATGGAAATAGGCGAGGTAGAAACGGACTCCCAAAGGATCGGCTATCCTCAAACCTCCGCTGGTGGGAAAGAACAAGAAGAAAGATCAAAAGACTAAAGATAAGAGATTAAATGACTAAAATAGAAGAGCAAGGCTTACGAGCAATTAAATCTATATGTGATGCGATCAATTAAAAGCGGCTACCATTAATAGTTGGAAAATAGAGCGATGTTTAAGCTGCGCTCATGCGTTAATCAAAATACGTGTTCTCCATACATAAGCCATCCGGGATATTCGAGGCCCCCTCGAATTAATTTCTCGGGTGGTTTAATTCGTTATGGGCGGATCATGCCAAGGAAGCACCCGAAACCTAGAACCCTACCGGAAATATGACACATTTCCTCTATTGAAGCTATCCGGGATGGGGAATGTTCCAATCATTCTTTTCTTGGGTGGCTTTATTCATGAGTTGAAAGGGCGGTGTTATCTACATTTTAGAAGATTCTGCGTCAAGTTGATGTCATATTGTGCGCGCAGCGTGGCCATTTGTATGTATACACGAGATTGAATTTCTTTCGCAAAATAGTGAAACACTTACATTTCCAGAAACAAAAAAATAATAATTTAAATGTGTCATATATATTGACACATTTACAAAACACGTTTTATTATTAATATCACTGGAGAATAAAAATAATAAATTTGATAATAATCACGGTTTTTTGATGATTTCGGATCGTTTTATTTAAAAAAATGATCTTATTAATCTACTGGTGAAATTAAATAGGGGATGTCTTCATGAAAAAGCATGATCAAGACTTTATGAAGCGGCAGAACAGACTCACAGTATTCCAAATCATCAAGAACGAACAGCCGATTTCAAGAGCAGCTATTGCCAAACAGACGGGAATGAGTCCGACAACGGTCAGCCGGATCGTATCGGAGCTGACGGAAGAAGGGTACGTTCACGAAACAGAAGAACAAGCCTCGGCCGGGCGCGGAAGAAAGTCCTCCTTAATCAAACTGCTGGATACGGCGGTCATCTCGATAGGCGTTGAGCTTGATCGCCATCAAGCCAATATTGGATTCATCGATGTTCAGGGAAGTGTATTGTGCAGCGGCAGTTTTCCGAGATCGCCGGAGGATACGGCAGAAGCCACGGTAGCCCGAATTGCGGACACCATTGAAGAACTCATCTCGGAATGCGATATCGATCGCAGACGGGTGGTAGGGATTGGCGTGGGACTGCCGGGCATCATCGATGTTGATGCCGGCGTGGTCAATTTCTCGGTACAGCTTGGTTGGAAGAATGTGAGGCTTGCCGAGAGGCTCAAGGAATTAACCGGGCTTCAATCGGTCGTAGACAATGAGCTGAAGGTAAAGGCATTGGCGGAGCAGCTTAAGGGATCGGCATACGGCTCCAACCGGACGGTCCTCCTTGGGTTCGGTAATGGCGTAGGCTCAGCACTGATCCTGGAAGGGGAGATTTACCGCGGGGTGACCAACAGCGCAGGGGAAATCGGACACACGACGGTGGACCCTGAAGGTATGATGTGCGACTGCGGAAAAGCCGGTTGCCTCCAAACCTATATCAATATACCGTCCTTGTTGTCGGAAGCCAGCAAGATTAAACCCGTTCGTACGATTGAGGAACTGTTCGCGGAAAGACGGGCTGGAACACGATGGGCGACCTATTTAATCGATAGAGCCCTTGCGTATATGGCGATTACGATTAATAACGTCGTCAGCATGTATAATCCGGACAGCGTCATATTGAGCGGCGAGATCCTGGACAAGTTCCCTGAAGTTTACGAAGAGATCACCGATCTGTGCTACTCACAGTATATCTGGGAACCGCTTCAGGATTCCTTTACGATTGTCCGCTCCGAGCTTCACGAGCATGGGGTCATCATCGGATCGGGACTTGTCGCGCAGGATCGTTATTTTCAACTGAATTAATTCATCTGGAGATCGGGGGAGCAACATCATGGGATTTGTGCCATTAGTAGAGGAATATCGCGGGAATGTACTGGAGAACATCCACTACGGAGCGATCAGTGTTGTAGACGAGAACGGTAATGTGGTTTACGCAGCGGGGGATCCGCATCATATGACTTTTCTGAGATCGGCGGCTAAGCCGTTCCAAGCCATACCTGTGATGAAACGCCGGATTGACGAAGTGTACGGACTAACAGGGGAAGAAACGGCGTTGTTTGCCGCTTCCCACCGTGGTGAAAGCTTCCACATTGATGCACTGGAATCTATTTTGAAGAAAACCGGGATTCAGGAAGAAGCGCTTCACTGCTGCGCAACTTATCCACTGAACGAGGATGCCAAGGCGCAGCGCCATCGGGATCATGAGGACAAGCGTCGGATCTTCCATAACTGCTCGGGCAAGCACAGCGGCTTGATTGCCCTATGTAAGCATATGGGCTGGGATGAGAGCACGTATTACAAGCCGGAGCATCCGGTTCAACAAGAAATCATTGAGACGCTGGCTTATTTTGCCGAGGTTCCAGTTTCCTCGATCCCGCAAGGCATTGACGGCTGTGGCCTTCCCATCTTCGCGCTTCCGCTGGACCGTATCGGATACAGCTTCCTTAAGCTGGCTTGCCCGGATTTGATCGAGGACGCAGAGACGGCGGAAGCAGCTGCCAGAATGGCAAAACGGATGAATGAGTATCCGGATATCATTGCAGACACCAAGTTTGTGTGCTCTGCCTTGCTCCGGGACCACAATCTGACTGCCAAGGGCGGCGCCAAGGGCGTGTACGGCATCGGTCTTCGGAAAGAACGCTTGGCGATCTCGCTTAAAGTGTCCGATGGCTCCGAGCAAGTCTGGCCATGCATCATCGCTTCTATTCTGGAGCGCCTGGGTTACAGCGATCAGTCTACGATCGACCGCTTGTATGCGCTGGTTCCGAATGAGATTTTCAATGATGGCGGCACGCTGGTTGGGAAACGACGCGCGGTGTACGAATGGAATGTTTAAGCTGTGAGGAACTCAAGGCGATCGGCAGGATGTTCTATGCTGAAGCGGCGAGTGAATCTATAGATATTCACTACATCAAAGGGGGAGTAAAACAATGAGATTCAAAGGTAGAACATGGTCACTGCTCATGCTGCTGCTCGCATTTACGATTGTTGCGGCAGGCTGCGGCGGAAACAGCGGAAGCGGCAAAGGGGCAAGTGAAGGCGGCGGCGAGACCAAGCCGGTGACAAAAGATAACAAAGATGTTGTCATTGCGATTAACGCCAACTTCATTACGCTTGACCCTCACAATGCTGGAGACACGCACTCCATTTCCGGTGCACGCACGATGTACGAAGGTTTGATGGGCTTCAACGAGAAGATGGAACTCGTTCCTGTACTGGCTGAAGACTACAAGATCAGTGAAGACGGCCTGACGTACACATTCAATTTGCGCCAGAACGTGAAGTTCCATGATGGAACGGATTTCAACGCAGAAGCCGTAAAAGCCAACCTGGATCGCATTATGGATGAAAAGAACAACCTTAGAATGCGTAAAAGCTTCACTGCCGTCGCCGATGTTCAAACTCCGGATGACCACACGGTTGTCATCACCCTTAGCCAGCCGTACAATGCTTTCTTGAACAAGACTGCGATGGCGCTGATGATCAGCCCGAAAGCGCTCAAAGAAAGTGCTGACATCACGAAGAATCCTGTAGGTACGGCAGCATACAAGTTCAAGGAATGGATTCAAGGTGACCGCCTTGTTGTTGTAAAGAATGAGGATTACTGGCAAGAAGGTCTTCCGAAGGTCGACAGCATTACGTTCAAACCGGTACCGGAGAACGGTTCCCGGATCGCGATGCTGAAAACGGGCGAAGCGGACTTCATTTATCCTATGCCGACTGAGCAGGTGTCCGAAGTAGAAGGCGATTCCAATATCGTCATTGACAAGATCGATTCCACGATCGTTCGTTATATTACGCTCAACACCATGAAGAAGCCTTATGACGATCTGAAGGTTCGTCAAGCCATCAACTATGCCATTGATAAAGATGCTTACATTAAAGTAGTTAAATCCGGACTGGGCTCGAAGTTGAAGTCTTCCATGTCTTCCATGACACAGCACTATTCCGAGCAATCCGGATATGATTACGATCTGGAGAAAGCAAAATCCCTTTTGGCGGAAGCAGGCTATCCGGACGGATTCGAAGCAGAGCTCTGGGGAGAGAATGATTCCGAAACGATGAAAGGCATGCAGTTCATTCAGCAGCAGCTGGCTCTTGTCGGAATCAAAGTCGATGTGAAATCGATGGAGGGTGCAACCCTGTCCGATCAGATTAACTCGGCTACGCCGGAAAACGCAAAAATTCAAATGTGGTATGTAAGCTGGTCACCATCGTCCGGTGATGCTGACGGCGCAACCAAAGGTCTGTTCAGCAGCGAGTTCTTCCCGCCGGCTGGTTCCAATACCGCTTACTATAAGAACGACAATGTAGACCAATGGATCAAGGATGCCAACGCATCCGTCAAAGCTGAGGATGCAAAAGAAATCTATGCCAACATCCAAAAGCAAATCTGGGAAGATGCTCCGTGGGCATTCCTCGGGGTCGATCAGGTCATTACCGGCAAGAGAGCTTATCTTGAAGGCGTTAAAGCCCTTCCGGACGGATCGATCAGTGTGATCAACGCAGAAGTCAAATAATCAGGCAGCGAAGAGCTTGCTAAACGTATACCTTGTGGTGGGCCGCCTCTTGAATCAATAAGGAAGCGGCCCATCGTATTTTAAAAGCAGGCATGTTGAAAGGAGGCACATCCTTTGGGAAGATATGCAATTCAGAGGCTGCTGGGTGTTATCCCGCTGTTGTTCGTTGTATCCATTCTTGTATTTATGTTCATTCACCTTATTCCTGGAGATCCGGCACGACTTGTTGCAGGTAAGGATGCCACCCTTGAGGAGATCAACGGGATTCGAGAGCAGCTAGGCTTAAACTTGCCGCTATGGCAGCAGTATGTGAACTACATGAGTGATCTGTTGAAGGGTGACTTGGGTGTATCTGTTACTTCCAATCTGCCGGTAACGGACATGTTGGAGAGCCGGTTTTTCCCGACCATTGTCCTGACCTTTACCAGCCTTGGCTGGGCATTGGTTATTGGTCTGATCATTGGTATCATATCTGCCGTTAATCGCGGAAAATGGCCGGACTATATCGGAATGTTGACTGCAATATCCGGTATTTCCTTGCCAGGATTCTGGCTTGGTCTTGTACTGATTCAAATTTTCTCTGTTGAGCTTGGTTGGTTCCCAACAGGCGGTGTCGACAGCTGGCAATCCTATATTCTGCCTTCTTTTACGCTAGGGGCCGGGATTATGTCCATGCTGGCAAGATACTCACGTACGTCGATGCTCGAAACGATGCGCGAGGATTATGTGCGGACCGGACGCGCGAAGGGTCTGCGGGAATTCGTCGTTGTCGGAAGGCATGCGCTGCGCAATTCCTTGATTCAGGTCGTAACCGTTGCAGGGCTGCAGTTCGGATTTTTGCTGGGCGGTTCGGTTATGGTTGAGACCGTATTCAGTATTCCGGGCATGGGACGTCTCTTGGTCGACTCGATCGCATTCCGGGATTATACCGTCATTCAAGCGCTTTTACTGCTGTTTGCAGCCGAATTTATCCTGATTAACCTGATTGTCGATTTATTGTACGGTGTACTGAATCCAAAAATCCGGTATGCATCGAAATAGGAGGGGGAACTCATGAGCAACAATTCAACAGTGACGGTCCATTCCTCCGCGCCGGAGGATATGCTTGCAAAGAGCCAGGCAACTGGCAAATTCAGAGCGTTTACATCTAAATTCATGAAGCAAAAGCTTGCCGTAATATCAAGCGGATTTATCTTGTTACTCCTTGTGCTCGCGGTGATCGGTCCGCATATCGTTCCGTATCCTCCGAATGAGCCCAACTACGATGCAATGATGCAAGGCCCGTCGGCTGCCCACTGGGCGGGTACGGATGAGTATGGCCGCGATATCCTGAGCCGCTTGATTGACGGAACACGGTTAACCATGGCGGTCAGCTTAAGCGCGGTATTTATATCCGCAGTTCTCGGTACGATTCTCGGCTTGATCAGCGGCTACTATGGCGGCTGGATCGACCGTCTCATTATGCGGGGCAGTGACGTCATGTTCTCCTTTCCTGACCTGCTGCTTGCCATTGGAATCGTAGCGATTTTGGGGCCGGGATTATCGAATGTGGTGATCGCGGTGGCGGTCTTTGGCACACCGTCGTTTGCCAGAATCATCCGAAGTGTAACACTCTCCGCGAAGGAGTCTTTATATGTAGAGGCGGCAAGATCGATGGGGGCCAAGCATAACCGGATTATATGGAAGCATATTTTTCCCGAGACGGTTCCCAGCATCATCGTCAACGTGTCGATGCGAATCGGCGGCGCCATTCTGGCAGCTTCTTCGTTAAGCTTCCTCGGACTCGGGGCCAAACCGACAGAACCGGACTGGGGCGCTATGCTCAGTATGGGACGCGATTACTTAAGCATTGCACCGCATATCGTGTACTACCCGGGACTTCTGATATTCCTGACTGTGCTTGCATTCAATCTGATCGGTGACGGACTGAATGATGCCCTTGATCCGAAGACCAAAAACTAATAGGGGGGGATAGATCGTGACGCAAACATTGCTTGAAGTAAAGGGGCTCAAAACCGAATTCAAACGCGATGGCTCATCGGTGCTTGCCGTAGCAGGGGTCGATTTTCACATCAATAAAGGCGAAGTGCTTGGACTCGTGGGTGAATCCGGATGCGGCAAAAGCGTGACCTCCCTGTCCATCATGAGACTTCTTAAGGATACGCCCGGCCGAATATCCGGGGGCTCGGTAAGTTTTGAGGGCAAGGATCTCGTACAAATGTCGGAAAAAGAAATGCGCCGCTATCGGGGTAACGAGCTGGCCATGATCTTCCAGGAACCAATGACATCCCTGAATCCCGTCCTTCGTATCGGGAAACAGCTGGAGGAATCCATCATGCTGCACCTGGGTTATAGCCGCAAGAAAGCGCGGCAGCATGCCATCGACTCGCTCAAACTTGTCGGCATTCCGCGGGCGGACGAGGTCGTGGATGACTATCCACACCAATTGTCCGGCGGCATGCGGCAGCGGGTCATGATTGCGATGGCGATGTCCTGCAATCCGAAGCTGTTGATTGCCGATGAGCCGACCACGGCTCTTGACGTCACGATTCAAGCTCAGATCCTGGATCTGATGAACCGACTCAAGACCGAGCAGGAAATGGGCATGCTGCTCATTACCCATGACCTTGGCGTCGTGGCCGAAATGTGCGACCGGGTGGTTGTCATGTATGCAGGCAGAGTCGTGGAAGAGGCAACGGTTGAAGAACTGTTCGAGAATCCTCAGCATCCATACACCAAAGGGCTCATTCATTCAGTGCCCAAGCTTAGACAAAAGGTACGCCGTTTGGAATCCATTCCAGGGAATGTGCCGGATCTGCGGAACATGCCGAAAGGCTGCAAGTTTGCTCCGCGATGCCCGTTCGTAATGGAGCAGTGCCTCTCCCAGGAGCCGGAGCTTCTCCCTGTCGCACATGAAGAAAATCGTAAGAGCCGCTGCTGGCTGACACAGGAAGGTCACACGAAGGGAGGAGAAACCGCATGAAAGAAACACCTCTATTAGAAGTGAAGAATTTGCAGAAATCATTCACGGTGAAAAAAGGATTCTTCGGCACATCCAAGCAGCTTCGTGCCGTGGATGGAATCTCCTTCGCGATCCATAAGGGCGAGACCTTCAGTCTGGTAGGCGAAAGCGGCTGCGGCAAATCGACGACAGGCCGCCTGGTGACCCGACTGCTGACGCCGAATAGCGGCGAGGTGCTGTTTAACGGAACGGATATTAGCGGATACAACGAGAATCAGATGCGCCCTCTGCGCAAAGACATGCAGATGGTATTTCAGGATCCATACGCCTCTCTGAATCCAAGGATGAAGGTCAAAGAGCTGGTCGCGGAGCCCTTGCTGATTCATACCAAGCTGAGCACCAAAGAGCGGGACAAACTGGCCTGCGAGCTTCTGGAAACGGTCGGATTGAACAGCTTTCATGCCGAACGCTTTGCTCATGAGTTCAGCGGCGGTCAGCGGCAGCGGATCGGCATTGCCAGAGCGCTGTCCGTGCGTCCAAATCTAATTGTTGCCGACGAGCCTGTGTCCGCGCTGGATGTTTCCATCCAATCGCAGGTGCTGAACCTGCTTCAGGATCTTCAAGAGGAATACGGCCTGACTTATCTGTTCATCTCCCATGATCTCAGCGTGGTTGAGCATATCAGCGACCGGATCGGCGTCATGTATTTGGGAGCGCTCGTGGAGACCGCCAACAAAGATACGCTGTATGATCGCCCGCTGCATCCTTACACTCAAGCGCTGCTATCCTCGGTACCCGTTCCGGATCCGAAGCAGAAGAAGGAACGGATCATTCTGAAGGGTGATCTGCCTAGTCCGGTGAATCCTCCGACAGGCTGCCGCTTCCATACACGCTGTCCTTCCTGCATGGAAGTGTGCAAACAGATTACGCCGGTATATCGTGAGGTTGAGCCGGGCCATCAGGTGGCATGCCATTTATATGACGAAGAAATCATGAAAAACGCTTAACAAACGCTTAACAGCGATGATTCTCTTATAGAGGAGGGAAGGCTCGATGAACATCACAATAGATGAAGCTCACCTGGCAGATACTTCGATTTATGTGGTTTATGAGGGGGCGGAGTCTCATTTTCGTTTAACGGAATCTCGAAAGCAGCGCATGACGCTGACGTGGTTCTATGGCCGCTCCGATCAAGAAGCGGATGATCTCGTTGTCGGCATGGGGCAGCGTTCAAACCTGACGTTGGAGCAAGTGCGCAGAACAGGCGCATCAGCCGCGAGAGCATTGCTCAAGGAGAATAAAACAAGCGCAGCGCTGATTCGCCCCTCAGTCCGCGGCGTCGGGGCATCTTCCCGGATTTCGATAGAGGAAGAACTTCAGGCGTGGGTTGAAGGCTGGATGTATGGACTATATCAATTCAATAAGCATCGCGGGGTCACGGCCAATCTGCAATCCCTGTCTCTTCATCTTCGACTAGAAGACTGGGAGGGGCTTTCCCGTGAAGATCTGGAAGCCATTATACAGACGGCAAAAATCCGGATCGAAGGGACGCAGTTCACCCGAGACCTGGTGAATGAGTCTCCGGAAACGTTAAATCCGGAAGCGTTCGTAGCGGTTGTTAAGGACCGTTTCAAGAAGGCACCCGTTCAGCTACATGTGTATCGCGGAGAAGAGCTCCATGATCGGCAGATGAACGGTCTGATCGCCGTGGGAGCCGGCAGCAAATATGAGCCTGCCATGATTGAGATTGCCTATAATGGGGTGGGTTCCGATAAGGAGAGCCCTCATATTGTACTCATCGGCAAAGGCGTAACCTTTGATATGGGCGGCATGAACGTTAAAATCGGCCGGGACATCAGCGATGCTCGTATGGATATGGGAGGCGCTGCAGCGGTCGTGGGTGCCATGGATATTCTGGTATCGCAAAAAGCTCCGGTACGCGTAACGGCGCTGATCGCCGTTGCGGATAATTTATCGGGACCGGATGCGATGCTACCATCTTCCGTCGTTCATTATCCGAATGGTTTAAGCGTTCAGATCGCCAATACGGATGGGGAGGGCAGATTGATCATTGCCGATGCGCTGCTGCATGCAGCGAATCTTGGCGCAGATAAAGTGATTGATATCGCAACCCTCACCGGTAATGTCGGAGCGGCATTGGGCTTGGAGATTGCGGGTATCTGGGGCGACCCACAGATTACTGCCGATTTGGTTGAGCTCGGTGAGCGTAACGGTGAGCGCGTATGGCCTATGCCGCTGATGGACGAGTACGAATCAGAGCTTAGAAGCGATTATGCCGATCTGAAAAATGTCGGTACGTCCACTTTGGCTGGCGCTATAACGGCTGCGCTGTTTATCCGTCATTTTGTGGCGGATTCCATGGAATGGGTTCACATCGATATGGCGGGCACGGTCCAGTATAAACGGGATTTCCCTCATTCTGCAGCGGGGGCTACCGGATATGGCGCGAGATTGCTCGCGGATTATGTGGAGAAGCAGTTTTCCCATGCATAAAGAATCAACTTCAATAAGGAGTGATGATGATGCTGCTTGAAATAATCGCAACATGCGTGGATGATGCCATCACAGCAGAGCAGAATGGCGCGGACCGCCTGGAATTGATCACGGCGATCACCGAAGGCGGGCTTACGCCGGGAATCGGGCTTGTAGAAGAGGTTGTGAAAGCCGTTCAGATTCCTGTTCATGTCATGGTCAGACCTCATAGCAGATCCTTTGTGTACAACGAACATGATATAGCTACCATGATTGCGGAGGTGAAGGCGATCCGCAAGGCAGGCGCAGCTGGCGTAGTAATCGGCATGCTGACTCCGGAAGGAAAGATTGACGAGGTCTCCTTAGTCAAAATGCTGGAATGGACAGGGGATATGCAGGTCACGTTCCACCGGGCTTTTGATGAATTGGAGGATCAGTTCGAAGGGCTTCGTACATTGCAGAAATACCGGTCGGTTACCCGCGTCTTAACGTCTGGCGGGCCGCAGCCTGCACCGCAAGCCATCCCGAGAATTCGGGAGCTGGTAGAACATACGGCAGGAAGCGAGCTTAAAATATTGGCAGGCAATGGCCTGAAGTGGGAAATCATACATGATTTTATCGACCAGACCGGCGTGAGCGAGGTGCATTTCGGCTCCGCTGTCCGGTATGGCCGATCAGGGCTGAAGCCCATTGATCCGGTTGAGCTGCGATCATTGGCTGACAGCTTACATCATTAGAAGTAGCAAACCTATCGGAAACAGGTGAACAAAAATTGCAAACCGTATTGAATAAACAGCAAGAATTTGTGGTTGGCGTTGACCTTGGGGGTACGAAGATCGCGGCAGCGCTCTTTGATTCCGAAGGACAGCTGCTGAACCGGGAGCAAATGGAGACGGCAGGCGCGCGTACTGCCGAAGAAGTGGTTACGAGAATTACGAATATGATTCGCAGCGTCTCGGGCGGCCAATCGCTCCGAGGGGTTGGCATGGCTTCGCCGGGAACGGTTAACAGCCGGGAGGGCATTGTCATCCATGGGACGAATCTGCCGCAATGGACGAATGTTCCCCTCAAAGCATGGATGGAACGTGAGCTGCATACGGAGGTTCAGGTGCTGAATGATGCTAATGCAGCCGCATGGGGAGAGTATGTAAGAGGTGCCGGAAGAGGGGCGACGAACATGGTGTACGTGACGCTGAGCACCGGTATCGGCTCAGGCATCGTGCTGGATGGGAAGCTGTTCCTGGGCAGCAGTTCCTTTGCTGGGGAACTGGGACACCATATCATTGATCCCAGCGGTCCGCAGTGCAATTGCGGCAGCCACGGCTGTTGGGAGGTATTTGCTTCTGGAACAGCCATCGGACTCGCAGCATCCCAGCGAATGCTTACCCAGCCAAGTGTCATATCAGAACTGGCGGCAGCTGATGCGGGAGTGAACGCCAAGCATGTATTCGAGGCCAAACGTCTTCAAGACCCCGTTGCAATGGAGGTCATTGATCGTGCCATCTATTACATGGCGCTTGGACTGGTTAACGTCATTCACAGCTTTAACCCCGATCGCATCGTCATTGGCGGGGGTGTGAGCAGAGCAGGTGAGCTGTTGTTCCCGCAGCTGCGGGAAATGACGGATAAGCTGGTCATGCCGTCCTATTTAGGGACGTACGAGATCGTTCCTGCAGGACTTCGGGACGATGTTGGTCTGGTTGGAGCTGCGGCTTTGTTCCAGTAGCATAGGCCTGAAGAGAATGATACGAATAGGATCAATGATAAATAGATACCAGAAAGAGCGCTCGGAATGACGACGTAGTATCCAGTTACCTAGCTAAAGAGAAATCAACAAAAGCCGCCCTCAGAAGGGCGGCTTTCCAATTATTCATAGAGAGAGCGGGAAACGGAGCGATCATTTATTTGCGTCATAAGTCCGTAACAAGTAACAAGTGATAGGCGTGAACCGTAAACCGTCATCCGTTTGCGCTGGAGTCGATTTTTTTGGTTTCTGGTTAGGTTTGTTTGTATCCGACAAACAATAAACGGTTGCTCGCACTTTCCCGCCCGCCGGCGGAAACCGCCGGCTCCAAACCCGCACGTGGGGTGACCTGCAGGCTTGGAGCCGGCGGCTGTCGCTATTCCATGTACTTGGATGCGTCAAACGTAATCAAAGACGTATGATTGGCATGCTCAATCAGCGAAGAGAGCTTGGTTACCTCGCGTTCCTTCTTGCGGGCTAGCGCCTGATAAGCCTCTGGATCATATAAGGCGACGTTGAACAGCGTTATGGCACCGTCTCCGCTGCCACGGCTGCTCTGGCGCTCCAGCTTCTTGCGGGAACCGAGATGGGCAAGCTGTCCGATATCGCTGCGTATTTGTTTGGCCAGCTCGATCGCTTCCATGATCGTAATGTCGGAGCCGTTCCAGGGAATAGTCTGCGTGGTATTGGAGATTGCCATCAGCAAATCCAGCTTCCTATAATCCGCCGCGGCCGCTTCGATTTCTTCCGTAATGGCATCTACGCTGCGCGTAGGGTATTCCGCCGTCTCCCCTTCTTCAATAATCGTGCTGCTGTTGTTCAAGCGTTCCGACATCAACTGATTGATGAGACGGTTAATTGCTGCCCGAACAGCTAGTGCTTCTGCCATCGTTATTTGACTCATAAGTGATGGATCACCTCTTTAATTTCATTTCTGATATGTAAACGCATAGATTTGTAAATAGTTGCTAGATTAATTAAAAAAGCAGCGCGGAAAGGAGAACAGAGTTACATAATTGTCATGACTGAGTGAGACGGTTAACCAATCTCCTGCCGAAATTCTTCATCTTTACGACAGCTCCAAACATAAAACGATAGATTTTTAGGATATCATTGACAGCATCCTTGCTTGTATACTATATTAAGAGAAGGTTACAAAACGTTAATGAATTTTGCCGAATTTCGTTTGTGAAAACGGGGGAACCGTCTTGGGTGAATTACTCTTGTATAGAGAGTATAGGGAACCTTCAACCGAACCCTTAGCTAACTCCGTAGGCATCGAAGGAGAGAACATATTTTGAAGAAGTTTGTCATCACTTTGCTAGGGTCTGCAATTATTTTTTCTTCTGGTGCCGTTTCAGCATTTGCTGATCAACAACCGAATTTTCAGTATCAAGTGAAGCAATTGGTAGGAACTCCATACAAATGGGGCGGAACGACTACCAGCGGGTTTGATTGCTCCGGATTTATACTGTACATGTTTAGAAATTTCGATATTGATCTTCCGCGCACTTCCCAAAGCCAGGCTCAAGCCGGTGAACATGTGGATCGCCAAGATCTGCGGGTTGGAGATTTGGTATTCTTCAATACGAGCGGTAGCGGAATTTCTCATGCAGGCGTTTACATTGGTGACGGACAATTTGCACATGCTTCCAGCAGCAAGGGAGTCAGAATCAGCAAGCTTAGCGATTCCTATTACGAGCCGCGTTATGTCACGGCACGTCGTGTTTTGAGTCAAGAAAACTATGCAAAGCTGGTAGGAAGCGCAAGCTAGTTGGATTACGCAGCCATTTAGAGTACGATACATAATCAGAAAGCCTGACAAAGGGATGACCTTGTCAGGCTTTCTTTTTTTAGATATGAGAGAGTATAAACTTCGAAGCTTGTGACTTCCTGATATCGCAAGAAAAACTTCTACTAACTGTCTGTCATCTGTGAAAGTACGTCGATAGACGTTTTTGTTACTATAAGTCTATCATCCCACAAGGGGGTGTTCGGTTACTCCTTAACAACAGAGGCATTCACGGCAGCTTCCATTCCATTATTATAGAGACGGAACAAGCCCAGACGCCAGAAGGCGGCTCCCTTCAGGTCATAACGTTTGGCCAAGCCGAGTTTATCGTCCACGGAAGTGGCGGTTTCGCTGCTTAAACTGATGCCAAGCAGGAGCTTCTGCTTCGGGACGCCTGCTTGGAGTGCCAGTTGGATCGCTTGGTCCACCAGACTGTTCGGTTCGGGAACCTGAGATTTGGTTCCAACCGGATTATACTGATAGGCCATAACAATCAGGTCATCAGCGATAGAGGCCAGTGTCTTGTAATCATAACCTTTATAGGCGCTGTTCAATGGCGGCACGGCTAAAGACAGGGCAACGTCATTCGGCAATGCGGCTTTCAATTGCTTGACGTAATCATTGAGCAGCTTCTGCTGCTTCACGGCATCCAGTTTAAATCCGAGCCCTTCAAAGTCAAGCACAACACCGCCGAATCCGTTCTCCGCTACCGCGGATGTAATGCCTTCAATAGACTTTTGGCGCAGGTTGCTATCGCTTAGGACCTTGGTTAACTCGCCGTTCCCATCCAAGGCATAAACCATGAGATATGGTTTAATATTCTGATTTGCAGCATCTGCTACAATCGATTGCGGCGTAACGTCGCCAGCCGCAGCGGGGAGGCGGTACTCATCCCCTTGAAGCGTGAACTGACCCTCGCGATCGATGCGGCTCCAGCCAAAGGCAACTGAATTCATGGATCCCACAAGATCCCGTTCTTGGAAAGATTGTAATGCATAGAAAGCTCTCAAATGCATGTCGCGCTGTGGCGATACGAGGGAGACTGTACGAGTCGCCTGGTTCCAGCCGACATCAACGCCGAATTGGCTGCTGAACGAGCTGAGCGGGATCATCACACGGCCTTCCCGCTCCACCGGCGGAGCTGCAAGCTTCACTTTTTTTCCATTGACGGTTGCGTTCGTGCTCCCCACTTGAAGTAATACTTCAGTCGATTGGCCTTTCACGCTGCCAATGGCCCTCACGGTTTGCGTCTTGCTGTTCCATGTGATTTGAATGCCCAGTGCTTCTCCAACCGTCCGGAATGGAACGTAGGTGACCCCTTTGTCAACCCGCGGAGCCGCATCGAAGGTTAGCGTAACGTCATCCAGCTTTACCGATATGGCAGGCTCTGCATGTACCTGGCTAACATGGGGGGTGGTGCCGAGCAGGGATAAGGCAAGAACGGCAGCAACAGCTGTTTTTCCTATTTGTTTGTGCAGCATGCTTATGTATTTCCTCCGATCCATTAAAATAATAGAATGATTTCATAGAATATGGAATTGGGTCTAGCATACGCTAGTATAGCAAAATTTTCATAGAGTTCCAATTCCATGATGTCAATGTCATAGAATAGATATGAGTAAGCATATTGATTTTTTAAACTTTCCAGTATAATAAATGAAGGATTTGATACATAACCTGATGATGACATGCATAGGGGGATAATACGGGTGTTTAAATTCTGGAAGAAGAAAAAGGGCGGGGATAGCGGAGACAAAGCCTCGATCCCTCCAGCAGAAGAGATAATGGAAGCCGTACCGGATCCGATCATTGAGCTTGCAGGCCGCGAGGTTCGCCGCAGCGTGGCGCCTGTTCTTGGCATGACGGTGCTTGATCTGGCCGAGCGGAATGAGGTGGACTGGAACTCTTTTTGCAAAAGAGGAACTTGTGCGCGCTGCCGCTGCATGGTGGTGGAGGGAATCGAGTATTTGTCCGAGCCCAATTTGGCCGAAGAGCGGCGCCTCGATCCAGAAGAAATCGAAGAAGGCTATCGACTGGGATGCCAGAGCAAGATCGAAGCGGTCGGTCCCATCAAAATCAAGCATGCCCCATACTTTTGAAGACATTGAAGGCAGATTGCCGTTCATATTTAAAAAGCAGGCAGCCGTACCACAACGGCTGCCTGCTTTGCTGGAAAGATAATACTGCAAATCCTTTACTCAATCCCCATTTTGCTCTGTTCCCGGAACGAGCTCGGCGTTTGACCGGTAATTTTTTTGAATAACATCGAGAAGTACTTATCATTGCCGTAACCGACTTGGGAAGCAACCTCATGTACCGGCATTTCGGAATCCGCCAGCAGGCGCTTGGCCTCTTCAATTCGGCGGGATATCAAGTAATTGAAGGGGGAATCGCCGACTTCTTTTTTGAACAGATGGGATAAATAATGCTGACTAACATACATCGTATCGGCAATGTCCTTGAGACTGATGCTCTGGGTATAGTTAGTGTCGATAAAGTGTTTGGTCCGCAGTGCGATTTCGTTCTTGCCCTTCAAGGACTGGAATTGGTGTTTAACGTCCACAATGCGATAGATGACGGTAATCAATGACATCAGCAAGTTGGTGCTCAACGTTTCATACCCCAGCACCTGCGAATCGCATTCACGGAGGATCTCGGAAAGATAGCTTTCCACTTTATAGGCGTATTTCTCACAGGATATGACTGGCTCCACATAGGCCGGGAGCAGCATCCCCTGGGGAACCCCTTCAATGTGAAGCGAATCCACGCCGCAGTAGATCACCTTGAAGGGTCCGTCCGTGATGGATCTCTCCTCGTGAGGAATGCCGGGGTTATAAATCGCGACATCGCCCTTGTGGAGTTCGTATATTTTTCCTGCAATCGTGAATTCTCCGCGTCCTTCTACAACATAGATGATCTCGCAGAAATCATGAATTTGTGGCGGTCCATAAAAGAAGTCCTCGTCCACGACCTGCCCGGCAAAGAGCAGCTGCGGATTTTTGATGAAGCGGAAGTGATCGCTTTTGCTATGCGAGATTTCGATCTTTGGCACGGTCTTGTCCCTCCTGGAAAGCAACATCCTCTACCTATTATAATGCAAAACGCCCTTTCAGTGCGGAAATCGTTTACATCTGCTAATCGGGATGGTTCACTGTCTTGCTGAAATTAGGAGCCGATATAACAAAATAGTGGGTTATCTCTTGCACCGAATCATCTTACAATGATGTCATAATCCTTATAGGGAGGCGTGACATACATGACAATTGAAAACGATTACAGATGGCGGGACGGTTTTCCGAGAATCGGGATTCGCCCTACGATAGATGGAAGACGGAGAGGAGTTCGCGAATCACTCGAGGAACAGACCATGAATCTGGCCAAGGCCGTCGCCGAGATGTTGACGAAGGAGCTCAAATATCCGAACGGCGAGCCAGTTGAATGCGTCATTGCGGATACGTGCATTGGCGGAGTGGCTGAAGCAACTGCAGCCGCCAAAAAATTCAAAAATGCCGAAGTCGGCCTAACCATAACCGTTACGCCTTGCTGGTGTTACGGCACCGAGACGATGGATGTCGATCCTTCGCGACCGAAGGCGGTATGGGGCTTTAACGGAACAGGACGTCCAGGCGCGGTTTACCTGGCCGCGGTACTGTCGGCCCATGCCCAGAAGGGGCTTCCTGCATTCGGCATCTATGGCGAAGACGTTCAGGATGAAGGGGATACCCGTATTCCGGACGACGTTCAAGAGAAGCTTCTGCGTTTTGCACGGAGCGGCTTGGCTGCAGCGTACATGCGCGGACAATCGTATTTGTCCATGGGCTCGGTGTCGATGGGCATCGCCGGCTCGATCGTGGACGACAGCTTCTTCCAGGAGTATCTGGGCATGCGGAACGAATATGTAGATATGAGCGAGTTTACGCGCCGCTTGGAAGAAGGCATCTATGATCCTGAAGAATATGAACAGGCGCTTGCTTGGGTGAAGGAGAATTGTACGGAAGGACCGGATAACAATCCGGATCATCTCCAGAACAGTCGGGAGCGCAAGGATCTGGAGTGGGAAACCGTCGTCAAAATGACGCTGATCACCCGCGATTTGATGATCGGTAATCCGCGCCTGAAGGAGCTTGGCTTTGAAGAGGAGGCTCAGGGTCACAGCGCTATCGCTTCCGGATTCCAAGGTCAGCGGCAGTGGACGGATCATTCCCCTAACGGTGATTTCCTGGAGACCATCCTCAACTCCTCCTTCGATTGGAACGGCAGGCGTTCGCCGTATATCGTGGCAACCGAGAATGACAGCCTGAACGGAGTCGGCATGCTGTTCGGATACCTGTTAACCAATACGGCACAGATTTTCGCGGATGTGCGTACTTACTGGAGTCCGGCTTCGGTAGAACGGGTTACCGGCTATAAGCTTGAAGGAAAAGCAGAGAATGGCATCCTGCATCTGATCAATTCCGGCTCGGCTGCACTGGATGGAACGGGCGAGCAGGAGATAGACGGCAAACCGGCTATGAAGCCGTTCTGGGAGATCACGGAGGAAGAGGTTGAACGCACGCTGAAGGCCACGCAGTGGAGACCGGCTAACTTGGAGTATTTCCGGGGCGGCGGTTACTCGACCGACTACCTGACGCGCGGCGGCATGCCGATGACGATGTTCCGTCTTAACCTGGTAAAAGGTCTTGGTCCCGTGCTGCAAATTGCCGAAGGCTATTCTGTGGATCTGCCGGCGGAGGTACACGACACGCTCGATAAGCGTACAGACCCGACATGGCCAACAACCTGGTTTGTGCCGAACCTTACGGGACAGGGTGCGTTCTCAAGCGTTTATGAGGTCATGAACCAGTGGGGCGCTAACCATGGCGTAATCAGTTACGGACATATCGGAGCGGATCTCATTACCCTGGCCTCGGTCCTGCGTATTCCGGTCAACATGCATAATGTGCCAGCCGAAGAGGTGTTCCGCCCACGTGCATGGGGAATGTTCGGAACGACCGATCCGGAGAGCGCAGACTTCCGCGCTTGTCAGAACTTCGGTCCTCTATATAAATAAGGTTAACGAGAGGAGTAGGAGAACATGCTGAACATGGAAACGAGAAATGAGCTCTGCAAGTATGCCAAAAAAATCGTCGACAGCGGACTCGTTGTAGGACCGGGAGGAAACATCAGCGCGAGAGCCGGGGACAAAATGTATTTGTCCCCGAGCGGTTTTGCGCTGGAGGAGATTGAACCGGAGCAATGGATCGAAGTCGATATCCCGACCGGCGATATTACCGATATAGGATTACGGCCTTCGTCCGAAGTGCTGATGCACCTGTATGGATACCGGAGCAACCCCGATATCGGGGCGATGGTGCATACACATCCATTCCACTGCATTGCCTTTACGTTGGTTGAGAGGGAGCTGCCGGTGATGTTTCCGGACCAGGCGGCATTGGTTGGACGTACGGCATACATCCCTTACATCATTCCTACGACAGATTTGCTGGCAGATGCCGTCGCGGAGAAAGTAACGACGGCCAGTTCCATCCTGCTCGGTAACCATGGACTGGTTACAACCGGCCGGAATCTGCGTGAAGCGTATTACCGAACCCAGGTAGTTGAAGAGAGCGCCAAAATTTATCTGAGCGCCAAGGCTGCCGGCACACCGGTGCCACTGACAGATCAGGAAGTGGATGATATCGCTGCGCTGGAGAGCGAAGATTATCGTATTCAGCTCCTGCAGAAGATGAAATAAAAGATTGTGGGTCAGATCCGGTTGTTCAAACTCGGATCGGTAAAGTACTAAGGTGAGAAAGGATGCGGCTTATGAGCAATTCATCCGCGGTGCTTGCGTTTGACTTGGGGGCCAGCAGCGGCCGGGCGCTGCTGGGCGAGATCACCTCTTCTGATCATGAATCGCCCGGCATGCTGAAGATTACCGAGATTCACCGCTTTGCCAATATACCCGTCCAGATGGGACAGCATTTGCACTGGAATTTCCCGATGCTGCTGCAGGAGGTTAAGCATGGCATCCGCAAAGCGTTCCAAGCCGGCTATCAACCGGTCAGCTATGGCATCGATTCATGGGGTGTCGATTATGGACTGATTGACCGTAACGGGGAGCTCATCGGAGTTCCTTATCATTACCGGGATCTGCGGACGGAAGGCATGGTGGAGGAAACCTGCGAGCAGGTCGGGAGAGAACGACTGTTTCAAGAAAGCGGTCTGCAATTCATGCCGTTTAACACGATTTTCCAGTTAAATGCGATGCTAAAGTCAAAATCTCCGATGCTTGATATTGCAGATAAGTTCCTACTCACTCCGGATCTACTGAACTATTATCTGACGGGGGTCCAGGCGTGCGAGTTCACTATGGCCACCACGACTCAGCTCTATCATGTTACAGAAGGCAAGTGGAATGAACCATTAATGGAGGAGTTGGGGCTTTCCGCATCCCTGTTCATTGAACCCGTACAGCCGGGAACCGTGATTGGAAGGCTGCAGGATGCCGTGGCGCAAGAGCTGGGCGTTCCGGCGATTAAAGCGATTGCCGTGGCATCGCATGATACGGAATCCGCCGTGGTAGCCGTTCCTGCGAACACCTCCCGATTTGCCTATCTAGTATGCGGTACCTGGTCGCTTCTAGGAACCGAGCTTCCGGAGCCGCTTGTCCATACGGACGTGCTGGAGGAAGACTTCTCCAATGAGGGTGGAGCCTATCAAACCTTTCAATTACTGAAGAATATCATGGGCCTTTGGATTCTTCAGGAGTGCAAGCGTCAATGGGAGAATCAAGGATTGACGTATTCATTTGCAGAGCTGGTCGAACTTGCTCAGGACGCGGAATCGTTCCGCAGCTTCATAAACCCGGATGACCTGCGCTTCATGAATCCGGCGGATATGCCGGCTGAAATCCGGGATTATTGCCGGGAGACAGGGCAGCCCATTCCTCATAGCACCGGAGAGTATGTCCAGTGCATACTGCAGAGCTTGGCTATGAGATACCGGGAAGTGCTTGAGCGAATGGAGGTTCTGACAGGGCACCACTACGATGGGCTTCATATGGTTGGCGGCGGCATTCAAAACGAGTTGTTGTGCCGTTATACGGCCAATGCCATGGGCCGAACAGTGTGGGCCGGACCGATTGAGGCAAGTGCCATCGGGAACATGCTGGTTCAATTTGTGGCGAATGGCACATTGCGCAATCGGGAAGAGGGAGTGGAACTCGTCAAGCGGTCTTTTCCGCTTGCCTGGTACGGGCCTGAGTCCAACGAGGATTGGGAGGCAGCATTCCAGCATTATAAGTCCATTGTCGAACAACAGCAGGTACAACAGTAAGTTTAAGGGATTCATAGCGAATGGCGGTCTCCTAATATTCCAAGCCTTACATCTAAATTCGATAGAGAAGGATGTCATATCATGCTAAAAGGCATATCACATGTGCTCTCGCCTGAGCTGTTGAAGATTCTGATGGAGATGGGGCACGCGGATGAAATTGTGCTCGGCGATGCCAATTTTCCGGCAGCCAGTCATGCCCAGCGGTTGGTCCGGGCAGACGGACACGGAATTCCTGCATTATTAAACGCGATATTGCAGTTATTTCCGCTCGATACGTATGTTGAGTCCCCGGTAGCGCTGATGGCTGTGACGCCGGGGGATACCGTAGCAACTCCGATCTGGAATGAATACCGTGAGATCGTAAAGCAGTTTCATGCCGTTCCCGTCCAATTTGATGAGGTAGAGCGATTCTCGTTCTATGAGCGGGCGAAGAATGCTTATGTCGTCGTGTCGACCGGCGAAAAAGCGCTGTACGCAAATATTATCCTTAAAAAGGGTGTAGTCGTTTAGACTAACTGGTGCAATGTTAAAGAAGAGATCGCTGCGGCGGTCTTTTTTTCTACTAATCCAACCAAAAGCTAAAGCAAATAATTGTCCAAGTGATTATCATCATCATGCGTAAAAAATGAACACAACTCTGCCGGATTGATCTACAATGAGCATTAGCCCAGATAACAGTAGCTGGCGGAAGAATGTCGGCCTTTTGGATGATCAAGTCGAATTTGGAGGAGAACGGGCAACGCTGGAGCAGAGCGAGAAAGAAAGACGCCAAGATGATTCTGGCAAGTACATAACATCATAAAAATGAAGGTGAGACATTGTGAGAGGAAAATACGTATCTCTATCGGTTGTATCAACGGCAACCAATTATGTTATGGAGCAAGACAATGTAATTACCTGTACCTATCGTACCTATATCAAACCGAGAGAGTCCGGGCAGCTAAAGCTGAGATTTTGGCATAGCAACTCGGTCGATTCTACTTGGGATGTCGGCTCGGTGGCAAAAGGGAGCATGCCGGGGGGAGCGTGGCGTATTGAAGCGGCTTATGCTGCCGATGGGGGCACGGGACGGGATGGGCAGGTTGTACCTGGAACGAGCGTGCAGATTACGTTTGACGGGAAATCCGGTAAGGCGGTGGCTCCCGGCGAGACGTTCTGGAGCGATCCGGTACTGGTCGAACTGCCCGATGGACATGAACTGGCGTTCACGTGGACCATAACGACGCTTTCTTCAGGGAAAACGGTGCCATACAATACGGAGGGGCTGCTTGTAACGGCTTATGAAGCTGAAGGGAATAAGGCGGATGACGAGTTGGGAGCAGCGTTCGTGCCGGCAGTGAGCCGCTTGGTCATGCCTGCATTTATAGGGTATGCCCGAACGGTTCAGCAGCGGATGGTCTTCCTGGGAGACTCGATTACTCAAGGTGTAAGAACGGCCCAAGACGAGTATGAATACTGGGTATCTCGCATAGCGGATGGCCTCGGAACAGACTACAGTGTATGGAATATCGGTTCCGGCTGGGCGAGAGCCTATGACGCCTCGGCAGACGGCCCTTGGCTCGCAAAGGCGGCCGAAGGGGATGTTGTTGCGCTTGTGCTCGGTGTTAACGACATCGATATCGGGGCAAGAAGCTCCAGGGAGCTGCTCAATGATTTATCCACCATAGTAAGGCGGCTAAAGCAGAGGGAGGACGGAACGGGAGCGCGGATCCTTCTCTTCACCGTGCCTCCATTCAATTTTACCGGAGACAGAGAAGAGGTATGGCGCACCGTTAATGAAGCGATTCGAACCCGTCCTCCTGAAGGTGTGGATGCCGTATTTGATATCGCGGCGGTTCTGTCCTGTCCGGCTCCGGAGGAGCATCGGATTCAGCCGAAGTATATGAGCAATTCCGATGATCCGCATCCGAACGGTCTGGCGGGAGCAGCGGTGGCTGAAGCTTTCCTGAAGTGGTATGAGGCCCAGCGGATGAATTAATAAATTTATAATTAAAACCGCTCCGGTCAATAACGGAGCGGGCAACGGCTGTTTCCCCAATCCGGTGGCGCCGGGTAAAAGCTGGGAACCTGCGAGCGCGTTCGAATGGACATTTTTGATACCGATGAAAAAGCCAGCTCAACCCGGAATTTGTTGATCGGGCAGAGCTGGCTGGTGCATGACGATGTTTGTTTATGAATACGCTGTAGGTCCTATGTTATACGACGACTGCTGTTCCGCTGACGGCTACCATCAGCATTCCTTCACGGATAACTTCATAATCAATATCTACCGCTATAATCGCGTTGGCCCCCATACGCGAGGCCTTATCCTCCATCTCGACAAACGCCGCGTCCCTTGCTTCCTGCAGCTTGTTCTCATAGGCACCCGAGCGTCCGCCGACAATATCGGTAATGGAAGCCAGAAAGTCCCTAACTACGTTAGCGCCCATAATCACTTCGCCGGTCACAACGCCGATGTATCTTTTAACCGGGTAGCCTTCAATGATGGATGTAGTTGTAATTATCATACCATTTTCCTTCTTTCATATAATTTTTATGATCTTGATTCAAGTGTAACCACATTCCGAATAAAAAAGTCCGAGTTAAGGGAACGACCATGTCGGAGGACGGTACCAGTCCATTGACCGCTAAGTGAAGGGCGCCCTATGATTGGGATAGCATGGGCATGGCTTCAGGAAGAATGTCGGCTCAGCCTTTTCCGGTGTGTGTTCCCTCTTATTACGCGACACGGAGAGATTGGTTGCACGGATAGACGGATTCCGATGAGTTGTAGTAGAATTTATTGTCAGGTACACATATATTTCCAGTCTAACACAACAGACCCTTTACGTGATAAACTAACGCTATAGTTCATTACAGCGTCGAGGCGGTGCTTAGTGAAATTTTATAGATTCGGAGGAATAATATGAAAGAATTGATGCTCAAGTGGAACCGAGTGAGCCTGGTAAAGCGGATATTAGCCGGGATTATCGTGGGGGTTATTCTGGCGCTGATCGTTCCCGGTGCGACGGGGATCAGCCTGTTCGGCTCTTTATTCGTATCCGCATTAAAAGCGGTTGCACCCGTACTGGTACTATTGCTGGTCATGTCGGCCATCTCTAACCATCAAAAAGGCCGCAAGACGAATATGAAGTCCATTCTTGTCCTGTATGCCATAAGCACATTTCTCGCAGGGTTGGTGGCGGTTATCGCCAGCTTCATATTCCCGGCAAGCCTGTCACTGGTCACAAGCTCAACAGACCTGACTCCGCCGGAGGGCATTGTTGAAGTTCTCAAGACCCTGTTGTTTAATGTGGTGGATAATCCGGTCAATGCATTGATGAACGCCAACTATATCGGTATTCTCGCTTGGGCGATCCTGCTGGGCATCGCTTTGCGTAATGCCAAGGAGGGCACCAAAAGCCTGCTCACAAGCGGTGCGGATGCTATATCCCAAATCGTAAAATGGGTGATCCAGTTTGCGCCGTTCGGGATCATGGGCCTGGTGTTTGATTCCATTACAACCAACGGGCTTGAAAGCCTGCTGGATTACGGAAGGCTGCTGCTCGTGCTGATCGGATGCATGCTGTTGGTAGCGCTTGTCGTTAACCCGCTCATCGTCTATGCAAGGCTGCGCGAGAATCCGTATCCGCTGGTGTTTACCTGCTTGAGAGAAAGCGGTATTACGGCGTTCTTCACCCGCAGCTCGGCTGCCAACATTCCGATTAATATGCGCTTATGTGAAAAGTTAAAGCTCAACCCGGATACGTACTCCGTATCCATTCCGCTCGGGGCTACCATCAATATGTCGGGAGCGGCAGTGACCATCTCGGTCTTGACGCTGGCGGCTGTGCATACGCTTGGGGTTCAGGTGGATTTCGGAACGGCGCTTATTCTCAGCGTAGTATCCGCTGTGTCGGCCGTAGGCGCCTCAGGCGTGGCCGGCGGGTCGCTTCTCATTATCCCTCTGGCGTGCAGCCTGTTCGGCATCTCCAATGATATTGCCATGCAGGTCGTGGGCGTGGGCTTTATCATCGGTGTGTTGCAGGATTCTTGCGAGACGGCGCTCAACTCTTCCTCAGATGTACTGTTTACAGCGACAGAAGAGCGAGCGAAGCAGCGCAAAGAAGGCAACCCTACAATCGCGAATGCTTAGCTTTAGGAAGTTTACGATTATGAATTGATCTGCTGCATCCGTCCATCAACTGCACTTCGGTTTCATTCTTCCGGCAACAAGCTGCTCTCCACCTCCGCTGCATTCTGCCCACCGCAGAACAGCCCGGGAGGCTGTCCTTATGGAACAGCCTCCTTTTGTAGTGCTTACATCGTCCCCGATTTGTCCTTTAGCAACTGCTGAAGCAGGGAGTGGGAATGTTCGCTTGGTGTCGCGAGCGACCTTATTCATCTGTCCACCATGAATGCGGGTGGCCATATTGAGCCCTACTATCGGGATGATATGGTTCTTTAGCCAAGCGTACAGCAACCATTCGGTCTTCCTAACGTTGTCCGGCACTTACTTGGAATCCGAAGGCGATATGCTTGGGCGTGTCGTTATGCGCTTGAAGGTATTATTCCATCTGATCTGCATCCGTATTTTTGCCCACCAGTAGGATATTGCGGCTGCGGTTCTTTGCCAAAATCGGCAGGATTGCCGGGAAATCGGTATATTTCATCACTACAAAAATGAGATCATAGGTATCATTCTCCGCCAGCGATTCAATCACATGCGTTCGATCCACCGTTGTTTTTCGCTGTATATGATGACGGATGACGATTCCGTCTCTCTCCAGCTCCTCGGTCCGCCTGCCTCGTGCCAGCGCGGTGACGTCATTGCCGCCCCGCACCAGCACATGCGCCAGATAACTGCCCAGTACGCCAGCTCCTCGTGAGGGGCGGCTGTTCGCAGGGTCTACTCTCACACGAACAGGTCTTGCGTTGAAACTTGCAAACCCGGGTACAGTGGGGATTCTGCAAACGGGTCACGGCCTTGAGCGTAATAGCTTACATCGGCGATCTCGCCGTCCAAGAAGGAATACACCGTGACTTGAGCTTTCATCGGATCGACGATCCAATACTCTTTCACGCCGCATTGCCGGTATAGATCAAGCTTTGGGATCATATCCTTGCTTCGCGAGGACGGGGACAGCACCTCGATGGCCAGGTCTGGTGTACCCTTGTATTTCCCCTTCTCATCGATTTGATCTTTATCACAAATGACAACCAGATCCGGCTGCACAACACAGATATTGTCCTCCTCCTTCTTCAAAGTAATATCGAATGGAGAAGTTAGCGGTATGCAGGATTTCCCCTTAAACCAGTTGTAAAATGTGCCAATCAGTTCATGTACCGCATGCTGGTGCTTGTACGAAGGGGAGGCCAAGTTGTACACGACGCCGTCGATCAGCTCGTATCGCTGTTCCGATGCTTAATCGAAAGAAGAAATAGACCCCTTAGGGGTAGCCGAAAAAGTAGTGCAGTTAGCGAACCATTCAATGCCCTTTTAGGGCTGGCCAGCAACAAAGGCTTTCAGCCGCAGAGTAAACCACCCGTTATACGGGTGGTTTTGATTACTCAAACACTTCATTAAATCACCGCAGAATCTGTTGCTTGTTGAAGTGCAGACATTAAGATGCTTGGCATGAGCCGGTCCGAAGATTAAGATGCTGAGAAAGAGACATCTCCCTTGCGGCAGATGTCTTTTTCGTGAACCTTGCTACCCGCCGCAGCGAATAGCAAGGTTCTTTGCTCACCGTTCAAGGCACCACCTGAACGGTGAGATATAAAACCTCCAGCAAGATCGGGGTGCCGGCCAGGAGCACATCGCCGGGGGAATACAGGGTTAGAGCGTCCGGCGTGAGGGTATATATTCGGCCTTCCTGAATCATGCCGTTGATATAAACCGTTGAGGTGGTGTTCGGACCGACCTCGATGCTCTGAAATGGATTTCCGTCATCATCCGTAAATTGCTGGGCAGATATGGCGAAGGGAGCATCCAGATTAACCTCGGACAACAATACATAAAAATAACGAAGCGTGGTTGGCAGTACAATGATCTCCGGCACTATCACGCTTCCCGGTAATCCTTGGATGCCCTGTGGACCAGGGGGCCCGGGAAGGCCCGGAGGACCTTGAGGGCCTGGGATGCCTTGCTCACCGGGAATGCCTTGAATACCTGGCAGCCCTTGGACGCCCGTCTGACCCGGAATGCCGGATGCTCCGTCGGAGCCCGGAAGACCTGGCACGCCTGGAGGCCCTTGAATGCCTTGATCACCTTGGAGACCTGGATTGCCTGGCTGACCAGGCAATCCAGGTAATTCAGGTAATCCCTTAGAGCTCCTTATCAGTTGTGTTTCCGACCATTCAGATGGGATGATGGCCGGATAATCGGATCTGGTCTTGCGCGGTCGGATCCTTTTTCTATTGATAGGTGATACGACACGTTTACATTTGCGCTTCTTGAGGTTTCTGCGTCTGTGATGCCTAGGGGATTTTATTATTGGATACCGCTTCCGTTTAATCACGGGAGTTTTCAGTCTTATCACCGCCCCGGATGAATGTATGTATTTAGATTATGTCATCGGAAGGGGAGTGGAGTGGACATTTGTCCTTTCTTCAATGATATATTGACCGGTACGCTGGTAGTTTTCTGTTAAGTTTTTACTATAATTGGGAGGATGCCAGGGTCAAAACTAGAAATCTATCATTTAATGATATTATGGCTCAGCCATACTTTTTGTTATCTTGCTGCAGAGAGGAGTGATTACATGCCAGTTATCAAACCTATTATTACTGCTGTCGCAACGCCCCCCGTTGCAACCGGGGGAACGATCACCACAACGGTAACGCCAACGGTAACCCGTTACTTTGCGCTGATTACCGAAGCTATGATCGGAGCAGACTCCATTACCATGCCGGCAACGAGTTTTGTCGATGATGCCGAAGCAGCCGTGACAGCATTCCCCGCGTTGACAGGTTCAGAATACTTTAATGTGTATATAAACGGCATGCTTCAACAACTTGCCTTGTCGACATTAACAACCGCCAGCTTGGTACTCGATACGACGGATGTTCCGGCGGGGATACCTGTTTTACTAGAAATCGCTAGTTTTACGAACACAGCTTCTGCGATCACGACACAGCCGACAATATCGGCTCCGGTCATTACGATCATCAGTTAAGGAAAGGGGTTGCCCTGATCAATAAGATTAGGGCAATCTTTTTCATTTAAAGAGCGGATCAAGAGGTCATTCTTGATCTGCTTTTGCGTTTTTGTTTGCGATTAGATGAGTGCAAACAGAATCAGGCGAAATGAGCCATTCAGGTGCCGAGCGGGTTTATGCCAATAAGAGGGATTTTGTTCCTATATCCCGAATTACATATAGGAACCTGAAACGTTTGGAGGCTAAAATATGAAACATTAATCCCCACCATCTACCGCAAGTTCAGAAAGATAAGTCTGGGGGACTATATATGATCATGGATAAAAAAGCATGGATTGTGGAAGCAACCATTTCGGATATGCAGCATGCGATGACTGAGGGTTGGATGACTTCAGTAGACCTGGTTCAATTATATTTGGAGCGGATCGGGTTATACGATGGAATTCTCCGCTCGGTTCTTGAGGTAAATCCTGAAGCGCTGCAAATTGCCGAGGAGCTGGACCTGGAGCGCAAGGACCAGGGTGCAAGAGGATTGCTTCATGGGATTCCCATCCTGCTTAAGGACAATATCGCCACCGGGGATCGGCTGCATACGAGTGCCGGCTCCATCACCCTTGCGGATTCGTTTGCCACCAAAGATTCCTTTGTTGCTGCGAAGCTGCGTAAGGCGGGTGCTGTTATTTTGGGCAAGAGCAACATGACCGAATGGGCGAACTTTATGTCCCCGACCATGTGGGCAGGATATTCATCAAGAAACGGACTTACATTAAACCCATACGGTCCAGGGGAAATGTTTGTTGGAGGTTCAAGCTCAGGCTCCGGTGCTGCGGTGGCGGCGAATTTGGCCGCAGCGGCCATCGGGACGGAAACATCAGGTTCGATTATCAGTCCTTCCAGCCAGAACAGCCTGGTTGGCATTAAGCCGACGATTGGACTGGTAAGCCGTTCAGGTATCATCCCTATCACTCACACACAGGATACGGCAGGTCCAATGACCAGAACGGTGGAAGATGCAGCGATTCTGCTTAGCGCGATCGCGGGAGCTGATGATCTGGACGAAGTGACCCAGATCGATCCTCAAAAAAGGGTGGAGGACTACACGGAGTATCTGGATTCGAGGTATTTGAAGAAAGCACGAATCGGGATTCCCCGATACTACTATAAGCACTTGGATCGGGATAGACTAGATATTGTAGAATCCGCCATTGAAGTGCTGCGGAATCAAGGAGCTACCATAATTGATCCAGTGGAGCTGCCTTGCCAGGATACCAAGTGGGACGCCAATGTCCTTCGCTATGAGTTCAAAAAATATGTCAATGATTATTTGGCGAACGTAGATGCGTCTCTGCCTGTTCATTCGTTGGCCGAGGTTATCGCTTATAATGAGGCACACGCTGAGATTGCCTTGAAATATGGACAGGGCACATTGATCTGGGCCGAGGAAACGAGCGGCACGCTGACCGAAACAGAGTATCTTAAGAGCAAGCAGAAGAATAAAGAAATGGCGGGAGCGAGAGGGATTGACCATGTTTTGCAGGCGTATCAGCTGGACGCCCTGCTGTTTCTGGGTAATGAATATGGACCGGATTTGGCTGCCCGGGCAGGGTATCCATCGGTAACCGTTCCCGGCGGCTATGCCGAGAATGGCGTCATTGCGCCGGGAGGATATATTACGAAGGGGCCACAGGGCATTACGTTCATCGGGACGGCATATAGCGAGCCCGTCCTGATCCAATTAGCCTACGGCTTTGAGCAGGCTACCCAGCATCGCGTACCACCGAGACTTTCATCCCCGTCATCAGAGTAAAAGAGAGGTGAAGTTCCATCATGCCGCGCAATTTGGAGTATGTTCCTTACGGTTACGAGCCCCCAAAGCCGACAACCAAAGGAACCTTAATATTCTACGACCTCTTCGAGCAGGTTCAGGAGGATTTGGAGCAGGCCGCTGCCATTTTAGAAGAACGGTCATTTGTAAAATTGGTGTTGTATCCGCTGCATGAAGAGACAGCGAAGCGGATGTTCAAGGAACCGGTCAGCCCTTATTACAAACGGGAGAAACAGCTTCAGGAATGGATCGAAGATCATGCAGGAGCATCGGTTGTGATTGAACCCTTCGAGTCGAAACGAAAAAAATACACGCCGATCGATACCGCGCTTCGTCATCTGGCAGAGAAATACGGAAGTCCCCATTTTCTTGTTCTGACACCTGAGATGGCAAATGCGTTTGCCTCCTTTTCCTCCTTCGAAGAATGGATTGTGAAGCTGAGGCTAATCCTCTTGTCGGAGCCGCCGTATCTGCACCCGCGATTGGAGAAATTTCGACATCGTTGGGATGTCGCAGGGGAGAAGCCGGAAAATCGTTAGGGTATAACAAATGCCCGACTGTAGATTCGCCTGCAGTCGGGCATTTTCTGTTATGCAGTATCGTTCATATAAAATGGAAAGGACTGCGCCCCAAGGGAACAGTCCTATGTTAATCCGTGAGCAGACCGTTAAATCTCATCGATTCAGGTCCCTACGCGGGTAAGTTTACTTATGATCTTGCGCACGCTTTCTCCAGACAGGAAGTAGGTCCGTTCCAATTCCTCAATGGACCGTCCTTTGCAATAAGCGCGATACATTTCTTTATTTCGACTTTCGATGCGTTGTTTGGAACCGCTTAACTCTCCCCAGCCGGCTCTTTGCTCGCTCTGTTTCGGTATGTAGAGTAATTCTCCATCTATATACTGTTGAATTTGCTGCAGCAGCTCGGGGGGAAGCACTTCTCTTCCGTTTTTGTAATGGCCCATCGACGCCCTCCTCTTTCTGTATACATATTTAAGCTATCGCTGAGTTTCAAAACAATTGTATTGATCATGCTTGCCCTCCTCCTTTCGTGATATTGGTTTTTTTTGGATTTTTTGAGTTGTTGGATTTAAAAATAGATATAGGGAGCCCGCAGCGGGCTCCTATTTTAACGGATATTCGCTTTACGCGAATACCACCTCACGGATCTGAATCATTGCAATCAGCCTCCTTTCAGCTCATTTCGTCGGCCCCGACTTCTATATTAAGCCATATGTAGGTGGGAATTTGCAAGAGATAAAACAATATTAATTGTTTTTTACCAAAATTCATGGGGTGAATGAATTGAGAAACGTCCGAAGGGTTCCATAGGCATTTTGATGGTACGTGACAGGATTATATAATATAGTTACTTCAGAATGCAAAAAAAGAAGGAGCTTTCGTGTATGTCCAATCACGATCCGCATATTCAGGAGTTAATTACGCTGAAGACGATCGCAGAAACATTGAACGAGTCCAATGAGCTTGGCCCCATGCTGGACGTTGTTATTACCAAGCTGCTGGAGCTGACCGGACTTACGACCGGTTGGCTGTTCCTGGTGGAAGATCGGGGAACGCATGAATTCGTAGCCAGCCGGAATTTGCCGCCTGCCCTGAGCCGGAACGACAACGAACCTATGAGATGCGGCAGCTGCTGGTGCCTGGAGCGTTACGATGACGGACGTCTGAAAAATGCCGTGAACATATTGAATTGCAAACGTCTGGATAACGCCGTTCGTTACCAGTGGGGGGATACGGAAGGCATAACCCACCATGCAACCGTTCCGCTGCGATCCGGCAGCCGCAGGTTCGGCGTACTAAATGTGGCTGCACCCGGGAAACTGCATTTCACCAAAGAGGAACTGGCGCTGCTGGAATCGGTTGCCTACCAAATCGGCAGCGCCATTGAGCGCATGCGGCTATACGCAGCCGAGCAGCGCCGAGCGGATTTGTTTGCCCGGCTTGGGGAATATAGCAGCGCACTCGGTGCTTATGCTTCCCAAGCGGTTAACCGGGCTGAATTAACGAAGCAAGTCATGAGTTTAATGGGCCGTTACTTTGACTGGCCGGTTGCCGCATTGCTGGAGCCTATCGGCAGCGAAGTGACGCTGCGTGCCCTCTACAGCAGAGGGCAGACGACGCTGCCCCATGCCAAATTTCCGCTGGCTGAAGCCGCACGAACCCGTTCTGGCAAGGGAGAGGTCAATCCGAGCCCGGTCAGTGCAGAAGACGCACAGCGGCTTGCAGATCTTTTGGTTGAACAGGGATGGATATCCTCCATCTCCCGAGCGGTTGCGGTTCCGCTGGCGGCTGCCGGGGACACCTCATTTGGACTGCTTTTAGTAGGGTTCGATCATTACGGCGATTCGTACCGGGCAGATATCGAGGTGATCGAGGCACTGGCTGAACATATCGGCATGACCCTTCAACGCATCCGTCTGGAGGAAAACCGGCGGGAGCTCGCAAGAATGGATGAACGAAATCGTCTCGCCCGTGACCTGCACGACTCGGTAAGCCAAACCCTGTTCTCGCTGGTCATGATGTCCAAGGGAGTGCGGGGAATGCTTGCCGCAGAGCCGCATGAGCAGACAAGTATGCTGCAGGACACCATCCATGATATACAGGTCCTGTCGCAAAGCGCGCTTAAGGAAATGCGGGAGCTGATCATGCAGCTTCGCCCACCCGGACTTGAAGAAGGGCTTATGACAGGCCTGAAACAATACGGCGAACGATTGAAACTTCATGTAAGCTCACATATCAACGGGATACGGGACCTGCCCCGGATCGTGGAAGAAACATTGTGGAGGATCGGTCAAGAGGCGCTGAATAATGTAAGCAAGCATGCGGATACGAAGGAAGTAACGGTCGTATTAACCCCGCGGGAAAATGAAGTTGAACTCAGGATCGAAGATCATGGCCGCGGGATTTCCAAGCAACGATTGAACGAGCTGACAAGACATTCGATTGGGTTGTCCAGCATGCGGGAACGGGCGGAATCGCTCGGAGGACAATTCCGTCTATACAGTGTGTACAGAGAGGGAACCATTATTGAGGTTTCGCTGCCCTTAAGGGTGAGATCAATAGAGAATGGGGGGATCACCGATGATCCGATTGTTGATCGCTGACGATCATGCCATGGTACGACGGGGATTGCAGGTTTTTCTGGCTACGCAGCCGGATATCGAGATGGTTGGCGAAGCCGCGAATGGCGAGGAAACGTTAGAGAAGGCCAATCAGCTGAATCCCGATGTCGTGTTAATGGATCTGAATATGCCGATTCTCAATGGAATCGATACGACCGCACGGTTAAAAAAAGAACAGCCTCATATTAAAGTCATCGTGCTGACCTCGTTTATCGATTATGACCATGTGCTGCCAGCCATTCGGGCGGGCGCACGCGGCTATCTCCTTAAGGATATTGAGCCTGAGGATCTGGTGGCTGCGATCAGACGCGTGTATGAAGGCCAAGTTGAACTGCATCCGGATGCGGCAGGCCTGCTCATGACGCATGTTACTTCACCGGCGGGGACGGATGAGACCGGCGGGTCCGGCCATCAGGAAGAGACTGCGCAGGTGGATAAACTTACCCGCCGGGAGCAGGAAGTATTACAGCTGATTGCATCGGGCATGAACAACAGGGAAATCAGTGAAGCGCTTTATATTACCGAGAAGACAGTTAAAACCCATGTCAGCCATCTGCTCGATAAGCTGGGGGTTGCGGACCGGACTCAGGCGGCCATTTATGCGCTCAAGCATGGCATCGTATAAGGATTGCTGTATTTGCCGTACATAATGATCATATCTAAGACTATAGTTGTAGAAGCTCTCAGCCGAAGGCATGAGAGCTTTTGCTTGTAAAATCACTCTAAATGTTGACGATTTCCATTGCTTGCCTCCTCTACAATGTACTTAACAAAACCTTAGATACCCATAAGGGAGGAAGTACTATGAAAATCGTGATTATAGCTGGCAGCAATCGCAAGGAAGCCACAAGTACCGTTCTGGCCAAAGCCCTGGAAGCGCAAATGAATACGTTGTTCGTGGAAGTGAAGCTGTTTAATCTGTATGAAACACCGCTTCCGTTCTATTCACCAGACGAGATATTCAACCGCCATGATGGCGTGCGCGAGCTGCAGCGTCTGTTGATGGAGGCGGATGGCATTATTTTGACGACACCAGAGTACCACGGAGGGATGAGCGGAGTCTTGAAGAACGCATTGGATCATTTGGGACAGATGCATTTCTCAGGTAAACCGGTTCTTTCGGTAAGCTCTGCGGGAGGAGCGGTCGGCGTGAGTTCACTACAGCAAATGCAGGCAACCATCCGTAATTTGCACGGGATCAATAGTCCGGAATGGATATCCATTGGAGGTTCTCAGCGAACCATATACGAATCCGAAGCGGCAAAAGGCACGATTGTACTGGATTATCGGGCTAAAGAGGCGCTGTCCATCTTTATGGAACTGGTCAAGAAGATCAGCGGTAAAGAGGAGGTTGAGATCTCATGATCACTCATTTTACCGGTCTGAAATTAAAGACGGTATCCATTCAGGGTGTGAAACAATTCTACCACGGGTTACTTCATTTCCCGGTAGCCAGTGAAAGCGAGGTGGAGATCGTATTTCAGCCTACACCGGATTTCACGCTCGCTTTTGAAGAAGCGTATGAACCTATAGCTCCTGCTCATATCGCGTTTGAAGTGCCTTATTCGCAGTTTGAATCCATGGTCCAGAAGCTTGCAGAGCAGCTACCTTTGTTGAAATGGCCTGACGGTGAAGTGGTTGAGCGCTTTGATTCCGGCATGAACGTATACTTCAAGGATGGCGATGGGAATTTGCTTGAGTTTATCGCGCATGAAGATCTGAAGGAAGGGGTGCTTGCGCCGAACGGCACCTATGGCATCCTGTACTTGCGGGAGGTGGGATTGCCTGTGGAGGATCCGGTAGCCGCAAGATTATGGATGAAGCGGACGCTCGGATTAACGATCGCCAAGGAGTCGGAGCAATTCGCTTTTGCCATTGGAGGAACGGCTCATGCCGTTGTTGTATCAACAAAGCGCAAATGGATTCCGATCGCCATGAATGCGCTGGCACCATCCTTGGAGATCACTTACGGAGTAACGGACGAACGGTTTCTGGACCGGGTTCGCTCCACTCTGGATCGGCGGATGATGGTTTCGGATAACGAGGATGGTTTGCATTTTAGAATGTATGGTTACAGCATCCGAATGAAAATAACAAGCTTGCCCAAAGACATTGCAGCCAGGCTGAATCTGCCGAGTGCAATCGAAGGGAAGGAGGTGAATTCGGTCATTAGTGACCGGTATTTGGAGGATGGTCTTACGGCCTTGAGCCGCGGCGGCGAGGTTGGCTGGTTTGAAGGACATGTTGGCGGTGCGTATTTGGCGGCTTATTACATGCAGAAGGAGTTTGATTTGCCGCAAGATGTACTGCAGGGCCTGGCCGCCAATTGCCTGCATTTGCGTAGTCAGCATGAAGATTGGTTTGAACCCTACCCTCCCGAGCCTGCGCAGCCTGAATTAATGAATCAACTCATTGAAGGACTGCTGCCTAACCTGACGAATCTGAGTACCTCCGGACACGGGGTAACCCTGGCCGTCTTGGGACTGAAAGCATTACGGGACCGTCCGGACTTACTGACGCCGTCTATCGTGCGAGGCATTCTTAAGCTGATGGAAGATGCAGCAGTAGAACACAAGCTTGCTAGGTATTATGGCATTGAGGATTATACGCAGCTGGATCTCGAGGAAATCTCACTTTCGCAAATACCGCCGTACCGGAATGCATCCGATTTGGCACGTCGTGCACTTTCCGAGCTGGAGCTCGTGCTGCCGGATCAGCACGTTGATGGCAAATATTATTTTTTTGCCGGTGAGCTTGAGCATGGCGTTACCCACGCACACGCGCTTATTGAGCTGGAGCGGCTCGGATACGCTCAACTTGCCAAGCTTGGTCAAAGCAATCACCGGCTGCAAATGAAACTCAACCGTTTAAAGCCACAAGCGCTTTCGACTCAGGGAGTTGAAGCTGCCGAAGGTGCGTCGATTACGGGTTCAGCCTATTGGAGCAAACGGTATGAAGATCCGCATGCCATCAAAGTGCCTTATGCCGCACTGGCTCTGCTCCAATATGTACCGCCTGAACAGAGAGAAGACATGGAGCGCAATGTGTGTAAACTGCTCTCGTTGATGAAGTAGAACAAACGATATTTTGACATTGGTAAAATATGGTGCTAGGCTGTATATTAGTTGTAAAAAATGGAATGAAATGTGCGCAGAAAGCATAGAACTGGAGGGTATTATGAACGTTGCAATCGTAGTAGGAAGCATTAGAAAAGAGTCGTACAATATGAAACTGGCGGAATATTTGAAGCAGCGCTACTCGGATCAGATCACGTTTGAAATTTTGGGGCTGCGCGATCTTCCGTTTTACGATCAAGACATTGAGCTGGACCCTCCTGCGGCCGTCAAGGATTTCAAGGAGCGGATTGCTGCCGCTGATGCGGTGTTGTGGATCACGCCGGAGTATAATTACTCTATACCGGGCGTGCTCAAGAACGCGCTTGATTGGTTATCGCGCGTTGATAAGGTTATGAACGGGAAGCCTTCATGGATCATGGGGGCGTCGATGGGACAGCTTGGAACGGTGAGAGCTCAGGAGCATCTCCGGGATATTCTGTTTTCTGTCGGTATTACTTCGCCGCTGCTCCCTAACAATGAGGTATACATCGGGGCGGTACATGAGAAGCTGGATGAGTCCGGCAAGCTGATTCATGAGCCGACAATCGGTTTTCTTGATATCGTGGTGAACAATTTCATTACGTGGATGAACACCCGTAATTAAATATAAACTCATGGAGCCCTTTGGCAGTTGCCTGCCAAAGGGCTTTTCCTGTATATTGACCTCGTAACACGATATAACCTAAGCAAATGGGAATTGCTTTTGAACGGGGGAGGCTTTGATTGTATACGATTCTTATTGTGGACGACGAACCGATTGTAAGAGAAGGAATCCGAAACCGGATTCAGTGGGCAGATCATGGCTTTGAGTGCATCGGGGATTGTGAGAACGGCAGGGATGCACTGGAGGCTGTAACCCGCCATCAACCCGATGTGGTGTTAACGGATATCAACATGCCGTACATGGATGGCCTGGAGTTGTCACGCCATATTACGGAACGTTTTCCCAAGACAAAGATCATCATCCTTACCGGGTTTGACGATTTCGAATATGCCCAGCAGGCGGTGAAGCTGCAAGTCACGGATTTTATTTTGAAACCGGTTACGTCAGCGGAGTTAAGGGAGATGCTTGGTAAACTCAAGCTGGAAATGGATGAGGAGCGCGGACATACGGAGCACCTGAAAAGGCTCAAGCAACAGTTGAATGAGAGTTTGGTTCTGCTTAAGGAACGATTTCTTGAACGTCTGGCGTCGTCACCGATGAAGCGATCCGAGATCGAGAGCAAGCTTGCATATTTTGATATCCGGCTTCCGGGGCCGCTTTATATCGCGATGGCAGCGGATATGGATGAGCTTCGTACGGATGAACAGCAAGTCGATAATGAGCTGTATGCATTTGCTTTATACAATATCATGCAGGAGATTTTGGCAGGTGAGCCCGGTACAGCTATTTTTAGGTACAAGGAGAACAAAGTTATGACCATCCTGTCGGGCTCCGGCGAGGAGGAGCTGCACGCTCGGGCGCAGGAGCTGGCGGAGGACATTCGCGGATCTACAAAGCAGTTCATGAAATTCACGGTCACGCTCGGCATCGGAACGATTTGCCGCGAGCTTCAGGATATCCGTTATTCCTGCAGGGCTTCGGAAGCTGCACTGGAATACCGGCTCCTGATCGGCCGCGATCAGGTGGTTCATATCACGGATCTTGAAAAGCGGGGGGACGCTCCTCTCCAGGATGGGATTGAAACCGAGTCAGCGCTAATCTCCGCAATTCGGGCCGGTACGGACTTAGAGGTAAGGGCGTGCATCCGGCGGCTGATCAGTGAACTTGGAAGCGCTTCAATTTCAATCGAGCTCTGTTACGTGCGGGTTCTTCGGGTCATGCTTGCCGTGCTTCAAACTTTGATGGAAATCGGCAGCAATGGAAACGAGCTGATCGGCAAGGAGAAGAGGCTGCTGTCCGATCTGTATTCTTTTCGGTCCTTGGAGGAGATCGAACGCTGGTTAAACGAGGTGTGCGAGCAGGCGTTAAGGGACGTTGCCAAGGCGAGAAAGGATATTACCCGCACCCAGATGCTGGAGGCGGTCGATTTCATCCAGCAGCATTATGAGGATGCCGAGTTATCGATTAAGACCGTATGCAGCCGGATCTTCATGAGCACGAGTTATTTCAGCGCCTTGTTCAAGTCGCATACCGGGAAGACCTTCGTTGAATACGTAACGGAAGTCCGCATGGAGAAAGCGAAGGAACTTCTGAAGCATTCCTTGTTGAAAACTTATGAAATAGCGGCGAAAACCGGTTATCAGGATCCTCAATATTTTAGCGTGCTGTTTAAAAAACATACCGGAGATACCCCGACGGAGTACCGGAATAAAATGACGTCAGGCGAGGTAAGGCCATGATGCCTCCGCAGCGGATCAAAAGCATTCAGTCCCGCATTGCCAGCTCATTCGTGATGCTTGTATTGTTTACGGCGCTGCTGTTGATCTTCATCTCCTACCGGCTGTCCGAATCGGCTGTTCGCGAAACGGCGGAGAGTTATACCTCCGAGCTGATCAATCAAGTGAATGCGAATATCCAAACTTACATCACCGGGATGAAGGACATCTCGCTGGCGACGATGAACAACCCGAACGTGAGGGAATACCTCGCCTCGGCAGATGAACTGCAGCCTGCGGAACTGGCTATGTTGAAAGCGAAGATATCGGAATATTTCCACTCGATTCGGGTTTCGCGCAAAGATATTGCGTCGATTAACATTTTTGGAGCAGGCGGTACCTTTATCTCCGATCGTGCGGACGCCGAACTGAATCCTTATATTGTGTTATCGGAGCAGCCCTGGTATCGGCAGGCGAAGGAAAACAAGGGACAGACAGTGATCTCCTCGTCGCATGTACAGCCGGTTATCAAGGGAGAGTACCGCTGGGTTGTATCACTAAGCCGCGAGCTTAGCGGCGTGAACTCTTCTAACGGGCTCGGCATCCTGTTGATCGATCTCAACTTCAAGGTGATTAACGATATGCTCAGCAAGCTCGATCTGGGGAACCGGGGTTACGTGTTCGTGATTGACCGTCAAGGCCGGATTGTGTATCACCCGCAGCAGCAGCTGCTCTACAGCAATTTGAAGACGGAGAGATTAGAGCAGGTGCTTCAGGACAAGCAAGGAGGTTTTGTCGTGAAGGAGGGCGGAGCAAGCCGGATTTACAGCATCAAGGACACGGATTTCGGCTGGAAAATCGTCGGCGTTTTTTACGAGAATGAGCTGGTGGACAATAAGAAGCAGATGCAGCTTTCTTTTGCTATAGCGGGGTTGTTATGTCTTGGCGTCGGCGTGCTGTTCTCCGTCGTTATCTCCCGCAACCTCACGCGTCCCATCAAGAAGCTCCAGGAAAAGATGATGGAAGTGGAGAAGGGAAATTTCGATATCCGGGTTCCTGTGGGGCATTCCAGGGAAATCTCCGGCTTGGCCCGCAGCTTCAATGTGATGGTGCTGAAGGTCAAGGAATTGATGGACCAGATCGTGATAGAACAGGAAATTAAGAGGAAAAGCGAATTGAATGCCCTGCAAGCCCAAATCAATCCCCATTTCCTCTACAATACGCTGGATTCCATTATATGGATGGCCGAGAGCAAAAAGCATGATGAGGTGATTCTGATGACATCGGCTCTAGCAAGGCTGTTTCGAGCTTCGCTCAGCAAAGGGAGGGAAATGATCCCGATTGCTACCGAGGTGGAACATATAACGAATTATTTAAAAATACAACAAATGCGATACCAGGATAAAATCCGGTTTACTCTGGATATGGACCGCGAGCTTTATCCTTATCTGACGTTGAAGGTGCTGCTGCAGCCTCTGGTGGAGAATGCCATTTATCATGGCATCAAGAACAAGGAAGGGCCGGGCACGATCACGATTACGGGGAGACTTCAGGATGATCGGATTCGGTTTCAAGTCATGGATGACGGCATCGGCATGGATCGGTCCAAGGTTGAGACATTATTAATCTCTACAGGGAGCCAACATTCGAGAAACAGCGTTGGGATAGCGAATGTCCATCAGCGGATTCAGTTATATTTTGGAGCGGAATATGGTCTTAGCTATACGAGCGAGCCCGGAGCGGGGACAAACGTCACGGTGCTTATTCCGGCCGTTCATCCGGATGAATGGCGGAGCATGGAGGGGGATGTGCCATGAAGTCGTACATGAGACTGCGATATGTTTTACTGCTGCTGATTCCGGTATTCATCCTGGGTTATATCGCCCTTCAGTGGTCCAAGGAAGAACCCGGACCCAAGAGGATCATCGTGGGTGTTAAAGCGCTGGATGAGATTGAATTCTGGCGTGTACTGATTGAAGGGGTGAACACGGCTTCTCGTGAATTCGGTGTGGATGTCTCGGTGGTAGGACCGACTCAGGAAATCGAAGTAGACTTGCAGATTCAATTGCTGGAGGAAGCCATCAAGCAGAAGCCGGATGCGATTGTTATGGCAGCAGGTGATTATAACCGCCTAGTTCCTGTAGCGGAGTCCATTCGCAAGGCTGACATTCCGCTTATCATGATTGATTCCGCGGTGAACGGCGATTACGCGCAGAGCTTGATCGCGACCGACAATGTGAATGCCGGACAGAAGGCAGGCAAGGAGCTTTCTTCGTTGCTCTCCGCAAATGCGGAGGTCGCCATTATCAGTTTCGTACGGGGGGCCTCGACGCAGATCGAAAGGGAACAAGGGGTTCGAAGCATTCTGGAGCAGCGCAGCGGCACGGAAATCGTGGGCACTTACTACAGCGAGGGCAAGGAGGAGCGTGCCTATGACATCACGAAGAAACTGCTGTTGGAAAGGCCTGACCTGAATGGAATCGTGGGGCTGAATGAGCCTTCTACAGTCGGGGCAGGAAGAGCGATCCGAGAACTGGGGCTGGCGGGCAAGGTTAAGCTGGTCGGATTCGACAGCTCGGTGAAGGAAGTCAAGCTGCTCGAAGAGGGGGTTCTTCAATCCACCATTGTTCAGAAGCCCTTCAACATCGGCTATTTGGGCATCAAAACAGCCATATCCATCATCGAAGGAGACAAGGTGTTACGCAACGTGTACACCGATTCCGTTGTCATCAACAAAGACAATATGTATACCGAGGAGAACCAGAAGCTGCTCTTTCCCTTTGTGGAAGAGTAGCTTCTTCCTTTATGGGGGGAGCCTGTTAACAGATCATAGATTATTCAACATGGATCAGAGAATATTCCATTCCTCCATCGGAGACCGATTTGTACAATGATTCATAAATGGTGCCAGCTAGAGAGGTGAGGGTCTTTGAGCGAAGTATTGATACAAATGGAAGGAATCACGAAGGAATTTCCGGGCGTGCTTGCATTAAATCATTGCCGATTCGAGCTGCTGCGCGGTGAAGTCCATGCGCTAATGGGTGAGAACGGCGCCGGCAAGTCAACGATGATGAAAATATTGACCGGCGTATACCAGAAGGACGAAGGTACGATCAGGTACAAAGGGCAGCCCGTAGAGTTAACGAATCCGAAAGCGGCTCAAGACGCCGGGATCAGCATGATCCATCAGGAACTGAACTTGGCGCCTGATCTGACGGTTGCTCAGAACATATTCATCGGGCGAGAGCCGCGCAGAAAGCTCAAGTTGTTTCTGGACAATCAGGCGCTAAATCGGCAGGTGAAGGAACTGTTCGAGCGGATGGGGCTGGACATGGATCCATCTCTCAAGGTTTCGGAACTAACGGTTGCCAAGCAGCAGATGGTGGAGATTGCCAAGGCATTGTCTTATAACGCCGACGTGCTGGTCATGGATGAGCCTACTGCAGCTTTAAGCGAAACCGAGATTGAGGATTTGTTCCGCATCATTCGTCAGCTTCGAGAAGGCGGAGTTGGAATCGTTTACATTTCCCATCGGATGGATGAGATCAAGCGAATTACGGATCGCATTACGGTGATGCGTGACGGACAGTATATCGATACGGTTTCAACGGATGAAGTCACCACACAGGACATTATTTCCAAAATGGTTGGCCGTCAGATCTACGAGACCTCGAAACCGGAGAAGAGCGCAGGTGAACGTGAGACGGTATTGGAGGTTAAAGGACTGAATCAAGGCCGAACTTTGAAGGACATTAACTTCACTCTGAAAAAGGGAGAAATCCTTGGCATTGCAGGCCTGGTTGGTGCGGGGCGGACCGAGCTTGCCCGAGCGATCTTCGGTGCCGACCGCATTCAATCCGGCGAGATCCATGTTCATGGCCGCAAGATAACGATCAAGGGCCCCCATGATGCGGTGCGCCAAGGGATCGGTTATTTATCCGAGGATCGCAAGCGCTATGGATGTGTCGTCGATCTGGATGTGAAGAGCAATGTGGCTATCGCCTCATACCGTAACTTCCTGGGCCCAGCCGGCTGGATGAATACGACCAGGATTCGCAAGCAAGCGGAGGATATGGTCGAACGATTGAAGGTCAAAACACCGCATGTGGACCAAGAGGTCAAATTCCTCTCCGGCGGTAATCAGCAGAAAGTCGTTATCGGCAAATGGCTGACCCGCGATTGCGACATTCTGATCTTCGATGAACCGACGCGCGGGATCGATGTAGGGGCCAAGAGCGAAATCTATCGCCTGCTGAACGATCTTACGGCACAGGGTAAATCGGTCATCATGATCTCCTCAGAGCTGCCTGAAATTTTACGGATGAGTCATCGGGTTCTCGTGATGTGTGAAGGCCGGATTACGGGCGAGCTGGATCAAGCAGAGGCGACCCAAGAAAGCATTATGCATCTGGCTACAGCAAGGATGTAAGCCGTAATCCATACACGTTAGGAGGAGTAAACAGATGAACATTCAAATCAAATCGGGCGCACTTCAGCAAGTGCTGGCCTTAGCCAGCTTGGTTGTTCTCATACTATTCTTTACATTCTCATCCAGCAATTTCTTTCAATTCTCCAATATCGTGGGCATTCTTCTCTCGACCGCGGTGATCGGCGTTCTTGCCTTAGGATCTACCTTTGTCATCATTACCGGCGGCATTGATCTGTCTGTCGGAACGGTCATGACACTAAGCGGCGTTATGACCGGCGTCTGCATCACCTTCTGGGGATTGCCGGTTCCGGTCGGCATTCTTGGGGGGATATTGACGGGCGCGCTATGCGGGCTTCTATCCGGTACGGCGGTGGCGAAGATGAAGATCCCGCCTTTCATCGCAACGCTGGCGATGATGATGATCGCTAAAGGACTGGCACTGATTATATCCGGAGCCAAGCCGGTCTATTTCAACGACGCCGAAAGCTTTGCCGAGGTGTCCCAAGGCAGCGTGCTGGGCTGGCTGATACCGGGCCTCGATATTCCGAATGCGGTCGTTATTTTCTTCATCGCGGCGGTTGTGGGCTACCTCATCTTATCGAAGACCATCATCGGCCGGTATAACTTTGCGCTAGGCAGCAACGAAGAGGCGACCCGATTGTCGGGTGTTAATGTGGGATTCTGGAAAATCGTCATTTACACCTTAACCGGCGCCTTTACCGGTTTGGCGGGTGTCATGATGGCATCGAGGCTGAACTCGGCGAACCCGGCGCTGGGGGCCGGTTATGAGCTGGAAGCCATCGCGGCGGTCGTAATCGGGGGGACTTCGCTCAGCGGCGGGAAGGGTACCATCATCGGCACGGTCATCGGCGCATTGATCATGAGCGTGCTGACGAATGGATTACGTATTCTGTCCGTGCCGCAGGAGTGGCAAACCGTTGTCGTAGGATTTGTCATTATACTCGCGGTGTATGCGGATATTTTGCGCAGACGCAAAGCGTAAGTCCTCTGCTAGAACTGCGATCCGCGCTCGGTTAGCCGTGTGCTAGCTTAATCTGGATAGAAGCTTCCTTGGATGGAAGTTCTATAGATGTACTATTTTGATAAACAAGGGGAGATGGAGATTATGAAAAAGCTTTCCGTATTGGCTCTGATTCTCATGCTGACTGCAAGCCTGCTGGCGGCTTGCGGTTCATCGGGCAAGAGCGCTTCAGGAACCGACAGTCCAAGCGAGGGCGGATCCGGCTCAGGCTCCGGTTCGGCTGCCGAAGGGGAAATCTATATTCCGATCATTTCCAAAGGCTTTCAGCATCAGTTCTGGCAGGCGGTAAAAACCGGTGCCGAGCAGGCAGGGGAAGAGCTTGGCGTAAAGATTACCTTTGAAGGACCAGAGACGGAATCCCAGGTGGATAAGCAGATCGAAATGCTGCAGGCAGCACTCGATAAGAAACCAAGCGCGATCGGTTTTGCTGCACTGGATAGCCAGGCCTCCATTCCTTATCTGAAAAAAGCCCAGGAAAACAACATTCCGATCATCGCCTTCGATTCGGGCGTGGAAAGCGACATTCCGGTAACGACGGCATCAACGGACAATATGGCTGCATCCGCGCTTGCGGCGGATAAAATGGCTGAGCTCATCGGGAATGAAGGCAAAATCGCCATGGTGGTCCATGACCAGACCAGCGTGACCGGGGTTAGCCGCCGTGACGGCTTCAAGAAGCAGATCGAAGAGAAGTACCCGAATATCGAAATCGTTGACATCCAGTACGGAGGCGGGGATCACTTGAAGTCGACGGACTTGGCCAAAGCGATGATGCAGGCGCATCCGGATTTGAAAGGGATATTCGGGGCGAATGAGGGTTCGGCCGTCGGGGTCATTAATGCGGTAACGGAGATGAAGAAGGAAGGTCAGATTATCGTGGTCGGGTTCGATTCCGGAAAAGCGCAGATTGACGCAATCAAGAATGGAACGATGGCGGGAGCCATCACGCAGAATCCGGTCGGCATCGGATATGAGACGGTAAAAGCCGCCGTGGCGGCCATCAAAGGGGAGAAGGTTGAACCGCAGATCGATACGGGATTTTACTGGTATGACAAAAATAATATCGATAGCGACGAGATCAAAGCTGTGATCTATGAGTAAAATGAAATGAAGGGGAGCCCTATAGAGGGCTCCCCTTAACGTGACATCCGCTTACGCAGATGTCACCTCCATATTCTGAATCAATTCGTTCAGCCTCCTTTCCGATCATTTGGTCCAGCCGGACATCTATATTAAACCACGGCCGACTGCAGGACTAAAGTGAATAAACAGGCATAATTGTTTTTTACCAGGAATTCTTGTCATGAATGATACCGGGTTTATGTTAACGGATCTGCCCCTCGTTCCATATCCGCTTCCAAATCTCTTGGGCGGTCTCTTCCGGAGATAAATCGGAGGTATCCAGCCACATGCCGATTCTCGGCGTTTCGTCGTTCAAACGCCGGTTCAGCTCATGGATGGTCCATACCCCGTAGCCTTTTTTGTTACGAATCTGCTCGCGTGCGCTGATGGCATTCTCAGATGGGTTCAGCACAACGACGTAAACGGGAAGGCCGTTTAGCATTTCGGTTATTTGCAGCAGCGCGGGGCCGAGAATGACGTCCTGGAGGACGACATGAAAACCCGCTTCAGCATAGGTTCTGGCAGTGGAGGCCGATAATCTGTAGCGCAGGGCAAGCTGCCGTTTTGCTTCGTCTGAAGCATCCGGAAGCATTTCTTCCCTGCCCTTGATAATCATTCTCCGAAACGCGTCTCCCCTCAAGTGGACTCCGCGTTCAAATTTCTCGGCCAGCAGCTGGGCTACCGTCGATTTACCGGAAGCCATGACACCAGTGACAATAATAACGGCTGGTTCAGATGTATGTGACATAATCATTTCTCCAATGCTATCGGATTGTAAATGAAAGGGAGCCCTATAACGGGCTCCCCTAAACGTGACACCCGCTTATGCGGATGCCACCTCCATATTCTGAATCAATTCGTTCAGCCTCCTTTCCGATCATTTTGTCCGGCCTGACAACTATATTAAACCACAGCCGAATGCGAGCCGAAAAGTGAATAAATGGGCTTAATTGTTTTTTACCAGCGTCTTGGAGCAGTATGCATTGCTAATTAAACGGAGCCCATAAACCCTTGTCCCGCCGTATTACTTACTTCCACGTAAGTATCTCACTTCTAAGTACGTACTTCCGGAAAGTAAACTATCTGCTCTACAATGGGCGTAGTCATTAACCAATACGTTCATAAGGAGAGAATAACAATATGGAACTTCAATTGGCATTGGATTTAGTAAATATTCCTGAAGCAAAACAAGTGGTGGCTGAGGTAGCCGAGTTTATCGACATCGTGGAGATCGGAACACCGGTTGTCATTAACGAAGGACTTCATGCCGTAAAAGCAATTAAAGAGGCTTTCCCGCAGCTGCGTGTGCTGGCCGATCTGAAAATTATGGATGCGGGCGGTTATGAAGTGGCGAAGGCATCCGAAGCCGGCGCGGACATTATTACGGTGTTAGGTGTATCCGACGATGCTACGATCAAAGGCGCGGTAGCGGAAGCCCTTAAGCAAGGTAAGCAAGTGATGGTCGATATGATCAATGTGAAGGACATTGAGAGTAGAGCAGTGGAGATTGACGCTTTGGGCGTGGATTACATTTGCGTTCATTCCGGCTACGACCACCAAGCGGAAGGCAAGAATTCATTCGAGGAATTGGCTGCGATCAAACGTGTCGTGAAGCACGCCAAGACGGCGGTTGCGGGAGGAATCAAAATGGAGACGCTCCCTGAGGTGATCCAAGCGAATCCTGATCTCGTGATTGTCGGAGGGGGAATCACAGGTCAATCCGATAAAAAAGCGGTTGCGGCCCAGATGAACCAGCTTGTTAAGCAGGTCTAAGTTAGTATGAGTCAAAAGATATTTCAACATGCAGCGGACATTGCCAAGGAGATATCAGCATCCGTGCAGCAGATCAATGCTGATCAGATTGAGGAATTGATTGCACGGATCGTGCAATCCGATGCCATTTTCTTAGCGGGGGGCGGCAGATCCGGTCTAATGATCCGAGCTTTTGCCATGCGATTAATGCAGATGGGGTATAAGGTTCATGTCGTGGGCGATACGGTAACTCCGGCCATCGGCGCGCGGGATATGCTACTTATCGGTTCAGGCTCCGGCGAAACGCAGAGCTTGGTGTCTATGGCTCAGAAGGCCAAGGGTATAGGCTCTGCCGTAGCGGTGGTCACCGTGAATCCCGAATCACGTATCGGTAAGCTTTCGGATGCGATCGTTCGGCTACCGGGCACAACGAAGGAGCAGAATCAAGGATCTCTTGTCACCGTTCAACCGATGGCCTCTTTATTTGAGCAAACGATGCTGATCGTATTGGATGCCGTTATCTTGAGATTGATGGAGATGAAGGAACTTCACTCGGAAAATATGTTTGGGCTGCACGCCAATTTGGAATAAGAGGTCAAGGTGTGGGTAAAGTTGCCGCTTTGATGATATAACCGCGACCGTTGTATACTGTAGGGAAGAAGGGGTGATGCATTATGGCAAGTGAAGTCAAGCAGCGAATCAATCTGAAGGAAATAAACTGCCATAAGGAGTTAACCCTGGCGGTCATCGGCGGCAAATGGAAGCTGATCATCCTATGGCATCTTGGTTTAGAGGGCGTAAAGCGCTTCGGTGAGCTGAATCGAATGATTCCTCATATCACGCAAAAAATGCTGACCAACCAGCTCCGGGAATTGGAGGAGGATCAGCTCGTTCATCGTGTGGTTTACCCCGAGGTTCCGCCTCGAGTCGAATATTCGCTCACGCCTTACGGGGAGAGCCTAATGCCGATCTTGAAGCTGATGTACGATTGGGGAAAAGATTACGGCGAACAGGTCGTCTGGAAAGACGGCGAGCTGCCTGAGCATAAAGACGATGGACAGGCAGCGGAGCAACCAGTCGCACAGAAGCTGTAATTTCTCGAACATGCATGCGAATGCATTAGCGAGGCGATCGGGCAGGGGGTTTTTCGAGTAAGATGCTGCTGAGTTCTGAAGCATTAAAAAAACGGCGAGCCAATAGGTTCGCCGCCGCTGGTTTGCGCTTCCTTGATCCATGTTATTATTGCTGGCTTTCAAGGTATTGCGCGAGTTGATCAAAAGTTCCGCCAAATCCTTGTTTCACCATCGGAGCCATTTCATCAAATGCTGCTTGTTCTTCTGCAGTTGCGTTGACAGGGCCTCCCTGCATGGTAAGCGTGGTTTTTCCATCGATTTCTTCAAGTGTGATGATATTCATAATTTCAAGCGGCCAGTTTGCGTTAAAAGGTGCACGTATAGTGTTGCCTTCCTCATCAGAGAATGATTGAATGAATACCAGTTTCTCAGGAACGATAACTTCCTGATATACAAATTTTCCCCACATGGCTTGGTTTCCATCCGGAGACTTCTGACAACCTAAGAACATGCCACCAGGACGTACATCCATTGTGATAACTTCTAAGGAGTATCCTTGAGGTCCCCACCATTTGCCGAAGTGTTCAGGGTCGGTCCAAACTTTAAAAACCAGTTCCCTGGGGGCATTGAAAACACGTGACAGAAGTAAACCTTGTTTGCTTTGCTCGGTCATTTGAATTCCTCCTAAAAAGAAGGGTAGCGGCTGCTACCTTTTCTTTTGTAATTTTTCCAAATAATCCTCAAGCTGATCAAAGCGCTTTTCCCAAATACCGCGGAACGTATCCAACCATTCGTCCATTTCTTGAAGCGGTTCAGATCGTAGTCTATAGATTCGTCGATTAGCCTCCGCCAGAACTTCGACCAGTCCTGCTTCATGCAATATTTTTAAATGTTTGGAAGTCTGAGGTTGCCGGATATGAAGACGTTCAGCAATCTGATTAACGGTTAAAGGACCTTCTCGTAACAGTTCGACAATCTGTAATCGGTTAGGCTCGGCTAGTGCGTTCAACGTTGTCTGTTTCATATGACCTTACCCCCGATCTTGTTACTACAACGAACTTGATGCTTGAACTAATAGATCGGCTAGCAGTTCAAAGTCCGGAGTATCATCTTTTCGAATTTTAAGCCATTTCCGTTCGGGCGGACCTTCGAAATGTTTCGGGACGTCTAGATTAGTTGTGTTCATGATCATAAAGGCAATTGCATCTTTGGATGGCGAAATCACGGCCGCATAATGTCCGTTTTTTAGAAAATGCGGTTTTTTGTACTGAATCCGTTCTTCTACCTCCGGAATGGCTTCAAGGACCATAAGTCGAAGCTTTTTGCTGACTTCTACTTGCCAAGGCAGACTAAGGTTTTCGATGAACGAAATTACTTCTTGGCTCATATCGTATCCCTCCTTATTTGTAAAGATTAACCAACGATTGATTACAATATACCACCATGGGAATATTCCTGTAAAGGGATATTTATGAGATGATTTCATGAAAGCGGCATTCGAAACTGCGTATAACAAGGTAAATTGAGGCTTAATCCCATGCTGCACCTGTAGAATGCATTCGCTGTGATCTTAGATCATAAGAGAAACTCCGGTGAATGAATGCTAGGGGATTATTATGTTTATCAGATATTTTTGAATGGAAGCATTGACAATTTAAGTGAGGAGAGATAATATCATACCGTATAAATCGTAATGATTACGATTAAGGAATGGAGGAAGTTCAATAGATGAATAGTAACAATAGGATTCCTGTCACAGTGCTCAGCGGGTACCTCGGATCAGGCAAGACGACGGTCCTAAATCATGTGCTTCATAATCGTGATGGATTGAAGGTTGCGGTCATTGTAAATGACATGAGCGAAGTGAATATTGATGCGGATTTGGTTCGAGGGGAAGGAAGCCTGTCCCGAACGGATGAGAAGCTGGTTGAAATGTCTAACGGCTGCATCTGCTGCACGCTCCGGGAAGATCTGGTACAGGAAGTTCAGAAGCTGGTACAGGAGAACCGGTTTGATTATATTCTCATTGAATCGACGGGGATTAGCGAGCCCGTGCCCGTTGCGCAGACCTTTGTCTATCCGGATGAGGTGTCCGGCGTCCAGTTGTCCGACCTAGCCCGGCTGGATTGTATGGTGACGGTTGTGGATGCGAACCGTTTCTGGAAAGATTTCTCTTCGGGTCAAAGCCTGCTAGATCGGAAGGAAGCGCTGGGCGAAGAGGATACACGGGAAGTCGTGGATCTGTTGATTGACCAGATCGAAATGTGTGATGTACTCCTATTGAACAAATGCGATTTGGTAAGCGAAGACGAATTGGCCAAGGTGGAAGGCATACTTCGTAAGCTTCAGCCCAGCGCAAAAATCATACGTACTGTGAAGGGACAAGTCGCCCCTGCGGAAATTCTGAATACCGGTTTATTCGATTTTGAAAAAGCCAGTCAGTCCCCCGGCTGGATTCAGGAGCTTCAGAAGGAAGAGCATGTGCCGGAAACGGATGAATACGGCATCAGCTCTTTTGTTTATCGGAGAAGAAGACCGTTCCATCCGGAGCGGCTGGCTGATTTCATGAGTGATTGGCCGGAAGAGGTCGTACGCGCGAAAGGGATCGCTTGGCTGGCTGTGCGTGAGGATGTTGCGGCAAGTCTAAGTCAGGCGGGACCTTCCATTCAGTTTGGGCCTGCAGGTTATTGGGTGGCTGCTTTAACCGAGCAGGAGCAGCAGGAGCTGCTTCAGAGTGAGCCGGATGTGCAGCGAAAATGGGATGGCGTCTGGGGAGATCGGACGACCGAGCTTGTGATGATCGGGATACAGATGGAGCAGTCACGAATCGAGCGGGAGCTGGACGAATGTTTGTTGACTGATCAGGAAATGCAGCTGGATTGGTCGACCTTTAACAATCCGCTGCCATGGATGGCTATCGAAGAGCTATCGCTGTAAGGTTTAGGATATGTTCTCCTTTGAGTAGACTGTGCAGAAGAAGACGCTACAGACGATACAGTTTACTTAAAGGGGACTTTTTTATGGGAGAGTTTATAAGATTGAATCCGAGGAAAATAGGGATATATCCATTTAATAAAAAAAGCCAAACTCGTCTGAACGAGTTGGCTTTTTAAACGTGACTGCAGTCTGTTCATTATTTGTTTATCGGTTGGCCAGCATATGCTTGGACATTTAGCGGAGCTGTCAGGTATTTTGGAGCTTTAGCTACAAATGCCTGAAAATGGCTGCTTGCATTGTGGAGCCCCACAGCTTCCTGGTCTTTCCACTGCTCAACCATGAGATACGTGTTATCCTGCTCCGTATCTTTAAGCAGCTTATACGATTCATTTCCTTGTTCCGCGCGGGATGCCTCAATAAGTTCTTTTACGGATTCCAGAAATTCTGCCTCTAGTTCACGGTTTACTTTCATTTCTGCATGAATAATAATCATCGCTATGACCTCACTTCCACTCTGCAATACGATCAATAGGAAGACGGGTCGTCAAACGCGCTTCTTTGGCAGCTTTACCTACAGAGATGAGCATTACCGGCACATAACGTTCTTTCTCCATACCAAATGCCTCTGCAATTCGGGATTTGTCGTATCCGCCAATGGGGTTCGTGTCATATCCACGGGCACGAGCAGAAAGCATAAGCTGCATGGAAACCAAGCCGCTATCTATAAGGATCATTTCACGGAAAGACTGTGCCGGAATACGTGCGAAGAGATCGGTATAGTTTGCCATCATCTGATCTTTAATCTCTTGTGGCAGATAACCGCGTTCCACGGCGCTACCCATAATTTCATCTGCATTGTCGAATGCGTTCATATCTCCAAATACAGCAATGACAGCGGAGGAAGTTGAAACTTGCGTTTTGTTCCCTGGTGCAAGCTCTTCAAGCGTCGCTTTACCTTCGGGGCTATCAACGACAAGAAATCTCCAAGGCTGAAGGTTAACGGATGACGGAGCCAAAGTCGCTTCTTCCAAAATTTCAGTCATTTCTTCACGGCTGATTTTGACCGATGGGTCGTATACCCGCACAGAGCGACGGGAAGTAATAATTTCTTTATAATTATTGTTTAGGGAAGTTACAGTCATGATATTCTCTCCTTTAATCTCTATAAGTTAATTGGTCTTACTTGGTTCTTTCATTAGTTGAATCTGGCTGTTCAGCTTCTGTAGAGTTTGAACAAACGCAAGTCGTTCTGATTCCGTGAGGTCTGCCTGCAGTTCCTCCATAAAGCGATCTTTCTCCGCCTTAAACGCTGCTACTTTACTTTTGCCCACTTCAGTTAGCTGAACCAACGTAATCCGGTTGTCATTCTCACATCTGGTTCGGAGAAGTATTCCTTCCGCTTCCAACTGCTGAACATGACGGGTCACCGCAGCTGGATCAATAGACACGGCCTTCTGCAAATCCGATTGGCTAATTTGGCCCCCCGTCAGTTTGCATAGGAGTTCGAGCCGATTGGGACTAACTCCAGCACAGCGTTCAAACCGGGTCGAAATATGCTTGTTTAAATGCATCAGCAAGTACAGCAGGTCTTCCGTATGGCACGTAGCGATTATAAAGACCCCCTTCAATTCATTGACTCGTCAATGTTTGATGGGTCAATCATATACCTTTGTTTTCTGAAAATCAAGTCTTTTGCATAAAAAACTGAATCGGATTTCATGTATAATAGGAAGTAGATTCCTAATTCATAGGTTTGAGGAAAGATTTGTTTTCATGGAGAATGTAATGCTAATGCATGAACAACATAAATCAGGAGGACAAGGTTATGGCAAAAGCAAAAGTTCCAAAGAGACCCACGAGAGATGAGTTTGTACTGGAAGAGCTCGGAAATCAGCTTACGGAAGCTTACCAGGAAGAATCGGTGATCGTACTGACGGTCTGGGGATGGGAAGAGGCAGTCCGCGGACAAATCGATCAAATGGACTCCCGCACAGGGAAGGTGCACATGAAAGAGAATGGCGTCATTACGAAGGTTCCCTTTATGGACATTATGGAAGTGAATTATCCCAGGGACTAATCAGAATGATAACGAACAAGGAGATCCTGCGAGGATCTCCTTTTCTATATCTCTGTCTGTCAAACCATCCAGCTGTCATTGCACCACGCCACTGAGCAAGCCTTCCCACTCTTGAACCATGCGTTTTTTATCCAGACGATGGCCAATCAGCGTAAGATATCCGCGTTGCAGCTGCAGCGTGCTTGGCTTACATTCAAGCTCTGAACCCGCCCACTGAACTAGAGAGGGCCCCGTCGAGAGATGGATGTAACCTTTGGCCCGAATCAGGCTGGAGCCAAGTGCAGCGAGAAACGTCTCGATCGCGCTCAACTGAAGCGGGAAGGGGGATGGAGCAGATAAGGTCAAGGTATCCATGCCCGTGAAGGATGTGCTGCTGTGTCCGGACTCTTCTCCGTGCAGATGGCTAGAATGGTCATTGGCGGATCTCTCTGGCTGGTGGTGCGCATGCTTGCTGTGATCATTAGTCAACGGTTGGTCTTGCGTAAGATCCGCAAGATCTCCTGGCTTCCATTGCGAAGTTGGAAACGAATGGCTCGGGTCATTAGAGGGCTCAAGCTGAGGCTGAAGCTGAAGCGTCGAAAACACTTCATTTTCATCATCCAAACGGCTGTAGTCGGTTACGGACAGACTTGCCGTCGTGTTTATTTTTCTAATGGAGGTCGTGACTTTGTTGATCTGTTTATCGTCGCAGTCCCCCGCCTTGTTAAGGATGATCATATCCGCGAAGCTGATTTGTCCCCGCAGGGTACGCACCAGTTCACGACTGGATGCAAAGAAGCTGTTGTACTCGAGAAATTTCCTGCAGTCGGCCAAGGCAATTTTGCGCTGAATTGAGATTCGGTCAGCCAGGGACGGATCCTGCAGATCCTCAAGAATCTGTTCAGGATTCGCCACGCCGGTCGTTTCGATGAATATGAGATCCGGCTTCTGATCTAACAGGGTTTGTAATGCTTGACCCAGCTCGTCTCGTCTGGTGCAGCAGATGCATCCGTCGAGCAGCTTCTCAATCGGAAGATCGGGGATTTCGCCGGAGACCGTATCGCCATCCACATCTTGTTCGCCCATCTCATTCATAAGCACGGCGGTTCTCCACTGGCGCTTGGCGGCATATTCCAGCAGTCTGAGCAGCAGCGTGGTTTTGCCGCTTCCCAAAAATCCGCTAATCAATACAACGGGTATCTTGTTCATTAATTGATTTCCTCCTTGGTCTCGTTATCATTCGAATACAGCTCGTCAAACTCCGCGACGGAGTCCGGATTCGTGAAAATGTACGGGGACGCCGGCTGCTCGATCGGCTGAATCCGCTTCGCTTGAATTTGCAGCGTCTCTTTACCATTCAAGGTGGCGACCTGGATCGTGCCATCAATCTGGACCCACGTATCATCAGCGAACGACGCAGCATTCGTGCCGCGCACAAGAACCCCGAACGGTACGGCGTCTGCCGTGCAGCACATCACGAGGAATCGGCTAACGGCAAAGGTATCCTCATTCATCTTTCCGTCGCGGAAGACGAACCCTTGCACCGAGATGGTTTTTCCTTGAAAATGCTCTTTGTACATATCCATGGCCCCGACGGTTTCCGAGAAAATGTCCGGTTCCACCTTAATGACGGGCAGCGTATATAAGCGCTTGGCAAGCTCTGCAAACTCCACACTATAGATGTCCTTGGCAACGAATCGTTCGTTCAATGCAATATTTTCTTCTGCTTCTTGATCCATGCCGGGTAATCGCTTATCCGTGCCTGAAAAGGCGGCGGTGTTGCGGTCATCGGTCTTACGCCGTACATCGGGATTCGGATAGGTGTAGATCATTCCTTTTTTGGCTGCCATATCGCTGCCCAGGGCTTGGTCCGGCAGGAGCAGGCCAAACAGCAGCGGCACCGTGAATAACCCGTATACCGTTACGTTTTTGACAAGGCCGGCAGGCAGGGGATGCTCGCAATCACATACCTCTCCGGAATCGCCCGCAAGGGAATGCCACATCATCCCGAATGCAATGAACAACAACGGAACCGGGCAGAGAAGCAGCAGGGTCTGCATATGAGGCGCTAGGTAAAATTCGAGCGCATCTGAAGCATTCAGATGCATGATATAAGCGGCGAGAGCCGCAACAAGCAGCGACCGGAGCGTATAGTGAATCCGTATCCTCAAACTGGACTTCATCCTCCCAATCACCTCCAATCTCAAGCGGATACCTGATGATCCTAAACGGTCCCGGTAATCTCGTTTGGTTTTTCGTCAATCTTTCATCCTTAGGCAGCTATCCACCCAAAAGAGCGTTGACGGCTACAGAGCCGATAAAGACAAGTGTCATTACCAGCAGGCTTAAACCGATCACGAATTTAGTCTTGAAGGTAGTCGACAGCATGAGCAAGCTTTTGAAATCCAGCATCGGGCCGAGCACGAGGAAGGATACGAGCGGACCTACGGTAAAGGTGTGCGTGAACGCCGATGCTACAAAGGCATCCGAAGTCGAGCAGAGGGACAGGATGAAAGCAAACCCCATCATGAACAGGTAAGAAGCGGTGGGACCGTTCCCCAATGCCAGCAGCTCTTCTCTAGGAATGAAGGATTGGATGCAGGCTGTCAGGAATGCGCCAAGAACCAGGTATTTGCCCATTTCGATCAATTCGTCTCCGGCGTGGACAAACAGGCTTCTCCAGGTTTTGGGATGCTCGTGCAGCTTGCGTTCACCAACGGCGGAATCTTGTTCGGAAAACTCTTGTAAGGAACGCTTGAGCGGGTTGTTCCTTGAAAAAACATAGACAAGCAAACCTACCGTTATCGCGACTGCAAAAGCCAGTCCCATCCGGCCGATCGTCACTTCGGGATGCGAGCGGAAGGCCATGAACGTCGCAGCGAACACAATGGGGTTCAGGATAGGTCCGCTGAGAATAAAGGTTACAGCGATGTAGGCAGGCATCCCCTTAAGCATCAGCCTTCGGACGACCGGGATCATCCCGCATTCACAGATGGGAAACACGATCCCCAGCATGGAAGCGAACAGGACGCCGATGACCGGGTTTTTGGGCGTGATCCGACGCACCCACTGTTCTTTAACGAACAGCTGAAGAAGGGACGACAGCAGCACTCCAAGCAGCACAAAAGGAAGCGCCTCAAGGAAAATGCCCGTAAAAACCGTTTTTACCTGCTGTATGTCACGGCTTGATATTAGACTTGAATCGTTCTGCAGCCATATCGTCAAGACCGGTATCACGAAGACAAGCGGAATCATGAAGGGCAGCATTTTGAAGATTACCGGATATTTCATTCAAGGCCTCCTGGAGCGAATTGTTCTTAGGACATTCTATGCTTGTACCATCGGCAACATACTCGATTCTTGCAAATTAATCAAAAAGATTACGATTTAATAGGTGAACTTCATGACCGGTAGCGCGAAGTCCAAAGTCGTGGTATATTTAAAAAAAGTTATCTGTGTGTTACTGGCGTAGCTTGGGGTACCAAGAGGGAGCACATAGGATCATATGCCGTACGCCTGGGCAAGAGGTAAGGAGACGATTAGTCGCCTTGCCTCTTTATGTTTTTAATACAATGGCGAAGGAGCGGATTAGCATGAGTAAGGAACCCGTAATTTTGGATGGAAAAAAGGTATCCGATGATATTAAGGCAAAGCTGGCGGTGAAGGTACAGGAATTGAAGCAGCACGGGATAACGCCTTGTCTGGCAACGATTCTGGTTGGCGATGATCCTGCTTCGGCGACCTATGTACGGATGAAGGGAAATGCTTGCGAGCGGCTTGGCATCATATCCAAGAAAGTGGTGCTGGAGACCTCGACCTCGACTGAGGAGCTGATCGCCGCGATACAAGAGCTGAACGAGGATCCGAATGTCCACGGTATTCTGCTGCAGCATCCGGTACCGCATCATATCGATGAACGGGCGGCTTTTGATGCCATAGCCATTGAAAAAGACGTGGATGGAGTAACCACGCTCGGTTTCTCGCAAAATGCGTTTGGTTTTGCCGATTATCCGTCTTGTACGCCTGCCGCGATTATTGCGATTATGGATTATTATGATCTGCCGATCGAAGGGAAGCATGCCGTGGTGGTCGGACGCAGTCCGATTCTGGGTAAGCCGGTATCGATGATGCTGCTCAATCGCAATGCTACCGTTACGATCTGCCACTCGAGAACGAGGAACCTCGGGGAGCTTGTGTCCCAGGCGGATATCGTGGTTGCGGCCGTAGGCAAACCTAATTTCATTCAAGGGAGCTGGATTAAGCCGGGTGCCGTTGTATTGGATGCCGGCTACAATAAAGGGAATATCGGCGACTGCGATTATGAAGCCTGCGCGAAGGTGGCATCTGCGATTACACCGGTACCGGCAGGTGTCGGCCCCGTTACGATTGCTACATTGCTGAAGCATACCGTCGAATCGGCCGAGCGAACCGTGCAAGCCTGAAGGAAAACCACAGACAATTTGCATATGAATTAAGATGCGCCCATGAATAAATCCCCTTCGAATCGGTTCATTCCTAGTAAGAGTCTGGAGCTTGGAAAAGATATGGCTCCTGCCATAATAGGCTTGGAGTCTCCATTTCACGGATGCCTGGACGTCATGGTATAGTTAGGAAAAAGCGAAAACGAAGGGGAGAGATTCATGCACAAACGAAACATGATCCATTGTGCTGCCCAACTAGGAGCTGTGGAGGAACAACTGTTCGTTGCAGCGCCGCAAGCGGCTCCCGGGAGCACCGAATGAAAAACACGATTGCAGATATTGCCAAAAAAGCCGGGGTTGCCAAAAGCACGGTCTCCCGTTTCTTGAACGGAGGTTCCGTCAGCAATGCAACACGCCAAAAAATTGAGCTGGTCATTCAGGAAACCGGTTATATTCCGAATTCGTTTGCACAGAGCTTGAAAGCGAAGAAAACCAGCATGATCGGCACCATTGTACCGCGTCTGGATTCATTCTCAGCATCGCAGACCGTTGCCGGCATGGACGAAGAATTAAGGAAACACGGTTATCAGCTTCTTATTATCAATGCAAGCCAGGACTTAACCAGGGAGATTGAAGCGCTGTATGATCTCGCCAGGCAAAAAATATCTGGCATTATTTTATTTGCGACTCAAGTGACGGATACCCATCTTGCCGCGATTCAAGAGATCGGCATCCCTGTCATCCTGTTAGGACAGCAGCATAAGGATGTTCACAGCATGATTTATAACGACTATGCCGCGGGTTATGACATGGGCCGGTATGTGCTGTCCAAGGGACATCGCCATATTGCCTATATCGGGGTGACGGAACAAGACGTTGCTGTCGGAGTTCAGCGGAAGGAAGGGTTTCTGAAAGCGGTAAGCGAGGATAGTGAGGCAAAAGCGGATCTCTATGAGAGTGGATTTAAGATGTCGGATGGTGTAAAGACCGCATGGTCCATTTTTGAGTCGAACCGAACGCTGCCAACTGCCGTGGTTTGCGCTACTGACAATATCGCGTTAGGCGTTATGAAAGCGGCTCATATGAAGGGCATTCAAATTCCGAACGAACTCTCCGTTACCGGATTTGGCGGATACGACGTAACCGAGGTGATTCATCCTGGATTGACAACGGTTAAATATGGATATTCCCAAGCGGGCCATCTCGCCGCACAGCATATAATGAAGCTGGTCAACGACGAGCCTGTGGATTTCCTGACGGTTATGAGCTGCGATATGATTCATCGCGAAAGCGTTGACAATCTAAAATAGGTATTTTATACTGAAAAAAACGGAACCGGTTCCAATACTGCTTTTGCCTGGTATTGGAGCTGAGTTCATTATTTTTACTCCTGATTGGAACCGGTTCCACTACAGGTGAGTTAGGCTGATGTTCACGCATAGCATGATCAGATTGTTTTTTTAGTTAGCCCATTTATAAGGAGAAGAGATATGGACAGAGAACTGAAATACCGACGCCTGGATCAGGCTTCTCCCGAAGAGCTTTCCTCCTTAAAGGAGAAAGTGAAATTAAGCGAATGGAGGCAGAGGTTTCACATACAGCCCATCATGGGCTTGCTGAATGACCCTAACGGGTTTTCTTATTATAACGGGGAATATCACTTATTTTATCAATGGTTTCCGCTGGGTACGTATCACGGCTTGAAATACTGGTACCATACATCCTCGAAAGACCTCGTGCATTGGCAAAACCAAGGCATCGCCATTGAACCTGGCCACCCGCAGGATGCTTATGGCGCTTACTCGGGCAGCGGAATCGTGAAAGACGACAAACTGTATCTGATGTATACCGGAAATGCCCGGGATGAGGAATGGAACAGGCAATCTTATCAATGCATGGCCGTGATGAACCGCGGTGGATCGGTCACGAAGCTCGATAAGCCGCTGATCGACCATGTGCCGGACGGATATACCGAGCATTTTCGGGATCCGAAGGTATGGAAAGACGAAGACATGTACCGGTTCGTTATCGGCGCCCAAAGGGGCGATAAGACAGGAACGGCTGTCGTATATGAATCACCGGATTTGCTGGATTGGACCTGCAAAGGGGAAATCCAAACCCGTCTTGAACATTTCGGCTATATGTGGGAGTGCCCCGATTATTTTGAACTGGAAGGACGGGGCGTGCTGCTGTTTTCGCCGCAGGGGCTGAGTCCGCAAGACGACGAATACCGGAACATTTACCAATCCGGCTACATCTCGGGCAAGCCGCTGGATCGGGGCACGCTGGAGTTTGAACACGGCTCCTTTTACGAACTGGACAGAGGTTTTGATTTTTACGCACCGCAGACCATGCTGGACGAGCAAGACCGGCGCATCATGGTAGGCTGGATGGGTATGCCGGAGGTCGTCTATCCAACCGACTCGCATGGCTGGGCGCATTGTTTGACTCTTCCGCGTTCGCTCTCGTTCCGTGAGGGCAAGCTGATTCAGCAGCCGGTCCCCGAGTTGGAAGTGCTCCGCGATAAGGCCATGGAAGCAGCGGATACACTTTACAGCGAAGTGAAGAGTTATGCAGGAGTTGAGGGGACCGTATTCGAGATGATATGCGAGTTCCATGCGATCGAAGCGGACGCCGTTGGCATTGAATTTCGAGCAAGCGAAACGGAGCGGACGGTCATCTGGTATGACGCTCTCAGGCAAAAGGTTACACTGGATCGCTCATCATCGGGTGCAACGATTGTAAGTGATTACGGTACGACACGAACCTGCATGCTGCATGCCAAAGCAAACTCGATCAAATTTCATCTTTTTGTGGATATTTCTTCGGCAGAGGTGTTCGTTAATGATGGCGAAGAGGTATTTACGAGTCGGATATTTCCAAAACGGGACAGCCGTCATATACGATTTTTCGCAACAAACGGCAGCGCCGGCTTGAAGGTCAAGAAGTGGGATCTTGCCCAAGCCGTAAAAGATATAGAAGGGGATGAATGAACATGGCAGCGGATAATCGGAAAATTGCAAGGCAGGTAGTGGAAGCCATCGGCGGCAGGGAGAACATCGCTTCCTTTGCTCACTGTGCTACGAGACTGCGAATTATGGTTCACGATCAGAAGAAGATTGACCAGAAGAAGGTCGAAAATATTGATAAGGTCAAAGGCGCTTTTTTCAACTCCGGCCAATATCAGGTCATTTTCGGAACAGGAACCGTCAATCAGATTTTTGAAGCGGTCGAATCCCTGGGAATGGAGAGCACAAGCAAGGAAGAACTGAAATCTCAGGCTAAAAAGTCGGGGAATCCGTTTCAGCGGGCGATTCGTACGTTCGGTGATGTGTTTGTGCCGATTATCCCGGTACTGGTCGCCACTGGCTTGTTCATGGGATTACGGGGACTTCTGACCCAGGACACCGTGCTTGCCTGGTTTGGTGCGACACCGGATGATATCTCGCCTAATTTTCTGCTCTTCACCCAGGTATTGACGGATACGGCTTTCGCTTTCTTGCCGGCCTTGGTGGCCTGGTCCGCATTTAGAGTGTTCGGGGGCAGCCCGGTGCTCGGTATCGTCCTTGGTCTGATGCTGGTGAACCCGGCTCTTCCCAACGCGTACAGCGTGGCGAACGGCTCGGCTGAGGCACTCATGATTTTTGATTTCATTCCGGTCGTAGGGTATCAGGGCTCGGTTCTGCCGGCATTCTTCATTGGACTGCTGGGCGCGAAATTCGAGAGATTTTTGCGAAAACGCATTCCTGAAGCGATTGATTTGATCGTTACGCCGTTTCTAACCTTGCTTGTAATGATTACGCTCGGGCTGTTCGCCATCGGCCCCGTGTTCCACTCCCTGGAAGAGGTGGTTCTGAACGCGACGACTTTCTTGCTGGAGCTGCCGTTTGGCATTGCAGGTCTTGTGATCGGCTTCTTCAATCAGATTATTGTGGTCACAGGCGTGCATCATATTTTCAATTTCCTTGAAATTCAGCTTCTTGAGAAGACGGGAAGCAATCCGTTTAATGCGATCGTGACTAGCGCCATGGCAGCGCAAGGGGCAGCTTGTCTGGCTGTCGGACTCAAGACGAGAAACAAAAAACTAAAGGCTTTATCGCTGCCGTCCGCATTCTCGGCCATGCTGGGAATTTCGGAGCCGGCGATCTTCGGGGTCAACCTCCGGTACGTCAGACCGTTCGTGATCGCCTTGATCGGCGGTGGCGTGGGCGGTTTCATGGCTTCCCTCTTCCAACTGGAGGCAACGGGCATGGCGATTACGGTGATCCCAGGTACGCTGTTATACTTGAACAGCCAGCTTCCTCTTTACATTTTGTGCAATCTGACCGCGATGGCTCTAACTTTTGTGCTGACTTGGCTGTTCGGATTCAATGATAAAATGCTCGATGAGGTTCGATCGGAAGCGAAATAAGCCTTCAGAAGAAGTCCGTCTGCACAAGGCGGACTCTTTTGTTGTCGTTAGATAAAAAAATGACGGCAAATTGCGCTTATGTTCATGTAGATGGTTATCTTGATTTCATCGATATAAATTTCCGTAGAAACCGTGCTCCAGCGCGGTTGTTTATGTATGATCGGGAAGTATCCGAAGCGACCTTGCTGAAATTATGGCTTGCTCTGAAATGCTTTTCATCATTTACAATATGGTTACTGGCTAGAATATACGGAAGAGGGGCGAGTTTCATTGAATAAGAAAATCATATTTTTTGATATTGACGGGACGCTGCTGAATCATGACAAGAAAGTTCCGGCTACAACGAAGGAGTCCATTCGGGAGTTAAAGGATGCCGGGCACATCGTCGCTATAGCGACAGGGCGCGCTCCCTATCATTTTGAAGAGCTGCGGGAGGAGCTCGGTATCAATTCCTATGTTTGTATGAACGGTCAGTATGTGGTTCATGAAGGCAAACCGATCTATGGTTATCCATTGGCGCAAGATGCCTTGCAGAAGCTGACGGAGCAGGCCGTTGAGTTTGATCATCCGATCATATATGCCGGCAGTGAAGCCATGAAGATGAACGTAACCGAGCATGTTCATATCGATTCCAGCTGGGGGGAACTGAAACTCACGATCCCTGAATATGATCCGGAATATTACTTGGGCAGAGATATTTATCAGGCCATTGTATTCTGCACGGAGGATGAGGAAGCGGCTTACGTGAACAATTTCGCAGGCCGGTTCGATTTCGTTCGATGGGGTCCTTATGGAATCGATGTGTTGCCGTCCGGGGGATCCAAAGCCGAAGGGATCAAACAATTGATTCAGCTGCTGCACATCGATCTGGAAGATACTATTGCTTTTGGCGATTATCTGAATGATCTGGAGATGCTGTCGTACGTGGGCCACGGTGTGGCGATGGGCAATGCGCCGGAAATCGTCAAGAAGGCGGCCAGGCATATAACCAGGGATGTTGATCAAGACGGTATACAGTACGGCCTCCGTCTGTTGGGTCTACTGGGTAAGGAACCGCAGGAAATCGTGTAGTTATTTTACGATAAAAAGTCATGAGCGTGTCAGTCTCCGTTCCTGAGGGACGATAAGGACTGACATGTTTTCGGTTTGAAGTGCATTTCGAGAAGCGCAGTTTTAACGATGGAACAAAGGAACAACATCGCTGTGAGATGAGAGCATTTAAGAAGGTTATCTTATGACCTGGGACAATCCCGGCCGTAGGATAACCTTTTTTAGATGGAAGTGCAGGTCTTCACGCGGCTTGCTTCCTGGGTTGGCAGACTTACAGCAAGTATAATCAAAAAATAATTGTGAATAATTATTAATTGTCTATATACATTAGTGTGTGTAATACAGTATAATCATTACAGGAGTTGATGATATGTCAGAGGATCAAGATATTTTGAACAGTTTGGTGCAGGAGCTTCGACGAGGAACCATCATACTTGGTGTCCTCAGCCAATTGTCGGAACCTCAGTATGGATACTCATTGGTGACCATATTGCAGGAGAAGGGGGTCAGCGTGGAAGCGGGTACCCTGTATCCCTTGCTGCGGCGGTTGGAAAAACAAGGCTTGCTGGATAGCGAGTGGGATACAAATGAAGCTCGTCCGAGGAAATATTACATCATAAGTCAGACAGGGAAAGAAATATATCGCCAGCTTTACCATGAATGGAAGTCTATGATGACAAGTCTTGAAGGGCTTGTTGATGACAAGGGGGACGTATAGTAATGGATCTGATTAGCAGGTATATTTATGCAGTGACGCAGAAGCTGCCCGAATCACAAAGAGCCGATATTGAAAAGGAACTGCACGGACTCATCGAAGATATGCTGGAAGACAGGGGAGCAGGCGTCGGGATTGCAAGCACTGAAGATGTGGAACAGGTGCTGCTCGAGCTCGGGCCACCCGGGGACATGGCAGCTAGATATAGAGGAAGAGAACGGTATCTCATTGGACCCGGTTTAATTGACAGTTATTGGTCTGTCCTGCGGATTGTATTGTACTCGGTCGTCGTCGCTCTTGGCATCGCGTATATGGTTGATTTCTTTACAAGCTCGGACCCTAACGCCGAGAAGCTTCTGGAGTACTTTGTCTCCTTGCTGAGTGTCGCTATTCACGGGTTCGCATGGGTTACCGTTATTTTTGCCTATATCGAATATCGCGGTGCTCGGCAAGTATCTAAGGATGCTTGGAAACCATCGGATTTGCCTGTAATTCCTGAACCAGCTGTTCGGATTAAACCGATCGAGCCGGTGCTGGGCATTCTATTTTCCGTGCTGTTCTTCGTCCTGTTCACGTTTTCCCTTAATCTGATCGGTGTTCATCGATTTGATGAAAACTCGATCGCCATTCCGGTGTTTGAACAGGCTGCCTTTGCCAAGTATTTGCCGCTGATATGGCTTCTTACCGCCTTCAGCATATTCAATGAAGCAAGGAAATTAATCACAAGAAAGTGGACGCCGCAGATTGCCGTCATGCATGTCATATTTAACGTTGCTTCCGTTATCGTTGCGGTGATTCTGTTCTCCGATATGGCGATTTGGAATCCGACTTTCATGGAGCAACTAGCACAGACGGGTTTCGTAACACCGGGAAGTGAATCGTACGACATTGTAAAATCAATTTGGGATCGATCCAGAGATGGTCTTATTTACGTCATCGTGATCATTACCCTTATTGATACCGTGTCCGTTCTGATGAAGAGGTTTCGGCGGAAGGAAGGAAATACAGCGTTAACCAAATAAAGACATAAGTGTTGAAGTAGAGGGTGTCCCAAAAGATCTTGGATCTGGCGGGAGGCTCTTTTTTTTGATATTAGGAGACAATCCGTATACGAATCGTTCCAGGAACGACACGCGTTTGTTGGATAAGCATAGGATAAGGAACGAAGCAAATAATTTTTTTGACAAAAATGTGAATGATATGTGTCAAAATTATGTACAATGGTGTTATAATAAGGTAAGAGTTAAATGAAAACCCTTACAGAATGAACGGAGCTGATTATGATGAAATACGCAATCCACTACTCTACGAGAATGAAAGACGTTATTTTATTTTCCTTTGTCATTAGCATTATCCTGTTTCAGGTAGCTACCTTGACCCAATATTCCTATCCTGTCCTATTCTATATGCAGATGGCGGTGAATGTCGTTGTTGTTGCGGCACTAGCAATTGAAGGGTATGCCCGATTGGTGAAACGGGAAGTGAATATACAGGAGAATTCGGATACGATTACCATCAATGGCGTGGAGATTCATGCTGATCAGATTCGTGAGATCAAAGTTTCCGGATGCCATAAAGCCGCATTCCAGATAAACCTTAAGAACAAGAACGTGAATCCGATGTATTGCTGCTTTAAATTTGAAGAGAAGAATTGTGAAGGGATTCGGAGTCTTACGCGTTGGGCCGAGCAGAACCAGATTTCCGTGCGTAAGGTAGGACCGCAAACCCGTTCCGGGTTGGTACTCACATCAAACCACTAGTTAGCCTAAATTATATTATGAATAGAAGCATCTGAACCTTGAAGAATGGGTTCAGGTGCTTTTTTGTTGTAGTTGTAGAGGAAAGGGGGGCCGGGCATTTGTACCTATAGGAACTGAAAATTTTAACCCATGTTAAGATCCTGTTTGAATGCTGGATAAAACAAAAAGCATGGGCCTGAATTCTCAGGTCCATACTGTTGTTTGATTCATTAATCAGCAGGCGTTCTCGTAAAGTTTGTAACTTAGCTGCTGCAGCCGCCGCCACAGCCACTCCCGCAAGAGGATCCGCTGCTGCAGGATGAACCGCTGCTGCAAGAGGATCCAGATCCGTCGCCTGAGGATCCATCACCCGAATCGGATCCGCCGGACCCGCATGCCGAGGCGTAGGTGCATGAGGAGCTGCTGTTATTTTTATGAAGCTCACGCTCATCAGGGATCATGTGGTCACCAAATTGTTCCGGTGTGTTCCAGGCAAAAAAGACGGCCGCTGCCAGGAGCATATCGCTATTTTGGAAATTGACCGACTTCTCTTGTCGCGCCGGCTTCTCTTGGGCGGTTCGAACCCGATCCTGCAGATCCTGGATGATCGCATCAATCGCCGTGCGGGCTGCAGGAATCTTCTCATAGGTCCAGGCATTAAAGCGCTTCTGGCCATGATTCACGGTGAAGTGGCGGGAAGTGACGGCCTCCAGTTCTTCGCGCGGCAGCGGGACGCGGAAGAAAGCCCCCCATAGCTTGGCGCTGTATTCATGCCAGCCGAATAATTGTACATATACCGTATCAAACCACGCACGTTCATCCGGAATAGGCACATGCTCGCTTCCGGTGTTTGGAGCGTGGTGAAGCATTTTGCCAAGAAAGCGTTCCGAGAATTGTTGGTACTCGTATGTATACATCAGCATTTCATGCCATACTTCATCCACATCTTTGCTGAACATCGGGACACGATCCAGCACGGCGCACATGATAAAGAACCGTTTAAGCTCATGCCATCTCCATTCATACTCCTGTTCGGACAGATTCGGATGCTCACTCATCACTCGTTGCTTCAGCATGTTCTGATAGGTGTAGGGCAGCGCAGCCTCGAGTCTGCCGACAAGCTCACTCGCCGGGCTTCCTGCCTTGACGATCGGCGGCAACTCGGGTATTTTCCCGCGTCGGAGCTTATTCCCTTTGGCGAGCTGCTGACTGCTGTGTTTGCGTAACGAGCGTTTCACGAAATAAGAAATAATCCATACATCCACCGCAACAAATAAAATAATCAGTATCCAGGTTGTTGAGTTCATTACATGTTCCTCCTGTCTTTATAGTGTTCGGAGGTCGGCTTATGATTTCTCTCCTGAGTAAATTATGGCAAATGTGATGCGTGTTGGCAATTGAAATTGGAGAAGATCATAACTTGAATTTAGGGGCTTCTTTATGATACATTCCGTGTGTGTCAAGCGAGTGTTTGATCATGGAGCCATGATCTCGAAGGATGGCAATTACGTTTACTTTAGGAGCATACATATGTTAACAGGTTGGAAACTATCCGTATTAGGTATTCTTGTTGTAGGCATTACCGGTATCGTTGCGTCTGTTACCGGTCTGATCGAGCCCGGCCGGGCGATAGCGCTTTTCGTTGTATTCGTACTATTTATAGGGGCGCTGGAGCTGCTGGAACGAATCAAGAGCCGCAGAAAGAAGAAGGGGGAAGTGCGATCTTCCAAATAAAAATGCACAGACAGCAAGGAGGGAGCTTGTGAATTGGGTAGCTGTACAGCCGTACTACAAAATCAACCGAGTGGTGGATGGTATCGAACAACGGACGGAAGAGCAGGGGCGGGAGATGTTCCTGTATGAGGATCGAATCGTAACGAAATACCGGGAGTTCCCGATCAAGCAGGTCTTTGATCTGTCGTATCGGCCTTTGGGAGACGGCGGTGGTTTCTTATATTTGCACACCCAGCAAGGCGTGTATTCGTACACGGTAAAGGATGATCCAGGTTCTTTCATATCGGCATTTAAAAATCTCTAATGGCATGATCCATAAATAAAACTGGTCTCAGGTCCAGTTCATCTCCTCGCCTACAGCACGTTTGCGAAAGCCACGTTGTCATATAAGCTGATACTATATTCTAGGGACGGATTAGGGGGACAGGAGTGGATACGCTATTAGATTTTATTGAACAGATCGGGCACTATGCATTATTCCTCGTATTGTGCCTTGGATTGGTCGGTCTTCCTGTGCCTAATGAAGTTGTGGCAATGACGGGCGGAGCGTTAGCGGCATCCGAGATTTTAACGCCGGTTCCGTCTTTTATCATGACCTTTCTTGGCGTGTGTTCGGGATCGACGGTAGGTTACATGCTTAGCCGCTTTACCGCGAGCAAGCTGTTAAACCGCGCCCAGGAAAAGTCGAAGATACGCCAGTTTCTCGATGTATCCGAACGGTTGACCCGTCAATATGGCAATTACGCCATATGCATCAGCGCTTTTTTGCCCATTCTGCGCAACGTCACTCCTTATGCGGTTGGCATGAAGGGGATGCCGTATCGCAGATTTGCGGTGTATTCGTATTCCGCGTCCTTTGTATGGACCATCGGTTATTTCTCTTTGGGCATGTTTGTCGGAGATCAGGTCGTCGATCATATTGGAGTCCTGATTGACCGGTACGGGTATTATGCGGCGGGAATTGTCGCGGTGCTGGCCATCATTCTGATCATTTCATGGGTAATTCGAAGAAATAAACGAAGCAAGGGGAATAAAGAAATTCAGTTTCACGGATAAATGCCGTATGCCTGTTTCATTAGGGCTTTTCCGGCAGGGGCTCGGGTGACGTTCGAATGATTTTTACGTATTCTCGGGGTAAGAACCATGGGGTTTCTTGAATTTGATAAACTCTGGTTGACGAGTTGTCTTGTTGATAGCCGGGATGCGTACGTATATTCGTTAAGATGGCGGCTGCCAAAATTGCAAGAAAGATGAAAGCGCAAACAGCCGCTTTTTTGATCATCATGGGAATCACTCCTTTACATACAGTGATTTCCCAAAGGTCCTCTTTTCATTCCAAGATACCTTTGACAAAGCTTTGATCTCAAGATATACTGATTTTCAGTGTGATTCGAAAAAATACCATATGGTTTTACCTGGAGGAGCCTGCCATCAACGGGCTCTTTTTGTGTTTTTTTGGAGTTATACCTAAATAATGGGGAAATACTACTAATGAAGGAAAAATCGGACTATAGGAGGAGTAGACTTTGTCTTTGCTGCACATCGCCGTCATGGCACCTTTTATTGTAGCGCTTGTGGTTATGTTGACCTACAAGCTCATTGGCCGTGTCCACACCGGATGGGTCATTTTGCCGGTACCGGTTGTCCTGTTCGCCTATTTTTTAGGACTTATCCCAACCATTCAGGGAGGTGAACAGCTTCAAGCGGTCCTGGAATGGATTCCAAGCGTGGGAATAAACTTTACCGTTTATTTGGATGGATTAAGTTTGATTTTTGCACTTTTAATATCCGGTATTGGTTCACTTGTTGTACTGTACTCCATCTTCTATATGGATAAGAACAAGGAAGCAGTCCACAAATTTTACATTTATCTGCTTCTGTTCATGGGAGCCATGCTTGGTGTCGTACTCTCCGATAACCTGATGGTGCTGTACGGTTTCTGGGAACTGACAAGCATCTCGTCATTCCTGCTGATTGCATTCTGGCATCATCGCGACCGCTCCAGATACGGAGCTTTAAAATCCATGCTGATCACCGTATTCGGCGGACTTGCCATGTTTGCAGGATTTATTCTCCTATATATCATGACAGGCTCCTTTAGCGTGCGGGAGATCGTAGCTAATGTGGGAAGCATTGCGGGAGACGCGCTGTTCATTCCGGCCATGATTCTGATTCTGCTGGGGGCATTCACCAAATCCGCTCAGTTCCCGTTCCATATTTGGCTGCCGGATGCGATGGAGGCACCGACTCCGGTTAGTGCTTATCTGCACTCCGCTACCATGGTTAAGGCCGGTATTTATCTTGTGGCACGTTTTAGCCCGGTGTTTGCCGGTCAAGCCTTCTGGTTCTGGATCATTGCGATTACGGGCTTGACCACGCTGATCTATGCTTCGATCCGAGCGATCAAGCAGACGGACCTGAAAGCGCTGCTGGCATTCTCCACGATCAGCCAACTGGGGCTGATTATGAGCTTGCTCGGTCTTGGCTCTGCCGCAGCTTATTATGGGGGCGGCGTGGATACGCTGCTCTATACGAAAGCAACGACAGCGGCCATCTTTCATCTGATGAATCATGCGATATTTAAGGGCGCTTTGTTTATGGTCGTCGGCATCGTGGATCATGAGACGGGCACCCGCGACCTGCGGAAACTCGGAGGTTTAATGTCGCTCATGCCGATCACATTCACCGTGGCCGTCATAGGCGCATTTTCCATGGCCGGTCTGCCTCCGTTTAATGGATTCCTGAGTAAAGAGATGTTCTTTACGGCGGTCCTTCAAGCGTCTCAGATGAACTTCTGGAATGCCGAGACCTGGGGTGTGCTGATACCGGTCGTTGCCTGGATCGCCAGCGTATTTACGTTCCTGTACAGCATGATCCTGGTTTTCAAAACCTTCACCGGCCGCTACCAGCCTGAAAAGCTGGAGAAGAAGCCGCACGAAGCACCGCTGGGGATGCTGATACCCCCGGTTATTCTGGCATCGCTGGCCATCGTGTTCGGACTGTTTCCGAACCTGCTGTCTCATGCACTGATTGAACCGGCGCTGGCCGCCATTCATCCGGGGCTGCTCGTGGCAGAGGATCGGTTCCACGTGCATATCGAGATGTGGCACGGCTGGACAATGGAAATTTACATGACCATCGGAATCATTGTTCTCGGTACCATTCTGTACAAGCTTCATGGCAGAGCGCGTATCTTGAACACAACGCTTATCAAGCGATTTACACTGAACAATCTGTATGACGGGGGATTGCGCGTTCTCGAAAAAGGCGCCAAATCGCTGACCTCAACCTACATGACAGGTTCGCTGCGTCACTATGTGATTTATATCTTTGTGTTTTTCATAGCCGTTCTTGGCGGAGGTCTCCTGCTGGTCGATCATATCGGATTCGATATGACGGACTACGCACCGATGTCCTTCTATGAGGCCGTTGCCATACTCGGCCTGGTCATTCCGGTCATTGTGCTTCCGTTCGTACGGACACGATTGATGGCGATCATATTAACCGGGGCTGCGGGTTATATGGTGACCTTGTTCTTCGTCCTGTTCCGGGCTCCGGATTTGGCGTTGACCCAGATGGTTGTCGAGACCGTTTCCGTCATGCTGTTCCTGCTCTGTTTCTATCATCTGCCGAAGCTGAAGCGGGAGAAGGTGTCAATGAGTCTGAAGTGGAAAAATCTGCTGATATCTATAGGCGTCGGTGCTGTCGTAACCTTGATCGCGCTGGCCGCAAGCAGCGGCAGAACCTTCGACTCCATTGCGGATTACTTCATTAAAGAGAGCTACAACTCGGCTGGCGGTAAAAATATCGTCAATGTCATACTGGTGGACTTCCGCGGATTTGATACCTTGCTGGAAATTATGGTTCTCGGCATTGCGTCCCTCGGAATCTATGCCTTGATAAAAGTTGATTTGGGTGAAGGGGTTATCGGTGAACGGGATCGTTATGAAGGTGCGTATTTGCCTAATAGCAATGATGTTATCCTGCGAACCATATCCAAGGTGGTCGTCTTTATCGTCGTAACGTTCTCGTGGTTCCTGTTCAACTCGGGTCACCATGAGCCGGGTGGAGGATTTATCGGGGGGCTGATGACTTCAGCCGCACTGGTTCTGTTATCAATGGCTTTTGGCATGGACATGACCCGCAAAATCGTGCCTTTCGAATTCCGAAAGGTTACGGCTGCAGGACTCGCCATCGCCCTGCTTACAGGGATCGGTTCCTTTGCCTTTGACGCACCGTTCTTAAGTCATTCCTTCGATTATTTCACCCTGCCATTGCTCGGAGAAACCGAGCTGGCTACAGCGGTTCTCTTCGACCTCGGCGTCTATTTAGCCGTCGTTGGCGTGACGATGACCATCATCAATTCGATTGGGAGGGATAACTGACCATGGAACTATATATGTCACTTGCCATCGGAATTATATTCGCGGTTGGGATTTACCAGATCCTATCCAAAAGCTTGCTGCGGATCATTCTCGGTACATCACTGTTAACCCATGGTGTCCATCTGCTGCTGCTCACCATGTCTAGGCTGAAGACCGGTGCTGCTCCGCTGCTTGGCGAGAAGGCTTCATCCTATGTTGACCCCGTTCCGCAAGCATTGATCCTGACATCCATTGTTATCAGTTTTGGCGTCACATCGTTCTTCTTCGTATTGGCGTACAAAGCGTATCAACGCTTGGGCACGGACAACATGGAGGAGCTAAGGGGGATGGATGATGAATAATGTAATTGTTCTGCCTCTCCTTATTCCGTTAGTTACTGCCGTAATTCTTATTTTTTGCTCCAAATACGTTCGTGTTCAGCGCTGGATCAGTGTGGTCAGTGTCATACTGAACCTGCTTGTGGCGTTGTTCATCGTGAATCAGGTAAACAACGAAGGCATCCAAACGCTTCATATGGGCGGATGGCTGCCGCCTTATGGGATCGTGTTTGTAGCCGATATGCTCGCGGCACTGCTGGTGCTCACGACGTTGATTGTGGCAGCTGCCTGTCTGTTCTATTCCTTTCGGAGCATCGGGGAAGAGAGAGAGAAGCATTACTTCTATGCCTTTTTTCAATTTTTGCTGGCCGGTGTGATCGGATCGTTCCTGACAGGGGATCTGTTTAACCTGTTTGTCTGCTTTGAGGTCATGCTGATCGCTTCCTATGCGCTGATTGTGCTGGGGGGCACCAAGCGGCAGCTGAGAGAAACCCTGAAGTACATGCTGATTAATATTATTTCATCCACCTTGTTTGTTGCAGCCGTTGCTTATTTGTACGGCACGGTCGGCACGCTGAATATGGCGCACCTGTCCCTGCGCGTGGCAGAAGTACAGCAGGACGGAATCTTGTCGGTCATCGGCCTGTTGTTCCTGATTGTATTCGCTCTGAAGGCGGGCTTGTTCCTGTTCTTCTGGCTGCCCGGTTCCTACAGTGCACCTCCGGCGGCAGTTTCAGCTTTGTTCGGGGCGCTGCTTACGAAGGTTGGATTATATGCGATTATCCGTACCTTTACGCTGATCTTCCATCACGATACCGGCGGCATCCACGCCGTCATTGGCTGGATGGCCGCGGCAACGATGATTTTGGGAAGTTTGGGCGCGGTTGCGTATAAGGATCTTGGACGAATCCTGAATTATAACATTATTATCAGCGTCGGCTTTATCGCCTTCGGCATAGCGTCGGCATCTTCAGATTCCTTGAACGGTGCTGTATTCTACTTGATGCATGACATGATTGCAAAGGCGCTGCTCTTTATTCTCGGCGGAATCATCATTGCCAGTGCGGGTGCTAACAAGCTGAGTGATATGGGCGGCTTGATGAAGCGCCATCCCTTGGTGGGATGGATGTTCTTTATCGTTGCATTGGCTCTGGTCGGCATCCCGCCCCTTAGCGGATTCCTTGGCAAGGTTCTTATCATCCGCGGTGGTTTGAGCGAAGGGCATTATTGGTTGACGGGACTGGCACTGGCATCAAGCCTGGCGGTATTGTATTCCCTGATCAAGGTATTTATGGGGGCATTCTGGGGCGAATCACCCGGGCATACGGAATCGCAGCCAGTCAGAATCCATCGGACAGCTTATGTGGCAGCTATTGGACTAACGGTTATGGTGATTGTCCTTGGGGTGGGTTCGGAGTGGATTTATTCCTACACCTCTCAAGCAGGCGCCGTATTATCCGATCCATCACTATACATTAACGCTGTACTAAAGGAGTAGTGGATATGGGCCATCAAATCCTGTTAAATATCATCATTGCCGTTGTCTGGATGTTCCTGAACAATAACTGGTCCCCCCAGCACTTGATAGTCGGCTATCTGATCGGTATGTTGCTGATTTATCTGTTGCGCCGCTTTTGGCCAAACGATTTCTATTTGCGTAAGCTGTGGTCTATTCTGATGCTGCTGCTTTTGTTTCTAAGAGAGCTGTTTAAATCAAGTATCACCGTCATCGGTCAGATTATAAGACCGAAGCTGAATGTCCGCCCCGGAATCTTCGCCTACGATACGGAGCTTAAGTCCGACTGGGAGATTACGGTCTTATCGTGCCTGATCTGCTTGACGCCAGGAACGCTTACCCTGGAAGTCTCTCGCGATGGTCAGACGCTGTATATCCATGCGATGGATATCGAAGATGTCGAAGAGCTGTCGAATCAGATCCGCGGTACCTTTGAACGCGCGATCAAGGAGGTGACCCGCACATGATCCATGGCATGCTGATAGCCTCATTGGTGATTTTGTCGCTTGCTATTCTGGGCTGCCTGTACCGATTAATCAAGGGACCTTCCATGAACGACCGGATCATGTCGCTGGATACGATCGGAATTATCCTGTTGTCCATGATCGCTGTCCTGTGCATGCTGTTCCGGACATCCGTGTATTTTGATATCATTCTGCTGATCGGAATTCTTACGTTCATCGGAACAACCGCGCTTGCCAGATATATTGAGAGGGGTGATGTCATTGAACGCACAAACGATGAGTCAGATCGGTGAGTTTCTGATCGCGCTGATGGTGCTGCTCGGCGCTTTGCTGGGTGCATTGAGTGCATTCGGCCTTATTCGTCTGCCGGATGTTTACATGAGGTCCCATGCAGCTACGAAAAGTGCCACGCTGGGCGTCCTCTTGATCCTTGCCGGCGCATTTCTGTATTTCACCTTCTACCTGGAGCATGTCAGTGCCAAACTGCTGCTGGGAATCGTATTCGTATTTATTACGGGGCCGGTAGCCGGTCACTTGAACGGGAGAGCGGCGTATCGATCAGGCGTGTCCATGTGGGAGAACAGCGTTCACGATGACCTCAAGCCTGAGCTGAAGCGCGAACGTGAGCGGATGCGAGCTTCCCGGAAAGGGGAGCATTCCGAGAAGGGATGACCGTCAACCGTAAACAAGGTCCCGATTGAATGATCGAGAAGATGAGATGGGCTTTCCAAGCATATGGGAAGCCCATTTCTTGTTTCATGTTTGGCTCACGGGTATCATCTCGTGGTAAAATTGACCAAAACAGGTTCGAGGAGCCCTCGGAAATCACGCTGGGAAAGCTGATCCTGAACAAGGAGAATGTGTACAGATGGTATTGGATACAGATCAAACGAAATTAAGAGAGCTGTCTTCCTTTCTTGCCCGAATGAATGGGGATCGTCATCATCATGTCGGATATTGCGGCGAACAGGAAGGGGAGGTCTACAGCACGCTGCTGGAAGATTTTTCGGAAAATGGCCGGCTGAGCAGCCAGCGATTTACCGTGATCTATGATCAAGATCAGATGGTGGGCGCATTGGGATTCGATGTGGACGAAGAAGAGGGAACTGCTGAAATATGGGGACCTTTTATCGATGCGGAAGGCGAGCTTTGGCATCGATTGGCGAAGGAGCTATGGGTTGATGGAACAATGAAGCTGAATGGCAGCGTAACACGCTATTTCGGATTTTATAATGTAGCTCATCCGTCCGCTGCGAGGTTTATGGAGGACAAAGGGGGAAGAAAGACAGGTGTGCATCATGTGCTGAAAATCCAAAAATCCACCTTGTTAGCGAATACCGCGCCTGGATTGCAGGATATCACGCCCGAATATTGGGATGAGTTCGAGAATCTGCATGGCACCGCCTTCCCGAATACCTATCTCAGCTCGGAGTCTATTTTGCAGAAGCTGGATGAGTATCACCGGCTCTTCATATTTACGGAAGAAGGCCGTTTCGTCGGGTATGTTTATGTGGAGGGAGACCCCGATTTCCAGGAAGGAAATATTGAATACATCGCGGTATCCGAACAATTCCGGCGCAAAGGCTATGGCGGGCTCCTGCTTGATCAAGCTCTTCATTATTTATTCCAAGTCCTGCAGCTGGAAGAAATCTCGTTATGCGTGGACCAAGACAATGCAGGGGCGCTCGAGCTGTATCATCGTGCGGGCTTTGAGACGGTGCATAAACTGGCGGCTTACGTATTGGAGTGAACATAATGGTTTCCATCACGACCCGTCCATGCATAACAAGACCCGCCCATCCCAGCAACCGGGACCGGCGGGTCTTGTTGTCTTGTTATGCATCTAACGCTTCGTCTTTTTGCTGCTGATCACGACACTTCCCGGCTGATCTTCATGATGGTAACGGTTTTCCATCTTTTTGCCGGCAAGCCACAGCAGCCAGAGGACGATGGCCGCGATAAGAATGCGCCAAGGCTGCTGGACAAAGGCTTGCCAGTCATGTCCAATGAATGCCACCATAAAAATCATCACGGATTTACCTGCCATAACGGCTATCGTGAACGTCGTTGCCGATATCGTGCTGATGCCGGATGCGATATTGATCAGTGAGGAAGGCGTGAAGGGGAAGCAGTACAGGATGAAGATCGGCGTAAAGCCCTTTTCTTCGATCCAATGGAAGAAGCGCTGGGATCCCGGCATTCTTTTTTGGATAAGCAATCCAAGCTTGCCTCCCAGCTTACGAACAATCCAGAACACCGTAACGGATCCAAGGCAAACGCCGATCCACGACAGCAGGAATCCCCACCATAATCCATAGGCCGCGGAGTTCCCCATCACGAGTACGATAAGGGGCAGAAAGGGAAGGAACGCCTCTATAAATGGAAGCAAAATACCCGGGATGGGACCCAGCTGCGAGTACTGCTGAAGCCATTCCTGCACTTGATCCATGTCAATTTCTTTCATATGGGTCCACAAGTTCTGAAGCCATTCCAACATGATGAGTAAATCCTCTCCCTGCCTAGGGTAAAATTATGTATTTTCCGGTCGATCACGGATGAAATATATTATAGCATAACCAGAATCAATATTATAAATTGCAAGTATTGAACCGGGAGGAGGGATACGGGAAAAGCTCAAACTCCCCTAAAGCCATGGTGAGTTTGAGCTATATCCTTTATCGGTTCTTATACAGATTGGGCGGGCAGCGCTTCCTTGGTTTCAGGATTTGAATCCGGCGGGAGATCCGGCTCGATCCCGTTCCAATCGATTCGGTTCTTGCTCCGCAGCGACCAGACGATCAATAGGATGATCCCAATAATGACCGAACCGATCGTTACCATATAATTGCCCCAAACCGAAAGGTATTCAATCTCGATGAATGCATATTGGGAGGGTACCACGGCGTACCGGACCATCTCCAGCCAGGCCAGGTGAAAGCCGATGCTCATCCACAGATTGTGGGATACGATGCGGGACAGCTGCAATACCGTACCAAAAGCAACTAAATTGATGATATACTCCACCGTAATCAAATCCCATGTCCCTATTCCTATGGCCACCATGAATGCCGTTACAGCGATAGGCGCAAGCACGAACATTACGACCTGAAGGACCAAAGCAAGCCAGCGCGGAAAACGGGTGTTTAAGTTCCGGTACACATAACCGCGGAAGGTGATCTCTTCTGGAAAGGCTTCATAAAAAAATGCAATCGGGACGTTGATGAGGATAACGAGCATCGTAACGATTGGGAAGTGGAAATCCACGATCCGGAGCCATCCGGCGGCGCTGCCGATCAGCAAGGCTGCTGCCGTGACCAGGGCAAGGAAACCGATGCCGAGAAGGAAATAACGAAAACCGGAAGGAACAGAGCTAAGACCAAGTCCGCTCCAGGGCCGCTGGTCGACATAACGCCTAAGCAGATAAATCAGCGGCACGGATATGCTTGTTGTTACGACGGCAAGGAGGATTTGGAGCCCGAGGGTAGGGATCTGGTATGAACCCGCTACCGTGGCTATCACAACTGCTAGTCCGAGCCCTGTAACAAAAGCCAGCCACCCAAGGACGACACGCCAGAACAGGTTTAAACGGCTCTCCCGATCACGGAATGCCCGAGAAACACCGTGTTTAGCCTTCGATTCAGTTAATGTGCGAATGATGAACTCGCCCCTCTCTTAAGAACACGCTGCCCGTGTTCCTATTCTTTTTGACATTAATATATATAGTATTGCTTCTATCAAGGTGTTCCATAGAAAGAACCTATTTTTACGAAGGTAGGCATTAAAGAAGCAAATAAAGATGCTGAAATGTTGTTTATGGTACGTTGTATTAAAAAAAACCGGAAGTGTATAATGGGATTATGCCGAAAATCGTAGATCATGATAAACAAAGACAACGGGTCGCTGAGGCTGCCCTGCGGGTGATTCAGAGGGGTGGACTCGAAAAAGCGACGGTACGCAATATCGCCGAAGAGGCGGAGTTATCCGTAGGTTCGCTGAGACACTATTTTACCAGCCAAGCTGAGTTGTTGGCTTTTTGTATGAACCTGATGATCGAGAGGATTGAAGAACGCTTTTTGACTTTGTCCTTGAAGGGACCCGTGTTTGAGGATGTAAAACAAGTATTGATGCAATTTCTGCCGATGGATGAGGATAGGACGATGGAAATGGAGGTGTGGATGTCGTTTGTTGCCAAAGCACTTGTCTATCCCGAGTTAAGAATAATGACCGATCATATGTATGATGGATTAACCAAGGCGTGCCATTATGCGGTGGATACCCTGGTCGCACATAAGCTGGCTAAACCGGAGCTGGATCTTGATTATGAGAAGGAGCGCATATACGCATTGGTGGATGGATTAGCGATTCATCATATCATGAGGCCACAGCAACTTGCCAAAGAAAAGATCGAAAGGATTCTCGAGCAGCATCTGCGTTCCTTATGTCTGGATGACAAGGCAATGGACTAAAAGACCCATGTCACTTAGCGTGTCAACATTGACATGCCATTCCTTTTTTTAATACAATGGTTCTTCGACAGGCACTTCGTGTGAAAAAAGATACAAAAGGAGAATGGCATGGTCAAAAAACACAAAAATCTGACAGTTGGCGAAATTCTGAAACGGTTCATCTTTATTACCATCGGTGCAGTTCTGATGGCCGTGGCGCTAGAAATATTCCTGGTGCCCAACGAAATTATCGACGGGGGTATTACCGGTATTTCCATCGTATTATCATCGATTACGCCCATCAAACTGGGTGTGTTCCTCTTCATTATCAACTTGCCGTTTCTGTTCATCGGTTATAAGCAGATCGGCAAAACGTTCGCATTTTCCACACTGTACGGGATCGTGGTATTGTCGGTGGCGACAACCTTCCTGCATCATGTAGACCCGTTTACGAACGAGAAAATTTTGGCGGTGCTGTTTGGTGGTTTGGTCCTTGGTCTGGGGGTAGGTCTTGTTATCCGTTACGGCGGAGCTCTTGATGGTACGGAGATTGTTGCTATCCTGCTGTCCAAAAAGCTGCGCATGCCGGTCGGGCAGATCATCATGATTATCAACGTGTTTATTTTTATTACGGCAGGGTTTGTATTCGGTGCAGATTCGGCCATGTATTCGATTTTTTCATACTACATAGCGGCAAAAGTGATGGATATTGTGGTAGAGGGCTTGGACGAGTCCAAATCCGTTACGATTATATCCAATGAATATGAAGAAATCTCAAGTGCCATCATGCAGCGTCTGGGCCGCAGCACAACGATGATTTATGCCAAGGGTGGATATTCGAAAGAGGATACGCAGATGATTTATTGCGTCATCACCCGGCTGGAGATTGCGAAGCTGAAGACGGTTGTGCAGGAGATAGATAAGAACGCATTTATTTCGATTCAAAATGTCGCGGATGTGCTGGGTGGGAGTATGGCGAAGTCAGATATTCACTAGGTGCACGTATAGGCTATTGATGTAATAGGTTGATTAACGAACGGCGGTTTTTTGCAGATCCTCTTCTGCAGAAGGCCGCCTGTTTATTTAGGAGATAAAAACAAGTAAACCATTAAAGTCTTACCATCCTTATCTCGCAAGTAACTTCGGCTATATGCGGACTGAATACTGAAAAAGCACTGATCGAAGAGAGGGGATTGCCTGAGTGTCTGATCGAAGCTCCATGAAAGCCGTCAATCTAAAAGCGCTCAGGCCATCCATATGTCATTTCCGTACTTCAAAAAATTCGCATTCATCCCGCTTATGATAGCCGAGCGAGCTGACGCTGGATTGCGTAATGACGGTTTCGTCGGTGAATCGGATGACGATACTGCCGGAGTCAATCAGATGATTATCCTTGAAGATGCGTATACGGGTCTGCTTTTCCATAACTTCCTGAAAGTCCTGGTCGGTTAATAGCGGTCTGACTATCGGCATGGGTCATCCTACTCCTTACGTTTTGAATGGTGGATTGTTCGTAAAAATCCTATGATAAAGGGGGATTGGTATGACATTTGCGGCAAACAGGGAAGTAGGTATCATTCCCTCCGATCAGGATCTGCTCGCCGGCATATACGGGCTTACCGTCAATGACGCGAAGGTTCATGATCGCTTTACGCTCGCAGAACCAGCAGATCGTTTTCATTTCCTCGATTTTATCGGCGTAAATCAGCATCCAGCGGCTGCCTTCAAACAGCTCGTTCCGGAAATCATTCTTCAAGCCGAAGCCCATGACAGGCACGTTAAGCTCATCTACGATCCGAACGAGCTGCAGGATGCTGTCCTTGGAGAGGAACTGGCATTCGTCAACGAGAACGCAGTATGGCTTAGGCTGATGCTCCTTCACAATCCCATAGATATCGGTCGTATCGGTTATAGGTATCGCTTCGCGTCGCAGGCCGATTCGTGAGGACACATACCCAACGGCATCCCGGTCATCGATAGCGGATGTAAAAAGGAGCACCGGTTTGTTCTGTTCTTCGTAGTTATGGGCGACTTTCAAAATTTCGATGGATTTACCACTGTTCATGGAGCCGTACTTAAAAAATAATTGAGCCATGCTTTCGTTCCCTTCCTATAAGTGCAATGTTGCTTCTTTTAGTGTAGTGATACAAATTTTGTTATTCTTACGATATAAGATATGACATGCAGAGTATATTGTCGCATTATTGGGCGTCTTTTGTCCATTGCCTGTAAGGACTATATTCTGACATTTATGACTTAATCGCGGAATGAAAAAAAGAGGCAGGACTTGGCCGTGCAATGATGTCGGGGTTATTCACAACATGGCGCCAGGCTTAATCAAAAAAAGGTATAATATTTTTCAATTACGTTGTCAGAAATAACGAACTTCTCTGGTCATATAAGTAGTCAACGATACGAAAGAGGGTTTGAGCAATTGGATACGACAGCAGACAGAACGGTCCAGTGGGATGAGATGGAAGATCAGGAGTTGGTGAAACATGCGCAGTCAGGGGAGAGGGAAGCTTTCGGGGAGCTTGTTCGGCGCCATCGGTCCAAGGTTTATGGCTATGCCAGAGCTATAACCCGGGAGTCCTACCTGGCAGAGGACGTTGTACAGGATGCATTGGTCCGGGCATTTTTGCACTTGGGCAAACTGGTCGATACCCGGCGTTTCCTGCCCTGGGTGCAGCGGATCGTACGGAATCAGGCCTATACCCGGCTTAAGGGAAGCTCCGCGATGAAAGAGCAGACATTCACCGAGCTTGAAGGCAGGGGAAGGTATGATAGTGCCGGGAGTGCAGATCAGTGGAATAGTCTGGACAGCATTCTGGGAAGGCTCCATCATTCTTCAGCCGAAGCGGCCGCAGGATTCAACGTACCGGAGGAACGAATCGTCCAGCAAGAGACGCTGCGTGTTTTAACGAACATCATTCAACGCCTGAAGCCACGCGAACGGCTTATTTTCGAATCTCATTTTTTCGATCAGCTGTCCCCGCAAGAAATTGCTGACTTGTTTCAGCTCTCTTCAGCCAATGTGTATCAGATTATTTCGAGATCGCGGAAGAAAGTGATCCAAGAGAAAATTCGCGTAACCGTTGACTCTTATATTAAGACGAGAAGGGACTTGGGAATTATGAATAAGAAGATTCTACAGTACGAAGGATCGTTGAAAGAAATCAAAACTTGGACAACTGCTGCGGATGCCACGTATAAAATGCTGCAATTTACAGATCGGAAGCTATCCCTGCCGATGGTTATGGGGCTGACAGGTCATGCATTCCGAATTAACATCATTCCGGATCAGGTTCACATTGCAGGTCCGACCGCGTATTTTTTTGGTGAAGTATTATCCCGGGGTCTTCATAATATCGGCTTCCATTCCAAATTCATCGACGGCATGTCGGGCGGCATCGGTACCAATGCCAATCTGCTGGATCCATCTGCCTTGGAGAAGAGTGCCATGGGCAAGCGCAGCATTCATCAGGAGCTGCCAAGGGCACTTGATTTGATTCATAGCTCGCTGGACCGCGGATACCCTGTGCTGGCATGGGATATTTTCTTCCCTGAATTTGGTACGCTGTATGGCTATGACGATGAGACCAGAACCCTCTATGGGGAAGTATGCGGAAAAGCGGATACGCTCCCTTATGAGAATCTCGGAAGGAGTGTAATGGAAGAGCTGTTCGTTCTGGCCATTGAGGGATCGGTCGATTTAACGCTTCAGCAGCAGCTTCGACTTGCGCTTGAAACTGCCATCGAACAATATGAGGGGAAAGAAAGCGTGGTTCCGACGGCAGTGAAGGGGATTGCGGCATACGATGCTTGGATCGAATCGCTGCAGGGGCGGAAGATCGAACCGAACGGCCATGCATACAACATCGAGGTATTAAGAGATGCCCGGTATTACGCTGCTGAGTTCTTCAAGGAACTGATAGCAGCATGGCCGGATGCGAATACCGAAGGACCGGAGCTCACGCAGCAGTTTAAAGAAGCCAGCGTGTTATATACGGGAATGTGCGAGAAATTCAGTGTCCTGCATCAAATGTTCCCATTTCCGGTAGGCGGAGAGCCTAATTCGGAGGATCAAGCTATGACGGCAATAACGCTGGTAGAGGAAATTAAAGCTCTGGAGATCGAAGCCGTTGCTAAATTGAAAGAGATCTTTGCAAAGTTGTCTTCTTAATTAGTGGTTGGTATTTACAATGTTGAGGTTTTGTCTTAAGATAAGACCATAATTCAATATCAAACAGAGCCAACCCCACTTTTTACTGTTTTCTGGATTCCAAAACAGTGAAAGTGGGGTTTTTTGTTGCGTAAGGGGGAGTTTCACGTTGTTGCATTTGTTGAAAAATTCATTCTTCGTATTTTTGGGAGCCTGCTGTTTCGGAATTCTGTCAACGGTTGTAAAGCTTGCTTACCAGGAAGGGTTCCTATTTCAGGAGGTGATGATCAGCCAATTCGGGACAGGCTGGCTCATTCTGTTGTTGCTGATGCTGTTTTTTGGACGACATAAGGTCACGGGCAAGCAATTCCTAAGGCTAGCCGGGGTTGGGTTATGTACATGCCTTACAGGCGTCACGTATTACCTTGCCCTTCAGAGCATTCCGGCATCGATCGCCGTCGTGCTTCTATTTCAATTCACCTGGATCGGTGTCATTATCGAAGCTGTTGTAAAACGGCAATGGCCGGATAAATCCACCGTCATCTCCGTTATCATCCTGTTCGTCGGGACGATGATGGCTGGGGGGATGTTGGGTGCAGGCGAGATTCAATTGAATTGGAAAGGGGCAATATTGGGACTGACCGCGGCATTGATGATGGCTTTGTTTGTCTTCTTCAGCGGCCGGGTCGAGACGCAGATGTCACCCATTACCCGGAGCTTTTATACCTCAACGGGTGGGCTTATTCTGCTGACGATCCTGTTCACGCCGAAAGCGTACACGGAGATATCCCTGTTTGACAACGGGTTATGGCTGTTCGGCTTAATCTTAGGCGTATTCGGCGTTGTTCTTCCAGTACTGCTATTCGCACTCGGTGCGCCCAAAATCAGTACGGGATTGGCAACCATCCTTGGTGCCGGAGAGCTGCCCGTTGCCGTTATTGCATCGGTGCTGGTGCTGAGCGAGCAGGTGACTGCGCTTCAATGGATCGGGGTTATCGTGATCCTGCTGGGCATAGCGTATCCGCAGATAGCGGCTCAGAAGCGGGGCGGGGTGCCAGCGGTACAAAGATAGGTGGCACAGCGATATCAAGCAGCACGATGTTGGCATAAGATAAAAGACGTTGCGACCTTCCGGTTGCAGCGTCTTTTTGACGTTACAACACTAAAGTTGCAGTTGCACCTCAATATCAACTACTATTTAAAGAGGGAACAGAACTTCTGGAATGTTAGCAGCGTGTTTTGTTTTTATTTACTACTTGAGTCATCACGGCTCTGAATCACACAATCGAAAGGAAGTATCCCATGAATTCTTTGCAAATCGAACAGCTCAAAATCATTCGGAATGAAATTACCCGATTCATGATGAAATACAAATTCGCCTTAGATGAGATTGAAACCAAAATGGAGATATTAAAAGAGGAGTTCCAGGCTCTTCATGATTATAGTCCGATCGAACATACAAAATCCCGCCTGAAATCGCCGGAGAGCATCATGAAGAAGCTGCTCCGAAAAGGCGGAAACATCTCTCTTAGCTCCATAGAAGATAATATCAAAGACATTGCGGGTCTAAGAATCACCTGCTCATTCATAACCGACATTTACAAAATTAGCGACATGCTGCAGAAGCAGAGCGATTTAACGGTGTTAAACGTCAAGGATTATATCAAGAATCCGAAGCCGAACGGATACCAAAGCCTGCATCTGTTAGTGGAAGTGCCTGTTTTTTTCTCCGATCGGGTGGAGAAGGTATGCGTTGAAGTCCAAATTCGAACCATTGCCATGGATTTCTGGGCGAGTTTGGAGCATAAAATTTTCTACAAATATAATAAGTCCGTTCCTCAGCATCTGCTGGAAGAGCTTAAGAAGGCTGCGGATACGGCTAACGCGCTGGACCGTCAGATGGAGCAATTGCACCACGAGGTGCAGGCCATTAAGGACTCGGAAAGCGATGATTCGCTGCTGGAGGAACTGAAGAGCATTCAGATCAACAACCGCAAGTATGAGCTTCCGGCGGGCTTGCTTGAAGTATTGACCGAGGACAAATAAAGTTCCTGGCGAAGCGAAAAAGATGATAAAACTGTTTCACCATCCATGCACCGGGTATATATATCCTAAGTGGGAAGTGGAAACACACATCAACACCAGACGGATAACAAGACGTTAAGTCGGAATTACCGAAAGGATTTGATACCCATGTACAACATGACGAGGAATAAGGACGACACAATCTGAATGATTCCAAAGTACACCTTAAGCAATGGAACGATTGCGTTAGAATAGAAAAGACCGCTTCCCACGAAAAAAACTCTGCGAGTGATCTCGCGGGGTTTTTTGCTGTCAACAACCCTCCAAGCATGCTCTTGGACCCCGTACGTGCACTAAGGAGCAATACGCCTGTACTAATGGTGGGTTTTCTCGCGGGGCGGGCGGGAAGTCGTAGTAGTGAACGGTTCTGTTCACAATATTGAGGGAATGGCGTCCCTCGGAAGCACGGGCTCTATGATATACTTAGAAATTGGATACAATGGTAACAATCATGATTAAGATGTTATGAACCTACATAATAGAGGTGTATGTACAGTGACAACTACCGTAGTTATCGGCGGCGGCATTACCGGACTTTCGACCTTATACTATCTGCAAAAAGAGTTGAAGCACCTTCAACAGAATATGGAACTGGTGCTTATCGAGGCAAGTGAAACGCTCGGAGGCAAAATCCGCACCGTTCAGAACGGTGAATTTATTATGGAAACCGGAGCGGATTCGATCGTATCCCGGAAAACGAATGTGGCACCACTTCTGGAGGAGCTTCAGTTAACAGACCAGGTTGTGTATAATGCCACGGGGACTTCTTTCATATATACGACTGCAGGTTTGAAAAGAATCCCGGATGAGAGCGTATTCGGCATACCGCTTAGCCTGAAATCCTTGGCCGAAAGCGAGCTTGTGTCTGCCGAGGGGAAAGTGGAGGCGCTCAAGGACTATTACACGCCGAATGAAACGTATACCAAGGACGATTCTTTGGGGGAGTTCCTTGAAGCCTTCCTTGGCAAGGAAATCGTTCAGAATCAGATCGCTCCGGTCATATCGGGCGTCTATTCCGGGGAGCTTCATGACCTGACAATTGCGTCAACGTTTCCCTATTTGCTGGAGTACAAAAATACGTACGGCAGCATCATGGGCGGTTTGGCCGAGAATAAACAGAAATTCCTTGGCTCAGGCAATAAGAAATTTCTTTCCTTCAAAGACGGAGTCTCCGTATTGATTGATGCATTGGAACGGACCGTGATCCAAGCAGGCGCGAAGATATACAAAGGCGTTGCCGCAGAGAAGCTGGAGAAAGCAGCCAGCGGCTACGGGGTGACGTTGGCAAATGGCGAAAAGCTTGAAGCTGATTTTGTTGTTTTAAGCACGCTGGGATCCGCCGCGAAGGATTTGCTGCAAGATCCGCTGCTTAATGAGGACTTTGACCAGATGTATACCAAATCGCTCATCAGCGTGTATCTTGCCTATGATATTCAAGACGAAGAGCTTCCCTATGATGGAACGGGATTCATTACGGCCAAGGGAACCCGATTGAAGTGTGATGCTTGCACCTGGACGAGCCGGAAATGGGAGCATACCTCCGAGAACAAGCGGTTATTGATGCGATTATTCTACAAGAGCTCCAATCCGCATTATGAGGAGCTGATCCAGTTATCCGATCAAGAATTGAAACAGATCGGGATGGGGGATATCAGCCAAAGCCTTGGCATTAAGGCTGAGCCGATCTCTTGTGAAGTCACCAAATGGCATGACAATATGCCGAATTATCATTTGAAGCACCGGCAAGTCGTGGAGTCATTAGAACAGAAAATGGATGACCTGTATCCTAACGTTATGCTGGCGGGATGCTCCTATTATGGAGTGGGGATACCGGATTGCATTGCGAACGGGGAGAAGACGGCAGGTCTGATTCTGGAAAGGATGCCCTAATGACAATCTATATTGCGTTGCTTAGAGGGATCAACGTAGGCGGACACAATAAAATCAAGATGGCCGATTTAAGAAAGATGCTTGAATCTAGGGGACTAACACGCGTGCAGACCTACATCCAGAGCGGAAACGTGCTCTTTGAATCCGGGGAATCCAAGGAAACGCTGCGCGTTCAAATCGAGCAGGGCATATTTGAAACGTTCGGCTTCCCGATATCGGTGATCCTTAGAACCTCCGAGGAAATCGAGGGGATCGTTCGGAACTGTCCATTTTCGGAAGAAACGCTGCGTCAAGCGGAGGCAGCAACGGAGTTTGAGAGTCTTTATGTTGCCATGCTGACGGAAGCGCCTGCTGCTGAAGATGTGGAGAAATTAAAGCTTTATGTGAACGAAATGGAAATCTTCGAGGTGATCGGTGAAGAGGTTTACTTGCTGTTCAAGGAAAGCGTTCGGAATTCCAAGCTGGCGGTTCAGTTGTCGAAGCTCGGCGTGCCGATGACGATGCGGAATTGGAAAACGATGAACAAGCTGGTACAACTGTCCCAGACGATGAAGAGTGTGTGAGCAGCCGCAATCATTTAAACAAATAAAGGGGTACATAGCTGATCTCCATATTCAAAGAAAGTTCGGGTCAAAAGTGTTTCACTTCCCGAGAACCGGGTAAATATAGAACAAGTGGGAAGTGGTATTGTCAATCGACGGACGGAAGAACATCATGTCATTCCGAAAGGCAGTTGATTCGCCATGAACACTCGTAAAAGGAGAAGGAGAGCGAAGTTTCTTCGATTCTTTTCTGGTAAGGCACCCTAGCAATTGGAAAATTGCTGCATAATGAATAACAAATTCGCTTCCCACTGATAAGGATCCTGCGATATCATTCGCGGGGTCTTTTTTTTGTGCAGAATAAGCACAAACTGCATCCTATGAGAAAGGATGATGAACAATGCTTGCTCAAAGATGAAACGGATAAGAAATGAATAGATCGGAAGTAATGATCTTTAAACGCCATGCCGGTTTCGTTTGTGGATCTTGAGATATGGATGCTTACTTAAGATATAGTGATGAAGGTCTGTTCGGATATTATCCTATTTTACTAGAAGGCTAGCTGATTTCCGGGACTTGCGTATCATTTATCAGATTTTACATAAAGTGGTTTAAAAAACGAAGGGAATATGCAATTATTGATCTTAGGAGGTGACGTGCTAAATGGATCTCTCAAGGGAATAGCCTAAATCTGATAGAGTGAGGGATTTGATATTGAAAGCGCTTTAATTAAAATTTGGAGATCCCATGGAGACCTGGAGAATTGGGAAACTGAATTGATTGTTCAAAAAATCATTTCTAGGAGGTTTTCCATTGTCTAAGATCGTCCTGAATCGATGTATATCCTGCTTCTTGATCCTCTGTATCGTGTTGACGGCCTCGTTTACCGGTTTCGCAGGACAGGCTTCAGCCCAGTCATCCACCGCGTCTACCAACGTGCCTGAACTCCTGATCACCGAGCTTGTTCCTGATTCCACGAATGTAGGAACCGCCGACGGATATGAATTTATTGAAGTATATAACAATACCGATCAAGACATCGATTTCAGCCATTACAAAATTCGTTATCGTTACTTGGAGAGTGATACCCTTTGGGCTCATGTACCCGATGAGGTGAAGATTCCATCCAGAGGCACGCTGGTGTTCTGGATCATTAATGCTCAGAACAGCAAATCCACGATTGCTGATTTTAATAAAAACTACGGCACCAACCTGATTGAAAACACCGATGTTGTCAAAATATTCTCAGGCGGCATGTCCAATTCACGCATGCGGGAGCTCGTGGTTGTAACAAATACCGGCCGTCCGATCGTGTCCGCATTTTACAATGACGGGGAGGTTCATAACAAAGCCGATCAGGGGATTTTCTATAAGTATCCCGAAGATGGCAGCCTGAAGATGCAGCGGATCTCCCAGCTGGAGCATAAGGCTACGCCGGGTTCGCTGCAGCATTCCGAGGTGCCTGCGGAGCCGGTACATATTGATGTGACCAAGGAACCGGCGGTCACCAACCGGACGACAACGACCAATGTGGAGCCGGGCGAAAATCTGGAGATTACGGCAGAAGCGCACGATGATCGTATGGTTACTTCACTTGCGCTATCTTATCGTGTCGATGGACAGAACGATTACAAGGTTGTACAGCTTCAGGAAGGGAAGCAAGGCCTTCGTCATACGATTTCTTATCTGGAGCTGCTGGGACACAACAAGCTGGAGTACTTTTTCACGGTATCCAATACCTTTAAGAAAGTAGAGAGTCCTAAATATGAAGTCGACCTCACGGGGAACGGGGCCAGCGCCAGCCTGAATGTTGACGATCAACAGACCGTCACCGGGATAACGTATATTCGGGGTGCGGCAGACGGGGCAGAGCCTGCGGATCTCGAGCTTCATATCGACGGGCAGCCGGTTCAAGGTTCAGCTGTTATGGAGCATTCCGCTTATTTTGTTTTTGAAGGCGATGGTATTGACGATGGGATCAACACGGTGACCGTAGGCAAGAACGTTCTGTTCAAGACCGAGCCGAATATTGACGGTTATCAAACCATCGTTGTCCCCGTCGAACCGCAATGGCTGACAAGCGGCACAAACGAAATTACCCTGCGGGCCGGCGATAATGAGAAGACCTATTTCGAGGATGACAAGCCGACGGGGAATATGGATGATTTTAATGTCCGCAACGTACGGCTGTTGTTAGGAGACGGAACAGAAATCCGGGATCCGCAATTTAGCGATCCTGCGCTTATTCATGACCTAGGGGACGATGGACGGTTTCTGCCATTTGTAACGTTTCAATTTGATATTTCTGCCGATAAGGTAAAAGCCCTCTCTTACGCATGGGATACCACGACGGTTACAGACGGGCAGCACAAGGTTGATTTGCATGTAAAGGGTAAGTCTGAAGCAATGGCCAACATTCAGGTAGATAACAATGGACCCGAAATTAACGTGACTGTTGAAGAGGGCAAGAGCTATAAGGGAAGCATTCCCATTGATGTGACTTCACAGGATAGCGTATCCGGCGTTGAACAGGTGGAGGTACTGCTAGATGGTCGAGCCATCCAGGTGCCATACGATACTTCATCGTCCGAGCTTGAACCAGGCGTCCATAAGCTGGACATTCGGGCAGTGGACAAGATTGGCAACATCTCGGAACGTACGGTAACGTTTAACACCGCACCGGAGCATCCGAATGCACCCGAATTGGTCTCACCAGCAGATATGGAGAGCGGAACCGGGTTATCGCCGGAGCTTAAGGTTCAAGTCAGCGATCCATCGGATGACGAGCTTGAGGTCTCCTTCCACCAGGCATATCCGTATCATGCATTAAGTGGCGATCGGGTAAAGTTATCCAAGAACGCCTCGGATGAAGAGCCTCCTAAGGATAGGTTCCCGGCTGGCGAAACCGCGCTGACCGAAGAGGAATTGAAGCTGGTAGCTGAATCCAACGATCAATATGTCACGGTGGATTCCACGTCCCAGTTCCCTTATATCCGGTTTGAGGTAGAGCTGGAGCATGCCGTGGAGTCGGGTGACCGCGTTGAAGTTACTTGGGAAGGACATACGGTGTCGGGCCGCAAGGTCACGATGTATGCGTGGAACCACAACCTGAACAAGTGGACGGAGATCACCAAACATATTGCCCAGTCTGAAGATGATTTTACCCTTCGAGGCGAACTGTCGGCAGCAGACTACGTACAAAACAGCAAAGTGGATGTCATTGTACAGGATGAAATTCCATCCCGTGGGGATTATGATTACACTTTTGTATGGGTATCGGATACCCAGTTCTTAACGGAGCTGTACCCGCATATTCAGCAGGAGCAATTCAAATGGATTGTCGATTCCATCGATGATATGAACATCAAATATTTGTTCCATACCGGTGATATCGTGAACGACCCGACAGCTGAGTATCAATGGAAACGTGCCGATGATTACATGAAGATGCTGGAGGATGCAAATCTGCCGCATGGCGTGCTCGCCGGAAATCATGATGTGGGAAGCTACGATTGGGACTACACGACCTACAGTCAATATTTCGGGGAGAACCGTTACAAGAATCAGCCATATTACGGAGGTTCCTACAAGGACAATCGCGGACATTATGACCTTGTATCCGTTGAAGGCAACGACTTTATCATGATGTATATGGGATGGGGCGTTGAAGACGAGGACATAAAGTGGATGAACGAGGTTCTCGCAGAATATCCGGACCGTATCGCATTTCTGAATTTCCACGATTACATGCTCGCGAACGGAACTCGTTCCGGTATAGGCAACAAATTGTACAAGGAAGTTGTCGTACCGAATCCCAACGTGGTTGCCGTTCTAAGCGGCCATTACACGGGAGCCAGTCTGCTTAAAAATGAATTGGATGATAATGGTGACGGTACTGCGGACAGAACCGTATATCAGATGCTGGCAGACTATCAAGGACATGCCGATGGCGGGAGTGGTTACTTGAGACTGCTGCATTTTGATAAGGATAGCAATCAGATTTACGTGAATACGTACTCTCCTTATCTGGACAAGTACAATTATTATACGAATGGCTCGGATGAGTTCAAGATGAATCTGGATCTTGAACCGAAATTAAAGCGGGTAGCAACGGATTCGATCCAAGTGAATCATCTGAGAGGAGAGTCCATCGGTACGCCGCAGAACGTAGCTAGCGGCACTGAGGTTGTTCAGCAATGGGCAGGACTGCAATCCGATGGAACTTATTCGTGGTATGTCGTCGCACAAGACAAATTCGGGGGGAGAACCCTTTCGGATGTGTGGACATTCACGACAGATGGAGGGAATCCAGGCGCTCCGACCAACCTGAAAGCACTGAATGTGACATCGTCAACGGTTCAAATCGGTTGGGATCCCGTGAGCAGTCCAGACCAACAAGCGATGAATTATAATGTATATCAGGACGGAGAGCGCGTAGCAACGGTCACGGATAGCGTATATGAAGCGACGGGGCTGACCCCGGACACGCTGTATGAATTCAAAGTAACCGCCGTGGACAAGCAAGGCACGGAATCGGCTCCGAGTGAGATATTAACGGTCGTCACTCAAGCCGTAGACATTCCGGGAGCGCCAGTGTGGACAGCCGGGGAGCTTGAATTTTCGAACATCACATCAGACGCTGTATCCATGAGCTGGCCGGAAGCGACCGCAGATGATGGCGTGGATGGATATCGTGTATATCTGAAAGGGCAGAGTGAACCGGTTGTTACCGTGACAAATGATGTGTATTCGCATACCGCTTCCGGTTTGGTTCCTGACACCCGATATCATTTTACCGTGAAAGCCTATAACGCTGCGGGAGAGAGCGCCGGACTTCATAAGTCGGTTACAACGCCGGCAGCAGCAGTAGACAAGAGCGAGTTAATCGGATTAATCGCATCGGCACAGCAAAGGCTTGACGAAACAAAGGAAGGCACATCGCCGGGGCAGTATCCGGCAGAAGCAAGGTCTGCACTCCGTGCTGCCATTGAAAGAGCCAGCGCCATAGCGCAGCAGGATCAGGCAACAGCCAAGGAAGTACAAGCTGCGATCAGCGCTCTGCAAGCCGCGATCCGTACCTATAACGCTTCGGTGGTACCTTCAACGGAGAACCCGCCATCATCGGGATCAGAGTCGGGATCGGGATCCTCTGGAGGCCACGTATTATCTGGAGACAACCGTTTAAAAGGACTCGAAGTGATCATCGGCGGCAAAGAAGCGGAACTCACCCCTGCATTTAATGAGAATACGACAGAGTACCGACTTGAGACGGAAGCCGAATCCGTGCAGCTCCGTGTGGATGCGGCGCATAACAAGGCAACAGTCCTTCTGGGTGAAGAATCCCTGAAGAAGGATCAGGTTATCGAGCTGAAGGAAGGGGATAACCTGTTGAAGCTGGTGATTCGGGCTGAGAACGGAACGACCCGAACTTACCAGTTAACCATTCATCGTAAGGCGAAGCCGGGGACCGAAGAACCGAAGCCGGAGCCAAAGCCAGTGATGTTAACCGACATCGCGGGACATTGGGCTTCGTCGGCGATAGAGGAAGCCGTTCAGCTCGGTATCGTTGACGGCTATCCGGATCATACCTTTAAGCCGGACCGGCAAGTAACACGCGCTGAATTTATGGTGATGATGTTCAAAGCATTGAATGGACAAGGGGATGCTGGGAAGCTGAATTTCAAAGACAGTTCCCTCATCGGAACCTGGGCGCTTAAAGCGATTCAATGGGCTTTATCCGAAGGTATTGTGAAGGGATATCAAGATGGCACATTCAGACCGAATCAACCTGTCAACCGTTCTGAAATGGCGGTCCTGATCACACGTTATTTGGGCCTTTCCTTACCAGAAGCAGAAACGGAATTCCTTGATCAGAAAGCCATTCCGGCTTGGGCAGAGAAGGAAATCGCTGCCGCCACCGCGGCTGGCATCGTGAATGGGCGCTTAGGTAACCGGTTCGCCCCACGGGAATCCGCGACCCGGGCGGAAGCCGTCATGATGATTCTTCGTATGCTGGATATCATGGAGAAGAAGTAAGAAATAAGAACGGAAGAGAGGCTGACACTAGAGCTGGAGCTTTAGTGTCAGCCTTTTTCGGGTGGATGTCTAAGGAAGATTCATATTATGGGTATGGAGCAGTCAATAAGTGGGCCAGCCCTGGGAATCCCAGTTCAAATCATTGATGAGCAGCTTCGGCGTGCCGTTATCGGTTGCGTCATACGCATGTCTAATAATGAGGTTATTATAGACATCCTGATGTCCGGGACCTTTCCACACTGCATTCCCGCTGTCCATAATCGTGCCGCCGCCATTCAACATGCTGGTACCGTTCTTGTCCACGTATGGACCTGTTATGCTGGTGGAACGGCCGTAAGCGATTTTGTAGGTGCTGTTGACCCCTTGGCAGCAGGAATCGAAGGAGGCGAACAGATAATAGTAACCGTTTCTATATACGATGGTAGGCGCTTCAACGGCACCTCCGTTGTTCGGGCGTGAGGCAATGGAATACAGGTTTCCGGTCGGTTTCATTGTATTTGCATCAAGCCTGGTCAGCTTGAGTCCGCTCCAGAATGAGCCGTAGGCCAGCCACGGATTGCCGTCCTTATCGATTGTCAGCGTCGGATCAATCGCATTGTAATTATTGGAGGAGGTCGTACGCGTGACGAGACCGTCATCTCGCCAATTGCCGGAGGAGATGCTGGTCGTGGAAGCCAGGCCGATAGCGGATGTGTTGGAGCCGAAGGAGGAGATCGAATAATAGAGCCAGTAGCGGCCGTTGAAATATTCAATATCGGGCGCCCATAGATCGTTGGTGCTTTGGTTTGGTACATAGGTTTTCCACCAGGACAGCGGGGAAGCAAATACCTGGTTCGATCTGGACCAGTTCGTGCCGTTGGTCGATTTCAGCAGTTGGATGCCCTGACCGGTAGAGAAAGTGTACCATGTGTTTCCTTCCTTGATGATGGTTGGGTCATGTACAACAATATCGCCGCTCAGGTTCCAGAATGCACCAAAAGCGGACTGCGTGCCTGCTGTGCATAAACTGATGGCAAGCAAAAGCGAGATAAGCCATTTCCCTTTTTGTTTCATCATTGTTCTCTTCCCTTCATTGTGAAATGGGCATTGCTAATCCGTGCAGCGCCTATCTTTTCCCGGATCACCTCCAACATCTTGCGATATTAATTCATAATTATGTGAAATGTTTTATGTTATATTAAATTATAAAAGCGCTTCCAATATAAGTAAAGTAAAAAAAATCGACTTCGTTTATTTCTTTTTAAATCAGCACAAAGAGTTACGGATATTAGTAAAGCCCCGCGAATTCCCGCAGGGCTTTGTTTCAAGTATACAGCTGTGAATCTGAACACGGATCTAGAGTGTAGTTAAACCCATCGTCCACCGCGAAATACAGGTTCAATCGTGCCGTCAGCCAGCACGCCATCAATGTCCAGCTCGGCCGATCCGATCATGAAATCAACATGCGTCAGACTGACATTGGCTCCGCGAGCTATAAGTTCTTCCTTGCTCATTTTGGTACCGCCCTCGATATTGACAGGGTAGGCGCTGCCCAGCGCAAAATGGCACGATGCATTCTCATCGATACCGGTGTTATAGAAGACACGGTTCAGCTGGGAAATTGGCGAATCATGCGGTACGAGTGCCATTTCTCCCAGATAAGACGCGCCTTCGTCCGTTTCCAGCAGTGTTGTGAGATGCTCCCGCCCGGATTCGGCTTCATACTCGACAACCTTGCCGTCCTTGAACGTGAGCTTCATGCCCTCCACCAGGCGGCCGTTTAGATTAAGCGGCAGCGTACTCGTTACGGTTCCGTTCACGCCTGTACGGTGAGGCATCGTGTAGATTTCTTCGGTCGGCATGTTCGCCACGAAATATACGCCGGCTTCATTCTCGTCGCCGCCGCCGAGCCAGAGATACCCTTCCGGCATGTCCACGCGCAGATCCGTTCCAGGCGCACGATAGTGGAAGCCTTTATAGCGTTTGGCATTCATGTGGTTCTGGCGCAGTTTCAGCTGAGCTATATGATCCCGCCAAGCGGCAACCGGATCTTCGCTGCCCACCCGGTTCATCTGGAATACCGCATCCCACATGGCTTGAATCCGATCCTCTTCGGGAAGATCCGCGAATACCTTATCGGCCCAGGCACGGGTAGGGGCTTTAATGAGCGACCAGCTGATTTTATTGTTGCGCACGTAAACCTGGTATTTCTCGTTGGCTACGGCAGCGGCTTTTACGGCTGTAGATACTTTGGTCGAATCAATGCCGCGGAACAGCTCCGGATCCGGGACTTTAATGCGCAGAATGGCTCCTCCGCCTTCGGCTAGCTGCTGCATGGCGTCGGCCTGCCACTGCGGATAATAACCGAAGGAGTCAGCGGGTGCTTTCTCGTAGCGAATGCGGGTGATTCTCTCATCTTCCCAGTCGACTTGCACATATTTGGCACCTGCATCGTATGCCTTGGCCACGATGCGGCGTGTCAACTCTACGGTTTCGATTGGAGCATTGACGATCAGCACTTGGCCTGGCTGAATGTTTACGCCTACCTTAACGACCAGCTCCGCGTATTTCTCCAAATTTTTCTCGAAATTGTCCATATGTAGATTTCCTCCATTTCAGATGTACACCTTTATTTTAACACGTTAAGGAGGTATGCAGATAACGGATCTCATCATCGAAAAGAACGGCCCCGAGCATCATGACGCTCGGGGCCGCGTATGTCGTTAGACGGGGACCTGGTTCTTTTTCTTCATCGTAAGGGAAATTTGCCGCTCAAGCAGCCTTTTCAACTCATGGAGAGCAGCGATCTGACCATCCACATGACTTAACTTCTCTTGGTAAATGGACAGCATTTCCTCGCAGTACTCGTAATCATCTGGAGAAGAGATTTCCCCTTTGAATAAAGCTCTGATTTGATCCGTCGTTAATCCCAGCTTCAAATACAATTGAATCATTTTAACCCGCTCGATGGCAGATCTGTCGAAATGACGGTAATCGTTCTCAAGCCTGTGGGCTTCAAGCAGGCCTTTTTGTTCATAATGCCGGATGGAGCGTGCACTGACCTGACTGATTTGCGATAATTCACTGATCTTCATTCCACATGAACCTCCTTCATGAGTTGGATATCCCGATTATACGCTACCAGGGATGAGTGCATAAAGTCTCTGGGCTGTATTTATATGTATTTTGAAAAAAAGAGGAATCGGGGATAAAAGTGTGACAGTCACCTGTCATACTTTCTGAATTACAATGACGACAGTAAAGAAGAAGGAAACCTACTTAGAAGGAGTGTATGAGAACTTGAAGACACAATCAACCAACAAATTACCCATCGTGCTTGCCGGCCTGCTGCTCGGCATATTAATGGCCTCCATGGACAATACGATCGTAGCGACCGCTATGGGGAATATCGTCGGGGAGCTAGGAGGACTTGATCATTTTGTATGGGTGACCTCCGCTTATATGGTCGCTGAGCTTGCGGGAATGCCGATCTTCGGCAAGCTGTCCGACATGTATGGGCGCAAAAAGTTTTTTGTATTCGGGATGATTGTATTTATGCTGGGTTCCGTGATGTGCGGTACGGCGAACTCCATTACGGAACTGGCGCTATATCGTGCCGTGCAAGGTATTGGTGGCGGTGCGCTCATCCCGATTGCATTCGCGATTATGTTCGATACGGTTCCCCTCGAAAAGCGGGGTAAGCTTACCGGGTTATTCGGAGCCGTGTTCGGATTATCCAGCATATTCGGACCGCTCGCAGGTGCGTATATTACCGATCAGATTACATGGCAGTGGATATTCTATATTAATTTGCCAATCGGCATCGTGGCTTTCATGATGGTAACGCTGTTCTATAAAGAATCGCATGAACGCTCCAAACAGCCGATTGATTGGATGGGCGCCACTACGCTCCTGACAGGCGTGATCTGTTTCATGTTTGCTTTAGAGCTTGGCGGCAAGCAGTTGGCGTGGAATTCCTGGATTATCCTGACGTTGTTTGCTGCGGCGTTTGTCATGCTGGTCCTCTTCGTGCTTGCGGAGAGAAGGGCGGAAGAACCGATCATTTCGTTTCGTTTGTTCAAGAATAAACTCTATACCTCCAGTGTGCTGTGCGGCTTATTCAGCGGAGGATCCTTCATCGTGGCTTCCGTGTATATTCCAATCTTCATTCAAGGCGTCCTTGGCGGAAGCGCAACGAACTCGGGGCTCGTCCTGCTGCCAATGATGGTGGGTTCGGTCATCACGGCTACGGTGAGCGGTTTTCTGATGAGTAAAATATCGTATCGTAACATCATGATCCCGACGCTTGTCCTGTTCACGGGAGGGATGGTGCTTGCTTCGACACTAACGGCGGAATCCAGCAGGTTCATCGTAACCCTGTACATGGTGCTGATCGGGCTTGGCATCGGCGGCTCGTTCTCCGTGCTGAGTACTGCCGTGATGCATGGTTTATCCTATAAGCAGCGTGGAATGGCGAGTTCTACCTTTAACTTTACGCGGTCGCTTGGGATGACGATTGGGATTACGGTGTTCGGGTTGATACAGAGCCGATCCTTTGCCGGTTCCTTATCCTCGGGATCGAGCGTGATGAACACCGAGTCGCTGCCTGAAGGATTCGATCTCAAGGACCCTCACATCTTATTGGCGCCGGAGACGAGGTCGCTGATTCCGGCCGAGCTGCTCAAGCCGATCTCGGACTCACTTGCTTCCTCCATTACGGCTACGTTTGCTTGGGCTATCGTTCCTGCAGCGTTAGCGCTTGCGGCAGCAACGGTAATGGGGCGCAAAAAGTTGGATGAAACAGCGGAGTTAAAGCGGGAGACGGTCGTTGGTTCAGAAGAGGAGAGTGAAACTCCGGACCATGAGAAGCTGGCGATGGTGCCGTAATGGTTTCGGTATGGCGGTATGATCTGGGGTAAAATAAAAGGCTGCTTTTAACAAATAAGAGGGTATCCCAATAGATCTAAGATCTTTTGGGATACCCTTTTGCCGTTAACTCTTAATGGCACCTGCTGCAATGTCGGAAATGAATTGCTTGCTGATGAACAGGAACAAAACGATCAGCGGAATGACGGCGAGCAGCGTACCGGCAATGACCATCGAATAGTCGGTCGTGTATATTCCGTTCAATGAGGAAAGCGCAACCTGCAGGGTGAATTTGTTCTCATCATTTAGAATAATTAGCGGCCACAGGTAGTCATTCCATACGCCGATGAACGTGAAGGCAGCCAGGAACGATAGGGCGGGACGCAGAATCGGCAGCGATATATTCCAGTAGAGGCGGAAGAATCCGCAGCCGTCGATTTTGCCAGCATCCAGCAGCTCCGAGGGCACCGACTCCTGTGCATATTGCCTGATCCAGAAGATCCCGAAGGCGTTTACCATTCCGGGAATGATCAGCGCCTTATAAGTTCCTACCCATCCGAACTCTGCCATAATGACAAAGGAGGGTACCAGGGACAGCTGGGCCGGCGCCATCATGGTAGCCAGCAGCAGCACAAACAGCCATTTTTTGCCCGGGAAATGGAATTTGGCGAACGTGAATCCGGCCAGGGAATCAAAGAATAAGACTAACAGCGTACAAGCGGAAGCCACGAACAGAGTATTCCAGAAGGCGCCGAAGAAATCAATGCTGCTCAGCACCCTCGACACGTTATCAAGCAAGTGAGGACCGAACCATAGTTTCGGAGGAAAGCTGTAAATATCCGAAGTGGTTCGGGTTGCCATGACAAGCAGCCAATAGAAGGGGAAAATCGACAGCAGCAGTCCGGCGATTAACCCGATGTGAAGGAATATGGATTTCCATTTGAACATACGATTCACCCCCATTTCAGTCATTGGACGGACTGCCCTGCACCATTTTCCAGTTCACGATGGAAAAGATCGCTATGAGCAGGAACATTCCCCAGCCGACGGCAGCGCCATATCCGAAATAGTTATTCACGAAGGCTTCACGGTACAGGTAGAGGACGATGGTCATACCGCCGCCGCTGACGCCACCATCATTGCCAACAAGCACCTGCGGTTCGGTGAAGATCTGCATGCCGCCGATGGTCGAGGTAATGACCGTGAAGAGAATGATGGGCCTAAGATTGGGAATGGTGATTTTGAAAAAGGATTGAATGCCGGAGGCTCCGTCGATCTTGGCTGCTTCGTACAGGACGGTCGGGATGCTCTGAAGCCCGGCAAGATAGATAATGGCGTTATACCCTGCCCATCTCCATATGACCATGACCGAAATGGCGAGCTGTATGCCCCATGTCTTATTCAACCACTCGATGGAGTTCAGGCCGAGCAGGGACAGCATATAGTTGAGAAGGCCGTAATTGTTCGAGAATACGGTGCCGAACACGATGGCAACCGCCACGAGTGAGGTGACGTTCGGCAGGAAATAGCCGATCCGGAAGAACGTGCGGAACCGGACAAATGATGCATTAAGCAGGAAGGCAACGACCAGCGCGATAAACAGCATCGGTATCGTGGAGTAAATCCAGATGAGCAGCGTGTTGCCGACGGCTCTCCAGAATTCCGGATCGGTGAGCATGAATTGGTAGTTGCCCAGCCCGTTATAGGTCATCTCCCCGATGCCGTCCCATTTCTGAAAGGACAGGAACATCGAGAAGGCAATCGGGAAAAGGCCGAATATGGCAAATAGAATGTAAAATGGGGAGATCGCCAAATATTCTTTGCGGTGTTTCCATATCTGTGCAGACAGTCGGTCTTGAGATTTCGGATGTTTAGGAACAGGCTTCTGTTCCACGGGCGTGCGATTCAGCATTGGATTATCCATCGTACTGTACCTCCTGTAGCGGTTGGTATTTAAGTACTCCTAACAATCGGAAAGCCATACCTCGCAAAACAAGAACCTTGGTCAGCGCAGCAGTTCTTTTTTGACTCTGGCCAGCGCGTCTGCCCAGGCTTTATCAGGATTTTTGCCCTGGAGCGCAACGGATGACAGCTCTCGATTGACAATGCCGTTTACATTAGCGAATTTACCACCGAAATAAGCAGGTTTGACGTTACGCGCAGATTCCGAGAACACCTCGCCAGTTGCCTGATTCCCGAAAAATTCCTCGGGCTCCTTCATCACGGGGGCATCCAGCGCGTCTTTGGCGGAAGGGAAGAGGTTGATCTTCTTAAAGGATTGAACCTGATTTTCCGGACTCTGAATATATTTCATCACTTCAAATGCTTCTTGCGGATATTTACTCGTCTTCATAATGGCCAGGAAGGAGCCGCCATTGTTGCCGTCCCCGCCAGGGGCGCGTGCTACTCTCCACTTGCCGCTGGTATCCGGCGCCGCCTGCATCAATATTTCCTTCATCCACACCGCACCGACAAAGGAAGCGACCCGTCCATTGTTCATGGCGGCATTCCATTCGGAGGAAGACGTATTGGCGTTGGCGCTTAGCTTCATCTGGGAAGCCTTCACCGCCGTATCCCACGCCGTTTTCATGGAGGACTCGGGAGTTTCGCCGATAAACGTATTGTCCTCGGCAAAATATATGCGTTCAGACTGAGCATTCATTTGCGTGTAAATGTTGGTGATGTTGTCGAGCATTTTCACTTTTTGATCAAAATGCTCCTGCAGCTTCTGCCCGGCTTCGAAGTATTGATCCCACGTGCCAAGCTGCGCGTGTACCTCTTCCGGTTCGGTTGGCAGCCCGGCTTCCCCGAACAAATCGGCCCTGTAATATAGGGCCGTTGGCCCCGTATCGATCGGAAGGGCAATCATGGTGCCTTCCGGGGTAACGCCAAGCTTCCATTTCCAATCCAGGAAATCCGGCTCAATATCCTTGGCGCCCAGCTCATACAGATCGTAGAAACGGTCCGAGCTCGTAAACAGCTCTGCCACCCAGTCGTTAAAAGCGACGATGTCCGGTCCACCGGAACCGGCCGCCAGCGTTGTCTTTAGCTTCGATTTGAAGTCGCCACCGATTTTTTGCGCATCGATTCGAATCCCCGGGAATTCCTTTTCAACAGACTTAATCAGCTCATCGTCCAGGCTTCGGTTCCAGTACCAGAGTGTAAGCGTTTTCGTTTTTTCAGTGGAAGCATTTCCCGTGCAACCACTGATGATCATAACAAGAATCAGTAACCCCAAGCTAACCATCCTGCGTGTATTCACTATCGTCAGCCTCCTAACGTGGTGAAGTCGGTGATGCTTAAATCTTATTCAGTTACCAAGCTCGCGTGAGTAAAATATATGATTACGTTAATAAACATTAGACTAAAAATCGAAACATTCCATATTAAGGAATAATAAATGGACAAACCGGGGGCCATATCACGGATCGATCAATTCTTTCCTAATATATCATTGCTTCCTCCTTCCAATAGGTTCGTTATGTCTTACTCAACGTTGATATCCCGCATCATCTGACCGAATGGGTTTGGTCGATAATGCGTAGAATCGGATGACCTCCTTTCTTTGACTTTCTTGTATAATAGCTTCAAACTATTCTCAGTATAAGTTAATATTGTATGGAAAATGAAGTGCTAGATTGGTAAATTCAAGGAATTGGGTGAGGTGAAAAGAGTGAATGACCCGCGTAAGCATCGCTTGATGATCAGCTTCTACCGTGAGCTTGGGGGACACGATCTCACCGGAAATCTTAGAAATGACGTGGTCCGCTTTCTGCAGAAACACCAATGCCCAAAAACAGCAGAGCATGTGCTTAAAGTGGGGGAGGAAGCCCGCAGAATTGCAATTCTCTATGGTGCCGATCCGAACGCTGCTGAATATGCCGGGTATCTGCATGATATTAGTGCCGTTTTTCCGAATCATGTCCGCATTCAAGTATCCCGTGAGATCGGTTTGGAAGTATTGCCCGAAGAAGAGTTATTTCCCATGATCGTCCATCAGAAAATATCGGCATATATGGCTGAGGATTTGTTCAAGATTACAGAACCGGAAATATTGAACGCTGTTGGTTGCCATACGACGTTGAGATCCAAGGCTTCTTTGCTAGACAAGGTACTGTTCGTCGCTGACAAATTGGAATGGGATCAAACGGGAATCCCCCCGTATTCAGAGGAGGTTACGGACCAGCTGCAAATCTCGCTGGATCATGCGGCATTCGAATATATTCAATACTTATGGAATCGACGTGAATTGCTGAAGGTAGTCCATCCCTGGCTTCGAGACGCATATGATGAATTAAGGGATTCACTAAGCCATAACCACAGCAATTCGAAATAAACGAAGCTTGGAGGCGGGTTCATTGACGCAAATTGCATTGATCTCCGACATTCACGGAAACATCCCTGCGCTGGAAGCCGTTCTGAAGGATATCAGACAGCGCAGAATCGAAACCATCTACTGCCTGGGCGACTTGATTGGCAAGGGCCCGCACGGAGATATCGCGGTTGATATGGTGAGAACCCATTGCCAGCATGTCATCAAGGGGAATTGGGACGACTTTATAGGTAAGGAAACCGATGATCCGGTCCTCCTATGGCATCAGCATAGACTCGGACGCGAGAGGCTTCAATATCTTGCCGATCTTCCGTATATCCTTGAGTTCATGATGAGCGGTAAATGGATCCGGTTGTTTCATGCATCGCCCCGCAGCGTGTACGAGCGAATACAACCATGGGATGGCCAGGAGAAGCTTGAAACCTTGTTTCACAGTTCCCCGCTGGGCGGGGATCCGAGAATCGCGGACGTTGCTGGTTACGGGGATATTCATAATGCATATCACCAGCATCTGGACGGGAGAACGCTATTTAATACCGGCAGCGTTGGCAATCCCCTTGAAATGCCTGAGGCCTCCTATGTCATTTTGGATGGAATCTATGACAGCGAAGATCCGGCTCCTCTCAACATTCAATTTATTCGCGTGCCTTACCCTATTGAACAAGCCGTACAGGATGCCCTGGAATCCGGCATGCCTTTCCCTGAAGAATATATTCTCGAGGTTAGAACAGGGCGGTATCAAGTAAGAAAAGATTAATGACGATATCGATTTCTGAAGAGCCGGTTATGCCGGCTCTTTTTTTAGAGATAAGAAAGTATAAACTTCCAAGGCGTAGCATCCTTATCTCGCAAGAAAAACTTCCGCTTAATGCAGTTTCCTTTATCATCCAATAAAGGATGAGGATGATTGAATAAATAGGAATGAGTGTTCTTAAATAGGTCTTAAGAAGGGTAGGGAGTCAGGCCCAGATTCGATATGATTAAAAGTAGTGGATAATTTTGCTGTGCATGACCGGCAGCGACTTGATTTAGGAGGGTATGAGTTTGGTTGAGATTACAGAGTCATGGATCGATTCGCAAGCACCGAATAGCGCGGCCATAAAGAATGGGCAGGGTCTTGTCAAAAAAGGACGGTTTCTGCAGCTCCATCATACGGTGGATCATGCCGTACTTTTTGGCACATGTGCTGGCAGCGGAAGTTCCGATTACCAGCCGTCCGCCGATTTTGCGGTACCGGAGAAGCCGGTTATGCGGTGTACTTGCCCGAGTCGGCAGTTTCCGTGCAAGCATGTGCTTGGTCTGCTCTATGCGTATGCAGGCGGAGCATCGTTTACACCCGCCGAGGTGCCGGGGGATTTGGCCGCCAAACGGGAGAAAGCGGAGAAGCGGGAAGAGCGTAAGCTCAAAGAAACAACCGAAGGGGCATCGCCCAAACCGAAGAAGGTCAACAAATCGGCATTAAAAAAGAAAATCAATGCGCAGCTGGAAGGCCTGGACGTATTAGAGAGGCTGATCCACTCGTTGATCCGGAACGGATTAGGAACATTGGATAAAAAGGAACAAAAGCGGATCCAGGAACATGTAAAGCAGATGGGCAACTATTATTTATCGGGTGCTCAGTCGGAACTTCGCCGCCTGGCGTTGGTGCTGTCAGACAAAGACCTGGAGAAAGCTTATACATATGCGGTGGGGCAGCTTGCTGTTATGAACGCAATCATTAAAAAAGGCAGACAATACCTGACTTCAAAACTTGAGGATCCGGATATGGCGCTGGACCATGAGTCGACGATTGAGGAATGGCTGGGGCACGCCTGGCAGCTGACGGAGCTGCACAGCTTCGGACTCGTAAGTGAAAAGGCGGAGTTGATACAGCTTTCCTTTCTGAGTTATGCCGACGATGCACGGCTGGAGCATGTGGATATCGGATACTGGATTCAGAAGGACAGCGGCGAAATTCACCGAACGATTCAGTACCGTCCCTATAAGGCCGCCAAGCTGATGCGTGAGGAAGACAGCTTTTTCGAAAAAGCCCGAGTCCCAGTGCTTTATCGTTATCCGGGGGATATGAACCGACGAGTCCGCTTTGAAGAGATGGCTTCAATTCCGTTGACAGCGGAGGATTTCGTTTGGATTCACGAATATGCGGCGAACTCTTATGCTGACGCAGTTAAAAAGGTGAAGAACCAGCTGAAAAATCCGCTGGCTGACAGCCATCCCGTGATGCTGTTACATGTTTCCCGGATCAGCCGGAACGACGAAGGTCAGTATGCCATCACGGATGAAGCCGGACAGTCGATTGCCCTTGGCGACGTATTTTTACAGTCGACGGTCCCGATGCTGCGGTATTTGCCGGAGGAGAAGCTGAGCGGCGTCTCCATGCTGGTTATGTTTGAGCACAGCCTGACGACGGGCCGACTCTTGGCGCAGCCGCTGACCCTTGTTACGAATAACGAAATCATCCGGCTGTTGTACTGAGCAGGGATAACGAAGGAGGAACGACCATGAGTACGGCATTACTGCAGGAGCTTAACCAGGAGGTTAGGCGTTTATATATTGCCGGCAGCGAACTCGCAGCCGGCGACTTTCGCCTCAAGAGGCTGCTGCCGCAGTTTCAGCAGCTGGGAGAGCGCGCTCCCGTGTTCAAGAGATTGGGTGAAGGGATCAGCGCTTTAATCGAACCGGAATCCGGGAAGGAGACTTCATCGGCTCAGCTGCTTCAGGATTTGAACCAGCTGCTGAGCTCCGTGCTGCATACACAAGGAACAACAGCCCCTGAAGGAGAGCTCCATCCGGTAGACCATCATTCGGTTTCACTGTCATCTAATTTATCCTTCCGCAAGCTTTCCGCTGTACAGACAGCGCTGACTACAACGGGCGGCGGCCGTTACGAGATCATAGAAGAAGCATGGAAGGAGGGCTTGTTCCGTGATTTCCGGCTGGTATACCTTTCGATTGAAGCGTTGAATGACCCTTATGTGGAGATTGGCGAGCTAGCGGCCAATGAGATCTTGCCGTCGTATGGATCTGAAATCATTCCATTTCTGATGGAAAGCTTTAATCCCGCGGGCGGAAAGTCGGAGTCGCGCAAGCTGAAGGTGATGGCCCAAACTGGCGGCAGGGAAATAGCGGAGCTGATCCGACAAGCAGCCGAGATCGGCAGCGACGAGGTGAGGTGCATGGCGATCAAATTGCTTGCCCGCTACGAAGAGTATGAAGCTGATCTAATGGAATGGAGTAAGAGTAAGAAGAAAGTCATCCGCGAAGCCGCATACGACGCGCTTGCAGAGAACGGTTCGGAGCAGGCTGTGGAGCGATTGTATGAAGCCGCTCAAGGAAAAGACCAAGAGCTGGTTAACCCTGCCCTTGGCAAATGCCGCTCCGCCTTGTTGACGGATTGGCTTGTACGAGACATGTCCGCCGAGCTTCAAGCGGTTTCCGAATTTCCGGATGACAAGTCAAAGCGGGAGGAGAGCTGGAGCAAGGTGAAGCGCTGCTTGTGGGCACTGCACGATAAACAAAGTTCTGCTCTCGAAGAGCTGTACCGGAACGTGCTTCAGCAGTATTCCTTATATATCAAGTCTTTGGGCTGGGCATACCTTATGAATGAAGCGGTCATTTACATGAATCGTGTAGATTCCGAGGAAGCCAGGGAACTGCTTCGCCAAAACGCGGAGAACGATTTGGAGCAATACAGACATAGCAGCTCATATGTCCGCGAGGTATTCCAAAAAGCCGCGCGCGTGCTGCCGCCGGACTGCGTATTTGAACAATACAAGGACGTTCTGCTGCAAGGCTTCGGCTCTTCGTCGCTTGGCAACGCGGCCAAGGAACGAAAAAGGCTTCTGGACACCCTGTCAGATATGGTTATCCATAGGCAGTATAAACCGTATGAGGAAGTTATGCCGTTTACGGGGAAGGAAAGTTACACGTATTACGTGGAAATGCTTCCGCAGGAGCAGCTGCAAGCAAGCTGGGATGACAGATGGCTTGAGCTGTTTATCGAGCAGGATGAGCTTGCGCTGGTAAGCGCGTTCGCCCGCCGGGGACATCACGAAGCCGAGTCGTATTTACTGGCGAAACTGAAGAACTCGCCGGAATTCCGCAACCGTTTTGCCAACTTGATCATTATGGGGCTTGTTCGCTCCGGCATGAAGGATGAGGCGTTATTTGAAGCGATCGTGGTCGCACTGGAGGATAAGCGCAATCAGGACTGCTACATGATTGAACCTTTTATATTCAAGCAGCTTTGCCGATTACCGGCAATGTATTATGATCGCGTTCTTGCGGTGCAAGGCAACTTTCGGGACAACGCCGAGGATCAGCTTCGTTACATCCTCCGGATGATGAAGGAGCAAGAAAATTAAAGGAGTGAATAGCCCATGGCAGCTGGACAAGAGCAATTACAAGATATCATGCGGCAGCCCGCGGAATTACTGTTCCGTCACGAGCTGGAAGCATTGCGTAAGGAGGATTCGGGAAACATTCCAGCCGGATGGCAGATGTCGCCTCAATCCGTACTCAAATTCATTGTTGGCGGCAAGGCAGGCAAAACGGAAATCACGCCTAAATATATCGGGAACAAGCGGCTGATCGAGATGGCGGTCGCTACCTTGGTCACCGACCGTGCTCTATTATTGATCGGGGAACCAGGTACAGCCAAATCCTGGCTGTCCGAAAATCTGGCCGCAGCGATCTACGGGAATTCCGGTCTGGTCGTTCAGGGAACGGCAGGAACGAGTGAAGAGCATGTCCGTTATTCCTGGAACTATGCCATGCTGCTCGCTCAAGGCCCGACTCCCGAAGCGTTGGTGCAGAGTCCGATCATGCGGGCGATGGAAGCGGGAGGGATAGCCCGCTTCGAAGAGATTTCCCGCTGCGCCTCCGAGGTACAGGATGCACTGATCTCCATTTTGTCGGAAAAGACGATATCGGTGCCTGAGCTCGGTAAAGAAATGAACGCGCGGAAAGGATTCTCTATTATCGCCACTGCAAATACAAGAGACCGCGGGGTCAATGAGATGTCCACTGCGCTCAAGCGCCGTTTCAATATTATCGTTCTTCCCGCTCCAGCGGATCTGAATACCGAAATTGAAATCGTAAAGAAACGGGTGTCGGAGATTGCCTCCTCTTATGATCTGCAGGCTGCTGCTCCCGCAGATGAAGCACTGCTTAAGGTCGTGACGATCTTTCGTGAGCTGCGCAGCGGCATGACGCTGGATAAAAAGGAAAAGGTGAAGTCCCCGGCCGGAGTGATCTCGACGGCTGAAGCGATATCGCTCCTGACGAACAGCATGGCGCTGGCAGCGAGCTTTGGCAGCGGTGAGCTGACGGACGAGGACTTGGCAGCGGGACTTCAAGGGGCGATTGTGAAGGACGATGATAAAGACCGGCTCGTATGGAAGGAATATCTTGATAACATTATGAAAAAACGCGGAGCGGAGTGGCGGGGCTTATATAACGCATGCAAGGAGATCAACCAGTGAATGCTGCCGGCATACATGTTTTTGGAGTTCGGCATTTGTCGCCCGCCGGTGCGAAGCATGTACTGGACTTTCTGGATGAGATCAATCCCACGGCCGTGCTCATCGAAGGGCCGTCGGATGCAAGCGGGGAAATACGGAATCTGACTCAGGCAACAACCAAGCCGCCGGTAGCCATATTGGCGTTTACCGAAGAACTGCCCGTACGAACGATTCTGTGGCCTTTTGCAGTATACTCCCCGGAATATCAGGCCATGAGATGGGCGCAGAAGCACGGAGCTTATGCCGCATTTATCGACCTGCCCTCATCTGCTGCCGTCTGTCTGCAGGATCTGCGCCGCAGCTCGGATGACGAAACGCGCGTGAAAGAACTTGAAGGCGAGGAACTTGGTTCCGACTCGGTACCAGCTGGACCGATGGACGAAAGTCGGCCGGACGAAAAATCCCTATATGAGCGGATTGCCGAGCTTGCCGGTGAAGACGATTACGATATGTACTGGGAGCGGAGCTACGAGCATAATTTGAGCGAAGGTTCTTACCGGCAATCCATATCGGCTTTTTCCATGGAGATGCGAGAGCTGTCGGAGGAGAAAGAGCGGTGGAAGGATACTGTGGAATACGCCTACAATGCCGTCCGGGAGTCGTATATGCGCCGCCAGATTGTTGAAGCGATTGCGGCGGGGCATGACCCCGAGCGCATCGTAGTCGTGTGCGGGGCTTACCATGCCTCGGCTCTTCGCGATTTGTCCAGCCCGATGAGCGACGAGGAATTGAGTCAGCTTCCTTCCCGGATAACCAAGCTGACGCTTATGCCTTATTCCTATTATAAGCTGTCGTCCATTTCCGGTTATGGTGCCGGGAATATCGCTCCCCATTATTTTGAGATGATGTGGGAACGAATGCAGGAGGGTTCTCTAGCGGAATTGCCGCATCATTATTTATCCATGGTGGCGGGCTCGATGAGAAAGAACGGCACCCACCGCTCCACGGCGGAGGTGATCGAAGCCGTCCGGCTGGCGGAGTCGCTGGCAGCGCTCCACGGGGGCAGTCTCCCGACACTTCGGGATTTGCGGGATGCGGCCCAGACGCTGCTTGGGCGCGGCGAACTTGCGGTCGTGGCTGAGGAGCTTGCACGTGTGGAGATCGGCACGGCGGTCGGCGAGCTGGCGGAAGGCGTCAGCCAGACCCCGATCCAAGACGACCTGAACCGCCAGCTGAAGAGGCTGAAGCTGGAGAAGTATAAATCGGTTGTAGCCAACGATTTAATATTGGATTTGCGCGAGAACCGGAGGGTTACCTCGAAAGAGTCCGCGTATCTCGATTTGAACCGGTCCTTTTTGTTTCATCGCCTGAAGCTGCTGGGGATTGAATTTGTTAAGGCCAGACCCAGCGGGCAGGAGCAAGGAGCATGGGCGGAGCACTGGGTTGTGCAATGGACGCCGGAGGTTGAAATTCAGGTCGTTGAATCGACGCTGCTGGGTGAGACGGTAGAGGTGGCTGCCGCTTATATGCTCCAGCAAAAGCTGGCGGGCTGCAGTTCGATTGCCGAAGCCTCTGCGCTGATTCGTATCGCGTATGAATGCGGGATGATTCATCAGATGGAAGCGGGTCGGCAGACCCTGCAAAAGCTTGCTGTGGACAGCCGCGATGTCGTTCAGATTGCGGCAGCTTCCCGGGAGTTATCCGTGCTGATCCGTTATGGCGGGATCAGGCGGATGGATACAGAGCCCCTTGTACCGCTGCTGCAGCAGCTCTTTACGCGCGCTTGCTTGTTTCTGCTCGATGGCAGCCAGTGCAGCGACGAGGTATCCGGCTCAATGATAACCGCCATGAATGAGCTGAACAGCGTCGCCTTGGAGCATGCGGAGCAGGTGGACGAGGAACTTTGGCTGCAAGAGCTCGGGCATTTGTCCGAAAGAGATGACCTGAACGCCCGTTTGTCGGGATATGCATGTGCAGTATTGATGGAGCGGAATGCGATTTCCGCCCGGCAGTGTGCCGAAGAAGTGTCGCGGAGATTATCCCCCGGCATTCCGGCCGATTTGGGGGCAGGATGGTTTGAAGGCTTATCGATGCGGAACCGATATGCTCTTCTCTCGCGGTTAAGTCTGTGGGAGCAGCTGAATGAATACATCCAGTCCCTGGAGGATGATGAATTCACTCGTGCGCTTGTTTTTCTGCGCCGGGCGTTCAGCAGCTTTTCGGCGAAGGAGAAGACGATGATTGCCGAGCTGCTTGGCGAGCTATGGGGTGTGAATGCAGAGCAGGCTGCCGAGATTTTGACCGGCGATCTGAAGGAGGAAGAAGCGAAGATGATTGACGACTTGAATGATTTTGACTTTGAGGACTTTTAGACGATGAGCATACCGGAACCCAACCAAATATCGCGTTGGCGGCTCATTCTGGGCCAGTCGGCCGAACCTCAGCTAGCGGGCTATAACCCCGGGGGAAGCATACAGCTGTCGGAGGAAGAGATGATTATGGACCGTGCGCTGGCCGCGATTTATGATAATACGGACGGCGGGGCGGAAGCCGGAAGTGCGGCCGCGGGGCAGCGGACAGCCGGGCAAGGAAAGTCCGCTCCCCGGCTTGCGCAGTGGCTGGGGGATGTCCGCACCTTTTTCCCCGAAGACGTGGTGTCTATTATCCAGAATGATGCCATGGAACGAAAGGGCTGGAAGCAGCTGTTGTTTGAACCGGAGGTTCTGGCTACGGTCAAGCCGGATATACAGCTGGTTGGCACGCTGCTGTCCCTGAAAGGGAAGATTCCCGAGAAAACCAAGGATACGGCGCGCCTGCTGGTAAAGGCGGTTGTGGATGAGCTTGTCCAGCGTCTGCAGGAGGATATTCGCCGGGCTGTGACAGGGGCGTTGAACCGCAGGCAGCATACACCGCTTCCTTCGCTCAGCGGTATTGACTGGAAGCGGACGATACAGCGAAATCTGAAAAATTATGATGCGGACCGCAAGCAGATCGTGCCGGAGCGTTTTTATTATTTTGACAGGGCAAGACGGAGCAAAGAATGGACCGTTATTGTGGATATCGACCAGAGCGGTTCCATGGCGGAATCCGTGATCTGGGCTTCCGTTATCGGATCCATATTTGCAAGCATCCCCTCGCTAGACACCCGTGTGGTCGTGTTCGATACGGAAGTTGTTGACCTGACGGAGCAGTGTGCCAATGATCCGGTGGATATGTTATTCGGCATCCAGCTTGGCGGCGGAACGGATATTCATAAATCGGTCGCTTATTGCGAGCAGTTTATTGAAGAACCGAAAAAAACGCTGTTTATTATCATTTCGGATCTGTATGAAGGCGGCAATCAAGCCGGGCTGATCCGGCGAATGCGTGAACTGCGGGAAGCGGGAGTCAAGACGATGTGTCTCCTCGCATTATCCGACGAGGGAAAACCGTTCTATGATGAGCAGGTAGCCAAGCTGCTGTCCAGGGACGGAACACCTTGCTTTGCATGCACCCCTGCTCTTCTCCCGCAGCTGGTGGAAGGCGCACTGAAAGGGCATGATCTGGCCGAACTAGCGAAGCGGTTAGGCACCAAGGGGATATAAGCGGAAGAATACGGGGCTCGGCTGGGTGTCCTTCTCTCATAAATGAAGTCTCGTGGTTGGTTCATTTAAACCACAAACCCGAATGACTTGTAAATAATACACCTAAAAAGACCTCACGGACGATCCTGTGAACAACGGATCTTCCGTGAGGTCTTCTACTTGTATTATTGCTGGTTCTCGGAGCTATGACCAGCGTTTGGCTGCTGCTGTTGAAACACCTCGGCTGCTTCTTCGGCAGAAATCTCAGTGTCGAATTCACCTGGAATCGGCATTTTGTTCAATTTCGTGGTTTGAACTTCTGCTTTTGTCGGTTCGTTACTGTTCTGGTTTTGTGGGCTCATGTTGGTGGCACCTCCTTATCAAAGTACGTCTTCAGTATTTTGCCAACCATTCCCTAAAATTATACAGATATACAGCATGGACGCTTGGCCTGATCCGTCAGAGTCAACTGTTCCTGATTCCATCGACAAATAATAAAATTGCATATTCAACGGATGCCTGTTTCTCTGCTATCATAGGAATAATCATTCAATATTGACGATAATCAGCAGTACATATGGAATGGAGAATGTCCTATGAGCAAGTCTTATTCGTTCTTCCCTTTAGGGGATTCGGCTGTTCACATACAATTCGAAAATATCGTGAGTGAGAAGGTGCATCGCCAGGTCACGGCTATGACGAGACGAATAGAGCAGAACCCTTTTCCAGGCTGGATCGAATGCATCCCTTCGTATACGAGCGTAGCGGTTTACTATGATTATGATAAGATCGGCAAACCGGACGGATTCGATACCGTGTTTGCTTACGTCTGTTCGATGCTCGAGCAGCGGATGGAGGCGGGAGCCGAAGAGAAGAACATCACGAAATATGAGGTTGTTGACATACCGATTTGTTATGGGGGCGACTATGGGCCGGATCTGGAGGAAGTAGCTCAGCAGAACGACCTTACCCCCAGGGATGTCATTCGTATTCATTCCGGGCAGGATTACTTGGTATACGCCATTGGATTCGCGCCCGGCTTCCCCTATGTTGGAGGTGTTCCGGAGCAGATTGCGACACCGAGGAAACAGACTCCCCGGCTGCAAATTCCGGCTGGATCCGTAGGAATTGCCGGCACGCAAACCGGCATATATCCGATCGAAACGCCGGGTGGGTGGCAGATTATCGGCCGGACGCCGCTCGGTTTATTTCGTCCCGAAGCGGAGCCTCCAACGCTGTTGAAGAGCGGGCAATATATCCGGTTTCGGCCTATTCAAGCGGAGGAATACGAACAGTTAAGGGAAGTGGGTCTATGAGTATAACCGTTATAAAGCCGGGACTTCTTGTGACTCTTCAGGATGCGGGAAGACGGGGTTACGGCAGATACGGCATTATCACGGCTGGAGCAATGGATACCTCTGCTTATCGGATCGCCAATCGACTAGTTGGCAATGAGGATGATCAGGCCGTTCTGGAAATTACATGGTCAGGATTTGCGGTTGAATTTCATAGCGATCGGTGGGTTGCCATTACCGGCGGGGATTTATCACCCTCGATAGAAGGAGTGAAGGTTCCGATGTGGCGTCCCGTGCTGATCAAAGCAGGCCGTGTTCTGAGGTTTCAACAGCCGGTATCGGGTTGCCGTTCTTATATGGCGGTGTCGGGCGGATTTGATGTCAACCAGGTAATGGGCAGCAGCAGCACCTATTTAAGGGCCGGAATCGGCGGGTATGAAGGGAGGCCGTTGAAGACGGGGGATACGCTGCATGCCCATCTTTCTATGCTTCCTGTGGTCTCGTCTGAACGATACCTTGATGATTATGGCGGTTTCCTCACCGCAAAATGGGCCGTCTCTGCTGAAAGGTATCCTGGTCCAGGACAGGAGACGTTGATACGTGTGCTGAAAGGGCGTCAATATGATGACTTTGACGACGGCAGCAAGCAGGCGCTGTTCGGAGAACGGTTCACCGTTACTCCGCAATCGGACCGTATGGGCTACAGGTTGTCCGGTCCGCTGCTTCAATTGACCCATGAAAAGGAATATATATCCGAGCCGGTGGCCCTTGGAACGGTACAGGTACCTGCAGATGGCCAGCCCATCATTCTAATGGCGGATCGGCAGACGCTTGGAGGGTACCCCAAAATTGCGCAAGTGGCAACCGTCGATATTTCGCTGATCGCTCAGCTGTCGCCTGGAGCAGCGATTCGCTTTGCGGGTATTTCGTTGGCTGAAGCAGAACAGCTCTATACGGCTCATGTTCGGGAGTTTCGAATGTTGGAGTCCATGATCAAGCTTAAATTAAAGGAGTGGTGAGTCAGCATGGTTCGAGTGGACCTGAACTGTGATATGGGAGAGAGCTACGGTGCTTACAGGTTAGGCAATGATACGGAGCTTCTTCGCAGTATAACTTCGGCCAACATCGCTTGCGGATTTCATGCAGGCGATCCGGCGGTCATGCGGGCAACGGTCCGTCAAGCGATCGAGAGTGGTGCCGCAATCGGCGCGCACCCGGGCTTGCCCGATCTGGCCGGCTTCGGAAGAAGAAGAATGGAGATTACGCCTGCCGAAGCTTATGATATGGTAACCTATCAGATTGGAGCTTTGATGGCTTTTGCGATACAGGAAGGGTCCGGGCTGCAGCATGTAAAACCTCACGGTGCCCTGTATAATATGGCAGCGACATCCAGAGCCCTTGCGGATGCGATTGCATCGGCAATCAAGGATATCGATCCAACTCTCATTCTGTATGGGTTGGCAGGCAGCGAGTTAATCGCAGCGGGGGAGAAGGCAGGGCTTCGCACAGCAAGTGAAGTGTTTGCGGATCGTACCTACCAGGATGACGGCACACTCACGCCGAGACATCTGCCGGATGCCATCATAACCGATCCCGGAGCTGCGGTCACGCAAGTAGTCCGAATGGTGAAAAACAAAGTGGTAGTTACCCTGAGCGGCAAGGTGATCCCCATTGCGGCAGATACCGTCTGCATTCATGGAGATGGACCGCATGCAACGCTATTCGCGAGCGCCTTGCGATCACGGCTTGAAGCTGAAGGCGTAAGCGTTCAAGCACTGCTATAATAAAAGCTGGTACGATTTTCGTGACCCGGCAGTTTACATAAACGAGTACAGGAGATATGATACATGCTAAAAATATTAATTTCAGGCTTTGAACCTTTTGGCGGCAGCTCAGTTAATCCAACGGAGAGACTGGTTGAGGACATCAAGCACGATTCCTTCCCCGGCGCAGAGATCAGAACGCTGCTTCTTCCCGTACATTACGATGAGTGTGCGGAGATTCTGCTGCAAGAGATGAAGGCATACGAGCCCGATGCGGTCATTGCCTGCGGCGTAGCGGGTGGGCGGACCGCCATTACCCCGGAACGCATCGCCATCAATATCAAGGACATACCGCCGGAATCGACGATTTCGGATAATCGGGGGGCAAGACCTCAAGATGAGCCGATAGACGCCGATGGACCGGACGGACTGTTTTCAACCCTTCCCATCCGTTTGATGGTCAACAGGCTGAAGGAAGCGGGAATTCCAGCTGCGGTATCTAATACAGCCGGAACGTATATTTGCAATAATACGATGTATGCGATTTTGAACGATATTCGCTTAAAGCAAAAATCTGCCATTGGCGGTTTTGTACATTTTCCGGCATCGATGGAGATGGCCGTGGAGAAGCCGTCCTTGCCGACTTTATCCCATGAAACGATGTTGAATGGCCTGCGGATCATCATACAGGCAACGATGGATGAATTGAACGGACGAGCTTAAGTCACAGTGGCAATCACAATCAATTTGTGCAAAGAGTATGTAGTAGTTACATCATTGAATAGATGATCCATATCCAGATAAACCATAAATCCCGTAACCCGCCATCCATGAGAACATCATGACGTAGCGAGTAACGGGATTTCTTTTATTATCTAACTTTAGTTATCATGTCATTAATCGACTTCGTCTTCGATCACCGGGACGCAAGGGGAGAGAAACGGATCGCTTTGTTCCTTCAACTGCCCGCGTGCCAGCACCTGAACCCGGAATTCGTTATCATAGCCTTCCAGATTCTCATCGTCTCTGGTATACAGAAGACCGTATGAACCGGGCGCGATTTCGCCGATCAATTGATACAGCGCAACGATCTCGGCAGCCTCGGCTCCCTTGCGGTTCGTAAAACCTCCGACATGAAGGTAATAGGAGCCGTTAGCCGCATTTAAGGATAACAAGCCGCTTCCCCAAGCAAATTCGGTTATCTTAAGCTGTATTTTCTGAATGATCATGTCGAGCTGCCCGGCATCCGCCTCCGCAGGATTCTCCTGAATGGCAGCCCAGCCGTGAAATTCATACATGAATGCTCACTCCTTGTCGTTATAATGGATCGGTATCAATGTGGACTTCTATTCCATATCTTTGGCTGTATTCATGTAATTTGTCAATAACCGATTGGGCGGGCTCCCCTTCAAAATGATAATAGACCTTTCTGCCGGTCTGCTCCGCAGCTTCGAAGGTCGCTTTCATTTGATCGCGGACCTTTTTGTTAACCTGCTGCAGGGCAGGCTTGGTCTGGGCAACATACTCATCGCTAATGGCGTCGAATTCCCTGCCGATCGGGTCGGAATCAAACTTCATTCTCGATTCGCCGCCAAGTCGCTCCGCAAGCGCATCCGCGGCAGCATCCGGCTTGTTAACCTTCTGCAGCTCTCCGGAATATCTCGGTACCTCTTGCGGGGTTCCTTCCGTTTCGTCAGGTTTTTCTTCATCCGGTTTATCATTCGGCTTATTTTCATCCGGCTTTTCGTTGTCAGGCTTATTTTCATCCGGCTTTTCATTGTCAGGCTTATCTTCCTCCGGCTTCCTCGGAGCCTCTTCCGGCTGTTCATTCGTAGTGTCCGGCTTCGGATCCCGAGTTCCGCCAGTGGGAACATCCGGCTCATTGCGCGTTTTCAAACCTAGCTTCTCGGAAAGCGTATCCAGCCACCTTCTCGCAGTGGGACCCAGCTTATTGGACAGCCAAGATACCCCTTTACCTATCGGAATGCGGCTGAGGATGACGGCTAACACGGCAGCTGCCGCATTTTGTGGGGACAGCAGCTTTTTCGGGTCGCGGATGTATCCGGCAATCTCGTGTCCGCCACCCGCAATGCCTGCGCCGGTCAAGGCAATGCCAAGAGCAGGCCAGAAGCTGACAAACAGCAGCGAAAGGGCAAAGGCTCCCAGTATGATACCCGCTTGCTCCCAGCCGCTAAGCCGGTCCCACCAGTTCTGGAGTGAGTCGAACAAGCATGCGAAACAGGAGGAGTCAGCAGCAATCATCGAAGTGCCGATAGCGGAGAGAAGCCCTGCAGCAAGCATGAGGATGCCGATAGCTCCCAGAACGGCAGTATACTGTCTAACCTTCTCCTGAATCTGATCCCTTTGGTTTGCTGCTTCAAGATTGCCATATAATAACGAATATCCGAGCTCGCGCCGTTCTCGGTAGAATGCCATCAGGTAACCTAGGCGTTTCCGGTCTGTTAAGAGAGCCCGCGCCATCTGCCAACACTCCGTTAATGGATTGATAAGGCCCTCACCCTTCAGAACCGGGAGACGGTCACGGATTCGATGCAAATCGAAGTAGTCGATGAACAAACCTGCAACCAGCAGGAGCAGGAAGAAGCCTTCGGTTCGGTAGCCTTCACCGGTCCACTCATGAAGAGTCAGTGTCCACTCCGGCAGCCGATTCTGCCCATTCCAGGCCGCATGGTTCAGGATCGCCCAGAGGAGAAGGACAGCCGGAAAAGCATAGGTCCAGCGAGAGAGACGCTTGGCGTACCGGAAAGCGATGCCGATTCCAAGGGCGATCATGGCACTATGTACAGGATGCGTAACATTCATCATGGTCGGAATAAAACTTTCCTCGAAGTAGCCCGGAAATAAATCGAAGAACTCCCAATGTAGCGTTTTGCCGCCGAGAAACGACACCCCGTAATTGCTTTGGACCAGGCGCCTCGACAGCTCCTCCATAAATTGAAAGCCAATGCCGGGAGCAGCCCCTAACAATACATAATCGCTAAGGCTTAACGTCGTGGCTCTTCTTGAAAAAAACAAATACAGTCCCAGCGGCAATAGCTTGTAAATTTCCTCAACAACCGGGGTCATGACGGCAAATGACCATGTATCGGTAGTCCGTCCTCCAAAAATCAAATGAAGTCCCTGCATGGTCCCATTGGTCAAGGGAATGACCATAAGAACCCCTGAGAGAACAAACAAGCTGACCTGTTTCCAGGCAACGGTTTTGCTTCGGCTTAGCAGCCAAAATTGCAGCAATACGTAGAAAGACCATAAATATTGAACTAGCATGGTCCGTGATTCTTCGATCAGCACCAGACTAATAACGAGTACAAGTAGGGAAAGCCAGGAAAATAAGTGATACACCTTGGCAATGAAAGGGTATTTCCCAATCCATTCCCTCCAAACCCGATATATCCCCTCGATCGTGTCCCTGATTTTCGTCCGTATGACCGCAATAGACGATGTAATGGAATCCACCCCCCGCTGAATGAACCACAGCCTACGAATCGTTCACAAAAGACAGTTTGCTATATATTTACACAATAGGTGCTCATGGTGAAACATTTTCTTGATCAGCATATGCAGCTCGAAGCGGAGGTAGTGCTGCTTATAAAGAAAACCCCTGATCAGCCGGCAGAAGAACCGGATAAACAGGGGAGAGGAGGTAACTATTTATATTTTACGACAATGGCATTACTAATCTGCCGCCCAGGCGTCGTTAAGTACGATCCATTATAATACAAGCCGCTGGAGGCACCGCCATCCAGGTTCATCGCTTGGTATGCCCCGGCTTGCCTCATGATTTCCGCAAGCTGTGGAATGGTTGCTCCGCCAGTCGTTAACATGATCAGTTTATGATCCTTCGTGATACCTAACGCGCTCCGTGCGCCGCCGCCTGTTAGAATCTTCGGATCTTTGAAGCCTTCCTTCTTGACGTCCAGGGTCACCTTGCCGTCAGTCAGCAGACGCGGGCCAGCTTGAAGGGCTCCTTCCATATGTCCGGCATCATATACGGATTTGAAATCAAGTCCTGGAATCATGGCGGCCAGACTGTTGCTGTCATAGGCGAAGATCGTTCGATTATCCCCCGAGGCCTTGTGCAAAATATTGCCTTTGCTGACCAAATAGCCGTAAGGCGCTTTGTATGCACCGGAAGTGTAGGCATCAAAGAATGTGCCGTTAATAGCTACTACGGCTTTGCTGCGCTTGGCTATACTGCGCAAATCCTCGACTTTCCCTGCTTTATTGCCTGCCAGAACAACGTCCAGTTCCACCTTCGGATGGAGAAGTGAAACGGTGACCACCTGTGCGCTGAAGGAACGGGAGCCAACCTTAAAGGTTTTTCTAGTCGACGTCACGGGCTTGGTTTGGCTGGATATGAATGTTCCAGATAGAACAGGAAGCGTGTGTGCTGCATTCCCGTCCGTAATTTTCAGGGTGGATCTATTATGGCCCCAGGATAGCTTTAAGCCCAGATGTTGACTGACAAATTGCAGGGGTACATAGGTAGAGCCGTTTTCGGAGAACGGAATTGCTTTAGACTGAACCTTCTTGCCATTTACGTATGCATTCCGACTGCCCAGGTATAGGGTGAGAGCAGTATCTTCGCGAGTAATATGGAGTTTTTTTTCAGCGGCTGTATACGCCACTTTTACACCATCATAGGTCTTGAGGACCCCGACCGAAATATAGGACTGGCCGTTCTTGTCCACATAAGCCAAATTCTTGGCGGCGGATGCGGCATACAGCGGCGTTATTACCGTCAGCATGGCTAGTACAACGATTGCAATGATTCTTTTCATGTTCCTCTCAAGCTCCTTCTTCTCTTTATCTGTAGTGGGCAACGCTGGATTTGCGCCTATACTTTATCGGAAGGTAAGGACTATTTGTTTAGGACAAAAGTCTTGTGTTTGCTTGATTTTTGTAAATATATTCCGACAACCCATTGACAAGGGGCTTCGTCTCTTATATGGTTAATTACATGAGTAACTAACCAATGATGCAATGAAGGTTATAAACGAAAGTTGGTGAGGTAAATGGCATTTCAGATTGATGACAGCAGACCGATATTCATGCAAATTGCCGACAAAATCGAAGACGACATCATCGAAGCACGACTGCCTGAGGAGACACAGGTTCCGTCAACGAATCAGTTTGCAGCCTTTTACCAGATCAATCCGGCAACGGCTGCCAAAGGCGTTAATCTGCTGGTGGATCAAGGGATTTTGTACAAGAAACGGGGGATTGGCATGTTTGTAGCCTCAGGGGCTCGTGAATTGCTGATGGAGAAGCGCAAGACGGAGTTTTATGAGCAGTACGTTGTCGCCATGGTTAAGGAAGCGGCGAAGCTTGGGATTACCAAAGATCAATTATCGGAAATGATCCGCAGAGGGGAGCAAGACTGATGAGCCAAACCGTGATTGAAGTCAAGAATTTGAGTAAGAAATATAAGGATACTATGGCCGTCGATAATGTGAGCTTTACGGTAGAAGCCAACAAGATCTACGGATTGCTGGGAAGGAACGGAGCCGGCAAAACGACCATCATGCAGATGATCACAGCGCAACTATTCGCAACCCAGGGTGAGATCCGCGTATTTGGTGAGCATCCTTATGAAAATCTAAAGGTCATCCAGCAGGTATGCTTTATTAAGGAAGGTCAGAAGTATCCGGATCTGTTCACGGTCAGGGATGTGATGGAAACTGCAGCGAGCGTATATCCGAACTGGGATGCGGAATATGCCAAGGAACTGATCGAGGTATTTCGATTGCCCATGAAGCGACTCGTGAAAAGATTGTCCCGCGGTATGCTATCGTCGGTTGGCATCATTGTCGGACTCGCCAGCCGCGCACCCATTACAATCTTTGATGAGCCTTATCTGGGTCTGGATGCCGTGGCCAGAGAGCTGTTCTATGATCAATTGATCGAGGATTACACCGATCATCCGCGTACGATAATTCTGTCCACTCATTTGATCGACGAGGTTAGCAGACTGCTGGAGCATATCATTGTCATTGATGGCGGGAAATTATTGCTGGACGACGCCACGGATGATTTGCGGGGACGCGCTTATACGATCGTCGGTCCCTCCGGGATGGTCGAATCGTTCATCCAGGGGCAGGAAGTGATCCATCGGGAGTCTTTCGCTTCCATGTTGTCCGTTACGTTAATGGGAAGCGCATCAACGAAGTTAAAAAAAGAGGCGGAAGAATTGGGTTTGGAAACAGCCCCCGTCTCCCTTCAACAGTTAATCGTATATCTGACTAAGCGTGAAAAGGTGGGGGGCCAACTATGAACGGAATTCCTGGCGTACTGCGTATTTATACGAAACAGAAATTATCCTGGATTTACTTGCCTTGGGTAATCACGGCATTCAGTTTTCTGACTAACTATTTTATCAGCCTAATGGTTAATGGAGATTCATTCTATGCCGGTGGCTTGGCTACGATTTTTATCTATGTCTTTGTCGGGGCTTTGGTTTCGGTGCTGCAGCTGTTTCCATTCGCCCTAGGGTTCAGTATTCGAAGAACGGACTTCTTTGCAGGATCTGTTCTTATGTTGGTTTCGTACAGCATCTTTACGTCAATCATTTTATTGATATTAGCTGAAGTTGAACGGTCAACGGGTTCTTGGGGAAATCGGGTATCTTTCTTTAAACTGCCGTATTTAAATGACGGCACGTTGCTAGAACAATTTATGATCTATTTCATAGTACTTGTTTCATTTGCCTTTATCGGGATGGGAATCGGTATTTTCTATCTTCGGCATCGTGGTATTAAAACCTTTGTCATGCTTGCGGCCTATTTCATTCTATTATCGGGGCTCAGCGTACTGATTACCCAATATGGCCGGTGGGGACATGTGATTGACTGGGTTGTGAAAAACACTGCTTTTGAATTGTCGCTGTGGTTCATTCCGATCACGCTCATCCTTGCTCTCTTTAGTTACCGTTCGATTCGCAAAAGCTCGGTGTAAAGGCAAAAGACGTCCGATTACTTGGACGTCTTTTGTTTGTGCTTCTGTTTATTTAACGTTTTTGCACCCGCAAGCGTTGTGCCCAGCGGAAACGAGAGAAGCGGGTGTTTGGATATGCCTATTTGTTGGGAGGTATAGATGCCGGAGTGCCCGGAGAACAGGTAGCTGATAACGCAGGCCATCAACATATACACGGCGCCTTCCCCGCCGAACAGTTCGATTCCCATAATAAAGCAAGCAATCGGGGTGTTCGTCGCTCCGCAGAAGACGGCAATAAATCCTAGTGCAGCCAGGAACGGAGCGTATAATCCGATCCATTCGGATAACGCGTTGCCCAGCGTTGCACCGATGGCAAACAGCGGGGTTACTTCCCCTCCTTGGAAACCTGCTCCGAGCGTCAGCGAGGTAAAGAGGATCTTGCCGAGAAAGGCGAGAGGCGATACCTCGTCTGTGAAGGAGGCTTCAATCAGGGGGAGTCCCAGCCCCAAATATTCGCGTGTCCCAAGCAGATAAACCAGCGCAATGATGATGATGCCGCCGACAGCGCTTTTGATCATCGGATTGTGGAAGAAATAACCGTACCACTGCTTCAAGGAATGGGTTAGCTCACTGAACAGCCGGCTTGTCAGACCAAAGAGAATCGAGGCGAAAATCACCTTTAGGATTACGAGGAAACTCAAAGCCGGAATTTCTCCGATTGGATAATGCAGATGGCTGACGCCCCATAGGGAGGTGGCGATCAGATTCCCGACCAAGCTGGCTACGAATGCAGGGAATAGGGCTTGATGCGAGATCAGTCCGATGGCAAGCACTTCAAGTCCAAATAGGGTTCCCGCCAGCGGCGTGCCGAAGATGGATCCGAAGCCGCCGCTAATTCCGCAGATTAGCAGTATTTTTCGATCCGCCGGCGTTACGCGGATAAGCTTGCCGAACCCCTCCGATAAACTTCCTCCCATCTGAACGGCAGTGCCCTCACGTCCTGCAGATCCCCCAAACAGATGCGTGATCAATGTCCCGATTAGCACCAATGGCGCCATGCGCAATGGTACGGATTCTGTACCGCCATGGATTTGTTCAAGGATGAGATTATTCCCTTTGGTGCAACTCTTGCCAAACTTGTAATATAGGAAGCTGACCCCGGCCCCTCCCAAGGGAAGGAAGAACAGCAGCCAAGGATTCTCCATGCGAAGGGAGGTTACATAGTCCAGACTGTAAAGAAAGAAGGCGGAGGCGGTGCCCGTCATCAATCCTACAAAACTTCCCAGAACGATCCATTTGATGAAGTAACCGGACAACAAGGCGTATGGCCATTTTTCGGCAGTGTTAAACCATTTTTTAATCATGCAGTTTCACCCGTTTCTATATATTCGCCGCTAACCCTTCAATACACAAACAGACTCCTACCAGGAAAGCGACCTCTGGTAGGAGTCATTAGCTATCGAAGCGGTTATGGCGAACTCCATCGCCTCATTCAATTAGCATTTATTGTAATGGAATAGAGGTTTCCGTGTCAATGGCACAATCCATTAGGAGCGGGACATTTAGTTAAGCCCAAAGCAGTATCGCTTATATTTGGAAAAAAACGCTTGACTTGGGCATGGACTTTTTTCAGGTGAGAAATTCAAGATGTCCATGGACGCAGGAAAGACATATATTTTATAGTTACAGTTGATAATGAGAATCAATATCATATTATTGAGGGGAAAATGATGTCAGCAAACACGTCCAATCCAAGTCTTACAGATTCCAAGACCGACGTTACACTCAAGGGGCGACCATGGGCTGCGACCCTGATTCTTACGGGCGGCGTTGCAGCGCTGGTGCTTGGCATAGCTTTATCGATATCGCTCGGAGCGGCCGATATTGATCTGAGAAATGTTTGGGAAGCGGTGTTCTTCTTTAATCCCGACGTGACGGAGCATCAGATCATACAGGAACTGCGCTTGCCGAGAGTCCTCGGCGGGGCGATGGTGGGCGCCTGCTTTGCCGTATCCGGCGCGATCATGCAGGGGATGACCCGCAATCCGCTCGCTGATTCCGGTTTGCTCGGATTAAATGCGGGAGCGGGTTTTGCCATTGCCCTCTGTTTTTCCTTTTTTCCGGGGCTGCCTTATATGTACCTGATTCTGTTCTCATTCCTTGGAGCAGGATTAGGTGCGGTTCTCGTGTATGGGGTCAGTTCCATGGCAAAAGGAGGCCTAACGCCGGTACGTCTCGTTCTTGCGGGTGCTGCCCTTAGTGCTTTGTTAAGTGCGCTTAGCGAAGGCATCGCATTGTATTTTCAGGTCGGACAGGACATGGCGTTCTGGTATGCCGGCGGAACCGCGGGGATTAAGTGGGTCCACCTAAAGATTATGCTGCCGTGGATCGTCGCTGCTATATTGGGAGCTATTGCATTGTCACGCTCTATTACCATGCTCAGCCTCGGCGATGAGATCGCCCGCGGGCTCGGGCAGCGAACGGGTCTCGTCAAGCTGGCCGGAACGGTGATCGTGCTGGTGCTGGCAGGGGCTGCCGTCTCGGTTGTCGGTGCGGTAGGCTTTGTCGGTCTCATGATTCCGCACGTCACCCGCAAGCTGGTTGGTGTGGATTACCGCCTCATCATTCCTTGCTCGGCCGTTCTGGGGAGCTTGCTGGTCGTCATTGCCGACTTAGCAGCAAGAATGGTGAACCCTCCTTACGAGACACCGGTGGGTGCGATCATCGCATTGATCGGGGTGCCCTTCTTCCTCTACTTGGCACGCAAAGAAAGGAGGGAGCTGTAATGGAGACCATCACGAATACCATGCATGGGCGAAAAGACAAGAAGCGCAAAATCATCACCCTGTCTGTGCTGGCTGCCCTGATCGTTCTAGTATTCCTAATCAGTATGAACACGGGGGTCATTCGTTTGTCGCCGCTTGAGGTCATAAAGACACTGTTTGGCGGCGGGACGGATAAGCAGGAGCTGGTGCTGTTCGAATTCCGCTTGCCGCGTATCGTCATCTCGCTGCTGATTGGGGCAGGCTTAGCGATATCGGGATGTGTGATGCAGGGAATATCCCGTAATGAGCTGGCGGATCCGGGTATCTTGGGGATTAATGCAGGTGCAGGCTTGATGGTGATGCTGTTCATTTCTTTTTTTCCAAGTACGACGGCGGCCCCTGTCTATCTACTGCCGGTGCTTGCATTGATTGGGGCGAGTTTAACTGCTGCATTAATATGCGTGCTGGCCTATAAGAAGAATCAGGGCTTTAAGCCGACGGGGCTGCTCTTAACAGGGATTGCCGTTGCGGCTGGCATTAGTGCGGCAATGATTGTGCTAACGCTGCGCTTGAGTCCGGAAAAATATCAGTTTGTTGCCACTTGGCTGGCGGGCAGCATTTGGGGTTCGAGCTGGAAGTTTGTATTGGCATTGCTCCCATGGATCCTTGTGCTTCTGCCCTTCGTCATGTATAAAGCGCAGGTGATGAACGTTCTCAATCTTGGAGAACCGATGGCGACCGGACTCGGTGCTTCCGTCACGAAGGAGCAGCTGAAGCTGTTGGCAGCGGCGGTTGGCTTGGCAGCCTCGTGCGTTGCGGTAAGCGGCGGAATTGGATTTGTCGGACTTATCGCACCCCACCTGTCCAGACGCTTGGTCGGTGCGAAGCATCAGCTGCTGCTGCCGGTAACGGCACTGGTTGGTGCACTGCTGGTTATCACGGCCGATACCCTTGGGCGTTGGATCATCCAACCATCTGAGATTCCGACGGGGATCGTGGTTGCGGTGATCGGTGCTCCTTATTTCCTGTACCTGTTATCCAGATCGAGGGCATAAAAGGATAAGTTCGTCACGGATCTAAATGGGGCAATTGTTAAAAAGAAAGGACTTGCTCATTTCAATAGCGGAATATCGGATTAAGGAGGTCCTTATGCTGCGTCGATTTTTTTCCTATTACAAGCCTTATAAAGGGCTGTTTATCCTGGATTTTTGCTGCGCTATCTTTGCGGCTTTACTTGAATTGATATTCCCGGTTGCCGTCAACCGCGTGATTGACGACTTGCTGCCAAGCGGCAACTGGAAGTGGATCTTATACGCTTGTCTGGGTCTACTCGGCATTTATGTTGTCAGTTCCTTCTTGCATTACGTCGTCACCTATTGGGGGCATAAACTCGGCATCAACATTGAGACGGATATGCGCAAAAAACTGTTTGATCGGGTTCAGAAGCAATCCTTCCGTTTTTTTGACAACAACAAGACGGGACATCTAGTCTCGCGGATGACAAACGATTTGATGGATATCGGAGAAATTGCCCACCACGGTCCGGAAGATCTGTTCATCGCCGTCATGACGCTTGCCGGAGCTTTGGGCATCATGCTCGGACTTAACTGGGAGCTCGCGGTGATGACGTTTGTGATTGTTCCATTGATGGTCTATCTATCGCTGTATTTCAGCGGGAAAATGTCGGCTGCGTTCAAGCGCATGTTCTCCGATATTGCCGATTACAACGCACGGGTGGAGAACAACGTCAGCGGTATCCGAGTGGTACAAGCCTTCTCGAATGAGGAGCATGAAATGGCTCGTTTCGCGGAGAACAACAACCGCTTCCGCTTAACGAAGCTGGTTGCTTACCGCATCATGGCTTGGAACTCTTCGATCAGCTTTATCCTGATGAAATTCATCTCCCTGTTCGTTTTGGTGTGCGGTACTTGGTTCGTAATCGAAGGGCGGATGACCAACGGGGAATTTATCGCTTTTGTCATGCTGTCCAACGTGTTCCTCGGGCCGATTAAACAGATCAATGCGGTGATTGAGATGTATCCGAAGGGAATCGCCGGTTTTAAGCGGTATTTGGAGCTGCTTGAGAGCGAACCGGACGTTGCGGATTCGCCGGGTGCCAAGCCAGTTAACCATTTGCGGGGAGACATTGCCTTTCACGGGATATCCTTCGGTTACGAGAACAAAGATCAAGTGCTGCAGGATGTTAATTTATCGATTCGAGCCGGTGAAACTGTTGCGCTTGTGGGTCCGTCCGGAGCGGGCAAGACCACCCTGTGTTCTCTGCTGCCGCGTTTCTATGATACTGCTGCTGGCCGGATTACGATTGACGGAATCGATATCCGGGACATGACGCTGCAATCCCTTCGTTCCCATATTGGCATCGTGCAGCAGGATGTATTCCTGTTTGATGGCAGCATTCGCGAAAACATTGCTTATGGCCGACTGGATGCTGCAGATAGCGACATTATGAAAGCCGTGAGCCGTGCCCAGCTTGAGGATCTGGTCGCTTCGCTTCCGGATGGGCTGGACACCTTAATTGGCGAGAGAGGCGTTAAGCTGTCCGGCGGACAGAAACAGCGCCTGTCGATCGCCCGGATGTTCCTCAAGAATCCGCCGATTCTTATTTTGGACGAAGCAACGTCTGCATTGGATGCGGAGACCGAAGCGGCGATTCAGCAGGCGCTGGCCGAACTGTCGGAGGGACGTACGACCCTGGTGATTGCACACCGACTAGCAACGATCAAGAATGCAGACCGCATTGTGGTTGTTGCAGACAAAGGTATCGCCGAACAAGGTATCCATGAAGATCTGCTCGCAGCGCATGGTATATACAGCCGATTGCATCGGGCTCAATTCGGTGCTTGATCCAAGCTTAAACTTTATGAGGAGGATGAAACTATGTTCACATCTAAATTTCGGGTAACTCTCTCCATGCTCATCCTATGTTCGTTCTTGATTTCCGCATGTGGCGGGAATGGAAATACCACCAACGAAGCGGGTTCTTCAGGCGAAACAGCTGCAGGCGCGGACAAGCCCCAGACTGAAGCCGCAGCTCCTATGACTAGAAAGGTGGATACGATTCATGGTCCGATCGAGTATCCCGCCGATCCACAGCGAATTGTAGTCGATGCATATTTACCTACCTTATTGCTGCTCGGAGAAAAGCCGGTCGGCGCGACAGCGACGGATCTCGAGAACGTCCATATCCAAGACAAGATTGAGGGCATAGAAAATACGGGGGAAAGCGCTCCGGAAAAGATAGTGGAACTGAACCCTGACCTGATTATCAGCGCTAACTCCGATCCGGAAGTTTTCGAGAAGCTGTCTAAAATCGCGCCGACGGTCATTTTGCCTTATGAAACCTATCGAAGCGTGCACGAAGAAGTAGAGGGATTGGGTGCTATTCTTGGCAAAGAAGTAGAAGCGAAGGAATGGCTCGCTGAATTTGATAAGAAAATAGAAGAACTGCGCGCGAAAGTGAATGGCGTTATTGAAGAGGGTGAAACTTTTTCCATCTTTGGCGCTTTCGGCAAAACCTTCTACCTGTACGGCGACGGCATTTATCGGGGAGGATTGGCAATATACAAGGAGCTTCAGTTAACGCCTCCGGCAACGATTCAAAAAGAATTGATTGATGCCAACGTGACTTACAAAGAGGTTTCCCTGGAAGTTCTGAATGATTATGCCGGCGACTACATCTTCTTTGATGAGTCTAACGGTGCCGAGATGGATAAGAAGGACAAGGTGTGGACTTCGATTGAGGCCGTCAAACAGGATCGCGTGTTTTATCTTGATGCCAAACGGTTCTGGCCGTTCGATCCGATTGCTGTCCTGGCCCAGGCGGAGGAAGTGACGGATATGATCGTCAGCCAAAAAGAGAAAGAGAATGCGAAATAACCACCGGTCTCGGTGCTTACGCATGGAATGGGCAGGAGGGCATTACATTTCTTTCATCCCTGAATTGATCTTATGGTTTGAAGACATAAAGTGAATATGAAAAGGGCAAGGTCCGTGATCACGGACCTTGCCCTTGCTATTTGTATCAAGAGTGCTTATAAATCATGTCAAGCGTGCATCTGTGGCTGTGGGCTCGTCCGAGACTTTCAGTTTATCATTCAGGATACTGTCCTCAAGCACGCTGAATTTGTCCCCGTATACCTTCGTGATATGTTTTTCCCCCCATGCACAGAGCATATCCAGAATTCCGCTCAAACTCATGCCGTACTCGCTCAGCTCATATTCCACTTTAGGCGGTACTTGATTATGAATAATCCGATTGATCACTCCATCGTCCTCCAGCTCCCGCAGCTGCTGCGTCAACATTTTTTGGGTGATGTGCGGCATGAGACGCTTCAGCTCATTGGTTCTTTTACGGCCATGGGTCAGATGGCAGAGGATCACGCATTTCCATTTGCCCCCGATCACTTCCAATGTCGCTTCGACGGCGATGTTGTATTTCTTCGTTTGCATATTCATCCTCCTATTCTTCATAGGCACTAAAAAGTACCTAGGGTACTGCCAGGTACCTACATTACAAAAAAGTACGTTCTTCACACAAGTAATGATATCACTCATAATAGCATTTGCCAGCTGGATTACACCATACGTCATATTTTTACAATATACAAGCAAGAGAATAGGATAGGGGGAAATAGGAACATCATGATTATAGATAAGAAAAGAAGTATGCTGGCGCTGCTGGCGCTTGCCGTCAGTGCCTTCGCCATCGGAACTACGGAATTTATCAGCGTAGGGCTACTGCCGTTGATTGCGGAGGATATGAACATATCCGTCACGACCGCCGGATTGACCGTTTCGATGTATGCGCTTGGCGTTACTTTCGGTGCGCCGATCCTAACGTCGCTGACATCAAGGATGTCCAGGAAGACTTTGCTGCTCTGGATTATGATCATTTTTATTATTGGTAACAGCTTGGCAGCGGGCGCATCTTCTATTGGTATCCTGCTAGCAGCACGTGTATTTTCGGCCTTTTCGCATGGCGTATTTATGTCGATCGGCTCGATCATTGCCGCAAGCGTAGTGCCTGAGAACCGCAGGGCATCCGCAATCTCCATAATGTTTACGGGACTGACGGTAGCGACGGTTACCGGGGTTCCGCTTGGTACGTTTATAGGTCAACAGTGGGGCTGGAGACTTGCTTTTGTCGCCATTGTCGTGGTCGGTATTGTTGCGCTGATCGCGAACAGTATCCTGGTCCCTTCGGACTTGCCTAAGGGAGAACGCACTTCATTCCGTGACCAGGCTAAATTGCTGACGAATGGAAGACTGCTGCTTATGCTCCTGATTACGGCCCTCGGTTATGGGGGGACCTTCGTCGTCTTCACTTATTTATCCCCATTGCTGCAGGATATAACAGGCTTCAAGGAAAATACGGTGGCCATCATCCTGCTAGTATACGGAATCGCCATTGCAGTCGGTAATGTGATCGGCGGGAAGGCAGCCAATCGCAACCCGCTTCGAGCATTATTCTATATGTTCATTGCCCAAGCGCTGGTGCTGATCACGCTTACGTTTACCGCACCGTTTCAAGTGGCCGGACTGATCACGATTATTCTCATGGGATTTTTGGCTTTCATGAATGTGCCGGGACTACAGGTTTATGTCGTCATGCTGGCTGAGCGGTTTGCACCGGGGGCTGTGAATATGGCTTCCGCGCTGAACATTGCCGCATTTAATGCCGGCATCGCCATTGGCGCTTTTCTGGGCGGCTTAATCACGAATTCCATGGGCCTGATTCATACGGCATGGATCGGGGCGCTGATGGTGCTCGGCGCGGTGGTTCTCACCGGATGGAGCTTGAAGCTGGAACGGAAGGAGAAGGATAAGCCGAGTAAGCAAGCGGCCTAAATGATCATTTTATGAAGGGAGGTGATGTCTAAGCGTATTATCGGAGATACTGCTGTATAGGCTAACTTTTTTACAACAAAAACAAAAAAATGTTCGGAGGTTTATCAACATGACAGCACAACACTTACAAGATACAACCACTTTATATAATGGAGTTAACATGCCTTGGTTTGGACTTGGCGTATTTAAAGTAGAAGAAGGACCGGAGCTGGTGAATGCCGTTCGCACGGCCATCCATCATGGATATCGGAGCATAGACACTGCCGCCATATACGGCAATGAAGAAGGCGTTGGACAAGGCATTCGCGAGGGCTTGGAAGCTGCCGGAATCAAGCGGGAAGATCTGTTTGTCACATCTAAAGTATGGAATGCCGATCTCGGTTATGAATCGACATTGAAGGCATACGATGAAAGTCTGCGAAAGCTGGGTCTGGAATATTTGGATTTGTACCTTATACACTGGCCGGTTGAAGGGAAATATATAGATGCGTGGAAGGCGTTAGAAACGTTGTACAAGGAAGGACGCGTTAAAGCCATTGGCGTGAGCAATTTCCAGATCCATCATCTGGAGCGTTTAATGAAGGAAACGGAAATTAAACCGATGGTGAACCAGGTGGAATATCATCCAAGACTAACGCAAAAAGAACTGCAGGCGTACTGCCAGGCGAATGGAATTCAGCTTGAAGCATGGTCTCCATTAATGCAAGGACAGCTGCTGGATCAAGAGGATCTTCAGCACATCGCAGAGAAGCATCATAAATCGATCGCGCAGATTATTCTTCGTTGGGATTTACAAAACGGCGTTGTCACGATTCCGAAATCGACCAAAGAACATCGGATCGCCGAGAATGCGAATATCTTTGATTTTGAATTGTCCGCTGAGGATATGCAGCGCATCGATAACTTGAATCAAAATCACAGGGTGGGACCGGATCCGGACAATTTTGATTTCTAAGGAATCTGCGTTTAAGTAAGGACAGAAGTTTAATGAATATTGTGGCTCTCCTGAACCTCGGGCGGTAACGACGGGAATCGGGAGGGTCATTCCTACATATCGGAAGGAGAGATGTTTAATGAATTTGGATCTGAAGGGAAAAGTCGCATTGGTAACAGGTTCAACGTCCGGCATCGGCAAAGCGATTGCCATGTCGCTTGCAGCCGAGGGAGCGTCCGTCATTATAAATGGAAGACATGAGGACAAAGTAAAACAGACGATCCATGATATTCACGCTGTGCATCCGGATGCCGAGCTGCGTATTGCCGTGGCGGATCTCGGAACGGAGGAGGGCTGTCATCAGGTCAGGGAAGCTGCTCCGGTCGTGGATATTCTGATCAATAATTTGGGGATATTTGAGCCTGCCGAATTTTTCGATATCCCTGATGCGGATTGGTTCAGGTTCTTCGAGACCAATATCATGAGCGGAGTTCGCTTAACCCGGCACTATTTGAAGAATATGATCAATCGCAATGAAGGTCGAATTATATTTATCGCGAGTGAAGCGGCCATCATGCCGTCCCAGGAGATGGCACATTACAGCGCAACCAAGACGATGCAGCTGTCCCTTTCCCGAAGCTTGGCTGAGCTGACGACAGGGACCCGCGTCACGGTGAATACCGTCATGCCTGGCTCCACGCTTACGGAAGGCGTTGAAACGATGCTGAATACGCTATATCCGGATGAGGATCTTTCGATCGAAGAAGCAGAGCAGCGGTTTATGAAGGAGAATCGGCCGACTTCCATCATTCAGCGATTGATTCGACCGGAGGAGATTGCGGATTTTGTTACTTATCTCAGCAGTCCCAAATCCTCGGCGATTAACGGTTCAGCGCTTCGAATCGACGGGGGCTTGGTACGAAGCGTATTCTAAGCAACCGAGGTGTTGTGAACGCTTTGTTAGGAACGGTATTTCTGCCTAAAGGATTTGGGTTTGAAGCCTGTATACCGAATAAAGCTGCGAATGAAATACGGAAAAGAACCGAATCCGGATTCTTCGGCAATGCGTCCGATCGGATCGTTGGTGTGGATCAATAGTCGCTTGGCTTGTTCGATCCGATGCCGTGTTAGAAATTCCAGGGGCGTACAGCCGAACGTTTTTTTCATGCAGATCGACAGATAGTTCTGGTGGAAGTGCATGGCCTCGGATAATCTCTGATAGCTAACCGGTTCTTTGTAATGTTGTCTCAAATAGTTGGCGGTTCGTTCGGCTATGGCATATTGAGGATTCTGATGCTGGATCCCGTCCTCTTCGGCTTGAAGCAGCAGGAGCAGCTCATGCAGCAGCTGCTCCTGTTTCCAGCGTGCCGCGGAAGAAGACGATGACTGAAGGTTCTGCAATTGCTCTAACAGGAGTTTCGCCTGCTCTATCGAAGGCAGCTCTCCATACTTGGGTATATAAAAAGAGAAACGCTCGATCTGCACATAAGGCTGATCGGTTTGCGATAAGGCAAAAAGGGTCAGCTCCTCTGTTTCAATCCAAGACCCTAGCGTCTGAAAATGCAGCCAATAAAAGTGGGTTTCCTCCTGACAGGGCTCAAATGTCCGGTGGGCTGCATCCGGTCTAAGAATAAAGTAGCAGCCGGCCTTCACCCTGTAAGCAGCTCCGTTCTCCTCCAGGAAAAGCGCCCCTTTTGTCACCAGAATCAGATCAAAGACCCCAATGTTATAGCGATCCGGATGTTTGTCTCCTACCTGATAGGTATCTTCTCCACAAATGATATAGTGGGGCAACGGCGGCGCCATCAACTGGAAGATCATCTGCGACCAGGCCTCCTCCTCAAAACGGACTTTTCTCTATGATAATCGCTTTGCCGGTCCGGATTCAATACGCCAGCATGTTGCAATCGGATAAAAAGATGTTGTTTCTGTGTATAGGGCACCGCCCGGGTAAGATGGTATATTTCTACCAGAGTGTGCACCTACAAGAACAGAAACAAGGAGTGTGGAAGTTGATGCTGCATGAGACTGCGTTTAACAGTTTGCCGCTTCGAGCGATTAAACCGGCCGGATGGCTAAAGAGTCAGTTGGAGATTCAAGCAAGCGGTTTTACCGGACATTTGGAAGAACAGTGGAAAGACGTAGGGGATGAGAACGGGTGGCTGGGCGGCCAGGGAGAGAGCTGGGAACGGGGACCTTATTATGTTGACGGTTTGCTACCGCTAGCCTATTTGCTCGAAGACGAGTCTTTGATTGCCAAAGCGAATCGCTGGATCGAGTGGTCGCTTGCGAGCCAGCAGGAGAATGGCTTGTTCGGTCCGAATCGCATAACCTCCGTCAATCAGGATATCGATAAGGAGCAGGACTGGTGGCATTACATGATCATGCTGAAAGTGATGATGCAGCATGAAGAAGCAACGGGCGATGAACGGATCATTCCTTTTCTGACGAAGTTTTTTACTTATGTCCATTCGGTTATCGAGGAACAGCCGCTGCGGGGCTGGGCCCAAACCAGGGGTGCGGAGATGCTGCTGTGCATCGTGTGGTTATATCGAAGTACGAAGCAACCTTTTCTGTTAGAGCTTGCCGATATCGTTGCCGGACAAACAACGGACTGGAGCGATATCTTTCATGATTTTCCGTTCTGGCGAAAGGTCGAAGAGTGGGATTGGACGACCCATGTCGTGAATGTAGCGATGGGAATTAAAACGCCGGGCGTATTGTTTGAATTGAGTGGCAATCCGGTGGAGCGGGAAAGCGTGCATCGGGGCATCGATTCCCTAATGACGTATCACGGTCAAGCGCATGGCATGTTCTCCGGAGACGAATGGTTATCCGGCACCCATCCGAGTCAAGGCGTAGAATTATGTGCCGTCGTGGAGTATATGTTCTCGATGGAGCAGCTGACGCGTATTTTCGGGGATGGACGTTTCGGGGATATTTTGGAGAAGGTCGCATTTAATGCGCTGCCCGCCGCCATCTCCCCGGATTGGACCTCGCATCAGTATGATCAGCAAGTCAACCAGATGATCTGCAATGTCGCTCCGCGGGCATGGAGCAACAGTCCGGATGCCAATGTCTTCGGTCTGGAGCCGAATTTCGGATGCTGCACGGCCAATATGCATCAGGGCTGGCCAAAGCTAACGTCGCACCTATGGATGAAGGATCAGGAGGACGGGCTTGTTGCCATTTCCTATGCCCCATGCACGGTGAGAACGACGGTCGGTCGTCAAGGCGTTCCGGCTGTCGTCGAGGTAACCGGGGAATATCCGTTCAAGGATCGCGTTCAGATCCATTTGTCGCTGGAATACGAGGCATCGTTTCCTCTATCGCTGCGCATCCCGGCCTGGTGCGACGATCCTGTCATAACTCTGAATGGGCGCGATTTGCCATTCCAGGTGCAGTCCGGTTATGCACGAATCGTACAGAACTGGCAGAACGGCGACCGATTGGATATTCATTTGCCGATGGAAGTGAAGACTGTTACGCGCAGCATGTACGCTACCAGCATTGAAAGAGGGCCGCTGGTGTATGTGCTGCCCGTGAAGGAGAACTGGCAGATGATCCGGCAGCGCGACATGTTCCACGATTGGGAGATTTACCCTGCATCTCCATGGAAATACGGCTTGGTCGCCGATACGTCATTCGAGGTGCTTGAGCAGGATATGGTCCGCCAGCCGTTCCTGGCAAAGGATGCACCTGTCAGGGTGAAGGTGAAAGGCCAGCTGATTCGGGATTGGAAGATGGAAGGCAACAACGCCGGAAACCCTCCGCTGCATCCGAACACGGACGGACAGCCCATTACGGAATTGGAGTTGGTTCCATACGGAAGCGCCAGGCTTCGGATCGGTGAGTTCCCTCTGATTGGAGAGCGGAAAAGAGCCGTTAAGAAATAAGTGAAAGTAAGCACGCTATAATCGTTTTATAATGTAGAATCCCCCTATTGAGGGGATTCTTATTCTTGTTTATCCGCCCGTCATCTTATTATGCTGTTGCTGATCGATGGGTTTATCCACTTGTTCCCACGGCTTACGGAGCAATAACCCCATGACGACCCCAAGAGCGGCCACAGTCATCACAACAAGGAATGTAAACGAGAACGCATCAGCCCAAGCATCGTCTTTCGGTATGGAATGAGAAGAGGCCGAAATACGGGTTGTCAACAATGTTGAGAAGACAGCCACGGCAAAGGAGCCCACAACTTGCTGTGAAGCATTGTTTAGGGATGTCACACGGTTGATTAATCCTTGCGGTGCAGCGTTCATAACGAAGGCGTTCAAAGACATAGCATATAATGCATGGCCGGATCCGGCTAAGGTCATGGCGACAAGGATGATTCCCGTTCCTCTGCCAAATGAATCCGTAAAGAGCAAGAATGCTCCCAGACCAAGAAGTGCAGTACCGATAATAACAAGCAGCTTTACACTACGAAACCGATCATACATACGTCCACCAATCTGCATGAGTACGATACTGGCAATAGCAGGTGATATCATGAGAAGCCCAGTATCAAAAGCATTAAGTCCTTTCACCTGCTGGAGATAAACGGGAACCAGAAAGAAGTTTCCATAGAATGCAGCGGCTGTTATCCATAGAATTAACATAGCACTTGTAAAAGACTTGGAGCGGAACACTCGCAACTCAAGGAGCGGCTCGCTACTTCCAAGTTCAATCAGGATGAATAGTAGAAACGCCGCAACACCAACCGCAAGGCCGATAATGGTCTGTATGGAGCCCCATCCGGCATCGCCCGCTTGATTCACGCCATAGACGAGGGCGGCAAAAGCGATTGGACCAAAAATCATTCCGAGTTTATCCAGCTTAGCTTGAGTCTGACTCTTCAGTTTAGGAAGATAGCGTAGTCCAAACCAGATTCCTAATAAGCCTACAGGTACATTCACCCAGAATAAAAAGGGCCAGCTAACGTTATCCACCAACCACCCGGCAAACACGGGTCCGATGGCTGGTGCAATAAGAATGGGAACGCCCAAGTACGATCCCATTACGGTTCCTACCTTATCAGGAGGACTGATCTGAAAGACAATGGCATAACCAATGGGCATGACTATGCCTCCTCCTAAACCTTGAAGTACACGAAATAGTATAAATTGCTCTGCGTTGACCGAGAGTGCGCACAGAATAGAGCAGATTGTAAAAATGAAGATTGCCAGGATAAACATGCGCCTGCTGCCAAAACGATCAGCCAGCCAGCCGGCTACCGGAATGATGGCCGCTTCGGCAAGAATATAACCCGTGGTCGCCCATTGCATGAAAGATAACGAGCTTTGAAAGGAATTCATTAGATTAGGAATGGCTACATTCATGGCTGTCATATTAAGTAGGACCATAAACATGCCAATGATGATAGCGAATAAGGGTGCGCGAATTTCTTTTATGGTAGTAATGGTGGTCGACATGTATTGTCTCCTCCTGTTATATTTTTTTGTTCGAAGTCACATCTCCGGATATGTGACCCCATTCAGAAAGAGAATCGCGCGATTCCAGGTGATACGTGATGCAGTATTCCAGTTTGCACCTTGATCACAGCTATGTGCCAAATTATAATGACTCTAAATCAACAATAACAGTAGGCAATATTTATTGATTAGATCATTTAATATAGACCAACTTACTTTACGTTAGGGTGGTGATGACTTGAGCGATCGTTCAGAGCATCGTGAGGATTATGAGGCATGTACGGAGGTTATCGGCGAGGTTTTAAAAATAGTGGCAGTGAAACGCGCGGTTCACGTAATCGGTGAACTGCATGATGGTCCCCAGCGGTTTAACCGCTTGCGTCGGAGTTTGGGCAATATCAGCACGCAATCATTGACAGTGATTCTGAGGCATCTGGAGCAAAACGGCATCATTAGCCGTCAGGTATTGCCGACTATGCCGGTTACCGTGGAGTATTCATTGACAGACCAAGGTAGAGAATTTGAAGAGGTCCTAAATGTGATACATGATTGGGGAGCATCTAGGAGAATGCATCGGACTCCTTTAGGAAAAGCAAGTTTCTCAGCAGAGAAATAGATAAACGAAACTCATGAAAACCGCGTTGATCGCGGTTTTTTTGTTGTACAGCTATGTGTTCAAGGTTAAGATAAGTGTTTACCAAGCTTTGGAAAACACATAATATGGAGTTATTGGAATATGGAGGTGATCGTATGAGAATAGACAAGAGCATATTTAATATCTCGGCATGGCTGGCTCTGTTTACCATCCTTGTGTTCCCAGGTAAAATATGGGCGGAGGGTGAGGGTGCACCCCGAATCGAATATGGATTTCCGTTTAGATTCTTTATCAAGTATTATCCGGATTACATGGATAGCAGTCCCTGGTTTATTAAGGGCGTTCACATTCAACTGCTGTCTTATTTTTTCAATGTATTGGTGATTTATTGGATACTGCACATGTTGTTGTCGCTAGGAAAAAGTATAAAAAAGAAAGAGTAATGGGATAAGCGATATGGAATGCGCTGGTGAGAAAGGGAAATTTGCCAAAGGAGATTTTCATGAAGATAAGAATGATAGTGGTCCTATTACTCGTATTTGTTATCCTGATAAATGGCAATGCTCAACGAGATTCGATGGATACGCCCCTATATGAAGGTAGAAGCCTCGTCATTGGTGTGATCGGAGAAACACCGCAAGTCAGGGAGAAGGGGCATGTGGGTTTTAAAGAAGTTACGTTTCAGCAGCTAGAGGATCTAGACCTTTCCGCGGAGCTGGACGCCATATTCATAACAAAAGAACATTTGATGGAAGCTTCTGAGCCTAAGTATACAGAAGTGTATAATAAGGCTGAAGTTCCCTTTTTCTATATTGAGTCTAAAAAATCTCATGTCCCCTTCACGGTCGAAGAATTGTCTTACGATGAGGTTCCGGATCTTTCAACGGATATGTATGCAACCGGTTATTACGGCAAGGATGCGGAGCATTGGGGTTACGGTTTATACAACGGTGTAATGAATGAGACCCATGTCCAGGCTGTTTATTCTCATATTTTCGCAACGATCGAGTCGTTGCATCATGACGGAGGAACGTAATTTGCGGGAAATCATTTGGTTGGAGAAAAGCGAGACGCTTGAGCTATTGTTGGAACATGAACCTGCAATTCAAGTCATCCCGTTAGAGTCCGGTCTGGAAGCAGAGGTGGCGAAGATCGTCACGCCATCGGCAGACTACGTACTAAAGGTTTGGAATAAAACGTCCAAACCCGACGTTCAAATGCAGTATCGAATATTGAATGCATTGTATTCGCATGGAAGGGCCGTATCGAAGCCTGTGGGCTGGGGGACAGACCGGAATAGCAATCCAGTAATGCTGACCAGTTACGACGGCACGCCCGTACAAATAGTCAATCAGTCTAAACTAGTAAAGCTTGCGAAAACGCTAATGGATATACATAAGCTGCCCCTGGATAGCCTGAACGGCTTCGGGCTGCCGAGGTATGATTTCGTCTCTTATTTTTATCCTCGAATGGATGAGTTCCCGGATATCCAACATCCATTGATGGAGCTTGTTGAGCGTGCACATATGAAACAAGAATGTATCATCCATGGCGATTATCACCTTGGCAATATTCTTGAGCATGAAAACAAACTGACCGTGATCGATTGGACGAATGTCCAAATGGGCGATCCCCGATATGATATCGCATGGTCGATTATCTTAATGTGGATATATGTAAGCGAGAAGCAAGCGTCCTTTTACCGTGTTGCATTTTGTGCCGAGAACCGTTACGAAGCCGCTGAGCTTGAGCTGTTTGAAGCCATTGCGTGTCTGCGCTGGGTTTTGCTTAGCAGAGTGGACCACCCTCCCATTAGAAAGGATACGATCGCTAGGGTAAGGTCGATATTGAAGAGCAACACGTATTTAAATATCAGGGCTCTTTAAGTTTGATCCCAAATGACCAGCCAGGTTCCCAAATGCAAGACAGAGATAGATTCGTGAAATATTACAGCTGTACACGGAGCCCCCTGAAGCCACCTTGCATAATGGTAAGGGGCTTTTTTCTATATTAGAAGCAGCGTGATAAGCCATCCAATCGCCCAAGAATGAGATAAGTTAGAGTTATGCAAAAAGTCGAGTACAATTCTCTTTTGAAGTTTTAAAAAATAGGGTTGACATAAGCATGTCCCTTCTTGTAATCTGTGATTGTAATCGTTTACGTAATCGATTACATAGCGGAATCATGACGTTTTGAGGTGAACAATGTTTGGCAAAAGCAACGATTAAACAAGTAGCAGCGGCAGCAGAAGTATCCACGGCAACCGTTTCAAGAGTGCTGAACGACAGCGATTATGTAAGCGATGAAATTAAAGAGCGAGTGATGGCGGCGGTGAACCAATTGAATTACCGTCCAAGCGCCATCGCCCGCAGTCTGAAGCAGGACCGGACCTATATGATCGGGGTTATTGTTCCTGATATTTCCAACCCTTATTTTATGGGGATCTCCAGAGGTATTGAGGACATTGTAGGCAAAGAAGGCTTTCAGCTTATATTCTGCAGCTCGGATGAGAATCCGGACAAGGAACGACGACTGCTTAAGCTTATGCAGGAAAAGCGCGTGGACGCCGTCGTACTGGCGACGTCGGGCGGCAATGATCCGGCGATCAAGCAGCTGGCGGATTCCAAAATGCCGATTGTTCTCGTAGACCGGAAGCCGGACTCGCCGGAAGCGGGTTTGACTCTCGATCTGGTAGCCGAGGACAACACCGAGGGCGCATCCCGCCTGACCCGGAAGCTGCTTGAGGATGGTCATACGGTTATTGGTGTAGTAAATGGACCGACGAGATCCAGCACAGGAAGGGAACGTCTTGAAGGTGTCCGGAAAGCAATGAAGGAATACGGTCTGAACGAGGAACCCATGGTGTACAATGGAGACTTTTCTACGGAGGATGGAATCCGCGCGATACAGCATTTTCTGGCAGGGGGAAGAAGGCCAACTGCGGTTATATCCCTGAATAACCGCATGAGTCTCGGTGTTTTGCTTGAGATTGTGCGTTGCGGTCTAAAGATTCCGGCCGATATGGCCGTAGCTTCTTTCGGTGAAGTAGAGGCTGGTCCATTACTCAAGGAATCGGGACTCTATTATATGGAGCAGCATCCCTATGACATGGGGATCAAAGCCGGCGAGATTCTTCTGCGTCGAATTCGCGATGAGGCCCCGCTGTCTGAACCTGAAATAGCGATTTACAGCAATGAAGTGAAACAGTTGGATTGATTCATATGCTGCCGCTCTAAAAACAGAGAGGATGAGGACGATGCAATATCAAACTCACAACTGCAATCGATTGCAGAATCAGCTGCCGAAGATTGGTATACGACCTGTTGTAGATGGTCGGAGGGGAGGCATTCGGGAATCGCTGGAGGACGTAACGATGGATATGGCGAAGCGAACGGCGCGTCTGCTTACCGAACGGCTAAGGCATAGCAACGGGCTGCCGGTAGAATGCGTGATGGCTGACACCTGCATTGGAGGCGTAGCCGAAGCCGCACGTACGGAGGAGAAATTTGCCAGGGAGAATGTCGGTCTTTCCATTTCGGTGACTCCCTCCTGGTGTTATCCAACGGAAACGATGGATACGCATCCGACAAGGCCGAAAGCTATTTGGGGATTTAACGGAACGGAGCGCCCCGGTGCCGTGTATCTGGCAGCAGCTCTTGGCGCGCATAATCAGAAGGGACTTCCGGCTTTCTCTATCTATGGTCGGGATGTGCAGGATATCGGCGATACCGAAATTACGGCTGACGTAGAGGAGAAACTTTTGCAATTTGCAAAGGCTGGCCTTGCCGTAGCGACCATGAAGGGGACTTCGTATCTGTCGATGGGCACAGTATCTATGGGAATCGCGGGCTGTATCGTCGACGAGGATTTTTTCCAGAAGTATCTTGGGATGCGCAATGAATATGTGGATATGACGGAATTCGTAAGACGAATCGAGCTGGAAATTTACGATCATGACGAATATGAGCGGGCGCTTTCCTGGATTAAAGAAAACTGCAAGCCTGGGGCGGACGTCAATCCGGAGCATTTGAAGCGAACCGATGAGCAGAAGCAGCAGGATTGGGAGACCGTCGCGAAGATGGCGTTGATCGCGCGCGATTTGATGGTGGGTAATCCGAAGCTGGCGGAAATGGGATACGGAGAGGAAGCGCTCGGGCGAAATGCGCTGGCTGCAGGTTTTCAAGGACAACGTGCCTGGACGGATTATTTTCCGACCGGGGATTTCATGGAGGCTATACTGAACTCATCCTTTGATTGGAATGGTCTGAGAGAGCCCTACATGGTCGCAACGGAGAACGACAATCTGAATGGGATTACGATGCTGTTCGGACATCTTCTCACGGATGCAGCGCAGGTATTTGCGGATGTTCGTACATACTGGAGCCCGGAAGCCGTAAAGCGTGTAACCGGGTATCAGCTTGAGGGAATTGCGGCGCAGGGCGTGATCCACCTGATCAATTCCGGGCCTGCTGCCCTTGACGGGACGGGAAGGCAGACAAAGGACGACAGACCGGCGATGAAGCCTTTCTGGGAAATCACACAGCAGGAAGTTCAGGACTGCCTCGATGCGGTCAAATGGTTTCCGGCTATTGATTTCTTCCGCGGGGGTGGCTTCTCAACCGACTTTACGACCCGGGAAGGTATGCCGGTAACGATCGCGAGAATAAATAGGGTTGCGGGTGTTGGACCGGTCCTTCATATCGCCGAGGGGATGACCGTTGAGCTGCCGGACGCGGTACACGATATATTGGATCAGCGAAGTGATCCTACATGGCCGACGACCTGGTTCGTACCGAATCTGACCGGTCAAGGCCTGTTCAGGGATGTATATACCGTGATGAGCAATTGGGGATCCAACCATGCCGCTATGAGTTATGGGCATATCGGCGGGGAATTGATCACCTTGGCATCAATGATCCGCATTCCGGTATGCATGCACAACGTTCCGGAGGAACGGATATTCCGGCCAAGCGCCTGGACCGCCTTTGGCGGACTGGAACCGGTCTCGGCCGATTACCGGGCATGCGCAGCTTACGGTCCTTTGTACAAATAGGAGGCAGATAACATGAAGCAGTTATACACCATTGGCGTGGATTTTGGTACGGAATCGGGCAGAGCTCTGTTGGTTGATATCACGACCGGGCGAGAAGTTGCTACCCATGTGACGCCATACACGCATGGAGTCATGGACGAGGTGCTGGTCCACTCGGGTTTGAAGCTGGGGCAGGATTGGGCGCTGCAACATCCAGATGATTACATAGAGGTGCTTCGGCAATCCATCCCGCGCGTGCTCTCGGAGGCTAACGTATCTCCGGATCAAGTCATCGGGATCGGCATCGACTTCACGGCATGCACGATGATGCCGCTGGATGCCGGGGGGACTCCGCTGTGCATGCTCGAGGAATGGAGGGACAATCCGCATAGCTGGGTAAAGCTGTGGAAGCATCACGCGGCTCAGGATGAAGCGAACCTGATTAATGAGGCCGCTAAGCGGCGAGGGGAGAAATTTCTTGCACGCTACGGAGGGAAGCTGTCCTCGGAGTGGATGCTTGCGAAGTCTTTACAGATTCTGAATGAAGCTCCCGAGTTGTATGAGCACGCTGTACTGTTTATGGAGGCTGCCGATTGGGTGGTCATGGAATTGACCGGTCAGCTCGCACGGAGCAGCTGCACCGCAGGTTATAAAGCCAATTGGCATAAACGGGATGGATATCCGTCCAAGGAGTTCCTCCAGTCGCTTGACCCGAGGTTCGGGACCCTTGTGGAGGCGAAGCTGCGAGGCCCAATCAAGCCACTGGGTTCAAAAGCTGGCGGATTAACCGACTCGATGGCAGCTATAACCGGGCTTCTGCCAGGAACCGCGGTAGCCGTAGCCATCATCGATGCCCATGCCATGGTGCCGGCCGTCAGTGTCGTAACTCCGGGTAAACTGGTGCTCGCCATGGGAACCTCTACCTGTCATTTGATATTAAGCGACAAGGAAGTGACGGGAGAAGGGATTTGCGGTGTCGTCGAGGACGGGATCATCCCCGGTTATTACGGGTATGAGGCAGGACAATCGGCCGTTGGCGATATATTTGCCTGGTATGTGGAAGAGGCAGTGCCGGAATATGTAAGACGCAAGGCTGCCGAAGATCGTCTCGGCATTCATGAGTGGCTTGAGAGGGGAGCATCACAATATGAGCCTGGCCAAACCGGCCTGCTGGCTCTCGACTGGTGGAATGGAAGCCGTTCCGTACTGATGGATGCCGATCTGAGCGGTGTCATCCTTGGATTGACCCTGCAGACCAAGCCAGAGGAAATATACCGGGCGCTTCTGGAGGCTACCGCCTTCGGAACGCGAGCGATCATCGAAGCCTTTACCGAAAGCGGCGTTGAAGTCCAGGAGCTCTATGCTTGCGGCGGATTGCCGCAGCGAAACCGGCTGCTGATGCAAATCTATGCCGACGTTACCGGCAAGGAAATCAAAGTAGCGGATACCGTCCAGACGGCTGCCTTTGGAGCAGCTATGTTCGGCGCCGTTGCGGCAGGCAAAGAGCGGGGAGGCTTTGAGAGCATCGTAGAGGCAGCAGAAGCCATAGCTCGTGTTCGTGAAGAGACCTTTAAGCCGATTGAGGCCAACGTGCGTGTATATGATCAATTATACAAGGAATATAAAGGACTTCATGATTATTTGGGAAGAGGCGAAAACGGGGTGTTGAAACGCTTGAAAGCATTAAAGAGCGGAAAATCACCGGAATGAATGAAAGATTGAACGCCTAAAAAAAACGCCTAAATAAACGTCTGGCCACGACGAAATATCGCCGGGTAGCATTGGACTCATAAACTGGGAATGCAGGTTCTGGAAAGATCTGCATTCCGTATTAACTAATTCTGCAATCGATGTCACAATTTGTGAAACGACATTACGAAGTACGTTCAACTATCATCCGCAAGCCAAAAAGGAGCGAATCATTCATGGACCATCAAGCAGCATTATCTTCACTCAGCCTTACCCGAACCGGAAAAAGAAAACGGGAATCCAGCTACGACCGTTCTGGAGGCAATAAAGACTACTTCTCCATCAACCCAGGCGATCTGACCGAAATTTGCAGCATTCCGGGCGCTGGCGCCATCACTCACATCTGGATGACAATGGCCAGCGACGTCCCTGCGGAGGAATTGTATTTGCCGCGAAAAATCGTTCTCCGCATGTACTGGGACCAAGAGACGGAGCCCAGCGTGGAAGCGCCGATTGGCGATTTTTTCGGAATGGGGCACGGGCTCACCAAAAATTATACGTCAGCGGCATTGATGATGAGTCCCGAGGACGGCAAGGCATTCAACAGCTTCTTCCGTATGCCGTATGCGGATGGAGCCCGCATTACGATTGAGAGCGAGGCGGAGCATCCAATCAAATTTTATTTCTATGTGGATTATGAGTCCTACGATAAGCTGCCTGAGGAGGAGCTGAGATTCCATGCCCAGTGGCACCGGGAAAATCCGACCGACGGTATTCCGGACACCGGGGTGGACAACGCCTTCTACGAATTCGGCGGCAAGAATACGACCGGCAGCGGCAACTATGTCATTTTGGACGCGGTCGGAAAGGGCCATTACATCGGCTGCAACTTCAATGTCCACAACCTGCGCGATACGCGGGAATGGAACTGGTACGGCGAAGGCGACGACATGATCTTCATCGATGGGGAACCGTGGCCTCCGACCTTGCACGGAACGGGCATGGAGGATTATTTCAACACGGCTTGGTGTCCGCAGCAGGAGGTGTGCACCCCGTATCATGGCATTATTTTGGGAGGGGGACCGAACTGGAGCGGCAAAATCTCCACGTACCGTTATCATATCCTGGACCCGATCATGTTCGAGAGCAGCATCAAGGTTACGATTGAGCACGGCCATAACAATCATCGTAGCGACGATGTTTCCTCAACGGCGTATTGGTATCAGGCAGAACCGCATCGCCCTTTCCCGAAACTGCCGAAGGTCGATAACCGATTGCCTCTGCCGGATATCAAGCCGCTTAACCCTGCCAGCATGAAACAGATCTTCGGCCATTCTAACCCTTGATATCAAGGGTGGGATATCGAATCGAAAGGGGAGATGAGCTTGAGGGTGAAAACGGCTTTGCTTGCCGGCCTAATCTTACTGCTCTGCGGCTGCACGAACGGCAGCAAGGTGAATCCCCAGCTTGATGGAGCAGATAAGGAGTTTTTATTAAAAGGCATAACCGGCCTGGAACAAATAACGCAATTGACCGGCGAACCATCGCCTAATCGCACGGATCGTTACGCGGTGTACGGGACCGACCTCGGTTCCATGATGAACGACGGGGAACGAACTTACTTCGTGTTCGGGGATACGTTCGGCGAGAGGGAGCCAGGACAGACTGGCGGAGGAGGCAGCTACTGGCGCTCCAATACGATGGCCTATACAACGGATGCGGAGGCGGCTGACGGCATCACATTTGAAGGCATGGTGACGGATGAATTCGGAACGGCCAAGGAACTGCTGCCCTCCGCCAAAATCGACTACGAAGAAATGACGAAAATCCCGACCCACGGCATTGCGGCAGGAGGTGCGTTGTATTTGTACTACATGTCGGTCAAACATTGGGGAGATCCGGGGAAGTGGGACGCCAATTACAGCAGCGTCGCCAAATCGGTTGATAACGGAGAAACCTGGGAGCTGCAGGACCAGCTCCGTTGGCCGGGGGATGGCAATTTCATTCAGGTAAGCTCCTATAAGGTGGAGAATGACGCAGGCGGTTCGAACATTTATTTCTGGGGTATTCCAGCCGGGCGCTTTGGCGGCGTTCAGCTTATGAAGGTGGGGGAGGAGCACATCGAGAAGCAGTCCAAGTACGAGTATTTTAGCGGCGTGGATGCTGACGGCAATCCCCAGTGGAGCACCGATATGGAGGATGCAATAGAAGTGGTGGATGACACGGCAGGCGAGCTTTCGGTTGTATGGAATGCTTATCTGGAACGCTGGCTGATGACATATCTGAAGGAAGGTAGGGGTGTTGTCATACGTGAAGGCATAACGCCATGGGGACCATGGGGCAAGCCTCTGGATTTGGTCCGAGCCGAGGATTATCCGGGACTGTACGGTCCCTATATGAATGAGCGGTATACCGAGAATGACGGGCAAACGATCTACTTTACCTTGTCTTTATGGGATCCATACAACGTCTTCTGGTTTAAAGCCTCGCTGGAAAAATGAAAACGGATTCAATTCATGTTCGGTTTAAATGCGAATCGCATTTAAATAGTTTGATCCATTATAAGGAGGGTTCATGATGCAGAAAACAACCATCAGCTTCAAATCCTGGCGTGTTCTGTTCTCCGTAATTCTGGTTCTCGTACTGTTCATTACAGGCTGCGGCGGACGATCCGGCGGTCCCGGAGGGGGAGCATTAAGCAATCCACCGGAAAATGAAAGCGTAAACAACGGAGGCGGCGCCGGCGACAAAGTAGTGATTGATTTCTGGGCGCAAAAATTCGAGGATACCACCGATGCCTGGTTCAAGAAATGGGTCGGCGAATTTAACAAATCCCAAAGCGAAGTCGAAGTGAAGCTGACGATTGTTCCGGCTGACGTTTGGGACCAGAAGATGAAGGCAGCGCAAGCCGCGGGGAAAGCGCCGGATATCCGAACGATCAACTACGGCAATGTGGCCAACGCGGCAAAGACGGGTCAGCTTATGGCGCTGAACGATTTGATGGATTCTGCGGCATTCGATGATTTGTACGACAACATGAAGGATTTTGTAGCCGTCAACGGTCAGTACTACGCTTACCCGAAGCTCGTTGAACCGTCAGCCGTGATGTTCTATCGGAAAGACATGTTTGAGGCAGCCGGGCTTGATCCGAATCAGCCGCCGACCACGTGGACGGAGCTTCTGGAGACGGCTCAGAAGCTGACCAAGAAAGGCGTGTTCGGATTATCGATCGCGCAAACGGCTCCGGATCTGGGCTGGTCGAGCTGGGGACTGCAGTACAACGCGGCAGGACATCTTGCGGTGACGGAGGACTGGTCCAAAGCGGACGTGAATAATGAAGGATACAAGGCGCTCCTGGATTTTTACCAAAAAGCCTACCAGTCCGGCGTCATGCCGAAGCAGGCTCTGGCCGGATATGCGGATATCAAGCCTTTCGGCGAGGGCAAGATTGCCATCCAGATTTGCGGATCCTGGGCAATCGGGCAGCTTCGCAACACCTATAAAGATATGGTTGGTAAAGTAGGGATCGCACCAATGGCATCGATGGACGGCGATTTGACGAAACCGACGGCAACGCTCGGCGGCTGGTCGCTGGCAGTTGACGGGAAATCCAAGCATCCGCAGGAATCGGCCGATTTCATCTCATACCTCCTCGCGGGTGATCCGAGCATCATGATCGACTTTTTCAAGACGTCCCAATTCTCCAAGTTCTCCCCGCGCAAATCGGTGGACGAAGCGATGAAGTCCGATCCGGATGCATCGAAGGATGCATGGCGTTCGCTGGTCTCCGAACAGATCATACCATACTCCCAAGCGGAGCCAATCTATCCATGGGACATCAGCTTCGCGCTCGCCACCTCCATTGAGTACGCCATGAAAGGAACGTCAGTGGACAAATCGCTGGAGAAAGCGGAGAAGGATATTAACGATTTCATTACCAAAAACAAGCTTGCCGGCACAAATCCGAAAAATTAGCGCTTAGGCGGCCATCGGGGATCAACCCTTCAAATACGGATATCCGATTTCGGATGGCTGCCTCATCCTTAGGTCATGGTGGTGACTCTACATGTTTAAGAAAAATTTCCGGCAGGATAACGGAGTGGCTTATTTGCTTCTCGCACCCATCGTCATCCTGCTAACGATCTTTGTCATCATACCTTTCTTCTATGCCCTGCGAGTGAGCTTCTATAATTGGAGCTTCTACCAGGATTCCACCTTTGTGGGCTTACAGAATTTCTATATGGTGCTGACGGATGACCTCTTTCTCCAGTCCATCTGGGTAGGGCTCAAGTTTGCCCTTATGGTCGTTCCGACGATGCTGATTCTCTCATTTCTGTTCGCCAACATCATTAAGAACCTGGGCTCCGGCTTCGCAAGCGTCGTGAAGACCTCCGTGTACATCCCAACCATCATTTCCGGGATTGTGGCATCGGTCATCTTCGTCTTTATCTTCGATTATGCCGGCGGCTTAGCCAATTATATCATCGGACTGTTCGGATATGAGCCGAAAGCTTGGCTTGCGGATGTGGCTACGGCGCTGCCCAGCATCGCCGCTCCTGCCGTATGGCTGGGCTTCGGTCTCACAACGCTGATCATGCTGGCAGGTCTTCACGATATTCCGAAGAGCTACTATGAGGCTGCGGAACTGGAGGGAGCGGGCACCTTTGTCCGCATGTGGTACATCACGATTCCGCTCATGCGCAATGTGATTCTGTATCTGCTCGTAACCGGATTTACGGCGCAAATCTCACAGTTCGAGCTGTCCCTCGTAATGACGGGAGGCGGACCGCTCAGCGAGACCACAACGCCGAACCTGTATATCTTGAACCATTTCCGCAACGACGTCATGGTCGGCAATTCCATCGCGGCATCGCTGCTGTTGTTCGTGGTTCTGGGCAGCATCTCGGCCATCATCTTCAGAGTATTGAATTCGGAAAAAGCGATCGACGGTTAGGGAAGACAGGAGGATAACTTGATGAAAACGTTCAACGGAGTTCAGAAAACATTGATGACACTTTTGACCGGTCTGGTGACAATTATGGCTCTGTTCCCGCTGCTGTGGGTCATCATCGCCGGGTTCAAAGACAAGGCGGAGGTGCTTGCCACGCCGTTCCGATTCTTCCCCAAGAAGTGGATGGTTCAGAATTATACGGACATTCTCGGCGATTCGGCCTTCATTCAGTCGATGCTCGTCACATTCGGGGGGGCGGTATTATTTGCAGCGCTGAGCTTGGCCGTTAATGCTACGGCGGCATACGTCTTCGCCAGGCTCGAATTTCGGTTCAAGACGTTTCTGTGGGTCTACGTCATCATCACCATGTTCATTCCCGGCATGGCGATCCTGCTGACCTCTTTCATCGTGGTGAATGAGATGGGCATGCTCGATACGCTTGCTGTGCTCGTATTGCCCGGGATCGCTTCTGCGGGACATATGTTCTTCATCCGCCAATTCTATCTGAATATCCCTATGGCGCTGGAAGAGGCGGCGCTGATCGACGGAGCGGGCAGGACCAAGATCTTTACCCATATATTCATTCCCATGTCGTTCCCGGTCTTTGTCATTGTAGGCATCGGCTCCTATTTGGCCTATTGGAATTCCTTCGTATGGCCGACGATGACGATTACCAACCCGGAGCTGTTTCAGATTATGCAGTATTTGTACACCTTCCGTTCCGAGCGTGCAACGGAAATGGGCATGTTGATGGCCGGATCGGCGCTTTCCTGTTTGCCGACCATTGTCCTGTTCCTCTTCTTCCAGAAGCACATCATTTCAGGAATCAAAATCTCCGGATTGAAATAGCGTTTCAATGCCAAAAAGTGGAGGTGGCGTATGATTATCATTGAGAACGGACACATTCGGGTTGAGATCAGCGAGCATAACGGAACGATCCAAGCCGTTCGCGATCGCTTAAAGGGGATCGATTACATCGCGGACTCGGGTCGTGGCCGTACGGATCCGTTTCGACTTGAGACAGACGCGGGGTTTAGCAGTTCTTTTCAAAAGTTTGAATGGAGCCGGGAACGTGCCGCATCCGGGCATAATCAAGTTCGATTATGCTGGCACACGCAGGAAGGCATGATTGTAACCTCGTCCGTAACACTCACGGCGGAAGAGAACGGTATTGAATTCAAATGCGGGGTTGATAACCACTCGGAAGACAGGGTGCTAAGCCTGGAATATCCGATTGTCCCGAACATGGCCACGATTACGGAGGATGGCGAGGAGGATTATATCGCTCATCCCTTCGCGACCGGATTTGAAGTTAACAACCCGATGAAGGTTTTTGAAACGGACGGGATCGGGTTTCGTTTTATGCCGTACCCGGAAAGCTTCTCGGGGGCGACGATGCAGTTCTTTACCTACTACGGCAAGGGCAGGGGCGGGCTGTATTTCGCGGCGCTGGACGGTGAAGGCCATCCGAAATGGCTGAATTTCTACAAGAACGGGAATGGCATGCTGGAAGCCTCCGTGATCCATGGCTGCAGCGATATGGGACCCGGCAAAGGGATACGGCCTCATTACCCGGTACAGGTGTCGCTTCTGTCTGGAGGCGGATGGTACGAAGCTGCTGACCAATACAAGAGCTGGGCCGTAAGGCAGAAGTGGTGTTCACGCGGCAAGCTTTCGGGCAGGGCTGCGAAGGAGGGCAGTCAATGGCTGCATGAGGACATGGGAGCAGCAACCTTCGGAATCAATGCGGGATCGGACCGCACGGCCTGGATTCAGAAATATCATGACAGCATCGGAACGCCGATGTTTCACATTCTAGGCCCCGACTGGACGCATCGGCCGCAGACGTTCGGCAGCGGCGTGCCGGGAGGATATGACGATTGGTTCCCGACCCGGTTCAACCCGGAGAACATCGCTCTGATTCGAAAGCTGGGCCATCGCTTCGCCCCGTTCGAGTTCGATTACCTGTACCATTTTGACGGAGCCGACGGAGAGCTTGGCAAGGAAGCCGAGCAGAAATTTCCCGAGTTGAAAAAAAGCGTGGATGCCTACCGCTTCCCGTTCCTCTGTCCGGCACATCCGTATACCCATGATTTTCATGTAAAACGGGATGCGGCGCTGCAGCGAAGCGACGATATCGATGCGATTTACTATGATATCTCCGCCAACAACATTCTAAAGGTCTGCATGGATGAAAACCATGGTCATCCGGTGGGAGCCGGCAGGATCATCGAGGAGGCCTACCGGCGGAACTATGCGGATACGAAGGCGGCCATGTACGAAATCGCGGAACGTTACATCCCTATGGGCACCGAGATGATCAATGAGACGATGCTCGATCTGATCGACTACTATCAGGCGCGGGCCGGAGGGCAGCCCGCAGCGCCGCTTGAAGGCTGGCCGATCCGGGAGCTGCTTAAGTCAGGCGATGCCCGCCTGATCCCGATGTTCACATACGTGTATCATGAGTACGGAGCGCTGAGATTGGACGGCTGGGGCAAGCTGACAGAGGAAATTGGGGAGCTGTACTATTTTACGGTGGCACGCACGTATCTCTGGGGCGGTGTATACGAATTGAATTACGAATACAGTCCGATGGAGGCGCTGGACGGGATCGAAAATCCGGCGGAGGAGCATTACTACCCGTTTGATCCTCGCGGGTATGCCTTTTCGACGAAGCGGGCCGAGTATTTGGCGCTTTATGCACGGCTTCGGACCGGAGCGGCGAAGACGTACTGGTCGTATGGGACCATGCTTCGGCCCCTCTCCTTCGACAGCCCGCAGGCTTCTATGAAATGGTTTCACTATAACCATGGCAAGGAAACGCCGGAATATAACAATGCAGGAGTATTGCTGACCGATTCCGTTATCCATGCGGCATGGCAGAATGAGCAAGGCGATGTTGGCTTGTTCTTTGCGAATGTGAGCGAAGCGGAGCAAACGATACGTATAGATCTACGACCGGAAGACTACGGGAAAACGGCAGTGAGCGGGCGGCTGTACATGCTTACGGGAGAGCAGACCGTAGATTGCGATCCGCAGCAAGATGATCGGCGCTTGCTCTCGCTTCCAGCCCGAAGCATCGCGATGCTGGAGTTGACCTAGCCTTGAACTCGAGAATATAGATAATGGATGAATTTTGGCGTGATAAGATTTGACGGTAAACCAAATAGTCGGATAACGGGGAGAAGGGAGACATCCATGAAACGATTACCGGATTCTTTTGTGAAGCAATGGGTTTACGACGATATCGGGCAAACGGCGCCAGAGGTAAGTCTGTATCAGCTGGATGAAGAGACGATCCACTGCGTGCTGACATTCGAGCTGGAGCAGACGATTCAACAGGATGACTGGCAGATGCGTTTGGAGCCGGCATTCCTGCCTCATTTTCACTGGGCGCCTCATTTAACGCCGACTTCCCGTCATGTGATGGACCAGCATTGCTTTCGTTCGCCCGCGCTCATCGTTCATGACGATACAAGGACGCTCATGCTCATACCGGATCTGGATCTGATCACGAAGGATGCAGACGCTCGTTGGTACATGGACCTGGATGCCCCTAATAACCTGCTTGTCTTGGGAATGAGCCGAACTCGGGTAAGCGAGCATGTGCTGTTTGAGAAGGTGAATGGGGCCTCATATTCTTCAGGAACGATACGCTTCGGTTTCTATTTGAAAATGGCGGATCATGATCAGGCCGGATTGAACCCCTGGCGACCGTTGCTGCAGTTTTTATGGGATCGATGGGGCCATGCCCAATTCAGTCAATCGATCGATGGAGAGGTCCGCCTAGATAGCTATGTAAAGCATGCTTATGAATGGGCTTTTCGGCATTGGAAAGACACGGTATGGCAGGAATTCGAATGGGACGGACGGAACATAGGGGCACCGGTATTCATTGCCGATGTGAGTCAAAGTCCGAATTATCCGGGCGTGCCCAACGAAAGGGAGAGCCGATCGATCTGGAATCAGGCCTGGTTCAGCTCCCTTCGCTCGGCTCAAGGCATCTACCGATACGGTAAGGAACAGAACGATCCGGAGCTGGTTCGCAAGGCAATGCTTATGAAGGAGCTTGCGCTGGCGGCCCCGCAGCGAGGCGGGTTCTTTCCCGCCGTCATCGCGACGGAGATGAAGCGGGTGATGGTAGATGGACAGCAGGTCAATCGGTCCGGGAGCTGGGCGTTAGCCTTCTGGGGAAATTCCAATCGCAACCCGGTCGATCCTTGGGGGGCGATCGCTGCAGCGCCTTATCATGTGCTGGATATGAGCTGGACGGCGCTGCTCATGCTTCGATGGCATGATGAGCTTGAGCCGGATCCAAGGCTGTTGGAATATGCCGCGCGCTATGCGGATGCGCTCGTGGCCCTCCAGGACGAGAAGGGATATTTTCCAGCCTGGCTGGATCAGGATACGTTAGCACCGCTGGATATCCTTCGGGAGTCCCCGGAAACGTCGCTCTCCGTCACGTTTTTGCTTAAGCTGCACCAATTGCGCCCGGATTCCAAATACATGGAAGCGGCAGAGCAGGCGCTTAAGGTTGTTATCCAGGAGATCGTGCCGACCGGCAGGTGGGAGGATTTCGAGACGTATTGGTCCTGCTGCGGTTATGGGCGCGATGAGCTTCCAGGCAACAAAGTGGCTAGGAATAACATGTTCAAGCAGTGCAATTTCTCCATGTTTTGGACGGCGGAAGCGTTATACCATATGTATAAAACAAACGGTGACAAACGATATATGATCGTTGGTCAACGTGTGCTGGATGAAATGCTGATGACGCAGGCTTCCTGGCAGCCGCCCTATCTGTACGTCGACGTAGTGGGCGGATTCGGCGTCATGAACTGCGACGGGGAATGGAATGATGCCCGGCAAAGCCTGTTTGCTGAGCTGATTCTGCAATATGGCGTGGAGTTGGACCGAAAAGAATATATTGAGCGCGGGTTAGCCGCTTTGCAGGCCTCGTTCGTCATGATGTATTGTCCCGAAAACGAAAAAACAAAAGAGCAGTGGGAGCGGGCGTATCCTTTCTTTAACGAGAAGGATTACGGCTTCATGATGGAGAATTACGGTCATGATGGTGTTGTGGACGAGGAGGGGCGAGGCATGGGGACATTCACCATCTTCGATTGGGGGAACGGTGCGGCAGCTGAGGCTTACCTGCGGATTAAGGACCGTCTGGGTCAAACGTTGAAAGAGCGGTACGGATACGATATCACATACTAAAAGGAGCGATAACAGATGATGAACTTTAATGGACTTAATATGCACCTCGGAAATTTATCTCGGCTGTCCAATGCGCAGACAAGATCCATCAGCGCGGAGAATTTTACCGGTGAAAAAGGAAAGGGCGGCATGGCCACCGACGGCACGGGCGCAGCGGCTTCCAGTGATTTGGGCGTAGGCTGGAAGGTCTCCCCTTCCGTGGAGATTTTACCGGGAGAAACGTTTACGATGGGTGACATTCAGGGTCCCGGGGCGATTCAGCATATCTGGCTTACTTGTCATCCGACGCTGTGGCGCAATCTGATTATCCGCATGTATTGGGACGATGAGCAGGAACCTTCAGTTGAGGTGCCCGTCGGTGATTTGTTCTGTAACGGATGGGGCGAGCGCAGCGATGTCAATTCAATTCCGGTTGCCGTGAATCCGGCCGGCGGCATGAACAGCTACTGGCAGATGCCCTTCCGCAAGCATGCCCGATTGACAATGGAGAACCGTGCGCCGGAAAAGGCAGTCCTTTACTATCAAATTGACTATACACTGACGGACATCCCGGAAGATGAGGCATATTTTCACGCGCAGTGGCGGAGAACGAATCCCGTTCCTTATAAAGAGGTTTATACCATTCTGGATGGGGTGACTGGACACGGGCACTATGTAGGGACTTACCTCGCCTGGCAGGTGAACAATAACGGCTGGTGGGGCGAAGGCGAGATCAAGTTCTATATGGACGGGGATCAGGATTATCCGACCATATGCGGTACGGGAACGGAAGATTATTTTGGCGGGGCCTGGAATTGGGAGCAGCCGATTGGTACCTACCGAACCTACTCGACGCCATATTTGGGGATGCACCAAGTGCTGAAGCCGGACGGATTGTATCGAAGTCAGCAGCGTTTTGGCATGTATCGATGGCATGTCATGGATCCAATCCGCTTTCAAAGCGATCTTCGCGTAACCATTCAGGATCTTGGCTGGAGGTCCGGAGGAAGGTATCTTCCGCAGCAGAGCGATATTGCATCGACGGCGTTCTGGTATCAGGCCGAGCCCCATGCGCCATTTCCAGAGCTTCCGGGTAATGATGAGCGGGAGGTTATATAAAGGAGGAGCTATTGCTTACCTGCCGGTAAGGTGATAGTGTGAATCCATGGACCCTTTTGCGGGAGCATATGGCGTATCCATGGTTGTTAATGGAGGATAGGATGGACAAACATACGATTTATACGATTGCTGAACGGGTAGGCGTATCCCCTTCTACGGTGTCCAGAGCCTTGTCGGGAAGAGGTTACTGCAGTCCCAAGACGAAGAGCAAAATTCTGGCGGCTGCGAAGGAAATGAACTATGCGCCCGATCATGCAGCGAAGATGCTGAAAATGAGACAAACCAACAAAATTATTTTTGCCGTGCCCGATATATGCAACCCTTTTTATTTCGATATGATCAACGGAATCAATCAGGTGCTGGAAGAGCATGATTACCTGATGATTCTGTTTTACACCAAGCATAGGCTCCAGGAGGAGATGAAGGCAATTCAAACCCTGCGGGAAAATGTGGCCGATGGCATGATCATGGTGTCTTTTCATTTCGGTGAAGAGAATATCGGGGCCATCAATGCGCTGCAGGCACCGGTCGTGCTCACGAATAAATATGTCTCGCCGGAAGGGAATGACCGCTTCGATTATGTGTATGTGGACACATATGACGGGATCAAGCAAAGCACGGAGCATCTGATCCGTCAAGGCCTGCGTTGCATCGCCTATATGGGCGGCAATCTGAGCGAGCAGACCGGCCATGAGCGGTTCTGCGGGTATCGGGATGCCATGCTGCAAGCGGGGCTCCCCTTGCTGCCGCGTTTTATCGCCGAGTCCGATTATACTGAAAGCGGCGGTTATGCGATGGCAAAAGCGTGGCTTCAAGGGCCCGACCATCCGGAGGGCATTGTCGCCGCAAACGATTTAATGGCAATCGGGGTTATGAAGGCCTGCGAAGAAGCCGGTCTTCGCATTCCCCATGACGTTGCCGTTGTGGGCATGGATAATCTGGACCTTGCCTCCCGCGTATATCCCAAGCTGACGTCCGTTGCCTTGCAGCAGGAGGAAATCGGCCGCAAGGCAGCCCAAATCCTGATGGATCGCATGTTGGGAATACCGAGGGAAGAGCGGGCCGTGAAATTGATGCCGCAGATCGTCGTGCGGGATTCCAGCGTAAGGATTTGAATAAAGAATCGTGTGTAGTGAGAATGGCCGTGCACATAGTAACCGTTACCATTCCCATGAACGCTCATCGTTAGCTGATATAAAATTTAACTGACATGGAGATGAACCGTCCCTCGCAGTGAATCTGCGCAGTGGACGGTTTTTTGTGTTTCGACGAACAACCATGGTACAACCGGAAAGGGGCAATGGTTTGTGTTTGGAGTAATTATTATTACGTTTTGGAGTAATTTTATATTGACTCTAAGAGTAATTTGAAATACCTTATAAAGTAACAGAGTGAATATGAGACATGGAATGGCCACTCTGATTACGGCTGTGAAGGGAGAAAGTTGGATGTCACAGGTTCATATGTTACAACCGGATATTCATACGCTTCATGGATTTTTCAGCAGGGAATTGGAACCCGCCCTATACATACAATCTGGGGATACTGTCGTGTATCAAACCTTAGATGCGGGTTGGGGACTGGAGAAACGTGCTGCCCCAGGCGCGGCGAGAATGAAGTTTACGAAGCGCAAGCCGGAGCGGCAGGAGAAGCAATTCGGGCATGCGTTATTGGGTCCCGTCCATATTCAAGGGGCTAAACCCGGGCTTACATTGGAGATTCAGATCAACGAGATCGTTCCCGGATCATGGGGATGGACCTCTGCCGGAGGTTATCCGAGCTATTGGAACGAGAAGCTGGGCATGGCCCACGCCAAGGAAGTGACGCTGGACTTTGAATTGGATCTCAAGACCATGACAGGCAGAAGCCAGTTCGGAAATTTCAAGTATAGCGTCGGCCTGAAGCCGTTTATGGGAATCATGGGCATGCCGCCGAATGAAAAAGGTCAGCATACGACTTTTGCACCGCGCCCTTATGGAGGAAATCTTGATTGCAAAGAATTAACGGCCGGCAGCACCTTGTATCTGCCGATCCCGGTGGATGGCGGGCTGTTCTCAACAGGGGATGGACATGGGGCTCAGGGAGACGGCGAAGTTAGCGGTCCCGCCCTGGAATGCCCCATGGAGAAGGCGAGTCTAACCTTTCATGTCCGAGACGACATGCCCATAACGATGCCCAGGGCCAAGACAAGTACCGGCTGGCTCACGATGGGGTTTCACGAGGACCTGGACGAAGCCATGTGGATGGCATTAAGCGGGATGCTTGATCTCATGACCGAGCTTTACTCTATTTCAAGAACGGAGGCATATGCCTATGCCACCTTGACGGTCGATATAAGGGTAACCCAGATTGTGAACACATGTAAGGGCGTGCACGCATTTTTACCTTTTGGGGCATTGAGGTAACACTTCATAGATAAATGTAAATTTTTAAGGAGGTCTAATGCATGCAGTTATACGAGACCATGGTCAATAACCAAGGGGTACATATTCATGTGACGGAGGTACATCGGGATCTTAGGAACGAACAAACCTCACTGGTCGTCATCCCGGGACTGTCCGAGTCGGCTGAGGATTATATCGCCATTATGGAAAAGCTGTCGCCCAGGCATATTGTTATCATCACGCTTCGCGGCCGGGGCCGAAGTGACTCGCCTGCTTCGGGTTATACGCTCGAAGACCATATCAGCGACATTGATGCGGCGATTCGTCATCTTGAACTTGAGCATTTTGTACTCATGGGATATTCTCGAGGGGTGTCCTATCAATTAGGCTACGCCGTTCAGAATCCGGAACGCATTCAAGGTTTGATCATCGGGGACTATCCTGCGGTTCATACCGAGCTGCCTGCGGGATGGGTGGAGTTCTTCACGTCACTGCCCCCTTGGAGAGGAAAGAAGCTGTCTGACCGAATGAAAATATCGGCTTTACAGGCACTGCAGCAGGAATCGGCTAAGGTCGAAATGTGGAACGACCTAACTAGACTGACTTGCCCGGTCCTTATTATCCGTGGCGTAAAACCACATCCCGGGTTATCATTAGAAGCAGTGGAACAATATAAGCTGGCACTGCCTCAGGCAATCATTGTAGCGTTCGGGGAGCACGATCACAATATTTTTGAACCGGATGTGGATGTGTTTGTCCGCACCGCAGACTCTTTTCTGAAAAAGATTAGGAAGAACCATCAATCAATCACTTAAAAAGGGTGTACGCACTTGGACAATCTGAAGCTGAATGTATCACTTTTACGACAAAGAGTTCCGAACCTGACCAGCGCAGCCAAATCCGTGGGATTACGGCCGGCCACGGTCTCCAACCTATGTACAGGGAAAATTCCCGTTGGTCGGGCGGAAGTCCGCACCATTGCCGCATTGGCATCTCTGGCAAAATGCAGTCTGGATGAACTGATTCTGCGTGGAGAAAGTGTGGAGATGATTGAAACCGGCATCAAACCGCTTGATCTATTTGCTCCTTTGGCAAAAGGGGGTACCGTAGGTCTGGTCGCCCGTCCCGGAATGGGCCAACTGGTGCTGCTTGGTGAGTTGTTTCATCACTTCAAGCAGGAAGGGTATATGACGATTTTGCTAAAGCCGGAAGGCGAATATCCAGAGCTGCAGGACATGCTGAATGACGTAGAACGGGTAGCTTATTCTATAGAAGAAACCTATTCCATTGTGGCGAATGCGAATACCGATCATGAGATTGTGTTTGCAGCGGACAGGGAGCACGTCTTGACCGGCAAAATCTATGATCTTCAGGAACGTTTTCAAGAAGAGGGCATACAGCACATCACGACGTTTCTTGTGGACCTCAAAGGTGCGGCTGTGGATGAAGACATGCCTTACGGCCCGCTGGAGACGCTGTGGTATTTCGATGCCGATCTGGCGGCAAGACATATGTTTCCTGCCGTAAACCCGTTATACTCTACCTCTTCCGTATCGGAAGGCGTGCACCTGGATCAGGTTCATTTAGCGGTCCAACAGCGGGCCCAGAAGCTGCTGCGCCGTTATCGCGAGCTGCGTTCACTGGTTCAAGTACGAGGATTGCAGGCCATTCCGGCATCCGAGACAGAGGTTTATGAGCGGGGAGCACGGCTTGAGGCGTATCTGACGCAGCCTTTTTACGTTGCGGAGGCTTATACCGGTTTACCGGGCGAGCGGGTGCATTTGCAGGATACGCTGCATGATGTTCAAGCTATTTTGAATGGCAGCATGGATCATCGATCAGTGGAGAGTTTATCCTGGATCGGGACGCTAAAATAGCGATGTATTCATTAAAAGTCGAATTCTCGTAGTTTGTTTATCGGGAATATCGGCTTTTTTGCATGATTCCGCATAATATAATCCGTATGTCCCATAGCTGATAAGAAAAGGCCAGTATATAATATGTGCTAGTCTGTATCGTGCGGATGGCAGGAAGGTTGCACTGGACAACAGAAATGCCATGCTTGTACGGGACACGAGACCATACATAAAGGAGAAATGGGCATGAAGAGAAAAGGTTGGCTTATCGCATTCGCAGCGGCATTATTGTTAACACTTATCGTAGTACCGGTTCAGCAGTCTTTCAGCGCAGAGGGCAATCCAACGGCAACCGCCATTACACAGAGTGCTCTGAACGATCAGTTCCACTTGGATCATGTCGTTAAGATTTACGTGCCTTCAACGGTAAAGGGTGACATTCCGATTACGGATGCAGCCCATCAGAAGTTTGTCGACCAAACGCTGACGAAGCTGTCCGGCTGGTTTGGCGGGGCAACTGCGATTCCGGGCGAAGGGGCATGGGTGGACAATAACAAAACCCTGATCAAGGAAAAAGTAACGATCGTGTACGCGTTTGCCGAGAAGCTTGATAAGGACTCGCTTAATCAAGTGGTGGACTATGCGAAGAAGCTTAAGGACGATTTGTCGCAATCCGCGATCTCACTCGAGGTTGACGGCAAATTGTATTTCATCGAGTAGTTGATTCTCGAATCAGCGATGTGCTAATCAGAGGAGGTCTTCCTGCTGTCTGTCATGGCAGAAGTGGGAGACCTCCTCTTTATTGCGTTTGGACTATTAATAAAGAAATCTCCACAGATAAAAAGTGGCGTAGGATTCCCAGTTCGCCCATGCTGCCGATAGCTGCAGTATTTCCTTCTTCGTCGGTTTCGCCTCCAAGCCGAGCAGATGTTTGATGGCATTGTGCAGACCGACATCATCGATAGGAAATGCAGCCGGCATTCGCAAACAGCGCATCAGCACATAGTTGGCCGTCCACGGTCCGATCCCGCGGATGCTGACTAATTGTTTCTCCGCTTGTTTTAAGCTGGCTGCTTCAAGCAGCTGCTCCTTCGTCAATTTCCCTTCGACCATAAGCTGAGCGACTCCAATAAGATACTCGCCTTTTTTTACGGTCATACGAAGCCCGTCCAGGTCTTCAACAAACAGATGTGCTATGTCCTCAGGTCTCGGGAAGATCCAATAAACCTCTCCTTCACACTCCACGCGGCGGCCGAAGGCTTCAACGAAACGTCTTTTTAACGTATAGGCATAGGCCAGGTTAATCTGCTGCCCCAGGATGCCCCAGCACAAAGCTTCGAACAGATCGGGAATGCCCATGTTGCGAAGTCCATAGAAGGATTGAACGGCTTGACTGAGCAATGGATCTGCTTCCGCCATGTTATAAAACGGTACGAGATCGGTATTCAGATCGAACCAGTCCCGGACATAACCCGCTACTTCCGCCCGCTTGCAGGGATCGGAGGGGGCCGTATTCCCCAAAAACCGAACAAGGATGGCTTGCGCCTTAGGCTCCGCGCTGACTTCAATCACAGCGATGTCACCCTCAAGTGGGATAGCCCGGTAGATGCTGTCATTCCGGATATGATAAAGACATTCGTTCGGCGATCTTTGCAAATAACTGAGGTTCTCCGTAAAACTGAACTCCTTCGGTACGAACAGCCTGATGGCTTCGGCATGATCTTCCCAGCTGGCCCGGGGGAGATGATTCTCCATTGTATATGGCTTATCGTCATGGTTGTGGTTTGGCTCCTGCATCTTCATCGTTTCCTTTCGCGCTTGAACTCTTCTATACTAGTTGTACCATAAACGCAGACCGTATAATTTTGTTATCTTGCTCTTCTATTCCAAAAAGCGTACAACAGGATTATCCTGTGGTTATAATGTTAGCGGAGGTGAGGAAACGTGGCAAACCGAATACAACCGACCGAAGCCCAGTGGAAGGCCATTATCAACAACGACAAGGATAGTGACGGCAAGTTTTTCTATGCAGTGCAGACAACGAAAATTTTCTGCAGGCCATCCTGTAAATCCAGACCCCCGAAGTTTGAAAATGTGCGCGTGTTTCAATCGGCGGATGAAGCGAAAGCCGAGCGCTTCCGGCCATGCAAAAGGTGCAAGCCGACGGGCGAGCGTTTACCGGACCATGAATGGATTGAACTTGTCACCGAGTATATCGATAAACACTATATGGATCATTTGTCGCTTGATGTCTTGGCCGATGTGAGCCACGGCAGTCCGTACCATCTGCACCGGATATTTAAGCGCGTCAAAGGTCAGACCCCGATGGAATACATTCAGGATTACCGGATCGGCAAGGCCAAGGAGCTCCTGACAAATTCCAGCTTGGCCATTTCGGATATCGGCCATAAGGTGGGCATGGAGAATACGGCTTATTTTATCACGTTGTTTAAGAAGAAGACGGGGATGACGCCCCTTAGTTATCGCGCGCAATATTTAAAAAATACAAATGCGGAGGTGCAAGATCATGAAATCCAATCATTCGATTACCATTAACTGGACCCAACTGCGTCATGATAACTGGAACGTATACATCGCGGCGACGGAGCAAGGCTTATGTTACGTCGGATCACCGGATAAACCTGTAACAGAGCTGGAGAACTGGGTACAGGCGAAATTCCCTGGCTGTGAACTCGTGCAGAACGATGAAGCCATGCAGCCGTATGCTGCCGAGTTGGTGGAGTATTTTCAGGGGAAACGCGCTCGGTTTGAGGTGGCTATGGATTATAAGGGGACCGCGTTTCAAATGGCGGTATGGAATGCGCTGTGCCAGATCCCGTATGGACAAACCTTCACGTATTCGGACATCGCCAACCAGATTGGAAAGCCGGCAGCTGTTCGAGCTGTAGGAGCGGCTATAGGCGCTAATCCGCTGCTGATAACCGTGCCTTGTCATCGGGTAATTGGAAAAAGCGGTGCATTGACGGGGTATCGCGGTGGGCTTGCCATGAAGACCCGGCTGCTGGAGCTTGAGGGTGAGCGAGCCAGGATGAGGGAGAAGGTGAATAATGCCTAATTCATTGCCGCAACGAATAGCAGGGCTCGATTGGACGGGGATACAAGGAGCTTTGGATGAGCAGGGATATGCGGTTGTTCCAAAGGTGCTGCTGCCTGACGAGTGTGCGGAGATTATCAACACGTATTCGGAAGAGGAGCGGTTTCGCAGCACGATCAATATGGCTAGGCACCGGTTTGGGCTAGGAGAGTACAAGTATTATCAAGCTCCGCTGCCAGAACCGCTGCAGCAGCTTCGGGAAGGCTTTTATCCTGAGCTAGCGTTGACCGCTAACCGCTGGTTGACGCAGCTTGGACATGAGGAGAGGTATCCGGTGAGCTTGGATGAGTTTCTTGGCATGTGCCATGCGCAGGGGCAAGAGCGTTCGACGCCGTTGATTTTGAAATATGAAGAGGGCGGCTATAATTGCTTGCATCAGGATTTGTACGGAGATGAATTTTTCCCATTTCAAGTAGTGTTTGTTCTGAATGAGAAGGAAGTCGATTACACGGGAGGAGAGTTTCTGCTCATCGAGCAGCGGCCGCGGGCACAGAGCCGGGGACATGTGATCACGTTGGAACAAGGAGCGGGTCTAATCTTTCCGACCAACCATCGTCCTGTTCAGGGAACGCGAGGGTATTACCGGACCACGCTCCGGCATGGCGTCGGTACGATTACGTCGGGGACCCGATACAGCCTCGGGATTATTTTTCATGATGCCAAGTAGAGGGGCGCGTGTGTCCACTCATTCATTATGGGATGTGAGGAGAGAAATAGTATAATAGAAGAAAGTGTAGGAATGGGGTGTCCCAGGTGAAACAAGAAGTGCTCTACAAAACGTCGAAGACCCTGCTCAATAAAGGAACGGGATTCCTGAATGGATACAGCCATACCTTGAATCCGTATACGGGCTGCACCTTCGCTTGTTCTTATTGCTATGTCCGGCAAATGCCGGTATCGATATTCCGGAATCAGGAATGGGGAAGCTGGGTTGACGTTAAGGTTGAATCTGCTGCTATCCTCCGAAAAGAACTGAAGCGTGCCAAGTCCAAGGGACCTGTCACGATTTTCATGTCTTCCAGCACCGATCCTTACCAGCCGGTTGAGGCCAAGGAAGAAGTGACTCGCGCTTTGCTTGAGGTGATGGTCAGCGAACCGCCGGATTTTCTGCTCGTACAGACGCGCAGTCCGTTGGTCCGGCGGGATGTTGATCTGCTGCAGCAGTTAGGAGAACGCGTGCGGGTAAGCATGACGGTCGAGACGGACCGCGAGGAGATACGCAAGCATTTTACGCCGTCAGCGCCGCCGATCCAAGCGAGACTGAAAACCCTCGAGCTGCTGAGGGACGCGGGGATTCCCGCTCAGGCAGCTATTGCCCCCGTGCTTCCGAGCACGGAGGCTTTCCCGCAGATCCTGCGGCCGCTCGTTCATCGCGTGTGCATCGACGATTATTTCATGGGGGATGGCAGTGGCGGGAAACGTACGAAAAGACTGCCTGTTCAGGCTCTGTACGAGGAGCTTGGGGAGCAGGAATGGTACGACCCCGCTGCTTATCGAACGGTCTACGATCGATTTAGCCGGGAGTTTCCGGAGGAGCAGTTGTTTGTGAGCCAGAAGGGTTTTGAACCTTAAGGTTTAGGTTGGCAAGTTTAGAAGAGGATCCGTGATCCGTGGATTAGATAGATTATGATAGGTTTAGGCAGAGGACCAGGAGTTCGATTCTGGTCTTTTTTTGTCATGTCTGGCGGTAGGTGATTATGGTATGATAGGCGAAAATAACCAGTCAAACGGTAGAGGAGCGAATGAACAATGAAGATGGATTTGACGGATAAAATTGCGTTAATTACAGGAGCCGCAGGCCAATTAGGGCGTGTCATGGTCAGAACCTTGGCGGAATGCGGCGCGGATGTGGTTATCCATTACCGGGGGAGCCAAGCCAAGGCAGAAGAGCTTCAGCGCGAAGTAGAGTCGATGGGAAGACGGGCTTTCCCGGTGCAAGCCGATGTGACGGATCAAGCTTCCGTGAATGCCATGCGGGATGCGGTGCTTGCACACTTCGGCGTGCTGCCCCATATCATTGTTGCCAATGCCGTCGAATCCTATCAATGGACATCCGTCTTGCAGCAAGCGCCGGAAGATTATGAGAGTCAGTTCCAATCCTGCGTCATGCAAAGCGTCTACCTGGCGAAAGCTTTTGTTCCTGCTATGATCGAGCGTCAAGGCGGTCGGTTCATCGGGATCAACACCGAATGTTCGATCCAAAACTTCCCGAGCCAATCGGCTTATGTTGCGGGAAAACGCGGCATGGACGGTGTCTACCGCGTGCTCGCCAAAGAGATCGGCGAGCACGGGATCACCGTCAACCAGGTCGCGCCGGGCTGGACGATCAGCGACCGCGATCGGGAGAACGGAACCGAGCACAGCGCCTCCTATGAGGCCTCCGTTCCATTGAAGCGCCGCGGAACGGACCAGGAGATTGCCAATGCCGTGGCATTCCTGGCTTCGGACTTGTCGTCGTTTATTACCGGGGCATATATTCCAGTGTGTGGCGGGAATGTGATGGTGGGGATCTAGAGTTTCGGTAAATGGAGTGAGCTCAGTAGTGTCTATGAACTTCGTGGATTCTCATTGCGATGGGGATTTGCGAAGTTCGTGGATATGGAGTTATCGGAAATTCATGCCGCACAATAGTCGCATTCGCTCCTTTAAGCCTTTCGGGTTCGTGAATACTTACAACGTTAGATGAAATCAACGGATGTAAGATTGAGTAAAAAAACCGAACAATCGTTCTTCATCTCATTGGTAGATGATGGTATAATAAGGAAAGACAATTGAATCTTGGGTGGGCATGGTTTCCCTTCGAAAGGAGGTGAAGCCATGGAAATTAAAGATGCGTTGACGATCATGTTTCTGTTTGGATCGTTTATCCTTGCACTTTTAACATACATCAATTCGAACAACAAGAGAAAGTAAAAACCCACCCCAAGGTTAGCGCCGAAGGTGGGTCTTTATTCTGATCGCTTAGAAGGGAATAAACCATCCAAGCCAATTGTTCAGCCGAGTGTTCCCGCACTCGGCTTCTTTGTAAATTATGATAACACAATTGGAAAAAGAAGTGAACCTGGAAAGAGTATTTTGGGTATTTGAAAACCAATATAAATAGCGTATTAAACACGTATTAATAGACATAAGATCATTCGTGAGTAGAACAGCGAAGCGTTAGTCTAACATCATTTTCAAGCATCGGTACATTCGCCCTCATTCCAACAGATGATACTTGCAAGGAGTAGTGGCAGCCGGACATATCCGACTTCGTCGGACGTCGTGAATTCGAGAACGTTAGTTGAAACTGGGGAAATGACAATTGGTGAGGCTATTTCAATTGACGATTCTAAAAAGTAAAACGGATGGAGTTGTTGCTTACTATGATATTCGTTTTAATCTTTGGACCACAAGCAGTTGGTAAAATGACAGTAGGTCAGGAACTTGAAAAAATTACAGGTTTGAAGCTTTTTCATAACCATATGAGTATTGAGTTCGTTACCCCTTTTTTTAGTTATAGTACTGCACCTGGAAAGAGGTTGGTGAGGTTAATCCGTAAAGCCATATTTGAAGAAGTAGCTAATAGTGACTTAAACGGATTGATTTTTACTTTCCTTTGGTCATTTGACAGCCTTGCAGATTGGGAGTATGTAGATGAAGTTTGTCATATTTTTGAATCAAAAGGTGGAGTAGTTTGTTTTGTTGAACTTGAGGCGGACAATGACATAAGACTAGAGCGTAATAAAAGTCCGAATAGACTTGAACATAAACCTACAAAAAGAGATATTGATTTCTCTGAAGGTAATTTATTAAATTCAATGGCCCAGCACCGGTTGAACACTCTTGATGGTGAAATCAAAAGAGAAAATTACATGAAAATAAACAATGCAGCTTTGAAGCCAGAGGAAGTCGCAAGTATGATTAAGCAAAGGTTTAAATTGTAGCTAAAGCTAGGAGAATTGCTCGCAGTATTTCAAAAGTGATATAAATCGACCAATGATCATGTTGAAAACCTACGATATTGTCTAAGGTTTATATACGTACTATTTTTAGGTATCTCGAAGAAGTACACGCATCAGTTAACACAGCATTCACGCTGCGGGCTGCTGTCGAGTCCTTTGGTCCGCCCGAAGATTTTCTAGAAGAAGAACCATGCTGACAACCTTGCAGCATCTAACCGCATTGCGGTCGGAAGATCTGGGAGGCTTAGATAAGAGAAACTCTATTAAGTATAAGGGAGGGAATTATGAAGTTCACTCATATGAAGATCCATATTATTGGATCGACAGGAAGTGGAAAGACATATTTAGCTAGAGAGATTTCCAAACGATTACATATTCCTTTCTTTGAATTAGATGATGTTATGTGGAATGGTGCAGTCGAATTGAGTGGGAAAAATTCGCCGGAGGTCCGGTATAAAATACTTGAAGACATTATAAATAAAGAACAGTGGATTATTGAAGGGGTATATCACAAGTGGTTGGGACGAAGCTTCGAAGAAGCAGATGTAATTATCTTTTTATCACCTAGACCAATGAATAGAGCATTTAGAATTATAACTAGATTTATCAAACAGAGAACAAAACTGGAGAGATCTAAATACCAACAAACCTTAAAAGGGTTAATCGAAATGTTGAAATGGAATAGCAAATTTGATGCGGATAATAAGAAAAAGATACTTGAGATGCTGGAAAAACATAAAGAAAAACTGATTGTAGTAAAGAGTAATAAGGAAATGATTTTGAGAGTAGCATATGAATGTGACATTCGATTACATACAAGAACGTTATGAGAACTCTATGCAAAGGAGAATAACATGGGATCTAGAATCATGCATTATTGTATTTCTGCCCGTCTTGCTAAAGAATTAAAGATTGATGATGATCAATTTTTCTTAGGTGGCATTGCTCCTGATGTGAATAAAAATATGAAAACCCCTAAAACTATTTCTCATTTCGTAAGGACCAATAATGAAGGACAAATATTTGCCGATTATTTGGGATTTCATGAGAAATATCTGAGATATATGAGAGAACCATTTTATCTAGGTTACTTTTTTCATTTAATATCTGATGTTATATGGGTTGAAGAAATTTATTACAAGAAAATAAAGTGGTTGCCTCAACCGGATAAGAAAGAAGCGCAGTTAAAGTATTATAGAGATTTTTGGAGACTCAATGGAAAATTGATTGATTATTATTCCATTGAATATAGACCGATGGAAGTCAAGTCCATCGAGATAGAAGAGATTGATTATAGATACCTGCCAGAATTAGTAAAGGAATTAGAAAATGACTTTGCAATGAAAGATGAGGCGAAAGAACAAGAGTTGGAAATTCTTGAATTTGAAGAAGTCATTGATATTCTTGAAAGAACAGTAAAGGAATGTGTTGAAATTTCGATGAGGACATAGACTTCCGATAACGTAATATTCACGCTGGCCTCGGCTGAGGGCCGAGCTTTGACCGCTAGGGGGCTACTGGTCTGGAAACAGAATCAGGTAAATACAATCTATTCCCGGAAGACCATGAGTGTATATCATCCCACAACTTAACAGCTTCAAAGATTCCGATTAACTACAAGAAAATTTTGATTACATTATGACTAGTCGAGTGGGTACTTAGTTGGATTATAGATCTCCGAGAAGTTGTGTACGCCATAAAGAGGTGAACGATCTGAAGATTAAGGTAAGTATATTTATAATTCTTATTTTATTGATAGCATTGATATTTCTTTTTCAAAAGGATAGACCAAATGACTACGCATCAATAGAAGAAGCGATGATTAATTCAAACATTGTTTATGATGAAATATATTATATTACTGAGAATAGAGGATACAGCATTGTTTTTTACGGTGAAGAAGATATTTTGTCGGTCGGCATAGCAACCAAGAAAAGATCAAAATATCAGTGGATTTATGGGTTTGGTAGTAAACATTTTAATGAAACCGAGCATATCCTTACAAGAGCATTCACAAACTTACCAACTGAGATATCAGGAAATGATGAACTTGTTTCGCTAACGTTTGGTGTAATAAATGATAGGGATATTGAAAATTTAAAAATCCAATACAAGGGTCAGGCAGTAAGAGATGCGACTATACTTCCAACATCAAAAGCTCCAATATGGTTTTGTTTTTCAGATACTCCAGTTAATTACGACCCGGATGTAGTAAGAATTTATAAACATGGAGAGACAAAGACCGGATGGTATTAAAATGAAGATTAATAGGTTTTTGGGGTAGAAGGGGTAGCAGCTAGCAACTTATCATTCGTAGATATAAATCCATACCTATGGGGGTGATTATGTGATTATCATGATTAATGGTACATTCGGCTCTGGCAAGACTTCGGCAGCTAACATGCTTCAATCCTTAATCTCAAATAGCATGATTTATGATCCTGAAGAAATAGGATACATGTTAAGAAATATCATTAACGAAGAAACTAGATTTGAAGAAGAACGAACTGATGATTTCCAGGATCTGGAATTATGGAGAATCCTCACGGTTAAGACAGCTCATGAATTAATGAATAAGTATAAGAAACATCTTATTGTTCCGATGACGATTTATAAAGCTGATCATTTCGAATACATATTAAATGGATTTAAAAGTTTTGATGATGTTTTTCATTTTTGTCTCATTGCGTCTGAAGACACAATCAAAAAGCGAATTGAAGAGCGTGGTGACCAATTTGGAACGTGGTATCAGACACATACAGAAGCTGGTTTACTTGCATTTAGGGATAGCAGATTTCTAGAACATATTGAAACGGACCATATAGGAACAGAAGAAGTTGTTAGACTAATCCTAAATAAAACTGTTAAGAGCAATGTGTGGAGAGTTTAATGAGGTTACTGGCTACACATAACACAAGGTTCACCTCTTGGTCCGCTTCAAGATATGGATCGTTCAGGTAATAATCTGAGCGGACACGCCCGTACCATCCAACCCATCACGGCCGCTCACTTACGTTCGCTTAAAGTTGGGTTGACGTCGTAAACATGGAAACTTTATATGAAATCAGCTTAAGAAAGGAAAGGAGAAAAACAATGATTCGAGAAGCGGAACCAAAAGATGCAGAACAAATTGAGGAATTATATAAGGAGTTATTACCTAGCAACACTGAAATATATGTGTCAAATGAAAGAATAAGTGAAGTCCAAAATAATCCGAATAGCTTCTTATTCGTCTACGAGCTAGAGCAAAAGATTGTGGGAACTGCTCATTTGCATCTCTGCTTGGACGCATTAGTGGGGTCCAGGCCGTTTGGTGTTGTAGAAAGAGTTATTATTTCAAGAGCACAACAAGGAAAGGGATATGGTTCAGAATTAATGAAATATATCGAAGGTTTATGCGCCGAGAAGAACTGTTTAAAGATATTTCTTACAAGTGGAAGTTCAAGGACTGAGGCTCATGAATTTTACGATAGGTTGGGATATGACGGTAATTCAAGTAGAGCATTCAAAAAATATCTGTAATAAAAAGGAATGCCTGTCGATACGAAGTTTGAGCTTCTTGAACGTCGTGAATACGATAGAAGTTAGGCGGGGAATTTCTGTTATACGACTAGGGGGAGAAATAATGAAGCAGTTAGCACAATTGGAAGCCTATTTGCAGGCATCTGAGTATATTGATTATTTTGATGCTCAAATACAAGCTGTGATCCTATCTTTTACAGAAGAGACTGAAATCGAAAGAATACAGGCAGCATTTGAATTTGTGCGCGATCAGATTGATCATTCTTTTGATATTAAAAACGAAGAAGTAACAAGGAAGGCCTCTGAAGTATTGAACAAAGGACATGGCATATGCTATGCGAAATCTCATTTGTTGACAGGAATACTGCGAGGAATGGGTATACCTTCAGGCATTTGTTATCAAAGGTTAACCTTATTCGATAAACCCGAGGATGGGTACTGTTTGCATGCTTTGAATACTGTGTATTTGAGGGAGCATGACAGGTGGATACGTTTAGACGCAAGAGGAAATAAGGAAGGCATTAATGCGCAGTTTTCAATAGATAAGGAGAAATTAGCCTTTCCTGTTAGGGAAGAATATGGTGAGAAGGATTATAAGATTAATTACGCACAGCCCCATCCAGTCATTATTCAAACACTAGAAACCTATTCGAATGCTATGGAGATGTATCTAGGCGGATTGCCAGAAGACCTGAGTCAGTGAAACTGTTACGCGTTTAGTAAGTGATTAAAGTATACGAAATTACTGAAATACATATATAAAATGAGGTGCATGAGTGCTTTTTCATTTTAGCGAAGAGGCGGATATTGAAATCTTCATCCCACGAGAAAAACAGAACCGACCGAACTTTCCGGCAGTGGTTTGGGCAATAGATGCGGAACATGAATTCTCATATTACTTCCCAAGGGATTGTCCGCGAATTGTATGTAGAAGAACAGAGGATATCAGTGACAGAAACCGGGAGTTGTTTTTTAACGACACGTTGGCTGACATTATCGTAACTGTAGAAAATGATTGGTACGCAAGAATCGATCAACAAACGTTGTACAAGTACCAATTTGAAGACGAGGGGTTTGAAGTTTTCGATAAGACTGCAGGCTATTATATTTCTTATCAAACCGTAAAGCCAGTGGGGATAGAGAAGGTTGATAGACTGGTTGAGAGACTTATAAGCAAGGGGATTGAATTAAGGTTTACACCGAATTTATGTCCTCTTCGGGAATCAATAGTTTCTTCAGATTTTAAGGAATTTGGAATACACAGATTTAATAATGCCAACAGACTATAGGGGATTTAACAACTGCATTCATGGCTTAGAAATATCCCTGCTGTATCTTGGCCATTACGGGGCTGACTTGCCTAACGAGTCAATGCCAATGCCTTTAAAGGAGAACTATAACGAATATGATCATATTAATCAGCGGGAACAGCTGCACGGGTAAGACTTATATGGCTCAACAATTGCTCGAGAGGTATCACGTTCCATATCTTTCGATCGATCATTTGAAAATGGGCTTATACAGAGCGGATATGAACTGCGGTTTCACCCCCTGGATTCAGCAGAGTTTATCGGTGAAAAATTATGGCCGATCCTCAAAGAGATCATCAAGACGAACATAGAGAATAACCAGAATCTAATCATTGAAGGCTGCTACATCCTGCCTCACCATCTTCAAGATATCGAGCCATCCTACTCAGCCCACATCATACCGGTATTCTTGGGTTTTTCAACCACCTACATCCAGCAAAACTTCCAATCCAACCTCATTCAACATCGCAATGCAATCGAAACACGTACCTATCCTGAAGAAAGAACCATTTCTGATTATATACTGGAGCATGATGAATTCCGTGAAAAGTGTTTAGCATCAGATGTCCCGTATTTTGAGATTAAAGAAAACTACGAAGATGAGATTTTAAAAGTATATGACTACATCGAGGGTGAAAAGGAGAGAATCGCGAGTGAAAATCGTTAAATCACAAGTCGTGATATACGAGAGAAGTTTCCTATTTAATAATGTGGAGTAGCTCATGAAAAAACAATTATTACTTATCCTTGTTGTCGTCCTTTCCGTGTTTTTATTATTTCATGTTAATCAATGGATGAAGAATGAATATGTAATATGGACGGCTATTGAAAATCGGGAGTGGGAGGCAAAAGGTACGGGGGTGTATTTTTATGAAGAAAACAATCAAAAATATGGTCTCTACATGATTTATGGAAGTGGAGTTCCTGTTATTTCTTCTCATAAATCCAAGGTCAGAATAATAAATGATGTTGAGATTGAGATTCCAGATCATTCTATAAATTTGCAGTCAACAGATTAACAAGTACAAGTATCCAGATTAAAATGGAATCAGGGTAAGTTGACCATGGACGGGCTGATATTTGAAGCCTCGGAGACTTCGGAGAAACATAAGTGGGGTTTAAATCTACGAGCGAAATAATATCGCTGTAATCGAGGAAAGGAAGAAGCCGTGGAATTATTCTTATATCATTATTATGATGCAGCAACCGGTCCCTTTCGAAATCTGTCTGCACTATCTATCGAAGAAGCGAAGCAAGTACAGAGAAGACTCCAACAAAATAAAAATATGTTTGCGAGTCAACGCGGGGATGATTATATCGTAATCCGACGCGGATTAGAATCGCGTGCCAGAGATCTATTTATAGCCAAGGGTGGACGGCCGACAAATAAATATCCACATTACATGACACTTGGCCCTTGCGAATGGATTAAGCAGTGGTATCAGAGCGGGAGGGAAGTTAAGATTCCCCTCGATGATGTTGATCCCGAGATGATTAGTTTTACTTATGGTGACTTATTTCCCACGATGCGCTTTAAAGACGACAAGCCTTACAGAGGGAAGGTCTACTTAAAGAACGAAATCCTTCGATTGGTAGACGAATATGGTTGGCCGCAAGAATGGAATAAAGACGGGAATCTAGGACCAGAACGATATATAGAAGTACAGGTATGGGACGATCGAGTGATTGGTCTTTTTTTGAATAATACTATGGTATGAGATGAATTTTAAAATCTAAAGAAGGATGTGAGTACTTACATTGATCATAATGGATTTGTTAGAAAAGGATACTGATAAGATAAATCAAACAGCGAGATTACTGCAAGAGAGTTTTGAGGCATGGCCCTCAATAGAATCTGCCATACGTGAAGTTTTCGAATCAATTAGTGATGATTCTATTAGTAGAGTATTAGTTAATGTAGATAATGAAGTTATCGGGTGGATTGGAGGTAGAAGCCAATATGACGGTAATGTGTGGGAACTTCATCCGTTAGTTATTAGAAAAGATAGTAGAATACGAGGTCTTGGCAAGCTATTAGTAATCGATTTTGAACGTCAGGTCTACCAACGTGGAGGTATAACCATCATATTGGGTACGGATGATGAGTATAATCAAACCAGTCTATCTAACGTGAATTTGTATCATGATACTCCGGCACACCTATCCAATTTTGAAAGTTTAGATCATCCAGCGAACTTTTATAGAAAGTTAGGTTTTGCAATCGTCGGTGTTATACCAGATGCGAACGGAATAGGAAAACCGGATATTATCATGGCAAAGCGTGTTAAACCTGTAGATTAAAGATTAAGTATAGAGTTTCCTAACGGATGCGGCTGCCGTTCACATGGAGGACTCCAGACGCTGCAAAGCTATTGCAGTTTTATCGATATGAAGTCGCCAGGCATTACTTGGGTTTTGATGAACATGAGACAACGGGAGGGTTCTTTATTGCTGATCTCACAGATGAATCCAGAGATATTGACGAGAGAACAGATCACAACGGTGGTGTTCGGAGCGGAAACGGAAGTTGATGATGGTACGCAGTCTGGTGATTGTATCTTTGTGTTTGGCGGAAAAAACCTGGACCGGGTATGGAAAGCGGTTGAATTATACACAGCCGGACGCGCCCCGTATCTATTATTCACGGGTGGAGATCGATTTGGCGAGTGGGAGCAGCCCGAGGCGGTTATGATGCGGGATGAAGCCATAAAAATGGGCATTCTGCCAGAATCCATTTTTATTGAAACGATGTCCAACCATACGAAGGAAAACATTATGGCCTCCCTAACCGTGCTTGATCGGGCATTGGGGTTACAACGAATCCATCGACTCTTGCTCGTCAGTGCACCTGGACATATGCGCCGATGCCAACTGATGCTCAGGACCTTTATGCCCCCTTGGTATGAGTATGTATGGTGTCCGGACCATCGCTCTCTTGGGAGACGGGACAATTGGTGGACCGATCCAGAGGAAGAGAAGCGGGTACTGGGCGAGCTGAAAAAAGTGATCGGCGGGGTAAAGGGGCGATATTTTGTTGATGCGGATATTGAAATTTGAAAATAAATCGCAAGGCATGCATTACACTGTGAACTCAACTCACGAGCTGGGTGTTTACCTAATGGCGAATAGACCAAATGCTGGCGCGTGGCACATGCTTTACAAACCCCAACGGAGAAGACGGAAGCATGATCGCATGCGTAGTGCAGCTTCTCGAGGAGTTGGGTCAGTACAACATTACATACAATGATCAAAGCGGCCGTTCTCCTGAACACATTACAAGGAGGACGGTTGTTTTTGTGTTGCCTAGTCTTAGGCATATCTTGTTTGAAAATCTTCTTACATACACAGATTGATCCTTCCGAGCTATTGATAATAATTAACATATAAAGTAAATTTTTTACATATAAATCAACTTACGAAATATGTAAATGAATCATAATTGAGTAAGTGAAATACATCGATCTGGAATCAGAGAATTAACAAGGAAATTTCATAAAGGAGGTGATGTCGTCTTACGCAAGTTAGGCTGAAGCTGAATGATCAATTTATTTTTTGAGGAGGGATTAATGGATGAAAAAGGGTTTATTTAGAGTGCTGGACAAATCGAGAGTGATGATGTTGCCTTTATTGGTTGTCGTGTCTTTGGTGTTGAACTTTTTTCCACTTGAGGTGTCTGCAGCAGATCGGGGTGCTTGGGCACCCAATGTATCTTATGCCGTTAACGACAACGTAACGTACGATGGGAAAGCATATAAGGCTATTCAAGCTCATACCTCATTACCCGGATGGGAACCGCCCAATGTGCCTGCATTGTGGCAGTTTGTTCAAGGTGGTGGAGGTAATGATACTGCAGCCCCGACAACGCCTACGAATGTAATTGTAAGCGCAGTCACTTCTTCAAGCGTTACTTTATCCTGGCAGGCATCTACAGACAATGTAGGCGTGACTGGATATGATGTATACCAAGGCACGTCCCTTGCGGTCTCTGTTGCTGGTACGACAGCGACAATAACGGGTCTTTCACCGAACACGACATATTCTTTTAAGGTCATTGCTAAGGATGCTGCCGGCAACCTTTCTCCTGCCAGTGCGATCGTGAATGCAACCACTTCAGAGGGAACAGGAGGTCCCCAGCCGACGAAGCATATATTGACAGGGTACTGGCAGAACTTTGTTAATGGTGCGAGCAAGTTAAAAGTGAGAGATATACCTGATCAGTACGACATCATTGTGTTAGCGTTTGCCGAGATGGATCCTGCTAACCCTGGTGGTGTCACTTTCACTGTAGATTCTGCGCTATCCGCAGCCCTTGGCGGGTACACGAATGCCGAACTGATCGCGGATATTCAGGCCAAACGCGCTCAAGGCAAGAAGGTCATCATATCCATTGGAGGGGAATTGGGGAACATTAATTTGAATAATCCATCCCCGAATGTAACGAACTTTGTGAACAGCATGTACGGCATCATCACTCAATTTGGGCTTGATGGGATAGACATCGATCTGGAGCATGGCATGAATGTACCTAATTTAACCAATGCGATCCGCCAACTGAAGCAAAAAGTAGGAAATGATTTTGTTCTGACGATGGCTCCCCAAACGATAGACATGCAGAATCCAAATACCTCCTATATGCAGCTTTATAACAATCTGAAGGATATAACAACGGTAATTAACGTCCAGTATTATAATTCTGGATGTATGCTAGGCCGTGACGGTAAATGCTATTCCCAAGGCACGGTTGATTTCCTGACGGCACTTTCGGACTTAACGCTGCAGTGGGTATCACCTTCCCAATTGGGATTAGGAGTGCCTGCTACCTCAGCAGCAGCTGGAGGCGGATATGTTTCGCCAACCGTCGTAAATAATGCCCTAAATTGTCTGGCAACCGGAAACAGCTGTGGAAGTTATAAACCGGTTGCTAAATACCCCGATATACGGGGAGCGATGACCTGGTCCATTAACTGGGATACGACCACGAATTACACGCTTGCCAAAACAGTGAAACCATTCTTGAACACGCTGCCTTAACATGAATGATATTTGTACAACTTAAGTAGATTTTTTATAAAACAAGAAAACCTCTCTTTGATATGTGGCGGTATACACCTTCATTATCAAGAGAGGTTTGTCTGGTTTCCTTTCTCCAACGGAGAAGGCGGAATCATGCTGTAGAAGCAAAGCGGTCCCCTTTGTCCCCTGATTTCAACCTTGTCATAGGATCTTAAGAAATCTGGGGGCAACAGGGATCTCGGAGGCATGATCTGCATACGTGTTGCTGTATTCTGAATCGCTGCATATCTGAGTCTCAAGGCTCCCATATCACCGTCGGGTACGGGAGTTGGTCATAAGCACTGGCCCAGTAATAGGAGTCGGCCATGATGCGCCGTGGCAGGAAGCCGATCTCGCCTCGGGATACGGAGATGAGCTCAGACTGCGATTGGAACACGCCGTCCGCAGTTGTCGCGGCATTAACATATTTGCCTGCCATATGGGTGAACCGTCCGCTGATTTTGGCTAAAACAGGCAGCCTTGTTTCCTTATCGACCATCTGCATGGTTACTCTGGCGATACCGGCAGAATAGGTGATGGTCATCTGATCAATGACCATCGGTTTCATTGTGGATGGCGCTGTTGTTGCTGAGGCACCCGCGCTGGGAGCTCCTTCATTGCCGCTGATATCGACCGCCGTGATTTTATAATAATAGGTGGTGTTCGGCAGCAGACCGGTATCTTTGAAGGAAAGTCCTTTAGAGATTCCGGCGTAAGTAGCGGGTCCGATCTCAAAGTCGGCATTGGTACTCCGGTAGATCCGATACGCATTTACTGCGGTGTTGTCCATCGCCATATTGTAAGTAATATTTATGCGTTGAAAATCAAACGTGGCCGCTGTTGCTCCACTGACCGTGCTTGGCGGTTCATGGTCAGCAGGAGGCTGCCATGCGTAGCCGCCAGGTCCCCATTCGCTTGGAAAATCAACGATCGAGGAGTAGTGATGGAGAGCAATGCCTCCAAACGCTGAATCGTTCAGAAAAGCATCATAAACCTTGTTTAACTCCTGCTCCATATAAGTTCGACCTTCTTCATGGAAGCTGATGGTTTCCGGATCCCCGCCATCGGCGATGTCCTTCGTCTCGACTCCGATCACAACCGACTTCGGTTTGCCGATCGTATTTGCATAAGCCAGCTCGTTTAGCGCTTGTGCGATAATGCCGGCGCTGCCATCGGCTTGATCGCGGTAATTCATGATCGAGATATAATCGGCCGTGTCCTGAATATGCTCAGACAGCCATTTCGTCTTTCCGTTCCATGAGATATTGCTGGCGTCAGCAGAAGTATCATACCATCTTGGAATTGCCGCGCCGACGGACAAGGTAAGGCCCGATGCCTGTTTACGTTCCATCAGAAGCTGCAGCATATCCAGGTACTGAATCTGAACAGAAGGCTTTGCTGTTTTGAAATCCGGCAGGATATACGGTTCGGTATCCAGGTTTACGCCATCAAAGCGAGCCGTTTCGCCGGAAGCCAAATTGTAATTCAAGATTTGCTCAAATTCTCTTACGGCTTGAGTCTGATACCGACTATAGGCTCCGAAGTAAGGTGGGGAGGTGCCGCCGGCGATCAACGCTTGAACATAGAAACCTTGAGAGTGAGCCCACTCGATGAATTGTTGAACCTCACTTCGATGATCCTCCAGCATTTTTGCTCCGTCATATTGCCCTACAGCCAAATAAAGCGTTGTAATCGAACGTTGATTAAAGGTGGTTGTATCCTTTGCCATGGAAGAGAGGGTCGCTCGGGAATTTGGATTCAGTACTAGCGGGTAGGAAGCATTTTCCCAGATCCAGATCGCACGATCCTGATCCGGCAGCGGGTCCGGGTCATAGGCGTTGCTGGTCACCGTTTCAGGATTCGTCGCGGAGGGATCGTATACATCATTTATTACGTTAACGGGAGTTGAGTTGGCAAGATCCATATAGACAGCATCCGTAACCGTCGCGGGATGTTTGCCTTGGTTAGCCGGAGGCCTCCCCCCTGTTCTTGCATAGACCGTAAGGCTATAGCCTGTATTGCCGTAAGAATCGGTTGCTCTTGCCTCCAGGCTGTGAACCTGGTGAGGGGATTGACGCGAATCGAATGTATATTTATATCCGTTTTTGGCAGGGGAGACCTGCAGCCAATCGCCTCCGTTGATGCGGAGCTCAACTTGGGCTATCGGATTTTTACCCGCTGCAGATATGTGAATATCCATTTTGTTGCGCTGCAACGTATGCTCGCTTGGGCTGGTAATCTGCACTTCCGGGATATGAGCTGCAGGATTATCGATATTAAGGTGAATCCAAGGGGACCAGATACCATAACGCGTAACCGCATCATTTCCTTTAAGGACCATTTCGACGGGACCGTCCAACTGACTTGTATCCAGTTTGTAGGACCAAGATCCACTGTCATCGCCATTCGGGTCATCCATCTGAACATCCGTCACAAATGCACCGTTAACGATGAGCTGAAGTTCATACACGCCGGAGTAGGTTCCGGATAACTCAGCCACACCCGGTTGAAGCGTTTGTCCGTCCTGATGAGAATCAATAGTAATTAACGCTGCTGCCTTAACGTGGGGAGGCGGGATACAGATTGTAGAAATCAGAACTGCCGCCAGCAACAAAAGCCCGCACCTACGTAAATGTGAAAGCATTTTTGTAGTCACATCCTTGTCAGTATGATGTAAACCTAATGGACTCTACGGCAGTTACAATGGCTTGCTTATCCTGTGAGCAAACATTTTGCGTCAATATGAAGCGCTTACTTTTTAATATTACGAAAAAAATCGATTAGAACCGATGTCAGAGACGTGGCAGGTTATTATTTTTGAAGGGGAGCAGGATCTATTCCATATTCGATAAGCCGATGAATGGTACCACGTACGTCAACCCGTTCAAATTTGCCGTTCTTCAAAGTTATACGTAGAGGCATGCCGTGAACGGGTCGCATCATCAGATTCGGTGTGATTTTGGCATTATGGACTAATGAAAATTGATATCGTTGAAGAAGAACAGCAAGGACAATCTTAAGTTCTTGCATGGCGAAGTGCCAGCCTATGCACATATGAGGCCCTGCGCTGAATGGTAAGAATTCGTATGCGGAAGGTTTAATGGTCTCCCATCGATGCGGTTTGAATTGATTCGGACTCTCGTAAAGCTCCGGGAGACGATGGGTAATGAATTGGCTAAAAAAGATATTCGTTCCCGCCGGAAGGGCATAACCATTCAACTCACAAGGCGCAGCCGTAATGCGGGTGCCGATGCTTGCTGGAGGAAGTAAACGAAGACTCTCTTTAACTACATGGTCCAGCAGGGAGAGTCGGCTCAGTTCCTCCCGAGTCGGATGGTTTCCACTCATCACGGCGTTTAATTCCTCCATTACGTTCGCATAAATGTCCGGGTGCTGTATCAGCAGAAAAAATGTCCAAGTCAACGCATTTGCAGTGGTTTCATGACCAGCTGTATAGATTGAGAATGCATGCCCGACTAATTCCTCATCCGATAATGCAAAATCATCCTCATCATGTCCTCTAATTAGTGCGGCTAGCACATCCGTTGCATCTGACTCCTGCCGCTTCTCATGGATCATGGACCGAATTTGAGTATTAAGCTGTTGTGCAATACGAAGAGATCGACGATATGGTGTGAAGGGAAGATTAATGGGAGCGAGGGTGGTAAGCAAAAAAGACTTCGTAAACCGATTGATCAGCATCCCCATGGAGTCCATCTTTTCAGTATGATGAACACCGAATAATGTCTTAAGGGCGATGCGCTGCGTTAACTTTTTCATTTCGGTGTTGATGTCAATCCGGGTACGTCCTCTCCATTCGTCTGCCAATAGTTCCGTTATGGATGCCATGTCCTGACCGTATTTTTCAATTTGCCCATGCAGAAAGGCGGGCTGTATCAGGCGACGGTGCTGTTTGTGCTTTTCGCCGCTCATCAATAGAAGATTATGATAGAATAAATCCCCCATTACGGTGTCTTTGGGTATTTTGACAAGAGCCGTGCTCATCTCGAAAAAGTTCGGATTGGATAGGATTTGACGGTTCAGATCGGGTCCAAACGCAAAGACAGATGAAGGCTTGTGGCTTTTCCCCAGGGCAGCGAGCTTACCATACTGTTCAAATAATGTTTGCTGAAATGCGAACGGACTGCGGATGAAATGAAACATATTGATCCTCCAGCCAAGGGCGGAGTCGGGTCCAGGAATACGGTTCATAATCACACTTCTTTTGTATGATTTGTAATAAAAGCATTCATATATTTCATAATATTCCTTCGAGAAGAAATGATCAAGATATTTTTGAAATATATGAATTGCATTATTACAAAACATTCCGTATAGTTTTATCCGAGAGGTGAGTATATGAACGGTTATCAACTCCGCACAGTGAAGAAAAAAGAACAGATTATGAAGGCAACTTTCGATTTGATCAGGAAATACGGAGCTGAAAAGACAAGCATTGCAGAAATCTCCAAACACGCCCGCGTGTCCCCCGTCTCCATATATAATTATTTTGGCAGCAAGGAAGAGCTTATCCGGATGACGTATATCGATTATATGAGTAATATCATGAACGAGTATGAGCAGCTGCTCGATAAGCCCATCCCTTTTCAGGAGAAATTGGAGTTGTTGCTGAGGGGACGAATGAATAGCATGGATCAGATTAACTCGGATTTTATTCAAATCAGCAATGAACCGTCTGTTCAAGAGTATATCGAGGCATTTTACAAGGAGAGAACGATTCCCTTTTTTGTGAAATTGATTGAGCAAGGCAAGCAGGAGGGTTTTATTGATCCAGAAATTTCGATAGATGCGGCATTGTTTTATATTCAAGTGTTTAAGGAGGCGCTGGCACGACCGGGATTCATTACACAAGCGAGCCCTACCATGCTTCGTGATATCGATCGCTTGTTTTATTATGGATTGATAGGGAAAGCTGAGCACTCTGGGACAGAGAGAGGCTAATGAGTTGATGATATAAGCGTTAAGGCAGAACAACCTTTGGTGCAGACCAAAGGTTGTTTTGATTTGCATACAAAGTCACTAGCCAGCAACTGTTTTGACCCGCATCTCCGTCTTGAGACCGAGAGCAACTCTGTACCTGAGACGGTGTGAACTTGTGCAGATCTTCTTTATGATGAAATTAACGGATGATTACTGGAGAATCATGGAATGACATTTTCAAACTAAAAAATAGTGAGGTGTTCCATCTGCTGCGAAAATTACTTAAAACCGTCATGCAAAGCTCCTGGATGATGTGGGAACGTATCTTCAGCTTCATTTCCAGGTTCCGCAGCTCGCATATCTCGCGATTTGGCATATGCACAGTCATGATTAAGAAGCATCGAGGAGAGCGCATCGTCTGCGAGGACTCAACGGTCATTCAGAATGGAGATTTGGTAGGCGAGCTGCATTTGGACAATGAAACGATTCTCAAATTAATCCGATCGGAAGGGCCGGATCGTGCGGCTTTGAAAATAGCAAGACTTGCAAGAAAGTCCATGCTGCAGATTAGCCGTGCATATGAAGATCGGTCCGAGTTCAGCGAGGTCAGCGCATTGGTTGGGATTACTTTGCTGCACCGTGGATTAACGCACGGTCTTGGTTTTGAGCATCAAGCGATGAAACCGGACTTGTTCCAGAAGCTGACCACGTCCTATCTGCGAATGCTGTTATCCGTGATGCACCCGGATGGCAAGAACCGGATTGATCGAAGAACGGAATTACTCGTTCCCATGATGTTAATACATACCCGCTCATCGCTGATGAAGCGATTTTCAATGGCGGATAAGCGGCCTTTACATGAAGAAGGGCATGCCATCTTGGTATCGGCTGCGGTTGAAGCTTGAGTGAAAGTGGCATTGCCACGTACATAAGGTAAACCTGTTAATTGCAGCTGAGTGGGAGTTCTAATAGAAATGAGGAGAGCAACAGATGGAAGAATGGTATAAACTTGACCACGCCGGGAAGCTGTTTCCCGCCGTTGCAGGAAGGGAGAATTCATCAACCTACCGGTTGTCCATGATGCTGACAAGTGATGTGGAGCCATCGGTGTTGCAGCAGGCGCTCGATAGCGTAATGAAGAGATTCCCTCTATTAAACGTCGAGCTTAGAAATGGCCTGTTCTGGAAATTTCTGCGGGAGAAGGAGACGCGTTTGATGGTGGAACCGGAATCCACCTATCCTTGTGCACCTGCAGCTCTCTCGACTGAGGGCGGAAGCTTGGTGAGGGTTTTATATCATGACAACAAGATTAGCGTGGAGATTTTTCATGCGCTAACAGACGGGGGTGGGGCACTGGAGTTTCTCAAAACCTTGGTGTTCCAGTATTTATATCTGCTCGGCGAAAACGTAGAGGACAAGGAAGGTCTGATTTTGCCGCCAGCTTCATTTGCTCGCTATGCCGAGGCACAGGACAGCTTTAAAGCTCATTATACATCGGCCACGGCCGATTCCAGAATGCCGGAGGCCCTGCAAATTCCCGGTACCCGATTCTCGCCGTATGGACACAACGTCATCCACGGCATGATTCACGCCTCGCGGCTGAATGGGGCGGCCAAGCAGAAGGGAGTAACGCTCACCGCTTACCTGACAGCGATTTTGATTATGGCGGTTTATGAGACGACGTTGCCCTTCAACAACGATAACCGGCCGATTGTGATCAGCATGCCGGTGAACCTGCGTAAAATATTTCCTTCGAGCAGCCTGCGCAACTTTTTTGCGGTCATTAACATTGGCGTACAGATGAAGGAAGGCATGACATTGGATGAGGTACAAGGTATCGTGCATGCACAGATGAAAGAGAAAACGACGAAGTCTAATCTAACCCAAGCGATGGCCGGCAGCATGAAATACGAGAAAAACCTATTATCCCGATTCACGCCGCTGAAATTGAAGGATCTGGCGATTCGTTATGGGTTCGACCATTACGGTGAAGAAGCCAAAACGCTTACGCTTACCAATCTGGGCCGAGTCGATATCCCAGCGAGTATGGCTGCGCATATCGAATCAATGGAAACCACGATGTATCCTACGGCCAAGAGTCCAATGAACTGTGCCGTCAGTTCGATCAATGACCAGCTTACCATCACCTTTGCCAGGAATATCGTCGAGAGCGATGTGATCAGGCACTTTTTTCGCCAGCTTGCCAGCCTAAGCGGATTGGATATAAGGATTGTCAGCAATGATTGGGGGATGGGCGCATGAGATGCGAGAGCTGTGGGGTATCCGTAGACCCGGCGCACGCAGCATGTCCCTTATGCCGGAGAAATTTACATGGTAAGGGCGATGCACCATCAACAGGGAATTCCTGGTACCCCATCTATGAGGCTGTAGAGGAGCAGCGTGCGAGCAGTCTGTTATCCAAGTGGCTTACTTTCATTGCAGTGTCTGTCATCGGTTTATCTTTACTTATAAATATTCTTGGAGATCACGAAGTATGGTGGAGTCTGTACCTCATGCCCTGCGTGCTCTATGCATGGCTGTTCATCAGACATACCTTGATGTCCAAGTCGCACCTCGGCGGCAAAATCGTCGTACAGCTGCTCGGGCTGTCCGGCATGCTGCTATGGCTTAACGTGGCAGCGGGTACGAATTACTGGTCGACCGGTTACGTCATTCCGTTCCTGATGATGGCGGCAACCCTTCTGATTACCGTTATATGCTGCACCAGAAAAATGCGCTGGCGTGAGTTCGCAGGTTACTTGTTAACCCTGATCTTGCTTGGGTTTGTACCCTTATTACTATATGCCGTCGGCATGTCGCACATATTATGGACAGCCGTTGCGACGGCCGTATATGCCTTATTAACGTTCGGCGGGATGTGTCTGATTGCAGATAAGGGATTCCGAAAGGATATGAAGCGCAGATTACATTTTTGACAGGAGGAGAACATGATGTACTCCATTACGATTAGAAGAATGGCAGATTATGAACGAGACGTTCGCGAGGAAGTGGCGGAAGTGTTTGTTGATGGGTATTATAACGAACTGTCCTATTTCACCGAGGATCGAAGCACGTTAAAGAAAGCCTTCCGGAGTCTGTTCAGTCCTGAGGTGTTTTATGTGGCTGAGGTCCAGGGCGTCATTATCGGGATTTTAGCCTGTTCCCATCATAGGCAGCGGGCCATGCCGGTCGAGTTAGCTCCGCTTCAGGAGGCTTTTGGAGACAAGACAGGGGAGCTTGCATATAACGTCATGAAGAACGAATTTAACCCGGCACTGCCTTATGATGAGGAAACGGGTTATATCGAATGTGTGGCAACTACTACGAAAGTACGAGGCAAAGGCGTTTCCACCGCTTTAATAAAGCATGTCAAAGAGGAGCTGCCATACAAGCGTTATGTTCTGGAAGTGACCGACAGCAACCACGTCGCGCTATCGTTATATCAGAAAATAGGATTCGTGGAGATTGAACGCAAATCCGAGATAGATGCAGAGGAAAAAGGGTTCAGCGATCGTATATACATGGAATGGAGAAAGCCGGTCTTCAGGTGATATCCATATAAACGAGAGACGCTCAAACGAATAGGACGGTATGGAGTTTAACAACCTCCGCTTTAGAACGAATTGAAGCGGGAGGTTTTTTGTTGTTTTTTGAGCCTCTGCCATGATAATTTAGTATGTATTGCCAGGTTTACGGTAATCTTCTTAAGGAATCTATTGTGTGACGATTTACTGATTCAAAGTCAGATTGCGGGGTGACGCCATGTTTGAACTGCTGATTACAATGACCGAGCGGATTGGAATAATTGTGACGATTGCATTTATCGTAACCCGGTTGAGGTTCTTCCGATCGATGATAAGTCAGGACAAGCTGACGTCTGTACAACAGATTCAGGCCGTATTAGTCTTCGGGATTTTAGGGATTATCGGGACGTATACCGGAATTACGGTGAACACCGAATCCCTTGAAGTCAACAAATGGATGATGCAAGTTTCCGGAGACGAAGCGATTGCGAATTCAAGGGTTGTCGGTGTTGTTATGGCCGGATTGTTCGGAGGCTACAGAATCGGGCTTGGTGCAGGACTGATTGCAGGGCTTCACCGTTTTACATTAGGTGGGTTTACGAGTTTGGCCTGTGGGCTCGCGACCATACTTGCAGGTCTTCTGGCCAGCCTGTTTCATAAAAAGAATGAGCAGGTTCGTTTCTCAGCTGCGCTTCTAATGGGGGCATTGGCAGAGTCCCTTCAGATGCTGATCATCCTGCTTTTGTCCAGACCATTCGAACAGGCGATGTCCTTGGTCGGTTATATTGGAGTACCAATGATTGTAGCAAACGGAATCGGTTGTGCATTGTTTCTGCTCATAATCCGATCCGTATTGAATGAAGAGGAGAAGGTAGCGGCTCAGCAGGCACAAGCTTCTCTTCGGATTGCCCGCAGAACCATTGGGTATATGCGTCAGGGGATGAATGCGCAATCCGCGGAAGCGGTATGCCAGATTCTTTACGAGGAAGTCAATGCCAGTGCGATTGCGATTACGAATGATCGGATGATTCTGGCCCATGTCGGAACGGGGGATGATCATCATGCGGCAGGTCGTCCGCTGCAGACGGAAGTGACGCGCCGGGTCATTGAACAAGGGGAGCAGCTGATCGCGGATCGGGCGCATATTCAGTGCCAGAAGCCGGATTGTCCGCTGGGAGCCGCTGTCATCGGACCTTTGAAACAGGGCGGTCAGACCGTGGGCACACTAAAGTTCTATTTTCGAAGTCCGAAGGATATTACCCACGTTACAACAGAATTGATGTCAGGTCTTACGATGCTGTTAAGCTACCAGTTGGAGGCTGCTCAATTGGAGGAAACCAAGGAACTTGCCAGAGAAGCTGAGATCAAGACGCTTCAAGCACAAATTCATCCGCACTTTTTGTTTAATGCATTAAACACGATACTCTCTCTAACACGGATTGATGCGGAGAAAGCAAGAAAGCTGCTGCGGAGTCTATCGGACTATATCCGCCAGAATTTGACCGCCGCAACCACCGAGAAGGCCACGCTTCAGGATGAACTGCAGCATATACGATCTTATATGAGCATTGAACAAACCAGATTCGAGGATAAGCTGCAAATTCAATATGAAGTAGAGGATTCCGCGTTGCAGGCGCTTGTACCGCCGCTGACCTTGCAGCCATTAATAGAGAACAGCATACGCCACGGTTTCAGGAACAAAACAGACGATTGTGTCATACTTATCCGCATTCAGGGTGATCCGGCTAACGGTGTATTCGTTACGATCAAGGACAATGGAACGGGGATTACGCCGGAACGGCTTCGGTTATTGGGGCGCCAAATGCTCGATTCTTCATCGGGTACGGGAATGGCTGTGTATAACGTGAACAGAAGATTGGGCTTGATGTATGGGCCCCATGCATCATTAAACATCCAAAGTGATGAAGCGGTCGGGACTGAAATTCAATTCCAGATTCCCGCAGCCGCTAACGTATAACTCTACTCATGAAGGCAGGGATTTCTTACACATGATCGAACGCATTCGAACACTCATCGTGGATGATGAACGGTACAGCCGTGAAGAACTGAACTATTTACTGAAGCAGCATCCTACACTCGAGATCGTTGGAGAAGCGGATTCCGGGGAACAGGCGGTGTTAAAGACCATGCAGTTGAAGCCGGAAGCCGTGTTTCTGGATATTGAAATGCCCTTAATGAACGGGCTTGAAACGGCTAGAGCCTTGAACGAATTGAAGCTCCCTCCAAAAATCGTATTTGCCACGGCGTACCCTCAATTCGGTGTAGAGGCCTTCAGGTTCGAAGCGCTGGACTATTTGTTAAAGCCTATAGACGAAGAAAGACTGGCGGAGACGGTAAGGCGCCTTGAGCAATCATTACGAAGGGAAGACCCGACAGCACCCGCTCATTCCAAATCATCGGGCAAGCTGTCGTTGGATGTGGATGGGGAAATTATGTTCATAGACCCGAAAGATATTATTTATATCTCACGGGAGGAGGCATACTCCAAGATCGTCACAGTCGATAAGCAATATCATGTTAAAACGCCACTCAAGGAGCTGGAAACGAAGCTTCGGCAGTATCCGTTCTTCCGGATTCATAAAAGCTATGTGGTACATCTTGATTATGTTAAAAGCCTGGTTCCTTGGTTTAACGGCGCATTCCAGCTTGAGCTGAAGGGGTGCAGCGACAAACTAGCCGTAAGCCGTAATTATGCCAAGGCATTTCGAGAGGCTTTGGAGCTTTAATGAAACGTGGATGTGTTAAGGATGGAACGCTCATGTTGTGAATGAAGACTGCATGAGAGCCCTTTAATGTGCATAATAACCTTAAATTTGAACATCTTAATGCGTCTAGACGACATGTTATTTCAAAATCGCCCTCTGATCTCGATAATTTCTTATAATCAATGTAAGCGATTTCAGTAAAAGGGGGCGAAGGCATGTATACCTTCATCATATCGATCATTCTGCTGGTTATTGGATATTTCACTTATGGAAAATACATTGAAAAAATGTTCGGAGTTAAAGAAGAACGGGCAACACCTGCTTATGTCAATCAGGACGGCGTTGATTATCTACCCATGGGTTCGAACAAAAACTCGCTGATTCAGCTACTCAATATAGCCGGTGTGGGCCCCATCTTCGGACCCATTATGGGCGCGCTCTATGGACCGGTTGCTTTTATTTGGATTGTCCTGGGGTGTATTTTTGCCGGGGCTGTCCATGATTACCTGACAGGTATGATTTCTATCCGCAATCGAGGAGCACATCTGCCGGAGCTTGCCGGCAAGTTTCTGGGCAAAGTGATGAAGCATGTTGTGAACGCTTTCGCGATTCTGCTGCTGGTCTTGGTAGGTACCGTCTTTGTGACCTCACCGGCCAGCCTGCTTCACAATCTGATGAACGGCAAAGTCAGTTTGTGGATCATCACCCTGTTTATTTTCGGCTATTACATTCTGGCTACACTGCTGCCTATCGATAAAATCATTGGCCGCTTCTATCCGATATTCGGCGCGCTGTTACTCATAGCATCTCTTGGTGTCGGCGGGATGCTAATTGTACAGCAGGTACCGATACCGGAATTGACATTAGCCAATTTGCATCCGGATAACATGCCAATATTTCCACTGTTGTTTTTAACCATTACGTGCGGTGCTTTATCCGGATTCCATGCTACCCAGACACCGATTATTTCCCGGACTACACAGACCGAGAAGCAGGGACGTAAAATTTTCTATGGGATGATGATTGCCGAGGGGATTATTGCCATGGTATGGGCCGCAGCGGCGATGAGTTTGTTCCAGGGGTCTAGCGGCTTGAACGAGCTTCTGGCAACCGGCGGAACGGGTCTTGTCGTAAGCGAGGTTGCGAAGGTGACGTTAGGGGCCGTTATAGGCACATTGGCTGTGCTGGGCGTGATCGTGCTGCCGATTACGTCGGGGGATACCGCATTCCGGAGCGCGCGCATGATCATTGCCGATTATATCAAGCTGCCGCAATTCAGCATGAAGCGGCGCCTTGTCATTGCCATTCCTTTGTTTGTCATTTCCATTGCCTTAACGCAAATTGATTTCAACATTCTCTGGAGATATTTCTCCTGGGCCAATCAGGCCACCGCAGTGATTGCCCTGTTTGTCGGTGCGATGTACCTGTTCATTGCCCGAAAAAATTACTGGGTAGCCCTCATTCCGGGTGCTTTCATGCTTTACACAACGACAGTGTATATTCTGAATGCGCAGATCGGGTTCAGGCAGTCCATGAATGTTTCATATATCGTGGGTGCTGTCATCAGTGTTATCTTGGTTATCGTATTTTTTAAAGCGGCCCAAAAAGCGCGCGCAGCCGAAATGCCGCTTGAGGTTGATATCTCGGATTATCATAAAGTCGCATAACCAAATCATCGAGCATGCTTCCATAAATCAGAACCGTCTTTGGAGATTATCCATGGACGGTTTCTTTATTCTCAATGAGATAGCGATGTAGCGGCATACCCAGCGGATCGTATATTTGTATAAATAATCGACAGGCTGTCACACATAAGATGAAAGAGTGAAGGGTTCATGTCTAGAGATGATGGGGAGGTGGCATGACTTGCTGTCGATGTTGCTCTTTATATTTGCCGTCTGTGCCGCGGTAGCCAGTGTCGACACCACCTGTGGGCTGAATGTGTTAGGCAGTCTGGAGGGCACGAAGGTCAGTAAATCCAAATATGCGCTGGTGTACATCGTGTCTTGTACCCTGGGCGGCGCTATAACCGGACTGGCGATCGGATTCATCAATTTTTTGCTGGAATTAACCCCTGTTGGTTTATATCAAAACTCTATTATTGTGGTGCTGTTTGCGATACTCCTGGGCTTGGAGCTCATTCATAAAACGGGGATTCTTCCATCCGGCAATTTCATCGTTCCCTCCGAATGGATCAAGCATGCAGGGTACCGTTCGGCGGCATTATGGGGCCAGATTCTGGGCTTGGGTTTCATCACATTGCAGGTGGGCGTCCTCTTTCACGCTTATATCCTGGTCTCCTTGTTCGCGGCTCCATGGTGGCTTAGCTTGCTGGCAGGGGCAACGTTTGGAGTCGTTCGCGGCACCGTGTTCAGTCTCCCGCTGATCCGATCCATCGTGTACCGTATGCTTGAAAAAAGGGTGCGCAATCTCACGCTGCTCTCGGCCGTGCGGCAAACGGTCTCTATGCTGCTGATCATCGGTTCCATCATCTGGATCATCAGCTACTGAAGAGAAAGGAGCATATGGGCCCATGTACGATTTACTCGCAATATCCGTTACGCTGCCCATGCTGTTGTCCGTGGTGAGCTTTGGCTGGAGCCGTGCATTCGGTGATCCGGATCGGTTCCCTGGAAGTGCCCAATTGCATGCTCTGCTCATCCTCCTGCAGGTCTTGTCAGTGACCATGGTATATGGTTTTCCATCGCGGTACAGTTTCCTGGGCATCTCTTTTCTTTATTTTGTTCAGGGTGTGGGCGTCGCTTATTTCATCCGAAAAAAAGGGAGGGTGGACTGCGGCTGTCTCGGGCCTCAGATCAGCTCCAAGCTTGGGTTTCCATTAATTGGGTTCAATCTGACGATGGGACTTATGGGGTTGATCTACAGCCATCCTGACTGGTTTGCGCATCGTCACTCTTTTGATGTAACCGGTCTGCTTATGGAGGGGATGATGCTGCTGCTATCGCTCTTTATCATCATAGGGGTTCCGGATGCCCTGCATACGATCCGAATATACCGCGAGATTGCCGCAACTCATATTTCCAAAATAAAAAGGTTGTAAGGGGGCTGCGATGAACACGTTCTTCTGGATCTCATATGCCATACTGTGGATTCTGGTTGTACCGTTGGTCATTCTGAACCTGGTCCTGTTTCGGCAGTTGGGGATTATGGTGATGGGTACCGCGAGAGGCGTGAATCAGTCCGGCATTCCGGTCGGCCATAAAATCCCCGGGGCCACAACGACAACCTTGCGGGGGGCCGAGTGGTCCACAAGCGAGCTGATGGGCACACCTTCCATCATGCTGTTTGGATCGCCGACGTGTAAGGAATGCGCTGATATTTTGCCGGATTTTAAGCGGATCACCAGGATGAATAACGTGAGACCCATCCTTTTGCTATTCTCGTCCGTGGATTTGGCATCGGAGTATGTCCGAAAAATAGGTTATGACGATGAAGTGCTGATCGTAAGTTCGGAGTTTGCGAATCATCTCGATGTGCAGGTCACCCCTTATGCCTACGCGGTGGATATGGACGGTGTCATCAGGCATAAGGGATTGGTCAACAGTCGGGAACAGCTTGAAGCGTACGCGAAAGCATCACGGGCTTCTTAAGATGAGGTGAGAGTATGTGGCGGAAGCCGGAGAACAAGGACGAAGAGACGCAGGTGATGATCAGCCGGGTTACCCGGAAGATGAATCGGAAGTCGCTGCTGAATAAATTTGCCCAAAAAACGGCCGAGACGCTTGCCAAAGTATTAGTTCGTCCCGATGATAACGATATCGTTAAAATCTCGTTTGCTGCGGGGCCCTGCCGGCCTCCGCATGGACAATATTGCTCAGGCTGCGGCGCAGATGCCTCCTGTCCGTCGGATTATATTATTTGCACCCCCAAGACGGTGATCGACGATTGTAAAGGTTTATGCCCTTATCCTTCCGGCTGGTGGTATACGAGTGATCCTGCGGGACAACGGGCCAAGTGTCAGGATTGCATCTCGCGTTATGTACATCCGTATGTCGGAAGGAATTGGTGCTATCAGGGAGCACGGGTCTATGGGCGGTATGTAATCTGTGCATGCAGGTCAACGGAGTTGTATTGATAGAAAAGAGGGAAGTGATTCAAGCCATTCATGGTGAAATCACTGCCTCCAACACATGATCGAGTCCGTTCCGGGCAGCCGGCAGGTTGCCCCATAGCGAGAGCTGCATCAAGGCTTTCGCGGCTTGCTCCTTCGGTTGTACAAGCCGCTCACATGGATAACGAATGTGACAAAATTCATTTCGGTGGTTTTGCACATCGTTCATACTGGGGTTCCAAAGACTGTGCATGGGAGGAGGGAGCATGTTGTCCAGAATAAGACGCGGAGATATGATCCTGTTTGCCTTGATCCTGATCCTTGGCTCCTTCACGGGACTGCAGTGGTGGAAGCATAGCCATGTAGATTTCCAGCAGGGAGAACTCAAGGCTTTGATTACGGTGAACGGCAAAGAATACGAGACTGTCCCGCTGACCGGGGACGAACGTATCATTGATATTAAAACCAAGTTTGGACACAACACACTGAAAGTGTATGACTACGGGATCCAGATGATATACTCGGATGCTCCGAAGCGAATTGCACTGGATATGGGATTTATCTCGGAACCCTATCAGCAGATCATTTGCGTACCGACTAGAGTCGTGGTTGAGGTGTTAGTTCCCGAACATGAACAGCGTGAGACGGAACTGGATGCCGTGGTAGGCTAAGATCAAGGTACAAGAGCGTATGACTACCATAAATTTACTGAGAACCGGGGGTTAATGCCGGTTCTTTTCGTTATGTAGGACAATGGTGTGAATGTTAGGTTAGCGTAACTTTTTAGCAGAAAGAATAGTTATAATTAGAGAGGAAACGAAGCCAGATAACCGATAACCATCATTTTCCGATGAATAGATTCGAAGGAGGCTGTTACATGCTTTCCATTGTGAAGGGACGAGATTTCCAGCCGGATTCGAGAGTTATGGTCGATTGGAGGTCTCCAGTCAGAGCAGCAAAGGTGGAGAGATTATGGGTATGATCGCATTGATATTGATTGTAGGCTTTTTATTCGTTGTGGTATATTTGCGGGCGATTTGGAACGTATTGCTGGACATTCGAAACGAGTTAAGAAAAGATAACGACAGAGGGGCATGATTAGATGATGAACGAGAAAAAAGACTACTCCCACGTATACTGGATCGGAGGTTCCCCATGTTCAGGCAAATCCACGATTGCCGAAATGATCACGAAAGATTACGGCTACACCTATTATCAATGTGACCTGTTCAACGAGAAGCATGTACACTCATGCAATCCGTCGGAGCATCCCACCATGTTCCGTTTGAAGGATATGAACTGGAATACATTATGGTCACGACCGGTTCAGCAGCAGATTGATGAGGAGCTGGAGTTTTATCGCGAGGAGTTTCCGATGATCGTGGATGATGTATCGGCTTTGCCGGCTTCAACCCCCATCATTGTGGAGGGAGCAGCGCTTTTACCTGAAAAAGTAGCACAGCTGGTATCCAGCCCCCATCAGGCAATATGGATCGTACCGGTTCCGGATTTCCAGAAGGAGCATTATGCGAAGCGCGCATGGATCCATGATATTCTGAATCAATGCGATGATCCCGATAACGCGTTTCAAAATTGGATGGGACGAGATATCGGTTTTGCAGCATATGTGGCCAAGGACGCCATGAATCGGGGATTCAAGGTTATATTCGTGGACGGAAGCAAAAGCATTCAGGAGAACTACGAAGAGGTTAAGCGGCATTTTAATCTATGAAAATATTAGGGAAATAAAATGAAGAAACTCAAAATTACAATTTTGGTTTTATTGGTGTTCGTGCTTGCCGATTGACTCCAGAGGGGGAAGCCCGTGGAATTACCCGTTCGGAGCTAAAACATTAATTTCCCAGGGACGGATAGGTTATTGTCTAGATTTTAGTTAAAGTAGTTCAAGGGGGGCGTCGCATGACCATAACGATACAAACTTCTCGTCTGCAATTGAAGACGATTGATCGGGATCGGGCAGCGGATGTGGTGGATTTTATCGTTAAGAACGATGAGCATTGGAAGGTATGGGAGCCAGCTAGAGAAGCTGAGTTCTATACTTTCGATAAGCAGGCGGAGATACTGGGAGCGGAGAGCCGAAGCATAGCAGACGGAACTCTGTTTAAAGTGTGGCTGCATAAAGATGATGAAATTATCGGTTCGATTGCGATCAGCAATATCGTTCGGGGCGTCTTTCAATCGGCCCATGTGGGATACAAGCTGGCAAAGGCTCATACGGGGCAAGGGTATATGACCGAAGCGCTAAGGGCCGTGGTCGACTATTGCTTTGATACGATGGGGCTGCACCGGCTGGAAGCTAACATTATGCCAAGAAACATAGCTTCGTTGAATGTAGTGAGAAGATTAGGCTTCTACGAAGAAGGACTGGCCATCAAATATTTGAAGATTAACGGCGTCTGGGAAGACCACATACATATGGTAATCCGCAATGAACGCATGGAATAACGCATGAGAACGATATTTCTAGGGTGAATGGAGTTAGTGACGAAGGGATCCCTTATTGGGATGATCTCTATCTGGATGTTATTGTGCTTCCAGACGGAAGCCTCTTCATTCAAGATGAAGATGAGCTAGAGGAAGCCTTACGCCAAGGGCATATTGAGTTTCAAGATTATAAGCTGGCTAAAGAAACGGCGGCAAAGATCATTTTGGAGATCCGGTCTGGAGAAAACAAGGTGATCAACAATAGTATCAGGCACTTTTGGCAATTGATTACGGATATAGGGGGGTGTAGCTCTGAAGAGTAGACGTCGAGTTGGTTCATGGATCTGCATCCTATGGATGGTATTGGTATTGTCCTCCTGTCAGAGCGAAGGGGAAAAGGTAGAGCATGTTGAGGCTTATATCGTTGAAAATACAATAATGAATGCTGGTGGATTCTATGTGCCTGCAGGTTATAAAAAAGTGAATTCCATTACCAACCATGAAGATAATCGAGGAGCAACGCTGTCGCGAGTACGGGCGATTGAAGACTATTATGATAGCGACGGAAACTTTATTCTAACAAAGGTGTACGATCAGAGTCATAAACGATTAAAAAATCTACAGACGGAGGATACAAACAATCTCGAGCAGGAGCTTGATCAACCTCTAACCATGTCCCTGACGATCATGCTTGGAAACCTGTCCAGTTAACCGATCAACAAAAGGATGAGGTTAAAGCCCATGTTATGAAACACACCAAAGATCTGTGAGACTATTGTAATTGAAGCTACAAGGAGGCCTAACATGCTTCAAGTAGAAGTCAGGCGACCAAATCGCGGCGATATAAAAGCTATGGAGCATTTTTTCAGGTTCGTAATTACCGATACTTTTGCCAAAGAAGGCTTGGCAGATTTACTGGAGGATATTGAACAGGAGATTGACAGCAAAAATAGGTACCTGAACGCAGATTTTGAAACGAACGGAGAGCAGAGATATTTTCTCATCGGACTGCTAGATAGCAGCATTGTGAGCTGCATCGAGTATGGACCATCTAATGCATTGATCCGGGAAGCTACCGATGGGAGATTGCGTGATGTGGTTGAAATCGGAACGGTATTTGTTCATCCGGATTGCCAACAGCAAGGGATCGGAAATCTAATGTTAAATATCATGTATCTTACGCTTCTCAATAAAGGATTAACGGAATTTTGTTTGGATAGCGGATACTCTCGTGCACAGAAGATATGGAAGAAGAAGCTGGGTGAACCCGATTATGTCCTACAGGACCATTGGGGGAGTGGAGTTGACCATATGATATGGAAACGAAGACTCGCAGATGTTCCAGTTATATTCAGTTTATAAGGCGCTTAATTCCACTAACGAAACAGGGTGAACGGTCTGGTTCAGAGTAAGGAATAATACATTTTATTTATTGAATAAAAATGCATATTAACGTATATTTATTCCTAACATATTTGTAGGAGTGATTTACGTGCATAAGAGAATCGAGGAGCTTACCTTAAACGCTTGGCCAGCGCTCCAAACCTTGACACAACAGGGATGGTTGTTACGATTTGCAGACGGCTATACCAAGAGATCCAACTCAATTCAAGCTCTCTATACGGAGTCTTCGATCGACCTTAATAGCCAGATTGAACATTGTGAGCGTTTATATGTTAAGGCCGGACTTGACGTCGTATTTAAAATCACACCATTCAATCCGCAGGAACTCGATCCTATTTTAGAATCCAGGGGTTATACCCTATTGGATCCTACCAGTCTTCGAGTATTGGCTCACTTGGATGATATGGAGTCCCCATCCCATAAGGAAGTTCAGATCGAAGACAAGCTGACCGATGAATGGCTGGATGTGCTTGCGGACTTAACCGGAATATCTGAGAAGAACAAGGCTGTAAAAAGAAAGCTGTTTAACTATTCCGTGATACAATATGGATTCTTCATCCTATATGATCGCACTGAACCTGTAGCATGCGGAATTGGTGCATTGGAGCAGGGCTATGTAGGAATATATGATTTGGTTACCGCTCCGGCCTGTCGAAATCGTGGGTACGGCAAACAGATAATGTTACATATTCTGCATTGGGCCAAGAAACATGGAGCTACAAGCAGCTATTTACAGGTGGTACAGAATAATTTTGCCGCAAGCCGATTGTACGATCGTCTTCAGTACAAAGAGATCTATTCCTATTGGTACAGGTACAAGCATATCGAAGGATAAGCAGATACAGCCATAATCATGGATGTTCATAAGTCTGCTGCTTACTTGAACAAAGGGTTACTCAATCTGAGGAACGGTTGTATAATCATGGAAGATGACTGAGCGGATGCCCCGACTTTAGATGATGTTATCTAAGTAGGGGTCTTTATAGCTTACGAACTCTTATTTGGCTGCAGATAAAGACATGAAGGTTACTTATTATGCGAAAAGTTGGTGTATCCATGTTTGATTTATCGTCGAAATATTATGACGTGATTTACAGCTTTAAGGATTATGAGCAGGAGGCGCAGCAGGTCCGGCAATATATTAGAAGACAGGGTAAGGATTACCGGACTTTACTCGACGTTGCCTGTGGAACCGCGGAACACGCCTTTTTCTTAAAGCAGCACTATACGATCGATGGTATCGATTTAAATCCGGAATTCGTTTCGATCGCGAAGTCGAAAAATCCGGATGGTCATTATTCGGTTGGCCGACATGACCCGTTTTCGCTTGGACCGGAAATATGATGTGATCCTCTGTCTGTTCAGCTCCATCGGGTATGTGAAAACGCTGGAAATGTTGGTGCAGACCCTAACGCAGTTTAAGGAGCATCTGAACGAGGAGGGTGTCATTCTGGTTGAGCCGTGGCTGACACCGGATGTCTGGACCACAGGAAGAGTGGACACGATCATGACCGAGCGTCGCGGGATCCATATGAGCAGGATGTCCCATTCGGACCGCGAAGGCGATATTTCGATCATGAAAATGGAGTATTTGTTTGGAAGCGAGCATGGAATCGAGCATTATACGGAGGAGCATCGCTTGGGGCTCTTTACCGTGAAAGAGATGATCGAGGCATTCCAGGAAGCGGGCCTTCGCGTGGAGCACGATCCAGAAGGCTTGATTGGAAGAGGGATGTATATTGCACGAAATATGATGTAAGGAGGACCTTGTATTATGTACATCCATAGACCGCTGGCAGACGAGGATTTATCAACGATATGCAGCTTTCCTCAGACGCCAGAGGAGCTGTTTTATGTTAGTCCCAGATCGGAGTTCCCTTGGACGCCGGAGCAAGTCTTGAGTTTGCTGGAAAATCGATATGATCCCACGGTTATTGTTGAAGAATCTAGTGGGCAGGTAGTGGCTTACGCAAATTTTTATGAGGATATTGATCAATCTCTGTGGCTTGGCAATGTTATTGTTGCTCCGTCGCATAGGGGAATGGGAGCCGCACAGAAGCTGTTACAGACCATGATGGATATAGCCAAAGAGAAATATGGAATGACTCGCTTTTATCTTAGCTGCCATAATACCAATTCCAGAGGGCTTGTTTTTTATCATAAACTTGGTTTTGAGCCCTACGATGTCCGTATTACGACGTTAGATGATGATCAGAAGATGATTACCATTCAGATGAGCCTGAATTTGGTCTGAGCTGGAAGGAATATTCAAAGCCGCTCAACTGTTGAGCCTGACGATACTTATACTCGGACCAGTCAATTGATGACATCGTCATGGGCCAGGGAACATAAGCAAATCAATACAGGAGGCTAAATTGAACCACAAGATAAATATCGATGCTCAAGAAATACCCTTTACAATTGAATGTGAGGACATCCTGCTCAGGGAATATATGGTGGAAGATGTTGATGCGATCTTTAAGATCACGCATGAACCGGAGATCAGACAGTTCCTGCCCGGTTGGGATGTACCCAGGGAACAGCGGCTTGAATGGTTAACCAACTATGAAATTGTGGAGAATCGGCAGTTCTTGCAGGCTGTTCAAAACGGCGGGGATGTGGGACAGCTTCGTCTGCGACTAGCCATGGTCTTGAAAGAAACAGACGAATGTATCGGCTGGTGCAATACAGGTCCTAAAGAGGAGCTGCCCCAGCCCAATCGAGAAATTATGTACGGAATCTCGAATCAGCATTACAATAAGGGATATACCACCCAAGCTGTAAGGGCATTAATCCAGTTTTTGTTCCAAAATACAAGCGAGCGCGAGCTGAGTGCATTAGCCGTTCTTCATAATCATGCCTCCAATAAAGTGATCCAAAAATGCGGGTTTAAGTATGTGGGCGAAATTGAGCTTGAGCAGGAGCGGCATCATCTCTATAAACTCCGAAGAGAGAGTTAAGGAGGTATTATGAAACAGCTTGCTTTGGGTGCAGGGTTCTTTATTTTGATCGAATTGCTTCTATTTATGCTCTTCGGAGTAGACGAATGGGTCATGATAATACTGGCAGTAGGGGTAATCATTACATTGTTATTGTTAATACTTGTTCGTCTAACGGAGCTGGTAAAGAGTAACAGGGATCGTCTAAAGCACCAACAAAGGCAGAAGATTCGGGAATTAAATCAACAATCCAGATTGGAATAAGGGTGAGCATGTAAGGAGGGCAGCCGTGCGTTACAACGTTATTTTATTTGATGCAGATGAAACCTTATACGACTATGCCAAGTCGGAGGCTTTTGCGTTATCCGGCGTATTTGGCGAAATTGGTCAGGAGTGCACGGATGCCATCGTAGACAGCTACAGACGCATTAATCAGCAGTTGTGGAGTGATTTTGAGCAGGGGAAGGTTACACAGTGTGAATTGCGTACAGCCAGATTTGAGCGTTTGTTGGCAGAACACGGCATTACGTGCGCCTTGGATGCCGATGCCTTTAGCGATGTTTACATAAAATATTTAGGGCAAGGCTCCTTCCTAATGGAAAGGGCGGAAGAGCTGTGCAGACAACTGACCGAGCGCGGTCAACGGATGGCGATCATTACGAACGGAATTAAGCAGGTGCAGTATAACCGAATTAGCCGGTCGCCGTTATGCGATTCCTTTGAATGCATCATTGTTTCAGAGGATGCAGGGTCCCAAAAGCCTCACGAAGGCATATTCGATTATGCCTTCGATAAGTTGAACCATCCCGACAAGAGCGAGGTTCTTATTGTTGGTGATTCATTAACTTCCGATATACAAGGAGGTATTCGTTACGGGATCGACACCTGCTGGTATAACCCGCTGCGCAAGGCAAACCCGACAGCCATTCAACCTAAATATGAGATTCATTCCCTTATGGAGCTGCACGATATCATTTCATTTGCGTGATCTCTTTGTATCCTGCACCCGATGCGGCTTCGTCGAAGTATTCAATCCCGATGTCCTCAGAGGCCATAAATCCGGAGTGCTGGGAACGGTACTCGATATAATCTGGCGTTAACTAAAAACATTTCATCAAAGGAGTTTGAACATGATACAGGCATTTATTTTTGACATGGATGGGGTTATTATTGACAGTGAACCGCTTCACTTTGAAGTCGATATTCAGGTGATGAACTACTACGGATCGGCGATAACCCATGAACAGCTGGAGCAGTATGTAGGTATGACCAATCCGGAGATGTGGGCAGCCATTAAGGATGAACATCAGCTTACCCAATCCGTTTCGGAAATCATTGAATACCAATTGTCCAATAAAATTGAAATGCTTACTTCCCGGGAAATGGAGCCTATTGATGGCATACGGGAGCTCCTTGCGGAGCTTAAAGCACGAAACATACCGGCGGCTATAGCATCTTCATCGCCACCTGTATTTATTTCAGCCGTTTTGCGTAAGTTTGATCTCCTGGATCATTTTCAATGCGTTGTGAGCGGTGAAGAAGTGGAGAAGGGAAAACCAGCGCCGGATGTATATCTGAAGGCGGCTGAATTGCTCGGTGTGGATCCGGAGCATTGCATGGTGCTTGAGGATGCAAGGCACGGCGTTGCTGCAGCGAAGGCGGCTGGCATGAAATGCATCGGCTTCGTGAACCCGAATTCGGGGAATCAGGACTTATCGCAAGCCGATCATGTGGTGAACTCGGTCCGAGAAGTCCCGCAAATTTGTCAATTTGAATAGCACATGGTCTTAGAACTTGGCAGCCTGGCCGCGCATTGCGGCTAAGCTGTTTTTTTTGTTTTTGGTCCAAATGGTTATAAACTCAACTTATTGATCATAAAACTCGTTTATACTATATCTACTATATCTACTATATTATATCTACTATTAGTATCTAGACCTAAGTCTAGGTTCATTATCGTCTGAAGACGGAAGTCATCCTTTCCCAATCATGATATCCTTTCATTAACATGATTTCGGAGAGGAATGTGAACGGATGAAATTGATTTTAAACGTAACCAACGATATCGCACAGCATACGGGCTGCCAAGTAGGAAGCCTAGCAGAGGAGACAAGGCCAGATGGATTTTTTACGTAATTTAGGCGATATCGGATTATTTATTCATGCTATGATTGATGCGATTATTTTTCCGATTCCGGCTCTTTTCTCGCAATTGTCTTTAAGTGCATTGAGTCCAGACCGTGCGATCTGGCTTGCCACGATCGGATTTGTCGGCTGCCTGATCGGAACGCCGATTGGTTATGGAATCGGCAAGGTTTCCGGAAATTTGGTCTTAACCAAGATCATGAAGAAAAAATGGTACGATTCGGCCACCACATTGTTCACCAAGCATGGGGAAGCCGCTATTCTTGTCGGTGCGTTTACGCCGATTCCGTTCAAAATCTTCACCATCCTCTCCGGTTGTATGAGTTATCCTTTATGGAAACTACTCAGTTACGCAGCCCTCGGGCGTGCCGTGAAGTTCTATACCGTAGGTATCCTGTTCTACGTGTACGGGCGTGCTGCAGAGCATATGGTGGACGGTGTACTTACGATCATTCTACTGTCTGTAGGTGCTCTGATAGGAGGGATCTGGCTGACAGTGCGTCTTATCAAGAACCGCAAGAAGAAACGTGCGGAAGTCCCTGTTGTGCAGGGTCCACCAGAATCGACGGATGTAACGGCAGGTGAAGAGTAATGATAGAACGATTGCGGAGATTCGATCATCGGGTATTCGTCTGGTGCAACCAGACCATCAGCAACAGAGCTTTTGATCGGTTGTTCGGAGGTATCACCCATCTCGGTGGAGCCACCTTCACGATCCTGAGTGCACTGCTCATCGCCTGGGCAGCGTTTGAAGCATGGGACATAACGGCATATCAGAGTGCCATTGCCTTAACCGTTAGCCATCTGATTGTTGTCCTCATCAAGAAGATCGTCAGAAGAGATCGCCCATTCCGGGTTCTGGAGCAGGTGAAGATCGGAAATTTCCCATTGAAGGACTATTCATTCCCGTCAGGACATACCACAGCGATCTTTGCCGTGATTACACCACTGCTCTTTCTGGTATCACCGCTGCCGACGATACTGCTGCTTATCCTGGCTGTGCTGGTCGGTCTATCCCGTATTTATTGGGGATATCATTACCCGACGGATTGTCTCGCAGGCAGTCTGATTGGATTCGGTTCAGGATGGCTGGTCGTTTACCTGATGCATGTCATTGGAATCACATAACGTTAGATAAGGAGTAATATTCATGAGATCCATATATGAGCAAAAAATCATCATATTAACCGGAAGTCTGGGAGAGGGTCACAACCAGGCATCAAAGGCCATTGTGGAATCAGCAAAAAGAAACTACCCTCATCTGCGCGTTAAAGTCATTGATTATATGGAGTTAACCCATCCGCGGCTGCATGTGGCCGGTCAGTTTTTCTTTATGCAGTGGATGAAACATTTCCCATCCGTTTACGGCTATTTATTTCAAAAAACGCGCGAGGAAAACACGCTCATCCATATGCTGAAACGCTTCAGCACCTTCAGTCTTCACAAGCTCAGCACGATGCTGGAAACGGAAAATCCGGCTATCGTGGTCAGCACGTTTCCGCCGGCAGCAGCAGGGATGTCTCTGCTGAAAGGGATGGGCTTTACCAATGTACCGACGGCAACCGTCATGACGGACCATACGGATCACAGCTACTGGATACACGCTCATACGGATTATTACATGGTTGGTTCCGATGTGGTGCAGGTTGCGTTGGAGCGCAAAGGCGTGCCAAGCGAAAAGATTTCTGTAACCGGCATCCCCGTCAATCCGCTGTATAGTCAGCCAATGGATCCCGGACGGCTCCGAGCTCATTATGGCTTGCGTCCATCCGAGCAGGTTGTGTTGATCATGGGCGGCGGAGAAGGGATGATCGATAAAGAAATTATCGAGCTCTTGAAATCAAGGTCATACCCGGAGGATGTTCGGTTTATGGTCGTGTGCGGCCGTAATATGAAGTTGTATCAAGCTCTGCTGGAGGAGTTTGCTGGTCATCCGCAAATCACTGTTATGGGTTATGTGGATCGCATGCATGAATTGATGGCGATAGCGGACCTGATGGTGACAAAACCGGGAGGACTCACGATTTCCGAGGCGTTAACGATGGAGCGGCCGATGCTGTTAGTAAAACCCTTGCCAGGCCAAGAGCAGGATAATGCGGATTATCTGGTTGGAATAGGCGTGGCACGGCAGGCCATGGCCGGTGAATTGAAGCATCAACTGCTGACATTAATTAAGAGTCCGTCCTTGTTGCGAGAGATGAAACGACAGGCCGCCTTGAACACGCATAAAGATTCGGCTTTGCTGGTCCTGACAAGACTGATGGATATACAGCAGAATCAGCGCTTTTCCCGTGAATGGTCTGAAGAGGTGAATCCGGTGCCCTACGAGGTCCTGAACAGAGAAGTTTATGTGAATGAGACGCTACAACACTACTATGACAGTTATCGGTAAGATGAAGGAGTTTTCCCCATGAATTTGTTTGAATTGGTTGAGCAGTTATTTGAACAATATGGTTATCTAGTGTTATTGATTGGGCTCCCCCTTGATTTTATTGCTCTTCCAATTCCTCCTGGAAACAGCACATTGACCTATACCGGTTTTTTAACCTATAAAGGAATTATCGATATGGTTCCTGCAGTTGGATCTGCTTTTATGGGAGCGGCCATGGGGTTAACCATTACCTATATCCTGGGATACAAACTCGGGATGCCGCTTATCGAGCGATATGGAAAATGGCTGTTTATCAAGCCGTCCCTTGTAGAGAAGACGCAGGTCTATTACAACAAATATGGAAATAAGCTGCTCATTATTTGTTTTTTCATACCCGGGGTCAGGCAGTTTATCGGGTATTTTATCGGCATGATTCGGGTTCCCTATCGGACGGTGTGGCTGTATGGATATACGGGCGTGGCTGCATGGGTATTGGCTTTTTTCAGCATTGGTTTTATATTCGGCGAGCAGTGGCAGTACATTCTGAACGTGGTGGAGCATTATTTGAAAGTGATCTTCATTTGCCTGGCCAGTTCATTTGTCGTTTTGCTGGTGTGGAGTCGTATAAAACGCGAGAAGGCCAAGAAGTTGGCCAAAGTGACCAGGAATGAATAATGATATAATTAAAATGAATACTTGCAAAAGATGGCCCAGCAATGTGGATGCATGGATCTGTGCTGGGTTTTTAGATTTAGGACGAGCCTGGCGGAATTTATGATATATTCTAAATAAGTCAACGGCAGCGCATACATAACGAGTTAGAAAAAATACGGGTGTAGTTAGGGGCAGACCATGAGCAAAGTCATACCTTTATTCAGAGTGTTCGATGAACCGAAGGCAAGGGAATTCTATATTCACTATCTTGGTTTTACTTTGGATTGGGAACACCGCTTTGATGAAACGGCACCGCTTTACATGCAAATATCAAAGGAATCGGTAACGATTCATTTGACGGAGCATTACGGTGACTGTTCCCCGGGAGCAGCCATTCGCGTGGAGATGGCGGGGATTGAGGGGTTTCACGAACAGCTGTTAAACCAGAACTATCCGTATTCCAGACCCGGGATAGAGATTGCGCCATGGAACAGCAAAGAGCTATGTGTCACAGATCCATTCGGCAACCGAATCACTTTTTACGAGGAGTTGGAACCCAAGTGAAGAAGCTAAACAGGATGCGATTTGAACAAGCCAGGCAATATATGCTGCACCGGGCCAGGGATCTTGAACGGTCATTGTTCCGGTATGATTTCGAGAACGGGTCGTTTACGGACGTGTTGACTGAGTTGGATAGCTATCAGAATGAGGACGGTGGATATGGTCATGGACTTGAACCTGATCTTCGGTGCAGAGAGTCATCTGCTCTGGCAACAACCAGAGCGCTGGAGATTCTTCGCTTGAATCCAGATCATCCGGAGCGGAACGAACGGGTGATATCCGCTTTAAAGTTTCTCGAGCATTCCTATGTACCAGAACGGTCAGGGTGGGATATCATCCCTAAGGAAGCCGAGCAGTCTCCAAGGGCGATATGGTGGCAGTATGGTGCCTTCAAAGATCATTGGGGAAATCCGAATGCGGATATTATCGCCTATTTTATCGACGAGCGGGAGTTATACCCTTTGGAGTTTTTGGAATCAAGGATTGATTATGCTGTGAACTACCTGAAACAATCCAGCGATCTTCATGAAATGCATGAATTGTTTTGTTATTTGCGTTTGAACGAAAGATTGTCAACAGAACAGGCGTCCGAGATCGGAGAAACACTTGAGGTCTTCATGGATCATTGCATAAGCAGGGATCCTGGCAGCCGCGAGGGATACGGAGCAACGCCCCTCAGCATTATGGATTCGCCGGATTCGCCCTATTTTGCTAAATACCGCGAGCTTCTTCCGCTGGAACTGGATGAGCTTATAGGGAATCAAGGGGAAGATGGTGCCTGGGAGCCCAATTGGAGCTGGTACCAGTACGAAGAGGTATGGCCGTTGGCCAAGGAGGAATGGAAGGGCGTTCTGACATGGAATGCACTTCGGACGCTGCGTAATTTTGAACGGATTGAGGGAGTTTGACATCGGATTCCTGGATAAAACAGAAATGGCTCGGTTCCCATACAGCGGACGAGCCATTTTTTTAATGTAGTGGGTGAAAGCATGAATCCATATAAAATCCATAACATGTCGATATTTAAGTGAGTGTCTTGCAAGAGGAAGCAAACAAGTAAAGTCGGCGTAATCCTTCCTCGATTTCTTCGGATGACAGGTTTCCATAACCTAACACGATACCGGTTGTACAGAGGGGGCTAGAGGATGAAATTCTGTAATTCGATACAGGCTCAACACGGAACCCATAGGAAGCCGTGTCATTCCATGGAAGAAGGGCGTAGGGCTGTGGATGGAAAATAATCTGTAGATGCATTCCCGCATCATCGCCGAGAACGGAAATATCTGCTCCGAATAAGTCCTGAAGCTGCTCCGTCATGACATTGCGCCGTTTCTTGTACATTTTCTTCATCGTATGGATATGCCGTTCCAGATACCCATCCAACATGAATTGGCTTAATGCTTTTTGAATGATGTACGGAGTATGTAAATTCAATTTATCTTTCACTTCGGCAATGGTATCGCTTAGACTCGGTGGTACAATCATAAATCCGATCCGAAGGCTGGGCGACAGCGTTTTGCTGAATGTTCCTACATAGATAACCCTTGAAGGCGACAGCGTCTGTAGAGGAGGCACAGGGATCCCTCGAAGCCGGAACTCGCTGTCATAATCATCCTCGATAGCGAAAGAGTCGGCTTCCTCCAGCATCCCTATGATCTGATGTCTCCGCTGAATGGATAATACGCTGCCGGTTGGAAATTGATGTGATGGCGTTAATAAAACCAGATGACCTGGAGCTATACTCGACAAGGCGTCGACGCGCATACCGCTATGATCAACTTCGACCGGAACAAGATTATAGTTCATCGTCTGAAAAATATCCCGGGTAATATCGATTGTCGGGTCTTCGATATAGATGGAATGAAACTTGGAAGATAACGATTTGGCAAGGAGAAGGAACCCTTCAGTGGCACCGGACACAATCACAATTTGTTCGGGTGAGCATTGGATGCCTTTAGCCCGGAATACATAGTCGCAGATGGCAGAGCGCAGCGTCGAATCCCCTTTGATGTGACCGTAATCATGGTCTTCATATTCGGAAGATTCAGAGGCTGCTTTCAAATACTTGGCCCAGATGTGTCGTGGAAACATGTTGCGATCGGGAACGCCCGTGGCAAAATCAATGACGTGTTCATGCTGAGTGGTTGTCTGCCCCTGGAACGGCTGCTTGCTCGAAGAGGGAGCGGTACGCGGATTGGGAACGGGGATGATACCTTCCGCTACATAGGTGCCGGAGCCTACACGCCCCTCCAGATATCCTTCAGCCGTCAGCTGCTCATATACCTCAATGACGACATTGCGCGCAATCCCCCATTCTTTTGCCAGAACGCGCGTAGGAAGCAGACGAGTTCCGGCTGTCAGTTGTCCCGATTCGATGATCCTTCGCAGCTGCTGACATATCTGACGGGTTACCGTCAGTTTAGATTCACGATCGATCTGAATGCCGTACACCGTATCCCTCCTCTAAATGGTTCCTCCAAATTCGTTATCATTGGATCTCATCAGAGACCATTCTCCTTATTATAATGATGACGAACTGATTCGAAAAGGGAGGAAATATAACAATGAAACGAATGTTAGGCAGATCGCAAATATCGGTAAGTCCGCTCGGTCTGGGCTGCTGGGCCATAGGCGGGAAATTTACATTGGACGGCTTGGCGGATGGATGGGGAGAGGTGAATGAACGCGAATCCATAGCGGGGATTCACGCTGCGTTGGAACGGGGCGTTAACTTTTTTGATACTGCAGATGTATACGGAACGGGCCATAGTGAACGGGTCCTGGGCCAAGCGTTAAAGGGAAGGCGGCAGGATGCGGTGATTGCCACCAAATTCGGTTTTACGTATGATGAGTCAACAAAGGAGGTTTTCACTCGTCACAATGTTTCAGCGGATTATGTCCGCAGCGCTTGCGAGCGATCACTTCAACGCCTGGACACTGATTATATCGATGTCTATCAAATTCATGTAGGCGGATTAAGTCTTGGCGAGGTGGAGTCGGTGATTGATACCTTGAACGGTCTTCGTCAAGATGGGCTGATCCGAACATATGGCTGGAGTACATGGGATGTGGCCAATGCCGAATGGTTTGCTCGAAAATCGGAAGCCGCGGCAATTCAACATGTGCTGAATGTTCTCAGTGACGACAAGGAGATGCTTGCCCTCTGTGAGCGTTACGGTTTAGCAAGCATCAATAATACACCTTTGGCTATGGGGCTCTTAAGCGGGAAATTCAACCATGACTCCAGGTTCAGTGATCAAGATGTAAGGGGGAGCGGTCACGATTGGGTTTCCTATTTCAAGGATGGTAAACCGGTACCATCGTTTCTGGCTAAACTTGAGGCGGTTCGAGAGATTTTAACCAGTGAAGATCGGACTTTGGTGCAAGGGGCGCTGGCATGGATTTGGGGGCGAAGCCACGTCGCGATCCCGATTCCGGGTTTTAAAACGAGGAAGCAAGTGGAGGAATTGACTGGGGCCGCTCTTTTCGGACCACTATCGGACGGTCAAATAAACGAAATTGAAGATATAATGGGCTCGTTGTAAAATGCTATTATCATTACTGTACGAATGATTCAAAAAATGATGGTCTAGGAGTGAGGGAATATGGACTTGAGATACCCGATAGGACAATTTGAATGGGAAGGGCCATCGACGCCTGAACAGAGGGAACTTTGGATTCAAGAGATTAAGAGCCTGCCGGAGAAACTGAGGGCTGCCGTGCAGGGGCTAAGCCAGGAACAGCTGGATTTATCATATCGAGATGGAGGCTGGAGCATCCGACAGGTCGTTCACCATCTGGCCGACAGTCATATGAACAGCTATATCCGGTTCAAACTTGCTTTGACGGAAGACAACCCAACGGTTAAGCCTTATGACGAGCAGAAGTGGGCAGCCCTTGAGGATTCAATGACGGCGGATGTTGATGCTTCACTCGTTTTGATTGATGGCATACACGCCAGATGGGTCGCTTTATTAGACATCATGAATACCGAGGACTATCTCAGAACGTTCTATCACCCCGAGAACCAGCGAAAAACGAGCCTGGAATACGCAACGGGCATGTACGCCTGGCACGGTAAACATCATACTGCACATATCACAACTGCAAGAGAACGCTTGAAACTGTGAGTTTTCAGATGATTCTGCTCCGTCAACTGGCGGAGTTTTTGTTTGCCATCATGTCGTGATATCTAACTTGATTGTCGCAATTTTACACTGTGAATCGGGCGGTTCGTGTGATAGATTAATGGCATGATGTCTTAATATTAGATACTGAGGTGACGAGAATGATTAGAATCGGAAAAATTAGTTATTGGCATGTACACGCGTGGGATTATACGAAACAAGCGCAGGAGCATCCGGATGCTCAAATCGTAGCGGTATGGGATGAGAACCCGGGGCGCGGAAGAGAAGCTGCAGAGAAGCAAGGCGTACCTTTTTATGAGTCCCTGGACGACATGCTGCAAAGTGACGATATCGATGCCGTGATCGTGGATGCTCCGACATCCATGCACAGAGAAGTCATGTTGAAAGCTGCGGCGGCAGGCAAACACATATTCACGGAAAAAGTAATTGCGGCCACCCTGCAAGAGGTCAACGATATCATCAATGCCGTGAATGAGCACCAGGTCAAATTAACGGTATCGCTACCGCGGCTGAATGACGGCTATACCTTGGCGATCCGCGAGGTATTGCAGCAAGAGCTGCTTGGCACCGTAACACTCGTTCGTGTACGCTTGTCTCATAATGGCGCGACTGCCGGTTGGCTGCCTGAGCATTTCTACAGCCTGGAGGAGTGTCGTGGAGGCGCATTAATCGATCTGGGATGCCATCCGATGTATTTGACACGCTTGTTCCTCGGTGAAGAAGCGGTTGATGTCCATGCGAATTTCGGATACATCACGGGTAAAGAGGTGGAAGACAACGCCGTTGCTACGCTTTCTACGGCTACGGGAGCTGTCGGTGTGGTTGAAGCCGGATTTGTAAACAACTTCTCGCCATTTACAATTGAAATTCATGGTACGGACGGAACGATTCTGTACGGAACGCCTGACGACAAACTTCTTATTCGTTCAACGAAAAAAGAAGAGTACAAGGATGCCTGGGTAGAGCTGCCGGTGCCTGCCAATCGTGCAAGTGCATTTGAGCAATGGATTTCCCATATTCAAGAAGATACCATTGCAGAGGAAAATATCGCATATGCGGTTGAATTAACCAAACTGATGGAAGCCTCCAACCGTTCGGCCAAAGAGCATCGCGCCATTCGCTTGGATGAACTGCAAGCATAAGAGCATAAGATACAGGGATGATGCATCAGGATGAATAACCATTTTCCATACGAATTGATGAAAGATCGGCAGGATGCCTTGGAGCGACTTGACCTGAGAGTTTATTGGGGACGTTATGAGATCCGTGTTCTTCGGTTTCATCTCACCACCTTTCCGCCAGGAAAGATTGTCTCTTTCCATAAGCATGCGGAGTATGAATTTCATTTCATACCCCGCGGCAAGGGGAGCGTTATTATGGAAGAAGAGCCTTATGCGCTGCGGGAAGGCATGTTTTATCTAACAGGTCCGAATGTGCTTCATTATCAGGAGGCGGATGCAGCGGAGCCGATGGATGAATTATGTCTGCACGTGGACATTATTCCGCGCGATGAGGTATCCGATCATGAGAGTCCGGCACTGCCTCCTTCGGATCCATGGGAAATGGCGGAAGCCGATGACTGTATGGAGAAGCTGAGAGGATTACCGCTGAAGCCAACGATGGATATCCATCGTGCGATGCCTTATTTCCTTGAGGCTTATCAGGCTTCTCAAGAGAAGTATTCGGGTCTGTATACAACGATTAAGCAGTGCATTATTCAGATACTGCTGCGCGCTGTACGCGCATATGAATCCGAGCCATCGGAAGCGGAACTGCCTTCACGGGATATGAAGGCTTACCGCTATCAATTGGCACTGGAGTATATTCATGCGAACTCTTCGGGAGAGGTTGTATTGGATGACGTCGCGGAGAAGCTGCATATCAGCTCAAGACAGCTGCAGCGAATATTCAAGGAGCAAGCGGAAGGGCAGTCCTTCAGCGAAATACTGGAGCATGTCCGCCTTGAAGCCGTATGCAGGAAGCTGATCGATACCAATTGGTCGATTGATAAAATCGCAATACACGAAGGCTTCTCAAGCGGAAGTTATTTGCATACCGTATTTCGAAAGAGATATGGATATACGCCATCAACATATCGGGCAATGAATGTGAAATTGTAGGGGGAGTATCAGCCATGAGCAAAACCATTCGAATTGGAATTATTGGAAGCGGCGGCATTGCGGGGGAGCATGCAAAATATTATAAACAAATCGACGATGTGCAGATTGTCGCTGTAGCTGATATTTTACCCGGCAGAGCCGATCAATTTATTGAGCGCTGGGGGCTTCAGGGAGCGATCGGATTTGATGATCACCGCAGATTGTTGGATCTCGACCTGGATGGCGTGAGCATCTGTACGCCAAACGTTGCGCATTATAGCACCACGGTTGATGCGCTGTCAGCGGGCAAACACGTAATGCTCGAGAAACCGATGTCGGTCACGTTGGATGAAGCCATCGAGATGGTTCAGATTTCGAAAAAAACCGGGAATATGCTCAACGTCGGCTTCCAGCCGCGTTATGATCCGAATATGGGCATCATTAAGAATCTGATTCAAAAGGGCGAGCTAGGAAAAGTGTATTATGTGGAAACCGGAGGCGGCCGCCGCCGTGGAATGCCGGGTGGAACGTTTGTCCGGCAGGAGATTTCAGGGGCAGGCGCCATGGCGGACATTGGCTGTTATTCCTTGGACATGGCCCTGAACGCGCTTGGATATCCCAAGCCGTTAACGGTATCCGCGTATACATCGAATTATTTTGGAACAAATCCCAAATACCACTCCGAATCCAGTGCGTTTAATGTTGAGGATTTCGGCGTAGCGATGATTCGATTCGAAGGAGACCTTGTGCTTAACTTCAAAACGTCATGGGCTATGCATATGGATACCCTGGGGGCGACGATGTTCCTGGGCACGGATGCGGGCATGAAGATTACCCCGGCAGGTTCAGGCCCTTGGAGCGGTGTGTGGGACGGGAAGGTAGGATCAATCTCCATGTTCCATGATATCCAAGGTCATCATACCGAAAGCGCCATACCGCTGGTCCATCATGAGCTTAACGTATTCCAGGAGAAAATCAAGGATTTCGTAAGCGCTGTGCGTGAAGGCAAGCCGGCGCCGATCCCGGGAGAGCAGGTGCTTCGGAATCAAGCGATTCTGGACGGTATTTTGCGTTCTTCCCAGAGCAAAAAAGAGGTTGAGATTCATATTCCGGACTTGGATTGATAGTGAGAAAGCCGCGCTTGCAGCGCGGCTTTTTTATGTGCATGATTATACATGCGAGGTGATATTTTTAACATATAAAGCTTCCATTTTTTAGATGGATATGATAGTATGAATGCGAACAATTGTTCCTCGAACGTTTTGGAATGGCCCCATACATAATATCCGGAATGAAGGATGGTGCAGACCTGATGACTGATCGATATGCTGAAATCGATGAGGTAATCGCGTATATTCACAACAATATTTATGAGCCCCTTCCGTTATCAACACTGGCGAATTACATAGGATACAGCCCATATCATTTTTCACGTATATTTAAGGATCGAATCGGACTGCCACCATTATATTACGTGTCCTCGCTTCGTTTGGAGAAGGCGAAGGATTTGCTATTACATACACATCTGAGTATCCGGGATATCGCCATGGAGATCGGTCAGCAGAGTCTGGGCACATTTACGACACGCTTCACGGAAAGAGTAGGCGTGACCCCTTCCCAGTTTCGAAACTCGAAGGAAGAGGCGGACGAGCATTTGTCATCCCTGCAGAAACTGAACAGCTGGCGTGACTCCATACCGGTCGAGAATCCCAATCTGACAGTAGAAGGCACGATAGAGGCAATGGCTCCATTTCAGGGCGTGATCTTGATCGGGCTGTTTGCCAAGCCGATTCCCGAAGGGCTTCCGTTATACGGAACTTTGTTACCTTCCGTCGGCTCGTTTCGGTTCGGCGACGTCAGTCCCGGAACGTATTATCTGATGGCTACTTCGGTACCATGGGGCATGCAGGCGGTCGATTTTTTGCTTCCAAAGTCTACCACACTGCGTACCCGTTCGAAGGAACCTATTATCGTTACCCCAAACGCTAAGACTCCGCATCTTCATGTAACTTTGCATGTTCCCCGGCTGGATGATCCGCCGATATTGATTTCTTTGCCATTATTAATGAATCACTTCCTCAAAAGGGTTGCTCCCATGATCCGTTAGATGAGGGATATGATCGGTGCCCTATGCATTTCGTTGACATTTGAGTTCCGATTCCTGATACTAAAATAAGTGCAAACGGCTTAGGCAGTAGTAGGTAGTAAAAAGGTAAGAACGAGAGATTTGAGGTGGCCTTTGTGATTGTTGTAAGCTCATGTTTAGCCGGTTTGAAGGTTCGTTATAACGCTACGGACAGCCTGGATACGAATATTCAGCAGCTGGTTGAAGCAAAGAAAGCCGTGGCCGTATGTCCCGAACTGCTTGGCGGATTCTCAACTCCACGGGAGCCGGCGGAGATCGTTGGAGGAAACGGAGATGATGTATTGGCAGGGCATGCTAGAGTGGTTGAGCTATCCGGGAAAGACGTGACCGAGATGTATATAAAAGGTGCATACCAAACGCTTCGAATGGCACAAGAGCTCGGAGCTTTGCTGATCGTATTAAAAGAGAGCAGTCCTTCCTGCGGAAGCTCCATGATTTATAATGGAGAATTTGCCAATGAGAAAACAGCCGGTTATGGCGTGACAACGGCTCTGCTGCGCAAGGAAGGCTATACGGTTATTTCGGAGCATGAGCTTAATGCATATGCAGTACAACCGGAATACGCCACGCTTTTTACTGCGAGATAAATCATGCGTCTTGGTTTATGTATTTTCGTCCTGCTCTAAAATTATGATAGAATGATCCTATCGACTGCTTGCATGTTGTGATTCTTTATATTGGAGGGAACTATGGAACTCATAAATCAAACCGAAGTACAACAAATGATTGATAAATTGAAGGACCAGGATTTATATATTCATCTTGAGATGACGACAGGCGCTTATGCTGCCCATTATGACAGCACGAAGCATCCCGCGGCTAACTTTATTACGAATGCAATCATTCGTTACAGCCACGGTTCGATATCCGGCAATGGACCCTATCGGGTTGGATTGAAAATGAGTCAGGGTTGGGTATATACCGAAGGACTCACCCATTTCGAACAGACGGATACCGACCGGCTGATTATGGCAGGTCATGACAGTCAGGGCAAACTGGTTGTCGCTTTGCAGTTGAGCCGGGAGCCTTTTTAATAGAGAGAGGAGACGAGGATTGATGGAGCAAAACATACTGGTCGTATTGCCGCACCCGGATGATGAAGCATTTGGTTTGTCCGGTACGCTGGCTAAATATATTATGGAAGGCGCTCATGTTACCTATGCCTGCTTAACGCTTGGGGAGATGGGCCGTAATATGGGCATTCCACCGTTTGCGAACCGTATCACCCTTCCAACCATTCGCAAAGCAGAGCTGGAGGAATCCTGCAAAGCTATAGGCATACAGGATTTGAGATTGCTTGGTTTCCATGATAAAACGATTGAATTCGAGGATCAAAATAAGCTGGATAGCGTGATTGCCTCTCTGCTTCAGGAGATAAAGCCATCGCTGGTGTTCACGTTTTACCCTGGATATAGCGTCCACCCTGACCATGACGCAACGGGCGCGGCCGTAATCCGCACGATTCAGCGGATGCCGGCAGGAGATAGACCTGTCGTTCAATGTCTGGCATTCTCCAACAATTGTGAGCAAGAATTGGGTAAACCGGATGTTTATCAAGATGTATCCATGTTCATGGTACAGAAGCTGAACTCCATTCAAGCCCATCGCTCTCAATTCCAGGCAGCAGAGCTGCTAGGCAAGAAACAGATGAAGGCCAAGGAAGTGGAACAGCGCTTCGGTACGGAACGTTTCTGGACCTATACATTTGCATAAAATCCCACCATGGGATGATCCATAAAAAGAGCCGCAGAATCAGCATCTGCGGCTCTTTTGCATGGTTTGGAATCGAGTGCTTTGTTTGAAGATGACAGCCTTCAGGGAAGATTTCACTTCATTTGCTATCTAGGAGGCTCTACGATTAAGCATTAGATATTAGGGGCTGCTGATGGATAAAGGATAGAGGGTGCCCTTCATGCAGAAGGAGGTCTTGCCCGTCTCCTCCGATACAACGAGGACCAAGGCATCACTGATCTCGGACAAGCCAATGGCTGCACGGTGACGCGTGCCGAGCTTACGATCCCCATACGTTTTGGCTGTTAAAGGCAACACGTTCGCGGCGGAAATAATCATCTCTTTACGTACAAGCACGGCTCCATCGTGCAGCGGGCTGTCTGGAACGAAGATGGATTCAAGCAGGGGACTTGTGATTTCTGCGGACAAGGGAATCCCTGGCGTCATTAACGAATCAAGTCCATCTTCCCGTTGAATCACAATGAGCGCACCCCGTTTTTTTTGACTGAGATGATATATGGATTTCGCGATTTCTTGATATTTGCTGGTGAAGGGGAAGAGAAAACAATTGAGATAATACGTAGAAGAAATCGATTCTGCTTCTAAAAATTTTGTTCTGACATGATCCAGCTCACCCAGCAGACATGAACTGTCCTGGTCCAAATTGAGAATGATATGCTGTAATTGCCTTGTGATATCTGTGAGCTGTTCCTTCAATTTGTTTTTCAGCGGCGTAAAATTGCAATCATGATTTAACATCCGAAATCTTCCTCCTTATGATTGGTATCATTGCCATTCGGAGATATCGATATTCTCTATCGTAAACAGGGTCGGGTTTCGCTTGTAGTAAAGCCCGGAAAATCGATTTATTAGTAAAACTGATAAATGCTATAAGAACATTGTAATTGACCGGTTCAGGTAAGCTGTGATAGGTTCAGAGGAGTAATAAAATTAATTGTATCGTAATAGTAGGAATTAATAATGTGCGCTTTTGAGAGGTGGATATTGTTGGAACTTCAAGTAATGAACAGTCCTTTTAATCAGGAGCAGGTGGAACTGCTGAACCGCCTACTGCCTACACTGACGGAATCCCAGCGGACCTGGCTCAGCGGATTCATCGCTGCGTTACAGGGAACGGAAGCCGCAGCAGCAGTTGCGGCAGCACCACAAGCGAACACGTTAGCTGCCGCATCGGCACCGGTGGCGACGGCTACTAAAGAAGTCACAGTCCTGTACGGATCACAGACAGGCAATGGTCATGGATTATCGAAAAAGTTATCCAAGAAGCTCGAAGAGGTTGGCCTGCAGGTCACGATGTCTTCTATGAGCGATTTTAAACCCAATAACCTGAAGAAGTTGCAGAATCTCCTGATAATCGTCAGTACGCATGGAGAGGGAGAGCCGCCGGATAATGCTATACCATTCTATGAATTTCTGCACAGCAAGCGAGCACCTCAGGTAGACCATCTTCAATATTCCGTACTGGCGCTGGGGGATACCTCGTATGAATTTTTCTGCCAAACGGGTAAAGATTTCGACAAACGGCTCGAGGAATTGGGCGGCAAGCGGCTGACGCCAAGAGTCGATTGCGATGTGGACTTTGATGAGTCGGCTGCAGAATGGATGAATCAGGTTCTTCTATCGTTGAATGAAGCTGGAGCGGGATCATCCGTTGTCGAAAATGGGAGTGCGGTAGCCCTGAGCGATAGTACGGAATCGGAATTTTCGAGAAGCAATCCATTTCAAGCGGAAATTCTCGAGAACCTGAATTTGAACGGAAGAGGATCCGACCGTGAAACTCGTCATATCGAAATTTCTCTTGAAGGATCGAATCTGCAGTATGAGCCGGGCGACAGCTTAGGAGTCTATCCGGAAAACCATCCGCAGCTGGTGGATGACCTCATCGCTGCAATGGGATGGAATGCGGATGAAGTGGTCGTTATTAATAAACAAGGTGAAGCGCGAGCTCTTCGGGATGCCTTGCTCCGTCACTACGAGATTACCGTTCTCACGAAACCACTGATCGAGCAAGTGGTTAAAATGTCAGGGAATGGAGGTCTTCGGACATTGCTGGAGCCAGGTCATGAGCAAGAATTGCGCACTTATATCGAGGAACGGGATTTGCTTGATCTGGTACAGGATTATGGCCTGCAGCAAGTGGCGGCAAGCGATTTTGTATCCATACTGCGCAAAATTCCTGCTCGATTGTACTCGATTGCCAGCAGCTCCAAAGCCTTCCCTGATGAAGTTCATGTTACCGTTCGAACGGTGCGTTATGAAGCACATGGCCGCCGCCGCTACGGCGTATGCTCCGTGCAATTGGCGGAACGTCTGAAAGCGGGCGATACGCTGCCTGTATACATTCAGCATAATCCGAACTTTAAGCTGCCCGAGAATCCGGACACCCCGATCATTATGATCGGACCCGGTACAGGCGTGGCACCTTTCAGAGCCTTTCTGGGAGAACGGGAAGAGACGGGGGCAGAAGGAAAATCATGGCTGTTCTACGGAGACCAGCATTTCTCGACGGACTTCCTCTATCAGATTGAATGGCAGCGTTGGTTGAAGGATGGAGTATTGACGCGCATGGATGTTGCTTTCTCACGGGATACGGATAAAAAAGTATACGTACAGCACCGCATGCTGGAGAAGAGCAAGGATCTATATCAGTGGCTCCAAGAAGGAGCTTGCGTCTATGTCTGCGGCGATGAGAAGAAGATGGCTCATGATGTGCATTCTGCGTTGGGGTCTATTCTCGAACAAGAAGGCCGGATGAGTCCGGAAGAAGCTGCGGAATATTTGACGCTCATGCAGCAACAGAAACGTTATCAGCGGGATGTGTATTAAGATCACCCCTGTGGTTGCGAGAGGAGAAAAATGAACATGTCTGATAATAATCTAGTATCACCCCATAGTGCGCCGCATAGTGATGTTGAGGACATCAAGCGTCGAAGCAACTATCTGCGTGGCAGTCTTGTAGAGACCTTAGAGGATCGCATAACGGGGTCGATTCCGGAAGACGATAACCGGCTGATGAAATTTCACGGCAGTTATATGCAGGATGACCGGGATTTGCGTAACGAACGGCATAAGCAAAAGCTGGAACCCGCATACCAGTTCATGCTGCGTGTTCGCGCCGCTGGCGGAGTCGTGACTCCGGAGCAATGGCTGATGATGGACCGTGTAGCCCAAAAGTATGCCAACGGGACGATTCGCTTGACCACCCGCCAATCCTTTCAGCTTCATGGCGTATTGAAGTGGAATATGAAGAGCACCATTCAAGAAGTGAATGAAGCCATGCTTAGCACATTGGCTGCTTGCGGCGACGTCAACCGGAACGTGATGTGCAACCCGAACCCCTATCAATCCGAAATTCATTCGGAGGTATACGAATGGGCACGAATGCTTAGCAGTCATCTCGATCCGCGCTCGCGTGCTTATCATGAGATTTGGCTGGACGGCGAGAAGATTGTAGACAGCCTGCAAGAGGGAGAGGAGCAGGAGCCGATCTATGGCCCGGTGTACCTGCCGCGGAAATTTAAGATCGGTATGGCCGTGCCGCCATCCAATGATGTTGATGTATTTTCCCAAGATCTTGGCTTCATTGCCATCATTGAGGATGGACAATTGAAAGGCTTTAACGTTTCGGTAGGCGGTGGCATGGGGATGACGCATGGTGATTCGTTAACCTATCCTCAAGTGGCGAAAGTCATTGGTTTCTGCAAACCCGAGCAGATCGTTGACTTGGCCGAGAAGACGGTAATGATTCAACGTGATTACGGAGACCGCGCGGTGCGCAAGCATGCTCGTTTCAAATATACGATTGATGATCGCGGTATCGACTGGTTTGTCAACGAGCTGACCAGCCGTCTGGGCTGGAAGCTGGAGGAGGCAAAACCGTATCATTTTGATCATAACGGAGACCGCTACGGCTGGGTTAAAGGCAGCAATGGCAAATGGCATTTTACACTGTTCATCCAAAACGGACGTGTGAAAGACGAATCCGATTACCTGCTGATGACAGGGCTGCGCGAAATCGCTCAAATCCATAATGGAGACTTCCGTCTGACGGCCAATCAGAATCTGATCATCGCCAATGTCAGCAGCCATAAGAAGAAAAAGATTGAAGACCTCATCAAGCGTTACGGACTTACGGACGGTAATCATTATTCTGCCCTGAGACGAAATTCCATGGCATGCGTAGCTTTACCGACATGTGGATTGGCTATGGCCGAATCCGAGCGATATCTGCCGACGTTATTGGATAAAATCGATGTGATCCTGGAAGAGAACGGACTTCGCGAAGAGGATATCGTCATTCGAATGACTGGGTGCCCGAATGGGTGCGCCAGACCGATGCTGGCTGAAATCGCATTTATCGGAAAGGCGCCTGGCAAATATAACATGTACCTGGGTGGCGGTTTCTCCGGACATCGCCTGAACAAGCTGTATAAGGAAAACATCGGAGAGGCCGAGATTTTGGATTCCCTTCGTCCCCTCATGAAGCAATATGCACAAGAACGCGAGCAGGGCGAGCATTTCGGTGACTTTGTGATCCGGGCCGGCTATGTGAAGGAAGTGTTGGACGGACAACAATTTCACGCATAATGATACTCAATTATCAACAAACCGGAGTTCTTCTTGAGAAGAGCTTCGGTTTTATTGTTTATAGCACTTTAGGAGATCATGATGGGCTCCCAAGCAGAGATGAAAAAGGTGGCACTGACGAAAACGGATGATGAGACCGATTTTTACCAGGCCATTATGGAACACAAGGAAACACTGACCCATATAGCTTACAGTTACTTGCGGAACCGATATGATGCGCTGGAAGCGGTTCAGGAGATGACGTGCAGAGCATGGGTCAAGCGATCAACGCTAAAAGAAGGGAAGGCATTCAAAGCCTGGATCATCCGAGCCTGAAACAATAAGACGACATGACCGCCAGTTGCTACACGGTCTCTAGTTAAGTAAGAGCCGCCTCTTGAAATGTGAGGCGGCTCTTTTTTGTTGTTCATTGCTCCAATACGCCGGCCGTGCTCTTTCTCTTTTTAAATAATGGAAGCAGCAGAGCCGAACCAGTCAGGAACAAGAGTGTGCTAGCCGCATAAACGACGAACAGGGACAGCTGGTCTTTGAGCAATCCCCCGATCGACATGCCCAGCACCATCATTCCCATATAAATCGGGGTTAGGGCGCCGCCGACCCGACCAATATATGGCCCTTCCGTATTGTTTAGGATCATGGTGTTGATTCCAATGTGTATGGTGGGATAAAAGAATCCGTTAATCACTAGAAGGAGCATCGTAAAGATGACGCTGGTTGACCAGCCAATACCAAGGGTCCCGACGGCACTAACGCTCAGACCGAGTGCTAGTAAGGTTTGAGGGGGGATTTTCTTGGCAAATGCCATGACGAAGCCTCCTCCGACGAGCATCGCCGCTCCATTGACCGTTAACAGCCATTGCAAGAATGACTTATCCCGACCGAGGTTCTCAATCGTCACAAATATCGCGAGCGGCTGAATAAGTCCCGCTGCCAAGCCAGCCGCGGCGAAGGTCGCGGCAAGGGTTCGGAGCGTATGATTACTCCATACATAGCGAAGGCCTTCGATAAGCTCTTGTTTCAGGTTCTGCTGCTTGGATTGTGTCTCTTTCTGCATATCACGGGGCAGCAAAGTCAGAATCAATCCAGAACCCAGGAATAACGCTCCTGTTGCGACCAGCGATACTTCAATGCCGAACGTTTGATATACAAATGCACCGGCGATTGGGCCGATCACCGTAAAGAAGGCAACCATCGATTGAAACATGGCCATCACGGATTGCAGCTGTTCAGCGGGGACATGCTGTTTAAACAGCTTCATCGCTGAAGGCTGAGAGAATTGGGACAGGACGGCTGAGAAGAACGTAAGTACCAGTAATGCCTGCCACGACCCGTTATGAACGGCGATCAGCACGAGAAATACCGATATCGCAGACAATGCATCAGAACTGACCATGGTACGCTTAGGCCGCCAGCGGTCCGCAAAAGTACCTCCGATGAAGGCAAACAAGAAAATCGGCGCAAATTCGGCTACGGATATGAGGGATACATACATAGGATTATTGTCCGTCAAGTCGGTAACGTATAGAAGAATGGCAAAGTTACGAACCCAAATGCCAAGATTCAAGAGAACGCGTGACAAGACAATCGTTCGAACATAGGGGTTGTTAAGCAAAATAAAAGAGTCTCCTTTCGAGGTCTGTACTTTACAGATCGGATAGCGTAAAAACAAACGAATGCGCATTTCGTTGTTTTATACATAGACATAATAATATTTTGTCTATTAATAATCAATCATTTTTTTGTTTCATCTACATTTCTCTCGCAAAAAAACACCTCCTGCATTTGTTCATGAGCAGGAAGTGCCTTCAATAATCGAAATTGTATATGATTGGAATCTTGCTGTGTATTACGATTTTTCCGAAAAGTAATGAATGACGTCATCACGGAACTGACGAGCCGCTAAGGATAAATAGTGCTTCTCATGCCAGATAAGCCGATAGTGCCGTTTGCATTCGGGCTTCGCAATGGGCAGAAGCTTAAGCTTGGCGTCTTGGACATGAGAACATCCGAAGAGGGCAACACCAAGACCGGCACGAACCAGACTTGCAATAGCCGGAGGTTCGTCAACCCGGCATACATATCTGGGCGTAATTCCAGCCTCCTGAAAGAATGTATCGTTCATTTGCTGGAATATAAAATCTTCCTTGTAGCCGATAAAAGCTTCCTCCTTCAATTCATCCAAGTTAATGGACGTACGGTCAGCGAGCCTGTGCGCTTGGGGTACAGCCAAATACACATCCTCGCGAAGCACGGTCACTTGAGATAACAGGGGTTGCTCCATCGCCATCGAAGTAAAGCATAAATCGACCTGCCCCATTTCCATCAACTTCATCATGTCATCCGTTCCGACCTGGGATATTTGAAAATTAACGTCAGGGTGCTCCGCCAGAAACTGACTCAGCGGTTCGGATAACGGATCCAGGGTTGAGGTTGCCAGATGAATACTGCCATGCTGAAGTCCTGCAAGTTCATTGATTTCTTTCTGGCCCTCCTCCAGCAAATGAAGTGCACGTTCAACTTTATCCAAATAGAGCTTCCCAAATGTATTCAATCGGATTCTCCCGCCATGACGATCAAACAACGGAACTCCGACATCCGCTTCCAGCCTGGATATGGTTTTGCTTAAAGCAGGCTGTGCAATATGAAGCTCTTGAGCTGCTTTCGTCATGTGTTCCGTTCGGGCTACGGTTTGAAAATAACGCAGCTGCAGAAGTTCCATCCTTCATCCCCCTATATACTCCAGTATATGATCTATATAGCATATTATATATTTTTGTTTATTTCGAACCCATTATAAAATAAACAACGAGAGGAAAACAATCCCTTTTAAGATTTGTACATCGGTACACAAACGTAATAGGGTATCCCTTTTAAAATTCGGAAGGAAGGGGCTTTTATGGGAATCGGGAAAAGAAAGTCATCAAGCGAAGCATTAATCAGCGTTCTGGCATTTACTCTTGCCATATCGGTTATGAATGCAACGATGTTTAATATCGTGCTCCCAGAAATCAGGCGAGAGTTTGGGCTGAGCATGGCCTTAGTCAGCTGGGTAACGACATCGTATTTGCTTGTATTTGCTATGGGAAGTGTTATCTACGGAAAGCTTGCCGATCGTTACAAGCTGAAAATCTTGATTTCCATCGGGTTTATCACCTTTATAGTCGGTTCGGTTATCGGGATGCTGTCTCAGGTTTACGGAATGCTCATCTTCGGAAGGATGCTGCAGGCTGCAGGATCAGCAGTCATACCGGCGATATCCGGCATCATCCCCGTGCGCTATTTTCCTCCGAAGCATAGGGGAAGAGCTTTAGGGATATCGATGACAGGCGGCGCTATCGGCAGTGCAGCTGGTCCAGCCGTAGCGGCAATGCTTGTAAGCTTTGTCCATTGGCGCGTGTTATTTTGCATGCCGTTACTCATTCTGTTGACATTGCCTTTCTACTACAAATATTTACATGATGAAAGAGTTGGCACAGCCCAAATGGATTGGCCCGGTTGCGGTCTGCTAGCAGGAGCTGTAGCTAGCCTGCTGCTCTCTATTACGAATCCAACAGCATTGACCCTGATCAGTTTTGTCCTGCTATTGACTTGTTTCATCTGGAGAATCCGGAAAGCGGCAGCTCCTTTTATAAACCCGGGGGTATTCAAAAACGTTCGTTACACGCTTGGCTTGGTAATTGCTTTCGCAGTAACAGGAATAGGATATTCTCTTGTGTTCCTGACGCCGACGCTGTTAACGCAAGTTCACCAATTGAGGCTGGGTTTGACGGGATATGTTATGGTGCCAGCAGCAATCGCTACCGCATTACTCAGCAAATTCGGAGGCACGATGGCGGACCGTAAAGGCACTTCATATCTGTTCCACATCGCCGTAAGCTTATTTCTGTTCTGTTTTCTATTATTATCGTCATTTACGGGGGCCTCGCCTGTATGGATTGCCTTGTTCCTGATTCTCGGTGGTGTCGGGCAAGCCTTTATGTCGATTGCGCTGTCCAAATCCATTTCATTGACGCTGCCGCATGAACAAAGTGGAGTGGGAATGGGCATATTGTCGATGTTGAATTTCATGGCAGGAGCGATATTTGCCAGCCTTTACGGAACCATGGTGGATCTGGAAGCCGCTAAGGCTTGGAACCCGTTGATCCACGATCTGAGCGCGTATGTCTTTAGCAATATATACTTCATGCTGATGATCATGATTGCAGTTGTAGCGGCGCTTTTTATTTCATTTTTTAATAAGCATTACGAAAAGAGGAGATGTTGCAGATGAAAGCTATGGCCATTACTTCATTCGGTCCACCTGAGGTCTTAAAATTAACGGAAATGAAGCAGCCGCAGGCAGGACCGGGTACTGTGCGAGTCCGCGTGAAGGCAGCTGGCGTGCTGCCCTTTGATTGCGGGGTTCGCAACGGAACCATAGGCTATGTCCGTCAACAGCGTTTCCCGATGATACCGGGCAATGAGTTCGCTGGCGTGATCGATCAGGTCGGGGAAGGCGTCGATCAATTCGCAGTGGGCATGGAGGTACTTGGGTTCTCACTGCTCCATTGTTACGCTGAATATGTCGTGGTGGATGCGGATCAGATTGTAATCAAACCCGAGCGCATGCCATGGGAAATAGCTGGAGGTTTCTCCGGTAATGGCCAGGGGGCACATATGGCATTGAAATCTGTTGGAATTGAGGAAGGAGACACCGTGCTCATCCATGCCGCGGCAGGCGGGTTTGGTACCTTTGCATGCCAGTTGGCAAAAGCCTGGGGCGCAGCAGCTGTCATTGGAACCGCAAGTGAGCGCAATCATGAATATTTGCGGTCCATCGGCGTTATACCGGTTGCATATGGCGCTGGGCTTGTGGAAAGGGTCCGCAGAATCGCGCCGCAAGGAATCGATGCTGCAGTTGATGCTGCCGGCCCCGAGGCATTAAGGGCTTCTGCCCAGCTTGTGCACAACAAGGAGCGTATCCGCACGATGGTGTCGGACGAGACTGCTGTGGAGTTGGGTATACCCGTGCTAAGCGGCACGAGAACGGCAGCTAGACTGCAGGAGCTGGTGGATTTATATATGGAGAGTTATATTCGCATTCATATTCGAGAGGTGTTTCCGCTGCACGAGGCGCCGGAAGCGCATCGCCTTGTTGAAACGGGTCATGGCCGGGGAAAGGTGATCTTACTTGTCGGTGAACAGCGCTGATTGATGGTTACGGGTATTTGTCTATTTTCCGGATATAAGCTCTTAACCTTGTTCAAGGGACTTAATAGATATATAATGGACGAGGGTATTTATTGAATACCGGCTACAGATTCAATAATGAAAGTGAGCGGAAATATATGGGCCGTAAATGGAATAATATTAAAGAGAAAAAAGCATCCAAGGATGCAAATACAAGTCGCGTATATGCGAAATTTGGTGTCGAAATTTATGTGGCAGCCAAGAAGGGGGAACCGGATCCCGAGTCCAACCGTGCGCTGAAGGTTGTTCTTGAGCGCGCCAAAACATACAATGTGCCGAAAGCCATTATTGACCGCGCCTTGGATAAAGCCAAGGGCAGCGGGGATGAGAATTATGAAGAGCTTCGCTATGAAGGTTTTGGTCCGAACGGTTCGATGATCATTGTTGACGCTTTAACCAACAACGTCAATCGTACGGCGCCTGCTGTACGTTCTGCCTTTAATAAGAACGGCGGGAATATGGGCGTCAGCGGTTCAGTGTCTTATATGTTTGATCCAACCGCAGTCATCGGCGTCGAAGGTAAGTCGGCTGAGGAAGTCATGGATCTGCTGCTCGAAGCCGACCTGGATGTCCGTGACATCCTGGAAGAGGAAGAAGCAGTGATCGTCTATGCAGAACCCGACCAATTCCATGCGGTTCAGGAAGCATTCAAAGCCGCTGGTATTACGGAATTTACGGTTGCCGAGCTGACGATGCTGGCACAAAATTTCGTCACCCTGCCGGAGGACGGAGTTGCCCAGTTTGAGAAGCTGATCGATGCTCTTGAAGATCTCGAGGATGTTCAGCAGGTGTATCACAACGTGGAATTTGAGGAATAGTTCGTAACGATTAATATCTTACTACATTAAAACACCATCGTATTCAGGAATCCTGAGTACGATGGTGTTTTTTTTGATTTATTTTAGCAGCGGTAAGCAGCCAGAGCAACAGCTTAGTTGTCGGCTTGAACCATAATCACTTCAGCGGATGTGATTGCTGGAATGGACATGGTCATGATAGGCGAGTGGAAGACCACGATGTTCATGCCGGGTTCCAGCTTCTCGTCGGGATTCAGTCCAATCACTTGAGTATCCTTGGAGATGTTGATGATGATGTCGTTGTCGGTGGATTGATCTGAACCCACATTGATATACACTTGATCCTTTGACGTGCGTTCGGATGTAGTTATCGTGCCTTCGACTTTGGGCGCTGTGGTGTCGGAGACCACGATCTTATCTGCATGGGGCAGGGCAGGGTAAATCACGGACACGTATTCAGCTTCGATTCGCAGACCCGATTTTAAGACTTCAGCCGTTAACGATTTGCCCCCGGCATCTACAATCTTTGTGTCGCCATCAACAGCGAGCACAACGTATTCGAGGTCACCTGCTTTAGCTGGTTTACCGGAAACGCTTATTCTACCATCCTTCATTTCTGTAAGGATGCCGTCAATGCCCGCAGCTTGCTCCTGATCGTTATTCTCGGCATTCGTGTTGACCCGTATATAATTCGTTGAGGATTGAGGCGGCATGCTTAACGCCACGTAAGGTCCATAGAAAGCGCGAATACTCATGCCGGCTTCCAGGTCGCTTGCTTTCAGTGCGCTGCCGTTTTGATCGATGATTTTTGCTTTTGGATCCAGATGAAGCAGCATGGTTTCTTCACTGTCGTTGTACAGATTGGTTCCTTCCACCAGAATGCCTTGTTTGGTTACCTCCGAGATGGTTCCATCAATACCGGCGAGGTCGTTATCCTGTACAATGATCGTAAGAGCCGAACCTTGAGCGGGTAGGCTCTTCGTTATGTTTGGGTTATAGAAAGCTTTAATCGCTTTGTTTTTATCCACGATCGTTTGGAGCTGGACTTGGTTGCCTTTGGCATCAATGATTTTAGTATCTTTGGATATCGAGAGCTTGATTTCTTGTTGATCGGTTGCTGCCAAGCCGCGGCCGGTTACGGTAATCCATGTGCCTGACTCGTCATTGACGAAGTCCGTTATGTAACCCATCGTTCCAGGAACGCTTTTCTTCACCTGATTTGTGATGTTGCCTTGTCCCTTATGGGCTGTAGCAGGAGGGACGGCCTGTGCATTCGCTGCTATTGGCAGTGCCGCCATCGCGAGAACCGTAGCGGTTGCTAGTACTTTGTAGATTTTTTTCATGGTAGGTATCCTCCAAATGTAGATTATCTTAGAACGCTAGGATTCAGCCAAGTCGTATCATGAATTGGTAAAATGTACTTGCTGCACCACTATAGACGGGAGAATTGTTAAAAGGTTGCAGGACCATGAAAAATCATGAAAACGGATCATCATGCTGATTACGAACTCGGATCACCAAGAAGTCAGAGCTCCTTATATTCAGAGCACTTCCCTCAATGTGTCCTATATTTGATTCAGCAGTTTACAAATGGACTTCATTTAGGATATAAACGATCTAAATGATCGCAACAGATTGACCAGGTGAATAGTTCAAGAATCGAGGGATGACCTATGAATCTTCATGCACTACGCATTTTTAATGATGTCTCCAAGACGGGAAGCATTACGAGATCGGCCGGCAATCTGCTGTTAAGTCAACCAGCCGTTACGGCCCAAATCCGCAATTTGGAGCGGGAGCTCGGCATGAAATTGATTGAGGCTAACGGACGCAATATTCAATTGACTGAAGCAGGCATAGCGTTGGCCAGGCATTCCCAGCGGTTATTTGCGATGGAAGCCGAGATGGAAGAGATGATGGAGGCCATCAAATCCGGTCAGCAGGGAAGTTTGCGAATATGCGCTACGGAGCTGCCCGAGAGCGCTTTGCTGCCCGGATGGCTGGTTGGGTATAAGCAGGAGCATCCAAGGATGGAGGTGCAGCTGCTGAAAGGAAATTCCCGAACCGCGCTGCAGCGGTTACAGGACGATTCGGTGCATATCTCCATCGTATGCGGCAGCTGGCCCATTGAAGCGGAAGATATCGAGTCCTTTACAATAATGGAAGATGAATTAATTTTTGCTGTGCCTGCCCTTCATCGACTAGCCGATAAAGAAGTGACATTCCTTGAGCTTATGGAGGAACCCTTTGTGCTGAGGGAAGAAGGAAGTTACACGCGAAAACAGTTATGGTCGTTGATGGAGTCATCGGATGCACGCGAACCTCGCTGTTCCATAACGATAGAGGGGTTGAAGGAATCCATTGAAGCAGTAAAAGCGGGATACGGGGCTGCGTTAGTTCCTGCTCTTTCTATCAAGAAAGAACTGGCTTTGGGCGAACTTGGCAAGGTTAAAGTGTCAGGCGTAACTTTCCCGCACCCTATTCGGGTATGCATCAAGAGGCAAGAAGCGAGACCTGCGCAAGTCCATTCGTTTATTTCCTATATTCAAGCGGATATCCGCGAAAAAAAACAGTATATCCATGGATGATGAAGGGTTGCCCTTGATTCATCCATTTTTTTTATGAAACGGAGTTAAAACAATATTATTTCTTTATCCGCATTTGGAGTACACTCGGTTAAAGCGGACGCTGGATATTAATGAGAAGGAGTGGGCTGCATGAAAGCATACCTGTTTGAACATTTGGAATTTGTGCGTGCACAAACGTTGAATCTTGTAAGGGATATCCCGGATGATATAGCGGAGTTGATTCCGAGTGGAATGAATAACCACGTGAAATGGAATATGGGACATGTTTTATTCATAGCGGAAAGGTTTGCGTTCGGCGTGAATGGAGAACCCATAACCCTTCCCGTTGAATATACCGAGCTGTTCCGATCGGGTTCTAAGCCAAGAGAGATTAGCGAAGCATGGCCATCCATGCACGAGCTTGTCGAACTGCTTGAGGGTCAGGTCCACCGAATCGAACGCAGGTACAACGGGCATTTGCACGATACGGTTTTATCCCCCTATACAACCTCCAAAGGTTTAAAGTTAACCCGGGTCGAAGAATTCTTAAGCTTTTGCTTGTATCATGAAGGCATGCATTTTGATAAAATGAAATCGATTCTCAGCCAAGTCTAAGTTGTAATGAAACACAAAGAACAATTCGAGCTGAGAGCGATAAGCGGAAAAATAACCAGAAATTTGACATATTATGAAGGAATGTCACTCTTTTGATCGAATCTTTAATGAGAGTAAGTTGAAAAGTGAAAGAGGGTGACCCGGCGTAATTAAGAAAGATCTGTATATACGGCGAATCGCATTTGCCTCTGTATTGAAGTGTGCGGTATGAAGAGGACACTTGAATACATTTTGAAGAGGAGTCGGGCAAATGGATATCGTAACGGAAAGATTAATAATTCGCGAGTTTGAACCAGAAGACTGGCAGGATGTTCTGCAATATACATCCGATCCGGTGGTGATGCATTACATGCCTGAGCCTGTGCATACGGAAGAAACAGTAAAACAATTTCTTGCTCAGAACAAGGGCGATAAAGCTCATCATTATGCCGTCTGCCTGCAAAAGGAACAACGGGTGATAGGACATGTGGTGTTTCATCCATGGTTCGGCGAACATACCTATGAAATCGGCTGGGTGTTTAATTCAACCTATCACCGTAGGGGGTACGCCACGGAAGCTGCCAGAGCTTTGCTTCAGCACGGTTTCGAAGTAATGGGGTTGCATCGGATCATTGCGACATGCCAGCCTGAGAATACACCTTCGTATCGGGTGATGGAGAAGCTGGGTATGAGGAGAGAAGGCTATTTTCAACAGTGTATTCCTCGTGGCGATATCTGGTGGGATGAGTATTACTATGCTATGCTGAAGACTGAATGGCGTACAATCTCATAGTTCTATTGTTATAATATGCTGTGCCCAATGGATCTCTTATAACAATGAGATGCATTGGGCTTATTTGATATTAAATCTGTGAATAAGGGAAGTTGATAAGCAATGACGGAACAGGATCCACTAAATCGAGAGCTGCTGACGGAGGGCGATTATGTAACGGATGGACCGATCGACCTGACGAATTGCGAGAAAGAACCTATTCACATTCCAGGATTTATTCAGCCCCATGGCGTACTGCTTGCCATTAACCCTATTGATGACTATAGGATCGCCCAATGCAGCCGAAATACCAATCAGTTCTTAGGCATTAGCGCAGAAGCACTTCTGGGACAGCATTTGGAAGCACTTATTGGAAAGGCCCAATTTGAGCTGATGATTCATCGGGATCTTCAGGCGATCGCCACGCCCGATTTACAGTATATCAATTTAACGATTCCGGTTGGGGATGATCCGGTTGCGTTTTTCGGAATTGTCCACGAAAGCGAAGGGTTGATACTGCTTGAATTGGAGCTGGTATCGGAAGATACCGTAGCCTTTACGGATGATTTTGAAAGGATACAGACGTTCTTCAGTCGCATGAAACGAACCGAGAATCGTGTGGAGGCGAGTCAAGTGGCTTGCGAGCTCGTGAAGGATATTCTCGGATATGACCGCGTGATGCTCTATGAGTTTGATGATCACTGGAACGGAAAAGTGGTTGCCGAAGCTAAAGAGCAGGAGCTGGAGCCTTTTTTGGGACACCATTATCCGGCATCGGATATTCCTAGGCAAGCCCGTGAACTGTATCTAAGAAATTGGCTGCGGACGATTGTTGATGTGAGTTATACGCCGGTTGAGATTATTCCTACGGTACAACCATTGACTGGCAAGCCATTGAATCTCAGTTTATCTGCGCTGCGGAGTGTATCTCCGCTTCATATCGAGTATCTTCATAATATGGGGGTTGGCGCGACAACCACGATTTCTCTTATCCATGACAACCAATTGTGGGGTTTGATTACTTGTCATCACTATAGTAGAAAATACGTATCCCACCGGACCCGCAACCTGTGCAACTTTCTGGGCTCCTTTTTCTCCAACGAGCTGTATCAACGACAGCAGCTCGACGATTATCAAACCGAGTTGAGGCTCAGAATTTTATCCGCCCGCATTACCGAAATTTTCATCGGCCAAACCGATGTATTCCATGTTATCGAACAGCTTGACAACGAGGAGCAGACCTTGCTCGATTTAATGAGCGCTACCGGGGCTGTCGTTTATTATCAAGATAATTTGATGCTGTACGGTACGACACCAACTTCGAAGCAAGTCATGGAGCTTGCCGGCTGGTTATCTGCCCAGGCCGAAGATTATACGTACCACAGTTCTGAACTCAGTGCCGAATATGAACCCGCTAAAGCTTATAAGGATATCGCATCAGGTGTATTGTATCTCGCTTTGTCACCAGGCCAACAAAATTATGTCATGTGGTTCAGGCCCGAGGTTGTTCAAATTGTGGATTGGGCCGGCGATCCGGCCAAAGCCATTATCCAAGAGGAGGATAAGGTCCGTTTATCTCCGCGTAAATCTTTCGAGAAATGGAGACAAGTGGTTGAGGGGACCTCATATTCTTGGAAGTCACAGGAGTTAAGCGTTCTCCCGCAATTGAAGTCGATCGTTCGCAAGCAGACGGATGATCAATTAAGGCAAGCAAAAGAACAGGCCATACAGAATGCGAGAATTTTCAGAGAGAACGAAGAACGGTACCTGCAGCTCATGGGCCTGTCGCCTGTCGCTTTCTTGTCACTGACAACGGCAGGTACCATTATGTATTGCAATGTGCAGGCCGAATCGCTGTTCGGTGCAAAGAAACCCGAAGAGCTGCTGCAGCTTGAGATATATAAGTTGGCTAGAGAAGATTCGCGAGTTGATCTGAGAGAGCAGATCAAACGGATGGAGCAGAATCAAACCCAGTTAGTATCCGGCAGCGGCAGGTTTGTTACGCTGGAGGGCAACGGGATCGAGCTTGAATTTATGCTGGCTGCTATTCATCAAGGGCGTAAATCCTCCATTATGGTGATTCTGAGAGAAGGTACGGCGGAAGATGGCCCGGATCGGGTATACTCCGATGTGCTGGATCAGCTTCAAAATTATGTGACAACAGACCCGCTGACCGAACTGCCCAATCCGCTGACTTTTGAAAAAGAACTGTCGATGGACTGGGAGGAATGTGTTCAGAATAAGCTGCCTTTAGCCTTGATGATGGTCGATATTGACGACTTCCGGGTATATAATACCCTTCATGGTTTATATGGCGGTGATTTATGTTTGCAATGGATAGCCGATGCCCTGAAAATTATTGGCGAACCCTACGGAGCGTCCATATCACGCTACGGTGGCGGGACCTTTATCCTGAAGCTGAAAAACGAAAGCCCCGAACGTACCTATGAATTGGCTGAGAAGATACGCCTTGGCGTGCTTGCACTCAGCATTCCCAAGGATCGCTCGGCAGAGGATGGGTTTATGACCGTTAGCGTGGGGGCGGCATGCCTTACACCAGCATCCATGTTAAAGTTCACGGATTTGATCGCGGAGACGGAGAAAGCGATGCATATTGCCAAGAGCAAAGGGAAGAACAGAGTCACGCTGTATGGATATGATGCGGATTAAACGGTAGATTCGAGTTTGTGTTACTCTCGGTAGTGCTAGAATAAAAAAACGATAGTTGACAGCAAAGAAAGCCCGACGCTCTCAATAAGGGAGCAAGCAGGCTTTTTTTGCTGAAAATGATAGAATGGACACTAAGGGTAGATTAAGATTGGGCGCTGGGGGTGCAGCATGACACGAAATATGCCGGCAAGGGAAGCTCGGGGCAGAAGAAAGCGTACCGTGATTTATGTGTTGGGGGTATTCATTGGAATCCTGTTAATTTATACGCTGTATGTGGGCATCACCATTTGGAATTATGCGCAAAGAACAGCCAATATCCCGTCTGATGCAGCCATCGTGCTGGGGGCTGCTGTATGGGAAGGGAAGCCATCGCCTGTTTTTCAGGGACGCATTGATCATGCGCTATGGCTGTATGACCGGCAGTACGTAGACAAGCTGATATTTACAGGGGGACGCAGTTCGGAGGATGAACTTGCCGAATCGGATGTTGCCAGGCAGTATGCCATCGAGCATGGTGTTCCGGAGAGTGACATCCTTGTCGAGACGGCTTCGACGATCACGGAGCAGAATCTGCACTTTGCCAATAAGGTAGGAGATTCAGCAGGACTGTCCTCTTACCTCATTGTAAGTGACCCGCTGCATATGAAGCGGGCGATGATGATGGCAGAAGATATGGGATTGGAAGCCAATCCTTCGCCCGCAGCCCGGAGCGCGTATCAGAGCCTGAGAAGCAAAGTTCCTTTTCTAATCAGAGAAGTCTTTTATTACATCGGTTATCAACTGGCATCACCATTCCGATAATATGTATGCGTTATAAAGCCGGTAAATGGATCGTAAAGGTTGTCCCATGATTGGGTATGCTCTCTACATTCATCGTACCGCCATGATTATGAATAATGTTCTTGGTAATCATCAGTCCGAGTCCCGTCCCGGTGTCTTTGGTCGTAACAAAGGGCTGTCCCAGGGATTGGATTTGTTCCTGCGTCATGCCAATCCCTTCGTCCTGCACGATGATTCGAACCTCTTGAGCGTTGTGCAAAATGTCCAAGGTAATGGTTCCCCCTTGATTCATCGCTTCCATGGCATTTTTCAGCAGATTGATGAACACTTGCTTGAGCTGGTTTACTTCACCCTGAACGAAGACCGGTGCCATCGGATAATGAGGGATGATCTCGATATTTTTGAGGGCTGCTTGAACCTTCATAAGGGTAATGATCTGTTCCATAATGGCAAACACGTCGATGGGTCCGCTGACATGAACGCTCTGCGGTTTCGAGAGCACCAGGAGTTCATTGACAATGAGTTCGATGCGTTTGAGCTCCGATTCAATGATTTCAAAATAGAGCTCGTTGCTTCGTTCCGCAGATCGCAGCAATTTTACGAATCCGTTAATCGAAGTTAAGGGATTCCGAATTTCATGGGCAATGCCGGCGGCCAACTGGCCGGCGGTGGTCAGCTTCTCGGATTGCATCACGCGATCTTCTTCCATCTGCTGCTCTGTGATGTCCTTGAAGATTCCGACCGCCGCTTTTTCGCCTTCATAATTTATGATCAACGTGAATCCCGTGACCATTTTCTCCTGCCCGTCCAGACAGCGTATCCGATAATCGACGCTTCCGATCTCTCCGCTCTCGGCATATTTTGCCCTGCGTTTCATCAGTTTGTTATGGTGCGATGCGTCGACTACCACGTCGGTTGAAATCCCGAGGACGTCACGGGGATGCGCAGCATTAACAAGTCTGAGCGCGGCAGGATTAACATAGTGGACAATGCCTTTTTTTGTTATGAGTACGGATAAGGGGAGTCCTTCCAACAGCTGCAAAAACGAATTTTCCTTCTCGTTTAGCTTCTGTTCCTTCAGCTCCAGCTGCTTCATAAGTTGTCTCAGCAAGGTTCGATCTTCAAACTGTACCAAGCAGCCACGGAAATTCTGCGCCAGCTCCTCCTTAACGCTGATACGTACACTGAGGTATACTTCACGATCGGATGGATGGTGGTAAACATATTCAAACTGGGTTATGGATTGCTGCTGATTTTGAGCGGCTCTTGCGTTCCAAACCACTTGATTCAATAAGGCGCGGATGCTGCTATCTTCTTGTGGCGCCCCGGCAGTTAACTCCTGCTGTGAATATCCCAATAGATCACTTAGTGCCGAATTGACCTTAAGAATCGAACCATCAAACGATATCAATGCCATTCCGATTACGGCTTGTTCAAAGGCAAAATCATGATTGGGGTTGGAATAGGGCAGCACAGCAAGTCTCCTTTCAAATATCTGACAGGAATGAATTTATCCATATTATATGTTGGACCCTATCATTCATCAATCCTTTAAAGCGATAGATCAATAACGAAATTTCTCGTTTTGGCGATAAATCCACCCTAAGAAGTGGCTTTCGCAATCGCTGAAGGATGCCATCGATATGCTGAAGTCTAAATCCTAATGTCGCCTTACGGTGATATTGCAATTAACGGGAAGATTAAGTATGATTTAAATAACAATGTATAGGTTTATGTGTAACTGGCGTAGCATGGGGGACCATGAGGGAGCACATAGATGACGACGGCCGTACGCCTGGGCAGAGGTAAGGGAAGCTTATTTCCCTTACCTCTTTATTATTTTCTGCTTTTTTTATAAGTCTCTGAAACTACGAAAAGGGGATAAAACAACGATGTTAAAAACGAAGAAAATACTGCTGCTAGGTTCGGGAGAACTCGGAAAAGAAGTCGTGATTGAGGCCCAGAGACTGGGTGTTGAAACCGTAGCGGTCGATCGTTATGCTGACGCTCCTGCCATGCATGTTGCCGATCACAGCCATGTCCTCGATATGCTGGATGGGGAGAAATTACGCGCAATCATCGAGCTAGAGAAGCCGGACCTGATCGTACCCGAAATCGAGGCGCTCGCTACTTCGGAGCTGGTTAGACTGGAGGAAGAGGGGTACCGGGTTATTCCTACTGCCAGAGCTGCGAAGCTTACGATGGATCGTGAAGGGATTCGCCGGTTGGCTTCCGAGGAGTTGGGACTGCCTACTGCAGGCTATCGATTTGCCGATACTTATGAGGAATTTAAACAGGCTGTCCTGGATATGGGCTTTCCGTGCGTGATAAAACCGCTGATGAGTTCCTCAGGCAAAGGCCAGAGTGTATGCCGCTGCGAAGGGGATATCGAGTCCTGCTGGAACATCGCGATGGAAGGCGGCCGCGTGCAGAACGGCAGAGTGATCATTGAGGAATTCATTACGTTCCAGTCAGAGATCACGCTTTTGACCGTTCGCTCCGTCAATGGAACAAGCTTCTGTGCGCCAATCGGTCATATTCAGGAGAGCGGGGACTATATCGAATCCTGGCAGCCGCACAACATGTCCGATGAGCAAATGGAGGAAGCTAAATATATTGCAAGGACGATTACCGACGAGCTTGGCGGATATGGATTGTTTGGTGTTGAATTGTTCCTTGCTGCGGATAAAGTGTATTTTAGCGAGGTGTCTCCGCGACCGCATGATACCGGCTTGGTTACGCTGGTGACGCAAAATTTATCTGAATTCGCGCTTCACGTCCGTGCCATTCTTGGTTTTCCAATCCCGGAGATCGAATTAATAACGCCGGGAGCCAGCCGTCCGCTGAAAGCTGCGCGAGAACTGGAGGACTACTCAATTACCGGTGCCGAGCAAGCACTGGCTGTTCCGAATACGCAGCTGCGCATTTTTGGGAAACCGGTGACCAAGGTTGGAAGACGGGTCGCAGTTGCGTTGTCAACCGCCTGCACATTAGAGGAAGCGCGTTCGCGTGCGAAGCAGGCTTTGGATGAGCTTGCTATTGAGGAAGCCTAATCATTACCGATTCTTAGGGTGGTGCATCCATAATCTCATGAAAAAAGATCAACCGATTTACCGGTTGATCTTTTTTTCATTGAAATGATTTCGCGGATCAAAATCCGGTATGAACCGTTCTGACCATAGTGACTTAGTTTTGTTAGTCGTTTGATGATAAATATGCAGAAATTTATGTTCTTTCATGATAAGATACACAAGAATACAAACGACCCTCACTCATTATAATGTTTTCAAGGCGCTGCTCTATAGGCTTTATAGCGTTATATTATCTAATAAATATATAGAGGAACGTTTAGTGACGGCATAGGAGAATCTACATGAGAGACATGACGCAAGGAAGTCCGATCAAGCTGATCATCATGTTTACGATCCCGCTTTTAATCGGAAATATTTTTCAACAATTTTATAATATGGCGGATACCCTGATCGTTGGGCGCACCATTGGTGTGAACGCACTTGCGGCCGTTGGCTCGACCGGCAGTATTTTGTTTTTTGTCATTGGCTTTGCCCAAGGCTTGACGGCAGGTTTATCCATCATAACGGCGCAGCGTTTTGGCGCCAAGGATATCGCGGGCGTTCGCAAAAGCGTGGGAACGAGTATATGGATTAGCCTTGTATTCACGGTTTTTCTGACCATTGTGAGTGTCATATTCACGAGGCCTGTCCTCGTCATGATGAACACGCCGGCAGAAATCCTGGATGATGCATATTCGTACTTAATCGTCATTAATTGGGGTGTTGGGGCAGCCGTGCTGTTCAACCTGCTGGCGAACCTGCTCAGAGCGCTTGGGGACAGCCGGACACCGCTTCTATTCTTGGTGGTCGCAAGCATTCTGAATATCGTACTCGATCTGTTATTTATTCTCGTATTCAAGATGGGAGTAGCCGGAGCAGGGCTTGCCACGGTGGTATCGCAGCTGTTCTCCTGCCTGCTCTGCTTGTTATACATTCATAAAAAGGTTCCGCTTCTGCAATTCAAGAATGCTGATTGGTCCATCGATAGGACATTTATACGCCGGCATATGTGGGTCGGTTTCCCGATGGGCTTCCAAGCCTCCATCATTGCAATCGGTGCCATCATTCTTCAGATTACGCTTAACGGTCTTGGGGCAACAGCCGTAGCCGCATATACTGCTGCTCAGAAGATTGACATGCTCGCTACGCAGCCCATGAGTTCCTTTGGCATTACGATGGCGACTTTTGCGGCCCAGAACTTCGGTGCGAATCGCATAGACCGAATCAAGCTTGGAGTTAAACAATGTATATGGGTCTCGGGATCTTTCAGCATCGCCGTGGGGTTGCTGGTTATATTCGCGGGTCCTGCAGCCGTCAGCCTCTTTGTCGGTCATGGACAGGAAGAATTGCTGTCCCTTAGCAGGCTGTATTTCTTATCGAACGGAAGCACCTATTTGCTTCTGTCGCTGTTGTTCATCTACCGCTTCACGCTGCAGGGACTGGGACAGAGCTTTATCCCAACCGTAGCCGGCATCATGGAACTGATCATGCGGGTATTGGCTGCCATCTTCCTGACCGCGCAGATCGGGTTCCTCGGCGCAAGCCTGGCGAACCCGCTGGCTTGGCTCGGAGCCGTCATCCCGCTCGGCATTGCCTACTACCTGAGCATTAAAAGGTTAGGCACGCCTGCTAATCCCGTCTCCATACCGGCCCAGGCGTAAGGATTTTATACAATCGAGTTCAGGACGAATCATGACTTAACGAACAGAAATCACTCTGTTGTTCAAGAGCCATGCATTCGTTCTTTTTTTTTTTTGCCTCAAAGCAGCGTGAAAATGATGCATTCCAAATTTGGATGGGCCGCGGTAAGATCACATTAGATTCTTTTAACTCATTTGACAGATTAGAACAGGAGGGGTTGCCTTGTACAAAGTGCTGTTAGTGGACGATGAAGCCGACGTAAGAGAGGGACTCGTGCAGGAAATCCAGTGGGAAGCCTGCGGATTCACGATCGAGGGAACGGCGGAGAACGGGAGAGAGGCTGTAGAGCTTGCGGAGCGATTGGAGCCGGAAGTTGTCATTACCGATATCAGTATGCCGTTTCAGGATGGGCTCCAGCTGGCCTCATGGCTCAGAGAGTTTCTGCCGCTGTGCAAAATCGTGATCTTAACCGGATACGATGAATTTGATTATGCCCGTCAAGCGATTACGCTCAGCGTGGACGAGTATTTGCTTAAACCTTTCTCAGCCGAAAGCTTTATGGAGCTATTGAGGAAGATCAAGGACAAGATCGATTTGGAGGTTGCAGAGCGCGAGGATGTGCGTCAGTTGAAGGAGCATTACCGCACGAGCCTGCCATTGCTTCGGGAATCGTTTCTTGCGTCGCTGCTCACCCGGAAATTACCCCGCTCGATTGTTGAGGAGAAGATTCGAAATTACGAATTATCTTTGAATGGAGGTTGTTACCTTGCTGCGGTTATGGCCTTATATCCCGCTTCTGTTGATAAGGAGCAAACGTCCTCAGCCTCCCTACGCCATTCTGGAGACTTGGATTTAATGCTGCATGCCATGCTGAACATCGCTAAGGAGCTTCTGGATCCCTCATCTCTTGTAAGCGCATTCATATATCAGGACAGCATTGTGCTGCTGATTGCGAATGATGAGAGGGAGGAAGAAGCGTGGTTTAGCGAGCTGCAGTTGACACTTGACCGTTTATTAAAAAGCATTCTTCATTATTTGAAGCTGCCGGTTACGATTGGAGTGGGCTCACAGGTGGGGAATCTAACAGACCTGAAGCTTTCATATCAGGGTGCGCTGCTGGCGCTCGACTACCGGTTGATTCTGGGTGCCGAGAAGGTCATTTTCATCGATGATGTCGAGCGTCCGAGACCGGAGGGGGTTCGTCTGGATGAATTAAAGGAGCAAGCGCTGATCCGCAGTCTAAAGCTCGGAACCGAAGAGGAATTGACCGAAGCCATTTCGCATATATTCGATGAACTCATTGGCGCCTCATGTACCATTCAGGACGTTCAGGTATACCTTCTGGAAGTTGTAACGGCCGTCTTGCGATCGGCCAAAGAATCCGGGGTTGAGATCGAGGCGTTGTTCGGAGCAGGATTTCAGCTGCATGCGGAGATCTTTAAGTTTTCCGGCTTACAGGAGGCTAAAGCCTGGCTGCAGGACATTAGTTTGACCATACGAAAGCATATTGCCAGCTCCAGGCAGCATGCGTACAAAGACATTGTGGAGAAGGCACTCCAATATACACGGGAGCATTACGTTGATTCGGAATTATCTCTGCAGAAGCTGTGCATGCAGCTTCATATTAGTACAGGCTATTTTAGCGCTGTGTTTAAAAGAGAAGTCAAAATGACCTACGTGCAGTATTTGATGCAGCTTCGGATGGAAACGGCTAAGGAGCTTCTTCGATCATCGGATCTTAGAGCCTTCGAAATCGCGGAGCGTGTCGGATTTGCCGATCCGAATTATTTCAGCTTCTGCTTCAAGAAGTTGGTCGGCATCTCGCCCAAGGAATACCGGACACAAGCGAGGGGGTAGATCTGGTGAAAATCGCGTATGCCAAGCGGAACTCGATTAAACCAACCATTCAGCGATGGATTAGGCGATTTCGCGCACACAGCATTCAATCGATCATCATGTGGTCCTTCTCGGCATTTATTTTGCTGATCGTGATCGTGGTAGCCGTTCTGTTGTTCAATAAATTCTCCCGATCGGCGGAGCATAGCGTGTTTCTGAATGCCCAGCAAATCGTGGATCAAGTAAGCTATAATCTTGAGGATTATGTGGACGGGATGGCACAGCTGTATCGGGCCATTGAGGAAAACATGCTAGCGGACGGGCAATGGGACGATGAGCAGGTTACTCAACAGCTGAACACCATCATGCGAAGCCGGGATGACATCGTCTCCATCGCGTTATTTAATGAACAGGGCAATATGCTGAGGAACCATCCGGCAATGCCGGTTAAGGCCAGCGCGCGGGTGACGGAACAAAGCTGGTTTCACTCGGCCATGAGAGTCTCCAACCATCTGAGCTTCTCACTGCCGCATGTGCAGAATTTGTACGACCATACATTTAAATGGGTTGTCACGATGAGCAAAGGAATTACGGTTGTTCATAACGGGGAGCCAACATATGTCATTCTGCTGGTAGATATCAACTTCAAGAAAATCGATGAGCTAAGCAGCCGCATTAGCTTGGGTAAGCGGGGGTATGCGTACATTATCGATGAAGGAGCGGGAAACATCGTGTATCATCCCCAGCAGCAATTAATTTACATGGGGCTTCGAAACGAGAGTGTTGAGCGGGCACTTACTTCCTCTGACAGCTACATTGATGAATCGGATGGAGTCAAGCGGCTGAACACGGTGAAATCAGTCGTTAATATAGGATGGAAAATCGTTGGGGTTTCCTATTTGGATGAAATCATGACCACAAGAGAAGAGGTCAATCGTTATCTGGTTCAGGTCGTGGCGATGGTTCTGGTGCTTGCCATCGCAGTTTCCCTGATTCTCTCGGCTATGCTGACCCGCCCCATCCGCCGGATGGGCAGAACGATGAAGGCGGTGGAACGTGGCGATTTCAACGTGGAGCTCCCGATGCAGGGGCCACTGGAAGTGGTACAGCTGTCCAGCCGGTTCAATCTGATGCTGGATAAGATCAGGCAGCTCATGAAACAGATTGTGAAAGAGCAGGAATCGAAGCGCAGATACGAGCTGGAAGCCTTGCAGGCTCAGATCAACCCGCATTTTTTATATAACACCTTGAATTCGGTTGTCCGCATGGTGGGCATGAGCAAGAAGGAGGAAGTCATTACGATGATCACTTCCTTGTCGAAGCTGTTTCGTTTGAGCTTGAGCAAAGGGAAGACCTCCATAAGCGTCCGTGAGGAGCTGGAGCATGCAAGGCATTATTTGACCATCCAACAGATGAGATATAAACAGAAATTCGATTTTTTGATCGAAGCGGATGAGGCAGCGCAGTCCTGCTACACGCTAAAGCTTGTGCTTCAGCCCTTAATCGAGAATGCCATCGTACATGGCATTGAATATATGGTGGATCAAGGACATATTCACATAACGGCTGCTATACAAGGCGATCTATTGGAGATGACGGTTAGGGACAATGGGGTCGGAATGTCTCCCGAGATGCTTGAAAGGATATTAGAGGTTGAAACGCTGCGACAACATCCGGCTCCATTCATCAATACGGCAGGCTCCGGCGTGGCCGTTCGAAATGTTCATGACCGGATCCAATTATATTATGGGCACCGTTACGGTCTGGAATATGAGAGCGAGCTTGAAGAGGGCACGACCGTTCGCATACGGATACCGATTATTCACGAGCCAGGGGAGGAGCGGGAGCATGATTAGCATGCAGCGTGTGTTATGGATACCGATTGTACAGAAAGGCCGTCTTGTTGTACTCATTCTATCCTTGATCTTCTTAACATCGTGTTCATCAGACGCAACCATAGATGAGAATGAGCCCAAACTCCGGCACATTGCACTCGTGGCTCCCATACACGCCGAAGAGCAGGGGGATGCCATCCGATTAGGTGCCGAGGCGGCTGCCAAGGTATACGGAATGGTGCTTGATTATATCCCGCTGGAGCCTAGTGACGATGAAGCGGAGCAGCTGCAAGCTGCATTGAAGGTGCTGGAGAAAGGTTCCTCCGCGATTCTGATCGATCCGGCATCCGAAGCCGTACTGTTGAAATTAGGTGATCAGGCATCAGCAGCTGATGTCCCCATCATTGCTTTGAATGATGAGCGAATGACCACAGGTGTCCTGTCCGCCATCGCAATCCATAATGAGGCGGCCGGACGCAAGGCGGGTGAACAGCTGGCCGACTTACTTGGCGATCGGGGAGTTGTCGCCATACTTCGATCCGACAGGGAGGATCCCGACCTCATTGCCCGCGAAGAGGGAGCCAAAAGCGTATTGTCGGGAATTAGCGGGATTCAGATAGCGGACGGGGCAGCATGCGGCAAACGTGAAGATGCATGCTGGCAGGCGGCCAAGCAGCTGCTGGACCGGGAATCGGTTGACGGGATACTGGCACTCGATATTCAGGCCTCCTTGGGAGCGGCAAAAGAAGTCGCAAGACGGAACGTTCAGGGGAAGATCAAGATTGTCACCTTCGGAAGCGACCTGGAGCAGCTTCAGCTTCTGCAGGATGGCATCCTTCATAAACTCATTGTGCAGAACGGGTTCAGCACGGGATATCTGGGAGTAGAACAGGCTGTGAAGGTATTGGATGGTTCGAAATATGATAAGCCGATTGTGCTTGAGACCAAGGTGATTGATGCGGACAACATGTTCTGGATGGATAATCAGAAGGTTCTGTTTCCATTTGTGAAGTAAAGAAATCGCGAAAATTAGAGGCAAAGTGATGAGAATTTTGCTAGAAAGCATGAGGATTTTGAATTCGAATGTCAGGAGCATTGCGGCATAATGGCGGTAGACAGTGAGATATGGCGCAGGAACGCCGTATCCGTCACTGAAAATTCGAATGAAACAGGGAGGTCAACCCAGGTGAAGAAAAAATGGCTGTTAATCCTTATAGCCGGCATGATGCTGACCACGGCGGCATGCAATAACGGCGGGAGCAGTTCAACCGGCAGCGAAAGCAAGCAAGATGAGGCGGCAGGCGGCAGCACACCTCAAGTCGGGGTGGCAATTTACAAGTTCGACGACACGTTCATGACAGGCGTTCGGAACGCGATGTCCGATGCAGCGAATGGCGTAGCCAAACTGGATATCGTGGATAGCCAAAATGCGCAGCCAACCCAAAATGAGAAAATCGATCTGTTCATTTCGAAGAAATACAGCTCTATGATCATCAACCCGGTGGATCGGACGGCCGCCGGCGTCATTATCGATAAGGCAAAAACTGCGAATACGCCAGTGGTATTCTTGAACCGGGAGCCGATCGCGGAAGACATGAACAAGTGGGATAAGGTGTATTACGTAGGGGCAAAAGCGGAGGAATCCGGAACGATTTCGGGTCAGCTTATCGTCGATTATTGGAAGGCCAATCCCAAGGCGGACAAGAACGGGGATGGCAAGCTGCAGTATGTATTGCTGCAGGGTGAGCCGGGGCATCAGGATGCCGAGCTGAGGACCAAATTCTCCGTTCAGGCGATTCAAGATGCCGGGATCGAAGTCGAAGCGCTAGCGGTGGATACCGCCATGTGGGACCGCGTGAAGGGACAGGAAAAGATGCAAGCCTTCCTTGCATCCCATGGCGACAAGATTGAAGCGGTTCTGGCCAACAATGACGATATGGCGCTCGGTGCCATTGAAGCATTGAAAGCGGCGGGTTACTTCAGCGGCGACAAGTATATGCCGGTCGTGGGTGTAGATGCGACAGCTCCGGCCATTCAGGCGCTGGAAGACGGCACGCTTCTCGGCACCGTGCTTAATGACGCCAAGAGCCAGGGTAAAGCTTCCGTTGCGATTGCCGCAGCGCTATCCAAAGGAGAAACGCCGAACAAGGACAACACCGGATATGATATTACCGACGGCAAATATGTATGGATCGCTTACAAAAAAATAACGAAGGACAATATCGCCGACGCGAAATAATAGCAGGGTTATGGGAAGGGACAGCAGCTATTCGTAGCGTTGTCCCTTTATATTGGGCTTTTTCACCCGGCCTGCGAAGGAGGTATTCAAGGTGGCGGAATCGTATGTGCTGGAGATGCGGAATATATCGAAGGCGTTTCCAGGCGTTCAGGCATTAAGCGACGTAACGTTCAAGGTGAGACCCGGAACCGTGCATGCGCTCATGGGGGAGAACGGGGCAGGTAAATCAACGCTGATGAAGTGTTTATTCGGCATCTACAAGCCTGATGAAGGCGACATTTATTTAAACGGCAGCAAGGTAACCATCAACAGCTCCAGGGACGCATTGAATCACGGAATATCCATGATTCATCAGGAGCTTCATCCCGTGCCGCACCGCAACGTGATGGAGAATATATGGCTGGGAAGATTTCCGATGACGGGTTTCTGGCCTTTGAAATTCGTGAACGAGAAACAGATGGCAGAAGATACGCTCCGCCTGTTCCGCGAGCTCGATATCGATATCGATCCCAGGGCAAGAACAGGAGCGCTGTCTGTATCCAAGATCCAATCGCTTGAGATTGTCAAAGCGGTGTCTCATCACTCCAAGGTGATTGTAATGGATGAACCGACCTCATCGCTCACCGGAAATGAAGTGGAGCATCTGTTCAGCATCATGAATAGGCTCCGTTCGCAAGGGGTGTCGATCGTCTACATTTCGCACAAAATGGAAGAAATCCTGCGCATATCCGATGACGTGACGATTATGCGCGATGGTAAATATGTGGGGACTTGGCAGGCCGGCGAGCTGACAACCGATTTGATTATCACCCGCATGGTGGGACGGGATTTGACGGATCGCTATCCGGAACGGGTGAACGTTCCCGGCGAAACCCGGATGCAGGTTCGCCAATTAAGCTCCACGAATCCGAAATCGTTTCAGAATGTATCCTTCGAGCTAAGACGGGGGGAGATATTGGGCATCGGAGGCCTTGTCGGCGCACAGCGAACGGAATTGGTTGAAGCAATATTCGGACTTCGTCCGGTGGCTTCCGGAACTATATCGATCAACGGGAAGCCGGTAAAGATCAAATCACCATCGGACGCCAAGAAAAATAACATGGCGCTGCTGACGGAAGAGCGCAGAGTTACCGGCATATTCCCGGTGCTCTCGGTCTATGAGAATACCGTCATTGCCAATCTTCGCAGGTATCAGAATTGGGCGTTTCTGTTAAATGAACGCAGAGGAATCCAGGATGCGCGAATGAACGTGGAGCAGCTTAGAACGAAAACGCCCTCGGTCCATACCCAGATTCGGAATCTGTCGGGCGGGAACCAGCAGAAGGTGCTGCTGGCAAGATGGCTTCTGACCGAGCCTGAGATCCTTCTGCTGGATGAGCCGACTCGTGGCATTGATGTTGGCGCGAAGTTCGAGATTTATTCCATCATTACGCAGCTAGCCAAGCAAGGAAAGAGCATTATTATGATTTCCTCCGAAATGCCCGAACTGCTTGGAATGTCCGACCGAATCATGGTGATGAGTGAAGGGCGGTTGACGGGAGTTCTGGCAGGGCAGGAAGCAAGCGAAGAGGAAATCATGCGGCTTGCCGCACAGCAGCGGTCAACCGATTCGGGAGGGGAAGTCGATGAATACGCAAACCATCGGTAAGGTTAAAGATTATTTGGCGCAGCGTGCCATATTCGTAGTATTAATATTGCTTGTTATCGGGATTGCCGTTGCAGATCCCAACTTTCTGGCCTTCTCCACGCTCCGGGATATTTTGCAGCAATCCTCCACCCGATTAATTATCGCGCTTGGCGCGGCGTTCATTCTGATCACCGGCGGGGTTGACCTCTCCGCAGGACGCGTTGTCGGATTAACGGCGGTCGTATCGGCTTCCATGCTGCAAACGGATGTATACGCAAATCGCTTTTTCCCGGACCTGCCTCAAGTATCGGTTGTATTGCCGATCCTTATCGGTATTGCAGCGGGACTTATCGTTGGGTTCATCAATGGTTTCATCGTAGCTAAACTGCATGTGCCGCCGTTCATAGCGACACTCGGTACGATGGTCGGCATATATGGCGTCAACTCCATCTATTTTGATATGGAGCCGAACCAATCCCAGCCGATTGGCGGCTTAAGACCGGACTTTACCGTGTGGGGCAGCGGCTACATCGACTTCGGGGGTGGATATTCTCTCCCTTACATCGTCATTATTGCCGTCTTCGTTGCACTTATCTGCTGGGTCATATTCAACAAGACCCGTCTCGGCAAAAATATGTATGCGATCGGCGGCAACGTGCAAGCGGCGCATGTATCGGGGATCAATGTAGCCCGTAATCTGATAGCGATCTACGCTATTTCCGGTGCGTTGTACGGCATCGCCGGCGTACTGGAGGCTGCGAGAACCGGGGGCGCGACGAATAACTACGGCAATATGTATGAACTGGATGCGATTGCCGCATGCGTGGTTGGAGGGGTATCCACTGCAGGAGGCATCGGCACGGTGCCGGGCGTGATGGCCGGGGTTCTTATCTTCGGCGTCATCAATTACGGATTAACCTTTATCGGCGTCAGCCCATACTGGCAATTGATCATTAAAGGGCTTATTATCGTAGCAGCGGTCGCATTTGATATTCGCAAATACATGGCAAAAAAATAATAGCAAAAGAAGCCGCTGGAATATATCCTGCGGCTTTTGTAAAATTATCAGAAAGTATAAACTACGAAGCATGGGCATTCCTGATATCGCAAGAAAAACATCCTCTAAACGCGGTCTGTCTTACGAGAAAGTACGTCGAAAGACGTTTTTCTTTTAATCATCCATTACAGGAGGTGCTGATTTGATGATGGATAAGATGGAATTAAATATCGGGGTTCTTGGCTGTGGCCCCATATCGCAGTACGGACATTTCGAGGCTTGCCGGAGAGCGCGCAATGCCAGGCTATATGCGATATGCGATGTCGCGGAGGATTTGCTGAGCCGCATGGCCGAAATCCACCAGCCAGCCAAGAGCTACAGCGATTATGATAAAATGCTCGCCGATCCCGATGTGGAGGCTGTTATCATTGGCATCGCGGATCAATTTCATGTGGAAGCTGCCCTTAAAGCCATCGCAGCAGGCAAGCATGTCCTAGTGGAAAAGCCTCTGGGCGTCAGCGTCGAAGAGTGTGAGGAATTGCAGCAGAAGGCCGGGGCTACCGGATGTATCGTCCAAATCGGAAATATGAAGCGCTTTGACCCCGGCATCGCGTATGCCAAGCAGTTTATTGATCAAGAAATGGGTGAGATGCTGGCGCTCAAAGCATGGTACTGCGACTCAACTTACCGATATACGGTCACCGACAACGTGCAGCCCATGGTGCAGCATAGTCCGAATGCTTTAAAGCCGGAAGGCAATCCGAAGCTGGATAAGCTGCGTTACTTCATGCTGACGCATGGCAGTCATCTGGTGGATACGGCTCGTTTTTTAGGCGGAGAGATGGAAAGCGTTACAGCGTGGAACACGCAGAAGTTCGGAGCGTACAACTGGTTTGTCACGGTGAAGTATGCCTCGGGCGCAGTAGGACATCTGGATCTTACGGTTGCCGTGCGGATGGACTGGCACGAGGGCTTTCAGATCTACGGCGAACACGGAAGCGTTATTGGCAAGACCTATAATCCTTGGCTTTTTAAGTCCAGCGACGTAGAGGTCTTCTCGGCACGGGATGGTTGTTATCATCGACCGCTCGGGGAAGATGCCCATTTCTTCAAGCTGCAGGTTGAAGGCTTTGCGGATACGATTTTGAATCAGGTTGCCATGAGAGGGGCCAATCTGGAGGATGGAGTGGCTGCTATGCGTGCCATGGCGGCGATTGCACGATCGGTGGAAAGCGGGGATACGGTGAGGCTGGCTGACGTAACGGGAGGTGTATGAAGCATGAGACTTGGCATTTTCTCTAAGACGTTTGAGAGGCCGACACTGGAGGGGAATTTGGACGCAGTGAAAGCAACCGGGCTGAGTGTCATTCAATTCAATCTTTCCTGCGCGGGTCTCCCGTCACTGCCGCACGAGATCGATCTGGAAACCGCGGTGTATATAAGAGAAGAATGTGAGAAACGGCATCTACATATAGCCGCAGTATCCGGGACCTTCAATATGATTCACCCGGACCGTCAGAGATTGCGGGATGACATCCGACGATTTCGCCACTTGGCAGCCATGTGCCATTCGATGGGAACGTCGGTCATTACCCTGTGTACCGGCACAAGGGATAAGGACAATATGTGGAGGGCACATCCGGACAACAATTCACCGGAAGCATGGGATGACCTGCTTACGACCATGCGTGAATTAGTGAATATCGCTGCCGAGTACGAGCTGGAGCTGGCTGTCGAACCTGAGCCCGCCAATGTGATCAGCGATGCGGTCAAAGCCAGAAGGCTGCTGGATACGATCGATTCTCCCCGGTTAAAAATAGTTCTGGACGCAGCGAATTTGTTCCACCCGAACGAAGGGATGCCTTTAACAGAGGTAATTGAACAAGCGCTGTTGCTGCTCAGTGAACATGTCATTATAGCCCATGCCAAAGATTATTCGACTATGGAAGGATTACAGTATAGGGCAGCCGGAACCGGTGAACTGGACTACGAAGCATACATGAAGCTCCTGCACGCTTCCGATTTCAGTGGACCGTTGATTCTTCATGGCTTGCATGAACGTGAAGTGCCGCAAAGCATCTCTTATTTGAAGTCCCAAATCGAAGCGGCCAAGTTATGACGAGCTTCAGACCTATAGACAACAGCTGCACCTATGAATGTCATGGGCTAGGGGGTTTCTTGGTTCATCCTCATCGAATCTTCACAAGTTTCAGTTACAATGGAGTCTTATGTTAAAGTTGACTTGTATTGATGAAGGATACTATAAGGAGAAACCGGAATGAAGACCATATTAATCGTGGATGATGAACCGAATATTCGAGAAGTTCTTGTATCCTACCTGAACAAAGAACATTATCTGACGCTGGAAGCGGCCAACGGTGCCGAAGCGTTCGATTTCCTGCGAGAGCAATCCGTGGATCTTGTTATATTGGACCTCATGCTCCCGGATATGGATGGCGAGCGGATATGCCAGGAGATTCGAACGTTCAGCCCGGTACCCATTATCATGTTAACGGCAAAGGTGGCCCAGAGCAGCCGGATTGGCGGGTTTGCCATCGGAGCTGATGATTATATCGTGAAGCCGTTCGACCCTCGGGAAGTTGTAGCAAGAGTCAAGGCCGTTCTGAGACGAGGAGATGACAGCAAGCTCCTGGCTGACGTAATTGTGTATCACCAAGGCGCGCTGGCCATTCATTCGATGAAACACGAAGTTACCTGCCATGGACAGGTTGTAAACTTGACGCCCAGCGAATACAAATTGCTGCTTCTGTTGGCCAAGTACCCCCAGCGCAATTTCTCGCGCGAAGAACTGGTTGATCGCGTGTTAGGCTATGACTTTATCGGCGACATCCGAATTATTGATCAGCATATCAAGAATCTGAGGCAAAAGATTGAATCCGACCCTAGGCAGCCCCAATATATCATCACCGTTTACGGATTCGGATACCGCTTTGGAGGTGATAGGGCTTGAAGCATCGTCTGGACCTGAGGCTTGCCGCTATCATCATCAGTATCACGGCAGGGATATTGATCGTGTTTACCGTAATCAATATTGTGACCAACCATTATCATATCGCCATGTTCCAGCAGCAATCATCCGTGCATGATGGAATGGCTGAGCTGAATTATCATTTGGAGCAGGCGCAGATGCAATCCATCATATTGACATGTCTCCTATCGATTGCCATTGCTTCCGTGATCGGCATATACGTTGCGAAGAGAATATCGGCTCCCCTCGTCCAGATGAAACGAGCGGCTGAGATGATGACGCGGGGGAATTGGGACATCCGTGTGACTACCAAAGGATACGATGAAATCGCGGGGCTTGGTTCTTCGCTGAACGAGCTGGCTGTACAGTTACAGAAGCAGGAGCTGCTGCGCAGGAATATGACCCAAGATATCGCACATGAATTGCGAACGCCGTTAACCACATTAAAGAGTCACACCCGTGCACTTGAGGATGGGATCTGGGAGCCGACCGCAGATCGGTTTCAAACGTGTCTTGAAGAGATTGATCGATTGATTCAGCTTGTAACGGAGCTTGAGGATCTGCATGACATGGAATCACCCGAGTTTCAGCTATCCCGATCCAAGCAGGATCTTGGCTATATTATGGAGAGGGCCATCACCTTGGCGACTGCAATGTATTATGAAAAAAAGGTGGACCTGCAATATGTCGGCGGTTCGCCGATTCTAGCCGAGGTGGATGCCGACCGAATGCTCCAGGTTCTGATCAACATGTTAAGCAATGCCTTGCCCTACACGCCAGCTGGAGGAACGGTACAAGCCGAGCTCGTGGACGAAGGGGCACATGCCCTGATTCGAATACAGGATTCAGGTCAGGGGATCTCTTCCTCCGATCTGCCGTATATTTTCGAAAGGCTGTATCGGGGCGATAAATCAAGGAATCGGTCAAGTGGCGGGAGCGGTATGGGGCTTGCTATCGTCAAGCAGCTGGTATCTGCACATGGCGGTCAGGTATGGGCTGAGAGCGGAGGGAAGCATGCGGGCGGCAGCTGCTTCTATATCCGGATACCTAAAGAAGAGTAGATGGATGGACACGCAAAAAACCGGATCAGAAGATCCGGTTTTTCCATCCCATTAACTTGGCAGCGGTCTCAACATAATAGTAATCTCCATAGATCAGCGAAACGTTTATATTTTGTCCGGCAGGCAGATGTCCCGTGGCTTCCTTCAGTATGCCTTCATAAGCGGAGTCATCCCATTCGGCGTAATGGGCCGTTAAGGAGTTGATGATACGCAAGGCACTTTCACGGTACAGAGAACTTTCGGTTATAGGCACCAGGTCCGCGAGTTCAAGTAGACCGGAAGCGGCGCAGGATGCTGCTGACGTATCCCGGGGCTCGGTAGTCTTCGGGGATGCTTCCGTCTCTTCATGAGCGGATGGTTCCATCTCCTTGCGCTCCGTACGGAAATCCCAGCGGGGTATGGAATCCTCCTCAAGAGAAGCTATGAAGAAATGGGCAACCCGCTTGGCGGCTTCAAGGTACTGAATATCGCGGGTATAGCGATAGGTGTTAGCCATGCCATGCAATGCCCAGGCCGCTCCCCGGCTCCAAGCAGATTCCGGACCATAGCCTTGTCCTCCCAACGCTTCGATAAATTCTCCCGTTAACGGATCAAATCGGCAGATGTGCCGAACGGAGCCGTCCGGTCTTATGAAAAACTCGGCAACCGTATTCGCTTGGGCTCTGGCGATATGAGCGAATCTCGGGTCACCGCTCTCCTCGGAAGCCCAGAATAGGAGGGAGAGGTTCATGGTGGAGTCGATAATGGACCAGCCTTCATTCCCATGGTTCCATGAAGTGGGTTTCACCTGATTCCAAGCACGTATGAATCTCCCGACCGGGTTATACCTCCCTGCCAGCAGGGTAGCGGCCAACAATCCTCTCCGCCTGGCATCCGCATCGCCGGTCAGCTTATATTTGATGACGGCAGTCGGCAGAAATTGAAAGCCGACATCGTGGTGGAAATTACTGTCTCCGATAAGCGCGTGTTCAAGCTGAATATCCCATTCCCAAGCCCACTCCTTATACTGCGGCTGTTTGGTCATCTCATACATGATCCAGAGCATTCCCGGCCAAAAACCGGAGGTCCACCAGTCGATCCGGGTGGAATCATAGATTCCGTTCTTTGTTGCATGAGGAATTTTGCCTTGAAGCTGTCCGGTCATTCGCGACAGTTTCCTTTCCAATTGCCCCCATAATAGCGAATAGGGCGATATCGTTTCCTGTTGTTGTCCGTTCATCGCTAACCTCCCAAAACTGATGTCATCGTTTGGCTCATTGTCGCAACTGCTTTGATCCATTGTTCCATAGAATGCTGGCAAATTCTACATATACAGCTTAAGAACTATTGAAATAACAAGTCGATCTTAAAAAAACACAAGCGGCCGATCCACCTAAAAAAAACACAAAGGAACCGATCTTCTTCCATTGCTGCCCGGTTATGAAAACTTATAGGATAAGGATATTCATCACATCATCATTCCTAAGGAGGCGAAAGCGATGCCGCAAATTACGATTAAATTGTATGAAGGACGCACGGATGAGCAGAAGAACGAAATCGTTGATGTTTTTACAAAGGAGCTGTCACGGATCATTGATCGTGAGCCTGAATTTATCAGCATTCAGTTTGACGAAATTCCGATTGATGACAACGCACCGGCCAATTTGAGAAACAAGAGGTGAAGACAGATGGCCGAGCCAAGCAAAGCAGCAGCAGTTAGCCCAAGGCTGGAGGGAAAGATCGATAATCGTAGAAGAATACTCGGCTTCATGTGGAAATACAGAGCGCTGTATTTCATATCGCTGCCGGGACTGCTGTTCTTCGGATTATTCAAGTATGTTCCGTTAATGGGCTCCGTGATCGCATTTCAGAACTACAATCTGTTTGCAGGCGTGACGGGAAGTCCCTGGGTGGGGCTTGAGCACTTTGGGCGAATGTTCCAGCACTATGATTTTTTGAAAATTCTGCGGAATACGCTTCTGCTGGGTACATATGACATTCTGTTTGCTTTTACTGCCCCCATTGTTTTGGCCTTATTACTCAATGAGGTGCGCCAGGTCGTTTACAAGAAAATTGTCCAGACGATTTTCTATGCGCCGCATTTTCTGTCGTGGGTCATTGTAAGCGGTATCTTTGTGGGGATCCTTTCTCCATCATCGGGGATCGTGAACGTAATGCTCGGTTGGTTCGGTATCGATCCAATCTATTTCCTAGGCGAAGATTCTTACATTCGAACGGTATTGGTGGGCTCAGGACTATGGAGAGATGTCGGATGGGGGACCATCATTTATCTGGCGGCGCTCGCAGGCATTAATCCGGACCTCTACGAAGCCTCCGAAATCGATGGAGCGGGGAGATGGCGCCAGACGCTCAGCATCACCCTGCCGGCGCTGCTTCCCGTGATAACGATCCTGTTCCTGCTCAAAATCGGGGACTTCATGGATTATGGGTTTGAACGCGTATTCGTGTTTCAGAACCCGCTCAACATTCAGTCCAGCGAAATCTTGGACACGTACATATACAAAGCCGGCTTGCAGCAGCTTCAGTACAGTTATGCAACCGCCATCGGGGTGTTCAAATCGGTTGTCGGCTTGTTCCTGATTTCCATTGCAAACACCATCAGCAAGAAAGCGACCGGAGAGTCGCTGTATTAGAGGGGAGTGACAACCAACGTGAAATATGACAGTGCAGGCAGAAAACTGTTTCTCGTCGTGAACTATATCATCCTTACCTTTCTTGCACTCACCATGCTGCTCCCTTTTCTTAATGTCATTGCCCAGTCGTTCAGCAGCCCGGGCGCTATCGATCGCGGAGAAGTGATGTTCTGGCCGGTGGAGTTTACCTTTGCCTACTACCAGCATGTGTTCAACGATATCTCCATTTGGAGGGCATTCGGGATCAGCGTCTACATTACGCTATTCGGAACCTTCATCAATCTGGCAGCAACCGCTTCGCTGGCGTATCCGCTCTCCAGGCCCGAATACGTGGGCAGAAAAACGATCATGATTATCATCCTGATGACCATGATTTTCACGGCACCGCTGATCCCGCAATTCATTCTGATGCGCGAGCTGAATCTCGTCAACACGTTATGGTCTTTGATGCTGCCATCGGCGATCAGCGCATTCAATCTGTTTGTGCTTCGAACCTTCTTCACCCAAATTCCGAGCGAATTGATCGATTCGTCCCGAATTGACGGGTGCAGCGAGATCCGTACGCTATGGAGCATCGTGCTTCCGTTATCCAAACCGGCGCTGGCGACAGTAGGGATATTCTACTCCGTAACCAATTGGAACAAATACATGGACGCCCTCTACTATATCAATGATCGCGCCAAGTATCCGCTGCAGGTCAAATTAAGGGAGCTTCTGGTGAACGAGGGCCTGACCGATACGGGGAACCTTGCATTCGAGGCAAGTTCCCAGTCCGTACAAGGCATACAAATGGCGGTTATTCTGGTAGCCACAGTGCCCATCATTCTCTTGTATCCGTTTCTGCAGCGCTTCTTCATTCATGGGATGATGATTGGATCGATCAAAGAGTAATCCTAAAAAAACGACAAACCGAGCCAAAGACATTCCTTGTTCCCGCCCAGACGGCTCTCTATACTGATATTAAGTTTGAAAGCGCTATTATGAGCGACTATATTAGCTTGAAAAGAGGGGTATTCATGAGAAAAAGTTGGACACGTATGCTTACGTCAGGTCTCGTACTGGCCTTGCTCGTTGGCTGTTCGGGCAATAATGGCGGAGGCGGGGGAGCCAATGCCGGCGGAGGTGACAGCAACGGGCAAGGCGGAAGTGAAGCAGGGCCAACGAAATTCTCCATTTCGATGCGGACGCTTAACGTATCCTACGTCGAGAAGAATCCGGATATCAACAAGGATAAGTACGTGCTGGAGCTAGAGAAAAAGACGAACACGGACCTGGATATCCGCCTGATTCCGCATAACGAATATCAGGATAAAATGGTGCAAATGTTTGCGACAAACGACATTCCGGATGTGGTGCAGGGCACTGGCGGAATCAGCGGTCCCGAGCTGGCGGGTGCCGTGGAGAACGGAGTCTTTCTCCCGCTGAACGACCTCCTGCAGGAGCATGGGCAGAACCTGCTCAAGTTTATACCCGAGGAAGCCTGGAAGCGGATGACGGATTCCAAGACGGGTAATATCTACGGGATTCCCGAGATCTTGTCCAATCCGTCCAGACGAGCCACATGGATTCGGACCGACCTGCTGGAGAAAGTAGGCAAGGAGATCCCGACAACGGTGGAAGAGACGATGGATGTGCTGCGCGCCTTCAAAGAAGCCGGGGTGGAGCAGCCTTATGCCGGACGCCAGAATTTCAAATACGCGGATACCTTCTTCGGTGCCTATGACGTGCTGGGTTACCTGAACCAATTCAAGGTGTTCCCGGACGGCAAAGTAAAGCCAACCTTCTTCGATGAAGCAAATATGAAGCAAGCTATTCAGATTTATAAGACGATGCATGAGGAAGGATTGATCAGCAAGGAATTCGCGACGATTGAAAGCGCGGACTTCAAATCCATCGTCACGAGCGGCAAAGCCGGCATGTGGTCCATGAACGCGAATGAGCTTCCGATTTGGGGCACCCAGCTGAAGGAGAATGTCCCGGACGCGACTGTAGCGTTGATTCCTTCGCCGGTAGGGCCTGACGGCAAAGGGGGATATGCTCATTACAATCCGGTGACGCGCTCCTTCTTCATCAATGCGAAGGCGAAGGATAAAGCCGAGGATATCGTGAAGTTCTTCAATTGGATGGTCAGCGAAGATGCGGAATTGTTCTTCAGCTTCGGCATTGAAGGCGAGGATTACCAGGTAACCGACGGCAAGCCGGTCTTCGAGGTTCCGACGGACGCGGCAGGTGCCGATAAGATGCGTTATCTGAACTACTGGCTGTGGCTGGTGCAGGATACAACCTATAACAAACGCGTATCCGAGTTGTCCGATTCCGGCAAAGAGCTGATAGATGCTTTTGATAACATGCTTTCGAACGAGGGTCGCCGCGGCATTGAATTCGATCCGCGACTGGAGGCGATGGTGAAATATCCGGAGCTGAATCCGAAGTCGGATGAACTGCCGCCGCTGATTCTGGAGCATGTGCTCCGCATGGTATACGGCAGGGAGCCTATTGATAACTACGGCAAGGTGCTCGAGGAGTATCTGTCCAAAGGGGGCAACGAGATTATTGAGGAGGCTACGAAACGATATAACGATAAAGAAAACGCTTTCGAATAGGCAGAGCATGTTTTAGTATAGTGTTGAAGAATGACTCCTCTGCTTGCCTAAGCAGAGGAGTATCTTTCTAAAGCTAGACTACTCTCGCTGTCTTGAAAGGGGAATGGGTAATGTACCGCATTCTGGTCGTTGATGATGAACCTATGATAAGGATGGGCTTGGCGAAACTGATCACGCAGACGGATCCAGCCATGATTCAAGCGGCAACGGCCGGCAACGGCATGGAAGCATTGGAAGCGATTCAGACGGCACGACCGGACTTCATTTTTACGGATATTAAAATGCCCAAGATGGACGGCCTGGAGCTAAGCAAGCAGCTTTATGAAGCATACGGCGATATCACGGTCGTTGTCATCTCCGGTTACGGTGATTTCGAATACGCCCAGAAATGCATGTCGTATGGAGTTAAGGAGTATCTGCTCAAGCCTGTGACCAAATCGGTGGTACACAACACCATGAATAAATTGATGGCGGATCGAAAGTCCATGCAGGAGAAGCAGCGGATTTATTTTCCGCTCTCCAAGCTGGAGGATTGGCTGGAGCAGCTGGAACTGGCCGTATGGCATTTACAAATGAACGATATCCAGCACAAGCTGCAAGAAATCGAGGATTACTGCAACGAGCGCAGGCTTGAATCGATTCAGCTTCAGGAACTGCTGGATGAACTGTATGCGAAACTGATCAAGCAGTTAAACGGCCGGGATGTGTATTCGTTCGAACGTATGACAGGCATCACGGGGTCTGCGCCCGGAGGGAACCATCATTATTTCGAGAGATTTCGTCAAGCCGTGGATCAGACGGTGAAGCTCATACGCGACAAGCGGAAAGGAAATGCCAAAGAGCCTGTAGAAGAAGCGAAGGCATATATCGAGCGCAACTTATCCCGTGATCTCTCACTCGATGAGGTTGCCGATATGCTTGGGCTCAACCCGTCCTATTTCAGTCAGTTGTTTAAACAGATGACGGATGAGACCTTTGTCCATTACCGGATCAAGAAAAGAATGGAGAAAGCGAAGAAGCTCCTCGCCCTTCCGCATTATAAAATTACGGATATTTCGTTCGAAGTAGGGTACGCGGATCATCCCCATTTTACAAAGACCTTCAAGAAGGTCACCGGTTACACCCCTTCCGAATACCGGGAGCTGCTGGGGATCGAATGATGCGCAAGAGCCTGTCTCGTCAAATCTTCTTGTACTTCTTTATCGTTATATTGTTCTCGCTTTCTACGGTTGGCGTTTTCTTCTATATCAAATCATCCGAAGCAATTGATGAACAGGTCGAGAAGTATATGACCACTGTTATCACAAACGCGGCAAGGCAAACGGATAACCAGCTGCAGATATTCGAACGGATCAGCAATACGATTTTACTTCAGGATTCGGTCAAACGTTATTTGGATATGGACCCAAGCGACAGCTATGAACATTATCGATTTACCAATCTTATCCGCAAGGATGTCTTTCAGAAGATCTTTATACAATATCCGACCCAGACTCACATGATGTATATTCTCGGGTTTCATGGAAGAGCGATTTTTGATCAGAATCAGAGCTTCTCCGCTATGTCGATTGATCCGTCAGGCCGCCTTCGCGAACTCACGGAGAAGACGCCGGAGAACGGGGAGATTGTCATTTTGAAGACCAGCTTGCTGGAGAAGGATCGGGACAACGTCATTACGGTAGCGCGCAAAATCCGGGGAATGAGCTCGTACGACGTGAAAGGCGTGCTGGCGGTTGAGTTCAATGAAGACCAGCTGTCGAGTTTATGGAACGGCGTTGATCTCGGGGAGCAGGGCTTCTTCTTCATCCTGGATCGCGAAGGCGAAGTTGTCTATGCACCTGAGCACGTGGATATGGACGCGATTACTTCGACCGACCTGCCGGAGCGTATTATCGCCAAAGGCGATCATCGATTCATAGAACCGGTGCTTGGCGACAAAACGATGATCATTACGCGCCAGTCGGAGTATTCGGGCTGGAGCCTCGTCATTATGATGCCGCTGGATGAGCTTCGGGCACCGATTTCGGGTATCCGGTCCACTACGATTATCGTAGGCTTCGTTACACTGATCATTGCGCTCATTCTCGCCTATCGATTCGGCAAATCGATTGTCAATCCGATCCGCAATCTGAAGAACGGCATGAGGCAGACGGAGAAGGGGAACTGGACGCATATCACCGACGTGAAACCGCGGGAGGACGAGATCGGGGGATTGATCCACAGCTACAATCTCATGGTCAGCCGTTTGTCCGATATGATCGAGCAGGTTTATGACACGGAGCTCCACAATCAGAAAACGCAGCTGGAGCTGCAGGACATCCAGCTGGAGCGCCAGCGGGCAGAGTTCCAGGCGCTCCAATTACAGATCAATCCGCATTTTCTGTACAACACGCTAGAAACGATCAATTGTTATGCGATTGTTCAGGATTCCGACGAGATCTCGGACATGGTGGAGGCGATGGCTTTCATGCTTCGATACTCCATCCAGACGAACCTGGAGGAGATCACCATTGCCAACGAGCTTAATCATGTGCGGCATTACATGATGATATTGAAGCATCGCATCGGGCGCGATTTCGAGATCGAGGTGGCGACGCCGCCCGAGCTCCTATTGGAGAAGATGGTCAGGCTCTCCTTGCAGCCGATTGTCGAGAATATTTTTCAGCATGCTTTTCCGGAAGGGATCGAAGTTTGGCATTACATTCGGATTGACACGAGAATAGAACAGGACAATTTGCTGGTTATGGTAGAGGACAACGGCGCAGGCATAGCGGACCATGAGCTTCTTAAGCTGCGCAAGAGGCTCGAGGAAAACCGTCTGGTGGACGATGACGACGGAATGCATGTCCGGCGCAAGGGCGGAATCGGCATCGTCAATGTCCATCGGCGAATTCAGATGGTTTACGGCGAAGAGTACGGAATTACAGTTCATAGTTCGCCGGATCAAGGTACAAAAATCATCATGACAATGCCGCGAATGGAAAGAGTGAGTGACCAAGAGAGCAGACTGAAACAGCTGCAAACCTAATCAGGAGGGATTAATATGCATATTAACTTATCGGGTAACATCGCTTTAGTCACAGGTTCGAGTGGAGGGATCGGTCGTGCGGTAGCATTAAGGCTGGCAAGAAGCGGAGCCAAGGTCGCGCTGAACTATCTGAACAGCAAGGAAGCCGCCGAAGAAGCCGTGGCGGAGATTCAAAGTTTTGGCGGCGAGGCGTATGCTTTTCGTGCAGACGTTACGCATGTGGAGCAGGCAGAGGCGCTTGTAGCTGATGTGGAGAAGGCATTTGGCGGACCGGTTACGATCCTGGTTAATAATGCGGGGCATTTGGTTGAGCGTCTGGCGAATGCGGAAATGACCGAGGAGCTCTACAACAAGGTCATGGATGTGAATATGAAAAGCACGGTATTCATGAGCAAAGCCGTCATTCCGGGCATGAAAGCCGCCGGTCAAGGTCGCATAGTTAACATGACCTCCGTTGCGGCACATAACGGCGGCGGACCCGGCGCAAGCATTTATGCTGCCAGCAAAGCGGCCGTCCTGAGCTATACCAAGGGACTAGCGAAGGAGCTCGCTGCAAGCGGAGTTAACGTGAATGCCGTATCGCCGGGATTTATCGGTCAGACGGCGTTTCACGCCACCTTTACCCCGGATGACGCTCGAAAAGCAACGATCAAGGGCATTCCGCTGGGGCGGGAGGGTACCCCGGACGATGTCGCCGGCTCCGTTCTGTTCCTCGTCTCGGAGCTGTCCTCGTATCTAACGGGGGAGACGATCGAAATTAACGGCGGCATGTTCATGCGATGAGGGATTGGATGAAGGTCAAATCGAAGTCGATATTCTATCCGTGGAGCGAACGTACAGTCGATATCCTGAAAGTCGAGCTTGACCAGGTCATCGAACGGAAGCTGGATGTTCCTGTCGAGCCCGGCGGCTGGTGGCACCAATACGTATGTCCCGAACATCATACGGAACTGATGTTTGATCCGCTGGAAGCCGATTGCAGCTCCTATCGTTGTCCCTATGGCTGCGAAGTGGAGGGGGAACCGTACAGGGGGGCTTGGCTGGTATTCAAGCATCAGGCTATGGCCCGATACGTGCTGCAATCTGCCGCCGTATATGCCGGTACGGGAGAGCAGGTCTACGCCGATCTTGGAAAAAAGCTGATCGTCCGCTACGCGGAGCAGTTTCCGCTTTATCCTGTCCACCCGGATGCCCAGCCCTGGATGCTGAAAGGGCGCGCATTCCATCAGGCTTTAACCGAGGCCATCTGGGCAACGACCTTGCTTCGCGGTTATCTCCTTTTGGAGGATTTGCAGGTGTCGTTTCACGAGGCTGAACGCCGGAAGATTGATCATTTCCTGCATATGCTCGAGAGCAGCATGACGGAATATCATCATATGTTGACCCAGGAGCGCGGAAATCCAGAGAACAACTATACCGCCTGGCTGATTGCCGCGCTGTTTAGTATCTATGCGGTACAAGGCGAAGCGGAGAAGCTGCGGCAGCTGGTCGTGAAGGAAGGCGGTCTGCGGCATCATCTCAGCATTGCCATCAGGCCGGATCAGCTTGAATTTGAAGGCAGCGTGTATTACCACGTATTCGTACTCCGTGCTTACCTGATTGCAGCGGAAATGGGGAGCCGGGTTGGTGAAGAGCTTTTTTCCCTGAGGGGAGAGCAAGGCCAATCCATGCAGGGAATGCTGGCGGTACTGGTTCAATTATCAGACCAAAATGGCTCCCTGCCTGCACTTCACGACGGTCCTTATCGCAGGGCTCCGTATGCGCGAGAAATCGCCGAGATTGTGGAAATCGGTTTATCCGTTTATGGGGATAAGAGCTATCGACGATTGTTAGACAATGTATATCGTCAACTGAATGGAGAAGCCGGTCGGGTTGGCATGCTGGAAGCTCTGTTGTACGGTACGGGCCATTGGGATGGGAGATACGGAATGGCTGCTTCTGAGGTGAAGGATTCTCATCGGAAGACATCGGAAGGAGTAGGAGTATGGGAAGTCGGGGATGTCATCGAAGTACGAGTGACACGAGACGTGCAAGGAGCAGGCGATGCAGAACATGCGAACCAAGCAGGTAATGAAACTGAAGGAAAGGAAGCAAGGAAAGAAAGGGACAATGAAGGCAGAAACCAGAGTGACTTGCCCGATCTTTCCGCTTCTTCGGTCTTTCTTCCTCACAGCGGATTTGCCCTGTTGAAGTCGAATCATTCGAATGGGCTTCAGGCGTTGGTCGATTTTGGCCCTCATGGTGGATCACATGGTCACTTCGATAAACTGAATCTGATGATTCATGTCGGGAACCAGCCACTATCGCCAGACCGTGGTACCGTACCGTACGGTTCAATCCTGAAGAAGGAGTGGTATCCCCATACAGCCTGCCACAACACCGTCTCGGTTGGGCGGCGTTCCCAGAATCCGACCGAAGGGAAATGCATTCGGTATGAATCCGGTTCGGATATTACTTATCTCTGGGTGCGATCCGATCAGGCTTATGAACATGGCGTACTGGACCGGCACCTGATATTGACGGATGACTGGCTTCTGGATTGGTTCGAAGTGGAATTGGAAGAGCCGGCAGCTGTGGATTGGTGGTTTCATTATGTTGGCCAAGGAGAGCTTAGCGGGCTTCCAAATGCTGATCATGGCCATGTTGTAACGGATCTAGGAAACGAAGATGGATACGCATATGTAAAAGAAAGCTGCGCCCACGCCTTGTCCCAGGATGGCATGCAATTCAATCTCCATATTGCCAATGCATCAGGGCCGCTGGCGGTAGCTTCATTTATGTCCTTTGAGGGGATGGGATGCACACAGGTGGAGTCACCTGGAATTGCGGACGATCCCAGCCGAAGGTTGGAGGGAATCCGGCTTCATCGGACAGATTCGCAAGCCCGCTTCATTGTCGTCTACCGTAGCGGTACGGAGCCGCTGACATTGGAATGGAACCGGTCGGAAAATGGGGACTGGCTCAGCTTGTCCGATGGCAGGACCGCGAGAAGCTTCACGATGACCAACAACGGGTTGAAGGAGAGGGTACTCGATGAAAACCTTGTTTGAACCGAAAAGCGGATTGTTGTCCGTGCCATATCAACCGGATGAAGAGAGTAAGCTGCTTGAGAATCCTCCCCGTTTCACCTGGATGCCGGGACAGCTGGAGAACGACCGTTATATGCTGCAGATTTCGACCTCACCCTCGTATGAAACGGAGGCGACAACGACAATTTCGCCGATTCCCTATAACTTATACACTCCGGATCACGCTCTGGAGGCAGGTACTTATTATTGGCGCTATGCCTTGCTGACCGGGGAACAAGGGGAGGATACGACGGACGCTGCCCTTAACCGTTCTTCATGGAGCCAATCCCGAATGTTTCATGTTCCGGAGGGCCTCCCTGAGACTCCCCTGCCTGACCGTGGGGATCGCTATGAACGCACGAATACCGGGCATCCGCGGTTATGGCTGGATGAGAAGGGAGTGGCGGCGTTCCGTGAACATTTACGTCAGGATGATGATTACTGCGGCTGGCGCGCTTTTTACGAGAAATCGGTCATTCCGTGGCTGGATAAGCCGTTAATTCCGGAACCGGAACGTTATCCCGGCAATAAGCGTGTCGCGAAGCTGTGGAGAAAAATGTACATGGATTGCCAAGAAACGCTGTATGTCATCCGGCACTTAAGCGTGGCAGGGGTCATTTTGCAGGATGATGCTTTGATAGCCAAAGCGAAGTCGTGGCTGCTTCACGCGGCCCGGTGGGATACGGAAGGTACAACGTCCAGGGATTATAACGATGAAGCTGCGTTTCGGATGGTTGGTGCACTCGCATGGGGATACGACTGGCTCCACGATTACCTCACCGCAGAGGAGATGGATCTCGTCAGGGGAGCTCTTCTGCGACGTACGGGGCAGGTGGCCTTCCATGTGATGGAGCGCTCGAAAATCCATCATGTCCCCTATGACAGCCATGCTGTTCGTTCGTTGTCCTCCGTGCTTGTCCCAGCCTGCATTGCCATGCTGCATGAAGAGGCCGAGGCACAGACATGGCTGGATTACACGCTGGAATACTACGCCTGCCTCTATTCGCCTTGGGGCGGAGAAGATGGAGGCTGGGCCGAGGGGCCGCTCTATTGGACAACCGGCATGGCGTTTGTGATAGATGCGCTTAATCTCATTCGCAGCTACGTATCGATTGATTTCTTTAAACGGCCGTTCTTTGGGCGCACGGGCGATTTTCCGCTCTACTGCAGCAGCCCGGACACGATACGGGCCAGCTTCGGAGACCAGTCCTATCTAGGCGAACCCGTTAGTCTGAAGACGGCTTTCAATATTCGCCAGTTTGCAGGCATTACAGGCAACGGATTATATCAGTGGTATTATGAACAAGTAGCCAAAGCGGATACTGACGCCGACACCAAGTTTTACAATTACGGCTGGTGGGATTTCCGATTTGACGATATGCTGTACCGGCATGATTACCCTCAAGTGGAGGCTGTTGCTCCTTCTGTTACCGTTCCGTTTTCTTCCGATAACGCTTCGGAAGCGAAGGAGGGGACCATCCAATCCGTCAAATGGTTCCGGGATATTGACTGGGTGGCGATGCATCACCGGATGGATGATCCGGATGAACATATCATGCTGCTGGCAAAGAGCAGCCGTTACGGCTCCATGAGCCACAGTCACGGTGACCAGAACGGATTCCTGCTGCACGCATTCGGCGAACCTCTCGCTATCGAGAGTGGATATTATATCGCTTTCGGAAGCACGATGCATATGAATTGGCGGAGGCAGACGCGTTCCACGAACAATATTCTCATCGATGGCCATGGGCAGTATGCGGGAAAAGACAAGGTGCTCTGCATCGAGGCCAGCGGGAAGGTCGAGCAAGTTGACGCGTCACCAGGGTACGGGTATACCCGTATGAACGCTACGCAGGCCTACCTGGAGAATGTCCCTTATCTTGAGCGGTATGTGCGCGAGATCTATTTTTTTGACGAATCATATTTTGTCATAGTGGATACGGTGGATCTCGCCAAGCCAGCCAGCATCGAGTGGCTGTTTCATACTCTGAACCGTATGAAGCTGTCGGGGCAGACGTTTCGAGTGTTGGGCAGCAAAGCGGAAATGGAAGGGCGATTCGTGTACAGTTCATCCGGCGACTTGTCGCTGAATCAGCATAATCAGTTCACCGATGTCGATCCCGATGAAATCGATGGGCTGGATAACCAGTGGCATCTGCATGCTGAAACGAAATCTGCGGCAAGCCATCGCATCGCGACCCTCCTGGTTACCATGAAGGCGGATGAGAGTAAATATGTCTCGTATTTCCTGGATGATCAGGACCATGGAGTTCATATCTATTTCACGAATGAGGATGGGAACACAAGAAAGGTCGAGGTGCCTAAGGCATATTAACTCTTAGAGGTGCTGTTTCGATTTAGAAAATAGACTCAACTTCAGCGCAAGCAGCTGGATGTTGAGTCTTTTTTTATGCATATTCACAATGCTGATGGATACAGTTACCGTTCTCGTAGAGATCATGGGCCGGGATATAGTTCGCAAAGGATTGATTCTGAAATCAGGGTTTATAACAGTCTAGCCTGGGAAGGTGTCATGCCCTTGTACTGTTTGTACAGCTTGGTAAAATAATTCGGGTTGCTGCAGCCGACGATGCCGGCAATCTCGGTGATGGTTAAAGTCCCTTCACGAAGCAACTTCTCCGCTTCATTCATTCGGGTTAGATTGACGTAATCCACGAAAGTGCGCCCTGTTAAACGCTTGAACATTTTGCAAAAATGAAACGGATTCAAACCGACCGCCGCCGCGGCGGCCTCAACCGACAATTTCTCGCCGATGTTGCTCTCGATGTGTTGAATGAGTGTTTTATAACGGTCCCGATTCGCAAAATACGGCTCGGCCGTCTTCTCCGTGAACGGTGCGGGCATGAATGTGCGCGCCAGCAGAACGAACAGGGTGTACAGCTTGGACTTGGCTACAAGCTCATAGGCTGGACGACGCGTTACAAGCTCTTCAATGACTTCATCCAGCAGCGGATAGCAGTCTGCGCCAGCTGGGTGGCTCTCGGCAGGCTTGACGGGGAAACGGAGCCGGCCTTCCATATAGGGAGCGACATAACGCGCATGAATCGGATCATGAAGGAAATCGTTAAAGAGGGATGCATTCACCACGACACAATCAAATCGTACGTCGCCATCTTCAAGCGCATATCCCACGTGAAGGCTGCCGCCGGGGATGATAATGACTTCCCCGGCCTTTACGTCATACGGAGTTGTATCAATATGGAATACCGCGTGTCCTTGGCGCATGCTAATGATCTCAAAGTGCTCATGCCAGTGGAGATACAGGATACAGTCTTTCATTTTGGCATGGGAGCAGAAGTTATGAAATACCTGCACGGGATAAGCTTTGTAGTCAAGTCTCGTATTCTCATGAAGCTCTCTTGGATTGGACAAGCGAATTCACCTCGAACCGCAAGATTAGAGTGGTAATGCACAAGGTTGTATAGAGAAAATGTTGAGTTCCGCCATTATAATGAAGTTGCTTCACTTACAATAAGCCAATATCGGAATGATGACAACGGGTTAGGAAAAAGATTTGTAAGCGGTTTACGACAATATGACGTATTCAGGGGGAGTTAACAAGCATGAACACGACATTTAAAGTTGTGATAGCAGGATGCGGCAGTATGGCGAATACATGGGCGGAATATGCAAAAGGGCGTGAGGACGTTGAAATCGTGGGCCTCGTGGATATCCAGGAAAAGTTTGCACAGGCATTTGCCGATCGGCATGGGCTTTCTTGTCCCATCTATACAAATATTACGGAGGCTCTTACTTCAAGCGAAGCGAATATCGTATTTGATGTGACCATTCCCGCCAGCCACTATGGGATTAGCACGGCAGCGCTTAAGCACGGGTGCCATGTATTCAGCGAAAAACCGTTAGCGGAATCGATGACGGAATGCCTGGATATCGTGAAGCTGGCCGAGTCTGTGGGCAGAACGCATGCCGTCATGCAAAACCGCCGATTTGATCCGCGAATTAGGGCGTTCAAGGATTTGATTGATAGCGGCGCGATTGGAAAACCCGGTTTTATAGGGGCGGATTTTTTTCTGGGCGCCCATTTCGGCGGGTTTCGGGACCTGATGGACAGTCCATTGCTGCTCGACATGGCCATTCACACCTTCGACCAGGCCCGAATGATCAGCGGAGCCAATCCGGTATCCGTGTACTGTCAGGAGTTTAACCCGCCGGGGTCCTGGTATGCCGGTAACGCGATGGCGATATGCATCTATGAAATGTCGGACGGCTCCGTGTTCAATTACCGCGGTTCCTGGTGTGCCGAAGGTGCTCAGACCTCCTGGGAGGCCGCATGGCGCGTAACGGGAGAGAGAGGAACGGCAATCTGGGACGGTCATGATGAGATTTATGCGGAGTTCGTGGCGGAAGGGGATCAATCAGGAAATTTCATACGGAGGTATGAACGGACGGAAGGAACGCTGCCCGTCATGGAGAAGACCGGACATCATGGCTGCCTGGAACATATGTTTTATGCCCTCGAAGCGGGCATCAAGCCGGAGACGGATTGCAGCGACAACGTCTACAGCATGGCGATGGTGCTGGCTGCCTTGGAGAGTGCCAAGACGGGACAGAAAGTCATGATATCGGAGTTCATGAAGGGAACAAGTGAGTAGTTTCGGCGGCATTTTCATACAACTCTAGCCTTGGCTGGAGGATGGCTTGCACAGGAATGTGTTGTCTGGGGAACAAAAACATATAGGGTACAAGGAGCCGCGGGGATTCGCGGCTTTTTGGTTTTGCGTTGCAGGAGTCCTTCCTTTAAAGACATCCCTCTTCCAGTGGGGGACAAAGCCGTGCTACAATAAAGGACAAGCATAAGTAAAACGCTTAACCTGGAAGAGAAAGGAATGACCTCTTTGCAGCAAAACTGGTATCGCAAGCTGCTTCTTTCCTATTTTCCCATTTTCCTTATCACCATTACCATTATCGTATTTCTTTCTTTCATTATGTTTAATGAGGCTTCACGCGAAGAAGCGGCCAAGGCAAACGGGATATCCACGAGATTTATTATGGAAGACCTCGACCGCTCCATCCATGCAATTGAGATGAACGTGCTGAACGAAGTGGAGACGAGTTCCCTATACTCGAGCTATCTGTTCAGTACCCCGTCATCCGACCAAAATTTGATGTATTCGCTGGTGAAACGACTTCGCGTGCTGCAAACGGACAGCGACATGATTGAATCGGTCTATTTGTACCGTCATTCGGATCAGTCCGTGCTGACTACCAGCGGACAGAGCTCCCTCTCGTCGTTTCCGGACCGTTCATTTATCGAGCACGCCGTGAAGGAGCACGATTATCGGGGCTGGTCGGCCGTACGCTCCATGACGGGTCTCGGGGAGAACGAACCGAAGCAGGTCATCTCCATGTACAAAAATTTGCCGCTCCCCTTCGGAAGCCAGGGACTGCTGGTGATAAACGTCAGCATGTATCGGTTGGAGCAGATGATCAATCCGATGATAAATGACAGCGTTTCCTTTTTGAATATTCTGGATTCCAGCGGGGAGCTGATCTTCGAAGCATCCCAGACGGGAGAGGATAACCGGGCCAAAGAAGGCAAGGTGCTGACAATGCTGCAATCGGAACAGCTGGGTTGGACTTTTGAAAGCGGCCTCCGTGCGGGCCAGCTCTATGCTTGGGTGTCGGTCGTATCCTATATCTGGGTCGTCATCGGGTTCGTGACCGTGGTGCTTGCCGTTATTTACATCGTTTATATTAGCAGGCGGAATTATCAGCCGATCAAAGCCATGATGAACCGCATAGAATCCATTCAGCTGAACATGCCGCAGGCGGCTAAGGATGAATTATCCGTGATCGACAGCGCGCTTGAAAGCCTGATCAACAGGTCCATGGATTATGACAAAAAGCACGACGAGAATCTCCAGCTTCAGCGCAGTCAGCTGTTTATGGACCTGATCGGCGGGCAGAAGCACGAGGAGGAGCTGCAATCGAGGATGAGCGAGCTGACCCCGATGACCCTGACGGAACAACCGGTTGGCTATGTTATGATGCTCGGTGAAATCAATGACTACAGCGGCTTTCAGGATGTTCATACCGCTCGGGACCAGAATGTGTTGAAGTTTGCCTTGATGAACGTGTTCCAGGAGCTTTCACGCAATGCCGGCTTCAACAGCTGGCTCGAATGGATCTCCGGCAGCCGCGTCGGTATTCTGATCGCGCTGCCGGAGGTAAAGGACGAGACTCGTCCGGCCCTGATCCATGCTGCCGAGGAATGCCGCGGCTGGGTTGAGGAAAAGCTTCGCCTGCCTATGAGCTTCGGGCTGGGCAGTACGGTCACCGGGCTTCATGAGATCGGGGCCTCGTACCGCTCCGCCTCGGAGGCGCTCGGTTATAGACTGGTAATGGGGGATCATGGCGTCCTGATTGGCGATGAGCTGTCCAAGGAGGATTTAAGCCACCTGCTTCCTTATCTGACGGAAATTTCGGAGCTGGTCAAGGACTTTCGCTTAAATAACGATGGCTGGAGAAACCGTCTGCAGGATATGTTCGTTTCGTTCAAGGAGGAGCGGCTGAAGGACGATATCATCCGTTCTCTGGTCAACAGCATGCTTCAGCTGCTGTCCCGGGAGGTTGGGGTGTTATCCGGCGAGCTGCGGGATCAGCTTTCGGAGAGCAAGGACCATATGCTGGCGGGAGCAGCGACCCTGGAGGAGCTCCAGAGCAGGATCAGCGATCAACTAACGGAAACTTACCGTACTTACGTTGCGCTCAGTGAAACCAAAAGCTACCGGGCCATGATCAGTGAGATGAAGCACTATATCGAAGAGCATTTTGAAGATCCGGATTTGTCCCTAAAGCATCTTAGCGACCGTTTTCAGATTTCAGGCAAATACGCAAGCTATCTGTTTAAAATGGAATACGATATGAAGTTCGTTGATTTCCTGGTTCAGCTGCGGATGAAGCGGGCGGAGGAGCTGCTGGCGGAGACCGAGTTCTCCATACAGGAAATTGCGGAGAAAATCGGGTATGCAAACGCCATTACGTTCGGGCGGGTGTTCAAACGGACGGCCGGTGTGACGCCGGGAGATTACCGCAAGCTGAAGATGAAGCCGTCTCCTGGTATGGAGCCGGGATCATAAACGAGCGGCTTGGATTGCGAAAGCAGTTTATGACTATAGTTTATCAAGAAGCGGGTGCAGAAGTTTCCGATTGGGAGCAGCACCCGTTTCGTATTTTTGCATATGCACGGCAAATTTCAAGCCTGGGGCTTCATTTAGCGGGACGTTCAACATCCGGAACAAACCGTGGATGCAGCAAGGTTTAAGGCGATCGTATGAAAACGGTTTATGATGCGAAAATAGTCATTGCTAAACCGAGAAACCGTGTAACCATGCGCATTCTGGGGTTTGGAATTTGGTTTATTGTCATACCCGGGCCTCTGAGGCATACTGAGGACACCCCACGGGTTAAGCGCTTACATGAATGGATCCCAAAGCAGCGCAGGGATGTATCCGCAGGATATATTCAATTAAGAGAACGGCGCGAACGGTAGGGCAATATCAAAATAAGAAAAGGGGATGTAACTATGGCGGCAAGCAAGAAAAAATGGGGCAAGCTCGCAAAGCTCTCGCTCGTCATGCTATTGGCTGGAACGGTCGTATTATCCGGGTGTTCATCAGACTCGGGCGGCAGCACCAATACTTCAAGCGGAAGCGGAGATTCCGGCTCTAAGGATGGTAAGCAGGTCACGCTGAAGGTCGAAATATTTGATCGCGGCAATACACCGAAGCCATACACCATAACCGACAGCTACCTAACGAGATACATCCAGGACAACTTTGGAACTCCTAACAACATTAAGATGGAATTTGTACCGGTACCCCGTTCGGAGGAGATCAAGAAGCTGAACGTTCTGATGGCCAGCGGCGGCAACGTGCCGGATATTGTTTTTACGTACGACACCCCTACCTTCAATCGCTACGCGGAGCAGGGCGGACTGACGGAACTGACCGATCTGATCAACGAGCACGGTCCGAACCTGAAGGAATTCCTCGATGAGGACGCGATGAGTTACGGCCAGTACATGGGCAAACAGTTTGCCGTTCCTGGAAAGCGGGCTTTCCTGGGTAAGTATTCTTCCTTTATCCGTACCGACTGGTTAGAGAAGCTCGGGATGGACGTGCCACAAACCACGGATGAGCTGTACGAGGTCTTGAAAGCTTTCAAAGAAAAGGATCCGGGCGAAACCGGCGGCAAGGTCATTCCTTTCGGCATGACAATCGAACCGGCTCAATACGATCCGTTAATCTGGTCCTTTATCCAGCCGACCACGGATGAACAGAAGTACACGCAGCTCCAAAAGCTCGGAGCGAATGACTACCCGACCCTGCTTCCGGGCTTCAAGGATGCGCTTCAATTCTTCAACAAGCTGTACAATGAGGGGCTGATCAGCCGTGACTTCAGTTTGGACGAAGACAAGAAGCAGTTGACCCAGGATGTAACGAATGGCCTCACTGGTTTCCTGACAGAGGATTATCCGAACTTGTACTATGCGGACGGCACCTATGATACGCTGCTGAAAAACCAGCCGGATGCCAAACTGGAACCGATCGATCCATTCACCAACTCCGAAGGCAAGCGCGCGAAGCCCGAATATGCGCCAAACGGCATGTATATCATGATTCCGAAAACAAGCAGCCATGCTGTGGAAGCGATTAAATACCTGAATTGGATGGCCGATCCTGCCAATCTGCTGGCTCTGCAAAACGGCGTGGAAGGCGAAAACTATGAAATGGTGGACGGCATTCCCGTCATGAAGACCGACGCTCCTCAAGATGTGATTGATCGTCTTTACAACTCCGGCGACATTGCCATTATCGCTAACGGTAACTTTGTTGGCGACGAGGCACAGAACCGGGAGAAGCTGACGACCAACTTCCCGGAGAAGTTCCAGGATCTGCACCGCAAGGCCGTCGAAATAGCGGCAACGGATACGTTTAAGCCGGTCAACTTTGACCGACCGATCGAAGCCGAAGCGAAATACGGCACGAACCTCCAAGCCAAATACGAAGAGATGATCGTAAAGACGGCGATGGCCAAACCGGAAGACTTCGAGAAAGTGTTCGAAGCTACGATGAAGGATTACATGGTCAGCGGCGGCCAGGCGATTCTTGATGAGCGGACCAAGGTTTATCAGGAGATGCAATCCAAATAAAGATACTCCGCAGCGGGACAAGGAAAGGACGGCTATATACAAGAGGCCGTCCCTTCGCTCCCGGCGTCATGAGCAAGGAGAGGATGATTCAGATGAGAGGAACCGTTTACCTGCGCCGGTACTGGCAATTATATGCACTGCTTGTTCTGCCTTTGGTCTACTTTATCATTTTCAAATACGGCCCAATGTGGGGCGTTCAGATTGCTTTTAAGGATTTCAATTTCTTCCAGGGCATCACCGGAAGCGAATGGATTGGACTGGATGCCTTCCGAGAAGTCTTCCAGACACAGGACTTTTATAAAACACTGCGCAACACACTGATGCTCAATCTGCTGGATCTCTTGGTGTCATTTCCGGCCCCGTTGATTCTGGCGATTATGCTGCATGAACTCCGAATCCGATGGTTCAAACGTTTATCCCAAACGATATTGTATATTCCCCATTTTATTTCATGGGTTATTATAGGCGGCATTGTATACCAGGTGTTTGGTACGCAATCCGGCATGATCAACAATATGCTGATGGCGCTCGGCTTTGATTCGGTGCCTTTTCTAACCGAAAAAAATACATGGCTCATCACCTACCTGGCGACGGGTGTATGGCAGAGCGCAGGCTGGGGAACCATCCTCTATCTGGCTGCCTTAACCGGGATCAACAAGGAGCTGTTTGAAGCGGCGGAAGTGGACGGGGCAGGCAGGTTTAAACGAATCTGGTATATCACGCTGCCGGGCTTGAAGACGACGATTGTAACGCTCCTCATCATCAACCTCGGGAATATGATCTCGATCGGTTTTGACCGTCCGTTTGTCATCGGCAATAAAGCGGTCATGGATTACTCCGACGTGCTGAGTACCTATGTGTACCGGACCGGTTTGGAATCCGGGCAGTATACGCTGGCGACGGTGGTCGGCCTGTTCCAGGCTGTCGTTGGCTTGGTCTTTATCCTTGGAGCCAACTATGCATCCAAAAAACTGACGGACGAGTCCATCATTTAACGTTTTTGCAGAAAGGAGTATCACTCATGAGCGAGCGTGTGTCGAACCGCGTTTTTGATACCGTAAACATCATCCTGCTTGCACTTTTTGTTCTTATTTGCCTGGCACCCTTTTTCCATATTATCGCCATCTCCTTCAGCTCAAATCGTGCAGTAACGTCAGGTGACGTGACTTTGTTTCCGGTAGAGTTCAGCCTTCAGGCTTATAAATCCGTATTCTCGGATTCCAGCATGATCCGGTCTCTCGGCTTTACGGTCATGCTCACATTGCTGACGACGGTGCTGTGCATGATCATGACGATGATTGCCGCTTATCCACTGACAAAAAAGAAGCTGAAAGGCCGCAAAATCTTCATGTTTATCATCATTGTGACCATGTTCTTCAGCGGGGGCATTATCCCGGAATACATTCTCGTGAAAGACCTGAATTTGCTGGATACGATATGGTCCCTGGTTCTTCCGGGACTGATCAGTCCGTTCTATCTGATTATCCTGATCTCCTTCTTTAACGGAATTCCGGAAAGTCTTGAGGAAGCGGCCGAGATTGACGGCACCAGCCAGATCGGAACGATGCTTCGGATTATTCTGCCGCTGTCATTGCCGGTCATAGCAACGCTAAGCCTGTTCTATGCGGTCGGGCGCTGGAACGGATTTCAGGACACGCTGTTGTACATTACAAGCGAAGAGCTGTATCCGCTCCAGCTGAAGCTGTATCAATTGGTACAGAACAATATGATAACGGATCTGACTCGTAACGAGGGACCTGCAGCGGGTGTCAGAGCAACCACGGAAAGCTTGAAAGCGGCCAGCGTCGTATTTGCCACGGTGCCGATTCTAATCGTGTATCCATGGCTGCAGCGTTACTTCGTCAGCGGCGTGATGCTGGGAGCCGTGAAGGGTTAAGGACGACGGATATCAGGAGGATTGTATATGTATAACAAAGTTTTTGAAGTCAATGACGGCTGGGTTCGGGAGGGGACGGACCGCCAGATTATGGAGCAGGCACATCGCTGGTATGGCGGGGTTCGTACCTTGGAGAACGGTTTGCCCTCACCCAACCATAACAGCGGGACACCGACCGCCATGGCGATCTGGGCCGCCGCGCTTTGCAATCCGGCATCCGAGTATTACCGCAATCACGAGCTCGCCCGTCGGATTGCGCTTGCTGCGCGCTATATGCTTGCGGCTCAGCATAGCGACGGCACGATTTCGCCCGGGTGGACGAATTTCCATTCTCCTCCGGATACCGCCTTCGTGGTGGTTGGTTACGCGCAAACCGCGCAGCTGCTTATGGCTGACGGCTGGGAGGACTTGAAGGAAACGGCGGCGGATATGCTCCTGTTCCTGGAACGGACCTTGCCCGCGCTGATTACCGGAGGCTGCCATACGCCGAATCATCGGTGGGTCATCTGCGCGGCGCTGGGCTTCTTGAATGAGCTCTTTGATTCGCACGACGCCTTGAAGCGGGCGGAGGAGTGGCTCGCCGAAGGCATGGATGCCACGGCGGACGGGGAATGGACCGAGCGCAGCAACGGGATCTACAACGTCGTCAGCGACGTCATGCTGATTCATGCGGCCAGGTTGCTGAAGCGTCCGGAGCTTCTGATCCCGGTCCGTGCCAATTTGAAGATGATGTCCTATCTGGTTCACCCGGACGGGAAGATTGTCACCGAATATTCCGGGCGGCAGGATTTTGGTCAAAGCTTCGATATGTCGGGATATTTTCTGCCGTGTCTGATGATGGCCTCGCTGGACCGTGATCCGGTATTTCAGGGGATGGCGGAACAGTCGCTGTCTCTGCTGAAGCATCCCGGCGGAGCACCGACCAACGCAGCCGTTCGGCTGCTCTTGGATCCGGGGCTAAAGCGCCAGGGTGCGGAGATAACGCCGATGCCGGAGCATTATCGCGTCGTGCTGAACGGAGAATTTCCAAGGGAGCGCTACCTGTCCGGGTTTGCAGGTGCCGGTCATCACGGTGTCATCCGTTACAGCCGGATGCATACGGATTTTGGCGCTCCGGTCGCCCGAATCCGTGCAGGACATACCAGCGTGACCGTCAGCACGGAAATGTCCTCCTTCTTTTCTATTCGTCATGGAGCGGCTCGTTTGCTGGGTGTGCAGTTCGCCTCCTACTTCGACCCCGGCTTTGTCAAGATGAGCCGGATGGCGACGTTGGAGGATGGGTATCGGCTATCCGGCGAACAGGAGAAGGGCTACAACGGGCCGGTGCCGGAAGCCGATCTGCCTGCAAGCACCAAGGCAGACATCAGCCCTTGGTATCTGCTGCCGCATCACCGCCGTCCCCAGACGCATGTGCAGCAGCATAAGGTGGGGGTGGACGTGCTGGAAACCGTTGATGGCTGGAAGCTGGTCATTTCCTCGACGGAGCCGGAGGAAGTCGTATCGCAGATCTCGCTCATATTTCCGGCAGCTGGAGCCCTTAGCGGTGGAGAGCTTGCTCCCGCCGGCGTGGATGCTCAGTTCTGGATGGAAGGGAGCATTCGCTACGAGATGGACGGCGAGTGGATGGAAATTAGCGGCGGCGAATTTCAGCACACAGCGGCGGGCGTCCGGGAAGCGGTTTATCCGCTTGGGTGCCGAACGCTGCTGCTGAACGTGGTAACTCCGTTCGAGAAGGAGATTCACATCAAGCTTTCTCCGGCAGAGCAAGCTCAAACGGAAGGAAGTGGAGCTTCATGACAAGCTATATCGAAGCTCGTGAGAGCATCCGGTATTGGTTGGGTGATGATGATGCCGGAGTGCTGAAGACCATATCCGACCGCTACATTGGAGCGAACCCGGAAATTCCGTTCTCGCTGCGCTCGTTCGCTGAAACAGGTATTCTTCAGACCGAGGAAGGGTTCTATAATTTCAACTTCGGCGACCGGTTCCGGGATGCGAGGCCGGGGGACGCCGCCTATGCGCTTGGCTTGGTCTGGAGCGACGATGAGCGTTCGCTTGACGCCGGGATTATGCCGTTCAGCCCTGTACGGTTCTATCTGAACGATCAGCTGATGTACCGCTCGGGAGCCGAGGACGAGATGAAGCCGGATGCAAAAATCGTTGTTCCGCTTGTTCTGAAACCCGGCTGGAATACGCTGCTGATTGAGGCGTGCAGGACCGAAGCTGGCTTCGGCTGCCGATTTGGCGCCCAGGAGGGCAAGGTCAGAATTTTGCAGGTGTTATCCCCGTTTGCTGATCGGAAGGAAGCTGCCGGTTGGGCGTATGCCGGGCCGTTGACCGCCGGCATGTTCGGAGAAAGCGGTATCTTTCCGAATGCCCACGGAACTGAAGGCGAGACCGGTGTTAGCTGGCTCCCGGTCACAGGCTGGAGCGAGGAAGAAGCGGAGAAGCCGAATTTTGAGCGTATGTTTGGCTTGCCGAAGCTCCCGGTATCGGGTTATGCCTGGAGCCGATTGCATGTGCCGGCAGGCGTTGACTGTGTTGTGCTTAGAGGCCGCGCTCTGGGGCGGACGGAAGTATGGATCGACGGGAAACCCGTGTTGGATACTCAAGGGTGCGGCAATTTTGGCTGCGAGATTCCTGCTGCGGCCAGCCGAGGGGATCTTCTCGTACGATGCTCTAGTGGGCCATCCGGATGGGGATTTGAGCTTGAGGCCTATGGTTCAGAGAAAGAGCTGGACTTTGTGCTTCCGGTTCAAGTCCAGGGCGCACCTTCTCCGTGGCTATTTGCCGGGCCGCTGGCTGCAGAGAAGGAGGAAATACAGAAGGAGGTGTGTTCGGTACGACGGCTGTTCCCGCGCGCGGATAGCGGCGGTTTGACCGGCTGGTCCCTGGATGCGCCGGGCCGCCGGGTCAGGCCGTTCTATGAGAACGCAATGCTGAGCAACAAATGGACCTCCGGTTCTGCCACCAATTTCGGGCGCTGGGACTATCCGCTTGGGGTGACGATGTACGGCCTGCTTCAGACGTCGCGAATCCTGAAGCGGCCGGATATTGCGAAATTTGCTCACGCGCACATCGACATCTGTACATCATGGTATGAATACGCCGTTTGGGATCGGGATACGTATGGATTTCCGTCGATTAACCATCAGTTGGTGCTGATCAAAATGCTGGACAACTGTGGTTCCTTCGGCTCTGCGATGCTGGAAGCATACACGGAAAGCGGTAACCCGGACTATTTGAATGTGGCGGAAGTGATTGCGGACTTTATGACGAACCGCCTGGAACGTCGGGAAGACGGCGCCTTCTACCGTCTCTGCATCTCGGAGTACTCTGCGGATACGATGTGGGCGGATGATCTGTACATGAGCACGCCTTTCTTGTCGCGGTACGCCGAAATTACAGGCGATTCCTCTTATCTGGATGACGCGGCCCATCAGTTTTTGAGGTATCGGGAGTATCTGTTTATGCCGGAGGAAGGCGTGATGAGCCACGTGTTTGACTTCAAATACGGGAAGGCGACCCGAATTCCTTGGGGGCGTGGAAACGGCTGGAGCCTGTTCTCCTTGTCCGAGCTGCTTGAACGCCTGCCGGGGGAGCATAAGGACCGACCGGCCCTGCTTGGATTCTACCGTGAGATGTGTGCCGGGATCGCTTCCTACCAGGGAGAGTCAGGGCTCTGGAGACAAGTCATTACTGATCCGGAAGTATATGAGGAAGCATCCTGTACAGCTATGTTCGCCTATGCCTTTGCCAGAGGCGTGAGGTTCGGCTGGCTGGAGAATCCCGCACCGTTCGCCGATGCAGCCATTCGGGCATGGCAGGGGCTGACCGGAAAAGCCATCGATCGCCGCGGCAGCGTGCACGGGGTATGCAGCGGATCCCGTTATTCCTTTACCGGGGATTATTACAAGCATGACCTGCTCACCGTGGTGAATGACAATCACGGGACCGGCATCATGATGCTGGCGGGCGCGGAAATCATAAAATTGAAAGGCATGCTGGGCGGCAAGTAAGGCATACACTTTCTTTAAAGCGCTTAACCCTTAGTTGGTTAGGCGCATAGATCTAATAGGTTAAGCGCTTAATTCACATAACGTTTCTTTCTTAGGCTGCAATGAAGATGAAAAGTTGAAAAGGAGATGAACCGGTTGACGACGACACGATTAACGATGGCACAGGCGCTGCTGAAGTTTTTGGATGCACAGTACGTTTCCGTCGATGGAGTGGAGACGAAATTCGTGCATGGGGTAATGGGAATATTCGGACACGGCAATGTAACCGGTCTTGGCGAGGCCTTGGAACGAAGCGCGGGTGACCTGGTTTATGTTCAAGGCAAAAATGAGCAGGGCATGGTGCATACCGCTGCGGCATACGCGAAGCAAAAGAACCGGCGGCAGATCTGGGCCTGCACCTCGTCCATCGGACCCGGTGCGCTCAATATGGTCACCGCGGCAGCTACGGCAACGGTGAATCGCATCCCGGTGCTGCTGCTGCCTGGCGATAACTTCGCCTGCCGCCAGCCTGATCCGGTGCTGCAGCAGATAGAGGCCCCGTCGGATTATACGGTATCGGCCGCAGATGCTTTCAAGCCGGTGAGCCGGTACTGGGATCGGATATCCCGGCCGGAGCAGCTTATCGCGGCCGCCCGCCAGGCGATCCGTGTGCTTACTGATCCGGCGGAGACGGGAGCGGTTACGCTGGCGCTGCCTCAGGACGTGCAGGCTGAGGCGTACGATTATCCGGATTCGCTGTTTGAGAAAACGGTGCACGTCATCGACCGCCGCCCGCCGTCGGCGGAGCGACTGAAGCGTGCGGCGGGACGGATTGCAGCCAGCAAGCGTCCGCTCATCATTGCCGGAGGAGGCGTGCACTACAGTGATGCAGCCACCGACCTGGCTGCATTTGCGGAAGCTTTCGGCATCCCGGTCGCAGAAACGCAGGCCGGCAAAAGTGCGCTTCCCTGGAACCACCCCCTGAACCTGGGCGCCATGGGCGTAACGGGCTCGTTGGCGGCAAATCGCGCTGCCGCTAAGGCCGATCTGATTATCGGTATCGGCACCCGATATTCGGACTTTACCACGTCCTCCAAATGGGCGTTTCAAAGGGAGGATGTATCGTTCCTGAACCTGAATGTCAACGGTGCGGATGGCGCCAAGCTCGGCGGCGAAGCGCTGATTGCCGATGCGAAGGAAGGGTTGAAAGCGCTGCACCAGGAGCTGTCTCGGGTTGGCTATCAAGCGGGTTACGAAGATCGAGAGCTTGCCGATTTGAAAGCAGCGTGGGACTGCGAGGTGGACCGCTTGTACGCTGCCGAGCATCCGGACGGCTTGTCTCAGACAAGAGCCCTTGGCGTCATCAATGAGGTCATCTCCCCATCTTCCATCATCGTCTGTGCCGCAGGCAGCCTTCCGGGAGACTTGCACCGGTTATGGAGACCTTCCGAACCGAAGACGTACCACATGGAGTATGGCTTCTCCTGCATGGGGTATGAGGTGAGCGGCGCCTTGGGAGCCGCTCTCGCGGAGCCGGACCGTGAAGTCTATGCGCTGGTCGGCGACGGCAGTTACCTGATGCTGCACTCGGAGCTGATCACCAGCTTGCAGGAAGGCCGCAAGATTACGATATTGCTGTTCGACAACCACGGATTCCAATGTATTCATAATCTGCAGCGGAGCAACGGCAGCGATGGGTTTGGCAATGAGTTCCGACGCCGCGAAGTGGGGACGGGTCGCTTGACAGGTGAATACCTCCCGATTGATTTCGCGGCACACGCTCGTGCGCTTGGGGCTAAAGCCTACAAGGCCAACTCGCCGGAAGCACTGCATGAAGCACTTCTCCTGGCGCAGAAGGAAACCGTCACGACGCTGATCGAGATTCCGGTCGTTCCGGGGACGAACACCGATGGTTATGAATCCTGGTGGCGCGTAGAGGTGCCGGAGGTGTCGGCCTCAGGCAAGGTAACCGAAGCGCAGCGCCAGATGGCTGCCCGAAGCAAGGAAGCAAGACTCTACTAAACCACACAAAGGAGGCGCTGGTTATGAGTAACAGGCTGTTCAAGCTGGGGATCCACCCCATCAACTGGGTCGGCGAGGATGTAAGGGAGCATGGGGACGACACGACCTTTGAGATGATTGTAGATGATATTGCGGCTTTGGGACTGACAGGTACGGAGATGGGAAGAAAATTCCCCAAGGATCGGACGATACTGAAACGGGAGCTGGATGCGCGCGGCATTCAGCTGGTTTCCCAGTGGAAGTCGGTGCTGTTCTCTGATCCCGATTACCGGAAGCAGGAGCTGGAGGATTACCGGCGGCACGCGGAGTTTCTGGCCGGATTCGGCAGCAAAGTCATCAGCACGGCGGAGGTAGGGGGATCACTTCACTTCGATCCCCGACGGACGCCGAATGAGAGTATCGTTCTCCGTCTGGATGACGCCGGATGGGAAAGCCTGGCGGAAGGACTGAACCAGGCTGGCGAGATTGCGGCGAGTTATGGCATGAAGCTGGCTTACCATCACCATGGCGGCACGGTCGTGGAGCAGCCGGACGAAATCGACCGCCTGATGGCCATGACCGATCCTTCTCTGGTGTTTCTCCTGTACGATACCGGTCATGCCTATTACGGGGGAGCAGATCCGCTTGAACTGCTCCGCAAGCATTATGAGCGGATTGCGTACATCCATCTGAAGGATGTCCGGCTTGATGTTTTGGAGCAGGCACGACAGGCTCGGTGCGATTTTGTGAGCTGCATTCGCAGAGGCGTGTTCACGGTTCCGGGAGACGGCTGCATTGACTTTGCGCCGATTATCGGCGAGCTCGTCAAGCGCGGCTATGACGGTTGGGCGATGCTGGAGGGTGAACAGGACCCTGCACTGCATCCTGCCAAGGAGTACGCTCAGCAGGCCATCGAATACCTGGAACGGCTGGAAGGCCAGCAGAAACTATAGGGCTGAAGTTATGCGGCATGATCGTTGAAACCAGGCTCATGGCGATTCGACATCGCTCGAGAACACAGATAAAAGCATGCATAGCAGACTTCGGGCTTCGACGGTTAAGAGCTGTAGGTGATCAGGTGTCAAAGGATAAAGAATTGCAGGTAATTACGGCCATTGGAGAGTGGGAGCCATGCGTTTATTGGTGCTCGCAGCATGGGCCGATCTGATCAAGGAGAAGGAGGTTAATCCATGAGTGAAATCACGTTCAATAACGAAAAACCGGTGGATTTCGTGGCTGTAGGGAGGCTCTGCATCGACCTGAACGCCAATGAAATTAACCGGCCGATGGAGGAAACGAGCACGTTTACCAAGTACGTGGGCGGATCACCCGCCAACATCTGCATCGGGATGGCACGTCTGGGACTGAACACGGGCTTTATCGGCAAGGTTGCGGACGATCAGATGGGACGTTTTATTAAAAAATATCTTGAGAATAACGGGATTGCGACTCAAGGCGTGTCCACCGACTACACGGGAGCCGTGACGGGTCTGGCTTTTACCGAGATCAAGAGTCCCACCGACTGCAGCATTCTCATGTACCGCGACAACGCCGCGGACTTGCTGCTGGAGACAGGGGACGTGAACGAAGAGCTGATCGCCTCCGCCAAAATGGTGCTGATCTCCGGAACCGCGCTCGCGGCCAGTCCTTCCCGGGAAGCTGTGTTTCTGGCTCTGGACTATGCCAAGCGCCACGGGGCCGTAATCGCGTTTGACCTCGATTACCGTCCGTACACATGGAAATCTCCGCAGGAGACGGCGATCTACTACAATTTAGCGGCGGAAACATGCGATATTATCCTCGGCACACGCGAGGAGTTCGACATAATGGAGCAGTTCGGTGGCAACCCGGAACGAAGCGACCGCATCACGGCCGCCAAGTGGTTTGATTACAACGCCAAGATCGTCATTATCAAGCACGGCAAGGAAGGTTCCATTGCGTATACCCCTGGCGGTGCCAGCCATACGGCACAAAGCTTTCCGGCGAAGGTTATCAAGACGTTCGGAGCGGGGGATTCATACGCCGCCGGTTTTCTGTACGGCCTGATGCAAGGCTGGCCCATCGAGCGCTGCATGGAGTTCGGCAGCGCGGCGGCAAGCATTGTCATCTCCAGCCACAGCTGCTCCGATGCGATGCCGACGAGCGCGGCGGTTCACGATTATATCGAGCGCTGCAAGCGAGGCGAAATTACGTCCAATTCCTGAGCTTGGTTCATGGCCAGGAGCTATGTTGGAGATCTGTCATCACTGATGTTTCGTTCTGTTCTAATTTACTGATCCAATCGAAAGGGGCCAACCAGCCATGACGCAAACCCTGAGCAATTATATCGGCGGACAATTCGTTCCATCCCGATCCGAATCCACCGATCCCGTATACAATCCGGCGACGGAAGAGATCCTTGCTTACGTTCCTCTATCCACCAAAGAGGAGGTGGAACAGGCTGTGCAGGCGGCCGCCAAAGCGGGACGTGCCTGGGCCAAGACAGCTGTTCCTCGCCGCGCTCGCATTTTGTTCAAATATCAACAGCTGCTCGTGGAGCACTGGGAGGAGCTGGCACGCCTGATTACGGCGGAGAACGGCAAAAGCTATGCCGAAGCCTACGGCGAGGTGCAGCGCGGCATCGAATGCGTGGAGTTTGCGGCCGGTGCGCCTACGCTGATGATGGGCAAGCAGCTTCCCGACATCGCCACCAACCTGGAGTCCGGCATGTACCGGTATCCGATCGGCGTTGTGGCGGGGATCACGCCGTTCAACTTCCCGATGATGGTGCCGTGCTGGATGTTCCCGCTCGCCATCGCTTGCGGCAATGCGTTCGTGCTGAAGCCGTCGGAGCGCACGCCGCTCTTGGCTCAGCGTTTGGCGGAGCTGTTCGCCGATGCCGGTCTGCCGGACGGCGTTCTGAATATCGTCCACGGCGCTCATGATGTAGTCAACGGCATCTTGGAACATCCCGGCATTGCCGCTGTGTCCTTCGTCGGCTCCCAGCCGGTGGCAGAGTATGTGTACAAAACCGCTTCTTCCCACGGCAAGCGTGTGCAGGCCTTGGCCGGAGCGAAGAATCACAGCATCGTGATGCCGACTGCCGACTTGGATGGGGCCGTGACCCAGATCATCAGCGCGGCCTTCGGTTCTGCCGGCGAGCGCTGCATGGCCTGCTCCGTTGTCGTGGCCGTAGGCGACGTGGCGGAGCCGCTGCTGGAGAAGCTGAAGCAGGCGGCCGATGAGATTACCATCGGCAACGGAGCGGACGAAGGCGTCTTCCTCGGGCCGGTTATCAGGCGAGCTCACAAGGAGCGTACGATCTCTTATATTGAGGCGGGCGAGCAAGAAGGCGCCAAGCTGGTGCGCGACGGACGGAGCGATGAGGCCGTGAGGGGGGACGGATATTTTGTCGGACCGACGATTTTTGATGAGGTGACCAGCGAGATGAGGATTTGGAAGGACGAAATTTTTGCCCCCGTGCTGTCTGTCATGCGTGCGGAATCGCTGGAGGAAGCGATTGAAATTTCCAACCGCTCGGACTTTGCGAACGGGGCCTGCCTGTTCACGCAGAATGGCAGCGACGTGCGCCAGTTCCGTGAGCATATCGATGCCGGCATGCTTGGCGTCAACCTCGGCGTTCCAGCGCCGATGGCGTTCTTTCCGTTCTCTGGCTGGAAAAATTCTTTCTACGGGGATCTGCATGCGAATGGAACGGACGGCGTGGAGTTCTATACTCGCAAAAAAATGGTAACAGCGCGCTGGTAGCCTTTAAGCAGAGGAGACGTTCATATGAAAACCATTAATATCGGCATTATCGGTGCCGGACGAATCGGCAAAATCCATGCGGATCATCTGCTTCGCATGCCTGGTGCGAAAATTGCGGCCATCGGCGATTTGTTCGCCGGCGACGAGTTAAGGGCCTGGGCCGCGGAATGCGGCATTCCTATGGTTACGACTAATAGTAACGATATCATGGAACATCCGGATATCGATGCCGTGCTGATCTGCTCTTCGACGGATACGCATGTTCCGCTGATCAAGCAGGCCGCGGCGAACGGCAAGCATATTTTCTGCGAAAAACCGGTCAGCATGAGCGTGGATCAGACCCGTGAAGCGCTGGCGGCCGTGGAAGCGGCAGGCGTAAGTCTGCAGATCGGCTTTAACCGCCGGTTTGACCATAACTTCAGCCGGGTTCGGGAGATTGTGTCCGCAGGGAGAATCGGGGATACGCATCTGATCAAGATTACCTCGCGTGATCCGAGCCCGCCGCATCCGGATTACATTAAAGTGTCCGGCGGACTGTTTATGGATATGGCTATTCATGATTTCGACATCGCCCGTTTTTTATCGGGCAGCGAGGTGGTCGAAGTGTATGCCCAAGGAGCGGTACTCGTGGACCCTGCCATCGGAGAGCTGGGCGACATCGACACCGCCCTTACAACGCTGCGGTTTGAAAACGGAGCGCTCGGCGTCATCGACAACAGCCGCAAGGCCGTCTACGGTTATGATCAGCGGATCGAGGTGTTCGGCTCCGGCGGCTGCGTCTCCGCTGACAACGACTATCCCAGTACCGCCGTTGTCAGCGGTCCGGATGGCGTTACCCGCGACAAACCACTGTATTTCTTCCTGGAGCGGTACAAGGAAGCGTACATGAACGAGACGCGGCAATTTATCGATAGCTTGCATAACGGTACCGCGGTGCCAGTCAGCGGCCATGACGCCCTTCAGGCAGAGCTGATCGCCCTGGCAGCCAAGCGATCGCTCCAGCAGGGCCGCCCGGTGAAGCTGGCCGAGCTCACCGCCGGCATATCGGCAGGCTAAACCCGAAACCCGGAGGGGCTGTATTTGGCAGCGGGATGTCGAGAGGATGGCTAAGCTGGCTGAACAAGTAGACATCATCGTTTGTGTTCGCTAGCCTCCGGTATCTGCTTGAAATCGATATATGAGAAGCTGTCGCCCAAGCGCTGGAATATTTTACTCAAACGGGAGAGCTATCTGTTGGAGCTTCATCATTTGCGGAGACAGAAACAAAAAGGAGGAATACCATGCCGAACTTAATTGTACCCATAACGACGCCGGACCTGGACGGGCGCGTGCTATCCATAACGCCGCAAAGCGCAGGCTGGACATATGTGGGCTTTGAAGTATTCCGTTTACGGGAAGGACAGACGCTGAGACGAGTCACGGGAGATCAGGAAGCGGCTCTTGTTCTGTTAACCGGGCGAGCCGACGTGAAGGCCGGGGGAGAGAGCTGGCACAACATTGGCAAACGCATGAGCGTGTTTGAAAAGACGCCTCCCTATACGGTTTATGTGCCCTCCCAGAAACAGTTCCAGGTCACAGCACTAACTGAAATGGAGCTGGCGGTATGCCTTGCCCCGGGGCAAGGCACTCATCAGGCCCGTCTCATCGCGCCGGAAGAGGTCGGCGTGGAGAACCGCGGGAGCGGGAGCATGTCGCGTCTGGTGCATCATATTTTGCCGGAGCAAAAGCCTGCGGACAGTCTATTGGTGGTCGAGGTGTTTACGGACGGGGGCAACTGGTCCAGCTACCCGCCGCACAAGCATGACCGCGACGAGCTGCCGGAGGAATCGCTGCTGGAGGAAACCTACTACTTCCGGGTTCAGCCGGAATGCGGTTTTGCCGTTCAGCGGGTCTACACCGATGACCGTTCGCTGGACGAAACAATGGCGGTCAAAGACGGCGAGGCCGTTATGGTGCCTGAGGGCTACCATCCGGTATCCGCGCCTCCCGGATATGATGTGTACTATCTGAACGTCATGGCGGGGCCGAAGCGAATATGGAAATTCCGCAATGATCCGGATCATGATTGGCTTATGAGATAAAGCTGGAAATCATGGGACGTGTTATGGACCAGGATCCTAAGGTGTGCATGTCTGCAGGCAGTAATAACGACTAAACGGTCTTGCGCTAAACGAGATGAAAGCTCATAATAAATTGAAATGCCAAAATTAAACAAATGGAGTTCAAGGGATGATAAGAGCGACTATTTATGACGTTGCGCGCGAAGCCGGCGTCTCCATTGCCACCGTCTCTCACGTCATGAACGGCAAGGGCAAGATCAGTCGCGAACGGCGTGAGGAGATTCTCGATATCATGCAGCGCCTGAATTATCGGCCGAATGCGATTGCCTCAGCCCTCGCCGGCAAAAAAACCTATACCCTGGGATTGCTCGTCCCTGACATCTCGAACCCCTTTTTTGCCGAGATTGCACGATCGGTCGAGGATCACGGGCATCAGCTTGGATACAGCGTGATCATCTGCAGCACGGACAACCAGGAAGAGAAGGTAAAGCGCTATGTCAGCCTGCTGAGACAAAAGCAGGTGGACGGCGTTATTATCGGTACGGGCGTATCCCATGGCGAGCTGCTTAAGCCGCTTCAGGAGCATTCGCTGGCTATAGCGCTTATCGCTCGCGACAATCCGGCACTTGGCGCAAGCAGCGTTCGGGTTCATGACTTGGAAGGGGGCCGTCTGGCTGCTGAGCATCTGCTTCGTCTCGGTCACCGCAGGCTGGCGGTACTCGCCGAGCATGAACGGGTGACGAGCAGCAATGAGCGGGTAAGGGGTTTTGTCGAGGCTGCCGCCTTGCTCGGTTTGGAGCCGTCTCCCGACTATATGGCGGCCTGTGACCATAAGATCGAGGACGGATACCGCCGAGCCAAAGCTATTCTGGAGCTGGAGGAACCGCCCACGGCGCTGTTTTGCTGCAACGACCTGCTGGCGATCGGCGCCCTTCAGGCGATCCGCGAGCTCGGGCTGCGCGTTCCGGAGGACTGTTCGGTCGTCAGCTTTGACGATACGATTCTCGCCCGGGTAACCGATCCGCCGCTCACCGTTATTGCCCAGCCGATGGAACAGATGGGCCGCCTGGCGGTAGACCTTGTAGTCAGGAATCTGTCCAGCCAGGGAGAACCTCCACAGCGGATTGTGCTCCCCCCAGAGCTGGTCATCCGCCGATCCACGGCCCCGCCGCCGGGATAAAATTTTCTAGAGACAATCGGTTACACCAAGAATCATGTTCCAGTTAAAACGGACGACAGAGTCGTATTATGGGCAATGGCAGTTGATTTGCTGCTAGTGTTGAATAACGTCTCTAAAGTCCGTTTTTTGGTATACAATTTTATTTCGCTTACATAAGGTTTTCTTAGATTCGAGAGTATACGCCGATACACCAATCAGCAACAGTTACAGGGTAGAATGATTCGCATGTTTTGAGCTTTTTCGAAACGCTGCGGGAGCCATCCCTTTGTACTTATGAAATGCTTTACTGAAATGAAATTCATCATGATATCCGCATGCGTTGGCGATAACCCTCAATGTATACGACGTGTATGCCAAGTAACGCTCTGCATGCCGCATACGGATGTCGGTCAGGTAGTCCTTGGGAGAAACATGCAGATGCTTCATAAACAGCTTTCGCAAATATGACTCTGAAATGGCATGTTTCTTTGCTAAGGATCCAATATGAAGCGGATCGGCGTAATGGTCTTCGATGTCTGATTTTATCCTGTGATATGCCTCATATGCGGGCTCTATTAGAGACGGCTTGTTCTCCTGATGTAATTTGGCGATCATCCTTAGAAGCAGGGCGCTGCTTTCCAATTCACTATCCGTATTCCCGGGAACCCAAGCCCTTGTCAACTCGCTGAAACCATGGTCCATCCCGATGGCTTGCTCGCCTAGATAATGGGCCATAAATGGGATATCAAGCCGCTGAACGCTTTGAGGGAGCTGCCATTCAGACCGGGAATGTTGAAGACAGCAGCATTCAAATAGCACCATGCTTATGGTAAGAGGGGCTTCCGGAGCGTTTTTCATACGCATCTGCAAGCCTGGTTCCATATAAAACAGCATGCCTTGACTTACCGGATATGCTTGATCCGCATAGAAGATTCCGCTGCCTTCATGGATCCAGTAGAAACTGTGCACTGACGTATTATTACGGATATCAGACCAATCGGAAGAGGTTGTCTTTCGGAAGGTCCAGTTGATCCGCACAACCAAATCTCGAGCATCATACACGGCAGTCCAGCCTCCATCCTGATAGGTGATATATGAAAAGAATAACTCAGGATCGCAATAATCGCCAGGGATGCAAGGAGCGATTTTTACATGTTTTGTATCGGCTTTTCTATGGAGTACGCTGCATCAATAATCTAGTGTTTACTTATCGGATTTTTGAGGGGATCCTCAAAGCCGCATGATGGATAGGAGGAGAAGAAATGCTGCGATTATTTGATACCCACCATATTCGAAAGTGCAAGGAACTGGAGGGAATGTGGGAGTTTGCTCCAGTAGCCGGCATAGGGGAGCGACCAGCCAGTTACACTGACAAGCTGCCTGTTCCCGGTTGCTGGGAGATGCACCCACGCTTCGGAAACTATAGGGGAGTTGGGGTATACCGCAAGATCATCTCGCTGTCTCGAAAAACCAATTTGCGAATCGAATTCAAAGGGGTCAGCCACACGGCACATGTTTATTTCAACGGGGAATTGGCAGTCCGTCATTATAACGCATATACCGCCTTTGACATGGTCATCCCGGAAGTTCAAGCCGGTGAACATGAACTGCTGGTGTATGTGGATAATTCCTTTAACGAGGAATCGGCCCTTCATGTTCCTAACGATTACTATACGTACGGCGGCATTATTCGGCCGGTTGCCCTGGAGGAGATAAGCGATTTATACATTGAACACGTCATGTTCACTCCATATAAACAGGGCGGGGTTTGGCACGGTTCTTGGAAGGTAGTGATCCGAAACCTTGGAAGCCTTGTGAAGAAAGGATCACTCCGCGGTTCGCTGGCTGAGGTGGAGGGGGTGCTTGGAAGCTTTGAAGTGAAGCCAGGGGAGCGGGTCGAACGAATAGCCACCGTATCGTATCCAGGTGTGTTGGAATGGTCGCTGGACGACCCGAATTTGTATGTGCTGCGAGCGGTCCTTGCCGTTGATGGTACGGATTGCGATGATTGGCTGGACCGGATAGGCTTTCGCGAGATAACAACGCATCACGGAAAAATCCAATTGAACGGCCAGAATCTCGTGCTCAAAGGCGTTAACCGGCATGAGGACCATCCCATGGCCGGTTCCGCACTTCCGCTGCCCCTCATGGTAAAAGATGTGGACCTCATAATAGAGCTTGGTTGTAATTCCGTTCGGACGAGCCATTATCCGAACGATGAGCGATTTCTCGATCTATGCGATGAACGAGGGATTGCGGTGTGGGAAGAAAATCACGCCCGCGGTTTGAGTCTGGAGCAGATGCTGCACCCGAATTTCGGTTGGCAGAGCGAGCAGGTGACTCGTGAAATGGTGCAGCAGCATTTTAACCATCCGTCCATCCTGATATGGGCCATTCTGAATGAATGCGCCAGTAATACGGAGGAGGGGAGAGCTCACTACGCGAAGCAGCTAACCATTATTCGGGAGCTTGATCCAAGTAGGCCCCGGTCCTTCGCTTCCCATCACCGTGATCAGGAGAAATGTTTTGATTTGGCGGAGATCGTGTCATTCAATCTCTATCCAGGCTGGTATACCGACGAGAATCCTGGGGAACTGGCGGATCTGGCCAGAAGCTGGGCAGATGCGCTCGGCGGAGAAGGTAAACCGATGATTATGAGTGAATTCGGAGGGGACGGGTTCTACGGATTCCGCAGTCCGAATCGGGAGAAAGGCTCCGAGGAGCGTCAGGCCGATATTATCGCGAGCAATCTGAAGGCATACATGGAGCGCGAATACATTTCCGGGATGTTCATATGGCAATTTAGCGATTGCCGCGTGACGGAAGGGCTTGGTTGGCTGCTGAATCGTTCATGCACGCGGAACAGCAAAGGCATCGTGGATGAATATCGGCGTCCGAAGCTGGCGTATGAAACCGTTCGAAGACTTTTTATGGGAGAATCATAATATTTGACTGAGTGGTACATAAACCCTATACTTTTAGATAACAAAGATCATGTTTAAAAGGGATGAGGGGAATGACCACGAACGGTAGACCGCGTGAGTTCAAGAAAGAAGCTGTCATTGATGCAGCCATGGACGTATTCTGGTCCAAGGGTTATGAAGCGAGTTCCACGCAAGAGCTGTGCGAGAAGACAGGGCTTGGTAAAGGGAGCCTGTACAATGCGTTTGGCAGCAAGAATGAGTTATTCGAGCAGGTGCTCCAGCGTTACAATGATGAAGGCCTGGAGATATCCAGAGAGATTCTGGGTCGGTCCGTCCCGGTTAAGGAAAGGCTGCACGCCTTGTTTGAATGGGCGATCGGCATGGATTTTTCGGATCCGAATCATCGCGGCTGCATGGCGGTTAATATTAGTATGGAACGAGCTGGGCGGGACCCGATGGTTGAACGGATATTCGGGCAATATATTTATGATCTCGAGGAAGACTTGGTCCGCGTGATGGAAGAGGCGATTCATTCGGGGGAGATACGAGGTGAACGCTCTGCGAAGCAGCTGGCTAGTTTATTCTTAAGCAGCTATTACGGACTGCGGGTGATGAACTCCGCTACGATGAATCGGGAGTTAGCCGATCGAATCGTCGAAAGTACACTCGACGCTATTTTCTCTAGAGTATAGATATAACTGATCGGTATTAATGAAAAGGCCGCATCCATGGGTAGTTCAGAACTACCTTTGGAGGCGGTCTTTGGCTTATCTCAACAACCAAAACCATTATCCGTTCGATTTGCTATTTGATCGGGTTGATGGTTTTTTGTGCTTTTTTCTATGTTATCAGCTCTGATTTCATGTAGGATCCGTGCGCTTGACTTGTGTTCTAACGCTTCTCGGCCTCCAGTTGATCATGAGAACCAGCTGATCCCTCATATAAGGGACGGAATAGTGGAAATTGTTCTCGATCCAGTGGAATACCAGGCCGATTAAGGCGTGCATGTTGTAGATAATGAGAAGTTCATGGTTGAGCTCTTCACCGGGATAGTCCAGATCCTCCATGGCGATTTGCTTTAATGCCGAGAACATTTTATCCCGGACCAGCGGCAGAACATCGCTTTTGAATAAGGCTGTATATACGTCTGCATTTTGATGAATATGATCAAATATTTTTACCGCATTAGCAGGCAGCTCATCGATATGAAATACGTCGACTTCCCCGTAGGGAGCCCTGAAGGAAGCAATCAGTTCCTCCATCAAAGGGGTTAGGATATCATCCAGAAGAGACTCTTTATTGTCGTAGTGGGTATAGAAGGTTCCTCGATTGTAATTCGCTAACTCTACGATTTCCGTAATGGAAATGCTGGAGAAGCTCTTCTGCGAGAGGAGTGATAGAAGTGCTTGCTTTAAAGCCTCTTGGCTGCGGACGATGCGACGGTCGGTCCTTTTATTGCTCATTTGCATAGATTCGAGTCCTTTCGGTTACAAATATAACGAATTTAATTATTAAAATATAAACAAATTTATGTTTTTTGTTCGGTATCGTACATTTCCACGTTTTTTAATGATTGTGACCTAAATCATACTACAATTATACTAGAATAGACATATGTCATGTATTGTACAGTTGTTGAATGTTGTCACTGAATTTCGAAATGATATCAAACCAATAATGGGGGTATGGAACATGAGATTAGCTGGTAAAGTTGCGATAGTTACGGGTGCTGCTTCCGGTATGGGAAAAGCGACAGCGGAACTGTTTGCTGCCGAAGGCGCAAAGGTTGTCGTGTCTGACCTGCGTCTTGAGGCAGCGCAAGCCGTTGTTGACGGAATTACGGCAAAAGGCGGCACGGCCCTGGCATTGGTAGCGAATGTGGCCAAGGAAGAAGATGTTCAGCAGCTGGTAGATGCTACTGTTAATGAATATGGAACGCTTGATATTCTGATCAACAACGCTGGCATTATGGACAACTTCGTACCGGCTGCCGATCTAACGGATGAGTTATGGGATCGCGTATTTTCCATCAACACGACGGGACCGATGAGGACCATTCGTAAATCATTGCCAATCTTCCTGGAGAAGAAAAGCGGAGTCATTGTCAACATTGCATCTGCTGGAGGTCTAATGGGGTCCAGAGCGGGTGCAGCATATACGGCCGCTAAGCATGCCGTTGTCGGATTAACGAAGAATGTCGGTTTCCAATATGCAACGCAGGGAATCCGCTGTAATGCGGTTGCTCCAGGAGGTGTCATCACGAATATCAGCACCACCCTCAACGCGCCGAATTCGTTCGGCATGGAAAGAGCGATGGCTGGTATCAACCTGAACCCGCGGGCAGGCGAACCGGAAGAGATCGCGAAAGTCGTACTGTTCCTGGCTTCAGATGAAGCTAGCTTCGTCAATGGTACTGTTGTAACAGCCGATGCAGGCTGGACTGCTTATTAATAAGCAAGAGCAAGCGCAAGGGCTTTCTAAAGGATACCTCCTTTAGGAAGCCTTGTTTTTTTGCGGTGGTATAAAGGTTGAAACTTCTCCAACTCATAAATAAACCTTTAATATTCTACACAACCTATACCAGTCTATTGATGGATATCCTAATGTTACGATAATTCTTCGAGGAGGGAGCAGGGTTGTGGAAATATTTCTTATGGTACTTATGTTTCTGGTCCTTGTCGGTATTTCAAACATTATTAATCGATTTCTGCCGTTCATACCTGTCCCGTTGATTCAGATTGCGCTTGGGATCGGGGCCGCCTATATTCGCGGGTTCCATCACGTTCCGCTGAACCCGGAATTGTTCATGGTTCTGTTTATCGCACCGCTCTTGTTCAATGACGGGAAGCTTACCCCGCGCGAAGAGTTATGGAAGCTCAGGTCCAGTATCCTGCTGCTGGCGCTAGGTCTTGTATTTGCAACGGTACTGATCGCGGGCCCTTTCATTCATTGGCTTATTCCGACCATACCGTTATCGGCTGCATTTGCGCTGGCGGCGATACTCTCGCCTACCGATGCGGTTGCGGTGGGCTCCCTGTCAGGCAGGGTGAAGCTGCCGGGAAAAATCATGCATTTGCTTGAAGGCGAAGCGCTGATGAATGATGCATCCGGTCTCGTTGCATTTAATTTTGCGATTGCAGCTACCGTAACGGGTTATTTTTCGTTAACGAATGCCATCGGCAGTTTTTTTGTCATTGCGGTTGGAGGCATCGTGATCGGCGCACTTCTAGGATTTCTTGTGATCTGGTTCCGAATGCTGCTTCGCCGTCTCGGTATGGAGGACGTCACGCTTCATATGCTGATCATCATTCTGACGCCATTCATCATCTACCTTATCGCCGAGGAATTTCATCTATCCGGGATTCTGGCTGTCGTTGCGGCGGGTGTCACCCATGCGGTTGAGAGGGATCGCATGCGATCGGCGTCCATAAAGCTCAGAGTGGTATCGGACAGCACCTGGTCGGTCATTCTCTTCACGCTAAATGGGCTGGTGTTCATTCTGCTCGGGCATGAAATCCCAGGAGTCGTTAATCAAATATGGAGTGACCCTGCCTATAACAATGGACAAGTTCTCGGCTATATTTTTCTTATAACGGCTGTATTGATATTGCTGCGTTTCGCATGGGTCTGGGCATCTACGAACCGTCAGTATAAATCTTCCCTGTTGACTGCACTATCGGGCGTACGGGGAGCATTGACGCTGGCTGCGGCTTTCTCTATCCCGCTCACCCTCTCGGACAATCGTCCTTTCCCAGAACGAAGCTTAATGTTATTCATCTGTGCGGGCGTGATTTTGTTAACGCTGGTGATCGCGAGTGTTCTGCTTCCGCTTTTGACACGGGAGAAACATGTGGATTCGTCCGCGGTGATCAATCGCGAGAAAGAAGCACGGTTTCATATGCTGCAAGCGGGTATACGTACCGTGCGTGAAGAAATGACGGATGAAAATAAGGAAGAGGCAGTTCAGCTTATCTATGCGTATACGAAGCGGCTTCAGCAATCACAAATAACGGATAAGAGCGACATGCGGGAGTTCTGGAAAGCCACCATCGCAGTAAGAAAAATCGGACTCGCAGCGGAACGGAACGTTGCGGAAACGTGGCTTAAGGAACATAAAGCATCCGCAAGGGTCGCGGAGCTGTTCCTATCCTCGCTGAACAAAGTCGAGATGCTGCTTACCAGCCGATATAAGTTCAAGCTGCTTATGAGGAATTTATGGCGGAACTTGAAGAACTTGCTGAAAAAAAACGAGTCCCATGAAACGCGCATGTCTCCGGACCATCCGGATTGGGATATGTATAAGGCACTAAAGCTGGAGGCGATTCGTGCTGCAATACATGAGATCCAAACGGTGAAACCGGCACAGAGGCAGGAAATCCTGCAAGCCGTTATTGCAGACTATCGTGCAATGGAGCATTTTCTTCAGAATGATCGTGTGTGGAGTCGAAGAAAGCAGAAGCTTAGCAGTGAACGCCGGGAACTGGAACTTAAAGCCATTCAATCCGAGCGTAACGAGATTCAAAGCATGTTCGAACAGGGCGATATTGACAGGTCATTGGCGAGCCATCTGAGAATGGATGTGAATTACCGAGAGGCGAATTTGTATGAGTCTCAAGCACTGGTTGAAGATGAGGGCCATTAGACGATGGTCCTTTGTTGCGCTTGATGGAGTGTCAGGTTTACGTTACAATAATGAAAAGCTTGTTGGGAACGACAGCTAAAGCTGCAGAATGCCTATTTAAGGAAAATCTAAACTTGAAAAAGGGGGTAGGAACATGAGCATCCATAAAGAAGCGGCCTCCAAAAAATCGACAATGGCCTGCCCGTCCACTTATAAAACCTTCAGTCTGGCTGTACAAGCGCTGGTTACGCTTGAACGTCACTCCGGTAAATGCTCGAGCGGCGATATCGCCTCGTATTTGCACTCGGAATCAACTTTGATTCGACGCGTGCTGAAAACACTTGCGCAAGCCGATATGATTGAGTCGCGTGAAGGAAGAGACGGCGGATACCGGCTGAAGAAGAATGCCTGCGACATTACACTGGCTGAAGTTTACTCGATTCTTCAAGTCCACAGCTCCATCAGCGACAGTATGCTGGATGCGGCTTCCGGACATTGTTTTGCCGAGGAAATCAAGGAATCCTTTGTCGGCATTTTATCCGAGATTGAGGACAGTACCCTGAAAATACTGGAATCCCGGACGATTGCGGACATCGCTCAGTGAACTTTTCAGAAAGTGATTGACAAAGAAATCCAGCCTGCTATATACTGTGCATTAAACAACACAGTTAACTTGCGATTTAAACTGTGCAGAAAAATGCACAATATAATTTTGGAGGGGAAAAACCATGTCTACCATAACAAAACCCGATTTTCAAACCGTGATTCAGGAACGCCACTCGGTCCGTCAGTACGACCCGTCGGTAAAGATTCCAAGAGAAGAGATGGAAGCGATTCTGAAGGATGCTACACTGGCACCTTCCTCAAGCAATCTGCAGCCATGGCGCTTTCTTGTGATTGATGATGCTGAGCTTTTGAAGAAGCTGCATCCGATTGCAAACAATCAGGAGCATGTACTTCAAGCCTCGGCCGTCATAGCTGTGCTGGGTGATATGAAATGGTATGAGAAGGGCGAGAAGATTTATTCGATGTCTGAAGAAGCGGGATATATGACCGAAGAGGTGAAGCAATACTTTATCCATACGGCCGAAAATCTTTATGCGAATATGGATCAATCCGTGAAAGAAAGCATCGTGGACGTGGATGCTGGACTGATCTCCATGCAACTGATGCTGAGTGCACGCGCAAGGGGTTATGATACCGTGCCGATGGGCGGATATAACAAAGTGCAATTCGTGGAAGAGTTCAATATTCCTGCCCATTACCGCAGCGTGATGTTGATTGCTATCGGGAAAGCAGCCGCTCCAGGTCGGCCAACGATAAGATTGCCGCTTGAAGACGTTGCTTTCTGGAATAAAATCTAAAACACTGATCGATGCCCCTGATTCGAAGAACTAATTCTCGCCGATTCATGATTGAAGGATGCAGTTATAGAGCCCAGTGTTACTTTGGAAGGTTCACTGCTCCATGCAAGAATAGATCCACGATCTCAACAGCCATATCACGAGCGCTGGCATAACCGCTCCGGGTATCTTCACGATTGCCCAGCATCAGCATCGCCGAGAAAGCCTGCGCCATAAGCAGAGGATTGCCTTCCCGAAGCTCGCCGGAACGCATCGCTTGATCAAACCGATCGGCAATGACTCCATGAATTCGCTGTTCCGCCTCACGGATCGCGGACATCTGCTCCTGGGATAAAAAAGGCTCCGCTTCCCGCATCATCGTCTCCATCTCGGCATGCGGACGGGCGATCTTCGCTTCAGCCACCCGGATTAATCCGGACTCCAGCGTATCGGCCTCTTGCAGAAAGCGATGAGTGGAAGCATACGCTTTATCGAGAATCGTGGTCACCGCTATTTTAAACAGCTCGGGTTTGTTTGTGAAATGATAGTAGATGGAAGCCTTGGTCACTTGGCAAGCCTTAGCGATCTGCTGTAAGGATACGGACTCATAGCCATTCTCCATGAATAACTTGGAGGCGGTCCAGAGGATGGTTTCCTGGATAGGAGCCTGATCGGCAGCTGCTTTGGGACGCCCGGGATTTCGGGGGTTGCGTATTTTTGTCATGATGACCTCCTGCCTATAGTGTAAGACATGCCGGTCGCTTTTTCAAAATAAATATACGCTTCCGATTCAAGTATTGGTACAGTTTGGGATCATCACGGTCATCGGTGTTATGCTGGATACGTTCATCGTAAGACATTTCCTGGTACCCGCGATCACAGCACTCTTGGGCAAGTGGGCTTTCTGGCCAGGCAATCCCGAGTTGGTTACCGAAGAGGACAATCAACGCTTAAGTATTGAGAATAAAGCGTAAATCAATCAGTAATTCTTGTGACAACCACCTCATCTTAAGGTTAAGTAAGAGATGAAGGTGGTTGTTGACGATTTTGACGAGCATGAATGGGAGCTGGTAAGATAAGGGAGAGGGCGGCGTTATCAATCAAAAGGGATGTGACTTATGGCAACGATGCAAGAGGCTATTGAACTCCGCACTGCAGGTCTACCGGAGGAAGCCAAAGAAATTCTCCTCGGGCTGTTAGCCCAATCCCCAGACGATCCCGAAATCCTGTATCAGCTGGCCTGGGTGCATGATCTGATGGGGCTTGAGGGTGAGGCGGTTCCTTATTATGAGAAGGCGATCTCTTCTGGCCTGAAAAATCCTGAGCGATGCGGTGCATTGCTTGGACTTGGAAGCACCTATCGTACGTTGGGAATGTACGACAAATCCAAGGGGATTTTGGAGCAGGGCTTGCAGGAATATCCCGAGGCGAGGGAGTTTAACGTATTTTATGCGATGACCTTGTACAATTTGGGACAATACGATAAGGCGATGGCACTTCTGCTTAAAGAAATAGGCGAAACCAGTAATGACGAGGGAATCAAAAGCTACCAGAAGGCGATTGCTTTCTATTCGGATAAGCTCGATCAGATTTGGAAGTAATCTACAAGGATTACTACATAATTAATGTTATGTAAACTGAGAAATAGCGTCTGATAATCATAAAATGTGGCTTGTTTTATAGCAGTGATGGAATTCATGCAAATAATCGTTTCTTCACTTTGCTTAACTGGATTTTAGGCTGCCTTCATCTCTCGTTAAGGTTTGGACCTTATACTAGGTATGTCACTACAAGTGATGGAAGGAGCAACGCAAATGAATAAGAAAAACAAAATGAGTATGTGGTCGTTAGGACTTGGGAGTGCTTTTCTGATGATGATGCTAGCTAATCATGACAATGTGCATGATGGACAAGCCCGATCGGGTATCGCTTCAAGTGCGGCCAGATCCAATGTGGCCATCCAATCCGTTGATAAGAGCCCGGCTGTCAGTATGCCAGAGAACCAGGAAATAACCCCCGAAATGATTAATCAATTCTTGAAATTAGTGGCAGAAACATAAGATGTGATTGATTCTCTATACGTAACGGTTTTGAAGACCAGTCTCCATGCTGAGGGGGCTGGTCTTTTTGGCGTATGCTCAAAAGGGTCACTTTGATATTACCGATATTGCGGCAGATGTGTCTTTAATCAATCGGCTGTAAATTTTTTCGAAAACAAGAACCCATGTTCTTGTCATATCTACCCAGGAAGCTTATTATTATCAAGAGGGTTAACCTGAAGCGGGGGGATTATAGACGAATGCAAAGCGATCGCATGTTAAACAGCAAGCGAAGGACCACGGGGATTGGCATGTATAGGGAAATGTTATTCCGATACGTATTCCCGCATAAGAAATTGCTGGTAGCTTTGAGCGTGCTACTGTTATTTTCAATCGGGCTGCAACTGATTAATCCGCAGATCATCCGGTATTTTATCGATACGGCTCAAGGAGAGGGAAGTCTGACATCCCTTTATTATGCGGCAGGTTTTTTTATCGTATTTTCATTGCTCCAACAAGGCGTTTCCATTGCGGCTGCTTACTATAGCGAGAATCTGGGCTGGACGACAACCAACAAGCTTCGAGCAGAATTGGCGGAGCACTGCCTGTCGCTGGATATGAGCTTTCACAAAACCCAAACGTCGGGCTCTTTAATCGAACGAGTCGATGGCGATGTGAATGCGCTTGCCAATTTCTTCTCCAGCTTTATTATCCATCTGTTCGGCAATCTGCTCCTTATGATCGGAATTCTGGCTCTCCTGTATCGGGAGAACTTCTGGATTGGATTTGTCATGACCGTGTTTGTTGTCGGCAGCATTTACGTCATTCAACATATCCGTCGATTTGCCATACCGGTATGGAAGCGCTGGCGCGAGCTGAATGCGGATTTCTACGGATTCATTGGCGAACACCTCGAAGGCACTGAAGATACGCGTGCTAACGGGGCGGCAGGATATGTCATGAATCGATTCTACGAGATGGCCAGACGCATGCTGCCGGTTCGAGTACGTGCATTCATCGGATTTTTCCTCATGTGGAGCACAACGATATTGGTGTTTGCGCTTGGCAATGCGGCCGCATTTATCGTCTGCGCCATACTGTGGAAGAACGGACAGGGCGGTTTGACGATCGGCTCCATATATTTAGTGTTTTATTATACCGAGCTGCTAGCCAAACCGATCGAGAAGATCCGCACCCAATTGGAGGACCTGCAAAAGGCGGATGCCAGCTTGATGCGAGTCCGGGAATTGCTTGCAACCGAGCCCCAGATCAAAGACGGTCCCGGAGCTCCGCTTCCGGCAGGCCCGTTGTCGGTGGAATTCCGCAACCTAAACTTCTCCTATGAAGAGGGCGGGCAGGCTACGCTCGAAAATCTGCAGCTGCGGCTCGAGCCGGGCCAGACTCTGGGGCTGCTCGGGCGTACAGGCAGCGGAAAAACGACGATCGCCCGCCTGCTGCTGCGTTTCTATGATCCGCAGGAGGGAAGCATCGAGCTGGCAGGAACGGATATCCGGGACTGCAAGCTTCATGAACTGAGGCGCAAGGTCGCGATGGTTACGCAGAATATTGAGATTTTGGAAGGGACAGTTCGTGATAATCTGACCTTGTTTGATGAAGGCATCGAGGATCGCCGAATTATATCCGTGCTAGAGGAGCTTGGGCTTGGAGACTGGTATGCTTCGCTTCCCGAAGGACTCGGTACGAGCCTTGCCTCAGGCGGCGGAAGCCTGTCGGCCGGTGAGGCCCAGCTGTTGGCGTTTGCCCGCGTCTTCTTGACGGATCCGGGTCTCGTCATCCTTGATGAAGCATCGTCCCGCCTCGATCCGTTAACGGAGTACCGGATTGAAGCAGCCATTACGCGCCTGCTTCAGGAGAAGACCTGTATTATCATTGCCCACCGCTTGGCTACGGTTCAGCGTGCCGACCGAATTCTCATACTGGAGAATGGTAGAATGCTCGAAAGCGGACGCCGGGAAGAGCTTGCCTCAAACCCGCAATCACGGTTTAGCCGCATGCTTGCCGTTGGAATGGAGGAGGTGCTGGCATGAAAACAAGGCATTTTTTCTGGCGGTTGATTATGTACCGCCCGGGGTTGTACCTAATCAACCTGTTCGCGTGGTCCCTTATCCATATGGCACCGCTTGTTCCCGGACTGTTAACTAAGGCTTTCTTCGACCATTTGGAAGGTACATATACTTTTCCCTACGGCGTTTGGGCAATTGCCGTGCTGCTCATTGGCGCTGCATTAGCCCGAATTGCGCTGATCTTCGGCGGTTTCATGACAGACGTGCATTTTCGCTTCCGAATCAGCACCTTGCTTCGCCGAAATATGCTGTCCCATGTCATGAAAGAGCCTGGAGCACGGGCAATACCCTGCTCTCCGGGAGAAGCCATCAGCAATTTCCGGGATGACGTCGATCAGGCCGAAGAAGCGACAAGCTGGTCCGTGGACACTCTAGGACTGGTCGGATTCGTAATCGTTGCCAGCTGGATTCTCATATCCATTGATCTGCAGCTGACGATTCTCGTATTCGTTCCTTTGATATTGGTGGTTACTGCTGCCCAGATTGCGACCGCACGGATTCAGAAATACAGGGCCGCAAGTCGGGAATCGACGGCAAAGGTAACCGGTGCGATTAGCGAAATGTTTGCCAATGTGCAAGCCATTCAAGTCGCAGGGGCTGAGAAACGCGTAGTGGAACGGTTTGTAAGCCTTAGTGAGAAGCGGCGCCAGTCCGTGGTGAAGGATAAACTGTTAACGGAAACCTTGTCTTCCGTGTTCACCAACTCCGTGAATCTCGGTACAGGATTGATCCTTGTGCTTGCGAGTCTTAAGATGCGAAGTGGCGATTTTACGGTTGGGGACTTGTCGCTCTTTGTATATTATTTAACTTTTGTCACACAGCTTATATCGAACGTAGGCAACTTCATGACTTACTACAAGCAGATGGGCGTCAGCTTTCAGCGCATCAAATCCATGCTTCAAGGGGCACCTGCTTCGCTGCTTACGGCTGCCAATTATATCGGTATCGGTAAGTTTAAGAACAAACGGAATCAACAGAAGGAAGCTCATCCTGATCGCAGGGCACAGATGAATTCGTTGACCCAAGGAAGATTCAATCCTTCCGCTATTTCCGCTGCCGAAGACGGCATGGAAACGGCTATTATCAAGGCACCGCCCCTCTCGTTGCTTGAAGCGCAAGGACTGTCGTATCGATATCCCGAAACCGGGCGCGGCATTTCGAATATTAATCTGACCCTAAAGAGGGGTACTTTTACTGTCGTTACGGGGATGATTGGCAGCGGCAAAACGACGTTAGTTCGCACATTGCTGGGCTTACTTCCTGCCGAAAAGGGCGAAATCCGGTGGAACGGTGAAAGGGTGACGGAGCCAGCTGATTTCTTCATCCCGCCTCAAAGTGCATATACGGCACAGATCCCCAGGCTGTACAGCGATAAACTGCGAAACAATATCCTGCTAGGCATAACCGAAGAGCCGGGGAGCTTGGAACGCGCACTTCATGCTGCTGTAATGGAAGAAGATATCAAGCATCTGCAGCATGGCCTGGAGACGATGGTAGGACCACGCGGAGTCAAGCTGTCCGGTGGTCAAGCTCAGCGGACTGCAGCTGCACGGATGCTCGTACGGGACGCGGAGCTGTATGTGTTTGACGATTTATCAAGTGCATTGGATGTTGAGACGGAGCGCAAGTTATGGGAGAGATTGTTCAGCGAGCGAGGAGGAGCGACTTGTCTCGTGGTATCCCATCGAAAAGCCGCGCTTAACCATGCTGACCATATTATCGTGTTGAACGGAGGAGAGATTGAAGCCGAAGGCACGGCGGAACAGCTGCTGGCTTCAAGCGATAGCTTCCGACAGCTGTGGTATGGCGAAGAAACAGGATAATCAAGTTGATTAGGATTGCAGTGGATAGAGTAAGTTATGTATCCATTTCACCATATACAGAGGAGATGTACCCATGCAAAAAGCAGAACATATTCAGCTGGATTTCCGTTCGGCTGAACACCTGCCCATCTTGAAAGAATTCGAGCTTCCGGATGAGCAAGTCCAATTTACCGCTCATCCGAAAGAAGCACTTAACGCAGTTGAGGGTCAGCATCCTATCGTTATTTTAGCGGATGGTCATCCGGTTGGCTTCTTTATCCTGCACGCGACGGAACGCGTCAAAGAGTACACAAGCAATCCTCATGCGATGCTGCTAACCACCTTATCCATTGACCATCGGCAGCAGCGTAAGGGATATGCCAGGAGAGGGATGCTTGCGCTGTCATCCTTCATTCGGAGTCAGTTTCCTACCTGCAATGAGGTGGTATTGGCCGTAAACCATAAGAATGTTCCGGCCCAACAGCTTTATGAACGGGTTGGTTTCCAAGATACGGGCAGGAGAAGAATGGGGCCGATCGGAGAACAATGGGTGATGAATATAACCCTATGATGAACAATGCCGCAAAGACGTCTGGTCTTTGCGGCATAACTTTATTTAACTTGGTTGACACTCCGCCAGGTAGCTTCCAAACTTGAAGCAATATACTCCAGGATCGGTTTGCTGTAGAAATAACCGCTGTGTGACAGGGGATTCCAGCTGGTTAGCCAGTTTCCCACATTAACGGATATATCGTTACGAACCGTGCGGTCATATTCTTCATTTATGCCTTTGAGAGGGTAAGCAAGGATGTCGTCTTTATCGTAGAAATTAACCCATTCTCCCAGCAGCCGATCATGATAGTGCTTCAGCTTTATGGAAGGGACTTCGATCGGCCTATCAAAATCGCGGTACCGCATGCTCCACAGCGGCAAGGTGGTTCCCAGCGTATAGAATAAGGTCAGGAGCTCTCCCCGCTCCAACGGAGCTTCCGGGTCAACGACAAGACGATGCCCGCGGGAGGAGAATTGCAGATCATAGAAGAAATTGCTGGCGATTACGGATCCCAGGCTATGAGAAATCACGCATAATGGAGCCTGGGGGCCCGCTGCGAGGGCAAGTCGGTGCAGCGCTTCACTGATGGTCCGATGAATGGCCTCATAATTCTGATCCTCGGCTTCCACGGGTTGGTAAGCTACGGCATCCGCCAGATTGTGGATCACGTACTGCCGAAGGTGCTGATAACGTAAACGGTAAGGTTTAATGCTGCTGCTGATTAATTCGGACTCGCGTCCTGCGAATACATCGGCCCAATGCACGGCCTCCATGGCCAGTTGCTCATGCGGAATGCCAGATGTTTGAGAGAAGGTTCCTCTCAATTTTTTCATAAATTTATCCGCATAGTCTTTCTTTTGTGTTCCCAATCCGTGTACAATGATCACTGCAATTTTTTGCTTCATCTAACTGCAGCTCCCTTCATCGGAAATGGAATGAATGGATATCTTTTACTCTTTATACGCGATTTGTACTCGAATTGTAAATAGGTTATTTCAGTACGGGTGAAACTGGTAAGGTCAGTAGCTCTTTAGAGTCATTCCGTTTATGGTCAATCTTGATTACAATGAAGGGATAGCCAGTTGCTAAATGATAGATAAAGCGACGGGTGCATTTATGTTTTGAAATGAAATAGGAGGCAGGGTATGTCCTATAAACAAATGAAATGGTTGATTCTGATCATTCCCACTTTGACGATTGGCATATGGGAGTATGTTCGGCATGAGTTTCTGCTGCCTTATATATCGATGGATCTTGGCAATCTGCTGGCGCCTGTAATCGTGTTCTTGGTTTCCATTCTGTTTCTTACCCAGTTGTTCTCATTGATTGAACGGAACCAGGAGGAACTGAACCAATCCAGAGCACTGCAAGCGGCCATGCATGAAAGGGAGAAGATTGGCCGAGAGCTCCATGACGGAATCGCCCAATCTTTGTTCTTGCTGAACGCACAGATTGACCGAATTGAGAAATCGGGGCTAACCGGAGAAATTCCATATCAGGATATTAAGGAAAGTGTCCACCGAACCAATGCCTATGTACGAGAAGCTATCGCTAATCTCCGATATCCGGCAGATCCGCAAGCTATTCCGTGGATGCATAGCATGGACAGCTTGATTAAGGAAATTAAGGAGGAGACGAATCTGCATTTCGACGTGCAGTGGGAAATTCCGGATGAGATGCTATCTGCCAAAGAAAAGGTGGAGCTGCTGGCTTCGATCAGGGAAGCCTTATTGAATATCCATAAGCATGCCGAAGCGAAGCACGTCATAATAACGGCGACAGCGGCGGACTCAAGCTGGCATTGCTCCGTCAGCGATGATGGCAAAGGGTTTGAGTTGGACAAGCCGCTCGGCAGCAACCGGTATGGAATCAAAATCATGAAGGATCGGGCTGAGGCCATGGGCTGGAAGTTCATGGTGGAAAGACGCAACAACAAGACGATCATCAGCATTCGGAAGGAGAATACCGCATGAACGAGCAGCCGTTTCGCGTGTTAATCATCGATGACAGCGATCTTGCCAGAGAAGGAATTCGCACCATTCTAAGCGGTGACCCGACCTTTGAAGTCGTGGCCGAAGGACAAAGCGGCGAGGAAGCGCTGGAACTGACCGAAATATGGATGCCTGATATTATTCTCATGGATATTCAGATGCCTGGGATGGACGGATTGGAAGCGACCAAGCGAGTGAAGGACAAATTTCCTTACGTTAAGATTGTCATGGTCACGGTGTCCGACGACATTGCTCACTTGTTTGACGCCCTGAAACGTGGAGCGCAAGGCTATCTGCTAAAGAATCTGAATCCCGAATCATGGCACGAGTACCTCAAGGCAATTGCCGTAGACGAAGCGCCGATGAGCAGGGAGCTTGCTTTCCGTATATTGAAGGAATTTTCGCAGCATGACAAGCCGGATCCAAGCAATAGTCCATTAACGGCACGGGAAAAAGAAATATTGGGGCTCGTCGCCGAGGGGTTGTCCAACCGCGATATTTCGGTTGACTTGTGCATATCAGAGAATACGGTCAAGAACCATCTGAAGAACATTTTGCAAAAGCTGCATTTGGATAATCGGGTCCAGCTGACTCGTTACGCCTACGAACAAGGTTGGATGGGGAAGAGATAACTTAACAACGGGGATCTGACGTCCGAAAGGATGTTGGCAGAGATGGGGATCAGGCGAAAAAAGCATCCGTGCACTAGATACGCTCATTTCTGTTTAACAAGGAATATGCCCAGCGCAATGATACCGATGCCGGCCCAATTTTTCCATGTAGGGACTTCCTTCAGGAACAAGTATGCCACCCCTAACGAAATCAGGATTTCCAGGCATTTGGAGAAAATCAACGTATAGCCTAACTGATCGGTGGCTTTATATCCATAACGGATTCCGTATCCGATGCACATGTTGGCGATGAGGAACAGAGGAAGCATGAATAACTGAAACTGCAGCGTAGGCCAGAACAGGTGCTGGATATGCTTGGTTTGGTACGAGAAAACAAGGTTGATCATCGACAGTCCGCCGAAGAGTAGACCGACACTGTAGATATAAAACATAAAGGGCCTCCTGAAATTGATGTCTTTGTAGTACCCCATTAATGTTTCCATGCGACAACTTTTTTATCCAAGGGCAATGAGGCGAAAATTCTGTTGCGTGATATCTTGGCAGCTTGTCTAATGATTCAATTCATAAATAGTCTCGAAAAAAAGGATGCCCCCGCTTCTAAGCGGAGGCATCCTTTATATATTTGAGGGATTTCAAGACGATCAGTTCAGTATTCATGTAAAACAACGGATCATAGGATCATTAATGAACTTGGTGAAGCCTGCTGTACACGCCGCCGGAATGAATCAATTCCTGATGCGTCCCCTGTTCGGCAATGCCTTCGGAATTGACAACGATAATCCGGTCCGCGCTCTGAATGGTGGTGAGCCGGTGAGCGATCACCAGCGTTGTTCTGCCGACGGACAGCTCAGCCAGGGACTTCTGGATTTGCGCTTCCGTTTCCGTGTCGAGTGCCGAGGTGGCTTCGTCCAGTATAAGAATCGGCGGGTTCTTAAGGAACATTCTCGCAATGGACAAGCGCTGCTTCTGACCGCCGGACAACTTGACGCCGCGTTCCCCAATCACTGTTTCCATACCGTCCGGCAGGCTTCGGATCAGTTCATCGAGCGAAGCACGCCGTGCAGCTTCCCAGATTTGCTGGTCCGTGGCATGTAAGTCGCCATAAGCGATATTGTCACGGATCGTACCGGAGAAGAGGAACACATCCTGCTGCACGATGCCGATATGCTTGCGAAGATTTTGCAATTTGATATTCCGGATGTCGATCCCATCCACCGTAATCGTCCCCTGATCCACGTCATAGAAACGGGGGAGTAGGCTGCAGATGGTGGTCTTTCCCGCACCGGACGGTCCTACAAACGCAACCGTTTCTCCGGCACGGATCGTCAGATGGATGTTATTAAGTATCGTCCGCGATGGTTCGTATCCGAAGGTAACGCCTTCAAAGCGGATATCTCCCCGTACAGATGAAAGGGATACGGCATCAGGCACATCGGCGATCTCCGGCTCGGTATCCATGATTTCCAGGTAACGTTTAAAGCCGGCAATCCCTTTGGGATAGCTCTCAATAACGGCATTGATCTTCTCGATCGGACGGAAGAAGATGTTGGAGAGCAGAAGGAAGGCCATGAATTCACCCATCTCAATTTTGCCTTGGATGAAGAACCAGGCACCGCAGATCATGACAAATACCGTGATCAGACGCATCAGCATATAGCTGATGGACATGCTTTTTGCCATCGTTTTATAAGCCAGCAGTTTGGTCGCCCGGAATTGCTTGTTCTCTTCCTGAAACAGTTTATTCTCATGCTCTTCGTTCGCAAACGATTGAACCACACGGATACCCCCGACATTGTCCTCGATGCGGGCGTTGAAATTCCCTACATTACGGAACAGTTGACGATAGGTCGTGGTCATTCTGCCTCCGAACTTAATGATCAGCCATGCCATAAACGGCACAATGATAAAAGTCAGAAGCGCTAGCTCTAAGTTGATGTAAGCCATTAAGGAGAAGGAACCGAGCAGTGTCATAACGGCGATGAACACGTCTTCCGGTCCATGGTGGGCTACTTCTCCGACGTCATTAAGATCATTTGTGATGCGTCCCATGAGATGGCCGGTTTTGTTGTTATCAAAGAAACGGAAGGATAACTTCTGGATGTGGGAAAACATTTTCTCCCGCAGATCCGTCTCGATATTAATGCCGAGCATATGCCCCCAGTAAGTCACGATGTATTGCAGTGCAGTATTCAGCGCATAGATGGAGAGAAGGACGATGCAGGCAATCAGGATAAGCGGCCAATCCTGGCTGGGCAGCAGATCGTCAATGAATTTGCTGACGGCAAGCGGGAAAACAAGCTCCAGCAGTCCGGCAATAACGGCGCACGTAAAATCCAAAATAAACAATCCCTTATAGGGCCTATAGTACGAAAAAAACTTTCTGATCAAGAATTATCACACTCCAAGTTCTACCTCTGTTAGGGTTATTGGTTTAAGATTAGCGGACAGCCATTATGGGGTGTCTTGCGATGGTTTCGTGTCATACAGCTCAAAAGCCTGAATGTACTCCTGAATGATCTGGTCTACCGCTTTCAGCTCTCCGCTGACCACTTCTCTGATGGCTTCAAAGTCCGGGTCATTCACTTGTTTCTTCAAAGTCTCCCGTTTCACAATCAAATTGTCCAAAAAGGAAAGCGCGCGCCCCCGGCGGAACGTCTGCGCCATCTTACCGCCTTCCCTGCCGCCGTAGCCTTCCTCTCGCCGTCTTCCGTGCCGGTGGCTGCTATCACGCTCGCGAGGCTCCGCCCGTTTTTGACCAGATGTATCCTGATCCTCTTGGCGCATATAACATCAACCTCCTTATCAATAATCACGTATACATTTGTATACTATTAAAGTGATTGTATACGTTTGTATACACTTCGTCAATCCATTTTTTTTCATTCAACTGGAAAAATGGAGGAGATTAAAGGAAGGTATGCTATGATGATAATTAGCTGTCCCAGGTGATTGGAATGGATGGATAACAGCACCGGGATCAGGATGAACATGGGAAGGGAGCTGTACACAATGAGCGAACATAATCATGAGTACTGGATGCGTCAAGCGATTGCAGAGGCCCATCGAAACGTTCAACATGTGGAGGGTGGTCCTTTTGGAGCGATTGTGGTGAAGGATGGTCAAGTGATCGGCAGGGGCCGTAATTTGGTTACCGCGCTGAACGACCCGACGGCTCATGCCGAGGTGCAAGCCATAAGGGAAGCATGTCAACACCTGGAGGATTTCCAATTAAAAGGCTGTACGATTTATACCAGCTGCGAGCCTTGTCCGATGTGTCTGGGGGCCATCTACTGGTCCAGACCTGATGCCGTTTATTATGCAAGCACGAAGAAGGATGCGGCTGAGATCGGATTCGACGATCATTTCATATACGATGAAATCGCGATGCCGATGGACCAGCGCTCCATCCCTATGAAGCAGGTTCAAACAGCGGATTATTTGCTGCCATTTCAAGCGTGGAGCGCAGCCGAGCGCAAAGTCGAATATTAACAATAAAACCGGGCTCCCTGCATGGGAAAGCCCGGTTTATTCTTATTTATGGATAGGAATGCCGAAATATGTATAGAGTGCTTCGGTATATTCCCGTGCATTGCCCGGTTTAAAGGTGTGGACGCCGCCGGCTTTGTAAATTCTGAAATCGTCATCATCCACGGTGTTTCTGCCTTCTGCCGTACGAATGGATACGCGAGCCGTTTTGTTAAAAGGCGAATCGGGGGCATACTCGCACCAGAATGAAGTGGTGATGAAATCTCTCGGCAGGTTAGGTTCTTCCGTAAAGGAGAAGACGGGATCCCAGGCTTCTTTTTTCCACTCTTCGAGCATCCAGCCATACGCTTCAGTTTGGACGAGCCGATAGGTCTCGTTCCCCTGGGTCTGCACAAGGCCATCCACCAATTCCAGAGGATGGCGAGGTCCGGCTCCTCCGACGCCGACATCGGCAATATATCGTTGTTCTTCAATATCCACCTGCAGAATATGATGCCGACGTTTAGCAGGCGTATCGGTTTCATCCCGCCAGAAGCGTCCGAAGTAATGAGTGACCTTGAATCCCAGTTCCTGCAGCAGCCAGCCAAACAACGCATTGAGCTCGAAGCAATAGCCGCCGCGATGCCGTGTTACGATTTTATCGTAAAGATCGGGGATATCCAGGGACAGTGGAATTCGATCAAGGATATCGAGATTTTCATAGGGTACGGTATGCACATGCTGTTCCTGCAATCTGGCGAGCATATAAGCGCTGTTTACAATCGGGCCCGTGTATCCAATACGCTCAAGATATGGGTTTACATCCAGGCCATGTATCGGGTTACTCATTTGATCACCGCATCTTTCGTCTTTTGTCAGCTTGGTAGAAGTAAGCCGTATCTAATTATATACTTTATATCATATATTTGGGCGTACTAATAGAGAACAAGAAGGAGGAGAAGCGGGACTATGCGAATGGATATTTCGGTGCTACGGACAGCTGCAAGAGCGATCACTTTCATACCTGAACATTATGAACTTGTTATGGAGGACAACACCCCCAAGGGATTCGACGAGAAAGAAAGAACGTTTATCTGGGAAGACCCTACACACGAGGATAGACGAATAGAGGTCTCATTAAGTCTGGGATCTGGACAGCTGATGAGACTTCAGATCGATCGAGAGCGGGATCATGTTATAGAGGGAGTTTATCCGATTGAGCAGGCAACTGAAGCAGCAAAAAGGTTCATGATTCAGCATCATCCTGATTACGAAGTGCTGACTTATATCCATTCAGTGATCAAAAGAAATTATTATGATATTGAGTTTAGAGCCGAGGTCGGCGGATTGCCGTTACCGAGCTCCGGTTGCGATATTCGGTTAGACCCTAATTTAAATATCGTTCATTACAAGGCAGAATTATTTTTGGGAGAAGAGCTTCCGGTTTGGCCGGCCAAGATTATCAGCGCCGAGGCTGCCAAGCAAAGGATTGTTCAAGATCTGCATATGCAGCCAATCATAACGACATTGTATCCTTCTGTGTATGACATGGAAGGGGATGAAGATCAGCATCGCCTGGTCTATGAAGCGATTCAAGGCCGTCGTAAGATCGATGCAATTACAGGTGAACCTTTGCATAGTTTGCAGCATGATTTGCTGCCGCCGAGTGTTCCAATCATCCAAGCGGAACATGGAGAATTGAATAGGGAGAATCTCCATGCCATCAACCCTATTCTTCCACCAAGCCATGGACTTGCGGATGCAAGCTCAGATGAAGATTCAAGTTTGATTCAATTCTGGGAAGCGCAGCTAGGCATTGATACGGAGCGATATGTGCTTGATAAGCCTAGGGGAGACGATCAAAACCTGATTTTATTATACTTCGATACAAGCGATATTAATGAGGATGAAGAGGATCGTTCTGCGACCGATCCGTTATCGGTAGATGTATATTTTGAAAGACGTTGGGGAACCGCACTTCGTAATCTTCAAGCAGCGTTTATGATACATATTGATAAATCGACAGCTTCCCTGGAAGCATACCATCAAAAACAGGACAGCCGGAATGAAGAAGTCAGATTCACACGCGAGCAATGCTGGGAAAGAGCAGAGCTTTTCTTGCGAAGATTCTTTCCTTCGTACGCAAAGTACCTGCAATTGGAAGTGAAATGGGATGGGGAAGACGGAGGAACGGACAGTGAGCCAGGGGGAGATGAGGGTGAAGCTGAACCGCTTGATCGTGAGTTCTTCCACATGCCGCTATATATTGATCAATACCGCGTACGGCTGGAGCGGGTAAATATCAGTGTAAGCACGATTACGGGTGAAGTGCTTCTCTACCGCGGTGTGTCTATGAAGAAAATCCGTGAATTGGAGGCGTGTAAGTTTGAGGCTGGAGTTTCTCCGGAATCAGCGCTTGCCCGTTACGTAGAACAGTTTGATGTATCGCTCAAATGGTTTGATTATTATGATGACAACACAGTTCACTACCAGTTAATCTATGATCCCGTATGCAAGAGGAGAGTTGAAGCGGAAGGAAACCATACGCAGTATGTATTAGATTTCATTGATGCCATGAGCGGAGAGCTAATATGGTCCAAAACCTGAGCCAACGAGTGATGCAGAATCGTATAGTATCAGGGAATGACAGTAGGTTTATTGGTCTCCGAAGAAATGCCCACCAATTTCTTACCAAGGAGTTAGAGTGGCAAGTTGGCTGCAGCTGTATAGGCATCATTTAACAGGTGTATTAATCCCTATGTTGTACAGCACATAAAAGGGTGTCCCTCGCCGTCGGCGGCGAGGGACACCCTTTCTTACGGAATATAGATCAATTCAATATTAACCACAGGTGCAGTTCAGAACCGGTTTACGTGCCGCCGTCGTTTCGTCAAGTCGTTTCACGACCGTGGTATAAGGGGCGCCTATGACAACCTCCGGCGTGGTTTCGGCTTCTTTGGCGATCTGGATCATCGTGTCAATGAAACCGTCCAGCGTTTCTTTACTCTCCGTCTCGGTCGGCTCTATCATAATGCATTCCTCTACGTTTAGCGGGAAGTAGATGGTTGGCGGATGATAGCCAAAATCAAGCAGCCGCTTGGCAACATCCAGGGTCCGCACGCCAAACTCTTTTAGTTTTTTGCCGGATAGCACGAATTCGTGCTTGCACAGGCCCGGGTAGGCAACTTCGTAATATGGAGACAGACGGTGCATCATATAGTTGGCATTCAGCACTGCAAGCTCCGAGACACGGCGAAGTCCTTCCGGTCCATAGGTGCGAATATACGTGTAGGCCCGGACCAGGATGCCAAAGTTGCCATAGAACGCCTTCACGCGGCCGATGGATTGCGGACGATCGTAATCCCAATAATAGGTGCCGTCCTCGCGTTTGGACACGATCGGTTTTGGCAGGAACGGGATCAACAAACTCTTTACGCCGACAGGACCTGCACCGGGGCCACCGCCGCCATGCGGCGTGCTCATCGTTTTGTGTAGGTTGAGATGGACCACGTCGAAGCCCATGTCGCCTGGGCGGGTGATGCCCATGATGGCGTTGGAATTGGCTCCATCATAGTAGAGAAGACCGCCTGCCTCGTGCACGATTTCGGCGATTTCCACGATTTGCTCTTCAAATAGTCCGAGCGTGCTCGGGTTCGTCAGCATCAGTGCGGCCGTATCATCACCAACGACGGCGCGCAGAGCCTCCAGATCAACCATGCCGCGCTCATTGGATTTAATCGTGATCGTGTCGTAACCGGCAACCGTTGCGCTGGCTGGGTTGGTGCCGTGCGAGGAGTCAGGAACAATGACCTTGGTTCGTTTCTCGCCGCGGCTTTCATGGTAAGCACGGATCAGCATGAGTCCCGTCCACTCCCCATGCGCACCCGCAGCGGGCTGCAGCGTTACTTGATCCATCCCGGTAAGTGCCGCCAGATCATTCTGCAGGGTGTAAAGCAGCTCCAGAGCGCCTTGAATGCTTTCTTCTGGCTGGTACGGATGAATCTTGGCAAAGCCGGCAAAACGGGCAACGTCCTCATTGATCTTCGGGTTGTATTTCATCGTGCATGAGCCGAGCGGGTAGAAGCCGTTATCGATGCCGAAATTACGCCGCGACAGCTCCGTATAGTGACGAATGACATCCACTTCATATACTTCCGGCAGTTCGGCCGGTTTGCCGCGCAGCAGGCCCTCTGGTATTAATGATGCGGCGTCGATCTCCGGTACGTCGCATTCGGGAAGGGAATAGGCGACACGGCCGGGCTTGCTGAGTTCGAATATCAATGCTTTTTCCGGTTTCATACGATCGCCTCCAATTCACCAATAAATTGGTCGATTTCTTCCTTCGTCCGCCGTTCGGTCACAGCGATTAGCATACATCCTCGAAGCTCAGGGTACGCAGCGCCAAGATCATAACCTCCGATGTAACCTGCACGCAGAAGCTTCGAGTTGATCTCCTTCACGTTCGTTCCTTCAGGCAGCTTTACCACAAACTCATTGAAGAACGGCGAGCTGAATGGAAGGGAGAGGGAGCCTTTGGCGACACGGTCGGCAGCATAATGGGATTTGCGCACATTCAGAAGCGCTGCCTCTTGCATGCCTGCTTTACCCAGGGTGGACATATAAACGGATGCACACAGCGCGAGCAGCGCCTGGTTCGAGCAGATGTTCGACGTTGCTTTTTCGCGGCGAATATGTTGTTCACGTGCCTGCAGCGTCAGTACAAAACCGCGTTTGCCGTCCTGATCGACGGTTTGACCCACAATACGTCCGGGAATGCGGCGCATCAGCGGCTCGGATACCGCGAAGAATCCGCACGTCGGTCCGCCAAGAGAAGCTGGAATGCCGAGCGGCTGGGCATCGCCGACAACGATGTCGGCTCCAAGCACGCCAGGGGATTCCAGTAAACCGAGGGACAGCGGGTTTACGCTCAGGACAAGCAATGCTTTTTTCTCATGAACCAGCGGTTCGATCGATTTCACGTCTTCAATGCAGCCGAAGAAGTTCGGTGATTGCAGAAGGACGGCGGCGGTATCTTCCGTTATGGCAGCGGCGAGCGCATCCTGGTCGGTAGCACCATTGACGATGCCGACTTCCACGACTTCCAGATCGAGGCCGCGAGCCGAAGTCAAAACGATTTCCCGGGCTTCGGGATGGACGGCACGCGATATGACGATTTTCTTCCGTTTGGTTGCACCGCTGGCGAGAGCCGCAGCCTCAGCAAGCGCCGTGGAACCGTCATACATGCTGGCATTGGCCACTTTCATGCCGGTCAATTCACAGATATAGGATTGAAATTCAAAAATCGCTTGCAGCTCGCCTTGGCTGATCTCCGGTTGGTATGGTGTATACGCCGTGTAGAATTCAGAGCGGGAAATCACATGATTGAGCACAACCGGAATATGGTGGTCGTACAAACCGGCCCCGAGAAAGCTTGTATAACGGTCAAAATCGGCATTTCGGTCCGATAGGTCACGCATATGCTTCAGAAGTTCAGGCTCACCCAGCCGTTTTGACATGGGGAGGACGCCGTTGTAACGGACCGCTTGGGGGATATCGGCAAACAGATCTTCGATCGTTTCCGCGCCGACCGCAGCAAGCATATCGGCTTGATCCTGATCCGTCATAGGCAAGTAACGATGCTTCATGTTAAGGCAGCTCCTCTTTTGTAGAATGGTGTCTTTACTACTTTGGCTTTTAACTTCTTACCGCGGATCTCAACCCATACCTCGGTATCGAGGCTCGTATATGGCGTTTCGATCAAGGCCAATCCGAGATTTCGCTTGAGTGAAGGGGATTGGGTACCGCTGGTCACTTCACCGATGGGTTCTCCTTCATGGTTGTATACGGGATAGTGGGAGCGCGGGATACCGCGATCGATGAGTTCAATGCCGACCAGCTTACGCGGCACACCGTCTTGCTTCTGCTGTTGAAGCGCTTCCCGACCGATGAAATCGCCGCTGTCCAGCTTCACAAAGAACCCGAGACTGGCTTCAAGCGGAGAGATCGTGCTCGAAAGCTCTTGGCCGTACAATGGCAGTTTCGCTTCGAAACGGAGTGTATCACGTGCGCCCAGTCCGGTTGGAACAAGGCCATGTGGTTCTCCGGCGGTTAAGAGCTCTCTCCAAATTGCGGGAGCATCCTCAGCGGAGCAATAAATTTCAAAGCCGTCTTCTCCGGTATAACCGGTACGGGACAGTAGGGCGGAGCAGCCGCAAACCTGTGCGTTCTGGATAAAATGGAAGGAGGGGAGTTCGTCTAAGACCTCAGTCGTGGCCTGTGACATGATGTTCACGGCCGCAGGTCCCTGAAGTGCAATCAGAGCCGTCTCAGCGGACACATTACGGATGGTGACATCACCTGCAAGATGGTCTTGAAGCCACTGGAGGTCTTTGTCGATGTTGGATGCGTTAACAACCAGCATAAATCGGTCAGCCGACAGTTTATACACAAGCAGGTCATCTACCGTACCGCCGTTGTCGTAACACATCAACGTGTATTGGGCCTGACCCATCGATATGCGGGTTACGTCATTCGTGGTCATCTTCTGGATAAATGCTTCAGCGTCTTGTCCGGTGACGATAAATTCACCCATATGGGAGACGTCGAACAGGCCGGCGTGCTTGCGTACGGCTTCATGCTCTTGCACAATGCCTGAAAATTGCACGGGCAGTTCCCAGCCGCCAAAGTCGATGCAGCGGGCAGAAGGAAAATCGGAATAAAGCGGGTAAAGCGGTGTACGTTGTAATGAACTCATCTCTTCACCTCTTCGAATTGGCATGATCAATCGGGGAAACACCAAAAAAGGACAGACAGAAGGATAACAAGTCGTGCTGAAAAAAGCCCGCTCGTTGCGTAATCCTTCTGCTCTGTCCTTTGTACCTGAGAGTTACCCCACATCTCATGTAAGTATAATGTCAATCGTGTGTGAGTTTCCCCGTGGGTGATTCTACATTCAGAATTCTCTCCAGAGGTGCGTCCGGTAAAGGTCCTTTTGCCTGAGAGATTCACCGTGTTACGGCTTACTCCTTCGGCGCTACCTGTCAATCCTGTCGGTAATCTCTCCCGCTACCATCATCCGCGTGAAAATTATTGAGTTGTCATCATCTTCCTTGCGTTCTTGTGATTATTATAAACGTGTCTCGCCATAAAGTGTCAACCTTTATTTCACTAAAATATTTTCAATCTTAAAATTTTTGTCAGATATCTTGACATCACTTCGTCCCTGTTTTATTCTGTGGGAGAATAAGCCAACCGAATATGCGGATGACGATGGATGGGAGAGACCGCCTCGCGAAGGGTGAAACCTTGGCGGCACCGAAGGAGCAAACCGTTACGCCCGCCAGGCTGACGAGTAATCTCTCAGGTAAACGAACCGCCATCTGACGCAGCTCTGGAGAGTGCGCAAGCCACCCAAGGGGAAAGATCGGACCATAAGAAGCGGTCGATCATAAACTCTCAGGTACCGAGGACAGAGAGAAGGCAAATGCCTTTTTTCGCGTCCTTTTTTTTCATTTATTTACCTTAATTTCATTTCTTTAAGAAAAGAGGAGTATCCGTAAATGAGCGAAATCAGAGAGAATTTGGTCTACAGCGACGATCATGAATGGGCATTGAAGGTAGATGGTAATGTGGTGCGCGTCGGTATTTCCGATCATGCGCAATGTCAGCTGGGCGATATCGTATTCGTTGAACTCCCCGAGACCGGCGCTGTCGTTGCCGCAGGTGACAGCATCGGTACCATTGAGTCGGTCAAAACCGTATCGGAACTGTATTCCCCTGTTTCAGGTACCATCACGAAAGTGAATGCTTCTCTGGAAGACCAGCCGGAGCTTGTGAACGAAGAGCCGTACGAAGGCGGTTGGATCATTGAGGTTGAGGTGGAAGGTGACCTGGAGGAGGCACTCGGAAAGCTGCTGACTGCAGAGGCATATCGTGCCAAAGTGGATTAAGGATTGAATCATAACATTGAATCATGAAACATAACGGCTGCTACTCGCGATGAGGTTTACGAGTTGCAGCCGTTTTAAATGATGGTGCTAATCCTTGGAACCTTGAAGGGTTCGATATCAAGTGCTTGAAGCCACACGGCGCGTGATCCGGCGTGCTCGAAGCTCAGGCAGATTCAAGATCAGTATTCCGCCGATGATGAGCAAGCTGCCAACGATGGAATAAAGAGAAATTGCTTCGCCGTACAGAAATGCGCCTAATGCTAACGCGATGATCGGAGAAACAAAGAGCCAGGTGGACGGAAAAAAGGCATTTGTTGCTTTTAGCAGCCAAGCATACAGACTATGCCCCAGCATCGAGCCCACTATCGTTAAATACAAGACAGAACCGAGGGCTGGCAGCGTTAGAATACCATTCCATTGTACCTGTTCACTGAACAGGGATAACAGCAATAGGGCAGCGCCGCCATACATCATCTGCACCGCATTGATCATAATTGGCGAGATATCCGGCATGTCAAAGGATAATTTTCGGGTAGCGAGGGAGCCCACGCTATAACCGATTTCGCCTATAAGAATGGCGATGCAGCTCAGAATCCAGATGAGGTCGCTCCCCATTGCTATCTCGGGCATGATAAGCAAACATACTCCCGCAAAACCGACCCCGCACCCCCAATAATCACTGCGCCGGGCATTCTTTCGCATTACAACCGATTGAATCATCAGAATCATCATGGGGCCTGTTGCCGATAGGATGGCAGCGATCCCTGAGGACACGTGCTGCTCGGCCCAATATAGCGTTGCAAACGTCAAGAATGTACTGGTCATCCCGATTAGAAGGAATTCCTTGCGCAGGAGAAGGCTTGGTTTTGCCTTCCGCTGCAATACCATCCACAGGAAGATGATGACGCCCGCGAGAAGAAACCGGAGTCCCGCCGAGAGAAACGGCGGCAGTCCTGCTTCAACGCCAATCTTGATGGCGAGAAAGGTCGTGCTGAATATGGCGCACATAAGCAAGTAGTTAAAAATAATCATGTAGCATCCTCCTTTTTCTATACTATAATAGGTAGTTAATAGAACAGATTGGTGGTTGGTAGAACAGATATGTTCTATATCGGATCGGGGGAAAAACAGATGGAACTATCAACGCTGGACGACAAACATCAAGGTAAGCGGACATTGCAGCAGTCGGTCTATGACACCATTCGAGAAGGAATTGCTCAGGGAGAGTGGAAGGAAACTGAAAGAATCCCGTCCGTGAGAGCGATGGCCGAGCGTTTGAACGTTCACCGGTTAACGGTGCTGAAGGCTTATCAGCGGCTGCTTGAAGACGGGATCGTGGAAGTGAAATATAAATCAGGATATTTCGTAGCGGCTAAGGCGCCTGCGACATTGCCGGAACTCTATACATCCAGCCGGTCTTGGGAATATCAGGCGAAATCGATATATGTCAATCGCAGCCGCTTGTCCGACATTCACAGACATCAGGTCGATTACCAGATGTCGGAAGCGCTGATTGATCCTGCGCTGCTGCCGAACGCGTTCCTGTCCAATCACGTGAAACAAGTGTTTGACATGTATCCGAAGGTATTAAGCACGTATTCTTCCGTGTCCGGAGATTTGGAGCTGCGCGAGGAGATGGCCCGGTACTTTATGGATAAACAAGGCATAACGGTCCATCCGGAAGAGCTGCTCATTACGACGGGATCCCAGCAAGCAATCGACTTGATCTCGCGTTCGCTTGTCAAAAGCGGAGATTCAGCATTGATTGAGCGACCGACGTATAGTCCGGCGATCGATGTGTTTGGGCAGCAAAATGTCAAGCTGCTTCCCATTGAGATTACGCCGGAAGGATATGACCTGGAGCAGATTGAATGTCTTATGCGGACGGAGAAGCCGAAGCTGTTCTATATGAACCCGACTTTTCAGAATCCGACAGGGTACACGGTACCGACTAACCAGCGCAAGGCGCTGGTTGAACTGGCGGAACGATATCAATGCATTCTGGTGGAGGATGAGGTCTATCACGACATTTATTTTGGAGATCCGCCGCCGCTGCCCTTTTTTTATTACGATACTGAGGGTTATGTCATTCACATTCGAAGCTTCAGCAAATATGTGGCCCCTGGCTTGCGGATATCGGTGCTGGCTGCACGTCCGGAGCTGATGAATGTCATCCTGCCGACCAAGGCGCTGTCGGACAACGGGACGCCGCTGCTGACGCAAAAGATTTTCCAGCACTATTTCTTCTCGAGCAGACTTCAGGAGCATGTGGCCAAGCTCCGGATTGCGCTGGAGCTTCGTAAAGATAGGATGGAGAAGCTGCTAGAGCCTACAGAATGGCGGTGGAACAGCCCCGGCGGCGGCTTGAATCTGTGGATACAGCTGCCGGAAAACATCAACGTGGATGCGTTGTTGCGGCAATGCCTGGCGGAATCCGTAGCTTTTGTGCCGGGTCGTATATGCGACCCGCTGGACCAGATGGATTCGTGGATCAGACTCAGCTACTCCTATATCAGCGAAGTTCAGCTGGAAGCGGGAATTCGTCGTCTCGTCGAGATATCGGAACAGGTGAAGCAAGGCTCGTAGGCATGAGAAATAAGTGAGTTATGAATTTCTTCTAGAAGTCATGTAGAGGTCATGTCTGCCAATAAACACGGAATATTTTAAATAAATGGTCTGATTGAATGTCACAAAAACAGCCTTCTTCTCGTGTTATGTGCAAAATCGCATAAAACAAAAGGAGATGGGTTGACTCATGAAGGATCTAACATGTGTTGTCGTTGGTGGAGGCTTTGCAGGTATACATGCTCTAAAAGCGATTCATAAAACTTGTCATAAAGGACTCAATGGAAGGAAGCTGCGCCTGATCCTGATCGATAAGGGTTCCGCCCATGTGCGGAAAGTGTTGATGTTCCGTCCTGCAGTGAGTGAAGAGGGGATCACCGTTCCTTGGGGACAGGTCATGCCGGAAGGTACCCGTTTCATACAGGGCAGGCTGACCGGCATGGATAAGGAGAGCAAACAGCTGACTTTGGAAGACAGCAAAGGGCTGGAACATAAGGTGGAATATGATGTCCTTGTGATGGCCATAGGAAGCATCGTGCGTCAGGCAGCACCGGAACAAGGCGGAATATCGCTGACAGGCTTGGAAGCGGCGGAGCGGATCCGGGAACGGTGGCACGCAAACCTTAGGTTGGCCGTAAGGGAAAGGGATGCGCAGGAGAAGCAGCGGCTGATGAGTGCAGCGGTCGCTGGTGCCGGCATAACGGGCATCGAAACGTCAGCCGAGATGGTCAACGCCATGCGGTCAGAGGCGGTTAAGCTTGGTTTAGATCCGAAGTTAATCCGTGTGTATCTATTCAATTCTCAGGAACGGTTGTTCCTGGAAGGGCCTGCGAAGGTCGCGCATCGGCTTGAACGATATTTAACCGATCTTGGGATAGTCCTTCATCATGGAAGAAGAGTGATCAAAGAGGAGCTGGGGCTGGTTCATGTCAACGATGGATCTCCCATCCCTGTGGGCCTCACGGTATGGACGCTTGGCCTCGCTCCTAACCCCGCGCTGCTCAGCCTCGGACTGCCGGTTACGATGGACGGTCAAATCGTTGTAGATGAAAGCTATCGTGTCAAAGATGCTCCGGGAGTATATGGCATCGGCGATTGCGCGCATGTGGTTGATCCCGCTAACGGTGCTGCCGACCGGATGACATGCAAGGAAGCGATCCCCCAAGCGACGCGACTTGGCGGCATTGTGCATGCAGATTTGATCGGTGCGCCTGCAGCCAAGCATAAGAGTGTATCGGAGGGGTATACGGTCGGGCTGGGGCCGGGACATGGGTTAGTCTGGTCGCGTACATGGGGAATAGATATTATGATCACAGGAAAGCTGGCTTACAAAGTCAAATCGTTCATGTGGAATTATTCCAGCATGGTTCGATAAATTAGCAGCAATCCTGCTTGAAAGGAATGAAGAAACGGCATGTTAGAGCTGTATGAGCAGTATAAGGGGCTCCTGTTTCATCTTGCTTATCAAATGACCGGAACGGTGTCGGACGCAGAGGACGCGGTACAGGATGTGTTCGTGAAAGTTCACAGTCTTCCCCTGGAGAAGCTGGAGGAGCCAAAAGCTTATCTGTGCAAAATGGTGACGAATCGCTGCATCGACGAAATCAAGTCAGCTCGAAATCGAAGAGAGCAGTACTACGGGCCCTGGCTTCCGGAACCGATCCCGGAAGCCTATAGCGAGTCCTATGAAGCCGTCGAAAATCATGAACTGCTCTCCTATGCCATGCTGGTTCTGCTGGAGCGGCTGTCTCCTTCGGAGCGGGCCGTGTTTGTTCTGCAGGAAGCGCTTGGATTCGATTATCCGGAAATCGCCGGACTGATCGATAAAACCGAGGCGAACTGCCGCAAGCTTATGAGCAGGGCGAGAGGAAAGATGGGGATCACGGAGGACGATCTGATTGGCGTGGGGTCCATGGCAGAGGAATGGGTGAGCCGGTTCTTCACGGCCCTATCCGAAGGAGATGCCGAACATGTCCTATCCCTGCTAGCGGATGATGCTGTATTGTTGTCCGATGGCGGCGGTAAAGTGATCGCAGCTGCGAGACCGGTCGAGAGCAAGGAGCGGGTTGCCCGTTTCCTCATCGGCATTCTTCACCAAGCGCAGCTGGAGGATGGAGTAGCGCCGGAGATCGAGGTAAAGGAACTGAACCATCAAACCGCTGTTATATTCCGCCAGGGAGGAAGTGTTACCGGCGTTATCTTTGTCAATATTCGGAACGGATTGCTGCAAAATATTTATATTGTGAGGAATCCGGATAAACTTGAGGGGATTTAAGTTTAGGCTTGGAACATCGACGAAGTACATTCAGAGCAGTCCGCCTCTAGGGAGGGGGGCTGCTTTTTTTGCTGGAAACCGGAGATGGAGGCGCTCAAACCCAATCGGACGGTTAGATGAGCTTTTCATGAAGGAAGTTTGATTCTGGATTCGTATTCCAGTATGCAGGGTAAATACATTTCGGGTTCGCAAGCGGATCTGTTACCAAGCATTTACGTCAGACACTCATCTACTACCTACATACCAGGAGGTTCCGACAAATGGACAAATCAAACACCCATTCGAATGCTAACAACAGCCGGGGCAAGACAAGCAAGGACCAACAGCTGGAACAATTTACGGTAGACAATGACGGTAAAGACTTGACAACCAATCATGGACTTAAAGTCGCTGAAGATGAACATTCGCTTAAAGCGGGCGAGCGCGGTCCAACCTTGATGGAGGATTTCCATTTCAGAGAGAAGATGACGCATTTCGACCATGAGCGGATTCCGGAACGGATCGTGCATGCCCGCGGTTTTGGGGCTCACGGCTATTTTCAGCTATATGAATCCATGAAAGATTATACAAAAGCCAAATTTCTGCAGGACCCTTCCGTCGTCACGCCGGTGTTTGTCCGATTCTCCACGGTGGCTGGCTCCAGGGGATCAGCCGACACCGTCAGGGACGTACGCGGCTTCGCAACCAAGTTTTATACGGAAGAAGGGAATTATGATCTTGTGGGCAACAATATGCCGGTCTTTTTCATACAGGATGCGATGAAGTTTCCCGATTTCGTTCATGCAGTCAAGCCTGAGCCGCATAACGAGATTCCGCAAGCGCAATCCGCCCATGATACGTTCTGGGATTTTGTGGCGAACAATTCGGAAAGCGCGCACATGATCATGTGGGCGATGTCCGACCGCTCGCTTCCGCGAAGCTTTCGAATGATGGAGGGCTTCGGCGTCCATACCTTCCGTTTCGTGAATGAAGAAGGACAAGCGCATTTCGTGAAGTTTCACTGGAAGCCCGTGCTCGGCACGCATTCCCTCGTATGGGATGAAACGCAGAAGCTGGCAGGCAAGGATCCCGACTTTAACCGGCGTGATCTGTGGGATGCGATCGAATCAGGAAATTATCCGGAATTTGAGTTTGGCGTTCAAATGATTCGGGAGGATGAGGAATTCAATTTTGGTTTTGATATCCTTGATCCGACCAAGATTTGGCCCGAAGAGCTCATTCCCGTCAGAATCATTGGCAAAATGACACTCAATCGCAATACAGATAATTTCTTTGCGGAGACGGAACAGATTGCTTTCCATCCGGGACATGTCGTACCGGGAATCGATTTTACTAATGACCCGCTACTGCAAGGCCGCTTATTCTCCTATACAGACACCCAGCTTTCACGGCTCGGCGGACCCAATTTCCACGAAATTCCGATCAACCGTCCAATCGCACCGGTTCATAACAATCAGCGTGACGGGATGCATCGTATGACCATCAATAAGGGCCCTGTTAGCTATCATAAGAACGGTATTGCCGGTAACACGCCGAAGCCGGTTCCAGCGGAGCGCGGGGGTTATGAGCATTACACCGAGAAGGTGGAAGGGCGTAAGGTGCAGGCACGCAGTGACAGCTTTAAGGATCATTTCAGCCAAGCGGCCCTGTTCTGGAACAGCATGTCCGAGGTCGAGAAGCAGCATATCGTATCCGCATTCCAGTTCGAGCTGGGTAAAGTACAGCGAAAGGAAATTCGCCAGCAAGTCGTTGACCTGTTCGCGAACGTTGATAGCGAACTTGCCACCCGGATTTCGGAGGGCATCGGAACCATGCCACCGCAAATCAGCTTCTCCGCTTCCAGCGAGTCTTCTCCGGCACTGAGCATGATGAATACCGTGAAGCTCCCGTTAACCCGTAAAGTGGCGGTGCTGGCAGGCAACGGATTCACGGATGAACTCCCGTTTGTGCTTACGCAGCTGCAGCAAGCCGGCGTCATCACTGAAGTGGTTAGTGCAAAGCTCGGCGTCATTCGAGGCAAAGCCGGCGCGGAACTGGAAGTGAACCATTCGCTGCTTGGGGCGGATTCCGTCTTGTTCGATGCGGTGCTTGTCGCAGGCGGTGCGTTAAGCGTATCGGAGCTCCTGGTGGAGCCGAAGGTGCTGGATTTTGTCAAGGAAGCGTATCAGCATTTCAAGCCGATCGCAGCCATTGCCGAAGGGGCAAATTTGCTTCCATCATCCAGTGGTGAAGGGGTGGTGGTTGCGCAAGAGAATGAGGATTTGAAGCCTTTCGGCGAGGCCTTCATTCATGCCATCGCGGCACATCGCCATTGGTCGCGTACGATCTAAGAATGGATTGCCCTTGAATATATAACACGATTGCGCTATAATTCCCCTTAATCATTTGGCTAAACAGTGAAGGGGATTATACCATGATCAACATCAAATTCAATCAACTTCATCATCACAAGCAGCGTTAGCACGCCTGTCATTCTACAGGGTGGGCTAACGCTGTTCGCGTTGGCCTCCCTGCCGCATATTCAGCGCGCGGGACCATGAGGTCCGGCGCGTTTTTTATTTTCATTTAGAACGAAAGGATGATTACGATGCAGAACGTAAAAGGAACGTATGATTATTTTGGCCAAGAACAGGCGATCCGAAGAAAGGTGCAATCGACGCTGCGTGAAGTGTTTGAATGTTATGACTATGCTGAAATGGAGACAACCATTCTGAATGAATCCGAGTTATTGTCTTCCAAATACGCAGGAGGGGAAGAAATTCTGAAGGAAATGTACCAGCTGACAGATCAGGGAACGCGACGTCTGGGCCTCCGGTACGACTTGACGATTCCATTCGCCAAGGTAATCGCGCTGAATCCCGCCATCAGCCAGCCCTTCAAACGTTATGAGATGGGGAAGGTATTCCGCGATGGTCCCGTCAAACGGGGAAGATTGCGGGAGTTTCTGCAGTGCGACGTTGATGTGGTGGGGATCTCGGGACCGGAAGCGGAGGTTGAGCTAATGCAGCTTGCAGCCGAAGTGTTTCGGAGACTTGAAATCCCGATCATGCTCCGGTGGAACAACCGAAGCTTCCTTGGTGAAATTCTTGGAGCTTTGGGCGTACCGGAAGAGATGAAACCAACCGTCATGCTGACGCTGGATAAGCTCGACAAGATGGGTAAGGAGGGTGTTCGACAAGAGCTTGCGGGTAAGGAGCTCGCATCGGCGATTTGTCGTCAAATTCTTGATTTTGTTGATCTCAAGGAGCCGACATTAGCGCAAATAACAAGCACATACAACCTGGACAACGAGCGCGGAGCACGAGAAGTCCAGATCCTGCAAAATATGCTGCAGCGCGTCGGGCTGCAAAACATCTGCGTATTTGATCCGTTTCTTTCCCGAGGATTGTCCTTCTACACAGGAACCGTTTACGAAATCTTTGACGCATCTCAGGGCTTTCGTTCAAGCTTGGGTGGAGGCGGCAGGTATGACGTGATTATCGGGCAGCTCGTTGGACGCGAGGACAATGTTTATCCTACGGTGGGTCTTTCGTTCGGCATGGAATCCATCATGGAGATGATCCGAAACCGTCCGATTGAAACAAACAAGCCGCTCGTTGTGGTTATCCCTATAGGAGAAACCATACCCGAAGGATTGACGGCTGCAGCGGCACTCCGGAATCGCGGGATTCATACGCGATTGGCGGACAACCGCCGCAAATTAAAGAAAACATTAGCTTCTGTTTCAGCTGAGGGTATTCCATATGCCATCCTAATCGGCGAAGATGAAGCGGCGGCGGGCATGGTTCGATTGAAGAATATGACCGAGGGCAAGGAGCTTGCATTGACACTGCAGAAGGTGGTTGAGCTTATCATTCAATCCTGTGAATGATAACATGACGGAAGCCGCGCTTATCCATCATGGCGTGTAAACTCATGACTAACAACTTGTGTAGGCCGACATATGGAATGCCTTTGTTCTTTTTCGAATATAATGGTTTTCTACCGAAAAGGGACTCGCGCTCGAAACGATCTCCAAGTAGAATAAATCGTATAGATGTTACCAGGGGGGAGCGGATTGCAATGCTGTACGAACAATTCTTCATGCTGCACCAAAAGCTTGCTGTTAACGCTCCGGCCAACACGGCTACGGAAGTGACGCTTGAGCAGATCGCCGAAACGCTATATTGCACAACGCGGAATGCCAAGCTCGTTATACGCAAGCTCGAGGAGAAGGGTTGGATTATGTGGAAGGCAGGACGCGGGCGAGGAAATCGTTCCAAGCTTACCTTTCTAGCCGATCAAGCTGATCTGCTTCAGGAAGCTGCGCAGCAGCTCGCGTTAAAAGGGGAATATCGGCAGGCCTTCGAACTGCTGCGTACCTATGGTCAAGGTATTCACACCAACGATTCTTACGTGGAATGGATGAACGGGCATTTTGGCTTTAGCAAGGAGATGAGAGAAGGGGAAGCGGAAGCAAGGGATTCGCTGCGGCTTCCCGTGTACCGCTTGATTGAAACGTTGGATCCCGCCGAATGCTACTACAGTTTTCAAGCGCATATGATCCAGCAGATATTTGACCGGCTGGTGATATACGATAATGCCAACGATCAATATCTTCCCGTTATCGCGCATTATTGGAACAGCAATGAGGATGGAACGGTCTGGACTTTTCACCTGCGTAAAGGAATCCGGTTCCATGACGGTAGAGAGTTATCGGCGGAGGACGTGAAATTCACGGTAGAACGCCTGGGACGGGATAAACGAAATGGTTGGATCGTGCGTGAACTGCAGCGAGTAGAGGCGGTATCGCCTCGGGAGGTTCGTTTTATTCTTAACAAGCCGAATCGAATTTTTATCCGGTTTGTTAGCTCCATTTGCATGTCCATCGTGCCCAAACATTTGGTGAGTCTTAATGAAGAACAGTTCTGGAAGCTTCCTGTCGGAACGGGCCCTTTTCAGGTGGAAGAATGGACCGATGAACGGCTGACCATACGTGCGAATCCCCATTATTATCATGGACGGCCGCATTTGGACAACATCCACATTATCATGATGCCCGAGGATACGGAGCACTGCGAGGTCAGCTGGGAGCGGCTGCTGCAAGATCCGGAGCGTATCGAGCATAAAGGCGAGAAGCATGCTGTCGATATCATAGAATCTTCCGAAGGCTGTACGACTTTGATTACGTGGAATATGAAGAAGCCGGGGCCCTATCAGTCCATCGAATTTCGCCGGGCATTCAGCTTGATTCTGAACCGTGCCGAGATGATACGCGAACTTGGCGGCAACCGGCTATACCCGGCCAAAGGATTCATTATGGATGAGCAAGCGCCTTACCGTAAAGACCGACATGATCCCGAGCTCGCAAAGTCACTGCTGAAACAGTCGGGTTATGACAGCTCTCCCATTACCATGGCTACGCTCGCCAATCATGTCAAAGACGCCGAATGGGTTCAGAAGCAGTGCGCTTCCATCGGGATTCCATTGATTATCCGGGAGGAGAGGATGGATACCATACACCAATCGGATGTGATGAACACCATGGATTGTGTCTTGCACGGCCTTGTTCTTCCAGGTGAAGAAGTGTGTTTAATCGAGAATTACGAGCAGAAGGGAAGCGTAGTTAAAGAGTTCATGGATCCATCGCTGCATCATTGGGTGAAAGATTGCGTGGATGATGCGCTTGCCAGCGAGTGGTATGAGGAGCGTTTGAGTTTGTTGTCCCATATTGAAGAGAGGCTTCGGGAGGAAGCACATGTATCATTCTTGGTTCATACGAGATTTTACGCAAGCTTGGATCCTTCTTATAAAGGGGTTGTCATCAATAATCTGGGATGGCTGGATTTCAAGCAGATTTGGCGAGTGTGATTTCTTCTCATAAAAAGAGCAAGCGCGACTAACCGCGCTTGCTCTTTATTTCTTATAAGGATTTTGTGCGGCTTCTTCGGGATCTCCGCTTTCGAAAGAAGCCATAAAGTTTATCGAGAATTCGAGTATTGTTTGAGGTATGCTGCGATTCACATGCGATCTCGTCATGAATAATGAATCTTCCTTGACGATCAAGTTCGTCCCATTTTGCTTGCTGGTATTCGTTCAGTTTTTCCAGTGTATAAAAATCGTTGCTCATGTTAACCTCCCTATCAGACATTCGGAATTCGCTGTAACGCCGGTAGAATGTCTTGTTACTCTCATTATGGAGGTCAACCGAGCTTGTAAAAAGTGTAAACCTCGGCAGCTTTTTTTCCCCTTTTCATGAACTAAAGGACTACCGCAGAGAAGAGATTAGACTTTATTATCACGATGCGTGATAGTGGAGTTCTCAATCTGGATCGTTGAATGCTCGATGTGGAATCGGCTGTCCAGAAGATCGATCGCTTGTTGCAGAATCTCATAACTGCTCGCTTCATCCTCGGCGACGAGATGGCAGCTTAAGGAATCGAAATTGGACGTAATCGTCCAAATATGAAGATCATGGATGCCGGTGACCCCAGATATAGACAGCAGGGATTTCTTTACCTCTTCAGGGTTTATCGCTGCCGGTGCTCCCTCCATCAGAATATGAACGGTATTCTGTATGATTCTCCAAGCGCTCTTCAGAATCAAGATCGACACAAGGATGGATATGATAGGATCCGCAATGTACCATCCGAAGGCCATCATCACGATCCCGGCGATGATGGCTCCTACCGAGCCGAGCGCATCGCCGATAACGTGGAGGTATGCGCTGCGGAGATTCACATTGTTCTTTACATCTCCCGTTCGCATCAAGAACCAGGCACTGAGAAGGTTAGCCAACAAGCCGATGGCTGCAATGAGCATCATGCTTCCGCTGGCGACGGTTGGCGGGTCGTCAAAGCGCTGAATCGCTTCCCATACGATAAAGCCGGCGATGACAAACAAGGCGACGCCATTTAGTAGTGCTGCCAATATTTCAAAACGGTAAAAGCCATAGGTTTTATTCGGCGATGAGGGCTTTGTGGCAAACCATAATGCGACCAGACTGAGCAGCAAAGCGCTGGCATCACTTAACATATGCCCGGAATCGGATAACAGAGCCAGACTGTTGGTCAGCAAGCCCCCTATAAACTCTAGAATCATGATGCCAAGTGTGATGATGAGGGCAATGGCAAGTCCTTTTTTGTTTCCTGAGCGGGCATGATCATGGTGGCTGTGGTCATGCCCATGATGGTGGTTATGATGATGCATAATCGAAAACTCCCTTCGAATCCAACTGTGGAATAAATCAATAATCATGGAACCATTTGCGTTATTTATAATATGAACATATGCTCATATACAATGTAATCCTTCGGTTTACTTTTGTCAAGTTTTTCCGAAGGTATTACGAAAGCGAATATGATTTTCCACTTATTCATTTATCTAGTATGCTTGATAAGCGAAGAAATTAAATTTTTACGTCTGATGATGAGTTCTTATTATCGGTTAAAGAGAAGGAGTGATATGCGACATGGGAGAACAACGTAAATCGATTAGCGAAGCTTATAGCGAAACAGCCTATCCATTGATTGGACATAGCCGCAGGAATCTCGAGGTGCTGCTGGAGGCATTTCGGGATGTGGATGGGTCGCAGATGGGGGATACATACGGCAAAGGCGCCATCATTGAGGAGTTTCAGGCGCGCATGGCAGACGTTCTGGGCAAGGAATCGGCTGTCTTTTTTCCGAGCGGAACCATGGCGCAGCAGATTGCTTTGCGGATCTGGTGCGATGATGCTGGGCTGAAACAAGTGGCTTATCATCCCCTCTGTCATCTGGAGATTCACGAAGAGGACGGGCTTAAGGAGCTGCATCATATCGAACCGATTCTTCTTGCTGATAAAGAGCGTTTGATTACGCTTGAAGACGTGCAGAATCTGAATCGCGAAATTGCATGTTTGCTGCTGGAGCTGCCGCAGCGTGAAATCGGAGGGCAGCTGCCCGAATATGAAGAGTTGGAGGCCATATCGGCGTATTGTCGTTCTCAAGGCATAAAGCTGCATCTGGACGGGGCAAGATTGTTCGAGATCACTCCGTATTATCAAAAAACGGCGGCCGAAATCTGTGCTCTATTTGACAGTGTATATGTGTCCTTCTATAAAGGTATAGGCGGGATTGCCGGCGCTATTCTGGCTGGCGGCACCGACTTTGTGGAGAAATCCAAAGTATGGAAAAGGCGTCATGGCGGGGATCTGGTCAGTCTTTACCCGTATATCATCAGTTCAAGTTATTATTACAAGGAAAGAATAGGTAATATGGGCCGGTATTACGAGGAAGCTAAAGAGCTCGCAGCGCTGTTTAATCAGTGCAAGGGCGTGAATACGAAGCCTGCCGTGCCCGTATCGAATATGTTTCATGTACATTTTGAATGGGACAAAGAACAGCTTGAACCGATTCTTATTGAGGTTTACCGCGCGACGGGCGTCGGATTGATCAGTTATCTAAACGAAGCAGGGGGAAGCCAATGTTATACGGAAGTTCACATTGGGGAGCGGTACAGCAAGACGCCAAGAGAAAGCATTCAGCAAGCTTTTCAATTGTTGAATGAGAAATTGCGGGAAGCTGCGAGCGCATGACAAAAGGACCTGAATCAGGTCCTTTTTCATTTGTCTATATTCAACCAATCGGTCCCACGGAAACAGGCTCCTCATTAACTGGTTTATGGGAAAAGTATACCATGTGGAGTGAGTCCTATCCGGATTGATGGTTAAAAAGGAGAACAAATTTGTTAGAATAGAGAACAGAACCGAGTAAACTTTGAAATATCCAATCTGGCGAGGTGAAAATCATGATGGCTCACGTTAGAAGCACAACCGTTCAAGTCGTTAAATCAGGCTCCGGGCAAAGCCGCACGGAAATATCGGGCATAATTTGTTCGGAGCCTTCTTCAACATGAATTAGAACTGCAATATTTCATGTGCCGGCTTTGCTCGCTATTTACACGATTCTATGTAGATAGGAGCAGAGAGAATGAAATACGAGAGAGCACTTGATATTTTACCTGAACATGTAGTCAAAACCATTCAACAATATATTGATGGAAGTTATATTTATATTCCGAGAAAGTCGGAGAACCGGAAGTCCTGGGGTGAACAAACCGGGGTCAAGAAGGATCTGGATATTCGGAATCGGAGCATTCTCAAAAGTTATTTGCATGGCGACTCCATCCGTACATTGTCAGAACGATATTATTTAACGGAGCAATCGATCCGTAGAATTATTCGGGCAGAACGAATGAAAGAATAGGCGAGATCGGATATCCTTTTCGTGAAACCGTTATATAGCATTGTTATCATCAGGAAAGAGCGGCCAGGACACGTGTCCTGGCCCTTTCAATTAAGGAGAATTACCTGTCAGAAATTTGGGAACGAACCTCTGATATTAGATACATTCAAAAACATCCCTTGATAGTCAACCTTAGCGACATCATCGGACGGATCGTATTGAACCCTAATCACGACAGATTATTTATGTAGAATATAATGTAATTTTTAGGTTTTTTATGCATGTATTTTCCAACGAAATCGCCAATATTGCTCCGTCATGATTTACCAGGTTAAGGAAAAGCATTAAAATAGAGGTTAACGACATTCGCAAGTAGAAGGAGTTTATGCAATGAACCCGATACCGTCATATACCCAGCGCATCCAAGAAGTTTATCCGCACCTGGATCTTCAAGACGTTGAGATGAACAACATAGGTCAGAACAACGATGTGTTGATTTTGAATCAGACGCTGGTCTTCAGATTTCCTAAGTATGCAGAAAGTCTCCAAGCGATGATCAGAGAAACTCAATTACTGAATAGGATCAAGAACAAGGTAACGCTGCTTATACCGAATCCGATGTATGTTTCATTTGACGATTTGCATGTGGGTAAAATGTTCATGGGCTATCCGTTAATCGAGGGTCAGCCGTTATGGTCAGAAGATCTGCTTTTACACAGGAATTCGGACATCGAGGATAGGGTAGCAGAACAGATGGTCGAATTTCTCGTTCAGCTTCATACTGTGGAGATCAATGAATGGATCGCTGACGATAGAAATGTTGTAAATGTCCACGAAGAGATGTCCGGATTGTACACACAAATTCAAGACCAGTTGTTTCGTTTCATCAGGCCCGATGCGCAAGAGGAAATCTCAAGCAACTTCACAAGATTTCTGAACAACCCTGCGAATCGTGACATTCGTCCAACCTGCATTCACGGTGATTTTGGCACGTCCAACATACTTTGGAGTCCGGAGAAAGGTCGAATGACGGGCATCATTGATTTTGGGGGTTCAGGGATTGGAGACCCGGCATATGATTTAGCGGGAATCCTAGCGGGGTATGGTCAAGAGTTTTTCGAAAAGTGTATCGCCATGTATCCGAATGGAGACCCCATCGCGGAGCGCGTTCATTTTTATAGAAGCACGTTTGCCTTGCAAGAGGCGCTGCATGGAGTCATTCATCAAGACGCTGAGGCGTTTGAGGCAGGCATACGAGATTTTAGATGAAACATAATCATGGATTTTTACATGATATAATCTGCTGGAGGAGCCGCATAAATGACACCTAAACCCGTCATCATCGAGGAATATAATCCCGAATGGCCAAAAATGTTTCAGGAGATTCAATCCATATTGGCGCTTACTCTTGGTGCTGATGCGCTGAGTATCGAGCATGTGGGAAGCACCTCCGTACCAAAGCTTGCCGCGAAGCCAATATTGGATATCGATGTTGTGATCGAATCCATGAAATCGCTTCCGGCGGTCATTGCGAAATTAGAAACCCTTGGCTATAGCCATCAGGGGGATTTAGGGGTCGAGGGCAGGGAAGCTTTTGATAGGAAAGATGAGTATGTTCCCTACAGCGAGGAGATTAGTTTGAGAATGACCCAGCATTTATATGTCTGCCATCGGGACAGCCAAGAACTATACAGGCATATTACTTTTCGGGATGCTCTCATCAATAACCCGGAGCTTGTCAAAGAATACGCCTCATTAAAGAAAGAACTAGCCATAACTTTTCGTAATGATCGAAAAGCCTATACGGAAGGCAAATCCGACTTTATCCAGCGGGTATTGAAGCAGGTCGCACGCTAAAATGTTGAAAGAAATCCAACGTAACATCTTATATCTTGAGCTGAATCCTACCAACAAAATACATAACAGCGAGGTAAACCAATGAACGTTACATTAATGGTGTTAGATAACACGGAGCTTAAAAGCATCTGGAAGGAAGCGTTTCAGCAGCAAAATATAATGCGCCCGGATGAGTATTACGATTTATGCGAATATGAGAACCAAATCGGCAAGCGTGTCACCTTGTTGGCTTTTGTTCATGAGGAGCTGGCCGGTGTTTCCCACTTGAAATACGAATCGAGTTATCCCTATTTTCGAGAGCAGAGCATTCCGGAAATCAATGATCTGAATGTGTTCCCGGAGTACCGGAGAAACGGCATAGCTAACAGCATCATGGAAGAATTCGAGAACATCGTCCGCAAAAAAATGCCGCGTATCGGTATCGGAGTTGGATTGTACAGGGACTACGGTGCGGCTCAAAGAATATATGTCCGGCGCGGCTATATTCCGGACGGCAACGGAATTATGTACAACAACGAATCTGTGGTGCCCGGTGACATGGTATGTGCGGATGACGATCTGAACCTGTATCTGATTAAAGAGCTGGTTTAATAAATCGTTCTGCTAATCATCGGCTTCAGCTATATAAGTTTCAGGAGAGTGAAACATGAGCTTCGTCATTCGATTAAATATGTCGAGTTTTTTGTATGCCTGGTTCCCTTTTGTCGGGATTGAGCTCATGGCCAACGTTTACCGAATCAGTCGAGTGACAGGCTGGGGGCTGGATCACGTGAATATTGTGATTTTGGTTTTCTTCTTTGTTGGCCTGCTTCTATCGGGTTTCGGATTTCCGAAGCTGATCAGGCATTGGTTAGGTGGCCGTAAAGCGTCTTTCTTTTCGCTAATTTTGTGGATCCCCTATTTCATTATATTGACCTATATTGTGGCTGCATGGTTTCCGATCACCCATCCGGCAGACAAACCGAATCCTGTAACAGGACTCATGGCCATCGTTGCTTTGGCGTTGTACCCACTCTACCTGGCTATCCTTCATCTGTTTGGAACGGCTCCGATTACCGAGAGGATGAAGGAAGATCGGATGACTTGAGCTTCATGTATAACATGGTGAAGGTATCAGGTTCAGAAAGGAGCGGACTATGATTATCGGTGTTCTTATCGTGTTGCTTATTATTGAACTCATTGTGATTGAGGTTAGACTCAAAAAGAATCTGGACAATGACGAGAGAATCATTGAGAGACTCGACATGATGATCAAAGATATACGGGAAATTAAGAATAAGCAATAGAGTTACTATCCTCAGGAGGTAGTAAAAATGGGCAATGTGGATAAACGCAATCGACTGGATGAAGAAGTGTTTACTTATTCGGTTACCAAAGATCATAAAGTATTCATTTATTGGATGGGGAAACAAGTCAAGATCCTGTCGGGTAAAGAAAGTGATAAATTTCTGTCCAGGGTAACCGGGGCAGACTTCAAAGAAGCCCAACTGATGATGGCTAAAGTGACCGGTAATTTTAAGCGTGGCAATGAGAAGGATCATAAATAAGCTTATACAGGAGAAAGAGCGATGAATAAAGGGTTTTCGCATTGTTTGCAGATTTTCCCGACCTCTAACTTCGAGAAAACCAGCGAGTTTTATGAGCGAATCGGGTTCCGTGCCGTGAACTATTTTGATGCAGCTGAACCGCATGTATGCCTCTACAAGGACTCTGTTGAGATTGTATTAACGAAGACGGAGATTGAGGTTGTTCCGAATCGAATCCGTTACGGATATGGGTACGATGCTTATTTTATTACTTACGGACAACGGGAAATCCAGCAAGAACTTATCGATTTGGGCGTGAAGATTGTCAGGGCTTTATCGACAACGGATTATAACAATCATGAGTTTGTGTTTGAGGATGTGGACGGGCGATGGATCGCGATTGGTAATAAGTTATAGAGAGTATAGGAGAACAGGGGGATGTGACATGGTTGAAATTCTGGTCGTCAGACATGGACAATCGGAAGCGGATATTATGAATCGGTGTGAAGGACGGGCTGACTTTGCACTGACGGATCTTGGCCAGCAGCAGGCACGGCTCCTGGCAGAGTGGATTCATCGTGAATATACTTTGGATGCCATATTCTCCAGTACGTTAAACCGGGCCAAGCAGACCGCGGCAGCCATTGCTGAAACGACAAAAGTCCCCGTTACCTATGATGATGATTTAATGGAGCAAAATAATGGGGTCATCGCCGGTATGCTAAGAGAAGAGGCTTTACTTAAATATCCCCTGCCTGATGGAGGAAGAAACGGCACGATGCAATCGAAGGCGGAGAATCTGAAGTGCAGTTCAGAGCAAGAGCCGAACAATTCATATCCAAACTGTTTACTACAATTCATAGCGAGCCTGATCTGAAAAGGGTTTGTATTGTCTCCCACGGCGGGATGATCACGATGTTATTCCGAAGTTTTTTGAATCTTCCTTATCATACGGATATTCATATTCCGACAGGCGATACAGGCGTTCATCTATGGAGATATGATCGGAGCGGGAAAAAGATAATCGCGGCTACGAATTTGCAGGGGCATCTATCCTGAAATATTATGCAACATCATAATCCCGCAATAGCCATCGTGCTGTTGAGGGATTTTTCATAGGTTTTACATTAATCTATTTTATCGTAAATATTATTAACAGATCAGAGAAACTTTTTTACCAAAATTTGCGTCTAATAGTATGACCTAAATAAATATCAAAAAAGGATTAGAAGGAGTTATGGAATGAAACTGAAGAAACGATCATTGCTAACCGTATTGGCTGTTGCCCAATTAGCGGCAGCTTATCCGGCGAGCGCGGATGCAAATACCGCAGACAAACCACAACAGTCAGTCACCCAAGAAGTGTACGAGCAAAACGCTGCGGCAACCAAAGCAGTAACATCTGGGGGTACAGACGCTGCTCAAGAAACAACAGAAACAACAGAAACAACAGAAACAACAGAAACAACAGAAACAACGGAAACAACTACTACGACAGAGACAGAAGGCTCTCAAGAGCCTAATGAAACAGGAACAACCGAAGGACCGGTAGAGGAAACCGGCGAAGTGCAAGATCCGGAAACAACTACGGGAGAGCAGGGCAACCAGAATAACCAGCAAACCGTGACGGGGAAAGAACTTATTTTATATTTCAATAGTACAAAAATGGTACAAGACGGCGTTACCTACAATGCACCGCAGCCGATGCAAGTCAAAAAGGGAGTATCCTATGTTCCCATTCGTGCCCTTGTGGACCGTGTAGGCTTCAAGGTCACTTACGATAAGAAGACCAAAGAAACCGTTATAACCAAAGGAACCAATGAGCTTCGCTTCAAAACAGACAGCAGCAAGTATACCGTGAATGGCGTAACCAAAGAGATGAAAGGAACCTCCTACCAGACGAAAAGCACCTTCATGGTTCCGCTGACAGCTATAACCCAAGCGCTTGATATTCAATATAAAGTGGATAATGTAGGCAAACGTGTCATTATGAATCTGGAAACCAAGCCAGTAGCCAAGTTTACGGTGGGGCCTAAGGAGATTTATGCAGGACAAACCACGGTGACCTATACACCGCAGCTGGAGAATGTACAAGGTGAAATCATCAATGAACGCTGGGAAGGAAAACAGGATATCTTCGATGCACCAGGCGAATACATAGTCACTTACTCGGTTCAAGATTCTACAGGGGCGTGGAGCGAGCCTTATAGCCAAACGATTACGGTCATTCAGCCGAATCTTCCGCCTGTCGCCATGTTCGAGACCGATAAGTCCGAGTATAAAATGGGTGAGTTGATTACCTATACGAATCAAACTACAGATGACCAGGACAAGCCTGAGGATCTGACGTACAAGTGGGAAAATAAACAGTATGCATTCTTCACACCGGGCGTTTATACGATCAAGTTAACGGCCACGGACAAGAAGGGACTTAGCTCTACCTACGAGACGACGATTAACGTGACGAACGAGACCTTATATCAAGAAGAGGATTTCAATATGCTCTTTATCCCGGAAGGGGAAAAATTCACGTTCCTCGGCAATGTGACTTCGCGTCCGAAGATTAATTACGATTTTTACGATGAGCCAAGCACGTTGATTCGCAGTAACAGCCCGGAAACCGTCAACAGCGAAGGTATTGTGTACCAAGAGACGGCGGTTGGCGATATGCGCTTTATGATTCACCATGTGAACAATTTGAATAAAAATGTGAAAATGTACGTTATTGCAACGAACAAAAACAGCACTCCGGTAACGCTTAGACAAGATTACTTGGGATTTGCTGGTCCATCGCCGATCGCTACGGCAGCAGGCAAGAAGTCTGTGCTGAATTACTTCCAATCGATGCAGGACGATTCGAAGCGGGCTTCAGTGACGCTTGCACCAGGCGAACAGAAACTGGTTATGACGGAACTGAGCGATGTGAGAATGAAGCAAGGACATGTCATTTCCCTATACTCGGATATGTACAGCGACCTGCCGATTCAGTTCGATGTCGTGATGATTGATGAGAAATCGGATCCATTGAAGGTTTTAAGCACGCTGCCCATCCTGAATCGCGATGGGGTTCACAACCGTGGAACCTATCCGGATTCAACACGAGTCATCCATTATTCCGAACTGGTGGGTGCAAATTCCGAGCGTCTCGTACTTGGAGACAATCAGGATGACCCTAACCTGGAAGGTATTGACCCTATGGTTGGGGACATTACGCACAACACGGGTAACTTTGGTGTCCTGTATAAAATAACATTGGATCGCGTAGCGCCGGATACTCTGATCTCGTTTAACCCGCGGGGCGGTAAGTACTCGGGATATGCTATGGTGAATGGAACGATTGTACCGATCTATTCCCTTGGACAGGTAGCTCCTGGCGAGCAAGCGGTTCTCTATCGTACAGGCGATTACGAACAAAAGGTTGAAATCATGCTGACGGCTGCGCCAGGGAGCAATTTGCCAGTAAACCTGCTGTTTACCCAAATGCCTGAAGCACATCATTAAGAACTGATTACAATTAGGCTTCACGACTTGAGCATCCGCTTGAGGAGTGAAGCCTTTATTGTTGTTAGGAGAATAACAAGAGGTAAGGCGCGTGGTGTGAATGCATGGTCTTGATCGTTTGCTTCTGCTGGGCACTGTGTCTTCTTTTTCCTGAGTGGGGCGTTTAGGTGTTTTTTTTCATACGGAGTCTCCGTTTTAATTGGAGGACGAGGAAATCGTGCGCTAGTGCCCAGCTAATGTCACATATTACAACCTGTTTTCAATCATCGTACGGGAAGCGGGAATCACTGTATTACTCATGCTCTTTAATGGGTGGACGATCGACATTCTTGATTAATTTTTCTTTAAAAATCTGGACGATATGCAGCGGAATTCGAAATTTCTCTGCAAGCTCGACGCTTGTGATATCGGGATGATCATTCAGCTCTTTTCGAATCCAAGCATGTATATCATTTTTCCGCATATTACACCTTCCCTCATCGATTATTGATTCCTATGAACCATCTAGATCGTTATAGGCGTTATGCCAATCCCCGTGTATCCCGTATTGGTTAATGGTATTGAGGTAACCGTGTTGGATGACGTATTAATGATTGAAATGTTGGGAATCTGAAAATTAGTTATATACGCACGGGTGCCATCCGGGGTAATCGCAATGCCGCTCGGACCTAGACCAACGGTGATCGTTGGAGCAATAACCGTGTTGGCGGCAATGTGAATGATGGACACCGTATTAGAGCCGGCGTTCGTGACATAGGCCCGAGATCCATCAGGGGTAATCGCGATTCCGGTAGGGTTAATTCCAACAGGGATGGTCGCAATGACCAGGTTGGAGGGGGTATCGATGACGGAGACGGAGGCGCTTGAGAAATTGGTGACATACACTCGCGTACTATCCGGAGTAATTGCCACCTCCCCAGGGGACAAACCAACCGGTATAGGCAACCCGAGCACCGTATTCGAAGCGGTGTCGATAACCGAAACGGTTCCATCCGTTGAGTTGGCGACATAGACTCGCAAGCCGTTCGGCGTAATGGCAATTCCGTTAGGACCGGCCCCTACGGGTATTGGAGCTCCAATGACCGTATTTATGGTCGTTTCGATGACAGAGACCGTGCTGTCAATAAAATTCGTGACGTATACCCGCGAACCATCCGGCGTGATGGCATTTCGATTGGCACCATCTCCAACCGGAATTGGCGGGCCGATGATGGTGTTGGAGGCGGTATCAATCACTTGGACATTATCATCGCTAAAATTAGTTACATAGGCACGAGTACCGTCAGGGGTGAAGACAATATCGTTTGGACTATCTCCGACTGGTATGAAGCCCATTATGGTATTTGTAGCCGTATTAATGACGGTGATGACATCGTTGAAAGCAAATAAAGCATAAGCGAAGGGACCGTGGTCCACGGAATTAATGGAGCATACCGGAATGATTCGCGTTCCGAATACACCGGTAAGAATAACCGTTCCTTCTCCGGTTCGCAAAATCCGACCCTCGATACTATCGGTGAAGCCGGAAGTCGAAACCGAAATGTATTGATTGTCTAATTGCAGCAAAGTATCCCTCAATTCTTCAAAACAGGGATCCGTTGGACTTTCACCCGCAGGTCCTTGAAGACCTTGAGGACCCTGAGCGCCTTGAGGGCCTGGTACTCCCTGAGCACCTTGAGGACCCGGGATTCCCTGCGGTCCCGGTGGACCTGGAATGCCCGGAGGTCCCGGTAGGCCCGGGATTCCCTGTGAACCTTGTACCCCTGCAGCTCCGTTTATGATCGTGGGCGATGGACATTTTACCCGGATCACTTTCCTTCTGGTAATAATACATCGACGTTTTTTCTTTTTCGGTTTACGTATGAGAATCATTTTTTTCTTCCGACAGCGTTTGACCTTCCTAGATGGACACCCCATCCGCGAACACCTCCCCTTGAATTGGTATATCATACGTATCCTGTGCATGTGTTGAGTGCACAAGTACCCAGTGGGCTCATAAACAGACACCTATTTTTTTTGACGGCTGTATCATTTATAATAATGAAGCTGGGCAGAATCAGATAAATTTGAAGATATAACAGATTGTTAATTTAAAGGAATTACTGTAAAGGTTAAAATATGTAATAGCTATACTACTACGGTAACTTTGGAGTGATGGCGTGTGATTAGATCAGTGGATGTACCCTCCTGAAATAGAACGAAATTATTTTAGGAGGGCAAAAATGATGAAGTTTCACATTATTAATGTTGAAGAGTGGACGAGAAAGCCTTATTACGAGCATTATCTTCGATCGAATAAATGTACCTTCAGTATCACCGTGGATATCGACATTACTCGCTTGCTGTATTCTTTAAAAGCTAATGGATTCAAGCTTTATCCAGCTTTTATTTATATGGTTACAAGAGTTGTCAATGACTGGGTTGAATTCAAAACTTCCTATAGTCCCGAAGGGGAATTGGGTTACTGGGATCGAATGACGCCGAGTTATACCTTTTTCCATAACGATGACCATACGTTCTCCTGTTTATGGACAGCATTTTCGAATGATTTCTATCGATTCCATGATCATTACGAGCAGGACATGGAGCAATATCGGGATACAAAGGGGCTGTTCGTTAAAGAGAATCCACCTCCGAACACGTTTCCCATATCCATGATACCCTGGGCAAGCTTTAGCGGATTTAATCTAAACATTGTCAATGAAGCAGACTATCTTCTTCCCATCATAACCGGCGGAAAATATACCAAGCAGGGAGGCCGTATTCTGCTTCCAGTCTCATTGCAGGTGCACCATGCTGTGTGTGATGGTTATCATGCCAGCATGTTCTTTCAGGAGTTGCAAAGGTTGGCGGATTCTTTTGACGATTGGTTAACATAATACATGCTCAAAATGAGCAAGATTCATGCTCAAAATGAACAAGATTCATGATCAAAATGAATAAGATTCATGATCCACATGAGCAAGATTTATGACCAACATGAGCAAGATTCATGATCCACATGAGCAAGAAAAGACGACTGCGATGCAGTCGTCTTTTCTGTTTGCCAATTGAATCGAAATAATACAACATCCTCATATAATCTTCACAAGTTGAAGCATGCTTTCGATGTGCGAAAGCATGCCGGGAGATGGCTGCTTAAGCAGGGCATCCATTGAACAGTAGGAGGATGCGGGAAGAATCGCTAATCGCTATAGGCGGGAATCGGCCTATTTTGGGCACATGCGGGCAGAAGAGGCTTTGCTATATGCTGAAATTCGCTCGTTATGGATTTCGTGCGGAAAGGCCGATTCTATAGCGCCTATTAAGAAGATCAAGAGGACAGAGGATCCGTTATTGCAGGAATCGGTCGATTTTTGGGCACATGTGGACAGAAGGGGGCCCGCTATGTGCTAAAATTCGATCGATATGGATTGGAGGAGGACAGAGGGCCCAAAGTCGGCACATTATGGAGTTCATGAGGACAGAGGGTCCGTTATTTCGCGGAAATCGGCCGATAATGGAGTTTACGCGGACACAGGATCCGCTATTACACCATAATCACGGACTAATCCCCCGAAAATCTCACAATAGCGGATCTCTTGTCCGCAAATTGTTGTGAAATGGGTAAAAACAAGGAAATAGCGGAACCAGTGTCCTCAAATATTGCAACTCGGTGGATGTTAACAATGCCGGGTGGCGGTATCGTAATGAGGGGTGTGTAGGCGGCTAATCGCGGCTGAGCTGAATTATAGTTGAACGCGGGGCTCGGCCTTTTTGTGACACATACGGACAGAAGGCAGAAGAGAATCCGTCACATGCTGCGATTCGCTTATAAGGGAATCATGAGGCTAGAGGATCGATATTATGCCGAAATCGGCATGTTCTAGGCACATATGGAGAGAAGAGGTCACGCTATATATACCGGAATTCGCCCATAATGGGGATCAAGAGGACAGAGGGTCCGTTATTTCGCGGAAATCGGCCGATAATGGAGTTTACGCGGACACAGGATCCGCTATTGCACCATAATCACGGACTAATCCCCAAAAAATCTCGCAATAGCGGATCTCTTGTCCGCATATTGTTGTGAAATGGGTAGAAATAAGGAAATAGCGGAACCAGTGTCCTAAAATAACGCAACTCAATTGGATGTTAACGATACCGGGTGGCGGTATCCTAACGTGGGGTCTGTACGCGGCTAATCGCGGCTGAGCTGAATTATAGTTGAACGCGGGGCTCGGCCTTTTTGTGACACATGCGGACAGAAGGCAGAAGAGAATCCGTCACATGCTGCGATTCGCCCAAAGGGGATCAAAAGGCCAGAGGATCGATCTTATGCCGAAATCGGCATGTTCTAGGCACATATGGAGAGAAGAGGTCAAGCTACATATACCGGAATTCGCCCATAATGGGGATCAAGAGGACAGAGGGTCCGTTATTTCGCGGAAATCGGCCGATAATGGAGTTTACGCGGACACAGGATCCGCTATTACACCATAATCACGGACTAATCCCTCAAAAATCTCACAATAGCGGATCTCTTGTCCGCAAATTGTTGTGAAATGGGTAGAAACAAGGAAATAGCGGAACCAGTGTCCGCAAATATCGCAACTCAATGGATGTTAACGATACCGAATGGCGTTACCGAAATGAGGATCTGTATTCGCGCTGAATTGAATAACAGTTGTTCACGGGGAAATCGGTCTATTTTTGGGCACATGTGGAGAGAAGAGGACCCGCTATGTGCTGAAATTCGCTCGATATGGAGTCCGGGAGGACAGAAGATCCGTTATTTCACTGAAATCGGCCGATTATGGAGTTTATGCGGACACAGGATCCGCTATTGCACCATAATCACGGACTAATCCCCAAAAAATCTCGCAATAGCGGATCTCTTGACCGCATATTGTTGTGAATCGGGTAGAAACAAGGAAATAGCGGAACCAGTGTCCGCAAAGATTGTAACTCGGTGGATGTTAACAATGCCGGGTAGCCGTATCCTAACGAGGGGGCTGAACGCGGCTAATCGCTGCTGAGCTTAATTACTGTTTGTTGAACGCGGGGCTCGGCCTTTTTGTGACACATACGGACAGAAGGCAGAAGAGGTAGGCAAAAACTTACGCCGTTACATAACGGGTAAGCATTTTGAATGTTCCTCCTTTCTTCTCATTAGTTTTCCGTTGAAACAAAACGTTATTACTGTGACATTCTTCCGATAAGGTTACTGTTCTTAATTACTGTGACATTCTTCCGATAAGGTTACTGTTCTTAATTACTGTGACATTCTTCCGATACGGTATCTGTTCTCATTACTGTGTCATTCTTCCGAAAGTATCTGTTCCCATTACTGTGACATTCTTCCGATAAGGTTACTGTTCTTAATTACTGTGACATTCTTCCGATACGGTATCTGTTCTCATCACTGTGACATTCTTCCGATAAGGTTACTGTTCTTAATTACTGTGACATTCTTCCGATAAAGGTTACTGTTCTTAATTACTGTGACATTCTTCCGATAAGATATCTGTTCTTAATTACTGTGACATTCTTCCGATAAGGTTACTGTTCTTATTACTGTGACATTCTTCCGATAAGGTTACTGTTCTTATTACTGTGACATTCTTCCGATAAGGTTACTGTTCTTATTACCTGTGTCGTTCTTCCGATAAGGTTACTGTTCTTATTACTGTGACATTCTTCCGATGAGGTTACTGTTCTTATTACTGTGACATTCTCCGATAAGGTTACTGTTCTTAATTACTGTGGCATTTTTCCGAAAAGGTATCTGTTCTTATTACTGTGTCGTTCCTCCGATATGATATCTGTTCATACGTGAGTGACCGATTTCCGGCCGGTACCCAAAAATCCCTCTCACCAGAAAATGAGAAGGATTGAAGAATAGCGATCTATGATGCTTTAGCTGATGTCAGCAGCGTTAAGTCCAGTTGTTCTTGATCCAGCTGATGGCAGCGGGAAGTAACGGCAAATGCTCCGATGGCGAACACTACTGCAGCCCAAGGCAGGTATTCAAGACCGACGTTATCCACGACAAGGCTGCCCAGCAGGGAACCAATGGCGATACCCAAATTGGATGCAACCGGCATGAGCGTGGAAGCGAAGTCCTTGGAGCCGGGGGAAGATTCATCCGCCAGGTCAATCAGGTATAGCTGAACGGCGGTACTGAGTGCAAAGGAAAAGCAGGCGACCAGCATTAACGACACTAAGGCCATCCAGGGGAGTGATAGGGTAAGGGCAAGAGCCATCATAATCATCGCTTGGATGGTGAAAATCACTTTCAATTTAACCCTTGAATTGCCTTGTGCTACCTTGGCCCCGAGCCAATTGCTAAGAATCGTGAAAGCGCCGTAAGCGAGCAGAACAGTGCTGATCCATTGCTGCGGAATCCCCATCACATTTTCCAATAGCGGCGTTATGTACGTGTATACAATAAAAACGGAGCCTACGCCAAGGACCGGAATGAAGAAGGCAAGTCGGATTCGCCTGTTCTTGAACAAGGCAAATTGCTGTTTCATGGAGCTTACGCTAATCGTATTGCTCTTGGGCATGACGGCCAGCATCAAGGCTAGCGGGATGATCCCAACTAATGATGTAACAATGAAAGCCGTTTGCCATCCTGCCATCTGGCCGATCTGCGTTCCGACGGGAACGCCAAGGACATTGGCAATCGAGAAACCTCCGATGATCCAGGCAACCGCACCGGCTCTGCGGGAAGCGCTCATATGCTCGCTGGTCGCGGCAATCGCCAGCGATAAGGTTAGTCCGCACAGCATCGCGGTCATGACGCGAATGAATAACATGACGGGGTACGTAGTGGCAAAGATGGTCAAATAATTAAACACTAACACTGCTATATACGCTGTCAGAATGGTAACATGCCGTGGTATGCGTCCGAGCAGCGTAACGGCAAACGGCGTTCCGAGGGCATATGCAATGGCGAAGCTGGATACGAGGACGCCGGCTGCGGCAAGCGAAATGCTGAGACTTACGCTAATGTCTTTTAACAATCCAACAATGACATATTCGGTAGTACCTAGTACAAAGGCGGCAAACGTAAAGGCGATAATAAAGATGGTCTCTCGTGTTCTGGTCATGGTTGTCTCTTCTCCTGATTTCTCTTTTTGTATGCTTCGATCTTACGTTATGAAAGGCTTTTCAAGTCAAGCCTGAAATGAGGATTTCACAGAGATGCTCCTCCACCTTCATGCTATAATGTAGGAAAAAAAAGTGGAGTGGGTGGATATCTTGCCGAATCAAACTTCCAAACGCTCATGGCGTGCGGACAAACTATCGCAGATCGGTTCTTCCATATTTGCCGAGGTCAGCGAGTGGAAACAAGAGGCTTTTCAAGCAGGAAGACATATTATCGACTTAAGCATCGGCAGCCCTGACCGTGGCCCTTCCGAGGATATCCGTGGGGTGCTGAGCCAAGAAGCGCTGAAAGCAGATAATTATACATATCCAGGCACAAGAGGAACCATGGAGTTCCGGGAGCAGTCGGCGGCTTGGATGCAGCATCGATTTGGCGTAAATGTTAATCCGGATACCGAAATCCTGGCTTTGATGGGCTCCCAGGATGGACTGTCGCATCTGGCTCAGGCCATATGTAATCCGGGGGATGTGGCCATTGTGCCGAATCCGGGGTATCCGATTTATGCGGGAGCGCTTGCGATTGCAGGCGTAACACCATGGTATCTTCCACTGAAGGAGGAGTTTGGATTCGTGCCGGATCTGGACAGCATTCCGGAAGAGATTTGGGCGAAAGCGACCTTCATCCTGCTGAATTTTCCGGGGAATCCGATTGCGGTCCGGGCAGATCTTGCTTTTTTTGAAAAGTTGGTTGGTTTGGCGAAAAAATGGGACGTGCTGATCGTCCATGACCTTGCCTATTCTGAAATGGGTTTTGACGGCTACCGCCCCATGAGTATTCTGCAGGTCCCCGGTGCCATCGACATCGCTGTAGAATTCCACTCCTTCTCCAAGAGCTTTAACATGGCAGGGTGTCGAATCGGTTTTCTTGCCGGTCATGAGGAAGCAGTGAGCGCGCTGCGGGAGTACAAAAGCAACATTGATTTCGGCGTATTCAAGCCTGTACAGATTGCGGCTGTCCATGCACTGCGTCAAGCTATGGCATCTGCCGATGAGGAACAGGGTGTCGCTTCGCTATATGAACAACGGCGTGATGTCCTCGTGGCATCACTTGCCGAAGCGGGATGGGTTGTTCCTAAGCCACAGGCCACGATGTTCCTATGGGCACGGCTTCCTGAAGCATTTCGTGATCTTCAATGGAGCTCACGCCGTTTCGCCCGCGAATTACTGCTGGAAACCGGCGTTGCGGTTATTCCTGGAGATGCTTTCGGCTCCGAAGGAGAAGGCTACGTGCGAATCGCGTTAGTTCAGGAAGAGGCGGCCCTGCGCGAAGCGGCGTTGCGAATAGGAACGTTTATTCAGGGGAGTAAGTCTCCGGCACCGAGGGCATCCGAACCTTTGTCATGAAAGACGGGAGCGGAGTAACGGGGGATTGGATTGGAAGCTTTACATTACGACGCGTGACGGCCATGTTATGAACCTACTGATACAAGCAGGGAGCATTAATCTAGTTGCTATAATTGAATGGTTCGTTCGAGTCATTTGCATATCCAATGTAAATAAGGGTGAGCACACTTGCGGAACTATGTCCCTATACAAGCACCAACGATAGAGAAGCCTGCTTCGGATTCTTCTTATGCTTATCAAGAATATCTGCCAAGCCCGCCATTAACACCTTATGTGGCCTGTTATTGGACCTTGGATTATCAAGCTTCGTCACTTCAGCAGCCGCTTCATCGCATTCTTCCTGACGGTTGCGTCGATATTATATTTAATCTGAAGGCACGGGATGCTTCAACCTCCGGCTTCATTACCGGACTGATGTCATCTTACGAAGCCATGAGACTCACGCAGGATCAGTCACTGTTCGGTATTCGTTTTTTTGCGGAAACCGTCCGCCCATTCATACATTATCCAGCTTCCGATTTCCGTGAGGGTCCTGTATTCTTGGAGGAAGCATGGGGGCTGGAAGTGAATCAGCTGAACGAGGAAATGGTCGCGGCTCTGGATTCCGCTCACCGAATGGAATTGGTTGAAAGATTCTTAATGGGCGTCTTAGGCCGGAGCAACGTCCGTTCCGAGCCGCTGCTAGAGAACAGCATGCAGTATCTGTACGCTGCTAAAGGGAGAATTACGGTTCGCGCCATGGCGGAAAAACTTAATTATAGTGAGAGAAACATAAGAAGAACATTTCAGAAGGAATTGGGCGTCAGCCCGAAGGTCATGACGGAGATTATTCGTTTTCAAAACATGCTGCAGGAATTGCATCAGGCCAAGCCGACAAGGTTTACTGATATCGCTGCCCGCTACGGGTACTATGATCAACCTCATTTTATTAACAACTTCAGGCGTTTATATGGCATGTCACCAAAACAGGCTTTGAAGTGATCGATGATGGAACTCTCGCCGTGTAGGCGCACGTTGTCCGTTTTTTACAATCTTTTGATAGAGCCATCGGCGAAAATGTAAAAGAGGTAACGATGATGATGCATAGGAGGTAATGCGATTATGAAGGCACGTATATCCGTTCTTACAATCGGCGTTGATGACCTGGAGCGGTCATTGAAGTTTTACCGTGATGGACTCGGCCTATCGACCGAAGGGATTATTGGTACGGAATTTGAACATGGGGCTGTAGCATTTTTTGACTTGCAAGCAGGTGTGAAACTGGCGATATGGAATCGCAAGGATCTGTCAGTTGAGGCGAATGTTCCTCTATCTCCTCCGAGTTCCTCGGAGTTTACCATCGGTCACAACGTCGGCAGCAAGGAAGAAGTGGATGAGGTGATGGAGCAAGCCAGCAGGGCGGGTGCGACGGTAACCGTGCCGGCACAAGACACATTCTGGGGGGGCTACTCCGGCCACTTTCTCGATCCGGACGGGCACTTATGGGAGATTTGCTGGAATCCTGCCTGGCATCTTGATATTTCGTAACGGATGTGATAAATTAATCAACGATTGTTGTGCAACTGAATAAACATATTTACATGTATAACCTCATTAATATGGTCTGAGGGTCTCTACCAGGAACCGTAAAATCCTGATTACAGAAAATGTTTCTCATTTTTTGTAATCAGGATTTTTTGTTGTTTATAAGCAAATATGACATCGAAGAAAGGGGATTCCATTCCAGATGAATCTAAAAGTATTAATTCTAGCGATATCAACGATATCCGTCGGGCTGGTTGAACTTATTGTTGGCGGAATACTCCCGCTTATCGCGGACGACTTGCATATTTCACTCGGTGCGGCTGGTCAGCTCATTACCGTGTTCGCCCTGGTCTATGCCGTAGCTGGACCGGTTCTCCTTGCGCTGACGGCAAGAGTGGAGCGGAAACGGCTCTATATGATTTCTTTATTCGTTTTCTTCATCGGTAACTTGCTGGCTTATCTAAGTCCAAGTTTTCCGCTGTTAATGGCTGCCAGAATATTAACCGCCATGAGCACAGCGCTGATTATCGTGTTATCGTTGACCATTACCGCCAAGGTGGTTGAGCCTGCACATCGGGCGAAAGCATTAGGCGTGATTTATATGGGGATCAGCTCGTCATTGGTGCTTGGCGTACCGCTCGGCATTTTGATCAGTGAAGCTTTTGGATGGAGGATATTATTCCTCGGTATCGGCATTCTGTCGATTGGCTCCATGATCTTGATCTATATGTTCCTGGATCGGATCAAGCCTGAAAATATCACACCGTTATCCGTTCAGCTCAAGGCGCTCGGCAAATCGAAAATCGCTGGAGCGCATCTCGCCACCTTGTTCATGCTTGCAGGGCACTACACCATTTATGCATACTTCACGCCGTTTCTTGAATCGGAGCTTGGGCTGAGTCCATACTGGATCAGCATCTGTTACTTCCTGTTCGGACTATCCGCAGTCGGCGGTGGGGCGTTTGGAGGCGCCCTCGCCGACCGGCTGGGCTCGAACAAGAGCATTGTAATCATCATTACGTCATTCATGCTGGTGCTGTTTCTACTCCCGTTCTCTACATTCTCAATCGGCGTATTTTTAGTCGTGATGATGGTATGGGGTGCATTAAGCTGGAGTCTGGCTCCTCCGCTGCAGAATTATTTGATTCAAGTGGATCCGGGCTCGTCCGATATCCAGCAGAGTTTTAACAATTCCGCGCTGCAAATCGGTATTGCACTAGGATCTGCTATCGGTGGCCTTGTGTTAGAGCAGGGAGGTACCGTAGCGAGTACGTCTTGGGTAGGCGGAGGAATCGTCATGGTGTCGCTAATTTGCGCCGTGTATTCCTTAACGAGACCTGCGCTCTCGTTGAAAACAAGCAAATAGTCCATTTCTGCAAATCAAAAGGCAGCTGCGACCGCGCAGCTGCCTTTTTTTCTTCATTGGAAGCATAAGGGATAAACTCGAGCTGCAGGCAAAGATACGGTTGCGTTTCAAGCAGTTATGGAGAATGGGTGGAATTGACACCGGATCAAAATAACCTTAATATTAAATTGTTTCCAATGAATGAATATTTGGATAGTTCATTTGAATACAACCTTAATTTATGGGTTTATATTTATTCTCGTGAAACAATAATCCAGAGTGAAGGAGGCGTAGTATGGCTGGATGACTAAAAATATCTTTTCTTTCCGGGGTGTAACTTCTATTGTATACTCATATTGTTTCTTGCGAAACGAACTTTGGTTATAATGAAAAAAACAATGAGTCGAGGAGCTTGCATAATCATGAGTACGAACAAAATGATAAAAAACGCTATCCATGAAAATTTCATTCAATTTCTGCAACAAAAAGAACAATATGAGAACCGGTTAAGCAGCTCTTTTATCGAAGAACTCCGGAAAATAATAGAGATAGAATCCACCTTAAACATAACGGAACTGCATACGATCGCGTGTATTGGGGAGCAAGAACCGATTAATGTCACTTCCATTGCCGAGACCATGAACTTAAGCAAAGGGAACACCTCGAAGATAACCAATAAATTATTGAAGGCGGGGTGGGTGCGCAAAGCCCAGCTCAATGATAACAAAAAAGAAGTGTACTTTCGGTTAACAGCGGCCGGAAAAAGGCTTTTTGCCATCCATGATGAGTTCCATATCAAGGAGCAGGAGAGGATGAACGAGTTTTTGGAAAGATATAGCGATTCCGAGCTTGACTTCATTAAGCGGTTATTTGGAGATTTGGCTGACTTTTATCATTAAGAATATGTTCGCTGTTGCGATCCTTGAGGAGAGTTGGAGGGGGATTCAAGCGTGCAATGGCTGGGGAGTGAAAACATGAATTTCATGAAGACGATCAGAGAACGAAGAAGCATCCGCAAGTTTAACTCCATCCCCGTGGACCAGGAGCTGGTGATAGATTTACTCTACGCTGCACGGCAGCTTTACCCTTCCAGAGAGGAAGTGGCCTTCCGAAGCGTTTATGCGGGGACGGCGGATGCGAAGGAACGTTTGGCTTCCAGTATGCTGGAACCCTTGGTGAAGAACAGGCTGGTCAAATGGCTGCCGGAGAAGGTTCGGGATTTCGTTCGGAAGAGGGTCACCGATATACCTGGCCACCTCATTATTATTGCCTCTACTGATGCGGACAGAAGGAAAAGTGATATGAATTATGCAGCGGTCTGCGGGATCATGCAAAATTTTCAGCTTCTTGCCTGGCAACGTCGGCTCGGTACATTGTGGGACACTGAACCGATGATGCAAAGCAAGGAATTATTCGATCTGTTGAAACTGCAGTCCAATGAGAGACTGGTTGGTATTTTTCATCTGGGTTATTTCGATAAGGCTCCTAGAGGCAGAGCACGAACACAAGCAGAAAAGAAATGGACGATATTAACGAGCGGAGGAGGGGGCATTGGATGAGTTATAGCGCTAGACCCGTTTCCGAGAATCATATTTTGGAATTGTTGAATGTTGCTGTATGGGCTCCTAATGACGGAATGCGGGAACCTTGGCGGTTTATATTTATCGGTTCTGACAACACAAACATGCTATCTAATTTACAGGATCAGGCTCCGGCGTATCTGATATTGGTCATTAAGGAAGATCAGGATCCGCATAAAAGAGAAGAGGATTACGCAGCGGCAAGCTGCCTCATGCAAAATTTCCGTCTGCTTGCTCAGGATCGCATGCTCCATGTACGAATGACGATGAATGACTGGATTTATGATAGAGCATGCACCCGTCGATTTGGTGTTCATGATGGTGAACGGATCGTTGCCGTGCTGGAAATGGGATATGATGGACAATCCATAGAGCCTGTGAAGGTAGAGGTAGAGGACACACCTGACCTTACCTTTGAGTTGTTGTAGATGGATGCCCTGCAAGCCTACGATAAGGATCACATGAATACTCACAAGAGTCGCCAAATAGGCGGCTTTTCGTATTTTTATGTATCACTAACGGCGCATGAATATAGACAGTCGTAGCTGCTATTGATCGATGATGATCTGGGAAGATTGACGCTGTCTCATAGTATGGAAGCAAATAGGCAGGAAAGTACTTGTTGTTCGTTGAATATATCCGAATACATACTGCAATCGCAGGAGGAGAACAACATGAAGTCGATCACCGTTCAAAGTATTACGGAAATTTTTCATTTGGAAGTATTGGCAGGAGCCAATCGCATGGATCGTATGATTACCCGTCCACAGACGCACAGGCCGGGGCTGGAGTTTGTCGGGTATTTCGATTTTTTTCCTATGGAGCGCGTGCAGGTGCTCGGTCGCAAGGAAATCAACTATTTACTGACGCTTACCATAGAAGAACGCAAGTTACATATCGGGAATATCGTCAAATATCATCCGCCGTGCTTTATTGTCACGTCAGGACAGCAGGAGATTCCTTATCTGACCCTTTTCTGTAACCAAGAGGGCATACCGTTATTGCGGACAACAGAGACGACTACGGAATTTATCGCCAAGTTGGACAGTTATTTGGTGAAGACATTGGCACCGGAGATGTCAATCCATGCGGTATGTGTGAATGTATCGGGCATAGGAATCCTGCTTCGGGGTAAATCCGGGATTGGCAAAAGCGAGACAGCTCACACCTTGATCAGACGAGGTCACCGGTTTGTGGCAGACGATATAGTTGTGCTTAAAAAGCTGGGCCCTTCGACTCTTCTTGGCACACACAATGAGACGACCCGCGAGTTTCTGGCGCTGCGAAGCATCGGTCTGATCAATGTGGTTCGTCAATATGGGCGCACGGCATTTCAGGACGAAACGCGAATCGTGCTCGATATTGAGCTGTCGCCTTGGCGTGAAAATTCCCTAAACAACGAGTTGGAGGCGGTGCCTCAGTTTACAGAGTATCTAGGCATTCAAATTCCGCATATCGAGGTTCAGCTTCAGCCGGGACGCGACGTCGCCAGTCTGATCGAGGCGGCGGCCAACAATTGGTATCTGAAACAACTCGGATACAGCGCGGCTGAAGACTTTATGAAACGGATCGAAAACGAAATGCAGTCGTAAAGTGGCGCTAGAAACAAGCGACTGAAACGTTCAATCCCGTATTTTGTCGTCAATGATGCTCGAGCCGCGATTATGGTTTGATTATCCCTTCCGCGTTCTACTCCGCTGTCAGCAGCATATATTTTCTGAGAATAACGCTATTGGGAGGGGCAAGATCAATGAGTGATCCCTTGTATGAGCACCGGTTTTGGCTACAGATTCTTGGCGACCACTGTCGTTTTATTTTTACCGCACTTTCCCCCAAGGAAAAAGGGGATATCGCTACAGCAGAGTCCTTAATGGCTAGATTTGATATGCTGCTTGGGGAGTCGCGGCGACCCGATGCCTCCACATTCATCGAGAAACTGACGAAGGATGCCTATAAAGCCACTTATGAACTGCGCGAGTTCAAGCTGAAATTGCTGGAACGACAGCTTGCAGGCAAAATTGATTTTCTTCTGACACCTTCCTTTGTCAATCATATGGTAAATGAATTGGAGGAATACCTGCGGATATTACAGGCGTTACAAGAAGGTAAGGGTGTACCTCTGTTTCATCCCTTGCACTATGATATGGTTTGGCTCCAGGATGCATTTGGTCATGCAGCAAGCCTGGCGGCCGATCTTGATTTTGCTGAAAAGCCGTTAATTGCAAAAAGCATGGCGTTTCAAAAAGATTTTGAAGGCTTTTATCTAAAGGCGGTAGAAATGACGGGTTATTTAAGGACCCATTTAAAGGATTTTCCTGCTATGCGTAAATTCCACGCTGATATAGATCTGGAAATGAGGGTGTTCATGCACTTTTTGGCAGAACTCGAAGAATTTGAACTGCGCGGGGAGGTGCTGGACCGGATTAATCCGCTGATGCCAGATCATATGTATCGTGAAGAGTGCTACTATTTGTCCAAGTTGGCTGCCCTGGGTGAGATACAGAATCCGAACTGCGATCCGACAAAGCCGAGAGTCACGGGTTGAAGAATAGTAACGTAAGCCATGCATCTGATCGAGAGCTTGTCTAGCAATGCATGCTAATGAGGTGCCTCAGGAACTAAGCAGGGTAGCCCGCGAACTATGAAGATAATCGGACGCCCCCAGTACGCCGCAATAAGATGCGATAGTTTCAATGGATTTTGGAGCAGTTTGCCAGCATCAAAATGAAAGGAGCCGCAAAATTGCGGCTCTTTTTCACTTATAAGGTGATCCTCATCAACAATTTCTTCAACAGGGACATAGGAATTTAATAAAAGGAATTGAATGAATTCGGACGAATACTTTCAATAGATCATCTCGTTGATGGGAAACTGCAATGCGTTATTAGTCAGTGGGTGCCGTCCCGATAAAGTGGAGTTGACCAAAACCAAGAAAGCGCGGGGTGTAGTTGAAGGGGGAAAAGTGATGAATTCGAGTCAAAATCTGGGAAGGCCGAATGTTTTGCTCATTACAGTCGATCAGATGCGCTTTGATTGTCTCAGCATAGCGGGTCATCCTGTCGTCGAGACGCCTAATCTGGACGAGCTTGCGAGGACTGGTGTGCGGTTTAGCCGTGCATATTCAGCCACACCGACCTGTGTGCCTGCAAGGGCAGCCATATTCACCGGGCAATCACAGCGGGCACATGGCCGGGTCGGCTACCAGGACTGTGTGCCATGGGAGTACAAGAGAACGCTGCCGGGGGAACTGGCCGGTGCCGGTTATCATACACAGTGTATCGGAAAAATGCACGTCTACCCCGCACGAAATCTGATGGGGTTCCACAATGTCATGCTCCACGACGGTTATCTGCATCACAACCGTAATTACCATAGTATTCCGATGCAGGAGCATTACGATCAAGTCGATGATTATTTGCCATGGCTTCGTGAGAGAGTGCCCGGCGCGGATATGCTTGATCTCGGTCTGGATTGCAACGCATCGACCGTCGCCCGTCCTTGGCATTTGGCAGAAATGCAGCATCCGACGAATTGGGTGGTAACACAGTCTATTGATTTTCTGCGTCGCCGGGATCCCGGAAAGCCATTCTTCCTGTGGATGTCTTTTGTCAGGCCCCATCCACCGTTCGATCCCCCGCAGGCGTATCTGGATCTGTATGAGGATGCCGATATTCCGGAGCCGCCGGTTGGTGATTGGGCGCAGACGGAGGACCCCAATCTGGAAGGGTACTCCCCTATCACAGGGCGGGGACTGGTACCGAAACGCCGCTTGCGTAAAGCGATGGCTGCCTATTACGCCCTCATTACGCATCTTGATCACCAAATTGGCCGCTTCTTGCAATCGTTGAATGAATATGGCGAGCTGCAGAATACCGTGATTCTGTTTACATCGGACCATGGTGAGCTGCTTGGAGACCACCATTTATTCCGGAAGTCTCTTCCGTATGAAGGAAGCACCCATGTGCCGTTCATCGTCAACGATCCGGGCAACCGATTAGGCTTGCAGCGCGGCATGGTGGCGGATCAAGTGGTGGAAATGCGGGATATTATGCCTTCAATGCTGGAGGCGGCTGGCGTGCCTATACCGGATACGGTCGAAGGAGAGAGCATCTGGAGACTTGCCTCAGCAGGAAAGGAAGAAGGGCTAAGCACTCAGACTTGGCGTCATCATCTGCATGGCGAGCATGCACAAGGGGTGCAGTCCAATCACTGGGTGACCGATGGGAAGGAAAAGTACATTTGGTTCTCCCAAACGGGTGAGGAGCAATTTTTTGACCTGGTTCTTGATCCGCTAGAACTGCATAATGCGATTGCGGATGAAGATCGTCAAGATCGCATCAGATATTGGCGCTCTGTGCTCATACAAGAGCTCGATGGACGTGAGGAGGGGTATACGGATGGGCAGCAGCTGATCATAGGCCGGAAACCAACCGCAACACTATCCCATATCTTGAATGGAGCGGATCATATCCGATCAGATCGATTTTCTCCAGCGGAATTTTCCGTAAATCCTACCACCCAATAGAGGAGGATTCGGTTCTATTCTGATACAATGGAGATACATCCTTATAGAAACGAAGCTGAATATATGAAAATTGAACTAGGACAACAACAAATAGAATGTCATGTAGAATACGGCCCCCGCCAAAAGATGTCCATCCATATCGATCCTTCAGGTCTGGTTACGGTGAAGGCGCCGAATCATACAGGTGATGATGTCGTGATAAAGGCCGTAAGGCAGTATGGGGATAAAATTTTGAAACAACTGCAAGCGATTGAGTCCGCTCGAAATGCTCCGAAGGTGAAAGCATACGAAGAGAGTGGCAAGTTTCTGCATCTTGGCCAATATTATTCGCTTGATGAGTTAATTGAGACCCATGGGCTGACGGAAGATGCGCTCCAACATGAGCTGAAGAAGTTCTACTTTGCCAGCTGCAAGAAGGTGATCGGGGAGAGGATTAAGATCTATCAGAAGCAGCTGAAAGTCTCGCCTAAATCCTTCACCATTGAGGAGTCGCGAACGAAGTGGGGCAGCTGCAGCTCTTCCAAACATCTCACCTTCAATTACCGTCTTGCGATGGCGCCCCGTGAGGTCATTGACTATGTGGTCATTCATGAGCTCTGCCATCTCATTCACATGAATCATGATCGCTCTTTCTGGCGACTTGTTGGCAGCGTAATGAAGGATTACAAAGCGAAGGAAGCGTTCCTGGCGAAGTATGGACACGCCATGACTCTATAATATGATGGAGAACAAGCTGCACAGAATGCGTTAGCATGGACGTAAACAAGCAGCTGAGATCTGGCCAAACGAAACAAATCAAAGTCAATAACAAAAACACATGCAGCAAGGCCGAGCCGCCAATTTGGCGGTTTTTTTTGTTTATTATCCGTTAACTGCGGCGTTGTGTCTTTCCATATAATCCAAAACGATGTAAGATCTAATTAGATATTCGTTTAATTTAACGATTATCTAATTGATGGATGTATGAAAGGAATGAAGATATGAGCACAGAGTTTTTCCTTGTCAGACATGCTGAGAAAGAAAAGCGAGTTGGAGATGTTTCCATTTCACCCAAAGGAATAAAGCAGGCTCGTAAAACGGCAAAACATTTTAGTAAAATGTCCATTGATAAAATGATTAGCAGCCCGCTGAATAGAGCAACGCAGACCGCTCAGATTGTGGCTGAAGCAATTCATATAACCGTATCAGAGGACAGTCGCTTACGGGAACGTGCGAATTGGGGAGACTCGCCTGGTCAAACGTTTGAGGAGTTTGTTGAGATGTGGAATCGCTGCACCAAGGAACGAGACTATATGCCTCCAGTTGGAGATTCCGCAAAAAGAGCCGGTGAGCGGTTGACTTCCTGCTTATTAGAGCTGTCCCATCAACATCCATACGAAACCATTGTTATTGTGACTCATGGCGGTTTGATCACAGACTTTATGGTAAACGAGTTTACCGAGGAAGAGTTGAACCATAAACACCCGAACTTTATCATTTCACAAAGTAATCTGGTCCCAGAATGTTCTATAACTCATATCAGGTGTTGTAATGGTCGCTTTACATTAATCGATTTTGCCAACACAGCTCACTTAACCTGTTGACAAAAATCCGAATTTCGGGTTTTATCAACATTCCTTCGCTCCGAATGGGCGGCCGCCATTGGGAACTCGCATCAGCTGCAACTGATGGCAATGGATCTGTCGGCGAATTACACATTGACCTTGGGCACGGAAAGCGATGATGATTGCAGTAGATTATGGAATCATGAAGGGTTATCCCAACAACATGTTGAAACCCCAATCTCATGCTAGCCGTGCAGAAGCAATTACTGTGATTTGGCGAGCCATGGAAGTAAAATAAAAGCACATGAATTAACGAGTGTTGAATAAAAGAAGGACTTGTTGGCATTTAGCCACAAGTTCTTTTTTCTGTGGGCGGTCAGTCAACGCCCCCTCATCATGTAAGTATGATAAAGTAGAACTCAGCAGACAAATATGTTGTCTCCCGGCTAGTGTTCGAATATATATAACTGAGTTTATTGATGCGACAGGTGAAAGGAGGAAATATGTTAACGACACAGCAACTACAAGAGATTGAACAATTGCAAAAAGAGTGTGAAATTCATGATCATGTACAACTGAAGCTTAACTGGGACATGCTTAGAGAACGCAAAACGGAGCCGTTCGATTATTTTCATTATAATGAGAATGGCGAACTTATAGCATTTTTAGGTCTGTATGCGTTTGGTTCTACTGTCGAGGTATGCGGCATGGTAAAGCCAAGTGAACGTCGAAAAGGACATTTTGGGCGGTTGTTTCACCTGGCAATGGAATATGTAAAATCAAATGGATACAAGAAAATCTTGCTGAACGCGCCTGCGGGATCCGATGCGGCAGTATTCTTTTTGAATAAACAAGGTGCTGAATATGCATTCTCGGAGCATCAAATGGAATGGCGGCATACACCCCTGGAGGACACGGACGATATTCTTCTGAGACAGGCAACTGAAGAGGATTTCGAAATGAGCGTTCATTTATCCGTAACGGCGTTCGGATTGGATGAGGATGACGCCAGAGCGATGGAAAACCACCATTTTGCGGATCATGCGGATATGCTCATGATTGACGTGAACGAAGAAACGGTTGGAAAACTTCGGGTGAGCCGTGAAGAGGGGCAGGCGTGGATTTATGGTTTCTCCATTTTGCCGGAATATCAGGGCAGAGGTATAGGCAGAAAGGTGCTTCGCCAAGTCGTTAAAGAGCAAAGCTCTGCCGGTTATACGGTGCACTTAGAAGTCGAAACGAAAAATGATCATGCTTTGAGATTATATGAGTCGGTTGGATTTGAGGCAGTGCATGTACAAAATTATTATAAATATGAATGCAAATGACAAAATGATATATGTACAGAAAAGTCGCCATCAGGGCGACTTTTTCATTTTAACTGCGAATCTTCAATTTAACGTATATCTATTGAAGTCTATTTATTCTGCCGATAATGAAGGTGCGTATATTTTTGATCATTCAGGAGGAATTATCATGAAAAAAACAGTCATCCTGCTCACCAGTGCGGCACTGATGTTTGCGACCGCCGCAGGCACGATCTCAGCCAAACCGGGTAACACCCCACCTGGCAAGACAAGTAACGTGGCATCGTCAAAAGGACCTAAAGAAAAAGAAACTCGAAATGAAGAGCATCAAATCGATGAAGTCGAGGCATCGGTTACGACCAGCAAAGAAGAAGACCAAGTGGATGATTCCGCACCTTCAGAAACAGAGAGCACAAACGACAGCTCCACCGATAAAGCGGACGCCAAGAACAAAGGGCACCAAGGATACAAAGGTTTGCTAAATGCTATTCAAAACGTAGAAGATAAACCGGCAGGCGCCGTTTTAGCGAATATTTTGCTTACCGAATATGCGGCCAAGCTGACGGACGAGCAACAACAACAGCTGGAAGCCATTATTGAAAAGGACAAGGCGTTAGAAGCGGCTGCGGGCATGCTTGAAACAAACGGTAACGTAACTGACGCTGTGTATTTGCAAGAAGAAGCCATTCAAGCAAATTTTAAAAATCTGGATCTATACAAAACCTTGGATAAGCTCAACAAAAAGGCAGGTAAAAAGAATGGGGTTCAGCTGTATGTGAACGGCGAAGCTTCTGACACCGAGCCTTTTGTCAAAAAAGGCAATACCTATGTTCCTTTTCGCGCTATTGCCGAGGCTTTGGAAGCAGAGGTAATATGGGATCCTGAAAAGCGTTCCATCACCGTCACGAAGGAAGGGGTGAGCATTCAACTCCTCATCGGCAGTAAAACAGCAACCGTTAATGGCAAGAAGGTCTCGTTGGATGCTCCGGCTACCGTTACCAAGGGCAATACGTATGTACCCGTACGCTTTATAAGTGAGGCATTGAATGCAACCGTCAAGTGGGAATCAGAAAGTCAGACCGTTGTTGTTTATGAAGAGGAAGCAGAATAGGTAAATTTCTTAGCCGCTGATTTGGAGTGTGATCAGCGGCTTTTTTGTTTAAATAAAGTCTTTGATAAAGAGGGGTATTTCGTCTGCCGAAAAGCCGTATGAGAGTCAGGACTATACTTGATGCTAAATATGTGTACCATATGTTAAATTTTTTCAGTGTCTTCTTCATTGTAAACGCTTTAATATCGATTTATGACCGACTGAACAGGAGGGGGAGTTATGAAGGCTGCAGGACGTTTCTGTAGGGTGTTATGGATTGTCGTCATGATGGTGTCGGCAGCTGGATGCATGGCGGGGAGGAACGGAGCTGACAGCAGCATGTCCGAATCGGAACGACCGTTTGACAACGTGCGGATTACCGCATATATGGCCAAAAACCCAGTTGCGGATATCCTTCGCGCCCATCTTCCCGAATTCGAGAAGGAGACGGGCATCAAGGTTGATTTTCAAGCGTTGACCAATGAGCAGCTCAGCCAAAAGATGTTCGTTCAGATGACCGTAGGTAGCGAAAGTCCCGACGTGTTCATGATCCGGCCTTTGGAAGAGCTGAGTTTGTATGAGAACAATGGCTGGCTAACGCCCTTGGAATCGTATGCCGAATCGGATCCACGTTACGACTTTGCCGATTTTTCGTCAACGGCGCTGGAATCGGTAACGGTGAACGGAAAGCTGCTTGCCGTCCCGCTTTCAACCGAGCAGCAGATTCTATTTTATCGCAAGGATTTGCTGGAGAAAAAAGAAATCGAAGTGCCGCAGACTTTGGACGAGCTGGAAGGGGCGGTCAAGCAGGTGCACGATCCCGAGCGTGGCGTCTACGGTTTTGTTGCAAGAGGGCAGCGAAGCGCTCTCGTCACCCAGCTCTCGTCCTTCGTATACTCCGAAGGCGGAAATTTTACGAATGAGGATCAGGCGGTACTGAACTCAAAGGAAGCGGTCAAGGGTATTGAACGGTATGTAAGGCTCCTCGGAAAATATGGTCCACCGGATGTGCTGAACTACAGTTGGACTCAGTCCGCGGAGTTATTCGCTCAAGGAAAGGCGGCGTTTTTCACCGATGCCAGCGCGATCTACCCCATGCTCACGCAATCAGGACTGGCGAAGGAGAAGATTGGGTATGCGCTGTTTCCGGCAGGCGATGCCGGCCGCAAGCCCTACAGCACTACCGCTTGGGGCATCGCGATCAATGCGAAATCGGCCCGCAAGGATGCGGCCTGGGCTTTCATCGAGTGGGCCTCGGGCCGGGACATGGTGCTGCAAGCCCAGAGGATTGGTAACCCGGGAGCCCGGAGCTCGCTGTGGCATGACAAGGAAGGCATCTCCGGTTTTCCGGAGGAGCTGATTCCGGTGATCAATGAATCCATCCCGATCGGAATGAGCTATGATCGTCCAAAAGTCATTCACGTGAAGGAAGCACGGGACATTATCGGCAGCATCGTAGTGAAGGGACTCATCGGCGAAGATGTTGGGGTTGCTGCGGAGTCGGCAAACGTTCAATTGCAAGAACTTATCGACAGCGAGAAGTAGAGCGAATCGCTCTGACACGGGGGTATGTTTTTTGATGAAGCGGTTAAGAACAAGTACGTTTGCGAAGCTAACAACACTGCTGGCGGTCTTGGTTATTCCGATTATTTTGCTGTATGCCTACTCCCATCAGGTCAGCATCAACGTCGTTCGTTCGGCTGTGGAGGAGGGCCAGCGGAACCGACTGACGTTTTTCATGAGTCAGATGGACAACATGATCGATCAGCTAACCAAATATTCGGTGATTGCGAGCAATGATGACGGGATCAAGAGTTATCTGGCGGAGCGCTCACGAAGCACTCTCATGGAACGAATCGACAGCCAGCAGCGGATCACGGATATGTTGAATATGCAGATTGCAACGAGCAGCTGGGACAGCCAAATCCTAATGTACGTAATGCAGTATCAAGAATTGCTGACTACCGACTTTTCGGCAAGGTATGATGCCGAATACTTGGCTCATGCCCATGAGCAGAACTGGTCTTATCATCGGGATTCGCGAGGACAAGCTTTTTTCAGCTGGATGAGAACGTCCGCTTCTTCACAGGATCTGATCGTGGAGGTCCGTTTCACCGACCAGAATCTGGTCAATATGCTGAATCGGTTGAAACAGGATGGGGACAGCGAGCCCTTCCTGTATGCACCTGACGGAACTGTTATTGCCAACAGTACATCGGTCGAGGAGACGATACAAATGGCGGCCGGCATCCTGAACGAGATGCAGCTTGGGGAAGAGGGCAGCCGAATCGTGCAATCCGGGCAGGGCAAATATGTAATGAATTATGTCTTGTCCAGCAGTTTGGGCTGGTATCTGGTGGATTTCGTCCGACTGGACAGCGTTTATTCTCCGATCACTTTAAGCAGCACCCTCTTTTACATTTCCGTATCGCTCCTGCTTGTTCTCGTCTTACTGCTGACATTGTTGTTGTACCGCAATGTTCAGCGTCCGATTTCCCGCCTGCTTCATGCGGTAAGAAGGATCAGGGACGGTCAATATATGACGCGTCTGAAGGATGTGCCGAAGAACGAATTCATGTATCTGTTCCATTCCTTCAATAATATGGCGGAGCAGATCGAGGAGCTCATCGAACGGGTATACAAAGAGTCTTTGCGATCCAAGGCAGCCACGCTTAAGCAGCTCCAATCGCAAATTAACCCTCACTTCCTGTATAACTGCCTGTTTTACATCAAGAACATGGCAAATCTCGGTGAGAAGGAAGCTGTCGTAGCCATGGCTCTGAACTTGGGGGAGTATTACCGGTACACGACTCGACTGGAAAATCCGACCGCGCCGCTTGAAGAGGAAGTGAAGCTGGTGGACAATTATTTAACGATTCAGATGCTGCGACTTCAGCGCCTAACCTTCGAGATCGAGGTTCCCGAAAGCATGATGCAGCTGGAGATTCCGCGTTTATTGCTCCAGCCTATCGTGGAGAATGCCGTCATTCATGGCGTTGAGGATCAATTGGATTTTGCGATGATTCATATTTCCGGAGAAACCGAAGGGAGTCGATGCAGAATCAGAATTGACAACAACGGCCAGGGCATGGACGTTGGCATCATCGACAAGCTGAAGCGGCAGGTCGAGGAGCCTTTGAACGAAAGCGGGGGATTCGGTCTGTGGAACATTCATCAGAGACTGATCACCCGGTACGGCAAACATGCGGGTTTGACCTTCTCGGAATCGCCGTCAGGAGGGCTTCGCGTAGAATTATGCTGGGAAGATCCAAGTAGGGCAAGGGGGGGATGATGTTGTATACATTGCTGATTGTTGATGATGAAGCAAGCGTAGTAGAGGGGCTGGCGCATACGATACCTTGGCAGACAATCGGGATTGATGAGGTGCGCAAGGCATACTCCGCTTTCGAAGCGCTGGAAATACTGCAGACGCAGCCGGTCGACATTATGATTTCCGACATCACGATGCCACGGATGAACGGGCTCGAGCTTATCGAGATCACGAGATCGAGATGGAAGAAGATCAAAACGATCCTGCTGTCCGGTTATGCCGAGTTTGCTTACGCGAAAGAAGCTATAACGCTTGGCACTTACGAATACCTGCTTAAACCCGTCAGCGACGAAGTCGTGCTTGAAAAAGTAGGCGGAGCTGTGGAATCGCTGCGGCAGGAGCGTGAGTCCAGCGAAACTTACAACCGTGCGGTTCAGGCTTTTCGAGCTAATCTGCCTCAAATTCGAGGCGAATTTCTGAATCAGCTGCTTCAAGGCATGAAATCACCGAAGAACGTTTGGGCCGAAAAACTGGAGCTGCTTGAAATGAAATCCGCCATCGGCAATCAAGCGGCCTTGATGCTCGTACGGATGGAGGACCGCTTGACGGAAATGAGTCCTTATGACTCCTCCATCATGGAGTACGCGATCGGTAACATGGCGGACGAGATCTTCGGGGAACGGTTTCGGTTGTGGCGATGCAGGGACATACACGGATATCTCGTCTTTTTTGTTTTTGTAAGCGATGAATCGGCGGACAGGATGCACCCCCATGGGCATGCACAGGAAAATGAACTCAAGCATCTCGCGGCGCAGTTACAGATGAACGTCAGCCGTTACCTGAAAGGAACGATCTCCGTCCTGATAGGAAAACGAGGTTTCTTTCCGGAAGATGTCCGAAAGCTGTACCAGGACAGTCTTTTCGCTTTGCGCCGCCATATCGGCAGCCACAGTGATATGTTCGTTTACGCGGAGGATGAGGAGGAGCTTCATCCGGTCCGTTCCCTGCAAAAGTGTTATGAGCCCCCGCTGCTCCCTCATCTGCTGGAATCCGGCAGTTGGCTGCAGATCCAAGAAAAGTTTGAGCAGATCCTGAAGGAATTGTCGCTCGCGCACAGCCAATCGCAGGAGCATGTTATCGAAGCCTTTTTCTATATATATTCCTCGCTTAGCGCGTATGCGCACAAGAATGGACGCAGTCTGGCCGATATCGTCGGAGCATCCCTTGCGGACGTAACGGGACTCTCGAAATGCACGACTGCGGCCACGCTCGGCAAATGGGTGGGCCAAGTTCTTCCTCTACTGGAGTCGAGCGCAGAACAGGCAACGCGCAGCGACCGGAGCGCTGCCGTGTCCCGGATGAAACGGTTCATACGGGATCATCTGTCTCAGGATATTTCCCTGCAAGCCATCGCGGACCATATGTATATGCATCCGGTTCACGTCTCCCGCCTCTTTAAAATGGAGACCGGATCCAACGTGAGTGATTATGTGCTCCGGCTGAAAATGGAGCAAGCGGCCGAGCTGCTGGCCGATCACTCTTTGAAGAACTTCGAAATTGCTCTGAAGCTGGGATACCACAACCCGAACTATTTTATTCGGGTATTCAAAAAGTATTATTCCGTGACGCCCCAAGAATACCGAAACAGCTTGGAAGCCGGAAAGCCGTAATAAAGCCTGTATACCGTCCGTTTTCAGCGAAGCGTTTGCGCTGTAAGCGGTTTTTTTTGTCTCATTCGGCCGCTGTTTTCGATTGCGGCATCATGTTAAGTAAGGAGAGCGGATGTTAAGCCTATATCATTTAACCCTGTTTATGAAGCCCTTACAATGAATGGTGTAAGGACATTCCACTATATGAGGGGTGAACATAATGAAGATGAAGAAAAACTCCATTCGCTGGGTAACGGCAGCTTTAGCCATGATATTGATGGCAGGGTGCAGCGTAGGAGGAACGGGAGGCAGCGGATCGGGAAACGTCGATCCGGGGAAGAAAACCCTGACATTTTGGATGAAGAAGCAGATGTTCGAAGAGCAGAACCAGATGATCCAAGAGAGGGCAAAGCAGTTCGGGGAAGAGAATGACGTGAATGTCAACGTGGAGTTTATCGCGTACGAGGATTTTTATCCGAAATGGTCGGCAGCCATCGAATCGGGTACAACGCCGGACGTCTCCTTCTTCGGCTACCAGGAAGTCGGACAATTCTATGCCAAGGACGTTCTAGAGGATGTTTCCGACGTTGTGGGTAGCGTGGAGAACGCAAACGGGGAAATACAGGACAGCTTGAAAACCTCCGTAACGTTCGAGGACAAGTTATACGGAGTTCCGTTCTGGACCGAGTCCACGGCCTTATATTACCGCAAGGACATGCTTCAGGCTGCCGGGTACAGCGAGCCGCCTGGAACCTGGGAGGAGTTCCGTGAAATGGCGAGGGCACTCACGGATTCTTCCAAAGGGATATACGGTGCAGGGCTCGGTTACGGGAAAGGCAATTCGGATGCCGAATGGCTGACCCGGGCGATCATCTGGTCCTACGGAGGTTCTCTCGATACCGAGGACGGCAAGAACGTGGCGGTGAAGTCGCCCGAAACACTTCAGGCGATTCAGCTGATCAGGGACATTTTCATCGAAGATAAAGTGACGCCTCCAAGCTCTATCGGATGGGATGACAGCGGCAATAACAAGTCGTATTTAAGCGGCCAATCGGCCATGATCTTCAACGTCGGCAGCTTGGCTGCGACGATCAAGAACGATAATCCCGAATTGTACGAGAATACAGGGATCGCCATGCTGCCCGCAGGACCGAAGGGAGCTGTAGTGCCTGGCATTAGCAACAATCTGGGCATATTCAAGGCATCCCGGAACAAGGAGCTCGCCAAATCCTTCATCGAATTTATGACGGACAAAACGTGGTACGGCCAGTGGGTGCAGAACGGGGCTCCATTGACCGGTCCGATCTACACGGATCTGGCAAACGAATCCGTCTGGCAGGAGGAGAAGAATAAAGGATTCGTCGACTCCATCGCACATTTCGCTTTCCTTGGATACCCTGGGGAGTATAATCCGAAAGCTGGAGAGATTTATAACCTTCGATATGTCAACGACGTCTTCCAAAAAATGCTGCTGGATTCAGGCTTCACGGCCCAGCAAGCAGTGGACGAATTACAGAGTAAGATCGAGGCGGTATACGTTAAGTAGGGTTATGACTTAACCGCGCATCAGGCTACCGCAGTCCGAATACAAGGCATCGATGCAAGGTCCGTGGCTGCGGACGAGCCTGAAGCAACAGAAAGAAGGTGCTCTCAATGAAAAGCTTGGAAGTCCAAACAACATCGGGGAATACCCCGGCGCCTAGGCGGGAACAAGGCGGTACAAGCAGCAGGCTGGCCTACCTCCTCATGAGTCCGGTGCTAATTTATTTGCTGGCTGTTATGGCGCTCCCTTTTTGCTGGGCGGTCTATCTTAGCTTGACGAATAAAGTGGTCGGCGTTCCCGAAACATTCATCGGGCTGCGGAACTATGTGGAGTTGTTTACCGATTCCGTGTTTTGGAAGGCGGTATGGAACACGGCTGTCTTTACGATGGTGGCGGTTATTCTGAAAGCGGTGTTTGGGATGATTATGGCTCTCGTGCTCAACGAGAATATCGTTGCCAGAAACTTTTTTAGGGTGATGCTGTTTCTTCCATGGACCATTCCGACCATTGTTTCCGTATTTACCTGGCAGTGGATTTATTCCGACGTCGGAGGCGTGCTGAATGCCATTCTCCTCAAAACAGGGCTCATCGACAGTCCCGTCGGCTGGCTGGCCACACCTGACCTGGCCATGTTCTCCGTCATTCTCGTCAACGTGTGGCGCGGCATTCCGTTCATGGGCATTGCCATTCTGGCCGGCCTGCAGACGGTGTCCAAAGAGATGTATGAAGCCGCCATGCTGGATGGAGCGGGAGCAGTCAAGCGGTTTTTCTACATGACGCTCCCCTCGGTAAAAGAAGTGACCATTCTATCTTCCGTCATCACCACCATCTGGACGCTGAACGATTTCGAGATCATCTGGCTTCTGACACGCGGCGGCCCGGACAACGGCACGCAGGTGCTGTCCACGCTTAGCTATACCGTCGGCTTTCTGAACATGAGTCTCGGTAAAGCCATTGCGATATCCCTCATTACGCTGCCGCCGCTGATCATGCTGATCCATTATGTGACCAAGCGTTCGCTAGCGTCCGACAAGTAAGGAGTGATCTTGATGAAGAATTCGCTCGGCAAACAAATTACGGTATACTCGACGCTCGCGCTGCTGCTAATATTCGCGCTCTTTCCCTTATATTGGATGGTGATTACCTCCTTCAAATCCAACGGGGAGATTTATTCCATGACGCCTTCGTTTTGGCCGAAGGAATTTCTCGGCACTGCCTACGATAAGCTGATCAACGAAAAGGGCTTCATGACGAATATCAAAAACAGCTTGTTCGTCTCATTGATCGTATCCTTGTTCTCGATCACGGTCAGCATGCTGGCAGCGTATGCGATCTCCAAGCTCAAGTTTAGGGGGAGAAGCTTCATCTCCAAGAGCATTCTCTATGCATACCTGATGCCGAGAGCCGTTCTGTTTATCCCGCTGTACATGCTGGTGACGGCAATCGGCATTAACAATTCCATTTACGGCCTCATGCTGATTTATCCGACGATCACGATTCCGTATGCTACGTGGATGCTCATTTCCTATTTCAAATCCATCCCGGATGAAATCGAGGAAGCAGCCATGATCGATGGATGTTCGCGAATCCGTACGATGACCCACATCATTTTTCCATTATCGGCGCCAGGCATTGCGGCTACCTTCATTTTTTCGTTCACGTTATGCTGGAGCGAATATTTGTACGCTTTGGTCGTTGTCACTAAAGGCGCAGACAAGACGATCACGCTGGGACTGTCGGATATGATTGTCGGCGACGTATTCGCATGGGGACCCCTGATGGGCGGCTCCATCATTGCATCAATTCCGGTCATCGTGATGTATTTGTTCACATCGAAATATATGGTAAGCGGAATGACGGTAGGAGGTGTTAAATAATGAAGGCGAAAAGGGTATTAGTAACGGCTACGAATTATTCCAAACTGTGTGCGGATGCGAAACGGCTGCTCGAGAGCTATGGATGCGAGATTATCGAGAATCATTTCGGACGTCCGCTGACGTTCGAGGAGCTGAAGGAAGTGGTAGGATCGGTCGACGGCGTCATTGCCGGCGTGGACACATGGAATGAGGCGGTATTCAAGCTTGCGCCGCAGCTTCAAGGCATTGCCCGTTTCGGCGTCGGCGTGGACAATATCGATTTGGAGGCTGCAAGGAAATATGGAATACAAGTGACCAATGTACCAAGGGGCAATGCCAATGCGGTGGCCGAGCTGACGATCGGATTGATGATCTCGGTCCGCCGGCACATTCCGGCGCTGGATCGGTCGACGAAGAACGGCGGATGGGAGCGCTTTGTCGGATCCGAGCTTGCAGGGGGAACGATCGGCCTTCTAGGGTTCGGTAATATCGCCCAGCTCACCGCGAAGAAGTTGAAGGGTTTTGATGTCGAGATTATCGCTTATGATAAGTATCCAGATACAGCCAAAGCGTCGGAATACGGCGTAACAATGACAACCTTCGAGCATGTGCTGGCGCATAGCGACATCGTTAGTATGCATCTACCCAGCCTGAAAGAGACGCGCCATATTATGAATGACAAGGCTTTTAAGAGGATGAAATCATCCGCCATTTTCATTAACACCGCGAGAGGAGCCGTCGTCGATGAACAGGCGCTGTCGCGGGCGCTTTCTTCCGGAGTCATCGCTGGAGCGGCAATCGATGTCTACGAGTCCGAGCCCGTATCCGCCGACCATCCTATCCTGCAGAGCAGGAACCTGATTGCGACGCCGCACACCGCAGCCGAAACTTTAGAGACGTATACGCGGGTCAGCATGATAACCGCTCAGGCATTGCTGGATATATTCGAAGGAAGGGAACCGCAAAATATACTCACAGCAAAAGAATAATGTTCAACCATTGATACGAACCATTCAGGAGGGGACGCATATGTATCAGATCATTACCGACGGCAACTGGCCGGTTATGCTAACGCCGTTTACGGAGCAGAACGAAGTGGATTACGAGGCCTTGGAGCGGCTTATCGACTGGTATATCGAGCGGGGGGCCGACGGCCTGTTTGCCGTATGTCAATCCAGCGAAATGTATACATTGACCCTGAAGGAGCGCGTTTTGATCGCCGCCTTCGTCAAAGCGAAGGCGGCCGGCAGGGTACCGGTCATTGCATCGGGTCATGTATCGGATGCGTTTGATGATCAAGTAGCGGAGCTGAACGCAATCGCGGAAACCGGCGTCGACGCCGTGGTCCTAATCACGAACCGGCTCGCCGCTGCTGAGGAATCCGATGATGTGTGGCTGGCGAATCTCGATAAGCTGCTCGCGCGCATTCCGGAACACGTACCTCTCGGATTGTATGAGTGTCCAGTCCCGTATAGGCGCCTTCTGACACCCGAAATGCTGAAGACATGCTCGGATACCGGACGCTTTCGGTTTATCAAGGACGTGAGCTGCGACCTGCAGCTGATCGGGGATAAACTCGAGGCGGTCCAAGGCGGGAGTCTGAAAATCTTCAACGCCAACACGGCGACGCTTCTGGACAGCTACCGGCTCGGCGCTTTCGGCTTCAGCGGCGTAATGGCCAACTTCCACCCTGAGTTGTATACGTGGCTGTTCCGAAATTGGGAAAGTCAACCGGAAGCGGCAGGGGAACTGTCCGATTTTCTAAGTGTGTCGTCATTTCTTGAAAGGCAGCTCTACCCGGTGAACGCCAAGTACTATCTCATGCTGGAGGGCGTACTGACTAACTATCGCTGCCGTTCGAAAAATCATGAGGAGTTCAGTGCCACCAACCGGTTGGAGGTCGAGCAATTGTACCGGGTGTCCAAACAATATGCCCGGAAGTATCCCGTTTTTGCCTAACGATAAAGAGTTAGAGTCGCCTATCATGGCGGCTTTTTTACAGGCGCTCAATCACGCAAGTGAATGATGAAAGCAGCACGAGTGATTGACCCTCGTGCTGCTTTTCCGTCCTAAGATCCAGGCTTCTTAACGACAGGGATCCAAACTTCCATTTCATACATGCTGTTGCCTCTATCGTAGGTCATTTCAAACTCAGGACCATTTGCCGGTTCGTAATGGCAGGTTGGAAACCACTCTGCCCAGATGCGCTTCCACAATGCATGGATCCCGCTTTGCCCGTCGGGGTAGAGGCCGGTTGAGAATATCGCGTAGGTTTGAGGTGGGATAGAGAGCCTTTCAAACCCTTCGGGCATGCCGCTCTGGGGCATGAAGTAACCGATCATGTAGGAAAATTCCCCACCTTGCTTGTTGTATAGTATCCCATGGATTTGAGCATTTTCCCCCAAACCTGCAGCTGTACGGATTCGATCAACGGTACCGTCGGCTACACACGTAGTCCAAAAAGCGGGTATATCAATAAATGGATGATCGCCATCGCTATTAACAGCAGTCGTTACACCGAACATCTCAAAAGCTTGTTTTTCCTCCATTCTGTAATTCATCTCAACATCTCCTCGAATCGAAATATGAAAGGATAACCGAGGATAGGCCTTCAGGGTAACGCCTTTGTCGCGCGCTGACATTGGCATCACACCGTGCATTTTTTTAAACGCTCTAGAAAATGCCTCAGGCGATTCGTAACCATACTTTAAAGCGATGTCGATGACCTTAGTGCCGCTCTGCTGCAGTTCAAATGCGGCAAGGGTCAGCCGCCTGCGCCTAATATACTCTGAAAGCGACACATTCGTTATGAACGGAAACATTCGTTGAAAATGGTATGTTGAGCAGCAGGCAATTCTAGCCACGATATCGTAATCAATCGTATCAGACAGGTGTGTTTCTACATATTCCATAGCGTTGCTCATACGATCCAGCCATTCCATTCAGACCATCCTTTCAAGATTGAGTATAGGGGATGGTAACCAATGTAACCTAGCAATCCATGCACCGAAATATCATGTTCGAGATGAGTTGATTAAATCCTTTTTTGTTGATGATGTGTCACTGCCAAGTGACCCAAAAGTCCCTCTTCCTGTGCCCATAAAAACCTGATCGTTTGGGCTGTATTATATGACCAACCGAAGCACACCTTTCGGACGAGCTACGTCAAAACTTTATAGACGAAAAGCATCATTTTTCCGGGAAGTTTGGTGAAATGGGTGTACGCTGCGTGTTGGATATAATACGATCAGACAAAGTGTTTTTAGCTCTTGAACACGAATGAACTCGAATCATACCGATATATGGAGGGAAACAACGTGAAATTATTAAGGACGATGATGATTATAATGGGGAGCTTCTTCTTGCTCGGCATAGGATGTACGGATCAGAAACAGGGAGTGACAACAAAGCTTGGACAATCCGAGCAAGTCGGCGACGATATACGCGTTCCGCACAATGAACGCCTTCATTTGTCCACCGACAAGAAATGGATCGAGCAAGAAGGACATCAGTCTGATCTGATTCGATTGCAATGGACGGCGGAAAGGGCCAAGCCGGCGATCGTCTGGATGGACGAGAATGGAAAGGACAAGACGGCGATCATTTCCCATGATAAGGCAAACAATCCGGAGCAGCAGGATCATAAGCATATCTCGTTCGAGACGACCATGTCCCCGACAGGTCAATACCCCAACCAGCTGTTTACCCGGTTAGAAATTCCATTCGACACCGATATAAGCGAGATCCGTACCCATTCATCCAATTTCAATGTAATGAGCGGTATTTTGCGGGTAGCCGGCGAAAGCGGGACGAACCGGGACATTCAGTTAAGTGCAGTCGGCAAGGATAATGAGACGACACCGAGGTGGGCCGTCCGGGCCGACAGTTTAGAGGAAGCGGGCGGCAATACGGGAGCCAACCTTCAGTTCGTACGATATGGAGATGACGGCGAAGTGCTCGATTCCCCGCTCACCATGCAGCGCAGCGACGGTAGTATCGGGATTGGCACGAGCGAACCCGACACCAAGCTCGATGTAAACGGGGATAAGCTGCGTCTTCGCGAAAAGCATACACCTGCTTCGTCCACTGCTGCCTGCAGCCAGGGACAGATCTCTTGGGACGATCAATATGTATATGTTTGCGTTGCTCAAAACAATTGGAAAAGGACCGAACTATCCTCCTGGTAGTTTCTACGCCGCCGATCTGTATCCAGATCAGCGGTTTTTTTGTGGTAGCTTTGTTCGAATTTCACAAAAGGTTTTGCTGCAGGAAGTCATAGAACATCCGTTGCCAGCGCTTGTAACGAAACTTGAATTATCGTGCTACTTTATCATGGGCGATTATGACTATATGACGTCCTCTCATGCAGCAAAAGAATTTTTCGATAAGCTTGAAGCCAAACAGAAGGAGTTTATCGCGTTTGATCAATCTGCGCATTATCCGCAATTTGAAGAGAAGGAAAAGCTTTTTGAATGGGTGTCCGAGACATTTCTTTAGCATGCATTCCGCAAGTACTGATATTGGGCAATTCACCTATATAGGCAATGGCAATATAATGTAGTATTTCTTTTAAGTAAAGGGGGCTACCATGTACAAACTCACTTTAACTGCGGCTAAGAAGTTATTGGAAACTGCTGAACATCAGGCTCGACAAATGGGTCTGAATTCTGATGTAGCGATCGTTGATGAAGGGGGGAACCTCATTGCCTTTCATCGAATGGACAATGCCAGAATAGCAGGTATCGATATTGCCATCGGCAAAGCTTGGACCAGCGTAGCGATGCAAATGCCGACAGCGAATTTAGCGCAATCCGCGCTTCCTGGCGGGGCTACATTTGGCATTAACACGACGAATCAGGGGAGAATCGTTATCCTTGGCGGAGGAATCCCTTTGGTTCATGAAGGAAGGGTCGTCGGTGGTATTGGCGTTAGTGGAGGAACAAGCGCACAAGATATTGACGTTGCCAATGCAGCAGTACAAGCGTTTGAAAGTATGAGATGTAATAATATTCAATATGCAAACGCACGGATTGGCACGGTACAACAGTCGTTTACTTATTAAAGGCTCTCCTGCTACGATTGTAAGGGCAGGCTGCTTCTTTGCAAGAAGCGGCCTGCCTGTTTCTATCAAATCGTGAATATAGGCTCACGATTTGATGATCGGAATAGAAAATTCAAAGTGGCTTACATATACTTATTGATTGTAAATATTTACTTATATATACTTAAAAATAAGATGTAAATGCTTAGGCAAGGAGGGATTGGACGTGTTCCAAGAGGAACGATTAGTAAAAATTCTGGATTACTTAAAACAACATAAAACGATGAGTGTAGGAGAGATATGCTCGTTCTTTCAAGTGTCGCGGGATACCGCGCGCAGGGACATTGTCAGGTTAGTTCAAGAAGGAGTAGTTGTTCGAACGCACGGAGGGGTAGCCTTGCCTGAACTGCAAAAGGAACTGACTTCTTACCAGGAACGGCTTATAGATGAGCCGACGAGCAAGAACGTGATCGGCGAGCATGGCGCTAAACTGATTCGGGACCACGAAACGGTCTTCTTGGACGTATCTACGACCGTACAATTCGTTGCGGAACATATTCAAGCGAAACAGATAACAGCGGTTACGCATTCCATCGATAATGTAGGGATACTCTCCAAACGAGAAGATCTGAGCATCTACGTGCTCGGCGGTTATCTGCATACCCATAATCGATTATTATACGGTCCTTCCGTCATCGATAAAATCGGTGAAATCCGTGCCGACAAGGCGTTCATCGGCGCGACGGCAATCCAGCCAGACGGACTCTATTATCCATATGAAGAAGATGTTCGGGTGAAAAGGGAAATGGCTCGGCGCTCAGATCAGGTCATACTTGTTGCGGATCATACCAAATTCGCGGTGAAATCGAGGTTCAAGTTAGACTTTGATCATGTGGATATTATTGTAACCGATCAATCGATTCCCGTTGACATCCAAGAAATATTAGATCAGAAAAATATTACGCTTATAGAATGTCAAACTCATAACCAATAGGAAGGAGCCTTGTAGTAATGAATAACAAAATCATTCGACATGTCAAAGTCCACCTACCTCATCAAATACTTCCTTCTGCAACGGTCTGGATTTCAAACGGAAAGCTGAAGAGAATAGAACCGTCGCAAGTACTTGATAAAATCGAAAGTGATGCTGAACTGATTGATGGGAACGGAATGTGGCTCATACCAGGAATGATCGATGTTCATATTCATGGGGCCAATGGCTATGACATGATGGATGGAACCGAGGACAGCATTCAAGAAGTATCACGCGCTTGCGCGGCAACCGGATGCACCTCGTTTCTGGCGACTTCTGTGAGTTCGACGATAGAGGACCTGCTGAACATGATTCGCAGTGTCAAATCTGTAATCGGACGAGAACAAGGGGCAAGGATCGCCGGCATTCATCTGGAAGGACCCTATTTGAATCCGAAGCGTAAAGGGATGCAAAATGAGAAATATCTTCGCCACCCGAATCTGGAAGAAATGAAGTGCATTTTTCAGGAAGCGGGATCGCTCATTAAAATGGTAACGATCGCACCCGAATTGCCTGGAGGCTTGGAGCTCATATCCTATCTGAAAGAGCAGGGTGTTGTAATTGCCGCGGCTCATTCCGATGCCACATACGAGGAAGCGAAGCTGGCTTTTGCAGCCGGTGCGAGTCATGTAACCCATTGTTTTAACGGCATGAGACCGATTCACCATCGAGATCCCGGACTGATTGTAGCCGCGTTCGAAGAACCGCATGTAAGCCTGCAAGCGATTGTTGATCAAGTCCATCTACATCCAGCCATCGTCAGATTAATGCATCGTCTCAAAGGGCCCGAAGGCATGGTGCTTATTACCGATGCGCTTCAGGCGATGGGATTAGGCGATGGTAATTACATATTTGGTGGTCATCACGTCACCGTATCCGAGGGGATTGCAAGGCTTGCGGATGGTACATTAGCATCGAGTACCGTGACTATGAATGAAGCGTTACGTCTGACCGAAGCTAACGGAATTTCAATGGAGGATGCCGTGCACATGGCTTCAACAACGCCGGCCCGTATTCTAGGTTTATCTCACAAAGGAAAAATCGAGGTAGGATACGATGCGGATCTCGTGCTGATGGATGAAAGGTATCAAGTGCAATGGACGATGATTGAGGGTAAACTTTTTTGTTAGTATTTGAAGTGATCACAAGGGGCGGGTGTAAAGTTGACTAAACCTATTCGTTACCTATATCCGATACATGGCCAATGTTATCATTACCCCATATCAGGTGCGCAGCTGATGTGTGTATAACAATTGTTGGTGTAAAGGAGATACGAGCATGAGTAAAGACAGTAAAATCAAGTCCCTGCTTTCGGATCAGGTAAACATGACACCCAATGGATTTGTCGCTGATGAAATAAGCCCCGATCAGTTTGCAGATTGTTACGAGTTGTTTTTTGACAAAGTCTTGGAAATTAGTGCATCGGACATAGCGGGAGTAGAAGGCTATGGTGAGTTCAACGAGGATTGTAAAACGGAGTATAGTACCTGCAGGCAATTTCTAATCGACACATTTGCAGAAGATAAAGAAGGATATTGGTTTAATTGGAAGGAACTCTATGATACAACGATTTTAGACCGTGACTTTGTCGAAAAATACTGGATGGAAATGGACGCCAGAATTGATTATTGCGAAGGAAAACGTTATTTGGTAAACAATAACACGTTTTTTGAAATCATGATCACAGATGGAAAAACGACGGTTGGTTTCCCAGATTGGAGCAGATCGGGAATATGCGATTTCCTTTTAGATTTTGCCATTATGGACTTAAATAAGCCTTACTTGCACATACCTGAATTGTTATTCGAGTATTGCAAAAAAAGGAACATTGTCATACCGGATTTTAAAGAAAGATTTTTATGCATGGCTTATTATAAGGGAATCGATGTTTTGCGGTGGCACGCATCAATCGATGATATTGAATCTTGCAATTCTATTATGAAATCTATCGGTCAACTGAAGGATCGAATATACGCCTTATAAAGGGTGATCCTATGAATTATGAAAATGCCAGCGATATCATACCTGAGAAGTTATTGAAAGAAATTCAGAAATACGCTGCAGGAAAACTTCTTTATATCCCTACTGGAGAGGAAAAAAGGGGCTGGGGGGAGAAGTCGGGTTACCGAAATCAATTACAGAGGCGTAACATTATGATTCGCAACAAGTATGCCAATGGAGTAACGGTTTCGGAACTTGCGGACGAGTACTTTTTATCTTTGGATTCCATAAAGAAAATCATTTATTCGAAGAAAGATGACCGACAATTCACTTATGCTCCAACTGTGCGATCCGCTGTACAGTATGCGAATATCGGAATGCTCGAAGAATGGATTTATTGTTATATGCTCCATACCCAAAATGCAGTTCCTGATTTACATGATTTTATGAGTAAAGAGTGTTTGTACTTCGGTGTAGTTAAGTTTCCCTTGCGTCTCATCGAACTTGATGGAAGCATGCCTGGGAATGACGGTACCGATGAAGATCCACCGCTTCTTATTCAGTATAAAGAAGGCAAATTTTATTGCATTGAACAGAAGAACGTATTAGCTGCACTAAAACAACGCAAAGTAAATGCTTATCCAACCATAATTCTACTGAAAGAAACATCGGATTATAAAAGGTTTATGAGATACTATGAAAACGTTTTGTTTTATATTAATCATGCATGACTTTGCTGGGCTAACAGCGAGTGGAGGAAGGATTCATACGAACAGCATCATACCACAGACAGTGGGGTGCCCCAGGTCAATGGATCTCTTGGGGCACCCTTTTTTTGCAATGAAAAACTTCAATAGTATTTCTGTGGTTTTGGAATAGGTGTAACAGGATGAGAAGAAGTCACCATTGTGTTATCAGAAGAAGGGGCTGGAACAGAGGGGTTCGTCTCATTTAAGGAAGAGGCTGAAGAAGTATAAGTGGCTGCTGCTAATGACACTGCCGGGAATCGTCTACTTGTTCATCAACAACTATGTCCCGATGTACGGTGTGATTCTAGCATTTAAAAACTTCTCCGCAGGCATTTTTTTTACAATGCAACGAATCTAGTACTGGATATCCTGTTTTCTAATGTATGTAAAAGTCGTAAACTATACATGCTATAATGATAAGCTTCTATAATTTAAGAACATACTTGTAATCTATGAGTCACTTTATAATGCATTCGATATGTTGAATCAGGATATATCGTTTGCAGTTCATTTGAAATGAGGGCAAATGATGCGTTACCTATATGAATTTATCGAGCACCAAGAGGATATGCCTTTTAAGCTGTTTGTCAACAGCGTGAAGCAGGTTCCATTTCACTGGCATAAAGAGGTGGAGATTGTCTATGTGCTCCAAGGTTCGGTTATCATGCATCTTGATCAGAAGGAGTATACCCTGCATCAGGACGACGTCATTGTGGTGAACAGCATGTCGATCCATAAGTTTGAGCAGAATAACCATGACAATATATTATTAACGCTTCAGTTTGGCCCGGAGTGGCTGCATAATAACGTTTTTATTTCTTGTAATTCAGCGACTGAGGCTGAGCCGATTGGCTTCCGATTTGACACGATTAAGCAAGAGCTTGCCAAGATGGTATGGGAAATGAACAAGAAGTCTCCAGGCTATCGAAGCTTTACCGTGGGAAGGTTGCATACATTATGTGGTCATTTATTGCGATATTTTGCGGAAGGAATCAACCCGGAAGCTGAAGATGGCGGCAAGAGCTATGACTATAAAAGGTTGAATCGGGTTCTTACCTATATCGATCAAAATTACAAAGAGAAGATAACGCTGCAGACGATGGCCGAACAGGAGCACTTAAGTTTGCATTATTTTTCTCACTTTTTCACCGATAAAATCGGTATTCCTTTCCAAAAGTATTTAACGCTGATCCGTTTGGAGAAAGCCCAGTCGGAGTTATCGGGAACTGAGAAGAGCATTACCGAAATTGCCATGGATTGCGGTTTTGCGAACGTGAAGTTATTCAATAAGTACTTTAAAGAAAAGTACGGCTGCACACCAGGATCGTATCGTGAAGCCGCTGCCTCGCTTCAGGATAAGCCTAATCGAAAACCGCTTACATATGAAGAGTCCTCGAGTGGTGACTATTATGAATTAGATACGATCAATGCGATGGGGGCGTTATATCGATATCTGGAAGAGAAGTCGGTTCAGGAACAGGATAGGGCAAACCCGTTAACGGCGGTTGTTACGGATCATGTGCAAATTCAGATTCAGCCGGGAATGTCGTCAGCAGGGTACAAAAAGCACTGGAACGTTACCACAACAGCGGGCAGGGCAATTGAAGGACTGCGCGATGACTGGCGTCGGCAGCTCACCGAGCTTAAAGGACGAATTCCTCTTGAATACATACGTTTCCATGGCATCTTTAATGATGAGATGATGGTATATAACGAAGAGGATGACGGTACTCCCATCTATAACTGGGCATATGTTGACAAGCTGTATGACTTTCTTATTGGGCTGGGCATCAGGCCGTTCGTGGAGCTTGGTTTCATGCCGACCCTGCTTAGCCGTTCCAACGAAACGGTATTCTGGTGGAAAGGGAATATTTCCCCTCCAGCCGATCAGGCAAAATGGGAGGCGCTTGTTCGTGCGTTCGTTCGGCATTGCTTAAATCGCTATGGGGCTCGGGAAGTAAAACAATGGTACTTTGAAGTCTGGAATGAACCGGATTTATCAGGCGTTTGCTGGGCAGGTAGCAAAGAGGAATACTTCTCTTTTTATGAATCTACCGTTCGAGTGATCAAGTCGGTCCTTCCCGAACTAAAAACAGGAGGCCCTGCTTTAGGTTATGGTTCGATATGGAACGACAGCTGGGCCGAGGAATTTATGGCATATTGCAATAAACGTCAGGTGCCCCTCGACTTCTTTTCCTTTCATATCTATTCGGAATATCCTCAGCTTAAAGCAGAGCAGAACATATTAACGAAGATGATGCCGCCAACCTTTTATAAGGAGAGTATCCGTCGATTGCAGGACAAAATGGCGCTTGCGTCTTTCCGCGATATGGAGCTGCATATTACCGAATGGAACTTTTCGCTCTATGACCGGCATCTGCTGCACGATACCATGTTTATGGCCCCGTTTGTGATGTATCATGCGATGAATACATTGGGAGACGTAAAGGCCATGGCTTTCTGGTGTTTTACGGATGTGTTTGAGGAAAGTCTTGTTCCCTCCTCTCCGTTTTACGGAGGTTTTGGTTTAATGAATCGGGATGGCCTTAAGAAGCCGAGCTATTACGCCTTTGAGCTTCTTCAGAGGCTGGGTGAAGAGATCACCGTTAAGGGTGATGATTATGTGGGCACTCAGAATCAAGATGGGAGCATGCAGCTTCTGCTGTATCATTACGTCCATATGGATCATATGTTTTCAAGCGGGGACTGGTCGGAGATGTCCAATCTTAACCGTTACGGCGTGTTCGAAGAGAAGGGAAGCAAGGTGTTCCAAGTCAACATTCCTCATCTTTCAGGAGCCTATAAATGCACAACTTATCAGATGGACCGGGAACATGGCTCCGTTTTTGACGAGTGGGTTCGCATGGGGGCACCCGAAATCTTGACGGAGGAGGAACTTGCGTATCTTCGCGGAAGAAGCGGCCCGGTCATCCGGACAGAGATATTAGAGAATCAGGGGTGGTATAAAGAGCTCATTCTTCCACCTCATGGTGTCCTATTGCTCACTTTAGAGAAACAGTTTTAAACACTAGAACCTTCAAGAACACCACCGCTCTATAAGAGAGGGGTGTTTTTTGCTGTCCATTCCAGGCAGCTTCGATTTGCCGGCTCCCAAGACGAGAAATGAACAAAAAACGACCATAGACGAGGCAATTTACAACGAGTAAGCGTTAACAATTGAATCTATACTATAGCTATGTCCACAACAGAAACACAGGAGGGAATACACAGATGAAGCGTTTCATGAAATGGATGACGGAATCCTTTGCGCCAAGATTGGATGCGATTACAAATAACATTTGGATAGCATCGATTCAAGAAGCCATTATGGTTGCCATCCCGATGATCTTTATTGGTTCCATTATTACTTTGATTTCAATTTTGCAAGACTTCATTCCTGGAATGCCGGATTTAACGCCAATTACAACATTCAGCTTCGGTCTTCTCGGTTTGTTTATTGCATTTCTAACGCCGTATACGGTTATGGAGAAAAAGGAGAGACACAAGATCAAGCTGCTGGCGGGAATGACCGGCATATCCTTATTCCTCATGCTGCTTAATCCCGTCGTAAACGAGGACGGAACCGTTCAGTTCGTTCTTGAGCGTTTCGGTCCTGCGGGCATGGTAACGGCACTTATTGTCGGCGTGTTCATCGCCGTCATCATGAATGTCTGCGGTAAGTTCTCATTCTTTAAAAAAGGGTCTTCCATGCCAGAGTTTATTATGGATTGGTTTGACTTCCTAGTTCCGATTGCCGTGATTATGGGTTTAGGCTGGGTTCTTGTGTATCAGCTCCATTTTGATATCTTTGGACTGATTGTGAGCGTATTTGAGCCTATTAATGCAATGGGGCAAAGCTTGTTCGGGTTTGTTCTGTTCAACTTTATTGGAGTTGTGCTGTACTCCTTCGGAGTCAGCCCATGGGTTCTAATGCCCATCTGGTATGCCATATGGATTCCGGCAATTGAAGAAAATGCCGCATTGGTGGCGCAGGGACTGGATCCCGTCAACATAAATACCTTTGAAACTTTCTTCTCCGGATGGCTTGGAATCGGAGGGATGGGTGCAACCTTACCGCTTGTGATCTGGTTCCTGTTTGCCAGATCCAAGAAACTGAAAACCATTGGTAAAGCAACTTTGATACCTTCTCTATTTAATATTAACGAGCCTGTAGTGTATGGAGCGCCAGTTGCTTTCAATCCGCTGTTGATGGTGCCTATGTGGATCAATGCTCTTATTACACCCATCATCGTCTACTTAGCTCTTGATATGGGGTTTGCACAAATTCCGAGTAAAATCTTTCAGCTGTGGTATACGCCGATCGGTGTATCGACTTACCTCATGTCCGGATTCAATGGACTTATTCTGCTCGCCGTTGTCCTGCTGATTGTGTTCGCCGTATGGTTTCCGTTTTTTAAACTGTACGATGCGCAGGAATTGAAGAAAGAGCGGGAGTTACAAGAAGAAGCTTGATATGAAAGGATGAATACAAATGAAGGCATCGATTAATGAATTGATAAAGGAAATGTCACTTACTGAGAAAGCATCCCTCTGTGCGGGATTAAATATGTGGATGACCAAGGGGATCGAGAGACTCGACATTCCGCCGGTTCATATGTATGACGGAACGAATGGGATCCGCAAAACGAACAGTGACGATGAAATGGGGATTACGACAGAGAATGTTCCGGCAACTTGTTATCCCACGGGCGCAGCTATCGGTTCTTCGTGGAATACGGAACTGCTGCACGAAGTCGGGGAAGCACTTGGCAATGAATCCAAAGAGATGGGCGTAGAATTGCTGCTCGGCCCAGGAATCAACATGAAACGGACTCCGCTTGGGGGAAGAAATTTCGAATATTACTCCGAAGATCCTTGCCTGACAGGGGAACTGGGCGCTGCTTTCATCAATGGCCTCCAGAGCAAAGGCGTCGGGGCGTCACTTAAACACTTTGCTTGCAACAACCAGGAATTCGAGAAAATGGTGACGAGTTCAGAAGTAGACGAACGGACGCTGCGCGAAATTTATTTAAGCGCCTTTGAACGAATTATTAAGAAATCGGATCCCTGGACCGTCATGTGCTCCTATAATTTGCTCAATGGCTCGTATACCAGCGAGAATGAACACCTATTGCATGATATCTTGAGAGAAGAATGGGGATACGAGGGGGTTGTCATCTCAGACTGGACTGCCGTGAATGATCGGATTCGTGGACTGAAAGCAGGACTTGATCTCGAAATGCCGGGACCTGCCGGTTATAACACGAAAGCGATTATCAAAGCCGTTGAGAGCGGAGCTCTTGCAGAAGAGCAGCTCAATAAAAGCGTTGCCCGTATTCTAAAACTCGTAGAACGTGTAACGGGTATGGAGGAAGCTGTTCCGGCATCCGATATGGAGTACCACAATCTTGCGAGAAAAGCTGCAGCAGAAAGCATTGTGCTTCTTAAGAATGAGAATGGCATCCTTCCGATTCATGCGGAGTCAACCCATTCCATTGCGGTTATCGGTCGTTTTGCCAAAAAACCTAGAATTCAAGGAGCCGGCAGCGCAAAAGTAACGCCTACACGCGTTGATATTCCATTTGAAGAAATGAAGGCGTTGGCTGGAGCTTCCGTTGAGTTGAGTTATGCTGAGGGTTACCCTGAAGATGACTCCGTCCATGAGGAAATGATCAAGGAAAGTGTCGCATTGGCTGCAAAATCTGATGTCGCAGTCATATTCGTTGGCCAGCCTGAATACGCAGAATCCGAGATGCGTGATTTGAAGGGCATTGATTTGCCGGAACAGCAGATCCTGCTTATTCAAGCGATTGCAGCCGTACAACCGAAGTGCATTGTGGTGACCAGCAGTGGAACAGCCTTGGCGATGCGTCCTTGGGTTCAGCATGTTCCCGCTGTCATTCACTCATGGCTTTCCGGACAAGGCATGGGCAAAGCGATTGCTGAAATCTTGTTTGGACAGGTGAGTCCCTCCGGTAAATTGTCCGAGACGTTTCCGGTTAAGCTTTCAGACAATCCTTCACATATGAGGATTCGCGGTGAAAACGGCAAGCTGTATTATCGTGAAGGGCTGTTCATCGGCTATCGATACTACGATCGAAAGGAACTCGCTCCGCAGTTTCCGTTTGGCCATGGCTTATCCTACACTTCGTTTGCCTATAAGGATATGAAGACAACTCAAACGGAGACAGGGATCACGGTCTCTTTCTGGCTGGAGAATATCGGGAACCGAACAGGGAAAGAGGTCGTTCAGCTTTACGTGCATGACGAAGAATGCACCTGGACGCGTCCGGAGAAAGAATTGAAGGCATTTTCTAAAATCGAGTTGGCTCCTGGGGAGAAACAACAGATCGTCTTTGAACTTGAAGAGAGAGACTTTGCCTATTACAATACCAAATATAACCGCTGGGTAGCGGAGAGCGGTTATTTCCAAATTGCACTTGGCAGCTCTTCTCGCGATATAAGAATTACCGAGCGATTGTATTGTGATTTTGGGAAGGAAGAAGTATCATTTCATAAATTCAGCCTGATTAGCGATTGGATTAGCGATCCGATTGCGAAATCGGTACTGGAAGAATGTCTGGACGAGATGAACCAGCATGTCGTAGAAAAGATTTATCTCAATGATGAATTCGTCGGATTTTGGGAAGATGGCCCACTCATTAAAATATTGCAAATGTATGGCCAAACTTGGTTGGGTGACCGGTCACCTGATGAGATCATTGAAGAACTTATAAGAAGAGTTTATGAGCGACGCGTTAACATGTAAGACAATATAATATCCCTCATAAAAGCTTGGGATCCTGTTCAGGATCCCAAGCTTTTTTAGTATTCAAAATGGCGTAGTCACCATAATTAGGACTTGTATTACAAAATGCTAGAAACAAGCTTCGATGGTAGCGGCTGGGGAGAATATGCCATCCATCCCGACAAACTCCTTGCGAAGCTCGTTTTAGATCATTAAAGATTATTTAGAGCTCGCTTGGAACTTTATCCCTTCTTTGAGCGTTATATTGGTCGTAAGCAAGAAGCCATAACAAATGGGAGGGGAATTCATGCTTAACATCAAGAAGAAACAATCAAGTATAAGCCTCAAAGCTCGATTACGACGGCGTCTCATTGCAAGCATCGCTGCAGGCATACTTACTGTCCAGGGCGTATTGGTAGTACCACCTTCGCAAGTGAATGCAGAAACGGCCGATGTTTCGGTACGCAACTGGCATTATTCATCAACAATCGAGGTACCCGAACTGAAGCCTTCCTGGACGGTAAAGGTGGACAATTATCTGAATATGGGCGAGAACGATGTTTCAGGTCACCAGGCAATTGCTGAAGAGGGGAAGGTATTTGCATTCGCGGGAAACAAACTCATCGTCATGGATGCGAGCACAGGCAAGCGGTTGTGGAGCTACGGTAAAGACCTGAAACCTTATATTGTTTATGATAATGGCGTTATTTACGGCCTATCGGCAGGTCAGAAGCCATACGCGCTGAATGCAAAGACAGGAAAATTGAAATGGCAGTCGAACACATCCATCTTTATGGATGCGCACCTGCGAACGGAAGCGCTGGTGCCGACTAATGATACGCTCTATGCAATCAAAGGGAGCGCAACTTTCGCTTTTGATAAGGCAACAGGAAAGCTGCGATGGAAAATGAATGAGCCGTCAGGAGAAGGAAACGGCACGGATTACCTTCAGGAGGCGGATGGAGTCATCCTTCGGACGTTCTATGTACAAGGAGCACTAACATCCATTCAACTGAATGCTTATGACAAAAAGACGGGCAAGAAGTTATGGGACCATTTTGGTCAGGGAGAAGCGCTTCATATCAAAGACAATCTCGTGTATTCGGTTGACTATTATTCTCCATTGCTGGCTGATTATCAGTCGCTTCCGGACCGCAAATGGATCGTAAATGTATATAATCTTAAGACAGGCGTAAAGAAGAGCAGCCGAGAGTATAGCTGGAAGATGACGGGGGAGCCGCCATATGAGTACGGCGGGGGCGGCTTATTTATGAACCAAGGGAAGTTATACATGGATCAGGGCAATAAGGTGGCCGAATACAAATTTGACACCTATAAGAAAGGTGAGGTTCCTCTGCGAACTTTTCCTCGCCCTTATGGGGGCGACTGGGAGTTGATCGGACTGGTTCAGGAACGGCTGATTTTCAATAACAGATCGACTGGTGAGCTGGCCGGTACCAAACTTGCAAATGGTCAACGGATCGGATGGAACGGCGATGCACCTGCTGCGCAGATTGATGTGTATGGGAAAGGATTATACCGGGCACAGCGTAACGGTACACTACTCGGCATCAACTTGATGACATCCCGGCCAGTCTTTAAAGTAACGACTGGATCAGATTTACACGAGTCGACCCTAAAGACGAACGGTATGATCATCATCCAAGCAGAGGGGAAGCTCCTCGGAGTAAAGGTACCGGCATCGTTGAAATAAAGGAATAGCTTGTGTGCTACTAGAATCATAACAAAATCCCACCGACGAGTCTGGATGGGATTTTGTTATTTCGGGTTTGATTATATTAGGGTGAATGTCTTCTATACTTATGGATGCTCGGTGAGACTGGATAAAGGGACGGTCATTTCCTGCTCCGAGTTTCCGATCGGATAGACGCGGGCAGTTTCATCCTCATTGACATGCTGGATAAAGATAGGGGTATCCTGATAAGTTACATTTTTCATAATGGCCGATTTCGAAATTTCAATCGCTCTTTGTTTGTTCATGACATAGCTCCTTATTTTGAAGGGTCTTTCAATGGATCAACCCGGCGTTGAGAGGCTTTTTTTATGTCTTGATCCAGTTTCGATTGTCCTTGAATGTCTTCGGCAGCCTCCATTTGATTATTCAGCTGTTGTTCTACTTGTCCAATCCCGTGCGCTTCTTGATGCTGTTTACTCTTCGCCAAAACGATCCCTCCATGTTGTGATAACTTTGTAATCTCTGCATTACTACAATGCACCAAACGAATCGAACTTATACGGCTGTTTGCGTGCGTTCGCGAAGGGTATCTTCCGAAATCATAAGGATCTTAATAAGAATGGAGGCATTATGAATGGCAAGCTCGAAGATATTGCTTCAAGCCGCGGAATCTTTTGAATTTAATATAAGGACGTTAATCTTCCTGAGCAACTCGACCAATGAAGTATATCGTTTTACTAAGGGTGATCAATCCTATATCTTGCGGTTATCTCAGAAATCACACGAGTATGCACCGAAGATCAGGGCGGAGATGGATTGGCTTTATTACTTAGTAAAGAACGGTGTACGTGCTTCATTACCCATTCATACATGTAATCATGAATCAATGGCCGTGTTCTATGATGAAGATAAGTGGTATATCGCAACTGCTTTTCACGAGGCAGCAGGTCGTTTTTTTGATAAACACAATGAGCAGTTATGGGGCCCGAAGATATTCAGGAATTGGGGAGAAACCATGGGAAGGATGCATAGACTGTCGACATCATATGAACCACCTGACATCCTTGGGAAGAGAGACACCTGGAGTAGAAGAAGTATGAATAATCCTCATCTGCAGCGAGGCCATTTCTATATGCTTCTTGAAAAATTGATTTCCATGGAAAGTACGATTGATTCACTGCCGAGGGGGAGCGATTCGTTTGGACTGATACATCATGACTTTCATCCGTATAATTTTTTTATCAACAACAGTGAAATAACGGTCTTTGACTTTGACGATAGTATCTATGGCTGGTTTTCGTTAGACATTGCAATAGCAGCCACTCATGCCGTTTGGTGGGGAGTGCATGCAGAAGATCGTGTCACCAAAAGCAGGTTTGCCCAACAGTTCTTGCATGAATTCCTCATGGGTTACGAGAAGGAACACCAGCTCTCCGAATACTGGAAACGAACAATCCCCTTGTTTATGGAGTATAGAAATATTTGTTCTTACTTCTGGTGGTTAAGTGAATGGAATGGTGATGAGAGCAGCTTTACAGAGGACCAACGGAATGCAATAGACCACGCTGTTAAGCTGATTGAAAGAGGTTTGCCTTTTGATGGCTGCGATATTCAAGTGTAGCACCGTCGATAGCATAGATTAAAGGAGGTAGTGCATTGAGATTTAAAGCGTGTATTTTGATTGTCTTCATGATTCTAACGGGGTGCTTTGCAGGAACCAAAGAGCAGATCTCACCTGAGAACAATTCGGCAGCTGCCGAGATCCAATTGACACCCGTGGATTTGTTCCAAGGGGAAGCAGCGAAGTTTAAGTTATTCCTCGGTCCGATGACGGGTGCATTTACATTAAAGTATGAGGGAAATAAACCTAATGTCAGCTTGGATATTGATATTTGGAAGAACGGGCAGAAGGTAGATTCGGCAGGGTCGATCGGAGATTTGTTTTACAGTTCGGACGAGCAAAAGGACAGCAACGAAATAGAACTTATTTTATCCGTTGACTTGGAATCCATAGAAGGTCACGAGGAGTCCAGAAAGATTAAAGTCAACACCAATTCTCATTCGGGATCAAGCCTGACTACCTTTACCATTCCTTGGGACAAAACGTTGATGGCACAAGGATTGATTCAGGATACGCGCCCACGTTCGTTTACGATCGATCAGCCAGTACATGTATTTGGCATGCATACTACAAGTTCTAATGAAATACATACAGCGGACCTTACAACGGATTCGTTAAGAAAAACGGAGTGGGCACTTGTGTTCACCTTGCGTCTTGATGAAGATATGGAATAAACGGTTTGAGTTAGAATGATTGATCCAAGATCACGTTTAAAGCAGAAAAAAGTCTGGCGTTGAGAAATGTAAATAGGCTCAATATAATGGGGTGGAATTACAAAAACGTGAAGGGGAGATTTAAGTTGAAGCAAAACAAGTATGACGATCAGGGATTTTTTGAAAATTACAATCAACTCCCCCGTTCCATCAAAGGATTAGAAGGTGCAGGAGAATGGCGTGCCTTTCGATCGATGTTTCCGGATCTTAGTGATAAAAAGGTGCTTGATCTCGGCTGCGGATTCGGGTGGCACTGCAGGTACGTAAGAGAACAGCATGCGAGGTCTGTGGTCGGGGTGGATATCTCAAGGAACATGCTGGAGAGGGCAAGATTGATGACCGATGACACGAATATAGAATATGTGCAGTCCGCAATAGAGGACTATGACTACCCTGCTAACGAGTTTGATGTCGTGATTAGTTCGCTTGCACTTCATTACATTCGTGATTTCGAGGATATCTGTAAAAAGGTATATCAGAGTCTAACGGTTGGAGGTTCGTTCGTCTTTTCAGTTGAACACCCAGTGTTTACTGCTGTGGCCGAACAAGATTGGTATTATAGCCCGGACGGGAAGAAGCTGCATTGGCCTTTGGATCACTATCATGAGGAAGGAGGACGTCAATCTAGATTTCTTGATCATGATGTTACCAAGTACCATCGGAATATAGCCACACAGCTAAATGCGTTAGTGAAAACCGGATTCCAGTTTAGGGAAATGTCTGAACTTAAACCAGAACGCGAGCAGATTGAGGATCCGGAATGGCATGACGCATTAAGGCGCCCCATTTTCTTATTGATCGCCGCAGATAAGCAGGTCTGACTAGCTTGAGCAAAATAAACAGAGGGACACCTAAACAGGTGTCTTTTTTGGTTCACGAGGAGAATCGGTTAAGGTGACGGTCATTCATTATGAAACGCCGGATAATATTCATTGGAATTCGGGAACTTTCATCGACCTTAAGGAGTCTGTTTTGGTAAGGGGGCGAACAGCTTGAGGGAGATGCAGATGCAGCATTCTGCGGAACTGAATATGTCGGACATACGGATGCTGATGGAATTCTACGGTGAGGATGTCTGGAATTATGCTTACGTGATCACCAGAAATACATATACAGCAGACGATGTCGCGCAGGATGTGTTTATTAAAGCTTATCAAAAGGTTGCTTTCTTTCGCGGGGAGGCTTCCGTCAAAACCTGGCTGCTTAAAATTACTAGAAACACAGCGCTTTCTTATCTGAGACGAGCGTTTTTGCGCAGAGTGGTGCTGATCGGCGATCATTCGCCGGGTGATGGACTGAACGGGACGACGTCTTCGCCATCTGCCGAGTCGGAGTATTTGAAACAGGAGGAAGCGGATGAGCTGTGGCAGGAGGTTCTAAAGCTGCCCGGTAAATTTCGAGACCCCCTCGTGTTGAGAGTGCATCATCAGCTATCCATAGAGGAAATATCCGGCATTACCGGTCTTTCGCCAGGGACGGTAAAGTCTAGAATTTACAGAGCCAAACAGAAGGTTGCAGCCAGATTCGGAAGGAGCGAACGACGATGAATGAATGGAAGCCGGATTGGAACCGGAGGCTGGCCAGACCCCCTTTTAAGAATCGGCGCTTTGGGGCTGACATGATGGAGGCCGTGGAGAAACGGCTTAAGGTTGTTGAAAAAAATCGATCCCGCTTTGGATGGAGCCGAGCCGCTGTGGTTATCGTTCCAGCTTTGCTGCTTGTGCTCGGCGTTGGGGTCTGGTTCGGAAACCAGGCCCCATCTATTCCCCAACCGGTAGCTCCAAGTCCAGGTAATCCAGTTATACAGGGAGGAGGAACGTTTGAATCCAGCTTCTTACTTGGGGGTGGAGGCGACTTCGATTGGTGGAACCTTGCGAAAAATGAAGTCAAACAGGCTAACGACCGTACGATTGTGACACTGGCCGCAGCACTCTTACAGCGAGAGCTGGGCATCTGGGGAGGCCCATCGCCTGACATATGGGAGCATTCCGAGGTGAAATGGCCGCTTGACCGCTATGATGTGTCCAGCCCTTGGGTGTATGAAGTGCACGTAAAGGAGATAAACGCAGAAGAAGCACAAACTGTATATCAACTTCGTCTGCTGCTGCGGGATTCGATTCCGATGACGTATGAGGAAACGATAGACGTTACCATCCGTAACGATTCACATAAAATCTCGCTTATTGAGCAAATAGACATAGACGAAACGGGAGCGCCTATGAATGAAATCAAGGCTCAGGGGAATACCGTGATATTAAAGGAGGATGCGGAGATTGGCCTGAAGATTACAGGAACTCTGGTTCAAAAAGAAGGGATGATCCGCTCCATCCACGTTCAGTATGGCGACATGGAACACACCTTTCATGATTGGAAGAATGTGAGCAACGAAACCTACTATCCGGACGTTGCTTTGCTGCCTGCAAAAAACAACAAGGAGGATGTCCTTGCAATCATTTTGACAACCGGTTACGGTACCAGCATTAGAGAATCGGAGTTGAAACTTCTGACAGAAAATTTTAGACAAGTGATGTCAGCCGATCCGGTGCTTGCGGTAAAATCCAGACTTAGCTATAGTGCGACAGCAGAAGCGGGAAAACGGATCTTTCAATTCACGCTGGACGGGGTAACTCGCACATTTGAATATATGGAGGAAGACGCGGGATTTTGGCTGGATCAGCCCGCGCTTGGCAACATGGTTAGGTATTACGTTGAGGGAGGCATCTTATATGCATCGGTGCCGATACAGGTTTCGCCTGGCGAATTCCCGGTCGCGGTCCGGCTGCGGTACGAATACGACGGTACAGCGTTTCTTGTGTCGGAAGCCATGTATGGAGAGATGTAAGCCGGCGAGATCAAGGGATGATCATTCATACAACGAATATTGACATAGGGCATGAAGCAGATTTATTTGCTGACTATAATGAGAAGGGGCCGTCCTATGTCATCTATGATGACTTATGGACGACCCTGGAACTAAAATAAAACCAACTTTAATGCATCCTTAACTGCTTCCATCGTTGAATGGATTCAGTTCATTTAGACGATTGATTTTAGCCGGAAGTTATATTCCTGTCAGTTTCGGAAGAACTCGACCTGATCGATATCCGCCCATTGGGAAGAGGACGAATTGGATACGTAAAATCCGATCGTTGCCTTTCCGCTCGTCACTTGAATATTGGATATCGTGACAGGCGTCCACGCCGTCGTCACCGGACACCCGGTTTGAAGCATGCTGCCTCCATACTCCTTCACTTCCATGACACAGCTGTTCTGGCCCCCGCTGCTGCGCATGCGTGCTCGCATCGTATACGTGCCGTTATCGAGACCGCTAATCGTCTGTCCGACATATGCGGTCGAAGGTCCGCTTGTGCCTGCGAGACCGACAAAGTATGAGCCTTCGGCAGCGGGAAGTCCAACGCCGTCATTGGCTCCATGAATAAGAATCCGATTCGGGTAATCATCGCCGTACGTAGTCCAGCCCGCCACATTGGCTGTTTCAAAGCCGGGATTGTTAACCAGATTGGTTTGCGGCGGTGTTACGGTATGCCCGAAGCGCAGATAGATGCCGTTTGACGGATAAGTTGCGCTGGTGACGGCAGCAACACGAGTGGAATCAACGGCCATTAGCGCATTCCAGTTGGAGGATTTCGTATCAGATACCGGAAACACGTTGGTTTTGTACTGCCATGACGCGCCGTTATCGGAGCTGATCATCGTAAACATCGATGAGTAAGGATCCCCCGTGTTGGCGCTGCTTTCATCTGTTTGGAATGCAGCCATAAGACGACCGTCGGCGAGCTTAACGACGAACGGAGCGCCCGCTTTTTTGCCATTGCCGCTGGGCACGTACATCGTTTGACGGGGAACCGACCAATTGAAGCCGTCCGGAGAAATTTTATATTTGATGACAAAAGGGTGGCCGGCAACGTCCGAGGATTCGAAAACGGTTATATACCGCCCGTCGTTCATTTGCGTGATGACCGGCATGCCGTCGCGGGAGCCGGCGGCAACTCCGTCACTGACCGTGATCCGGCTGCCCCAGCCGCTTCCGTTCCAGGTCTTCATATACAAATTTTGCAGGCCGGTCGTTCCGACCGCTGCCGGACTGTCGTCCGCATAAAGCACGGCAATCGTGCCGTTGATCATATCCAAATGCGGCTCCCACAAACCTTTAAAGCTGGAGGCGGTTGAACTCCCGATCAATCCGCCCGGTAAATCGCTCCAGGTGTGACCACCGTCGAGACTTCGCCGGACATTAAGCTGGATCTCATAGGTGGAGCCATTCTGAACGACCTGCCGATAGGCTAACCAGATTTCCCCGCTCGGCAGCCTTAACATTTGACCGTTCCCCACATTGCCCGCGGTGCTTGAGACAGCTGTGACCGGAGTGCTCCATGTATAGCCACCGTCCTGCGTTCTGGAGACCACAATGCGCGTGTTGCCACCGCCAGCGTTGGTGTCGAAGGATACGAGCCACTCGCTTGGCGTAAGCTTGAGCAGCCTTGGGTACCATACACCTCCCGATGGCGGCGTATAGATGGCAATCTGCTGCGAAGCCCATGCCATGCCTGATGAAGCGGCATGAACCGGCGACAATGGAATTGCCGTTAGAGCAAGTGCAAGCATAACAATGAACGAAAGTGGTTTCTTCCAGAAGCCTGTGTTCCGTTTCATATGCAATTAACCTCCCAACCCGAATTAGAAAGCGCTTTCTAAAATGGATTGTATCGTAATTAATATCATTTAAGATATACTAAATATATATTATTTTTCATTCGGGACTGACGTAAAAAGAGAGGTCAGACATGGAGCAACCGTTATATAAACGTATTCAGAACGATATACGCCAGCGCATTCAGAGCGGAGAGTTGCAAGCAGGAGCCTTGATACCTTCGGAGAAGGACTTGGCCCAGCGGTACGGTGTAAGCCAGATTACATCCAAAAACGCGCTCAACGGTTTGGTGGAGGAAGGCTTGTTAGTGCGATATCGGGGAAAGGGCACCTTCGTTCGGGAGCTGGTCATTCCGGAAGAGCCGCATCTACAGTCGGGTACGAAAAAGACGATCGCGATTATTATGCCGACGATGAAAACCAAGATCGACCAGCAGCTGCTGGACGGTCTGGAACGCTATTGTACGGATAGGGGATACGATCTTGTGATTCGCATTACACGCGAGTCACAAGAGGAAGAATACCGAGCGATCAAGCAGTTCCAGGAACGAGGAGTCGACGGGTTCATCATTTTCCCTGTCGAGCAGGAAAGCTACAATAACGCGATTCTGCGCTTGTCGCTCGACCGGGTTCCCTTGGTGCTTGTTGACCGTTTCTTGAAAGAGATCAAGGCGTACAGCGTCAGTTCGGACAATTATGCAGGCGTTCGGGAAGCTATATCCAGTCTGCTTGCTGCTGGGCACATGCGCATTGCCTTCCTGTCACCGGAAATTACAAATTCGGTTACGGACGAAAGAGCCAAAGGCTTCGAGGCCGCTTTCATGGAACAAGGCTTGCCTATAGATAAGACACTGTGGTGCATGCTGGATTTGGAGACCATAGCAGAGGGGAACGGACAACGGGAGGTCGTTCGTTTCCTGAGCGAACAGCGCGATATCACTGCCGTCTTTGCCGTTAACGCGGAATTGGCCCGCTATGCCCATTATGCCATTCGGGAGATTTGGAAGGGGGCGGGGAACGAACCTCAGCTGGCCGCGTTTGACGATCCGGATCTTGATGGCATTCCTTTCATCCGTCAGCGATTGGATGAAGTAAGTCGGCGTGTCGTCGATTTGCTGTCGGAACAATTGTCCGGTACGCACGAGCCAAGGCGTGAAGTCGTACCAGTCCAGTGGATAAGGCCGGAATGATCTCGACTTCACCTAGTACAATTTAAGAATCAATGAAATAGCCCGCCAAGAAACGGTCTGAACTAAGTTCAGACCGTTTCTTTTTTTGAAGATATCAGAAAGTATAAATTTCGAAGCTTGGGCATTTCCCGATATCGCAAGAAAAAGATCTTATAAAGGCAGTCAGACTCCTTTACGAATCCTCTCGATTGATGTTTTAGTCATTTACAAAAGCGAAGTTATATTATAATAATATACTAAATATACTATTTAAATTATAAAGGTTGTGATGGGCATTGAAATCTCTGCCGCTATACAAAAAAATACAGGAAGATATCAAGCGGCTGATCGCTATCGGCAAGCTGCGGGAAGGCGACCGGGTCCCTTCGGAGAAGGAACTGTCCGAACGTTACCGCGTCAGTCAAATTACAAGCAAAAATGCGCTGGTTGGACTGATGGAGGAAGGCTTGCTCGTCCGGATTCAAGGCAAGGGCACCTTTGTCATGAGCAAGCCGGAGCACGCCACGGCGATTGATCAGTTGGGAGAATGGACGGCAGGTCCGGGCAAAAGCGGGCGGATCGGGTTAGTGCTGCCGACGATGAAAACGAAAGTGGACCAGCGTTTTTTGGATAACATCGAGAAATATGCGTCTGCCGCAGGCTATGAAGTGATGCTGAGAATTACGCGCGAATCCCAGCTCGAGGAATCCAAGGTCATCTCGTCCTTTCTCAAGCAAGGGGTGGACGGCATGATCATTTTTCCGGTTGAAAACGAGACCTACAACGATTCGATTCTGAGGCTCTCGCTGGACCGTTTCCCCTTCGTTCTGATCGACCGGTTCTTGAAGGAGATCAAGACGTACAGTGTAAGCTCGGATAACGTAAACGGCACAAGGGAAGCCGTTGAATATTTGCTTAACAAAGGCCATTCGTCTATCGCGTTCATCTCTCCCGAAATTACGAATACGGTGACGGACGAGAGGGCCCAAGGGTTTGAGCAGGCATTTCTGGAGCATGGATTGTCGATCGACAAAAGCTTATGGTGTCTCCTCCCGCTGGATGAGATCGCATCGGGTCAATCCGTCGAACACATCAGAGTGTTTATAGATGACAATCCCCATATTACCGGCATCATTACGGCCAATACGGAGCTGTGCAGAAATGCCTATAAAGCGGCAGTTGCATCGCGTAGGCAGGTGCCGGACGAACTGGAGCTGATCACGTTCGATCCGCCGGATTTGCCGAATGTGCCATACATCCGCCAAAACGAGGAGGAGATGTGCAGGTTGACCGTAGAGCTGCTAATTGAGCAGATCGAAGGGGCTTTTGAGGCGAGAAGAATCGTGGTGCCGGTCATGCTGGTGAAAGAATAAGGGGAAAGATCGAAGAACAAATTTTATACTAAATATAGTATATAAAATTATATTATTATAAGTTACTATGATTTCGTAAAGCGCTTACACCACATCTTTTAAAGAAGAGGGGAATCGCATGAAATCGAAGAACAAATTCGCAGGCATGATCATGCTGCTGCTGATGTTCGCGTTAACCGCTTGCAGCGGCGGCAATGGACCAAATGACGGGGCTGCACCAACCACCCCGGACACTTCGTCACCAGGCAATGAAGCTTCCGCCGGGAAGGACCCTAAAGAACCTGTAACGATTGAGTTTATGGGCCACGGCAATCCGAACGAAAAAAAGATTTTCGAAAAGCTGATCGCTTCCTTCGAGGAGAAGAACCCGCACGTCACCGTTAAATACACTTCGGTACCGCCAGGCGAATACTCGCAGAAGATGACGACGCTGATCAGCTCCGGCAAGGTTCCGGACGTATTCTACGTCGGGGGACCCGAGTTTTACCGCTTCGCGGAAGCCGGAACGCTTCTCAACATTCAGTCTTATCTGGATAAGACCTCGTTGTTTAATCCCGATAACGTATGGAAGCAGGCGATGGACCGCTACCGCTTTGACGGCAGTAAGGTTGGCGCCGGAGATGTGTACGGACTGCCGAAGGACGTAGGACCATGGTCATTTGTCTATAACAAGGATTTGTTTGACGAAGCGGGGGTGCCTTACCCTTCCGCAACGGCAGGGGAATGGACCTGGGACGACATGCTGGAAGCAGCCCAAAAGCTGACGGTCGACGATAACGGCGACGGAAAGCCCGATCAATATGGTGTAGGCGCTTACAGCCTGGAATCGGCGGTGTGGGGCAACGGCGGTGAATATATCGATTACGCCACCGGCACGGTCAAGGTGAACGAGCCCGAATTTTATGAGGCGATGCAATTTGTTGCTGACCTGAACCTGAAGCATAAGGTCAGCCCGAATCAGGAAGCCGAGCAAGCGATGAATGCTTATACCCGCTTTATTAACGGCCAACTGGCGATGTTTGCGATGGGCCCTTGGGATCAACCTGCATTCTGGGAGCTGCCTTTCGGTTGGGACATTGCGGCGTGGCCGGCAAGCCCGAATACGGGAGAAACGGCGACCTGGCTCGGCTCGATGGGATTTGCCGTTTCGGCGAAATCCAAACACCCGCAGGAAGCGTTCGACTTGGCGGCCTTCCTGTCCCTGGATGAGCAAGGGCAGCGCGAAAACTACCAGCTCGGTCAAGCGGTTCCTAATCTGATCGACATGGCGGAAGGCGAATTTAAGGAAATGGACAAAGGACCTCAGACACGTCAAGTATTCCTCGATATTATCCAAGATTACGGACGTCCGGACGTGGTAGCTTTCTCTAAGGATACGCAATGGATGGATATGTTCAACCAGAACGCGAGCAAAGTATGGAACGGTGAGATGTCGGCGAAAGACTTTACGGCCCAGATCCAGCCGAAGATGCAGGAGCTGTACGACAAAGGCAATAAATAATGCCGTCAGTGCAGGTGGCGTCAATTATTCATATCGGCGCCCCCCGCCGTACGGATATCCTGTCATGTCATAACGAAATACAGGCGAAGGTGGAATGAAATATGGGTACCAAGCTTGGCGGGTATCACAGAAGAGAGCTGGCGTGGTTGTATCTGTTTGTCGCTCCGCCAGTTCTCGGGTTTCTTTTGTTCGGCCTTGTGCCGATCTTGTTCTCGATCTATATCAGTTTTCACAAATGGGATATGCTTACCGATCCGCAGTGGACGGGGCTCGCAAACTATAAGGATCTATTGAAAGACGAGAAAGTGTTCAAATCGTTGTACAATACGGTCTATTTGATGATCGGCATTCCGCTCGGCATGATACTGTCGATGCTGCTGGCCATATTGATGAACCGCAAATTCGCCGGCATCTCGTTCATGCGAACGATCTATTACCTTCCGGTCATATCGCCGATTATCGCGGTATCCCTGCTGTGGCAGTGGATTTTGAATCAGGATTACGGATTGCTCAACAACTTTCTGTGGGAAACATTCGGCATCACGGGGCCTAACTGGCTGGGCAAGCCGGAGTGGGTGAAGCCTTCGCTCATCCTGATCGGGCTGTGGAGCGGCATCGGCGGGAACATGGTGCTGTATCTTGCAGGATTGCAATCGATCTCCTCGACGTATTATGAGGCTGCGGAAATCGATGGCGCTGGTGCATGGCACAAGCTGACGCGAATTACGATCCCGCTGCTCACGCCGATTCATTTTTTTGTCATCGTTATGGGCATCATCGGTGCGTTCCAGTCATTCAGCCAGATTTACGTGCTTGCGGTGGATGGCGGACCGGAATACAGCGGCGCTACGGTCGTCTACTACATTTTCCAGCATGCGTTCGAGTACTTCAACATGGGCTATGCCAGCGCGGTGGCCTGGGTACTGGGCATTCTCATCTTTATCGTCACGCTCATTCAATTTAAGCTTTCCAATCGATGGGTTTACCAAGACTAGGGGGGAAATCTGTGAAACGGGAAAAAATGACGGACCTCTGGTCGCTGCTGCTGTTGTTATGCGGTTCGATCTTTATGGTCGCACCGTTCATATGGACCATATCGACCTCGTTAAAGGATCGGCGAAACGTATTTGAAATTCCTCCACAATGGATTCCCGATCCGTTTACGTTCGACAACTATGCGAAGGTTTGGCTGGAGTCGCCCTTGCTGCATGGATTTATGAACAGCTTGATCATCGTGGTGATCGTCCTGACGATCGGGATGCTGATATCCGCGATGTCGGCCTATGCCTTTGGCAAATTCGAATTTCCTTACAAAGGCATGCTGTTCATGGGTTTGCTCGGGACGATGATGATTCCGTATTCGGTCGTTATGATACCGCAGTATATCGGATTCTCCAGGCTGGATTGGGTGGATACACTGCTGCCGCTCATCATACCTGGCCTGTTCGGCAACATCGTTGTCATCTTTTTCATCCGCCAATATTTGCAAAGCGCGATGCCAACGGAATTGATTGAAGCGGCGAAGATCGACGGCTGCAGCTTTCCGGGCATTTTCTTCAAGATCGCGCTGCCGATCATGAAGCCCGCGCTCGCCGCCCAAGCTGCCCTCGGCTTTATGGGCATCTGGAACGATTTTCTCGGTCCGCTGATTTACCTGCATACGCCCGAGAAGCAAACGATTCAAGTGCTGATCGCTTCCATGCAGGCGATGTACATTGGCCAGTCGGATTATCCGATGATCATGGCCGCCGCCATCATCGCCATGGTGCCGGTGATCATCGTGTTCTTTTTTTGCCAACGATACTTTATCGAGTCGATGGCAATCAGCGGAATCAAGGGGTGAGACACATGCCAATAAGTATGCCGCGCCTGTCGAAGATCGTTTGTTGTCTTGGCATGTTAGGATTAGCGGCCGGATTGGCATTGTCGGGATGCGATTCAAGAACGAAACCGGAGGCGGTCGATTTGGACATTTACAACGAAAAGATGTACGCCAATCCTTTTCCTTCCCTAGAGGAAGAATGGGAGGATTACGGCAATGGTGACCCGTATATACTGCGGCATGACGGCCGCTATTATCTGTATGTAAGTACAAAGGATCACCGGACGGGCATCAAGGCGTGGATATCGGACAATCTGGTTGATTGGAGGTATGCGGGTCTGGTGACGGAGGATCCCGTATCGACCGGCGCCTACGCACCTGAAGTGATTTACTGGAACGGCTGGTTCTATCTCTACACGTCTCCGGCAGGAAAGGGGCATTATGTGTTTCGCAGCGAATCGCCGACAGGCCCGTTCGAACGGATCTCCGACAACGTTGGGATGAGCATTGACGGCTCGGTATTTATCGACGATGACGGCTCCTGGCTGTTCACCCATGCTGGTTCGTCGGGCATTGTCGGCGTTCCAATGGATGATCCCGCCGAATTCGGGGTGGGCCAGACGATCCCAGGGCCCTATCTGGGGCATTGGACGGAAGGGTCCATGATCATCAAACGGAACGGAACCTATTACATGACCTATACCGGGAATCATGTATTCAGCAAAGGCTACCGCATTCATTATGCCGTGTCGCATGATTCGCCGCTAGGTCCGTACACCATTCCGGCCAACAACCCGCTCGTCATCAGCACTAAGCCGGACTTTTACGGGCTTGGCCACAGCTCGACGGTAATGGGGCCCGATCTGGATTCCTATTATCTCGTCTATCATAACTTGACGGGAAGATCCCAGGAGGGCCCGCCCGTACGTCGGATGAACATCGACCGGCTTGTATTCAACGGAGACAAGATGGAGATTCTGGGGCCTACGAATTACGATCAGCCCGTCCCGGGAGGGCCGGTCTTTGCTGATAGGCTGGACGCAGAAGCCATCGATCAAAGCCTCTGGGAAGCAGCGGATTCAGGAGGAAGTGCACAAATCATTAGCAAGGTGAGCACGGATGGAGTCTTTACTGCCGAATATAACTTGGTTCCATCGAAGGCCCCCGTTGCCGCGTTGTTTGCGTATCAGGACGCGAATCAATACGAGTTCGCCGAAATCGATCCGGAGCAAAACGGGTTATCCTTAGGCAGAATGCAGGACGGCAGCCGCAAGGTGCTTGCCACGGTGGAGCTTCCCGCAGATACGGATTGGTCCAAGCTGCACACGATTCGCGTCGAGTGCGGAGAAGATCGGCTGCGCGTTTATCTGGACGGCGTTCTGAAGCTGGATCAATCGGCGGTACCGTTCGGACCAGGTAAAATCGGTTATCGATACCAAACCGGCGAGCCGAGCTTTTCGTATACGGCATTCTCGAATCACGCCTCCGGCAGCAGCGACTTCGAAACGGCCAAGCCGCTTCCCGGCAGCATGGAAGCCGTGCACTACTTAAGCGGTGAAGGCAGAGGCTTCTCGGTCCGCCACCCATCGGAAGCAGGCGCATGGCGCGGTTCGGACGGTACGGCGATTAAGATGGCTGAGGATGGAAGCTATTCGGTTTCGCTGACGGATAAAGGCGACTGGTTGCGTTATGCCGTGAACGTGTCGGAATCCGGAACGTATGCGCTGGACCTGACGGTCAAGGCCGGAATGGGGCCGACATCCTTCAAGCTGCTCGTGGACGATAAGAAGGTCGAAAACTATAAAGTTGACGGCAGCCATTACTCAGGTAGCGCTAGCGAACCTTGGGTTAAAATTCGGGCTGGGTCTCTAAAGCTCGAAAAGGGATTACATAGCCTTGCCATTCAATTGGACAGCGACCATACGATGGAATGGAAAACGATGGACTTCGAGCTGGTCGACATGCAAACGTTCAAATTGGAGAATCTTCTGGAACAAACAAGCTCCGAGGATGTTCACGGCCAATGGATCGAAACGGACGGCGGGTATGCCGGCGCGGCCAATTCCGATGCCAAGATGTATGGCGGAAGCCCCCTTTGGACCGATTATCGCATCCGAACGACCGTGAAGCTGGGCGACGATCCGTCCGGTCAGGCGGGTGTGCTCTTTCGAGTGACTAACGAGTCGGATTTCCGGGATCAAGTGAGTGATTCGCTGATGGGATATTTCCTTGCGGTCAGCGCTACGAAGCTTGAGTTGTACAAACATAACTACGATTCCGAATTGCTTCACAGCGTCAAGGTTTCGCTTGATGCAAACGAGCCGGCAAGTTTGCGAATTGAAGCGGTACGAGGCACGATTCGCGTATATGTGCAGGACGGGGAAGAGCCGATCCTGTCATATGATGATCCCCGGGCATTCATGCAGGGGAGAGTAGGCCTGCGATCGGTTCATGCGGAGCAGATCGAGCTCGGCGACTTAACGGTGGAATCCATGGGTACGAAATAGAAACGATAAACTAACAGAAGATGGAGAGTGGAACATAATGTCTAGCTCGCACAAATATATTAAAGACTATCCCAGACCGCAATTGGTGCGTGAAAACTGGGAAAATCTGAACGGGGAATGGGATTTCCGTTTTGACGATGCATGGGAAGGGGAGAGCGGCAAGTGGTACGACCGTCTTGAAGCCGACCGCAAAATTACGGTCCCCTTCGCGTTCGAGACGAAAGCAAGCGGCATTGCGGATGAATCATTCCATCCCTGCGTATGGTATGAGCGGATGGTTGCCATACCTGCCAAGGAAGCAGGCAAACGTATCCTGCTGCATTTTCAAGCGGTCGATTACTCGGCGACCCTATGGGTCAACGGACACAAAGTCGGCACGCATGAGGGCGGATACGCAGCCTTTTCCTTTGACATTACCGAAGCGGTTGAGGTCGGCCGGGAGAACCGGATTACCGTTCGAGCCGTGGACAGCAACAGCTGTACCCAACCGCGAGGCAAGCAGCGGTGGATGCAGGACAACTTCGGCTGCTGGTACGTGCAGACGACAGGGATATGGCAGACGGTATGGATGGAGTATGTGAATCCGATTCATATCAACCGGGTAAAAATAACGCCGGAGCTGGAACGCGGGTCGGCAAACTTCTGTTACGAACTGGGTAACGCTGGGGAGGACTACAACGGATTGACCCTGCAGACCATCATCCGGTTTGACGGTAAGCTGATCCGGTCGACGGAAACGAGCGTAGAGCGCGGCACCGTAGCAGTTGACGTGAGCGTTGTTAACGAGGCCGTGGGCGAGTGGAAGATCAAGCCGTGGCATCCGAACCATCCGAATTTATACGACGTCGAGATGATTCTGAAGCAAAACGGAAAGCCGGTCGACACGGCCTATTCTTATTTCGGCATGCGGAGCATCCGGATCGTAGGCGATCAGGTCATACTGAATCATACGCCGATCTATCAGAGACTGCTGCTGGACCAGGGCTATTGGAACGATACGCATTTGACGCCTCCATCGGAGGAAGCGCTGCTGGAAGACATCGACAAAACGCTGGCCCTCGGCTTTAACGGTGTGCGCAAGCATCAGAAGCTGGAGGATCCCCGGTACTTATATTGGTGCGATCGCAAAGGGCTGCTGGTATGGTCGGAGATGCCGTCAACCTACGAATTCGGGGACGATGCGGTTGAGCGATTCACGAATGAATGGATGGCTGTCGTCCGACAGCATTACAATCATCCTTCCATCATTGCATGGGTACCGTTCAACGAGTCCTGGGGGATAACTGACATCGCCACCGACCGCAAGCAGCAGCAATTTACGGAGTCGATCTATCATTTGACCAAGGCATTCGACCAGATGCGGCCGGTCATCGTGAACGACGGCTGGGAACATACGATTTCGGATATCATTACACTCCACGATTATGAAGAGATAGGCGCTATGCTGGAAGAGCGATATCGGGACAAAGACGCGCTGTTGGGCAATAAATTCGCGCATAACACGCATCGTTATCCATTCGCGCAGGGGTATGGCTATCGAGGCCAGCCTGTGATCATCAGCGAATACGGCGGCATCGCCTTTACAAGCGAAGAGGGCTGGGGCTACGGCAATCAAGTTCGTAACGAGGACGAATTTTTGAAGCGATACGAAGGAATTACGCAAGCGATTAAAAATTTGCCATACGTGAGCGGATTCTGCTATACGCAAATTACGGACGTTCAGCAGGAAGTGAACGGCTTGCTGACGATCGAGCGCAAACCGAAAGTGAATATGGAAGCGATTCGAAGCATTAACCTGGCGTAATCGAAGTCGGAGACGTATTTCGGCTATTCACGCATGATTGAAAAAAAACTCACCCTAGGGTGAGTTTTTTTTCGTTACGAGTATAAAGGAAAAACATACTCAGCGTTTGGATGTTTAACCGTAAACTCGATCGATCATGCAAGCATAATACGCCATACAGAAAATGTTGGAACGGGACATTTATTGCGGTTTTCCTGCAAAACAAGAAATGACCAATAAGCTCCTGCTCCTTACTTCGCGGCACTGTCAGGTATAAGGGAACTCGCGTTGGATTACGCCCCATGCGCGAATCGGACATATTTTTCCTTACGTGTTCATGCAAGAATTGTCCCTGTTCTGCTGCCTTCAGCACCATTATGGTAGACGTACACCATAAGCAAAGGAGGGAATGCTGATGAAATGGTGGTCAACGAACCGTCTCCGATTGATTCAAAATAATCTTCGCGAGACGGACGCCAATATGGATGTGGATCTTTTGATTCGGGAACTCAAGTCGTTTCAAGCGAATGTGCTCATGATGAATGCCGGGGGCATATTTGCGTTTTATCCATCATCGCTTATGCATCAATATGTAACGCCTTATTTAACCAAGGACCTTTTGGGGGAAGCGGTGGAAAAAGCCCATGCTAACGGATTGCGATTTATTGCGCGGTTCGATTTCAGTAAAGCGCACGAATCGTTGTGGTTGCGGTATCCGGAATGGTTTTACCGGGACCGGCAAGGGCGGGAGGTCAATTATCACGGCATCGTTCATACGTGTCTGAATGGAGAATACCAGCAGGTGAAGTCGCTGGAGAGCATTCAAGAAGTGTTGGAGCGTTATCCGGTGGACGGGATATTCTTCAATATGTTCGGCTACCAGCATTGGGATTACAGCGGAAATTTCTATGGGCCTTGCTATTGCCCAAACTGCCGCTTGCGGTTTCGAGAAGTGACCGGCGAAGATTTGCTGGCGTATACCGGGCCCAAACATCCGATGCACGAGCTGTACCGTTCCTTCCAGGAACGGACGGCAAGGGAAGTACTGGAGCGCATCCACGGATTCGTGAAGTCGCTCCGGCCCAATGTGGCCATCAGCACGTATCACCCGCACCGGGTCGATATCGTCCGCAAGGAATCGAATACGTCGCTGACAAGGAGCGGCCCGCCTTGGCTGTATTCAGCCTCGGAGAATGTCGCGTCTATACAAGACAGCTGGGATGACAAGCTGATCAGCAACTGCAGCATTAACGCCATCGACCTGACCTACCGGTTCACAGGAGTATCCGAGAATGAAAATGCAATCCGTTTATATCAAAGCATCGGAAGCGGATCGGGGCTGGATTTCTGCATCATCGGGGCATTCGAAGGATACCCGGACCAGGCAAGCTTCGAAACGGTGAAGGATATTTTCCGATACCATGCGGAGCACGAGGAGCTGTTCGGACAGCTCGGCTCCATGGCTGAAGCGGTGCTCGTCAAGCCAGCGGCCCCCGAAGCGGCAGCGGAGTATCACGGTATGTTTAAAATGTTAAAGGAAGAGCACGTCCTCTTCGAGGTGGTGATGGAAGAGCAACTGGTGGCCATGGAGTCCAAACTAATGCATATGCGAGCAATTATTCTTCCCGGCGTTCAGGAATTGTCGGTGGCGGCGGCGCGAGCGCTGAATCGGGCGATGGATGCCGGCGCGGTGCTGGTCGCATCGGGAACGGCGCTGGAGCGGCAGCCGGAGCTGCTTAAGGAATGGTTCGCGGCCTCGTTCACCGGCGTGAAACAATCGGAGCCGGGCGCTTATCTGGACGTTTCGGACAAGTCACATTTCCCCGGATTTGCCCATGGCAGGGACTGGATCGTCGCCGGAGGAAGCTTTGCCCGCGTTGCCTTTGACCCGGATACGACCGAGTGCCGATTGCCATTCATCGAGCCGTCCACGTTCGGGCCGCCGGAGCGTGCTTACGGCCACCGCACCGGAACAGATTACGGTTTGGCGCTGCACAGGCGGGTCGGCAAGCAGGGAACGGTCCGAATCGGCGTGTATATGCCTTGGAATCCCGGCGAGCTCTACTATCGTCACGGGTTTGAGGACTACAGGCAGGTAATGGCGGACGTGCTACATGATATCTTGCCGAATCGGGTTGCTACTACGAACGCGCCTCCATGTCTAGAGTTGTTCATTCACCGTTTGAAGGAGGGCGGATGCCTGGTTCAGCTGCTGAATCTCTCCGGATATAACGGGACGACCTTTATGAATCCGCTCCCGTTATATGATGTTCAGGTGGAACTGACCGTTGATCGTGTGGACGAAACCGCTGCAGCGAATGCTTCGTGGTCTTGGCCGCAAAAGTGGCGGCTGCCAAGAAACACGGAAGCGAGGGGCAGGCTGCTCCGTGCCGATTCCGATGCGCTGGTGGAAACCTCGCAAGATCGCGTGGCGGTGACGCTGCCGCAACTCGGCCGTTATGAAGCGATTTGGCTTCAGGCCGTGCCTGTCGGCGATCGAAAGGAGCTGATCTCCCGCGATGCCAAAGCTTAAATCTGCTAAACCTGCCCAAGGAGCCGGACAAGGGGCGGGCGGGGTCATGAAGCCGGGCCTAACGCTTCGCCCGGGCAGTCTCGCATCCCGCATCGTCAAGCACCGCGTCATTTATTTGCTACTGCTGCCCGGGCTGCTCTTCTTCTTGCTGTTCAAAGTCGCGCCGATGTGGGGGCTGCTCCTGGCCTTTAAGGATTATAATCCGTTTCTCGGCTTTGCTGGAAGCGAATGGGCGGGATTTAAGCACTTTGCGGATCTGTTCTCGAGCTCCAACTTCTATATCATGCTGCGGAACACGTTTGCGATCAATATGATTGCGCTGATCTTCCATTTTCCGCTGCCGATCCTGCTGGCCCTGATGCTGAACGAAATCCGGCATGAGAGCTTCAAGCGTCTGAACCAGTCCATAGTTTACCTGCCGCATTTCCTGTCGTGGGTCGTCGTGGCCAGCATGACGTTCTTCCTGTTGTCGACGGACGTGGGGATCATCAATAAACTCATCGCCGAAAGCGGCAGGGATACCGTTTCCTTTCTGTCCAATCCGAATTACTTCTGGGGACTGCTGACGGCGCAAAGCATGTGGAAGGAGGCCGGATGGGGAACGATTATCTTCCTGGCGGCCATGGCGGGCGTGGATCCCCAGCGCTACGAAGCCGCCGTCGTAGACGGGGCGGGCCGATTCCGACAGATCTGGCATATCACGCTTCCGGCCATCCGGCCAACGATCATCATTTTGCTCATTCTTCGGCTGGGCAGCATGGCGGACACCGGCTTCGAGCAGATTTTGCTGATGATGAATCCGCTGGTTCGTTCGGTGGCGGAGGTGTTCGATACGTACTCCTACACACACGGCATTCTTCAAGGGAAGATAAGCATCGGGGTGACGGTCGGCATGTTCAAGGGGCTGGTGGGGCTCGTCCTGATCGTGGCCGCCGACAAAATCGTAAAGCGGCTCGGCCATGAAGGGATTTACTAAGCCTCCAATTACCCGATTGCACCGCGTCTGCAGTATACCCATTATGCTAAACGAAAGGGGGAATTCCGCGTGAGCTTCGTTATCCGAAAAAAAGGGCTAAGCTTGTTGGATTGGGTCAACTACAGTCTAATCACCTTGTTCTCGGTCGCATGCTTGTTTCCGTTTCTATACGTGTTCAGCGTTTCCTTTACGGATCCCGAGGTCTATGTTCCGCTTAAATTTTATTTGTTCCCCGAGCAGTGGTCCTTGGAGTCCTACAAGTACATTCTATCTACCAATAGCTTTATGAATGCGTTTAAGAGCACCGTTTTCATTACGGTCGTCGGTACCGCGCTCAACATCGTCGTGTCCTTTACGATGGCCTACGCGCTGACGAAACGGTCCATGCCTGGCAACCGCTGGGTAATGGGGCTCGTCATCTTCACGTTGGTGTTCAGTCCGGGCATCGTGCCTAACTATCTGCTGGTCAAGGAACTAGGCCTGTTGAATTCTTACTGGTCGATGATCTGGCCGAGCCTGACCAACGCCTGGAGCTTGATCGTTATCAAAAGCTTCCTGGATTCGCTTCCATCCGAATTGGAGGATTCCGCGAAGATGGACGGCTGCTCGGATATGGGCGTGTTTTTGCGGATGATTATTCCGCTGTCGATGCCGGCGATCGCCACCTTCACCCTGTTCTTTGCGGTCGGGCATTGGAACGCCTATTTTAACGCCTTGATTTACTTATCGGATTCTAGCAAGTGGACGCTACAGCTGTTGATTAAAACACTGGTCATCGATTCCAATTCGGTGGCGGTGGCCCAGGCCGGGGCAAGCGACGAAAATGTGGTGCCGCAGGAGACCATCCGGATGGCCTCAATCGTACTCGCGATGGTACCGATCCTGGTTGTCTACCCGTTTCTGCAAAAGCATTTTGCCAAAGGAGTGATGCTGGGTTCCATCAAAGGCTGATGAAGGAAACGGCGCATGGATGCCCTCTGCATCGGATATGCGGCTGGTTGGATTGAAAGCGTTATCCTCCCGCAAAGACGGGAAGGAGACAGGACTCTGTTTCAAGAACAATAGATGGATGATGAGCATCCATAAGGAGGGGTTTACATGAAAATTACATCAAGTAAGGGAAGCTCGTACAAATGCTGGACGTTCTGGCTCGCAGCCCTCATCACTGTCGTCATGCTGGCCGGATGCGGCGAACAGGCGGGTGAGAAGCCGCAGACGGCTGGGGGACCGGAATCGGAAGACACGGGCGGCAAGCCGATGACGATCAAAATGTTTGCCGGTCTCTATAACGAAATCCCCGACATGAATAATGATTTTTGGAAGGAATGGGAACGCCGTACCAACGTCAAGCTGGACGTGGAATGGGTGCCGTCGGGCGATTTGGACACAAAGCTGGATTTACTTCTCGCTTCCGGAGATTTGCCCGAGGTCGTGGCTTATCAGAACCCGATCCGTCCCACGCTGATTACGGCGATTCAGAACGGCGCGTTTTGGGATTTGACCCCTTTCCTCGGGGATCTCAGCGAATATCCGAACTTGAAAAGTAACCTTGCGCCAGATGCACTGAAATATTTGTCGGTGGAGGGAAGTATCTATGCGGTGCCGCGGTCCCGATCTAGGATCGACGGCGGGTTGAAAATACGAGAGGACTGGCTTAAGCAGCTGAACATTCCGATCCCTACCGATTTCGACGAGTATAAAGAAGCGTTGAAGAAGATCGTCGATGCCGATCTGGACGGCAACGGGAAGAAAGATACGGTAGGTCTCCTATATATCAATAACCCGCCCGCATCGTTCCAGGCTGGTTTCGGCGTATACAATCCGAGCTATACCGATGACGGAGGGCTGATGAGTCCGTCCCTTACGCCTCAGTACGTCGAGATGGTGGAATGGCTGCGCGGTCTGTACGAAGATGGCCTGATGTCCAAGGAATATGCGGTCATGAAGGAAAGCCAGGCGGAGGAGCTCTTCAAGACGAACCGAGCTGCTTCCTATGGCCGTCCGATCTGGTGGGATCATGAATGGGAGCAGGCGATGAAGAAGTCCGGTCAGCCGGATGCCAAAATCCTGAACGTGACCTTGAAGGGACCGAAAGGGGATTATGCGGTCGGTCTGGAAACCGGCGTAGCCGGCGGGTTCTACATCTCCAAGAAGGTGCCTGAGGAGAAGGTGAAGCAGCTGCTCAAATATTTCGACCAGACGGCGTCCCAGGAAATGACCGATTTTGCCTATTACGGCATTGAAGGCGTCCATTACACCGAAAAGGACGGGCAGAAGGTGCTGACGGAACAAGGGGTCAAAGAAGTCAATACGACGAGCAAGGGAGCGGGCGTACTGGCTTATGCCAAGTGGGGCAAGGTGATCAGCGCTTCCGGCGATAAAGCCTTTAACGATGCCAAAATCAAAGAGGTGGAAAATTACGACGAGATCGGAAAAATCGACCACTATCGCGTCATCACGTCCGATGGCTGGCGCAGCACCTGGCCTAAATACAGCGACGAATATGCTTCCATGGTGACAAAGGCGATTGTCGGGCATATTCCAATGGAGGAGTTCCGCGCATACGTTGATCAGCTGAACAACCAGCCGGACATTCAGGAAGCGTACCAACAAATGGCCGAAGCATACAAGCAGTTCAACGGGGAGTAACGGACAGTCGGCTCGGACGGTCTCGCATTTTGGAGCGAATATGTTGAAGAACGGGAGGAGACAGCATCGTTGAAGTCTCTGTTCAAACCGGCTGTCTCCGCCTTGTGAATCGACCGTTTGTTGCCAGTTTGAAATGAGAAGGAGGTAAGGCAATGACGAAGGTTAATGAGGAACGCTTCTGGTGGCACAAGCCGCTGCGCGTCATCCAGCCCAATATGCAGGTCCAGAATACCGCCTGCATCGACCCCCCACGGCTTGCCGCGCAGCTGAAGGAGATGGGGGCGAATGCGATGGTCTTCAATACAGGCGGCATATATGCCTGGTATGACACGCAGGTTCCGTACCATACCGTGAACGGATATCTCCCTGAGGGGCGCGATTTGCTCGGGGAGCTGATCACAGCCTGTCACCGTGAGGACCTTCGCTTTATCGCCAGGTTCGACTTTAGCAAAGCGGGTGACAGTGCGTATCTCCGAAGGCCGGAATGGTTCGTCCGCAAGGAGGGCGGCCGCCCGGAGATCATCGGGGCTGAACGGCCCGGACCGTGGCCGCTCTTGATGTCCACCTGCATCAACGGCGGCTACCGCAATGCGGATGTCGCCGCTCCGGTGCTCCGCGAAGCGTTGTCGCGGTATCCGATCGATGGCATTTTTTTTAACAACCCCGGTTATGTGTTCTGCCGATGCGAGCGATGCAGGCGTAAATACGCGGAGCAGTACGGCAAGGAATTGCCGGATTCCTCGCGGGAGCTGGAGCCGGATTTCGCGGCGAGATGCTTCGATGACAACATGGAAGCGATGTATGACCTGATCAAGCGGGAGAGGGCAGAGGTGCCCATGATTCTATACTACAACCTCCACCGCGACGATCTGTCGAAGCGCGTTCAGATCACTGACATGCTGTGCACGGAGCCGCAGGACGTACTCTCGCTCGGCCATGCTCGGATCCCCGAATTCTGGAAGCCGGCGCTCAGCATCAAGGTGGGGCGGTCGGTTCCCGGCAGGCCGGCTCCGTTTGGCATCGTGCATTCCTGCCCGGGCATGGACTGGCGTCATACCGGCCTTCCGGTAGCGGAATACCGCTTCTGGCTGGCTCAAATTCCGGCCAACGGCGGTCAGATCTGGCACTCCGTCACGGGCATACCCGATACGATCGAAGACCAGCGGATTTTGAAAACCGTAGCCGAGCTGAATCATCATGCCGCCAAGCTGGATGCCTATATGGACGGGGCCGTATCGGCTGCGGAAACCGCCCTGCTCTGGAACGAGCGCGGCGAGGCGCAGAGCTGGGCCGAAACGCTGATCAACCGGCAAATCCCGTTTGACGTACTGCTCCCGCAGAGCCTGCACGATTGGGATCTGAGCCGGTACCGGGTGGTGTTGGCCCCTGAAGGAACGGAATTCACCCCTTTGTTGCTCCATGACTTGCGTAGCTATGTGTATGGCGGCGGACAGCTGCTTGCGGAAGGTCCCCTTCCTTCCGTTGTCGCCGATGCCGCCGATGCCGGCGTCAAGCCGCTCCATGATCTGCTCGGCATTTCGGCCGAAGTCTTCGCAAGCGAATACCTGACGGCCTCGTATTTGCGGTTTGAGGAACTGCGGGGGAAGGGCAATCCGCTGCAGCAGGGAATGGAACGGACCGCGCTGATCGCTCACCGCGGCCATGTCGCTTATGTTCAGCCGTACAGTGAAGCGGTTCGGGTACTGGCGACGCTGGTGCCGCCGTTTTCTCCACCGGAAAGCGTGGGAGCGCCGCCGGAGCGGGCTTCGCTGCCCGTTTCCCGCACCGATCTGCCGCTGGCTTTGGAGCATTCGTGGGGTGCCGGCCGCGCTATGTATTTCACGTTCTCACTGGGTGTGCTTCTTCGCGAATTCAAGCTGCCTGAACACGAGATGCTGCTGGCTAACGCGATCGATCATTTGCTCGATGGGAAGCCGCAGCTGTCGGTAACGCCGTATCCTGGACTGCAGGCGACCCTCTTCCGAAGCGGCAGCGATCTGCTGCTCCACTTCGTGAACGGAGCCGGCCGCAGGCCGCTTGCAGCGACGATTCCTCTGCATAATATCGAGGTCCGGTTGAGACCGGGGACTAGATGGCCTACAGGGAGCGGCTTTAAACTGGAGATGTTGATCGGCGGAGGCAGTATAGAAGGATTCGCAGTGAACGACGTATTGAACTTCACCCTGCCGCGGCTGGAGGTTTGGGAGTGCATTCGGATCCCGCTGAATCCCACCGTTACCGCTGTTGGGGAAGGATAGAGGAAGCGGGAGGACGAAGTATAACAGGTGTAGGATCATCCGTAGAGAGTTGCGGATGCACAGTGATCCGCAGGGCAGTTCCTGCCGCGGGAACCGGAGGTGAAAATTCGTGAAGTCTCTTTGGCAGCATATTCAGACCTCGTTCCTCCGCTGGTTCTCCGCGAACCGCTATCTGAAGCGTCTGATTTGGCTCGGATGCCTGTCGGCTATAATTCCGGTGATCCTAGCCGGAAGCGCCTACTACCATTTCTCCATGAAAAAGCTGACGGTCCAGTTCCAGGAAAATAATATGGCGTCCTTGATGCAGCTGAAGGACCGCGTCGAAAATATCATAACAAGCATCGAGCATGAATCGCTTCAGCTTGCCAGCGGTCCGCTGATTCGCAGCGCGCTGGAAAATCCCGAATATGAGACGGACTACATGCAGCAATTGGATATGCTCAAGCTGTTTCAGCTGCACAAAAATACGAATAACCTGATCGAAGACATCCTGTTTTACGATGTTCGGCACCGGCTGCTGCTGTCGCACTCCTATGGCCTGGTCCACCTGGACGGGTACAAGGGAAAAGAAGATATCGAGCAAGCCGTGGCGAGGGAAGGCGGAGCGAGGTGGATGCACCTCCCGAAGTCGACGGAGAACGGATACGTCTCTTACGTCCGCCATCTTCCCGTTATGGTGCTGGGGCAACCGAGAGGCACCATCTTGATACAAGTGAAAGAGGAATCGCTTCGCAGCCTTTTGAACAACTATACCCTTTCCCTGGAGGAGCAGTCGCTGGCCATTCTGGACTCCGATCACCGGGTCCTGCTGCATACGGATGGACGCAGCGAGATCGGCAAAGCCGCGGAAGAAGACCCCATTTTGGTATCTCTGGTAGAGAGCGGGGAAACGTCCGGCCATGACGTGCTGACCGGGGAGGACGGCAAGGAACTGGTCGCCTTTTACAAGACCTCCATGGGCCGTCTATATGTGTCCCGGATGCCGGAGCGGGAGATGATCGAGCAATTGAGGTGGATCCGCGTGCTGATCGTCATGTCGGTGTCCGTCTTCATGCTGATCGCGGTATTGCTCACCTGGTTCTCGTCCAAAATAGCGTACAATCCGATCCAGCAGCTCCTTCGTTACGGGGAGCATTTGAGAAGAAACGGCAGGAGCGGGGCGGATAGCTCCGTCAAAGAGAATGAAATCGAGTACATCCGCTCCTCCCTTAGCTACTTGAACGAGCAGGCGGAATCCTTGAACAGCTACATTCGAAAAATTCAACCCGATTTACGGGAACGGTTCCTGCAGCGTTTGCTGCTGTCCGGAAGCTCGTGGCGGTCCGGCACGCTGGAGGAGGGCTGCGTGAAGCACATGATTCCGATGAGCGGACCATATGCCACGATAGTGGTGAAAGTCGAGAATCCGGTAAAAAAGCGATTTTTGCCTAACGAAGGCCCGGTCATCGTGTTTGCGGTCAAAAACGTCATGTCCGAGCTGCTGGCAAACAACCGGCAGTTGGAGGGTTACGTGGTGGACCGGGAGGACCGGGAAGCTGTGGCGCTCCTGAGGCCGGGAGAGCCCGGGGTTTCCTCCCAGGAGCTCCGCAGCCTCCTCGCATGTTATGCGGAATCCGTCAGTCAGTCGCTGGCGCGCTATCTTTCTTTTTCCGCGTCCATCGGCATCGGCAATACTGGAACATTGAGTCGGGCGGCAGAATCCTATAAGGAGGCGCAGCTTGCTCTGCAATATCGTCTGTTCCATGATGCGGATACCGTACTGTTCTATGAAGACATGATCCGTATCGAGCGTAATCCCGTGTTCATGTATCCGAAAGACATCGAATCGGAGATGATCGAATATTTGTGGAATGGGGATCTGCTGCAGGCTGAGGCGTCGCTGCATGAATTTTCCCGGCGGATTCGGGTGTCGGAGTCGTACAACGTGACCTTCCAGAGCTATTACGTGCTGCTCTCGGCCATTGTCCAGTCGATGGAGGAGAAAGGTCCCGGCGTGCTGGAGTTGCTGGGAGGTAATCTGTTCGACCAACTGAAGGAGAACCAGACCTCACGCGAAATGCATGACTGGTTCATCGGCGCCCTGTTCCCGCTATACCAGGAAATAAGTCATGACCTGCGTACCCGCTCCACCCGCCTGATCGTTCAGCGGGTATGCGGCCATATTAGCCGTCATCCCGATGGTGCTCATTCACTGGCGGACTGTGCCGAGCTGGTGGGGGTGAGCCCGTCGTACCTCAGCCGGCTGTTCAAGAAGGAGATGGGCGTATCCTTTGTCGAATACGTCATGAACTCCAAAGTGCAGAAGGCGAAGCAGCTGCTCAAGGACACGGATTACACGGTCATGGAGATTGCCGAAATCGTCGGTTATTCCGAACGGAACCTGAACCGGGCCTTTCAGCGTTTTCTGCAGATGTCTCCGCGGCAGTATCGACTGTCGGTAAGATAGGAAAACCAATTATACAGGCTTAGGCTTATACAGAAAAAGGAGAGGATCACATAATGACAATCGCACCGAAACAAACGACCGTAGGGTTTATCGGCTTGGGCGTAATGGGCCACAGTATGGCAGGGCATATTCAGAAAGCCGGCTACGCGCTGCACGTTTACACGCGAACCGCCTCCAAGGCGGAACGGCTGGTGTCGGACGGCGCGGCTTGGCACGATACCCCGGCAAAGCTGGCGCAGGCCTGCGACGTAATCATTACGATGGTGGGCTACCCGAAGGATGTCGAGGAACTCTATTTAGAGCCGGAAGGGCTGGTGGCGCATGCCAGGGAAGGGGCATATCTGATCGATATGACGACGTCCAGTCCGCTGCTTGCCCGCCGCATTTATGAAGCCGCCTCGTCGAAAGGGCTCCATGCTATCGATGCTCCGGTCTCCGGCGGTGACGTGGGTGCACGTGAAGCGAGGCTGTCCATTATGATCGGCGGGGAAGAGGGAGACTTCAAGGCGGTGCAGCCGCTGCTGTCAACGATGGGAAGCAATATCGTTCATCAAGGACAAGCCGGCGCTGGCCAGCATGCGAAGATGTGCAACCAGATCGCCATTGCCTCTAACATGATAGGAGTCTGCGAGGCGCTGGCCTATGCGGAGAGCGCCGGGCTTGATCCCGAAACCGTGCTCAAGAGCATCGAGAGCGGAGCGGCGGGCAGCTGGTCGCTTAGCAATCTGGCTCCGCGCATGATTGCCGGGAATCTGGAGCCGGGATTCTATATCAAGCATTTCATCAAGGATATGGGAATTGCGCTGGAATCCGCTAAGGGAATGAACTTGGTTACGCCGGGCTTATGCCTCGCCGAATCGCTGTACCGCCAGCTGGCAGAGAAGGGATTTGAGGATAAAGGCACGCAGGCTTTGATTAGATATTATACGGGTGAGTGAGATTCAGATTCTTTTTACTGATCTAAGTCCTTAAAGGACCATAACATGCGCATGATGCCAAAGAACAAACGGGTACGAAAAGTCGCAATAGAACATAACAGTCTCGATTTCTCCGGTAGGACAGATTGAGGCTGTTATTAATTTCGGGACATAAGGAAACTTATCATAATAAAGTCAACGGTCTTCAAGACCTGTCTAAGACCATACCGATAGTTCAGTATGAGATGCTGTCGAATCACCCTTACCGATACACGCAAGAGGATGTCTGTTATTCGAAGTGTTTGCGGAGCGCAATCAAATCTCGAAGAAGGAAAGAGCAACCGCACGCGAGAAGTTCTTCTCCAAAGGGCAGCCTTGATTCCGAACCTCGTCCTTGGGCAAGCGTTATGGCTGGGGTATTCATCATGACGCTCAACCCGCACTCGATAGCGTTGGGTCTCATCAATTACATGTATACTAAGTCGCCTAGTTGGCGACTTTTTTTGGTTTGTCGGGAAAAACGAGAGCAGCATCCTTCATCGAGCTGGTGCAGAGATTTTAATTTTTAATTAACAAAAACCTGCATTCTATTAAATTATTCTTTTTTACAATCAATGGCGTAGGGTTATTAAACCGGTTTAATGATCCGGCAGGCAATGAGAATTTGCTAGAGAAAGGAACAACCATAGATGGCTACCATTGATGACGTTGCCAAGAGGGCTGGTGTATCCAAGGGGACCGTATCCAGTGTGTTCAGCAAAAAAAGGCCGATCAGCCATCAAGTGACGGAGCGGGTACTAGAGGTAGCCCAAGAGCTGGGATATTTCCCGAATCATCTGGCCCGAAGCCTCGCGATCAAGAGGACGATGAGCATCGGCCTCAAGATCCCTCTCCCGCCTGATGGGACGATGACGGCCTTCGATACTCAGTTGATTAACGGTGTCATCAAGGAATGCTCCAAGCAGGGCTACCGCTTAGTGCTCGACACTTTACCCGAGCAGGAGGATCCTACGATGTATTCGCAAGATCCTGTCGATGGCGTCATTCTGCTAAACCCGCGAAAGAATGATTTACGCATCCAACGGTATCTGATGATGGGCACACCTCTTGTGCTGGTGGGTCGGTCGGATCCATATGACGATTCGATCAGCTACGTGGATAATAACAACACGAAAGTGGCTCATCAGGTAGGAGATTATTTGCTTCAAGGAGGACATCAATCCATCCTCTTCCTGAATGCAGCCTCCGATATGACCGTGTCCTATGATCGAAAACATGGCTTATTGGAAGCTTATCGCCAGTACGGTCTGCCGATGCGCGAAGAGTACGTGATGTACTACAACCACAGGCTGCATGCCAACGGTACGGAATACGGATACATGTCCATCATGAATACCTATGGAAACATGAATTATACGGCAATCATTACCGATACGGACAGAGTAGCTCTTGGAGTGCTGAGGGCAGCCAGGGAGCTGGATATTGAGGTGCCGGAACAGCTATCGGTCATCGCCCTCAGCAATGATGCGATTTTAGCTCAAGATATGAATCCAAAGCTGACATCCGTGGAGTTGTCGGCAGAGACGCTTGGAGCTGAAGCAGCCAAGCTGTTGATCGAGAAAATAAGCGATAAACGTGTCCACAGGCAAATCATTATCCCCGCACAGCTGGTAGTGAGGGATTCCTGCAAGGTTCTTTCCTAATGACGAATAAGGAGTGGTTAGCTTGGTTAAACGAAACAAATTCATGATCGCGATCATGGCTGTATCTCTGTTCGGTGGGCTGCTTGCGGGCTGTTCCCCGAGTCCAGGCAGCAGTAATCAGGAGGGCAGCAATGCCGCATCGCAAGCTGCATCGAAAGAAGAACGCACCCTCAAAATCATGACGGGGGTCATCGGCGGCAAAACGCCTGAAGAGAATACGCAGTTCGAGCAGGAAATCGAGCGTCTAACCGGCATCAAGGTAACGATGAACAAGCCGGCTGCTGACTATGACCAGAAGCTGCTTGCAGCAATCGCCTCAGGTGAAAAGTTCGATCTGCTGCAAATCAGCAAAGAGAAGATGTCCACCTTCGTTGAACAAGGAATTCTTACGCCGCTGACCGATCAAGTGAACAACTCCAAGGTGCTGTCGGATCCAAACGTCATTCCCGCGAATGAGTGGGAACAAGTAAAGACGAAGGATGGCCAGATCTATGGCGTGTTCACCAAGTACCAGGGAGGAACGATGCCGATCGTTCGCAAGGACTGGCTGGACGAATTAAACCTGCCGGAGCCTGCAACGCTGGACGATTATTATAACGTCCTCAAAGCGTTTACCGAACAAGATCCGGACGGAAACGGCAAAAAAGACACGTACGGACTCAGCACGGCCGGCATGTATGAACTGCAGGGCTTCTTCAGCGCAGCGGGCTTGAAACAACGATATGTGGAAACGGCGGACGGCAAGCTGGATGTTCCATATTCTACGGATGCGGCCATCCCGGTTTATGAATGGCTGAACAAGCTGTTTGAGGAAGGCATTCTGGATCCGAACTTTACCACGAATGACACCGGTAAAATGCGAGACCTGTTCCTGACCGACCGTGTTGGCATGATTACGTACTGGGACGCTTGGGTAGGCATGCTGAACAATACGCGCCACGAACAAGATCCGAATACGAAATTCGAAGCAAAGGGCTTGCCTGGTGCAGCCGACGCAAACGGCAACCACATGCTGCGCAGAGGCGATCCGGATGTGTGGGTTATTCCCGTCAATGCGGAGCATCCGAAAACAGCCTTTGAATTCATTGAATGGTGGCATTCCGAGGAAGGTATCACGCTGGGCAGTTTAGGCATAAAGGATGTGGATTACACGGTTGACAACGGCAAATACGAACTGACCCAAACCGGTAAAGAGCATGCTTCCGACCATGGCGTTCCTTTCTGGTATAACCGCAACGTCGAACCGCCTTTCGGTAAACTGCCGGGCGTCCAGGAAGCGCAGGATCTCGTCGATCAATACGCTTCCTTGGAATTAACGCCTCCGAATTGGGCGAATGCCGAGAAGATTATCAATGAATATTCCTTCAAAGCGATCATGGGCGAAATGCCGGCTGCCGACGCCGTAAAGAAAATGCGAGAAAAGCTTAAAGCAGGCGGACTTATCGATTAAAGCATGAGGAGGGGCGGTGATGGCGGCCGCGCCCTCCTTTATTTTTTTAATAAGGGGGCGAAATTCCGTGAAAGCCATATTCAAATACAAAACCCTATATTTTATGATGCTTCCTATCCTGGCCTACTTCCTCATCTTTTCCTTTTATCCGCTTGCCCGAGGACTTGTTATCAGCATTCAAGATTATCGGCTTATCGGAGATCGTCCGTTCATCGGCATCGATAACTATCTGAGTGTGCTAAAGGATCCGGCTTTTTGGGAAGTTTTTCAGAATACGATCGTAATCGGCGCCGGAAGTTTTATCATCAACTTCTTGTTGCCGCTGATTCTTGCGCTCTCCTTAAATGAAGTGGCTTCCGCCTGGTTCAAAAAAATGACCCAGATGATCGTCTATTTACCTCATTTATTCTCTTGGGTGGTCGTAGGCGGGATGTGGATTCTACTGCTGTCTCCGGATACGGGCATCGTGAACCAAATCATCCAGCTCTTTGGCGGTCAGCCGGTCGGGTTCCTGTCTTCGGACCGTTATGCCCGCTCCGTCATGATCCTGACTTCTGGCTGGAAGGAAATGGGGTATACCTGCATTATGTACCTGGCCGCCATCGTAAACATCAATCCATCGCTGTATGAGGCTGCGAGCATGGACGGAGCCAGTCGCTGGCAAAGGATACGATATGTAACGATTCCGATGCTTCGCTCCACCATGAAAGTGGTCATTATGTTGAACGTTTTGGGAATCCTGCGTTTGTTTGATCAAATATTCGTGATGAGTAACGGCGCCATTGCCAATAAAGTCGATGTCATTATGATGTACACCTACCAAAAGGGGATATTGGAATTTAGCGTTGGACCTGCTACGGCGGCCGGCTTCCTGGTGATTATGGCAACATTCGCGCTAACGTACGTAACAAGAGCGGTGATCCGCTACGATGAAGGGTGAGTCGGTATATGAAACCAACGAATAAAATCAGCTTGCCGGGCCGTGTGTTTGATGCGGTCAATATTCTGTTCCTCCTCCTGCTCGTTTCAACCATGGTAATCCCTTTTTTAAATACGCTTGCGCTTGCATTTTCATCGAATTTTGCTTCCATGCAGCCCGGGATCGTACTGTGGCCTAAGGAATTCAGCCTGGAGGGATTCTCCACGGTATGGAACCGCATGAAGCTTTATTTGCCATTTACGAACAATGTCATTGTGACCGTTGTCGGTACCGTAGGTCATGTGTTCCTAAGTTCTATGGCAGGCTATGTGCTGATTCAAAAAGGGCTTCCCGGAAAAAAGTGGATGTTATCCGCGATCCTGTTAACGATGATGATTCCGAGCGAGGCGATCATGATCCCGCTGTATATTGTGAATCAGGATTTAGGACTCCTGAACACGTTGTCCTCACTCATACTTTCCGGCTTCGTATCCGGCTTCAGTGTCATGCTCATGCGAAATTTCTTTTTGAGCGTCCCTTACGAGATGTCGGAATCGGCGCGGATCGACGGAGCCGGGGATCTTCGGATTTTCTTTACGATGTACTTGCCGCTTGCGAGCGCAGGGCTGGCAACAGTTACGCTGTTTGAATTTGTCAGCCGCTGGAACCAATTCACGCCAGCCCTCCTGTATATAAATGACTCGTCCAAATATACGCTGCAGATCGCGTTGAAATCGCTCATTGTCGATACCGATTCGACCTCGAGCAATTTTCTTATCACGACCAATGTCAGAATGGCAGGGATCGTCATTGCGCTTCTTCCGCTAATCATCATCTATCCGTATGTGCAAAAGTATTTTGTTAAAGGAATGTTTGTCGGCGCAAATAAAGAATAAGCAGAATTGAGGAGGCAGTCGTATGACTAAAGGAATCGAGCGGACGAACACATTAGCTTTCAAACGATATATTGAGCATTCGGAACAAAGTACGTACATCGAAGTACCGTTTCAAATGCCGGAGCGTGTCGAAGAAATCCACGTGAGCTATCAGGTGGAATCCCACGGCGATGAAGCCGCAAAAGCCGTCATTGATTTAGGGATCCGGGACGCCGAGAGAGTAAGAGGCTGGAGCGGAGGGGCACGTCATGAATTTAGCATCGGTCTGAATCAAGCGACTCCAGGATACCTGCATGGACGGTTCGCCCCAGGAGATTGGGCTATTCTCCATAACGCATACAAGGTTCCCGCTCAGGGTTGTACGGTCACGATCGAAATCGAGTTTACCTTCAGGACATCGCGCTGGCTGAAGGGAGATCTTCACACGCATAGCGTTCATAGCGACGGCACTTATACCCTCGAAGAGAATGCGGCCATGATGGAGAGTTTGGGCTGCGATTTTATAGCCATGACCGATCACAATACGAACAGCCAAAACCTTGCGTATCCCCGCGGGACCTCGGTACTGATGATACCGGGTACGGAGTTTACGACTAATTATGGTCATAGTAATTTTCTCGGCGTGACGAACCCCATGGATGATTTTCGCGTATCGGGAATATCCGATGTGCACGAGAAGTTTCGAGTCGCCCGCGAACGGGGAGCTAAGATTGTGCTCAACCATACGCACTGCGATAACTGCCCGTGGGAATGGGATTTCGATGTGGATTACGATTGGGTAGAAATTTGGAACGGCCCTTGGAGAGAGCACAACAGACGCGCGCTTTCTTGGTGGCAGGAGCAGCTCGTTACCGGAAGACGTCTGGTAGCCGTAGGGGGAAGCGATGTGCATCGACCGGACTCATATGTGAAGCATGCGATGCCATGCGTATGGGTCTGGACCGATGAAAAAACGGTGGAAGGCGTGCTGAACGGTATTGCGGAAGGCCATGTCGTTATCACTTATTCGCCAGATGGCCCTTTTGCCACCCTTCAGTGCGGTGAATACGGGATTGGTGATGAAGTGCCCTATGGGCACGCCGATCACGAGGTGGTCGTTCAACTGGATGATTTGATTCCGTCTGTACAGCGAGCGCGGTCTCGAGGAGGAAACTTCTGTTGACTCGGAAGGAGGCGTTACACTGATGGTTAACGCCATGCATAGGAGATTTTTGCGGGCTGAAATTTGGCGGAATCTCGATCTGGCCGACGGCTTGTCGATGGCGGCACTGACAAACCCCATTTATTTTGCTTCAAAAGAAGATACGCGATCATCGAATCACGAGGGTTACAGCATGTTTCAGTCCGTCTGAAGCCATTGTCCAATCGTGCCGATCCATTGAGGCGAATTATAAATCGATAAAATGAGCAATTAAGAAGAAATATCGCATTTCATTTTAAGTTAAAATGAGTATAATTCGCCTAAGATCATACACGAAAGGGTGGGACGATGTCAGAAATCGTAGATGACAAGAAAATCCATTGGAAGAGAAACATCATTCTCTTCTTAAGCAGCCAGACACTGTCGCTGTTTGGTTCTGCCTTGGTGCAATATGCCATCATGTGGTACATTACACTGACTACGCAGTCAGGCCTCATGATGACGCTGTATATTATTTGCGGATTCGTTCCGACGTTTTTGCTGTCGCCGTTTGCAGGCGTTTGGGCGGACCGCTACAACCGTAAATCACTCATTATGATTGCGGATGCTATGATCGCGGTGGTTACGCTGATATTGGCCATTACGTTTATGCTTGGCTACCAAGCGGTTTGGCTGCTGTTTGTCATTTCTGCCGTACGCGCACTCGGGGCAGGCATTCAGACACCGGCGGTCGGTGCGATATTGCCTCAAATCGTGCCGCAAGAGAAGCTAACCAAAGTTAACGGCATCAACGGCAGCTTACAAGCGCTGACCATGTTCGTAGCGCCCATCGTCAGCGCGGCTTTGCTCATCATGGCAACGATCGAGGTGATCTTTTTTATCGACGTCGTTACGGCTGCGATCGCGATATTCACCTTGTTTGTCTTTCTCAAAATTCCGCTGCACAAAAAGGCATCTGATACGCAAAGCACAGGCTACCTGGACGACTTCAAGGAGGGCTTAGCGTATATTAAACAGCATGCCTTTTTAAAATCCTTTTTTATCTTCTTCGCTATTTTCTTTGTGCTTATGGCACCAGCAGCCTTTCTGACTCCGCTGCAGGTTACCCGCAGCTTCGGTGACGACGTATGGCGCTTGACCGCAATCGAGATCGCGTTTTCCGTCGGCATGATGGCAGGAGGAGGGATCATCGCGTCATGGGGCGGCTTCAAAAATAAAGTGTATACGATGGCGATTGCCAGCCTCATCATGGCGGTATCCACTTTTGCGCTCGGCATTGTCCCTGTATTCTGGATTTACTTAGCCATCATGGCCGTGTTCGGAGTAGCGATGCCCATATTTAATACGCCGACCACCGTCATGCTGCAGGAGAAGGTGGATGAAAATTATTTGGGACGTATATTCGGTGTCTTCGGGATGATCTCGACTTCCATGATGCCCATCGGGATGCTGATATTCGGACCGCTTGCCGACGTGGTCAAAATTGAATGGCTGCTGGTCGGTACCGGACTGTTTATACTCGTGCTTACTGTGTTCTTCGCACGCAACAAACGCTTGGTTGAAGCGGGCATGCCGCTTCCGAAAGAGCAAGAGGCCGCGACGGATTAAAGCTACAATGCCTGGACAGAAAATGGACATACCAAAACGAAACATTAAAATAGTGTCCCAGGCTGGTTTCCTGTTGCCAAGGCACTGTAACGCATATGCTACGTCATAAGTAGAAGGAGCTAGTGACCTTTTGAGGTTACAGCTCCTTTTTATCGTGAGATCGGGCGCAGCATTCGGCCATGTTTACTCTATCGAATCCAGTTATATTTTTGGTTGACAGATTTTAACACCGGGAAGATAATAATTGTAACTATGGAAAAAGGAGGGAATCGTCTAAGGAGTTTGTATTCATATGGAATCTCTAATCGTAAGGATTCGGTTGTACCTCGTATATCAACCCTTTAAAGGAGTGTAGTCATGTACGATAAAATCGTAGACATTTTGTGCTCTATCAAGGAAGACCAACCGGAACTCCGCCAAAGCCTGTCCCCCGAAACGGATCTAAACAACGATATAGGCCTCGATTCTCTGCAAATGATCCAGTTTATGCTCAAAGTCGAAGATCAGTTAAACGTGGTCATTGACTATGACCAATTTGATTACGAACACCTCCAGTCGATCGACACATTTATCACTTTCCTGAAAAGCTGCCAATCGCAGGAGCAGCCTCTGTACGAAGATGTCAAACCATGAACCTGGTGTGATTCCGAAAATCGCGATGGGTACCTTCGATCCCGAAACGCGCTGGAGGGATCCGGTGCTGGCCCGGCTGCCCGCGATGCCCGATAAGGACCGAGAATCGATTGTCCTATGTATGGACGAGCTGCTTTTTCCATTTTGCGGGCCGGACGACGTCCTTTACACGCGTTGCAAAATCGATCCTGCGCTGCACGAATACCTGAACGGACTGGGTTTTTCTTTTCGGACCCGTTATCACTTTGATTTGAACGAAGAGGATAAATCGTTACCAGGATCGGACGTGTTCAAACAGTGTTTGTTCAGCCTTGCAGCCGAACAAACCCAGGACCTTTTTCCGGCAAACAGGATGCTGCAGACTGCCGGTTATTCAAAGGGTGTGGTCTTGCCGGAATCGATCCCTTCCATATATGCCGCTAACGATTTACGGCAAAGGCAATCACCGGATGAGACTTTGTTCTCCAACGCCGCACACATTTTATCGCCCTACGCTATTACAGCAGAAACGGAAACTTACCTTCATGCTGCCGAACCGTTTAATTCATTACCGGACATGGAGACGGTTGTACGTGTGAACTCCAAAATATACTCGAGCAGGCTTCTGACTAGAATTGGCGAGAAAAGCTGCGGCGTGGAGGCAAACAGCGCTGCGGAAATAGAGGTAATTGGAACTGCCCTTCTGAAACGAGGGCCATATTTGCTGAAAGACCCTTTCGGTGTTTCGGGCAAGGGCAACCTGCTCATCGACAGCGAAGCCATGCAGCGAAGGATCGCGGAGCATCTGCATAAACAGGAGGGGAGCGGATTGCGGGTTCAATTCCTGCAGGAGCCCTTGCTGCCAAAGGTGACCGACTTCAGTTCCCACTGGTTCATCCGGGAGAATGGAAAGACGGAGTTCATCTCCGTACAGCGGATGATGAATCACCAGCAAAACTACAGCGGGTCTATCAAAGCCGATGAAGCTTTTATCGGCATGCTTGAGAACGCCGGTTATTTTACCGTGATGGAGAAAGCGCTCCGGGCTTTGGTCGAGGACGGCTATCACGGCTTCGTCTGCTTTGACTCCATGATACTGGAAGACGGAGAAGTCGTTTCCATTGTGGAGATCAATGCCCGCAAGTCCATGGGACTGATTAACGCCTATCTCGATAAATGGTCGGAATCATACGGCCATACCGGCTGGCTTACGTTTTTCTCTCTCGGTCTTCCGGAAGGCTTCACATTCGGGAAACTCCTGCAGGCTCTACGCGAATCCGGTCTTTTGTTGACAACGCCCGGGGATTACGGGATCGTACCGCTATCATCCAATACCGTCATGGTGAACGAGATTCTGAACCGGCGCCGTATCGCCGAAGGAGCACAGAACAACCGAGGCGTACCGAAGGGGCGGCTGTATGTATCGGTGGTGGGCTGTGACGACAGACACCGCAGCCAACTGGTCGAAAGCCTGCGGCAGGTGCTCGCCGACTTGTCCGTTAAAGTGTACAACTAAAACTGGAACTTGGAGGCTGCCCATGAATTCATTTTCGGTTACCTTGCTGGCGTCCGGGAATTCTCTTGGCGCATACATTCCGGCTATGCATCTACACATGTACCTGCAGAGCAGAGGTGTCGGAACAGACGTTCAAGTTCTGGAGAACTTGTATTACGAAGAAGTCCGGCACAAGATTCGGTCCACCAAAAAAGCATTCCACGCGGATTTCTCCGTTGCCCGTATGGGGCATAAGCTGGCCAAGCCCGTTGACTCTTCTCTGGACGAGGAGACGGTTCGGAGGATGCTGGAAGGCTGGAAACGGGCCGGTGTCACCCGCTTTGTGGTCTTTACCGGCTTCTGGCTGCCGATTCTGGAGCGTTATAAGGAAGCTGCGGAGATCCCCCTGGACATCCGACTGATTCGGCTGGATGCGATTGATACACCGTCTTATAAGGTGCACAAGCAATTATACCTAAGCTACGACAACGTCTGGTTCTACGATCCTTCAAAGCTCTCGCCGGGCAGCTACCTTGCTACGGACGAAGAAGCACCTCTGCCTTATGCGCAGCGTACCGGACGCATTCTGATCCATGGCGGTGGCTGGGGGATCGGGACCTATGCCGGGACGATCTCAGAACTTCAAAAGCTCGGCCACAGCCTTGATGTGATCGCATATGATCCCTCCGAGGTGAAGGAGGACGACGGGGTTACGCGCTATTTCGGAACGGAGGCCTCCTGGGATCCGTGGAGCAAGGATGCGCAGGGGTGTCACACGTTTCCGCCGATGGTTCGTTATGTCCGGCAAGATGGTGTTCTTCGGGAGTTTCCGCTCGGGAGTTATTCCGCTTACACGGACCTGATGCGTAATTGCGCCGCAATCATCAGCAAACCGGGGGGAGCGACCCTGAACGACTCGCTGGCATTCGGAATCCCTTTTGTTATGCTGGAACCGTTCGGCGACCATGAGCTTCACAATTCAGCCTATTGGGAATCCCGTGGTTTCGGTATCCGTTTTGCGGAGTGGAAAGCACGGGATTTTTCAAAACCTAAACTGCAGGAGATTTGCAGATGTTTGCTGGAGCAGCGATCCAAAATCAACCATTATGGGAGGAACATCTATGCAGCCGAAAACAGCAGTTACGTTTGATAAACTGACATTCCGCAATATGAAAAGAACCCTGGTGCCGCTCGCGGAAACGGGAAGGAAGCTCAAGGAGGATCCGACATATGCGGCCCCCGTGCCTTATGAGATCGGGATCAAGCTTAATAACGGCTGCAACCTGCGCTGCAAGCACTGCTTCGAATGGAATCCGGAAGGCTTCCATCACGGCTTTGCCAAAGAAGTAAAGAACGACGAAATCGAGATTCCTGTCGTGGAGAAGCTGTTGGCCGAAACGAGAGAACGCAAATCGCGCGTATTCCTGTGGGGCGGGGAGCCGCTGTTCTACTCCAAGTTTGATGAACTGGCGGAGCTGCTGGCCAAAGAAGACCGTTACACAACGATTTGTACGAACGCGATCCTCATTGAAAAGAAGCTGGATTCCATCTTGAAAATGTCAGAAAATCTGGTCATGCTGGTCAGCCTGGAAGGCTTCGAGAAAGAGAATGACGCGATCAGAGGCAAAGGCACGTTCAAGAAAGTGATCCACGCCATAGAGCTGCTGCTGGATTTACAAAAGCAGGGACTGTACAAAGGCAAAGTGTCCGTAGCTCTGACGGTAAATGACCAGATGGTCGGCCAGCTATACAGCTTTATGGAATTCTTCGAAGAGATGGGCGTAGATTCGGTATATTTCTGCTTCCCTTGGTACATCCCTTCCGGGACGGCGGAGAAAATGGACGCCTACTTCGATGCTCATTTCCCGCACCTTGCCTCCCGCTTCGCGGACGACCACAAGAACAGCTGGCACTCCTTCACGTTCCATATCTCGCCGGACCATTTCGACACGCTGATCGAAGAGCTGAAACGTGTCAATTCGCGTGTATGGAATGTACGGATACGCTATCAGCCCGCACTGGAGCCCGAAGAGGTGGAAGGGTTTATCCGGGGAAGCGAGAAACCGGCCATGAACCGCACAAAGTGCTTCTCGATCTCGAACCGGATGGACGTAATGCCGGACGGCAAGGTGAATCCGTGCAAGTTTTTCCCGGAATTCAGCGTCGGCAATCTGTATGAAGATAGCGTAGCGGATATTTTTCATGGTGAAGATCTTCGGAAACAGCGCGAGGTGCTGGCCTGCGGTCTGATGCCGATTTGCTCAAAATGCGTACTTCTTTATAACAATGGAGTTTAAGCGTTTAAACTTTATGCCGTTCAATCAGGCAAATCAGGCAAACGTTTGGGAGGATCGGAGATGGATTTTATCCGTGTGCGGGAGCTGCACAAATCGTTTGTGTATTACCGGAAACAAGCCGGGCTCAAACATTCATTAAAAAATTTATTTGCCCGCAAGTCACTGGTGAAGGAAGCGGTTAAATCCGTTTCCTTCGATATCGGTCCCGGCGAGTGTGTCGGATTTCTCGGGCCCAATGGGGCGGGCAAGACCACAACGCTTAAAATGTTATCGGGCATTCTATATCCCACGAGCGGGGAAGCCGTTGTACTCGGCTATGTGCCGTGGGAGCGAAAGAACGAGTTCAAACGGCTGTTCTCCATTGTGATGGGCCAGAAAAACCAGCTTTGGTGGGACCTTCCCGCCAGCGAGTCGATTTATTTGAACAAATGTATTTATGACGTGGACGATGATCTCTACCGTCGGAGTCTTGCCGAGCTATCGGAAATGCTCGATGTGCAGGACCTTCTGGATGTGCAGGTGCGCCGGCTGTCCCTTGGGGAGCGGATGAAAATGGAGCTCATCGCCGCTCTGATTCACCGCCCTAAGCTGCTTTATCTCGATGAGCCGACGATCGGCCTCGATTTCCCCTCGCAGAAGAAGGTCAGGGAGTTTCTGAAATACTACAATGAACAGTTCGGTGCGTCGATCCTGCTGACGAGCCACTACATGAAGGATGTGGAGGACCTGTGCAAGCGGACGATCATTATTAATGAAGGCAGTATTCTGTATGACGGTGATCTTCACAAAATCAACGAACTTTTTGACGAGCAGAAAATTATAAGGCTGCATTTCTCCGAACCCGTTGCCGAGCAGCGGTTGGCCAAATTCGGGAAAATCGTCAGCGCAGACGACTACAACGCTGTTTTGGAGCTGCCAAAGTACAGGTTGAAGGAAGTGTCGCGTGCCGTGCTCGATTCCTTTCCGATCGTTGATTGGACGATCGAGGACGTGGCGATCGAGGAGAGCATATCGATGCTCTACCGCAAGGAATCCGTCGGATGAACAGACGCAAATTGTATAAGGCTGTGTTTTCAATGGGCGTCCAGCATTCGATGGAGTACCGTTTTCATTTTTTTCTTGGTCTAGTGGGGGCCGCGTTTCCGATTCTTGTCCAGTATTTCATCTGGACGGCGGTGTACCGGCATTCCGGTCAGGCTGCGCTGTTCTCGTATTCGTACGGTCAAATTATTTTGTATACGATCTTGGCGGGATTGGTGTCCAAGCTGATCGCGACTCAGTTCGAGCACCAGATTGCCGACGATATCAAAAACGGCGGTCTTAACAAGTATTTGATCAAACCGGTCAGCTATTTCGGATATCGGCTGGTATCTTTTTTCGGTCAGAAGGCGATCTACTACGGGATTACGGCTTTGCTGCTCTTCGGAATTATTGGGTTCGCATCTGCTGGTGGCGTGCTGGAGCTCCAGGCCATACGCCTGATCTTGTTCGCGGTTACGCTGTCGGGGGCGCTTTTGCTCAATTTTCTGATCGCTTACTGCATCTGCGCGAGTGCATTTTATCTGCATGAGATCTCTTATTTTTTTGTCATTACAAGTTTACTTGTCAATATTTTAAGCGGAGGCATGTTTCCGCTCGAGATCTTCGGGGAGTCGGTAGTGAAGGCACTTCAGTATACGCCATTCCCGTACACGATTTATTTTCCGGTCAATATCCTCAGCGGCAAAGCGGAAGCGGCGGCTATGTACCAAGGGCTGCTCGTCCAGTGTGGGTGGATTCTGCTGTTCTTCTGGTTATCCCGTCTGACGTGGCGCATTTCCATGAAGAAATATTCGGCAGCAGGGGGGTAGCGGACGTTGCATATGTTTAAAATCACGAGGAAATACATGCGTCTGTACGGTTTATTCATCAAAAATTGTCTCATCGCCCAAATGGAGTTTCGGGGCAATTTTATGATGAGCCTGCTGGTCGAATCCGTCTACCTGCTTGCCAAGCTGCTATATGTGCTGGTCGTGTTCCGTACCGATCTTCATGTTGATGGCATACCGCCCGAAGGGCTGCTTCTATTTATAGGCATGCACACGGTGGTGACCGGAATTTATGTCGGCCTGTTTTTTACAAATTTCATGAAAATTCCGGAATATGTTAAAGACGGCTCGCTTGATTTCATGCTGACGAAGCCGGTATCCCTTCAGTTCATGGCTTCCTTGCGTTACGTCGATTTGGCGCTGCCGATCCCTGATATTCTGGTTGGGTTCGTCATGATCGGCATCGGCTGGCATGCGATGGATATTCCGCTGACGTTCCTGCAGCTAGCGGGGTTTGCCCTGCTGCTGCTCGTCTCCGTTGTCATCACTTACTGCCTGATGATTATCCCGGCGCTGCTTTCATTCTGGTTCGTCCAGACGGGCTCTGTGTCGGAGATCGCGCATTCCGTTTGGGACGCCAACAATTTCCCTATGGCTATATACCCGGCCTGGGTCCGGCGGGTCGGGACTTTTGTTATTCCTCTGTTCCTTATTACCAATTTCGGACCAATGTTTCTGCTTGGGCAGATTAACTGGCTCCATGCGGGCTTGGCGCTGATCGCTTCGCTTCTGCTCTTTGCAGCTGTTCGGCTGCTCTGGAAACAGGCCGTGAAAGGTTACAGCAGCGCGAGCAGTTAATCCGGCAGTTTGGTGGGGCGAAAAAGCTGAGCTTGCATTCTCGCATCAGAGAAGGAAGTAGATGTGTCGGGTTAAATCGTCGGAAGACTGCTATCACGATTCCGGATCACTTGTAAGAAAGGAGGAGAATCAGATGAACGCGTTTCAGCTACCGGTGGTGAATCCGCCGCTTAAAGGATTTTTGCGGTGGGCCTACACACTTTCCATCACCAGCATCCATGAAGAAACGAAGCCTTGGTTTTACAGCAATTTTATCCAGCTGTTCTGCAAAAAAAACTTTCTGGAGGACGGCAGGCAGTACTACTTTGATTTTTTTCGGGGCAAGCCCAACGAACTGAATTTCAACAACCCGTTTCTTCTCACCTGCTCGGTCAATTATACGATTCTGGAGAGTTTGGCATTGGACGCTTGGCCGAAATTTTTCGCGGATCAGATCCGAAACGGCTATTATTGCGTTGTGTTTTTGGATGAAGCCAGGTTATCGCCTGCGGCCTCCTATCAGAGAGAGCCGTTCCCGCATCATCTTTTCCTATATGGTTACGATTGGGACGAAAGGGTCTTCAATGCGTCGATGTTCGATCATACGGGAGTATACCGCAATTTGCAGATCCCGTTCCGGGAGTTCCAGGACGCCGTTCAGTCCATGAGGCATCTTCTAAAGGAGAAGCTCACGGCCGATCATCATACTTACTTTTATAAATACGAGCCGCATTCTCCATATCCTTTTGATAAAACGGCCGCGATTGACCAACTTCGCGATTATCTAAACGGAGAGACCCGTCTCAACCGGATCAATTACAATTCGGACAACGAAGAAGCATTCGGAATCAAGGTATACGACTATTTACGGCTGTACTATGATGCCGCAGAGGGCAACGATTCCCGGCTCGGTGACCGTAACGATGTAAGACACCTTCATGTGCTCTGGGAACATAAAAAAATGATGAGCGAGCGGATCGGATACTTGGTGGACGAGGGGATCATCCCGTATGACGAAGAGCTGGTGGCTGGCTACAAGGATATCACCAAAAGGGCGATGAAGCTGAGAGATCAGTACATTCGTCATGAACTTCGCGAAGACCACGAAATGTTTGATCGGCTGAGGCTTCGGTTCGATGAATTCCAAAACGAAGAGCCTGCTCTCCTGCAAAAGCTCATTACACTGCTTGATGGCTGAAAAAATACGGGTGAGCATACGCGTCATGGATGCGATGCTTTCTGAAAAGACCGGGTTTTCAGCAACAGATGAAGCATGGTTAGAAAACAAAACCTGCTAGCTATGGCTAGCAGGTTTATTGTTCATTAATGGTTAAATGATGCTCTCGTTAGCCTGACTGCGTCGATAAGGCATCCCATACGCTCATCAGTTGAGTGATGGCAGCATCCATTGCTTCGTATGAAATACCGTCCCGGGCTTGCGTTGATATTCCTTGCAGAAATGTTTCAAATAAGGTTACCAGCATGGGGATATCCGTTGAATCCGGCAACTCTCCATTGGCTACGGCCCGCTCGATACAATCTTTTAGCCAACCGTGGACCCTGGCCCGTTCCTTGGCAAGCATCTCGCGGATATGTTGTTGCTCGGGTGAACAGTTCACGGCGGACAAAACCAACAGACAACCGGGAGGATGGGAACTTTCTGTCTGCATTCGAGCCGATCGTCGCAGTCCTTGTTCGATAGCCGCTTTTGATGTCAGGTTTGTATCCCTGAAACTTTCAGAGACTTGTCCATAAGTAGAGATATATTGATCCATCACTTCTCGGAACAGGGATTCTTTTGATTCGAAAGCGGCATAAAAACTCGCTGCAGAAATATCGCCCATGGCAGCACGCAACTGAGCTAGCGAAGTGGATTCGTAGCCGTGTTCCCAGAACAGAAGCATGGCGGCAGCAACTGCCTCGTCACGGTTAAAAGCGCGTGGACGTCCCGTTCGTGCCATATAAATGCCCCTCCTTTATCTAATTCTATACTAATCGATCCAGAAGTCCTTGACAAGAGAGAAGGGTCAATCTAATATGTGGAATGATCGATTCATAATTAATTTGCTCTTGAGGAGGAAACCATTTTGTCACAATTATTATCTTCTAAGGGTACGGCACAAACGGGCAACATGCCCGTCGCCAGGCTTCCTTGGTTAGCACTGCTCGCGCTTGCGATGACAGGATTTATTTGTATTTTTACAGAAACCATTCCGGCGGGTTTACTGCCGCATATTGCGGGAGGTTTGAATATTACGACAGGGATGCCGGGCAGCTCGTCACTTCCTATGCTTTGGGTTCCATTGTGGCGGCAATCCCGTTTGCGATGTTTACCGGAGGGATGAGACGACGTTCGCTTCTGCTAGCCATTATTGTAGGTTTTTTGATCTTCAACTCGATGACCGCATTGTCTAACAGCTATGTATTGACTTTGGTCGCTCGATTTTTTGCCGGCGTATCTGCGGGTGCCGCATGGGGGATGATTGCCGGGTACGTACGGCGTATGGTTCCGGATGCTTTAAGAGGCCGTGCCTTAGCAGTCGCGATGGTTGGCACTCCGATAGCTCTTACACTCGGTGTGCCGGTGGGCACCTTGCTCGGTGACCTCATTGGTTGGCGCCTTGTATTCGGACTCATGTCTCTGCTGACTCTCGTATTAATTGGATGGGTTCTGTGGCAGGTGCCGGACTATCCCGGGCAGCCTGCAAATCAAAGAATGACCATCCGTCAGGTGTTTGTCATGCCCGGCATCCGTCCGATTCTTATGGTGGTATTGACATGGATGCTGGCTCACAATATTTTATATACGTATATCGCGCCGTTATGGAGCATAAGAATATGGATTCGCATACAGGAGGGCGTATGGACCAAAACGTAAAATTAATGTTCTTGGACGAACATGCCAATGAAGGTGCAGCGCGGTTCGGAGTCAGCTCCAAGGAGCTGACCTTCCTTGGAGGATTTCAAAACTTTATATATTCCTATGATCGCAATGATATAAAATATATCCTCCGTTTCACAGCGAGCACTCATCGCACAGGAGAAGAACTTGCAGCTGAATTAGAATGGATTCGTTATCTATCAAAGAATGGGCTGGCGGTCTCAGACTCGATATCTTCGATGAATGGAAACGACTTCGAACGAATCCGAGGAACTCATATTGATTTCTACGTGACCTCTTTCAGATATGCGCCTGGTCGTAAAATCGGATACCCGGAATGCCTAGGCAATCCCTTACTTTACGAACAATGTGGACGCGTGACTGGCCGTCTCCATGAACTGTCGAAGCGTTACAACCAAAAGGTAAAAAGGCACACTTGGGAAAACAATGAATACCTCTTACAGGCCCAAAAATATATACCGGAAGAGCACCTACCCATGCTTCTTGCGCTTGATGATCTTAAGAGACAGTTGTCCAGTCTCCGTATTACTACTGATAATTTCGGTTTGATACACGGAGATATCAATGTAGGAAATTTTATGGTTGATGAATCAGGGGAATTAACGCTTTTCGACTTCGACGAATGTCAGTATAGTTGGTATGTCGAAGACATTGCGATCCAGTTATATTACCTGCTGTATGTGTTTGGGGAAGATTCTAAAGTTGAACGAAAGGCGCAGTACGAGCTTTTCATGAAACATTTTGAGCGAGGCTATACAGAGGATAACCGTCAAATGCCTGAGGGCTGGAGGGATCAGTTGGGGCTTTTCCTGAGGCTGCGTGAAATTATCGTAGTCGTCGGCATGCACCGAAGCTGGGATTTAAGTCAACCAGACGATTGGACTCGCGACTTTTTAATGGATAGCAGGATGCGGATTATACATGGGGTTTCGTTGATCGACGAATTCCAGTCATCCTAAATGGGAGGATAGGATAGAACAAGCATGGTTATATGTTGTTTACATATGGTTGGGATATTGGATAATTCTGGGCTGTGATTGATGTTATAATCAAAGTGGACGCTTTATTTCGAGACGAGGGAGGAGATGGCGGCTGAACAAGCGTACATGGTATATCTTTCTGGCAATTTGTGTCCTGATTCTAATTAGCGCAACGATATATTCGGCGTCTCAAAACAGAACATCGTTTAAGGAGATGGTGCTCGATCAATTGATTGAGCCTAAGATCATAAGCCATATGAGCGTCAGGAAAAATCGGTTCCGTTCGAACGAGCAAGAGATACAAATTACAGATCCTGCGGAGATTGAGCGGATTATGAACAGCTTTTCCGAAGTCAAACTACGTAAAACCAGCAGAGTGGATTACGGTAGCGAAGAATATGAAGTTTGGTTTCAGGGCCGAAATGGCCCGACCTTCTCTGTATTCTTCTTAAGCCCTGAATACGTGCGAATCCATAACGGTTCGAGCAATCACAAAAGGTATGGCAAGGAATATAAAATTGTAAACGACTTCGATCGTGGGGTCATCGAAAATCTATTTAAATAGACGAATGAGGGGAAAGGTCATCGGGACGATGACGTTTCTCTTTTTCATTGTGGAAACCCAAGGCCGTTTGAAGATCATCTCAGTCCGTATCATTTTGAACGTCCTCTGCTGTTTAAAAATAAATACTGGAATGTTCGTTCCGATTGGTATATACTCATGTAGAAAAGGAGGGAGTATCGATGGGACGGACCAAAGAATTTGACCGGGAGCAAGTACTGCGCAAAGCCATGATCGTTTTTTGGGAAAAAGGATATGAGGCTGCAAGCATACCGGATTTATTGGAATCCATGGAGTTGAGCAGATCCAGTATGTACGAAACGTTTCAGGATAAACAGACGCTGTATTACGAAGCCATCCAATATTATAAAAAAATATCGCAAAAAAAACGTGATCAAATGATACATGCAACTTCTGCGGTCGCGGGAATCCGCCAGTATTTCGAGCTGCATATCATGAACGCTTTTGCCACGCACGGCGAAGCTTTCCCTAATGGATGTCTGATTACGAATGCTTCCGTTGGTTTGGATACGGTGGATGAGCCTTTGCAGAATACGATTCGCCAAAGCTTTACGGAATTGGAGCAGCTGTTTTATGATACGTTAAAGAAAGGGCAAGAAACGGGAGAAATAGCCCCGGAGAAAGATATTAAAATGTTATCGTACCTGCTGCTGAACCTCAACCATAGCATTAACGTAATGGCCAGAATCAAAAGCGATATTAATAAAGTACATGGTATGATGGATGCGGTCTTCGAGATGCTGTAAACCTATTTTTTTTCAGGAAACCGGAATGATCATTCCTGAAGGGATTTCCCCTTGCTTATGAGCATAGGAGGGGGGAGGTTGTCTCTATTCTGGAACGAACGTTCCTGTAATATAACGCAATAATTCATAAAAAAGGAGTGTTTATCAATGTCTGAAAACGAAAAGGAAAGAGTGGAGAAATCCGTATCAACTGGGATTACGCTGATTCTTGCTGTTGCCTGTGGGTTGATCGCTGCAAATCTTTACTATACTCAACCTTTAATTGATTCGATTAGTTCGGCCATTGGGTTATCTTCGGAAGCCGCAGGGTTGATCGTGACGCTGACCCAAATCGGTTACGGGATCGGCTTGTTATTTATCGTCCCTTTGGGGGATTTGCTTGAAAACCGCAAATTGGTGGTTATGCTGCTGATTCTGACGTCTATTGTTTTGATCATCGCGGCTGAAGCCCGAAGTGCGGCTCTGTTTCTTGCCGCTTCCTTGTTTATAGGTGTCGGGGCCGTTGCGGCCCAGATCCTAGTTCCATATGCGGCGCATCTTTCCCCTGAGGAGACGCGTGGACGTAATGTAGGCAACGTAATGAGCGGTTTGTTATTGGGTATTATGCTGGCCCGTCCGGTTTCGAGTATGGTAGATACATATTTCGGCTGGCATGCCATCTTTATGATTTCCTCCGCTATGCTCTTGGTACTGGCTCTTGTATTGGCAAAAGTCCTTCCGGCAAGGCAGCCGCAAACGAAGGACAAATATCCGGTTATCATCTCATCCATGCTGCATCTGCTCAAGACAACGCCGATTCTGCGGCGCCGCGCACTGTATCACGCGTTTTTGTTCGGCATGTTTAGTCTGTTCTGGACAACGGTTCCGCTCGTTTTAACGAGTCCGGTGTTTCATTTTTCTTCAACAGGTGTAGCACTTTTCGCTTTGGCAGGCGTTTCTGGTGCGGCGGCGGCTCCTATTGCTGGCCGCTTTGCAGATAAAGGCCTGATACGTTCGGCAACGGGATTGTCCATCGCGCTGGTGATTCTATCGGGTCTTTTGCCGATTATGTTTCCTGGAGGTTCTATATTTTCTATCGTTATCCTAGTAATTGCTGCTATTCTGCTCGACATGGGTGTGTCCGCCAATATGGTGTTGGGACAGCGAGCGATTTTCGCTTTGGGAGCTGAGGTTCGCAGTCGGTTGAACGGCATGTATATGGCGATCTTTTTTGCGGGTGGAGCCATTGGCTCCGCAGCCGGGGGTTGGGCGTACGCCATGGGCGGCTGGAAAGCGGCGATGTGGGTTGGCGTTCTATTTCCGATCCTGGCATTACTGTACTTTTTTACGGAAAAAAGAGGGGCTCACGGCGATATGAGATGAATGATGGTCAAGTCTTTCGTGAATGCGACATGGAGTTCAAAAACAACCAAAAGGTTCTGATCGCCATCGGTGATGAAACAAGACAAGCTATCCTTAAAACATTGATAGAGGGACCGCAAAATCCCGGTATGCGAGTGGGAGAGATCAGGTTGAATACTCATCTATCTCGTCCAGCCGTTTCTCATCATTTGAAGATTTTAAAAGATTTCGATTTTGACCTAAGCGAGGAAGAAATGGACCGAATCCGGCAGCTAGACACGGGTAAAAGATATTCCGTTAACCCGACTGGCTACATGATAAATCCGATTTACGTCCAGTTAATGAAGCTATTTGTAAAATAGGTCTGGATGGATTTTAATTTTAACTATGTGTTAACCGACTGATGAATGAATCTATATGACTAAAATGGTATGTAGAGGATATAGACATTGAAAGCCGCATAAAATGCGGTTTTTTTTGTTTTATATATAACTCTCCAAAATTTACAAAAACCTGAGTGCTCGGCTTGAAAGATCATGAACCAATCAACTTTTATAAAAGTGTAGCAATTATGATAACAAACAGGATACTCAGACCGGGCGCAAGATCACTATTGACCTTGACGCTAGTGTTAAGGTCTAGAATAAAGTTCGTAACCGCCTAGATTGAACGATATTCTACTCCAATTTGTTCAGGGTAAGTCGATATTTCATTGATAATAGGGAGGGGCATTTACACAATGAGTTACGATCAAAGCAAGAGAGAAGAACGCTCGCCTGTGACCGTCATTGGTCTTGGCGAGATGGGCCAGGCATTAGCTGGCGTTTATTTGCGGAACGGATATCCTACGACGGTATGGAACCGTACGGCAGCGAAGGCAGATACCTTGGTGAAGCAAGGAGCTGTACTTGCCGCCACACCTGCTGAAGCCGTGCAGGCAAGCCCCGTCGTGATCGTATGTGTTCTGGATTATGATGCCGTGCATGAAATCCTCGATCCTCTGGGTGATATACTTAAGGATCGTGTTGTGTTCAACCTCACGAATGGCACACCTATGCAGGCTCGCAGTACCGCCAAATGGGCGAAGGAAAGAGGTTACGATTATATCGATGCGGGTATCATGGCCGTACCGCAAATCATCGGAACCGAGGCAGCCTTCATCCTCTATAGCGGAGGAGACAAGAAATCCTTTGACACCAACAAGAAGTTGCTAGATGTCATGGGAGCCGCCAATTACGTTGGTGCAGATGCCGGATTGGCCTCCCTGCTTGATTTAGCCATGAATGGGGCGATGTACGGTATGCTCGGCGGTGCCATGCATGCCATCGCGGTTGTTGGCACTGAGGGCGTTAAGGCACAAGATTTCTCGTCCGGGCTCCTGATTCCCTACCTCACCGCCATTACCGGTATCATCCCTAACCTCGCACGCCAGTTCGACACAAGAGAGTTCTCGGTTGGGGTCTCAGCCAAACTTGCTATGCAGCAAGTTGGTTTCAGGAATATTCGGCAGGCCAGCAAAGATCAAGGAATCAGTACGGAGCTGCTTGACCCCATTCAGTCTCTGATGGATCGACGCGTCGCTGCTGGCTTTCCTGATGATGATTTCTCTGCCGTCACCGAGCTTTTAAAAGAGCAAATGACCTGATCGCGATAGCAGTGAAGATCGATAACGTTAACCATATCAAGTCAACCCTCTCGGTTGGCTATCCTTCTAAAGGAGTTATTCTAATGAAAACCAATAACGAACGTGAGAACATCAACAAGTCAGTTCGAATTGGAACTGAAAAAGATAATGGGAAGGACTCATCAGTGACGGTCATCGGGCTAGGACCTATGGGCAGGGCGATAGCGAGCGTTTATTTGGATAACGACTATAGGGTGACCGTGTGGAATCGAACTTCAAGCAAAGCCGACGAGCTTTTGGCAAAGGGTGCCACTAAGGCGCCCACGGTCAAAGAGGCGGTAGCCTCTAACAAATTGATCATCATTAGTCTAACAGACTATAATGCGATGTACGCTATTCTCGAACCGATTTCGGAGTATTTATCCGGCAAAGTGATCGTCAACTTGAGTTCAGATACCCCAGACAAGGTCCGTGAAGCGTCGAAGTGGTTGGCTGAACGCAACGCCCGGCATCTCACCGGCGGTGTATTGGCTTCACCTCCTGGTATCGGTAATACTACAGAATCCGTCACACTCTATAGCGGCCCTAGGGAAATCTTCGAGTCGCAAAAGAAATTCCTGGATGTACTAACAGGCACAGACTATAAGGGTGAGGACGCAGGGCTTGCCATGCTGTACTACCAGATACAGATCGATGTCTTCTGGACCACCATGCTTAGCTATCTTCATGCTGTTGCAATAGCGGGAGCGAATGGAATCACGGCTGAACAATTCCTGCCATATATCTCGGACACCTTGTCATCTCTGCCGAAGTTACTTGAGTTCTACACCTACAGGATCGATACGGGCAAGCACCACGGTGACGTGGAAAAACTTGCTATGGGTTTGGCGAGTGTCGAGCACGTGGTTCAAACATCTAAAGAAGCAGGTATAGATCCTTCTCTGCCAACCGCTGTTCTGGAAGTCTTCAAGCGCGGTGTTGCTAAAGGACATGCTGGCGATAGCTTCACCAGTCTAATTGAGATGTTCAAAGAGTCTGTAGTAAAATAACCGGTTTGTATCCGGTCCATAAAGCTGGTAAGAACGATATGTAAGTTATATTGCTAAATTTACAATGGAAAGTCCCATCAAGCGCTTATGATGGGACTTTTTTATTCCGGTTCTCGTTGAGATTGCCCTTAAGCATTAAAAGGCCAGTTGCCCAAGTCATATTACGCTGGCATATAAATCGGGGAGTTATTATCATCCCTAAATTCGCCAAATTTGACTCCAGAAAAGGTAGAACAGGAGGATTAGATGCTTTTTATGGTAAACTTCTAAATAAGAAGTTTAGGCAAGTAAGGAGTGGAGCAGTTGTTTGCTGAGCAGCGGCATCAAATCATTATTCAGAAACTGAATCAGGACAAATCGATCCGAGCGTCGGAGCTCATGGAGCATTTCGGAGTTTCGTTTGAGACGATCAGACGTGATCTGGAATATTTAGAAAGCGAAGGCTACCTGCGGCGGGTGCACGGCGGGGCGATTCTGAAGGAGCCCGACTATAGCCGCGAAATCCCGCTGCCGATCCGCGAATCGATATATATGGAAGAGAAGGCGGAGCTTTCTCAAATCGCGGTACGTTATGTGACCGAAGGGATGTCCATCGCGCTTGATCCCAGTACGACAAACACCCAGATTGCGAAGGCGCTGAAAGCCAAGTTCGATCGATTAACCGTGATTACGAACTCGCTTCCGATCGTCAACGAACTGGTTTCGATGCCAGGATATACGGTGATTATGACCGGGGGCGTAATTCGTCATGAAGAGCAAAGCATCATCGGAGATTTGGCGGAGGAGTTTTCATCACGCTTCCATGCGGATCTGTTCTTTATGAGTATGAGCGGGGTTACGTTGGAAGCAGGGATTACAGATTACGGAGTCGGCGAAATTCAAGTGAAAAAAATAATGCTCGCGAACGCAAAGCGCTGCATCGCCCTCGCAGACAGCAGCAAGTTCGGGCAAAATTCATTTATCAAAGTATGCGGGGCAGCGGAAGTCGAACGGTTTGTGACGGATTCCAAAATCGACCGGGATATCGTTGAACAATTTCGCAAGAACGGCATCGAAATCGTATACAAATAATAAAAATCCTATGAACGATTCTTGGTTTCCACGAACCAGGAATCTTTTTTATTTATTTGGAAGGTGCTTCTTATGGTGTTGTATTTGTGTGTGTTTGTATGTTTCTAATTTTCCGACATGGCTCACACAGTTCTACTGTTCTTCCGACCAGACAGTTTATCGATTAACTAGAGTATTTATACTCAACAGATTCCGGCAGAAAAAGAGTTGCACCTAATTAAATAATGTATGTGATTGATTGTGTATATGTGGTATTATTTGTATCAAATCAAGGAACCGAGAAATGAACCATTGCTTTTCAAAAGGAGGAGAAACCAGTGAAGATTCATTTTCTAGGCACAGCCGCAGCCGAAGGATTTCCAAACCCGTTCTGCCGCTGCGATGCCTGCAGCAAGGCGAGGTCGCTTGGAGGAAAAAATATTCGAACCAGAAGCTCTATTTTGATCGACAATTTGATCAAGGTCGATTATTCTGCAGATTCCCATATGCAGGCGCTCCGTGATCGGATCGACTTGGGTGCGGTTGAGCACCTGTTGTTTACGCATACGCATTACGACCATTTTCAGCCGTCGGATCTGTACAACCGAGTTGAAGGATTTGCGCACGGTATCGATCATCCCTTACATATATATGGCAACGATGTTGCCATTAGCCAGTCCGTTACTGCACTGGGGCCGGACGCTGGAGGCAGGTTTGCCTTCCATTTATTACGCCCGTTCGAGACGATTTCATTGGGCGATACACGAGTCACCCCTTTGCTTGCGAATCATGACCCCATGGAAACTTGTTTGCTGTTTTACATAGAAAAAGGTGGCAAAACGCTATTTTACGGCAATGACACCGGATGGCTGCATGACGATACTTGGGAATGGCTTCAACGCAAAAGGATCGATATGGCGATCCTTGATTGCACGCATAGCTATACGAACAATAAGCGAAATCCAAATCATATGGGGATTGAGAGTGTGCTGGAGGTTCAGCGCGTATGGCGGGACGAAGGTACGCTTGGGCGTGACGCTCTTATATACGTGACTCACTTTACACACAATTCCGATTTTCTGCATGATGATTTTGAACGCGCTTTCGAGCCCGCGGGCATTAAGGTGGCTTACGATGGCCTGATCGTCGACCTATGACGAGTGACAGCAGCAACGCGATAGAACAGCGCCAGATTAGGATTGTCGGTATCGTAACGGCGCTAACCCTCTTCGGCGACTCGATGCTGTACATTGTCCTCCCCGTGTATTGGAAGGAAGCGGGACTGGACGCCCTTTGGCAGGTAGGCGTGCTGTTGTCCGTAAACCGACTAGTAAGGCTGCCCCTTAATCCTGTCATTGGCTGGCTGTATCATCGCATGTCGCTTCGAACCGGTCTGTTCATCTCTGTGTTGTTAGCGGCGCTTACCACAGTAGGATACGGCGTCTTCAAAGGGTTCGTGCTTTGGATAGCTTTGCGGGCGGTGTGGGGAATTGCATGGTCCTTGATGCGAATGGGCGGATATTTGACCGTCATTCGTTACTCGGACGATACCAATCGAGGGCGATTTATGGGAACGTATAACGGATTGTGGCGCCTGGGCAGCCTGGTTGGCGTGCTGTTCGGAGGGTTTCTCGTACCCATGCTCGGACTGCAGTCCGTCTCGATCATCTTTGGTTTGATGGCATTGGCCGGACTTCCGTTGATCGCGGCATCCATAAGTCCGGGAAAAGCGTCCGGCTCACATCAACTGGAATTACCTCCCGGTAAGACAAAAACGGTATGGTCGCTGCAGGTAAAGAAAATCGTGATAAGCGGACTAATTATATCCTTGCTGCACGCCGTGTTCGGCGCGACGCTTACGTATCTCATTGATACGAGTTATCCAAAGGGAATCCCGTGGTTCGGTCTGATCATCGGCAGCACGGTGTTGGGCGGCGTATTGACAGCGCTTCGCTGTGCTTGGGAGCCGTTCTTGGCCCGATGGTTCGGACAGCGTACGGATGGGCCGAGAGGAAGGCTGCCTTTATTCATGCTCTCGCTTGCGGGTGCGGCAGCGGGTTATGCGTTACTTCCGTGGCAGCTGCCGCTCGGTATATGGATTGTTATCGTTATTTTTGTCATGATCACAAGCACTGCGCTTGGCACCATTATGGACGCCATGGCTTCTGACGCTGCGAAGAGTACTTCCGTTATTACAGTCATGACTGCTTATTCCGTATCTACTGATTTAGGGGCGGCGATCGGCCCGACGTTAATTTATTGGGTGGTCGGCTCGCAGTATGGCGTGACATCGATGTATTTGGCGTGCGCTGCTGTATTCGTTTTGATCGGGTTATGGTATTGGAAGGAATATGTGACAAAGGGGCGGGTATATCTTGGAGAAAAAGCTGAAGTTTCGTGAGGATGGAACGTTTGTCATTGTACAGTTTTCTGATGTAGAGTTTATTGACGCTGAGGATCACGATCCGGAGACGCCGCTTCTCGACTCGATGACGAAGGCGACGATGGAGAGAATCATTGCGATTGAGCAGCCGGATCTTGTTGTGTTTGCAGGCGACTTGACGGCAAGCGCTAGAAGTAAAGATCCGCTGCAATCGTTCCGCAGCGCGGTCGCTGTCGCTGAGGAAAACCGCGTAGCATGGGCGGCTGTGTTTGGCAATCATGACTCGGAAGGAAGCGTATCGCGTAAAAGGATGCATGAGGAGCAGCTCCTGCATGAATATTGCGTAGCCAAACCGGATCCACCGGGCGTAAGCGGAGCCGGAAATTATGTGCTGACGGTTGACGATTCCAAGGGAAGGCCGGCAGCTTCGTTGTTCTTCCTCGACTGCGGTGATTACTCACCGATGGATGCGGTGGGCGGATACGATTGGATACGCCGGGATCAAATCGAATGGTATGCATCTGAATCTCGGCAATTAGCCGAGCGAAATGTTGGAGAGCCTTTGCCTGCACTGGCTTTTTTCCATATTCCGCTCCCGGAATACAAAGAGGTGTGGAAGACGAAGGTGTGCGAGGGCCACTGCAGCGAATGGATCAGCTCGCCTGAACTGAACTCCGGCTTGTTCGCCGCCATGGTGGAGATGGGCGATGTTATGGGCACGTTCGTCGGACATGATCACTCGAATGATTACTGCGGGACACTGCATGGCATTCGTCTTTGTTATGGGAGGTCTACTCGTTACGTTAGTTATGTAGACGGTGTACGCAAAGACAAATTTCCGACGGGCGCAAGAGTCATTCGATTAAGAGCGGATGAGCGACAGTTTGAGACATGGATCCGCCAAAGCGACGGGCTTGTCGCGGAATTGCCGCTGCATGAGCCGGATGCTCGGTAAGTTACCCTTTCCCACGCAATTTCTCTTCACCAATATAGAATTCCTAAAATGTTCTGAATAAGCTGCGAATATTCTTCCGTTCAAACTGAGCCATATTCAATCTACCTCGTTCTTTGAGAATGTTGTTGTGATGCATCATGCAACCTGGGGATTTGAATGTGGCTTTTTCTCGATCTCGTATTTTGCAAGTTGATATTTTATAACAAAACAAGGATTGTCGTTGTTATTAAAGCCTGAAGTGGATCATTCGGATGGCGTTAAAGCCGGGAGGGGGGTGATGAAACAGACGGAATTCATGCAAAAGGATGCTGGGGCTAACCATTGGCAGTCTAATTTGAATGATGGAAGGTGGTATTGTGATGAATTTACGTTGGCGGAAATGCATGGTGGTTTCTCTTCTCACCAGTTTCATGCTGTATCCCATTTTGTTGTTTACCGGACCGATACAAGCATCAAGCGCTGCAGACGAGTTCGATTTGCTGAGGGAGAGGTGGCATGTATATTTGACCGGGGGGACGGCAATCGACACGTCGGACCCGGAAATTGCAGCGAAAATCAGCCAAATCGAAACCAACGCGAACAAGCACTGGTCAGCGATGAACACAAACGCCGGACGAACTTATCTGTGGAGCGATCTGGCGAATTGGAGTGTCTCCAGCACGATCTCATCCAACTATGTAAGGCTGAAGGAAATGGCTCTGGCCTATTCCACAACAGGGTCTTCCCTCAAAGGGGATAAGCAGCTGGCTGCAGACATCCTAAGTGGCCTGGACTGGATGTATGCGAACAAATATAACGAAACGAAGAGCGAGACAGGAAATTGGTGGGATTGGGAAATCGGCGTGCCGATGAATCTGACGGATGCGATGGTCTTGATTTATGATCAAATGTCCGCAACGCAAAAAGCTAACTACACGAAGGCTTTGGACAAATTCGTTCCGGATCCAACCTATCGCACAAATTCTCCTTCACTCCGGGAGACCGGTGCGAATCGGCTTGATAAAGCGCTAATTGTCTCTTTGCGCGGCGTGCTGAATAAATCGGATGCCAAGATTGCGCAAGGCCGTGACGCGATCAGCCAGGTGTTGTTGTATGTACAGAGCAGGGACGGCTTTTACGAGGACGGTTCATTTATCCAGCATGACTATGTCGCGTATACAGGAAGCTACGGTGCCGTTCTGCTCGAAGATATGGCGAAGCTGCTGTATCTTCTAGGCGGTTCGAGTTGGGATGTGACGGACCCGAATATCGCGAATGTCATTCGTTGGGTAACGGAGGCTTACCGCCCTTTTCTGTATAAAGGCGCGATGATGGATACGGTGCGAGGGCGTGCGATATCGCGCGAAACTTCACAGGATCACCAGGCGGGACGGAAAATCCTGGCTTCACTCGTCATGCTGGCCGACGGCCTGAACGCTCGGGATGCCGCAACGGTTCGCCAAATTGCCAAAGGCCAAATGATGTCGGATACAACGTTCCCGAGGTATACGGAGGGGCTGTCCATTTTCAGCATCGGCAAAATCAAAGCACTGCTTGGCGATCCATCCGTTGAACCCGCAGGCGATATGATCGATACCCATGTATTCGCAGGGATGGATCGCGCCGTACACTTAAGGCCTGATTTCGGCCTGGCGCTTGGTATGTTCTCGACGCGGATTTCGGCTTTTGAATACGGCAACGGCGAAAATACCAAGCCATGGTGGCAAGGCGCAGGCGCAGCCTACATGTACAATGCGGACCAGACGCAGTTTTCGGGGGCCTATTGGCCAACGATTGATCCGGTGAGATTACCGGGAACGACTACGGACGGCTCTACGGGGAGCGTGGGCTCGTTCAGCTTCAAATTCAATACATCGAATTGGGTAGGCGGTTCATCGATTGATGGCCCTTACGGTACGGTCGGCATGCAATTTTCGATGTCGAAAAACACGGGTACTCCGTTATCCGGCAAAAAGTCATGGTTTCTATTCGGCGACAAATATATAGCGCTCGGATCCGACATTTCGAGCACCGGAGGTCGATCAGTAGAGACGATCGTTGAAAATCGCAAGCTGAACGAGAACGGTTCGAATACGTTGACGGTTGATGGAACGGTTAAGCCTGCGGCGACGGGGTGGACGGAGGCGATGACAGGCGTACAGTGGGCGCATCTGTCTGGAAGCGTACCCGGAGCGGATATCGCGTACGTATTCCCTGGAGGGGCGACGGTCCATGGTCTTCGAGAAACGAGATCCGGCTCCTGGAAGGATATCAACACCGATGGAAGCGATAAGCTTCTATCCGCGCAATTCGCCAGCCTTGCGCTGAATCACGGTATCGATCCGGTGCAAGCTTCCTATGCCTATGCCGTTTATCCGGGGGCGACAACGAGTGAGGCTGCCGGTTATGCGGCGAACCCGGGCTTTACGGTTTTGAAAAACACGGGAAACGTCCAGGCGGTTATGGATACCAGCGATGAAATGGCGGTCGGAGCCAACTTTTGGAAGGATGCGGTTGAAACCGTTCAAGTGAATGGAGCCGATTACTTAACTAGCAATAAGAAATCATCCGTCACCATCGTTGAGAGCGGAGATGAGCTGCAAATCGGGGTTTCAGATCCGACCCAAGCAAACGGAGGGACTATTGAAGTCGAAATTCACCGTGCGACAACCGGCGCGTTGCGGCTCGACCCGGGGGTTACAGTGAAGCAGTTTTCACCGACGACGGTATTGGAAGTCAATACGGCGGGAGCGATCGGGAAAACGTTCCTGGCTAAGCTGAGCACAGGGTCAACGACGCCGCCAGTGGCGCCACAATTGATCGAAGCCTTGCCAGGACCCGGTTCAGCTGCGCTGAAATGGTCCGCAAGCGCAGGAGCAACAGGATACCGAATTGATTACGGGACAGCGCCCGGCAACTATACGAATACTGTGGATATATCCGCAGTCAGCGGAAATAACCAGTATACCGTCACAGGGCTAGCCGACGGGGCAACGTATTATTTTACGATAAAAGCACTTAATGGCGCCGGTAACGAAAGCGCCGCATCCAATGAATTATTCGTAACGCTTGGATACGCAATCTTGCCTTCCGACGATGTCTACGTACGCAGCGGGTCTTATGCAAACACGAACTTCGGATCTTCCGATCAATTGGTTATCAAAAACGATCCCAACGCAGGTTATCACAGGTACTCCTATTTGAAATTTGATTTATCTCATCTGCCGGATCAGGTCAAAAGCGCGCAAATCCGCCTGGTTCCGACAAGTGCCGGACTTGCCAACACACAAGGCGTCGCTTTTGAAGTTAGCAATCATGCATGGACCGAAAGCAGCATGACATGGAACAACAAGCCTGCCGCCGGCAGCCTAATCGGAAGCTGGACCGTCCCGGCTGCGGGGACGCCGGCAACCTTGGATGTAACGGCACAAGTGAATGCGGCCATGGCTGGTGATCGTACAATCGCCGTTCAGCTCGCTCAGACGACCAACTATGGCTCGACCGGCTGGGTGATTTACGGCTCTAAGGAGCATGCGAATGCAGCTTACCGGCCCGTGCTTCTGTTCGAGCCGCAGGATACGGCTCCGCCAAACACGCTGGCGACATTATCCCCGGAGAAGCCGGACGGCGATAACGGTTGGTATGTCCAGCCTGTAACGCTATCGTTGGCCGCGGAGGATTCATTCTCGGAAGTAACCGAATCGGTATACAGCTTAGACGGTGGAAGTTCATGGCAGCCGTACACTGGACCTGTTACATTCAGTGAAGACGACAAATATACAATAAACTATCGATCAAAGGATGATGCGGGTAACCTAGAGCCCGCGAAGATGATTGAATTTAATCTGGATACAGAGGCCCCTCTTATTACGTTTGGCGATCCGGCAGCAGAAAGCTACGGTATTGATCAGGACTTATTGCCGCAATTTGATGTAAGCGACGATTTGTCCGGCGTCGATTCTAAGAAGACAACTTTGTTGCTTGACGGTCGGCCTCTGGAACAAGGCGCAACGATTCCACTGTTTACATTGCCAGTGGGCAGTCATTCATTAGAACTTACAGTTTACGATTCAGCAGGAAATATGGGGAGAGCCAGTGTGGATTTCCAAACGACGGCGACTAGAGAATCGCTCAAAGCGCTGGTCGCAAGGTTTGAGAAGGACGGCTGGATTGACAACAACGGCATCGCGAACAGCTTGAGGCAAAAGCTCGACCAGGGTGAACTGAACAGTTTTATTCACGAAATTCAAGCACAGAGCGGCAAACATGTTCATAGCGATGCTGCACGTTACTTACTTCAGAATGCACAGACATTGATATAACATGGCAGTCGCGAAGTGAACAAAATCTTGCATGGGCCCTGCAGCCCATGCTTTTTTTATGGCTTTAGCCAGTTGAGTGCGTGAAACGCGCGAAACAAAAAACCACCCGCTATGCGGGTGGAGGGATTGAGGGTTTGACCACTGAGACCATTCCAATAAAATTGAGATGTTCAGGCTCAAAGAAAGGAATGTTCTCAAATGGCAACCAAGAGCTACAGCCTAGCTCACACAAAGTGGATGTGCAAATACCACATTGTATTTACCCCGAAGTATAGACGGAAAGAGATCTATAATCAAGTAAGAAGAGACTTAATAGAAATTTTCAAACGCTTATGTAAGTACAAAGGAGTAGAAATTATAGAAGGCCACATGATGCCCGATCATGTCCATATGTTGGTGGCTATCCCGCCGAAAATTTCAGTCTCATCATTCATGGGATATCTAAAGGGGAAAAGTTCGTTAATGATCTTCGAGAAGCATGCACAACTAAAATATAAATACGGGAATCGAAAATTTTGGGCAGAAGGATATTATGTGAGTACAGTAGGTTTGAATGAAGCAACAGTAGCGAAGTACATTCGTGAACAAGAGGCACATGATCAAGCCATGGATAAGTTGAGTGTAAAAGAGTACGAAGATCCATTCAACAGCAACAGGGGCAAAAAGAAATAAACCAGTTTAACTGGTAAGTGAAAGTGACAAATAACAATGAGCCTGAACAGAGTTATGGTCAGGCTAGCGTCTTTAGGCGCAGTTTGGCAACAAGGGGTTATACCCCAAGAGCAAACCACCCGTTGGACGGGTGGTCATGATTTGTGCATATAACCTACTTAATTGAAAAGTTCGCGGAGTTATTTAATGAAAAGTATGTTGACGGTCTACATAACTTTAAACACTTGAGTTCATTTTTGCACAAAAGGGTCTCCATGAATTGAACTGTCTTTCATGAAATGCCTGTGGGTATAATCGAATTGCAAAAGGTACCACACTAAACGGCAAAGGAGTTGATGCCGTATCCTGGACGAAAGAAGTACCCGGATTTTGACGCTGCTTCATGAAGCAGCCGATTATGTGTCGCTGGAAGAACTGATGCAGAAGGTCGGTATCTCCAGACGAACCGTTTATTATGATATGGAAAAAATAAACGACTACTTGAAAGCGGTTCATCTTCCGCCGGTCAAATACGTCAGGACAGTCGGCTATTATTTGCCGGATGAAAGCCGGTCCGGTCTTCCGCAGTCGACCGGGAAGCCTCAAACACAGCAGTATTATTTGTCCCCACGGGAAAGAATGGCCTGGATGTCGCTTTATCTGTTATCGGCGGAGGCTCCGCTCTTTGTTCATCATTTTACGGACCTTTTGCAGGTTAGCCGAGGGACCGTACTCAAGGATTTGAATATGGTCCGGTCGGACATGAAGATCTCGAAACTTAAAGTAACCTATGACCGCAAGCGGGGCTATGGCGTACATGGGGAGGAACGTGACAAGCGGAAGGCCTTGAGCCAATACTTCGGACAGATTTTCGGTCATGCCGGCTGGGAACAGATATTTAACCGGAATCCGGAATCGGAAAGTCCGGATCTCGCCCAAGTCTTATTTCCCCCTATGAAGTCAGGTCACCTGAAGCGGGTGTATCGCCTGATTTCGGATAGCGAAATAACGCTGGGCGTAGATTTGACGGATGAGATGTTATTTCATTTGACGGCACGGTTCCTGTTATATGTAAGGCGGATTCAGACCGGACAGTTTATCTCGATAGATGAAGATGAACGAAACGTGCTGCGGAGGAAACCGGAGTACGAAGTTGCCGCAGGGCTTGCCGAAGGTCTTGGCCAAATGTTCGGCGTCTCCATCCCGGACGAAGAGATTTGCTACTTTACGATGCATTTACTGGGAGCCAGGGTTAACCGGATGGAACAGATGACCGGATCCGAAGAGGTGCTTAAGCAGCTTCGGCAAGTGACCAGACAGATGACGGATGATTTTCAGCGTTACGCCTGCGTATTCCTGCCGAACAGAGAAACGATGGAAGAGAATCTGCTTGTTCATTTGAAGCCGGCTTATTATCGGATCGTATACGGACTCGGTCTTGAAAATCCGCTGCTCGAAAATATCCTATCCAAGTACAGGGAAGTGTTCGAGCTGACCCGCCGATCCGCGGCTCCGTTCGAACAATTGGTTGGGCGTCAACTTGACGACAACGAAATCGGATATCTCGCGATGCATTTCGGCGGCTGGCTGCGCAGAGAGAACACGAAGCCGGCCGTACGGCGACAGGCAGCCATCGTTTGCGTCAACGGCATTTCCGCTTCGCGAATGCTGAAATCGCAGCTGGAGAACCTTTTCTCGGCAGTGGATATTACGGCCGTGCTCTCACTGCGGAATTACGAGTCCTTTGATGAAGACCATGTTGATTTTATTTTCTCAACGGTCCCATTGCCGGATAGCAAAGTGCCCGTTCTCTTAGTGAATCCGATTCTCAGCGATAAGGATAAGGAGCACCTGCTGAACCAGGTCAACATGGTTGCCGGCCGTAATTCTAAGACCCCGGCGTACTCGGTTCAAGCGCTGCTCGATATCGTCCATAAATACGCCGTGGTTAGGGACGAAGCAGGTCTTACGGAGGAGCTGAACCATTACTTGTCCGTTGGGAAAACATGGCTGAGTGAAGCACGCAAGCCATCTCTATCGGATCTGCTCACCGGACAGATGATCCAAATGAAAAGAAAAGCTGCCGACTGGCGGAGCGCTGTACGCGATGCCTCCGAGCCCCTGCTGAAGGATGGGCGCATCGATGAAGCCTATATTGATGCGATGATCTCCAAAGTCGAGGCGCTAGGCCCTTATATCGTCGTTGCTCCGGGTATCGCGATTGCGCATGGCAAGCCGCAGGATGGTGTCCGGCGGCTGGGCATCAGTCTGCTGCGGCTGGAGGAACCTGTCGCCTTCTCAGAAGAAGCAAGGCATCAAGTTCAGGTCATTCTGGTACTGGCTGCGATTGACGGCGAATCCCACCTCAAAGCGCTGTCGGAGCTGACCATCCTGCTCAGGGAGAAGGAGAGCCTGATCCGTCTGAAAGAGGCCAAGACGAAAGAAGAGATACTGCAGCAATTACACACCGGTCTTTAGCATCGATTAGAATACCGGATTTGGGAGAGATGAGAATGAAATTTTTGGAACCGTCGCTAATTGCCTTGGATGTTGAGGCCGAGACGGCCGAAGAAGCGATCCGCTTAGCGGGAGAACTGCTGGCGAAAGCGGGTGCGGCGGAAGAACGTTATGCCGACGCCATGGTGAAATCTTATCGTGAAAGAGGTCCGTACTTTGTTCTTGCACCCCATATCGCACTTCCGCATGCCCGTGCGGAGGATGGGGTGAAGGAAGCGTCCGTCTCGCTGATTAGATTGAAGAAACCGGTCGTATTCGGCCATGCGGCCAACGACCCGGTACAGCTTGTATTTGCGCTTGGCGGCTCCTCAAGTTCGGAGCATATCGCCATGCTGCGCAAGCTGACTTGCTGAGCAGCCCGGGCAGCATTGAACAATTCATGCATGCAACGGATGTTGAGACAATCCAACAACTCATTAGGGGGAACGAACAATGAAAATTTTATGCGTATGCGGTCTTGGACAAGGAACGAGTTTGATTCTGAGAATGAATGTGGAGAACGTCCTGAGCGGTATGGGAGTAAGTGCCGACGTGGAGCACACGGACGTGTCAACGGCATCCGGAACCGCAGCCGACTATATCATTACAAGCAACGAGCTGGCCCAAAGCCTTCAAGGGCATGCGGCCCAAATTGTGATCGTCAACAACTATTTCGACACTAACGAAATCAAACAGAAGCTGGAAGAAGTGCTGTAAACCATTAGAAAGGGAGAGGGCATATGGACGTACTTTTTTGGATTGCCACCAACATTTTTGGAACGCCCGCCATTCTGCTCGGATTCATCGTTCTGGTCGGCCTTCTGCTTCAGAAGAAATCAACGAGCCAGCTTGTAAGCGGCACCTTTAAAGCGATTATCGGCTTCCTCATCATCGGTGCAGGCTCTGATGTTATCGTGAAAGCCTTGAATGTATTCGAGCCGATGTGGAAGGAAGTCTTCGGATTGGAGAGCGGAACCCTCGGTACCTTCATGGGGCAGGAGGCATTCAATTCCAAATTCGGCAGCGCCGTTACGCTCGCCATGCTCATCGGCTTTCTGATCAACGTTCTGCTGGCACGCTTCACCCGGTTTAAATTTATTTACCTGACCGGACACATGATGTTCTGGACGTCGACCGTTTTTGCTGGCGTGATCGTTCATGCGGCCAGCGGCATCTCGATCTGGAAGCTGGTACTTATGGTCGCTGTCGTCCTTGGTGTGTATTGGACATTCCAGCCGGCGCTGGTTCAGCCGTTCCTTCGTAAAATTACGGGCAACGATAACATTGCGCTTGGTCACACCTCGGCCTCGGTTGCCTTGCTAGCTGCCTTGTTCGGTAAATTATTCGGCAACAAAAACAACGATTCCGAGAAAATCAAAGTACCCAAAGGCTTCGAGTTTCTTCGCGATTCCAACGTCATCACTGCACTCAGCATGGGGGTTTTGTTCCTGATCGGAGCCATTATTCTGTCGACGAAGGGCACGCCGGCGGCTGCGGAGCTGATGAAACAATCGGGTGACCAGAACTTTATTATCTACTCCATTATCCAATCGTTCACATTCGCAGGCGGAATCGCCATCGTTCTGATGGGGGTCCGGATGTTTGTCGGCGAGCTGGTTCCGGCCTTCAACGGGATCGCTACTAAACTGGTACCAGGCGCCAAACCGGCACTGGATGCGCCGGTTGTATACCCTTACGCGCCGAATGCGGTGGTTCTTGGCTTCCTGGGAGCTTTCGCCGGAGCGATTATCTGGCTGCTTGTACTTGGCAACACCGTATCATACATTTTCGTGCCAACGATGATCGTCTTATTCTTCCACGGGGCTACGGCGGGGGTATTCGGGAATTCGACAGGCGGTGTCCGCGGAGCTGTTATTGGCGGCTTCATCACTTCGACCGTGGTCGCTTGGGGACAGTTTCTGATGGTTCGCTTCTTTATCGCCTCGACGGTGCCGGATACGGCCATGTGGGCAGCTGATTCCGATATGTTCATCATTGGGCCGATTCTGCACTTCCTGGCGAAGCTGTTCTTCTAGAGGTTATTCAAAAAGCAGCTGACTTTTTGAATGTTGAACACGCATTTTTAGAGATCTGGCCAGGTTCCAATTTTATAGAGAGTGGAGGAGAAACGATATGGGCTTTATTCGTACTTTACATGGAGATATCAGCAAAGAGAAACTGGGCTTTACGTATTCCCACGAACATATCGTATGCCGTCCGGCCTACTGGCAGGAACGGGGCGAGGACGATTTGCTCCTGGACGATAAAGAGAAGTCCAAGCTCGACGTTCTTGACTTCAAACAACACGGCGGACGCTCGATCGTGGACGCTACAGCCATCGATTATGGACGAGATGTTCAAGCGGTACAGGAAATCGCAGTTGAAACCGGCATTCATATTGTAGGAACGGCGGGCTTCAACAAAAGCTTTCTGTGGGACGCCAAAATCAAAGAGGAGCTTAAACCGCTGATCGGCCACTATGAAACCTACGCCCAGTGGATTGAAGCAAAAAGCATCAACGAGCTGGCGGATTTCGTCATCCGGGAGGTTGAAGAAGGGCTGGAGGGAACGTCTTTCAAAGCAGGCCAGGTTAAATTCGGGACAGGCTATAACCGCATTACGCCTCTGGAGGAGAAGACGCTGCGTGCTGTAGCGCGCGCTCATCATGAGACAAAGGCGCCCATTCATTCCCATACCGAGGTTGGCACCATGGCGCTGGAGCAAATCGGGCTCCTGAAGAGCGAAGGTGTGGATCTGTCTTTTTTGAGTCTGGGGCATATGGACCGCAATCCCGACCCGTACTATCACGAGCAGATCGCCGCAACGGGGGCCTTTATGAGCTTCGACGGTATCGGCAAGATCAAGTATGCACCGGAAAGCACCCGAATCTCGCTTATTCTGGAGCTTGTCCGCAAAGGCTTCGAAGATCAAATCCTCATCAGCGGAGATACCGCCCGGAAAACCTACTACAAGCATTACGATCAGGGTCTCGGTCTGGAGTACATTATTTCCAAATGGGTACCGCGCTTTGTGGACGAGGCGAACCGAAACGGCTTTGACGGACCAAAGCTGGTGAAGAAATTTTTCGTAAGCAACCCGGCCAACTGCTTTTCATTTAAAAAGTAAGGGGGGTGCCACTATGAAATTCGAACTCGAAAATTCGGATGAGGTGAAGGATAAAATACGCCAATTCCGTGCTGCCATCCTTCCTATTGGTGCCGTTGAAGCGCATGGTCCCCATCTGCCGCTGGGCACGGATAACCTGCTCGCGACCAGACTCGCGGACAGATTAGCCGAACGGACAGAGAGCTTCGTTCTGCCGACCCTCCCCTATGGCCAGGTGTGGAGCTTGCGCAATTTCCCGGGGAGCATCAACGTCTCAAATGAAGCACTCATCCGGCTGTTAGCAGATATCGGCGAAAGCTTGTACCAGCAAGGATTCCGCATTTTCGTCATGGTGAACGGCCATCTCGGCAATGCGGTTGCACTGAAGGAAGCTGCGAGAGTGTTATACGAACGGGTGCCCGCACTAAAAGTGTTCTACTTCTTTTACCCTGGCACGAAGGAAGTAACGGCTTTGGTACGAGAAGCTTCGGCTGCGCACGCGAGCTATATGCATGCTGATGAAATCGAGACATCCTATATGCTCTATCTCGCGGGCGAATATGTGGACATGAGCAAGGCGATCGATGGTGCCCCGCAGATCCCGATCGAAGCGGATTGCACGCCAACGCCGTGGGAGGAAATGACTTCCACTGCCGTGCTTGGGGATGCAACGCTGGCAACGAGGGAGAAGGGGGAGAAAATCATCGAGCGCAGTTTGGAAGTGATGGCCGGGATGGTTCTCCGGGCTAAAAGAGCATTGTCAACCGATGATCAACCGGAAGAGAACAGATAGCATTGCAATTACAGGAACAACGAGGTGAAAAAGACGATGATGAACACCTATTTTGATGTGATTGGCGGGTTGTTGAACAAAGTTCGAACCGAGCAGGCCAAGCCGATCCGTGAAGCGGCGGAGAAGGTAGCGACCTGTATTCAGCAGGGCGGGATTATTCACTTGTTCGGCTGCGGACATTCACATATATTGACCGAAGAAGTCTTTTACCGAGCAGGCGGACTTGTACCGATTCGTCCGATTCTGGTTGAGAAGCTGATGCTTCATGAAGGCGCGGTCCGGTCGTCCGAGCTGGAAAGACAAAACGATCTTGCCGTTGAGTTTATGGAGAAGCAGGATATTCGCGAAGGCGAGATTGTATTCGTATTGTCCACTTCGGGGCGAAATCCCGTTCCTGTAGATGTCGCTTTGATGGCGAAGGAGAAGGGGGCCTTTACTGTAGGCATTACCTCTCTGGAATATTCCAAAAGCATGCCCTCCCGACACAGCAGCGGCAAGCATCTGGCGGATGCCGTTGATCTGGTGATCGACAATTTCTCGGTCAAGGGCGATGCCGTATTGAGCCATCCGGGCCTCCAGGTACCCTTTACGCCGAGCTCGACGGTGATCGGGGCCCTCATTTTGAACTCCCTGTTCGCCGAATCTATTGAGATTATGATTGAAAAAGGCTTCAACCCCCCTGTATTTCTCAGCGGAAATATCGATGGTTCCGATGAACACAACAGAGCGCTGGTTGAGGCTTATAAAGGACGGATCGCTTTACTGGCATGATAAAATGAGCTTAGCGAGAAATAGCTTAGCTTCCGAAATGAACGTAAGTCCGAAAACGAAAATCATCCTACCTAAGCGGGAAGCAGTCATTATTAGCATATATACGAATTGCCCATGAGCAGGATCTTGAACAATAAATAAAGCAGGCCGCCTGGCAAAGATCAAGCACGCGAACGTCAGGGATACGGAAGAGTGAAGCCGTAACTGCGATTTCTGCAAGAAAATTGTCTCGGCAGGCCGTTACAGGATGAGGAGGAAAGACATGTTCACACAAACCGTAACCATACAGAATGAGCAGGGCTTTCATGTCCGTCCGGCTCAGCTTTTCTCGGAAAAAGCGGGACAGTTTGGAGGAGAGGTTCATCTGAGAACTAGCGAAGGACGCTCCGCAGATTGCAAAAGCATGCTGGAGCTGATGACGCTCGGCATTGAACAAGGGGCTGTCGTGACCATCGAAGCTAATGGAGATGGAGAACAAGAGGTAGTCGAAGCACTGGTACAGCTAGTCGAAAGCAAGTTTGGTGAAGCCTGATGAAGAAGCTGCATATTCAAGGAATCGGCGTATCGGAGGGAATCCGGATCGCAAAGGCATACATCTACAAGCCTTCGCAGGGGGCAAGCAGCGACAGCAGCCCCGATGAGAAGGATATTCCCGATACACCGGCCGCTATCGATGCCGAGCTTATCAAGCTCCGTGAAGCCAAAGCCAGCTGTGCGGAGCAATTGGATGCGCTGACGGAAAAAGCGAAGGAAGCCGTGGGCGAAGAGCAAGCCGGTATTCTTGCGGGGCAGCGGAAGCTTCTGGAGGATCCTGCCTTCTATCCGAAGATGGAGACGCGGGTTCGGGAGAAGCTGGAGCCAGCGCCAAAGGCCGTTGCCGAAATTGTGAGTCAGGTCGCTTCCATGTTGGAAGGCATGAACAATGATTATATGAAGGAACGCGCCGCAGACATACGTGACATCGGCAATCGTCTTCTCGCTTGTCTGTCGCCAGGGCATTCGCGCGGCTTTACGGGTATCACCGAACAGGTAATTTTGGTTGCCGACGATTTGGCGCCATCGGATACGGTTCAGCTGGACCCTGACTTGGTGATCGGTTTTATTACTCGCACTGGAGGAGCGACCTCGCATACCGCTATTCTCGCACGGTCGCTCGGGATTGCGGCTATTGTCGGCGCTGGGGTCGGCGTCGACGGCATTGAGGACGGCGACACGCTCGTCCTCGACGGATCCGCCGGGCTGTGCGTTGCCCGGCCGGACAAGGCAGAAGCGGAGCAGTATCGGCTCCGCATGCTGCAGGACCTCGAGCGCAGGCAGTCGCTCGAGGCGTACGCGGCGCGCCCGGCAGTGACCGCCGACGGCGTGCGCGTGGAACTCGCGGCGAACATCGGCAGCGCCGCGGAAGCCTCGACCGCCGTCCTGCAGGGCGCGGACGGCGTAGGGCTGTTTCGCACGGAGTTCCTGTTCATGAACGCCCAGGCCATGCCGGGCGAGGAGGAGCAGTTCCGTGCCTATCAGGAAGCGGCCCGGACGATGGAGGGCCGCCCCGTAATCATCCGCACGATGGACATCGGCGGAGATAAGGAGCTTCCGTATCTGCAGCTGCCCAAGGAAGCGAACCCGTTCCTGGGCTACCGTGCGATACGGGTAGGGCTTGTCCGCCAGGAGCTGCTTCGCACGCAGCTGAGGGCGGTGCTGCGGGCCAGCGCATTCGGTACGGTAAAGGTGATGTTCCCGATGATCTCCGGCCTGCAGGAATGGAGGCAGGCAAGAGCCATCCTGACGGAAGTGCAGGCGGAATTGAGGCAGGACGGCATCCGGTTCGACGAGCAGATGGAAGTTGGCATCATGGTTGAGATTCCCTCAACGGCCGTGTTGGCGGAACGATTCGCGAGCGAAGTCGATTTCTTCAGCATCGGTACGAACGACCTTGTGCAGTACACGGTCGCGGCGGACCGCATGAATGAACATGTCGCGCACCTGTACGATTATTATCATCCAGCCGTGCTTCATCTAATCCGCACGGTCATTGAGGCATCCCACACGGCCGGTAAATGGACCGGCATGTGCGGAAGTATGGCGGGTGATCCGCTCGCGGCACCGCTCTTACTCGGACTCGGGCTCGACGAATGGAGCATGGAGGCAAGTGGTCTCAGCCGGATCAAGGAAAGGCTCGCTACTCTGGATCGTCAGGAATGCCGCGAGCTGGCGAAGCGCATACTTCGTCTCGATACGCCTCAAGCCGTACGTCAAGCGCTGGAGGAATTTCATCACATGAAACAGGCAGTGGTATAGATTACGGATTCACATGACTTGTCCAACATAGCAGGTGTTGGGGGTTCTCAGAAGTGGTATACCCGTATGCGTGATCCCTAGTTGGGGTCAAATAGCTGCTGCATATAAAGAAATGGCGGTGCAGGGGGTTCCCCTATGCCGCCATTTCTTTGTTATCGACTATTTACTCTTTACGACGCAGTACATTGGCTATTACGCCAACGATTAAGCCCCAAACCGCATTTATTGCAAAGACACTTATCATTGCCAGCGGATTCGTTAATGGACCTTGCAATGTTCCATCGATAAGGGGAGAGGTAATCCCGCTGATAATGGTAGCAAATAAGGCATAACTCAAACCCGCAAAAACAAGAATGACAACGGGATAAGCCGTTCTTTTGAATAGAACGAGCATGAGCCAGGCCAAAGAGATGAGAACCGTCATCAGAATGCTGCCGAATGCTTGGCCGATCAGCTCCATGATCCCGGTCATCTTCATGATGGGTCTGACAAGCGCTAAAGCGCCCAGACCGAGAATGAAAAGCAGGTTTTCTTTTACGATATCGATTGTTTTCATATCCAATCCGTTCCTTTCCCATGTATGTGTTAATCTGTCGCCTGATGAAGTCGATAAGACCCCGTCCGATTCATCCTCCAACTTGTATGAATATTGCCAGTGTCTGCATTGATTTTCCCGGCTGTTGATAACATTAACAAATCCATGTTGTGAACTTATGACGATGCTTGGTGATTTACGTGATTTTTCCGATGGATTTCCCGATCTCCTGACAGCCATAATATGCTAGACTACCTATATATTACTTTTAGGAGTCCATCATACGATGAAGACATTTACTATTTTGTACATTGAAGACGATCAGGAAATCGGTTCCTGGTCCAAGGAGTTTTTAATCAGTCAGGGCTATGAGGTGATATGGAAGAGTTCAGGCTATGATGTGGAAGCAGCAATGGAACATTGCGATCTTGTCATTTTGGACATTATGCTTCCGGGTCTGGACGGATTCACGGTCGGTCAGCGGCTAAAACGAATCAATCCCGCTGTGCCCATCCTGATGCTTACGGCCAGAACCGCAATCGAGGATAAGCTTACCGGATTGTCTTTTGCCGATGATTATATGACAAAGCCGTTTCATCCGGATGAGTTGGCTGCCCGGATTCAAGTCCTGCTCAGGCGCTCCGTCACTGCGGAACCGGAACAGCTTCTGATCCGGCATTTAATCATCGACCGAACAGGAAGCCGTATATGGAATTCCGTAACCGGGGAAGAGATTGTGCTTACAGGTAAGCAGTTTCACATATTCATGTATTTCCTGGACCATCTGAATCATATTTTGACCCAGAAGCAGATTTATGAAGCCGTATGGGGCGAGCCGCATCTGAACGGAGACAAGACGTTGAATGTGCATATCCGGCATCTGCGAGAGAAGATCGAGCTGGATTCCGGCTCCCCCCAAATTATCGAGACCATCCGCGGCGTAGGATACCGGGTGCGATCATGAAGATCCGCGGCTCGTTAATGAGCAAATACCTGATCCTTATTTTGACCGCCTTATTGCTATGGCCGATCATACCAGCCCTGTTTTATTTACCTGGTTATATGTTTAGTGATCATCCAGTATATCGTCCGGAAGAGATAACCCGCATGTGGCAGCAGGAGGCAGACAACCTGGACGGTGCAGGTAGGGATAGGATTATTTCTAGACTGGGAGAGTTGAACGAGGACTATCCGGATGCTGAAATATTTTGGGTAGACCCGTCAGGGAGGACGAATGCAGTCAGAGACCTCTCGGAAGATATACCTGAGCAATGGACTTATGAGGATATTCTCTCGATTCGAGCGCAAGACCGTTATCAAGAAACGCTGTTCTTAACCTCCCTCATCGGAAACGATCCGAAGCAAGGCTTTATGGTGATGCGGCTCCCGGATTCCCATATCCTTGATGCAGAGATGTCGCTATCGGGAAACCTGCCGCTCATCTTTCTGTTTCTAATGATTTGTGTATGCTTCTTTATGCTGTCATGGCTGTTCTTCATTAAGCTTCGCAAAAGACTGATCAGGCTCCAATCCACGATGACCGTAAATGGATTGAAAGAAATTCCCGACGAAGTCACGATTATGAAGAACGACGAGATTGGAGAACTCGAAGGCTCGTTTAATCGGATGGTGAAGGAGCTCAAAGAAAGTCAACAACGGGAGCGGGAGGAGGAGGAACTGCGCAAGCAATTCATTTCAACGATTTCCCACGATCTTCGTACCCCGTTAACTGTCATCAGGCAACATGTCCATACGGTTCGCAATAATCCTGCTTCTCCCCAGGGACAGGTTTCACTTTCTGTCATCGAGCATAAGCTGGACGACATCAGTAATCTGATGGATAATCTTCTGTCATACACACTGTTATCGGCGGGGAAGTATCCGCTGCACAAACAGCCGATTGATATCGTAGAAGAAGTCCGGAATCGAGTGGCTCAGTGGTATCCAGTATTCGAGGCTAAGGGATTTGATGTCTTTGTCGAGCTTCCTGATGAGACGTTATTATGGGATGTGGATCCATTGTGGTTTAACCGGATCCTGGACAATGTGTTTCAGAATGTAGTACGCCATGCGGGAGCGGGTCGCTACATCGGCATTCAAATGATTGATCGTGAGAAGCAGCTGATGCTGGTCATCAACGATAAGGGCCCTGGCGTCTGCAACGAGACGCCTGAAAAAGGCGCAGGGATCGGTTTGTCCATTGTATCGATGATGGCCAAGGAGATGGGGATGCAATGGGAAATGAAATCCGACGCAGACGGAAGTGCGTTTTATATCTGGATTGATAGCAGTTGGAGTGTTATAACTCACGAGACAGATTAAGCCATGAGAAGGTAACAGTATCTGAAACGAATGCGAGTTCGTTATCGATTTTATGTTTGTTATTGGAATATATGTAACGTTTTCTTTCAAAGACCAGGGAAGAAGCTGCGTACAAGTCGCTCAGAATGACTTTTACAAGCTTCTTTTTTTGAGCGTTGGCTTACCTATCCAGGATAGAGAGTTTACAGCTTCACGTAAACGAAATTAACCCAAACTTAAACTTGAGGTCACTTTGCCTTTCGATAAGGGAGGTAGAATGGGGTGTAAAGTGAAGGCTGAGTTATTAAGGAGGTAAGTTAACCAACATGAAGATTGAGCATATAAAAGTTTCAGCAGAGCTCCAGACAGCGCGATGGACAAAGATGCGTAGAAATTGTGGTTATGGCGCTGCCCTAGCGGTGACGCCGTATTTGTTGATTAAACTGGCATGGAGCCTCGGTTACTTCATACCAACCGAGCAAATGGGAGATGTAAGTTGGCGTGCGATCAACGCAGCTACCGCAGTGCTTGCGGCGATCGGAATTCTACTGGCATTGGCGTTCACCAGGCCGTGGGGTGAACGCCTGCCTGCATGGCTGATTGCCTTTCCCGTATGGGTTGGCACGGGTCTGCTCGTTCCCATGCTGGTCTTGGCACCGGTGCTAGGACCGGCAGCTATGACTCGGGATCAGGAAGCAGGGGCAGCCGATGTTTGGGTGTACGAACAATTCTTTGTCATGGTCTCGCTTGTTGGCATCGGCATTTGTCTGCCTCTCGCCTTCGCAGGGTATGCGAAGACACGGTGGCCGGAGGCGTTCGGTGATTCGATTGACTATAGCAGGTTGCCCGGTAATACTTGGGTACTGCAGCATACATTGTCCAGGCTGGTTGGAGCAGGCTGTATCCTGCTAGGTACCATTAAGGTGTTCTGGGCTGCTGGAGGCACCCTCGGCATGGATCCGGCCAGATTGGACGATCGTGATGTGTGGTGGCATCTGCTGACGTTTAGTACCGGAGCGTGGTCCATCGCGGGGGCGTGGGGATTGCTGGTGCTAACTTCCCAGCGTGGGTCGCAGCGTTTTCTGTACCCGATGGCATTGGCTTGGATTTCGTCGGGCATGCTGTTCTCTTATAATCTCTTTTCCGCTATTCGTACCGATTCGCAGTTCTCGCCAGAGTACCCGCTGCTGCGGATGCTGACCACAGAGGCCGGTGTCATCTTAGGTGTAATGATGATTATGATCATTCTGCTCGTTCTGCATGATCGACGTCGTGCCTTGTAGACGATTCGTTGGAACACGTCATGTGTAGTGCGATATCGATTCGGAACATTACGTCGTTCAGGCAGCGAGTATCCTTACCTGTCGGAAGGAAAAAACAAACATGCTCTTGAAGTCGCGGAAATCGCGGCTTTTTTGTTTAGGCGAAACTAAACATACAGACCATCTAAGAGAAATGATTGTTCAAAAGTATGATTTTAACAGAATGAAGGCAATCTATACACGATTGGCTCACTTATATCAAGGTAGTGGAGGATATGTATGTCTATTTTTAAACCATCGAAAATTGCGCGCTCGATATATGAGATTGACGGAGAAACACTCCAGCAGGCAGGTATTAAAGGGATCATCCTTGACTGGACCAATACCATAACGACGAAAAATGCTGAATCCATAACAGATTTGATGAAAGATTGGCTGAATAACATGCAGTCCCGATACGGAATCAAGGTGATCATCGTCTCTAACAGCAAACCTCCGATGCATGGCCATGGACAGATCCATGAGATTCCAGCATTGTTCGAAGCCGGTAAACCGAAGAAAAAAGCGTTTTTAGCCGCATTGAATCTACTCGGAACCCGCAGTAACGAGACAGCCGTTATCGGAAACGGCATCATTACTGATTTATGGGGAGGAAACCGTCTGGGGATGTACACGATTTTCATATCTTCTTCATGGGCGAAACCTCAGATTTTAGGCGTAGTCAAACGACTATTCGTAAAAGTGCTCCGAGTATAAACATGCGTGCTACAGTTGGAACATAATTGATGTGATTTGAGGGGTGAAGGGATTGGATTTTTTGGCCGCGTTCACTATTTAAGATATTTTAATATTTCTCCACTTTTTACTTAAATTATCTTCCCTAAACGGTAGACGGCTATTTTGTGGGTTTCGATAATTACGTAGAGCTGCTGGGAAGTCTTCCTTCCACAAGGCGGCATTTAACACGTTTTACTTCAGCGCGGTCAGCGTTCCGCTCATGGTTATGATGTCACTCGGCTAAGCGATGCTGCTCCATAAAAGTACATATTTTCAAAAATGGCTTCGGACCGCTTATAGAATGCTGCTAGGAAGTGAAAGTTAACCATTTACTTATGAAGAGGATCAGGGCTAAAAGAATTGATAGCGCTTAATCGTATCAGCGACATATAAACATGTTATTATAGACTGCAACCCCGAAGATATATTAGGTTCGGGGTTGTTTTTTGTTACTTCATTCAACTAGCCAAATGAATGATCAAGCAATAAGCTAAAGATGTATATTGCTTTAGAAGGAGCATGAATCCATGAGAGTATTACCTGAACCTACGTGGGCACGACTAGGCTTTTCAGAAGCTCCGGATTTTATGGAATCCGGGAAAAACATGGGTATCGTCATCATTGATACAATTACCCCTCATCCTGCACTTCAGCATTTAGGCGATCGATTACAATACGTCACCGTTCATGACGACTTCTCCATTACATGCCGAAATATTGCTTTAGAAGAGTCCCTTGAACATGAAGACGCTAGTGGTGAGCATGGGTTGATGACACTATTGGCACTATCTCATAAACCTTTTGTTTTCCAAGGAAAAACGCATATAGGCATTGCACCGGCGGCACATTATATCGTGCTTAATCACGGGGCGTTCAAGACTGGGGAAGGAGAACGATTAAAAGCCGGGATCGAGTGGATATTGAATAAGCAGAAAGAATGGAATATTCGAATCATATTAAGTACGGGATGGCATGCACTAGATCATCAGGTATATCTAAAAAGCACAAGCAAAAACAGCACGGTTCAGGCACTAGCTTCAGCCGTTAGAAGTGGGGTTCTTGTGGTCTGTGCAAATGGGAATACGAGAACAGCGAATATGTTGCCGCCTCGCGAATATCTAGCCGTGGGGGGATACAATGACCGAGGCCACGCAGAGCGCCACATCCATGTACCATTTCCCGATGAACCGTATGGACGAAATGCCGAGGGGCACTTCAGGCCTGACGTTCTAGCACCACGAGTATACTTGACCGTTCCTTTTTGTGAATTCATTAAAAAAGCAGATGTCGTTTCCTATTATGAGGGAACATCAGGCGCAGCAACACTCGTAACCGGAGTCGTAGCATACCTAATGTCTACATTTCAAGGTTTAGATGCAGCAACTCTACGCACTGCGTTGACGACATACGGTGATCGTATACATGGCTACGATAATCTAGCCCCCAGGGTTAACGTCGCCAAAACAAAAACCGCAATTGAATTGGGTCAGATAACGAATCAACCCCAAGGAGCTTTACGGTCCCTGCGGATCAGGGACACACATATCGCACTACATTCCCAAGATGACATCAAAAGGGCGATATCCCTATCTACTCTCGTGGAAAGGCAGCTTTGCTCACGGAACCTTTTATGGCAATATTCATTCGATCGCTCGCCAATCGTAAGAAAAATCGCTGTTTGTGCTTTGGAAAAGCCCATAAACGAATATGAGCGAGAGGTTTTCTGGGAGCGATTAGCTCAGGAATCGGAAGGCGGCGTCCGTGGTTGGTATGCCTATGCATTATTGCAAGACGCAAGGAAAAATGAAGGTTCCAAGTGGATTCCATTGTCAACGGATATCAATTGGACGGTTCGATGGTGTGTAAGGGAGTACCTTGCCATGTTTCCTGACTTCTTTCCGCAATTTGAACCGACGCATGATCCAGATTCTATAATATCAAAAGCCTCTCCGCTAATACAATGGCTAAGCGGACAGACTGAATAAGAGGATAGAATGGATAAGCGCGGAGCCCCATTTTCCCGAAAGAGCTGGAATCCGATTCATTAATGTGAACGCGTCGGACAATTGATGGATAGTGTGCAAGGATGTATTGGTGTGCACAGCTATATGTGGCGTACGCTAATGTGTCGGTGTGCATAGCTGTATGTGGTGTGCATCTGAAGTGTCGGTATTCACTGCTGTATGGGATTGCATCTGATGTGATGTGTGCACACCTATATGCGAGTGCGCTATTGTGTCCGTGTGGACAGCTGTTTGTGGCGTGCGTCTGATGAGTTAGTGTGCAGCTGTATGTGGAGTGCACTGATGTGTCGGTGTGCATAGCTGTATGTGGTGTGCGATGTGTCGGTCTGCACAGAGCTATATACGGTGTGCATAGCTGTATGCGGACAGGAGATCCGCTATTTCCCAACAACTGTACCGAAATCACCGATTCGCGGACACAGAATCCGTTATTCTCGGATTTTTCTTATTTTTTGCTGTGATTTGCAGGCAATAGCGGAACCTGTGTCCGCCTAACCCTATGTTCAGCACCTTTTCTTACAAATAGCGGAACCACGGTCTATACGGAGTTGGTTAAATAGCTTCTTCCTCATAACCCCCTAAAGATGATTAGTTTCCCTTATGGGTTTTCAACAATGTCTGCTTTAAGGGGATTCACTTAATTAAATGTATCTTCAGCCTCTTCAGCCTCTGCCTCTATATATCCGTCAGCAGAAAGCGGTGTAACAGATGTATAAGCGGCAACGATGAAAATGGGATACCGTTCATCTGGTTGATCCATCAACAGGAATGCTAAAACGCAGCTTATATGAGCAAAAAAATAAAACCGGCACAATAATGTGCCGGTTGATTCATACTAACCTAAAAAAGGCATGGATACATAATAGTCTATAAAAAATTTCAATATAAGTCTATTACTTTTTTTGGATAAATTGTATGTTATACAAGCGACCGCGGCGCAACGATCAACCCAAGATAATGAAGGGAGAAACCTTGCATGATAACACTCAGGAAAATCACGTTGGAAAACCGACGTGCCATATTTAATCTGGAGGTCTCAGAAGATCAACGGCGCTTCGTAGCGTCCAATTTATCGAGCGTGGCTTCGTGTTATGTCCTTGCAACCAATGGGGGGCAGCCATTTCCATTTGCCATTTACGCGGATGAGCAGCCGGTTGGTTTTGTTATGATTACCTACAGAATCACCGGATATGAACTTCCGACAATCGCAGACGACAGCTATTGCATCCTGCGGCTGATGATTGACAAGCAATTCCAGAACAGAGGCTATGGTCGGGAAGCCATGAAAAAAATCTTGGAATTTGTCCGTACCTTTCCTGCGGGGCCTGCACATTACTGCTGGATTTCTTATAAGGCTGATAACGCAGCCGCCAAAAAGCTTTATGAAAGCTACGGCTTCCGTGATAACGGCGAAATCGAAAACGACGAGCTAATAACCGTTTTACGACTTTAATTCTCTGCTTCAACGGATCAACCCATGAAAGCCGCATTTTATGCGGCTTTTTTGCAACAAGAAAATAGGGCTCAATGATGTTGGTTCTTTACTCCCCACTCACATAACTGTTCCAAAATGGGTAATAGAGTTTCCGCTTTATCTGTAAGACTGTACTCGACTTTTGGCGGAACTTGAGGATATTCTTTGCGTGTCACCAGACCATCCGCTTCCAGTTCTTTGAGCTGTGAGCTCAATGTTTTGTAAGTGATCGCTCCTATTTGTCTTTTCAGATCATTAAAGCGAACCGTTTGGTTTTCAGCCAAGAGGTACATAATCACCATTTTCCATTTGCCGCCAATAATCGAAATGGTATAACCAAAAGGTGTGTCTTGGACATTCTTAACTTTACCTTTAAATTCCTCCATACTCATACTGATACACTATCCTTTCGGGTAGTACCTATCATAAATGTGCGTACTACTTTTATATTTGTGCTCAGTCTATACTAACCTTACTTTGATGTAAAGGAGAGAAAGAAATGACTAAAAAAACAATACGTCTGTTAATGCCACAATGGCAAGGAGGAAACAACCCGAACTACTCTTTTGGAGCCGAGCTGCTTGCTTGGCTAGCTCCGGACAATGATCAACCCCTTATCCGTGTACCTGTTCAAGCTTATGATGGAACTCCGCTCGAAAACGAGAACGGTATGAATGGAAGACAACAGCTGCTTGAACAGCTAAAGGCTGCTCATCATCTTATTGAGGCTCATCAGCCGGATCGCGTTATCATGTTTGGTGGTGATTGCCTAGTTGAACAAGCTCCATTTGCCTATTTAAACGAACGGTACGGTGGGGAATTAGGTTTGGTATGGATCGATGCTCACTCTGATTTGGTCAATTATGTCGGCTATGATAACGGGCACGCAGTACCTCTCGGGAATCTTTTGGGAGAAGGAGATGAGGAGTTCGCAAAACATGTGAAAACCCCGCTAAAACCTGAAAATGTCTTTATTGCGGGATTAGCGGCTCCTACAGAAGAAGAAGTTGCTGTAATTTCTGAAGCGTTTCAAAGATTAGGTGTTGCACCTACAGAACCGGACACGGAAATGATTCAAAGGCTTGGTATTCGAACGGCCGGAACGAAGGAGTTAGCGAGCAGCACTGAATCTATAAAAGAATGGATCAAAGAAAGCGGCATTAAACATCTGGCTATTCATCTTGATTTAGACGTGCTTGATCCGAAGGCTTTTCGTTCGGTATTATTCGCCAACCCGGAAGAACCCTTTAATTTATCTCCTAAGGGAACCATGCAATTGCCTCAACTACTGCGTTTGATTAAAGAACTATCAGAAGAAACCGATGTCGTTGGGTTAGGTATAACAGAGCATTTGCCGTGGGACTCCATCAACCTGAAGAAACTCCTTGGAGAAATACCCATTTTAAATAACTAAAGGCATCCATGAACTTATATAGAAAAATGAACTGAATAATCATAAAAATACACCCACGTATTTAGGGTGTATTTTTTAGGTGGTAGTAAGGGGGGGCAGTAAGTGAGGTGATTCAGATTGATTTCGTTTCAATGTAAGTATTTCCTTGGAGATATCAGTATAACAATATAAATATAATCATAAACATTAATTATTTATTGCAAAACGATAAATAAATTGCTAAAATCAAATTCATAATCATGAAGTGAGGTGCTTTTTTATGAAACGAGGGTCCACATTATTTTTAAGGATTGCTGTAATTCTTATTGGAATTCCAGTTCTAGCTCTGTGCATATTTGTGGTACCAGAGATAGCGGAATTTATTGCAGAATTGTATCCAGATCATACTTATTTGAGATATCTTGTTTTCATCGATTTGTATGCAACCGCGATACCGTTTTACTTTGCTTTGTATCAGGCGTATAAGCTTCTAGGCTATATTGACAAGAACAAAGCTTTCTCGGAATTATCCGTACGCGTTCTAAAGAATATAAAAAACTGTGCAACCATAATCAGCAGCTTGTTTGTGGTAGGCATGCCGCTCTTTTATCTGATAGCGGAGAAAGACGATGCCCCAGGCATCATAATCATCGGAATGGCCTTGATTTTTGCGTCCATGGTGATTGCCGTTTTTGCTGCTGTTCTTCAAAAGCTTTTAAAAGAGGCAATTGATATAAAATCTGAGAATGATTTGACGGTCTGAGGTGATAACTATGGCGATTATTATCAATATTGATGTGATGCTGGCTAAACGAAAAATGAGCGTAACCGAGCTTTCGGAGAGAGTTGGAATAACCATGGCCAATCTGTCTATATTGAAAAACGGAAAGGCAAAAGCCATTAGGCTTTCAACGTTGGAAGCTATTTGCAAAGCGCTGGAATGCCAGCCTGGAGATATTTTAGAATACAAAAGTGACGAGAACACGCAAGAATCATAAAGCAGGGATCTAAAAAGTCGCCATTTCGGCGATTTTTTTGTGTTTCATAAGCAATCTTGATGATTGTCTGACGTGAAACAGAATCGAATCATAAATGGACGGTCAGGATTGTCGTGAAGCAGGTTATGCTCGTGTTTCCTAATACGTGGTAAAATGGTTGTCAAGAACCATAGAAGAGGGGTTGGAATTTTGATTCGGGGAGTCATTATCGAAGGGGTGTCAACTGCTGGAAAAACATCATTGTTTTCTGCAATCAGGGGAATACATAGTCAAGCGAATAATGTTGGAAAATCGATAATTGCAATAAGTGAACACTATTCGCAAGTTTTGCATTCATACCAAGGCGTCCTGAGATCCATGGATAAGGATGAACATATTGACCTGTTAAATCGTCATGTTGATTATCTTGAGCTACAATACAATTGGATTGATTCACTAGGCCATACGAAACCATCAAACGGAATATTCTATCTTTTGGAAAGATTCCATTTAAATCATCGAGCGGCATTTTCAAATTCTTCAGACATTGAGGTGTTAGAAAAACGCTTATTAAGACTGAATGCTCATTGTGTGCTTTTAACACTTTCTCAAGATGCAGTGGAGTCAAGGTATATTGAAAGTCGTGGCGACGCTTGGAAATCATATGTGATGAACAATCACTCCACAGTTACGGAGGCTTGTCAGAAGTTCTTAGAGGACCAGAATCAACTTCGCATGTGTGCGAAACAATCGCTTATTCCCACTCTAGAGATCAACACAGATGAAGCAGACTGGAATTCTTACGCAAAACAGATACTCATGGGAATCAACGATGCAACTTAAAGTAATTAAGTAATGAAGGGGAGAGAACATGATTTTACTATTAAGAACTATAATGATTGTACTATTCGTATCTTTAATCGGGTGTCAGCAAAATACGAGCTCAATAGAAAACCTCACTGCTGAATCAGATCTAGCAGGTTTTGTAGAGCCAGAACCATCGGATTGGGTAAAATATATAACGCCAGTCAGAGAGTACATGTATTATAGAACGCAAGCCGTGGTTAACAAGGATATACATATTTTATGGGACCATTACCCGGATCTTAAAGAGAATGTTGACCTCAAACTAGGAATCAATATAGAGAAAAATGAGGTTGAATCCTTAAATCAACATGTTCATTTGTTGGATGCCAATTACAACATTGAAGGTTATGAACGAATGAAAGTGAAAACGATAAGTGATCATAAAGTGGAAGTTCTCATTCATGCAAGTATAGTTTATATGAGAGATGATTTTGATGAGTCTGGAGGAGAGCATTTAATTAAGCTCTACTTAGAACATAAGAACAATCATTGGGCTGTCGTAAAAACGGATGAATATACTTTACCGGAATACAAAGAATGGATGAAGGAAAAGGAACAACTCTAATCTATTGCTAAGCTATCCTAAGCGAGCTGGAACGATAGCTGAATAATGCGTTGAAGGCAGCCGACCAGTATGACCGGCTGCCTTTTAAGGTTTGAAGCTTGCTTCGTTTTTGGGCCGATTAAACACTATGACAACCGTTAGTGTAGCAATGTTGAACCAGGTCGCTTGTTCGAGGTTAACCCGATGGTCAAGCACCGATATCTAGGTTGAGCTGAATATCTTCCACTAATCTCTTGTTATTCGCAAGCTGATGTTTTATATTGACATAAGAGTAGGTCAAAAATAAATGAGGTGACGAGACTAGATGACTCCACGCACGAAGGAACAAAACGAAGAGATCCGGCTGCGGCGTCTGGCGCAAATCCGGAAAGCCGCTGCCGATGTGTTTTTGGATAAAGGTCCTTTACTGGAAATCCGGGATGTGGCCGCGCAGGCGGGACTCGGCTATGGCACGGTATATCATTATTACAGCAATAAAGGCGATTTACTCCACGATCTGCTATGGGATGCGTTGGAGAGGGACGGTGGATGGCTGAAGGCTCCGCTAGATGCTGCGTTAGAAGCCTTGGTGAAGAATCCGTCGAAAGTCCCGCTTGCATCGGCTTCGGGGGAGGTGCCATTGGGCGGGCATTTCGGCTTGGCTGCTGCGCCGGACACCGGAAAGTCGGCTGCCGCGGATTCCCGTATGAGAAGCCACGAAACGGCCGCTGCCGCTGAGCTTGGCCCCGTCGCGGTAGCCGGCGTCCGGCTGCTGCAGCTTTGGGCGGGGGACCATGCCCTGTACCTGCTGCATAAGCTGGCCGGTGAGAGCTTTGCCTCGCTGCCTGAAGCGCGCTCGGCCCCGCTCCTGGCCGCCTTTCGCCGGGAGGTGCTCACGCCTCTTGCCGAGCTGCTAGAAACCGGGCGCGCGGAGGACGGGGCTGCGGCTTCCGGCGGAAACGCGGCAGAGCCGCTGTATCGGCTACAGCGCGCGGAAATGCTGCTGGCCGCCTTGGTCGGCTGCGCCTCGCTTTCGCTTCGCCGCGGTAAGCTGCACGAAGAGGCCAAGGATATCGTCATGTTTTTAAAATTATAGTATAAGGAGTGAATAAACATAGATGATCATCTTAAAATCACCTAGGGAAATCGAGGAGATGAAGCCGGCGGGCCAAATCGTTGCGGACTGCTACCGTGAGGTTGCCAAACTGATCGAGCCTGGGATCACCACCCGCGAAATCAATGACTTTGTTGCCAGACACATCACCAAACTCGGCGGCAAGCAGTTTACGAAAGGGTATAACGGTTTCCCCGCAGAAACCTGCACTTCGGTTAACGATGTGGTGGCCCACGGCATTCCTTCGAATCGTGCGCTTATGGACGGCGATTTGTTGAAGCTCGACATCGTCGTGGAATACGGCGGTTGGTTCGGCGATTCATGCTGGTGCTATGCGGTGGGCAATATCCGGCCGGAAGCACAGAAATTAATGAAGGTGACAAAGGAGTGCTTGGATCTGGGGATCTCCCGGGCAATCCCTGGAGGCCGGCTCGGCGACATTACGTCGGCGATTCAACAGCATGCGGAATCGAACGGGTACTCCGTCGTACGCGATCTGCTGGCGCACGGGATCGGGCGGAGCCTGCACGAGGAGCCGAACTACGAGCATATCGGAGTAGCCGGCAAAGGCATTCGATTAAAGGAAGGCATGGTGTTTACGATTGAACCGATGCTCAACGAAGGTACGTTCCGTATCACGATCGACGACGATCAGTGGACGGCGAGAACGGCTGACGGCAAGCTGTCGGCGCAATATGAGCATACAATCGCAATCACGTCGGACGGACCGCTGATATTAACGGCCCAGTAAGAATAGAGGCGAACGGACGGCAATGCGGATATAAGTCGCCAACCCGGTAAGCAAGATTACCCACACTCTCGACCTCAAACGTGACTCCGGGTGATCTGCCGGACGCTTCCCCAACCGATTAGTGAAGCTAAATGGGCTGTTAAGGAAATCATAGGCCGCACACCTTCTCCGATCATGACCTGTATAAGAGAGAAGCCATCGAGTACATAACTGATTTTAAAACAATTGACTCTATATGATTTCCATGAATGAACCGAGCTGAGGAATGACACTATAAGTAAGTGGTATACAATTCAGTTTCCAAAGGAGGATATCTGTCATGGCTCACCAGAAGAGAAGGAAAGAAGCTGCCTGGAAGTCGCGAAAGCAAGAACAGCATCCCCATGGTAAAATCAAATCGCTTAAGGAATTGTCCAGCGAATAGGATGAAGAGTATACTGCTTGGAAGAGAGAAAGACTGTCGGCCTCTAATGCCGGCAGTCTTCTTTCTTGTATCATTCATTAGATATCTCGGTTTACTTACCTCTAATTATCACTTAATATATGGATAACAAGAGATAAGGGAAGGTGTTTAAAATGAATGCTAAAGAAGCAGCGTTATTACTTGGGGTTCATTACAAAACGATTCTTAACATGATAAATGATGGGCGCTTAGCCGCTTCGAAGAACGACTCTGGAGATTGGGTAATTAGCGAGAGCGATTTGGCTGCCCGTGAGCAGCGGATTGATGATAAGGAATTTGAGGCGATCTACACTCATATGGCCGTACAGATGATTGAAAAAGCTCATCATCGTGCGATAAACGCAGCAAAAGAAGAGCTGATTCACGTGGCACGTGCAATGATAAAGGTCAAAGACAATCGAAACGAGTTGAATCAGCAAGTAAAACGCCTTCAAAATGCATTAGATGCATATAAAGCAGCGGAAGCATTCACTCTCACTGTGGATTCAATCAAAAAACAAGCGGAAAGTGAAAATCACTAGTACTTGCTAAGTTAAGGTCATAGCCCATTCAGTTGTTTTACACTTAATGTCTTAAAAGGGCAAAGGATGACCCTGGCGATTGCAGTTGAATTTCACTAATCACACATGCAAGCATGATTGATTCTTGTAGTAAGCTTTGCCGAATATCACCTAAATCAACGACCGTTGACCAACCGAGATCGTTAAGAAGAACCCTGACCTTATGGATAAAAATGGGGGGCGAAGTAATGCCTGTTCAACGAAATGAATGTCCCGTTGAGATCGTATTTTCCATGTTAAGCGGGAGATGGAAAATTCCAATCTATCGATTTTTGTATAAAAACTCAATCCCCGTTCGGTATAGCGAATTGCTGCGACATTTACCATCCATTTCGAAAAAAATATTAACTGAACAGCTTCGTGAGCTTGAGCGTGATGGAATCATCGATAGAACATCGTATCCGGAGCCTCGGCCTAGAGTAGAATATACGCTGACACCGAAGGGTCGAACCATGATTGAACTTCTGGATTCGATGAGTGGGGGAAGAAGCACATCCTATCTGAATGTGAGATATCAGCCCCTAATTCGTTTGCCGTGGACAGGGCTGATGATCTCGTTGACGCGGGCCCGGAAAGGGCTGCATCGGTGGGCGAAACAATTGAGACTACCCTCCTGGATATCATATGCCTTCATGTCAACGATTGCTTGATTGTTCTGATAATGAAAATACATTATGACTTGACATTGGAGCTTACTCCAATGTTATTTTGAATTCATGGAAAAACTTTATTCTATACAAGAGGTTTCGCAGCTGCTTGGGATTCCAAAGGATACGCTTCGGTACTATGACCGGATAGGAATCGTATCACCGTCCCGTGAAGACAATCGGTACCGCAGGTATTCGAAGAACGACCTCATCGAATTGATGAATATCCAAATCATGCAGTATGCGGACTTCACGCTTGACGAGATCAAGGGAACGTTTGGATTCCACAGGAAGGAGAAGGTAGACCCTGCTTATTGCCGTGAGGTTGCTTCGTTCCTCGATGCCAAGAATGCAGAAACGCGCAAGAAAATGGCCCATCTGGAAAAGGTCAGTCAGTTGCTTGACGTAGCAGCCGAAACGCTAAGGGACTTTAATCATGAAAGCGACCAACGACTGGCAGAAATCGTTCGCGAGCTTTACCGCTCTATTCACAAGAAGGAACCGGAAATATCTGAGGAGGGATGTCATGGGCATTAAGGTTAGGAATTTTTATTTTTTGACTGCCGGCCTTCTGGCGATACTGTTTGCCTTTACGCACGCATGGAACGGGCAATCCATTGTGCTGCCAGTGCTCCATGTGAGTGCGATAGCGATGGACACCCAAACAGTATTCATGTATGTATGGCACATCATCACGGCGGAAAATCTGATTTTCGGCTTTGTGTTCATTCTTATGTCATTCCAAAGTGAACGATCAAAGACCCACTTCGCCGCCTGGACCATCGTATCGCTTCTGATCGTCCGGCTGCTGGTCATTCTTGGTATAACGGCATTACAAGACATATCGGCGCTTACGGATACGTTAATCGATTCGATTGCGATCGTAATCTATCTCATCTTCATCATAATGGGCATAAGAAGAAAGCCGAAGGGGTTCGGAGGTCAGACGAGCGACTATTCATGAAAAGACTGTCCATTCATCGGGTGGAACAAGGGAAAAGGATAAGGGGGATACTACTTTTGTGAAATAGAAGGACTGTCGGTAATATTCCGGCAGTCTTTTTTATGATCTATCCGCCCTCGCAAGTTCCTAAAATTGTAAAATAATCTAGATATCATATTTAATTTGCTAAGTGTTTTGAAACCGCTATCATTCTATAATTTACTTGGAAAGGAGGTAAAAGGAAGATACAAGGGAAATCGCATGCTAAGCACAGCCAAGAAAATCAACGCAAGGCACAATTCGACAATATGAGGAGGTAGATTATGTTTAAGTTTAGAAAGAAAATGATGACGGTTATTCTTGCAGCAACCATGAGTTTTGGTATGTTTGCAACAACCTCAAGTGCAGCGACCGACTACTGGCAAAATTGGACCGATGGGGGCGGAACCGTGAATGCTGTTAACGGCTCCGGTGGTAATTACAGCGTGACATGGCAAAATACCGGAAATTTCGTTGTCGGCAAAGGCTGGAATACCGGATCGCCTAACCGAACGATTAACTACAATGCCGGCGTCTGGTCACCGTCCGGCAATGGGTATTTGACACTCTACGGATGGACGAGAAACGCACTCATTGAGTACTACGTCGTAGATAGCTGGGGTACTTATCGACCTACCGGAACACATAAAGGGACAGTCACAAGTGATGGAGGCACATACGACATCTATACAACCATGCGATACAATGCACCTTCCATTGACGGAACACAAACGTTTGCCCAGTACTGGAGCGTTCGACAATCGAAAAGAGCTACGGGGGTCAACTCCTCCATCACTTTCAGCAACCACGTGAACGCATGGGCAAGTAAAGGAATGAATCTGGGGAGCAGCTGGTCTTATCAGGTGTTAGCAACAGAGGGTTATCAAAGCAGCGGAAGCTCTAACGTAACGGTATGGTAGCCAATCGCCATCCGTAAACTCAACTAACGGACACGGAGGGGAGCATCTCTTAGGAAAACGGAGTTCGGCTATCCGATTGACCGTTCCCTTCGTTTAGCCCTAAATCCGGATACGTTGCGGGTCGTTTTTCGCGGAGACGAACGGCCTTCGACGTAACGGGCAGGCAAGTTGCGGGCAACAATGGGCTCTCATTTTTTTATTAGCTTAAAGGAGAAATTATCAATGAGAAAGCTAATAATGTTCCTTTTAATAGCAGCAATGGCTGTGATCAGCGCTTGTTCGCAAGATCAGCCTGAAAAGAAGGATGATTTGGTATTGGTGAAAGGCGGGACCTTTAAGAACAACCAGTCTAACTATGCCGATAAAAAAGAAGCCATATCGAACTTTTACATCGGCAAATATGAGGTCACCCAAAAAGAGTGGGTGGAAGTAATGGGCAGTAATCCATCTGCATTCAAAGGCGATCATTTGCCGGTAGAAATGGTGAGCTGGTATGACGTTGTGGAGTATTGTAATCAAAGAAGTATCCAGGAGGGCTTGAATCCGTATTACAACATAGACAAGGTGAAAAAGGATGCGAATAATAAGAACGATAACGATGATATCAAATGGACCGTCACGATCAATGAGGGAGCTAACGGTTACCGGTTGCCTACAGAAGCGGAATGGGAATACGCTGCGGGCGGAGGTCAGAATAGCAAGGGTTACATGTATAGCGGAAGCAATAATGCCGATGAGGTCGCATGGTATTGGAAAAACGCCGGAGACAAATACCTATCTGGGGATTGGAACTGGCCTATCATAGAGAGCAATCAGAATCAAACAAAATCGATCGGTACCCAGAAACCCAACGAGTTAGGAATTTACGATATGTCTGGAAACGTAAGGGAATGGTGCTGGGACTGGCACGGCGAATTGGATAGTCCAAGCGGTTCCTTCCGGGTAGTGAAGGGCGGCGGTTGGATCGGCGACGTTACCAACAACGAGATATCCTTCCGAGGGAAGTTCGATCCCAATGGCTTTGGCCCCGATCAAGGTTTTCGTGTCGTTCGCGGAGAAATATGACATTATGTTGTCATGTTTCTTTTTTTATTCCGGACTTAGTTTGTGAAGTTGGTGTTTATCCGTGAGTCTTACCGCAAGGTGGCCGCTGATTTCCTGGCTTGATGCAAGCAAGTCACCACACTATTGACCAGGTGGTCAATGTGTAATACAATTTGGTCAAAATGATATTGACCAGGTGGTCAATCGGTGGGGTGGCGTACAAACCAATGGAGCCAGATAAAAAACAAACCATTTTGCAAGCAGCTTTAGTGGAGTTTTATCACAAGGGCTATGAAGGAGCTTCAACCAATCAAATTACCAAAGCAGCTGGCGTATCCAAAGGAATTTTGTTTCATTATTTTTCGGATAAAAGAACGTTGTATTTAACGGTGGTGGATGAATGCTTAAAGCATTACTACCATTCACTGACTTCGTCACCTATGGATCTCTCCGAGGATCTGTTTCAGGCGATAGAGCAATTATCTCAAAAAAAGATGGATGTATTTAAAAGTGACCCCATCAGGTTTGGATTTATGGCTAAAACATTTCTGATTATGCCGGAAGAGCTGAAAGCGGATCTTCTGCTCAAACAACAACAGATGAACAAGGAGTCCATACACCTCCTGGCAAGCAGGATCGATCAGAGCCGTTTTAGGGAAGGAATCGATCCCAAGCAAGCAATCGAATTCGTATTGCTTTCCCTTGAATCTCTAATTACGAAGCAAATGACCAAACGGTACGACGAGAAATCTACAGGAGAACTCGAGGCAAGTGCGGCTTTAGACACGAAACCCTATTTGGACATATTAAGGTACGGCATTTATCGTAAGGAGGGAAAAGAGTGAAAATAAAGTTGCTCACCATCGGAACAAGGGGAGATGTACAGCCGTTCATTGCCCTTGCCCGAGGTCTCCAGAACAACGGACATGACGTGGTTATATGCACATCGCAGGATTTCGAAGGCTTCGTTCGAGGGCATGGTGTCGGTTTCGCGCCAATACAGGCAAATATTATGAAACTAGCCCAATCTGCAGAAGGGAAACGCATGCTGGGCAGCAATCCCTTCGAGATTATGAAGCAGATGAAAAAGCTTATATATCCTATGATGCAGCAAATGCTCGATGACCTGTGGACCGCTTCTCAAGATGCGGACTGCCTCATCTACCATCCCAAAGCATTCGCTGGATATGATATTGCCCAAAAGCTGAATATTCCCGTATTTGCGGCCCATCCAATTCCGATCATTGCACCGACAGGCGCTTTCACCAATCCCATTTTACCTTTCACCTTCAGGAATCGATGGTTAAATGAAAAAAGCTATCATCTCAACCGTTTCATGCTGTTATCCTTCAAAAAATTGTTGAATACATGGAGAAGAGATACGTTACATTTACCTCCACGAAGTCTATTCTCCGATGATCTGCACGTAAATGGACGCGATATTCCGGTGCTTTACGGTTGCAGTCCTTCGATTATTCCATTTGATCCGAAATGGAAGGATCGCGTCTGTATGGAGGGGTTTTGGTTTCTGGAAGATACCGATTGGGACCCACCAAGGGAGTTGGAGTCTTTTATCGCGTCAGGATCCCCGCCAATTGTTATCAGTTATAGCAGCATGCCTCTAAAGCATCCGGACCATGTGCTCGAGATGACTATGCAGGCTTTACGACAAACGGGGCAACGCGGCATCATTCTGGTTGGCTGGAGTGGAATGCAAGTATCCGGTAATGGGGCCGAGAACATCCTGTGTATACAGGAAGCACCGCATGCATGGCTGTTTCCGCGAGCTGCAGGCGTTATTCATCATGGTGGAGCAGGGACGACAGCGGCCGTTTTGAGAGCAGGTAAGCCGATGACCATATCCCCGTTCAATGCGGATCAACCCTTCTGGGCCAAGCGTATGTATGAGCTAGGTGTATCGACAAAGCCGATTCCTGAAAAATCAATGTCAGTAGCCAGTTTGGCTGAGCGAATAGCGGAGCTAACCAGTCATTCAACATTGACAGCCAATGTAATGGCACTGTCAGATAAAATTTCAGAGGAGAGAGGTGTTGATCGAACTGTAGATTTTATTGAGAGACGGCTACACCATCACTTTTGAGAGAATTCCTTTAACAAGGGATATGTGTCCAAAAGTTAAGGTGTTAATGGACAAGAAAATTCTTGATTGGGAACCCTGAGTTACCCAATCAAGATATGATCTTCCGCATAACCAATTTTGGATGTGCGTTTTTTCTGAGCCAATGCGTAAGCCAGTGTTAAGGGACCCAGACGACCGGCAAACATCGTTATCGTTACAATGACTTTCCCTACGGGGGACAATTCACTTGTCAATCCCATCGACAAACCGGTGGTGCTAAATGCTGATGTCGCTTCAAACAACACTTCCAAGAAGTGTTCTTCGAGCATACCTTCGGAGATGGTCAGCAACAGGGAAACGCCCAGCACGACCACCAAAGAACTCATGACAACCGCCAGGGCGCGCATGACGGTTTCTCCTGCTATTTTGCGTTTGAAGGCATGGATTTGACCGCCCCCGCGAAAGGTTTGAATCGTAGCTAGGATGAGTACAACAAGCGTATTGATCTTAATACCGCCGCCTGTTCCTCCGGAAGCAGCACCGATGAACATCAGAATAATAATGAAAAACTGAGAAGCCGCCAGCATGCTACCGATATCTATCGTGTTAAACCCCGAGCTTCGAGGCGTTATGCCTTGGAAAAAAGCAGCCAGCACTTGTTCGCTTTCGCTCAATTGGCCAAAGGTTGACGGATTCCAGCTCTCTAAAAAGTATATAAATAGAAAACCGAGCAGGGACAGCGTTCCTGTTCCGACTAGGACAACCTTGGAGTGAAGCGAAAGCTTCTTCCATGAACGTTTTTGGAATACATCCACAATGACGATATAGCCGAGGCCTCCAATGATAAATAGCAGGACAATCGTAATATTGACGATCGGATCGCCGACAAAGGGAGAAAGGCTGTCAGACCACAGGGCAAATCCGGCATTGTTGAATGCCGAAACGGAATGGAAAAGTGCGTAGTAGGCTGCCTGTCCCCACCCGACGTCCTGTTGCCAACGGAGCGTAAGGACAATCGTAGCCAAGGCTTCAAACGCGAATGCAATGAGTACCATATACATGGATAATTTAACCAAACCTTGTGCCGAGGTCGAATGCGTGGTTTGCTGAATAATCATTCGTTGCTTCAAGCCAATCCTTTTCCCCAGAACAATGGCAACCATAACGCCAAAGGTCATAAAGCCGAGCCCGCCAATTTGAATCAAGATCATGATAATGACTTGTCCAAAAGTTGAAAAAACACTACCGGTATCCAAGACAACGAGCCCGTTTACGCATATTGCTGAGGTGGCTGTAAATAAAGCATCCAGCAGACCAATTGACCTCCCGGTGGAGGAAGAGTAGGGCAGCGCGAGCAATGTGGTCCCGATTATTATTAAAGTGAAAAAGACAAGCATGACGAGTTGAGGGGGACTCATATTTTTTTTAAGCTTGTTGATAAACAACTCCATTGTGTCAGGAGCGGAATGTTGTGTATTTCGATCTTTTGAATTCATAAATGTTCTTCTCACAAGTTCCACCCCCATTCTTTATTGATCGCCGGGTTAATCAAAGAATTTTCTGTTTTGGAAAAAAGACGACTCTACCACTTTTCCGTGACTTATTTTCAAATATTGGATCTCGTGGTCTGTTTTTATTTTCAGCAAGCCGGTGTCAAAATCGGTATTTAACTCTTTGAAAAATAGACCTTCGGCTATTGGATCGCCCCCGGATTCCTTACCGCCAAGCAGATAATGAGAACCCTCCCTGAACACAGTGACTCGAATTCCCCGTTCATGGGTGTCAGTCATTTGATCATCCATCCTTTGAACCGCTACAATGTGCAAATCCGTTTCGCCGATCTGGTTTAGGAGTTCGTTGACAAACGAACCACGCGTAATTTCTTGCCACCGCGTTTGACCGGATTGTCCGATGATTAGCTGGGTAATTTGATGATTCTTGGCGGTTTCCGCTATGATTTCCGAAGCTTTGCGATCTTCATTCGTTTTGACAATGAAGGTTGCCCCATACTCGTCGCATTTCATTTGCCACTCAGCCATATACCTTTCTTGTGCCTGATCTAACTCATCTTCACGCAAGGGTATAACGCTCAACACAAACAGGGGACACTGAAGAAGTCTGGCTAATTCGCCACCTCGACGGATGAGACGTTCTCCGTTTGGACCGTAATACACGCATACCAGTATCTTTTCATTGTTAAGCAGAATAATCATTCCTTTCTTTTCTAAACACAACAGCTTTAACAAAAAAGGCCTGGAGGCAGAGAAAAATCTGCTTCTAGGCCTTGGCTGTACGGATCATGGACAAGTCAAAGTAGTAAGAGTGTTCTTTCCCAAGACGCTGACGAGGTTAGCTGTCGGATTCGGGATTGAGAGTTCCCGTTCCTTCTTATCCAGAAAGAATTCACCCCTAAAGCTTAGTCGCTTTGTTGGTTCCCCCGTTCCTCATAGAGGATTAAGCATTCATGCGTATGAAATTTATCGTAATAAATATTATGCTAAAACATGCTGAAAGTAAACAGTTAGCGATCAGTCAACAACATCATATCATTGGATTGCAGCAAAAATTATGCTTTGCTATGGTATATACTACGCAAAGAAGTCTACGGGGTTTCATGGTCTGTCGTATCTGAAAGGGGAAAATAGGATGGCTAAAGGCAAATCGGAGCCGCTAAAATCATTAAAACAGTTTAACCTATCATCTTCACGTCTGATCCTTCTTGGTTTCGCCGCACCGATTGTAATCGGCGCGATCTTGTTAGCCTTGCCCATATCATCGTCATCAGGTGAAGGTGTAGGTTGGTTAAACGCTTTGTTCACCTCAACATCTGCAGTGTGCGTAACCGGATTGGCCGTAGTGGATACAGGAACCGACTTTTCCCTTTTTGGTCAAATCATGATCATGTGCCTGATTCAAGTCGGCGGTCTTGGTTTCATGACCTTCGGAGTTTTGATCGCCGTTGTGCTTGGAAAGAAAATTGGACTGAAAAATCGACTGCTCCTCCAAGAATCCACTAACGCATTATCAACGCAAGGCGTAGTGAGGCTATCGCTAGGTATTTTTCTGATTGCGCTCATTATCGAGTTCGTCGGAGCAGCCTTGTTAATTGTTCGTTGGGAGGAGGAACTGGGCTTGGGGCAAGCTATTTATTATGGGGTGTTCCACTCCATCTCATCATTTAATAACGCTGGCTTCAGTCTTTGGTCAGACAGTTTGAGCCGGTATGTGGGAGACCCGCTGGTCAACATCGTCATCACCCTGCTTTTTATCATTGGTGGGCTTGGATTTACTGTTGTTCTGGACTTATGGAAGCATAGAAGGTGGAATAAGCTGTCCCTTCATTCAAGAATCGTTTTGTCGACTTCAGCATGTCTATGTTTAGCCGGGTTTATCGTAATTTTCATTATTGAGTTGTTCAACTCCCGTACGTTCGGCTCTTTGAGCTGGGGAGAGCGAGTATGGGCGGCTTATTTTCAAGGCGTGGTGACTCGTACGGCCGGGTTTAATACCATCGACATAGCCGCGATGATGACGACTTCTCAGTTTTTCATGATTTTCCTCATGTTTATCGGTGCTTCCTCCGGATCCACGGGAGGCGGGATCAAAACCAATACATTTGCCGTGCTGTTATTCACATTGATTAGTATTATTAAGGGGAAGCAGGACGTGCAGTTGTTAAATCGACGCATCCCCCAATCGATTATCCTCCGATCCATAGCCGTCATGGTGATCTCAGTGAGCGTTGTGATTGTTGCTACATTCTTGTTAACCATAAGCGAGCATAGCTTGCAAAAGGACTTTATGGAAGTTCTGTTCGAAGTGACCTCAGCCTTCGGCACCGTTGGCCTATCGATGGGATTGACGCCTGAGCTGTCTCCTTTTGGTAAAGGAGTCATCATTTTGACCATGTACATCGGCAGACTCGGCCCCTTAACGCTGGCCTTCGCGCTGTCGCAAAGAGTAGTCAAACAAAAGTACCGGTTGCCTGAAGAGAAAGTGCTTATTGGTTAAGAGTGGTCGATCTGCAAATCGGGATACGAAAAAATAAGGTTCAGCTGGAGTCGTTTAATTCGATCTCCGGGGCTGAACCTTATACTCGTTTTATGTTCTGTTTTGCTTATACGGAGGGTTCTTACATATCTGCCCCGTCTTTTTCCTTCACGGGGCTGGCTAATCCAAACTTCTTAACCAAAGGTTTGATGGTTAACCCCTGAACGAGAAGTGAGAAAAGGACAACGCTAAAGGTGAGAACGAGTATATCATCGCGTTCGTCGAAGGTTGGGGGCAAGCTTAAGGCGAGAGCGATTGACAAGCTGCCCTTTAACCCTCCCCAATTCAAAACCACCTTCCATGAAGATGGGAAGGATTTCAGGAAGTACAAGCTTACGTAGACGGCCAATGTTCTTCCGAGTAGAACGATAAGAATGGCTGCTCCGATTAACGCCCACTTGTCCGCGAAGTTAATATGCTTGATTTCTAGACCGATCATTAAAAAAATCAATGAATTTGCGATTAACGTGATGACGTCCCAGAACGAATTAATATTCATCTTGGTTGTATCCGACATCCCGATGCGCGCTCCGTAACTGCCAAAAATCAAGCCGCCCACGACAACGGCAATGACGCCAGATACATGGAAATGTTCGGCAATAAAGAAACTTCCGAAGAACAGGAGCATGGAGAAAGCTATCTCCAGCGGATAATCATCATAGAAGCGAATGAGCTGTGAGAACAGATATCCTAACACGCCTCCAACAGCGATACCGCCAATACTAAACTTCAAAAAGAGCAATACACCGCTGCCTATTCCCGCCCAACCCATTTCCATGTACGTGAGCAAATAAACAGAGGAGATCTGAAATAACACAACGGCAATTCCGTCATTAAACAGCGACTCCCCTTCGATGATGGTTACAATTTTCTTCGGTACGCCTAATGATTTGAAGATGGAGATGACACTGATCGGGTCCGTGGCACTCATCAATGCTGCAAAGGTAAATGCAACAATCAAAGGCAATCCCATAAACCCATACATGGCTAGAGCTATAAGAAGGAAAGAGAGCAAGGTGCCGCCAAACGCGAGGGCAATCACCGGCTTTCCTTGTTTACGAAGATGCGAGAACGGAAGCTTTAATGTTGCATCTCCAAGAAGGATAGGAAGGAACAGGGAGATAATGATTGCCTGAAACACATTCGATTGGGTTATAAACGATTCGGCTTCATCCAACACAGGCACATGGATCAAACCAAGCAGCAGGCCTACAATAACAAGTGCAATAGAGTAGGGCTGATTCATTTTTTTGGCTATCGAGATAACACCCATCGATATCGCAAGCAAAATCAGCAACTGCACGAAAACCTCATTAAAATGATGCATACGGCACCCCTCATCAAAGGATTAAATCTCCATTTATTGTAACCTAAAGACTCCCTAACACCAAATATATTGACATATGGGGATTTAGGGAGTACTTTTATGAATATAAAATAAAATTATTCACAGGATCACAAACGGCCTGATTAAGGATGTGATATGCAACATGCCCAAAAAATTCTCGGATGAAGAACGTGAATGGATACGCCAAAAACTGCTGACGGAGGCACGCCATCATTTCGAAACGGCGGGCCTTCGCAAAACGAGTGTTGAAGATCTGACGAAGGCCGCCGGCATTGCCCAAGGCTCGTTCTACATGTTTTTCGGATCGAAAGAGGAATTATATTATGAACTGATTCTGGAGGAGGAGCAGCGAATTCGCAATGCCGTTCTTGATTTATTCCCTCCTGAAGAGGTCTGCAGTAAGGAAAGCATTAAACGGTTTCTCTTATATTCACTGAGGATGATGGACGAGAGCCCAATGCTTCGCCAGATGATGGATCGCGGGGAGATGGAGTTGTTGTTCAGGAAATTGCCGAAAGACTTGCTGGAGCGTAACTTTACGGAGGATCAAGACGCGCTCTTGCCTGTGATTACGGCTTGGCAGAAGGCTGGCATTTTACCTGGTACGGCACCCGAATCCATCGTGGGCATGATCAGATCCTTGGCACTGCTTACGCTGCACCAAAAAGAGATTGGAGAGGAGCAATTTACATCTACGATCGAATTGCTAGTCGAGTTATTATCTGCCGGCATGCTTGCGGTGTCTAATGCGCCGAAGGGAGATGGAGCGTTGTGATCGAAGTAAGAGGGCTTCATTACACGTATCCGAATCGAAAAGAGCCCACCCTGCATGGGCTTGATTTTGTCATCCCGCCTGGCGAAATCTTTGGCTTTCTCGGCCCGTCCGGCGCTGGTAAAAGCACGACGCAAAAACTGCTGATCGGTGTTCTGAAAGGTTATCAAGGAAGCATAAAAGTCATGGGCAAAGAAATCAGGGATACCGGTCCCGATTATTATGAGCGAATTGGAGTAGCTTTTGAATTCCCGAATTTCTACAGTAAATTTTCGGTTCTTGACAATTTAAAGCTCTTTCGTTCCCTTTACAAGGGGGAGACGGAGGATCCCATGAAATTGCTGGAACAAGTCGATCTAACAGATGCCGCAAATATGAAGGTTTCCCAGCTATCCAAGGGCATGAAGATGAGGTTGAATTTCTGTCGGGCGTTACAGCATGATCCAGAAATCCTATTTCTGGATGAACCTACTTCCGGATTAGACCCGGTCAATGCCCACCGAATGAAGGAATTGATACTTGCTAAAAAGGCTGCCGGCAAGACGGTTCTAATAACAACGCATAATATGCAAGCGGCAGAAGAACTTTGCGATCGGGTAGCCTTTATCGTCGACGGTGAAATCAAATTAATCGATTCACCCAGAGAGTTGAAACTTCGTAAGGGAAGAAAGGAGGTCCGAGTCGAATACAGTAGGGATGGCGAATTAAAGGGAGCGGTATTTTCTCTGGATGGCATCGGTGAGAATAACCAATTTCTTAAGCTGATACAGGATTATCCCCTCGATACCATTCATTCGCAAGAGGCGTCGCTCGAACAAATTTTTATTGAGGTAACCGGGAGGCAGCTTGTATGAAGGGCCTAAGTTTATTTGTATTCGATCTGCGTTTCCAGTGGCGCCACGGATTCTATTGGGTTTATATGTTTGTCTGTACCTGTTATTGGATTCTGTTCCGATTCGTACCCGAGGCCTACCAGGAGACAACAGCGATTGTGTTGACATTCAGCGATCCCGCAGCCCTGGGGCTTATCATGGCAGGCGGTATTGTCCTGCTGGAGAGGGACCAGGGCGTCCACGATCCGTTGTTTGTAGCGCCGGTACACATTCGGGAATATTTGCTGGCGAAGGCTGCGTCCCTGTCGGTGTTATCCCTTGCGGCAGGCTGGGTGATTCATATGGCGACCGGCAGTCTCCCGGAATATCCGCTTGCTTTTTCCGCCGGTATTGTATTAACATCAACCTTCATGACCTTGCTGTCGATTGGCGTGGCGGCACGCCAACGGACAATTAACGGTTTTATTCTGATGGTGCAGGTCTACGCGCTGCCATTCATCCTTCCATTGTTAAGTTTTCTTCAATTGTGGCATGAAGACCTGTTTCTCGTCCTTCCAACCGAAGGAACTCTCCGGTTACTTGTGTCTCCCAGTGACGGCTTATCTATTGGCAGCGTTCTATATTCCATATGTATTCTGTTGATTTGGAACTTTGCGGCTTACATCTGGGCGCAGCGATCCTATACTCGACATGTGTTGATGCGCGTAGGTGAAGGAGGGGGCATTAATGGAGAGATATAAAGCCCTCATGATCATGGATCTACGGCATGCGTGGAAGGATCCCGTTCTGATGGCAGCTATGTTCGGTCCGCTGCTGCTTTTGTTTCTATCGAGGTTTGGATTCCCGGTTGCCGTTAATTGGCTCGATGTAAACTATTCGTTTCATTTGGAGCCGTATCGCGGCTTTGCGGCATCGTTATTAATTGTTACGATCCCCATGCTGTCAGGAATGCTCACCGGTCTCCTTATTCTCGATGAACGCGACGAGAATGTGATTGCATATTATGCGGTTACCCCACTAATGCGTAAAGGTTATTTGCTATATAGAGTGACGCTTCCTTTTCTGTTATGCACCGTATTATCCATTCTATATCTGTCTTTTTCGACTTTATCGGATATTCACTGGGCTAAATTGGGTGTTTTGCTGTTGCTGGCATCGGAAGCTCCAATATTCTCGTTGTTCCTTGCCGCTTTCTCAGCGAACAAGGTAGAAGGATTAGCCTTATCTAAAATAGGAGGGCTGTCCATAGCCGGACCTGTGGTGGCCAACTTCGTTCCAGGAACTTGGCAGGTGTTAGGCGCTTGGCTCCCAACGTATTGGCCTGCAAAAGTGCCCTATCTGATCACGCAGAATGAACCTATGTTGGCAATCGTTTTCTTTTCAGTCGGATTGCTGTTACATGCCGCCTACTTATTTTTTATGGTATCTGTGTTTAACAATAGACAATCTTAAATGGGGCGACCAAAGTATAGGTTCATGTGACATCTGAGCAGAAAGCAGCCGATCTGAATGATCGGCTGCTTTTGCTATGGTCTAACAATCGGTTATACCATTCAGCCCCCGAAGTAAACGTTACGTTTTTGATGGGTACATCGAAAGTAAGATTGTTAAATGTTCAATGTCAGCATAAGGCAGAAGCAGACTATGGCTAATAAATGGTATTGCATATTGAAGTTGACTCGTTTATTATGGATATTATACATCCATAATAATAGCAATCTTAAGAAGAAGAGCTAGGAAGAGGGGAGGGTACATGCTGTTCTCCAGAAGTACAGCAGGCTCAGGAACATTCGGGAAGTGAGCGTATACTAAACAATAAGGGATACATGTTTTGCATCATAATTATGGATAATATAGATCCATTAATGAAAAAACCAATGAATCAACCAACTTTCGATGTGGTGATCATTGGAAGCGTCGACGGGTTTCACAACCGCAACCATAAACTATAACGGAAAGAGAGATGGAAGTTATGAATGATTTTTTTAATGAGGCTATTTGGGAAAAGGCTTGGAAAGAACATGGCGAACGTGTTGTGAACAAGATGAAAAAGGCCGGAACCGACCCGACCCGTGCCTTTGATCACAAGGCGAAGACTTTCAATGAGCAATCGTTTAATGAAGAGGGAAGAAAACGGACCACACGGATCATGAATTGGATTGAAGGACAAGGAGTTCAATTCAACAACGCGTCTGTGCTGGACATTGGCGCCGCTTCGGGAGTATTCTCGGTGCCGTTTGCAGAGCGGGGGGCCCGCGTTACTGCTGTAGAATCCTCTCAACCCTTGATCGAACTGCTGAAGGAAAATATCACAAAATTCGCCGATGACCAGGTAAAGATTGTGCCCGAACCTTTTGAAGATATTGACGTGCTGGCCAGAGACTGGAGTAATGCCTTTGATCTGGTTTTTGTCTCGATGTGTCCGGTCATTCTGGATTGGGATAGCGTCGAAAAGATTCTACAATGCGCCCGGGATTATTGTTATATCAGTATGCCGGCAGGCTCCACGGAAATCAGTTTGGTGAATGAGATCTGGCCGCTCATCACCGGTCAGCCCTTCCAATCGAAGCACTTGGAGTTCGGATATTTGCTTCATCTGCTGTATCTCAAAGGCTATTCCTATGAGTCTCTTATAACACGGGAAACGAAAACGACGGAAGTTACAAGAGAAGCGGCGTTAGAGGAAATGATGAACTGGCTTCGCAGTCACAGTCTGGCTACAGATGAGCAGAATCGGAAATTGGTTGCAGACTATTTGGAACAAGCGTACCCGTCCGGCAAAGTAACGATTCGACAGAGTGGTCGTTATGGCAAAGTACTGGTTCGAATGCAGGATCTAAGCATGTACACAAGAAAAATTTGAAGGGATGATGATGGCGATTCAACACGCAACAGATTCTACTTTTAAAGGGATGATCCAAACCGACGGAGTAACCGTAGTGAATTTTTGGGCTTCCTGGTGTGGTCCGTGCAGAATGTTTGCACCTGTTCTTGAGGAATTTGAAAGGGAGGCAAAAGATTCCATTAAAGTAGTTAAGGTAAATGTAGACGAAAACCTGGCGACGTCTTCCCAATTTCAGATTATGAGCATACCGACCACCCTTGTTTTCAAAGATGGGAAGCTTCTATATAAAGAAGCGGGCATATTGCCGAAACATGTCTTGAAACAACGCACTGCCTTTTAGGCTTTCCCATATTCGTAGTGACTCGAGTATTGATCTCCATGTAATATAAATAGGAACAGATGGGAGATGAGGAACGATGTTGAAATTAGTAAAGGCGTTGCTGGTGGGATTGAGCATAACTGTATTTGGTTTGGATTCTGGAAATGTACAATCTTCCCCCGTGTCGGCAGCCGGTACTGAGTACTATGTAGCTACCGACGGGAGTGACTCCAATCCAGGGACGATGATTGCGCCTTGGAAGACGCTGCAGCATGCGGCTGAGGAGGCTGATCCGGGCAGCTTGATTTACGTTCGGGGCGGCGTATATAATCAAAAACTCAAGATAACACGTTCCGGTACAGCCTCGCAGGGTCCCATAACTTTCAAGAACTATGGTTCAGAGAAAGCTATCATCGATGGTACTGGACTTTCAGTCAACGGGATCGAAGGGCTTGTCGAGCTAACCAATGTGAATTACATTACGATTCAAGGCTTGGAGATTCGCAACTATACAACGACTTCCAGAAACGCGGTTCCTGTTGGAATTTATGTTCAAGGTTCTGGCGGCTTTATAAATCTGACGAATAACAAAATCCATGATATCAAGAGCACAGTCACACCTATCGGCAGCGATTTGCTTGGCAGAGATGCTCATGGTATCGCCGTATACGGCACCAAAGCTCCGGAATCGCTTCATGACATTACGATTCACGGGAATGAGCTGTACAATCTAATCTTGGGTTCCAGTGAAACACTGGTGCTGAATGGTAATGTAGATACGTTTAAAGTAACGGACAATCTCATTCACGATAACGACAACATCGGGATCGATATTATCGGTTTCGAGGGAACTGCGCCGGAAGAAGCATACGACCAGGCCCGAAATGGTTTGGTGAAAGGCAATCGGGTATATAATATTTCCTCCAACAACAATCCTTCTTATGGGAAAAAACTCCCGAATAACAGTAATGCAGCCGGTGGTATTTATGTTGATGGCGGTAAAGACAGCATTATTGAGCAGAACTACAGCAACAACAATGACATCGGCATTGAAATTGCCTCGGAGCATGCGGGCAAATCCACCAGTGATATTACGAACCGAAGCAACGTTGTGCACAATAACCGGTTGACGGGCATCGCCATGGGTGGATACGACGACGAACGGGGGTCAACGGTGAATTGCAAGATCGTGAACAACACCGTCTACAATAACGATCTTTTAGGTGAGGGCAGCGGTCAGCTCTATGTGCAGTATGATACGAAAAATAACGTGATTAAGAACAATATCATTGTGGCCAGTTCAACGGGTGTGCTGATCTACAATGAATATACAAAAAATTCAGGTAACGTGGTGGATTACAATCTATATTTTTCACCAGGCGGTAGCACGGATGCTTTCTGGACATGGAAGAACAAAGATTATGCTGGCTTTTCCGCATATCAAGCGGGAACCGGCAACGATGCGCATTCATTGTTCAAGGATCCTGCATTCGTCAATGCTTCCGGAGGCAACTTTCATCTTCAATCTTCGTCCCCAGCGATTGATGCCGGTTCGACGGATAACGGTATCATCGGTACCCAGGACATTGACGGGCAGCCAAGAGTGCAAGGGGCCGATGTGAACATTGGCGCAGATGAGTAATGTTATGCTTTTTAGAAACGAGTAACAGAGTTGGAATGTTAAGAGAGACTAATAATAGGCTGTTTCGGCAGCAATCGTATGTTCTTATGTGGACAACGTTGTATTATTTTAAGCTAACATCTTCGAACCCATCAACTGTCGCCAATTTTGGCGGCTTTTTTGTCTTCCTGTTATTACTTTTCCCCAATATGTTTTATGAGCTTAGTTTCTTGACATATTTTTGTTAACCGGTAAACTATAATTGTTGAATGGTTAACAATATTCTCAAAGGAGGTGACTCCCATGACCTCAAATAAACGTAAAGAAGCGATTGAAGCTGTCCAACATTTCATTATGAATAGAGAGAAAAGTTTAAGGGCTCGGAACACGTCGATTGAGAGTGCTGTTGGTTCAGATTCAGTAAAAAACTGGTCCATGACGCAACTTCACATCTTATCTTTAGTAAAGCGTCACCCATGTCAATTAAATAATACGTCTTTAGCAACGGAATTAAATTTATCAAAATCCGCTATAACCAAAGCCATAAATACATTGATTCAACACGATTTAGTCGTGACTGCAAAGAAAACGGACAATCTTAAAGAAATTTATTATGAGGCTACAGATCAAGGGAAGCAGTTGGCTGCAGAGCACGATAAGCTGCATCAGCACGCTGAAGAGAAGTACTACGGAACTGTTCAGTCATTTTAATGATAACGAAATCGATGTGATTATTCGCTTTCTTAATACGTGGCTGCTGATGACTTCGGAATCCAAATAACTCTGTAGGAGATGACCAAAATGAACAAGCAGGAAGCTATTCGTTTTATATCGCAAATGTATAACGACATTATAGTTAATTTTGATTTTGTTAAAATACCCGATTATTTTCATAACCAATACTATCAAGTGACTGATGGCAAAAAGATAAACTTGGAAGCATTTAAGGATCATCTAACTGCATTAAAAGCTACAGTAGACAAAATTACCGTTTCTCCATTTTACGATACCCTCTATGACGAAGAGCTTCAAACTTTGACATTGCGATACACCGTAGATGTTACCAAGAAAAGCGGAACCCGGGGATTAATTGAGCTTATCGCGATTTTTGAAATAAAAAACGGCAAGATTGTTCGTTGTAATGAAATCTCGCATGCCCTTCATCATGTTAACGAGTTTAAGGAACTTGCAAGCATTTCTTCTCCAGTTGTTTAATCTTGGTGTCCTGGAGTGCAATTAACACTGTCGGTATTATTACCGGCAGTCTTTATGACTCATGATCTAAGGAGTGGATAAGGATATTGAAAGTTGAAAGGAACGTGTTTTATGAATCTATAGCCCGAAGGAGCCATTTTCATTTATAGATAATTAAGAGAAAATGAGAAAACATATGACCAAATCTCGTATGATGGCTAGAACAAAAATAGAAGGGAGGTCGTTTGAACAATGAATAAAACGGGAGTATGGCTGTTTTTTGCATGGACTGTATCAGCTGTGGCAACTAGCGGAAGTTTGTTTCTTAGTGAAGTATGGCATTTTACGCCATGCGTCTTATGTTGGTACCAAAGGATCTTCATGTATCCATTAGTCATTGTCTTGGGAATCGCGGCATATCGGCAAAAGACGCACATTGTCCCATACATCCTACCCCTTGTCATCATTGGCGCAGGCATATCTACATATCATAGTATCATTCAAAAACTCCCCAAAGAGTCAGATATTGCCGCATGCGGGCCGGTGTCCTGCTTGAATGACTATTTGAATTGGTTCGGTTGGTTGACCATTCCGATGCTGGCATTTGCCGCATTCGTGCTCATCGCCGTGGCTCTATTGCTGGCCCTCCGCTCGCAGAAGCAACATACAAACCAGCGATGAAAGCTGCTCTTATTATATGACCTGTAACAGCCGTCCTTAGGGTCGGCTGTTTTCAATCAACAATGAATGGTAGGGATCCAGTTTTTATATCTTGCGGTCTTATTCCATAACCCTATGCTCCAATAACGAGCTTGTGATACATTACATAAAAATCATGTCGAGGAGATGGAATCTGATATGCATAAAGTCATACATCCAAAAATTCATTATTTCGGGACTTCGGTCGTGTTGATAAGTACCATCAACGAAGATGGCACACCCAACCTGGCTCCGATGTCCTCAGCCTGGTGGCTCAATCAATCATGCATGCTTGGTATGAGCAGCAAGTCTCAGACTGTTCAAAATATCATTCGTGAAGGGGAGTGCGTGCTTAATCTCCCGTCGACTGACTTGATTCCCGCAGTTGAGCGTCTGACCCTGTTAACAGGTCGCAACCCGGTCCCTGAGTCGAAAGCAGCAAGGGGGTATCAGTTTGAGGCGAATAAATTCGGTGTCGCAGGGTTAACACCACTTCCGTCCCAGCTCGTTCAAGCGCCGCGTGTGAAAGAATGCCCTGTCCATCTGGAAGCCAGTTTTGTTAAGCTCCATCCTTTTGAAGAACCAAGCTCACTTGTTGCTATCGAAGTGCGCATCGATAAAGTGCATGTCGAGGCAGATCTTCTTATGGATGCCCATTCAAACTATGTTGATCCTTCGAAATGGAATCCGATGATTATGAATTTTTGCGAATATTTCGGTCTAAGCGAGCAATTGTCCTCATCAAAATTAGCGCCGGTATTCGGACCTGATTCAGTAGAATAGCTATTCTTAATATTCGTGCACCTTCATACAATGAATGGATGTGCGATCCTATGAAGAACGGCATATTGTCCGGCCGGGAAGGGGGTTGAGAACATGGACTGGACGGGGAGCGGATTACTGTTAGTAGCTCTGACAGGCTTGATGGGGGCGCCGCATTGCCTGGTGATGTGCGGAGGGATCGTTTCTTCTTTGGCCCTTCGAACCAGCAGATCTCCGCTTGCTTCTACGTTAGCCTACAACGCTGGCAGAGTGACAACGTACACGGTGATCGGAGGCTTTATGGGGATGGTGGGCTCCTTCCTGGATGTGGCTGGCAGCTTTGTTGGCTTTCAAGGCGCGGCCAGCGTCATTGGAGGTCTGCTCATTCTGCTGTGGACATTTCGTCGGTACACACTGCCCATTTATAACGCGCATCTGCCGAGACATTCTTTGTTGCATCTGAAATTGGAACGGCTTGGTCAGAGGTATGAGTTGTTTGCGACTTTTCTAACGGGCCTCCTGCTCGGTTTTCTTCCATGCGGTTTGACCTATGCGATGCATATGAATGCAGCGGCATCCGGATCTGGTCTGGAAGGCCTCTTGATCATGCTGGTATTTGGACTTTCGACTTTTCCCATTCTACTCCTAACGGCGCTGTCCGCCGGCAGTTTAACGAAAAAGTGGCGCAGAGGAATGCGTAAACTCGGCGGATTTCTGGCCTTTTTAATGGGGGTGCTTTCCATTTTAAAAGGAATTAGCGCTAACGGATGGATCCCGGGAATTCACCCATGGTTATGGTAAGCAGGGCTAGCGAACGTTGAACAACGTCCTCACCGTGACATTTTGATCCTCCCAACGAAGGACCGCTTCCGCTTCCCAAAGTCCTTGCATAACAGGTACGGCCGTTGCGCTGTATACACCCGGCTTTGATTCGACAATCTCGGCGGGGAACACACCACAAAACATATCGGGCATCTTGAGGTTTAGTTTAATATCGGCATTAGCAATGGGCTTCTTAGGCAGCTCGGTAATGAAAACCTGGAAGGACGTTTCTTTCATGGGTTCTGCGACAGATTGAACGGTTTGTATTTCCATGCGAAGCTGCCCATCAGTATACAGGTTTTCTACTTTGGAACGATCATGAACCTGCTGGTAAAGAATCATAGCCGCGATTATAAAGAGCAACAACAAAGCCATGCCCCATCTTGTCTTCATGATATCCCTTCTTTCGCCTGAAAACATGAGTATTCTCTCATAGGTATGTAAAAAAAGGTCAGAACATGCACATATGGATGACAAGAAATACCGGGCCGGACCCTCTACAACTTTCTAAGGATTTAGGAACTTCCCTGTGAAATGGCTGCGGAGGTTTTTTTGTGCCAAATGAACTTTTATCTTATTGCACCATTAAGTTTCCCGTAGGCTCCGCTTTTGATGCCAACCAGGGGCGTTTAATTACAATGTGGATAAAATGGACATGATAACAAAGGTGAATCGCAATATGGGGTCATTTTCTATTTGAATACAAAAGCGTAGTAACCAAGACATATCATTATATATTGAAAAAAAACTTAATGGGGGAAATAAAAAACTCTCTTGCATAAGAAAATCCTCTTGTATTAGAATTGTGTGGGGATCGTATATGTTGAGAATATATAGTTGCTTCTCCGATCGACATCATTTTCATATTAGGAGGAACAACATGGAAGTCTTTGCAGAATATTTAGCACATATTGATAACCCTGAACATCGTGAACGTACGGAAGAGGTTTTGGCTTGGGTAACTAAAAAATTTCCGGAATTAATGCCGAAAATGGCGTGGAACCAGCCTATGTTTACCGACCACGGTACATTTATCATTGGCTTTAGCATTGCCAAACAACATTTGGCTGTTGCACCCGAAAGAGTAGTGATTCAGCATTTTTCTGATGAAATTGTACAGGCTGGCTATGATCACACCAAAGAGTTAGTACGTATCCGGTGGGAAAGACCGGTTGACTTCTCATTACTTGAGAAAATGATCGAGTTTAATATTATGGATAAAGCTGACTGTACAACTTTTTGGCGAAAATAGCAAAAAAAGAATGTATAGGAAAATCCCCTTTGAAAAGGGGATTTTTGATGCTGGCTTCGGGAAGTCGCCAAGCTGACCGTGGGTCTGAAAATTTGGCCTGAAATGAATGAAACGAGACGTTACTTGACAACGTAATAACGAAAGGAAGTCATGGAACAATCAAAACTGGGGAAAAACCTCTGCTCTTTAAAGTGGAGATTAGATGTTTTCAGCCAGAAGTTTAACCATGAACATCGCACATAAGAGAGGGGAAGTACTGTTGGAGTCAATTTGGCTAGAGTATGCATGGGCATTACTAATTCTTATTGGATTGGAAGGTTTACTATCGGCGGATAATGCCCTTGTGTTGGCAGTTATCGCGAAGCACTTACCGGAGGACCAGAAGAAGAAAGCGATCAATTACGGGATCATTATGGCTTTTGTTTTTCGCTTCGCGGCTTTATTTGCGATATCGTTTATTGCGAACGTCTGGCAAATACAGGCGATTGGAGCTGCTTATCTTCTGTACCTCGGATTAAAGCACATCATCAAAGCACGTTTCGGTAAGGAAAATAAAAATATTCGCGAGGACATAAAGAAAGATGCTGCCGGTAAAGGCTTCTGGCCAACGGTAAGCAAAATTGCGATTGCGGATCTGGCCTTTGCGATTGATTCCATTCTTGCTGCTGTGGCTTTGGCACTGGGTCTCCCGGATTCACCGCTTCCTGATTTCGGTGGTATGGACGGAGGAAAATTCTTGGTTGTTGTGCTTGGCGGAATCGCCGGGCTTATTCTGATCAAATTTGCAGCCACATGGTTTGTTAAGCTGCTTGCTCAACGGCCAGCGCTGGAGACCACGGCTTATGCAATCGTGGCATGGGTCGGTGTCAAGCTCGCTGTGATTACCTTAGCCCATGAAGATATTGGGGTGTTAGATCACCATTTCCCACATAGCACAGTCTGGACCATAATCTTCTATGGTGTCTTGGTGGCGATAGCCCTTCTCGGTTGGTTTGCACCTGGTAAAAGCAAACAATCACAGACCGAGCAACTATAGTTCCGTCTTTCGATCATAGTTGACAGATGGCCTTCCCTTAAGGGAGGGCCATTTTTGCATGCCTGTCTAAAATTCAATATGAGCAAAATTATGGATTGACATGACACGAAGTAGTTTCCTATAATCATTATGTCACTAAATGGTGTCCAATTAGTATATGCTTATACATACCACACTTCAGCCCACTCTTCATATTACAAAACAGGTTGCGTTTGAACCCAGATCGGAAGGATGTTAGCCATGAGCGAATCGAATCAGGAATATATCGTAATCTCGGCTGCGAGGGAAAACAATCTCAAGAACGTATCCTTGCGTATTCCCAAGCGGAAGATCACGATATTCACCGGGGTATCCGGATCCGGCAAGTCATCGATCGTCTTCGATACGATTGCCGCAGAATCCACGCGTTTGCTGAATGAGAACTTCAGTATGTTCGTGCGTAACTTTCTTCCTCGTTATCCGCAGCCAGATGCGGACGCGATCGAGAATCTGAGCATGGCTGTAATCGTTGATCAGAAGCGGCTAGGCGGCGGTTCCCATTCCACGATGGGCACGATTACCGATATTTCTCCCATTCTCCGTCTTCTCTTTTCCCGAGTGGGACAGCCTTATGTCGGACAAGCGAACATGTTCTCGTTTAACGATCCGCAAGGCATGTGTCCCGAATGTAACGGGATTGGCCGGAAACTAGGCGTCGATATGAGCAAGGCGCTGGATATGTCAAAGTCGCTCAACGAAGGGGCTATTATGCTGCCGGACTATTCGGTGAACGGCTGGGAGTGGAACATGATCGTGCAGACCGGGGACTTTGATCTCGATAAGAAGCTGAACGACTATTCGGATGATGAACTGGATCAGCTGCTGTACGCCAAGGCAAGGAAAGTAAAGATGGACTTCGCCGGCAAGGCAACGAATATTACAGTAGAAGGCGTCATTGAGAAGTTCACGAACAAATACATCAAGCAGGATGTGAAGACGAAGTCCGAGCGCACACAAAAAGCTGTTGCACCCTACATTTCAGAGGGCCCGTGTTCCAGCTGCCGCGGTGCCAGACTAAGTCTGGCAGCCCTTAGCTGCAGGATCAATGGACTCAACATTGCGGAAATGTCCTCCATGGAGGTTGGTCAGCTCATTCGAGTTATCCGGGAGATTGACAACGCGGTCGCAGCGCCGATGGTGAAGTCACTAACGGAGCGGCTGCAGCATCTGGTGGATATCGGGCTTGACTACCTGACGCTGGATCGCGAAACGGACACTTTGTCCGGCGGCGAGTCGCAGCGCGTCAAGATGGTGAAGCACCTGAGCGGCAGTCTGGTAGATGTCACCTACATCTTCGATGAGCCCAGCGTGGGCCTACACCCCCGTGATGTACACCGGTTAAATGAATTGCTTCAGAAACTGCGCGACAAGGGCAATACCGTGATTGTTGTCGAGCATGATCCCGATGTGATCAAGGTGGCGGATCATATCGTAGACGTAGGACCTCACGCCGGCAGCCGCGGTGGGACGATCGTATATGAAGGAAGCTTCGAAGGCTTATTGGAGGCAGGCACGCTGACAGGCACTCATATGAAGCGGCCGCTTCAGCTGAAACAAGATTGCAGGCAACCCGCCGGCAAGCTATCTATCCAGGATGCCACACTTCACAACCTTCAGAACGTGAGTTTAGATATTCCAACCGGCGTACTGACCGTCGTTACTGGAGTTGCAGGCTCTGGCAAGAGTACGCTGATTAACGAAGTATTCCTCAGCCACCATCCGGATGCGATTGTCATTGACCAATCGGCGGTAGGCGTGTCAACACGCTCGAATCCTGCAACCTATACGGGCATAATGGACGATGTTCGCAAAGCGTTTGCTTCTGCAAACAAGGTCAATCAAGGTTTGTTCAGCTTCAACTCCAAAGGGGCTTGCGATAACTGTCAAGGGCTGGGTGTAGTGTATACAGATCTTGCATTCCTCGAGAACGTGAAGCTGCCATGCGAAGTATGCGGAGGCAGACGGTTTAAGGAAGAGGTGCTCGAGTACAAATTAAACGGCAAATCCATTGCAGAAGTGCTGGAGATGACGGTGGAGCAGGCATTGGAATTTTTTGAACTAAAAGAGGTTGTGCGCAAGCTGCAAGCAATGAGTGATGTAGGGCTGAACTATATTACACTCGGCCAGCCGCTCAGTACGCTCTCAGGCGGGGAATGCCAGCGGATCAAGCTGGCAAGCGAGCTGCATAAGAAGGGGAGCATCTACGTGATGGATGAGCCGACGACGGGCCTACATATGTCAGATATCGGTGACCTGCTTGGGATCATGAACCGTCTCGTGGATGCAGGCAATACGGTGATCGTCATCGAGCATAACCTCGACGTGATCAGTCAAGCGGATTGGATTATCGATATGGGACCGGACGGGGGGAGCCGGGGTGGCCAAGTGGTATTCGAGGGCACACCTTCGAAGATCATCCATGCGGAGCAGTCGATCACGGGAAGATATTTGATGTAATCTTAACCCACTTGTGTCTGCCATATAAGAAGGAGAGGGAAACTATGACGAAACCATTAATTATCGGAGATGCCGAACATGAATTGGCTCAAACGCGCCGAATCCTGGAGTGTTTACCCGAGGAGCATATGACCTGGAAGCCCCACGTAAAATCAATGACATTAGGCGGGCTCGCCACGCATCTGATCAACCTGCTGAACTGGCAAGTCGCGATTCTTCTATACCCGGAATTCGATCTTTCATCCGTGCCGATTCGGCGGGAAGCTTTGGAAAGACGCGAAGACGTGCTGGAGGAATTTGACGCGAACGTTATACAGATTAATAAGCTGTTAGCCGAATGCGACGAGAAATCGCTCGCCGAGGAATGGACCTTGCGGAACGGCGACCATATTCTCCAGCGTCAACCGCGTGCAATCGCGCTTCGCACTTTCGGCTTAAGTCACATGGTTCACCACCGGGCGCAGCTCGGAGTTTATCTACGGCTGCTTGATGTTCCGGTGCCGGGCATGTACGGTCCCTCAGCCGATGAGGAAGGCAAGTGAAGTAAGGAAAGTCGCAGGACATGGTCAGAGGATGAGGACATATACGAAGTCGCGGAAATCGCGACTTTTTTTGTCAGCCGATATGGACAAGAAAAAATATTCCGAAATCGGGCGTTATCGTATGCGACGATTGGGTTATAGAAGTGAGCAATCTGAAAGAAATCCATGAATGAATAACCTGCTATGATCGAAAACAGGAGCACTTGTCGAAGTGGTGGGGGCCTCAAGGTTTTACGATGACTACTCAGCAGTTTGATATGAAACCGGGTGGTACATGGGAGTTTATTATGCACGGTCCTGATGGCGTTGATTTTCCCAACACCAACGTGTTTGTTGAGGTCGTTAAACCCGAGCGAATCGTTATCAAACATGCCGTGTTTCCGCATTTTCTGGCGTCAGTAAGCGTTGAGGAACTGGAAGGTAAGACACATTTGACGTATCAAACCGTTTTTGAGGAAACGGTCGCTGTATTCGATAAGGTGAAAACCTATGCCGTTCAAGGTGCCGAACAGACCATGGACCGTCTTGAGGAACATCTGGCAAGTATGTCTTGACACTAACGGCAAACGCTGGTTCCGAGCCCGATTTAATCAGTATGCAAAAGCTGCTATTGGCGGCTTTTTGGTTAAATGAAATGGTACTTTACGTCGTGAGTAGATTCGAATATTGAATATGTAAATTCAGTCTTAAGGAGGAGGTCAACGATGATGGAGTCCGTATAATAAGGATTGGAAAGGAGAGACATACCACGACTCAAGCTGGCATTTTTATAGACAAATTGGAGGTTGAAAAGATTGAATAGGCACGACACAAGCACTAATGCACCAAGCCTTCTTCGCAATCGGTTCCTGCAGACGATTTTATTATCAAGCGTGCTTCTGCAGATCGGAATCTGGGTACGTAATTTTGCTATCCTCCTGTATGTAGCGGATAGAACCAATAATGATCCATACGCTATTTCGCTAATCAGCGTAGCAGAATTTGCCCCGATATTTGTTTTTTCGTTCATCGGAGGTACATTTGCGGACCGATGGAAGCCAAAGCGAACGATGATCTGGTGCGATTTATTATCCGCGGTATCGGTATTCGTAGTGCTTCTGACCATCCATTACGGTTCATGGCAATCCGTCTACCTTGTCGCATTCATCTCAGCTATTCTATCGCAGTTCTCTCAACCTTCAAGTATGCGATTGTTTAAGTATCACGTGTCTGAAGAACAACTGCAGCAAGGGATGGCTTTGTTCCAATCGCTGATGGCCATCTTCATGGTCCTTGGCCCTATGCTTGGTACATTTGTTTACAGCACGTTCGGCCTTGAAACATCGATCGCTGTAATGGGCGTAGTTTTTCTGTTATCCGCGCTCGTCCTGATTCGCCTGCCGGAGGATGATATGAAATCTCAAACAGCCGCCGTAAAAGGGCAATTCCGTAAAGATTTCGTTGAAGGCTTCCGCTATGTTTGGCAAAGTCAAGTGCTGCGCATGCTCGGGCTTGCGTTTATTCTCGCCGGCCTCGCTGTTGGCGTAGCCCAAGCGCTCAACCTGTTTATCGTAACGGAGCGGCTGGGCAGGAGCGAGGAGTTCCTGCAATATCTGCTAATGGTGAATGGCGCTGCTATGCTCATCGGGGGCGGGATCGTGGCCGTCTTCGCGAAGCGGGTTCCGCCGCAGGTTCTTCTTGCCATAGGCATGCTGGCAGGCGCGGTCTGTACAACCATAGTGGGGTATTCGACTAGTGTTCCGGTCACGCTGACCGTTCAATTTCTAAATGGGCTTGTTTTCCCTTGCATTCATATCGGGATCAGCACCATGATCCTGAAATGGTCGCATGCTTCCATAGTCGGTCGGGTGAATGGGGTTCTGAATCCGATGTTTGTTGGGATGATGGTCATTTCCATGTCTTTCGCTGGCGCGTTAAAAGACGCCTTTTCGCTGAGTACGATCTATAGCGGAGCAGGATTACTGTTTCTTCTTGGCTCACTCGTCATGGTGCCGATCATGAACCAAAAAGCGCCGGAACATGTACTTACTGCACAAGAGACATAATCTCGCACGATCGATAAGGTTATGTGAAGAAGAGCCGGCTAAAAAAACAGTCGGTTCTCCCTCATTCCCAGGGGGGGAACTTCCAGCACAATTACCTTTACGAATCGGGATGGTTAGAGCATATGGGCAGCCGAAGTCGCGAAAATCGCGGCTTTTTTAATTTACCGATGCCCCATTTCTTTATATTTAGAAGATGACCACTGTCCATTTTGTTATAATTAACTTAATGGATTTCTTATTTAATGAACAGATACGAGGTGGTTGTATGGACAATATATTATATAACCGAATCAAAGGCGGCCTGTATGGAGTGGCTGTAGGCGATGCGCTTGGCGGAACGACGGAGTTTATGAGCGTGCAGGAGATTAAGGAGAAGCACGGCTATTTGACGGAGATCATCGGCGGCGGGGTGTGGCAGCTGGAACCGGGCGAAGTGACCGACGATACGATGATGACGCTGTGCGTGGCAGAAGGAATTCACGAAAATCCAGGGGAGCCAATGGAGGCGATCGGGCGTTTCTTCATGGAATGGTACCAATCGAGGCCCAAAGACATCGGGAATATCATCCGTCAAGTTTTTCAAAAGTATGAGGGAGACTGGTTCGAAGCGGCCTTTGTGGCGCACATGGATATGGGGCAAAGCGGCGGGAATGGCTCCCTCATGCGATGCCTGCCTGCAGCACTTGCCTACAAGGACCCGGCGGACATTGACCGAGTGACCGTCATGCAGTCACGGATGACGCATTATGATCCAAGGTGTGCCGAAGTCTGCGTCATGTACAACCGAATGGCACAGCGCCTTTTGCAGGGTGAACATTTAAGAGCAGCCATCATGGCCGAGGTGGTGGGTAGCGATTACGAAGGCATCATTGAAGCACAGCCGGACTGCCCGGCAAGCGGTTATGTGGTCCATACCTTCCGGTGGGTACTGCATATTTTGCTCCATACGTCGGATTTTGCAGGAGTCGTTCAAAAGGCGGCAAATCTAGGAGATGATTCGGATACGATCGGAGCTATTGCCGGTGGATTGGCAGGTATCTATTATGGGTATGAAGGAATTCCTGTCCGATATGCAGAGGCGATCCTCATCAAAGATAGACTCGACCGGATCATTTCGCAACTGTATGCATTGAAAACTTTATGATAAAGAGATCATGAAACACAATATAAACGCAATGCTCGATAATGGTGTCATTACATATTTTTCTTTTGTACTTCTGGATATTAGATTTGCTATCGTATTTATGCCAAGAAATACAGTAATTACCCAAACTAAAATATTCGTAGGCAGAACATTAAAGATATTTATGACGTTAGTATGCTGCAAAAAAACAACTCCCATAACGAGAAGAATAATAGCGTTTATAGCACTTACAACACGTAATTTGTAGGGCAGCACTTTATAATATCCACCCATTGCAAATTCGCCTAAAGGCAAACCAAGCGCGAGCAACACCTGAAAAACGGCGATAGAAATAAACATAAAAGTGACAATAATGGATAATATGTAGAGCATACTCTCTTCCATACATTTCTCCTCTTAATTGGTAGTTTATTTTTAAGAATATTATATTCCTCTTACTATCCTGCAATGCCAAAAGTTATACTTTGTGTCCAGGTGCTTCGGTTAAACCCGTTGCAACCACCTTTACGGGAATACCAGCTGTTGCACGGCCGCTAACTTTGGAAAGGGGTGACTTAAGCATGCTCTTACTCAGTCTCATTTTATATTCGATCGTATTCGTCTCCGGTTACTTATGGATCAAAAAAAAGCTCAAGGTATCCAACGATTCAAATCAGCTGCTCTATAAGCATATCAATCGATTTCATCTGATTGGGGAGTTGATCATCATAGCTTTGTCCCTAACCGCCCTTTACTTCATGAGGATTGTTTGGGAGTGGAGATCGTCGGCTTATCAGGACGTTATACTTGTGGTAGCTGTTCTACACGCTTTCCGTTCCGTTGTTGAAAGACGCTATAAGAAAGATTCCAAACAGCACATCCTCAGTGCTTATGCAAGTGTTAGCGGTCTGCTCCTTTTCCTTGGCATTGAGATGTTTGCGTAACAACACAAGAAGCACTATTCCTATAGAAATCTATAATTCAATCCTTGATGATTCATAAAATTGACGCAGCATCCACTAATGAAAAACAGCCAATCCTTCGCTTGGAGAGGGATTGGCTGTTTTCTATTTAGAAGAAGCTTATTGTTGTTCTTTTTCCGTAAAAAATGTAATGATGGCAAATAACAGAAAGGCAAGCAGCAGGAGCGAACCGCCCACAATAAACAAGACCAAAACCAAACTGTCGTCCAGCTGAAAAGGATTCAAATTGTACATCCACATTCCGAACGTTAAGCCGAAGGACCCCAGGATCGCCAGCCAGCCGTGGACAGCAACCAGTTTCTTATATCTTACTTTGTATGCCTTGTAGAAGATTCCCCAAGCAAATACCGACAACCAGCCGACCAGTAAAATGTGGGCGTGGATCGGACGAAGGGAGTAGTCCATCTCGCCAGACATTTTGGAACCAAGATAGGTTCCAAAAATGCCGAACAGCGCTGCATATCGAATTAACCGTAAACTCCATTTTTGTTCCATGATTCATCATGTCCTTCCATTAGAAAAATAACGGTGAAGGTCGTACCCTTCGCAAGCTCGCTCTCGAGCGTTATGGTTCCGTTTAATAGTGTGATGATTTCTTTAACAATGGACAGGCCAAGGCCTGTCCCGTCTTTCTTGCGGGTTGCATCCACCCGGTAGAAGCGCTCGAACACTTGCTTGGCTGATGCCTCCGACAGACCGACACCGGTGTCCTCGAATGTGAGGATGATCTTGTTTCCGGCGGTGGTGCAGGAAATGAAGATATGGCCGTTCGGTTGGTTGTACTTAATGGCGTTCGTTATCAAGTTATCCCACACGATCGCCAGCAGCTCGCGATCGGAGTACAACACGGCTTTATCTAATTTGTACGAGATGGTCAGGTTCCGGTCCTGCAGACTCCATTGATGTTTTTTGATGGATTCCTTGATTTGCAGATCCAGTCGGAGAGGGCTCTTTTTCACCGGGTAACCGGATTGATCCAGGGACGTAATCAGCAGAAGCTGCTTGGTCAGATTCGATAATCGTCTAGCTTCATCGCTCACGATACCCGCATACTGCAGCCGCGTCTTCTCATCCAGATTCGGAAGAAGGAGCAGGTCTCCATACCCTTGAATATTCATTAATGGAGATTGAAAATCATGAGACACGTTGCTGATGAAGGACTTCCGGGCGACGTCATTATGCTGCAGCTGCTGCTGCATACGCAGGAAGTTCTCAGCCAACTGGCCCAGCTCATCCTTACGATGGATATCCAGCGAATACGTAAAATCTTCGTTGGTGATCGCTTTCGTCGCTTCGGACAGCTCCGAGATGGGGTGAATTAGCCGTTTGGTCATTTTGATTACACCCAATAGGCTCACGATGGCGACAGCTACGATAAATCCCGCCAGCATCATATGGATATCGGAAAATAGGATTTTGCTGGCCGGTTTGACGAATAGAGCATAAGTCTGATTTCCGATTTGAAGGGGGAGCCCGACGGTGTTTCTAATATCATTGGAGAAATGCCCCATCATCCAGAGCTGATCCCATATGCCGTCTTTCCCCATATACGGCGTGCCGCTTAACACCTGGTCCATGGTGTGGTCAGGCAGCCTTCTATGCTCAAAAGGCTCACCGAAAAAATACGCCTCCCCTGAACGGTTAGCCAAATATATCTGGTATCCTAGTTGTCCGACGGACTCAAGGAAGGGGTGCACGGTATGGCTTGATACATGCATTTCCTCGAGAACGTGGACGATTTGTTCGGCAACCTCCATGTTTTGCTGCGTGATTTCTTCTTTGGTAAATATCACGTAGACAACGTTTGCCAGAATAAATCCGATAAAAATGCTGATCCCTAGAATGAGCAGTGTTGTGGATATAAACTCCCGATATAATGTTTTCATTCGGCCGCCTCTAATTTATAACCAATGCCCCTGATGGTCTGGATCTCGATCGAAGCGTTGTAACGTTTGAGACGGTCGCGAATCCGGTTCATATGCGTATTCAATGTCATCTCGTTGCCTTGATAATCCTCGCCCCATGCCTGTTCGATAAGAACGGACCGGGGAGTGACTTTGTTGGCCCGTACTGCCAGCATAGTCAGCAGCTCAAACTCTTTTAGAGGAAAGAGAATGGTTTCATCCTTGATGATCACTTCAAAATCGTTCCGGTTGATCTTCACATTGCCGACCTTCAAAACACTTTCCATTGCGCGGCCATAGCGGCGAAGAACAACGGCAACCCGAAACAGCAGCTCCTTTGGCTCAAAAGGCTTCACAAGATAATCCTCGGAGCCTGATTTGAACCCCTGTTCCTTGTCGGATAATTGTCCCTTGGCGGTCAGCAGGATGACAGGAATGTCGAGCTCTTTCGTTAGTATTCTAGTCAGGGAGAAGCCATCCATCCCGGGCATCATGACATCCACGATGGCCAGGTTTACCTCCGACTCTTCCAGAAGCTCCAGCGCGTGCTTCCCGTTATGAGCTTGTAAAACCGTATAGCCTTCCCGCGTCAAATGGATGGTCACAAGCTGCAGGATATCGTAATCATCGTCTACGACTAAAATTTTCACGGAAGACTCCTCCATACCTTACATTATGCCTGGGATGAGAGCTTTCTAGGATCCTTATCTTTTTCGAAAAATAGAATTAAGGATGGAAGCAGAATGCCTCTTACCAGGAATGTATCTAATAAAATACCAATCGCAACCATAAAACCGAACACGAAGAGATCGGCAATCGGCATGGTGGTCAATGCGGCAAAGGTTGCCGCCAAGATCACGCCTGCCGAGGAAATGACGCCACCCGTATTGCGGATGGCCACTTCAAGAGCTTCCTTGATCTTTAATGTTTTTCTCTCTTCGAGGAAGCGGGATATAAGAATAATATTATAATCGATCCCCAGCGCCACCAAGAATATAAACGCATAGACAGGAACTCGCGTACTGATGGATTCGTACCCGAACAGCATATCGATCAGGAAGATGCCCAGGCCAAGGGCTGACACGTAAGATATGAGGATGGTGGCCATCATATACATCGACATTTTTAACGAACGAGTCAAGGCAACCAGCAGCACGAGAATCAGAGCCGTTTCCAGCATGATGACTTTGATAATGTCACCGTTGTTTACGGTCCGTTCATCGACTAGTTTGGCTGTCACGCCGCCGTAGTAAACATCGCCCCGAAGAGACAACTCGTTAAGAAGGGCGTCAGTCTGGCCCTGAAGCTTTTCAATAAAATCGATAGCTTCGGTGGAATAAGGATTCATCGTCAAGGCAACGCTGAGTTTTGCCGCCTTGGAATCTTCCGTGATGCCGGCCAAGCGGACGGAGTCGATTTCTTCGTAATTCTCCAGCTTTTTCAGGAAATGATCGATCTGCTCGTCGGATAGCGCGTTCTCGGATTCCAGAAGAAGCGTCGAGGGTGCAAGCTCGCCTTTGTTATATTTAGATTCCACGATCTCATAACCTACACGCGAAGGCAAGTTTTCGGGGAATTTTTTGACGGTGTCGAATTCATAATTCAGGTTGAATACGTTCAAGGCGGTCACGATCATGAAGACAGCCACGATTCCACCGGTGAGCAGCGGCTTGTTCACCACGAATTTGGCTACTGGCCCCCAGAAACCGTGTTTGATTTCATTGTTCTGACCGAATTGAGGAACCTTAGGCCAGAACGCTTTTCTCCCAAACAGGGTGAACAGGGCTGGGACAAGGGTGACGGAAGCGAGCATAATAATAAGCATGGCCAAACCGAATACCGGCGCAAAATTTTGATAATCACGGAAATCCATGAAGAACAGAACGAGCATCGCGGCGAGCACGGTGCCGCCTGCAAAAAACACAGGTTCCCCGGTAGCTCGCATGGCAAACTGCATTGCAGTATATTTGCTTTCATGTTTATTCAATTCCTCGCGGTATCGCGAGAACACAAACAGTGAGTAGTCGATGACGGCGGCAAACAGCAGGATGCTCATGATGGAGGTGGTCGAGTTGTTAATTTCGAGTCCGGCTGAGCCCATCAAGGCTACGGATTGGTTGACGACCTGATATACGATAGCCGTCGCAAGTAGAGGAATGAAGGCAAGCAGCGGTGAACGGTAAATAACGATCAATAATACAAGAATGATGACAATGGTGGCAAGTAGCAGAACAAAATCCGCCTGCTCGAAGAGCTTGATCGTATCGCCGGCTATCCCGGCTGGACCTGTAATATAGAAGTCTGTACTCAGACCCCTGGCAATCTCGTTGCCAAGTCTGGAGGTTTCGTCATTGATTTCCGAATATTCGCTGCTGCCAAGACCGGCTTCCAGGCTCATGGGAACGATGATGGTAGAGTTATCCTCCGAAGTAAAACCCTTCAGGGCTTGAGGCGGCAGGGTGCCGATATCGACTATGGATTTGACTCCCTGAATCTTGGCGGATAGGACTCCATTCAAAATATGCTTTACTTCATCCAGGTTTACGTTTCCTGATGCATTATGAAAAACCAGGATTCCTGGCGTTCCCTGCTCATTCGGAAATGTGTTCTCCAATTTGTTCTCGGCTATGATGGACTGTGCTTCATCTGGAAGTGACTGGAAGTTGGTGGCTTTGTAATCGCCAAGCGTGGGACCCGCGCTTAAACCGACCATAACGATCAGCCAGACCAGAATCGTAATCCACATCCCTTTTTTGGTTGAGACCCAATCGGTAATGGGACTTAATAGCTTCCTCAAAGGTTGTTTCCCCCTCTTTAATTTGTCGCACTTACTCTAGCACAGCTAAATAAATTTAATATAAACTCGAAAGTCCGGCCATTCGAGCGGCAGCAAAACAACCAAGTTTAATAACATGGAAAAGGTAGGGTAATTGCAAAATATTAGGCATGCCATTATTGATCATCATGGTAAGAAATGATCCTTTATACGAAGAGAATCAGATGTTGATAAAGAATATCAATTGTGGCGATTTACGAGTTGAACAAGATTGACTTAACATATAATGGGAAACTCAGATAATACGAAACTCAGATCTAACCACCATAAACATAAAAACGAAGACAAATGTAAGCGCTTTAGTTATCTTAATACATAAGTGATTTTCTATAGAAAATAAGGGTATGGAGGGGTCCAATGAAGCGAATTCCAATGATGATGCAATTGGCATTAATCCTATTTTGCATCATGGCCATTCCGATGGCGATTTTAACCTGGTATAGCAGCTCTCAGATTCTACAGAATTCAGAGCATGCCTTTGCGGAAACTTCGCTTGCAGAATTAAATGCCAATCGCGAGCTTAATGAGAATGCGTTGAACAATTTGTCCCAGAATACGGTACGCCTAGGAGGCACCGACGTCTTCGATCGAATCCGTCCTTATAAGTCTCTTGCAGAGCTTAAGACGAATTACGTGAATGTAAGCAAAGCGATGGCGGTGCTCAAGGAATTGTTGAATCTGAATCAGAGCGTCGATGGGGTGTATTCATCTTTCTTTTACCTGGACGACGCGAATTACGTGATTTCTACGGACAGAGGCATAACGAGCTTGGACAGATACGAGTCCATCGACTGGCTGAACGAGGCGCTTATGGAGCAAAAAGGGATACGCGGCGTATGGTATCCGCGCAAGCTCGATTCGGGCGTTAATGTCTTATCGTTCGCACTGCCTTTAAACCGGCTGTCAACCGCTACACGCGGAACGATCGTTGTCAATCTGAAGGAGAGTCAAATCGAGCAATATTTGCAATCATCGAAGTCAGGCAAGCAAGGCTATTTGCTTATGAAGTCAAGCGGTACCATCATCTCACATCACGACAAAGATTTATTGCTCAAGAACGCCTACGAGGAGCCGTATATTCGCGAAATCGCCCGGCAAGCATTGCCTGAAGGGTACATGTTCCGCGAGCTTAACGGCGAGCGATTGCTATATGCGTGGTCCCCTACGAAAGAATTCGGTTGGACGAACGTAAGCATCTACTCGGTCGACGAATTGATGAATAAGCCCCTTACTTTGCAGAGAAGTATCCTTTTGCTTACGATCGTTATTATTTTTGCGGGGTCCATACTGACCGTTTTTATTGCGACATGGTTATCCAAGCCAGCCAGGGAATTGGTCCGTACGGTACGCGGCCGAGTCAATCCGGGGGTGCGCGATAAGAATGAGCTCGTCTTTCTGGAGGCGGCATTCAGACGCATGCAGGAAGAGGAAGAAGGGCTTTATAAGCTGCTAAGTATCCGCGAGCAGGATGCCCAAAGCCACGCCATCCATAGTTTGCTGCGGGGTGAAGTGACCCCACAAGCGGAAGAGATTTTCCCGGACTTGCACTTTCTTGTAGCCGTCGTTTCCATCGACGGTTACCGAACTTATATAAGCCTGAATAATCCGGAAACGCGCAGTTACCATCGCTACTTGCTCATCTCCAAATGTGACGATTTATTCCCGAAAGATGTTCACGCGCGCTGCGTCTATCATGGTGACGGCCACTTCGCAATCCTGATCAACTACAGACAGGTGGAAGATGACAACTATAGGCTTGCCATTTATGCGGCTTTAGACATGTTGAGGAACAGTGCGGCGGAATTGCTCAAGCACTCCGTAACGATCGGCGTAAGCAGCCCGGCAGATTCAATTCGCCTGATCTCGGATTGCTTTGCAGAGGCGATGGAAGCGATCAAGCAGCGCATGATTGCCGGCAATGGCGGCATTACGTGCTGGAAGGAGGAAGAAGGGCGGGATAAAAAATACATTTACCCTGTTAACAGCGAAAGACGAATTCTGAACTTCCTTGGTCATAGCGATCTGGATAGCATCATCGAAGAACTGAGAATCATTCGTAACGAAATCCGTTCTGCCGAATACGTGTCCTACGATAATATCCTATTCATCTATCATCAATTGGTTGGCGTGACCATTAAGCACCTTAGGGAGAATAATGTTAGCACGGCGCGGATCTTCTCGACGCGGGGGAACATTTACGCAGCCCTTGCTTCTATTGATACGCTTGACGAGCTTGAAGAATATCTTATTGAATTTTACAGCGAGATTGTTCACTACCTTACGCGGTCACCGGGCGGGTCCAACAAGTATGCCGATCGCATTATCCATTATTTGAATGAGCACTATCGTGAAGAAGTCGTGTTTGAAGAAATGGCTAAGCAAATCGGAATCAGTTACTCCTACATGCGAAAAATTGTCTATGAACATACGGGTAAAAGCTTGTCCGACTATCTCAATTTGCTCCGAATCGAGAAGGCAAAAGAGCTGCTTCTTGAGAGTAACCTGTCGATTGCACAGATTGCATCCGAGGTAGGCTACATGAATGTTCGAAGCTTCAATCGTCTGTTCCGAAAATTTGAAGGCATGCCGCCGAGCAGCTTCAAGCTGCAGAGATCCAAAACCTCGTGAGCAGGACAATATTTGATTCAAATAGACAAAAATGATTCTTGGGTTCTCAGGAATAACGGATCGGCTGCAATTTGGATCAATAGTGGCTGCAGCTTATCAATATTCGGCGTTTACCTTCGGACGAACGGGGCGATATGATAAATCCAACCTCGGGGCCACCGAAATAGGGAAATGAACCGGGGGGAGATCACGCATGGAGGAGGTGAGATTTTGAAAGTCCAAGATGCAGCACCAGGAAATGAAACCGCTTTAATCCCCTTCGTAGGCAAGAAACAGGGAACTCTCTATTATCTTCGTCGGGATTGGCAGCTCTATTTTCTGCTTCTCATTCCTTTAGCGTTTGTCTTGGTCTTTAAGTACGCGCCGATGAGCGGTCTTGTGCTTGCGTTCAAGGATTACAAGATTGCCCACGGATTCTGGAGCAGCGAATGGGTCGGTCTGGAAGTGTTTAAAGACATATTCGCAAAGCCCGATTTCGCTCGCGCCATCCGCAACACGCTTTTGCTGAATGTGTCGGACCTTATATTTAGCTTTACAATGCCGATTATACTCTCTTTGCTGCTAAACGAGGTCAAGAATGCTTTCTTCAAACGCGTGAATCAGACTCTGCTTTATTTACCGCACTTTCTGTCTTGGGTCATTATCGGCGCAATCGCTTATCAATTGTTGGGTGAAGGAACCGGTATGATCAATAATCTGATCGCGAATCTGGGGGGAACACGGATCCCGTTCCTTCAAGAGAACGTCAATTGGCTAATCAGTTACATCTTTATTGGCGTATGGCAAAGCATGGGTTGGGGGACCATCATCTACCTGGCTGCAATTAGCGGCATTAACCCCGAGCTGTATGAAGCGGCGGTCGTCGATGGTGCAGGCCGGTGGCGGAAAATGTGGAACATTACTCTGCCCTCGATCCGAGTGACGATCGTGACATTGCTGATTTTGAACCTTGGCCACGTGATGGCGGGTTCCTTTGAGCGTGTCTTTGCCTTAGCGAACAAAGCAACCACGGAGTTCACCACGACCATTCCCGTTCTGGTATATCGCTGGGGAATTGAAGGCGGCAACTTCAGCCGAGCAACCGCTCTCGGGTTGTTCCAAGCTGTCGTGGGGCTTGTCCTTATTTTAATTGCTGATCGGGTTGCCAAGAAACTGGGTGAAGATGGAGTCATTTAGAAAGGAGGGAAGCGATGAAAACATTCACTAGGAGCTATGCGGTGCGCCGCACCAGGAAACTGGACATATGGGATATTCTAATACGGCTCATACTTATTGCTGCCTCACTTGCCTGCTTGCTGCCATTCGTTCATGTTGTTGCAAAATCTTTAAGCGAAGACGCCTACGTCATCGCTAACAAGGTGTTTCTCTGGCCGGCGGGGTTCACTCTGGATGCGTACGGCAAAGTTTTTGCCGATCAGAGTATTCTGAGGTCTCTTTACATATCCGTAATCATCACGGTGCTGTTCACACTGATCGGCATGATCGTCACCATTTGTGCAGCCTACCCGCTATCCCGTAAGCAGCTTAAAGGCCGTTCGTTTTTTAACTTCATCTTTATGTTTACGATGTTCTTTGGAGGCGGCATTATTCCCGAATATATGCTGATCAACAGCCTGGGGATGCTTGATACGATGTGGTCGCTTATATTACCGCTATCCTTTAGCGCATTTAACCTGCTGATCTTAAGGACTTCGATCTCCAGCAATATTCCGGCGAGCCTGGAAGAATCGGCCCGGATGGATGGAGCGGGGCATTTCAGGATCCTGTTCAGCATCGTACTTCCACTCTCCAAGCCGATTCTAGCGACATTGTCCCTTTTTTACGCGGTCGGACGCTGGAACGCTTATCAGGACGCCCTATTCTATATTAAGCATAATGTCGATTTGCGGCCGCTGCAGTTGAAACTATATTACCTGGTGGTTCAGGCCAGCGAGAGCTTTCAGCTAGAGATGACGCAAGTCTCGCTCAGCAATCCTGAAGTGCTCAAAGCAGCATGTGTCGTTTTTGCAACTTTACCGATCATTTGTGTCTATCCGTTCATTCAGAAGTATTTTGTCCAGGGAGTCATGCTTGGGGCTATCAAGGAATAGCATTTCCAGATTCTATTGCATCGATATGATGAGAATGATAAGGGGGAAATACGATGAGCAAACCGAAAATCATGTCTATGTTCATGGTTTTAATATTAATTGCCGGTCTTATAGCGGGATGTACGGGGAACAGCACCAATGGTGAGAAGAAGCCTTCTCCATCGGATGAGGGTAACACGCCAAGCCAAAACGCGGAAGGCAGCTATCCCGATTATTCGCAAGGCTTCCCGGAAAGAGTTACACTCGAAATTCCAGTGTATGAGCGTGCGTTCGAAGGCTGGAACGTAACTGACAACTACTATACACGCTGGATTCAGAAGGAATTCGGCGACAAATACAATATCGAGGTCAAGTTTACGCCGATCGCCCGTACCAACGAAGTTACGACTTATCAGCAGCTGCTCGCAGCCGGCAAGGCGCCGGATATCATTTTCCACTACGACATGCCGCAAGCGCTTGCATACTATGGAGAAGGTGTCATGCAGGAGCTGGACTGGCAAGAGATTGAGCACTATGCCCCAACCTATTGGAGCAATTTGAGCGAGACGATTCTGCAATACGGCGTCGTTGACGAAAAAAACACCTTCTTCTTCGCTGCACGTCCAGATTTCAGCAACTTTGTCAATATCATTCGTAAAGACTGGGTTGAGAAAGTAGGAATGAAAATCGAGGACCTGACTTCGCTCGAGAAGTACAATGAAATGCTCATGAAATGGAAGGAAGAAGGAATCGGCGTTGCCGGGGCCGGTTTAACACGGAACGTGTTCAACTATAGTTACGGATTCCGTGACTGGCCGGTTGATCCGAAGACGCACGCGCTTTATTCCGATCTATCCGTTGCGGATTTTACGACACCGGCAACCGAAGCCTGGCTGCGTAACCTGAGCTATCAATACCATAACGGACTTATCGATAAGGAGTTCTATCTACGCGACGATGATAACAAGCTCAAGGCCGAGTTTGTTGCGGGAAATACGGGCACCTACGGTTTGTACCTGACCAATAACACCGATGCGTTTGAAGCAACGCTGAAGAATAATCCGGAAGCTGAATTTGCCGTGCTTCCCCCTGGCTCCGGCGTACCGGAGGGAAATATGCCCCAAGGACGCGCCGACTGGCCGTTCGGGTTGATCATGGGAATTAACCATGAATCGACGGAAGAGGAGCGTGCTGCTGTATGGATGTATCTCGAGTGGATGAGCCAAGCGGAGAACCTGATGTTCCTGCAGAACGGGGTGGAAGGTGAGAACTATACGCTCGATTCCGATGGCTTGCCGGTGAAAAAACCGGATTTCAAGGGCGAATCCGTACTCTCTCAGAACAATAACAAGGACTATTGGGCACTTGTAACGGAAGCGCCATCCTTCGCAACGCCAGAGCTAACGCTTAAAGCTAACAAAAATAACTGGACGCCTGCGGGTTATGAGCAAATTGTCGAAGACATGATTCAATATCGAAACGAGACCAAGCCATACCAGACGCCGGATCCGCTGTTCACCGTAGTCCTTGAGAAGGTTACCGAGTATAAGGCGGATTTGAACAACCTCTTCCAAGAGCTGTATCTCGACATTATCCTTGCGCCAGCAGACCAGTTCGATGCGAAATACGAAGCGGCCAAGCAGAAATTCCTCGACGCCGGCTATCAAGAGATTTTGGACGAGAAGCAAAAAGCGATTGATGCAGGTCAATTCCGGTAATCACGAAAATCTAAACCAAAACTCCGAGCTCCTGCCGAAAGCGGGGGCTCTGGATGATATGGAGGGCAATATGAATCTGAAACTAGATATCGCTTTAGAAGATTTAAAGCAAACCGCCAAGCGTGTTGCAGATTATACGTTCGGGATGGATTTGACGTGGGATTGGCCGGGAGGTGTCGCATTCTATGGGATAAGCCGGCTGTTCGAGGTGACTGGCGATCATGCTTATCTGGAACGCATGATCGATTGGGTTGAGGAGTACTTAGAGGCGGGCATTCCGGAAGGATGGACCGTGAACACCTGTGCGATGGGGCATATGCTGCTGACCCTATATGAACAGACGAAGGATCAAAAATATATGGATCTCATTTTAAGCAAGATTGATTATTTGGAGCATCAGGCTTTGCGATTCGGTGACCGGGTCCTTCAGCATACGGTGTCGGCTAACAATGACTTTCCGGAGCAGTGCTGGGCGGATACTTTGTTCATGGCGGCATTTTTGGAGCTTCGGGTCGGCGTGCTCCTCGGAAAGAAGGCGCTCATCGACGACGCGCTCCATCAATTCGAACGGCATATTCATTACTTGCAAGATGAGGATTCCGGGCTGTGGTACCATGGCTATAACCATGTCAAAAAGGACCATATGTCCGGCATTCATTGGGCGCGCGCCAACGCCTGGGCAGCCTATACGATGTCCCGAGCGGCAAGAGGGCTGCCGGAAGGCTATCTTTATCCTCCCATGATGCACATATGGAGCTCCTTACGCGACCAGTTGGCGGCAATTAGACGGATTCAGCATGAGGACGGTCTGTGGGGCACCGTGCTCGATTACCCGGAAGCTTACGGCGAAGTATCGGCTACAGCGGGTATTGCAGCAGCGATGGTGATGCAGGGCAATCCGCTGCACGCGAAATATGTGAGAAAAGCCTTGGCCGGGGTTCTCGCAAATATAGCGGATAACGGACGGGTTCTGAACGTGTCCGGAGGAACGGCGGTCATGAACGACATCGAAGGATATCTCGGCATTGACCGGAAATGGGCACAAGGCTGGGGACAAGGATTGGCGCTAGCGTTCCTGTCGTCGGTCATTGACGTTATCGAAGCCCAAGGAGATCGCGAGCTTAGCAAACGTAGCGATCAAGTCGATTAGACCTCAGGCTACTTGCTCATCATAACAACGGACATCGGCGATTCGAATGGAGCATGCCGGAGGATATGGACATAGATGATTTAGAAGTCGCTAAGTTAGCGGCTTTTTTTACTATAGCGATGTAAGTTTTGTCCTTAGCTGAGGATGCTCCATATCTTAGATTCGGATCATTACTCTATAGAACACGCGGAATGCTGGCGCAGGTCGTCATATGACAACGAAGAAGTCGGATTAACGGTAGATCACAGGGATGCAAAGGGGGTAGAATGTCGTCACCAAAGAAGCATTAAGGAGAGAAGCATATTGATTCTGAAGATTATAAAATGGATGCTGTCCGTCATTGTTCTTGTTATCATAGGGGGGCTTCTGCTTGTAAATTTAACGCCTGTTCCATTTATCCATTGGCTGCGCAGCCAGCCGGAAGCAGCGCCTGCAGCACCTTCGAATTGGGCGGAGCTTAGGCAGGTGGTAGAGGTTCATAAAGACCTCAAGTATCCTTCGACATTCAAATCCAACGAAATGGACCTGTACCTCCCCAAAGACCGTGCGGGCAAACTGCCTACGATCCTATGGGTTCACGGCGGCGCTTTTGTGTCAGGAGATAAATCGGGCACCGCCTATTGGTGTACGATGATGGCCAGCAAAGGTTATGCGGTCGTCAGCATGAATTACGAGGTGGCTCCCGAGGCACGATATCCGGCACCAGTCCTTCAGATGACTGAGGTCTATCAGCATCTGAAGGAGCTTTCGGATTTCCCGTCCTTGGACTTGGACCGTCTAATTGTCGGCGGAGACTCAGCCGGCGCCCAAATTGCATCCCAATTCATCGCAATTCAGACGAATGCCGACTTGGCGCAGCGGACAGGGATTGAACAAGCGGTTCCGGAGGAATCCATACAAGCGGCGCTGCTGTATTGCGGTCCGTATAACGTCAAACAGCTGGCGAGCGTTACCGGCAGATTAGAGAAGTTCTTCCTGAATCAGCTGGGGTGGGCTTATATTGGAACACGGAACTGGAAGGATGGGACCGAAGCAGAAGAAGCTTCAACGACAAACCATGTGACAACTGATTTCCCGCCCATCTTTATAACGGACGGCAACACGGGTTCTTTTGAAAAACACGGCAAGGAATTGGAGGCGCGGCTCAAAGAGGCAAACGTGCCCGTGAAGTCATTGTTTTACCCGCTGTCCCATGGCGTCGTGCAGCACGAATATCAATTTCAGCTTAACACTAAAGAGGCCATGGAGTGCTTTGAGATGACGTTATCCTTTTTGGAAGAGCAATTGCAAGAGCGGGGATAAACAATGACAAAGACTGGTGCTTCAACTTTTATCGGGAGAAGTAGTAAAATGGGGATAGCTCAATACCAGGGAGAGGAGTCTCATCATGTACAGCCATATCAAGGCAATTCCTTGGAATTCGATTCGCGTCAAGCTGGTGCTTGGCCTTTTGGGCGTGGCAATCCCTCTAATCGCCTTACTGATCTATATGAGCTATTACAGTGTGAACGTCATTCATAATCAGGTGGCGGTCTCCAATAAAAATATGATCTCCATCCAAATGAGACAGATCGATAACCAGCTCGCGGAGATCGAACGGCATCTGGTGAATCTGTCCAGATCGGAAGTCAGTGTGCTGACGATGAAAGACGCAGTGCCGGACAATACGTATATGATGGCCAAAAGCGATGTTTCCCGGAAGCTGTCCTCCGATCTATCGGTTTATCCTTATATTGACGGACTTTTCGTATATTCATTGCCGCGGCATGATTTTGTTGAAGCCTACAAAGGGTCGATGACCTATAACGGATTATTGAAAATGCGAGATTACCTGCAGGAAAGCAGCACGAGCCAGAACCGTTTCTATGGAATGGAGGCGAACTGGCAGCTGCAAGAGATTGAAGGGTCCTATTACGCGATCAAGGTGCTCAGGGATGACAATATCAGCATCGGGTCATGGGTATCCCTCAAAACCTTGATGTCGCCGATGTCGGTTCTGAACACGGGTGAAACCGGAGCAATGCTGTTCGTCGACGCCCAGGGGAAGCCGCTTTATAACACGAAGCCCCTGCAGGATGAAACGTTGGATTTCACCCATGGTTTCAACAGCTATTACATGTCAGGCAAGGACAAGGACTATCTCATCGTGGGGGAGACTTCGAAGAAAGCGGACATCAGCATGGTCGCCGTCATTCCGGACAAGCTGACGCTCGAAAATCTGCCATATCTCAAAAAGACGGCTGCCATCCTGTCGGCATTCGCTGTTCTGCTGCTGCCGGTCAGCTTGTGGTTCCTGCGGAAAGTGCTGCTTCGCCCGCTGCAGAAGATCGTTCAATTAATGCGAAGAATCGGGGAAGGGAACTTCAATTTGCGAATCGAGAAAGTACCGACCGCTCCCGAGGAGTTTCAGCTGGTATATCGCACCTTAGATCAGATGGTGTCGCAAATTGAAAAGCTGAAGATTGACGTCTATGAAGAGCAATTGAGCAAGCAGCAGGCGGAGCTGAAGCAACTGCAGCTCCAGATCAACCCGCATTTTTTCATGAATTCCCTGAATATTTTGTACCATTTGGCACAGGTGAAGCGATATGAATTGATCCAGGAGATGACGATTTGCCTGGTTCAATACTTCAGATATATGTTCCAGAGCAATAACCAGGCTTTGGTTCTATTAAAGGATGAGCTGCAGCATACGAGAAATTATTTGCGGATTCAGCAGCTGCGGCTTCCCAATCAATTCGAAAGCGAGATTCATGTTCCGGATTATCTGCTGGAGACCCCAGTTCCTCCGCTAATGCTTCAGACGATTGTAGAAAATACGATCAAGCATGCCGTAAGGGCAGATGTTCGGACGATGCTGGTCATTGAAGCGATCCTCGACGATCTGGCGGAAGAGCCGACCGTTTGCTTGACCGTACGTGATACCGGAGATGGATTTTCGGATGAGGTATTGGAGGCGATCCGCTGCGGCGGACAAGGTGCAAACGCCGGGCGAGCGCATATTGGCTTGTGGAATGTACGGGAACGTCTGCGTCTGCAGTATGGGAATGGGGCCGTAATGGATTGCTATAACGACGATCCGCACGGGGCGGTCGTCGAACTCTTCATTCCGTTAAGCCCTGGACAAGATGGAAAGGAGGACGCCAATGCGTCATGTACTGATCGTGGATGATGAGGTTATTGCTGTAGAGGGACTGAAACATGGCGTGGACTGGGATCGGCTGGGTGTTTCCGCTGTATTTACCGCCCATAGCGCCAGCCAGGCGATGGAGATCATCCGGCGGGAGCGCGTGGATCTTCTGTTATGCGATATTGAAATGCCGCATGGGTCCGGCTTGGATCTATTGGAATGGGTACGGGGATATCATCCGGATATCGTTGCGATATTCCTTACCTGTCATGCCGACTTTCACTATGCCAAGCAGGCCATTCAGCTGGGCAGCTTTGATTATTTACTGAAACCGGTCCCTTTTGCCGATCTTGAATCCGTTGTAAGTAAAGCGATCGAGAAGCTGGACCAGGAGCGCGAGCAATCAGAGTTCAGTCAATATGGGAAGTTTTGGATGCAGCATCAGCCCCTGTTGGTTGAACGATTCTGGCTGGATATCCTGAATCAAACGATTCCAAGCCGCTCCGCTGCAATCAAGGAGCAGGCGGAGAATCGCAATATTCCGTATTCGGAGGATATGATCTTTACTCCGATACTGATTCAAGTTCGGAGATGGTATAAGGAAGTCACGCTGCGGGACGAAAAAATCATTGAATATGCGATACGCAAATCCGCCGAGGAGCACATCCAAGAGAGGGCCGAGCATGGTATGCTGGTGCCGGTGGAGAAAGGGCGCTGGCTCGCCTTGATCAACAGGGATACGGCATCGGTGGATGATGATGCATACAAGGATATGTGTGAGAGGTATATCGATGCTTGCAGGAAATATTTCTATGCGGGCGTCGCCTGTTATATCGGGGAGCCGGGTCACGGACATGAAGTCCCTTCGATGTATATTCAATTGGATCGGATGAACGAAATGAATGTGGCTTATGATCAGCAAGTCTTTTTGCTGAAGGAAGAGAAGCCGTCGGCTGCCCTCCAGCAGATGCTTCCGGATATGAGCATGTGGGCGATTCTGCTAAAGGAGGGCGCGAGCGGACAGGTCCTGAAGGAGGCGGAGGCTTACATCAGGTCTCAGATCGAAGGTAACTCACTCACTTCGGATTTACTGAATCAATTCATTCAGGATTTTCAGCAAATGCTCTATTATGTGCTTCATCTGAAGGGGATCCAGGCGCATCAGCCTCTCAGGGACAGCCGTTCCTTGGAGTTATATGCCAGATCGGTGCGCTCGGCTACGGATGCGTTGGCCTGGATTCATCATATCGTTCAACGGGCGATGGATTTTGCATCATCGGTGGAGCATTCGCCAAGCATCGTAGAGAAAGTAAAGGCTTATATCCGCGAGCATCTATCCGAGGATCTGTCGAGGGAGGATATCGCGAGTCATGTGTTTTTGAATCCGGATTATTTGACCCGAATCTTCAAAAAAGGGACCGGCATGTCGATCTCGGATTACCTGCTCCAGCAGCGATTGAGCATGGCGGCCGGGCTGCTCGCAAATACCGAGCTGTCCGTCAGTTCGATTGCGACGCGAATCGGCTACGCCAACTTCTCTCACTTTTCCCGCATGTTCAAAAAATATATGAATATGAGCCCGGTCGAGTACCGGCAAGAGCATGCCGGCATCACCAGCTCCGGGGAAAGTCGGTAAAGTGACAGTGAAAAGTCGTTACAAGAGCAGTGCACAATCACGTCCCCTCTTACAATATAGCTAGAAATACATCAATCACAAAGGCGGGGGAACAGATGAAAAAATCATTCGCACGACTATCTACGATGCTTTTGAGCGCCGTCATACTATTGTCGGCCTGCGGAGGAGGGAAAGCAGCCGACCAAGACAATGAGCCGGCAAGTGAACAAAAAGCTCTCACGGAGCTGACGGTCGTGCTTCCGGTGGCAGGCTCCATACCGAAGGATATGCAGCAAGTGGAGGACGCCATCAACAAGATCGCGGCCGAGAAAATACAGGCCAAGGTCGAATTTGAGCATATTTCTGTCGGAGACTGGGAGCAGCAAACGAATCTGATGTTTGCAAGCGGTGAGAAAATGGATCTGCTGTACTTATCCGGTTATAACTTCAGCAACATCGTTGCGAAAGGTCAGCTGAAGCCTCTGGATCAATTGCTTGAGCAGCATGGTCAGGGGATCGCCGACGCCTTGGGTAAAGATTATTTGCAAGCTACGCGCATCGGAGGCGAGATATATGGAACGCCGACGGTACGGGATTTGGCGGCCAGCTATGGGCTGACCATGAGCAAAGACTTGGTTGATAAATACAAGATCGATGTTGCCTCGATCGAGACGCTTGATGATGTGGAGGCCGTGCTGCGGAAGGTAAAGGAAGGAGAGGGTCCTACCATGACACCGCTGGTTACCGGTGCAGCGGGGCAATCCTTCCGAGAGAATTATGTCAACTACGATAGTCTGAACGACACGATCGGTGTTCTTCCGAGCTATGACAATGGCCTCAAGATTGTCAATTATTACGAGACGAAGGAATATGCCGACTTTGTCAACAAGATTCGCGGCTGGTATCAGGACGGGCTGATTCCACAGGATATGGCTACAACGCAGGCAACGCGGTTTGACATGATCAAGGCTGGCAAAGCCTTTGCCTATATGGCTATGCAAAAACCCGGCTTTGCGGAGAGCGAGAAGAAGCTGTCCGGGCTTGAGCTGGTCACTGCAGAACTCGTACCTCCTGTAGCTACGACGAGCACGGTAACGGGAGCGATGTGGGGCATTCCGGTCAATTCCGAAACTCCTGAGAAAGCGATGGAATTTTTAAATCTGATGTACACCGACAAGGATATCGTGAACCTGTATGACTGGGGGATCGAAGGCACCCATTATGTAAAGGTGGACGGCTTTGACAATGTGATCGATTATCCGGAGGGTGTTGATTACAACTCGGTGGGTTATAAAATGCCGCTTGGCTGGCTGTTCGGGAATCAGTTCTTGTCTTATGTCATAAATGGCGACGATCCGGAAATTTGGTCCAAGATGGATGAATTCAACAAGAGCTCCAAGCGCTCCAAAGCGATGGGCTTCCTGTTTGATGCTTCTCCGGTGAAGACCGAGTATGCAGCCGTAAGCAACGTCATTACGCAATATAAAATGCCGCTGGAGACAGGCAGTGTAGACCCGGAACAAATTTTGCCGGAGTTCATCTCCAAATTGAAATCGGCCGGAATCGATAAGATTATTGCGGAGAAACAGAAGCAATTGGATGAATGGGCTAAAACCAACGGCGTGAAGTAAAGCATCATGTGAACAGTCACGGGTTACCCCGTGACTGTTTCTATTTTGTATAGTGAAGAGGAAATGTTTAAAGTTTAAGCTCATCGATCAAGTGAAGCATGAACGGCAGGCTGCACAAGGCTATATCCTTGGCAGCCTGCTTTTTTCTTGTTGACATAGCGCCTCCAAGGGAATTGGGATGATCCAGCGCGTTTTCTGTCCTAGGTTCTACTCTACTGGCGCTGAAGTCGGGAAAGCACAAATGTGAAGTCGTTTAAGCGGTAGTGGCCCGTGTGCTTGCTCTTTAAAATGAAGATATAGATTCGGCTATAAAGCCGCAAAGGGGGGAAGTGCGGTGACAAGTACAACACGCCGTAAGGGACGGAGATCTCTTCGGAAGTACGTCCCGCTATACATTATGATGTTGCCGGGGCTTATCTACCTGCTCATCAACAATTATTTGCCGCTGTTCGGTCTAAGCATCGCTTTTAAAGACGTGAACTACAGCAAAGGGATATGGGACAGTGACTGGATCGGCTTCAAAAACTTTGAGTATCTGTTCAAAACGGATGATGCATTTATCATTACGCGTAACACGATTCTTTACAATGCTGCGTTTATCGTTCTCGGCTTGATCGTTTCGGTTGGTGTCGCGATATTGCTGAACGAGATCCGAAACAAAGTGGCATCACGCTTTTATCAAAGCGTCATCATTCTGCCGTTCCTTATCTCCATCATTATCGTCAGCTACCTGGTTTACGCCATGTTCAGCGTGAATACGGGAATGGTGAACAAGACGCTGCTTCCGGCACTTGGGCTGGATCCTATCTCATGGTATACGGAGCCGAAATATTGGCCCTTCATTCTGACGGTCGTGCATATTTGGAAGGCAGCGGGGTATTCCTGCATCGTTTATTTGGCAGCCATCATCGGCATCGATCCCGAATACTACGAGGCTGCAAAGCTGGACGGGGCCTCCAAATGGATGCAGATCCGCAAGATCACGCTTCCGATGATTACGCCGGTGATCACCATTCTGACTCTGCTCGGTATCGGGCGCATCTTCTATTCGGATTTCGGATTGTTCTACCAGGTGCCGATGGATTCCGGCGCACTGTTCTCGACCACCAATGTGATAGACACCTATGTATTCCGCGGGTTGACGCAGCTCGGTGATATCGGGATGTCCTCGGCGGCAGGATTCTATCAGTCGCTGGTCGGCTTCGTTCTCGTGCTGGTCTCCAATTATGTCGTGCGGAAAATTGATAAAAACAATGCTTTGTTCTAAGGAGCGAACCATATGAAAAACGAATCTCGCGGTCTGCAATGGGCAGCGCACATTATCATGATTGTTTTTTCCCTGGCGTGCATTCTTCCGTTCATCCTGCTGTTCATCTCATCGATCACGGACGATCACACGATTGCCGTGGAGGGCTATTCCTTCTTCCCCTCCAAGCTCAGCCTGGGCGCATATGAATATCTATGGAGAGAATCGGCACAGATCTTCCATGCGTACGGGATCACGATCCTGATCACAGTGATCGGCACGAGCGCAAGCCTTGTCATCACTTCGCTGCTGGCCTATCCGCTATCCCGCAAGGATCTTCCCGGCGGCGTCGTGCTGTCGTTCATCGTGTTCTTTACGCTGCTGTTTAACGGGGGACTGGTTCCGACCTATCTGGTCTATACCCAGCTGTTCGATATGAAAAACACGCTGCTAGCTCTGTTGATCCCCTGGCTGCTCATGAATGGCTTCAATGTGCTGCTGATGCGGACCTTCTTTGCCACCACGATCCCTTCGGCGGTGCTGGAATCGGCCAGCATGGACGGTGCCGGGGAGTTCAGAATGTATTACAAGATCATTCTGCCGCTGTCGCTGCCGATTATGGCAACGGTCGGCATGTTCCAAGGGCTGGCATACTGGAACGACTGGAATAACGGATTGGTCTTTGTAACGGATCCGGAGCTGTTCAGCCTGCAAAATCTTCTGAACCGGATCATGAGCGATATCCAGTATTTGACCCGCAACAGCAGCATGAATTCAGGGAATGCACTGGAGCAGCTGCCAAGCGAGACATTCCGGATGGCCGTGGCCGTCATTGGCGTCCTGCCGATCCTCGTCGCCTATCCGTTCTTCCAGAAATACTTTGTTAAAGGCATGACGATCGGTGCGGTAAAGGGCTAAACCAGAACGTATAAAACAAGATGACCAAGGACAGGAGTGAAGTCGAAATGATAGGAAATTGGCATTGCATCATCGACAAACCGCGAATGAAAATACAGTTTAAAATCAGCAAAAAAGCAGACTACACCCTCGATGCCGTCATGGAGCCCCTTCCGGTTCCGCTCTCATTCCCCGACGTTACGGTGCAGGGCAGCCAACTACGGGGACTGGGTAAAGTGTTTTGGAAGCCGGATGAGGATCTTTCCGTCCAGCTGTCGTTCGACGGGGACTCGTTCACCGGCGAGCTTCGCATCCCCTCCTTCGGGAGCTTCCCCCTTCAAGGTGAAAGGGGGCGGGGGCCCTATCTAGCACAATCCTTGCTGGAGGGAGCAGCGGAGCATCGAAAGAGCGGGGTACGGGAGCGTACGGACGAAGAGATTGCAGAGGCTGTAGAAGCGTTGCTTGCCGACATGTCGCTGGAGGAGAAGGTTGGTCAAATGTGCCAGTGCCAGGCCTCCAATTTCTCCTTCGGGAATGCCGTGGAATCCGACCCGCCCGAGAAGCTGATTGCCGAGGGCAGGGCAGGGTCGGTACTGGGAGCCTTTGACATCACAAGAGTATTCGAATTGCAGAGAATAGCCGTCGAGCAATCGCCGCACGGCATTCCGCTGCTGTTTCATGCGGACGTCATCCACGGCTCGCAGACTATTTTCCCAATTCCGCTGGCATGGTCCTGCAGCTGGGACATGGAAGCGATCCAAGAAGCGTGCGCGATCGCCGCTAAGGAGGCCAGCGCTTCCGGAACGATATTCAATCACGGCCCGATGATCGACATTACCCGTGATGCCCGCTGGGGCAGAGTATCGGAAGGAGCCGGCGAGGATCCGTTTTTAGGGGCGTTAATTGCCAAAGCTCAAGTTGCAGGGTACCAAGGAGCGTCTCTGCATAACGAAGAGACGCTGGTCGCCTGCCTGAAGCACTTCATTGCCTATGGTGCAGCAGAAGCCGGCAGGGATTATAACAGTGTGGACATCTCGGAGGGCACGCTGCGAAACGTGTACCTTCCGCCGTTTAAGGCTGCACTGGAAGCGGGAGCCGACTCGGTGATGAATGCCTTTAATATTTATCAGGGTGTCCCGGTTGCGGCTAATATGTTCGTACTGAAAGAGCTGCTGCGGGAAGAGCTGGGCTTTGACGGAATCCTGATTTCCGATTACGGCTCTGTTGACGAGATTCGGATTCACGGACACGCAAAGGATACGAAGGAGGCTGCGCTTAAAGCTGTTCATGCCACGATGGACATCGAAATGGTGACGCGCGCTTTCGATCATCTTCCCGCGCTCGTTAAGGAAGGCAAGGTGAGCGAACGGCAAATCGATGATGCTGTTCGCCGCATTTTATACGTGAAGTACAAAACCGGTATAATGGACGACCCATATCGATATATTCGCCCTGAGAAAGAAATCGAATATCACTTTAACGAAGCGCATCTGCAGGCGAGTTTGGAGTTGGCGCGCAAATCGGCCGTTCTGCTCAAAAATGACGGCGTGCTCCCGCTGGCAAAGGATGCCGGCAAAATCGCGCTGATAGGTCCGTTTGCCGATAGCAAGGATCTGCTCGGACCGTGGCAGTTCTCCCGGTACGGCCATGAAACGGTGACCCTGTACGAAGGGCTTCTGGAGAAAGGCATCCCTGCGGAACGCCTCCTCTACGCTCAAGGCAGCGGCGTGAATAAAGCGATTGACGGCGGAATCGAGGCTGCAATCTTGCAGGCGAGAGAGGCCGATATCGTCGTTCTGGCGCTGGGTGAGAGCAGCGATATGTCGGGTGAAGCGGCTTCCCGCATGGATGTCGTCATTCCCGAGGCGCAGCAGCGGCTGGCGGAAGCCGTGATCGCGGAAGGCAAACCGACGGTTCTTGTCCTGACGAACGGACGTCCGCTGGTCCTGGACTGGTATGACCGGCATGTCGATGCCATTCTGGAAACCTGGTTCTTAGGCTCGCAGGCAGGTCACGCGATCGCAGACGTGTTGACAGGAGATTACAACCCGTCAGGGAAGCTGACGATGAGCTTTCCTGCCCGCATCGGGCAGGTGCCGGTATACTACAACAGTTTTAACACCGGCAGACCGGTAACTGATACGAATGGAAAGGATAAATTCATATCCAAATACTTGGACGGACCGAATGACCCGTTATATCCATTCGGATATGGGCTGAGTTATACGACTTTTGATATATCGGCGATCACCCTGGACCGCCGCGAAATGACGGCGGACGATACGATTACGGTAACGTTGAAGGTGACGAATACGGGCGGTGTTTCCGGGGAGGAAACCGTTCAGATGTACATTCAGGACTGCTGCGGGAGTATTGTAAGACCGGTTAAAGAGCTGAAGGGCTTTCGGAAAGTATGGCTGGAACCGGGAGAGAGCCGGGAGGTTACGTTTACGATTAAAGTCGAGGCATTGACGTTCTGGTCGCCGGCTTCCGGCTACGCGGCTGAGCCCGGCACATTCAAGGTGTACATCGGTTCCAGCAGCCGGGATCTATCGGATGGGATAGAGTTTGAATTGCTGGATGAATTGAATCATAACGGGGAGGAATTGAATTGACCGATCAGCGGGATTTGAAAGCACTGGTTTCGCAGATGACCTTGGAGGAGAAGGCGAGCCTTTGCTCCGGTAAGGACAATTGGCATACGAAAGGGATCGAGCGGCTGGGCATTCCATCCGTTATGGTGACGGACGGACCGCACGGGCTTCGCAAGCAGCGGGCCTCGGCTGACCATCTGGGCTTGTTCGACAGCGTGCCTGCAACATGTTTTCCGTCGGCGGCGGGCGTAGCGAGCTCATGGAACCGTGATTTGATCTACCGGATGGGCGAAGCGCTCGGCAGAGAATGCCAGGCGGAGAACGTAGCTGTATTGCTGGGGCCTGGAGCTAATATCAAGCGTTCTCCCTTATGCGGGCGCAACTTTGAGTATTTCTCTGAAGATCCTTACTTATCAACCGAGATGGCGACCCATCATATCCAAGGGGTACAGACTCAGGGGGTAGGGACCTCGCTCAAGCATTTCGCGGCCAACAACCAGGAGCATCGGCGGATGACGTCGGACTCTGTGGTCGACGAGCGGACGCTGCGTGAAATTTATTTGGCCAGTTTTGAAGGCGCCGTCAAGCAAGCACAGCCGTGGACGGTGATGTGCTCCTACAATAAAGTGAACGGGGAATTTGCTTCCGAGAATGAGACGCTGCTGACCGATATTTTGAAAAACGAATGGGGCCATGAAGGCTTTGTCATTTCGGATTGGGGTGCGGTTAATGAGCGGGCCAAGGCGCTCGCGGCCGGAATGGAGCTGGAGATGCCGTCAAGTCACGGCGAGGGGGATGCAAAAATTGTAGAGGCCGTAAGAAACGGCCAGCTGCCCGAATCCAAGCTGGACGCTGCGGTGGAGCGTCTGCTTGCCGTGATCTTCAAGGCCGTAAATCAGCGAAAGCCTGATGCGGCCTTCGATCAGGCGGAGCATCACCGTCTGGCTCGCGAGGTGGCTCAAGAGAGTATGGTGCTGCTTAAAAATGAAGGCGGACTGCTGCCTTTGGCCCGAAGCGGCCGCATTGCCGTCATCGGCGAATTAGCTAAAGAGCCGCGCTATCAGGGCAGTGGCAGCTCCAAGATTCGTCCGACCCGGCTGGACGATATCTTAGAGGAATTAGAGGCATCGGCCGGCGATGCGAAGGTCCATTACGCCCCCGGCTATAAACTGAACGAAGAGGACATTGACCCGCAGCTGCTTCAGGAAGCGATTGCCCTCGCATCCGAGGCTACCGTTGCCGTTGTTTTTGCCGGGTTGCCAAACCGTTATGAATCGGAAGGCTTTGACCGGAAGCATCTGCGGATTCCGCCGCATCAGATCGCTCTGATCGAAGCGATAGCGAAGGTGCAGCCGAATCTGGCAGTGGTGCTCAGCAACGGCGCACCGGTGGAAATGCCGTGGCTTGGAGAAGCCAAGGCGGTGCTGGAAGCGTATCTTGGCGGACAGGCGCTTGGCGGAGCAATAGCCGACATTCTATTCGGTGACGCGAATCCGTCCGGAAAGCTGGCCGAGACGTTCCCGGTTAAGCTAAGCGACAATCCCTCGTACTTGTTTTTTCCCGGGGAAGGCGACCGCGTCGAATACCGCGAAGGTTTGTTTGTCGGGTACCGCTATTATGATTCGAAAAAGCTGGCTCCCCTGTTTCCTTTCGGTCACGGGCTGAGCTACACCAGATTCGAATACTCCAATCTGACCGTGGATAAGAAGCGGCTAAAAGATAATGAGAAGCTCACCGTTTCCGTCGATGTGATGAATACGGGGGCCCGACCTGGCAAGGAGATCGTTCAGCTCTATGTTCATGATATGGAGAGCAGCGTGATTCGGCCTGAACAGGAGCTGAAGGGCTTTGACAAGGTGGAATTGGCTCCGGGGGAAGCCAAGACCATTACGTTCGAGTTGGATCACAGAAGCTTCGCCTATTATGACGTTGAGCTGAAGGACTGGGTCGTCGAGAGCGGCGAATTTGAACTTCGAATCGGCAAGTCCTCCCGGGACATCGTGCTTACGGAGATCGTTGAGGTGCAGTCCACAACGGTGCGGGAGATTGTATTCCATCGCAACTCCACCGTATCGGATTTGAAAATGACCGTCAAAGGCGCGGCTTTTGTAGAGGATTTTATCGGCAAGCTCCCGTTTGCATCAGCGATTGAAGACAGTTCCCATGCGGAAATGTTTCGGGCGTTCCTGGACGCCATGCCATTGCGCGGCTTGTTGTCGTTCAGCGGCGGCAAAACGACAGAGAAGCAGCTGAGTGACTTGATTGACTATTTGAATAACTGACTGGAATGAGTCGCTAAGAATAGCTGATTCAAACATTACCACAATCATGATATGAAAAAATTCTTCATGTGTCGGATCAGGGAAAGGAAGTGTCTATTCAATGAAACAGGAGCAACCCATGCCGTTGTATCCACGGCCGCGACTTGTGAAATGGCTGGGTGGAGAGAAGAACTGGTCGGGCAGCGTTTCGTATGAAATTCAGGAAAGAGAAGTCCCAGCCGTGGAGCAGGTGAGACTGAAAACTCGATTGGAGCAGGCGTTGTCTGGTTCTTTTCGGGATGATCCTTCAACAGATTCGTCCATTCCGATATCGGTCTCTTTACAGGAGAGGCTGCATCCGGAAGGCTATGTCTTACAATGGGATGAAGCAGGTCTCCATATCGAATACAGTCAACCGGCCGGGTTGAATTATGCAGTGGTTACCTTGGAGCAGCTACTCTCTCGCCAAGGCCTTACTTGGAGTTGCTTCCGAATAGAAGATGAGCCCGATTACCCGGTACGCGGCTTAATGCTGGATATCGGACGGAGCAAAATTCCGAAGCTGACCGAGCTGTTCCAGCTGCTAGACCAGATGGAGAGTTTAAAGCTGAATCATCTGCAGCTGTATATGGAGGGATACTGCTTCGAATATACGCAGCATAAGACGGCGTTCCCTGAAAGCACGCCAATGACTGCGGAAGATTTCCGGAGATTGGACGCATACGCCGCAAGCCGATTTATCGATCTGGTGCCGAATCAGAATTGTCTGGGCCACATGGGAGATTGGCTCAGTAAACCGGCATACCGTGACCTTGCGGAGCATCCGGATGGAATGCCGATTGATGGTCCGTATCCATTGACAATCCCTCCCACCACCTTGAATCCTGTGGACCCGCGTTCTCTAGATTTGATCCGGGGGATGTTCGACGAATTGCTGCCCGCGTTCACATCCGATTGGGTGAACATCAATATGGATGAGCCGTTTGGTCTTGGATCCGGCAAAAGCAAGGAGCGCTGCGATGCGATCGGATTGGGCCCGCTGTATATGGAGTATGCAGAGGGCGTGACGGATATCGTTCGAAGCCACGGAAAGAAAGCGATGATGTGGGGAGATGTATTGACCCGCCATCCGGAAGTGGCCGAACGGATCCCGGACGATGTGACGATCCTCGACTGGAATTATGACAGCAGCATTTCTTTTGCTGAGCACTGCAGCATGCTGCAAAAGCACGGAATATCGTATTTCGTCTGTCCGGGTACCAGCTCTTGGTCCTCCCTGTCCGGGCGGACCGACAATATGCTGGACAATATCGCGGACGCAGCGGTCCAAGGTCAGAAATACGGAGCCGGAGGACTTATCGTGACCGACTGGGGAGATAACGGACATTGGCAGGTTCCGGTCATCAGCTATCCAGGGTATGCGTATGCAGCGGGGTTAAGCTGGTGCACGGAAGGCAACCTGCATCGGGAAGATGAACTGAAAAGCTATCTGTCGGAGTACGTATTTAAAGACGCCAGCGGTGAGATCGGGCATTTCCTGATGGAATTGGGACGATACTACCATTTGGAGAACAGCTCGCTTGATAACGGCACCTATCTGAGTGCTTTGCTGACCCGCGGATTAAAGAGCCGGGAGCAGCTGGAGAAAGAACTTAGCTTGTTTTTGCGGATATTTGCAGAGCTTAACGGCACGACAGTCGATTCGTTTCAGCTGAATTTTCAATATCATGACATGCTGGCGTGGCTGAAGAAGCGTAAAGAACAGCTGGGAAGAGTTGATCTTCAAGTTCGCGATGCCGACGTCATTACAGACGAACTGCGTAATACCCTGCGATTGATTGAACAGGCAGTTGGCATTCACCGATATATGTGCCGGATCGATATGTCTGATGCACAAGATGAGGTCAATTGCATCATTGATCTGGAATCTCAGCTCAAGCTGGTTATTGAAGAATTTAATCGATTATGGCGGATCCGCAATAAGGAAGGCGGTCTTACAACCAGCACCCGAGCGATGTATACACTGCTTGACCAATACGAAGGGATTCGGCAAACTCAAGAATAGGTTTTAGAACAGCAGCCTGCAACATATTCAAACCCCATAAATTGAGAGAGAGAGGTAGTCTGGAGTCATGTTTGGTGAGTTACAGGAGAAAATTTCATTTCTACGAGGATATACTCATAGCATTTAAAGTCGCGATAATCGCGGCTTTTTTTTATGGAGGATCGCTATTTATTATCTAAATGGATAGAAAATATTCGAAAGCGGGAGCTTGGAATGGTAAACAAACAGAAATTCGTTGAATTTGGTTGCAATAACCAACTAAATTCAATTAAACTGTATATAGTTGGTTAATAATACTATTGGGGTTGAATATGATGAAAAGGATTGAATTCCAGAACGAATCGTACGGAAAAGAAATAACCGCAATCAATCGACATTTGCATATGCTGCTTACTCCGCGTCTAGCCCCGCTTCGCTTGGGATTTGGGCAACACATGTTTTTGCTAATGCTTTCAATGAAAGAGGAGGTGAATCAGAAAACACTAAGCGAGCAATTGATGGTCGACAAGACAACGACGGCAAAGGCGATCCGGAAGCTTGAATCTGAGGGTTATATTCGCAAAGAAATTGACCCCATCGATCTACGGAACCAAAAGATATATCTAACCGATTCCGGAAGGGCTGTCGTTCCGAAGATTGAGGAAGCGCTAGCAGAAGTAATGGAGATTGGAACAGAAGGGATCTCAGCAGAAGAGTACCTGGAATTAATAAGGTTGTTAAAAATCATATTAAACAATTTGAACAAACATGTACAAACTTCAACTCGTCAGTGATTCTAATGAGCAGGGGAGATGGATATGAGAATAACCGTCATAGGTTCAACGAGTCCGACAGGACTGGAGGTTCTAAAGTACGGTAAGACGCGTGGGCACGAGCTTATTGCGTTTACAAGACGCCCGCAGTTGTTAAGTATGGATCAGAGCTTTGACAAGATCGTAACTGGAGATGGACTTCATAAATCTGACGTTCTTCATGCGATTGACGGAAGTGATGCTGTAATTGCGATTATCGGCGGCAAAACCGATATAGCCGGCGTTACGGAAACAATTATTAGATCGATGCAGGAAAGAAAAACCCGGCGTCTCATTTTTGTCAGCTCTTATTTACTCGAAGCCAAACGCCCCAGAATCTTCGCTTCATTCGCAAGATGGATCTTTCGTCACGAATTGACGGAACTTGATAAAGCCGAGAAAATCATCCAGGAGTGTGACCTTGATTGGAGTATCTACCGACCAGCTCAATTAAATAATAACCCTTCAACCGGAAAGATAAGAGTTCAGGAACAACGTCATGGTTTTGCTTCCGGTCCATATCAAATTTCTAGAGCAGACTTGGCCAAGGTATTAGTTGATGCTCTTGATAACAATGCGAACTTCAGGAAAATATATTGTGTTACTTGGAGCAAGGAATAGAGAGGGGATGATGAGATGTATTACCTGTATACTTCACTGTTAGTGTTCCATATTCTATCCGCAATTTTTGGAGTTGGGCCGGTGTTTCTGTTCAATATGATTTTGAAGCGGGCGAAGTCGGTGGAACAGTTGAGATATGCTCATCATATCGTTGAAAAATTGAACCGAAATGCCAATGTTTCCTTTGGTATTATCCTCATATCAGGATTATTGATGGGCTGGATAAACCCTTACTTGTTTCAAACGGAATGGTACATCGCTTCGCTAGTGTTGTTTTTTATCTCAGGCATGTATGCGATCTTTGCGGTTGAACCCATCCTGAAACAAATGCAAGGAATCGCGTCGAATACGTCAGGGCCTAACGAGATTTCCTCAGAATATAAGACGTTATTTCAAAGAAAGCAATCCCGAGATACGGTGGCAAACCTAATAGCAGTCATGATTATTCTCCTTATGGTAATTAAGCCCGCAATTTTATGAAATAAGGATTGATCTAGAGTTAACTCTAGGTGATAGACTTAAATGCAAGGAGGGATCTTCATGGAATATGTGAAACTAGGGAATACCGGGCTCGACGTATCCCGCATCTGTCTTGGATGCATGGGATTTGGCGCAGCAGAGCGGTGGGTGCATCAATGGGTGCTTGATGAGGAGAACAGTCGTCCTAATTAAAAAGTCATTGGAGCCAGGCATCAACTTCTTCGATACGGCGAATGTGTACTCAGACGGTACAAGTGAGGAGATTGTGGGCCGCGCATTGAAGGATTATGCCAATCGGGATGAAATCGTCCTTGCGACCAAAGTTCACTTCCGTATGCACGAAGGTCCTAACGGTATGGGTCTGTCCCGGAAAGCAATTATGAGTGAAATCGACAAAAGCCTCAAGCGCTTGGGTACCGATTATGTTGATCTGTACCAGATCCATCGATGGGATTATGATACGCCTATCGAAGAAACAATGGAGGCTCTTCATGATGTGGTGAAAGCCGGAAAGGCCCGCTATATCGGAGCTTCAGCCATGTTAAACGCCAGCGGACTTACATTGGATAAAACGGGGTTGCGGGACCTCTTCCTACAACGCGGTTTTTTTGATTTTATGGGAAAATAAAAAAACTTGGCAGATGCGCCAAGGAGTACAAAAAACAATTGAACACAAAAAAGCGCTATGCTATAATCAGTAGCGCAATTGAAAAGTCATGAAAAAACCGATATTATAATTTCTTATCCTAATCTAATTGTACATCGGTGATCCTGATTTGTCAATGCACTTTTTTCGGACCAGATTGAGAAGGAGTGTGTTCAGAAAACATGGAAGCGAAGGAATGGCAGTTAGAACAAGAACGGCTGGATCAGGTAAGGGGAAAGATGAAGGCGAGGATCGACCAGTTGGAACCAAGCGTTACCGGGATGCGCGATCAGGCTGCTGAGATTCGCAGGCGATTCTGGGAAGAGGTTACGGTCAACACGAGCTCGGACGAAGAGTTTGAAGAAACATTTTATACGATTAAACAACAGGCTGCGGTGTTATCCGAAAGAGAGCGTCGTCACCGGCTTCTGACGCAGCAATGGAGGAGCTTACATCGGCTGCTGCCGTCTCCTTATTTTGGGCGTGTTGATTTTCTAGAGGACGGCTTGAATGTGAGCGAGCAGATTTATATCGGCGTATCATCCTTCGTCGATGAAGATGAATTGAGCTTCCTGGTATATGATTGGCGCAGTCCCATCGCGAGTCTTTACTACGACCATTCCCCCGGTGCGTCCTCTTATGTCACGCCGGTCGGGCAGATCACGGGTATGATGGAGTTGAAACGGCAGTATCAGATTCACGATGGACAAATCCGTCATATGTTTGATGCGAACGTAACGATCGGCGACGAGCTGCTCCAGCAAATGCTGGCCAAAGGCGCGGACTCCCAAATGAAGAGTATCGTATCAACCATCCAGAAGGAACAAAACGCCATCATCCGAAACGATTTTAGCCGGCTGCTTATCGTGCAGGGGGCGGCTGGCAGTGGGAAGACCTCCGCAGCCTTGCAACGTGTGGCGTATTTGCTATACAAAAACCGCGATTCGCTTAAGGCAGACCAGATCGTTCTTTTCTCGCCAAATCAAATGTTCAACAGTTATGTATCCACTGTTCTTCCCGAGCTCGGCGAGGAGAACATGCAGCAGACGACTTTTCAGGAATATCTCGAATATTGGCTGGGTTCATCCTTCCATGTCGAGGATCCCTTCAATCAGATCGAATATGTGCTGACCGCACAATCAACTCCGAATTACGAGGCTCGTCTTCAAGGGATGAAGTACAAGGCATCTGAAGCTTTCATGAGGGCCCTGCAGAACTATGCGAAGTGGCTGGGGCGGGAAGGCATGCTGTTCAAAGGCATTCGGTTTCGGGATCGTGTTCTGATAACGTCGGAGCAAATGAGAACCCAATTTTACAGCTACGATCCTTCCTTGAGCTTAGCCAATCGTGTTGATCTCCTACAAAAGTGGCTTCTGAAGGAACTTTCATTATTAGAGCGCAAAGAGCGGAAGGCCTCCTGGGTTGAGGAAGAGCTTCAATACCTCGACAACGAGCAATATGCGGAAGTTTTCAGCGAGCTGCATAAGGATAGGGAAGTGTTTGATATCGCCGAGCGTTATGCCGTTGTTTACGAGAAAATAAGCAATAAGCGCAGAGGAGATGAAGGTGACTTTGACTTCGCCGAGCGGGAGGAAGACATCCTCAGCCAAAGGATTGTGAAGATGAGCTTCAAACCGCTAAGGCAAGGCGTGAAGCGATTTTCGTTTATCGATGTCCAAAGCTTATACGTCCAATTGTTTGATGATGAAGCTGCTTATCAAGAGAAGACGAATGAGACCGAGATCCCTGTTCTATGGTCTGAAATTTGTAGGCAAACCAAAGAAAAGCTGGACCGGCTCGAATTATTCTATGAGGATGCGACTCCGTATCTGTATTTAAAAGAACTGATCGAAGGCGTTCGAACGAACACGGAGATTCGGCATGTGTTCGTCGATGAGGGGCAGGATTATTCGGCGTTTCAATATGAGTATCTCAAAAAACTATTTCCGCGTGCCCGCATGACGGTACTCGGTGATTTCGGGCAGGCGATCTTTACGCAGTCTACCAAGCTGCATGAGTCCGATTCGCTGCTTACTCGACTTTATGGTGAAGCCGAAACCTGCTTGATCCGCCTTGTGCGCAGCTATCGTTCAACACGGGAGATTGTGGAATTTACGAAAACGCTGCTCTCTGCTGAGTTGGAAATCGTCCCCTTTGACAGGAGCGGACATAAGCCGCTTCTTGTGAAGTTAGATGACGAAGAAATGCGCGATGCACGAATACTGAAAGACATCGCAGCACTTAGAGCCGAGGGCTTAGACTCTATTGCCGTCATTACGAAGTCTGCGGCTGAAAGCCGCACAGCCTTTGAATCTTTAAGGGAGCAAGGAAGCGAAGGATTGCAGCTCATTACGAAGGAGACGGTCACCTTTGAAAAAGGAGTAATGGTTATCCCCGTATATCTCGCCAAGGGTGTTGAGTTTGATGCCGTTCTGATTTATGAGGCATCACCTCAAGCTTACAGCCTGGAAAACGATCGCAAACTTCTGTATACAGCATGTACGCGGGCCATGCACCGACTTCATGTATACACAACGGACGATTGGTCACTGTTCGTGCAGGCATTGCCAGCTGATTTATATGAGAAAGCGGCATACTGAAGGATCGCTGATGAGGCCCTCCGCCATAAGCTGCTGCTCATGATTCAGCCAACCTTCGAGAACAGATCAGTTTGTCCTCGAGGTGATTTTTATCCATTCACAGCTCGAGGAGAAAAAAAGCAGGGATCATGTCAGCTCCTATGCAAACAAAGGCGCTGACTCGCTTGTATGAAAACATGTAAACAGCCTTTGCCGTTATTCGGCCAAGGCTGTTTTTTTGCGCTTATTAGTCTGAACTCTACGTCATTCATTGCAAGGGCAGGGGACTTTCCTTTCCGGCCCAGAATTGTGGGTCTTGTCGATAGACATGACCTTTTATCGTCTTAGCCGAAGTTAAATGCTGACTGTAGGTTCAACCGTCGTTATTCTATTATTGACGGAATCGAGTTGTACTGTTGCGCCAATCGGCAAGGCGGCTTTATACATCCCATGTCCTGTAGCAAGATTCGTTATAAGCGGCTTACCGAGAGGTACAACAAATTCGTTGATTAAATCTTCATAGGATATGCCATAAGCTGCCTGGCAGCCTGAGCATTCCCCCATAATAATGCCGATGCAGTCATTAAATTTACCGGCAAGCTTCAAATCGTTCAAGTATCTGTAGACGGTATTGGTGGGTTCATGCGTTTCTTCAAGAACGAGAATTTTACCCTGTGTATCGATTTCGAATGGCGTGCCCAGCGTATCGACAAACGATGTGAGATTACCGCCCACAAGCTGCCCCGTCACGTTGCCCGGAATACGGCTTATCAACGGCATCCCCGGCGGATTCAAGATTGGCCGGGTTAATGAATACACGGATGTCGCGGAAAAAAACTGATCGAAATTATAAGCGGGCGTTTCGGGTTTGAAGTCAATAAGCATCAGACTATGGAATGTTATTAAATCTACATATTGATGCAGAACATTTAATAGTACCGTGATGTCGCTGTACCCCGTGACGATTTTTGGGTTACTTCGTATCTCGTCGTAATCCAGGTAGGGAAGAATTCCGGCCACGCCTGTACCGCCTCTGGTAGGCAGTATCATTTTTACCTGCTCATCTCGAAACATCATCATTAAATCGGAGGCTCGCTGCTCGTCTGTGCCGGCAAGAAACCCGTTTTGCGCATATACATATTGACCCAATACAACATTAAGCTCCATTGCTCTCAAATATTCGATTCGTGCATTAATGATGCCTGCAGCGAGCGGGCTGCCCAAGGTAACGATTCCAACGGTATCGCCCCTCTGCAAGATTGGCGGAGGTATCGGCATATTCTTTTCTTCCCTTCCTGAGAATAGAAGAAGCCATCGTGATCATGTCTTTAGAATATATTGGCTAGATTCGCAATGCAGTACTAAAAAAGAATTTTGAAAAGTTTGTATTCTTAGTTGAGATAGGGGAAGGGAGAAGGCTTGAGCGGGTTTGTTACTGGTGGTGCTACCTTCTACGAAGACTTCGATTGATGGATAGCTGTGTCGATGTAGGCTCTCAAGGTCTTGATAAACGTACGCATGGCGTATCCGACATACCTGTCGCTGCGGTAGATCAGACAAATGTCCTGAGAAGGCGTAGGGTTCCTGAGGTGCACGACCTTGATGTCCGGATTGTGAAGATTCTCCAATAGAAGTCGCGGCAGAACACAAGCGCCGACTCCGCTCTGTACCATCTGAAGGAGGGAAGATAACGTTGTCGTCACCAAATTCGACTGAAGTGTAAACCCGTTGTCCATGCAAAAGCGGTCAATCACCTTGCGGCATTGGTGGTCTCCTGGGAACATGACCATCTTTAAGCCTTGCAGCCTGTTCAAGGGGATGAAATTCTCCGTGGCAAGGGGATCATTCCTACTTACAGCCAATGAGAACTCCTCATGAAACAGGGGAATTGTCGTGAGACGTTCATCGATAACAGGTCCAATGGTTACGCCCACATCGATGCTTCGGTCCAGGACTTGTTCGGTTACTTTCGTGGTTTCCAAAAGGGACAGTGAGAGGGTGGGGTAGGTCTGATGGAAGTTTAATAGCATGGCATTGAACATGAGATCCGCGTCACCGGGCAAGACCCCGATGGAAAGGGAGCCGCCTTGCATTTGTTTCAGATCTGCAATGGCGTCGCCCGCTTGCTGCAGATGCCTGAAAACGGCAGCACCGTGTTCGCGAAGAATGGCTCCAGCGTCTGTAAGGACAATGGTTTTTCCCACACGATCGAACAGCAGAACTCCGAGTTCTTCTTCCAATCTTCTTATCTGCTGGCTAATGTTGGGTGCGCTGACTCCCATTTTTTCGGCAGCTCTCGTGAAATGAAGCTCTTCACAAATGGCCATGAAATATTGCAGTTGTTTTAACTCCAATGCTCGCACCTGCTTTCTAATGCATCGTGTATCATGCTCAATCCTTATTGTTGCTCCGACTTCTTCTTCTGTCAACGAATAATCGTTAACTGATACTTAACGTTCCGGTAACGCCCACTGCATTGATGGTTAGTTCCGTAAGACATAAAATGGGAACATATCAAGCGGTTCTCACGATAAAGGAGGAATTAGCATGTCTGAAATGATTATCAATACGGCAACAACCGCACGTCAAGTGCTGCAGCAGCAGGTGCAGGCGATCCCGGAGGAACTGTTCGATATCCAACCGGCTGGTTTCAACAATACGGTCCGTTGGAATGTCGGCCATATGATTTATTGGATGGATAAGTATTCTCCCTTGATCTTCGACTCCACGCCTATCGTACCGGGCTCTTATGAAACGCTGTTTAACTCTGGCACAAAGCCCTTGGATTGGACGGTTGCTCCACCATCGAAGGAAGCGATGGTCGAGATGTTAACGGCGCAGCTTTCCCGTATCACTGAGTTGAAGCCTGAAATGCTGGGCGAGGAGCTTTCGGCTCCGTTTGACTTGGGACCGTTCCATTTCAACACCTCTGGTGAGCTGTTAAACTTTATCCTGATTCACGAAGCTTTTCACCTTGGAACGATTTCGAGCCAGTTAAAGGTTCTTTCGGCGAGTTAACCAATGTTAAGCAAGATTCCTATTTCAAGACGTCTCACCATTCAAAACGACTCAATGAAAACTCAATTATATTTGAAGCAAACAATAAACCGTAATGAGGAGGAATTTTCTATGGAGAAATCTCTAGACTCAGTCCAATCCCGAACATGCGAAGGGTTTGATGCCTTTAGGCATGCGTTGGAAACGGGGGATACAGCTGATTTTCTTAATAAGGTTACGGAAGACTTTCATTTCTCTGTTCCGCTCCCGCTAGAGGGGTGGAATCATGAACAGCAAGGCAAAGAGCGGTTTGAGGAATTGATCAGGTTCGAGCGCTCCGTATTTCAGATGCAGCTGACTCCGCTCATCGTTCTTGAGAATGAGGACAACGGGATGGTGGTATTTCGCTCGGAAGGCTTGTTGAATGGGCGGCCTTTTCGTAATGAGCTTGCAATCGTCTTTGAATTTGAGGCAGGGCGGATCCGCTCCTTCGGCGAATATGTAGGTATGCCGTTAAAAAACTACGAGAACCCATAATAGATATAAAAGCTGCAGTGTATATTGGAAGCCAGACTCCATTCGGATCAGGCTTCCAATACATGTTCCAGACGTACACGCTCAATTAAACGCTTTCGGCCTTGTCCAGTATGCTTTACGAGCTGCAATTCTACTTATCCTTCAGATTAATTCTAAAAACATCCCCCGCATTACCACCAAAAACCATCATGCCGCTTCAGGCGGTACTACCGAGTTCTTGTTGCTTGCCTCCCGCGAAGAGCTCGTTGTCTCATTCATAACCGAAGTGTATCTATGCTTGTTAAGAATATATTATATTTATGGGCCGTCTTCGAATACAATGTATGTATAGCCAAGCACGAGATCAAGCCTGAAGCAGCGATCCGGCCCGCCTTAGAACGCGACTTGGCCGGTGTTCACGGGTGAATCAAACCAACTACAAGTTTATCGGAGGGGATTCGAATGGGAAAACAGTTTCCGGCCATGCTCCCCGAGCATATGGCCTTCATCCGAAAGCAGCAGCTGTTCTTTGTCGGAACGGCGCCCATGTCGAGGGATGGGCATGTCAATCTGTCGCCGAAGGGATATGACACGTTTCGGATATTGTCCGATCGTAAGGTTGCGTATTTGGATTTGACCGGAAGCGGCAATGAGACCAGCTCTCATATCGAAGAGAATGGTCGTATCACGATGATGTTCTGCGCATTCCAGGGGCCGCCGAACATCCTGCGCCTATACGGGACCGGAACAGTGATTCTCCCGGAGGACAACGAGTGGGAGCAGCTGTACGAAATGTTCGAGCCGCTGCCTGGAGTCCGGCAGATAATTATGGTCGACATACATAAAGTCCAGACATCCTGCGGCTATGCGGTTCCATTCATGTCGTACGAGAAGGAGCGAGAGACGCTCCAGCGGTGGGCGGAGCAAAAAGGCGAAGAAGGCTTGCACAGTTACTGGCAGGAAAAGAATTTGAGCAGCCTCGACGGATTGCCGACGTCTCTTGGAAAACGTATAAGAACATAGCGGTTGGTATCTCGCGGCTGGACGATGGGACAAGAGTAACTTTGAGGAGGTTGAAGGTGGAACATTCCCAAATCGTACATACAATCCTTGCAAAATTAGGAAATGAACGTTTGATTACGGAACTGACAACAAAATTGTCGCAATCGGAGATGACTACGCTTCTTCTCGCGCTTTCACAAGAAATGACGGCTCAAAGTTCTCCCGTCGACTTGTTAAGCAAATATGCCACGAATCGTTTTGTGAAGCCTTCCGAACTCAGTCCAATTAAACTGAAGAAAATAGAGCTTGATATGCTCGAATTGGCCGAAAATAGCGGATTTACCTCATTGGAGCTTTCTCCAGCTAGTCCGTTGGGAAGCTGTTCAGTGATTGCAAAGGTTGATCAAAACAAGGTGATATCAGCAACAAGAGGCGTTGAATTGATGTCGGACAGCACCAATATGCTTGCGATTTATCTGGCGAATGGCATAAAGAACAAATCAATAAACAACAGCATCAACGATGTGCATGTTTGCGCAGCCAGCAGAGTCACTCGAGGGCAATGGTATAAACAGGCCAACGTCCTGCCTCATTTCGGTTTATTTACCTTGGTTAGTTCAGGAAAAGATACCGGTTCATATCGCTTCGAGAAAGATACACTGACCCGGCACATCGCATTCTATCTCAATTATTATGGTGGGAAGCTTGGTCAGGAGACAAAGGTATTTCTTCATATGCGCAAGGGCTATACCGATTCAGAAGGTTTCCTGGACAGAATGGTCGATCATTTGAATGTAGAGTTTCCCTCCTACTTATTTATCGAAGATAGGGTAGAGAGCAGCAACCAGTATTATAAAGGCCTGAACTTCGAAGTGAATGTGAATGGAGTGAATATAGTAGATGGCGGTTTCGTGGATTGGACCCAGCAATTGCTCGGGAACAAGAAGGAACGATTGTTGATTAGCGGGACGGGCATGGATTTACAGTTGATCACCGGAATGATTCAATGAACGAGTCAGTTTCAATCAAAATCGAATTCGATTCAATTCGATTGAACTGCTGCTAAACTGAACTGAATCTGCGATCGGCAGCAAAAACTTCATCTACGCATACGAGGGTCGCGGATTCCGTTGACACGACACCAAACAGTGTCCTATACTTAATTGCAACCGCTCTGGAGCTCGAGAATGGATTGGAATTGCTGCATAAAAAACTTGAGGGGGGACCTCGATGGTAAACGGTGAAAGGAATTCAAAGATAGATCCCTATTTTAACAAACTTAAGAAGTGGAAGGAAGAATTTAAGCTGCTGAGAGAAATCGCTCTTGACTGCGGGTTGACCGAGGATTTTAAGTGGATGCACCCATGTTACACGCTTGACGATAAAAACATCGTTTTGATTCATGGATTTAAGGATTACTGTGCGCTTCTGTTTCACAAAGGGGCGTTGTTAAAAGATCCCCATGGGATTCTAATCCAACAAACCGCGAATGTTCAGGCGGCGCGTCAGATTCGGTTCACCAATGTTCAAGTGATCGATGAAATGCAACTTATCTTGAAAACATATATTGATGAAGCCATCGAAGTTGAGAAAGCCGGTTTGCAAGTGAACTATAAAAAGAATACGGAATACACCATACCGGAAGAATTAGAAAGCAAATTCGTGGACATGCCCGATTTAAAAGCGGCTTTTGAAGCATTGACACCGGGACGACAAAGAGCATATATTCTACATTTTTCTACACCCAAGCAATCCAAAACCCGAGAGTCAAGGATTGAAAAATATATTGCGCATATCCTGGATGGGAAGGGATTAAATGATTAAATTATGTTATCTTTGTGGGAGGAAGAGAACATACATAGATTAAACTCCGCGTTAAACGCGGAGTTTTTTGTTTGCAATTAATCGTTATTGGGGTGGCTTCCTTATCCTATGGCTCACTGCTTTAGATAAGAGAGCAATCCAAACAAATTTCAACAAAAAAATAAATTTCGGTTGAACCTAACGTAACGTCATCTTTTATACTAAAACTACCGGTACATAGTTAGCGCTAACTAAAGGAGCTCTTATGAAACGAAATTGGAAGGTAGGGGAGCTTGCCAAACAAACGGGGCTCACCGTGCGGACTTTGCGATTTTACGATCAAATTGGTTTGTTCTCTCCATCGGACAAGACGGAGTCCGGTCATAGGCTGTACGACGAATCCGACCTGTCACGCCTGCAGCAGATTATATCGCTTAAAGAATTAGGCTTATCTTTGGAGGATGTAAAGCTCATCCTGAAGGACGAGCAGATCAGCCCACTAGAGATCGTCAGGCTGCAAATAGCCCGAATCAAGGAACAAATCAAGGTGCAGCAGCAGCTTCTTGAACAGCTTCATCATCTATCCAAGTCGATGCAGGGGATGGCGCCATTAGCGGTTGAAGACTTCACTGACCTCATGCAAGCGATTAAAAAGAGCCATGAGAAGTTAGTCATCGAGCGGAGAACGAGCTGGGAACACCATCTGGATGTATTGGGTAATTTTATTGCCGAGGAAGAGAAAAAATCGAAATCTAGGGAGGATTAATTATGAACGAACGATTTGTTAAACATGCCACCTTCGTCGTCGAACGATCTTATGCAGCTTCGCCTGCGAGGGTCTATCAAGCTTGGGCCGATCCGGCTGCCAAAGCAAAGTGGTTCTCAAAACCCGATATTTTCGAGTTTCATGTGGGGGGACGCGAATATAGCAGCGGTGGCCCGCCAGAGGGGCCCGTCTTTACGTTTGACGCGTGCTACCAAGAGATTGTGCCGGAAGAGCGCATCGTCTACAGCTATACCCTGGATTCGGATGACAAACGTATCTCCGTTTCAATCACAACGGTCGAGCTCATCCCGACCGAGGATGGCACAAAGCTGGTCTTCACGGAGCAGGGGGCATTCTTAGACGGGTATGATACGCCTGAAGTGCGTGAGCATGGGACAAATGAGATGCTTAATGCACTTGGAAAGACACTCGAATAGCGGCTTCCAGCATGTTAAACCCCACTGTTAAAAAAATCAGTGGGGTTTAACCACAACCTGGATAATAGAGGCTAGAGTGAAGAATTGTTAAATAGATATCTATTACTCTTTCCGACTTATAAACTCATTCGGAATATCTTCACCTTCCGGGTTATTGTTTTTAATTTGGCTAAGACGTCCATTGCGGTACTCACCACCATGAACCTTGTTCTGGCGCTGACCATTATTATCCGTACGATCATGCTGATTATGATTATAGTTCCTGTTATTTGCCATTTTCGCATACCACCCTTTTCTCTAAGATGTACAACATAGAATGTGTATTGAGACCAGATTTATGCAGATTGGCGGCTCGAGGACTCTAATTTAGTTGCCTGGTTGGTTCCGCCGTGAAGTAAATCTCGTTATATACCATGCACTTTGTAAACTTCTTAAGTACCTCACATCGGTATTGCCCGTTTTGGAATAAATCTAGGTAGCTGTTTTCGCTGCGGATATACTTTCCATCATCGTACCAGTTCATAAATCGATTGTTAAATCTTCTTTTCATACAAAAATACGGCTCCATGACGATAACCTTGCCACCTGGTTTCAAAATGCGTTCAAACTCGACCAAATATGAACGAATCTGCTCATCTGATATATGGTGAAGAACAGCAACGACAAAGATATAGTCAATGGAGTTGTTTTCTATAGGGATCTGGCGTTCATCAAATATTTCAAATGTATGGTTGGGGTACAGTCTTTTGGCCAGACGAACCCGATCCATATTGGGCTCAATGCCAAGATACCGATCTGAATGACAAATAGAGCAATTTGCTCCGGTACCCGAACCAAAATCAAGGATGAACTTATTCTCCAATTGGAAGTGCTTCTGAATATGGTCATGGATATATTTTTTGGTAATCCATTGGGGACGGACAAACCAGTGATACAAACGCGGAGACAGAGGCATTTCTAACAAGTCACCACCCTTTTTATATAGCACAAAGGTTAATCTGACTCATCGTCCCATTCCTTATACGTAGAAAAATTAACCGATTCCCATCGATAAAGGCAAATAAACTATTTATATAAATAAAGCAGCCGGAGTTTGTCATCCGACTGCTTTATTAAGTTCACTCTTCAGGAAAATTATCGAATAGACCTGAGCATACGACTCCATGCATTTCCGTTGAGCCTGCGTCTATATGCCATTCCAATCAGTGTAGCACCCACCCCAACAGCCAATAAAGATATAACGGTTTTCTGATTATTGATTTTGAAAGGGATCATCCGCTGCATTTCATTCACTCCTTCATCTGAAATATTTGTTCGAGCTCCGAACCATCGTATTATGGGTACGTTATGAACTCTTCATTCAGAAAAAGGATGGGTATAATGATGCTGCAATTTGTTTCCATGTATGATTAAACGTTCCCCTTACTTTCGTTTACGAAACATGCGATTTCGTTTGATATCCGCTTGACCTTTATGCTTTAGGATTTTAGAGGATAAAAGCATAAAGGAGGAGCACATGAAGCGAAAATGGATCGCCGGCTTATTATCCGGCATACTGATCGGCAGCAGCTTATTTGAGCTTGCACTTGCAAGTACCCCGGCCTATGCTGCGCCATCGGGAGCGATGCCCGTATTTATCTCGGAAGTGTATCCCGATGACCGGTCGAATCAGCAAACAATCGAGGGCGCGGGCGGGGCCGATCTGTTCGAATATGTTGAGCTTTATAATCATTCGGGAGCACCGATCTCGTTTAATGACGAGTTCAACATTCGTTACGACTATAATACGGGCGTGAAGACGTTGACGGTGACGGACACGGTCTACGGCAATCCGGATGGGGTGGTCATCCCGGCAGACAGCCCGGCTGTGCTCTGGGTGGAACGGACAAGCTCGTCCATTACCGGGGCGGCCGCCGCATTGACCGAATCCGATTTTCGTCAGTATCACTCGGTTCCCGGCCATGTGCCGGTATTCAAGCTTCGGGGACAGGACGGCCTCAACAACACGGACCGGGGCTTATACATAACCCGAAAAGGCGATGACGCCGCCGTGATCAGCGGCTTCTATTATACCGCCGAGGATGTCGGCGACGGCAAGAGCGTGCATCTTCAGCCGCCTGCCGGCGGTACAGGAATGATTCCTTACGCCCGGGAAGCTGCGCCTTCCGCCGGAATCATCGATCCGGGGCAGCTATCGCCGCCTGACAATCGTGTACCTGATATCAGTCACACGCCGGTTACTTCGGCCGATCGGACGCAGCCGCTGACCGTAAGCTCAAGTGTCTATGACGCAGACGGCGATGCGCTAAAAGTAAAGCTGTATTACAAAACGGCCGTCAGCAGCCCCTACAGCATGATCGACATGGTCGGTCGCGGCAGTGATCAATTTGATGCGGTCATTCCGGCCGATCAGTTGATCGGGGAGAAGCTGCAGTATTATATCGAGGCAGCGGATGGAATTCAGCAGGCGAGATCCGCCGATTATGAAACGGCTTTAACCGGAGGAGCTGCCGGCGGGACCGTTCCGCGCATCCTGATTACTGAACTTCTGCCGAATCCGGCCGGGGATTACCGGTGGGGAAGCGGCAACCAGTACGAATACGTTGAAATCTACAATAATTCGAATCAGGTATTGGACCTTAAGGATTATACGCTCTGGTATCTGTACCCGAGTCAGACGGCACCTAAGAGTTGGATGATCCCGGATCATACCGCAATCGAGCCTTACAGCTCGGCCGTCATCTGGTTCGCGAAGGAAGCCGTGGCCAACGGCAAAGGATACACAACGACGGCCGACTTCAACCTGCACTTTAACAGCACACTGAACGATAACGACATTATTTTCTACGATAATTCGAAAGCTTCGGATTTCAATCTTCCGAATTCCCTGCATCGCGGGCTTGCTCTGTCCGCGCCGGGACAAGCCCATTCGTACATCGTACAGGCCTGGTATGATCCCAGCACGCCGGACAGCCCGGACAGGCTGGTCAACGACGTACGTAATGCAGTCGTTCGATATGCCTATCCGGATGCAGGGACGACCATGAGAAGATTGGATAACCGGATGTACGCCAATCCCGGCAGCATTGATCCGGGGCAGGTGCCGCCGGTAACAGGCGTCGACATGATAGCCCCGACGCTCGAGCATGAGCAGACCGCCTATAATTTGGGCAAGGGTCAGCCATATGCAGTTACCGTCACTAGCGACGAGTCACTTGCTTCCGCCGAGGTGTTGATTGGAGCAGCCTCCGAGGAGCCAACGGCTTTTACGGATAAACATGCGCTGACGCTTGCGTCCCAGGATAATGGACGTTATGTCTACCAAGGCTCGATCACGCTGAATGAAATCGGAGCCTATCGTTATATCATCGATGCAGTCGACGGAAACGGCAACCGCACGCGGGTCCCATATAACTCCAGAGGCGGGCTTCTGACAGTTAACGAAGAAAGCACGGGGACGGAGCTGCCGGATCCGGGGTTATCCTTAGCCAAAGGGAGCATGCTGAGCGGGAAGGCATCCTTCTACGCTTACGGCTCCCGCGCCGAGGACGATATCGAAGTTCGCTTCGACGGCAATCCGCTGCCGCTTCGCAAGGCGCTGTCGGGCAAGGTAAAGCTGGGCATGCAGACCCGGGGGATCGATCAGATCTATCAAGCGTCGGCAAGCGCACTCAATGCAAGCGGAGAGACGGAATTTTTCGGGCGCATACTGCCCAAATATATCGACGGCGCATGGTCGATGTTCGATATGGCTCCCGACCTCTTCGTGACCGGAACGACTGTTTCCGTCCATACCGGGAATGAGAATGCGCCGTATCAACTCAAAGATCACGACAAGGTATTCGGCAAGAACAATCATGACGATTTCGAAGTGATGAATCTCCATCTCGTGCTCCCGGACGGTTCGGTAGTCAAACCGGATAAGGTGCTGAACTACCTGGGCAATCTCGGACAGTCGACCGTGAATTACCGGGAGGATACGTATTACGGTTTCGGAGATGCGGATTACGGCAGCAACCCGAACAAGCCGATGATCAGCGATTTCCATTTTCCGATTCCGGAGGACAAGTTCACGGCAAGATATGCTGAGCTCGACACCGCTTCCGTAAAGGATGGGGTGTATCCTCTAAGCATGTCAATGAACGGACAAGCCTTCCAGTCCATCGACGTGACTGTGGACAATACCGCTCCCGAGATTGAAGGAATATCGTATGGGGAAGGGCAGTTGTTGACCGACGCCATGCAGCTCAAAGGGGCGTTCACGCTGGATGTGGTCGCATCGGACCATCTAAGCGGCGTGACCGACATTACGGCGGAGCTTGATGGCGAGCCAATCTCACTTCCTTACGAAACGTCTTCCGCGCTGCTTGCACCGGGCGAGCATATTCTAAAAGTGACCGTACTCGACGGAGCAGGCAATTCGGCGGACATCTCCCGTAACTTCATAATTGAAGACGAGATACCTCTTCTTCCTGGCGAAGTTTCCCCAGCCGATTTCGCGGAGAACACAGGGTTGAATCCGAGCCTGAGAGCGCGACTCAGCGATCCGAGCGGGGACTCGATGGGCGTTCGCTTCTTGGAAGGGGATAAATACGATTTTGCACGTGAAGACGGGATCAAAGGCCATATCAACGTTGCAGACCGGGAGCCGCCGCTTGTACTGGCGCCGGACGGCGAAAAGGGAATCGGCAAGGAGGAGGCCGACAAAGTTGCTTACCCTGACGGGGAGTATCTTGTTACGGATACGGAATCCGGCTTCCCATATCATCGATTCGAAGTCCAACTGGACGAAGCATGGTCGGAACAGGATACGGTAGAGCTGCACTGGCAAGGACGTACGCTTTCTGGACGCATCGTGACGCTGTATGCATGGGATTATGAGACGGGCAAGTGGACCGCGCTAAAGTCGGCCACCGGTGATGAAGCCGAATCCGACATTACCCTGACAGCAGAAGTGGATCCTAAGCGTTACGTGCGAAACGACAAAATCCAGGCCATGGTTCAGGATGAAGTGAAGAGCGCGAATGCGCCGTTCAACATTTTGTGGTTTACGGACACGCAGTATTACGCGGAATCGTACCCGGACATATTCGATAAACTGGGCGATTGGATCGCAGAAGAATATAAGAAGGGCTTGTTCAGTTATGTGATCCATACCGGCGACATTGTGAACGTGGCTGACGACGAGAAGCAGTGGGTGGTAGCCGACCGCAACTTGAAGAAGCTGGATGAAGCGGGCGTACCGTATGGTGTACTCGCGGGCAATCACGACGTCATCATTGATGGTGTGGATTACTCCTACTACGGTAAGTATGTCGGGGCCGACCGGTATAAGAACAATCCTTGGTATGGCGGGGAAATGGATAACAACCGCAACCATTACGACCTCGTGTCGTTTGGAGGCCATGACTTTATTTTCCTGTATATCGGCTTTGGACTAGAGGACACGCCAGAGACGATCGCTTGGGCCAACGAGGCGCTGAAGAAGCATGCGGACCGCATTGCGATCGTCGGCATGCATGCATATCTGGAGAGCAACGGCACCTTGTCCAATATGGCGCAGAGCGTTTATGACCAGGTCATCGCGCCGAACAAAAACGTACAGCTGGTGCTAAGCGGACATTATCATGCTGCGAACCGGGTCGTGAAGACGGTGACGCATCCGGACGGATCGACAAGGCAGGTCATCGAAATGCTGGCGGACTATCAGGGAGGACCGAACGGAGGCAACGGGTATCTGCGCCTGCTGAAATTCGATCCAACCTCCGGTACGCTGGACGTGGATACGTATTCACCTTACTTAGACGATTATAATTTCTTTGATGATGCCATCGAGGATTTTACCGAGCCGTTTGCGTTCAGGGACATTCAAAAACGGGTGGCAACCGATTATTTTGCGGTTAACGTGTACAAAGATACACTGATTGGCGAGCAAAAGGACGTGAAGTCCGGGGAAATCGCCTCTACCGTATGGAATGGACGCGAAGCCGGTGAGACGTATTACTGGTATATGGATATTACCGACGAATTCGGCGCCAAGCAGCTTAGCCCAATCTATCGCTTTACGACCTCGAAGAAAACGTCTCCTCCGGGCGGCGGGAACGACGGAGGCGGAAACAATGGGGGCGGCGGCAACAACGGAAATAACGGAAATAACGGCAACAATGGCAACAACGGAAACAACGGCAATAACGGAGGCAGCAGTAATCATCCGGGTCAAAGCAAGCCAGGAGGAACGCCGCCGACCACCGGACCTTCCAGACCGGGAATGATTACGGCGAAAGTTGCCATCAATGGTCAGAGGGCTCAGGCAGCGATCAGCGAAGCAGAGCTCAGCCGTGCCTTCGACAGCGTCGCAGCAAACGCGCGCGGAATCAAGACCGTGACAATTCAACTGGACGAAAGTGCCCAGTCGTTCAACGGCGAAATCGTCATCCAGGTTCCGTCAGCTTACTTGAACCGCAATCACGTGCGGGAACGGATTGAGATTGCTACTCCGCAGGCAACTATGAAGCTGCCATCCAATATGCTGAACCGTCTGCCGGAAGCAGGGCAGTTGACGAGCCTCGTAATTCGACCGGGTAAGCGAAGCGGGCTTTCCGTGGAACAACTTAACGGAATCGGGAACAGACCGGTCGTCGAATTGCTGCTGCAAATCGATGGTAAGACGGTGGAGTGGCCAGGAAGCGGCACCCCTGTAGCGGTATCGCTCCATTATGGAGTCAAGGCTGACGAACGAGCGGATCAGCTGGTCGCGTGGGAAGTCGATGCGATGGGCTCCGTATCTGCTGTGCTGAACGGATATTACAATGCCGATACTCGTACCTTGACTTTCGAGACGGACAAGCTTGGCACGTATGCAGTCGCGTATAAGCAAGTATCCTATCGGGATGTAGACCCTGGGAGCTGGTATGCAGATGCTATACATTTCCTCTCTGCCCGTGACATTGTTAAGGGCACAGGGGGAGGTCGGTATCTCCCGCAGAAGGAGATCAGCCGGGCCGATTTCCTGGTCATGGCGATGAACGCCTTCGGCATCAAACCGGAGAATACAGATGATGACAGTAATTTTGCCGACGCGGGTAGCCGGTACTATACACCGTATTTATCCGCAGCGAAGAAGCTGGGACTGGTCCATGGAACGGGAGATAACCGGTTCAGACCGGAGGACTCGATCACGCGTCAGGATATGGTCGTCATGCTCCATGCGATCATGGAATCGGCCGGTAGCGAGTTGCCGGGCGGAGATGATAACATCGAACGCTATACCGATGCGAAAGACGTATCCGGTTATGCGAAGGAAGCGATGGACTTCATGCTGGATGCCGAATTGATTCAAGGCACAGGTGGAGGCAAGCTGTCACCGAAGTCCGTTACCGATCGGGCAATGGCAGCAGAGCTGATGTACAACTACCTGGTCAAAAGCCGGGAAGCTTCTTAAGAATTAGATTAAAGACGAGTTAGTATCATGTTCATGGATTATCGTAGTTAGAGCGGGAGGAGCCTCCCGCTCTTTTTGTTGCCGTTCGGTTGCGGCTGTGATTTCAGGCTGTTGTTAAACTAACTGTCAGATACGTTCAATTAAGGTACTATACTTTGGATATCTTCCTTGACTTGTTCTGGTTATATTTTGTAATCTGTTTTTGGAGATGAAGGAAAGGGGACTCGTATTCCAATGTGGACTTCCTTGTAATGGTTTGATTGTAGGTGATCGCGTGATTCGACCTTGGCTAATTGCCATAGGTTTGGTGAATCATGCCATCCTCAACCATTTCGAGGGATGCGAGAGACCGTTTATTTCATCCGCTGCGCGAATACTTGATGTATCCGCTTTTTTTGGTTAAGGCAGCGGAAGCAATTCATCTCCCATGATGAACGATTCTCTTGTCTTCTCTTAACCGTAGGAGGTATTTCTAATCATGAAGAGACTGCAAGGGAAAATTGCCATCGTAACTGGCGTAAGCCGTCCGGGGGGAATCGGAGCCGCGATATGCCGGACATTGGCTCGCGAAGGTGCCGATTTATTCTACACTCATCTATATGACTATGATAAAACAATATATCCAAATGACGCAGACAAGAGTTGGCCAAATTTATTTGCCGACGAACTTCGCCAGTTGGGCGTTCAAGCCGCACATATGAATTTGGACTTAGCCGATTCCGGTTCGGCTGTCAAACTGCTGCAAGAAGTCCGAACTACGATCGGTCTTCCGACAATCCTTGTCAATAATGCTACGTATAGCGTCGATGCCGATTTTCGTCAATTAAATGAAGCTCTTATCGATGCCCATTGTGCTGTAAACATTAGAGGGACTTTCATGCTATGTGCCGAATTCGCTCGTATGCTTGAGTCAGAGCAACGTGCACATAACGACGGGTTACCCGGCGGAAGAATCATTAATCTTACCTCTGGACAAGGAAAAGGCCCAATGCCCGGTAATCTCATCTATGCTGCAACGAAAGGAGCCATCTCCGTTTTTACCGAATCATTGGCTGCAGAGCTGGCTCCGCTTCATATCACTGTGAACGCTATCGATCCCGGTCCTACCGATTCGGGCTGGATGTCCGAAGAGGTGAAAACAGCCCTGCTTCCGAGATTTCCGATGGGGAGGATTGGTCTTCCCGAAGATGCGGCCCGTCTGATCGCTTTTCTAGCAAGTGAAGATTCACAATGGATTACCGGACAAATTATTCATTCCAGAGGCGGTTTCTAAAGTGGATTTACTTTACCGTCTAGCATTGTAACGTACGAGTTACGAGCTGTCATTGTATTATCAGAGAACCAAAGTTTAATCATGACAGAAGAAGGCAGCCGATCATTATGATCGGTTGTCTTTTTTAAGCTAACGGCAGATAAAATACATTTATGATATAAGACATAAGATGACATAATTATAATTTACACTGAGTGATATATCCCGAAAGGAGCTACAAATCGTGAAACGTAAAATCATTTTAGATTTAGCCGTTACGTTGGATGGTTTTATTGAAGGGAAGAATGGGGAAGTAGATTGGTGCATTATGGACCCTGAGATGGGGTTTGCGGATTTTTTAAATCAAATCGATACGATAATGTATGGAAGAAAAAGTTATGATTTATGGGGGCGGTTCACGCCGGATATGGATCCGTCGGATGCTGAGCAAGAATTATGGTCAAACGTTCACAGTAAAGAAAAATATGTGTTCTCCAGGACGCAAACAGGGAGCGATCATAAAGCGACATACATCAATGATCATATCCTTGAAGAAGTAAATGCATTAAAGAATAAGCCGGGTAAAGACATCTGGTTATATGGGGGAGCAAGCCTTATTACAACCTTTATTCAGTTAGGGCTGGTTGATGAATTCAGATTATCGGTTCACCCTGTCATCCTGGGAGAAGGAAAACCGTTGTTTATGGATATCAAGCAAAGGTTGAATTTAAAGATGGTGAATACAAAAACGTTCTCCTCCGGGGTCGTGCAGCTCATTTATCATTTGGATAGGAATGCAGTTAACGATGTTAACCTCGAGAAGACGCCTTAGTTAAAACATAGCTTTGTTTGATCATTTCACGGATTTCTTCTTCAGGTACGGTGCCGTCAAGAATAATCGAATTCCAATGGTCTTTATTAAGATGAAAGGCCGGGACTACTGCAGTGTATGCCTGCCGTAAGAACTCCATCATGCCGGATTCACACTTTACATTGATCCAAATATGATCCTCTTTTTCAAAAATCCACGCAAAAACTTTATTTGTATCTTTATGTCGAACCACGGTCCAATTTTTATCACGAAATGGTTGATCCTCATACGAATGGTCCAAGCTCAAGCAGTAATCGATGGCTTCCTGTCTACTTCTCATCCCTAACTCCTCCAACCTATAACATATAAAAATGCCGTAAGTTTAACGGCATTTTTGTGCTCTCCTAATCAACATCAAGCGTAGGACTACGTATACCATAACAAATAGGATTGTCGGAGGACAAGCCATAACTGAGGTGGAATTCATGGGCATCAAACAAATTCAACGCCCACAAGCCTTAGAAACAAACATTAAAGTACCTAGCTAAGCTATTATAAATTGAAATGGGAAGGATCAAGGGTGTGCCGACTTTAACTTAGCACTTGCATCCATGTTGTACAATCCAACTAGATACGTAAAGGAGGAGATCTTTTTGAGAATGGATCATTTTGCTTCCACCCCGTCCCGAAGCGCAAAGGCTGGCGGCTTCATTACCTTCGGCACTTACCCGCAGTCTTCTGACGGTGCAGACAATTCCCCGATCCTGTGGAGGGTGCTGCAAAATTCAGGAAGAGAGCTGTTCCTGTTGAGCGAGTACATTTTGGACTGCAGGCGGTATCACGGCGAAAGCGTGGATACGAAGTGGCGTGATAGCGTGGATATTACGTGGCATGATTGTGATTTGCGCAAGTGGCTGAACGATGAATTCTACAACACCGCATTTAATGCGACAGAAAAAAAATTCATAAAGACGTCGCATTGTTCGGACAACGGAGATGGCAGCCCGGATACGGAGGATAAAGTTTTTTTGCTTAGCGTTACAGAGATCAAGGAGTTATCGGAGATTCACGGAAAGGAGTTACGGCGTGCCGTTGGAACGGATTTTGCCAAATCGAAAAAATACGATGGATGCAGCTTATATGTATACGATAAAACAAACCAGGATAACTACATCATCAGAAACGGCGAAGAAGTCGGCTGTTCCTGGTGGTGGCTGCGAACACAAGGAAACAAGCCTTCGCGTGCGTTTTTTGTCGGTCCAAGCTGCAGTATTCGCAGCTATGCGAATGTCAGTCTCTCCCGTGACGGCGTTCGTCCCGCTTTAAAACTTACTCTGAAATAGAACGGGGCTTTCCCAGATTGGGGAGGCGCTCTAACCCGGATCTTAAAGAATCGCCGTCGGAAATGTCACAAATCAGCCCCCTATATTGTTTTATGTGCAAAATGCAAAGGAGCTGAGGAATGATGAACGACTTGACATGCATCATTATTGGAGGCGGCCATGCAGGGCTTTCAGCGCTTAAAGCGATAAAAGAAACAACCCGGAACATGACGAATGGACGGCGGATTCGGTTTGTTCTGTTTGACAAGCAGCCCGGTCATGTGCGCAAAATACTGTTGTTCCGTCCGGCCGTAGGTGAGGAAGTGATTATGATTCCTTGGACGCATTATAGTTTTTCAGAAGGAGTCGAATTCGTGCAAGGAACGGTTACGTCCGTGGATAGCGGGGGGAAGCAGATTCAATATAAGGATGCGCATGGAGATGAGGCCTGGATTCCTTATGATCTTTTAGTTGTAGCGGTCGGTAGCGTCGTTCGGCGCCCTGATCCTGATCGGGGAGGCATTTCTTTAACCGATCAGCAAACCGCAGCAGTCATCCGGGAACGCTGGCGCGCCAATCTACGGCAAGCTGTTCACGAGACAGATGTTAAGGAACGTAAGCGACTGATGAGCGTCGCAGTTGCGGGAGCGGGTATCAGTGGCATTGAGACATCGGCTGAGCTGGCGCTAGAGATGCAGAAGGAAGCAGCTTTACTGGGACTTCATTCGTCCGAAGTCGCTGTCTATTTACTGAATGCGCAGGAGCGGTTATTCCCAGAAGCACCCGAGAAAGTGGGACATAAGCTGGAATTGACGCTTAACAAATGCGGAGTGACCGTGCTTCATAATCGTAAGGCGCTAAGAGAGGAAGCAGGCGTGGTGACGGTCAGCAATGGTGATCGTCTGCCGGTTGGCCTATGTATATGGACGATTGGTCTGATTCCGAATCCGGACCTTCGCAGTATGGGCTTGCCGCTTACTCCGGACGGTCAAGTTCTAGTGGATGGATCCTATCGCGTGCAAGGGGCAACGGGTGTATACAGCATCGGCGACTGTACGAGAATCGTCGATCCGAGAAACGACATCGCAGATCAAATGACGTGCAAAGAAGGCGGCCTACAGGGAGAACGATTGGGGAAAATCGTTATGGCCGATTTGGAGGGACGCCCCGCTCCGGTTCACAAGAAGGTTCCCTTAGATTTTTTCTGCATTGGACTTGGGAAAAACCGCGGGTTGGTGTGGGGACGCAAAAGGGGGGTCAACCTGATTATAACCGGAAAACTTGCATGGAAATTCAGGAATATTGCATGGAAAGCAGGCAGTAAACTTCTATAGAAAGAAGAGATCTAGCTTGCAGATAAGAGAAGGTGAGAAGACGAAGTGGAAGAACTGTACGATCAATATAAAGCGCTCCTATTCACGCTGGCCTATCAATTAACAGGCTCTGTGGCAGATGCGGAAGATGCGGTGCAGGACGTGTTTGTTAAGGCGCACGACGTACATCCCGAGCGTTTGGAGGAGCCGAAGGCATATTTGTGCAGAATGGTAACCAACCACTGCCTTAATCAGCAAAAATCAGCACGGAAGAGACGCGAAATTTACGTTGGTCCCTGGCTCCCTGAACCGATTCGGACGCCTGAGGCGGATACCATCGAAACAACCGTTGTCCGCTTCGATCTGCTATCTTACGCCATGCTCGTACTGCTCGAGCGGCTGTCCCCGACAGAGCGGGCGGTTTTCGTTTTGCGTGAAGCACTTGGCTTCGAATATGCAGAAATTGCCGATCTGATCGGGAAGCGAGAGGCGAATTGCCGGAAGATGATGAGTCGGGCAAGAAGCAAGATGGGGGTTTCCGAGAAGGAGCCCGTAAAGAACGACGCAGATGAAAAGGAATGGATAAACCGTTTCCTCGTGTCCCTCGATCAAGGGAATATCGATCATTTGTTGTCTCTGCTTACCGAAGACGTCATGTTCGTTGCCGACGGAGGCGGCAAAGCCCTGGCGTACAAGCGCCCCATACAAACGCGCGATTATGTGGCCCGAGTCTTGCTCGACGGGTTCCAAAGCATACAGGGGAAACTTCACCTCGAGCCCGCACCTCTTAACGGTGAGACCGGCTTCGTCATCCGTTCGGGGAACGAAATTTTGGCGGCGATATGCATACAACTCCGGCACGGAAAGCTTGCCAGAATGTATGCCGTACGGAACCCGGATAAGCTTGCTCGGGTTTAGGTCCTTGAATGCAGCTTCAATCTAATGACCATTTCGATGAATCAGGACATTTCATTGAAGTGGTCATTTGTTTTATTGCAAATACAACATTGTTATATTAAAATAAACATACGTTTTATTGCATTTACAATATAAATGAAAACGAGGGAGTCAATGTATGAAAGGAATTCTTCGTGAAATTGGAATGATCGCAAGGGCATTAGATTCGATAAGCAATATTGAATTTAAAGAATATGACCTGACGAAAGGACAGTATCTGTACCTTGTGCGAGTATGTGAAAACCCAGGAATCATTCAAGAGAAGTTAGCTGAGATGATAAAAGTAGATCGAACAACTGCAGCCCGTGCTATCAAAAAGCTTGAACTTCATGGCTTTATTGAGAAGAAAGAAGATCAACATAATAGAAAAATCAAAAAACTCTTTCCAACGGAGAAAGGAAAACATGTGTATCCTTTTATAAAAAGAGAACATGATTACTCCAATACGGTTGCATTAGAGGGATTTTCCGAAAGAGAAGCAGAAGTCATGTTTAATCTGCTACAAAGAGTCAGAAAGAACGTTGAAAAAGACTGGGAGTTTGTAAAAAAGGGCAATAAGAGATTGTATTGAATTACTAAATGGAGGATAAACCCATTGACTCTAAAAATAAGAAAGTGCACGTTAGAGGACTTATGCTTACTTCAAGACATTAGTGTTGAGACGTTTAATGAGACATTTAAAGGTCAAAATTCACCTGAAAATATGAAAGCCTATTTAGAAAGAGCATTTAACTTAAACCAATTAGAAAAAGAGATTTGCAATAGCTCTTCGGAGTTCTATTTTATTTATTCTAGTGGGGAAATCGCCGGGTATTTAAAGATCAACACCCATGATGCCCAAACTGAAATGATGGGCAATGATTCGCTTGAAATCGAGAGGATATATATTAAGGGCATATATCAAAAATTTGGGCTTGGCAAGTTCCTGCTGAATAAAGCCATGGAGATCGCGATGGAACGAAATAAAAAGAGGGTCTGGCTAGGCGTTTGGGAACGAAATGAAAATGCCATTGCTTTTTATAAGAATAGGGGGTTTGTTCAAACAGGAACCCATTCTTTCTATATGGGTGATGAAGAACAGAAGGACCTTATCATGACCAAAACATGCATAGAGCACTAAAAAGAATTTTAGCTAAAAACGGGTATTGGGTTCGTGATATCGGATGTGGGTTCAAGGCAAACCTAAAGGCAGCTAATCTGCGGATTAACTGCCTTTGTTTTTGTTCAAGCAACGTTCTTGGATATGCATATGGCGATATAGAGAGGATTAACCCAAATCCACGAAATCATCGTGCAATCTGCGGAGGCGATAAGCGTTCATGGCGGATTCGCGCAGCTCCTCGAGAATGGTGTAATTGGCCCACGCGCCCGCGACAGCGCCGATCCCAGGAACCATCTGCAGCATCTTCCGAAAGTCCATGGCGTCGCGATACTCGATCTGAAATGTCTCCCAGTCCATATTCTGGGCGTATTCTGCGTCAGAGAGCCATTGTTCCTTTTCCATATGCCAATGTTTGATGGAATGGAGCAACCTCGCACGGTTTTCCTGCCCTGAAAAGGTCATTTGAAATACCTTGAGAATGAACACCCGTTCGGAGAAGTGTTTGGTGTCGTAACCGTAAACATGGGCCAGCTCGAACAAAAATTTCATTTTGATCGCAATTAAAGCTGGAAAGTCTACCATGCTAAACATAATGCCGCCAGCACCCGTTCCAGCGCCTTCGGCAACCGCAATTTTCTGGTACAGGGCAAATAACTCTTTCGCTTCTTGATCGGCAGTCTCCAGTTCCAGCGTATGCTGAACCGGACGGCTAGGCGTATATTCCGCACCGAACAACGCTGTGCGCACGATCGATCGTATGGTGGTCGTAATAATGCTGTGCACCTTCGGGGGAATCAAATGATTGATTCGATTGCCAATGGTTTTCGATGTCTTTTCCAGCCATCCCGGCGGTTTGAACATTTTCTGTTCCCAGTCGGCAATTTCCCTTTGTACTTTATGTTCGTAATTCATGATCATTCGCTCCTCAAAAATACTTAGCTATATTGTAACGATTAACTCCGTGATTCGAAACAGACTGCGGAAGGGAGGGGACCTCGACTAAAGTCCAGTTTCACATTGATTTTATGATTTATCAAGGGTTATTCCTGATGATTTCGGTATCCAGCAGCTTGTTAGAAGACAACTATTTTGATATTTCTAATTGGCAGTAAATAGAAATCTATGATAAAATATGAATATGTATTATTGATTTAAGTAACTCAATTCAATGGGGTGACTTGGCAGTGGAGGATGAACAATTCAAGATCGGTCTTTCTAAAAAAGACGGTCAGCTCGGCTTCGTCTTTGATCGTGGAGGGCCTCGCGAGGGGGCAGGAAGAAAGGGAATCGGCATAACAAAGAAGATATCCTTGACTCTGACAAAAGATATTTGGGAAGAAATTGATCGTGAGTGTGAAGAACGAGCGATCTCTCGGTCTTCATTCTTTAGAAATATTATGGAGTCCTATTACGCCGCCGCTAATAAGAAAGACAGGTGAATAAGTTGTTAGTGCACATATCAAGGGATTTACTTGCTAAGGCTGTTCAACATGTCTATAAAGCTGTATCGAGTAATAGTCCGGTATCTAGATTGTCCGGGCTATACATACAAGCCGGAAGAGAAGGGGTATTTTTTAGTGGCAGTAATACAAGTCTTACGGTTCAATATAAGGTTTGTATAACGGATAGTAAAGTTCGTATCCTTAACAAGGGGAGTGTCGTCTGCCCAGGCAAGTACCTATTTGAGATCATTCGTAAATTAGAGGATGGGAATGTGACCTTGGAGGTCAATGAGCACCTTGTGCTAAGTATTAGTTCTGAGAACACACGAGTTTGCCTGAGTGGAATGTCTCCTATTGAATACCCTTTCATCCGGCCACCATATTATCATCAATCAGCTAATTACATAAATGTATCGTGCAACTTATTCATATCTGTGATTAACCAGGTAGCAGGAGCAGCTTCAACATCTGAGGCAAAGCCGATACTGACAGGAGTATCGCTGGAGATTCAAGGGAACCAGCTTAATTTGATTGCTACAGACGGGGTTATACGAATGGCTGCTTTATCAATCTGTATTGAGAACGAAGGAGGGGTCTATGGAAGCGTTGTAATACCTGGTGGAAATTTAATGGAGATAGCCAAAATACTGGCTGATGATGGCCTAACAAAGGTAACTATAGAGCTTAATCATCATGAGATCAGATTTATGACGCAGAATCTGCTTATTAATTCGGTGTTAATCGAAGGTATGTACCCTTCAACTAGAAATCTTGTTCCTGCTTCTCATGTTTCCGAGATTGTCCTTAACATCAAATCATTAAGACAAATGGTTGACCGCGTATCTGTATTGGCTGACTATCACTTAGTTACGATGCATGTAACAGAAAACAAATTGGAGCTTACATCCAGTACGCCCGAAATTGGTGACGTAAGTGATGTGCTGCTTTTGGAAGATAAGATCGGAGACAATTTTAGCATTACGATTAATGTGAAATATCTCATAAGTACGTTGCGGTGCATCGAGTCAGATAGTATCCGAGTACGGTTTGCTGGTCGAAAAAGTCCCATTGTATTGCTTCCAGCCTTGGAAGATAGAGCATGTCTGTTCTTGTTAAGTCCTGTCATGACAAGATAAACGATATAGTTAGGGGATGACTGGGGCAGTCAATCCGATGGGCGGTACATTACGATGCGAAGTCTAAAAAAAGGAGATACTAGATGGAAAATAATCAAACTATTCGTTTGGCCATTGAAGAATCTATTCAGTTTCTTGAATTTGCACCGCATTTTACGATGGCTCACGGCGAGTACACTCGTCGAAAATGGGATGGAGCTTGGTGGCATATGGCTGCTCTTTATGAAATGGGAGAAGTGAAACGAATCCCCCAGTCCGCTATTGAAAGAGCGATACACCTTCTCAAAACCCAGGTCTGGCCAACTTTTATTATATCCGCCGATGATCATCCAACAAGTGAAAGTGATAAGATGAAGTTGGATTGCTGCCATTGTGAACTTGCCGTATTCTATATGATTCTAATGGGGTATGGCTGTGATTTGGACAAGGAACTGCCTTGGATTCGTGAATGGCTCTTAAAGCATCAGCTTCCTGATGGCGGACTGAATTGCGATCCTGATGCTTATACTCATTCTAAAAAAAGCTCTATTGTCTCAACATTGCCTCCGCTTGAAGCTATCTTATGGCATACTGATCGGGAATTCACTGAACAGGAAGCTGTTTTCTTAGACGAAGGTGCACGTTATTTAATTGAGCATCGACTTGTTTGTTCTAAACAAAATGGGAATGTCATCGATACCGATTGGCTGAAACCTTGCTTTCCGAGGTTTTTTGAATATGATATATTGCGCGGCATGTCCTTCTTAGCAGAATGGTCTCGGCGTAGGAACAAACTGCTTCCGGTTGGGTTAATTCATGAAGGATTGGAACGCTTGAATACATCAATGGCAGCAGATGGTTTGCGAATCGGTAGACAAGTCTTTGATCCACAAGGCCCGTGGGGTGGGCAAACTTTTTCCTTGTTAGAAGCAACGGCCGGCATTGGTGTCGTTTCGCCTAATCTAACCAGACAATTGGATCGAGTAATCGAACGGCTGGGACCGGAATATACCTTACGATCAAAGACAATGGGAAGAGTACCTTAGTAGTGGATGTTTCCAAAGGCAAAACCTACGGACAGTAGTGGCTTAATCGTTCTTTTAAACCTGAAACGACTTCATCCGGTATTTCCCTGATCTTAATATCTCCACCTAGGAAAAGCAGCCAATTGGTCATTTCGGTTAATTCTTCCGAATGAAGAACATTGATAAATGTCTTTAAAGTGGCGGTGGTTTGGTATGGATTCGTATAAGAAATTGAAACTTTTAAAGGATGGTATTTTTTGAACTGAGCAATCGCCTTTGGGCCAAGATCAAGGACAAGATTGATGATCTCTTCCTGCTTACTTAGTTGCTCTAGAATCTTTTTCTTACTTATTCTTTTCTTCACGGGGTATGGTTGTACGTCGGTGAGATTGTCGACAGGAATAATCCGCCTCTTCCCATCCTCTAAGTCAAAACCTTCGATTTGCCATAGGCTTTTTTCACGATAAAGATGCAAGAGATAAATGGGATAAGACTTTATGATCTTCTCTTCCTTGACGGAAACCAATAGATACCGGTCCACCAGAAGGATCTGGATGAGTTTTTCTAACATCGGGTGGGGCAGGTCAGACAGATCAAGCAGGTCTGGATTATGAGGGTTAGTCCCTTCAAAAAGCAAAATTTGATTTAACAGAACAAGGTCATCTTGCTGGTTTTCCGAGATGAGACCTAGCAATTTTTCTGCTAAAGATTGACGACTCTTCAGATAAGGGAGTTGTTGATTTCTTGTGGCCATAAAGGCTATAAACAGAGCTTTAATTTCATTATCGGTAAAGCGGACTGTGGGCAGGACAGAGTTGTTCATGACAAAATAACCCCCATCCCTCCCAACTTCAGCGACAAGCGGCATCCCCATGGCTTCAATTTCTCTAATATCTCGAATCGCTGTCGAACGAGAAATGTTAAATTCCTGCATGATTTCAGAAATGGTAAAGTGGGCACGGTTGTTGATATACCGCATAATGATATTGATCCGTTCAACTTTTTTCATCGGTTCTCCTTTAAACAGTATCATTTTTTGACATGATTTAAGGTTATTATAAACCCATCAAGTGAAAAGACAAATCATTTGATAAAAATAAAAAAAGAGGTAGGGATTGAATATGACAAATTATACGCTTGAGGAAAAAGACAGCTTTATCGTTTTGGGAATTGGGACTGAGCTTCAGAGCGATTACACAGACTATGCTGGCATAAACAAGGAGAAGGCAGACTTTTGGGAAGCAGTGAAACAAGATGGAAGCCTTGATACGTTTAAGGCTGTTGCCGCAAATGACTACATTTTTGCCGTAAACGAAGCGGTGAATAACAAGATGATGTATTATGCTGGCGTCATGACAGAGACATCTCTACCCGAGGCAACTAGGGTTATTCAGTTTCCTAAAGGGGAATACCTCGTAGTAAAAGGGGAAGGGAACACGGCAGATGAGTTGAGTAATAAACTTACTGGCATTGCCTTCGGACAAGTCTTGCCGGAAGCTCAGAATTTTGCCTATGTAGGCGGGCCAAACGCAACGGTAGAGATGGGGCAGCGAGACGGGTTGGTATTTGGTGAGTTGTGGATCCCTGTTGTCAGGAAATGAGTGAATGTTTCGATGTAATCTTTGCTCGAAGTAGGTCCATGAACTAACGCTCACCAAACTTTTAGGAGGGATGAACATGTCCAATATCGTTGATTTTAAAACGGTGTCTACGGTGGGTTTAGAGTCTTCACCCGTAGTAGAAGCTCTTGCTGGTTTACGAGCGAATGAAGCCCGTTACTTTATGAACAAATATAAGCATGAATTCACCGTCGTACCAGCCGACGAAAGCCAGGAAACCCTCGACTATGTGAACCGGATTTTGAAAGAAGAACGTGATATCGAGTTTGCGGCCAACCCATTAGAAACATCTCGTTTCCAAGTGGAAAATATCAAATGGGCTTTCGTATTTTATGAGGATGGTCTTGCGGTCAATGTCATGTATACGATTGATGACCCGAAGAAGCGTGCCGTCGGTTTTAAGCTTTCTGAGGGGATGGAGGTACCGCAGGAGTTAGAAGGGAAGTTTAAATTTGCTAGGCAGAAGTCTAAACTAGCTGGAACCATTCGGGGTTCGTTCTTTGTCATAAAAGGGGAATACTGAAGTAAGCAAAAGCGCAAGTGGAGGATTCCAGCCAATTTTAATACATAAAAAGAGCAGCGATAATACGCAGCTCTTTTTATTTGCCTGAAACGTGCGACGAAAATGGGTGGCGCTAAGATTGCAAGCTGCGGCCAATGCATCGATTAGAATCAACCTCAGTAGTGCTGTGAGATGTACTCCACGTGCCGAGAAGCGCTTTTAGATCTAAGTAGCTAACATGCCAGCGGCTTACCTGACCTTTTAAACTTTGGGCAAGATGTAGCTGGGTCGGAAGAAGCGAGACATCTTAGCCTGATGACAAGAACAATAGTAGCGAAACTAAAAAAAGAACCTGGCAGTTTCATCAGATTCTTTTTTATTGCATATAAACAGACGCGATGATATAATCAGATCACGACTGAGATTTGATGTATGTACATAATTATCTTATCTTACAATCTAAGTGTATCATGCTGAGAAACTCTTGTCAAATGTTTTTTCTCAAATTAATGGTTAGGAGAGATGTTGAATGCGTTCGTTGGTTCTCGATTTTCAGGAAATGGACAAAAAGCAGCTTGGGCTCGTTGGCGGAAAAGGGCTCCACTTAGGGGAATTATCAAAAATTGCAGGAATACGAGTTCCCGAAGGATTTTGCGTGACAACCATAGGATATCAACGAGCCATCGAACAAAACGAAACGTATCAATCTATGCTCAATCGACTAACCATGCTATCAGCAGAGGATCGAGATCAAATTGTTGAAATTAGCAGGAAGATCAGACAAACCATCATGGAGTTAGAAATTCCATCCGATGTAGTGACAGCAGTAACTCGCTATCTCTCCAGGTTTGGCGAGGAACAGGCATATGCCGTTCGATCCAGTGCAACTGCTGAAGATTTACCGCATGCCTCTTTTGCGGGTCAACAAGACACCTATCTAAACATCATCGGCGTCGATGCCATCATGCAGCATATCAGCAAATGCTGGGCTTCCTTGTTTACAGATCGCGCGGTGATCTATCGTATGCAAAACGGATTTGACCATCGTCAAGTTTATTTATCCGTAGTCGTTCAAAGGATGGTTTTCCCAGAGGCTTCAGGGATATTATTCACCGCAGATCCGATGACTTCTAACCGAAATCTGCTATCCATCGATGCCGGTTTCGGACTTGGAGAAGCGCTGGTCTCTGGCTTGGTATCTGCCGATGGTTACAAAGTACGGGAAGGAGAAATCATCGAGAAGCGGATAGCCGCTAAAACATTGGCAATCTACGGACGAAAAGAAGGCGGAACAGAAACAAAGCAAATCGATCCCGATCAGCAAACGTCACAAACTCTTACGGATGAGCAAATTTTACAACTGGCACGCATCGGAAGACAGATTGAGGCTCATTTTGGCCAGCCCCAAGATATCGAATGGTGTTTGGCCCAGGATACCTTTTATATCGTTCAGAGTCGGCCAATCACGACTTTATATCCGATTCCTGAAGCGAGCGATCAAGAAAACCACGTCTATATCTCTGTTGGTCATCAACAAATGATGACGGATCCCATGAAACCACTGGGATTGTCTTTTTTCCTGCTAACGACTCCTGCACCCATGCGTACAGCCGGCGGAAGGTTGTTTGTTGATGTCACACATCATCTGGCATCACCTGAGAGCAGAGAATCTTTACTGAATGGCATGGGACAACACGATCCGCTCTTAAAAGACGCACTTATGACCATAATAGATCGAGATTTCATAAAACCATTACCAAACGATAAAAAAGAAACGAGTCCCAGTAAGAGCAATAAAGTTATGCCGCCTGCCGGTGCTCAACCACAATTCGAAAACGATCCGACAATCGTTTCTGATTTAATGAAACGCACTCAATCATCGATCGAAGTGTTGAAACAAACCATCCAAACGAAATCCGGATCCGATTTATTTGATTTTATATTGGAAGATATCCAGGAACTGAAGAAGATCTTATTTGACCCCCAAAGTTCGTCTGTGTTTATGGCTGCCATGAATGCTTCATCATGGATCAATGAAAAAATGAACGAGTGGTTAGGTGAAAAAAACGCTGCCGACACGCTTTCTCAATCTGTGCCCCATAATATTACTTCGGAAATGGGTTTAGCGCTGCTCGATGTCGCAGATGCAGTCCGTCCTCATCCGAAAGTCATTGATTACTTACAGCATGTCAAAGATGACAACTTTTTGGATGAACTGGTTAAGTTGGATGGTGGACAGGAATCCCTTTACGCGATCCTTGATTTTCTCGACAAATATGGCATGCGATGTGCGGGAGAAATTGATATCACCAGAACTCGTTGGAGTGAAAAACCAAGTACGCTTATCCCTTTGATCCTGGGCAACATCAAAAACTTTGAACCGAATGAAAGTGTTCGGAAGTTTGAGAATGGGCAACAGGAAGCTTTGAAAAAAGAAGAAGAACTATTAGAGCGATTGAAACAATTGCCGGATGGTGAACAAAAAGCCAAAGAAACCAAACGAAAGATCGACCTCATCCGGAATTTCATCGGCTACCGCGAATATCCCAAATACGGCATGGTGAGTCGGTACTTCGTTTATAAGCAGGCTTTGCTGAAAGAAGCTGAACGGCTCGTGCAAGCGGGCGTTATTCATGATAAGGAAGATATATATTATCTCACTTTTGAAGAGCTTTACGAGGTCGTACGCACAAATAAACTGGATAATCCGGGTTCCATGGTCGAGCAGCAAGCGAAGCTTGCGACCAGACAGATGATCAGCAAACGAAAAGACGAGTACAAAGTATATGAAAAATTAACGCCGCCGCGTCTCATCACATCGGAGGGTGAAATCATCACAGGGGCCTACAACCGAGAAAATCTTCCTGTCGGAGCAATTGCAGGTCTAGCCGTTTCCTCCGGCGTTATCGAGGGACGCGCACGCGTCATCTTAAACATGGAAGACGCCGATCTGGATGAGGGGGATATTTTAGTCACCTCCTTTACAGACCCTAGCTGGACGCCATTGTTCGTATCCATCAAAGGGCTGGTCACCGAAGTGGGCGGCCTGATGACCCATGGAGCCGTTATCGCGCGTGAATATGGCTTACCGGCCGTTGTCGGCGTGGAGAATGCTACCAAACGGATAAAGGACGGGCAGCGCATTCGCGTACATGGGTCCGAAGGCTATATTGAAATATTGTCATAGCTCAATACGACAAGTGGAGGCATTTGTCACAAGACCACAATCAACAATATGCAAAAGAAGTCGCGGAATCCGCGGCTTTTTTTCATTTTACGCTGGAAGCTGTAAACGTCCCGGCATTTTTTATATTTATGACAATAACTGTCACTATTATCAATCATAATAGGTTCAAAGCCTAAATGCGCTTAGGCATGTTAAATGAAGCTACAAGAGGAAGTAAGTAGAATCCAAAAAATGAAGCTAAAGGAGCTGTTTAGAAATGAAGTTACAATTCATTCCCTACATTATGCTGAACGGAAACGCCAATGAAGCGATTGCATTTTACGAAAAAGCATTGGATGCTAAAGTCTTGTCAAAGCAAACATTTGGACAGGCACCTGAGAGTATCCAGAACGCCATGCCGTCAGATGTAAAGGATAGAGTGGCTCACTCCGTCTTAAGGATCGGGGAAATTGAAATGTTTGTAGCCGATACGGAACCTGGTCAGCAAACGCAGCCGGGAGATCGGTTGAGCATTTGTATTACGACAAACGATATTGAAAAATCAGAACACTTTTATGAGGCTTTACAACAAGGAGGTCAAGTGATTACGCCACTGCAAGAAATGTATTTTAGCCCAGCTTACGCAATGGTTACGGATAAGTTCGGAATTACCTTTCAGATTTTCACTACAAGGTAACACAAATAAAGAGCTGGCCTGCTTTCAATCTTCCGGTACATGTCGGGGCGTAACATGGAGTAAGCGGCTATATAGAATTCTTAGAAGAGCCTGGTTCACCAGGCTTTTTTTTTAATGCAGATTTCGATAGAGCAGGATGTAGAACAGTATTTAAAAGCCTTATCAGCTCCAGCCCATACGGGACATTGAGCTTCCTCATACGTTATATGGTACCTGCCTAATTTGTTGCAGCAAAGAATGCCCACTAATGATTAAGGAGTTGGATAGCTCGGTGAAATCAGACATTAAGCTTACAGGGCGAGTGATTTTTAGGGGGGATCCAGGTTATGAGTCGGCTCGCAAGAATTGGGATCCTCATACGGACAGATTTCCCAAAGTTTTTGTGTTCGCTTAAAGAACGCAGGATGTAGCAAACGCCATAAGATGGGCCCGGAAAAATAATGTCCCTATTCGCCCGCGAAGCGGAAGGCATGCCCTAGAGAGCAACCTTTCACAGGTCAATGGAGGCATAGTCATCGACGTAAGCGAGATGAAGAAAATCAAGCTGAATAAAAAAAGCGGCACCGTTGTCGTCGAAACAGGGAATCGGGTAGGTAGGATCGTTGATACGCTGGCGCGCCAAGGCTATATTGCACCATTTGGTGACAGTCCGACGGTTGGCATCGGCGGAATTACGCTTGGCGGGGGAATTGGCCCGCTGCAAAGGACGATTGGCCTCATCAGCGATAATTTACTCGAGCTTGAGATGGTTGACGCTAAGGGAAGAATCATTCGGGCAAACAAAAAACGAAACTCCGATCTCCTATGGGCTTCCCGCGGCGGCGGTGGCGGCAACTTCGGTGTATACACCAAATATAAATTCAAAGTATTGCGAGCACCAGCCAAAGCTACCGTATTCAGCATCACCTGGCCTTGGGCACGATTTGGAAAAGTCGTGAAAAAATGGCAAATATGGGCTCCTAACGCCAGCACCAAGTTGGGCAGCGAATTAAACGTCGGTCCCAAAAAAGGCGGAAACGTCAGTATGTTGGGACTGTACCTTGGATCAAAAAGCGAAGCCCTTCGCCAGTTGGAACCTATTCTTAGCGTGGGGACACCTACTCAAAAAACCATCCGATTCCTACCATACACGGAAGCTACGAAATTTCTGCTGGCTCCCGATCCAGTTCTTACTCAAAGATATAGCAATCAGTTCTCCAGCAGCTTCGGCAGACGCCCATTCCCGGATAAAGCCTTTAAAATCATGCGCGAGTTTCTAGAAAAAGCAGAAGGAGGGACTCCAGCCGGATTTTTCTTCCTCAACTGGGGTGGCGCCATAAGTCGTATCGCACCTAAATCCACCGCATTCTACTGGCGAAAAGCGAAGTTCTATGTCGAATGGAACAGCTCATGGGCGAAGCCATCCCATGCGGCTAGAAATATTGCCTTAGCCCGGAACACCAGGAAGAAGCTGCAGCCTTATATCGTGGGGTCCTACATTAACGTTCCGGATCAGGGCATAAAAAATTCAGGATCGGTCTATTATGGAAAGAACTACGCCAGATTGAGGAAAGTAAAGGCGAAATACGATCCGAGTAATGTATTTAACAACCCGCAAAGCATTCCGCCAGCTTAATCAAAACAAAGTAGTCGATATATGTGCTATTGCAGTCGCATTTTTGAAGTAGTTAACCATGGTTTATACCAAATAAATGATCCCAAACCCCAAAAGCAAGCCGAAAAATCACTCGGCTTGCTTTTGGGGTTTCCCTTACCTATTCACCTAATCCGGATTTTCGTATATATCCTTCTCGTTCCGGGTAATTAAATTACTAACAGCACACCAATCGTGTGACTATGAAGCGGGAAAGGGGATCGACAAATGAAACGTAAATTGTTAATAACGGGAGCGGCAGGCACCATAGGAAATGTCATTTACAACGGGCTGCTCAAAGACAACCGGTATGAGGTTGTTGGAGCGGATATACAGGCGGACGAGAAGCTGGGCATTGTACAAATGGACATCGGAGACGAAACGAGGCTGACGAAGCTGACGCAAGGAGTTGATACGGTGCTTCATTTTGCATGGATCAAGGACAAGGGGGATTTTCTTGGCAAAGTGCTTGCGGGAAATGTGAGCGGTGCCTACAAGTTATTTGAGGCGGCGGTGCACAATGGCGTGCGCCGTATCATATTCGCCAGCTCGAATCATGCAACCGGGTATTACAAGACAAATGAGATGGTAGGGCCCCAAGATCCATATCGTCCAGATAGCTTTTACGGACTCAGCAAATGTTATATCGAGCTGCTGGGCCGACTGTATTCGGACCAAGGCAAGATCTCATCGTTCAATATTCGTATTGGCAACTTTCCCGGGGACAATCGTCCTCATTCAGAACGTGCGGGGCATATCTGGATATCCGAACGCGATATGCTCCAATTGATCGTTTGTTGCATTGAGGCAGATGACGAACTGAAATTTTTGAATTTGTACGGCACCTCTGCTAACAGTGATAACTACTACAATATCGATTATCTGGAGGATATGATCGGATACAAACCTCAGGATGATGCGACAAAGCTCCTTGAGCTGGCCAAGGCAGCGGGACGCAAAGTGCGTCAGGATGAAACGATCTATCAGGGGGGACAGGAACAGTAGCAATTGAACAATGTGACAATGTTGTCACTTGGAATGAAATAATGTTATATGAATCGATGGGAATATATAGATGTCCCCCTTATACTGGAAATGTTAGATTTCCAAAGGGGGATATCCACTAATGACGGATGTAATTAAAGCAATCATACTCGGCATAATAGAAGGCTTAACCGAATTTTTACCGGTATCGTCTACTGGACATTTAATTTTAGCGGGCCATTTGCTAAGCTTTGAGGGAGACGCTGCCATAACTTTTAAAATTGTTATCCAGTTGGGTGCAGTAATGGCCGTTCTCATTCTGTACTGGAAAAGGTATTTGGCGATTGGGACTAACCTGATTCGAATGGACTTTTCCCGTAGTCGAGGATTAAATGTTATACATATGATTTTGGCTATGTTACCGGCATTAATTGTATATCTTCTGCTCAAGGACACAATAAAAAGCCAATTATTCGGGCCAATCCCAGTCTTAATCGGGCTAGTGGCCGGTGGCGTGTTAATGATCATTGCAGCACGGAGTAGGAGAACCGAAACCGCTGATACAATGGATCGGATTGATTATAAACAAGCCTTCGGGATTGGCCTGTTTCAGTGTTTGGCTTTATGGCCGGGATTCTCGAGATCGGGTTCGACGATTTCAGGCGGACTTTTACTTGGCACCAGCCAAAAAGCCGCCGCGGATTTTACGTTCCTAATCTCCGTGCCTGTTATGTTTGGTGCAAGCTTGCTAGATTTATATGATAGTCGGGATTTGCTGAGTTCTGATGATTTCGTCCTAATGTTTATTGGCTTTGCAACATCCTTTCTTGTCGCCATGATTGCCGTCGTGACGTTTATCAAACTGATTAAGCGACTTCGGTTGGAATGGTTTGCTCTATATCGTTTTGTCTTAGCGGCTCTCTTCTATTTGATCATCTTGCGGTAACCCCTATTCACTATCATTCAGTCAAAACACACGAAATGAGGGAGCGCGTGGTGGTTGAGGGAGTATCTGAAGCATAGCAAGATGAAGCGCAGCATGGGCAAGTTTATTATTTATGATCCACTTCATCGGTCTGGATGCAACTTACATGATGTTGAACTTTCCATTAGCCTTTCATCAATTGTTAAAGTGTAGAGCTATACGGTAATCCCATGAATAGGATGAGACGGTTAACAAATAATAAGTAAATTAATGACAGCGTGAGTTACCTTCGTAAACAACTGCCTTGAGTAGGGAATGAATGCTCTTGAAAACGTCAGATCAATATTAGTAATTTCCTTCATCATAGAATCGGTAATAGCCATTAGCATACAAGAGGGGGATTAGTTTGTTTCGTTGGATGATTCGCAAGATGACGAACGGTGTAATGGACGAGATTGTGGACCATTATATGAAGCGTATGTTACAAGATCCATATACGGAACATGCGTTTTCCATGTTTACCACAATGCAAAAGCTGACGCCGCGAGCAATCATTGAAGCCGGGATGCGAGCGGAAAGCGGAAAAGCAATCGAACGCACTTTGGGGAGTCCGATGGTATTGTCCGACTGGCATAAAATTTTGCTTAACCCCGTACATATGTTCCGCCTGCCCACAGAAGACAGCGTGCAAATCCAAACAGGCGTCACGATTGGTCCTCAAGCGAAAAAGCCACTAAATCTAGAAATTCCTATTCTCATTAGCGGTATGTCATATGGTGGAGCATTAAGTTTGAAGGTAAAGGTCGCTTTGGCTCGTGGTGCAAGTATGGCAGGTACGGCAACCAATTCAGGAGAAGCGCCTTTAGTCGATGAGGAACGAAGGGAAGCCAAGTTGTTCATCGGCCAGTTTCATCGCGGCGGGTGGATGAACGACGATGAATCTCTCCGGCAATTGGATGCTATAGAAATCCAGCTCGGTCAAGGGGCCCTCGCAGCCGCTCCGATGTCGATGGCGTCGGAGCAGATTGAGGAGGATTTGCGGATTGCCAAAAAACTGAAACCCGGCGAAAATGCCTCGATTCATTCCCGTATCTCGGGAGTAAACAAAACGGAGGACATGATTACTCTGGTGCAGGACTTGAAAAATAAATACGGAGTGCCGGTTGGGATTAAAATCTGTGCGACTCATTTTATGGAACGGGAGTTGGAGGTCGCCATTCAAGCGGGAGTGGATTATTTTGTCGTGGACGGTGCGGAAGCAGGAACGCAGGGAGGTCCGCCGACACTTCTGGATGACGTCGGGCTCCCAACGTTATTTGCGCTCGCAAGAACGGTTCAGTATTTGGAAGAACGCAGGGTTAAACAAAGCATTTCCGTCATCGCTAGTGGGGGGTTAACGACGCCGGGGCATTTCCTAAAGGCAATGGCGTTAGGGGCGGACGCGGTCTATATCGGTTCAATCGCCTTGATAGCCCTACAGACGCAAGCGGCTAAGACGCTGGCGACCGAACAACCGCAGCAAGTTCCTATCGATTGGCGTAAGTTCAAAGAAGGTTTGGATGTTGATAAGGGCGCGGAACATTTGGCTAAATTCCTCAAATCGTCTGTCGAGGAAATGAAATTAGTCGCGTATACCCTTGGGAAAACGGATTTGGCACAAATCAACAAAAGGGATCTGGTTACAGTGGACCGGGATTTAGCCCAAGTACTGCGGATCGATTATGCCGGTTTCCCTCCAGGAAAGCCAAAACCATCCACAGCATCTAACGTTATTCCGGACGTAATGGAAATGAACGATCCGGATGAACCTCTGTCTCTACAGTAAACTCCCTTATTCATTGGGGGCGCCCACCATAGTTGATTAAACTAAACCTGATTAGCATCTGGTTCTATCCCAAGTCAAAGAAAAATGAGCTAGGCCTTCATTGCCTGAGCTCATTTTCTTTTTGGTGTATTTTTCGAACATGAATATATGTGTAGTGGCTTATATGTTTGTTTTCGATAAAGCAAGCTGATCTTCAGGCAGCGCCTTCGATGAACCATCGTTATGAAGAACACTACGCCATGAATACCGCGGTTCATATCCAAGTATATCTCTTGCCTTATCAATTGCCATCAGCGTCTCATGTCCCTGTACCTCTCTCTTTAAGGACACATTGGGAAAAAATCGTTTGACCAAATCCTGGCTAAGATCCGGCATGATGGTGTCCGGGGCTGTGATATGGAATACTTGATTACCTAAATTATCCTTCTCAATTGCAAGAAGACAGGCTTTGGCAGCATCTCTAACATCGCAATAGGCCCAGGCGTTTTTCTTTTGAATATCCTTTTGTTCATCATTCCAATGCATGATAGGGATTTTTTCATACTCATCCGGTTCATACATATTTGCGAAGCGAAGCGAGACGAGCTGTTGATTCGTAAGTTTATGATACATGCCTGTTAGGTGTTCCGTCAGCAGTTTCGCCATGGCATAGGATGACTTCGCGGTAGTTGGATGCTCTTCATCAACAGGGAGGTAATCCAGTTGCTCCGGTACAAACGGATAACCCAAAACCGTTTCACTTGAAGCCCATACCAGCTTGGGAATTTTAAAATCTTTACATGCTTCTAGAATGTTAAAATTAACGAGCATATTATTCTCGAATATCGCTTGGGGTGTATTCCTTACATCAGTTGGGATATTCCCAAGATGGACAACGGCATCACTTCCCATTAAAAGCTGACAGACTTGACCATAATCACGCAGCTCTGCTTGTATAAAATTTTTTGATGCTGATTCTTCCCGTAGTAATCGATCTGTGGCTATAACATCATGGCCAGCTTCCAATATGGTTCTTACTGTCCAGCGGCCGATTTTTCCGGCTGCTCCTGTCACCACTACTTTCATCATTTCCCACCCCTTATTCATATTTCCGGCACAGCAAGTTGACCTTAGATCGCTGTTAGACTTCCCGTTACTTTATGGTTTTATTACTCTGCAGTTTCACGACATGCGATCAAGTTCGTCGTCTGTGGTGAGTGGAAATCGTTTGCAATATTAAATACAAGGAGGTATTTGTATGAGTAATGTTTTTGTAAAAAGTGAGTTTGCTCCTTTGAAAAGAGTTGTGATGGCTCAATCTGAGTTTGCATTTCCATCGAAGGAAGATTCAGGTGATGAGGAGTTTTTATCTGTTAATAGAAGGTTCTCTTAGATTTCCACATAGAAGAAATGAGATACTACCCGTTAGAAATATATTAGCAATGGAGTCAGACAATAATAAATGCTTATACTTATCTATTCTTAAGCCAGATATATCAAAAGGGCATTACTCAGAAGAGGGGCCATTTTTGGAAGGAGGAGATGTTTTAGTCCTGGATAAAACTTTATTTGTAGGCAGGTCCGGGCTTGCATCCAATGGAAATGGTATTAGATGGCTGAGAAATTTAATGAGTAATTTTGGATATAAGGTAGTCGAGGTACCACTTCACCATACCATCCTTCATCTTGACTGTGCGATTAGCCTGGTTAGAGAAGGGCTAATGATAGTATGCGAAGAAGCATTGTTAGATGGAATACCTGAACAGTTTAAAGATTGGGATAAAATACATGTAACATTAGAAGACACTTCCAGACTTGCAACAAATGGTCTTCCTGTGAATGAAAATGTATATATTACAGATCATGAATTTAAATTTATTGGAGATGAGTTAGAAAAAAGAGGAGTTAAAGTAGAGTATGTAGATTTTAAAATATCAAGAAGTTTCGGGGGATCTTTCCGATGCAGCACTCAACCTCTGTTGAGAAGTGATTTTGAATAATCGTCCCGATAATAAAACAGCCTCCGTATGTAATGTCTGAGACCAAGAGGGTTTGAAAGCTGCATAGAAATTGGCGGCGTGATTCCTCGGTAAAACACACAATCGGTTGATTCCATATGGGGAATATGGTAAATTTATCTTATTCAGTAATGAAAGGGTGACCAAAAGCCGATGATCTACTAATCCTATCCACCAAAGAAAACTATATTTCCAGGTTTTCAGGATAGGATTCGTGCGGGCTTTTTATATATTAACATAAAGTGCGACTGTTTTTTGTATAGCAGTGCGTCTTTTTGTTTGTATGTGTGCCTCCTATCCGATGACCGGAAAGGAGGCTTTTTTGTGTGGCCGATAGTTGTGTGAACGAAGTTATCGTATCAGCCAGATAAAATGCGAAGAGAGGGATGATGTAACAATGACAGGACCGAATCCAAATGAGAGATATCCTATACCCGGAGATAACAATCTTCAGTTTATCAAGAACACGATTACAAAGCCTAATATTATCGCAGGGGATTATTCATACTACTATGCCTTAAACGGAGAATCATTTGAGGATCAAGTATTGTATCATTATGAATTCATTGGAACTAAATTAATGATCGGCAAGTTTTGTTCCATTGCTTCCGAGGTCAGATTTATGATGGATGGAGGGAACCATCGGATGGACGGATCAACCTTTCCATTTAATATCTTTGGAAACGGCTGGGAGAAATTCACTCCATCTTTGGATCAATTGCCGATCAAGGGGGATACGATCATTGGAAATGACGTATGGATCGGAAGGCGTGCAACGATCATGTCGGGTGTAAGGATTGGCGACGGGGCTATTATTGCCGCTGAAGCTGTCGTTGTAAAGGATGTGGAGCCTTATACGATCGTTGGAGGCAACCCTGCGATGGAAATCCGCAAGCGATATTCCCCCGAAGTCATTCAAGAGTTATTGGATATTAAATGGTGGGATTGCGATATCGAAGTCATCCATCAATATATTGGCGCAATTGTAAGCGGAGATATGGACTTGCTTAGAAAAATGAGACAAAATTAGAGTCCTTTTTATTGAAAAATGGCCATCTGATATGATGAACGTCATGGGCGAAATGTATAGACTTATGTTGTCATAGGGGTTTAGAGGTAAATGACCGGTCGAACCGCCGGTCATTTTTTTCCTTGGATGATCCGGGCCTTGCACCCATCATCGTGCAACCTTACAAGCGTGTAAGGTAATTGTCATCTAAATCAATGGTGCCAACCTGGCTGCTCCTCTAAAATACTCCCTTGATAGGATTATTTTTAAGGGGGAGTTGACGTGAGGTTTTTTGAAATGCTGCTATTCTTTTCGAGTGCGTGTTTGTTGGCATTCCAGTTCATTGCTAATCAGCGTATCCGAAGATCAGCTTTGCTCCTGACAAGCGGAGCAGGATCCATTTTTTTGGTGATCCATTTGCTTGTCGAAGGATACAGGGTTCAGCTTTTATTTTTATATGGATTTACGCTCCTGATGCTTATTCTTTCACTGATAGACGCTTTCAAAACACCGGCAGTCGTTCAGACTGCTTCGCGAATCCGTAGGGTGCTGGGCCGCCTTTTTATCGGATTTGGGTTAATCGCAACGGGATGCTTCCTCTATGTGTTTCCCGTATTCAACTTTCCGGAGCCAACTGGCGAGCTGAAGGTAAGTACACAAGTCTTTCATTTCATCGATTCAAGCCGGGAGGAGACATTTGGCACAACCGCGACAGGCAAGAGGGAATTGATGGTTCAGGTATGGTATCCGGCCCAAGCTGGCTCCGGCAAGTATGCTCCCTTTATTCCCGATACCCGAATTTTACGTTATATGGCTGCGAACTATGGCCTTCCCGGGTTTACTTTTCAACACTTGAAGTACGTATCCAGTCATGCTTATTCTGGGGCCGAAGTCTCTTCAGCACAGACTTCATACCCGCTGATCCTTGCGAATCCCGGCTTCGGCTCTTCCAGGTTCCTCCATACGTCGCAAGCCGAAAATCTCGCGAGTCACGGATATATCGTGGCCGTGATCGACCACACCTTCAATACATTTGCAACTGAGTTTCCGGACAGTCAAATCACGACCAGCACAACCAACGACTTATTTTCGCCCGACCACGATTATCGGACCGAAAGCGGAAATCGCGACATATTGGGAAAAGTTTTAACAGATGATGTGGCTTTTGCGCTGGACCAGTTCGAGCTTATCCAATCGGGGCAGATTCCAAGTCGTTTTAAAGGGAAGATTGATCTCAAACATGTCGGGGTGTTTGGTCATTCCATCGGCGGAGCGACGGCCTATGACGCTTCATACGATCCGCGAATCACGGCTGGAATTGACTTGGACGGAGGGCTTTACCGACTGCGTGACAGAGAGGGTCTGCAAAAGCCGTTTTTATTCATCCACTCGGAAAGCGGATTTGAACAATTACAAATGGTGAGGGAAAACCGAGTTTACACGGATGCGGAGCTTGACCGTATGGGCTCAACACGAGAGTGGATGGATCAAGTAACGGAAGATAAAAAGCTGGAGCTTAAACGGATGCGCGAAACGGTCGGCGAAGGGGGACAAGTCCTCTATATTGAACATACGGAGCATTTGAATTTTGCCGATGTCCAGTTCATTTCTCCCATTTTCAAAATACTGGGCATTACAGGAAAAATTGCACCTGAAAGAGCGAGCTCCGTTATTAATGCCTATATGCTGGATTTCTTCGACATGTATCTGAAAAATCAAGGTGGAAACTTAATGAATGGACCGGATACCCGCTTTCCCGAGATGAAGTTCGCAACCTCGCTATTATAAATGATGGAACAACATGCTCCCTTATTGATACAACGATTGTCCGAGTCCACCAGCATGGGGCCAGCCCAAAAGGGGACCAAGCAAGCGATCGGACATCACGGGGCGGATTGACGACCAAGATTCATGCCGTGGTCGACGCAATGGAATGATAACTCAAAATAACAATTCATGTTACCGATGATTGGTAGATAATCCGAATGAGAATAGTATAATGCGAAATAGGTTACTGGCTTTTGGTGAAGGTAATCCAAGCTGAAGTATTCTCGGAGGAGGAGTAGAGGGAGTGATACATAGTGAAGGAGTAATTTTACTGGTACTTGCAATCATCGGTGTAATTGTCGCAATTACCCTAGTCATTTATGCTTATCAAATTATGAATTATGATAAAAAACCGTTAGAGCAAACATATCGTGCCGGCTACATAGAAAAACAGGTGACTCTTGATGATGGAACGATATTAAATTACGCTGAAGGACCAGCTCATGGACCGGCTCTTCTGTTAATACACGGGCAGTCCATGCTGTGGGAAGATTATGCTAGAGTACTTCCGGAGCTCGCTCAATATTATCATGTATTTGCAGTTGATTGTCACGGGCATGGAGAGTCTAGTCATGATGCTTCAAAATATACAGCTGTTGCTATGGGAAAGGATTTTGTTTGGTTTATTGAAAATGTCATAGGTGAACCAGCCGTGGTATCAGGCCATTCTTCCGGCGGTATTTTAGCAGCATGGATTGCAGCTAATGCACCCGAAGCCGTGCAAGGCATTGTTTTGGAGGACCCGCCGTTTTTTAGTGTGGAGCCGCATGAAATGCAGAAAACATTTGTCTGGCTTGATAGTTTTGAACTCATCCATAACTTTAAGAATCAAACCGTTGAAGATGATTATGTCGTGTACTATATGGAAAACAGTTATTTATGGGGAAAGTTTGGCGATTTAAGAAAACTTATTGCAAGGAGTACAAGAGGGTACCGGAAAGCACATCCCGGTGAGCCGTTGAAATTATGGTACGTCCCCTATAAATGGATACATGGCACACATTATTTAGACCAGTTTGACCTCGATTTTGCTGAGACTTTTTATACAGGTGATTGGTTTAAAGGATTTAATCAGGAGGAAACCTTGTCCAGAATAAACGCTCCTTCTGTATATATTAAGGCAGCCACACAATTTGGCGAAGATGGAGTGCTTTATGCGGCAAACCGTGATGAGGATGCTGAAAAGGTACACAGCCTTTTAAAAGGAAATGAGATGAACACGATTAAATCCGGGCATGATATTCATTTTGAAAAGCCGGATGAATTTATTAGGATCATGGTTGATTTTTTGAAGAAAATAAAAAAACATGGTTACAATGAAAGCCGGTACCCAGGATAATCCTGAGTAACCGGCTTTTTATTTTTTTGATAACCCGTTCAGGGAAATTTTTTAAAAATAATCGCACGTAAACTTTGAAAACTCAGCCATTGAGCCTTCTCCAAAGGCATATAAACCGATGAGTACGCCTGTAAATCCTCCCGCAACCTCAGAGGAAAGGTATCTGGTTTGTGCCGTGCCCAGGAGTATGTCCTTGCCGTTATCGTGAATGAAGAAGCTGTAGCGCTCATGACTTGCCCGTATCTTTAAGGTCGCATGATTGACATTCCCCAGTTCTACTTCAGATTCAATGGATTTAATGTCACCGATATTCAGGCGCTCGATCACTTTAAAACCGGTCTCCTCTTTACGTATGGCTAAATCATAATGATGATGTTCATCCAAATAAAGCGTGATGCCGGCTTCTCCGCTCGTAAGCTGCACGTCACATGAGATTTCCGCGTTGAAGTCTCTTTGGCGAATGCCGATAAATGTGGGCGACCCCGGCATATCCAAGCTCACTCCGGTCCCTTTAAGCTGTGCCTTATCGATTTCTAACCGATAGTTCTCTGCAGCAGGATGGCGGAGGAAGCACCAGTCCAGATTCCAGTCCGTGTTCTCGAACGTAAAGGTTTTTTTCTCCTGCTGGACGACATGATTTGAGATCCGATCGGTCTCAAAACTCGTGAGGACGGTGCCGTTATGTCCTGCCGTAAACCAGCCATCCTTGTTAAAAGTTACCGGTGTAAGGAAAACTTCGCGACCAAGATGATGGTAGGTAAGCCATTGGCCAATTTGACGGAAACCCAGATGGAGCATCCACCAATTGCCGCCGTTATCTTGGATCAGATCGCCATGACCAACGCCTTGCAGCTCATAACCGCCCAGATTGCGATTGGTCAATACGGGATTGTTCGGATAGGCTTCGAACGGGCCGGAGATCGAATCCCCCCGTGCATAAGTGACCATATGTCCATATTCCGTACCGCCTTCAGCCGCCATAAGGTAGTACCGGCCATTGATTTTATACATATGAGGGCTTTCCAAATATCGTCCGCCCGTTCCTTGCCATATGGAACGACTTGGCGACAGCTTGTCGCCCGTTTCAATGGCAATTTCACACTGCACAATGCCGCCAATCCCGTTATCGTCTTTTCCGTTGCTCATAAAGAAGACTTTTCCGTCTTCAAAATACAAATCGGGATCGATCCCCCCTTGATCCACATCAATCGGTTCGGACCATTCACCGTAAATATCGTCCGTCCATACATAGAAATTTTGACGCGTGGTGTCGTTGGTCGTGGTCATGTAGAATCTCCCGTTGTGGTGCCGTATCGTGGGGGCGAAAACCCCGCCGGAACTGCTTACCTTGCCGAGCTGAATCTGACTCTCTCTGGTTAGGCAATGACCGATTTGCTTCCAGTTAATCAGGTCTTTGCTCTCAAAAATCGGAACACCAGGGAAGTACTGAAAGGAACTGCATACTAAATAATAAGTATCTTCTACTTTGCATACACTGGGGTCAGGATAAAATCCTTTAATGACCGGGTTATGGTATTTCATCGATCCACCTCTTTCATAAATTCATATGTATATAAATCTAAAGTGATTAGCAGCTAAGGAAATTAAACACCATGGGTTAAAGTCTTGCAATGGATTTGGTTTGAAGATTCATGTTAATTCCATTAAATTAATATATATGTGATTTCAGCAGATACGAGGAGATTATGATGATCATCAAAGCAAACGGGGAACCGAAATTCATGCCGTTATACGAAGCGTTAGCCAGCGAGGTCAGATGGAACATCATGCGTCTCGTTGCCGATCAGGAAATGAATGTGAAGGATATTGCCAATCGATTGGAGCTCAGTCCATCGATCGTCACGATGCACATCCGGAAACTCGAACAAGCCGGACTCATCGGAAGTCGCAGGGTGCGGCAGGGCGGGGGCACGCACAAAATGTGTTTCCTCAAACCAAAAACCATCGAGATTGAGCTGCCTTTTGCCAGCCAACCCGTGAAGATTAGGGAGCAGCGTATTTCAGTCGGTCATTACACCGCTTTTGAGATCCATCCGACTTGCGGGCTTGGTACGCGCGAGAAAGAAATCGGAGTGTGGGACGACCCGCGGTACTTTCTCGACTCCGAACGGGTACACGCCGCCATTCTGTGGTTTGGGTGGGGCTATGTTGAGTACAAAATGCCTAACTTTTTACTAGCCGATCAATCCGCTGAATACATTGAAATCGCCATGGAAATTGCTTCGGAAGCTCCAGGTTTAAGAGACCATTGGCCATCGGATATTGATTTTACATTCAACGGGATCCCTCTTGGGACATGGACAAGTCCGGCTGATTTCGGAAGAGCGGCGCGAGGGAGATTTACACCTGATTGGTGGCATCGAAACGTGAATCAATACGGGTTGTTGAAGACGATCCGGATTGATGCATCGGGTACATACATGGATAATGAACGAATGTCGGAGGTGACCCTCGGGGATATCAAGCTGTGGGAACCGTTCTGGACGATTCGTTTCGCGGTTGATGAGCATGCGGTTAACGCAGGGGGATTGACGCTTTATGGTGCCGGATTCGGCAATCACGACCAAGACATTGTCATCCGCGCATACCTTAACGACGAGCAATAATTAGGCATCAGAAGGATAAAGATGGGAGTTATTGCTGGATAATCTCGTGGAGACTTAATGAAATTGAGATCAGTCTTATTGCAGAGAGATACTGGAAATCGACCACGTTTTTTGCGTTTCGAAACCCTTACTTGGCAAAGGACGAGGCGATGCATGAAAATCGCTCCATATATAAGCTACAAGAAAAAGGCTGTCTCAAGAACAGCCTTTTTCTTCTGACGAATGTATGGTTTTTTCTATTTAGAGTCAGATTGTTAACAGAGCACCAACGTCGCAAATATCAAAGGAGGCAATAACAGTATGAAAATATTGGTTATCAGTATATTCGTGGAAGATCAAGACAAGGCACTGGAGTTTTATTCAGAAAAGCTTGGTTTTGTAAAAAAGGAGGACGTTCCCGTGGGAGAATTTAGGTGGATAACGCTTGTTTCGCCCGATGAGCAGGATGGTACCGAGCTTTTACTCGAACCGAATAACCACCCTGCAGCCAAGGAGTATCAAAAGAAGATATTTGCCGATGGCATCCCAGCAACCATGTTTGGCGTTGCAGATATCAATAAAGAGTATAAACGATTATTGGAACAAGGCGTAAAGTTTACTATGGAGCCGACAAAAATGGGCGAGCTTACAATAGCAGTCTTCGACGATACCTGCGGTAACTTAATTCAGATTGTGGAGAAGTGACTTTCACGACAAATTCTCAAGTAATGTGAAGGGAGGGCAGTAATCTGCCTTCCCGAGAAAGGTCTTTCTACGCATCTGATAATAAATTTCTGAATTTCGCTTGAATTTCTTTTAAAAACAATTCGGCAGCTGATGAAAAGACCTGATGTTTTTTCCAAACCATATTTAAGCCTGATTCAAGTTTTGGCTCTAGCGGTCTAAAGCAAAGGCTGCTATCACTAGAAGTATTCACTATTTTATCAAGCGTTATTGCATAACAAATGCCTTCTTCAACCATAATGGCAGCATTATGTGCAAGGTTATATGTTATTACGACGTTTATTTTATCAAAACCATCAGCGGAATCACCCTTAATCAATATTCTTAGCACTGACCTAAAAAGGCTCTCTTTGAGGGTCTTTTTATTATGAACATATAATCAGGCTGCCGAGGTCTTCTCGACAGCTTGATCTTTAGTAGCTGAATAGCTCTTCGCTTTATCTTGTGAGTATTACCAAGGTTGCTTTGTCGGTCCAATTGTAAATTCATTAACGTTCGTATCTTCTGGCTGATCAATCGCGAATGCGACAACATTGGCAACCCGGTCGGGTGTAATACCATATTGTTCGTACAACGCAGTCATTCCTTCAGAAATATTCTTATCCGTAATCGTATCCAGCAATTCCGTGTTAATTGCTGCGGGATATATCGTTGCTGTGCGGATGTTCGTACCTTCTTGGGCTGATTCCATGCGCAGCACTTACATCAAATCCCGAACAGCCCACTTTGTTGCGCCATAAACCGCACCGCCTGGGTAAGCTTTGAGTCCGGCCACGGATGAAGGAGTGATAATATGTCCAGGCTTTTGCGATGTTAAATGCTGACCAAGCCTTAGGCCATACTGCATAGAATGACAGATCGGTAATGATCTCCGCAACTTCCTCCAAATAAGACGTCATCATTGAGTTGAGCGAATTTGGGTGCAAACTCACCGAGTAAATTACGTCCAGCCGTTTGTTTTTCTGCCATATCATTTATTCCTCCAATCATTTCATGGTGAGGAATAAGTATAAACCTTAAAGTCATCTCTAACGCAAGCAATTCAGTTCGGGAGCTAAGGTGTATAATATCTTCTATTACTGTTTGTACGAGGTACGCCCGGCACCAAACTTAGATCTTCATATTTTCTCAATGCGGTGGTGCTAACGAGAAGTCCTTTGGAAATTGGTTACGGTATAAAGGTATTTTGTCCCATTGGCTACACCTTCCTTAAAGTCAAACTCTGAAGTATGATGACAACATTATGAGATTTACAGCCATCCCCACAAGGATTATGGGTATATCAAACGAGTACTTGCATGAATGTTGTATGATCGAAGTTAGCAAGAACAAACGAGGAGGAGAGCTTAATGGAAAAGGGTGAACTTGGGTTTAGCAAGGTATGGACAATTCCGAAAGATATCATAGCAGCGGGTTGCCGTCATACCGTAGGACTTAATTCGGACGGTACGGTAACAGCTGTAGGGGATAATAAATATGGCCAATGTGATGTAAGCGGCTGGCGAGATATGGTGGCGGTAGCGGCGGGGAATGTTCATATGGCGACGAACACAGGTAATGCTCATACCGTCGGGCTTAGATCGGACGGCACCGTGGCAGCTGTGGGTTGGAACAAGCATGACCAATGCAATGTAAATGGCTGGCGTGACATCGTGGCGGTTGCGGCGGGTTGGCGTCGAACCGTCGGGCTTAAATCGGATGGCACGGTGGTGGCTGTGGGTCGAAATCATGAAGGCCAATGCAATGTAAGCGGCTGGCGTGATATGGTTGCGGTTGCGGCTGGTGACTGGCATACCGTCGGGCTTAAATCGAATGGAATGCTGACAACTGTGGGTAACAATCGTTATGGCCAATGTAATGTAAGCGGCTGGCGCGACATTGTGGCTGCAGAGGCGGGGTACCTTCATACTGTCGGGCTTATGTCGGACGGCACGGTGGTGGCTGTGGGTTTGAATAAGCATGGCCAATGCGATGTAAGCGGCTGGCGCGATATTCTGGCGATAGCGGCGGGTAGTCATCACACCATCGGCCTAAGATCGGACGGTACGGTGACGGCTGTGGGTTGGAATGAGCATGGCCAATGTAATGTAAGCGGCTGGCGCGATATTGTGTCAATTGCTGCGGGGTGCGTTCATACTCTCGGCGTAAAATCGGACGGCACGGTGGTGGCTGTAGGCGATAATGAATATGGCCAATGTGATGTAAGCGGTTGGCATGACATCCAACTGCCCAGTAACTAATTTCCAATATTAAAGGATACATATACTATTATGAGCCATGCCTGAATTGTGAAATTGCTTGACTCTGAAAAGTAAGACAAAATAGCAAATAAAAAGAAATATCCAATAATCTACTGTAATAGGATGAGAATGAGTTGATTTGACATGATGGAAAGGTGAGGCAATTGAATTATTCGGAACTAATCGATTTATACAAGATCAATCTGCAGCAGTATTCCATCGACCAATTAAGACATGTATCTGATCGAGGCGTATGGTCACTCGGCCAAATGTATGACCATATGATCCTCACTGCTCTCGATTACCTTGACCAAGTGCAAAGATGTGCGTCCATGAGTGAAGAGCAACTGCAAGGAAAGACAGAGGCTGGTTATCAATTGTTTTGCGCCGGTTCATTTCCTCCGATAAAAATCAGATTACCGGATGGGCCTGAGAATACCCCAAGTAATTCGGAAACCGTGGATGATCTCATTCGCGGACTCGATACGGTGCTTCAGAGAATGTATGAATGGGAGGAAAACTTAAATGCAATAAACCCAAATTATAAAGTCAGACATGAGGGATTTGGGTGGCTCAACGCACGGGAGTGGTTCGATTTGGTCGGTATGCATTTCCGCCATCACTTACGGCAGAAGGTCGAACTGGATCTAAAACTTGAGTTTTAATTTTAATGTGAAGGGGGCTATGTATGAAAACTTTAGGATCCTTGAATATGGATGTGATAACTTTATTTGTAGAGGATTTGCAAAGAGTGAGGGCGTTCTATCAAGAAGTATTCGGATTATCCGTCGTATATGAAGACGCTGTTTCTGCGGTATTCAACTTCGGAAATATGAGCATAAATCTCCTGGATATTTCTGAAGCATATGGTCTGATCCATCCTGGAACAGTCGCAAACCGAGATTCCGGATCTCGTTTCCAGTTTACTATCCGGGTGGATGATGTAGATGCAGTGTGTGATGAATTGAAACCACATGGCGTAACTCTACTTAACGGTCCAATGGACCGGCCTTGGGGAGTACGCACTGCTGCCTTCATGGATCCGGCAGGACATGTCTGGGAGATAGCGCAGCAATTAACCTAGAGACGAATGAAATGGTCGCAAAGAGATTATTCACAAAATAACTACGGCATTTGCATCTTGACATTGCTACGAAAACGTATTAAATTTGATGCAGTCACTTACTACGAGTTCGTACTAAAAAGAAGTCGCCGGATGGAATGGGGGCGCCGCTACGTTCGAGGACCGGTATCGAGAGCTATCATCGGGTAAATTCCAAGATCTAGCAGTGACTTTTTTCCAGTTCGACACTTTATTTTTATTATTTATTACGAAATCGTACTAAATATGCAATGACCGCTGCGGCTGCTGATACGTATTGAGGTGAATTGGCATGACATAGCATTAATAGTGGCGCGGATCATAGGAATCGGAGAGCCGTTGATTCATGGCATTCTGACCCAACGGACGTTGGTCAGGCCGTTTGCGAATTAGGAGATCACTATTCCCTGACGCAGAAATCAGACGGATCGTGCCGGGATTCATACAGTTCAGCACATCGACTGGATCCTCGGCGTCAGCGCCTTGATCGCTATGAAGAAAAGGAGGGAACAATATGGTAAGTGGGGCAAAGCGCCATGTTGGCCTGATGCTTATGTTAACCGGGTTACTGCATGTGATTTATGGACTTTTTGCATACGCAAGTCAATTACACCCCCTCATCACTGAAGGCTTGTGGGGTACAGTGGCGGATGATCAGTGGGATCGTGGAACCGCGTTCTGGTTCACGATGTTTGGATTTCTGCTAATGTTGCTTGGCTATATGGTGGATTGGCTGATTAAAAAGAAGGGGATCGTTCCTCCCGCAGTTCTCGGTTGGATGCTGCTAAGTGTCTGCTTAATCGGCGCTATCGTAATGCCAGCTTCGGGTTTTTGGCTTGGCCTGCCTCAGGCATGGCTTTTATTACGAACGTGAAAGGACACTACAAAAAAAGAGGTCAACCAGCAAGTTCTGGTGACCTCATATTACGATCGTGCAGGGTCGTTACTTCATGAGAGTTATGACAGACGAGAGCCATGTTTCAACCATACTTAGAAAATAAAGTTTGAGAAATGAATTGATATTTTGTAGCATCGAGTGATGATCTATCCGTTTGTACTAAGCGCCAACAAGCGTTTAAGGTTGTCATCAATACATTTATTATCGGCTTGGTTGATACCGCGACCAGCAAAATGTCCCCAGATCGACTCGATCGGATTAAACACAGCATGAGGAATAAGCTTAGCCTCGTATTCGTTATCGTCCGCCGTGCAGAAAAGATCCGTGCTCCCTGGCATCACACACGCAAGTGCTTTGATGCTTCTGAGCGCCTTATCGAAATCTCCGTTATAAGAGGGGTTTGCACTAATATCTGCATGCTGCCCTGTCCATAACATGGCCAGGACATTGTGCGGATCCATCTGCATAAAGCTTTCCTCCCAAAAACCAGCCACAAAATCCGGCAATGCGTCAAATCCCAGCTCACGATAAAGTTCCTTTCTGTAAAACGCATGGGATACCCCCCATCCCGCATAGACACGACCAACGGCACGCATGTCAGCAGAAGTCAACTGGTCTAGTTTACTTGAATTGGAGCCGACTGCAGATAAGAGTGCAGCTTTCATCCCTTCCAAGACGACATACGTTTGAGGCCAAGTCTTTGCAACACCGGCGAAGGGGGCAATTCGTTCCACCATGTCTGGATAACTTGCTCCCCACTGGAATGCTTGAATGCCTCCCATGGACCATCCAACGACGAGTGCAATCTTATGAATGCCGAATTTTTCGGTGACCAGCCGATGCTGGAACTTAACGTTGTCATAGATGGTTACCTGCGGAAAATTAACCCGGTCGAATGGGGGAGGCGTGTTGCTGGGTGACGAAGATAATCCGTTGCCCAGCAGATTTGGTACGATAATGAAGTATTCTCTCGGATCTAGCGCCATATCGTTTCCAATCAACCACTCATTCTGAACATGGTGGTCGCCAAAAGCCGTTGGATAGACGATGACATTATCTTTCTTCTCATTCAATTGTCCATAAGTCTTATAAGCAAGAAAAGCGTTCGGTAACGTCACTCCGGATTGCAAGGTAACGTCACCCAAATTAAAAATCTCATAATCCATCGTATTGTGTACTCCCTTCAAAATGAAACCATATATTTAAAATGTAGTTCTTGTTGTTAGTATAGTTCCGTGATACTCTCAATAAAAGTGAATGGATTTCAAAGCAATATTCAATAATTTTGAAGGTAAAAAGGTAAAAGGGGGATCGTATGATGGAATTGCGCCAACTGAACACGTTCCGCACGGTTGCCACAACTTTAAATTTTAGTCGGGCTGCGGAAGTGCTGAACTATGTCCCCTCCAACGTCACGATGCAAATGAAAGCATTGGAGGATGAACTTGGTGTTCGTCTCTTTGACCGCTTGGGCAAGCAGCTCGTTCTGACGACTGCGGGTAAGCGTTTTTTGACTCAAGTCGAAGGGGTGCTAAACAAATTGGACGAAGCACGCAGCGTCGTACATGACAATGATAACTTAAGCGGCACTCTAACGATTAGCGCTAACGAAGTTCTTTGCGCCTATCGGCTTCCCGTTGTCTTTCAACGTTTTCGTTCGCGCCATCCGGGCGTGCGCCTCATCTTCCGCTCCGTTCCCAATCAGGAACTCAAGCAAACGCTCTTTGAGGGAACCGCGGATGTCGTCTTTATGTTGGACGAACCTATTCGCTCAAGCGGACTTGCGGTGGAGCCGTTGGTGGAAGAAACTTTCCGATTATTCGCCGCTCCGAACCACCCGCTTGCAAAACGCACTGTGCTGCAGCTGGAAGATTTTCACGGAGAAGTGTTTCTGACGAATGAAAAGGGTTGTCCCTATCGAACCATGTTTGACCGGTCGTTTGAGAAAGAGGGCATTGATAGTATTACTTATTTAGAGTTTCAAAGTGCCGAAGCCATTAAACAATGCGCAATTACGGGAATCGGCATTGCCTTTCTTCCTGAGATCGTCGCGGAAGCCGAAGTTGAACGGGGCGTACTTGTTGCCCTTCCATGGCAAATTCCGGACTTGCACGTGTATACACAAATGTCATGGCATAAAGATAAGTGGCTTTCACCTATCATATTATCTTTCATAGAAGCAGCAAGGGAGGTAATTGCTGTAGAGGAGGAGGAGAAAACCGTATAGCTTAAAGTAGCTGTCGAGAGACAAGAACGAACCAAATATCATTCGAAAGTCGCTAAATTAGCGGCTTTTTGTTTTTGAAACCAAGTCCTCGTCCTGAAAATGAGGTAAATAGAAAGAGATAACCATATTGGGATGAAAGGAAAAGCAGCGAATCAGGCGTTGACGCTGCCCCTTGATACGTGGTAACTTATGATCATAAAATACATGTTAAATACATGTATTCGATAAGGAGGGGGATAGCACATACATATCAGGAGAGCAGAAAGTAAAGTTATGTTTTCAGGATTGAAAGCGCTACCATTTTATTTACCCAAAGGAGAGAATTGATGAAATGAAGCTCAGATTGTTTCGATCCAAAGGTTGGACGTGGACCCTTGCTTTCGCAATGATTTTTCCCCAGCTGTTTATGCCGGCGGGCGCCGATGCTGAGGGGAGCACTAAGCCCGCACACTCGTCGTACGGTCTGGACCTAACGCTGCCGGACACGGTTGATGTAGGTAACCTGGTTGATTACACCGTGACGCTTGCCACTTATGAGACGGCCTCTGCAACCTATGGAAATGTTTATTTTGAAGTGGATACAAGCGGGCCGGGGCACGCGGTTTATAGTTCTGCCGAGGTTCCAGGAGCTGGGGAGGTATCCTTCACTGACCGTTCGAAATTGCATAAAGAGGGATTCCGACTGCCTCCGCAATATTCTAACACCTCGAACTGGACGGTAGAGTTCGATCAGCCGGGAGAATATGTCGTGTCCTATAAAGTCATCAGCCGAAATGGAACGGTGGTTGCTGCCACGGCGAAGAAGGTCAATGTGACCTCGGGCCAATCGCAGTATCAGATCGAGATCATGGATCTGGATCAGGCTGGCGTAGGGGAAAACCTGTCTATGCCCGTCACGATCTCCACGAAAGCCCGCGAAACAGAAGGCATTAAGCGTGCCTATCTGCAGGTTTCCAAGACCCAAGGAGAAGGAGATATGATCTTCACCGTTCAGGACGAAGAGGGACACTATCAGTCGATACTGAACAACGGGGAGTACGGCAGGCCGGGCTTCGAGCTGCCAGCAGATTACCATTCCACCAAGGATTGGAGCGTCAAATTTTCGAAAATCGGTTCGTACACCTTCAGCTACCGGCTGATCGACAGCGAAAGCGGTGATGTGCTGGCTGAAGACGAGGAATCGGTGGAAGTCGTTCCTGCCTATCAAAATCTGGGCATCCAGGTGTATAACAACTATGTCATGCGGGCTGTATTCGGAAAAGAAAACGGACGCGATGTCGCTTATATGGTTCAGGTCGGCGATCCGGCCCAGCTCGTTGTCGTCGATATTCAGACCGAGGAGACGATACAGGCGATCGATCTGCCGGGGGCAACCGGAGCCTGGGGGATGGCCGTAGCTACGGACGGCATGGTTTATCTCGGTTCCTACGGCACCGCTTCACTTTACCGGTATGATCCGTCTACCGATACGATCGTCAATCTGGGAGACCCGGCCGAGGGCACGGCCAGCCCAACCACTCAGTTTTTCGAGCTGACCCCGGGAGTGGACGGCAAAATCTACGGCGGTGTCTATCCGTCAGGTTCGGTGTTTGAATATGACCCGGTAAAAGGCTTTACGAATTTCGGCAACCCTGTGCCTGGCCAGATTTATCCGCGGAGCGTGGCATACGACAAGGAAGAGAACATGTTGTACGTCGGAGGCGGCGGAACGAAAAACTACCTCATTCGCCATGATCTGAACACCGATCAGAAGACCAACATCATGCCGGCACAGTATAATCTGACGAGCACCTATGATCTGAACATCGCCGGCGATAAGCTGTTCCTGAAGATGGACCCAGGCTACAAGATGATCGTGTTGGACAAAATCACCGGTGCGGTGATTAAAGACGATGAGCTTATCCACTCCAGAGGTGTGTCCGAGCCGCACGAAGGGAAGGTATACTTTACCTACGGCGGCATTCTAAAAAGCTATGATCTGTCGACCAACCAAGTGGAAGAGATATACACAGGCAGTGAAGTAATCAATTTTGTCTCCAACGTGATTGGCTGGGGCTCAGCTATGATTGATGATCCCGATTATCCTGGTCCGACGCTGATCGGCGTTGCCGGAAATAATTCGGCCAAAGTAATCAAATACAATTTGGAGCGTGGCACGCTGAAACAGGCCATCATGCCGCTGCCAAAGCAACCGATCGATTTGCATATTACCGGGCAGGGGCCGGACGGCAAAATCTATGCCGGCGGATTCCTTCCCGGCGGTATGGGCATTTATGATCCGGACACAGGCCTTTCCACCAACAACTCGATCGGGCAGACTGAAGGGATGACTTCCATTGGAGACAAAATGTACTTCGGTACCTATCCGGGCGCAAATATTTTTGAATATGATACCAACAAGCCGTGGAGAAGCTCCGGTACCAACCGAACCGTGAACAAGCTGTTTGATTTGAAAACCGAGCATCTGCAGGATCGTCCATTTGCCATGCTAGGAGCGGAAAACATGCTGTTCATCGGCACAGTTCCGGACTACGGGAAGCTAGGTGGAGCCTTCAGTGTTTATGACCCGGCCACCAAGAATTTGTCGGTTCATACGCAGATCGTGCCGAATCAGAGCATCGTATCCCTGGCCTACAAGGATGGAAAGATTTATGCAGGCAGCTCCATCCGGGGAGGCCTCGGCAGCACACCGACCGAAAATGAAGCGAAGTTATTTGTATGGGATATAGCGAGAGGAATAAAGGAAAAAGAGATCGTGCCAGTTCCAGGAAAAGGAGCTATCACCTCGCTGATAGAAGGTCCGGACGGGAACATCTGGGGCTTTGCCATGGGAACGTTGTTCATCTATGATCCGTCGTCAGGAGAGGTGATATATCAGGACGAGAAGTTTCCGGATGCGGGCGGACAGTGGAGAGATGCAAGCCTCGTTATCGGGAAAGACGGCCTCGTCTATGGAACGATGAGCGGTAAGCTGTTCTCCATCCATCCTGACGACAAAACATTAACCGTCATGAGAAACCAGGCTGCCTGGTTGTCGCGGGATAACATGGGCAACCTGTACTTTGTGACCAATAATGAGCTTTGGCGCCATGTGATCGAGGATAACAGAGCTGCGGTTACCGAGGTGCGTCTGAGCGCGAGCACGCTGGAGTTGTCCGTTGATCAAACGGCCGAATTAATAGCGGAGGTTCATCCATCATTTGCAACAGTAAAGAACGTCACGTGGACCTCCAGCAATAGCGCCGTTGCCTCTGTCAGCGCTACCGGAGTCGTCAAAGGCCTGCAGCCGGGAACGACGGTTATTAGGGTTACAACTTTAGACGGCAGCAAGACGGCGGAATGCGTAGTTACCGTTAATTAGTTCGGAACTGCAAAAGAAGCAGCACCAATTGGAACATTTGGTGCTGCTTCACCTTCGCAATGGAGTAAATACGACAAAAATTTGAATTGACAGATCATTTAAAATACAAGTAATATACATGTATGTAAATGAGAGGCCGAAAGTAAGCGAGTTGCCCAGAAGGGTATAAACGCAGATTGACCTCCATTGGGTATTGTTCGCCATTAAATTATGACAGCGTTTTCTTGGTCGGTTGTACAGTATGAAACTCACTTATTAACGGAGGAGCTGAGATTAATGCTTCGAACGGAATTTATAAAGCCCTCGCTGCTGGAGACGGGGGAAGAGCACCGGCTGAGCTTCATGCTAGCGGAGCCCTGCGGGAGACTAGAACCCCAATCGGATTCAGCGTATAGAATTACCTGCAGCGATCCGGAGACACTTGGGGTGAACGGAAGTCTGATAACCGGGCTGAAGCCGGGCGAGACGGAGGTATCCGTATATTCCCAGGGCGATAGCCCATCAGCGTGCAGCTGGAAGGTGCGGGTACAGCCGGCAGGTATGGATTCAGTCATGAAGCTGCAGGACCATCCGAGAATATTGTTTTCGGAAGAAGAACTCAAGGCATTTCGGGAACGGATTAAGCCGGGCGAGGGCCGTTCTTCGAGGATCATCGATGCATCTCGGCTATGGGAGGAATATTTGGCAAAAGCGGACGCCTATGTGGAGGAAGAAAGCTTCGAGGTGCTGTATCCGTCCATATCGGAGCAGTGGAAGGTTGAGCTGCCTCTGACAGAGCCGAAGCGGGCGCCCGAACCGCAAGGACATACCTTCTTCCCCTTCTGGACGATGTATGCCAGAGCGATTGAGGATCGGCTGGTCGTCATGTCCACGTCCTTCCTAGTGACGAATGAAAGAAAATATGCGGAGCGAGTGAAGGAGCATCTGTTGTCCCTGACTTCCTTCGGTAAATGGTATGAGTTTGACGAGCGGGGTGCAGAAGGAAATCTGAGCAACGCCCACCTGCTGCTTGGCGTTTCGAGTGCCTATGATGCGATTCACCGTCTTCTAACGGAGGATGAGCGGCGATCCATTCGCCAAGCCATTCTGGAAAAAGGACTGCAGCCGCTGGCCATCGATATCGGAAGCAGCGATATGCACAATATTGTCGCAGCCAAGCAGGTGGCGATGGTGTACGGTGCGGCGGCTATCATGGATGAGATCTCGTTTGCCGCCAAATATTTAAACGCCGGACTTACTTATCTTCGAAGCTATCTGGAACGAAAACGGGTGTCCGGCGAAACAGAGGGGCTGCTGTACGACAATGTGGCAGCACGACATGCTTGGATGGCGGCGGATCTTTACCGGAGAATCAGCGGCGATGACAGCCTGGTACAGGACCCGTATTTACGGGAAGAGCTTCCCGAGCGTTTTTTTCGGCTGATGGCGCCGGGGGAGGAGAGCTCGTTCCCGAATCTGTCGGATTCGTTTTCCAAGCTCGATATCACATACCTCATGGCCATGACAGCTACCCATTACGGCCATCCGGCAGCGGTGTGGTACTTGCAGAAGCATGCAGCGGCACATTACAATTCGCTTCTTTATTTGCGGAAAGAGACCTCCCCGAAGAGCCCGTCGGAGCTGTACGGCGCATGTGCTTCAGCGGTCTTCCGGAGCGTAGGCTGGGCCGCTCTGCGGTCAGGATGGGGGGATGAAGATCATCTGCTGTGCTTTACCTCAAGCAGCTCGGCGAAGGACCATAATCACAGAGACCAGAACAATCTGGTGATCAATGTCGGCGGAGAATGGCTGCTGACCAATCCTGGCTATCAGGATTATGTACCCGGTCCGAAGGCGGATTACACTATCGGCACGGTAGGACACAATTCGCTGCTCGTCAAGGGTCAGGGACAGCTCCACCTGGGAGGAGGCGATCTTCGGGAGGAACTGCTGCTACCGTCATTTGAGGCGGTTGTCGGGGACGCTACCGAAAGTTATGGAGGGCTGCTGAAAGGCTACCAGCGATCTGTCATACATATCGATTCGGCTTATTACGTCGTCGTGGATGATGTGGAACTGCATCAGGATTCAGATGAGGCGGAACTGCTGTTTCATACGACCTCGGCGGTCTTGGACGGTGATGAGCCCAAGGCCCCGGGCGAGAACCTGGAAAGTGACTCCATTGTATTCCAGGGGGAGAAGGCCGCTCTGCAGCTCATGTTCCCCTTTCCCGAGGAGAAGATGCTTTCCCTCCGTGAATACCCAGGGGCGGAGAGCTACGGTCCTTATGTTGCTGTCGGTGGCGCGACGGGAAAAAGACGGCGGTTTCTCACGCTGATCAACCCGCGATTCCAATATGGTGAAAGGCTGGAAATCCGTCAAAAGGAACAGAATGCCGGCAGCCTTACCTACGGTTTTACGGTGGTAAGGCAGAATAGGGCGGAGGATATCTGGCTGTTCTGCGCTGACGCGGCTGAAGCACGCTACCGGGGCATTACCTTCCTGGGAGATACCGCCCACATCTCCGGTGCCGGCAAGCTTCATTTGTGGAAGGCGGAGCGTCTGTCCGGCGGGGACATCGCTTTCGAGGCGGAACTGCCTCTAAGCATATACACCGATGCCCGCGATTCAACCTGCTTCGTGCATAATCCCCATCCGGTAGAAGTTCTCTTCAAGCTGAAGCTGATAACTGCCGGCGTGGAAGTCGAACAAACCACGCCACCCGGCTATTATGAATGGAATCTTATGAACATCGGCAGAGGTGGTCAGGCGGAAGGGAGAGAAGCTATGTGGAAACCGTGACTTCGAAAATCAATAAACCGGCTCCTGCCAAAGCGAGCGCATGGAAACGAATCCAAACTCGTATGTGGAGGGACCGTTATTTGTACCTCTTGCTGCTGCCGGGCCTGCTCTATTTTATCGTGTACCGGTATCTGCCCATGCTGGGCATATCACTTGCCTTTAAAGAATACAGTCCGTTCCGGGGATTTGCGGAGAGTCCTTGGGTCGGATTCGCGAACTTTGCCCGTATTTTCGAAAGCTCCGAGGTGATCCAGGTGATCTGGAATACCCTGACCATCTCCTTCCTGCAAATCGCGTTCGCATTTCCGGCACCGATCTTTCTGGCTATCATGCTGAACGAGGTGGCCAATCCGCTCCTGAAAAGAGGGCTGCAATCCATCGTTTACATGCCGCATTTTCTGTCCTGGGTCGTGGTGGTCGGCATCGTGACGATCTTTTTCCGCAATGAAGGTCTGGTCAACGATGTGCTCCGCGAGCTGTTCGGTCTGCAGCAGACGATTCCTTTTCTGACCGAACCCGATTATTTCCGTGCCTTTCTGGTGCTGGAGGTCATATGGAAGGAAGCCGGCTGGGGGACGATTATCTTCCTGGCGGCGCTCGCAGGCGTTAACCCGGCTCTGTACGAGGCAGCCGTCATGGACGGCGCTGGACGCTTCCGCCAAATCTGGCATATTACGCTGCCCGCCATCCGCAGCACAATCATTATCATGCTGATCATACGACTCGGTGACGTGCTGGAGATCGGCTTCGAGCAGGTGTTCCTTCAGCTGAACGCCTTTAACATGCATATCGGCAATACGCTCGACACCTTTGTGTATTACAAGGGTATTCAACAGTCGGACTACAGCTTCTCCACCGCGGTTGGCGTTTTCAAGGGACTGGTTGGTCTCGTGCTGGTTATGGCCGCCAACAGGCTGTCCAAGCGCTTTGGCGAGCAGGGCGTATATTAAGCGATTCGATTCTTTCAGAGAGGAGATCGACACATGAAGCAAAAATCCATCGCGGACCATTTGTTTAACGGTGTGAATATCAGTCTGCTGCTTGTCATATCCGCGGTCATGCTGTTTCCGTTTGTATATTTGTTCTCGGTTTCATTTTCCTCGTTCGAGGATTTTTTGGGCAGCAAGTTGCTGCTATGGCCGTCTAAATGGACGACCGACGCCTATGAATATATTTGGGCCTCCAGGACGTTCCGGCAGGCGCTGCTGAACACCTCGGTGGTTACCGTGCTTGGCACCATCGTCAATCTGTTTTTTACGGCGACGATGGCATACGCCTTGTCCCGTCCGATCGTTGGTCAGCGTACCGTTATGTTTATGGTCGTATTTGCGCTCCTGTTCTCGGCCGGCATGATTCCGACCTATCTGGTCGTGCAGGAAACAGGACTGCTTAATTCCATCTGGTCGCTTATTCTGCCGGTGGCCATTGCGCCCTTCAACCTGATTGTCATCCGCCAATTTTTCATGAACATCCCAAGCGACATGATCGAGGCAGGCATTGTGGATGGCGCGAATGATCTGCAGATTTTCGGACGTATCATCCTGCCGCTCTCGAAACCTGCACTGGCGGCATTCAGCCTGTTTTATGCAGTTACGCACTGGAACAACTATTTTGCGCCGATTCTGTACATCAATGATCCGTCCAAATGGACGATTCAGGTGGTGCTGAGACAGATTGTGGTGGTGGGGGAAACGACAGGCACGCTCGGGGGGGATAATATGTTCCTCGAAAATCCGCCTCCGCCCGAGACGATTCAGATGGCCGCCATTCTGATGGCGACGCTGCCGATCCTGATCGTGTATCCGTTCCTGCAGAAGCACTTCGCCAAGGGCGTCATGCTGGGCGCCGTTAAAGGTTGATGACTTCGCACGGCCGGACCATGGCGGCTGTCGAATGAATCATAGATGGAGGTCACACTCCGACATTGATATGAATGGGGGAAAGCTCATGTTAAAGAAACGCAGACTTACCGCAGTAATGGCGGCCTTGCTCTCTATCAGCCTGGCTGCATGCGGCGGCCAGCCGAAAGCGGAGGAGCAGCCGAAAGCCCCGGCTTCGGGAGATAAGAGCCCGGCGCAGGCGGATCCAAAGTTTTCGATTACCGCAATCGATTTCCGGTATGGCGATCCGCCGCCGACTTCAAGTCCCGGCATTGACATGATCAACGAGAAATTCAATGTGGACTACAAGCCTGTTTTTGTACCGAACACCGCTTTTGATGAAAAGATCAACGCTGTATTCGCATCAGGTCAGATTCCGGATATGATCGGTTTAATGTCGACCGACTTGAAAAACCGCTACAACAAGTTTGCGAAGCAGGGTGCGTTTTTGGACCTCGAGCCGTACATCAACGATTATCCGACCTTGAAGGCCGTGCCCGATTACATATGGGACTCCATGCGAGTAAACGGCAAAATTTATGCGATTCCACAATATGCCCCGAAGTATCAGGTGGTACCGGTGATCCGCAAGGATTGGCTTGATAAGCTTGGCCTGAAACCACCGACCAATTATGAGGAGCTAAAGGAGGTGGCGCTGGCGTTTACGAACGGAGATCCGGACGGCAACAGCAAAAAGGACACGTACGGGATTGCCATCGGCCAGGATATTAATCCAAACTTTAACCAGGGACCCTATTGGGACCCGGATGCCTGGTACCATCAGGATGCGCAGGGCAACTACATCCCGGGCATAATCGGTGAAGGCCGCCGGGAGTTTATTACGATGCTGTCCGAGCTTTACAAGCAGGGAGCCATGACGAAGGACTACGCGATCCTGAACTGGGGAGACACGAACAAGGAATTTTATTCCGGCAAGGCAGGCATCTTCATCGGAACGCCGCGCGGCATGTCGCAGGACTATATGAACGGGCTGCTGGCGATACATCCCGAAGCCGAGTTTATACACCTGGAGCCGTTCGAGGACCCATACGGAAACAAGGGACTGACGGCTGGAGCAGGGTATAACGGCCTTACCGTGCTGAGCGCCAAACTTGAAGATGAGCCGGAAAAGCTGAAGAAAGTGCTGGAAATGATCGATTTCGGCCGCAAATTCTATCCGCAGGATCAGAAGAATGAGAAGAACGCCGATTTTGACTGGTGGTCAGGCAAAGTCGGTTCAGGTTACGTTATGCAAGACGGCGTGCCTGTCTTCAACGAGAACTTCGGCAGAGACGGCCTGGGTCCTTCAACGTATTATGTTGATAATTCATCTTGGGTACCGCAGGACTCGGACAATGTATATTCCATTACGTATCAGACCAAACAGCTGGTGGATCTTGTAGCCGCCATTGAAACGATGTACAAGGATATGAAGCTTTATATCAACCCGATCAATGGATTGGAGTCGCCGACGGACAACGAGAAAGGCGCAGAACTGAAAAAGTATGTCATGGATGAGCAGGTGAAAATGATTGCAGGCACCCGTCCGGTGTCCGATTGGGATAAACTGGTTCAGGAGTACATGGACAAAGGCGGAGCCCAGATCGTCCAGGAATACAACGCGAATATAAAAGAGAAGGATCCTAAAGCACTTTTTAAGTGAGATTGGTTAAAGTGACGCTTTATAAATGATCTGTAGAACGGCGGGGCAAATCATTTTGCCCCTGTTCTGCATTGGATGACAGGCACCTATGCGAATGCGAGCAGGGGAAGGGGGAGAGATGTATCATGAGAAAGACAGCCAAAATCGGTTTATGGTTTAACAAGCGGTCGGCGGAGTACCTCTGGAGACACGGCCAGGACCAGTTTCAGCTTTATCTGGAGGAGGTGCTTGGGCATGCCGGCATTCCTTATACAAGGTTTGATGATGCCGATACCCTGGAGTCCTATCATCCCGATATCATCGTCGTGCTGCACGCTGGAGAGAAGGAAGAGGATCTGAACCGAATGGAGCAGTGGGCCCGACAGGGTGCGACGCTCATCAGCTACGGTGGATTGAATCGTATGGCCGGCCGGCTGGGCTGTACCCGGTTCGCCATCCGGGATGCGGTGTATGGCGATCTGTCGGGGTTAAAATATGCGCAAGGCATTCCGGTTCTGAGGGCGGTAATCAGTGATCCGTGGATGGTATCGCAGACATCTGTCATGCCGGTTGAAGCAGACGGCGTTCTGCGCCGGCTACGGAAAGATGGTGCCGAGGCGTCCGCGGCCGTCATCAAGTTCCCGCTCGGCGGCGGACGGCTGATCCGCTGGAACGTGGACATTCCTGCGAACATCGTCATGCTGCAGCAGGGCGGAGGGCCGGTCGTGCAGGACGGCATACCTGCTCCGGACGGAACAGGAGCGGTGGACGAAGGCATTCTGAAGGCGGATGACCGGTGTGAGCTGGACTGGAATGAGGACCGCTCGGTGACAGAGACCGGGATGCCTTATTTTGATACGCCGTATGCAGACTGGTGGCGCGAGGTGATTGTCCGCCAGCTAATGGAGGAAGCGGATGCGCTTGGATTGTCGCTTCCGTTTCTGGATTATTGGCCGGAAGGCGTCCATCAGGTGGCCATGATTTCGCACGACAGCGACTTCAACGTTGAGGAGGCGGCCCGAACGACGTTGAGCGTGCTTCAGAATAACGGCGTCCGATCGACCTGGTGCATGATCGAGCCGGGTTACTCTCCTTCGTTGTACAAGGAAATTCAGGCAGCCGGGCATGAGCTGGCTTTTCACTTCAATGCTTTGGAGCAGGAGAATGGCATATGGAGCGCCGAAGAATTCACACGTCAACTGAGCGTGATCCGGAGCACCAGCGGATCGCCAATCGTATCGAACAAGAACCACTATACCCGGTTTGAGGGCTGGGGAGAGCTCTATGAATGGTGCGAGTTGAACGGCATTGAAGCGGATCAGACCCGGGGGCCGAGCAAAAAAGGAAATGTCGGCTTTCCGTTCGGTACCTGCCACCCCTATTATCCTATCGCTCGTTCTCATGAGCGAAATCGGCTTTACCGGGTGCTGCAGATCGGCTTTCTGACCCAGGATCTGGAGCATCCCACACTTTCGGATGTGTCGGTGATTGCCCCGTTTCTCGAAAAGGTGGCGGAGGTCCGCGGCGTCGCTCACTTTCTGTTTCACCAGCAGCATATCCATAACCTGGAGCAGGTCCGGCATGCGCTTTCGCTTGCCGTCGAAACCGCGAAGCGTCTTGGTTATGCGTTCTGGACGAGCGAGGAGATCACTCGATGGGAGCAGGCCAGAAGATCTGCGGTACTGCGGGTCGGCGCTGACGGAATCCTGATCGCCGAGAATCTTCCGCAGGGAGCGGTATTGCGTCAGCCTTTGAATGCGGAGGCGGACCCGTCAGCTTCACGGACGGAAATTCGCTTTGGGCGCCCGTGTGCAGAAGCATCGAGCAGCGTGAAAACAGCAGCTGAATAACGACGATGAGGAGGAATCAGATCGTGGAAACGTTAGCGATTCATGGCGGAGCGCCAGTCAAGACCGGTCCTTTTGGCACAGGTAAAAGATTCGGGGATGAGGAGGCCGCGCAGCTGCTTGAGGCGCTGGAGCAAAACACGCTGTTTTATCATTTCGGCTCCAAGGTTAAACAGTTTTTGGCCGATTTCAATGCGATGTACGGCCGGGAATACAGTGTGGCGACATCCTCCGGCACCGCAGCCCTTCATGTCGCGCTTGGTGCGGCTGGCGTCTCCGTAGGGGATGAGGTCATAACAAGCCCGATTACGGACCAGGGAACGCTGATCGGCATTCTGTATCAGAATGCCATCCCGGTGTTTGCCGATCTGGAGCCGCACACTTACAATTTGGATCCGGCTTCGGTTGAGGCGCGCATCACACCGAGAACCAAGGCCATTATCGTCGTCCATCTCGCGGGATATCCGTGCGATATGGATCCGATTATGAAGATCGCGAAGAAGCATGGCATCAAGGTTATCGAGGATTGCGCACAGGCCTATTTGACCCGGTACAAGGGCAGGCTGACCGGGACCATCGGAGATTACGGCTGTTTCAGCACGAATGATTTCAAGCATATTTCCACCGGGGACGGCGGTATGGTGCTGATCAATTCGGGAGCGCGCGAGGATTACGAAACCGCTCACGCCTTTGCGGACAAAAACTATCGCCGTCTAGGCACCACGGTTGACCGAGGAACGAGTTATATTGCACCGAATTACCGGATGACCGAGCTGCAGGGAGCCGTCGGAATCGCCCAGCTGAAGAAGCTGCCCTGGATATGCGAGCGGCGTAAGCAATACGGCGACCGGCTCAATGAAGGATTGCAGGGAATCCAGGGTGTCATTCCGCCGCAGGTTGACCCGGAGCATAACTGTACATACTGGTTCTACATGCTGCGGCTTGACCTGGATCAATTGACCTGCAGCCGCGAAGAGTTTTGCAGAGCGCTGGAGGCGGAAGGCATCCCGAACCGTGCCGGCTATATCCCACAGGTGTGCTATTTGCAGCCGCTGTTCCAGAAGCGACAGGCTTATCCGGGAAGCCATTTTCCGTTTGACGGCAGCAGCGTTTCCTATAAACCTGGCCTGTGTCCGGTAGCGGAGGAGATTCTGGTCACGGCGGTTCAGATTCCACTGAACGAATTCTACTCGCTGGAGGATATTGAGGATATTATTCACGCGGTTGCCAAGGTGGGTGCTTGTTATGCCAAAAGCGATGAGTAATACGGATAAAGCGGGCGGCGGTAAGATCCCGGAGAGGATGGGGGCTTTTGAGCGGATCGGCGTTCCCGCGGACGTGGATGAGAGCCGGTCAGCGGCGGTCTGTCGTAGAGACGACGGAGCCGAACGCATCGTAATCGCTGCCCGGGGATACGTGCTGATTGTGGATCCCGAGACGGGAAGCTGCAGCCAGCTTTATTTTCCGGGGGGCGAGGGCCAGTATCCGTTCGCGTCGGCCAGTGATCCCCGGGGGTGGTTCTATACGGGAGCAGGCCGCTATTTTTATATTGTAGATCCGTTCACTCCAGCATTTGTTGGACAGCACCGGATTCCTGAAGGGGAAGAGGAAGCGGGATTTGCGTTTGCCGTTAAAGGGGATGGACGGGTTTACGCCACAACGTACCCGGGAAGCTATCTGGTTGAGCTCGACGCTTCGTCAGATTCATCATGTACCTTATGCAGGCTGGATTCCGAGAGGAAGTATGCCATGACGCTTGCATGCGGAAGCGACGGGAAGATCTATGCCGGACTAGGCACGACATCGTCGGCCATCGTCTGCTTCCATGAGGAAACCGGCGAGCTGGAGATATTGCTCGAGGGCCCCCCGGATATGCCCGGGAGCGCTGCCGTTCTCCAGGGCTGCAACAGCTCTGTCTACGGCTGGCTGCCTTCAGGAGAGAATGGAGACGGACGATGGTACCGGCTGGGCGAGCACGGGGCGGAGCCAGTGTCGGCGGAGGAAGTCGGTCCATCCCTGTATAAGGGAGCAGGTTACAACAAGCTGCATCTGGACCTTGACGGTGGCCGAACACTGCTGAAATGGCAGCTGTCCGACAGACAGGTCGTCATCATGGAAGCGGACGGGAGCTTGAGCCGGATTCCGCTTTCCTACAAGGGAGGCGGAACATCGCTCTCCCCGCTGTACGGAGGCCCGGACGGCATTCTGTACGGCACCTCCAATCACCCGCTGCATTTGTTCACTTATGATACCACAGCCGGGCGTCTGACCGATTGGGGAGGCGATATCGTGGAGCGGGGAGGCGGCGGCAATATCGCCGCTTATGCGGCTCAAGGGAACATCATCGTGGGTGCGGCATATGCAGGCGGCATGGTCCATCTGCTGGATACGGCAAAAGATTGGAATACGGAAGAAGGACCCTGCCGGAATCCTAGGCTGATCTATGAAAATGCCGCTGTCCACAGGCCGAGATGTGCGGCCGCGCATCCGGACGGCCGTCATGTTCTGTATGGCGGATTTCCCGGTTATGGTGCCGCAGGCGGCGGGCTCGGCATCGTGGATGTGCAGGCCGGTCAGGTGGAGATGCTAGAGCACCAGGAAATTGTCAGCGGGCAGAGCACGATTTCACTGGCGGCACTGCCGGACGGCAGGGTATTCGGGGGCACCAGCATTGAAACTCCTGGCGGTGGGATCAGCAAGGCGGGGGAAGCGGCGATGTATGAGTTGAGTTGGCCTGACCGGAAAGTGATTCGGCGCTGGGTGCCGATCCAAGGAGCCAAAGAGATTGCCCAGCTGGCTCCCGGCGTGAACGGCGTCCTGTATGGACTGACCTCGGAATCGATATTTTTCGTTTATGATGCTGATCTGCAACAAGTGGTTCACCGAAGCGATCTTTCTTCATGGGGCCGTATTGTCCGGCAGGGGCTGCTCATGACCGAGCGGGAGGGCCGTCCATTCCTCTTGGGTCTGCTGAGCAGGGCTTTGTTCACCGTGAATCCTGTAAACATGCAGCCAGAGCTGCTGGACCGGCTTCCGGCCGAAGCGACCAGCGGGATCGCCTGCCTGAACGGAGACGTGTATTTCGGTTCCTTTGCTGAGCTGTGGCGGTATCGGTTGGAAGAGGAGGGGAATTACTTTTATGAATCGGTTTAATGGGGACATGATGCCGCTGTTAGAGGGAATACATACCCTTGATGCTTGGATGGAGAGGGAGTCCAGACTGCGAGAGCGCTGGCTGCAGCTGCTGGGGGAGCCCCCGGGGCCGGTTGATTACAAGCCGAGTGCGGCCGCAAACAGTGGTGGCTTCCGGGTGATATCAGAGCATGACGAGGAAGATCACACAAGACTTAAGATCGTTTACCCTTCCCCGGAAGGGGATCCGATCCACGCTTATCTTCTGCTTCCACATGGAAAGCCAGCTGAGGGAGGTTATCCCGCTGTTCTGGCTCTTCATCCGACAACCGAGAACGGAAAAGACGATGTATGTCTGCCTTCCGGTCGGGAGAATCGGCGGTATGGTCTGGAGCTGGTTCAGCGCGGATTTGCCGTGCTGGCACCGGACTCCATCACGTTCGGCGACCGGGTCTACCCAGGGGAAGAGCCTTTTCAAACCGCTCCGTTCTATCAAGAGCACCCCGCGTGGACTGCGGTTGGTAAAATGCTCTCCGATCACATCACGGCGGTCGATGTGCTGTCCTCGCTGCCGCAGGTAAACTCCCACCGGATCGGCGTCATCGGCCATTCGCTGGGCGGCTACAACGGCTGGTTTCTGGCCGGAATGGATAAACGCATCAAGGCTGTCGTCTCGAGCTGCGGGTTTACGATGTTCCGCGGTGATCCGGAGCCGAACCGCTGGGGGCAGCGGGAGTGGTTTTCCCATATCCCTTCCATAACGGACAGCCTGAGTAACGGCTCCCTTCCGTTCGAGTGGCATGAAATCGCGGCGCTTGCGGCCCCGGTGCCCATGTTTATGTGGTGCGGGACGCGAGATCCGATTTTTCCGAACTGGCGTGAGATTGCATCGGGTCTTGGGGAACTGGATGGCTTGTATGATTTTCTGGGCGCTTCATCTGCTTTCGAGTGCTGGATCGGTCATGAAGGGCATGACTTCCCGAGGGATATCCGGCAGCGTACCTATGCTTTTCTTGAGAAGAAGCTTGCAGAGTAAAATATATACGCGTTCTTTAAGCGGAGTGCATGGAATCCTGATGTTCCTCATGATATACTGATTGTTATAGACATGTATAGGAGCGGTATATATTGTTGCGTAGAAGAAATGAATTTCATGAGCGTTATGAACGCTTTGTCCAGGAATTGAGAAATGAAATCGTCTCCGGCGTTCTTCAGCCGGGTGAATTTATTTTGCCGGAAAATACGCTTAGCCAGAAGTATGAAATGAGCCGGGTATCGATCCGGAAGGCGCTGGATGAGCTGGTGAACGAAGGACTGATCGAGAAGATTGCGGGCAAGGGCAACCGTGTGAAGGAGCCGGATGAGGACAGAACGCCTGTCGTGCTGAAACTCGCCTGGTTCTCCTCCTCCTATGAAATTCCGATTATCGAGAAAATGATCGAAGCGTTCGAACGGAAGCATCCGTTCGTTCAGGTGGAAATGGTGCTGTACGCCGAGGACTTCTACACCGAGACCATCATTCGGTCCATTGATGACGGTCAGGGCCCCGATCTGTTTATTATGTCGGATCAGCATTTCCGGGAATGGACCGAAAGCGGGCGAACGAATCTGCTGACAGGATATGTTCCTCCTCGTCTCATGGAGGAAGGGGTCAGCTATCCGAGGGTGTTCGACCTGTTCAACGATGAGGGCAGCATGCTTGCGGCGCCGTTTGTGTTCTCTCCGGTGGTCATCTGCTACAACCGTTCGATCTTCCGTCAGCACGGCCTGCCTTACCCTATCAGTCTTGGCGACTGGAAGGAGCTGCTGGCGGCGGCCAAAGCCTGCACATCGGCCCCGGACGAAGACGGAATGACCGATCATTACGGCTTCTGCTTCTCCTCGTCTCCGAACCGCTGGCCGGTCTTCCTGCTTCAAAATGACGGCAGCATTATGGCTGCAGACCGCAGCCGGAGCACGATGGCGGATCAGCGGAATATCGAAGCTTTGGAGTTTTGCGTATCGCTTATGTACAAGGAGCATGTGTCGCCGATTTTCTCCCATGGCAGCAGCCATTTAGCCGAGAGCCTCTTTATGAAGGAACGGGTTGCCATGATCATGTCCACCTATTACTTCATGAATGAATTCCGCGATCATTCCATCGACTGGGATGTAATGACCCTGCCGAACGGCACCAAGCCCGCAACGATGCTGCTTGGAGGGGGGCTGTCGATCAACGCTGCGAGCAGTCATCGGAATATCGCTGAGAAACTCGTGGATTTTATGACAGGTGAGGAGGCGCAGACGCTGTTGAAGAAGCACGGCTGCACCATTCCGGCTTTGCGGTCGGTGGCCGAAGATGACCGTCTGCTGAATCCGGACATTCATCCGCAGCACTATAACCGTTTTCTGGAGGTGCTGCCTCACGCTTATCCGCTTCATACCCTCAACCTGAGCCAATCTGAAATATCGACGCTCCTGGATGAGCTGAATCTGCTGTGGGCCGGCATGGAAACCCCGGCGGATACCTGCACCCGAATTGAGCAGCTATTCAACAGCCGACTGGGCCTGACGGGCGCCGGTACGGGAATGGAGAAGTGAACGAAACTCTTATTCCGTCTCATTACGTCAGGTAGTTTGAGCGGTAATTAAATGTATGAAGGAACTTCATGGCAGGATGCCGAAATTGTCAGATGACTCAGATGACAATGACATATGGATTTTGAAAGCCGCATAAATTGCGGCTTTTTTCAGTTTGTAGTATCAGCTTTTTTCCTAATTGAACGACAAGAGCTTAAGACGAAGCTTGTTACATAATCACTCCATATTGATCTTGTCTGCACCCGATCTTGATTTCTCTATTCTATGATTAGTCCCAATATAGATTAGAGTTGTGTCTCAGATGACTACGTTTGTTTAGTATTTTAAAAAGTGTTACGATCCAACTGAAGTACACACTGGTGAGTTTGAATGGCTAATGTTCATGCTCATATAAACTTGAGAGGTTGTCACATGTCTAAAACAATAATGATTGTAGAAGATGAGCATATTTTACGAGAAATCATAAAAGATTATTTGCTTGAAGAAGGTTATGAAGTGCTCGAAGCGGATGATGGCAGAAAAGCTTTAGCACTTTTCCAGGAACATGAGCTGGATCTGATCATTCTGGATATCATGCTCCCTGAATTGGACGGATGGTCCGTATGCAAACGCATCCGAAAAGTATCTAACGTTCCGATTATCATGCTGACGGCCCGTTCGGATGAGGATGATACCTTGATGGGTTTTGAACTGGGAGCCGACGACTACGTAACCAAACCGTACAGCCCTCCAATCTTGCTGGCACGGGCGAAGCGGCTTTTGGAGAGCAGACAGACTCGGGAACAAGAAGACGATACATTGTCCAGCAACGGGATTTCCATCCACTTTCCATCCCGAACGGTGGCGGTGGATGGGGAAAACTGCAGTTTGACGCATACGGAATTTGAAATTTTGGCTTATCTGATGAAAAACAAAGGAATTATTATAACCAGAGAACAGCTGATTACAAAAATCTGGGGGTATGATTTTGTCGGTGATGAGCGTACGGTCAACAGTCATATCCGCAATCTGCGTTCCAAGCTGGGAGAGCACGCCAAGCATATTGCTACGATCGTTCGATCAGGTTACAAGTTCGAGGACAAGTTATGAAACAAGGCATTGTTCTTAAGCTGTTTCTATTTACGACGGGATTATGCTTATTTATTCTAGCTATTATCTTTACCTTGCAGACCGTATTTTTCAAACAGTATTATGTTCATCAGAAAGTGAAGGACGTGAGCGCGGCGCTTCAGGCTTACGAACAAGACTACCTGAATCAAACAACGGACACGCAGGAGACGGCAAAGCTGGAGCAAGATTTTTATCAAAAGCATAACATCTGGGTTACGACTGTGGACACCCAAGGTAATTTAAAGTACACCGATGATTTCTTCATGGAAGTCAAGCTAAGACATTCGGATGAAACCATGTTTTCCAATAAAACGATGACCATTCCTCTGTATAGTGTGATCGACGTAGAGGACTTCAGCAGTGATAATCCGTTCCTCACGCCTTGGATTAAAGAAGGGGAAGAGATCGCCATGGAAGGTTTGATTATGAATGGCCAGCCGGTGATCCAGCGGATGGGAAGGGGTAATTCTAACCTAAGAGACGAAAGCAGGCTGGAAAATTCGCAGATGATAAGAAAAGAGTACGAGGTCGTCACTCGATTTGCGAGTCCGAACCAATACTTTGAGAAATATCCCACATTTCTGGTCGAGGGAACCATTATGAAGGTCCAGTTACCGGAAGGCGCAGGGGTCTCGCGTTATACCAATCACTTGTTGCTGGACCGCATCAAGGCTTTCCAAGCGGATTTATTGTACGGCGACTGGAAGGATAGCAGGAACCCCAATCAGATCGTAGATTATAAAGAAAATGACGTGAATTACAAAATTTTCGTGAATCGCATCCAAGATCGCGACGGAAATCCCGCATATCTGTTCGCGATGGCGTCACTCCAGCCGGTTAATGAAGCCGCAGGGATGATCAAAGAATACTATGTGTACATCATTATTGCCACTCTGCTTCTCGTGGTGCTGGCATCGTTCTATTATTCTCGTCAGATCACTCGGCCGCTGCTGCGCATCAACCGTACCACACGGCAAATGGCAGACCTTGATTTTTCGGAGAAAATCCCCATTACAACGAAGGATGAAATCGGGGACTTATCACGCAACATTAATGAGCTCTCCGAGCGTCTGCACTCTCATATTCTTCGGCTTGAGCAGGACATCGAGAAAGAAAAGCAGCTGGAGAATACGAGAAAAGAATTTATATCCGGCGTGTCCCACGAGCTGAAAACTCCGTTAAGTGTTATTCAAAGCTGTCTGGCCATTATGAAGGACGGGGTGGCAAGCCATAAAAGGGATTATTACTTTAAGGCGATGGAGGACGAAGTTAGGAGAATGGATCTGCTGATCGTGGATATGCTGGAATTGGCCAAATACGAATCTGGAACGTATACCATGGACATGGATTCCTTTTATATCGACACCGTTATCGAGCGGGTATGTACAAAATTGGCTGCGGACATCGAAACAAAGCAGTTACATCTTGATATGTCACTGAAGCCAGTCGAAGTGCTGGCAAATGAGCGGCGAATGGAGCAGGTCGTTGTCAATTTCCTCAGCAACGCGATTCGCTATACGCCGGAGCAGGAGTCCATTCTCGTCAGTATCTTGGAAGATGGGGACACCGTTAAAGTATGCATCGAAAATAAAGGAGCCCACATTCAAAGCGAACAGCTTGAGAAGATCTGGGATCGGTTTTATCGCGGCGAGCCTTCCCGAAAACGGTCGACTGGAGGGACCGGGCTGGGCCTTTCTATCTCCCAAAAGATTCTGGAGATGCATGGTGTCTCATATGGTGTAACCAACACTCCTGATGGAGTCCTATTCTATTTTCATTTGAATAAGAAAGCGTAGAACCCGGTTCTGCGCTTTTTTAATTAAAGAGTTGTTCTTGAAGGTTCTTATGGACCTGTCAGGAACAGCTCTTTTTTGTTTGCCATCGCCAAAGCCTATTACTCTATGAAAGTTTGATATCATCTGCACCTTATCTTGATCTCGGGCTACTACACTTTTATCAGGAGGAGGAGAGAACGTATGAGAAAAGGCAGCTCGATTATAATCACTCTTATGTCTGCGCTGGTGATCGTTCTGCTGTGTCAACTTGTTTCGAGGGAAGGGACGCCAAGCGACCGCAAAGCCGGCATGGATGTCCGCTCGGATAAGATAAGAACGCTAGAATACCGGTCAGAAACGCCTTATAAGGTCGTGATTGATTCAGGACATGGCGGTAAGGATAACGGCGCAACGGGAGCCAGTGGTAGTTTTGAGAAGGATTTTACGCTGCAGCTAGCGCTAAAGGTAGAAGAACTGGCAAAACAAGAGCCGCAGATTGAAGTGGTTCTCACTCGATCAGAGGATCGCTTTATATCTTCGATTGACCGGGAACGGCCGGAAATCGCCAATCGACTGGGTGCGGATATATTCATATCCATTCACGGAAATACGTACGAAGACGCTAGTGTTTCGGGTACAGAAACCTACTATTATCATGAAGATTCCCAGTTCTTGGCGGAAATTATGCAAAAGCATTTGGTTCAGACCAGCGGATTTCGGGACCGGGGAGTAAAAAAAGAGGATTTCTTTGTCTTGAAGGATTCGAACATGCCGGCGGCTCTAATCGAAATGGGTTATTTAACGAATCCGCAAGAAGAGAATGAAATGCTGACGGAAGATTTCCAATACCGGATGGCAAGCTCCATTCTGGACGGAATTAAAGAAGCTTTAAATTTAAATTAAAGAGAGGAACATGAACATGAAAAAAATAGTTGCAACCCTACTCCTTGGGAGTATTGCACTTGCCTTGGCAGCATGCGGAAACGAATCCTCAAGCTCGAGTCCGCAGCAACCGACCACTCAAAACCAAGGACAGGCAACGGAATCAAAAGGCTCCGTAGAAACCGAGTATCAAGCACTTTTCCAGAACAGCGTTTTTGTGGGGGATTCCATTACGGAGGGTTTATCATTTCATGATGTGCTTAAAGAGGAGAATGTTCTGGCAGGCGCCGGAAAAACGGCGGAGTTTGCACTTCAAGATATGGCTGAGTTGACTAAGCGGGATCCGGAACATGTCTTTATCCACTTGGGATCGGATGACATTTTATGGCCAACGGATAACCCCAAAACCTATTCCTTGAAAAACTATGCGAAGTTGATCGGTATAATCAAGGAAAAGCTTCCGCAAGCGAAAATAACTCTTTTATCGGTAACCCCGGTAACGGCAGAAGCGGAAGAGCTGGAACCAAGATATAAAAATATCAATGATTATAACCAAGGCTTAAAAGAGTTGGCGGAGAAAGAGAATATTGGATATGTTGATTTGTCCCCGATATTTTCAAACGGCTCAAATAATCTGTACGATTCGGACGGGATTCATTTTAAACCGGAGTTTTACGCAAGCATGCTGGACCTGGTAAAAGATCAAGTGGAATAACATGTTATGGATCAATCAACATGGAGGTGTGAGTATTGGTCTTTAGCAGCCTAATATTCCTGTTCCTCTTTCTGCCGGTCACCATTCTGATCTATTACGTTTCTCCGATGAATTTTAGAAATGCTGTCCTCCTTGTTGTCAGCCTGATTTTTTATGCATGGGGAGAGCCCATATACATTTTCATCATGATTTTCTCCACGGTCTTCGATTATATCAACGGGCTGCTGATCGATAAGTATAGACATCGGAAGCTGATGGCCAGATCGATTTTTATCGGCTCGATGGTCGGCAGTCTGGGTATTCTCGGATTTTTCAAATATGCGGATTTTGTTGTGGACAACATCAATCTGTTGTTTCATATGAATATCCAAGCGACCGATTTGCCGCTGCCTGTTGGCATATCTTTCTATACCTTTCAAACGATGTCTTATGTCGTTGACGTATACTTGGATAAAGTATCGGTGCAGAAGAATTTCATCTCCTTTGGGGCATATGTGACCATGTTCCCGCAGCTTGTAGCGGGTCCCATCGTCAAATACGGCGATATCGCGGAACAGCTCGTTTCCCGTAAGGTGTCGCTGGACCGTTTTGGCGAAGGGGCGGAGCTGTTCATCAGGGGACTTGCCAAAAAAGTGCTGTTGGCCAATAATATCGGATTATTGTGGGCGAGTGTTAAAGCGACGCCGATCGAGGAATTGAGCGTACTCTCCGCCTGGCTTGGCATTACCGCATTTACTCTGCAAATCTATTTTGATTTCAGTGGTTACTCTGACATGGCACGGGGACTAGGGAAAATGTTCGGATTTGATTTCATGGAAAATTTCCGATACCCCTACATCTCAAAAAGCGTAACCGAATTTTGGCGCAGATGGCATATTTCGCTCGGCAGCTGGTTTCGGGAGTACGTTTATATACCGCTTGGCGGTAATAGGTCAGGCCTTATGAAGCAGCTCCGGAATTTACTGGTCGTATGGTTTTTAACCGGATTATGGCATGGAGCCAGCTGGAACTTTATCGTGTGGGGTTTGTATTTCGGATTCTTTGTGATCATCGAGAAACGATTTCTTTTGCAAAGTCTTGGACGTTTACCCGCTTTTGTCGGCCATGTCTACACGCTTCTGGTCGTTGTGATCGGTTGGGTATTGTTCGAAATGGAGCAACTGGCTTCCGCTTGGCGTTTCATCGGCGTGATGTTCGGTTTCGGCGGGCATGCTTTTGCGGATCAGCGGGCGCTCTATGATTTGTCTACGAATGGTGTATTGTTTGTCGTGTTGGCAATTTGTGTTACTCCGCTTCCAGGAAAGATGTTATCCTGCATGAGGGAAAAATGGAGAATCGCCGGCGTGATTACCGTTCCGCTTATCTATTTTTTATTCATGATCCTGTCGACGGCTTATTTGGTCAATGAAACCTACAATCCGTTTTTATATTTTCGATTTTAAAAGGGGACAGCCATGGGATATTACAAAAATTTCAAAAGTAACTTGCTTGCCTTATTGCTGCTCCTATTTATTAGCGTAATCGCAGTTCTTCATCTTTTGGCGGTGGATCGTTCATTTTCGGAGTCAGAAAACCGGATGCTGAAGCAGCTGCCGCACTTCTCGCTGAAAGCATTGCTGTCAGGAGATTTCACTGCGGATTTCGAAAAATATGTGTCCGACCAATTTGTTTTCAGAGACTTTTGGATCGGGACAAAAACCGATGCGGACCGGCTCTTGGGAAAAAAGGAGAGCAACGGAGTTTACCTGGGAACAGACGGGTATCTGATTCAGGATGTCATTCCCCCGGCGGAAGAGGATTTGAGGGAGAAGATCGAAGCCATTCATTCGTTTGACCAGGCCACGCCGGAAATGAATAAATATGTGATGCTGGTACCAACGGCAGCCGCTCTATATAAAGACAAGCTCCCGAAATATGCGATCATCGGCGATCAAGAAGCATACTTGAAAAAAGTAAAGCAATGGCTGAATCCCAATATACGTTTTATCGATGTTTTTCCAAGTTTATATGCTGCGCGTGATCAACCTATATATTATAAAACCGATCATCATTGGACGACGAAAGGCGCTTATATCGCTTACCTGGAACTTTGCAGACAAATGAGGCTGACACCACAGGAAGAGGAAGAGTTTAACATCCAGCAAGTAACCGATATATTTTTCGGTTCGCTTTATTCAAAAAGCGGGTTCAGACATGTACAGTCCGATCGTTTGGAGCTTTATTTGCCAAAGGACCAGGAGAATTACACCGTAACGTATGTCGATGAAGAGAAAACTACGGATTCATTGTATGCGATGGAGCAACTGCTCAGGAAGGATAAATATGCGGTGTTTCTTAACGGTAACCATGCACGAATCCATATTAAAACGGCTAATCCGAGCGGTAGAAAGCTGCTGGTGGTCAAAGATTCGTACGCTAACAGCCTGATTCCTTTCTTAATAAAGCATTTTAGCGAAATACATGTGGTAGACCTTCGGTATTATGATGAGGATTTAGCGTCTTTCGTGAACGAGCAGGGGATCCAGGACATGCTATTGCTTTATAATGCGAATACGTTTTTCGAGGACCCATCCATCAAAAATGTAACGGAGTGATTAAATGAAGAAACAATGGAGCGGGAAAAGGAGTTTTTACCCCGTTATGCTTGCATTCATCGTCGTAATTGGCGTATTGTCCGGTTGCGCAGGCAAGGATGACAAGACTTCAGAACAATTGACTGCCACCGAAATCGGAAAAAGTATCGAACAGGCAGTTAGCCTAAAAGACATGAAAAAGCAGGATCTGAATAAGCTGCAGAAATTGTATAAGATGGATACAGACAGCATGGATGATTTTATTCTTTATACGTCTACATCGAATGTAAAAGCTGATGAATTGGCCATTATCAAGCTAAAGGATGAGAGTCAGGCAGAAAGCGTCAAAGAGAATATGGAGCAACGAATCGAAGCACAGAAAATAAAATTCAAGGACTATCGCCCCGATGAATATTTTCTGGTCGATAATCACGTGTTAAAGACGAAGGGGCGATTTATTTTCTTCGCGGTTTCTAAAGACGCCGAATCAATGGAACGCACGTTTGACAGCGCTTTTTAACAGAAGCCCAGCTCAAATCCTAATTTTCCAAATAAGAATATTTCTCCACCATTTTATATAAATAATTTCGAAACTCTTCCACGTATGATTCAGGTTCTACGATTTCCAGATTCGTGCCGAAACCTGCTAAAAACTGAAATCCAATATGGTTTTGAGGTACATAAATGGTTGCCAAGAAATATTCAGAATTATAGATTGAAATACTCTTTCGACCGTACCTTTCAATGAATTGATCTTTTATGCTTGGCGAAATCAATGCCTTTATAGCGACTAGTTGCGGTTGATAACGGGTTGTTTCTTGTTCTAATGCATAATCTCTCGGTTTAAAGGTATCTTCATTCATATTGAGATTATCGATCCTGGATAATTTAAATGCTCTATAGCTCTGACGATGTAAACAGAATCCCTTCAGATACCAACTCGTCTCGCTATAATGAAGCTGATACGGCTCGACGATTCGATTCGTTATCATGCCATTTTTATCTATATAATCAAATGAAATTAACTTTTTCCCTAAGATCGATTCCTGGCATGTCTTCAAGGTTTGAAGAATCTCGGACCGACCCTCCCAATCATAAAATGACAGTCGGACTGAACCTTTCAGTGACAATGGGCTAACCATGGCTTCTATCTTTTTAATAGTTACTTCAACTTCTTCGCTAATTAGAATTTGTTCCAATCCGCCGAGCGCAGTCAAAATATTCTCCAAGTCGGAGCTGCTTAAAAGACGTTTATCCACCTTGTATTCATCCATAATCCCGTATCCGCCATGAATTCCATGAACAGAATAGATGGGGATGTTGGATAAGCTCAGTGTTTCCATATCGCGAAGAATCGTTCTTTTGGAAACGTTAAATAATTGTGCGAATTCTTTTGTTGAAACGATATCTTTTTTTAGCAGTATCATGATAATCGATATTAATCTTTCAACCTTCTCCATAGCTGCCCCTCTTTTGGTACAAATTTTTAAATGGTGACATGCGTCTGTCACCACTAATAAATTATACTTCATTTATCAAAAGAAGGAGGTACAACTTTATGTCAGCTATAGCATATTTGAATTTTGATGGAATCGCCGAAAAAGCGATTGAATTTTATTCGGAGGCTCTCAATGCGAACGAGGTAAAAAAAGTGAAATTTAGGGATTTTCCGCAGGATCCAAATTATCCATTGCCAGAAAATGAATTAAATATGATCATGGAGTCTTCAATAGAATTTGCAGGCGGAAAAATCATGATGTCGGATATTTTGCCTTCCATGAAGGCGGTAACGGGCGAGTTGGTAAAAGGAAATAACGTACTTATTAGTGTAGTCATGGATGATAAACAAACATTGGAAGACTACTTTAGCCAATTGTCTGTTGGCGGTCATGTCGTAATGCCGTTATCCAATACCCCTTGGTCTTCGTGCTTTGGAATGCTGGTTGATCAGTTCGGAATTGCCTGGAAATTTAATAGCGACGCAGATAAGTTTCTTGATCGTGTCATTTCCAACAAACAGTAACTCATTCAAAACATGGCCTTCCAATGAAAGGCCATGTTTTAATATTCTCATTAGAAAGGAGGAGGGGGGGTTATAGCTATGAAAATTGAGAATGTCATTCCAGCAAAAACGAGAGAGGATTTAAGAATTTGGCTGCAGAACCATGCCGAGAAGTCTTGCTGGGTCTTGGTAAGTATGACGCCAACCCCTGATATGTTGTTATATTTGGACGTCGTTGAGGAAGCCTTATGCTTTGGATGGATTGACGGAGTCAAAAAGAAAGTGTCTGAAACCGGGCTGGCCCAGAGACTGTCTCCTAGAAGTAAAAAAAGCTCATGGACCGAATTAAATAAAGAACGTGTCCGCCGCCTCGAAAAGTTGGGGTTCATGAGTGACAAAGGCAGGAGGGTTCTTCCTGACATGGATCCCGGTTCTTTCAGAATAGATGGGATCATCGAACAAAGGCTTAAAGAGGAAAAGCAAGTATATGAGAATTTCATGGCATTTCCGGATCTTTATAAAAGAGTTCGGATCGACACGATACAAAGCTATAAGAATCAGCCGGAATTATTTATGAGCAGATTAGACAAATTCATAACCAACACGAGAGAAAACAAGATGTACGGTCAATGGAACGATAATGGCCGTCTGTTAGATTATTAATATTTCCTGGGTCGAAGGCCAACAACCGTATTCACTCAATTTCTTATAGCTTTTGATTATTATTCTTGTCAGACTTTACCGTATCCTTGTGAAGCGTAATGTGCATTCCATATTTCGATGTGTATCGAATAGTACTCGGTTTATACTATATACAAAAGTACACCAGAATGTAGATGGGGAGGGTTATGGTATGGACATGACAAAACAGCTTGAACAGCTTGCCGCCTTTAAAAAGCTTCATTCCGATTTCTTTATTTTGCCTAATGCATGGGATGCTGCAAGCGCGAAAACTTTCGAGAAGTGCGGCTTCAAGGCCATTGGCACGACAAGTGCAGGCATTGCGGTTTCCCATGGGTATGCGGATCGGAATATGCCCTTTGACAGGATGCTGGATACGGTACGCAGGATCGTGCAAACCGTGGATATTCCGGTTACCGTGGACATGGAAGACGGATATGGACAAACACCCGATGAAGTCGCAGAGTCGGTTAAGCAGGTGATCAAGGCAGGCGCGACGGGAATTAACATTGAAGACAGCAGAATGGACCGACAAGCGCCGCTGCTTGATATTCCGGTCCAGCAAAAAAAAATAGCCGTCATCCGGGAGCTGGGGAACGCCATGGCTTATCCTCTCTTTATCAATGCCCGGATCGATTCTTACTGGATCAAGTCTATGCCGCCTGCTAGGAGGCTTGAAGAGACGATCAGGCGGGCTCATGCCTACCAGGAAGCCGGGGCAGATTGTATTTTTGTTCCCGGAATCCAGGATATCTCCGACATCCAAACATTGCGTCATGAAATAAGCTGTCCGATCAATGTATTGGCCGGGCCGGGAATGCCTTCCGCAAATGAACTTGAAGCACTAGGGATTCAGCGCATCAGCACCGGTTCAGGACCTTTTCGCGCCGCACTATCGCTGCTGCATCGCATGGGCCAAGAAATTCTGGAGAAGGGAACTTTTGAGCATATGACTTCGAGAGTCCTTTCTTACGATGATTTATCCAATACTGAAACACCTTAATGGAAAATTAGCTTTGGTAACAATCAACGAAGGTAGCGTCTCACACACAGATCTTCATTCCCGCAACGCTATGGCTGCTGGTAAAACGGCAGAGCGATGGAGAACAGTTAAAATGTATCCCTGGAGAGTGGGCTTGCCCCACTCCTTTTTTTATGGGCAGGGATTATAATCCATCGTGACAGAGAAAAGTCTGGATGGAGGGGGGAGTGAACGTCAGAAAGCGGGCTGCTTGCTTCCGGTAAAATGTTAGCGCCTTCACAAAAAAACTAAGCAAGAATACAACCGGGCGAACAGAAGTTGCGCCGCCTTATTATCATGGGGTGGATAGATAATCTTGAGGAGGTATTTATGCTTACCATTACAAGAAAAGCAGTTAGTCTGTTGGTGGTGCTTGCCGTAATGATCACAGGATTCTCACCCCGAACTGCGGGTGCCGCAGAAATCGATAGCTATTCCATTTCTTCAATGGATATGATGGATGCCGCTGATCCGGCATCTTTGGCACAGACCGCCGCTGATCCGGCCACGATCCAAAATTACCCGATGCCATCCATCTATACAGCATCCAGCGTGTTTTCATTGAAAGCGAATAACGAAGCGATTCCTGTAATCAGTTATCTGGCTGATTATGATTATGCTCAATTTTCTTTTTCCGGGACGGTCCGTATCGAAGTTACCAACAATGTGCCGATTACATCATTCTCCATCAGTCCTCAGGCCAAAAACATCGAAGGCACGGTCAACGGGAACAAGCTAACCTTCTTGCTTTCATCCTCAACCTATGTGATCGTGAAAATCAATGACCAGAGGAAAAAGATGGTCATCGCGGCAGATCCCTTGGAGACGGATATTCCCCCGTCCACAGGTGCCGGGATTTATAATGTGACGCAGTCGCCCTACCATGCGGATAACACGGGCACATCGCTGGCATCGGGTCCGATTCAGCAGGCGATCGATGACGCCCATGAAGCCGGCGGCGGCGTTGTATTCATTCCGGCAGGTGTTTATAAGAGCGGGAACCTGACATTAAAAAGCAACGTAACCTTTTACCTGGCCGGCGGCGCCGTCATTGTCGGCACGGGCAAGGGGGAAGACTACGTGATTGATTTTCGCAAGGATTCACGAAACGCGGATGGAACGTATTTTATTCGTACTGCCGTAGATTCCACCAATATTACAATACGGGGACGGGGAACCATTGATGGAAAAGGCATTGCGATGCGAGAGCGAAAGATGCCGGCGCCGAATAAGAATGAAGGGTTCCTCAATAACCTGCTCGTTCCGATCGCAACATCCAATTTTACTTTTGACGGTTTAATATTGCGGGATGGCGGTTTCTGGTCGTTTATGGTGGTTCGTTCCGACAATGTGACCATAAACAACCTTAAGGGATTCCAGGATTTATACAAAATCGAGAATGACGTTATCGATATTAATGAAAGTCAGAACGTGCTTGTTCAACATTCGATTGCCATCTCGGATGATGACACGTATTCCACTAAAACCTGGCTGCAAACGGGGATGTCCAAAGACTGGCCGGGCGAGCTTGAACATTTGGAGAACGTGGTCTTTGATGACGCTTTTGCATGGACAAGATGCGCGGCTTTCAAGATTGGCATGGGTGTAGCCCAGCCGCAAATCGGCGTAACCATCCGAAATTCGTATGTGTATCAAAGCGCCAGAGCATTGCTTATTGATCATGGATACCAACTGAATACGCTCCCGGAGGAAGGTTACGCCCAAAATATTACGTTTGAGAATATCGATATCGAACGCGTCGGTATCAATCAATTCGGGAACTATTGGCTTGGAGTGTCCACCAGCACTTCCGGCGATGTAAGCAATGTTGTAGTCAAGAACATCAATGTTCGCGAGACCGGCACCCAGAAATCCAGAATTTCCGGGAATGCCACGAAAGGCGGAAGGGTTAACGGCGTCACGTTCACGGATGTTTATGTCGGAGGCAAGCTTGCAACAACCCTGGACGACTTGAATGTTACCGTCAATAACAATGTAAATGGTATCGTTTTTTCCAATTCAAAACCTCCGCTATTCAGCGACAATTTCGAAGACGGTAACACGGCGGGCTGGACGTCGATGTCCGGTGGCTGGACCGTCCCGACAGTCGGCACGAATCACGTGCTGTCCAGCGGGAACCAGACAACCACCTCCCTGATTACCGCTAACAGCGGGGGTTCATGGACGGATTACGTTTATGAAGCCAGATTGAGAATGCCCATCACCAATGCCAACGCGGGCTTGGCCTTCAGGGTGCAGAATGCAAACAATTATTATATGTATCGCATTCATTCATCGAATCAACAGCTGGAGTTGTACAAATCCGTGAATGGACAATTGACACTTGTAAACAGTACACCCTTCACGGCCATTGAGAAACAGTGGTATAAGGTTAAGGCGGTTATACAAGGGAACACGATTTCCTGTTACGTGGATGGAGAATTAAAGATGGAATGGACCAATCCTGTCACCGAATTGACGGCTGGGGGGATCGGATTCCGGACCACTTCAGCGGGCGTCCACTTTGACGATGCCGTGGTTAGTCTCCTCAATAAAGCGCCTGAGGAGATTGCCCTTTCACACAACAGTGTTGTTGAAACCACGACGGCGGGAGGTGTGGTCGGAACCTTTTCCACCAGCGACCCTGATGCGGAGGAAACATTTGCTTACATGCTGATAGCAGGGGCAGGGGATATGGACAACAACAGCTTCAGCATTTCGGACAATAAGTTGTATCTAGCCGTAACGCCTGATTACGAAGCTAAGGATAACTACAGCATCCGGGTAAGGAGTACAGACTCAGGCGGGCTGTATGTTGAGAAGACCTTTACGATCCAAGTCACGGACGTGAATGAATCACCCGTGAATCCGGATCCTACGGTCATCCGATTCAGCGACGATTTCGAAGATGGAAATGCCGGAGGATGGACGTCTGCTTCAGGTTCCTGGGATGTAACAACGGACGGCACAAAAACCTTGATTCAGAATCAAGCTGCCACTGCAGTCATTGCTGCCGGCGATTCCTGGACGGATTATACGTACGAAGCCAAAGCGAAAATGCCCATCACCAATGCCAACGCAGGCATTCTCTTCAGGGTACAGGATGCGGGTAATTTCTATATGTTCCGAATCCATTCCGCAGTCCAAAAGCTGGAGTTGTACAAATCCGTGGACAACGTCATGACTCTTGTATCCAGTACTCCGTTTACAGCTCAGGCGAACCAGTGGTATACGATGAAGGCTTCCATTGAAAGGAACACAATAAAAGGTTATGTGGATGGAGAATTAAAAGTGGAATGGACCAATCCCGAGACGGAATTGACAGCAGGAAAAATAGGATTTCGGACCACTTCGGCAGGCGTAGCTTTTGATGATGCTGTGGTACTGGCACCTGGTCCGATCTAACTAGTACGGCCCCCGTACCATGTCAATAAGAGCCGATCCACAGGTCGGTCAGCGATAATGGGATCATACGAAGGAGCTGCCCCTAAAGCCATGAATGGCTGCTTTGGGACAGCTTCGTTTTTTTGCATTGTCGTACAGGGGATGCAGTGACATAATCAAAGAATAGAATGTAACGGAAGGCGTGAAAAGCTTGGAGTATCTCCGCAGGCAATCGTTCCGCAACAAACTCAAGATCGCTTTTCTGGCTGTCATCGTGCTTTCTGTCCTGATGACCGGAGGATTGTCTTATTATATCTCGGCTGCCACACTGGAAAAGAATGCGCTGAAGCTCACTCAGGACACGGTGGTCAGGTCCGCACAGATCGTGGATGAGAAGCTGAATAAACTGATGCTGATTATGATGACGTTTATGATCAGCCAGCCTTTCTACGACATGCTGAAAGATGCCGCCTCCGGGGATGCCAGCAGATATTATACGCATCTGAATGATCTTGATAACGTTTTCTCGCAGGCGCGGATCGCCGAGCCGCTTATCCAATCGATCTACGTATTTACGCCGATTGGCGAATTTTATCCTTCTTCCATGAACCGCAATCGGCTCACCGCATTCGAGGATACCGTTCTATATGAGCGCATCGAACAGGAGAAAAAGAACCTGTGGGTGGAAGGTCACGAGGATATGCTCTTCTCCGGGAAGGAACGCGTCATTTCGCTCATTCTGGAGCCGATCTTTGACACACCGGTCAGCGGTGTTTATATTGTCGTGAATATCCGGGAGGACGGCTTCCGCAAGCTCGTGCAGGGAAACACCGCGGAAGGAGCGTCCAGCTTCTTGCTTAACGATGATGGAGAGACGGTTTACCCCGTGAAGGAACAGCTGATCAGGCAGGCGGTGGAGACGGGAGATTTGAATGGCATGATGAACCGCTCGGAGGGAAGTCAGGCTTTTGATCTGGACGGCCAAACCTATCTGCTTAATTATGCCCGTCTCGGCATAGCGGATTGGACGATGACCACCATCCGTTCCCGGGCTGACGTTCTCCAGGACATGGTATTCGTCAAATGGCTGATCGCCGGGGTTACGCTGGCTGCTTTTACCGTGACCACGTTGATTTCGGGCGCATTTTCACGCTATTTGCTAAAGCCGCTGCAAGGGCTTCTGAAGGTGATGAAGCGGGTCGAGAACAACGATCTGACCGCCCGTTTTGAGAGTGGCAGCGGAGATGAACTGGCTCAAGTGGGATATCGGTTTAACCGGATGCTGGAACAGATTGTGGTGTTGATTGATGAGGTAACGGAAGCGCAGACGCATAAGCGAACGGCAGAGATCAAGGCGCTGTCAGCGCAGATGGACCCGCATTTTCTGTACAACACGCTCAACACCATCTACTGGAAATTGAAATTGAAGCAGATCGAACCGTCGCAGCAAATGGTCATGTCGCTCTCCCGCCTGTTCCAACTCGGGCTGAACAATGGACAGGAAATCACGATAATGTCGAAAGAGCTGGAACATGTGCGCCAGTATTTGGAACTGCAGTTAAGCTGCTATGAAGACTTATTCACTTATGAGATCCATGTACGCGAACCGGAGGTGTCATCGCTTTCGATTCCGCGAATCATTTTGCAGCCGCTGGTGGAGAACAGCATTTTGCACGGTTTTCGCGACCTGAAGAACGGCGGCCTAATCGAAATTAAAATTAGCGGGGATGAGAAATGCTGGACGATTACCGTACGTGATAACGGCAGGGGCATGGATGAGACCCAAGTGCGCGCACTCTTTTTGCTGGAGTCGAAGAAGGGATATGCGGTGTCCAATTTGATTCGGCGGCTCAGGCTCTATTATGGGGACGGTGCGGAGTTTCACGTAGACAGTGCGCCGGAAAGCGGAACCGAAATACGGATTTCATTGCCCAAGATAGGGGAGCATTTGAATGAGCAATCCTGAAGCGATCAGTCTTTGCATTATCGACGACATTAAAAGCGTGGTTGACGGGTTGACCGCGATGAACTGGGAAGAGCAGGGGATTCGGGTTGCAGGTGTATCGAGCAATGGGGAAGAGGGGCTTAAGCTGATCAACGGGTTGCTTCCGGATCTGGTTATTACCGATATCCGGATGCCGATCATGGACGGGTTGAGCATGCTGCGTTTGTTGCTGGAAGAGAACCCCAACTGCAAGGTCATTCTGATTAGTGGCTACGCCGACTTTGAATATGCGCAGCAGGCGGTGCAGCTGGGGGCGTTTGATTTTGTGGTGAAGCCCTTCACCGAAGAAGATATGATGTCGGCTGTTCTGCGAGCCAAAGCAGAGGTTATGGAAGAGAGGTCCAAACAGATAAGTTTGAGGGAAATGGAGAACAAGCTTCGCGAGAGCATGCCGGCGCTGCGGCAGGAATACTTTACGCTGCTCGTAAGCCACCGCACTTCATGGGAAGAGGCATCGGAACGATGGGAGTTTCTGAATATTGAGCTTGATCCGCACGGCTTCGTGGTGATGCTGATTGAAATTGATCGTTTTCGGGAGCAGGTTGCCGAGCAGTCCGTGAAAGAGATGGAGCTGATCCGGTTCTCGCTGTTGAATATTATGCAGGAGACGCTTGCCCATTATGCGCACAGCGTTCTTTTCCGTGCCCGTCATGATCAGTACCTGGCCGTACTGAACGTTTCAGGACCGTCCAGTCCGATCGAAATTGCCGAGCAGTGCTGCCGGAATATTGAACGATTCACCAAGTTTACGGTCTCGATCGGGGTCGGCGGCAGAGTGGAGGAGATCAGCGGGCTCCCGGATTCCTATCGCCAGGCTCATCGAGCGCTCTCCCATCACCTGTTCACCGAAGGCAATGCTGCCATTATGCATGACGATATCCATCAGAGCGGAAGACAGGAGCCGCTGGCATTGGAGTACAAGGACGAGCTCCTGCTGGCTCTTCGTTCCGGCAATGCTGTCCGGACGGACGCGATTCTGTCCGAGATTTCGGAAGCGCTGCAGAAACGGATCTCCCGGCAAAATCCGGATTATCTCCTCAGCCTGTACGATGAGCTGGCCGCTTCAGCAATCCGCACGCTTTACGAAATGGTTCCATATTCGGAGATACAGCCGATGATTCAGAAATTCAGAACGGTACAAGGGACGGCGGGGCTGCCGCTGGCCTCTTTGCAGCGTCATCTGCATGCCTTGTGCACGGAGGGAGCCGAGCTGGTTCGCCGGAACAGCTTATCCGAAGGACAGAAGGTTATCTATAATGCCATAGGCTATATCAAGGGCCGCTTGTCCGAGGATATTACCGTTGGCGAATGTGCCGCGTATGTGCATCTCAGTGCCAGCTACTTTTCCAGCTTATTCAAGCAAGTGACAGGGATGACGGTCACGCAGTTTATCACCTCGGAACGCATTCAAAAAGCGAGACTGCTGCTGGTGGAGGGAGCTCAGGTGCAGGAGGTGGCTGCGGCGGTAGGGTATGAGGAGCGCAGATATTTCAGCGAGATGTTTAAGAAGATCACCGGCCAGACACCGTCGGATTTCAGGGCGGGCTATCACATGGACCGGCCGGAGGCATGAGGCGAGTGCTGCAGGAGACCATAGAATTCTATCCCTTGAGAGTGAATTTGCCTCACTCCTTTTCCGAGAACGGGATTCTATAATTAAAAACGAGCTCACAATACAAACGTTAATCAAAGGGGTAGAATGTATGCGAAAAAAATGGTTAAGTCTCGGCTTGAGCCTCATTCTGGCCGCCGGAATCGCAGGCTGCGGCGGGAGCGACAACAACAATGGCAATGGCGGTACGACGAATGGCAAGTCTGACGGAGGAACGGCAGCACCATCAACCGAGACGGGCCAACCCGTACAGCTTAAATACTGGACTGACGACCGTCATGACCAGGAGTATATCAAGGAATTAATCAACAAGTTCAATGAAACTAACGGCGATAACATCCAGGTGGAATTGACGGTCATGTCCGAGAATTACGCGCAAAGCGTCGACATTGCATTTTCCAGCAACCAGGCGCCGGATGTGCTGCGTCTAAAGAGCGCCAATACATCCGGATTTGTCAAAAAAGGGTATCTCGCGCCGATTGACGAGTATTTTACCGATGACTTGAAAGCGAAGTTCGGCAGCCTGCTGATCGACGATGTCAACCGTTTTGATGGCAAGGTGTACTCGCTCGCCAATACCGGCCTCACCATGCGCCTGGTCTACAACAAGGATCTCTTTGCCAAAGCGGGCATCGAGAATCCTCCGAAGTCGCTGCAGGAAATGGTGGAGGATGCCAAGAAAATTACAGAAGTCGGCAAGGCCGAGGGCATCTATGGTTTTGCGCTGAACTTCAAAAATCCGAAGCAAGCATTTGACCGTTCCGTCCGGGAGATTCTTTCTTTGAGCGGTCATCAGGGACTAGGCTTTGATCTGAAAACAGGCCAATTCGATTTTGAACCTTACTCGCAGGTCATTGAATATTTCAAGCAAATGCATAAAGACGGAAGCATTCTACCTGGCGCGGAAGCGCTGGACATCGACCCGCTGCGCGCACAATTCGCCGCAGGCAAAATCGGGATGTATCTATCCTTCTCGACGGAGCCAGGCGTGTACATGGACCAATTCCCGACCGAAATCAACTGGGGGGGCGCGTTGGCTCCAACGCTGGATGGTCAGATTAAGGGAACTTCCGAAATTGTGTCAGCCGGAACGTGGCTCGGCATCAGTGCCCAATCGGCCAATAAGGAAGCGGCTTGGAAGTTCATGCAGTATATGTACGGCGATGAGGTTCTGAAGACCTATCATGAAAAAGGCTTCGGTATTGCCATTGTGCCCAGCATTGTAGAACAGGCAAAAGATCCGGAGATCAATGGCATGGAAGGCTTCCTGGTCGGGGAACACGACTCGCTCTGGCCTGCTTCGCCAAACGTTACTCCGGAGGGATCCACCTATGCGGACGCTTTCTTTAAATATATGCTTTCCGATGAAGACCTGAAAGCGATTACGGAGGATTTAAACACAAGATACAACGCCGCATTGTCCAAAGCGGTGGAGAAAGGCGAGGTCAAAGTAACGCCGAACCCTGCCTTTGATCCAACGAAACCGCAGGGAGAATAACAGACAAGGATGGGGCTGCCGCACGCTTTTTTGGCGGATGCCCCTTTTCTTTCCCCGAAGGAGGAAGCAATCGTGAGTATTAAATGGAAACGGCTTGGGGAACATGCTCTGTTTCTGTCCCCGAGCATCATTTTGACGGTGGCTCTGGGCATCTACCCCTTGTTATGGATGCTGCGCTATATGTTTTATGATTATGCCGGGTATGGTGATGCGCTGTTCGTTGGGCTGGACAATTTCCGTCGGCTGATGCGCGATGCGCTGTTCTGGGAATCGGTTGGCAATACCTTTGTCTACGCCGGAGGCAAGCTGCTGCTGACGCTGCCATTGTCCCTGCTGCTCGCAGTCATCCTGAACGGCAAGCTGCGGGGCGGAACACTGCTGCGCGGGATCTATTTTATGCCCACGATCATCAGCACTGCGGTTATCTCCGTCGTATTCTATACGATCTTCAATTCCTATAACGGGATGGTAAACACCGTACTGATGAAGCTGCATCTAGTCTCGCAGCCCATCGACTGGCTCGGGCCAAAGCATGCGATGCTTACGGTCATTCTTGTGGCGGTATGGGGCGCGGTTGGTAACTATATGCTGCTGTTTCTGGCTGGATTGCAGAGCATACCGCAGGATTTGTACGAAAGTGCGGCCATGGACGGCGCGAATGCCGGAAGACGGTTCTGGAGCATTACGCTTCCGATGCTGGCTCCGGCTGCCCAGTTGGTCATTATGCTCGCGATTATCGCATCCCTGAAAGGCTATGAGAGCATTATGCTCATCACGGAAGGCGGACCGATCGGCAAAACCGAGGTCATGTATCTCTATCTATACAAACTGTTGTTCCCGGTATCCACGGGTTCTCCAGTGGAGCAGCAGCTTGGATACGGCAGCGCGGTAGGCTTCGCAACCGCTGTTATTGTGGGTGCGATTACGGGCCTGTATTTCTTATTAAGCCGTAAAATGAACAAGCTTTATTAGAGTTTCTATAAAAAAGCCCACTTCACGTGGTTTGTGAACATGTATTATAAGCAACATTCGACGCCAATTTAGCGAAGGCCCTTAAGATTTGACAACAACGCCGTAGATCGATTGATCATTAGGCGTGCAGGAGGCTCAGAAGATGAACGAACAGGTATTACCCGAACAGCCGGATGCGCGCGGCAAAATCACCGCTCGCCCGCCTTCCGGTCACACAGGCAGAATTGTGGGCCGTACGGTGATGTGGCTGTTCTTATTGATTACGGCGATACTGACATTATTTCCGCTGTTGATGACATTGTCCGGTTCGCTCAAGACCGGCGCCGAAATGATGACCGGCGGCAGCCTGCTGCCGGCCAAGCTGCAGTTCGTCAATTACGCCGAAGCCTGGAAGCAGGCTAATTTTGCCCGCTATACCTGGAACAGCGCTTTTGTCAGCATTATGGTTACCGCTGGCACCCTGCTGGTAGCTGCCATGGCGGCTTATGTGGTGGACCGTCGCCAATTTCGAGGCAAATCCCTGTATGTGACGACGCAGGCGTCGATGATGTTTATATCTGTCGGTGCTATCGTGCTGCGCCCGCAATTTGATTTGATGGTCGCGCTGAACCTGAATACCACGCTGTGGGGCGTGATCCTGATTCTGATCAGCGCCCATTCCAGCACATTTTTTATGCTGCTGGGTTTCTTCAAAGCGATTCCCCGAGAGCTTGACGAAGCGGCCATGGTGGACGGCTCCGGCTTTGTCCGAACCTTCTTCCGGATTATTCTCCCGCTCCTGACTCCAGGGCTTGGCGTGGCCGGGCTGTTTGCTTTCCGCCATGCCTGGAACGAATACATTCTGCCGCTGGTGTTCACGATGACGAATCCGCAGCTGCAGACGCTCACCGTCGGGCTGGCGAATCTCCGTTACGGTTCTTCCGCGGCCATGCAGATCCATTTGATGATGGCGGGAGCATGCCTGTCGATTTTGCCGATGCTTCTCGCTTATATTGTGGCGAACAAATCCTTTATTCAAGTGACGGCGGGTTCAGTCAAAGGTTAATTTCATAATTCCATATATAAGGAGTTTGATGCATATGAGCGATATTATAGTGGGACCATTGTTTTCCAACCCGATCATGACCCGGCATTCCGCGAATCCGATTCTGACTCCGGGTGATGTGCCCTACGGTCCGGCGATGGTCTTTAATGCCGGAGTCACCAAATTTAAAGGCAAATATGTGATGGTTTTTCGCAATGACTACGGTGATGAACTTAAAGGGATTGTTGCCCCTCATCATACAACGAATCTTGGGCTGGCCTTCAGCGATGACGGCATAAAGTGGGATGTGCAGCCGGAACCGTGCTGGTTCTGGCATGATGAAGAGGTCATCCGCGTGTATGACCCGCGTCTAACGGTAATCGGCGAACAATGTTATATGTGCTTTGCGGTCGACACCAAGCACGGGCTCCGCGGCGGCATCGCCGTCACCGAAGATTTCAGATCCTTCGAGGTGCTAAGCCTATCGCTGCCGGATAACCGCAACATGGTATTGTTCCCGGAGCGGATCGGGGGCAAGTACGTCCGGCTGGAGCGTCCGATGCCTGTATACAGCCGGGGCGGGATAGACCGCTTCGACATGTGGATGAGCGACTCGCCTGACCTGAAATACTGGGGAAACTCCAAGCTGCTGCTGGCGGTTGAAGATGTAGCTTATGCCAATGACAAGGTAGGCCCAGGCGCTCCCCCCGTCAAAACGGACAAAGGCTGGCTGACCCTGTTCCATGCCGTGGACATCGATCCCAGCAGAGGCAAGAACGGCTGGGAGGACAGCTGGAAGAAGCGTTATACGTCCGGCATTTTACTGCTGGATCTTGCCGATCCCAGTCGGATCATCGGCAGAGCCGAGACGCCGCTGCTTGCCCCGGAAGCCGATTATGAGACCGATGGGGGCTTCCGCAATCATGTTATTTTTCCTGGGGGCATGATTTTGGAAGATACCGGGGAGGTCAAAATATACTACGGCGCTGCCGATACCGTAGAATGCCTGGCAACTGCGCATGTAGATGAATTGCTGCATCTTTGTCTGAAAGGCACAGTCCATACGTAATGATGACATGTTAAAGCTATACAGAATGGGGAGGTTTCTATGAAAGGACATATTACGTTGCCATCTGCTAGTATTCCAGTTGCCCGCGAGGTGGATGTGCTTGTCATCGGCGGAGGCGCTTCCGGCATCGCCGCGGCCATTGCCGCTGCGAAAGGTGGAGCGCAAACGATGCTGGTGGAGCAGCGAGGGTTCCTCGGCGGTATGGGTACGGTTGCGCTCGTTCCGGCTTTCTGTCCCTTTACGGATAAGCGGAAGCCGATTATCCGCGGTCTCGGCCTTCAATTGATGGAACGGATGAAGCAGGCATGCGATCCTCAGTACCGTGAGGAATATCAAGAAATGCTGGATTGGGTGCCGATCGATCCCGAAGTGCTGAAACGGGTTTATGACGATGCCATTCTGGAAAGCGGTGTGACGCCGCTGTATCACACCTTTGTTTATGATGTTGTCCGGTCTGAGGATCGCCGGAAGGTTGAAGGTGTCGTTATTGTTAACAAAACAGGACGTTCTTTCATCCCCTGCAGGTATATTATCGATTGCTCGGGAGATGGGGATATTGCTGCACTGGCGGGAGTTCCTTTTCAGAAGGGCGGGGAAGCGGGCGAACTTCAGCCCGGCAGCATGTGCTATCTGCTTGCGAATGTGGACCGTCCAACGTTCAGACGTTACCTGGAGGAGAGCGGGGATACGGGCCAACTGCACAAGACGGTGGAGCTGGCGATCGAGGACGGTGCGCTGCCGGAGGGCCGTAAGTCGATCTCCGGCCTTGCCTGGGTCAGCGACGATTTGGTAGGCGTCAACTTCGGCCATGTATTCGGCGTGGACGGCACCCGTGCCGAGGATTTGACGCGGGGGGCGATTGAAGGACGCCGCACAGCGGAACGCCAGTTGCAGTTTTTCCGCCGCTATGTGCCCGGCTTTGAGCGCGCCCATATGGTAGCGAGCGGTGAGCAGCTCGGCATCCGGGAGACGCGGCGGATTGAAGGAGACTATATCCTGACGGTCGATGACTTCCTTGCTGCGCGTTCCTTCCCGGACGACATTGCCCGCAACGCATACTACATCGATATTCATCTCGCCAACAGCAAAAGCGAGATGACCTTTAACCATCTGCCGCCCGGGGTTTCACACGGCGTACCGTACCGGATCATGCTGCCGGTTGGCATCGACAATCTTTGGGTTGCCGGACGCTGCGTATCCTCGGACCGAGCAGTGCAAGGCTCCCTTCGGGTGATGCCGAACTGCTTCTCCATGGGCCAGGCCTCGGGAACGGCAGCGGCATTGGCGCTGCGGGACGGCACCGGTTCTCGCGGCATTTCCGTAACCGAGCTTCAGCAGCGGCTGCTGGAGCAGGATGTATGGCTGGGAGAAGATTTCATTCCGGCTGAGAAGCAGAAGGAAGGGGGTGCATCGTGAGGCAGCTTCCATTAACGGATGAGTGGTTCCACGGTGCCGCGTCGCTCGAGCACCGGAAGGATGGTATCAAGCCATGGCGGATTCCTTACATGGATTACGAGCTGTACCCGCCTGCGGGAATCGATGGCAAAGCCGAGATATGTGCCGGTGTTCGCCTGCGGCTGCGGACGGACTCCACCGAGGTGGCAGTTTCTTTTGCACCGCTTTCGGACGCCGCCGCCATGGATTGCATGGCAGACGGGGAATTATGCCAGACGCTCAGCCTGCCCGTTGGAGCCACAGAAGCCTTGTTCAGCGGACTTAAGGACGGAATCAAGGATTTGGAGATTTGGCTCCCTCAAAATATAGGAATAACCGTCTCCGGCCTACGGATTGATGCCCATGCCGTCGGAGTCACACTGCAGGATACCCGTCCCCGCTGGATTACGTACGGGAGCTCCATTACCCAGTGCGTCGGGGCTTCCAGCCCCTCCCGCGCTTGGCCTGCCATTGCCGCCGAAGCCTGCGGCTTCAGCTTGACCAATCTCGGCTTCTCCGGCAACTGCCACATGGAACCTATGATCGGGCGTCTGATTCGCGACTTGCCGGCCGATTTTATCTCGATATGTGTTGGCGTGAACATCTATGGCGGGGGCACCATAAGCCCTCGCATGTTCAAGCCGCTGCTGATTGGCCTGCTGGCGACGATACGCGACAAACACAGGGATACCCCGCTGCTTGTCATTTCTCCGATTTATGGCACCGTCCGCGAAAGGCAGCTCAACTCGCTGGGCTTCACCCTGCCCGTCATGCGCGAATTCATCCGCGAGACCGTGGAGCTGCTAAGGGATCGGGGCGATCGCCAGTTATACTATCAGGATGGCTTGAAGTGGTTCGGTCCGGAGGATGAAGCCTTTCTGACGGATGGTCTGCACCCTGGAGCCGAGGGATATGAGCTGCTAGGGCAGCGTTTCCGCAATCTTCAGGAATTTGCGTTACGGGCTGTACATCGAAACGCCGAGTGACGGGTTTCTATAAAATTTGGGATTACCAATGGGAATCATGGCGGATCATTTTTGGACTTTGTTTTGATTGGACGAAAAGAACTTGAAGACCTTAAAGCCGCATCCTATGCGGCTTTTTTGGTATGAAGTATATAAATTCTTCACTGCACTGATTAAAAGATTAACTACTGTCAGGTGCCTTTACAACTTATTTAGCAACGGACGCACCTTTATGGAATATATGATTTATTTAAGGTTGATGAATTGGTATGCTAAACTATTTTTTCGACTGTAATATGAACTATTATACGCGTAAATTAGCGACTTCATATAGCAGCTATTAAATACTCCTAGATACCAGATAGAAAAAATGAATTTATAGTCTGGGGAGAGCTGTCGGATTTTAACCATTGGATAATTATAACATTGACATCTGTAGGTTTTTCCAAAATAATAGAATGTAATTGAATACTGGTACCTTTAATTCAGTCCAGAGAGGCTGGCAAGGGCAGCGGATTTTTTATAATCACGCGAGGATCAGTGTGTATTCCGTCAAGGGATGCTCTGCGTCTTCGCGCGGGTTATGATGTGAAGAAGAGGCTACTTGTCAGTTAAGACTTGACGAGTAGCCTCTTTTTTCTGCTTCTTTGGTATCAGAACACTTTAACCTGGAGGTATTCTGATGAGCAAACAAGATCAAGAGTTTTCGTGGCAAGCGGTGCCGAACACGCAGAGAAACCATTTTTGGAAGACGTTATCCGTCATGTTAGGGTTCACATTCTTTTCGGCAAGCATGCTGGCAGGGGGGACGCTCGGAGTCGGCTTAACGTTCATGGAGTTCATTGGAATCGTGCTCGCGGGCAATTTGGCACTCGGCATCTATACAGGAGCGCTGGCGCATATCGCTGCCAAAACAGGCCTCTCCACGCATTTGCTGGCAAAATATGCGTTCGGTGAGAAAGGGTCGTACCTGCCATCGTTCCTTCTTGGCTTCACGCAGGTCGGATGGTTCGGCGTCGGAGTAGCCATGTTCGCGATACCCGTCGCCAAAGCGATGGGTTGGAACGTTTACCTGTTGATCTTCTTGTTTGGTCTCGCCATGACGGCATCAGCCATCTACGGCATGAAGTCGCTTGTCATTCTGAGTTATATTGCGGTTCCGGCCATTGCCATTCTCGGCAGTTATTCCATGTTCGAAGGCGCAGGCTCGCTTGGCGGCCTTCAAGGCTTACTCGATTACACGCCGGAACAGAGCCTCACAGCGGCAGCAGCACTGACCATTTGTATCGGCTCATTCATTAGCGGCGGGACCTTGACGCCGGATTTTGCACGGTTCTCCCAGTCGTCCCGGCAGGCGGTGACCGCGACGGTCCTTGCCTTCTTTCTTGGAAACTCGCTCATGTTCCTGTTCGGCGCAGTCGGCGCAATGGCGTACAACCTGGCAGATATCTCGGAGGTCATGTTCCTGCAAGGCTTGATGATTCCCGCGATCATCGTACTCGGGCTGAACATTTGGACGACCAACGATAATGCGCTTTATGCTTCAGGACTGGGCTTTGCCAACATTACTAAAATTTCAAAGAAATTCTTCGTCATCGTAAACGGCATCGTGGGTACCGTATTGGCCATGTGGATGTACAACAATTTCGTTGGTTTCCTGAATGTGCTGGGTGCGGCGATCCCGTCCATCGGAGCCATCATCATCGCGGACTACTTCTTTGTGAAGCGCAGAAACTATAAACCGTTTGCCGACATGACTTTCAAGAAGGTAAACTGGATAGCGATGGCGGCTTGGGCTATCGGCGTTGCTTTTGCCCAGCTGGCTCCGGGAATAACGCCATTGAACGCACTGATCGGTACGGCAGTGGCCTACATCGTGTTAATGCTGATCGTTCCTGCCAAAGAATCCAATGAAATGGGGAAATCAAATGATTATACAGAACGCAAAATTGCGGGGTAAAGAAGGTTTATGGAATATCGTCGTGAAAGACGGGAAGTTTGGGCAAATCACGCAGTCTCTGGAAACAACTGCGAATGAGGAAGTCATTGATGTGGGGGGCTCGCTGGTCCTGCCACCGTTCATTGAACCTCACATTCACCTGGACACAACATTAACGGCGGGCGAGCCGGAGTGGAATTTGAGCGGAACGTTGTTCGAAGGCATCCAGCGTTGGTCCGAACGCAAGGCGTTCCTGACGCATGAAGACGTCAAAACGCGCTCTAAAACTGCACTGAAGTGGCAGATGGCGCAGGGCATCCAGCATGTGCGCACGCATGTGGACGTCACCGATCCAAGCTTGACCGCAGTTAAAGCGATGCTGGAAGTGAAAGAAGAAATGGCACCGTACATCGACATCCAGCTTGTAGCATTTCCACAGGAAGGCATTCACTCCTACCCGAACGGTGCGGAATTGCTGGAAGAGTCGCTGAAAATGGGTGTTGACGTGGTCGGCGGTATTCCTCACTTCGAATTCACGAGGGAGTATGGCGTCGATTCGATGAAGGTTGCGTTTGACCTCGCCGAAAAATACGACCGTCTCATCGATATCCATTGCGATGAAATCGACGACGAGCAATCCCGTTTCGTGGAAGTCGTCGCCAAAGAAGCATACGAACGCGGGCTGGGCTCCCGCACGACGGCAAGCCACACGACGGCGATGGGTTCATACAATGATGCATATACGTACAAATTGTTCAGATTGCTGAAGATGGCGGACCTCAATTTCGTCTCCAACCCTTTGGTCAACATCCACCTGCAGGGACGCTTCGACACGTATCCGAAAAGAAGAGGGCTGACTCGCGTCAAAGAGCTGCAGGAAGCCGGTCTTAATGTGTGCTTCGGTCACGATGACATCTTTGATCCATGGTATCCGCTAGGCACGGGCAACATGCTTCAAGTGCTGCACATGGGCATCCATGCTTCGCAGTTGCTCGGTTACGATCAGATCGTGAACTCGATTGATCTCATTACGAAAAACAGTGCAAGAACGCTGCATATCGAGGATGTGTACGGTATTGAAGAAGGCAAGCCTGCCAACTTCATCGTTCTTGAAGCAGAGAACGAATATGAGGCCATTCGCAAACAAGCCGCAGCGCTTTATTCGTTCAGAGGCGGCCGCAAAATCGCCGAAACGAAGCCGCGGGACACGTCGATCGTTTTTGAGGGCGGTTCAGAGCAGGTCACTTTCAATAAATAGTCTATTATGCATTAAATCCGCGGAATTCGCGGATTTTTTTGTTTATGGCTTTAGCCAGTTGAGTGCGTGAAACGCGCGAAACAAAAAACCACCCGCTATGCGGGTGGAGGGATTGAGGGTTTGACCACTGAGACCATTCCAATAAAATTGAGATGTTCAGGCTCAAAGAAAGGAATGGTCTCAAATGGCAACCAAGAGCTACAGCCTAGCTCACACAAAGTGGATGTGCAAATACCACATTGTATTTACCCCGAAGTATAGACGGAAAGAGATCTATAATCAAGTAAGAAGAGACTTAATAGAAATTTTCAAACGCTTATGTAAGTACAAAGGAGTAGAAATTATAGAAGGCCACATGATGCCCGATCATGTCCATATGTTGGTGGCTATCCCGCCGAAAATTTCAGTCTCATCATTCATGGGATATCTAAAGGGGAAAAGTTCGTTAATGATCTTCGAGAAGCATGCACAACTAAAATATAAATACGGGAATCGAAAATTTTGGGCAGAAGGATATTATGTGAGTACAGTAGGTTTGAATGAAGCAACAGTAGCGAAGTACATTCGTGAACAAGAGGCACATGATCAAGCCATGGATAAGTTGAGTGTAAAAGAGTACGAAGATCCATTCAACAGCAACAGGGGCAAAAAGAAATAAACCAGTTTAACTGGTAAGTGAAAGTGACAAATAACAATGAGCCTGAACAGAGTTATGGTCAGGCTAGCGTCTTTAGGCGCAGTTTGGCAACAAGGGGTTATACCCCAAGAGCAAACCACCCGTTGGACGGGTGGTCATGATTTTAGAAACTTTAGATCTATATCATCTGAAGAAGGCTGCCGACAGCAATAAATCGGCGGCCTATTTATGATATTTTCACCGCTCCCTAAACAGTATCACTTTTTGACATGATTAAAGAATATGATAAACCCATCAAGTAAAAAGAAAATTTAAGAAGTCGACAGAGAAATCGGTGCCCGAAGCAACCCGAGGTATTCAGTTTCCTAAAGGTGAATACCTCGTAGTAAAAGGGGAAGGGAAGACGGCTGATGAGTTGAGGAATATGCTTGCTGGTGTTGCCTTTGGTCAAGTATTGCCGAAAGCCAAGAATTTCGCCTATGTTTAGCGGGCCAAATGCAACGGTTGAGATGGGTCTGCGAGACGACCTAGTTTTTGGTGAAATGTGGATTCCCGTTGTCAGGAAATAAAGAGATTAGCGGATGCTTTCGAAGCATGTTTTGCACGAAGTAGCATCATAGAATTATAGCTCACAAAACATTCAGGAGGGATAACAATGTCCAATATCATTGATTTTAAAAATGTATCTACCGTTGGTTTAGAATCTTCACCCGTAGCAGAAGCGCTTGCTGGTTTACGAGCGAATGAAGCCCGTTACTTTATGAACAAGTATAAGCATGAATTTACGGTTGTACCCGCCAGCGAGAGCAAGGAGACCCTTGAATATGTGAATCGAATATTGAAAGAAGAACGACATATTGAGTTTGCGGCTAAACCTTTAGAAACGTCGCGTTTTCAAGTGGATAACATCCAATTTGCCTATGTCTTTTATGAGAATGGTCTTGGACTCAATGTCATGTATACGGTTGATGACCCTAAGAAGCGAGCCGTTGGTTTTAAGCTTTCGGAGGGGATGGAGGTACCAGAAGAATTAGAAGGGAAGTTTAAGTTTGCTAGGCAGAAGTCAAAATTAGCCGGAACCATTCGGGGCTCGTTCTTTGTAATTAAGAAAAATTATACTGATGAGGTGGGAACCCATGAATAAAATGACCAGTGTGGAAACAACTATGAAAGTAAATGACCGTCCTGTTGGAAAAAAGGTAACTTATTGGACAGTCACATTGCTGCTTGCGGCAGCTATTATGTTAAGTGGTATCGGACAACTGATGCAATTTGGAGGAAACCTCGAGTTGGTGACGAATCTGGGCTACCCATTATACGTCCTGACCATTCTCGGGATTTGGAAAGTGCTTGGAGCCATCGCTCTCGTCGTGCCAGGTTTACCTCGACTTAAAGAATGGGTTTACGCTGGTATCTTCTTTTTAATGACGGGTGCGGCATTATCCCATGCATTTGCTAACGATTACGGTGACTACGGGTTTAATCTGATCCTCCCGCTTTCATACGCTGCGTTAAACATCTTTTCGTGGGGGCTGCGGCCATCGAAGAGCCGCTTATAAGATTACAGAAAATGACGGCGTCATTATTCTGGAAGTAGAAAAGTCTATGACGGCAGCCGGATCGGCTGCCGTTATTGACGTACCAGGAGAATTTCGTTGTCCGTTGGGAATTCGACTGTGTCTCGACATCGATGAGAGCAGCTTGCCCTGGCAGCTGCTCTTCCTCTATATTTAAAAAGGAAATTTCTACTGAAAATCGATTCTTTTCATTATAGGGGGCATATCGATGGTCGGGACGATTATCATTTGTTTTTTGGTATTACACATCATCATGGCTGCCATCATGGCGGTTTTCGCTAGGGATGAAAGCATGAGAAATACCATCGGATTCCAAGCTTACACCTCCGAGCCAAAAACGGCTGGAGATTACACTTTTAATTTGCTGTTCTTTCTCCTTGCAGGTGGAGCTTATTATATGGAGTCGATCAATGAACGGATTGCGCAAAAGTTTTGGCTGGTCCGGATCGGCATCCGAATTGCGGTTCTATCCATTGCCATCATCGTTGTTTTTATCCTTGCCATCATCTTATCATTTTGATTCATCCTTTGCCCTTAGGCTTGCTTTGTAAACACCCACATTTTTGATACATCTCGATAACCCATTTTTAGATATAAAGGATGTCCCATTTGACTAGCAACAAGAACGCTCTGGACAGCGCCTTCCTGCTGGGCATCACAAAGCATTTTTCGGCAAAGTGTTTTCGCTAATCCTTTACCTCTATGTTCTTTTGGTGTAAAGACATTATTCAAAAATGCGGTTTTATCTAGCAGTGCATAGCTTCCAAAAGATGCAGGATACCCGTTTTCCTCAGCAACGTAAAAATGCAGATTTGGATCATTGAATTTTCTTGAGATCGATAACAGCCTTATTGAAAAAATGATTGATACGTCGAGCTTCTTCCTCCGTTTTGACACACTTGATGATCTTGTTATCTGGTTCAAGAGACCAGTTATCCAGATATAAAATCATAAGAAACTCTGAACTTTTGATGTTATATCCCTCTGCCTCATAAATACGATGTTCTTCATCTGAAAACACGGTAAGCCAATAGTCTTTTTTTACATCTAGTTTATTTACGGTATCCATAACGTGTGCAAAGTTAGAATTATATACGACAAACTCGTCCGTTCTGCCATCAACATGTACACCAAAAGCAAGATGTTTTATAGAATCGTAATCATATACTTGGGATGCAGGTTGGCGACTACAGGTATATTCACCTCGAACAAAAAAATCAATTGCTTTTTTTAACTCCGTTTCTTTCCACATATAAAAATCCTCCAACTCGCAATATGGTCATTTTCATGCGCGAGATACTCAAGCTGACCATCCCGTTTATAATTGCCTTTAGACATCATTATAGGGATGGCATCAGATGAATAAAATGTATAATCCAATTGATAATTGTTTTATGCATAACACCGACTCACAGGTAAAAGCCGCGAGCCGCTTGATCAATGGGAGGATTAAACATGTGGGAGAATACTGCGCCTAATAAGCATAGAAGGAGGGAAAGAGCACTCTTCCATCGACTAATCGAAGGACAGGGCAGAACATATCCCTACTTCTCAACACGCCAATCTACCTTTTTTAAGATCAATATGATGGAAATCAGCGAAAAGAGCAAGAGTACAAGCGTGTTCCAGGCGACAGACCCGGACCAGCCCGAAATCAGCACCTCCCGCATGGCCTCGGCGGCGTAAGTGGTTGGGAAGAGATAAGAGAACCACTGCAGGATCGCAGGCAATTGATCCATATCCACCATGACTGGCGTCAAAAACGAGATGAACATCATCAGCGCCTGGACCAGCATGTTTGTCAATTGGTGGCTAGGTGACCAGAAGCCGATCAGCACACCTGCGCCAACCACGCTGAAGACGGTAAGCAACAGTACAGGGACAAGTCCCCAGCTGTAGTGGAATTGAATGCCGTAAGCCAGCTGACCTATCATCGCCAAGATGATAAAAGAGGGGGCGCTCATGATCAAACCGCGCAGCAGATTGGCAAAGATGAAGTTTACCTTCGCAATCGGTAGGGACGAATAGTACGTGAAGTGCCCTTGGTGCTTCTGATAAGATATCTCCTGAGCCATGGAATTGAGTCCCATGACAATTAAGCCGAAGAGCATATTCCCCGTAATAATACGGGTCATGACAGCCGGCGTTGGGTCGACCGTAAAGAATTTGAGAAACAGCAGCGTCGTTAATGGAAACATGCATGCCATGATAAAAATCCAAACCCATGCCTCGCGGATGATCGTGAATTGAATGCGGGCCAGGATCAGCCATTCTGTTATTCTGCGATGGATTACGCTCTGCTGCTCGTGCTCTTGAAGAAAGACCGCTTCTTGCAGTTGCAAGTCTTTGCTTTGCATAGATGGTTGAGTATTTTCCATGTTTAGATCACCTCCGTTTTGTCAGGCTTATCCTGTTCGTCATCGATATGAAAATAGACATCTTCAAGATTCGGCGGGACTAAGGAATATTCTTCAATCGGTAAATGCTGCTTGGTTATGAAGTCAATCGCGTAGCTGGCGTCTTGCTTCTCGATCAGTGCCCGGATACGGTTTTCTCCCGTTTTGGTCCACTGTCCCAGCGCGATTAAGCTTCGGCATACATGATCGCTTTCACCAAAGGAAGTCGTAATTTCCAGCTTCATCCGCTGATCGACCCTTTGTTTTAATACGCTGACATGATCGATGGCGAGCAGCTTGCCGTGATTTACGACAGCTACTCTGTCCACGACCTGTTCGGCCTCCAGCACGTTGTGTGTCACCAAGATTACGGTTACTCCTTGCCGATTCCGTTCTTGAATCAGATCCCATACGAGTCTTCTCTTTTTCGGGTCCAACTCATTGGTCGGTTCATCTAGGATCATGACGGGGGAAAAGCCGATCAAGCAAGTTCCTATTCCGATTAAACGCTTCTGTCCACCGGAAACGTTCTTCAGCAGCTTATGACGAAGGTCCTGCATTCCAAAGCGTTCCAACAATTCCTCTGTTTGCTTTACGGCGGACTCTTTCGTCAACCCCCGCAACCTTCCCGTAAAATACAAAGCTTCCCACGTTTTTAAACTGGTCAGGGCGTGAGGCTCTTGCGAGTAGTAGGCTACCTCCTGGGCAACTCGCTTGGTTTGGGTCTTCACGCTGGTTCCTTTATAGCGTACTGTACCTGAGGTGGGAGCAAGGTGTCCTACCATCTGCTTGATTAGCGTGGATTTGCCTGCTCCATTCGGACCGAGCAAACCGAGAATTTCACCTTCTTGCACATCAAAGCTTATGTCATGATTGGCAACAACCTTTCCTTTTTTGTATGTTTTATTCACATGCTCTAATTGATAAATCAGCTTCATTCTTCTTGCCCCTTTCTGTTCGTACTTTGGTTTAAAGATATCGCATAGCTCTGCTAAGGAGTGACGGGCGGCAGAATGGTTTTCGTCTCCGTCTCAGGACGGAGACAGCATGCTGAGCTCCCGTATCCAGGGCTTCGATCGGCGGAAAATCAGATCTGATAATAAAAAGTGAAGGGAAATAATTACACAAATAACATTTGCGTTTTGCAAATAATAAGTGTATAACTGAAGGAAGAGGTGAAGAGAACAAATGGAAAGTACACGTGAACTATTTCAGATTATGACACGCCGCTTCGGCTTATTGAACAAAAATTGCTGCACCGTAGGCGGTAATGACATTACGCCGGTTCAAAGCCATATCTTATTCGAAGTCGATCGTCAACATCATCCTTCCATTCAACAAATCGCAGACACATTGGGGACGGATATTACCACTTTTAGCAGGCAGGTACAGGCGTTAATCAAAATGAATCTAATTAAAAAGACACCAGATCCGACCGATCGCCGAGTTTATACACTTTCCTTAACTGCTGAAGGGAAATACGTTGCTACAACGATTGATCACCAGATGAATGCTTATTTTGACGATATTTTTTCGTCAATGACTGAGTTTGAGAAAGAAACCGTCCTGCGCTCAATCAGGTTGATGAATGAAGCCATGGCTAAATCGGATCATTGTTGCAAACCAATAATCGGGTAAAAAATTTTCTTCTCAATTACTTGCAAAATACAAATAAATAGGGGGACTTGCTTAAAATAATGTCAATTGGCGCATCAGCGATTCGCTGTGAGTCATTAACATAAACAATTTTGAATGAAGGAGGATCCGGATGAATTACAATTATTACTATGCTGAGTACATGATGAAGGCACAAGAGATAGAGATACAAAAGAACGCTCGAGAAGCATGGAAATGGTCTACCGGTAAGTCCGATTCTAAACGGCATCGTATCTTAACCGGTTTTCGCCAACCAGAAGCAATACCGTGCTGTACGCAATCACTTCAGGCTTGCTGCTAAATCCGCAATGAATGCTGCTTGTATCGAAACCAATCCTAAGGAGTGTCTACCATGACAAAGTTAACGAATGATGAAATCCGCCAGAATGTACGAAGCCGATATAAGCAAGTGGCCGTTCAAGAAGCTAGTGCTGAATCGTGTTGCCATCCCAATATACAAGCAACCAGTTGCTGCACTACATCTTCTGATTTTAATACAATTTCAAGCGAATTAGGTTACTCAAATGAAGAATTAGACTCGGTACCTGATGGTGCAAATCTGGGGTTAGGGTGCGGCAATCCCCAAGCTATTGCATCGTTGAAGCCTGGTGAGGTGGTACTGGACTTAGGCAGCGGTGGTGGGTTTGACTGCTTTTTAGCGTCCCGGCAGGTGGGGGAGACAGGGTCAGTGATCGGTGTGGACATGACGCCTGAAATGGTTAGCCGGGCTCGTAGCAATGCAACTAAGGGGAATTTCGTGAATACAGATTTTCGTTTAGGGGAAATTGAGCATCTTCCGGTTGCCGATAACATGGTGGACGTCATCATCTCGAATTGTGTAGTGAATCTCTCGCCGGATAAGCAGCAGGTATTTCAGGATTCCTTTCGCGTTCTTAAAAAAGGCGGCCGATTAGCGATATCTGATATTGTAACGACAGCAGAGCTTCCTCCAGAAATAAAGGACGATTTGAATGAACTGTATTCTGGCTGCATTTCAGGGGCATCATCAATCGACGAAATTGAGGCCATGCTCTGTCAAAGTGGATTTACAGATATCTCCGTTGAACCGAAGGATGAGTCCAAAGCTTTTATTAAAGATTGGATTAAGGGATCCAATATCGAGGATTACATCGTTTCAGCGGTAATCAAGGCAATTAAGCCTTAAATTAGGGTGCGGTTATGAGTATCTTAAGCCCCCCGTAACAGGCCGTATCCGCATCAATTATCCTAGGGGTTATATTTTGTTATCCATATGTGCGGGATCAGGGATCTTCACAGATTGGAGGATAACAAGATTTTATGGCGAATCATGGTAGAAGCAACAAAGTTGTATTACAGGAGGCTGTAACATGTTGAAACTGTTCGAGTATAACTGGCAAGTTCGCAAAGATTGGTTTGACTGGTGCGATACGGTGAGTGAGGAAGAACTGTTGAAAAGACGGACCGGGGGCATAGGAAGCATTCTCTATACACTCTATCACATCGTGACCGTTGAATATGCCTGGTTGTGCGGGGATTTACAAGGAAAAGAGCTGGACATCCCTTCGTTCGAGGATTGTGCCAGCGTACAGGGATTAAGAGATTATTCGGCACGATGCCATGCGGAAATTGCACCCTTCATCTACGCTTGGAATGATAGCTTGGAAGACCGCATCATGTATGATACAAACCAAAACGGAGAGCAGGAAAGCTTTACATTCGGTGAAGTGATGCGACACGTGATTGCCCACGAAATTCACCATATCGGTCAATTGTCAATATGGTCTCGAGAAATCGGAAAGACGCCGGTTACAGCAAACTTGATTCGTAGAGGGTTATTCGATAAGTCGCGGTAGAATGTAGAAACATGTCGCTATACAAGAATAAAATACCATGCAAAGTCGCTAATTTAGCGGCTTTTTTTATGGTAACGATGTTTGTGCGCCGGAGTTGGAAAAGCAGATATGTATAGAATTGCTTTTCCAGGGAAATTTAATTCAATCCGTATGCGAAGGAGCTGAAGTAAAGAGTATGATCCATCCCAAAGACGACTATGGGGTATTAGGCAATAAAATCGAAGTGGATTCGGATGTGAACGAGGATCGTAATCGAGAAGAGCAGTTGGATGACTCCTTTGAGGCCTGGTATGGGGATATCAACGATCAGGTGAAGCAAAAGCTGGATCTCACGCGCGTTCCGCAAGACAGTGTTTTTGATTCTGCCGTTGGCATGGATGAGGATCCATCCCAGGATTAAGAGCTTAACCATGATAAACAGGGGCTGCCGCGGTTCCTTCTTCAAATAGACATCTTCCGAGTATAATATGAACTGCAGTGCTTCATCAAAATGAAAGGTTCATCCACGTCATTATCGCCTCAGGAGCCGTGGTGACTAAGGATGTGCCGGACAACATGATGGTTGTTGGTGGTAATCCAGCGAAAGTGATTAAAGATTGAAGTATAAAAGATAGTAGTAAGGTCGAGGGACAAGTACATTGTCCCATTGAAAGTCGCTATATTAGCGGCTTTTTTTGCATTGAAGGTACAAGATTTTGTTCAGAGGCTAGCTGGCAGAAGTAGAGGGCTTACTCAAGTGATCATGTGGGCAATCGCAGAAATGATTTGCAGCAAAAAGTGAAAAATTGCGCAAAAAAAGATTGAATAATTTGTTAAATCAGTATAAGATTTCAACAAAGGGGAGGTAAGCGCTTTCCAAAACTATAACAGACAGGTGTTATGCCGATATGAAAATAACTTTAAAAGACATTGCAGAGCATGCCAATGTATCTATTTCTTCGGTTTCGAGGGCTTTAAACAACGCAAACTCGCCAGCACTTGTAAACGACCAAACGCGTCTGCGAATTATTCAAGTTGCCAAGGACCTGGGTTACTATAAGTTTAAAAATAAACTGCAAAAAAACGAAAAATTTTCAGAGAATGAAAAGGTCCCAAAGAGAGTGGGACTTGTTTTATATGATGTAAAAGCTAAATACCAGGATCCATATTTTTCAGAAATTATATACGGAATCGAAAGTGAATTACTTGATCAAGAATGTATATTGGACTTTACATTTGAGGTGCAGGATATTTTCAATTTCAATTTATTTGGGGATATGAACGAGAGTGACTTAGGAGTTATTTGTATCGGACCGCTTAAGCATGATTTTATAAATGAGCTGAATAAGCGGGTTCCATTTGTTATATCGGTGGGCGGAATACCTAAGTTGGAAATGGATTACGTTACGGTGGATTTTCGTCATGCGGCAATGCAAGCAGTTCAATATTTGGTAGATCTCGGTCATCGAAATATTGCATTTATTGGCGGAAGCTCACAAGTTGGAATGCCGATTGACCAAGAAGAACGTTTCTATGGTTATAAAGAAGCGATGGAGTTGAACCATCTTAAAATTGTTCCGGAGTGGGTTCAAGACGGCTGCTTTGATCTGACCAAGAGCTATGAAGCCATGAAAAAAATTTTAAACACGCAGAGTCCGCCTTCGGCCGTATTTACAGCTAGCGACAAAATGGCATTCGGGGCGTATAAGGCAATTGGTGAATATGGGCTATCGATTCCCCATGATATATCTGTTGTTTCTTTTGATAATGTCGAAATGTCAGAATTCATTAACCCTCCGTTAACAACGGTACAGGTACACAAGGAGGAAATGGGGAGAATCGCAGTCAAATTACTGCTTCAGCGCATGGAAGGGGGGATACCTTTGCCATTGATCAGCTATTTGCCGACAAAACTTATTGTCCGCAGTAGCTGTACCGAGAAAAGCGAACTGAAAAATATATGAAGGTTTTGAGGAGGGTATAATAATGAAAAAAATAATGGCTTGTCTCGGTTTAGCCGCTTGTATGCTTATCCCCCTGGTTGCTCCAGCGCACGCACAATCAGCACAAGGGGACACAAATGCATATGAAAAAAAACCAAAAGCAACCTTTCAAGTGATCAGTGACCTGCATATTAGGGATACATCGTTCTCTCATAACAAACTATTGAAAGCGCTTCAAGATCTTCATTCCGCTGATCCGCTGGTAGATGCTATGGTCATCAACGGAGATATAACGAATAACGGTTTTCCCGAAGAATATGCGAAGGCTCGCGAACTTCTTGATCAATCTCCTAAACCGAAGAATCTGTATATGACCATTGGGAATCATGAGTTTTTTAATGGAGAAGGAAATGAAGTGAACACCAGTCGGTTCGCAGACTTTATCGAAGAGGAGCATGTGTACTACGAGAAAATCGTGAAAGGCTATCCTTTTATATTTCTAGGCTCTGAAAGCTGGGGGCCCGTCGATTCTCCCACCAAAGACCATGCCTATCTGAGCGACGAGCAGTTGAATTGGCTGGAAGATACTTTGGAGAAGCGCAGTAATAGCGAGAAGCCTATGTTTGTTTTTCTTCATCAGCCTCTTTCCGCCGTACATGAAACAGCAGAAAAGCGTCTAACTGATCTCTTCTCGAAGTATCCGCAAGTTATTTTATTCACTGGCCATACTCATCGGGATATGCGACTTCCAAATATTAACCTAACGCAGAATAAATTTACGAGTATCAATACAGCTTCTGTTTATTATACAACCTTCGCACCAACAGTAAACTGGGATGAAAGCCAAGGATTGTATGTGCAAATTTACGATGACAGGGTCGTTGTCCAAGGACGCGACTTTTACCGTAAGCAATGGATTCCCGAAGTGCATTACACGATTGATGTTCAATCGGCAACAACTTTTTCTTATCGTAATAACTATGTTATTCCGGGTGAAACTACCCTATTAACCTCAACCTTTACAAATTATGGACAAAACACGATCGAGGCCATTCAATTGGACTTAACGGCCCCTGATGGTTGGAGCGTAGAGGCAGTAAATGATCCTCTGGTCACGAATCTTTCGCCTGGAAGTTCGATTGAAACGGATTGGCGTGTGACGCCCCCAGATACTGCTGAGCCTGGATTCGCAAATTTAAATGCCACCGTTTCATTTGAATATGGGGAAAATAATAAGCAATCAGAGTGGAGTGCCGACTCCATAGTCTGGATACCAGAACGGCTCCCAACTGAAGATTCTTATGTAAGTGATGTGGAATGGATTCATTCCGCTAATCATTGGGGGCCCGTAGAACGGGATCAGAGTAACGGTGAAAAAGCAAAAGACGACGGAAAAACCATAACCATTGGCGGTGAAAAATATACGAAAGGCTTAGGTGTACATGCGAATGCTGAGATTGCTTATTATATAGGCGGCAACTTCTCAACGTTTGCCGCTGATATCGGAATCGATGATGAAGTGGGGAATAGAGGGTCGGTCGTATTTCAAATTTGGGCAGACGACGAGAAAGTATATGACAGCGGGCTTATTATCGGATCTGATTCCGTCAAAAAAGTTCATGCGGATATCTCCGGTGCAAACGTACTGAAGCTGGTCGTTACTGATGGCGGAGACGGAACTGGCTACGACCATGCGGATTGGGCAAATGCTCATATTGCTAGATCCGATGTAAACCGTTAGGAAGGCTAATAACCGCTTTTACAAAGGCTTAGTGCAAAACATATTTGAATTTGAACAACGGATAACAAGGATCTGACTATAATTGCCGGATACAAAACATGCTCCCGTTGAAAGTCGCTAATTTAGCGGCTTTTTTCCTTTAAGGGTGCAAGTTCTTGTCCCCATGGACTAACGGCAGGATAGTTGAAAACGTACAATCCGTATCAGAACAAACGCTATTGACAATCCATCTACTGCGTGTTACTTTATAGCTGTAGTATGTATTACTTTATACCAGTGATACAGAATAGCAACGGGAAAAAATTAACGAGTTAAAGGAGATAAAATAATGAATTTTTGGGAGAAAATCACCGGCAGCGACATGACTAAGGAAATGAAAGCTTTTGAATTGAGAGCCAAAAAGTTACCACCTGATTATCAAGCGGCATGGGAAAAAATTAATGCGCATCTTTGGCCGCACTCAGATTTCACCGGTCGCAACCTCATGCCCATTCTTGACGGTGTGCTTGGCCTGCTCGAAGAAACGGCGGCAGACGGACAGAGTATCGAAGAGGTTTTGGGTGACGATATCAAAGGCTTCTGTTCAGCGCTGGCCGGCATCGATGAGGCAAAATCTTTTCGCGACAAGTGGCGCAAGCAACTCAACGACAATATCGCTAAAAAATTAGGTAAATAGGAGGATGAAAATGAGAATTCAAGATATCATTGAAGGCAAAAAAGAGTGGCGGGCGCACGTGGCGCGTGTCAAAGCGCTCCCGAAAGATTATCAGATTGTTTATAAAGAGATTCAAAAATATCTCTTTAAGGTCGGTCCTGTTGAGCTAACGGACGGGACGGGTTTGCTTTCGGGGATAATTGATCTTTTTGAAGAGGGTGCGGCCTTAAGGAAAGGCGTGCTCGAAGTGACGGGCAGTGACGTAGCGGCTTTCTGCGACGATCTAATCAAAGATTCAAAAACTTACGCTGACATCTATCAAGAATCTCTGGATCAAGAGGGTAACAAAGCCATAAAGAAGGATACGGATAAAACAAAGTAAAGTGGGATATCAGGCTGGAAACAGCAATTGAAGTGAAAGGTCATTTACAGATTTCCAACGGAAGAAGAATGTTCTTATCTTCTAACAGTATAATTCTATAATATGGTGTTCTGCTTACGAATCACATCGGGACATGAAACCGTCGAGTCGGTGAAGGAGGATTCTATGAATATTACGGGTATACAATCTGATTGGAAAGTGGAAAAGATCGAATTCGCCAAGTTAACGGGAGAACGAGCCAGAAGCGCGGGGGCCAATGGCAGGATCGGCATTCATGGCAAAAGCTGCACAGTGGATATCGCCAGAATAACGATCGATGGACAAACAGGGTACGGTAGCTCGATTCATATGACGCCGGAATGGGCCCAAGACATCATAGGCCGCCGATTGCTTGACTTATTCGATGACCGGGGCAGACTGCTCGAAGCGTATCGTTTGCAATTGGAATACCCAATGCTCGATTGGTTAGGAAAGAGACAAGACAAACCCGTGTATGACTTGGTGTCCGGTGGCCACATGGAAAGAGGAGTCCCATTGGTTGTTCCCTGCTATGATACCTCACTGTACTTCGACGATTTGCATTTGTCCGATGAGAGGACCGCAGTCGCGTTAATGCAGGAAGAAGCGATGCAAGGATATGCGAAGGGTCAACGTCATTTTAAGATTAAAGTTGGCCGTGGCGGACGCCATATGCCACTCTGGGAAGGGACGAAACGAGATATCGCAATTGTTCGGGGGATCTCGGAAGTGGCAGGTCCCACAGGTAAGATCATGATCGATGCGAATAATGCATATAATTTGAACTTAACCAAAGAGGTCTTGGGGGCTTTAGCGGATGTAAATCTGTATTGGCTGGAAGAAGCGTTCCATGAGGATGATGCCTTGTACGAGGATCTGAAGGAGTGGCTCCGGCAACGTGGGCAGAATGTGCTTATCGCGGATGGGGAAGGGCTTGCCTCACCGCATCTAATTGAGTGGGCGACACGCGGCCTTGTCGATGTGCTGCAGTACGATATCATCAGGCCCGGTTTCACGCATTGGATGGAATTAGGCGAGAAACTGGATGCCCATGGTTTGCGGACTGCGCCTCATTGTTACGGAAATGCCTATGGTATTTACGCGTCTGGACATTTGTCAGCCGCGGTGCAGAACTTCGAATTTGTGGAATATGACGACATTACAATCGAAGGAATGGATGTATCAGGCTATCGAATCGAAAACGGAGAGATTCATATTCCGGCCACGCCGGGTTTCGGAATCGTCTTCGACGATGAACTTGTAACTAACCTTATAAAGCGATCCGGCTGGTCCTGATGTCGAGGTACAACTGCATGGTTTTTATTGAAAGTCGCTATTTTAGCGGCTTTTTTATTTTATCGGTACAATTTCTTGTCTCGAGCCGGGGACAAGGAACTGTACCGATTACCGAAATGGACATAACTTATACGATTAGCTATCGAGTCATTACGTTCAGAATAGGGGGCCGGCGAATCCGTTTAAACGTGCTATGACGCCGATTTGACCGACATGGTACGACTCATGATCGAAAACATGATGGATAATCCATCGTAGCGTCGGCGGCGAAGGCGGTTCCCAACCGTCTGAAAAACGAGGGAGCTCTACAACTGGCTCGCGTTCATCGTATTCCATAAAGTCGAGTTTATGGTCTGTATGGTCTCGAATGTCGATATATGCCTGCAAAATATGCTGAGGACGATCCAAGACTCGTTGAAGTCGTCGCTCTCCCTTAAGTACGATCACGTTAATCCATTCGTCTTCGCTGCGCGCGATGTGCTCAACGATCCAAGCGATCGAATTCGGATGATCCGGATGCCTTGCATGCCACTGTTCCTCAGTCAATTGATTTAAATAAGGGATCAATATCTTTCTTGCATCGTTTCGATAAGGAAAAAAGGTAGTGAGCTTCATAAAATCCTCCAAGAAAAATAGAGTTGTTACAGGTATTTACTACCATGTGTCATTGTAACTTATTTTTAGAGATGGGAACAACTGACGATTAAGTTTGGGGCAAAGCGCTAGAGTATTCGTGCTGGGTAGAGATGTCAAATATCACAAAATTGTTTTATAAATGATATATTTAGAAGGGGAAAGATGGGTTTTTGTTGAACATCCCATCTTAAGAAATAAAAGTTAATTCAATAGAGGAGAATGAGTTATGATTAAGAATTTATTTCAGCCAGAAACAAGAAAGAATTTAATGTGGTTAAATGAACCTGAACATTGGGAGTTTACAGCAGATGGCAGGCTAATCATTGATGCTCCAACGAATGCTGACTTTTTCAAAGACCCCGGAGGTAAACATGTTGCTCATTCTGCACCCTATCTGCACATCCAGGTGAATTCAACATTTCAGCTTATAACGCAGCTTCAGGTAGACATGAACGAATTGTATGATTCCGGGTGTCTGATGTTGATGGCAGATGAGAACAATTGGGCTAAGCTTTGTTTTGAGTTCAACGGTGAGTATGCTACGATCGTGTCTGTTGTTACGCAGAACGGTTTGTCCGATGATTGTAACTCTGAGCGTGTATTAGTAAGCAATCCTTATTTAAAAATAACGAAGAATGATCAACTTATTTCTTTTTATTACTCATCAGATGGTGAAGCTTGGAAATTGATTCGATACTTTGGAATGAACACCTCAGCACCGTTTACAGCGGGTGTGGTAGCCCAATCACCGAAGGGAGCAGGTTGTCGAGTCGAATTTCTGTCTTTGGTTTTATCCGAATCTGATGAAAGAAGCAGGTTTTAAAGTAAACGCATAATAAAGCAATCAGACAGTTCAGACTTAATCTAAAGCTTACTGTTCCTTCGCATAATTCAACCCTAAGTGATGAGCATGGTTAAGCAGCGTCTCATAATGCTTGGGATTGGATTCCAAGGTCTCGTATAAAAATTCAACCTTGGAATTGGATACACCGCAATAATCTGTAATTCCCACATTGAGCAAATGAGTCATCATTTCATCATAGTTACGCTTTTTCATCTGTTCTTTCGAAACGCCCGCCAAACCAATCCACAAGACATGCTGATGATGAAGCTGGTTCGAACCGTACGCAAACCCATTGTTCCATACACGGTCTATATAACCTTTTAGCATGGCAGGCAAATGCCACCACCAAATTGGAAAAATAAATGCCAAGGCATCGTGCTTCTTCATTCGCCTTATTTCCAGTTCTACTTCAGGGGAAAAGGACTGTTCCTCTGTTGACCAGTCAGGTTCATCTACTCCTTTTAAAACAGGGTCAAAACCAATCTCGTGTAAATCCAAGATCTCATAGTCGTGGCCCGCCGCAGTAAGACCTTTTACGAAATGATCGGCAACCTTAAAGGTCAGGGAATCTTTTCTTGGGTGGGAAACAACGCATAATACTCTCATACTTGTCTCTTCACTACCTTTCTCATTTCTCAACAGCTATCTTATAGCCACGATCAATGGCTGATGCTATTATAAACAGTAATAAAATTATCAGGAAGTACGCACTTTCAAGTTCTATAGGATGATACAGGTGCCCTAGAAACATCGAAGTGCCCTAGACAGTTGCCCTAGAAACTTACCTGAGTAACGGACTGAAATGAATCTTATGTTCCTAGAAAAACCAGGCTTTTAACGGGGGAATGAGAGATGACTGAGAAGAGGGAAAATAACGTTCAAAAGAAGTATAAAGTCGGAGTGGAGGCGGCATTAGAAGTAATGGGGGGGAAATGGAAGCCTTTAATCATCTATCATTTGATGACAGGACGGAAACGGACGTCTGAGCTTCGACGGTTAATGCCCGACATCACGCAAAAAATGCTGACCACTCAACTAAGAGGCCTGGAAAAGGACGGAATTGTTGCACGAAAGGTTTATAAAGAGATCCCACCTAAAGTGGAGTATGAGTTAACGGTCTACGGCTGGGGATTAAAACCCGCATTAGACCATTTATGCTATTGGGGAGAAGATCACCTGGAAAAGATTTATGGTGATAAATCCAAGGTTTTGGAGGAGTTTTAAGGCAATACACACAGGCAATTCATACACCTAAAAGAATGGGCATTTATCCTTTTAAGCTTCAATGATTGACTTGATTGTAGAGCTATCGTAAAATTTTGTTATGTCAATTATAGGTAATGCACTTACTTAAAAGTAAGGGGATGATTCAATAATGATTCATCAGCGCGAATGTCCAATTGAGACACTCATTGATGTTTTAGGCGGTAAATGGAAACCCATGATTTTATGGCACTTGATTGAATCCAAGAAGAGGTTCAACGATCTGGAAAAGCTTATACCTGATGCTTCACAAAAAATGCTTTCACAACATCTCCGAGATTTGGAACGAGAAGGCATAGTTGATAGAACGTTTCACCCGGTTATCCCTCCAAAAGTGGAATATTCTCTTAGTGAATACGGCAGAACATTGATTCCTGTTGCAGAAATTATGTGTTCATGGGGAGAAAATCATAATAAGCGGAAATATGAAGAGCCAGCGTCATAAAGCCGGTTCATTGAACTTGTACACGAATTCAATCAACTCAAACAAAAAGCTGCCTCGGAATTCCGGGCAGCTTTTTGTTTACCTACAGTGCACAATCCTGATATGAATGGATAACAAAACTCCTATTACAGTAGAATTGTCGCCAAACTGTCTAAAATTCCCCCTTCCTCCCAACCTCCGCTAATATGTATCCCTTTCTGCATGCTTACTTTTAAGTAAGCACCCTACTTTAAAGTGGGTTCTTAACATCATTTTGAAGCGATGCTAAGCTTGAGTTATCCAAAATTTGGGACCCTAAAAGAGGAGGAACGAACAATGAGAATTATTGTTTTTGGAGCGACAGGGAATACAGGGAAAAGAGTGCTGGCACAAGGGATAAAAATGGGCCATGGAATGACCGCATTTGTGAGGAATTCCGAGAAGCTATATGATCAATTAGGTGAGCATTCCGCAAAGCATGTGAAGGTGATCGTGGACGATATAATGAACCCGGTAAGTGTCCGTCAGGCGCTCGTGAATCAAGACGCCGCTATGATTGCAGCAGGCCATGCAGGCCAGGGAGAAGAGTTTGTTCGTATCGTCGATAACATTATAAGCCAATGTGAATTGGAGCCTAGTTTCTCTGGGCGGGTATGGGTCATGGGAGGTGCTGGTTCACTGGATATTCCATATACCGAACTTATCGGCAACAATTTACCGGGGTTCCCACCTGAGTATAAAAATCACAACCGGAATTTCGAAAGGCTGCAACGGACTGGGCTCGATTGGTCCATGATGTGTCCAGGAACCATGATGGATTCAAGCGAGCATCCAGAGCCGGTTCATCTTCATGTAACAACGGATACCTTGCCCGTTCCGATGCCGGAGACGATTAAGGCATATTCCGAGGCAGAAATAGCCGGTCACTTGTTCAGCCGATTTCAAGAGCTGAATGTTGCTTATGACGATGTCGTAATGTGTATGTTGGACCATCTTGTGCTCGGAGGAGCGTTTAAGGGGAAAAGGGTCGGTCTAGCCTATCAAAGCAAGATATCGGTAAGCTGAGAAGAAGGGTGGGTCATGGATTTGTTTGGATTACTGCTCGTTTTGCATATATTAGCTTCGATCGCCATTATTGGCCCCGCTTTCGTGATGCCCATCATTCGAAGATCAGCAAGAACCGTCGGCCAGCTGCACTTTACTTTTGGTATATCGACCAAGCTTGCCATCATGCCAAAAATTGGCGGATTCGTACTTGTTAAGATCCTATCTGAAAGTCAAGAGCAGGGTAATGATATACCCGCCGAGTTCGGCCAGCTGATCAAAAAGATCGTACCCATCGAGACGGCAGCACAGCTGTTGATGATTGCCATATTGGTGCTCATGGTCTTTAAGCCATTTTAAAGAAGCCGATGGAGCGTCCTAACCCGCTTTTAGTCACATGATTGTGGTTGTGGTGCTATAATTAGGAAAATGCTGGGTAAAAGGAAAGTTGGTGATTGAAATAGGGATTTTAAAAGCGGGTTATGGTTTAGACCAAAATGGCTTTATTGTAAGCGATGTGAGTAAAGACAAAATTGCGGATGTCTATGCGACTTGCATTCATGAATCGATCGAGAGCCTTAAACATTTATTTCATCAACATTTGCATAGTGTTTATGTGTACGGTAGCGTAGCCAGAGGAGAAGCGATTGCAATTAAATCAGATTTAGACCTTATCGCTATGTTCAATACCAAATTAAGTTCTGATAAGTTAGCTGAATTAAAGAAACTTGCTGGAGAACTATCTAATAATTATCGTTTTATAGTTCGGGATGTTGGTATAGCTGTAGCCTATTATGACTATACGCTTGACCCCTCAAATTATTACGAAAATGCATTTCTTAAGGAACTCTGTGTTTGTGTATATGGAGAGGATCTAGGAGAACGATTTGGTCCTTATCAACTTACATCAGAGATAGCCATCCGTTTTAATGGTGATATTAATGAAGTTCTTAATCGGACGTTAACAAGGTTAACAACAGCTTCTGGAGAAGATTTTAAAACAATTACACAAAGCTTCGCTCGTAAACTCATTAGAACATATTATTCAATGGTGATGGAGCGTTCTCAGATTTGGACGACACGACTTCACGAACAGTCTGAAGTCTTTCTTCATCACTTTCCAGAAAAAGAATCAATCATTCGCACTCTGCTAAATTGGATAGATGAACCGCCTACAGACCATAAGGCTGTGTATGAGTTGTTTAAGATTGAGGGGGAATGGGCTGGCGCTAACTTTACAAATGAAGCCAACATTCCTTATAAAGCTAACGGGGGCTTTAGTTGAATAAGACAATACTACACAATAAAACTTCCAGATACTTGGAGGTTTTATTTTTTTGTTTCTGCGAGAAGTGCTTGTTTATACAGGGCTATACGCGTCTTACCACTCGTTTGCCGACTTTGCACTTTCTTTAAAAATGCCGAAAAACGAGGCTTTTTTACTCTTCAAAAATGTCTCATTGCGGGAAAAGAAAGCGCTGCCGCATAATAAGGCCACACCGCTCGCGAGGTGATGAACGACATATGGAGGTGGAGAATGATGAAGCAAGCTACGGCTCAAAGGGATTTCCCGCAAACGTCCAAGCAGGTGGAGCACCGCACGAGCTTCGCGGCGAGGCTTCGCAGGGACAAATGGCTCTACCTGCTGCTGCTCCCAGGCTTGCTTTATTTTTTGGTTTTTAAATACGTGCCGATGTGGGGGGTCATGCTGGCATTCCAAAACTATCAGCCGTTTACCGGCTTTTTGAAAAGCGAATGGGTAGGCTTCGAGCATTTTCGGCTATTTTTTAACAATCCAGAGTTTTTAATGCTGCTGCGTAATACGCTGTTGCTATCGTTCTATAATCTCATCTTCTTTTTTCCCGCTCCGATTATACTGGCACTCTTGTTAAACGAAGTAAGGCTTTCGTTCTTTAAGCGCACGATTCAAACGATGATTTACGTTCCACATTTTATATCGATGGTAATCGTGGCAAGCCTGACGTACGTGTTCCTAACCACGGAAGGCGGCACCGTCAACGAACTGCTATTCCAATATACGGGGAACAAAATCCAATTTCTGTCCGATCCGTCTTGGTTCCGCCCCGTGATTATTTTGCAGACGATCTGGAAGGAATGCGGCTGGGGAACGATTATATTCCTGGCGGCGCTGGCGGCCGTCGATGTGGAACAGTACGAAGCGGCGACGATTGACGGGGCAAACCGTTGGAGGCAAATCTGGCACATAACACTGCCGGCGATCCGCAGCACGATCGTAATTCTTTTGATTTTGCGGATGGGCAGCGTGCTGGACAACGGCTTCGAACAGATTTATCTGATGTTGAATCCGCTTAACCGCTCGGTAGGCGAAGTGTTCGACACATACGTATACGCGATGGGCATTACACAAGGCGCTTTTAGCTACAGTACGGCTGTCGGGCTGTTTAAATCGATTGTTGGCGTAACGCTGGTGCTCGGCACGAACTGGCTGGCGAAAAAGTTCGGCCAATCCGGGCTTTACTGATAAGCAAGAAAGGGGAATCAATCTATGGCCAAGCAATACAAATCCGCGGCCGGTGTCACGTTCGATGCTGCCAACTACATCGTGCTATCGTTGTTCGGGCTGGCTGCCGTGCTCCCTTTCGTCTACGTGATTGCGGGCTCTTTTGCCTCGGACGCGGAGCTTACGTCAAGAGCGGTATTTTTCATACCCAAAACATTTACATTAAACGCTTATAAGTTTATTTTTTCGACAGATACGATTATGAGAAGCATCGGCGTCTCCGTCTACATAACGGTCATCGGCACGCTCGTCAACCTGTTTTTCACGGTTACGATGGCCTATTCCTTAGCCAAGAGAGGGTTGTACGGCCGGAATCTGGTGCTGAATCTCGTCATCTTCTCCATGCTGTTTGGCGGTGGCATGATTCCGACTTATCTGGTCGTGAAGGAGCTGAACCTGCTCGATTCGCTCTGGGCTCTCATGCTGCCAGGGGCGATCAGCGCGTTTAATCTGATCATCGTCAAAAACTTTTTTCAGGAAATTCCGAAGGAGATCGAGGAGGCCGGCCGCATCGACGGCTGCTCCGAGCTTGGCCTCTTAGGGCGGATCGTGCTGCCGCTTTCAATGCCCGTCCTCGCTACGTTTACGTTGTTTTACGCCGTCGGGCATTGGAACGATTTCTTTGCGGCACTGCTGTATATTAACGATCCGGAAAAATGGCCGCTGCAGGTCATGCTGCGCCAGATCGTTCTGCTGTCGCAAGCGGCTGCAGGCGATTTGAACTCGATGGACCCTAATTTCGTGCAGCCGCCGGATCAATCGATCAAAATGGCCGTGATCGTTGTCGGCACGGTTCCGATCTTGTGTGTGTATCCGTTCCTGCAAAAGCATTTTGCCAAAGGCGTCCTGCTTGGCTCGGTCAAAGGCTAAAGTTTGTTATTCCAAATGTGTGATTCCGCTTAGGCTCTGTTGTTAATACCCGAGACACGCTGATTGATTTGCTTGGAGCTCATGCGGTTTGCAATATGATCTTAATGATAAAGGGAGGCTATTTAATGAAGAAAAAGACAATGAAGGCGAAACGTGCTTCCACATTTCTAATTCTAGGCACGGTTTGTATCGTACTGATGGCAAGCTGCTCGTCCGGTAAAAACAACGGTGGCACAGACTCTTCCAACAATTCGACGGCGGCTCCCCCTGCAAGCGCTTCCGCAGATACGCAAGAAGCGTTTAAGCTGAACATCATGCTCCCGATTTTTAAAACGAACTATCCGAAGGACGACAGTCCCGTAGCGGCTGAACTCGAGAAGCTGACCGGCACGGACATTCATTTCGAATGGGTGCCTAACGCTTCCTATGCGGATAAATTCAACATTACGCTTGCATCGGGCAATTTGCCGAAAATCATTTACGTGCCGGACTCAAAGGGCCCGAGTTTCGTTAGTGCGGTAAAATCGGGGGCGTTCTGGGATTTGACCGACAAACTCAAAAATTATCCGAACCTCAGCCAGGCCAGCGAAATCATTCTGAACAACTCCTCGATTAACGGCAAAACGTACGGCGTATATCGCGGGCGCGAGCTTGGCCGCAACGGCGTTTATTACCGCCAGGATTGGCTGGAGAACGTCGGACTTGAGCAACCGAAAACGATCGACGATTTTTACAACATGCTGAAAGCGTTCAAAGAGAAGGATCCGGACGGCAACGGTAAAGACGACACGTACGGACTGGTTATGGTCAAATGGACGGCCGGCTGGGGAGCGGGCTTCGACCAGATCAAACTGTGGTTTGGTGCACCTAACGTTTGGGGTGAAAGGGATGGCCAGCTCGTACCGGAGTTCGAATACGATGAATATCTCGAAGCGCTCAAGTTCATGAAAAAGCTGTATGACGAAAAACTCGTCAACCAAGATTTTGCCGTCATGGACTCGGCGAAGTGGACGGATCCGCTTGTTAACGGGCAAGCCGGCGTGATTATCGACGTCGTCGACGGAGCGGCTCGAGTCGACGACAAAATCAAGGCGGCGAACGCGGCGGCGGGCAATGATTCAAGGGAGCATTACATGGATGTGTTCGGTGCAGTAACCGGTGCGGATGGTCAAATTCGCACGCTGCCTACTTCCGGTTTTGCCGGCCTATTGGCCATTCCGAAGTCGAGTGTGAAGACTGAGGAGGAAGTCCACCGCATTCTGAAATTTCTAGACCAGCTGAACGAGCCTGACCTGCAAACGCTGACCAGCTTCGGCCTTGAAGGCGTGCATTATACCAAGATCGACGATACAACGCTGGAAAGAAGTACGGATTCCGTGCTGCTCGAGTCTGAAGTCGAAGGTCTTAACCAGATGGTACCTTACATTCCTGAAGGAAAAGGGCTGCAAGTGGCCCAGACACCGCTTCGCTTAAAACAAACAGAGGTTCAAATAAAAAACCGGGAAACCATCGTCGCCAATCCGGCGGAGCCGTTTATTTCTGAGGTGTATTCGCAAAAAGGACAACAGCTTGGCAATATTATTAATGATGCCCGCATTAAATTCATCGTCGGCCAAATCGACGAGCAAGGCTGGCGCGATGCAATCGAACTGTGGAAAAAATCCGGGGGCAACGATTACGTGAAGGAAATCAACGAGCTGTACGCAGCGTCCAAATCCTAGACGAAGTCAATTAGCAGTGATATTCAGCGGAAAAAAGAGGCAACTGCCTCTTTTTTCTCTATCCGAATTTTTCTTCCGAGAGTCCCCACAAAGTGACGGTAGCTGCTCTGTAGCCAAGACTCCACGATGGCCGGTTTTTGGAATTCCTCTGTTTTTTAAACAATTTACTCTGAAAATATGCAGGTTTTATTAGTAGGACCGCGTTATGCTAATTAAGACAGTCGATTTTATTTCACTGTTGCTATATTTGAATACGCTTACATATCTGAAAGGCAAAGGACCGCCTAACAAAGGAAGGCAAAACTAATTTTAGATATGGTTGGTGAGCTGACGATGAATGGATGGAAAATGTTATTGGCCCGCTTATCCGGCAGATCTGGCAGCTTCTATAGGAAAAGCTTAATCATGTTCCTGTTTGTTGCCGGAATTCCCGGCATTATTACCGGGGTTCTCGTATATTCGATGGCCGGTGGTAAGCTGGAAAAGGAGCTGCTGAAGCTCCATAACAACCAGATTGAGCAGCGGTCGCAGAACCTGAATAAACAGCTGTCCAATCTCGAAATGATGCTGGCGCATTGGGCGTTCGATACGAGCTTCGATTATTCGCTCGGCGAACGCGACTTCGTGCGTGATTTTGAGAAGACCCGCGATATTACGAATACGCTGCTCGTCATGCAGGGCTCCAATACGATGATTCGTAACGTCAGCCTCTATTTGCGCGGAAGCCAGCCGGTATTGTTTTATCCGGAATATTCCGCTTTACATGATGCAAGTGTCATCAAGCTATACGACCAACTGCTTGACGCAGGAAAAACGACGTATTGGACACAGCTAACGCTGGATCCCGATCAGCCGGGAAAACGGGAATTGACGTTTGTACATCTCGTTCCCGGTGGCAGCCAAAAACCGATTGGAGCCTTGATCGTCCGCTTGGACAGCGATCAAGTCGCGGAAGCGCTGCAGACCATTACCCCTTATGCCGACGGCGAAAATTTTCTAACGGAGCCGAGCAGTCATCTATTCGTATCCGCCAACGGGAGCTCGATAGATTCGACGTTCGTAAAGGCAGTCAGAAGCGAGGTCGAGTCAAACGTGAATAAGGAAGGCTCGTTTCTTTATGAATGGAACGACAAGACCTATGCGGTCACGTACGGTTATTTCGCACGAATCATGGATAACTGGCTGTACGTGTCGGCTTCGCCGATCACCAATATAACTGCACCGGTCGTTTTTATATCCAAAGTCATTTTGACGGTCAGCTTGAGCGCTCTCTTGCTGGCAATAGGGCTTGCTTGGCTTGCATCGATCCGAATGTACTTACCTGTAAAAAGGCTAATGAAGGATTTGCTGCCAAGCGCCTCCTTATCGGGCGGAGGCCGGGAGGACGAGTTTACGCTAATCGAGCGGCAATGGCAGCATTTAAGCAGGGAGAGTCGGGAGCTGAACGCCAAGTGGCTCGAGCAGCTGCCGCATGTAAAGGAAAGCTTTCTCCATCAGCTCCTTCAGGGCTATTTGTACGCCTATACGGAGGAGGACCTGCGGTCACGGATGGAACGGTATAAATGGCAGGTGTGCGGCAAGCAATTTGTCGTGCTGTACGTACAGCTTACCGGGATCGCCAGCATGGAAGGGAAATTCAAGTTTGGCGACGAGGGACTGGTTACCTTCGCATCCGTCAACATGATCGAAGAGCTGGCGGATTCGTATTTCGAGCAAAGCAGCACGATCAATTTCCATGATCTTGGATCAGGGGTGCTGCTCATCTTGCCGGAAGGGGAGCCATGTACAGAAACGATCAAATCGTTTTGCGAAAAGCTTGCGCAGACGGTTAACCGGTTGCTGAACATGGTGGTGACGGTGGCGATCAGCCGGGCTACCGGCCGTGTAAGCGACATACCGCTCGCATTTGAAGGCGTGAAACACGCAGCCAGCTTCCGCAAATTCGATAACGATAACCAGATTATCGAAATGGAGCAGCTGAATTTCGAGGATTCGTCCGAACCGCAGTATCCCTTTACGCTGGAAAGAGAATTTCTTCAGGCGCTTCGAACCGGACAGGAAGCGGACGCCAACGCCTTGCTCGTTGAATTCCAGAATGCGCTGTCCGTGCAGGAGGCAAAAGCGATAGATGTCCAGCAGGGGATGCTTCATTTGCTGGGTTCCGTCCAGCATGCGATTCTCGTATCCGGTATTCAGCCGAATCGTTTGTTCAAGGGCGCCAACCTGTATGAGCAGCTTTCGCAGATTAAAGAACCTGCCGGCGCCAGGGAATGGTTCCAAGTGAAGGTGATCGCCCCTTTCATGAAGGAGCTGACGACCCGAACGGATGGCCAGGTCAAACGGCTGATTGAGCATGCCATGATCTATATGCAGCAAAACTATATGCACGACATTTCGCTCGACAATTGCGCCGACCACATCGGCACGAACCCGTTTTTCCTGAGCAAATCATTCAAACTGGTCACCGGCAAAAACTTTATCGATTATTTGACCGAGCTGCGTATGGAAAAAGCGAAGGAGCTTCTTCGGGAATCGGAGATGAAAATTAACACGGTTGCCGAACAAGTCGGATATCGGCACAGCTATTTTAATCGGATCTTTAAAAAGCTCGAGGGCATGACTCCTACCCGTTATCGTGAACTTAGCCGGGCAGATTAGGAAGTAAGCTGCGATAAACAGATCGAAAGAAGCAGCCGGCAGCGGTTCATGATGTGACCGCTGCCGGCTTTATTGTGATGCGCAGGGCTGCGAAGCACCAGAAAAACCTTAACGTGCAATAAAGTGCAATTCTCGCGAAATCGTGCAATTTAGCCCGGCGGATGCCATCAAGAAAGTGCCATTGCCGGGAAAGCCGCAGCTGTCTACAATGAGGGCGTTGAAAGAACGGAAGCCAAGAAAACGTTTAGGAGATGATGCCATGAACGACACGCGAGTATCACTGCGTTGGTTAAAGGCAGCCGCTGATATTCCGGCCGGGCTGACTTGGGGAATGCCGTGGAAGGAGGGGGAGCTTTCACGGGACGACCGGCTGTCGCTGCACTTGGAGGGCGGGACTGCCCCTGCACTGCAAAGCTGGCCGACTGCATATTGGCCGGACGGCAGCGTCAAATGGACGGCGCATGCCGCCGCATTTCCGACTGGTGCCCCTCATGGGTATACCATCGTGAAGGGAGATTCCAAACATTCACCAACAGCGGGTTCAGTGTCCGTACGTGAAGCAGAGGATGGCTTTACCATCGACACGGGCGTCATTTCCTTTCGGGTACCGAAAACAGGTAGCCAAATGATTGCCGATGTTCTACGAAACGGTGTCAGTATAAGCTCTTATGGCGAGTTGATCGCTATCAAGGAAAGCGTAAGCGAGCTGACCGGGAGCCGAACGATCCGGGAGGAACGTTATCAATCCCAAATCTACGAAGCGAAGGTGGAGCAAGCAGGTCCGGTACGAGCGGTCGTCAAGCTGACGGGCCGCCACCGTGCCGTGAACGGAACTGGTGAATGGCTTCCTTTTTCGCTTCGCCTGTACGCTTACGCGGGTCTGGAGTCGATCCGGATGGTGCATACGTTTTTTTATGACGGCAATCCGAACCAGGATTTCGTGAAGGGACTCGGCATCCGTTTCATCCTGCCGATCCGTGGGCCGCTGTACAACCGCCACGTCCGGTTTGCCGGTGATACCGGTTATTTAAGCGAATCGCCCAAAACGCTTCATTCGCGGCGCACAAAAGGCAGATATTTGGAGCTGTTCAAGCGTCAGCTCAATGGGGAAACACTGACCGACGAAGAAATGGACGACGAGTACTTTATGAATCTGCTGCACGACTCCGCAAGCTGGGACGGCTTTAAGGTGACGCAGTTCTCAGCCGACCATTATCTGATGGCCAAGCGGACCAGGGCAGGCTGCAGCTGGATCAAATCCGGAGAAGGCCGGAGAGCGCGCGGTGTTGCATATGTCGGTGGGCCCGGCGGCGGACTGGCTCTTGCGATGCGCAATTTCTGGCAAAAGCATCCTTCGGGCATGGAGGCGCACGGCCTCACAGAGGACCAGGCGCAGCTGATCGCCTGGTTCTGGTCCCCGGAAGCGCCGGCCATGGACATGCGCCATTACGATACGTTAACGCATGTTGAATCTTCCTACGAAGGCGCGGAAGAGCTGCGGGCAACTCCGTACGGCGTCGGCAATACGAGCGAGCTGACGATTTGGTGCCGGGCGTTTACGCCGTCGCCAGTTGAGCTGGAGGCTTACGCGAGCTATAACGACTCGCCTCCGCAGCTTGTATGCGAGCCGGCTTATTTGCGGAGCCAAGGCGCTTTTGGCATTTGGAGCTTGCCGGACAGGGGAACGCCCGCCAAATCCCGCCTCGAAGAGAAGCTGAACGGGATCATCGCCTTTTACCAAAGGGAGGTGGAGCAGAGGCGCTGGTACGGCTTCTGGGATTACGGCGATTTCATGCACAGCTACGACCCTGCGCGCCATGTCTGGAATTATGACCTCGGCGGCTGTGCTTGGCAAAATACGGAGCTGGTCCCGAACATGTGGCTGTGGCTGATGTTTTTGCGCTCGGGACGCGAAGACATTTTCCGGATGGCGGAGGCGATGACGCGCCATACGAGCGAGGTCGACGTCTATCATTTCGGTGAATACGCCGGGCTCGGTTCGCGGCATAACGTCGTCCATTGGGGCTGCGGCTGCAAGGAGGCACGGATCGGCATGGCCGGACTCCATCGCTACTATTATTATTTAACGGGGGACGAGCGGATCGGGGATATGATGGACGAGGCGAAGGATGCCGACTATACGACCGTCCATATCGATCCGATGCGCGCCTATTTTCCCAAGGACGAGCATAAGACCCATATCCGGGTCGGCCCGGATTGGGCGGCTTTCAGCTCCAACTGGATGACCCGCTGGGAGCGCAAAGAGGATATGTTTTACCGCGATAAACTGCTTACCGGCATTCAATGCATTAAACAGGCGAATTACGGTCTGATCTCCGGTCCGACTTACGGTTATGATCCGAATACCGGCTTGCTGACGTCGATGGGTGACGACAACTGGGGGCGCCATCTGGCGTTATGCATGGGCGCGCCGCAGGTATGGTTCGAGCTGTCCGGCATGCTGAAGGATAAACAGTGGGACGACATGATGGCCGATTTCGGTGTTTTCTATAATCTTTCGCAGGAAGAAAAGGATCAAATCACAGGCGGCGCCATCAGCACAAAGCGGTTTGAGCATCCAGTTCTGACGCTGGCCCTCGTCGCTTACGGCGCGTGGTACCGTAAGGACAGGCGTACAGCCGATGTTGCCTGGTCGACGCTGCTGGGACACCCTTTTGCAACCACAGACCTGGAAAAAGATGCCGTTGACGTTACGTACGTCGACAAGCTGAAGGAGATTGACTGGATGAATACGAATGAGGCGTCGCAATGGTCTTTGAACACGATCATCAGCCTGGAACTGATCCCAGATTCTTTACCTGACCATGTAGACTAAGGCCCGCCAGGAAGCTAATGTGTAATGCAGCTCGGTTATCGCTCGTCGCCCATGCGCGGTAACCCAGACATGGGAAGAAAGGAGCGTGAATACGATGACAACAGATCAACCAACCGAAACAGGGGTCGTGCATACTGCTAAAAGCCCGCTGATTCCCGAAAGTTGGCGTGCGATTTATGCAAACCCACTCTCCAAGCCCGAGCATGTCGCGGATTTTCGAATGGAGGGAGAAGGAGCCATCACGTTTCCTTTGGGACGTATGCGGCTCGAAAGCGTCCGCGACGAGGCGGAGGGGCAGCGAGCCAATTTCGTATTGTGGTGCCCGGAGAACTTTCCGGCGGACGCCGCCGTCTCATGGGATTTTTGGCCGGTACGCGAGCCGGGCCTGGCGATTATGTTTTTTAGCGCAAGCGGCACGGAAGGCCGGGATTTGCTCGATTCTTCCATCAAGCCACGGACTGGTGAATACGACCAGTATCATCACGGCGAAATGAACGCTTTCCACGTTTCTTACTTCCGGAGGAAGTGGGCGGAGGAGCGGAAGTTTCATACATGCAATTTGCGTAAAAGCTACGGTTTCCACCTGGTCGCGCAAGGTGCCGACCCGATTCCGGGTGTCATGGACGCAGTCGGACCATACCGGATGCTGATCGTTAAGAGCGGACATCGCATTACGTTTGCCGTTAACAATCTTCCGCTTTTCTCGTGGGAAGACGACGGCGTCACGTACGGGCTTCCAATCGCTGGCGGAAAGCTCGGTTTCCGCCAGATGGCGCCTCTGATTGGAGAATACGCGAATTTAACCGTATATGCCGAAAGTAAATCGTAGTAAACACCGTTAATTCCATAATTACTGTCAAAGCCTCTTCCATCTCAGTAGAGGCTTTGACCAAGGAGGCTTTGCAAATTGAAGTTAACTATTGCTAATGCCGATCTTAAGCAGGTTGTCGGGTGCGTTGCAGACTACACCTTCGGCATGGATCTCACTTGGGACTGGCCTTGCGGCGTCGCCTATTACGGGATCAGCCGTGCCTTTGAAGTGACTGGCGAGCAAGCATATTTGGAACGGATGATAGAGTGGTGCGATGAATATATCGAAGCAGGACTTCCGGGATGGACGGTCAACACATGCTCGATGGGACATATGCTGCTCACCCTTTACGAACAGACGAAGGATCAGAAATACCTCGATATCATCATGAGCAAGGTGGACTATCTGGAGAACAACGCCCTGCGTTTCGGTGACGGTGTGCTCCAGCACACGGTGTCGGCTAAAAACGATTTTCCGGAGCAATGCTGGGCGGACACTCTGTTTATGGCGGGATATTTCCTATTACGCGCAGGCGTGGTGCTTGGGGAGAAGCAGCTTATTGACGATGCACTTCATCAGTTTTATTGGCATATTAATTATTTGCAGGACGAGAATACCAGCCTGTGGTATCACGGATATAACCACCTTAATAAGGATCATATGTCAGGAATGTATTGGGCACGCGCCAACGCTTGGGCGGCCTATACGATGTCACGCGTGGGACATGTGCTGCCGCAAGCTTACCTGTACCCACCATTTATGCATATTATAAGCTCGCTGCGAGACCAGCTTGCCGCCATCAAAAAGCTGCAGAAGGATGACGGCCTCTGGGGCACCGTGCTCGACTACCCGGAAGCTTATGGCGAGGTGTCAGCCACGGCTGGCATTGCCGCGGCAATGGTGATGCAGAATAATCCGCTTCATGCCAAACATGTAGAGCGGGCGTTAAAGGGCGTGCTGGCTAATATTTCCGAACGAGGACGGGTGCTTAACGTATCCGGTGGAACCGCCGTCATGAACGACATCAGGGGTTATCTCGAAGTGGATAAAAAATGGGCCCAGGGCTGGGGGCAGGGACTTGCGCTTGCCTTACTTTCCGCAGTTATCGAAATGAACAACACGGGAGAACAGGATAACGGATAGATGTTCATATTAAGGAGGGGTGTCGATTTATGAAAACCGTCCATGAGCAGCACAAGTTTGATGCACAGAAGACATCCGGGGTACAGATGGAATTTCTGGACCGGGGGTTGGTTGCAGCAGCGACAACAGAAGGAATTTTTCTCAGCTGGAGATTGCTCGGGAATGAAGTGACCGGTTATAGCGGTAACGGAATGATCGGCACCAATTTCAACCTGTATCGTAGTGGCGACTTTATCGCAGCTGTCCACGACACCACCAACTATTTGGACCCCAGCGGGACATTAACATCGGTTTATTATGTTTGTGCCGTTGTGGACGGACAGGAAGTCGACCGATGTGCCGATGTCACTCCCTGGGTCGGTCCGTACTATGAATTACCTCTTCGAAAACCGGCGGACGGCGTCACGCCAACTGGCCAAATCTATACATACGCGGCAAATGATATGAGCGTCGGGGATGTAGATGGCGACGGTGAGTACGAGTACTTTGTAAAATGGGATCCGTCCAATGCCAAGGATGTATCGCATTCCGGCTACACCGGTCCGGTATATATCGACTGCTATAAGCTGGACGGAACTCTCCTCTACCGGATTGAGCTTGGTGTGAACATTCGGGCGGGAGCTCACTATACACAATTTCTGGTCTATGATTTTGACGGAGACGGGAAAGCTGAGCTGATGTTCAAGACAGCGCCCGGTACGAAGGTCATAAGGTACGATCAGGAAGGTATAATGTCCTCCGAAGCCTATATAACCATGCCTCCGGAGGATGTGGCTGCGGGGTATAGTCATCAGGACGACTATCGAATGTGCAGCGCGGACTACTATAGGCATATTGTCCATATGTTTATGAGCTGGCACTCGCATGAAGAGGTATTGACCGGTCGTTGGCCCTCTACACTGGAAGAATGCTTCGGAATCGATCGTCGTTACAGTTATCCTTTGCTAAAGGAGGATGCGGAGCGGCTGGCCGATTATTTTCTTGACGTCTATGCTCCCAGCCGGAGCGGGCGCAACAACTTGCGATCATTCGAGGGCTTTATTCTTGAAGGGCCAGAATATTTAACTGTTTTCCAAGGACAAACAGGCGAAGAATTGGAGACGATCCCCTATAAGCCGGGGCGGCATGATGACGGTCTGATGTGGGGGGATTATGCTTGGAATCGCATCGAGCCCGGAAACCGCGTGGATCGATTCCTGGCAGGAGTTGCCTATTTGGACGGGAAAAAACCGTTTGCGATCTTTGCTCGAGGTTATTATACCCGGGCTGCCGTCGCAGCTTATTCCTGGGACGGAACGCACCTTAAGGAGCACTGGTTCGTTGACAGCGGTTGGGTTTCGATGAATAATCCTTTTCATGATACGCTCCGTCTGGAGGACGGCCGGAATGAGAACTTTGGCAGCCTCGCTAAACAAGGGGCGCATTCCTTAAGCATTGCAGATGTAGACGGAGACGGCTGCCATGAAATTATTTACGGGTCGGCGACCATCGATCATGACGGATCCATGTTATACAGCTCCCGAGGTGTAATGCCACCGGAAAGCAAGGCACCTGGAAAAATCGCCAAGCTGGGTCACGGCGATGCCCTTCATGTAGCGAACATTGATCCAGACCGGCAGGGATTGGAGATTTTCATGGTGCATGAAAGCGGTGACTCGGGACCTTACGGATTCACTCTGCGCGACGCGGCCACTGGCGAGGTATTGCACGGCGGTTTCGCCGTCGATGATGTAGGGCGCGGGATGATCGGACAGGTTGATCCGAACCAAAAGGGGCTTCAAATATGGTGCAGCGAGGGTTATGAAAGCGATGAAGCATTCGGCTTGATGACATGTAGAGGAGACCAAATGGCAAAACAGATTCCGGGCACGAACATGAGCATCAAGTGGTCGGCCAACATGACAACACAGGTGATCAACGGAAGTTTCGACGAGCCTGTTACAATCGACGATTGGAAACAAGGCAGGCTGCTTACGGCAGAAGGTGCAGTTTCCAATAACGGAACGAAGGGAAATCCTTGCCTTGTCGCTGATGTTTTCGGAGATTGGAGAGAAGAGCTGCTAGTACGAACAAAGGATAGCTCGGCGATTCGGATCTACCTGAGCACCGAGGTAACCGACCGAAAATTGTATACGTTAATGCATGATGCCCAGTACAGAACCGGTGTCGCATGGCAGAATGTGGTCTATAACCAGCCCTGCTACACAAGCTTTTATTTTGCTTCCGATATCGATTGGGCGAAGGTCCCTACCCCAAATCTATATTTACCTCGTGTATGCATACATGATCGCAACTGATGTTTCCGCGGGTGGCCATCCATGTTTGTTGACTTTTTTAATTGGGGCAAATGATCAGTTTAGTACTGGCTGCTTCTCAGTGAAACCAGGTTATCCGTCAGTTGCGCTCCGCTCATTGACGAAGGGAATTTGCAGTACGTCTGCTGTGGAGTATATACGCTAAGGAGGAAACAGGATGGCGAAAATTTTGATGTGCTTTCCGGAAGGGCGGCACAAAGCGTTAACGATGAGCTACGACGACGGCCGATTCGCCGATCGGCGGCTGGTAGACACGTTTAACCGAAATGGGCTTAAAGGAACTTTTCATATCAATTCCGGACTGGTCGGAACGCATGACAAGGTGGGTGCAGATGATGTCAAAACGCTCTATACAGGTCACGAGGTGTCGGCACATACGCTGACTCACCCTACGATCGCTCGCTGCCCGAACGAGCAAATCGTGCACGAAATCATGGAAGATCGGCGAAATCTGGAACGTATCGTGGGTTATACGGTGCGTGGGATGTCGTATCCGAACGGCTCTTACAACCACAGAATCAAAGAAATGCTGCCAGGTCTCGGCATGGAGTATGCCAGAGTCGTTGACAGCACTGGACATTTCGGAATGCCGGACGATTTTCTGGAATGGAAGCCGACATGCCACCATAATCGTGACCTGATGAAGCATGCGGAAACCTTCGTCAGCTTGCACAAAAAGCAATATCTGTATCTGATGTACGTATGGGGCCACAGCTACGAGTTCGATAACGACGATAATTGGGAACTTATGGAAGAGTTTGGTGCCTATATTGGGGGCAATCCGGACATTTGGTATTGTACCAACATTGAGCTTGTCGATTACGCCAAGGCATTCGAAAGGCTGAAGTTTGCAGCTGACTTGGATTTTGTTTACAACCCTTCAGCGTTAAACGTCTGGTTGAACGTGGACGGAGAGATCGTCGAAGTGAAAGGCGGCGAGTTAATCAAGTTTTAATACGAAGAGAGGAATGGAGGAAAGTAGGATGAACCAAGGGATGACCAAAGAACCTATACTCATCGGCAAGCTGGATATACGGGCGGCAGGTCCACGCTGTAAAATGCTGCTCGGCGACTTAAACGGAGACGGCCGGATGGAGATGCTGCTCGTGCAGCCCGACAACCGCCAAGACGTGCGTTATATTCCCCATCAGGTGCAGTGCCTCACTGCGTTTGATCTAGAGGGGAATCTGCTCTGGCAAACGGGGAAGCCGGATCCGGGAGCAGGCAGCCAAGGGTCGGACTATCCGGCACAAATTGTCGATATCGACGGAGACGGCCGGTTGGAGGTGCTGTGCGTTATGGATAGCCGGCTCATCGTCATCAACGGGCACGACGGAAGCGTTAGGTCGTCCCATGAGCTTCCGGACCCTGAGGCGCACGACTGCATTATCATTGCGAATTTGACAGGCAACCCGAATGGGCGAGATTTCATTCTTAAGGATCGTTATCATCGCATGTGGGCTATGGACCGGAACTTCAATTTGCTCTGGACGCACGAGGGCAACCCCGGCCATTTCCCTTGGGCATATGATTTGGACCGTGATGGATACGACGAAGTGATGGCCGGTTATACGCTGCTGGACCATGACGGCACGCCGTTATGGAGCTGCCGTGAATTGGATGATCACGCCGATTGCATTTGGATCGGTGATGTGAACGGCGACGGAGAGCCTGAGCTTGTGATCGGAGGGAGCGTAACGGTCATGTATGACCGTTACGGCAAGGAATTATGGCGCTACGAAGGGTCAATCGAGTCACAGCATATAGCGCTCGGGCGCTTCCGAAGCGACTTGCCGGGAATGCAAATTGCCGGGCTGGATCGACTCGTGAGAGAGGACGACGGTAAGGGCTTAATTGGCAAGGACGCCTTGTTCCTGCTTGACAGCAGCGGACAAGAGGTGTGGAAGGAAGACCGAAAGACACCCGGCTGGCTTACGATTATCGAGCCTTTGAGCGGGTGGGCGGTTGGCGCACCAGACTATATTTTGGCATACCGGCGCGGTGGGGGCATCTTCCCAACATTGTATGACGGTCATATGAACGCGGTCGTGGAGTTTCCTTCCGAGGGCTATGCCGTCCATGCTGACCTATGGGGCAGCCATACGGAGCAAGTCATTATATACAGCAGTGAAACCGCGTCCATATATTCGAGCATGCCTGCGGATCTGAGCGAGATCCCTTCGGGTATTCCGCTGTCGCAGCCGAAACGCTTGTCCTGCTCGACATTGTATCCGGGCGGGGAGGTTCCCCCAGCTATCTCATTAAGTTAACGCACAAGGATAGTTTAGTTATAAACGTACTTTCCAAAAAAAGTGTGGTAATCTATTCGAAATACGACACTTTAGAGGGTGATAAACTGTGGGAGAGTCTGTAGCTACGCAAGCAGAACGAATTGCAAGCGATTTTCTTCATGAAGAAATAAAAACATCTTACCAGATCATAGGAAAAGGCATCGTAAATCAGGTTTTCGTAGTTGAAACCAAGAGTCGTAAAGTCGTAGTTCGCATGAACGACTCAGCTGCATTTCCAAGCTATGTGAAAGAAAAATGGTGTATTGAACAAGCTGCCGCGATTGGTATTCCCGGACCTGAGGTGTTGACCATTGGTGTAATTGATGAAACCGCATATATGATTCAAGCTTTCGTTGAGGGAGACAACGGGGTAGATAGTACGGCTCTCAAGACCGATGTTTGGAGGCAGCTTGGCAAATATGCCAAACTTATTCATTCGATCCCAGTGAAGGGATATGGGGAAAATCTAATAGATCCGGTCCATGGTGAGTTTCATTCCCCTTCTCATGCAGGATCGGACGGCAGTTGGCTAGGATATGTACAGTATAATATCAATAGTTTGACGGAGAATGATCGATTGATTGAGCTCGGAGTAATCAATCATACGAAATCGCAGAGAGTGCGAAAACTGTTTGAGAATTTGAAGAAAGAAAGGTTCCGTTTCGGTTTAAACCATGGAGACTTTTCATTGAAGAATACGATTATCAATCAGTCGGGACAAGTCATATTATTGGATTGGGGCAATGCAGAAGTAAGAACGGTACCGCATGGGGATATGATTTGGCTGATGCGGTGCCAAATGCTAGACGGAAATCCGAATACGGAAGAATTCAAAGCATTTCAAGACGGGTACGGCATAAGTGCAGAAAACCTAGCTGATATGAGACATTTGCAGCTATTAAGCGCGTTCGATAACCTTCGATGGGCCATTGATCGAAATCCGGATCTGATCGAATCCTATGCTGCGTTTGCAAAAAAAGTTGTTGATATGATGATGGACTAGCAGAGATTGAACGATGCTTATGTATCTCAGTTAAACAAGGTGAAGAAAATGATTGGATTAACGGGAAACGTTAGTTTAACATATCGGAGCAGTTTGCCGGATGGTACAGGACTGCTAGACCAGATGATTCACCTTGAAATAAAGGAAGTGGATATCAATCAGAAACCTCGCCCCTACTTTGGTGTGGTTTTTTTTTTGCCTGGGGATGGTGGTATAGCCGCGTATCCGCGCCTTCTATTGAATACAGAAGCCAATAACTCTGGCAATGAAAAACGAAAATCAATAAACTTCAAAAAGGGGGTTGACATCATACGGATGATTGGATATATTTGTTACATACCAACCGAATGTATGAAAGGAGCTGCGGGCGAATGGCAAGAAATAAATATCCGGAAGAAACCATCAACCAAATTCTAACCGTGGCGCTTAATCTGTTCATGCAAAAAGGATACGAGCAGACCTCCATTCAGGATATCATCAATGAACTGGGCGGGCTGACAAAAGGCGCGATTTATCACCACTTCAAGTCAAAGGAAGAGATTTGGCAGGCCGTCATCGATCACGCGTTCAAAGGCGTTGACGAGATGCTCTCCGGCATCCGGGATGACAATGGGCTGAACGGCCTGGAGAAGCTACGGAAGATTTCCCAACTCTCTCTCGACAATGCTGCTCACAACGAACTGGCATCGGTGGCGCCGAACCTCTTGCGCAATCCGAAGCTGCTGGCGGCCCAGATCGAGAACATCCTCGAAAAAGCCGTACCCGTCTATATCCAGCCCATCATCGAACAGGGAATGCGAGATGGCTCGATTCGAACCGACTACCCAAGGGAGCTTAGCGAAGTCCTGGTGATTCTCACCAATATTTGGCTAAACCCGGAGGTCATTGAGGCTTCGCCCGAGATGATGCTTCATAAGGTAAGATTTTTCGATGAAATATTGAAAGGCCTGGGGCTTGATCTGTTCGATGAGCAAATGTATCAACGATACGAGGAATTGTTTCGAGTGTCAGCGAGAGATGTCAGCAAAGAAAACTAAACTGCCGAGAGGCAGCTTATTTTTACACCTATTCATACCAACGGTTGGTATGAATAGGTGATCCGGATTCAAAGTAATGGTGTTAGAAAACTAATTATAAGGGAGACGTGAATATTTATGAATCAAACCAAAACCTCTAACTCGCAGGAACGGCAAGTAGTGACAAACTTTAACGCAAGCAATCTGACGAAAAGCGACTTTGCAGGCGTTACGGCCCATAATGGACAGTTTAAAAGCAGCTCGCTCTCCGGTTCCGACTTTTCGGGCGCTGATTTGACCGGAAGTTCGTTTAAGAGCAGCGACGTACACGGTGCCCATTTTGACGGCACGAATCTGACGGACTGCAACCTGTCCACCCTTGACCTGGCCCATGCAAGCTTCAATAAAACGGTCCTTGTGCGCACCAACTTCAGTAAGTCGAGGTTGGCCGGCGCAAAATTCTTGGGCGCCAAACTGACCGACGTCAATCTGACGATGACCGATCTTAGAAACACCGTCTTTGAAAATTGTATGTTCGACGGGGTAGATTTCACAAATAGCGATCTGACTGGGCTGGTGTTTGACAGCCAAACCTTCATCGGCGTCAAGTTTGACAAAGCAGGGTTGAACGGCGTTTCGTTCAAGGGCGCGGTAATCAAGAATTCGTCTTTCCAAGGACCTTTGTTGTCCAAGAAGTATTACCGTGCCATCAAAACCATCTGCTTTGACGGCGCAACGATGGATAAGCTGACCTATGCGGCGCTTAAAGGCCTGGAGGCCGATTTGTCCAAGGTTACGGTTATTTAAGACAAATGGAAAACGCAAAGCCGGGCGAAAGTGTAGTTTAAAACAATGGGATTTACAAAAAAATTAAAGTGAGGGATATCAAATGAATAAGATTGCAATGGGACATAGCAACAAAGGATTCACTGAAAAAGGGTTGCGCAAAATGCACGACGTGCTGGCAAGGCATGTCGATTCCGGAAAGATTCCAGGGCTCGTCGCCCTAGTCAGCCGGAACGGTGAGACGCACGTCGAAGCGATTGGCACGATGCGCCATGACGGTGGCGCTCCTATGAGTCGGGACACGATCTTCCGGATGGCATCCACTACCAAGATGGTTGGGGCCGCGCCGGTGATGGTCCTGCTCGACGAGTGTAAGCTGCATCTCGACGACCCAGTAGACACATGGCTGCCCGAACTTGCCAACCGGCAGGTGCTGAAGCGACCCGACGGCCCGCTGGACGACACGGTGCCGGCACGGCGGCCTATCACCGTCCGGGACTTGTTGACCTCTACGTTCGGGCTCGGAGTGGATATGACGTTAATGGGCTCTCCGATCCAAAACGCGATCTTCGAGAATGGTTTATTTGACACGCCAGGGCAGGAGATGCCGGAGCCGGATGAGTGGATGCGCCGCTTGGGTACGCTCCCGCTATGCTACCAGCCCGGAGAACGATGGCAGTACCACATGAGCAACGAAGTGCTCGGCGTACTCGTTGCGAGGGTTACCGGTCAGACATTCGAGACGTTCCTGCGTGAACGCATCTTTGAACCGCTGGGGATGAAAGATACCGGCTTCTACGTGCCCGAAAGCAAAATTGACCGGCTGCCTCCGGCCTACGTTCCCGATCCGCAGACCGGCGAGTTCATGGTATGGGATGAGGCGGCAGGCGGACGCTACAGTAAGCCGCCAGCGTTCCAAGCAGGCGGCGGTGGGTTGCTGTCAACCGTAGACGACTATCATGCGTATTTACAGATGCTGCTAAACCAAGGGATGCACGGGACCGAACGAATCCTGTCCCGGCCTGCTGTCCAGCTGATGACCACGAACCGCCTTACGCCCGAGCAGCAAGCATTCCGAGACGACTTGGCCAAAAACAATGTCCATTTGTCGCATGGCCAAGGGCAGCACGGTGGTTGGGGTTTCGGAATGGCGGTACGCACCTACCGCGGCGACTATGCTTCCATCGGCCAATTTGGCTGGGACGGCGGAAGCGGCACCTCGGCGTACGCCGACCCGGACAAACAGCTTACCGGAATCCTGCTCACTCAAGTCGGAATGTCCACCCCGGATTCGGCGCATCTTATCCACGACTTCTGGACTATGGTCTATCAGGCAATCGAAGACTGACTAGTACGTCTGCCATCAACCCACGACATCTAACGCTCAGCCGCCCTGGTGGCCGAACCGTCGATGTTTCCACCATTTCACAAAAATAAACTCGCTTAAAAGCCGCGAAGCTGCGGCTTTTTGTGCTTTAACGATACATGTTCTTGTTAAAACCCATATACACTTAGTCGAAAATGATAAGAAGATATATGGTTAACCATAGACCTTTGGTACAATCGTAACAACAACAGACAAAAGCAGGGAGGAAGGCGGTAGAGAGGAATGACTGAGCAAGAATGGCCGGTAGTTCATAACGTCGGCGACATTATTATCCAGGCCGGTTTCATACTCGGTGCGAGAACCATTAACGATTACGAACTGGTTTACTTCCCCGACGGTTCTGGAACAGTCTATGAGATAGGCGGTCAAGCCTTTCTATTAGATGAGCCTTGTTTCATCTTCACTCGTCCAGGAGAACAGCATTCATATCGTTTCTGCTCGGAGAAAAATGTGCGGCATATGTTCGTCCACTTTGACTACGCAGCCCTTCAGGAAGAGAATGAAAGGTTCGAACCTCTTTTTAGCCAGGGCAATCGGTTTCTCTCCAACCAGCATACGCTTGTTGCTGGTATGATGCAGAAGATGCTTTGGATTGCGAATCACCAATCTTCTTATTGGCGGAGACGGCTGGCTGTGCTTGTTGCCGCTTCGCTTGAAGAATTGTCGTCTCATTCTGGATATACAGATGAAGGGAGCGTACTCTCCTTGCCAGTCCCGATTCAACGGGCACTGGAATTCATGGAGGAGCATCTGGCGGAGCCCATAACCATCGAAGAAATCGCGGCACGATCCGGATGGTCGCATGAGCATTTCACCCGCGTGTTCGTTGTGTCCCTGGGTATGACTCCGAAACGAATGCTGCTGGAAAGACGGCTGCGCCGCGCAGAGTTTTTGATGATGAGGGGAGCAGGTTCGGTCAAACAAATTGCCTTTTCGGTTGGCTTTGGGGATGAACACCATTTCTCCAAAATGTATAAACGGATTCGGGGGATTACGGCCTCTGATTATCTTAAACGCTGCAATGATCCATTATTTCGTCATACGGCCGACCTTTTGGATTCGCGCACGCCATACCCGGTTAATCGATATATCTTAGTCAAACCCTAGATCAAATAAACACATCGTTTTCCGGTTTCAGGCCATTGAGAGCACGATTCCAGCGCGGGTACAATGAATGTGCAGACATTCTTAATGACGGAGGGATTCAAATAATGGGTACATTTTATGTCCCGAAATCACGCGCAAGGGACAATCGTTATTTGGTTAGTGTGAAGGAGTATACGAACTATCACAAGGAAGGCTATCTTATTGTTAGAGGCTTGTTGTCAAAGGATGATATCGCCGAACTGTTTGAGCTGGCGGAGGATTCTAGGCTCAACCGTCTTCAGCCGGACAAGACGGCGGATGCTGACAGCACGGATCCGCTCAAGGAAGAATTCGCGAAGGCGACACGGATTCATATGCTTTCCCGGGTGAATGTGGCGGCTGAGCGAGGTATGCTCCATCCACGTATTCTCGATGTGACTGAAGCACTGATCGGCCCCGACGTCTATGCTCTTCAGTCCATGCTCTTCCTGAACCCGCCCGGGAAGGGAGGACAGGGCTGGCACCAGGATTCCTGTTATATCAAGACGCACCCCGACACACTGATTGGAGCGTGGATTGCACTGGAGGAAGTGGATGAAGAGAATGGCTGCTTATGGGTCGTTCCGGGTTCGAACCACGAACCTGTGTATCCGCCTGATGGAATCGGTGGAGGGAACGTTCATGCAGTGGATGCGTTTGAGGATTTAAACAGCGTCCAGAACGTCAGCCATACAGACGATAATGTGAATACGCTTTCAAAGGTAGTCGCCGGCTATCCGTCGCCAATTCCTGTTATTTTGAGCCCGGGAGACGTGCTGTTTTTCCATTCACATCTGTTCCACCGTTCTTTTCCTAATCGAACTTCGGACCGTTACCGCCGATCTTATGTGTGTCATTACTGCAACGCCCGGTCATGGGTTCCTTGGGATCATGACGGATTCGAAGGAAACTCGGGTAATTACCGTCAAATTCTGGCGCGCGGAAGCACGCATCTGCCATATGCCGAGCCTGTATTCGGTACCGAGGTGTTTCTGTCTGATGAGGAAGTAGAATCGAATAGCGTGACCATGATGGGAATGGACAATGGCATGATGATGCCGATGGGGATGACGAAGGACGATTAAATCTAGGGAGGATTATGATGGAGCTGCAATTATTTCATGCTTTTTGGGGCATGGAGGGGACATTAAGAGAGAAATTCGAGCGAGCTTATATGAACGGCTATCAAGGTATTGAAACAGGGCTTCCGAATGATGCTGACAAGAATGAATTTATGGAGCTGCTGCAAGAGTTCAAGCTGTTATATATCCCTCAGATATTCACTTATGGAAATCATAAGGAGGTTTATCACGAGCAATTGGAAAGTGCATTGGAGTTTTCGCCGATCTTCGTAAACTCCCATACCGGTAAAGATTACTTTTCTGAGGAAGAACAAGATTCACTTTTTGAGTTCGCTTTGAGCATGGAAAAGAAGCTGGGCGTTGACGTGGCGCATGAAACCCATAGAGGACGCGCCATGTTCACTCCTCGTGCAACCGTGAAGCTGCTGAAAAAATTCCCGGAATTGAAAATCACGGCGGATTTCAGCCACTTTACCTGTGTCTGCGAATCATTGCTGCATGATCAAGAAGAGGATATGGCCTTTATGATTAGGCGTACCCTGCATACTCATGGAAGAGTGGGATATGTTAACGGTCCTCAGGTTCCTCATCCGGCAGCACCTGAATATGGGGAGGAACTGGCAAGATTCGAAGGCTGGTGGGAACAGATTTGGGCGCATTGCAGCCAAGCAGGCAAGCCGTACTTCACGGTAACCCCTGAGTTCGGTCCGGTCAGCTACATGCCTCGCATTCCATTTACAGGAGAACCTGTGGCCGATTTGTTTGAGATCAATCACTGGATCGCGGACCGCTTTAGGCAGAAATACAGCTAGACCAAGGGATTATGCAGTCAGAGAACTTTGAGACTTTAATGGGCAGTGCGTGAACGGGGATCAGGTTAAAAATAGCCGCCAGGTTTAGACTGGCGGCTATTTTGTGTGTCATTTGACATTTTTGCTTGGGGTGCGGCATTATCCCATGCATTTGCTAACGATTATGGAGCGATCACGGATGTAAAGCTTTATGTGAAGCGAATAATATATCACTGATATGTATTTCTTGATATAGGAACGCAGAATTGCGATTTAACATAGAATTTACGAGAATTTTACATATATATCATTGAATATGTCAGTGACATAACTTAACGTCAAATTAGATCCCTTGCGGATACGAGTCGACTCAATGATTTGAGGGATAATTTGATGAAAGATGTACGTTTGATTAAACAGAATCAATTATATCACCGGGTGGCTGATCAGGTGATCGAGATCATTAAGAGCCGCAGGCTGCGGCCCCATGATCCGGTTCCATCCGAAGGAGAGCTTGCCAAGCTGTTCGGCGTGAGCCGAATGACAAGCAAGCTGGCGCTTCAAAAGCTGGCCGAACAGGGATTGGTGTACCGCCTGCCCCGAAGAGGGACCTTCCTTGCCCAGCCTCAAGAAGGATTGATGGTCGATTCAGGGATTTCTACCCAGGGCACCGTGGCGGCGCCGGACGTGGAGAGGCCGTTCGGACAGATCGCGCTCATCTTGCCCCATTTGTCCGATTACACTTCCAGGATTATCGCCGCCGCCGAGGCTGAAGTGCGAAAGCACGGGTGCGACCTCATTCTGAAAATGACGAAGGATTGCGACGATGAGGATCTCTGTCTGGAGAGGTTGGCCGAAGGAGGAATTACCGGTATCATTCTGTTTCCCCAGGGGCGGAAGACCTGCAGCGATCAAGTATTGCGATTAAAGCTTCGCAAACTGCCGCTGGTGATCATCGACCGTATTTTTCATGAAGTGGAGATCGATTGCGTGTATCACGACCACTATATGGGCTCTTATCAAATGACCAAGTATTTGATCGAGAAGGGGCACCGGGAAGTCGGATACACTTCGAACGCGATCGATCATATCACAAGCAGGAAGGAGCGGTACCAAGGCTATATCCAAGCGCTGCTCGACCATAAAATTCCGGTCAAGTACCAGAACATTCATTTTCGAAGCGTCGCTTGCGATACCAGACGCATTAATGAGCTCGATCCGGAGCAGGAGCGGTTTATTCAGGACAACCCCCGGATGACGGCCATCATGTGCGGGGATGACCATGTCGCCATCTCGACCATTCATACCGCACTGCAGATGGATATTCCGGTTCCTGAAAAGCTGTCCATCGTCGGCTTCTCCGATATCCAGTTAGCGGCATATATTCCAACCCCGCTTACGACGGTTCGACAAGATACCGAGAAGCTTGCCCGATCGGCCGTTGATTTGCTGATGAAACGCGTTGGCAACTCCAACGAGAATCCAATCACCATTAAAATTCAAACATCGATTGTAGAACGACAATCCGTTCTGTCCAGGACCTAAAATGGATCACTACAGTTTGCATGGCAAGGAGAAATGACTTTGAAAATTCACTTTCTAGGAACCGCAGCCGCAGAGGGCTTTCCCAATGCATTTTGCCGCTGCGAGCATTGTACCAAGGCACGGGAGCTTGGTGGAAAAAATATCCGTACACGAACTTCGGCTATCATGGACGATGTAATCAAATTTGACTATTCCCCGGATTCCTATATGCAGGCGCTGCGGGACAATATCGATCTGGGGGCAATCGAGCACCTGCTCGTCACGCATTCGCATTCGGACCATTTCAATGCTGCGGATCTGGAATGCCGCAGGGAAGGGATTGCGCACGGCCTCCAGCATCCGATGCACATCTATGGGAATGGTACCGTGATGCATCACACGCGTGCCGCCATCGGCCGCTTTGAAGGTCAAAGGTATCAATTCCATTTGTTGCGCCCGTATGAGACCTTTGCTATGGGCGATGCAAGGGTAACGCCATTGCTGGCCGATCATGACCGGATGGAAACCTGTCTATTATACGTGATCGAAAAGGAAGGAAAAAAACTGCTGTACGGGCATGATTCGGGCTGGTTCCCGGATGCGACTTGGGCATGGTTAAAGGGCAAAAACCTGGATTGCGCCATCCTCGACTGCACGCATGGATATACAGGGAATGCCCGCGACCGCAATCATATGTGCGTGGAAACGGTGCTGGAAGTCCAGCGCGAGTTCCAAAAAGAAAATATCCTGAAGCCTGAAGGCCAAATCGTCGTCACACATTTCAGCCATAATTCCAAGCTGCTACATGAGGATTTTGTCCGTATCTTCAGCCCCGCCGGAATTCTACCGGCATATGACGGGTTGATCATCAACATTTAAACCAAACAAAATGACACGATCAAAGGAGAGTTAAGGGAATCATGAGAAAACTTTCAATGGCACTACTTCTCATTATGTGTGTGATTGTTTCGGCTTGCGGAGGCGGCAGCAATGCCGGCAATGCAAACGGTGGCACTTCGGAGTCCGGAGCGCCGGCCGGAACACCGGCTTCAACGGAATCGTCGTCTACGGAATCAGACCAGAATGAAAAGCTGATCGTGTACACGAACGCGAACTCTGACGGCCGCGGCGAATGGCTGATCGAGAAAGCGAAAGGTGCTGGATTTGACATCGAAATTGTCGGAGCGGGCGGCGCCGACTTGACGAACCGCTTGATTGCCGAGAAGAACAACCCGATCGCGGACGTCGTATACGGCTTGAATAATATGCTTTATGAGAATTTGAAAAAGGAAGACGCTCTGGCTAAGTTTGTTCCAAGCTGGGCCGGTGACGTTGAGCAGGGTTTAAACGATCCGGAAGGCTACTATCATGGTCTTGTGAAGCAAGCGATTCTCCTTGGTTATAACCCGAACGAATTCACGGCCGATACCGCGCCAAAAGACTGGACGGATCTTTATAAGAACGATGCGTACAAAGGGAAGTACGAAGCTCCTACGCTGCTTGGACAAAATACGCCTCGCCTTATTGTAGCGGGGATTCTGACCCGCTTCCAAGATCCGAATGGTGATCTCGGCATATCCGAGGAAGGCTGGAATGAAATTCAGCAATTGTATGACAACGGCGTCAGCGCAGTCGAGGGCGAAGATTTCTATGCCAATTTGGCCAGCGGTAAAACGCCGCTAGGAGCGCTCGTCTCCGGAACCCTGCAGCAGAAGGAAGAGCAATATAACGTGAAAGCAGGCATTGTCAGTCCGGAAATCGGCGTACCTATGGTCGTGGAACATGCGGCAATCGTCAACGGAACGAAGAAGCAGGCAACGGCGGAGCGGTTCGTGGAATGGCTCGGATCCAGCGAAGTTCAAGGAGGATTTGCGGCTGAGTTCAATGCCATGCCGGCAAATACGAAAGCGGTTGAGCAAGCCAATGAGTCCGTCAAGGAACTGTTTACTTCGTTAAAACCACAAGATTTCGAATGGGCTTTTATTGCTGAAAACATGGATCTGTGGGCGGAGAAAATCGAGTTGGAGATTATGCATTAAGTAACGGAATGGAGTCAAGCCGGCTGCATGTTGGGGATGCCAATATGCAGCCGTTCATTCAAGTACAACAAAAAGGAAGAGAATAATATGATTACATTCCAGAACGTTGATATTAAATTCGGTGAATATCATGCGGTCAAAAACCTTAATTTGCATATTCGGGAGGGGGAATTCTTCACGTTCCTTGGTCCTTCGGGTTGCGGGAAGACGACGACCCTTCGCAGTCTGGTCGGGTTTATTATGCCTACGAGCGGACAGATCCTGCTGAAAGACGCCGACATTACCCGTTTGCCGATCGAAAAAAGAGAGATCGGGATGGTATTTCAAAGCTATGCGCTCTTTCCAACGATGAATGTGTACGAGAATATCGCTTTTGGCTTGCGAGTCAAGAAATTACCCAAGGCGGAATTGGATCAGAAGGTTCGGGACATTGCCCGGAAGGTTGATTTGAAAGATGATCAGCTGTTCAAGAAGGTATCGGAACTATCCGGCGGCCAGCAGCAGCGCGTTGCGATTGCCAGGGCGCTGGTTTTGAAGCCGAGCATCTTGGTACTGGACGAACCTTTATCCAACTTGGACGCCAAGCTGCGGGTACAGCTGCGCAATGAGCTGAAACAATTGCAGAAAAAATTCGGGATCACAACGATATATGTCACGCACGACCAGGAAGAAGCGTTAACGCTGTCCGACCGGATCGGAGTATTCAATCATGGAGTCCTGGAGCAAGTGGGCACGCCCATGGAAGTTTACAATCAATCCCAAACGGAGTTTGTGTGCAATTTCATCGGAGATATTAACCGGATCGATCCGCGGATGGTAGAGAACAGCCGGTTGAATGATGTTGTTCAGCCGGGGAATATCGCCTATATCCGCAACGAGAAGGTAAGTCTGCAGCCCCTGCAGGGTATCGATACGGTCCAATTGAAAGGCAAGATCGCGGACCGGGAATTTTACGGTTTATACAGCAAGTACGTATTGGAGATTGCCGGCGGCGGACGGTTAAAGACCATCGAAATAGAAAGCAGGCTCGTCCATCATGAGGTCGGCGACGATGTAGACATCTACCTCCCGACCCGCGATATTTTGCAATATCCGATGAGGGAGGGCGAAGCATGAATGCCCGGAACCTGAGCACCCGGCTGGCTTCCATAAACCCTGTCTCGATCCTTTTATACGGGTTGATTGTCTGGTTTGTCATTGCCTTTCTGATTTATCCGAACTTGAATATTTACGGCGAAATTTTCATGAAGGACGGCAAATTTACGCTGGAAGCGGCAGAGAAGCTGCTGTCGTCCGAACGCGCGATGCGAAGTTTATATAACAGCTTTATTCTCGCTTTTTCCCTTGTTATTACGGTAAATGTGGTGGGGATTACGCTGGTTTTGATTTCGGAGTATTTCGATATCAAAGGCGCGAAGATTTTGCGATTGGGTTATTTTACGACCCTGATTTACAGCGGAGTCGTGCTGGTGTCCGGCTATAAATTCGTCTATGGCGAAGAGGGGTTTATGACCAAGCTCCTGGTTCAATTATTCCCTTCTTTTAATACGACATGGTTTCACGGCTACTGGGCGGTTCTATTCGTCATGACGTTCGCCTGCACGTCCAACCACTTCCTGTTCCTGAGCAATGCGATTCGCAAAATCGACTTTCAAACGGTGGAGGCCGCGAGAAATATGGGGGCGTCTACTTGGTATATCCTCCGGCGGGTCGTGCTCCCGGTCCTGAAACCTACGATCTATGCGCTGACGATTCTGACTTTTCTCACCGGCCTGGCTGCCACGTCCGCGCCGCTTATCCTCGGAGGCAAGGAATTCCAGACGATTACGCCGATGATTCTGACGTTCTCGAGAAGCATGACGTCAAGAGATTTGGCTGCGCTGCTGGCCCTTATTCTCGGAGTGGCCACACTGGTGTTGTTGACCGTGATGATCCGGTTCGAACGTAAAGGTAACTTCATGTCGGTCTCCAAAGTCAAATCGGAGCTGGTCAAACAAAAAATCCGCAGCAAATCCGGGAATTTAGCCGCTCATATTTTGGCTTACGGCCTGTTTGTTCTCTACATCGTTCCGGTTGTGCTGATCATCATCTTTTCGTTCACCGATGCGGCCAGTATCTCTACCGCCACGTTGAATTTGAACAGCTTCACGTTGGATAATTACATTCGAGTATTTTCATCCATGTCGGCATTCAAGCCTTATCTCGTAAGTATTCTATATGCCACAGCTGCCTCGGTCATTGTTGTCGCATTGGCGCTGGTTGCGTCAAGGATATTGCATAAATATAAGAACAAGTGGGCGCTTGCCCTGGAATACGCATTGCTGATTCCGTGGATTCTGCCGTCAACGCTGATTGCGATCGGACTGATCGTAACCTTTAACACGCCGAAGCTGATGATCGGGAATACGGTGTTGGTTGGCACGGTCTGGATGCTTCTGATTGCGTATGTCATCATCCATATTCCTTTTACCCTGCGAATGGTCAAGGCCTCCTTCTTCAGCTTGGACAGCAATTTGGAAGACGCTGCAAGGAATTTGGGTGCCAAACCGTTTTATACGTTCAGAAAAGTATTGCTGCCGATCATTCTGCCATCGACGCTAGCTGTTCTTGCCTTGAATTTCAACGGAATTTTGGCCGATTATGACGTAACCGTGTTCCTCTATCATCCTTTGTATCAGCCGTTAGGAATCGTCATTAAGAACAGCACGGATGCTCAGGCGCTAGCAGATACCAAAGCGTTGACATTGGTTTATTCGGTGATATTGATGATCATGTCATCCGTTACTTTATATTTCGTATATGGAAGAAACAGCAGATCTTGAGTTGCCGGGTTAACATGCCACATAGGGACATGCCCGGCTTGCATTACCAAAAATAAACAAGGATCGAGTTGAATGACTTGGGAGCAGATGATGCCGCGGCAGCTGCTCCCTTTTCCATTAGAGGTAAGAGGGTAATAAATGAATATATCTATAGTTGGTGTATCATCGTTGTCTTCTTTTCAAATATGATGTTTGTGTATTATCTCTACGAATACATAACTAGGAGTGTGAGAAATGAATATTAAATCACTGCGCTCAGATCATATTTATCAAAAAGTTGCTCAAGCTTCGCCCGAGGAAAAGCTTGAAATGTTCAGAAACGAAATGATGGCTCCCTTTATGAAACAATGGCAGATTCAACAGATTCCTTTTAAAGCTGAAGAGGCGAATGGTTTTGACGTTATTACGTTTAATAGTATGATGCATCGATCCCCAGATCAGATTACCCCTCAAATTTCGGCAGAGATCGAGCTGATTTCGTCCGAATCATTTTGGTTAGAGTGTGAGCATGCTGTGAAGAAAAGCCTGCATCTATTCGCAGAGCATGAAATTAATCTCCCTGTAACCGACTATTTGTTTACGATTCAACTAGGGAATCCGGAAAGCCGTGCTTTAGTAATAAACGAAGGATATAGCGGCTTTGGGGGCATTCCCGGGTTTATCTGGGGTACACTCTTGCCAAACGAGTACACGATTCCTCGAATGAAGGCTTCGCTGGCGCACGAATGCAACCATAATGTGCGTTATCAATTTATTCAGTGGGATCACACCGTTAATTTGGGCGAGCTCATTGTAAGTGAAGGATTAGCTGAGAACTATGCTACGTTCATGTTTGGAGAAGAATTGCTCGGTCCCTGGGTAACGAAAACTAACGCAGAAACGCTTAACACACGCATAAAGCCTGTGCTTAGAGAGAAATTGCAATTAACGGGGTTTGATCAATTTGCTCCTTATCTTTACGGTGACGAGATCGCAAAACTTCAAAACTTTACACCGGTCAACATGCCTTATAGCGCCGGATACGCTTGCGGATATCATTTAATCCAATATTATTTACGAAGAACAGGAAGAACGATTTTCGAGGCCACAATAACGCCTGCTGCTCAAATCCTAGACGAAGTAAAAGAATTTTGGAATGAAGAAACCATGATTAGCTGTTAAAGATATTGTTCAAAATTTTAGCATTTAGCTTCAATACAATTCGTTATCCCATGCAACTGTCCGTATCAGGATGAATGGTTGAGAGATCAGCCACTAGAATGAGCGATACGATCAGCCTATGCCATGATTCGTATTTCCAATACGTGATCAAGAGGATGTATGTAGGAGGGGGGGATTTGATGGTTGATGTTTTTGCTGTAGCCGATGTCATTGTCAAACATATTAAGACCCATTACCCGCAAGATGTTGCGATTGTCGGATATTACGGATCCTATTTGCAGGGGAGGGCGACAGAGCGATCGGACTTAGACTTTTTCTTCATTCCGGCCACACCTAGAGGAAAACAAGTGGAATTACAGTTTATAATCGACGGTATCAGTTTTGATTTTTGGCCAATTGGATGGGATCGTGCTGAAAGAATGTCAGCTTCCGAAGATTGGAGTACGACCATTATTGCGGATTGTGAACTATTGTATGTGCGTTCCGATGAAGACCTGGCGAAATTCATGAAACTCCGTGAGACCATCTCTTCCATGGGGGAGCCGTCCAACACGTTAACATTGATCAATAGAGCTGAGGTTGTCGTGCGTGATTGTTTTACTAGCTTGATAAAGCTTCGTTTTGCCGGAGACTCCATGGATTTATCCTTTTGTCGGATACTGGCGCAAGAAATTGCCGCTACCATTTTTAAATCTCTTGCGTTGTTAAACCAAACGTACTATACACGCAGTTGGGGCCATTATCGCGAGCAAGTCAACAATCTCCCAATTAAGCCAGACCAACTGGATCTCTACCTTGATACAATGATGTTCAGCCATTCTAAAGATGAAATCAAGACTGCTTGCGAGAAACTGACTGTAGACACCCTTCATTTAATTTCAGAACGAAGAAACAAGCTCAAAGGATTACGTTCATACCATAATTGGATGAAGGGATACTATGAAGAGGAAAAAGGAATGCTTAACAAGCTCCTAACCGCTTGCGAAAAAGGCCACTATGAAACCGCGTTTTTCGTTGCTACAGGTCTACAAGATGGTTTGGCACGTATTTTGTACGCAGCCGAAACAGGACGCTGGCCTGCCATTTTCGATTTGGGGGAGTATCGGGAATATTATCATCGCTTCAGCTATCCGGATCTCACTGCGCTTCTGGATCCCGAGGATTTTGAACCATTGCGAATAGCTGTCCTGCAGCTGATCGAACAATTAGAGAATCATCTAAGAACAGAAGGTGTATCTTTGAACCAGTTCGACTCAGTTGCTGATTTCGAATCATTTTATGTAAGCAGAATTTGATTACTTGTCGTTTGTATGGTGTAAGTCATTCTCATGACAGCTTGATTTAATGGACGGACAGTTGAGCAGATCTCGACTGTCCGTTTATTTTGTGCGCCCCGCATGGACGATCGTCAATATGCGGCTTCTCTTTACGCTGTATATATTTTGACAAGAACATATAGACCATAACAACTGCAAGCAAGCATTTTTTTATTTTAAGTAATGGAGGAGCTGGGAGAACACATCCGATGCATTCTCCCGGCTCTACAAAAACAAAGAAAGGATATGGAATAAAGCGCTTGCGCCATTCGTAATGTATATATTAAACATATTGAATGAAATGTGGTGATTCGGTTGAGCTCTACGGAAAGAATGCCGTTGTATCAGAGGGTTCAAGAGTATATACGCGACTTGATATCGTCGCAAGTATTGAAGGTTGGAGACCGTATTCCTACGGAAAAAGAACTCATGGAGCGTTTCGGAGTCAGCAAGATTACGGTCGTTAATGCCCTGGCCGGCTTGGTTAACGAAAAAATCATAACCAGAGTGCCCGGAAAGGGGACTTTTGTAAGTGAACCTGAATCTGAAATGTCGGCGACTTCTCCTATAAACGCCGTAAAGTCTATTCATAAAGCTGGCGGAGAAATGGGGACACGGTTAATAGGCCTGATTCTGCCCAGCATTTATGATTATTTTACGATTCGGCTTATACAAGGTATTCAGCAGGCACTCAACGAGAACGATTACCGCTGCGTCATCTATTTATCGGAGGGCAGCCTTGATAAGGAAAAAGAGGCAATCAAGACATGTTGTAAAATCGGAGTGGAAGGGTTACTGATTTTCCCGGTTGACGAGGAATTATTCAACGAGGAAATTCTAAGCATGAAATTTGCGGGGTTTCCGTTCGTACTCATCGACCGTTACCTTCCAGGGGTCGAAACGCATTATATCGCATCAGACGGCAGGCTTGGCGTTAACATGGCTGTAAATTACCTGTGGGAGCTGGGGCATCGCGAAATCGCCATATGCTCCGATTCCCCCATACAAACCGTTACCGTTCAAGAGCGGATCGACGGATATATGAATGCCTTCAAGGAAAAGGGATCCCTCATTAATCCTGCCCACATCGTGACCGATTTTGAAATCGGAAGTTTGGAGCAAGCTGAAACCCATCCCCTGTACCGCTATATCCAAAATCGAATGGCAACCGCCTATATCACGCTAAATGGAAGTCTTGGCGTGAAAATCTACCAGATTGCGCGTCAAGCTGGATTGAAGGTGCCTGAGGACATTTCCATCATCAGTTTTGATGATCCGACTTCCATCATCGAAGGCTACAGCACGTTTACGCATGTTAAACAGTTTGAACGGGACATGGGCTACCGCGCGGCGTACACGCTGCTTGAAGTCATTAACAGTGATGACGGACAAGACGGAAAATACTTTAAAACCCTCGTGGAGCCGGAATTGGTGATTGGCGAGACGACGGGAAAAAACGTTCTCTTCACTTCATGATATTCCACACCCGCTTACCGCAACTTTCTCTCATGAAATCCTCCCGTAATTAGGTCCTACATCCATAACGAAATTCAGTAGAGGCTCTTCAAACCATTGTATAAATATATATTGAATATAATGTATCCTCGCCAAGGAATAAACGCCTCAAAAATATGGGCGGGAGAAGGGGGCTTACCCCGTTCATTTATAACCTAAAGAACATGAGCCTCCCCTAGGCTAACAGCAGCTTTCTTTTTCATGTACCCCCGATTCATTATTTTAAAGAAATCACCAATACTTTTTTTGACCCGAAGATTACTTTTATCCAAATGAAGAAATTATGGAATGATTCCTACAGTATATTGAATATATTTAAACTATCTTAATGAAACCGCTTGCAGTAAGGAGGGGGAGGCAGTCGATATATATCGTCGAAAATCGAAAACCGTTGGCAATGGCTCTGTACCTAGGCTATCGGGTATGGATTCGTAAAAATCCGATCCGACGATGATGGAGGAGGTGTTCGGAGAATGGTACCAAAAGGTGTTGTTATCCCTGGATTTGAGCAGTTAAAAAAGAATAAGAAATTAACGAAGATATGGCAATTTAGACATATATATTTATTTTTGCTTCCTGCGATCATCTGGTTTCTGGTGTTTGCTTACTATCCGATGTACGGCATATTAATCGCATTCAAAGATTTCAAATTCAATCTGGGGATCTTGGGGAGTCCGTGGGCAGGCTTTAAATATTTCGAACAGTTTTTAAACGATTCCAGCTTTTACGATGTGCTCCGAAATACGTTATCCATCAGCGCCCTGAAACTAATTTTCGGATTTCCAGCTCCATTGATCCTGGCCTTAATGCTCAATGCCGTCATGCACAAGAGAATCAAAAGAGTGTTTCAGACGATTTCCTATCTGCCGCACTTCGTGTCGTGGGTCGTTGTCGTGACCTTGCTTCAAAAAATCCTGTCTCCGAACGTAGGGCTTATCAATGACATTCGGTACCAAATGGGTTTGGATCCGATCTTTTTCATGGGAAAACCGGAATTATTCTATCCATTGGTCATCATTTCCGACATCTGGAAAGGGGTAGGCTGGGGTTCGATCATTTATTTAGCCGCGTTAACGAATATCGATCCGCATTTGTATGAGGCAGCCGAAATCGACGGGGCTGGAAGGTGGAGCAAACTATTTAAGATCACGCTTCCATGCCTTACTCCAACGATCGGCATATTGCTTATCTTCTCCCTCAGCGGAATCCTGAACGCGGGCTTTGATCAAATCTGGCTGATGCAGTCCCCAGCAACATTAAGCGTCTCGGAGATCTTGGACACCTATGTCTTAAAAACAGGCCTCCAACAGGGGCAATTAGCCTATTCCACGGCCATTGGATTATTCAAGTCAGCGATTTCGCTGCTGCTCATTGTTGCTGTCAATAATATATCCAGGCGTGTGAGTAACGTATCGTTATGGTAATCAGCTGGCACTCAAGATGAGGAGGTGTGTGTATGGATGCGAGAAGGCTGACGCCAGCAGATAAATTGTATATGACGCTCAACTATTCGGTGCTGCTTTTATTCTGCGCTACGGCACTTTATCCATTTATCTATTTTCTAGCCCTTTCTTTTAATGACGGCTACGATGCGATGAAGGGTGGAATCTATTTTTTTCCTAGAGTGTTTACACTAGAAAACTATGCAAAAGCTTTTAGCAACTCATTGATCTTAAATTCGTTTTATATTTCCGTAACCCGAACCCTTGTCGTTACGGTTGCCTCCGTATTTTTGACGGCCTTATTAGCCTACGCGCTTTCGCGGAAAGGGCTGCCCGGAAGAAAATATATCGTATTCTTCTTTTTCTTTACCACGTTGTTCAGCGGAGGACTTATTCCTACATTTATCCTGTTCCGGCAAATCCACATTCTGGATACGTTTTGGGTGTTGGTGCTGCCGTCCCTATACAATTTCTTCAATGCGATTATCATGAAAACCTTTTTCGACGGGATCCCTGAAGGTCTGTCGGAATCGGCCCGAATCGACGGAGCCAGCGAGTTGTCGGTATTTGCAAGAATCATCCTGCCTCTTTCGATGCCGGTGCTTGCTACCATTGCCTTGTTTGTCGGGGTGGGCGTGTGGAATGACTGGTTTACCGGTCAGTTTTTCATACAGAATGAGAACCTGCAGCCTGCAGCCACGTTCCTGAACAAGATGATCAGCGAAGCGTCCTTCCAGTCGATGACGTCATCGTCGGGTAATAGCGGTTCTGCGATTCAAAACATGACCGAGACGCAGATGGAGCTGCGAGGCGTAACGCCGGAAGCCTTGAGGATGACGTTCGTTATTATTATTACGACCCCGATCATCTGTGTGTATCCATTTCTTCAGAAGTATTTTGTAAAAGGCGTATTGGTAGGTTCTCTGAAGGAGTAGTTGGTATAAAAGGCTAAGCCTCTTATATAAAACTTCCAATGGAAGGGGATTGTAGGATGAGGAAGAACAAGCGCAGGAGTGTTCTTGGCATGATACTAATCGCTTTGCTGCTTTTCGTGACCATGACGGCATGCACGGGAACAGGCGGAGAAAAGGAGGCAGGCACGGTTGACACGGGTCCGAAGGAGTCAGGTACTGAAGAAATAAAACCGGTAACCTTGACTTTTCTCAGTGCGTGGAACGGCGGCGGAGCCGGTTTCCCGCAGGACCAGGAGAATAATCCCGTAGCCGGGCAGATCAGGGAGAAAACCGGGGTCACGTTAAAACTCGAATCCATCACAACAAGCGAAGTAGAAAAACTAAACACCATATTTGCTTCCGGTACGGTTCCGGATATCGTTAATGCACCTTTCTGGTCTACGACAGGAGGAGAAGGACAAGTCATCAAGAAGGCGGCCACGGAAGGACAGCTTCTGGATTTAACCCCTTATCTCGATAAATACCCGAATGTTAAAAGACTTGTGACGACCGGGATTGCGAAGGATTTTGCCGAGTTCGATCTCAATAGTCCCGAATTTGAAGGCAAGACTTATCTCATTCCTACAGAAACCCCGGACGGAACCCCGGAGAGCATTCATAATTGGAATTACGGCCTTTTTGCCAGGGGAGATATCCTGAAAGCTTTAAATGTAAAAGCGGAGGATATTGATACGCAAGAAGAATTATATGATCTATTGGTCAAGATCCGAGACGGCGGTTTCAAGGATATTGGCGGAAAGCCGGTCATCCCGGCCGGAACCATGTGGAATGGATGGGATTACGGCCAATTCCTTGCCGGGTGGACGGATTACACGATTTCGGACTTCCGTGAAGTGGATGGAAAACTGATTCACTGGACGCAAACGAAGGATCATGAAGACCGGTTGTTATACATGAGGAAGTTATTAACGGAAGGTTTGTTTGATCTTGAAGCCTTCAACAATACGAGTACAACAGCGAATGAAAAGCTGACGACGGGCAAGCTTGCCGTATTCGGAGCCCAGCCGATGTTAGCTGATTTACAAAAAACGCTGTATAAGACGAATCCGGAAATGCAATATGAACTGCTCGGGCCGATGAAGAATAAGAGCGGAAACATTCGAACGCAAGTGGAAAAGCCCGGTCGTTCCGGTTTCCCTGTCCTATTCTTAAGCGCGGACATCAAAGATCCGGATGCGGCATTGCGGTACATTGATTATGTCAACAGCGAAGAAGGCCGATTGCTTGCGAATTTCGGGATCGAAGGAACACACTACAACATGGAAAACGGGATACCCCAGTGGATTGCTGATGTAAAAAAACAATTTGATGACAACCCGGATCTGAAAAGAGACGCAGGACTCAATTATCTTCCGGGGAGGTTCATCGGCGCCTTCTCGTCTGAAGTCACCTGGCCTACGCCTGAAGATCAAAAAACGGAGTGGCAAAAGCTGGAGGAGAGTTTCTCTGCAAGAATGCCGATCAAAATCATAGACAAAGTAAGCGCAAGCTACCTTGCCAGAGAGTGGCCTAAATATCAGGAATATATCGATAAAACCAGCAGTTTGAATTTCGATGAAGAATTTAAGAAAGCATTTTTTGCAGCGTCCGACGAAGAGGCTCTAAATATGCTTCATAGTGTTCAAGAAAAATTTAGAGCGGCCGGCGTGGAGGAAATGGCGGAGTTCGTGGCTCAAAAAGCTGCAGAACGGGATGATGTAGGGTTCTAGTGAAGGAAGTTTGTGGGATGGTGTGGGTGATGTCACTCCATCCCCATTCATTTCTAACCTTATTTTTACCCACCTCCCTTTGAAGAGAACTCATATCTAGTGAAAAATATAAACGTTGGAGGGAAGACGCATGTTGAACGTTGCGATGCTAAGTAAGTGGCATGTGCATGCAGAGGATTACGCAAGAAAGCTGCAATCTCACGGTAACGTGAAGCTCATGGCCGTCTGGGACGAACAGCCTGAACGCGGAAGCGAATGGGCTGCCCGCTTGGGAGTGGATTTTGAAGCAGATTTGGATACGCTGCTGCAGCGGGAAGACATTGATGGCGTCGTGGTGGATGCCCCTACAAGCATGCACGCAGACGTCATGGTGGCTGCCGCTGAGGCCGGCAAACACATCTTTACCGAGAAAGCCATGGCTCTTACTGTTGAAGAATGCGATCGGATCTCTGCGGCGGTACGCAAAGCAGGCGTCAAGTTCTGCATTTCTTTTCCCGCCCGTACAAGGCCGCATCAATTGTTTGCGAAGCAGCTGATCGATGACCATGTATTAGGGGACATTACGCTGCTGCGTATTCGTAACGGTCACGACGGTGCTTTGAATAATTGGCTCCCCGATTACTGGTATGATGAGAAGCAAACCGGGGGCGGAGCCATGATGGATTTGGGCTGTCATCCGATGTACATCGCCAGTTGGCTGCTCGGTAAACCCAAAAGAATCACATCCATGTTTCATTACTTCACCAATCGGGCAGTGGAGGATAACGCACAATGCTCCATTGAGTTCGTCAACAATGCGGTCGCTCTGGTCGAAACCAGCCTTGTGACGTACAGAACCCCTTCTGCCCTTGAGATTTACGGTACGGAGGGCACTTTGATGATCTCAGACGATACCGTTCGAGTCATCTCGAAGAAGCTCGAGTTACCTTTTTCCGGATGGATCTCACCCGCTCAACTCCCTAAAGAGCAGCCCCTTCCGATTATCCAGTGGGCAGATGCATTGATTCATGACAAGCCGATGCCCTTCGGACTGGAGGACGGGACGAAATTGACGGAGCTATTGGAAGCGGCATACATCGCGCATAAGGAAAATCGAACGGTAGAGTTCAAATAACGCGGGGGAGGGAATACGATGAGGACCGTAAAAGTAGGGATTATCGGTTGCGGGATGATTGCGGGCGGGAAGCATATGCCGTGTTTGTCCAAGTTAGATAACGTACAGATGGTGGCCTTCTGCGATTTGAAGCCGGAACGAGCCGAAGAAGCCGCCCAAAAGTACGGCACGCCAGACGCAAAGGTATTTACAAATTATAAGGATCTGCTTGCCATGGAAGAGATTGAGGTCGTCCATGTGCTAACACCAAACAGCTCGCACGCAGCGATTTCCATTGATGCGCTTGAAAGCGGCAAACATGTCATGTGCGAAAAACCAATGGCCGTCACAGGTGCGGAGGCCAAAGCGATGTACGAAGCCCACTTGCGAACAGGCAAGAAGCTAACCGTCGGGTACCAGAATCGCTCCAACGCCAAGAGTCAACTGCTAAAAAAGATGATCGCCGATGGGGAGCTTGGAGATATCTATTTTGCAAAAGCGGTCGCTACCCGAAGACGAGGCGTGCCGACATGGGGCGTGTTTCTGGATAAAGAGAAGCAGGGAGGCGGTCCTATGATCGATATTGGAACCCACTCCTTGGATCTGATCCTATGGTTGATGGATAACTATGAACCGGAGAGTGTCGTCGGCAGTGTCTTCCATAAGCTGAAGTTTACCGAAAATGCCGCAAACGAATGGGGAGCTTGGGATCCAAACGAATTCGAGGTAGAAGATTCGGCGTTCGGGTATGTGAAATTTAAAAACGGAGCGACGGTCATCATTGAAACCAGTTGGGCCCTTAACATTGCGGAAGGTGGCGGCAACCTGCTGTGCGGAACGAAGGGCGGAGCGGATTTTGCTAAAAATGAACTGCGGATCAATGGCGAGCGGGACGGGAGTTTGTTCCTGAATAAAATCGAGGTGAATGCGAATGCGAGAGAACTTTTCAGGGGAGAAGAGATGACCGATTTCGAATATGAAGCCAAACAATGGATTCACAGTATCGTGAACAATACCGAACCCTTGGTTAAACCAAGAGAAGCGATGATTGTTTCACAAATATTAGAGGCGGTGTATATATCCGCAGATACAGGAAAAACCGTTTATTTTGATAAGGATTGAGGATGTGAAATAAAGAGCACTTTTCCGTGGTGCTTTCCCTTCATGATAGATAGTGAAAAAAAGAGTCCATCTGTCGGGGGACAAAAACATATTCCCATTGAAAGTCGCTAATTAAGCGGCTTTTTTGTTTTATCCCGAAAAGGACGAGAACATGTTCCGAATACCGGATAGACGATATCTAACCATTCTCCAATCGCGATTTCATTAAGCTAGCTGGCAGGAAGAGGTAATAAATGAATAAATCCATAGTCCACCTTTCATCGTTGGCTTCTTTTCCAATATGATGATTATGCATAGGCGTTCCCATGTTAAAAAAACGATTGGAGGACTTCGTATTGAACGAAATAAAAGCTGAAACTCTAACACAGGTTTTAAACAAAATGCTCGGTACAAAAATAATCTGCACCGATTTCCAAACCAAACCGTTACATGGCGGTACAGTGGGTAATGTACAGCTTGTTACGGGTAATGTCAAAACCACTGACGGTGAGACATTACCCTATAAAATCGTATTAAAAACGCAGAAGAAATGGGAACGCTACAACGATCCCGATTCATGGCGTAGGGAATATGATTTGTATAAATCCAATTTCGGCGCGCTGTTCTCTGAATCATTCCGTTGGCCTGAATGCTATCACGTCGAAATGAACGAAGAAGAAAACGAAACGCAGATATGGATGGAATATATCGACGGCATATCAGGTTTAGATTTGACCGGCGATATGTATGAACGCGCAGCCGAGGAATTAGGACGGTTCCAAGGCAAGTTATATGCCGAACAGCCAGCTGTTTTACAGAGCTTGACCAACCTGAGCAAAGCGGATTATATGAAAAATTTCTATCTTCATTATCGGTCATGGAATAGAGTGTACGATTATATACGCTCCGACGATTGCAAAATCCCGAAATACCTATGCCAAATGCTCATCGATATTGATGAAAACGCAGACGAAATATGGAGCCGTATTGAAAAGCTCCCCATCGTGCTGTGCCACAGGGATTTTTGGGTAGCAAACATATTCTATTCAGACGGCAAAACCATACTCATGGACTGGGATACCGCGGGGTGGGGCTATTTAGGTGAAGATATGGCAAGCCTTATCGCAGACGAAGCCGATGTTGAAGACATGGTTGAATACTACCGTAGATGTATCCCGGCGTATTACAAGGGCTTTTCGGAATATGCGGATATTTCACACATAACGGATAACTGCGTTTATGAGTTGATCCTACTTATGTTCGGGTACAGGCTTGTAGAGTGGTATATGGACGCAGGATCAGATAACAAACTCCAAGAAACGGACGATGAAAGAACACTGCACATCCATACCCTGCAAAAAATCTTTGAGATAAGGAATGAACAGTGATTCCTCCGACAAAAATGTCGTAGGACAACAAAAGCACTTCATTGGTCGAACCAGGCGCTTAGACGGGAGCCGCAGCAAGAGCTGGCCTGGTATGTGCGGGTCAGCGTTTATTACGCCACGGATAAGGATCGGGCTTTCGAAGAAGCTCTGCAAGAGGCCTTACGAATAGATCCATATGAGCCTTTTTATTATTATCTGCAAGCCAATATGCTGAACAAGAAGGGCAGGCCAATCAAGCGAAGACGGCACTTTCGCATGCACTTGAACTGCGTCCGGAATCACCATTATATTTGGCTGTGTTAAGCTATACGGAAGCGTTGCTGAGAAACTTTGAGGATTCTGCTAGGCTGGAAAGACTCTCCCTCAAGCATAATATGGAATCGTCCGAAGTATATTTTTTTCTCGGCTTGGCGGCTGGCCAGCGTGGGGAATACAAGCTGAAAGAGACGTATATACGGAATGCCGTTCGCTTAGATCCAGAAGACAAACAGTACCAGGATGAATTTCTAGAGGCGCTTCAACATAACGAAATGTTATTTAAAATATTTTTGTGGCCAGTGAAATTTTTGCGGAAAATGAAGAATTGGCAGATTCTGCTCACTTGGGTTGTGGCAGTGCTCTTATTTAGGCCTTTGTTAATCCTGTTCATCGTGTTGTATGTGCTCTCGCATTGGGTAACCAAAGCCATCGTGCACGTCAAAGTCTTTGGCTGGGGACGTAGAGGCGTATAAGAATAGGGATAGAGGAAGATGAAATGAATAAAGACAAATTATGTTTGGAAATAAAAGAAGCAGAAGAATCCCAGTTGAGTTTCCTTGTTTCTCAGTTTTCACCTGGTAATCCTATGTTTCAGTACAACCGATATGCTACACAAAAGAGAGGTGAGGGACTATACTTAATCGCTTGGCATCATAACACCCCTGTTGGCCATTTCTTATTACGCTGGAGTGGTCCTAATGATGAACCTGTAACTAAATTAGTGGATATTACCCAAAGCGCTTTCTTAGAGGCTGGGTTAACAGTATATGAATATCGGAGACAAGGTATTGCAACGGCCATAATCCAAGAAGCCGAACGTTTAGCAAAAGAAAAGGGTTGTACGTGTATAGGATTAGAGGTGGGAATAAATAATCCGGAAGCCAAACGACTTTATGAAAAATTAGGCTATGTGGATTGGGGGCACGGGGATTTTTTAATCAGTTGGGAACAGATTGACGAAAATGGAAATAAAGGAATTGGAACAGAAGTTGTGATTTATATGCAAAAAAGTTTGATTAACTAAACGGGAAACGAACGCTCAATAATGAAAATAGATGGGGCTGTCTCGAAATTCATCAGTAGATGACGGAGGGATACCCTTTTTTTGTTATAAGCAGTCAAGTTCCTTACAACAGCTTTATTTAGGTAACGAGCAAAATGATAAGGAATGCAGCTGATATGATGCAGTCCTCATTTTTATATTGACTAAATGTTCATTCAATAATAAAATAATACTAAAAATTCCAGTAGGCGCCTTCTATTATTGGGCCAAATTGGTTTGAGGATGATCAGAGATGGAAACACGTGTGAATCAAATAGAATTGAATGGACGCACTTTTCAATATCGAGAGAGTGGGGAACCTTCTGCACCGCCGATTGTTGCACTTCACGCGCTGGGAAAAAGCGCAGAATCATGGGATCAAGTCGCAGTTGCATTAGGAGAAAAATACCGCGTTTTAGCTTTAGATCAACGGGGTCACGGTGGGAGCGCAAAAATAGGTAAATACACTTTTGAACTGATGTGCGATGACTTGTTTCATTTTGCAAATGCTATGAATTTGGAACGATTTACGCTTCTTGGGCATTCCATGGGGGGAACAGTATCCTACCTTTTCTCGGAAACATATCCTTCGAGGATAGAAAAGTTGATCGTTGAAGACACTCCACCTCCCTTTCCGGATAAGCCGATCGAAGTTCCTGCCGAACCTTCTGATCCTATGCCGTTTGATTGGCTGGTAGTGCCTTCGATTTTACGGCAACTTAATGAACCTAATCCCGAATGGTGGCTGCGTCTTAACGACATCATCATGCCGACTCTTATTATAGGCGGTGGGTCCAGTCATATTCCTCAAAACAAATTGCAGGAAGTTTCTGAGCTTATTCCGAATTGCGAGTTGGTAATGATACAGGATGCTGGGCACTTTGTGCATGATGATAATTTACCAGCTTTCTTGTCTGCCGTAAAAAAGTTCCTTGATTTGTAAGTTTCCGAACGCTTCACATCCGATATGGCTATAGCGGATAGGAGACTGTCGGGGGAAATTAGCGTTGTGATATTGAAAGTCGCTATTTTAGCGGCTTTTTTGTTTTTTCGGTACAAGTTTGTGTCCCGAGTCTAGACGAATAACTTTTCATGGATGCGATTTCCTGAAAGGAAAAGACTCTTGCAAGTCACTCTTGCAAAGAGTCTTTTTTTGAAGATATAGTCACGCGTCGGCTCAGGCCGCTAAGACAAAGAGTATATTATTAAAGATTGGTGAAGGGAGGGATTGTTATCTACAATAACCATGTCCAGAACATGATTACCAAGATCCCGGATGGAACGCTTGTCCGCGATTCGGGCTCGGCTGTATTTTTGATTGAACACGGCCAAAAACGGCCCATTATGGATATCGATTCTTTTTATTTTTACAAACTGATGGCCAGGAAAATCATACCGCTTGAGGATATGCTGCTTAACCTGTATCCCCTTGGAGAAGGCGTGACGGTTACGGGACAGTGGGCGAAGTGCGCCCCGGCGACGCTATTCGTAAAGGGGGGTGGATCCGGGATCTTTTTGTGGATGGACAATTGTTTATTCCCGATCCAGTCTGGAGAAGTCTTCCAACGTTTGCGGTGTCAAATGGACGAAATCGTGCATGTCCCGGATTCTTTGGTTCAATCTTTGCAGATTGGACACACCATCGACGCCTCTTTTTTTCTTCAGTACCCGGTGCTTAACGGACGCCTGTACAGCTCCCCGAGCGGTCATATTTATTACGGCGAACGGCGAACGCTGCGAAAAGTGGAAGGTCCCTCCGTTTTTTCCTTCTTTCAATGGAGCGTACATCAGCTGATCTATCTAACCCAGAATGAATTTATAAAAAGTCCGATAGGAAAACCGGTACTTTCCTAACCGGGGTCAATACGCGGGTAGGAGGTTAAGATAACATGATACCGAAGGTAACGGTTATTATCCCTTTCTACAACTGTGTTTATGTTCAACAGGCCGTAGAGAGTGCTTTGGCGCAAACCTATCCCGAGATAGAGGTCATTGTGGTCGATGACGGGTCTACCGAACATATGGATCTCCTGAATCCTTATGTTGACCGCATCCGGTATATCCGAAAGATCAACGGGGGAACGGCTTCCGCCCTTAACGCCGGTATTCGAGAAGCTAAAGGGGATTATATTGCTTGGCTCAGTTCGGACGACTTTTATCTTCCCAACAAAACAGCAAGACAAATGTCGTTTATGCTGGAACGTGGGGCATGGATCAGCAGTACAAACTTCAACTTCGTCAACGATCGGAACTTAGTGCTCATGGAAGCCCCGAATTTTTCGTTTACTTCGAATCTGGAGCTGCTTGATCGATTGAAGAGGGAATGTCCAATTAATGGCTGTACGATCATGATGAAGCGGCAGCTCCTTGAACATGTCGGCATGTTCAATGAAGAGATTAAATACACGCAGGACTACGACATGTGGTGCCGGGTCGTGCTCGCCGGGTACGAATTTCATTATTTGCATGATATTCTTCTGCATTACCGATATCATCCGAACATGGGAACCTTAAAGCACAAAGACGCCCTTAAGCGGGAAATCGGGACCCTTCAGGCCATATACGGCGACAGACTGGAGCAGCGGAGACAGGTATTACTGACAGGAGGGTGGCAGCCTTGAAAATCTTGCTGGCTACCTTTTTTCAAATCCCGTACGTCGGTGGATTATGGAAATATATGTTGCAGGTGAAGCAGGGGCTTGAACGAGAGGGACATCAGGTGGATCTTTTTGGGAACGGACTGGATCGGTTTTATATTTTCAACAGTAACCAGGAGGTTCCGAAGGTTCATTTCAAGGAAATGTTCGATTACAAGATAACCCCTGCCACCGCGCCTTTGATTGCGGAGCATCCCTGGGTCAGGGAAGCGGAGACCGACAGGTATTGCATGGAGTTATCACTCGCCTTTATCGGTCTTGATCAATACGATATCATACACGCGCAAGACGTTCTTGCCGCCGCTGCCATAAAACGCATAAAACCAGGACAAATACCGTTAGTGACCTCCATTCACGCTTCTGCAGCTCTTACAGTACGGGATATGCTTGAGAACAACAAAACTTCTTCGGAAGACCCCACTAGCTCCTTGGTCTGGAAATACTATAAATCTATGGAATACTTGGGAAGTTCGGTAAGCGATAAAGTCCTTCTTGCTTCCGAATGGCTTAAAGAAGTGATGGTCCATCAATTTAGGGCTCCTTCCGATCGAATTGTCCTTATTCCTTACGCCCTCGACATCCCTTTTTTTCAAAGCAGCATGCGTAAGGTTTCCGGAAATCCGATCATGAAGCCCAAGGATAAAACCGTGATCATCAGCACATCGCGTCTTAGCTACGAGAAGGGGATTCACGTCTTGTTGAATGCCTTGTGCAGGCTGCACGTGGACCGCCAGGATTGGGAATGCTGGTTGGTCGGAGACGGTGATAAACGATATGAATACGAGGAGTTATGTCGCCAGATGGGTATTCAGTCGGCGGTTCGTTTCCTCGGAAGCCGGGAGGACGTCCCCTATTTGCTGAGTCAGGCCGAAATTTTCGCAATGCCCAGTTTGATGGAAACCCTGTCCTACTCCGTTATGGAAGCTCAGTTAGCAGGTCTGCCCATCGTATCTTCCAGTGCAGGCGGATTAAAAGAAGCGGTACGGCATAATGTTGACGGATTGCTGTCTCCTCCGGGAGACGCGCATGTACTTTATCTGCATTTGGGTCAGCTGCTGTCGGATCCTTCCTTCCGGCGTAGGCTTGGGGACAATGCGCTGGAGTGGGCCTTAAAAAACCGGTCACTTCATACGATGATCAAACATTTGACAGGGGTTTATTCGGAGCAGTTGTCTCTAAAAAAACAATCCTAATTTAAAAAGGCGGTGTTTGTTATGAACATGCATCACGTTCCCGGGGATAGATACAACGGGTTGTTTTTAACCCAGCTTTCCCAGCCGCATATAGTTGTCAACCGACAGGTATGGGATCAGATTGCCGCCAAACTTCCTCAAGAGTACGCCATTCCAGATTTTCGCATCATCAATCTCATGATGAATGATGAACCATCGCCTCAACGAGAAGTGGGGTGGTAAGAACAATATGGGGACATCCAATTGGCAAAATATTTCGTATTGCGTGGAACTGCTCCGGCAGATATCGCCGTCCTCGGTACTTGATGTCGGCGTTGGATTTGGCCGCTGGGGCATGTTATGCCGCGAATTCCTCGATGTGTGGTCAGGGCGGGTATTTCGTAAGGATTGGAAGGTAAGGGTGGAGGGAATTGAAATATTCCCCAAAAACATTGACCGTTACCATGCGTATTTCTACGATAAAATTCACATCGCTGATGCTTTTGAATTTATTCCGTCAACTTCGCCCGGAGAATATGACGTCATGATTATGGGCGATGTTCTGGAGCATTTCGATAAGGATAAGGCGCTTACCCTGTTGAATGCCAGCATTGCTAGAGGCAAGCACGTTCTGCTTAACATTCCCATCGGATCGGAATGGCCGCAAGGCACGGTGTACGGCAATGAATTCGAGACCCACCGCAGCATCTGGACTACCGAGGAGCTTGATGCTTTCCCCGTTAAAGCCAAAAGGCATTTTAAAGACTATATTAACCGGGATTTTTCAACGTATTTATTTTCTTCGGAGTGATAAGGGTTTCGATGGAATAACAAATGTTTGCATTAGGCATTCATTTCCATCGACAGGCGTAGAGACAATAATGGTTGGGGTGTCCAGCAAATGCAGCAGCCGGGGTTATTCCCGGCTGTTTTTGTATTCAATTCATGACGGCGCCAGAGGACGGAGCCGACTGGCGTTAGACCATGAACGGCTGCCAACCGTATTTTGACGCTGCTGTCGGTCAGGCTCAGCTCGACCGCTGCCGCCAGAGCATATCCATATTGCAATCAGAGGCAGGAACCACCATGATAACATTTCTAAATCTCATAAGGGACTAGTGAGTCCACATGTTATTTACATGTATTTTACTTGTATACAAATAAAGGGATATGATAAGATGAGATCGTATTGAAAGCGTTTACTAACCGGGAAAAAATTTATTCGTAAAGGGGAGAGTTTAGTGAGAAGCAAGTGGAAGAGTCGAGTTGCCGCAGTCCTAACGGTTATCATGATGTTCGCAATTACCCCTTGGGCCATGCCGATCACGTATGCCGCAGATGAAGAATTGACCAACGTTATGATCAACGGCGGCTTCGAGGATTCTGAAGTAAATGGACGTTTGCCGGGCTGGCAGCCCGATGAAGACACAGCTGCCATTACCGTAAGTGAGTCCGTGTACGCAGACGGGAAACGAAGTCTTCAGGTGGAACGCCTGTCGCCCGATGCAGGCTCCGGAGCGGTCAGCGATGCATACGCCGTCCAGCCATTCGGCAATGTCATCATGACAGCAAGTGTGCTCTCGGATGAAGGTCAAGGCGGCAAAGCAGACCTCAGGTTTTATGATGCAGACGGAAAGCTTGTCTCCATGGTGAGCGGCCTGGTCGATGAACCATCAGGCCAATGGCAGAGTTTAAGAGTGGCTGCTGCGGCACCTAAAAATGCTGCAGAGGTCAAAGTCGCCTTCAAGTTTAATGGCGATCAAACCGGCAGGTATTTCGTTGACAGCGTCACATTGCAAACGCATGCGTCCTCACCGTACTTAACGAATTTGGGACCGCAATCGTCGAGTCTAACCCTGATGACTGCAGCCTTCGGTAAAGACAAGAATGGCCAGGATGCTTTGTTTACGGTCGCACAGGGTGATCCGGCACAATTCATCGTAATGGATGTTGCTTCGAAAGAAGTGAAATCCACTCATCCACTGGTTGCGCTTGACGGAAGCAACGTATCGGCAGCTTGGGCGATTGTGACAGCCTCCGATGGAAAGGTATACATCGGCAGCACGCCGAACGGGACGTTGTTTCAATATGATCCGGCAGAGGATACATTGCGGGCGATCGGCAAACCGGTTCCTACCGATACCGTGATCTGGACGCTTGTAGCCGGGGAAGATGGCAAAGTATATGGAGGAACGGGATATTCCCAAACGCTGTTTGAATATGATCCCGCATCCGACCAGACCAGAATCCTTAAATCCTTCAAGACTTCTTCGAAAGAGTCTCATATCCGCAGCCTTGCTTACGATTCCGATCGTCAAGTGATCTATGTGGGGGGAGCCGATGTCGCCAAGCTTTATCAATACAATCTCGCAAGCGGAACATCCACCGCGCTTCATCCGCCTGAATTTAACGGCATGACTTCGGTTTATGATCTCCGGTATGCAGGGGGCAAACTTTTCGTGCGCGTGGATCCAGGACCCGTTATGTGTGTCTATGATCCCGATACCTCCAGCTGGATCGTAAATAAAAATACGGCCTATAATGCCCGGGGATTCTCACCAATATCGCCAGACGGCAAAACGGTGTTCTACACCTATTATGAGACTCTCCCGGGAGGCGGGCAGCAGTGGTCGCTTTATTCGTATGATGTGAATACGGGGGTTTACGGCTCGCTGGGCGTGGATGTCAAAGGAGCAGGCGTCGCTTTTGGTTATGTTCAGCTGGATCAGGCAAAGTATCCGGGCTGGACCTTGGTCGGATTGGCCGGAAATAGCGGCAGGGCATTTTATTACAACCTGGAAACCGGTTTGATTGAGACGCCGGAGCTTCCGTTTCCGGCACAGTTTGTGGAATTGTTTAATATCGGGAAGAGCACAGACGGGCAGATTCTGTCTTCGGGCTTCATTTCAGGCGGGGGAATGGGAATTTACTCGCCGACCCGTAACGAGACCAAGCATTATCCTCAAATCGGTCAAGTCGAAGGGTTCGGTTCATTGAACGGAAAGATGTATCTCGGCGTTTATCCTAGAGCGACCCTCTTTGAATACGATCCAGCCAAACCTTGGAACCGGACGGACCCATCAGAACCGAATAACCCGCTGCGGCTGGGTCAGTTGGGTTCGGAGCAAGACCGGCCCGTAGCCATGCTCGGGGTCGAGGAAGAAAACCTGTTATACATCGGTTCCTATCCAATTGCAGGCAAAACAGGCGGGGCACTTACCGTCTACAATCCTGTTACCGGAAAGTTTGATGTGAAGCGCGACATTATATCCGGTCATTCGATCAATTCGTTGCTTTACCAAAATGGAAAGCTGTTTATGGCCACCGGCGCGATGACCGGCGGAGAGGGGAAACTTGCCATTTTCGATACAGCATCAGGCCGAGTAGAGCTGGAACAGGTACCTGTTCCGGGCAAAAAAGCAGTAACCTCTTTGATATGGGGCCCGGACGGTAACATATGGGGAATGGCGCTGGGGGCTCTGTTCATCTATGATACGGAACGCCAAGAGATTATTTACAGTGAGGATATGTTTCCTACAGCAGATTATGCACACAGCAATCCTCGATTGACCATTGGAACGGACGGCAATGTGTACGGTACCATTTATACGGGATATGTTGCTGACCATACTTATACGAGCAAGATGTTTAAGATTGACACAGCAAGCAAATCGCTGTCCATCTTGTTGGAGAGCAATGCGGAAAAGCTGGCGCAGGACGACTTTGGCAATTTCTATTTCAAATATGGCAGCGAGCTAATGAAGTATAGCGACCCGAATCTGGTCATGCCGCTAGACAAAGTACAGCTCGAGGCTGAATCGCTCCAGCTTCACCCGGGAGATGAGGTCGGTTATTCCTACGAAGTCTTCCTTGAGAGAGGAAGAACGACTAAGGAGTTATCCGGCGCTCACATTGAGTATTTGAGCAGCCGTCCGGATAAGGCGGCGATCGACCCCAAAGGAAAGATTATCGCCAAGCATCCGGGGCAAGCCGAGTTGTCGATTCGAATTACATTGAACGGGGTAACGGTTGAATCCAATAAAATCAAGGTGAAAATAACCGGACCTTTGTAAAACTGTTCATGACATATAGCAATATGAGGCCGTTGTCCTGGACAACGGCTCTTTATTTTATTATCCAGTGATCCATTAGACCGGGAACTTGAAGGATGGAATTACCAAGTGGGTTGAACTTATGAAAGTTTTCTGATCGGAAGCGAGATGTCCTTACCAGTTAAAGACGGTAATTTAGTCCCGTTTGACAAGAGGCAAAAGTTATAGGGTTTTATGATTTCTGCTGTCGCAATTAGGTCAATGGATATAGGAGTGAAGTTAAAAAATAGAACTATTTTCTTGATCAGCCATCATCTAATATCCAAGTAATTACAGAAAATCGCAGCCTTTCTTTTGAACAGAATAGCTTTAATACATAGTTAAGTGAAGTGTAGTGAAGTCGAGGAGTGGAAAAAATTAGTAAAGATTAACTATCGCGACCTAGTGTTTCATGAGGGTTATCAATATCATCAAAACCATTCTTGAAAGACAATATTGAACAAAAGACCTATCGATTTTCATTTGGAAACAAGATACAGTAATTGTAAATCGAATACATAATATAATCATGGTTTACAATTTAAATACTATTTTTGTACGACAATAGCAAACCCACCGAAAGGTGGCGACGCAAAGCTATAGGGGCTAATGCGGGATCTACTGCGACCGCAATGCCAGCCAGTTGCCGAATACAACGGGAAACCTCCGTTTTATTCATTATTTTGAATTGAAGAAAGGGGTTTTTTTGACGTTCCAAAAAACAACGGTGGCTTCGCTATAAAAAACTAGTTTGGGGTTGAAGGGGGACATTACTTGATCGCAGAATGCGAAGAGGATTTTTCTGTTCGTTAACAATCAGACATTAATGAATCGATTATCCGGGAGGTTGATGGTCATGGAACAAACGACTTGTGATGTATCAATTGACGAATTGCCGAGGGGGGGATGGGCCGACGATGAAGGAAACCAGGTTCGTTTTTCCCTTGATTTTGCAACGACCCGAAAACTCCATGAACTTGCGTTCAATTTCGGAATAACTGTGGATATGGCACTTATGGCTTGTTATTCGATCCTGCTTGCCAAATATACCGGCGAGGATGATCCTGTAATTGGGTATCTGTTGGAAAGACAGATGTTTCCTATACGTTACTCTCCTACTGTACATAAGCCATTAGGTAAGTTTCTGATAGAAGTCAAGCATACCACGATGCAAGCACTCGAAGATCGGAATATGCGAAAGAATTTGAGCGGCAACCCGTTCATCAAAGCGGCGTTTACTTGGCAAAACGCCAATGCCACTCCTTATGAATCCGATCAGCTGGGGACGTTTGAGCTTGCTTTGACGGCTTTTAAGAAGGAATTTATCATGATACACCTTGAATATTCGGCCCGCTCCTACAGAAAAGAAACGATCGAGCAGATGAGCGGCCACTTGAGCCGAATCGTGCATGAAGTAGTTGATTTCCCCGAGAAGGTGATTGCCGACATACGTATGATGTCGGAAGAAGAGGAGAGACAGATTCAGGCTTTCAGCGGATCTAAGACGGACTATCCTTCCAGCCAAACGGTCCATTACTTGTTTGAGGAACAGGTCCGTTTAACCCCCGATCGCCCGGCGGTCATGATCGAGGACCATCAGATGTCCTATCGGGAATTGAACGAACGCGCGAATCAGCTTGCAAAAGCACTGCAGGATCACGGCGTTAAGCCGGAGAGCGTCGTTGGCATTGTCGCGGATCGGTCTGTCAATATGATTGTCGGGCTTACAGCCAAATTGAAAGCTGGCGGCGCTTATATGCCCATCGAAGCCGATTTTCCGTGCGAAAGAATCGAATATATGCTCAAGGACAGTCGAGCGGGATTTTTACTGGCTCCTTCCAGTTGGAAGCCTGACATAGCATTTGAGGGAAAAGTAATTTATTGGGACAACGCGCAGCTAAGCCTTGACAGCTGTCCCCATACGATATCTGCAGCAACCTCGCAAAGTCTAGCCTATATCATCTATACTTCCGGATCAATTGGGACACCGAAAGGAGTAATGGTTGAGCATCGTAACATCGTAAGACTGGTCAAGAATACCAATTATTTCAACTTTTCCAAGGAGCATCGAATTTTGCAAACCGGTACAATAACATTCGATGCGTCGACCTTTGAAATTTGGGGATCCCTTTTGAACGGATCTACTTTGTATTTGATGAAGGACACGGACCTATTTGACCTTTACAAATTGAAGGAAACCATCATCGGCCACCGCATTACGGCTTGGTTTCTGACTACGGCTCAATTCCATAATCTGGCCGAACAGGACCCAGACGCCTTTCGTACGTTAGACACCTTGCTAATCGGCGGAGAAGCGTTATCGCCGAAGCACGTAAATGCCGTAAGGAAGAGGTGCCCCGATCTGCGGATGATCAATATGTACGGTCCAACGGAAAACACGACGTTCTCCACTTATTTCCCGATCGAACGTGATTTCATATCGACCATTCCAATTGGCAGACCAATATGCAATTCATCCGCTTATATTCTTGATAAACAGTTGAAGCTTCAGCCGTTCGGAGTAGTAGGAGAGCTTTGCGTCGGAGGAGACGGTATCGCGCGGGGGTATGTGAATCAGCTGGAATTGACAGAAGCCAAGTTTGTGGAACATCCGCTCCTCGGGGAAAGGTTATATCGAACGGGGGATTTGGCCCTGTGGCTGCCGGATGGCAATATCGAAATGATCGGGCGAATCGACGATCAAGTAAAGATCCGAGGGTATCGAGTGGAACCGGGAGAAATCGAGACCCGGCTATTGGAACACAACGCAATCTCGAAAGCCGCGGTAGCCGTCAAAGCAGACGGAAGTGGAAATCCGATAATATGTGCGTATTTTGTTGCGAAACAGGTGTTGTCCGAAACGGAAGTCAAGGCGTATTTAGCCCGGAATTTGCCTGAATATTTCCTGCCTTCACTTGTGGTGCAGATGGAAAGTTTGCCGCTTACCCCTAACGGGAAAGTCGATAAAAAAGCTCTGCCGGACCCTGATCTTCTTCGTCCGATGCTCGTCAACTGAGACGAACCGCTAAACGAAACGCAGCAAATGCTTAAAAAGATCTGGCTGTACAAGGATGTGGAGCAAATCGAGACCGCATTTGACCCGATCTATCGATGTTTATCGTCCAGTCATCACCAATGATGGATGGGAGCACACTAATTTGGGTAGGGAGCAAGGAAGGAAAAAAGTGAACAAAACAGATAAAGTGAAGTCAAGGCTAAAGTATGATGACGGCAAGCAGTCACCCTAAAACAAGGTTGACTGCTTTTTCTTTTGTGAGGAGTTTAAACTTGCTGCTCCTTCCGCCACTGTCGGATTGTCATTAAAATTATTCTAAAGTTACTTCAACCGACAGGGGATTGCCCCCCGTTGTATAATTCATTAATACAAAAGCATGTCCACATTACATAGGGGCGGGGTTATGATGCGCAAATCATGGTTTAAACGACTACTATTGTCCTACATGCCGGTATTTATGATTGTCATCACGTTTATTTTCTTTGTTTTCTTTCAAATGTTCAGTGAGCAAAGCCGTCGCGAGGCGCTGAATGCCAATAAGACGCTGTCCCTACAGGCGATGCGGATCGTGGATACGTCGCTCAAAGTGATCGATAATATGATCGTCCTCGAGAGTATCAACAGCGAGTCTTTGAACAATTTTTTTAAAGCAAACTCAGGAAGTGATGCCTACATCAACATCAGGGCCGTGCAGAAGCTTAAGGAATTGATCAATTACTATCCTTTGATCGATTCCATTTACTTGGTGCGATATTCGGACGGATATGTGTTGAGTGATGCAACCAACGCTTATATCGGTTCATATCCTGACCGCAAATTTATCGAAGAATATCAGGTGTCGAAGACTCCAAAGTGGACCGGTGGGCGCAGTTTCGAGCAATTCAAAATGATTGGCGGTAAACAGGTGGTCAGTCTGGTGCGGGGATCGCCATACATGAAAAATAATCTCGGCATGATCGTGGTTAACGTTTCGGCGGATTCGCTGAAAAAATTGACGGAGAATATGTACGAATCCAAGGTCAGCTTCATCCAGGTTAAAGATGCTTCCGGTCAGCTGTTGTTCGGGAGTGAGGCGAAAGTTAAAGAATCCGAGCTCTTCTCGGAATATACCTCGGACTACACCGGTTGGAAATATGGAAGCGGTCTCATCAATGGCGGATATGTCAACACGATTTCAGAACTCTATAATCTGTGGTTTGTGATCGGACTCCTCATGATCGCCGCCGGATTCATCTGGATGATCTATGTGACTCGGCGCAATGCCAGACCGATCGAGCGGATCGCCGAGCGATTCAGCGACTATTCCCTGCCTGTAAGGGGCGCGGGCTTATGGAAAGGCAGTCCCGATGAGTTCGCATTTATTGAGTCGGCGTTCGATCATATCCTGGAGCAGTCCAGGCAATACCAGGAAAAATACCAGGAAGATCTTCATCTGCGGACAAGGTATCTGTTCCATCAGCTGATTGAGGGACAAACCGATATGAGTCTGGAAGAGTGGCAGGAGGAAGCCGCCATACTGAATTTACCCGAGCCGCTGGACCGGTTTAGGTTACTCATCATTGAAATGGACAACTACGGAGAGTTCTGCCGGAAGTATACGGCGAGTGATCAGAATCTGCTGAAATTCGTCCTCCGGAACGTGGTGAACGAGATTGCGATGAAGGAGAGTATTCGTTTGTGGTCGGAATGGACGTCGCCCTCCTGCCTTGCCGTCATTTACTTTGAGGGGGACGAGACAGAGGAGAGAGAGGGAGAAGCTTTATCCCGTTTTGGCGCGAAAATGCGGGGCTGGACCGAGCAAAATTTGAAATTTACCGTTACGATTGGAAGCGGCGAGGAGGTTTATCGGATCCAAGACCTGTCCAAGTCGTATAAAAGCGCAGCCCAAGCGCTTAAATACAAAATCGTACTCGGGGAAAACCGTCTGATTCGTTGCGAGGATATCGCCGGCACCAGCCATGCCGAAGTGTACGCTCACCTAGGAGAAATCAGCTCGATTATTCAATCCTACCGAATGCTGAACATAGGGTGGGAGGAGGCATATGAGGCATGGTTCGCACAGTTAAAGGGCAGCCTTCTTACCAATGAAGAGATATTTAACCTTATGAATTATTTACTGTACAACGTCGGCCGGGAGCTTTCGGACATGAATAAGGATGTCTACCGCGAGTGGTCCCAGGTACGGCTTCCCCTACTTACGGAAATGCTGGACCATGGCAGTTCACTGGAGCAGCTGCGGATTGAAATCAAGCAAGTCATGACCAGTTTGTTCGAATCCGTGGGTCAGCTACAAGAAGGCAGGCAGTACGCAGCGCTTATCCGGGAGATCTGCAAGCTGATCGAACAGGACTATGCCAACCCGGATTTGTCGCTGGAGATGCTCGGGGATCGTTTTCAGCTGAATCCCAAATATATAAGCAAGTTGTTCAAGGGACATACCGGACAGAGGTTCGTCGATTTCCTTATCCAGGTACGGATGCGTGAAGCAGTGAAGCTGTTGTTGGAGACGGATGCCTCTGTACAAGAGATTGCGGAGCGGGTTGGCTATACCCACGCCATCTCGTTAACGCGAGTATTTAAACGGATTATGGGAACGGCACCGGGCGAATACCGCAGCAATCAGCTCCGCAAAACGAACGGTTGAAAACGGTTTCTTTGTAGAAAACGGTTAAGGTGGCGAGCTCATCGCTGCCTTTTTCGTTATAAATCATGCAGGCGAAAATGGTTAACCCGTTTATTCTTGTTTCTTGTTGATCGTAAGATCGGGCGTTTACAATGGCAATACATTCCGCCGCATCCAAAAGGGCGCTAATGATATCCGCAACATATAACGGAAGGAGTTCATGCTGATGCGAAGTCTCAACAATAAGTTACATGGCGGTCCCGGGCTACCCGGTCCTGCTCAGGTCGGCACCCGCTCCCGCCCGCAAACGACGTGGATCCGGATCAGGCGTCACTGGCAGCTGTATCTGGTTCTCCTGCTCCCCTTTCTTTACTTGATTGTATTCAAATATGTGCCGATGGCCGGGATCGTGATTGCATTCAAGGACTACAGCGTCATTAAAGGGATTTGGGGAAGCCCTTGGGCTGGATTCAAATACTTTGAACAATTTTTTGAATCCCCAAACTTCTGGCTCTACATCAAAAACACGCTTGGGATCAGTTTCTATGGTCTGGCCGTCGGGTTTCCGGCACCGATTATTCTGGCGCTCGCCCTGAACGAAATCCGAAATGGGCTGTTCAAGAAGAGCGTACAAATGATAACTTACGCTCCTTACTTTATATCGACGGTTATCATGGTATCGATCATTATCGTCAATTTGACGCCCCAAGTGGGCATGGTCAGCAAGCTGTTCGAAATGATGGGAGTAACCAATACGAATTTTATGGGTATGCCTGATCTGTTCAAATCCATTTATGTCTGGTCCGATGTGTGGCAGTACACCGGATACGGGGCGATCATCTATATCGCTGCGCTCGCCGGAGTAAATCCTGAGCTTTATGAGTCGGCCAAGGTGGATGGGGCTTCCCGCATCCAGAAGATCCTCAAGATTGATATCCCCAGCCTGATTCCCGTGTCAGTGATCATGCTGATCCTGAATCTTGGTAACATTATGAAGCTGGGTTTCGAAAAAATCTATCTAATGCAAAACCCTCTCAATCTCGCCTCTTCCGAAGTCATATCTACTTATGTGTATAAAGTAGGTCTGCTTGGGTCGAGCTTCAGCTTCTCGGCGGCGATCGGCTTCTTCAACTCGGTGGTGAATTTGCTCCTGTTGATCGCCGTGAATTACATCGCCCGAAAGCTGTCGAGCAGCAGTCTGTGGTGAGTCGAATGAATTCATCGCCGAGGCCGACTGAAACCATACCTAAATGAAAAAGGTGCCAAGGAGGGAACAAAATGCCCAAAACAACAACCGTAATTCGGGAATCCCGGGGGGACCGCATATTTGTCGCTTTGATCTATGCTTTCCTGACCTTGATTCTTATCATCGTGGCCGTGCCATTGATTTATATTCTCAGCTCATCCGTAAGCTCGCCGCAGGCCGTCGTGTCCGGAAAGGTATGGCTCTTCCCAGTCGATTTTACATTGGATGGATACAAGGCGGTATTTCAGAACCCGCAGATCGGCGTCGGCTATATGAACTCCTTGTTCTACACGGTCGTAGGGACGGCGATCAACGTGTCACTGACAATCATGTTTGGATATCCGCTTGCCAAGCGGACGCTGTACGGCCGACATTTCTTTATGATTGTGCTGGTTATTACCATGATGTTCGACGGGGGCTTGATACCGTACTATCTCCTGGTGAAGGATCTTCAGTTACTCGACACCCGTTGGGCGATGATTCTGCCGGGAGCCATGGGCGTGATCCAGGTTATCGTTGCCCGCACCTTCTTCCAGACGACCATCCCGGATGAACTGTCCGAAGCGGCGGAGCTGGACGGATGCAGCGATATCCGGTTCATTCTCAGCATCGTCCTGCCTCTGTCCAAACCGATTATTGCCGTCATGACGCTCATGTACGCAGTTGGACATTGGAATGCATATTTTGACGCCTTGATCTTCCTGAGATCTCCGGACTTGTTCCCGCTGCAAATCATTCTACGCAACGTCTTGATTCTGAACACGGTGGATCCGTCGATGATGGCCAATGTGGATCAGGTGCAGGCGCAGCAAGGACTGAAGGATCTATTAAAATATTCGCTGATCGTGGTCGCGAGTGCACCGGTACTGATCATTTATCCGTTTGTTCAGAAGCACTTTGTCAAAGGAGTCATGATCGGTTCCTTGAAAGGATAAGTGGGAAACCAGCTTAAGGGAGGTGGTGCGGTCTTTTATTCAAGGAAGATACGGGTGATTGGAAGTTTACTGATTGTGATCAGGAATAACATGAAAAAGAATGGGGGAGTTGTTTTGATGCGCAAAGGGTGGACGAAGTCTTTAATCGCGTTGTTAATCTGTCTGTTGACCTTGACGATGCTGCTGAGTGCCTGTGGAGGATCCTCCAATCCGGAGAACCCGGACGCTGCTGCTGGTGAGACAGGGGCGGAATCGCCTCCCGAACAAAGTGAATTGTTTACAGAGGTCGGCACCTATCCGATTGTGAAGCAGCCGATGACGATAAGAATGTTTGCGCCGCAGTTTCCGACCATCGAGGATATGAAAACCAATGCCTTTACCGTGTTCCTGGAAGAGAAAACGAACATCAAAATCGATTGGGATCTGGTTCCGAACAATGCCTTGAAGGATCGCAAACAGCTAATGCTCGCCAGTGGAGACTACCCGGAAGTCATCCTGCATGGGGACCTCTCCAAGGAAGAACAGATGAAGTATGGATCGCAAGGCGTGTTTATCCCGTTGAACGACCTGATCGAACAATACGCGCCGAATATAAAGAAGGCAATGCAGGATATCCCATATATGAAGGATTCGATAACGGCCCCCGATGGCAATATTTACGCCCTTCCTCAAGTAAATGAATGTTATCACTGCGATAACGCATTGAAAATGTGGATCAACAAGAAATGGCTCGATCAGCTGGGACTATCCGTTCCTACCACCACAGAAGAGTTTTACAATGTCCTGAAGGCTTTTAAGGAAAAGGATCCGAATGGAAACGGCAAGGTCGACGAACTCCCGCTTTCGGGATCAGATGAGATGTGGGCGGGAAACGTTTCGGCATTTCTGATGAACTCCTTTATTTTAGATGATTATACCGAGAAGAATGCGGGCACCTTCCTAAGGGTCATTGACGGCAAGGTTGATTTTACGGCAAATAAGGATGAATGGAAGCAAGGGTTGATTTACTTAAACAAGTTATACAAAGAGGGATTGATTGATCCGGCGGCCTTTACACAAAACGCTGACGCGGTTCAGCAAATGGCCAACCGGGAACCAGACAACGTTATGGGAGCTTTGTCTACCGCGCTGATCAGTTATGCCTACAGCATGGATGATAAAGCGCCGCGGCATAAGGATTACGTCGTGGTTCCACCTCTAAAAGGGCCCGGCGGCGTTCAGCAAACCCTGAATTTTGCCGGCATTGGTAATTCCCAGTTTGCCATTACGAATAAAGCGACCAACGACCAGCAGATTGCAGCGATCCGCCTCGCGGACTACCTTTACACCGAAGAAGCAATTCTGCTGCAGGAGAACGGCCCGGAAGGCAAAGGTTGGCGAAAGGCACAAGACGGAGAGCTGGATATTAACGGAAATCAAGCGAAATATACGTCGATTCCGAAAACGGACAAAAAGCCAACGCATAATGACGGATGGGAACAGATCGGGCCTTCTTTAAGAACTTATGCGTATCGAGCTTCCTGGACCGCACCGCAAGATCCGCTGGCACCGGATGGATATGGGACGCGGCTGAATCAGGTATCCAAGGAATATGAGCCGTTCCATTCCAAGGAGCAATACCCAAATGGAGTTTTTATTGCGCTGGAAGACGCGGAGATCGCGGCGCAAATCAAGACTGCGTTGATCGATTACGTAAAGTCCAACATGGCTCAATTTATTACCGGATCTAAAGACATCAATAAGGAATGGGACGCCTACGTCAAGGGATTAGACGGACTCCAACTAACCCAATACCTTGAAATCTACCAAAAAGCTTTGGAAGCGAAAAAGTAAATGCTGAATCGTTAGGGGGTTCTCCGCAGTCGGCTATGCCGAGCGGGGCCCTTTTTTTCTTGTGAGATAGCATTTCGGCGCCAGACATTTCATTAAGCTAACGGGCAGGATAATGCGAGTATTAAACGAAAATATTTGTAACGGCTCCCTTGATGGCGCTGTCCATGCTCGGCTTTGTACTACAATGAATGTACATTAACATTGTCCAAGAAGACGCAACTAATTTGTGCACAAATAGTTGCGGTACGAAATTGACGGGATATTATACTTTTGTCGAGAGGAGGAATCTGATGGAATGGCTTGAACGGATGAATCGGGCGATGGACTATATCGAATTAAACTTAGCTGGAGAGATTGAACTGAGTGAAGTTGCTCGTAGAGCATGCTGCTCATCTCATCAGTTCCAGAGGATGTTCTCATTCATTACTAATGTAACGCTGGCAGAGTATATTCGGCGTAGAAAGCTCACTCTTGCCGCGCTCGAATTGCAAAATAACAAAGCAATTAGAGTGATCGATATCGCCATAAAATACGGTTACGAGTCTCCGGTTTCATTCGCGCGGGCATTTCAATCGCTTCATGGGATCACGCCGGCAATGGCTCGCCAAGACGGAATTGCTCTTAAAGCCTATCCACGCCTCTCATTCCTGATTACGATTAAGGGGGTGGATGCGGTGAATTATCGTATTGAAACGAAGGAATCATTCGAAGTTTTCGGTATTGAACGAGTTTTTCAAAGTGATGAAAGTGGTGATGCACCGAGCACGCCGGCACAATTCTGGCAGCAATCCCACGCCAATGGCGAAGTTGAGAGACTTGCTTGTAACGCCGGCGACTTGCCCCGTTTTGTAAGCCAAGATTCAAACAAAGTACATGGAATTTGCAGTTATAAAAAAACAGGAAACGACACGTTCCCTTATATGTTGTGTTCCTTTAAGAGCGCAACCAGCAACACAAAAGGGTATTCAACCATAACGATTCCCGCACAAACATGGGCCATCTTCCCCTCCGAACCGATTGCTTCGGATGCATTTGGTGAAACCATTGAGACGTTGTATCGACGATTTTATGCGGAATGGCTCCCGACGTCAGGCAATGAGCAGGTGGATGAAATGGAAATGCAAGTTTGCGGCGAAAGAGGCGGCCTTCACACTGTTGAACTGTGGTTCGCCGTTAGGAAAATCTAATGCCTGCATCCGACTTTGAACACGAATCCCGATATGCTAATAAAGGAGATGGGAAAGATGCTAAGAAAATTCAACCCTCCAGGTGTGGTTTCCTCGGACATTTATCACCACGGAGTAGAGGTTACATCATTCCAACAAATGCTGTTCATCTCAGGTCAAGTAGGTGTAGGTCCGGATGGAATTCCCGGTATAGGTATTCGGCAACAAACGGAAATGGCGATCCATAATTTATACAAAGTTCTTGCAGGTGCGAATATGGATGCCAACGACATCGTGAAATCCACAATCTATTTAACCGATGAAAATCAACTGGGTGCCTTCATGGAGGCTGGAGCAGGGGCCTTGCCGACTCCTCCCCCGGCGACGACGTTAGTTATTGTCAAAGCCCTTGCATCGCCTGATTTGCTAGTTGAGATCGAAGCCGTTGCAGCGAAGTAAGTTTGTTACTATACATTTGATACCCAAGCTACGGGGAAGGATGTAACCAGGGAACAGAGAACAGACTCCTTTAGATAACACCATATGCCTTAACCCATCAATACGGCATGCGTGTTAAAGAGGAAGGCAGACGAGCTCATGGTTCCATTATATTAGAGTTTTTTATAGACGAAGCAACAGTAAAAAGGGGCCGTTTCTCAAGATCTAAGATCATTTGGGACGGCCCCTTTTTGCAAGATGTTTTAATATAAAGGTTAAGAAAATGGTATAGATCTCTGAAACTTGTTGCCCTGGTGGGTGATTTACTCTTTAACCGACCCCAGCGTAATCCCGTGGATGAAGAAGCGCTGAAGGAAGGGATAAACGATAAGGACGGGCAGCATCGCGATGAAGATTTTGGCGGCATCGAGTGTCCGGTTGGACAACTCCGACAAGCGACGGTACTGGTCCTCGGACATCGTCGATGGATCGACCGAGACGACGAGCTGCTGGATATACGTCTGGAGTGGATAGAATTGCTCACGGGACATGAAGATCAGACCGTACAAGAATTCATTCCAGTGATACACGATACTGAACAGCGAGACGGTCGCCAGCACCGGCACGGCCAGAGGGATGTAGATCTTGAACAGGATGTACCATGGTCCCGCGCCGTCGACAAGGGCGGCTTCATCCAGCTCCTTGGGCAGGTTGCGGAAGAAGTTCATCGTGAGGATAACATTGAAGACGAGTGTCTGCGCGCCGCCTACCAGGACAAGTGCCCAGATGCTGTTCAGCATGTTGAGCTCTTTGACCGTCAGATATAGGGGGATCAGACCGCCGTTGAACAACATCGTGAAAATGAGAATCCACATGAACACATTGCGCCCCTTGAATTCTCTCGCTGTCCGCGAGAGCGGGTAAGACATGAGCACAACCATGATAAAATTGAGAATAACCCCCAGCAGCACTCGCTCGGTCGATGTCCAGAAGGACCGGAAGAACTGATTGTCATTGAGAATCTGGTTATATGCGTTGAGATTGAAATCGACTGGCCATAGCCAGACCTTACCGGCCGCAGCGGCAGAGTTGGAGCTAAGCGAAAGGGAGAGCGTGTACCAGATCGGCAGGACGCATGACAAAGTAATGCCTATCAGGACTACAATCAGTATAATATCCGTCACACGGTTGCCGAACGTCCGGTCTCTGACCACGGTCAGCACCTCCTACTCTAGTTGGAATGGTATGAGTTTACATAGCTTTCATCAGGATGAATCCTTAGAATATGCGATAGTTAACAAAACGGTAAGCCAGATAATACGAGACGGATATCAGCAGGAAGCCCACAACGGACTTCAACAGGCCGACGGCGGTCGCAAGTTCATATTGGAGGTTGAGCAAACCTGTACGATAGACCCAGGTGTCAATAATATCACCTGTAGAATAGACGAGCGGGTTGTACAGATTGAAGATCTGGTCGAAGCCCGCGTTAAGCACATTACCCAAGCTGAGTACCGTAAGCAATACGGCTGTCGTGCGGATCCCGGGCAGCGTGATATGCCAGAGACTTCTCCAGCGTCCTGCGCCATCGATGTTGGCAGCTTCGTACAGTGCCGGGTTGATACCGGTAAGCGCGGCAAGATAGATAATGGTACCAAAACCGAATTCCTTCCAGACGTCACTGCCGACTACGAGGAACGGAAACAGCTGGGAATCGGCAAAGAACAGTTTGGGCTGGAATCCGAACAAAGCAGTCAGTTGATTAACGGGTCCATTATAGGAGAATAGATCTAGTACAATGCCCCCCAGAATAACCCAGGATAAAAAGTGAGGCAGATAGACAATGGTCTGAATCCAGCGTCTGAGAATCATCAGACGCAGCTCATTGAGCATCAGTGCAAACAGCAGAGGCGCAATCAGATTGGCGACAATCTTCATGGACGCGATGACAAGCGTATTCATGAAGACTTCCTGTGTATCCTTCAGCAAAAACATATACTTGAAGTGCTCAAGTCCCGCCCAATCCGAGCCCAGGATTCCTTTGCCTGGATTAAAATATTGGAACGAAATGATGATACCGAACATCGGAACGATGCTGAAGACGAGCAACCATAGAAATCCCGGGATCAGCATCAGATAATAATGTTTGGCGAAACCTCTCATTCGCATGACAGCACTCCTTTCCCCGAATCCTACTTCGAATGTTCCAGAGCTCCTGACAGGTGCTGGGAGCTCTGGTTATATGGTTCGTAATATGCCTTAAGATTACTTCACAAGTGCGTCCTTAACCTCCTGGGTAATCTGGTCGCCGCCTTGACGTTTCCAGTTCTCGACGAAGGAGTCGAATGTCTCCAGTGGAGCCGCGCCCATAATGATGCGCAGGAAGGTCTCATCCTCTAACTTTCGCAGATTCACCCAACGGCTCTCCATTAATGGCGTCTGCTCATACAGAAGACTGGGCACCTCCTCAAACTCGGTATCAACCAGCGGCCTTCCGCCCACCATCATGGAGTACGCTCGTGTCCATGCTCCCCAGTTCGCTTCAGGGTTCCATGTTGAAAGATCCATAGAATCGTAAGGCTCGTTTTTGATCGTCTTGATGCTTGCGATATCCGAAGGCAGCAATTTGTAAGCTTTGTTATCCGCAAAATCCTCTGCGGTTTTATTTCCAGCCAGCACATCACGGAGGGCTCTGACTGTAAATTCAATTTCATCGGATGGAGCGTACACCACGCGGAGCGGATAGTAACCAGGACCGCCTTTGCTTGGGTCAAAGGTGTTCTCTTGTTCGTTTTTAAACAAATTGTTTAGCAATTTCATCGGAACTTCCGGATGTTCGTAATCTTTCCGAACCACCACAAACTCAGTTGAAGGTGTAGCAGCATGTGGTCTAAATTCGCCATTTTGATTCAAAGGCAGGGCATAAGCTTGCCAGTTGGCTTCGGGATCATTTTTAACGGCATTGGTTAGCGGGCCGTAAGCCATCCACCATGGTGCAAAGAACATTCCGGATTTTCCGGCGATAATGGGCTCATCCGCTTTGTTACGAACACCCATCTCAGGATCAATAAGTCCCTTGGAATACAAATCTCTTAAACTAGCTAACGCCTCGCGAGTCTCCGGCAGAATTGAGCCGTACACAGGGCTGCCATCCTCGCCCTCGAGCCAGTATCCAGGGAACGAGTCGTGTGCGGAGAAAATGGCATCAAAACCGTACAAATTGTTCTTCGACTCCAGGAAGTTCGCATACAGCTTACCGCCACTCTCCGGACCAGTGATCCCAATCGTATCGCGCTGACCGTTGCTATCCGGATCATCTTCGACGAAAGCACGGGCGACGGCCTCAAGTTCTGCCATCGTGGTTGGCGGTTCAAGGTTCAGCTTATCCAGCCAGTCCTGACGGATCCACAGGAGGTGAATGCCGTCGGCATTTGCCTGCACACCCGGAAGGGCCATGATTTTGCCGTCGAATGTAACTGCCTCCAAGGCAGCACCGTTGGTGTTTTCAATGATGGTCTTTATCTCCGGGGATGCATATTGCTCATACACCTCAGTAAGATCGGCAATTTGGTCGGCTTCGACCAGTTGGCGCAGCTCAACGGCATTGACGACCATAGCATCCGGCAAATCGTTACTTGCAATGGCGAGACTAATTCTCTGGCGAAGATTCTGGCCGGAGGCAGCGAATTGATGATCGACGTCCACATTAAGCGCTTCCTTAATCTGACGAGTATATTGATTGTCCAGCGGCGTGTCGCCAGGCGGCAATTCATTATCGGTGGGATCGATTTCAATACTGATGCTGATCTGGACAGGTTCTTCGTAGCGGCCAAATGGATCAGCGGGTTCGCTTGATTCCGCGCTTTTCTCCGGTGCAGCCGGCGTGTTATTAGTTGTATTGCTGCAAGCACCCAGAACGAGAAAGCAGGCAAGTAATAGCGCTAACGTTTTTGACTTGTTTTTCATAATTACACCCCTTCTATCAGATTGAATGGAATAACTATCCCTATGGACCATTTAACTGTAACACAATGAAACCGCCTTCAAGGATAGAAGGTGGTTTCTAAATGAGGGGGTCATATGTACAAAAATTGACGGCTGTTCCGGGTGGCTGGACATTTCACCCACTAAGGAGAAGACATTTGTCTACCCTGTTTTTTTCAACTGAAAGATAACAGATCAGGCATCTGAATTATTGAAATCTTTGCTCAATAATCATTTTTACTTGTGTTATATTCTAGAAAGATTTTTCCCACCTGTTTCTATTTATGCACGTCTTAGACCTGATTCGAAGAGAGGAGGAGTCAATAATCGATGGGGATGCTAGCGTTGAAACCGGAAAAGAATTGGAAGTCCCGCCTGAAGCGATTGACCTTGAAAAATAGAATTCTTTTACTGTTCGCCGCAGCAACATTGATCCCTTTCATCTGCACCTGTTATCTTTCATACAACACCATTACATCCATTCTGAATACGAAGCTGCAATCCGGCATTCAAAGCAATTTAAAGCAGGTCAGATTGTCGCTTGAGAACACGCTGAACAATCTGAATCACGTATCCCAACAACTGTCCTTTAAAGGGAATGTCGGTAGGCAGCTTGAGATGTTTTTGATGGCGAAGCAGCCGTATGACCGGAGTTATCTGACGGACGAAATCAAAAATCAACTGAATCTCATCACATTCACGAATCCCAATGTCGGATTAACGCTGTATTATTTACGCGACGATCAGACCACTCTTTTTGAGAATACAGGCATGAAACAACCATTCAATGTCGATAACCTTCCAATCCTCGCAGAGTATTATGGCATCACCTATTTTGGACCGCATATCAGTCAAGATCGATTCAACAATCAATATGTGCTTTCCGCGTTGCGAAAGGTGGATTTGCCGGAAAGGGAGGATGCCTATGTCTACATTGAGTCCGGTTTCAAGCTGACGCAGAGCATTCTTGATTTGGATGAAGTCAGCAAGCATACCAATCATTTAATTCTGGACAACGACGGAAGAATTTCATACAGCGAACTTCAAGATATCTTTCCTGAAAATTCATTTTTTTCGGACTCATTATCGCCGTCCCTGGTAACAGGCATGACTTCCGATTATTATTGGTATCGACAAGTCAGCAATCAGGGCTGGAGCGTGGTCTCGCTAATTGCGCAATCCGACTACAACCGCGAGAAAAATCGCTGGATGATGCAGATGCTGGGGCTGGCACTGTTGTTCGCCGTAGTTAGTCTGACGATTGGCTGGCTTTTATGGAAAATGGTGTACCGGCCGCTGTCGCGCTTCCATAAGGAGATCAAATCGATTGCGGGCAGCAATTTTAATGCGGCTGCCACGCAATCGAGCATCCCGGAATTTGAAATGCTGTTAAACCAATTTCAACATATGAAGGTTCAGATTACGCAGCTGTATTCTGAAATCAAGGCCAAGGAGAAGCGCAGAGCGGATCTGGAGATCGAGAAGCTGCAGTATCAGATCAATCCGCATTTTCTGATGAATACGCTGGATACCGCTCACTGGCTTGCCGTTATGAACGGTCAGGAGGAGATCGACAGGCTTGTCACTTCGTTGAACAAACTGCTCTACTACAATCTCCGCAAAGGCAACAGTGTCGCGACAATCAGGGATGAGATTGATTCACTGAAACAATATCTTATTCTCCAGCAGATTCGATACAATTTTCAGTTCGATGTCAATATTCACGTAGACGATGCATTGCTCGAAGTGACAGTCCCTAGGTTCATTCTGCAGCCGTTGGTTGAAAATTCGCTATATCACGGGCTGGATGACAACGGCAGGATCGAGGTGGAGGTTAGAAAGAATGACAGACTAGAGATTGAAATTCGAGATAACGGTGGGGGGATCCCTGAAGAAACAATTGAGGCGTTGCTTGAGCAAGAACAGACTGAACACCATCGAGTGGGGATGGGAATCGGACTGAATTATGTCAAACGAATGTTAGCATTTCACTATGAAGGGAAAGCGAGTCTGACGGTAACAAGCGAGCTTGGCAATGGTACCCGCATCATCATTTCGATACAAATTGGGGAGGGAGATTAAACGAAATGATCCATGTTCTCATCGTAGACGACGACAAGCTTGTACGTAAGGGACTGATGTCCTTTTTACCCTGGGAATCGTTCGGAATGAGAGTTGTAGGCGAAGCTGCCAACGGGGAGAAGGCGCTCGATTTTCTGAAGGCGAATCGGGTAGACCTGTTAATGACCGATCTGGCCATGCCCGTGATGTCGGGCATCGAATTAATTCGGGTTGTACGCAAGTTATATCCGCATATCGCGATCGCCGTGTTGACGCTTCATCAGGATTTTGAATACATTCAGGAAGCGCTGCGACTGGGTGCCATTGATTACATTGCCAAGGTAGAGCTAGAAAAAGACCAGTTCGAAGAGGTGTTTCGTCGCATCCACTCGCGCATTGTGGAAGAGAAGCAGAAGCACAAGAATGAGTCGCATACGATAGCAGAGGTTTGTTCTTCCGATACGGCCTATGCGCTATTGACATTCCCGGATGAGCCATTAACAAGCAGTATGGTTGCGGATTGTGTTTCCTTGGGCTGGATAGCCGAATCGGAAGGATCTATTCTGATGTGGTTGACGGATCTTGCCAAGGAGGTTCAGCCTCAAGGACATTACGAAGAAGACCCGTTGCCGCCGCTTCCAAACGGAACGCGCAGCTCCGGATGGCATATGGTGCGGTTACGGCATACAGCCGGTTTATCTCCATCCGATCTGCACCAACGGATACGGGCTTACAGGAGCAGAGATTTTTTTTACGACTTCGACGGCAATGAGCCCTATCCGATTGAGAAGTCTGTCATGGAGCTGCTGGCAGAACATCCTGAACCGGGAGAAGAGGAGACGGACACTGTGAAGAATTTACTACACGCCTTCACTTGGGTCCATGACGATGAAGCCTTTGATAAGCTTTGTAGTCGATTAAAAGAACTGCGTATACCCGTCCCCAAGCTAATGCAATGGATCTACGGCTTTATGGTTGACTGGAACCGGCTCTATAGAGCGATACAACCTGATGATATTAAGCTCCCTGACACATTTACGTGCTGGCGGGAGGTTACGGACTGGCTGAAACATTTCAGGGAAAATGGGATTACGCGCTCAGGCAGCCTGCAGCTGAGCCCGGAAGTGAGCGGCAGCATTATGAACGCGGTAAAGATCGTGCACGATGAACTGGAGTTTCCGTTATACGCCATCGATGTCGCGAAGCGGGTCAATCTAAGCCGAAGCTACTTTTATCAATGTTTCAAAGAAATCGTAGGCTTTTCCTTCAATGAATATCTGCGCAAGGTACGAATCGATAAAGCGCGGGAATATCTGGAGCAGACGGCCAGGCCAATTGTCTGGATTGCCAAGCAAACCGGATACGAAGATGAGAAATATTTCAGCAGAACTTTTCGAGAGCAGACAGGTATGCTCCCGAGCGAATATAGACAGCAGTATAAGTCGAGGTTATAACAATGGAAAGTAAATTTCCTTTATTTATCGTAACAGGTGCAAGTGGGTCTGGGAAAACATATGTTATCAAGGAATTGCGGAGATTGATGCCTGATTTTGATATTTTTGACCCTGATAGTCTTATTGAATTTATCGGGCACGATTGGGAGAAAATGCGAAATATTTGGCGCGGGTTGCACGCAATATCGCTGAAAATGGACGCATGACTATAATATGCGGAACAATGATGCCGTGGGATATTGAAAAATGTGCGGACTTTCCTTTTTTTAAGCATGTATATTACCTAAACCTGCATTGTGATGAGGAAACGCGCGAAAAACGTCTACGTGAAAGAAATTGGGCGGAGGAAGAGATTCAAAACCACAAAAACTTTGCAAAACGATTGCTTGAAATTGCCGATGAGGTCTATAACCCACCTATGCCTACTATTGATACAACGGTTACTGATGTAACCGAGGTTGCCTCTCGGATAAAAGAGTGGGTTCACCAATACGCTTGAAATAACGGGAAACGATAGGCAGCCGATCACATTGAGATCAGCTGCCTCTTGAATGTTGGAAAGAATTCTAGACCGATACTGTCACATTGAGGATAATTCTATTTCCAGACGAACCTTACTTTGATTTTTTTCGTTTTATTCCTTGGAAAATCAGCATAAATCCCATTAAGAATAATAAAATATTGACTGAACTTAAAGACTGTTTTCCTAAAAAATCCTGAATTAATTATTACATTATAGATTTTACTCTAACAGCAATCACCCTAGATTGGCAGAAATTGAAAATTATCTGCTTTTTTAGCCGAGTATGATGAGTGGAGCTAACCCGATGCAGGAGGAGTAAAAGAAGTGAAGCCTGTAAGTGATGGATTTGAAACAATGTGAGGTTCTATTGAGGAATTTCATCTGATTCAGTTTTTTTATGTAACTTTTTTGCTTTTTTGGGTGTTTACTAAGTTGAGGGAAATAACCCCCATGCAAGAAAGGGGATCATCCATCATTTCGAGAAGTGCAAGTACATAGGGTTACACTACAGAAATTAAAAAATCGAAGGAGAAGTGGAGATGTCTAAATATATAAAAGCCATGACTTTGAGCATGACTATAATCCTCAATAAGCCATGATTTTGAAATCATTCTTTGCTTTACTTCTTAGTATACCGTTTACGATTATAAATTTCGGTGCATACCTAAAAGGCAACACACCTTCAACTATGAATTTAGTGAGCACTATTCTCTTTTTAATTTTGTGGATGTCATGGGGAGGTTACACTAATTATAGGGACAAACGGAGCATGCGCTTTCTTAAGTTCAGCTCTTTTTACTGTCTCGTCTCTGTTGCATGTGTTTTTGTAATGTATCTTATAGATGCAATACTTTTTTCAATACCAGTTGGAATATTTATTATAGGACCGGCGTATGGGTTAAGGTACTTCTTCCCCTCAGTTTCATATGAAGCATTTGGATACATCTCTGTAATAATAGTCTATGCTTTCAGTTTGGCTGGTTCTTTTATAGGATATGTGGCAAGTAAAAAAGCAGTACGAGAGTAAACAGTAATGGGACTGACCCCATAACGTGAGACAAATTAAAAATACCTTCAAGAGAATGCAACCATGTCGTAAGATATGGAGACAACCTTGGAGGTTTTTTGCATTGTAAACAAGAGTCAACGATCTGGTCGAAGTGAAGAAGAAAGCCACTGTATCTGTCCCTGCTGAATGATGGAGAGGTGATAATACCAACTTACTTGAGCATAAAAAGTTGCGATACAAAGTCGCTGATATTCTATACTTCGATTGAGAGGAGGGAAAGAAATGGATTGGCTTACGAGGATGAATCGGGCATTGGATTATATTGAAACAAATTTATCTGGAGAAATCGACCTGACGAAGACAGCAAGCCAAGCTTGCTGTTCGTCTTATCAGTTTCAAAGAATGTTCTCCTTCGTTACGGATGTTACACTGGCGGAATATATACGACGCAGACGGCTTACTCTTGCAGCAATTGATTTGTTGAATAGCGATACGAAAGTGATTGATATCGCCATTAAGTATGGCTACGATTCACCGGTTTCTTTCGCAAGAGCTTTTCAATCGATGCATGGTGTCAATCCAACCACGGCTCGTCAAGAAGGTGTCGCGTTGAAAGCATATCCACGGCTTACCTTTCTTATTTCAATCAAAGGGGTTGAGGCGATGAATTATCGGATCGAAACCAAGGAATCTTTCCAAGTATTTGGCATTGAAAGAGTGTTTCAAACAAGCGGTGATGGCGATGGACCGAGTACACCAGGGGGATTATGGCAACAATGCCATGCCAATGGCGAAGTAGAGAGACTTACTGCCAATGCGGGTGAATTGCCTGTATATCTGAGTAAGGATATGTATAAAGTGCATGCAGTGTGCAGTTATCGAAAAACCGAAAATGATACGTTTCCGTATATGCTGTGTTCATTTAAGAGCGATTCCAGTAAAACAGATGGATACTTGGAAATAACGATCCCTTCACTCACTTGGGCAATATTCCCATCAGAGCTGTTTACATGGGATCAATTTAATGATTCCATCGAGTCTTTATACCACCGCTTTTATTCAGAATGGCTTCCAACAGCAGGATACGAGCAGGTGGATGGAATGGAATTCGAAGTCTATGGAGGCAGAAATGGCCTTAATTTTGTAGAATTGTGGTTCGCGGTACGAAAAACCTCCTGAATGATGAAGACATACAGAGCGCTGGATCATCCATAGAGGGATAAATATCATCTTTGGTTCGGTATGAAGGAACATGGAAGTAAGGGACACGTTAGTTGAATAAAGACGAGAAGGCAGCCGACCAATTTGATCAGCTGCCTTAACTTGGCTAAAGGGCAGTAGAGGCAAACATGACAGGGGAATACTATGGGAATTTCTAGATTAAGAATACTCTAAATGATATCTTTAGAATAGTTTGATAAATGAGATCGCAGATTCACTAGTTAAATAGAATATCAAACCATGAAAGGACAAAAACATGTCTCAATTCCCTACTTTAGAAACGGAAAGATTTATACTTAGACAGATTAAACAAGATGATTCACAAGAAATATTTCAATATTTTTCAATGGATGAAGTCACAAAATTTTATGATTTGGAGAGTTTTACGAATATTGAACAAGCAGAAGAACTAATTCGCAGATGGAATCAGAGATTTGAAAATAATCAAGGAATCCGCTGGGGAATCACCTTGCGGTCGGAAGACTGTGTAATTGGAACTTGTGGATTTCATGGTTGGGCGAAAAATCATTGCAAGATTGAAATCGGGTATGAACTAACACCAGAATATTGGCGGCAAGGTATTATGACTGAGGTGATTCCGAAGATAATTGAATTCGGATTTAACAATCTTGGATTAAACCGAATTGAAGCATTTGTAGAACCAGAGAATATGGGGTCAAGAAAGGTGCTTGAGAAAGTTGGGTTTACGGAAGAAGGGATATTAAAGGAGCATTTTTATTGGAGGAATCGGTTTGTTGATAATGTCCTATATGCATTGCTTAAGAAAGAGTATAAATTTCGTTAAGTAGTAAGGACACTATAAGAAACAGACTCAAACACATTACGCTAAGGGGAAACTCAAAGGGCCTTCACTTTGAAGACGTTCTCCTTATACTATTCCTACTTCCCGCTCCACCGGAAAAACCGTGTAGCAAGCACTATAGATACAATTGCAATGCCGATCAAAACAGCAGCTTCAAAGCCATATTCCGTAATAGGCGCTTCTGTCCACGTCCCCCGCAGCAACTGAATGACGTAATAGAGCGGGAGTATTTTCGCTGCATATTGAAGAACCGTCGGCATCAACTCCAGCGGAAAAGTCGCACCTGACAGGAACAGCATCAGGTTTAGAAATAATGAACTGATTGCGGAAGCAGCCTGAGTGTTTTTTGCTAAGGAAGTCAGAAATAAAGCAAACGGGAAAAAGGCCAGGATGCTAATAAGCAATGAAAGCAGAGTGCTTCCGATATAGGCCGGCAGGGTTAAATCATAGAGCAGCATGCCAAAGACCATAAGAAGCATGGCGGAGATAGCAAAGATGACGGTCCCTTGAAAGGTATGGGCGGCGAGGATTTTCCATGGCTGGAGCGGTGTTGATTGATATCTTCTTAATACGCCCGTTTCCCGGTAATTGGTTAAAACAGTGCCCAGTGTGAAAAAGGAAGTGGTTACGATATTGACGCCAATCCACGAAGGAACAAAATATTCCGCAAAAGCCTGTTGGCTCATGTTATCTCCAACAAACATGGAACCAAACAGCCCAATCATCACTACTGGAAAGAGGAACGTCCAAAACATGCTTAAACGGTCTCTAAAGAACATTTTTGTTTCTAAACTGGCGAGTTTTACGATTGCGTTCATCGGATCTTCTCCTTTTCTAGGTACTGAACAAATAAATCATCGAGAGAGCCTTTCTCAAACCTGAAGCTGGACAATGGGATGCCTTTTTCCTGACAGTAACTGAAAATGTGATATGCCGTTGTCTGCTGGTCATCACAAAACACTTTGAATTCGGCTTGATTCTTGTCAACGCGCTCAACACCGGGAAGCGAGCTTAAATATTCGGGACCGAGTTCTTCGCTGATAAAGGCAAGACAGCCAGAAGCACCTTCGTTTAATAATTCACGAGGGGAGTTCAAAGCTTGCAATTGGCCGCTGTAAATCATCGCTACCCTGTCGCACAGCTGTTCAGCTTCTTCCATATAATGCGTGGTTATCACAATGGTACTTCCACGGTCCCATAACAGTCGGATCAATGACCACATGTCCCGTCTTGCTGAGGGATCAAGCCCCATGCTCGGCTCATCAAGAAATAAGATTTCAGGCTCATGCAGAGTGGCTAAAGCAAGAGTTACCCGCTGTTTCCATCCGCCGGATAAGTCATCGAACTTTACGTTCAGCTTTTCGCGTAAGCCAAGCAATTCTACTAAATAATCTTTTTGCGTGGCGTTATCGTAAAATGAAGAAAAGAGATCCAGCGCTTCTTTTACTTTCATTTTTTTCTGTATCGAAGTGGCCTGAAACTGGACTCCAATTCTCTTGTTTAACTCACGAAGCTGCTTATTGGGAACAAGTCCAAGAACTTCAACCGCTCCATGGCTTGGATCAGAGATTCCTTCCAGAATTTCGAGGGTGGTCGTTTTCCCCGCGCCGTTCGGCCCGATAATCCCGAAGATCTCACCTCTGTAAACATCAAAGGAAAGATTCTTTACTGCCTGGGTCCCGCCAAAGTTTTTCGATAGATTTTTAACTGTAATAACACTCTCCATGCTGATCCTCCTAACATTCAATGCCTTCTAAGATCTTTGTTCAGCTTTTTCGATTCATTTTTAAAATAAAGATAAAACCCAATCCATCCGATGGCATAACCGAAAATAGAGATGACCAGGTATATCAAAAAGTTCCTTACACTAATCTGAATCCAGCCAATCCATAGGCCTAATATAAAGTAGACGATGGTGACTGTTAGAAAGTGCAGGGCTGTCTGCATGGGCAGGCGAAGTGAGCGGATCTTAAAATAGAGTGGTGTGACAGTAAACAGCCAGCCGCAAAAAATATAGCCAAATGCATCTTTAATAAAAAGCAGCCCGTCTATTGTCGATTGTCCACCAAAATAAATAAGCGCACTTGTAGTCATAACAGCAATAAAAGCCCCGAAGAATATGCCGATGATGCTTCTGAAAATAAATGCATTCATTTCGTTTCCCTCCGGTTCATTTTTAAAACTTCTTTAATTCGGCTAATGTAATGACGCGAAACATATTCTTTCTCACCTGATTTAAAGTGAACACAAAGGGTCCCGTTAAATGATGGTTCGAAATGGCTCATTGCATACAGGTTTGCAATGACGGACTTTGAGATCCTGATAAAGCGGTGGGAGGGAAGGGAGTTTTCGAGCTCATATAATTTTTCTTTCACTTTAAAGATTCCTTCTGAGGTGGCGGCTGTGACCACATCGCCTTCTGTACGAAAGTAGTGTATATCCTCGTGCTTAATTAAGTGCTGGTTCTCTCCATCTTTTCCGACGATCAAATCAGTGTCATTCTTATTGAGGTACTCGAGGATCTCCTGGATGGCTGGGGTCATTTCTTTGCAGTGTATCGTCACCGTGGTTTCTTCGTTGCGCGGGTTGATGTCGAGTAGGATTTTCATGTAAAGACGGCTCCTCCATTCCATACGCTTTATGAGTTTAGTATAGATGGCGATTTTTCAATTGTCATTAGAACAAAGGCGACCCGCAGGACGCGGACAGTAAGATGCATGTATCGGCGTCCGTCCTGCAGGATAACAAGCGGCTTTTGACCTCGAGGGGGGAGGCAATTGTGATTGCATGACGACCATATAGTAAGTATGCTAATCCTATGCACACGATAACTAAATTGGACGGCTAAATATATGTTTAGGAGCGTGATTAATAGATGACCTATGAAGAAATCATGCAGGCATTGGCTGGCATGGGCAGTGAGCAGACGAGAAGCACTTATATTCGCCATGGTGCGAAAGAGCCGTTCTTCGGCGTTAAAATCGGGGACATGAAGAAGCTCGTTAAGCATGTGAAAAAAGACCAAGATCTCGCTCTGCAGCTCTATGAATCCGGCAACTACGATGCGATGTACCTGGCGGGGCTTAGCATCAATCCGAAGACCATCACCAAAGAACAGTTGCAGCATTGGGTGGCAGGAGCCAATTGGCATTCGCCTGCCGAGTATACGGTAGCGAGAGTAGCCGCAGAAAGTCCGCACGCGCATGACCTGGCGGTGGAGTGGATTGATTCGCCGGAGGAACTGGTCGCCGTAAGCGGATGGAGTACATATGCCAATTATGTATCGGTTGCGCCAGATGAAGCACTCGACATGGAGGAATTACGCAGTTATTTGACAAGAGTGCGCGACACCATCCACGGCGAGCGCAACTGGGTCCGCTATGTTATGAATAATTTCGTTATTTCGGTCGGTGCATACGTTGAGCCATTAACGGAGGAAGCGAAGGCAGTCGCGGAGGCGGTCGGCAAAGTGCATGTGGATGTCGGCAATACGGCATGCAAAGTGCCGCTTGCAACGGAATATATCGGCAAAATCGAGGCGATGGGCCGAATCGGAAGCAAGAAAAAGACCTGCATTTGTTAGCCAAATAGCGGAGGCTGGTGTGCGATCTAGGCTCAAGAAGTTCCAAAATAGTATGCATTAAAATAGATGTTAAGTTCCAACATCGGTTGTTTAGCCTTGGATACAAAGATCCATCGATATAAACATGCCAACTATTGACATGTTTATATGATAAGTTGGTCTTAGCAAGGAGAGACTTGTTTATTGGAGGGGTAACCATGACTAAACATCCAAATACTATGAGGGCTGCAGTGCTTGATCGGTTTGGCGGTCCAGAAGAACTGATACATCGGGAGATTGGTGTGCCTGAAATCGGCCCCGAAGATGTATTGATTGAAGTTGCCTATGCGGGTGTTGGAGAGTGGGATGCATTCGAACGACAAGGCGGATATGCAGAAATGTTAAACATGAATCCAGAATTCCCTTATATTCTCGGTTCGGAAGGTTCAGGAATCGTGATTGCGCGGGGTGAGAAGGTGTTTAATGTAGATTTGGGAGATCAGGTCTATGCACCAGCCTTTCTGAATCCTAATGGCGGCTTCTATGCGGAATATGCGGCCATCAATGCCAAGTATGTCTCCCGTATTCCGGATGGATTAACCATGCAGGAGGCGGCGGTTATTTCTGGAGTCGGAATTACCGCAATGCGCGGGCTGGAGGGTGTACTGCAACTACGACAAGGGGAGTCTATTCTGATTTTTGGAGCCAGCGGCGGGGTTGGACATATCGCCGTGCAGTTGGCGAAGGGAATGGGAGCCCGTGTATTTGCGATTGCTTCAGGTGAAGACGGAGTTGCCATAATGAAGAAACTTGGCTGCGATGCCACTGTAAACGGCAAAGATAAGGATATCTCTTCGATGGCAAGGAAATTTGCGCCGTCTGGATTCGATGCAGCCATAATTACCGCAGGGGGAGATGCGGCTAATACTGCTGTCAACTGTCTCCGTAAAGATGGACGACTCGTATACCCTCACGGGATACAACCAGATTTACGGATACCCGTAGGAATCAAGGCTACAGGATATAACGGCGAACCCGAGCCCGAGATTATAGCCCGACTTCAACGTCATATTTCACAGTATAGGTTAACCGTTCATATCAGTCATATTTTTGATCTGAAGGACGCCAATAAGGCTCATGAGGCTCTCCAAAATCATTATTTGGGGAAAATTTGTCTGAGAGTGAATCCATAACGATTCCTATTTCCAAATGATCCAAACAATAACAATCTTAGATTTTAGACGAAAATATCCGCCTAATTAAAATTAGGCGGATGTTTTTTTAATCAGGAATGTACATGTAATCCACGAATTTCTCCTTCAAAAGCTTCTTCCAATATTCCGAACTTCTCAAGCACAGAAGCAAGCTCTTTCCAATCGCCTTCCATGGTTAGCGAATGACATAATCCAAGGAGTTCGGCTTGTTGTCTTTTTAGTTGAGATAGGGTTTCGTTTCGGTTCTCAAAATAATTAGCAAAATCATTGGCACGCTTTGCTCCCAGTTGGAAAACGAAAAATTTAAGGTTGCCAATTGCATCATCAGAGATTTCATTGCTGCGTAATTTTTCAACGAAGACTTCAATTGCTGCCTTTCCAGTTTTTGCTCCAATTTGTTTTCCGATTTCCCCTGTATTTTCATAAATATTTTGGAAAAAACGAATGGAAGCATCATAAATCTCATCCATGGAAGGATTACTTACTCTTCTAATGGAGTGCCAGTATTGATATCTGCCTCGACCATATGCAATATTCTCAGCTTTCCATGCCTTCTTGAGCATTTCAATAGGTAGTCGCACATACGGGAAGTTTGCTGGATCATGAACGTAAACATACTTGTCATCCATGCGATAAGCTAATACATAATGGTCAGCACCTTGTTGAAATTGATGATTTGGCGAATAGGTTAAATATCCCATATCAATTGGTCCAAGCATAGCAGGTGACTTTTCTATATGCTTTTTCATCTCATCAATTGGACATTCAGCATCCGCTTTGGAAAATACTTCTGTGAAAGCAAATCCAGCAATCTCCATGGCTTTAGATATTGCAACATCTGGATCTGCCGTATTGTTATGTAAAAATAGACTTCCATTACCATACATCGTTACCCCTAGACCAACTCCTGATAGAACTTCGAGCAATGAAGGATGAACATCCTCCCCAACGCTTTTCATTAACATACTTGCCGAATTCGCATAACAATAAGCTCCGTTTCCAATATACAATACAATCTCCTCCTATTCGATGGGTATTAAATATTGAAGCATATGTGTTGGTTCATTGGCTGTGAAATCTTCATCATAATACTCCAGGCTGAAATTTAGCACTGGTTTAACATGAAGTGCAGGTAACTCATTTCGATAGATTTCTTCCATAGCAAATGGAATATTTTCAATTACATTATCCAATGGAATTGCTGCATACTTATGCGGCGGTATGTATTTCCCTATCCAGCTTTTAGGCAATTCTTCTAAACTATCTACTTCAACCGCCGCAATATAGTAAGGCTCGTTATCTTGATCCAAAGATTCATAACCAAAGCATTTTTTTGTATGGGGGTCGATAGAAAGCTTGATTAATTCATCATAAAACTGATTCCAATGCTTTGATATGGTGTGGTTATTGACATTCTTTTCTAAAACAATTCCTCCAATATAAAATCCTGAGATTTCGATTATGCATGTTTCATGACGAACAGGGTGCTTCCTTGTCCGTAAAATTTCCTCGGATAAAACATCCTTATATAAGTTATAATGATGTGCACCTTTTTTTCGATAACTTAATGGCGAAGTTCCCATGTAAGATGAAAAAGTTCGACTGAATGCTTCTTGCGAGGCGTAGCCATACTTGAGTGCTATTTGAATAAGAGATGTATCACTTTCTATCAATTCTTTCGCAGCCAATGTCAGCCGTCGCTTCCTAACGTATTCATTAAGTGTTTCCTTAGTTAAGGCTTTAAAAATTCGCATGAAATGATACTTTGAAAATGCTGCCTCACGCGAAAGTTCTTCCAATGTTATCTTTTGATTTATTCGACGTTCGATATATTCAGTTACCTTTAAGATACTAGTATCGTAGGATTCCATCTTGCTCCCCCTTAAGTGGTTAACGTCATTATAGCAAAATTTATCAGGAGTTTTTTGATCGTAATTGCTATGTTTGACCGTGTCGTGCTTTGGGATGCCTGTCACTCTTTATGCATAACAATTTTTGGAACCTCGAAACTACCAGAGTTGTATGGATAACAGGTCCAAGCTAAAATTAAACAGACAGTCAGCCTGGTCGGAGAACGCCATAATCTAGGTGCTCAAGAAAAGAAGACGCAACTATTGACGGGATTGTATACTTTTGTCGAGAGGAGGAATGCGTAGAAAACTTACTCTTGCCGCGCTCGAATTGCAAAATAACGAAGCGATTAGAGTGTCGATATCGCCATAAATACGGCTACGAGTCTTCGGTTTCATTTGCGTGGGCATTTCAGTCGCTTCATGGGATCACGCCGAATAGCGGAATGAGATAAGGGAGGGTGGACATGGAATTCATATTTATTCGCCATGGTCATGGAGAACATCTCAACGATTATCCAAATCGGTTAAATACTCTGCATCCTAGTCTTACAGAATACGGAAAATTTCAAGTAACGCAGCTACGAAATGAAATTATAATTGATCCTGATGATTTAGTTCTTGTAAGTCCAACTAAACGTACAATTGAGACGGCAACTATTATAAAAAATGATATGGACTTCATTATTTCTCCATTGGTTGGTCCGAGAATGTTTCCTCAGAACCTCGAACTTCCTTTTTTTGCTTGTGATCACATCCTTTCTAAAACTGAAATCACAAATCTATATGGAGATACTAAAATTCTTGATTTCAATTTGGATTGCTGGAAAGAAGGGATTAATAGGATCGAACAAGATACTTTTGAAGGGTATGCTAAGCGGTTATTAGATTGGATCGGGGAGAGCTATAAAAAAGTAATCATGATTTCACATGATGGCACGATAACGAATTATCGGATATTGCTTGGAGAAAAAGAATTGACCCGAGAAGATTTTCTCGGTGAGGCTGGGGTATATCGAATGAAGTTCTAGTCAGTTGGTCACTAGGTTAACGGGAAACTATTGATCCATAATCCCAAAGTAAACCCTTGACTGTCTGAACCGAAGACTAATCAAACGGTCGATATGTAAAAGAGTTGAGAGGCTCACGTAAGGTTCCGTGAGAGTCTAAAAGAGAAACTCCATTTGGCTACTCGACGGAGAGGAAGGGAGCTAGCCGCCCCCTCCAACTGGATTCATCCTTAATCATGTTAATGCTGCAATTTTCGGAAGACGCGATAGCTTCTTTGCGCGCATTCGGAGATGGCAATGGGGTGGAAGCCACTGACATCGGCATACAACGTATCGTTTAGCGGCGAGATCCACTTCGCAGGAAGTGCTGCAGCTCCAAGCGATGCGCCAAGAATGGAACCGACGGTGGCCCCATTGCAATCGGTGTCCCAGCCTCCAAGTACGGCTGTCGTAATGCCTTTTTCAAAATCGCCTCCGGAATGAATGAGCGCAGCCGCGCATAATGCAGCATTATTATTGGTATGAACAGGGTGATAGTGCTTAAATGCTTCCCATATTTTACTCACTAAATCTAATGTGTCTTCCGTTTCCTCAGCAATGTTGGCCGCTAATGCGATATCTTCTGCAAGGCGGCTGTGTTTCGGAATTTCACTCAATCCGATCTCAACAATTCGCTTCATATCACGTTCAACGAATGCGGCGGCAATCATAGCCGAGCAAAACATGGCGCCGTAAATACCATTCTTCACATGAGAGAAGGAAGCGTCCCGCCAAGCAAGCTCAGCAGCAAGCTGGGGCTGGCCGGCAGCACCGTATGCATATCCGTCCACACGGATTTGGGCGCCGATCCATTCGCGGTAAGGATTCAAATAAGAACGACCCCAATGGATATGTTTCTCCCAGTCATCTGGCTGATCGCCGCTAATATGTGAAGTGACACGAGCGAAATTAAGATAGGACTGCGCTTCAGCCGTGAATACCTGCCCGAAGGACAAATGACGATGCCACAGCTTGCCCACATCCCAGGAGTTGAAATCAAGTCCTCGCTCCTCAAGCATGAGCAGGCCAAGAACGGTATAACGAATATCATCGTCTGTTTCCATAAAGCGAATGTTATCCCGGCAGCTGGCCAAGCTGCTCCACCTTGCGATCTCGATACCGTACTCGGCTTTTGCAGTTGAATCCCCCGGTGTATAGTGGCAAATCGGCCATTGCCCTGCGCCTTCGAACCACAGCTTGATATTGTGCCAGCCGGGCCTTCCGCCGGAGCCTTGCATGAAGGAAGGAGCTTCGAGAGGTTTTCCGAGCGCACAACCAGCCGAACGGCCAAGCCACGCACCATGAAATTTATCCTGCCATTTGAGTTCATCCCCGTTTCCGGGCAGGATTCTCGGTCCATCCGGACGTTCGGCGCGAATGGCTTCCAATTCCGACGGCTCGAAATACCTGAAATCCGCACGAGGTTCAAGAGCCATTAAAGCCTGATATACTTCCATTAACTTTGCTTCGTCTGTTCCGGCTGCTTCGAGACCTTCGGTCATCCCCTCAACATAACAACCTTCTTCTCCACGCTGTTTTATTTCGTCACGAACTAATTCCCTCAGTCCAATCCATTTCGTCATAACGGTTGCCCTCCTGAAATCCATGTAATCTAAATATGCCTTGATTATAACCAGTCATGACGACAATGGCTTCTCAAAACATGAACGCGTTATTCTCATTTTTTGCTCATTTTCGTAGCCCCTATAGATTGCCGATAACGGACCGGAGACAGACCGACAGTCTCTTTAAAAACGCGGTAAAAGGTCGGCAAACTTTGAAAGCCGCATTCGAATGCAATACCAGCAACAGCTTTGTCCGTACCTGCCAATTCACGCTTGGCAGCCTGGACACGCAGCAAGGAAACATATTCCGAGAAACGATAACCGGTCGTTTCCAGAAACGCCCGACTCACGCGCGAGATGCTTAAACCAAGTTCATCAGCCAATTCCCCTAAGCTAACCGGCTCGCGGTAACGATGCTCGACCAAAGCGGCCAGTGATTGCACCTGGCGAACGGAGTGTACCATATGATGACGCTCTTTATCGGTCAGCAAACCGTCGTAATGTCGAAGAAGACGGCCGCACAGCTGAATGAGCGCGCTTTTGGCCATTGCTAAATAACCTGGGGACCTCTCCCGCAGCTCTTCCGCTATAGCCAGCACCCAAGGCGTAAGCTGTTTGGCGAGGGACGAGCCGCCCATAATATGATTGCAAAAATGAGTGGAGCGATAGGAAAACGGCAGCAGCAGACCGGGCTCCTCCGCTAGCAGCAGCGCGGGATCAAAGTTAACAAAAAGATAGCGGCTCGGGTCGTCTGGGGCAGATTGGGCAATATGCCGTTCTTCATTATTGACCAGGAATAGGTCGCCAGGATTCGCTGCATATTGTTTGTTGCCAAAGAAAAAATAGCCTTTGCCTGTTAAACAGAGGCCGATCTCCAGACTCGCGTGCATATGAGGCGGCTGCCGATACGTGGAAGGGGTCCATTCGAAAGCATTGATAGGAATGGGATGGTCATAAGCAATATGAAGTTTCATTATGATCCAATGCCTCCAGTCAATCATGAGTTTATATGCTAAGTATATAGACAAGGGATGCCTTCAACCAGATACTGTTATTTACGTTCATACATACTTTTTGAGGTGTTACTCATTGAAAAGTAAACGCTCCGTTGTATATGTCAATTCACGGTAATTATTTACTTTTTGCCTGGTGTCAAGAGGTGTATACGAAAGTAAAGACTAGTATATAGAACAGCGGGGGGCTTCTTTCTATACTGGAAATATGAAAGACTGCAGTACAATTTGCAGCAAAAACTAAACGAAATATACACGGAGGGGTAAATTTGAAGAGCAAAAAAGCACTTGTCATGATCTCCTTGACGCTTGCATTGGCGATTACAGGCTGCGGCTTCAAAACGTCGTCTGAGCCAAACCAGCCACCTGGAAATTCCAAGGAGCCGATCCAGACGACAGGCACTGGAAACAGCAAGGATGTTATTGAGGTTTCAACGGTTTCGCCAAGCGATCCTTACTTGAAATTTGACGAAGGTGAAGACTTCGACAAAAACTCCGTTTATGACGCTTATGAAAAAGATATCGGTGTCAAAATTACAAACAAGTGGATTGCAGATGTAAGCCAATTTAAAGAGAGAGTAAAAATTGCGATCGCATCCAACGATCTTCCGGATTTCTTGCTTGTAAACGCTGCACAGCTTAAAGAGCTAACGGAGGCGGATATGATTATGGATTTGACAGAGATTTATGATCAGCATGCTACGGAAGAGACAAAAAAGTTTCTGACCATGGACGGCGGCATGCAAATGAAAACAGCGATGATTGACGGGAAAATGATGGGGATTCCAAGCTCCTACAACCCGTTCAACTATCAATTCTTGTTCGTTCGTACCGACTGGCTGAAAGAACTTGGCTTGCCGGAGCCAAAAACAATGGAGGATTTCATTGAAATTGCCGAAGCGTTCAAAGCGAAGAATCCTGGCGGTACAAAACAAGCTTACGGTATTGCGGTCAGCAAGAATCCTTTTAGTACAGAAACAGGCGTTACCGGTCTGAGAGCGTTCTTGAACGGCTATCATGCTTATGAAAACATTTGGATGGAAGACGGAAACGGCGGTTTGATGAACAGTGATATTCAGCCCGAAATGAAACAAGCTCTTGCAGCGCTGCAAGACATGTTCAAAAAGGGGTTGATCGATCCAGAGTTTGCGGTTAAAGATTCGGAAAAAGCCGCAGAGCTCATCTACGACGGCAGCATCGGCATGGTATTTGGCGCTTCCTGGACACCGGCACAGCTTGTTCAAGGGGCTGTGAAAGATGGCAAGGTGGTTCAAGAATGGGGCGTGTTCCCTATCCCTTCAATCGATAACAAACCTACATTGAATCAAATTGGCCTTGGCGTTGACGAGTACTATGTGATCTCTAAAAAAGCCAAGCATCCGGAAGGCGTAATCGGTTTGCTGAACCAATGGATCGTTGTTGACAATCATCCGACAGAAGAGCAGAAGGTATACACGTATGGCAAAGACCCTGTGGAAAAAGGCAACAACTACTGGCTGCTTAACCCGCTTCGTGTAGGCAAACAGTTTGACAATAACGGCGAAATCCTGCCTAAAGCCATTGAAAACAAGGACGAAAGCATCCTTGAGACTGTAGACCAAAAAACGCGTTATGCACGCGCCATGCAATACGTTGAAGGCGATACAAGCATGTGGTGGGAGTATATAATCTCTGGTCCTAATGGAGCCTTTTCGCATATTCCAGAAATTCAAAAGAACAAGCAATACCTTCAAAACAAATTCTACGGCGCACCTACGCCGACGATGGCAGACCGTCAAGAAATTTTAACGAAGAAACGTGATGAAATATTCATCAAAATCATAATGAACCAAGTATCCGTAGACGAATTCGATACATTCGTTGAAGAGTGGAAGAAGCTTGGCGGCGATGAAATCACGAAAGAAGTTAACGAGTGGTATCAATCGATGAAATAGGATCTGTAGCGCAAAGGAGGGATTGAATCTATGCAATCCCTCCTTTTTTCAAGAACAATCAGGTTCTTGAGCAAGGAATGCGCACAACATGAAAAGTGAATCAGCGAGGTGAAGATATGAATAGTCTGACGCGCATGTGGAAGAAGGAATGGCCGCTTCATTTGATGCTGCTGCCGGGTTTAGCTATGATTGTTATTTTTAGTTACATTCCTATGACAGGAATCATGATGGCTTTTCAAAAATATGTGCCGAATAAAGGGTTGTTCGGCTCCCCGTTTATCGGATGGAGGAACTTCCAGCTGTTAATGGATTATCCGGATATCGGCCGCATCTTCTTTAATACGGTATACATTGCTGTAATGAAAATCGTTGCCGGTTTGTTCGTGCCAATCACGATAGCAATTTTGCTTAATGAATTGCGTAGAGAATGGATGAAAAGAACGTTCCAAACCCTGGTCTATCTGCCCCATTTTCTATCCTGGGTGCTGCTGAGCGGGATTTTGGTCGATATTTTGTCTCCTTCCTCCGGCATATTGAACCAGTTGCTTGGATGGTTCGGCATGAAGCCGATTTTCTTTCTTGGCGATAATAACTGGTTCCCTTATGTCATGGTTATTTCCGATGTATGGAAAGAATTTGGATTTGGTACCATTGTTTATTTGGCCGCACTGACAGGAATTAATCCTACGCTTTATGAAGCCGCTCAAATCGATGGCGCGGGCCGCTGGAAACAAACGCTTCACGTGACGCTGCCGGGAATGATGCCGATCATCGTTCTTATGCTGACGCTTAATATCGGCAATGTCCTGAATGCAGGATTTGATCAAATCTTTAACCTGTACAGCGCACCGGTTTATGAAAGTGCCGATATCATTGATACTTTTGTCTACCGTATGGGGATCCAGCAAGCCCAGTTCGGATTTGCCACAGCTGTCGGCTTATTGAAATCCGTCGTATCCTTTATTTTCATTTCCGTATCCTACGTACTCGCCTACCGACTAGCGAATTACCGTATTTTCTAGTAGCGGAAAAGTCGGTGATTCAGAAAGGAGACTGACCGTGGTTATTAAACCGTCATTCGGAAGAAGGGCTTTTCTAGTTTGCAACCTAGTCTTTCTAGCGTTTATATCTTTTTTATGCTTAATGCCGATCCTTCATATTTTGGCGATTTCGTTTAGCTCGGGTTCGGCGGCGGCAGCCGGCAAGGTTGCGCTGTGGCCTGTAGAGTTTACAACGGCGGCTTATGATAACGTGTTCGGCAAGCCTGAGTATGTAAGAGCCTTTGGCATTTCGATTCAACGGGTTGTTGTCGGGACGGTATTAAGTATGTTGTTAACGATTATTACAGCTTATCCCTTATCCAAGGATCGCAATACGTTTCGTCTAAGAACCGTCTATGCATGGATATTTGTTTTCACGATTTTGTTCAACGGCGGACTCATTCCTACCTATTTGACAATTAAAAGCTTGGGACTTATTGATACTCTCGGAGCGTTGGTGCTACCTATGGCAATTAACGTGTTCAACGTCATCCTGCTATTGAACTTTTATCGCAATCTGCCCAGGGAGCTTGAGGATGCTTCACGGATTGACGGAGCCGGGCATTTTTCAACACTTTGGAAAATATATGTTCCGCTATCGTTGCCCGCACTGGCAACAACGGGGCTGTTTACGATGGTAGGGCATTGGAATAGCTGGTTCGATGGCATGCTTTATATGAATCATCCGGAAAATTACCCGCTGCAAACCTTCTTGCAAACCGTTATTATTAAGATGGATTTCCGATTTCTTAAATCAGAAAATGTGGAACTCATGCTGCAGCTGTCTGACCGTACAAGCAGGGCGGCACAAATCTTTGTTGCGGCTTTCCCGATTCTTATTGTCTATCCATTCTTGCAGCGGTTTTTTATCAAAGGCATTGTGATGGGAAGTGTAAAAGAATAGACAAAGAAGGTCGTAGATCTCGGGCACAGGAGAACAAACGATGAAAAGTATATTCTTATTACAGGATTCCTCCATATTCAAAAAAATAATGGCTGCCTTTTTGGCAGCCTTACTGCCGCTTATGGCGATTACCTGGATGATGAATGAACAAGGGGCCGATCATATCCGCAGTGAAATATCCGATTCGATACTGAATACGACGCGGTTTTATTTAGACTCCCTGGATCAGGAAGCAGACCGGATCAGCCGATATTTGCCTAACTATGTCATGGACAGGGATTTAATGGAAGTGGCGGCGACTGGCGAGCAGATGAACTCCTATGAGCGGTCGTATAAAATATTGGATATTCAGCACCGTCTGGATTTAATGAAAAATTCCAGTCCCTTCATTCGCGAGGCGAAGGCGTACATTCCGCTGATCGAGCGCACGGTGCTGAGTAACAGCTTTGAAACCAAGCTGAATGCGGAAGAATATGAAGCGATGCAGCCGGACAAGAAGCTTTATACGGAGCCCTTTATTTACTGGCAGGACCGGCTGTTTATTACGATGCAGTACCCTGCAAGCAAAAAGAACCCGCTCTATGTGGTAGGCGTAGAGCTCTCAACCGGCAAAATTAAAGAAACATTAGCGCAAATCGGCAATAGCAGGGGTGGTCAGACCGTATTGTTTAATCTGGAGCGCGGCTGGGAAATCCATAGCGGCTCAGACCTTGAATTGCGTGATCTGATGAAGCAGCTGGCTTTTGAGAAGCAGGCAGCGAAATTAGATGAAGGCTATGATACGATTCATTATAAAAACAAGCGTTTTCTTACCGTATTCAAGTATTCCAGCCTCTGGAATTCATACACGGTAACGAGTATACCGGAAGAGATGATTCTCGGTTCATTGCAGGTATATAAAACTTTGTTTTGGTGGGCTTGCGCGCTTGCTGTTTTTATTTTTTTATTCTTTACCTATTTTATAATCCGGTTAATATACCGTCCGTTGTTAAAGCTGGTGCGTTCCTTCCGCCGCATGCAGCAAAACGAGCTGGAACCGATTTTGATCGATCGCAGGCAGGATGAGTTCGGCTATTTATACCAGGCTTTTAACGATACCGTGAAATCTTTGAAGACATTGATTGAGGAAAATTATGAGCAGCAAATTCGCAATCAGCGTTCGGAGCTGAAACGATTGCAATCGCAAATTAATCCTCATTTTTTATATAATTGCTTTTTCGTGCTTTGCCGCTTGATTAAATCCGATACGCAGAAGGAAAAAGCCTACCAGTTCTGTTTGTACATCGGGCAATATTTTCAGTTCATTACTCGCCATCATGATGACGACATTCTGCTGGATATGGAGCTTGAGCATTCCCGCACTTATGTGGAGATGCAGTCGATCTGTTACGGGGAACGAATCCAAGTGCTGTTTGAAGTCGAAGCCCAGCCGATTGAAGTCCCCCGATTGATTTTGCAGCCTATCATTGAAAATGCTTATAAGCATGCCCTCGGCAATATGCGCGGCACGGGCGAGCTTTGGGTGCACAGCAAGCTGCGAAACGATGCTTTTTACATTTATGTAGAAGATAACGGCGAGTTCATGACGGACGAGGAGATCGATGCGCTTGGAAAGAGGCTTCGTTATTCAACGAACCAGATGGAGGAGACAACCGGCCTGCTGAATGTTCATCGCAGAATTCAGCTTCGTTATGGAGAAGCGTATGGGATTACCGTATCCCGCTCTGAGCTTGGCGGGCTTCAAGCTATTATTAAACTGAGCATGAGCTAAGGAGGAATCGCCATGTACAGGCTTTTAATCGTGGATGATCTGCCGATTATCGTAGATGGTCTTCTGGAGTTGTTCGAGAAGACGGAGCGCTTGCAGCTTGAAGTCATGAAGGCCTATTCCGGCGAAGAGGCGCTTGAGGTGCTGTCACATCACCGGATGGATATTGTGATTTCGGACATTAAGATGTCCGGAATAGAGGGCATTGAGCTGCTGCAGGAAATCAAATCGCAGTGGCCGAAGTGCAAAGTTATTTTATTGACAGGGTACAATGATTTTCACTATGCAAAGAACGCCCTTACGTTTGGCGCTTTTGATTATTTGCTAAAAGTGGAAAGCGACGAGAAGATCATTCATACCGTTGAACGGGCGATAGAGGAAATCGAAGAGGAACAGGATCAGGCTCAAATGATCCTGCGTGCCCAATCCAAAATGAGAATTGCGATGCCTTCCTTGCAGAAGGAATATATTTGGGGCTTATGTCAAGGCAAGACGATGACGGGGCAGCAGCTTCGGGACGCTTTTGCGGAAATGGACATTCCGCTCGACGCATCGCTGCCTGTCTATTTACTGATAGGCCGGATCGATGCCTGGAAGGAAATGTTCACGGCGCCGGACAAGGCTTTGCTCGCTTACGCTCTTCAAAATATCAGCGATGAGTATTTATCTGCGCATGTGCGCTGCTTCTCCGTCGTATTTGAGATGAACAAAATGGTATGGATCTTTCAGCCAAAAGCCAGCCCGGAGTTAACGACGGATACCGGTACGATGGAATGGACCCGGGCATACCGCTATGTGAGCGGCAATTTGGAGACGATCCAGGCGACCAGCAGAAAGCTGCTGAGCCTCTCCGTATCTTTTCTTATTGGCAGCGAGGCTGTCCCATGGAATCGGCTGTCGGATCGTTTTCATGGGATGAAATACGGTCTTATGCAGGGCCATGGCTTGTTCCATGAGGTCATCATGACAGATAAAGATATTCAGAAGTCCGAAGAAAATGAGAAGGCGAAAAGCTATCATGACAGCTTTTTTCACGCTCGCGTACAGCTGCTGATGAGCTGTCTTGAGAATAATCACCGCGAGCAGTTTAATCATCTGTTTGTTGAATTGACAGACATCTGGAACGATGCGAATACTCCTTATGAGCGCAAGGTTGAGTTGTACCATTTCCTATCTGCGGTATTTCTGGCGCATTTGCACAAAAATAAAGATTTGCGTGATTATATGAATACCCAGATTAATTTGGATAAACTGTTCCGCCAGGAGATGACCGCTTCATGGACGGAGCTCATTCCATACTATTGGCAAATGGCGGACTGCTTTTTTGAATGGAATGCGATTCGAGGAACAGAGCTGCCGGCGGAGGTCGTGGGTAAGGTGCATCGCTATATAGAGGAGCATATTGAGGATGATATATCCCTAACCGCTCTTGGGGATTATGTCAGCTTGAATCCATCCTATTTATCAAGGCTTTACAAGCAGATAACCGGAATCGGACTCTCTAAATACGTAAATGATTACCGTAATGTCATTGCAAAAGACATGCTGCTCAATACATCCATGAAGGTCAATGAAATCGCCGCCAAGCTCGGCTACAATTCAGCGCTTGCCTTTATCCGCTTATTCAAGAAGCAAAATGATATGACGCCGCAGGATTTTCGGACGGCCCGCACCGAAACGATGCAGCAAGGTCAATAATTGTATATGGAATGTAAGCAATGATCTATTTTGATGCGCGGAGTCACCCCTTACAATGAAATTAGGATGCAATTGTACATGCAAGGGGGACTAACATTGAGAACATTAACGGCTGTACTATTAGGCGCAGGCAGTAGAGGAAGATACATCTATGGACCGTATGCGGAAAAATTTCCGAATGAATTGAAGTTTGTTGCTGTAGCCGAGCCGGACGATGAACGCAGACAACGTTTTGCAGAGATTCATCAAATCGCTGAAGAGCAGGTTTATCATTCTTGGGAACAAGCATTCGAGCAGGGGAAAATAGCCGACGTGATGATCATCTGCACGCTTGATCGGATGCATTATATACCGGCAATGAAAGCGCTGGAGCTTGGCTACCATGTCATGCTGGAGAAACCGATGTCGCCGAATGTGCGGGAATGCATAGAATTGGAGCAAGCTTCCCTTAAGCATAAGCGTTTGCTGGTGGTCACGCATGTGCTTCGCTATTCCCCGTTCTGGTCGGGCATCAAGAGATGCATCGAGGATGGGGAGCTGGGTGCCATCGGCACCATTCAGCTGACCGAGAACGTCGGCTATCACCATATGGTTCATAGCTACGTACGCGGCAATTGGCGCAATTCCGAGGAAACCAGCCCGATGATTTTGGCCAAATCCTGCCATGATCTGGACCTCATCTCCTGGCTGATGGATGAACCGTGCACAGCGGTTAGCTCCTTTGGCTCATTGCTGCATTTTAAAGCCGAGAACGCGCCGGAGGGTGCAACGGACCGCTGCATCGATGGTTGCGAAGCCGAGAGGGAATGTGCCTTTTCAGCGATTAAAATGTATTTGGAGCAGCCTGCCGATCATTGGGCGCGCTATATGACGCACGATTTATCACAGGAAGGCATTATCCGTGCGCTTAAGGAAGGACCGTTCGGCCGCTGCGTCTATCGCTGCGATAACAATGTTGTCGACCATCAGGTCGTCAATATGGAATTTGCCAGCGGCGCCAACGCGAACTTTATTATGTCGGGATTGACCCAGAGCGCAACTCGCCGTGTGCAGATTATGGGCACGCAGGGAGAGATCATTGGCGACATGGATAAAGGCTCATTTATGCTGTACCGCTATGCGACGGGCGAAGAGATTGAAATTAGATGCAGCGTGCAGGGAGACGGCCACGGCGGAGGCGATGAGCGCATGGTGAGCTCTTTCCTCAAAAATGTACATAAGGTCGACCGCAACCCGTCTCAAGGGCTTACATCGGCTACAGCTTCCTTGCAAAGCCATTTGATTGCCTTTGCTTCCGAACGATCCCGTTTGCAGCAAGGTAGAAGCATAAAGCTGACAGACATGTATCAGAAGGAAGAAGCGGGCGTTTAACTGTAGAAATCTGCAGAATTTGATTTAAACCGCAAACTCGCCGTATGGGTCGAATGAACCTGCGACGGTGGACGGCGCCATTGCCGCTGCAGATGATGATCTGCCGGCAAATGGTTTACCGTCGGACTGATCTTCAAAAACATTTCGCGAGCACAGACAGCATGAAAACATTAGTAAACCGATTTGTAGAACAAAATCAATATACGAATGCCGAAGCGCCACGTTCTTTGAACAATTATCTAGAGCTGATGAAACGCTACGAAGGAACAGATGCGACACAATTCGACAAGAGTCTGAGAGGATTTAACGCGAAACTTGATATTTTGTTGAACGATGGCGTTATAAAAGATTTCTCGGGCAAGCGGCAATTCGATAACAAACGGGATGCATGATAACTTGTAATTTCCAATAAAAGCCATGGGCTTAGCGTTATTTGCACGCTGAGACCTATGGCTTTTGCTTTTAAATCGGTGTCGATGTTATTTTGTAATCATCTCATCACTAACAGTAGTCTTTAATCAAGCGATATAGAAAATAGAGCGCTCGCATCTGAAGTTTGATCGTTTTGTGCAGGTAAGCCTGAATACGTTCAGTAAGCTTCATCGCATGCTCGATGTTCTCTAGTTCTAAGCCCGCAATGGATTGTTTTAAGTACACGGTTTCCTCGGAATAAACAGAGCTCTGAAGTACCTGAATCATCCTAATTTTAAAGAGATGCGCTTCATTATAAAGACGGTATTCGTTATCAGGGTCTCGCTTAGTCGTGAATAGGCCGCTTTGCTCCCAGTAGCGGATAGCCGATTTAGGAACCCCCGTCCGTCTGGAGACCTCGTGGATGCTGAAATATTGGTTAAAATCGTGAGCTCGGCTACCTTCAGAATACGATTTCAACTCCCGTACCAGTTGATCCAAACTTGCTTTTTCCCGATGCAGCATGACCTCTCGATCCCTGACGATCCACAATGCGTCATCTAACTCGTTTCGTCCAAGACAATGCATTACCTCGCTCGTTACTTCCATACCGAATGCAGCAGACATGGCTTGAATACATGCCAGATAAGCTTCATGGTGTTCTGTATACATACGATATCCATTTGAAGATCGTTCAGCAGGAGGTATCAATCCCTTCGCTTCGTAGTTCCGCAGGGTGCTGCTGCTTACCCCGTACTTTTCTGCCAGTTTTTTCGGTCGAAAGTCCATGTTAACCCACCTTCATAAAAAAATGCGCAAACATTAAATCCATTGTAATGTTATTCTAGATATTTTGTTGATTACCTTCATCTTCATCTCCCAAACCTTCCAATTGGCTTTCATGTTGTATGATGGAGGTAATCCAGTTCAAGGAGGAGTTTATATGACGTTAAAACCAGTATTTCGGTACGACATGACCATTGAGGAGATTGGCGTGGCAGGTAATCAGTATATCGAATCGGTGTGGAAAACATTATACGATTCGATGTTTGATGAGTTAACGATCGCTTTTCGTGAAATCGAGGATGCTGCCTATGGGCTTTATTTGGACCAGTTGATGCCCGCACTATTTGATAGCCTTAAAGACGCCGGGTTCGAAGCAACGGAGCCCCTCAAGGAGCATGATTTCGTCATCGGGAAATGTTTGTTATTTCGCAATTCGCTTGAAAAATGGGGAACCGAGGAAGATAGGTCCAGAATTTTCTGGAACGTTATCCGTAGTACGAATGGTCAACAACCCATCGGAACTCTATTGACGGAAATCCCTCATTCTCATCTGATATTCGACATTCCTAGGGCACCTGTATTATATTCGCTGAGCGAGCATGAGAGGGAACAAATTGCGCGAGGGATTCGACGAATCAAAGAATAATTTTACCTTCATCGTTTGGTTCCCTTTATAAAGTATATTCATACCGCCAATGGACAAGGCTTAAGGTTAAATAGTGCATAATCTTACGCGGGAGGACATCGCTTCTTGAAATTTGAATTTGGACGTTGCTTGCTGAATGAACGATTGATGGAATCCGGAAAGTCAGCGGAATGGCTTGCCAAAGACTTGCTTATTAAACCGGAACGAGTTTACGACTTTATCGAAAACAAAAGAGTGATGCCACTCAAAATTGCCATATCGATCGCTGATTCCATCGGTTGTGAAGTAGGTGCCTTGTATGAATTAATTCCGAACGAACATGAAGCAAAAAGAGAATAACGGAATAAATGGTAGGTGGCATTGAGGCTGTGAGGTGAAAATGCCAATAAAATGATGCCGATGGACATAAGCAAGGTCCCATTAAAAGTCGCTATTCGCGGCTTTTTTGGGCTGTGGGCAGCTAAAACGAAACGTGGAATGCGCCTAGAACCTGTAGAATACCGGGGAACCGGTGCAGCTATCGAGTAACCCTATCAGGGGACCAAACTAAGGGATATCATCTGCAACTTACGAAGTGGCTGCCGATCTAAAACCAGGAGCGGCACAAATCTTCCCAACGCCGGCATAAAGCTGCGAATATCCATTGAACAACTCCAATGTTAGTCCCAAAGTCATGATAGGAAATCGAGTACTCAACTTTTCAGCAATGGGTTATAATTGTAGTAAATCCTGGATTGGCTGAGCCATTGAGAAGGGGAATCGACATGACGGTAAGTTATATGATAGATGGCATGCCGGTATTAAATAGCCATCATCTGGAATGGAAACACATTCAATACGTTAAGTGGAATAAAGTTGCCCCTCAGGAAAGCTACGTTGAATCCATGCCTTATTATTTGATTACCGTAAATTCAACCCCAGAACCAATTAAGGCGGTGTCTCGTTTCGAAGGGCGTGACAACGAGAGAGTGGCGAGAGTGGGTGAGACCGCTTTATTCATACCAGGCAATTTAGAATACTTTAGGTTGGAGAAAGTGGAGGCTTCTTTTAGTTGTATTATGCTGTCTCCTTCATTGGTTCATCAAGTGGCAACTCAAGCTGACTTGGAATTTGTAGGTCAAGATGAATTAACAAACAAAATATCTTTATATGATTCGAAACTATTTCAATTAAGTCAATGGTTAGAAGATGAAATCACTAACAACGGAGCAAGAGGGAAGTTATACGTCGAATCATTATCCAATCTGATGGCCCTTCACCTGTTGGAGATGAATAAAACTTCCCCTCATAAGCAGCTTTATGTTTCGAGAAAATTATCGGAACAACAGCTGGCAAGAGCCATTGAGTATATGAATGTCCATTTTGATCGGGATATTTCGCTTGAAGAATTGGCTAAACTGGTCAATTTAAGTCAGACACATTTGATTCGAATGTTTAAACAAACGACGGGACTAAGTCCTTATCAATACTTCTTACACTTAAGGATTGATAAAGCTAAGACGTTAATCAAGAGCCGTGAATTTACAGTAGGAGAGGTTGCAGTGATGCTCGGATTTACCGACCAAAGCCATCTGAATCGTCATTTTAAGCGAATTACAGGGTTTTCTCCAAGAGAATACATGTCAACTTGAATAGTTTAAGGATCATTAACCACAATTCGTTGTGGTTTTTTTCTTTTTCTACGAGTTACAGGATGGCAATTATGTACAAAAAGATGTTCGAATCTTACAATCCCGCAATCCGCATTTCCACTATACTTTCAACAGGTGGCCAAATTGTATCACACAAAACAATTCAGGAGTTGATCGTATGAGAACATTTTTGATCCCTTTTTTCGGGAGTTAAAGGAGTGGTTTATGGTTGGTGAACATGGTCGGACAGCTCAAAAAACTGTTGATAGACCGGTAAAATAAAGGGAGGGTACCTCATGACCATATTTTCGATTGTACTTCAAAGTTTATTGATCCTGTACTACCTCTTTTCAGGCTTTGCAAAAGTCATAGGCGCAAAATATTGGATCGATATTTTCAACACGCTTAGGCTGCCTCAGTGGTTTCGTATCGTCGCCGGATTAGTCCAGTTAGTAGGTGCCATCGTGCTTATCATCGGCTACTGGGTTGAGGGGGCGGTCGCATGGGCCGGGATTTGGCTTGGAATTACGATGTTGGTAGCGGTCCTTGCGCATATAAGGGTTAAAGATCAGTTCGGCAAAACGGTGACACCCGTTGTGTTTCTTGTGTTCATCATCATATTAACCATGTTGAATGCAGACAATCTTTTGCTTTCCTTTGTATAAAATCATCATCCCATATTGTAAGCTTCTGAAAAAGAGTTTTGTGGTAGTGAAGACGGTAGTGGCGGGAGAGCGCATTCGCTGGCATCTATGAGGCTGATATTGCAATGAACCAAGCATTAAACCCACCATAGTTGGTGGGTTTTGTTTACACGAGATTATACTAATAAAGCGATGAGGTATTATTTCTTATCGCTTTTTGCTTTAGTGAAACGACAAGAGATTAGGGCAGTATAGCGAAAAAAGATTAGTAGGATGGATAATGTTGAAAGAAACTAAGGATAATTATGAATTTGAAAAAGACCATAGAAGCCGTTAATATTCATACAGAAGTGTGGTCGTTGATATTTCGTGACCAAAAACTTGAAAATGAGGGGAGACGTACTCACTCAGGTTTTGTCTTCATGGTCTCCACACCCCTGAACATATTTATCTTGAAGATCATATGCTGCTTTACGGATACTCCGAGATTGTTCAAATACTCTGAAATTACCTCAGCTTGTTTTACGGCGGCATTTATTTATATCGTTGTAGTAGGAATTACAACCATTCCTTTTATCAAAAGAGACGGTACCTATTTGCTGAAGCTGGCCCTATTTGGAAATAGGAAGAAAAGAGAATGGTAAAAAGCTACCCGGTCGATCTAACGAAAGGCACCATTTTGGTATTATATGGCAGAAGGCTTCGAGGAGAGAATCAGCTTCATAGTTCCATTGAAAGTCGCTATTTTAGCGGCTTTTTTGTATTATTTCGTTCTATCAATTGATCGTCGGTTTTCCGATCCTGATTCTGCTGGCGTTAGCCTTGAACGAGGTAAAGAGCGCATGGTTCAAAAATACCTACAACAGGCCACCGGCTCGGCCAAAAATCGACAAATCTCACTTACGCCGAGCGACGATCCGGACTTGTACAAGGCTTATTCCATGGGTAGACCGTTTCTCGCAGCCGGACTTGCTGAGGTTCGGACAGCAGGGGGTGATCATCACGCAGTACAACCTGATCGAAGAGCAACCCCCCACATTAAGGAAGCGCTGGAGAACAACGAATATTTTAAGGCCATGACATCCCTAACCTGGGATCACAGCGAACGGACTTTTTGACTTTACTAGTAAGACGCGGAATGCGTCCCCATCATCTCCACAATACAAGATATCGCCTTCGCTGCCGCGGGGGAACATTTCTTAAAGGAAACTGCGGCTAAAGCAATCGACCTCGAAGCTTCCGGGGATAGCGGACGGGCGACCAGACCTGAAGGAGCCGAGGCAAGGATCGTCTCCGGCAGGATGCTGACGCCGAGTCCGCTTCGCACGATCGCCATAATGGCGTGATCGTCCTCAATCTCGAACCGTACGTGGGGAACCGCGCGTTGTCCGTCAAACCATGCTCTCACAACTGTATCGCATCCTTTAGCGGGCATAATAAACGGTTCATCCACAATATCCTGCAGCGATATCGCTGATTTCATGCTGTATTCATGACCAGCCGGTAAGATGCACATCATCTGATCCCTTATGAGCATTGTGGTTTCCAGGCCATGTGAACAAGGCATATTCACGAATCCAAAATCTGCAGTCCCATCGGCGATCCAGCGCTCGATATCATGATAATGCCCGTCAAGCAGCCTGATTTCTATTAATGGGTACTTCTGCTGAAAACGGTTAAGAATATCCGGCAGCCAATGAAATATGCTCGTAAACGTGCCGATCGTAACCGTACCACTCATCAGCCCCTTGATCTGATCCGCTTCCTGCAGCATTTTTTTCTGTAAATGAAGCATTTCCTTCATATATCCCCACAGCCGTTCTCCATCATGGGACAGCCGGACGCCTGACCGGCCCCGGGCGAGGATTTTGATACCCAATTCCTGCTCCAGACTAATGATGGCACGGCTCACCGCCGACTGGGTTAAGTTCAGATGCTCCGCCGCTCTGGTCAGATTCCCGGTCTCGACCACTTTCCCGAGAATTTCGTATTTCGCTAAGGTCATGTTGAGCACTCCTGTCATGAGAAATAATCATTATAACCATTTTAAACATTCATTTTATTTATTGTAAGAGGCTCGATATAATTCAAATTGAATTCATGATAAGGGGGAACAAGGATGGGAGCTATTGCAAAGACACCGGCACCGCCGTATTATGCGGTCATTTTCACTTCAGAAATGTCCGAAGGCGAGAACAGAGGGTACGGGAAGATGGGAGATAAAATGGTCGATCTGGCTTCGAAGCAGCCGGGTTTTCTTGGAGTCGAAAGCGTTCGGGGTACGGATGGAGTTGGGATTACTGTCTCTTATTGGGAATCGCTCGAGGCGATCAAGGCATGGAAGGAGAACTCCCTGCACAGGGTGGCTCAAGACAAAGGAAAGAGCGAGTGGTATGCAAGGTTCGGCTTGCGGGTGAGTAAGGTCGAAAGAGACGACTATATGAATATTTGACTCTCGTATAATTACATTGGCAAGTATTTAATTAACTTTTTAAAGGATGTGCGAATTTGTTTGATTTTCTAGACTATTCTCTTTTGCCTGCATTTATATTAGCGGCATTTATAGTTTGTATCACCCCGGGTCCGGATATGGCATTTGTTATCAGCCGGAGTATTTCACAGGGGCGCAGGCATGGGATTGCAACAGCAATTGGTATTCAAATGGGAACGTTAGTACATATCCTTTTAGCGGTTCTTGGCCTCTCAGCGATATTAATGACATCAGTTTGGGCCTTCTTAATAATTAAGTACATGGGTGCAATTTATTTACTCTATTTGGGCATTCAAACGCTGAGAAATAGAGAGGGAATTCATGTTACATCAAATAATATAAGAGTTAGTATATATAAAGCATTTTGGGAAGGAGCGTTAACGGATATTTTTAATCCTAAAGTGGCTTTATTCTTCTTAACATTCATTCCACAATTTATAAATCCGGATACTTCTAATATAAATAGTCAATTTATCATTTTAGGCATAATATTAGGCATTATTGGACTAACGGTTGATATTTCAGTAGCACTCATTGCAAGTTTGTTCGGTAATTTTTTATCCAGAAACAAAGTTGCTCTTTGGTGGCAGCAAACAATAAGTGGAGTTACACTGCTTGGATTAGGTACATGGCTAGCACTAGAAGGTAAAATGAATAAGTAGAAGGTGGCAGAAAAAAATAGCAAAATCCCGCTCAATTACAGATTATTCGATGACTGTTAGTCTAGCTGAATCCACGTCTGTCGCTTATTTGAGCCCCGAAATGGAGACAAGAATTTGCAGTCATAAACGTCGAGATTGCTCATAAGTGATTCGATCTCGATGTTACAAATCAGAGTCCTGCATCGTTATATGTGCATAACGGAACAGGGAGTTGAGGAAGAATGAGCGGTTTGACATGAGTTGATTTCGGAGAGAGCTAGCATCTCTTACCTTGATACTGTCATCATCCTAATTTCAAGAGCGGGAAAATTTTCCAGAAAAACCAGGAGGGAATATAAATGGCAGATGTACTATTCATTAAAGCTAATGATCGTGATCAATCCGTCAGCATAAAGCTCTACGACGCTTTCGTAAATGCTTACCGGGCGAAAAACCCGGGCGACAATATTACGGAATTGGACCTGTTCGAAGTGGAGCTGCCTTATTACAATGGCGAAATGTTTTCGGGCATTATCAAGCTTGCCAGCGGCGGTGAACTAACGGCCGAGGAACAAAAAGCAGTCCAAATCGCTAATCGCTACACAGATCAATTTATCGCAGCAGATAAAGTCGTAATCGCGTTCCCGCTTTGGAATTTTACGATTCCGGCTCAATTGCTCACCTACCTGTCTTATCTTAGCCAACCGCGGAAAACATTCAAGTACACAGCACAAGGTCCGGTAGGATTGCAAAGTGAAAAGAAAGTGGTGCTCCTTAACGCACGTGGCAGCGTTTACTCTGAAGGCCCGCTGGCTGAAAAGGAGATGTCGGTTAATTACGTAAAAAGCATGCTCGGTTTTTGGGGAATCACAACGATTGAAACGGTTGTCGTAGAAGGCCACAATCAATTCCAAGACCGCGCCCAGCAAATCATTGAAACCGGATTGACTGAAGCAGCAAAAGTAGCATCTGGATTTTAATGCACTACAAGCATCACACTATACCGCCATCTCAGGCGGTATAGTGATCTATCGACCTAACCTACAAAGAATAGCAAAGGATGAGAAATATATATGATCTTAGTTACAGGTGCCACAGGCTCTGTAGGCCGTGAAGTGGTGCGGTTGCTGCACCAGGACGGTTATAGGGTGCGGGCGGTCAGCCGTGATCCCGAGAAGGCGAATTTTCCTGTAGAAGTTGAGGGGGTGGCCGGAGATCTAACGAAGCCGGAGTCACTTTTATCCGCATTTGACGGCGTGGAAAAGGTATTTTGGATGTTACCGCTAGCCGCCGACTTTAACTTCCCGCGGATCGCCCGGCAGTCCGGGGTTCGGCATATCGTATTGCTCTCAGCGGCAACCGTTGAAGTTGGGGTACAAAATGCCATTGCGCGACTTCACTTAAATGCCGAGCAGGCAGTCCGGGAATCGGGCGCATCCTGGACAATCCTGCGGCCGAGCGGCTTCATGACCGATACGCTCCGATGGACAGATTCGATCAGGTCCGAGGGGGTTGTCCGGGTACCGTTTGGCGACCTCAGCATTCCAGTGATCGATTCGCGGGACACTGCTGCCGTCGCCGCAAAAGCGCTAAGCACTGACGGACATGAAGGGAAGGTTTATACGTTAACCGGACCAGAATCGCTAACTCGTCGGCAACAAATGCGAATACTTGGCGAGGTTTTGGGGCGAGAAATCGGGTTTGAATTGATCACAGACGATCTCGCACGTGAACAGTTACTTCGACATATGCCTCCGGAAATGGTGGAAGCTCTCTTTGATCTGTCTAAACAAGGTCAACGATTCTCTAAAGTGCTTCCTACAATGGAAGAAGTAACCGGCCGGGCACCTCGCACCTTCCAACAGTGGGTGACCGATCACTCCGAAGCTTTCCTGTAGTGGTGAGCCTGCGAGAAAATTCAGCAATGTTGCATGGGAAGCGGGCATTATTATTTACAATCCGGAAAAGGTGAGAATGTGTATGGAGGAATTGTTTGATCAATATAAAGCGCTTCTGTTCACGCTGGCGTATCAATTGACAGGTTCTACAGCAGATGCTGAGGATGCGGTGCAGGATGTGTTTTTTAAGGCGTGCGACATTCAGCCCGAGCGATTGAAGGAGCCGAGAGCGTATTTGTGCAAAATGGTAACCAATCGCTGTCTTGATCTGCAGAAGTCGGCTCGGAGAAAGAGGGAAGTGTACGTCGGCCCCTGGCTTCCCGAACCGATTCGGACACCGGAGGAGGATATGGTCGATAAGGTCGTCCGTCGCGATATGCTATCGTACGCCATGCTAGTATTGCTTGAGCGGTTGACTCCGACGGAACGGGCGGCGTTCGTCTTGCGTGAGGCACTTGGATTCGAATATCCCGAAATAGCCGAACTACTCGGCAAGCGAGTAACGAATTGCCGTATGCTGGTGAGCCGGGCAAGAAGCAAGTTGGGAATATCCGAGGAAGAGCAGATCGCCGCCGAAGCAGTCGATTTGGATTGGGTTAGCCGATTCCTCACATCCCTTGAGCAAGGGAACGTCGATCACGTACTGTCCCTACTGAGTGAAGATGTCATCCTCGTTACCGACGGAGGTGGAAAGGTAGTCGCGGCTACTTCTCCAATACAGACTCGCGATCAAGTGGCCCTAATCTTAGCCGGGGCGCTCCATGCGCTAAAGTCTCAGGGCAGCGTACACGCCGAGTTTAGCCCTTTGAACGGTGAGACAGGTATCGTACTACGCGCTGAGGGCAGAACAGCAGCCGTTATATTTTTACAACACCGACGTGGAAAGTTTGACAGAATCTATGTCGTTAGAAACCCGGATAAGCTTACGCATGTTTAGCCGGTAGCTGTGTCTGCGGAGATAATATAACAATCCTTGAAAGTCGCACTCTATGCGGCTTAACTAAGCTAACGGGAGGACTATAGCTAATACAACGGCAGCCGGACAAGAGCGTGAATGCCTGCAAGCTGGCCCATTATTTCCTTTACTTAAGCGAGGATCGAGGCGTATAATTCGATAAGGCATCGGAGTGAGAAGAGGGGAACTAATTATGAACAGTGGGTTGGTTAACGCTATTATCGCGTATATCATGTGGGGAGTTCTCCCGCTTTATTGGAAGTTGTTTGACGATGTGCCGGCAGGCGAAATTCTATCACATCGGGTTGTCTGGTCATTCGTCTTCATGGGTATTCTCGTCGCCCTCCAGCGCCGCTGGGGTGACATAAAGAGGATTGCGGCTAGTCGTTCGCTCTTGATGTCGCTTGCCGCCAGCGGACTACTGATCGCTGCTAATTGGCTCATCTTCATCTGGGCGGTCAACAACGGCCATGTTGTCGAGACAAGTCTCGGCTATTATTTGAACCCGTTGCTCAACGTACTATTAGCGGTCGTTTTTCTTCGTGAGAAGCCAAACCGCGGCCAATGGTTAGCGATTGCCATCGCTGGTGCCGCGGTGCTCATCATCGCCATCGACTACGGTCGGTTCCCGTGGGTCGCTATTTCGCTGGCCGTGTCGTTTGGCTTGTACGGTCTCGCGAAGAAGAAGATCGCGCAAGACGCTTCTGTGGGCTTGTTGTCAGAGACGGCAGTAGTCCTGCCCGTCGCGCTCGGCTACTGGATCTATTTGGCCGTCGTGGGAAAGACGACGGCATGGACGCTGCCTGCGCCTATGTTCGTCGAGCTGCTTCTCTCCGGCGTGGTTACGGCACTGCCGCTGCTCTTCTTTGCGCGGGCGGCCGCCCGGATGACGCTGTCCACGCTTGGCTTCGTACAGTACATCGGGCCGACGATCATGCTGTTACTGAGCATATTCGTGTTCAAGGAATCGGTCTCGCCGGTTTTACTCATCGGCTTCGTACTCATTTGGACAGCGCTCGTCGTATACGCTACGGCATCGGTTCGCAGCACAAAAATTGCGAAGGCAAGCTGACGGCACAAGTACCTCGGTACCATCATACAGGCCATTTCCGTTCAATGCGACGGAAATGGCCGTTATCCGTTTGAGGTGTAATCTGGCATACTTGAGCTCAACAACTTTTTTGCGGCCATACCTATATTGAATTTAGCTAACGTGCAACGATAGCCTCATAAAACAGCGGCAGTTTTAGGACTTAATTTTCTCGTCCAAAGCTGCCGCTGTTTCTGTTTTGCCGTTAGTTTAATACTAGTTTTTGCGATGTTTGACGATTTTGTAATTCGAAAAGCTGATTGGAGCGGATTCTGCGGGCGGGAGCGGATAAGATCGGGATCAATACGGCAGCGGTCAAGCAGCCGGAGCAAACAGATGACGGTCTGGATGTCATAAGGGAGTAATTTTTTCAGCGAGGATTTTGCCAAATCCACATCTACGCAGTTGTCGGGTTCCACAAAACGCCCGTTATCGATCATCATGGCGTCTCCGGCAATAAGAAGCTTGTGCTGCTTCAGATAGAGGCTGATATGTCCGGGGGTATGTCCCGGCGTATGAATGACCTCGATCCCTCCAAATAAGGGGAGTTCCTCCCCGTCGGTTACGATTGATCCACTTTGGCTGTCGGCGGATGTTCTAATAAATGAAGGACTGCATCCCGTCTTTCTATTAGCAGAGCGGCGCGAAACCGGTCGATGAGTGCAGGGGTTATCTTCAGATGCGGCTTCTCTCCCTGGATATAAGGTTTTTCCTCTTCATTGCGAGTATGTCGATTTTGTGCGGTATGGCGTTCAGAAGCTCCGTCAACCCTCCGATATGATCCAAGTCATGGTGGGTTAAAATGATTTTTTTGAGTTTGTCCAAGGGGATCCCGGCTTGAGCCATTGCTTCTTGAAAAACGGGCAGCCGGTAGGGAATACCGGCGTCGATCAAGACAACCTCCCGATGGTCCCAACTGTTGGAACGTTTGGAGTACCAGCTCATTGTCATTTCGATAACTTGTTTAGTAGGCAATAATTTCATTATTGAACAAATCTTTTATGGCGGACAGATACAGCCAGAATTCCCCTACACGGTATTGCGTGATATCGGTAACCCATTTCTGGTTGGGCGCCTCTGCTTGGAAATCCCGTTTCAATAAATTTTTAGCTACGCGTCCTTCAGTAGAAAAAACGTAGTTACAACGATGCTTCCGTCGAATACGAGAGCGTATACCTGACACCTGCATGAGCCGAAGCACTTTCATATGATTCATCCAGACCCCTTGGTCTTGCAGCAAGAATAACTGGAGCTGGCGGTAACCGTAAACACCATTGTAGTGCTTATAAACCTTCATCACGAGCGCTTTATCTTCTCGATCGCGATCTAGTTTCTTTCGCTTAAAAAAGCGTAGTAGCCACTTCTGGAGACACCAAAGATCTTACAGAGTGTGCTGACCGGGTAGTCTTTGGCAGCCTTCTCTATCGTTAGATATCTATACGTTTCATCTCCTGCATCCAGATTTCCAAGCACTTTTGTAATATTTTGATCTCCCGTTCGAGCGCTTGTACGTATCTGTTCTGGTCGATATATTCCTTACGTCGCCCCCGCTGATCCACAAGTCCAAACTCGCCCAGTTCCTTATACTTCTTCATCCATACTTTTAGACGATGTCTGTCAGCAATCCCAAACCGCTCCATGATCTTGCGATAGGTACACCCTTCCACTAGGTGAAGGCGTACCGCCACTAACTTCGTCTCATAAGTGACACGCGAAGCTGCCGGTGTCCGCTAAAGTCCCTGGTCCATTCCCAAACTGTGTCGAAAAAGACCAGAAATAAAAGGATCGACCTCTACTCCCTCTGGGCCGCCTTCCCTACAATAAGAGACAAGACAGAGAAAAGTAGGTGGAGATCGTGAACAAACGCAGCGGAGGAGAAGGAACCCTCCTAGACGCCGGCCGACGGCGTTGGAAGCTGATTAGAGGCAACTTGGATATGTATTTGCTGCTTATACCGGGTCTGATGTTTTTGTTATTGTTCAAATACACGCCGATGTACGGGATCATCATTGCCTTCCAGGATTTCAACATCTTCGGCGGCATATCCGGCAGCGAGTGGGTAGGGATGGCGCAGTTCGAAAGGTTGCTGCAATCGGATGAATTCCTGCAAGTGCTAGTTAATACGCTGCTAATCAGCTTGTACAAAATAACGATTTTATTCCCGATTCCGATCGCCATCGCGCTTATGCTCAATGAAGTACGGCGCATGTTCTTCAAGCGGACAATCCAGACGATCATTTATTTGCCGCATTTTCTTTCCTGGGTCATTATTTCGGGGTTGTTCCTCAACATCCTGTCACCAAGCGGCGGCATCGTGAACGAAATCATCCGTTCGTTCGGCGGAGAGCCGATCTCGTTTTTTACTGACAACAGCCTGTTCCGCAGCTTGGTTGTCTTCACGGCCGGGTGGAAGGAAATCGGCTGGAACGCTATCGTATTTATCGCCGCGATCGCGGGCATCGAGCAGGAGCAATACGAAGCCGCAGCCATCGACGGAGCGGGGCGGATCAGACAGATGTGGTCGATCTCGCTGCCGGGCATGCTGCCAACCATCGTGTTGATGTTCATCCTGCGGATCGGCAGCCTGCTGGAGGCGGGGACGGAACAGATTTTGACCATGTATAATCCGCTCGTGTACGAGACCGGGGACGTCATCGGCACCTATGTGTACCGGATGGGACTCGGCCAGCAGGATTACAGCTTCAGTACGGCGGTTGGCCTATTCAATTCAGCGGTCGGATTCCTGCTAATCGTCATCGGCAACATGCTCAGCCGCAATTTCCTGAATCGCAGCATCTGGTAAAGGAGGAACGACCATGTATAGGAAAACCGTCAAAGATGTTATGCTGGATGGCTCTATCTACGTTGTGCTTATTGCGATGGGGCTTATTACACTGCTTCCGTTTGTAAACGTATTTTCCAAGTCGATCAGCGAGGAGTGGGCCATCCTGTCGGGCCAGGTCGGAATTTTCCCTGTCGGCTTTCAGCTCGACACGATGAAATTCGTTGTCACGAACAGCCAGTTTCTAAACTCGCTGTGGATATCGGTGCTGATTACGGTCATCGGTACCCTCGCGTCGTTGCTCATTACGGCGCTGACCGCTTACCCGTTGTCGAAGCGCGAGCTTCCCGGCATGGGCATCATTATCATTTTGTTCATCTTCACGATGATGTTTAACGGGGGAATCATCCCCAACTATCTGCTCATCCGCGAGCTGGGCCTCATTAACCATTTAGGCTCACTCATTTTGCCGGCGCTCATCAGCGTATTCAACATGCTGGTCATCAAGAGTTATTTCGAGAGCTTGCCGGCCAGCCTGGAGGAATCCGCCAAGATCGAAGGCGCGAGCAATTTGACGGTTCTGTTCCGTATCATTTTGCCGCTAAGCGGTCCCGTGCTTGCGACGATTGGTCTGTTTTATGCCGTTTATTATTGGAACGACTACTTCAACCCGATGCTGTACATCAACAGCTCGTCGCTGAAGCCGTTGCAATTGTACCTGCAGGACATCGTCATGAACGCCGATACATCTTCGGCGCTTGATAAGACGGCCGACGATCTGATGAACGTGCCCGCGGAAGGCGTCCGGTCAGCAACGGTCATCGCATCCACGATCCCGATTCTGCTCGTATATCCGTTCCTGCAGAAATATTTTATCAAAGGCGTGCTCATCGGTTCCGTTAAAGGTTGATTGCGGCCATGTAAGGCAGCTTCCGAAGGCATTAACTTTACCCGCAATGCGATGCACGTCATGGCATGACTTCAGGTACCGGAGTATCGCCCCGTCATCGGGACGTTGTGGGGAGATTAATGATATAGATTATACTAATTGCAGGAGGGTCTCATTATGAAAAAAGCATTGAAACTTATGACTGTCATGGCCATGTCTGCGCTTCTGGTTATGACGATGGCTGCTTGTTCCGGCAACGGAACGAACACGGGCAACGAAGCGACGACCAAACCGGATGCGGAGAAGCCAGTCTTAAAGCGACTGAACGTATGGCAGAACGAAGAATACAATGCATACCCGGTAGCCAAGCTGCTCGAAGAAAAAACGGGCTACAAAGTGCAATACGATATGCTGCCTCAAGACAAGTGGGCGGAGAAGCTGAACCTGATCATGTCCTCCGGCGAAGCGTATGACATCGTCACTTCCTATAACGACATGGCCTTGTATTCGGATTATGCGCAGAAGGGTGCGCTCGTCGACCTGACGCCGCTCATCGACGAATTCGGCCCAAATATTAAGGCGGCTATAAAGCCGGAATCATTGGAAGCGCTTAAGGTAAATGGCAAGCTATATGCACTCCCGGTAACCGTGACGTACGATATCAACAGCTCCATTCTCATCCGTACGGATTGGCTCGACAAGCTGGGTCTGTCCATGCCGACGACGACCGAAGAGCTGACGAACGTTCTAACGCAGTTCAAGGAGAAGGACCCAGGCGGCAACGGCGACCGCAATGTGCCGCTTACGATCAAGGGCGACCAATCGATGATTGACAACCTCGTAGGCGCGTTCGGCATCGCCAACACATGGAACGACGTAGACGGCAAGTTCGTGCCGCGTGTCATGGACCCGGCATTTAAGGATTATGTCGCTTACGTAGGCAACCTGTATGAGAAAGGATTGATCGACCGAGAATTCGTAGCCAACAAGGACGCTACGGCGAAGGAGAAATTCGCAAGCGGCGTGGCTGGCGCCATTGTCGTTCACTGGGCAGACATCCCGGCCATCTCGGATTCGCTTGCGAAGACCAAGCCGGAGGCCAAATTCGCTTTCGTGCCGGCGCTTAAGGGCCCTAACGGTGAAGCCGGCTTCGCGGCAAACGCCGGATTTGACCGTCTGACGTTCATCCCGAACGCATCAACGCATCCGGAAGATGCGATCAAATGGATCAATGCAAGCCTGGAGCCGGAAACGTTCAAAAATATGGCGATCGGCGTGGAAGGCACGCATTATAAAATAGTAGACGGAGCATACGAGCCAATCCAGCCGATCTTCACCGACGAGCGCAACCTGGCTAATAACTATATGGCGGGCACGGATGAAGAAAACTATCCGCAATACTGGCAAGCGCGCGTTCGCAAAAACCCGGTTATGTTCGAAGCGTTTAACTTCCTCAACAACGAGCAGCCTGCCGAAGTGAAAATCAAAAACGTTCTGGGTCTTGCTCCGTACATGCAGCAATATTCGAAGACGAATCAGCAATTGAGCACCATGGTTGGCGACTACACGGTCAAACTGATTGCCGGCGCGGAGTCCATCGACGGCCTTGCCGACTTTCAATCCAAATTTATGTCAGCGGGCGGGGAAGCGGCTTCCAAGGAAATTAACGACTGGTACGCAACGACTAAATAATAACAGGATAAGCGGCGGTGATCCTATTTTTTGCATACACCGCTTCTTCTATCTAAGGGAGAGATCATTATGAATAATGCAGTGTATTCGTTCGAACGTCACGTGAAAACCCATACCAAGGCGGACGTCGTCGTCATCGGTGGCGGACCTGCGGGGACAGCCGCTGCCATTGGCGCGGCCAGACGCGGCAAACAAGTGATCTTGCTGGAGAAGTCCGCTCAGCTCGGCGGGATGGGGACGCTTGCCAACGTAAGCGTGTTTATGCCTGTCGGCAATGTGACCGGCATCTACCGCGAGATCGTCAAGGAGATGCTGGCCGACTATCTGCCCGCCGGCCACGACGAATCGATCGCGCCGCAATATTCGCCATTTTTGCTACGCCAATACTTGAATGACAAAATGAAAAAGGAAGGCGTATCGGTCTACTTCCATTGTGAATTCGTTGGCACGATACGCAGCGGCAGCGGGATCGGTGCGGTTATCGTATCGACGCGCGAAGGCCTAAGAGCGATAGAAGGTGATGTCATCATCGATTGCACGGGCGACGCGCGAGTAGCCATCGACGCGGGTGTGCCTTACCGCTCGGGCCGCGAGTCTGATGGACTCACGCAGCCGATGACACTTATGTTTACGATGCAGGATACGGGAAAGCCAGTAGAGAAGATACTTCCGGAAGGCTGTTATTATTACGAGGAGGTATCCGACCTGCCGCAGGGGCGAAGGTTATATTGGAAGCAGCGCGACGACGGCGTGTTGCTCATTAACATGTCGCGCGTCAAGGCGAACGGAGCCGATATGGAGCAAGTCAATTACGCGGAGACCGAAGCGCTTAAGCAGGTGTTCTCCATTGCGCATTATTTGCAGAGAACGGGCTTCGAGACATACGCCATCGCACACATCGCTCCGCAGACAGGTGTTAGGGAGACCAATCAAATCGAAGGGTTATACACGTTGACCGAACAAGATGTTGTAAGCGGTACGCGTTTCCCGGATGTGGTCGCCCAGACAAATTACGAGATCGATATTCATAGCCCGGACGCGGGCAAGACAACCGACGAGCGCCGCGTCGACGGCTACGATATACCGTATCGCACGATGGTGCCTGTAGGCGATATCGATAACCTGCTCGTTGCGGGCAGATCGATCTCCGCAACGCATGTCGCCATGTCCTCGATGCGCGTCCAAGCGACTTGTTACGCGCTGGGTCAAGCGGCGGGCATAGCGGCCGCGATCTCCCTCGAAGACGGCGTGTCCGTTCGCGAAGTAGACATCGACAAGGTGCAAGCCGAGCTTGCCAATCAAGACGCTAGACTGTTAGGCCGATAAATTAGGAGAAGGGAGATGGCGGGCGATGTATCGATTGCTTATCGTGGATGACGAACCGGCGGTCCGGGCGGGCCTGCGCACTTATTTCGATTGGGCTGCTTACGGAATCGAAGTGGCGGGCGAAGCGGATGACGGAGACGTGGCTCTCGAGATGATCACCCGCGATCAGCCCGATCTTATACTCACGGATGTCCGGATGCCGACTATGGACGGCATTACAATGTCGCAGTGTATCTCGGCCGAATATCCTTCCATTAAGATCATATTCGTCAGCGGGCACGACGACGCCGATTATCTCAAGTCGGCAATGAAGGTCAGCGCGGTCGACTATATATTCAAGCCGGTTAATTTGCAGGAGCTGAGTACGGTCATTGAACGCGTCGTTGCCGATCTGGACGTGGAGAGCTCCGAACGGATTCATAAGCAGGAGCTGCTTGTTAAACTAAAGGAAGGTATGCCGCTCCTGCGTGAGAAGTTCCTGCTCTCCATGATCAGTGAGGGTGCGCCGAAGTCGGAATTGGCGGAGCGGGTGTCGTTTCTGGGACTGAACTTGCCCGTGGACGCTTCCTATTGGGTGATGGTTGTCTCCGTGGATGATCTTGCCGATGTGATGGCCAGCCGTTCCGAGCGCGACCGCCAGCTGCTGTGGTATTCGGTGCTGAACGTCTACGAGGAGCTGCTGGATACGCATATGCGAGGGTATGCCTTCGAGCATCGTACCGGCGAATTTGTAGGCGTGCTGCAGGGATCGGAGCCCGGCGCCGATTCAGCAACCGAAGCGGCGGAGGCATTGTTTGCGCTGGCCGGCGATCTTCGCTCCAATCTGGAGCGCTGGCTCAAGATCGGCGTGACGATCGGCATTAGCGATCTGGCAGGCGGCTTATCCGGACTGGCGCCAGCTTACAAGCAAGCCCGCGAAGCGGCCGATTACAAGTGGTACCTCGGCAAAAACCGTATCATCACAATGGACAGTCTGGAGGGGGCGGGGCCGGAGGACGGCGCCATGCGCAGATACGATTTTGAGCTTAACGAGAAGCTGATCTCCGCACTTAAGGCGGACGATGAGGACAAGATTAGAGAAGCCGTGGAGATGATTTTTGCCAGCTTGTCCTACACCCGCCCGGACGGCCTGAAGTACGGCCGCAATCTGTGCATGCAGCTGGTGCTTGGGATTGGACAGCTGCTCATGGAGCTTGGCGCGGGGGACCCCGATCTGGAAATCATGGAAGCAGAGCTAACGGAGGCGTTGTACGCGAAGGAGACGTTAAAGGATTTGCGGAGGCTCATCGAATCGTATCTGGCGACTGTCAGCGAACACATCCGGGAGAAGCGGACTGGCAAGGTGGCAAACGTCATTGAGCGAGTACGCGGGTATATCGATCAGAACTACGCTAACGGCGGGCTTACCGTGGCCGATATCGGCAAGGCGGTCTATTTGTCTTCCACGTACGTCAGTCTCCTGTTTAAGCAAGAGACGGGACAAACCGTCGGCGAATATTTAACCCAGGTGCGAGTGGACAAAGCGAAGAATCTGCTGCGCGATCCGCAGTACAAGTTCTATGATATTTGCTATGCTATCGGATATACTGACCCCAGTTACTTCACAAAGCTGTTCAAAAAGGTGACGGGTGTTACACCTAGCGCGTACCGGGATTCTCATGCGTAGAGCCTGGAACGTTGTAACAGGCCTGCTTTCGCCGCTGTGCCAGCCAGCGGCGATTCGCCGTTTCTCGATCCCCCGTTCTTGGTTAATCGCGTATCTGCTGCTCATTGTGCTTCCGGCGGGCATTTTCTTGTATGGCTATTACGCGCGTTCTGCGGATATTCTGAGGGGCGAGGTCATCCGGACGATGCAGCAAGCGCTTAAGCAGGCCGGGAGCAATCTCTCCTACCGGCTGGAGCGCATCGAGGATATAAGCGACGCCGCTTTCATGAACGCAAACCTGCATTCGTACTTATCGATTAATTCGGATGATCAGTCCATCGGTACACAGATCAAGGTGATTGAGGATTTGAGGTATTTGGTCGAGACCGTACAGTCTAATGCTGATGTGTTCCATGTTCGGGTGTTCGTGGACAAATCTAAGCTGTATGCGGAAGAGAGAATCAATTTCTTCACGCTGGATAGCTTGATGGTTAGACCGTGGTTTCATTCCATCATCGATGGAAATGGTGGAATCGTATGGACGGGCGTTTATGAGGAGTCGTATCTCGGTGCGCCCAATGAGACGATATTATCTGCTGCGCGTATGCTGCGGGATCCCGATGATTATGACAAAGTGTCCGGTGTGCTCATGATCGACGTCCGTCAAGACATCCTCTCCACTATTCTATCTGAGCTGCAGTTCGCCCCGGGCACAGCGGTATACCTTGTTGCTGAGGATGGCGCAATCGTTTATCACCCTGATGCGGCGCTTATCGGCACGGCGGTTGAACCTCACATGCTGGATGCGCTGAACGAGGGGGCGGAAGGAACAGAGTCGCTTCTGCTGAACAATGTACAAAGCGATGTGTTGTATACGACGCTTGACCCGACGGGCTGGAAGCTTGTCGCCCAGGGAACGGAATCCCAGCTGTCGCCGGCTACGCAGCGACTGACAAAGCGGTCAGAGTGGCGCTCGCTGATCGAATATGTCGCGTTGTTCCTGATCCTTCCGTTTGTCCTTCTGGCGATTATCGTGAGGGGAATGAATCGGCGCGTCAACCACGTGATCACTGTCATCCGGAAGGAAGGCAAGGAGGGCAAGGATGCGATTGACGGTCTACATGAGTTACCGGCGGTTAATGGTGACTTCCATATGTTGGAGCGAAGCGTCGACCACCTGATCCTGCGTGTGCGTACGCTCGTCGAAGAAAACTACACAGCCGAGATTCGCGAACGGGAAGCCCAACTGTCGGCGCTGCAGGCGCAGATCAACCCACACTTCCTTTACAATACGCTGGATACGATCAACTGGATCGCCATCGGTAAGGGCGCGACCGACATCAGCATGATGATTGACAGTCTCGCGAAGTATTTCCGCCTGAGTCTCAATAAAGGCAATACCATCGTAAGCGTGACGGACGAGCTAAGGCTGGCAGAGGTATATCTCGAAATTCAGCAGAGCCGCTTCTTCGGCTCGTTCGACTTCAAAGTGGCAGCGGGGGATGAGTTGGAAGCATATCGTATGCCTAAGCTTATTTTGCAGCCGATTGTCGAGAACGCATTGCTGCACGGCATACGTAAGGCGAAGGACCGGAAGGGACTTATCAATATTACTGTGGAGTTGGATCAAGGTGACATCGTTTTCGTGATTTCGGATAACGGCATCGGCATGGACGAGGAGCTGTCCCGCCGTCTGCTGACGGAGGAGCGAGTCGGCTCTGGCGATCATTCGGGCAACGGAAGCTCCTACGGCTTGTTTAACGTGAACGAGCGGATCAAGCTGTACTCTGGCGAGGGGTATGGCCTGAGCGTCTCGTCGAAGCTCTGTGTAGGTACCTCCGTTACCGTCCGGATGAAAGCAGAGCTTGCGACCTCTCGGAATTCATGAAGTTTAGCTGCACAAAGTATCCCAGGCTAAAAAGAGGCTGAATCATGAAGTCGCTATGAAAATGACTTACGAGATTGATACTAGTAGAGATGTAGAAAGCTGGTTCGGAGCCATTCCGTATTAATTTTTGGACTGATTTTTATTATGTTCGGCTCAATATGGACTAATTGTGATGTCGGTGTACATAAACATGGTCCTTTTGAAAGTCGCTATTTTAGCGGCTTTTTTGTTTTATCGTTATAAGTTCTTGTCCCGATTGCCGTAAAGGCCGGTTACCGGATAGATAAGTAAAAGTTGATTTCGCTAATTTGGAGTTGAATGTTGTTGTTTCGCTCTCAATATTATATAATGAGTGAAATTTCATTCATTAAAAAAAGGGGGGAACTGTTTGCCACGCAGCAAGGAACAGTTTGAAGAAATGCGCAATGTTACTAGGAAAAAAATCCATTCAGCCGCGATGCAGTTATTTGTTAATCAAGGTTTTGGCTCGACGAATGTTCAAGATATTGCGGATACAGCTGGCATTAGCATTGGGCTGCTGTATCGTCATTACAAAAACAAGGATCAGTTATTTAACGAGTTGGTTGCTTACGCGGTTGCAGGATTGAAACGCAATATTACATTCTTTGAATCCGACCAATCCCCTAAAAAGTTGATGGCACAGTTTGTCGACGAAGTCTACACGGACATGATCAGCGGGGAGGAACTAACCCATCTACTGATCCTTATTAATCAATCTCTATTAGCTGGAGCCGCCACAGCCTCGAAACATTATGAAGAGATCCTCCAGGTAAATGCCAGGCTGCTTGATTCTACGGCACAGCTCATTCGAAAGGGGCAAGAGCGCGGAGAATTTCACTCAGGTGATGCGCAGGAAATGGCAGCTCTTTTTTATGCGTCAATTCAGGGATTGGCTCAGATGAAAGTATTACTAAAGAGCAACTTTACCATGCCCTCTCCATCTATCCTCACCGCATTTCTATTTAAGGAAAGGGAGTGACCAAACCATGATTAACGTGGTTAAAGCTGATCAGGCCGAGTTTGATGTGAGGCGAGGGATATCTGAAATATTCGCAGAGGGATTCACACAATGGCTAGGGTTTTTCTCCAAGGATCCTAAGAAGATTGCTGCAGCGTTCGCTCATATGTTCGCTCTGGATCAATTTTATGTGGCTTTATACAAGGGACAAGTGATCGGGATGGCTTCTTGCACGGATGGAACTTCACTCTCGGTTAAACTTGATACAAAGGAGCTTCGCAAACATTTAGGCATTTATAAAGGAAGTTTAGCTGGTATTTTCCTGAAAAAAGAATTTGAAACTCCCTTTGTTAATCCTTCACCTGGTGTAGGTTCAATCGAATTCGTAGGAACAGCTGCCGAATTCAGGGGGCAAGGTATTGCTTCTCAAATGATTCGTCATATCCTTGAGGATACACCTTATGAGGCTTACTTGATTGAAGAAGTTGCTGATACCAATATCCCAGCCATGAAACTCTATTCTAAATTAGGTTTTGAAGAATATAAACGCAGGCAAATACCTATGAAAAGGGCAAAGAAGATCGGGATCAACTACCTTATATCATTGAAATATTCGAAATAATGCAGATTAGAAAAAGCCGAAAATAAATCATGATATAATATGTTAAAATATTGGAGGCCAGAAATATGGATATATCTATCCGAAACGCTCACCAAGATGACTACGAGTCTTTGTTACCTTTGTTTAGGCAGGTTCATGATCTCCACGTTTTTGAAAGACCCGATTTGTATAAAGAAAACTCAACTCCAGTCGGGAAGGAATTTTTCTTAAGCCAGCTAATTGATCACAAACAGCATATTTTTGTTGCTACCATAGGCTTAGAGATAATCGGACTAGTAGTGACGAAGGAAGAAGACATAACGGAAAATTCATTTGTAAATGCGAGAAAGCTATTATATGTAAATAGTTTGTGTGTTTCCGAAACGTATAGAAATAAGGGCGTGGGAAAGAGACTTATGCAATATGTTATTGATTTCGGAGGAAGCCTGAAAGTCGATAGTATTGAATTAGGGGTATCGGAGAACAATGCTTCTGCATATTCGTTTTATACATCATTTGGAATGACAACGAAGAGTAGAAAAATGGAGTTTAGGTTGAACTAACGGACGGGTGACCTTAGCTTGATAAATAACTATAACGCGGCTGCCGGATGGATCGGAAGCCGCGTTTTGCTAACAATAACGCAACGGACAGAAGCTGCCTGCGTCTAATAGCTGTTTGGAGAAAAATGAAAGGAGTTGAGTGAGAAAGATGACAGCATCATTTTCACATAAGCCCGAAGGATACGAATGTCCATTTTGTCGTATTTGGGGTATCGAGCGACCTAATCAGGGAACAAAACAAAGGGAAATCATCTATCAGAATGAAAAGGTAACGGCATTTATCGCGAGCAAATGGTGGCCAAACAATAAAGGGCATGTTCTTGTTGTTCCTAATCAACATTTCGAGAACATCTTTGAACTTCCTATGGATTACGCTGTGGAAATTCACCGCGCGGCTCAGCTTACAGCATTTGCAATGAAAAGTACATATGGATGTGATGGAATATCTACGCGGCAACATAATGAACCTGCTGGCAATCAAGACGTGTGGCATTATCATCTCCATGTTTACCCTAGATATGAGAATGATCAACTTTATCTGACAATGGGTTCTCAGTCCGATCCAGATGAACGCTCTTTCTATGCAGATAAGTTGCGTTCTTGGATAAAGAAAAACACTTAAGGTTTAGGAGTAGCGGATGATAACCCTAGTAGGAGATGAACCTGTCAACGATTTCACCGAAGGAGTTGGGGAACATACTATTGTTAATCTTAGCATTTTTATGGTTTATTTGGTTTTTGATTGTTATTCTGTATTATATATGGACATCCTTATTCTGGTCGATGATATTTCGTGCCCAAAAACTTGAAAATGAGGGAAAACGTACACTCTCAGGGTTTGTGGCTTTGGTCTCCATAGCCTTGAACATATCTATCTTGAAATTGATTTGCTACTTTACGGATACTCCGAGTTTGTTCCAATACTCTAAAATTACCTCAACTTGTTTTACGATTGCATCTATTTATATCGTCGTATTAGGAATTGCAACCATTCCTTTTATCAAAAAAGACGGAGCCTATTTGCTGAAGCTAGCCCTATTTGGAAATAAGAAAAAGAAATGGTAAAAAAACGATCCAATCGTTTTACCGAAAGGACCATTTTAGAATTATATGTTCAATCCCGAACAAGAGATAGAGATTTTCATATCATTTATCATTAAAAATAAAAGGAGATAGGTAGTGGAGCAGGATTAGGCGGACGCATCCGCTCCGACTAACCGCATCGCGGCCGGCCCTGTCGGAGAAGTTGTGAGATCCAATACATGTGCACTCCATTCACTTTTTCTTTTTTTTGAAGAAATCGAATTTGATCACAAAATCAAAAAGAGAAGTGATTACAACAGCTCCAAGTGGAATCATTGCGTAAGCCCAAGGCGGATTATTTGGAGCTTCACCAGGGGGTGCATCAATTAAAATCTCAAAAAGAACAACACAGTAAATTATGGCCAATAGAATACCTGTTACGTTCCTATCTTTTTTACGCATAGCTATTTTTCACCACCCTTAACATGAACAACCCTTGAAATTAAATCCTCTTATGAAAGTTCATAATCATTATATTGTATTAATTGTATTTAAACCATTTTCAATGCGAATAACTTAAATGGCGATTAGAGGCTCTATTCATATCTAAAAAGAAGATTATATATGGCAGCCTATTGTCATATTATTCTTTTTATTAATAGGTTATCGGATTGCTTTTTTATTTATGGAATGGGAATACGACTATGTGGACGAATACATGATGGTAACCATATCCTCTGGAGGAATATGGGAAGACCTATTGACGCGTCAACAAACATTCAAGTTGAGAACTGAAAATATAAAATATTTTACGGATCAGCGAAGCCTCGACCTCAATCATGAAGTCGGGGCTTTGTCATGTACAAAATTGCATAAGGGTAAACAGCGGAGAAGTGATGTAAAGAGTTGAGGCTTGTTGGAACAAAGGGAGGTCGGTGATAATGAAAGCGTAACCAAGTACAGATGATGAATCCATTGGAACGGGGGATGCAAATGCAAAAAAGGAATTCAGTATGGCGGAGAGCGATATCCGTATTATTCATGGCGTCACTCCTGCTCTCGGCCTGCGGAGGCAGCGGGTCCGGCAGTGGCAGCTCGAACGAAACGGCCGAGACCGATCCAAGCACCGTAGCAAATGACGGCCCTTTCGGCAAATATGATCCGCCAATCGAGGTATTGTTCGTAAGGGATCTTAGCGACGTCGTGGAAAATAACGTGCTGGGCGTGCTTAAAGACGAAACGATCGACAACAATCGATGGACGCAATTGTATGAGGAACAGCTTGGCATCAAAGTCAAGTACAAATGGGTGGTCAAAGGCAGTCCAACCTCCGACCAATACCTGCAGAAAATTAACGTGACGCTGGCTTCGGGCGACCTTCCGGACGTGATTCCGGTCAACGCCACCCAGCTCAAGCAATTGGCGGATTCGGACCAAATCATGGATATGACGGAACTTTACGAAACGTACGCTTCCCCGATGACGAAGGAAGTGCTGCTTCAAGAAGGGACGAGTGCTTTTGACGCCGCGACGTTCGACGGGAAACTGATGGCAATTCCTCAACTGGAATCCTCAATCGAGCGGTCGATGTACATCTGGATCCGGACGGACTGGCTGGAGAAGCTGGGACTTGAGCCTCCGAAGACAATGGCTGACGTACTGGCCATATCGAAAGCGTTTACGGAGAACGATCCGGACGGGAATGGTGTGCAGGATACGTACGGACTTGGCGTTACCAAGGATTTATGGGGGGGCGCGATGGGGCTTGAGGGATTTATGGCCGGCTATAATGCCTACCCTAACATTTGGATTGAGGATGACTCCGGCAAGCTCGTCTTTGGGAGCATCCAGCCGGAAGTGAAAAAGGCGCTTCAGGTTTTGCAAGAGATGTCCAAAAACGGACAGATCGACCAAGAGTTCGGCATCAAAGACGGAGGCAAGGTTTCGGAGCAAATCTCGGCCGGCAAGATCGGCATGGAGTACGGCGAGCAGTGGAATTCCATCTGGCCGCTTCAGCTGAACCGCGATAACGATCCGAATGCGCAGTGGCAAGCGTTCCCGATCGTATCCGAATCGGGTGAAGCACCGAAGGTGCCGCTCAAATTCAGCACCACCCGTTTCTTCGCCGTCAAGAAGGATGCGGCCCATCCGGAAGCCGTCATCAAAATGTTCAATCTGCATCTCGAGAAAAACTGGGGGAAAACCGCCGAATTCGATAAATACTTTGCGCCGCCGGAAGCCGAAAGCGTATGGCAGCTGTCCCCCGTTACGCCGTATCCGGTCATGAAGAACGTGGATGCGTTCCGGGAAATCGATGCTGCGCGCAAGGCCGGCGACTTCTCGAAGTTAACCGGAGAGGCCAAGACGATCCAGGAAAAACTGGAGGCTTACGAATCGGGCTCATCCGAAGGCTTTGCGCTATGGGGCTGGGAACGGATTTACGGGGAACAGGGCTCCATGGGAATCGCCGACCAATACGATAAAAACGACCAATTCCTGCAGGAAAAATTCGTCGGCGCTCCGACCCCGACGATGGTCGAGCGCAAGACGACGCTCGAAAAAATGCAAAACGAGGTTTTCGTCAAGATTATTTTAGGCGAATCCATTGACACCTTCGACCGGTTCGTAGAGGATTGGAAAAAGCTTGGCGGGGATGAAATCACGCAAGAAGTCAACGAGTGGTACGAACAGGCGAAGCGATAATCCGGGCCGGAGGGGAGAACCTTGTCGTTACTCCCTCCGAACCTGTTACCTACGAATTGGAGGTTCACGAATGAAAGCGAAATGGCGAAGAGAGCTGCCGCTCCATGTGATGATATTGCCGGGATTGATTTTGATCGTTTTATTTTCGTACATTCCGATGGCCGGCATCACGATCGCGTTTCAGAGGTTTATCCCTGCCAAAGGCCTCTTCGGCGATCAGCAATGGGTCGGCTGGGACAATTTCGAGTATGTGATGAGCCTGCCGAATTTTACGCAGGTTTTATGGAATACGCTGTTTATTTCGAGCTTCAAGCTCATTCTGGGGCTCATCGTTCCAATCGTGTTTGCCGTCCTGTTGAACGAACTCAAAAACAATACGATCAAGCGATCGGTCCAAACGGCCATTTACTTGCCTTATTTCCTGTCCTGGGTCGTGCTTGGCGGCATCCTGATCGATATCCTTTCCCCGTCGGGAGGCATCGTCAACGGGTTTCTCGGCCTGCTTGGCATCCCCAAGATCTTTTTCCTGGGCGATAACGAATGGTTTCCGTTCACGCTCATTGCATCCGACGTGTGGAAAAACTTCGGGTACGGCACGATCGTGTACTTGGCCGCGATTACGGGGATCGATCCGGGGTTATACGAGGCGGCAACGATCGACGGGGCGAACCGCTGGCGAAAAATATGGCATATCACGATTCCGGGCATGCGCATGGTAATCGTCCTGTTGTCGGTGTTAAGCCTGGGACAGCTGCTGAATGCCGGCTTCGATCAGGTGTTTAATTTATACAGCCCGCAAGTGTACGAAAGCGGAGACATTCTGGATACGTTCGTGTATCGGATCGGTTTGCTTGATGCCCAGTACGGGGTGGCGACGGCGGTCGGATTTTTTAAATCGGTCATATCGCTCACGCTGATATCGGGCTCCTACTTTTTGGCTTATCGGTTTGCGAAATACCGGATATTTTAAGGGGGGGGAAACGATGCAGCAACGATTGGTGCCATCTTCGGCTGAAGGGGGCCGTATCCGGCAAAAAAGGCGGTTTGAGTGGTTTTCCCTGATCAATGCCATTTTCTTGATTTTGATCTCGCTGATTTGCGTTCTTCCTTTGATTCACATCATTGCGGTTTCTTTTAGTTCCAGCGTGGCGGCTTCGGCGGGATATGTGAAGCTGTGGCCTGTCGACGTGACGCTGGCTTCCTATATGTATACGGCAAGCCGTCACGAGTTTTGGGATTCGATGCTGGTGTCGCTCACCCGGATCGGTTTGGGGACTCCGCTTAATTTGCTGCTGACCGTGTTGATTGCCTACCCGTTATCGAAAGAGACACGTTCTTTTCGGCTTCGGAGCGCGTACGCTTGGATCTTTTTCATCACGATGCTGTTTAATGGCGGCCTGATTCCTTGGTATTCGACGATAAAAGAATACGGCATGCTGGATACGATATGGGCATTGATTTTGCCGAGCGCGGTTCCCGTGTTCAGCGTCGTTCTGCTGCTTAATTTTTTCAGGGAAATTCCGAAGGAGCTTGAAGAAGCGGCGCTCATCGACGGAGCAAGCCACTGGCGGACGATGTGGTCGATTTTTGTCCCGATATCCAAGCCTGCGCTTGCCACGCTTGCTTTGTTTTCCATGGTTGAGCACTGGAACAGCTGGTTCGACGGACTGCTGCTGATGGGGGATCCGTCCAATTATCCGCTGCAAAGCTATATTCAAACGATCGTGATCCAGCAAAACCTGTCGAATATGTCGAGGGACGATATGCTGAATTTGGCGCTGATCTCCGATCGGACGCTGAAATCGTCGCAGATCTTTCTCGGCTCGCTTCCGATTATTTTGGCATACCCGTTCTTGCAGAAATATTTCGTAAAGGGCATCGTTCTCGGAAGCGTGAAGGGCTAAGGGCTAAGGACACAGCGCAAGTCGATGTTGCCCGACATAAGTCTGGCTGCCCTGACGAGATGTAGGCTATAATCGAATAAAAAATGCTGGGGGCAATGCCATTGATGTTCCGACGGGACTTTTCGCTGCGCAATACGATATTTCTCCGGTTGATCGTGACGTTTCTGCTCATTATGGTGCCGATTCTATTATTTGCCGTTTATCTTTACCATTGGAACGTGCAAACGGCCAGCTCCGACATTACCAAGACGGCAGCCGCGCAATCCGAATTCTACCTGACCGATCTGGAAAACGAAATCGAACGCATGAAAATGCTGCAGTACAGTCTGCTGGAGGATGATAACCTGAATGAACTGGTCCTGACCTGGGAGACGATGGCGACGATCGCCCGTACGGAGAACATGAATTCGTTGATCAAGCGGCTGTATACCGTTCAGAACAGCAGCATGTATATCAAGGATGTCAGTGTTCATATCGCGGCGATCGGCCGCACGATTTCAGCCGGAGATGGGGTGCGTGAATTCAGGACCGAACGATTCCGGGAAATCCGTTCCGTCTTTGGCAGCGGCTCTCAGCTCATTGAATGGAACGGAGGCTTGTTCCTTGGCGCCATGAAACAGCGGGGAATCAAAGGGGCAGAGCCGCTGTTCACGGTCGAGATCGAGCTGGACGAGCAGCGGCTGCAGGAAGCGCTCGCTCAATTCAATACGTACCCCGGCAGCGGAACGCTGCTCCTGTCGGACAGCGCCAAGGTTGCCGTCGCGAACGGGACAGGGGAGCTGGCTAACGTCAGCCTCCCCCTCTTCCTGCGGGAAATCCCGGGGCTCCTGAAGGACACTCCTTCGCGGCTGACGGTAAATGGGAACCAGTACTATGCCGTGCAGGCGCACTCCCCGGAGCTAGCGCTGTCGATCTATCGTTTCATTCCCGAGAAGGTCGTACAGAAACCGCTTAGCAAGTTCTATAAATGGGCATGGGGATTTGCCGCAGCCGCGCTGGGGATATTTGGCGTTTTTGCGCTGTCTACCTATAAATTCATCCACAAACCTATGCTGGCTTTAGTTAAAGGCTTCAGAAGGATCGAGCACGGGGATCTGAGCATCCATATCGCCCATGAATCCAAAGACGAGTTCAGGTACTTATACGGCAGGTTTAACCAGATGGTGGACAATTTGCGCTCTTTGATCGATCAAGTCTACAAGCAGAAAATCATGACGCAGCGAGCGGAGCTGAAGCAGCTGCAATCGCAAATCAACCCGCACTTTTTATACAACAGCTTTTTTATCCTGAATACGATGGCCAAGACGGGAGATACGGAACGGATCGAACAGTTTACGACGCTGCTCGGGGAGTATTTCGAATTCGTGACGAGGAATGCATCGGATTTGGTTGCATTGGAACAGGAAGTTCATCATGCGAGAATGTATGCGGAAATTCAGGAGTTACGTTTTTCGAGAAGGATTCAGGTACGCTTCGATCCGCTGCCGGATGAGCTGCGGCAACTTCGCGTGCCGCGGTTGATCGTTCAACCGATCATTGAAAACGCCTTCAAGCACAGCCTAGAAAAAAAGACGAAGAATGGTTTGATTGTGGTGCGATTCGAAGGGGCGGACGGCCAGGCTCGCGTCATCGTGGAGGATAACGGAGACCGGTTGACGGACGAGGCGCTGGAGCTGATCCGGAAGTCCTTGTACGAGGAACAGGACCAGGCCGAAACGACAGGGATGGTGAACATTCATCGCCGGATCCGCATCACATTCGGGGAGCATGCCGGATTACGGACAGAACGTAGCGAGCTTGGGGGGCTTTCCGTAACGATTCTTCTTGGCGATGGAGGTGAACCGTCAAGTGTACAGAATGTTGATCGTTGACGACGAAGAAATTATCACCGATGGGCTGGCGGATATTTTCGGGAAATTGAACCTTGACCTGGACATCTACAAAGCCTATTCGGGGCAAGAGGCGCTGGAACTGTTGAACCGGACGCGGGTCGATGTCGTACTATCCGACATCTGCATGCCAGGCATGGATGGCCTGGAGCTGATGGAAACGATACGTCTCAATTGGCCGCAGTGCAAAATCGTGTTCCTGACAGGGCATAACGACTTCAATTATGTCTATCAAGCGATTCAAGCGCCGGACGTGCAATACGTGCTCAAAAACGAAGGCTACCCGAAATTGATCGCGGCCGTCGAGCGAGCGCTCAAGGAACTGGAAGAGACGCTGCGGGCGAATGATCTGATCCGGCGGTCGAAAGAGCAGCTGGATACGCTGGAGACGCTTGCCCACGGGGACTATTTTCGAAATTTGTTATTCCACGACGTGCTCTTCGAACGGGAATTGGAGGAAGACTTCAGGCGCCTGCAAATTCCGCTGGATGCGTCCATGCCGATTCTGATCGGGCTGGGCAGCGTAACGTCTGGCGGGTCCGCGGGAAGATCCCCCACGTATGTCGACCGTCGGGAGACGGCGCTTGCGGTTAAGTTTCTGGCAGAGGCTTTCCTGGCAGAGCGGACGAGCAGCATTGGATTCATCGATCGATACGGGGATCTGATCTGGCTCATCCAGCCCAAGCGGTGGAGCGGATCGGAATGGACGGACGCTTTCGCACAGACAGTCATGTTTCTGGAGGGAACGTTTGAGCTGATTCAGCAATCCTGCCTGGAATCGCTTGACGCGTCGGTTGCCGTGACACTATGCGGTGAGGCATTCGCCTGGGAAGGACTGCCTGCCATGTACGATAAAATGAGACGGTACCAGCATGATCGGACCGGTGACGGAACGCGGATGGTCCAGAAGGTGTTTCCAAGCAAGGAATCCGCGCCGTCCGCTATGATCCTTAACAGATCCTTGCGCGATAAGTTCGAGGCGCTGGCCGTCCATTTGGAAGCAGGCAGAAAAGAGGAGTTCATGGGGCTGTTCGATGACTTGACCGAACCGGCAGCTTACGAACTCGAGCGGGGAGACCCCAATATGACGGAGCTTTGCTATACGGTTGCGCTTGTGCTTCTGTCTTACATCAATCGGTGGGAAATCCGTGAGATCGGTTCGTTCGGCTTGATGAAACTGGAAGACTATCGTTCGTGGAGGGAAGCCTTCGGTTATTTGAAAGGCGTTGCTGACGTTTTGTTTTCCCTCCGGAAAAGCGGAGAGCAGAAGAGGGCTGCCGGCGTCATTGAAAAAATTTGTTCATTCATTGAACAAAACCTCAGCGAGGATCTGTCCCTTGTCAGGCTGGCGGATGAATTTCATTTCAATCCATCTTACTTATCAAGGCTGTTCAAGCAGGAAAGGGGCGTCAATCTATCGGACTATATGGACGAACTCAGGATCCGCAAAGCGAAGGAGCTTCTGAAGAGGGAAGAACTGAAGATAGCCGAGGTCGGTGGTTTGATCGGATACGAAATGCCGCAATCGTTTACCCGTTTTTTTAAAAAATGGACCGGCATGACGCCGCAGGAATACCGAACCGTCAGGCTAAGCCGCGATGGAGCGCAATAAGTGCAGCGACCAGGCGTATGGCCAGGCAGCAGTCCTTGGATAACCCAAGGACTTATTTGCATTGGGCTGGCATATTAGGAGGCGACCATCTTACGATATTCGTTCGCGCTTACGCCAGTATAGGATTTAAATCGCTTATAAAACCAGTCGATTTCGGTATAGCCCACCTCATTCGCAATTTCGTAAATCTTCAGATCCGTTTGCTCCAGCAGCATTTTCGCTCTTTCCATGCGCTGAATGAACAAATACTCGTTAAAGCTCATATTTTCATGGTTTTTGAACTTTTGACCAAGATAGGAGCGGTTGAAATGGAATTTGCTTGAAATGTCTTTGAGCGTAATATTTTCGTGCAGCTTTTTTTCCACATATTGCTTGACTCTGTGAATCACGTCATCCTCAGTGCGGCGATGGTTCGCGTTAACAGCAGCTACGCTCTTCACCAGTTCCTCAGCCGGCAACGTGCTGGGTACATAATCGCTTACCTGCAGGTGCAGCGCTTTGCGGATGAAGGCAAATTCCATGGTATCCTCGACAACAATGATGGGCAAACGGCTTATCCTCCGGATCAGACCGCACAGCTCCAGCCCTTTCTTGGGGCTGCCGTTCATGTTGATAACCGCCAGTGAATAGCCGTTCTCCTCAAACCGATGCAGCGATGACTCAGAATCATCATCGCAGATTTCCATGTTCATCCCGCATTTGCCCCAATCCTGCAGGCGAAGCATGTCATCGGAGCAGCAGCTCAGATTGATATACAGTAACTTAGACATGATGACTCCCTCCCCATATATTGCGATAAGCGGAATATCCATCAAAATGGTTACGCTTACATTATGTTGTCCGGCGCACCTTTTCCACAAGGTGCTTTTCTTTGCATTGCTAACCGTTCTTTACTTCTTGCAAAGCTTGGGTTGAAAAAGATCGGCGGACAAGCCGTTGCAGGAGGCGTCCTTCTAGCGTTTCAGGGGTAGAATATCCCGATTTCCCCAGGTTGTTGCATGGAAATGTAAGCGCTAAACTTTGGATGAATCTGGACCAAACATCAAACGTTGAGGGGGATTAAAGATGCGTGTTCGCAAATTAATGGTTCTGTTATTAGGATTGGTTCTGCTGCTTGCAGCCTGCAGCGGTGGCTCGGGCAACCCGAGCAGCGGCACCCAAGAAACCGTGGAATCGGAGACGAATAGCGGCACCGACAAAGGTACGTTGAAGGAACCTGGTGGGACGGAAAACAGCGGAGTGGAGGAAGAGGAAGTTTACAGAACGCCGGAAATGGATTTCGATTTAGGGGGTAAGACGATTAAAATCGTCTCTTGGTGGGATATGACGATTCCGGAGGATACCCCGGACAATATCCAGCGCAAGAAGAACCTTGAAGACCTGATGCAAAAGCATAATTTTAAAGTGGAGTACGTGGCCATCGACTACGGCGAGTACCAAGAGAAAGTTACCGCTTCCCTGCTCGCTGGCGAGCCGATCGGTGATATCGTTCGCCTTGGCAAAACCTATACGGTGCCTACCTTGGTTAAACAGGATCTGCTCTGGCCGATTGACGAATACACCAAAAATCCCGTTGCCTTTAACCAAAAGGTTACGAACGAATACTACACGTATGAAGGCAGGGGGTACGGATTCACCGAAAATCAAGCAAATCTGGTTCAAGGCATCTTTTACAATCGAACACTTATGAACCAGCTTGGCTTAAAGCCGCTTCAAGAGTACGTGAACGAAGATAACTGGAATTGGGAAACATTCATACAAGTGGCTAAAGAAGCCAACAAAGATACGAACAACGATGGCAAGCTGGACACTTGGGGGCTAGCAAACTCCTCGCTTATGGATCATGCCTTGTATTCCAACAATACGGGTCTGACCAAAGAAGATAAGCAAAATCTCGATGATCCTGCAACACTGGATGCACTTAATTTCATTTCCCGTATTGCTACCGAGAAAATAGCAAGACCGACCGAGGGCGGCGACTGGACGGAGCCAGGCCAATTTTTCCGTCAAGGCAATACATTAATGTACGCAGGTGCCCTCCATGAGATGAGCGGCATGCAGACGGATATGCCGGATTACGACATCGGTTTCGTACCTTTTCCAAAAGGGCCGAATGCAACAGAGTACCACTCTGCCGAAGCACTCTTCCAGGCGCTTACCATTCCGAAAGCAGTCGAAAATCCGGAACAGCTGCTTTATATCTGGGAGAAAATCAACGACATTGATTCCGTTTACGACTATCCGGACCAAGCCTCGTACGAAACGTTATTTTCGATCGAAGACGACTTGAATAACGCCAAAATGGTGGCGCCAAACATGATGATTCTTGACCACCATACATTCCCTAATTTGAAGTACTACGATTTCGTCGGCGAGCTGAATGAGGGGATATCCGTTTCCACCGTTGTTGAGAAATACAAGTCAACGTTCCAAGCGGCTATCGACGAAGTATATGGTAAGTAACCTTGAACATTAGCCGAAGAACCGATCGTCCCTGCGCAGCGCATTGCTGCGGCAGGGACTGTCATTGGATGGATTAACCGTATGGGAGGGAGAGAAATTGAACACCAGGAAGAAGCGTTTCGGTAGCGCCATACTTGTCATCGTCCTATTTTTTTTGTCTCTATGGGCCTTCTACCCTTCGAAATCGACAAACCAAGGCTTCGTTCAAGCGATCTCCGACTTTGAAGCGGTCATTGAAACGGAAGGGCAGGACGGGTACAGCCAGTATTTAGACGCCCATGCATCGGCCAGCCGCCCGGACCGCATCGTCCGCATCGAAGGCGAGTCCTTTGTATCAGCCTCCGGGGAGGGATTCGAGATCGCGGAGAAATTACACGGCTCCGAAGGGAAATCCGTGATCACGCCAGAGGCAGGCTCCATCTCATGGGACGTGAACGTGGAAGAACCGGGCTTATACCATGTCCGGATCCGATATTATCCGATTGAAGGGAAGAGCTCGGCGATCGAAAGGCAATTCTCTATCAATGACAAGGTGCCCTTCAAGGGAGCGGACATCGTGCTATTCGATAGAGTATGGGGAAACCGGGACGAGGAAATCAGGCAGGATAACCGCGGAAACGATCTGCGGCCAAGGCAGATCGAGCAGCCTTCCTGGCAGCTTGCGCCGCTCTCGGATCGGTACGGCTACTATGATGAGCCGTATTCCTTTTATTTTGACAAGGGCAAGCAGAAGCTTATGCTAACATCCTTGCGGGAGCCGATGGCCATTGATTATATCGAGCTGTACCAGGATCATACCTTGAAAACATACGAGGAGCTGGCGAATGAATATGAGTCCGGGGGCTTGGAACCGACCCGGGATCAGTACATTCTGATTCAGGCGGAGGATGCCAAGCGCAAATCGTCGCCGACCTTGTATCCTACATCCGACAGATCCAGCCCGACCGTTGAGCCGTACGACGTTTCCAAAATCAGAATCAACACCATCGGAGGCGTTAACTGGAAGCTGCCGGGGCAATGGATCGAATGGGAGTTCGAGGTGGAAGAAGACGGTTTGTACCAAATCGCCTTGAAGCAGAAGCAGGACCAGCTCCGGGGCGTATTTGCCACACGTAGCCTTATGATCGACGGGGAGTTTCCCTTTGAGGAAATGAAACGAATCCGCTTTCATTATGACCGCGATTGGCAAATGAACGTGCTGGGCGAGGAAGAACCTTATTTATTCCATTTCACCAAAGGGACGCATCGGATCCGAATGATGGTGTCTCTCGGGGAGATCGCGCCGCTCTTGCAGACGATTGAATCCAGCGTGTTGGAACTGAACGAAATGTACCGCAAAATACTAATGATCACCTCCAATACGCCGGATCCGTTCCGGGATTATCAATTGGAGAAGCGGATTCCGGATATGGTGGAGGTGTTCACTGAGCAGGCCGAAATCATTCAAAGCGTGGCCGATTACCTGGAAGAAGCGACAGGCGAGCGAAGCGACAAGGTGGCCGTTCTGCATTCAATGGTGCACCAGCTGAACGAGCTCGCCGAAAATCCCGAAACCGTCGCCAAGCGCTTGGACACGTATAAGGTGAACGTGGGCGGTCTCGGAACCTGGATGCTGCAGATTAAAGAGCAGCCTATCTCGCTTGATTATCTGATCGTTCATTCGCCGGATCGCAAGCTGCCTAAACCGGACGCGTCGTTTTTCGAGGTCGCGGGCCATGAGTTAGGCGCTTACGCAGCTTCGTATACGGAAGATTATGACACCATCGGGAACGCCGGCGATGAAGAAGATGCCATTACCGTGTGGATAACGACCGGACGCGATCAGGCGCAAGTACTGAAAGCATTGATCGACGACACGTTTACGCCTGAGTCGGGTATTCCGGTGCATCTCCGGCTTGTTCCGGGAAACATCCTTCTGCCAGCCACGCTTGCCGGTGAAGGTCCGGATGTCGCCATGCAAATCGGCGAGGACGTGCCGGTCAACTACGCGATGAGGGGGGCTGCAGCCGATTTAACGAAATTCGATGATTTCGAAGAGGTGGTCACCCGATTCCGCGACAGCGGGCTGGAGCCTTACAAATATAACGGCGGGGTGTACGCCTTGCCTGAACAGCAGACCTTCCCGATGTTGTTCTATCGCAAGGATATTTTGGAGGAGCTCGGCTTGAAGCCGCCAGCGACCTGGCAAGAAATCTATGACATGATTTCCGTGCTTCAGAAGCACAACATGCAATTTTATTTGCCGCTGGAAGCCACCAACGCAAGCCTGGTCCCGAATGCGACGTTCGCGATGCTGCTGTACCAGAACGGCGGGCAGTTTTACCGCGATAACGATACGAAGAGTGCACTCGACTCGGACATCTCCATGGAGGCATTCAAGAAGTGGACGCAGTTCTATACCAGCTACAAGTTCCCGCTGCAGGCGGACTTCCCGAACCGTTTCCGGACCGGGGAAATGCCGATCGGGATTGCGGATTACACGACGTACAACATGCTGACGGTCATGGCCCCCGAGATTAAGGGGCTGTGGGATTTCACGATTGTGCCGGGGACTGAACGCGAGGACGGCACCGTGAACCACGAAGTTGCCAGCCATACGACCGCCGTCATGCTGCTTCAAAATTCGAAGAGTAAAGCGGCCGCTTGGGAATTTCTGAAGTGGTGGACCGACAAGGAGACGCAAATTGCGTATGGCCGAGAGATGGAAGGTTTGATGGGAGAGGCTGCCCGCTATCCGACGGCCAACATCGAAGCGCTGGAGGAGCTGCCATGGCCGGTGAAGGATTATCGGAATTTGGATAACCAATGGCGGTGGGTACGAGGCATTCCGCAGGTGCCCGGAGGATATTTCACGGGCCGGCATTTGGACAATGCTTTCAGGAAAGTGGTAAATGCCAGCGAAAATCCGCGCGAAGCCTTATCCGATTATATTTTGTACATTAACGATGAAATTGAGATCAAGCGGAAGGAGTTCAATTTGCCATATTAACAGGGGAGGTGCGGTAGTCAATGCAAGGAGAACCAGTAATTCAAACCGTAAAGAGCCCCAAAGCGAATGTGCAGAAGAACAGCCGTTGGGTCTCTTTCATAAAAGAGTTGAAGCGAAGCAAGCACTATTATTTGCTGATGAGTCCGTATATGATTATTTTCTTTTTGTTTACGGTCATTCCGGTGGTCTTTTCCTTTGCCCTAAGTTTCTTCTATTTCAACATGCTGGAATTTCCGAGATTCGTCGGTTGGCAAAATTATTCGAGGCTGTTTCTGAATGATGATATCTTTATGATCGCCTTGAAGAATACGCTGATGTTCGCCGTCATTACCGGTCCCGTCAGTTATATCGCCTGTTTTGTATTCGCATGGATCATTAATGAATTGTCGCCCAGAGTGCGGGCGTTCATGACGTTGGTCTTTTATGCGCCATCGATATCGGGCAACGTTTACTTCATTTGGCTCATCATCTTCTCAGGTGACAGCTATGGGTATTTAAACGGGTTTCTGATGAAGGCCGGCTTTATCCTGGAACCGATTCAATGGCTCCTGAATGAAAACTATATTCTATGGATCGTGATTATCGTACAGCTTTGGCTGAGCCTGGGCACCAGCTTTTTGGCGTTTATCGCCGGCCTGCAAACGATCGACAAGTCGCTGATCGAAGCGGGGGCGATGGACGGCATCAAGAATCGCTGGCAGGAGCTCTGGTATATTACGCTGCCGTCCATGAGGCCGCAGCTGATGTTCGGGGCCGTGATGCAGATCACAACCGCATTCGCGGTCGCGGATATCTCCATCGCGCTCGCCGGGTTTCCGAGCGTTAACTATGCGGCGCACACCATTGTCACCCATCTGATGGACTTCGGCACGATCCGCTTCGAACTCGGCTACGCATCGGCCATTGCGACGTTCCTGTTCTTGCTGATGGTCGGAACCAACAAATTAACGCAAAAAATGTTGAGAAGGATAGGTGAGTAACGTTGGCTGCGAAAATGATTCGATATTTCCGGCTGCCGAGAACGCTGAACCGTTCTTTGCCCGTTAGCATTTTGCTGTTTGCGCTGCTCGCCTTGTTCGGAGCCTTCATGGCATTGCCCTTGATTTACGCGGTGAACAACGCATTCAAACCGCTGGACGAATTGTTCATATTCCCTCCGCGGTTCTTCGTGAACAATCCGACGATGGATAATTTCCTGGATTTGATGGTGTTAATGGGGAATTCGTGGGTACCCTTATCGCGTTATTTCGCAAACACGCTGTTGATCACCATCATTGGCACGGCTGGACATATCCTGCTGGCGTCTGCAGCAGCCTATCCGCTGGCCAAATACCGGTTTCCCGGCTCAAGGGCGCTGTTTTCGATTGTGGTGCTCGCCTTGATGTTTTCGCCCCATGTTACGGCGATCCCCAACTATATGGTCATGTCTTGGCTGGGTTGGATCAATACGCATGCCTCCATCATCGTGCCTTCCTTGGCATTTCCGCTTGGGCTGTTTCTGATGAAGCAATTCATGGAGCAGATTCCCGATGCCCTGCTTGAGGCAGCCAAAATCGACGGGGCCAGCGAATATCGGATTTACTGGTCCATTGTGATGCCGAACGTGAAGCCTGCCTGGCTGACGCTAATGATTTTACAATTTCCGGCACTTTGGGGCAGCGATGGGGGCAGTTTCATTTACAGCGAGCATCTGAAGACGTTACATTTCGCGCTCGGACAGATCACGGAAGGCGGAATCGCAAGAGCCGGCGTCGGCGCGGCTGTTGCACTGCTCCTGATGATCGTTCCCATTACGCTCTTTATCATCTCCCAGAGCAGTGTCATGCAGACGATGGCCACTTCAGGGATGAAGGACTAGAAAGGAGGCATGTCAGATTGATGAACAGCTTGCGCAAACTGAAAACGCCTCTCCTCATCATGATCTGCTGCTTATTGGGGGTTGGGGCAGGAGCGGGGAACGTAAGCGCCGAGAGCGCCTCGGACTCCTATATTTATTCTTATTGGGGCGATGCTGCAGCAGCGCCGGCCGCTTATGTGGCGACTGAATGGATAAGCGGCTCGGATCTGGGGACGGGTGCTTTCCAAGAGCCGAGCGATCTTCACGTCACCGCCGACAATCGCGTATACGTGCTGGATTCCGGAAACAATCGGATCGTTGTGCTGGACCATGATCTAAAGCTGGTAACCACCGTGGATTCCTTCACAAGAGAGGGCGAGCCGGATACATTTCTACAACCGCAAGGAATCTTCGTGACCGATGACGGCGAGGTGCTCGTAGCGGACACTGGAAACAAACGGGTGGTTCACTTGGATTCGGATTTTCAACTGATCAAGATCATCGATTCGCCGGAGTCGGAGCTACTGCAGGATTCGTTTAAATTCGAACCCGTCCGGGTCGTCATGGACCATGCGCAGCGAACTTACATCATGGCTGCCGGCGTGTTTGACGGTTTCATGGAATTCGATGCCGAAGGGGCGTTTACTACCTTCATCGGCGCGAATCGCGTTTATATCGATCCGATCGAATATTTCTGGAAGCAAATCTCGACCAAGGCGCAGCGCAGTCAGATGGTCATGTTTACGCCTACGGAGTTTACGAATCTGGATATTGACTCGGAAGGGTTCATCTATGCCACGAACGGGGACCAGTGGGGAAATAACATAAAGAAGCTTAATGCGCAAGGCAGCGATATTTTAAGAAGAACGGGGTATTCCGACCCGCAGGGCGACATTCTTTACCTCAGCAGCGAAGGTCCTTCTAAGCTGATCGACATCGATGTTACCGACAGCGAGATATACTCCACTCTCGATGGCAAGCGGGGACGGGTGTTCACTTACAACGGGGACGGACATCTGATGTACGTATTCGGCGGGCTGGGGAACCAAATGGGCCAATTTCATACGCCGGCCGCCATCGACCGAATCGGCGAGGATTTTCTTGTATTGGATAAAGCGCTTGGCGAAATTACCGTCTTCCGAACGACCGAATACGGTCGAACGCTGAATGAAGCCGTCAAAAGCTACTATCGTGGCGAGGAAGAGACCGCTTTTGCGTTGTTTAATCGAACGATCGCCATGAATGCCAATCTGGAATTCGCCTATGCGGGGATCGGCAAAGCCTTGCTTCGTCAAGGCGATTATAAGGGTGCCATGATGCATTTCAAACGCAGCTTGGATCAGAAAAACTATTCGAAAGCATTCCTGCTATACCGCAAAGCGGTCATGAGGGAACATTTTCCGTTGATCATGACCATGCTGTTCTTGGCCGGAATCGGGATATTTGCCGCATCCAGGCTTCGGAAAGTGAAGGAACGAAGAAAGGGGGCTTCCGCATGAGCAGGGAATGGATTCGGTTTCCCCTAAATCTCATGGTTCATCCCTTTGAGGGCTATTGGGACCTGAAATACGATCGCAATCGAAAATTCACGTTGATCATCTCGTTTTGCGTATTGTTTCTGGTTGCCGTTACGAACATTTTGGGGAGCCAGTACAGCGGTTTTCTAGTCCATGTGTACAATCCCGAGAGCATGAACAGCGTCATGGAAATCGTATATGTGATCGTGCCGATCTTGTTCTGGTGCGTGGCTAACTGGTCGCTTACGACCTTGATGGACGGCGAGGGCAAATTCGTCGAAATTTTTACGTCGACCTGCTTCGCGCTCCTGCCGCTCGTGATCATACAGTTTCCATGGATCTGGCTCAGCAATCTCGTGTCGCTGCAAGAGACCGCATTTTATTATTTTTCAAACTCCGTTGCGGTTCTCTGGTTCGTTTACCTGCTGTTTGTCGGCAATATGACGGTGCATCAGTTTTCCCCGTCCAAAACGATCGGAATTATGATGCTGACCCTGGTCGCCATGGGGTTTATGGCTTTTATCAGTTTGCTGTTTTTCAGCTTGGTCCAACAGATCGTGGCCTTTATTTCCGTCATCTATCAAGAATTGGTCATGAGAACTTAAGGAGGAGGAAGGATGGGCAATTTCGCTAAATACATGCTGCTTGCTGCCAGTGTGCTGACAGCGCTGATTATGGCCGGTTGTACGGATAAAGGACTGGAAAAGGCAGCTGGCGATGAAGGCAACGGGCCCGCCAACAGCTTTACGCCGGGAGCAGTTCTCAAGTCATCGTTCGTCAATCCGAACGTCAAAGGCATGAAAGGCATTGTCGAGAACGATCAGCTCCAGCTGCTAGCGGACGATCAGACGGGGGCGATCGCCGTCGTGCATAAGGCAAGCGGCGAAATTTGGCACAGCAATCCCCCCGGCCATCAGTCGGATCCGCTGGCCGCGGGCGTGAACAAAAGCTTGTTGTCCTCTCAGTTGAAGCTTGACTTTTATAACAGCTTCGGACAGATAAATTCGGTCAATTCGTACGCCGACAGCGCGGCTTACAAGCAAATCGGCATGGAGGAAATCCCAAACGGCGTTCGCGTTAACTACCGGTTCGGCACGGACAAAAAAACGATTGACGACATGCCCAAGAAGATCAGCAAGTCCCGCTTTGAACAGAACCTGTTAAGCAAGCTGGACAGCGCCGGCCAGCGAACGCTGAAAATCGCGTACACGGAAGATGCCGAGCAAGGGGTGTATGTCCGGTCCGACGGCGCGCTCAAAGGTCTGCAGCTGGAGCGTGCGCTTAAAGCCTTTGAGGATGCCGGATATACCGAGGACGATTTGCTGGTGGACATCGAGGAGAACCATTTGGATCAGACCAAGCCTGAACCGCGGGTATTTCACGCCTCGATCGAATATACGCTGGACGGCGACAGTCTGATCGCCAAGCTTCCGGTTTCCAGCATTGATTTCCCCGCTGAATATCCGGTGAACACGATCTCGTTCCTGAGCTTCTTCGGTGCAGGGGGGGCGGAGGATAAGGGCTCAATCCTCGTTCCGGACGGATCGGGAGCGCTGATCCATTTTAATAACGGCAAGACGCAGTACCCTTCCTACCAGCAGAGCGTGTACGGAATGGACCGAACGATGAGCGGAATCGAAACGGCGGACAGCAGCCAGGACGTCAGGCTGCCGGTGTTCGGCATCATCCGTGAAGGCGGGGCATTTATCGGCATCATCGAGGAAGGGGCTCCGGCCGCGACGATCAATGCCGACGTCAGCGGCAGGCTGAACAGCTATAACTACGTCTACCCGACGTTCATGGTAATCAACAAAGGCGACTTAAGCCTGGATGCGAACGGCCAGCAACGCTCGCTCCCGAAGTTCCAGGAGAATCCGATGCGAAGCGATTTTTCGGTTCGGTATGCGTTTGTGGGCAAGCAGTCGGCTTCCTATCCGGGACTCGCCGCCTATTACAGGAATTACTTGGAGCAACAGGGAGGGCTCCCGGCAATTGCCGATAGGAATGAAGAGAATATGCCGTTCTATCTTCAGCTTGTAGGAAGCATTTATAAGAAAAAGCATTTTGCAGGAATTCCGTATCGGGCGCTGGAGCCGCTCACAACGTTCGAACAAGCGCAAAGCATTCTGACAGAGATGGGCAAGCGAGGCATCCATGACATCAAATTGAAATATAGCGGCTGGTTCAACAAAGGGCTGGATCATGAGGTTCCAGGCAGCGTCTCCGTTGATCAACAGGTAGGAGGAGAGAAGGGACTTCGGCGTCTGCTATCCTATGCGAACGAGAATGGGGTAAAGCTGTATCCGGATGTCGCCATCCTTACCGCGCTGTCCGGTTCCGGGTTCAACGAGGCGAAGGAGGCGTCCAGAACGCTGCGAGGCATCCCCGCAGAGATCTATTCCTTCAATCCGGCGCTGAACCGGCGTCATCGGACCGGTTCGCCCGCCTATGTCATATCGCCGCGGTTCATAGGTGGCTATACGGAAGCTTTCTTAAAGGATTATGGAAAATACGGCGCTATTGGCGTGTCGCTGAGTGATCTTGCCGCCGAGCTGGACAGCGATTTTCGCAAGCATCGTCAAATTGACCGTACGGAGTCCGAACAGTTGTCTCTGGATGCGCTGAACAAGGTTTCAGAAACCAATCTTCAGGTCATGGCTGACGGAGGAAACGCTTATGCGCTGCCTTTCTTGACCGATATCACCCATGCGCCGATGTCTAGCAGCAGCTTTAAAATCGAAGACGCGGAAATTCCGTTCTATCAAATGGTTGTCCGCGGGCATATCGATTACACGGGAGCGCCTTACAATCTGTCCGCGTATACCGATGCCAAACCTTATATTTTGAAGTGCCTGGAGTACGGTGCTGGCGTGTATTTTCAATGGTTCTATGAACCTAATCACAAAATAAAGGACACAGAGCATAACGAACTGTTCTCTGCCAACTACGCGTTATGGATCGACGAGGCCGCCCGCATCTATGAGGAAGTCAATGCATTTCTGAAAAAGGTTCGCCATGAGCGGATCGTCGGGCATGACGAATTGGCTGACGGCGTGTTCAAGACGACATACGAGAGCGGCGTTTACGTCATCGTGAATTACAATCGTGCACCGGTGACGATAGACGGCGTAACCATTGAAGCCGAAAGCTATGTGACGGGTGGTGAAGCGCCATGAAATCCATAACCCAGCGATTGGGGCGAAAGCAGCGAAGCTATGGGAAACAGAAGGCATTATGGGGCATTGCTTATGTGATGCCTTGGCTGCTCGGTTTTATCTTTTTCTTCCTGATCCCTTTGCTGACTTCCCTGATCTACAGTTTTAGCACCGTAACGGCAAATTCCGAAGGAATCGGCATTACGTTTATGGGGATGAAAAATTACGTGACTGCCTTTACGGTCAACACCAGCTTTAACCGAATGCTGACCGAGGCGATCGTGAACATGGCGGTGAACGTGCCCCTGATCGTTATCTTCAGTCTGTTTTTGGCCGTCGTCCTGAATCAGAAGTTCCTTGGCCGTTCCTTTGCCCGATCGATATTCTTCCTGCCCGTCATTCTTGCTTCCGGGGTCATTCTGACCCTGGAAAGCAGCAGTCTTGTTCAGGCGATCAATGATCAGAATGCCGATTCCGGGGGGCTGATTAACGCATTGGGAAGCTTTGAACTTGAGCGATTAATGCTTCAGGCCGGCGTAAGCGAGACGATCGTAAACTATTTAACGGGAGCCGTGGATCGTATTTATGAGATCGTTAGCCAATCCGGCGTACAGATCCTTATTTTCCTGGCAGGCATACAGACGATATCCCCCCAGCTGTACGAAGCGTCCAAAATGGAAGGAGCTACGGGGTATGAAGCCTTCTGGAAAATCACGTTTCCGATGGTCAGCCCGCTGATTCTGGTCAACATGATATATACGATTATCGACTCGTTCTCCCGAAATGAGCTGACAGACTTAATCAAGACCACGGGCTTCGTCCAATTCGATTTCGGCCTTAGCTCAGCAATGGCCTGGATTTACTTCCTGGCCATCTCCATCATCCTGTTGATCAGCACGTACTTTGTATCCAGGAAGGTCTTTTACCATGAATAGAAGAAGGTGAATGCAATGTCGGTTTCTCGGTGGCTATCGCTCGAAAACTGGAAACGATGGCTCTGGTCTTGCATACGTTTAACATTGATCGCTGGCTTGTCCTTTGTCATTCTGTATCCGATTCTGCAAAAAATCTCGACCGCCATCAAAGACAAGGCCGATCTTTATTCACCGGTCGTTGTATGGATTCCGGAAAATTTCACAATGAGCAATTTCCTTGATGCGATCCGCATCATGGATTACTGGGAAACGCTGTTCAACACGTTTGCGTTGTCGGCAACGACGACGGTCTTGACGGCCGCTTCTTGCGCACTGGCGGGTTACGGCTTTGCCCGTTTGAAATTCAAGGGCAGCCAGCTTTTATTCGCCTGTGTCGTCCTGACGATTCTGGTGCCTCCAACCACGATCCTCATTCCCATTTACTTGAATCTGAAAGACTTTACGCTGATGGGCCTGATTCCGCTCCTCACCGGCAAGTCCGTCAACCTGTTGAACAGCTATTGGCCGTTCATTCTGACTTCGCTGACCGCCAATTCGCTTAAAGCCGGTTTGTACATTTTTATATTCCGGCAGTTCTTCCGCGGCATTCCGAAGGAAGTGGAGGAGGCGGCTTATATTGACGGCGCGGGCGTCGGAACCACCTTTACCCGGATCATGATGCCGAACGCGATTCCTGCCATCATTACCACGACGTTGTTCTCCTTCGTCTGGCAGTGGAACGACAGCTTCTACACAACGACGTATCTGACTTCAAGCAAAGTCATGTCCACCCAGCTGTCGTCGCTGCCGTACAACCTGTCCATTATGCTGGGCGGCGATCCATCGAAGGCGGACCCTTTTTATTTGAGTATGGTGCAGGATACCGGCATTTTGCTGGCCATCCTTCCCTTGATCGTTATCTATTTGTTCGTTCAGCGCTATTTCGTGGAAAGTATCGAGCGTACGGGCATCGTAGGTTAACATTTCAAGCTGAAGACCGCCACCCCGAATCTAGGGGGTGGCGGTTTTTGTTTGCATACGAGCAACACGTAAATAACGGGATAGGAAGTAAAAAAATGTTTATTGTGGGCCGGGGCCTTTAAAGTATAATAATACAATTAATCGATAGGAAAGGGTGTTTTCTGTTGCTGATCATCGTAAAGAACTTCTCCAAAGTCATGCTAAGCGCTTTACTGTTTGGTTCAACACTGGCGTCATGTCACCAAAGCAGCGGTATCGACCACAATCGAGGGCCGGAAACACGCGGGGAGGGCGTATACAGCGATAAGTCATTACGCGCTTATCATCCGCCGATCGAAGTCACGTTTGTGAGAGAAATCGGCGACGGCTTGGAAGATATTCTGAAGGCATTGCCTGATGAAACGCTGGAGGACAATCGCTGGAGTCAGTTGTACGAACAAGTTCTGGGCATTCAAATCAAATACAAATGGGCTGTGAGAAGCGAACAATACCACAAAAAGCTGGATATTATGCTGGCTTCAGGGGACATTCCGGATATCGTCAAGGTCAATGCCCAGCAGCTTAGGCAGTTGAGCCACGCCGGTTTGATTCAAGATCTGACGCAGGTTTACAAGGAATATGCTTCACCGTTGACACAGCAAGTTCACCGCCAAGAAGGGAGCGGTACCTTGGAATCCGGCATGATCGACGGCAAGCTGATGGGCATCCCGGAGACCGATTCCTCCATTGAAAAGGCGATGTTTCTGTGGATTCGAACGGATTGGCTGGACCGATTGGAGCTGTTGCCACCGAAAACGATGGATGACGTTCTTGCAATTTCGAAAGCGTTTACAGAGGAGGATCCTGACGGAAATGGCCAACAAGACACCTATGGGATAGCGGCTACCCAATATTTGTGGGACCCCGTCATGGGCTTAACCGGATTCATGGCCGGTTATGGAGCTTACCCGAACATATGGCTTGAAGACGGGAGCGGCAAGCTCGTATACGGAGGCATTCAGCCTGAAGTGAAACAGGCGCTCAAGGAGCTTCAGGATATGTATCGTCATCATGAAATCGACAGTGAATTCATTTTTAAAAACGGAAGCAAAGCCAAACAGCTTGTTGCCGATGGGAAGATCGGCATGGTCTATGGCGAGCAATGGGGAGCATTCTTGCTTCAGTCCAGCCGCAGCGGCGATCCGGATGCGGAGTGGCAGGCTTTTCCCATTGTTACTGACTCGGGCATAGCGCCAAAGGTTCCGCTTAAATTTACCACAAGTTCTTTTTACGCCGTAAGAAAGAATTTTGCTTACCCGGAAGCAATTCTGAAGATGTTCAATCTGCATCTTGAAAAAAATTGGGGCGAAACGGCAGAGTACGAAACTTACTACAACAATGTCATGCCTGTGTGGGGACTGTCTCCCGTGACTCCTTTCCCGGCTGATAAGAACCTCAAGGCTTACCGGCAAATCACCGAAGCGCGTCGTCAGGGCACGACATCTCAGTTACAGGGCGAGCCCGGATTCATACAAGGGCGAATCGATCGATATCTGGATAAGACAGAAGACGGCGAATCCGGCTGGGGTTGGGAGAAGATCTACGGGCCTTCCGGTGCGATGAGTATTCTCGACCAATACGAGGATAACCATCAGTTGTTGTTCGATGCTTTTGCCGGCGCGCCGACTGAAACGATGATTGAAAAACAAACGATTCTGGACAATCTTCAGCATGATTATTTTGTCAATATCATCCTCGGCGAATCCGTAGAACAATTCGACCGGTTCGTGGAGGAATGGTATCGGCTTGGCGGTGCTGACATTACGGCTGAAGTGAATCAGTGGCATGAGGACAAAAAAAGCCGTCCATAAAAATGTGCCGCACCCGCACGATTGGCTTTAAAGGCCGGCAGGCGGCCGATTAACACGCATATTCACACACATCGGAGGAGTTTAATTGCTTAAGTTACCCGTGAATTCCATTCGTAATACCATTTTTATTCGACTGGTCGCTACCTATCTCTTCGTCATTCTTCCGCTTATCATTCTCGGTATTTATCTGTATAACTGGAGTTACCAATACGCTAGCCAGGAAGTATCCAAAAATTCGCAGGCGCAGCTTTCGGCTTACCTGGATGGGTTGAACCGAGAAATCGAATGGTTGGAAATCCAGCAATACGATATTTTGCAGGATGAGGAACTGAACAAAATGGTGCTGACATGGGATATGATGAGCACGGTCGAAAGAAAAGCAAGCCTGCATTATTTGCTGCCGCGGCTGGTCTCCATCAAAAACAGCAGTGTCTACATAAAAGACGTATTCATTCATATCCGCAGCATGGATAAAACGATTTCGGCCATGACCGCGATGAATGCATTCGACTCGAGACGGTATAACGATGTCTATGCAGGAGAGGCGAACGGCAATCAAAGACTGCTGCAGATCGACGATACTTTCCATCTTGTGGCGGCCAAATACGGAGCTAGAAAAGGGGAAGAGCCGCTTCTGATCGTTCAGATCGAACTGGATGAGAGCAAACTCAGGGAATCCCTGATGCAAATCAGCGTATATCCGGAAAGCGGGGCTTTTATCGTCTCCGAGCCGTCCGGCTTTGCCCTGGCCAGCCATGAGGAGGCGGATCGTTTAATGAAAGAGGCCGTGCAGGCCATCCAACATGCGAATCGTCAAATTCTGAATATCGGCACAGGCAGGTATTTGATCGACAAGGCGTATTCCGACAAGCTGGACCTATCCGTGTTCACGTACTTGCCCACTGAGGCGGTGAAACGGCCGTTAAGTAAATTTTATGTCTGGGCATGGCTGTTTGCAGGCACGACCCTCTTGGCGATTGCCATCTACGCAGTTTCGACGTACAAATTGGTTCATAAACCGCTGCTTCTGCTTGTCCAGAGCTTCAGAAAAATGGAGGATGGCATGTTTAATATCCGGATCAAGCACGGACAAAAGGACGAGTTCGGCTATTTGTACGATCGATTCAATCAGATGCTCATCAAGCTGCAGCATCTGATTGACCAGGATTTCAGGCACAAGCTCATGATGCAAAGGGCGGAGCTGAAACAGCTCCAATCCCAAATCAATCCCCACTTTTTATATAACAGCTTCTTCATCCTGAGCTCCCTGGCCAAAACGGGGGATGTCACGCAAATCGAGTTGTTCACGAACATGCTGGGAGAATACTTTCGATTCATAACCCGCAATGATGCGGACAACGTTCCATTGCTGGAAGAGACGAGGCATTCCCGCATTTATACCGAGATTCAAAAGCTCAGATTTTCAAGGCGCATTCGCGTAGAATTCGGCGAGCTGCCGAAGGAAATGGAGGCGATCAAAGTACCGCGATTGATCATTCAGCCCATTATCGAAAATGCCTATGAGCACAGCCTCGAAAAGATGCAGGATGAAGGCTTGCTGCGTGTGTCGTTTCATCTGGATGACCAAGAAGCTTCCATCGTGATTGAAGAGAACGGGAACGGGCTGACGGATAACGATATCGACATGCTAAATAAGCGGCTTGAACGCACAGCCGAATCCGCCGAATCCCCTGAAGTGACGGGGCTTATCAATATCCATCGGCGAATTGCCCTGACGTACGGGGAAAGCAGCGGATTAGTCCTTTCAAGGAGTCCATTGAATGGACTGCGGGTCCAAATTCGAATCAGGCTGACGGAGGGGAATGAACATGTATAGACTGCTGGTCGTCGACGATGAAGAGATTATTACGAACAGTTTGTACGAAGTATTTCATCAGTGGATGCCCGAGAAGCTTGACGTTTGCCGGGCATACTCCGGCAAGGAAGCGCTGAATTGGATGTCGCGCACGAGAATCGACATCGTCCTGACGGATATACGCATGCCGGGCATGAGCGGATTGGAATTGACGGAGAGCATCCGGGCTCTCTGGCCAAGGTGCAGAATTATCTTTCTGACCGGTTACAGCGATTTCGATTACGCCTATCAAGCGATTCAGATGCCCAATGTCCGCTATTTGTTGAAGACGGAAGGCTTCGATAAGGTCATGGAGGTCGTGAAGGAAGTCATTCATGAAATCGAGAGCGGCAATCGCATGAATGAATGGCTCATGCAGTCCCGCGTGCAGATTGAAGCGCTGGAATGGATGGAGCAGGGAGAATACTTCCGGCAATTCGTCGCGGACAGCAGCCTGCTTGGACAGGACAAGGAAGCCATGCTGAGCGATTTCCGGACCTTGAACATCGGATTGGATCCGAAACTCCCTGTGCTGCTGGCTCTTGGCCGCGTAGCATACTCAGCAGGCAAAGCGTATGCAGAAAAGAAAAACAGCCATCGCTCGGTAAGGCTGATTTGGAATTCTTTTATGGATGAGCATGTCCGAAGCATCGGAGTCCTGGACAAACATGGGGATTTATTATGGATGCTTCAGCCGCGGTCCGAAAATCCATCCGGTGATCGTCTTGTTCTTTATTTGGAAGGGACGCTTGAACTGATCCAGGAAGCCTGCCTGGATTCTCTGGGACTTGCCGTATCGTTCACCATAAGCGGCTTCCCCTGCCGGTGGGAGGATGTAACCCCTCAATATGAAAGGCTGCGGAGACTCCAGCAGTTAAAGATGGGCGACGGCATTCCGATGATCCTGAAGGATCAAGTCGACTCTTCCCAGGCGTCTCACTGCAAGGAAGGAGTGGAGACGAGCCATAAGGCAGGCGTCTTGGAAGCCCATTTGGAGGCCGGAAGGGAGAGCGATTTCATGAGTGAATTGGAGCAATTGTCGGAATTCGTGCTGAACGGAGACGATCATCATCAGCATGCTGCACAAGCCTATTATTCTATCGCTCTCGTGCTGTATGCTAAGCTGACCCGGCTTGGGCTTCAAGACCCCACCGGTGAACGGGGGAAGCTGCTGGACTTGGAAGGTCATGATTCCATGAAGGAAGCTTTTCGGTATTTGAGGCGAACGGCCGAAGATATATTCGATTTCAAGCGCATGGATGAACGAGGCAAAACGGCGCATGTCATTGATCGGGTATGCCAGTATATCGAGGAGCATCTGGATCAGGACATCACCCTTGTGCATCTAGCCGAACGCTATTTTTTTAATCCCTCCTATCTCTCGCGTTTATTCAAGCAGGAACGGGGAATCAATCTCTCGGAATATATCGAAAAGTGCCGAATACGGAGAGCAAAGGAGCTGCTTAAGGAAGGGGATTTGAAGGTAAGGGACGTGGCGCCTCTAGTCGGATACGATGCCGCCCATTCCTTCACCCGCTTCTTCAAAAAGGCGACGGGTTTAACGCCGCAGGAATACCGGGACCATCTTGTAAAATAGGCAGGCGACCTATCATTTGCCCGGTGTTTTCAGATGGAATGTCCGGTTGTTGTCTTGCTTACCAAAAGGTACACTTTTTACGAACAATTCCGTTCATGTCGACCCGCATTGGGACTGACCAGATCGGAATGACAGGTCACCAAGTAACGATGAAGGAGGGCGTGTTCAGGGATGAAGCCCGGAAAGCCGTTACTGGTCATACCTACCGTATTTGCTTTCGTTTGCATAATTGTTGTTTTTGCAAACCTAGCGAGTCGTGGCCAAGACGATCCAAAAATGTTTAACCAGGAGCTGAGTGACAAGATGAGTGATGAAATCAAAGCCGGCAAAACAGGAACTGAAATGATGGGCCAGGGAAGCAGAGGCAATGTTGCGAGTCGGGATGCTGACAGCACCCGCAGGGAGGCTGCGGCCGCAATCGGCAAGATTCCGCCGAACGGGAATCCGGTGGTCTCCCATAAATTCGGCGCGGATCCCTATGCGCTGGCAGTTGACGGACGTGTTTATTTATATAACACGTACGACGCATTGGAGTATGACGGTGGCGGGAATGTCAAGGACAACAGCTACAGCACGATCAACAAGCTGTCCGTCATCTCTTCATCGGACCTGGTCAACTGGACCGATCACGGAGCAATCCAGGTCGCGGGACCGACCGGCGCTGCCGCATGGGCAACGCAATCGTGGGCGCCAGCGGCCGCGCATAAGGTGATTGACGGCGAGGACCGCTTCTTCTTGTATTTTGCCAACAATGCCAGCGGCATCGGCGTGCTGACGAGCGACAGCCCTGTTGGCCCGTGGACGGATCCGATCGGAAAGCCGCTGATCACAAGAAACACGCCGGGCGTGGAAGGTGTCACGTGGCTGTTTGATCCCGCCGTGCTCGTTGACGACGACGGGAAAGCTTATATCTACTTTGGCGGCGGCATTCCGGAAGGCGAAGCCGAAATGCCGAATACGGCTCGCGTCATGCAGCTTGGCGACGATATGATCAGCGTGCTTGGCGAAGCCGTCACGATTCCGGCTCCTTATATGTTCGAGGATTCAGGGATTAACAAATTTGACGGAAAGTATTACTATACGTACTGCTCCAATTTCTCGGAAGGAATGAGGCCGGAGAACAGCCCCCCTCCCGGCGAAATCGCCTATATGGTCAGTGAGCATCCGATGGGCCCATGGACGTATCAAGGGACCATATTGAAAAATCCCGGGCATTTCTTCGGGGTCGGAGGGAATAATCATCACGCCATCTTTCAGTTCCAACAAAACTGGTATATTGCCTATCACGCCCAAACGTTGTCAAAATCCATGGGAGTTCCGAAAGGCTATCGCTCAACCCATCTGAACCGCGTTTATTTCGAGACGGACGGTAGCATCCGGGAGATAGACGCTGACATGGAAGGCGTGAAGGGGGTCCAGCCGCACAATCCCTTTCAGCGAACGGAGGCAGTAACGATGGCATGGAATGCCGGAATTCAAGTCAATCCGTCTACTGCTGCTGAAGACTTGCAGGACAGCCCGATATTGGCGGTCACGGACATCCACGACCGGGATTGGATCGCAGTGGCCGATGTTGATTTCGGAAAAGGAGCATCCGCGTTTACGGCTTGGGTCTCGGGAGTGGAAGGAGGAGGAAGCCTGGAGCTTCGGCTGGATCATCCGGAAGGAGAACGGATCGGCACAGTGAACGTACCGCCAGCATCCGGTGCGAAGCAGCGTCAGGAAATATCCATTGAAGTTTCAGGCGCATCCGGCATCCATCATCTTTACCTCGTATTTACCGGAAAGCAGGATCAGAAGTTATTTGATTTCGAAGCATGGCAATTTGAACTGTGATTGCATATATACAGCCCGTCCATTCATAACGTGAAGATGGCAAGCTAAAAAGGCGCTCGCGAGTCAAGCAGCGCCTTTTTAGGTGCTCTAGGTAAAAATGTACGTACAAGTTAGTGCTGGCCAGAGGCAACGGGAACCGTACGGGATCCATGCAATTTTCTATACATGTTAGCGCTTACGCCGACATAAGTCTTGAATTTTTTATAGAACCAATCCATATCGTTGTATCCCACCGCGTCAGCGATTTCGTATATCTTCATGTCGGTATGCGTCAGCAAGAATTTCGCTTTCTCCATTCGCTGCTGCAGCAGATATTCGTTAAACGTCATTTTCTCGTGGAACTTGAACTTCTGCACCAAGTAGGAATAGTTGAAATGCATCCGCTCGGCAATTTCTTTTAAGGTGATGTTTTGGTACATCGAATCCTTCAAGTATTCCTTGACCTCTTGAATGACCTGATCCTCCTTTTCCGCATGGACATGGGACAATCTATTATCCGGAAACCCGTCACCGGAATGGGTTGCCGGCGAGATCATCCGCAAGCAAGTGTTGAGGTCTTCGACCGTGAACGGTGCAGGCAGATAATCATGAACTTGCAGCTGCAAGGCTTTCCGGGTCCAATAAAAATCCGTGCTGCCTCCGGTAACAATGATGGGAACTTGGCTTACGCGCCGGATGTTTGCGCATAACTCCATACCTTCGGAATCTGAACCAAGCGCATGGATAATCACCAAGGTGTATGGCTCCAAAGCAATGAATTGCATGGCGGACGAGGAGGACCTGACGCAGCGGAGCCGCGAGCATCTCAACTCATTCCAATCCGGCCGGATTCCCAGTGTTGCTTCATCATGGGATTCCAGATCAACAAACAGAACATCGTGCACAAAAGCTTCCCCCCAACTTCGTTGTAATAACGCTTTCATACGGTTTGATAACATTATGGGGAATGGAAACCCGAATCACAATGTGCCGATTTTTATATTTCTAACCGATATTTACTTCTTATAGAAATATAAGGGGCCTGTGTACGCGGAAGAAACATTGGCAACCCGAGATTGGACGGGTGAACGATCCCAAATTTGGCAGGTTGTTTCAACAAAATGTAAGCGCTAATATGGAGTTATGATTTATTCGGGCCGGGTCCCATAGCGGGATCCCTATCACTTGCTCGAAGTGGAAAGGAGGTCATGCTTTGCTTCGAATGCCTAAACGTGGCCGATGGGCGGCCACGGCAGTGGCAGCTGCGGTAGCAGCGTCCGTCGTTGTCCTGTTAATCCTGCCCCAAATGGGCAGCCGTGACAAGCCCCCCGCCGAAAGTCAGGCCCCAGGAAAACCGGAGGAAGGAGCAGTGGAGATAACAGGGGATTCGGATGCGTCGAACGGAAAACTGAATGCCGAACCCCCTGCCGGCACTAATCAAACGGCGTCAACTGAGCCGCAGGCACAGCCGTCCGCATCGCAAGATATTCCCTCGCTGCATGAACTCTTTGAGGAGGATTTTCCGATCGGCGCCGCGATCGAACCGAATCAGACCAACGGTCCAACATCGGAATTGCTGAAGAAGCATGTCCGCTGGCTGGTGGCGGAGAATGTCATGAAGCCGGATGCGATCCAGCCGTCGGAAGGCCAATTTATATGGACAAATGCCGACCGGATCGTGGAATTTGCCAAGGAGAACAACATGCAGGTCCGTTTCCACACGCTGGTCTGGCATACCCAAGTCGGGGCATGGTTTTTCCAAGATGCGGAAGGCAAGCCGATGGTGGATGAGACAGATCCCAAGCGCCAGGAAGCGAACAAAAAATTGCTGCTTGAACGCCTGGATACCCACGTAAGGACGATCGCCGGCCGATATAAGGGCGAGATTACGTCTTGGGACGTAGTGAATGAAGTCATTGAACCGGGGGATCCGGACGGAATGCGCGCGAGCGAATGGTATAAAATAGCCGGTACCGATTACATCGCAACGGCATTTCGAGCGGCTCGGGAAGCCGGAGGACCCGAAGCAAAGCTATATATTAACGATTACGGCACGGATAACCCTGTGAAAAGGGACCTTTTGTTTCAGCTGGTGAAAGATTTGCTGGAGCAAGGTGTTCCGATCGACGGGGTTGGACATCAGACGCATATTGACATTTATGGCCCATCGGTGGATTCCATCATCGCCTCGATGCGAAAATTCGCGGAGCTGGGCCTCGACAATCTTGTCACCGAGCTCGATATGAGCATTTATGCGTGGAATGACCGCAGTGATTACGGCCAAGATCTTCCGCATGAAATCCTGAACCTGCAAGCCGATCGGTATGGCGAGTTGTTCAAGGCATTCCGTCAAAACAAGGACATCCTCAGCGGCGTCGTTTTTTGGGGCATCGCCGACGACCATACCTGGCTTCATGGTTTTCCGGTCGCACGTACCAATGCGCCTTTGCTGTTCGACCGACAGCATCAGCCCAAACCGGCGTTTTGGGCTGTTGTTAAGGCGGCAAGGACGGAGTGATAAACGGACATCTCCGTATAGCCGGGCTAACATTTATGGATTTAATGCCCATAGCTTTAAGTCGCTTACGAAATAACGTTGATAAGGAGAGACCGAGTGATGAGAAGAAGCATGGAACGGCTGCCCAAGCTCCATGAAGCTTACGGCAATAGTTTCAAGATCGGAGCTGCCGTGAATCCGATCACGATGGTGACCCAAAAGGATTTATTGGCACACCACTTCAACAGCGTTACGGCAGAAAATGAAATGAAATTCGAGCGATTGCACCCATCGGAAGAGGTGTATACATTCGAGCAAGCCGACCAGTTCGTATCGTTTGCCAAATCGAACGGAATGTCGGTGAGAGGACATACCCTCGTATGGCATAATCAGACGCCGGAATGGGTGTTTCAAGACAGTTCCGGCCGGACAGCCGGCCGCGAGCTGCTGCTCGCTCGGATGAAATCGCACATCGATGAGGTCGTTGGCCGTTATCGCGGAGATATCTATGCTTGGGATGTCGTAAACGAAGCCGTTGCCGACAGTGGAAGCGATCTGCTTCGTTCCTCCCCGTGGCTTGCGTCGATCGGGGAGGATTTTATCGCAAAGGCTTTCGAATACGCGCACGAGGCAGATCCGCAAGCACTGCTGTTTTATAACGATTACAACGAATCCGTGCCCGAGAAGCGGGAGAAGATTTACGCGCTCCTCAAGTCGTTGAAGGAGCAGGATGTGCCGATTCACGGCGTCGGGCTTCAGGCCCACTGGAATTTGGAGTTTCCGTCTCTTGACGATATCCGCAGGGCAATCGAGAGATATGCAAGCCTCGGCATGTTACTGCATGTAACGGAGCTTGACGTATCCGTGTTTGCGCTTGAGGATAAGCGGACCGATCTGGCGGCGCCGACGGCAGAAATGCTTGAGCGCCAGGCGGAGCGTTACGGGCAATTGTTCCGGCTGCTTAAGGAGTACAGCGGCAGCATCGCTTCCGTGACCTTCTGGGGAGCGGCGGACGATTTTACCTGGCTGGATCATTTTCCGGTAAGGGGCCGTAAAAATTGGCCGTTCGTCTTTGACGAGAATCATCTTCCGAAGGAATCCTATTGGAATCTGCTCAAGGAAGCTGAGCCTGAAAGAACATTCCAGGATGTACGTTCGTAAGTCGTTTCCAGCTGTCGCCATTGGTTGAAAGGAGAATTCATCAGATGAACAAGACGCAGGTCAAGAATCCGGTCATTTGGGCGGACGTGCCGGATGTGGATGCCATCCGGGTAGGGGACGTCTATTATATGGTCAGCACCAGCATGCATTCCATGCCGGGCTGTCCAATTATGAGGTCCGAGGATTTGATGCATTGGGAGATCGTTAGTTACGTATACGATACGTTCGAAGACAACGAGGCCCATCGTCTGGAAGGCGGCAGCAATATCTACAGGCAAGGTTCTTGGGCGGCCAGCCTCCGCCATCATCGGGGGAAATTTTATGTTTGCTTTTCCAGCAACGATACCGGACGGTTTTATGTGTACCGCACGGACGATGTCATTCATGGGCCGTGGCAAAGATCCGTCATTGATGGACTGCGGCATGATCCGGGCCTGCTTTTTGAGAATGACCGGGTATTCGTGATCTACGGCAACGGGGACATTTACATCACCGAGCTGACCGCCGATGCAGACGCCCTTATGCCGAACGGAATTCACCAACGGCTCTTTGAAACGGAAACGGAGGGCATCGGCTTGCGCTGCGAAGGCTGCCATGCCTATCGAATCAACGGTTACTATTATTTGCTGTTCATTGAATGGCCGAAGGCAGGGTTCGGCAGCGGCCGGCGCAGACAAATCTGTTACCGGTCACGGGAATTGCTGGGCCCTTATGAACGAAAAATCGTATTGGATGACGATCTCGGCTACCATAACAAGGGAATCGCGCAAGGCGGGATGTTCGATACGCCGGATGGCAAGTGGTACGCGATGCTGTTCCAGGATCATGATGCCGTCGGGAGAATCCCTTGCCTGGTCCCGGTAGCCTGGGAGGAGGATTGGCCCGTCTTCGGCATCGAAGGCAAGGTGCCGGAACGGTTTGAGGTCGACTTGCCGCAAGCCGTTGCGAAGCCGCTCGTGATCAGCGATGAATTCGAATACGAATCGAATAAGCTGGCTCTGAATTGGCAATGGAACCACAACCCGGATTATCGGTTATGGTCCGTGACTGAACGTCCCGGTTTCCTAAGGCTGACAACAGGAAGCCTGTCACCGGCGGGCGTGCTGCAGGCCCGGAATACGCTGACGCAGCGCACGGAAGGGCCGGCATGCACGGGGACTGTCTTATTGGACACGGGGCATATGAAGCCCGGCGATCATGCAGGGCTTGTTGCTCTGCAAAGCCATTTCGGCACTGTCGGCGTCAAGGTCGCGGAGAACGGCGACAAGTTCATAGCGATGAGCGTAAACGATGGGAGCGGCAGGGAGAAGGAGCTGGAAACGGTTCGGTATCCCGGCAGGGAAGTGCATTTGAGAATTGATTTTGATTTTGAGAACAGCAAAGATGTGGCCTCCTTTCATTATTCTGTCGACGGGGCTGATTGGATGCCGATCGGCGGTGAGCTGAACATGCGGTATACCTTGGATCACTTTATGGGTTATCGCATCGGGCTTTATTATTATGCGACCAGGCAAACCGGCGGCCATGCCGACTTCGATTATTTTCGTTACGAAAAAGCCGAGCGTTAGAGCGCGTAACCGAAGAGAAGAGGAGCTGATCGATGTATGAAAAAAACAGGATGGACGCTCAAGCTGCTATTGGCCGTGCTGCTCCTGCTGCCCGCTACGCTGGGCCTCCATAATGGTGCAGCCGACGCATGGTCGGGCATGCCGATGTCCAAGCTTCGCGTCAGCGGCAATCAGCTGGTAAACAGCGAGGGGCAGCCCGTTGTCCTCAGCGGGTGGCACCAGCCCGGAGGCTCGTACTGGACGTATCAGGGAAGCGATTACTACCTGAACCGGAGCGGGGGGAATCGTCATGCTGCCATTTTGGCGTATTTAAAGGATATTACCGACACATTTTCCGATACCTCTCCGAAGTACGGCAACAGTCACGGCTGGTATATGAACCAGGTCAGGCTCTTTATCGACCGTGAAGACATGGGCGACGTGGCGGCCGGAACGTATAATTTTGCCGGTCTCCAGTCCTTTACGCAGAACGTCGTCGTGCCTTATATCCAGTATGCCAAGACCAAGGGAATCTACGTTACGCTAGGCCTCGACTTCACGCTCCAGGATAATCAGGCAACGACGCAAGCCAATCTCGAGAAATTTAATCAAATCTGGGGATATCTTGCGGCACAACCTGCGATCAAAAGCGCGGACAACGTCATGTTCGAGATCATCAATGAACCGGTGCTGTCTTATGCGAACGGTCGCTGGGGAGGACACCCGTCCGATCCCGAATTTCCGGCGTTTTGGGACTCGCTGCGCAATTTTCAAAATTCCATCATTTCCACGATCCGCAGTCAAGGGGCAGATAACGTGATATGGGCCGCCGGCCTTGGATGGGATCAATATTATCAGTTATGCGCCACGCGTCCGCTAACCGATCCGCTGAACAACTTCGGATATGCCGTGCATTGGTACCCGGGCTATGGAGCAAAGGATAACGGCTCGATACTCCAGCAGCAATGGGATACCAACATTAAGCCTTGCGCGGACAATTATCCGATCAATATTACGGAAACGACCTGGTTCAAACGGCTGCCGGGAGACTCGGAGTACTGGGAGCTGTTCAACGGCTCGAATGAAGGCTTTGGCAAAAACACCAAAGCCATATTTACGGCAGCCGGGAACGTCAGCATCGCGGTCCACATGAACGGTTTTCTTCTGCAGCCGGGGGCAAGAAGCACGTTTGCCGATCCGACGGCAGGGCTGCTCTTCGACGGTGATCCGGCACGGGACGGCATGGCCCGCTTCATCTTCGAATGGTATTACGAACGTGCGCAGCTTCATCCATGGAACGGCATATGGAACGGTATTTTATCGGGAGAAACCTATAAAATCGTGAACCGTGCCTCAGGGAAGGTGATCGACGTCCCGGGCGGACAAAACAGCAATTCGCTGCAGCTGCAGCAATGGCCGGACAATAACGCCACGGCCCAGCGATGGGTTGCGGACGATATGGGAGCATACAACAATGTATACCGGCTTCGCAGCGTCAGTTCGAGCGACGGCAAGGTGATGGATGTTAGAAACGGTTCCACAAACAACGGGGAAGCAATACAGCTCATGCAGGATTATGGGAATCAAGCACAGCGATTCCGCCTGATCAAGCTAAGCAACGGATACTGGAGCATCCTTAACGCGAACAGCAATAAAGCCGTCGAAGTGGCGGATGGTTCGTCCGCGGACGGAGCGAAGCTCCAGCAGAATCCTTATCGAGGGGATTTGCATCAGCAATGGCAGTTGATCAACGTAAATTGACGCTGCCGTACAGGTGGAGAGCGGCAAGGTGAGGAGGATGAAGAACGATGGCAGGCCATTTTACGCCAGCGGGAAATGAAACGGAAGGTCCAGTGGCGCCGCAGGATCCTGCAGTCAAACGCAGCGGACTGTACATCCTGTATGAGGCGATCATCGAAGCGACGACTCGTCCCGATGGGAAGTACGCGCAAGAGATATACCTGGACGGGAGTCAGCTCGTCGATAAAGCCCGATTTACCGGGGGTGTGACGGATGAAGCCATTCTTGAGCTGCTAAAGAGCAGCAGGGGTCTTCGCCGGCTGGTGGACAGTATCGGAATATCCGTTCATGCGCATGAACGGGACGTATCGAGCGTTCTGTTCACATTTTGGAATTGGGGAAATGCGAATCCATACGAAACGGGATCCCGGCAGAGTATAACCTGTCGAGCGAACGGCACGGAAACGCTCTTGGTTCTGGATAACGACGAAGATCGATATCCGGATGACGATGTTCCAGGCAAATTCGTCTTCGAGTTTGAACGAGAGGGCGTGTTGGCAACGGTCAGCATCGTATTCTATCTTCGTGACGGTTACCAAATCCCCGAGGCTGCAGTCGACCCCCCGGTCGATGTGGAATCACAAGCATATCAAGACATGATTAAGAAATCGCTCATAAGCCCGGGTCATAACAAACGATTAAAGGCGGCAATCGAAAAAGCGAAGCGGGGCGAGCCCGTAACCATCGCCTACATCGGCGGTTCCATTACCCAAGGGGCCGGCGCTGTCCCTCTCCATTCCCAATGCTACGCATACCAATCCTATGACCTGTTCAAGCGAAGGTTTGCACCCGCCGGCGACAGCCCGATTCGTCTTGTCAAAGCTGGCGTAGGCGGTACGCCGTCTGAGCTCGGCATCGTCCGCTATGAGCGGGATGTGCTTCGAGAAGGGGAGGTACGGCCGGATATCGTGATCGTTGAGTTTGCCGTCAACGACGCAGGCGACGAAACGAAAGGAAATTGTTACGAGAGCCTGGTACTCAAGGCTCTTTGCGCCGATCACAAACCCGCGGTGATTTTGCTGTTCAGCGTATTCGTGAACGACTGGAATCTTCAAGACCGTCTGGCCCCGGTCGGCTGGCATTACAATCTTCCGATGGTCAGCGTGAAGGATGCGGTCACGGAACAGTTCCGATGGACCAAGGAGCAAGGGACCGTGATAACGAAAAGACAGTTTTTCTACGACATTTATCATCCAACCAATGCGGGCCATCGGGTGATGGCCGATTGTTTGGACTGGTTATTCGAAGTAACCGATCGTTCCCCCCTCCACGAGGAGGACCTGGCGGATGAACAGCCTCCGCTGATCGGAAATGACTTCTTCGGAACGCAGCTGCTCGATCGCAGGAATGGCGATCGCATCGCCCGCATTGATCCCGGCGGTTTTTCGGACACCGACACGGATCTGCAAATGGCGGAGCTGGACGATCATGCATACGGGACGCCGCAATTTCCGCACAACTGGATGCATACGGCCGATTCCGGCGAGCACAGCTTTAAGATGAACATCCGGAGCAAGCGTCTTATCCTTGTTTATAAAGATTCGGGAAGCCGGGCATTCGGGACCGCGAAGATATGGGTAGACGGGAAGCTGAAGAAGACCGCCGATCCGCATGAAGTCAATTGGACGCACTGCAGCGCCGTGATTTTGTACAATGAGTCGAAGTCAGGAGAACATGCGGTAGAGATCCAGATGGCGGAAGGCCACGAGGATAAGCGATTTACGATCCTGGGCTTCGGTTACGTCCCATAAAATTGCATTAGATAGCTTCACGCTCCATGGGTAAGTTTGATTGGACATCAAGCGGCGCTCAATCAAAAAGATGAAGGGGAGAGGAAGATGAAGGAGACGGCACCGGCTGGATACGACGTTCCGCGGGAGATCGCCAGGGGGAAAATCGAAACGGTGGAATATGCATCCGAAACGGTAGGCAATGATCGAAAGGCGATGATTTACACGCCTCCGGGATATGCGGAAGACAACGTGTACAACGTTCTTTATTTGCTGCATGGCATCGGAGGTGATGAATCGGAATGGCACCGTCATGGCGATCCGCAGACGATACTAGATAATCTATATGCGGACGGGAAACTCGCGCCCATGGTCGTCGTGTTTCCGAATGGCCGTGCGATGCCAAATGATCGGGCGGAAGGGGACCTGTTTGCTCCGGACAAAATAAAAGCGTTCGAGACGTTCGAAATCGATCTGCTAAGCGATCTGATTCCCTTTATCGAGTCACGATACTCGGTATCGACAGGCCGGGAAAACCGTGCGATTGCGGGGCTGTCCATGGGCGGGGGGCAATCCCTGAATATCGGCTTGAAGCATCTCGACCGCTTCGCATGGATTGGCGCTTTTTCCCCGGCTCCGAATACGAAATCTCCGGAGCAGCTCGTCCTGAATCCGGAAGAAACGTCGGCACGGCTCAAATTGCTGTGGCTGTCATGCGGCGACGAGGACAATTTGAAGCAGATAAGCGACCGGACGCACGCGTATTTGTCGGAGCATCGGGTTCCTCACGTTTGGTATGAGGAAAGCGGAGGACACGATTGGCCCGTATGGAAGAACGATTTGTATCATTTTTCCCAGCTTCTTTTTAAAGATAACTGATGTTGAAGGAAGCCTTGCGCCATGTTGGCCGGGCTTTTTACTTTCAGCCAAAAACGAAAGGGTAAAATCATGACGTTATTGCCGAAGGACATTGTGTCCATTTTGGACCAAAACGGTATAAAAGCTGCTGATCTCCTGCACGGGATGGAGTGTGACCGGCTGCCGGACGGCGGTTTTTCAGAAAGCTATCTCGTATTGTCCCGAAAACACCTCCACATCTTTCGCAGCAGCGGCGTTACGAAGGAGAAGACGTTTTCGGGTTATGCAGCCGGCCGGCGCAAAGCTGCCGGCAAGCCGGAGCAAGAGGGTTCCGGCGATTGGGCTTGGGAACGCATTCCCCTCGAACGGCTCGAAGCCGTGACCATCGTTAATCTGGTCGCTTCCGGCATGGTTGTTGCCAAGGAGAAGGAGGAGCGAGTGATCGGTGCATTCACAAGCGGCCATATGAATCAGGCCGTCCGGTTTGCGCAAGCCTTCGATAAATTGAAGAACAACGAGCCGTTTGAAGCCTTCGAAATTGACGGAAAATCGGACGGGGCCTCATGCCCGACATGCGGATTGATGTACCCCGAAGAAGGCAGGCCATTCTGTCCGAAATGCATGAAGAGGCATGCGGTATTCGCACGTTTGCTGTCATTTGCGGGCAAGTATAGGCTGTCCATCTTTTTTATCGTGTTGTTTATGCTGCTGAACTCGGCGACCGGTCTCGTCATTCCTTATTTCCAGGGCACCGTGCTGTTTGACCAGGCGCTTGCCGGCAATGGCGCTTTTGCGGGGCGGATCGGTCTGGTCATCGTGATCATCCTCGCATTCCGAACGCTGTCGCTGTTGTTCGGCATCTTGTTCGGCACCATCATCGCAAAGCTGGCGGCAAAGGTTGCCTTCGATTTGAAAGCGGCGGTATTTACCTCGTTGCAGCGGTTGTCGCTCGATTTTTTTATGCGCAGGCAGACCGGCCATCTTATGACCCGCGTGAACAACGACGCACAGGAATTGCAATATTTTTTTGTTGACGGGCTTTCTTACTTCATCGTGAATGCGATGAACATCATCGGCATCATTGCCGTGCTCCTATGGATGGATTGGCGGCTTACGCTGATCTGCCTGCTGCCGATGCCGCTGGTCTTCTGGCTTGTCCGGACTGCGTTCCCGAAGCTGTGGCGTTTGTCATGGCGGAGGCACCGCAAGGTAAGCGCTCTGAATTCGATCATCAGCGATTCGGTTCGCGGCTCGCGGGTCGTCAAGGCATTCGGTAAAGAACAGGTAGAGATCGGCCGCTTTCAGCAGGCAAACGATGCATTCTCCGGTGCCGAGCAGCGCTTTAATAAATGGAGCGGAACCGTGTTTCCGATTCTTAATTTTCTAACGCAGGCGGGCGGAATATTGATCTGGGCGTTCGGCGGTTGGTACGTGATGCAAGGCCGGATGTCTTTTGGCTCAGTGCTTACGTTCGTCAACTATATGATGATGCTGTACGGGCCGATTCAGTTCATGAATAATATTATCGGCTGGTGGTCCAATTGCATGGCGGCTGCGCAGCGTATCTTCGAGATCCAGGACGCCGTACCTAGCGTAGCAGAGCGTCCCGGAGCCGTTTCATTAGTGACAATGAAAGGCGACATCGAGATCGACAACGTTTCGTTCGGCTATGAGCCGAACAAACCGATTTTGAAGCAGGTGTCCCTGCGCGCGAGACCCGGGCAAATGATCGGCGTCGTCGGCCATTCAGGAGCGGGGAAGTCGACGCTGGTCAATCTCGTGTCACGATTGTACGACGTAACCGAGGGAGAGATCCGGATCGACGGCGTCAATGTCAAGGAGCTTTCGATTGCTTCACTGCGTCGTCATATCGGCATCGTCTCTCAGGATATCTATGTATTTACAGGCAGCATCGCAGAAAATATCGCGTACGCCGATCCCGATTGCCGGATGGAAGACATTCTGCATGCGGCCAAAATCGCGAACGCGCACGATTTTATTCAAAAGCTGCCGGACGGCTACGATACGGAGATCGGCTCGGGCGGCTACAGCTTGTCCGGCGGGGAGAAGCAGCGGCTGTCGATCGCGCGGGCCGTGCTGCACAACCCGAAGGTGCTCATTCTCGACGAGGCAACCGCTTCGCTTGATACCGAGACGGAGCTGCAAATCCAGGAGGCGCTCGATTCGCTCGTCAAAGGACGGACCACGATCGCGATCGCCCACCGGCTGTCCACGCTAAGGCAAGCCGATTATCTGGTCGTGATGGACAAGGGCGCCGTCGTTGAAGCGGGCACGCATGACCAGCTGATGGCGATGGAGGGCGTCTACCGGGAGCTCGTTCGCAAACATGATGAAGCGCTTAAAATGAAAGGGGAAATCATCGCATGAGGATGGAAGAGCACCAGGGAATGGAGCTGGCGGATGCCGCGGGCATCCGTTATTTGACACCGAGCAATTCGGAATTTGCGGAGACGACGGGCCATCTGCTGTCCGTCTGGACCAAAGGCGAGGTGCACTCGCCGGTTTACGTTCATTGCTCCTTCCCGCATACGAACCAGCGCTCCTTCCTGTCGATTCGAACGGCGGACAACAAGGAGATCGGTATGATCCGCTATCTTGACGTTTTTCCGCAAAGCACGGCTTCTATCATTGAAAGGCAGCTGAAGATCCGTTATTTTACCCCGGAAATTACCAAGGTGATTGCCGTAAGCGAGGAGTTCGGCTATTCCTATTGGGAAGTTGAAACGACTGCCGGACGGTGCCGGTTCACGGTGCGAAACGGCAGCGGCAGCGTCAAGTTTGCAGCGGAGAACCGCCTGCTGATCATCGACGTCGACGGGAACCGGTTCGTCATCCCGCAGGTGGATCAGCTTAGCGACAAGGAATACCGAATGATCGAAACGAGATTGTAGATGGCGATAACGGAGGAATATCGATGAATTTAAACTTCACGCTTTCGGAGCAGAATTTCGCGGCAGCACGGCAAGTCATCGGAGAGGAGATCGACTATTGCGTCCCTGCCGACCTGTCGCTGGATGGGCGGCGGGTGGAGGGATACCTGGCGATCGGCAGCGGCAGGTGGGCGCATGTGCGGGACGGCCAAGTGCGGGATCACGGGAACATCGCGGACGCCTGCGATTATCATCTGGTGCCGTTCGTTGGCAATGCGGTGCTTGAAGCCACGGAGAACGGGACGAAACGAATCATCGTCAGGGTGACGATGCAGCATGCGTCCAGGTACGGCTATATCACCCAAATCCTGAACGATATGGCCGCCAATCGCCCCGTCCGGATTTATCGTGACGAAGGGGATCCGGTTTGCGCGGAATGCGGAAGCGCGCTCGTCCCGGGTACGCGGGTGTGTCCCAGATGCATGAGTAAGGCAGCTGCATTCAAACGACTGCTTCTCATATCCAAAAGACACTGGCGATGCTTGATGCTTGGACTAGGCGTCCTTATCGCTGCCTCGGCGCTGGCGATGACCGGGCCTTACTTCCAGAAGCTGCTGGTCAACGCGGCGCTGCTCCCCCCTGCCGGGCAAGAGGCCAGCGTAAGGGTATTTTGGCTCGCACTCCTTGGGATGCTGTTCACCCTGGCTTTCGGGGAGCTGCTCGGCATTGCCAGAAACCGGATCATGGCCAGCGTCAGTACGGGCATTGCGGCCGACCTGCGCAAAACGGTGTTCGATCGGATTCAGAGCATGTCGCTCGGATTTTTGACGTCCCAGCGAGCGGGAGACCTGATGAACAGAGTGACGGCCGATACGGACCGCATCCGCCACTTGATTCAGGAAATGTGCACGACGGCCATCCACCAACTGCTCATTCTGATCGCTTCAGCGACGCTGCTTTTTTCCGCCGATTGGCGGCTGGCGCTGATCGTGCTGCTTCCGGCTCCATTCGTTGGTTATTTGCACTACTATATTTGGAGGCATGTCCTAAACAGGCTTTTTCACAAGCAGTGGCGCATCTCCGACAAAGCAAACTCGTTTCTACACGATGTCCTCAGCGGCATTCGGGTCGTGAAGGCTTTCGGCCAGGAAGAGCGGGAGATTCGCAGATTCCGGACATATAACGGCGAATTCGCTGCTGCTGCGTTGAAAAGCGAGAAGTTGTACAGCATTTTATCGCCGATCTCGAATTATTTGATTCAGATCGGCCAATATCTCGTACTCCTGATCGGCTGCTACATGATTATCGGCCGGGAGATGAACGTAGGCGAGCTGATCCAGTTCAGCGCTTATGCCGCCATGATTTTCGGGCCGATTTCCTGGCTGATGTTCATGCCGCGCTGGATCGCGAATGCGGTCATTTCGATGCATCGCGTATTCTCGGTAATCGACGAGCAGCCGGAAGTCATGGATGCAAACAACGCGGTGGGCCACCGGATCCGGGGCTTGATCGAGTTCCGCGACGTTTTTTTTGGTTATCGATCTTATGAGCCTGTTCTGAAGGAGATCAACCTCACCGTGAAGCCGGGGGAAATGATCGGACTCGTCGGCCATTCCGGATCGGGCAAATCGACGACGATCAATCTGATTTCCCGTTTCTATGATGCGAACGAAGGGGAGATTCGGATTGACGGCATCGATATCCGGAAGATCCAGCAGGAGGATTTGCGCTCGCAAATCGGCGTCGTGCTGCAGGAGACGTTCCTGTTCAGCGGGACGATCGCGGAGAATATTCAATACTCGAAGCCGGGCGCGAAGCCGGAAGAGGTTATTGAGGCGGCCAAAATCGCCAACGCGCACGATTTTATCATCAGCTTGCCTGACGGTTACGACACGAGGCTGGAAGAGAACGGGAACAATCTGTCGGGAGGCGAGCGTCAGCGGATCGCCATCGCGAGGGCCGTTCTGAACGATCCGCGAATCCTCATCCTGGACGAGGCGACGGCTTCGCTTGATATCGAGACGGAAGCGGCCATCCAGGAGGCACTGAAACGGGTGACGAAGAATCGCACGACGATCGCTATCGCGCATCGTCTCTCTACGCTGCGCAATGCCGATCGACTCGTCGTTCTCGACAAGGGGCGGATCGCCGAAATCGGCACGCATCGAGAATTGATGAAAAAGCAGGGGATCTACTACAATCTGATCTCCGCCCAGCGCGGCATGTCCCGCAAGAGCGATCCTTCCGCGGTGGTATGACGCCGCCAGATGCTTACTGTGAAATAGACGATATGGAAAACACAAAGATGGATCTTTATGAACGCTGGAGAAATTGAGCCAAGTTTCCTATTCTGAGCTGCTGCCCGACATTGTAAAGATTACACTGAACTGTTCATCCGGGTGCCCCTAAGTCTGCAAGATAGCCTGGGAAAAAACACGCTGTCGACCGGAGACAGGCTGAAACGGTTTAAGGGAGGCTGAGAGGATAACGGGCTGATTGAACCTATTTTCAATTCGGCCGATATTTACTTATTACCTCCAGCCAGCCGGGAGTGGTTGGATGATTATGAGAAAGTGGTGCCGGGTCATCGCACATTTCCCATTTGTTTGCGTTTTATCCGGGCGAAGGTATTAACGTGAATTCCACGCCAGAGCTGATTGCAGCGGCTCGAACGACATGGATCGCAGGCTGGCTAACGGCGTCAGACATACCGGCTGGAGCCGAGCGTGGTTCATCAACTTCTGGGTACAACCGTTGGATGCCGACAAAGCTTACGAAGACGTAAGAGCGATGCTCACTCCACGCTGGTTTGATCCGTCTGCTGTCCGCTTTGCGTAACAGCTGGAGCGATGGGGAAGTTAGAGGGCTGCTGTCACGCTTATCCCGACTTTTCCCGGTTGGCAAATGGTGGTCGAATCCAACAGTTATTTGCCCTTGATTTTGCCAGCAGCGTTTAACATTTTATGAATAGGGCAGTTCATAGAACGATCCCCAAATCACTTGACGAAGCAGCTCTTGTTGACGGAGAAGGTTATTTTTACATTGTCACGCATGTTATTTTTCCTTTATCCAAATCGGCTGTCATTGTGGTTGCGCTGTTTCAGTTTCTGGGTGTGTGGAACGATTTTTTGGGCCCGCTTGTTTACATCAACAAGGAATCTAAGTTCACGCTGGCGCTTGGCGCAATTTATTGGCTATTACACAGCTCAATGGGAGTTGTTGATGGCGGCGGCCACGATGGTTCTCTTTCCGCCTATTATGCTGTTTATATTAGGACAAAATACTTTATTAAAGGCATTGCGGTATCCGGGCTGAAAGATTAATAGCTCGTTCTGCCGACATATCGAAAGGAGGAACTCAATGAAAGCATTGAGAGGCAAACAGGTCATTTTGAAAGAGCAAGAACTGATTCGCAGGGAACGAGCGAACAGAAGCTATCTGATGAAGCTGGACAGCGGTCATCTGTTGTTTAATTATCATTTGGAGGCCGGAAGATTTCATGGAAGAACGATTCCCGAAGGTGCGCACGGCGGTTGGGAAACGCCGGTCTGCCAATTGCGCGGCCATTTTCTTGGTCATTGGTTGTCTGGTGCGGCGTTGCATTATGAAGAAAGCGGCGACATCGAATTAAAGGCCAAACTGGATGCTATTGTCCATGAATTGCATGAATGCCAACGCGATAACGGCGGTCAGTGGGTCGGTCCGATTCCCGAAAAATATCTGCACTGGATTGCAAGCGGAAAAAGCATCTGGGCGCCCCAATACAATTTGCACAAAATATTAATGGGGTTGGTCGATGCCTGGCAATATGCCGGTAATCGGCAGGCCCTGGATATCGTGGATCGGTTCGCGGACTGGTTTGTCGAATGGAGCGGCACATTCACAAGAGAGCAATTCGACGATATTCTCGATGTGGAGACAGGCGGAATGCTTGAGGTTTGGGCCGATCTGTTGCACATAACCGGAGCGGACAAATATCGTGTGCTGTTAGACCGGTATTATCGCAGTCGGCTGTTTCAACCCTTGCTGGAGGGCAAGGATCCGCTTACGAATATGCATGCTAACACTACGATACCGGAAGTGCTCGGCTGTGCGAGAGCTTATGAGGTTACCGGAGACGACAGGTGGCTGTCCATCGTCCAAGCGTATTGGAATTGCGCTGTAACGGAAAGGGGAAGCCTTGCGACAGGCGGTCAAACCGCTGGAGAGGTCTGGATGCCGAAGATGAAGATGAAGGCCCGCCTAGGTGACAAAAATCAGGAGCATTGTACTGTCTATAACATGATCCGACTAGCAGATTTCTTATTTCGTCAATCTGGCGACCCTACCTACGCGCAATATATCGAGTACAATCTATACAATGGCATTATGGCGCAAGCCTATTATCAGGAATATGGTTTGACTGGTAGTCAGCATAACTATCCCAGAACCGGCCTGCTGACCTATTTCCTCCCCATGAAGGCCGGTCTGCGCAAGGAGTGGAGCACGGAAACCGACAGCTTCTTCTGCTGCCACGGCACGATGGTTCAGGCGAATGCGGCCTGGAACATGGGAATTTATTATCAGGACGGGGATATCGTCTATATCAGTCAATATTTCGATTCCGAGTTGCACACAAGTATCGCTGGAACCCTCATACGGATCGTACAGACGCAGGACAAAATGAGCGGGAGCCTCCTATCCTCGTCTAACACGGCCGGGTACCAAGCTATTAATGATACAGCGTCGACAAATGAAAATATACCTGCTTTTCGCAAATACGATTTCATTGTATCTGCTGCCGCACCGACAACGTTCACGCTCCGCTTACGCATACCTGAGTGGATCATGGCGGGAGCATCCGTGTACGTCAATGACGTTCTGCAGGGGACGACTCTGGACAGCGAGAACTTCTATGACATTCACAGAGCATGGAAGGAAGGCGATACCGTCTCGATTATGCTGCCAATCGGCATTCGGTTTGTTCCGCTACCGGACGACGAACGAACAGGTGCCTTCCGATACGGGCCAGAAGTGCTGGCAGGCTTGTGCGAATCAGAACAGCAGCTCTATATGAGGGATGAGGATATTGCGTCCGCTATCGAGAACGAAAATGAACGTGAATGGGGGAGTTGGCGGTATTTCTTCAAGACAGTCAACCAGGAACCTGCCATCACGTTCAAACGAATTCGGGATATCGGGTACGAACCTTATCAAATTTACTTCAAAGTAACGCGTACAAAATTATAGTGAAGAGAGAAAAATAAATATTCTGTGTGTCCAGCCGATCAACATATCCATTCCTGCGATAGATCTAGGCTGAGGACTAGTACGATCAAACAGGCGGATACTGAGATCGGCAAAATTGCCATTTCCGTAATGGAGATTTGAGAGATGTAAGCTGTCGGAGGTCTCATATAACGTTCCTGTTCGGCGGGACGATCGGAGTGAATATTCATTACTCGAAGCCGAGTGCAAAGCTGGAAGAGATTATTCTTGAAAAGCCTTATCCGTTAGGAGGGAAGAAGCAGCGTATGGATAATGAATTTCACAGCGTTCTCTGCTATACGAGAGAACCGCTTGAACCGGAAATCTATTCCCCGAAGCTTGCATATAGTATGCATCTCGCTTACACCGATGAGGGGATGAGTTATCGGGAGCTTAATCACAACTCGGGGGTGCTGTTCGCTAAAGCCGCCGAGCTCTCAAACGGCACGCTGTCCGCCAAGAGTTTGAAGAATTCGTACCTGTTCCACATGGCTGACGGAAACTTTGGCGTACTGGCCATTCGGACGGAAGCGGACGGTTCTCCCGATCAGCAGAGCAAGGGCTCGGTGCTTTTGTTCACTTCCCCGGACTTGCTGCAGTATCGGGAGCTCGGTCTGTTGAACCTAACGAAAGGGCTTCGTGTACAAGATATCATGTGCGAATATGAACATGCTTCCCGAAGGTATATCCTTCGTTGGCGTGAAGAAGACGGAAGGTATTATCAAAGGGAAATGGCGGACGTGACATGCCCGGACGACGCTGCCAAGCCGAATCCGTGCGAAGCTTTCACGCTAAGCCCGAGACGCGTCGACATTGAAGGAGCAGTGCCCCGCAATGCGATACGTGTATCGCGAGGTGTGGCTCAGAGGCTGATTCATAAGCTTACGGTACCGGTTCATGTGCGTAATGAACTCCCGGAGCGTGTGGCCGTTTCGTCCAAAGAACAGTTACAAGCGGTTAAAGTGACGGCGATATACAGTGACGGCACCACCGCGATCAAGCCGATTGAGTGGGATGCGTCCGAGATCGATTGGAGCCGTCCCGGAACTTATCGCATTTCTGGAAGCATTCGGCAGGATCGCTATACGTTTCCGATGGCGACGAACCGTGCCGACCCTTGCATTGCGCAGTGGGACGGAAGGTATTATTTTGTCGCAACCAATGATGCCGACGGCAACCATACGATATCGATCCGGGAGGCGGATTCCATATTCGGTCTGGTCTCGGCAGAAGAAACCAAAATCCTGGATACAGGCATGCATGATCATCTGAAGCGATTTCTGTGGGCGCCTGAACTTCATGGCATCGGCGGCGATCTGTATATTTTTCTTGCCGGCAGCAGCGGCGAATTCAAAGACATTCAATCGCATGTTATGCGGTTAAAGAATGGCGGCAATCCGAGAATGGCTGCGGATTGGGGGACCCCGATCCGGGTCGCCAGGCATGACGGAAGCCCGCTGTTTCAAGCCGGCATAACGCTGGACATGACCGTATTAGAGCGGAAAGGCCGTTTATATGTGCTCTGGGCGCAAAGGGAATTGGTACCGCATGACTTGGGCTCGTGGATCTATATCGCCGAGGCGGATCCGAGGGAACCGTGGAGACTGATATCGGAGCCTGTCCTGCTGTCCAAGCCCGATTACGGCTGGGCGAACAATCAAACGTTCGTGGAGGAAGGGCCCTTTGCACTCATGACAGACCGGAAGATCTTCGTGACGATATCCGGAGCTCTGGTCGATGCCACGTATTGCGTCGGCATGCTCAGCGTCAATTCTGACGCTGATTTGCTTGACCCGAACCAATGGACGAAGCGAAATTACCCGCTGCTAACCTCCAGAAGCGTGCCGGGCGAATACGGGCCAGGACACAATTCTTATGTGAAGGACGAGGAAGGAACGATCTGGAGCGTATATCACGCTCGTCCAGGCATCGGAGAGCCCCGCTGCTCGGGTCTCCGTCGCGTACATTTCGACGTTGACGGTGAACCGATGCTGGGCTTGACGGAAGAGAAGGACCTGAATCCAGCGCTTGCGTCCGTACACCTGAATGTGCAGGTGGAAGCATTGGTGGAAGGCTGACGGAACAACAACTTTTCTGGGTTTGTGCGAATTGTTGAACATGAAGAACAAAAGAAGCGCCGTGTTCCCGTGTGCGGGTACGCAGCGCTTCTTTTGCGTTTTGACGACGTGAACCCGAGGTTAATCCTTTCCAATGATGGATTCAGATTGGCACACCGTATAGCCGACGCTCATGCGCTTTCCACTTTCCGGCCCTTTGCGTTGCCCAGAGCATCAACACTTTTAGTAATTACAAATCGTGTTTAGTTTCTCTATGGTTCGTTTTCGCAAGCAGTTATATGATCTTGGTGAGCATCAAAATGAAAGCGCTGCATATTCATGCAGCCAAAAATTAAGGGGGGAAATAACGCATGTGGATGCGAAAGATCAGCCTGCTGTTCTGCAGTCTGATTCTAGTGATCATGACAGCATGCAGCAGCGGCTCGGGCAGCGACGTGAAGACCGTCGAGCCCGGCAAAGTGAATGAAGCCGTCAACGCGCCTGCGGAAGCAAAAAACGAGGAGCCGGCAGACGAATCAAACGGCCAGGAAGAAACAACCGGCACGCCGGAATTGGATTTTGATATGGGCGGACGCACCATCAAATGGGTGTCCTGGTATGATGAGTCGATCCAGGAAGACAATCCTGACAACATTAAACGGAAACAGAATTTGGAAGAGCTGATGAAAAAACATAATTTTAAAATGGAATACGTGATCGTGGATTTCGGCGAGTACCAGGATAAGGTGACAGCCTCGCTGGTGGCGGGCGAACCGATCGGCGACATTATCCGGGTAGCGAGGCCATGGATGATTCCGACGCTGGTCAACCAAGGTCTGTTCGCGCCGGTGGATGAATACACGAAGAACGAGAAGGTATTCATCCAGCAGTACACGAACGAGTACTCCCAATACGAAGGAAGGGGCTACGGGTTCAGGACGGGCATCAACGGCGCGTCATCCGGCATTTTCTATAACCGCACGTTAATGAGCCAATTTGGCATGAAGCCATTGCAGGAATACGTCAACGAGGACAACTGGAACTGGGATACGTTCATTCAGGTCGCGAAAGAAGCGAACAAAGATTCCAATAACGACGGCAAATTGGATATTTGGGGGCTTGCATCCGCTTCCTTGCTGGTTCCCGCAATGGCCTCGAACGAAGCGAATCTGGTCATTCTCGATAAGCAAGGTCTTGAGGATCCCAAAACCTTGGAGGTGCTGAACTTCTTGTCGCGCCTCGCTACCGAGTCGGTTGGGAGACCAACGGAAGGGGGAGACTGGACCGAGCCGGGCCAATTTTTCCGTCAAGGCAACACAATGATGGTTGCAGGCAGCGATTATGAAATGGAAAACTTCAAACAGGACATGCCGGATTACGATATCGGATTTCTCCCATTTCCGAAAGGGCCAAGCGCATCAAGTTATCATTCGCATAATACGATCCCGAATTACCTGACGATTCCAAGCGCCGTGGAGCATCCCGAACGCCTGGTTTATATTTACGAGAAAATCAACGATATCGACTCGATCTACGACTATCCGAAACAATCTACGCTGGAGACTTTATTCAGCAACGAGGACGATATTCAGAATGCCAAGATGGCCGGTGAGAGCATTAAAGTGATCGATACCGAGAGCGGATACCCATCGATGCCATATTACGAATTTATAGGGGAAATCATGGAAGGCATCCCGGTATCGACGGTCGTCGAGAAATACAAAGGGCCGTTCCAGGCAGCGATTGATGCGGTTTGGAAAAAGTAACCGTGGTTCCAAAAGGAATCTCAGCCAGTCCTCCCGTCATTTTGAAGGGATGAGTCAGGTACGGCGTTACATATGGAAGCGATTTCAAGTCAATGCTTCTTAACGGCAGACGGTGGATAGCCTTTCGCTTCCTTGAACACTTTGCTGAAATAGGAAAGGTCTTGAAAGCCGCTGGATTCGGCGGCTTCCGTCACGGTAACGCCGCCGGCCATCAGCATGATTTCAGCGTTATTCACGCGTATCCGCTGCAGGTATTCCTTGTAGGTCGAACCGGTATTCTTTTTGAATAGTTTCCCTAAATAAACGGGATGGAGGTTGAACTGCTCGGCGAAGTCGTTAAACGACAAGTCTTCCGCATAGTGTTCTTCGATGATGGCGGTCAACTTCTTGATCCGCGGGTCCATATGCATGATCGTTTGGCGATGCATGCCGTGAAGCAGCCGGTGGAGAATGAGTTCGAACAATGCACGGGCATGGATCCTATAAAACGGTTGTTTATTCATCCACACGTGGTTGAACTCCCGGATGTAGGCAAGTATCTCCTTGGTGATCAATTTCTTCGTTACAACGCCAAACGGAAGCCGGATATGATTGTGCGGCTCGGCCCAGAAAAAATTGAACGGATACGCATGCATGGGAGATTCCTTGCACGTATGGGCTTCCCGTACGCTTCCCCCCGGAACGTAGACCAGGTCGCCCGCCTCAACTGCAAATTTTTTGCCGTCAATGTAGTAGTTTGCCCGGCCATCAACGACGAACGTCAAATCGTGAAATCCGATGTGGGCCTTCTGAATTCTCCAATCCGGATAACATCTACGGTCCACGAACAGAAAAATATTCGGTACGAGATGAGGGTGATACTCGAGCTCCATGCGGATATCGCCTCCTTTTTAAACAAATTGTAATGTTCTCATGAACATTTACAACCTGTGGTTGGATGGTCTTTTCCCAATGTATCGCCGCTTGATCATGTGAAATCATCCGTCGTTAAGAAAGGAAGGGTCCAATGATTACGTTAACCGGATTTGCAGACGAGATATCCCCGGATTTGGATGTACAGCTGGATGTCCTAGAATCCGAAAGCATCCGTTATCTTGAGCTTCGAGGCGTTTGGGGGAAAAATGTGCTGCAGCTGACGAAAAAGGAAGCGTTGACCGTGAAAGAACGATTGGCGGAGCGGAGGGTCGGAGTCTCCTCGATCGGATCGCCGATCGGGAAAATCCAAATCACCGACGACTTTGAAACCCATCTCGAAGACGCTCGGCGTGCCGTTCGTCTAGCTAAGTTTTTCCATGCGCCTTTTGTACGCGTGTTCTCCTTTTACATTCCGGACGGGGACTACGAGAAGCATCGGCCTGAGGTGTTACGGCGCATGCAACGACTCGCTCAATTGGCTGAACGCGAAGGCGTGGTTCTGCTTCATGAGAATGAAAGCCATATTTATGGAGACACCGGCGAGCGATGTTTGGATCTGCTTCAAACGGTTTCATCCTGCCATTTGCGGGCAGCCTTTGATCCGGCGAATTTCGTGCAGTGCGGCGTGAAGCCCGTCAATGAGGCCTATCCACTGATAGGCGACTATACGTCGTATGTTCATGTGAAAGACGCCATCATGGGGAAGGGGACAGTCGTACCTGCAGGGGATGGCGACGGTGAGCTCCGCGAGCTCATTCATGAGCTCAGCCGCAGGCGATTTTCAGGGTTTATGTCGTTGGAGCCGCATCTGCGCGCCGTCGGAAAATTCGAGGGATTCACGAATCCGGGGCTTTTCGTTGCGGCATCCAAAGCGATAAAGCGATTGTTAGCGGAGCAAGCAATGGAATGGAATTGACCGGCTGAATATTGATTCAACGCGTGACCTTGGTTTGAGGAGCCAAAAAATTCGAGAGGAGCAGTCTCATGAATTTACGATTTAAGAAATTCTTATGCGTATGTTTGTCTCTTGCCATCGCTTTGTCCATTCTGGTTGCACCTGGCAATATTGCAGCAGCCAGCGATGCCGTCATCAATGTTTCCTCGGAGAAGCAAGTGATTCGCGGCTTCGGAGGCATCAACCACCCGGCATGGATCGGCGATTTGACGGCAGCACAGAGAGATACCGCATTCGGAAACGGGGCGAATCAGTTAGGTTTCTCAATATTAAGAATCTACGTGCATGAAGACCGAAATCAGTGGCATCGTGAGGTGGAGACGGCCAAACGGGCCATTGCCCTTGGAGCCATCGTATTTGCTTCCCCATGGAATCCGCCGGCCGATATGGTCGAGACCTTCAACCATAACGGCGATACGTCGGCAAAGCGGCTTCGTTACGACAAATATGCCGCGTATGCCCAGCATCTTAACGATTTCGTGACGTACATGAGAAACAATGGCGTCGATCTGTATGCGATATCCGTCCAAAACGAGCCCGATTATGCACATGACTGGACGTGGTGGACACCGCAGGAAATGCTTCGGTTTATGAAAGAAAATGCCGGATCGATCAACACGAGAGTCATCGCGCCGGAGTCGTTCCAGTATCTGAAAAATATGTCGGATCCGATTTTGAATGATCCTCAGGCGCTTGTAAATATGGATATTCTCGGAGCCCATCTGTATGGCACGCAGATTAGCAATTTCGCTTATCCGCTATTCAAACAAAAAGGAGCGGGAAAGGATCTCTGGATGACGGAAGTATACTATCCGAACAGCGACAACAACTCGGCGGATCGCTGGCCCGAAGCTCTGGATGTGTCTTACCATATCCACAACGCGATGGTAGAGGGAGATTTTCAAGCTTACGTATGGTGGTATATCCGCAGATCTTACGGTCCGATGAAGGAGGACGGCACGATCAGCAAACGCGGCTACAATATGGCTCAATTCTCCAAATTTGTCCGCCCCGGCTATGTCAGGGTGGATGCCACGAAAAATCCTGAATCCAACGTTTACGTATCAGCCTATAAAGGTGATTACAAAATCGTTATCGTTGCGATTAACCGGAGCAGCGCCGGGGTCAATCAGAACTTTGTGCTGCAAAACGGATCGGTTTCGCAGGTATCAAGGTGGATCACGAGCAGCAGCAGCAATCTTCAACCCGGAACGACACTCAATGTAACGGGGAGCAACTACTGGGCCCATCTTCCCGCGCAGAGCGTTACGACCTTTGTAGGCGAACTCGGGCGGTAACTCACCGTCAACGGTACTGGTAGTTATCACAAAGGTAAATCATTTTAACAAAGAGCTGTCTCCAGGTCATACAGGCGACTTGGAAGGGCAGCTCTTTGTTTTGGGCTGGAATTGATCCGAAATTTCAGCTGATTATAGTTGGATGGATGAAAGGGAGCAAAGCGCAGTCCTGGGTTCCCCCTATGCCCTAGGCGATTACTCCGGTTTATCCTATTATTGCCTTGTAAAGGAGTTTTGCGGCCATTCTTCTCCTAGCCGTTAGCCATATCGTAAGCAAATTGTACCCCGAGGAAGGAATTGTACCTTTTTCTTGCGAACAGTCAAGTGTATCATCGTATTGCCTTACTTTGAGAACGCTTTCTATTGAGGAGGGTACGTATGCAGCGTTTATGGTCCAAGTTCTCCCCGGTGTTCCGCAGATTTCTGATTTCCTACTTGATTGTTCTCTTGATCCCCCAAATTGCGGGCTATGCATCGTACAGGACTTCGATTGAAGTGGCGAAAGCAAGCTCAATTGAAAACAGTCTGAGTTCCTTGAATCTGGGAAAAGAGATCATCGAGCGTCATCTGGTGGAGGTGGAAACCTTCACGAAGCAGCTTGCGATCAATCAGGATCTATATCGTCTGATCGCTGATCCCAAGCCGCTCGACAGCAACAACGTTTACGGCTTGGGACGCATGCAGCGCAGCCTGTCCATGTACAGCAGCACGAATGATTACCTCTCCGATTTCTTCATCTACATACGTAATTACAACGCCATTATTACGCCGAATACCGTCTATTACCGGCCCGAGCATTATTACGAGGCGAATCGGCTTGAAGGGTTGACGTTCGAGGAGTGGGAGGAGGCCGTATTGAAGAAACCGCATCTAAACGAGATGATGCCGCTTAAGAAATATAGGCGGGAAATCCGCGACACGGTGTTTGTCGAGACGCCGGCCGTCACGTTTCTGCAATCGATCCCGCTTAACAGCTTTAACAACCCGCAGGCGATGATCGGCGTGCTGATCGATGAAGATCATATGGGCAGCCTGCTGCAAAATATCGTGGACCAATACGGGGGCTGGGCGTTGGTTGCTGACCGGGAAGGCAGCTTGATCTTGTCCAAGGGCATCGGAGAAGAGGAGGCCAAGCGCTTCACCGAAGCTTCTTCCGATGAGAACGGCGAGGTCATCCCCACGGGAGACGGACGGCTGTTGATCTCCATCCGGTCCGATCTGAACGGCTGGACTTATATGGCCGGAATACCGGAGCAGGCGCTGATGACGAAGGCCGATATAATTCAGCAGGTCACGACGACGTTTACGCTGACTGCGCTGTTCATTGGCTTGTTGATTGGACTTGTCCTCGCTTACCGGCACAGTGCAAAGGTCCAGTCGCTCCTGTCCGTGTTTCGCGAACAAAACCACATTTCCCGGGAGAAGATCGGCAACGAGTACGATTTCCTGGCTGGCAATATCGCGGCTTTGATCGCTAACAACAAATTGCTGGAGTCCTCACTGAACGATCAGCTCCCGCTGCTTAGGGATGCGTTTATCAAACGGTTGCTGACTGGCGACTTCTATACGCTGCGCGAACTCGAAGCGGTCTCCAGTCAGACGGGAGTCCCGCTCCGCGGCGAGCAAGGACGCGCAGGCATTCTGAAAGTCGCCGGATATGGCAGTGCCGACAGCGAAGAAATCATCCAGGAACTCAGCGTTGCCCGGTTGATCGTCCGGCAGGCTTTGAGCCGGCTGGAACCCGATGTGCTGGTTACGGACTGGGGTTCGGACCAGATCGCTTTCGTGCATCCGATTGCAGAAGAGGCGCTGGACGTCTTTACTCGTCGCCTGGATGCCGGTTTGCTTGAACTGATCGATACCGTATATCGGCATCATCGATTGTCGATCACGATCGGGCTGGGTTCGGCGTTCGAAGCGTGGAACGGCGTGGCCGACTCTTTCAACGAAGCGCAGCAAGCGCTGGAATATGCCGTTCACACCGGGGCAGTCGGCATCACCCGGTTTGAGGACGCGATGAAGGCTACGGAGCTGTACTATTATCCGATTGAATCCGAACAACGCTTGCTCAATACGCTTAAGGCGGGTGAACTTGAGGAAACAAGCCGCCTTCTTGACCAGCTGTTCAGCCGGAACTTTGAAGAGAGGGAGCTGTCGTACGATATGACGCAGCAGTTCGTAATGGAGCTCAAGGGAACCTTTCTGAAGCTGGCCGAACAAAGAATATTCCACGACGAGCCGCTTACCGACCATATCAAAGAGCAGATCGCTGCCGTTTCGACGACGGACGGGGTCGATCAGCTCAGGGAGCGATTCGGGCAGCTCATTCATGAGATCTGCATGGATGTCCGGAAGAAAAAATGCGACATGCACGCCGAAACGGTGGGCGAGATTATCCGCTACATCCACGAGCGTTATTCCGACGCGGAGCTGACGCTTTATCGTATCGCGGAGCATATTGGGAAGCCCGAGAAATATATCTCCCAAATGTTCAAGGAGCACACGGGAACGAATCCTTCGGACTACGTTGAACTGGTGAGGATCGGCAAGGCGGCCGAGCTGCTGCAGGAGAAGCTATTGACGATTGACGAGATCGCCGCGCAGGTGGGGTATAACAGCGCGCATTCGTTCCGGAGGGCCTTCAAGCGGGTTCGCGGCGTGTCGCCGAGCACATTTCGGCAAATGGCCGATTAAGGAGACAGCGGGTTCGCCAATCTTTTTGTGGAAAAGAGGATGGTCAGCCGCCTGCTTAAACGAATGGATCGAACGTCTTGGCGGATGTTTTTTAATCGAACCCGCCTAATGAAAAACCGAGCGAAATCCAGGCCTGGAGAGCATCTGTTTCCGAAATTGTACGGTAAGGGAGAAAGTGTGCCTTTACGAAGCCGAGCTTGCAATTTTATGATTACGCACAAGAAAGCGCTGCCAAATAAGTTCTGGCTTCATTGGCAGCTGCCCATTGAAGGAGGGATGGAACTGAGTACGCTATTTTCCAAGTCCAAAACGGTCAGAGCCCCGAGCAATACACGCTCGGAAATCGGGAGATTTGCCTCCCGAAGCTTCAGAAGACATTGGCAGCTGTATCTGCTGGTCATTCCGCCGGTCTTATATTTCATCATCTTCAAGTACTTGCCTATGGCAAACGCCGTGCTTGCCTTCAAAAATTATAACGTGGTGAAAGGGATATGGGGCAGCCCATGGGTCGGCACGCAGTACTTCGAGATGTTTTTTCGCAACCCGGCGTTCGCGACGCTGATCAAAAATACGCTGTACATTTCGTTCTATCAATTGATCGTCGGGTTTCCGATCCCGATTCTGCTAGCGCTGGCCTTGAACGAGGTGAAGAGTGCAAGGTTCAAAAAAACCGTGCAGATGGTCACCTATGCGCCATATTTCATCTCCACGGTGGTCATGGTGTCCATCATCATGCTGTTCTTGTCCCCGCGTCTTGGGATCGTGAATACGATTACTGGCGCGCTTGGTTTTGAAGCGGTCAATTATCTTGGAGAGCCTGGCATGTTCCGCACGATCTACGTGCTGTCCGACGTATGGCAAACCATGGGCTACTCCGCCGTCATTTATCTTGCTGCCCTGGCGGGCGTGGACCCGTCCTTATATGAAGCGGCTAAGGTGGACGGCGCCAATCGGTTCCAGAAGATCCTGAATGTCGATCTTCCTGGGATCTTGCCGGCAGCGGTCATCATTCTGATTCTCAGCGTAGGCAACATCATGGCGCTCGGCTTCGAAAAAATGTACTTGCTGCAGAATCCGCTGAACCTGTCCACGTCCGAGATCATTTCCACGTATGTGTACAAAATCGGATTGCTGAACGCGAACTACAGCTTCGCCACGGCGGTCGGATTGTTCAATTCTTTGATCAATCTGGTGCTGCTCCTTGTCGTCAACGCCATTGCCAAGCGGGCTTCCAATACCAGCCTTTGGTAGATATGAAAAAAGGGAGTGAGTGACATGAACGCATTGCGGTCCAGTTCCGGAAGCCGCCGGAGCGTGAGGATCAAGGAGTCGCTGGGAGACCGCATCTTTCTGACCGTGACCTATATCTTGCTGACCTTGGTTCTAATTGCCGTCCTGTATCCGCTTATTTACATCGTAAGCTCATCACTGAGCAGTCCGAGCGCCGTCTCTGCAGGCAAGGTATGGCTGTGGCCGGTCGACGTATCCTTTGCAGGGTACGAGGCGGTGTTCCGAAACGGCCAGGTGCTGACGGGTTATGCCAATTCGCTGTTTTATACCGTTGCAGGCACGTTCATCAGCGTATCCCTGACGATCATGGTTGCATACCCGCTGTCGAAGAAGTCGTTTTTCGGCCGCACGCCGCTTATGGTATTCATTACTTTCACCATGCTGTTCTCCGGTGGATTGATCCCGACCTATCTGGTCGTCAAATCGATGGGCATGATCGATACGCGCTGGGCGCTGCTCATTCCGAATGCCGTGTGGGTGTGGCAGGTCATTATCGCCAGAACCTTCTTTCAGACCTCGATCCCGGATGAGCTCTCCGAAGCGGCGGATATCGACGGGTGCAGCGACATCCGATACATTTTCAGCGTCGTTCTTCCGCTTGCCAAACCGATCATCGCCGTGCTCTCGCTTATGTACGCGGTGGGGCAGTGGAACGCTTATTTCGATGCCCTGATTTACTTGAAATCGCAATCGCTCTATCCGCTTCAGCTCATTCTCCGCAGCATTCTCATCTTGGGCAGCGGAACGGGCAACATGGACGCCGGGGAGATGGTGAAGCAGCAGCAAATGGCCGAGCTGATGAAATACTCGCTCATTGTGGTGGCAAGCCTCCCGGTGCTGGTGATCTATCCGTTCGTACAGCGTTATTTTGTGCAGGGCATGCTGATTGGCTCCGTGAAGGGCTGATCCCGGGCTGTTCTCATTGTGTTGCTTGACCAATTCGTGAGGAGGAGATTGATTTGAGAAAAACAGGAACCCGTCTGCTTGTACTCATACTGATGCTTGGTTTGGTGCTTGCCGGATGCTCCGGCGGAAACGACAACGAAGGAAGCGAAGGGACAGAAGGCGGCTTACAGGATTCCGGTGAGAAGGTTACGATCAACGTATTTGCCCATCAAAGCTCGGATGTGGATTTGAAAACCAATAAGTTTACGAAAAAAATGGAAGAGCAATTCGGCATCAAGTTCAACTGGACAACCGTTCCGTTCGATGGTGCGGCCGAAAAACGTCAAATTTCGCTTGCGTCCGGCGACTATCCGGATTTGTATATGCTTATTCCTTGGGTGGACCGTTTCTCGCAGACGGACTTGCTGAAGTTCGGGCAGCAGGGGGTGATCGTTCCGCTTAACGACCTGATCGAAGAGCATGCTCCCCACATTAAGGAAGTACTGGAGAACAACGAATATTATAAAGCCATGAACACGGCTCCTGACGGCAAGATTTACGGATTGACCGGCTTAAACGAATGCTTCCACTGCTCATACCCGAATAAAATGTGGATCAATACAAAGTGGCTTGATCAGCTCGGACTTGCCAAACCGACGACGCCGGAAGAATTCAAAGCGGTCCTTGAAGCCTTCAAGACGCAGGATCCGAACGGAAACGGCAAGGCGGACGAAGTGCCGCTCAGCGGATCCGTCGAAAATTTCGGCGTTCACGTGATTCCGTATCTCATGAACGGCTTTATTTACAACGACGACAGAACGTATCTCATCATGAAGGAGAGCAAGATCGACACCGCGGCGAACAAACCGGAATGGCGGGAAGCGCTGGCCTACATCAAATCGCTGTATGACGGCGGACTCATTGACCCGGGGGCGTTTACGCAAAATGCGGGTGCGTACAAAAAAATCGGGGATAACGCCGACGCTCAGCTTTTGGGTGCCGGAGCAGGCATGCATCCCGCGCTATTCTTAACCACAGGAGAAGATGCACCCTACAGCAAGGACTACAACCCGCTTGCGCCTCTGCAAGGATCGCACGCCAATTATGCAACGTTCAACTATCCGATCGATCCGGGCGCATCCTTCGTTCTGACGAATAAAGCGAGCAAAGAGACGCAGATCGCCGCCATTAAAATGCTGGATTATTTCTATACGCAAGAAGGGGCAATGCTCTCTTATCTCGGTGAAGAGGGCAAGAGCTGGCGCAAGCCGCAGGATGGGGAAATTGCACTCAACGATAAAGTAGAGCCTCTCTATAAATCGATCCCGCTCGAATCCGGGGAGCAGCCCCGCAATGACAGCTGGGGAGCACTCACCCAATATAACCATCACCGGGCATACCGCGATGCCGAGGTTCAGGGCACGGATATTTACGCGAACGATGGTTACGAACGCCGCCTGTACGAGGCAACGTTACTGATGGAAGGCAATGAGCCGAAAGAAATATTCCCTCACTGGGCGCTATGGGTCGACCCGTTGGTCGCCGATGAAGCCAGCATGATGCAGACCAACATCAAAGACTATGTCGACCAGAACGCTCTGCTGTTCATTACCGGCGCCAAGAGTCTGGATAAAGATTGGGAGGATTACGTGAAAGGACTGGAGGGTTTGAACATACAGCGTTATCTAGAAATCATGCAGGCTGCCTACGATTCATCGACGATATCGAAGTAGGCTGCGGCGCGGTAAGCTCGGATTCTTGGGGGCAGGGGTCCAGCGCGCAGGAAGCGGAGTGAACACAGCTGGCTCCTGCCGGAATCGAAGAAGATCAAGGCTTTGGTGGTGCTGGAGGAGTCAAGTCTAGAAACTCCCGCAATATTGAACTAGTGAAGCACAAGATAGGACGAGAAAAAGGAGGGAAATCTAGTTATACTGAACTTGCATACGCATACTAACATTAAATTGGGAGTGGTAAATTACATGGCGAATTTATTGCGCATCGGAACGCTGGTTGGCGGCGGGGATGCTGCACGCGTAATTCCTCAGATTGCGCCTCACGGCTTTGAATCGTTCAGCCTTACCTTCTGGCAGACGACCGGTGCTACCGATCTTGTGGAGACGGCCAAGCGAGTTCGTGAGCTGCAAGCTGAACACGGTTTTATCGTGTCAACGCTTGGGATCTTCGGCAATCCGCTGACCGGAGAAGGCGGTAATGCTGATACTTTGGCGAGCTGGGAGCGTCTGATCGATCATGCCCATCTGTTCGGCACCGATATCATTTCCGGTTTTACCGGACGATTGACGGGCGAATCCATCGACGCCTCGATTCCGCAATATGCGAAGGTGTTCGGCGAGCTGTCCAAAAGAGCGGCAGATCAAGGCGTCCGCATTGCGTTCGAGAACTGCGATATGGGCGGGACATGGGAGACGGGGGATTGGAACATTGCCCATAATCCGACGGCATGGGAGATGATGTTCAACGCCATCCCGTCGGACCATATCGGTCTGCAGTGGGAGCCTTGCCACCAGATGGTCTCTTTGATCGATCCGATTCCGCAGCTGCGAAAATGGGTGGATAAAGTATTCCACGTCCATGGCAAGGATGCGACGATTGCTTGGGACATCGTGAGGGAATATGGTATTCACGGGCCGAAGCCTTATGTATGGCACCGTACGCCCGGATTCGGCGACATCGACTGGACCGACATCATCACGATTTTGCGGCAGGGCAACTATGAGGGAACGATCGATATTGAAGGCTGGCATGATCCCGTATATAACGGGGAGCTTGAGATGACGGGACAGGTTCATGCGCTTCATTATTTGAAGCGATGTCGAGGTGGAGATTACATACCGAATCCGGTATGATTTCTACTACTTTAATTTTTGTCGGGTGACAAAAACATTGTAACATTCTCGATATGATTTCTTCGCCGGCGGTAGACGTCCTATCATTAAACTCCCTCGAAGTGATTCAATTTCCTCACTCAAACTCATGAATTCGCAGGATTTCACCCTGAGCTAAACATGAAAGAAGAGAATCCAGGGGAGTCGGTGGCTGGGGACAGTAGAAAGGGCATGCGGGAACAAGGGTGTTGTGTCCAATACCCACTTTGTTCCATATCATGCACGTCTCCACTTTGCCCTAGTGATTCTCACTCCCATGTCTCAACGGGTCTTAGCCCTTTCATTCCTTCGTCACATCTAACTAAGGGGTGGAGGTCGGTCTTTCTAACGGAACGGGTCCGAGCCCTTTTGTTTAATATCTCCCGATACCTCGTGCTTCTTGTCATCCTGCGAATGCATGAGCTGGTGAGAAAAACTGCTTAAGCTGCTTGCGGAAACACTTTAGTCGAGTCGTAAGCTTCACTGCTTTTGGCCAGACCAACAAGCATACGGGCGACTTTACCGCACAATTTCATTATAGATTTCATTTTCTTGAGTTTTTTCACATCGACATTATGGTGGTGCAGGGCTCTAATATCCGGATTGGTCATGACCATGCACATCGTCATGAGATAGAGAAAACGTCGGAGACGAGGGCGGCCGCGTTTGCTAAGCGCCATTTTACCACGCCACTTTCCGGAACTGGCTTCAGTTAAATTGAGGCCGGCATGTCGTAATAAAGCATTTCCATGTACATAGCCGCTCAGATCTCCAGCTTCTCCTAGAATGCCAGCCAAGCTCGTTGCATTCAAACCCTGAATATCGAGCAGTTTCTGTGCATAGGGGATACGCCTCAAGATGAGATGAAGTTCATGCTCAATTTGTTCAAGTTGGCGCTGAGCCAAGTCATATTCCTCTAGTAGTTGACTCAGATGAAGCTTGTAGGCTTGGAGTGCCTGCGTGGCGCCAATGCTGCATTTTGCTAGTTCAATGAGCTGTTCCGCTCGTTTAACTCCAGCATGACGCTTTACATATTGTTTCCAACCGGTAAGAACCTCTTCTGTGGTTAATCTACTAATTTCCTCCGGTAAGGGAAAGAGTCTGAGCGTAGCAATAGAGCTGGTACAGGTAAGGGTTTTAAAGACCTGGCGCAGCTCAGGGAACACGATATCAACCCATCGATGAATTTGGTTAACAGCACTGTTGAGCCGTTTTGTAACCGTGTCTCGGTTAGCCATGAGAATTCGCAGTTCTTCGTAGGCTTCTGGATGAAAACGAACAGGGGAGTAGTACCCGTTTTTGACCATGTCTGCAATGACAAGAGCATCTTTGCGGTCACTTTTAGATGGCGAGTTGTCACGGTTCTCCTTATTCTTTTTAACGAGATGGGGATTAACGAGAACGGCTTCAATGCGCTGAGAAGAGAGCCAGCGCGCAAGATTCAGCCAGTAATGACCTGTAGGTTCCATGCCTATAATGACTTTGTTAAGCTTGTAGGTTTGGAGTAGATCCTGGATCCAGCGTCCAAATAGCTTGAAACCCTCAAGATGGTTACCGAATTCCAGCGGTGCACCTAAAGCAATCCCGCGAAAGCTGACGGCCCGGGCAACATGAGTATCTTGAGCAATGTCTACTCCGACGACCAGATGATGAGCGGTAATGTTTTCAATGAGTTGATTTTGCTTATCTTGTGCTTTAAACTTCATAGTAGAGCGACCTCCTGGATGGGCTTTTTGAGGCAATGACCTCGTGTGTAACCCCATCGTACCGAGGCGCTCGTTTTTGTTCAATCTCCAAAATATTCGTATTACAGGAATTCTAACGGGCAGGATAGTTATAAACAAAAAATCACCTGTGGTTGGTGTTTTTTAGTGTCGGCTATATAAAATTGAAACTGGCGTAAACGATTTTCTCCGACGCAACAATTTCACTGTATACAAATTTAACCCAGATGATGTCGCCGTCAGAAGGTTTCTGGCTGTAGTGAAAGACACCGCCCGGCCGAAGAAATCTGCTTTTGCAACATGTACCTATTGCCGATTCGATAAGTTTCTTACAAACATACTACCGACCCAAGTGTTGGATCGGTAGTACGTGATGTATTTATGGGAAGTTAGCTACCTCGAATTTGGCTCCACATGGTCACCATGTCGATCCAGCCTCGATGCTCGGCGATCTTGCCGTCCTCCACACGATATTGACGGTACAGCGTGACATCAATCGTATTGCCCGTGGGCGCGGTTCCAAAGAACATGCCTTCATGTGTGCCTTTCACAGTCATTCTCACGAGCACCTTATCCCCTTGACCGATGATCTCTTCCACCGTATATTGTTTATCGGGAAATGCCTCCAAGATCGTTGCTGCGAATTTTTTCAGACCTTCCTTGGATTGGTAAGAAAACTCTTGATAATCGTTGGACAGAAATCGATCTACGGAGTCCAATTCACTCTGATTCCAAAATGCCTCGATAAATTGGTTTACTGTTTCCACATTTTTTTGTTCCATCGTTTTCATTCTCAAACATCTCCTTATGAATGGGTTATTAGGAATTAGTTAACGGCGAAATGTCGTGCTTTAACAGCGGTTATTGAGTCTGGATTTGAGGCAAAAGCGTAGCCGTATCGAACCAGCCGCGGTGATCTGCGATGTCTCCGTCGATGACCCGGAATTCGCGGAACTGTGTTACCTTCACGTTTTTTCCCGTAGGTGCATTTCCGGCAAAATGGCCAGCATGCACAGCCGTCATGAAAATTCTAGCGATGACCTTCTCGCCTTGGGCCAGGATTTCTTCCACGGTAAACCGCCGATCCGTAAAAGCCTCCACGATTTGCGGGGCAAAGAATTGATCGGTCTTTTCCAACATGCCCTGATTTGCAATGTCCTCGATAAACGCGGTTACCACTTCTGCATTTTTTTGTTCCATCGTTTTCATATAAAACATCTCCTTTTTTAATGTTTATTGAAACCAGTTGTACTGGGTCAAACCAAATCAGATTTTATAAACAGGGACAATGGAATACACTCGGCTAATGCTTTGAATCCGGCATCGCTAGGATGAAGATGATCGCCGAAATCATAGACGGGAAGCAGCTGTTCGGGATGCTCCGGATCAGCCAGCGCAGTGTTAAAGTCGATAATACCGTCAAATACTTCGTTGGTCAGGATCCAGCGGTTCACTTCTTGCCGGATGAGCTCCTTCTCATTGGAGTAGTACGGAGCGCCGCCAAACGGTGGGAGGGTAGCAGCAAAAATGCGCAGTCCGTTCTCATGTACTTGGGCTGCCAATTCCCTCATTCCGTCAATAATCTGATTTGCGGTCGCATTTCCGAGTCCAATATCATTGATTCCTTCGAGAAAGATCACATCGGTAACTCCTGAATGTGAAAACAGGTCACGATCCAGGCGAGAAAGCACGCTTTCTCCACCTATTGGCAGACCAACCGCTGGCCCCTTTTTCAATATTTGATTGCCAACGATTCCCGCATTGAGAACGGAGATCGGATAGGAGGGATGTTCCAGGCGGAGTCGTTCAAAGAAAATATCCGGCCAACGATGGTTAGCATCTGGAGTAGATGTACTCCCCTCTGTAATGGAATCACCAAGTGCGACAATGACACGTAAAGGCTCACCTTGTGTTAAAACCTCCATACCGGATAACCAGTAATAAGAATGAATTTTCTTTCGAAAAAAATCCGCGCTACTATCGTCGGCATGATTCCCCTCGGCGACATAAGTCGACCTAGGAGGCGAAAAATGCCATGTCGAGGTTCGTGACTCAGGAACATAAACGCTGACAGCTACGTCAACATGTTCATTTACTTGGAGATCGACAGGGTCCGAATAAACTTCTTCCCCTGCAGGAATGACGATGGAGAATTGACCATTCAAGGCAACTTGCCGACTAGTACCGGGAACGGTTTCCCCATCTTTTGCGGCTAATGCTGCTGTTACTGTGCCGAATACCGCAGGTTCGGAACCGTAAAGATTTGAAAACTTCAGGCGGATCTTTGAACCGAAGGCATGCGGATGTATAATCATTCGGATGGTCTGATCCTCGAATCGCTCTTCGGCAAAGTTCCCATCAAAGTACGTTTGACTTGCAAACCAAGATCCCATCCAATGGCCGTCAGAATACTTATGTTCATTCATTATCAAGAAGAAACATCTCCTTTGGTATCATGTTACCATTTGGTAACCTAATGATGATAAGAAAAACGTCTATCGACATACTTCAAAGAAGACACACCGCGTTAAGCTGTAGCTTTTCTTGCGAGATAAGGGTGGGTGTTAAACTACGGAAGTTTATACTTTCTGATCTCTTAAAAAAGGGATTGTGCTGTTAGTTTGCTGCCGCTGCTATCGGTGTTAGCTTACGGGTCAGATCCACGAAACTGCTCACCGCATCTCGTACCCGGTCTTTCATACCCTCATCTATCGGAGCGCCGTCGGGACCAAACGTGTTCGATCCATATCCGATCGAAATCCACTGCGAACAGTTAATTCCGTGCAAATTGCGTACAATAGTCTGCAAATGCGACAGCGAGCTAACTCCGAGCGGACCGCCTGCGGAACTTACGGAAAGCACTGCCTTGCCCGCAACCTGGTTTCCGGTTATATAGTCTAGGGCGTTTTTAAGCGCTCCTGATACGGAGCCATGGTATTCCGGCGTTGCAAGGATCAAACCGTCTGCCTCTGCGATTGCTTCCAATACATGCTTAACGTTAGGATGGAATTCCCAGTTGTCGGGTGAAAAAAGTGGCAGCTGCAGCTCCGATAAATCAACGAATTGGACTGATATGTTCTGGGCTTCTAAAAGGCTGTCAATATACCGAAGTAGGTTCGTACTGCTTGCGTTTGTGCGGTTACTGCCTGCAATCAAGGTTACTTTCATCTTCAACATCACCTTTCATTTTCAAATGGTTGTCAGAATGGATATGCAAGTCACCGGCTGACAAACAGATCCGTTTGTGATATCATGTGACCATTAAGTCACATGTTATGTTTTTATAATACGTTACCATAAGGTAACGTGTCAAGCGGTACAAATGAAATTTTTTTCAAATCGACAGGAAGGCGGTGTTTTGATGGAGATTGACATATTCAAAGCGCTTGCGGATCCCAGCCGCCGTAAGCTTTTAGATTTGCTTCACGCTTCTAACGGGCGGACTCTGAGTGATCTCTGCGAGCCCCTCGACATGTCCCGGTTCGGCGTCATGAAGCATCTGAATATATTGGAGGAAGCCGGACTCATTACAACGAGAAAAGTAGGTCGTGAAAAGCTTCATTACTTGAATGCGGTGCCCATTCGTCATATTTATGAGCGATGGGTGAGTAAATACGCCGAACCATGGGTGATCGGATTAACATCTCTTCAAAACGAATTGGAGCGTGATACAAATATGGATATGAAACCCCGGAATATAAACCAGATAGCGATTAAAGCAAAGCCAGAACAAGTGTGGCAAGCTCTCACGGACCCGGCCAAAACGTCGAAGTTTTGGTTCAACTGCGCCATCCGCACCACCTGGGAAATCGAATCTCCATTCGAACTATGGAACGGGGAAGAGAAGAAAGCAGAAGGGATCATTCTTGAGATGGATCCTCCAAAAAAACTTATGATGAGCTGGCGGTTTGTTTCGTTTCCGGGCACGGAGATGGACACCCCGTCGCGCATTACGTGGGAGATCGGTTCGCATACCGAGCTCCATGGTGTGACTCTTGTAACGGTGGTACATGATGAATTCGAAAAAGCAATGAGCACTGCAAAGATTCTTGAAAATGGGTTGCCGATTGTTCTTTCAGGTATGAAGACGTTGCTTGAAACCGGGGAAGCGCTCGCTGGCGAATAAAAGAAGGTACTCGCAAAATATAAGGGCATAGGAAAGTACTCATCCATTGATGCCAATACAAAAGAGGCAGCCTCGTAAAGCTTTAAATTTATGCGGGGCTGTCTCTTCGTGTTTACGGGTTTTGATTTGAGTTATTTTTTTATATATGTTGACATGTATATACGTCATTGTGTATATTGAGTTCATGAGATCAGCAACAATTCAGTTAAAGCCTCGATGCCGGACCGTTCCAGGAGCCGGATGAATGGTTTGATTCTTTCAGAATTCTATTGGAAGAGCGTCTCGACAAACTCGAGGAGTAAATGCTGGACTACAAGAATAAGAAGGAGGACTTATGGCAGGTATCAACAGTTTTATCTAGAGGCAGAGCCACATATGACGTAGTAGAGGCATCGGGCAAACTAGTGTACTTAGACACTTTTTCCGACAGCGATTGGAATATCGTTTCGGATAGCGAAATGTACACAACCGTGTTGTTCGAGGAGAAAAGCGGGGGGACGCGGATTAGCATCGTGACGCGATTCGCTACCAACGAACAATTGGACCGCGCTGAAGCGATAGGCATGATTGAAGGATTCACCGATGCTTATGATCGACTGGAAGAATACTTAGAAACGTTAATGTGAGGCAAAAACACAATGGAAACCGTTATTTCAAAAGATGGGACACAAATCGCTTATACCAAACAAGGGACTGGCCCTGCAATCATCCTCATATCATCGGCAGCGGCTGATTATCAGGATGCTTCTCCGTTAGCCGAGCACTTGTCGGTCAACTTCACCGTATACAATTACGATCGTCGCGGTCGAGGCCGCAGTACGGATACCTCACCTTACGAGATCGCACGTGAAGTGGAAGACATTGAGGCTTTAATTACAGTCGCCGGAGGGCAAGCTTACTTGTTCGGAAGCTCATCCGGGGCCGTGTTGGCGCTTGAGGCCGCAAACTTGTTAGGAGATTCAGTCGCAAAGCTCTTCTTGTATGAACCGCCATTCATAATTAACGACAGCCGTAAGCCGGTACCTAGTGATTACGTCGAACATTTGAATGGACTAATCAAAGCCGAGAAAAGGTCTGAAGCAGTCGAATATTTCGCATCCGAGGCTCTAGGCATTCCCGGGGAATATATCGACTATATGAAAGCCGATCCTTCTTGGAACAAGATGGAGTCCCTGGCGCATACTCTTGCTTATGATGGCATCATTATGGGAACGACGCAATCCGGGAACCCGCTGCCAACCGGCAGATGGAACGTTACGATTCCTACTTTGGTTATGACAGGGGAAAACAGCGAACCGCTTTTCCATGACGCGGCACGCGCACTTGTCGAACTTCTTCCAAAGGCTGCTGCACATTCGCTTGCCGGTCAAGATCATTCCGCTGTTATCATGGCTCCTGATGTTGTAGCAAAAGCCATAGCGGATTCCGAACAAGTTAGGAGAGTGGGAGCATGACGAATATTCAAACGTTGGACCGACTAGTTGGTACTTGGCAAATCAGCGGCGGAGCAGAAGGAACGGTAACCTACGAGTGGATGGAAGGCGGGCACTTTTTGATACAGCACGTCCATCTTTCCCAGAACGGACAAGAAGTGAAAGGGATCGAGATGATTGGGCATTTAAAACCCTTCGGCGAAAGCAAGAGTCCGGATATTCGGTCCCGTTATTATGATACGTTAGGCAATACCTTCGATTATGTGTATGAATTGGAAGGGGACTCTCTCGTCATTTGGGCTGGAGACAAAGGATCGCCTTCCTATTATAAAGGGGCATTCCGCTCTGACGGAGATACCCATTCGGGGGCATGGCATTACCCCGGCGGGGGAGGTTATGAAACGATGATGACGAGAGTCTCGCCAGCAGGAGGGATGGGTATTGGTTAAGCAGTTGGTTATAGCAAAACCTTTAACGGTGACGGCTTCCAGATTCGCGCTAGCGTCAATTTTCTCAGGTGCATTGTTCGTGCTTCTCCTATGCAGCCTGCATCTGCTGCAGCCCGAATTTGATCCGACATGGCGTTTTATCAGCGAATATGCACTTGGCGACTTTGGTTGGATGATGCACCTGGCTTTTGGATTGCTGGCATTTGCTCAAATCAGCGTAGCAATTACGATATTCCCGCATACACGTACGGTTACGGGTTACATCGGACTTGTAATTCTTGGAATCAGTGCAATAGGCGTAATAATCGCAGGCATTTTCGTGACCGATCCCATCTCCGTTAGTCCGGATGATGCAACGTTTAGCGGCAGCATGCACTCATTTGGAGCGATGCTGGACTACACGCCGGTAGCCGCATTACTGATTAGTCTTTCATTATGTCGACTTGATGTTTGGCGTCCTGTGAAGAGAGTGCTGCTCACAAGTGCGAGTATTGCAATCGTCGCGATGCTGGTATTTGTGTTTCAAATTCCGCGAGACGGGCAATTCGGACCGGAGGTTTTGGCCGGTATGTTCGGACGGTTCTTAATCTTGGCGGAGATTACGTGGCTGATTATTGTAGGGATTCATGGAGCCAAGCTCGGAGCTTCTAAGTAAATGTAATCGAGGTAAACGCAGAAGAAAAAATACATGTATTGTTATTGCAGGGGAAAAACAGAGATGCCATGATTGGAGAGAAGAGAGTCCGATCTTATAATTATTGGAGTGGTTGTTCGAGAACACCGGACAATCCAGAAAATTGCTTGAATTTTTACGTTCCAATTATATTGATTACATCTCAAAATAGTGTCTATGAGTAACATTCCCACACATAATACAGTATAAAAACACCTGTTCTGATACGCTTCAGGTCTGCTTTATGACTTGAATTGCGTTACAGAACAGGTTTTTTCCGAGCTTACTTAAAATACGATTTCGAAGGATTAACTACAACGATTCTACTTGAAGTATAGCTCCAGGCGGCAATACGGCTTCAACTCTATCTCTGACATGCTGATTGAGCAAAATTTCCGCATCCAAGATGGCTGCAATCCCTTGATCCGTCGATGAGCGAATGAGTCTACCTAATCCTTGCCGTAAGCGAAGCAGCATATATGGCAGGTCTACTTCTTCAAATGCTGAATCAGCGGCTTCCCGTTTAGCCATAAATACAGGATCTTCCGGGGGATAAGGCAGTGACCAAATCATAACATTGGATAATGAAGGTCCCGGAACATCCAACCCCTCCCATAGGCTTGCCGCACAGAGCACGCTTTCCTCTGTATTTTGGAACTCAGCTATGAGGCTGCTAATCTCACGGTCACCTTCATACAGCATGGTATAGGATGCGAAATCTGGATGGTGCGAAGCGGCTTGCTTAAACTCGCGAAGCTCATTCATAGTTCTAAATAACAATAAAGCTCGTCCTTCGGTACGTTTGATCAGCTTGGCCGCCAGGGCCAGCTTCTTCGCAGCAGCAACCTCACTCCGAATCTCTCCATCTTGCAAAAGTTCACGCGGTGCTAAAAGCTTCATCTGCTTCTCGTAATCGTACGGAGAGTTCACGGAAAAAGATAAAAATTCGCTAATTCCGAGACTTCCTGCTACATAATCAAAAGATCCATCTACCGACAAGGTTGCTGATGAGAATACAATCGGCATCTGAAGCCCGAATACCCGTTCCTTCAGCACTTCCTTGACCGTTTGCGGCATAATGGCAAGTGTTGCAGCCCCATCCTCATTTTCTTCCGCCCAGCAAATGAAAGTATCTGGATCACGGAACAGATGAAGAGCCGTTTGGATCATCTCCAGATTCTCCTCAACGATACGCAGCTTATATTCATCAAGCGTATGCAAGCCACTCTCAAAGACCAGCTCTTCATCAATAGCTTCGATCGTACCTTTCCAGCGATTCAGTTCTTGAAGAAGCTTCTCATCCATTCGGATTTGTTTTCGATCAGAACCGGGTATCGCAGTACTTTGCTCCGCTACCAGAGAAAACACAAGCTGACTCTGATCAATGGAATCTTCAATTCGTTCGGCTAGCGTTTCCCTGATCTCTCCATCTAGAAGACGAGTAATAATCTCTTCATATGCACTATGCTTCAGCTTATAACTGAGGGCATGTTGTGCTGCCGATTCGAGTAAATGTCCTTCGTCAAAGACGACTGAACTATGTTCCGGGAGCAGTGGAAGCTGACCTTCTCTTTTTCTTCCCTCATAGGTCCACACATGTTCCATGTAGTAATCATGGGAACAGATAATAAGATCTGTAGATTTTCGATAATGGTCCCGAGATAAGGTCATGCCGCAGCGATGTCTTTGATCACATACAAAACAATCCTGAAATGAATCCCAGTTGATCTTATTCCACTGTTCATCATTCAGATGAGGGTATTCCTTACGATCCCCGTAAGGGTAAAAAGATTGCATCGTTCCTGGGGAATGAACAAAATCAGGAAGATTTTCATACACGTCTTCAATAACCGCTGCATCTTCATCTTGAAGACGAACGCCGTCTATTTTTTTAAGACATAAATATTGATCAGGGGATTTACCGAGCCTCGCATCAATTTGTAAGTCCAAATAACGGGCAAGCTTAGCTATGTCTCCTTCCTGTTTTACAAGTTGCTCAATGAGCGACTCATCTGCACAGGCAATCACTGCAGGCTTGCGTGTATATCTTGCATAGTTAACTGCATAAAGCAGATACACGAGTGTTTTTCCCGTACCTACCCCAGCTTCAGCGAAAATTGTTTTCTTACTGGCATAGGCTCTTTCCAATTGGTAAGCCATAAATATTTGTTCATCCCGGACATCAAATCCATGTTCAGGCAACACATCATAAAAAACATCCGCAACCCAATCGCCGACCTGCTTGACGAACGGTTCTGACGGATCATAGGAGAAAGGATATCGCTGCACGCTTACGCCTCCGACATGATCATATTCTTATTAGGAAAACTAAAATTATCTCATGATTGACGAGGTTTGGCAACCTGTTTTTCTCATCGTTTCAAAGAGACAGGAAGTGAACACTATGTCCAAAACGATAATAATTAAAAAAACAAAGCTGCATTTCAATGAGATTGTAGCTTGTTTTACTTGTATTATACGTTTTATCCAATCGTTTCCGATCGCGGTCTGCCAAGGTTTGGTATAATTATCTTAAATCCGTGTTTTTATTCTATTTCTCTTGAGCAGGGAGGTATTTTCCATCCGTAACGATGAGCCGAATGATACCAAAACATCCGCCGATCCGGTAAATGATACTGATATCCCACTTGAATGGGAAGAAGAATTTTGGAACCTGGAAGATGACAATGAAGAAGATGAGTTGAATCCACCACCCAAAAGAACATGGATCAAAAAAACAATTATTATTATGTTGGCCATTCTTCTACTCGGTAATCTAATTGCTTTTATACCACAGATTTATAATCTACCGACACTACGGTTTTTGAAAAAGGATTCACAGTTATCACAAGATGAACAGATCCAGCAATATAAGCAAGCCGTTGTCAACGTTAGTATTGATGGTCGGAAAGGTACAGGGTTTAATATCGCTCCAAACGGACTCATTATAACGAATCAACATGTTATGGATAATGACAAGGCTTGCATCATCCAATTCTTTAATGGAAAAACATATTTGGCAGATGTTATCGTAAGTGACAGCGAGATCGATATCTCCATACTAAAAATTAGAGACAATGCGAACAACCTACCTACACTCCAATTGGAAACAGAGATAGCCTATCAAGAAGGCGAACCTATTCATGTCATCGGAAATCCGCTAGCATTCTCTCGAATCGCCACTGAAGGCACAGTGCTAGGATTTACCCCATTAGAGAGTCCACAGCTCCCCATGCTCATGATACAGGCTCCAATTCATAACGGAAACAGCGGCAGCCCTGTTATTAACAATAAGGGAAATGTGATTGCAGTTGTGTATGCCACAACAACTACATCACAGGGAGGCCTCTCTATCCCCATAGGTCTTGCTATTCCAATCGATTATTTGGAGAAATATGAAAAGATTATGTTTCAATAGTAGTAGGCAGCCGATCCATATGGATCGGCTGTTTAAAGGATAGAGAATGATCTTGCTGCGATAACAAAAGGATAACGATTTACAAAATGTAACCATTAGGTCAGTCCAGTCGCTGTTATAGCGGCTTTTTTTTATTTTATCGGTACATTTTTGTATCCCGAGCCGAAGACAGGAAATTATACCGATTGCCGTAAAGGACAAGAAGATGATCCGATTACCGATTAGATAGTTATCTATGACTCCACAACAATTGGAGATAATAGTGGCCATGGGCATGTTATCTGATTCAATTTTTTTTATGTAACTTTGTTTCCTTTATTAGTGTTTACTAAGTTGAAGGAAACAAGAAAGTGGAAAGAAAGGGACGGAACGATTACAGAGTAAGTGTGAGAAAGGAGTGAAAAATGTGAGGGTGTATTCTAAAGGCATCAGAAAATTGATTGGTCTGGTTATTATTGTTTGTGTAGTAGGAGGTGTACTGGGGTACCAAAGCTCATTTGCTAAAAGCACGAACAATCAAAGCTCCGAACATTCTCCTAACTATCCTGAAAATGAAAACGGGCAGACATACGGTTCATCCTCAGATGCTGCTTCTCCAGAAACAGAACCCGAATTAATTAGCGCAATAGGCATAGATGGCACTACAGGATATGTGCTGAAAAAAGATTTAGACGGTGAACAACCAAAGTCACCCCAGGATGCCATCGCGATACAGAACAATAGATCATCAGATGGTCGTGATATCCCTCTTTATGATGTTGAAGGTACAACCGTAATTGGTGTGTTTCATGTTGGAGGAAAATAACAATAAAGTATGCCCAGTGTTAAACTAAGGGCAGGGGAGTTCTATAATTTACGAATACTCTACATATGGAATTATTTACGAAGTTGGTAGAAAAGACGTTATACTAAATTTTTGCAAATCCTATTTAACTGAGGAAGAGATCATGAGAAGTAGAATAATCGGAATAGCAGTACTTATTGCTTTGGTAGGTATATTTATTTATATGGAAATTATCAAAGATCTTTTCCGACTCCATTAGGAGCTATAATAACAGTAGTAGGAAGTGTCGGGGGACAAGATCATGGTCCCATTGAAAGTCGCTAATTTAGCGGCTTTTTTTGTATTAGCGGTACAAGTTCTTATCCCGAGTCGAGGACAAGAACTTGTACCGCTTGCCGATTAGATGAGTGTCTAATGTTATGGACAGGTTATTAGCATGATTGGTCAGTGGAGGCCTTCACCGCCGAATGCCGTGATGCCATGCTGGACAATACAAACACGGCAATGATGGCAATGAGTACGCCGAGTACCCCGAACCAGGTAATGGATGCCAAAGAAACACGGTTAACGATCAGCCCGCCGCTTCCTGCGCCGACAGCCATGGCAAGTTGCATCATGGAACTGTTCAAGCTCAGCATGACGCCCGAAGATTCAGGAACAAGCGAAACCAAGTTAAATTGCTGCGCCGGAGCGGATGACCAGGCGGCAAAAGACCAGAGGATCAAAAATGCGAATACGGCAATGACCGACTGTCCGACTAAGGATAGTAAAATCAACGAAATGACGTGAAGCACCATCCCTGAAACGAGCGTGTATTTAATGCCCCGTTTATCAGCGCTGTAGCCCCCGACTTTCGAGCCAATCAAACTGGCAATGCCGAACACGAACAGTGCTGCGCTAATCAATGAATCATTTAAATGAGTCACCTCTAGCAGAAAAGGAGAGATGTAGGTATAGGCGAGGGAATATCCTCCCAACCAGAAAAAAGTAATCGCTAAAGCAACTAAAACCTGAGGTTTTTTTAACAAAGCAAATTGTTTGATCAAAGGGACAGGCTTGTCGCCCTGTATACGTGGAAAAACCGCAGCAATGACAAGCATGGCGATGACACCGACAATGGCGATGGCCAGAAATACCGCTTTCCAGCCAAAAGTCGAGGCTACCATTCTGCCGAGGGGGACGCCGATGATGAGCGATGCGGTAATGCCCATGGTAACGTTGGCGATGGCGCTAGCCTGCTTGCCTGGCGAAGCGATTTTGGAGGCGATGCTGAGTGCGTTAACGGTGACCACCCCCGCGCCTAACGCCGTAATGATTCTCGCGGCAATGAAGAGACCGAAGCCGGACAATATAAATGTCAGTAGATTTGCGGCAATAAAGAGACCCAGTGAATAAAGGAGGAGCTTACGCCGGTCCATTTTGGCCGTCAGCGCCATAAAAATAGGCGTGCCGACCGCATAGGCCAGAGAATAAACCGTAATGAGCTGGCCTGCTGCCGCAACGCTTGTTCCCAACGTCTCTGCGATCCGGTCCAATATCCCGGAAATGATGTAATTGGATGTTCCAACTAAAAAGCTGACCAAGGCTAGAACGTAAACTTTCCATGTGCTCTTCATAATTCACTCTCCTGATGTTATAAATATAAATCAATAAAACAAAGTACTATGATCGGTCAGTTTGGATACATATGTAAAACTCCGAAATTCGTGCATATATGATCAATCACTCATATATTAATTATTTGTATTCATCAATCAAAGAACCCCCCAGCTTGTTGACTGACTCTAATATAGCTGTACGACGCCTTGATAGAATCTGATGTTTATAACCTGAAAAGATCTTAGCTCGCCGCTGTTTATTCGGGTCCCACAATCTTTTACATTTTGTTATCCTTAGGCATTTCATTAATGAAAGTTACATCATCGACTGCCAGCCTCACCCGTGGAATGCACCGACTTTGCCGCCTTGCTAATGGCCATCAGCATAATCGGAAGTTAGTAGCGGCTGAAGGAGCCAGCGTGATTTGCCGTAATGTTTCGGTCAATTCCTTCAGCGAAATCTTGAGCTCGGGATCCGCCGACCGGAGCTCTCGAATACATCAAAAAAAATTGGTGCTCCATCATTAGTGATGGTGTAAAATCGTCATGGGTTCTCTCCTCCTTCTAGAAATGTGGCGTTCTGCATTTTGCAATACAACGTTAGTTGTTTGAACAACACTTGTTGTATTAATATGCTATAATACCAACCGAATGGTGTGCAATCATCAATAACCATAAACCGTTGTATAGACAACACGATTTCTATAATGTCGTTTTATAGGGGAGATTTTAACCATGACAATCAAAAAGAATGAAGCTGATCCTCGTGTGATACGTACACGGCGACTCCTTCAAGACGCTTTTGCTTCATTAATTCAAGAAAAAGACTTTGAATCGATAACCGTTAGGGATATTGCAGAGAGGGCTACTGTTAACAGAGCGACTTTTTATGCGCACTTTGTAGATAAATTCGAAATTCTTGAGGCCAGACTAATGGAATCCTTTATGACAATCATAAATCGTAGAATAAGCGGTCACGAAGTATTAAATGAAGAAACCATTCAGAGTATTTTTCTAGGTATATGCGATTTTCACAAGGGTCTAAGCACTATGTGCAAAAGAAGGTATACCTCACTTGGAGCTGTATTCGAACTTCAAATAAAGGAAAAAATTCAAACGATACTGCTTTCCTTTATAGACAAAGAAAAGATGCTATCGACTCCAAACGCGCAATTCTTAATAAATACAGCTTCTATCATGCTAAGTTGGGGGATGTATGGGGCTGCTTACGTTTGGAACAATGAGGGGCGACTCATAAGTGCGGAATCATTCGTTAAACAGACTATGCCCTTAGTGATGAACGGAGCCAAAGAATTGCTGGGATAGGTCTTGTCACTATCTGCTGTGAATGAAACAAGATACAATGCGGAGAAGTTGCGAGTCCTTAATCAAACCATGTTCGATTTTCTTTTGCGGTTACAACAATGTAGTACCCCGGGAGATAAGCAGTTTGAAGCGATGTTTGAAAATGCCGTGCATCAGAATCATTATGGGCTCCTTCTCAAACGGTTAAATGAAGTGGATGCGCAGGACTTTATTTGATCGGATGCTTGCTTCTATCTTTAAGTGCTTGCTGCTAAGGACGCATAATTTTACCGATGAATATTCTGACGGAGAAAATGTTGCATGGACAAACGGGTTATGGAGAAGAAGGGGGACTATATCGGTCGTAACGGAGGGTGTCACCGCAATGAACATTTCGACAATTGCAAAAAACAAGTACCGGTTATTTTTTCGACCGATACTGAGGAAGATTTTCGTTATATGATAGAGCATAATGAAAATAAATTTGGATGACGACTGTCAAATGACATGAAATTACCATGTTGTAGGAATCGACACAATAATCTACATTTTCAACGGGAAACAACAACTCAATAAGGCAGCCGGCGAGAATGCTCGGCTGTTTTTTATTGAGCTATCGGGCAGGTGAGTGAAACAAAAAACAAAGTGTCTAAAACTCTTTCTATATGTCGCCAGTTTCATTATAGCCGTGTTACTTACATCCGTATCAGCCGTTTGCTTACAAAGGGCATAAATCTCCGGCAAGCTCTAGATAGGTGCGGACCGAGCAACCCGAATCACGGGATACCCCGTATCATGTGCATTGACGGCATTTCCCTTGTCTCCGGTAATAGTAGCAAATGGTTGCTACCCCCAGAGCAATCCCCCAGATTGGCATAAGTAGAAGCGGCGTTGTGCCTCCCCAATTCTGAAAATCACCGCTCATCGTAAACTCAAGAGTGACTTGGATGCCGGTAACCGTTAACAGGATCGCAACGAATCCGGCAGGTAGGACGGCTAAAGCAGGAGGGACACGTTGACCACCCAAAATCGGAAACCAACGGGGGAAGCTTTCCCCCCAAGGCTTGATAAGTCCATGTGTGAGAAAGGCACCTCCGACCGAGACCAAGGCAAGTCCAGCTCCGGCCCAATCCGCCCCAGAAGCCTGCAGGCTGTATAGCATTTCATTGGTGATTCCAAAAGGAATTCCGAACAGCCAAGCTATACGAGTGATATCATAATAAAGTGGGGCTAGAATCGCTGCATAGGTTGCCCATCTTCCCAAACGAGCCACTGCGTTCATCCGCCGTAACGTATGACCCTTGATTCGTCCGCAATACCTGCAAGCATCGCGGGTGTGGCGCTGGTAGGTCAAAGCCGTTGCGGCCCATAACAAACCACCGATGAGACAGATATATTGGTTCACGACCGGCCATGTGAAGAAATCGAGATAGTTTAATGACTGTCCGAATAAGGCTCCGATCAAGGATACTGGGGCATATGCCATCCCCATCAGTGCGCGGGGATCCGGGATCGCAAAGCAAAGGACGATGGCTGCGCTCCAAGCGTATAGCAGCATGATTGCTCGGGTGATCCCGCGGGGTTTCCGATTTAATAAGAGTATAGTCCCTGCTCCCAGTAAACACAGGCAAGCGATGAACAGCCCGCCGTTTGCGGCTGCTGCCTGCCGGAACAGGGAGTGAGCCGCACCTGGATCATTAACCGAGCCTAGCGGGAAGCCCGGGCCCCCTGCCCACCAATATAGTCCAAGCGCGCCGTAAGTGATCGTCCAAATAAACGTCGCGTAAGGGACCCACTCCGGCCAACGCTTCCACCAATGCAGCGTTGGAGTTTCCGATTGATCCGGCAAGGCTGAGGATACATTCTTTTCATTTGCGGGATTCATAGATCACGCCTCCTTATACATCGTTACGTTCAGTATAAGAAGGCTGGGTAAACATGAGGTAAACGGGAACACAACTTCACCCTAAATGTGCTCTGCCTGCAGCCTGATCATAATGGAAGTCCCTTCACCAAGAGAGCTTTGGACAGTTATTTTCCCGCCGTTCGCCTCGATAAATTTCTTAGCGATCGATAATCCAAGCCCCGCATGTTCGTTTGTTGATTGAATCGTATCACGCTCCGCAAGCTGGTTGAATCCGACCCCGTTATCTTTGATGCGAATCTCCGCAATCCGAGGATCGAGCAGCTTAATTCGAACCTCAATCTGGGTATTTTCCGGATTATGGACGACGGCATTGACAAGCAAATTCCGAATAGCACGTGTCATGAGTTTCGGGTCGCAGCTTATCGATAATTGTTCTGGTTCCGACTCCATGACAAATGCATATCCGACAGCCCAAGGAGCACTGCTGACATCCGCTACCGTTCTGCGCACAAGTTCAACGATATCCGTATGCTCTGCATTTAGAGGAATCGGACCATTAACCGTTTCATTAAGGTCCTCAACCAGTTCTTGCAGGTGCGCGGCCTTCTGCTGAATGACCGAAAGAAAATCGCTTTTCTCCGTTTCGCTCCACCGATAATCAGGGTGAACCAACATCGCGGAATAACCGGAGATATAGGTTAACGGTGTTTTCAAATCGTGAGAGATCCCTCGAATCCATTCCTGCTTCGATTGTTCCGCTTCGCGGAGCGCCTTCTCGTTGTTTTGGAGCGTGCTGCCAAGCATTCGTAGGTGCTCGAACACTTCCTTGTAAATCGAATACGGAATTTTCAGCGTGCCTTTGTGATCGGAGCGGAGGTCTTTCCAGCCCGGGGGCGGATCGAACCGTCCACTAACCAGGCGCCTGATCCAGACGATCATGATGTAAATCGGCTTCCCTAGATACCATCCGATCAAAAGCAAGGTAACAACAAAGAGAACGCTGCACAAGACGACCACGAAGATTTCGTAATGATTCGAAGTGCTACCGGTCCGCATCAGATCCGGCCAGAATAACCAGGCAACCCCGATGATGATCACTTGAATACAAATCAATAGAAAAACGAAAGCCGCCAGCAGCTGAAGAGCGATGCGTAGCATAAAATTCATGATATTAGCCTCCCGACGGCGGAACGAACTTGTATCCGATTCCTCTTAACGTAACGATAACCTTAGGAGTAGACGGATCGACTTCCAGCTTCTTGCGTAATCTTGAAATATGAATGACAACGGTCTTCTCATCACCATGAACCATCGAGCCCCATATTTGCTCGTATAGCTGCTGGGCTGTAAATACTCGGTTGGGGTGCTTGCAGAAATAGAGGAGAAGTTCAAATTCCTTTGCCGGACAAGGCGTATCCTTTTGATTGATAATGAGTTGGCCCGTTGACCGGTTCACGGTAAACGTCTTGAATCGATAAAGTTCTTCGGCGTTTTGATGATTGGATTCAACCATCATACTCCGCCTTAAATGTGCCTGAATCCGCGCGATAACCTCTAGAGGGTTAAATGGTTTGGTTACATAATCGTCCCCGCCCAAGAACAGGCCACGAAGTTTATCCAGGTCGCTGGAACGGGCAGTCAGAAACAAAACCGGAGTCGTGATGGTTTTGCGCAATTCCGTGCACAGCGAAAATCCATCCATGTCCGGAAGCATGACGTCAAGAACGATCATATCGAATCGTCTTGTTTGCACGGCATGGAGCGCTTCAGCTGCGGAACCGGCTTTTACGATATCGATAAATCCTTCTTTTTGAAGCAGATTTTCAAGCATGACCAAAATACCTTCCTCATCATCCACTAACAATATAGCTTCGCTCCGCATATCGTAGGTCTCCTTTTAAATAGTGATGCCGTTGGATTATCAATCCGACCTATATTAAGTACGGCAATCTAGATAAATATCCTGCATGCTCGGAAAAGTGTATTGCCTGATGACATAGAAGCTGCTCATAAGGAAATGAAGGTTTTTTTACTCCTCATAGTCCCAGTATCAAAAAGTATCCTACCTTACAAAATTGATCGGATCAAACAATAAAGTGCGTACTACTCAAGCATAAAAGAACCTGATAACCTACATATAGAACGATCATTCCATATTTCAATGAGCGTTACGATCGTTTAAAAAATGGTTAGGAGAGGTGCGAGAAAATGAATAAATATCAACTCGATTTAAAGGATAAGCAAATCGTATGGGGGAAGGCAATCGATATTGAGCCTCTTATTGGCAAGTATCCGAACGACTCCATCAGATTGGGCACGAACGAGGCATTGGATTGGAATTTGCCTGCCGGTATATATCGGGCAAAGGATATCGTTATGGAGCTAGACAAAATGCTTGAAGCGATGCTGGTCCAGCTTGGGGAACCGGTAAACGGTGATCCGACAGTGCTGTTGAACAGCCTTCAGGCCAACTTGGCGATTACCGGACGTGTGTCAGCCCTCCCGCTTGGCCCCCTGGCGCTAGAAGATAAAGCCGGCCTTGAGCTCACAGCTCAAGCGGTGCGTATAGGCGAACAATTGGTAAGCTGGGCGAGGGATATAAATTCAGAAAAGCGGGCGCTTGCTTCAGAAGCCCTTGGCAAGCTGGAATTTCGAAGCCATTGTTATGGTCATCCCCTGATCCCGGAAGCTACCGCTCAAGTATGGGGACCATATGGCGGCCCGAGGATCATGCAAATTTATAATGAATACTTGCACCAATTCGTTTTGCTGCGGGACGCTTTGCTTCCGTTCGCAAATTGGGAGGAGGTTCCGTTTGAAGTCAAGGAATATTCGGAGTTTAAAGGGCTGCGTTTTCTGGAGCCGATCCGGGAGGTATTTTTAACAAAGCTACTCGGAAAAAAACTCACGCACAAATCGATTGTTCAGTATGCGCAAGGTATGGTCAGCTCGGGTTTGAACGTAGTCGGTTACGGCTTCCAATACCGTCTGGGAACCGTCTTGCCGGCAGGCTTGGGTGAATCGGCCCGGACGGCGGCCCTTTATCTGCTGAAGGGGCATCCGGTACAAACGATAGCCGCAAATGAAACACAAGATGTGATTGCGGTCTCGTTCGATTATGAATATGACGACTATTATGCTGCGCCGCGTGTCGAAGCAGGTAAGGGTACACCGTTAAAAGAGGACATATTTTCGTTTTCTGGGGAGAATTACGATGAACCTATCATTGCCCGGTTGCTGCCAAATTACGGTACCGATAGAACGACCCTGCGATTCAGCATAGAAATGGATGAACACGAGTTTTCGGTAGATCTCGGTCAGCTTTTTAGGGGGCAGCGCTTTATGTATCGGCCGCATAGAAGCGGCAATGCAGGCAATTCATTTCCGCAGAGGAATACCATCAGCTCGCACTTTGCAGCAGACATCCTCTCCCACTCTGGATTGGTGACGAATAAAGACGACATCCATTTCATTGCAACCGGCGGAAATGAACTGGTCTTATGGGCTTTGTTAGGCAAACTGTATCCCGAAAATGCGGTTTTATTGGACAAAGGGGATCCGGAGGAGCTGGAAGCGGCTTATGTTTCAGGCAAAGGCTACGGTACACAATTTTTATTGCTGTAAGTCGTAAGAAATGAGATTTACATTCTGAATAGGAGAGGAAAGAGAAATATATTGACTAAACAACACAAGTTTCTGACTATGAATTTATTTTTATTGACTTTTGTCCTGGGAACCAGTGAATTTGTGATGGTCGGCTTATTATCCGAAGTGGCCTTGGATATGAAGATTACCATATCGGCCGCAGGCTCCCTTGTGACGTTTTTCGCTCTGTCTTTTGCCATAGGTACTCCGGTTTTCACGGCGTTATTCAGTCGATTTTCTAAGTATCCGCTCATTCTCACTTTGATCGGCGTATTTATTGTTGGAAATATAATCACGGCTATATCAGGATCGTATGGTTTTGCTTATGGTGTCCAGAGTGATCACGGCCGTGGTTACCGGTGTCTTGATTGCACTTGCAATGGCGGTGGCCAGCGAAACGATGCCTATTGATAAAAGAGGTCCGGTGATCTCCATTATTTTTACGGGTTTCACCGTGGCCAGCGTGCTCGGCGTCCCCCTTGGCACTTTCATCGGACAATGGGGTGGGTGGTCTATGGCTTATTGGTTTACCACGACACTGGGGATCGTTTCACTAATAGCTAGCTTCGCAACCATTCCAAGAGGACTAAAGGGGACGCGGAGTTCACTAAAAAAACAACTCAAATTATTCGCCTATCCTAGAATTGTGCTTGCTTTCTTTATTCCTGCGTTAAGCATTGCAGCAACCTATAGCGTCTATACGTATTTAGCTCCTTTACTTGAAAATGTGCTTTTTGTTCCGGCACGCTACATTAGTCTTGTCTTTTTACTGTATGGCATCGTGTCCATCTTCAGCACATTAATAGGAGGTAAGCTGGCTGTCTATGACGGGATGGGAAAAATTCGCTATGTATTTCTGGCTCAGGCCGTCATTTTAGCATCACTTTACTTTACCTCCGGATCGCTTGTAGGGGGACTCGTCAGCATCTCATTCATGGCTCTTGTTGTTTACCTTATGAACTCGACGATGCAGCTGTATTTCATTGATTGGGCAGATCAGCATGTTCCGGAAGCAAGAGACCTCGCTTCGTCCTTAACCTCTGTATCCGTCAATGTTGGTATTGCGATGGGATCCGCCTTGGGCGGATATGTCACGACGAACATGGAGCTCATTGATATTTCTTGGGCAGGAGGGATTGTAGCCGTATTAGCTGCGGTGCTGGCTTTGATCAACTATGGACTGGAACGTGGGGCCCGCAGCAGCACGTTAAAAGAGGAAAATGGACAGCACGGCCAGTACGAAGGAAGCTTGTGAATACGAAATACAAAGCTAAGAGGTACCCTTTTTGGGTACCTCTTAATGTTCTATTTATGGCGTGTAACGATTAAAGGACAGCGAGTTGTGTTCAGCTCATTTTTTCTCATGCATGCTTTTGATTGGTGTACGATACTTCATTGGGAAAGCTCTCGATATAAGTCGAGCCAAAATCACATAACATCAGGAGCATGGGAGCCAACTGTTCGCCCAACTCGGATAAATCGTATTCCACTTTAGGCGGTGAAACTGGATAAACTTTGCGACTAATGAGTCCGTCTTGTTCAAGCGTTCTTAGCTGCATCGTAAGCATTCGTTGTGTCGTGTCCGGAAGGAGCCGCTGCAGCTCATTAAATCGGATCGGACCCTTTGCCAACTGGTTTAAAATAGCTATTTTCCACTTGCCGCTAACTAAACTGAGAACAATTTCGGAGGTGCAACGATATGTTTTGTCTCTAAACGTTATCATCTTTTAAACACATCCCTATCCGTAATATAGGAGACCAGTTCGTCTCTAACTTATGAAGAATTATGGATCGATTATTCCATATATTAATTCTAATCTTGATCGTTTGTCAAGAACTTGTGGATCGAACACTTCGGGAACTGGGTCAATCACTTGAACCCATTTTAAGATCGCTTTGTGATTGGGGAGGGAATTACGCAGAGCAATCCTACGTCAGAAAGACGTAATAAAGCGGCTGCGTTCTAACCGCTCCATGGACGCCGGATTATCCTTATACCGGAAGGGTTGAGGTTATTTATCTAATGTATTCATTGATTACACGATGTTGTTTGGTGGAAGTCTCCTTCAGTCAAGCGTATATCAGCATTAAGATTCCGTTCAAGCAATGCCCCGACCCGCCACGCCATAAAGGAAGGAGGGAGAGGCCTTCCATTCTTGAACCACCATTCCACTACCCCTACGATAGCCGCTCCTAGAAATTGAATATCAACATTCACACCGTCCGCTAACCCTTGATTGCTCACTTCAGACATATTGTTCTCTTTCTCTAACTCTTGGATAAAAAACGCAAGGAATCGATTGCGGAAAAAAAGGGTCCCCTTACTCGCGAGCAATGCGGAGAAGAATAAAGAATGGTTCTCGAAATACTCGAACCATAACAACCCCGCATCCCTATAATCGGCGTCATCGTCTGTCGATTCGCAGATATTCCGCAGATCATCAATATGCTCCTCAATAAGCTTATCCAGAAGATCAAATTTGTCCATGTAGTGAAGATAGATCGTTCTTCGGCTAACATCTGCCCTGTCGGAAATATCTTGGATCGTAATCTGATCAAATTCTTTTTCGATCATCAGTTCAATTACAGCCATTTTTATGGCTTCTTGGGTTTTTCGTATCCTTCGATCCAGCTTTAACAATGAGCATCACCAGCTTCTCTGAAAAATAAATACACAATTCTAAAGGATTTGTGAACTAATGCACGGAACCTGCCTTTTTAATAATTGTAGACTTTCAACTTCTGTTTACAATTATACATAGTTGTTTCTTAGTATACTATTGTGCAATTTTGTGCGTTTATGAGGATGAAGTCAATCATGATCATCAGTCGAAGGGGACCATTTAATGAAAATTGCGATTATTGGAGCCACAGGGGGAACTGGAAGGAAAGTTATGGAGCGGGCGCTAGAATTGGGACATGTGGTTGTAGCCGTGGCTCGCCGGCCGGATGTCATTCCCCCTGCAGAGCGTCTAATCATCCGGAAGGGGGATGTATTCGACGCGCCTGGGATGGCTAAAGCCATTGCCGATACAGATGCGGTAATCAGCTGTATCGGTCCACCCAGTAACTTCTCGCCGGGTACCGCAAAGAAGGGATTCCTGAATATCATGGCAGCAAAGAGTGTCATGGCGGCAAACTTCTCACCGGGTACCGTCATGTCGGAGGGAATTCCGAATATCCTTGCGGCCTGTCAGCGGACTGGCATTAAGCGTCTAGTCATGCAGAGCGGCATTAATTTGAGCAATGGAAAAGAACTTTCTGTTGTAAATCGCTGGGCAGTAAGCATGATGCGCCGCATCTATTGGAAAGCGATCGAGGATAAGGCGATTGCTGAGCATGCGGTAATACAGAGCGAACTGGATTGGGTCATTGTACGAGCGTCAGTGCTTAAATACGCAGACGGCACTCTAAAATATACAGCAGGCCCATCAGCTCGCATCGCCCCACTCCAGCCGCTACCCTTTATGGACTGTGCCGACTGCCTATTGCGGGCGGCGACGAGTGAGCAAGCATGGGTCAGGAAGATCGTCAATGTTGGACGATGACATGTTGATTGGATTAGAAGCATGGGCAGCATAGCTTGGAGCTGAATGCGAATCTAATACGAATAAGGAGGAATGATTATGGCAGAAAAGGGAATGGACCTATGATCATATCCCCAACCAGAGTGGTCGGGTACAAAGAAGCGGTGGATTTTTTTTCGCCGAATATTAACGCCTTTAACTTCAAAACCAGCATCGGAAGGCGGCCTCTCCATTCTTCGTGCACTTATTCGCAGTTTTTCATACGGATTGTAGTTTACTGTTCAGCAAGTAATGCTTTTACACCTCAGGAAGGAATGAAAAAATCATGTTTTATTTGTTCCTCTTTTTCGTCGTCGTCACTCTTATCGTTTTATTGTTTATAGGCATACACCCAACCTTTGGCGGCAACGCAATGAAAAAACAAAAAACGGCGTATAGTAAGTTTGATAATTTTTCCAATGGGAAATTTGTCAATCAGGTTCCTACAAAGATGAGCATGAGTGCTATGGATCTCCTCTCCATGATAAAGGATTTTATTGCTGGAAGAAAAGATCGTAGCCCTAGCGGGCCCATTCAGGAATCAGTCATGGATTGGAACAAAATAAACAGCGAAAAAGATAGTTTAACGTGGTTCGGGCACTCTGCTTTCCTATTGAGTATTGATAATAAAAAGTTATTGGTGGACCCTATGTTAGGACCCGTTGCTTCACCGGTTTCCTTCGCGGGCAGCAAACGATACGGAAATAATATGCTGCATATTATTGATGAAATGACATTTTTAGACGCTGTTTTTATTACACATGACCATTATGATCATTTGGATTATTCTTCCATCCAAAGACTGAAAAGTAAGGTAGGTCATTTTTTTGTTCCTCATGGAGTAGGTGCCCATCTTAATCGATGGGGAGTTGCAAAGGAAAAAGTTATAGAACTCAATTGGTGGGATGAGATTGCGTTTCAAGGTTTAACGGTTGCTTTAACTCCTTCGAAACATTTCTCCGGTAGAGGAATTTTCAATCGCGATACTACCTTATGGGGTGGATGGGTTATTCTTGGGAAGAACACACGGGTCTATACCAGCGGAGATGGAGGATACGATTCACATTTTAAGGAGATAGGCAAGAAATACGGACCATTTCATATGACCTTAATTGAAGGCGGTCAATATGACAAACGATGGGCTTGGGTACATATGACACCAGAAGAAGCTGTTCAGGCTCATTTAGACGTAAATGGGAAAAATATGATGTTAATTCATTGGGGGGCTTTTACCCTTGCTTATCATGCTTGGACTGAACCGGTGGAACGAGCATTACAAAAGGCAAACGAAGCAAATGTTAATTTAATTACTCCTAAAATTGGCGAAACTGTTTCATTAACTGGAGAGGTTACTGTTCCTTTTTCAGCTTGGTGGGGAAGTTAAGTTGAGGAGACTTTGCCGATCGACGGATGTCGCACCAACTTCTGTTGCAGTCGGTTAAAAATGAAGTAGGGGCGATCAATGTTACGTTGTCAGTGCGGAAAGTCGCACCCCCTCAAACGACAATTTCTTTAAGGCATTATTATAGGTCAACCAGTGTTTACTGGTTGGCCTATTTTACTGTTCGTTTCACGATGGCAGAGGAATTTATACAATAAATTGCTAAATAATATAAAAAATCGAATTTTTTATTGTATAATCACAGCAAAAAAGACGGAGGCAACAATGTATAAAAATCCAAATGTTTTCAAGTTTGTTGCGATGTTTATCCTGGTGGTGTTTATAATGATTTCGACAGGATGTGTAGACAAGAACACTAAAATAACGCTAAAAGGAGAAAGCATTCACTGGAAAGGCGAGTTAAACTCAAGTATAACAGGTCAAGACGAATCAGGAATGTATACCTTGTTTTATAAAGATGAAGACTGGGATGATGTTCAAGTATATAAGATCGACATTAATGATGGTAAAGTAATATTAGAAGAAACAGGGCTTACAACCAGAACAATAGAAATTCCAATGAATCGAACAAAGAGTTCTGTGACTAGTAATGAACCACAAACAGTTAATATTATTTGGAACGATTCAAGAGGAAATGAGTACGAAGAAAATATACTTTTGAAACCAATTGGCTAGCATTATACATAATAAAGGGCAATTTCGAAAAGATTTACCAGATTCACCTACACATAGGTTGTATTAGACAGTGAAATATTAATTTATAGTCAGCTAGATTCCCTCTTGGAATTCTATCATAAGTAACAGTAAAATAAGCAAATACACCTCGACTCGAAGTATTCCCCTGTTCTTTATAAGTTGGAAAAACATTAATAGAAATCCCTCTGCATTAATGACATCGTGATTAGCAATCCGTAAGAAACAACCCATGTAGAAATGTCCTATAATGTAGTTAATGTAGATATCTCTTATGAACAAAGGAGTACTAAAGATGAGAAAACTCGTTCTATTTTTGCACGCATCGCTTGACGGCTTTGTAGAAGGGCCTAACGGTGAAATGGACATTGGCTGGGTTTCCTACGATGCTGATTTGGAGAAACACGCAAAAGAAATTCTGAGTACTGCCGACACTGTCATTTGGGGCCGTGGGACTTATCAGATGATGCACAGTTACTGGCCATCTGTGCCTTCGAACCCATCAGCTTCGCAGCATGAACGGAATCATGCCGAGTGGATCGAAAAGACAGCCAAAATCGTTTTTTCCACGACGCTGGAGAAAGTCGAATGGAACAATTCCAGACTGGTGAAAGAAGATGTCGAGGAAGAGATCAAGAACCTCAAACAGCAGCCAGGCGCGGATATGGTCATCCTCGGTAGTCCTAGATTCGCACACTACCTTATGCAGCTTGATTTAATAGATGAGTATAAAATTACGGTTTCTCCCGTCCTAATCGGCAGCGGGTTGCCGTTATTCCAAGGTCTCAAGGAGAAGATCAATCTAAAACTTATCGAAAACAAGACCTTTGATTCTGGAGCCATAGGCCTCGTTTACCAGACGGTTAGATGACCTTTCATTTAGATATCGTGTCCCCTTAGCACAATCTACTTTTGGAGACAAAAACTTTGAAGGCAGCCGACCTCAAATCGGCTGCTTTTTTCGTTGTATTCTATCGGGTTGTGCACATTAGCAATCCATGAGAAACCGGTCATGCTGTTGGATGATAAAATGTAGACCTAGAGGAGGCTGCATATGAAACGTATAATTCTGATGATGAATGTGCGAGAAAACCAGGAAGGAGAGTCAGTCGCATGGCAAAGATTGTTTTTGCGTTAAACCAGTCTCTGGACGGGTTCGTCGACCATATGGCATTTCAGCCCGACCCCGTGCTATTCCGTCATTTCATCGAAGACGTGCGCGGTCTAACGGGTTGCCTGTACGGGCGCCGCATGTACGAGACCATGCGGTATTGGGACGGGGACGGAGACCATTTTGAATGGGATGAGCCGGAACGGGAATACGCAGCTGCGTGGCAAAGCAAACCAAAGTGGGTGGTGTCGAGGACGTTAAAGTCCGTCGGTCCGAACGCTTCTCTGATCGAGGGCGACCTCTCGGCGGCCATACGTGGGCTGAAGGCTCAGCATGAAGGGGAGATTGAAGTTGCCGGGCCAGAGTTGGCGCACAGTCTAACGGAGCTCGGTCTCGTTGATGAGTATCGACTCTATCTCCATCCAGTCGTGCTGGGTGACGGCAAGCCGTTATTCGTCGGTCCACGGCCGCCACTGCGACTCGTGGCAAGCGATCGAATTGGCGAGCAGGTGATCAGGTTGACCTACGTTCCAGCCTAGTTTTGCGGTTGACCCAGCGACCTAAAGGGGCGATAGTTCAATAAAACAGTGGCAATCAATGACTTTATTTTTTCATTCTTGCCGCTGTTTGGGTTACTGTGTGTTAGTCTAGAACTTATTTTTTAAATGCTGACGACTTTCCAACTCTATAACGGCGTCATATCAACAACGAAAAATCTTGCAACTCATACCTCAGGATTACCGATATTGGCAACAATTCACATTTCGTCTAACAACAGATACAATACTTATTCAAATTTTACTGGGGATGATTTATCTGCCTTTTTATCTTATGCTGACTACACGGATAGCATTGATTCGTTTATATATAACGAGCCCATTAAAGATGGGTGAGACAGCCGTTATCCTTGGTACAGAAAAGCAGATTATTGAACGGACACACTTCTACTGGGAAAAGAGTCCCTCTTTGGGATCATTAAGTGCGGTACCGGCACGGCGATAGGCGGAATAACGTTTACAGGCTCATTAATCTTCCGTAACATAATAACTATGACGGAAGTTGTCACTATCATAATCTATAATAATTTTAGATTCTCGTTCATCTTACTACCCATAACTAAAATAATGGAGTGAATGGGAAAAAGGGATTTATTTCCGCTTTATTTCGAAAAAGGTAATATGGGATTAGAAGCATAAATTTTCTGAGATCCAGCAGGAAACTTAATCGAGTTGTATAATGAAATTCCAATGGAGTAGGGGGTGTATTGAATGAGTACTATAAATTATGAAGAATTTGTCCAATTAGTAGAAAAATATAAGATTCTTCCGTTCGCAGCGTTTATACCAGATTATCCATCGCTGACAACTGCAGCAGATAATAACGATTGGCATTCAGGAACCGGTTCGGATCCGTGGTTGTGGCGCATTCGGATTGTCCAAGACGGTGTTGCTGCATATGGAAAGTTTTTTAGTGATAAGGCCTGTTTCATTCAAACCGATTTTTTTCCCACAGTCAGGTTCATCCTGTCATCCGGCAAAACCATTGAGGTACGATATAATGACGGTCAGATATCAAGAACTGCGTATCATATCTATAATGTCTTGTGCGAGCATGGAAATATCGATTCGCGGAATTTGCGGAAATTGATCGGTTTGGATAAAAAAGAGAACAAAAAAGAATACGAAAAGTCACTGGTTGAACTACAGAATTATGGTGATGTCGTCATCACTGGAGCAGCAAAACAAAATGAAGATGATTCAGGCTGGAACAGTATGTGCTACCAACCTTCGGAATTATGGTTGAGCTCGATTCAGGCAAGAAGTGACGATGTGCTCGTCGATGATGCGAGGATTCGGTTGAAATCGGAATTGTCCGAAATTTGCTCTGAGAAATCTTTTAGATTCTTTGCAAAGAGACTAGCTCTCTGAACATGCTCCCCATGAGAGTTCTTCCGTGTGGAGGTTTACGTATCTACTGTAAGTAGAGAACAAATATATATTCTTTTTTCACCACCTCGCAATCACACGTCCAATCGAGCTTGTACGACAATAAGGACACGTCGATGCAAAACGTGTCCTTTTCTAAAATGTCGGGCGACAAGAACATGGACGCTTTGAAAGTCGCTATTAGCGGCTTTTTTTGTTTTATCAGTACAAGTTCTTTGTCCCAAGTCAAGGACAAGTTCTTGGTCCGATAGCCGATTAGACAGAAATCTAATTAATTTTCATCAGCAACTCTGCGTCCATGGAAGTATCACTTATTCATTTAGAGTCGTAACAGAGAAAAAAATGGGAGCGCAACTTTGTATCAGTTATAAGCGTAATTATCATTTGACACCAGTAGAAGAGGGGATAGAAACAAAATGAATAAGGTTTTACCTGGGCTAGTATTAGTTTTGGTAATGATGATTAGCTTGCCAGGAAAAGCATATATGGAGCAGGCTCCCCTGGATGTAAGCTTTCAGGACGAGCAGTTGGAGAAAGCAATAAAGCAGATTTTAAAAAAGGATGAAAGTGCAGCCGTTACACAGAAAGATATGCAATCATTAACCTTGGTTGATCTTTCAAATCGAGGAATTAAAAGCATTCAAGGCTTGCAATATGCTTCCAATGTGAAATATCTTGACTTGTCCAATAATGAAATTGACGATATTATGCCACTCAAGCCATTGACTAAGATTCGCGAACTTGATATTGCGGACAATCAGATCGCTTCAATTCAGGATTTGTCCGCCATGACGGATTTGGAAATGTTGATCGTAAACCGGAACCAAATTTCGTCGATTGATGTGATCAAGCAGCTTGGGCGTCTGCATACATTCGAAGCGAACGATAATCAAATCTCGAACATTACGCCATTATCGTCGGCCACAGAATTAACATGGTTACAACTGAACGGGAACCAGATCGCGAAAATTCAGCCCTTGAGCAGATTACCCAAGCTAAAGAATTTGGAACTAGCGAGCAATCGATTCTCGGATCTGAGCCCACTTAAGCCGCTGGCCAAAAGTTTAATGAGCCTTAACATCGGAAGCAATCGAATTTCGGATCTCCGTGCGCTTGAAGGGATGACGCTAATGAGGGCTCTTTCCGCGGAAAACAATCAGATCAAGAAACTAGATCCATTGAAAAAAATGTCTAACCTGTCTTCCTTGAATTTAAACTCTAATTTGGTTTACAATCTTGAACCTTTGAAATCCCTAAGCGAACTTCATTATTTACATCTAGCGGATAACCGTGTATGGAATTTGGATCCCATTCGAAATCATACGTTCGATCCTCCTCATTTTGACACGGGAGCAATTAGATACGCGTTGGATTTAAGCGGTAACTATTTGGATTTAAGAAGTACGACCCAAACGTATCAACTTCTCAATAAGCTCGGTGGAGATGGATCCCACCAACTGAAAGCCCAGCAATTAGTGATAGGGAGTAGAACTGCTTACGTAGGAGATAGTTCCTTTAAGTTAAGCGAAGCCCCGTTTATTGCATCGAGCCGCACTTATGTCCCATTTCGATTTGTATCCGAGCGATTGGGTTCGAAGGTAGGGTGGAACCAAAGCAAACAAGAGGTAACGATCAGCAAAGACAACACGACGATCCGTTGGAAAGTGAATGATAAGAAGGCAATCGTGAATGGAAGAACCGTTTCATTTGATGCGCCGTTACTGTTGAAGAAGAATAGTTCGTTTATACCCGTACGCTTCGTGTCCGAGCTGTTAGGATCTCCCGTAGAATACATGGCGAATCCCAAAACGGTACTCATATTTGAGCAAAAATAGCTTCATTACGTACTGCGTGATCCCTCCGGCATCATTTGCTGGAGGGTTTTATTTTAAAAAAACAAGGATTGAGTTAGGTCAAGGATATAATCGAACCGCGGGAGGAATCATCTATGAAAAAAACAATAATCGCACTAACTCGTTCTTTAGTGTGCACCTTACTAATCGGTAGTCCAGCGATAAGCTTCGCCAATAATGTTTCGAATACGATTGACAATGGAAAAATCGAAAATGGACGAATGCTGATTCCATTACGTGCTGTTTCAGAGAGATTCAATTCAGAAGTAACTTGGAACCAGGCAAAAAAAGCATTACGATTATTCGTGGCAAACGAGAGCTAGTGCTGCGTGTGAATTCTCGAACAGCTTTATTAAATAACGCCGCTTTCAGCCTTGATGTGCCAGCAAAAATCGATAATGGAACAACTTATGTACCCGCACGTGTTTTTGCTGAAGCTTTTGGCGGAACAGCACTGTGGTCCGGCGTGGGCAGACAAATTATAGAGCCATAATACGGACAGCTACACCAATGCTTTTTCCTTTAGATGCTGAAATGAACAAAAAACAAAATGCTGCCGATTTCAAATTACAAGCATATAAATTCATGAAAGCAGGGAAGTAAATGAAATGCGTGGAATAAATATACAAATTATCATTATTAGGAGGTTAAGAAATGTCGTTTCCTACACATATTGTATTGGCAGGCGATAGTGTAAAAGCTGGACACTACGGTAGGCTGCCATAATGCTCAGCTGCTGCTTCTCATTGATATAACGGGCCGGACTATTGAGAATTGGAAACGATTACATAATTTCCAAAACATGTTAATTGAATGTGATTTTACATTCGAATAATGTATGAATCATAAATTTAAAAGGAGTAACTTTTACAATGGAGGATTTAGAAATTATTGTTTCAGATTACACGAAAGATAAGAAACATTTACATCTTGTTATCGGGATTATTAGGGAGAAAGATATTGAATACCATTCATTTAGTAATAATAAAAAGAAAAGTATGATCCCTCCTGAAAATATGTTGTTTGAAATCGGCTCCATAACCAAAGTTTTCACATCCATACTTCTATTAGAAATGGAACGGGAAAAACTGCTTTCCTCGGATGACATGGTTGGTAAGTTCGTGCAAAACGTTGAAAACGATTATTTGAATAAGATTACCTTGAAAAGTCTTGCTACTCATACCTCAGGATTACCTATATTGGCAACAAACCACATATTAGCTAAAAAAAGATCGAATCCATATTCAATGTATACCGAGGAAGATCTAACTGCTTTTTTATCTGATGCTGACTACACGGATAGCATTGGTTCGTTTGGGTATTCCAATATCGGTGTGGCCTTACTGGGAAACATTCTATGTAAGGTGTCAGGAAGCAAGTATGACGAACTATTAAAAAAATATATTACGAGCCCATTAAAGATGAATGAGACAGCCGTTATGCTTGATTCAGAACAGGATGGCAGGTTTCTGAATGGACATGCTTCAACTGGTAAAAGAGTCCCTCATTGGGATCTTTCTATACATGAAGGAGCTGGGGGTATTAAGTCATCTGTTAGCGATTTGAGTTTATTTGTCCAAGCCAATCTATATGATGATAATCCGATAGCCTCTACGCTACAAAAAAGTCATCTCCCTATATGGAACGGAAATTCAAACCATTATTTTGGCTGGGGTGAGGATAAACTTCTAGATAAAGGTATCCTCTGGCATAACGGGGGTTCAGCTGGTTTTAATAGTTATCTGGCTTTCAACAAGGAACTCCGTGTAGGAGTTGTATTGCTATCAAATTATTCTTTTTTCTCGAATTCTCTTATGGATTATTATTTTGCTCAATTCATAAAATGGATTACTAAAAAAGAGCCTTCTCAGGGAACTATGATAGACTCTACAGGTAAAAAAATATTTGAAGCAATCATGTGTAGAGAAAAGTCATTAAAGTAACGGGAAACGTTAGCTTAATGAAGACATTTGAAGGCAGCCGACCCCAAAGCCGGCTGCTTTTTCCTCAATTAACGGGCAGGGTAGTTCAATGGTTTTCGCGAATACCCTACATATGGTTTATTTACGAAGTTCGTGAATAAGACGTTAGGCGAAAGTATAGAAATTTTCATAAAAGGAGGTCAAAACATGATTGGCCCGGTATTTCTAAGAGGTGAATTAATAAATAAGTTTAAAGAGCATCTCATCAACACTGAATATCATTATGTAATTCATAGCGGTATAGCAAATATAAATAGTATAGCTGAGAGATTTGAATTCGAAAAACTGGACGATCTACTCGATAAATTCATTGGCTCAGACTATCCTATAGTGTGCAAATCAGGAAGTAAAAGTGCAATTCCATTTTGGGATTACCACGTTGCTGTAAACAGTTCTAGGTATGATAAAGAGGTTGTCGTAACTGAATTGTTAATTCGAGAACCAAAGGACAGTAACATGACAAAAGGAGTTTTAATGGCTTTCTATATGTTGATTAATGACCGGTACAAATATGAAAGATTAATAGTACCTATAAAAATGACTGAAATTATTGGATATGAAGATATAGGGATTGATTCAAAAAATGATGAGACTATTTTATTTAGAAAGCATTCGTGAGTGTACTCGTGGAAGTCTATACCCTTCGCCTAACACAATATTCACGCGTCGGACATTCGTCCTCGGTCCAGCGTTCGCCGGACACCCAGCATTCGCGGGGTCGTGAATACAGGAACGTTATAAGAAATCACCGCAAAACAAAAAAAACCAAATCGATGAGAGTGATTATTTGAATGGGGAATAATAAATTTCTATTTGTACTTTTAATTCTTCTTATTCTAGTTGGATGTAATGGAGAAACATTTGAACCTGAACAAGTGACTAAAGAGAGCAAAACAATTGAATTCATTAACGATGACCATGATATTTATGTTTATGGGAGATTATCAGAACATGGTGATAAGATTTCAGATTTTGTTATTAGATATAATAAGGGTGAAGTTGGCCCGTTTCAATGGATCCAAAGTTCGTTGAGAGATCCGATAATTTACATTGAAGATATTAATCAAGATAATCAAAATGAAATCGTCTTTATCAACATTTTAGATCATGGAACTGGAATTATACTTTCGGAAGCGCATGTAATATCAATCAATTCGGTCGAAGCCATCGTTGAACCTATACAAGATATTATCAAAGAGAATGTAACATTTTCAGGAAGAAAAGTTTATTTAGGAGATAGCTTGATATATGAATCATCAAAGTATGGTGACTTAAAGGCATATTATGACGCTTGGATAAACTATAAAGTGGTCGATAGGAAGTTAATTGGTGGTATGAGAATTGGTGATGGCAGAACAGAACAATATGCCGGTTATTTGGAAGTGGAGTATGCTTTTCGCGAGGGGAAATATATTGCACAAGAAATTAGACACATTGATGACGACAAGATGCAAACCGAAGGAACACCGTTACAATTTACAAAACGAAAGAACTAGTGAGTAAGGCTTCGAAGGCGGGGACATCTTATAACACCATGTTCACGCATCGGACATTCGCCCTCGGTCCGGCACGAAGTTAGTAGCGGATTCAGAGAGGTATTTCAGTTGCAGGGAAGCGGAATCAGCCGGACACACCCGCACCACCTAACCGCATCGCGGCTGCTCCCTTTGGTCACTTAAGGGTAGTGAGGGTTCGTGAATGCCTGAACGTTAGCCGAAAGCTGAATAGAGCATAAAGTAGAGGACCTGAATAAATCTAAAAATATCATAACTATAATAGCAGTTGTAGTTATAATTCTAGTTGTTTTTCTAATATATTCTATGAATTTACAATTGAACAGTAAAGAGATTTTAAAATACAAACAAAACATCATTGATATGTACAAATTATGATGAATTTACTCAATAATATCGTACGGTCCCGTCATCCGGATCGGCCGCTTAGCATCCCCGTCTCCCTAAGCGAGAGAGACAATTCGTGGTGTCCGACAAGGCCAGGCCTACCACTGCCGGAACAGGAAGATCATCTTCGAGCGGTTCATCCGCAGCGATAACAAGAAGCACATCGCGGCCTGGCCTTGGCCATACGTTCAGCAGGTTGCTGGCGCAAGCTTAAGGCAGGCAGCTAACGCTTAGGGGAAGCTCGGAACAAGGAAGCGTATTTGTTCTTTCGCTTCCGACTATTGTATAGAGGGGATTGTGGCAGGCATTAGACCCGGTTCGTTTTCCGGTAAGCGGAAGGACTGACTTTCATTAGCTTTGTGAACACGCGGCTGAGGTAGAAGCCATTGTTGAAGCCGCAAGCCAATGCGATCTGCTCTAAATTCAGCTGGGTATCGACGAGCAAGGACTTTGCTTGCTCCAGCCTAATATGGCTTAAATAGCGCGAAGGAGTCATCCCCACGATTCGGGAGAATCTGCGGGTGAGCTGAACGGGACTGATGCCCAGCTCGTTCGCAAGCACCAGCATGCTCATGTCCTTATAGGCGTTCTGCTGGATATAGAGCCGTGCCTGTTCCATCAGAGGATCGGCAGGTTCTTTGTCTTCGTCAACCACGCCGGCCGCTATCGACTGCAAACAAAACAGCCAAATATCGACGCAGCTCACATGTTTTATCTAGCGGAGAATTATAAAGCGTTGATGCTAGGGAAGTTGAAACCACACCTTGAAAGACTGAAAAAGATCCAAGATCATTTTTCAAGACATAAATAAGTGGAATGCGAGGAATGAGTTCATCAGGAACCTATCGGAAGTAGACCTCATTGCCGAAAAGCTCTGTAAGTGAAGAAATCCCTGATGTTCATCTTTGTATAATCGGAGAAGAGGATGATTTTGTACTGGCTTCTCCCTTTAGATGATTAAGTTAAGCGATATAAAATACCTAATAATAATGTTACATTCGTATGGATTTAATGAATGAATCCTAAAATAAAATTCGATCCATGTTAGAATATCTCACCAGCCGTTGAGTAGATTGGCAGCCATTTTTTTGTGAAGTATGACCTTTAGATGCCCAATCTTTATGTGGATTCATAAGGGTGTTTTTTCAACACATCCGTTACTGTGGGATACTTTTTGGTTAAAATGCGGTAGAGTATGTTATTATCGCAGTAAAGCAATACGTCATTTAAAGCTGAGATACTATTTGGAGGGAGCACTCATTAATAACATCGCAATGAAAGAAGCAATGTCCATGTTAAAGAAAACGAGCCGCACTTTTTTTATACCAATAAGTTATTTGGATTCAGGATTAAGGGAAGCTGTTGCATCAGGCTATTTATGTATGCGGGCCATAGATGAAATCGAGGACCACAATGAACTCGCTGACGAACTGAAGGTGGAACTACTTCTTGAGATTTATGAAACATTTAAAACTCAGGATGTTATGGAAACCCAATTCATACTATCTCCTCATCGGACGGTATTACCAGCAGTTACGATGCAAATAGGTAAATGGGCCCTTCTATGTCCGTCTTCCAGTGCCGATATCGTATATCGGTACATCTCAAAGATGGCGTTACATATGGCTGAATGGGTTCAAAACGGGTGGAGCATTCATACAGAAGAGGATCTGGACCGATATACCTATAGCGTGGCAGGTATGGTTGGAGAGATGTTATCGGAGCTTTGGTATTGGTATGACGGAACTCGATCAGATCTAACGAAAGCGATTGCTTTCGGACGAGGTCTACAAGCGGTAAATATCCTCCGTAATAGAGAAGAGGATCTTAAACGTGGCGTTGACTTCTTTCCTGATGGTTGGGGATATAAGGAGATGCAACAGTACACACACCGCAATCTACAGATTGCCGACTCTTATATCGCAGAGCTGAAGGATGGCCCAGCATTAAAGTTTTGCAAGATTCCATTAGCGTTAGCCCATGCTACAGTCAACCTCATCGCTTCAGGTGGAAATAAATTAACGAGGGATGCGGTTCTAAAAATTGTGAATCGTGTGACTGGATAAATTTAATTGTCCATATTTATTACTGTTCATCGTTTGTCGGGCGATACGATCATGGTCCCATTGAAAGTCGCTAATTTAGCGGCTTTTTTGTTTTATCGGTACAAGTTCAGCGATGTCCGGGCAATATTACCGCATTTGGGAGCATTACCTGATCCTGGCACTCATTTATTTTTTCTCACCTACAGCCTCAGCAAGCAGCTGAATTATGCGCCCAAGCCAGTCAAAGTTTCCTTCATTATTGGGCAGCAGAGAACTTGCGGGAAATTTCCCGATATGCTGTTGGTGACATGCCTTTTTTAGCCGTAAATTGTTTAATGAAGTAAGTGTCATACTCAAATCCGGTAGCTCGTGCAATTTCATTTAAGCTCATGTCGGTATGAGTCAGAAGATTCCCCGCAACCTTCAAGCGGTGCGACATTAAGTAGCCCATCGCTGTGGACCCGCATCTTTCCTGAAACATCTTATTGAGCGAAACGCGGTTCAAGTACGCGCACTTTGTTAAATCTTCCAGGGTGATTTTGTTCGAATAATTGGTGTGTATATATTCCAGAACCAAATCCACAGGTGATTGTTCACTGTGACGGTTTAAATCTTCAAGCACTCCCATGATTTGAATAAAATATTTTTTTATTCTACATGCCCAGAGTGCATCGCTTTGCGCATACACTTCCGTGCCAAGCACAAAAAACCACTCCAATAATTGTGGATATGCCTTCTCGGTTATGCGAGGTATGCCCGTTCGTTCAGGAGACTTACGAAACAGCGAAAGACCTGTTTGTATTTTCAAATCGGTCGGAAAGTAATCTGCTGTTTCAGCATGAGGAGTTGAGTTAAGAAAATCCGGATGAAAACAAAATGATGATGCAGAAGCGTTGTGCTTTTCTAATACTTGTATCGTATCCTCTGCAGACAAACAAAGAATTGCTGGTGCTGAAATGGTGACTGGGCGTTCGTTCAATATCCCTTTTATACTTCCACTCGTAACAAAAACAAGAGTATAACGCTCTGGGTAGGGGAATTGTGCAAAATCCTCGAAAGCTACAAATTCGATATGTACCGTTCTGTTTTTATGGCGGTCAATTTGTGGCATGGTACTCACCTGACAGATAGTATAGTTAAATGCTTCACTTATGACAGTGTATCACAAAATTTCAAGGGATATAATTTGGATGTTGACAAAGAAAGGTGGTTATGATGATGGCAATCAACATCGCAATTAACGGTTTTGGCAGAATTGGCAGACTTGCATTTCGGCAGCTTTTTGATACTGATGGATATAGAGTTGCAGCCATCAATGATCTTACAAGTCCGCAGATGCTTGCGCACCTGCTGAAGCACGACACCACGCAAGGACGTTATGATGCCAAGATTGGTTATAGCGAAAACAGCTTGAACGTGAACGGTGTGGATATTCCGATCTATGCCGAAAAAGACCCAGGAAAGCTCCCGTGGAAAGAACTGCAAATTGACGTTGTTCTGGAATGCACTGGCTTCTTCGCATCGAAAAAAGCGTCAGCAGCACATATTGAAGCAGGTGCCAAAAAGGTGCTGATCTCCACCACAGCCGGGAAGGATGTTCCCACTATTGTTTTCGGTATCAATGAACATACGTTGGCTAAGAACGATACCATTGTTTCGGCAGCTTCCTGTACGACGAACTGCCTCGCGCCAATGGCGTATTTCTTGAACGAGCTTGCACCACTCAAAAAGGGCTTTATGACCACCATACACGCTTACACAAACGACCAGAACACCTTGGATGGACCCCATCCTAAGATCGACCTGCGGCGGGCGCGTTCTGCGGCGGGCAACATCATCCCGACCTCGACCGGAGCAGCAAAAGCAATCGGGCTAGTGATCCCGTCCTTGGATGGCAAGCTGGATGGAACATCGCAAAGAGTGCCGGTCATGGCGGGCTCACTGACAGAATTAACCGCAGTGGTAGGCGGCTCCGTGACAGTAGAGCAGGTCAACAAGAAGATGGAACAGTCCCAGTCGAAAGAATATGGGTATACAGATGAACAGCTTGTTTCGTCTGATATTATCGGCATGACTTACAGCAGTTTGTTTGACGCCACACAGACAAAGGTAACAGAGCTAGGAACAGATACATTAGTGAAAATTGCTGCGTGGTATGATAACGAGAACTCCTTTACCAGCCAGTTAATACGCACCGCAAAGTACCTAGCAAAATTATAAGGTTTTACGGGAAAAGGGGCTGTCCGCAAATTGTTCGCATGACTGGGAACATAACATAACATCGAAAACATAGAAATATTTCAACAAATAAAGAATGGGAGAGAGCTTGCCATTCTTTATTTTTATATTTGCCTTTCATCCAAAGGTTACATGACTAATCCATGATAAAATATTAGGAGACTATACTCGGTAAAAGTTTTATTAGGAGTTGAGAACAGCATGAATTACTACAAAGGAGCAGTACCTGGATCAGATAACTTCATTTATTTTAAAAGCGAAGTCAAATTGAAGGAAAGTGATGTTGTGGTTTTAGATGATAAGAAGTACTTCATTGAGAGTATCGATAACGGATTGTTGATTCTTCAGAGGGTTGGATCAATTATATCAGTGAGTGTGTAAATAGGCATACAGCTATGAACTATGCAATCAGAAATCTTGGCTCTATCGAACCTACTGATTAAATTAGAAATAAATCAGTGTTCAGTTTTATTATTTAAGATGATCAATAGGTGTATATGTCATTCGTGAGTTAGCCGTGAATGAAATCAAGGGCTTGCCAAGAGACCACAATTATCAATTGCTTCGAATTCCGCTAAATCATAACTTCACATATTATCACAAAAAGAGAGGTAAGTTGGTTGGGATGAATGCGGTTGATCATGAGCATTTTCATATCAAAGATGGGAGAGACATGCATAAGTTCGTTTTGATTAGACACCAAACCGGTGAGTGGCCATCTATAAAATGCAGAAAAACGGGCCGAAATTATACCTTTCAGCCCGTTTTTTGCTTATCATTTCAAAGTATAATGTAAATCACGAATCTTTTTTCCTGCTAAGCTCCTTCCACCATATCCCGTCTGCGATATCCCAAATAGCCCATAATCATCAAAGCAACACTGATCACTGAGATCGTAATAAAGGTTGCTGCATCAAACGAATCTACCGGCATCCGCGGAATCCAACTTTGAACGGCTGTTTTCGAGAACCATTCCGGCAAATCGAGAATGCCGCCGAAATAGTTTAATGCAAAAGAATAGCCAAGATACGCATATACGGCTTTGCCTAGTCTTGGTGCCCAACCTAAAGCCAAAGCGGCAAGTGCAATAAAGAACAACACGGAAGGCAGGAAGTTATAGCCAGCGGCCAAAAAATCCCTCATATTCATGGACGAGCCGTCACCCAGGGCAGAAATGGCCGTCCCGCCAAGTCCGCTTGAAGCTAGCAAAATGCCAACGATTCCAGCAACAATCGCCAAAATGACACTCGTCCAATAGAGCTGAGCTCGAGTCACTTTTGTTGCATAAAGCTGGCTTAAATGCTGTCGCGCTTCTTCCGAGAAAAGTTTGTTCACGATCGCAATCGGCAAAATGGAAACCAATCCAATCATGACCATCATAATGGTCCCGGTGAAGGCTTCTTCGATGGAAACGCCGGATATCGTAAACATTTGACTCATGATTTCATTGCTTTCAAGGAACGTCTGCATATCTCCATAAATCGAACCATAGGCTGCTCCCATGACGACGAAAGCAATCAACCAACTGATCATTACGCCTTTGTTCAGCTTTGTAAACAGGCCGGGTACGGACAGCAATGATTTTTTTGCCGACTCCCGGCCATCTCTTTCTGGTAAATAACCGGCACCCATATCTCGACCGCCTTCAAGGACAAAAGCGATGATCACGACAATAACGCTGAAGACTATAGCCAAAATCAGGGGGACCCCATTGTTTTCTGTAAATGGATAAGTCAGATAAGTCCAACCCATCGGATTGATCATGGAAAAATCAACATTCGACACATCCGTTCCGGCTCGGACAATATAGAGCAAGCCTACAATTCCGAGCGATGAACCGGTTGCACCGGATGAAGTCGGCATAATTTGCGCCATAACTAAGGCAATTACGGCTCCCAAGATCCCGGCCATTCCAATGGATGCGCCAAACAAAAAGGATCCTTCGGCCGAAATCGTATCTACGCCAAAGCTAGTCATCATTCCGCCAATAACGAGGGCTAATAGAATATTGATCATGACGACTTCGGCAATCACCGCAAGCGAATTGGCTTGACGGCCTACTTGAAAGGAGCGTACGAGTTCAGTAAGCCCAAGATCTTCTTCTTTGCGAGTATGGCTTACCACATGCAAAGCAGCGATAATCATCGCAAACAAACCGCAGAATAACAACATTTCGTGCGCATACATTGCACCCAAAGTATAATCCGCTGCGTTCTCAATCGGTGTAGGACCAACCATGGAAATCATAGCAGGATTTTGCAAGGTTTCATACATTCCCTGCAAACCTTGGCCCTTGCCCATTTCTTCAAAAGCCGGAACAAATCCGGCTGAAAACAAGCCTAAACCTAAAACCCAGATGATGATTTTTTTCCAATCACGTTTCAGGTATTGGACGAATAGTACTCGCGAACGCGCAAATTTTTCTTGCATTATAATCTCCTCCGTTTCCGCTCTTAGACTTCATAATGACGCATGAATAAGTCTTCTAGCGTAGGCGGCACGGACTCAAACTTCTTGACCCCCAATTTTGCCGCTTCGGACAAAATCTCATTGATAAATTCGTTATCCGCAAAGAATGTCGCTTGATTGCCGGATTGCTTGAAATCATGAACACCGTTAACGGATGCCATTATAGCCACATTGCCTTGCGTTACTATAGTTACTGTAGAACGCGTTAAATGACGCAGCTCATCCAATGTTCCGGTTTCAACCACTTTGCCTTGGCGAATGATAACTACTTTATCGGCCAGTCGTTCCACTTCGCTTAAAATATGAGAGGACAGCAAGATGGCTTTTCCCGCAAGCTTGATTTTTTCGACCTCATCCTGGAAGACGGCTTCCATTAACGGATCAAGGCCGGAAGTCGGTTCGTCGAAAATATACAAATCGGAGTCAACGGATAAAGCCGCGATCAAGCCGACTTTTTGCCGATTTCCTTTGGAATAGCCTTTGGCTTTCTTCTTAGGATCCAATTCAAACCGTTTAATCAAATAGTCGCGTTTATTATTGTCTCCGCCGCCATGCAATTTCATAAATAAATCAATGATTTCGCCGCCTGTTAAGCTGCCCCAAAGAGCCACGTCCCCAGGTACATAAGAAATTCGTTTATGAATCTCAAGGCTATCTTTCCATACATCCTTGCCGAAGATTTTTGCATCTCCGGCATCCCGATGGATGATTCCGAGCAAAATGCGAATCGTTGTGGATTTCCCCGCGCCATTCGGTCCGATAAAGCCGACTACTTCCCCGGCATTTACCGCAAATGACACGTCATGCAGCGCTTTGAATTTCCCGAATCTTTTTTGCAAGCCTTGCACTTCTACAATGTTTGTCATAGCACTAAAACTCCTTCTAGACCAGTTTTAGTAACGTGCTTTCCAGTTTAAAGCAAAGCTGATAAATAGCGAACTAATAATCGATATAGAGTTCGTAAGTTCTGACTATTTACTTTGTTTTAAACCAAAGTTCATTTACAATTTCAGTTATACACCCGATTATCCGCATAGTCAACGCAAAAATATATAAGTTTAGAACTAATGTATGTTTGATAATTCATAATTATCGCTATATAATAAATAGGAAGGGAAAATACGAACTAAATCCTTCTTAAAATATTTTTTTAGTCATACTAAGTTAGAAAGCAGGAATAAGGAATGAACGGCTTTGAAAAGAGGACGCAAGAGAAGAAGAATCAAGTTCTAGAAGCAACTTTTAAATTGATTAATACCGAAATCGGCATCGAAAATGTAACAGTCGATGAGATTGCTAGACATGCCAATGTCGGTAAAACGACGATTTTTAAGTATTTTGGGAGCAAAGAAAACCTGGTCCATGAGGTTTTTAAGTATTTTTTAACTCAAATGGGGGAAACCGCCCGAGAAATCATGGCCGAAAATAAACCTTTCGAAGAAACGATCATTGCTATGAGTCAGAACAAAATCAATTATCTAGAAAAAATCAACAAACAATTTTATTTGGATTTAATGGATTATTTTACAAAGAAAGATGATGATGGATTATCTCTGATGATGCAGCAATACGTCAAGGAAAGCTACAGTCTTATGTTGGATTTGTTTCACCGCGGGCGTAAAGAAGGCAAGGTTGATCTGAAATATTCGGATGAATTTCTTCTGATTTATTTCCAGGCCCTGGTTGAAGGGATCTCCAGCCCGCATATCTACCCAAAGATTCTCCCTTATACCGCACAATGGACGGAATTGCTGATAAAAGGTATTGCGCCAAGCAAATAAAGCACATAAATATTCCTGCATGAAAGAGATCTTTCATCCTAGCAGTCAAACCATTGAAAACCTTCATGTTGCCTGCTAATTTCCGGTGGCGCTGCTGGAGGTTAAAGGATATACCGTTGTACGGAAGTAAATTGACCTGCGTAAGTTGAGGCCGAGACTCCAGGTTTGAGTGCATCTTTTCGTTGAAAATCTTTACGAGGATATAACTATGAAGATGGTTATGGATAGTCTGTCCATGCACCCCGGAACATTTTATCGGTATTTTGAAGACAAAGATGACCTTTATTGTCTCTTAATACGTAATGTGACTCAGAAAAGAGCTGCGTATTTTAATAACAGTAATGAAGATTCCCTTTTCCAGTTTTTCCTTACTGGCTTATTTGGTAACGTAATGGCATTGTGACCGAGCCACTGAATGAGTTGGAAATCAAACTCACTGAAACACTTTTATACATTCCTGAGAACATTTTGCTTAAAATATATCTGAATGTGCTAAAGGGCGAGTCATTCCCCTTAATCAAGGACATTTTACGCCGAATGAGGGTTGAAGGATATCTCCGACCTGATATTGACGACGACCTGATTTTTTTTATGTTTGAGTCAATGCAGTTTAATTTAGTCCTGTTTTTTTTAGGGAATTCGATATTAAAGACTCTAAGCTGCAACATAAGATTAGCAAGTACTTTGCTGACTTTATGGGTCATGGGCTGCTTGAAGATCATATACATTCTGAAAATGTAGCGATCTCAAGAAAGCCAAGGAGTAGATATGATTTACTGTATTTCACATTCGCCACTTTTATTAATTAAGGGGGAAGAAGAAAATGAAAACTTTTGAAGCATTTCCAGAACCAATCGGCAGCTATATTGTCGGTCGAACCCAGATGGATTTTGAGTATACGGCATCAGATCACTCAAAAAGAGAACTGACGGCGTTTGTGTACTATCCGTCCGACAGTAGCGAAGGTAAGACTACATCAACGTACATGTTTCCTGAAGTTTACGAAATGCTTGATGAGCAGCCACTTCTCACTGCGTTGAAGGATGCTTACTCCATAGATATCAAGACCCAGTGTTACGACGACCTTGCTCTCTCCGGGAAGGAAAAGCGCTATCCGGTGTTATTCTATGTTTGCGGCGGGGGCGGTTCTCCAGAATGGGGTACCGTGATCAGTACAGACTTGGCAAGTTTGGGATATGTCGTGGTAAGCATCGGCCATCAGAATAGCACGATGTATAAGCGTAAGGATGGGCGCCTGTTTAATGTATCAAAGGGTTTTTCGGATGTCATTATGGCGTTTTCTGAAGATCCGGAGATGGTGGCGTTGGCTGGTAAGATGGAGATGCGGCCTGACGATGAAACTGCCATCGAGATGTGCCTCAAGGTGCTTACACTGCCGGTACTTGCCAAGATAACAGAGTATAGTGAATTACAGGCAGAGGATGTAAGGTATGTAGCCGATTATCTTTACAAAATGGACTCTGGAGAGCTGAATTCCATCTTCAAGGGCAGATTGTTGCTTGACATCGGCATGGGCATAGTCGGACATTCTTATGGAGGGCCTACGACGGCGATTGTTTGTCGGGACGACGACCGGTTTGCCTGCGGGATTGGCCTGGATAGCGCTGCGTTCGGCCTTCAGGGCAGCGACCTTAATAAACCCTTCTTGCTGCTTTATTGTGAACCTAACTATAACATGAATGCGATAATTGGCGCTAACAATAGCATGCAAACCTATTATTTCTCTGTTGATCGTGTTGCGCATTTAGATTACTGCGACATCGTGTTTACCAGTGTTAATGAGGAACTCAGAGGCGAACGGGATGCTATGGAGATGCGAAATCTTGTTACAGACTATACGAAGAACTTTTTTGATCAATACATACTGCAGAAGGCTGCAAGTGTGGAAAGTCTGGCATACGATGGCGTGGACTTGGTCAAGAAGACCAGCAACAAGTGACATAACCGAGAGGTTGCTGATAAACGCATGTCAAAGAGCTAGCCGTACAGATACAGAGCCGATAACCCTATTACGCGGTTATCGGCTCTCTCATTTTTCAGGCATTGTTTTCTATTTGAGATGATAAGCGGTGTTTTCCCATAATCAGCTGCTTTTTGTACAACTAGCAGGAATGGTTACACAATAGAATAATAGAATTCCTTTTATGGGATTTTATGTTACAATCACTTATTTACTATGGAGAGGAGAGTTACAGCAATGAAGCGCTTTATTTTAGTATTGGTAAGCGTTATATCGATATTACTTACTGCTTGTTCTAGTCAACCAGTTGATCTAACGAATACACTAGAGAAATATGCTGTACCCGTTAATCAATTGACAATACCCGATGGTGTCCAAATAATTGGTTTAGGCGAAGCAACTCATAACAATGGTGAATTTCAGTCTGTACGGCTTGATGTATTTAAGGTGCTTGTTGAAAAGTATGGGGTTCGAACATTCGTATTAGAAGAGGATTTTGCTAATTCAGAATTAATGAATCGGTATCTATCGGGCGAGGATATCGAGCTGCAAGAAGCATGGGAAAAATGGTTTCCCTTCTACCATACACAAGAAATGGCTGAATTATTTGAGTGGATGCGAGAATATAACCGTTCCGCATCTAGTGAAGAACAGCTTCAATATTGGGGCATGGATGTTCAGCGATCAGAACTGATGATACCTGCACTTGATAATTATTTAAAAGAGGTGGATCGTGAACTCTCTAAAGAGCTTAACCGTTTACAGGTCGGCAGTAGTGACCTGTGGGAAATATCGAATCAGTTACTCGGCAATATCTTTACTCCAAACAGTGAGCGTGCATGGACTAAAAGTGATTATAAACAGCTGCAACGACAATGGAGTCCACTAATCCAAAAGGATATTCAGCTTATTGAACGATTAATACACCGGATGACGATGAATGCTGATCTTCTTATCGCCAAATCAGATGAACAAATGTATGAGGCCGCAATGCAGAATATCCAGTCTATTTATGTTACCTACTCAGTGATGAATGACTCTTTGCTTCGAGATTTTAGCGAGGGAAATGGGTATCTTCACTTTGTTTCTTCCGCAAACCATCGTGATAAAGCCATGAAGGAAAAGGTAGACTGGATTTTAAACCAGGCGAATGGACCCATTCTAATTGCAGGTCATAATGGTCATATTTCGAAAAAGAATAGAGCTGCCGCTGATAGTTTTGTTAATGCAGCAAAAGAGCAAAATATTAATGTAGATAGCAAAATGCTTAAACTTACATATATAGGTGAGCTTCTGGAGGAAAGTTATGGCGATGCTTATTATGCTATCGGAACATCCTTTAATGACGGCGTATTAGCAGCAGACTCAAAGATTATAACGGATCCAAATCCGCCTACCTTCACTATTCATAGTGATAATTTATTACTAAATTCATTGAAGGATTTGCCGGCGGATCGTTATTTCTTGGATTTTGATCGTGCGAAGCAAGATGAGCAGTTAAACCGGCTAATCTCCAAGGATGAGTTAAAGATGCCATATGTAGGTAGCCTGAATGGTGTTGATTTGAATGATCCAAATCATCGTAAGATAGAAAACTACTATTCAGGCATGATTTTAGATGAGTCATTTGATGCATTAATTCATTTTCGCAAGGTAAACGTATTCACACCTTATGAAAGGTAATTAATAAAAATGGAAAAATCAGCTTCAATTAATAACCCGTAGCTATTGTCGAGGAACAAGAACATGGTACCATTCAAAGTCGCTAATTTAGCGGCTTTTTTGTTATGGCTTTAGCCAGTTGAGTGCGTGAAACGCGCGAAACAAAAAACCACCCGCTATGCGGGTGGAGGGATTGAGGGTTTGACCACTGAGACCATTCCAATAAAATTGAGATGTTCAGGCTCAAAGAAAGGAATGGTCTCAAATGGCAACCAAGAGCTACAGCCTAGCTCACACAAAGTGGATGTGCAAATACCACATTGTATTTACCCCGAAGTATAGACGGAAAGAGATCTATAATCAAGTAAGAAGAGACTTAATAGAAATTTTCAAACGCTTATGTAAGTACAAAGGAGTAGAAATTATAGAAGGCCACATGATGCCCGATCATGTCCATATGTTGGTGGCTATCCCGCCGAAAATTTCAGTCTCATCATTCATGGGATATCTAAAGGGGAAAAGTTCGTTAATGATCTTCGAGAAGCATGCACAACTAAAATATAAATACGGGAATCGAAAATTTTGGGCAGAAGGATATTATGTGAGTACAGTAGGTTTGAATGAAGCAACAGTAGCGAAGTACATTCGTGAACAAGAGGCACATGATCAAGCCATGGATAAGTTGAGTGTAAAAGAGTACGAAGATCCATTCAACAGCAACAGGGGCAAAAAGAAATAAACCAGTTTAACTGGTAAGTGAAAGTGACAAATAACAATGAGCCTGAACAGAGTTATGGTCAGGCTAGCGTCTTTAGGCGCAGTTTGGCAACAAGGGGTTATACCCCAAGAGCAAACCACCCGTTGGACGGGTGGTCATGATTTTATTGGTACAAGTTCTTGTCCCAAGCCAAGGACAAGAACTTGTACCGATTGCCGAAAGGGACACGAACTTAATCCGTTTACCGATGAATACATATCTAATTAAAATTCTGCAGCTATTTCATTAAGCTCCCTCGAAGTGATTCAATTTCCTCACTCAAACTCATGAATTCGCAGGATTTCACCCTGAGCTAAACATGAAAGAAGAGAATCCAGGGGAGTCGGTGGCTGGGGACAGTAGAAAGGGCATGCGGGAACAAGGGTGTTGTGTCCAATACCCACTTTGTTCCATATCATGCACGTCTCCACTTTGCCCTAGTGATTCTCACTCCCATGTCTCAACGGGTCTTAGCCCTTTCATTCCTTCGTCACATCTAACTAAGGGGTGGAGGTCGGTCTTTCTAACGGAACGGGTCCGAGCCCTTTTGTTTAATATCTCCCGATACCTCGTGCTTCTTGTCATCCTGCGAATGCATGAGCTGGTGAGAAAAACTGCTTAAGCTGCTTGCGGAAACACTTTAGTCGAGTCGTAAGCTTCACTGCTTTTGGCCAGACCAACAAGCATACGGGCGACTTTACCGCACAATTTCATTATAGATTTCATTTTCTTGAGTTTTTTCACATCGACATTATGGTGGTGCAGGGCTCTAATATCCGGATTGGTCATGACCATGCACATCGTCATGAGATAGAGAAAACGTCGGAGACGAGGGCGGCCGCGTTTGCTAAGCGCCATTTTACCACGCCACTTTCCGGAACTGGCTTCAGTTAAATTGAGGCCGGCATGTCGTAATAAAGCATTTCCATGTACATAGCCGCTCAGATCTCCAGCTTCTCCTAGAATGCCAGCCAAGCTCGTTGCATTCAAACCCTGAATATCGAGCAGTTTCTGTGCATAGGGGATACGCCTCAAGATGAGATGAAGTTCATGCTCAATTTGTTCAAGTTGGCGCTGAGCCAAGTCATATTCCTCTAGTAGTTGACTCAGATGAAGCTTGTAGGCTTGGAGTGCCTGCGTGGCGCCAATGCTGCATTTTGCTAGTTCAATGAGCTGTTCCGCTCGTTTAACTCCAGCATGACGCTTTACATATTGTTTCCAACCGGTAAGAACCTCTTCTGTGGTTAATCTACTAATTTCCTCCGGTAAGGGAAAGAGTCTGAGCGTAGCAATAGAGCTGGTACAGGTAAGGGTTTTAAAGACCTGGCGCAGCTCAGGGAACACGATATCAACCCATCGATGAATTTGGTTAACAGCACTGTTGAGCCGTTTTGTAACCGTGTCTCGGTTAGCCATGAGAATTCGCAGTTCTTCGTAGGCTTCTGGATGAAAACGAACAGGGGAGTAGTACCCGTTTTTGACCATGTCTGCAATGACAAGAGCATCTTTGCGGTCACTTTTAGATGGCGAGTTGTCACGGTTCTCCTTATTCTTTTTAACGAGATGGGGATTAACGAGAACGGCTTCAATGCGCTGAGAAGAGAGCCAGCGCGCAAGATTCAGCCAGTAATGACCTGTAGGTTCCATGCCTATAATGACTTTGTTAAGCTTGTAGGTTTGGAGTAGATCCTGGATCCAGCGTCCAAATAGCTTGAAACCCTCAAGATGGTTACCGAATTCCAGCGGTGCACCTAAAGCAATCCCGCGAAAGCTGACGGCCCGGGCAACATGAGTATCTTGAGCAATGTCTACTCCGACGACCAGATGATGAGCGGTAATGTTTTCAATGAGTTGATTTTGCTTATCTTGTGCTTTAAACTTCATAGTAGAGCGACCTCCTGGATGGGCTTTTTGAGGCAATGACCTCGTGTGTAACCCCATCGTACCGAGGCGCTCGTTTTTGTTCAATCTCCAAAATATTCGTATTACAGGAATTCTAACGGGCAGATTACATAGACGTCAGAATTTTGCATAGGAGTGTAGACTACCATCAAATACTAATCATATGGAAAAGAGTCTAAATAAACAATATACTAGCTATAAAGTATTAGTTGAGGTGAATTTTAAATGGATGAAGTCGATGAATCAAAACAAATGGTATTACAAATCGGCGGTGCCTTGAAAAAGTACAGAAAAGAAAAAAACATGACCTTAGACGACTTAGCGGAATTAACTGGTGTAAGCAAACTTACGCTGGGAAATATCGAACGTGGCGAGACAAATCCGACTTTGGCAATTATATGGAAAATTTCAAAAGGCATATCTTTACCGCTATTGGCTTTGTTCAGATCAGATAACCCTGTTAGTTTGTATCGAGCAAGCGAAGGATTACGGTTTTCTAATGATGAAAAAAATTGGGTCATTGAACCAGTCTTTAAAAGCAACGATATTGAAATGTGTCGGGCATACCTACAGCCAAATAGTTCGTATCACCCCGAAGGTCATCATGTGAATACAACTGAAATCGCGACAGTAATGACTGGCTCCATTGAAATTCAAGTCAATGAAGAGATTTATACATTGAATCAATATGATACGATTAGTTTTCGTGCAGATTGTCCTCACTCTTATACCAATCGTACGAATAGCGAAACAGTGCTCCATATATCCTTAAAATATGGTTTCTAACAGTCGAAAAATCCACTTAATAAATACAACTCCGAATCCATGGTGGGAATTCAGAGTTGTATTTTTATTGTTTGGATAAGTTTCAGTATATCTTAAAATATTTATTGTTAAATTTAATATATCATAATATACTTTTATTGTTCGCGCGGATGTTATTCTCATATAGAAACAAATCATTAGTATGAATTCTGGAAGGAGAAAAGAAGAATGCCGAAAAAACATAATAAAAAATTCGTGCAATCCTCTATAGGGCTGATCATTCTCGGCATTATTGTTATTGCAGCTAATTTACGTACTCCCTTAACCTCAGTCGGTCCTTTAGTGAGTCTTATAAGGGATGACGTTCATATTTCAAATACATTAGCAGGCCTGATCACAACGGTACCCTTGCTCGCCTTTGCTTTATTATCGTCTCTTGTACCAAAATTAGGACGAAGATATGGGGTAGAGCGTATCATTTTGATTGCCCTAATCTTTCTGACTGCAGGTATTGTAATACGTTCATTATCTGGCGCAGTTAATCTGTTTATTGGGACAGCAGTTCTTGGATTCGCAATTGCCGTATGTAATGTATTATTGCCAAGTATAATCAAAAGGGACTTCCCAGATAAAATTGGCTCCATGACAGGTGTTTACTCCATTTCAATGAATTTATGTGGAGCAATCGCATCGGGAATCAGTGTTCCTCTAGCCGTGAACGCAGGTCTAAAATGGCAGGGAGCATTGGGAATATGGGGGATTTTAAGCTTTGTATCGATCCTCTGTTGGCTACCCCAATTAAGAAATCAAGCGAAGGAAACAGCCACGACAAGTCAAAGGATGGTCAGCTACGATGTGAATGTTTGGCGATCCCCGCTTGCCTGGCAAGTAACCTTGTTTATGGGTATACAGTCCATGGTTTTCTATGTGTTGATCGCTTGGTTGCCTGAAATTTTAAAGCAGCAAGGAATTGACTCCAACCAATCAGGATGGTACCTCTCGATCATGCAGTTAGCGATGCTTCCATTTACCTTTATTGTTCCCGTTATTGCCGGGCGCATGTCTAGTCAACGTTTGTTAGTGGTCATCACAACCATTTTGCTATTGACGGGAACGCTCGGACTTCTTTACGGAAGCTCCAATATCATTCTGTTGTGGATCATCCTACTTGGAATTGGTGGAGGTTTCGCCTTTAGTTTGTCGATGATGTTTTTCGGGTTACGTACTGAAAATGCGCATCAAGCAGCGGAACTATCTGGCATGGCCCAATCGATCGGATATCTTCTTGCCGCAATCGGTCCTGCCCTCATAGGATATCTGCATGATGCGACAAATAGTTGGAATCTGCCACTTTTCATTCTGCTTGGCGCTTCGGTCTTACTCTTTTTAGTTGGTATAGGAGCAGCAAGAAACCGTTTTGTAGGTAGCCGCACTAGTTACGAGCTGCCACGGAAAGGATGATAAATATGTTTGACAAAATTATGGTGGCCATTGATAAAGCTGAAATAACAACCAAACTCCTCGATGCAACCGTTGAAATAGTCCGAAACAAACAAACTCAAGTTACCTTGGTTAATGTCATCCAGGAATATGTGCCGAATGGCATGACATATGTACCAGAGAATTTCTTGGAAGATATATTGAACGAAATGGAGAAAGCGAGTTTGGAACAATTGCAACAAGCCAAATCTAAATTACAATCTGCAGGGATTAACTCGGAAACAGTTCATCTTAAGGGAGATCCTGGACATGAAATATTAAAGTATGCAAGGGATGCCGAACAGCAACTTATTATTATCGGAAGTCGTGGGCTAACGGGCATAAAAGAAATGATGCTTGGTAGTGTCAGCCACAAGGTTTCACAGCTATCAAGTTGCCCAGTCCTCATTGTACATTAACTCCTTCGGAACTGCAGAGATGATGCATTGTTATAATAACGGGATACGTGCAGCGGCATTTTAGGATATTTGTGTCCTACAATGCCGCTGTTTCTATATCCCTTTAGCTGCTCAAATGCTGACGGCACCAGATATGATCGAAATGCTGGCATGCTTAGCCTTGATTCACCGTAGAAGGCCAAATGTCCACATTTGTATATGGAATGTAAACACATGTATATCGATGCTTGATTGCCCTCTACTTATAATGAAGTTGCCGCAGCAAATAGCATGGAAGGTCATGCGAGTTGCTTGTGGTAATTCGTGCAAATTACGACGGGAGGGATATTCGTGGGTTTACGGCAGAGGGTTATTTTTTTAGTCATTTTTGTTACCGCTTTCATAATGGTGACCACCCTTTGGGAGATGTCCAATGCCGCAACAGGGAATTTGGCTCTAGGGAAAACGGCTTATTCGTCGTCGAACGAAGTGGATTATTTCGGACCTGAGAAAGCGGTCGATGGGGGCACCGAAAATGCAAGCCGCTGGTCTTCGGAAAGAACGGACGATCAGTGGTTTTACGTTGATCTGGGCGAGCCTGTTGAAATCGGAAGAGTCATCATCAACTGGCAGACTCCGGCGGAGCAATATCAAATTCTCGTATCCGACGATGCGGTATCCTGGCGGAACGTATTCGCGGACAACCGCGTGCTCGTCGCGTCCGGGCCGGGTGAAGATACGATCGATTTCGAGCCGACAGTGGCGCAATACGTCAAGTTTCAAGGGGAGACGCGACGTCCTATTGAGGGCGTTTATTACGGATACTCCTTCTGGGAAATCGAGGTATACAAAGGCAGACCGCAACTGCAGCCAATCATGGACGCGGTGAAAAACAGCATCGTCGTCTCCGAAGGGGATACCCTGCTGAATCTGCCCGCTGTACCGGAAGGTTATACGCTGACGCTGGTGAACACGGATAGCTTGCCGGTGATCGACGTGCAGGGCAATATTCATGCGCCGCTTGTCGATACTCAGGTTCAGCTGCTGCTGCAAATCCAGAGCGACAGCGATCCGACATATCTCTTAACGGATAATGCGCTAGTCACCGTACCCGGTCTCTACGAGCAGACGAGCGATCGGAACCCGGAGCCGCGTGTCATTCCTTCTTTGCGTGAGTGGCTGGGCGCAACCGGGGAGTTCCGCTTGTCGGACAAATCCAAAATCGTCATTCGTGCAGATGATGAAGGGGCTCTGCGGGGGACGGCTGACATTTTGCAGCAGGACTTATTGGATTTAACGAAGTTGTCACTGACCGTTAAGGTTGGTTTTCCTCAAGAGGGAGATATCTATTTGATGCTGGATGCCGCGCAAGCGGGATTAGGGAAAGAGGGATATGAGCTGAATATCGGCGAGTATGCTTCTGTTGCTGCGTCCGAGCAGACGGGAGTCATGTTCGGCACGAGAACGATTTTGCAGCTGCTCGGCCACGCTGCCGATCATAAGGCGATGCCTAAGGGGCAATCGCGCGATTATCCTAAATACCCGGATCGGGGCTTTATGCTCGATGTGGGCCGCAAGTTTTATACGATCGAGTTTTTGCAGGACTATGTCAAGCTGATGTCCTACTATAAGATGAACCGGTTCCAGATTCACCTGAACGATGATGTCGGCGATGTCGGTTATTTCCGTCTGGAGAGCGAGAAATTTCCGGGAGTGACGAGCAAGGACGGCTATTATACGAAGCAGCAATTCAGAGACCTGCAGCTGCTTGGGATGGAATACGGCGTAAACGTCGTGCCGGAAATTGATACGCCGGGCCACTCCGGCGCGTTCATCGCGTACGATTCTCGACTGGGCAGCAACAATCAGCTGGATATCCATCGTCCTGAGACGCTCGACTTCATTAAAGCACTCTTTGACGAGTATCTCGACGGCAGCAATCCGACCTTCGTCGGCCCGGATGTGCACGTCGGCACGGATGAATATTTCGGCGACGACAAGGAAGCGTTCCGCAGGTACGTGGATATGCTCCTTAACCACATTAACAGCAAAGGCAAACGCGCCCGTCTATGGGGCAGTCTGTCCGCATACGACGGCACGACGCCGGTCAGCAACCATGCGACGATGGACATCTGGTATGAGCCGTACGGAAGCGCTCAGCAGGCCGTGGAGCTCGGCTACAATATTATCAATACCAATACGAATTTGCTCTACATCGTTCCGCAGCTGTACCGCAGCTATTTGAATTACGATTTTATTTACAACGAGTGGGAGCCTAACGATTGGCTGGAGACGAGGCTTCCTTATGCGCATCCGCAGGTCAAAGGCGGCATGTTCGCGCTCTGGAACGATGTGTCCGTAGAGAAAGGCGTATCCATGGCGGACTCGCATCAGCGGATCTTGCCTTCCATGCAAGTGCTGGCGGAAAAGCTGTGGAGAGGCAACCGCATCGATCGGAACTTCGCAAGCTTCCAGGCGGATGCCTCAAGGTACGTGGACCCGCCGGGTGTTCATCAGTCACACAAGCTTCAAATCGACAATGAGCGGCATCTCGTGCTGGATTATACCTTCGACGGAGGCTTCGCGGACCGTTCGGGGAACGGCTTTGACGGCAACGCGGTGAATGCAGGCACAGAGAAGGGAATCTTCGGTCAAGCCGTGAGGCTAAACGGCGGGGCCAGCTACGTGGAAACCCCGCTTCGCACGCTTGGTTTCGGCTGGACGATGTCCATGTGGATCAAACCGGACGCTGACAACCCGCAAGGAGTTGTGCTGCTGGAATCTCCGGACGGACAGCTGAAATACAACATTGGGGGCAGCGGTAAAATCGCCATCACCAAAGAAAATTACGTCAGCGAATTCAATTATAAGCTGCCGACCGATCGCTGGACCCATGTCATTATGATCGGCGACGACACGGGGACCTCCATCTTCATTAACGGCAGTGAATATACGGCGACTCTCAAAGACGGCTCCAAGCTGGAAACATTCGTTCTGCCGGTAGCCAAAATCGGCAGCGAAACGAATGCTTTTAAAGGCTTGATTGACGAACTCATCGTAAGGAACACCTACTTGGACCTGCATGGAAATCTGGCTTTGCATAAGCAAGCTGAATCCTCAGAGCCGGAATCCTCGTCCTACACGGCGGATAAAGCGGTGGACGGCAGAGGGGATACCAGATGGTCGAGCGATTGGGTGGACGATACCTGGTACATGGTGGATCTAGGTGAAGTGAAGTACATTGATGCGGTATCTATTTTGTGGCAAACGGCTTATGGTTCGAAGTACCGCATTCTCGTGTCCGAGGACAAGGAGAACTGGACGAACATTGTGAAAGACAACAATGGGGAGATTAACGGAAAGCCGGGACGAGTCGTGACTACCTTCCAGAGCACTCCAGCCAGATACGTGAAGTTCGAAGGCGTGTCCAGAGCTACTATGTTCGGCTATTCCATTGAGGAATTTGAAGTGTACGGCGAGGAATATAAACTCGGCAATCTACGGCCGATTATCGACCTGTTGACGGCTATCGAGGCCGACAAGCTTGTGGAGGACAATTACTCTCCCGAGGGCTGGGCACAGCTTCAGCAAGCGATTGGGCAAGCGACTGCGGCTATTCAAACCGCCCAGCTGTCTCGTCCTGAGGCCGAACAGGCGTATGCAACGCTGAGCGTTGCGCGTGATCGTCTAACGATCGAAGACGTAATGGGTCTGATCGAGCTTAATGTAAACGGAAGTATCACATCCAACCTTTACCTCCCGCAGAAAGGGCAGCTCGGTACGCGCATCGTCTGGAGCAGTTCAAAACCCGACTACCTGAATGCGAATGGACAGTTGTTGAAACGTCCGTCAAGCGGGTCAGGCGACATGGAGGTCGTGCTGACCGCGACGATCAGCAAGGGAGCTGCATCCGCGGAGAAAACGTTCAAGATCAAAATCAAAGCGCTGCCTAGCTCCGGTGGCGGAGGATGGTTTCCGACTCCAGTAACCCCAGGTCCGGAAAAAGGCCAAAACGGCGGTTCAAATCCGGGTGGCGGAGATCCAGGCAATGGCCATGAGAACGGGAGCGGCAATGAGAACGGCAGCGGCAATGAGAACGGCAGCGGCAATGGCGGGGAGTCCGGCAGATCGACAACCGTTCGGCTTAACGATATTGCGAGCCATTGGGCAGAAGCGTCCATCAAACGGGCGGTTGAGCTTGGATTCGTAGCGGGCTACACCGACAAGACGTTCAAGCCGAATAAGACGGTCAGCAGAGACGAATTCGTCGTCATGCTGGTCAAAGCGTTGAAGCTGCAAGGTGCGAACAGTTCGCTAGACTTCGCGGACGCAGGTTCGATTCAAACCTGGGCGAAGCCTTATATTGCGCTAGCCTTGGAATCCGGCCTGATCAGCGGCTATGCGGATGGGACATTCCGACCAAAGGTTTCGATCAGTCGAGCAGAACTGGCAGCAATGATTGTTCGCAGCTTGGGTCTGAAGACTGCGGAAGGGCATGAGCTCTCTTACGCGGACGCGGATCATATCCCAGCTTGGGCGAAGCCGTACGTGGCAGCAGCCCAGGAGGCGGGAGTGATGAACGGTCGCGGGGACAACCGGTTCGCTGCTGCCGCCTCGGCGACGAGAGCTGAAGCAGTGACCGTTATTCTGAATATGCTTGATGCGCTTGCGGAGTTGAAGGAACAGGAGCAGAACTAATTATGCATAGAAATCGCCGGAGCGCAGCCGGTACAGCCTGAGCCTTATGCCCTCCTGCAGCCTGGAGATGCTACTGGCGGGATTCAAAACCTGGGCTTGCTGTATAACGGACACTACGCGGACGGCACAGGAAATTGGACGAAGGAACGGGTTATCCCTAATATCAGTTATGTGAACGAGCAGGGAGAGCCTGTCGATTGGCTGTTCGACGGCGTGCTGTATCTGGGCTTGACATCGGATAACGGCAGAGGCTTCGGAGCGATAGAAGCGGCCGGCAAAGCCAGAAAACAGGAATGGGAATGGTATTTGGATAAAACGTTTAACGCTGGCGGCGATATGAGCGCGTTGAACGAGGCGACGGCCTGGGCAGGCGTGAAGCTTGGCGAGCCTGACCATAAGACGAAGGTTGTTCTGATGATTCCAGAACCGGGCGAGTATCAGTCCGACTTCGGCAGCATTGACGGCGAGGATCTGAACTTCGATGTAGGTGCGGTCGGCGATGCCGCCTCGCTGGATAACCGGGCCAAAGCGATTCAGTGGTGGGTCGATGAAGTGCAAGACAGATGGACGGCTGCGGGCTACTCGAACCTGGAGCTCGTCGGCATGTATTGGTTGGAGGAACAAATCAGCACGCATGCGACCGGACCGGAGATGGTCAAGAGAGCGAGCGACATCGTTCATAACGCAGGCCTAAAGCTGTTCTGGATTCCTCATTTTATGGCCTATAAGGCATTCATGTGGAAGGATGTCGGCATGGATGCCGTATCTTTGCAGCCGAACTATTTCTTCGAGAAACTGGACCCTTCGCGTCTGGAGGATACAGCGGATATGGCGAAGCGGTACGGCATGTCGCTGGAGCTGGAATTCGACGACCGGATGATCAACGACGCCGTCTTCCGCGAGCGGTTCATCGAGTACTTGAACAGCGGCGTGGATACCGGTCTGATGCAGCAAGGATATAAAGCTTACTATCAAGGCAACAACGCAGTATACAACGCGGCGAAAAGCGCAGACCCTGCTACCCGCGTGCTTTACGATTGGCTGTATCAATTCTCGAAAGGCACTTATCAGAAGCAAGACGCTGCTCCGCCTGATGTTGTAGCGCTCATGAACGGGCAGCCGATCTCGGAGCATACGATCGTGCCTGACGACACAGGCCGCATTCACCTGGACCATTCCGGGAGATGACGGGAGCGGGATCGTTAAAGTTACGGCCAAGTATGACGGCAAGCCTTATACGGAAGGAACTGTTGTAGATCTGACGGGTAAGCCGGGTAAGCATGTGCTGGAGCTGACGGTGGCCGCTGCCAAATCCAAGACGGTTAAATTCGTAATAGAAGCTCGTTTGGGCGCTGAAGGGCTATTGGCTCTTGTTGATAAGTACGCGGACAACAAGCAGCTAAGCAATGCCGATACGGAACGCGCGTTGCGCAACGCCTTGATCATGATGGAGCGTACGCAAGAGAGCGACCCTGAGCAAGCCAGGGACTATTTGCTGGCGTTCAATGCGAAGCTGGAAGAAGCTAAAGGCCTTGAGTTTGTAACGGAAGGCGCTTATACGGCGCTGAAGGAAGGCGTGTATTACGAGGCTGGCAGCATCTCACAAGACAAAGAAGCAGAGGCATCCTCGACGGAGGCCGCAGGTCTGGAGCCTGCGAAGGCGCTCGACGGCGCACCGGCCACCCGTTGGGCGAGCGAAGTGCGCGATACGGCTTGGTTCCAGGTTGATCTGGACAGCCAGCAAACCTTCGATACGATCCGCATCGATTGGGAATATGCGCGCGCGGACCAATACCGTCTGAGCGTCTCGGATGATAAGCAAACGTGGGAGCCCTTGAAAGTCGGCAACAACGGCGTGGTTAAAGCTGCTGACGGCAAGAACACCCTGGTATTCCCGGCAACGACGGCAAGATACATCAAGTTTGAGGGATTGAATCGGGCAACGTTTTACGGTTATTCCTTCTATGAATTCGGCGTGTACGATCTTGCCCTGCAGCAAGAGCTAAAGACGTTGGACGGCATACAAGCCGCTGTGGACGCTTCCACGAAGAAAGTCACGATTGACGGCCTGGTCATGAACGGCAAGAAAGAACATTTGTATGTGAAAGTGCTAGACCCAAAAGGCAACATTCAATATACCGGTCAGACGGGCACTGAGGAAGATGGAAGCTTCCACATCGACTTTACGTTGTCCGGAGAAGAGCAAGGGAAGTATACGGTCGAGCTTGAAACGGATCACATGACGACTCCCGAGCTGGTCACCTTCGAATACCGCAAGCCGCCTACGAGTGGTGGAGGCAATGGAGGCGGCGGTGGTGGCAACAGTGGTGGCAGCGGCGGAGGCAACGCTGGTGGCAGCGGTGGTAGCAACGGCGGAGGCAACGGTGGAGGCGGTCCGGCGCATAATCCGTATTCGTTGCAGGCGGACGGTTCAGTCAAAGCCGTGCTTGTCCCGACGATTAACGGCCAGCAGGCTGCCGCTGCGGTGGGGACGTCGGATCTGAATGCCGCCATTCAGAGGGCAGTGGCCGACAGCAAAGGTAATAAACATGTTCATCTTGAATTGAAGTCGTGGAATGCGGCTGGGAGCTATGCTTTGGAGCTTCCGGCGGCTAAACTGACGAACCATTCTAATCTGATTCTGCATATCTCCACGCCGTACGCTCAGCTTGTTTTGACTGGCGACATGCTGGCAGGAGTCAAGGAGAATGCCGGAAAGCTGCTCGTAATCGTAAGCGATTATGCGGGCGAGTATCGCAGTAACGAAGCGGCCGGGCGGATCGGCAACAGGCCAATCGTGGAAGTTGCATTGCAACTGGACGGTGAAGCTCTGTCTTGGAAAAATGCGAAGGCACCGATTTCGATTGCGATTCCGTATTCGCTTCAAGCGGGAGAGCAAGCTGTTGATCTGCAAGCTCTCGAACTGAGGGGAGACAGCGCGGCGGCAATTAATGGCGCGTCGTATGACAAAGACAAGGATATGCTGCGATTCTCCATCGACCATGTCGGCGTCTATGCGATCGGCGGCAAGAAACCGGCTGCATTTACCGACCTTAGCAAGCATGAATGGGCGCGCGAGGCGATCGAGATGCTGGCCGAAAGAGGCATCGTCAAAGGCACCTCGATCGAAAAGGGCACTTTCAGCCCAGCAAATCAGGTAACGCGAGCTGATTTTATCTTGATGCTGGTGAACATGCTTGACCTGCGTGCCGAAATCGCCTCGACGTTCGCCGATGTGAAGCCGAGTGATTATTACTACGATGCGGTATCCATCGCCAAGCAATTGGGAATCGCTTCGGGAGTGAACGAAGTTAACTTCGCTCCTCGAGATTCAATCAGCCGCCAGGATGCTATGGTTATGCTGACCCGAGCGCTGCAAACGACGGGGGCAATAAAGCCGTCCGCACCCGGTTCAACGCTTGTGGGCTTCCGTGATGCGAGCCAGATTGCGCCATATGCTGCGGACAGCGTGGCAACGATGTTCGAGTATGGGCTGGTTACGGGCTCTAACGGCTACATGAAGCCGAAGAGTACGACCAGCAGGGCTGAAGCGGCGACGTTCTTGTATCGCGTTCTTCAATTAATCGAGGGGCAACAGCAGTAGACGCGGAACAATTGATTTAAGCACATTCCGATTAGCGCGGCAACGCGCCCGGGATGTGCTTTTTCGACGATACAGAATAAAACTTCGTAAATGGACGGATCTTACTAGTAACTTCTGTCGGTAGACAAGAACATAGACCCATTGAAAGTCGCTTTATTAGCGGCTTTTTTGTTTTATCGGTACAAGTTTTTCAAGTCCAAGCGAACAGGCAACCGAGTTAGAGGCTGATAAAGTTCCATTGCTTTTAAAAATAAACATGACCAACGGTAATCTAATAACTTTAGAACCAGCATATAACTGTAAGGGTCGTCTTATCAAGAGATGCACTCCCGTTGATGGTGAAATTGTACTTACAAAGAACAAAAATAAAATCCGATTTACCTCGCAAGAGCTTTATGATTGGATCAATGTAGGCTGGAAGTATGAACCTGTTGGACCAACTAAAGAAGAACTTCTGGAGGAAACATTGTTTACAAGATACTTTTCTGTAATCGAGAAAGATTTTCCTGATTTTATAATGTGTCCAAGGATAGATAGCGTTGAGCGAATTAAAGGCGATAAGCGAAGACATTTAGTTATTGCAAGTGCATTAAACTATTCAGGACATCACGCTCCTTCATATGATAGGGTCATTTTCACATTAATCGATACACCTGAGAATGAAATAAAAATCATTAAAGTTAGAAAAAAAAGCAATGTATCAGAAAGGGAAACCCTAAAGCAATGTAGATGGTAATACGCATAGTGAAAACCAAATCGCATTAGTGCATTAAACAAACTGGAAACGATAGTTGAATAAAGAAGAGAAGGCAGCTGGTCAGAGCGATCAGTTGTCTCTTTAAGCTAACGGGGCAGGATAGTTCAAAAGCTTAGAGAATACCCTACATATAGAATGATTTGCGAAGTACGCAAATAAGACGCTAACAGAAATCCCCGAGAGTTCAAGAGCAATGTGAAATACAAATTAATAAAGTATTTATAGTAGAGTGCTTTAAGCAAGACAAAGATAGGGGAGAATTTCAATGAATAAGAGTGTTGTAGAGTACACAAAATTGAAAATTAGAGACAATTCAAAGTTTTATGAGCTAGTATTGTTGTTTAATGTAGAGTTTGAATCGTCGAATCCGAATTATGTAAATTTAGATAATATTGAAAAACTATTGAAAAATCCAAACTTTGTCTGCTTTGTGGCAACCATCGATGGCAAAGTTGTAGGAGGATTAACTGGATTCGAATTAGAGATGTATGACCGTGAGGGATCTTCGATGTACATTTATGATCTAGCGGTCATTAATAAATGTCAAAGAAAAGGAATTGGTAGTAGGTTAGTATATGAAATGATTGAATATTGCAAATCAAAATCCATTAAGGAATTGTTTGTTCAAGCGGATAGCGTTGATCAACATGCTATAAAATTCTATAAAAAAATCGGAGGAGAACAAACTAAAACATTTCATTTTTCGTTTGACACTTCAAATTACTGAAACCTAAATTGTGCTATTAAATATTTCAGGAAATGGGTTTTCGTGTAAATATTATGAGTGATTTCGAAAGAAGTCGGGGTATCAATTATTGTAGTATAATGCCCTATTAAGAAATGCTTAATTAAAACAAAGCAGTGAAGGCAAATTGAATTTTCAATTAAACTAGCGGAAACGATAGCACGATCAAAATAAGAAAGCAGCTGATCAATGTGATCAGCTGCTTTTGTTGAAGTAACGGGCAGAATTGTACACTTTCCATTATTTGGTGTATTATATGAACGAAAAGGACCGGACAACGCTTATACTAATATGAAATTTGATGACACCGGCTACAGGTTGCTTGGTTTATTCCGCTATTGGAATATTATCGAATACTATTTTCCTTATAAAGATGTCATAGGAGAGGATTGGGATCAAGTGCTTCTAGAGTTTATTCCTAAAATGATAGATGGGTCTGATTATGAATCCTATTTCATGACCTTAGCAGAACTAACAACTAGAGTACATGATTCTCATGTTTATTTGGGTGGCAAAAATAGAGAATCCATTACTGAGTATTTTGGAATATATCGGCTTCCCGTAAACTTTGTCGAAATTAACAATCAGATTGTTATAAGTACAGTCTATAACAAATGTGGACTTGAGGTCGGAGACATAGTATTAAAAGTAGGTGACAATAATATTGATGAATTATTAGAAGCTAGAAGAAATTACATCTCACAATCACGAGAAGACACGTCTGGTCATTTCTTTAATGCATTATTCCGAACTCATCAAAAGAATATGGACGTTACTGTAATTCGACAGGGAAAAACGATGAACATAAGTGCGACGAGCAGCCTACAAGAGATTAATTACTTTGTTTATACGAAATCACAAGCAATGGAGAACGGAGAGATCTACTATATTAATGCCGGTCTGTCGGTAGATGGCGAGATTGATAGCATCATGAAAAGATGGTGGGACACTAAAGGTCTGATTGTTGATCTTAGAAACTACCCTTCTAGCTCAGTTGACTATAAATTGGCCCAATATCTGATCCCTTCTGAGGAAGAGTTTGCCAAAGCGTCACTTCCTAATCGTGCAGTACCAGGTGAATATTATTTTGAACCACTTACCTCAGGGGAGCCTCCACGGACAGATGACGAGGTTTATAAAGGGAAAGTTGTGATTTTAATCAATGAACATACTATGAGTAACGGTGAGTTTACAACGATGTTGCTGAGAAAAACAGAAAATTCAATAGTTCTTGGGAGGCCAACTGCTGGAGCGGATGGCAATTTATTTAGAATTACTCTCCCAGGAAATATAAAAACTGGCATAAGTGGAATCGGTATATTTTATCCAGATAAAAAACCAACGCAAAGAATAGGAGTGCAGCCTGATATTCGTCTTGATCCAACCATTGAAGGAATTATGGAAGGTAGGGACGAGTATGTTGAGAAAGCCGTTGAAATAATTAAAAATGGTTATTAAACTATTTTCTCCTACATAGACAAGAAATTCATCGTTTGAACTATAAGTTAAAAAATTGAATTTTTAAACCCGGTTTGATGGAACCATTGAAAGTCGCTAATTTAGCGGCTTTTTTGTTTTATCGGTACAAGAAACGTTGGGCTCAGTGGAAAAAACCTCATCTTCCAGTTGGTGGAGGAATCTCAAGTGTCTGTGCTAAGATGAGGGTAAATGATGATTCAAGCTGGGGAACAAGGCTAGAAGGGGTGCACATTGAAGAAAATACTTGTCATTGACGATGAAGTCGCAATCAGAGATTTAATTGAGCTCGTACTGAGAAGAGAAAACTACGTCGTTCAAACGGCTGAAAACGGTAAAATAGCCCTGCAGCTGCTGGATGCTTTTGGGCCGGACCTGGTGGTGCTTGACTTGATGCTGCCTGACTGCTCCGGATATGACCTGTGCAAGGAAATCACCGGGAAACGTGCCGTTCCTGTGATCATGCTCTCTGCCAAAAATGAGGTAATCGACAAGGTGTTGGGACTAGAGCTAGGGGCGGAAGATTACATGACCAAACCCTTTGACAATCGTGAATTGCTCGCTCGGATCAAGGTGATTCTGAGAAGAAACGAGAGCAAGGAGGAATCAAGTGAAGGAACAGAAGTGAAATCTACACGCATCATTCATGAAGAGCTGACATTTGATCTGGAAAGCCGAAGGGTGCTGAAAAACGATGTACCCGTGTCTTTAACGGCCAAAGAGTTTAAAATTCTGGAAACGTTACTCAAAAGGCCAGACAAAATCTTCACCCGGGATGAGCTGCTGCAGATCGGATGGGGATATGACTTTATGGGAGACAGTCGCAGTGTGGATATGACCATCATGCGATTACGGAAGAAGCTGGAGGATAACGCGGACGAACCGAAGTATGTCAGGACGATCTATGGATTTGGCTATCAACTTGGAGGTGGCGAGGCCTGAAGTATGCAACCCGGTTACTGCTGAATTATTTATTTTTCTCCGTGCTGTCCTTTGGCATCATTATTTTTGCGGTGAATAAAGCCATCGATTACTACAGCTTCATTACCATTGAAAAACAGATGAGGGAGAAGGCGGATCTGTCCGAGTTGTCCTTCCGTGAGGTGTTGGCACAGCATAGATCATCGACAGGAGAGCCGCAGACAAAAGAAATCGTCAGACTTGCTCTGGAGAAGCTGAAAGCTTCAGGCAAGGAAGTACGTATCTATGATAGCTCCAAGCAGTTGCTGGGCTTGGCTGCGGATGGCATCATCATTAATGATGGCAAACCTCTTATTTTTGAAAAGAATATTGAGAAAGCCCTGAGCGGCAGTTATGCCTACACCGTAACGGAAGATCATCTGCTTTATTTTGCCACTCCCATTCAGGATCAATACTACCAAAACGCTTATGTGTATGAGTTCGTGGAGGACATTTCCTACTTTTATGCAATTATGGATCAAATTCGTTATATCCTGTTTGCGGGTGCAGGCGGATTTATTGTACTGATTACGTTATCCAGTCTGTGGATTGCCCGCAACACAACCAAGCCGATTAAGCTGTTGCTTGGGGCTGCGCAAAGTTTCTCTAGACAGGAGTTTCGGAGAGTTCATCTAAACCGGAAGGATGAGCTGGGCATGCTGGCAGATGGGCTGGATTCCATGGGGCGGCAGCTTCATGATTACATTCAGTACCAGAAACAATTTGTCTCCAACGTATCTCATGAGTTAAAAACACCACTGGCAGCAATTCGTGGTTTCTCTCAATACTTGTATGAAGGGGAGAACGAGAACAAGGAGCTGCAAAAAATCTATGCTCATCTGCTGCAGGAATCGGACCGGCTGACGCGCTTGATTAATGAACTGTTGTTGCTATCCCGATTCGACAAGGCTGATTCTAACGAACTGGAAGTCCGGAAGACGGAAATGAACGAACTGATTCAGCAAGTCGCAACGAGTATGGGTGGCAAGGCCAAAGATAAAGGAATCGAGATTATGTTCAGGGAGGCGGAAGCGGAACCGGAGGATAAGCTTCTGACGAGAGTCCACGCCAACGTGAATCCAATGCTGATGTCCCATGCGATCGCCAACCTTGTGGACAATGCCATCAAATATTCAGGCAGTCCATCGCTAATCGAATTGAAGCTTACACATACGCCAAGCGAGGTAGTTATACGGATACGTGATCAAGGTATCGGTATCGCGGGCGATGAGCTGGAGAGAGTGCAGGAACGCTTCTACCGGGCGAAAAATGCAAGCACAGCGAACGGTTCAGGTCTTGGACTTTCTATTTGCAAAGAGATTGTAGAGCGGTTTAATGGATATATCGACATAGAAAGTCAAATCGGGGAAGGAACGACCGTTACGATTGTGTTACCCCGTGCGTAAACACGCGCGTAAATAGTTACGTTACAAGATTAATACAATTCTGTTATGAGACTAACAAATGCTTTTTTTATAATCACTTCATAAGAAGAAATCACACATTTATGGAGGGATCACGATGAAATTGATTAACAAAGCGACAGCTGTTATCCTGCTGAGTATTTTACTCACGATGGCACTGACGGGCTGTCAGTCCAATGGTGCCAAGACGCCAGAAGCGGCGCAGAACTCGGCTGAAAAAAACACGCCCGACGAACAGGCCAAAGGCGAAGGAGCATCAAATCCTACTGCGCCTGCTTCAGAAAATTCGGAAGGACAGAGTGCTGAAGCTATTAAGGAAGGTTCGATGGAGAAGGAAGGCAATGTGGTGCTGAAGGAACTTGCTTTTGTCTATAATGAGCACACCATTGCGATTTCGGATACAGCGAATGAAGATCAGATGGAACAGATGCTGGGCAAACCGGATAACCTGAAATCTCATACGTACAGTGCCGGCGATGGAACAAACATGGATACGTTAATCGGTTTTACAGAAAAGGTTTATACGTATCCTGGTCTGGAGATTAAAACAATCAGTATACCGGAGGGGAAACAAGACTCCATCTTTCATATCGAAATTACAGATCCTAAGTACGCGACAGTGCGAAACATTAAAGCAGGAGATAGCCTGGATACACTCAAAAACGCCTACCCTGAGGGGAAACTGCTTGGTGATGGAGCCCCTAATGAGGAGGATGACTTCCGTTACGAGCCATCCAATTATGTGGATGTGATGTCGTTTCATATCAAGGATGCCAAGGTGGAGAGCATTCAGATCTACAGCCTTCTGGACTAATATTTAGTGATCGATGTTGGTAAGCCATTCATACGATTCACCTTTAAGTACCTGCCCGGGAGAGGGGCAGGTATTTTCTAGTTAATCATCGTTGCTCCCTGTTTTGCAACCATTTAACCGTTCCAATGAAACCTGCTAGGCCAATTAACAATACCAGAAAATAACTGATACCTGCCAAGGGAAATGATGCGACGCCGTTTTCCTGCAAATGCAAAGCAGGTACAGACCAGGGCAGATAAGTGCCAATGGTAGTAGGCCCGAATACCAGTGCCAACATCAAAGTTGTAAAAGCAAAGCCGATCGGCACAAGATAACCGCGCGATATACAGGCCAGTAGGGCAAGAGGGGCACTTAATAATAGGTGAAGAGAGCCAATGATAAGTATTAGGAACAAATAATGTTGTACAATCGCAAACGAAAAGCCAGGAAGTCCAATAGCAAAACCAAGTACTAAGGCATAAGCAAAGCTGATCAACATCATTACAAAACACCAAAATATAATTGCGACATATTTGGCAATCGCTATTTTACCGCGCGATATGGGCAAAACGAGCAAATCTTTGAGCGTCCGCTCAGAATACTCACGGCCAAATGTCCAGCTTGTCACCAATCCAAACCCCAGCAGCCCAAACACGGATGCATACAAAAACGCAGTCCGTTCAAAAAAAGAAGGCCAATCGGGCTGCCCCAAAAACAACGTGATGACAAACATTATAAACGGAAGCGTGCCCCATAAAACAAAGGATCGACGCAATTTATAAACTTCAACGCTACAGGCTGTCAACAATGGTCTCATTTTCGTTTTCCCTCCTGGGCTTCGATTACTTTGAGAAAATAATGTTCCAAATTCTCTTCTTCAATGTTAAGCATGGTGAGCGGCACTTCGTGATGAGCAAGCAATTTCGCAATATGTTCGGGATGCTTCACGGCATGATCATCCGGTAGTGCAAGGCAGTTATTCGAAGTCGAATGTACCGCATACCCGGAGTCTGAAAGAATAGCTTGAGCCTTCCGAGCATCCTTCGCTCCGATCATCAACTGCTTTCGACGGATGGTTTCAAAGTCTTTTGTTGTCAGTTCTTCAAGCAATACGCCTTTGTGAATAATGCCGATTCGAGAAGCCATTTTGGACATTTCCTCAAGGATGTGGCTCGATATAAACACGGTAACCCCTTGTTGAGAAGCTAGAGCTTTCAGCATTTCCCTTATCTCGACAATTCCGGCTGGATCAAGCGCATTGGTTGGCTCATCAAGAATCAGAACGTCCGGCTTATGAATTAACGCTTTGGCCAATCCAAGCTTCTGCGCGTTACCAAGTGACAAATCTCTTGCCTTACTATCCGCATATTGGGTCAGATTCAATTGCTCCATAATTTCGTTAACTGCCCTCGGAACCGGTAATCCTCGCAACCTGGCCATCAAACTCAAGTTTTCCCTAACCGTAAAGTTAGGGTAGGCATAAGGAACTTCCACCATATAACCTACTCGTCTCGACAAATTGGGATTCCCATTCGCCCAGCGCTGACCAAACAAATACACTTCTCCGGAAGAAGGCTTACTCATTCCGAGAAGAGCTCGAATGGTTGTCGTTTTCCCTGCGCCATTCAAACCCAGGAACCCATAGATTTCTCCTTTTTTAACGGAAATCGAAACGCGATCTACAATGACTTTATTTCCGTATTGCTTTGTCAGGTTAACGGTTCGAATAATTTCTTCCATAAAAACAGTCCTTCCCGTATCATCAATTTAAACTCAGTTCATAAAAAGTGCCGGCGGTCACCTGAGATGTTGTAAACGATCGCCGACGGCTTTTCCAAATCAGTTTTCGCGATAAATGAAATTCAAGTACTTCAAGATCGATGCGGTGTCATCAATGGAGGTACGCAGTGCGATGTAACCGTCGGGACGAATCAATACGATTTCTTCGCTTGCCACATCGTAAATTCGATAGGCATTCCCTGCTGTGTCGAATATGCCTTCCGCTCCCTCCACATGCGATGGCAGGATGCAATGCACATGGAGTTCGTCGTAGGTGAAGTTCTTCAAAGAAAGATGATCTGTGCGGTTTACAAAAGCCAAAAGCGTCCAGTGTGGGCCGCGCAACAGGTCAAATACACTTCCTGCAAACCCTGTACCTTGCAGACCCACGGCATTAGGAGCACGATCCCCGGGCAATGAACGGGTAACATTCGTTCGAGCAGACGGGTGGGTAAGAGAACTTGACCGATAGGAAATGAGAAGCCCGCTCGTCAGATCGTCGGATATGGTGCTCAAGGATTGGGATAACGCTCCGCGTTCAGTGGCCGTCTCTACGACCCCTCCCATTTTTTTCGTGCTGTCCTCGAGCACGGCTTGAGCTACGGGGCGGCGCTCCTCATCGTACGTGTCGAGCAAGCTGGTGTCAGCTCCGCGTACGACGGCTTCCAGCTTCCATCCGAGGTTGTATGCGTCCTGCATCCCCGTATTCATGCCTTGGCCGCCGGCTGGCGAATGAACATGAGCGGCATCGCCGGCAAGGAAAACCCGGCCGTTGCGGTAACATTCAACCATACGGACGTTGACCCGGTAGATAGACAGCCAGGAGGCATCCGTGAGCCGAACACGTCCGGCCCCGGCGCGACGGTCAAACATGGCTTGATACGCCTCTAGCGACGGCTGCTCTGGTTCTTCGATGTCTGTTGGAATTGTAGCCTGCAGTTGCCAAATATCGGATTTCAGCAGCGGTGTCACCCCGACCATCCCCTCCGAAGATGTCCAGATATGGATATGGTCACGATCTAACCCTTCCAATCGTACATCGCCAAGATACCATCGCTCATGATCGTGTGTTTCCCCAATCAGCGGCAAGCGAATAAACTTGCGGATATTGCTTTTGCCCCCGTCAGCGCCGACGAAATAACGAGCGCGAATCTGCTCTTCTCCATGTGGTGTATTCACGGTTACCGTTACCCCGTCCAAATCCTGAATAAGCCCAACTGCTTCCATGCCCAACTCAATTTGACCGCCAAGCACTGCATATCGGTCGCGCAATGCTTTTTCAACATCAAATTGAGCAATCCAGACCGGATCACGATAGGGTGTCTCAAGTTCGGCGCTGGCTGCAACGGTTATAGCTGGCTTGTCCACACTCCCGCCATCTGCGGTATAATAACGAACAGGCAAATCCACAACACCTGTGTCAATAATGTAGTGAACGGCCTCTAAATCATCGACGACTTCAAGCGAGCGAGGCTGGATTCCTTTAGCGCGAGATGCAACGTTATATAAGGCGCTTCGTTCAATAATACGATGGTCGACGTTTCGACGGGCAAGGTCGCAGGCAAGTGTAAGCCCTGTTGGTCCGGCCCCGACAATGAGAACATCAACAAAAGACTGCACGGTTTTCATGGATAAAATCCTCCTTGATCATGGATTTTGATATGTTGCATTGATTATACTACACCGTGCAGTGTAGTTTGTGAAGTGGAACTCATTTTTGATAGTATACCTGTAGGGGGGAACGTAAGCATGGATAATACGGAAAACAAAAAAATCCGCAAAGGCTCTTCAGACAAACGAGCTAAAATTATTGCAGCGGCACGGGATCTGTTTCTTTCAGATGGGTTTGATCGCTCCAGCGTCGATGCGGTCGCAGCTAAAGCGGGGGTTTCCAAAAGGACCGTTTATGATTATTATGGCGACAAACAGAACTTGCTGCTTGCTGTTGTGGAAGAAACCAGTCGGGCGGTTCTGGACATGATCAAGCAAGGGATATCAGACTACCTCTGGGAATTCGAGGATCTGGAGCAGGCGCTCATCTTATTCTGCGAACAATTCGTAACTTCTGCGAAAGGTTCGTCCGATTACAGCGCTCTGATGCGTCTCGTTACAATGGAAGCCGCCAACCTGCCAGCCTCGTTTTTAGAAAAGCTGGATAACGCAACGGAAGAGGGGATTATCAGGAGGTTTACCGAGTTTGGACAAACCGGACTGCTCGATGTGCCCGATCCTGTAATGGCTACAAAGCACTTCGCTGCCTTAACGTTTTTATTGGTATTTGATCAACCGAGAAAAACCGGGACATTAGAGGAGGAACAAACCAAACGTATCATCATTGAAGGCGTACGCGTCTTTCTTTGCGCTTATGGAAAACACACCGTTCAAAACGAAAATCAACCATCAAACTGATTGCGATTTTGCTTAACGATAAAAGACTGGTGGGGCCACCAATTTAACGTAAATATACGCTATGGACGTGTAGGCATTTCAAAACTGCTTTCCAAGTGAATGACCGCTATTGTTTAGAAAATGTTGGCGGATCCAATATAAAAACAGAGCGAAGTCCCATTTGGAGGGATCGCTCTTTTTTTTATACCCGATAGCGTGGGGTGATACAGATCTCGCCTGTCGCGGCCGTGTCTGCTGTGGCCCCTGCAGCTGTAATTTGTATGGAGTTAAAGTTAGTTTTGGTAAAGCTTAAGCTCGAACCAGGGTCAGCCAAGATTGCTGGCCTACTGGAGGTTGTTCCCAAGTAAAATTATGCTTTTTATGAGGCAGATTAAGGAGGCGGCGGTCAATTTGTCAGGTACTTGAGTTTTACTCTCAAAGAGAAATTCATGGTATGAACGTGAAAATCATAGGCATACCTGATTACTTCGTCGAACACGGCAGTGTGAAGGAGCAGCGCGGGGAAGTCTGTGAATAACGAAGGCCTCCAGAGTGTCATTGGAGCGCTTGTACGGAGCGACCGTTTGTTGTTAAACTCTCCGTTGCGATCTCGGGTTGAGTTTCAGATCTCCATATTCGGTGTGCAGCGTGCGTGTATAGCTGCCGTTTCGAGAGTTTCCTGAGTTTACGCCTGCACGGTCATATTTCTCATAATCTAAACATGCCGTTTGCGATTGACTTCATAGCCTAGCTCTCGAAGGAACCAGGTCATTCGTCGGTAGCCAAAGTAAGGGTGTTTGGTGTAGATCTCATCGATCTGATGCATGATTTACACATTGACTTCGCTCTCACAATGCTCCTTTTCAGGACGGTATATGCTTGTTCTGTTGATGCTTAGAAGATCTGCCTGACGTTTGATATTAATTTCGGCGTTGCCTCGCTCGACCATACCTTTACGAGCTTCTAGAGGCTCATTTAAGGCCAAATTTTTTTGAGCCAGTCGACCTCCACTGTGAGTTGGCCAACTAGCTTTTCTAGATGCTCTTGCTTACTTTCATACTCCTTTTTTACTTTTCGACTTCACTGGTCTTCTCCTCAAAAACCGTGTTGGCACGCTCTAAAAACTCCGATTTCCAGCGACTAATCATCACGGGGCTAGGCTCATATTTAGCGGCAATCACATTCACTGTCTGCTCCTCGCGGAGCACTTCCAGCACGACTTTTGTCTTAAACTCTGCGGTATATCGGTTCCATTTTTCCATGGCTTTATTATATCTTATTTTTTCCCCTCACGTGTCTCAATCTATGGGAGCATTATAGGATACCTGAACGCACGTTTGTGCTCTATAACGATACCTTACTTTTGAACAATTTTAAGGTAACGGTATATAGTTGCTTCTGATGTTTTTAATTGTTCGGCTACTTCGCTAACAGCTCCTTTTAATAGAAAAACACCTAGATTGTTTAGTTCGTTTACGACCTCGATTTTTTCCTCTTGATTCATACGTTCCGGCGGGATCCCTTTGGCTGAAATCACTCGTGAAACGGAGCTCAGCGTTAAATCTTCTATAGGCAAGTTTAAAGGATCCACATTAAACGAACCCAAGGCACTATGTTTTTTCGGATCTCCAAGTAGATGTCGAGCAACATAATGAGCGGCGTCCATAATGTTTTGATAAGGCTGCAGGTCAGTATTAATGCAGAGTACCCCAATAACTTCGTTACTTTCATTGCGAATAAAGTATGCTGAAGAATGGTATCTAATTTTGGATTTCGATACGGCCTCGTAATTGGTCACAAAGTCAGCATTATCCCCATGATCTTTTAAGATTTGTAAAACAAAATCTGTCACTGGCCCACCAATTTCTCGGCCACTAATATAATTGTTTTTTATTGCCATGATGGAATGCTCAGGGTTAGTTGCGTCAAAAAGCATAATTTCATTGTTTTCTCCTAAAATATGGGCCAAGAAATCTACCATGGAAATATACTTATTCAGAATCGTTTGGTTGTTAGACAACATTAGTCCTCCTACCCTTCATATGATGGTCTAAGACCAATATAAGTATATAGTTTATTGCGATTTCATTCACTACCTTAATTTAAAAAAATAGATTTTGTTTAAAACCAGCGTTAACAACTTGTTCCTCAATATATGTTGAAGCTTAACAAAAGCCGACGTTAATTCAAAATAAAGTCGGCTTTTGTTAAGCTTGGCAGCACAATCGACTAGGGCATGCATAAAGGAATATAGTAGAATGCCTCATCTCCTGACATTTATCTAACAACTCATGTCAATTTCATTCCGAAGTTATGAAAAAAGAGTGTAGACTGTATGATGAAAATTTATTATAATACAAAAAAGATTTTATAATTATATAATTGATCATTGCCCAATTTTGAAAACCACCTCATGTTCACTGCACCTCATGAGAATCAAGTTATCATGCTTTGGATGGCAAAAAGGGGGAACGAAATGTAATGGAAGGAAAAGTAGAGGTTAATCTAAGCCCCAGGTTGAAACAACCTGAAAATCCGAACCAAGGGATATGGAAGCTTTTTTTGAAATTGTGCTTGAAAGCTAAACTGCCCTATGTCTGGATTATCGTTTATTGTTTAATCAGCATATTTAACACGAAATTGTATCTTCTGATCCCGAGCAAAACCGGCGAGCTGTTTGCAGGCAATGTATCGGTACAGCTCATCACGGTCATTATTGTTTCCCAGATTGCCATGAGCCTGATCGGCCAGATTAACGGCTTATTTGAAAGTCTTGCCAAAGCCAGGATTGACCGAAATTTCAGAAATGTCATATGGGATAAAGTGCTTAAGCTAAAACCCGATTATTTTGACAAATTCCCTGCAAGCAGCTTGATTAGCAGAATAACGCGGGACACCGAGAATCTAAGGAACTTCATCATACGAGTTCTCGTTGCAGAGCTGCTCGGCATCTATGTGTTTTACGCTACCCTAACACAAATTTCGAATTATGATCCATCATTGACCTATCTTCTTTTAGCCCTCATCCCCGTAGTTATGATCGTATCTTTTATTTTTGGCCGCTTGTTTATGAAAGCATCGATTCAGGTTCAGGATAAGTTAGCCGGCCTGACCCAATTTATAAGCGAACTGATCTCCAGCTTCCCCGTGATCAAGGCGTTCAACAAGGAAGAGCTTGAAAGTAAGCGTGGTAATCAAGCTATTCATCAATTGTATGATGCGCAAAAAAAATTGCTTTATATCGGACTATTTCAATTCCCCATCAACAGTCTCGTCACTTTGACTCAAACGGTAATTCTATTGCTCATAGGCATTCCTCTCTTGCGGGATGGTCGATTGGATGTGGCCACATGGTACGCCTTCTATATGTTTGCAATCAATTTGTTGAATATGGTGGGAAATAAAGGTGGACAATGGGATGCCATTAAAACGACGCAGGGTTCCTTGTTTCGGGTAGCGCATGTCCTCAAAAGTCCGGAAGAAGGCATGGTTCCCTATGCCAAAGAGGCAATGGAGAGCGGCGATATTCATTTCAACAAGGTTTCTTTCCGCTACGACGACGGTTCGGAGGTGCTAAGCGATGCAACCTTTACGATTCCTTTCCAGCGAACGAGTGTGATTATCGGGCCAAGCGGGGCAGGTAAAACGACCATCCTTAAATTATTGGAACGTCTGTACGAACCAACTAGCGGCAGCATCGTTCTGAACGGGAGCAGCATCCATGATTTCAATATCCGAAGGTGGCGCAAGGACATTGCTTATGTACCCCAAGAGGTCCCCTTATTGTCCGGAACGATCAAGGAAAACATCCTATTCGGGCTGAAACACAAAGTCTCGAATGAAGAGATTGTTGTGGCAGCTACTTTGGCGAATGCACACGCATTTATTACTGAAATGCCTGACGGATATGAGACACAGGTTGGACAATCTGGTTCAAAACTGTCGGGAGGGCAGCGTCAGCGCATCGCGATCGCACGGGCTATTTTGCAAAATCCCAAAATATTAGTGCTTGATGAGCCAACAACAGCCCTAGATGCCATTGCCAAATCAGAGGTATTGAATGGGCTGGAAAACCTGAAAAAAAATCGGACTGTCATTATTGTTACGCACGACTCTACCGTAATCCGACCTACCGATCATGTTATCGTGCTTAACAAAGATCGCAGTGTGTCATCGGGATCGCATTCGGAAATGATGGTAAGTAATTCATTCTACCAAAGTATGATGAACCGGTAAGGGGGATGATGGGTTTGGATCAAAAGGTAACTGTGGGAAAAACGGAGCAGACCTCCTGGAAGACGTTTCTTACATTTTATGCAAAAATCAAGTTTCCGTGGCACTTGTTGATTGCCACAGTGATTTTGAGCTTCTCAATGACTCAGGTCAACCTCTTGCTTGTGCCGTATACGGCTAAAATCTATGAGGGAGGTATTACAGAGGCAAATTTTCTGAAAGGCTTTATCCTGTGGAGTGTAACCTATGCGGGAGTTACGTTTGCGTTCCAGCTCGTATCCGGTTTCGTGCGAATCATTGCAATCCGAAACACGCAGAGGAACCTGTGGAGTAAAATTTTAAGGCTTCCCATCTCCACTTATGACAAAGAACAGCCGCAGTCTCTCATTTCGCGTATAACCTCAGATACGGAAAGCGCTGTTTCCGCTCCAACGAGTGTAGCGAGCTTTTTTGCTTCCTGTTACGGGCTCGTCATGGCCTATCTGGAAATGAGCAAAATATACGACAAGCTGGCTTTTCTGATCCTGTTCGTGATTCCCTTTGCCTTTGTCATTATTTTTATCATTGGGAAATTACAGTACCGGATGAACTTCGCCATCAATAAAGCTTACTCCCGGATGACCAGTTTTTTTGCAGAGCGTCTGGCCAATATGCAGTATATCAAAACGGCAAACGTTGAAAATGAGGAGTACCAGAGCGGCATTCAGGCGAGTCAGATCAAGTACAAGGCAGATGTGCTTAATGCCATTCTCGGGACACTGCAGACGCCCATCGGGCTTTCGGTTCAATATGCCATCATGATTATTGTTTTTGCCGGCGGTGCTTCCTATGTGCGGAGCGGGGAGATGCAAATCAAGGGTCTGGTGGAGTTCTATTCCTACTCCATGATCCTGCTGCCTTCCTTTTTCGAGATTGTTTCGCAATGGCAAAATATAAAAAGCTCCCACGGCGGAACCTACAAAATCGCTGCTTTGATGAACATGGAGAATGAATTGCTTAAAGGCAAATTCGCCGCAGACAAAGACCCATCCGATATTCAGTTCGATCATGTTTCGTTCACCTATGATGGAGAGCATCAGGTTCTAAGCGATATTTCCATGACGATTCCGCATGGCAAAGTAACGGCTATCGTCGGGGAGAACGGAAGCGGAAAAAGCTCCATTCTTAAATTGATCTCGCGCTTTTATGAACCCGGTGCAGGAGAGATCAAGTACGGCCAGCAGAGACTATCGGATCTGTACATGGATGAGTGGAGGAATTCAATCGGTTATGTATCCCAGAATAGCCCGATGATCCCGGGTACCTTGCGCGAAAATGTGGTCTACGGTGCGGTATCTACACCATCGGAAGAAGAGCTCGAGCGTGCTGCCCGAATAGCCAACGTATTGGAATTCATAACGGAGTTAAAAGATGGGTGGGACACACCGCTTTCCATTTCTCAAACCAATATATCCGGCGGTCAAAAACAACGGATAGCCATTGCCCGCGCCATCATCAAGAATCCGGATATCCTGCTTCTGGATGAGGCAACCAGCAATCTGGATAACGCTAACCAAAGGGAGGTGATGCAAGCATTGTTACAAGCAATGAAAGGCCGCACCATTATTATGATTATGCATGATATGGAGCTGGTCCATCAGGCGGACCACATCATCGTAATGAACAAAGGATCCGTTGAGAGCCAAGGAACTTATAAAGAGCTGCTTGAACAATGCGAATCATTCAAGACATTTATTGAATTACAAAAAGGCTAGAAAGGGAGAATTACATGTTACAACAAAAACTCAAATCATCGATTATTAATGAGCCGGATTTTCGACAAATGGACGTGAATCCGAATTGGCTTCAATACTCGATTGATCAACATGCCATAGAAGAAGAACTGCAAAGAATCCAAAAGAAACACAGACAATTGGTTGAAGTGGAGGATGTCCGGAATGGAGATAGCGTTACGTTAAATCTGACCAGCGAAGAGAAGAAATATAATCGGGAAAATTTGACGATTAGCATTGGTTTAGGATTATTCAGTAAAGAATTAGAGGAGCAATTGATTGGAAGTAGAAGTCAAGAAGCCGTTGATTTGCATGTCCAAGGTCACAAGGTCCATGTTCAAATTGTCAGCATTGTCCGGAGCGTTATTCCACCGTGGACAGATGTTATGGCTGCTGAAGAACGGATTGACGGTGTTTCTACGTTGGAAGAATTGAAAGCCCATCTTAAGGAACAAATGCGAGACAACATAGTCGCGGCGAATATGTTCTACCTCATCAAAAGTGTAAACCGGCAAATGGCCGATAAGGGAAAATACAACCTTATTCAAGAGGATCTGGATCTACTCATCGATATGGAGCTGGAGCGAGTTCGACTTATGGCTCAAAGTGACGGTCTGGTGCTTGAAGAAATGACCGAAGAGCAGTTTCAGGGGCGTATACCGGTGAAGTCATATGAAGAGTTTTTGAATATGATTATTTCATTGAATCAAACGAAATTACCGGTTCTCTTAATTGCCATGAAACATGCCGAAGAAGATCATTTCACACCGACAGCTGAAGGTTATAAAGAGTATATTGCAAATATGGTTGAATCATTCCCGGGACTCGATATTGAGGAAGTCAGACAGCGCCTTGATTTCGACAACTATGCAAGCCAGGAGTACTTAGAATACTTTAATGAGAAAATTAGAACTTATTATACAACCCAATTACAGGAGGTTTAAATGATGGCCATTCACACCGCTACATCAGATAACTATGACGAATTGGTTAAAGCAGGATTTGTCATTGTTGATTTTTATACGGAGACCTGCGCCCCTTGCAAGACATTCTCCAAAATCTTGGATTCCATTGAATTTGAGCTCCCATTCGTAAACATCGTGAAAGTAAATGCGACGCAATATCCTGAACTGGGCGATAGAAATCAAATCATGGCCACTCCAACTACTTTCTTCTATAAAGATGGGGAGCTGCTTGAACGCCATGTCGGTGTCATTCCAACCGATCAATTGAAAGAAAAAATCGGATCATACATGTACTAAATTTTTCTGGATTAGCGGAGGTATTATGCAAACACTAACGGATTTGAAGTCCTATCGGGTTCTTGAAACTAGAAACATAGAAGAACTGAAATCGGAAGGGATCGTGTTGGAACATCTGAAGACCGGCGCACGTCTGGTTCTGTTATCCAATGAGGACGAAAATAAAGTGTTCAGCATCGGGTTTAGAACGCCTCCCTCGGATAACACCGGTGTTGCCCACATTCTGGAGCATTGCGTATTGTGCGGTTCCCGGAAATTCCCGGCTAAGGATACGTTTTCGCAGCTGCTTAAAGGTTCGCTGAATACATTTCTGAATGCCATGACCTTTGCCGAAAAAACGATCTATCCGGTTGCCAGCCAGAACGACCAAGATTTCCAAAATCTGATGGATATTTATATGGATGCGGTGCTCTATCCGAATATTTATCAGAAAGAGGAAATTTTCCGCCAAGAGGGGTGGAGCTATTACTTGGAGTCGGTCGATGCAGAGCTTCAATATAACGGAGTGGTATATAATGAAATGAAAGGCGAGTTTTCCTCGCCGGAACGCGTGCTGTACAGACAACAATTAAACTCGCTGTTTCCAGATTCCATTTATTCAAAAGAGTACGGCGGTCTTCCGGAAGAGATTCTCCAGTTGAAATACGAGGACTTGCTGGCCTATCATACCCAATATTACCATCCTTCGAACAGCTATATCTTCTTGTACGGGAACATGGATATGGCGGAAAAATTGGAGTGGCTGGACCGGGAATACTTGAGTGCGTTTGAGCGATTGGACATCGATTCGCGAATCGATCGACAACCCGCATTCCGAAAACAGACATACGTGGAGAATGAATATTCGATCAATACGCACGAATCGGAGGAAGACAACGCCTTTCTTAGTTACAATGCCGTTATCGGCACCCATCTGGACAGGGAACTCAGCATCTCGTTCCAAATTCTCCATTATGCGCTCATCGGGGCTCCAGGGGCTCCGTTACGACAAGCACTGCTAAAGACAGGAATCGCGAAGAACATGGTTGGAACCTACATGAACAGTATATTTCAACCCGTATTCAGCATAACGGCTATGCAGAGCAACACGGAGCAATTGTCTGTGTTCATGGATACAATTCATGACACCCTTCGTCAAATCACGACGGAGGGGATGGATCGCGATTTTTTACTTGCAGGCCTAAATACTTACGAATTTAATTATCGTGAAGCTGACTTTGGTCATTTCCCGAAAGGACTTCACTACGGTATCCAAATCATGAATAGCCTGATTCATGAAGGAGACAACCCGTTTATTAGTGTGGAAACCAATCAAATATTTGAACGCTTACGTGCCAGATTGTCTACACGTTATTTCGAAGAACTTATTGAACAGTATCTCCTGAATAACCCGCATTCATCGGTTGTCGTGCTCAAACCGCGAAGAGGACTTGGCCAAATTCAAGAGGAAGCATTGAAAGCCAAAACGCGTGACTACCAACAAAGCTTGAGTGATCATGAAATTCAACGTCTTATCGAGCGGACGGAGGCATTAAAAGAGTATAAAAATACTCCGTCAACGAAAGAGCAGTTGGACAAAATCCCTATGTTGACCAGGGATGAGATCGCAACCCATACAAGTTACATCAACCAGCACGAACATTTCGTGGATAACACATTGGTTCTGCATCAGGAACTGTATACGAACGGGATCGGATACCTGCGAATATTGTTCGACCTGGGGAATATCCCGGAGGAACTGTTGAAATATGCCGGCATTTTGAAACATGCGCTTGGTCATGTGGATACCGAAAATTATGAGTATAGCACGTTGTCCAACCAGGTTGGCATTCATTCCGGAGGGATTTACACCGGCTTAGCCGTATATGCAAGCACGAAACAGGTGGATGCATTCAAGCCTGCCTTTGAGTTTTCGGCGAAAATCTTATACGATAAGCTGGATTTTGCTTTCGATATGATTGAAGAAATGATGCTGCGCTCCAAACTGAACGATTCTGAGCGTTTATACGAGATTATACGGGAAATGAAATCCGATATGCAGATGTATTTCGTGTCTTCAGGCCATATCACCGCTCAGAATCGGGCGCTTTCTTATCATTCCAAGTCAGGTTATTTCCGAGATTTAATTAGTGGAGTTGCCCATTACCAACTGGTAAGTCAACTGGAAACCGATTTTGAGGAGAGCAAAGACTTACTAATCAGCAAATTGCAGGAGCTTTGCAAGGCTATTTTCCGACCTGAGAACATGATGATCAGCTATACTTCAGATGCGGAAGGCTTTACCTTACTGGAATCCCGTGTGCAGCGCATAAAATCGGGTTTGCATGTCGATGCTTCAGCAGAGGATCGAGTAATTGGATTTACACCAGCGCAAAAAAATGAAGGATTGGTGGCTGCAACACAGGTTCAATACGTTGCGCAGTCAAGTAATTTCCTGTCCAAAGGATATGCTTACCATGGAGCGCTAAAAGTGCTTAAGACGATACTGACGTATGAGTATCTGTGGCATGAAATCCGCGTGAAGGGCGGAGCATACGGGACGAACAGCAATTTTCAAAGAAACGGCGACATGACCTTATCGACGTATCGCGATCCGAACCTGAAAGCAAGTTACGATGTGTTTATGAATATACCGAATTTTATCCGTCAGTTCCACGCCGACGAGCAGAATATGACACGTTATATCATTGGATCCATTCGTGAACTGGATGTTCCGAGAAGTCCGGCAGATGCCGGCTATGAAGCGATGGCGCGTTATCTGTGCAGGTTCTCGAATGAGGATGTGCAACGAGAACGGAGTGAAATTTTATCTGCCAGCGCGGAAGAAATCGTGAGCCTGGCTTCCATGGTGGAAGCCATGTTGGAAGACCGATACATTTGCGTAGTAGGGAATGAAGGGAAACTCCAAAGCGACAAAGGTTTGTTCCATGAACTTGTGGACTTATAAAATGGTTTTTGTAAGACGGCCGGGATCGAAGTCATTCGACCCCGGCCTTTTTTCGTGCTGAACCTAACTTAAGTAATCGCAAACATATTGTACATTTTCATTCTCCGTATGTCGTCCCTGGATATTTTGAGTTCATTGATGAGCTCCTGATTTTCGGTTAACGGACATCTGGAGAACAACATTTTGAGAGCGATCGGCATAAACGGGCGAAAAGAAACTCCGGACATCAATCCCCACTTTTGTTCCGATTCAAGGAAAGAGGCCAGAATATTGATCGTCAATTTTTCAAGCGGCGTAGCTTGATTCGTTAAAATAAGGGTGGTCAGTGTGTCATAATGCTCGGTATGGCCCGAATACGAATTTTCGCATTGCCAGTATTGGTCGAAATCCCGAACGTTCATATATAGCATCGTTTTGTAGCCGGCGTCCTGGGTTTGAGGGAAAATATCAACGACGCATCGGATCAGCTTGTTGATTCTGCCATCGTAAAAATAGGAGTAGAAGCGGTTGGAGTTCTTGAAAAAGGTATTGGGCATGTTCTCCAATAATGGCGACGGTTTGATAGGCTCGGAGTATAATAATTGCTCTACCTGTACGTTTAATGCAAGCGCGATGGCATAAAGGGTATCGATATCGAGTGCGATATCTCCGGTTTCATATTTTGAAATGGTGGCTTTGCTTTTGTAAATGATCTTCCCCAGCTCTTCCACGGATATCCCCTTATATTTACGTATGCTTCGGATTTTTTTGCCCACTTCCCGGCTGATTGAAGATGCCACGTGATCTCTCCTTCGGATGTTTCTTACGAATAGACAAAGCGGTGATAACAAGTCAATTTGATTGTGTTTGTCATAATTATAGCATAATTCGAATTAAAAATTTATTATTACGAAACAAATTAAACATCATGTTTCGTTTGACGAGAATATTGCCGTTTTGAGCGGATTACTTTCCATGTGAAATAATACAAAAAAGGAACGCTTGAACATCGTGGAAAGAAGAGAGGATCGACGTCATGAAGTATAATTTTGATGAAATCATTGATCGCAAAAATACGAACTCGATGAATACGGACGGCTTTCGTGAGTACATGTTCAAAGGGAGGGAGAACTTGAGTTTTCCTTACAAGGATGACGAATTGATACGGATGTGGATCGCGGATATGGATTTTGCGACTCCTCCCGAAATTATTGAGGCGATACAGAAAAGGCTTGATCGGCGCATCTTCGGCTATAGCCAAGTATTTGATCCTAATTATTATGCGGCCCTATCGAATTGGACAGAGCGTATGTACGATTGGACGTTCCCCAAGGAACAACTGGTAACCTCTCCAGGCATTATCCCTGCCCTGTATGAGTTGTGTGAGTACATTTGCAAACCGGATGAAAAAGTATTAATTTTAACGCCTTCTTACGCCTTTTTCCAATCCGCTGCGGGATTTAATAACCTGGAATTGGTTTGTTCAAAACTTAAAATTGAAAACGGGCATTATACGATAGACTATGACGATCTTGAAGCCAAAGCGAAGGATCCGAAGGTCACGTTATGCATCTTCTGTAATCCGCATAACCCAACGGGTCGGCTCTGGAAAGAAGAGGAACTGCGGAAAGTCGGCGAAATCTGTCTAAGAAACAAGGTCTGGATCATTTCGGACGAAATCCATTGCGATTTGCTCCGGAGCGGCCTTTCTCATACGCCATTTGCCAAATTGTTTCCGCAATCGGATCGCATTGTTACCTGCATGGCTCCTAGCAAAACGTTTAACATGGCGGGTCTGATGTTCTCTAATGTTATTATTCCTAACCAGGAGCTTCGGGAATTATGGCTTCGTCGTCACTATTCCTTCAAAAATCCGTTGAGCATTGCGGCCACTCAAGCAGCCTATGAGCATGGTCAGCAATGGCATCAGGAATTGTTAAAATATCTGGACGGAAACTTCAAGTTTACGGCTGAGTTTCTACGTAAACACTTGCCTGAAGCTGAATTTACAATCCCTGAGGCCACTTATCTGGCGTGGATCAATATTAGTAAATACATTTCGGGAGAGGAAGACGTAAAGGGCCTTTTCGCTTCCCAAGCAGGTGTGCTTCTGGAGGATGGAAGCATGTTCGTGGATAACGGCCAGGGGTATATCCGTCTTAATCTGGCATGCCCGAGAGCGATTTTGAAGGAGGGGCTGGAGCGAATCGCTGCATTCCTGAACAGCTATTATGCGAATTTGAGATTCAACTAACGGGAAACGATAGCTCTATATAATCAAAGAGGCAGCAAATCCACAGGATTGGCTGCCTAGTTCCAACTAGAGGGCAGGTTAGTACCCATAATGGATTCCCTTGATAGGATGAAGTAGGAAGTTACCTTAAAGCAACTATACAATGAGTTTAGTTTTCATCTACCGGTTCCTCAATATGCACCATTACCCGAACCAGATAATCCTCTGCATGTTGCAACACGATCTCATCCTGCATGTAATCCTCGTAAGCATCCCCCTTAATGACGTACCGTTTCTTCTTGATATATTCAAAGATTTGTGTATAGATCTTATCGGTATCCCCATAATCTGCCCGGGCATAAGACACGAGATAAAATCCCTCCGGCATATATGCCTGTTCATGATGCTCTGTAGTCATGTAGCTGTACATATGAGAAATCATATCTCCATCCTTTCGCAGCAGATCAGCTTTGGGAATGATGACGCCGCCGGGATAACCGAGTGGTGCATGTTCCTTGTTCAAACGCACTCGAAAATCCTCCCAAAGTTCCTCAGGAAACTCCTTTTTGGATGAGTAAATGCGGCGGCTCAGCAGCAACGGGGTTTTGGGTTGCCAGATGACATGCATTTGGCTGGTGTCCAGATGCATGGATTGCTCAATATTTTCTGCACGCTGTATAATCATTTGTTTCGCCTGAGTCAGTTTGGCAATCTGCAGCTGCAGATTTTCCTCCTGTTTACGCAGCAGTTGAAGGGTAGTTTCCGGTGAACGTTCACCGAGATGCTGCTGAATTTCCTCCAGGGACATGCCCAGCTCTTTGAAAATATGAATAACGCCGATCGTTTCAAACTGGCTGTGGCTGTAATAGCGATAACCGTTATCCGCCACATAGGCAGGTTTCAATAGACCGATGCGGTCGTAATAAATGAGGGTTTTACGCGAAAGCTCGGACAGCTTGGAAAAAGCACTAATGGACAACATTTCATTTGGATGCATAAGTACCCCCAGGTCAAAAAAAGTGAATTGACTGTATAGTTACTATACAGTTTATAATAGCATCTGTTCTGATCGCCAGTCTGCTTTTAGATCGCAGATCAGTGTGTTTATTTCTAGATGAGGAGAATGCTTATGGTAAGGAAATTACTGAAAAGTGTACGGGAATATAAAAAAGATACGTGGCTGACGCCTTTGTTTTTACTTGGTGAAGTTGCCATGGAAGTCATTATCCCGCTGTTTATGGCCGAATTAATTGATCAGGGGATCACGGGGGGGCAGATGAATCAGGTGATGAAGTACGGCTTGATTCTGGTGTTGTTTGCCCTTGTGTCTCTGGTCTTTGGGGCGCTGGCGGGTAAGCATTCTGCGATTGCCATGTCGGGGTTTGGTAAAAATTTGCGTTATGACCTGTTCCGTCATGTGCAGCAGCTGTCGTATTCCAATATGGATAAATTCTCAACCTCAGGTATCGTCACCAGGCTGACGACGGATATTACGCATGTGCAAAATGCATTTCTCATGATTATCCGGATTGCCTTTCGCAGTCCGGTGATGATGATTTTTGCGACGATTATGACGTATCGCATCAGCCCGTCCATTGCTTCTTGGTTCATGATTGTTATCCCTGTGCTGGCCATTGGCATGATCATCATCATGAAGTATTCTTTTCCGATTTTTGAGCGAGCCTTTGGCAGTTACGATGATCTGAATAAAGTTGTTCAGGAAAATGTACGCGGCATTCGGGTCGTGAAATCCTATGTGCGAGAAGAGCGTGAGGTATCCAAGTTTCAGGCCGTATCCCAGCGGATATTTGCACAGATGGTTAAGGCAGAACGCATTCTGTCGTACGAACTTCCTCTGATGCAAATTGTGCTGTATGCCGTGATGCTGATCATCTCATGGATTGGCGCCAAACTGGTTGTGGGTGGAAGCATGACTACCGGTGAGCTTACGAGTGTATTCGCGTATTCGATGCAAATTCTAATGAGTTTGATGACCCTGGGCATTGTTGTCATTATGGTTGCCATTGCTCGTGCTTCGGCGGGACGGATTCATGAGCTGTTAAGTGAACAGCCGGACATTACCAGCCCCGAATCGCCAGTTACAGAGCTGCAGAATGGAGAGATTGAATTCCGTAATGTATCCTTCCGTTACTCTAATAAAGCCGAGAATTATGCCCTGTCTGACATTAATCTGCGGATAGCTTCGGGACAGACAATCGGTATTATTGGAGCTGCGGGCAGTGCAAAATCCACCTTGGTACAGCTGATTCCACGTCTGTATGATGCCAGTGAGGGTGAAGTGCTTGTCAGTGGGGTCAATGTGAAGGATTACGATCTAAGTTTGCTTCGCAGCCAGGTTGCGATGGTATTGCAAAAAAATGTCCTGTTTGAAGGCACGATTAAGGAGAACCTGCGTTGGGGCAATGAACATGCGACCGATGAAGAGTTGCTTGAAGCGTGCAAAGCAGCGCAGGCACATGAGTTTATTTCCACGTTTCCGGATGGATATGACACTCATTTGGCACAAGGCGGTACGAACGTTTCGGGAGGTCAGAAGCAGAGACTATGTATTGCCAGAGCTTTGCTCAAAAAACCGAAGATTCTGATTCTGGACGATTCCACCAGCGCTGTAGATACACGGACCGACGCGTTAATCCGCAACGTTTTCAAAGAAAGCATACCGGATACAACCAAAATTATTATTGCCCAGCGTATTGCATCTGTTGAAGATGCGGATCAGATTGTCGTGCTGGATGAAGGCAAAATGGTAGATATCGGAACTCATCAGGAACTGCTGGGCAGAAATACCATTTATCAAGAGGCTTATAATACACAGACGAAAGGCGGTGAAGCACTGGATGGAACACATTAATTATGGTCAGACGATAAAACGTCTGCTAGCCTATTTTAAATATTACAAATTCAGAACAGCATTGGCGCTAACTCTGGTTCTGGTTAGTTCCGCCGTCTCTGTCGCTTCAGCGGCCTTTCTGCGATTGCTGATCGACGACTTTATTACACCGCTACTTGGAAATCAGAATCCAGTGTTTGACGCCTTGTTACAGGCATTAATCATTCTGGCTGTAATCTACGCTGCTGGAGTCATCAGTACATTTGTCTCGAAACGGCTGATGATTACCGTCTCACAGCAGATTATGAAAAGGATTCGTGACCGCTTATTCGATCACATGCAGAAGCTGCCGATTAAATATTTTGACCGTAAAGCCCACGGGGATATTATGAGTCATTACACGAACGATGTGGATACGCTGAACATGATGCTGACGGATGGATTGCCGCAGCTGTTGTCCACCGCGGTGACAGTGGTGGTCGTTCTCGGTACGATGTTATATCTGGATGTGCCGTTAACGATCGTGGTTGTGCTAGGTGCACTCGTCATGCTTTGGATTACCAAAATCGTGGGCACCAAGGCAACCGAGCACTTTTTTCAGCAGCAAGAGTCCATCGGGGTAGTGGATGGATATATCGAAGAGATCATTCATGGACAAAAGGTGGTGCAGGTGTTTGGTCGCGAGCAAAAAGCGATGGAACAATTTGCACATCTGAATGATAAATTGTTTGATAACTCGGCGACAGCCAATAAATATTCCAATATTCTGATGCCGATCAATGCGAATCTGGCCACATTAATCTACGTGCTTGTGGCCATTGCAGGTGGAGCTATGTCCATATCGGGCTGGAACGCCGGTCTGAGTCTGGGAATTATCGCAGCTTTTCTGAGCTTGTCCCGTAATTTCACAATGCCCATTGCCGAGATTTCCTCGCAGGTCAACATGTTTGTCGTAGCTCTTGCAGGGGCTCAGCGGATATTTAACATGATGGATGAACAGCCTGAAGCAGATGAAGGTCGTGTGACCTTGGAGAAAAATCAGGATCAGGCCGGATGGGTCTGGAAACTGGAAGACGGAACAAGCGTTGTTCTGAAAGGAAAAGTGGAGTTTAAGGACGTCAGCTTTACGTATGATGAAAAGAAACAAGTGCTCCAGAATATTACGTTGTATGCCATGCCCGGACAGAAACTCGCGTTCGTAGGTGCAACGGGTGCGGGCAAAACTACCGTATCCAACCTGCTCAATCGTTTCTACGATATTACAGAAGGCGAGATCATCTATGATGGCATTAACATTCAACGTATTCGAAAAGCTGATTTGCGGCGTTCGTTGGGGATTGTCCTGCAGGATACCCATCTGTTCTCGGGTACGGTAGCTGAGAACATTCGATATGGAAGGCTGGAAGCCAGTGACGATGAGGTAATTCAGGCTGCGAAGCTGTCGTATGCGGCGAGTTTTATTGAACGTTTGCCTGACGGGTATGAAACCCGGCTTGACGGCAACGGCAATGGACTGTCACAGGGACAGAGTCAACTGCTGGCGATTGCCAGAGCAGCGATTGCCAATCCGCCCGTCATGATTCTGGATGAAGCAACCTCATCCATCGATACACGAACAGAAGCGCTGGTCCAGAAGGGGATGGATAACCTGATGGAGGGCCGAACCGTGTTTGTGATCGCCCACCGTTTATCTACCGTACGAAATTCCGATGCCATTTTGGTTCTTGAAAAAGGCCACATCAAGGAACGCGGTGATCACGAGCAACTTCTGGCAGCTAAAGGGATTTATTATCAATTGTACACAGGTGCCTTTGAGTGGGATTAACGGACAGATTCAAGTATCAACTCATGCATCAATGCATCAAATTCATCCAACACATCAATGCAACGATAAAGAGGAGTAAGTAACAAAACAAGTGAGACAATAAAGAGCCGTGCATATTTGCATGGCTCTTTATTGTCTGATTCATGTGCACATTTGAGTGCTCTAATTTCTCCACCACTGCCCGTGTAAGAGTATAGGAAGCCATTCAGCGACCAGGAGACGGCAGTTGTCACTAGCGATCGACTGTTTTTTGTTAGAACAGATGTGATGATAAGATCATTTCTGGTTTGCACGTTGCGCGAGCCATTCTTTTTTCAATAATGCATATTGAAATGTATTTTCATATTTAGGTGTTCCGTTCTCATGTTTGGTAAAGGAAATAAACTCTTTGAATAGGCCTTCCTGGCGCATGCCTAATTTCTCACACAGCTTCTGCGAGCGGAAGTTATCATCCTCGACGTACGCATACAATCTTCTGGCCTCTTGCTTCATATAGAGATACTCCATGAAGGCCTTCGCGCTCTCACCTGCATAGCCTTTCCCTTCATATCTGGCATTAAAATTCCACCCGATACTATAAGTATCCGGTTCTTCCTTCATATTAAACAGCTCTCCTATAAGTTTGTTGCTCTCTTTCAGACAGACTGCGATATACTCGTCTGCAATGCTGCGTTTCTCAATCTCTATTACAGCGTCCTCCAATGTCGAGACATTGTGGTCCAGAAAGCAGTTCACTCTTGGATTGGCAGTGTATTCGAATAAATCGGGTGCATCCGTTGCGACAAAATTTCTTAATATCAAGCGGTTTGTTTCAAGTGTTTGCATGAGTAATACCTCCAATGTTGAACTTTAAAGAACAATCGTTTCATATATAAATATATCTACCTTTTTGTGTTAATAAACGCTAATCTTTAGTATTAAGGTTGTGGTTTACCTTGGGTTTGGGTTTGGCGGAATGAGCTCTCCCTTTTGTTTTCTCCACAGCGGAGAACCATTTTATCAATTTATCTTTATAGATATATCCGAGCACAAAACCGATAACAGCAATAACAGATATAATAATCGCTATGCTGTATTGCTGCATTTGAATGGTTGACCCCACAGCGGCAGATGCGATGATCCACGGCAGACGACCAACGATGAGGATCAAGAAAAATCTGAACGAACCCATGGATGTAAGAGCAGCAACAAATACAAGCAAATCTTTCGGTAAACCTGGAATCACGAAAAAGATAAATAGAAAAACTGAAAACTTTTTCTCATCATAAATGAACGTCATCCACTTATACTTTTTCTTTTGGAGTATCTTTGAGATATAATCGCGGCCGATAAACCGAGTGAAATAAAAAGCAATCGCTGAGCCTAATATTAACCCTAGTGTAGTATACAAGGACCCAAGTGTAACCCCGTAAATATAACCGCCTGCAATTTGTACGACTTCTCCTGGAATAGGCGCAACTACTATCTGAAGAATCTGGAATAGTATAAACATAACTGGACCCCAATGATCTGTTGAGCGAATATATGCGCTAAAATGGTCCATGGACGACATAATCTCAATAAGGGCAGGGGAATAATAGATCAGTAAACCAATAGACAATAGGAGGGTTAGACCTAATAGTATGTTTACGACTGTTTTTTTCGAAAGTTGTGGCATAGCTAAAACTCCTTTATACAATGATCTCTACATGTTTGTAGTATAGATTGGACAAATTAAGAGTTACCTACATAACTTCTGAAGAATTCTTAAGTCGACTGTATTTACTGGTAGTTGCACAAAACACTTATTATACTGGTGTTAGATGGGGTGATCAGATGAACAAGCGAATCTTAATTGCTGACGATAACAGTGAAATTCGTGAAATTGTAAGAATTTTATTAGAGAGCGAGAGTTATGAAGTGATTGAAGCGATAGATGGTCAAGATGCGATTGATAAAGTAAATGAAGAGACGGATCTCATTATTTTAGATATGATGATGCCTAATAAATCAGGATTGAAGGCGTGTTTGGAGATTCGTGAAAAAACAAGTGCACCGATTCTGTTCCTTACTGCGAAATCGCAGGATTCTGACAAACAATTGGCCTTCTCTTCAGGCAGTGATGACTTTTTGTCCAAACCTTTTTCTTACACAGAACTCGTTTCGAGAGTGAAGGCTTTACTGCGGAGGTATTATGTCTATCGTGGCAAAGAGAAGACTGAGGAAACGGAGCATATTATCATTAAAGATCTTACGATTCACCAGGATGCAAAAACTGTATTTGTTGGGGAGAAGGAACTCGCTTTGACTGAAATTGAATACCAGATTTTGCTGCTGTTGGCTAAGAAACGACGTAAGGTGTTTTCGGCTGAAAACATATATGAAAGTGTCTGGGGGCAACCTTACTTTTATACCTGTAATAACACGGTCATGGTCCATATTCGTAATTTGAGAAGCAAACTCGAAGATGACCCACAAAACCCTAAATATGTAAAGACAGTTTGGGGGAAGGGGTACAAAATTGAATAGATTACTAATGGGGAAAAAGCTGAAGGTTAAGCTGATTCTTGCCGTATTAATTTCTTTAGTTATTTCTATAAGTGTATTCGTCATTTTACAAGTCTTAGGCGAGACTGTGTTAAATAATTATTTAAGCAAATCCGCTTATGTGGAAAATAGGCAGCAAGACGCGCTTAAACAATTCGAAGAGTTCGTGAATAGTCAAAACGTGTCTACTCGTGATTATGAGCAATTATCTGCATGGATAAGTCATGAACGATACTTGAATCTGTATATTTTTGCAAAAGAAAAATTGATTTTCTCCTCAAATACAGAGGTTGATCCTGCTATTAACGAAGAGCTATTAACTCAATTTGTGCCTTCGGAAATACCCATCACCACCATCCATTTTGCAGATCAGGATGCCCAGATCTACTTGGTAGGCTTCTATGAGTATCAATACTACAATCTCATTTTGGTTATCAGTGTTTTCATAGCAGCCGCTACCTTCATTGTTTCCTTTTTACTGATAATTAATAAGAAGACATCTTATATTGGCGTGCTTGAACAAGAGATCAAGATACTTGAAGGTGGAAATTTGGATTATTCCATTACGATATCTGGAAAAGATGAACTATCATCGTTGGCACAGAGTATTGATGAGATGAGGAAATCATTTGTTGAGCGACTCGGCAGTGAGGAAAGGGTGAGGATGGCTAATCGTGAATTAATCACGGCAATATCACATGATTTGCGTACTCCACTCACCATTCTTTTAGGCTATATGGATATCATAGAGCTGAACAAGTATAAGACCCATGAGGATTTGCTGCAGTATATCCATAATAGCCGGGAGAAGGCCTATCAAATCAAAGCACTATCGGACAAACTATTCGAATATTTCACGGTATCCTCTGCCGCTGAAGAAGAGGAAGTGGAATTTGAAATTTATGAGGGCAGAGCGCTTATCGATCAACTCATTGATGAGCAACTGGTGGTTTTGGAAAATGTAGATGTTCAAGTTCAGGCGGATCCAAACCATGAGAAATTTTTGCTGGAAATCAATTTGGTCGCTATACGCCGTGTATTCGATAACATATTTTCAAATATTCGAAAGTATGCAGATCCAACGCATCCCGTTCGTATTCAGATTTCTTTGAAACAACAATGGGTCGAACTTGGGGTCGAGAATAAGATTTTACGTGAGGCTGAAAAGGAAGATAGCAACAAAATTGGACTCGTTAGTTGCCAGAAAATAATACAGCAGCACAACGGGACATTGGCCGTATCGGTACGTAAAGATACTTTTTCACTTCAGATTACGTTACCTGTCATTTTAAATAAAACAGTACAGGCTTTTGAATGATATTTTGGCCTCCAACTAGTCAAAGAAACCAAGATGCACGCAAAAAAAGTCGCTATTAGCGGCTTTTTTAGTTTTACCATTACTAAATTAGTTACCCATAAATTGCAGTATACTATGCGACTTAAGAATTCTTAAGATATATGTACCCCCCATCTTAAGAAATCTCACTTAATCTTATAAATCATAAGCAAACAGGAGAGGGTAGAGTACAGAGCAAAAAACAACAATTTAACAATATGAATAATACTGAAATTCAATATTAGTGAGGAGAAAATATGTTAATAAAGAATATTCCCAATTTGCTTACCTTTGTAAATTTGTCTTTCGGAGTACTTTCAATTGTCGAGGTATTTAATCAAAATTACTTCGCAAGTGCAATGTATATCATTATTGCAGCATTTATAGATAGATACGATGGAAGAATCGCTAGACGATTAGATGTTTGCAGTGAATTCGGAAAAGAACTGGATTCCTTAGCCGATTTGGTTTCCTTTGGTATTGCTCCAGCACTGCTTGTTTATGTTAAATTCAATTTTGCTGATCTTGGCTTGATGAAGCTTGTGAGTATAGTTGCTCTATTGTTCTATATCATTAGTGGTTCGTATAGGTTAGCGCTTTTTAATATAAAAAAATTTGAAGGTACCTTCAGTGGAATTCCAATAACCGTGGCAGGTTTGATTCTCTCCACATGCTCGGTGATCGCTCCAAGCACGAATAGTTTATCACTTATATCCGTAATTACATTGCTAACTCTATCCTATTTAATGGTATCAAATATAAAATTCAAAAAAATATAATAAGGAGTAATTATGAGTAATCCACATTATTATACAAATAATCAAGACTGTGATAAACCTTTAAATAAAACTGGCTTACTCTATTTAGCGAAGCTTTTATTTTCAACTGGAGTTCCTAAGCTGGTTCTATGTATAGCCCTTATTTTAAGTATTGTCAGCTCTTTATCTGGATTAATTGTTCCGTTAGTTACGGGAAATATGATTGATCCATTTCGTTTGGAATTATTGAGTGGAATAAGGATTATACAGCTTATTCTAATCTTTATTTAGCAAGCTGTATCGAGTGGGGTTTCATACTATCTGTTAGCTTATGTTAGAAATAACATGGTCAATGAAGTTCGTAAGCAGTTTTGGGGAAAGATGCTTTAGCTGCCAATGCGTTTTTTTAATCGCTATCGCTCTGCAGATCTCATGAAACCACTTGATCCCAAGCGTTATCCATCGCTGGCAGCGATGAGATCGGGGGTTCATTCCCCCTAGGCTCCATACGAAGAAAAACCCTTGAGAATTCAAGGGTTCAGATTGTCGAGAAACCCTGCATTTTTTCAAAGTACAGGGTTTCTCCCTTTTTAAGTGGTCACTTCAAGAGGGGAAATGGGGGGATTACCCCCTGTTTTCCAGGCGATCCAAGTGGATCGCCATCTTCTTCATATTCTGCAAGGTTGCTGTCATCAGAGCTTGTTCCCTGACGTTTTGCAACCCGCGCAACCGGCAATAGCGAAACCCATGGAGCTCTTTGGCATCCGCGAAGCTTCGCTCAATCGTTTCTTTTCGTTTTCGGTATAAATACTTGCCGGATCGGCTGAGCCGGTTGTTTCGCACCCATTCCTTGCTGTCCTCCCAGACATGGCGCATGACGATCTTGCGGTGATTCCGTGAACGGGTACATTGCTCCAGCTTCGGGCAAGTCTTGCAGTGCCTCGGATCCGAGGCATATTGCCGGTATCCTTCTCGATTCGTGGTGCGATACAACAATTCATGCTGGAGCGTACAAATATAACGGTTACGCTCGGCATCATAGGTAAACTTCCACTTCGGAAACAAGCCTTGGGTCGGATGAAATCTCCGGTGAGCAATCACGCCAAAGATCCCCCGTTCCTGCAATCCTTTGCAGATGGGGGTTGTTAAATAGCCTGAATCCAGGGGCAACGGCTTCAACTTCAAAACCAAATCGCTCTCGTTGGCGATTCAAACGCGACAAATACGGTACAGAATCATGAACGTTTCCCGGCGTGACGTGGACATCGGTAATCAGATTGTACTTCAAATCAACGGTCCGGTGATCTAAATAAAGGAATCCTTCCGGTTTGCCATCGCGAATCATATAACCGCTATCCGGGTCGGTTTTACTCACTTTGATTTCTTTCTTCTCGACCACATCCTCTCTGGATTTTAAAGCTTTTTTCCATGCGCCTTCCGGTCGGCTTCTACCGCACCGTTGAGTTCGTCCATGTAATCTCGTGTGTTATGTAAAACCTGCTGCTTGGTGTACTGGTGCTTGTTCGCATTGGCCTTCACATGCGTGGAATCCGAAACCAGGACTCGTCCGCCGACCATGCGATGCTGGATTGCCTGCAGCACAATCTCATCGAAGATATCTTGAAAGATATTAGTGTCTTTGAAACGAGTCCGTCAGTTCCAGCTAATGGTGGTATGGTCCGGAACTTTGTCTGTCAATCCCAAACCAAGAAACCAACGGTATGCCAGATTCGTCTGAATTTCGCGTTCCAGTTGACCTGAACGGATGCCGTAAAAATAACCGAGGAAAATCATCTTAAATAACACGACAGGATCGATGGCTGGTCGCCCATTATCAGCACAGTAAAGCGGACGGACCTTTTCGTCGATGAAAGAGAAATCGATATACTTGTCCACTTTACGGAGCAGATGATCTTGAGGAACCAATTCTTCAATCGAAACAAACTCGTAAGCCTGCTGTTTTTCTCGGTTAGAACGCAACATATTTAACACCCTTCCGAACGGTTTACTTACTAATTTTATATAATATTAACGCGGTGTCGTGTTGAATTAAATACACAAAAAAATAGCTGTCGAGACTTTCTCGACAGCCTGGAAAGCCGCATTATATGCGGCTTTTTTTAAAGTGAATTCAAGTAACGCTAACAGGTGACACCTATAAAAGCAGGGTTCTCAGCAAAATAAGCTACTTAACAGGAGGAGACGACAATGCTTGATGTAATCTTCCGAATATCGAAATGCCAATCAACTACAAGAAGGTACCGTTTTAGTTGTTGGTGCTGCTTTTCATTTGCTCTAAATTGCTCTCAGGCATCTGCGAATTTGTGGCTAATAAACTGCGGTCCGTTGTCGGTACGGATGACGGGCTTCTCGGCCTCAAACAACTGGCATTACATTAGCGCCTCCTGCGTGATTTGGACAAGATCCTTGGCCTCACAAGACAAGCCGATATGATACGTGACAGTGGCTCGGTCAAACATATCGAGCCCTGCACATACTTGGCACCAAGCAAATCGTATATTGCAAACGATGTGTCAGGGCCGGTACGCCAGGCCCAGTTACAGAGTCTGAGAATCTACTTGACAGGGACATCTCTAAATCGATATTGCCTTGGTGTAATGCCAACAAACTTTTTGAATTGGCGCATGAAGTGAGTGTCATTTTCGTAACCACAGGTACTAGCAATTTGATTTATTGACATCTCGCTGTGATCTAAAAGATATTTGGCGTGCTCTAGCCTCCCGTTAATCATATCGGTCATTACAGAGCAACCAAATAACTGCTTGTAGATATGTTGGAAATAAGATTTACTCAAACTTAAACGTGCAGCCAGTTCAGTTACAGAAACGTTCTGGTGAGGAGAGCGATAGAGTTCATTACGTAATTCGTTAAATCGGATGTAATAATGATTCAGTTGATGAGGAGCCGTTCGTTCCCGCAAATCACTTAATTTCATGAAAAAGGACCGAAGATCGCAGTCTATGATACGCTCACGCAACGTTCCGTTAAGCCGGTTCACATTCTGTAGTTCCTTGATGGACCTGGAAATCAGTAGCGGATCAGATGCTTCAATTGGAGTGTCCAGAGGGAAGTTTAGTTCTGTAAGAAATTCATTCATATTTTCGCCATAACAATGAAACCAGTCATTAATGAAAGGGCTCTTTATTTCGCAGTAAGCATGGGGAGTCTCGGGTTGAAAAAAGACAAAAGTATTCTTTTCGACGATCATCGTTTGCCCATTCAACTTCAACTCTGCATTGCTATTAAAGAATACAAAAGTGTAATGACCAGAACCTTTCGGACGATTTCTAATAATTCCTTCATGGTGGATGGTATGAAAACCGCATGAAATTAATTTCAGCATCCGTTCACGCTCCCAGCACAATAGGTCAGTTTTTGATGATTATAGTTTATTGTGGGGGATTATACAACGACCTATACTAATATAAACTACATCTTGATGAAAGGGGAACACATGGGGGACGATAGGAAGTATTGGGTGGATACCTTAGTTCGAATTACGCAGCCTGTTCTACATTCATTATCGGAACGTCGGATGGTGTTGGATATGCCTATCGAAGCGAGAGAAGGTGATCGGTCCAATTACACATACTTGGAAGCATTAGGACGTACCTTAGCCGGAATGGCACCATGGCTCGAACGTGGAACACGTTCTGGAGAGGAAGGAGAAATTCGATCTAACATGGCCGTTATGGCGAGGCAAGCCATCGAGGCGGCTACGGATCCAACTTCCCCGGATTATATGAATTTCACAAAAGGTGGACAGCCTTTAGTTGACGCAGCCTTCCTTGCCAACGCCGTTCTCCGTGCTCCAAACGAACTGTATGCAGTGCTTGATGATAAAGTGAAAGCAAATCTGATTTCAGCTTTGAGATCTACGCGTGTGATCCGTCCGGTTTTTAGCAATTGGCTCTTATTTAGTGCCATGATTGAAGCCGCTCTGTTCCGAATGGGCGTAGAAGATTGGGATCGTATGCGTGTAGATTATGCTTTAAGACAACATCAGCAATGGTACAAAGGGGACGGTATGTACGGAGATGGGCCTTCGTTCCACTGGGATTATTACAACAGCTTTGTCATTCAACCCATGTTGGTCGATATATTGGATGCAATAGGAGATCAATTTGAAGATTGGGCTGCACTACAAGTCAAGGTGTTGAAAAGAGCAGTACGTTATGCAGCCATTTTGGAACGGTTAATATCACCTGAAGGGACCTTCCCGCCACTGGGCAGATCACTTGCTTATCGTTTCGGGGCATTCCAGCATCTGTCTTTAATGTCTCTTAGGGAGGAGCTCCCGGAAGGACTGTTACCAGCTCAAGTCCGTTGCGCACTTACGGCCGTCATCAGGAAGCAGATTCAGATGCCGGGTACATTCGATGATTCCGGCTGGCTTCGCATTGGCTTTGCCGGCAGTCAACCTGAAATTGGAGAAGGGTATATTTCGACAGGCAGTTTATATCTGTGTACGACGGTATTTCTAGCGTTGGGGCTATCACCGGAAGCTGAATTCTGGCAAGGAGAGGCAGAGTGGACTGCGCTGAAAGCATGGTCTGGTGGAACAATTCAAATAGATAAAGCAATCTCGGGAGAAATGTAGGCGTTTACAATAGGAGGGGAGAGATTAAGGATGACGGTCGAATCAAATTGGGTGCAAGAAGCATGGAATCAAACGAAGGCAAAAGTGAAGCATGTTCATCAGCGTATCGGAGATGGATTCCCACATGCAAGTCAAAATGGAGAATACCGATTGGAACCAGCCTCCTGGTGGACTGCTGGCTTCTGGCCTGGATTGCTGTGGCTTATTTATCAGGATACGCAAGATGAGGATTTGAAAGCATCCGCAGAATCATGCGAACGCCAGCTGGATGTATTATTAACCGATTCGAATAAAATAGATCACGATATTGGTTTCATGTGGACTTTAACAAGCGTAGCAAGATATAAAATTTTAGGATCAGATGATTCGAAACGAAGGGCTTTACTTGCCGCCAACCTTCTCGCTGCGCGTTTTAACGTCCAAGGGAAATTCATCCGTGCGTGGAATGGTAAAGATGTTGCAGGTTGGGCCATTATCGACTGTCTGATGAATCTGCCACTGCTGTATTGGGCGTCAAACACAACACGAGATCCGCGATACAAGCACGTCGCAACCAATCATGCGGATACCGTGTTAAAGCATTTTTATCGGACTGATGGATCGGTTGCCCATATTGTATCTTTTGACCCTGAAACCGGAGAAAAGCTTGAAGTGAAGGGAGGACAAGGCTACTCACCTGAATCAGCATGGTCACGTGGAGCAGCATGGGCGATCTATGGAATGAGCCTGAGCTACCATTACACAGGCAACCAACAATACTTGAATGGCGCCAAAAAAACAGCTCAATTTTTCTTAGCCAATCTACCACAAGATTATGTTCCTGTTTGGGATTTCCGTTCGTCTGAAGAGGGCCGTACGGTCCGTGACTCATCGGCTGGAGCCTGCGCAGCTTGTGGGCTTCTGCTTTTAGCAGAACAGGTTGACGGAGATGAGGCAAGGATCTATAGGGAAAGCGCGAAAAAAATACTGCATTCATTGTATACAAATTATGGAGCCTGGGAATCGAAAACGGAGGAAGGTCTTATTTTACATGGAACGAGTCATTACCCCGAAAAACAAAATGTCGATGTCCCATTGATTTACGGAGATTATTACTTTACGGAAGGAATCTCCTTATTGATGGGTAACCGAGATCGCTTCTGGTAAAGCAAATAAATAGGCTTGTGTTGGTTTCTGCTGAGAAGCAAAGCCAACATGAGTTTTTTTATTGCTCATTTTCGATCATCGAGAAGTTCCCGTTCTACTGGCCCGTTAAGGCCGCACCGCTAACTACCGGCGCTTTCGGTCCTGTCGTTGTTCCTGAGCATCTCGTAATGACGCTACTGTTCATGCCGTTAGTCAAACGCAGCCGGCCATTCGTATGGCCGCGGAAGAATCTGCTGTGAATTTCAGACTGGCTTACATGATGAAAGATAATGCTAGAATTTTATTCCCGATGCCTGTCGTAACGTTTACCGCGTCAATGAGTACTGGCTTCGTGCTGTCACTTAAATGAAGAAAGCCAAAAACTTTATATGGGCACCTTAGAGGTGAAAAGATGCCGTAATCCGCGTCGTTGAGCGAATTGATTGCGCTTGCAAGAAAAGTCAATTCCCGGAAATTCTTATCAGGGTCAGCTTATTTTTTGAACTTTTCCTTCTTGGTTTTCTTTAGCGCACACAACATATGATACGCCTTTACTTCGTTAAATAGATTGCTGCAAAAAGCGTTGATTGCCGGAAATTGCCCCAGCCCCTATGCTGACATTAACCGCTCCCGAGCAGACCGGAACACGGATGATCCGGGTGAACGGTAAACCAGCAGATGGAGGTGTGGGGGATGGCTTCCCGAATGGACACAGCCGGCCATAGAAAAATAGAAAGCGATTACAAGATGAGCCAGGCTACGGAACGAAGACGAAGTATCTGGAAAGGCGTAAAGCGCGATCGCTTTTTGTATCTGCTTGCGCTACCGGGCATCGTGTTCTTTATCCTATTTAAGTATGTGCCAATGTGGGGAATCTTGATCTCGTTTCAAGATTATTCGCCTTATCAGGGGATGTGGGCAAGTCCGTGGATCGGTTTCGAACATTACATCCGTTTCTTTTCGAATCCCGACTTTCTGATCTTGTTCCGAAACACGATGGCGATCAATTTGCTGTCACTCATCTTTTTCTTCCCGCTGCCCATTTTGTTATCGGTCATGATGAATGAGCTGCGCGGCAACAAGTTCCGCAAAACGATTCAGTCGATTGTTTATCTGCCGCATTTTCTGTCTTGGGTCATTATCGTCGGTATTACGTTTCTTCTTCTGTCTACCGGCGAAGGCATCGTCAATCAGCTTCTAGTGGCAGCCGGTCTGAACAAGATCGACTTTTTGACCAATCCCAATTACTTCTGGGTTCTGTTGACCGTCCAGTCGATATGGAAAGATGCAGGCTGGGGTACGGTATTGTTCCTTGCCGCGATGGCCGGGATCGATCCGCAGTTGAACGAAGCAGCGAAGATGGACGGAGCGGGACGCTTGCGGCAGTTCTGGCATATTACTCTGCCGGGCATCCGTTCGGTCGTCATCATCCTTCTTATTCTGCGGATTGGACATATTATGGACGTCGGCTTCGAGCAAGTCTTCCTGATGATGAACGGTGCCGTATCCGAAGTCGCAGATGTATTCGATACTTATGTGTATAGGCTAGGTATCAAGCAGGGACAACTCAGTTTCAGTACTGCCGTCGGCGTGTTCAAATCGTTGGTAGGCCTGATCCTCGTTATCGGAGCGAACAAGCTAGCCAAGAAATTCGGCGAAGACGGTGTTTATTAAAAGGAAGGTTCATAGGTTTCAACCGGAGTAAAGAAAAGAAAGGAGGGCGGGTTTCCTATGCTCCAGTCCAAAATGGATCGTCTATTCAATGCAACTAATCTGTTTTTTCTAACTGTAATCGGTCTGGTCACGTTGTTTCCTTTGTATTACGTGCTGGTCGTGTCGTTCAGCGACCCGGCAGAATTCATTCGCAACAAAGCGACGCTTTTCCCGAAAAAGTGGAGTCTCGATTCTTACCGGTATTTGTTGTCCACCAATTCTTTTATGCGTGCAATGGGCAACAGTGCGTTTCTGGCTACCGTCGGCACAATGCTCAGCTTATTTGTAACATCCTGTCTTTCTTATGCCCTGTCTCGGAGACGACTGCAGGGACGGCGGGTGATGCTGCTGCTGATTCTGCTGACAACGCTCTTCAATCCCGGTATTATTCCACCGTACCTGTTAATCCGCGATCTCCATTTGATCAACAGTACCTGGTCGTTGATTCTGCCGGTGCTAACGAGCGGATGGTATGTATTATTGATGAAAGGTTTCTTTGACAGTATCCCGTCCAGCCTGGAAGAAGCGGCCCGTATTGACGGCTGCAACGATATCGGAGTCTGGTGGCGTATCATTTTGCCGCTGTCACTGCCGTCGCTGGCGGCATTTGGCCTGTTTTACGCTGTAGCGTACTGGAACACCTTCTTCACCGCGCTGCTCTATATCAACGATTTCAACAAGCAGCCTCTTCAAGTCCTACTGCAAAACATGCTGATCGACTCGTCGACGGCTTCAGGAGGAACGGCAGCGGTCGAGATAACCGCGGAGCAGCAGATTCCGTCGGAAACATTGAAAATGGCCGCCGTTGTAATCGCAACTGTTCCGATCCTCATGGTATATCCATTTTTGCAAAAACATTTCGCAAAAGGCGCGATGGTCGGTTCGGTGAAAGAGTAAGCGCAGGTACAGGCAAGCTGATTTATATATCCGAATAAAAGGGGAGATTCAAGTGAGAAAAAAAATAGGAGCGAAATTGGGGTTTGCATCCATTATGGCTCTGTCTCTGGTTACAGCGGCCTGCAGCAGTCAAAACGCGGAAAACGGTGTGCCGGAAGATGGAAAGCCGATGCCGGTCAGTATCATGTCGATGTATTTTACACCTGAACCGCCCGGAGAAGACAATGTGATCATTCAAGAGATCGAAAAGAGAACGAATACCGATCTCAATATCACGTGGGTATCACCAAACAGCTATGGCGACAAGGTAAACGTTACGCTGGCGTCGGGTGAGATTCCCGATCTGATGCTGGTCGATGATCCTTTCTCGGCTCAGGTACGTACTATGGTGAAGCAGGGTGCGTTCTGGGATCTGACGCCTTATCTTCAAGACTACCCTAACCTGTCTGGGTTTCCGAAAGAGTCCTGGATCAACACCAAGCAGGCCGACGGCAAAAATTATGGGATTCCTCGGGTGCGTCCGGTCGAAGGAGGCCCATTCCTGTTCCTACGTAAAGACTGGCTAGACAATCTGGGCATGGAGATTCCGGAAACGACAGACGAATTTTACGAAGTGCTCAAAGCATTTACGAAAAACGACCCGGACGGCAATGGTAAAGACGATACGATCGGATTCACAGGATTGGTCAATCAAAGTAATATGGGCAGCTATGGGGCAATCGTCAGCGCATTCACGCAAAATACCGGAGATTGGAAAGATGTCGACGGCAAGCTGGTCAACGTTAACCTGTTGCCGGAAATGCGCGATGCTCTGGAATGGTTAAGCAAAGCTTATGCTGAAGGGTTGATCTCGGAAGATCTCGCTGTTCTGAAAGAGAGCCAGACCAAGGATCAGCTGAATGCGGGCCGTGCAGGCGCCGCCGTTAACACGGTCGAAGCGGCGTGGGAGCCAATGGAAGCGAATCTGAAGAGCAACCCGGACGCGGATTTTCTGCCGCTTGTCTCCATGAACGGCTGGACCAACAAAGACGGCGGATTCTTCGGGATGTTTGTGATTCCCAAAACGGTATCGGAAGAAAAAATGAAAAAACTGCTTGAATTGATGGACTATGGCGCGTCGGAAGAAGGCGGAACGCTGGCCAGCTACGGTCTGGAAGGTGTTCATTATACGGAAGAGAACGGAATCAAGATGGCGACGGATAAGGCCAAGACCGATATCGTCGGCTCGCAGGCGCTTGGTCAAATCTTCATGAATTATGACAAATATATGCGCGCGTATCGGGGCGGTATGCCGCTGGAGATTTTTGAGCGGAACAAAAAGATCATCGACGATCGTGCAGAAATAAGTGTTCCTGACAGAGCGATTGGATTGTATTCGGAAACGAATATTTCGGTGGGACCTGAGCTGGCGAAGAATATTCAGGATATGAAAACCAAGATTATACTCGGCAAGCTGTCGCTGTCGGACTGGGACCAATTTGTTGAGAAATTGAAAAATGATTCAGATCTGCAAAAAATTACGGACGAGCTGAATCAGGCTTATGCCGACCGTCAAGCGGAGCAATAAGCGGCTGGCTGAATTATTCCGAAAAAGGTGCATGTAAACAGGGGAGTCTCCGGAAGCGGGGGCTCTATTGTATATGTTCCCTTTCTTATAAAATGATGTAGTATGTAGACTGTTAATAGTGTATAGAGAAAAGGGGGAGCAGGAGTGACTGATATTCGAAGCTGGCTAAATTTTCGGTGGACGAGTCGAAGCCGGGAAGGAAGAGGACGCTTTTATCGTTACAGCCTGATCCTGGCACTGTGCATGTCGAGTATTCCAACAGCGGTTATCGGCTTCTCGTCTTATGTGCTCGGTACGCAGCACATCGAACGCGAGGTGATGAGCAGCCACCGGGCACTCGTTAAACGCTCGGCAGAAAGCATGGACGAACTGTTCGTGCAGGTGGAACAGTCTGCGGCCCGTTGGGCGCTAGATCCGAGACTTGACGGTGATCTTAGAAGAGCAAATCTTCGTATGGAATACCAGAGAACCCAGGAGCTGTATCGCTTTCTGGGACTGATGAAAGCGTCTTATCCGGAGCTGAAAGACGCAAAGCTGCTGCTTGCTCGTAACGAACCGCTTTTGCTGTCGGATACGGAAGGGTTAAGGAAAATCTCGATCGCAGAAGATAGTAAGCGGTTTCAGAGTATTGTTGATGCCCCGTCCGCTTTGTATTGGCTGGATAATTTTCGGTGGACGGCTTCCGAGAACGGAGAGGTCGTATTAGTCCGGAAGCTGCCTGCTTACGGAGATCCTTATGGAGCTCTTCTATTGAACATGGACAGAGATAAAATTGAAGAACGGATGCGCCAGGTATCGTTCGATGATAAAGGCGCTTCGTTTCTATATGCAAGTTCCGGACCACCCATAATCCGCATGTCGGATGTGCCGTCGGATGATCCGATGCGAACCCCGACTTTCGAATCCGCGCTGCGTGAGGAGCTTCGAACTCAGGTCTCGGACACACCGGACTCTTATCTGTTCAAATGGCAGGGCAAAACCTACTCCGTTTCCCATAGCCAATTACATCGTCCGGGGGTCGAATGGACTTATGTGACGGTGTCGCCTTTAGAAACGCTAACTCGTCCTGTCGTGCTGCTCTCACGTTCGCTGCTCGCCGTGAGTTTGGCCGGTATGCTGCTGGCGCTGCTGATCGCCTGGTTGGCTTCGCATCGATTGCACCGGCCGATAGGTCGATTGGTACAAATCCTAGGCAGCCAGTTTTCACCGGCGCTCGGTCAGCCTTCAGGGGACAGGGCCGTCGGGACGGCAGAAACACCTGAACAAGAAAAAGGCCTGAGCGGACTGCTGCGGAAAATCAGCATAAGCCAGCGTTCCAAAAACGGACCTGACGGTACCGGAATAGAGAACAATATGCATCCCTACGACGAGCTGGACTATATCGAGACGAGTTGGCGCGGTCTATCCGATGCCAAAAGAGAAGCCGAAGCCCGGCTCGAACACACGTATCCCGAATTGAGATCGGCCTTTTTGATGCAGCTGATGCAGGGACATTATCAGACATTGAGCGAGCGAGAACTGCTGTCGCGAATGGAAAGATTCGGATGGTCGATCCATCCCGACGAGCGGATGTTAGTTTTCTTGCTGCAGGTCGGCGTGCTATCGCCGCCGGAATCGAAGTTCCGCGAAGAAGATGAACTTCTGATGACGTTCGCTGCCGCCAACGTAGCCCGTGAATTTGTGGAGCAGCATACAAAACGGGCAATCGTTGTAAATTTTCAGGATTCGACCGCTGCCGTGCTGATTCCTTATTCCATGGGTGAAAGCGGCGTGACAGCCGAGACGGATCGAGAACGTACGTACGATTTGCAAAGTTCAGCCGATAAGATCCAAGGTGATACTGCAAATGAAGAGGGCGCTGTACAGCGGTTGAACGTACTGGGGAAAGCGCTGGCGGGAGAGTTGGCAGGTACGATACGCTCTGTGCTGCGGCTGCAGACCCTAGTGTGCACAGGCAGTGCTTCCGGAATTCTGGAAGTGCCGGAGCTGCTTCATTCTCTGCGAGCTGCGCTGCGTCATATTCAGCATGACGAAGATTGTCGGGTTCTGCATCTGGATGAATGGATGCCGGATCTTGATGAGCAGAGCACTTATCCATTCGAGCTCGAACGTGAGCTTCTCCGCAGTGTCAAGCTTGGCCAAATCGAGGAAGCGGCCCGGCTGACGGATGAATTTATCGATGAGCTGGCACGCCGAGCGGCCTCGAAGCCAGAAATGCGTAATCTGACTTTGCATCTGCTCGGCAGTCTGCTCCACACGATGATGGAGAACGGTGCTCCATCCGAGCACGTCGACTTTATGGGTCTGTATGAACGTCTTGCCACTATACGCCAGCCCAAAGCAATGGCCGCCTTTATGCGTACACAGGTATTGGAACCTTATGGCCGCGAGATCGATGGTAGCGATCGGCTGTATACTGATCGTCTCGCCGAAAGAGTCAAGGAGGAGATCGAACGTGATTATACGGCAGATTTCTCTCTGGAGAGCTGTGCGGAACGTTTTGGCGTCAGTTCTTATACGCTCAGCCGCTCATTCAAGCAAGCCCACGGGAAAAACTTCGTCGATTATGTCATGGAACTTCGTCTTGAACGGGGCTGTGAGCTGCTGTGCACGACCGATCTCAAAGTGAACGAGATCGCCGAGTCGGTCGGTTATCATCCCTCGTATTTTATCCGGCTATTCCGCAAGCAGAAAGGCATGACGCCCGGGCAATACCGAATGAAGAAAAACGGATAAGTAAAGCGTCGTGCTGGAACACGACTCCTAAGCAGAATAACTGCATAAAGAGCAGTCGGCCACAGAAGTTAGTACGAGAAATAAGACCGTTACCTTAGTGCGGGCGGTCTATTTCTTTTCATGTAGGCGAGCAAATGAAATACCATTAAAATACTATAAATATCTAGTATACATACGAAAAGTATATGAGAATGTAAGAGGCAATAGATGGAGCAATTTGTGTCGAGGGACAAGAACTCGGCCCCATAGAAAGTCGCTAATTTAGCGGCTTTTTTGTTTTATCGGTACAAGTTCTTGTACCGAGTCGAGGACAAGAACTTGTACCGATTACCGATTAGATAAGCATTGAACTATTAATTAAATTTATTAAGCTAACAGGCAGGGGAGTTTATTGATTTCGCGAATACTCTACATATGAAGTTATTTACGAAGTTCGTAGATAAGACGTCAGTCGAAAGAAGTTCTTAGTTTAGGAGGAGTCTAAATGATATTAGAAAAAGTTATAAATAGAATTGTAATACAAAGTGAATATAAGGATTTTGTTGATAAGTATATAGATAATATACTTACCGAATTTAAAGGTAAGATTCATAGCATTTATATGTGTGGCTCGATTCCAAAAGGAACGGCTAAACCTTTTAAGTCAGATGCAGACTTTACTATTGTATGTGTAAATCCCAAAGATATTGATTACGAAAGATTGTCAAATATTAAAGACAGGCTTTTAAAAGAATATCCAGTATTAACTAAGATTGATACGACAATTTGCTCGATTGACGATGTATTAAGTAAACCAAATGAGTGGGGTTTTTGGGTTAAGATAATTTGTGTTTGCATATATGGTGATGACGTTGGTGAAAAAGTACCACCGATAATTATTTCTCCAGCGTTCATTTTAGACTTAAATACAGAGACCAAGGAGGAAGTAGATCGTATATATCGTTTACTTTCTAATGCTAGTGATAACACAATGAAAACTAGATATATTAAAGGTTACTCTAAGAGATTAATTCGTGCATTATACTCTTTGGTTTTAGAAGATACAGGTGTATGGCAAGATGACATTATTAAGATGAAGAATGCCATATTAAACTATTGTGAGATTGACTCCGCTTTAGTTGATTATCTGTATGCTTGTTACTTGGATGGTAATAATGTACTTGTTGAAGAGTTTCTGGGAATTGCAGATGAAGTATATAGCTATTTTGAGAACACCTTAAATGCAATGGCTGCTTCCAGAACTTCCTCCGGCTAACACCAGGTACGTTAGTTGAATATCGGAGACAGCATAAAAGCTGTCTCTTTTTTACCAAATGGGGGACATCTGTCGAGGAACAAGATCATGGTCCCATTGAAAGTCGCTAATTCAGCGGCTTTTTTGTTTTATCGGTACAAGTTCTTGTCCCGAGAAGAGGACAAGAACTTGTACCGATTACCTATTAGATAAGTATCTAATTAGATTTCCATACAATTTCATTAAGGTAACGGGCAGGACGCAGTGAAACCTGATATTATTTGTTTGTTGTTTAGTTACCTTTTTTCGAATGAGCTGGAAGACGGTTTATTTCTTGAGAAGGGGAATATCCTGGAGCGAAGTAGGAGGGGGTTTATTTGCTTTCGGTGTATATTATATTAGTTTCTCAGTGTTAGGAGGTATTCATGATTAATTTATTTAGGAACAGAAAGAGCCAATCAGTTAGACCGGCCTCTTTTATATAAAACTCTATTTACGAACGATAAAATTGTATTAATTGGAAACTAATTTTTATATTGTGTTAATCTGTCTAATAGTGAACTCCATTTAGAGAGAGGGATGTTACTTGAAAAGAAACGTACTCTACATTGAAGACAATGAGAAAATTGGCAGTTGGGTAAAAGAAGAATTGGAACAGCGAGGGTTTTCAGTTCAGTGGCTGCTAACTGGTGAAGGAGCCGAAAGAGAAGTGAATCAGCATGAAATCGTTATTTTGGATATCATGTTACCCGGTTTAGACGGATTTACTGTGGGAAGACGATTAAAGAAGGCAGCTCCTGCTATTCCTATTTTGCTGTTAACTGCTCGAACATCGATAGATGATAAAGTAGATGGTTTACAATTTGCTGATGACTACTTAACGAAACCATTCCATACGGATGAATTAGTTGCGAGATTAGAAGTATTATTCCGTCGTAATGGTGGAACAAAATCCGAACGCATTTCATTAGGAAATCAGATTGAAGTAGATCCAGAAGGTCAAATGATATTTGACAAACGCACTGGAGAAGAAATTATATTAACAGGGAAACAGCATCAAATCTTAATGTACTTCTTACGCCACCCTAATCAAGTTTTACCAAAAGAACAAATTTATGAAGCTATTTGGGAAGAAGCTTATATAACAGGTGATAAAACATTAATGGTGCATATCCATCGACTGCGTCAAAAGCTGGAACGTCATCCGGATTCCCCAGAGATTATTGAAACGTTGAAGGGAATAGGCTATCGGGTGAAACTATGAAGCAGACTAGGTCATTATTTCGTCGCTTTCTAAAAGTGCATTTTCTATTTATCTTTTTACCTCCCATTGTGCTTGTTTTCGTCAGTGCGTTTTTTGGGATTTCAGATAACAATGGAAAAAATCTGAATGCGTTAAATCTGTTTTACGTTACCGTGCTATTGTTTGGGTTTATTATTGTCGCATTTGTTATTTTATCTTGGCTGTTCTTCTTGAAACTTCAAAAACGTCTCGCCCGCTTACAGGAAGCCATGTCATTTTCAGCTAAAAATAATTCATTTCCTAAACCCATATCTGTTCAATCGGATCGTATGGATGAGATAGACCAGTTAGGAATGTCTTTTAATTGGATGATTCAGCAGCTTGAAGACAGTCGCAAGCGAACATTTGAAGAAGAGTTATTACGACATCGACTCATTGCGAATTTATCACACGACTTACGAACGCCACTTACCATTTTGAGAGGACATGTCACCCGTTTAAATAAAGAGTCCATGAGTTTAGAAGGACAACACTCGTTAACAGAGATCAACCATACGATTACAAGAGTCGGAGATCTAATGGATGATTTACTGTCCTATACATTGCTTACATCAGGGAAACATCCTTTTGGGCCCGTTTCAACAGATATTGTACGTTTAGTAAGAGCATCTGTTGCTGCGTGGTATCCTGTGTTTGAAGAAAAAGAAATTCAGCTCGATGTTGATTTACCGGCAGAGGAGACTTTTTATTGGCAAGCAGATCCTAATTGGATAACACGGGTTTTGGATAATTTATTTCAGAATATTCTTCGCCATGCAGCAGAGGGGAAATATGCAAACATTGTAGTTGATGTAGAAAAAGAACAGATCATTGTTGCAGACAGAGGTCCCGGTTTGGATCACTCTTCCTATGAGCGTGGGGCGGGGATTGGTTTATCGACTTGTCATTATATGTTGAAAAAAATGAATCTGAAAGCGAACTTTACATCAAATGAAAATGGCACAAGAGTAGCTATTGCTAGGGCTTAACCTAAAGGTAATCCAGAATTAAACCACATGATATCTGTGATGTAACTTTGCTTCTATATAATTGGAACCATAACAGAAAGGAAGTGTTATGGTTGCTTACCATTAATAACTTAGTCAAATATCGCGGAACTCAACAAATCTTAACAGGTATCAGTTTTAAAGCAAGACCTGGTAGAGTGACTGGTTTTTTAGGTCCGAATGGGGCTGGGAAAAGTTCTACACTACGCATCCTGCTTGGATTAGATCGTGCCACCTCAGGGAGTGCACTCATTAATGGCAAGCCATTCGCAGAATTACATAATCCTCTAGCAACAGTAGGTGCCGCACTGGATGGATCTGGAGCTCATCGCAGGCGAACAGGAAGGGCCCATTTACGTTGGATTGCTCGTGCCGCAGGATTGCCTCGTTCACGTGTTGAGGAAGTTCTGGAAATCGTAGGTCTTAGTAATGCAGCTGACAAAAGAGTTGGGAATTATTCGCTTGGTATGGGGAGAAGACTTGGAATGGCGGCTGCACTACTGGGTAATCCCCCAATATTGGTTCTAGATGAACCCGTAAATGGGCTCGACCCCGAAGGAATTCGTTGGATCCGGACATTTTTACGTGAACGTGCTGAGTCAGGTAACACGGTGTTACTATCCAGTCATCTAATAGGAGAGCTTGCAGAGACGGTTGATGATGTGGTCATTATTAAGCATGGAACAATCGTTGCAGATGGAACATTGGATGAAGTAATAGGTAACCATTCCACGCTGGAGAAAGCTTTTTTTGCCCGGACATCTGAACATGCAGGTGATGTTGTATGAGAGCATTCAACGCGGAACTATCTAAATTGTTCTCCCTGCCGGGCATTTGGCTTGCCTTTCTTATTGGAGCATTTGCCCCTGCGGTCATAGCTGCCTTAGACAGCATAGCACAAAAAGAGGATATTATAGCTGGAATTAGCACACGGCTATTGGAAGTTGGCTATATTGGATTAGCTCTTGGTGTACAAGGTGTCATCATTCTTGGTGTGCTTGCTGTCAGTAGCGAGTATTTGACAGAGAGCAGTGAATCTGGTGGAGGACAACAGATTACAACAAGTTTAACGGTTATTTCATCAAGGCTGCATTTTTTGCTGGCAAAAGCAGGCGCTGTGACAGTAATCAGTATACTGCTTTGTATTGTTGCTATAATGACAACTGTGTCAGCCACGCATCTTGTTCTTGGTCAGTATACCCCTGCATTTGAATGGTCTAAACTGCTCGGTGCAGTTTGTTACTGGACATTCACTGCTCTTTTAGCATTTGGGATTACTGTTCTAACTAAGAATGGCACTATTCCGCTTGCCGTGCTCATCATAAATACATCCGTTGTATCATTTAGTTTCTTGCTTTCTAAGGTTACAAAGTTAGCGTTATACTTACCGGATCGGGCTGGCCTTGAAATGTTTATGTTTCTGAGCGACAGATTTCTCACCCCGTTCACAGGCGGCTTAGTCATGTCTGCCTGGGTAGTCGTTTTTTTCATTGCTGCAGCTATTGTATTCCATAGGAGGGATGTTGCAGGATGAGTGTCCCTTCTAGTAGAAAGACTACACAAATCCTTCGTGCTGAACTGGATAAATTAGTAACATTACCATTGATATGGCTCACCCTTATGGGTACATTCATTCTTAATTTACTATTAGCCGCAGCTTTTACTTCTATTGGTCTACAAGGGGCAGCAGGGAACCAAAGTATACTGAATATAGGGCTAGCTTCTATGGGATATCTTCAAGCAGGATTCATTATTCTTGGGATCATAGCTACTTGTTCGGAGTATACCGGTGGACAGATTCGAACGACGTTAGTTACGATACCTTGGCGTGGGATTCAATTATCCATGAAGCATTTGGCATTGGCAATCATAACCGTTCCCGCGGCCTTTATTATTGCTGCATCAGGTGTACTATATACTTTTATGATGATGAGAGACACAGCAGCAGTGATTGATATAGACACAACGATAGAAGCATTAGCAGGTGCAACAGGCTATCTAACGTTAACCACACTTCTGAGTGCAGCTATTGGTGCTTTATTTAGACGAACCACTCCTGCTTTAGTGGTACTGCTTGGTTATTATTTCATTGTCAGTCCATTGTCGAGAGATTTTCTACCTGGTATTAAAAATTATTTTCCCGATACGGCAGGATATTATATGTATACGCCGCCTTCCTCTGATGAAATAACTGTCCTTACACCAATGCAAGGGACAGGGATTATAATGATATGGACACTGATTTTTATTACAGTAGCTATTGTATTTTACCGTAAACGAGATGCCTGAGTTTAGGTTTCATCATTCAAACATATAATCTTAAGCGAGTAAAGATGCATCAAAGAAGAATGGCACCTGATGGGGGTGCCTTTTTGATTTCTCTCTATAGATGTTAAAGTGTCACGTTTTACGCTCCGAAAACGTCTTGTTCGTAAATAACATGAGGTGAGGTGGCTAACATGGGACATTACGATGTCGCCATCATCGGCGGCGGACTTACCGGATTAACCGCGTCGATTTGTTTGGCAAGAGCAGGCCTATCGGTCATTGTATTGGATAAGGCAAATCAACTTGGCGGTCGTGCGCAGTCTGTTAACAAAAAGGGAGTATCACTCAATCTGGGTGTACATGCGTTTTATCAAGACGGGGCAGCGGAGGGAATTTTGCGCGAATTGGGCGTGAGGCCGAAAGGCGCTAACCCGCCTGCCTCGGCAGGTGTGATGTGGAATGACCGGATTTATACGCTGCCGACAAAACCATTTCAACTGATCGCATCCAAACTGTTTTCATTTTCGGAAAAGATGGAGCTTACCCGGTTCATACTCAATCTGGGCAAGATCGACGCCAATCGAATCGAACGAATCAGTTTAAAGGAGTGGGCAGAGCGGGAAATTCGCCATCCGATGCTTAGACACGTTATATATTCGGTGAGCCGAGCGAATTCTTTCGTTCCTCACTCAGAGCTTCATCTTGCGGGTCCGGCAGTACGGCAGCTTCAAAGAACATTTAGCGGAAAAGCCTTCTACATCGAGGGGGGATGGGGCAGGCTAATCGACGATTTAAGAGATCAGGCTATTCGCGCAGGCGTCACGATAATGAATCAGAAAAAAGCGGTCGAAATCGTACATGACGGAACGGTTCGACGTATCCGCCTTAAAGATGGCGAGCTTATTGACGCTCCTAATGCCGTGATCGCTGCGGGTCCGAAAGAAGCATACGATCTGGTCAAGAATTTGGATAGCACATCTCTTGAAAAATGGAACGATAACATAAAACCGATTCACGCAGCGTGTCTTGATCTCATCCTGCGCCGACTTCCTGATGGCGGCTCCGATTTCATTGCAGGATTTTGGCTGGATCAACCGATCTTCTATAACTCACCGTCCACTGTAACAAAGCTCAGTGAAGATGGCTCTGTCGTCATTCATCTGGTCAAACACCTAGGAATGAATGAAAGTCGCCCCGAGACGGATCTGTTGCAGTTGGAAAAAGCCATGGATCTCGTTCAACCCGGCTGGCGGAAAGAGGAAATAGCCAGACAGTTTTTACCTAACTTGACCGTCGCACATGATTTTATCACGGTGGACAAAAGTGGCAATTTCCCCGGCCCCTCGGTTCAGGGAATAAAAGGACTTTATGTAGCGGGAGATTGGACGGGACATGGCGAATTATTAGCTGATGCTGCATTTGCCAGCGCCAAGCGAGCGGCGCAAGCGATCATAACCAAGCAATATTCGTTTAAGGGGGAGAATGTTGGACAGGGGAACGTTATATAACGAATTGAAACCTTTGCTTGTGTCATTAGCATATCATACGATGGGAAGCATCGCTGAAGCGGAAGATATTGTTCACGATGTGTTCCTCTCGTGGGAAGAGAAACCGCCGCATCAAGTATGCGATGCCAAAGCCTATTTGTGCAAGATGGTTCATAATCGCTGTGTTGATTATATTCGATCGCCCCGTAGAGACCGGGAAAGATACGTCGGGCCATGGCTGCCCGAGCCCATTGATACAACCTATGTTCAAGAGTACGATCCAATGGAGAGTATCGTATGGAAAGAATCCCTTTCAACAGCTGGCTTGTTATTACTGCAGCAGCTCTCCGCGATTGAGCGAATTGTATTCCTGCTTCATGAAGTGTTTCATTACCGTTTTGATGAAATAGCCGAGATCGTCGACAAAAGTACGGTGAATTGCCGTCAAATTTTTCACCGAGCGAAGAAGAGCCTCGGCAATTTGCCTGAACGAAGCCCGGAAGTCATTGAGAAAAAAGCGGCACTAGCTGAACGATTTGCCGAGGCGCTCATGACCGCAAATATTGAATTGCTTATTGAACTTTTATCGTCGGAAACTGTACTATACCAGGATGGAGGCGGCAAAGTAAAAGCTGCACTCCGGCCAATAAAGGGTTCAGACTTAATTATCCGTTTTTTTGTCGCCGTTGCACCCGAATTTCCGCCTGGATATCGATGTGTAACTTGTGAAATCAACGGTATGCCTGGAATACGGCTAGTAATAGGTGAAATGACTTTTGCAGTGGTTACATTTGATTATTTGCAGAATCAGCTTTCAAACGTTTATGTCGTGATGAATCCGGAAAAGCTGTCGCATTTTAATAGGATGAAGTAATCGATCTTCAAGGCAATTGATGCTAAAAGAGAATAACGCATAAAAACGCCTCAGGGCTAACCTTTAAAAGTTAGATAGCCCCGGGGCGTTTAGCTTTCTATTTTGATATGGTTTTATGGTTTGTCATGCAGCATGCGAACCAGGATCACGACGGCTTCTGCTACTGTAAGTGATAGGGCGAAGTTTTTCTGTTAGCAGGCGGACAAAGATACTGCATATGATTATCCCCTAGAGATGGATTCTAGAGGGATTTTCCATGGCGTTACGTCCGAAAAGCCACAGACTCTAATGGACCAGAGGCGAGATGAAAATGTTCTATATCGTTGATTGAAGTAGTAGAGCTAATTCGTTATATAATCCAAGAAAGTACAGGGCGTCAGCCCTATACTTTCTTAATAGATGGAGATATACGCCTAATGATTGTGTTTCAGCGGAGGTTTACAGATCGACTCTCCAGTTGCCCATCATCTTGGCGACTTCTGGGTCGCGGTACGATAAGAAGAGGCTTTCCCGAGTATCGAGGGTCGAAATTTGTTCCATGTCGTCCGTGCTTAACTCAAAGTCGAAAATATCAAAGTTTTCTACGATCCGCTCTTTGCGTACCGATTTTGGAATGACAACGACTTCGCGCTGAACAAGCCAGCGCAACACGACTTGGGCGACGGACTTGTTGTGTTTAACAGCAATTGAGGTCAGCAGTTTGTTGTCGAACATGTTGCCCCGTCCTTCAGCGAACGGCGCCCACGACTGGTGTTGAACTCCCTGCTCTTTCATAAAAGCGGTGGTTTCCATCTGCTGGTAGAATGGGTGCGTTTCAATCTGGTTGACGGCGGGCACGATTTCATTATGCACGATGAGGTCCATCAGACGGTCGGGCAGGAAGTTGCTGACCCCGATAGCTTTAATTTTCCCTTCGCGGTACAGCTCTTCCATTGCGCGCCAAGCACCATAGTAATCGCCGAACGGCTGATGAATAAGGTACAGATCGAGATAGTCGAGTTGCAGCTTCTTCAAGGATTTAGCAAACGCCAGCTTGGCACTCTCGTAGCTGGCATCCTGAACCCAAAGTTTGGTCGTGATGAACAGCTCCTCACGCGGTACGCCGCTGCGCTTAATCGCGCGTCCGACCGCTTCCTCGTTCAGATAACCGGCGGCCGTGTCGATCAGGCGGTAACCGTTCATTAGTGCTTCATATACTGCGCGCTCGCATTCCTCGGCATCAGGAATCTGGTAGACACCAAAGCCGATGATCGGCATTTTCACTCCGTTGTTCAACGTTACGGTTTGCATTGTGATTCCTCCTATTGTTCAAATGAATAACAGCAAATGGCTGCGAATCCCGGGGACGGTACTGCAGAACGGAGATTCCGTTTATAGCCGAATTGCATTACAATCAGCTTATAACCTTCGTGTTACACGAAGTCAAGCTGTCTTTTTAACAATTATTTTTCTAGGAGGATTTCACATGCATACGGTTAAAGAAGCCGCCCAGATAACAGGACTTACCGAGCATGCCGTGCGCTTTTACACAGATAAAGGTCTGGTGCCAAGCGTACAGCGCAATCAGAATAATATCCGGATGTTCGATGAAGAATCGATTAACTGGCTGCATGGCATTAAATGCCTCAAGCAATCCGGAATGCCAATTGAACTCATTAAAAGGTACGTCGATTTATGCCTCGAAGGGGATTCGACCATTCCTCAGCGCTACAAACTCATGATGGAGCATAAAGAGGCGGCGCTTGCTAAGCTCGAGGAAGCGAAACTGCACGTTGCCCATTTGGAGGAAAAAACAACCCTATATCAGGACATTCTAGAACACCGCTCTCCAGACACAACGAATCCCGGCAACTGGGACAGAATTCTGCATATGCATAGTGACGTATTTTATTCGCCATCTATTCGGAAAGTTTGAGGGAAATACAATGGGTGATGGAGTAGAAAGAACATGTATAACGGACAGGTGCTCATCTGACCTGATTGAAATGAAGATGTATGACAGACCATTGTCATATGTCTTCTTTTATTATATTGGGAGATCGGTGTTGCGCTCCCCACTCACATAATCCTTCTAGAATAGGGAGTAAGGCTTTAGCTTTATCTGTAAGTCGGTACTCAACCTTAGGGGGGATTTGGGGATATTCTTTCCGTTCGACCCTTTATTGTTTGCCATTATCTTATAACCATATTTTGAAAATGAGAATAAAAATGAGGGTAGCAAAAACGTTTGATCACGGTGTTGCAAGGGAGGAAGGGAGCGGCATATCCCAGGGTTATTCGATTAACGGCACGATCTATGTCTCGGGTCAATTTTCCCTCGATCAATCGTCGGTGCGGGAGACATCGAGGCGCAAACTGGGTAGATGCTTGAATATCTAGATCGCGTACTGGCGGGGTTCGGTGTCACGAAGTCAAACCTTGCATATGTTGAGATTTACCTGACAGACGTAAAGGAGCATTTCGAGCCTTGCATCCAGTTGTTTAAAGAATATATGGGACAGCACCGCACCGCCGGCAGTCTCATTGGCGTGACAGCGCTGGCGTCCCCTGAGCAATTGATTGAAATCAGCGCTGTCGCTCACACGAACGAATGAACGAGGTCAACGCTGACGGATTGAGCCTGCTTGAGAGGTGAGAGAATTGTTCGGATAGCGGAGAAAGATACCGTATATATTTATCCCCTTAGAGATGGATTCTAGGGGGATTTTTTGTGATGGTGTTGTTTTCCTAAAACAGTATCATAAATTGACATGATTAGTGATTATGATAAACACATCAAATAGGAAGAGGCATTTGACCAAATCAAAAAAGGAGTGTTTATGATGAAAATGAGTGCGACCATTGGAAATGAAAAAAACAAGAAGGTAGAATCCCGCTCTATTGGACGGAAGGCCGCTTATTGGACTGTTACCATTATACTTGCATTCTCAATGGCATTAAGCGGGATCGGACAGCTGATGCGCTATGGGGGAAATGTTGATTTAGTGACCAATATTGGTTTCCCGTTATATGTCACGAACATTCTTGGAGCTTGGAAGTTGCTTGGAGTCATTGCGATTATAATGCCAGGTTTGCCCCGGCTTAAGGAATGGGCCTATAGCGGTATCTTTTTTCTCATGACGGGTGCGGCTTTATCTCATGCGTTTGCTAATGATTACGGCGATTACGGATTCCATATCATTCTTCCGCTTGTCTATGCTGCGCTTGGCATCGCTTCCTGGGCGTTGCGTCCGAAAAGCCGCAGACTCTGATGGCATAAAGAGATTAGAGGCGATATGATAATATTCTATAAAATGTTGATTGAAGTAGTAGAACTAGCTGGTTTACGTGCCAATGATACCGCTGATTAGCGGTATACTTTAACTATAATTAGGTATTATCTGTCTATTCCATTATTTCTTTGATACCCTGTTAAATATGTGATGGTAACACCGAGGAGGTAGCGACTCATGGTTAAGAAAATGCACGTCGACGAAAAGGAACTTGATGAAGCGCTCGTTCGTCGTCTGCTTGTTGCCCAGTTTCCCCATTGGGCGGATCTATCCCTGCGACGGATCGAGCCGGCTGGCACAGTGAACGCCATCTTTCGGCTAGGCAACGAATATTCAGTTCGGCTCGCGCGGCGGGAAGGGCCTACGACACCAGAAAGTCGTGAGTTTACTTGGCTGCCTAAGCTTGCTCCATTGGTTCCGCTTGAAGCTCCTGTACCAGTCGCTCTAGGGCACCCGAATAGCGAATATCCGTGGTTTTGGTATATACACACATGGGTTGAGGGCGAGACGGTGCCGATAGAGGAGATTGACGCGATTCAGGCCGCTCGTGATCTTGCGGAGTTCGTTGCAGCGCTGCAACAAATCGATTCATCGGGTGGGCCGCAGGGACGCGGCATTCCATTGGCTCAAAGGGATGAGGGGTTCCGATACTGGTTGGCACAGTTCGATGGCGATGTTGCTGCGGTGTCTGATGTATGGGAATCGGCACTTGCCGCGCCTCCGTGGAGCGGCCCACCTGTTTGGCATCACGGCGACCTTGACATGCGTAACTGGCTTGTGCGAAATAAAAGAATCACCGGTGTGATTGATTGGGATACAATGGGCGTTGGCGATCCTGCATGCGATGTCATGGTCGCATGGAAGTTACACTCGCCGGCAGCACGTGACGCGTTCCGCAAATATCTTCCTACGGATGACGCTACTTGGGCAAGAGCCCGCGGATGGGTCGTATCGCAGGCGGTGGCAGTGCTGGCTTACTACACGCCAGAAAACAATCCAGTTCTGTACCATGAGGCGAAATCCTGGCTCAACCTAGTATTGTCAGAATGATGCTTGATAATCTTGCTGTTAAGTATCAATGGTGTCATGGAGATCGAATCCGAGAGTTGAATAATTATAAAGGTAAGCAAAAAAGGATGTCTCGATTAGGAGACATCCTTTTTGGGGGGCTTTTAGCAGCTAAAGATTTAGATTTATTAGACCACTATATTCTAAGTGGATACAATGTCATGGAATGGATTGAAGACCTCACGCAGATGATAGAAGATTATAGAGAAGCATTGAAATAACCCTAGGGGATAAGTATCTTTTAGTCATAAAAGGATGACGTAGGATGAGTTGGGAGACAGTCCGAGATCACCGAAAACCATGCCCTTGTGGTCAGGGTTATGTGCATTCGGTTAGCCGATCTGATGATTGGGGACGATGGGAGAATGAGGTAATTCTTCACTGTCCGGAATGTGAGAAGACGTATGTTAAATACTCCTATGATAATAACAGTAAAGGAATGGTCGAGACCACAATTCGGTGGGTCAAGAGAAATGATTATAATAACTTCCAAAGATCCAAAAAGGAGTGGAAGGAGGCTGATCTTCTCTCCAAAAGCCAGATTACTGAATATCTTCGTTTACACTATCTTGAATGGTGGATGGCTTTATTCAAGGATGTTCGTCGAGCTAACGCTACATTATTAAATGTCGGGGGACAAGAACATGTTCCTTTGAAAGTCGCTAATAGCGGCTATTTTTGTTTTAACGGTACAAGTTCTTGTTCCGAGCCAAAGACAAGAACTTGTACCGATTGCCGTTAAGGACAAGAACTTAGTCCGATTACCGATTAGAAGAATATCTAAGTAATCCCAATGCTACTTCATTAAAAGCTAACGGGCAGGTTAGTTTCTATTATGGGGTTCAAAAACCATTTAGATAATATTCATATTCATCTATGGTTTTTTTGTTTGAATTTTTTGTACGACTGTACTAAAATAAGAACATGAGTAAAAAAAATAAACCAACTAACCAAAAACAAATGTCATTCATCGAAAAAGCCCGTAGAGCTCAAATAGTGGAATGTGCGATTGAGACAATCGCAGAAGTAGGTTACACTAAAGCCTCTTTAGGAGAGATTGCAAAACGTGCGAAAATCAGTAAGGGGGTTATTTCTTATCACTTTGAAAATAAAGAGGAATTATTGGAGCAAGTAGCTATCGAATACTATATGGCTTGGCAATCATATATTGCTCCACGAATAGAAGCTCAAAAATCTCCTAAAGAAATGCTTCGAGTGTATATTGAATCCAATCTTACATTCGTAGATGAAAATCGGCAGCATGTTTTCGCTGTTATTGAATTGCTTTCTAATAGGATAACTGCTGATGGTAAACTTCAGTTTGCAGCAGACCATGATGAAGCTGTTTTACTTCCAATTGAAAATATTCTGACCCTAGGGATGCAAGAAGGAATTTTCCGAGAATTTACCAAGCCATCGGCAAGGGTGATGGCGCTAACAATAAGAAATGCCATTGACGGGTTCACCATTGAATTAATGAGAAAGCCTCATTTAGATGTTCAGGAATATACGAGAGAACTGGTTACAATCTTCGATATATCAACTAAGAATTGATGTGTCACCAAGGAGGTTGCCAATGTTTTACTATGATGTACTTTGCTATAATTGTAAAAAAACATTCAGGGTATACGAAGGTTCACTAAAATATAAACAAGCTAAGGAAAGAAAGGTTAAGATTTTTTGTTGCGAAGATTGTGCTGATAAAATACGCATTGAAGCAATTTTGAATTTTATGCGCGGGATTAATCGTTTTTAATTTTTGATTTTCTCAACGATTATCTTCAAATATTGCACTAAAACGTCGCGGCACAATTAAACCGAGTAACTCCGTCTTTACGAATTTTTCTTATGAGGGATTAAGCTAACGGGAAACATTAGTTGAATAAAGACAATAAGGCAGCCGGTCATTGTTATCGGCTGCCTTTGTTCAAGCAGTTTAGTTCCAATATGTGGTATTATCTGTTTATTATCTTAATGACCGCGTTACTTTAATATCAGTAGGGATGGGGGCGTGAAATATTAAAAAAAAAATTTTGTTGGATTGTTCACATCAATATTTCTGATTCTCTATGGTATATGGAAACTAAATAATTTTTTTGAACCAAAAGTTAATAGGTAACGGTCTTAACCATATGGAAAAGCTGCTATCAGCGGCTTTTTTGTTTTATCGTAAAGGACAAGAACTTGAGCCGATTCCCGATTAGATAAGTATCTAACTATGTACCCATGCAATTTCATTAAGCTAACGGGCAGGTTAGTTCAAAGAAAATCATATTCGTACGCTTTTAATGATAACAGTGGATTCACTTATCAGCCTGATAGATTTTGAAGGCGGATTGTTTGTCGTCACTCCCACACTTCATCGTATGTTGGAGCCGACAGGAGAAGCATTTTGGTTGAACATCGCAAATTGAATTAATGCAAGATGACAAGAACATACATCGTTTGCCGAAAAAGACATGAACATATATGATTAACCGTGGTTGGTAAGGAACTCATTACAAATGTAGTTTTTAACATTTTATAATACGTGGCGGAGCAGGGTCGAAAGAAGAACCGAGTGCGTAAAGCTGATGCCCGCATAAACGGAGTTATAAAGTGTTCGAGGCTGCGAATGTTGAGTTATTTATTGGCAACGATCGCAAACATCGGTCTGTGTCGATTCAGAACTTGTTCACCTATATGATACAGTTCCACATCGAATCCTTGATGAATTTGGATTTGGGCAAAGCCAATTGAACGAAGCATTTCGCTGTCCCATTCAGGTCTTCTTACATAGCTCAATGGCAAAGTAAGCGCCAGTTGGTCTCCTTCTTCGACATCCTTCTCTGAGCGGTACGGCATGTACCCTTTTGCGGCAGCCTCCTCCTTGTCTTTTTGAAAAAGCTCTGCCTCCTTCGGATCAGTTAAAAATAAATTCCAATTCGCATCAAAAATAATAACCTGGCCTCCGTCATTAAGCATTCCATGCCAATTTTGATATGTAGCTACAGGATTGTACAGGAACCAGGTCACATTTCGTGAAATGATGATATCATATTTTTCTTCTGTCTTATATTCTATAATATCTGTCTCAATAACCTGGACACTGCAATTATATTTATGGGCGTTTTGATTAGCCTTTGCCACCATCTCCGGAGAAGAATCAATAGCAGTAACCTGATGCCCCATCTGGCTGAGCAGAACCGCAAAGAAACCAGGCCCCGTACCTACATCGAGCACTTTTAAATTACTTTTCCCGGACAAAAAATGACTCAGAATTCCCTTCCATTGATCATATCGGTTGGACGTAAATTCGGCATCCACAATTTCATCATAGACAGCTGCTCCTTTGTCCCAATAATCCCGATATTGTTGTACAAGTTTATGCTTACTCACTAACATCGACTCCTTGTTATATAAAAAATTTCCTTGCTAAACGTAATGATTACGATTAATAATATACAAAGATTGTTCATCTAGCAAGTATTCATGAGAATAACAGCTATGCAATCATAAACAGCTTAAAAGAGGAATAGGAGGAGTAGGGATGTTTGGAAGATCTGGATTTGGAGTAATTGCTGTTGTCTTATTGTTGTTCGTTATGGGGTGTTCACAACATGTGAGCTCACCCTCTGCAGCAGAGGAGGACAAGAACATTGTGGTCGCAGTCACGCAGGATACTGAAGCAGACAAACTTGACGCCTCGACTTACAATGGTTCCAGACATACGCATGCGGCTATATATGATGCCCTTGTAGACTATAAAGGAAAAGGTGAATTTGCGCCCAGCCTGGCGGAGTCATGGGAGATATCTGATGATGGCAGGACTTACATTTTACATCTGCAAAATCAGGTCATGTTCTCGGATGGCAGTCCACTGAATTCAGCAGCCGTGAAGTTTTCTTTAGAAAGAGCGGTAAGCAGGGACGAGAATGCTTCGCTTGAAATATCCCGTTTATTGCAAAAAGTTGAAGCACCTGATGATCAAACAGTCGTACTTTCCTTTAAGGATACAGCAACGCAAGTGTTGTACGAGCTTAGTCAGGCAAGACCATATCGGATTATGAGTCCGAACTCGGTAACCCCTAAGGGAGATGTGAATGGTACTTTTCAAAAAGCGATCGGAACGGGTGCCTGGAAAATAGGAGAGTATCAACCAGGGATTCAGACTGTTCTAATCCCGAATGATCATTACTGGTTAGAACAACCATCCGACTATTCACTTGTTTTCAAAGTCATTACAGATCCTCAGGCGAGGGTAATGGCATTGCAATCTGGAGAGGTGGATCTCGCGGGTGGGGAACTTGGTAATATCCCCATGGAAAGTCTCCCTGTATTTCAGAACAACGACAACTACGTAATCGAAACCGGAAGCAGTACAATGTCCTACTTTATGGTTATCAACCAACACAATACTTCTCTAGCTGATAAGAATATCCGCCAAGCTATCAATTATGGCAATGATACGAGCAAGTATGCAGGCGGTAGCGGGGAGCCAGTCAGAGGATTGTTCCAAGAGAAGGTTGCATTTATATCCGACAGTAATCAGCCTTCCTATCCGTATAATCCCGAAAAAGCCAAACAGCTGATTGAAGCGTCGGGCTACCAATGGAATAAGAACAAGCAGCTCTATGAAAAAGATGGACAAGTATTGCAACTTCGTCTGGTCATTCAATCTGAGGAATATCCGGAATGGAAAGAGATGGCTGAAATTTTTCAAGACAACATGAAACAGATCGGCATTCAAATCCATATTGTGAATCAGGAACGGGCAGCTTACTACGATACCCTGTGGAGCACGAAGGAATATGATCTGCTTATGTATCGGACATACACTGATGCTCAATTACCTTATCGATTCCTGTCCTCCTTATTCTATGATTCGCCATCCTCACCGGGAGTTGCGTATCAGGACAAGCCTTTATCCGATTTGCTGGATCAAATCGCGGCTACGGTTTCCACTCAGCAGCAGCAAAAGCTGTTCAATCAGGTGTTCCTCCGTATGCATGAGGAAGCCATGTCTGTTCCGATATACTACCCCAAGCAAACCTTTGTTCATTCAAGCCAAGTGGTTGATTTTAGGTTCAATGCTATTGAGGACGACCCGTTGAAGTGGCATTACCTGAAGAAAGAAGCGAAGTAATGCTCCGCTCTATGATTCATCGTCTGTTCATGTTGATAGTCACGTTTGTTTTATTTTCCTTGTTTGTTTTTACATTAATGCGTTTGGCGCCGGGTGATCCGGCGTCGATGCTGCTACTGGAAATCGGAGCCGTACCGGAGCAATCCATCGTAGCTGATTTACAGAAACAATGGGGACTGGATCAATCGTTCATTCAGCAATATTTAGCATGGGCACATCACGTATTTCAAGGAGAGTTAGGGCATTCCTTTTCTTCCGGAGAACCCGTATTAAGTGAAATGATTGAACGTTTAGGCTCAACGTCGAAACTCATTGCAAGCTCTTTTTTATTAACCCTCTTCATATCCATACCGATTGGAATCTGGATGGGATTGAATGAAGGCACAATGGCAGATCGAGTGGTTTATTCAATGACCATTTTGGGGTTGTCGATCCCTTTATATTGGCTTGCTATTCTTCTTATGTATGCCTTAGGGGTGATATGGCCCGTCCTGCCTGTTGTAGGCAGTTCGACCACACGGCATTATATTTTGCCGGTAACAGCCATGACGCTGGTGCAAAGTGTTTACTTTATTCGGATGGTTCGATCCTATACGATCCAGTACAGCAAGTTCTCGTACATTGAGGCTGCAAAAGCTAGGGGATTGCGGCCGAGCATCTTTTATCCCTCTTATTTACTGCGCTCCATGTTCATCCCAATCCTGACATTAATCACGACGAGTCTACCCAGCTTTTTTGGGGCTTCGATTATCACCGAGACGATTTTCAGTTTTCCGGGATTCAGTAAATACATGCTTGAAGCTATTTTTCGCCGTGATTTTCCAGTCATTCAAGGGAGCGCACTCTTCGTGGCAGCATTTATTTTTATTTTTAATTTTATGACCGACCTGTTGTATTTCCTTGCGGACCCGCGTGTTCATCTTGACAAACAGAGGTGGGAAGTTTGATCAGTATCATCCGAGTGAATAAACTGCCAACGGCAGCGTTGTTATATATCATCCTACTTATTATTACAGGACTTGCGGCCCCGTGGATTTCACCTTATGATCCGTTCGATACGAATCATCAACAGAAGCTTCTTCCTCCCAGCGTTGCTCATCCATTTGGAACGGATTATTTGGGAAGAGACCTGTTAAGCCGGGTCATACACGGGATTAGTGAATCGGTATTTCCTGTTTTTATTGTACTTAGTGTTGTGATGTTGATTGGTCTTCTGGTGGGGACATGGAGTGCTTTTTTGGGGAACAAGCTGGACATGCTTATGATGAGCCTAACCGACATTTTCACAGCATTACCGAGTATGCTACTTACCATTGTGGTCGTTGGCTTCCTTGGCTTTGGCATGGAAAATGTATATTTTGCGGTGATCCTCTCCTGGTGGGCCAAGTACGTACGAATCATCAGAGGGCTAATTCATGATGTGAAAAAGGAACCTTATATTACCGCCAGCAGGGTAAGCGGGGCATTTGGACTTAGAATAATAACCAGACATATGATTCCGAATATCACGCCTCAGATTGGAACGATGCTCATTCTGGACGTGAGTAAGGTGATCCTGACTTTATCCGGTTTATCCTTTTTGGGTATTGGTGCACAGCCTCCTTCTCCAGAATGGGGTGTCATGCTATTGGACGGAAAGAATTATTTGCAGGTCGCCCCATGGATGGGCTTCTTTCCAGGCTTTATGATATTTCTGACTGCTGCTTCGTTCCAAATTATAGGTGAGCGACTGAGGAGGGAACGCTAGATGACGACTTTGCTCGAAGTCAAAAATCTAAATATCAGAAATAAGGAAGGTCAATCGCTTGTGCATGATAGCAGCTTTTCTCTCGACACTGGGAAAACATATGCATTGATTGGAGAAAGCGGCAGCGGTAAAACGCTGACAAGTAAGGCTATCTTGGGTATGCTGCCTGCTCATCTGCACATGTCAGGTGACATCGTGTTACAGGGTGAACATCTGCAGCAATTATCAAGGAAGCGCTGGCGCAGCATCAGAGGGGGCCAGATCGGTGCCATCTTCCAGCATCCGGAACAGGCCGTGCATCCATCGATTCCGATTGGCAGGCAATTCGTTGATCTGATGCGCAGTCACTTGCCTGTTTCAAGACATGAGGCTGAGAAGCAAGCAAAAAAAATGTTGTCCCAAGTTCTCTTAAAGGACACGTCCCATGTGATGAGCAGTTATGCTCATGAGTTAAGCGGTGGAATGAATCAACGAGTCATGATTGCGATGGCGCTTCTGTTAAAGCCGAAAATCCTGATAGCCGACGAGCCAACGAGTGCACTTGATGTCAAAACACAGGCTGAGATCATATTCCTTTTGAAAGAGCTCATCCTGGACACGGATATGAGCATGTTGTTTATTACCCACGACATACTTATATCCGGCTATCTTGCGGACACGATTGGTGTTATGCGGGAAGGGAAAATAATAGAGCAGGGCAGTAAGGAGAACATTTTAAGCGCACCTGAACATAAATACACCCAAGAGTTATGCAGGCATTGCTCTCAAAGGTTGCTTGGAAAAGGAGAGATATCTTATGCTTGAAATCCAGCGACTGTATAAGGAAATTCACGGAAGACCCATTCTGGAAGATATTCATTTTGAAATAGAAGATGGAGGATCTCTGGCCATTGTGGGGGAGAGTGGTAGTGGTAAATCCACGCTTGCCCAGCTTATCATGGCTTTAAAACAACCAACCTCCGGCCATATTTTCTTTGACGGCGGCCCTTGCCCAACAAAGGAATATTATCATATAGAGAATGGTATCGCGATATACAGATTGTTTTTCAGAATACTGGCTCCACATTAAATCCCGCAATGAGCTTGTTTCAGTGCCTGGAAGAACCTTTAATTAATTTTACCCGTTATAATAGAGCCGAGCGCAAGCATAAAGTCCTTGAATATTGGGGAAAAGTAGGCCTGAATGAGAACCTTCTTCGAAATCGCCCCGGAAAACTGAGTGGTGGGCAGTATCAAAGAGCTTGTCTCGCCAAAGCTTTGTTAACTCGTCCCAAACTGTTAATCTGTGACGAAATAGTCTCCAACCTCGACGTCTTATTACAACAGCAGATGATTGAGCTGCTCATATCCATTCAGAAGGAACAAGGCTTAACTCTTCTGTTCATTACTCATGACCTCACGCTGTTACCAGGACTATGTTCGAATATTATGGTTTTGAAAGAGGGAAAACAGGTTGAACTTTTCAGTACTTCTGCGCTCTATGACGAAGCAGAGAGGGATCCATATACCGTTACGTTATTAAACTCAAGTAAGATGTTTGAAACAGCATGGACGAATAGGTCGATGGAATGGAATTTGAAGTTACAAGAGACTTAATTTCGTTGAGCTATGGTTTGCAGTAAAGAAAACAACTCTTTGGTGTGATTGTCTAAAAACATCTTCTTTGATCATATTCAAGTTGCAATAAATAACCTTCTCTGTACATGCTGGAAGGCTATACTTCCGGATGAAAAATGTGTTAACTAATCTAAATCGACAAACCTTTCTTGCTTCACTAGAAGGGCTTAAATCCAGTGAAGGAGCTTGTTGACGCAGGCAACGAGGGCAACCGGGTAAGGCTTTCCGGCTTCGCGTTACTTATCGTAATATTCACGTAACCTCTTGTTTTCCGGTCTTTTTTAGTCCCGATAGTACAGCGAGATATAGGGCATGACGCAGCTTCTTAGACCCGCGTTTGGCAATGCGATTGGTTGTCGCTGTGAACTTACCAGCTTACCAGAAGAGTAGACGCTAGGGTCAATTCCTGCGAAAGCTATCAGCGCAGCAACGAAACTTTTGAATAAAGGTCACCGAAAATACCTCTATAATCCGGAAAGACTAGATCTAGAACGGCCTGAAACTGAAGCTTAACCTGTACATACATTTGTGTGAGCAAGTCAAACTGACGCGTTAGATGCCTAAGAATTAGTAGTTGAACCCCTCGTTGCATATGGTCTTCAAATTCAAGCTTTGTAGTACAGCTTGCAGAGCCGATAGGCATCGACTGAATCTGTTTCACTTTCTGTAGACTTGACTTTTTGGCTTGGTGTGAAATGAGAGGATTCACAACTAAGAATAGGATACCGTGTTCTTCTAGAAACTGAATTACAGCTTGATGGTAATGTCCTGTCGATTCCAGAATCACAACTGGGGCTTTGTCTGCTGTATCCTGTACAGTTGAAACGACATCTAGCAGTTGGCTAAGACCAGACCTGGACGGGAATTGTCGAGGGACAAGAACATGGTACCCCACTCAAAATTTCCATCATCCTTCATGGGATATCTGAAGGGGAAAAGTGCGCTAATGATCCTTGAGAAGCATGCGCAATTAAAGTATAAATATGGGAATCGAAAATTTTGGGCAGAGGGATATTATGTCAGCACAGTGGGTTTGAACGAAGCAAGCGTAGCAAAATACATTCGTGAAAAAGAAGCACATGACCAAGCGATAGATAAACTGAGTGTAAAAGAGTATGAAGATCCATTCAGCAACAATTGGAGCAAAAAGAAGCATCGTAAGCTTGAAGGTTATAGATGGGGGCTAGTCCCTTTTTTGGGCTAAGGACGTCAAAATAGGATGCAAAATGATCAATGCAAGAGCTGAATCCCTCCCTATTACTTGATCCCGTAATGGATCTGGATGCACTCAAGCAGGGAATATACACTTGCCGGACAGCGAAAAGAGCTTGTACCCTTTCGCTTCTAGAATTATACTGGCTAGACTTGGAGCTCAATTAACAACAGAAGAGCTACCTGTTAAAGAGAAGATGGTTATTTCGTTCTGGAAGAGATGCAAGGTCCGATTCGAATCGTGGACATGGGGGAGCCATACCGAAATAATAAAGCAACTCAATAGATAGCTCAGTGCTGAATTGGAGGAATGTTATTTGAAGATGGTTGAGAAACCCGCAATTCAAGGTTCTCATCTATTGATGCGTAAAATATTTCCTCCTTTTTGATTCCTTTGGCACGCAGACGATCTTCCAGCCAAGCTTTATCCTTGTTAAGGTACGACAATACTTTTTCGGAAATAGTTCCATCAAGGATCAAGGGGTACGCTATGCCCTTAGGGGGTATCGACAGTCCCAGATCCTCCACGGTTACAGCCGTTTTCATGGGGTTCTTGTAAACCGTCAACTTGCCGTTTGCCTCTAATACAGCAAGCTCGACCTCGTCCAAATGAAATATGTCTTTTTCGCGCAGCATCTGAAGGATGTTGTCAATGGAATAACGGACTTTACGAAGATTTTGAACGAGTAAGTTTCCATTCGAAACAACTACCGTTGGTTCAAAGGTAATCAATTTTCCGAATTTCCTATATTTTATTGCCAATATGGAGACGATTCTCTGAATGAATCCGATTAAGATGATCGCAAAGCCCGTATGAATATGCTCAATCTTTGGATCGGCAATATCAGCACCAACAACGGCACCTAAGGCAATAACAACCAGAAAATCAAAAACGGGCAGCTCTCCGATCGATCTTTTTCCCATGAAAAGTGCTATCGCCAGCAGTAGGGGAAAGATGGTTACAATTCGTCCTGTAACTAGAAGAAGATCTTTAACTAATTCCAACGGTGCTCAACCTGCCTTTTAGATTTGATTTCTGACGCCTATAAACAGCTTAATACTACTATATCCAATAGGGATGACAGATAAACTGTGGTCTGTGCTGTGCGATCTCGCTTTTTTTCTGTTACTTACTGAATTGTGTAGTGAAAAGGAAAATTCCATGAGGCAACGTTTCGAAAGCGAATGGTTGGTTAAAGTGACATCGGGCAGCTCGCCACGAAATCGAGAGCAACGACGACATGGCCGGAAAACGTAATAAGCTACAACGACCACGGTATAAGCCGAAACAGCAGGATAAATGTAATTGGTGCGAGTGGGGTAAATGGACAGGCACGAAGCAGTTTTGTTCTCGACCTAAGTGCCATAAAGAGGTAAAATCCTCCCTGATGTCGAAATTGATTATTTCTGAGCAATCTATATCCTCTAGGAAAATTATCAGGTAGGATTGGGGGTTCTCAAATGTTCCACGAGCGGCATTTTACTCTTAGGCAGGGTCTCTCACATACTCTGGTTAAATTAACTCAGGTTTCAGAAAATTCGTACAGGTGTCACAAATGTGATGGTGAAGTTAAGCAAGATCAACCCAATCCATTCTATTGGTCATGTGATGCATGTAAAGCGGAATATATGGGACCTGTATTGGAGAAATAGCATCCATTGGGGTGCTTTTTCTTTTACTCTCAAACCACGAAATCTAAGCCCATTTAAGGCGTTGTTTATTGATCGTGGACGAATAGAGGAACGGGGCAGGAATACAGCAGAGAAAGGGCATAACGTTGGCGTGTGTCGTACATCCATTATAGAAACCAACTCAACTCAATAATTGGCTTTTATGAATAACGCCGGTTTCTGTGCATATGCTTCATAACTCCACTCTTGTATAGTATTGTCTTCTTCTCAAGCTCCGTGACTGCAGCGGGTAAAGTGTGGATCGCAGGGGTTGGCCGCTTCCTAACTAAGATCATGGTCCATGAGCAAGGGCTTACAGAGTTGGCCGTTCGAGTCGAGGACAAGAACATGAGTCGATTACCGATGTATCTAACTATGTATCCATACAATTTCATTGAGCTAACGTGCAGATAGTTCAAATACCCCATAAATTAGGTTTATTATTTTTTACAATGAGTTAATAGTGATCTTATATAATATATGTACTCGTCTATAATTGATAGTCAAGGAAGTGGTACATATAAAAAAAATTAAAAGAATAATTATTCCTTTAGTTATTGTTCTCATTGTCTTAGTTGGAATATCCATATTGGAATTTTTTGCGTTACATTTGCTGGGTTTACATTATAAATCAACGGGTGCATTAATATTATTCTTTGTTCTGTATCTATTTCTGGAAATACCTCTTTCATTGATAACAGATGCCTTGCCTAAAGCGTTAAGATCTGTTGGTATAATTAAAACCAGTAAGGGATGGTTACCAATTGTTTTGGATACAGGATTACAATTTGTTTTAATCATTTTACTTGATGCCTTGATAAGGGATATTTCGATAACATGGCAAGGAGCTATTATATTCTCGTTAATTACTGGACTCATCAGTAGAAAATTGAAAGAGAGAGAAAGGGAGCCTCTCGTCATGGATAGTAATGAACTCAAAAAAGTGAAAAGCGCAATGAAGACTAAGAAAAATGATCAACGAAGTACGTCTGAATTTTAGAGATTTGTCAAAAGCTGAACGAATTAAATATATATACTTGTCGCGGGGCTAGATCTTGTTCCCATTAAGAGTCGCTATTTTAGCGGCTTTTTTATGGTATCGGTACAAGTTCTTGTCCCGAGCCAAGGACAAGAACTTGTACCGATTGCCGTAATGGACAAGAACATGGTACCATTCAGGGAATTGCAAGTTGGGTTTGATTTCGTATGTAAACCTGTATGTAATAAGCGATACAAAAGGACATTAAAAAGACAATGGCACCCTTTGGGTGCCGCTTGAGCGTGTTATGGTTTTAATAACTGTTATATTTTATCCGAGGGATTATGTCTTTAACACCCTCGATGCTGAGTTTAAGGCTCAATTTCTCAACACCGCCAGATCAAGCTGGCGTACGCGTTCTGGATCGGAGATCAGGTCGACCTCGGCAATCTTCCCATGACTCATCGTAAATTTGAGTACATAGAGCAATTTTCCTTGAGGGGCCGCAATGATTCCTACGGTTCCATTCACCAAGGCTAGTTGGGCTGCTTTCTGTGCACGTCTCGATACTTGTTTTGCTAAAGCGATCGCTCCACGCGTTACTCTTGAAGATTCAGTTAGACGATCGTCACGAAGTATAACGTCCGGATCAAGCACAGCTATTAGCGTATCGAAATCGCCTGCATGCGCTGCAGCAAGAAAAGCTTGAACAACTTTGCGTTGATGAGCAATGTCGACTTCCGATGCTTTCACCCCTCGAACCCGGTGACGTGCCCTGCTCGCAAGCTGTCTTGTCGCGGCTTCCGATTTTCCTACAATAGGAGCAATTTCATTAAAAGGCATGGCGAAAACATCGTGCAGCACGAACGTAATGCGTTCCGCAGGTTTCAAATTATCGAGCACGACTAATAGTGCAACACCGATAGAATCAGCTAATATGGCCTCTTGTTCAGGGTCGCTTATATTCTCTTGGCTGTTGAAAGAATCGGGCAAATGAGCTTCGATCGATTCTTCGCGCCTAGATTTACGCGATCGTAACATATCGAGACATACACGCGAAACAACGGTGGTCAACCATCCTCCCAAGTTCTCAATGCCTCTTGCATCCACGCGACTAAGACGCAACCAAGACTCCTGTACCGCGTCTTCCGCCTCGCTTAATGATCCAAGCATTCGATAAGCAACAACTTGAAGGTTCTTCCGATGCGTTTCGAATGTATTTGCCAACCAATCCTGTTCACTCATTCTTCAAACTCCCTCGTACTAAAATAATTAACCACTATAAGTACTGACGAATGAACGCTGAACAATGTGACAAGACGTCGCATTCAACTGATTTTTACATTTCTCAAGAAATATTGTCACACATCCCAAGGTCCGATCCGTCAGCATATTGGAGAACCAAAACCGGTTCTAATCTTAATTAAAGGAGTGTTTCATTTGAAATCAAGAATGGATAGCCCTGCTATATCGTACCCGATGCGACTCAAGCCTTACAAGCCCTTGGCAAAGCGCTGTTTGTATCCGCAGAGCAAACAGGTATTCCAAAGCGCACGCTTTTTCTCGGATATCTTCGGGCAAGCCAAATTAATGGGGATAGCGTATGCGTCGAACTTCATTCGCGTAATGCATTGGCGACAGGTGAATCTGTAGAGCGACTGTTGGCAGTGTCGGCATGGCGTGAGACGCAATACTTCAATGACTCCGAGCGTTCTACACTTGCGCTCAGTGAAGCTGTTACCCGACTCAATGACCGAGTGGACCCAGTGTCGGATGAGATCTTTAACGAGGCAGCCCGACACTTCGATGTGCAGGCATTGGCCACGCTGATCGCCGGGATTGCTACGGCCAATCTCTGGAATAGACTAAACGTCTCTACAAGGCAGATCGTAACAGTTTCCGAGGGCAAATATTGAAGGAGGGTATTGTCATCATGGCAACAGTTTTGTATATTACGGCAAATCCTCACGATCATGAAAAATCATACAGCATGTTAGTAGGTAATGAGTTTGTACAGGCTTATCGATCTGCCAATTTGAATGATGAGGTAATTCATCTTGATCTATATAAAATGGATATACCACAACTTGATACTGATGTTTTTAACGGATGGGACAAACTGAAGGCGGGCACTACATTTGAAAAATTGACCGAAGCAGAGAAAACGAAACTGAGCCGAATCAATGAATTGGCTGATCAATTTGTTGCTGCAGATAAATATGTATTTGTTACTCCAGTTTGGAATTATTCGTATCCACCCGTTATGAAGTCATACATTGACTCCATTTGTATAGCAGGCAAGACTTTCAAATATTTACCAGATATTGGCCGGATCGGCTTGTTGAGTGATAAAAAAGCCGTCCATATCCAAGCTAGCGGTAGCTTCTTGTCACCAGGCTCAGATGATGCAGACCTAGAAATGGGTCATCGCCACCTGAAAGTCATTATGGATTTCATTGGGATTCCTAGTTTTGAGGGGATTTTTGTTGAGGGAATGGCTGAAAAAACCGATCAGGAACCTGAGATTAAAGTAAAGGCGATACAACAAGCGTGCGAAATCGCTTTAAATTTCTAAGTTTGTATTAAATATATCATAAAGCAGACAGCAGGAATTGATACATTCTCATCGATAGACAGCATATCTTACCTTTGAGGAAATCGAACTCTTATCCTCAAGAAGAGTTCATACTAGAGGAGCGAGAACGGGGGACGATAGCTCAATGAGACTATATGAAGCAGCCGGCTTTATGATCGGCTGCTTTTTCTCAACTTACGGGCAGGTTAGCGGATTACACCGGCAAATACATATGTGAATTCTGTAAGGAGGTTCACTATGTCTTTGGGAGCCAACACCCAGATCTCATTGCTCACTCTGAACGGGTTGGAGGCGTGATTGAGTATTGCAGGGAAGAAAAGTCAAGAAACTAGTGTTCCTAGCTGGGACCATTGTCTAATGACACAAAAGCGTCTACATTAATTATTTTAGAAAAGCTTGATTTACAGGCTTTTTTATTTTTATGCAGATTAATTTGTGTCATCAAAAAATGCACAAAAGTGGCCACATTGTGGGATTATGAGTGTTAAAAGATGAGTGGTGGGGGTATATCCCAAGTGCAAACCATCCGCCTCAACGGGTGGTAAAGATCAATCAACGGGCAGTTCAACGCAAGTTTACTTCCGATTCGTCTAAAAAGTCCTTCTAAACTTTCTTGATAGAAGTTCGCTTACTTTTTTAGGGAAACCAGTGCTTAGGTAAAAAGGAAAAAGGGTTGAATGGAAAGTGGCAGTTTATTAATTCACATTGAATATAAACTCTATTGTTGAGTGATCTAATAAAGTTGAAGCAGCGATAATTAGATTAGTGAATTTATAAAGGCTGCTCCAAATTGAACTATTAATTATTTTACATATAGCCCCAAGGAGGCATTTTAATCTATTTATAATTGAGAGAAAATAAGAAAACAATCGATTGGAACTGAAAAGTATGGGTATGGAGGGCACGATGAGAAAAAATCTTGGTAAATATGTGGGCGCATTAATTCTAGTTGGATTACTGACAGCATGTGGCAGTGAAACTACTAAAGAGCACTCAGCAACAACTGAGAATTCGATAACATCGGTTTACAAACAAAACTGTTTGTCCTGCCACGGAAGCCAGCTCGAAGGAAAGTACGGACCCAGTTTGCAAACAGTAGGAAGCCAACTTACCGAGGAAGAAATCACGACCATTATTTCCAAGGGGCAAGGAGGCATGCCAGCCTTCGGTAAGCGTTTAGATGAAGACGAGATTGCATCCATTTCTGTATGGTTGTCGGAACAAAAATAAAAGGAAGTAGCTTAATGATATTCTTCCATCACCCGCTCCAGCTAAAGGAATGTCGTAGGAAACTTCATAAATAAATAAGAACAGCAGCAGGACTTAGGAATCCCGCTGCTGTTCTTTTAATAATGTCTTGATATCTGTGATAATCTGTTCATTCTCCATATCTTCACCCATCCGGTAGATCTGGCGCACACGCTGCTTACCATCGATTAACAGCAATGAGGTGATGGAATGCGCAAACAATCCATCATCGAGGCGCACAATCGATAGATTATACTGAGAAGCCAAATCCTTTACTTTGTTTTCATCTCCTCGCAGCAACGTCCATCCGCTCTGATCAATTCCCATCCGCTCCGCATATTGTTGCAATACCTCAGGTGTATCATTCTCAGGATCAAATGTAATGGAAACGAACTCGACTTCATTGCCAAACTGTCCTTGCTTCTGAAGCTCACTTTGGAGTGCAACCATATTAGCGGTTGTAGCAGGGCAAATATCCGGACATCGGGTGAAAATAAATGACGTTAATCGTATTTTCCCGTCAAATTGTGCTTCAGTTACAGTCTCTCCATGTAAATCAGATAAAGAAAAAGCTGGGGAATTCATTTTAACTGGCAGAGCAGGTTTGTAAAAGGAGGCAAATAACCAGTAACCGATGGCAATGATAATAATGATTATAGCTAAAATAATATAAGAGCGCTTTGAAGCATTGCGAACAGGGATCATACTTTTTCTCCTTCTTTATATATTGGTAAATTGCGGTTTTTATTGTATCGAATATCAGGGATGGTTTCTATGACTCTATTGAGCTATGTCATGCATTTGATTACCGTGATCTTTCACTTCTACATCTTCAGCAATCATAGAGTATATCTCGTTTTCTTCTGCATGTCACAAATCTGTCGATTTTCAACCTTTGAAATGGCTCCATAGAGTTATAGGACAGAAGCATTTGAATTGCTAAAATGTGAAAGACTGACAACCGGGTTGGAGGGAGTGATGGAATGAAGCAAAAATTGGTTTCATTTATGGCAGTGGTTATCCTTTTGGGTATCGTAACGGCATGTTCAGGCGAGGAATCCGTCGATTTGGAAGCTGTAGAAGTAGAGCTGTCTACAAAACCTGAAACCGTTATAGCGGGAAGCCAGGTCGATTTACAAGCTTTGTTCACTGGAATGAATGTATCTGGCAAGGCACAGGCTACCTTTGATTTCCGGATTGGGGATAAACCGATACTCATTGAAGCTGTGAATGAAGGGGATGGTGTATTTAGCGGTTCGTTTACTTTTGCTGAAAAGGGGAACCAGACGATTTTTATACACTTGTATGAGGACGATATCCATATTACTAAGAAGAAACAGGTAGAAGTGCAATGACAGTCAGAAGAAACATGATGCCCCTTTTTTTACTCTGGTTTTTTTTGGCGTTATTGAATAGCAGTCCAGTAAGAGCAGAAGACAAATGGCTTAATTTGCAAGCTTTATTGGACCAAGCCAAGCCAGGAGATACGCTTATATTGAAATCCGGCAATTACCATGGCCCGATTACCATTAACAAGCAGTTGACGATACGACCGGAAGAAGGTGGCACGATAGAACTGAGTAATATGAGTGACCTACCGGCCATCACGATAGAAGCTGACAATACAACGATTGCCGGACTCCGCATCACCGATGTCATGGTCAAGGAAACGCCGACTGTGCTCGTCAAGGGTCATCGAGCTGTCGTGGATAGGCTGCATATCCAGACTGGTGGAGATGGAATATCAGTACGTGACGCAAACGAAGGTAGCTTGACGAATAATACAATCGATTGGATGGCAGATGGCGTGAAAATGGCCGACAAAGGCAATGGCGTAGATATATTCAATGGGCATCGTTGGAAAATAACCGACAATACGATTCGTGATGTACATGACGGCATTTATATGGAAAGCAGCGATGATATCCTCGTCTCAGGTAATGTAATCGAACGCTCTCGTTATGGCGTTCACTGCATGTACACAAATCGGACCATCATCGAGCGGAACATAGGCAACCTAAATGTGACAGGGGCCATGGTGATGACTGCTCGGCAAGTATCTGTTGTCGGGAATGTGTTCACGAAGCAAAGCCAGAACGTAAATTCGCAAGGAATTCTGCTATATGACACACACGAGACGACCGTGACAAATAATACGGTTGAGGGCAATCGGGTTGGCCTGTATGTGGAACTATCAACCGGAAATATCTTGAAGAACAACAGAGTAAGTTACAATTTTGTCGGTATGCAGTTGCTGGAGTCAAGTGCCAATTCTATCAAAGGCAACCAATTTATTAGTAATGTGTCGGATGCACAGGCACGAGGCAGTGAGGAAAATCGGATTACAGAGAATTATTGGGACAATTTTCGGGGTATCGATGCGGATGGAGACGGGATCAGCGATATAACATATGGAATGAATCCGTTTTTCCAGGGACTCACAAAAAAGCGACCAGCATTTCAATTGTTTTTTCAATCACCGGGCATGGTATTCCTGGAAGGACTCTACCAGACGGATCGAGATCGCTGGACTATGGATAAGGCCCCGCTAATGGTTCCGCCCGGTAACGATGATCGAGGCGGAGACCAGGTAGGTTTAATAAAGACCGGACTTATGGGGTTCATACTGCTAGGCTGTACAGCCATTTTAATTTTATCGATGAGGAGACGAAATACATGAGAAAAGGGATTCAACTAACCTTAATTATGGTTGCTATCTTGATGATACTATCTGCTTGCGGAAGAGAGAAGTATGAGCCGCAGGCTATCAACGAAAATACGGATGTATGTGTCATCTGCAAGATGGCCGTCAAAGACGACCAATATGCGACTCAGATTATAACAAAGGACGGTCAATCTCTCAAATTTGATGATATCGGCTGTTTAAATACGTGGAAGAAAGAGAACGGAACCGATACGATCGGCGCAGAATTCGTCCGAGATTTTAACAGCAAACAATGGCTCCGTTATGAAAAAGCATACTATGCCTATGATCCTTCATATCAAACACCAATGGCTTATGGAATCGTCTCGTTTGAACAAGAGGCGGATGCCACAGCTTATATTGAAGAACAAGGCAAAGGTAAACTCATGACGGCAGAAGATCTCGCCAATCACTCGTGGGAAGTCAATCGGGATATGATGGATATGGGAGGGGAGCACGGTCATGATCATGCACCGGATCAGGAGCCTGGTGATGATATGCCTGACCACAGCGCCGATGAGCAACCAGCAACCGGAGGACACGGCTTGTGAGTGAAATGGGTTATGTAGCTGTAAGAGAAATGAAAATTGGCTTTCGAAATCCATGGGCCTATTCATTCATGGCCCTTTTCGCCATGTTTATGGTAAGTTTATTGATTATTAACTCGCAAGGTTATGTAAGCGGATATTCCGGCACTAGCGGCACCATGTTAAACCTGGCCTTATATTTGCTTCCTTTGATGGCGCTGATGTTGGGCTCTTTTTCCTTAACAGGCGAGAAGGAAGAGGGCAACTGGGAGCTTCTCTCAACTTATCCGCTGGGTACCTGGTCTTTTCTGGCTGGCAAGTATATCGGGCTTTCCATCGTCTTGTTATCCATTGTTTCCTTTGGATTTGGATTGTCGGGAGCAGCCAGCTGGCTTTCGGGTAGTGGTTTTGATTTTTTGACTTATCAGCAGCTTCTGGTCTTTTCAATAGGTTTATCCCTGTTTTTCCTCGGATTGGCCATGCTGATCGGTACACTCGCCCGCAATCGTTGGCAAGCACTTACGATCGCGGTGGGTGTCTGGTTTTTTGCCATCATTGCATGGCCATCTATTCTCATTGCATTGCTCGGCATGATGCCATACCCCTGGATCAAACCGGCCGTCACTACATTGACATTTCTTAATCCTGCAGAATTGACGCGTCTGTTTACCGTCGTCAAATTAGGTGGAGGCTCGACGCACGGGCCGGAGTATTACGATTGGATGGTATGGATTCGTTCCACTTGGGGTACCCCGGTGTTTATTGGCGTGATGTTGCTCTGGATCGGCACCATGTTGACCATCTCTTTTGGATTATGGGAAAGGGGAAGAAGTCGTGGATAATCATCTGGTTCGGTTCGATGGGGTTCACAAATCGTTTAAGGGAAAGACGGTCATTGAGGATTTACAGCTGCATATCAGACAAGGGGAGGCCGTTGCTCTGTGCGGGGGGAACGGTGCGGGAAAAAGCACGTTGCTTCGCATGGTGGCCGGTATTCTACGTCCGACGAGGGGATCCATCTCCGTAAACGGTCACGATTGGCAGGAAAACAGACAAAATTATGCTCGGCAAATTGGATATATGCCGGATGATTATCGGTTTAGTCCAGGATTAACAGCCATGGAGACTATGCTGTTTTGGGCAAGGCTTCGCGGTCTTGGGAATACTCGCGCCAAAGAGGTGCTCTCGATGGTCGGCTTATCGGATACAGGCAGTAAACCCGTAGCTTCCTTCTCCAAGGGCATGAGGCAGCGGGTGTTGTTTGCACAAGCGCTGTTAGCAGAACCACCACTGGTGGTTCTGGATGAACCCACCAACGGTCTGGACCCTTACTGGATGAACACCTTCATAACGCTTGTGCGTCAAGCAGTATCTAATGGGCAAACGCTTCTCTTTTCAACGCATCAATTGGAAATTGCGGAAGCATTGGCGGATCGCATCGTTTTTTTACGGGATGGGAACGTGATTCTAGACAGAAAGAGGGATGACATCCACCTAACAAACGAAACCGAGGGGATGCAGGAAGTATTTAGAGAGTTGTTTGGGATCTCTGGAGGATTCTCCAGACACGAAGAAAAATTATAGTAGTGACAATTCCACTTTTTCTAAGGCTTTATATTAGGAGATAAAAGTTCAAGGAGTTTGTCTACATAGTGGGCGAGGAGTTTATATTGAATATTATAATACGCAGAATCATTCAGTATTTGTTATTGGTTGTTATCCTACTCGGTGGAGTATATGCAGTATTCCGATTCCAAGACGCTCCCCAAAGTCATGCCGGTGTGGGGGATATCGCACCGCCGTTTTCCTCAATGGATCTTGAGGGGAAACAAGTACGATTAACGGATTATAAAGGTAAACGCGTATTAATCAATTTCTGGGCATCTTGGTGTAATCCTTGTGTCAATGAACTGCCGCTACTGAACGAGGCATATAAGCTTGCAGGCGTTGATATGCTTGCAGTTAACGTTGGTGAGAAATCAGGAGCAGTTCAAAAATTCGTTGAACGTTATGAACTCGAATTTCCTATCGTCATGGACAGCGACCTCAAAATTAAACAAGCATATCAAGTGGTCGGCATGCCGCTAACACTGCTGATCGATGAGGAGGGTACAATTATTGACAGACATGAAGGTGAACTGACCGAAATGGAGGATATTTTGAATTTAATGAATCGGATCAAACAGGAGTAAGGTAACAAAAACCTGTAGATTATCAAGCATAGCTTCTTAGCGGAATTTTGGGTTGTGTTGAAACATATAGAGCAACCATAGGGGCAGTAGAATGTAAAACATCTTAGAATTGGAAGCTGATATAAAATCATGAAAGAAAAGGAAAAACCTTTGCTAGGCTAAGGTTCGCCAAAGACAAGAGCTTGTACCGATTGCCGTAATGGACAAGAACATGAGCCTATTACCGATTAGATAAGTATCTAACTATGTTCACATGCAATTTCATTAAGCTAACGGGCAGGATAATTGAAGATCAAACTCGTTGAGCTTTACTACATGTGAAGGCGAAACTTTCTGCTTCACCTTATCCAGAAAAGGCAGGAGCATGAGTTGCCTTTATCCTGCCTTCTTGCGTGTTAAGGTATTGGATTTACTGTACTAAACGATCCAAATCCGGCTGCAATTTGTTCCGCAAAACATACAGCATGATGGCGCCGACAAGGAATGCGACGGCATCTGCAATGACGAGCGACCAGATCACCCCGTGGAAGCCGTTCATCCAATTGGCGATATAGAGCACAGGAATCAGAGTAACTCCTTGAATAACGGACATAATAAACGCGGCCGTTCCTTGCGCTGTTGCTTGGAAAATCCCCGTAAACAACGTGGTCATTCCTGTAATGAATAAGGATAAGAATGTCACATGCAAAATGTAGCTGCCCATTTCAATTAATTGCGGGTCATTCGCAAATAAACCGATTAAGTGGTCGGAAATCAGATAGACGATGACACCGAATACGATGGCTAACGCCACAATCGTTTTGATTGTAAATCCAATGGTTTGCTTCATCCGTAATTTATTCGCTGTAAAGGAAAAGGCAATGAGCGGCACGACTCCCTCGCATAAGCCCATCAAAACAAACTCAGGAAATTGCAATAAACGTGATGAAATTCCGTAAGCCGCTACGGCCGGATCTCCATATTCAATAAGAAAACGATTTAAGATGAGCGACATTGCACCCAAAAAGATACTCATAATAAAGACGGGAACTCCGATTTTGAATACATTGCTCAGAATCTCCTTGGAAGCCTTGAACCATTTTACGGAGACGGTTAAGAACTGGCTCTTGTATCCAATATGGAAGGCGTAGAATGCACTCGCAACCAAGTTGGAAATGACCGTAGCAGACGCAACGCCAATCACATCCCAATGAAACACGAAGATGACGAACGAATCGAGAATAATATTGACGACCACACTGAGAATCATACCGATCATCGATGTGATCGCTGCACCCTCCGAGCGCACGATATTCTCGAGCGTGAAGAATAATACGACGATTGGTGAACCGATAAGCATAATCGTGACATAGTCCTTCGTGAATCCAAAGGAGTCAAGCGTTGCCCCCAGGCCATAAATGATAGGATCGATCAACGGAAGACCGACGGCCATCACAATTAGACCGAGAACCAAACTGCTGTAAAAAGCGAATGAAGATACTTGCTTTACATCATCATATTTTTTCTCACCGAGCAAACGGGAGATGAATGTACCGCTACCCATGCCAATCAAGGTGCCTAGCGCCATAATAATTGCGAATAACGGCAAGGTTAACGCGAGTGCGGTTAACATGGCGGTATTGTGAAGTGTACCAAGGAAATAGGCATTCAAGATGGAATAGATGACACTCATTGACGTGCCTAGCATCATAGGTACAGCGAAATGAGCTACGGCTTTTGCGACCGGGGCTTTTTCAAAGTAATGGAAGTTTTCTGCATCCATGCGGGTCACTACTTTCTTTATTTATTTTGGGTTCAATCTTACAGTGTTAGATTGAACCTTACAGTGTTAGATGATATCATGATCCTATGAACCTGTAAAGTATAAACTTACACTGTTAGATAAAGGGCGGATAACGATGAAAAAACAGCAACCTCAGATTTCGGAGGATAGGATTTTGGAAGCCTCGTGGGAGTTACTTGGTGAGGAGGGGATCGAGAAATTCAGCATGAGACGATTGGCCGTTAGGCTAGGGATTCAGGCTCCATCTATATACTGGTACTTTAAGAGCAAGCAGAATCTCTACCAGCGACTGGCCAACCAGGTATCAAAAATCATTCTGGATGAGTACCGCTCCGAGGGGGACTGGAAGGAGCAACTGAAGGGACTTGCGGTAACGGTCCGAAGCGTGCTCAGCCGGTATCCCTGCTCCACGCAGCTCATGATGTCGACGCTGCCCCACGAACCGGACATCATCCGGTTCACCAACCGTATGCTGCTCTGCGTGGAATCGACGCCGCTTGAGCAAGAGCAAAAAATACAAACGGTACTTACGATTATGAATTATGTCTTCAACTTCGTTCTGGATGATTATGAGCACCAGCGCAATGTCTCCGCGATTCTTAAGGACCATGGAGCGGGGGCGCTTCCGGGTGAGGAAATGACTCGCCTTCTGGATTCTATGAGCGAGACGGATGCGGGACTGTTCCGGAGAATGTTCACGAACGGGCTGTTCGAACTGATGGGGACCGACAAGGCGTTCGAGTTCGGCTTGAAGTTGATTCTGCTCGGGATTGAGCAGGTGATAAAGGAGCAGGAGAAGTAGGAACTAAGAACCGCCCATCCGGTGATCGGATGGGCGGTTTCGAATAGGCTTACCGTTTAGTCGCACCAAACTGCGCTATAGATGATACGGGGAACCTTACCAGAAGTAGGGCAAAATTTTTGTTCAGTGGGGTGGAGAGAAAGATTTATGTCGGGGGACAGGATCATGTTCCCATTGAAAGTCGCTAATATAAAACAAGGGTATAATACACAAAATGCTGGAGGGAATGTCTTGTTTAAACGGTTTGTTCCTCTAATTTTCATCTACTTTGGCCTTTGTAATCAACTATGAACCCCTCATCGCTACAGCTACATCTATGCTTTTGCCTTTAAATGCTGAACAAAATGCTAATAGAACAAGATGTCTTAAGCATTGATATTCGAAATCGAACTAGTACAGAAAGAACTATTGCTGAGGATTTTAAAAATACTAATTATTTGGGGAACTGAATCTTCTGCCAAGCGCGATAATTGAACATTAGTGGAACCGATCCCCGGATAAATAAAGCTCCTTTGCAGTCTGGAGGAACAGTTTCACCCCGTGTGAAGCCTCCTTTAATGAAGGAACTGCCAAGTGAATGTCTCTATAGGGCTGCGGATTAATGGTCCGGATGCGGACATTAGGTGGCAGTGTAGATAGCGACAAAGAAGTTTTCGATACGATCGAGATTCCCAAGCCTTCTTGAATCATGCTCAACGCCGTATTTATGTTGTGACCGTTATATTTGGCGTACAACGTGGTTCGGAATTGCTTAAATAGCTCAAAAATCGGCGTTACAAACCCGCCTTTGCACACAATCATAGGTTCATTATCCAGATCCGTAATATGAATGGTTTGGCGGCTTTGCAAGGGATGATCATCCCGATGGACCAGGCATAATTCATCTCGAAAGAACGGAATCGTTTCAAGCTCGTTGCCCGGCGGTATAATCCAACCGACATCGATTATTCTGGATTCTAGCCATTTTTTAATCTCTTCGATGGTTCCTTCAAACAGTTCAAATGTCAGCCCCGGATGCTTCTCCCCAATGATTCGCAATAATTTCGGCAAGAAGTGCGCGGACACAATCGGGAACACCCCGACACGAACGGTGCCAACTTCAAACCCTTTTTCAGCGGTTACCTCCTGCTCTACCTTATTGTATCCATGCAAAATCTCTCTGAATATGGCAAGCAAGCGCAAGCCGATATCGGTGAGGATAACCCCGCTTTTTCGTTCACGAATCATGAGAGTGACTCCTAATTCCGATTCAAGCGTTGAGATGGCTCGGCTGACGGCAGGTTGTGTCATATTTAATTGCTCACCGGCTTTGGTAAAGCTACCAGTCTCGACTATTTTCACAAACAACATCAATTGCGAATGTGTCATAACAATTATGATATCTCCTTCATAATAAACATGCATTTTATTTATAAGTTGATCTATTGTACCATGGTAATCAACATTACACAAAGGAGCGCTGAAGATAAATGCAACTTTCGCGAACACTTACTGTTATCCTGTTAACCTTTTTAGTCGCAATGTGGGGAGTGAACTGGCCGTTGTCCAAATATGCACTCGAGTTTGCACCCCCATTGCTTTTTGCCGGCTTGAGGATCACGATCGGAGGTCTCATTCTGCTTCTTTTCGCTTTGCCGCGTTATAGATATCTTAATTTGAAGCATACTTGGCATATTTACCTAATCTCCGGATTACTGAATATCATTCTCTTTTTCGGTTTTCAAACGTTCGGATTGAATATGATGCCTGCCGGTCTATTTTCGACGATCGTGTTCATGCAGCCCGTTCTTCTCGGAATCGGAGCTTGGTTGTGGTTAGGCGAATCCATGAACGCTTTCAAAATAGTCGGCTTGGTTCTAGGCTTTATAGGAGTCGCTGTTATCAGCATAAACGATGGCTCTGGAAATATTTCGACCGTTGGTATCTTGCTTGGTTTAGCCAGCACGATTACTTGGACATTCGGTACGATTTATATGAAGAAAACATCTACTAAAGTCGATGCAATCTGGTTGACTACCCTTCAGATGATTTTTGGTGGAATTGTATTGTTGATAGCGGGTACTACCGTTGAAAACTGGACGGATATCGCTTGGAACCAAACGTTTATCTCGACTTTATCGGTTATTGCAATCTTCTGTACGGCCTTGACCTGGCTCGTTTTCTTTCTGCTTGTCAGATCGGGCGAAGCCGGCAAAATCGGATCGTTTAATTTTCTGGTCCCGCTCATTGCGATCGTGATCAGCGTTCTCTTTTTGGGAGAAACGATTACGACCAAGATGGTGGTGGGACTTATTCTAATTATCATAGGTATTGCACTTGTAAACCTCAAAATGAAATCACTGCAAAAGCGCGGCAATATGCAAAAGGTGGATATGTAGGCAAGGTAGGGGTAACGCAAAATCGTTATTACTCATGATATTGATTATTGATCTATTGGCTTAACCAAGTGAATTACGGTTTATTGAATTATCAGGAAAAGATACCCCTAAAGAAGCAAAGGCAGTCGACCAAGAGATCGGCTGCCTTTGCTTCTTGAACTAAGGATAGAATAGTTGGAATAGAGTGGATCATAGGAAGCATAGCTGACACTATCCTTAGACACACAATATGGTCGTATTCGTTCGGCAACAGCTCTAGTTTCACGGATTGTCTTTGCAGCTATTACTTGCGATCAGATATTCTGACCACCCGAAACTTCGATTCTCTGTGCATTAATCCAGCGATTGTCGGATCCAAGTAGGTTGGCGACTGCAGGACCAATGTCCTCGGGTACGCCGACTCGACCAAGGGCAGTCATCGAGGCAAACGTGTCATTGTAAGCAGGTATGTCGCGTACAGAACCTCCTAGAAAATCGGTTTCGATTGCACCAGGTGCAATAGTATTGGCGGTTATACCTCGGTGACCAAGTTCTTTGGCCAAATAGATGGTTAGAATCTCGACCGCACCCTTTGCGGCGGAATAGGCAGAGAAGCCAGGATAAGAAACGCGAGTGAGTCCCGATGAGAAGTTCACGATACGACCACCATCTGCAAGAAGCGGCAGAAGAGCCTGGGTCAAGAAAAATACGCCTTTGACATGCACATTGAACAGGCCGTCGAACTGAGCTTCAGTAGTTTCGGCATAGTCTATCATTTCTCCGTGGCCGGCATTATTCACTAAATGATCGAAAGTGTCACTATCCCACGTTGACCGCAGGGTCGAACGTACTGTCTCAGCAAAGGCCGCAAAGCTGGCAATATTTCCAACATCAAGTTGTAATGCCACTGCTTTACGACCCAAAGATTCGATCTCAGCAACAACAGACTTTGCTTCTTCTGCTTGGCTACGATAGGTCAAGATGACGTCACCGCCATGACGGGCAATACTGATGGCAGTATTGCGACCAAGTCCACGGCTACCACCAGTGACGATTGAGATATTATTCATTGTAACTTCATCCTTCCAGAACTCATTTTTTAATTGCATTGTTATCATAGATGATAAAGTTTACTTTAAGTCAAGACATTTTCACTGAAAAAATTAGTGTATAATTGAACCAGTGAAATATTTGATTTCATCATATTTTTCTCTTCTTTTTACAGCGTCAATTTGGTTTTTAATTAGATTTGCCAAAAAATCAATTAAAGTTTACTTTAATAGGAGGTGATGAGTTTTATTTATGTTGACAATAAAGAAAGTGACTGAATTGACAGGAATAGCGGCTCCCACACTTCGATATTACGAAAAGGAGGGGCTGCTTCCGCATGTGAAGAGAAATGAAAATGGGAAGCGGTTATATGACGAAAATGATTTAAGCTGGATTCACTTCGTTACTGCGCTTAGAGCAACAGGAATGCCGATTGCTCAAATTCAGAAGTATGTCTACTTGTATAAAGAAGGAGATTCGACGATTTCGGAACGAAAAATGATGATGCTCCATCATAAAAAAGAAATTGAGAAAAGCATAAGAGAGCTATATTTTAATTTAGATAAAATAAACTATAAACTTGCTCTATATGATGTAATAGAATCTCAGATTGAACGAACTAACATCAAAATTTGATTATGCCCAAATACAAAGTCGCTAAATTAGTGACTTTGTATTTTATATAATTGTATTTGAGTCAAATATACATTACTGACATGATACTGTTAAGGCAGTGGGTTGAACGTCGAATATGAAATCGCGACAAGTTTATTCATTTACAGAGGGCCTCAAACTATGGAATTATGAAATTTTATGTAAAAATGACGAAATATGAGTTGCATTTCAGAGAAAGAAGACATAAAATAGTCAACATGTTAGTGATTGATCAATTACTGAATATCCATATTCAAATATCGACAAGCGACTTATCTTGAGGTGCGTGTCGTTTAGATTCTCTTAATCTCACTGACTAGATTTACGGGTTCTTTAAGTCATCAGACAAGACTTGAGGGGAGGCGAGGGGAGTCTTGTCGTCCATGTATTGGAGCAGGTGGTATTACAGATGTACAGATCGAGGTATGTGCTGTTTTTATGTAAATGTAATTGATCAATCAATAATCATCACAATTTGAAGCGCTAAATGAGAGGAGATATCCCTATGAACCATTTGATCGTGTATGCCCATCCGAGAAAAGTAAGCTTTAACCATGCTATTTTGGAAACTACCGTTCGAAGCCTCCGTCAAAAAGGACATGAGATTATCGTACGCGATTTATATGCGATGGAGTTCCAGCCCGTCATTAGCAGTAGCGAGATACTAGGCGGCGTAGGTGAAGACATTGAGCAGGAGCAGGAGTATCTGAAATGGGCTGACGTGATTACCTTCATCTATCCGATCTGGTGGACCGGACTGCCTGCAATCGTCAAAGGTTTTATTGAGCGGGTTTTTACTTACGGATTTGCCTATCGTTATGTGAATGGGGAGCAGAAAGGATTGCTGAAAGGCAAAAAAGCCATAATCATCAACACGCTAGGGAAATCACATGCCCAATATGCAGCTAGCGGTATGGACAAAGCGTTAATATTGACATCCGACAAAGGAATATTTGAATATTGCGGTATGGAGGTGTTGCACCATGTATTTTTCGAGTCCGTACCGAGCTCCGACGAGGCGACGCGTACGACGTGGCTGAAACAAATCGAGGAGGTAGCGGGCAAAGCGTAAACAATATGGTATTAGACATTATAATTAAACAACGCATCTCTTGATGCATTCACTGTTTGATCCAATATGTCAATGGAACAATGGATATGGTTGTAGACAGTCCTGTCGAGGGACAAAAACATGTTCCGATTGTCGATTTGAGATTGCTCTAGGCATTAAAAGAGATAAGACAACTATCATTTCAATAGTTGTCTTATCTCTTTCGTATTAATTTTCACCAAGAATATTAGTTGGATCAAGCCCTGGAGGGAATATTTCTTCAAAATGGTCCTTTTTCTCATATAAATTATACCAAGCTTCAGCAATAACATCGGGGTCCCCTTCTGTTCCGGGTTGTATCATGGCTCCGATTGAAAGATGTCCGACAAACACACCTTTTTCTTTCAACTCATTGTGCAGGTTTGCGGCATAATTACGAATACCAGCCCCAACGATTCCGGCATTCCCGGCATAAGGTAAAGGGAACATAGTTGATACGCCTGTTGTAAATAAAATTGCACCAGAACCGTTATTTATCATATCCGGTAGAACCTCATTAACGGAAAGAACGCCGGCCAGCAAATAACTTTTCATTATATCTAATACACTTTGAGGCGTAGTTTCCAGCACGTTTGTGAACTTATCCTCCCTGGCATAAGGGCTAAATTCTAGTACATCAATCGAACCAAACTCTTGTTTAGCTGCTTGAATGGCTTGTTTTAAAGCAGCTAAGTCCGTAACATCCGCTACAAAAGATTGCGTTTCAATATTTAGTCCTCTTAGTTCACGTTCGATAATTGCTAATTTCTCAGGGTTACGTGCAATCACTGCTACCCTAAATCCATTCTTTCCGAATTTTTTGGCTAGAGACAAACCTAATCCAAGACCTGCACCAACGATGACAATAGTTTTCATTATTCGTTAGCTCCTTATCTATGATATATTAAAAGAAACATATGTTGCTTTAATGAAAACTATACAGCCAAAGGTTTAATGCAACAATCAACAACCCTGTGCGAATGTTGCTATAGCCACAAGAATAATAAATTGTTGGGTTAGAGGTGAAGGATATGGCGACAAAAGCAAGGAATATACGAATGACTCAAACAAAACAATCATTGATTAATGCTTTTTTCAATTTGGCTTCTAAAAAGGATTTTGAAAAAATTACAATAGCGGATATAACAAGGGGAGCGCAGGTTAATCGGGCTACATTCTATGCACACTTTAATGATAAATACGATTTAATCGATTTTATTATGGGGGATTTCGCCTCAGCTTCTATCAAAAACCATACTTCAGGTGTTGTGAAATTCGATCAGGACAGTATATATCAACTCATTTTAGCGGTATCTGATTTCTATCAACAACCGAACATTGAATGTCGCAGCAGCTATGGTGGCTTGGTCTTACCTCAAATGCAAGAAAAAATACTAAATGAATTGAAGGCTTTTTTGTCGAAAAGTTTGAAACAAATGTATAACGATAACGAAAAGAACATGTTTGTGCCTATTTTTGCACAAATCATTCATGAAGGTGCCTTGCAATGGGCCAAAGGTAGCGTCACCACGAATAAAGAGGAAGTCGCCAAGAAGATTGCTTTATTTGTAGTAGCTGGATCTCAGTCTTTCGAGGGAGCACTACACTAACGGGCAGCGTAGTGCTAAATATAGTCGTCTTATTTTTCTTTATTAATGGTCCAATTAGTTGTACCTACAGATTCTCCGGCTGGATAGTTACAAATTGTTTGAAATGGAAGGGGATTCATATTGAACGTTAAGGATACGGGATGCTATCGAGACGGGTTCCGATTCAAAGAGCAAGAGAGTCCGGTCTGTTCGGAAAACGGCGAGCTTGTGCAAATGTTGAAGGTCGGCATAGCTGTCCGTGGTGTAATGGACCTGATAAGGAGAGGACGAGCGGAACATGAATGTGGAAGTGTATACGTTAAATGCGTTTGCAAAAGGGGAGCGTGGCGGTAATCCAGCAGGCGTTGTCTTGGAAGATGGCCTTTCACTGGATGCTGCCGAAATGCAACTCATAGCGAAGGAATTGGGCTTTTCGGAGACGGCCTTCATGGAAAAATCCTTGCTTGCGGATTACAAAATCCGCTATCTCACCCCCGCCAGCGAAGTTGATCTGTGCGGACACGCCACGATTGCTGCATTTGGACTAATGCATTCGCTGGGTTTGGCAAAGGAAGGGACCTCCTATACGATAGAAACCAAGGCAGGGATTTTGGATGTCGCTATTAGCTCCGAGGGTTTTGTTTATTTGTCACAGGTTTTACCACATTTTCTTGAAAGGATATCCTGTGAGGAAATCGCCCCATCTTTGGGGATGGATGCCGAGGATCTGGAATCCGGGTTGCCCATCCAGATTGTTTCCACGGGGCTGCGGGACATTTTGATTCCGATTCGCAGCAGGAAGCTCTTGAATGAGGTTAAGCCAAATTTTGACGCTATAACCGCCATAAGCGAAAAATATGATGTGGTTGGATATCATCTGTTCACGCTGGATACGCCAGACGATGCTGCTGCGGAGTGCCGGAATTTTGCGCCGCTGTACGATATTCCCGAGGAGAGCGCGACAGGAACATCCAACGGTGCCCTGCTCAGCTATTTGTACCAACATGGCCAACGATCTTTGCGGGAAGTGGAGAACGTCAAGTTCAGGCAAGGGTATTCGATGGATTGTCCTTCTGAAATCAAGGTAGGATTGCGCCTGAGCGATAGCGGTGAAATCAACCAGGTACGGGTTGGCGGTGCTGTGGTTGGCATTGAACGAAGACATATCACGATCTAAGCGGATTCAAAAAGCCTGTTTGCAACCACCGTATCGTAGGGGCAAACAGGCTTTTTATATACATTAGATCTTGTAAAGAGACTGGCGATTGCCCCGACTGGCTTGCTGACTGCCACTTTAGGTCAACAAGCAGCAACCAGGTCCCGGCGCTGCTTGTATATTGGATTTTTACGAATAGCTGGGCATGGGTCCTGTAAGGCTCATCGTTCAAAAGGAGATCGCTGCGGCAATCTCTTTTTTCGGAATAACCAAAATTCATATTCATTGATTTAATGTTTGCTTCGGTATTCGAGAGGACTCATTTCATAAATCTCTTTAAAAGCAGCTCCGAATTTACTCTGACTTTTGTATCCCACCGCCAGAGCAATATCCCCGATACTTTTTTGAGTCTTATGTAACATAGAAGCTGCCTGCCTGATACGATACTCTTTCATATATGCCGCGATGGAGACGCCATATACTCCTTTGAAAGTGGTCTTGAGTACAGTAGGACTGATACAGTATTGCTGTGCTAGTTCTTCAATCGTAAATCTTTGTTCAAGATTTTGGATCATTTTCTTTTTAATCTGTTTGATAATATCAACTTGCTGTCGGGCATAAATGGTCTTTTGTTTCTCGCTGACGACATCAAAATAATAAAGATATATTAAAATCTCGAGTACTTTAAGGCGGAAATAAGTGGTTCTGGCCTCTATAGGAACCGAATACATACCACAGAAGATATGCTGGATCTCTTCCTTTGCTTGAATAAAAAAGCACGCATCGTTTAAAAAGAAGCGATGAGCTATTTCTGGAACATCAATTGGAAAATCAGGCAGATATTCCGATAAGTGTCCTGCAAACTTTTCCAAATCAATCGTAATGTTTATCCCTTTATAGTAACCCAATGGAAGTTCAATACATTGACTGTGGTTGCTCATTGTGTTCATGAACAAATCACCTTCGCCTATATATTGCAGGCACCCGTCGTTCATTTTACACTCGGCTCGTCCTTCTTTACAGTGATTTAATTCCAGTATGTTGCGCTTGGAGTGAATGGTTGGTATATACCGACTCGTCTGAAAGTTTAAGCTAATCACTTCAACACCAGGCATTACAGCATGAACGGAGGCAGTACCTTGCCCATGCTTAGGAGCCAACTGGTAAACATTATGATCATGGTTCCGTGCTACAATCGTTCCTGTACTGATATGTGAAAGAGCAAATTCCTCCATAGGTTTGTTTCTCCCCCGATTTAATTTCTATTTTCACCATCTTAATATACACGAATTCAAAACTGACAAATTCCAAGAAACTGGGCTTCAATCAGAAATCAACCGGTTCGTGTGAGTTCGTTCACACCCAATATCGATAGAGTTATTCCATTCCGTCGAACTTTTAGTCCAAACGGATTCACTTTCCAAATTCTATTGAAAAAAATAATGAAGAGGATCATACTTTTAATCAATCAAACGATCATTTGATTGATGTATCGTTTGATTGAATGGAAAAAGTTTGATATTTGAAGGGAGTAGTTTTTATGAAAAAGACCTATAAGCTGAGAAATCTGGATTGTGCGAATTGTGCAGCGAAGATCGAAAATGGTATTCGCAAGTTGACTGATGTTACTGAGGTTAAAGTTAACTTTATGGGACAAAGGATGATTTTGGAGGCTCCAGAGGATAAATTCAACGCCGTTCTTGAAGAATCCAAGAAGATCATAAAAAAACTCGAACCGGATGTATCCATTGATGCTTAGGTAGAAATTGCGCTATTTGAGACAGCAGTGATTGTGATAAATACAGCCGCTGCATTTTCAAATAGGAGGAGGAGAGAGACATGTCAAAAAAGGAAGTAAAACAGTTAGTACGTATCCTTATTGCATCTGTTGGTTTCGTAGCGGCACTACTGCTAAAGTTAGAGGGCATCGCTGAATTCCTGCTATATTTCGCCACATATCTCATCGTTGGAGGAGACATCATTTGGAAAGCGGTGAGAAACATTTCGCGAGGACAAGTCTTCGACGAGAACTTCTTGATGTCAGTGGCCACGATCGGAGCATTTTGTCTTGGTGAGTATTCGGAAGGTATTGCCGTTATGCTGTTTTATCAGGTGGGCGAACTGTTCCAATCCTATGCCGTTTCAAAATCCCGCAGGTCCATCTCCGAACTGATGGATATTCGTCCCGACTATGCCAATTTGCTAAGAAATGGGGAAATGATACAGGTCGACCCAGAAGAAGTACAAGTTAATGAAATCGTTGTTGTGAAGCCTGGCGAGCGAATTCCTCTGGATGGAGTTGTTACTGACGGTTTTTCCGCAATCGACACTTCAGCTCTTACGGGTGAGTCAGTTCCGCGGGAAGTACATGCTGGAGAACATGTGATTAGCGGCTGCATCAACCAAACCAGTAAACTGACCATTCAAGTGAACAAAGTATACAGCCAGTCCACGATAGCAAAAATACTGGAGCTGGTTGAGAATTCTTCCGACAAAAAGAGCAAAAGTGAAAACTTTATTACAAAATTCGCTCGATATTATACCCCGATCGTTGTTTTCGCGGCGGTCATTTTGGCCACCATTCCACCGCTTATCACGGGTCAGTCATTCGGTATGTGGGTTGAACGAGCGCTGACCTTCCTTGTCATTTCCTGTCCCTGTGCTTTGGTTATCTCGGTACCTCTCAGCTTTTTCGGCGGAATCGGCGGGGCATCCAAATCCGGCGTTTTGGTGAAGGGCAGCAACTATCTTGAGGCTTTGGCTAGAACAGAGATGGTCGTATTTGATAAAACCGGTACGCTGACAAAAGGCAGCTTCGTCGTCAGTGAGATGCATTCCGATAAAATGACCGATCAGGAGTTATTGGAATTGGCGGCATATGCGGAGGATTACTCCAACCATCCCATCGCACAGAGCATCAAGAAGACATTTGGCAGAACCATTGATTCCTCCCGCATCAAAGATATCGAAGAAATCGCCGGCCATGGCGTGAAATCTGTGATCGATGGCAAAGTCGTGTTGGCGGGCAACGCCAAGCTCATGAAACGTGAACATATATTCTACAAAGATAAGAAACTTGTAGGTACCGTAGTTCATCTGGCTGTAAACAATGAGTACATGGGATATATCCTCATTGAGGATGAAATTAAGGAGGACGCCCCGCACGCTATCGCAGCTTTGAGATCGGCAGGAATCAAGCAGACCGTCATGCTGACCGGTGATGCCGATGCCGTAGGGAAAAAGGTTGCCGCTACGCTCAAATTGGACAAAGCATATACTGAACTATTGCCTGCGGATAAAGTTGAACGAATGGAAGAATTAATGAAGGAGAAGAGCACCCACGGAAAACTGGCCTTTGTCGGTGACGGCATCAATGACGCACCCGTTCTTGCTCGCGCCGATATCGGCATAGCCATGGGCGGCTTGGGTTCCGATGCGGCGATCGAAGCTGCGGATGTTGTGATCATGACCGATGAGCCATCCAAAATCGCCACAGTGATGAAGATAAGCAAAAAGACGCTCCGTATCGTCAAACAAAACATCATTTTTGCTCTGGGTGTCAAAGGCATTGTACTGGTTCTGGGAGCGCTTGGCATTACAACCATGTGGGGAGCCGTATTCGCTGATGTTGGAGTATCCGTCATTGCAATTATCAACGCAATCCGAGCACTCAACGTTAAAAAACTCAATACGCGAAAAACAGCAGTCCGAGAACAAGATGAAAGAGTGCTGGCTTAATGTCGAGGGGGGTGTTATCGGATAAATTCCGTGAGTAACACGCCTCCTTTTTATCGATTGAGGTTGTGATCTGCAAGTCCTTTTTTCGGACAAGTCATTTGAAAAAAATCATCGATCATTTGATGAACCAAACGTGCCCTTTCATTGTCGGCAAGAGAATAATAAACTTCTTTCCCCGCACGTCTGCTTTTGATGAGACCATGGAGCTTCAGCAATTTCAAGTGATGAGAAACAGACGCGGCACTCATGCCAAGAGCGGCTGAAATATTGTTTCCACACTCCTCGCAATGACAGAGTAACCAAAGGATTCGCAAACGTGAGCCATCGCATAGCTGTTGAAAGACAGTGGCTCCGTCCAGAAAATATTCCACATCAGGCATTTGCTTTAAAGCATGGCTTAAATCTTGTCCATGGTCGTGAAGTATTTCCTTATCTTTTTTCATGGATACTCCTTCAATTAACTCAGTTTTCATTTGATGAAACCATCATGTTGCTCATTCTATTTTAGCCTATGCATTACCTGATATCTAGTCAAGGAACCCGGGACTTTTGCTTTCCATGACCGGTAGCTCCACGGTATTTTCTCAAATTATTGTTGACAATGAGAATCATTATCACTTATTATGTTTACTAGTAAACAAAATAGAGATGATTGGAGATGACCACCGAGATTTAGAAAAGTGAAAATACGTTGATATGGACAAGTATCTGATCGGTAGTTTTTGTAAGAATACGATTGAAAGATGCATACGAAAAGGAGTGGCGATGAAATGACAGTGAGACTTGCGATTGAACAATTGAAGGCGGCAGTAGAAGGGAAAGAAATCTTGAAAGGTCTGAGCCTTACGGTAAATGGCGGAGAAATTCATGTCGTGATGGGACCGAATGGAACAGGGAAGAGTACATTGGCCTCGGCTTTGATGGGGCACCCCAAGTATGAAGTAACGGAGGGGATTGTTACGCTGAACGGAGAAGATCTGTTAGAGATGGAAGTGGATGAAAGGGCACGCGCGGGATTGTTTCTGGCCATGCAATATCCGAGTGAGATCACGGGGGTAACAAATTCCGATTTCATGCGTAGTGCGATCAATGTAAAGCGTGAAGAAGGCCAGGAAATCTCGTTGATCAAATTTGTGCGGATGATGGAAGCAAGCATGCAGACGCTGGAGATGAATCCGGAATTTATGCATCGTTACTTGAACGAGGGCTTTTCCGGAGGGGAGAAAAAGCGAAATGAAATTTTGCAAATGATGATGCTTGAGCCTTCTATGGTCATTCTGGATGAAATCGACTCCGGTCTGGATATTGATGCATTGCGCATCGTTGCTGAAGGGGTCAATGCTTTACGCAGTGCAGACCGCGGATTTTTAATTATTACGCACTATCAGCGCCTGCTTAATTATATCAAGCCTGACTTCGTACACGTGATGATGCAAGGAACCATCGTAAAGTCCGGGGGGCCCGAATTAGCGGAGCGGTTAGAAGCCGACGGATATGAGTGGATCAAAGAAGAGCTGGGTATTACAGAGGAAGCTGCGGCGCCGGACGAAGAAGAGTCGTTTCAAATTCCGATGCAAACCAAATCACCGCGTATCTGAAAGGGGAGAGCCGTAACATGACAATGTACAGTGCAGAGAACCAGGGTTCAGGGCAACTACCATATGAAGCGGAACCGGATTGGCTGACCATCTTGAGGAAGAGAGGATTGGATGCCGCCGGCAACTTGCAGCTGCCCAAGCTTGAAAAGACGAATCTGCAGCGTTGGCCTTTACAGCAGCAAGGTATTTGCCGTATGCCAGAGCTGGCGATGTCTCTAGATGAACTGCCGAAATCCATAAAAAAATGGGTGTATTCGGACAATCTGCTGGTACAGCGGAATTCAGGCCCATTAATCAAGCACCTGTCAGAAGGGTTACAGAAGCAAGGAATGATTCTGACCGATTTGGAAACAGCGGCACAGCAGTATCCGGAACTTGTAAAGCCTTATTTCATGCAAGCCGTGCGGACAGAAGAGAATCTTCTTACGGCGCAGCATGCCGCGCACTGGAGGGGCGGAGCTTTTATTTACATTCCTGAGGGGGTACATGTAGAGACCCCGCTGCAGACGCTATTTTATGTAGACGAATCCGATACGCTCTTTATGCCGCATGTTTTAGTGATAGCCGAGGATCACAGTTCCGTAACGCTGGTGGAGAATACAATGTCCTCACTAGATAAGAGTGTGGCGGTGAATCAAGCCATTATGGAAGTATTCGTAGGCGAAGGTGCAACCGTCAATGTGGTGTCATTGCACCAACTGGAAAGAGACTCGATCGACCTGACTTATCGGCGTGCAATCGTTGAACAAGACGGAAGAGTGAACTGGTTGATTGGCGAAATGAACTGGGGCAAGTCGATGAGCGATACAGCATCGGTACTCAAAGGCGAAGGGGCTGGTTCGGATATAAAGTCAATCCTGGTGGGATCCGGCAGTCAGACGATGAATATCACAGCCCGGACGGTTCATTTTGGTAAGAATTCTCCAAGCGATATGGTAATCAGGGGGGTGATGAGAGAGCAGTCAACGGCGATATTGAATGGAATCACCAAAATTGAGAAGGGGGCAAGCGGGGCGAACGGTCAGCAGACAGAAAAAATATTGATGCTGCATCCCGAAGCGCGCGGCGACGCCAATCCGATCCTGTTGATTGATGAAGACGATGTGAAAGCCGGTCACGCCGCCAGTGTCGGACAAGTCAATTCGGAACAACTGTATTATATGATGTCCAGAGGCATAAGCCGCGTAGAAGCCGAGCGGTTAATCGTGTATGGTTTCCTCGCTCCCGTCGTGGCCGAAGTACCGCTGGAAGGTGTAGCCACTCAGATGCAAGCGCTGGTGGAACAAAAGCTGGGGCAAATCAAGGAATAGATCGAGCAAGCTATCTGAATAAGGAGGATGATAACATATGGCCAAGGAAATGGTGGAGCTGGGAGAATATCAGTATGGCTTCAAAGATGCGCATCAAGCGGTGTTTCAATCCGGCAAGGGACTAACTCGTGAGATTGTTGCCACCATATCGGAGATGAAGGGTGAACCCGGCTGGATGCTCGACTTTCGACTGAAGTCGCTAGATTTGTTTCAAAGTATGCCGATGCCTGCATGGGGCGGCGATCTGCGAGCACTGGATTTCAATGATATCCAATATTATGTCAAGCCTTCCGAGAAGCAGGGAAAAACCTGGGAGGAAGTGCCGATTGAGATTAAGCAAACCTTTGACAAGCTTGGTATACCGGAAGCGGAGCAGAAGTTTCTTGCCGGAGTGTCGGCCCAGTATGAATCCGAAGTCGTCTATCACAGCATCCAGAAAGAACTGGAGGAACAAGGGGTCATCTTCACAGACACGGATACGGCTCTTCGCGAGCACCCGGATCTGCTGCGCCAATATTTTGGCACCATTATTCCCCCGAGCGATAATAAATTTGCTGCACTTAACAGTGCGGTATGGTCAGGAGGAAGCTTTGTCTATGTCCCGAAAGGGATAAAATGCGAGGTCCCTTTGCAAGCTTATTTCCGCATCAATTCGGAGAACATGGGACAATTTGAAAGGACACTCATTATTACAGAAGAAGACAGCTTTGTGCATTATGTAGAAGGCTGCACGGCACCGATTTACAGCACGAACTCGCTCCATAGTGCCGTTGTGGAAATTATCTGTAAGAGAAATTCCCGTGCGCGATATACAACCATTCAAAATTGGGCTCCCAACATTTATAACATGGTGACAAAGCGGGCGGTAGCCGAAGAAAACGCAACAATGGAGTGGGTGGACGGCAATATTGGCTCCAAGCTAACGATGAAATACCCTTCCGTATTGTTAAAAGGACGTGGCGCCAAAGGTTCTGTGCTCTCGATTGCGGTCGCCGGCAAAGGACAGCATCAAGACGCCGGGGCTAAAATGATTCACCTGGCTCCGGATACAACATCGACTATCATATCGAAATCAATCAGCAAGCACGGTGGTAAAGTCACGTACCGCGGTCTGGCTTCTTTCGGACGAAAAGCTTCCGGAGCTAAGTCGAACATCAAATGCGACACGCTCATTCTCGATAATGAGTCCACGTCAGATACGATCCCCTATAACGAGATCATGAACGACAATGTCACGCTTGAACACGAAGCGACCGTCTCCAAGGTATCCGAGGACCAGCTTTTCTACTTGATGAGCCGCGGCCTGTCCGAAGACGAAGCGACCCAGATGATTGTAATGGGTTTCATCGAGCCGTTCACGAAAGAACTGCCCATGGAATATGCGGTTGAGATGAACAGACTCATCAAGCTGGAGATGGAAGGCAGTATAGGGTAAGTTCTATCATCTGTCCAGAATTATGGGGTTCCAACCGAGTTCATCAGGAAGGATGGGAGACAGATGCATAAATTGGTTTTGATTAGACATGGAGAAAGTCTGTGGAACAAAGCAAATTTATTTACAGGCTGGATGGATGTAAACTTGTCGGATAAAGGAATTCAAGAGGCTTTACATGCCGGCAGATTACTTAAGGAAGAACAGTTCGTATTACGGAAAGCCTCAAGGAAACGGTTGTTCGGGTTAGGGATTATTGGGATAAGGAAATTGCACCGCAGATCAAATCGGGTGAAAATGTCATTATCGCCGCACATGGCAATAGTCTACGGGCATTAATCATGTTTCTGGAAAATATCAGCTCAAAAGAGATTATTGATTTGAACGTCCCAACGGGTATTCCGCTTGTATATAATCTTGATGACCGACTACATTCGGTTCAGAGATATTATCTAGGAAGCGAGAAGCATATCAAAAGTAAGATCAATCAGGTTGCCGAGCCAGATAAGATTATGGAATAAGGGCAAGAATTGGATTGAAACTGTCGCTGACGCGTGTGGGTCTATTATTTTAGTTAACTAGTAAACAATGTAAGTGGAGGGGCGGTGGAACCTGCTATGAAACAAACGAATGTAATGAACACGCAAGAGCAACAAACTCAGCAGCCCCTAAAGCTTATACCATTAATTGTAGCGATTTTCATGGGAAACTTCCTTTCGCTGTTGAATAGCAATACGATTAATATAGCTCTGCCGGTCTTGCAAAAAGAATTTGCAACCAACTTAAGCGTCGTGCAATGGACATTGACAGGCTTTATGTTGGCGCTTGGCACGTTCGCGCCTACAGCTGGCTATTTCGGCGAACGCTTCAGTTACAAGCGATTGTATATTTTCGCCTTGTTCGGCGTGACGGTTGCCTCTGTTCTGTGTGCCTTGTCTTGGAACGCGCCGATGCTGATCACATTTCGCATAATTCAGGGTGCATTCTGCGGTATTATTGTGCCCGCGTCGATGACTATGATATTCCAGATCATACCGAGACACCAACAGTCTGTCGCCATGAGTATCTGGATTGCCTCTTCGATCGTGGCGCCAGCCATTGGACCTAGTTATGCAGGTTGGCTTATCCAGCACGGATCCTGGACATGGATTTTCTGGACCAATGTACCGCTCGGGTTGCTTGCAATCGTTGTTGCCGTTTTCTTCATTCCTTACTATCGTCTGAAAGTCCCGAAGGGTTTCGATGTATGGGGGCTTCTGACAGTGATCGCTGCAAGCTCACTGCTGCTAATCACGTTGTCGCAAGGCTCAGTTTGGGGATGGGGATCGGCCAATACGCTGCTTTGTCTGGGAGGCGGACTGTTGGCGCTTGCGCTGTTTCTCTGGAGTGAGATGTCCATCGAGTCGCCACTACTACAGCTCAAAGTATTTCTGAACCGGCGCTTCACGTTGACGGTCATATTGTTGTGTATCGTAATGATCAACTTTTTTTCGGGCATGCTCCTCGTTCCCGTCTACCTGCAAAATGTTCAGGGACATTCGCCGCTTGATACAGGGATCATTCTGTTACCTTCTACACTAGCCATGGCTATTATGTCCTTGGTTGTCGGTAGACTGTATAAAGTGGTTGGCCCCAAGCCACTACTATTTGTTGGTGTACTGTTGATGATCGTAGGAAATCTGCCGCTGGCGTGGCTTCAAGTCGACAGCTCATCTGCTTATACGCTCTTATGGATGACGATCCGCAGTTTAGGTTTGGCTCTAGTGCTTATGCCTGCGACGACGGCTGGGATGGAGGAGATTACCCACGAGTACATCGGCCATGCCTCCTCCATTCAGAACTGGCTTCGGAATGTATTCGTATCGTTCGGTGTAGCTCTTTTCACCACGCTGCTATCTTCACGTACTGCAGATCACGCCGCTAGGTTGAAAGAGGACGCCGGACCGAACTTGGTCCACCTGTCCACCACGATGGGCATCAACGATTTGAACATTTTATCAACGCTTATTGTCGTTCTGGCTCTACCATTTGTTTTTGCAATTCGCTCAAAGCGGAAGAAGGAACGGGCAATGGACGGTGCTTTGAGCGATCCCTTACGATAAACATCTCGTATCTTTGGTAGAGGAACGTTGCTCTCCGGTATTGGAACATGATACGATTGTTTCTCGGTTAAGTATAATTTTTTTGTGTTACGAAAGGTGCGAGATGATGAATACATTGGAGACGATCAAATGGCTGGTCCATGATCAGGTTGTTCATTTTGTGCATCTGAGCGAGCAAAGGATCGAATCGGAGCAGGACAAGATTTTTCGTTATGCGCAGGAGCAGCAATTGGAGTCGATCCCGCGTCATTTGACTAGCGTGCACGTGATCGACTGTATCGGCAACAACGAGCCGATCAACAATACGACGCTTGCAGAGAAGATGAACTTGTCCAAGGCCGGAATTACCAAAATCAGCGGGAAGCTGTTGGAGGAAGGTTATATCCATCGAAGGCAACTGAATGATAATAAGAAGGAAGTCTACTTCAGTCTGACGGTGAAGGGAAAACAAGTTTTTGAGCTCCATAAACAGCTTCACAAGCTGGAGGAGAAGAGGTTTATGCAGTTGCTTGATTCGTTTAAGGAAGCGGAATTACACGTTATTCTGCGATTTTTGCAAAGTGTATCCACGCATTGGGCTAAGGAAGAACCGGAGTAAGCGAGCGGCCTGATGTTGGTGTCGGGTGACAAAAGAGCAATTACCGACGATGTGGATAGTCTTGTTGAGTTTTATAAAAAATCATGGGTGTTTCGGCGGAACGTCCCGTGGCTGCCTTGGCCGAACTCGTTGTGCCATCGTGATCGGTCACTCCCAGCCGGTGACCGAGGAAGCGATCAAACGTTTCAGCGGTAGGGGGGACTCATGGAGACATAACCGAACACCATCCCACAGAATAAATGACGTTTAACAAAATCATCAAGTTGAATTAATTGACCTGAACATAACGCACCTTACAACAACAGCAGCCAATTACTTACCGGCTGCTGTTGTAAAAATATGCACCATTTAGGTTATAACAGTTGCAGGTTTATAGTAAACTGGTGTAAAAATGTCGGAGGATATGAACTTGTACCTATTACCGTAATGGACAAGAACTTGGTCCGATTACCGATTTAACACATAACTAATTAAATTTCGATGGCTATTTCATTAAGCTAACGGGCAAGAATAGCGCCCTTTTTATTCCATCAAAAGTACATTTGTCAGGAATGCGTGTCAGAAATCATGGGTATCGTAAATGAGGTGAACGTGGCCAAAGAGTAGGAGACTTGGTTGTTAAAGCGCAAGGCCAAAAGGATCTCCAATTGGGAGATGCTTTTATCCCACTTGTTAAATTATAACTACGGGTTGGCCTAATAAGATTGTATTTCAGACATTACTGCTTTTAATCTGCCTAGACTATCAATTTTAAATAGTTTTTCTCTAAAAGAAATAAACTCATTAGACGCCTACAAGTAGAAGAGGGCAAAATTGTGTCAATAATGAGGGTAACTTTGTGTCAACTGTCGGGGGACAAGAACATGGTCCCATGGAAAGTCGCTAATTTAGCGGCTTTTTTGTTTTATCGGTACAAGTTCTTGTCCCGAGTCGAGGACTTCTGTATCCAACTTCCCTCCCCGTATAAATTCGATTTGGCTTTTTTAAGTGTTCGACCTGCGCTTTCAGGCAAGCGTTCTCTTCTTCAACGCTGCTAAAATGCTTTTTATTCCAGCGTCCACGCTAATCCTCAAAGGTTTCTCCATTCTGAAACTTACAGACCCAAGTGAGAATTTGAGATTCACTTTTAGTCCCAAACTTCTCCTCCATAATCATGGAGTAGCGCCTGGTTTCATTTGAATCTCAAACGTACAGCTTCCTTATTGACTTCTTCGCTATAACCCGTCAGCTTTTGCCCTTTCTTTGGTACATCAAAAATCCCCTCCGGTCTACAGTTTTAAGTTCATCATATCATGAACTTTTTTTTTACTGTCTACCATGAAGGGATAATACCATTGCCAAATGGCGGGAGGCTTCTTGCTTTAAACAGGGGAGTTTTACACTTTTTAACCGCTTTCATTTGTGCTAGACTACGATACAACCAAGCAGGGCAAGGTACCGGGGAGAACACGGAGCACGGAGAGGAAGGGTGGTTAATATGTGGAAAATGCTAGTTGTGGACGACGATAAATTCGAACGGGACGGCGTTAAGTTCCTGGTTGATAAATACGGCCTGCAGTTGGAACTCATAGAAGCGGACAGCGGCGAAGAAGCGCTTGTTTACCTCGAGGAGCATGAGATCGACATTTTATTTACCGACATTCGGATGAATGGGATGGACGGTCTGGAACTGGCGGAACAGGTCAGAGCGATGGGCAGGCCGATCAAAGTCGTTTTCATGAGTGCCTATGGTGAATTCGAGTATGCGCAGCGGGCGATCGATTTGAACGCGATTCGCTATATTTTAAAACCGGTGGAGGTTAGCGAGTTTCTAAAGGTGATCTCCCAAGTCATTCTTTTGTGCGAGGAAGAACGGCAAGACAGGAATCGGCGCGATAAGTTGGAAGCGGCCTACAGCCGTGATATTCGCTATGAAAAGCAGAAAAGAGTTACGGAGCTTATTCACGGTAAAATCGGCGAGGACGCAGCAGCGTGTTATCCAGCACCGCAGGTAACGGCCATTCCTTTTGTCGGCGGAGACAAGGCCGTGCATATGATCATGCTGGATACGCGCAGCCGCTTTTTCGATTTGCACGACCTGGAGTTGGAACGCGGCTTGAAAGACTTGATCGCTGTCCCTTTTGAACTGGTGCATCTGAACGAGTTTCAAAGTTTGCTGCTGGTAGCGGACAAGGAAGAAAATACGCCCGCCGAAGACGGAGAAGGGGCTATCGATTCTGTCGGTCTGCGTCGGCTTGGCGAGTCTTTAGTCCGTTGGTTTCGGGACGCGCATGAGAGGGAGATGACGGTCGTTCTCGGCGGTTTGCTGGACGGGAAGGTCCCGTTTGACGAGCGGTTCAGCGAAATGGAAGAGGTTTTGGAAACGAAGTTTTTCTACGATGAGGGCGTCGTGCTGCCGACTGTAAAACCGGCTTCGGAGACGGAGAACGGCAATGAAATGTATGATATCGAGAAGGCGCTTTCAGTCTTGTCGGAACATATTCATCGAGGCAGGTACGACTTGGCAAAGCCGCGACTTGCAGGATTAATCGACGAGATGCAGAACAGTGACCGCTACCCGGTGATGTACATCAAATATGTTTGTGTGGAAATCGTCAAAACGCTATTTGACGCTTCATCCCGTAAGGAGCCGAACCGCTTCAAGCAGCATCTCGATCTCATCTACAAGACGGCCAAACTGAGTGATTTAAAGGCCATTATGCTCAGCGTTGTGGAGGGAAGCGAGCCGGAGGCAGGTGCCGGCGGTTCCGACTCCGCGCGCAAAGCGATCGAGGACGTAGTCCATATGATCGAAAGCGAGTACGGCACCGATCTGTCGCTCGATTCGTTGGCGGAACGGGTCTATTTGTCGCCCAGTTATTTAAGCCATCTATTCAGCCGGCATAAAGGCATCAGCATCAACAAATATATGACCCAGTACCGGATGGAGCGAGCGTGCCAATTGCTGTTGACGACTAATCGCAAAATCGTCCAAATCAGCCGCGATGTCGGCTATGCCAACGTGCCGTACTTCAGTTCGCTGTTTAAGGCGCATTATGGCCGAACGCCAACGCAGTACCGAGAAGGAGCCGGTACATGAGAAGGATGGTCGACGGTCTGTTCAATCGGTTACGTTTTAATCAAAAGCTATTTCTTTCCTACTTGACAGTCATTATTATCCCGATCCTTATGCTGGGTCTGTATGCCTTCCGACAATCGGAGGAAATGCTGCGCATTCAAGCGACGCAGAGTATTGAAAAAAATTTGACGGCCATCTCGCAATCTCTCAACGGCACGCTGGAGCAGTACGACCATACGATTCGCTCGGTTGTGTATAACAAGACGTTTCAGCGGATTGTCGCAAATGACTACATCGATCTCGTCAATTTGTCGCGAGATTTGAATGAGTATTTGACGCCTTATTTCAATATGATGATGACGCTCAACAGCGATATTAAGCAGGTCACTTTTTATACACAGAGCGACGTTCCCGAATACGGCTTGTCCGTGCAGTCGCATGAGCGTGTGAAGGACAAGAGTTGGTACCACAAGACGATTGTGGGCAGCGGTAATCAGTGGTCGATGAATGAGAGCGGTGATTTGTTCGTGGCAGGACCGTTCCCGCGATTTTTCTCGGATAGCGACACCAATGTGCTCTTCATGGAAATCAATAGCGACGGCCTGTTTAAAAATATCACCAGTTTAGCAAAAGGGTATGACGTCGTCATCGCGGATCGAAACGGTACACTGCTCTACGCAAATTCCGATGCGGCGGCGAGCCGAGCTGCAGAGTTTACGAAAGTTAAGGATCGGCCGGATTCGGTGATCGACGCCAGCGGTGAACGGCTATACACGGTGGCGAAGACGATTGCGCAGACGGGATGGACGATCCGCTGTTTCGTTCCGGCGAAGCAGATGTCCCTCAATGCGGACTCGATCTTGAACGCGACGCTTATCGTCATCGGTTCCTGCATTGCCTTCTTGCTCATCATCATCTCGATCTTTTCCCGCACGATGATCAGACGGATATACAAGTTGAACGCGCTGATGCGGCGCGTGGAGAACGGGGAGTTGTCGCTCCAAGTTCAAAGCGCGTCGCGCGACGAAATCGGCGAACTGACGAACCGGTTCGGCAATATGATTGTACGGCTCAATGCGCTGGTGAAAGAAGCCTATACGAACAAAATTGTGCAGAAGGAGGCGGAGCTGAAGGCGCTTCAATCGCAAATCAATCCGCATTTTTTGTATAATACGCTCTCTTTCATCAATTGGGAAGCGGTCAAAAGCGAACAGCATAAAATCAGCCATGTCGTGACAGCCTTATCGCGGTTTTACCGCACGTCGCTGAACAAGGGGGATAACATTATTCCGGTGCGGGACGAATTGGACAACATTAAATCGTATCTCGATATTATGCTGATGATGAGCGATTACGAATTCGACGTTTACTATGACATCGATGAAGAGGTGTACGGCTACCGGATGCTGAATCTTATTTTGCAGCCGATTGCAGAGAACGCGGTGAAGCATGGCATCAACCAGAAGAAAGGCGGACGGGGATGGCTTAAAATCAGCGCGAAGCGAATGTCCCAGGTAATCGTGTTCACCGTCGAGGACAACGGTCCGGGTATGGATGAGGAAACGATAAGGCGACTGCTGCTTCAGCAATCTTCCGGCTACGGATTAAAAAATGTCAATGAACGGCTGAAGCTGTTTTTCGGCGCGGACAGCGGGATCGGGATCGAAAGCAATCCCGGCAGAGGAACGGCGATGAGCGTGACGATCCCACTTTATAACAATGCCATAAAAAAGTGAAGTATTTCGAAAATATTTAATAATTCTTTTTCGTAGCGGCCGTGCTATCCTGTTATCAATCCAATGTATGCGCATACAAAATAGGAGGGAACAGCGATGGAGGAGACGGCTCCGCCGGCGCGGAGCGGCTATGAACAAAAGAGCAAAAAGGGCACATGGCGCAAAGTGAAACAATACCGTGTCCTGCTGCTTATGCTAGTACCGGGTATGCTTTACTATCTTGTTTTTCATTATTTGCCGATGTACGGCGTCATCTTGGCGTTTAAAGATTTTAAAATTACGCGAGGTATTATAGACAGTCCTTGGGTGGGATTTGAGGTTTTCGAAAAAGTGTTTGCGGACGGCTATTTTTATACCGTTCTGCAAAATACGCTGGTTATTAGCGTATACAAACTAGTTTTCGGGTTTCCCGTACCGATCTTTTTCGCCCTGCTGCTAAGCGAGATTTCCAGCATGCGATTCAAAAAAGTCGTGCAAACGGTTTCGTATTTGCCGCATTTTATATCCTGGGTTGTTTTGGCGGGCATTTTTTTCACGATGTTCTCTCTGGAAGGACCAATTAATACGGTGATGCAATGGTTCGGCATGGAACCGATATTGTATCTGGCAGATGACCGATATTTTCGAACGATTTTGGTCGTGACGAGCATTTTTCAGGGGTTCGGCTGGGGCTCCATCATTTATTTTGCGGCCATTTCCGGCATCGACCCGCAAATGTACGAAGCTGCCGTCATCGACGGTGCGGGACGGTTCAAACGAATGTTCTACATCTCAATCCCGATGCTGGCGCCGGTTATTGCGATTATGCTCATTTTGTCGATGTCTGGTATTTTGGATGCGGGCTTCGATCAGATATTCAACATGTATAATCCGAGAGTAATGGAAGTTTCGGACATTATCGACACGTATGTGTACCGCAAAGGGTTGGTTGAGATGAACTACAGCTATGCGACAGCGGTGGGGTTGTTCAAGTCGCTTGTAGCCCTCATTCTGATTATCAGTGTCAACCGGATCGTAAAGCTGGTGGGGGGACGGGATCATGCGTTATGGTAGCGGCAAGACGCGCAGGGGGTGTTTGACATCATTCAAGTAAAAAAATCGGCCGGCGACAAAATCGTGGATGGCGTTCTCTATATCGCCGCGGCAATCATTATGCTGGCAACCATCTATCCGTTTTGGACGCAAATCGTCATTTCGCTCGACGGTACGGGGGCGGACGGTGCAGCTTATGCCTCGGGCTTTATTTTGCTGCCGGAGCAGTTGTCCTTCGAAAGCTACAAGCTGGCATTCAAGTTCGATGCGCTGTGGCAAGGGTATTGGAATACAATCGTCCGTACCGTTATCGGTGTCATATTGGCGGTGCTGCTCACTTCCATCACTGCCTATCCGTTGGCCAAGAGAGATCTGCCCTGGAATCGCGTATTTACGGGTATTATTCTGTTCACGATGCTGTTTGGCGGAGGTACGATTCCAAACTACTTGCTGATCAAGGAATTGGGGATGTACAACACGATATGGGCGCTTGTCATTCCCGGGATGGTCGGCGCGTTCAATGTGCTTATAATGCGGAATTTCTTTCGGGAGATTCCTGCCGAGGTAGAGGAATCGGCCCGGGTCGACGGAGCGGGCTATCTGCGAATCTACACCCAAATCGTGCTCCCGCTCAGCAAGCCAGTCCTAGCGACGGTTGCGCTTTGGGTCGGCGTAGGGCATTGGAATGCCTGGTTCGACAGCATGATTTATATGTCCGATCCCGACAAGCAGGTGCTGCAAGTCGTGCTCCGCAAAATCGTCATTCAGAACAATATGACCGATATTAGCGCTGTCATGCAACATATCGGCAACCAGACGACCTTTTCGGGCCGGCAGTTGCAGGCGACGGTCATTATGTTTTCGATCATTCCGATGGTGATTGTATATCCGTTTATTCAAAAATACTTTGTCAAAGGTGTCATGGTCGGCGCAGTTAAAGGGTGATTCCGAATTGGAACTTCTGGAAAATAGAAGGGGATGAGAACATGTTCGTGAATAAAAAACGTTGGGTGAGCAGCGCGCTCGCCGCAATGATGGCGGTGACGTTGCTGGCCGGCTGCGGCAACGGGTCGTCGGATCAGGCATCACAACCGGGCAACGGGTCGACGGTGTCCGAGGAGGGCGGCGAAAATGCTATGGGCAAGCCGAAGCTGATGTTTTGGAACCTGGACGGAAACGCCGAAGCAGATTCTTATGGAGTTACGGCGCTCAAGGAAAAATTCGACATCGACGTTGAATTTGTTTCTGTCGGCCGCGAAGCGTTCAAAGAGAAGCTGAACTTGATGATTGCTTCCGGCGAAATCCCCGATTGGTGGAAAGAGCCGTCCTTCCCGGAATACGACAAGTTTTTGCAGCAAGAGGTGGCAGCTGATATTCCGCAAGATCTGATCGAGGAGCATATGCCGAAATACGTGGGTTGGCTAAAGCGGTATTTGGGCGACGATCCTTTCCGATACGTTCGCCGGGACGGCAAAATTTACGGCCTTCCGGTGCTTTGGGATATCGGCATCGACGGCATGCAGCTCGGCTTCCGGGAAGATTGGCTGAAAAAAGTGGGCATTGCCAAAAAGCCGGAAACGCTCGAAGAGATGGAAGCGGCGCTAACGGCTTTCCGCAACAACGATCCGGACGGCAATGGCAAGAAGGATACCTACGGCATCACTTCGAGCGCAGAAAGCATCGGAAGCTTGTACAGCTCGGTATTCGGTGCTTTTGACGTCTATCCCAGCATTTTTGTAGAGAAGGAGGGCAAAGTAGTGCGGGGAGAAATTGAACCAGGCGCGAAGCAGGCGCTGGAAGTACTGCATCGCTGGTACAAGAACGAACTGATCGATCCTGAGTTTGTCGTCAACAAAGCGAGCAATGTGGAAGACAAGGTACTGACCGATAAAGTTGGCGCAATCGAATATTATTGGTGGGCTTTCGTACCGGGCAATGCGTTCCTCGGGGGCGAGCAATGGTATGACAAGCTGAAACAGAAAAAGGCAGATTTTAACTGGGCGATTTCTCCCGGCGTTAAAGGTCCGGAAGGAAAATACGGCATGGCCCAGTACCATCCAAGCTTCGCTTCCGGCGTCATGTTCGGCAAGCAGTTGAACGACAACCGCGAGAAGTTGATCAAATATTTGCAAGTGTTCGAAACAACGCAGTTTGATCCGGAAATGTACGAGAAGCTGAATTTCGGCGAGAAAGGAAAAACGTGGAATATCGGCGAAAAAGGGACGGTCCAGTTCATCCCTCCTTACAACGACGAGAAAGAGCGTAAGCGGGCGGGTATAGGCGGCTACTCGATGTCCGGCTCCTTCAACGACTACGATTTCCAAACCACCTATACCTCGGAAGAAAGCCTGCGGCAGCTGGCTAAGGACACGCGGGCGCAAGGAACGCGCAACATCGATATTTTGGCGCCGTTCAACAAGCCGATTTATAACGAGTATCAGGATAAACTGAGCCAGTTTACACTGCAGCAATATGTGGACTTTATTACAGGACGCCAATCGCTCAGCGAGTTTGACAACTACGTGGCCAAATGGAAGAGCATGGGCGGCGACAAGGTGCTGGAAGAGGCGCAGAAAGTATACGACGAGAATTTCAAAAATTAAGGAGCGAAGCGGGCATGTTAGGGTTGTTTGGAATGCGATTGAAGCATATGGAGCTGCAAATGGACGGTCTCGGCCGTCTGATCGGGTTGCAATGTGCCGCGACGGGAAAGTGTTATCTTGCCGGAGAAGCAGGCTCTCCTCTTGTGCGAATAGCAGTACACGGGCAGATTTTGGAGCCGGAACGGCTTCAATGCGTCACAAGCAGCGTTGGGCACGATGACGGCAGCCGTTTCCTGATGGTATTTGACTTCTTGGACGGGGCTGTGCGGTTGGAAGTGGAAGCGTACGCAAAGGGAGACTATGCGACGTTCGAGATTATGCGCATTGTTGGCACGGAGCCGGACGTCCTGCTCTGGGGCCCTTACGAAACGGTGATTTCCGGCTCGATCGGGGAGTCGGTCGGGGTCGTGCATGACGGCGAATATGCTTTGGGCTTTCAGGCCTTAAACGAGAAGACGCTCGGCGGCTTCCCGGTGGATCTGAGACTGGACCGCTTTGCCGACCTTCCTTACCCGGACGCGAAGGTCGGGTATGACGTCTGCGCAGCCTGGCCGACAGCCGATGGCAGCTTGCTGCAAGCGTTTACGCGTAACCGGACGCGAGATGAACGGCGGACGGTATGGGGAACGCCCGACATCCCGGTCACCCCTATGGATGGCCCGGATGCAGCGCTGACCGGGTCAAAAATTGCGCTGTTTGGTTGTCCGGCCGATCTTATCCTGCAAATAATCGAAGCGATCGAACTGGGCGAAGGGCTGCCACATCCAACGATTGACGGTGCTTGGGCTAAGTCGTCGCCGGATGCGAAGCAGTCGTATCTGATTACCGACTTTAATGAGGGTGATATTGGAGATGCGGTAGCTTTCGCGAAGGAAGCCGGCCTCTACGGTATTTATCATCCCGATCCGTTCGCGAACTGGGGACATTTCGAGCTGAAACCGTCAGCCTTTCCAAATGGAGACGCCGGGATGAAAGCTTGCGTTGAGGCGGCGGAGAAAGAAGGGATAATTGTTGGCGTCCATACGTTGACCAATTTTACGACACTCAACGATCCCTATGTCACGCCCAAACCGGATAAACGGCTGCAGCTTGTGGGAAGGGGGCTGCTGACTGCACCTGTCGGGATAGAAGCGACAGAGATCGAGGTTGACGATCCGCGTCCGTTTCAGGTTAGCTTGTTCCGGCGAACGGCCGTTATTGAAAACGAACTGATTGAATACGACGGAGTATCGGAGGAAGCGCCGTGGAGGCTACTCGGCTGCCGTCGCGGGGCGAACGGGACGGAGATTTCCGCCCACGAGACGGGAACGGCTGTCGGCCGGTTGTGGGACCACCCGTACGATGTGTTTTTTCCGAATTTGGAATTGCAGGATACGTACTGTGACCGGATTACGTCCTTGTTTCAGGCGACGGGATTGCGGCAAATTTCGTTTGACGGTCTGGAAGGCGTCTATGTGACCGGCCATGAGGATTACGCGACAAACCGCTTTGTCAAACGCTGCTATGACGGATGGGAAGGCGAAGTGATCAATGATGCCAGCATCGTAGTTTCCAATTACGCCTGGCATATCCATACACGCTTCAACTGGGGCGAGCCGTGGGGAGCCGCGACGCGGGAAGGGCAGTTGGATTGGCGGCTCCATAATCAGCGCTTTTTTGCCCGAAACTTTATTCCGGCGATGCTCGGCTGGTTTATGCTCCGCTCCGTTTCGAACCAGTTCGAAGCGACGACGCAGGACGAGATCGAATGGGTGCTCTCCAAGGCGGCCGGTTTCGACGCCGGATTCGCATTGTTTGCCGACATGGCTGTGTTAAAGCGAAACGGCAATATCGGCGAATTGCTGGCGCTTGTTCGCGAGTGGGAGGCCGCCAGACGGTCGAATGCGTTCAGCGAGTCGCAGCGCCAACAGATGCAAGACCCTGCCCGCGACTGGCATCTGGAACCGGCGGGGGAAGGCCGCTGGAGGCTGTATCCTGTGGACATATCGGATGAATTGCTGTGCAATCCGGAAGAGCAGCAACCGGGTCAGCCGGGCGGCTCGGACTGGACGTTCTACAATCGGCAAGAGGAGCAGCCGCTCCGATTCATTCTGCGCGCGGTGCCGTCCTATGGCAATACGCGGGGAATGGTTAAGCGGCCGACGTTTTACGCCGGCGGCAGCTACATGACATTTGAGACGGAGATCGGCGCCGGGCAGTATCTCGTGTGCGAGAGCGACCGGATAGGCCGTGTCTACGACGCTAACTGGAACTTGTTGAAGACGGTGGAGGCTGTGTCGGAAGCTCCGTTGCTAAAAAGAGGAGGGCAAACCGTCTCGTTCAGTTGCCGCTTTGAAGGCGATCCAAAGCCGCGCGTATCCGTCAAGCTGTTCACGCGCGGCGTGCCGGAAGTGGTGGCAGCGCGGCCGGGCGAATGAATTTATATGCAGAGAAAGCGATTCGACGACTGTTGATATGCTTTCTCTTTTTTTATATTGGTTGCCGGGTTTTATGATTGGGGAGCCGTCGATGAGATTGTGAATAGTCTTGCAGCTGGTATGGAGCCATCAAGTAACGAAGCTGGTGAGCGTAAGCTTATTGAAGCCGTGCAAAGTGGAAAGCTGTCGGGGGACAAGAACATAGTCCCATAGAAAGTCGCTGATTTAACGGCTTTTTTGTTTTATCGGTACAAATATCTAACTAAGAAGTTTCAGTGAGGCTTGAAGGAATTTTCTCCGTTGTGACGAAAATCGTTTCAGGAGGTGTTGGTTATGGACGTTAAAATTGACTTAGAATTCACCCCAAGATCGCCACTTCCCGGCGCAACATATACGGAATCTAGTTTTGTACGTTCGTCATCCCAATTCACTTTTCGATCTGAAGAGATTGGAATCGCACTCGTGAATCTGTGGAAATTTGGGTGGGAGGACGGTCCTGTTGTTGATTCCTTAGGTGGGGAGTTAAGTACGTAAAGAGGAACTTCTCATGCACGAAGGAAGAAAAAATCATTCTGAATAAACTAACGCCATTAGTACGTACTGCGGCAACGGGACATCCAGATTTTCCATTGTAACCATGCTCTGTTTTTGAACCATTACCCCCCAGTGGTACGAATCGACGACCGAGGAGGAACGGGCTCATTTAAACGATCTTAAGGATTACCATGAGATCGGTAAGGAAGAAAAGTTAACTTCATTTCCTGAATTCGAATGGAGGGAAGTCTGGAGGGCCAGACACAGAGACGATGTGTTTCATGCCCAATGGATGAATGAGCAAGAAAATGTGTACGATCAAATCAAGATACCCGTGGAAATCGAGCCACAAGATGGAGATCTTCTCATTTACTACAAAGAACAATTCGATCGTATACTACAGCATTCAATGATTGAACTAACGGGATACGTTAGTTGAACTTTGCTCAGCTGATGATTTACAAAAGCGAGCCCCTTGTAGAGAAAGAGAGGGCCCGCTTTTTTATGGCAACGAACATATACTCATAAATGTCCTCATAAATAGCGGGCCTTTTGATTTATGAATATAAGCTTTTGTCCAAAGCCTGTGATAAGAAATTTTATCCTTAACTTCGGCAGATTTTCTTATAAGGCATCTTGGTTTAACAATAACGCCAGCGGATATGCCGATATGCAGAAATAAATCATTTTCCGGTCACAGCTGAATACTTGTCCTATATTTTGAAATAATTCGAACGATATCAATAAATATTACCAATATATACTGTAAGACCGAAGGGGGAGGTTGCAGATGAATCATCAATCTGAATATGCAAGGCTTATTTCGCTTACGCTGGCCGGGAGCCGTGATGCGTTTGGTGAGTTATATGAAGCAACCATTAAGGACGTGTACAATACTGTTTATTTCCTTATTCGGGAACCATCAGATGCAGAGGATGTCGTTCAGGAGATTTATATTCAAGTATACCGGTCTCTTGAAAAGTTTGACGTAAGCAGGCCGTTTCGGCCTTGGTTAATGGGAGTGGTCATGCGGCAAGTTCAGGCTTACCGCAGAAAGAGTTGGACACATGTGCGGATCATCAAAAAAGCTGAACGGATTGACCAAGCCGTGGTCTACGATTTCTCAAGTGAGGTGGTCAACAAAGTATCGAATCAATCGCTACTTGCATGCGTAAATCGACTTCCTTATAAGCTGAAGCTAGTAGTTATTCTGCATTATATGAATGATTACACGCAAGAAGAAATTGCAGCCACATTAGAAATCCCTCTTGGTACGGTAAAATCGCGGATTAATGCTGCTCTACAAAAGATGCGCAAAAAAAAGAAAAATAGCATTCTGGCTATGGGAAAGGTGGAGGAGCTAAATGAGTCTCGATGAAAGATTGAAAACTGCTTTTAAGGAAGAGACCAAAGAATGGAACGCACCAACGGAGCTCAAGGAAAAAATATTAAACAAAGTCGTACACATTCAAGGAGGAAGGCAAATGAAAAAATGGGTCGTTGTATGTATTTTGGCCGCTACATTGTTAATCCCAACAGGTGCTTTTGCCGGTTATAGCTACATAGCTGATTCCATCTATGGTTCGAGGGAAAATATCGGAGTAACTCAAAAACAATATGATGAGCTGGAGGCAAAGCTGCAGACCGCTAAACAAAACCTAAGTGAAGAGGAGTTTACAAAATGGATGTCCTTACTAAAAGAATTGGGCACCCTTAATTTGAAAGTTGCCGATGCAAATGGGGATTTTCATATCGAGAGATTGAGTGTAGGAGAGCAAAAAATCTATAGAAGGTTAACCGCAGAGCTAGAGCCACTCTTTCGCAAATTAAATGAAGTTCAATCAACGAAGGGAGAAGCTAAACCTATAGATAGCGCTACTTTTTGGAATGGAGTGCTAGATGAAGCAGGGCAAATATTAAGCAAAGAAGAGTTTGATGAGTTTCAAAAATTAGTAAATGAATTAATGGCTTATGACGCCAAAACACTTGATCCGGATGGTAGTGTTCATATTGAACGGCTATCAAAGGAAGATCAAACGAATATAGAGCAAGTGGAACAGCAGTTGCAACCATTTTTTAAGAAGTTGGGCATTACAATTAAGCCGAAAGATTGATCTCCACTTGTCGAGGAACAAGAACATGTACGCTTAAAAGTCCGCATAAATAGCGGGCTTTTTTGATTAGCGGCTTTAGCCCGTTGAGATCGCGAAGCGTGCGAAACAAAGACTTAAGCGGAACAAATGAAAAAATGTCGAGTGTTGGGGGACAAGAACATAGTCCGATTACCGATAGATGATCATCTAAATAATAAGCATATGTAGTTAAAACCTTCAATAACACCATGATGCATGACAGTTTTTTCACATTGTTATGGAACAACTCTTTGATCGGGTGTATGGGAGCGGACTTTGATCGCCCACTGGCTTCTCCAGACAAATGAAGATGGAAGATCCGTCTAACATCACCATGCAAGTATATCGCTGGGCCAGCAAGCTGCTGGAAGAGCATTGGGATGGCTTGCCGGGCTTTTTTTTATGTAGAATAATTTGTGTCATCAAAAAATGCAGAAAAGTGGCCACACTATAGGATTTTGACTCAAATGTGACTACATTATAGAGTAGCCTTCATAGAATCTAACCAGGTCGCAAAATTGGCAAGATCTTTGGTGTTGAAGGATTTCTATCTGTTGATGATTATCATAATCTCGATCGGTCTTTTCGACTTTGCCATTGTAAACTCCATTTCTTGTATTTATGACAAGTTTTGTCACTATTGTACGATAAGATGCTAATGAAGTCCAAATAACAAATTGGACAATTTCAAGTAAAAGGAGCTGTTTATATGTCAATGCGCTCAACACCATTTATTATGCTGGATGGACAAGCTGCGGAAGCGATTGAGTTTTACCGGGAAGCGTTGAACTCGAAATTACTGTTCAAAACTACGTACGGGGAAGGCACGGATGCCGATGGTTTGCCTGATGAAGTGAAGACTCGTATTTCCCATGCTGTGTTGCAAACCGGTGAAAATGATTTGATGGTCGCTGACATCTTTCCGGGGAAATCTATTGTAATCGGAGATCAGGTAAATATTTGCATTACAGCTACGCAACAAATCGAGATTGAAGAAATGTATAAAAAATTCAGTGAAAAAGGACAAGTTATATTCCCGTTGCAAGAAACTGAATTCAGTCCCTGCTTCGGAATAGTGAAAGATCATTTTAACATTACATTTCAGTTCTTCATGAATGATACAACAAGCAGTTGGAGCTGAAAATAAAAGGCCTTGACCGGGGAGGGGAACCGCCCCCTTAATGTAAGACAAATTAAAACACCTTCAAGAAAATGCAACCATGTCGTAGGGCATGGAGATCATCTTGGAGGTGTTTTTTTGTCGGCAACTAGAGTTAGCTATCCTGTTGAAGTGAAAATGAAAGCTATTGGTATGAGGGTAGCCAGCATTCCGGGAAAAGAAGCCATTGTCAGTGCTTTTTTATTCTGAATTGGGTTCTTGTTGTTGTTCATCCAGGACTAATCTCATAGTCGAGTTAAACTTGTTTAAAAAAGTCACATATTGAATCAACTGCAAGTCCGTATATTCTCTGAGCATTGAATCTACGTGGTTAGCGAGAGGTCCAAAAAACTGTGCAGTATGCGCTTGGACATTAGGACCGCTATGTAGAGTAACCATCCGTCGATCGGTAGCTTCGCGAGTACGATATATGTGCCCAGCACGTTCAAGACGGTTGAGCAATGCAGTGGTTGCTCCCGACGATAACGAAATACGCTCACTTAACCGTGCAGGCGATAGTGGAGAACCAATATCCTCCGCGTAGAAAATCTCTATTAATGCAATAGCGTCAGTAGAATGTAAATTAAGCGAAGTTGCAAATCGGTGTGAAAGCTCGGCGTAATTCGCACCAAACCGTCGAAGTTCATTTACAATTTGCTCGCGGTGTTCAGTGACGTCTCTAAGTTCTGGATTATCCATGGATACTTTCTCCTTGATTAATATCAATATATCATCTCTAGATTATCACACTAGCTTAATCACCACTATCTTAATGTACTTCAAAGCGACTGTAAAGGCGTAAACGGATATGTTGTATTGGTTATATTGAATGGAAATATTCCCTTGACAATATAATTCGATAATGTTGTATAATAATAAAGCTTTATCATAAAGATACTTTACAGTGGAGGTATTTAAATTGAAAAGTCGATTAGTAAGTCCCCGTTCACAACTAATTTCTCTAGTTGTCGTCTTAGTTGCGGTTTTCATGGAATTGCTTGATGCAACGATTGTCAGTGTAGCTGCTCCTTCGATATCCATATCGTTAGGAGCCAGCGAAGCAGAGCTCCAATGGACGGTGGCAGGGTACACACTTGCGTTAGCAGCTGGATTAATAACGGGCGGACGAATAGGTGACCAGTTTGGACGGAGACGTGCTTTCTTAATAGGACTTATGGGGTTTACCTTAGCCTCGTTATTATGTGCGCTTGCTACTAGTCCGGCTTTCTTAATCGCTGCACGTGTTGCGCAAGGGTTAACTGGAAGTTTAATGATACCCCAGGTTTTTGGCATTATTCGCACAGCGTTTACGCCATCTCAACGAGCTAAGGCATTCGGAGCCTATGGTGCTGTTTTAGGTCTAGCTAGCCTGGCGGGGCCACTGCTTGGAGGAATACTTGTTAATGCTGATCTTTTGGGATTGGGTTGGCGCACCATTTTTGGGGTGAACGTACCAGTCGGTATCGTCGGTCTTATTCTTGGATTCAGGTATATACCTGAATCCCGTGGAGCTGGTTCAATGAAACTTGACTTGGGTGGCGCAGTACTAATTTCATTTGCGATGATATTAATTTTGTTACCTATAGTACAGGGACGTGAGTGGGGGTGGCCATGGTGGGGCTTCGTAATGCTTGCCTTATCCATCCCATTGATAGCGCTCTTTTTTATGAGAGAAAGCCGCTTGGCCGCAGGCGGCGACCAACCAATACTTGATCCGGCGCTTTTGCGTATAAGAGCATTTACAAGTGGTCTTTCCGCTTCCCTGTTATTCTTTGGGGGTATAGGCTCATTTTTCTTCCTATTTGCCCTTTACCTTCAATTCGGCACCGGACGGGATGCGCTTGAAACGGGTATGGCCATTCTTCCTTACGCGATAGGGTCTATCATTACATCTGGCATCGGTGTCCAATTTGCAAACCGGGCCGGTCGCGCCATGCTTGTGTTCGGCAGTTTACTTCTTGCGATCTCTCAGGGAATTCTATTGCTAAATGTCAGAGATGGTGTTGATCCATCTTATTGGGCGCTCGCCTTGCCAATGTTTATCGGCGGATTAGGGATCGGTTTTACTGCGCCTATTCTGGTGAATGTCATTATTGCTGGGGTCCCTGGCAAAGATGCTGGTTCTGCCGGTGCCGTTCTTACTACGATTGGTCAAATAGGCAACTCCATCGGAATTGCGATCCTGGGTGTCCTTTTCTTCTCTAGGTTAAACTCTTCATTTACCGTTGAAGAAAATCAATTGATTGCTTATGGCGATGCATTGACTTTTATTCTTCCCTGGCTAATTGCATGTTATGTTATAGCGGCTGCTCTCATGCTTTTGCTGCCAGCAAAAGCAGCCTCTGAGGAACTTCATCACTGATATCAGGGACAGCAAACAATTCGCCACCAATTATTCTGTATAAATATGCCATTAATCTTCAGACGTGGGACGAATAAGAACCTGTACTTGGTAGTAGCGCTCGAAATCCAAATCGTCGATGTAGCCACGCTGAAAAACACAAGTTACGTCAAACTCATGAAGCAGTTCATCATTTTGGATTCAGTCATTTTTAGTAAAATCACAATTTTTACCGGTGTGTCCGGGTCTGGTAAATCGTCGATTGTCTTTGATACCATCGCTGCAGAAGCGCAGGCGCTGTTGAACGATAACTTCAGTTTGCACTTAATTTCCTGCCTCGCAACCGCGCCGACAATATCGAAAGCCTGAGCATGGCGATTGTGGTCGACCAGAAGCGGCTTGGAGGAGGCATGCAATCGACACTCGGCACGGTCAGCGATATTGCTCCGATGTTACGCTTGTTATTCGAGCGTGTGGGCCAGCCGTAAGTAGGCAATGTCGACCATTTCTCCTTCAATACTACACAAGGGATGTGCCCGGTATGCAACGGAGTCGGTCGGAAAGTGGGTGTCGATCTGGAGGCTGCCATAGACCAAAGCAAATCTCTGGGGTAGGTTTATCGGAACAAGTTCTTGTTCCGAGTCGAGGACAAGAACTTGTTCCGATTACCGATTAGATAAGTATCTAATTATGTTTCCATGCAACTTCATTAGCTAACGGGCAGGTTAATGCAACTGAAGGAATTCCGGGAAATATGGGGAATTCTATTTTTACCCCCTATGGGAGATATCAGTAAAGTGAGGGAGATACAATGAGTCAAACCGCAAATAAATTTGAAAAAGAAATAACTAAAAGAGTGCGGATGAAATACCTCTTACATTTGCCAGATCAACATGAAAAAGAGTCCTCAAATAAGTGGCCTTTAATCTTGTTTCTTCACGGGGCAGGTGAACGTGGAGATGATCTGGAGTTGGTAAAAGCACATGGAATTCCTATGATAGCAGAACGCGATCCTTCTTTTCCATTCATTACGATTTCCCCTCAATGCCCGGAGGATTCTTTTTGGAATGCTGAACAAGACGGATTGATGGCATTAGTAGATGAGATCATTGCAAACTATAACGTTGATCCAGATCGGATATACTTGACGGGGCTAAGCATGGGTGGTTATGGGACGTGGCACTTAGCAGCAGAATATCCAGGAAGGTTCGCAGCTATCGCTCCGATATGTGGTGGAGGTAACCCCAACCGGGTACATGAACTAGTAGGAACACCCATCTGGGCATTCCATGGCGCGAAGGATGATATAGTGTCCATTTCTGAATCAGAAAAAATGGTAGACGCACTTCGCGAAAACGGTGGAAATGTCTCTTTCACAATTTATCCTGAGACGAATCACAACTCCTGGACAGAAACATACGATAATCCGGAATTATATAGCTGGTTTTTAGGTCATTCTTTAATGGTAAGGAAATGAAGTTGTTTTACATTAAGTTAAAATATCATGGAGCAGTTCGCCTGTTGGCAGCTGCTCCTTTTTTTTAGCTAACGGAAGATATAGAAAAAACAGAAAATCATTGAATTACAAACTACCAAAATCCTTTTGTGATTTGGTATCACAGTTTAGCAATGGTTCATTTCTGTACATGATTCAAGAAGTTAGTGCAGTAGGAGATAGAAACAAGAAAAACTTATCGAATCAGAGACTTTCATTATAAAGAATGACGAGCGTTGAGACTCATAAAATGATTAATATTAGAGAGGGTGGATCAGTGGAAATAGGGCCATTTAATCCCGTTTTCTCTAGATCGTAAGCGAAATGCCTGGTGTTTTATTGCGAACCAGATGAAGAATGAAGAATACAAAGTTGCTTATTTCGATAGTCGCAACCCCAAATTGTATGGAATCATGGATTTCAAAGGGACCATGTTCTTGCCCTCGGACATTCGTTCATCCCTTCTCCTAGAGACGCACTCAATTTCCAACGTTTGATTGAACGTGAGGTGTTATGAAAAATCTCGTCGTAATTAGTATTTATTCCAACCTTATTCCATAGAAATCACGTTATAGTCATACAAGGTTCTAATAAATCCCTCTCTATTGTTTATCAAAACCTTTAACCACTGATTGAAATTGAGGATTTTGCTAATTCAGAATTAATGAATCGGTATCTATCGGGCGAGGATATCGAGCTGCAAGAAGCATGGGAAAAATCGAGGATCTTAACTGGGAAAATTGCTCTGCAATTGTTAATGGCAAAGGTTCAAAGCAGAGAGAAGTTTATTTCACGACAGAGTGTAAAGTGTGGCTCAAGAAGTATCTGGCCGGCCGTGAAGACAACTGTAAAGCCTTATTCGTAACCGATACACATCCGAGTAGACGGATGGCCATTCCTACGATCCGGTGGGCGTTGAAACGGCTTGCAGGCCGAGGAGAGATTGAAGTAAATCTATATCCGCATCGATTTCGTCATACCTATGCGTGCCAACTCCTCGATAATGGAGCACCTTTAGATTTCATTCAAGGCATGCTAGGGCATGAAAAAGCATCGACCACTCAAATATATGCTCAGCTGCGCGGCGAACGACGACGAGAACTTTATCGTCGATTTTTTTAGCATTTTGAATAACAGCAGATTCCCCTTAAAGTTCATCTTTATTCAACTCCCTCGAAGTGATTCAATTTCCTCACTCAAACTCATGAATTCGCAGGATTTCACCCTGAGCTAAACATGAAAGAAGAGAATCCAGGGGAGTCGGTGGCTGGGGACAGTAGAAAGGGCATGCGGGAACAAGGGTGTTGTGTCCAATACCCACTTTGTTCCATATCATGCACGTCTCCACTTTGCCCTAGTGATTCTCACTCCCATGTCTCAACGGGTCTTAGCCCTTTCATTCCTTCGTCACATCTAACTAAGGGGTGGAGGTCGGTCTTTCTAACGGAACGGGTCCGAGCCCTTTTGTTTAATATCTCCCGATACCTCGTGCTTCTTGTCATCCTGCGAATGCATGAGCTGGTGAGAAAAACTGCTTAAGCTGCTTGCGGAAACACTTTAGTCGAGTCGTAAGCTTCACTGCTTTTGGCCAGACCAACAAGCATACGGGCGACTTTACCGCACAATTTCATTATAGATTTCATTTTCTTGAGTTTTTTCACATCGACATTATGGTGGTGCAGGGCTCTAATATCCGGATTGGTCATGACCATGCACATCGTCATGAGATAGAGAAAACGTCGGAGACGAGGGCGGCCGCGTTTGCTAAGCGCCATTTTACCACGCCACTTTCCGGAACTGGCTTCAGTTAAATTGAGGCCGGCATGTCGTAATAAAGCATTTCCATGTACATAGCCGCTCAGATCTCCAGCTTCTCCTAGAATGCCAGCCAAGCTCGTTGCATTCAAACCCTGAATATCGAGCAGTTTCTGTGCATAGGGGATACGCCTCAAGATGAGATGAAGTTCATGCTCAATTTGTTCAAGTTGGCGCTGAGCCAAGTCATATTCCTCTAGTAGTTGACTCAGATGAAGCTTGTAGGCTTGGAGTGCCTGCGTGGCGCCAATGCTGCATTTTGCTAGTTCAATGAGCTGTTCCGCTCGTTTAACTCCAGCATGACGCTTTACATATTGTTTCCAACCGGTAAGAACCTCTTCTGTGGTTAATCTACTAATTTCCTCCGGTAAGGGAAAGAGTCTGAGCGTAGCAATAGAGCTGGTACAGGTAAGGGTTTTAAAGACCTGGCGCAGCTCAGGGAACACGATATCAACCCATCGATGAATTTGGTTAACAGCACTGTTGAGCCGTTTTGTAACCGTGTCTCGGTTAGCCATGAGAATTCGCAGTTCTTCGTAGGCTTCTGGATGAAAACGAACAGGGGAGTAGTACCCGTTTTTGACCATGTCTGCAATGACAAGAGCATCTTTGCGGTCACTTTTAGATGGCGAGTTGTCACGGTTCTCCTTATTCTTTTTAACGAGATGGGGATTAACGAGAACGGCTTCAATGCGCTGAGAAGAGAGCCAGCGCGCAAGATTCAGCCAGTAATGACCTGTAGGTTCCATGCCTATAATGACTTTGTTAAGCTTGTAGGTTTGGAGTAGATCCTGGATCCAGCGTCCAAATAGCTTGAAACCCTCAAGATGGTTACCGAATTCCAGCGGTGCACCTAAAGCAATCCCGCGAAAGCTGACGGCCCGGGCAACATGAGTATCTTGAGCAATGTCTACTCCGACGACCAGATGATGAGCGGTAATGTTTTCAATGAGTTGATTTTGCTTATCTTGTGCTTTAAACTTCATAGTAGAGCGACCTCCTGGATGGGCTTTTTGAGGCAATGACCTCGTGTGTAACCCCATCGTACCGAGGCGCTCGTTTTTGTTCAATCTCCAAAATATTCGTATTACAGGAATTCTAACGGGCAGGATAGTGCAGCAGATCATAGAATAAATTATGTTATATCCTCGGATCTGGATGTGATTCCCAATGAAATACATGGAGTATTTGAATTTATCGACGGTTCATCCGGCCAAGTCAATCGCCTGCCGTATTAAGGAGGTACTATGAACTCGAAAAATGATAATAAATTGCGCGAATCATTCGAACAAGCCGCGAATATTTATCAGCAGTCGCGTCCGGATTACCCTGATGAATTGTTCGATGACTTAATCTTTGCTACAAATTTGAATCCAGGCGATCGTTTGTTGGAAGTGGGTTGTGCTACAGGAAAGGCTACTCTCCCATTAGCCAAGCGCGGATTTAAAATCACGTGCGTAGAACTTGGAGCCGAGCTCGCTGCAGTTGCCCGTCATAACCTTGTCGGAATGGACGTTGACATAATCAACAGTAATTTCGAAGACTGGCAACCGGAGGCGGGGAATAGTTTTGATCTGGTATTCGCTGCAACCGCTTGGAAATGGGTTGATCCCGAAGTTCGGTACATGAAGGCATGGCAGGCACTTCGTCCTGGCGGACACCTAGCATTTTGGAACGCAGATCACGTTTTTCCAGACGATGAAGACCCATTCTTCCGTGAAATTCAAACCGTTTACTATGAGATCGGCGAAGGTAAATCGGTAGACAACAACGATTGGCCAAGGCCAGGGGAACTTCACGTGCAAAGAGATGAGATTGAGAAAAGCGGCCTTTTTGAGGTTGTTCGCATACGACATTTCGATTGGGAGCGCATTTATCATGTTAACGCTTATATTAAACTCCTCGAAACCTTCTCCGGGCACATACTTATGGAGGAATGGAAACGCGAAAAACTCTTCAACGAAATCCGAGTTCGCCTTAATAGTCGCCCAGAAAAGTCGGTTCGCCGCCACTGGGGCGCTGTTCTCCATGTCGCCCGTCGAAAAGATTGACAATGGAGACAAAAGCTTCCCATCGTTATGCTAACGGGGAATGTTAGTTCAATAAAAGACAAGTAGGCAGCCGTTAACGAGATCGGCTGCCTTTGTTCAACTAACGGGCAGATTAGCGTTGAACTGAGCGGTTAGCCTGAAAGACACTTTCCAGGTGTTGACATAGAAATTCATCATGTGTTAGCATTGCAATAATTGATAAGAGCGGAGGGGTTACGTGTGTTAAACTAATTCTTCGATATTCTTTGCACAAATGAATTTAAATAGTGGTTTAAGGCTATTTGTTTTGCGTGCATCGTAATCGAAGATTGGTTTACCTTCCACGGTAACCTAGTTTAGTACTATGCGATTGGAGACAGGGGTAACTCTAAGCTCATGTCGTATAGACTGGATTTAAAGAAAATGTAATGAACCCTTTTGATCTATCCGGTGAGGGGACTGCGAGTCTATCATAGGATAATCATCTAATTACGTTCATTTTCAATTTCTTTATTCGATTACTGCATGCACAGGCCGATAGCCTGTGTTTTTTTTTATTTCTACATTAATGTTGGAGGAATTTACATGAACGAACGATTAATAAAAGTAAATGGGATTGAAATATGTACCGACAGTTTCGGAATACAAGGTAACCCGGCAATATTACTGATTATGGGTGCCCAATCCTCAATGATTTGGTGGGAAGAAGAATTTTGTCGGCGCCTGGCAGATACAGGACGTTTTGTCATTCGTTATGATAACCGCGATGTTGGACGTTCAACAACTTACGAACCTGGTCAACCGGGCTATACTTTCGAAGATATGGCAGATGATGCTGTTCGAGTATTGGATGCTTATAAAATTCAGCAGGCACACATCGTAGGCTTGTCCATGGGTGGTATGCTGACTCAAATGATAGCTCTGCGGCATCCAGAGAGAGTTTTAACCATTACCCTCTTATCAACGTCCAATTTTGCTCCGGATCTCCCCCCGATGGAGGAAAGGATTATGGATTTTTTCTCGAATGTGGGGGCAATAGATTGGAATAACGAACAATCGGTAGTCGAATTTGCAATAGATAGATCAAGAATCCTAGTGGGTTCAAAGCATCCTTTTGATGAGAAAAAAGTTTATCATTTGGCACAAGAAGAAATAAAAAGAAGCAAAAATATGGCCAGCATCCATAATCATGGCATGCTCACAGGTGGAGAATCCTATTTGTCTAGGACGGGTGAAATAAACGTGCCCGCTTTGGTTATACATGGCACTGAAGATCCGATTATCCCTTATGAACATGGAAAAAATCTTGCTAACGAAATTCCAGGTGCGGTTTTACTGACATTGGAAGGTACTGGGCATGAGCTTCACTATGGCGACTGGGATATAATAATCGATTCTATTTCAAATCACACTGCGATACCAAATCAGTTCAGCTAACGATCAATAATAGACACGAAGGCAGCCTGCCGAACGTTCGGCTGCCTTTTCCAAGCTAATTGAACAAACAGGATTGTTTTACGGTTTAAAGTAAGTCATATCAGGGAGGAATATTTTTAATGTCAAACCATGAAAATGAAGTAATACTAACAGGAGGGAATGTCTCTAAAGTGTATCGTTCGGGAGATACTGTACGACGCGAATTAAAACCAGATAGTTACAAAATTAATAAGCTATTAAAGCATTTGGAGAACAAAGGTTTCAGTTATGCACCAAAATTTTTAGGTATTGATGAAAAAGGAAGAGAGATATTATCATTTATTGAAGGAGAAGCTGGTAATTATCCTTTAAAGGAATACATGTGGTCTGATGAAGTCTTAATAGAAATAGCGAAAATGCTCAGGTTTTATCATGATTCTGTGAGTGATTTTTCATTTGATGAGAGCTGGAAATCGATAGATAACACCCCTCTACAGTTTGAAGTATTGTGCCATAATGATTTTGCAATATACAACATTATTTTTAATCAAGAAAAACCAATAGGTATTATTGATTTTGATGTTGCTGGACCTGGTCCAAGACTTTGGGACATAGCATATACGCTTTATACTTGCGTCCCTTTAAGCAGATGTTATCTTTCCGAAACAGGTGAAATTATTTATTATAATTCATTACAGCATGCTAACCGTATAAAACAAAGAGTTAAATTGTTTTTTGAATCGTACGGTGAAGGAAAGGAAGAAGATTACTTGGAAATGGTATTGCTACGATTAGAAGGGTTATGTAAAACAATTATAAGGAAAGGCAGTGAAGGTGACATTGCTTTTCAAAAGATGATGGATGAGGGGCATCTTGAACATTATCAAAACGATATTAAATTCATTCGAGAACATGGAAAAGAGTGGATTTAAGGTTAGCTTATGCTCAACTAACGGGAAACGATAGCTCACTAAAGATAAAACTGCAGCCGACCAGTTGATCGACTGCAGTTTCTTTACGCTAACGGGCAGGATAGTTCAATAAATTCACGAATACTCTACATATGGAATTATTGACGAAGTTCGTAGATAAGACGTTATCGGAAATCAGCGTGTAAAAAAATATAAAAACAGAGAGCTTACTCTTCAGAGGGGAATATAACATGCTGGTACATACAGGGACGACTACATTAAAAACCAGTAGGTTAGTTTTACGGCAGTTTAACCTAAATGATGTCCAAGTGTCGCAGGACAAGATCTTGTTCCCATTGAGAGTCGCTATTTTAGCGGCTTTTTTGTTTTATCGGTACAAGTTCTTGTCCCGAGTCGAGGACAAGAACTTGTACCGATTGCCGTAAAGGACAAGAACGTGAGCCGATTACCGATTAGATAAATATCTAATTATGTTTCCATGCAATTTCATTAAGCTAATGGTCAGATAAACATAATAGGCAACGAGCGGAGAATCTTATATGATTTCAGGAGTCAGTACCGGGATGCATGTTGAAGCTGGTGAAACCAATAAAGAACAAATGTATAGTCTTGGTGAAGCTACTGGACGAATGCATAAATGGACGCAAGTTAACATGCCTCAGTTACAGTTTTTACAGTGGGAATTACCTTCTAAGGAAAATAACTTGAAGAGCTAAGAATAAACTATCTTGAGACCCAACAGGCAGGTAACGAGAAGTATCTAGCTGCTATTGAAAAGCAAATAGAAATACTTAAAAGGTTCGATCTTGAAAAACTAAAAAATAATAGATTTCAAGGTTGGGCATACTGGGACATGCACATGGATAACCTATTGTTTCATAGTGATAGCCTAGCGGACATTCTGGATTTCGATAGACTTCATTACGTTTATATGGATTTTGATATTTCTCGCTCTCCTTTCAGGAACATTGCGAGCAAATCAAAAAAATATTAAGACTACAAAATCATACATCGAGGGCTACCGAAATCATCGCACAATACTTTCGGAACAGCTAGTTGTTTCGGTTAAATTAACTTGGTATAAAGTGTTCAAATGGGTGCATGAGTAATTTAGAAAAGATAAAGCCATGAGCCGATTTAAAGATGAAATGATATAGATTGCGACGAATGGGAGAATCTCGATGAGATATTTGATAAGTAATGAAAAGGCATAATAGTGTAACAAAAGAAGTTAACGAGTTAAGCTAACCGGAAACGCTAATTCAATCTATAAGATTAAAACCTTCTAATAGAAGCAAACAGTTTTAATAGCTCTTTTAGGAGGTTTTATTTATGTTAGATAAGCGAGCAATGGCGACTGTATGAAACAGATAAACGTATCCAAGGATTCAGTCCGAAGACCTTACAAGCCTATGCTCTGCACTGAAAATGAGGATTGGGGGACCTGGATTAATCAGATGTTACTCAGATATTATGTAGTGCTCGAGATGCAATGTATTTAGGACTTAAATGGAATGAGAGGGGGAGTTCGTAAGGAGTTACTATGCTCGTAAATGGAAAGGTGATCAAGGAGGGAAAGCTGGAGGACGGTATGTCTACGTGCCGCTATGCACCGGATGCTTATAAAGAGCAGTGCAGAACAAGCAGACACAGATACATAAACATTTATTTTGTCAATTTATCTGGCTAACCTCTCCCATTCTTTAGGTCTTGAACAGAATAACGTTATGAGTGGCTGGAAAGTTGCATAATATTTCAGTATCCTTAAAGGTATACAAAAGGGAGCGTATGCATTTCTGCAGCGATCCCTTCTTTATCTTCATCAGTATAATCCGAATGTTTGCAACTAGTTTAATGCTTCTGTAACATCAAAAATAACCGGAGTCCAGAGAATAATGCATTTTACTTCCCAGGAAAATTTGGGCCGAACACAATTCAATAGAGACAGAATCTATATATTTTAAGCGGACATTCCTTCCGCTTTATTTGCTGTGCAATTTTTTTAATACATCGGAAAAACAAACGGCATGGGACTCACTCCCATACCGTACTGGATTCCAATTTTTGTTCCCAATCTTGTCTTTGGACTAAACTTAATGTCATTGCCTGGTTAGGGTGCCTTTTGGGAATGCTATATTAAAGACCTAATTCCTCATACGTAGAAGCAATTCGGGAAGATGCTGCACCTTTTAAAGTTCCCGTCGATGTAAAGTTAACATAATACGTGCCTGAGTAAGGTACCTTACCCCACATGTTTTGTGATTCTCCAGGGGCAATAGTAAGACTATCCCATACTGTTCCCGTTGGAGAGCTTGATGTGAGAGTAACTATCATTTTTGTTGTTCCTGAATTTTTTATTAGCACTTTAAGCCAAGGTAAATCATTTGACATTACAAGCATTTTTGATTCACTTGTTCTACTCCCATCAAAATTTATGGACCATGGCTTATCAGAAGCGAAAGGAACAATAACGCCTGTTTCATTTCCAGATTGCTCTATCAACCCTGGTGGTGTTGTTGGTAGAGATACATCTTCAGCAAATGCGGAAGATGCCACACCAAAGATACTTGCAGAAATTGTAGTAGCCAAAATACGTTTGATTGCTTTATTCATCTAAATATCTCCGAAATTATATATTTGCAAAATCATTTTATGTAAAAGTGTTATTTCTAAGCTTGTCGTCTAGTTAACCTACTTTTACCTCTGTTATTCTCATATAAATAACGCTTTAAGTTGCTGTAAAGTTATGAGGATCTTTTGAAAAATAGCATAATTTCTTGTTTATAAACTATATCCTTTTTATTTTTAAACGTTTATAACAACGATGGGCAGCATAAATGAGAAAATACGGTTATGGCCGAGTGTCCGAAAAGGATCAAAATGAAGATAGACAGCTTACAACATTGCGAGAACAAGGCATTCCGGAAGAATACACTTTTTTCGATGAAGATAGTGGGAAAAACTTTGATCGACCCGAGTATCAACTGCTGAAGCGTGTCATGCATGAGGGCGACATCTTATTTGTAAAATCCATCAATAGGTTTGGCCGTAACAAGCAAGATATTCTAAAAGAATGGCGATGGTTGATCTATGCGAAAATCCATGTTGTGGTGATAGACATACCCATTCTGGATACACGCAAGTATGAAGAAGTGATCGGGCAGCTCATTATGGATGTTGTACTTCAGATTCTTAAGTTGGCTTGCCGAAGAGGAACGTAAGGGAATCAAACAGGCGCAGGCTGAAGGGATTGCTGAAGCCAAGAAAAAAGGGAAGCACCTGGGGCGGCCGCGAATTAACTTGAATACTCTTACACCAGGGCAAGGGGCATCCTGGATGCGAACTATAAGCTCTGGAAGAATAGGGAGTTGTCGGCTGTAGAATTTATGAGGAAGCTCGATCTGAAGAAGAACACTTTTCACAATAAGAGAATATGAAAAATGGGTTGGTGTCTCAGTGATATTAACAGACGTATAGAATATGCGGGAGGAGTAGAAATGAAAATCCCTTGAATTTTTTAACGATGGTTTACTTTTTCGAAGTTGGGTTAGGAGAGTGCAGAGGATTCGATCAGCCGGGACATAATTAGACAATATATATACAGAAGGGAAGAGTATGTGTGTTTACACCGACAGCTAAAGCCAATATCGAGCATATGTTGGAAGGGGATCAAGTGACCGTCGGAGGGTATGCTGCTGGAGAAGATATACGATTTGAAGTTAGTCGTAAAGGTACGGAATTTACCGTGATAGATGTTTGATCGCCTTGTTCTTATAGATGAAGACTCTATTTCAATTTTCATGGGCAATAAGTGTATGACACTAAATATGTCGTACTTGTCTAATGACACAAAAGTGTCTACATTTATTAAAGCTGAAAAGCCTCTGGCTTATCAGGATTTTTTTATTTTGTGTAGATTAATTTGTGTCATCAAACAATGCACAAAAGTTGGCTTGTGCGAAATAAACGAATCGTTGGTGTGATTGATTGGGATACAATGGGCGTTGGCGATCCTGCATGCGATGTCATGGTCGCATGGAAGTTACACTCGCCGGCAGCACGTGACGCGTTCCGCAAATATCTTCCTACGGATGACACTACATGGGCAAGAGCCCGCGGATGGGTCGTATCGCAGGCGGCGGCAGTGCTGGCTTACTACACGCCAGAAAACAATCCAGTTCTGTACCATGAGGCGAAATCCTGGCTCGACCTAGTATTGTCAGAATGATGCTTGATAATCTTGCTGTTAAGTATCAATGGTGTCATGGAGATCGAATCCGATAGTTGAATAGGCAAGCAAAAAAGGATGTCTCGATTAGGAGACATTCTTTTTGCACCGATCTTATTTTGTATAGTTATCGAAGTAACCTTGGATATAGACCATGGGTGTTCCTTTATCCCCACTACCAGAAGTCAAATCAGATAATGAACCAATTAGATCTGTTAATCTGCGAGGTGTAGTAAAGTTTATTTTTTATATCCAATAACTGTACCTATGATATCCTTTTTATGAATCGGGCCAAATTTAAAACTATCGACGCTTCTCCACCAATTATCTCCTATAACAAAATAATGTTCCTGTGGAATTGTGATTTCTTCAACATTTTGATGAAAATAATCATTAAACCGATGAGGATCTTCCTCGTTCTCGTTTGCCCATACAATATACTGCTCCTCGGTCATTCCGTGATTCCTTGCGCTACCATAAAAAGCATCAAGACGTAGATCATTGATAAAAATCTGACCTTTCTTTACTTTTAACCTTTCTCCGGGCATTACAACAATCCGTAGAATTTTCGTCTCCGGTATATACGGAGGTTGGTTTTTCAACGCTTCTTTAGGTGTCTCGATGTATACCACATCACCTCTGTTAAATTCACGTTGATTGGGATTAACAACAAATTTTCCCCATTCACCTGAATGATACTCAAATGTCCCCTGATCCATCTCATCAATTAAGTTTTCTATTAGTATGGTATCTTCAGGCACATCTTTCATTTCACTAACGTAATAAGGAGTCACTGTATCACTAATCGTTTGAGGTGTTGATTCTTGAATATGACAACCGGTTACCAAGAATAACAGGATGAATGCAAACCATACGATTCTCATCTTTCCCCTCCAAGGTATATAAAGTTTTATTGAGTTTTTTATCGAAGCATTAAGATATCATGTCGATCGTCCCCTTTCTGTTAGGCTTTACTTCACATTTAATATAACGGATAGTATTCCTTTAGATTTACTATAATAATAAAATTACAATCCAGGAGTGTTAATTTTCAGAAAAGATGGTAATGTCTTTTACTTATCCAATCACAAAAATTTTAAAGCTATTAAATACAAACGACTTGAATTATATACAAAAGTATAATTAACTTGGTTTGTGTTCAAATAAATTTACATGGCGTATTTAACGAAACCTGAGTTCATATTCAAACACCAAACATTTATTTCGAAGTAGATTTTACGTATAAGGCAACATCAGGAATTTAAAAATGTCACCGCTGACTTCTATTTATGGAGGGAGGCGGTGATCTTTTTTGGGGTATTGTGGCACGTTGTTCAAATTTGATCTTCAATACTTTGGAGCTCCATGGGAATGGAATCTAAGTACCGGTATTCCTCAATTTTTATAGTGTCAGTATTCCAGTTACCATCATCATCTTTTGTTAGTATTTCTCTTTTAATCGGAAGCCCAGTATTTTCATCAATGGATACTATCTCCTTACGATCCTCTGTTTCTGATGTAACTGTTTTAACATGTGAGTTATCAGTCAGGGCTTTTCTTGATTGAGTCCATCTTTGATCCGTGAGTTCTTCCTTTTGTTTTTCGAATAACGAGATTTCAAGTAACCTTTTGTTCTCTAATGCTAAGTTGTCAGGCAGAGTCCATGTAGTCCCAATTAGTAATCCTGTATAACGGCGTGCGAGATGATGTAGCGTATCGGTTCCAACGTTTAAGGTAAATCGACATTACTTAAAGGATTTTGCCAATGCAGGCAAGTACAGTCGCATGGCTCGGACAATTCATAGGAAGCTTTAAAGATTATTCGAATATTGGCTACGTCTCTCAAAAAGCCAACAGTTTTAACGGGTTTTCCTGCACTGTTGAGGAGTGGTTAGGAAGTAATTAGTGTAAAAAGGGATGGTATCGTGTTTAAGACAATGGACCGTTATTTGTACTAAATCGGTCTCATAGCAAGTCTACATGCATAAGGCTATGGAATCTTAAGGCGAACGAATATTTTTAAGTCTGCGATGTCAACTGGCGCAGTCCTCTAATTTGTATAGAAAATTCCATGGAAGAATTTGTTGACTATTTTTTGATGACATGCTATATTTTTTTCGGATTAAATAGTAATGATTACAATTAAGTTGCACTGAGTAAAAATGGGAAGAGATAGGGGGATCAATGAGGGTCTGGTCTGGGAAAGAAATTCATTAGCAGTACATTAATTATTTTTGGGAGGGAAAGCGTGAACAGAATTCTTAAGGTTTGTATGTACATTATCACGGTTGCACTGATAGCAGGGTGTGGTGAAGCAACTCAGGGTAAGAATGGTGAGTCGGCAATCCAAGATGAAATTATCTATGCAACAGCCAAAGATATTCATGACATGAATCCTCATTTGTACACGGGTTCCATGCCAGCTCAGGGGATGGTGTACGAGTCTTTGGTAGAGAACACAGAAGAAGGCATCAAACCATTGTTAGCTGAAAAATGGGACGTTTCGGAAGATGGAAAAGTGTATACCTTTTATTTAAGGGAAAATGTGAAGTTTCATGACGGAGAGCCGTTTAATGCCGAAGCGGTCAAGCAAAATATCGATGCCGTCCAGCGTAATGCCGAGAAGCACGCTTGGATAAAACTATCGTCCAAAATAGAAAGTGTAGCCGTTCTGGATGAATACACCGTCCAAATCAATTTGAGTGAATCATATTATCCTGCACTGGTCGAACTGTCCATGACACGACCCTATGTATTTATTTCCCCCAAAGACTTCATTCAAGGTGAGACGAAGAATGGCGTGAGCGGGTCCAACGGCACAGGTCCTTACATATTCAAGGAACATCAGATCGACCAGTATGCATCCTTCACCGCTAATGAGGAGTATTGGGGAGGAACTCCAAAAATCAAAAAAATTACTGCAAAAGTGCTTCCGGCCGGTGAAACCACGTTCCTCGCTTTGCAAAAAGGAGAAGTGAATTTCGTATTCACTGATGACCGGGGAGCGGACAGCCTCGATGTACAAGCGATGAACCGCTTGGTCGATACGGGGAATTACCAAATAGTCCGAAGTGACGCCATGAATACAAAAATGATCGTTGCCAACAGCAGCCAATCGGAAAGCCCGATAAGCGAAACCGCCGTCCGGGAAGCTATCTGGTATGCAATAGATCGGGAAACCATCAGCAAGGACATATTTGAAGGCACAGAAGCGGAAGCGGATCGATTGTTCTCATCCAACGTCAATTATGCAGACGTCCAATTAAAGGAGCGGGGTTATGATGTAGAAGCGTCCGAGCTCTTACTGGACCAAGCCGGATGGAAATTAGCCAGTGGCAATGACGTCAGAAGTAAATCGGGTCAAAGACTGGCCATGAATTTATATTACGACAGCAACTCCTCCTCACAAAAAACACAGGCTGAATTTATTCAAAATGCATTAAAATCAATTGGATTACAACTGGATATTATCGGCGAAGAATCCACTTCCATTGCGAATCGCCGATCTACAGGGGATTATGACTTATTGTTCAATCAAACTTGGGGATTGGCGTATGATCCTCAAAGCACCATCTCGGCCTTCACCTCGGAAGCTTCTTATCTCCACACTACCAAGGGAATCGAGGAAGCAGATGACCTCTACAACCTTATTCAGAAGGTAATGGTCTCTACCGATGAAGATAACCGGACAAATTTGTACGCGGAGATCATGCGGATCGTGCATGATGAGGCCGTATTTATCCCGATTTCGAATGGCAGTGTTACGGTGCTCGCACCTAAGGCATTAAAAGGGATTGCTTTCAAACAAACGCAATTCGAGCTCCCGTTCGAAAGCATGTATTTTGAATAGGACAGACCATCATTCGATAAGGAGAGATTTATGGGAAGTTATATTATTAAACGTCTATTATTGTCCGTTCCAATTCTGGTCGTCATATCGTTTTTGACTTTCCTATTGATTAATCTGTCTCCGATGGACCCTGTGGAAGTAGTGCTTCGCGCCCAAGAGGTCCCTGAAATCACGGACGAGCTGGTTGCCAAAACGAGGGAGGAACTGGGAATGAATCAGCCATTCCTTAAACAGTATGCAGACTGGGTGTTAGCCAGTCTTCGACTGGATTTTGGAGAGTCCTATGTAACAGGGCAATCGGTTTGGTCATTAATAGGCCCCGCGTTTCTTAATACGTTAAAGCTTACTTTAATTTCATCGTTCTTCATTATCTTGCTATCTATCATCTTGGGGGTTGTTTGTGCACTCAATGAAGGTAAGTTATTGGATCGGTCAATCAGAGGGTGGTCCTTCCTTCTGACCGCAATGCCTTCCTATTGGCTGGCCTCGCTTATGATCTGGTATTTTTCCGTCCATTTGGACCTATTACCGACAAGTGGGATGGATTCTTATCAAAGCTACATTCTACCGGTGACGGTCATATCAGTGGCTTATGTAGGCATTTACTTCAGAAACGTAAGAAGCTCCATGCTCTTTCAATTACACGAAGATTATGTTGTCTATGGGAGAGCTTGCGGTTTGCCTGAGAGGAAGATCACCATTCATATTCTACGAAATTCCTTGCAGGTCGCCGTATCCATATTTTGCATGGCCATTCCGATTATATTGGGAAGTACGGTCGTTATCGAAAATGTATTTGCATGGCCGGGACTCGGTCGGTTAAGCATAAAGTCGATTCTGAGCAGGGACTTCCCAGTCATACAGGCTTATGTCCTTATTATGGCCGTAGCTTTTGTATTGTTTAACACCCTGGCTGACCTGATTAATGCGGCATTCAATCCGAAGCTAAGGAAGGAAATCTGATGAGAGTCCTAAAAAATTTAAGCAATGACAAGCTAGCCAGCCTGTCTCTGATTGTTATTGCAGCAATCCTAATCGTTGGTGTCGCAGCCCCCGTGTTCGCTCCGCATGATCCTAACGAAGTTAATATGGATCTTCGGTATGAAGGGATTTCCTGGTCTCATTGGCTTGGTAACGATCATTTAGGGAGAGATATTCTATCCCGGCTGATTTACGGTATTCGCCCCAGCATACTTTGGGTTTTAGTTGCACTCATGGCATCAGTAGGCGTGGGGGCGATTGTAGGCTTTATCTCAGGATACTTTCGCGGGAAAACAGATAAGGTATTCATGAGACTATGTGATATTATGCTATCCTTTCCGGGATATGTCATGACCTTAGCGGTCGTGGGCATTCTGGGGGCGGGTCTCGAGAACATATTGATTGCATTCGTTGCTATGAAATGGGCGTGGTTTGCCCGCGTCATCAGGACATCGGTCATGCAGTATTCCGAGATGGATTATGTCAAGTTTTCAAAGGCAGCGGGCATCAACAATCGCAAGATCATCCTTCAACATATTGTTCCCGTGACATTTTCCGATATTGCAGTTACCGCAAGCGGTTCGATGTGTTCCATGATTCTGCAAATTTCAGGATTATCGTTTCTTGGATTGGGAATAAAGGCCCCGCACGCCGAGTGGGGAATGATGCTGAATGAGGCGAGAGAGGTAATGTTCTCCCGTCCGGAACTCATGCTTGCGCCTGGGCTGGCCATTGTAATTGCCGTCTTAGCGTTTAATTTTTTGGCGGATGGACTTCGGGATGCGCTGGATCCGAAACGAATGAACTCGGGAAGAATGCAAAGAAATGCAGAGGTGGAGAAACCGGCCTATGAATATGCTTGAGGTAAATCAACTGAGGGTTTGGAACGCGAAAGACGGTAAAGATATCATCAATAACAGCTCGTTTCAGCTAAAGTCGGGCACCTGTCTGGCCATCGTAGGAGAAAGCGGAAGCGGCAAATCCATGACATGCAGGTCCATTATCCGTTTACACAAGCCAGGGATTCGCCAATCCGGGAATATCTTGTTTAAAGGGGATGATTTAACCCTACTCCCGGAGAAGGAAATGAGAAAAAGACGCGGCAAATACATTTGCATGATCATGCAGAATGGAATGAGCGCATTCGATCCATCATGCGTAGTCGGCGTGCATTTCAAGGAGACACTGAAGCAGCATTTCGGCTGGGGTAAAAGCGAGGCGGAATCCATCATGATAAATGCCATGAAGAGCGTCATGCTTCATGATCCACAGGAGATCATGAATAAATACCCTTACCAATTGTCGGGCGGGATGCTGCAGCGATTAATGATTGCAATGGCATTGGTCCTTGAACCCGACGTTATCATCGCGGACGAACCGACAACGGCACTGGATACGATTTCTCAATATGAAGTGCTCGAGCAATTAATTCAGCTTCGCGAACGCACAGGCAGTTCTATGATATTTGTCTCCCACGATCTGGGGGTTGTGAGGAAGATTGCGGACGAAGTCATTGTGATGAGAAACGGAGAGATTGTTGAAAGGGGCATAACCGAAACGGTATTTACAGATGCGAACCACGCATACACCCAATACTTGGTTTCTACTCGCCTCGAGCTGAGCAACCATTTCAATTCCATCATGAAGGGAGAGTAATCCGTGCTGAAAGTCGAAGGCGTCGATAAATCCTACCGCATTGGCGGATGGATGACGGGTAAACGTCAAAACATTCTCAGGAACGTAAGCTTTGAATGCGGGAAGGGCGAGTGTCTTGGTATTATTGGAGAAAGCGGCAGCGGAAAATCAACGCTTGGACGTCTCATCTTGGGCATCGAGAAGCCAGATAGTGGAAGGATCGTTTTCGAAGGTAACAACATGACGCACCGACAAACCAGATTGGGCAATATCAGTGCAGTATTTCAAGATTATACATCTTCCATTAACCCGTACTTTACGGTTGAAGAAGCCATCATGGAACCATTGAGAGCTTTAAGGGGACCCGGAAAAGATCTTCGAGGCAAAATCGACGTTCTGTTGGGTCGAGTCGGGTTGGATTCCTCGTACAAAAAAAAGTATCCTCATGAGCTGTCCGGGGGGGAAGTGCAAAGGGTATGCATCGCAAGAGCCGTTTCAACGGAGCCAAAGTGCATTGTACTCGATGAAGCCGTGAGTTCCTTGGATGTATCTGTTCAGATTCAAGTTCTACGATTATTAAAGGAACTAAAAGAAATCTATCAGATGAGTTATGTCTTTATTACCCATGATATACAAGCAGCAGCTTACCTTTGCAATCGGATCCTTATTTTTAAAAGTGGTCAGGTTGAGGAGATAGTTCTCGTCGAGCAATTAAAGCAGGTCCAATCGGACTATGCCAAGCGACTGATCGATCACTTGATTACATTTTGACATTTTCAACGCAGGAGGATTGAATGATGAGTGGAGCGATGTCTTGGCCATTTCTGCGTTTATACTTGCTCACACTGCTATATTTCAGCGCCAATGCCATTCTGAACGTCATCATACCGCTCCAGGGAGCTGCATGGGGAGCAAGCGGCACAACGATCGGCATTATTATGGGCGCCTACATGTTTACAACTATGTTTTTTCGGCCGTGGGCCGGCCAATGGATCCAAAAGTACGGGCCAATTAGGATCCTTCGCATTATTCTCTTGGTCAACGCTGCTGCTTTAATACTGTATTCATTCACCGGGTTAAGTGGGTATTTGGTTGCACGAATACTGCAAGGTGTTTCAACAGCATTTTTTTCGATGGCCCTACAGATTGGCATTATTGACGCTTTGCCAGAGAAAGATCGTTCTCAAGGCATCTCCTTTTACTCTTTATTTTCATATATTCCGGGCATTATCGGTCCTGTTTTTGCTATAGGTTTCTGGCAAACGAACGGGATGGACTCCATATCGATCATCTTAATCCTGATTGCTATCAGTACTGGTCTTTTCGGATACGCAGTCAAAATGGACCCGGCATCGGGATCTTCCGATGCGCCCACCACGAATTCAGGGGTATTTCAGTCCTTTGGACAGATCATAAAAAATCCACTCATGTTCAAATGCAGTGTACTGATGCTCTCGTCGTCAATCGTGTTTGGAGCGGTAACCACGTTTATGCCGCTCTACGGCTCTCAGTTGGAGAGCGGCCATGCCGGCATCTATTTGATGCTCCAAGCCGCTGTTGTAGTCGCTGCTCGTTTCACGCTAGGAAAAAGAATCCCTTCCGATGGCAGATGGCATTCGTGGTTTGTCATGGGAATCATGTTTCTCATTGCCCTCGCTTCCCTATGCATCAGTATTTCTCAACTATGGGGTTCTCTATTTCTGTACGCAGGAGCCATAGTTATGGGCATTGCGCAGGCACTCCTGTATCCGACACTAACAACCTATTTATCTTTTGTATTGCCTCAACAAAGCCGCAATGTATTGATAGGCTTGTTTATCGCAATGGCCGATCTCGGTGTATCTTTGGGCGGTGTCGTTATGGGACCGATCGCCGATGTTCTATCTTACTCCTCCATGTACTTGATCTGTGCTGCCTTGGGGCTGATTATGATTGTTTTTGCATATGGGCGCAGTGATAGGAAGGCTTCGAGAAGTTTGGCCAGTGAAGAAGATAATGTACAGAGTACATAGCTTCATCTGTATTATTCGTAATAATTACACTGAATTAAAGGAGATGTAACCCATGCGCAAACGACTAGGTATCATATTTTTGATAATTGCAGCACTCATTTCTGGCTGCAGCAGTGTTCCCCAAGACCCGCCTCAAGAAACGGGGACTGAAAATGCAACGGACAGAGCGGATCCAAATGTTGAAAAAGCAACGCCAAGTGCTGAAGAGGCAGCGTCAAATGAGGAAGGAAAAAACTCCGAAGCGACATTCAAGGATGTAACCGGCACTGAGATATCCGTTGACCTGCCGGTGGAGAAGGTGGCGTGTTTAACAGAGATCTGCGTAGATGCCCTGGTTGAGCTGGGATTGAAACCCGCTGCGGTAACTGCAGGAGGACTAGCGCCTGAACCAGAATTTTATGGTGAGGAAGCCGCAAGCCTTGGACAAATCGGAGGAAGCTTCTTTGAACCCAATTTGGAGGATATTTCGTTAGCGGGGCCGGATCTTGTCATCGGATTGGAAGGAACCCATGAAGGTTTACGGGAAGGCTTAGCCGGCATTGCTCCGCTGTACATCGTCCAGCCCAAAAGTATGCTAGAATCGATCGAGTTCTTACAGCATATGGGCCAGCTGACCGGAAAAGTAGCAGAAGCCGAAGCGGCCGAGAAGCGCCTGCTGGATAAATTCAACTACTACAAAGAACACAGTCCGAAGGATAAAACCGCGCTGGTGATGTACGGGTCCGATGTAAACTTCGGGATCGATACGGCCGGGTCACTCGTAGGCTCGGTGCTGGCGGAAGTGACGCAATACCCATGGCCCGCACCCGAGGCAGATGGCGGCCATCAAGCAGGGGGGATGGCTTATTCGTTGGAAAAGGTGCTTGAGAACGATCCGGATTATATTTTTGTCGAGACCTTCACGTTCAGCCCAGATGCACAGCCATTATCCGAGCAATTCAAGACGAACCCGCTGTGGTCCAGACTCAGCGCGGTAAAGAATGGACAGGTTCATGAGATGCGCACGTCCGTATGGGCGAGCGGCAGAGGAACACGTTCGCTCGGCATCATATTAGACGAAGCGATGAGCATCATGTATCCCGAGCTTTATAAGAAAGCGGTGGAATAGCATTGCAGAGTACCGATTCCACCATAGTCAAGAGAGCAAATATAGGGGGTGCGCCCCTTTTTTTTGCCTTGTTTATCATGCTGGCTGCTGCTATGGCGATAGGCATGAAGTACGGCTACCCGGAAATATCCTGGTCAGGCTTGCGGCAGCTGCTGTTCTTAAACGGGGGAACCGAACTTGAGAGGGTGTCCGTTCTGGAGATCAGGCTCCCTCGAATCGTACTAGGATGCATTGCCGGAGCGATGCTGGGGTTATGCGGCGTTCTTTTGCAGGATGGACTACGAAATTCATTAGCAGGTCCGGAGTTGTTAGGTGTTTCTTCGGGAGCTTCGTTTATGATGGCCCTTATTACGGTTTTACATGTTCCCATTTCCTATGTCATGCAGCCGTGGTTTGCCCTTATTGGAGGACTTATAGGCGGGGCTGTTGTTATTTTGGCAGCTGGGGGAAGGAATGGAGGCATACATATTATCCTTATCGGCGCTGCAGTAACTGCGATCATGAACGGATTGGTGGTATGGGTGATTACGATGGGGTCATCCAATAGTGCAAGCCTCTTGTTTACGTTCCTGATGGGAAATTTGGCGAACCGCAATTGGACTCATGTCGGTTATCTTTTGCCCTGGGCGCTCGTTACGATTCCCCTTTCCCTTAGCTTCGCCAGATCTTTGAACGTTCTGCGCTTGGGGAGCGAGACTGCCGAAGGACTGGGACTTCATGTCATGCGGGTGCGTATTTATCTGCTCATCGTATGCTGCGCGATGACGGCTGCGGTTGTATCCCAGTGCGGACCTATTGGCTATATTGCCTTGATCGCTCCTCACCTTATACGGAGCTTATCACAGCAATATGACGCAAAGTTCGTTCTTCCATTCTCGGCAATGCTCGGAGCCGTACTATTAACAACAGCCGATATCCTGGCACGAACCGTATTTATGCCCAGGGAAGTGCCTGTCGGGCTTTGGACGACTCTAATCGGCGGACCTGTCATTATCGCATTGTTTTTGCGTAAGCTTGGGGGGCGGTCTTCAGAATGAACAAGCTGATCCGGAATCGTAATCCCTATGAGATGACATATAAGATCGGACTCATGGTAGCCTTGCTGCTTATCCTGATTCTGTGTGTCATGCATATCGCATTTGGCAAAGTGGTTATTTCACCGCAACATATTCTGCGTGCATTAGCAAACGCGCATGAAGAGGCACACCATCGACAAATCATATGGCAGCTTCGACTGCCAAGGACCTTGATTGCGCTTGTAGCGGGTGCCATGCTGGGTCTGGCAGGAGCGATTCTTCAGTCCATAACCCGGAACCCATTGGCAGAGCCGGGGTTGCTCGGCGTATCGGCAGGCTCGGTGTTGATGATCGTCATTTGGATCACTTTTGCTGACGGGTTAGGGGATGCGACAAAATATCTTCCTTTGGTTGCATGGGCGGGCGGCATCGGCACTGTGCTTTTTGTAAACGCATTAAGCTTGGGTAAGGGAATGGATATCACCAGGCTTGCATTAGTCGGAATACTGACGGGCAGCGTATTGCAATCCTGCACCTCGTTAATCCTGCTCAGGCATACGGAAGCGGTCGGCAGCATCTTGTTATGGATGATCGGATCCCTTAATGGCCGGGTATGGGTACATTGGGATATGCTTTGGCCTTGGGCTTTACTCATCATTCCTCTGGGTCTGCTTAGCGCAGGAGCTGCGAATGCCTTGCAATTGGGGCAGTCTACGGCAGCTAGTCTGGGCGTACAAGTTCGTCGAATGAGATGGATGATGCTCATCCTGGCGGCAATGCTGACCGCCGGAGCGGTTGCAGCCGTTGGCGCAATCGGATTTATCGGTCTTATCGGCCCTCATATTGCAAGGAGACTGGTAGGCCAAGATGCAAGAAGATTATTCCCTTTCAGTACGGTTGTCACAGGTCTGCTGCTGCTCTGCGCCGATGTCATTGCCCAGGCCGTATCGTTCGAGCTGCGTGTATTCGGTTTAAGCTCGCAAGTTTCCCTTCCGGTTGGGGCAGTTACCGCCTTTATGGGGGCTCCTTTTTTTCTGTATCTCATTAAGCAAAAAAGAAAATCACATTAAATGTTTCAACGAACAAGGAGACAGAGACGAAGATGAAAGAAGATCAATCCCAAAAACCCTTGCTGGAAGCTCAGAAAATAGATTTGCGATATAACGACAAACCCATCCTCAAAGAGCTGTCCATGGATATCCTATCGGGTGGTGTGACCGCGCTCTTGGGCACCAACGGATCCGGCAAATCCACGCTGCTTAAAACCATGGCACGGCTGCTTATGCCGCAGAAAGGGTGTGTATATCTGGATGGGCATGCCATTGCAAAAGAATCTCCGAGGGCCTTGGCAAGGAAAATGGCGATACTCCCTCAGTCACCGGAGGTTCCGATGGCCATAACGGTCAGAGAGCTGGTAGAGCAGGGACGGTATCCTCACGTAGGTCCGCTGCGGATGTTGAAAAAGCAGGATCATGCTGCAATCGAAGAGGCGCTTGAGGTTACCGGAATGCAAGCTTTCGAGCAGCGGCCGCTGGATTCCCTTTCGGGGGGAGAAAGGCAGCGAGCGTGGATTGCCATGGCGATCGCTCAGTCGACTCCCGTGTTAATGCTGGATGAGCCCACGACATTCCTGGATGTTCGACATCAGTTGGAGATATTGGAGCTCGTTAGAAGGCTGAATCAAGAGAGAGGGACTACGATTATTGTTGTGCTTCATGATTTGAATCAGGCGGCGAGATACGCAGATCGAATGGTTGTTCTAAAGGATGGGCGGGTTGTACGGGATGGTACGCCGGATCGAGTGCTGACTGAAGCTGTGCTGCAGGAAGTGTTCGGAATACACGCTACGGTGTTGAAGGATCCTGTGGCGGGAACGCCTATCTTCCTGCCCCATTCAATCGTTCATCGCGAAGGATAAGGTATTGCTCAACGCTTGCAAAATCAAGGGCTGGTAGACCAGGGATCCATATCATCTTTGGTCTATTCGCTGTGGTTTTTTTGGAGCCAAGATAATTTGTGATTCTAAGGACGTGATGTATCGAAATATAGACGTTTGACATTTTGAATAAAAGGAATTATATTAGGTTTGTCATAGATCGTAATCATTACGAATAAGATGGATTAGTCCATTTTAAGTCCAATATCAAGTCACAAGGAGAAGAATGCAATGACACAACAACAAATCCCCGTAACGGTACTCAGCGGGTATCTAGGTTCGGGAAAAACAACGGTATTAAATCACGTTTTGAATAACCGGCAAGGCCTGAAGGTCGCTGTCATTGTAAATGACATGAGCGAGATTAACATTGATGCAGCGCTGGTTAAGGGAGAGGCGTCCTTATCCCGCACGGAAGAGAAGCTGGTCGAGATGTCCAACGGATGCATATGCTGCACGCTGCGAGATGATTTAATGGAGGAAATTGAAAAACTCGCCAATGAACAACGGTTTGATTACATTCTGATTGAATCCACAGGCATCAGCGAACCGATCCCGGTCGCTCAGACATTTACATATGCCGACGAAGAGACAGGGATTGATTTAACGAATCTGGCTAAACTCGATTGTTTGGTCACCGTCGTGGACGCTAATCGATTCTGGCAGGATTTCGCATCCGGTCAGAGCCTTCTGGACCGCAATCAGGGCGCAGGAAGCGAAGATGATCGTGATGTCGTGGATTTGCTTATCGATCAGATCGAAACTTGCGATGTACTGCTGCTAAATAAATGTGATCTCGTGGATGACGAGGAATTGAACAAGCTGGAAGCTGTCCTTCGGAAGCTGCAGCCGAGCGCCAAGATCATTCGTACCCGGAATGGGCAAGTCGATCCGTCTGAGATCTTAAATACGGGATTGTTTGATTTTGAACGGGTAAGCATGTCAGCCGGATGGATCCAGGAATTGCAAAAAGAAACGCATGTCCCGGAGACCGAAGAGTATGGAATAAGCTCCTTCGTGTATCGTCGCAGAAGGCCCTTTCATCCTTCCCGGTTGGCTGAATTCATGGGGGAATGGCCTGAACAGGTAGTGCGTGCGAAAGGACTGGTGTGGTTGGCTGCCGATGGAGATGTTGCGGCAAGCTTAAGCCAAGCCGGCCCCTCGATTCAGTTTGGACCAGCTGGATATTGGGTTGCCGCTCTTCCTGCAGCCGAAAGAGAAGAGATTTTACGAACCGAGGCGGATGTTCGGTCGAAATGGGACACCGATTGGGGAGATCGGCAAACCGAGTTGGTGATGATCGGGATCGACATGGATCGAGAGAATGTTGAGGATGCGTTGGATCAGTGTCTGCTTACCGATGAGGAAATGAGCTTGAATTGGGCGCGCTTTGAGAATCCATTGCCTTGGATTGCATAACTGATAGAGCGGCTATTGATTTAAAATTACGTGAACAGCGCGCTAGAAGAATAAACCGAGGAATAGGAGGTATTTTAGCGTGGACCCATTTACGTACAAAAGGATCTGTGCAATTCTTGAGGGTTACATTGCCGTGAAAGTACCTGCGGATCTTAGAGCGTCTGTTCGGCTAACATATCGGACTCTTGAAGATACCGTCATCCTTTCGGAAGAAAGACCCGATTGGGATCGACGGGAATGGATGTCTACCGAGCTAGTGCAATTTCATTTCCACAAAGGTACATGGAGAGTCTATGCCAAGCCGAACGGCAATGAATGGATTCCAGTTTCGTCTATTAATCCCAGCAATGATTTTGAAGAGGTGCTGGAGCAGGTAGAAATTGATGCCCAAGAGGTTATATGGGTTACTTAAACCGGGTTACATCCATCTATATACACACTGAAGGAGCTACAACTATCGATGAGCAAAAGTAATACGAGTCAGCGTCTTCCTCGTGCGAAGGGAATTGACATGGCAAGCCTATATTCTCCCAAGGACTGTGCCAAAAAGGCAAAGCATCTCATTTTGCCAGAAATCAATCAAAGAATTGTGAATGAATTTGTTGAAATTTTAGGGATGAGGGAGGAGTTTGAACAGCATGGCGTGCCGGTTCCAAACAAGATTGTCATGTACGGCCCTCCAGGAACAGGAAAGACCTTAACGGCTTTTTACATGGCTAAGGTCCTTGAACTTCCACTTGTCTTGGTTCGCTTGGACGCGATCATCCACAGTCATTTGGGGGAAACCGGAAGCAATATCCGTAAAATATTCGATTATGCCGACACATTTTCGTGTGTTCTGTTCCTGGATGAATTCGATGCCATTGCCCGGACTCGAGATAACAACGATGAAGTCAAGGAGATGGCGCGTGCTGTAAATACGTTGCTCCAATGCTTGGATGACTTTGGAGACCGGAGCATTATTATGGCGGCCACCAATTTAGAAAAGGATCTGGATCAGGCTATATGGCGCCGATTCGATACGAAGTTAATCTATACCGTGCCTGAGCTGGAGCAAAGGAAGTTATACATTGAAATTCTCATTGGCGAATTTGAATATGATCCGTCAATTCTCACTGAAACTTGCCAGCAGCTTGCAAGGTGCAGCTTTGCTGATATTGAACAAATTGTACTAAAAGCAAAACGAAAAGCGATTATTGAGCGAATGCCTCTTCAGATGAAGCATATGCAGAACGCTATTGAAGAGTATAATCCAATAACCGTCGCTGCTCATTAATAGATGTCATAAATCCGATAGATGGGTTGACAAAAGATACACATAGAGGGTAGTATTACTAATCGTAAACATTACTAATAAGGAGGATGCAAAATATGAGAGTCATCGTTACATTGGCATGCACCGAAACGGGAGATCGCAATTACACGACAACCAAAAATAAGAAAAATCATCCAGAGCGTTTGGAAATGCGCAAGTATTGCCCTAGATTGAAAAGATATACGTTACATCGTGAGACACGTTAATATAAGCAGCGTCATTAATCGTAATTATTACGCAAGACAGTGTTGAATGTTCTGTCATGAGGAAGGAAGAGATAGAAATGATTATGTCCTCCATGCGCGACGTCGTGTTTGGATACGGAGATCGAACCGTCATCGAGAACCTGTCACTGGATATCCATACCGGGCAATTTATCGTTATTTCAGGCCCCAATGGTGCAGCGAAATCGACCTTGCTTAAATTGATGCTGGGTTTGATCAAGCCGTGGAGCGGAACGATTGAAATGAATCGTGTATCGGAGGACGGATCACCAATAACGGTTGGTTATGTTCCTCAACTTGTGGCTTCGTTTAACGCCGGTTTCCCCAGTAAAGTCATCGAACTCGTTCGTTCAGGCCGTTATCATCGTCTCGGGTTGTTCAAACGGTTTGCAGCCAGCGATCATGAGGCCGTCAAGCAAAGCTTGATTGAAGTGGGGATGTGGGAATATCGCAACCATAAGATTGGCGAATTGTCAGGGGGGCAGAAGCAACGGGTTTGTATTGCCAGAGCATTGGCTCAGGAGCCGGAGGCGCTGATCCTCGATGAACCAACAACCGGGATGGATGAAGCGAGCCGTAAAGAGTTATACGAGCTGCTGGATCACTATGTGAAACATAGAGGCAAAACGGTTATCATGGTTACCCATTCATTGGAGGAAATCGATCCTTACCTGGACCGGGTCGTCCATCTGGAACGAAAGGAGGATACGGGATGGCGATGCTCGGTTACGAATTCATGCAGCGCGCGTTTTGGGCAGGAGGCCTGATCGGTGTAATCGCTCCGATCCTCGGCGTATATTTAATGCTTCGTCGGCAGGTGCTTATGGCTGACACCCTCTCCCATGTATCGTTGGCAGGGGTGGCATTAGGATCGTTCCTGCAACTCAATCCGACGATAAGCGGATTTGTGATCGCCATTATCGGAGCTCTTGTCATTGAACAGCTTCGAAGGGTATACCGCACCTACACCGAGGTGCCGGTAGCCATTATCATGACCTCCGGACTGGCAGTGGCCGTCGTCCTGATGAGTTTGAATGCGCATTTGAACAAAAGCTTCAGTTCCTACCTTTTTGGATCCATCGTTGCGGTCAGTGATACACAACTAGGACTGATTGCCATCGTAACCGCATTAGGGCTGGTGTTTTTTGTTGCCTTACGCCGGCCCCTGTATAACTTCGCCTTTGATGAGGAAACTGCTGCAATTTCAGGAACTCGGGTTTCGATTCTATCGTTTTCATTCGCCGTGTTCACAGGCATGACGGTCGCTGCTTCCATGCCGATCGTTGGTGTATTGCTAGTATCGGCACTTATTGTACTTCCAGCCTCGATAGCGCTCCGGATTGCTCCCGGATTTTTAGCTGCCATGGGAGTAGCCGTCCTTACAGGATTGTTTGGCGTTTTCTCGGGGTTAACCGCCTCCTACTATTTGAATTCGCCACCCGGTGGCACGATTGCACTCATTTTGTTAGGGTTCTTGCTCATAGCCGTATTCATTCAGAAGCTGCTGCAATTGCGAAATCGAAGAGCTGTACAAATAAACAAACCGAAAGTAAGAGGAGTTATTAATCATGATTAAGAGTTATAAACGAATCTTTGCCGCTTTTTCATTATCCGCAGCATTGGCTGTCGCGGGCTGCGGCTCTGCCAAGCCAAGTGAATCCAATGGAAGCATGAATACAACAGATAGCCAAGTAACAGATACATCGACAGCAACAAAATTAAAGATTAAAACAAGCTTCTATCCGATGTATGAATTTACGCGCCAAGTTGCCGGCGATTTGGCGGATGTTGAGAATTTGGTACCGGCAGGGGTTGAACCGCATGACTGGGAACCTACGCCGCAGGATATGGCAGGCATTGCTGATGCTGACGTGATTGTGTATAACGGTGCAGGTATGGAGAGTTGGATTGATCAGGTACTGGATAGCGTCAAAGATCGTGATCTAAAGGTAATTGAGGCTAGTCAAGGAATAGAGATCATGGAAGGCGAACACAGCCATGAAGAGGAGCATGCCCATGGCCACGGCACAGAGGGCGAACATAGCCACGAAGATGAACATGCCCATGATCATGGCATAGAGGGCGAACATAGCCACGAGGATGAACATGCGCACGACCATGGGGCAGAGGGTGCACATAGCCACGAAGATGAACATGCCCATGACCATGGTGCAGAGGATGAACACAGCCACGAAGATGAACATGCCCATGATCATGGCGAAGAAGGTGGGCATCATCATGATCACGGTGGTCTTGACCCACATGTGTGGCTTTCGCCTGCTCTTGCTATTCAGCAAGTGCGTAATATTGAACAAGGCCTGGCTGAAGCAGATCCTGAGCATAAGGATGCCTACAAAGCGAATGCAGATGCCTACGTAAGCAAGCTGGAGGCGTTGGATCAGGAGTTTAACGAAGGATTGAAGGATTCCAAGAGAAAAGACTTCATCACCCAGCATGCTGCTTTCGGGTATTTAGCCCATGAATATGGTTTAACCCAGGTACCGATCGCGGGGTTGTCTCCGGATCAAGAGCCGTCGGCTTCGCAAATGGCGAAGATCATTGAATTTGCCAAGGAGAACAATGTAAAAACTATATTTTTTGAAACGCTCGTCGCCTCAAACGTTGCAGAGACGATCGCAACTGAAATCGGAGCATCCACAGCCGTGCTGAATCCGATTGAAGGCTTGACGGAGGAAGATATCGCAAAAGAACTTGATTACATTGCAATCATGCATCAAAATCTCCAAGCCTTGCAAGCTGCTTTAAATGAATAAATCTTAAGAATAGAGGAGGATTGTTTTAGATGGCAAAAAAGTCCAAAGTCATTAAAGAACGAAAAAGACAGCAAGTCGTGGCCAAATATGCTGAAAAACGCAGGGAGCTAAAAGAAAAAGGGGACTATGAGGGACTGCAGAAGCTTCCTCGTGACTCCTCCCCGACACGACTTCACAATCGCTGCGCGGTTAGCGGCAGACCAAGAGGCTATATTAGCAAGTTTGGCGTGTCACGGATCGTCTTTCGCGAGCTAGCCCACAAAGGACAAATTCCAGGCGTGAAAAAGTCCAGTTGGTAAGACGCAACATCTGGGTATAGGATCGTGGGCTGTGTACTAAAGTTGTCTAACATAAATCATATCATGATAGTAGCAGGCAGGTGATCAGGTTGAATCCTGGCATGCAGCTCGATAAAATGATTGACTACCTGGTTGAGCATGGCGTGCGAATTACAACGCAGCGAAGATTCCTTGTTGATCTGATTTTAGGATTAAACCGTCCATTCTCAGCCATAGAGATATACCAAGCCATGGAGAAAACCTTTCATGGATTGAGTTACGGTACAGTATATCGGAATCTTGAGCTTTTTAGGCAATTGCGGATCGTTGAGATTTTCGTGTTGGATAATGAATTGCGGTATCGCATAATCGATCATGTTCAGCCGCAGCTTTATTTTATATGCATGGATTGTAAACAAACCATTCCGATGAGCTTTGATCCAGAGGAGATGGAGTTACCCAAGCCCCAGCAGTTTCGATCACTGAAATACAAAATTGATATTTTCGGTTACTGCACGGATTGTGAAAGTTCATTAGAAACACATGCTCCCGCTAGACCGGAATGGAATGACTGAGCAAGCATCATGGCCGACAGGGAGGACAGAGATGGCGGACAGGGTTAGGATCTTCGATCAAGAAGCAGAACGAGTGATAAGTACGCACAGCAAAGATCAGTGGAACCGCCGGGAGATGGAATTGGGGAAATGGGCGAAGCTGTCCAAGCAGCGAATGCGGGAAAAGCAGACAGTCTGGTTAGGTAACATAGAACTTGACGCAGAACTTCTTCCTGCGTATATGTATTTCAAACGAGCAGGGATACAGACAGAGTATTCCTGCGCGGGAGTCAGCCTCTTGGATGAGCCGGAAGACCACTCGCTCTATGCGTATGTCACCTTCATCTCCTCGGTGCAGGCAAAGTCATTTATCGAGTTCGCAATGGAGCGAATGAAACACCGTTTGCTTGTTACTTACGAGCCATCCAGGAACCGCTATGATCTGTCCTCCTTTTTTATTCGGCACAATCGGAGATTCTGTACTTTAATGAATCATTATGCCAAAGAATTCTGCATTAATACGGTAAGCAAATAAGCATCTTCTATAATCGTAAAAATTACATTCTACATAGAATGTCGTTACTAGCTGCTAAATCAAAGGATTTAGTCATAAGGGGAGAACGAGTCCATGTCTTTGCAATTAAGCAAGAAAAAAACACATTACATCTTGACGATCTGTATTATCGTCGTATTCGCACTTGTTGCGTCAGCGTGCAATGGAACCGAAACTTCAGGCAGCCAGGAGACAGAAGCTCATGACCAAAAAGAACTGAAGTCATCGGAAACAGAAACTGAGCCCCCAGCAGTCAACGAAGCTTATATCACTTTCCAAGACGCGACGAATCGTACGATTACGCTCGAACAGCGTCCGGAACGAATCGTCGTGCTGTCACCCGAATTCCTTGAGCTGCTGTATGCTGTGGGAGGACAAGCGGTAGGGCGGATGGAAGCCCTGGGCGTTTCGATCCCTGAAGAAGCAGAAGCGGTAGCGTCTGTCGGAACCGTAAGTCAGATTAGCTTGGAGCAGGTGGTGGCTTTAAAACCGGATCTGGTCATCGGGCAAGCACGTTTTCATAAGGAGCTTGTAAAGTCGCTGGAGAGCAGTGGCATTGACGTGGCGCTAATGAGCATGTCCAGCTACGAGGATATGAAGTCAAAGGCGGAATGGATGGCGAAGATTGCCGGGACGGAAGAACAGCTGCAGGAAAAGCTGAAGACATTAGATGACCGGGTGAATGAAGTTCTGCAGCAATTGCCGGGAGATCATCGTACCTTTATCAATCTAAACGTCACCCCCGGTGGAATTTCCATTCAGAAGGACGGAACAACAGGACTGGAGATAGCTAAAATGCTTGGCCTGAGCAACGTGGCAGAGACTCTAGCATCATCGCCTGACAGTCCAACCACGTCCCCTTACAGCATGGAGACGCTTGCGAAGCAGAATCCGGATTATATCTTTATGATCATCCACGGACAAAAGGCTGTGGGGGATAAGAAAATTAAGGAGGAACTCGAGAGCAATCCTGCATGGGCTTCTATAGGAGCTGTCAAAGAACAGCGAGTGATTGTCGTACCATCCGATTTATTCCTCACGAATCCAGGCCTTCACTATGATGAATCGCTGAAGTATTTAGCCAAGCTGGTGTATCCGGAGATCTTCGGTGATGCCGAATAAATCCATTCGCTCTGTGTCCGTGATCATCATATTCATGGTTTTAGCGATAGCAGCTTCCCTTTTTAGCATAGCCACCGGCGCTGTTATGGTTCCGCTTCGAGATATTGCTGCGGCCGTATTGCAACATGATCTGCCCGGAGTGAACCGGGAGATTATCTGGAATATCCGACTGCCACGAACGCTTGTTGCAATGCTTGTTGGAGCGAACCTTGCCGTTTCAGGAGCTTTGCTGCAAGGAATTATGCGAAATCCGCTGGCAGATCCCCATATAATTGGGGTCTCTAGCGGGGCCGGGCTGTTCGGAATTTTCCTGCTTGTCGTTATGCCGCAGTATGATTATCTGTTGACGCCTGCCGCATTCATCGGAGCGACGCTTGCCGCATTCATCATCTATCTGCTGTCTTGGAAAGACGGAGTAAACCCGCTCAGAATTGTCCTTGCAGGTGTGGCAGTCTCCGCCTTTTTGGGATCCGGGATATCAGCAATGCTTACCTTTTACAGCGACAGGGTGCAAGGGGCCTTGCTCTTTATGGTAGGCGGACTTGCAGCTAAAAGCTGGCCCGACCTATCGACCATCCTCCCATACTCTTTAATCGGTCTAGCTCTCTCGATGCTCTTCTCCAAGCAAATGAACATTATGATGCTCGGAGATGCCACGGCTCGGAGTTTAGGGATACGGGTGGAACTTTCCCGATTATGGATAACTGCGATCGCAACGCTGCTTGCAGCCAGTGCCGTCAGCATCGCAGGCCTTCTGGGATTCGTCGGGCTGATCATACCGCACGTCGCCCGGCTGCTTGTCGGAGGGGATTACCGGTTTCTGATTCCTTCCACAGCGCTGTTAGGGGCTGCCGTTCTGACGATTTGCGACACGCTGGCAAGAATTATGTTCTCCCCGATGGAGCTACCGGTCGGAATCATCATGGGTGTGCTGGGAGCGCCCTTTTTCCTGTATCTGTTAAGGAGGAAAAAGGCATGAATCGGATTGAGACACAGGACCTTTCGCCAACGTGTCACGGCCCGAGTATCGGGATTAATGAAGCCATAAGGAGTTGTGATGTTTGAAAGACGTAGAGCAGCAATATCCATTTACAGCCATTGTAGGTCAATCGAGAATGAAACTGGCGCTCATTTTGAACGTCGTAAATCCGAAGCTTGGGGGGGTTTTGATCCGAGGTGAGAAAGGAACGGCAAAATCTACAGCTGTACGGGCATTGGCTGGGCTCATGCCTGATCTAAAAGTCATTAACTTGCCTGTAAGTGCAACGGAAGACCGCGTCGTTGGTGCTCTCGATATTGAGCACGCAATCAAGACAGGAGAGAAGAAATTCGAACCGGGTCTGCTGGCTGCGGCACATGGTCATATTTTATATATCGATGAGATCAATCTGTTGGACGATCATATTGTCGATGTATTGCTGGATGCGGCTGCAATGGGAATCAACACGGTAGAGCGAGAAGGGATATCCTATTCTCATCCGTCGCGATTTCTGTTGGTGGGGACGATGAACCCGGAAGAAGGTGACCTGCGGCCGCAGCTACTGGACCGTTTCGCGCTGTCGGTCGACATCGGCGGAGAGAAGGATGTTCGCGAGCGTGCCCTTGTCATCCGCAGACGTATGGATTTTGAGCGTGACCCTGCATCATTTTCAGCGCATTATGAGGCCGAACAGGAGCGCGTTCTGAATCAGATCCTTCAGGCAAGGGAGCGATTGGATCAGATTGACGTTACAGACGACATGCTGGAGCTGGCAGCAAAAATCGGAATTGCGCTGGAAGTTGAGGGGCATCGATCCGACATTACCCTGATCAAAACAGCGCTCACCCTGGCAGCATGGCAGGGCCAAGATTCAATTAGCCATGAACATATGCAGGAAGTCGCATACCTGGTCTTGCCTCATCGGATGAGACGGCAGCCGTTTGAAGAGTCCGGCGGTATCGAACAGCGATTACATGCGTTACTGCGTTCAACAGCAATGGTACAGGCATGATGAAGGTGGGGGAAATGGAGCAGCTTTCAGTATATCCATTCAGCGGAATCGTTGGACAAGAGAAAGCGAAGCGGGCGCTTCTGCTATATGCTGTGAATCCTGCGATTGGCGGAGTTCTTATTCATGGTTCTAGAGGATCAGGTAAAAGTCATCTGCTGCATGCAGTTTCTTCGATGATCCCTGACCGTCTGAAAATATCCGTACCTGTCAACATCACAGCGGATCGGCTTCTCGGCTCATTCGATATGACGGCCGCCATCGACCGCGGCAGGCTCGTACGTTCCCCGGGTTTGTTAGAAATTGCCGATGGTCAACTGCTGCTGGCCGATCATATGAATCTAGTGCCCGAAGTGCTCATCAGAGAGATTGTCAATACACGCTCGAGCGGCTGGGTTTATCTGCAGCGAGAAGGGATATCAGAAATTCGAGAAAGCCGATTTATGCTGCTTGCGGCAATGGATTTGGGAGACGGCGTTCTTTCGCCTTCACTGCTGGATCACTTTGGATTCTGTGTAACGTTGGCCGAGTTGATAGATCACAAGGATCGAGCCGAGGTAATACGCCGAAGATTACAATTCGAGCAGGACCCCTATGCCTTCCGTAGCCGATATCAGCGTCAGGAAGATGCACTCCGGTTGCAAATCCAAGCGGCCGGACAATTGATTCCTCACATGGAGGTAAGCGCTGAAATGATTCAGCTAGCCTCCTCAACCGCATATGAAGCGGGGATTGCAAGCGCCCGTGCCGAGCTCTCTCTTGTTGAAGGGGCTAAAGCGGCAGCCGCCTGGGATGGGCGCACCAAAGTAACCATGGAGGATATCCGAGAGATCGCCGAGTATGTTCTTCCTCATCGAATGCGAATTGCATTCGAGAACCCCCACGCCCCTGGGAGTCATCCACTTGAACCGGATGCAGGCGATCAGACGAATCCATCACCCGATCAAACGAATTCTTCCCACTCCCCTGCAGAGCATCCCGATCACGGGGATGGGAGGACCAATACGAATGAGGCGGGAGACGCCTTCAAACAAAGCAGAACAGAAATGCTGGTTGTGGAGGATCCTAATGATCCTCAGAATGTATCCAGTGATCGAATGGATGATCAGGTGCTGTTTCCTGACGAGGCGTATCCAATCGAGCCCTTGAAGTTGAACATGAAGCGTAAGTTAGAATATGAGGGCTCGGGAAAGCGACATGATCTGCGTACGGTTCAGAAGAGAGGCAGATCGGTAGGGGCTGTATACCCGAACAGGAAGCAGCGAACCGATGTGGCTTTTGATGCTACGATCCGCGCAGCGGCTCCCTATCAGTTGATCCGTACCAAAAAGGACGGCGTCGCGTTTGCCATTGAACTCGATGATTTGCGTCTCAAGAAAAGAGAGAATCGCGTTGGGTCTACGTTATTGTTTGTGGTTGATGCCAGCGGTTCGATGCTGGCCCGAAAGCGCATGACAGCGGTCAAAGGAGGCATCCTTCATCTGCTCCGGGATTCTTATGTGAAGCGAGACCGAATTGGCATGATCGCGTTCAGACGGGACGAGGCTGAGCTTGTGCTTCCGGTTACACGCAGCATCGATACAGCGTCAAAGCATCTCCGCGATATTCCGACTGGAGGAAGGACGCCTCTGGCAGCCGGGCTTAACCTGGCCTATAAGGTGCTTCAAGCGGAGAAACGAAGAAATCATGATACGATACCGACGTTGATATTCGTTACGGATGGCCGAGCGAACCAAAGTCCTTCAGGATTGTCGGTTTATTCGGACATTTGGAATGAATGCCTGGAGGCCGCAAGCTGGATCCGGCTTGCCGGGATCTCCTGTCTGGTCATTGATACGGAGCAGGGCTTTGTTAAATTGGGACGCTCTAAAGAATTGGCTGAAGCATTGGGTGCTGAGTATCGAGTACTCGAACACTTGAACGAAGATGGATTTACTGGCACGGTTCGAACCATATTGGGTTAGATAACCCTAATCAAGCATGATTCTATCGTTCTTGGATAGGAGGAGGAAAACAGAATGAAGATCACGGTCTTAACGACATCCCATGCGGCCATGAAGGATTTATCGTTCATATATAAGAAGAAGTGGGATGCATCTTTGCGCAGTCGCCTTTCATTATCTGTATTTAATATAGAAGGAACCTTGTCGGAGGCACAGTGGAGCTGGCTCGAGACAGCCGTAAATCAAGCGGATTTTATCATCCACGATCCGCACGGCAGCCCTGCCCGGACCGTTTCCCGTATTCATGACCTTTGTATCGGTCTTAAAGCGGAGCAAGTGATTGTAGGAGGGGAAGGGGAGCGGCTTAAGGATTTATATAGGCTGGGTTCATTGAGGTATCACGATCTTGCCGGCGCAGGCCATCGTGGACATCCGTCAACAACCTCAAGTGGACATCCTTCTACATCTTCAATATCGACCGAGCAGCAAGATAATCTCAGGCATCACCGGACCTTGGTCGCATATTGGAGAAATGCAGGGGTTCCCAATTTACACCATATGCTTGGCTACATTGCCACCTGCTTCGGAAAGGAAACGGATTGGCCGCCGGTCGAGCCGCCCTTTGCCCTGAAGTCGCTGAGCATCTATGATCCCTCTAACCCGCAGTCATTTGAATCCTTGGAGGCCTATCGGGCGTCCATGCCGGCCCGTGAGGATGATCCAACAGTTGCCATACTTTTTATGGGTCACAGCTACCCGCTCCACACCGGAGATATCGTCAGCAGCATGATGCAGAGCATTCGAGAGTTTGCCAATGTTCTTCCTGTCGTATTCACTTCTTTGTCGGATGTTGAACCGAATCGGCTGCGAACCTTGCTGATGCATGGGGGCGTTCATGGAGGCAAGGTAGACTTGATCGTAAACTTTGTTCCGTTCCGCCTGGGTGCCGGACCTACGGGGGGAAAGAGCGATGAAATCCTGGCGTTACTAAAAGAAGTGGACGCTCCGATGTTCCATCCGTTTTTCCTGACGCGCCGGGAACGGCAGGAGTGGGAAAGCTCCAGACAAGGCTTGACGCCTTCCGAATTTCTGGTTCAAATGATGCTGCCTGAGCTCGACGGGAGCATTGAGACGCATCCGGTTGCCGCGTTATCCAGCCTTGGATATGACGAGGACATGCGGTTTGATGCCAAAGAGCTCCGTATGATCGAAGATCGAGCGCAGCGGGTGGTCGGTCGTGTAAAGCGGTACCTGAATCTCCGATCCAAGAAGCAATCCGAGAAGCGAATCGCCATTATCGGCTATAACTACCCTCCAGGGGAAGGACATCTGTTCCAGGCCTCCTTTCTGGATACCTTCGAATCGATATCCCGCATCCTCACGGCGATGAAGGCGCATGGTTATGATACCGAGACATACTCTGGTTTCGAATTGAAAGAGCGTTTCATACAGGATGGAACCATAAATTCCGCAGTGTGGTCCAACGACAACTGGCCCGATCATCTTCCGACTTATAAAAATACATCGTATGAGCAGAGCAATCAGGTCTTGAATAAGCGGAAGAGAGAGCTTGTTCAACAGTGGGGCGAAGTGCCAGGCGACATCATGACGACCGAGGACGGCGATTTCAAAATTCCCGGCCTTCGGATCGGCAACTTGTTCATCGGTATCCAGCCTAGCAGGGGCGTACATGAGCATCCGGAGGCTGCTTACCATGATAAAAGTCTCCTTCCGCACCATCAGTATTTGGCTTTTTACCAATACCTTCGTGATGAGTTCAAGGCTGATGCGATCTTGCATGTGGGAACCCATGGTACGCTTGAATTTTTGGAAGGCAAAGAAAGCGGCATGTCGGGGGATTGTTTACCTGATGCATTGATTCGGGATATTCCGCATTTTTACGCGTATTATGTCGGCAACCCCTCCGAAGCCATGATTGCGAAGCGAAGATCCCATGCTACCTTGATAGGATACCAATCCCCTCCATTCACAGTATCCGGGTTATACGGAGAATACGCCGGCCTGGAAACACTGCTGCATCAGTATCGGGAAGCGGAACAGCTGAATCCTGCACGACTTCCTGATCTGTGGGAGATGTTGCAGGAGCAGGCAGCTGCGCTTTTTCTTGAATCCTCTAGTCTTGAATCGCTGGAATCCGAGCTGTACCGAATCCAAAGATCCATGATTCCTGATGGCCTGCATATATTAGGCGAGGGGTATACACATGAGCAGGCGGCGCAGCATATGAGCATGATTTTTGGCCATGAACGGGGAACCTACGGATCGCTGCAGAGATTATATGCGCATTCGATGGGCTGGGATTATGATGAGCTGCTGGAAGCCCAGGATATCCGCAGGCTGCGAACGCTGGATGAGTATGTGGAGAAAGCTGTGTTAACCTTTGTTCAAACCCGGGAAGTTCCTGAACCACCGCAAGGATCAGCCGATCAACAATCACAATGGCAGAACATTTGGGAGCTCGGCTTAAAGGCTTATCAGTCTACGAAGGCAGATCTGGAGCTTACGAATCTTCTTAGGGCCATGGACGGTAAATATATGCCGGTTAGTCTTGCAGGCGACTGCTTTCGGAATCCCGAGGTTCTGCCGTCCGGAAACAATCTGGTACAGTTTGACCCAAGGTCCATACCAAGCCGTGCAGCCGTTGCGAGTGGTTGGAGGATTGCGGAGAACACCTTGAATTTGTATGATGCAGCGCATAAGTCATATCCGGAAACATCCGCGCTGGTTATGTGGGGCTTGGAAACGTCCCGGACACAAGGGGAGACGTTGGGGCAGATTCTGGCTTATCTAGGCGTTAGAGTTAAGGACCAGGATCACCATAAGCAGGTGGAATATGAAATTATTCCGCTATCAGAGCTGAAGAGGCCGCGACTGAATGTCCTGGTCCATATCTGTGGATTTTTCCGCGACATGTTCCCGGACCAGCTATCAACGCTTCACCGTCTCTTTAAAGAAATTTCTGAGCTGGAGGAGCCGGTTGATCAAAACCGGTTCAAAAAGCATTCGGAGAGGTTGTATCAGCAGTTACGCAGCGCCGGGGCAGAGCATGACGAGGCTTGGGACTTGGCATGTGCCCGCATATACGGGCCTGCCGCAGGAGAATATGGAACCTCGGTCACAAAGCTGATCGAGACCAAGCAGTGGGAAGAAGAAGACCAATTGGGCGCAGCTTTCATGAACAGCCTGAAGCATGTGTACAGCTCCGATTACAGGGGCAAGGATATGTATGATTTGTATGCGGCGAACTTGGCTGCCGTTGATATTGTTTCACAGATTCGGAGCAACCATGAACATGAAATTACCGATCTGGATCATTATTATGAGTTTTTTGGAGGCTTGGCGAAATCGGTAGAAATCACCAAAGGCGTCAAGGCGGAAATATATATTAGCGATACCACGCGGGAGCAAATCTTAACTGAAGAAGTAAGAAACTCTGTCCATCGTGGAGTACGAACCCGTCTGCTCAATCCCAAATGGATAGACGGTTTGCTAAAGCATGATTATCATGGAGCCCAGAAAGCAGCAGACCGAGTAGAAAACTTGTTGGGGCTTGCAGCGACGACCAACCAAGTAGACTCCTGGATTTTCTCAGCGGTTCATCATGAATATGTGGCCAACGAACAACGCAGCAAGCAAATGTCTGAAAATAACAGCTGGGCCTACTCTGGTATGTTGGAAACGCTGCTAGAAAGTCATCAACGGAACTATTGGAAGGCGACAGAGGAAGAATTGAACATGTTACGGGATCGTTTTTTGGAGCTTGAAGGAGAACTTGAGGGTCCTCACGATTAAGAAGAATGACTTATAGCAAACTGTTTGTATACTAACGCCTCCGGGCAGACAATGTGAATGTCTGCTTGGAGGCTTTTTTAATCCCTACGTGTTCATGAGGGGGGAAGTGTTGACATATTATAAAATTGCAAGTAGACTTTAATTGTAAATATTACGATTAATCAAGGTCTTCTCGATTCTTTTTTCGATAATTAATCGTAATTATTACAATTAAGGAAACTGATATCTTGTTTAGCCTGAATAAAGGGGCCTTGTATGGATGACAAGTGACTTTGATATCTCAAGGGAGAGTGAATAAATGGAAAAGACGTTACATAAATGGTACGAAGAGAGTTTCGGCAAGGATTATTTGCTAATATACCGTCATAGGGATAGACGCCAGGCTGAAAAAGAAGTATTTAGAATGATGGAGTGGCTGAAGCTTCCATCTCAAGGTAAAATCCTCGACCTATGTTGTGGTATGGGGAGACATGCAATGTCACTTGCACGTGCAGGCTATCGCGTAACAGGTGTGGATCTTTCCTCGGAGCTGCTCCAGGAAGCTAGGGCCTCCGACCCTAATGAACTTGTAAATTGGGTTGAATGCGATATGCGGGCTTTACCAGAAAGTAAGATGTTTAAGGAGCGATTTGATGCCGTTGTCAATTTATTTACCTCATTTGGTTATTTTGAAGAGGACAGCGAGCAGTTAACGGTGTTACGGCAAATCCATAAGGCATTGAAACCGGGAGGGCGGTTCATTATCGATTATATAAACGCAGAATACACAACAGATCACCTGGTTCCTTTTTCGGAGCGGGTAGAGGAGGGAAACCTCATCTCGGAAACCCGCCGCATTTTAAGCGGTTTCGTTATGAAGGAAATTGTAGTTCAAGGATCTAACCATCTTACTCGTCGATATTCGGAACGCGTCAAGCTATATGGTCCAGAGAAATTGGAAGATATGCTAAAAAAAGTCGGTCTTACATTGGATATAATTTACGGAAATTATGATGGACAACATTATGATAAGAGGCATTCACCGCGAATGATTATGGTTGGTCATCGAAAGGAAAGCGTAGGTTAAAGGAATGCTTAAGAGTATTTATTTTTCATGCTAGATGTTCATTAATCGTAAATATTACATTTAAAATTCCGGAGGAGACACACTTTGTTTATTCAAATAAAATTCTTGTCGAACGTTATCATTAGACTCGCATTTGCAATGATTCTAACTTTGCTTATAGCGGGATGTTCGACAACCAATAATGATGATGCAATTGTAACAAATCAAGAAAGTCAACAGCTGAGTTCACAAAAAGATACGGAACTAAAAAGTTGGACCTTTACCGATACAAGTGGCAAAGAAATTACACTAAATATCCCGGTTCAGAAAACCGTCGTTATTAATCGAAATACAGCAGAAGCCATTAAACTGTTGGGAGCGGAAGACCGCGTAGTGGCCACTGGTGACAATACGATCAAACACAATCCTTATCTTGGCTTTGACAAATTGCCAGACATTGGAGAAACGGAACAGGTAAATTTGGAGGCGATACTTAGCTTAAAGCCTGAAGTGGTATTCACCTACACGAATCGGCCTGATCAAAAACTGGAGGAAAAGTTGGAGCCGGCTGGCATTAAGGTCGTACGCATGAACAATTACTTGCCAGAGCAGACGGATATAGAATGGAAACTGCTGGGTAAGCTGTTCGGTAAAGAAGAAAGGGCCGCTAAATTTCTGGAATGGAGGCATGAAATTGAAAGTATTCCGGCAAAACGAATTCAATCTATAGATACAAGTGAGAAAAAAAGTGTTCTGGCACTGTCAGCCGGTTTTCTCAACTCCAATGGCGGCTATCGAGTTTTTCCAAGCCAGTCACTGGATGGTAAGACCGGCGTAGGTGAAGGTTACGCCACAATTTTGGCGGGTGGAAAAGATGCAGCCGATCTACAATGGAATCCTGCGGAGGCTTCCACAACGATCATGGTCGATGAAGAATATGTGCTCAAACGAAATCCTGATGTCGTTACACTACATGGTACTTGGCTAGGTGGGTACGAAACGATGGATGCCAAACCGCTTGATGAGGCGTTCGCCAATATCATGAAAATTTCATCCTTGAAGAAGTTGAATGCAGGCAAAGACAGGGAAGTTTATTTTTTTCATACTAATTTTATTGGTTCAGACAAACGATATATCGGTGTTTTGCAACTTTCCAAGTGGCTGTATCCTGACCTATTTGAAGATGTTAATCCTGAAGCATATGCCAAGGAATATTTTGAAGAATGGCTGGATGTTCCTTATCAAGGGATTTGGTACTACTCGTTTAAGGAGACGGAATGATGGAAAAATCAATCCATCACAACGATATCCCATTGGAGTCGATGTCCTCAGATCGTCAAATGGAATCGATTTACCGTGGTAGATCATTACGTAAGCTCTTGCTGCTCATATTGCTTCTGATCTTATTGATCATTACAGCAGGAGCAGCGATCACCAAAGGCTCGGCGACGGTGCCCCTTCAAGAGCTCTGGGCAATGATGACTGGCGCCGGTGCTGACGAAATGAATGTGTATATCGTACGTGAGGTTCGGCTCCCCCGAGTCCTGATGTCTGTGGTGACCGGTATATCGCTGGCCGCAGCGGGTACGATCATGCAGGCATTGCTGCGTAATCCTCTAGCCGATCCGTTTACCCTGGGGGTTTCAAGTGGAGCAGCCTTCGGAGCCGCACTTGCGATCGTGGCGGGCACTAGCGTATTCGGTATGAACCTCGTTCACAGCGGACCATGGCTGATTGCTTTTAACGCTTTTCTCTTCGGGTGTTTGGCAGTAGGAGTTGTATACGGTATTGCTCGTATGAAAAACAGCTCAACTACGGTCTTGCTACTCGCGGGTGTAGCGATTGGTCAATTATTCTCGGCCGGCGTATCGGCTCTTAAGTATTTTTCCAACAACGATGCGCTTAAAGATCTGATTATTTGGTTAATGGGGGGGTTCTGGGGCTCCGGTTGGCATGTGCTGGAAATTCTCTTGCCGCTGTCCGCCTTTGCGCTATTAGTCTTGATGAAATATGCATGGGATTTGAATGCTCTCATCTCCGGGGAGGAGGTAGCACTCACGCTCGGAGTGAAAGTGAAGCATATACGCTGGGTTTGCTTGGTGACGGTGACGCTTCTGGCATCAACAACCATTGCTTTTACAGGCATTATCGGTTTTATCGGGCTTGTTGCCCCGCATATCAGCCGAATGATAATCGGTACCGACTATAGATATTTATTACCGTGCTCTTGCTTGATCGGCGCCTTGCTCTTGCTTACGTCGGATACGGTGGCGCGGCTGCTCCTTACGCCGATTGAAATCCCCGTTGGAATTGTAACATCCTTCTTCGGCGCACCATTTTTCATCTATTTACTGGTCAAGAAGCGCCGGGAGTATTGGACCTAGGAGGGGGAAGTCTTGTTTTTACAAATAACGGGTTTGTCATTTGGATACCGTTCAAACTCCATATTACGAAATATTCACATGAATCTGGAAAAGGGCCGGGTGGTCAGTATTGTCGGTCCTAACGGCGCAGGGAAGACGACATTGCTCAAAAGCATCGCTTCCATTCTTCCGCCTAAGAAGGGAACGGTTTGGCTTAGGGGAAAAGACGTATATTCCCTCAAACCCAGAGATTTGGCTAAAATTCAAGCTTACGTTCCTCAGCATACGGCATCCGGTTTTCCGCTGACTGTCATGGAAACGGTCATGCTCGGGCGAAAGCCGTACATTCGATGGGGAGTGTCATCAGAAGATCTTCATATTGTGGGCACCCTCCTGTCCGACCTTCATCTGGATCACTATACAACGCGTTATCTGGACGAGCTAAGCGGGGGAGAGCGGCAAAAAGTTTGGATAGCCCGCGCGTTGGCACAACAGCCGGATTTGCTATTACTGGATGAGCCGACTTCAGCACTCGATATTCGCCATCAACTCGAAGTGTTGGAGCTAGTACGCAAGCTCTCAAAACATTCGGGCATCCTAGTGATCCTGATTTTACACGATCTAGAGCTGGCTGCTCGGTATTCGGATGAAATATACATGCTCAAGGACGGGGAAGTGTATGCTTCCGGTCGACCTGAGGAGGTGTTTACCTGTACAAATATGGAGACGGTTTACGGCGTAAAAGTGGAGGTTGCCTCTGCAAAATACGGATTGAAAATGACTGCGGTTGAGCCGGTATGGACTTAACCGAGTGAGGAATAGAGGGGGAAACTAAATATGTATCACGGCGTCCGCTTTGATATGAATTTTAAGCAGCTATGGCTGGAAGGGATGAAGGATTGGAACGGCAATCTGCCGGAGCGAATGAGCGACGATGCCAAGGAGGAATCCTTCTGGGAAGGATTTATTCCCAAAAAAACAGATGCATTGGATGACTATGCAGCTGATATTCGGCGAGAGCTTCTTCAATTTATCGAGCCTACCGATGACGTCTTGGAGATTGGACCGGGATGGGGGAACTATACCTTTGCTGCTGCTGATAAAGCATCCTCGCTTGTTTGCGTGGACAGTTCACGTAGTGTACTCAATCATTTAAAGAAGGATACCAAGCGGCAAGGTCACCAAAATATACGGTTCATTCATTCTAAATGGGAAGACTCTGTACCAAAAAAACAGTTTGATGTTGTTTTTGGGATCAATTGTTATTATCGGATGCAGGAGATCGATCGGGCGCTTCTAAATATGAATAACTCTTCCAAACGGTGGGCGATTATCGGGCTGACAACCGGGCCTGAAAAACCACATTTGTGGGAGATCCATCAAGAGCTTGGTTACAAAGTCAAATTTCAGCGACGGGACTATATCTATTTAACCAATCTTCTGTATGAACTTGGTATCGATGTAAATTGCAAAATTGTAAATTTGGAAAGAATCTATCGCTATGAGAATGAAGAACAGCTGCTGAAGGACAATTTAGGCGTTATTTTGGAAGCTAACTATGACCGAAAAGCAACGGAAAAGATTCTCAGACAGTTTGTTACGGAAGAGAACGGCATTTTGTTGTACAAACATCGTTTTAAGGCAGCGCTTCTCTATTGGAGGCCCGAAGAGATGATTTTCAAAAAAAATTAGCGCATGTGGTTTGGTTATAAACTCACTGAGGGGCTAATTTCACCTGCACTCCAATCACTACATATGACATTTTCCTTCTTTCTTGTTAAAATAAAAAGATAAGTCTTTTTCAAAACGGAGCGACGGTATTTTGCTGGATGTTTTGTATACTGAGGAAGGGAACGTATGTTTATGAAGGAGAACAAAACCAAAGTTAAAGATATGTTGAATACCATGGCGCGAAATGGATGGAGAGTGACGGAACAACGAAGAACATTAGCCCAAATTTTCGCCGATCACGATGGCTATTTATCGCCCAAAGATGTCTACGATCAAATGTCCGTTCATTACCCAAGCATGAGTCTGGATACAGTTTATCGTAATCTTCGTATGTTAAGTGAGATGGGGGTTTTGGAACATTTCTACTTTATGGACGGAGGTTTAAAATTCAAAGAGAACTGCCTGACTCACCACCATCATCATCTGATTTGCGTCAATTGTGAAAAAACGCTTCCCTTTGACTACTGCCCAATGGATCATGGTCTTGAATTACCTGGGGACTACAGAGTCTTGCGACATCGATTTGAGGTCTATGGGATATGTGAAGTATGCCAGGCACTGGAGAAAGAAGAGACTATGGAATAGAAGAAATGATATTCATTAAGCATGGTCCCGTCCGAGGAACCATGCTTTTAAACTTGTTGTGGTGGGGAGTCATCATTCTTATACTGATTAATAACTTTGCGCAATGCCTGCCATCCCATTAGCGCACAGTTATGCCGAGCCCTAAACGAATGAACCCCTAGTAACGAAAGTGATTCTTCCAGGGCCTCATCTTCCGGGGAGATCCCGATCGTGATCATGGAGGAGAACAGACGGGTGAGATTTTCCGCCTCCTCTAAAGACCGTCCTTTAACAGCTGATGTCATCATGGAACAGGAGGCCATACTAATGGAGCACCCGTTACCTTCAAACTTAATATCATGGATCTGCCCTTGATCGACTAGTAGATATAATACAATCGTATCCCCACATGTGGGGTTTTTATAAAATAATCGAATGGAAGACATGTCGTTTATTTCACCATAATTTCGGGGATGTCTATAATGATCGATGATAAGCTGCTTATAAAGTTCGTCCATTTTCAATTCCATCACTCTCCCTGGATAGTTACAATTAGGATTAATTATTTTTCAACAAAAAACCTGATGAATATAATAGACCTCTCAGCTGGAAATGGCACAGACCTACGGCTGAGAGGTCTTTTTGGTTAAATCGATTATGTCTTAAGTGGCTACACAACCAGCAAACTGTTCATGGAACCAGTTCTCGTCAAGATTTCGACCGATCACCACGAATTCGCTGGTTGGCACTTCATCTGGTCTCCAGTCCCTGTCAGGATATGAACTGAACAGCATATGAATGCCCTGAAAAACGACTCGTTTCTTGACTCCCTTAATGTTGAAAACGCCTTTATATCGGAATGTGTCTACGCCATGGTCTACCAACCATTCATTGAGAAAACGTTCGACTTTCTTTAAGTCGAGAGGTCGAGTTTCCCGAAAGAAAATAGAGGTTACTTCATCGTCATGTTCATGATCATGCTCTTCTTCCAGAAATCCAGGTTCGATCTCCAGCTTCTTCTCTAAATCAAAAGCACCTATCCCGAGAATTTGGTTAATGTCAATTTTGGACTGCTGGGTATGATATAGCTTGGCTGCCGAGTTCATGGTACGAAGGCGACGTTCCAACCTCTGTAGTTCGTCTTCTGAAACAAGATCCGTTTTGTTCAGCAAAAGTACGTCAGCAAAGGCGACTTGTTCCTGAGCTTCATGTCCGTCGTCCAAATGCTGCTCAACATGCTTTGCGTCCACAACCGTAACAATCGCATCCAGCTTATAAAAATCAGCTATTTCAGGGTCGACAAAGAAGGTCTGCGCAACCGGGCCAGGATCTGCCAAACCTGTCGTCTCGATGAGCACACGTTCAAAATCTGCTTTGCGATCACCATTACCCAGCTTCGCATCCCTAAGCTGATTAAGAATACGAATGAGATCACCTCGTACCGTACAGCAGATACAGCCATTGTTCATTTCAAAGATTTCTTCATCCGCTCCTACAACAAGTTGGTTGTCGATACCAACTTCACCGAACTCATTGACAATGACCGCTATTTTTTCGCCATGCTCCGCTGTTAATACATGATTTAGTAAGGTCGTTTTACCGGCTCCGAGAAAACCTGTCAGTACCGTGACGGGAATACGTGGGTCGGTCTGTTGAATTGACATAAGAATCACTCCTCGAGACAGAAATCTTAATTGTAAATATTACAATTAAGACAAGTATAGAACTCCGTTTTTCTTTTGTCAAACAGCACTTTGAAAACTTCTTCAGATTCATAACAAGATCCAATTAAAGATTGAAACATACTTTATACGTGTGTATAATCGTAATAATTACAATTAAGACAGGGTAGGTGTTCAACCTCCTCAGTAATATGTATCGCTAGAGAAGGAGATGTTCTATGACGACTTGGAATTTAAATGAGACTCGCTGTCATTTACTTATATGTAATGGCGGTAGTTGCATGAAGCTGAATGCCGAAGAAGTGACGGAAGCAATCCGGGATGAAATTACTACGCTAGGAGCTGACAATTTCATTCATACTACACGTACTCGGTGTAATGGTCGATGTGCGGACGCTTGTGTCGTAATTGCTTACCCAGAAGGAACATGGTATAAATCTATAACCCCTGACCTTGGCAGAGAGCTTGTGCGAAGACATCTTTCAGGAGATTGTTTGGAGGAGCTCAAGGTATATTCGTTTGACAGCAAATTCATTGCGTCTGGTCTTTCCGTTAAAGGTAAAGATAAAGCTCCAGCGGCTGATAATTAAAAAATATAATGACTTTAAGAAGGTGATATGGGTGAAAAAGGTTCCTGTTGTTGTTTTGTCTGGTTTTCTGGGGAGCGGTAAAACGACATTACTATCTAAATTGCTAAATTTTTATGAGAAAAAAGGAGTGCGTCCTGCCATCATCATGAATGAAGTTGGCGATGTCAACCTGGATGGTCAGCTTGTAAATGAGGATGTTCCGTTGCGAGAAATGTTAAGTGGTTGTATCTGCTGCACAATAAGTGGTGATTTGGGAATGGAAATCCAAAAACTGGTGCAGGAATCGTCGCCAGATCTAATCATCATTGAAGCTACTGGTGTGGCGAACCCGATCGATATCTTTGAGGCGGTAACAGAGGCAGCACTATTGATTCCAATTGATATCTACGCGATGATTACAGTGCTAGATGCCGGACATTTTCAACATTGGTATCGGAAAGGGTCTGGAAAGACCTATCATCTCATGAGAGATCAAATCCGATGTGCATCCGTTTTACTGCTCAACAAATCGGATCTTATTCATATTTCAGACTTGAACGAGCTGAGAAAGATTATTGAATCAATAAATCCTAATGCATTACTATATGATACCGTTCATTGTCAAATCGATTATTCCGTGTTGGATACAATTTTTCTAGAAGATACTTTTCCTATTTCTCTTGAGGAATCATATCAAGAGAATACACATCAGCAATCTGTATGTAACCATAGTCACCATGATCAGCATTCTCAAAATGCCGCTCATGTGCATCATCATTCTTACGATCACGTTATGGTTTATACGCATTACTTTCAAAATTACATAGACAGGAGTGGTTTTGAACAAATCATAAGAGAACTTCCAGAGAGCGTTTACCGTGCAAAAGGCATTTTTACGGAGGCAGGTACCGGACAGCGTATGTTGTTTCAATTCGCATACAGGCAGTTAGAACTTATTCCGATTAATCCGCAAGGAAAGGTTCAAGATGTAGCTGTATTTATAGGAGAGCAGTTTCCTAAGAATGAGCTAAAAGGGCTGTTGGAACAGTGTGTAACCTGCAGTGCCAAATAAATAACCAGGTAGGGATATTATGACAATGAATAAAAAAGGAGATTCTCTTTTACTTCCATCGAAACATGAACGACTTCAATTATTTGGTACAGTGGATCCGGTCAAAGGAAAGAAACCCGTGGTCAAGGAAGAAATGCAGGATATACAGAATAGCAGAAACGATTTTTTGTTTGAATTGGAGCAGGTTGGAATCGATAATTTGAAATATCCTATTGAAGTTGTGTCTTCCATAACTCCTCAAAGATTTTCGAGTATTGGAAATTTTCGACTCTCGACATCTCTCGAAAGGGAGAATAAAGGAATTAATATGAGCCGGCTCATTGAACAACTTCAGAACAGTAGAGAATTGGGACTCAGTGACAAAATTCCTGATCTCATTGAGTTGACGAAACGTCTTTCGAAGAGAATGGACCAAAGGAAAGCTGAATTGAAAGTATCATATCCATGGTTCTATGAACGTCAGGCACCAGTAAGTGGGTTAATGGGTTTAAGCCATTCCCAAGCATCCGTTACTGTGAAATGGGAGACTGGCAATGTAGCTGTTCTAAAAGCCCAATTGGAGATACAAATTACGACATTATGTCCTTGCTCAAAAGAAATTAGCGAGTATAGTGCCCATAACCAACGTGGTTTATTACGCATTGAGGTGGAGGGCTACGATGGTGAGTCACTTCCCGAACAGTGGAAAGAAGAGCTTTTGGAAGCAGCAGAGAGCAATGCAAGTAGTTGCCTACACCCGATTTTAAAGCGCCCAGATGAGAAACATGTTACAGAGCATGCATATGAAAATCCGCGTTTTGTGGAAGATATTGTTCGGCTTGTAGCGGCGGATCTTTATGAAAAGGACTGGGTTCGTAATTTTAGTATCGATTGCCGTAATGAGGAATCCATTCATCAACACGATGCAGTAGCGCGTATTGTGTTTGACAAACTCAAGCAAATTAAAGTTTACCCTGACACTGAAAACGTATGAGAGCAACGAGGTGTGATTATAGTTGACGAAATAATACTAGCGAAATTAGTTTGATGGTGATCATACTCCGTAATACCTCACCATGTAAGCATATGTTGTCGCCTATAATCGTAATAATTACATTTAAGTGCCTATTAAGGAGGAGAGAGTGTTGAATAAGGAACAGTTGTATAACAAATGGTGGAATGCGCCAACCGAGAGCGAACAACTGATGGAAGAAAGTCATCGAACCTTCTGGAATAAGATAATCGATAAAATTCTTGAGAAGGAAAAGATCAACGATTTTTCGGTGTTGGATTTCGGGTGTAATCAAGGAGGATTTCTCAGGTATCTTTATTCACAGTATCCTTTCAGGGAAGGAGTGGGTACAGATCTAGGAAAGGAATCAATTCAGGTTGCTAATGAACGCAAAGGGGATTTACCCCTTCAATATGAAGCTACGGCATCCCCTGAGCAGTGGGGTCATCGCTTTGATCTTGCCGTCAGCACAGCTGTAATTTACTTAATATCCGACCTTCAGGAGCATGCATATAAAATCAAAGCTGCTTTAAAGCCCGGGGGAGTCTACTATGCTAGCTATAGTGATTACAGCAAGAATCCAAGCCTCCCTTATATGCGCAAGAAAATTGACAGTAACAGTATGCTACCTATGAATCTTCATGCACTGGATGATATTGCTTCAGCCTTCTTTTCAGAAGGTTTTGAAGTAGGTATTACACGGCTGACTCCCGACATGTATGTTCAGCTTTCCAACAAGGAACGTTTTTTCAGAAACGTCCGGGACCGAATTCAATATGAATACGAAGAGGCCTATTTATTTCGCTTTGTAGCACCAATCTAGAAGAAAGAAAGGACGTTTTTGATCAAATGAAAAACCATGGGTTAGGAGTCAAGAAAAAACTGGTGTTGTTCCTCGCTGTCATATTCTTGGCGGGCTGTTCCAGCACTGGAACCCAATCTGTAAGTCAGGGAGCCACATCGTCCGACAAAGCGCTTACTTTGGCATGGCCTAATGATATTGGTCCGCTCAATCCGCATTTATATGCACCAAGCGAGATGTTTGCTCAGTCCATGATCTATGATTCGCTAGTTACTTATGGTGAAGATGGAAAAATCAAACCCAGTCTAGCAGAGAGCTGGGACATTTCCGAAGATGGACTGACTTACACCTTCCATCTTCGCCCAGGGGTCAAGTTTTCCGATGGCACAAGTCTGACAGCCGATAATATCATTCGTAATTTTGATGCCATAATGGCAAATAAAAGTCGGCACAGTTGGATCGGTATCATGAAGCATATCGATCACGTTAAAAAAGTAGATGATCTTTCCGTACGTCTGCTCTTGAAGGATTATTATTATCCTGTTCTTCAGGATCTGTCCTTTGTTCGGCCGTTTCGTTTCCTGGGAGAGGCTGGTTTCCCCGCTGACGGGAAAACATCCGAAACCATTGTTAAGCCGGTAGGAACAGGGCCATGGGCGTTAAAAGAGTACAAAAAAGATGAATATGCGGTTTTCAAGCGCAATGAACATTATTGGGGACAAAAACCTAAGCTGGAGCAAATAACGGTCAAAATTATTCCGGATCAGGAATCCATTGTGCTGGCTTTCGAAAAAGGGGATATCGATTTGATATACGGACGAGGCGTCATCAGCAGAGACAGCTTCCTTCACTTGAAAGAATCCGGCAAGTACGGCGTCTCTCTTTCGGATGGCCTGACGACCCGTGCGATTATTTTAAACACGCTGAAAGGGGCAACTTCGGAACTGCCAGTTCGCCAGGCCATTCAATACGCAATTGACAAGGCTTCGATGATTGAAAGCGTGACGAAGGGAACGGAGCTTAACGCTGAAACAGCTCTCGGGAGAAATATTCCGTATGCTAACCTGGATCTGAAGCCGATTGAGTACGATCCGGCTAAAGCGGGCAATTTATTGGATGAAGCTGGATGGATAATTGATCCATCATCGGGAGTGAGAATGAAAGACGGGAAGCCATTGGTATTGAAGTTTGTTTATATTAGCACGGAAGCGGTTCAGAAGCAGATGGCTGAAGTAATCCAAGGTGATTTGGCTAAGGTAGGAATTAAGGTGGAGATTCAAGGCGTTGAAGTCATGCTTGGCTTGCAAATGCTTAAAAGCGGAGAAGCCAATATGAATTTCTGGTCCAGCTACGGAGCGCCTAACGATCCACATAATTTTGTTACTGTAATCGCGAATCCAACGGCTGACGGAATTTTTGAAGCCTTCTCAAACCTGCCTCAGAAACAGGAAATGGACCAAGAGATTAATAAGGTTCTTATAAGCAAAGATGAAGAAGAACGAAGAAGTATGTATGCTGATATTTTATTCCAGATTCACGAGGAAGCAGTATTTTATCCTATTTCGTATGAGGCCAATATTGCACTTTACCAAAAGAAATGGATCGGAGTTGAACCAACCGCTTCAAAGTACAAGTTTCCTTTTGAATCCATTGATCTGCGGCCATAGACGGAGAAGTTAATGCGGAGATTTGTTTGGAGACGACTATCTGCACTCCCTTTAATTCTCATAGGGGTATCTGTGCTAACTTTTCTGCTTGTCCGACTTGTACCGGTAGAGCCTGCTGAGGTCATCCTTCGACAATCTAACCTGAATGCAACTGAAGAAGCGATTGCCGAGGTGCGTTCCCAGCTTGGATTGGATCAACCTTTATATATCCAGTACTGGATGTGGATCTCTAATATAGTGAAACTGGATTTTGGAGTATCTTATGTAAGTAAACTCCCGATCTCTTCAGAAATCGCAGAGAAATTTCTAGCTACGATACAATTGGCGTTGTCGGCCATGCTACTTACGGTGATGATCAGTTTACCACTCGGCCTTCTATCATCATTGTTTCCCAATCGTTGGATCGATCGAGCTACCGCCATATTTATCTATGTCGGGACTGCCATCCCGCGGTTTTGGTTAGGCTTCATCCTCATATACTTTTTTTCGCTCAAGCTGGACTGGCTGCCTTTCCAGGGAAAAGGTGGTTTAATGCATTTACTTCTTCCATCCATTACGCTCGCGCTTGCCCAAACTGCAGTGTTCACCCGTTTGTTACGCAGTCGGCTACTCGATCAATTGCGAGAGATTTACGTGCTATACGCAAAAGTACGTGGGCTGAAGGAAGGCTTCATTCTTATTCATCATGTGTTACGTAATGCGTTTTCACCTTTGCTTGCAGTAATGGGAATTAGCCTGGGGAATATGCTAGGGGGAACGGTTATCGTAGAGCAAATGTTTAGCTGGCCAGGCATGGGCCGATACTTGATTGAATCCATTTCTAATCGTGACTATCCGGTGATCCAGTGTTATGTTTTGCTTATGGCTGTTGTCTATGTCTTTATAAATTTATTGGTCGATTTACTACAACGATGGATTGATCCAAGATTGGAACAAAGCGAGGAGCGTGGGATTGACAGATGATTTCGATTACATCGGGAACTCGCATTTCTCTAAGGATCCGCCTGGGACTTGCTGGTGCAGGATTTTTATTCTTGATTTTCATGGGGGTTGCCGGAGCATTGGCTCCTTGGATTGTCCCCCATGATCCTTATCTGGTTGATTTATCAATCCAGTTTAGCCCGCCCTCTTGGACATACCCTTTGGGGACAGACCACTTGGGCCGATGCATTCTTTCCAGGCTTCTTATTGCGATACGTTATTCTTTGGGTGGAGCACTCATTGTTGTAACATGCAGTGTTGTTTCAGGAACGGTGATGGGTGCTTTTTTCTCTTTAAAAGGAGGGTGGCTGGATCGTGCCTTCATAAGGTGTTGCGATATTTTTCTTGCCTTCCCGACACTAGTGTTAGCATTTGCACTTGTAGGCGTGTTGGGTTCCGGGTTCTCAAATTTGCTGATAGCCATGATTTTTTCACAGTGGATTTACTATGCACGATTCGTTCGGGGGATTGTTCTGTCGTTGAGAGAGAGCGATTTCGTCCAAGCAGCCATCGTGTCTGGTTCCAATTATCTGCAAATACTATTGAAACATATCCTTCCGAATATCGTTATTCCTGTATCAGTGCTGGCGCTGCTGGAGACGGGAGGCGTCATCCTCGACATGACGGGACTAACGTTTCTGGGGCTGGGAATACAAGCACCACAAGCGGAATGGGGCATGATGATCAATGAAGGGAAAGACTATGTGTGGCGCCATCCTTTGCTTATGATGTATCCCGGATTAGCGATTTTGCTTTCTGTTATTGCCTTTAACCTAATCGGGGACAGACTTCGAACGTTGTACGATCCCAAGGAGAAATTATGATACAAAACGGTTTATCAAGAGAAACAGCTTCATCCATTAAAATCGAGCAATTATCCGTCGAAATGAAGAAGGGATATCACAAACGGGTTGTCGATCACGTCAATCTATCAATTTCCGCGGACAGCGTACTTGGTATTGTGGGGGAGAGCGGCAGCGGTAAAACCACATTATGCATGGCGCTTATGGGACTTTTGCCCGAAGAATTTCGGATTACGAAAGGTCATATCTGGTTCAAGGAAGCGGATATTGTTGCGCTCTCAGCTAGAGAACACCGAAGGCTTCGAGGAACAACATTCTCCATGATCATGCAGAATCCAAGGGTTGCGTTTAATCCGCTACGAACCATAGGTGCACACATGATCGAAACGTTTAGGACTCATATGAAATTGAATAAACGAGAGGCCTCCCAATTAGCGGAAGAGTATCTGATTAAGGTCGGCCTGCCTCGTCCTATGCAGATTCTGAAGCTGTATCCGTTCCAGTTGAGCGGGGGCATGCTGCAGCGAGTGATGATCGGAATAACGATGGCTATGAAACCGGAATTGATCATTGCCGATGAGCCGACAACCGGTTTGGATGCAAGCAATCGCAAGCTTATTTTGAATGAGTTGACAGTCTTAAGGCAAGAGACGGGGGCGGCCATTGTAATCGTTACGCATGATCTTGACGTAATTGCTGAAATGGCTGATTCGGTGGCAGTTATGCAGAAAGGAGAAGTTGTTGAATTGGCACCTTGCAAACAGCTGTTTGATTCGCCTAAGCATGAATACACCCGACGTTTATTGCATGCCAGAATAGACTTTAGGCCTTCGCTGGATTGTTAACCTTTAGATAGGAGGCATATAAGATACGAATGAATGTTTTAGAAGTAAGTGAAGTTTCTAAAACGTATCAGCTGGAATCTAGAAGCCCTTGGAGCAATGGAAAACGATTCTGTGCGGTTAACCGAGCTTCGCTCACGATTAAAGAGGAGGAATGTGTCGGTCTGGTGGGTGAGTCCGGATGCGGTAAAAGCACTTTAAGCAGATTAATTCTGGCACTGGACCAGCCGGACTCCGGCGAAATATTCTTCATGAGTAAAAAATGGAACAAAATGAGTCAAAAGCAGCGGTTTCCATATCGTAGATACATGCAAGCCGTTTTTCAGAACAGCTTGTCATCCATGAATCCGAGGTTAAAGGCGGGAGACATTGTAGTCGAACCCTTACTTAACTTTGTCAAAATGGATAGAAAAGAAGCAAAGGCGCATGCTCGCATGTTGCTGGATAAAGTAGGTCTTGATCCTGTGTCTATTGATCATTATCCCCATCAATTTAGTGGTGGACAGCAACAGCGTCTGGCGATCGCACGTGCGATCTCAGTAAACCCAAAATTAATCGTACTGGATGAAGCCATCAGTAGCCTGGATGTTATTACGCAATCCGCGATTTTGTCTTTGTTGAATGAATTGAAAAATAGTTTCGGTATCTCTTATCTGTTTATAACTCATGATATTAAGGCCGCGTGTTTTTTCTGCGACCGTTTGCTGGTTATGCAGGAAGGTACAATTGTTGACGAGGCAGACGCCAAAAAAATCGAACAGTTTTCACACCCCGCTGCTTTAAAATTGCTTAATTCAATGTTGGTGATGCATCCAGAGGACAGGGTCTGAATCTGATGCGATTTCGTCAAATACGAAACCAGTGGTGATTAAATGAAATTTTCCAAGGCGACGAATTATGCTCTTCATACGATGTTGTTTCTAAGTATATCACCTCTAGACAAACCAGTAGGGGTTCAGCAACTCGCTGAAAAGCAGCGAGTATCACCATCATACTTATCTAAAATACTATCTAACCTGGTTAAGGCCGGAATGGTTGAATTGACTTCTGGCGTTAATGGAGGTTATAGGCTTAAACGTGCAAAAAAACAGCGGAAATGTGGGATGTCAATACAGAGTAGATAGAATATATTATATCTGTGCTTTATTGAAAGGTTGTGGCCGGGCACCAACCTTCCTTCAAATAATAAACGCATAACGAGCCTTCGAGAAATTCTCTAAGGGCTCGTTTTTAGTGTATTTCAAATGATAGATGATCAACTTACCGGTATTACTAATCCAGTAGGTTGTTAAAATTGTCAACGTAAGGGTAGACATAAGGAGTCTCCGGAGCATCGATCCGTTGAATATATTTTCCATCCACTTTCACGACGTCAAGATTATTGTAGTTTGTTTTTCCGATTGTTCCCGTTATTTGAACCCATGTGTCTTTCTGCAAAGTGGCAGCAGCATCATCTTCAACGATGATCCCGTAGGGAGTGGCGTCAGCAGAACAACATTGGACGGCCAACCTGGAGAGGATAAACTGATTAGCGGCCATATCGGGTTCCCGATAGACAAACCCTGTAAGCTCAACCTTCTTTCCGGTAAGAGCGTCAGCGTATAGACTGAAAGTTGTTAGGTATTCCATAAAACCAGTGTCATTTACGGTGATATAAGGAAGCTCGTTGATTTTCTTGCCAAACTCCGCAAAGTCCTCTAAATGCTCATATTCGGGAAACGGTTCAGGTTCCATCGGAATTTCTTGTTCAGCATCGAACGAATCCATTCCTTCGGGTTCATCTGACGGAACGTCTTTTTGCAACTCCGCATCCAGTCGAGCGGGGGTTAAATTCATCCCTTTTATCGAAGCGACATTACTAGCCATGATGGTATTGGGAAGGAGAACTCCCAGCAGCAACGGAAAGATGAACAATGAATAAATCCCAACATTCCATTTAAGGGATTTCGGCGGATTGCATTGGCACTCACACATGACACTGCGTTTTCGGGCAGTTTGCATGGCCAGGTATGATTGACTAACACTGAGAAGAAAAAGCCCGACTGCAGCTAACTGGATAAAGATTTTCATTCTGGGTGCAATATAATACATTAACGTCCCCGTCTTGACGAGATAGACAATAAAACATAAAAAACTGAGCAGGATGATCGCCCGTATCCAATAATGGACGGCTTCATTTCGCTGATGTTTCACTTAATACACTTCTCCTTCAGAACATCATTTGTCCAAGCGCAATCGAGAGAATAAATACGATAACGCTTGTAAGAACGATCAGAAATATGACAAAGCGTTTGTTGAAGACAGACAGCAGCATCAATGTACTCTTGAAATCTACCATAGGCCCAAATACAAGGAAGCTGATGATAGAGGATGCGGAGAATGTCTGCAGGAATGAAGAAGCTACAAAAGCATCCGAAGTAGAGCAAATCGACAATATAAAGGCAAATACCATCATGAACAGATGGGAGCTTAACTCACCTTGTCCAAGTTGAATGAGAAGTTCTCTGGGGATAAATGACTGAATAGCTGCCGTTATAATAGAGCCGATAATCAGATATTTCCCCATGTCAAAAAACTCGTGAGCGGCATGATCCATCATGGAGAGGAATTTGTTCTGGGACTGTCCGTGTGAAGCGTCATTTGCATTGGAGAGACGGGCGGTTTGAGCATTTTTCAATGGATTGCCCGATACAAATTTATAGACGACAAGCCCTATGATCAAACCAACGACCAAAGCCAGGCCCATTCGGGAATAGACGATCTCTGGCTGTAAACGAAAGGCTTGGTACGTTGAGGCATAAACAACAGGGTTAACGATCGGTCCAACCAGTATAAAAACAATCCCGATATAAAGCGGCATCCCCATCACCATGAGTCTACGCACAATAGGGATCATGCCGCATTCACAGACCGGGAAGAGAATGCCTAGCGTACAGGCGAATATAATGCCGAGGACCGGATTTTTCGGGCAGAACCGAGCGATCCATTGTTCTGACAGGAACAGCTGCATGAGTGACGAAACAAATACACCGATCAGGATATATGGCAATGCCTCCAATACGATGCTGATCAGCATCGTTTTAAATGTCTGGATTTTGTCCATATTGGGGACTGGAAAACTTAAGTTTGAGATGACGTCTGGAAATAATGCAACATAGATGATACTTAGAACGATTACGACAAATACCAGATTGAGTCCGGACTTTGAAAGCCACTTACGCAAAACAGTTCCTCCTATTTATAGACAGCTGCTGGAGAAGTGTAATAATGTACCGATTTTCATATATGTATTTCACCTAATACGTAATAATTATCATTAAATCATGAATGGCAGTCAATTGACAACATCTTTCGTTCCATTTGGGTTTCTCTCGATTTATAGTGTAATAAATACTTTTTGTGGTAAGCGCCGTTTTATGTTGTGTGAAATGGATGCAAGTTTTTGATACGGCATATCGTAATTTGCGCTAGTTAAGTGAGATGGGGGTAATGGAACAGTCTTATTTTTTAGATGGCGGGGTGAAATATTAAGGTTGTTGTTTTTCCCATCACCATCGAGCCTGAAAGTTGACAGATATAAATGAATACTTTATTATTCATTTATGAAGCATTTCGTAATTTTTACGAATAAGCAATAGCAAAGAGTCAAATGACTCGGAAAGAAGAGGACATCAGATGCAAAAAGGGATACATCCCAATTTTCAGAAAGTCATATTTCTGGACGCAAGCGTAGGCTATACATTTCTTAGCGCCTCCACAAAGACTTCTTCAGAAACCATGGAATGGGAAGACGGTCATACCTATCCTGTGATCCGCGTAGATTCGAGCTCCGCGTCTCACCCTTTCTTCACAGGCAAACAGAAAAATACTGAGATCGGCGGTCGCGTCGATAAGTTCAAGAAACGATTAGGTTATAAAAAGTAGTCGTAAAGGGCTGCCTATATGTGACAGCGTGAAGTGAATTATCACGCTGTCTTTTTTTACTGAAAATGTACGAATAAAAGGGGATACACTGTTCATTTCCGCTCGTCACGGGAAAAAGGTAACACTGTCGATCGGAGTGGGCCATTTTAGTTATTTTATTCCATTGACATTTCAAAGAAAGCTAAATTATAATCCTAATCGTAACAATTACGATAAATATGTATAGTTTCTGGTTGTACGGTTTGCGTAAAGGCTATAGATATTCATCAGTGTTTAATTTCGTAATAATTACATATAAAGGAGCTAAAATGACACACAGGCAGTACCTTAAGCTCTCCATTCCTCTCATTATAACCGGTCTGTCCGTCCCCTTGCTGGGAGCGGTTGATACAGCCGTTGCAGGTCGTTTGGGGGATCCGTCCTATATTGGTGGAGTAGCTGTGGGAACATTAATATTTAACAACCTGTATTGGCTATTCGGTTTTTTAAGAGTAAGCACCACCGGGTTTACGGCTCAAGCGGCTGGAGCCAAGCACGACGAGCAGCTTGCATATGCCTTCATCAGACCTCTGCTGATCGCGATTTTGTTAGGCGTGGTGTTCATCGCGGCACAAAAGCCCATTTTGCTGGCTGCCATGCACCTCATTGGGGGCAGCGATGCAGTGCTCCAGCAAGCTGGAATCTATTTTGACATACGGATCTGGGGAGCTCCCTTCGCGCTTCTGAATTATACCATTACGGGTTGGCTGATTGGGGTGTCGAAGGTTAAATTGACCTTGGTTTCTCAATTGTTCGCAAATGTGCTAAATATGCTCCTTGGAATATGGTTAGCCTTGCAGTTGGACTGGGGAGTTGCGGGTATTGCAGTTGCCACCTTGGTGTCAGAAATAATCAGTGTAGCAATTGGCTTCGTGATCATTCGATACAGCAAGCAATTCGCACTAGTTCATCTCCAGATCAGAGAACTGTTTGATCTTTGCCATATTAAAAAAATGGTGATCGTGAATCGTGACCTTTTCCTACGTACGATTTGCTTATTGGTGATGACCAGCTTGTTTATGGTTCAAGCGGCTCGAATGGATGAAACCGTATTGGCAGCCAACGCCATATTGCTGCAGCTCCATTATTTGCTAGCCTATGTGTTCAGTGGCTTGGCTAATGCCTCCAGCATTGTTGCTGGACAGGCTGCAGGTGAAGGAAATATTAATGGTTATCGGAATGCGTTGAAATTATCAGCAGTCTGGGGAGCGCTCTTTGCCGTGTTGATGGGGCTTGTGCTCATCGTTGATCCGTTAGACTTTGTGTCATGGTTTACGGGCGACCTACAGGTACGGTTGGCCGTGCGGGAACATATGTTTTGGATCGCGCTATACAGTATAGCCGGTGTTTGGGGGTTGCAACTGGAAGGCATATTTTCAGGGGTAACACAGGCTTGGGCCATTCGCAACGGCATCTTTATATCGCTGCTCATCTACATTCCCGTTAACTGGATAGCAGGGTTGTCGTGGGGTAGTCACGGCATATGGCTGTCTTTCGTTATCTTTCATTTGATGCGTACGGTTTGTACCTCCATGTACACCGGGAGAGTACAGCGGTCGATATACTCATCTTAATTACATCTACTACAATTATATTCAGGAGGATTCATGAAAAAGAAACTTTTACTTGCTATGTTTACGTTACTGATTGTATTAACAGGCTGCAGCCAGGCTACCAAGAGCAACCCTGCAGCAGTGGACAAGAACGAACTAGTCTTTGCCAGCACCAAAGATATTCGCGATATTAATCCGCATCTGACAGGTGGCGAACTCGCTGCACAAAATATGGTTTTTGAATCTCTGGTCATGAATACACCGGAGGGCGTTAAACCCAAGCTTGCTGAGAAATGGGAGATCTCGGAGGATGGTTTGACCTATACGTTCCATTTAAGAAAAAACATCAAATTCAGCGATGGTGAACCGTTCAATGCGGAGGCCGTCAAGAAAAATATTGATGTCGTCGTAGCCAACTATGAGAAGAATGCCTGGCTGAATCTGGTGCAGGTTATTGATTCAACTAAAGTTGTCGATGAATATACGTTTTCCTTGACACTAAAAACACCATATTATCCGACGTTGGAGGAGTTGGGGCTTACGCGTCCTTTCCGAATGATCTCCCCTAAATGTTTCATCGACGGAACAACAGCGAATGGCGTCAATGGTTATGCAGGCACGGGACCCTATATATTGGCCGAGCATAAAGACAATCAATACGCGTTGTTTAGTGTCAATGAGAACTATTGGGGAGATAAACCGAAGATTCAGCATGTTCGTTGGAAGGTCATGCCGGATCACCAGACGATTCTACTTGCTCTGCAGAACGGCGAGATTGATCTCATATTTGGCGCGGACGGCGACATGCTAGATGCTAATGCCTTCTCCTCCCTGCAAGACGAGGGCAAGTATGTAACGAAGATCAGTCCGCCATCCGGTTCGCGCTCGATATTGCTGAACAGCAAGCGAGAAGCAACTTCTGACAAACTGGTTCGCGAGGCATTGCAATATGCCATTAACAAACAAACGATCGCGACCGGCATTCTCAACGACACGGAGCAAATTGCGGATGTCCTAATGTCTAAATCCACTCCGTACGCCAACATTGAGCTTAAGGTTCGTTCCTACGACACCCAGAAGGCCGAAGCTTTGCTGGATCAAGCAGGGTGGGCAAAATCAGACGATGGCTACCGTTATAAGGATGGGAAAAGGCTTAACCTGATGCTGTCCTATAATTCTGATAATGCGCAGGAGAAAACGATTGGGGAATCGATGCAAAATGATCTCAAAGCGATTGGCGTTGAGCTTGAACTGTTGGGTGAAGAAAAGCAAGCCTATTTCGACCGTCAAAAATCCGGTGATTTCGATTTGCAATACTCTTTATCCTGGGGCTTGCCTTATGATCCACAAACCTATGTGTCAACCTGGCGTGTGCCTTCGCATGGTGATTATCAGGCTCAGGCAGGTCTGGAAAAGAAGAAATGGCTGGACCAAACGATCAGTGATGTTCTCGTTGAGCAGGACGAAACTGCGCGGGCGGAGAAATATGAGCAAATATTCAGCTATGTGAATGAAGAGGCTGTGTATCTGCCGTTGACTTATTCAGTTGTCAAAGCGATTCATGCCGAACAGCTTAAGGGCGTTTCCTTCAATGTATCGCAATATGAAATCCCGTTTGAGCTCATGTATTTTGAGTAAGCAGAGAGTGAGTCCTTTATGAGACAGTATGTAATAAAACGCATAGCAGGTACCGTTCCGCTCCTGCTGCTGGTTACCTTCATGGCGTTCATTCTAATTAATTTAAGAACTAGTGATCCGGCAGAGATTGCTCTGCGTGTAAATCAGATTACCCCGACCGAGGAAGTGGTCCAGAGCATGCGCGAAGAGCTCGGACTTGACGATCCTTTTCTTATCCGATATAAAAACTGGATTATGGACAGCTTTCAAGGGAATTTGGGTACCAGCTACGTCAATAAAAAGCCTGTATTGGAAGAGATGCGTCAAGCGATTCCTCCAACGCTTGAATTAGCGGGGGCTACACTTATAATTATTGTCCTTTTCAGCGTTTCCATCGGGATAATCTGCAGCATCTTCGAGAATAGATGGCAGGATCGTTTTTTGCGGGGCTTCATCTTTTTGCTGTCAGCGATGCCAAGCTTCTGGATCGGCTTGCTGCTCATGTGGTCTTTTTCGGTTTATCTGGGGTGGCTTCCGACAAGCGGGAAGAATGGTCCTTCATCCATTATCTTGCCGGCCGTCACCTTGTCACTAACCTTTTTATCCACCTATGTCAGACTGATACGCAATAATATGATTCAAAATACGCAAGAAAATTTCATTCTTTATGCCAAGCTGCGCGGACTCAAACAGAGCACTGTAATGTGGAAAGTGTTTTCCAATTCGATCCAATCGGCTCTTACCGCGTTCGGCATGTCTATTCCGCGTCTGATTGCTGGGACTGTTGTTGTTGAAAATATATTTGCCTGGCCCGGCATTGGTCGTTTGTGCGTCAAGGCTATTTTTAACTCGGATTATCCTGTGATCCAGGCTTATATTCTGATGATGGCCGTTTTATTTATCGTTTGCAATTTATTGGTAGATATTGTGGTCGTGATGATAGATCCACGTTTGCGGAGGGAAGCCAAATGAGTTTTTTCAAGCGTCTTCAACAGGATAAGCTGGGTATCACTTGCTTGATATTTTTGGGCGTGGTCTCCCTTGCAGGGATCTTTGCCCCTCTAATTGCTCCGCATGATCCGACCTTACTTCAGGTGGATATGAAGCTTGCCATGCCAAGCGCAGAGTACCCGCTCGGGACTGATCATCTGGGAAGATGCTTATATTCACGGGTTTTATTCGGCATACGCACCACGTTCTTTTATGCTCTACTCGCTATGAGTGTGACGATTTTTTCCGGGGTCGCATTTGGAATTCTAGCCGGCTATTCGAACGGAAGAGTCCGGGAAGTCATTTTGCGTTTCTGCGACGCTATGCTGTCCTTCCCGTCAGAGGTGATGATTCTGGCTATTATCGGCATATTGGGACCCGGGATTATGAATATCGTGATTGCGAATATTTTGTCCAAGTGGGCCTGGTATACACGGATGATCTATAGCAGCGTTCAGCAGTATCGATCAAAAAACTATGTAAAGTTCGCTCAAGTCCATCAGGCTTCTCCAATCTATATTATGAGAAAGCATATTGTTCCCGGGATCTCCGGTGAAGTAACCACACATTCGACCCTAGAGATGGGCTGGGTGATTCTAAGTATTTCGTCTCTTTCCTTTCTTGGATTGGGCGTGCAACCTCCTGCTCCTGAATGGGGAATGATGCTGAATGAAGCGAAGAATGTGTTGTTCACCCATCCCTGGCAGATGATCCCTGCCGGTATTACCATTCTGCTTGTCATCGTCGCGCTAAATTTTCTCGGTGACAGTCTGCAGCAGGCCATGAACTCGAAATCCTACATGGCAAGCCCGAAGCAACAACGCAAGCTATTCCGCTTGGGTGAAGGGAGGAAGATGGTAAGTGACCATACTGACCGTTAAGCATCTTAATATTGTTGATCTCAAGACCCAAAGAAGAATTGTAAAAGATGCATCCTTCTCGGTGCAAAAAAATTCTTGCCTTGGTATTGTTGGGGAGAGCGGCAGTGGAAAAACGATGACTGTTCGGGAAATTTTAGGTGTAAATCCCCGCTGGATACAATCTGAAGGAGAGATTATTTTCGAGGGCCGCAACATTTTGAAGGACAACGAAAAACAGCGGAGGTCCATTCGGGGTCAAAAAATCAATATGATTCTTCAGGATGCAATGACGGCTTTCAATCCTATTGAGAAAATGGGCTTCCAGATGAAACAAACTTTTATGCAGGTATTGAGGGTATCCAGAAGAGAAGCTGAGCGATTGAGTTTGGAAAGCTTGAAAAAATTGAATTTCCCGGATTCGCTTGCCGTTTATAAGAGTTATCCTCATGAGCTGTCCGGTGGGATGCTTCAACGCTGTATGATTGCGATTGCTCTTGTGCTGAAGCCGGACATTATTATTGCGGATGAGCCTACAACAGCTCTAGACTCCATTAATCAATTGGAAGTCGTCAATCAATTTCAGTCCTTAAAGGAAATGACGGGTACCACACTGATCCTCATCTCCCACGACCTGGGAGTTGTGCAGCGGTTGGCCGACAGCGTTATCGTCATGAAAGAAGGAGAAGTGTTGGAACAGGGCTCGGTCACTGATGTTTTTAATGAGCCTAAACATGCCTACACCCAATATTTAGTTAGCACGCGCCTGCAGCTTTCAGATAGCTTTATGAACACAATGCATAGCGGGGGGATCCAAGAGTATGATTACGGTGGAGAATCTTCAGAAAAGCTATAAGGCTGACCGTGGGCTGCGGAATCACACCCAAAAGCATGTACTGACCGACGTCAGCTTTCATTTGAACGATGGAGACTGTCTGGGCATTGTAGGGGAGAGCGGCAGCGGTAAAAGCACGTTATCCCGGATCCTACTTGGATTAGAAACCAGTGACGGCGGGACCATTCGGATAGATGGCGTGCCACATAAAAAGTGGCTTAAGCAAAACAAAGGGAAATTCAGTGTCGTGTTCCAGGATTATCGCACCTCTGTCAACCCGAACTGGACCTTGCGGCAAATTATCGAGGAACCACTCTATATGCTACGGAGCGGCAAAAACGCTCATGCCGACCATGAAGCGATTATTGCAGAGCTGATGGAGCGGGTAGAGTTGCCCCTTGACTATCTAAAGAAGTATCCGCATGAGCTAAGCGGTGGACAGTTGCAACGCGTATGCATAGCGCGTGCCTTGACCACGCGGCCGCGCTATCTTGTTTTGGATGAAGCCATTAGCTCGCTCGACGTTTCTGTGCAATCTCAAATTTTATCTCTCTTAAAGGAGCTCCAGAGGGAGTTTCAATTAACATATTTATTCATAGCGCATGATCTGCAAGCCGTAGCCTATTTATGTAATCGCTTAGCCTTTCTTAGGGATGGGGTCATTATTGAAGAGCTTGATTGCAACCACTTTATGTGTGCGAAGAGCGAATATGTAAAGTCACTGGTGAGCTCGATCCTTCCCTTTCAATCGAAGTTCAACCGGACGAGTGGTCACAATGTTACTTAATGAAAAGCTCCGTTTTCCCTAAATCGGGGCTGGGATTGACCTTAAACGTGTAAAGAAATATATAGGGGAGATGAAATTGTATTTATCATGAGGGGAATTCGTGTCAATGGACATGAAGTGTCAGACGAACCTTCATCATCGTTTAATATGCTCGCCATGGAAAGGCAACTCGCCAAGAATCAATTAAAAGTTCTATACAGCTCCTAGATAACTAGAGAGCAAACTTTTTGGCCCTTCGACTCCCACTAGGAAGTTTGAAGGGCTAAATTTAATGTATGAAAATATTAAAACAGACTTCTAAGTAATTCGATGAAGTAACGGGGATCACATCACAATTCGCTCATAAGAAAATGTCGGGGGACAAGAACAGACCGATTAGATAAGCATCTAAATATGTTTCCAAATAATTTAGCAAACGGGACCGTTACCTTATGGAGGGCGGTCTATTTTTTCAATGTAAGCAAGAAGCGCCAAAATAAAAATGCCTAACAAGAATATTAATGAAAGTGCGTCTTTGCCTCCATGCTTAGGCTTATGGTTATTTCGTGATTGGTCTTGCTTTTTTACCCATAATATTAATTCCGATCCAGGCTAACATTAATAAGATCTGAGCCAGAACGACCAGCCACAATACTTCTGTGTAACCTCCTATAAGGCAAAATATAGTATTCACCAGGGGGAACCCCAAGAAAGTAAACATGATAGGAAAATCTTTTTTGGGAGTGATTGAATAAATAGCCTTCCGGTCCCAGAACTTTATAAAAGCTAATGCTAAAACTCCTGCTGTAATTACAGAAAGTGCAATCAACATCACCCATTGCATATTAGAGGTTCTGGCGAAGAACGGCCCCATATAATTAAAGAAGTTAGATAAAGGTGAGAACATGCAAGCCAATGACGCAATTGCCGCCAGAAACGGATAGATATAACCAATTGATTGACTGTAGCCTTTCTTTTTGTGCCACCATTCACCAATTAGTATAAAGACTGTCCAATATCCCGCTATATAAATCCATCCTGTAAAATTCATCACGGGTTCCCCATAGATTTGAGGTTCACCGGCTAGCGGATAATAAGTCCATCTTGCCATGAGTCCATCCGTAGTCTGAAATATCTGTTTAACGGCCACCGGGTCCAATGAAAAGTCAAACACCATAGCGCTTAATCCCGTAATAAATGGTTTAGTCCAGGACGGTATAGTTACAGATTTTAGAACACGCAAAGTGGAATAAATGATCAAAAACTCAATAATAGGGACAGTAATCGGTATATTAAATAACATTAAAATACTCCGCCCATAGGCGTAAAAACCTTCCCCAAGCGATGAAGCAGTAATTTCAAAAACAGCTGCGTAAAAAAACACAAAACCTATAAATTGCAGTAGAACCGTTTTGGGATGTGTTTCCTTATCAAGGATATAGAAAACCATTAGAACAGCAGCAATTAAGACTATAATATCTTGAATTATCCATACAGGCACCACAGTTATATCACCCACATTTTACCCTCCATTTAAGTTGAAATTGAATTGAACGTTCAAATAAATTATAATTTCACTGTGTTACTTAAACAACAGGCTGTTCGATTGAGATATGTTAGTTATCATACAAACCACAGTAGATTTGTTCGCTATTTCTAATTGGAGGATATTATGGCAGACAAAAAAACAGATCACAGAGTGAGATATACAAAGATGGTTGTAAAAGAAAGCCTGCTGAAGCTTTTGACAGAACGGTCTATCAATAAAGTGACAGTGACCGACATTTGCAGAGAAGCAGGGATTAATCGCAACACCTTTTATACACACTATGCGAATCAGTTTGAGCTTCTTTCAACGATTGGAAATGATCTTTACGAAGACATTAAGCAAGTTGGGATGAGTTCTTCAAACCCTCAAAAGCTATCTTATGAATTATGTAAGTATATAAAAGCGAATCAAACGATATGTAAGGTTCTGTTCTCAGAGCATGGCGATAAAGAATTACTAGAACGAATCCTTTATATCAGTCACGATTTAACTATTGAGCGATGGAAGCAGGAATTAAAAGATTTTGATCCACAATTATTTGAGTCCTGGTATACGTTCACCGCTCATGGCAGTATAGCTATTATTAAAAAGTGGGTGAGTAGTGGTCTGAAGGAAAGCCCCAATAAAATTGCAGCTTTTATTGATAAAGCTACGGAATCCGTATCTAAAGCTTTTTATTCTGAAGAATTGTAGTAAGTGAAAACTGCATCCCGTATTTTACCTCGTCGGTCAGGTTCGATATAACTCGATTGCTGGCCATCACAGAAGATCCGGTAATATTATCTTCTATTGCTTTTCCGATGTTTAGAATTAGTAATGGCGATTAGTTCCTGCTCTCGCTTTTTCAAAACAGTTGGATATGATTTAATCATTTGCTGTATTGTCTATTATCAATAAATCTGTTTGCTATATGTTCCAGCAGATACAACCATTTTTTAAGAAGTTGGGCATAACAGTTAAGCCGAAAACTTGAGCTGTCGAGAAACAAGAACATGTAAAACTCCACGTTAACGAAACGTTAAGAGCAACCCTAGTTCCTAACTCAAGAAAAACTGAAGCCTTTTCAAACATGGTTGTAAAGCCACTCAACTAACGGGAAACGATAGTTAAATAAATATAGAAAAGCAGCTGGCCATGATCAGCTGCTTTTTGTTCAACTAACGGGCAGGTTAGTTTAATTTTAGTCACGGAGAAACGTAAGAAACTAAAAAGGAAAGTGGTGACCCAACGTTGGCACGCAAAATCTAGGCAGCCCGCAGCGAGGATGTTCGTGGGGCTGCCTAAATTTGTTGTGGTTACAGGTTGTAATTAATGCCTTCGCCAGCACCTGTGCGGGCGTTTACGTATACGTGAGAAACGCCTTCGATCCCAGTGACGGGAAATGCGTATACGAGCTGGCTGTTGTGGATTTCCAGCTTTGGCTTGCCCGAGGGGGTTACTTTTGGGCCAAGCTTCGCGGAGGCTTGCTCCGCTGTCAGCCTCGGGTGAACGGGGAAGGTTTTATTGTAATGGGAATAATAATTAGACGCATCAAAGCTCTTCAACGTACCGGTACGGCGATCAAATCGCCATACGACTTTCATTTGCGGAATGGAAACTTGCTCCCGGACCGGAATATACGTGAGATAAATGGAAGTATCGTTTATCTCTTTCGCTACTAATGTCAGACGTTCGTCAGACCAGCGAGCCATCCAGGTGTCCGTAACCGCGACAACCTGCTTTAAGTCGATAGTTTGCTCTACATCTCCTTTCTCAGAGATCGAGCTCTTGCGTCTCACTTGGAGCACGTGTCCGCTTTTACTTAGTGTTGCAATATAGGAGTTGGTTGATTTTCCATCGGTGTCCGATAACTTGAAATCCAAGACTTCTCCGAATTGGGGGCTGCTCCCGCCTGAGATGTGGACAATTTGCTTACCTGCTCCTTTATTCCAAGCCTCGCCCATGAAAATTTTCGCTTTGGCCGCAAGCTCCGTAGCCGTATAAGTGGTTTCACCGGCGAAAACGGTTCCTGGCTTCGGAGGTATGTATGGATTCTGGTTGTACAGGAACTCGTTAAAGGCTTTATTTCCATAGGTGGAGACCGAGTCGAGTTGAGACAAAGCCTCTTCCATTTCAGTTGATATCTGTTGTATATCCGATATAGAGGAATCAACAGCTTTCTTTCTCATCTGATCGAGATAAGGTAGGGCGGTCCTCGCGAACGTTCTCAAACGCTGAATTTGTTCTAATTGATCCGGGTTAAGCGAGATTTCCTTCTCGCTGGCAGGATAGGCCAAGTAGCGGCTGCCCTCTGTGATAAACGACTCATATGACCAAGATTGAAAGTTCATTGTAACGGATCCGATCCTTACAGATTGCAAGATAAAATTGGCATTTTCAATCGCAGATTGAAGTGCTGCTTGCCGATCTGAAATCGTAGATGCCGCAAGGGACTCCGCAAGCGCATAGTCGAAATCACGCAGGTAGATCAATTGCATATGTGACCAGTATTGCGTATTGTGCTGTTGTTGCTGCTCCCATTGCCGATTATTCTGATGCTCCGTATAACTGAAATAGGTGCCCGCTAATGTCGTCACGCAAAGCAGACCAATGATAGATTTGGTGAGAACGCTCATGTCTATTAAAACTCCCGTCTTTGTCTTCATAATGCTTATCCACTTTAACAAAGATGAGAACACAGTTTAATGAGTAAATATTGCCAATGCAAATCGCTAGCCCATTAGGCAATCCTGCACAGATGAGACTTATGAAAAGTACATTTGAGCTGGGAAATAGTACCATCAGGACAGATTATTCACGTTAATTTTTGTTTTAATCTTTTACGACTAAGCGATCAGCTGTCTTGTTAAGCTAACGGGCAGTATAGTTCAATTTCCAATGGGCATACTATCCCAAAAAGTATGGAGGGATATCATAAGGGTTATCACCTCCGCTCCGGAAGCGATACTTCCCCACCCAAGTTTGTTGTACCTCCTGATTATTTCACAGGGTAAACAGGAATGTGGAATTGAGGTTGGGGAGAATTATAATTTGGCTAAAGTCAGAGGATGCGAAGCAACCGAATTGCCAAAGCTGATGGTAGAATCGACAGACTTATACCTTATAAAAAATAGTGGAATTAATTGACAGAACAAGTTGAGTGTGATAGCATTGGTTCAACTTAAAACGAAAAGGCTATGATGAGAAATAGTAGCTATTAGGGATCTCACAGAGAGAAGATGGTTGGTGCGAATCTTCATTGATCTAATAGTGAAGCAGTCTCGGAGCTGTGAACCGAACAGAGGAATCTAAGTAGGCTTCAACGGAGTTCCACCGTTATTCAGGAAACAATATCGGAGATATCCCGTATTGATAGAGTGCAGAGAAATCTGAAATTAGGTGGTAACACGGACATCATAGTTCGCCCTAAGTTGACAAGAAATAGGTCAGCTTAGGGCTTTTTTGTTTTATTTCTTCTCGTTTGAATATTTGCAAAGTAATTTCCGAGAATAATTAATAATTGAAATGGAGGTATTGAGCATGGTGAAAATGACACCAGATGAGTTAAGAAAATCATATATTGATTTTATGAAAGGAATAGGGGCTAGCCAAGTGCCCTCTTCTAGCTTGTTGCCAGAAAATGATTCCTCAACGTTGTTTACAGGAAGTGGAATGCAACCTATGGTTCCATATTTATTGGGGGAAAAGCATCCGATAGGTAATGAGATTGCTAATATTCAGAAGTGTTTAAGGACAGTGGATATTGATGAAGTAGGAGATACGTCGCATCTGACATTTTTTGAAATGATAGGTCGATGGGAGTTTAAAGCAAATGAAAATAACTATAAGAAAAAGCAAATCGATGCCATTTGGAATTGGCATATTATCGAATTAGGAATTGATCCTGGCAGGCTGTATATCAGTGCTTTTATAGGAAGTGATGATTTGAATATACAGAAAGATACGGAAGCCATTCAAATCTGGTCAGAAAAATTTAAATCAGTTGGTGTAGAACCTATCATTGAAGATGATCCCTATCAATATGGAGCATCTAGAGGTGGAAGAATATTCTTATACGATGAAAAAGAAAATTGGTGGAGTCGAGCCGGAAGTCCATTGGATATGCCTGTTGGTGAACCGGGTGGGCCTGATAGTGAAATGTTCTATGATCTTGAACCAGGCGGTGATTCACTGGATCATCCTGCTTCTGAAAGCGAGAGGTTTTTAGAGATTGGGAACAACGTATTTATGTGTTACAAAAAAGAAGGCACAGGATTTGTAAAAATGCAAAATCCCAATATGGATTATGGAGGCGGATTAGAAAGGGTTGCAACAGCCCTTAATGGTGACAAGGATATTTATAATACGGCTTTCTTCCTTAATCCCAAGAAAAAATTGATGGAGTTAAGTGGTAAACAATATACTGACGATTTAAAGTTGTTTAGAATCATACTTGATCATGTGAGAGCGGCTACTTTTCTAATTAATGATGGTGCGGAGCCAGCTAATAGTGATGCAGGGTATATAACAAGAAGGTTATTAAGAAGGGCGATTCGTGCAGGTAAAAAAATAGGTATACAAGGAAGTTTTGTGGGTGAGTTGTCTGAAGTTTATATAGATGAAGCAACAGCTTATGAAGATTTGATCGGTAATAAAAAGAAAGTTATCGAAACAGTAAATAAGGAAGAAAATCTTTTCTATAGAACTTTACAGCAAGGAGAATTTGAAATACAAAAACATCTTAAGAATAAGGGTAAAGTTACAGGTGCAGATGCCTTTTATTTTTACGAAACATATGGGTTTCCCTTGGAGTTGACGGAAGAGTTTCTAACTGAAAATGGATATAGCATGGAGGACAAGGCGTCTTATATAGAGGCGGCAAAGAAACATGCTGAAAAGAGCAGAACTGCTTCTGTGGGTAAATTTAAAGGTGGATTAGCTGAACATTCAACAGAAACAACAGCGCTGCACACGGTATCTCATTTATTACTTGCTGGTTTAAGGGAAGTTTTAGGTGATCATGTTCATCAACAAGGAAGTAATATTACCTCAGAGCGATTACGGTTTGACTTCAACCATGATGAAAAACTTACGCCAGAGCAAATAGCTGCGGTGGAGAAGTATGTGAATGATGCGATTTCGTCAAAAGCAATTACCTATATTTCAGAGATGCCTAAAACTGAAGCAAAAGAAAGTAATGTTGTAGGGAATTTTTGGGATAAATATCCGGATATCGTTAAGGTGTATACAATCAAAGATAATGAAGGGAAAGTTTGGAGTCGAGAAGTATGTGGAGGACCTCATGTAGAGGATACAACAAACATAGGAAAGTTCAGTATTAAAAAAGAACAATCTTCTGCTGCTGGAGTTAGAAGGATTAAAGGAGTAATTAATAAAAACGCTGAACAATAGCTGATGTTTTAGGATTGCCATTTGTAACAACGTTATGAGTTGCCGGGAATCCAGGATGAATGATAAATCCGGCAAATGAAGACGGTTTGACATCGCTTGGCCTTTCCGTTGGCGGTACCGGAGAACAGTTTTTAAAATCATGACCACCCGTCCAACGGGTGGTTTGCTCTTGGGGTATAACCCCTTGTTGCCAAACTGCGCCTAAAGACGCTAGCCTGACCATAACTCTGTTCAGGCTCATTGTTATTTGTCACTTTCACTTACCAGTTAAACTGGTTTATTTCTTTTTGCCCCTGTTGCTGTTGAATGGATCTTCGTACTCTTTTACACTCAACTTATCCATGGCTTGATCATGTGCCTCTTGTTCACGAATGTACTTCGCTACTGTTGCTTCATTCAAACCTACTGTACTCACATAATATCCTTCTGCCCAAAATTTTCGATTCCCGTATTTATATTTTAGTTGTGCATGCTTCTCGAAGATCATTAACGAACTTTTCCCCTTTAGATATCCCATGAATGATGAGACTGAAATTTTCGGCGGGATAGCCACCAACATATGGACATGATCGGGCATCATGTGGCCTTCTATAATTTCTACTCCTTTGTACTTACATAAGCGTTTGAAAATTTCTATTAAGTCTCTTCTTACTTGATTATAGATCTCTTTCCGTCTATACTTCGGGGTAAATACAATGTGGTATTTGCACATCCACTTTGTGTGAGCTAGGCTGTAGCTCTTGGTTGCCATTTGAGACCATTCCTTTCTTTGAGCCTGAACATCTCAATTTTATTGGAATGGTCTCAGTGGTCAAACCCTTAATCCCTCCACCCGCATAGCGGGTGGTTTTTTGTTTCGCGCGTTTCACGCACTCAACTGGCTAAAGCCATAAGAAAAAGCAATTCGGATTTAATCCGAATTGCTCAGATTGGGAGATCTTTTTATGCCACTTGTTAAATTAAAACTACTAGTTGGCCTAATAAGATTGTATTTCAGACAATACTGCTTTTAATCTGCCTAGATTATCAATTTTAAATAGTTTTTCTCTAAAAGAAATAAACTCATTAGCCGCCTTAAGAATTTCAGATAAAAATTCTTCTTCAACAACAATGTTTTTCGTCTCTTTGTAAGCTTCGTAAAGGTTTGTACCTTCAAAAATCAACGGATTTCTTTTTACTCTAAATAATATCTTGTTCTCTGGTTTTGTAATGATTCTTTTGACACTCCACTCATGGCTATTCATGGCCATAATGTGCTCTCCAAAACCTGTTTTTTTATATTCCAAAGTCATTTCTAAAACACCGATCCACATCAAGTCAATATCATCCCAATCCATAAAGTTGGTGATTGTAGTATCAGACGTTTTTATATTTACTACACCATCTAACTTATGGCCTTTATGCTTGTTTAATTGTCTGTTAGCCACCTGGATTGATAAACTATCTTTCAATGAAATAAAATAGTCTTCAATATTATCTTGACTAAAGTAAAAAGAATCTATAGTCTTCTTTTCAATGTATGTGGTTATATTTAGCATAAACTACTCCAATAACTAAAGGTATGTTGTAACTTAATCAATAAGGTAAAATGTATTTATTCTATAATTACTTACAACCAACCTGTACATTTGTCCATCTATACTAACATTTATTGTAGCATAACCGTTACCGCTAATAATTGTACTTCTATTCGCATTAACAATTGAAATAATTCTTGCTCGGACATCATTTATAGCAAGGTTATAGTAGAAGGTTGTTTTTCCAGTGGCTCCTGTCCAATATAATGGGTGGTGATTCGTAAGAACATGATTCATACTGCTATTTTGTAATGCTACGATGCTAATATAGCAGATAGGTTGATGGTGAATATTAATTTGGAGGATTAAATAATGAAACAAAAACTGAAAATCGTATCCGCATTTTTATGTGGCGCTATATTCAAATCGATAATTACGAAAAACTTCCAATTACTATTGCACGTAACGATGTAACAATCACTTTAAATTCCCTGAATTAAGTAAATGGGAAAGTCCTTTTAAATGTTACTGTAAAATTTTATAGTGATAAGCGTATTGATTTTGAACTTTCACGAATTAGAGCTGACGATAATGTTAAGGGTAGAAAGTCGTACACTACAAGTGCAACGTATTTCTATACACCAACTAAAGGCCCCTGGGTTATTACTACAGAAACATACTTAGATAAACCCATCCTAACAGTTTATTCTGGGCACTACCACGAAGGCAACCGCTAAGAGATCGGCTGCCTTTGTTCACAAACGGACAGGAGGCAAATCATATGTATACATGAGTGTTGCTCTACTGAAGGGCCTTACTACGCTACAAAGACATTCGAAGGCTAGCACAGAAGGATGTGACCTAAGAATGATGGGTATTAATCTCACTGGGAAATTTCGAGTGTTCCACTTATTTTGATAAATTAGGACCCCGACGGAAATCTGCATTGTCAGCGCCTTCCGGAAAATGAACGGCCAGCGTCAGGAAGAGGATTCCGAATTGAATAAAACCGTCGACCTGCACAACTAAGCAAGGTGGTTGTAATGGGTTACCATGGGAAAAACACGGAATAAGCGGATTCCGTGTTTTTCGCTGTTCATTTAGTTGACTATGTCAAATTAATATTTGACTTAGTCAAATATTAATGTTAATTTTTTGCTATCCGAATAAAAAGAAAGGGGCTCACTCATCATGTCAGATGCAACCATCATTCAGACGATCCGGCGCTTTAACCGTTTTTATACGAATGTGCTCGGACTCCTCGATCAACATCTGTTGCACAGCGATTTTTCTCTCTCCGAGGCTAGGGTGCTTTACGAAATTCAGAATACGGAGCATTGCACAGCCAAAATGCTGATCGACAAGCTGAGCATCGATGCCGGATATTTAAGCCGCATCTTAAAGCGATTCGATAAGCTTGGGCTGACCTACCGCGTTCAATCCGATAAAGACGGCAGATCCTACTATCATTACCTGTCCGATCAGGGCCGTGAAATGCTGCACAAGCTCGATGCGCTATCCGACGAGCAAATCCGCCGGTTAATCGAGGGACTACCGGAGCACAGAAAGGGGCTGATTGCGAAGAGCATGACGGCCATTGAAAGCTCCCTCTCCACCGAAGAGGATCGCGGTCTGGGCGTGGTCATCCGCACCGAGCTGCGGTCGGGGGACGTTGGCGTCCTGATCCATCTGCACGGCTGGGTGTACGCGGAGGAGTGCGGTTATAATCATGGATTTGAGGGCTATGTTTGCAAGACCTTTCATGAGTTCTTCCAACATTATGACCGGGAGAAGGATCGGTTCTGGCTGGCGGAGGCGGACGGCCACATCGTCGGCGCTATCGCCATTGTCGGGCATACGCCGGACAAAGCACAGCTCAGATGGTTCATCCTGCACCCCGATTTCAGGGGAAGGGGACTTGGCAAGACGTTATTGAACGAGGCCGTCAAGTATTGCCGGGAAAAGGGCTACCGGAACGTGTTCCTGGAAACGACCGAGGATCAGGAAAATGCGATTCGGATGTACGAGAACGTCGGTTTCCGCAAGACCGGCGAGCGTCCGAACGAAGCGTGGGGCGTAAGCCACGTCGAGCAGGTTTTCGAGCTTCACTTGCCATAACGTCCCTTCATCGAGACCCCAAATCCGGATTGCTAACAATTTCTATATTACTACCAAAATACACGGTATTGAAAAGTAGGGGGCGAGCTTGAACCGATCTTATGTCGCAGATCCATTCATACGAAATGAACACGAGGTGAACATTGCGGAGAGGGCAGACCGGCTGGCCGCCATATTCGCGGAGAGAGCTCCCAAGCATGATTCGGAAGGATCGTTTCCGTACGAGAACTTTGAAGATCTCAAGGCGTCAGGCTATTTAAAACTAACCGTTCCCAAGCGATTTGGCGGAGAGGAAGCCTCCGTCTATGAAATGGTGCTGGCCCAGGAACGGCTGGCGCGCGGAGACAGCTCCACCGCACTAGCTGTCGGCTGGAGTATCAGCCTCTTGCTTAAGCAGCGTCTGACCCGGGCTTGACCCGAGGCTTTGTTTGAAAACCTGTGCGAGTCGATAGAGTTGATGGCCTTGTTGGGCGGAACCGAAGATGCAAGACCGGCAAGATTACCGTTACTTATCAAAAGAAATCCTACACCTTGAACCCCAAAAATCAAATCATTTAGAATAAGCGCACATACTACCCTACGAGAGAGCTCGTGACTGGTATCTGTCTAAAGCTATTGATCAAAAGCAAAGCGCAGGCTGCAGATGATTGTTTACGGAGTTTCAAATCATCGAATAGCGATCGAACGTATTCAAGTTACTATAAAACAATAGAGAATCGCCAGGTAAACGGAGAAGACTAACGAAAAGCAAATGACCATATAAAGAAAATATCATTTGTAGGACTTTCAACTATTAGCAAGTGGAGGTTGAAGAAGAGATTAAATAGACTAAATCTGAGTCGCGGCAGTTTTGTGTACAATCGACATGACACATTTAATCCCCGGTGTGTAAAATGTGTCATGTAGACAGTACACATTAGGAGGAGTTACGATGGACCTTCGAGCAGCCGCTCATCTCATTAACACTTCACAGCGTAGAGAGTCTGACCCACCGATCGTACATATATTGGATTGTACCGCCTGCAAGAAATCTTACGCGAGACTTCCCCAAGATATTGCGCTTGCTGAACGGAATGGCTCGTTGCAGCTTTGCAACCTGTGTCAAGATATACAAAGAAAGAGTCAGAAGAGTAGTCGTCTTTATGCCAGAAGAAACGGTAATCTGAAGTGGTCAGATTCGCTTGGCATTGCATATCCTACAAAAGGAAGCATCAAGAATGGAGAAGGTCCTTATACCGAGATCATGCACCGATTTGAGATTTGGCTTCGAGACGTGCACAATTACTTACCTGGGCAAGAAATTGAATGGGAGACCCGGAAGCAGTTACAAAAACAATTCTTCCTAGAGTTTATTGATGAGCCCAACCTCTTCTCTACCCAGCCAATTCGGAAGCTTACACATAACGGTGAAACAGTCTATGTATGTACCGGCTGCCAGGCTCAGATGAGCCCGACCTATTTTATTAAATGTTGCCCATCGAAAAAGCCCAAGAGCAATTAGCATCTAGAGTAAGGTACTGAACATACCAGTGGCTTATGCGCTATCCTACCTGTATCCTTAGTGAGGCAGCGTCAGTCTAATACTTAATTTTACTAGGTTATCAAGACCTAAATTTAAGAAAGATAGATATATTAAAGGGTTTCACATATTAGTCATGACTAATATGTGAAACCCTTTATGTTCAACTATCATTTCCCGTTAGATCAACAAGTAATAGGGTTATCATGTATTATAATAATGGAAATTTAATGAAGGGTAGTGTTTTTTAAATTGAAAACTTTTTATTGTGATCTGGAAATCACTTTAAATGTCATTGGCGGGAAGTGGAAGCCTCTTATTCTGTATTATTTAATAAAAGGTCCTAAACGGACCGGTGAATTGAGAAGGCTCATACCCACAATATCTCAGAAAATGTTAGTCCAGTCGTTGCGGGAGTTGGAGAGTGCTAATTTGATTATAAGAAAAATGTACAATCAGGTACCACCAAAAGTGGAATATTCAATATCAGAAATGGGTATGTCACTTGAACCCACTTTGCGAGCTCTTTGTGATTGGGGCCAAAATTATGCAGAGAAGAACTTGAGTAAGGATGAATATCGGAGATTAAATGTAGAATAGAGTAATTTCATTGATCCATTTATTCTGCACTTCATCACAATTATCACTTTTTAGTTACTATATAACATAAAAGTACGTACTATTTTAAAAGTTATGGATGGATCATAATAAGACTTATGGCCATGAAGAAAATCAAAGAATTAATAAAAGGAGTCGTATGTAGATCGATAAGTTTTTGGAGGTGCGTTATGAAATTTGGCTTTATTGGTGCTGGAACAGTTGCTCAAACGCTGGCGAAACATCTATTGCTTCACGGTCATGAAGTTATTCTCAGTAATAGTCGTGGTCCCGAAACGCTCTCAGATCTGGTAAGCTCGCTTGGTGCTGGCGCAAAATCCGGAACACCGTCAGAAGCAGCTGAGCAGGACTTTGTAATATTATGCGTGACGTGGGCGCAAATGCCTGCTGCTTTGTCAATGGTTCCTGACTGGACAGGCCGTGTTCTTATTGATGCTACCAACCGTTTTGAAAATACGGAACCTCTACTTGGCGAATGGTCAGGAAAGAATTCAAGTGAAATCGTAGCCCAATATGCTCCGGGTGCTCATGTAATTAAAGCTTTTAACAGTGTTCCGATGGAATGGATTAAGGATTACACGGAAGAGAAGCCGAAGACTGTCCTGTTCATGTCCGGTGACGACATCCAGGTAAAACAAGTCTTGAAAGAAATTTGGGAGAAGATTGGCTTTGCCTGTATTGATCTTGGATCCTTGAGCCAGGGCGGTCTGCTGCAGCAAATAGGAGGACCTCTCGCCGGATTGAATTTAAATCTGCTGGATCAATACACTGTACGATAACGTTATCCTATACTGCAACTGGTTTATCAATAAAAGTTCAAAGGGGTTACTAATATGGGTAAAATACTTATTACTGGAGCAACGGGTAATCTTGGCAGCAGGACGCTAAACCTTCTTCTTAAAAAGGTTCCGGCAAATCAGGCCGCTGTATTGGTACGTGATCCGCAATCTGAAAAAATCGAAAGGTTTGTTAAAGAAGGTGTGGAGGCCCATCAGGGCGACTATTTCGATTATAACTCCCTTCTGCGAGCTTTTAATGGTGTTGACAAAGTCATGCTTATCTCCGCGCAAGCATTTACCGACCGTAATACGCAACATTTCAATGTCATCGCAGCTGCAAAGGAGGCTGGTGTTAAACAAGTGATCTACACGTCGATCATTCGAAAAGAAAATTCAAATCTTATTTTGCCCGAAGTAACGATGTCAGACTTATTTGCTGAACAAACGCTTAGAGCATCCGGATTAGACTATACCATTCTGCGGAATCCACCGTACCTTGAAACCTTGCATATGTATTTCGGAGATGCGCTTAAAGCCGGCGTGCGAGTACCAGAGGGTTCCGGCAAAGTTGCCGCTGCATCTCTGGATGACTTGGCGGCAGCTAACGTAGCCGTTCTCACTCAACACGGGTACGAAAATAAGACATACACTCTAAGTGGCAGCGAGGGGAGCTCTTTTGCAGACATCGCTGAAGCCCTCTCGGAGATTAGTGAGATGAATATCCCTTATGAGTCAGTTAGCGAAAAAGAATATATAGACTCTATGGTAGCAAATGGCTTGCCTGTTTTCATGACTGATTTTTTATTAGGCTGGGTGCGAGGAGTCAACACTGGAGAATTTTCGGAGACATCCGGGGATCTTGAAAGTCTAATTGGCCGAAAACCAATGACATATAAGGAATTCTTTAAACATCAGTTTTCTAAAGTTGAAGATTGAAAGCAGGGTATGTTTTAGACTAAATTTGAAAAAGAAACAGCGACAGCCAAGGACGAGAAAATTGACTGTCGCTATTTTATTGAGCTAACGTTTCCCGCAATAAACGTCCGGATTGACCGGCCGTTTATGTGACACAACCCATAAAGAAGTGTCGGAGGACAGAAACATTGTCCCATGGAAAGTCGCTATTTTAGCGGCTTTTTTGTTATATCGGTACAAGTTCTTGTCCCGAGCCAAGGACAAGAACTTGTACCGATTGCCGTAAAGGACAAGAACATGAGCCGATTACCGATTAGACAAGTATCTAACTATGTTTCCATGCAATTTCACTAAGCTAACGGGCAGTTTAGCTTAATAATGTTGAAGTTCCAGGATTGTTTTAACAGGGATATAAAGTTCATTAAAGAATAAATACTTAGTGACATTTCGAGCAGAGGAGAAGATAAAGAATTGAGTATATATCGAAGGAAGTCATACAAAATAGATTCAAAAAGAATAGATGAATTTAATCATTTATTTAATGAATTTCTTTTACCTACACAACTCAAATATGGGGCAAGTTTAGTTGGTCGGTGGATGACGGAAGAAATCGAAGGTGCTATTGAAGTCTTTGCGATTTGGGAATATAAGAGCCTTGAGGAATATCAAAATATAGAAAACCAGGTTAAAGGTGATGAAGAGCATGTTAAACGCGTACGGAATCAACACGAGGAACTAAGAATACGTGGAGAAAATCTCTTAAAAGAAGCACCTAAAGAAGACTTTTTATTGAGTACAGTACCTAGGAATAAAACGATACTATCCAATTTTTCATAAAAAACAATTCAACTAACGGGATACAGATAGCTCAATAAAAACAAGAATGCAGCCAATCAACGTAATCGGCTGCTTTTGTTCAACTAACAGGCAGGGTAGTGCAAGAAGGTTGTGGAATACATAAAAATGTTATTATTATACTACTGCATCAATAAATTGGTATTGGATATCTAATTAAAATTATTAACCTAGGGGTAGGTAAACAATGAGCAAAGATTATGAAACTCCTGAAAGAACAAGAGAAAGACTAAGACAAGAAGAATTGGAAAATAATCCATTTGGTCATATGAATCACGGAAATAGTAGGGCTCGGTATAGTATAGTCGATTTAGGTTGGAAAGGCACTTTAGTATTAACTATTGTTATTATTGTCGGTCTTATAGTTGTTCAATATTTTTATTAATGGTTTTAATATTTGAGAAAGCCAAAATTGTCGAGATACAAGATATCGGTACAAGTTCTTGTCCTGAGTCGAGGACAAGAACTTGTACCGATTGCCGTAATGGACAAGAACATGAGCCGATTACCGATTAGATAATATCTAACTAGGTTTCCATGCAATTCATTAAGCTAACGGGCAGGTTAGTGCAGTCATAGTGGCTAGAATAAGATGACCATTAAAATTAAAAGTAAACATTCCGAAATAAATGGATTTTCTTTGTGATAAAGTTCCACTACCTTTAATCCTGTATGCACAATGAGAGCTTATTTCTGTAAGCTTATCAAAGATAGCAAGTGAGCATTTTAGCTATCTCAAAATACAGAATAAAGGAGCATTATTTGTGATTTCGAACGAAATGTATTCTGCCACAAATGACACCGATGTCAAAAAAGAAAGTCTTCCATGGGCAGGTCTACTGGCGTTAGCTATGGCAGGATTTATCTGCATACTTACGGAAAGTCTGCCTGCTGGGCTACTACCCCAGATTGCGAGTGATCTTGGCGTAACGCAGGCGCTGGCCGGACAACTGGTTACGTTATATGCAGTGGGCTCCCTGCTGGCTGCCATTCCGCTGACCACGGCGACACGAGAGTGGAGACGCAAACCGCTTTTGCTGCTATGTATCATAGGTTTTCTGGTATTTAACACGGTGACTGCCTTATCTTCGGTGTATGCTATAACGCTAATCGCACGTTTCTGTGCAGGAGTAGCAGCGGGGGTGTTGTGGGGAATGACTGCAGGTTATGCACGCCGCATGGTGCCTGAGTCGTTAAAAGGAAAAGCCATGGCCGTCGCTATGGTAGGCACACCTTTGGCATTGGCGCTCGGGGTTCCGATAGGAACATTTTTCGGAACGTATGCAGGCTGGCGCCTGATCTTTGGAACAGTATCCATATTGACGCTAGCCCTCATTGCATGGGTGCTCTGGAATATGCCGGATTATGAAGGAGAGCCCGCTCAGCATCAACTCCCATTGCATAAAATCTTTTTCATACCTGGAATTCGGCCCATTTTGTTTGTGGTTCTCGCCTGGGTGCTAGCTCACAATATTTTGTATACCTACATTTCCCCTTTTCTGGCCGACACGGCACTGGCCCATAGAGTCGATCTGATTCTGCTATTATTCGGTGTGACTTCAGTAATCGGCACTTGGATCATTGGGTTGCTGATTGATCGTTATATGAGAATACTGGTTTTATCAAGCATTGCGATATTTGCCCTTGCCTCAGCGGCAATGGAAATCTGGATAAATCAGCCGGTCGTCATCATCTTCGGTGTCATCGCATGGGGAATGACCTTTGGCGGAGCAGCCACATTACTACAGACAGCCATTGCACATGCAGGTGGCCAAAGTGCGGATATCGCTCAATCCATGCTAGTAACGGCGTGGAATCTCGGAATCGGTGCAGGAGGAATTGTTGGGGCTATCCTGCTTGATTGGATCGGGGCCAGATTCCTACCAGGTTCATTGGTTCTCTTGTTGCTAATTACCCTTATTATAGCTTGGACCGCCCAAAATCACGGATTTCCTAGATCTCGCTAAAAGCGGATTTTTATATCGGAAAAGATCAGTTGTTAGGAATCCCTTCTAAAACGGCTTCATTCTTTATACGAAAGACCGCCCATCCATGTAACCGATAGATGGGCGGTCTTTAAATAAATGCGTAATACTCAGATGAGGAGGTTGGTTCCTTCAATCAGGTTTTTATGCGCAATAGGCGAAGACATCGCGATAAGTGTAGTGTAGGTTCCGAATTTGTCACACTGATCTCCAAACGCTTCTAGGTCCGCGATGGAGTCTGTCATGACTTTTAATAAATAGTTATGTTCCCCGCTTACGCGATAACATTCCACAACTTCGGGGGAAGAACGGCAGAAATCAAGGAAAGCATTGCATTCTCTGGTCCGAAAAAGTAGATAGGATGTACTTTGTTTTCCTATTTTTTTGGGATTTATAACGGTACGATACTCTTCAATCACCCCGCTTTCTTCCAGTCGCTTCACTCGTTCCGTGACGGCTGGCTGTGATAGTCCCACCAACTTTCCCAATTCGGTCATGGACAATCTGGCTTGGTTTTCCATATGAAACAGGATGTTTTTATCGATCTGATCCACATTATCGCTTCCTTTTAATGTATAGGTTATTTGAATAAAGTTCCTTCAGATTAACGGTGATTGAAGATCGATTTTTTGAAAATCTTATGTAATGTAGAAGAAATTATTTATATAATAAACGCACTTACTTTAAATAATCAAGTGGGACCTTTAAGAGAGGGGATGGGGAGTCCACATATTGAAGCTGCAAATATTAGCTGAGCACACCGCAGTCATTGATTCTATTTGTAGTTTGGAAAGCACCGCGGAAAGATTAAATCTGGAATAATTTGAAATAAACGAACAACAGTATCGTTAAGCTAACGGGAAACGATAAGTCAATAAAAACAAGAAGGCAGCAGATCAATGTGATCGGCAGCTTTTGTTCAACTAACGGGCAGGATAGTCGAACAAAGTGTCTAAAACTCTTTTTCACACTAAAGCTTAGAACTGCGGTATAATTCGGTAAAGTATTACATGAGTGGGTGAGTAACTTGACGTTAATAAATAATAATGTCCAAAAATTGGTACAAGAGACTGTGAAGAAATTTATAGATCCTAAAGCAGAAGTTTTAAGCATTGAAAGCAAGGCGATTAATATGGGATTACAAGCAGTTGAGTTAATGCGACATAGTGTACTAATAAAAATACTTAACGAAACCTCAAAGTTGTCTCTTGTTTCAAAACATGCTACCAGGATAGAACGGCTGGTACTAACAAGGCTTTACTCACAAAAAGCAAGTGTGCCTTTTTCTCTGTCATATGGCTCTGAAGTAGATGAAAGGTCTCTTATTTGTTTACAGGATGTTGATTATCAAACGGATTATAAAACTATAAATATTAGGTTGCTTCAGAAAAGTGAACCGAGTGTACTATCACATATTCACATCTCTAACTTTGGTCAAAAAAAAGAACTTTCATGGTTACCTGAGGTAGACAGCTCCCATATTGAAAAGATGTTATACGAGCGGTGGAAACCCCAATGGCATGCAGCTAAGGGGAACGAACAGTTTAGAGCAACCTTCGGAGAATACATACCTTTAGTAGAAGATGTGGCAAATACGATTTCCGAGGATATACAATACGTAATAAAAGATGAGAGCAGTCAAACATTAATTCATAACGACCTTAATCCAGGAAACGTGTTAGTCCATAACAATACGGATGTAATTTTTATTGATTGGGAAGAAGCTAGGTATGGCTCTTTATTTCTAGACATTCCTCTTCGCTGCGGTACCTCGGAACAAATTGAGGAATATAGGGGGTTACTGGCTGCTAATACTATGGAGTTTTCAGATAATCATTTCAATCAAATGTATGCAATCGCCTCTCGCTACCTAGGACTTAGATATATGAGTTGGAATTTAGGAGCTTGGACTAATAATTCACACGCCAAAGATGACTTAAGGAAATACTTGGACATGGTGGTGGGAACTTCGCTAAACTAACGGGAAACGATAGCTCACTAATGATAAAACTGCAGCCGACCAGTTGATCGATTGCAGTTTCCTTACGCTTACGGGCAGGATAGTTTCGGTATGTGGTATTATTTGATTGATGGAGTAAACTAAAGGGTGAGACATGAGTCAGCGTTGGCCAACAAAGGAAAGGATAACGATTAAAGGCTTAAAAGGGAGTGAACTATATTGAATGTACAGCATTCCTATTTACGACAAATTCAGCTCAAGAGGCACCAAGTACCCGCTTATAATCGTTACCCCTTTGATTTGGCGGTCATTCGAAGCCTAAATACTCTTGATTTCCACCCCAAGGTAACCTATATCGTAGGTGAAAATGGGATGGGCAAATCAACACTGATGGAGTCCATTGCTGTCGCATGGGGATTTAACCCGGAGGGTGGGACGATCAACTTTTCCTTCTCAACCCAGGCTACTCACTCCAGCTTATATGAATATATACAATTGATCAGAGGTCCGCGACGCCCGAGGGATGGCTTCTTCTTCCGGGCAGAAAGTTATTATAATTTAGCCACGACGATCGATGAGTTGGACAGCCAACCTTCATTCGGTCGCCCTATTAAAGATTCGTACGGTGGCAAGTCCTTGCATGAGCAATCGCACGGAGAGTCGTTCTTTTCCACTTTCATTCATCGATTCGGGGAGAATGGATTATATATACTTGATGAGCCTGAGGCTGCATTGTCTCCCCTTCGCCAAATGGCGATGCTGACACGAATCCATGAACTTGTTTTGCAAAACTCTCAATTTATTATTGCGACTCATTCCCCAATCCTTATGGCATATCCAGATTCGATTATTTACAATCTAAAGCCGAATGGTATCGAGGTCCAAGTATTGGAAGAGACCGACCATTTTATGATTATGAAAGAGTTTGTGAATAACAAGGATAGGATGCTCAGAGAGTTATTCGCAGAAGCTCAAGATTAAATCCACTGCTATCCTATGGAACCCAAAATTTCAAGAGAGGTCGTTTTAAACGAAGAGATCTATTGTCATGATTAAGCTAACGGATAACTATAGCTTAATGATGACCCGAAGGCAGCCGACGACTAAGATCGGCTGCCTTCGCTGCGCTAACGGGGGCAGGGTAATACAATAGGATATTAGTCTTTTATGGTAAGATTATAGAACAAGAAAATATAGTTAAAGTCGTCGTTTTTAGAATGAACAGTATGAAATTATAGGAGAGTCCTAAAATGAAAAAGAAAATGAACTATTTAATTTTAATTTTAACGATCATCTTTATGGTTGGTTGTACCAACATAGAAGATACATCCAATACAGATGTAGAAACAGATTCACAAGAAATAACCACAGATACAACAACTAAGAATAGTGAAAAAAAAGCAGCTGTCAAAGCGGTTGTTGATGAACCAGTAGGAGAGGAAACATCAACACAACCAAATAACGAATTGTTTTTAGGATACAAGCTTATCGAAGTCGATGGTGGTGATTTGTCTGGGCATCGTGAACCTAACGTTGTTGTTGACATTGGATACGGAGACCGTGAATATTGGGCATTTACTAATGAAGATGGGCAATTAGTACGTGTCATTGCTGATGAAATTATTCTACAAGACGACCGTAACGAACTTGTACTATCGTCTGGCAGATACTACCCTGATGAGGCAAAGGTTCCTGGTGTCGAAAGTGACGTTTTAGATGAAGGACATATCATTGCTGATTCTCTCGGAGGGGTATCGAATGCATATAATATTACCCCACAAGATAGCACACTCAACCGACATGGTGATCAGGCTTATATGAAAGATACGAGCTCCTTCAAAAAGAAGAGCAAGAATTAATAAATAGAATACAAGAACAAGATGTTAAGACTGATGAAATCAGAAACCTATACAGCCTCGACGAAAACTATTTAGGAATGTATATAGACCAAGCTTCAGGAGGTACAATTAATATAGGATTCAAGGAAAATACAACTTCTATGTTGGAGGCTAGTTCCATTAATAGCTTTCTGCCAATTAAAACTTTTGAAGCTGAGTATTCTGAAAAAGAAATGGAGGATGCAGCCAATCTCCTACGCAGCAATCTTTCAATAGTAACTGAATTAATCCCAAGCCTTCTTTATATTAATGTTGACTTTATTAATCAAGAAATTCAAATAGGTACTATAGAGGAAGTTAATGATGCCGATGGTTTAATAGTCCAAAAAATCAGTGAGATTACTAGACAAAATAAAAACCTATTTAAAATAGTTACAGACCCAACTTCAAAGACAGAGGATAATTTACGTAGGGATCGCATTAGACCCTTACAGGGGGGATTAACTATTGATTCGGCACCATCTACAGCTGGAAATTGTTCAACAGGTTATTCTGCCTTAGATTCTTCAGGTAACCCGTATATTATGACTGCAGCACATTGTTGGTATAAACAACCGGGTACAGGAATATATCAGTCCGATGCGTATATTGGTACCTTTAGTAGTATAGCCCATTATGGGAATAACGTAGATGCTGCGGCGATACGTGTTAGTTCAACCAATCTTCTAAGTAATCAAGTCTACAACGAAACCACAAGGTTAACAGCTCTGCAAGTTCCAGGTAATGATGTTATAGGTGAGGTCGTGTGTATCTCAGGACGAAATAGAGGAGAAACCAACCCATGTGGTACTCTGCAGGGTAAAAGCGCTAGTGCATTTTGGGAAATAATGGATAACGGAGTCTTAACAAAAGTATGGTTTTGTCGGGGGACAAGAACATAGTCGCATTGTAAGTCGCTAAAATAGCGGCTTTTTTGTTTTATCGGTACAAGTTCTTGTCCCGAGTCGAGGACAAGAACTTGTACCGATTGCCGTAAAGGACAAGAACATGAGCCGATTACCGATTAGATAAGTATCTAACTGTTCTCATGCATTATCATTAAGCTAACGGGCAGGATGGTGGGATACAACGGCGAATACATATGTCAATTCAGTAAGGAGGTTCAATGTCTTTTCCATTTGATTGCATCAGTGATTTTATGTTTTTCGAAACGGAGATCGGACACGCAGATGTTATTTTAATCCCAGGCGCGAGTCAACCTCAGTTGATGGAAAGAGCCGCAACGTTATACCATCAAGGGCTCTCTTCCTTGATATTACCTTCTGGAGGTTCCACCCCATATGTAGAAACAACCGAATGGGAATATCTACAAAATGTGGGTGTTTCGTTAGGGGTTAATCCTAAAGCAATACTTAAAGAAGATAAAGCAACGAATACCTTTGAGAATGCTCGCTTCTCTTTGGAAGTATTACAGCAACAAGGGATTCACCCTAAAAAAATTTTATTGGTCTGTAAAAATTATCATGCACGAAGAGCACTACTAACTTATCAATTTCATTTTCCTAGAGAGACTATTTTTTATGTTAGTCCAATAATTGATAAATCAGGGACAACTAAAGAGAACTGGTTTCTAGAAGACGATAAAATAAAGCTCGTTATGGATGAGTTAGAGAAGGTTGGGAAGTATTTTAGGCGACAAATACCGAAGTGGGTTGAATAGCTATTTATTCAACTCCCTCGAAGTGATTCAATTTCCTCACTCAAACTCATGAATTCGCAGGATTTCACCCTGAGCTAAACATGAAAGAAGAGAATCCAGGGGAGTCGGTGGCTGGGGACAGTAGAAAGGGCATGCGGGAACAAGGGTGTTGTGTCCAATACCCACTTTGTTCCATATCATGCACGTCTCCACTTTGCCCTAGTGATTCTCACTCCCATGTCTCAACGGGTCTTAGCCCTTTCATTCCTTCGTCACATCTAACTAAGGGGTGGAGGTCGGTCTTTCTAACGGAACGGGTCCGAGCCCTTTTGTTTAATATCTCCCGATACCTCGTGCTTCTTGTCATCCTGCGAATGCATGAGCTGGTGAGAAAAACTGCTTAAGCTGCTTGCGGAAACACTTTAGTCGAGTCGTAAGCTTCACTGCTTTTGGCCAGACCAACAAGCATACGGGCGACTTTACCGCACAATTTCATTATAGATTTCATTTTCTTGAGTTTTTTCACATCGACATTATGGTGGTGCAGGGCTCTAATATCCGGATTGGTCATGACCATGCACATCGTCATGAGATAGAGAAAACGTCGGAGACGAGGGCGGCCGCGTTTGCTAAGCGCCATTTTACCACGCCACTTTCCGGAACTGGCTTCAGTTAAATTGAGGCCGGCATGTCGTAATAAAGCATTTCCATGTACATAGCCGCTCAGATCTCCAGCTTCTCCTAGAATGCCAGCCAAGCTCGTTGCATTCAAACCCTGAATATCGAGCAGTTTCTGTGCATAGGGGATACGCCTCAAGATGAGATGAAGTTCATGCTCAATTTGTTCAAGTTGGCGCTGAGCCAAGTCATATTCCTCTAGTAGTTGACTCAGATGAAGCTTGTAGGCTTGGAGTGCCTGCGTGGCGCCAATGCTGCATTTTGCTAGTTCAATGAGCTGTTCCGCTCGTTTAACTCCAGCATGACGCTTTACATATTGTTTCCAACCGGTAAGAACCTCTTCTGTGGTTAATCTACTAATTTCCTCCGGTAAGGGAAAGAGTCTGAGCGTAGCAATAGAGCTGGTACAGGTAAGGGTTTTAAAGACCTGGCGCAGCTCAGGGAACACGATATCAACCCATCGATGAATTTGGTTAACAGCACTGTTGAGCCGTTTTGTAACCGTGTCTCGGTTAGCCATGAGAATTCGCAGTTCTTCGTAGGCTTCTGGATGAAAACGAACAGGGGAGTAGTACCCGTTTTTGACCATGTCTGCAATGACAAGAGCATCTTTGCGGTCACTTTTAGATGGCGAGTTGTCACGGTTCTCCTTATTCTTTTTAACGAGATGGGGATTAACGAGAACGGCTTCAATGCGCTGAGAAGAGAGCCAGCGCGCAAGATTCAGCCAGTAATGACCTGTAGGTTCCATGCCTATAATGACTTTGTTAAGCTTGTAGGTTTGGAGTAGATCCTGGATCCAGCGTCCAAATAGCTTGAAACCCTCAAGATGGTTACCGAATTCCAGCGGTGCACCTAAAGCAATCCCGCGAAAGCTGACGGCCCGGGCAACATGAGTATCTTGAGCAATGTCTACTCCGACGACCAGATGATGAGCGGTAATGTTTTCAATGAGTTGATTTTGCTTATCTTGTGCTTTAAACTTCATAGTAGAGCGACCTCCTGGATGGGCTTTTTGAGGCAATGACCTCGTGTGTAACCCCATCGTACCGAGGCGCTCGTTTTTGTTCAATCTCCAAAATATTCGTATTACAGGAATTCTAACGGGAAACCATAAAATAACTTTTCAACCACTGGAAACGTTTTAATCAAGGGAGGTGGCTTGGAAACAACGATTTGTAACGGAAGAATAAATGATATTTAAAGATGGAGGAATAGTTATGGAGACGAAGGAAGAAAATTTTCCAAGTGATAGCACCATGGAATCAATCAAAAGTTTAACAGAGAAAGATGCCAAGACTTTCTTGAACCTTATATATGCACTTTTAAAAGACAACAAAAATCCGAGCGAACATTTGATTTCAAATGTATTATCCATTTTTGAAAAACAATTACCGAGAGTGGCTAAAGCAAGACAGAATGAAAACTAATCATCATGCTGCTACAAAACGCTGTGAAGATAAAATAATTGAATTTGAACAACGGATAATGTGTGGGGAAAGTGGTGGGGGTGATCGGTAGCCCGTTAAGCTAACGGGAAACGATAGCTCAATGAAGACATATAGAGGCAGCCGGCTTTTTGGTCGTCTGCTTCTTCTCAACTAACGGGCAGGATATTTTCAAAAGTTTAGAGAATACCCTTCATATGGAATTATTTACGAAGTAGTGAATAAGACGTTATACGACAGTCTCTATAATACATAGAAAAACATAGAAAGGAATCATTGAATGATCATTAGGACCGTTTCATTGTGTCTAATTCGAAGAGGCGATCAAATATTAGTTGAAGAATCATATGATAAAGCAGTAAACAAGACTTTTTATCGACCGGTTGGTGGTACGGTTGAGTATGGAGAGAATAGTAAAGAGACGATAATTCGAGAAGTAAAAGAAGAATTAGATTCCCAAATACAAGAACCCAAGCTAAAGTTTGTCATTGAAAACCTATTTTCATACTTGGATCAGATAGGTCATGAAGTAGATTTCATTTATGAAGCTGATCTTGTTGATCATGACTTATACAAAAGAGAAGTTATCGAAGGCATAGAAGGAATAACTCCATATAAAGCAGTTTGGAAATCAATTAATGGATTCGAAAATAATGAACAGGAAAAACTAGTACCGGATGGATTATTGGACCTATTGCTTGCGAATTATTCAGAGAGAATTAGCAAAGTCGAGCACATTAGAACTACATAAAATCAAAAAGAACAACTATGTAAGCAGAAGCGGAATTCGCCCTTAGCTTTGTCTTCGAGTTCGACCCTTAGTTGGTTGAAGTATTCTTGGACAAGATCGAGGAGCACTAGTTGAATTGCTTTGGCGTGCCGAAGCAATTTTAAATCCTGACACGTAACGATGATACGCAAAATAAATACCTCCTCAAGATACAGAAATAGCCCCGTAGATCAGGTGCTCATGGAATTAATATATGGTTGAAATCCTGTCGCTTTCGGTTGCATTTTACCCTCACACAGTATAGAATGAATTGATGAAAAATTACTGGAAGGGGTGGGAATATGAGGAGGAAACGGAAGGCTTATGATAAGTCGATTGTTACAATTTCATATTCACGTTCCATTAAGACACTAAAGCATTCGTTGCTTTAGTGTTTTTTATTTGCGCGGAGGTGTTAATTTGACAAGGTACAAAAGAGTTCTTATTAAACTAAGTGGTGGAGCAGTGGCCGGAAACACGGAATTTGGTTTTGAGTCCGAAACGTTAGACCATATTGCTAATGAAATTATGTCAGTTGTAAATCTAGGTGTTGAGGTATCATTAGTTATAGGTGGAGGGAATATTTTTCGCGGCAATATGGCGGAAAGCTGGGGAATAGAAAGAGAAGAAGCTGACAACATCGGGACGCTTGCTACTGTTATTAATAGCTTGATGCTTCGAGGAGTTCTTAAAGCCAAAACAGACAAAGAAGTTCGTGTAATGACAGCAATACCTATTACATCAGTTGCAGAACCATACATCAGACTAAGAGCAGTTCACCATCTGGAAAAGGGCTACATAGTAATTTTTGCAGGAGGAAACGGGCAACCCTACGTTACTACGGATTACCCTTCCGTTCAAAGGGCAATCGAAGTTAATTGTGAAGCATTGTTAGTAGCAAAACAAGGGGTGGACGGTGTTCTCAATGCAGACCCTAAGTTCGACAAAGAAGCAAGGAAGTTCAGGTCACTTCACTACAACGATGTTTTAAAATACAACTTGAAGGTAATGGATCAATCAGCTTTCATCTTAGCTAGAGACTACAATCTGCCAATGCATGTGTTTAATTTTGACAAGCCGGGCTCAATGAAAGAAATTTGCGAGGGGAAAGTTAATGGCACAATAATTAGTGGTGAGTCAATTTTGGAATTGGAATGAGTTGAAGAATATGAGGGAGCATAACAGCGCTCCCTCTTTTTCGTAATACTTGCGTTACAGATAGAGCGGAGAACCGTATCACAAGTAGTGGTAAAGCGGAGAATTGAGCTCTTGGTGAGTTTAACTGGGAAGAATAGCTAAATAGTGAGCGAAATTTACGGGCCAGAGAACTGTATTGCAAATTTCTGGACAAATTCAGATGATCAGCAAATTGTTGCACATGTTCGCTACATAGAATTGTGTATAAAATATCGAGTTTTTGTTTATACAGTAAAACAAAAAAGAAAGGACTGTACTTAATGAAAAGAAATGAAACCATTGCTCAAAAACGAACTGTAAGAGGATCCCTAAAATCCGGAAGAAAATAACAATAACTTTTAATAAAATCAGCATTCAGAATGAGTGCATTTGTCGAGGGACAAGAACATGGTCACATTGAAAGTCGCTACTTTAGCGGCTTTTTTGTTTTATCGGCACAAGTTCTTGTCCCGAGTCGAGGACAAGAACTTGTACCGATTGCCGTAAAGGACAAGAATATGAGCCGATTACCGATTAGATACATATCTAATTAAAATTCTGCAGCTATTTCATTAAGCTCCCTCGAAGTGATTCAATTTCCTCACTCAAACTCATGAATTCGCAGGATTTCACCCTGAGCTAAACATGAAAGAAGAGAATCCAGGGGAGTCGGTGGCTGGGGACAGTAGAAAGGGCATGCGGGAACAAGGGTGTTGTGTCCAATACCCACTTTGTTCCATATCATGCACGTCTCCACTTTGCCCTAGTGATTCTCACTCCCATGTCTCAACGGGTCTTAGCCCTTTCATTCCTTCGTCACATCTAACTAAGGGGTGGAGGTCGGTCTTTCTAACGGAACGGGTCCGAGCCCTTTTGTTTAATATCTCCCGATACCTCGTGCTTCTTGTCATCCTGCGAATGCATGAGCTGGTGAGAAAAACTGCTTAAGCTGCTTGCGGAAACACTTTAGTCGAGTCGTAAGCTTCACTGCTTTTGGCCAGACCAACAAGCATACGGGCGACTTTACCGCACAATTTCATTATAGATTTCATTTTCTTGAGTTTTTTCACATCGACATTATGGTGGTGCAGGGCTCTAATATCCGGATTGGTCATGACCATGCACATCGTCATGAGATAGAGAAAACGTCGGAGACGAGGGCGGCCGCGTTTGCTAAGCGCCATTTTACCACGCCACTTTCCGGAACTGGCTTCAGTTAAATTGAGGCCGGCATGTCGTAATAAAGCATTTCCATGTACATAGCCGCTCAGATCTCCAGCTTCTCCTAGAATGCCAGCCAAGCTCGTTGCATTCAAACCCTGAATATCGAGCAGTTTCTGTGCATAGGGGATACGCCTCAAGATGAGATGAAGTTCATGCTCAATTTGTTCAAGTTGGCGCTGAGCCAAGTCATATTCCTCTAGTAGTTGACTCAGATGAAGCTTGTAGGCTTGGAGTGCCTGCGTGGCGCCAATGCTGCATTTTGCTAGTTCAATGAGCTGTTCCGCTCGTTTAACTCCAGCATGACGCTTTACATATTGTTTCCAACCGGTAAGAACCTCTTCTGTGGTTAATCTACTAATTTCCTCCGGTAAGGGAAAGAGTCTGAGCGTAGCAATAGAGCTGGTACAGGTAAGGGTTTTAAAGACCTGGCGCAGCTCAGGGAACACGATATCAACCCATCGATGAATTTGGTTAACAGCACTGTTGAGCCGTTTTGTAACCGTGTCTCGGTTAGCCATGAGAATTCGCAGTTCTTCGTAGGCTTCTGGATGAAAACGAACAGGGGAGTAGTACCCGTTTTTGACCATGTCTGCAATGACAAGAGCATCTTTGCGGTCACTTTTAGATGGCGAGTTGTCACGGTTCTCCTTATTCTTTTTAACGAGATGGGGATTAACGAGAACGGCTTCAATGCGCTGAGAAGAGAGCCAGCGCGCAAGATTCAGCCAGTAATGACCTGTAGGTTCCATGCCTATAATGACTTTGTTAAGCTTGTAGGTTTGGAGTAGATCCTGGATCCAGCGTCCAAATAGCTTGAAACCCTCAAGATGGTTACCGAATTCCAGCGGTGCACCTAAAGCAATCCCGCGAAAGCTGACGGCCCGGGCAACATGAGTATCTTGAGCAATGTCTACTCCGACGACCAGATGATGAGCGGTAATGTTTTCAATGAGTTGATTTTGCTTATCTTGTGCTTTAAACTTCATAGTAGAGCGACCTCCTGGATGGGCTTTTTGAGGCAATGACCTCGTGTGTAACCCCATCGTACCGAGGCGCTCGTTTTTGTTCAATCTCCAAAATATTCGTATTACAGGAATTCTAACGGGCAGATTTGCATAATACGGGTTTAAGGTTTTGATGATAATAATTGATTTAAAAAATTCTTTATTCCCGGAATAAGGAGACCTTCTGATAATATGGATTTGAAGGTATTTGCACCTAATTCTCGATGTGGATAGGATTTGATTAGATAGGTGATTGGTCTATGGTTTAATCCCCTCAGAGTATAGATACATAATTAAAAACGCTGTTGATGTTTAGCTGACAGACAGCAATGTGGTTGTAACTCCGCTTAGTAAATTAATATATGGTTTTAGAAAACTGGAACCACATTTTATTCTTGAGAGGGTGGGTATAATGAGAAGTATAGATTATAGCAATTATTACTGGCAAGATGATGAAGTTAGATTGCGTGCCATACAGGCCGAAGATTGGGAAAGTTGTTACATAAGCGACTTTGATACTCCGGCACGTCGTCTTTTAGAATGTGCTATTGAATTACCACCAACAATTTCTGGGGCAAAAAAATTTGTAGAGGAAAATGCTAATTTCTCTTCTACAAACGGACGGATCATGTTTACCATTGATAAGCTGAATGGGGAAAGTATAGGCGGTATCAATTTAAACAGTATCGACGAGAGAAACGGGACATTTAGTATTGGAATAGTGATAGATAAAGAGTATCGTGGTCAGGGTTACGGTACAAGGGCTATGGAAATTCTCTTAAAATATGCCTTTTTGGAACGAAGACTTAATAAATTTAATGACTATGTTCTTGAAGGAAATGAAGGTTCTTCGAAAATGATGCAAAAACTTGGCTGCATTCAAGAAGGTATACGGCGACAGGTGGTATATATAAATGGTCAATATTTAGATTTTATTTTGTTTGGTTTAACCAAAGATGAGTTTATACAGAAGCAAAATGAGAAACTCAAAATAGGTTGAAGGAGAAGGAGCTTCCTAAGGCAGCTCCTTTTTCATCCGCAAGAAAGAAGGGATCATGGGCATTTTTTACAGAATTAACTTATATATATAAACATCGGTGTCGGGTGACAATCCTGCCTTTGTTACGCTAACGGGAAACTATAGCTGAATAGACACAACGGCAGTTCGGCCAAGAGGTCCCTGCCATTTTCATTAAGCTAACGGGCAGGATAGTTCCAATTTATGGTATTATGTATTAGAAATATTATTACTTTGAATGGGAATGGAGACTTATGGGATGAGAATGTATACAGACCCTAAAGGTGAAGCTTACGAGCAGGTAATAGATTTGGCAATACGGAACTCGGAATGTTTTGTACTTGGGGAGAAAATTCCGGGTGATGCGGTAAGGAGCCATTACACAAGCGTATTGGAAGCGTTGGAACCTTATCTGGTGAAAACAATCATAATCCAAGGTGATAATAGGGATGAGTTTACACAAATAAGAAATACCTATCGCAGTAATGCCTTTTATACTGCAGGAACCTACTATTTTTATAGATGCTGCGAAGAAACCGGGTACTTGCTGAAGCAAATGGCAAACCGCCTGTCGGATTGGATTTACCCTAGCTTGCCGGAAGACTTGTGTTTCTTGAAAGAAGGTGGCGGAGACTACCTTTACTCGGTTGTCCATGAACATATGTATGGTATGGAAGTAACTGAGGAAGAAGCAATCGAACTGATGGATCGAATTACAGGGCTTTTTTTGGAATTAAATTCTCACTGGGACCTGAATCGTCTGCTAGATGATGCCATTAAGCATAAAACCGACCGGCTGTATATAAGCGGACATGGGCTGACAGAGCTGCCTGAGCGAATCCGGGAGCTTACAGAGATGCGTGATCTAGAAATTTTTGAACAGGATCTTTATCGTCTACCCGAAGGGCTGTTCGAATTAAGCAAGCTTGAACGCTTGAAAATCATGACGGCTGATTTGGAGAGTATTCCCGCATCAATAGCCAGACTGAAGAACCTGAGAGAGCTTTGCATCCAATGTGCGAGCTCGGATCGGCCGGCTCCCGGGTATCGGGTTAAGCCGAAGGAAGAGATCAGCCTAAACAGCATCCCACCGGAGATTGGAAAGTTGGAACAACTGGAGCAGCTTACGATTCAATACACCTCGATCCATGAGCTACCCCTCGAGCTAGAGAAGCTGAAGCACCTGCGAATCTTGGACTTAGGAATGAGCATGATCAATCGAAAGCCAGATTTCCTCTATGGTATGAAGCAATTGAAATATTTAAATGTGTCACGGGATTCGTTATGGGAAACGATTGAATCAGAACAGTAGCGTAATGCATTACGCTAACGGAGAACGATAGGTCAATAATGACAAAAAAGCTGCCGGCCAGAGTTAGCGGCTGATTAGCTATAGAAAACTCACTTCCTCTTATCCATTTAATAAAAAATAATAAGCAGGGCATAATACACCAAATTAAATTGTTACATTCACTTGCTGAGATTCCTTTAAACAAAGTGAAGTGATTTTGGATACTCTCCTGAAGACGGCAGCTCATTAAAGACTAGAAGACAGCCTGTTATTGATGAATAAGCACGAAAGCAGCCGACAGAAACAATGGCTGCTCTTTTTATTTAATCTAACCAACAGGGTTGCACGCACAAGTAAATATTAATCGATAATTGAAAAGCGTCATTGCTCACTTTAAAGGCAGAAATATGTAAATTGTCAGTAGTTAATTAGATACGACGCATATATTAGAATAATGATTTGAATTAAGGAGGGTGTTATATGCAACCTCAAATACCTAAAGATCCTGTAGTCCCTAAATTAACTGAAGTACAGATAACAGAATTAACTGATATCGTTTTCTTATCTAAGGAAATATTACCTTGCGATGCTATTTTTGTTTTTGGAGGTACTCATCCAGGGCATTGGGAAGCCGCGATTGACGCTTATAAAAGAGGCTTGGGAAGAACTATTATTGTCACAGGAGGAGTCAGCCCTACAGGAATCAAGCATGAGAATTGGGTAGATAAAACTGTACCAGAAGCGCATGTCATTGTTAATAAACTAACTGAGGCAGGTATTCCTTTAAATGTAATCGTGTACGAAGATCGCTCAAGGAACACGTTAGAGAATGTTTTATTCGCTAAAGAAGTATTTAACTTCGACGCTATCGAGTCACTTCTAATTGTATGCAAATCTCATGGTGCAGGCAGACAATATCGTACATTAGCGAAGCATTTGCCCCCAAACATTAATTATTTTTCATATGGCTTTGATTCAAGTTATAATGGCCAAACGATTAACAGAGAAAACTGGATGCACAGTTCAATAGGTCGCTCGAGAGTGTTTGGAGAGTATTTGCGAATCTGTTTTTACGGTGACCGTGGAGACATACTTCGCTTAAATAAGAAAGTGGAGGGACTCACTTAAAATATGGATGATTGATTTATTTTATTCATGCGACAGCGGTAGTACCCTTTAAGATACATATGTACAAAATACGAGTTTTGTGAAACAGACGTTAGGTAAAAACTCCTTAGAATGGTTTTCTAACTGATTTTTCTGATTTATTGCTTATTCTACAATTATTAGATTTACTCATCCTAAGTCATCGTTCTCTTTCGTTTTTAATCCACTATCTGTTGTCGTTCAGTTCATTCGTTTAAGTCTCATTTGAATTGCTGGTTGAATCCTAGGTTTAATCAATCATCATAAATATCGATCATCGCATCGGTCATTTTAAACATTTTTCACAAAATCTTAATTCGTCTGATCATCCAGATTCATTCACATTAAGTTTATCATTTACACCGTTTATGGATTTATTTATTTATTTATTGATCATCTAGATTTGATGTTTATTTATTGTTGGTTTCTTACAAACTTGAATCCATAAGCATGTTAACCCTGAACTCAATTCATCCCTAGCACTTCCTAGACATTGTTGTCCTTGTTATTTTCACGTTGCCTCCCTTCTATATTCTTATCATTTACCATTTATTGTTATTTCATGTGTGATTTCAATATCTATTTTATTCGCTTTGAACTCCATGATCGCCTTATTCCGGAATAATCTACATACCAAATATCACAAAAAAAACCGGCCATATAGGTCGGTTTTTTTCCGGGCAGCATCGAGATCATGCACGTTTTACATAATACTGGAATATATTGTGTTGTTTGACTCATATAATCATCATGATTAGGCCCGTCTCTGCAGGGATAGGATTACCTAAGGTTTTCTAAAGTCTTCTCATGCGGTGGAAAACCCGCGATTCCGTAGACTTTACGTTACAACCACGCCAATTCGCACCCAGTGCAGTCCCCTCCTGATTTACTTCAGATTTGCCGACCATTTCTCAGCACGAGCCTGCAGATCATCCAGAAACTTCTGAATATCCGGTGCGTTTCCGGATGCAGCCTGGCTTATAAATCCGTTAATGGCTGGAGCGATATCGCTCATATAGAACGGATTGGCTTCATCCATGAGCTCCGAGTGGCCAACATCTGCGATTTCGAGTGCTTTCTTCACAAATTTGTCTTCCGGCGTTACGAAATCAGCGTTTTTAAGTGTCGGAGTACTGGAGAAGTTTTCATACATATATTTTTGCGTCATGTAGCTGGTCAAAAACTTTAACACTTCCCATGATGCATCCACATCTTTCGCATTCTTCGCCATGATGAACGGGTCAACCGCAACCCAGCCTTCGCCTTTAGGCCCCATGTTCAGCACAGGCTCAAATCGGTCCAGCAGCTCTTTATTCTGCTTCGATCGGTATTCACTCATCGTAGAGCCGCCGGTGGAATCAAGAGCAATGGCGATATTGTTCTTCTCCAGACCGAAGTTCTCAGCTCCCTGGGCATTCACGAATCCTGCCGGCGGCAGTTGTGCGGCTTCTTTCAGCCATTCCAGCACTTTGACCATCTCCGGTGAATTCAAGTGCCATTTAATGTTCTTGATATCTTTCAGCGATCCTTCCGCTCCTTTGGCGCCATAAGCAAGGGTTAATGCGACAAAGGTGGAACCATTTAATGAATTGCCGCTCCAATACAGACCGAAATTGTCTTCACCGGTTTTCGGGTTTTTGCCGGTCATTTGCTTGGCTTTCTCCAGAATTTCATCCGGTCCTGGCTGTGCCGACAGTGTTTCAACACCCCAGTCTTCAAACAGCTTCTTATCATAAATGGTCATCCGGCGGCCAAGAACGGCAGGAATCCCAAACTGCTTGCTTCCATCGGGCGACTTGGTGCTGTAGGAGTTGTTCATAATGCCTTCCAGATAAATGCTCGGGTCAAACGAAGTATCCTTTTCGATCAAGTCGTCCAGATCACGCAGAAGCCCTTCCTGGTACCATTGCGATGCAAAGGCTCCGCCAGTATACAAGACATCCGCATCGCCGGAGAGCAGCATGGCCGTTTGTTTGGCTTTTACGTTCTCCCAGGGAATTTGATAAACCTCCAGCTTGATGTTCGGATACATTTTTTTGAACGTTTTATCCAAATATTCGTTGAGTCCGATGGTCGGGTTACCTGTCAGCGCATCAATTCCGTTATCCAGCTGCCAACCTGCCAGCGCAACGCGAACCGTTCCTTTCATATCCGATACTTTTTCAATTGTAACGCCGCCTGTTACATCTTTTCCCGAACTGCCTGAACAAGCGGCCAATGTAAACACCAGCACGAATGACAGGATTAGCAGTACAGCTTTTTTCATCACATCAACACCCCCGCATAAATTTAGCTTTATTCTGAATTATTGCTTGATACCGGATAGCGCAATGCTCTCGATAATATAACGCTGCAGGAACATATAAACGACGATAACCGGAATGAGGCTCGTAGTCGTGGCCGCCATAATAATGGATGGCTGTTGATTAATACCGTTGTTATACGTAAACATGGCCAATCCAATCTGGATGGTGTACTTGGCAGCCGATTTCAGGATCAGCAGCGGCCACAGCATATCGTTCCATACGCCTAAGAACAGCAGAATGACCATGGTGGCGATAATGGGCGTGCACAGAGGCAGATAAACCCGGCTGAATACGGTGATTTCCTTGGCGCCATCCAGAACGGCCGCCTCCCTTAGACTGCTGGGTAATTGATCGAAGAAGGCTTTGGCTAAAAAGGTACCGAACGCATAGTTCATGGCCGGCAAATAAAAAGCCAGGTAGTTGTCGACCAGTCCGAGTTTGCTGAACAGCAAATACTGCGGAATCATCGTCATTTCGAACGGAATCATCATCGTGCTTAGCGCCAGCAGCAGGACGAAGTTTGCTCCTTTGAAGCGAAGCTTGGATAAGGCATAACCGGATAATAGTGCAGACAACGAGCTGATGATGATGACCCCTGCACTTACAAGCGTGGAGTTGCCGATATATCTGAACATATTGATGTTGGTGAAGGCGGCTTCATATGTTCGAATCGACGGCTCCTCCGGCCATATTTTCGGTGGGAATGAAATATTTAATCGTGCAGCCCAATCGAAGCTCGTTACCAGCATCCATAAGAATGGCACAATCATGATGAATGAACCTACCAACAGAACCAGCGTTAGGATCAGCTGTTGAAGCGTAATTCGTTTACGGCGCACAGGCTCTTTGGGTAAGGCAGAACTGCTCATAGTTAACCTCCTGTCTTCTGGAATAAGGTTCCCCTACGGGCCCGACGAACGAATCATGGATAATGGCGTTAGTCCAAACTGTCTTTGCGGCGGTTGAGCAGCATGAGGAACACGGTTAGGATGAGTATGATGACGAATAACAGATAGGATACGGCCGTAGCCAGCCCCATCTGCGAAGAGAGAAACGCATTTCGATAAATATACAGCACCACGGTCATCAGGCTTCCCCCCGGATTGCCAGCGGTTCCGCCGATTAACCATACATCCGTAAACCGTTTCATTCCGCCGATGGTTCCCATGATGAGCATGAACACAAAGATTGGACGCAAGTATGGAATCGTAATATACCACCATTTTCGGTAGGTGCCGGCTCCATCCACCTCTGCAGCTTCATACAGATCACGCGGAACGCTCTGCAAACCAGCCAGAAAAATAATGGTGTTATACCCAAGCGCGCCCCATAAACTCATGAGCACGATACTGTAACGGGCCACTTCCGGGTTCGTGAACCACCCGACTGGATCAAGGCCGAACAAACCAATCACAAAGTTGATCAGCCCTTCCTTGGACGGAAAAAACAAGAAGGAGAACAACAAGCTTGTAGCAACGCCTGACACGACATTGGGCAGAAAGTATACCGCTTTGAAAAAATTACGTCCCAGATGCCATTTCAGATTATTAATTAAGCTCGCTAAAACAAATGATAGTGCGATTCCAAGCAGTACAGACCATATCCCCATGACAAACGTATTTGAAAGCGCTTGCCAAAATAAGGAATCTTCTAATGCGTATTGGTAGTTGCTCAGGCCCACCCAGGTGCCGGATAAATTGAGCCCGGATGTCTGATGAAAACTCATAAACAGTGCGGCGAACATAGGATAAATGGCAAACACGATGACTCCGATAATGAGAGGGGCGCTGAATAGATAGCCCATCCAGTCATTGCGCGTAAATCTGAACTTTCGTTTAGCCCATTTTCCATGCTCCGCTGTCCATTTCCCTTCTGGGGTGGATGACAAACCGATCCTCCTCCTTTCGTTAATAACCGGATCCATTCCGGTAATCGGACAAGACGTTCATGTCCATTCTGTAAATGGTTATGTGGACGAATCCGGATTATGTGTTATTCTTTTTTTCACAGACGTGAATGGAAGAACAACACCTTCAGCGATTCCTTATCGGCAGTGTATGCAGCGGCCCGCATCCGGGTGTATGCCTACAACGACCATGTTTCGAATCTCACTGAAAAAAGCACAGCCTCAAATAGGCTGTGCTTTTTTATAATTCAAAAGGCTTATACCTCGATAATGATGGGCAGAATCATCGGCCTTCTCTTTGTCTCGCTGTATATGAATTTCCCGACATGATCTTTCAAGGTCTGCTTGATCAGATTCCATTGGGTGGACCCGGTTTCCGTTAAATCCTTCATGGAAGACATGACGATATCGTGGATTTGACCCATGAATTCCTCCGAATCTTTCACGAAGATGAAACCTCTGGATATGAGCTCAGGCTTCGCTACCATCTGCTTTTCCGTTTTACTGAGCGTGGTTACGATAATAAGCATCCCGTCGGAAGACAGCTGTCTACGGTCTCGCAAAACGATGTTGCCCACGTTCCCGATCATCAATCCGTCCACCAGGCTGTTGCCTGAAGGGATTTTTGGACCTAAGGAGGCCATTCCCTGCTGGATTTGGATCGTGTCGCCATTCTGAATGATGAACACATTCTCATTAGGGATCCCCACGGATTCCGCCAGCTGACGATGCTGATACAGCATTCGGAATTCACCATGAACAGGAATCAAATAATCCGGTTTCATCAAGGTGAGCATTAATTTCAACTCTTCTTGGCTGCCATGCCCGGATACGTGCATCCCTGAAGCAGAACCGGACCCATAGATGACCTGGGCTCCCAGCACATACAAATTATCGATCACATGAGCAAGGTTCCTCTCATTTCCCGGTATGGCCCCTGCAGCTATGATAACGGTATCGCCAGGCAAAATCTCAATATGGGGATGCTTGGAGTTGGCTAATCGTGATAAAGCTGCCATTGGTTCCCCTTGACTCCCCGTGCATAGCACGGCAATTTTGTCCGGTGGATAACGCTCGCTGTCGCCTGCATCAATCAGTAAGTCATCGGGGATATTTAAGTAGCCATGCTCCTTGGATACGGTGACGACATTCACCATGCTGCGGCCGAGCAGAATGAGCTTTCGCCCTGTTTCAGCGGCGGCATCGATGATCTGCTGAACACGGTTCACGTTCGACGCAAACGTAGAGATGAATACCTGCTGTTTTGCCTGTGCGAATGCTTCCAGGATATGTCCGCCAACGAGACGTTCCGAAGGCGTAAATCCCGGTCTCTCGGCGTTTGTGCTTTCGGATAATAACACCTTTACCCCCTGCTTGCCGATATCAGCCATCCGATGCAGATCCGGATATGGTCCCTTCACAGGAGACATGTCAAATTTAAAATCCCCCGTGTGGACAACATTGCCTTCTGGCGTCTGAAAGACGATACCCACGCAGTCCGGAATGCTGTGGCTGGTCGAAAAAAAAGAGGCATGGATGGCGCCCGCTTCAATGGTGGAATTTGCATCAATCGTGTGGAGCTCGGAATCACGCAGAAGGCGATGCTCTTTCAGCTTGATTTTAATCAGCTCAATCGTGAGCTTCGTCCCATACACAGGGATCGGGAGCTGCTTCAGTAAATAAGGTATCCCTCCGATATGGTCCTCATGACCATGGGTGACGATAAGAGCTTTGACTTTATCCGCATGGTCCAGCAAATAGGTGAAGTCAGGCACAATTAAATCGATGCCGGGCAGGTTTTCGTCAGGGAATTTGGAGCCGCAATCAATGACCACGATATCTTGATCGTACTGAATGAAGTACATGTTTTTTCCGATTTCATTAACGCCGCCTAGGGCTGCGACCAGCAGTCTATGTTCAGCTATATTCATAACGATGAAGCCTCCTTCTGTCTATCCACCTAGTCCAATTCTTCGTTGCTGTCGGTTCTCCTATATTATTGAAATTGTCACAAAACTTATGCGCCAAGGTAAACAATGGTTCATTCCGCGAGCGTGGTATGGAAGAACAGCAAAAAAACCCGCCATCTGTAGGCGGGCTATCCTTGAAATGAAGATAAGGTTGAATCCGGGTTTCGTATTAAAAACCGAGCAGGTTTTTAAGCGTAATGAATACGACCGGGATCAACAGCGATGGCGTGAGATTCATGGTTTTGAAATTCCGTATACCCAAAATGTTTAAGCCTGAAGCAAAAATTAAAATGGCGCCAATAATCGATATTTCGGTTAACAGCTCCGTTGTAATAAAGCCAGAGGCTGCGCCGGCCATCACGTACAATAACCCTTGCCAACAAAATGTGGCCACGGCTGATAGAACAATGCCAATGCCGAAGGTTGAAGCCAGTACGATGGACGTCACGCCATCCAGAATGGCATTGGTGAACAGATAGGTATGATTATTATTCAAAGCGCTCTCGATCGGTCCGATAATGGACAATGTTCCCATACAGAACAACAGAATGGCCGTTGTTAATCCTTCAGCCAAATTACCCTTGGTGAACCTCGACACCGCTTTTTTAAATCCCTGCTCCAGGTTCAGCTTCTCCCCGATCAGACCGCCTATGGCAAGACTTATAATGAATAAAACGGGATATTGGCTATCCGGCATATACTTCACGATTGAATTCACACCAAGTGCCATGACGGCCAAACCCATCGCCTGCATCAGGATGTCCTGATAGGTTTCGCTCATCCCCTTCTTAAATACATTTCCAATCGTGCTGCCTACAACAATGGTTGTTACGTTTACAATGGTTCCAATCACAGTCGTTCTCTCCTACTAAATATGTTTTGATACAAAGAATAAACCCTCCAGCAGCTGGAGGGTCAATCGTTTATTTAGCAAGCATTTGAATTTCGGTTACGAATTGAGAGGGATCACCGGTAAGCCCGTAATCAATGTATGTGATCTCCAACGCATCCTCGATCAGGCTGTATCCTTTTTCCTCGATATAATCCAGGAGCATTCTATAATGAGGCGCTGCATCTTCGTGTGTCCCGGCAAACCGAATCGTAATATAAGTGCCTTGGGGCCATATCTTCTCTTCGACCTCAGTGCTGCTGCGCGCACTTTCCTGCTCTACAATGACAAAAATGGAGTCATATTCATCAAATTTACTTTGCATTAAACGATTAATCGAGATCGATAATCCTACTTTGCCAAGGAAAATGGTGGACTTCATTTTGGTGCTGTTCTCCAATAATCGGATCGGCATATCCAGATTGTCGCTTTTATGTATGTTCTGTTTGAGCAAAACCATCACTCTCTCGGGAAACTCGACTTCCCGAATTTTGTAGAGCTCTTCCTTATTCGAGGCATCTTCGATCTGCTCAATTCGGCTTTTGATCTTCGCCCGGATTCTTTGATATTCCTCAATTTTCTCTTCGGTTCTGCGCTGCTGCTCCTTGAGCAGGGTTAGTATATTGTCAATCTCCCGATCATCCAGAAAAAGCTTAATGTCCTTTAAAGGGATGCCAAGCGCCTTGAGATACAGAATGGTATTCAGCTGCTCGAATTGATCGACCGAATAATAACGGTAATTTGTCAGATGATCCACGGTTGCCGGTTTAAATAAATCAATATCGTCGTAATACCGGAGGGTGCGGATATCGATCTGAAAAAGCTTGGATATTTCACCGATCGTAAACATATCATCTCTCCTCTCCTTAACAGCCTATACCCTTCGTTAAATTTGCACAATAAAATGATAGGATATGCAGCAAAATACAACCAACTTCTCATCAGCTATATTACGAAATGCATCATTATACTTCGTGTAAAAAAACAAAAAGACTACCGAACCACCGGCAGTCTTCTAAATAAATCGAGTGCGATTCGCATCCTACTGATGCTTTCTCTGTTTGTTAGGGCCTTTAACCGGCTTGTCGTCAACGCTGACAAAGATCGGATTAGAATAAAACCACAGGTCGATGTAGTTTCGTTTATTAATTTCCGCAAACCGCTGCTCATTGTCTTCGATGTCCGTTTTCGGATCTATGAGTGGGTCGCCATTGCTGGTTTCTCCAGCAACATTCACGCCAAGATTAGTCCCTCTTAAACGGAAGTATTGATCCTTCGTTGCGGTCGTCCGATAAGTGATGACGTTGTATCCATCCCGATCGGTCTTCCAATCCTTGCTCGTAAACCGTTTAACCACTTTCGTCGAATCGTTAGTGCTCCTGCTGTAAGCCGCCGTACCTGGCTGCGCTTTACCTGTTACGTCGCCTGAGATCAAATCGACATGATCTACGGTTACAGGATCACCGTTGTTATTTTTGCTCGGACTTTTGAATCGGATCGTAATTTCAATCGGGTTCCCTTTCTTCACTTGCAGGTTACTCCCCATTTCGGCCTGCTTGTTCCCGTGACGAACGCGATAATCCAGCGCGTTAATTAAATCGCCGTAGACGGAGAACGATTTACCCGAACGCATACCGTTAAGTACGCTTTGCATGTCGTCCCCATTCACCCAAGTGTAATTTTTAGCGTATTGCCCGGGCCAATATCCACTGGAGTACAAACGGTTTTCACTGATCTCAAAATGAGAATCCGAGTTCGCAAAGTTCCAAAATTCGCGTCCTTCGCCAAGCAGCGCATCCCATACGCCGCCAACCTTGGCAATCATGTAATCAGCGCCGCCGTACGTTCTGTTTTCCGGCGTGGTTAAGTTTAGTCCGCCGCGGTCAGGCTCCATCTGATTCCCCGGCATGCCTTCCATTCCGAACACCACGTTTGGCGCAATATTGTTGAAATCCCGGATATCCGCGATGGTGTACACGGTTTTTCTGGAAGGATGGTTGAGCAATGCATAACTGCGGTTTCCATAGCTTTTCTGAAGCCATGCCAGTGCTGCTCGGGCATCTTCGGGAGTCGTATAGGCCCGGCTGTCTTGTTTATTCCAATCGGCTACGTCTTTGGGATCGAACATCGCTTCATCCCGATCGGTGAACAGATACTCGAACTGACGGGCTGCCTTGAGGCTCGATTCTGAACCGTATTTACCTGATATAATACCGATTCCCACATGTTCATATGTAGGCATGTCCCACTCAAAGCCTGAGAAGATAATCTTGTTCTTGTATTTCCCTGCTTCCTGAAGCTGCTGAATCTTGGGAATCTGGTATTGAGCCATTCCCATGGAGAACGGAATAGATTCGCCGGCAAGAGGATTTCCCTCGTCGTCCCGTTTAGAAACTCTAAGATGGTCGGAGACCGCGATCCAATCCAAGCCATATTTCTGGAATCCGTTGTCCAGCAGTTCCTGCAGGGATTGGCTGGCATCATCGGATTGATACGTATGCGAGTGATACTCCCCTGTCATCCATTTGCCGCTTCCTTCCGGCCTAATCCTAGCCCCATCTTCCTTTGCATGAACGATCATGCCTTGCGAAAAAATGGACAAGCTGAGCGCCAAAACCATGATGGTTTTCTTCTTTAGCTGCACTTCATGGCACCTCCAAATTGATATCGTTCGTCAAACTTCTTAAGTGTAAGCCTCCATGATGAAGAGAATGTTATCGTAAATCGTTGATTGTGTAAGAATGAAGCTCCCTATTCAATATGTCTCTATGAAAAAATATCACCCTTGAAACATGAAATACACAAGTTCTACACTTTATTGGTTACATATTTAATATTATGTAAACCTTTTAAAAAGAATGACTACAACCTAACCTCGGCTGCAGTCATTTTCAAAGCTATCCATTTAAGATTACAATCTTTTAGACAAAGTTCGACGCACCAGCTTCACCCTTCCATTCATCCCGGAAGGCAATGCAGTCTTTCCATATAAGTTCTCCAGCGTATTGGCTGCCCGGATGGTAATCCAATTGCTCCCCAACTCAACATATGGCGTGATGTCCCAGTGATAAGGAGGCCACAATCGAATCCCTACCTCCATATCATTCACATATAAAGAAGCTGTCTCCCTTATATCTTCAGCCTCCAGCCATAATTCCTCATCTGGAGCCAAGCTAACTTGGGTCAGATCCACTTGCTGTGAATATTCTCCCGCTCCCGCATAATAAGGATAGCCGGCAGAAGCCCAACAACCAAACATATGTTCCGGACTCGCGTTTAGCCTCATCCGATCTTCTATAACAAAGGGTCCGATCAAAAATGCAGGAAATGAAATGGCCGGCATCGGCTCCAGCAATGAAACCGTCAGAATCTCAAGTTCGTTCTCGCCCGCTAACAAATGCGGCGTGATATCCACGCTAGCATAGTGTTGATCCTGCCAAGTAGAGGGCTGCAGCGCATTCTGTCTTACGCCATTCACGAAGATTTCAAGGTTACGCCGGCGCTGCAGGAAGCCGATATGGGAAGGGATTTTCTGCTCCACATCGTCCAGAATGAGCTCGATCTTCGGTGATGGGTTGTTATTGGATTGATCCGGAAGCCCCCTACCGCTCGGTGATTGCAAGCGTTCGATCAGTTCCTGCGTCATGGTAAACGTTGTACGATACGTGTTCACTTGCCCAGGCATCGTAGCGTTCATCCTGGACTGTCGGTCATTCAGCGTGACCTGCCATTGGTCGAGTAATAAAACATTAGGTTCGAGTGTCTGGAAACGCCATGGATTATCAAGAAGGGTTACATCCTCTGCATCCCGCTTCATATCGAACATTTGTTCCGTTGAACCAATTGTGCTCTCCTCAGGTACAACCGATAGCACTCGCAGCTCCCCAGGTGCATAGGTAAGAACGGAATCGCTGGCTAACCGGCGTATTTTCCCGCTTTCCAAGCCCCATTCTTCGATTCGGTACTTCGCCTCAATGGCATCAAGCTTCATGGAAACGAGATTCTCCGACCAGTTCATCAGCCACACATATACCCGAGTCCCGAACACACGTTCTACACTAATCAAATCCTCATGTTGTCCTTCGATCAACTTCCATCGTAAAACAGGACTTTTCCTTAATAACCCGCTTACACGTTCACACAACGAATCAATCGGATCAACAAGTGGCAAGTTCTCCAGGGAATAAAACAGAGTATACCCCTTGCCGATGGATCGTAATTCATTATGCTGCGGAGTCGAACCAAACAGCGCATGCATATGCTTCGCCAGTTCCGGATCATGATGCAAGCACTCGCTATGCCGCGGTATCGCTCCTACAGCAATGAGAGTACCGCCTTGCTTAACATACGAAACGAGCTGTTCGGCTATGTCCTTCGACATGACCTCAATCTCCGGCATAATCAAAACCGAATATATGTTCGCACACCCGTTAAATCGCACCCCTTCTCCATCCATAAGGCTTGCTTCGCGAAGCTGAGATTCGTCTACATAGTCGTAATCAATGGATCTGCGAAGCATCCGATCCGACAGGAGCGAGAATAGAGCATCGGAAGCGGGATATTTATTCGATTGACCGGATACGAACATATTTTCGTATACCGTATGGATAGGTGACAGCAGAAGAATCTCCGGTGTACGTTTACCGCTCGCGCCAAGCAGACTCAGTCGACCGAGATAGTCGGCAAAAGCACGATAATGCGGCCAGTGAGGCGCATGCTTGAATTCCGTCGGCGGGAAATCGGTCTTCCGATACCCGGCAAACGAGTAATAGAACGCATGCGGGATGAAGAGGTTAACGCCCAGAAATGCCATGAAATTGGCATCCAGTCGCCGCTCTCGCATGGAATAGCCGTGACCGCTTGCGCCAAACGATTCGCAGATCACCCGTTCCTTGCTGTTCAGCTGAGCGACAGAAGCTGCCGTCTTCACCGACACGATCCGATGCGGATTCTCCTTCGTGCCGATTCCGGGCGTTAAATAATCCACGCCAGCGTAGTGAAACTGCTGCAGCACCCGGGTCTGATTGCCTTGCGATCTAGCCTGTCCCCAGACCGGCTCTTCGAGCGTATGACCAATGTAGAGCAGTCCATGCCGCTCACACCATGAACGAATCGCTTGATGATAGCCCTCAACATACCAGCGTGTTATCGTATCATAATACTGCTGCTTCGTTGACCGGCTGCCATCAGCCATGTTATATAACAAGGCGCCTAACCGCGGGATGAGATCATAGCCGTTCTCTTGCCGATATCGCTCCGCCATCCCTTCCGTCCAAGCGAAGACCATGCCCGGCAGGGTAGCGCCTACATCGTGAACTGCCGTCCGGATCGCTTCCACCCCAAAGAAACCATCGTGGATCATTAGCCCGGGTTCGTCGGTGAAAACGCCCTGTATCGTTGTGCCGAAGTATTCCTGCAAGGACTGAAACGGATCATAGGACATTCGGATGAAGGCCTGAACGGCTTCCGGATTCAACGTATCCAAGTAGTACCCATTGGCAAACGTGATCCCTTCCGCGATCTCGCAGGACCAGCAGGCCAGCACGATATAAGGATCCTCCGTAGTCGGCGTCCATTCCCCACCCCATACATGCGTAAGATCCTCCGGTTCATCACAGAGCAGCCATTCCCCGTCCTGCATGGCAGCGCGATAAGCCAGGATGGCAATAAGCTCATTGTGATCATAACGCGCAAAATCCAGCTTCAATCCTTGTTGCTGTGCGTCATGCATATATCTTTGCTCTTCAACCCTTAAGTAACGCATGCGATACTCCGGATGCTGACGTGTTAGTTTGCCGCCCAGCGTTCCGCTTGGCCAATTGTCCTCATCGTACAGCCAGACGACCATATTACGTCTCTTGCACTCCAGGGTGCAGAACTCCAACGCTTCCATAAATGCCGGCGAGAGGTACGTGGTCTGCATCCCATGGCGCGCATGCAGAACAACACCGCCGACACCCGCTTCATACATCGATTGGATCTGGCTTTCCAGCTCCGGCCTCGTGAGCTCATGATTCAGGAACCAGAACGGCTGCGGGCGATACGTGGCATCCGGATTCTCGAATTGCTGCTTCAGTTGCATTAGATCCTTGTGGGCTATTTCTGCCTGAACATTAACGTTATTCAACATGCATCACCTGTCTTATCACAGATTTCATTCAGACCGGGACATAAGCAACTGGATGAAAAAACCACCGACAACGGAGCGATTCTGGAAGTTCATCTGTTTGCCGCTAAGCGTGTCATACCAATCGGTCACCGGAACGCGAGCAGAGGTTTCATTCATGAAATCCCATAAGGGCGCAATCATGGCTTCAAACTGGGATTGCTTGGCACTCATGGAGGCACACCATACCAGCCAATCCGCTTTTGTATACGTATCGCGGCTATCCAGCGGAAGGCCGTAACGATTCTGTTTCAACTTATAATAGTCCAGCTCTTGGGCAGCAACTTCTTTTGGAAACAGGTTTAATTCCAGCAGGCGATCCCACACCAGATTGTATTTCAAACTCCAGGTATCGTTTGCGCTGTCAAACGTAAGCTTATAATGATCACCTGCATCGGCCATGGATATCCACTCATTCGCCATATTCCGAGCGGCTGCAAGATAAGATGCCCCTTCCTGTGAGCCCAGCAGGTCGCACATGTATGAATACGCGGCAATGCCCAAGATCGCTTTAATGGACAAATTCGCATTATGCGCCAAATGTCCGGCAAAATCATCCGTGCACAGCTGATTATCCGGATCGAGTCCATGCTGCAGTAGATATCCCGCCCAAGAAGTAAGAGGTTCCCAGTGCTCCCGGGCAAAATCCGTATTCCCTTCATATTTGCAAACCGCGGCAGCCATTAGGAGCATATTCCCGCATTCTTCGATCGGCATCTGGTATTCCAGCTTGTTCTCGCCATACACCTGCCCGTTGGCTCTGGGGTATGTTCCCACGTCATGAGGCGCAAAATCGAACGGCCAATCAGGGCTCATGGCATACTTATAAATCGGGCGCATCATCCCCTTGACCAGCTCAGGATTGTATCTTAGGAACAATGGAATCGACGGATAACTGACATCGACCGTAGCGATGCATCCGTTGCTGAAATTCTCCTTGGAAAAAAACAGCACATGTCCCGCTTCATCGGCAACCAATTTATGCGCGGCTACCGCCTGTCGATACGTCAAGGCCAGGATATCCCGGTATTTTTCACCGCCTGCGGCAAGGCTCTCCGCCGTCAGCTCGCGATTGAAGCTCTCACATTGCTGCATGATGACTTCATATTGGGCGGCGGATTGTAACAGCATGTCATGGAACGTCAATCCGTTTCGCTTCCAGTAAGCATCCAGCGGCTGGTTAAAATATTCGATGGCATGAATATCATCATACGCAAGCATCAGATACTCAGATACCCATTCATCCCGTACTGGGCCCAGATCGATTTCGGCTGCCATAACGGGGGTATGATTGGATACGGCCCGCGGCTTCTGCTGATCATCTTCCGGGGGTAATTGACCGGTTCGTACATATAACTCACGGCTTGACACAGAATGAATCACCGTCTGGATACGTTCCGTACGGGGAACCGCCAGCACCATATACCCCCAATCGATTCGGGTATCATCTCCGGCAAGCTGAAGAATCGGCTGTTCGACAGTACCCATCGCCATCATATTCAATTGTCCATCGATAACGCGATGCTCCCAGGTCACTTGCTGATCCGGTGTATTTACGCACCATTCGCCTGTAACATCGAAGTAGAGCTTGACATCATGTTCACGCCCATCCATCGAACGAACCTGAACTGTCACATACGTTACGGGCCGGGACAACAGATCAAAATCATTCAGTAATAAAGGCGTGGTGAACTCAACTTGAAGCTCAATGCCTTCCCCTTGGAACGTATAACGGGTAGTTACCGGCTCAACCGTCAAATCGGTTTGTTGAAGAACTTCAAGCTCGGGATGCTCTGCTGAATCCGCTGCTGCTACCCTCCCCATAAATCGTCTGGGCAAGCCATCGATGATCGCAAGGCCGACCATACCTTGGATCTTGTTCGTCCAATGCCGGGTATGATCATCGTAGAGATGATCCGCAGCGGACCATACGCTGAAGTAAGGATCTACGGTGACCAGCGGTACGGATGGAGGTCTGAATTTCGTTGTCATCTGACATCAACTCCTTCATGTCTTGTTTATTCTTGATAATGCCTTCTATATCCTTGTGATGGGGAAACAAAAACCAAGGAGAACAGCAAAAGGCTCCGCCCCCTTGATGGCCAAGGTGCTGCGAAGCCTTTCGTTTTACCGGGCTCCCTTGACGATGGAAGTCATCAGTTCGGCATCTGAACGGTTACCACGTCTTTCCCCTTCAGATTTTCGTTCGTGAACTGCATCGCTTTCTCATATCCGGTTTTACGGAGCTGTTCCCGTAGTTCATTGATAATGCTCATCGCCGCTTCATCCGATTTGGCAAATACCGCTTCCTTCCACGCATCTCCCATTCGATCCATCGATGGCTTCAGCATTTCCCATTCCGGCGCCTTCGTGATAACATCACCCGGGTTATAAGCAGTAATTACGTGAATGCCGTTCGGACGGAGGATTTTGCGAGCGTTCTCCATCGCTTCAAGCCTTTCTTGTTCCGCCCAGATGTCTCCTCCCGCAGCGGAATTGATGCGGTCAAGCCCTGTCAGCGATTCCAGACCGATGCTGATGCCTTCGTTCTTCCGCAGCTTCATGTTGGTGTCCGTGCTGAATTTGTCAAACCATTCCTGATTGGCAACAGGCTTGCCGTCCTTCATGTCCCAATGAACACCCTGCACCCCGTACCGGGCCAGCATAAAGCCTTCATCGGAAGCCATGAAATCCAGGAACTTCAATGCAGCGTCAACGCAAGCGCCTTTGCAGTTCTTCGTGATCGCCGTTACGTTATTTCCCTGAATCCCCAGATCGACGGGCCTGTCCGGCTCAACGTCAGCGCGCTCCAACGGGCCGAGAGGAATGTAGTCGCTGCCCGGATGCGAAGAGACATACTCCTTGGAAGCATCCAGGATGGCCGGATAGTGCGCGGCCAGGATGGCGATGCGGCCTTGATTGATTTTTTCCTTGGCAATCGGGTCTGTCTGGGTGAAGGCTTCAGGATCCATCAACCCCTCTTCAACGAGCTTTCGATAAAACAGCGTGTATTCTTCATAGCCTTTGGTGAAGAAGTTATGTTCAACCGTGCCGTCGCCTTTGTCGACGTAACTCGCTCCGGAATAAAACATGGTGTTGCCGATGCCAACGGCCCAGCCGTTACTGAAACCGCCCAGCGGAAAGACCGGCTGGCCGTTCTCCTGCAGATTGGCATCCTTGATTTTTTTGAGGAAGTTGTAGAAATCCTCCTTCGTCACAACGGATTGCGGATCGACGCCGACTTTCTCGGCGATGTCTTTGCGCACATAGAAACCATAAAGCCAATCCATGCCGTCTTCGTTCGTGGCCGGCTGATTTTGCAGCAGCAAATATTTTTTACCGTCGTAGGCGTCTATCGCTTTCTCATATAATGCCGGCGGCACATTTTCTTCCGCAATTGATTTGGACAAGTTTGGATAATCCTTCAGCTTGTCCGATATATCCACCAATTGTCCCTCTTTGGCAGCCTTAATGATGCCATCCAATTCCCCGCCCCAGGCTGGCCCGGTATAAATGTCCGGCAAATCCTGCGTGGCGAAGATCTGGTTAACCTTCTCCGTCTCACTGCCTTTTGTATATTCCCACTCGAGGGTAACGCCGGTTTTCTCCTTGATGACTTCCTCCACGGGCGTTATGGCATCAGAACCGTTGGAACCATTCCAATTGTGTAGTATTTTGAGTTTGTATGAATTCTCTCCTTCTGCCCCTTCTCCGTTATCTCCGTTCCCTGATGAATTCGTGCAGCTGATCAGCAAACCTCCAACCATGATGGACACGAGCAATGCGGATACGCCTTTCGACCAAATCCTCTTCAAACCAATCGCCTCCTGGAATATGGATATCAATGATCTTTGTAAATCTTTGGACAAATTCCGGGTCAGGATGACCTAACCTTTAACTGAACCGATCATAACCCCCTTTACGAAATATCGCTGCAGGAACGGATAAATGCACAAGATCGGGAAGACCGTAATGACAAGCAAGGCCATCCGGAGCGATTCCGGCGTTGCGCCAACACCGCTGGTTCCGCCAATCGTCTGTCCGCCCTGCTGCGCGGCTCGCTGCATCGAATTCGACAGCGCTTCAGCTTCCGTCAGCATTTCTTGTAAAAGGGTCTGCACCGGTATCAAATCTTTGTTGGATACATAGTAAGCACCCGAGAACCAATCATTCCAATGGGCCACCCCGATGAACAAGGAGATAGTGGCAAGCACCGGCCCCGATAGCGGCAGTATAATCCGCACGAAGATTTGAAAATCGCCGTACCCGTCAATGCGGGCAGACTCCTCCAACTCCTCGGGGATACCTTGCAGGAAGGTTCGGATGATGACGATATGCATGAAATTGAACAGCATCGGCAGCACATACACCCAAAAGCTGTTGATCAGATGCAGCTTTTGCAGCGTGATGAAGAACGGGATGAACCCGGCACTGAAAATCGTCGGCAAAAAGATGTAAAAGGTGAAAAAGGAGCGGCCCGGCAATGTCTTTTTGGAAAGCGCATAAGCCATGAGCGTACACAGCACAACATGCAGGAATGTACCCAGCACGGTGCGCATGAGCGTAATTTGGTACGCCTTCCAGATGCGGGCGTTATCGAATACCTGGGCGTAGTTCTCCAGCGTGAATTTACGGGGCAAAAAATAGATCGCCCCCATCATCGAATCCTTCCCGTCGTTAAGGGAATACGCCAAAATGTAAATAAACGGATAGATCATCGAAAATCCGATGATGGCGAGAACGGTGTAATTGAACATCGAGAAAAAAGACCATTTACGTTTCATTACGTCACCTCCTTAGAACAGGGATACATCACTGACTTTACGGGCGATGCGATTGACGGTCAGAACCAGGATGAGCCCGATAATGCTTTGGAATAGGCCGACCGCAGCGGCGTAACTGAGACGCCCTTCCCGGATACCGGAATTGATGGCGTGCACGTCCAGCACGCTGCCCATACTGGCAGTCGCAGGACCATTCAAGAGAAGGAGCTGTTCATACCCGGCGCTCATCAGATTTCCCACGGCGAGAATAAATAAGATGATGGCCACATTGCGGATACCAGGAAGTGTCACATGCCACATCTGCTTGAAGCGTCCTGCGCCATCGATCTTGGCAGCTTCGTACAGCTGCTGATCGATACCCGCAATGGCGGCCATGAAGATTATCGAATTCCAGCCGATGTTCTTCCAGATATCGGACCCGACAATCATCTGATAGAACCAGGTAGGATTGTTCAGGAACTGGATCGATTCGACCCCAAACGATCCCAGCAAGTCATTGACCGGACCGCCATATGGAGTCAGTAAACGCTGCATCAGCGTGACAACCACGATCCAGGATACGAAATAAGGTAAATAAGAAAGCGTTTGAATCGTCTTCTTGAATTTCATCTTCCGAACTTCATTCAATAGGAGCGCAAGAATGATCGGCATCGGAAATCCGATCAACAGCTTCATAAGACTGATGATGACCGTGTTGCGAATGATGTCACCGGACTGATAGTAATTGAAGAATTGTTCAAAGTACTTGAACCCTGCCCAGGGACTCCCGGTGAAGCCGCCAACGAAGGTATAGTCTCGGAAAGCAACTTGAATTCCGTATAAGGGCACGTAAGAGAATAGAAAAAACCAGACGATGCCTGGCAGCATGAACAAGTAAAAGAGCTTGTGCTGCCAGATTCGTTTCATGAATCGGTTGTTGGTTAATCGTGACTTGCTCACATTCCCACCTCTCCTTTCAGTGGGGCGGACGCGCCGCCCCGGGTTATCCTAGCGGTAATCTCAAACGCAGCGTAATGATTTCAAATGGCGTAAAGGATAGCGTAATTTTGTTGGATGCTTCGCCAAGCGGCAGCGCTGCAAGGATGTTTTCCATCAGATCCGTAGTCCAGGCTTCGGCCGCTTCAAATCCACAATGAAGTGTCGTGCTGGCATGTGTTCCCGATGTTTCATACAGACGAACCACGATGTCGTCGCCATCCTCGGCTTTCTTGACGGATTCCACCATAATGTTCGGATGATCCGGCCGCAGAAATGCTTGGGAAGACGGAAGCTTTCCTGTCGCTTGGTCAGGCACGGAAGGCAAGGATATCGCCCGAAGCGGGATATTCAGCTCATTGCCTCGTCGATAGATTTCGGCTTGAACATGGTTCCCTTGATGCGGATATAACGAATATGTGAATCGGTGCTCCGCACGGTCTGCATCCGGATCCGGATAAGAGCTGCTGCGAAGCAAATGCAGATCCAGCACGTTATGGATCGCCCGATGGCCGTATTTGCAATCATTGAGCAGCGCGACCCCATAATCCGGCTCCGATAAATCAATCCATTGATGGGCGCAAATCTCGTCCTTCGCAAAATCCCACATCGTATTGCGGTGGGTCGGCCTGCTCAAGCTGCCGAACTGGATCTCGCAATGAACCTGATCCGTACGTATATTGACCGGGAACGAGGTTCTTAGCATCTTGCCGTTCTCTCTCCAATCGACGGACGTCTCGAAATCGATACGCTGGCTGCCCTCCGTCAGCACAACGGTCTGCGTCAGCGCAGATTCGCCATATGCGTATTCGAAGACCAGCCCGATTCGCGGGCCGTCCCGCAGCTTCTGTATCGCGAGGAGGTTTAACGGCTTGCCCGGATTCGCCGAATAGTCATGACGGAAATCCCATGCATCCCCCTCGTCATGGTACACGCGAAGATCGTTACCCGAGTGGCCTTGCTGGATGACTTCGCGAGCTTCCGCCTTATCCAGGATCGATAGAATGCCCCCGTTTTGATCAAACTTCACGATCAGTTTGTCGTTCTCCAGGCTTCGCTCGGAAACTGTAACGTCTAATTCCGCTTCCGGTGTTTCCAAAAGCATTTCAATGCCTGAGGCTACTTCATCTTCAGCTCCGGTATCGGCGTCATTCGATATGACGGTGTAGCCCATCGATGGAACCACAACGTGATGCCATCTTCCTTTCGCGCGCAGCCACTCCCGGCGTTCCCAAGGCAGCGAATTAAATACGACCGTTCCGGGAGAAGCTTTGGCATCGTGTGAAATGTGATCTGCCAGATAGCGATAGGTCTCGGCAATCATAGCTTCCGTGTTTGATAGCAGCTCTTCATAACGTTCTAACGACTCATCATACACCCGCTTAATGGAAGAGCCCGGAAGAATGTCGTGGAATTGATACAGCAGAACTTCTTTCCAGATCGTCTCCAGCGTCTCGGACGGGTATGTCCTGCCTAACCGGGCTGCCAGCACGGAAGCAAACTCCAGCTCACGCAGCGCTTTCTCCATCTTCCGGTTGTACCGCTTGCTTCGCGCCTGACTGGTCAGGGTGCCTTGATGCTTTTCCAGATAAAGCTCACCGCGCCACGTCTGGAATGAATCGCGTTCTTCGTTCAATCGCTCAAAGAACTTCCACGAGGGCTCCTGAATGACAGGGGATAGACCAAGCAGGTTCTTCTCGCGTGCAAGCCGCTCCAAATGCTCTTCACCAGGACCGCCGCCGCCGTCCCCGATGCCGAAGAGCATCAGGGCATGACTGGATACATTTTTATCTAAATATTCCCGCTCCGCTTTGGCGATGGAACGCGGGGCTGCCGGGCTGTTGTACGTATCTTCAGGCGGCATATGCGTTAATACGGCGGAGCCGTCAATCCCTTCCCATAGAAAGGAATGGTGAGGGTGCCGGTTATATTCGCTCCAGGAAAGCTTCTGGGTCATCATGTAATCCACGCCCGACTTCTTGAGCAGCTGTGGCAGGCTAGCGGAGTAACCGAAAACATCCGGCATCCAGAGCGATTTCATCTCCAAACCGAATTCCTGCTGAAAATACCGCTTGCCATACAGGATCTGGCGCACCAGAGATTCGCCGCCCGGCACATTGGTATCCGACTCCACCCACATGGCCCCCTGCGGTTCCCATCTGCCTTCGCGTACCCGCTCCTTGATCTGTTCATATAACGCGGGATAATGCTGTTTCATCCAGTCGTACAGCTGGGGCTGGCTTGCGCCGAATACATACTCCGGATAGCGTTCCATCATGCGAAGCGCGGTCGAGAACGTCCTGGCGCCTTTCCGGATCGTTTCGCGGATGGGCCACAGCCAGGCCAAATCGATATGCGCATGACCCACCGCGCTGATCGTTAAGACCGGATCGCCTCCCTGCAAGCTTAATTGTTTATCCAATTGCTTCTTCGCTTGTTTGACCTGCTCCGGCGAGAATTCCGTTAACTTCAGTGATACGTCATAGAGGGCCTGATAGATTTTCTCTTTGCGCGCGGTTCCGGCAGGGAGCTGCTCGGCAGCTTCCAAGAGGACTTCGACATCGTAATATAGGCCTCGAATGTCTTCCCGGCAGACTGCGATGACAGCCTCTTTCAAAGAGCCTCCCTGGTATTTGCCGAAGAGATCGTTATTGCCTGCATCTGCCCATACTTCAATGTCAGATCCGCTCATGTACATCTCATGAAGCCGGACAACACGCTTGCCGGGGAGTCCTAATGAAAAATCGAATTCCGAATTCACGGTAGTCAATCCCTGGACCGGAGATCCTTCCCGGTCCACCAGACACAACTCGCCGTTAATGTCCAGTAAAAGGACGTGGTCTTCCTTACAGCTATTTTCCGGAAGGCTGCCGGTAAATCGGAACCAGGCACAGTCCCACAGGTTGCCCCATCGTTCTCCGTGGACAAGCGTCATTGGCGCACCCGTCATTCGATCCATGAACGATACGGGCTCGGGCGTAACCCATGCCTTCACTTCCAACTCGGCAACCGGCTCATATATCGCTTCCCGAAGCTGGTTTAACATTTGTTTTAACCGTTCCGGCCTTATCGGTTCGTATGGCATGATGATTTGCTCCTCTCTAGTGCGTCAATCGGCTGCAGAGTCAGATATGAACTTCGCTTTCCTTGCTGTCCAATCCACCTGGATCTCTGCATGGTTCACGCTGCCATGTTCATACTGCAGCAGCACGGTTTGCGACTTCGGATCCCACTCCCATTCAGCAGGTACGGCTTGATCCTGAATAACGTACTGTACAGATTTCGGCTCCATTTGGCAATACAATCTCGCGCTTGCCTGCAGATTGGACGGCCCTCTCGCGATGAATCGGAAGCCTGATTCCGTCTGGACAAGATCCTCGATTCGGGAGGAAGCGGCAATGACGGACACCTTGCCGTCCGAAGGACGTCCGGCCTCAACATCATAGAGCAGCACCTGTTTCCCGGGGCTTAACGTAACCTGATCCAGAACGGATAGCTTCGAATCGAACAAGTCCACAATCGGGCCCGAGATATTCAACGGCTCAGCGGAGATCGATTCCTCCAGAACCGAAGCGATCAGATAAGGGCCTCTCTTGAGCTTGAAATAATGTTTGGAATTCCACGGTCGTTCTGCGCCATGATGTGCTTCCAGCGTGGATTGGACGGCTTGCCGCAGCCGGTCTGCCCCCGCTTTGGATAGGGTGAGTTCAGCCGGATGCTGATCCAACCAGCACACGATGCCTTTTCCTACCGGATGGACGCCTTCCGCTTTCCCCTTCAGGCCAAGCTGCTCAAACAGATGCTCCCGCGGCGAGTTATACTTCGAGCCAAACGGTTGATCCTTGCGGTCATTGTTCCACCATGAACGAATACCGTGATATGGATCGCTGTCATCGCCAACATAGATCAACGCCCCGCCATCCTGCACCCACTGGGCAAGAGCATTATGAATGTCCGGATACTCCGGTTTGATGAACTCATAGCTCAGAACCAGCACGCGGTATGGAGCCAAATAACCCGGATACCGCCTTACATTATCCAGCTGAAGCGGACGAACCGGGATTCCATGTTTCAGCAGCGGCAGTGACAGACCGTAGAAAGGGGAAAAATCGAGAAGCTCGGTGTCCCCTTCCGCCTGAAATCCTTCAGGGTCCGTACCGTCGTATTTACCGGCATCGGGCGCTTCCGGATCCGGCTTCATCCGCTGAAACATCGCGGAGTCGGCAATAAGAACGCCAACCTGCAACTCATCTTCTGCCGATTCGATCACTTCCTGGTCCATGTTACCCAGCGTGTGCATGACCTGGAGCAGCGTCGTTGCATAGTCAGACGGGATGGACTCCTTACCCGAGCCGTCTTCAGATGGATAAGTTCCCTTAAAGATTCTTCGCGGCCAGGGTGAAACTTCGTAATGGGCCACTCCGGGATGCAGCAGTGAGGCGACCACGGTCTTTAAGTAGTTCTGTTTGTAATCCGCCCAAGTGTGGTTCGGGTTATCTTCAATCGGATCATGCAAGAACCACATGCGTCTGTCGGTTCCGCGGACCAGCTCCTGCATCACGCCATATTCAAGGTAAGCAGTTTCAAACGTCCGTTCCTTGCGCAGTCCTTCATACACATTCGGCGTTCGGGACGTCCCCGTCCAGATCTGTGCAATGTACCCGTCAATGGACGGAAGCTCAACGAGCCCGGATTGCGGGCTGACAATTCGCCACTGCGTGTAATTGATCAGGGAATGAGTCGGAACGTAAAAGCGAAGGACTCGGCCATAACGATGCAGCGCGTAATCCTTCATCTCTGCACATAACCGGTCCAGCACGCGTGTATATAAATACGCTTTCAATTTGGAAGCCCGGTATTGTGCGTCTGGGGAAACGTGCGGTGGAATCCATGGCTCTTTGTAATACAGCAGCCATTCTCGCTTAAATGCTTCCGAATAACCGCCATTTACCCAGAATTCGGGCTCCTCCAGATGAATGGCCTCTACGCCCGCATCAACCGCAATGCGTATTCGATCCGCTAGATAGCGCCCAAAGGAAATCGTTGGCACCATGTAAGGAATAACCGGTTGTTTGCCATGCAGGATCATCTCTCCGTGACGATCGGTCTGTGCTTCATCCCAATGTGATAAGCCGTCAACCTCCCCGTCCAGGTAGTTGTTGTATGTCCCCCATGCGACTCCTGTCATCAGATGGACGATATATCCTTTGTCCTTCCATTTCTGAATGCGCTCCGGCATCGTTTTATCAATTCCGTAGACCATCACAAAGTCAGTCTGAAGATCATAGTCGGGATGATAAGGGGCCGATTCCTGAAAACCGGTTCGTTCTTCTCTGCGGTCTCTTGGCACGTTCTAAACCTCCCTGCTCTGGTTAGATGCACTCTTGCTTCTTGGGTATCCATCATTTTCTAGAATATAATATATAATATTAATATATTCAATATGTTTTTTAGTGAGAAATAAAAAAAGCCCTCTCCGTTAGTTAACGGAAAAGGCTTTTCCTTAGCGTAAGTATTACGTTTGTGGAACATGACCCGACGTTTGGCGAATGACCAGCTCCGGCTCAATCAGCAATTTGCTGTAGCTCTTCACTTCTCCATGACCGCGCAATACTTCGAGCAGTTTACCGGCAGCCTGGTATCCCATATCCCATTCAAACTGTTTGACATGGGTAAATATGCTGAATTCCTCCACGATAGAAGTCGGATCGTCGAAGCTGACGATCGAAACGTCTTCGGGCACGCGAAGTCCCGCTTGCTTGGCCATCTGATAGATTTGGACGCCCAATCTCCCGTTTAGCGAGATATAGGCGGTAACCATGCGATTTCGGATATATCGGTACAATGGATGAGCTTCGGCATCCTTGAGCACACTCAGCGGTTTGAAATCCGTAATCATATGCGCCGGATTGATTAATGCGCCCTTGTCCTTTAATGCATCAATATAGCCTTCGATCCGCTCCTGAACCGTGACGGTTTGCAGGGGAGAATCCGAGCATATGGCGATGTCCCGATGTCCTAACTCCCATAGATGTTCAACGGCGAGCCTCGTACCGCGCCTTCCATCAGCCGCAATATAATGCGTCTCGACCCCTGGCAAATACCGGTCAATCAGCACAAAAGGAAACCCGGATAGCTTCATACCCAGTATTTCCTCGTTGTAGTTCTCTTCGTCTACCGGGAAAATCAACAGGCCTTCGGCTCCGAGAGCCTTCAGCTCTTTGATGGCATCCTTTTCTTTTTCCAGCTTGCCGTCGGTCAGCATGATCATGCTGCGATAACCTTCGTCATTCAGCGCAGCTTGGATTCCCTCAATGAGCCTGATGGCGAAATAATCATGGATGGTGGGCATGATCACGCCTATGATGCCCGTAGCCAGCTTCCCCTCTTTTCCCTTAAGCTTCGCAGTTGATGACTGGCCCGCAGTTAAGAAATCGGCCTCCTCTGCTACAAAACTGCCTTTGCCCGGCACCCGGGCAATTAATTTCTCATTCGCTAATCCGGTTAGGGCATTGGCAACCGTTATTTTACTGACATGAAACTGATCCATCAGCTCCTTCTCTGTCGGAATGCGGTCCCCAGGCTTCATATTTTCTGTTGTTATGACGTGCCTTATATAGTCCTGGATTTGCTGATACAACGGAATTCGATCGTTTGCACTCATTCTAATCACATCACCAATTCATTCATGATATTTGAAATATATAATATATCCTTACACATACAAGCGCAATAAACAAGCATGAGTCGATCACCAGACTATAACGACAAACTCTTGATACACCTATGTTTAATTTGCCTGATTTTCAAGAATTATAGGAAGTTTTGTCGAACTACTTGTAAAACCATACTTGAATATATTAAATATGTGTTGATAAGCGGAGTGTTGACCGGCTATTGGGCCGAAAAAGGAGGATCGATGTTTGCGGATGAACACACGCTTTGATTTCTGACCATAGATCATAACAAGGAGTGAATTCGCCATGGCTCGTAGATTCACGATTCTCTGTTTAGCTATCCTATGTGCTTTTTCATTAACGACCAGCGCAGCTTATGCTTCGGAAACGAATCCACAGTCAGCGCAAACTGACAGCTCCAATCATCGTGAACTGCCAAGTTTCAAGAAGCCTAAGCATCTGGACGTCGCAGATATTTATGATGCACCAGGTGACATCAAATTGTTGTTAGGGACCTTGCAGGGAATCGTAAACAGGGAACAGCCCCGAATCTATTTGATTGAATCCCAGGAAGAAGGGAAAATGACCTGGCTTAACGATATCAATGTTCCTTACACGCTTCATGAAGACTATTGGGACGTGTTCTCCGCATATCGCAGCGAGGCGAAAGGCATGATTGTATATGATCCGGAAGTTCCTGATACGATTAATGTCGCCACCACGCTCGCAGGTTTGAAGAATGCGGTCGTTGCCAGCCCTGAGCTGGCCGACAAATTGTCTAAAGCTCCATTCGACTTGAAGATCCTCGACGATCTTCGCGGTAAATTCGATAATCGACTTGAAGCATACACCTGGCAATATGAGCATCTGTGGGAGCAGACAACTCATCAGATGCTGATCGGGCTGGATCCGGATACAGCGATTCGTATTCCTTCCGGAATGCCTGAATCGTTCGTGACGATTGCGGAAGAGAAGCAGCAGGTGCGGGATGCGAGCAACCGTGATACTTATAACCTCGACCTCTCCTCCCTCTTGGGAGAAGCATCCGTTTATCTGCGCTTTGATGATGCTTTTACCCAGGATGGCTGGGGACCCGCGGTTCATGAAATAACGATCAAGGCTGACGACAAAGAGATAGCGAGCTTCATCGCAGGAACGCCTGAAGAAGAGTCTTATCTCTATGATCGGCAAAACTCCAAGTTCAGTGAAGGCCAAGGCGGTCACCGCTTTGCCGATAACGGCAGTTATTTTGTATATGAATTCACTCCGCCTGCGGGAACCGAGATACTGACCGCAGAAGTTGATATGTGGAACCAGTACAAGGTTTCGGCGGGGAATATCCGTCCGCCTTCTGCAGAGCAGCAGGAGCCCTATGGCTATTTAAGAGATTATGCCGTTGCCAATAAAGCGATGGTATTCTGGCTCGATTCCAATGTACCTGAACAAAAAGCGCTTTTCGAGAAAATCATGTCCGATGTGGAGCCGGGCACCCCATACCTCGGCTGGTTCAGCAACGATGTGGAAGGCGAGTTCAGCTCGGTCGAGATAGCCTCCCGTTACGGCGTCTATGTGCTGGCAGCCGATTGGTTCAGCAATCTGACCGTTTTTTCGGGAACCAAGCCGAAGTTCAAGCTGGCGAAAACACCTCCACAACCGGCGCTTGAGAACAAAATTTATGTGACCTATACCTTTACGGAAGGCGACAACTTTCAATATAACCAGCATCGCATGCGCGTCATGTGGGATGACCCGGCCAGAGGCAAGGTTCCGATAAACTGGACTTCAAGCCCATTGCTCTATGAAGGTGCCCCTGCTATATTGAATTACTATCTAAACACGGCAACAGAGAACGATTTGCTCATTGCCGGACCTTCCGGTGCCGGTTACTTCTATCCGAGTCCATGGCCTGACGCTAGCTTCCGTGAATTTTTGCAGCAAACCGAGAAGTATATGAAAAAGACAGGAATGACAATCCCTTATGTACTGAACCGAATCGACAGCGAAAATGTGCCGTTATCACCGTTTAAAGCAAAAGCTTATGAGGAGGAATATAACGTACCTGGTTTATTTATTAGTTATGAAGACAAATACGGGGTTGAAATTATCGGCGACAGCCTGCCCGTGTCTACGATCCGGGGGATCAGCACCGTTCAAGACGGATTGCAGGTGCTCAATGAAGCCAAAGCGAATTGGGATGGTAAATCACCGTTGTTCGTCTCGCTCGGTATGCTCGCATGGAGCATGACCCCGTCCGATGCGCTGGCGCTGACCGAACAGCTCGGGGCAGATTTCAAAGTCGTTCGCGCGGATCATTATTTCTCCTTGATCCGCGAAAGCTACAACTTGCCAATCAAGAAATGACGATTTTCGATTAACAAGTGACAGATGTATTAAGGGCATCGCAGGTCCGATTTTCTTGGGATCTGCGATGTTTTTTATGATGGAATGGAGATCCTTCCCCACCCCGTGGTTACGGGATTTAGGAGGGATAATTAACGACATTAAATATAGTTAGTTAATGCCGTTAATTAATCTTACGGTCACTATTCGCTGTATGCATTTAATGTAGTTAACTATTTTAATTAATAGCATTAATTAAATGCGATCATCCTCCTAATTCAAGAAGCAATAGAAACTCACCACTCCATGATCTCCACCATGCATCCTCCGTAACCAGCACATTTCCTCTCCCTCCACACAACAGCTCACCCGATTTCCGCAGTCTCGGTAGCTTGCATCCAGATGATTTCTCCTGATTATTTCTTGGGTAATCGCAAAAACCACATCCATTCGACAGAAGACCGAACTCTTCCCCTTATACATAAAATGCGGCAAATGGTGAATACTCACTATATCGATTAGCATGTATTCCCTCATATGGAGATTAGTATAATGCCCACTAGCAAAAAGATATCATTGATTGAGGTCTACTTCATCATGCTGTTGTCCTTGGGTATCACCAATCATGTCATCCTGATTCCGCTTATTCTGCAGTACGCGGGTCGCGACGCATGGATGGGCACCCTGCTGACCATGATCCTGCATATAGGCTGGGTCTACATTTTGTTTTTTATCATGAAACGAACGCAGCAACAATCGATATTCGCCTGGTTCAAAGATGGTTTTGGTCCGATCATCGGCTGGATATTTATATGCATCATGTCACTCTACTTTTTTTGGATGTCCATAGTCATATTAAGAGAAACGGTGACATGGATTCGGGTTACCTACCTGCCGCAAACGCCGAAAACGGTCGTCTCGCTGACCATTATTCTGCTATGCGTATATGTGGCCAATAACGGGATTCGCTCGATAGCGATCATATCCGGCATTTTGCTCCCCGTTGTGTGGGTACTGGGCCATTTTGTAGCTGTGTCGAATCTTCAATATAAGGACTACTCATTGTTAACTCCGCTATTCGTTGAAGGTTACACTCCTATGCTCAAGAGCATGATCGTAGCCGGTGGCGGGTTCATGGAGATGATTGTGCTGATCTTTCTTCAGCATCATATGAAACGAAAGATGAATTACCTCTCGATTGTTATTTTATCGGTTCTTCTCGGCGGGCTCACGCTGGGACCATTGATGGGAGCGATCGCCACATTCGGTCCTGTTCCCGCGATGGAATCCCGCTACCCTGCCTACGAACAGTGGATGCTGGTCACCATTACGAAATATATAACCCATGTCGATTTTCTGGCTCTATACCAATGGATATCAGGGACATTAATCCGCATCTCTCTTTTCCTGCTTATTATGGCCGATGGTATCTCATTTAAAAAATCCAGGCGACGCCTTTGGTATTTGTTAGGGTTGGGTACCGCACTGACTGTCTTTTCTTTAATACCGGTAATCGATCGACAAATCGAGTTATTCGTTCTCGGCAAATACTCTGCTGCATTCCTTGGCTTCCTGTCTGGGCTAACGCTATTCATTGCGATCCTAGTAACATTTAAACCTAAAACCAAAAGGGGCGGGTAGACGATGACACATCACAGACCTCGAAATCGAATGTTCCGTCGACAATCGAAACAAGCTCAGTTTGCAGTTGACCGCCGCAAGCCTGCTCTCGATACATTGGATGAGAACACCCTGCGTTCCATGTTTGCCTCTTCCGCAGACGTTGTCATCCAATCCTTTCCGGCAAAGAAGGTTAGTGCGTTTCCTGCATTGCTCATCTACTGCGAAGGTATGGTTGATCCCACGCTGATGACCCAATATGTGCTGCCGGATCTGGAAGAAAAGCTGGAGCACTTCAATGAGTGGGAAGCACTGACCAGAGAATTGGATAAATCGATGGAATGGAGTGAAATTAACCAGCATGCCGACGTTGTAAAGCTTTTGTTCGAAGGGCACATGATCCTGTTTTTTACAACAGAAAAATGCTGTTATTCCATCAATATTGCCGCACGCCCAAATAGACAGCCTGATGAATCCAATACCGAGGTGGCCATCAAAGGGGCTAGGGACGCTTTTACGGAGGATATCACCACGAACGTGGCACTTGTCCGAAAAAGGCTGCGCACGGCCACACTCCATAATGAACAAATGATCATCGGAGAGCGCAGCCAGACCCGGGTTTCACTTCTATATATTTCCGATATCATACGCCCTGAAGTCGTCAACGAGGCTAAAGAGCGATTAAAAGGCATCCATGTCGATGCACTCATTACCAGTGGCCAACTGGAGGAGGCTCTTTCCGATTCCACCCTCTCCCTGTTTCCGCTGATGGACTATATAGGCAGACCGGACTTTGTAGTGGAGTGTTTGCTTCGAGGACGTTTTGTTATACTTGTGGATGGCTCGCCAATGGCGTTAATTGCACCATGCAATTTGATGGAATTATTAAAAACGCCTGAAGATTCCTACTTCCCCTACTACTTTGTAATCTTTGAACGGCTTCTCAGGCTGCTGGGTCTCTTTCTCGCCATTATGCTACCGGGATTTTGGATTGCCCTCACAAGCTATAACATCGATCAGCTCCCCTTTCTACTTCTTGCGACCGTCACTGTTTCCAGATTTGGGCTTCCGCTTTCCTCTCCCATGGAGATCTTATTGATGCTGGGTATGTTCGAGCTTTTCAGAGAGGCTGGCATCAGGCTGCCCAAAGCAGTCGGTCAAACCATCGCGGTTTTAGGCGGTCTCATTATCGGTGATGCTGCCATCCGTGCGGGCCTTACTTCACCAACCATGCTGGTTGTCTCTGCAACAACCGCGGTCGCGACTTTTACTTTAGTCAATCAGACGCTAAGCGGGACGGTCAGCATTATTCGACTCTATGTGCTCATCTGGTCTGCCTTGCTGGGTATGCTCGGATTCTTCATTGGCATATTAACCCTTGTCGCATACCTCTCTGTTCTCGAATCCTTCGGACTTCCGTACTTAGCTCCCCTATCGCCATTAACGTTCAAAGATCTGATGAGTTCCCTCCTAAAAAAACCATGGGCTTTCAACAAAAAACGACCGCAAATGCTTCAAACGATAGATGACTCCTCTGAAGAAAGGGAACCTGAATGAAATGACAACCTGCGTCAGAATCATAAAATTAATGTGGTTAATCGTATTACTCCATTTGTTAACCGGCTGCTGGGACATTAAAGAGATTCAAGACATCAATTACATTACTGCCATCGGAATCGATCAAGAAGACGGAAACTTTGTCGTTTACACCCAGCTGATGGATTTCACTTCCGTAGCCAAAATTGATTCAGGAAAGTCTGATAAACCCTCACAAATATGGACGTCCAAAACAAAAGGAAAAACCTTGGACTTGGCGATCAATGGCATTTATGACTCTGCGCAGGAACGTACGATCTGGAGTCATATTTCCTGTATTATCATTAGTGAAAATGTGTTGAAATCGAATGTCCTATCGAAACTGGATACCATCGGTCGCTACCAGGAGGTTCGCATGACGCCTTGGGTATTCGGCACAAAGGATTCGATCGAGCAATTGATGAATATCCCGGCATTTTTCAACCTCTCCCCTTTAAATACATTAGCCCATGAACCTGTTGAGGAATATAAACAGAGATCCTATATTGAACCGATTAGATATTTCGATTTCATGGCACTGATGACAGAACCAGGCTGGACGGTTTTGCTTCCAAATCTGACGATCGATACAAAGACATGGAGCCGTAACCAAAAAGAAGATCCGAAGTTAGAGATTAACGGAGTATTTGCTATATCCAAAGGGGTATCCAATGGCTTATTCACCAATGACAAGCTTACCGGTTTGCGCTGGCTGGAAGCCGATACTAAGCGTTCCCACATCCCGATTACCAATCAGAACGGTGAATTAGCAGGAGTCGCGGTATTATCCAACCCTAAAATCAGCGTGAAACTAAACATTGTCAACGGCATGCCCAAATACCGCGTTAGCGTCAAGTTAAGTGGAAACGTAGTGGAAGCACTCGATGATATGAACAAAACGGATTTTGAATTACAGGCAGCTAAGGGGGTACGCGAGGAAATTTTGACTACGTTTAAAAATGGGGCTGCTTCAAAAACGGACCTATTCAGCTTGGAGCACGTGTTGTTCAGGAGGAACACCCGGCTTTGGAAAAAAGTCAATCAGTCATCTGCTCAAGCGATCGATCCAAGCGCACTGGAGACAGTTCACGTCGAAATCCATCTGGATCACGCCGGCATGAAGCTGCTCCCTCATCATAATAGTCCGATTACACCGAAGACTAAAGACGAAGCAGACTCCTGACACTCTTTAATAAAAGAACGTCAAGAACGGCTGCCTTTGATTTGGAGGAAGCTCCATATGGCATATATGATAAAGCGAATTTTTGATATTGGTATATAACATCTTGGTTAGATGATAACGTCCACATCGTCATCCTCAAACAAGTCATCATATGCGACGTAAAGGCCTATAGCTGAGGCAATCAATACTAAGATAGCTGCAATGAACGCCAATTGCTTAACCGTAGCTTTTTTTGAAGCTGCTTGTTGTCTGCGTTTTCTTTGCGTTCCTTGGCCCATACGACATACCTCCCACTCCATGCCATTACCATAAAATATGAATTCGACATGAAAATGTTGTTAGGCAAAGTACGGTTATATCGCATTCGTGATTCTTGTCCTATCGGGTAAGCTTGCTAAAAAATGCTCTTATATCCTCAATAAGTGATTCCGGGTCTGCCATGGCAACCATATGACTGCCACTTTCGCGATTCGACCAGTGGATAATGTTGTTTTTGGCTTCTGCAATACGCCGGAATACAGAACCTCCCCCATGGGAAACCCCTGTCGGGACTCTCATCTGATTGGTTGGCATCCCAGCTGCTCCTTCATAATAGGTCCAGGCCGAGGAAGCAAATGTCTGCGTTAACCAATAAACGCTTGCGTTAGTGAGCAGCAGATCTTTATGGATCGGTTCTAGAGGAATCTCTTCCGTGTTTTTAGGCCATCCGTCAAATTCTTTAAACCGCTCAACAAGGTAAGCAAGTCCAGCCACCGGCGAGTCAAGCAGCCCATAACTGAGTGTTTGCGGTCGGTTGGACAGATACGGTGCATAACCGCTCCCACCTTCAAACAGCTCGGCTAGATGAGTAATTTCGGCCATTTCCTCCTCGCTGCACCCTTCCAGTTCACTCGGATCTCCCATGGGGATACCCAGCCCTCCTGTAATATGAACACCAATCATATGCTCAGCATCAAGGATAGCCAGCTCGGGGGAAACTAATGCGCCTGCATCGTTGCCATGTGCTCCATAAGCTTCATAACCGAGTCTGTGCATCAGCTCAGCCCACACACTGGCTACGCGCTTGATGCTCCACGGTGTCTCATCTGCCGGCTCCGGAAAAGTGGAAAAGGCGAATCCTGGAAGCGAAGGTGCCACGATATGAAAAGCCATGCTTGGATCTCCACCATAGGCTCGTGGATTGGTTAGTGGTCCAATGATGTTCATGAATTCAACGATGGAATTCGGCCAACTATGGGTCATGATCAACGGTAAGGCATGTGGCTCGGGAGATCGTACATGAAGAAAGTGGATCTGCTGACCCTCAATGTCCGTTATAAATTGCGGAAATGCATTAAGTTTTTGCTCATACTCACGCCAGTCATATTCATTCTGCCAATATTCCACCAGCTCTTTAAGATACGAAACAGGAATTCCCCGACTCCAATCACCGCCAGGTAACTGGGAAGGCCACCGGGTATGAGCTATACGTGCTCGCAGATCGTCAATGTCTTGTTGAGGAATGTCGATGTGAAAGGGGCGGATGAAGATTTCGGAATCTTGGTACATGGTATCTTGATGATTGTTAGCCATCGGATTACCTCGCTCTCAATTTTTTCTTCATTATAAGAGCGAAACACTGACGACAATGTGTCAGTGTTTTGGTGGAAGATTTCTCATATTGTGAGGGTGCCTAGTCACTCAGAAGTAAAGAAAGAACCCGCGATATACACGGGTTCTGTTAAGTCATAAAGCTTTATCGATTGACCATTTAGGAGTTGTTAAAGTGAATCACCATGCCTGTTTTATCATCGGATTTTTTGAATCTTGCATAAGTTAAGCAATCAGGGTCAGCCTCTTCGACCTCAAGTAATTCATGTGCATACTGCTCAAGCCCCTTTTCGAGTATACACTGCGCCATATAACTCCAATAGGATCGATCACTCGGGACATCGCGTTCAGGCCAAAATAAACCATCCGTTAACAAGATCACGTGTTTTAAGCGTGACTTGTTGATCTTTCCGTATTCGAGAAAATGGGCAGCTTGGGCTTCTCCGTTCAATACGCCATAGCCTCCATTCGTATTACTCTGAAAGCGATTCGCCCTGATGATATCAATAACCGTCCCGTGGAGGTCTTTTTGATTGGTTAATCCCTTAATCACGCCCTCCTCCCATTTTGCGATGGCCGGAGATTCCAAATGAGCGACTTGTCTCCAGGTTAACGGGCGAACCTCCCCATCTTGGTAGACGGCAAGAATCATGCAGTCGCCTGTCTGAATAAATTCCATACGGTCCTCTTGAATTCGAACAAGAGCAAGGGCAGTGCCCCAGAGGCCCTCTTTATTCTTCATGTTAATATTGGCTTGCAGCATAAGTTCTCTTAGCTTTTGGTTCGCTTCCGCAACATGATCCGTAAGCTGTACAACCCGGTCCAGTGATTCGAAGTACTTCTTCACGGTTTGGGCAGCGATGTAACCTCCGGTTTCCTTCTTGTCGCTGAGGTATGGAACGATGGATGAAACTCCATCTAACACGCCATACAATGAGGCTCGTTCGTTTATGACAAGTGCATCTTCGTTTAAGAAATGGATTCCCCTATGCGTGAATTGCTCAACGGTTACCATAACGCTCCTCCTGTCGATTCCGATTCTAATTACTAGCTTTGCAACTTGACCCTTGCAGCCCGCCAAAAGGCAAGACATGTTACAAGCAGGGCCAGCATGAAGCTGCTGATAGCCGGAACGACAAGCTGTAATACAAACGTCATCCCTTCACCATCAACAACCGGCAGCATGGCCATGAGCATAACCAGAATATAGATCACTATAAATACGCACCAAAATGGTAGAACCGAATTTGAATGTTCTCTTTGCGCTGGTGCTACATATAAATGGCGATGGATCCACCATACGATCAGGACCAGCCCGATCAGACTGCTGCCGTGCTGACATAATTTATATACCGGAATTTGTACGGAATCGATATGTATCCAATGGGTAAGAAAAGGAATCTGATTCACGATCCAGGCACCTTTATGCGTAAACTGATCCCATAATAGATGTGTGCCAACGCCCACTAATCCCAAGATCATTACGACAAGCCAACCTTTAAAAGTGGCCGGCACCTTCCCTGCCCGATCCCATCGGTATGGAAACCATGAAGGCAAATATACGAATAGAACGGGTCGTACCACCGTCTCGAAAATAACGTACAGGAGCAAGATCATGGGAAGGTTGAACAGCAAGATGCCAGGACCCTCGTGGCTCCATAAGCCAGACGCCCGAAATCGGATGAAATATTCAAAATCCGGTGCCATGCAGCCGATTATTAGGGCTGATACCGGCAGCGATTTCTTCTTCCACCAAGGCATCGTGATGACAGGATGAGCGAACGTAAACGGCATAAGATCTCCTAACTGCTGCGAATGTTGAACATAGCTAATTTTTAACTATTCTAACAGATTCGTACTCATAAGAGGCAAAGAAATTTCACCTTAAAAAAAGGACAGGCATCCGCCTATCCCTCATCTACTTTATATTACAGCAATTCGCGTGCGAGCAGTCGGTAAACCTCCAGCCGTTTCTCCTGCGAATGCGGAATGCTGCATATCATGGCTTCCTGGAATCCGTAGTTCGCTTGCTCTTCCTGTAAGCGTGCCGCAATATCCTTTACCGCTCCCACAAGATGGATCTTGCGGCCTTCCTGGATAGCCATCCGGTCGATTTCCGTTAAGGACACATTCTGAGCCTCTTCGGGCGTCAGCACCTGCGTAATCCGGCCCTTGCTCATCATCAAGCGGAAAATATCCTGCGGCAGCGCTTCATACTCGGCCTCTTCCTTCGTTTCGGCCGTCGTCACCATATAAGATACATTAATCTCAGGCTTTTCCATGAATATGGACGGCTGGTAGTTATCGCGGTAATGATCCAATATTTCGCTGCTCATCGCTCCGTTAAAGAATTGCGCGAAGGAGTAGCCGACTCCCATCTGAGCCGCTTTTAACGCGCTATTGCCGCTGGAGCCCAGCAGCCACACTTCAGGCAGGGCAACTCCGGTTGGAGCAGCGGCGTTCTTGGCGTAGAGTTCATCTTCCGGGATCTCGTCACGAAGGAGCTGCATGGTAACGGCCAGCTTATCATACATGTTATGAAGCATCAGCTGCCGTCCTTCAGACAAAGCGTACATGGCACTCGTATCACCGCCTGGCGCTCGTCCTACACCAAAATCAATCCTTCCCGGGGTAAAAGCACTCAACGTCTTAAACACTTCCGCAAGTTTAAGGGGCGAATAATGCATCATCATGACACCCCCGGTGCCGATGCGAATCCGGTCGGTTTTGGCTGCAAGCCGGGCTGCCGTCACTTCGGGTGCGGAGCTGGCAAAGGTATTCCCGCCATGATGCTCGGCCATCCACATTCGGCTGTATCCCAATTCATCTGCCAAGACAGCCAGTTCTTCCGCTTTATTCAAGGCGCCTTCCGCTGTGTTGCCGCTTGTTACGGGTGCCTGATCTAATACGCTTAATCTCATGAGAGTTCATCCCTTCCTCGGTCAAATGACCATTTTGTTGTTGATCCATTCCTCTAAAGCCGCCACCTTGTCCTTAAAGCGCTCACCGCGCATCTCCTCCGTCAGCGAAGCGATGGTCTCTCGCTTTAATACAGCCTTCCAGGATGACTCTGCTTCTTTCATTAAATCGGATAACAGGCAGCAGCTTTCTTCCTTTTCCAAGTCCAGCATGTCTACCAGTATTCCGTGGGATGAATAGAGGGATTGCTGCCCTTCTACCGCGAGGTATACGTCGTATACACGGATATCCTCGGGTTTCTTCTTTAATCTAAAACCACCCTTGATACCGGGAACAGACGTGATGATGTCTGCTGTTACCAGCTTCCTTAACAGTTTCTGAAAATAGGTTGCCGATGTCCCCAGCTGTTGGCTGATCGCTTCCCCGGGCAGCACGGCCTTGTCCGGCAGCATATTCAGCAGAACCAGGGCGTACACCGACTGTTCCACGCCGGTTTTCATATGCATAAACAGCACCTCATTCAGGAAAATTATCTAAACTACACACTCATATAACCATTCGTGATTAAATCGGATAAACAATATCCACGTTATATATTATATCATTTCAAACGGAAAGTAAAACGGGGTTAAGGCGAGCGCTTACGCTTGTCTGGAATCGATTCGTCCTCTCCGCTATGTCGTGCAGAATGCTACTTATTTAGACGTAAAGAAACCGTTCTTTGGTAAAATGGCGGGGCTACCCACACCATTTACGAAAAGAACGGTTTCTTTTGTGCATTCAATATACTATGAAGCAACTCAATATCCAATGGATTCGGAGGAAGCTTCTACGCTTCGTCCCATAACCGCTTCAGATTGTCTAGACCCAGCCGGGTTCCTTCCCGGCATTCTTCCATACCCTCGAATTCCAGCGTAATGTCTCCGTCATAACCCTCGTTCTTAATGAGACGCAGAATCCGGCGAACATCGATATCACCTTGGCCGAAGATCGAGCCTCGGAGGTAATTGCCATGGGATGTTCTGAACCATTTCCCCCCACCCGGGTCCTGATCAAACGGACGATAATAGAAGTCTTTCACATGGATGAGCGAGGCCAGCGGCAGGTTGCGTTTCACGCCAACCAGCGGCTGCTCGTCAACGCATAGAAAGTTCCCGATATCCAGAGTTGTCTTGAAGTTCGGTCGGTCGACCGCCTGAAGCACACGCTGTACACGGTCGCTCGCCTGTACGCTCACGCCATGGTTCTCAATCGTAGTCGTAATACCGTACCCGGCTGCGTAATCTGCAATAAGACGACACCCTTCTACAATCCTATCCAGATGGGTTTCCACATAATCAATGCCCATCTTCTCAGGCGGCAGCGTGAAAGCTGTCACGTCATGACGCATATGCTTCATTCCCAGCCGGTTGACCGTATCCACATGTCGCTTGATTCGTTCCACCTCCGAATCAAAGTCGTTCCGGCTCTCCTGGACGAAATTAGCGGGCATGGAATAATTGGACAACGCGATGCCGACTTCCGCCGCCCGCTCACGCACTGCGTCAGTAAGCTCGGGATTGTCCTCCAGCGTAAATCCATAGGGTACGATCTCCATGTGCTGTCCTCCGTTCTCGGCGATCCATTCCACAACATCCAGCACCGTCATCTCACCTGCTCGAATAGCCGGCAGCAAGCTGTAGGTGCTCACACCAACCCTCATTCTAGGATCCCTCCTTTATTTGCTTCTTCCATCATACGCTTCCTGGTAGATTTCCAGATAGCGGGCTACATTCATGGCCTCCAATTGCTGAACGTAGCCATCCCAGTCTTTATCCAGATCGGCATCGCCAATCACGAAGCGGGCCATCATTTCATCCACGTAATCATTGATCGTTTTGGACAGATCCGCAACCTCGGACGCCTGCTCGTTGGTCAGAAATAACGGCGGCACGGTGCTGACATCGGTAGGTTTGTGAGGTTCGTATTTATTCTTCGTCTCGTTGTACAAAACGACCTCCAGATCGTCGTCCCCTTTGGCAACGGCGCTCAGACGGAAATCATTCGTCCGCAAGCTCGGGCCGGTTTGAATCCAGGCGATGTTCTGCACCGTGCCGTAAGACTTTAGCTCAGACCAGACCGCAGGCTCCCCGTTGATGCCGACCTCTCCGTCCTTCGCTTCACGCCATTCCTGGTCCGGGCGGCCATACACGCTTCGCAGCGTATGCTCCCGCTCGTACAGGCCATCCGCCCATCGCAAGGCGAGCTCAGGATGCTTCGCCTTTTTCGTGATGACAAATGCACCCGGATTCATTCCGGTGGAATCCAGAGCAGCGTATCGAACGCCATTCGGTCCCTTGAGCGGCGGCACGGTCTTATATTCCAACCATCTTCCGCTTTCGCCGAGGAGTTGGGTAAATATACCCTGGTGGCCGCCTGTTGAAGCGCCAAGAAGCACGGTATCGGGATTCTCGCCGATCTGTATCAATTGATTGTCATCCTGCGTGAACGACTCCGGAGCGAGAAGCCCCTCAGCGTACAGCTTATTCATATACCGCAAGCCTTCCCTCCACTCCGGTTTGTTGAAGGCCACGTCAAGCTTGTCGTCTTTTATGAATATATGCTTATAACTCGAGCCGTAAACCGGATTATAGATGAATGAATTTAATAGGAACGCATCGATGGAGGAGCTCCAGGATTTCGGAGAAATCGACAAAGGAATTTCGTCCTGCATGCCGTTTCCGTTCGGATCTTGCTCTTTGAAAGCTTTCAGCACCTCGTACAGCTCATCCGTGGTTTCCGGCATCTTCAGATTGAGTTTTTTCAGCCAAGGCTCATAAATCCACATTTTCTGGCTCATGGAACAGTGATAACATTCATTCACTTCCGGAAGCGCATAGATGTTGCCGTCCAGCGCCGTGATCGCGGATTGGATCTCCGGATTGTCCTGGAACATTTTCTTCGTATTCGTCCCCTGCTTCTCAATCAAGTCGTTCAACGGAAGAAAGGCACCCTGCGAGCCGTATATCATCTGCTGCGCCGGCGAAATATTTAAACCCATAATGACGTCGGGATAATCCTCGCTGGCAAGAACAAGATTCAACTTCTCCTGTATGCTCTGCTCCGGAACGACCTCCCATTCGATGTGCACATTCGTTTTTTCTTCGTACCACTTGGTAAAATCATTCGTTTCGAAATTCTCGACCAGCGGATTTCCCCGCACCATCACCTTTAAAGTGGTTTTCTCTTGAACCAGCGGATAGGTCCCCGGTTCGGATAAGGCGATTGGCTCGGTACCCGCATTTGGCGCTTCATCCGAGCCCTTCGGGCTCTGTGAACCCGTACAGCCTGCAAGAAGGATGCTGAATGCGGTGAAAGCACCCATAATAACTCGCGTTCTTTTTCTCATAACGTCCCGCCCTCCTGAATAATGGATGGATTATCCCTTTAACGAACCGATCATGACTCCTTTAACAAAAAACTTCTGCAAAAACGGATATACGATCAACAGCGGAACCGAGGTCACGACGATCAGCGAATATTTCAACAGCTCCCGCAGCCCTTGCCGGGCCGCAGCGGTTTTGGCGTCGCCGAGCATTTCGATATTCACCTCGTTCTGAACCAGAATATCGCGAAGCACAAGCTGGAGCGGGTACAAATCCGCGCTCTTTAAATAGATCATGGCGTTGAAATATTGATTCCAGTGTCCAACGGCATAGAACAAAGCAATAACGGCCAAGATGGGACCCGAAAGCGGCAGTACGATGCGCCACAGGAAGCGAAAATCGGTACAGCCGTCCAGCTGGGAAGCCTCCAGCAGTTCCTGTGGGATGGTCGTCTGGAAATAAGTGCGCATGATGATGACATTCCACACCGACAGCGCCCCCGGGATCAGCATCGACCATATCGTGTCAATCATGCCGAGGTCCTTCACCAGCAGATAGGTTGGGATCAGCCCCCCATTAAACAGCATCGTGAACACGAACAACAGCATGAACACGCTGCGGCCCCGAAAATCTTTGCGTGATAACGGGTACGCCGCCATGACGGACAGAATGAGATTGATCACAGTGCCTGCCAGCGTATAGAACAGTGTGTTCATGAAGCCTTTGGCAACCATCGTATTTTTGAATACCGCACGGTAGCCTTCGAGCGTCGGTTCGACGGGCCACAGCCATACCTTTCCTGACAAAACCGCACTGCTGGAACTGAATGAGGCGCTGACTACATAAATGAGCGGGTATAACACAACGATTAGGAAAATGGATAACATCGCGTAGTTGACCACCGTAAAAACGCGATCCGAGCCGGATTCCTTCATGGCAGGTGATTGCATACGATTCCTCCCTTCCTTACCATAGACTCTCCTGCTTCAGCTTTTTGGCCGTTTGATTTACGATCAACAGCAGCACGAAACCGATGATCGCTTTAAACAATCCAATCGCCGTGGCATATGAGAAATTCATCGCTTGGGATACCAATCCCACCTTGTACACATACGTGTCAATGACTTCGGATGAACGCAAATTCAGTGCGTTCTGCATTAACAGAATTTTCTCGAAGCCGGTCTCCAGCATTTGCCCCGTATTCAGAATGAGCAAAATCATGGCGATGGGCATAATGCCCGGAAGGTCAATGTGGCGCATCCGCTGCATTTTCGTGGCCCCATCCATGACGGCTGCTTCATGAAGTGCCGGATCAATACCTGAAAGCGTTGCCAAAAAAATGATGCAGGAAAACCCGACATTCTGCCAGATATGGGACCACACATAGATCGACTGAAACCAGGACGCCTCCGCCATGAAGTGAAACGGACCGATGCCGATCCAGCCGAGCATCGTATTGATGAGTCCCGTTCTGGGATCCATAAACTGCAGCATCAAGCCCACCAGCACGACCAGAGAGATGAAATACGGCGCGTATGTAACCATCTGGACGGTATTCTTGAATCGCCGGTTCCTTACATAATTCAGTCCAAGCGCCAGCATAATGGGAAACGGAAAACTGGCGATCAGTGTATACAAGCTGATGGAGAACGTATTCTTCAGCAATCGCCAGAATTCATGCGATTGAAAGAAACGTTCGAACTGGGCAAATCCTACCCATGGACTTCCGTTGATCCCCTTCGTGACGTTGAACTCTTTAAACGCAATTTGCGCTCCGTACATCGGCACATACTTGAAAATAATGATGTACAGCAGCGGAAGTAAAAAAAGCGCATACAACTGCCAGCTGCGGATGAAACTTTTCCAGCCACTCAGCGGCTACCACTCCAATCTTCAATGGATTCGTCCCGGGTGCGGTTCGTGATTGGAGTATATACAGAAGGGCGGATCTGCGTAAATCTTCATGTTTCCGGTCCATTATTCAGAATTTTAGAATGGGCTGTTATTCATCAATTAGGCACTACGCATTTCTTTAGATTAAGCATGTTCTCCTTCACGTTGAAGGCGTCTATACTCGGTAGCACTAATGCCATTTACTCGTTTGAACGCACGGCTGAAGGTATTGAGTGAGAGATAGCCAACAGAAGCAGCGATGTCGCTTACCGGCCTATCGCCAGACGACAATTCCCGCTTCGCCTCATCCATTCGGAGCTGCTCCAGGTAATCCGAGAAATTCAAGCCTGTTTGCTCCTTAAAAAAGTAAGAAACATAGGCTTCGGAGGTGCGCGTTTCCCGGGCAAGCGCGGTCAAACTGAGATCACTTTCCCAAAAGTGTCCCTTGATATAGGTTAGCAGTCGGTTCGTTAAATGATCATTGTGACTCTTCTTCCTCTCTTCGTTCTTCCGACAGAGCCGAATGAAAGCGGTATGAAGAATATTCATGGCTTCCGCCGGGGACATCACCGGATGTAGAGCTCTGATGACGGCATCCATTTCCTCCGTTCTGCCGCTTCCATCATCTCCTGTCTGTTCGCAGCATTTCATCAGGGTACCGCTAAGCTCCTGAACAAGGAGCTTCTCCACAGCCATCGGCAATTGCCGCTCCGATCTATTCTTCTCCTTGATCTGCAATAAGAGCTGCTTGGTCTCATCCAGATTGCCTGCTTTTACAAGCTGAATCAATCTCATCTCTTCATCGGCCGGATAATAATAGGTGAAGGGCGGCGTTTCCATTTCCGCATGAAATAAGATGGGCGTCTTCTCGCTCCATCCAGCGTGATGAAGCACAAACCTGGCTTCTCCATAAGAACGGTATAGCTCAGCAATGCTGGACTGGCATTCACCTACAGCTATATACAAGCCCGTATCCGGGATTGCGCTCAAATGCTCATAAATTCCCTGTATATACGCTCGCATCCTTGTCGTAAAATCCGCGTTGTCTGCCGCCGTTCCGGACAGGATCAGGACCAACTGGTTTTCACCAAAATCATGCAGCAGCACTTCCTCCCCGCATAACGATTGAATCCGGTCGCGGATGTTGATTTTTACAATATCAAGTTCCATCAGCATCTCTTCCATAAACGGCTCCTGGTATCCCCGAATATGAAGCAGGGCAACCGCATGGTGAGAGCCCCGAAGTTGGACTTGTGCATGTTCCATGGCAGCGTCGATCTCCTGCATCGAGGTGAAACCTCCCTTCAGAAGCCTGTCAACTACGACATTTCGCAGCATCGGGATCTGCTCTTCCAACCGCTCCTTCAGCGTATGATGGCTTTCGATCAGCTCGGACACGGAATGACCGATATAATCGACAGCGTTACGAGCAATAGCATGTTTTACATCCCGGCGCGATGAGGGTAGAAGCTGGAGAATCTTCAGGAATGGCCTGCTGCTTCGATACGCGAGATAGCCGGCTATGCCAAGCCCTAGGAGAAGAGCCGTGATAAAGATCGCCAATGTCAGCTGTTTGATATAATTTACCTTTTGCAGAACCACGGATTTCGGTTGGGCAGATACATAGCTCCAGCCATTGTATTGGGACGTGGATTGCGTCACCAGCATTTCTTGACCACCTAATCGAATATGGGAGTAGCCTCCTTTTTTAGGAAGCGCTTTCAATACATCCGGTTCTTTCAAACCAATGGAGCTGATCAGGTTGCCGTTCTGATCTGCAATGTAGGCAAAACCCTCTTGTTCTGGATCGACTTTACGAAGCATGTCCTGGATCTGCATATTATTAATCAGTACAGTGACCACTCCGCTGCTCCTTTTATTCCCGAAGGATTGCATGTAGCTGACAACCGAGTAAGGTTTCCCTTCATATACAACCGAATGGCCCGGGGCATACGTTTTATAATGATACTGCCCAAACAAGGCTTGCTTCCACTCGCTTAATGGCTGGTCGTCATAGTGCAGCTGCATTCGATAATACTGGTCCACCGTATACACCTTGCGAGGTGATACGATCATGTTGCTGTTTCTGTAAGCGATGTAATAATCCACAATGAAGTGATTGAACAATTTGTAATTAAACAAACTCTTTTCCAAATCCCATAGACGATAGGGACCCGTACCGGCAAACGGTTCTTTCTCAAATTGAAAAGAGAGCACCTTCGATTCGCTCGACATCTGCCGTGCAAGGTTCTCGATTTCAGCAAATCTCTGATCCAGCGCTTCCTGGATTTGCTGCAGAGCTGCGGAGGTGGTTCTCACCGTCTCGCTTTCGATAAGCTCTGCGGTCTTCCCATAAGCAAACCATCCAACCAATAGGGAGCCCACCAAAATGACAGCATACGGTATAAAAAATCGAACCAGCAGCGCTGCCTTCTCCCCGAAAACGGATTTCACCGCTTGATTCCCCCTTTCAACTATTCAGATATGATCCAATATAACAAAGAAAACGACGGATAGTCAGTAGACCAAATGGCACTCTTTAAGAGTCAATCAGGGTTCTATTTTCTCGCAAATTGGTATGATCAAGCATTTGGATACTGTCGGCATTTCATCCGTAAATTGGTTATCTCCTCCTCCTTCCCTTATACTGGAGATGAACCTATCATTTTCGAGAGGAGCCCCTATATGACAAATGCGAACGAATCTCTGAAAAATGTATTGTTTACGAAGGAATTTACCCATAACCCTTATCCGGTATACGAGAAATTGAGGCAGAGCGATCCCATTCTGAATCTGCAATTTCCCGATGGACGTTTCGGATGGCTGATCAGCAATTACGAGCAAGCTGTTGAAGCGCTCAAGGATGGCCGATTTAGCAAAGACATCGCTAAAGCAATGGGTCAGGAACAGACCAGCGTATTCAGCACCAACATGCTGTTCTCCGATCCACCGGATCACAAACGGCTTCGCGGTTTGGTTCAAAAGGGCTTTACGCCACAGAGAATCGCAGATATGCGAGGCCATATCCAAGAGATCGCGGACAACCTGCTGGATGCTGTCTCCTCCAGAGACACCATAAATCTCATTGACGATTATGCCTTTAAACTTCCCATTATCGTAATAAGTGAAATCCTTGGCGTGCCTACGGAGGATCAGGACAAGTTCCGGTTATGGTCCAACTCCATCATCGGCGCCTCCAACCAGGAAATGAACGAGCAAGTGGTCCAGCATATGAATGAATTTATCGCTTATTTGAAGGATTGGTTCGCGAAGGTTCGCGAACAACCGGGCGATGATATGATCAGTCAGCTTGTCATTGCCGAGAATCAGGGTGATCGCTTATCCGAACAGGAGTTATATGGCGTCGTCACCCTGATGATCATAGCCGGTCATGAAACGACGGTGAACCTGATCGGCAATGGTGTGCTTGCGTTATTGGAGCATCCGGAGCAGCGCAAGCTTCTGCAGGAACAACCCGAACTCATTCATGGCGCAATTGAGGAAATGCTTCGCTACAACGGTCCCGTTGAATTCAGTACATCCCGCTGGGCAGCGGAGGATATGGATTTTCATGGCGTTCACATGAAAAAAGGCGACTTGGTTGTCATCGCTTTGAACTCCGCAAATCGGGATGCCTCACAATTCGAGAATCCGGATATCTTTGATATTACCCGGGAGAAAAGCCAGCATTTAGCCTTCGGCAAAGGAATTCATCTCTGCCTGGGAGCCCCGCTCGCCAGACTGGAGGGTGAAATCGCAATCAACACGCTGCTCCGCCGCTACCCCCATTTTGAGCTTCAACGGGACATCGATGAGCTTGAATGGAGACCGGGTATGATTGTTCGCGGTGTGAAGGAGATTCCGATTTCACTTCATGCCTGATGCTCAACAACATAAATGCCAATATGAAAAAGGCGAATCCTGTTAGGGGTTCGCCTTTTTCATGTGTTTTTAGAAGACAACCAAAGTGTATTGAAGTAGGAACTTTTGATACAGTCATCTAACGGGCAGGAATTCATCGTTAGAATTTATCCACTAGATTACATATTATACATTATGTAAACTATTCACCGTATTGCCGTTTATCTTTTAGTTCAATAAGGAATCCTCATTCCAAGCCCCAGGAGTTATTGAAATGGTAAAAATGGGTAACCTTAGTTAGTAGAACCCTTTTAAAACAATACACTTCGAATTTTTATGAAATGGAAGAGGATGAACCGAATGAAGTCTACAAAATCCAAAGAACACCAATTACAGCGCAGACGTTACTCCGCACGTAATTTATGGGCCGGCATCTTATTCGGATTAGGTCTAGTCGGTTTTATCGATGAGGCTGTGTTTCATCAATTGCTGCATTGGCATCATTTCTATGATAAATCTACAAGCGATATCGGTCTTGTCTCCGATGGACTGTTTCACGCTTTCAGCTGGTTCGCCACCATCGGATCCTCGTTCATGCTTGCCGATCTTCACCGCCGAAATGCGTTCTGGCTGAAACGGTGGATTGGAGGTATCCTGCTTGGAGGCGGCGCCTTCCAGCTGTATGACGGCATCATTCAGCATAAATGGATGCGTCTGCACCAGATTCGTTATAACGTCGATATCCGTCCCTACGATTGGGTCTGGAACCTGATTGCTGCGGGCATGATCATAGTGGGTGTGATTCTCATCGTGCGAACTCAAAACCGTGCTCTTTCCAGGGAGGCCTGATCTTATGGTGAGTAACCATTCGTTTGATCATGGGGCTGGAATGTCCGGAGCCTCTGCTTCATGGACGTCCTGGGATTTAATCATAGGTGGCTTGATCTTCGCGTTTCTCATTCTTCTGTATATGGTTGCTGCTAGAGTCTCCAATCGAAACTACCGAACATGGCCGGTCTATCGTTATCTGTGCTGGGTTGCGGGAATGCTTTGCGTTGGTTTGCCGCTGATCGGTCCGCTGGCGCGACTCGCCCCTGCGAACTTCACGATCCACATGCTCGGACATCTGCTGCTTGGTATGCTGGGGCCGCTGTTGATTGCATTCTCCGCTCCGATGACGCTGCTGCTCAGGTCTACCCCATTACTATTCGCTAGACGGATCGCTCGTTTGCTGAAGAGCAAGCCAGCTCAAATCGTTGCTCATCCAGCAGTAGCGGCCATGTTGAATATCGGTGGACTATGGGTCCTGTACACAACCGGCCTATTCATGGATATGCATCATAGTCTTTTGCTTCATATCGTGGTGCATTTTCATGTTTTTGCAGCCGGGTATATATTTACGGTATCTATGATTTACGTAGATGTGGCTCCGCACCGTCACAGCTTCCAGGCTCGTGCGATCATCCTGATCATCGCCATTGCCGGACATGGAATACTCTCCAAATACATATACGCCCATCCGCCAGACGGCGTCCCTTCGGAACAGGCCAAGCTCGGCGGAATGCTGATGTATTACGGCGGCGACGCGATTGAGCTCATTCTAGTGTTTTGGCTGTGTATGCAATGGTATAAGTCGGCGCGCCCGCGACCTGCTGCATCCATCCTCCAAGCCTTGGATTAATCACCGTTTACCGGATTGTGCTTGGTGTCACTCGTCTCCTCCGGCAGCATGTTAGATATGCTTGGTACATTGCGCGGCTTATATTCTATGAGTTCGGAAGAGTAGATGGCAACGGTCATTCTTCCTCCATTACCGAATGCCCGGATGAGGATAGGCTGATTATAGGCGTTCTCAAAAACAAAATCCGGACCTCCCCAGCTCACCGTAGCATCGCGCCCCGGCAGCACATAAGGGACGTTCCGGCTGTGAGAGTAACGCTTTACAATCTGCAAGCCTGCACGGTCAATGGCGTTATACAATGTAGAAGAAACCTGACAGATCCCTCCTCCTACTCCCTCTGATAACTCACCTCTGACGATAACGCCGGCACGTCTGTAACCTCTGTCCACTGTTCTCATGCCAACCACCTGATTAAAAGAGAAGGTTTCTCCGGGGAACACGACTGCACTGTCAATCGCCTGGGCAGCTAATGCTATATTATGGGAACGATTTTTGTTGTTGGAATTAAAATAGGTGACATAGTAACCTATCGGTTTAACCCGAATGGAGGCAAGAAGCTCGGTATCCACCTTCGGATATATCGGATACCTCGGCGCTTCGACGGTAGCGCCCCCAGTCCCGTACCAATACGAATAATATCGTTCCAGCAGTTTGCGTCGATCCAGTCTATGACCATTCTGCCCCGGAATGATTTGGCCGCTGCTGCCAATCCGGGCATTCCTGGCTTCCAGATAGGTTTTCCGATCAAGCGCATCCACCCATTGATTGTATTTATCCATATCCAGCAGCGGAAATACATCAAGTGCATGTTCGCTTCGGCTCACGCTGGCCATGACTTTGCCTTCTTGCGTTATCATTAAATTGTTGTTTTCCGGTTCATCCCCTTGCAGGAGCATAAACAATAGACCGAAGACTGACATCCATCTCAAGCTGGTTCACCTGCTTTATCTTGTGTTTTTCTCTACTTTCGGTTTACGTGTGATATGTCCGGTTTCGTTTACTCTCTGGTATTATGATTGCATTACAGGTAATTCATTCAGATTGTTTTATAAACCAAAGAAACCCGCACCATGTATGTGCGAGTTTCTTTATATGTTCTGTCTTTATTTTACAAGGAGACCGGCGTCTCTTTCCTATGACTAAAGGGCATAACAAGGAACAGGAACGAGCTTACAGCCAGTAATTCTGCAATCCCGATGACCGTTCCCATAGGTGCAGCAGTCGTTCCGTCTCCCAGGCCCACCAGTGGACTTGCGGCTGCGCCTAATAGCAAAGGCAGTAATCCAAGAAGCGCGGACGCACTGCCTGATGTATGGGCTGCTTGCTTCTGCATCGCCAGTGATGTTGTCGTTGCACTGACCATGCCGACGGCAGAAACAATCAGGAATAACATCGGGGCAATCAGCAGCAGTCCGCCGCCAAGCCAGGTGATCGCGAACAGCGAAGTCCCGCCAAAGGCCGCAATGATGAGACCCGTTGTCAACAATTTGGACTCCCCTGTGCGAGAGGCCAATCTACCCGTGATTTGAGAGAACAGCACAATGCCAACCCCATTAACGGCAAAGAACAGGCTGTACATTTGAGGGGATACGCCGAAGATATCCTGCAGCACGAATGGTGACCCTGAGATATACGCAAACATCGCGGCTGATACGAACGCTTGAGAGAGCGCATAACCGACAAATACGCGGTCCCGAATCAGCGTACCGAAGGTACGGAAGGTTTGTTTGATCCCTCCATTGGCCCTTTTCTCCCGATTGAGCGTTTCCGGAAGACCAAACCATACCGCGAGCAGCATAAGCAGTCCAATCAGGAACAGGACAACAAAAACCCCCCGCCAAGAGACAAAATCAAGGATAAACGCACCGAATACTGGAGCGATAATGGGTGCCAAACCATTGATCAGCATCAGCAATGTAAAAAACTTGGTCAGCTCCGAACCGGTGTATAAATCCCGGACGACAGCCCTGGATATGACAATACCGGCTGCTCCACTTGCTCCCTGTACAAATCGAAGCGCAACCAGAACCCATATACTTGGGGCAAACGCACACAGCAAAGAGGTAATCGAATAAATAATCAAGGATATGATGAGTGGTGCTCTTCTCCCCCGAATATCGCTGAGTGGGCCTGCTACAAGCTGTCCTAGTGCAAGACCAAGTAGAAATGCCGTCAGGCTTAATTGGGCCAACGATGCTGGCGATCCCAAACTCTCGGAGAGTTTAGGCAGTGCAGGTAAATACATATCAACGGAAAGTGGCCCGAAAGCCGAAAGAGATCCGAGAATCAAGGCAAACTGAAGCCTCTTCCTGCGGGATAGAACCATGGTTGAACCGGCTTCTTTCGTGGACATCGACATACGATCTGTTACTTCCTTTCTTGCAACACATTGATGCATGAGTATAAATTTTTGCAAAACCATGTTGGATTTGCTAAACAACTATCCTATCATAGGATATATTTCGGTCGATTGCCATCCAAATTTTCTAAGCCAGTGGAATCCGCAAGGTAAACGTCGTGCCGATCCCTAGCTCGCTGTGAACCGTTATTCTGCCGCCATGGTCCTCTACAATTTTTTGACACAGGGACAGCCCAAGGCCGGTCCCTTCTTCTTTGGTTGTATAGAACGGATCAAAAATCTTGACCAGATTTTCATCGGGAATGCCTTTTCCGGTATCCTCAACTTCCACAACAGCCATTCGTTCTTCCGCCCTGAGCGAAAGTCGGACAGTACCGGTGTGCTCCATCGCTTGAAAAGAATTACGGATCAGGTTGATAAGCACCTGAATGATCTTATCACGGTCCATGACAATCTGAATCGGCTCATCACGTAAGTCCAGCCTAAACAAATGACCGCGCGAAGCTGCTTCGGATTCACACAAGGAATAGACCCGGGTCAAACAATCCGTTAGGGATTCAACCCTCATATTGCTGGCATGCGGCTTGGAAAAGTGCAAAAATTCTGCCGTCAGCTCCCCTACCCGCGTGATTTCCCCCATAATGACCTCATACCACGGCTGAATGTTATAACCTTGATTTTTGGAGAGTTGGATGAAACCTTTAATAGAGGTAAGCGGATTCCGAATTTCATGGGCCATTCCGGCAGCCAATTCCCCAACCATCTTCATCTTTTCCGTTCGGATCATTTCCTCCTGGCCTCGCATCCAGGAATTTCGCCGCATTTGAAATATCCGGTCTTCTGCCGTGCTGATCATCTCTTGATAAGTTAAAGCTTCGTGCGGGTAACAAGTGATGCTATAGGTCACCTGTACGCCGATACTTTCAAAATTGAACAGGCTGCTGTCGATGTTGACATGCTCGGGGAGCAGCACAGCAAAGCGATCCCCTGCATATCGGGAGGCTGCCAGCATATCACTCAGGAACAGCATGCGCAGCGCACGAGAGAAGTTGATCAGAATCTCATTGGCTGTGGAGATGTCCTTCGCATTTAACGATTTAAAATTGTTGATGTCCAGCAGCACCAACTGGAAAGGCTTGTTCAACTCAACAAGATGCTGGACTTTATGCAAATATCCATCATAATTCAGAAGCCCCGTCAAGGGATCGTGATAGGTCAAATAATCGTTTTGCTTATATAACTTCTTCTTCTCCGATTCGAGAAAGTTAACAAAGTGAAATGAAACCACGATGACAAAGGAAGACAAACAATCAAATACAGCGACCAGTATGTTGTACTTTGTAATCGGCACATAAGTCAGACGAATGATGGAATATTGAAGGATCATAAGAAGGCACAGCGGCAACGATTCTATGAAACGCTCTTTTTTATGAATGAGGTTGATGATGAGTATGTAATACAACAAGATACACCAATTCAAATGGCTGACAAAATGAAACGCCCCGAGAAAGAGAAATTGAATATTGCGAAGCCATTCGAACTTTCGATCAAAAATAACGGATGCATACAGTAACGATGCCGTGAGCAGCATCATAGGGATTGACGTTTGATATCCAAGATAAACCGATGACACCATAATAAAAACCGATATCAATGGAACAAATAGGAGCTTAAGTACTATAAAAGACAAAGCGAATCACTCCTAAACCACTATTACTGGCGCAAAATGTAGAAATCACGGAGGCAAGTTTCACCAAATATGGTACACCATATGTATGCGTCTGAACAGCAGGAAAACACGACTTTCAAAAAAAGAAACCGTGATTCTCTTTCAGGAAATCGTGTTTATTCCTGCTAACAAGCTCGTTTTTTTGGCTAGATTTCCTCGTACCGAATCGATATGAACTGATGGGTTGTTGGATGAAACGCAACGGTTACATATACGCCGAATTCAAGAGCCCCCTCCTTAAGCCAAAGTTTAAACTTCTCCTCCGCAAGTTCACTAGAGATCGTGGTTCTTCCCATGTAGAGGTAGTCGACTACATCCATATTGTATTTACGCTTTGCTTCCGTGACGGCAAGAGTTCCCCACGTGGCGTAAGCAGGGTCTTTGCTGTTCACCGCATGGATCAAGGACTCTGCAATTTCTGTCAATTCCTGCTGCCTGATTTCTGAAGAAGCACCATTTGCAGCAGTTAAAAGGTATTGCCAGTTCCCCTTTTCGAATACGAACAGTTGCAGCGTATTAGTCGACCCCTTGTAAAACTTTGCGGTTGTATGATCTGTCAGCATCAATTCCTGAAATGATAGATGTTTCAACTGCTGTTTATTCTCTAGCGGATATAATTCGATTTTGTAGTCATTATCAAGTTTATATCGGTTAAGATAATGAATCTCCAAATGCTCGTCCAATCCCCCATCCATGTCATAACAGCGGCCATACTGATGCGTGAAAGCGACGGGCGGCAACTGCGGCGGTAAGTAGACGGCTGTACCGAAATGTTTCGCACACGCCCTCACTGCCTCCTCCACAAGCTCACCACCGGATTCAAAGATGCCCTGCTGAACATAAGAATCCTGAAGATTGTTAATGCCTTGATCATTACCAGGACTAATCCCAAGCGATATAACCCCGGCCATTAAGATACTGCCCAGCATAGTAAACCTCCTCTTTACACCTCTAGATAAAATCTCGCTTCGTCTCTCAAGCCTAAGCTTCCCGCTAACGGTCTTCCTAATTCGATATGGGATTCGTTGGATAGATCCAAGGCAAAGTACGCACACTATGACAGACTATGCAGGAATCCGAGGTGTAAAGACGTGGGAATGAAACAGAAGTTAAAATCCATCTTTCTGGTCAACCATGAGCAAGCCGATAAAGGTCCGGCTCAAGAAAATCAACAGGACCCTCATCCCCAGGAGGGAGCCACGCTGACACTGCAGCATATCATCGATCAATTTGATCATGCCGCCGATTTTGTCCATAAATCCTATCTTAATGAACGTCTGCATGTTCTGTATTTCAGTCATTTAGTCAATGAGGATCGGCTGGAGCGTGATCTGCTTCCCCCTGTGTTGACCGCTGAAGCGCCGCTTGCGTTGTTAACGGAGCAATCCCAATTTAAACCAGTAACGGATACCAAAAAATGTGTTGAAGGCATTCTTAGCGGCATGGCAGCTATCTTTTACGAGGAAAATGCATTCATGATCGATGTCATATTCCCGGTGTCCCGTACGGTTGCAGAATCCGAAACGGAATCCATCATTATCGGGCCGCACGAGGCGTTTACCGAACAGGCTTATACGAATCTGTCTTTAATTCGAAAGAGAGTTCAGAGTTCTCATCTCAAAGTCATTAAACTTTCCGTGGGAGAAGTCACGAAATCAGATGTGTATGTTCTGTACGTCAAGGACATCACGAATGAGAAGTACGTAAATGAAGTGATAAAGCGAATTAAGGATATTGAAATCGATGCTATACATGATACGAATATGCTAATTCAGTGCATTGATGATGCTCCTTATTCGATCTTCGCCCAATTTCTGACCACCGAGCGCCCGGATACGATTGCATCCAAGCTGGTTTCAGGTCGAGTCGTCGGGATTATGGACGGGAGTCCGACTGCCTTCAGCGCTCCGGTCAACTTTTTTGAGTTCTTCTCATCCTCCGATGATTATTACCAGAGATGGAGCATTGGTACAGCGACCTTGTTCCTGAGGTTTGCAGCGCTCATCATCACGGTGACATTGACGGCCCTTTACGTCTCGGTGACCTCTTTTCACTATGAAATGATTCCACAGAATCTACTCCTTACATTAACCGAGTCCAGAAGCAGAGTGCCTTTCCCCCCGATCTTTGAAGCGCTTCTGATGGAGACAACCATTGAACTTCTGAGGGAAGCCGGGGCAAGACTGCCCACCAAGATCGGCCAGACCATCGGTATCGTAGGCGGTATCGTCATAGGACAAGCTGCCGTGCAGGCAGGATTAACCAGTAACATTCTGATTATCGCCGTCGCTTCCTCAGCAATTGCCTCCTTTGTTATTCCCAATTATGTCATGAGCGCTTCTTTTCGCCTGCTCCGATTCGGACTCATTATTATGGCAGGATTTTGGGGCAATCTGGGTTTGGCCTTTGGACTGGCGTATATCGTCGTTCACCTTAGCGGTTTGACGAGTATTGGCAGCTCTTATTTGTCGCCAATTGCTCCTTTTGAGCCCTATGACTGGAAAGACGTATTTATGAGATTTCCTTTTTCCACCCTGGCCAAGCGGCCGACTCAAGTTAGAGCGAGAAACAAAGTGAAGTTAAAAATGAAGAGGTGAGGACAATTGAAAGAAAAACTATCCCAATTTCATACAGCGATCCTCATCTATATGATTCAAACGGGCGTCTACGTATTCAGCATCGCGCAGATCGAAGCCCAGTATTTCGGGACAAATGGCTGGCTTGTTGTGATCCCGATATCCATTCTGGTCTGTCTCAATATTTACCTAATGTATTGGGTGTATCGGCTGGGCAAAGGTCAATCGATCTTTGAAATACTGGAGAAAAGCATTCCCAAGTTCATCCTGGTCCCCTTCTATCTGGCTTTTAGCATGGTATGGGCACTAATCGGCTGTCTTGTTGCCAAGGAATATGTGCTGATCTTTCAGATGTTTGCCTTCCCGACAACCGACCCGATGGTGTTCAAGATTGCGATCGATGTTCTAGCCTTTATGCTGCTGACCAAAGGGCTCTATAACATCTCCAAGGCTTCGACCGTTTACTTCTGGTGCACCATTTGGATGAGTTTGCTGCTTATTTACTACTCTGGGGAATTCAGATTCGAGCGATTAACGCCTTATATTTTTCAAGACAGCTACAATATGACCGAAGGATTCTTTCATATCTATTTGGCATTTATGGGATATGAGCTGTGTTTACTATTCTTTCCCTACACCGATAAGAAGACGAAATTGTTCAGGGCCGTTATTTACGGTCATCTTATTCGTACAGTATCCTACGTTCTCTTGGGTTTTGTCTCGTTCGGAGTCATTGGCAGCGATATGCTGAAGGTTATGTTGTTTCCATTACTCGATTTATTGGCTTATATCAAGCTGCCGTTCATGGAGCGAATTGAGAATCTCTTCTACGGCTTCTTTCTGTTCACCACCATCATCACCCTCGTCCTTTACTTTTGGGCAGCCGGTGAGAGCACCCAACGAGTTTTCCCGAAGATCAAAATCAATGTTCACTATTTCTTTATCATTCTTTTTGCCTTGCTCATATCCTACATTCCAACCGTATTGAATACCATCCGAGAATGGATTTTGTATCTGGGTTATATCCAGATCGGATTCGCCTATATTGTACCGGTGATACTAATCATTCTGCTGCTATGGCAGCGGCGAAAAAAGGCAGCGTGATGTGATATGTTAAAAAAATGTACATGCTTGCTCCTCCTGCTGTGTATCATCCCTCTATCAGGTTGCGGAGATCAGCGGATTCTGGAAGATCTGGGTTTCATCCAGACCACCAGTTATGATTTGCTGCCGGATGGCAAGTTGGCCATCTCGGTCTCGATTCCCCAAGCGGATCCGGAAACCACCGCTAAACGGGAGGTATTGACGGCGACCGCCGAGAGCAGCAAAGAAGCGAAAATGATCATGTCCAGGAGAACGGGGATGCTGCTGGTAAGCGGACAAATCCGCAACGTATTGTTCGGCCTTTCGATGGCGAAAAATGGACTTCATGGACATCTGGACACCTTGTTCAGAGATCCCTCCATTTCATCACAGGTCAAAGTGAGTGTGGTTGAAGGACATGCAGGCGAGCTATTGATCGACGATTACAGGCAGCATCCGCGTACAGGGCGATATATCGACATGCTGCTTGAAAAAGAAGCACTGGGGCAGACAATTCCAAAGGTAACTTTATTCAGCTTTGCCAGGGATTTTTTCGATCAGGGTGTAGACCCCGTTGCTCCGATTATTAAGAAGCATGAGAATAATTACATTACAACGAATGGAATCGCATTATTTCGAGATGATCGTTATGTAACGAAGATCGAACCTCAGGATGCATTGATCTTCGCTTTTCTGAAAGGCAAATTCAGAGATGGCCAAATAAATATTGAACTAGCGGAGCCCGGTGACACGAAGGAAAACGTCATGTTCAGTTCATTGATCAGCTCACGTAAAGTGAAAGTCACCCGTGGAGCTCAGGGCGTTGACAAAGTGACGTATCATATTAAAGTGACCGGCACTGTTCTGGAATACATCGGCGATGCCAGGTTGAGCAATGATCGGGAACGGCATGAGCTGGAGAAGCGGATCAGTAAATATATTTCGAAAAAAGGCGATCGCATCATTACGCTCATGAAACAGCATCAGGTAGATAGCCTCGGAATAGGAACGGTTGTCCGTAACCGTGTTGGTTACGCGCAATGGAAAAAGATGAACTGGCGACAGGAGCTTCAGAAGCTGCCGGTGGAATGTTTGGTTGAAGTGCATATTAAAGATTATGGCAAGTTTCGATAAATTGTGAAGGGCCCGAACAGGGTCTTTTTTTTGTGCTTATAAGAAATCCTCTATCCCGCTTGGAGTAAATCTGATCGCGAAGTGAAGTTTATGTAATAATATCTTACATTAATATTGACTATTCATTTGGGTAGTGCTACATTTATCCAAAATAAACACCATTATGCATCATTATCTTTATACACACTACTCTGTGTGTAATGTATTCTAACAAATTCAATGTGAAGGAGTGGCCAGGATGCATCTCACTTACCAGGAAAGAGACAAATTATTGCTTTTCCTCGCGTCGGAATTAGCGCAGAAAAGGTTAGCCCGCGGGTTGAAATTGAACTACCCTGAAGCGGCCGCACTCATTTCAGGTTATGTTGTTGAAGGAGCTCGTGATGGTAAGTCTGTAGCCGAATTAATGGCAGAAGCGCGTCATGTGCTGTCAGCGGATCAAGTGATGGACGGCGTCGCCCACTTGCTTAGGGAAGTCCAGGTCGAAGCCACCTTTGTGGATGGTACCAAGCTGGTCAGCGTTCATGACCCGATTCAAGGCGCGTCAGACGCACCCGGCATTATTGCAGGCGAATACGACCTGCGAGATGAGCCGATTGAGCTGGTACCCGGCCGCCCTCGCATTACGCGTGAAGTCACCAACAGTGGAGACCGACCGATTCAGGTAGGGTCGCACTTCCATTTTTACGAATGCAATCCCGCCTTGTTATTCGAGCGGAACGGCACGCAGGGATACAGGCTAGATATTGCTTCCGGATTGTCGACCAGGTTCGAACCCGGGGAAACCTTGGAGGTCACACTTGTTCAAATTGGCGGCACCCAGGAGATTCACGGTTTTGCAGGGTTAACGAACGGGAAAATCAATGGGGTGGTGAGCTTATGACAACAATTGATCGTGCTACCTATGCCAGCATGTACGGGCCAACAATTGGGGATCGGGTTAGGCTGGCCGACACCTCCCTCTGGCTTGAGATCGAGAAGGATTATACCGTCTACGGGGATGAATGTGTGTTTGGCGGCGGTAAAGTGATACGTGACGGCATGGGGCAGCATCCCCTCGCGACCCGCGCGGAAGGCGCACTGGATCTGGTCATTACGAATGCCATCATTATCGATACTTGGGGAATTGTTAAAGCGGATATCGGGATCAAGGACGGGTTCATCTGCGGTATCGGAAAAGCGGGAAATCCACTCATGATGGATGGGGTCACCGAAGGTATGATTATCGGTGTGGGCACCGAAGTTATCTCCGCCGAGAACATGATCGTAACAGCTGGCGGTGTGGATTCGCATGTGCACTTCATTAGTCCACAGCAAGTCGAAATCGCGCTCCAAAGCGGTGTCACTACCTTTGTTGGGGGAGGCACCGGGCCTGCTACGGGAACTCTGGCAACCAATTGTACTTCCGGGGTATGGAATCTGCAGCGGATGCTGCAGGCGACGGATGCTCTTCCGATAAATATGGTTTTTCTGGGCCGCGGGAATAGCAGCCGTCCGGAAGCGCTGGCGGAACAAGTCCATGCAGGTGCGGCCGGACTCAAAATTCACGAAGACTGGGGCAGCACGCCCTATGTGATTGACAAATGTCTAAATGTTGCCGAAGAACTGGATGTGCAGGTTAACATCCATACTGATACACTGAATGAAGCGGGTTTTGTTGAAGACAGCTTGCGATCCTTTAACGGCCGGGCGATTCATACCTATCATACCGAGGGTGCGGGAGGCGGTCACGCCCCTGATCTGCTGCGGGTAGCATCCATGCCGAATGTCCTCCCTTCCTCGACCAGTCCGACCATGCCCTATACGGTAAATACGGTTGACGAACATCTGGATATGCTGATGATTTGCCATCATCTTGATCCGCGTATTCCGGAGGATGTTGCCTTTGCCGCATCAAGGATCCGAGCAGAGACCATTGGGGCTGAAGATATTCTCCATGACATTGGCGCAATCAGCATGACCAGCTCCGATTCACAAGCGATGGGCCGTGTTGGTGAAGTCGCTATCCGTACATGGCAAACGGCGGACAAAATGAAACAACAGCGCGGTTCGCTAGGATCTGATACGAAATCGGACAATTTCCGAATCAAGCGCTACATCGCCAAGTACACCATTAACCCTGCCATGACCCATGGCATATCCGATTACGTTGGCTCCATCGAAGTCGGGAAAATGGCCGACCTCGTACTCTGGAAACCCGCCTTCTTCGGAGCCAAGCCGGAGATCGTACTGAAGAGCGGCATGATTGTACACGCGGTCATGGGCGATCCGAACGCTTCCATCGCTACACCACAGCCTTATATGTATCGGCCGATGTTCGGCAGCTATGGCGGAGCGCAGGCTGCACTAAGCGCAACATTCGTTTCCCAGTCCTCCCTGCAGCTGGGTACGCTTGATCCATTAGGATTGCGCAAACAGCTACTGCCTGTTCGAAACTGCCGAACCGTAAGAAAGGCCGATCTGGTTCACAATGGTGAGACACCAGAAATTATGGTCGATCCGGTGACTTATGCGGTAACCGTTAACGGCGAGAGGCTGACAAGCGCCCCATCCTCCCACCTGCCTTTATCGCAGCGTTATTTCCTGGTTTAACGAATAAGCGAAATAAAATCCTATCAAATGAAGCGAATGTAGATATCTCTGGCAATGCCGAAACATAAAAACCATGAGCTGCTTGGTATGCAGCTCATGGTTTTTTTCTCCATCAGAAGTTTCTTAGCAGCGAATGCGAGCATGCCGTCTGAAGATCCCTCCAGCAGCGATTGATATCGGCGTCTTCCATCGCAGCGGATAAACCCAACAGCGGGAACATCTGCTGGCCGCAGGATAACGCGGTTTGGGCTGCTGCTATGCTGCGGGCGGTTACCTCTACTTCCGTTGCATTTGATATTTCACCATTACGCAGCAGCTCCTCCCATGAGCTTTCCACCGTTTTATAAAAATCCGAAACAGATAGCTCCAAAGCAGCCTTACGCTCCTCCAGCTTGCTGAACACATGAGAAGAGCTTCCTCGCTGTGTCGCAAGCGATTCCGCGGCCTCAAGGAAATGCTCGGCGATGCCCGCTGCGACGCCAGCAAAAGATACTTGGGCAAACGGCAGGAAGGGATATTGATAGATCGTTTCGTTCTCATACGCTTGGATTTCCGTAAGGGAGAACGTCATCTCCACCGGCACGAACGCCTCCACAGCAGATATCGTATGACTCGCCGTTGCCCGCAGTCCGAAGGCATTCCAATCCTCCAGAATCTCGATTTGATCAGGATTCAGAATAAAGGATCGAATATGAGACTCGTCCTGGTCCGCATTCGGTACATCAGCTGCATCTTTTACCGTGGAAGCCGGTTCAATAACTGCATTGGCTGTAAAGGTCGTAGCATAGGTAGAACCGCTGCAATACTTCCAGCTGCCGTTCACAATATATCCGCCATCTACCTGTCTTGCCGTACCTGTTGGCATCCCGCTGCCCGCAATCACCGCTTCGCGGTGCGCGAATACGCGGCGGCTCACCTCCCGGCTCATCAGCGCAGCGAAGAATCCTCCACCTGCACCAATCGTAACCAGCCATCCCAGGTTGCCGTCGATCCTGGCACTCTCCTGAAAAATGCGCGCAGCCTCCGGCAGCGATGTCATTCTTCCTTCAAGCTCATCGGGCACAAACAAGTGAAACAAACGATGATCATATATTGCTGCCAACACTTCGGGTGTTACTTGTCGACGCTTGTCCATCCCAAGCGCTTGTTCTCGTATGGTTTGAATCTGCTGTGCTGTAAATAACATAACTCCACCGCTTTCCACTTTCATTTCTCGGTCTGAATGATATAACAATTAAGGCCTTGTTCGAATGTGTTTCATCTATTCTATCGGAGCCGTTTCATCGATCTGGGTTAACACCTTCTCCAGGGAACCCATCAAGGATATACGTTGTTCTTGATGATGTTGATACGAACTCATAAAGTCCTCGATTTGAGATTGTATGCTGGTCGTAACAGTTTCCTGGTTGGAGGAAACAGATGCTCCCAGACCCTCTGCATCCAATTGGCGTAGTTCTTCCATGAATCCACTCTCTGCAATGTTAATTTCCATCATCTCATGCAGCAGCGACTTCAGCTTCACGATCTTAGCCAAGCGTTGTTCATGGCTCCAGTGTTCCTCGGAAGTCGATGCATCCACTAGTGATATGCTGTAATTTCGCATGGCATCCAGCTCGCCGGAGTAGGTTAATGCGCCTTCCTGAATCAGGTGACGAACCCGATATTCGATAAAAGAGTCGGAAACGGTTAATTCACCCATTCCGATCACCTCGCCAATAATACGGGCTGATTTCTTGAAGAACCCATGTCTGGCCTCAAGACGATAAGCGGCTTGCAGTATATCTGCATCATAGTAAGATTCAGGAACGGTGCACAGCCGCTCGCCTTGAAGGACGCGAAGGAACCCATCGTCGTTTACGAGACGCTGCCAATCCGCACGATAGCCAGCCTGATCCTGCGGCGATAATGGAACTTGCTCGGCTGTATCCAGCACGATTTGAAGTTTATCTGAAGTCATCTCAAACGTTCCCCGATACCAACTGTTTGGATCCTGCTGACGATGAACGCTTGTCGCATTTACCAATATGACATCTGGATGATCTGGTATCAAAGACAACAACCTGCGTAAGCCTAGCTGTTCCGAAGCGGAATCGCCAGCCCATATCAAGCACGGCATCTCGGTCAGCTGCTGGGGCCAGGTCAGCCAATCGAAGGCGGCTTGCAGCATTGTTAATTTTCTATCTTCCGCATGCGCAATGCTGTATCGTTCCTGAAACCACTTATTTCGGGTAGAGAACGAACGGGAGAAATCATGGTCTTTGGGAAGCGGCCCTACCATAAGGTTATCGCCCAATGTAACCACGATCTCTCCCGGTTTCGAGCGCAGCATCATCTTTAACGACCCTGCCGTTGAATCATCGAAGGCAATATGGACACGTGATACATTCCGGCGATGAATCGGGGATTCGTGCAGGTAGGCTTCATTCCCCAACGCCCACTCTTTATCGAATAACTGGAGAAAGAGCTCGAGACTTTGATGCTTGCCATCTGCCAGCAGCCTTGCCGATTCCGTATTCATTTTATCCTTCAGCTTCAGAAGCTTTTCATGGAAATGGTTAACGGCCGTGCTTTTGCCTTTTCGATATTCCTCTTGTGTCATATGCTCCCGAAGGGAAATGTATGGATCGTACATGCTTTGACCCTTCCATCCGGAATAAGCGAAAGTACGGGCAATCCCGATTGCACCAATCGCATCCAGACGATCTGCATCCTGTACAATTCGCCCTTCCAATGTACGCATGGCGCTCCCCGTTCCGCCTGAGAACGACATCGTACTAATAATCTCCAACACGTTCTCCTGGTCAGATGCTTCAACACCGGCTTGGTTCAACCATTGCTGAACCCGCTCGTAACCCGCTTCCTTTGATTCATTCAGCTTCTCATCAGCAACGTCATGCAGGTAGGCTGACAACTCACATATGTATGCATTCGCCCCTTCAAGATAAGCTAGGAGTCGGGCGATGCGGGTGACACGCTGAACATGCCACCAATCATGACCGCTGGAATCTTGTCCATGCACGGAACGTGCAAAATCTTGAGCTTGCTGAATGATATGACTATGAGTCGATTTCATCTGATTTATTTTCCCCCATCTAAAGGTTCCGGCTTTTGCCTCTAGGTTCTATTATTCCCGATTTACTAGAGCGTCGCAACTTAGAGAATGTTATAGGCTGTTGTATCCGCCTAGCGCTTGCGGGCATACGATAAACAGGATTGGGTTGACGAATTGGGTTTAACAACGGCCAAGACAAGATAGAAAGGAACTGAACGGTTATGCTGGTGTTTATTCTTCCAGGTTTATATCCCCATTTAAGCGAGAATACCGCAGCTTCGATAAAACGCGTTTGCCCCGATGCCCTTCCTGTGATAATTCCTAGCGAAGAAGTGACCGCATCGATCCTAAATGAGACACTTGCCCGGGAGATTAAGCCGTGGTTCATAACGCTCCATGCCGGAGATACTGTCCAGCCTCATGCCAAGGAAGAGATTGAACGTTGGCTAAGGTCCTGTAGCGAGTACTCTGCCGGCTATATCATGAATCCAGCTTCGAGTATAGATCAGTTGTCACCATCTAGGAACAGATACGTTTCACCTTTACGCATTCCCCGTGGTCCGCTGTTATGGCGCACGAAGACTGTCATGACAGGACAGACACCGGGTTTCAGAACTAGAGAGCAGTTGCCATTCCAGAGGTACGTATTGATCGATAAACAATTCGAGTTATCCACGCGGTATGAATGGACGGAAGTTGATTCCGATGGATTCTTGTACCTTCAACGCCAGACGCCCTCCTGGATGAAAGAAGCTGAGGAATGGCAGGCCTTATTCCCTCTTCTCGAAGCTGGTGCCCAAGCTCAATCACAGCCACCGGATATTGACTGCCCTCCTCTGGTGACTATTGCTTTGTGCACCTATAATGATGGCGCATATCTTCCTTGGGCTGTGCGGTCCGTTTTAGCGCAGACCCTCGGGGCATGGGAGCTTGTGATTCTCGATGACGGGTCAACCGATGCAGAGACCGCACATTATCTGATGAGACTGCCTCAGGATCCACGCATTAAGCTGATTCGGCAAGAAGAGAATAAAGGCAAATCACGAGCTCTGAACAGAATATTGAAAATAGCAAAAGCCCCCTGGTTATTGGAGCTGGATGCCGATGACTGGCTTGCTCCTGATGCGCTGGAGATCCTCCTGAGGGAGGCTGGCAGCCAACAGGATACGGCCGTCGTTTATGCTAATCATACGGAGTGGCTGGAACGCGCAAATAAACAGCTCGTGTATCAAGGAGTTAAAGCAGCGCCCTCTTCCTTGTCTCCTTATGTGCTGCTGCACGAGGCCCCAGCCGTAGCTCCGCGCATGTTCAATGTTCCCATACTTAAGCAGGTCGACGGCTGGGATCCTCATACTCTCTTTGAAGGGAGATTGTATGAGGATATCGGACAATTAATGAAGCTATCCGGTACACACAAGCTATGCCACGTGGCGGAGGCGCTATACCACCGAAGACTACGAATGACCAGCTTGACGCATCGACACCCCCATCATTACTTGAAATGGAGGAATTCCATGATTGACGAGACCGAAACACTGAAACATGGCCATCCTTCAGAGAGGCAGAATGCGCACGAATGAAATACTCTCATTAAGCACAGTGACCACTTGAGAGGTAGGGATATAATTCGAGCTTACCACTTCCACTGTAATTAATCCGTCTGCTGAGGATCGTAACTGACCTTGCAGAAATTGATTGACCTGAACAACCTCTACCGTTCTGCCCACGAAAGTAGCCAGAATTTCTGAAAAGTCCATACTATCTGCTTCCTCCCATCTTTTATCAAGCGATAGACAAGAAACTGCGGAGCGGGATTATGACGATACTACCGCTCGGCTCTGCAATCTGAACATAATCTTCTCCAATCGCGATCAGCGTTCCGAATATGGTACCTGCCGTTGTTTCCACTGTAACCCGGCTGTTCAACCTGCCTCTTAAAAAAGCAATGATGATGCTGCCTGGACCTACCCCTGGACCTACTCCTGGACCTATTCCTGGACCTGCCCCTGGACCTGCACCTGGACTTGCTCCACCTCGTAAACCGTTCACCTGCTCTTGAAGCGCATTTAGCCGTTCATTCAATCGAGCAATCTGCATTCGGATTCCTGCAATACTGCGGATGAGCTTTCGACGCAGAGATAAAAATTTACTCCATATCGAATACGAGGTCTTTTTACGCTTTTTCTTTTTTCGGACTGTGATTTCTTTGCATCCCTCATCAAGACTCCTGTTCCAGTATCTCCTCACAAGTGCCCCTCCCTTTGTTTGGTCATTGGTACCTTATGTGAATGCCGGGACAATGGCTACCTGGAAGGTCAAAGATAAGGAAATGGCCTAAATTCCTGGACACCGGAAGCCTGCAATCAGTGGTGCCCTTTCCAATCTTTCCCGGTATTTCCCCTTCATCTGGTGTTCTACCCATACAGATATTTGGAATGATACATAGTTTGTTAAATAGACCCTTGCACCAGAGAGGAGGCTAACCTTGAATAAAATCAAGCCTTACCGCCGACGTAAATCTTCAACCCATCGCTCGGCCTTGCGTCAATGGAAACAGCGCCAACTTGCTTTGAAATATATCCGAAGGAAGCGATCCGCTCCACCTCCAACTCCCGCGTACACATTACCAATGACATACCCGCGATCCATACAACTTATGGATCAGGCACCTATCCAGGCCGTGGACGTAAGCATGCCCGCTGGGGAGCAGCCCGAGCCTGGTACGATGCCGTTGTACGACATCATGCGGTTTCCCGTCATTGATTGGCAGTTCCGATGGCAGCGCCCCCAGCAGATGTCAGAGCAATTCGCTCAGCAGGGGCATCGAGTGTTCTACGTAAATCCCGAGATTGTAGGGTTAGGAAAAGAGGAAGCGTCAAGAGAAGAAATCAGCCGTCAGGTTAAGGTTAAAAATATTGATCGTAATATATGGCTGGTTACCTTGTGCGCCAATCAGCCTTTGAATTTGTACCGGGATCGAATGGAATACTGGGATATCCAGTATTTGAAGTGGTCGGTAGAGCATGTAAGGGATAAATTTGGATTATCCCAACTGGTCTCCATCGTGGATCTTCCATTCTGGACTCCACTCGTTACCGCTATGGATCAGCATCATATCGTCTACGACTGCATGGATCATCATGCAGGTTTCTCAACGAACGACAAGACAATGCTTCTGCTGGAAGAACAGCTGCTGCAAGAAGCGGGGCTCGTGGTAACAACCTCCCAGCATCTGCATGACTGGGCCTCCCAGTACAATCCTTCGGCTGTACTTATCCGCAATGCAGCAGATACTGCTCACTTCTCGAAGCCGCCTGATGAGGCGCTGCCAGAGCTTGAGTCTATTCATCAGCCGATAATTGGTTACTACGGGGCAATATCCGACTGGTTTGACATTCAGCTGATGGAGTCACTCGCCAGAAGTCGGCCGGATTGGACGTTTGTCCTCATTGGAAATACTTTCGGCTGTGACACCTCGGGGATCGAGGAACTGAGTAACGTATTATTGCTAGGTGAGAAGCCGTACCATGAACTCCCTGCTTATCTGCATCGCTTCCAGGTCGCTTTAATTCCGTTCAAGAAGAACGAGCTGACGCAAGCTACCAATCCAGTTAAGCTGTACGAATATTTGGCAGCAGGCAAGCCGGTCATCTCAACGGAACTTCCTGAAGTGAAAACCGTTGCAGATCACCTGGTCACGATTGCGGATACTCCCGCGCAATTTGAAGAGGCAATTGAAGCTGCCCTTCTACAGTCCGAGCATAGCGTCATTGAACAGCGCCAGCAGTTTGCCGAGCTCAACAACTGGGATCATCGATATGAAGTGCTTCATGGTGATATCGTGCAGTACCTGTTCCCCAAAGTCAGTGTAATCCTGGTTGTTCATAATAACTGGTCTTATACACAGCAATGCCTTCATCGACTCCTTCAACCGGGTCATTATCCGAACCTGGAGATAATCATCGTAGATAATGCCTCAAATGATCAGACATCCGCCTATCTCAGGAGTCAAAATCATCCGCTGATCAAAGTGATCACCTCGCCTACGAATCTCGGTTTTGCCGCTGGCAACACGCTGGGATGCGCGCAATCAAGCGGAGAATTTATCATTCTGCTCAATAATGATACGCTTGTTCCGGATGGAAGCTGGATCTCGCGCCTGCTGAGACCTTTTCAGAAAGACGAAATGTTAGCTATGACGGGTCCGATGTCTAATCACGTGGGGAACGATCAAGCGCTGGATCATTTTATAGGGGATGCTGTTCAAGGCGCTCACCCCCGCTGGCTTAGCGAATTCTACGAGCATTACCGGCGAAGATACCGTTATACCGATCTGCTTGGATTTTTCTGTGTAGCCATTAGGCGGAATGTATGGGAACGTGTAGGGGCACTGGATCCCGCTTATGGACTCGGGATGTTTGAAGACGATGATTATTGTGAACGTGTCCGGAACGCAGGGTACCGCCTGGCCATCGTGGAAGACGCCTTTGTTTATCATCACGGGAGCGTTACGATCAAGAAGCTTAAGAATCATGTCTATAACGAGTTATGGAATAAGAATAAAGCCTATTATGAACAAAAATGGAACAAACCGTGGAGGTCGCCAAAAGGACCGGATAGCATTTTTCATATGGTAGATCGTCCGGATGAAATCGCATCTAGAGTCAATCAAGCCGGAACAAAAGTGGTGCTGGTGCTCGGTCTTACCGTTTGGGAGACCAATTCCAGACGCTGGCAGCAGATTGTGAAGGGTTTGAGCGAGAACGAGAATCTGCTAGTAATTGTGTACACCCATGTATATCATGGCCATCTCATCGTAGGAACCCGAAAAATAGGCCCGCGGCTGTATCATACAAACCGGATTGATCTGTTCTCGGAGGTTCGATTTGATCAAGTCGTATATTGCGGCTCTACAGATGTCCACCCGCAGGTCCACTCCGATCATTATTGGGTGGATTCCCTAAGCTATCATGAACAGCAGCTCAATTCCTTGCTAACTCAAATATCCAATCTGCAGGTATTGGACCGGGTCGGGGTAACTCAAGCTGTCAGCCACTTATGCTCGTCTGTCCACGCTTCAACAATATGACAACGGAATAATAAAAGTAACCCCTTCAAGATGACTGATTCTACAATCAGGTCTTGGAGGGGTTATTTCTTGATTATTCGGTTAAGATCCTAAAGCATCCCGCCGATTTAGATAGTTCATGATAACCTCAGGATGCTTGCCCTCATAAGGCTGTGTGACGATATCATAGGCTTCAGGCTTGAATGTCCAATCCGGCTGTCCGAGATTCATCTGCACATTGACATCTCCTCGGCGGTTATCATTGTACTTGATTTTGTTGCCAAGTGCATAGTGGTAGTGATACACGTTCACATCGCATCGCCCGCGGGGGATACTCCATATACTCCGGCCATCCGCAGCTTCCAGCGTGCAGTGATGCTTCTCATCACGATAGCGTATTCCTTGCTTGGCCCTCCACATTCGGGTGATATCATTGGACCAGCGCTCATCGCCAGGGCTATTCATCCGAATCGTCCACGGATCCCCCCAGAAATTAACGAAGGGAAACTGATAGATATCCACGTCTTGACGGTTCACGAGCTCTGGCAAAACATCAGCGAATCGATCATCCATCAGCTCGTCGATATCCAGATTCATGATCCAGTCTCCTTGGGCCTGATCAATCAAAAAATTACGGACCACGGATTCGTTCCAATCCTCGGTGTATGGCATTCCGCTCTGCTGGACATGGAACAGTCGAATCGCATAGCGCTGCTGAAGGCGCTCGATCTCCTCAATGGTCCCGTCGGTGCTGCCACCGTCGGCAATGATAATCTCATCCGCGTAACGGATCGCACTTTCTATATACAATGGAACGAAGGTGATTTCATTTAATACCGGTACAATTACTGACAGCCTCATAAGCTATTCACCCCTCCTTATTGAGAAGATGCTTCCTGAATCAATAGCCGCATCTCTTCCTGATTGCCGCGCGCCTTTAGATAGCGCAGATACAGCGCATAATTGGAATCGTAATTGGGATTCCCGTCAGGTCCTACGAATGGATGCCAAAAATGAACCATTTCCCCTTCCAGGCGGATATGGCTGCCGACCAAAGTATCCAGCGCATAGGCAAAAGCCTCATCTTCCCCGCCCCAACCGACAAATCGTTCATCATATCCTCCTACCGTTTCATAGGCTTCGCGGCCAAGCACATTAAATCCGCCAACAAATGCGGTCGCCTGCTCCGCGGCTGTTTCAGTTTTAACGGTCAATGGCCATATGTTTTCTTGCTGCAGCAGCAAATGCGATATTTCTTTGGATAAACGAAGGATCCGGCTGAAGGGAATCACCCACTGCCCGCTGTTCACGTAAGTAATGGATTCCTTCAACAGATTCGGGTCGTAGACGATATCGCTATCCGCAATCACGATAATGTCTTTGGTAGACTGGTGATACGCACGATTGATCGCCCTGGATCTGCTGAAGAGCTCCCTTGCGTCCGCTATTTCGCCTACACATACCTCGACTTCCGGCATCATCCGTGCGTAGAAGCCCAATACCCACTCAAACGCTGTATCTCTGGGTCCGTTTCCATCCGATTGATACGGAATCAGCACGGATACTCGATCTAACACAGGCTCCCCTCCTTCACGGCTGCTTCTCCCATTGGAATAACACCCTTAACCAGCGCTCTATTACTTGTTCTATTGTCCAATATGACTCAATGTAGTGTCTGCACTGCTGTCCGATGTCAGCCAGCTTACGCTGCTCTCCCATCCATTGATCGATCATGTTGATAAAATTCTCCGGATTGTCACTGTCCAAGATCAAGCCGTGCGCATCCGGATGAGCCGCAGCTTTAATATTACCCACATTTGTTCCTAACACGGGTACCCCGCATGCGTAGGCCTCCAGTGCAGGAGCTGCGCTGCCCTCATTTGCCGAAGTGATGAGCAGCAGGTCCAGCTGATGATAAAATTTAGGCATCTCTTCATAGGAGTAAGCTCCGGCTGTTTCAATAAATCGAATCCGTTCATCTTGGCGGAAATGGTCACGGATATGCTTATATAATGTAGCGTAATTTTTGGATCGTTTCGCAGGATCTCCAGCCCAGCCTATGACAAACGGAGCACTACCCCTGTTCAATATCTTGCATGGTTGGAATAATCGATGGTCTACAAAATGCCCGATATATTCCACGTTAGCCTCCGGAGCCACCTGTCTAAGCGCTTGGGTCAGCTGTTGATTCATCGCACCGATTACGCCGATTCGGGGAATGACCAGCCTGAGAAACTCCGGGTCGGGGATCAGTTCGTCACCGATCCATTCGCGAAAGGTTTCGTAATTCTGACTGAAATAATAATAAGAGACCGCTGCCGAGGCGTCGATACGAATATGCTTGAAAATACAATAGGCTGCGATTCCCAAGCACATTGCACCGATTCGGTCATAGGCCTGATTCATATCCTCACTGCTGTGCCGTTCCAGATACCGATCCAATTCCCCGATGGACATCAGATCCAGGGATGGGTGAAACTGTTGAATGACCTTTGCATGTTTACCTAAAATCCACCACTCCACATCATAGATCAGCAGATGCCTTCCCATGGGTCGAACACTCCTTTATGCTCATAGTGAATTATATTCGTTCCAAGGCCGCCAAGTTTGTCACCGCGGCATAAATGATGAATTTGTCCATCATTCACGAAAAAAAGAGCCGCCCCATACAGACAAGTTCTGTATCGGCACGGCTCTTCATACGGATTATAGTTCATGGTGGATCGAGATCGACTTATACTCTTTTATCCACGATATGCTTGTTCTCCTTAAGCTCATTTACATCCTTTCGAAGCATTCTCATCTCTTGTATCATGGCATCCATTCTAATGATGATTTTGGATGAATTGATCGCGTAACGAATGACAATGATGGCAACGATGATACTTAACACGGTCATGAAAATCACAACAAACTCCATTTAATATGAAACCTCCATTAATTATTCTGAATGAATCCCTTGAGCAGACCTTGCATCATCGCAAAGACCAGCTCGGAGTCCTGAAGCTCATTCTCCTTAATCCGGTGCAGGCAATCCTTTACGCTCATTCTTACTACGTCGATGTTCTCGTATCCCTCGAGCTGCTGATCCGCTTGACTGATTACCTCATCCGTATAATAAACATGGGCAATCTCATTGCATCTCCAGGACGCCGGATAGAGCTTGCCCAGATAATGAAGTTTGCCGCAGGTGCAGCCCGTTTCCTCCAGCATCTCACGGCGTGCTGCCGATTCCAGATCCTCCTCCTCGCTTACGCCACCACCGGGTAACTGAATGACGTAGTCATCCACGGCGGCGCGATATTGACGGATCAACAGCAGTTGATCGCCATGCTTAGCCAGAACAACAACGGACACATGATTCTCTTTCGTATAATACACTTTACCTGACGCTTCCTCGTAAATCGAAATTCCGTTATGACGGATCAACAATAGGGTATTATCCATACAGGCAGAAGCTCCTTAACCATGTGATAGATTTAAACTTCGATTTCATCTTTGAGGATGGAGAATAAATAGGAATCATGGTAAGCCCCTTTAAACCATAGGTGCTGACGAAGAAGCCCTTCCTGCTTCATTCCGATATGGCGCATAACCGCAGCTGACCCGATGTTTCCCGGCCTGCAGGTGGCGTAAATCCGATGAACTCCCAGCTCCTGAAAACCAAAACGGCACATCACGCTAGCAGCTTCCGAAGCATAACCCTGTCGCCAATAGGCGGAATTCAAGCAGTACCCAAGCTCTGCGTTTGTCTTGGATCGGTGAAGACCTACACCGCCGATTAACTGGCCGTTATCTTTTAGCACGATCGCCAGTTCATAGCTGTCACGGGGGCTCTGCTCTTTCATTTGGTGGATTTCCTTTAAATATTCTAAAGTGTCCTCTTCCGTATTCGGTCCCCACATCGTATACTCGGTCACTAATGGGTCAGAGGCATAGGCATGAATACTAGCAAAATCCTCCTCCTCAAAATCCCGGATCACCAGTCTTGTCGACTCCATCTGCATATGTACTCACTCCTTTGAAATAACCTTCTTCACACCACGGCATTAATTCCTGATTATAACACACCCCATGTTTTGGAAGACAAAAAGAAGCCTGGGCATCTCATCGCCCAAGCTTCATGCAGCATCCCTTATTTCAGGATACACCGTCCAGTTTCTCTTCACTGCCATGTGTATTAAATTTATGAAGATAACGGGAAAGCACGCCATGTCTCGGAGAGAACAGGAAGCTGAGAATAAATACAATTCCGGTAGCAAATGCCATAGAGCCTGAGATGGAGGTGTCCAGCCATAACGCGACATAGTAACCCATGAATGCAGAAATGACGCCGAAGGCTCCGCTTAACACCAGCACGATGGAGAGTTTATCCGTCCATAGATAGGCTGCTGCGGCAGGTGTTATAAGCATAGCCACCACCATGATCGCTCCCACGGCATCAAACGATGCAACCGTCGTGATGGAGACCAGCGACATAAATACATAGTGCATGAGCACGACAGGAATGCCGATACTGGCCGCCAATGCCGGATCAAAGGACGTAATCTTCCATTCCTTATAGAACGCCAGGATGACGATCAGTACAGCGAGGAGTACGGCTGCCAGCATAAAGGTAGCTTTGGGTACCTCCCCTAATAGAGGAACGTACATCACATCCCAAGGCACAAACGTAATCTCACCCATGAGGGCATGCTTGGTATCCAGATGGGCATTGCCAACCTGGGTTGCAATCAGGATGACGCCAATCGCAAACAAGGTTGTAAATACAACACCGATGGAAGCATCCTGCTGAACGCCCCGGGAATGAAACCATTGAACGAGAACCGCTGTCAGCAATCCGGCAATAATCGCACCGATCAGCATATGAGGTCCGCTTAATTCTCTTGTGACGATAAAAGCCGTTACGATCCCAAGCAGCACAGTATGACTGATAGCATCGGCCATCATCGCCATTCTGCGCAGTATCAGGAACACGCCAACGATACCGCAAGATAATCCGACGAGAGAAGCCGTTAGCAATATCCATCCTGTATAGGTCATTGATTGCTCCCCCTTTCGGACAACCGCGGACTTAGAACCGATGGGTTATTGGAGTCCATATGTTCTTTTTTCTGAGAGCGGAGCTGCAGCGCCTGGATTAGCAGTCCTTTCTCGGCACCGAAGACCAGAGAAACCGTGAACAATACGGAAGAGGCGACAACGATAAACGGTCCTGTAGGCCATCCTTTTCCGATCGTGCTGACCAAGGTGCCGACAAACCCGGAGCCGCCACCAAATATTGCCGACAAAATGACCATCATTCTGAAGGATTGAGTCCAATATCTTGCGCTTACGGCAGGTATGATCAGCATGGCCGCCATCAAAATGACGCCAACGGCCTGAATACCAATGACAATGACAAGAACAAGCACCCCCATATAGAGGGAATTCATCAGACGGCTATTCATCCCTAATCCCCGGGCAAAATCGGGATCAAACAGGAATAGCTTCCATTCCTTAAAGCCAATCGAGACAACCAGAATAACTAAAGCAGCCAGAATGAGCATCGTAAAAACATCCTTGCGAACCATGGATGCAGCCTGACCGAAAATAAAGTTATCCAGTCCGCTCTGATTCCCGCCCGCTGTTCGGTTCACAATGGTAAGCAGCATAATGCCCAGTCCGAAAAATACGGATAGAATCATGCCCATGGCCGTATCTTCCTTAATGCGGCTGGAAGTACGGATCCACTGGATCATCCAGGCTCCGATTAAGGCGCTGACAGCAGCTCCGAGTATCATCACCAGCAGATTCTTGCTTCCGGTCAATGCAAATGCAACCACGACACCCGGAAGAGCCGCATGAGACAATGCGTCACTCATCAAACTTTGCCGCTTCCAATAGGCGAGACAGCCGATCATGCCGGCTGCCATGCCCAGAATTAATGTGCTCAATAGCACCCATTGCGTGTTCGGAGATAATAATGAATTCAGCATGAATTACGCCTCCTTCATCCAGCGAAGCGAACCACCGTAGGCGCGATATACATGTTCCTTCGTGAATACATCTTCCGTCTTCCCATGTGCAATGACCGTACGGTTCAGAAGCAGCACATGGTCGAAATAATCCTCAACCGTCTGCAGATCATGATGGACCACCATGACCGTTTTACCGGCCATTTTTAGATCCTTCAGCGTGGTCATAATCGCCCGCTCGGTTGCCGCATCAACACCAGCTAACGGTTCATCCATGAAATAGAGGTCGGCATCCTGGACAAGCGCCCTAGCGAGGAATACGCGCTGCTGCTGTCCGCCGGAGAGCTGGCTGATCTGGCGGTCGGCAAAGTCCGCCATGCCCATTTGATCCAGCGATGCCATCGCTTTTTCCTTATGGCTTTTGTTCGGTCGTTTCAGCCAGCCCACCCGGCCGTATAGACCCATCATGACAACATCCAGTGCATCGGTCGGGAAATCCCAGTCCACGGATCCGCGCTGCGGCACATAGCCGACACGGGTCTTGGTTTTGCTTAAGCTTGATCCAAAGAATGACACATTCCCGGACAGCTTGGGGTGAAGCTCCAGCATGACCTTTAACAGCGTTGATTTACCGGCGCCGTTTGGCCCGACAATGCTGGTTAAAGAGCCTTGTTCCACATGAAAGGAGACTTGGTGGAGCACTTTATTTTTACGATAGGATGCATTGAGGTCTTGAACTTGAAGTACAGACATTTTATTCACCACTTCCTGTTAATGCATGATAGATGGTTTCGACATTATGACGATACATTCCGATATAAGTTCCTTCCGTTGTTCCCGCTTCGCCCATGGCATCGGAGAAAAGCTCTCCTCCAAGCTTTATATCCAGCCCGTTCTTGGCAGCACCTTCAATAACGGCATTAATGGATGCTGGATTGACGCTGCTCTCAACGAATACGGCAGGCACCTTGTGCTGCAGCAGGATATCGATCGTTCCGTTAATGTCCGAGAGGCCGATTTCATCCTCCGTACTCAATCCTTGCAGTCCAACTACCTCCAGACCATGCAAACGGCCGAAATACCCAAAGGCATCATGAGCGGTAACCATCACCCGCTGTTCTTCCGGAATTTGACTCAACTTATCCTTGGCCTCGGCTTTCAATTCATCCAGCTGGGCAAAATACTTCTGCTTGTTCTCTTCAAAATAGTCAGCGTCATTCGGAGCAAGGGACTTCAGCTCCTCTACAGCCGAATCCAAAGACACTTTCCACAAATCGATGTCAAACCACACATGGGGATCAATGGCCTGCGTATCATCCTGCAGCAATTGATCCTTCGGGATGGCATCTGCAATCGCCAGTACAGGTTTGTTCTTACCGATCTGTTCGAATATTTCCGTCATGTTGCCTTCGAGATGAAGCCCGCTATAGAAAATAACATCGCCACTATCCAGTTTCTTGATATCGCCTTGGGTAGCATTATATAAATGCGGATCGACGCCAGGCCCCATCAAGCTCAGTACCTCGACCCGATCTCCCCCAATAACGGAGATGGGTTCCGCAATCTGTCCAATGGTTGTAACCACTCGGATTTTCTTATCCCCTTGTTCACCGGCTGTTCCTTCCTGCTTCACTTCTCCCGTAGCGCAAGCGGTTAATACCAGCAGCAAACTCAGAATGGCGGCTGCCCCTAATAATATCCTGTTTCTATTCGTCCTCTTCTTCATCTTCTTCTTCTCCTCCACTCCACATCAATAATGAGTTTGCTCAATCCTTAGACGATCCCGGACATTCTCAAACCTCGTCCTGCCGCGATCCAATTATTTTGCTCTAATGCAACTTTAATTCCTATGTACAAAAAATAATCCATCTTCAGGATTTTGTCAATGGAATTTTATAATTTCGCAGATCTCATTCTAATGAATTTCTCCATTTTTCTTGATTTCATTAAGAATATTCGTATATATATAGCTTGTTTTTCATTAAGGAAAAATATTTAGCTGCATATAAAATATTTTGGCGGTTAGATTTTCTGTTACCTTACAGACAGAAAAAGACGACTTCCCAATATGAGAAATCGCCTTTTCTTTAGTTATATTCCCGCTATCGCTAAAACTCTACACTACGAACTTTCGAATAAACCTTCAAATGTGAAAATCCATCCACTTGTTATCCAAAAAATCGGATGTGCGCAAATTTGGTTTTGATTCGATCGAGTTTCTTCTTGGCGGAGCTGCGATGATCAGGCAACAGCTTCACATTTGCCAAAGCACCGATCGTTTCGACCACTTCATCGATCGATAGATGATCCGTGTCGATATGATGCTGAAACACTTCATTCGAGAATCCGCTGATACACCGGTCAATTTGTTGTGCGGCCCATGAATTCGAACCTTCCCCTCTGCTCCGCAGCCGTCTAAGGAGCACTTCCTTGGAAGCGCACAATGTAAAATGCTCTACTTTCACGCCATCACGTCTCAAATTACCAACGATTTCATCGAAATATTCCGCGTTTGTAACGGTCATCGGAGCAATGATCAATTGATCCGATTCCTGGTCCATATACTTAAACATGGAGTAATTAAACTCCCTCCACATCGGATAATGCTGAAAGTCATCGCGTTTGGCATCTCTTGGCACATTATCGCGAATGAAGTAACCTGCATTTTCCGGATCGTACACGTACGAGTTCGGGATTCTTCGCTGAAGCTCATGCGCAGCCTGGGTCTTCCCCGAACCGAATGCGCCGTTAACCCATATAATCATTGAGGAATCCCCCTTCTAACTAATCCTTCCGCAGAAAATCCGGCATACGAGTCAATGTTTTTCCATGATCGCGGACAAAACCGTATTGCTCATACAGACCATGGGCATCCCGCGTTGCCAATATACCGAATACATTTCGGTAATCCTCGTGGGTCGTAATCGTTTCGATTAATTTCTTCCCCACGCCAATTCCACGATATGCCTCATCCACAAATACATCACACAGCCAATAGACGGTTGCGCCATCACTTACCACGCGAGCAAAACCGATCTGTCGGTTGGCGTAATATGCCCCGAAGCACGTAGAACCTTCTAACGATGTTTTGATTTTTTGGTCAGAACGCTCATTAGCCCAGTAGCTTCGCCGCAAAAAATGTACAATGGCATCCAAATCCAACAGCAAAGGGTCGCTGCTGATAAGGACCTGCTTCATATCAATGTCCGACATCGCACCCACCTAGTCCTTTATCCCGGAGCCAAATCCAATTACGTAGCCGTCTGGATCTTGAATCGCAAAATCCTTCCACACGCCCCAGTCCGCTTCCATGAATACAGGTTCCTGTGCCACTTCGGCCCCCCTGGAGGTCAGTTCTTCATACAACGCATCCAAATCATAATGTGTACCCACGTAAGCGTATGTATCCCAGCGCGTCGCATGGTCCTTCCCCGCTGGATTGGGTGTGACATCAGCGCGGGATTCCGCCTGAATCAGCTTGAATCCGAGCGCAAAATCATCCCTGACCGCCCATACGTCATTCACTTCGCAACCCAGCACTTCTTCATAGAACTGTTTGGAACGGGTAAGATCGGATACCAATCGAACTTGGACTGAGAATTGAATCTTACTCATAAGATCATCTCCGACTAGTTTTATTCCATATTACAACCGTCCAATTCGCATAACAAGAGCTTTTCGTCAGCTTATTTTCAAGGCTATTTTTTTTCGTAATATTTTTGCAAGATCGGCGCGACTTTGTTCACGACATACCCGCTGCCTCCCCGATCTTCAACATGCTCTATCATCATCGCAAGGAGAAGCTTGGACTCCCTCGTGTCAAACGCAACGAACCATCCGTTCTCCTGTCCTTTTTCGCCTTTGCTGATTTTCAGTTCGGCGGTTCCCGTCTTCCCTGCAAGCTCAATGCCCGATAGATCAGCACCGTGTCCGCTGCCTTTTGGATCCTGAACCACATCGACGAGCATACGCTTGATGATTCCGGCAGTGTCCGAATCCAACACCTCTCTTGTCTTCTGAGGCTTGTTCTCCTGCTCTGATAAATCCAGTACAGGCTGAATCAGCTTCCCGCCATTAATGAAGGGAGTATAGGCCAATGCCAAATGTAAAGGACTCATGAGTACTTCACCTTGACCATATCCGGAGTCCGCGAGTTGAATTTCGTTCTTGATCCCCTCATTAGCCAAGCTTGCTTTCGGGAAAGGGAATGGAAGCGGCAATCCCTCTTCGAACCCGAATTTTACAGCTTCCTTCAGAAAAGGATCCGCACCCATCTCCAATGCTTCCTGTGCCAGATAGATGTTATCTGAATACACAAGAGCATCTCTCAGATTCAGGACGGGTACTTCCTTCACGCGTGTCACGTAATAATTTCCCCAGCTCGGGTCTTTGGACCAACGCAAGCCGTGGATCTCCCTGACCTTTCCAGGGGTAGTAACCCCAAGCTTCAGACCAACCGCAGCCGTGATCGGTTTAAATACCGAGCCCGGAGCATACAGCTTCGTAAATCGATTCAATAGCGGTTTATCCGGATTGTGGTTCCACTCATCCCACTGCTCTGTCGATAATCCAACAATGAAAGCATTGGGATCATAGGACGGGCTGTTAACCAATGCCAAGATTTCTCCGGTCTTGGGGTTGATGGCTGCTGCGGTACCTGCATCCTCACGAAATGAAGCAAATATGGATTTTTGAAGTTCAGCATCAATGGTTAAACGAATATCCTGACCATCTACCGCTTCCTTCTCGGCTACGATTTCTTTGACCTTACCCGAGGAATCCACGATCGAGATCCGCTTACCGTCCCGGCCACGCAGCACTTCATTATATACCTGCTCGGATCCTGATTTACCTATAAGTTCAGTCGGTCCATACTGCGCCTCGGGCGCATGGGCCAAATCCTCCTCTGTCACTTGTCGGATGTAGCCTGTCAGATGTGCTGCCGCCGCGCCGTAAGGGTAGACTCGAGCACGTTCCTTCTTCTTTACAACGCCTGGCAGATCACTGTAATCCATTCTGCCCTGCTGGGCATTCAGGTTCAAGATGGGTACGAACAGATCGTCTTTCACCCACGGCGCATCAAGCTTACGCCTCATAACCTCGGTTGAAATTCCCAACCGTTCTGCTAATTCAACCAAGGTCTGTTCTCCATCGTCACCGAGCTTACCCGGAACGATACCGATGACCTCAATCGTGCCATTAATGGCCAGACCGTGACCGTTACGATCCAAAATCTCGCCCCTGCTGGATGGTAACGTCTGCACGTTCACCTTATCCAAGGCATCCATAGCCGGCAATATCAAGGAAGGTTGCCACACCATTCGCCAAGACAGCTTCTTAGTCTCGGTTGGATCCTCCTCTTTTAATAGCTCAAACGAACCTTCTGCCTGCACCCGACCTGCCGATGTTTCCAATTGGATTTGATAGGGATAGAACACTCGCTCATCCCTTGTTTCGCTTGCATCCTGAGCCGTAAAGTCTGTCGTGATGGTGAGGTCTTCTGCTCCAATCCCCTCATAAATGTTCCGAAATCGTGTTATAAAATCCTCTTTTGTCATCTTCTGTCTAGACTCCAGTGACAGCACATCATACATCGATTCGTAGCTGCCCTGCTCCCACCATTCCACATACTGTTTCACAATCTCTCCCGGATCCGATTCCTTGATGCGGTCACAGCCCGTAAGGATTACCATCACAATCAGGCACAAGAAGAGCCATGTCCATTTAAAATGCATCGATCCCACTCCTCAACCCCCGTATTAATCGTCATTACATCGTTCTCCTAACGATGAAAATGATCATGATCAGCACACAATCCATCCCAATCAACATCAACAGCTTGGCATGTTGTTTCCTTTGAATCGCAATCCCGGTTTCTATGAGTGCAATAGCAAGTAAGCTCCACAGAGAAACCTCCATCATGATCCCTACCTTCTCAATTAAAACAATATCGAACCAAACCCCTGCTGTATTGTAGAGTATACTTATAGCATGTTGTTGTGAGAATGCATGTTTTCCGGCTCTGTACCCGTACAGATCGAATGGAGGTATAACGAGATATGAAATACACCGACATTATTCAGTCAGTTGAACGCCAAATACTGGATGGTTTATTGAAACCCGGCAGCAAACTGCCATCCATCCGCGCTTTGACAGAATCCTATTCATGCAGTAAAAATACAGCCATACGGGCCTATGCTGAATTGGAAAAGAGACATATTATCTATGCTGTTCCCAAGAGTGGTTACTATGTCGTGGAGGGCAGAGGAAACATAAACCTCTCGAACCCAGCGGACCAAGTGATCGATTTTCGATCTGCGGGACCTGACAAAAGGGTCATGCCCTACCGAGACTTTCAGCATTGCATGAACCAAGCGATTGAAATATATAAAGAAGAGTTATTCACCTATTCCCAAATTCCGGGTTTGCAGTCACTTCGTGTTGAGTTAGCACGGCATTTAATCGACTTGCAGGTCTTCACGGCTCCTGAAAGGATCTTTGTTGTGTCCGGTTCGCAACAAGCGCTGCATCTGCTGGTCTCCCTTCCTTTTCCTAACGGAAAGAACAATATTTGCGTGGAGCAGCCCACGCACTTTAGCATGATGGACTCCCTCAAGATTCATCAAGCCGTGACATACGGGATAGAGGTTACGAAGAACGGCATCGATTTTGGGCGGTTGGAGGACATTTTTAAAACTCGGGATATCAAGTTTTTCTATACGGTCTCAAGGTTCCATAACCCAACAGGCTACAGTTATACCAATGTGGAGAAGAAGAGGATAGTAGAGCTTGCGCAGAAGTATGATGTCTATATCATCGAGGATGACTACATGGGAGATTTGGATCCGGATTCGAAACATGATCCGATGTTTGCCTTCGATCCCTCTGGCAGGGTGATCTACACGAAGAGCTTTTCCAAAGTCATGCTCCCCGGACTACGGCTGGGCTTGGCTGTGATCCCCGAAGCGATGAGTGAAATATTCCAGCGGGCGAAGCACGCGGCGGACATACACAGTCCGGTGCTCATGCAAGGCGCCCTCGAAATTTATCTGAAGAACGGGATGTTCCGAGCACATATTCAGAGGATGAGGCAGACCTATAGTAAAAAAGGGGCTCTGCTCCAGCAGGCTTACCAAAATCACCTGCCGCCCTTCTTATCCTATACGGGTTCGCCTTCCGGATTTTATTCCACGATCCAGCTGCCAGAACCATTAAAAGCATATCAATTGGTTCACTATCTGGAGAATGAGAACGTATATGCTCAGGATGCCAGCAGCATGTTCTTGCCTGAGTTTAAGAACGAATCCATGATACGACTAAGCGTATCTCAGGTGAAGGAGGAACTCATCGAAATCGGTGTTCAGAAAATTGCGGAAGGAGCCGCTAAATTGTTGAAGAGACGCAGCGAGGTGAGGTTCATCTAGTCGGTCCAAGCCGCAAGCGACCGGACCGACTGATGAAATAGGTTCAAGCGATGGGAGTGCCATTCGGCAGATCAACATCCGGTCTCAGAAGCACGACGTCTCCCTGCTCCGGCACCCCGCCGAGGACAAGCACCTCGGATTGATAGCCAGCTATGCGTCTAGGCGGAAAATTGACGATAGCGACGACTTGATTACCTATGATGGTGTCCGCATCATATCGATTCGTAATCTGGGCACTGGTGCGCTTGATCCCGAGCGGGCCGAAATCAATCTTCATTTTGATGGCGGGAACGCGCGCTTCCGGGAATGGCTCTGCTTCCACGATCGTCCCGATCCGAATATCCAGCTTGGTAAAATCTTCGATGGTTGCCATGACTATAGATCTCCTTACAGCTAGGTTATGAAGCAATAAGACGATGCTTCACAACACGAATTTTATGTACCATCTTATCATCTGCGTTTCCGGTTACTCAAGTGATAGATTAGTTTAGCGTGTTCTATGCCGCTGAGGATCAGTTGGAGAACTGAAATAAAGTGAATCATTCGGTTCCTTCTATACTTGCTCATTCTCCATAAGCTTCCTCCAATTCTGATGCTGCCTGTTAACCTTATCCCATATCAGGTCCCGTTCGATCATGGAATAGTTGACGAGCGGCTCATTAAATATGTCCGCCAGGATCTCGAACCATTCCGACTTCGATGAAATCTCTATCTTATCCAGGGTATTGCCGCTCCACTTTCTCCATATGCAGCCTTTGAGCTCGTTCATGCCCTGCTCGTGCCGTTGCCTAACAATGAACAGCTCCATCCACGGGGATTCCGGTGATCGGCTATAAAATTCATGGTTTGATTTAAATAGTTCCAAGCTGTTCACAACATCAGGGGCATAATCTACGCCTACATATGAATAATGGGGATCATGGATCAGCCTCCAGCCATCATCCGTTATGCGAGACGGCTCAATCGCATATTGAAAAGGTCCCTGTATGTATTCCCCGAATTTCAATGGGATCGGTTCCCATGGCATATCGCCAAGTCCGACATCCACGAGCCACCGCTCTTCTTCCCCAAGTTGTTCATTCAATAAACTTACCGTTATCCCGAGATGGAAGCCGTTAATCCGTGGTTCTTGCCCTAAAGGCTGTACTCCTGCCCGATGCCAATATACCTTATAACCTAAGGCTCGAAGAAGAGCGGTAAAGGCTCCATTCAGATGAAAACAATAACCGCTTCGATGATGGATCATAAGTTGTACGGATTCCTGTATATCGATGGATGTCGGTTTCCCAGCAAAAATATCCAAGGTCTGCCAAGGTATTCGTGCCACGTGGGCTTTATGCAGCTCGAACAAATGTTCCTTTGTCGGTTCCTGAATATCCGAAATGCCTAAACGGTTTAAATATGCTCTTACCTCACTTTGGGTGATCATAGCACGCACTCCTACTTTTTTTCTTATCATAAACAAGAAACTGACCCTTATGAAATGGTCAGTTTCAATATTTTATAAAAGACAGGCATAAACAAGCCGTGTTCAATCCATGTTCCAGGCCTTCTGCAGAAGTCGTATCCCCTTTTCCATGTCAGCTGCGTTCAAGCTTGCAAATCCCATATATAACCTCGGGAACTGGTTTGCATCTTGCTGGTGGTTCATCCACATTTTTCGCAGGTCGTACACGATAACCCCGACGTTCGCCGCCCTCTGAATCAATTCCTCCGAGGACACTTCTTTTTTGACGATCAGCTGAATGTGGAGGCCTGAATTCTGACCCGTAATTTCAACAAACCTGCCAAGATAAGCCTCAATCAACTCAATCAACTGATGATGTCTCTTCCTGTACAGATTACGTACTTTACGAATATGACGGTACCAATGCCCCTGTTCAAAAAACGCGGTCATTGCCCACTGTTCCACGCGTGAAGGGGCAAAGAATACTTCCTGACGTTTGTGGGATATGTGATTCAGCAGCGCCGGTGGCAGAACGAGATAGTTCATACGCAGTGTCGGAGTCAACACTTTCGAGAACGTGCCGGCGTATATGACCCGCCCGTTATGATCCAACCCTTGCAGGGAAGGAATCGGTTTTCCCTGGTAACGAAACTCACCGTCATAATCGTCCTCGATAATGTATGCATTTCTGGTATTGGCCCACTCCAGTAATCGTTCCCGCTCCGGATAAGGCATGATGCTTCCCGTCGGGAATTGGTGAGATGGTGTTACATATACAAGCTGTGCGTGGCTGCTCTCCAGCTGGTCAAGCGAGATTCCCTTATCACTAAGCGTAATCGGAAGTAAATCACAGCCATTCAAGTGAAATTGATCTCGTACCAAGCTGTAACCCGGCTCCTCAACCGCAATGTGCTTAAGTCCTGGCAGTACTCTGGTAAGCAGGCCCATGCTATAGGCCGTGCCGGCGCCGATCACAATTTGATCAGGTGTTGAAATAACCCCTCTGGAATTTCGCAGATATTCCGAAACTACGGTGCGCAGCCCGTATTCGCCCTGCGGATCCCCATACATTCCCATTTCACTCACATGCTGTTCCAGCGCTTCCTTGAGCATTTTATTCCAGGTTCGTACTGGAAAGGACGATTGATCTAAACGAGTGGGATTAAAGTCAATAACACCTTGACCTTGATTCAAGTGCCCGTTGGAATGCATAACTGACATCGTTGTTATGGAGGGGGTCCGCTGTTGATGATGGTGAGATAGTTCCTTGTATGGATTTATGACATATAGCCCCGACCTCGGTTTGCTGATCACATACCCTTCAGACGTTAACATTTGATAAGCCGTCTCGATCGGCGTTTTGCTTATATTGAGCTGAAGCTGGAGGGCACGAACAGAAGGCAATCGTTGTCCGTCGGGAATGACCCCATTACGGATACCCTCACGAATTTGCAGATATAACTGCTGGTATAATGGGAACTCGCTTTGCTCGGGTAGAAGAATATCAAACAAGTGGGACCACCTCAGGCATTATATTAATAAAATTTACTGTCGTAATGGCAGGTATGTTTAATGAATTATACATGAAACTCAGCCTATGTTGCGCATCCTATTCACGAATAGCTTCATTCGGTAACACAACCTTCAGTACATCTGACTTTCATAAACAGATAATAACTGACCATTTCTGTATGATCAGTTTTGTCTTAAGCTAACGTTAACTTGGATGTATCTCAATATGAATCTATTACGTTATGAAAGGACGTATGATCCTATGTCTCATCCCCTCCATCTCCAACATAAAATCGGCCTGGGTTTAACGCCTCTCCAATTCATGGAGAATATGAAGATTCGAGAAATGAAATTGAGCAGAATCCCAAATACGAAGGAATTATTCAGACAAGTCTATGATCGCTTCCAGTGGGAGAACAAAGAGACTGAGGGATTCTTCACTTCTGAGCGAAACCCATTCAACCATCTGCACTGCCTGATTCTCTGTACGGATTGGTGCCCGGATGTCATATGGAATGTACCTGTCCTATTTAGAATATTGGAATATAGCCGAATTCCGTCCGACGTGCTCATCATGGAAGATCATATGGAAACAATGGACCTTTTTCTAACGGATGGCGGACGCGCACAGCCGATTGCTGTCTTCCTCCATGCAAGCACAGGTGAAGTACTCGGAACTTGGGGCGCTCGTCCGGCGTATATCCAGAACGTCATGGACGAGTTCAAGAGGAACCCCCCCGATAAACAAGCTGCATCCTATCAAGAACAACTGGACCAAACGTACAAGAAGATCGGAGAGCTCTACCATGACGGTAATGAATATCAGAGGGTCATGATTCAGGAAATAAGGCAACTGCTTACTTCGTTTATATCTGATAGAATTGCCGATAATAACCTGTGACCGCGTTTGGCATAAGCGTGATCCTCCTCCCCTGATGAAGGTGTATGGTTTCTGACAGTGTCAAAGTTAAAAATGAACACACAGGATGAAATATATCACAATCCCGCTGCTTAAATCTTCCTGAATATGTTATCATTACTATCGATGAAGCGTTAGGGATTCACTGTTCCGGCAGCCTTTTATTAGGGTAATTCATCAGAAGTATACCATTCACCAAATTTCATTAACTCAGTACAAGGGAGCGAAACACTTATGACAAAAAATGAAGCTCAGCGTCCGTCCCGCGTGGTGATCATCGGTACAGGAGCTGTGGGAGCAACGACTGCGTACACCTTATTCTTACGCGAAAGAGTATCTGAACTGGTATTAATCGATGCGAACCATGACAAAGCGCTTGGTGAAGCCTTGGATATGAATCACGGCCTCCCCTTTGCCGGAGGCGTCAAGCTGTGGGCTGGAGATTACAGCGATTGCAAGGATGCAGACATCATTGTCATTGCCGCAGGCTCCAACCAAAGACCCGGCGAGACGCGAATTGACTTATTGAAGCGAAATACGGCGATATTTGACGATATTATCCAAAACATCGTGAAATACAATGACCACGGCATCATTCTTGTGGCTACGAATCCGGTGGATATTCTCTCTTACGTCACGTTGAAGAAGAGCGGCTTCCCAGTCAATCGCGTGATCGGCTCCGGCACCTTGCTGGATAGCGCCCGTTTCCGGTATTTGATTGGTCAAAACAAAGGCATTAATCCGCGCAGCATTCACGCCCATATCGTCGGGGAACACGGTGATTCCGAATTGCCGCTCTGGAGCATTGCCAACATCGCGGGGATCGGAATCGATCTGACTGACGGTGAAAAAGAAGATATTTTCGACCGCACCAAGAATGCGGCTTATGAAATCATTAACGCCAAGGGTTCCACCTCCTATGCAATCGCATTGGCGCTCGATCGGATCATCGTCTCCATTTTGCAAAACGAAGGTTCCGTTCTCAATGTATCCACACTGCTCACGGACTACCACGGTGTGTCTGATGTATACTTAGGCGTACCTTGTGTGGTTGATCGTACAGGCGTTCGGGAAATTCTGAATCTCGAGTTTAATGACGAGGAACTAACCCAATTTCATGCATCTGCTAACAAACTGAAAGAGCAGATCTCCAACATTTTAGAGTAATACAAAACAAGGCTTTCCGGATGTGTGATTCGGGAAGCCTTGTTCTTTTGGCTGAGGAGCGATGACATTACGTTGTAGCTAGCAAATCAGTTCGTGGCATAAATAGAAAAGGCGCTGTAAAGCAGAAGCAATCCCATCGATATATTAAACGGGCGCTCATATCGGGATAACAGATGCTGGAACAGCGAACCGAATAGCGCCCAGGTCATGTTGGCACAAATGCCGACAATCGTGAGCAATAACGAGTAGGATATCAACTGTGCATGGGAAGTAGAGATCGGCATGACGAAGGTCGATACAGCTGTTATCCCGTATAAAATAACCTTCGGATTCATGAACTGGAAGATGAACCCGAAATAAAAGGTATTGAATCCACGTGCCTTATCATCTGCATGAGGGGGCTTGCTCTGCATGATTTTTATGGCAAGATAGATCAGATACAAGCATCCGATGATATTCATAACAAACCTGATCTTCGGGATGAATGGATATAATACCAGATTGAAATAGCTGGACAACAGCATAATGACCAAGCATCCAGCTGCTACCCCTCCGATAAAGCGCATCGTTTTCTTAAATCCGTGGCTCCGTGCATTCGTCATCGAAATGATGTTGTTGGGTCCGGGCGTAAATGACGCGACAATCGCATAGGTCAACAGCGAAACGATGAACACGCGCTCCCTCCTTTCGCGTATGTTATAGTAGTGATAATTGTACGTTATAACGTCCGTGCGTTATGATTATACAATATGTATGTTATAACGCACAATCTAAAAAAGGCGGTGTATGATGTTGAAGCCGATTCATTTAATATTGGCGAATAATATGAAGCTGCTAAGAGAGCAAAGGAAGCTAAGCCTGGATAAAGTCGCGGAGATGACTGGGATCAGCAAAACGATGCTGGGCCAGATCGAACGAGGAGAATCGAGTCCCTCTATAACAACCGTCTGGAAAATCGCGAACGGGTTAAAGCTTTCTTTTACGTCTTTGATTAATGAGCCTCAATCCGAAACGGTCGTGGTATCCCAAGAAGAGGTGCAAGCGCTGGTGGAGGATCACGGAAAAGTTCGAATTTATCCTTTTTTCCCTTTTGAGGAAGGGCGGCGATTTGAAATGTATTCGTTAGAAATGGACTGTGGCGGTTATTTAAGTGCAGATGCTCATATCGAAGGGACGGAGGAGTTTATTACCGTATTCGAAGGGGAGATCACCATTCGTATCGATCATGAGGAATATACGGTAAAGCAAGGGGAATCCATCCGGTTTAAGGCCGATAAACCGCATGTTTATCATAACTCCGGCTCCTCCATGAACCGGTTAAGTATGGTGATCCATTATTCCAAATGAAAAAGCCGCAGCCCCTCCATAAGAGGGAGCTGCGGCTTCGTATAACAGCACTACGTTCATCTACGGAGTGAGTTCGTACTGACTACCCCGTAACGGGACAACAACTTGCGCCCGAGCAGACCTACGGCACGGTCCGTTACGAACCCCATCAATCCCAGACAAATCAATCCGACAAAAATCCAATCCGTACGGAAGAACAAACGTGAATTCCAGATCAGATACCCCACGCCTTCATTCGAAGCAATCATCTCTGCCCCGATAATCGCCATGAACGAGGTTCCCATGGCAAGCCGGATGCCGGTGAACATAAATGGGATCGTTGCAGGAATGATGACATGTTGCACAATCTGCCACTCGGATGCCCCCATGCTGCGGGCGGAGCGGATCTTATCCTCTTCTACGGATAACACACCCGTCAACGTATTTATTACCACAATAAAGAAGGTTGCATACAGAATAAGCATAACTTTCGATGTTTCCCCGATGCCGAACCAGACCAGAAACAAGGTGATGAAGGCAATCGGCGGAATGAACCGGATGAAATTGAGGAACGGTTCAGCAAAAGCGCGAATTGGCCCTACCTTCCCGATGATAAGTCCGGCCGGGATTGCAATCAGGCTGCCGAGGGTCCATCCGAGCAGCACCCGGTACGAACTAATCCCGATATACTGAATCAGGGTGCCGTCCATCAACAATTCATATCCGCCCTTGGCGGTATAGATTGGACCTGGCAGAATTTCGGGCCCATACGCAAGGGAAAGCAAATGCCAGACGCCAAGACCAGCAATCCACACCAGGATATGAAGCGACCATTTCTTAATTTTCTTGCTCATGGGTTCCCTTCCTCTCTACTCGTCAAAATGCGATTGGATTTGGTTGTACAGCGCATGGAAAGCCGGATTAGATATATCTCTCGGATAGGCGAGAGGCACCTCGTAGATATCCGTTATTTTTGAGGACGGACCCGCTGACATGATGCCGATACGTCCTCCGAGTAGAAGAGCTTCCTGAATATCGTGCGTCACGAAGATGACGGTTTTATCCGTGTCCTGCCATATGCGTACCAACTCTCTTTGCATCGTCCGTCTTGTCATCGCATCCAATGCGCCGAATGGTTCATCCATGAGCAAAATCGCTGGATCATTGGACAATACCCTTGCCAGCTGTACCCGTTGTTTCATACCGCCTGACAGTTCGCGTGGATATTTGCTCTCATGCCCCGCAAGACCCACTAGCGAAATAAACTGGCTGGATATGTCCTTTCGTTTCGCGGGAGGTATTCGCTTCATCCGAAGTCCAAATTCCACATTCTCTCTTACGGTCAGCCATGGGAACAAGGATGAGTCGGCTTGCTGAAATACGACGGCACGATCCTGGCCCGGACGGTCCACCTCCTTCTCGCCTACTCTCACCTGACCCGAAGTTTTGGATACAAAGCCGGCGATCAGACTCAGCAGCGTCGACTTGCCGCACCCGCTTGGACCCAACAGAACAAAGAACTCGCCGCCTTTTACCGCCAGATTGACGTCCTGGATAATATAGTGCAAGTCACCTGACGAGGTTTGCTGTGCGTAACTTTTATTCAACTGTTCAATGTGGATTTCATTCTGCCTTGACGCTGCTCTCATCGTCTTCATCTCCTCACTTCAGTTCAAGGACTCGATCCGGGAATGCTTCCCTCACCAAATCCAGATTCAATTTTTCTTTCAGCTCGAAGTCCTTTTCGATGATCCCGTTATCCACCATATATTCCTTCTGTCCCTGTAATCCTTCGTAGGCTTTTTCCGTAAAACCAAGATTCCATGGATTCTTCGGCAGATCCTTTAGCGTTGCTTCTCTCGGCTGCTTGACCTCTTCATACATCAGATCCGCCGTTTCCTCCGGATGCGCCTGGGCATAAGCTGACGCTTCATCCAGCGCTTTCAGCAGCGCTACGAAACCTTTCTTGTTACTGTTGAGCCCTTCATTCGATGCGATCAATCCGGTACCAAGCCTTACCGGTGTCTTGGACATATCCGACAATTCTTTGGCTTCGGTAAGCGCACCGAACTTCTCGTTCAGCACTGCTCCATATACCCAAGCGGCGTCAATGTCGCCTTTTTTGAGAGCTACATACGCCTCGTCGAAACCTCCCTGTCCGATCAGCTCCACATCCGAGAGCGCAACTCCGTTTTCGGCCAAATACACATCCCACAGATAGGGGATGAAAGTGCCTCTTGAGAAACTTAACCTTTTCCCCTTGAGATCCGCAGCGCTTCCAATCTCTTTACGAACGAACAGCTTCCATTCGCTCGCACTTAAATCCGTTGCCGTTCCTGAGGAAGCAAAGATGGAGTAATCGCCTTTGCTGACAGCGTTCAGGAGCGGGAAGTCCGCTCCGAACGCAACGTCTACCTGTTTAATGAATAAGGAGTTCACGCCTTCAGCCGGCGTAGCGAAGTTTACCAATTCGGCATCAATTCCGTGTTTGTCGAAGAAGCCCTTGCTTTTTGCCACACGAAACACGGTATTGGTGGAAATGTCCGCGATTTTCAGTTTGAGCCGATTCTCCTGCTGCTCACCCAAAGCATTGCCGCACCCGCTTAGCATACTCATGATAAGAATCACCGACAGCATCCAAAAACTCCATTGCTTCCAAGATTGATGTCTACTCATCCCGATCCCTCTCTTTATGCACGACTTCATCTGTTCTGGCCACGCAAAGCGCGCCCTCACCATATGAGATTGTACCTTCGACTTCCACGCTTGTAACGGCACCTCTCGGCGCGGCCCCCGGCAGACGGTAATCGGCAACATCCAGCGGGGCAATCTCCGTCTCAACGGGCAATTCAAGCTGAGGAACCCATTCATATGGAACCCGGTATGCGCGATAGACCATATTGGAGTTGCGGCTGTTCTTATAAGGCGAAATATATTCCCACACCAGCTCAAATTCTCGTGTCACTTCGAATATTCGCCCGTCAGCCCCTTCGGTAATCAGGGTGTTGCCATTGGGAAGCCGCTGTGCCGAGCTGATATACGGGCTGTAAAAGCGGTAAGAGTCAAGCGGAGCCTGGAATCCGGCTTCCGTCGGCGTATATTGCCATTCAATCTCTAAAGTAACGGGGTTGATTTCCAGGATGCGCGAATGGTCACGCCGAGCTATTTTCAAGCCATCCGCCGCTTCCGGATTCGGCTTTCCGTAACCGCCCCAACCCCCATTATCAAAAATCAAAATGTTACCCTCGCCCGGAAGGCCCTGCGGTATGAGATGTGCATGATGCTGGCCGATAATCCAGCCGATATGCTTCGTTTCCTCCGTGGAATAATCGGGGCCAAGCTTCCAGACGATGTCCCCGGTTTTTTTATCAATGATGGCAATAATATTCGTTTCCCTGGCATCCCAGATTATATTATCGGGATGAAAGCGTTCGTCTCCCGCATCATAAAATCGGTTAGGCCCGAGCACCGAAGCCGAATTAATGTGCATCCAATCGCCCGCATGAGCTCCAAAGCCGCGGGTGTTCGGATCGCGGGATAATGCGAGCTTTGCATCCTCATCAAATCCCAGTTCATCAAAGTGATCGCTGACGGCCCATTCCCACACCACATTTCCTTCCCAATCCACTTCGATGATCGTATCATCCAGCAGCTCGATGTCGGATATCTCGGGACGCTTCACGTTCTTGTGGGCCAGAATGAGCGTATTTCCCGAATCCACCTTCGGATCCTGCCCTGGAACATAATAACCGACGGGATTGCCCTCACGCTGATAATCGTGATGCTGGCGTGCCATCCACTGGGGCGGATGCCCCGGATCCTCTATGTATTCATAACGGTCAAATTTCCAGACGATATTGCCGTCCCAGTCGACCTGCACCAGATTGGTTTCATCCTGAAACCCGTATTTCGGGTCGCGCTCTGAGGTGCTTCCCAGCACGTAACCACCCGGAAACAGCTTGTTGGGAAATCCTCGAAGCCCTTTCCACAAATGAACCTCTCTCCCATTCATGTCAATGAGGAGAGCTCCTGTATCCGCTGCTTGATATATCGTGTAACCGCTCCAAGTCTTCTCCGGATTATAAACCGTTGTACCTGTTGGATAAATCGTCGGATGTCCCATCGTCACAACTTCCTTTCAAATTTGATTTTTAGTAAGAAATAAAGGCGTTTGAACGTTTCACGGAGCCGCGATTACCTTGAACATTCCTTTCGTTTGGCTCGGTAAATATTGCACACTGTTGAAGCACGGAATCCGAGAAACCTTCAAGATGTTCATGGAGCTGTTTAAAATAATGAATGAGTTCCCTGAGCTCCTCGTGCGAGAATGCGCCGAAGATGAGGTCAATCATATACCCGCCAACATTTTCATTACGCTGCAGCATCTCTCTTCCTGCTTCTGTAATATCTAAGGCAATCGCTCTCCGGTCCGTCTTGCTACGCCTTCTGATCGCGAACCCGGAAGTCTCCAGCTTGTCGCATATCGCCGTTACAGCTCCGGATGTGAAGTCGAGCTGTTCCGCCAGCTCGCCAAGCCTCTGCTCTCCATTCCGGAATATCGTGTTGAGAATCAACAAGCCTGGCAAGGATATGCCTTCCACCGAAATCTTGTCACGTTCTTTGACAAATCTGCGTACCACTTTGCGAAAATGCCAATCGGCCTCCTCTAACAAGTCCCAATTCTTATCTTCCATGTCGCTCCTTTCTCGGGTCATGAACCTCCGTTTTCCGGTCCTTATCCCCTATTGCTAACACTTGAAAATACAGAAAGACCCCAGTCTCCCCCTTTCGTCGTACTTACGACAGAGGAGTAAACAGGAGCCTTTGGTGGACCAATCGGCTGACATTATCCTTCAATGCTAAGATAATGAATGATCATTTAATGATGACTGAAGGGTGATACCTGTGGCTAGATTAAACCAATTAATTCCACCTGTCAAGTAGGAATTAAATAAAGTTCATCCAGGGAGAAATGCGCAGCATTATAAAAAAGACAACCGCGCACCCATTTGACGGATATGGTTGACGTCCGCAAACAAGATAAAATAATTGTAGAATGTTTCCCCGATCTGGACAGGGCGGGGGTATCTTACGATCAGAGCGGACTGCTTATTCATCTCGGCTGGCTGGTCGGCTGACGGGAAGATGAAACACGCGTCTTGATGTTGCACCTTCACATGGATAATCGTTGGTGATGAGCCGTAAGGCATTAATGGATGAAAAGCTTCGGCGTGGCATACTTCGGTAATAGGGTCACTCGAGGAAATCGCGGATACCTGAAAAAAACCGTCGGCCCCTTCGTATCTTTCTTCACTTACCTGACGCCAGTTTGCGGGATATGGAAAGGATACCCGATAAACGAGGCTGGTGAAAATGTTTTCCGGAAGCCTTCTGGCGCGGGGAGACCACTGCACGGCGGTAATACGCCCGCCGCTGACAACGTTCACCGGCATCTGCTCCCTGATATCCACGATCCAGAGCTGACTAGCGCTTTCAACACCTCCGCATCCCGACAAATACGCGATTTTCGCACCGTCCGGCGACCACCCGACAGGGGTGGCAAAACAGTCGGAAACCGCAAGCGTTCGTTGATTCTGACCGGTCCGGCTGTCAATCTGGATAAGAGAATAATAATTTGGCTCTTCATAAGCGGTTGCACTGTAGGCGATGTTCCGGGAATTCGGTGACCATGACGGAAAATAGTTTTTGGCGAGCGGTCCGCCTTCCAGCGTATAGACGGTTCCGGTTGCCAAATCAACCGTTGATATCATGGAGATACTTGCACCGGGGAATGTATAGAGTGCGAAGGCACCGTCCGGGGATATCCGAACGTTATGGAGCGGTCCATTCATATTCCGTGTGATTTGTCTCCGATTTTCGCCATCGCTCCGCATGCGGAAGAGCTGCGTAATGCCGCTGGCATCCGGAGCCGCAAATAGAAGCTCTGTACCCGAAGGGAACCATTGAACATCGCTAGCTCCAGGCTCTGAGATGGTATAGCTCCGATGGGTGAACATATCATAGACGACGATCAGGCCGTTTTTAACATACACCAGCGACCGGTTGTCAGGAGACCAGTCCAACAGCGTGTAAGGTTCGATTTGGTCAATTCTGGCTGCGGTAAGCGTGGCGGTATCCAGCAAGTGGACCACATTTCCCATTCCGATAAATGCAATCCTCCTACTGTCCGGCGACCAATAGGGAACGGAGAATTCCGCGCCAAGTCCCCGGGTAAGTTGAACATGAAGTCTATCCTGCGGTCGGTACAGCCAAATGTCGAACGATCCGGCACGATTCGATGTATAGGCGATCCACCCTTGATCTAGATCATGAGAAACAGCTTGCAAGGCCAACATCCTCTCTTGAATCATCTGATACTTCAGATATATTCAGTGGAGGACGGTTAGGCGACCGTCCCGATCGGATTTATATCGAGCTTCTTCATTTTTATTTGAATGGCTCATCATGCGGATGCGTCGTATTTTCAAACGAGCTGTTAGGCATAAAATTCAATTGCAGGGTTACCTGAAAACGTTGTTTCGGAATATTCGCCGATCGTGTACTCTGAGATGATTTTTGTCCAAAATGCTTGGGCTGACCGATTTTTTTCCAACCAGGCAATACTCCACTTGCCCTTAAACATTTCGAATACTTTAAAGGCTGCTTCCTTACCAATTGCCTGCTTTCGGTATTTTTTTAAGATGAAAAATTCCGCCATGGAGTAGTTTCGAGTGAAATCTCTTGCTGTTTTTATTTCTCTCACCAATACAAACCCGGCCAGCTTCCCTGATTGTATTACAAAGTAAGGATACCGCCCCTCTTCCGTCCAGTAATGGTCTAAATACTTATAATCGTACAAGCCAAATTCATTAACGTCATTCTCACTCTCAACTTCGTATTGGCTCATATCGTATTGATAGAGTTCCATGAGGTTACGTAATCCTGTTTTCTGTTCATATGAAACCTTTAAAAGTTCCACCTGCCCACCTCCTTGATCTCTGTATGGATGTAAAAATATATTCAACATGGTGTGTATAGATCCTGCCCATATTTGAGAATAAGGCAGTCGAGGATCATTCTCTCATTGGTAATGATTTGCCTTTTTCTAGTATTGCTCAACCCCATGATGGTTGGTAGAATATAACAGTTATATTATCGTACATATACAAGGAGAGGAACACAATGACAGTTCAACAACAAGCAGCAATGGATTCCATGATCGAATGGCTGGCAAATGAACAAGAGCTCGGTCATAATCCCAGCAAAATCGAATTAGCGGGGGAATTTGATCTTCACGGCATGCATTATTATATTTTCAAATATAAAAAGACCCTGTTTGGCAAATGGCTGGTCGGTGTCTGTGGCGGTTATGAAAATCCGTCAGACACCGAGCATTGCGGACATGTATTCAGTGAGATGCAGCCCTATCATTCTGCCACGGCGGAACAGGAAGCTGTAGCCATGGTTAACATGATTCGTGAGTATTGGATGAAACAGGCGGCACTCTATGAGGCAGGGGAAGCTCCAGAGAATAACCCGACGGACTCCAACGAATCTTCCGGTATATTTAACGGCTTCGTTCTGTTGAACTCATCGGAATGCGACCTGGAGCAGATCAAAGCAAATCTTCAGCACGATTGGAATATTTCCTCTTCCCCGGAGAATGGCAGCTCCGAAGAGGAAAAGGAAGGTATTCTGGTCTTTGAAGCAGACGGCTGCATGGTCGCGGTCAGCTTCGTTGATGCTCCGGTACCGGATGGCGAGGCTGAGCATTACGCGCAAGGAAACTACCTGTGGCCAGAGGCAGTAGAGGTAACCAAAACCCATGTCAGTCAGCTTATTCTGGCTGTGTTTTCGCGTGCTGCCTCCCCGCTTGATAGCGGCAGGATGTACACCAAGCTGGCGGCAAGCTGTTTGAAACTGCCTAATGCCGTCGGTCTCTATTCATCCGGCACGGTATTTCAGCCCGAGCTCTTTGTGGAAATGGCTGAAACCATGAAATCCGACGATCTGTTTCCGCTGTTAAATCTCGTATACTTCGGGCTCGTACGCACGGAATCCGGAGTCAATGGTTATACCTATGGACTCAGAGCCTTTGGTAAAGACGAGATCGAAGTGCTGGACAGCCAGGTAACACCTGCCGAGCTTCGTGAATTCCTGATGGATATTTCTTTATATATCGTTGAACAGAACGTCACACTAAGGGACGGGGAAACCATCGGCTTTTCGGCGGAACAGAAGCTGCCGATTATGCGTTCCGACGGAGTTTATCTTGATGGTGACACACTAAAAATCAAGTTCTGATTCAACGTAATCTTCCACATTAAAAAGGCGCTCCAAGTCATTCAAAATAACTTGGAGAGCCTTTCAAACTCTACAGCTTGAAATGGCGATGTTCCCTTGAGTTTTTATATAACCGGCCAAAGCTGACGCCTTGACATGACACCCAGACCCGTGCAACGTTCATCGTTTGGATGGCAATTACTCATCTTCCTCCTTGAATGTCTGTGCATTTAATATATCCTCTGCAAACTGCAGCAAGCCTTCGCTTTTCATAATGGCAATTCCCTTCTGCGCCTCGTCTCCCAGAACCACCAGACTATCCCCGGGGCGTATATCGAATATATCCCTGGCTTTTTTGGGAATTACGATCTGACCACGTTCCCCGACCCGTACCATGCCGAAAATATGTTTTCCCTTCGGACGCAGGCCGATTTCTGAATGCTTATCGGAATAATGGACCAGATCATCCAATACCACGCCATACAGATCCGCAAGAGCTGTACAATGTTGAATATCCGGTACAGTCTCTCCACTTTCCCACTTCGCCACGGCTTGTCTTGAAACGCCGATCTTTTCGGCAACTTCTTCTTGGGTGAATCGGTGCATCTTTCGCAATTTCTTCAAATTCATATTAATCATATCGATCACATCCTTTGTTCTCATTATAAAGTCATTTTCCGAGTAAACCAGTAATTAAGGATAACATTTCATGTTGCTTTCAGTTGCCGCAGAACAGTCTCACATAAAAAAGCCCCCTGTCAGAGGGAGGCTTTATTCGCGATTATGATCATCGTATTACGCCTGGATAAACAGGCTGAATTCCTGGCCGTTTTTGACCGGTTCCTGTGCCATGGTATAGCCGTGTTTAACGACTTCCTCCGGCACGTTCCGAAAAGCGGACGGACAGTCCGAAATGACCTGAAGCGTCTGCCCTTTTTTCATATCACGGAGTGTTTCGAGTGTGTAGATGACCGGGTAAGGACAAGATTCCCCCCGGAGATCCAGTGTGAAATCAACGGACATGGGTTGCATCCCCTTTCTTGAATCCAACGCCGAAGCGGTAGTTTTTTTGCCAGTATGCGGCGACAGCGAATCCACCCCCGAGTACAAGCAGCGTAATGATCAATGCACCCGCCGGACCCATGACGGTGATCAGGTTGATAGGCGAGCCGCTCTTCACGAGAAGGTTAAATATCCCCATATGATCCCATGCATATGCCAAAGCAGTTGCACCTATTATATTGCCGATAAACACGGGTAAAAAGACAACTTGTCCCTCCATCAGCCGGTACATCATGCCGGTTTCGCAACCGCCGGCCATAACAATACCCAAGCCGAAGAGCAATCCGCCGATAAAGGTGCTTGGGGCGGCAATTTTTGTAATCGGGTCCAGACCGTATACAAGAATAACGATAAGTGTAGCGGCAGAGCTGACTGCCATACCGACGGCAATCGCTTTTGTCATCGTAGCCCGGCCGCTGATCCACAGATCGCGGAAAGCGGAAGTAAAGCAGATCTGCCCCCGTTCGATCAGAATACCGAATGCCGCTCCGAAAAGGGCGGCTGTCCCAAGCATCGTGCGACCTGTTGCGTAGAAGTATACGATCAGCGCGATGTACGCAAGACCTAGCATACCCCCCAATAGGGGTTGCCGGTTCTTACCCGTTTTAAGGAAAGACACGGTACCGCCCATTTTCAAGACAGGCTTCCCTTTCCACCATCTTGTGTTAACCAGCCGAGCACCTAAGAATGTGCCCGCGCCGGTAGCAACGATAAAGATCCAGGAATGAAGGGAGAATTGTGGGACGCCGGTAAAAAAGGCTGCGAGATTGCAGCCCAGAGCCAGCCGGGCTCCGAAGCCCGCGATGATTCCTCCGGCAAATCCCTGAACGTACCGCCGTTTCTGTCTCGGCATTCGGATCTTGAAATTGCTGCTCAGCAGAATCGTAATGAGGGCTCCGATAAACATGCCCCATACGATCCAGCCGTCGGTCCGCGTCCAAGTCGTTCCGTTCATATGTACGAGGTCGAAATACGCCCAATCCGACACATCTACCCCGATGAATTCCAGAATATGTCCCCCGAAACGGGTAAACTCACCGGTTACCGCCCACACCGTATGGGTGATTCCGAAGTAAACCGCGCTGAGAATACCGGCCAGAGCCATAACCAGATAAGGGCTCCAATAACTTCCGAACCATGTTGAATATAACTTTTTCACTTGCCTCAATAACTCCTCTTCCATAAAGTCACGACACTCATCTATGGTAAAACCCGCACATTCCATTTTACTATAAAAACTGCAACGCAGGGATGAAAATGTTCATGCCATTACATCGTTAAAACAAAAAAGCCGCGTTTGTTCGCGACTTTATTGCGTGTTTGTTCTTAATATCCGAGTTCATTCATGTTCAAAGCGGCGGGTTTGCGACTCCCATTTGTATCCAACCTTCCTTTGAAGGACCATATACCGCAGGGATATTCAATCCCGACTGACGCATAAGAACGGTGACCTGCCCTCTATGATGAGCAATGTGCTTAATCAATCCCATAAAGATGGTAGCATTTGATTCCTGACGTCCAAAGGCATTTTGGATTTGTTTTAAACTTTCATCCGTCCATTGTGCTTCAAGAACCGTCGCTACCTCTGAACTTATTTTTCTAAAAGTTTCGGCGATTTGTTTCGCGGCCGGTACATCATCTGAATCTTGCACCTGATGGAGAACAAGCCCGAATTCAGTCAAATATTCAGGGGTGTTCGTTACGAAATGCCAAGCAATTCTCCCCAGCGTCCTGCCTTCAGGATATACCTGCTGTTGTAAAGATTCATCCGTCAAACTGTCTAACACCTTTTGTGTTAATTCAGCTTCCCTCTTCCATTCTGTAATAAAATCAGAAACGGTTGTATACATGATTGATTCATCCCTTTCTAAGAAACTAAGTTCAATATTTGATGGATAGGATGTAAGATGATCATCCTTAAGTTCATCATATCTGCTAATAGTGACAAGGGTTGTCATAGTTATTTTTATCATTAGCGAACAACCGAACTGCAAGCAAGAGCGCCACCAAAACCATGACAAATCCGGACCAACCCAGATTGTCAATGGAGGAGCTGCTGATCACCAATCCGCCGATTCCTGAGCCGAGGGCGAAGCCAAATTGGATAAACGAAGTGTTGACGCTTAAGGCAATATCCGGCGATTGCGGGACCAGGGTAACTAAGTACAACTGCTGTGCTGGAGATGTCGCCCATGTGGCGGCCATCCATAACATGATGAATGGAACAACAGCGTAGATCGAGCCGTTGAACCAAGACAATAGCAGCAACGTTCCCGCTTGGATGGACAGACCGGCGTAGATCGTGAATCTGGATCCCTTCGTATCCGCTATCCCCCCTCCGAATTTGGAGCCAACAAAGCTGCATATCCCCGAGATCAATAGAATACCGGAAAGCGCCGTTGCGGATAACTCACTATTCTGCTGAAGATAGGGGGATATATACGTAAATAGCGATGAGTATCCTCCGATATAGAACAGCGTAATGACTACAGCCAGCACCATTTTTTTATCTTTTAATATCGACAGCTGCATTCTAAGTGTAATGGCTTTTTGCTCCGTAATGGACGGAACTTTGGAAACGACCGCCAAGAACGGAATCACCATCAGCAAGCCAGCAATGACGAATAAGGTTCTCCATCCCATGGTTTCGCTCAAGAACGTGCCGATCGGCACGCCGAGCACCAGGGAGCTGCTAAGTCCCATCAATATGGTGCCGATCGCACGGCCCCGATTCCGTTCTTCAACCATGCGCGTGGCTACGGCCATAGCAATGACCGTGGCTGTTCCACCACTGAGTCCCTGGATCATTCGAGTCATCAGCATCATTTCAAGTGAGTCACTAACATAGACGAAACAGCTGCTGAAAATAAATATGCCGAGCATGACGAGAAGCATTTTTTTTTCGGTCCACCCGGATGGTTGCGGCGACCACTACGGGTGCGCCTATCGCTGCAGAAAGGGCGAATGTCGTTACGAATGATCCAGCGGTGGACGTCGCAATGCCTAGATCCTCCGCTACGATTGGAAGAATTCCGCTTATGATGTACTCGATCGTTCCAATGAGAAACACGGCCAGGGCAAGCAAATAAACGATCCATTTATTACTCATGCTCGTTCCTCTTCGTATTCAATTGGCAATTGAATTTCGATGAGACAAACCCCCGGCTCACCTGATAAAGGCACATAGGTTTCTCTTCCGGGCTGGTCGCTTCGAACGAGATAACCATGCTGCTCAATCCATTCGGCAAGATCCAGGCAGGCCGATTCGGAGTACGCCGAATCCGAGCGGAATAACAGTGTGGCCATGGTCTCAGAAGGCAGGGATCGATACTGGAGATGCTCCGGCAGCTTGAAGGTGTCCGATTTCACGGCATAACCGGCTTCGAACTCAAACACATGCTCCTTGCTGCCGGATACGTTCCACAACAACGTCTGCGGACCGTATAATAGAGACTTGGCTCGGCCATCATGCAGCCCATCGAACATTTCGAAAAGGCTTGGGATATCCTCAACGGTGCCATGGGAAGCATACGTGATCATGTGCATGGCTTCAACGCGTTTCAAGACAACCTCTTGTTTATTATTTACTTTTCCTTCACGTTCCAGGAGCTGCATTCTTTCTTTTACCCGGACAAGCCTAGAGCGCTCCATATCAAGCTGCCGCTCGATTTCACTCTCCTTGAGCCTCAGCATGCCCCGAATCTGTTCTGTTGATATATCTTCATGAAGGAGCAACGCGATCTGCTGTAATGTAAATCCCAATTCCTTATATATGACGATACGGTTGATCTCCAGTAGTTGTTCGGCGAAATAATACCGATATCCCGTCGATTCATCGGTCATGGCTGGCTTCAGGATTCCGAGCTGATCATAATAGCGCAGAGTTTGTAACGGAATTCGGCTCAGCCTGGAAAACTCGCTGATTTTAAACAATGCTTTCACCCTCTATCTTGATTTATTGGTTAGAGTATAAACTCTCTAGTTAGGTATAAAGTCAAGAGGGCTAATAAATTTGTACGCAAGCCGCGATGGTAAGGACTGTTCCGTGACACATGTTGATCGATTTAAAGCCTCTCCTTAAGTTAACAATCACCAGCAAGCTATTGCCTCTCAATGACAATATTCCAATTGTGATTACAAGCAGCTGGGATGCTTCCGCGCTCCGAGATATACTGTTCCACTAACTCCGCGGTGTCGATCAGTATCTCCCGCATCACTCTCTTCCCTTGGAACATGCTGTAATCCCCTCCTCCTCTGGCCCGGTAGCTGTTCAAGACCACATCCAGCTCCATCCCGCCCGGCAAGTCTGCGCCGTTATATTTCAATTTGCTGACCCTTGATCCCGGCGCGCATGCAATGTTTAATGTATATTCAATGCCTTCCCACATGTCGTAATTATAGTGCTGCGGTTTCGGCTTCATATATGCCGGATTCACGGCAGGAGTCCCGCCTGGGCCGACCGTAAAATAACAGGCTGTCTGTTCCAGCGCGTCCCGGATGTCGAGTCCGGTCAGACGAAGTACGACCAACGTATTCGGGTATATGAAATTCGTAAGGATATCCCGTCTTGTGATAATCTCTCCGAACCCCTTGGAATCTTCACTGAGTAATGACGTACATGAAACGTTGACACCCGCATATTCCATCTGCACGCGATGGATAAACTCGATAAAAGGATGCTCCGCCAGCCGGCAGGCTGCAGGATCGTTCATGCCCATGTCACCCTCGACTCGTCCGATCGGCTCGTCGAGCCATGCCTGGGTCCGTTCTTCCAACTGCTGGCTGGAAGCTAATACCACTGTGTCAGTCGTTGTCCCAGTGTCCGGTCGCAGCAACTCGGCCCGTTTCTCCACAACCATCCAGCGTTCCTGTGCCTTCACCAGATCCACACGGATCTTGCCGATGGCCTGTCCATTGAAGCCGGGTTGGACAACTGTCACTCCGTGGACCTGCGCGGCCAGCAGCCGATGCTGATGCCCGGTGATGAGCACATCGATGCCCTTCACCTCGGCACACATGGCATAAGCCTGGTTCTCCCCGGTGATGCTTTCCGCCGGCTCCCCGGTTTCCATATCGCACTCAAATCCGCCGTGGTACGCCACGATCATCACATCGGGGTGCTCCTCCAGACGGATGCGCGGCACCCATTCCTTCACGGTTTCCAATGCGTCTTGGAATTCGAGACCCTGAATGTGGGACGGATTCTCCCAGCTCGGAATGTAGTGTGTCGTCACACCCAGAACCGCCACCCGGATGCCGCCGATGTGCTTGATTAGATAAGGCTTACCAAAGGCGGGCTCCTTGCTATCCTGCAACCGGATTCCGGCTGACAACCAAGGAAACCTCGAATCCTGCACCGCTTTTTCAAGCGTCTCCATACCATAATTAAATTCATGGTTACCCGGAACAGCTGCATCGTAGCCCAGCTCATTCAGCGCACCAATCAACGGATGGATATCCGTTCTGCTTTTAACTGCATAGGAAGCCAGCGGAGAGCCTTGAATCAAATCTCCGTTATCGATCAGCAGCAGATCCGGATGGATGAGCCGCTCTTCACGGATTAGGGACGCCAGCTTGCCGAGTCCCATATCCCTTTCGTCCCGTGTCCGGTAATCCGTAGGGTACAGATGTCCGTGTAAGTCGCTGGTGGCCAGCACGGTAATCGTCATTTTATTCGTCGGATTCATACCATCTCTCCTGTTCACAACATATTCAAGCCATTCTATCAACTGAAATGCAGTTTTATATTAAAATTCCAAAACTTTACAAAGAGTTATCATTTCATTGACAGACCATTAACACTCCCTCCGTATAGTGGAGCAGGTAAGACATGTCATTAACTTATAAATGGAGGTCATTGTTTTGAAAAAATGGATGAAAATCACCATGCCCCTGTTATTGTGCGTCGCTGTCATCAGCGGATGCGGCGGCGGAAATACCGACACCGGCGGCAAAGCCGCGGCGAACGCCGGGCAGGAGAACTCGCAAGGCACAAATACAGACAGCAGCGCGACCACAGAATCTACCGGGTATGTCCCTGATAAACTGACGGTCCAATTCGTTCCTTCCCAGAATGCCGATACGCTTGAAGCCAAAGCCAAGCCGCTCGAAAAGCTGCTGTCCGACAAAATCGGTATCCCCGTTGCGGTCAGCGTATCGACTGACTATAACACGATTGTAGAAGCGATGGCATCCAAAAAGGTGGACGTTGGCTTCCTGCCGCCAACCGCGTATGTTCTTGCCAAAGAGAGAGGCGCTGCTGAGGTTATACTGCAGGCCCAACGTTATGGCGTTAAGGATGAAACCGGCGAGCCTACGGATGAGCTTGTGGATTTCTACAAGGCGATGATGATCGTGAAAAAGGATTCTGCCATCCAATCCGTAGCCGACCTGAAGGGCAAAAAAATTGCCTACCAAAACGTTTCATCCTCTGCCGGTTATGTGTGGCCTGCGGCGGTTTTGATGGATAACGGGATCGACCCGATGAAGGACGTCGAGCCGATTACGGTAAAAGGCCATGACCAAGCCGTCCTTGCCGTGTTGAACGGCGATGTCGATGCAGCTGCCATTTTCCAGGATGCCCGCAATGTTGTCAAGAACGATTACCCCACCGTATTTGAAGATACACGCGTACTGACTTATACGGAGAAAATTCCGAACGATACGATCACCGTGCGCTCCGATATGAGCCCGGAATGGATTGAGAAGCTGCAAACCGCGTTTATCGAGATCGGCCAGGACGAAGAAGGCCACAAGATTATCTCGGAAATTTACACGCATGAAGGTTATGTCAAATCCGATGACAGTCGTTTCGAGATTGTCCGTGAATATGGCAACAAGGTTAAGACCGAGTAAACGATAAGGGACTGGGTGCCATGATTGAAATTCGCAACGTTTCGAAAACATACGCCAATGGAACCAAAGGACTGAACCATATCAATCTGACGATCGGCCGCGGCGAATTCGTGGCGATCGTCGGGCTGTCCGGCGCCGGTAAGTCGACCCTGCTGCGGTCGATGAACCGGCTTCACGACATTACCGAAGGCAACATCGTGATCGACGGTAAATCGATCACAGCGGCCAAGGGCAAAGAGCTGCGGCGCATCCGAAGAGATATCGGCATGATCTTTCAAAGCTTCAACCTTGTGAAGCGCTCCTCCGTGCTCCGCAATGTGCTCGCCGGACGCGTCGGGTACCACTCCACCCTGCGCACCCTGCTCGGCCGATTTCCGATGGCCGATGTAGATCTCGCTTTTCAGGCACTCTATCGGGTAGGCATCGTCCAGAAAGCGTATGCCCGGGCCGACGAGCTGTCTGGCGGACAGCAGCAGCGAGTCGCGATTGCCCGAGTGCTTGCGCAGGAAGCCAAGATCATACTAGCGGACGAGCCGGTTGCTTCCCTCGATCCTTTGACTACGAAGCAGGTCATGGATGATTTAAAACGAATTAACGCGGAATCCGAAATTACGACGATCGTGAATCTGCATTCGATCGATCTTGCCCGGCAGTATGCTACGCGGATTATCGGATTGCGCGCCGGGGAAGTAGTCTTTGACGGACCTGTATCGGAAGCGACGGATGAGCGGTTTACGGAAATATACGGACGGCCATTCGGCAAGAATGAGGTACTGGAGGAAACGGCTGTATGAAGATGGAAATGGAAACGGGGCCGTTTAAACCATCAGCTCAATCTCCTCTCCTTCGCCCGAAACCACCTGGCAAACTGAAGCAATACATGACTACGGCTTTCCTGCTGCTTCTCGTCTGGGGCAGTGCGCAGCAGACGGACGCTTCCTTCATGGAGCTTGTAGAAGGTCTGCCAAATATGCTCGACCTGCTGCGGGAAATGTTCCCGCCGAAATGGAGCTATCTCGACAACATTTTGGAAGCCATGCTGGAAACGATACGCATGGCGCTGATCGGGACCACGCTGGGCGCCGTCCTGGCCGTTCCGGTGGCGCTGCTCTGTGCAGATAACATGGTCAAGAATCGGTGGATCACCTATCCGGTTCGCTTTCTGCTAAACTTGCTCCGCGCGATTCCCGACCTTCTGCTCGCCGCCTTATTTGTTGCCATAGCAGGACTCGGTCCGTTACCGGGGATTTTTGCCTTATCCGTCTTTTCACTGGGTCTGATAGCTAAACTCACCTATGAAGCGCTGGAAGCGATAGATCCTGGACCGCTGGAAGCGATGACCGCTGCCGGAGCAAATCTGCCACAGCTGATCGTGTACGGTGCTGTCCCGCAGGTTCGGGCGCATTTCGCTTCTTATACGCTGTACACGTTTGAAATCAATGTCCGTGCCGCTGCCGTGCTCGGTCTGGTGGGAGCTGGCGGGATCGGTCATTATTATGAAGTGACACTCGGTTTTTTTGAGTACGACAAGACATGCATGATCATCATCTTCACCCTGATTGTTGTCCTCTTGATCGACTATCTTAGTGCGAAATTGCGGGAGAAATTGTTATGAGCCAATCATGGAACGACATCGTTCCCCAACCGAAAAAAAGCCGGCTCCGCTGGCTCATCTACGTTATACTGGCCTTCGTTTATGTCTGGGCCTTCTCCGGTATTCCGTACTCTGGCATAAAGGAGACGGCTGGTCAGGTGACAAAGGCTATTTTCTCAGGTTTGCTTTCACCCGATTGGGATTTTGTCTATTTACCAGACGGAGAGGATTTGCTGCGAGGCTTGCTGGATACGTTGGCTATATCCATTCTGGGGACGATCATCTCGGCGGTCATCTGTATCCCGTTCGCTTTCTGGGCCGCGGCCAACATGACCGGGTCCATATTCGCCTCCGGATCAGGCAAAGTGCTGCTCAGTCTGATCCGCGTCTTTCCTGAAATCGTAATGGCACTGTTGTTCATCAAGGCAGTGGGCCCCGGCTCTTTTGCAGGTGTGCTGGCACTCGGTTTGCATTCAGTAGGCATGCTTGGCAAACTGTTCTCCGAAGAGGTGGAACAGATCGATACGGGCCCGACCGAAGCATTGATCGCTGCTGGCGCGACACGGTTGCAAATCGTCCGGTTCGCCGTATTGCCACAGGTACTGCCCGGTTTTCTGTCGTATATCCTCTACCGCTTCGAAATCAATCTCCGCTCCGCCACCATCCTGGGCGTGATCGGCGCAGGCGGCATCGGGACACCGCTTATTTTCGCGCTGAGCTCACGAAATTGGGACCGCGTCGGCATTATTTTGCTCGGAATTATTGTCATGATTACCTTGATCGACTTGATTTCGGGCGCGATTCGAAAAAAGCTCGTTTAACGGAGGGCCATGAATAACTTTGGAAGTATCCTCCATACTAGTGATGAACAACATCTTACAACCAAGGAGGAACCATGATGCTCGACATTTTGGAAAGCGACTACAACTGCGCGAATGCCGGCGACGATCTCCATCGGCTCAAGCAAGAGCTTGCCACTCTGCGGGAACAGGGTACGGAAGGCCAAGAAACACAGGAACAACTCAACCGATTGGAGAATCAAATCTCCTTCATTATGAACAAATGCGATATTAACCATTAACGTTTAATCTACACACTTCTTCGAGATCTGCAATGATCTCGCCATTACCTGCATGACGTAATTGATTTTGAAAGGTATCTGACACCTCGAAAACTCTCCATGATTAAAAAACCCGTATCCGTGAAAGGATACGAGTTTTTTTAGTTTCGCTATTATTCGTCAATCTGCTTGATTCTTTTAAATATGTATGAAATATGAATTCCTAACTAAACAAGGCTTTTGTGACATAGCCACCTAGCTGAACAGTCGAATGAAAGACATACGCAGTCGGACTGTTAAAGTAGCAGGGTTGTCCTACTCGTTCTCGAAAAAAATTAATACAGAAACCGAACCTTTTTTTGATAGAGAGACAATATAGGGTGTAAGCCGCTTACCCAGGAGGGCCCTCTGAATGCAAAGTGAATACATGTTTCAATTACTCAAACAAATGAAAGACGGTGATCAACAGGCGTTTCGTACGATGTATGATGCCACCTATCAGGACGTCTACCGGACCGTTTCCTTTCTGGTGGATCATCCGCAGGACCGGGAAGATGTCATGAATGAGATTTATATGCAAATGTGGACGTCTCTTGCCAATTACGACACGAATCGACCTTTCCACTTCTGGCTGCACGGCTTGGTCATCCGTCAAGTGCAGAGATTTCGGGTCAAGCGCTGGCGGAGATTTCGAATTTTCGAGCGCATCCGTGACTTTGCCCGGGAAGAATCGCATTGGGATCAACCTTCGGTGTTGATGGACGGCACGAACCAACTCATATCGCAGGCAATCCAAAAACTGACGGATAAACAGCGAGCGGTCATTATCCTCCGCTTTTTTCACGACTACACGCTGGAGGAAATCGCGACCATACTCGATATTCCGCTGGGTACGGTCAAGTCCAGATATCATGCGGGCATCCAGGCGCTCCGAAAAAACATATGGAATCTCCCCCCGGAAAGGATGGAAAAGATCAATGACTATTGAACGTAAAATCCGAGAGCATCTGCGCAAAGAAGCAGAAACGTTGGATTGTCCTCCGGCCATTTCCAACCGTATAGAGCAATCCTATTCACAATATGTGCTACGACAAAGGAGCGGAAAAACCATGAAAAAACGTTTTATTGCTGGCATCGTTGCTACTGCCATTTTGATTCCAACCGCAGCGTTTGCTGCCCCTACCCTGATTGAAATACTGACTAGAACACCGATGACGGCTGAACAAGTCAAGTCGGATGTAGTTGGGAGAGCAACACTCGAAAAGCTGTACAGCGCATTTCCCGAAACTAAATCGTTTGAGATTATCGAGGCAAGCACGGTTCAAGGTACCCAAACCAGCATCATCCTCCAGGAAAAAGGGGGAATTGGCAAAAAAATCACCCTTCATACCAACAGCAAGACGGGTAAGATTGAACACGTGATTCAAGAGAATTGGGAGCCTAAGGATAAGCCGCTCACGGCTCTAACGGATCAGGACATCAAGTCGAAGGTTGATGATCTTCTGAATAAAATGTATGGCAACATGGAAGAGTATGAGTTTGCTTTGGAGAAAATGGAGAATCCGGATCAGAAAACGTTGATGTTGAATTACACCCAAAAGGGATCAGAAACACCCTTATATCAGGTATTCGTTCAGGGCAATTCAATCAGTGTTTCTCTAATTGGAGGTGAAACGAAATCTGCAAACCATAAAGTAGAAGGTTTCTTCACTATCAATGGCAAGCCAGATTATTTTGCAGATGCCTATTTGAATGACGACAAACTCTTTTCTTTACTAAACATGAGCCCAATTGAACTCAAACAAGAATTAGCAAAAGGTAGATCTGTAGTGGAGATCGCCGCCTCTAAAAATGTCTCAAAACAACAAGTTGTGGATGTCATTGCAAAAACTCAGGTTGATATACAAATCCAAGGTGAAGCTAACGGGGAGATTCCAAGCAACAACCTTTCAATGGAACAAATGTTAAAAACTATTGAACCCAAAGTATTACAAGTTATTGAATACAAATCGGATACGCCATCCAAGAAATAACGCACTGATCAAACAAGGAAAGCCGGATTCCTTCATGTAGGAAAACCCGGCTTTTTTATATGAATCCGTTCTAGCTGTGAGAATGCGATATAAACAATTGGAAGTTTAGGTTATAACTCTTGTAACGTCGCTGCATCGCGTAACAAATATTCCGCAACCTCGGCGGAGATATGATTCCCTTTTTGTGCATGGACTTCAGAAATGAAACTGCTTAGGTTTTGTTTTTGCAATTTTTTCAGCAGACTGTTAGCAATCCCTTTGTTATCAATGGTTCCCTCGTCTGCGAAACGTTGAACCAGCTCCTCAAGAGCGGCATAACTTGTTTTCACCTGAAAGTCTATTGATTGTATAGATGAATTCCCTGTTAAATCAATTGCTTTTATCGTAAACGTATGTGTACCCTGCTCAAGTTTGTATAACGGAATATCAGTTAAATCCGTTAATACGTTTCCATCCAAGATGACTTCGGTTTTTGCATGGTTGACACCTGACAGAATGTCCGCTACTTCAAATTTGGGTTGAAACACGCCCGTGTTATATTCTGATGTTACAACTTGATATATCGTGATCTCCGGAGCTGTCCAGTCCACCGTAATATGGCTGGAGGCCTGAAAATTGCCGTCTTCCGTCGTTGCCGTGATAACAGCCCTTCCTTCCTCTACGGCTGTCACGATGCCATGATCGTCTACCGTTGCCACCTGCCCTTGATTCGTGCTCCATGTAATATTTTTATTGGTTGCATGATCCGGCATAACCGTTGCGTGGAGCTCTCTACTCCGGCCGGAAGAGGAATTAAACACAAGCTCCGGTGTATCCACTATTATTCCAGTAACGGGTACGTTATCAACGATATGCTCAACGACGAGTTCATTTAACGCGATGTTCCCCCATATCCGATTCCCGTCATTCACCTTTAACCGAAGTTTATAGGCGTTTACCGTTGGGAAAGAAACGCTCTGGCGTTCTTTGGTGCTGTCGTTCAGATTCCATTCCACCGATGCGCCAGATAATGCCGTCACCCAACGGCTACCGTCAAAATACTCCACATCAAAATTGGTAATACCCTGACCGATCCCAAAAAACGTGACTAACGTAACCTTGTTGACCGGTACCCTATGATTGCCGTAGTCAAGAGTAATATAACCTGGAAAGGTTACATCTCCGGTACTTCCCCATGCAGAGTTCAAATTGTTGTCGATGATGTTAGTAATGGTGCCTGCCCCCGTCGCAAAGGTCGTGGTGACCATATCTTTGGATAGTTCAGGATTGTTATACAATTCAAGCTCGTTCAGTGCGATTCGCCCCGATGGGTTAACACCGTCATGGACCTTCAATCTGATTTGAGAGAATCGAGTAAGTGGAAATTCCACGGATTTGATCTCATTTGCGCCCGTGTTCAAATCCCAAGTCAGATTGATATTGGTGCGTAAGGGAATCCATGCCGAACCATTACGGTATTCAAGATCAAAGTTCGTAATACCCAAATCCTTTCCGTATCTTGTATTAAGCTTCAATTGATTGGCCATAAGCGTTTGCTCGCCAAAATCGAGCGTGATATCGTTCGGAAAGGAAGGCGAAGTATCGGTTTCCCATGCCGTGTCGTAATCATTATCAATGATATTTTCAATCGGTCCTGAAGACGACGTTTGAAATGTCGTACTTGCAGCTGCCTGCGTAGCTAGATTGTCGACAGGTGTGCTGGCAGGCCGTTTCGGAACGATGACGATCGGATCAGGCATGTTCCCGGCTGGTGGAACACTGCCCTCGTATTCGTGGGCACCGATATCGGGAGCGCCATTATATAACGGGTTGCCAAAATAATCCCTTCCTCCGTTATCGTTTATGCGTATGCCTGCGCCTATTAGTGGTGAAGTCGCTTGCAATTGGTACCCGTTCACTGTATCCATGCCATTGCCGCCGCTTCCGGGATCAACCAATTTCGGATCGTCCGTTATCTTATGGGCATCAGCCTGCACTAATGTGTTTCCTCCGTAATATGCGTTGTAGTCAAATGTCTGACCCGTCAAGTCCCATCCCTTATCGCCGACGCTGTAGTACACATTATTATAATTATGAATGTTGCGCGGGGCTCCCGAAGCCTTGGTGAAGTAATCGCTCATCACCGGGTTCCCTGATGATTTTCCTACGTATATCGTATTATTGTAGTTGTAGACGTTATCAATGGATCCGCTGTATCGGAATATGCTTTTTCTGTCGTTTTGGCTGATGTTGTATCTGACGATGGTATTGATTGTGTTGTAAGTGTCGTTTACGAACAGCATGAAGCCGCCAGCGTTATCATGACTGTAATTGTACTGAACCAACGAATTGATGTTTCCTGCATCAACGTCGAAGCCATGCCCGTCTTCCGCGCCGTTCACACTGGCAAACGATTCGTTGAATTGAACGAGGTTATTGTCCGCATACGCCCACCAAATGGAAGCATTGGTTGCCAGATAGGTAGCTTGTTGGACGGTGTTGCGCTCGACCACCGCTCCATCGGTGACATTCCACGCGATCCCGCCGGTTGCGGCTCTGATGACGGTATTATTGGATATTTTCACTTGGGTGGACGGCGTCCATGGCCCGTAAGGTTTAGGTACCCATGGCCATAAATCGCCCATTCCGTAGCGCAAGATACAATTAGAGCCAATGTAAATGCCATAGGCATCCACATCCGTCAGTATATTACCGTCAATGAGAATATCGTTAAATGCGCTGGGTGTAGTCGAACCAACCGAATCGAAAATAATGCCTCCGGAGCGTGTGGTATATGATCCATCGACATCATGGATGTTCATGTTTTGGATATAGATGTGATTCAATAGACCAGCTTCCTCATTCAAGATATAGACACCCCGTCTTTGGCCCCGCGGATTCTCCCAATCTCGATCAAAAGGCAGCGGCGAGCTGTTTGTCACCTCCAGGTTGTTGATTTCCCAATACTCCTGGTTTTTCAAAAAGACGGCTTCCAGTTCGGACGTAATCCCGGCGATTAATGGTTTGCTTCCGGAACCGTACATATCGATAATGATCGGATTTCCGCTTGAACCGGAACCTTTAGGCCACAGCCTGCCATTCCAGATTTCCCCAGCTTTGAACAAGATTTTGTCGCCTGGGGCAAAGGTAGTCGCGTTAACTTTGTCTAACGATCTCCACGCAGAGTCTTGACTTGTGCCGTTATTCCTGTCATCGCCCCCTGTACTGTCCACATAATAAGTGGTTCCGGCAGCTAAAGCGTCCGACGGTGAAGCGGTAACCCAATTGCAAACCAAGGAAAAGATAGAAACCATGCAGATCAACTTTTTGATAAACGATTGCCTCAATCATCTTCATTCCTTTCATTTTTATTTATGTAATGCCAAATGGGCAGTTACATTTGAAATTTACCGTACAACTCCTCATTCAATACAACGTGCGCATCGGTTATTCGCTCACGTATGTACTCTTCATATTTGTTATCGATGTAGTCCTTTAACACTTGTTCTCTTATTCCGTCAAATGCCAGAAACTTGGTTCCCCTCTGATCTTTCTCCACGGATTGGATGAGATAGAAGCGGCCGTTCTCTTCAATAATTTCGCTAACCTCTCCTGGATGAAGGTCGACAGAAGCTAGAGCTACCGGACTTCTGGAGTTGTGCCTGTGACTATCCAAGTTATATAACTGCTCCGTAACCTGGCTATCTTGATGGATGTCCTTTGCTGCTTGCTCAAATGAAATTCCGGATAAAATTTTCTGCCTAGCAGTCTCCAATTTCCTTTTCTCCCGAGTTTTGAGAAGGGTATCGACATTCCGATTGGCATCAAGAAAAGATAATGATAATTGTCGTACCTTCACGGTTGCGGGCGCATGATACAACCGTCTCTTATTCGCCTCGTAAAACGTGAGCAGCTGTTGTTCATTCGGCTTCCAGTTTTGCTCCATCAGATGGTTTTTGACCGCTAAGGCCGTGTTTCCCATCACATATTCTAAATAGGTTTCCTCCGTATATTGAGCGGGTCCGAAAACAACCTGATTGTTCTTGATTGCTTGCTGCCTTCTCTCGTTTTCAAGCAAGAGGTTTTGTACAAAACCGTCGTAACTGATATCGGAAAGCACGCCCTGCTCTTTGGCAAGGATCTGTCGAATTTTAAGATGGATGCTGTCTTCGAGCGCCTTCTTTTTGATCAACTCAAGCGGAGTTTCATTTCCGTATGGCGTGGACCAAAATTCGGGCGACTGCGCTGCATCATATTTTTCATGGAAATACTTGATCATTTCAGCTCGATTGGCATGAATAGCTCTTTGAAATTCGCTCACATGAATCACTTCTCCGTCAACTGTCGCGATATAAGTGTCCTCTGGATGTGTTTGTGAAAATTCAGGCTTTGCGATTAAAAAGACCGTCACGATGATCAAAATTAAGATTCCGGCTGTGTACAGCCATTTCAGACTGCAAAATTTCTGTACCATCATACCCATCAGCACCCTCATCATTAGCTTTATTTAATGAACACGCTCCCTACCTAGGCGACTCCAATTTATGTATAATTCATTATAATTTCCATAAGAAAGCGCTATCAATTGTTCCTTTTTTACATTCCTTTCACTTTCTTTACTTGTTCTCATGCATATAAAAAGACGACAGAGGATTGATTCCTCTGCCGCCTTCTCTTTCTATATTCTCTTTTCTTGATTGCTGCAATATGGCTTGCAATCGAATCATGACACTTTTTTATGCTTGTCCGATGACCGTGAAGTTGAAGCCCGACATCCGCTCCGTTATCCGCGTCTGTTCCCTTTTTTGAATTTCATGAGGGACCAGACAACCAATAGCAGCAAGACGGACAGACATACGCTGATGCTGACCCGGTTCTGTCCGTCTATCAGAAACAGGACAGCGATCACCGACAGGCAGAGCGCAGTTACGCCGGTTATATAGGGGAACCCCCATACCTTAAAGCTGGGCTGCATCGGATAAGCTTTGCGCAGCTTCAGCTGCGAGAAGCAAATGCAGATCCACACGAGCACAACGACAAACCCCGGCACCGCCATCAGAACCCGAAACAGCTGGTCTTGCGCAATCAATCCAAGCAAGGAACCCGCTAATAGTATGATCGCGCAGAGTTTCAGCGTATTAAGCGGGATGCCTTTGCTCGTGGTCTTGGCCAGGCTTCGTGGAGCCTCCCCGGCAGCTGCCATGGAATAAATCATGCGCGTCGCACCATAGATACCGGAGTTGGCTGCCGACAGCACAGCCGTCACCAAAATAAAATTCATAATGTGAGCTGTTCCCTGCAATCCCGTAGCGGACAACACTTGAACGAAGGGACTTGCCTCTCCCCCGAGCTGATTCCACGGAATCAATCCGCATATGATCAGAATCGGCAGCGTAAAGAACAAAATTACCCGCAAAATAAAATTGCGCACGACTTTCGGCAGGATTTTCTCCGCATTCTCAGTCTCGGTTAATGTGAGACCGATCAGCTCGGAGCCGCCATACGAAAAGGTAACGACAAGCAGAGCCGAGAATATGGCGAACCATCCGTTTGGTAAAAAACCGCCGTGAGCGGTGAAATTTTGAAGGTATGGGGTGTCTGAACTCGGAATAATACCAAACATCAGAAAACTTCCCAGCACAATAAAACTAATAATCATGGCGATTTTGATCCCGGCAAGCCAAAATTCCACTTCGCCAAAGCTTCCAACACTCATCATATTAATTAAAATAATGAGCGCAGCACTTGCTAGGCTGAGCAGCCACAGCGGAACCTCAGGAAACCAGTATTGCAGAAAGCTGCCTGCCGCAATCACTTCAATCACGCATACCGAGAGCCACATGAAACAATACATCCAGCCCATGACAAAAGAAACCCGTTTTCCAAAGGCTTCCCGTACAAAATCTTTCATGTTCCGGCCCGGATACACCGTAGCCATTTCTGTCATTGCTCCCATTACCACCAGAAGCAGCAGTCCTGCAAAGATATAAGAGAAAATTACGCCCGGACCGGCGAGACTGATCGTCTCGGAACTTCCTTTAAATATCCCGGTGCCGATTACACCGCCCATTGCCATAAAGCTGATATGCCTTGGCCTCAATTTCTTCTGTAATGAAACTTCATCTTGTTTTGCCATTAACATATCCCCCTGATGACTTTCAAATTAACCTATTGATAAGTATAACCTTTTCTGCTAAGGAAACAACTTAAGAAATTCGCAAAGTTAAGAAGGAAGCATGATCGTTCTAATGCCTCTTATTCCTTAACAACGGTTAACAGATTGTTTTCGAGAACGGACAATAAAGAGCCCGGGTGGCCCCAGGCTCTTTATTCATCTCGATATGATTGCCGCCAGCTTTTGCGATTAATATGAGTACAGTGCTTTTGGGACGGTCATCATCGCATTACATTCATGGCTTCCCCGTCGAGACGATTCTGACATTGCTGATTTTGGACATGTTACCTGAGGTATCGTACGCAACGATAAAATATTGATACGTTGTATTCGGCGTCAAGCCGCTATCCTTATAATCCGTCGTATTCGACGTTCCAATGACGGTATTATTCCGATAAACCTTATACTCTGCAATTCCCGCATTATCGAATGAAGGCGTCCACTTCAGTTCCACGGATGAATCGGATACGACTACCGCTTCTTCGATGGTTGGCTGGATCGGCGCTTCGGTATCCGCGATGGTCGGTGACCACCAGTTACCCGAAACGACAATCATGCTTAGAAGACGCAGCGTGTTTCCAAAATAAACGTCATCGTTCGTAGAAATGGAGGCGTTGTGGTCCCATAATCGGTTGAGCCACTGCTGATTCGCCGGATTAATCATGGCGCTGACCATCATTGGCGCAGAAAATGAGGTATCCGTATAATTCACGAGTGCTTTTGACCCGTCCAGCTTGTAGCCGCCATATATTTTTCCCGGATCATCCCCGGTCACTTGGCGAATCCATGACGTCATTTTATTTAGCTGCTCTTTCGCACGGGTTTCCCCGGTCATAAGAGCGTCCGTGCCGAGCCGCCAAGGAATGCGCGAAGAGTTATAACTGAAATCCCCGTCTGTTTCAGACTCCAGGAATTCCGGATCTGCCGGTGCATAGCTGCCGTTTTTCTTCTCCACAAAGTCGGGCAGCAGCCCCGCATTCGGACTGTACTTTTTGTATACTCCTTCGCTGATGGAATAGGTCTTGTCGATGACCCGATCCCAATTGGCGTCACCGCTCGCATTTTTGAAGTCTTTCAAATGCTGAAGCATAAAATCGGAAGGACGCGTAGCGCTGCCATACTTAGCATCGTTGTCGCTCACCCAATCAGCAAGCTTCAACGTCCACTCGGCGTGATTGACATCGCTCTTCATGATCGCATCGATTACTTTTTTGGCTTCGGACAGGTAATTGATCTCACCGTCGCTTCCCCACTGGCGATCCGCAAGGAGCAAAGCGTACGCGATATCCATATCACCATCTGTGGCCGAATCAACACCGCCGACATTTACGACGGCCTGACCTGTGTCGCCCTGCTTCCAAGCCATCAGCTCCGGGTTGATCTTGCTCGGATGTGCTCTGAAATATCGATATAGTCCGTCAAAATAAGCCTTGGCCTTAGGATCATGACCCGCCATGTGTGCGGTGATCAGCATCCCGTATCCGTGCGCTTCCGAAACGGTCATGGGTTGATAATTGACCTTCAGCTCCTCGTCATACTCCTCTTGAAACCAGTCCCCGTCGGCATACCAGACGTAGTACTGATCCGGCTCCGAAGATTGGAGATACGGCTTCTTTTTCAAGTATTTCTGCTTCCATTCATCAAACAGCCGGGCAACGGTCGCATCCAGCTGCGCTTGTTGCACATGATTCGGCTTGATCGAGCCGGAGCTGTAGGCTGTATGCTGCGGGAACGGTTTGTAAGGCCCGGTGCCTTGCAAAGAAGTCATCGTTTTCAAGCGAATTTCTGCAGTCGGCAGTGATTCAACGCCTCCCATAGTGACGGCAGTCACCTTGTACCGATATTCCGTTTCGGGCGTCAGCCCGGTATCGGCATATGTTATTTCCTTGGTTGTTCCAACGTGACGATCGTTGCGGTATATATGATACCGATCCGGCGCTTTGCCGGAAGGTGCTCTCCAGGTCAGGTCGATTTGAAAAGGAGACACGCCTTTGCCCGCCAAACCATCCACAGCAGATGGAGGTTCATTCCCCTCGGCATGATCCGAAGTGCTTACGGTGACTGGGCTTGAATTGTCTCTTCTGCCAACGGACTTGATCACCAGATTATATTGGATATCCGGATTCAATTTGTCGATAACGACGCTGTACTGGGACGTTCCCGACTTCACTGGCACATAAAGGCTCCAATGTTTGCTGATCTTGTCATCCTGTTCATAAATGCGGAATCCTCTTACCTGCTCATTGCTCGAAGAAGGTGTCTTCCAGGTCAACGTAGCCTTGGCACCTTGGAGCTTAACCTGTGCTCCCTCTACCGGATTCGGTTTGGTGTCTGTTCGTTTGATACCGTAATGATCGTACACCTTCAGCCCATTTTTCCCATATCCGCTCTTTCCTTCATCTTCAATAGCAGCCGTGTAGGCATCGAATTTCAAAATTTGATCCGAAACCGACACATCCGTAAACATTTTTTTCTTCGGCTGATTGTTAATCGCTGCGAAGTAGTCGTCATACGGCTCGTTTTTATAATAGAATTTGTTTCCAAACGCGTTGGACATCAGATACACCGTTCCTTGAGGATTGACGACATTGCCTGCTTCGTCTTTTTCCAGTTTTTTCGGATCGATGACCTTGTCCCCATACATTTGGAAGGAACGCATGTACATATGATCGTGAGCCTCGAACACCATATCGATGCCAAGCTCGTCAAAAACAGGAATCAGATTTTTCCGGTAAAATTCAACGCGATCCCCTTCCCATTGCGCGGAATTATCGCCGGCTGCATAAGGCGCTTTGTGAAGCGTGACGAACTTCCACTTCTTGTCGGTCTTCGCCACCGTGTTCCTCATCCAATCAATCTGGTTCCAAAATTGTTCATGCTGATCGTCGTCCCAATCGACGGAGCCGTCTTCATTCAGCTTGCCGTCAAACTGCGAGTTGTACACCATGTAAAGCGCGTCGCCGTATTCAAAAGAATAAACCGACCCATCATGAGTCGCATCCACCACTTTCCGCGGCAGATTGAAATGGTTGTAAAAGTTATTATTCGGCGTCGTGGCATCCCCGTCCCAATCCGATACTTCGTGTCCGCCCAGTACGGGTACAAATGGCACTTTCATCAGATGCTCCTGCGCGAGTCCGAGCATCCACTGCCACTGCTCCTCCAAGTCGCCATTATCGACCAGATCGCCGGCATTGATCAGAAATTTGGGGTTGCCCATATGTTCGTAGGCTTTCTTGAAGGTATCCGCCCATGGTTCAAAGCCTGATTTGCTTGAGGCTTGAGAGTCGGCTCCCACGATAAACCGATATGGCTTCGGTGTTGCCGTATCGGTTGTGAACGATCCAACGGAGCTCCATATTGAACCATCGCCTACCCGGAATACATAATCCGTTCCCGGATTTAATCCATTCGCGCTTGCTTTATGGCTGAAAAACTTTTTCTTCTTTCCGGTCGTTCTGTCGCTCTTGGTCATATACGTCGAAATTTCCTCCGAGGAGCCGGTGAATTCAAGAAATCCCTCTTTCGGAAACAGGTTTCCGGTTCCCGTTGATTCGGCAACCTGGACTTTCGTTGCGGCCGACGTATCCGTGTACCAGGCGAAAGCCATGCTCGTTTTTGGATCTCCGTTCAGGGTCATGTTAATAAGTTTCGGCTGAGAGACGGCTCCTACAGTCGTAAAGCTCCACTCGATATTTCGAAGCAGAGGGGAGCCGTCTTTTCCTTGGACCGCGGTTTGGAGTATTGTTACCCTGTAGCTCTTCCCTTGACCTAATCCGCTATGCCTAATACGCAATGTCGTCTCGTTTATGACTTCGACGGCAATGCTTGAAACAGGCTGATTCTGGCCATCCCGTACCGTGATGTCCTGTTTGGCCGTTACCGTGATCGGTTTGTTGAACTTAACCTCAATCGGCGTTGTCACGGCTACCTTTTCGGCACCTTGTTCCGGCACATAGGATACGTCGATGGTAGGCTGTTCAGGCGTTGTTCCGGATATCGGTTCCCCGGTTACGCGAATGTTCCGAATTTTACTGGAACCTCCCGATCCAATGCCATTCGGATTATCTTTGGGGTTGGTTGGCTTATTGGAGTTAACCACCCAGCGGATATACAGCATTTGCTTATCGTCTGCATTCGGCAGGGGGAGGTTGCGGAGTAAGCAGGCTTGATTCGGACAATTGTAACTCGAAACGATATTCATCTGTACAGTGCCTCCCGGAACATCAGTCCATACCGTTCGGTCGGTGCTTACCTGTACTTTGAAATCGTTAGGCGCAGAACCCGAAGAGCTTTGCTCCGAGGATAGTTTGACATTCTTGTAGGCTGACGTAGGAACCATGGCCAACCAATATTTCTTGCCCTGGCCATTGTCCCAGCCCTGATAGCTGATGTCTTGGGCTTTACTGTCGTAGTATTCAAAATATCCTCCGACCTGTTGGAGGATGGAGGAAGACTTGTTGAGTCCTCCGGTTGCAGGATGGATGCCTCCTTCTCCCTTGTTCTTGAAGACCCATTCGGCGATTATGGCTTCTGCCGCTTTCCCCGGTCCATCAGAGGCTAGCTCGGGCTTGGACGTCACGGAGTCGGCATGAGAATTTGCCGGCAGTGTCCAGGGGATCAACAATAATGCTAAAAACAATAAGAACATTCGCTTTGCATTCCGTCCTCTTTTCTTCTTGATTCGCATGACTTTGCAACCCCTTTCCCGTTCAAATATGAACGGTTTGGCTTGGGGATTCGATATGAACCCCGCCTTCTTGAATATATCCCATGTTTTCTCGGGATTCTCGCGGGATCTTATTTAAAAATGGCCATTTTCAACATATCCTGCTGTTATTTTGATTAACAATTCAGGAGGCTTCGGGTACAATGAGGACATCATGACCTAACCGGATTTCGTGAGAGGTGATTTGACATCAACTTTTTTTGTTCCGATCCCTTTTATATCAGTCGAGAGAGCAAATCCCGATCGAGTATTCCTTCATTCCACTATCACGACGCTTATGAAATTCTGTACATTGTCTCAGGCGAGCTGCATTATTGTATTGGAAGCCAGCCGTTTCAGCTCGTGGGCGGTTCTATGCTGCTCATTCGCAAGAACGACGGACACCGTCTGATCAATCCTAACGGTGCCCCATTCGAAAGAGTAACCCTGCTCTTTCAAGAAGAGTTTTTAGGCAGGTTGTTGACCGAGGATCCGTCTTTTCATCCCCTCTCCCCTTTCCAAGCAGGTTCCGGTTCCATCCGTTTAAAGGGTCAGGAACAGGGGTATGTCGAAGGGCTCTTTGCGAGGATGGCCGCCGAATCGGCTAACGAATCCCCAGAGTCGAATTTCTATCTCAAAATCCTGTTATCCGAGCTTTTGGTGTTCATCCACCGTATTCTGAACAGCGGCCGCCAATACATAACTATCTCTACCAACCAGGTTCATCAGCGTATCTCCCATATAGCTCACTTTATCAATCACCACTACGACCAGCGCCTCACTTTAGAGGAACTCACCAGCCGGTTCCATGTAAGTCCCTCCCATCTTAGCCGAACCTTCAAGGAATCGACGGGGTTTACCCTGATCGAGTATGTGAATCACGTACGGATCAAGCAAGCGTGTCATTTGTTGAAAGAATCCAATATGCAAGTTTCAGATATCGCCGAAAGCGTCGGCTTCGAGAATTCAACCCATTTCGGTCGCACGTTTAAAACCATAATCGGTCTCACTCCCCTGAAATTCCGTAAAATTCATCAGACGAATATACAGCTGTAAACAACGTTCTGAGCAAGGATGAAATGTGGGCGCAAAGGCGAGCGCTGACGCTTGTCCGGAATCGATTCGTCCTCTCCGCTACGCGTGCAGATTGCTTACTTCTAGACGCAAAGAAACCGTTCTTTGGTAAAATGGAGGGGCGACCCAAACCATTAACGAGAGGAACGGTTTCTTTTGTACATACAATACACCATGGACCCACTCTATCTGCCAGTGGATGCTTGTACATTTGGTTTACATAACATTTATTACGTGATGTTTATCTTTCGGGGTGCAATTCATGGATTTTGGATATAAGATCGACTGAATTGGTATGGAATGCTTCGTTTGAATCCGTCCAGGCTGATTTCAGAAAATAAGAGGCATGAAACCGCCATCCTTGATGATCCGGATTAAAATCCAGTTGAATCTCACGCCCCGGCCTTCCACGGTACACCTTGGAACCCGGCATGCGCCAACTGCCAATTCTAGTGATCCTGTCCGGATTCTGACCCGTGATATATGTAAACCGGTCATTGTAAGGAATATCCTTCAAATAAAACCTTGGACATCCTACAGCAAACACATGGATTCCCCGATAATTAAACTTCTCCTCCAAATAAAGACCTGCCTTATAAGCGATCACGCCTCCGGCGCTGTGCCCGATCAGGATCAGCTGCTCCGAACCAGCTGCATGCTCATGGATGATCTGTCCTGCTTCCATAACCCGCTGAGACTGCTCTCGAACCAAATCATAGCCGACTTGCGTAAGCTGCCGGGCAAGTAGACGGACTAACGAGGAACCCGATATGCCGATTGCCATCCCGTAAGGAAAGATCATCAAGATTTTGGCATTCGGATATCTTCGGGCAACCTCGCTTGCAGCATCTTCAAAATTATTTCGATAGGTCAGGACACCGGCAAAAAAGCACACCACCGTCCGGCACTTTATCGAGCATGTGCTATAGGAGGATACGAACGTTTCTGTCATGACTTCACAATCCACCTCCAAAAGTATTCCATTCTTACGCTGTAACCATGTGAGAAAACCCCCATAACCACAACGCGATTTATATCTGCATTGTAGCATGAGGGTCCTCTTAATTTCATATCCGGTTCACCTTATTTTTTGGCAGCCAACCATTGAGACAGCACATTAATTTCGTCTTCCGTCAGCCTGCCTTGGAATGCCGGCATTCCATTGCGCCCATTTGAAATAATACCTGCAATTTCGCTAGCGTCGTGCTTGGAGCCTACATTTTGAAGGCTGGGGAAATTTCCGCCCCCGCCTAAGTCGGTAGCATGGCAAGCCATGCAGTTGGCATTGTACAGCGTCATAGCTGCATCGTTGTTGGCATCCCCGCCGGTTGCTCCTTCCTCTGGTGCTTGTCCGCCGTTTTCTGCAGGAGCCGGAGCCGGATCTGCTGCATCATTACCACCACATGCCACCACAGCAAGAGCAAAAGTCAATAGCAATACTAACAGTAATCCTTTTCTGAACATGGTTGAAACTGCCTCCTTTTGTAAAATGCAAGCTATACTAACAGCCCGCCCTTTTTGCTGTATTCCATAATTCCATCCACTGTGCGATAAGCAAGAGCCCCGACCGTGCCGGTCGGATTATAGCCGCTATTATGCGGGAAAGCGGATGCGCCTACCACAAACAAGTTTTCCATATCCCACATTTGCATGTAGTTGTTGACGGCTGAATTGCCAGGGTTCTCTCCCATAATCACCCCGCCGGTATTATGAGTCGATTGGTATGTCGTAATTTCGTAAGGTCCCAGTTCCTTTAATTTCATGATATTCTGGCCCCCCATCTCCTGCACAATCTCCGCGCAGCGATCGGAAAGATACCTGGCCAACTGGCGATCCTGCTCTTCGAAATCAAACGTGATTCGAATCAACGGGTCTCCGAATGCGTCCTTATAGGTGGGATCCAAATCCAGGTAATGATGCCGATAAGGCATCGAAGAACCTTGAGACCCTACGGTCAGTACACTGTTGGCATACTTCAAGGAATTCGCCTTAAATTCTTTGCCCCAACGCGGTGATTCCTCCGGAACAGGATTGTTTTGAATAGGCCTTTGTCCGGTTACCGTATGGGCAATATTCCCCCCATGAATGAACTTCAGGTCTGAGTGATCGAAATTGTCGCCGTTAAAATCGTCCACGCTCATCCCTAGGCTTCCTGCACCTGCAAACAGATTGAATTTGTCCTCAAAAAATCCGGCGGCATTCCCCTTGATCACCTGATAGGCATAGTTTTTGCCGATCACGCCCGTCCCGCTGGACGAGTCGTATGGTTTGCCGATTTTCGAGAGAAGCATCAAACGGGTATTGTTAAATACATATCCCGTCGAGACGACGATATCGGCCGGCTGTTCGATTTCCTCCCCGGTCGTTAGGTCCGTGTACATGACGCCCGTTGCCTTACCACCCTTATGCAGAATTCTACGAACATAGGAATGGGTGCGGATTTCGAACTTTCCGGTTTTTTTCGCAACAGGAATCACGGTAACGACAGGATCCGCTTTCGCTCCGTATTCGCAGCCAAACCGCTCGCAGTATCCACAATACTGGCAAGCCGCTCGAGAAATGCCATCCGGGTTCGTATAGTTTTCCGACAGATTGGCTGAAGGAACCGTATACGGATTGAGTTTCAGGTTTTTCGCAGCATCCGCAAACATCTTCATGGATGGCGTATGCAGCATAGGCGGTGTTGGGTAAGGATTCGAACGTTTTCCTGCCAAGGGATTTTCCTCGCCGGAGATGCCGGTCGTCTTCTCGAACTTATCAAAAAACGGCTCGAGCTGATCGTAGGTAATACCCCAGTCCTGGATCGTCATTTCCGGCGGTATTTTATCTTTCCCATATCGTTCTTCCGTCATGCTCCGGATTTTAAAATCGTAGGGAAGGAAACGGAACGTTTGCCCATTCCAGTGCACGCCGGCTCCCCCAAGTCCCTCCCCTAACAGAAACGATCCATACTGCCTCATCGGTAGTGCACGTATTTTTTCGGTGCTCCGGAATGTAATCGTTTCTTTGGAAAGGTCCTGCATCAAATCGTACCGGAGCGCGTAACGGAGCTCATCGTGAGCCATGTAGTAGTCTTCCGTTACCCTTTCTTTACCTCTTTCCAAACCGACGACAGATAAACCCTTCTTGGTCAATTCCGAGGCGATAATCCCGCCAGCCCAGCCGACGCCGATAATGACAACATCCGTTTTCGGTAATTTTTTGGCCATATGCGTACTCCTTTCGCTATAGATGAGCTGTTATAGGTGATCCTTTAAACTCTTCGGCGGGATGACGGTGAAATTCTTCTCAATAATATTCGTGTAAGCCATTTGGTTACCCGGATATTGACGCATCGTCCAGCCCTGCATATTTTTGTTCCCGCCATACAACGGATCACTGTAGACCCCTTCCAATGTGCTGCTGCGGAGCAGGTTAAAGAACCCGCTGGCCGAGATCGTTGTCAATTTGACCTCATCGTTCTGGAAGGCAGTTAACACGGCATCCTGTTCCTCTGGTGACAGGCTAGGGAAATCTTTCTGATACTTCTTTTGGCTGTAGTTCTGAATCTCGCGTAGACCAATGTAGAATATCTCCCGTCGTCTTAATCGGCCCTGATAACCTTGCGTTTTCTCTCCAACATAGAATGGGGGCTGCATATAATCTCTTGCATTGAACCCCCAATCACCGGCCAGCTGATGGTCGATGAAGAAGGCTGCGCCGAGTTCTTTAGCGCCCGGACCGTTCTCATCCGCAGGAAAAATACGCTCTACGGCTGCTTCCGTGATCCTGTATTGCTCCTGGTTAAAGAACATTAATGCTTGGTTGTAGTTGTTATCATTCTGTTCAGGTGCCGGTGCTGCAGGCGGGGTTTCCCGCTTCGGCAAAAGATATCCGAGTACACCGCCCAGCACGACACCTCCCACGGCATAACCGGAGTTTCTCAGAAACTTCCGCCGTGTCATCGTCTGCGAGCCGTCAGGCTTCGATGGTTTGGTTTGTTGTTCGTCTTGTTCGCTCAAACTCTCAGCACCCCTACTCTTCTTCATTTTTGAATAATGGGTATTGTCCCCATCAAAATTTCATTCATACATTATTCTCCATCCGGGCATGATAAAATTACTAACCGATATGGAGGCGAATGCTCATGAATCAATTGTGGAGCAGGTGGAAAGGCCCGATTATGGGCTCGGCACTGCTTCTTTCTTTAACAGCCTGCTTAAATCAAACCGACGACAATCAACAAAACGCGCAATCCGTGGATCAGCATAATGCCGATGCCGTTCACTTGCACAGCACCGACGTGATCCCTAGCTATCATGGACCGAAAACCGAAACAACCAATGTCCATGGCAATACCACAAGCGGGATGGGCATGTCCGTGTACAGCATGATCGGCTCATCCAGCCTGCATGAAGGCGGCGTCTCTTCCCATGTTCAGTCAAGACTTGCAGGTCTGGGCATTGATGGAGTGAAAGCTTTTGTCCTCAATGACACGATTATTCTGGCACGTGCAGAATCACGCGTTTCTTCTAACCACTATGACAACATGCAGCAAAAGGTGTTAAGTCAGACGGAAGGAATGTCAGGCAAAGGCGAGCCGGATGAAGGAGTAAGCGGAGCAAAGAACGTGGACAACGATAATATGTCGCAAGCCAAAGAGCAAGTGAAGAACATGTTTAATGAAGAAGTGCAAATTCTAACGGTAACGAATCCTCAAGCTCCTGCGCTGATCGACCGAATTGCCTCGAAGCTGCATGATGCGCCGCGCGACGAGTCGATCGCCAGAGATATTACTGAGCTGCTGCATATGGCATCGGATAAAAAATAAATAAAGGAGTTGATCATATGCCTCTGGGAAACATCGGAGTGACAGGGCTGATCCTCATTCTGTTGATCGCCTTGATTATTTTCGGTCCTTCGAAGCTGCCTGAACTGGGCCGTGCCTTCGGTCGAACACTAAGCGAGTTCAAAAACTCAACGCGTGAACTGGTTTCGAGCGAAGATATCCATGATGGAGATAAATTGAAATGACCCAGCACGAGCAGGGACAAGAACAGGAGCAGCATATAATAGAGCACTTAACAGAGCTCCGCAAGCGGATTCTCATCACATTGGGCACCTTTTTGGTAGCCCTTTGTGCCGCTTTTCTATATGTTGAACCGCTGTATGAAATGCTGACTCGCGACGTGGAGGGTCAGCTTCAAATACTGGGACCAACGGACGTGATTTGGGTATACTTCATGATTGCAGGCGTTATAGCTCTTGCGGTGACGATGCCTGTTGCCGGATTTCAGGTATGGCGGTTCGTCGTACCCGGTTTGAGTACTGTTGAGCGGCGTGCATCCCTGGCTTACATCCCTGCGATCGGAGCCCTTTTTCTATTGGGTTTGGCCTTTGGCTACTTTGTCATATATCCCATGGTCCTGTCCTTCCTGGATTCGCTGTCGCACCATTTCATAACAGCTTATACTGCCGAGAGATATTTCCGTTTTATGGTGCATATGACCGTACCGTTTGGTGTGCTGTTTGAAATGCCCGTCGTTATCATGTTCTTGACCTCGATTGGCATTCTGAATCCGCTCCGCTTAGCTAAAATGCGGAAAATCTCCTATTTGCTGCTGACGATTGCAGCCGTAACCATTACACCGCCGGATTTCGTGTCGGACATCCTCGTCATTGTGCCCCTGTTCCTTCTATATGAGATCAGCGTTGGATTGTCTCGAATTGTATATCAGAAAAGACTGACCAGGCTGGAATTAATAGGTGAGTAAAAACCAGCTTCGGATCAGGGACGCTGTGTATGAATACTAAAAAAGCTTGGAGATCTCTTTTAGATCCCAAGCTTTTAATATATAAGCAGATATATATAATAAGGTTAGAAAATCGTAGGCACCATTCCCCCATCCATACGGATTGGTGAACCTTTAAACGCGGATGCATAAGGACTGCATAGGAATGCAGCCAGTCTACCGATTTCGAACGGCCTAATAAATCGTTGAATTTCGGATTGAGGCAGGTTTGTACTCATGAAAGCTTTCTCTTTTTCCGCAAAGGTCATATCTTCATTGGCGTATATTCCCTCGATAATATCCTGCACGTTCTCGGAGAGAGTCGGGCCGGGCAAAATCGTATTGACTGTTACTTCGGTACCTTTCGTTAATTTGGACAAGCTTTTTGCCAAGGATAGCAGCATGGATTTTGTCATGGCATACTGCGGCATTTGTCCAGAAGGCATCATGGCTTCTTCACTCGCCATGAAGATAATACGTCCAAAATCGTTCTTTAGCATGCCGGGCAAATAAAATTGGGTTAATCCGTTGGCTGCAAGCACATTCGTACGGAAGTAGGTATCCCAAACTTCATCGTTAACATCCTCGTACGGCATGATTTCGTATATCCCCATATTGTTAACCAGAATATCCACGTGAGGGTATTTATCAAATAGAGCCTCTCTTTGCCCGATATCCACCAAATCGGCGGTAGCATTCTGAGGACTTGTATTCGGGAAATCCGACTTGATTTCATTAACGGTTCGTTGTACCTCTTCATCATTTCGTCCGTTGATAAGAACATGGACACCTTCTCTGGCAAGTTCAATGGCAATAGCCTTGCCTATCCCTTTCGTAGATCCTGTAACCAATGCTGTTTTATTGTTTAATCCCATATCCATAATATAAACATATCTCCTTTGTGCTCTGGATAGTGTTCATATTACATTGTATAGATAGCTGGGTAACTAGTTTATCGCGCCAAAGTACTTGTTTAACACGCCAATTGTAATTGACAAAGAAACCTGTGTTTTGATGTCCAAACGCTATGAACCCATGGTCAACATTTCCTGTCGGTGTTCGGACAGCGAAGGACTATTAAAATGTTCAGTGCGCCAATGGGATGGAGTATCTCCTTCCCAAAGACGGAACGCTCGGTAGAACGAGTTCTGATCTTCATATCCAATCAAAAAGGCAATTTCTTTGATATCGAGCGAGGGGTCTGCCAAGTACTCGATGGCCTGCTCATGTCTTGCTTGTGTCAACAATTGCTTGAAGCTTGCATTTGCATCCGTCAGCCTGCGCTGTAACGTACGATCACTCATATTAAGCTCCTTCGCCACTGACTGAATGTCAGGGCGCCCTCCTGTGAGACTGCGTTTCATGATCCATTTGACCAGGTCAGTAATGGAGCGGTGGCTCTGTAGTTCATCAAGCGAACGATCCAGAGCTGGAGTCAGAATCTCCAGCAATTCTTCGTTATACGAGATAAAAGGTCGGTCCAGATCTCTTCGATAGAGCGTTAATCGATTACGGTTTGCACCCATCCGGATGCGACAGCCAAAATAAGCTTCAAGAGCTTGTACATCGCCCATAGGCTGCGAAAATTCAACCAATTGCGCGGTCAGCGGTTGACCTGTGCCCCGTCGTCCAAGCTCCAGAAGACATGCCAGTGTAATGCCAACAAGCAGCGCCGGACCAGGTTGATCGCTTAGGTTCAGCCATTCCAGCTCGATGGTACATCGTTCGCCCTCCTCGGAGATTAGCAAGCCTTCGGGTGGACATAGCTGCTTATACCGAGCCATTCGGTTTAAAGCATCCCGATAGTCACGAGCGTGGTAAGGCGCTAAGACGGTCGGCGGGTACTTCGCCGTTTCAAAGACGGTCGCAAGCTGGATGATGCCTTGGGCAGTGTCCCCCATGAGATCGGAATAGGCCTGCCAGATCGCGAAGTATTGGGCGGTGGTGACTTCCGGCTCAGTAATGACGGCGAGCGGCAATTCCGCTTTGCGAGCCACGTCTTGGGCGGCAATGCCTAATTGGTGTATTCCTTCCCATAATCCCGGCGGGATTTTAATTCGGTCAGAAGTATAACGCTTCATATATAATGCTCCTTTGACTACTGTTTATTGTAATGTTATTTATTCTCGATCGTGTAAAGGATGAAGTTTATCATCCTGTATTGGACTTCTTAGATTAAGCTCAGCCAAGTTGCAGGAGTCATCACGGTAGCTGATAGCTTCGTTCTTTTGCCATGCGAGTGATACTCGAAACGTTATTATACAGCAAATTAATGAAGATTGCAGACAATATACAAGTGATGATCGTTGTACCCTCCGCCCGAATAGACAGAGCGAATTCCGATTCCTCCATTTGACAAATCGAGTTTATTTTTTATACATTAGAGTTAGTTGTTTGAATAACTCACATCCAAGGAAGGTGAAACGGTCATGGCGAAACCGAACGTCATCAGCAAACAAGAACTGCTCGAAGCTGCCCAAAAGTGTGTTGCAGAAAAAGGTATGGATAAATTAACTTTGAAAGCAGTGGCCGATCAAGCAAATGTCAGCCAGGGAACGGTCTATTACCATTTTCGAACCAAAGAGCAATTAATAATTGAACTCGTTGAGAGCCTATGTAATGCTTCATGGGTTTCAGTGGAGCAAAACAATCGATCAGTTGAAGAAGCCATACAAGAAGCCAAGGAAAGATGCGATTATCATTCTGTTTACCATCGATTGTTTTTCTCTTCATTAGCTGCTAGCTTTCAGATCAAAGAGAACCGCAATCGAATGGGTTCCATGATTCAAGAAGAAAACAAACATCTGACTGATATTCTTACAGCCCGGTGGGGGGAATCGCCCATAAAGAACATATCCATGGATCAGTGGGGAATTTTAATGAATGCTATAATAGACGGGCTGGCCGTGCAGGCTTTGTTGGACGAGGAGTTTCCGAAGGAGGATGTTTTTACCGCTTTGCAGGTGATTTTTGATTTCATGACCAATGAGGTGAAGCGATGAACGCACAACGGATCAAAAACCGGCATGCTGGTCTCTTCTTATTATGGGGTTTCGCCCTTTGGCTGATCGCCACGATCATCTTTCATTATGGGGGGAACCTGCTGATTGATATCAGGCACCCGTTTAGAACCGTCTTGAGTTTTGCTGCCGCCATCCCTTTAATTTATGGATGCATCGCTCCGTTGTTCTCATTTCTTGATGTTCCGTATTCAGATCGTACCCGCCGTTCCGTCCAGATTGCTCTGCCTGGTATGTTCATAGACATTTTTTCGATTCTTTTCCATGATGTCGCTTTCCCATTAATCTCAGAGCAGAGCCTCCCCCTATTGGCAGCCTGGCTGTTCTGGGCATACAGCTTGATTCTGCTGGTTGGGCTGAGCCCCATGAAGTTTCGTTTCTCGTCACCTTTCATTAAGAAAGTGAAACTCCTTTTAAAATAGCAAAAAAAGAAGTCGCCGATATTGGCGACTTCTTTAGCCTGTGTAATTTTGTTCTGTTGATATAAAGCATATACGAATAACTATGGCAGTTGCCGATATTCTTCCTCCAAAATCGACATCAAAATCATATCGTGGAATCTTCCGTCCCAACATATCGAGTCCCGTAGAATGCCCTCCCGTTTAAAACCAAGCTTTTCATAGACATGTATGGCCCGAGGATTAAACGCATATACACCTAACTCTATACGGTGTAGACGTAAAATTTCGAAACCATGACGCAGCATGAGCTTCATGGCCTCCGTGCCGTATCCTTTATTGCTGTGCTGACCGGAAATCGATATGCGGATATTGCAGCTGCGGTTGTTGGGGTTGATTTCGTTCAGGACCACTTCACCAATTAAACCGTCCGTTTCCTTCTCCGCAATCATCATATCCAGTCGATCCTCATGAGCGTATCCGATTTTATGAATCCAGGCCGCAATCGAATCCTTGGTAAACGCCTGCTGCGTTCCCGTTAATCGGTTAGACTCAGCATCCTGCAATAATCCGAAATAGGCATCAAATTCATCTTCCCTTACGGGACGGAGCACAATGCGGTCCCCTTCGATCCGTGTTTCAAGCTTATTTTTCACTGCCCTAGGCCTCCAAGCCATTCATCCATTTATTAACGAGAAATCAGCTAATTATAAGGTACCACCGATTCGCCGATCTGTCAGTCTACAAAACATTTATAGTTAAACTAACCTACCCTCCAAATATGGATGAAGTCCTCACCATGCAAAGAATATTAAACCCGAAATAGGGAACTTTAGATCGTATGAATCTTGTCAAAGCGAGCTGATCCCATGCCCTTTTTTAAACGAACAAAGCGAACCCATTCGAAAACGGCACTGCTTCATCATAACGAGCAAACGGTGCAAACCGCCGAATCCTCTCGTCTCTCCGACCGCTTGGATCAGAATTTACATAGAATCAGAGAACAAACCGGCCACAGTAGGGACATCATCATTCGGACCCTAAGTCATATGTTCGGAAGCGATTGCACCCTGGCCGTCATTTATATCGATGGACTGGTTGATACGCTCACCATCAATCACTCGATTATGGATTCCTTAACCTCAAAGGATTACGAAGAAAAACTGCATGCCTCTAACCCTGCAGAAATCTTGTCCATCATCAAAAACCGTTTCTTATCCATAGGCAGCATTAGCGATTTGGAGCATATGGAATCCCTGATCTCCGCCATGCTAGAAGGCAATACTGTCATTCTCATAGACGGTTCATCCCGAGGCATTATCGCCAGCTCTATCGGTGGAGAGGAACGCGGTGTAGAAGAGCCCCAATCTCAGACCGTCGTTCGCGGCCCGAAAGAAGGATTCACCGAGAATATTCGTACGAATACGGCCTTAATCCGTCGTAAGATTAAAAGCCCAGACCTCTGGATCGTGGACCGCAAGATTGGCCGCGTCACCCAAACGGATGTTGCCGTTATGTATTTGAATGGCATCGCCAATGATAAGATCGTGCAAGAAATATTGAATCGTTTAGACCAGATCGATACCGACAGCATCCTGGAGAGTGGGTATATCGAAGAGTTTATACAAGATACAACGTTCACCCCCTTCCCTACCATGACTAATACGGAGCGCCCCGATGCTATCGCTGGTGCAATTCTGGAAGGAAAAGTTGCCGTTTTGGTTGATGGGACACCGTTTGTGTTGATCGCCCCCATCACCATCTTCAAACTGTTTCAATCGAGCGAGGATTACTACCAAAAGTTCGATATCGCGACCTTTTTGCGGCTGTTGCGCATCATTTCCTTTATGGTATCGATGCTTCTCCCTTCACTATATATTGCCATCTCCACGTTTCATCAAGAAATGCTGCCAACGACCTTGCTGATCAGCCTTGCAGCACAGCGGGAAGGCATCCCTTTTCCCGCCGTTGTCGAAGCCTTGGCGATGGAAATTACGTTCGAAGTATTAAGGGAAGCTGGTGTTCGAATGCCTAGAGCGATGGGCTCCGCGATCTCCATCGTAGGCGCGTTGGTTCTGGGTCAAGCTGCTGTACAGGCAGGCCTAGTGTCTGCTGCCATGGTTATCATCGTTGCATTTACCGCCATCGCAAGCTTTGTTGCGCCTTCTGTGAGCATAGCCAACTCCGCCAGACTGCTCCGTTTTGGTTTTATGATATTGGCGGCAACTTTAGGGCTCTTTGGAATTATGGCAGGATTAATCGCCATGCTGATCCACCTATGCGGTTTGCGATCATTCGGTTTGCCATATCTTACTCCGTTCGCTCCGTTTATCCCTTCAGACCAAAAAGACGTTCTGGTCCGTGTTCCATGGTGGGCCATGCTGACAAGACCGACCCTTATCAACCGTAATAACGCGAAACGGCAAAAAATGAACCAGCGTCCATCGCCTTCCAATGGCAAGAAATAATATTTAACCGGTATAACTTGGAGGTGAAGAACAGATGAACCGGAAGTTGAATCTCCTGATTCTCATGTTGGCTGCCTCGCTGCTGCTCAATGGTTGCTGGGATAGTCAAGAGTTAAACTCGCTTAGTATTGTATCGGCGACGTCCATAGACCGCAGCGAGGATGAATGGGTCATCTCCTTCCAAGTCGTCATTCCGCAGTCCATCGCCACCCAGACCGGCGGCGGAGCCGGGGGAAGCCAATCTCCGATCACCATCTTCTCCACCAGGGGCAAGACCATTCGCGAAGCTATGCAGAACGCGAATTTAGAAGCGCCGCGTGCGCTGTTTTTTGCCCATAACTCCGTACTGATTATCAATGAACAAGTCGTCCGGAATGAAGGCGTACGGCAAATCCTTGATTTTTTCCTCCGTCCGGTGGAAAGTCGGGAAACGATGTCGGTTCTCCTGACCAAGGATAAAGCCTCCAAATTATTGGAAGTGCTCATTCCGTTAGAGAAAATAACAGGAAACGCGATTCAACGGGTCATAACCCAAGGACAAGAAAATCTGTCCCAAGTAAAAAATATTAAATTGATTGATTTTGCATCCATGGTCGCCAATCCGTACAAAAGCGCCATGGCTCCAGAGTTACGGGTGTCCGGCAATCAAGCGGAACAATCTAACTTGGATGCCTTAAAGTCAACCCGTAATCAAGCGGTACTCAAACTTGGCGATTTGGGCGTATTTCGAGGAGACAAGCTGGTGGGATGGATGAAGCGAAAAGAAAGCAGAGGCGTCGCTTGGCTCTCGAACAGCGTCAAAAACCTGATCATTGTTACCCCATGCAGCGATCGAGACGCTTCCCGGTTGTCGAGTTACCGAGTCATCCAATCATCGACCCAAGTGGACCCCAAAATGGTGAATGGTTCGGTCAACATGATGATCCATATTCAAACAGTGGGGGCTCTTGATGAAACCAGCTGTACGATGGATTTGACGAACCCGGACGTTATTTCGAAACTCGAGGATACGATTGCCGAGCAGATCAAGGATGAAGTGCTGGCTGCGTGGAAGAGCATGAAGGATTTGAATGTGGACGTGGTTGGTTTCATGGATATGATTCACAGAAAATATCCTGCAGCCAGCAAACACCTTACAAATTCGGAGAGACCGCTCCAGGAACTGGAACTCAAACTGAATGTAAAAGTCACCGTTGAACACACGAATATGATCAATAAACCCTTCTCGAATTTGATTGAACCCAATAAGTAGAACGCTATCGATACCTATAACAAGGAGGTCCCAAATGGAGAAGATCGGTAAATACCAAATCATTGCCATGACCATCTTGTTTATGATCGGCAGCACCCCTTTGTATGAACTGGGGATTGAAGCTAAACAAGATGCGTGGCTGGTCGTGCTGGTTGCAATGATCACGGGAATGTTACTGCTGTTCATCTATTTATATATCCAGAACCAAAATTCGGAGCATGCTCTTCCCCAAATTTTAAATCAGCACTTCGGCAAATATTTAGGGTCCATCATTACTGCAGCCTATATCGTTTATTTTGCGTATGAATCCATGAGGAATACCCGCGAGTTCGCGGACATTATCAATATCTCCTTTCTCCCCAGCACACCGCTGTACTTCCTGATTCTCTTAATGGTGTTGCTGTCCGGTTATGCCGTATGGAAAGGCATTGAGGTATTCTTTCGCGTCACCGAATTCCTGCTCCCTTTCACGCTGATCGGGTATATCCTGATCGTTCTCATGTTCCTCGGTTCGAATATCATTCATCTTGAGCGCCTTATGCCTATATTAGAAAACGGAATTCTGCCTGTGCTGCGAACATCGTTGCCGGAGGTGATTAGTTTTCCGTTCGGTCAGGTCGTAGTATTTCTCATGTTTTGGAGTCATCTCGAAGACAAGAAAACGCTGTCCAAGGCATCCTTGTCTTCCTATATATTCGTAGGTATCTTTTTATTGATATTCAATATTTTAAATCTTGCGATTCTGGATCCTACCATAACAAGCATATCGACTTTTCCGCTGCTTCGGTCGGTTCGTCTCATTGAAATCGCCGATTTTCTGGAGCGTTTGGACCCGTTAATCATCTTGCTGATCTATATTGGCATATTCGTTAAAATGACCGCATTCTACCTCGGCGCCGTACTCGGTCTTTCCAGCCTGATCAAAGTCAGCCATAAAAAAACAACCGTGATCGTGGGTGCTTTCATCTTTACCATTTCGTTCGTCTCTCCGAACTTTATTTATCATATCTGGATCGGGTTTGCTCAAAATTTGAAATACCATTTTCCTATCTTCCAGATCTGGGTCCCTTTGATTCTAGCGTTGATTATTTTAATCAAAAGGCCTCGCTCTTCCAAATCCGGCTGATTGGGAACTCAATACATTACAAGAATTTGTATTGAACTCATAGAAAAAACCCCCTCCAATAGACTTTGATGCGCCTTTCACACACTGTCTACTTAAAGGGGAACATATTCGCGTCCTTATTATCCGGATATGTTCACGGATAGGTTGCTGCAGTTACTCTCTCTTTTGTTTCGGTTGCAGTGAGGCGTTACGCATCATCGGATAGGTGGTTAACAGCGCTGCTAAACCTGCGATTCCGGCTATCGTGAAACCGGTCATTGCATTTATATTTAATGTCGACAACCATGCTATAGGTACTTCAAGCACTCCCGAGTAGTAGAGAAACATGGCTGCGATGGCAATGATCATGATACCGATTAATGTCCTTGTCATGCCCGCACGATACGTTATGCAGTAGATAAAAAAAGCGCCGCCGAACAAGATTAGTCCGACCATGAGATCGATCCATAAGTAAGGCAAAAATTGGTACTCACTGGAATGAAACATCCCCGCATGCGTAATGGATACCGAGCTGACTCCGCGATCGTATAATGTCCATAATAAACATTGTAAGAGGTTTAAGACTAACATATACACAAATACACTTGAAACGCCGATGACATAAAAGCTTTTCAGCATTTGAGTTCGTGTGCCTCCAAGGCTGACAGCAATAGGCAGAAGGCTTTTGAACCCCATGACCCCATAGAACGGGATAAAGAAAAAATATGCGGGGCTTGAAATAGAACTGAGTGTCTTATCCATATCAAAGGATGTCCCGATCATAATCCAGGCTGCTGTTAATGGCAGCGTAATGTACAACAGAAGCAGCTTCCCCAAGAACCAGCTTGCATCTTCATAGATTAAACGAAACGTGCCGTGCGTCGAGCTCATCGTACCCCCTCCTTCACATTATCCGTCATATGAAGCAAATAATCCTGAAGATGCGCTTTCTCCACGGAAATTCCATTACTGCGGCCTAGCTCTCTCCATTCGTCGGAGAACGGGACATCAATCATAACTTTCTTTACGGAACCGATGGTGCTTTCATTTAGGATCTTTTGGTTACTGATTAATTGATTCACTCGATCGTGTTCACCGGTTATCCAGATCCCCCGTTCCCGCACCTCTTCCATCGGCTCATGTAACAGCAGCTTTCCGTCATGAACAACCACGATGGATTCCAGCAATGGTTGTAATTCCTCGATTTGATGTGTCGACACCAAGATCAGGCGCGGAAACGCATCATAGCTATCCAACAGCCGTTCATAGAACTTTTTTCGCATTCCTGCATCAAGCCCGTTGGTCGGTTCATCCAAGATCGTAACATCCGCCTGGCTGGCCAAACCGATCACAACCTGTAATGCCGTTTTCATCCCGGTCGACAGCTTCTTGGCTTTTTTATGCTGCGGCAGTTTAAACGTTTCCAGCAGCTCTTCTGCCAATTCCTGATTCCAGTTCGGTTTGAAATATTGATAAAACCGCAAGGCATCGCGAATGGTCCAAATATCACTGAACGGATGATCTTCCTGCATGTAACACAAATGTCGTTGGGCTTCCTGGTTATTGTATGGCCGGTGGCCCATAACCTCAATGTTGCCTTGACTAGGAATCTGATGCCCCGCAATCAGTTTCATCAACGTCGTTTTGCCCACACCGTTCCGTCCCCATAATCCCGTAATGACTGGATTTTGTTCAACGTATGACAATTCCTTGATCACAGGAACATCTTCGTAGGAAAAAGATACCTGCTTTAAAGAAATCATAAGTTCCCCTCCTCTTCCACTATGCACTCCATAACCTCCTCGACCGTCATGCCAATTCGCCTCGCCTCTTCCAGCATCGGACGAATATAATACTCCCGATAATGCTTTTGTTTGTCACGCAGCACCTGTTTCCTGGCCCCTTCCTTTACAAACATTCCTATTCCTCTCTGCTTGTAAATGATGTCCAGGTCAACCAAGGCTTGAAGCCCTTTACGCGCCGTGGCACGGTTAATGTTATAAAATCGGGACAATTCATTCTCAGAAGGGACGCGCTCCCCTTCCTTCACTACACCATCCACAATATCATCGATAATCATTTGAGCAATTTGTTGAAAAATGGGCTGGGATTCATCCAACAAAGCTTTCAAGGTGAAGCCTCCTTTCTGACCGTTATCATCCCCTTAGTCGTTAGGTTGATTACTCGTATAACCAACTGTACAACATGGTGCTGCAATTGTAAAGGGAGAATTATCCGGATCTAACATACATTTGATTTCTTCAAAAAAAAAAAGCCGCATTTTCGCGGCTTTTTCAACGTGCAATAAGTAATATGAACGACTATAGACCATTTGATTCCAACTGTCCTGAAGCTGCTGCAGGTAACCATCCTTCAAGCAGTGCTCCACCTTCCGGTTGGTTGCTTGCGGCAAGTTCACCTCCGTGCTGCCTAACAATTCTTTGTGAAATGGTTAAGCCTAATCCGCTGCCACCGGTTGAACGACTTCTGGATGCTTCCCCGCGATATAGAGGTTCAAATACACGCTCAAGCTCTTCCCCAGAGAAGCCCGGCCCGGTATCGCGTATCGTAAACTTAACTTTATCACCAACTCTATTACACTGGACTTCGATTTCACCACCCGCAGATGTGTGTCTTACGGCATTATCCAGAAGATTGTTCATGGCTCGTTCTAATAAATGCATATCTCCATGGATGATGCACCGATCCGTTACATGGAACGAGATGGAAACTCCTTTTTGCCGAGCCAGCGGACTCAGACTATCCATCGAGTTCCGGACGACCTGGTTATAATCCACCGTTTTAGTATGCAGTTGCGACTCCACATACTCCATTTTTGTAAAAGTGAAAAGATCCTCTACCAAACGATCCAATTGGGCCGATTTGTCTTTGCAGACTGCAACATATTGGGCTATTTTCTCCGGAGATTGAGCGATCCCTTGCTCCAGACCATCCAAGTAGCCTCGCAAAGCGAACAACGGTGTCCGTAAATCATGCGCAACAGCCGCAATGACGAATCGGCGTTCCTCTTCCAGTTCAGCCTGTTTTCGATAGGATTGCTCAAGTCCCTTGACCATAACATCGAATCCATCGCGGACTTCAGCGATTTCGGTGACCCTGGACATGGGTAACCGAACATCCCAATCCCCTGTTGCAATTTGTCTTGCTGCATTTCCCATCTTCTCGAGTGGTTTGAGAACGAATCGCCTCATTTCCATGCCGACAACAAAGATCGCAAGCAGCAGCCCGACAAAAGCCGACATCACTTGAAATTGATTAGACTTAGGTAAGTACAGAATAACCCTTCCCAGCAACTGGCCGTCCTCGATGACGGAGAACCGCTCGGTTGATAAATTAGTGCCACGTCGGTCAGGATTGGAACGATAAATTTCCTGATCTTCTGCGGATTGAATGAGCACATCCATCTTCGCTTCACGCAGCGCGGAATACAATTGGTTTTGCCAGACTGGATCTGTCCATTGGTCTGTGTCCGATTCAATTCGCTGCGTCATTTCCGATATATTTCGTTGCAGGGTCTCGTTTTGCAGCCGACCTAGTTCGAAGCTGAGTGTCTTGGTTTCCATAAAGTGCGCAGTAACAAAGAAGATCCATGGCAATAAGAGGATAAAGAAGAAGCAAAGCATGGTAAACGTACGAATGCGGAGTGACCTCATATTACCCTCCCTCAAAGCGATACCCTACTCCCCATACGTTGACCAGGAATAGCGGTTTATTCGGATCAGCTTCGATTTTCTCGCGAAGCCGACTAAGATGGACCCGAATTGTATGCCTGTCGCCCACCCCATCCCAAAACTTCGAAAGTAATTGTTCATAGGAGAAAACATGTCTCGGATGTTCGGCAAATAATCGCAGCAGCTCATATTCCCTGGGTGTGAGCACGATGTTGTTTCCATCCACTAGTACTTCTCTAGTGGACAGGTTTAATTTAATGCGGCCGTAATCCAAAACCCTGTTATCCAATTGTTGTGGGGAAGCGGAACGCCGCAATACGGCTTTTACTCTGGCAACGATCTCACCCGGCGAAGCGGTTTTGACGATGTAATCATCGCCTCCCAGGGTAAGGCCTCGAATCTTATCCACATCATCGCTGCGAGCGCTCAAGAACAGGATTGGTATATTGCTCTCCCCGCGAATCCGGCGGCAAAACTCAAATCCATTTTGTCCCGGCATCATAATGTCAAGAACAATACAATCAACAGAGCTTTCCTTAAATATGTTCCACGCTTGAGCGGTGTCGCAAGCGGTTTTCACTTGAAAGTGGTCATTCTCTAGAAAATCCCTTAATAGCTCAACAATATCTTGGTCATCGTCTACAACCAGAATCGTCTTTGATACGCTCATGTTTATCCCACCTTTGCTTTCCTAGTTTATCATTTTTTTTAACAAGAACTAACGAGAGCTTATGTATTGTGATGTTTTGTTTATACTTTTGTGATCTTTTTTCATCTTTGTTTGAGATATTCGTTTGGTATGCTTCTATTTGCGCACACGACCAGCCCCAACTTCGGGTGATCGTCCCGCACACCATGATAAAGGAGGTATACATATGGGTTTGGAAAATAACGCCTTCTCGTTCTTTCCTTTCGGCGCTTTGTTTTGTCTCACGCTGTTTTCTTTCCTGGCGGTTCGAGTATACGCGATTCGTTATCGTTACAAAAACGGTCATCAAAAGAATGACATCGCTATGATTCTGAAGAACCGAATGGCCAATGGTGAAATTGATGAGAAGGAATATCGTAAGCTGAAAGATCTTTTGACTAAATAGAGACTAGGAGGATTTATGGATGCTTAACGTTCAAATTGTGTTGTTTGACGGCTTCGACCTTCTGGATGCGATAGCGCCTTACGAGGTCTTCTGTGCTGCAGCCATGAATGCTGAAAATGCGTTAAACGTAGAATTGGTCACCGCCGAGGGACCAAGATCCGTGCCTAGCGGCATCAACGGGTTGAGGATTGAAGCGAGTGGCAGACTGGACCCGGAACGAGCGGGCATCATTCTCGTACCTGGTGCGTCCGGCGACGTCGAGGGAGATGGGCCCGATTCGGTTCCGGCTATTCTGGGCCGAGCCATGAGTACCGAATTGACCGGGTTGATCAAGCAGGCTCTCCAGCACAAAGACATTACAGTCGCTACGGTCTGTGGCGGTTCCCTGATTCTTGCTATGGGAGGCCTCTTAGAAGGCCGGCCGGCGGTAACGAACCATCTGGGCATGGCCTTACTTAGTGCAACTGGGGTAGTTCCCGTCTCGGCTCGCGTCGTGGACGACGGTAATCTGGTTACCGGTGGCGGCGTAACTTCAGGACTCGATGTAGCGCTATATCTGGTGGAACGTGAACTTGGGCCTCGTATCGCCCACGCGGTTGAGCAATTATTCGAATATGAACGAAGAGGCACGGTCTGGAAAGATACAGGGATAAATCCTAACGTTAATAAATCAGTGACGAGCGACGAACCAAATGCCGCGGTGAACAAAACAGCAATGATACCCACGCCCAGCTCCCAGCATAGCAAAAGCATACAGGCATCGGTCTTCGACGGGGATTGGGAGACCATTATCGCTACGCCCGTCGGGAAGATGGAGGTCAAGCTCTCCATATTGACAAGGGACGATTTGATCCAGGGCACGGCAACGCAGGGCGATGAAACCATTGAGTTTATGAACCCTGTAATTCAGGATAACAAGCTGGCCTGGTCACTACGAATCACGAAACCCATGCGCTTGAATCTCAAGTTTGAAGTTGTCGCCGATGGAGATCACATGGTCGGTATAGCCAAAGCTGGCTTACTGCCTGCATCCAAGTTAACAGGAAATCGGGTTACCTAATCGTAAGAAGAAAATCCGCGGCATACACGCGCTCTGGCTTCCAGGTATGTATGTCGATCGTGTTTTTCCGTATTCAGAAATGGTGTGTATCAAATATGGAGCTTCGGGAGTTGCGAACGGATGAAGAAACGAAAATCGTTATATCTATTGCTGGCCTGTGTCAGCATTCTATTTATACTACACGCCTTGGTGAAAAACTATTGGATCGATCCAGGTGCTTCGGGATTTTTAAGCCATAAGACCGGGCTGAAGCGCGAGCTCAATCTCCCGGTTTGGCTTAATGTCATGTACGTTCATGTCGCATTCGCATGTGTGGCCATGGCATCGGGACTGATTAACTTTTCGAATCGAATATTTGAAAGAAGCCGCAGGCTGCATCGCATAAACGGCTATGTATATATCGTATCCGTACTGCTGGTTGTGTTAACTTCCGGATATATGGCCCCCTACGCGACAGGCGGCAAAATAAGCAGTATGGGATTCAATCTGCTGAATATGATCTGGCTGGTTATCACCATTACGGCGCTCGTGCAAATCAAGAGGAAAAGGATCATTCGACATCGCAACTGGATGATTCGTAGTTATGCCTTTTGCTTCACAAACATGTTGATCCATCTCATTACTTCTCTTTTTCATCAGGGATTCGGGTACGTTTACCCTACTAGCTACACCATCGGCGTTTACGGCTCGATTGCGCTGCTGCTAGTTATTCCTGAAATCATCATCAGAACGAATCGAAAGGAATTGGTATCAGGATGAAAAAAATACTTAGTTTACTCACGTCGTTAACACTCGTTCTATGTCTATTCGCCCCCGCAGCAAGCGCAGAAAGAAACAAGAACCCAGATCCATCCAAGGGTAAAAGCGTGCATGTACAAATCGTATTATTCGATGGGTTTGATCTGCTGGACGCCTTAGCGCCATATGAAGTATTTGCTGCTGCCGGAATGTACACTGGTGGAAAAATCACTGTAGAATTAGTATCTGCAGAAGGCAAGCGTTCGGTACCGAGCGGGCTGAATGGACCTGCCCTCGAAGCGCAAGATATGTTAGACCCTAATCGTCCCGGGATTATTGTAGTTCCTGGTGCTTCGGGGAAGCCAGCGGGGAATACCGCAGATGCTATTCCCAACATATTGAGGCAGGCTAAGGATACGGGGTTAACAACGATGATGAAACAAGCTATGAATAATAAGGACGTTACGGTGGCTACCGTGTGTGGAGGTTCATTGCTGCTGGCTATGGATGGATTGTTGAAAGACAGATATGCTGTCACCAATCAGATAGGCATGGGTGCGTTAGGGGCTCTCGGTGCAATTCCGGTCGATGCAAGAATCGTGGAAGATGGCCCACGCTTGGTAACTGGCGGAGGTGTTACTTCCGGACTTGATGTGGCCTTGTATTTGGTTGAGCGTGAAGTCGGACCACAGATTGCGAATGCTATAGAGAAGTTATTCGAGTACGAGCGCAGAGGAACGGTGTGGCAAGCAAACGGCTTACCTCCGATTAACTTTGAGACGAGCCAGGAAACGCCTAAAAAAGAGCAACCGTCTGCACCGGGGAACAAAGACAAAAAGTGAGGAATCGAGGCGATCGGGGAGCTTGGAACCGTGTCGCTCCCACATACCGTTATTAGAGAAAAACAAGTCGCAATGAATTTATGTCGTTTCATCTACTCTAACTGTATAAAATCATCAAAAAGGCCGCAATTTGTGCGGCTTTTTGCGTGTATGCCTTGCCTCTATATCAAGCAAAAAATTTATTTATTCCCTTGTAATTCATGCGGCGATGTGTTCCATTATCCTCTCGCTAAAAAAGCAGCAATCAAACCGGCAAGTTCGTCTGCATGTGTCAGAGTAGCCATATGGTCAGCCCCCTCGATTACCTCGAAACGGATGTCTTGCACACGCTTGAACTGTTCCGCAATTCGTTGCATATCCTCCCATTCGACCGTTCCCTGAATAAACAGCGCCCTTGCAGCAAGCTCCTCCAACCGCTCGATCGCTGGCGGCATCGGCCATATCACCTCGAAGCTCTTCCACTCACTAAACACTCTGGTCATATACAACGTGTGCATCTCGCGCAAAAAGTCCCGTTCAGAGCTGGACATCGTCACACGATAATTAGGCCCGCTCAACGATTGTTCGACCAGACGGTCGACATCGGGTGCGCATGCATTTACTTGGGCCATCCAATCGATGAATGGCTGGGCGTGCTCGAAACCGGTTAGCGATGGTGCGATTAATACTAAATGGTCAACCCTGGAAGGGTAAGTCAAGGCAAAATCCGTAACGGCCTGCCCTCCCATGGAATGACCGACAAGCGAAGCGCTGTCAATTTGCAGATGATCGAGCAATGCCCGAAGGTCTTCAACCAAGCTCGTTGGTTTTTGCGGCGCTGGGGATTTTCCCGTTCCCCGCCCATCATACGTGATGACTTGATGGCTCCGGGCTAAATGCGGGGCAATATAGTTCCATTCTCTTGAATCGACACCTGGACTGTGTACCAACACAACAGGTGTCCCACTGCCTTGAGTTTGATAAGCTAAATCCATTTGAAAACTCCTCTCTCCAATGGATGATACATCCAGATTATGATTCTAATATAATTTAAGACTGAACATTCGGTCAATATAAAATTGCATGAAATCCGAGTTGTTTTTCTTGGATGGGATAAGAACGGTCAAAATCAAAACAAAAAAGCCGCCAATGGCGACTTCTTAAACGCGCGATAATCCTACCCGAGATTCCTCCCGTTTACCAACTTTACTGAGGGCAACTTTTAATGAACCGGCTTCAGAGAGACTGAACACAATATGGACGTGAGTTTGACGTTCCTCTTCTTGCAGTCGCTGGTTGTTAACGGCATCTATGTGCATTTCCATCAGATTATACAATCTCTGACCGAACACTCTATCTTCATGCTCACCATTCGTTGAATCGTGTATTGCAGTATTTAGCAGTTGACGAAGTAAAAGCCAATGTTCTCTTTCTCCAAACCCGCTTAATTTCTCAAAGAGTTTATCGATTACGATCCCTCCCAAACTTTCGGCTTATTCATATAAAAAAACAAGAAGTTCATCACTTCTTGTTTTCCGCACAGCTGCCACGCTTCGATGCCGCATCCAATACCGACTGGATCGTTTGCTCCTCCAAGTATTGATACAATTGCCGTTCGGCGCCGTCCATCACCTGTTTGACCAGACATACGCACTCACGGGGATTATCCTCGTGCATCTTGGCAGCCTTCTCTTCGGCTAGCAGGCGATGCTGCTGCGAATTGAGATTGGAGCATTCAAACAACTGCTGTCTTCCTTCAATGACCTGTATCACTTCAAGGAATGTAATCTGCTCGGCCTGCTTGGCCAGCTCGTAGCCTCCGTTCACTCCCGGTACAGCCCGCACGATACCATCCTGCCTCAGCTTAGACATGATTTTGGATAAGTAGCTTTCCGAGACGCCCAGCGTCGCAGATAACTCCTTGATCCCGATGTTCTGATCACGCTCCGAATGAGCCAAGTGGATTAATGCGTGCAGAGCATAATCAACGCTTTTGGAAAACTGTATAGCGGTTCCCCCCTTAAATTCGAATTATATAGACCTATGATATCCATTATAGTAATTCGGATTTGCTTTTGCAATGAATCCACGCTTCATGGTGGAGCATGGTTACACTTACCTTCTGATTCATTAGGAATATGGTTGAAAAAAAAGCCGCCAACATGGCGACTTCAAGAGTTAATCATATGGATTGACACAAGCCAAAAGACTATTTCGGCGTGTTGCTATTCCGAGGATCATATAATCCCGACGTGTCCTTGAACCATTCGAAGATATGCGATACACAAACCTTAAGGACCGCATAGCCGGGAACGGCTAACAAAATGCCTACCACACCGAACAGATTGCCGGCCGTCAGTATGACAAAGATAATCGTAATGGGGTGAATCTTGAGCGTTTTACCCATGATTTGGGGTGAGATGAACTTCCCTTCTATTAATTGCACGATCGTCCATACCGCCACCATCTTCAGCAGCATCACCGGAGAAGTAACCAGAGCTACAATGAGCGCAGGCGTAATCGCGATTGCGGGTCCCAGATAAGGCACCACGCTGGTGAACGATGCAATAATCGCCAGAATCAACGCGTAATCCAAACCGATGATCATGTAACCGATATACAGCAGAATACCAATACAGAAGCTCACAATAATCTGCCCGCGGATAAACGAGCTGATCTGATGATTGATATCCTGAAGCACATGCAAAATTCCGGAACGACTCTTCGTCGGCAGGAAAGACAATATTTTCAGAGGGAGCTTCTTGCCGTCTTTCAGCATATAAAACAGTACAAAAGGTACCGTCACGATCGACAACACAACCTCTGTAAATGCACCCAGAAACCCGCCAACTCTGCTCCACGTGTGGTTTAGAAGTTCCGTTGCCTTCTGCGTGACGGTGGTCCACCATTCCTGGGAGTTAATGTTCATGGTTTCTTGAATCTGGTTATACAACTCGCTGCCCGTTAGATCTTCAAACTGCTGTCTAACCTTTTCGCTATATGTCGGAAAGTTATCAATCAGCCCCATAATCTGGTTGCGCAGCACCGGAATGACCGCGAGCACCACAATCGTTAGAATACCGGCTATAACCAGATAGAGGATCAGGATGGACCATCCACGCTTGATTTTCCATTTCTCCATCACATCCACCAGAGGATTCAGTAAATAATAGAGTATTCCTGATAAAATGATCGGCAAAACGATCGTCTTGATTAACACGGCGAGCGGATGCAGCACAAACGAAATTTTGCTTAGAACCAACACATTGAGTCCAACCAGCAACAGAACAAGCAAAAGAAGCACAAATTTATTGTTCAGAAAAAAACGCTTGAACCGATCCGGCCAAATACGGGGTTGCTCCATACATGTCCTCCCTTACTTATGTATACATATTCAAGTTGTAAAGCAGAGCATCGATTCACGACACCGAACAAAACCGACATAACGACGCGCTCTTCATTCTTTTAACTATAATGTTTGAACAGGGCACATGTCCAGTTTACCAAGAACGAACGGGGAGATATGTTCATGTATTCACAGACATCAGTAATAAACAAGCCCGCATGTCACAATGACACGCAGGCTGAAGCTGTTCGGTAAGATGATGTTACAAGTATCGAGAAATGATCCGCACCAGCTTGGCTGGCAGCTCATTCAGGTTGGTCATATCCAAAAACCTCTCGGCACCATAGATCTGACTAATGACATCTTTGTCTTGGCCGATGGCTGCCGCCAGAAATTTGACTCCTTTTCTTTCGTATTCGGATAGAGTCTGCCGCATGTCTTGAATCGCCAGACTACCGGTATAGTCATCCATGGCTTTAGGCTGCCCGTCGCTGATGCTAATCAACAGCTTCGTTTGTTTCGGTGAATTTGCTAACCGTTCCGCCATAATTCTTAAAGCCATACCATCCCGATTATTACTTCTGGCCCGGATGCCCATCAGCCTGAACCGGTCGCGGACATCCGGTTGATCGTAATCGGCATAAGCGAAGATGGACATCTGCTCCAAACGGGAAACATCCGCAGTATCCCCATAAATTAAAACAGGTATATGGCAAATTTGGCAGAATTCATAGACCGCGATGACCGCCCGCTTAGCCGCCTCGAGTCTCCCGAAAGCAGCCATCGATGCTGATTCATCGACCCTCAAACCGACGACAAGACCAGGGGATTCCGTCGGAGGACGTTTCTTGGCAAAATACCTGAAATCTCGGTAAGCCACGCTGTCTGCCTGAAACTTAGAACCATAGTAATGGTTCTTGGCATATTCCGTGGTTATCTCGTGCTCCAACAGCGGCATCGTCTGTCTGGCGATTTCCCGCACGATGGGCATAATGTCCTTACGCAGACTCCGATATTCCTCCTGCTGGATCGGGTCAACATCAGGACGGTGAACGATCAGCTTTACAGCCTGATGAATCGAATCGGACACGATGGCCCTGGAGACTTGATTCAGCTTTTTGCGGAAGTCCCGCTCCTTCTGTTTCTCCTCCTCTGTCATGGGTTCGGGATTGGCCTGATGATATTGCGGTGATCCGTCCTCTCCTGAATCCGTGCTTTCCATATCCGCTGACTCATCCGCGAGGATGGATGTGCTGTCTTCGCTTTCAGCGGACTTCTTTAACTGGAGCCCTTCTTCCTCAGCTTGCCCGTCAGGCATGGAATCCAGTTCTATATCGCTCTCCCATGTCGCGATCTCCACTGCCTCTGGGCTTCGTTTTTTATTCTTTTCAACCGGGACTTCCTCCAACATATCCAGCAAACCTTCGCCTTTCAGCGCTTCTTCCAGCAGTGTGATCTCTTCCGAATCGGTTGTTATCTTGTAAATCACTTTATGATAAAGGGATTCCCTCGCAGAAGCACCTTGCGAAACGGTATCCACCCAATAGAAATAAGAGCGCATGCCAGCCACGCCTTTAATGGCATTAGCTCGGGCTGTTTTATCCAATAGGATAATGACCCTTGCCAGCACATCCAGCATTTCATCGTTTTGATAGCCGGTTTTGGCCATCGCTCGCTCTATCATAATCTCTTTGGTCGGCAGGTCCATCTTCTCCGTATGCTGCACTCGGTCACGCAATGCCTCGTTAAGCGGCCTGGATCCGGCGTAACTGCGGTTTGCCGTGATCACCGCTATGAAATCCGGATGCCGCTGCACGATCTCCGTTGGGAGATTAAGACTGCCGCCCGGCTCCAATGCGGAATTCAATGCCATTAATACGCCGGCATCCCGAATCACGTTCGGTTCCTGGATTTCCAGCAGATAGCCCTTCTGAAAAGCTCGGACGATCTCGGAAGCGTAAAATCGATATTCTACAGCTCCATCCTGAGCCATATTCGCGGCCAGCTTCAATAATTGCTTCATTTTGCGGAAGCCATCTCTTGTGTAATCTCCAGCGCCTCCATCAAAATCTCCGTCGAGCTTCGAAAGCCGTCGCTTTTGTATAATGCTTTCAAGGCCGCTCGGTCCGCTGATTCCAACTGCTTCATTCGATCAGATGAAATAACCGGCAAAATGGCTCCGAGGATATCCGATTTATCCATATCGGCAAAACAAGTTACTTTGGTATAGGGTAACCTGAAGTTTGCGGACAACGCCTTGGCAAGCTGCGTTTTTCCGGAGCCGGCATCCCCTTCCAATAAAATCGTGGCGATTTTCATCTCGCCGCGGTGCCAATTACGCTTGATTTCATTCGTGATTCGCCGTTCTTCCTCGCTTGCTGTATGTGTTAATGGTTTTTTCCAGACAAGACTTTTTTCTTCCTCGGTCAATACTCTCCCAGGAGACAGCACGTAAGATTCATTATCATGCTGGTCTTTCATGACCGCTCACCTCCAAACTCTCGTTAACTCTGAACGCAGGAATGGGTTCATCACTCCCAATCCGGCAGCTTTCTCACCGTACATAACCCAATTCTTCTAACATTCTCGTCAAAGTGCGCAGACGTTCACCAATCATCTCACCATTATCGCTCAATGCCTCGTTGAACAGCTTGATATCCTCCTGAATCTGTTCATTATCCGTGCATACTGCTACCGTCATGGCGTTCCCCTGCAATCCGATCCGGTCGATCACAGGATGTTGCGGGTCATATAAATCTTCAAATCTATAGGCTTCGCTAAAATGTGTCAGGGCACTGCAAATGAGGATGGATAAATCCAGAATTCGATGAAGAGGTAACTCATCCGATGGACCGGCCCCTTGTTCCTCAGCGGCTCTCCATACTTTGGCGGCAATATGCGCCCTACCGTCCCCGTTCTGCTTGGTCAATCCCAAAGATAGTGCACTTACATCTGTCTTATATGCGAATCGCCCATCCACTTTCCCATAGTTGTCCGAAATAATCACGGGTTTATGATTTGTAGAAGCAGGTATATTCATTGCGTCTCCTCTTTTCCAAAGAATTAAATCGTAATCCAACTGTGCTCATAGCTGCCTATTTATTATAGGTTTCAACACATTAATTTAAATTAATAAATAAACATAAACATGATCGATCTATCTATATAATAGACAATATTAATATTGTTGTAAACAGGAGCTTGAAAACACGCATATCGAATCGTTTCCGAGAAGGGGCTGGATTCCCCAAAAAACGGTGAAGGCCGATGTCGATATGTCTAAGCCGGAACAAACGAAAGGCTGCCGCACTATTCCTGCGGCAGCCTTGGTACAGCTGAAGATTTTCCATACATATACTACTCCAGATTAAATGCTGATTCGAGCTCGCGAATCCGATCGTCATCGATGTGTATGACATTCCCAAGCGTTCTGGCCGACAGAATGGACTTGGCGCTGTACTCTGCAACTTCCAATCGATCAAAAGCATTGAGCAGGCTCTGGCCCGCAACGATGACGCAATTATTGTTCACGAAGGCGATCGGCGTATCGGGTCTAAACAGCGAAGCGGTACGCTCGGGCTCATTGTAAACCGCATTAAAGGGAAGCTTGGGCATTCCGCGAAGCAAGATATAACTCTCCGGAATCGTTCTTGAATCGAATACGGTATCCGTTACGGCAAATGCCATGATGTTAGGCGGGTGCGCGATAATCACCGAATCGACATGCGGCTGCATTTTATAGATCGCTTCATGGAGAAAGACGGATTTGCTCGGCTGTTTGCCGGCCTCGGCTTTGCCGTTCTCTATACGAACGAGGTCACCCGGCTCCAGATGGTTGCGGTCTTTGCCGTAGGGTGTAATGATAAAATCATGACCAAATAAACGATGGGAAAAAGTGCCCTGCGTGCTTGTAAACAGACCTTGTTTATACGCACGCCGCATAATTGCGCACATGTCCCGGCGAATTTCTTTTTCCTCCGACGTGCAGGTGTCGCGAATATACGTATCCAGCTGCAGCGTGCTTTTGTTGCGGACGATGTCGTAATCCTCATCGGTCAACAGGACGGGATTTCCGAGTCGCCGCGCCTCGATTTCCAATCTCGCACAGAAGTCTAGGGTTTCAAACCGGTTAAACGCTTGCGGAAGATCCCCGGCTCCGACCACAACGCCATGGTTCTCCAGCATGACCGTGTCAATCCCGCGCTTGAAAACAGCCGCAATGTTCTCCCCGAGCTGCTCGCTTCCAGGCAGGGCATAAGGTGCGATCCCGATCTCGCCGCAGATCTGCCGTTCGTTCGGAAGCAGCCTGGTATCCGGAATGCGCCGGACAATACTGAACGAAACCAGCGCTGGCGGATGGGCATGAATGATTGCTTTCAAATCCGGACGGGCTTGATAGATAAGCCTGTGGAAGGGAAATTCACTGGATGGTTTGTGAATTCCCAGGGCCGTACCATCCTCCTTCACGCATACCATATCTCCCCGTGTAAGGGAGCCTTTGTCCACCCCGGCGGGTGTTATCCAAATATCTCCGTTCTCGTCCCTGATAGACAGATTACCCCCGGACGTGGTCGTCATGCCATGGTTATAAATACGATTGATAAATTGAAGGAGCAGATCTGCCGGATGCAAAAACTCCTGATTCATTCTTACCACCGCCTTATCCGAATGTCTTTGTTTAGCTTTGTTTGTTTTTATTATACTGTTTTTTCTATTGATAAGCGATCAAGATTGTGGCAAAAACAAAACAATAACTGTAAGTAATGATTGTGATCTCGAACGGGAACAAAACAGAGATGATATCATCCCTGTTTTGTTGTGTCGCGGTTTATCTTCATGTCTTTACTTCAACAAATCAACCATTGGATAGTCTGCGGACGGAGAGGTCAGCAGCGGCTGTGGAGCACCCTTTAAATGAAAATCGAAGAAGGCAGCGACATAATCTCGATGGGCAGCGATTGTCTGTTTCGGGTCGGCAGTTCCGATAAATTGCTGGACTACTCGCGGCGATAGGCTCAGCTTATCTTGAAGCTGTGGAAGCAGCGTCTGATAATCTGTAAACGTATAATGTGCTCCCTCGGGAATAGTTAGATCGAGTTTCCAGCCGGTCGAATGCTGCCAGAACGATTGACGGTCCATCGCGGTTAGATGGGAATCAACCTCGCCATCCTTATTGTAGCCTGAATTCATGAGCATGAAAGGACGATCCAAACCATGCTGCGCCACCGGCAATGGATTATCGGGCATGTGGCCCATCGTTCCATCCATGTCGATGCCAGCGTCAAAGCGATCATCCTCGTACATCACCTGAGCAGCAGTAGCCCCGCCGGCGGAATGTCCGAATATTCCGATCTTAGACAGGTCCCATGTTTGTTGTAGTCCAGCGGGCAATGGTTGATCGCCTGGATGACGGCTTTCCTTGATGAGTTCGAATTGGTCCAACACATATTGGATATCATCCACTCTTACCTCCAGCATCTTCAGTACCGTCTCTGCACTGAAAGGCGGTAATGACTCCGTTGCCACACGTCCATCGGGAAATTGGACCGCAGAGGCTTCATACGTATGATCGACTGTAACGACCACATAACCTCTGCTGGCCAAGTCTTCGACTACAGCCGTCCCGAAGTTTCTTGGAACAGACCCGCCAGGTGAGTAGATGAGCAGCGGCCACCCAACGTCGTTGTTCGCCGGCGGTGCATTTAACCAAGCGTGAGTGCCGATACCGGAGAGATCGACCCGACCGGGATCCAATCCGATCGTCGAGATTGTGTTTTCATCATAATATTTTGCTGCTTCGGGCTGCATGTACACTGCCTTCTGCTCGCTTTTTCCCGTGGCGGGGTACCATATGCTGATCATGAGTTCCCTGTCTCTGTCCTGTTTCCATGGATCCACCCGGTTGTCATCCTTGAAATGCATTTCCATCGTCCCCACAGAATATTCTCCAGTAGGTTCTGGTAGCTGTAATTGGATTTTCTCTGCCTGGCCCCTCTCATCCTGCGTTGCAGGGGTTTCCGTGCTGAAGAAGATTCCAATCAGAACCAGAAGACAGACCATGATTGCGATAGCCGCAATTCTAACCACGGGGGCAGACCTTCCATTGACGATCCTGCTGATGGAGTTGACCGTGAGCACATAATAAACCGTGTAGATCAGGAAAAACACAGCAACGCAGATCAGGATGGGCAGCATGAGACTGGCGCCTGCCATATTGCTGAATAATCTTTTTAACAATTGCAGGATGACCATGTAATGTGCAAGGCCGATCATGAGCGGCAAAGCAAAAATAAATGCGTTCTGCCTAATGATTGCCACACTTACTTCTTTTCCGCTTACACCGATTTTTTTAAGAATATCGTACCGTGGTTTGTCTGCTGTTGCTTCAGTCAGCTGCTTGAAATAGATCATGCTGCCTGTTGCCATGACAAAAACGAGCCCAAGAAATCCTAAGATAAACACATTAAAGGCCGCTTCTTCGATTCCAAGACGGTATTCGGAATAATATGAAGATAAATTCGATTCCGGTGTCTTCAGCGACGCCAGCGCATCAGCCGTGTGCTTCGTCGTCTTCTGTTCCTGCACGGCATACCCGACGTAGCGGGTCGGAGAAACTTGCGCCTCCATTTTGTCGTAGGTGCCGTTACTTACAACAATCATCACATCCGGATAACTCCAATTCATGATTCGTTCTTCGGTCATCCCCGTAAAAGCAAGAGTTAACCGTTGATCCGGCAATTCGATATCGACCGTTTCGCCTTCATAATCGGGCCACTCATAGTCCGTGTACATGGGCCGGATCGCTATAGCTTCATCCTGTTCGATCGGATCAAGTACAGGGAAGCGCAGCGCCGCTGCCACCTGGTTGTATTGATCGATCGAGACCACTTTGAGCGGGGTTTTGTCTGCTTCGATCATTCTCTCCGGAAGGATCTCTGGATTGGAAGCCTCCCCTTTTGTCTCCAGCACCGGAATCGTCATTTGCGCAATAATCGGATGCGCTTCATCTCCACGTATGATTTCGTCTACTTTTTTATTAAAGGCGTTGTCCTGGGCAATATACATGTAGCTAAATGGAGCGGTAAGCTTCGATGTTTTGTCAAACGTATAGTATGCGCCTAAACCGACGCTGAAGGCGCACAACGCCGCAGCGGATAACAGGGAAATGACGCTTAACAAACGAGCGTTTCCTTTAATCCGGTACACCAAATTAGAGGTGATGACCAAATTCATGCCTTTATAATAACTTCGTTTTCTCTTCTTGGCGGTTCTCAGCAAGACAATGACCAGCGAGGAGAAGAGCAGAAGCGTTCCAGCGATAATTCCAACAGTCATCACGCTCAGATTGACAAGAATTTCTTCGGTGACGGCAAAATCGCGGAAGGCGAACCCATATCCCGCAGTCAAAAAGAGAACTGCACCCACTGCCGATAGAAACGACGCTTTCGGCTCTTGCTCCCCTTCCTGCTCCGCGCGAAACAATTCGATGAGTTTAAAGCTGTAAATCAATCGATAGCCTTGGATCGACGTCGCCAAAATAATCACCATGAACACGATGAGCGTATGAATCAGAGCTCGAAGAGAGAAAGCCATGCCTACCTGTACCGGCGTCCCCAGCAGCTTGATTAAGATCATAGCGAACAGCTTGGACAACAATGTGCCAATCAAGATTCCTATGATTAAAACAGTTACCCCAATGATCAGGTTTTCATAAAACAGCATTTTTCCGATCTTTTTTTTGGGTAGACCAAGTAACGCGTACAAGCCTACTTCCTTTTTACGCTGCCTGGAGAAAAAACGGTTGGAATACATAATAAAGACGGTAACAAATACGATCAAAATGATGGATGCTATCATAAAAACGGATCGCATGCTCTGCGATGATTCGATTGAATTCGTAATTTCTTGGCTGTATTGCAAAGAAAGAAAAGTATAATAGATAATGACGCTGAACAGGATGGAAATGAAATAGATCGTGTAGTTTTTGAAGTTCCCTTTCATGTTCTTTTTCACGATGTCAAACAAGGTCACTTGCATCCCCTCCCAGAACGGTCAATACATCCAATATTTTTTTGAAAAAGTGTTTGCGGGATGCATCTCCTCTAGTCAGTTCGGTGAAAATGCGACCATCCTTTATAAACAGCACCCGCGTGCAGTAGCTTGCCGCAAACGTGTCATGAGTGACCATCAAAATCGTTGCCTGATCATATTCATTCAGGTCTTTCAGGCTCTCCAGCAGCGCGGTCGCCGATTTCGAATCCAGAGCGCCGGTCGGCTCATCGGCCAGCAGCAGACTAGGGCCGGAAATCATGGCGCGTGAAGCCGCAGTCCGCTGTTTTTGCCCTCCGGAAATCTGATACGGGTATTTGTTCAGAATCGGGGTGATGCCGAATTTGTCCGCGATTTCCTCCACTCTATGCTCCAGTTCTTTGACATTCATCTTGGCCAGCGCCAAGGGCAGCAAGATGTTCTCCTTCACCGTTAAAGTGTCCAGCAAATTGTAATCTTGAAAAATGAATCCCAGTTTATCCCGGCGAAAAGCGGATAATTGTTCCTCATCCATCTTCAGTACGTCTACCCCGTCAATCATCACCTCTCCCGAAGTAGGCTGATCAATTGTCGCAAGCACATGGAGCAATGTCGACTTGCCTGCGCCGGACGGCCCCATGATCCCCACGAACTCTCCCTCCTGCACGGTCAAATCGATATCATCCAAGGCGGTATATACATTTCCTTTTACGCCATAAACCTTTCTAATCTGAGAAGCGTTCACTACCATTTTCATGTTGATCTATCCTTCCTGGTTATCAATATAGAAACAATCAGCACGATTTCGACATCATGTATTTCTTATCCTGATCTTAATACAGTTCACCTTTACTTTAGCTTACAACTTCCCCCTCTACCTTACATTCCTGTCACATTAGACAAAGGAAGAACCCCCGGATACTTGCTTGTCTGCCGCGGGAAGATCGTATACAATGTGTTTAATTTGCCGCTCGTAACGCCCGGGAGGATCGTTTATGAAAATCATGATCGTAGAGGATGACCCGACCATTCGGGGGATGATCCAATTAGCATTAACCAAATGGAGCTTGGAAACGGTAATCGTCGAAAACTTTGACCATGTCGTACAGTGCTTTATTCATAACCAACCCCATCTTGTCATCATGGATATTAACCTGCCTTCGTATGATGGATTTTACTGGTGTCAGAAGATAAGAGAAATTTCCAATGTACCGGTGGTCTTTCTTTCTTCCCGCGATTCGCCCATGGATGTTGTTATGTCAGTGAATATGGGCGGGGACGATTATATTCAGAAGCCGTTCCATATGGATGTGTTGACCGCTAAAGTTAATGCGCTGCTGCGCCGAACCTATTCCTATTCGGACATGCAATCGGATGTGCTCGAACATGAGGGGGTCATGTTCCATCCGGAGAAAGGTATTCTCTCGTATGAAGGAGGGAAAGCGGAGCTTACCAAAACGGAGGTCAGTATACTGAAAATCCTCATGCAGCAAAAGGGAAAGGTTGTTGACCGTAAGAAAATCATGCGTCATCTTTGGCAGGATGAAAGCTTCGTGGACGAAAACACGTTAACCGTTAACATCGTCCGCTTGCGTAAAAAACTGGCCGGCATCGGAAAGGAAAACTGGATTGTTACCAAGAAAGGGCAAGGTTATATGGTCCCATGAGTTTCATTCAATACATAAAGGACAAACGTTATTTTTTGATGTTGTACGCGGGTATGATGGGCTTTATTTCAATAATCATGACTTTATCCTTCAACCCGGCCCTCGTGTCAGGCAACTTGCTGTACATTCATATCGTTTGCTTTGCCTTGGTCGCAGCTTACTTGCTAATTGGCTATTATTATCGAAGATCCTATTACCTGAAGCTTCAGCAACTGATCCATCTGGACCGGGAAGATTGGACTGTCGTTGCCCCTGAACCACAAAACTTGCAACAACGGCTGTATCTCGAGCTTTTCACCAAATTGCATCGCCAACATGAACGCGACCTTCGGAAACTGAATGAAGAGAAGATCGATCATCAGGAATTTATCTTGTCCTGGATTCATGAGGTGAAACTTCCGATAGCGGCAAGTCGTCTGCTAATGGAGAATAGCACCGGGGAAACAGCAGATTCCCTAGCCGATAAACTTGAGGATGAGCTCGACAAAATTGAAAATTATGTGGAGCAGGCATTATACTATTCTCGAATTGATTCCTTCTCCAAAGATTACTTCATCACGGAAGAACCATTAGACGCGATCATTAAAACCTGTGCGAAAAAATTCGCAAAAACGTTTATCAACAAGCGGATTCGCTTTCATATGGAGGACATTCGGCAATCGGTTCATACCGACCGGAAATGGCTCGGATTTATCCTTGATCAAATCGTTGCGAATGCTTTGAAATATACGAATGAAGGCGGAACCATCACATTCACGGTCGAGGAGGACCGACAGGAAAAAAGGATGCATATTATAGATTCGGGCATCGGAATTCAGCCGGAAGATCTTCATCGAGTCTTTGAAAAAGGATTTACCGGTTCCATCGGAAGAAGCCATGCCAAATCGACCGGCATGGGTCTTTACCTCGCAAAGCAATTAGTGCATAAGCTGGGCCATCATTTATCCATCCAATCGGAGGCGGGAGCTTATACCAAGGTCACGATCCATTTTCCTAAAACGGATACGTATCACAGCTTGCTGTAACGGTTTGAGCCCGCTACCCAACCTAAATCAAAGGAAGCCGCCAGTATGGCGGCTTCTTCATCGTATAGAGTTCTTGTCGACTGGCAGTCATCAAAGTCATCCTATCAGACCATACATGTTATGATCGAATGCCTACATCACTAAGCAGAATGCTTCCCCGCTTGGTTAGATTGAACTCGATGCGAATCTTGCTCAACTGCAGCGGGTTGAAGTCCGGATTCATTTTGTGATAATCGTCTAACTGGAAATCATAGCTTTGAAATACGGGTTCTGAAGTATTGCCTGCATTCGAAAATGGCCATTTCAGCAGTTTACCTTCAATAACAGGCGGCAACTTGGATATGTGGCTGAGGGGAAGACTTGCCTGATGGCCCTTCCTATCTTCAACCGTAATCGTAAAATTGATAAGCTCGTTCGGGTCGCCGCTTTCTTCTGTTTTGCGTGCATCTGCCAGCGAAAATACGATCGAGCTATCCCTCCCTGTTTCCACCCCGTTATCCGGCAAAGTAACCGTATAGGACGCAGGCTCGGACGAACCGTCCGAATTCCAGCCTAAGCGAACCGCGCTGTAATCCGCTTCGCCTAATTTTGTCTTAACCTTTTCTTCCTTCCATTGCTGCAGGTTCTCGCCCCGCAAGCTGCCGCCAGGAAGTGTGGTGCTCTGCAAATCGATGTCTTCATGAAAATTGGCGATCAAAGTCATCTGCGAATCGTAATAATTGCCCACATACAGATTGTCGGGAATCCATTCCTTGGCATAACCCAAATCCTTGAACACCTCCCTGTATTGCCTTTGGTCCTTCAGCGTGGCATCCAGGAACGAAGATATGAACACTTTTGCGATGGTTTCCTGCTCATCCCGTGGCATAATTTGACGTAGGTTAAACAGTTGGTTCCCCAACCCTGCCCCATCCCCTCTGCCCCAGCCTCCGTTAAACTGACCGTGGTTGGCTCCATAGATATAGATCAGCGATTTCATGTAATTTGTGCCCTTGGTATAACGAATCCGGTGATATTGCTTCGCACCGTCCAGGCTGTTGACATCCATATCATGAGCTCCATGCAAAGCCAGATAATTTACGTCTTGCAGCGGCAAAGGTTTGCCTTGCGGCTTATATTGCCCGTCCGTTCCCGCAATGGAAATGAGCGAGCGGATCGAGAAGTTATAATCAAACTTGATATCCCCATGGTCCGGATGACGGCTAAGCTTGTTATACGCTGCCGCGATCGCGACCGCTTCGCCGCCTCGGGAATGACCGATGAGGGCGATTCGTTCCATATTGACCTTTTGGTAAAACGGGTTGTCCGGATCGCTGTTCCAGCCCTTCCAGGTTTGCAAATGCTCCAGCAGCAGCAGACCCCTTGCCGGGTTTTCCTTTAGCAGCGGATTGATCAGGAATAGATCCTCATATGGGGAGAAATTGAGGAAATTTTCATCCACGGAAACAAATATATACCCTTTGCTCGCGAGCAGCCTGCCGAGATATTCATAACCCGGATCGGAATAATCATTCATTAAGTGATTACCATGTACAATCAAAACAAGCGGAAAGGTGCCCTCCCCTTCGGGATACCACACTCTTCCGTTTAACGGCATGGCCTCGGGTCCGAATCCAAGCGACTTCGTGCGCAAAGACGACCATCTCTCAACATACCTGGACGCATCCACCGTTTGGGTGGTTAGGGAACCGCTTTGGTTAAATTCTGTCCGATAGTTGTCAGGACTTCCGTATAACAGGCTTTGGACGGGATATGTGCCTTGTTCGGCCGGGTTATTCATCATCGAGTCTTCATATCGGGTTGAGATTTTCAGCTGTTTCAATGTGATGTCCGGAGCGGCATCATCTCCGGCACGAATCAGCCAGAAACTGCCCGCGCCGATCGCGATGGTGATCAAGGACAAACAGGCCATCGAGCCGATTTTCCTGGTTTTAGACACTTGCTTGTAGCTTCCCGCTGCAAATTTATAAGCCAATGCACCAAATAAAGATAAAACAATGGCCAAAGAGACGATGAAGACTGCCGATACGCCCGGCTGCACAATAAAACAGAACAAAAACATGATCAGGGAATACAGCAACATCCAAATATAACGGCTTGGTAGTTTCTTGACCCCGTGCAGCAACATTGATGCTAGGCCGCTTATAAGGGCAGCCGCAAAGAGAAACAGGAATGTGCCCACGATGAATTTACCGACACCATGCCCCGTCAATAGATAGTTGGCCTGTATCAAAATTAGAATAAAGCCGGTGGCGCCAAGCCCAAGCGACGCCCCCTTCCATCCAGGGGATAACGGCCCCCTACGCTTCCGGTTTGCCATGATTCTTCGAAAAAAAGTAACGCCTTTTTCTTTCTCTTTCTCTTTGTGTATTTCCAATCTCTCCAGTCCTCCTGTATCCCTTAAAGTGGTTGGTTCTACTTCTGAGGTTACCGGATAACTCTTTCGCTCCGCTTTCCTGAATCTTTCAGTAATCTTACAATTCGTTAGGAAGAAAAAGAATGAATTTCGTGTGCCCGTTCGTGATCAGCCTGATGTTACCCCCATGTTTTTCAACCACTTGTTTGGCAATGGCAAGACCCAGACCCGTCCCCCCATCGCTTTTTCGGGCTTGGTCTCCGCGGACAAAGGCATCGAAGACCTTTTCCTTCAACACATCCGGGATTCCGATGCCATCGTCTGTAATGTGAATTTCGACTCCTTTCCCCGTTGCTGCCAATTTCAGTTCAACAGCTGTACCGGGCGGATTGTATTGAATAGCGTTTGATAGGATATTGGAAACCGCCCGATTTAACCAGGTCGTGTTGAATGGTACGATGATTTCACTGTCAGGAATATCGTAATGGAAATGAAACTTCTGTTCGTCGAACACCTCGTAATACTCGGCTGCAATTTCCCTTGTGAATTCTGTAATGTCGGATGCCTCAACGGCAAAAGGATAGTCGGGACTATCCAGCTTGGACAGCTCGAAGATACCGTCGATCAGCTCCGACATCAGGCTGGCTTTGTCGGAAATCAAACGCAGGATTTTTTGCCTTCTCTCTTCCGAATTAACGAGCCCCAATTCCATCGCTTCGATATAGCCCTGAATGGTGGTCATCGGTGTCTTCAGGTCATGGGAAATGTCAATCAGCATTCGCTGCTTGCTCTCTGCAAGCTCTCGCTTTTCCCTCTCCATCCGTTCGAGCCGTGCAGCCATATCATTGAAATCATCCTGAATCTGCGCAAGTTCATAGCTCGCTCGAAAATGTAATCTTTCATGGTAATGTCCACGTGCAATGCTGCGGATACCATCCGCAATCGATCGGAGCGGGGTCGTCAGCCGGGATGCCGTCCATCTTCCGAAGACATATACGGTAATTGCAAACAAAGCGAGAAACAGCAGCAGCGTTTTCAGTGCCATTCCATAAAACACCTTCTCATGCTGATCGCTGTCCATGCCTGGCACGGCTGTTGGACTGCCTATGACTCCAGCCTCCGCCTTGACCGGTCCGGAAGCCTCCATAAAATAATCCATGATCAGCGCATTTAATACAAATAGCGAAAACGCGGCAATAAGCGCAATGGTAACAAAGAAAAAAATATATTGGCGAATCAGCGAACGCTGCAGACGATTAGGTGAATTCATGGCTGTAACTCATCTTTCTTCGCAAACCGGTAACCGAGACCGCGAATGGTTTTGATATAGACAGGCTTCCTGGGACAAGCCTCGATTTTGTCGCGAAGCCTGCTGATTTGGACCATCACGGCATTATCGTCAGCCAAATAAAGTTCATCCCAGGCATGCTCAAAAATTTGCTTCTTCGTAAATACGCGCCCCGGCTCCCCCATGAACAGCTTCAATAATTTGTACTCGATCGCACTCAGCGAAATCGGCGTTCCCTTGATGTATAACATGCATTCCCGGTGATCCAGCTGCAAGTCCCCGACGCAGGTTTCGGATACCGCTGGAGCTTCCAACGGCTCATTAAACTCACAGGAGCGTCTTAACTGTGCCTGAATTCTCGCCATCACTTCGAGCGGGCTGAACGGCTTGGACACATAATCGTCTGCCCCCAGCTTGAGTCCGGTTATTTTATCAAGCTCCTGATTTTTGGCCGAGATGAGAATAACCGGGATTTTATAATCCTGCCGCATCATACGGAGCAGCTGGAATCCGTCGATGAGCGGCATCATGATATCGAAGAGTGCGAGATCCACGTGCCTGCTTCGCAGATGCTCTAGGGCAGTTTTCCCGTCGAAAGCTTCGAGCGTCTTATATCCCTCTGCGTCCAGATAAAGTTTAAGCATGTCAATGATATCCGGATCATCATCGACTACAAGTATGGTTTTAGGCATAGATGCATCCTCCTCCAAGTAATATATGGTTCTCCTTAGGGGGCGAAATTCCTTTTTAGGGTTTGTTCGTTAACTCATGGTCGGAGGTCCCAGCAACTTTACCAAGGCAGATTCGAAACGGCAGGCAAGTCGAATGCCCACTGGAAATCTCGCTTCTTGCCAATAACGGTTCGTTTTAATGTAATTGATGGCGGGATGTTCGTTAAACCTGGAATCGCAAATTCCAAATATTCCGATGTTACTGGCTCCCCCTGCGTATAAGCTCCACCGATATGGACCTTGTATTCCTGCCCATTATTATCAACTGCTACCCATTCATCAAGTAATGGCTGATTCATAAACCTTCCCTTGGCGTACAGGGCAACAATTTGTTCTCCTGTAGAAGGATCTTTCAGCAGCGAAGATTTTGTAAACGTAAGGGTGTCTCCTCCATCCATCATCACAGCGGGATTCTTATCCAGCTCTCTGGGGTTAAGCTGAATGGCGCCTTCGTTTAGGAAACGCATGGTCAATCCGTCGACCACCACCCTCACATGACTGGAATCCGGAGGAATCACGGTCGAATCGAATTCATTGGACCATTCCAGGGTCCCGCTTGAAGTATTCATTTGCTGCGATTCCACTTTTTTAATATAGGATCCGATGGTCTTATACCGGTTACCTTCCTTAATCTTCACATGATACAAAACCTCCAGGCCGTTATGCCAGTTCGATGGGACCTGTTCGAGCATCTGGGGAGCCAGGGATATCGACATATCAAAGCGGATACCGTTTGGTGTAACTAGAAGCTGTTTCATGTCCATATTGAGCCCTTCCTGCGTTGAATATGTATCCTCTAAAGGTTTAGATACCGATAAAGATTTGGCATTTGTCATATCCATCGTCAACTCCAGCGGCCAATTAACCAGGACACGTTCTTGTGGTTGTTGTTCTGGATCAGCTACTACTTCTACTGCTTTACCCTGGATAACAATGTGATCCGGAACCGTGCCATTGAATACATAAACATAATCCTGTATTCCCGGATCCGTGTTGCGAAGATGCCTACCGGGAATTGCAACTTGGCGTCCCAGCGTGTCCGTAATCAAGAACGGATCGCGCACACTGTCTTTTAGTGAACGGCCATCTGGTCCGAATTGCTTCGTGATGATAACAATATGGGAACGGTCCTTCAACACGGCCATGATTTCCATCGAGTATCCGCCATCTTCCACTTTGACGTTCTGCATTTGAAGAAGATCAAAGCGTCGAGCTCTTTCATATTCCTCATCCCATAACCAATATCCGTTGGTGGATAAAGAGTCACTTCCTTGATACCGATGCTCGCCGATCATAGAGGTACTGTCAGGCGAATTCTGCCATACCATATACGCTCCGCCCATGAGTATTACGGCAGCAGCTCCGGTCATCACCATTCGCCGCAATACCTGCTTGAAAGCGGCTTTCTTTTGCAAGCCTCCGCCAAGCCCCCTCGGGTCCATTTCGATGTTCTCTAATGCTTTCATCACGTTTGAAGTAAATTCGGGGTCCGGTCCTTCCTCATATATTTTGGAGCCCCAATACTCCTCGTCACTAGCCTTTAATATAGGTTTCAAACCATATCCCTCCCTTGTTCTCGATTTGTTTCTTGAGATTCTTTTTGCCTCTGTGCATGGCATTTCGAACTTGGTCAGCATTTAATCCGGTAATCTCGCAGATTTCTTCATATGTCAGGTCATTCGTATACTTGAGAAGGAGCACCAATCGATACTTAAAGGGCAATTCCTGTAGCTGGTGATATAATTCCCTCTGCATTTCTTTTTGAAGGACAAACTGTTCAGGCGTATGCTGGTGGCTTGGTTCATGGGTCCCTTCATTTGAAGCAGAACGGATTCGATTTCGGCGCTGAAGATCCTTCACCGCATGAACGACGATTCTATATACCCAGGCCGAAAAATGCCCTTCGTCCCGATAATTCGCCAAGCTGCGGTAGATTTTAACAAATGCTTCCTGCGCAATGTCCTGAGAATCCTGATGATTTAACCCCATGCTGCGGATGATTCCGTATACTTTAATTTTGTAACGATCGACGATAACGGCAAATAATTGCTTTTCGCCTCCGACGATACGACGAATGATCTCGGTTTCGGAAGACGCATCTGTCATGTGTTTCACCTCATTTCCCTGCTCATTTAGTACAACCTATAAACGTAAGCTGTCCCTCAAACTTCTCAGTAAAGTTAAAAATAAAAAACAAAAAAGAACCTTCCGGAATCGGAAAGGCACTTTCCATCTGACTATTTAGCGGCGTCCAACGAAACCATATAAGAGTAGCTGGATAAGTTCCGCCATCTTGTTTTTATAATTCCCGGCTCTGGCCCAGGAAGCTTGGAGCGTCCCGACGACACTTAATAATTCCAATAGGGTCTCCAGCGAAACAGAGGAATGAATCGCCCCTTCCTTGTTCCCCAGCTCAATAAATTCCTGAATAAGCTCTATTCTAATTTGATTCGTGTTTTCACTATATAAGCTCGCTAACACCTGATCCTCAACGGCACCCTGTGTACCAAGCAATTGATAGTCTTGATCTGCACAGATTTCCAAAATCCGAGAAATCTTATCCTTAAAGTCGATATTTTGATGCAAAAGCTCCTCAGCCATTCGGATCGTATTTTGCATCAGAACATTCGCACACTCCTTGACCACCCCTTCTTTACTGCCGAAGTAGTTATACAGCGATACCGACGATACGCCGGATTCATCGGCAATGTCCTTAATGCTAACATGGACGAAGCCTTTTTCTTTAAAAAGCTTTAATGCCGCATGAATGATCGCATCCTTCTTTTGCTGCGTTCTGATTTCGAATTTATTCATCACTCTTCACTCACTTCCCGTGTTCATCACTACAAGTAGTTTAACATAATGCGAATAGTTTTTAAATTTCACATCCAATATTTAAAAACTTGTTGACATCCTGGTTGATGTCCATATAGAATCAAGCTATGATTTTTAAATTTTGAAGATAATATTTAAAAACTTTGTTAAAGAGACAAGGGATAAACGCTTGAGCAAACATGGTTTGATTCAATCCTTTAACCCAAAATGGAGGGACCCGCGATGAGAATATTGGTTTACGGCGCAGGGGTTCTGGGCAGTTATTTAGCCCACGAGCTAGTGCGTGGAGGGCACAACGTCACGATGCTGGCAAGAGGACGACGAGCAGAGGAGTTGGAGAAGAACGGCAATGTCATTCGGCATTATTTTCAGTTTCAAACTACGGTTAATCAAGTAAGGGTCATCCGAGAACTACAGCCGGACGATGTTTATGACCTTATTTTTGTTGTAATGAAATATCCGGATTTCGAGGCTGTGCTGCCTGCCCTTGCGGCGAATCATAGCTGCCATATCGTTATAATGGGCAACAATGCAAGCCCTGGGGAAATGGAGAAGTATTTGCAAACCCATAGTCCGGTAGCGAAACAGGTTGCGTTCGCTTTTCAGTCGATTGCCGGCTGGAGAGAGAATGGCCGGATCATTAGCGTGCACGGCCCAAAAACCAACCTAACGATCGGTGGTTTAGGAGAGGATCTGTCATGGCGCACACTGATCGATGAAGCCTTGGTTAACACTAAATATAAATGGAATTACATTACAAATATGGATGAGTGGCTGAAAAGTCATTTTGTGATCATCTTGCCTTTGAATTCCATAGCTTCTTCATATAACGGTAATTTGCGCAGAGCCGCAAAAGACAAGAAGCTTCTTAATCTGGTCATCCATGCGGTAGATGAGGGGCATCAAGTCTTAGAGAAAAACGGCTTTACGGTTACGCCTGCCGGTCAGAAGCAATTTGCCCGGGGCAAAAGAAAGCTGTTCTACATCCTGCTGAAGCTGATGCTCTCAAGCCCGATTGGCAGAATCCTGTTAAGTGATAAGGCGGTGTCGGCAGACGAGATGACCGCTTTACAGCAAGCTTTTGATCATTTGAAGATACGCGCAAACATAGCTACGCCTCATTGGGATGAGCTTATACATTATTCCCCACCCATACAGGGATCATAGAAGATGGCTCAGTCGATCTATCACTTAGCCAGATAAGAGACAATGTTCATTAAAAATCTCTGCTCAACCAACGAGCAGAGATGATATGAACCTTCCGACGGACCTAGACTGACACTTCAAGAGCAGGCTGTCACCGCCTTGAACCTTGTTAAACGGCTACACATCCCCTTCACTCTCCTTGGCAAGGTTGTTGCTCGAAGCCACCAAGCTTCCTCTTCGCTCGTACGCAACAATTACCATAGCCATGCTTAATACAGCGCATATCATATACATGACGGAGTAAGAGAAATAATCCGCGATGGGCCCCATCACAACCCCGCCCATGGATACGCCAAGGTCAGCCATGGCAATAAACAGCCCGATTAACACATTGCGGTTGGATGAAGGTAAAACAAAGGACAAATAAGTAGTTAACGTTGGGTATAAGAGCGCCTGCGTAATGCCCATGAGAATAGCGCCAGTATAAAGAAAAGCTGCTCCCTGCTCTGAAGAAATGCTGATGCAAACTGTCTCTATCCATCTTGACGCTGTATCCAAACAAACCGGTACAGATTGCGATGGCTACAAAAATGACGGTGAATGAATCCATCCCCCCGGTCTGCCAGAGGCCTAATGCGAGAACGGGGCCGATCACGCCGGGAATATAGGAAAACAATGAATAGAACGAGATTCCTTGCGAACGTTCCTTCTCGGGCAGTGCATCGATGATGCCGATGGACACAACAAAAAAAACCACTGGATTCCGTTTTGAATCAGCGGTTCAGAAAGTTTTTCGCAATGCTTCAATCATCGCTTTCACTATAGGAAGGTTTCGAAATTTGATAGGATAAGCCAGATACAGCTCGTTGCTTACCTTGAAGGAAGGATAAATGATCTTTACCTGACGGTTGTGTATTGATTTTTCCAGCATATAAGTGGGGAGGACACTTATTCCCGAACCGTGTTCTATGGCGGCTAATATGGAATGAAGGTCCGGCAGAACGTGCATGATTTGCATATGTGGTCTTTTCTTGAAGTGTTCTCTCCATAATCTGCGTATGATCGGTAAATCACTGCCATAGCTGATCCAATCTTGAGCGCACAGCCAGGCTTCGAACCGGTCGGGATCTTCGAAGTCGATTTCTTTAAAATTATAGGGTGCAACCAGCACAAACTCTTCTTGAACATATTGGATATATTCAATGCCGGGAGCCAATATTTTTTGGGACGTTATAAGTATGTCGACCTTTTCTTCCAATAATAACTCCAAAATATGTGAGGCAACGCCAAAATGAGCAATCATTCGAAAGGGGAACTCCCCCAAATGGGGAGCTAGCTTCTCCCGAAAATATTCGTGGGCTGTCCCAATTCGGATGACGGGAGCTGTTACAGAAGTGTTCATCATGAATGTTTGCGTTGCTTCTTCCAAGGCTTCGATCAACGGAACCACTTGAGTATAGAGTTCTTTACCTTTTTCGGTGGGAACCATCTTTCTAGAGGTTCTTGTAAACAATGATTCACCCAGTTCGGCTTCCAATGCGGCAAGATGCTGGCTCATTGCGGGCTGGGTCATTAACCGAGTTTTGGCGGCTTCCGATACGGATCTATGTTTATAGATACTGATAAAGCTTCGGTACCATTCAAAATCCACCATTATATTCCTACCCCTTTGCATATGGACTCAATCGTGGTGTCCCTAAATATCAGCGCAATGTCGGTCCATGCTGCGCTTTTTTGATACCGGTTTGTTTACTACAATGATAGACTTCCTAATCATTCTACACAAAAGAAAAGCATGGAGGCCACTGTTTTATACAAACAGCAGCCTCCGTGCTCCTTATCCGAGTTTTTCAATAACAGCTTTGGTTACAGCCAGGGTAGACTGAGGATTCTGGCCTGTTATCAAATTCCCGTCAACTTCATGATGGGTAGTCCAGTTAGGCGCCGCCACGAAAACGGCTCCCAATTCCCGAAGCTTGCTTTCAAGTAGAAAAGGAAGAATTTCGCTAAGTCCGGTTTCCGCCTCTTCCCTGTCTGTGAAAGCATTCACCCGTTTTCCAGCAACTAGGGGCTGTCCATCCGATAATGTGACTCCTGTCAATCCAGCAGGTCCATGACACACTGCAGCGACTATTTTTCCAGCTTCATAAAAATTACGGACTAATTGATGCAGCATTTGTTCGTCCGGCAAGTCATACATCGTTCCATGACCACCCGGCAGGAAAATAGCATCGAAATTATGGGCAGAAACATCACGGATACGAACCGTGTTTTCCAGATGTACTGCTGCTTCCCATATCTCTTTCGGGGTATCCTCATTCACGCTGTTTGGATCTACTGGACTTTGTCCGCCGAGCGGACTCGCCACTGTAACCTGATAGCCCTTCTTTATAAACTCAATATAAGCTTCAGCGAATTCTGCTAACCAGATGCCCGTTTTTCTTCCGTCTTGTATATCTGAATGATTGGTAACGACAATTAGTATGCTTTTCTCCATTGTACTTCCTCCTTTTTTTGTTGGCTGTTTACAGAGATTATTCTACAAGCCGTCTTTTAATAAGACAAATCAGATTATTATACTAGTTGTATAAATATATTTATAGATTGATCTGCCAACCCACAATTGAGGCCACTTCAGTGCAAGAAAAAACCCTTCCAGCCTTTCGGTGAAAGAGTTGCAGCTGAGAACATGACTGATTTGATTATCTGTGGACTTTCGAGCGAGATCACTTTATGTATCTGTTCAACTTATAGCGAATGGACTATTCTGCACGACCCTCAGCCATTCACGTGAAATCAATTGATGCCCGGCTGTCGTGGGATGAATGCCATCCCATATCCAATACTCTGCGCCTACTCGTTTTGCCGCATGATCAAACGCTTCTTGCAGGGGGACAAACAGTGTTTCAAACTCTTGAGCCAATTGCCGGACAACTAGGCTATATTCATTCAGCCGTTGACGCCATTCGTCCCAGTGTTGCACGGTGGCGCCCGTTTTCAGTACGAATGGCTCACATAAAACCAGTCCTGTCTGTGGAAGCACTTCTTTCGTTTCCTCCAGTATGTGACGATATGCTTTTTCGAACCTGTCGGTAGCTCCGCTTGGCGAGCCTTCGATGATCCGGCCTGCGTCGTTAACGCCAACCAACATACTGATCAGGTCAGGTTGCAGGCTAATCGCATCTTCATTCCAACGCGCGTACAAATCTGAGACGCGATGGCCGCTGATTCCTCGATTGATGAACTGTGGCTGGCTTTCCGCTAGTTCATAGCCCAGCTCAGCAGCAATAAGATATACGTAGCCATGTCCATGAATATGATTAAGATCGTTGTCGCGCCCCCAATTCCCGTCCGTTATGGAGTCACCTTGAAACAATATGGTTTTGCTTGTCTTCGTCATCCTCTTCACTGTACCTTTCTTCAAATGGATTCGTGGACCTATACGGATCTTTTTCACGTCGAATGTTACCGCTTTCAAAATTACCCATTACATAATGATAAACCAAGCAGCGAAGCGAAAATACCCTAGCGATTAGTTTAAAAAGCATATTAACATTAGATATGAACCGGATATCTTTTGAGTTCATCGGCATCATGGTGCATTGCCACAGCATATCTAATAAAAAGCAGAAATACATCATAGGTGTATTTCTGCTCTTTTCTGCTCTATCTGCCTGTATAAAATTAAGTTACACAGAGTATTCTGAGTTTCTATTGCTTGTTTTCTTTTGCATACAGGCTTTCTTCTGCTACCTGCGCTAACTCCTCTGCTTTGATACTAATCTCATGGATCGTTGCAGAGAATTCCTGAATCGCCCTTGACTGGGTATCGGTTAGCGTGTGGATATCGGAAAAAGCATGATTTAAGTGCTGCAAAAATTCCTGAATATTCTTCGTAATGCCATTAATCTGGTCCACGTTCTCTTTGGAGCTTGTCGCAAGCTTCCGAATCTCATCAGCAACGACCGAGAAGCCTCTTCCGACTTCCCCAGCTCTTGCTGCTTCGATAGAAGCATTAAGCCCTAACATGTTGCTCTGATCCGAAATCTCCTTAACAACGCTGGAGATCTTCCCAATCTGCTGCGCGCTGGAGCTGACGTCCGTCATTTGGTTCGTTACATCAGTTACACGTTCGGTAAGGTGAGCAATCGATTGGCTGATATCTTCAATGGACGCGGTGGTCTGTTCAACAATTGCCGAGAAACTCTCGGCCATCTCAAACAGCGCATTCGCTTTTTGAAGACTTGTCCCCATGCCTACACCGCCGATAACCCTGCCTTGTTCGTCGTGAAGGGGGATCGCGCGTGCAGCTAGCGGAAATCCAAACAGCTCTTTCGGAACGACAGCCGATAAAGCTTTATTATTGCGGATGGCATCGGTTACGATATCCCCCTCCACTAGCGGGTCCCCAGGCTTGACATTCAGCGAAAAGGTTCTTCCCGGAATGTTGATGATAAGCTTCTCCGTATCATAAATGCCAATTGTGATGTCATCATTCGTAAGGCTTTTCAGCAATGGAGCTACCTTTACAAAGGCGCTGATCAGCTCATGCTGTGTTTGCTCTTCAGTCACATTATTCATGCCTATCTCCCCCAACCCTTAATACGGGAATTTCCTTTGTCCGTAATGAACCGATATCCACTTCATGGTCGTAAATTCATCCAGGCTCCACTCCCCATTCAGACGACCCAATCCCGACTGCTTCTCTCCGCCAAATGCTACAATCGGCTCGTCGTTAATCGTGACATCGTTCACATGGATCATACCTGTATGGACCTTCTTCGCCAGTTCTACCCCGCGTTCCAGATTGGAGGTGTGAATAGCCCCGCTAAGCCCAAATCGTGTATCGTTGGCGATCTCGATTCCTTCCTCTTCCGTTTCGAACGGGATGATACATACTACCGGGCCGAACAATTCCTCTTGCGCTACCTCCATATCCGGTTTGACATTGACGAGGACGGTAGGCTCCACCATTCTGCCGGTGATTTTACCCCGTACCAGTGGAACTGCACCTTGCTCAATCCCCTTCTCAATCAGCTTCTCCAGCGTTTCTGCCTGCCGATGGTTGATGACGGGCCCGATAATGGTCTGCGGATCGCTTGGATCACCTGTTGTAAGGGTAGAGACCTTCTCTTTATATTTATCTACAAATTCCTGATAGATCGGCTTCTGTACAAGAATCCGGTTGGCCGACATACAGATCTGGCCTTGATGCGTGAATCTGCTGAACGTTGCCGCTTGTACCGCGTAATCGATATCAGCATCTTCCAGGATAATGAACGCGCTGTTCCCGCCGAGCTCCAGCAGCGGCTTTTTGAAGTGCTTGACGGCCAGCTGGCCAATATGGCTTCCAACCTTAGTCGAACCCGTGAAAGAAATGATTCTCGGAATCGGATGCTCAACGAACGCATCGCCAATCTCCTTGATATCTGTCACCACTACATTCAACAGGCCCTTCGGTATACCCGCTTCTTCGAAAATCTTGCCGATCAGCGTTCCACCCGTAATCGGCGAATCCTCATGCGGCTTCAGCACGACGCCGTTGCCGGCACCTAATGCCGGGGCGACGGACTTCATGGACAAGAAGAAAGGAAAGTTAAATGGACTGATTACCCCAACCACGCCAGCCGGGATCCGATACAGTCGGTTCTCCTTGCCATCTTCAGTGGATGGTAAAATCTTTCCCTCCATTCTTAGGGGAAACGTTGCCGCTTCCTTAATCATATTTTTCACAAGACCGATCTCGAATGCCGCCTTCAGACGCGTTCCGCCCAGCTCCTGAACAATAATGGACGTAATATCTTCCTCATGCGACTCCATATATTTAACCGCATTTTCAAGGATGTCGCGTTTACGGTAAGGGTTAACCTTGTCCCATTCCAGCTTAGCTTGGTAGGCAGCCTGATAGGCATCATCAATGTCTGCAACACTCGCGATTTGAAAAGCCGTAATGACCTCATCATTATATGGATTGATGTCAGGCAGCGTTTTACCGCTTTTACCGTCTCGCCATACCCCGCCTATGAATTGTTTTCCCAATTTCGAATAATCCATATGCGCCCTCCTGTGTCGAATAATTCCAACTGATATATTTATCGACTGAATACAGGGAATAGTTAAGTGAATTTTATTTGACCTCTTCTCCCTCCCGGGGAAGGAGTCTGCACGCTAATCATGACAAAACAATAACGCCCTAACCATAAGGTTAGGGCGTTATTGTTAGGGCGTTATTTTACACGTTCGATCGTCATCCGAGCAATACATCACCCAGCTTAGAAGGGGTTCTAACCAATGTTATACCGCTTCGCGAATCCGCTCAAACAAGATGTTGTTTTCCAGATGGATATGCTCGAAGGTGTCCTTTTCAAGCATGGCCAACCGTTGATAGACCAGCCGATACGTGCCGCAGGCATCCGACGGAAGTTCGAAATCAGCGGTTACTTCCCTGAGCTCTTGAAGCAATCTGCCGGCGTGAGCATGTTCATCTTCCAGCTCAGACACATGCGGCTTAAGCTCCGCTGCAGCTTGGTGGTTAGGCTCTGCAACAAATTTCAAGATAAGCGGGAATACATGCTCGTCCTCATCCATCGTATGCTCCAGCAGTTCTTTTTTCAGATCCGAGAAAAGCTCCTGCACCCGGAGAAGCTCGGGATGATGCTCTCCATGAACGCGTGCCAACTTCGTCACATACGGCGTTAAAGCAGGTAATTCATCCCGCAAGAAGGCATGATGTTTATGCTGGATGTATTCAATCAGTTCGGATTCCCTCAGTGAAGCCGGACGGCTTTCCTGATAATCGGCAAACTTGTTCTCCAGGGTTTGAACCTTCTCCAGTACGGCGGCAGGTTCCAAATTACGCTGTTTAGCTGCTTCTTCCAGTGGCACCTGCCCTCCACAACAAAAATCAATCCGGAGTGATCGGAATAAATCCGCCGTTTGCGGGATGGATGTAACAATATCGGATACCTGGCTCTGAAGCGTGAATGAACTCATAGTCAAACCTCCTTAGACTAAACCCCATCTTTGTGAACTATTTCACTCTTACAACCCAAGTATATGAAACTCCTGTCTCCGTACATGTGATTGCAGTCATACTGAAATGGAACACTATGTGAACGTTCAGGATCCGAGAACTACGGGAGCCAGAGCAGCACAAAAACAGGGATCTCATCATCCCTGTTTTGTGGATTCTGGAATAAAAGCATCATGATATCCAGCGTGATTCAAAATTTGAGGGCTTTAGAACTTATATAATCTCTTATCTTAATGCCTCGGCATGCCGCAGCAGGATGTCCGCCGCCAGTTCTGACACATGTTTGCCCCGCTGTGCCCGGACCTCGTTCTCAAAGCTATCCATATTTCCCTTCTCCAGCTTCTTCGTCAAACTGTTGGCGATACCGGCATTCCCAATCTCTCCGCTGCTCAGGAACCGTTCGATCAAAGCGATCATATCGCCGGTGCTCGTAACCGTCTGAAATTCAATCTCAGCTACTGACGTATTGCCCGCAAGATCTGCTCCTTCAACGGTTAAGACATGACTCCCGAGCGGGAGCTGATACAGCGGGATGGCTTCACCGGGTTGAACGGGATTACCGTCCAGCTTGATAACCGTCCGGCTGTCGTCGACGCCGGAAACGGAATCGCTCATTTCAATGATCGGCGTCCAATCCCTGGAGACATTCCATCCTCCCTCCTGTACCGGTGTTTCTACGTGAATATCCGGTGGGGACAGATCCATGTTCAATACAATGGATCGGATGCTTTCCTCAAGACCTGCAGCGTTGACGGAGCGATAGTATATCGCAGCCGCGGCCGCTTCCCGGTCCAGAACGATCGGCCCCGAGTAAGGAGTCCAGGTGATACCGCCTAAACTGTAGACGGTTTCGGTAACAGTTGAACCGTCGTCTTCCGCACTCAATTCAATGGTAACCGGCACCGTATACCAGCCGTTCAGGCCGTTCGGTGTTTCAGGTGTTATTTGGGACGATGTGTGCGGAGCTGTATTGTCTTCTTCCCCGTAAGGCTGCGGAAGAACAGGCATTCTAGTCGGATCCCAACCATCCGATCCCTTCATCATCATTGGAATCGTGTACAGATTCGCTTCCTCCGGCGTGAGCTGCTTCGACCAATTCGCGCGGGCTTCGGCTGCCGCACCAGGTCCGGTATTGTTATATTCATAGTATTTGGCGGTTTTCTCGTTATCCGGTCGTCCCCAGTTATGCCAGCCTTTATCGTGCACGATTCCTTCCATTTCCGTGTTCATGAACAGCACATGGGCAAAGGGTCTCCATGGTCGCCCGAGGTAGACATCTTCGATTCCGTCCGCTCCTGTAATCTTGCTGTTGAGGAACAAATATCCGTAGGGCTGATTTTCCGGCGTGCTGGCAGCGGTAATATATCCGCCTGAACGGACATTGTGAATGACGCTCTGGTCAAACACGGCGATTCCAGGTCCATAGATAAAATCCACCGCTCCTTCAATATAACTGTTCTTCACATACACCCGTTTCCCGGCATTGTTCACAAAGAACGTATCCTGATAACCGATCATGCGGACATGGTTGAAAAAGGCCCGATCTCCCCGAAGGTCCAGCGCAGGCGCCGGGCCTTGAGGACCCGCTCCATTCGCAAACGTGATGTTCTCGGCGGTAAAATCATCGGATTCGACGGCGGTGGCACGTTCATTGAATCCGGTGCCCGTTATCCCGGTATAGGTAATGACCGTATCTTCCTTGCTCTCGCCAATAAAGCTCACGGCATGCTTCGTCTTGGGAACGGTAACCTGCTCCTCATAGATTCCATTACGGATATAGATTATCGTTCGGTCCGTATTGCCATCCGGGATGGAGTCCACCGCGGCTTGAACGCTGGTAAACATGCCTGTGCCGTCTTTCGCCACGACGATGACGGAAGCAGGCGTTGCTCCTTGAGGATCGCTTCCGACGCCCGGCCCGTTCTCGTTTACCGACTGCACCGAATAATAATAAGTTGTGCCGGCAACGACATCCGTATCGATAAATTCGGGCTGCCGCAAATCGGAGGCGACGACACTTCCTGCTTCGCTTCTTGATTCCGACCTTCTGATTTGATAAGAAGCTGCACCTTCTACGGCTGACCAGGACAGCTTGACGTGGTCTTTGGCCGGGTTTAGTCGAAGATCACCCGGAGGCGGCGAGGTATTCGCAGGGAATGGAATGACCCGAACCGCTTCAGAATTCGCGCTGGAGGCGGTGCCGTTATGTGCGGAAACACATAATAGTAGGCCGTCCCGTTCTCCAAGCCGCTTTCCTCATAGCGGATATCCTTCACTTGATCGGCAATGACCGTGTAAGGGCCGCCGTGAACGGTGCTTCGCTTGATCTGATAACTCGAAGCATCGGGTGAGGCATTCCACGAGATCACCGCCGATGCATCGCCGGCACTCGCTTTAACATCCGCTGGCGACTCTAGCGGCGCCACCGGACGGACCTCGACCGGGTCGGACGCCTCGCTTTCGCCGGCAACGCTTGTCGCCGTCACCGTATAATAGTAGACTTTACCGTTTACAAGCCCCGTATCTCTAAAGAAAGGCTCTTCTGCGCGTCCTGCCTCAATATAAGGCCCTTCCTGACTTTCGCTTCGCTTCACCGTATAGGTGACCGCATGCTCCACCGGCTGCCAGGTGAGATCAGCCTGTGTGTTGCGGCTAAGTCCCGCGAGCTCCGCCGGGGCTTGCGGCTTCACGGCATTCACCGATGGCGTAACACGCACTTGGTTCGAGGGATCGCTTTCTCCTAAATCACTCACTCCGGTAACCACATAATAATAAGTGGTTTCGTTAATTACGCTTGTATCCGTATACGATGGATTGGAAGCACTCAGATCGGATGCCACGGTCTCGTACGGCCCCCCGTTTGTCGTGCTTCTTTTGACGGTATACGATAAAGCACCTTGGGCGTTATCCCAATTCAGCTGAACCTTCGCATTCCCAGGGATCGCCCGTAGTCCTTTAGGTGCGGCTGCCGGTTCCACGTATACCTTGATGTTGTCGAAGTAATAAGTTCCCTTGCCGGTTCCGGGCGTTCTGCCGAACAATGCGCTACCTAGTCCTAATGTCCGCATATCGTCTCTAAACTCAACCTGCTCGGCTGCCAGTGCGTTGTCTACGTAAATATCCATGGTGTTAGCCGCCGCATTGGCAATGACCTTCAGATTGTACCAGCGGTTAGCGGCCGGAAGGTCGGTTAACTTTACGTCTTGCCCATTCTTGTTCTTGTAAACCAGGGCGTACGCATCCTCCTGAATCGGTAACTGCGGCTTGCGCACCTCAAGAGCAATCGGCGTCTTGGTACCTTCTGCATCCTTAATCTGAAGCAGCACCGAAGTGCCGGGCATGGCCGGTGACATGAAATCCGTCTCGACGACAACCGTACCCAACTGCTGCGGGAAGCTGATTGTAAACCCTGTGCTGCCTACTGCATTATCGTATACCTTTAGCGACTTCTCGGAATCGTTGCCCGTAGAATTCGCAGGTACTTGCTCCACCGTGACCGTATGATCGGCATCCTGCGGATCCGGGATCACTCCATAACCGTCAGGTACGGAGCCAGCTTCAAGGTTTTCAAAATCATCGTTCACATAATATACGGTTTTCGGGCCGCTGCCTGTATCTGCCGATATATTGATGTTAGTAAATGTCGAGGTATTGTATTTCCACGTCTCATTGTTCACTTTACCCGCATCCGCCACGAGGCCGACATAGGCTTGCTTAGGCAAATCGACTTGGACGTTTCCGACCGTGGTCCAGCTGGTTCCATCTTGAGAGATCATTGATGTGAATTGGTTATCCTTACGGACAAGCTTGATCCAATAAGGCAGCTGAAATTCCTGCTCCGGCTGAATTCTCGCAACATCTCCGCCCTCCTCGGCTCGACTAAGGGTAACACCTCTTTTCCCCGTACGAATATAAGGGACGACAAGGGAAACGAATGGAGCATCCTCCTTCAGACTCTCGCGGAACATGATGCCCGCTTCCGCTTCCTCATTCGTAGGGGTAATGCTTTCAACCCGGGCCACAATTTCAGCGTCCCCCTCGATCTCCTGATAGGCAAAATGAAAGACGTCCTTCGTGCCGCCGATATCTCCTGCCGCCTTGACGGTCACTTCGCCGAGGGTGTCACCAAGCTGGGTGTGTCCCGGTATTCCCGGACTGCCTATATCGGCCGACTTCCAAGGCTCGATGCTCCCTTCGGTGTTCGCATGAACGACCACGCTCGTCGAGAACGCCATCGTTCCCGTATCGTCGATCGCTTTCGCGGCCCAATAATGGGTGCCGTCCACAGCGTCCGTCCACTCATAGCGGAACGGCATGCTGTCATCCTCTCCAACCTTCTCTCCGTTCCGGTAAAACTCGACCTTCGATACGCTTCCGTCTTCATCGGACACGGACGCTTCAATCGTCACGTTCGATCCGGCTTTGACCACCGTGTTGTTTGCCGGAGCGGTAATGACTGCAGAGGGATTAGCTGATCCGTTTCCCGTCATGGAATTCAAATACAGCTCCAGATTCGTGTATCCTTCCTTATTGGCCAGATTGCGGTCACTCGGATCTCTCGGGTCCAGCCCGCGAGCGATCTCCCAATCATTCGGCATACCGTCATGATCATTATCTTCTAACGTGGATCTGACCATCTCTACTAGCGGATATCCGCCTACTTCATTCTGAGAGTTGATATGCATGCCGGTTCGGTGAATAACGTCATGGATGATTCTGGCATCGACGGCATCCCGTTTCGGCAGGGTGGCTCCGGCGCTTTGCATAACCGCTTCATAAGCCTCTTCGACGGATTCGGTCGGCAGTGGATTGGCAAAGGAAGCGGGAGTTTCCAGCTTCACGTAATCCGGATACTTATGAACGCCGGACCAGTTATCCTGAGTATATTCCGGATAGCCGTCCATAACGTTGCCGTCAATATAGTAGCTCCCGGTGCTCTCCGCATTCATAAACCGAACCACTTCCGTTTCAGGTCCGGGCTTGTAATAATTGTTGATCATATTGGTAACCGCGCCTTTGCCTCCGTACGAAGCAAAGAATCCCCAGTTGTAAACAACGTTATTGCGGAAATCATGGGAATTGCCTGCCGTGCTGTCAAACGCCGGGTTGCGGCTGGAGTTGTGGGCGATCAAATTATGATGAAAGCTGGTGTTCTTGCCGCCCCATATCCCGCCGTAGCCGTGTCTGCCTTTGACATGTTTGCTAATGTGCATGGCGTCTGCTATGATCGACCACTGCACCGTGACATTTTCGTTACCGTAAGGGCTGAGCACTTCGTCGACGGACCAGCTGAACGAGGAGTGGTCGATGATAATGTTTTTCTTATACCGTCCGCCAAAAGAGTCTGCTTCCGTTTCATTCATATCGCCCAGACGGAATCGCATATAACGGATGATCAGGTTGTTTCCATCAAAGGACGTTGGATACCCGATGACCGTAATTCCATCGCCCGGCGCCGTTTGGCCGGCAATCGTCAGATTGTCTCCGAGAATCTTAAGGGGAGATTTCAGCTCGATGACGCCGCCGACTTTAAATACAACGGTCCGGTTTCCAGCACTGACCGCATCACGAAGCGAGCCTGGACCCGAGTCGGCCAGCGTCGTTACCTCGTACACGTCGCCGCCCCGGCCGCCAGTCGTATACTTTCCACCGCCTTCGGCACCCGGAAATGCCGGCGTTCGCGAGGAATTGGACGGGGTTACGGTTTCAGGGCTTTCCTCAGCATAAGCGGCTCCGCCGGAAAAACTTGTAAACAGCATGGTGAGGACAAGCATTTGCTTTAACCATTTTGCTGCTATCAATTGCATACCTCCTTATCATTTTGAGATGCTTGCAACGGTTATAATTCGATCACCTCCTTTCTAAGCCTTATTGAATCCAACAGCAAAGCTACTTGATCACGACCTCCTCCGGTTCCACTTCAGAAGAAATCATAATCTGCCTAGCCTTATCGGCCTTCAGCCCCGAGCATTCGATTTGCCTGGACCGTTCCCCCGTCACCACCAGCAGGCGGTCATCCTGTGAGCCCCCTTCTCCGCTTACATTCGCCACCTGAACATTTCGGCTTTGGTGAAAGAGAAGCAGCTGATTTTCCTGATTACGAAGGACGATGTCCTGAATGCTGAGGTTCTTTCCATTTCGGCATACAATGCCTTCCCGACTTGTGATGGCCGTCCTCTTCACCGTCAAGTTCTCCACCGGCATCTCCGGCAAGCCGTTGATGAGCAGCGCAGTGTGCGCGCCGCTGCACACAATATCCTGAATGACAATATTCCGGAACACGGGGGTTTCCTCGGTAACGGGCAGCATCACTTCCGTTTGATACTCGCCGGAGCCGGCTTTCCCTTCGTAATATAAATTGAAGGAGATCGCATCCCCGTCGATATCCCGCATCCGGATCCTTTCAATGAAGATGTTCTCGACCACGCCGCCGCGACCGCGGCAGCTTTTAAAACGAATGCCGATATCGGTGCCGATGAAGGTGCAATCGGATACGTATACATCCTTGATGCCTCCGGACATTTCACTGCCGACCACGATGCCGCCGTGGCCGTGATAAACGGTGCAGTTCCGGATGTTGATCCGCTCACTCGGCTTTCCCAGCAGGCGCCCGGCTTCATTTTTACCGGACTTCAGACAAATCGCATCATCTCCTACATCAAACGAGCTGTTTTCCACGATTACGCATTTGCATGAATCGATGTCCAGACCGTCCCCGTTCTGGGCATACCATGGATTGCGGACGGTAATGTTCTGAATGGTAATCTGCTCTGATGCCCAAGGATGCAGGCACCAGGCTGCGGAGTTTTGAAAGGTCGGGCCGCTGAGCAGGATCCGCTTGCATTTTCTAAAGCTGAGCAGATTGGGCCTCAGGTAGTCTCTCACAGGTGCATAGTCATGTGGATCCTCGCTGCCTGTCTGTTCGATCCGGGCCAAGTTCTCCTTCCCGTCCCGGGCAGCCGGCGTTGGCCACCACAGTCCCTCGCCATCCACGACACCACCGTTGTGAATTAAACGATCCCACTGGCTTTCGGTCAGCTTCCCTTGCTTAACCGGCCTCCAGGCTTCGCCGCTTCCGTCAAAGATGCCGCTGCCGGTAATCGCGATATCCTCCAGCCCTTCTCCATCGAGCGGAGACTGGCAGCGGAACATCTGCCGGCCCTCATAAGTAGACATCCGGATCGGATAAGCTTCGAATTGCTTGCTGAACACAACAAGCGCACCGGCAGAGGCGTGAAGCTCAATCCGGCTCTGCAGGGTCAATGGACCGGTGTGCCAGATCCCGGGAGGGATGACCACCTTCCCACCACCGGCCTTAACGCAGGCTTCAATCGCTTGATGAAATGCCTCGGTGTTGTCATATACGCCGTCTCCAACGGCTCCATAGTCCGTAATCGTTACGATATACTCCGGGATCACTGGCAAGTCAGGACATATCGCTTCTTCTGTTTGTTTGATCATGTGTACCTCCGTATTTGTAAGATTGCTTATTCGATTTATACCGGCAGGACGATATACCTTCCGCCTTGTTCGGTAGGCATTTCGATAACATGGCCATGGCGTTCCATCGGGACCTCTATTCCATCCGGGGTTAAAAAAACTTCTGCTCCTCTGAAAACTCATACTTTCTTTCATCTTAAAAATTGTTGCCGATTGCGTTCAAAGCCCTTGAAGATCGGCTGCAGGCATGATATATAATTTTCTACGATCACAATCGGTGGTAATCCAACCATGCGAACTAAGGAGTTAATGAGGAATGAATGACCGGCTGCAGCCCAAGTACCACATCGGAGACCATGATTTCTCCATCCAATACATGTCGCAAAACGGTTCCAGCAGCATGCCCCGTCCGCATGAGCATCCCTACTTCGAGCTGTATTACTTGCTTAACGGTGAGCGGGTCTACTTCATGGACGATAACGTGTTTACCGTCAAAAAAGGGGACATGATGATCGTGAACCCGCATGATCTCCACTCAACGGCAAGCTCCGATAAGCTGACCTTCGAGCGGGTGCTGATCAGCTTCTCCAGAAGCTTCATCGAACAAGGCGATGCCGGCGTCGCCAAGCTGCTCGATCACGGGACGTCCAGACTCGTTCGCATTCCGCTGAAGCATCAGCCCGAAATCGAACGGCTGCTCCTCTCGATGCTCGCAGAATGCCAAACGGAGCAGACTCACTACAGCTCATTGGTTCGCGCATGGATGAACGAGCTGCTCATCCGCCTTCATCGGATCGAGACCACGCTTCAATTCCAAACCCATGAATATGAGCATCCGATGCATCAGAAAATTTCAGAAATTGCCCAATACATCAAATCCAATTATCATGAAAGACTTACGCTGGAGCAGGTCGCCAAGCAGTTTTACATCAGCCCTTCCTATCTCAGCAGAGTGTTCACCAAGCTGACAGGCTTTCACTTTCGCGAATACCTGCAGGTGGTACGAATTCGCGAAGCACAGAAAATGCTCGTGAACAGCAGAGAATCCGTACAATTCATCTCCGAGCAAGCCGGATTTGAGCATATTGCCCACTTTAATAAAACCTTCAAAAAAATCGCGGGGACCACGCCTCTTCAGTACCGCAAGCGTCATGGATAGAATCGGGGCTGTTCCAAAGTTGTTACCGTCTTGGAGCAGCCCCGTAATCTTTCTCTTTCTATATCTCTCCTCTTCCAACCCTAAACCAGTCGATATCCACATACCCTCTATCCGCTTGTTCTTCCGTACTTGCCGCGAACAATCCGACCTTGGCACCGACCCAGTGCCCCTTTTCGGCTTCGAACTCCCTATCTCCGCTCGGCAAGAAAGGACCATCGGCAGAAGCAAAATAGAAGCGGCATTGAGCACCGGGATGAACGGTCACCCGAATCGTTACCTTCCCTTCATCCAATCCGTCGGACCACACCACATTCTCCTCCGAGCCGTTCCCTTGGGCCTGGATGATTTCCATGCCGGAGCCGTCCGCCTTCATCTGAATGGCCGCATAAGCGAATGTTCGTCCGAATACGATCAAGCCCGCCCGTTCACCAGGCTTTAGCGCCGTTCCATCCAGTTTGGCTTCCGCATGAAATACTTCCGCCGGGAATTTCTGCATCAGCAAGTGAGGAGCATCGTAGATCGTGCGCGAAGGCTGGTTCTCCGGCACCGGGAAGGCGAATAATCGCAAATGGCTTTCCTCCTCGAATGCATACCAGGCCGGATTCGGATTAGCCTGCCACTGCCACTGAAGGCCAAGCTGAGCGTCTTCGAACTCGTCTGAATCGTCCGGTGCCTCAATCCTGTGTTCCCCGCCGACGTTTGGCTTCGGATAACGCAGAACCGGTTCGCCGATCCCGTCTCCATTCGTATCGGCACCCATTTCCGGCCAATCATCCACCCAGCATATCGGCTGCAGATGAACAATTCTTCCGTAGGCCCCTTTGTCTTGAAAATGCATAAACCAGGATTCTCCCGAATCCAGCTCTACCCAACCGCCCTGATGCGGGCCGTTAATCGGGCTATCGCCTTGATGCAGTACGATTTTGTCTTCATAAGGGCCAAAGACCGAGGTTGACCGAAGCACGGTCTGCCACCCCGTTGATACTCCCCCGGCAGGCGCAAAAATATAGTAATAACCATTTCGTTTATACATCTTCGGCCCTTCCATCGTCGGATGACGTTCGGTCCCGTCGAAGACAATCTGACCTTCATCCAAGAGGCGCTTTCCGTCCGGGGACATCCGGCACATTCTTAACAGATGCTTGATGCCGCATCTACTTTTGGCAAACGCGTGAACCAGGTAGGCCTGGCCGTCATCGTCCCAGAACGGACACGGGTCGATCAAGCCTTTCCCCTCTTGAACCAGATGCAGAGGCGTCCAGCTGCCTGCCGGGTCCGCAGCTGTGCTCATCATGATGCCGACATCCGGATCCCCGTAGAACACCCAGTACTTGCCGTCATGGAACCGAAGGGCCGGAGCCCAGACGCCGTTCCCATGTTGAGGGACGTCATAGCCCGGCAGCTCCATCCGGGGCAGCACATGATTAATAATCCTCCAGTTAATCAAATCCTTCGAGTGCAGAATCGGCAGTCCCGGCAGATGACCGAAGCTGGAGGCCGTCATATAGAAATCTTCCCCGACCCGGATCACATCCGGATCCGAATAATCCGCATGAAGCACCGGGTTCACGAACGTCCCGTCTCCCTGATCCGACAACCATGATTTGTTCTGTAATGCTTGCAGCGATGACGATGAGTGCATCATTTAGTTCCTCCTCCTATCACGAATCTGCTAACCGCTCCATTTCCAGACTGGCAAGGATGAAAGGCGCTACGCCAATCTGGGCGTCGGACACCACTTGTTCACTGATGTAATATTCATACGAGCCGTTGCGGTCATCGCTGAGCCCCGCTCCATGACATATGGAATGAAGATGCACGCCGGTTTTGCCAGCCTCAACAAACCGCTGGATCAAACCTTCGTAAGCCCGCTCCGCAACAGGTCTTGAAGGCTGTTCCAGATACTGGAGCCGAACGCCCTTGGCCAAAGCGTAAATAAACATGGAGGAGCCGGAGGTTTCAAGATAATTGCCTTCCCGGAAGCCCTGATCGAGCACCTGGAACCACAGCCCGCTCTCTTTCTCCTGATAACGTGCCAGCGCTCGGCTTAGGCGTTCGAATATGCCAATCATTGTACCTCGCTTCGGATGATCTACCGGAAAAAATTCAAGACTGTCCACTAGCGCCATCGCATACCAGCCCAAGGCCCGGCTCCAAAAATGCGGGGACCGCCCGCTTTCCGGATCGGCCCATACTTGTTCCTTCGCTTCATCCCATCCGTGATAGAGCAGGCCCGTCTTGGAATCCCGGGTTCTACGCTCCACCAGCAGAAGCTGGTGAGCTACCTCGTCGAACAGTTCAGACCGGTTATAAGTTTTGGCATACTGGGCCAGAAACGGCGATGACATATAGAGCCCATCCAGCCACATCTGAAACGGGTATACTTTTTTGTGCCAAAAACCGCCGTCCGTCGTTCTGGGCTGGCTGATCAGCTGGGCGGCTAGCGTATGGGAAGCCTTTTCATAACGGGAGTCATGAAATCTGGCACTTAGCGCAAATAAATTTTTCCCCTGGTTGATCTGGTCCAGATTATATTCTTCGATTCTGTACCCCCGAATGTCCCCATCAGCCTGAACAAACAGATCCATATGCCGCTTCATGAAATCAAAATAATCGTCCTTGTTATAAAAGTCCCCTGTGCGGGCGACCGCCATGAGCATCATCCCGGGAACATACGCCCACCGGCGGGCAATTTCCGGGTGAAGTCCCTCGCTGTCCGCTTGACGGAGAATGGTTTCCGCCGTCCGGACGGACCAATTGTTCTCTTGCTTCAATACCGCCTCACCTCAATATCCTTGGAAGATTTAATCTCAAGCCTCATTATAAAGAAACATAAACGATAAAAATTCCGGATTTGATGCTGAATCAATCGCGTTTTTTGCATTTTATGCTCTGTTTCTCTGTTTACTTTCCCTCTAGAAAACAAGTCTAAGAAGCTGTTTTTTTTCAAATCCGGCAAAAAAGGCAAAGAATGACTCGATTTAAACATCGGAGATGTTTTTATTGGAATCTCCAATTCGATAACATAGATATAAAATCCATAGAGGAGCGTGTTCATCGATGAAAATCACAGTAGATCCCAGCGGGCAAGGCGACTTCGTGACGGTGCAATCTGCAATCGACTCGATTCCCGAACAGTCCGATTGTCTTGTCATCATCGAAATTAAAAAAGGTGTTTACCGTGAGAAAATCAACATTCCTTCATCGAAACCAGCCATCCGTATGATCGGTGAAGGACCTGAAGAAACGATTCTTACATATTCGGATAACGCCCACACCTTAGATGAAGATGGACAACCCCTCGGGACCTTTCGCAGCGGAAGCTTCTATATCTGCGCAAATGATTTCAGCGCCGAACAATTGACCATCCGCAATGATTCCGGTCCTGGGACGGGTCAGGCAGTCGCTGCCTTTATCGATGCCGACCGGGTGTCCTTTCGGTATGTAAAACTTGAAGGTGATCAAGATACGCTCTATGTGTCCGGCGGACGTCATTTCTTTGCCGAATGTTATATCGAGGGCGATGTCGATTTTATATTTGGGCCTGCAACGGCCGTATTCGACCGGTGCACCATCCACTGCAAGCGGTCCGGTGGTTACCTGACCGCAGCCAATACGCCGGAGGAAGCGGAGTTTGGCTATGTCTTTATCGATTGCAAAATCTCGGGAGCACCCGGTGTTGAGAACGTATACCTTGGCCGGCCTTGGCGTGCTTATGCCAATGTGGTGTTCATCCGATCCGAGATGGACGGCTCCGTTCATCCACAGGGCTGGCATAACTGGAACCAACCGGACCGTGAAGAAACATCGCGTTATGCCGAATTCGGCAGCCGCGGCCCCGGAGCATCCCCCTCCTTGCGGGTTGCGTGGTCCAGGCAGCTCACTGAGACCGAGGCTAAACGGTTTACCATCGAACATGTGCTCAGTGGCCAAGACCGTTGGTATCCGCCCTACACTCCTGGTACATCCAATCAGACGAGAGGTTGATGATGATGACTGCACTGGCTCGAGTCCGTCCGGAGGACGTCGGTATTCCTCCTTCCGCCATTCTCCGCTTTATGGAGGATATGACGGAAAGGAATATGAACCTGCACAGCTTTATGCTGCTTCGGCATGGCAAAGTAGCTGCCGAAGGTTATTACTCCCCTTTTCACAAGGATTTAAGGCATCCGATCTTCTCCGTCAGCAAGAGCTTGACATCGGCAGCCGTCGGCATTGCCATCGGTGAAGGACGGATCTCCCTGGAGGACAAGGTCATTCATTTTTTTCCGGATAAGCAGCCGGAGACCGTACACCCGTACACAGCCGATATGACCATCCGGCATCTGCTGAGTATGCAAACCGTCCACCGAAAATCAACCAATAAAGAGGCCCGGGATATCGTGTTCGAGTATCTTCATACGCCACCGAGTCATCCCCCGGGGACCGTCTTTGCCTACGATACGACAGGTACGCATACGCTCTGCGCCATACTCCAACGGGTTACGGGGACAACCGTGCATGACTATCTCGATGACCGCTTGTTTCAGCCCCTCGGGATGCAGGATATCGAGTGGGAGACCTGCCCGCTCGGAATTAACCAGGGCGGCAGCGGAGCCTATTGCACCACGGAGGATCTGGCCAAATTCGGTCAGCTCTATCTGCAGGACGGGCTGTGGAACGGAATCCGGATCCTGCCGGAGGGCTGGGTAGAGTTAAGCACGTCCAAGGTCGTTGATAACTCCAGCGCCGGAATTCTGCTGGAAGGACGAAGCGGGTACGGATACCAGTTCTGGCGAGCCAGGCGTCAAGCCTACTGCGCTTTCGGCGCAGGCGGGCAATTCGTCCTTATCATCCCGGACCATGACGCCGTTTTTGTCTCGACGGCCAACACCATGCTGAACCGGGATGAACACCAAGGAATCCTCGACTGCGTTTGGACCCATCTGGTTTCTTCCATGCAGCAGTCCTGCCCCCTAGATGATGCCGGTTGTCAGCGGATGCAGCAGCGTCTAAGCGCCTTGAAGCTCCATCTGCCGGAGGGAAGCTCCATCTCCAGTACAGCCGTGCAGGTCTCGGGGCAGCAATATCGCCTAACTGCTAACGAGCCGGGATGGGCAGGATGTCATTTTACGTTCAGTGAGCAATCCTGTGAACTCACCTTCATTCATGAAACCGGTCGTCCCAAGGTTGTTTGCTCCATGAATGATTGGCATATCGGTCCCGACCCTTTTTTCGGCCTTCCCTCCGCCTGTGGTGCCGTATGGGCAGACCCGTCGACCTGCTTGATCCACATTCAACTGCTGGAACAACAGCAGATGTTTATCCTTACCTGCCGTTTTGACCGCGATGGTCTTGTGCTGCAAATCAAGCCGGCTGGCGCGCTTAGAACGAATCATCTTGATCTCGTGCTAATTGGAACGAAAATGGACAGCCCATGAACCGAGTGCTCCTAATTTGCCTCATTATATAAGTTGAATGAGTGATTTGCCTATAAGGCAGCCGTGTGAAATGTTCTTTCGATCATTAATTCAGATATATTAGTAGTGAGAGACAAAGCAGCCAAGTACACCAAAGGCACTTCCTTTTACTTGCCAGCTTTGTCTCTCGTTTACATGCTCCTCAATGACCGCTATTTTTGATTCGTGTTAGATTCTTTATATTCTGCAGCCATTTGATCTCCGCCGCTCTTTCTCCATTTCTCCACTTCCGCCTTCCAGCCGGCCTCGTCAATCTGCCCCATAATGAACTTGGTTTGCGCATCGGTGATGATCTGCTCCAGCTCTCCGCCGCGTTCATTGTAAGTCGTCGATTTCAGGGTAAGCGCCGGATTCGGTACAATGTAATTCTCGTTCTCATACACGATTTGTTTGTTCTTGTTGAACAGCTCCGTTCCTTTCGGTTTCTTCTCCATATTGTACAAATCGCCCCGTTGCGGAAACGTATCGCGATAAGGCTTGACTTCTTGAGCGTCCTTATCCGCATCGATCGTTACGGTATAATCTCCTTCGACTTTGTAATGCACGCCTTCGATGCCTTTATTAATAACATTGACCATCTCGGGATCCAGCAGCTTGTCAACGAAGGTCAGCACTTTAGCCAGTTCTTCTTCAGACTTGACCGTCGATCTCGGGATTGCCAGGAAGCCGGTATTTCCGCTTTCCCCCGGAACACGAATGCCTTCTGGACCTTGCAGCGGAGATACGTCGACAACCGCTTCCGGAACAACCTTCTCCAGCTTGGTTTGCAGCGATTGACCGTTACCGCCGGAGATCCGGATATTCGCGCGGCCCGATTCATACACCTTATTGAGCTCGGAGGAATCAACCACGGCGAAATCCTGATTAATCAGCTTCTCTTCATATAATCTTCTAAACAGCTTCATGACATCGAAGAACTGCTCGGATACAAACTCCGGATAGAAATTGCCTTGCTCGTCGATGCCCCATTTATTAGGTGCGCCTTGGGAAACGGCAAGCCGGGTCAAGGTCGATGCCGTACCCTGGTTATAGCCTTTGTCGAGCATCATTCCGTAGGTGTCCCTTTTTCCGTTGCCATCCGGATCCTCCTCCGTGCTGTACCGGATAATTTCATACCAATCATCCAGGGTGACAGGCTCCTTCAAGCCGGCTGCATCGAGCCAGTCCTTGCGGTAGCTGACGATCGCCCGGCCCATGTCCCGGAACAGGGGGATGCCGTACACTTTGCCGTTCACGCTGATGTTGTCGTAATAGGCCTGCGGCTGCGCGGCCAAATTCGGGTAATTTTTCAATTGCTCGGTGATGTCCCAGAACAGATCCGCTTCGAGCGAGCTGATCGTCGTTGGCGTATAGTTCAGCTTGATGAGCTTCGGAAGCTCATTGGAAGCGACCATGACGTTAACCTTCTCGTCGTATGCGGAGTAGGGAATCCACTGAATCCGCAGATCCGTATTTGTGTATTCGCGTATTTTTTCCTCCATCTGATTTTTCGGGTCGGGTATTTCCCCAACCTGATTAACCACCAGCGTAAGCGGATAAGGTCCGTCGCCATTGACCCCGCTCCCGCCGCTTTTGTCTCCGCAAGCCGTTACAACCATCATCCCCGCCAGCATTGCCATAACGGTTGTCATCCATCTTTTCTTCATCTTTAGCCCTCCATCATATTCATTTCTATTGAAACCCTCTTATTGGGAAGAAGGCGCATCCAACCGGTTATCCTTTCACTGAGCCCAGCATGACGCCTTTCGCAAAATGCTTCTGCAGAAAAGGATACACGAGCAGAATGGGCACGGTGGCAAAAACGATGACCGCCATACGAATCGTTAACGGCTGCACGTCCATTTCGTCGAAGCTGGAATCCCCTACCCGGCTCTGTGCCAAAATCACGATTTCCCTAAGCAGAACCTGAATCGGCCATTTCTCGTTATCATTGATGTATAGAATGGCATTAAAAAACGTGTTCCAATGAGCAACCGCGTAAAACAAACCGAACGTGGCCATCGCTGGCAGCGACAATGGAAGCACAATTCGAATCAGAACTCCCAAGTCATTGCAGCCATCGATTTTAGCCGAATCCTCCAGCCCGTCGGGAATTTGCTGGAAGAAGTTCTTCAGCACGATCAGGTTAAACGCACTGATGGCACTTGGTATCATCAAGGACCACAGCGTATTGGTCAAATTCAACCCGTTCACGACGAAGTATGTTGGGATCATCCCCCCGCTAAACAGCATCGTGATCAATACGCCGAGCAGGATGGGATTTCTGCCCCGGAGATGAGGCTTGGACAACGGATAAGCCATCAGCGATGTAAACGCCAGGTTGATCAGTGTTCCTACTACCGTAATATAGATCGAAACGAGCAAGCTTCGCGGCAGTGTGTCGGACGAGAAAATATATTGGTACGATACGAGCGACCATTCTTTGGGCCATAGAATCAACCCACCCTTGGCGACTTCAGCCGGACTGGCAAACGAAACCGCCAGCACATACACGAATGGAAGAACACACACGATCGCAACGATGAATAAAATCGAATGGTTAATGATATCAAACAGGCGATTGCCCCAGGTTTGATCTTGACGCACGTTTATTCCCTCCTGTCATTTCAAAAAATGCATCCGCGGCATCCTCCTAGTACACCCCTTCTTCCCCGAATCGCTTGGCCATCCAGTTTGAACCGAGAACCAGAATCAATCCGACAAAGGATTTAAACAAACCGACGGCTGCGCTGTAACTGTACTGTGCCTGCGTCATCCCTTTGGTGTATACATACGTATCGAATACTTCACTCACTTCCCGGTTTGTCGGCGTGATCATCAGGAAGATTTGCTCGAAGCCCGAGTCCAGGAAGTTGCCTAAACGAAGAATAAGCAAAATGATGATCGTGCTGCGGATGGCTGGCAGCGTGATATGCCACAGCTGACGCCAGCGTCCGGCTCCGTCGATCCGTGCGGCTTCATACTGCTGCAGGTCTACGCCAGCAAGGGCGGCAAGAAAGATCACGGTGCCCCAGCCTACTTCCTTCCAGATCGACTGGGACACAATCATCGTCCGGAACCAGTCCTTCTCCAGCAGGAATGCGATTTTCTCTCCCGTTATCTGATAAATGATTTCATTCAGAATGCCGTTCTCGGTCGTAAACAATATATAGAAAATACCGACAACGACAACCCAGGATACAAAATGCGGAATGTAGATCAAGGTTTGCACAAACCTTTTGAAGCGCTCCCGCCTTAGCTCATTCAGCATGAGCGCCAATATAATCGGCAGCGGAAAGAAAAAGATCAGATTATATAAAGCTAAAATGATGGTGTTTCGAAAAAGCATCCAAAACTGCGGTTCGCTGAAAAAGCGCTCGAAATGCTTGAACCCGACCCACGGGCTGCCGAAGAACCCGGTATGCGGCTTGTAATCCTGAAAAGCCATCGTCACCCCGTACATCGGCACGTATTTAAATACGATAAAATACAGCACGCCTGGCAGCAGCATCAGATACATCCACCTGTCCCTGACCAGATCCCTTAGTAAGAGCTTTCGTTTCTCCAGGCGCAGTTCCCTCTTTACTTGCGGGCCGACTGTTGCCGGAGCTTGATTTGTTTTCATAGCACCTCTCCTCAAAGTTTTGTGAGCGTTACTTCTTGAATGAGATTCGAACAAAACTCACTTCGGAAGCATGCCCTTAGTTTTGTGAGCGTTACTTCCTGAATCAGTTTCGAACAAAACTCACATCGGAAGCACGCGCTTAGTTTTGTGAGCGTTACTTCCTTAATCAGCTTCGAACAAAACTCGCTTCGGAAGCATGGGCATTGCCTGTTTGAACATCGTTTTTGTTGGTTGTATGCGTTTTCATGGATTAATTATCCGTCACCATCCTCGTGTCCGGCTATACTCCGTTCATGACTTCACGCACCAGCCCTCGGTAAATGCCTTTCCAGCAAGGGTTACAGGATTTCACCAATTCCCCTGCATATGCCGTATTCCACCTTCTATATGCCGCATATGACATGCAGATAAGAACAGGATCTTTGCCGTCTACATTAGCCATGGAATAAATGGTCCCGAATCTATATTTATAATGGCACCGTACGGGCGTTCTTTTTCGTGCAAAAAAGCTGCTCCACCGCAGAACATTCTACGGATGGAACAGCTCCATTAAGTTCTTGTTATGGTGGCTTACTCAAAATTGAGCCATCATGCAGCCGGGTATGTCTTCATCTTCGGATCGAGCTGCTCATTCTCAAGCTAGCCTTCTTCACTATGCTGCTCCCGGTACTGGCCGGGAGTTACCCCAAATGTCCGACGGAACGTACGAATGAAGGCGCTGATATTTGTGTAGCTCACTTTCTGGCCGATTTCCGAGACCTTCATCTCGGTCGTGGCCAGCAGATTTTTGGCTATATTCATTCGGTACTCGCTTAAGTATTCACTGAAGGACACACCCATCTCTTTCTTAAATACCCGGCTGATATAAGCCGGATTAAAATTCATGACCGCCGCGCAGTATTCGAGTGAAATGTCTTTATCATACTGCTCTTGCACGATCTCCACGATTCGGCGGGTAATGCTTACGAATTGCTTATCTGCCATGTCCTCCAGAATCCCGATCACAGGTTTAAACAATTTGGAGTGGAACCAGCTCGCAATTTCGCTTCGTGTCTGCAGCCTGAACAGAAGCTTCAACTCCTCTTCGCCATTCCATAATTGCTGCATCGACAGTCCCTGCTCCTGGGCTATGCTTACGGTCCTGGACGCGAGCTGCAGCAGCAATAAATGATGCTCTTGATAAAGCCCGTCCTTGCACAGCAATTCATCCAAATAACGCTGAAACTGCTGCTCCACCTTCTCAAGCTGTCGTTCTTCAAGGGCAAGCATCATCTGTTCTTCAATCAGTCTTAATTTCGTGTATACTGTCTTCTCTGCACTTCCTTGATCCACAATATCGGCATAGCGTACGATGATATTCGATCCGAGAATAAATCGTAATTTGAGTGCCTGGCTGCTTTCTTTATAGGCGCGCTTCGCATTGGACAACCGCTTGAATGGAAGGCTGATGCCGATGCTGCATTCGAGCCCGAGGTATTCCTGAACCTTGGTTTTGATGTGCTGAGCGGTCTCATAGAACAAAGCTTGCCCGGCTTCGGCATCCTCTTCTTTACAGGTCAGCAGCGTCACCTGGGAATGATTCAGCACGATCGGACTGAAGCGGGCCTCTTCTGGCAGGGTTTCCGAGACGATATTGCTTACCGCAAACAGAAGAAGCTCCCGATCCTGTTCCTGGAACCGCGACTGCTGAAGGTTATCCAGCTCAAGCTGCAGCACCCCGAGGCTTCCCCAGCCCGTTGGAAACCCGTAGCGTTCGGAAGCGTACTTGTCATCGGCTCCGGACATTTGCTCAGTAAACAGCTTCAGGACATAGAACTCTCGCAAATGGACCGTTTGGGATTTCATCTGTTTGTCCAGCTCGTTTCTGGAAACGGCAAGGGAGGTCAGGCTCTCCCGAATGAACTCAAACTCATCTTTGCGGTTGGCATCGGCCTGCTGCGGCTGAACGTTCGTCGCGAACTCATGGAGTCTGCGGATTGGAGAATACATCCTCCGGCTGCCAAACCAGGAAGCAATCAGCACGGTCACAATAATCCCGAAACAGGCGGCGGCGGTAATCAGCGCAATGTTTCCTGTCTGGTCCGTTACTTTATCCAGGGATACGACGGATACATAGGTCCACCCGTTATATTCCGATTTGGCATACAGCACGCTCACCTTTTTACCTTCGCTCTCGGCATGGAATGCACCTTGGAGCTGATCGGACTGCTGAATCCTTGCCGAAATCTCTCCGTTGATCGAACGGTAAGCCTCACGATCCTGAACTGGCGACAGGAATGCATCTCCCTGCTCGTTTAGGATATACTGGGCGGCCCGCAAATTGACGGGCTCCAGCATGCTCCGGATATCTTTGGCGGTGATTTGCAGAATCAGAATACCCGTCGGCGACGCGTTCTTCGACAGCAGCGGTATTTTATGCACCAGCCGAAGGGTTGTTGCCGTTTGTTCGGCGCTGTTCCAATGATCCGTCTCCACCGGATTCGCGGTTTGCGAGATTTCTCCCGAGCCCGCTGCCCAGAATATGCTATCATTGGTATCCAGATACCGCTCGAACTCGGTTTTGTTCAATCCCTCCAGAGGTTTGAGGGAATTTAAATCCACGACCCATTCATGCTTCAGATTAACGACATACACCTGATTTAATATAGTCTGCGTCTGCAGGTTAAACATTTCTTTCATCAGTTCCCGGACCTTAATAAAGTCCTGTCCACTTAACTTGCTGTCCATCACAGACTTCAGCAGCGAAGAGTTCTCAAACTGCAGGGCGGTTCTTTGCATGGAATCGAGCACTTGCTCGACCCTCATCCGGGTCTGGTTCAACAGATGCATATTTCCCTCGTTTACCTTCTCCTCCACATCTTTGGCGGCTATAAAATAAGAGAAAAATCCGATAAGAATCGTCGGGAAGGATCCCAGCAGTAAACTATAAATGAGTATTTTGGATTTGAATGTTCCCAATATCGTCTGCTCCTTCTTGGTATTGGATGTAAAGAACAGGACCAACAGGACATTATAAATCGATATGTAGTCTTCTTATGATAACGCTTGCAAAAATAATGATTTAAAAATCATACCATACCCTAGCCATAATTTTTAGTCTCCCCATGCTTTTTTTGCCAGCATTTTGATCTATTTATGTCAAAAGCACTTCCCTCTGTTTATTCAATATAGAGAATCCAAAAGTTGCGAATATGGCCCTGGTCCATTCATATGCCAACAAGCTCTTGCGAATTGGCAAGAGCTTGTTGGCAATAGCCCATCATTCAGGCTGGAACATGATCTTATTCTGCTGAGTCGGTGACCGCACCTTTAGATGCTGAGGACACTAATCGTGCATATTTGTATAATACGCCTGTGGAAACCTTGAGTGGAGGCTGCTGCCATGCTTGTGCCCGTACAGCGAAATCTGCATCCGATACGTCGAAGTTCATTTCTTGCGTTTCACTGTCGATGGTGATCATATCTCCATTCTTCAGCAGGGCGATCGGCCCTCCTACCTGTGCTTCTGGCGATACGTGGCCAACTACGAACCCATGCGATCCTCCCGAGAACCTGCCGTCCGTAATCAGCGCTACCTCCCCACCGAGACCTTTGCCTACAATGAGAGCCGTTACCGACAGCATCTCCGGCATACCCGGTCCGCCTTTTGGACCACAATAACGAATAACTAACACATCACCCTTGCGGATTTCATCTTTCAAGATCGCTTCGGTTGCATCTTTCTCGCTGTCATACACCTTGGCCGGTCCGACAAAACGCAGCTTCTTCATACCCGACATTTTGGCAACCGCACCTTCAGGTGCGAGGTTACCACTTAGCACAACCAATGGCCCATCTGGCTTCAACGGCTTATCGATAGGGTGAATGATTTCCTGGCTGTCCATTAACGGTGCAACCTCCGCCAGATTCTCTGCCAAGGTTTTGCCTGTAACCGTCAGGCAATCCCCATGCAGAAGCCCCTCCGCGAGCAACAATTTCATGACGCCCGGTATGCCGCCCACTTCGTTTAAGTCCTGCATGGCATGTCGTCCGCTTGGCTTGAGGTCTGCGAGGTGGGGAACGCGCAAACGGATTCGCTCGAAATCGTCTAATGTCAAATCTACGCCAACCGAATGAGCGATGGCGAGCAGATGCAGGAACGCGTTAGTTGAACCGCCTAAAGCCATGACAACCGTTATCGCATTCTCAAATGCCTTTTTGGTCATGATGTCCCTGGGATAGATTTCATGCTCCAGCAGGGATATGACCTGCCTTCCAGCGGCAGCACATTCCGCTGCCTTGTCAGGTGAAATAGCCGGTGTGGAGGATGACCCGGGCAGGCTCATCCCCATGGCTTCTGCCGCAGCGGCCATCGTGTTGGCTGTGTACATGCCCCCACAGGAGCCCGGTCCCGGGCAGACGCTGCACTCAACCTTATGGAGCTGCTCGTCCGACATTTTTCCATCATGATATTGCCCCACTGCTTCAAAAGCCGTAACGATATCCACGTTCTTGCCTTCGAGTTTCCCAGGTTGGATGGTACCGCCGTAAACGTAAACCGCAGGAATATTCATCCTTCCGATCGCCATCAGGCATGCGGGCGTATTCTTGTCACAACCGCCGATCGCCACGAGACCATCGAATCGTTCGGCCCCCGTCACGATCTCAATCGAATCCGCGATGGCTTCACGGCTGGGCAGGGAGAACAGCATTCCGCCATGTCCCATCGAAATGCCATCCGAAACCGTGATCGTGTTAAAAATAAGCGGAGCGCCGCCATGGTTGCGTACCCCTTGCTTGGCCTCTATGGCTAACTTGTCTATATGCATATTGCACGGAGTCACTTCACTCCAGGTGCTGGCTACGCCAATCATCGGTTTCTTGAAATCCTCATCTGTAAAACCAACAGCCCTAAGCATCGCTCTGTTCGGTACCCGATTGACCCCCTCACTGATTACTTTACTGCGAATACGCAAGTCTTTTTTGTTTGTCATCCTTCCCTCTCCTGTCTATTTAGAGTAACCCATGAAGTTCCTGCATGGGACGTATAAAATTTTGTTTCATCATGGCCTGTGCCCGCTCGCTGTCTTTCTGCTCGAAGGCGCTGATAATTAATGCATGCTCATCGACCGAGGCTTGTGTAGCAGCGATCGGTTGTTTTAGGAACACGTATTTAAACCGCCGGATATGCATCTGAAGAGAAGCGCTGTATGTAGCGACATATGGATTATCGGAGAGTTCCACAATCAAGTTATGAAACTGCTCATCCAACTCCATAGCTTGATAGACTTGCCCGCTTTTCATGACATTCTCAAAATCCAGATTAATCGCTCGCAATTGCTGGAGCTGCGCCGGAACAATAATGGTAGCGGCCACTTCGGCAGCTAATGCTTGAAGAGCAGCCATGGTCGAATACATCTTAAAGATATCTTCCCTCTCAATGGCTGTAACTTTTGTTTCTTTTCCAGGATGCGTGGACACGAGTCCTTGTACTTCGAGCAATTGAAAAGCTTCCCGGATAGGCGTTCGGCTTACGCCAAGGGACTCCGCCAATTCAGCGTCAAGCAATTTCTCTCCGGGCTGCAACGTGCCATCGATAATCCACCGTTGAATTTGGGAGAACGCTCTTTCCTTTGCAGTCATCCGTACGGGAGAGACAAAATTCTTAGGTACAGGCATAGTTTTAATCATCCTTACTAATCAAGTTTGTTATATGCAATATATCGCATACTTATATTAAATACAATACATTAGATGGCTTCCTTTGATAAAAATAACAATCAGAGGAAATACTTAACCAAACTATCTAACTGCTAAGAACCACCCTTTAACAAGAGAGGTGTAAACAACAATGCCATTTTCCACATGGACGGGTTCGAACGAATCCCATAACGAAGTCTCTTCCAATTCAAATGATGCGAGTTCAGAGGGCCGGAACATATCGGAGAGTCTAGAAGAGACCACATCCGAAATCAAAAATATTCTGGGCGATAACGACGATTTTATGATACATCCTTTCCATGTGTTCGGGCAGCATCCGGCCGTGTTGTTTTATTTCTCCGATATGACGGATCACGCCGTCATTAATAATACTTTATTGAGACCTCTTAAATATGGCCCTCTCCATCTCGATGTTTCAGACCTGCCTCGCCATGCGTTGATGGACACGTTGATGAAAGATACGCTCTATCACAGCGAAGGATACTCGGAACGAAAAATCCGCGTACTCACCGACAATCTTCTAAGGGGACAGTCAGTTGTAGCGATCGAAGGGCTGGACGAGGCTATTATCATTGATACACGAAAAATAACGCAGCGTTCGATAGAACAGCCCGCTACAGAACAGGTGATCCGCGGGGCCCGGGAAGGATTCATCGAGACGCTCGGCACCAACATTTCCCTGCTCCGTTACCGGCTGCAAACGCCGGATTTCCGCGTGAAATCTATGGAGATCGGAACGAAAACGAAATCCAAGGTAGCGGTCTGTTACATGGATGGCATCACTAATCCCGGCATCGTTAATGAAGTGAAGAAGCGCCTGGACGCCATTGAAATCGATGCCGTGCTGGATTCGGGGTATCTGGAACAGTTTATCGAAGACAATCATTGGTCTCCGTTTCCGCAAATCCAGTATACGGAGCGGCCCGACAAAGTCGTAGCAAATCTGCTGGAAGGCAGAGTGGCCATTCTGGTCGACGGTTCCCCGCTCGCCTTGATCGCTCCAACGGTATTCAGCCAGTTCTATCAAACGGTCGAAGATTATACCGAGCGATTTTTATTGATGAGTGCGATCCGGCTGTCCCGTCTGGTTGCTTTGATTTTTTCCTTGGTTTTTCCCTCGTTGTATGTAGCGATTATCTCCTTTAATCCTGAGCTGATTCCCACGGAATTTGCGGTTGCCGTCGCGGGTGGACGTGCAGGCGTCCCGTTTCCTGCAATGGTCGAAGTGCTCGTTATAGAAATTTCGATGGAGGTTTTACGGGAAGCTACGATCCGGTTGCCGCAACAAGTGGGCGGCGCTTTATCCATTGTCGGCGTGCTCGTCATCGGACAGGCCGCGGTATCTGCCGGGTTCGCCAGTCCGATCACCATCGTCATCATCGCATTAACGACCATCGGGTCTTTCGCAACGCCGGCCTACAACGCGGCGCTTGCGCTCCGTCTTCTGCGTTTTCCGCTGATCATATTAGCCGGGATCTTCGGCTTGTACGGCGTCATGGTCGGCATCATTCTGATTGCCAATCATTTATTGTCGCTTAAATCGTTCGGGGTTCCGTATCTAAGCCCATTCGTGCCAGGCAACTTTCAAGGCATGCGGGATCTTCTGACTCGCGGACCGCTGTGGAAGATGAAGAACAGGCCTTCCTTCCTCCAACCGCTGAACACATCAAGGCTCGGTGATCAAATGAAGGAGCAGGTGGATCATTCCTCAACCAATATCATGAATCCCATCCAACCTAACGACGAGAAAGGTCGATAACCATGAATGAACAGCGCCAAATCACGGTCCTGCAGGCCTCTGCCATTACGATCAGCACCATTGTGGGAGTAGGCGTGCTTGCACTCCCTTTGTCTGCGGTCAAAGCTGCGGATGCCGGGGCTCCGTTCGTTACTTTTTTGGGAATGCTGCTGGCGTTTGTCGGACTTTTCTTCATGACCCGGCTCGGCATGCGGTTTCCGAACGACTCATATGTGGAGTACAGCGAAGTCATCATCGGCAAGTGGTTCGGTCGAATCACAAGCGTGATCTCGATTGCGTTTTTTGCGGTTTTGAGCTCTCTGGTTGCAAGAGAATTCGGTGAGGTTGTCGTTACGGCCGTCCTGAAGAATACACCGCTGGAGGTAACCGTGCTGGTCATGCTGCTCCTGGCTGCATTTTCTTCACGCCGAAATATTATGACATTTGCATATATCCACTTATTCTACAGCCCCTTTATTCTGATACCTGCGCTTTTGATCGTCGCCCTTTCATTAAAAAATGCAGACTTGGTCAATGTTCTCCCTGTATGGGGAAATGAGCCCGGAGGCATACCGGCAGGCATTATTACGCTCTCCACCGTGTTCCATGGATACTTTATTATGATGATGGTCATTCCGGCCATGTGCAAACCTGAAAGAGCGATGCGGTCCAGCCTATGGGCCATGGTAGTAACCGGCGCTTTGTATATTTTGATCGTGGCTGCCACCGTGGGCGTGTTTGGAGCCGAGGAAACCAAAAAGCTGTTGTGGCCGACACTGGAGCTTGCCAAAGCAACTTCATTGCCTGCCAATGTGCTAGAACGCTTGGATGCAGTCTTTCTAGCCGTATGGGTAACGGCTGTATTTACATCCTTGTTCTCTTGTTACTACTTTACGCTTTACTCGATAAGCAAGCTCTTCCGGTTAGCGGATCACGGGATGATATCCTTCTTCATCCTGCCCATTCTATTCGTCCTGGCCATGCTGCCCCAAAGCTTGATTCAATTGAATGAAGTGAACAGCATGATATCCAAATATGGACTGCTGATTACTATCGCGTATCCCGGAATCCTGCTGGTCATCGCCATCCTGCGCAAAAAAAGAGGTGCAGCCAAATGATCGGGGAAATTTACAGCGGTTATTTGGATGTTGCCATACTGATCTGGCTCTTCTCCGGCTTGTTCAATCTGTTCATCGACACGAATAAGTACAGACAATCGAACATGACCAAGGAAAAAAAGGTATCCCGCGTGCTGGGCTGGATCAACATCGGAATCGTAACGGTTTGGTTTCTAATTATCGTCCTTGTTAAAGTCTTCGTGTGAGTTTAAATGTCTGAGTTCAGGAGGATCTCAATGAGTAAGAGAGTAAATGCCCGCCTTAACCTAAAATTCATGATCCTTCTTCTCCTCTGCTCACTTCTGACAGGCTGCTGGGATCGGATGGAGATAGAGGAACGCGCGGTCGTTCTGGGTATATCGATCGACACGGCCGACAAGGATGCCGAGATTCGTGAAGAAGAAATTTCTCATCTTCGAGGGAAATATCCCGCACCGAAACAGGAAATGATCCAATTATCCGTTCAAATCGCTCTTCCCGGAAGAATACCGCTCGGACCCGGCGAAGGCGGTGCTTCGGGAGAAGGCGCCCAAGAAACCGTGTGGGTGCTTGATGTTGTAGGGCATACCGTCGATGATGCGATGATGAATCTCCAGCAGCAAATATCAGGCAAATTGTTTTTTGGACATCTCCGCGTCATCGTCGTGTCTGAAGAGTTTGCCAGAAAGGGAATGGAGAATTTAAACGACTATCTTCACCGAAACGCGGAAGTTCGCCGTATGGCCTGGTTGATGGTATCCAAGGGGAAAGCAAAGGAACTGATGGAGGCTGCTCCGAAGCTGGAGCGCGTCCCGGCATTGTATTTGTCCTCCACGCTGGACGATGCCGTTAAGCATGGCAAGTTCCCGATCGACTATATCGGAACCTTTTGGAACAATTCTTCGAAGAAGGGGCAGGAAGGATTTCTGCCCTATATCCAAATCATGAAGGGGGAGAACGTGGAAATCAGCGGCATGGCTTTTTTCAAAGGGGCCAAATTGGTCGGCGTGACGAAACCGTTTGAAATTGCCGGATATTTAGTCATCAAGGGAATCAGTCCGGCAGGATACCGAGGAATCATTCATATCGGAGACGATTCTCAGGTTGTTACCATTCATGCAACGAACCGGGAATCAGAAATCAAGGTGGACATCAAGAACGGCCTTCCTCATTTTACGATCACGGCAGTGACGGAAGTGAATGTCGAAGAAAAAAATACGGAAACCCTCCCGCTCAATAACTCGCATATTCTTGAGGAAATTGCGAGGGAGAACGAACGATCCGCTAAAGAACTCATGCTCGGACTCATCCAAAAAACGCAAAAAAAAGAATCCGATATTTTCGGATTCGGCGAATTGGTACGAGCCAGAAAACCAACCTATTGGAATAGCCATGTCAAAACCGCGGATCAATGGAGTGAAATTTATAAAAATACAACTTTTGATTTCCGTGTGACATCGAAAGTCCGAAGAGTCGGCATGAAGGCGGAATGATGATGCAGAATGCGTACGAAAAACGTCGTGGGACAGCAGACATGATGGGTCCCCATGGAGTTGCTTTATTTCATCCAGGCGTCCGGGCCGACATCATGAGCAGTGAGCGGGGGATTGGCCCGCTGCTTGCCTGGAGCATATTCATCTGCACCCACGTCAGGTATATAGCGGAACTGGCCATCCATGTCGTCCGCTGCAACGAATGGAGTCAGGGCAGCGTCAACGGCCGGGCTATAGACGGATAAGCGGATGAGGCCGTCCATACTGCGCACCAAATGGAGCTCTTGTTTGGTCATCTCTCTATCCACGACGGGATTGTTCGAAATCGGTGCGTTCCCCGAAAGCATATTCCCCTTGTACACAGCCCGTTCCTGTTCGGGTGCTTGGATCACCGCATCGGTTTCATGAAACATGGTACCCGCATGGCTAAATATCAGATTGTTATAAATCTTTGTCCCAACAGGCTGATAAGTTCTGCCGCCCAGATTGAAAGTCGTTGTTTGATTGCCGACAATCACGATGGTATTATTGTAGACTTGAACATTATACTGCCGCCAATGTCCCCGCAAAAGTTCCGTTCTTTGTTCAGCCGGCAGATCGCCAAGCCTTGCAGTTTGCTCTTGGTTTCCACCCCAACGAACGATTGGATTCGTACTGCCTTCAGGTCCGCCGTCATGTGTTCCGCCATCAAGACGAATCACTTTGTCCGTAAGGCCTTCCATGTAATTGTTGTAGATTTTGTGATCATTGCCGTAGATCCGGAATCCGCTGCTGCCGGGTGTCACCCCGTCCCCGATCAGATGGTTACCGTAGAAGCTGTTACGGTTTCCATGCCGAGACACAATCCCGCCGTATGAATGACGAATCGTGTTGTTCCGAATGATATTGTCGCTGCTCTTCACCGATATCACTTCATCTTCACCGTTAAAGCCGTCAAATAAATTGTACTGAACCGTAATATAACCGGATGCGAGCGAGGTACTGGAAAGCCCGAGCCTGATGGCTTCCAACCCGTTGGTTACCCGGGGACCAATATCGTGAAAATAGTTATACTCGATGACGTCGTATTGCGAAATATGCTGTCCGCTATGCCCTTCGCCATCATAAATCAGGACTGCGCCAAAACCCTTCTTCGGTCCAATATCATTATAAGCGATCCGGTTATGGCTGCTCGTTCCTTCAACACGGATGTAATGTCTGTGCGTGCCATTGTCCGTTATGAGTTTCGGATCTTCAAATGGCGTTAACCCCTTATATACTTCTCCGTTCGGATTATACCGATCTTCACTGTACCGGCAGCTGTTCTCCACATTGAGCAAGCACCATACATATCGGTTTTGAGCTTTAAATCGGTAGGGCTGACCCGTTTCATCCAAGGCAAAGGTGTTGCCCAAAATAGAGATTCGGCTGGAGCTTTCCAGCTGAATCCCTGGATGAACTCCGGTGAGCGCCCGATGCGCCAAACCCCGATCCATCAAGGTCTGTTTTCCATTCTCATCGCCGATCCCGTTCCGGAACGTGAGTCCGCTGACCTCAATATAATTTGAATTTTCGATGTGCATATAGCTATTCCCGCTAATAATTGCCTTGCCGGACTTCCCGGTAATCCGAATCGGATAGACGGCAGAGCCGTGTTTATCCTTCACAACAAACGGACCGTTCTGCTCGTATGTCCCATCCTTCAGTTCAATCAGCGTACCAGCCACAGCCTGATCCAGCGCCTGCTGCAATTGTTCCGCCGTGCTGACCGAGACGCGCTTCATCTCCGGAGGCTTTACATCCTCCTCCTTCACTTCGCCCGCGTTTGGTGGAAGCGGAGGTTGCGGCTCTTCCGGTGATTCACCCGGCACTTTCCCTGCGTAAAGCTCTACTTCCATAATACTGTTCCAGTTTCCCGAGCTGCCGCTGGCATTATTGCCATATCCGATCAACCGCAAATACCTTGCCTTCACCGTAGGCTGTAATCCATAGGTTTGCATGATGCTATCTTCCGGTTTCAGCTGCCGGCTGAACTGTCGTTCAAAAACAACGGTGCTGGATTGGAAATCTTCAGTATTCGAAGCTAATATCTCAAAGCTGGACTGACGCTCTCTAGCATTCAGAAACGCAATGTTCACATAAGTAACGGTTTGTTCCGTGCCTAGATCAAACTGCAGCCATTGACCTTGTCCCGATGCGGACCAGCGGCTTTGCTGGCTCTCCGCGTCCTCGCCCCATACCCCATCCAATACATTCCCAGGCACATAATTTGTGCCCGGTTGGTGGCTGCTTGCCGTTACCGTGCTCTCGATTCGGTTCATGCCGCTCCCTCCTGCATCACTTGATGCCCCTTGGGCTTCTGAAGACGACATCATCAGTGTTCCGACCAATAGGATTAAGACCAGCCCTACACATATCAATCTGTGACACCGTTGGTTTAATGCGTTTATTAACGTTTTCATATCCGTTCACCTCTCTTCGAATATTAACGCCCATAACCATAACCAATCAGAATACGCGATGAACCCAGCCCCGAAGCTTCGCCAGAGCCTCGATATAATAATAATCCCCATAAATTAGCGACACATTGATATTGGTGTCCGCTGGCTTATGGCCGGTTCCGCCAAACAGGATTCCCTCATGCTCATGGACTTGAAATGCTGCATACTCCGTCGATAATGCCAGAACGATTCGCTCAGCGGCTGTCCGGTATACAGCCCCAACCTCCGGAGTGGTCAAGGCAGCGAGCTCCAACAATCCGGAAGCAGCAATGGCCGCTGCGGAGGTGTCACGTGGCTCAGTATCGGGATTCGGTACCCGGAAGTCCCATGGCGGCACCCCGTGCCCCTGCAAAGAAGCTATAAAATGATGAGCTACCCGCTCGGCGGCATACAGAAAATTCTTGTTGTTCGTAAAACGGTAAGCGTTAGCCATCCCGTACAGCGCCCACGCATTCCCTCTCGACCAGCAGGATTCCGGGGCATAGCCCTGCCAACCCTTATACTCCAGCAATTCCCCGCTTTCCGTATCAAACACGGCCACATGACAGGTGGATCCATCGGCACGGATCATATGCTCCAAAGCCATATTCGCATGAGCATTCGCCACGTGGCGGAATCTCGGGTCTTCACCTTCTTCGGAAGCCCAGTACAAGAGGGACAGGTTCATGAGGCAATCGATAATAGCCCAACCCGGGAGATCCTTGTTCCATGCCCTGATGTACTGGCCAGCCAAGTTAAATCGTCCGGCCAGAAAGTTAGCCGCCGCAAGTCCTCGTCTTCTGCCATCGGCATCTCCGGTTAGCTTATATTTCAATACGGCTGTCGGCAAATACTGAAACCCGACATCATGATGGAAGCGACTCTCTTCTAAGGTCAATCGTTCCATCCGTATGTCCCACTCCCACGCCGCTTCCTTATACTTCGCATCCCGGGTCATATCGTAAAAAATCCACAGCGTTCCCGGCCAAAACCCCGATATCCAGTTGTCCAAGGTCAAGCCGTCGTATTCCCCATCCTTGGCTGCATGGGGTGCAAGTTCAGGCTCTCTAGCCAGCATCCGGTCCACCTTCAACCGCGCAGCGTTCCACCACATATCCAAGTCGAGTTCATGTTGAATCTTTAATTTACTCATCATATCCTCCTGTCGTTATCCTTTAATGGCACCAATTAGGGCACCTTTCACAAAGTACTTCTGCAGAAACGGATAGACCAGCAGAATCGGTACCGTTGCCACGATAATGGTTGCATGCTTGAGCGTTTCGCCGATAACGGCAACCTCTCCTCCGCTCGCTCCGCTTGCCATGGAGCTTGCATCATTGAGAAGCAGCAGCTCTCGCAGGACGAGCTGAAGCGGGTACAAGGAGCGATCCTGCAAATAGATCATGGCCTGAAACCACGAGTTCCAGTGGCTGACTCCGTAATACAGCAGCATCACGGCGATGACCGGCATGCACAGCGGCATCATGATCCGGAATAGGATGACGAACTCATTGGCTCCATCAATCTTTGCCGATTCCTCCAGACTATCAGGCACCGCCTCAAAAGCCGTTCTCATAATAATCAGATTAAAAGCAGATATAGCCTGAGGGATAATCAAGGACCACAGCGTATTGGTGAGCTCCAGGCCTTTCACTGTAAAATACAGCGGAATTAAACCGCCGCTGAAGAACATGGTGAATACGATAAACAGCATCAGCTGCTTGCGATATCGCAAACCCTTACGGGACAGCGCATACGCTCCGAACGCTGTCAACGTGATATTGAGCACCAAACCGCCCGAAACGATTAAAAACGTATTCACGTATCCTTGTATAATCATCGGATTGTCAAACACGAGCCGGTATGCATTAAATGTTGTATCCAGCGGCTTCCATAGAATCCCCGAATGCTGCATGTAACGGGTTGGATCGCTCAAGGAAGCAAACAGCACGTATATCAATGGATATAACGTACATAAGGTGATTACGGTCAACAAGACGTAATTCAAAACATCAAACAGCTTTTCACCAACCGATCGATTCCCGGCTCTCCATTCCATTCCCCTCACCTCCTACCACAAGCTGGTTTTATTCATTCTGCGGCTCAGCCAGTTTGAGCCTATAACAAGCGTGAAATTAATGGCCGAATTGAACAACCCTACCGCCGAGCTGAAGCTGTAATTGAATTCCTGCAGCCCCACCCGGTACACATAGGAGCTGATCACGTCTGCCGTATCGTAGGTTGACGGGTTGTAGAGCAGGATGATTTTCTCGCTGCCAACGTTCATCAGCCTCCCGATTTCAAGAATGAACAGGATGATAATCGTAGGCATGATCCCTGGCAAAGTCACATTCAACATCTGCCTCCACCGATTGGCTCCATCAATCTTCGCGGCCTCATATTGTTCCTGGTCGATACCGGCCAGGGCGGCAAGATAGATGATGGTCCCCCAACCGATGTTCTGCCAAATTCCGGAGGTTACGAAGAGGGTCCGGAAATATTCAGACTCCAGCAGAAGAGAGACCCGTTCCCATCCGAAAAAAGCCAAAATATCGTTGATTAACCCGTCACTCATCGTGAATTCCTTAATAATGCCGCAAACAACGACCAGCGAAATAAAATGCGGCATATACGTTATGGTTTGAACCGTGCGTTTGAATGCGGTTTTCCTCACCTCGTTTAGCAGAAGCGCCAATATAATGGGTGCCGGAAAGCCAAAGAGGAGCTCATAAAAGCTGATTAACAGCGTATTTTTGACGACCCGCCAGAAATAAATGCCGTTAAAAAACGATTCGAAATGCTCCCAGCCGGCCCATGGACTACCCATGATGCCAAGACGTGGAGAGAACTCCTTAAAGGCGATGGACGCCCCGTACATGGGGAAATAATGAAAAACCGCAAAGTATAGGAGTACCGGGATTAACATGATGTACAGGAAACGATTTTTACTAATGTCCTTTAACAAGCCCCAATTTCGAGGATCCAGTCCTGCCGAGTTAGAAGGAATTGACGTGCGTGTCGGAGGCGGAAGTTTCGCCATGCCGTGCTCACTCCTTATGTTCTGTCTATTGAAGGTTCAAGTTAGCGAGGGGATGAGAGCTCGCTCCATTCCCCTCGCAATTCATTATCTGCTGTTATATCGATCCAGAGCGCTTTGATAGATCTCAACCGCACGTTCAATCCCCAGCTTCTTGATTTGCTCCACGTATTTCTCATAACTCTCCATCGGCTCCTTGCCGACAATGAACTTAACAAACATTTCCTCTTTATAGTTGCTTACTTCGGTTAGAATCTTGCCAAGCTCCTTGCTTTCTTCGACGGTTGGCGTCAGGAAGCCAGGCAGTATATGCTTCTCGGCATCCGTCTTTGCCCATACTTTCACGGCCTCATCCTGCTCAGGGAACGTATTCCAATTCCGGCGTTCATCCGCTTCGTAAGGTCCATTGGGCTTGGAATACTGCGATACCATCTGCTGCAGACTATATTTCTCATTGTTTTTAATCAAATCGGTATACACGGGAGTCCCGTTCTCCATCGTGTAGCTCTCCCCTTCAATGCCGAAGTTGTAGAGCATCGCGCCCTCATCGCTGTAGGCATAATCCAGCCAGCGTACGATCAATTCCGGATTTTTGGCGGCGGTTGTGATGGCTTTGCTTGGTCCCGGATTGTACTTGAAATCCCGTTGTCCGATAAAGGGAACTTCGTCTTTATTGAGAGTTGGATACGGAGCTCCTACCAGCTTGAATTTCGGATCCTGCGCCTTCATAGCATCCATCCATTTACCCATGCCGCCGCTGAGAAGATGCACCGTTGCGCCGGTCTGCCCGGTGAGAATCTTGTTGTCCAACGCTTTGGTATCGGTGAGCGCAAAGTCCTTGTCAAACAATCCTTCCGTAAACCACTTGCGGAATAAGGCCAGAAAATCTTTATACTGCGGATCTATGGGACCATACCTCACCTTTCCTTCATCGTCGACATAGAAGGAGTTTGAGGTGCGATAAGCTCCGATGAAAGCATCGCGGATCTCAAAGTTCCCTCCGGTGTAAGTGACACTTAGCGGTGCTTTGGCACCCTTCTCGTCACGAAAGGCAATTAACGTCTTCTCCCACTCCTCTATGGTCGTTGGAACTGGAAGACCAAGCTCATCCAGCCAATCCTGACGGATCATGGGACCGCGGAAGACGAGACCGGATGGATTGCGAATCATGGGAAATACATAATATTTGCCGCTATCTGTCTTGACCATTTGATCAAGCATCGGATCCGCTTCAAGTTTCTTCTTCAAGTTCGGGGCATATTGATCAATCAGATCATTAAGCTCCAGGATGACACCGTCCTGAATGGCTTTCTCCGGTCCGCCCGGATAAGAGCCCGCACTTCGTCCGGTCCAATCGTATTCAATGACATCGGGAAGCTCATCGGACGCGATCATTAGATTGAACTGCTCCGCCGTCTGCTGATCATTAGGATGAATATACTCCACCTGAACTCCTGTTTTTTCGGCTAGCGCTTTCCCAAACGGCGTATCGGCCAGGTTGGAATAGAAGGTTACCGCATTCATGTTCAAGATTTCCCATGACGTGATCGATTCGGTTGTATTTAGCGGATACGATGAACCGATTGCAGTGGCTGTACCCTTCCCGGCCTCGTTCGGCTTAGCATCCGGCGTGTCATTCTTACTTCCCGACGAACATCCCGCAAGCACCAGACTTGTTAACAATATGGCGGTCAGTCCTGACTTTACATTTCGCAACAAGCTGTCTTTGACCAGCAAACGTTGAACCATCATCATTCCCCCGATTGTAAGATTAAGGTAGCGGTTAGGCCAGCATGATGCCCTATCCGATGTCATTGTTCAATAAAACCCGCGTCCCTGACCATAGACAAAATCTAAAATCGCAGGCAATTCCTTAAAAATCGATGGATTTCCCTCCAAAATCCGGGTTTACAGTGCGGCTTTTTGATATTTCCCGGGGGTCACTCCTTCGAATTTTTTAAAGATTCGCAGGAACGTGCTGACATCCGAGTAACCGACCTGGTTAGCGATTTCAATGACGGTAAGCTTTTGCAGAACTAGCAGTTCTTTTGCTTTAGACAGGCGGAGGCGGTTAATGGTATCCAGCAAGGCTTCTCCTGTAAATTCCTTGTACAGTCTCGATACATACGAGGGGGTCATCTGAAAAGCGTCGCCAATCATTGAAATATTCAATTTCGGGTCATACAGATGCTCTTGGACATACTGCGAGACATCTTCGATTAAATAACGGTGATGATTCCGTTTCTCGGCCAGAATCCATTCACAGACTTGCGAAAGCATCTGTTTCATCCGCTCCTTCATCTCCGGAACATGATCGCACTCAAGCAATAGATCCGCATCGATGAATTGCTCTTCATATGTTCGCTTGCTGCCCGCTTTCACTTCCTCAAGCGTATTCAGCATCGTGCTTGCCAGGTTGTACATCAGGCATTTGGCGATTGGTACCGAAACCGGATGCTTTGAAAAATTGGCTTGGAATATATCATCCAAAATGGCTTCTGCTTTGTCGTAGCTCCCGCTCTTCACCAAGCCTATAAACTGCTGCTCGACACTCAAAGGATAATAAAATTGACGGGTTTGCATACTCTTGTCAGAAAGCGTGTCCGTATATGGGATGAACTGTCCGCTCCCCATCACAATCCGGTATTCAAGTGCGGCCTGTGCTTCTTGATAAGAAAGGGCAATGCCATGCAAACTCGAGTGAACCTGACCCACAGCCACCGTAAGCTCTGCTTCAATATGCTTTCGCATGAATTCGCGAACCTGAGCCAGTATTCGATTCAACACACATTGCTCCTGCTCCTCTGACAAGCTCGCTTTGAAGTTAACGACACAAGCAAGCGCATCGTTCACTTCTGTTGTAAAAACGAGCGCTTCATCGGAAGCCGTATCCTCAAGCACGTTAGTCAATATGAAATAAAGCATTTGCTGCTTCTGATCCGGGAGCCCGTGAATGCCAAACTGCTCAAACTTGCCATAATGATCAATCGATATCAGCAGGACGACAGATCGGTTGGAATGAAACTGAATATCCTGAGCAGGCAGCGTGGTATGGAGAGACTGATCATGATCGGAGTACCCCATTAACAGACGCCGCAATAAATGCGCTCGTATTGTATTGCGATGTTTGTGAAACGCCGTTTGCATATCTGCCTTTTCATGAAAATGCTGCTGAATCGTCCCCTGCAGGAACGAGTATTCGTTGGCTCCCGCGTCAAACCTCAGACCGAATTGCTTGGATAAACTTTGCAGCATCAATTGAACCGGCATATAGTTTCTGCGTAAGAACAATACTGTAACTATCCCTCCGATAAACAAGCTCAGGGCGATGCTGATCCATGTCAGATGACGTAAATCTTTCATCTTCTCATTAAATAATGCTGCTGGCAGTACGGATACATATTTCCATCCGGTTACTTGCGACGTAATATAGGAAACGGCGAACCTCCCCTCGCCCGAGTCCATGTAGATCATTCCGCTATCTCCTTGAAGCTGCTCATAATTCAGGCCAGCAGGTACGGTCGGATCCTGTCGTGATGCAGCGATATACTGACTATCCGTATCGATAATGAACATACTCGCATCCTTTTGCAGGGGAACGCTCTCGATGAGCTTCGAATCCTTGATCAAGAACAGGACAACAGCAGGGGGCTGTGCAGGGGAATTAAATACAAGGGAATGAGCAAATACAACCACCGGGAAGCTCTGAAGGCCATCTTGAAACTCCATAGATTTGTAACCGTTTACATATCTTTGCTCAAACAGTCCCATCCACTTCTCATAGGAGGGTTCGTCATTTCGCCGCAGTTTTTGATAGAGGCCCATGCCGCTTGTGTGGCCATAGGTTGAAATCACCGTATCACTGTTCAAATACATGACGTAAATATCCTCAATTGAATCGTTTGCATTTTTATAAGTTCGCAGGCTTTCCGATATGCTGAACACATCGTAATACTGGTGATCTCGAAGTGGTAACTCCACGCTGGAAAATGCCGATATCCCTTTGTTTAGCGCGATTTCCAGACTTAAACGCTCCAGGCTTTTCAGCTTGCTGTCAATGGACATTTCCATCTGCTGAAGAAGCAATTCGTTTGCCCGATTGGTCTCGCTCTTCACTTGGTGGTATGAGAATGAATACAGCACAAAGCTGATCACAATCGGCACCATTAATACGGTGACATAAGAGAACAGCCACGCCACAATGACGCTGCGATTATATTTGCGAAGGATGCTGAACATATGATTTTCCTCCTTACAGCCTTTGGTGATAACAAGAGCAGCCTTCATAGGGATAAGGCTGCTCTTGAGACGAGAACGGTTGCAGGTTTTTACGATGATCTACCGATTATTGGGGAATCCCATACAATCTCCACGGTTTACGACTGCCAAACAGATTGCATTTGCCCTTCTCAGCAGGGACAGGCGAGATGCGGAATCGAGTGGATCCGCTCCCATCGGCTCTGTAAATATAAGCTTCCTCACCAGGCTTCATAGCCAGATCGATCGTCCCGTCTGCCTGGATTGGACACTTCCTCGTGATTCCCCCGATGTCAATAACCAGGTCGTCGTCCGCAGATGAGGCCATATCCGTTACGATCCGGCAGGGCTCTCCGGCAAGACTGCAAATATGTATCCAAGCTGTGCGCCCTTCCTCCCGAGCTGCGCTAACAAGAAAGCCTCCTTCTGCCCGCAGCTGATGGAATACCGACTCCGGCCACTCTTTAGGGACTGCAGGGAATACATAGATCCGCTCCCCTCTGCTCTGAAGCAGCATATCTTGGATCGACTCCGCCCCGGCCAGCGGTGTTTCGATGACCGGTCCCGCTTCTTTATACATGGTGTTCGGCTTAATGAGATGCATTAAACTTCGCAAATACGCGAGAGCTTCATCTCCTAAACCTAACTTGGCCGCGATGGAGGCGGCTCCGGTAAAGCTGAAACCGCGCAAATCTCCTTCAAGGCCGATCCAATGCCGAAGCGAGCGAAGAATCAGCTCCTTCTCCTCTTCGGTATCGCCGACGATATGCAGTGGAAAGGCCGCCAGCATATGGCTGAAATGACGGTGTCCGAATTCCATACGCTGACCCTCGCCGATCATATAACCGGATGAATCGACCGGGAAAGGTACCAAGCGCTCTAGCACTTCCCGCCACCTGTCATGAAGCGGGTCATGAACACCAAGCTGATCCGCCATGCGGATCAACGTTTCACATCCCCAGCGCAGCAGCGCTAAATCATAATGAGTATCAGTTGTCTTCACCTGCTTAAAGGACCCGTATTCCGGTGAGACTGTGGGAGGTAAGTGTAGACGGCCGTCCTGCCCTTCCTCAAGAAGATGCAAATATAAACCCACACTGCGCCGCAGAAGAGGATATACCAGGCTTCGCAGCATTTGATCATCCATGGCATAACGGTAATGACGCCAGCAGTTATGCATCACCCAAGTTAAATTCCCCACCTCATCCGTAACCGGACTGTTCAGATCATAGCTTGAGCTTCGACCAAGTCCTGCCGAGTCTGCACGGTATGCTTCGGGAACATTACGGATCAATTGATCCTGATGCCCCTCCAAAGAACGAATCAGCGACATGCCCAGATGGAGTCGATTGGCCGTATAGATCGGAGAGTAACTCATCTGAACGTTCATATTGAACCATAGTCCAGGCCATGGCGTCGATGTGAGCCACGGCCCCTGATTATCGATAGGGAATGAGTCTGCCCGGGTCGCAGACGCAAGCTTATACATCTGTATCCAGTAAAAGCTTTCCAACTGCTGATCCGGTATGGAAATGAAGCTTTCCGGATAGTAATAATGCCACCACCTGCGATGCTTATGAATCCAAGCTTCCCAGCCTGAGGGTGAGTTCGGCACAGCCCGAAGTTCCCGTATCGCCTGATCACGAACGAAATCGTCCGTGCCATTCATTACGGTTAAGATGCAGATCTGGCGATGCGAGCTTTCCACCCCCTGCTCAGTCTGGTCAGGACGGTGAGTTATCCAAGCCGTAGTGCAGCCATCCCCGCTTCCATATTCCTGTATGCCGGTCGATACCTCACCGGATTCTATATGCTGAACGGTGGTATCAGGTATATATTGGTTGAGATTGATCCCGTCCGCGTTCTTCAAAATAGGGTCAACTTCCGGATAGGCGTACCACTTCAGCTTCGCATGGCGTTCACCTTCATCTGCATCGAGCTCCAAGACAAGTACAGGCGCCAATGCATGCACAAGCGCACGAATTCTGACTTCACCCTTCGTAGTCGGTATAACCGCCCGGAGCTCCGCGTTCCATAACTCCAGCCGCATTTCATAGGGCTGATAAATCCAACCCTCCAGCTCCAATGCAAGCTCGCCAATAGGCACGCGTACAGGAAAAGCCTCTGCATCCGGACGCGATGCGGTTATATCGGAACGTCCAAGCACAAAACGCAGCACATTCCGTTTATCCCGATGTTCTTCACTGTAGATCATCGCTCCGAGCATGCCGTTTCCAAGAAAAGCTCCTTCATCCCAGCTGATCGGACGCGTGGTCCACACCATATCGTGTCTGGACATAAACACGGGCCAGTCAATGGCATTCTCAATGCGGGTAGTCACGATATCCCTCCCATTACAATGAAATGTTGTTTCTTATGTGCGCCTGCTTGAATTCCGATGGTGTCATCTGCGTATATTTTTTAAATACGTCGGTAAAATACCGCCGCTCCACATAACCAAGCAACTCCGCGATCTCCTGGATTTGCCGATCCTCCAAGAGCAGCCGTTTGGCCATCTCCATCCGTTCTTGAGTGACAAATTGACTAAATGCCATTCCCGTCACTTTTTTGAACAAGCCGGCAAAATAACTTGGGCTTAGATGAACTGCCTTCGCGCAAGTACTTATGCTGAGGTCCTGATCCAAATTGGACTTCACATAATGAATGGCTTCCTGGATGATTTTTGCGGCGGCGGAGCGGTTCTGATTCTCAATGCGTTCACAGCCTAGCGTCACGATGCTATGCAGAAGCTTCTTCATGTCCGTTAAGGATCTCTCCGAGCTGACCCGCCCTTCCCGAACGATCATGTTCAAATCGGATAGTTCGTTCATGGGTACCTTGTCTTGAATCGCCCTTAGCATCATGTACGCCAGCTCATAGTACAAGCTGATGAAGTATTCCGGCTTCGGAAGCGGCGACCTGTCCGTAAACTCAGTCAGGATATGATCAAGCATCAGTAAAGCTTGGCGGACGTTTCCGGATTGTATGGCATATACCATTTCCTGCTCTGCGGCCCGTATGCTGCGCGACAGGGAGATTTCAGTATTAGCTATATCTTCGTATGAAATCACCGCGTTGCCGCCGGTATAGAAATGGTATGACAGGGCATGCAAAGCCTGATCGTACGATGAGTTTAATTCATGGATATACGTTACGGGGCTGCCAATTCCTATTGAAATCGTTAAGGAAGTATATAATCTGACATGCTGACAGCACGCCTCCGCTATGGCCGCCGCTGAAGCTGATAACGGTGTATTCAACACCGCCACTAGGCGGTTAGCCGAATCCCGGAATACCATCCCCTTTGTATACAAAGCGATGGTCTCCTCCGTAATATTCTTCAATGCAAACCGGGCAAGCTCCAGTTCATTCATCGGCGAATCTCGATGCTTGTCAGCAAATCCGTCGATTTCAAGAATCATGACAAGCAAATGCCTGGACTCCAAATCCGGCTTCACATATTCCCACCGCTGCTCCGCCTCCTGTTCGTTCACCTTATGATGCAACAGCAACGTGAACAATTCCTGACGCAGGAACGGCATGCTCTCCTGAACCCGCTGCTCTAATTCAGCGATATGATCCTCTTGATTTCGTATCGCTTCAATTTCTTTTTTGGCCTTTACGACAATTTCCTCGATATGAGCCAGTGAAAAGGGCTTCGTTATGAAGTCAAACGCCCCAAGCTGAACCGCTTGCTTCGCATATTCAAAATCACTGAATCCTGTCATCAATATGACCTTGCTGCGAGGCAGCAGTTCTTTGACACGTCGGGTCATTTCCAGACCATCGAGCTTCGGCATTCGAATATCGGTCACGATGATATCCGGTTTGCACGAGGTGATCAGCAGGAGTCCGTCTTCTCCATTGATTGCCGTCCCGCTTACGGATATCCCATGATGTTCCCAGTTGATTTGCTTGGATATGCCATCAACGACACTCTGAATGTCATCAATAAAGCATATGGTTGTCGTTCTTGCGCTCATCGGCTTGAGTCAACTCCCTTCGAGTTGTGGGTAACGGGGGATGATAATCGAAACTCGGGTACATACATTAGGTTCGCTCTCCAAGTGCAAATCAGCCGAGCTACCGTACTGTAGCTGCAATCGCAACCGGACATTATATAACGCATAACCCGATCCAGCTGAGGATGACGGTTGTCGAAGGAGTGGATCAGCTGTATTCTTTTCGTTCAGCCCCATACCGTTATCTTCAACGATGAAGTACAGATAAGAGCTATCCTGTTTCACCTGAATCCGTATGAAGCCACCCTCATTGCGATCGTTAAAGCCGTGCAGGATTGAATTTTCAACCAGCGGCTGCAGTATGATTTTTAAGATCGGCTGCTGCATATCCACTAAAGGATCAACCTCGATCATGTAGGTAAAGAGCGTTTCGTAGCATTTCTGCTGAATGTTTAAATACTGCTCCACGTGCTGAAGCTCATGTGCAAGCGTTGTCTCCTCCTTGCCGCGATTGAGGCCGAGCTGAAACAGCTGTGACAAGGACAGCACCATTTCCTGAACATCCTCCAATTGATTCAACTGGCACTTCCAGTAAACCGTGTTCAGCGTGTTATATAGAAAGTGAGGATCAATTTGAGCTTGCAGGGCTTTCATCTCGGACTGGCGTTTTTCCTTCTCTGCCTGCTTCACAACATCAAACATTTCATTAAGCTCTTCCAGCATCCGGTTAAAGCGATAACCGACCTGCGTAATTTCATCATTGTATTCGCTTTCATAACGTACGTTAAGATCGCTCATTTCCACCCGTTTCATTAGTGATTGCAAGTGGCTTAACGGTCTTATGAGCAATCGGGTCAGCATATTCGCAAAAGCAAACGAAACAAGCAAACATCCCGTGATAACCCCAAGAATGGTCAGCTTGATGCTGTCCATTTGCTTCATCAATTCTGACTTAGGCAGGAAGCTGAATAGCGTCCACTCCTTCACTCCCCCCAGCTTGGTATAGTTAACGAGGTACTCATAACCTTGATCCGAATACTCAAAGCTACCCTGCTCAGCAGTCAAGGCCTCCCTGTATTTAGGCTCATGTTTCAGCGTATCCGCGATGATGGAATCGTTTAGCAGCACATCGCTCCCATCGGAGGAGGCCAAGAGATGGAACTGCTTGCGATTTTTATCCTCCGAGGCAATTAAGGATCGAATCGAGTCGATTTTGACATTCGCTACAACGAAAATATCCTCGATATAATGGGAAGGTATGCCCTCCATCACAAAAGAAATGACGTTCTCCCGGCTGGAAAAGAAACGGTCCTCATGACCGGCCACCCATAATTTGCGCTTCTCGCTTTTGATATGCGTATACAGCTCCGAATCATAGAACGAATAGGAGAAGTTACGCTGCTGACTTGTCTGGTAATAGTCACCCTCACGCGTGACGATAAGAATAGAATCGATCATAGGTTCATACAGCTTGGTCTGCACAAAAGCCGATTGCAGCCCGGACAAATGTGTATAGTAGTTCTCCGCCTCCGAGTAGCTGCTGTCCATCCCCAACGCTCTTCGGTAAGCCGTATTGACCATCATCGAGTAAACCGCTTGCGTGACATGATTCAGCTTCTCATCCAACACCTTGGATGTTTTATGAATCGTTTCCTGACTAAGCTGATAGGCATTGTCCTTTACAACTTCCTCCGCGATCATGTAGCTTAACGCGCCTGCGGTTGTAACCGCAAAAATGACAATGAGCATAAACGCGATCCAGATTCGGCGTCTGAACGATAGTCGGTAGAGCATTGATCAACATCCTCCGTCTCTTTGTTTCGGCTGTGGCAGCAGTTGTTTGTTAATGTAGATCAATCGCTTAGCCATGAGACATCCTGAGGATGCAGCGGGTCAAAGGAAGGAATGGCTTTCATATCCACTCTGCCGGCGGCCCGTTCCTGATCTAATGCTGCGTTGTAACGCGCGTTCAGATCCTCAACCAATGAATCAAGATCCCCTCCGATCATGATGAACTTTACGAATTCGTCCTCCCACTCCTTACCCTTGGGCTTGAATCCTTGAGGCGATGCAGGCCATATTCCGTCATACTCACCTGGGAAGAAGCTGGTGATGCCGTCGATATCGGGTTTCCTGGCTTTAGCGGCTATCGCCTCCACGGACAAAATGCCGAGTCCGGCTTCCTGATACCCAATCAGTACTTCATCGCTATACATATAACGGAGAAACTTCCAAGCTTCCTCCTTATGCTTCGACTGGCTGCTAATCGACAACCACCTCGTCGCTCCAACGCCCTGGTTGATCACTCCTTTATAGGTCCCGTCAATCGATGGGGGAAGAGCAGCTCCCCATTGGATCTTCGCAGGAAACTGATACTTATAAATGCTGGGTTCCGAAGAATAGGACAGATACATCCCGATCTTCCCGTCGGCAAATTGTGCCCGAAGCGGATCGATGTCCAGAGATTCCGATCCCGGCAGCGTACTGCCATTCTCCATCATGGTCCGAAATGCGCTTATAATCGGTATAAAGCCTGAGAAATCATAGCTGCCTGTCGAAAAGTCATATCCATCGCCGCTGATTCCGCTTATTTCCGCGATCGGAACGGCTGACCGGCCGAGAGCGCTGGCAGGATTTTTATAGGGGAGGGCAAAACCGTAAATGTCGTCCGCTTTTCCAATTTCGGTGATTCGACTTGCCGCCTCCACCAACTCGTCAAGTGATTTCGGAGGGGAGGTTATGCCTGCCCGCTTAAACAGCTCCACATTATAAATAAGCCGCAAGGTTGATCCGCTGTTAGGCAGGCTGTATATGTATGGATCAAAGACGTTGTATCCTTCGATGAAGGCTTGCTTCCCGAACCTGTTTCTGATCTCGGGCGTTAAATATGGGTTGAGCGGCTCCACATAGCCTTTTCGGGTCATTTCAGCGAGATCGATCGGGGTAAAGATATCGGGTGATTGCTCGCTGGCAAATGACAAATCAAGCGATTGGGCAAAATCATCTGCCATAACCGTCATCTCAACCTCAATTAAATCGCTATTCTCCTCGTTATAACGATGAATGACCTCTTTGATATAATTCGCGTCATGACGCCCTGTTGACCAGAATCTCAGCTTTGTCTTTTCTGGGGCACCAGCCATATCTGATGCCGTTGATTGTGAAAATATACGGCCAGAGCCCTGCCCTTTGCCACCTTGCATGCACCCCGTTACGGTTATGCTCAAGCACATCAATGCAACCAGCGGTAATCTCCAGATGATCATGCACGCTCCCTCCTTGTGCTTGTATCGTAGCATAACCTATTTTGTGGATATAGACAGAACGGTAAAAAAACTGTAAAGGGAAGAATATCGATTCATCTCCTCATATGAAAGAGGCTACCCCAAGCAAATGCCCAGTGGTAGCCTCTTGACCATTGTTATGTCCTGTATATATCATGCAGGAACCTAAACTTTAAGCTTACCCAAACGGCCTAACGCTTGAATGATATTTCGGCTGCGATAGGCAGATGATCCGAAGCTTCCGTATGGATCACGCGCTGATTCGAATGCTGAACAGCTGGTGAGGTCAGAATGTAATCGATCGTTGCCGACGGATTGATTACAGGAAACGTATAGGCATCTTCGATTCCCTGAAAGCTGTTTACGAATAAACCGCTGTCCAGCAACAATTTAAACTCTGAACTGTTTGGTTCTGCGTTGAAGTCGCCCATCAGCAGCGCCGGTCCCTCAGAAGCTGATGCAAGCTCAATGATTTCCTCCGCCTGTGCCGTTCTGCTGGTGACGTCCAATCCAAGATGCGTGTTGTACACATCCACGTGGATCCCCTTCAGATTGACAACAGCGTGTAGAACACCGCGCTGCTCCTTCCCGAAGCTGCTCAGCAGCACATTCTCGGATCGAAGGATCGGATACTTGCTTACGATGGCTGTACCATACTGGCGGTTATTCGTCTGACCTTCCGCAGGTTCCAGATCTAGATTCGCACCATAAGCATAGTGATATCCGAGCAAACCTGCCAATTCCTTCGCTTGGTCTTGAAAGTCGCTTCGTTCCCCGTAAAACCGGTCCACTTCTTGAAGGCCGACAATCTCTGCGCCGGAATCACGGATAACATCGGCGATTCTTTGCAGGCTTAGCTGCTCATCCAATCCAACTCCGTGATGGATATTGTAAGACATCACCGTTGTGCTTACTTCTTTGCCTTGTCCTTTTCCAGCCGCCAGCACCCCCGTTGTAAACATCGGAACAAACAACAGGCAGGCGATAAACGAGACGAAGCCTTTTTTCATGGACAAATCTCCCTTCCATAGTCGAATGCCAACTATGCTAAATTTACTGTTGTTACAGTTATCAGAGGCTAACTCGGTGGAAGTTAATTAAATATGCTATCCGGAACGTAATACACTTTTTGCGTATCTCTTTTGTTTACCGGGTCCGTAACGATCGTAAAATAAACATTGCCGTTCTTTGTCTGTACGCCCTCGATTTCATGGTTCCCCACATTCGTTATTTTCACGAGGGTTTTGAATGTCCCTGCGTTGGTCATCATGGTAATCTGCGGGATATCGCCTTCGGCACCGCCTGACGTATATATTTTCGTCTGACCCAGCATATCGGCCCCCTGGAAGGATCCGTTCGGCCTTACGATCGCACTGCCCGACTGCGTAAAGCTGCCAACGGCGGCGTTAACCGCAGCTGCGCTGTCCATTCGCACCTGTTCATTACTGTCCAGAAGCTTATTGAGTGCGACCGTGTCATAAATCGACCATGTTACGGTTCCCTCTTTGGTTTGAACCCGGAACACCGTATGCGTACTGTTGCCGCCGCCATCCACACGGTAGGTCTCACCAAGCCTTGCCCCCGTTTTATTGGCGTAATTCATGTAGGTGAAGCGATGCAAATCCGTATAATCCACGGTCTTGCCAGCCGAATATTGCAGCCTAGCTACCTGCAGCGACCAGTAATAATCCGTTGAAGGATCTGCTTTGGAACTAAAGTAAAAGTAATTGATGCCATTGTACGTATACATATCCAGCGTTTGGCAGTGGCCGGTATTCGTAACGGTCATTTCATCTACATAAGTAGCGTCTTTCCCGTTAATGAGCAATCTTGAAAGATAGCAATTTCCCTTCGACCGCTGCGTGACATAGAGATATTTATCCGCGATATAAGCCTTCTGAACGGCCACATTATGATTAAGTCCCTTTAAGTTGTAGGCGAGCGTTGCTGAAGCGTTGATTGTTTTCTCAGGAGTCGCCGCGAATGCGGGCAATCCGGACAAACAAAACACGAGAGCTGCAAGTATTGCGGACGTTAGCATTTTTAAATGACTATTCATATGCCTCAACCCTTGAACGTCAACCATCAATACACCTCCATTAATAGTAGGAAAGAAATTGGACTGCCCCCGAAAACGCACGAAAGACAAGGTTCATGCGGGCATTTTTGCCATGATATAGGATATCTTCCTCCTCTCTTTATACAGAAACATCGTTTCATTCCAATCAAGTTTCTGCTTCATTACAAAAAATGGGGGATCCACTATTGAGTTTACCATGTACCTCAGGAATTTCCCGTGTATAAAATACTTAAAGTTAGACGAATCGCATGGTCCTTTAGCCCTTTTTTTCGCCAGCGCTCAGAAGAGGTCGGCAGTAACTTTTATCGAATGTTCATCCGATCTTTGTAAAACGAAAATCAAAAAACCGTGAATTAACACGGCTCTTTGGTCTCAAGCAGTTTTGGGATGAAGAACAATGGATATAACATGAGGTACAGATTAGGCGTCCACCACATGATGTCAAAATCGGACTTTAAGATCCAAAAAGCGATCGCCTGCAGTCCGGAACAAAATGTCAGGATGAGCGAGATTAAGGCAACGCTTCTCCACTTTATATTCATCTGTTTATGTAGGTAAATGCTGTACATTCCGGTGATGGAAATGAATATATCGAGCGGGAAGAACGACCAATTCCAGGCTACTAACAGCTCATTGGTATAATCCTGATATAAATATTCCTTGGGAATTAACGCTAGTGCGGTGATGACCCAATACAAAATAAATCCGATATCCGTAAATAAAAATAAACCTTTTAATGATTTACTCATGTGTTGCCCTCTCTTCTCCATAATGAATAATGATCGTTCAAACTTCCTTCTGAATAATACCGGATAACAGGATCTCTCCCATATCCCGCAGACTCTCCTGAAGCGTAATGTTGCTTTTATTTTCAGACGAGTCCTCAATTAAGCGATAAAGGCCTCCAACATACAAATCAATAAAAATTTTGGTATTAAACGGGCGTAACAAACCTTGATTGATTCCTTCTTCAAATAGTTCAGTGATGCTGTCCCACTGTTTATTCAGAAATTCATCCAGCGTCTTCCATTGATCAGGATAGTAACGCTGAAGCTCGGTTATGAGGTTTAATCCGATAAACTGAAAATCAGTCGGAATGAGGATAAGGCATCGCTTAAGTTTATCGAGCGTAGTCAGATCAGGATTAGTCATGATGTCCTTTTCTTTTTCTTGAAGTTCGATAATGGCCTCACGAAGAATCGTTGCAATCAGCACATCCTTGGACGGGAACCATCCGTACAGCGTCTTCGTGCTCATACCCAGTCGCTTGGCAAGGTCCCCCATCGTAAAGCGTAATCCTCTTCTCTTGATTTCATGGCTTGCCGCCGCAACAATTCGCTCTTTCAATAGGTACACCTCCCTGTTCGGAAAATAATAAAACGATAATGTTTTCCGCGATTTCTAAAATCATATCCCAATTTCTTCTTCTAGTCAACGAACGTGCTCATTCACGACAAAAAGAGACAGCGTTACATGCTGCCTCCAAGTATCGATGCACGTGCTAATGTTTAAGAACCATTTTTTGTTTCAGCTTCGTTTTAGGACTTTAACCTTAACTGAACAACGCCGCTTTCCCAATCCGAATGGGCACCCACTACGATATTGACTCGACAAGGGACTGCTTCGAATTCCATGTTTCGATTCCATATAGCCAATTCCTCGAAGCCAAGCTCGAAGGTGACGGTGCTTACATCGCCGGGCTCCAGCGCTACCTTCTTAAATCCCTTTAATTCCCGCAAACGACGGGTAATCCCTGATTGATCGCCTTGAATATAGAGCTGTACGGTTTCAAGTCCTTTCATGTCCCCGCTGTTTCTCACTTCCACGCCGACCTCGACACGGCCTCCGGATCGAAGCTCTTCCAGCGTCATCTCCTTCTGCGAAATCGTTGGAGTTCCGTATTCAAACATGCTGTAACCAAGACCGAATCCGAACGGATATAACGGCTTGGACGGCATATCGACATAGGGACGAGGCTGTCCAGCGTTCTTCTGATTATAATAAACCGGCAATTGACCCACGGAGCGTGGTATGGATACGGAAAGCTTGCCGCTGGGATTCACCTGTCCAAACAGGATCTCGCCAATGGCGCGGCCTCCTTCGCTTCCTGGATACCAGGCACACAGCAGTGCATCGCTGAGCTCAGCTACCTCGCCGATGGCCAGCGGACGTCCCTGAATGAGCACCGTAATAACTGGTTTGCCGAGCGCGTGAATTTCCCGGACCAATTGCTCCTGTATGCCGCCTAATCGGAGATCGGCTAGATCGACGCCTTCACCGCAATCCATTTCCGTCGGATCCCCTTCTGCTACAATGGCTGCACCATTACTATCAAACGTATCTCCGAATTGACGGGCACTGCTGCCGCCAAGTACGAGCACGACCGCATCCGCGGAACGGGCTGCTTCAACCGCCTCGGGTAGGCCATGCGTGGACATACCTCGCACGCTGCATCCGGGAGCAAAGACGATGTCCGTGCCTGCGGGTGCAGCCATCCGAATGCCTTGAAGCGCCGTGACTCCGCTGCCCTCGCGCTGAACGCTGGTGTAGTCTCCAAGCTGGTTGTAAAGCCTGTCCGCGTTAGGGCCGATGACCGCCAGTCGTTTGATCCGGCCGCTATTAAGCGGCAGTATGTTTGAGTCGTTCTTGAGCAGCACAACCGCTTCTCTTGCGACGGATGCATTCAAGTCTTTAGCGGCAGCATTATTGACGGTTGCAGCTGCCAAGCCTTCGTCTATGTATGGGTGCTCGAACAGTCCCAGTCTGAATTTAAGCCGAAGCACTCGAGCCACCGCGCGATCGATGTACTCCATATCGGCCTTCCCTTGTTTCACCGCTTGTTCAAGCGTGGTGAACGACTTGTCCCACAGGCTAAGATCAACCCCGGATGACAGGGCAAGTCCTGCGGCCGACTCATAATCTCCCGTTATGGCTACCAAACGGTCGATGGCCGTTCCATCCGCCATGACAATCCCATCGAACCCCCATTCATCTCTCAGAATGCCGGTTAACAGCTTATCATTGGCATGACATGGAATGCCATCGAGCTCATTATAGGCAGCCATGACCCCAGCCGCTCCTGCCTTGATTCCGGCTTGCGCAGCCGGCAGATGAATTTCGCGAAGCTCCCGCTCGCCAACGGGAACCGGTCCTGCATTGCGACCGCCCTGCCCTGCTCCCTGAGCGCACAGATGCTTGAGCACGGCTGCCGCCTTGTCCGGGCGCTTCCACTCTTCTTGCTCTCTTCCCTGCATGCCGTGCACAACCGCTTCCGTCATCCGCGCAGCCAGGTACGGGTCTTCCCCGTAACACTCCTCGGAGCGTCCCCACCGCGGATCCTGCAGGATGTCCAGTACCGATACCAAGCCGATGTGAGCCCCGCGGCTGCGGATTTCGGAGGCCACATGGGAATAGGCGCGTTCAATTAATTCGGGATTCCACGTCGATCCGATAGCCGTATTAACGGGCAGAAGCGTTCCGTCAAGCGCCTGATGACCATGGGGACATTCCTCCGAGAGAAGAACAGGAATGCCAAGCCGGCTGTGTTCGATCACATAGCGCTGTATGGCATTCGCTACCTTGGCATTGTCTTGCGTAGGAATCCCGTTCTCATAGGTCACTCCGGACCAAGGGTCCGCCCGGAACAGTCCGTACAACGCCCCCATGCCTGCTCCCCACTCGACATGCTCTTTGAATAATTCGGTTAGTTCAAACTCCGTTTCAGTCCCTTCGCATTGCCGATATGCCATCCAGCCGTACAAGTGCTGGTTCAGCTGCCCGACCTTCTCGCGCAGCGTCATTCTCGACAGCAAATCCTCTACGCGCTCGTCAACGGGAAGTGCCGCATTCCGATACTTATCCATTTTCCCCTTCTCCTTCCAATCTGGTCAGTATGCTTATTCTTTGATATTCAAGACCCGGTATTTCTTGGGTGTCATTCCCGTGTACAGTTTGAAGACGGATACAAAATACTTGTATTCTTTATACCCGACGCGATCTGCAATCTCAAACACCTTGTCCTGCGTTGTCAACAGCAGATTTCTCGCCTCGTTAATGCGCAGTTCGTTCATGTATTCGCTGAAGCTTTTTCCCGTGCTTTGTTTGAAAATATTGCTGAAATAGCTCGGCGTAATTTTCAAATACGCGGCCACTTCCGATGCTTTCAGGTCACTAAGATAATGTTCCGCCATATACTTCTTGGCCTTCTCAATGATCCAGAACGATCGGTCGATGCCAACCTTGTCGATGAGCTGCAGTAGGTCAAACACTTCCGTGGATATCGCCTGCCGGATCGCCTCGGGATGATTGTATACGTCCAGATCGAACGCCCTTTCCAGGCCATGCTCAAGCTGGGTCAGCCCGCTTTGTCGAAGGCGCTGCCGCAGCATAATCGATAATTCGTCACAGACCTTCACCATATCCGTCAATAGATAGCGCTGATCGCGGAAAAATTGGAACATGCCGCGCACCAGCTCTTCCAGCATATCAGCATCCTGCTTGAATAACGCCACGGACAGCTTCGAGACCATGTCCGCACTGTCAAAATCGCGCAGCACCCGGCCGTTATCCACTTTGGTCTTATATGCGCAATCCAGTAAAGGGCAGTTATCCAAAGCATGATAAGGCAGCAGGCTTCGAACTTCCGAACACATGGCGGCGGTTTGGCCCAAGGACGTGTAGGCATCCGATACCGCGCAATACATGCGATGCTCTTTCGGCCAAGAATCCAGCATATTTTGCAGGATTTCATCCCACTGCCCTTTCAATAGCGGTTGATCCGTCATCAGCAGGGTCATCAGCAAATTTTTATGCACGAATACGGATACGTGACGGACTCCGCATGATTCCAGATTATCACGTATCGTATGCAGCCACAATTGCTGAAGTATCGCAAAATCTTGTTCGGTCACGGAAGCCGCGAGGTTCGAGAACTTCTCCAGCTGCGTGGCTATGAGTTTATACTCGGCACTGGTTAGTAGATATGGAGGCACAGGCTTAGCTATTGAAGTTTCGTACGGCGCGGCCATTTCGGCAAGCCAAAGCTCGGCATCCTTCACTGAACCATCAAGACGGGTATCCTTCCGGCGAACGTCTTCCACGATTCCAGCCACGACCGCCACCAATTCTTCAATATCAACGGGTTTCAATAAGTAATCGGTTACATCAAGCTTGATGGCTTGGCGTGCATACTCGAATTCCTCATAACCGCTGATCATGATGACCCGAATCTGGGGGTGGCAGCGCTTCAGCTCCTTAGTAAGCTGAAGACCGTCCATTCCCTCCATCCGGATGTCGGTCAGAACCAAATCAATCTCTTGTTCTTGGACCACCTGCAGCGCTTCACTGCCGTCATAGGCTTCCGCAACGACTTCAACGCCATGATCCGCCCAATCAATCGTATAGCGCAGGCCTTGACAGATCACGGGTTCATCATCAACGATCAGCATTTTTACTGTCTTATCGTGTTGCATCATGCGATTCACCACCGTAGGTTTCAGAATGTGGGAGCTTGAGGCGAATCAAGGTACCTTGCGTTGAAGCCTCGATTACTTCCAGACCGTAGCGTTCTCCGAAAAATAGGTACAGACGTTCATGGATGTTGCAGAGCGCTCCTCGATTGTGACCGGTCTGTGCCCCGTTACGGAGAGTCTCCCGGACCTCCTCTAAGGTCACATCGTCCATTCCGCGCCCGTTATCCTGTACGTCGATCCACATTTCATCCTCACGCTTGTATGCTTTGACCGATATTTTCGCTACCGGCTCCCCCCGATCGATGCCATGCTTAAGGAAATTCTCAACCAATGGCTGAATGGTAGCCTTCAGAGTTAGCGTATTTGCCAGATCATATTCCATGTAAAGTGCGTATTTCAGTTTTGTACCCAGCCGCCTCTGCTGCAAATACAGATAGGAGCGCACAAATTCCATTTCCTTTGCCAGGCTGGTCTCGTACTGGCCATTGTTCAGGCTGGAACGCAAGAATCGAGACAGGATTTCGATGAGCTGACTGGATTCGCTCGCCTTCTCAAGCCTGGCGGTCCAGCGGATCATATCGAGCGTGTTATAGAGAAAATGCGGATCCATCTGCTCCTGAAGCAGACGCAGCTCCGATTCGCGCTCCCGCAGTTCCAGCTTGTATTTATGCTCGATCAATTCTTGAATCGTGGATACCATATCGTTAAACCTGCGGTTCAATTCGGAAATCTCGTCCTTGGAACGAATAGGGACCCTGGCGGAGAAATCCCCTAGTTTTACCCGGTTGGTCTCAATCTTCAAGCGCAGGATCGGTCTGATAATCGTATAGTGGAAGCCGATCAAGGCCGATAAACCTAACAGGAGAATCCCGCCGAGAATGACCTGCATCAATATGGTTACGCCGCGTAGATCCTGATCCAGCGCAGCCTTAGGCACCATGGAAACGATATTCCAGTCGGTGTTTTCCATCCGTTGATGAAAGGTCAAATATTCATCACCTTCGTGACGGTAAGTAGAAGCACCCATCGTCCCTGCGGTTACGATATCCTTAAACGCTGCCTCATCGCCGACATTCAAGGGAAACCTGTCTTTGGAGGGCAGAACAGGCCGTCCATCGGAATCCACAATGAATACCATCCCTTCGTCCCGCGTTAACCCCCGTTGAAGCTGTTTGAATATACTGGCTTCATCCATACGGATCACGAGCCGGGCAAGCGGCAGCGTGATCTCGTCGTAGGAGTTCAGTACACGGAACAAGGACACGAGGCTTACTTCTCCATACCAACCGCTGGTTGAAGGATAGGCACTGCTCCACACGATCCCGCCTTTGTGCTCGTCCGCGAGCTGGTTCCATGATTCTTCGTTGCCGTGAATCGGCTCGCCCATCTCGATGGAATTGCCGTTAAAGCCGGTGATGGAAATCGATTTGATATAATTTTTGGACATTAACTGAAACGTCAGGAAACCTTCGAGATTTTGCTTCAACCGCTCCGCTCTCTCACTCTCCGGCGGTGGATCCAGCCGCAAATATTGACGCATGTCATTGCTCAGTATCAAATAATCGGCAATATCCTCAATCATGGTCGTTTGCTCTTCCAGTTGATTCGTTACAATCTCCAGACTGCGCTGGCTTGATTGGATAAATTGGCCCCGCAGCACTTCGTTCAGTTTGTCTTGAGCAAGGACGCCGACCCCAAGCGTAGGCAAAATGACAAAAAAGAGGAAAATGACCAGTGCTTTCTGTTTCAGACCATAATTCCCGATCCAGCCAAAACTGCTGCGCATGTCCATTCCCTCTTTCGATGTCCTCATGATGTAGAATTGAAACCTGTTTAACCTTTAACTGCTCCTGCCGTCATGCCGTTAACCAGTTGTTTTTGCAGCAGCAGGTAGAAAATGATGATCGGTATAAGCGCGATCGTTAATGCCGCCATTTGCAGCGTCAGGCTGGCCGTCTCGATGCCGACAAAGTTGGCGAGTCCGAGCGGCAATGTTTTCAGCGACGATGAACTGATCAAGACGAGCGCAAACAAATACTCGTTCCAATTATAAATAAAGTTTAGAATCACGACAGTTGAAATGGCCGGACGCGTGATCGGTAAAATGATCGACCAGAAAATTTTGAAGACGCCCGCGCCGTCCATGACGCCTGATTCTTCGAGATCCTTCGGAAATCCTCTCATGAAGCCTTCCAGAATAAAGATTGTCAACGACAAATGGAAGGCCGTGTAAGGTAGAATCAACGATAAATGCGTATCCAGCAAATGCAGGTTCCGCATGATCAGAAAGATCGGAATCAAGGTCGCGTGGATCGGAACGACCATGCCCAGCAAAAATATCGCGTAAGTCGCTCCGCGCAGTTTAAAATTGAACCTTGCCAAGAAGTACGCCGCAAGCGATCCGAGAAGGACCGTCACGACCAACGATACCACGGTTACGATGATACTGTTGAGAAAGTAGGTATCCATATTCGCAACTTCCCACGCTTTTGCGTAATTGGAGAATTGCAGTTCGGTTGGTATGGAGAACGGGTTCGCCGCATATTCCTGTTCGGTTTTGAAAGAATCTACGATCATCCAAAAGAAAGGGATTATATTAATAATAGCGAATATCCCCAAAAATGTGTATGCCGATAAATGGAACCATTTCGTTTGTCTGTACATCTCCTCCCTCTCCCTTCTATTCTTTTTCTCTAGCAATTCGATTCACGATTGTAATAACGATAAGGCTAAACAGAAGAATCAATACGGATACCGCGCTGCCGTAGCCGAATCTCATATTCATAAATGAGTTGTTATACATATAGACGGTCATAACCTCTGTTGCATGGGCCGGTCCTCCGCCGGTCATGATCTGGATCAGATCAAACACACGGAACGAATTGCTGATGCTGTAGACAACGGAAACGAGCAATGTCCCGCGGATCATCGGAATGGTAATGCGCATAATCCGGTTTAATCCGGTCGCCCCGTCAAGGGCTGCCGCCTCATTGACTTCATCGGGGATGTTCTGCAAAGCTGCCAATAAAATAATCATGTACAGTCCGCAGTTTTGCCATATATAAGCGATGCTGATCGAGATCATGGACCAAAACGGATCGCCCAGCCAATTCTGCTGCCAGCTCTCGAGTCCCAAAACACCAAGCAGATTGTTCAGCATCCCGTATTCCGTGTTGTACACCATGCCCCAGATCAGGGACACCATGACCGATGAGATGACCACGGGCAGGAATCCGATCGTCCGGAAGAAACTGGAGCCCTTCAGCCCTCGATTCAGCAGCAAGGCCAGCAGGAGGCCAAGCGGGATCTGTCCCGCGATCCCTGTAAACATAATGATGACGTTGTTTTTAACGGACAGCCAAAAAATATCGTCCTTAAAAATATCAACAAAATTGTCCAGCCCGATAAAACGCATAGGCGTGATCCCATCCCAGTTCATTAAGGAATAATAAACCGATAAGCCGATAGGAAAAATGGCAATACATATATATATAATGAGTGCTGGCGCCAAGCCCAAGAAAATAGCCCATTTCGTATGCTTAAGCGTATGCATTGGCGTAACTCCTTTCTTTCTGCCTTTAATAAGAAAAACCCGCTGCCGGGTTTTTCTTTGTACCATCATGATCTTGACTTAGGAAGTGCGCCCTTACTTCATGTTGTCGAACGCTTCCTGAACCTCTTGAGCGAGCTCTTCCGGCGTTCCTCTGCCAATCGTCAGAGCCTGCAATCCGTTCTGCATGACATCGGTAACTTGGGTCGGAATCACGCTGTCGAATACCGGCGCCGTTCCCTTGTTGGTCAACTCCAGCATTTCCTTGAGATACGGGCTCGCATCTTCAGGAATTTCAACGTTGGCCGGTACGACAACGCCTTTACTGATCAGATCTTTGTACAGGTCCTCATTAACAAAAAATTTAATGAATTCCTCGGCAGCCGCTTTCTTTTCATCGCTCAATCCTTTTTTAATGGAAATGCCGTACTGAACGACGCCCGCGCTTTTCACCGGATCGCCGGAGCCGTCAGGTACGCTCGGGAAGAGCGCAATGCCGAATTTGTCCCCTTCCTCGTTGTTGATGCGGATTCTTCCGTCAACGGTGGAAGAAGAGATATGCATGGCTGCTTTGCCTTGTATGAAGTAGTCCTGGCCTTGCACGGAATCCATGTTGTTTGCATCGGTATTGAATGCTCCCAGCTTGGCGAGTTCGTCAATGACGGCAATCGCTTTCACATATTCGGGATCGGTAAATTTGGCTTCCTTGTTCAGAATTTTCTGTAAGAAGTCACTGCCTACATAACGGTCACCGATAATCGACAAGAAGGACGATTGAAGCGGCCATTTCTCTTTGTTGCCCAGAGAGATCGGCGTAATGCCGGCTTCCTTCAGCTTTTTCACCGCATCAATGAACTCGTCGTAGGTAGCCGGAAATTGGTCATAACCGACTCCAGCGAACATTTCCTTGTTGTAGTAAATAATATCCACGAAGGTTTGTTTGGTCGGCACGGCAAATTGACTGTCGTTCTGGTTGAACCCGGCCAATGCGTCCTCCGGCAAAATATCCTTCCAGTTGTCCATCAGGCCATCCAGCGGCATCAGCAGATCCCCGGCTACCAAAGGAGCCAGATCGGCGCCGGGCCATACGACATTAATATCCGACAGGTTGTTGGCGGCAGCCAGCGTGCGCAGCTTCGTTTTGTACTCGGTTGCCGCTACCCCGTCCTGCTTGATGATAATGTCGGGATGCTGTTTTTCAAACTCCGCGATCCGTTCCTTGTACACCTCGTTATCCACGTTCGGCGAGGTCCATGGATGCATGATGTTCAAGGTAACCTTTTCCGGCTCGGCAGCGTCTTTCTCTCCAGATCCGCAGGCTACGGTTGACATAAGCAGCAGCGCGGCTGTTCCGGTGAGCAGCAACGTTCTAAGCTTCTTAGATGTTTTCATTTGATATACCCCTCTCTTTATATATTACATATCATGTTCTTATATTTAACAATATAAGATATATTAATTATACAATCGGGTTCTCGATCCCAATATCCATTAAAAAAACGATTTCATCTAATTTTTTTAAGTCATTTTAAATAGCGATAACTTATAAAAAGCATATTTTCATTTCTAACGTTAATTTTAGTAACATAAACTTCACAAATTTTCAAATGAATGGTATCGCTTACAAATTGGTTCTAGAGGAAGCGCGACAGAGAAACCAACTACTCTGCCACGCCCTCACTCCTCTCGTTATTGCGGTTCGTTCAAAATATAATCAACCAAGTCATCCAGAGGAACCGTAGCGAGCGCAATCGCCGTATCCGTCACGCCATAATAGATATAGAGGAGCCCGTCCTTGACCACATTGCCTGTCGGGAATACGACATTCGGAATCTGATAGCCGAACTTCTCATAATACGTCTCCGGCTCCATAATGAAGCGGCGGGTTCTCGCGATGATTTTTTCCGGATTTTCCAAATCCAGCAGCAAGGCCCCTACACGATACACCGTATCTTGGTCCACGCCGTGATAGAGCACCAGCCATCCTTTATCTGTCCGCACCGGAGGCGTAGAGCCGCCGATTTTTTTAAACTCCCAATCGTTGTTCTCGGCCTTTGCCAGCAGCTTGGGCTCGTCCCAATGCACCAAGTCTTCGGAGTAGCTGATCCACATGGCTGCTTTTTCGGTTCCGTATTCCTCCCCTACGTATTCTTCCGGTCTGCGAAGCAGCACATACTTGCCGTTGATTTTCTCCGGAAACAGAATGTTGTCGCGATCATTGATATCCAGCGGCGTTGTATCGCACAGGTACTCCCAGTGAATGAGATCCTTGGAAGTCAATATCCCGGAACGCGTCAGCCAGTGGCCTTCCTCTTCGCCCCAACCGTCCGGATACTCGGGAATCGAGCGTTCGGGGATGCCGGCTCCCGTCGGGTAATAATTCATGGCACATGGCCGTAAGGCATAGTTCAAATAAAAGGTATCGTCGATCTTGACGATCCGCGGGTCCTGGATGCTGCCGTAGGGGAATCCCAGCTGGTCCGGCGTTACGACAGGCTCGTCCAGCACATGAGTGAAATGCACCCCGTCCGCACTCTCCAGAAGACCCAGGTAGTTTTTGCAGGGAGTCAGCGAGCCTGCCGTCCGTTCTATCATATAGAATTTTCCGTTATCGATAATGACGGCCGGATTGAATACCGTCACCTTTCTCCACTCGTAAAGTCCAGGCACTACGATCGGATTCTCCGGATGCCGGGTAATTTTCATGGGTAAGCCTCCTATGATCGTTATGTAAGTGTTATCATTTCTTGATTTCATTATAAGAGGCTTGGCCCATTCATAATATCCTGCAAACTTTCAATAATATCCGAAATATTGATATCTGTGATACTCGGCTGTTAAATAACGTAAAAAAGCGGTTCAATGGATGAACCGCTTGGATCTTTGGCCATAAGGCCGATACGTATATGGAATGTTCCTTATTAATGCGTTATCCAGAAAAAGCGCGATGTTTCTTTTAATTGCCGCTTTCTACCTGTCTACTATTAGCTATGCACCAGTACTTTTAAGCTTAGACCTAGCGCTTGCGCAGTGGATTCTTGAATTTCCTCAAATAAGGCCGGGTTTTTCGTAAGAGACATGCCGTATGAAGGAATCATTTCCTTAATTTTCGGCTCCCATTCTTCCATATGCTGCGGGAAGCACTTCTCTAATACCTCGAGCATGACGTGAACAGCTGTCGAAGCGCCTGGGGAAGCACCGAGCAAGGCAGCGACCGAGCCATCCGCGGCACTAACCACTTCGGTACCAAATTGAAGCGTTCCTTTACCCTTCGGTGTATCCTTAATCACCTGCACACGTTGGCCCGCCACGACGATTTCCCAATCCTCGCTTTTGGCGTTCGGAATAAACTCGCGTAATTCTTCCATGCGCTTTTCATTCGATAGCACCACTTGCTGGATTAGGTATCGGGTCAATGCCATTTCTTTTACGCCAGCCGCCAGCATGGTGAACAGATTGTTCGGTTTGACGGATGTGATCAAATCAAGATTCGACCCGGTTTTTAAGAACTTCGGCGAGAAGCCGGCAAACGGACCGAAGAGCAATGCCTTTTGGTTGTCAATATATCTTGTGTCCAAGTGGGGAACCGACATCGGCGGAGCGCCAACCTTGGCTTTTCCGTATACTTTGGCATGATGCTGCGCTACCACTTCCGGGTTCTTGCATACCATGAATAATCCGCTTACCGGGAATCCTCCAATATGTTTGGACTCGGGGATACCGGTTTTTTGCAATAAATGCAGACTTCCGCCCCCGCCGCCGATAAAGATGAACTTCGCCGTATGATATTCGGTTTTACCGTGTTCGATATCATGGACTTTCACTTTCCACGAACCATCTTGTGTACGTTTAATATCCTTGACGCTATGCTTGTAGTTTATTTCGACGTCTTTGCTCTTCAAGTGGTCAAACAGCATGCGCGTTAAAGCGCCAAAGTTAATGTCCGTCCCGGAGTCGATTTTGGTTGCCGCTAACGGCTCATTCGATGTACGCCCTTCCATAATAAGCGGAATCCATTCCTTCAGCTGATCCGGATCCTCGGAATATTCCATTCCTTGAAAGAGCGGGTTGTTTGACAGCGCTTCAAAACGTTTTTTCAAAAAAGCCACGTCTTTTTCGCCTTGCACTAAACTCATATGCGGAATAGGCATGATAAAGTCCTGCGGATTGCGAATCAGATTGCTGCTTACCAGATAAGACCAGAACTGTCTTGAAACCTGAAACTGTTCGTTAATATTGATTGCTTTGCTGATGTCTATAGATCCGTCAGGTTTTTCGGACGTATAGTTAAGCTCGCACAATGCGGAATGGCCGGTCCCCGCATTATTCCATTCATTGGAGCTTTCTTCCCCAGCGCTTGCGAGTTTCTCAAACACTTTGATCTCCCACTCAGGTACTAATTCTTTCAGTAAGGCTCCCAATGTTGCGCTCATGACGCCGGCACCGATTAAGATTACGTCTGTTTTTTTCTCCATGTTGCTCATTATAAACCTTCCTTATCCCATATATTTGAAAAAAGAATAGACATCCCCGCTAAAAATGTCATTAAAAAGCAAGGCGTCCTCTGAAAACACACCTTTTCTGTGTCAATTATCACCATATTATAGTCTATTATAAATATTGATAGATTAAAATACCTACTATTATCTAATCATTATAAACGATTTAAAGTTGTTAACAAAGTGAGAAGATCCTCCACAATTCCCAAACTCCAAGAAACCAAGTATAAACTTAGGATAATGCTAGAGATAAGTCCTTTTTTACCGCTAAAAAAAGCCGCAAGAATCGCGACTTCTCAAGCTTATCTATTCCTTATCCTCCGAGACTTTATCGACTGCATCCGGCCGGCATTTCCGAGAACCTTTCGCAAATGAATAAGTATGAATATCAAATGGACGCCTTGTAACTATGCAGCTACTTCCCGTTGCCAAGCAGCAGCTTCGTCTGGATCTCCAATTGCTTCTCCAGCGAGATGAGATCGCCTGCCGAGAACTGATTGATATCCAATGTGTAGATGCGATTGTTTTTGTAAGCCGGCAGGGACTTCCAGATGGCACTCTCCATAATCTCCTTGGCACGATCCCCGCCTCCGTCCGCATCGTAGACCGTCACGAACATATAATCCGCGGCCATCTCCGGCAGCGATTCCAGGGAAATGTCCAGACCGGCTCCTCCGTTTACGATCTGCTCTTTCACGGCTTCTGGCGGCTGATAGCCGAGACCCGAATACAGATTGCGGGTACCGCGCCCAAAGCTCTCACCTACGACCCAGAAGTTTTTCGCCCAAATCTCATAGACGCCAACCGTTTCTCCTTCCTTCACGACTCCGTCCAGCTTCGCCTTGGCCTCTGCAAGCTTCTCCTCATAGTGCCGAATCGCTTCCTCCGCTTCCTTCGATTTCCCGAGGAATTCTCCGAATTCACGCAGCTCGGCATACAGATCTTTTGCTCCCCAGGGAATAACAATCGTCGGTGCGATTTTGGCGAATTGCTCATAGTTCTTATCGGAAGGTCTAATAATGAGATCGGGATCAAGGGATACGATTTTCTCAAGCGCCGCCTGATCGTCACCGATATCCTCGATGCCATCGGTCAGATCCTGCAAAAAATATTGATTCAGGCTGGCCGTACCGGCGCCGACTGGCTTAACGCCCAAGGTTAGCAGATGGCCAAGATATTGCGTCGCGACAATTCGCTTCGGATCCTTCGGAATCTCGATCTCGCCCATGACCGTTTCATATTTACGTGTTGCCCCTGTTTGCGGGTCGCCATTGGCCTTAACAATATCACCTTGCTGCTGTGTGTCTCCACAGGCGCCCAGCACAATGACCATACTTCCGATCAGAGACAGCATCAATCCTTTAAGCAACCACATCTTTGAACCCTCCATCGTGTTGATAATGATTATCATTGTTATCATAATAACGGCAAGGGTTGCACGAGTCTATTGCGTTCCGTAAGCGGTTCTATGGACATTTGTTAGAAGCTCGGTGAGTATGGACAATTGCTGCTCCAAAGCAAGCGGATCATTATATTTAAATAACTCCAGATCGAGAAAGAACACATTCCCGTTTTGAACGGCAGGCAAGCTTCTCCATTCTTTGCTGTTCATGACACGTTCTGCATTGCCTGCACCTCCACCACCTTCCCAGATGGTTACAAACATATAATCTGCGGCATACGCTGCCAGCATGTCCGGCGTTAACTCCAAGCCGACTCCCTCACCTAATACGTGTTCTGCAAGCGGCTCTGGTGGCCGAAACGAGAACGACTGGTATAAATTGCGCAGGCCTCTGCCATACGCCATATTAACCGCCCACAGCCGATCCGCCCAAAACTCGTACACGGCAGCCGTAGCATGTGAATCGATTAGTTTAGCTACCTGAGCAGCAGCTTGCTCCTCCTTCGCTCGAAACCCATCCATCCAGTTCATCGCTTCGCATTCACGATTGAGTGCTCTGCCTAATCGTAACAGTTCGTCGAGCGGGTCTTCCTGTCCCCAAGGAAGTGATATGGTTGGAGCAAGCTGGGATAAGGGCTCGCTGTTCGGTCCGCACGTGACGATCAGATCGGGCTGCAACGAGGATATCGTCTGTAACGATCGAGCATCTCCTACGTCCGCTGCATTCCCCAGCTTTCCGACATAGGGGCGTGCACGCAGCAGATTGGTCGAAGTTCCTGCGGGCGTAAGTCCAAGAGCCAGCAGATGACCCACATATTGCAGGGCCACAATACGCTTCGGACGCTGGATATAATCGCGAGGAGAGTAACCGAAATACTGCTTGAATTTTCGGCTTAAATATAAACCGTCCTGGTAGCCGATTTCCCGCGCGATTCGATCGAGATTACGATCGTCGCCGCTAAGCAATTCCTCCCTGGCTTTCTCCAGGCGAAGCCGCGTCAGATACTCCGTAAAGCCGGATCCCGTTGCTCTTTTGAACGATACAGAGAAGTGTTCCGGCGTTAGTCCTACCCTCTTCGCCATGTCGTTTCGCGTTATCGCCTCGGCGAAATGCTTCTCCATATAATCCACCGCAAGTCTCATGCGCTCCAGCCAATCCTCTTCCCGCTCCTCATCATCGGTTGACTGCAGCAGCGTACCCAACAGTTGTTTAAATACCGCATCTATGCGAAGATTTGCAGCGAGTTTCCCGCTGCTGACTCCGTGAAATTGCTTGAATTGGCATAGTTCTTGAACAAGAACAAGAGCCTCGTGTGTAGCGGCGACGGGAAGCTTGCCGGTACCCATCAGTGCAGAGATTCGCTTGCCGTATACGATTCGGCTTGGTGTCCGCTCCTTGAACTCCCATACATCGTATTGCAATTCGTAAAGCTCGAGCGGAACCGACGAGTTTGGAGTCCAGCGTATGTCGGCAATCGTCCCCGGCGGACAATAACAGATCGTCTTCGCTTTCAATCGATGCCTAACTCCATTCAAATACAAATCACCTGAACCTTTACTTACCAATAACATGGTATGTGTTTCCATGAATCCGCCGGCAGCCTCTTCGGTATGACCAAGCTTAATATAGCGAACTCCAAACAGCGAATATTGCGTCTCTTCCATGCTGACGGTCATCCTTTCAGACTGTAACATTGTTTTATCCTATTATAATCCGGATGATAATCATTCTCAATTAATATCCAGTCGCTGAGGTTATGTATTGCCTTTCCTTTTAGAAGAAATAAAAAAAACGCCCTGTCCATACGGACAAAGCGCTTTGGTTATTAGTGAGGGGCCATATTGCCAGGCATTGGGGCTGTGCCGTAGCTATTCTGCATGTACTGCATATCTTGCTGAGGCAGCTGCGGTACTTGGTAGTATCCATGCTTATTCTGATATAGCGAAATTTCATAAGCCATTTCGATGCAGTTAGGAAGGGAATCGGCAAGCACGCGGCGTACGACCGGATTCGTGGATTCCATGGCTGCATTGGTTTTCATTGTAGCACCCGATTTCACTGCATTCAACATGCTGAGCGCGATGGTTTCATCGTTGATCTCGGCTGTGGACTGCATCGGTTTTTTCGGCTGGCCTGGTTTCATGCCGTAAATAAAGTCATTGCCCTGCTTCATTTTATAGCTTTGCGTCGGCTTTGAAGGATCTTGTCCTGATTTAAAACACTCCAAGGTGATGTTATACTCATCAGCCATAAATTGCTTCTGGCGCTGCAGGATATCCCGAAGCTCCGGATCCTGCACATGTCCGCTCAGCATGGTATACGTGTTCATGGCATTGATAGCCCCTGCCAATACTTCGTGGACATCAAACATCTCATGACCGCCGTGGTTCAATTGTGGAGGAATCATACCGGTCTCCATGTTTTGATGATTTTGTGGTTGTTCGAATTGCATTGTCGTACCTCCTAATATGGTTTGCTTACATGTCAATCAAGTAATTTCAACAAGGTGGTAGCTGGATAACGGCTTCTTTTCTGCAGTTCAGGTTTATTGTTAATTAAACAAGCCGAAAGTATTCAGGGTATTTTTAGCGAACACAAGTTTTGTTGGTGCTGAAACTTTCATTGATGTTGTTTTTCCATCTTTTGTCTGATCCATATCGTAAGGAGAAGCATCAAAGGCAGCGCCACCTGGAAGATGGGTGTTACATATGTCACGACAAACTTAATCCCAAGCCATATATGATGAGGGTAATTGGGGGACAAGAATGCCAGCATATATAAACATACCCCTAAGAAAATAGTACTTATCTTGTAGGGGATTCCTGTGAGTTTAGTGAGGCCGATTACGGCACCCATAGAAAAAGCAGTCATTTTCGCGCCCAGTCCCAGAAATAGTATAAGAACGAATAAAACGTCGATGCGCTCAAAGACATCTGCAATTTCGATCAGCTGAACCACCTGCAGCAAAGGAAGCGTACTACTGGCAGCAATTGTCGGCCCTAAGACCAAAATATTGACTTGGTTGATCAATATTAAACAAATCGCCGTAATGATATAAGTGATTATCACGCCTCTCCGCAACCCCCCCTTCTTATGCACCAAAGGAAAAAACACCAGGAACAAGAGCGTTTGTCCAAACGGAAATGACACCAGCTCCGGTATGGCTGCAGAGAATACTGGTTTAAAACCATTCTCTAAAACCGGCAGCATCATCTCCGTTTTCATAAGTCCTGTCGTTAGCAGCAGTGAATATATGGTGAGATAACTCAATATTACGATGGGCAGCAGGCCAGCGCTGACCAAAAAGACAACACGAGGCCCATACATCACCGTACTTGTAATGACGAGAATGGCGATCAACATGATAAATGCCAGCGGTGTCCGGTTTAACAAAGTCAACACCGTAAGTTCACCTAAATCCCTTAGATTACGAGAGGCTTCATAAGTGAAATAAGCGGCAAAGGCAAAACTTACTACATAACCGATGATTTTACCAAAATATCGTTTGCATAAATCATACAAATCAAGATCAGGATCTGTGCGGTGTATCATCAGATATATACAGAGTAGGAGCAGTCCAGCGCAGGCGGCTAGGGCCATGGCTAGCCAAGCATCCCGCTTGGCTTCAGCTCCCAAAAAAAACAAGGTTGTGCTTCCAACCTCAAAAAGAGCTAGATAACATACTAACTCGGTAACTCGAATGGATTGGTTCATAAGCAGCTTTCCCTTTCTGTGCCCTTACCAATGAAAAGAGCAAAGGCCTACTAAGAGCTCCCGTCTCTCTGAAAGACGTTTGTGACATTCCGGTTTGACTGATCGTAGCATCCACCTCTAGTACAAGTTGGAGAGATTGCATCTCCTCTTCTTCCCAACGGTCCTTTAACTTCTGCCAATCCTTCGGATATTTACGATGGATCTTGTCGGCAAAATGTGGCAAATCGACTTTAAGTCTTTTGGCGGCTTCCCATCCCTGTTCGATATAGTCCTTGATTACCTTCTCAATTTCCCTCTGCGCCGCATGAAGTGTAGGCAAGCTGGTTAAGTTACCGTGACAATGAGACTCCGATATTGTACCTTTGACTTTAACAGAAACGCGCATTTGATAACCGTTTGCCGTTTTATGAGGTGTGACTTTGGTTTTTGCAGAGGCCGATTGGAATGAGAATTGTTCTCTTTCTGTATTCGATTCTGGACAAGGAATGGATAACGTACTGATGCTCACTTTATCAGTTAACCAGGATATTCCGAAGCTTTCACTCCGCGTTAACGTTCCGATTCTCCGGTCTTTATCAAATACGGATAATCCCGTAATTTTCAGCTTTCCGCGGGTTGAAGTTTTATGTAATTGATCCACGGAATCCACTTTAGCCTCCGGCCCACCCACTAATTCAATCTGGGGAACACCGGCTGCTTGTGACTCCGAATCCAAACTAATAGCCAGCTCATACATTTTCGTTGAGGGGTAATTGCCATTAAATTGATCCGTTTTGTCCAAGATATTAGCGATAGCTGCACCCGGTAATCGTTCAGTCGGTACAAGTTGCTTTAGCAGCTCACTTGCCTGCCCGTTCGTAACGAGGACATTGACGGTCTCACGCATATAGGTGTTTCTCCAATAGAAATCCATGATTTCGCTAATCCCCTTTTCCGTTGCCTGCTGACCAAGCACAAGAATATCCGTATGCGGAAAATATAGACGTCTGGCTGATTCCGTATAACTAACATCAATCGCTTCCCGAAGCGTTGGGCCCGTTGAGGAGAACACATGGATTGGAGCCTCTGAGCCTCCAGCCTTGCCAGCACCGCCAGCACCGGATGAAATCGCCGATGGGTTAATTAATTGATATGAAACGATCCACCGATCCCCTGACCGGTCTATACCGATCGCTGAGATGAGGCCGATCTCGTTTAACTCGGTTTGATTCCAGCAGCCTGTCATTGAAAACATCATGACCAGCAAAAGTGTTATGTGAGCGAAATTGCGCATATTTCACCTCTAGTTAATTAAAGTCACCTCGTCTGATCCTTTCTCGTATCCTTAGAGCGTAGATTCTCGTTCTGCCTGACTAGATTACGTTGACTGATCTCCTTAGGTCTGGTCTTGAGCAATGGCCATGGTAGACGGACGAACAGATCCTTCAATTCAGAGAAGCGAAGCGGTGTCATAGGCGACAGATATGGAACCCCAAACGAAGTCAGGGACACCAAATGAACATAAAGAGGCACGATGCCTGCCAGAATACCGAACAAACCAAGCGTACCTGCGAGCAGCATCAGGACAAAACGAATTAAGCGAATGGCTGCTGCCATGCTAAAAGCCGGGATCGCAAAATTCGCAATAGCCGTAAAGGAAACTACGATCACCATCGCACCGGACACAAGGCCCGCCTGAACGGCAGCCTGTCCCAATACGAGCGCCCCCACAATCGAAATGGCGGGACCAATGACCCTTGGCATCCGAACCCCAGCTTCACGAATGATCTCGAACGTTAATTCCATCATGAAGGCTTCAACCAGCGCAGGCAGCGGAGTGCCTTCCCTTTGCGCTGCCAAACTAATGAGAAGTGGAGTCGGAATCATCTCCTGATTAAACGTCGAGAAGGCAATATATAATGAGGGAAGCAGCAGGGATACCACAAGAGAAACAAAACGAATGGCCCGCAAAAATGTGGTCAAATCATACCGTTGATAGTAGTCTTCACTAGAATGGAGGAACTTAAAAAAAGTAACAGGGGCTATCAGTACGAAAGGTGAACCATCAATCAAAATGGCAACTTGTCCTTCCAGAAGGCTTCCAGCCACTGCGTCAGGGCGTTCTGTGTTAATCATCGTTGGAAAAGATGTCACGGAAGCGTCCTGAATAAATTCTTCAATATATCCGCTTTCCAGCACGCTGTCCGTATCAATGGAATGTAACCGCGACATAATCTCTGATAGAACCTGCGGATCCGCAATACCCTCAATATGAGCTATCGTCACTCTGGTATTGGTATATTTGCCGATAACCATCGTTTGAATCCGCAAATCCGGTGTTCGAAGCCTTCTTCGGATAAGGGATAGATTCGTCGAAATATCTTCAGTGAAGCCATCTTTAGGTCCTCGAATCACGGTCTGTGAACTCGGCTCAACTATCGATCGCTTCTCCAGACCTGCAACAGATGCTGAATAAGCGACATCCAAGCCATCGATTAAGATAACGGCTTTACCTTCTAATACCGCCGGAATTAAGGCGTGAACGGATTGCAGCTGACTTACCTGCCTTGCTGGCAGTACTTTTTTCAGCAAGGCATCCATATCAGGCGTTCCAGCAGTATCCACTGTAACGGTTAACCAAGCCTCCATGATACCGTTAAGCTGATCCATATCAACAAGTCCCTCTATGTAGCACACCGCAATTTCCGGTATACCGTCGCGACCTGGTACTATTCTGACGATAAAATCAGAGCTATTCCCCAGTTTCTGCTCCAATATTTGAATGGAGTCTTGAAGTGACGTGGTTATCGGATGTGGTGTATCCGTTGTTTTCTTTGTTCTGTTCTTTGGTATGCTTCGTTTCAGCGCTTTTATCAGTAATCGGCTTAACATAACACTCACTCCCCACCAATCTATAGCTATTATGGGGACTTACATAATAATTATTCCAATAATGGTTAATCTGCTCAAACCAGATGCATACTCTGCTCGATACATGAACAACTTAACCATAGAGGAGGTATGTGCTATGGATTCACCTGGGTGTGCAGGACCGAACGATTCCGCATCATCGGATCAAAAGAGCAGCAAAGGCAGCTTAAAGTGGTGGCAGCTCTCACTGCTTGGCATCGGTTGTACGATTGGTACGGGGTATTTTCTAGGTTCCGGTATTGGTATTAAGCTGACGGGACCTTCCATGGTTGTATCATTTCTTATCGCTGCTATAGGAACCTATATCGTCTTTCATTTTTTGGCCAAAATGACGACGGCGGATCCTCAAGAGGGATCCTTTTGTTATTATGCGGGAAAAGCGTTTGGGCGGTGGGCACGTTTCGGAAGCGCATGGAATTACTGGAGCACGAAAATTCTAATCATGGGCAGTCAGCTGACGGCTCTGTCCATCCTGACCAAGTTTTGGTTCCCTGATATTCCGCTATGGATTTTTGCAGCCATCTATGCCGTATTATCGATTGCCGTCGTTCTGCTGGGTACGAAAGGCTTCGATAAGGTGGAAAATGTATTGGCCGTCATAAAAACAGCGGCGATTCTCATGTTTATTCTTCTCTCAACTGCCGCGCTTATGGGCTGGATTCGCGGGGGCAGCGATGGTAGACCCGGATTTCCCGATTCGGTTGGACAAGTGTTCCCTGGCGGATTTCCCGCATTCTGGTCCTCGCTCTTATATGCTTTCTATGCCTATGGGGGTGTCGAAACCATTGGTTTGATGTCCTTGCAGCTCAAAAACAAAAAGGATGCTCCCAAGTCAGGAAAAGTCATGCTCATCGGACTGACCGTGATTTACATGATATCCATCGGGCTTGCTGTCTTCATGGTTTCCTACAACCTCTTGAGTGAGAAAGAAAGCCCGTTCGTTACAGCGCTATCCAGCTATCCGCTAACTTTCTTTCCCCATGTATTCAATGGAGCGATCATTATGGCCGGATTCTCGACGATGAGCGCTTCATTGTTTGCCGTAGTGAACTTGCTTGTGACGATGGCTAAAGACGGCGATGCACCGAGTATTTTTACGAAGAAGCTGGAAAATTTCCGGAAGCTGCCGCTCCCTTCCTTGGTGCTTGCCGCGATCGGTTTATCGGCTTCAATCGTTACGGCACTCCTATTGCCCGGAAAAATATACGAATACATTACAACTGCTGCCGGGATATTGCAGATGTATAATTGGTCGTTCATTATCATTTCGGCTTACAAAATTCTAAAGGTCAGAATGTGGGATGTGATTCTGGGTGGATTCGGCATCATCCTCCTGCTCGGTGCCGTAACCGGAACCATCATGGAGAAGAGCATTCGGCCCGGTTTTTTTGTCAGTTTGATCTTGGCTGCACTTGTGGCCATCGTGACGCTAATTATGGTCAAGATATGGAATAAGATGCAGACCAACACCATCCCCAATGAATAAAGAAAGGATATCTTCATTGTAAGATATCCTTTCTTTTTGCTTCTTATAGGAGCAGGATGTTCCCCTCTTCGCATTCTTTCAGGGTTTTCTCATTCCAAACGGATACCTGTACTTCGCCGATGTGGGCTTTTCTTAGAAGGAACATGCACAGCCTTGATTGTCCGATGCCTCACCCGATGGTTGGCGGCAGCTCTCCTTTTACGACGGCTTGGTGGAAGTCAAGGCTCAAACGTTCCATTCTGCTGCTTGCCAGAAGCTGTTGACACAGCGATTGAGCATCAACCCGGATCCCCATGGATGAGATCTCCACCGCACAATTCAATACCGGATACCACAAAACAATATCCCCGTTTAACGTCCAGTCATCATAATCCGGCGAGCGGCCGTCATGCACCTGACCGGACTTCATCGTTCCGCCTATCTGCATAATGAATACGGCGCCATGTATCCTGACAATTTCATTTTCCCTTTCCTTCGGCGTTAAACTAGGAAAACGATCTTCCAACTCCTGCGTCGTGATGAAAAAAATCCGCTCCGGGAGGATCGGCTTCAAGAAGGGATGAAGTTCATAAAGGTGCTCTTCCGTGGATTTGATCACATCATATATCCTTACAACTTCATGTTCTAAGGTGGCGAGAGTACGCATGTCTTCGCATATCACTTTTTCCCAATCCCACTGATCGACGAATATGGAATGCAGATTATCCATGTTTTCATCCCGCCTGACGGCTTTCATATCGGTGTATAAACCTTCCCCATTCTTAAAGCCGTATTGGGCAAGGGCCGACCGTTTCCACTTTGCAAGGGATTGCACAATTTCGACACGGCCTTCCTTCATATCCATCACATCAAAAGATACGGTCCGTTCCGTGCCGTTCAAATTGTCGTTAATGCCTGTGCCCTCTTTTACCATAACGGGTGAGGAGACTTCGGTTAAGCGGAGCGCCTTCTCAAGCCCGGTCTTAAAATACGATTTGGTTTTTTGTATGGCGATAGCCGTTTCCATCCTGTCTAGCCTGGATTGGTAACGCTCAGGAATCACGATAGATCTTAGCAAGTCGTTTTTCGCCCCTTCACAACGTATTGAAATGTAAACTTCTGCCTAATTGTCTGAGAACAGTTTATGTTTACCCTCCAATACTGTCGCTTTGTCCCATGTATATTGAACGGAATTGGGCAGATGACCACTTGGTTATCCTGTTAACGCAAGAATGCCCTGAATACCAAAGTACACACCGAAACCGATCAGTGATATTCCCGATATGACCGAAATCGCAGTCAGCATGTTCTCGTTGAGGAAGCGACGAAGGCCTGTCGTTAGACCGGCAACGCATAGATCCCAAAGGGTTAAGCCCAAAAAGATCATGCTGCTATACAACAGCAAATGGCTCGTCCCGAACGCTGAGGCAGTCTTGGCCAGGATGGAGCCATAAATCCCCAGCCAAAACAGGATTGATAAAGGACTCGTGATGGACATGAAAAAACCGAGCAGAAAACAGCTTAACAGCGAATCCTTTTTTCTTGCCGCCGAGCTGATTTTCAATTTATTCACTTTCGTTATGCTTTCAACCCCGCTGTAAATTAACACGAATCCGCCAAAGAGCCACAAAAAGATCTGAACGATCGGAATATTAAGAAATTGAACGAGACCTAGATAAATGAGCAACATAAAAGCTGCGTCTGCCAGCATGGATCCAGCTCCGACTACCCAAGCATGCCAAAAGCCGTTCTTAATGCCTTTATCAAGCCTGGCCGAGTTCACGGGCCCGATCGGAGCAGCCAATGTTAATCCCAGAATAATGTAGCTAATTAATAAATTCACGTTCAATCGCATTCACTCCCGCCTACGAATACCAAGCTTGTACATTTTATGTGAAAAATGCGGTTGGATATGACTTCTAATCCTAAAACCAAGAAAAAAACCAGCTAATGTTTGTCAAGCATTTCAGCTTGGATGAGTTCTTTTCGTGATATACTTTTTCCGACCAACCCAAATAACCTCCACATCTATGGAGGTTTCCCCTTCGGCTTTGGCGGCTATCTTCTTGAGCTTGCCCATTCCGCCCCAGACCAAATATACGATATGCTCCACCTGGTAATACGGAAGACCGCGAACTTGGTCGAGCAGCAGTTTGACGTTTACGTCGGTTTCCATGTCCGATTGAATCTTCAGTTTCATCCAATCGGTGCAGTGCAGCATGCACTTTACCAAGGTTGGAATCGTTTCCGCACTAACACCATGCCGCTCAGTAAAAGCTAAAGTAAAATGGTTTTGAACGGATTGGTGTTCGTCATCGACTTTACCCATATATTCTTCCACCAACGGGAAATACGTTTTATCCTTCAATCCGAGGCCAAATACGGCATAGCTTCCCGGCATGCAGTTTTTCTCCCCTTCCGTATCCGCGTACCATTCAAACGGCTCTATTGCAGTTTTGGCATACTCCTCCATTAGAGGATACAGATCGGGATATTCCACAGCATTGGCAAAGAATCGATGCGTTCCCGACTTAGCCAAGCCTTTAATCGGGAGCTTCTGCTTCACTGAGGACTTCAGTTTGATTTGGCAGCTTTTCGGGAATCCCAAGCCGAAGAGGTGAGTCAGAAACCGGAGCGCGCGAGCGTAACTCTCCCCTGTTTCCTGCTTAATCCATAGACGCCAATGATCCAGTCGAGTAGGGATCCGCGTCTGGAAACAGCCCCTCGTCCAGGATGTGTCTGGACAGGAAAAACGTCTCCAACGGTTTGGTCGGATAGGTTCCTTTTTCTAGCTTATTGGCTATATAGATTGAGATTCGTTCTTGTAATTGCTTCTTCTTTGTCCCATCTGTAAGAATACAAAGGTTCAGGTCGCCTTCCCGCACTCGAAACTTGCCGTTAAACGTAAACTGATAATCGATGATAGAGCTCGGCATCTCATCCAATTTACGCTGCATATAAGAGGATAGCTCAGGAGCGATGTGCTCTCGCACAAGTTCTTCGGTCAACGGCTCACCAGGTGTCCATCTGTCTTCCGGCATCGATCTGTCTAGATCATCATCTGTCATGCTCACCCTGCCCTTGTCATATTCAAGCAGCGCATAGTCATGTATCCCGATCTGCAGCGAAGTACGCTTCACGATGTTCTCTGCGTTTTTATCGCTGATAAAGGCCATCCATTGGTCGATCTGTTCCTTCCCCTGCCCAAAAACCATTCGGAAGATGTACAAGAACTGAAACGTCATGCTGCCAAGGAATATTACAACTATCTCTATCCGCATATCGTCCAAAAAAGAGCCACTCTCGCGGACGATATCATCTCCGACCTCATCCAAGCCGAGGTGGACGGGGATCGGTTATCGGACGATGAGATCGTCAGAACGACGATGTTTATCCTGGGTGCAGGCATTGAAACGACGACTCATCTGCTAGCCAATACGTTTTATTCCTTCTTATATGACAACAACCAAATTTACGGGGAAATCCAGGCTAACCGCGAGCTCCTTCCCAATGCCATCGAGGAAATGCTTCGCTATCGGTTTAACATACTTTTGTCTGGGTGCTCCGCTGGCACGGCTGGAAGCAAATATAGCGATAAGCAGGTTCATGGATTTCTTCCCGCGCATTGAACCGGTTCCTGAATTTAAACTGGAAGATAACCTGAGTCCTTCTGCCGCAGGACAAATGTTAACTCAGCTGCCTATCCGTGTTCATCGGTAAGGCTGGCCTGTATCAGTTCTTTAGGTACAATAAAAAAAAGCCCTGCATAGCAAGGGCTCATCGTATCGGGAGGCCCTGTCAGTCTTAAATCACAGGGCCTCTCGCTTTTTAGGAATAATGAAAATTATTCTCTGGTTGACCTCTCGGGTTCATACCAGTAACCGGGCCGCCCGTTGTTTAAACGCATGAGCGCCTCCAGCAAGAAATCATCACCCCAAATGACAAAATCGTCCGGTGCAATTCCTCCCCTAACAAAATACGAACCATGTTGCAAAAGACCTTTCGAAAGGTTACCCTGCACGGGATACGCACTCACCGTATCTCCGGGATCGCCTTATTACTTATCAGGGTTGCCCAGGTGACGCGTTCCTCCACTTTCCTTCTTCTGCCGAAGCATCTGCCGATAAGCACCGGGCGTCATGCCAAGCTTGGCGGTAAACAGGCGCGTCATGTAGTTGGAATCTCGGATTCCCACGCGTTCCGCGATTTCGGAAATGCCAAGCACCGTGCCGCCAAGCAGTTTCTTGGCCTCCTCCAGGCGCAGGTGCAGCACATACTGCAGGGGCGTTTTGCCGATATGCCTCTTCATGCATCTGGCGATATAACTCGCTTGGAAGTGGAGCTTTTCCTCCAGCGAGGCCCGTTCAAACGGCTCCTTCCAATGTTCGTTTAAATAGGCTGCGGCGGCTTGGGCCAGCCGGACGGAAGGCTCCGGCTCGGACGTCCGAGCGCAGCCTGCCTGCAGGGCGGCAAACAGCTCGGTCAGCAAAAGATGGAGCTGGAGCGCATTCTCCCCGTTAAGTCTGTTGTGGGTATCGTTCAAACCGCGCAGCATCGGCTCCACGGTTTGCACCTCGACGGATGCAAACTTCGGCAAGTACATGCGCTGCTGCGATGAGGGCTCAACGTCTTCGACCGTGCCCTTGGACAGCAGGTTCGACCAGGGAATATCTTCTCGCCGGATGTGAACGGCCGGATGCCCATGGATGAAATGCACCCAATAAATCTCCGTATGCTCCGAGCAGGCTTGGTGCCCTACATGCGGCAGCCCTGCTTCCAGTACCAGCAGCTTTCCCGCGCCGACCTCATACTCCGTCTGTTCCTCCTTCATGTAAAGCGTTCCTTTCGTGACCAGAAGCAGGTCATAAACGCCGAAGGTACGAGCGAAATGCCTGTCTCCCGGCTTCCATACGGCATGTCCGGCCGTTACGAACTGCGGCAGCGGCGGTATGGCGAATTCTAAGCACAGCAAGGCCATCCCCTCCTTTCGCAAGTTCATTTTGTGCTAATTAAAGTCTATATTATCACTGGTTGCCCGCATGAAAAAGAGGTACATTTGATCACAAGTAACCGCTACCATATAGCGACTAAGGAGGCTGTTTGCGCATGCGTTATCGTCAGGTTCATCTCGACTTCCATACATCCGAGGCCATCGCCGACATCGGAAGCCGTTTTTCAAAATCCCAGTTCCAGAACATGCTGCGTGCCGGGCACGTCGATTCCATCACGGTGTTTTCAAAATGCCATCACGGGTGGGCATACCATCCGAGCGAAGCCAATGAAATGCACCCGCATCTCTCATTCGATCTGCTGGGCGAGATGATTGCTGCCGCCCACGAAATCGACGTCAAAACGCCGGTGTACTTATCCGCGGGGCTGGACGAAAAGCTGGCGCGGCGCCATCCCGAATGGCTGATCCGCGACGCGGAAGATCGTACGCGCTGGGTGAAAGATTTCATGACCCCCGGTTACCACGAGTTTTGCTTTAATACGCCTTACCTGGACATCTTGATTGAGCAAATTCGTGAGGTAGTCTCCAGATATGATGCGGACGGCATTTTCCTTGACATCGTCGGGACCCGTAAATGCCGGTGCCAGCATTGCGTAGCCGCCCTGCGATCAGCCGGTCAAGACCCTCGCGATGAAGCAGCCGTTGCCGCCCTGGGCGAGGCGACCTACCTGAACTATGCCCGCCGCGTTCGGGAAACGGTGGACGAGATCAAGCCCGGTCTTCCGGTTTTCCATAACAGCGGCCATCAGCGTCGCGGACGCCGCGACCTTGCCCAAGTCAACAGTCATCTGGAACTGGAATCGCTGCCGACCGGAGGCTGGGGTTACGACCACTTCCCGCTTTCCGCACGCTATGCACAGACGCTTGGCATGGACTATCTCGGCATGACGGGCAAATTCCATACCTCCTGGGGCGAATTCGGCGGTTACAAGCATCCGAACGCGCTTCGCTTCGAAACGGCGCTCAGTCTCGCCCACGGCGCCAAGTGCTCAATCGGCGATCAGCTTCACCCTTCCGGCATGATGGATGAAGCGACTTACGCCTTGATCGGCACCGCCTATGCGGAGGTGGAAGCGAAGGAGCCATGGTGCAGCGAAACATCTTCAGTAGCGGATATCGCCGTCTTGTCGCTGGAGGCTGCTTGGGAGGCTTGTCCCGAAGCACGAAAATCGGAAGACCGTAACAATCTGGCGGATGCCGGAGCCGTACGCATCCTGACCGAAGGACATTACCTGTACGACATCGTGGATGCCAGTGCTGATTTCAGCCTCTACAAAGTGCTGATTTTGCCTGATGATGTGCCGGTATGGCCGGCATTGGGAGAAGCTATCCGCGCTTTTACCGCAAGCGGCGGCAAGCTTCTGGCCACGGGTCGCTCAGGTTTGGAGCCGGACGGCAGCACTTTTGCGCTTGATCTTGGACTGAACTGGAGAGGCGCCAGCCCTTACCGTCCGTCATATTTCCGTCCGGACTTTACTCCAGGGCCCCTCCTCCCTGCTTCATTTGTCATGTACAGCGAGGGACAGCAGGTTGAACTGAACGGCGGCCGTGCGCTTGGCAGCCGGGAGAATCCGTACTTTAACCGGGACGTGTTCACGTTCTGTTCTCATCAGCACACGCCAAGCGCGGGGGAGGACAGCGGACCCGGCATGATCGAAAGCACAAGCGGTATCTATATCGCTTGGAATGTGTTCGGCGACTACGCGGACAACGGACACCTCATTCTGAAAGAGATGGTATTGCATGCTCTTGCCCGGCTCCTGCCGCAGCCTTCCTTGAGCTGCGATTTGCCGGCACGAGGCATTGCGACGCTTCAGTATCAGCAGGGTGAGAAACGCTACATAAATCACCTGCTGTATGCCACCCCTGTGTTGAAGGGGCGTGTTGAAGTCATTGAAGACATCGTTCCGCTGCGGGATGTTTCCGTCGGCTTGCGTCTCCCGTCTCAGGCCTCGGTTAAACGGGTCTATTTAGCTCCTTCGATGGAGGAACTTCCTTATACTGTCAACAATCAAGACGAGATTAACTACACGGTTCCTTATTTGGATAATCACCAAATGGTTGTGTTGGAGCTGGCGTAGTGATCGTTCCTGCCATAGATGAGTGATGGCACACAACTCTGGCTTGAGGAAAAGCCGCAGTCCCCGGACTGCGGCTTTTCCTGTTATCTTTTAGATCTCAATTCGCTATTACATCGCAAGAAATGACGGTTTACATCTGAGAGGGAGGCTACTCAGGATCAGTTAGCGGTAGAGTCAACACGGTACCCTGCCAATAAGCTGTTATGTCTTCCACACCTCGTACATCCCTGCTCTTTATCTAGCCAAAGGTATGACCATATTCCAGGTGCGGGTGATATCCCAGGCTCTCGGACTCGTACCGGTGGCTGCATATCAACGGGTTGGGACTCCGTCTTCACATTATTATGCGGCTCTTATCCAGTCTCTGCACCTTCAGCTGCAATCTAAGCGCATTCGCAACAACAATCACGGAGCTTGCCGCCATGCCGATGCAAGCGATGCGCGGATCCAAATAACCGCATGCGGCCAATGGTACGGTAACGGCGTTATACAATAGAGCAAACAGCAAATTCTGATGAACGTTCCGCATCGTTTGGCGGCTCCACCTATACGCATCGATGATGTTGAATAGCTTGTTTCCGATCAGTACGATGTCGCCGGCCTGTTTAGCGGCGTCCGCTCCCCCGCCCATCGCCATGCCGACATCTGCCACGGCTAGCGCAGCCGCATCGTTTATGCCATCGCCAATCATCGCAACGGAACGCCCTTGATGTTGAAGCTCGCGGATGAATGCCAGCTTGTCTTCAGGAAGCATGCCTGCACGCATCTGATCGATCCCAGCCGCGGCAGCCACCGCCACGGCGGCCTGCTCCTCATCGCCGGTCACCATCCACACATCGGCTCGGCGCTTTAACTCCTGTACAATCTTCCGGGCGTCTTTTCTAAGCTTGTCAATCAATACAAGCGACCCGATGCACTTCCCGTTCACGGCGACATAAATCCTGGTATAGCCGGGGTGATCTGGAGGACTCTCCGGCTGTATGCCCTGCTCCAGCAGCCATCTTCGATTTCCCACGCATACGTGCTCACCTCTGACATAGCCTTCCATCCCTTTCCCAACCCGCTCTTGAAATTTCTGGGTTTCCAAAATGGGGGAATGTTTGTCTTGGGCAGCTCGTACAATGGCTTGTGCTAACGGGTGGGCGGACCGGGAAGCCACCGCAGCCGACATGGATAGCACGTAGGCAGCTTTGGCTTTGACGCCGTCCGCAGTGTGAATCGCCGTAAGTTGAGGCGTTCCTTCCGTCAACGTGCCGGTCTTATCCAACAATACGACATCGGTTCGGCGCAAACTCTCCAGAGAACGGCCGTCTTTGAACAGAACGCCTCTTTGGGCTGACGAGCCGGTTGCGATCAGGACGGATACCGGCGTAGCTAACCCAAGCGCACAGGGACAGGCGATCAGTAAAACAGACAGCGCGTGGCGCATGGCCGTTTCGGATGCATCGGGAGATTGGGAAATCCAGAGCCACCCCGCATATGTAAGCGCAGCACAACCGATCATCAAGGGAACAAAAATCGCTGCTATACGATCTACGGTTCGCTGAATGGCCGGTTTCCCCTGCTGCGCGGACTCGATTAGCCCAATCATTTGAGACAGGCGGGTTTCGTCATGATACTTATCAACCACGATGTCCAAACTTCCGATCAGACAACGCGTTCCGGCGTAGACTCGATCTTTCATGCCCTTGGCCACTGCTGTACTTTCACCTGTCAGCATAGATTCATCGGCATCCGCCGATCCCGACTGAACAAAGCCGTCAATGGAGATCCATTCCCCCTGATTCACCCGGATGCGGTCTCCGATCTGCACCTGATCCGCTGAAAGCCATTCTTCCCCATGACTGCGTAAAACTCGAACCCGTTTAACCTGAAGCTCATATAAGGCACTAAGCTGTTTCAGCGCTCTGCCTTTGGCCATGGTCTCAAGCCACTTGCCCAGCAGAACCGCGGTCATCACCATCGCGATCGTATCAAAATAAAGCGTTGGATGCGTGAAGCTGTCCCGGGATTCAAACATGACATAGTGGCTGTAGAAGTAAGCCACCGAGGTACTTAACGCAACGAGAGTATCCATGTTTGCCGTACGATGGATCAATGCCTGGTAAGCTCCATAATAGAAAGGATACCCAACGCCAAACTGAAGCAAGGTAGCGAGCACCCATTGAAATACGGGTTCCATCAACAAATTCGGTATCCATTGTGCTGGCCAATCGGCAACATGCGCCATCATCGCCCATATGAGCGGCATGGATAAACAAGCGGCAATAATAAACCGGATGCGATAAGCTCCCGTCTCCGCACCGATCCCGGCCTGTGGATGCGACAGCCTGTCAGTCGCTCCATAGCCAAGTTTTTCGATTTTCTCCATGATCTTCTCTATACCAATCTGCGTCGGTTCATAATGAATCGTGGCCTGAGATAAGGCGAGGCTAACACGGACAGATTGAATGCCTTGCACCTTACGAAGGACTTTCTCGATCCGGGCTGCACAAGCCGTGCAAGTCATGCCCGTCACTTGGATTTGATGCAGCTTCACAACGATTCCTCCCCACCCTCTGCTTATTTCTGTTTTCGCTTGTCCATACAATGTATGAAAATACACGTAACATCAGAATGGCTAAGAAGGGCCACCGATTGCGATTTTTGCCTGAAAGAGTGTGCAGCAACCGTAAAAGCCGCCAATTTGGCGGCTTCAGATGCGCAGATATTTTTGTTTTTTTGACATCAACCACATATTGAAACTGATACCGAGACAAAGATTGCGATGATCTATTTAGTCGATAACCGCCGGGATAATGCGTTCTTTAATCAGTGTCCATCGATCCCGCGGATTGACGGTAAATGCTGATGCAATGGCTACGACCAAGTCTTGCTTCGGAATGCAGCATATGATATTGCCTCCATCGCCTACTGCCGAGTATGCAGATACTCCGTCCTCATCGCGCAACCACCATAGATATCCATAATGGTTGGGATTCATCGCCGTTGATTGGTCAATCCATGCCCCCGATATAATGGGCTGATTGTCCCATGTGCCGCGGTTCAGATAAAGAAAGCCGAAACGAGCCATATCTCGAGGACTTAGCGTAAGCCCCCATCCTCCAGTAGAATTACCGGCTGGATCTTTGACCCATCCCCTGACGTCTTTTCCGAATAAATCATCAAATCCGAATGAATTCATGTCATAATCCGGAATTTCGTTCATGCCGATCGGTTTAAACAAGTATTCGTTAGCAAACGCGCGGGCACTTTTTCCTGTGCTGCGAGTTATGACAGCTGAGAGGAGATGCACCCCTGCAGTAGAATACTTAAATGCTCCCAGACTTCCACCGATGCCCAGCATATCCAGCGTATAATGAACCCAATCCGATTGCATGCACAGTTTGTCCAGCGGTTCGTGCCAATCCTCAAATGGATATGGAGCCGTCATCGTGAGCAGATGGCGTATCGTTACTTCCCGTTGTTGTCGAGCGTCAGCCTTAGGTTCATATTCGGGAAAAAAATCAAGCACCTTCTGATCTGCATGTTGTATATAGCCTGCATCTATAGCAATGCCAATGAGTGCAGATATGATACTCTTTGTAACCGATGCAACATGGTGCCGATCTTCCGGGCCATAACCATGATCGTATTTTTCATAAACGATAGCTCCGTGTCGAGCCACGACTATGCCATGAATATCGGGATATTCGGTTTTGATCCATGAATCCAGCCCTGAAAGCTTGTCAGCGTCCATTCCCACCGTCGCCGGGGCTAGGGTTTGCCATAATGTCGTTGGCCAGCAGCTTCTTTTCATAATAGATACCTCGCAGAATTCGTTATACAAGCTATATGGTATATGTAAATCTCTTATTTTTTGGTCACGGGGAAATACACCTCGGTCACCAATTCCTCGGCAGTCAAGGCCTGATAGGGGTCGGTTACATAAACTTCATAGGGCGATTGAGTCAAAGCATATCCTTCATCTTCTATCCATTCCCTCAGTTTGGCATATACCGATGTCAAATTGGAATAAGCCCCCTTTAAAACAGACCTCGCGCAAAGGCCACCGGACAACACTCTCGTTCCCTTTACAGCCTCCCTGACCGGAAGGGCAAACTCGGTGTCATTGCCTGCAGGGTGGAATTCCGGACTGTGATATATCGTCATGGGTGTTCCGACCAAGGTAAGCTGCTCCCTGGCAATCTTTTCGTACAATCTGCTGTAATACCCGCCATATCCTAAAGCATAGTCATCACTGCTCATCATCTGACGAATGTAAAGGATATTCATTGGTCCTGTTTCAACAAGCCGTACTTCGATATCATCCAGATATGACATCAGATGTATGCCCTGCTCCAGAATCAAGATATCCTGGTTCATTTGTTTTAGGATATATTCATACGTGTCTAACTTCTCCTGAATATCCCTACGTTTGCGATGAAGGGCGAAGCGAAGCTTCTCTTCGGATGGATCCGCTTCCTCGTCCAGAATCTCCTTGATTTCTTCCAGCGAAAAATGATAAGACTTCAAACGGTTAATATAGAGCATTTTCTTTAATTGACTAATGGAATAATATCGGTAACCGTTTTCCGGATTGATCTGGTCCGGATGAATTAATCCGATCTCATCGTAATATCGAAGTGTCTTTGTAGATACTTCGCATATTTTGGAGAATTCTCCAATCGACAGCAAAGGTTCACCTCTTTTCTGGTTTATCGCTCTTGGTTCAAGATCACTATACACCTTGCCCTAAGGGCAAAGTCTACAGCCATTTTATGAGGAGGATTATGATCTGCCCGTCCCCGCTATAAATGAGGAGTACCCTCCGGAATTGTACCGGTGTTAAGCCAGTGGTTCACTACCCGATTAAACAGCGCCGGATCAGCAAGCGGTATGCCGTGCCCAACACCGGGAAAGATGATCCCGTCAGCGTTTTCGCTCAGCTGCACGAGATCTTCAGCCGACTTTTTAACAATGCCTCTCTCCTTCTCCCCAACCGTGACCAATAGCTTCGTTGTGGATTCTTGAATCCGCGGAGAGATTGAATAGGACATATTCTCCTTCAGCACCGAAACCAGCATCTCCCGCTTCATATGCAGAGTTTCCGCGTAATACTGTTCAAAGTCAACCTCATTCACATACAGCGTGCTTGCCTGCCATCTGGAAAACCATCTGTATCTTGTTAATGGGAAGCTTATTCGAACGGAAGGTTCAATCAGCTTAAGCGCTGTCGGCATCGGCCTCAGCAATGCGCTGTTTACGATGGCGTAATCAATAAGGCCGGGTCGCTGACATATCATCTCCACGAGAATTTGCGCACCTAGTGAAAAGCCGAAGACAACAATCTCCCGTCCATCAGCTTTGGTCGAAATGACCTCGTTAAGCTGCTCCGCGGTGCGGCTTATGGAAAAAGGCGGATTGCCGGGACTGCGCCCATGTCCGGGCAAGTCAGGTATCAGGCAGAAGCTGTTTTCAAAAAAGGGAATCTGCTTGCTCCACATCCATCCGCTTACACCGCCGCCATGCAAAAAAACGATCATCCTTGCTGCCTGCTTATTTCCGCTCTCCTTGATGTATAGATTCAGTTTCCTCATCCCCCAGACATCTCTATGTTTATACTATTATAAAATAACAAGTATAAATTTTGATAGTATATTACCTAAATAACGCAATCAAATTGTACTAATTAAAAACAATCGATATAAAACGATTGATTTCGCCTCGGTTATTCTATCTCCCCTGGACCAAAGTCGAGGCCTGGTTCCCTCCGAAGAGCCAGTTAAAACTCATTCTGCGGACCGTTCTTCCATCTCCCTCCTTCGTCTACCATGAAGTGGAAATCAAATACGATTGACAAGGAGAGGAACCCATGAAGCCAAATAAACAAAGCAAATCCAGAACCATTCGTGCCCTGGCAGCCTCCGTACTGTCCGCTAGCCTGCTGGCTTTCCCTGCCGATATCTTTGCCGATACGGCTAAACCCGCCTCAAGTACAGCTTTAACACAGCAAACGGGAGCACCGGTACTGAGTGCCAAAGAAGTCAAGGCGTTCACCGACGCCTATTTTGCCAAACCCCAGGTTTCGGACATGCTGGCTGGTGCGCTTGTTGTGGTCGTAAAAGACGACAAGGTGCTGCTGAATACGGGCTACGGCTATGCCGACCTTGAATCCAAGAAAAAGATTGACCCCGATCGAACCTTATTCCGCATGGCCTCGATATCCAAATCGATAACCGCGACGGCGGTCATGCAACTGGTAGAGGAAGGAAAAATCGACCTGAAGCAAGACATAACCGATTATATGCCGGATGTTAAAATCACCAACAACACCGGGACACCCGTCACCGTTGAGCATTTATTGACCCATACAACAGGCTTCGACTTTACGGACGACTACTCGCTTCCGCAGCATATCATTCAGAAGGGCGAGATGCCGCTTGCCGACTTTATCCGGTTAAATGCACCGGCTGTGGTTCGCACGCCAGGAGAGGCTTACCGCTATGATAATCTTGCCTCCTCCATGCAGGGCTACATTGTCGAGCGGGTATCAGGAGAACCGTTTGAAGATTATGTAAAAAAGCATATTTTCACCCCGCTACAAATGGAGCACGCTGCATTTCGGATGGATGAGGATATCATCGCAAACCTTGCGACTGGCTACAATGCCGAACGTCATCCGTTTAAGCCGTACCAAAACATACCTACCATCGCGCCGGAAGGCGGCATGTTCGCCACCGGTACCGATATGGCCAATTTCATCACTGCCCATCTAAATAAGGGCCAGTTCGGATCTTCCCACATTATGAAGGAAGAGACCATGCGTTTGATGCATCAGACGCATTATGATGCAGCTGGTCTTCCGTTGATGTCATACGGTTTTGAATCGTTCATGCACAGCAGCCATAACGGCCAAACCCTGATTGGCAAAGGTGGCGATTTGGATGGCTATCATTCCTGGCTTTGGCTCCTTCCCGACCAGAATGTCGGAGGCCTGATCGTTGTTAACAGTGACGCGAGCACATCGATCCGAGCCGAATTTTTCACCGCATTTATGGATCATTTTTATCCGAAGAAGCAGGTTCAGCCGGACGACTTCCCGCTTAATCAGGAGCAGCTCAAGAAATTCGAGGGCATGTTCAGAAGTTTGAGAACACCGATTATCGCCACACAGGTGAAGGCCGGCCAAGGTGAGTTGTTAGTCTCGGATGCATTGGGCGAACATAAACTCACGCCGGTCGGTCCGCTGCGATTCGTAGATGAGAACGGTACGCCTGCCGCCTTCAAGGAAGATGATAACGGCAATGTGGCGTATATGTATTATACGGCGATAGACAGCATGTCCGAAAAGCTCGCGGAGCCTGCTGCGTACAACGACGTTCCGGAAGAGAATCCTTATGCCATGGATATCTACTTCATGCAGTCCCTCAAGGCTTTTGGGGAGAATGAGCAATCCACCTTCCGACCGAATGAACCGATTACGCGGGCAGAGTTTGTCAGTGTTATCAGCCGGCTGGCCGGGATGAAGCCTAGCGATAGCGCGAGTTCGTTTAAGGATATGCAAGGGCACCCTCTCGCTGGTTATGTGCAGAATGTCGCGGACATGGGAGGTGTCACCGGCACACCAGGCCAGAACTTTGAACCGGATCAGCCGATCACGCGCCAAGAGGCTGCTGCTATAATATGGCGTGTGGCCCAAAACACGCTTGGCGCCAAGGCGGTTCCTGCCAAACTCAGCTCAAAACCGGCTGCATGGGCAGACGAAGCCGTACAGTTCATGGTCGGATCCGGGATGCATGGACCCGAGGTGACAACAGACGCAAACGGGGCCGCCGATTATCGGCCGTCCGACAAACTTCTGCGCAAGGAAGCTGCCGCCATCTATGCGAGACTGGTTCAACAAGCCTTTGGCTTTTAATGAAAGAGACATCGAAGTTGGTCATACCCCTGCCAAGTTGACGCCAATAAAGTGACATCTGTAAGCTGCGACCGTTTCCCGGAACTCCAATGGGAAGCGGTCGTTTAGCTTTTCTGAACAGTCTCCGTAAGTTTGCGCTCCCCCGCACGAATGAAGACAATATCCCTGACCAGTTTTTTCACCGGCGTGTCCGACTGAAAGTTTCTTGTTAGCACGTCCTTTATTCCAATGAAAAAATCCCCTCCAGCAGACAACATGTAAAGCCATCTTAACAGATGTCTCTTTTTCGTTGTCTGCCATGAGGGGAGAATTCCAATTCGGGGTGTCTTCTCTTCAAATCGTCGATTCTATTGTATTCAACTTTATTCCAGCTTGAAGTTTCCAGAGCCAGTGCGAACTTTCAGTGCTATGTCGCCATTGCCGAACGTCCCCTTCAGCCTGCCTTCGTCTTCGTCTTTTACCTCATACTGTATTCCGTCCCACTCGATTTTTCCTTCACCGGAGCTTCCTTGAAAATCAACTTCCAGGGAGGAAGGCTCTTGAGCCAAATCGATGTTTACGTTCCCGCTTCCGGCTCGGAGGTCGGTATTATGGATCAACCGCTCCGATTCCAGGTGTATGTTTCCAGAACCTGTCGTTCCTTGTACGTCCGACTCCCCGTCTTTCAGTTCAACATCGCCGCTTCCAGTCTGAAAGTTCAGCGTTGTGGCATGGTAGCGTTCCGCCTCTATAGTGCCGGATCCGGATTCCAACATAAAGGATTCGGCTTCAATCTCCATTGCCTCAATATCACCACTGCCGGTATACACCGTAAGTGAACCTGCATTTACTTCCTGAATATTGATATTCCCGCTGCCTGCCTTAACGGTGACAGCATCTCCACGCATATTCCCGATCTCGATATCGCCGCTTCCACTTTCAATTTGGGCCGCTGTCCATTGCTTTTCCGGTATTTCCACGGATAAAACGATATCCATAATATTCACACCAAACTCAATACCGTCAGGAACATCAACCCCGATTTCCAGCGTATCTCCGTTCGGCTCGACCTTCAATTTCACTTGGTCTGCATTTTTTGTGCTTACCTTTCCGTTCAACCGGACTTTAATCTCGTCTGCATTTCCTTTTGTGATTTCAATGTCGGAGCTTCCAGTTTGAATGGACAAATCCCGGTAATCATCAGCGGCGAATGTTTTCTCATCATTAATTTTCTTGGTCTTAAAGGGAAATCCGAATTGAACATCCGAAAAAATGTTCCTCGGGTTCATCGTAAAGAGCAACAGCAGTACGCCGGCCACTACGATCAATATACCTGTTTTCTTTTGCATAATGTGTTCCCATTCCTTCCGTCGTCCCTTTTTGTCTCTCTTCTGCCAAATCCTGAAGTCCTATTCAGTATAGCATCCATTTAGAGACTTGAGCATTGGTCCAGCGAATGAGACGAGAACCTCGACTTTAGTCCAGTATAGCTTAGCCGGGGTGAACGACAAAACAGCCAGTCCGCACCCGGCTGGCTGTTCTCGTCGCTATCCCAACGCCACATCAAGAATCATCATCAATACGAAACCGAACATTAAACTCATGGAAGCCAAATCCTTATTCCCTTTTTCTTGCGAACTTGGAATAACCTCTTCGGCTACAACGAAAATCATCGCACCGGCCGCGAAACTCAATGCGTAAGGGAGCATGGGTTCAATAAAGGCAACGGCTACCGCGCCGATTACCGCGGCAATGGGTTCCACCATACCCGAGAACTGTCCATAGAAGAAGCTTTTTCTCTGGGACATTCCGTCACCTCGTAAGGGCATGGAAACTGCAACGCCTTCCGGGAAGTTTTGAATACCGATGCCCAAGGCCAGCGTCAAAGCCCCTACCAACGATGCTTCAGTCCCTCCATTGGCAAGCGCACCGAATGCGATCCCGACCGCTAACCCTTCCGGAATGTTGTGGAGGGTAATAGCGAGGACCAGCAGAGTACTCCGTTTTCTCACTTTGGGGTTATATCCTTCCGCTCCTCCAATCGGAGAATTGGGATGAAGATGGGGTAATACCTTATCGATTCCCCATATAAAAACTCCACCTAATAAAAATCCGAAGGCCGCCGGAAACCAGTTTCCAATCGCATTGCCTTCCGACATCTCGATGGCTGGAGCCAATAAGGACCAGTAACTGGCCGCAATCATGACACCGCCGGCAAAACCCAACATACTATCCAGCAGACGCTGGTTCAATGTTTTTGTAAAAAAAACAAGAGCCGCCCCTAACGCCGTCATTCCCCAAGTAAACAAGGTGGCTAGTAATGCTTGGATAATGGGATTGAATTTCATAAAAAAATCTACCATTAAACAAGAACTCCTTTATGAAAATAATATGATACCAGATAATATCTCCGAATATAGACCTTACATACATTTAACGGTTATTCAGAGGGTGATCTAGAAATTATGTACCCGCGTGCGTTCATTCTAATGCAGCCAGTGCAAATTATTATATATCATAATATGCGATGATGGTTGTCTTTTATTTTTCTGAAAACTCTACAATTTACAATCAACGATATCCTCCGCCAACACTCACCTTTTGGTAAGTACCTGTACTAAAAGTGCATACTTACATAATTGCAGTGCGCGCTTTATACTCAAGAATATCAATCATACTCAAGGAGGATACATCATTGAAAACACTTGTTATCGTTACACACCCAAACCTGGAAACATCCGTCATTAATAAGAAGTGGGTAGAAGAACTCCGACAATACCCGGAAAAATATACCGTACACGAATTGCATAGGGTTTATCCCGACGGAAACATTGATGTGCAACAAGAACAACAGCTTATTGAATCGCATAGCCATCTTGTTTTGCAGTTTCCGATCTATTGGTTTAATTGCCCGCCACTCCTCAAGAAATGGCTTGACGATGTTTTTGCTTATGGTTGGGCTTACGGTTCAAGAGGCGATAAATTAAAGAATCGGAAAGTGGCTTTAGCTGTATCCGCCGGCATCAAGAAAGAAGATTATCGGGAAGACGGAAGGTATCGCTACACGCTTGCCCAGATCCTAACTCCTTTTGAAACGACCTTCCTGTACTGCGACGCAGATTATCGTTCGTTCTTTGCCTACTATGGGCAAGAGGCTGCTCCTGGAGGCAACACGCCTGACATGGACCTATCGCCTCCTGATAACGCACTGGATATAAGTGCACGAGACTATTTGAAGTTCATAGACAACATGTGATAAATAAACCGAATGAAGCCGTTAAAAAAGAAGTATTTCCTTGTTCAGGAAATACTTCTTTGAATATAACAAAACCTCATGCTTCCAGTTGCACAGCTTCCAGAGCCGGCACACTGTTTTTCTCTCCCCACTCGCACATCATATGTAACACAGGAATGAGGGATAGTCCGCGTTCCGACAAGGTGTATTCGACTTTTGGAGGGACCTGGGGATATTCCGTGCGAACGATTAGCTCATCGGCCTCCAGCTCCTTTAACATGATGCTTAGCGTTTTAAAGGATATAGAACCAATGCTTCGCTTCAGCTCATTATGCCGCATCACCTTATTTTCAGACAGCCAGTACAAGATGATCATTTTATATTTACCGCCGATCAAGGATAACGTATAACCAAAGCCGGTGTCTTGAGGTTTCACGCCAGTCGGAACACAGGTTTCTTCGTGCATAAGTCACACTCTCCTTCGAATCTCTTCCATTACTCATGTACTGATCATCTTAACATAAAAACAGTACTGGATCGAAAGGAGATCTGTAGAACAAATTCGCTGGAATGACCCTCATCCCGCCCAGACGTCTTTTACATATTGTCCCGACGCCTCCAGCTCGGATAGCCAGGCGGCAGCCTCTTCTGCACTAACGCCATGTCTTTCCCGATAGGAAAGCATTAGTGTTTGCTCTACCTCCGGGGCCATCCGGGAACCGTCACCGCAAATGTACATTCGTGCTCCTGCCTCAAGCAGTGACAGCAATAACGCTCCGTCTTGTGTCATTAAATGCTGGACGTAGCATTTATCTACACCGTCTATCCTTGAAAAGGCTGTATGCAAGGTGACCAAGCCTTCTCTCTCCGCCTGCTCAAACTCCTCGCGGTAAAGATAGTCTTGCTCCGGATTCCGACAGCCGAAGTACAGATGCGCAGCACCCAGCTCCTGCCCAGCCTCCCGAAGCGCTTGTCTTGCCTGGATGAACCCCCTGAACGGAGCCACGCCCGTGCCTGGACCGATCATAATCATTGGCGTTGCCGGATCCTCAGGCAGCGCAAAGCCCGACTCCGGAGAACGAATGAACATCAGAACCTCTGCGCCCGTCTCCATCTGTTCCAAATAGTTGGAAGCCACGCCCCGGTATTCCCCTTGACCGCTCCAAGCACTGCCCCGAACGACACTGACCGTGATGCTTGCCGTATTCGGGCTAACCTTCGGGGAGCTGGAAATTGAATAATATCTCGGCTTCAATGGTGGCAGGAGCTCAAGAAACCGTTCAAACGGCAGCTCGCAGGCTTCATACCGCTCCAGCAGGTCGAGCATGGTGATCCGTTTGGCCCGCACTTCAGCCTGATAGGTCGCTTCCGCAAGCAGTTCTTGAAGCTCTTTGGCATGCGGCGGGCATACCGTGTAAGCGGCCATCTCCCGAATCTGTGCTCTTGTGGCTGGCTCCTGCAGCTCCACGCTGCGGAACAGCAGGTCGTCCAGACGGACAGGAATGCCTGTCGGCAAATGCGCACCGCTTCTTCCTTCAGCAGACAAGATAAGATGAGCACCCGCGTCCAGTTTGAATCTTCGGAGCACTCGCTGAACCAGCGTCACCGGATTGACCGGAAGCACCCCCAGATGATCTCCTTCACGATAATCCGTTCCCGCGGGAAGCGAGATTTCGATATGCTGCGTGATCCTTCCACTATCCGCATGCTGCAGATTGCGGGTATGAGCAACGTGCCCGGTTACAGCCTGGTAGGTTTCAGCCAGAGGCACGGCGGCCGCTCCCTGCACGAACTGGACGGACAGGGCACTGCGCTTCGCCACATTGACGGACGTAAGAGGGAGTCCTAGCGATTGCATCAGATCCGGCCATAAATGCTCCGTCCATTCGTCGACTTCACGCTCAAAGTCTCCGCTGGCATCACTCTCACCACGCGTAAGCAGTCGCTGCGCCCCTTTGATTGCAAGCTGATCGTCTATCAAGCGCGGAATCCGCTGATAGGTGCTTGCCCAGTTGTGGTCTCCGCAGCCGAATACCGCATATCGCACACCCTCAATTTCTGATACATCGGCATCCTCCAGCCATTCCATAAATGCTTTGGCATTGGAAGGGGGCTGCCCGTTGTACGAGGCGGTTACAATGATGACGGCGCCTTCCTTCGGAAGCCTTCCGGCATAATCGTCCAGTGTGCCCACCTGGCTGTCGAACCCTTGGTGCTTCGCAGCATCCGCCACCTCTCGGGCAATTCCCTCTGCCGTGCCCAGATTGGACCCGTATAACGCGAGGAGCGGCGTATGATGAGCATTAGTCCCGGTTGTATCGGACAACGTGGCATATTCCCGCTTCTCCGAATCGTTTGCCCCCGTCTTGCCTCCTGCCGGAACCAACAGTGCAGCCCCGTCCTGACGGCTTCGAACTTGAATATGGAACCCTTCCGGCTTCAAAGTGAGTGTTTCCTTAACCTTTAACTCATAAGACTGGTTATCGATCAATTCAAAATATTTGAGCACCAGGCCAAGCACCAAGGTTGCCTCCTGCAGCGCAAACTGCTGCCCGATGCATGCGCGTTGTCCGTTGCCAAATGGTTTATACGCGTCATGCGGTACCTTGCTGGGATCTTCGAAGCGCTCCGGTCTGAACGTCTCCACGTCGTCTCCCCACACGCGGGAGTCCCTGTGCAGTCCCGGAATCAGGACCGTTACGCTGTCCCCCTTCTGAATCGGATAGGTTCCTCCGATTGCCGTATCTTCCTTCGCATATAACGAGAAGGCAGGCGCCGTTGGCCATAAACGCAGCGACTCGCTAAGAACCATGCGGACGTATTTGAGCTCCCGCACCTGGTTGTAAGTCGGCACGGGATCTTTCAGAACGCGGTCCACTTCGCTTACCGCTTTATGCAATTTATCCGGATTTTTCAGCAAATAATAAATAGCAAAGGCCAGCAATCCGCTTGTCGTCTCATGCCCCGCGATAAGAAAGGTAATCATCTGATAACGAATATTCTCTTGATCCAGGCGCTCGCCTGTGTCTGGATCGACGCCTTCCAGCATATGCGCGAGCAAATCCCCTTCTTCACCGCCATACTTCTTGCGATCTTGTATGAGCTCGTCAACTAGCGAGAACATGTTCTGGACATCTTCCTGAAACTGCCGCTTCTTTTTAATCATAAACATGTCCTGTATTCCGAGACGGTGCAGCTGATTCATGCCTTCATCAAGGGCCCGCACCATGCTGTCGATAAACGGGTGATTGTCTTCCCGGTAGAAGCTGTTAAAGCGATAATTAAAACCACACAGGCCGATGGTATCCAGCGTCAGACGAGTCATGTCGGCAGGAACGTCCACAGATTCGTCAGGGTTGAGCCTAGCCCATTTCTGGATGAGCTGCATCGCGATATCAACCATTTTGGTATGGTAGCCTTGCATCGCACGCTGGCTAAAGCTGGAGAGCAGGATGTTATGTGCCTTTTTCCAGTTGGGCTCGTGTGTAGCGCTCGTAAACAATCCATCACCTGCAAAAGGACGGACATTCTGAAGCGGCGCCCAGATTCGTTTATCAAAACGCTTCTCATCACACGCGTCCTTGACATATTCGTGGCCGGAGACGTACAGCTCCCTGCGTCCACCCGGATATTGAAATTGAAATATCGGCCCAAGTTCCGAGGCGACCTTCACAAGCGATTGGACCGGAGCAGCGGAATCCAGCAGCGGCAGATTGCCGAGCGGTCCGTAAGTTTTAGGTTGAGGTACTTGCTTCATATGCGACATTCGATCTCCCTCCATGATCCATAGTTTCTTTAGTATGCGTCCCTTTGACCGGACGGGTGAAATCGCATCCAGTACTCATTGACCAATATCGTAATGTGGTCATTTTGCGATAAAAAAGGAGGATTGACGGCGGCTTCGTTAGTTTCCACTTCGCTTGGCTGTCTTATCCTAGCCTTTACCCTATCACGATATGAAGGTCACGCATATCAGCCGTAGGTCCTTTAGGACTATAAAACCAAATAAAGGATCTCCCACCCTGAAATGCAATGAAATTAGTCATTGCTGTACTTTGCAAAGGAATGTTTTCAGAAAATGTTCACAGAATTTTCACTTACGAGAGACTTTCTCCGATCTCTATAATGACAAAGGTAACTAGAAAGGATGATGAAATTGCCAGCAACAAAAAAAGAAAATTTTTATTTTGGTTTGATGATGTGTCTGGGGATGGTTATCATGATGACCTCCTACAATTTGTTCACAAACGGATTAATTGGGAACATATCGTTTATGGCCATACTCCTGCAATTGGTGTTGGGCTTCGTGATTGCCTTCTTATTGGAATCGTTTGTTGTCGGACCCATAGCAAAGAAAATTGTTTTTTCCTTATTGCGTAATAAATCCAGTAAAATCCTTATGATTGTGATGATGGCATTTTGTATGGTGATCGGCATGGTTACTTTTATGTCCATGTACGGGCTAGCTTCCTCCTATTATGCAAATCAGCTTGGAGGGGAATCACTGCTTGGAAGCTACTTCTCCATTTTCATTAAAAATTTCGTGTTTGCGCTGCCGCTTCAACTTCTCATTGTAGGCCCGACCGTTCGCTTCCTGTTTGGCAGGTTGAAAGCAAAACGCGTGAACGAATCATTATCTGCCGTATAATCGATTGGAATACAATTTCTCTCAACAACAAAAGCCGCGATTTTCGCGGCTTTCTTTATAGTGACTGAAGATGCCGCTCACCAATTGCATGCTCAGATCGATTTAGCCGGCATGCTTCAACGCTCTTCGATCGCTGTACGAATATCATAAGCATCGATGTCGATATCCAGTGGTATTCCAAGAGCCAATTTCGCTAATTGACTACCGATAAAGGGGCCCATCGTCAATCCGGACGCGCCCAGTCCGTTTGCGGTTATAAGGCCTTCCCAGCCAGGGACAGCACCTATAACCGGAAGAAATCCGGGGGTAAACGGACGAAATCCGACACGGACCTCTTGAAACGTGCTGTCAGCTAGTCCCGGCGCCAAGGCCAATCCTTTATTCAGGATTTCCTGCATGCCGCCGGCTGTTATTCTCGTATCGTAGCCTTTGACTTCATTTTCGTGAGTTGCTCCGATCACAATCTTCTGGTTATCAAAAGAGAGTAAATATTGATCCGATGGCGGCATTACGACCGGCCAGGTGCCTGTATCTTGCCGGTCAGTCGCCTGCACATGCATGATTTGCGCTTTTTGAAAACGAACCTGAAAGTGAATGCCTAGTGGTTGAAGCAATTGATTAGCCCATGCACCAGCACAAACAATGACTTCATCTGCCTCAAATCTCCTTGCTCCGACAGCGGCTCCGGTTACGCGATTAGCTTGATATAACAATGCGGCATCCCCGTTTATAAGCTTGGCCCCGTTCCTCTGAGCGGACCGGATCAGCGCATCGCGCAGTGCACGACCATCGACACGGGCGGCGCCGCTAATGTGAACGGAATGATAGCCATCTCGAAGCAATGGGAAACGCTCATGGGTTTCTTCCTCATTCAGCCGGGTGATCTCACCGATTTCCGGAGCATCCGCTTTTCTGTTATGAGCCCGTTCCTCCATCTTGCGGATTTTATCCAAATCCTCGTGAATGCTAAGGGCCCCGACTTGTGCGTAGCCCGTTTCTGTCTCACCTTCGCTGATGAGTTCTCTCACTAAATCAGGGTAATAACGCGCGCCGGCCTTGGCTAATTGGTACCAAGCCTGATTCCGTCTTTGCGATAACCAGGGGCAGATAATGCCTGCCGCGGCATCCGTAGCCTGTCCTTTATCATGGCGGTCTATAATAAGCACTTCCGCTCCCATTTTGGCTAACTGATAAGCAGTCGATGCCCCAAGTATTCCCGAACCAATGACGATCACGTTCTTCATGCATGACATTCCCTTCCTTAAATCACTGTATCCATTATAGCGAATGCAGGGAAAAAGTATAACGCACATCATTTCAGCGGTCTGAATCAGGCGGCTAAAGCTTGTCAGCGGGAGCATTTCTTCCCTATAAAAGAACATGCAAAAAAAGCCGCCAAATAGGCGACTTCACATCCATGTGATCTATGGTTGTTCTTGCGGACCGGTTATTATTATTTTTCCATGACAGCAAAATAGTTTTCTTCATACTTTACGGCTTGATCCTGATTATTCAGGTACACCAATATTTGACCAACTTTGCTAATCATCGATTGGTACACTCCCTCGTATAAGTAAATTAAACGTCAAAACCAGATTGCTTCTAAGACTTCCATTTCTCTTCAGAGCATTGCATGCCAGATGCAGGTATATTTCTTATCCATTGCGATTTTAGGTTAACTTTTGGTTAAATTTCGTAATTTAGCGAAATATAAAAAAGAAGTGCCCGTCGAGATATTTTGCGGGCACTTCTTCACTTGCTCCAAATGAGTAGTCTAGTGAATTATTTAATAGGGATACTCACCTCAAGATCTTTCAAGTGATTTTTGACGATCTCTCCGTTCTTATCCAGTTTGAATTCGCCTGAAGCTGCATTGGGATCTTTGAATTCAGGCGTGAACGGCTTCATGATAATCGATTTTGCGTTCGCTTCCGGAGCCTCCAGAATAAAGTCGTAATAGTAATCACCGTTCTTGTTGTTCTCATCGGTGCCTCTTCCCGAAATTCGCTCCAGTTCATTACCTTGATCATCAAAGAAATCATACAGGATCGTTGAATCATGTCCGCCCTTCAGAACGAACTGAATTCGGGTGGAGTGAGCTGTTGAATGAACCTGCTTTAGCGTCAAGCGGAGATCATCCATTTTTTTAATTATGTTAGGCTGAAGAACAACCGATTTGTTCGCCATTTTTTGAATAGGAAGCTCCAATGTAAACGGTTTTTGAACACCTTCCAGATCTATTTTAGCCGTTAACTTGAACTTGTCAGGAAAAGCTTCAAGATTGCCTCCAAGCAGGGAAGCATCGCTCAGTATCATAATCGCATGATTCGCATCTGAACCCGGCGATGTGCTTACGCTTGGTCTTTTCGACAAATCCCCTCCCGCAAATTCGTGTATGGATTTGCCGTCAATGAAGACGTCCATTTGGCGGATAGAACCTTTATCATGGATATATTCACCCATCTGCTCATCCCAATGGCCACCGGTTAAACTGCCGGAAAGTCCTTTACCGCTTCGCTGCAGTTCAACTTTAACATGGTTGCCGTCGTATAATGCTTTGGACACTCCAAGGGTAATCCCTTGTTGGGTATCGCTAGCTACCTTGGATTCGTCTTGGACCATGCTCTTGGACGCTTGAGGCTTTGTTGCCGTTATACTCGCCGCTTGAGCAGTTCCCCATACTGCTCCACCCAGAATCATACCTGTCAGTGCCACGGTACTCATTACTTTATACATTGTTTTCATGTTTTTTTCTCTCCATTCGATTTCTATTTTTTATGTTTGTTCTTTTCTAATCCGGATTTATCTTATGAGCTCTATTTGACCAAAAGGCGAATCTCAATATCTTTCATGTATTGTTTGATGATGTTGCCTTTGCTGTCCAACTTATATTGACCGGAGGCGTCATCTTCCAGCTCAGGCTTAAAGGGCTTTATGGTCAATGAGTTCACATTTTTGCCCAGCCCATCAAGGAGGATATCATAATAGTAATCACCTTTTTTATTATTCTCGTCGGTCCCCCTGCCACTGATCATGTTAAGCTGTCTACTTTGATCATCCACAACATCAAAGGAAATCGAATTCTTGCCAGGACCTTTTAGTATGAGCTGTAATCTTGTCGAAGTAGTCGTAAGGGTAGCCTTGTTCAATGTCATGCTTAGACCATTCGATTTCTTGGTGAGATTTGGCTTTAAGACAACCGGCTTGCTCGAACCTTTCTGTATCGGAATATCCAAGGTAAAGGGTTTGCTTACACCTTCAAGGGTAACAGCGGCATTGAGCTTGAATTTATCGGGAAAAGCCTTGATGTTTCCTCCAAGCTGTGATGCATCCGTCAGGGTAATGATCGCTGTGTTCGGATCACCGCCTGCTTTCCAGCTTAAACTCGGTCTTTGTGACAGACTTCCGGTACTATGGATTGATTTGCCGTCGATCAGGATGTTCATATTGCTGATGGAACCTTTCTCCATAATATATTCACCGGTCTTACTATCCAGCTTCCCTTCCGTAATTCCACCAGTAAATCCTTTGCCACTCCGTTTGATCGTAATGCTGACATGGTTCCCGTCGTATACTGCCTTGGTTACCCGAAGAGTGATTCCGGATTGGGTAACAGATATAGCTGAAGCAGCAGCCATTATCTGCGTAGAATTGCTGTTGGCACTAGTTTTCTCGGCGGCTGCGTCAGCATGACCCAAGACCGTTCCCCCAAGAAGCATCGCAGCGAGTGCTGCCGTAGACATGACTTTACATTTTTTTTTCATAGGATCTCCTTGATATGTCTTTTTATATTTTTACCATTGAACGTCATAGAGCTTATCCAAACCGAGATGATCCACTGGAATGGTAATCTCCAATTCCTTCAGGTACGCCTTGGCCATTTCTCCGGTACTATCGACTTTGTACAAGCCGCTGTTAGCTGCGGGATCTTGAAAGACGGGCAGAAATGGCTTGATCGTTATGGATTCTGGCGCATCTTCAAACCGGTCAAACATCAACTCCAGCAGCTCTTGTTGTTGTCGATCATCCCGGTAGACTCCCTTCCCGGAAATCCGGCCGAGCTCTCTCCCCCGATCATCCCAAACCTCGAACAGCAGATGATGCTCACCAAGCCCAAGCTCTCCTGACTTGTCCGTACGTTCCAGATTCAAGATGAGATCTGTGGTGATTGGAGTGAACTTCAGCTGCTCCAGCGTAATTTGAAATCCGTTCCATTCTCTTGTTTCTCCAGACGAGACCGTAATTTGATCTGTATTTTTCCGAACAGGTACATTAAAGATATAAGGGGCATCAATTCCTTCAAGCGTAATTTTGGCCGTTAACTGGAATTGATCCGGCAGGGATTGATGTTGATTTTCTGAATGTGAAAATCCTATGAGTTCGTACAGTACGACGTTGGGATCCGAAGTCGGCTTGCCAATCAGACCCGGTTTATCGCTTAGGCCGGGGTCATGGATGGAGGTACCGTCAATGAGCATCTCCACATCGGTGATGGCTCCTCTTTGAAATCTATGCGTTGTATCCAAGTCCTCCTGGATAACTTCAACATCCGATATCCCCCCGGTAAATCCTTCACCTTCGCGCTTCACCGCCAGGGACAAACGAGTCCCGTCATATACAACCTGCGGTATTCGAAGGGTCACACCTTGATGCGTTACGCTAGCGTTCGGTTCAGATGCCAACCCCCGCTCCCCCGCTGTTTGTAGCCCCAAATCATCGGCTAACCTGAAAATACTGCTGATCAGCGGAATTTTTTTTAGCGATTCTGCCATTGCCGGTGAAACGTAAGCACTGCTTATCACCGCAATCATGGCCGCCGCGGCTGTAGCTGCTACCATTCTGCGTATCTTAGTGGAACGCTGTTGCTGGTTCGATCTCGTTAACATCGGAAGATTTGTCAGAGAAGCGTAAACCTCGTCCTGATGACGGCGAATTATATCCGGAACCTCGCGCTGAGGCACTTTCCCTATCTCCCGAAGTTCTTTGTCCAAGTCAAAAGGATTCATAGGCCAGCTTCCCCTTCCGATTTTGTTTTACCTGATCAAACAATATTCCCCGTGCTCTGTGAAGTCGTGCCCTTACCGCTCCATCCGTGATATCAAGCACGCTTGCGATTTCCTTAATGGGCAAATCCTGAAAATAGAACAAGTGTATAACGATTCGAAGCGATTCATCTAAGCGTTCTACCGCTTCACGAAGATCCAGCTTGTGGCTGTCCTCGTAATAGTTGGATGTTCCTACGCGCTCAGGCACTTCTGCCATGACTACAGTACGCTCTCTGCTTCGAAGCAGCTGATTGCATTCATTGATCAGAATCCGAATCACCCAGGTTTTAAAATACTTTGGTTTTTGTAATGTAGATAAAGATTTATATGCTTTAAGTGTTGTCTCCTGAAAAGCATCCGCACAATCTTCATCGCGTTTTAGAATGGACTTCGCCAAGCCATACAGTTCGGGTTCCAGCCTCCGGAAGAGCCGGATAAACGCTTCAAGATCTCCTCGCTGCGCTCTCTTGACTTCATGTTCCAATTCTCGCACGATATTCATCTCCTTCTTGAGGGCCCTCTATAAGATTAGATGGACGAGTATACCGAAATGTTATATTTTTCGAAAAAAACTTGATGGGTGCCCGTTTGACACAAATTACGTTCATCGTTACTATTATAAATGACTCAATGGTTTTTTAAAAAACCAAATAGTGCAAAACTCGAAATTTTTAAAAGAAAGTAGGTTCACCATCATGTCAGATCCATCTGCAATTATCCGTAACACCTCAGAAGAAAGAGCTTTTGCAATTAAAGACATCCTTGCGCCATTGCTTGCCGTCATCATCGGCACCTTCATGGTCCTGTTGGACAGCACGGTTGTCAATGTCGCCGTACCTACGCTGGTTCAATATTTTGATAGCCCCCTGCAAACCATTCAATGGTCGATCGCCGCATACACGCTTGCATTGTCCGCGGTCATCCCACTCGCGGGATGGCTATCGGATAAATTTCAGCCCAAACGGGTGTTTCTCATATCGATCGGATTGTTTACGATAGGATCCGTGTTATGTGCTTTTGCCCAGACAGCCGAGCAGCTCATCGCCTTTCGGGTTATTCAAGGCATGGGTGGCGGTATGGTATCGCCGATCGGGATGGCCATGGTATACCGTTTGGCACCTCCGGACAAAAGAGGTTCTATCATAGGAATGTTTGGAATTCCATTACTGCTTGCCCCAGCGCTCGGTCCCGTATTGTCCGGATGGCTGATTGAGTTTGTCAGCTGGCAATGGATCTTTCTGATCAATCTCCCCATTGGCATGATCGGACTATTCGTGGGCATCAGACATCTGCCTTCCTTTTCAGAAAAGGAAGCTCCGTCTCTGGACATTGTCGGCATACTTCTTGGACCCGCAGCTTTTGCCATGATTACTTATGGAGTCAGTGAGGGAGGGGTAAGCTGGACTTCCACCAGGACTTTATCCGGTCTTATCATTGGTGGGTTAGCACTTGTTCTTTTCATATGGTCTTGCTTAAAACAAGAACAGCCTTTGCTTGAGCTGCGTGCGTTCAGATCGGCTGATTTTACACGTGGCATCATCATCTCCTGGATCATGCAGGCAGCGATGTTCGGCTCCGTGCTACTATTCCCGCTGCTTCTTCAGCAGATTAGAGGTTTTACTCCGCTGACAACCGGGCTCATTCTGCTGCCGCAGGCAGTCGGTTCCATGATCTTTATGCCTCTGGCAGGAAAGCTTTTTGATAAGGTGGGCGCACGTCCCCCGCTTGTGGCCGGAATGACGCTGATGACAGCTGCGTTGTTCACGATGTCCTTTGTTCGAACCGATACCCCTGTACTACTCATCATGATCGTATTGTTCTTCATGGGCTCCGGCATGGGGTTATCGATGATGTCCTTGAATACGCATGTATTAAATGCAACCCCTAAGCACCTTGTAAGCCGGGTTACTCCGCTCACAAGTGCATCACAGCAGGTCATCGCCTCGTTTGCCGTAGCCGGCTTCACGGGATATTTATCTTCCCGGATGACATCTAGCCTGCCGAGTAACTCTGTTGGAACCAACCCTATGGAGTCCCATGCTGCATCCTTTTCGGACACCTTTTTCCTGGCTGCCTGCATTGCTTGTGTAGGACTGGTTCTCAGCTTGTTTCTTAGAAAACCCAAACAAATAACCGAGGAATCTTCGTTCCATTGAACAGCAGACATCGAATAAACCACAATAACCGTTACACATAGGAGGAGCTTACTTGAGATTCGGAGAAATGGTTATCATACTATTCATTAACGCTTTGGCTATAGCTACGATTTGGGGACCAAAATCGAAGAAAAGCCGGCTGATCTACTCGTTAATAGCGCTATATATCGTTACGGTTGTGCAGATCATCGTTGAGGATTGCCGGTGGCAAATGATTCCTTGTTACGCGGCTTCCGTTATCCTGACGGTTGTCATCATTTTTAGAAAACCCGAAAAGAAACCGTCCAGTAAGAAGAGCAGGAGAAGATGGTTAGCCTGGTTATGGACCACGGTATTGTTCCTATACGCATCAGTCATGGTCGCACTGCCTCTCCTGCTCCCTGTATTCGGATTTCATCAACCTCAGGGACCCTATCCTGTGGGAACTGCGGTATACCACTTCATTGACAATGACCGGCCCGATGAGTACTCTGCCGATCCGACGGATCACCGTGAGCTGATGGTACAGTTATGGTATCCTTCCGAGCCCGAAACGGGGGAAGAAGCCGAACCCTATATCCGCAATGTAACAGCGATTACACAAGGTCTCGAACAGGCCTTGTCCTTCCCAGCCTGGACGTTAAGCCATCTGGGTCTCGTGGAGACCCATGCCTACAGCAATGCCCCGCTGTCCTCCATGGAGCAGGAATATCCGATCTTGATTTTTTCACATGGCATGACGGGTTTCCGCAACCAGAATACCTTCCAGATCGAAGAGCTGGCCAGCCATGGATATATCGTGGTTGGAATCGACCATGCCTATGATGCGGCTGCAACCGTATTCCCGGACGGCCGGGAGGTTTTGATCAACAAGCACCAGCTTTCAGGTTTTGAAGCGCTTGACGAGCACATGACATTATGGACTCAGGATGTATCTTTTATTTTGAATCGGCTGGAACAATTGAATAGACAGGATGAACAGGACCGTTTTACCGGTCGTTTTGATCTGGAACGAATCGGCATGTTCGGTCATTCTTACGGCGGTGCGACTGCAGCCCAGATGCTGCTGAAGGATTCTCGTATCCAGGCTGCGATCAATATGGATGGGACCTTATATGGAGAACCTATGCCGAGCACGGGACTTAATAAGCCATATCTACAGATGAATGGTGAGAAGAGTATCGACAAGTCGATATTCGATAACTCGCTGGATCAAGCTATGGCGCAAAGCGGCCATACACGGGAGTATTACGAAGATTTTTGGGAGGAGACGGTAAGGCGTCGCATGAATGCTCTGCAGGGAGGCGGATACACGATGACGATTCCACATACTTCCCATATGAGTTATACGGATTTTCATCTGTTCTCTCCGCTGCTGCCTAACCCGGGAGAGGATCCAGAATCGGTTCATCACATCATAAACGAGGTAAGCGTTGCTTTCTTTGACCAGCATCTCAAGGGAATACGGCATAACGCCATGGATGAACTATCGAAGGAATATCCGGATATCGAGCTCGTTCAAGATTGAGGCATCTTTCTTGTGCCTGTGGATTAGCTCTGCAAAAAACGATATGATAGTGATCGAATCCGGTATATTTGTACATCGTTAAGGGGGCCGCGCTATGAGTTTGTTAAAAGAAAAAATATTGCAATCGGCTATTCGTTCCTTTGCCGAAAAAGGATACCAAGCGACTTCGATTCAAGATATCGCGGATGATTGCAGCATTGCTAAAGGCTCAATCTATAAATACTATGGTTCCAAAGAAGAGCTATACATCCGTATTCTGGAGAAACGACAGCAGGATATGATTGATGCCGTAGAACAGATCCGCAAAAAAGGGTTATCCCGCAGGGAAACATTTCTTGAAGAGATCGCTTATCAGTTCGATTTTTTCATCGAGCATGGATATTACATATCGCGTGATCATAACGAGCTCCCGCCGGCGAACAGTGACAAGATCGGTACCGTCATCCATCAGCTTCAATTGAATATGTTTCGTTATTACCAGGATATTTTACTCCGTCATTACGGGGATTCGATAGAGGAATGGAAATGGGATGCTACAGCCGTCTTTAACGGATTGATCCGCGAGTATACCTTTCATGTCTTGTTTGGATTCAAACCGCTCATTCAAAAGGAATTGGCTGTTTTCATTGCTGAGCGAATGGATGATCTCATGCTGGGATTGGAACAAGGTGCTCCCCGTCCCCTGCTCACCGATGAACTCATGAAGGAATATTCGATGGTTGATTTAGAGGCACTTACTCATACGCAAGAAATACGAAGAACGGCGTTGATGGATACGATTGAGTCGATTATCCCGGATATGTCCATCACGAACTCCAGAAAAAAAGACTTGTCTGAGGTAGCCGCGATGCTGCGGGAAGAGTTCACCGCTGAACGTCCACGTTCCTTTCTAATCCAAGCGCTGCTTAAGGATCTGTCTTCGGAGAATGAGCTGACTTTCTACACCAATCAACTGCAGCAGTTGATTCTAGAAAGTAATTGAGAGGATAACCAAGGAAGCCCTAGCCCTCTCTGTCTCTTCACATTGGAATCTGTCCGTGGAATCATTCAAAGAAAAGAAGCTGCTTGCTTTGCGGCTTCTTTTCTTTAGGTACGTATGTTGTTACATGTGTTCGACCTTCGCTTGATCCCCAATTCAATGCATCTCCCCGCATTCTGCTTGTTCTAACTCCAGTTCCCTGCACGTCCCCATCAGCATAATGCTTGTAATTGCAAATAAAATGATCATCACATTTCTCATCATATATCACCTTCTTATATGTTCATTAACCCCAGTCTAAACCATAATGAAAGATTCACTTATCGATTAACCTTTCTACAAGCTTACATTTTTGTAAGACACTCCGATCAAAACAAACAGTTCCCTACCTATAAATGTCCATACGTCCCGAAAAGAGGCTGAATACGATAATCATAGACGTATATGAGAGAGTGGTGACAAATGTGAAGCTGGTAGATGTGAAAGGCGCCTATGATGTGATCATCAGCTTGGGCAGCTGGTGCGGGCCATCGATCAATTTGCGGCAGCGTCAACTAAGACGCTTTTCTTTCCCGCTTGATTGGATGATAACGAACTCCATTTCGGATGTAACCCGGTTATTGAGCAACCGCTTCATCGGATTTATGGAACTTGAGCATATGCGGAAGATTGAAGGTACTTCGGCTCTTTTGGAGGATGGAATCGCCACGCCTGCTGAAGGAAGACCGTACCATGATGCTCATTTCATACTGGATACGCAATATGATATGATCTCCGTACATGACTTCCCGATTTGGCCCAATCAAGATTGGACGCAATCGTATGCTTCTTATAAAGAGAAGATAAATCTTCGCATTCACAGATTCTATGAAGTTCTAAACAACAGCCGATCCGTTTTGTTTATCAGGTGGGGGGAAGTGAATGCCCCGGAGGCTGCTCTGCTTCATGCCGTCTTATCCTCGTTCGTAGCCGGCACGTGTAATATACTTTTTCTTCGAACCATGCATGATATTCAAAATGTGCAAGAATTGAATTGGGGGATCGACGGCGTTTGCACCCTCCAGGTTCCCATCGACCGTCCTAATGATGAATCCATTTGGAATCACGCGATGGAAGGGCTTTATTTGACCGGCTACTGGAAGGACTAAGTAAACTGTAAGAGCTGCTGTTGGATATGACAACGAAACGTAAAAAAGCTGCCGCTAATAAGCGGGCAGCTTTTTTTTGCTATTACTTATTAAGGAACTTGACCAGCTTAATCATACTCTCGTTCCATCTGGGGATAACATTCTTCATTAGTTTCATGGATTGCCATCAAGCTCAACGATCTTGGTTGCCACATTCTCGCAAAATGCACGATCATGCTCCACGAACAGAAGCGTCGGTGCATATCCGAGCAATAACTCTTCGATCTGCATGCGAGAGATCACATCGATAAAGTTAAGCGGTTCATCCCAAACATACAAATGAGCATGCTCACTAAGGCTTTTAGCGATCAGCACCTTCTTCTTCTGTCCCCCGCTATAGGTCGAAATATCCTTTTCAAACTGAAGTCTGGAGAAATCGAGCTTTCGCAGTATGGATTTAAACAGGCTTTCATCAATCTCGCTGCTTATAGCATAGTCCGTCAAGCTGCCTTGTAGGTGGGACGTGTCCTGGGACACATAAGATATCTTAAGCTGGTTATCCCTGCTGAACTGGCCCGTGATTTGCATCTCTTCTCCGCATATCAATTTAAGGATACTGGATTTTCCAGAACCGTTTTTGCCCGAGAGGGCAATTCGGTCCCCTATTTCAATCGTAAAACTCAAGTGTTCACACACCTTCTTGGAACCGTATGAAATGGAGATATCCTCCAGCTGGGCCAGTTGTTTTTTATGATAATCGAGTTGGAACATCTGCAGACTCTCGGAGCTCTCGATATTTTGAAGAAGCTTCGATTTTTCCTCAATGGCGGACTGCTGTCGCTGCTCCAGGTTTTTGGAGCGTTTCATCATTTTAGCTGCCTTATGGCCGATATAGCCTTTATCTACTTTGGAGCCTGAATTCCTGGTGCCGTTTTTGGACTTTTCCACTTCGTGCGACCAATTCCCCGTCCTCCTGGCAGAATCCGTTAAACGTTTGATATCTTTCCTCAGTTTCTCGTCACTGGCAAGCTCAAATTGATCCTGTCGCTTTTTATTTTCCCACCATGCGGAAAAATTGCCTTTTTGGATCTCGATATTGGTTTTATTGATCGACAGGATGTGGTCTACGCAGTGATCCAGTAATGATCGATCGTGCGACACCAGAATAAATCCGCTTTTCTTGCTGAGATAGTCGCTGACCAATTTTCTCGCATGCATGTCCAGGTGATTGGTCGGTTCGTCAATCAAGAGGAAGCGGTTTTCCTTGATAAACAACGCTGCCAGCATCACTTTCGTCTGTTCTCCGTTAGATAATGACGCAAAAGGCCGGTACAGTACATCTTCCGAAACCTTTAACAAGTTAAGCTCGCGCACGATTTGCCAATGAACATACTCCGGATAGATCTCCTCGATGATATCCAGAGTGAGATACTCCTTGTTCTTGACAGGGTAAGGGAAATATTCGAAACTCACGGATGCCGAAATATTCCCGCTATATTCGTACTTGCCTAGCAGCAGATTGAGAAACGTGGTTTTCCCCCTGCCGTTTCTTCCGGTAAATCCTAATTTCCAATCGGTATCGATTTGAAGGCTCACCTGTTCGAATATCGGATCATAGCTGCTATCATAAGCAAACGAAAGGTTAGAAACATTGATTAATGACATTTTCCTCATCCCTCTATGGCAAAATTTCAGAACGAAAAAAAGCGCAGAAACACCAGAAATCCGGTGCGTTCTACGCTACGTTAACCAACTATACCATAAAGAAACAAGCGAAGATCAAACCATCGCTAAATTGCCTGAGTATAAGTATAGAAGGATAAAGTTCCGGTATCTGATTGGTTATGGTGTGAACCTTGTCTTATGCTTCCCAGTATCGACAGGTTCACATAAACATCTACAACCTCTAACTCAGTCATCGCTTTATCCCTCCTTCATTCGATCTCGTTATCTTGCGAATATTAAAAAACTTATCATGAATGCCACCTATTGGTCAACCTGTACGGGCAAGCGGCCGCTCACCTACGACGTTTCCGTAAAAAAAGATACGACTTAACGATCTTGCGCATTCCACTAGTTGCTGATAGGATATTTCGAGTGGTAGATTAATGGCCGCCCTACATTTTGGATTGAAAAGCAGGTGACGTATTATGAATTTGTTAAAAGAATTTAAAACCTTTGCGCTTAAGGGTAACGTGCTGGATTTAGCCATTGGGGTTATCATTGGTGCTGCTTTTGGCAAAATCGTATCCTCCTTGGTGAGTGATATCATCATGCCGGTGTTTGGATTAATTCTTGGCGGGGTAGATCTATCAGGACTAAAAGCGACCATCGGGGATGCAACCCTGACGTATGGAGTATTTCTGCAAACGGTCGTGGACTTCCTGATCGTCTCCTTCTCGATCTTCATGTTCATCCGTACACTTAACCGCTTCAAACGCAAGGAAGAAACGAAGGCGGAAGAGCCGCCGGCTCCATCGAAGGAAGAACTGTTGTTGACAGAAATTCGCGATTTGCTGAAACAACAAAATAAGGCCTCCGAAAAATAATATGGAACTGATCTGGAGAGTGTGTTTTCGATACGAGAACACACTCTCTTTATCGTTTTGTACTTATTTTATTGACAGATCATGTTAATTGGAATTATAATCCTTACTAAACCTAGTATAATACTATATATTTAAATATAGAGACAGATCACCCATGATTGGGCCTGTCCAGGAAAAGGGAGATGTGTTATATGCCAAGTGTCCAAACGTTCAAAGCAACTGCCCATTTGCAAGAAGGGGTCAAGGTTGTTACAAATGTAAGGCAGTTCGAATTCGTCATCGATGAGCCGAAAAGCCTTGGAGGTACGGATACCGGAATGAACCCCGTTGAAGCTCTGCTCGCCTCCCTGGGGGCATGCCAATCGATCGTGGCCCGTGTATATGCGCCAAAATTCGATGTTATCCTTGAAGATTTCCGGGTTGACGTAGAAGGAGATCTTGACCTTGACGGATTCTTTAACCGCTCTGACGTACGCCCAGGATACTCCGATATTCGATACACCTTCTACATCAAAACCCCTTCGCCCGCCGAGAAGGTTGAACAGTTCGTTGAATTCCTGGAGCGTAAGTTCCCTGTAGGCGATACGATAGCGGCGCCGGTAAATTTGAAATTAAATCGCATCGTCATCGAGAACGAAGTGACAAACTCTTAATTAATCTACATACTAAGGGCTGCCAGGTTGCAATAAGCAACGTAGCAGCCCTTCATTTTACATCGTATTTCGAATCCCTCTTCAGGGATACCGCAGGTAAAGATCATGCTATGATCCCATGGATACATGTATTATTGCTTGTGAACAGCATAAAGGAAACGGCAATAACCGATCTCGGCCGCATTTTTCATCATCTCTAGATTTAGCCAGGCAGCCAATTCATGAAAAGGCTTATCCGTGAAAGGCCACAAGGTCCGCTCCGTAGAAAGGAACGCATCGTCCGTCAAAGCCGACATTTCACGTTTCCACTCGCAGCTCATTTCATGTATTTGATCTCTGGTCTCTTGGATGTTACCCAGGGAATGGATGTCTTCACGGACCAATGTCCCGCTGCCGAACGAATGATTCAGTACCATAGACCACCAGTAGGTGATATGCCATGTCAGCCAAGAAATACTCGGCGGGCCAATTCCATACTCCTCGGATACAGGCCATTCCGCCAGCCAGACTCCAGATTGACGATAAACATGGAGCCCCTTGGGAGCCGGTCGCCAATGGAATTCCTCATCTTGAAGCCCCGTTAGATGTAAATCGAGCATCTGCCAAGCGATTTGGAACTGAAAATCAAGAGTACTACGAATAACTCCGGTCGGATTAGGTGAATATTTTCCATCCTGCATAACGCCCCTCCATTCAATAATTATCGCAAACAATATTAGAATTTGTCTATATAATTTGTAAACATAATAAAACAACGTTTGTATAATGTCAACAAAATCGTTCATACATAGACACAATATCCGTGGATCTTCGTACTTCTTTACACTCAGTTTATCAACCGCTTGGTCATGTGCTTTTTGTTCACGAATACATTTAGCGACTTTTGCTTCATTTAAGCCTACCGTGCTAACGTAGTATCCCTCCGCCTAGAATTTTTCCAGTTTGTCACAACAGAAAAAGCCGCATTCCATGCGGCTCAGGCTGTCGAGAAAGTCTCGACAGCTATTTTTTGTGTATTTAGTTCAACACGACACCGCGTTAATATTATATAATATTAGTAAATAAACCGTTCGGAAGGGTGTTAAATATGTTGCGTTCTAACCGAGAAAAACAGCAGGCTTACGAGTTTGTTTCGATTGAAGAATTGGTTCCTCAAGATCATCTGCTCCGTAAAGTGGACAAGTATATCGATTTCTCTTTCATCGACGAAAAGGTCCGTCCGCTTTACTGTGCTGATAATGGGCGACCAGCCATCGATCCTGTCGTGTTATTTAAGATGATTTTCCTCGGTTATTTTTACGGCATTCGTTCAGAGCGTCAACTGGAACGCGAGATTCAGACGAATCTGGCATACCGTTGGTTTCTTGGTTTGGGATTGACAGACAAAGTTCCGGACCATACCACCATTAGCTGGAACCGACGGACTCGTTTCAAAGACACTAATATCTTTCAAGATATCTTCGATGAGATTGTGCTGCAGGCAATCGAGCATCGCATGGTCGGCGGACGAGTCCTGGTTTCGGATTCCACGCATGTGAAGGCCAATGCGAACAAACACCAGTACACCAAGCAGCAGGTTCTACAAAACACACGAGATTACATGGACGAACTCAATGGCGCAGTAGAAGCCGACCGGAAGGCGCATGGAAAAAAGCTTTAAAACCCAGAGAGGATGTGGTCGAGAAGAAAGAAATCAAGGTGAGCAAAACCGACCCGGATAGCGGTTATATGATTCGCGACGGGAAACCGGAAGGATTCTTTTATTTAGATCACCGGACCGTTGATTTGAAGTACAATCTGATTACCGATGTCCACGTCACGCCGGGAAACGTCCATGATTCTGTACCGTATTTGTCGCGTTTGGATCGCCAACGAGAGCGATTTGGTTTTGAAGTTGAAGCCGTTGCCCTGGATTCAGGCTATTTAACAACCCCCATCTGCAAAGGATTGCAGGAACGGGGGATCTTTGGAGTGATTGCTCACCGGAGATTTCATCCGACCCAAGGCTTATTTCCGAAGTGGAAGTTTACCTATGATGCCGAGCGTAACCGTTATATTTGTCCGCTCCAGCATGAATTGTTGTATCGCACCACGAATCGAGAAGGATACCGGCAATATGCCTCCGATCCGAAACACTGCAAGACTTGCCCGATGCTGGAGCAATGTACCCGTTCACGGAATCACCGCAAGGTCGTCACGCGCCATGTCTGGGAAGACAGCAAGGAATGGGTGCGAAACAACCGGCTCAGTCGATCCGGCAAGTATTTATACCGAAAACGAAAAGAAACGATTGAGCGAAGCTTCGCGGATGCCAAAGAGCTCCATGGGTTTCGCTATTGCCGGTTGCGCGGGTTGCAAAACGTCAGGGAACAAGCTCTGATGACAGCAACCGTGCAGAATATGAAGAAGATGGCGATCCACTTGGATCGCCTGGAAAACAGGGGGTAATCCCCCATTTCCCCTCTTGAATTGACCACTTAAAAAGGGAGAAACCCTGTACTTTGAAAAAAGTGCAGGGTTTCTCGACAATCTGAGCCGCATTCCATGCGGCTTTCAAAGTTGCTGCATTTACAGCAATTTAACGTTTCTCCTGTTCAAGCAACTCAATTAGCAGTTTCAATTGAGGAACCGTATCCATGTAGGCATAAGCGTAATCTGCCCCGGCATTTTCCCCTTTTTGCTGGATGGGGATTTGGTTGCGCTGCAGTATGCTGATTTTCTCCTTCATGCCATTTACATGAAAAGCGATATGATGAAAGCCTTCACCGTTCCGATCCAAACTTTCTCGCCATGTGCTCGGATGATGGTCCGGTTGGATCAACTCCAGCTGGATCGATCCCAGTTTGAAAAAAGATAGCTTTGCTCGCGCTTCCGTGGGCATGCCATTATACTCGGTTTTTTCGATATCGAATATATCCGACCAGAACCACCCGGGATTCTCTATGCCGAAGAAATCGGCATATGCCTGACTCGTTGCTTCAATGTCATTAACAACCAAGCCGATTTGAGCGATGACGTTAGTGTCTAAAATGTTCTTATCCATGTATCAAAACCGTTCACGGATAACTAACTGATCCAAGGGGAAGCGATTCGTTTGATGCGCCGGTTGTTCAGCATAACCTAAAGTTAACATTAACACCGGAATATAACGATCAGGAATATTTAATTCTTTCCTTAAAGCTTCTGCATCATATCCTCCCATTGGGCCTGAATCAATTCCATGCGCCTTAGCGGCTAACATAAGCTGCATTGCTGCAAAGGCTGCATTTCGAATAGCATCATGTGTCCCGGCATGTTCGTTGCTATCGTAATAACTATCTATAGAGCTGACGATTTGATTTTTAACTTCCTCTGTCATGAAGCCTGCACGAACTGTTTCCCCATATACGATCTCAGCATTTTCATTCGCTTTCGTGTCACCGAGTACAATAATTACTGCCGAAGCGTCAACAACTTGTTGCTGATTATATGCGATAGGCAGTATACGACTTTTGTTTTCCGGATCCTGGATGGTAAGAAACTTCCAATGCTGAAGATTCCATGCTGAAGGAGCGGTGGCCGCTGCTTCTAAAATCTGATTCAGCGTCTCTTGAGGAATATCGACCCCTTGTTGATATTTACGAATACTGCTGCGTTGTTTCATAACATGGATAACATTGTTTTCTGCTACTGTCGTCATATTAATTACACCTCTTTTTAATGTTTGATACACCGATTTTATCTTTCATTGATGTCCAAAGTTCCGGCCAAGCTCATAAGCTTGACTCAGCAACTTATGGTGATGTTCCGGGTTTGAATCCAAGGTATTGTACAAAATTTCTACCTTGGAGTTGGATATTCCCGTATAGTTGGAAGTTCCGATGTTCAGATGGTTAGCGAACAATGTGTCATACTCTCTCTTCTCAAAATGCTCTGCCGGGGCGCCAGCCAGACCAATCCATAACACCCGTTTATGATGTAGCTTACTTGAACCGTACGCGAAAACATTATTCCATACGCGATCGATATACCCTTTTAGCATAGCTGGTACACTGTACCACCAAATCGAGATACATAAGCAAGATACATCATGCTACTTCATCCGTTCCATTTCAGTTTCTACTTCCGACGAATAGACTTTATGGTCAGCAGACCAATCGAGCTCATCAGCCTCCCATAATACGGGGTTAAAATGGATGCGGTGTAAATCCAAAACTTCCGTTTCATGCCCTGAATCTGTAAGACCCTGTACAAAGTTCTCAGAAACCGCAAAGGTTAAAGAATTCGTTCTCGGATGGCTTACGACGGTTAGTATCTTCAAACGGGATTCAACCTCCTTTCTCTCGTGATTGTCATAATGACTGCAGCGCCGCTTACATTGGTTTGGACCTCGGCAACAAGCCTTCAGTCTATCCACCATAATGGAACAAAGTGGAAATCGCGGCTACTGACCAAATGTTAAATTATAACTTTACAAGTGTCAAGTAGAACTTAATAAAATTTCAGTTAAACTTGACTCCTGTTCATTTAGAATGTATCATTCATATTAACTAGCATGGGAACGGAGGTACTACAATGGGGGAAATTCGAAATGCTGAACGTACACGAAAGAATATTCTTGAGGCCGCAAGAAAAGAGTTTTTCGATAAGGGATATACAGGTGCGCGGATAGAAGTCATTGCAAAAAACGCTGATGTAAAAAAGCAACTGATTTATCATTATTTTAAGGGAAAAGAAGAACTATTAGTGGCTGTTCTAGATCAATTGAAAGTCGATACGCCGGATTGGGCTATCTTCCCTCCTAATCCAGTGGATATTGCGGAGCATCGGTTCCGAATTTTCAGTCAAACTAGAATGGATTTCTTAAGGTTCACCGCTTGGGAAGCTCTTGAAACACAGCCGCAACAAGTTGCAAGAAAACAAAGAAGAGAAGAAACTCTTCAATCCTACGTGGAAGATATCAAATTGAAGCAAGAAGCAGGTCTTATATCAGAGGATTTAGACCCCGAATTGCTAACGTTGGCAATCTCTGCTTTGACTACTTACCCACTTGTCTATGGGGATGTTACCAAGATGATAACGGGCCTCGAACCCGGCGACCCGCAGTTTCAAGAGAAATGGGCGAAGTTTCTCACAAAAATTAGTGAGCTAATATTTAGAAAATAAAAAAAGCAACCGATCCTTCTGATCGACTGCCTGCTTGTTCATATTTGTTAACGGATCTCATCGATTTCATCGAATAATGTACCTTAACGTTCTTCATGATCGTTGTATTCTGAAGCACCGTCTGTCGTCTCATCCATCCATTCATACTCTATGCCCGTTTCGGATAACCGGGTAGCTTTTACGATATAGGACGCCAATCCTGGAATCATCCGGGCGATGCCTGGATAGAAGCGGTTGGTTTTAGCAAAAGCCAGGTTCTGAATTCTCCTTGCCCTTCTGAGAAGCTCCTTAAACGTACGAATAGCTTCAAGCGTATATTGGTCTCGCCATTGTTCGAAGTTTATTTCTCCATGTAAATATTTGTGTGTCCAGCCGGAGCATAGCCATGATGATCGCAGAGCAACCGACATCCCGTCCCCGCACAGCGGCGGAAGCATCAGCATCGCATCGCCGATATGCGGATATTCCGACCATGGATACGGCGTATTGGATAAATGAAGCGGGGCAATCGATACCTGGGTTCCCGAAACAGGCTCCCCTTCAGCCATTCGTTCGGCTAACCTTCTGTTCGTACGTGAAGCGGCCCGTAGAATTTCCGGCACCGATTTGCCGCTGCCCTGCACTGATTTCAGGGTCAGCAACGCGGCTACATTGATCATCCCCTTTTCAATCGGCGAAATTCCGACATAACCCCCCTCGCAAAAATACAGCTCAACCCGAGCAGGGATCGTAATGCCGCTATAATGCGATTTTACACCAACATACACGGTGTCATCCCGATACGCCTCGGCAGATGCAACGCTACGTGGTCTTTTTGTACCGTACGCACCAATAACGGCCCTTGCCTCATATCGAACGGCCTCATTCCCTTGCCTTGCGTCGACTTCATACCGATGATCATCCAGCTTCTGAATGTTGGTTACGGTTGTTCCCGTGACAATGTCCGCGCCCGCGGTCACTGCATGCTCATGCAGCAGGCGATCCAATTCATAGCGGCTGATCCCGGTTGCCTGCCCCGGTAACGGAGCGTTAATCTCACCGCCGTGCGGCATTACGATTTTGGCGTGGTCCATGGAACTAGGCTCAACCGTTTCACGTAATTGGACCCCTAGATAGTCCAGCATCTCTTTGGTCTCTGGGGACATGAATTCACCACAGGTTTTATGGCGCGGAAAGGATTGCCGGTCCAGCAATATCGTACGATGTCCTTGTTTTGCAAGCTGTAGTGCACAGCTTGTGCCGGCTACTCCCGCTCCAATGACGATGACATCCGCTTGCTTTGACATATATGAACACCTGCCTTATAGCTTGCATGAAGAACATTCATTTGGTAACGAGCAGAGGACTAGCGAGTCCCCTGTTTCGGGATAACAACGGAATAACGGAACAACGACTTCCATTTATAGGTCATGGTGTCGTGATTGAGCTGCTTTTTCAACTCTCTCCAATCCTTCCCTTTGAATCCCTTAGCAACCGATAACGGACCATCATGGCGGATATAACGATTGCGGGAAATGATGCGCGTCGTAAGCCAGACTGCCGTGTAGGGTACCGGATGCCGATGAATATCATTGATCACGACCCCGTAAATAGAAGCTCTCAACATATACGTCACCATCTCCACCAGCTGCTCACCCTGGAAATGATGGATGAACTGGGAACCTGTCACAATATCAGCCGATGCATCGGGTAAATCTCTAACATCGGCGCGCCGAACTTGAATCCTCGGTTCGTTCGTAAACAAGCGCTTAGCCTCATCGCATGCTTCTTTTGTCATATCGACCAAGGTGATATTCAGCTTGATGCCCCTTTGATCTGACCATTGCAGCAGCTTCTGGTTTACATCGCCTGAACCTGCCCCTACGTCCATGATGCTAAGGGTACTCGGGCTGCCAATCGATTTCCAAAGCTTCTCAACGCCGTCTAAGGTAGGACCAGGCGCCGCGAAAATTCGATTCAGTCGCCTTAAGTGCTTCAGCGCTTCGATCAACTCTTCCCCTCCCATGGAAAAGTCATCCATAAGCTCCTCTTCCTGCGCCCGGATGGATAAGGTTCTAAAGAAGGACATGGTCCAGATCCTTGACCGATGACGTATATGCCTTCATGTAGGTAAATCGCATAAGCTCCGCGGTCAGGCCTGGGCCGAAGGCCATGGCTACCCCCTCCGTGGAAGCTTTGTTCAGCTCTTGCATCTCCTTACGCATCGCACTCAGCACAAACATAATGGTCACGGAGGAGAGATTCCCCGCCGTTCTTAAAATGTCCCTGCTGTACTTGGTTTGTTCATCGGTCAGGCCCATGACTTCTTGGACAGAATCCACGATGCCCCTTCCGCCAGGATGGATGGCCCACAATTCCGGGAGCTTATCTCCTTTCAGCAGAACACGCATTTCTTCCTCCAGGTGAGTACCGAGCAGCTTGGGAATACGCGGCGATAAAAAAAGATCAAAGCCTGTATTGCCTACCTCCCACGTCATATCCTCCGTTGAATCCGGGAGCACGACCGAATAACCCGAGCCGAGCTCCAAATAATGTTGATGATCCGTTTCCGGGTGACCGATAACACAAGAGGAGGCACCATCACCGAAAAACGAAGCAGCAAAAAGCGCTTCCCTCTCCTTGACCGGCTGAAAATGAAGGGTGCAAAGCTCCACGCACACAATCAGAACCTGTGAAGCCGGCGCTCCTCTGACAACATCCCTTGCCATTTGAATCGCTTTAAGGCCCGCAGCACATCCCTGAAATATCAACGGCAGACGATTGACGCGCGGAGAAAGCCCCAAATGGCGAATCAACAGCACATCCATGCCCGGCTGGTATTGGCCCGTGCAGCTGACCGTAATGAGATGCGTGATTCGATCCGGTGAGATACCGGCATCTTTCATTGCCTTCTCGGCTGCTTCTATGCCAAGCGGGAGGGCCTCCCGCTTGTATGTATCCATTCGTTCCTCGGTAGTCGGGATGTCCGATTCGTCATGGGAAGGCAGATAGCGGCATTCTTCCGATGAACCAAGGTAATTGGATTCACAAGTATAACGAGTTTCGACACCACAGGATCGAAATACTCTTCGAGCAAAGCGGGCCAGGTCGGGTTGATCCTGCAGCGTAGAAGCAATTAAATCCGCAATATCCGACTGTGCCACCGAATGTACCGGCAATGCAGTGCCCATCCCGAGTATCCCAACATCGGATATACCGTTTGTATGTTTCATGCTAACCTCCTGTATCGTCTTGGAATTAAACATGATTACCCTTCCCTGGGCATTTTGAATTCGTTCAAAGACATACTCTTGAGATTAGGATAACCCGAGCATAGCAAATTATATCCAATTCAAACCGAACGTTTCATACGCATGACCGCAGTCGCAAAAATACCACGGTTTTCGTGGTTTCCTTGGCTACATAACCATCCCCGGCTCCTGAATATCTTTTAAATATCGTATAATCGTCATCTCCTATCGGTTAAAGCAAGCCTTCAAGAAATTTGGTTGAATTTCTAGATTTATTTCACCATAACCAGTCACTCGGGAACGGAGACTTGCTCAGATAAATCAGATATATCTCTTACCTTTCTGGAATACAAAACAAGCCCGATTGCAGCAGCAACCAGGCTTGAGTATCTAACTATTAGTTCCCGGACTTCGTGCTCATTGAAGGGCTAAACCGCTGCTCAAATTCCTTTATCGAGATGACCTTTCCATCCACTCTCGACTGCTCAGCCGCAAACGCCATGAGATGACTTTGAACGGAACGGCTTGCCGAAGTCAGCCCTTGATCGCTTCCCCCTGACTGCACCAGTCTCAGAAAATCCTTGATCAGGCCCACATCACCGCCGCCGTGTCCGACATGCCCGCCTCTATCCTCAAAAGATATTCGCTCGATCTTGCCGCTGCCGAAGTGAATGATCTCGATCTCATTCTTCTCCATGGCGCCGCGGATTTCCCCGCGGGTTCCCATCAGCTTGATCGTGCGGCTGACATCTCGCGTAAACGCACTCATCGTAAATGCAGCCGTCACGGTGTTGGCAAATTCCAGATTGACGACCTGATGGTCCACAACGTCATTATCGCAATGGTATACGCAGCGGCCATATGGCCCCTCCAGCAACGCCTTGTAACGGGCATCATAACTCATATCATCACTGATCGCCGACGTTGGCCAATTCGTATCCTCTGTCAAATATAGATCAGGCGCATAATAGAGACACTGATCCGAGACCGGGCATCCATCCAGACAGCGCTTGGGTGCGCCTTCCGGTGCCTGCGCTGCCGTAAAATGACTCAGTGAGCCAAAAGAGGATACACGAAGGCAATCCGAGTCGGCAAGCCAAAGCAAAATGTCGAGATCATGACAGGATTTGGCGAGAATCATAGGGCTGGAATCTTCCTTACGACGCCAATTCCCCCGGACAAAGCTGTGCGCCTGATGCCAATAGCCCACGTTCTCGTTATGCTGGATCGACATCAATTGGCCAATGGTCTCACGCTCCAGCAGTTCCTTTAAAGTTGTGAAAAACGGTGTATATCGCAGCACGTGACAGATGGAAAACACCAGCCCGGCCTGCGAAGCCATCTCGCCCATCCGGATGCACTCCTCGGGATCTGGAGACATCGGCTTTTCCAGCAGCACATGGTAACCGGCCTCCAGCGCCCGCATCGTCGGCTCGAAATGCTGCTTATCCTGGGTGCATATCAATACCGCGTCTGCAAGCTTGGGCCCTGCAAAGAAATCATTCCAATTCTCGAAGCAGGCCGAATCTTCAAGGCCATGCCTAGCTTTAAACTGTTCCCTCCGCTGCTGATTCGGTTCCGCGACGGCAACCACCTCAAGCTCATGGGGATGGAGCAGGGCATATTCCATATAATTGATGCCTCGCAGCCCTGCTCCGATGAGGGCAACCTTAACTTTATTCATCCGATTCTTCTCCTTTTTTGCAAGTGCTTATTCTTTAACGCTGCCAACCGTCATCCCTTTAACGAAATACTTCTGCAGGAACGGATAGACGACCATGATCGGCAGCGCTCCCATGAATATTTGGGCAGTCCGGAGCGTTTTCTCGCTCAAATTCTCCATCGCCTTGATCTGCTCGATCGATATCGAGGTCATTTGGGAGTTGATTGACATAATGAGCGTGGATAAATAGGTTTGCAGCGGATATTTATCCGGTGAATTCAAATATAGAATTCCATCAAACCAGGCATTCCAGTGTCCCACGATGGTAAACAAGCCGATCGTTGCAATAGACGGCAGGGAAACCGGCAGGTAGATACGCCATAATATTCTCCAGTGTCCGGCGCCGTCAATCGTTGCAGCCTCTTCCAGCTCCTTCGGGATCGTTCTGAAGAAGTTCAGCATGAGGACCATGTTCCAAACATTGAGCGCCCCAGGAAGAATCAGCGCCCATACGGAGTCAATCAAGCCGGTATTCTTTACGATCATATAAGTGGGAATCAAGCCCCCGCCGAAAAACATCGTAATGGCAAAAAACCACACGTACGGCGTTCGGAACTTAAATTGATAATTGGATTTCGATAAGGGGTATGCGGTTATGAATACCAAAAACATATTCACCGCCGTTCCTAATACAACCCGTGTAAGCGAAACCTGAAACGATCGAAAAAACTCCACCTTTTCACCCAAATACCGGTAAGCATCCAGGTTGAAGCCGACGGGCCAGAGCCTCACTTCTCCCGCCATCGCCGCCGTATTCGAGCTTAACGAAATCGAGAGCAAATGAATGAACGGAATGATGCCGAGCAAGGTGATTGCGGATAGAACCAGCGTATTCAAGATTACAAACAGCCTTCTGCTGATCGTTGGTTTGTGCATTTTCCTACCTCCACTCCAGCCTAAAAGATCCGATAATTGTTATATTTATAAGCCGCATAGTACGTCACAGCCACGAGTGCCAGGGAGATGACGGATTTAAAGAAGCCGACTGCGGCGGCAGGTCCGAATTGCTGACTGAACATTCCGAGTCTATAGACGAAGGTATCGATAATATCCGCACCTTCATAAACCGTCGGGTTGTACATAATCAGAATCTGTTCGAAACCGGCATTGAGAATTCCGCCAAGACTTAATACACCCAGCAGGATGAGAATCGGTGCCATGCCGGGAAGCGTAATATGAATCATCTGTTTCCATCTTCCCGCTCCGTCTACTTCTGCAGCTTCATACAATGTTGCATGGATTCCTGTTATGGCTGCGAGCATAACAATCATGTTATAGCCCATTCCTTTCCATACGTCCGAACCGATAATGATCCCACGGAACCAGTGGTTATCCAGCATAAACATGATCGGTTCCATATCGAGCGCACCCAGCAAGCCGTTTACCGGACCATTCAAGGAGAACAATTCTATGATGACGCCGCCAAGCACCGTCCAGGACAGAAAGAATGGCAGGAAGATGGCGGATTGGATAAAGCGCGAGAACCATCTTCGGGTGACTTCGTTGAGAAGCAGTGCCAGGATCAGAGGCACCAGTAAAAACAAAATCATTTTAAATACGGAAATGACAATGGTGTTCCACAGTACCTGCTTGAAATCGGGCAGTTCAAATACATATCGAAAATTATCAAAGCCAACGAAATCCGAGTGGAAGAACCCGGCCAGCGGCTCAAACTGTTGAAAAGCCATCACGAGGCCGGCCATAGGCCCATAAGCATAAATTAACGTGACGATAACTCCAGGCAGCAACATCAAATGCAGCAGATATTCTTTTTTCAGCGTTCTCACAGATGAACCTCCCCGTCCATTTAAAACGGGAGGAATCTGCCAACTTCATAAAGGCTTATCCTCCCGTTCTATCATTCAAAGATTATTTGGCACTCTGCTGGCCGTACCAATCGTTGACCTCTTGCGTAATCTGATCGCCGCCAAGCGACTTCCAGCTCTGAACGAATTTATCAAATTCGTCCAGCGAAGCCCCCATGACGATCTTAGTGAAGGTTTCCTGCATCAGTTTATCGAGCTGGGATCCCTTCTCCACCTGCGTTGCCGTGGGAAGGCCGTAGAATTCATTGTTCACATATGCCTGTTTTTCTTTGATTTGACGCGTCATTCCCCAGCCGCCGTCTTTCGCCGCCCGACTGAAATACTGGCCCCAATTCACGCCTTTCGAGGCATCTGCGGTATTACCGGCAAGGTAATCTTTTGTTGCTTTGAAGACGTCGGCCACATTTTTGTAGTTCTCGTCATCCAGCGTGATTTCCGATTGGTTCGCGTCAAGCGCTTTGTTTACTTCCGTATAGATCGTATCGATTTGGGCCGGATTATAAATCCGTGGGTTGAACCAATTGTATACATATCCTTTTTCCGCTTTATTCTGATCCATGTACTTTTTGTTGCCCATCTCGATGTAGAAGTTGATCATCTTAATGGCAGCTTCCGGATTCTTCATTTTTTTGTTCACGACCACGAGCTTGTTGCTGCGAATTTTGGGCACCATCGACTTCCCGGGTCCATCCAGCCCGGGAATTTGAAGGGCAATCCATTCTGCCTTAGGATCTTTATCGACATTGAGATTCAATGGCCAGTTCGGATACCACCATTCGCCGTAGGAAATGCCGACCTTGCCTGCGGTAATATCTTCAACGGACTTGTTCTCGTCCTTCAAGGCAAATTCCTTATCCAGAATTCCTTCCTTGTACCAGGACTGAAGCTTGCCCAGGGCGGTCTTTACTTCCGGCTGAATGAGTCCAGGTATAAGCTTGCCGCTGTCGTCCTTAATCCAGGCCGACTGATTGTCCCCGATGGACGGATAAGCGCCAAATCCATTGAAGAAACCTCTCAGGTCAAAGCCCCAGAAGAACAGATTCTTCTGCATCGCGATACCGTACGTGTCACTTTTACCGTTTTGGTCCGGATCCTGCTGCACAAAAGCCCTTGCAACCTGTTCCAGCTCATCCATGGTTTGCGGCGACTGCAAATTCAGGTTGTCGAGCCAGTCCTTCCGGATCCAGAGCAGCTGGGTAGACAGGAAAGGATCCTCAAATCCGGGAATCGCGAGCAGCTTGCCTTCCGACGTAAACGTCTTCATCGCAAATCCGCCGTCAGACTCCATGTACTTTTTCAGTGCTGGTGAAGCAAAGTCGTTGTAAGCTTGGGTAAGATCGGCAAGCATCCCCTGCTTCTTCAGCTTCTCGAAGTTCTTCTGGTCCAGTTCCATCACATCCGGCAGATCCGCCGAAGCCATGGCTAATGAAAACTTCTGTTCAAACTGGCTGGAAGGCACCGTCCATTTGTACTGAACCTCAATGTTCAGCATATCTTTGAGATCTTTGAAGTAAGCATTCTGTTCAGGTGTAATCCCTTGCGGCGTCCGCGGATCCTCCGGCGGATTGTAGCCGAGCACTTGCGTGACCGTGACCGTTTCAGGATATTTGCCTAGAGGGTCGGGCGGTGCTGTATTGGTTTTTGCACCCTCTGTAGAGGTTTTGACCGGCGTCCCTTCAGATTCTTTTACCTGATTCGAGCATGCAGCCATTACCGAAAGCGTCATCGTGCTAATCAACATCATCTTCGCTAGTTTGATCCATCTCATGATTGCTTTCCCCCTTTATCTGGCGTAATCTTGAAATCCGTGCTGCCTACGTCTCATTATAGATTCCGGCCGAAAGCGCTATCAATTTTAAGTTTTTTACATCTCTTTCACTTTTTTTACTTATTGGGTATTTCGGTATTCCTGAGGGGAAACCCCCATCTTTTTCTTGAAAAATGTCGTGAAATAAGAAGCAGATTCGAATCCGAGCCGAGTGGCAATCTCCTGCAGTTTCATATTCGTATGCAGCATCAGATGGAGCGCTCCCTCCAGCTTCTTCGACTGGATATACTCCAGCAGGTTCTGCCCTGTCAGCTGCTTGTAGTAGCGAGACAGATAGGACGGGTTAAAATGGACTTCCTCCGCAATCGCGGTCAAGGAGACGTCCCCGGATAAATGCTCCAAAATATAGTTATGGATCTGGTCGATCACATCGAATTTCATATCATCCTGCTTGAACCGGTCGTAATCTCGCCCGTTATCTTCAAGCTCTTTAGCCTTTTCAATGTCCACAATGACCATATTTTGACCAAGCGCAGCCCTGCACTGCAGCATGGATTGTATAACATCAAGCTGCTGCCCCGAGGTATCCCACTTATGTAGCAGATTGCCGGATATCCCGAAAGAAACATGAACACCGAGCAGTTCCTCGCATTCATTTTGAACCAGCTCCAGGATGCCCTTCATATAGGATATAAACCTGTGCCAATGCAGCTCATACTCCGGCTCATCCCCGCGAAAACGATTCCGAAGCTCCGCATCCGGCTGCAGCAGCCATACCTGTAAGGCATCGTCCAGAACAGCATGCTCACATGTAAATGAGGAGGGCAAATCGTTGATAAACGTCATCTGAACAGCTTGCGCCACATCCTTTGTTTTCGTCTCCGCTGCGCCCCTGATCCTTCCCATGATAAAGAATGCCGGCTGGTCTACATCAATGCGGAACTCCACTTCTTCATAGCGAGGCTCGGACAATAAACGATGAACAGGTTCTCCTTTCAATACCTTACGTATCAGCTCCCGTTTCAGCAGAGGCTCGGCGATTTGAAAATGCACTTTTGCCTTTTCCGCCTGGATTCTGCGACGATTCTCCTCATCAAGCTTTGAGGAGGCCTCTTGAACAGCTTGAAAAATCGGATCGATTCCTTCGGTTTTCAGGATGTAATTATCCACGTTTTTTCGCAGTGCTTCATGTACATAATCAAATTCACTGTAACCGGTCAAGAAAATGATTCGGCAATGCGGCCAATAGTATGTAATTTCATCTATCAGTTGAAGCCCGTTCTTATGGGGCATTCGTATATCGCTGACGAGAATGTCCAGCTTCACTCTCATGGCAATCTCCAGCGCTTCCTTGGCGGAATAAGCTTTGCATACATCCAGTTCCAATTGTGCATGCTCCTGAAATAGCTGAACCAAGCCGTTAACGATGACAGGTTCGTCGTCTACGATCAACAGTCTATACATGATGATGCCCCTCCTCTATCCCATCGATGATCATGATCAGATCCACCTTTAAGCCGCCATAGGCGCTGCGCGAGATGAATAATCCACTGCCTGGCCCGTATTTAAGCTGAAGCCGGTTGTTCACATTGACTAAACCTGTTTTTTCAATATGCTTCGAATCCATCGCAAGCTTATCCTGCAAACGCTGCAGCATGTCATTCGTTAGCAACTTCCCGTTATCCTCCACCGTCACGCGCAATTGTCCTTCCCGGTAATCGCTGCTGATGTACAATTTCCCCTCCTCCATGCCGTCTTCGAACGCATGCTCAAACGCATTTTCTACAATAGGCTGTATGATGAGTCTCGGAACGGTAATGAACGGAGGGATGTCCGAAATTTCTCTATGCTCATATGTTATCCGGTTCGAGAAGCGGATGCCTTGAATCTCGCAGTAATCGAGAGCATGCTTGTATTCCGTATAGAAAGGAACCTCGTCGGAGCCGCTTCTCGTGATGTATTGATAGTAGCTTCCGAGCTTTTGCGAGAGCTCCGCTGCGCTGTCCGAGTCTCCAACCTTGCACATCATATAAATATTGAAGAAGCTGTTATATAGAAAATGCGGATTGATCTGGGACTGCAGCTGTTTCAGCTGCGAGTGCTGAAGTGCTAATTTTTGCTCATAGTTTTCCTCAATCGAATGTTTGAGCTTATGCGCCATCCTGTTGAACCCGTTAAATACGTAATGAAACTCATCTTTGCTTCTGGAATCGATCATGATGTTCAAATTATCGGTTTCGATCATATGAAAGGCTTTGACAAGCTTGGACAGAGGCCTGTGGATCATCAGATTAACCGAGAACGAATAGAGCACCATGACGGTCACCGCTAGAATAAACAACGTATAAAACCATGTAATGAATTGGCTTAAAGGCCGCGTGATTTCATTTTGGTTCACATACATGACCAGGGACAGATGCAGCGCGCTAACTTCATTCTGGATGATAAAATAGTCTACGCCATCCAGTTCCCCCGTCCCCGATACACTTTGTTCCGGGCTGGGATTGTCCAGGATATGACTCAAAATCTCGGATGACTCATCATCCCGCGAAGCTGTCGTTAATATGGTCCCCCCTTCTTTACTCCCGAGTAATACTTCGGATTCCGGATACAGCTTGGCAATTTCGCTTAAAGCCCCCAGCAGCTTGGATCTGGAAATTTCGATGTAGGACCAGATGCCGCCGTTGTTTTCGGTCTCAATCAGAAAAATCCGGTCACCGCTGCGGTAAAAAGAAGGCTTGGGCATAACCGACATCATGGAAGATATCCGTTCCATTTCCTTATTGGGCGTGTTGGTTACGCCCGTTGTGGTGGAGATCGTTTTCCCGATATCTTTTACGTAAACACCGGCGCTTACAATGTACTCGCTGGAGACCATGAGGGTTGCAAGCCGATCCCTGACCTGGTCAATAAGCTCCACCTCTTCATAGTCTTCCAGCATGCTGCCCCGAAAGCTCAGCTTCTGCAGATCCTTGTCATTTAACAGCTGCAGCTGTAAATTCCGGATAAAATACATCTCTTTATCGAGCTGTTTGGAATAGAAGGATGCGCCCGCCGTCGCGGAGTTCAAGAGGGACTCCTTCGTAACGGACATCCCCTTATAATTCAACCAAATATTCATCGAGATGAGAGGAAGTAATAATAGAATAAAAACGATGACGATTTTCTGATATACAAACCATTTCGATGCTTTGCCCGGAGCCTGAAGTTTCATGCGTTCCCCCCATTTTGTATCAACCGATCTATTATCATCTAGTATAGGGGGGCTGGCTGACATTACAACGAAATATTTTTACATGTTAGTTGTGAACATGAACAGCCATGAATTTCAGGCATAGAAAAAAGCCCCGCAGGGGGCTTTAAGCTGCTTTAAATTCAGCAAAGGGATCAGCACTATGATGTGGTCACTTCGAACCGATGATTTCATATTTTGGCTTCACGTTGTTGAAATCCGGATTGGTTCCGCTTACCATTAGGCCCATTCCCCAATCGAAGTGAACATCCGCTGTAGGGACATCCGCTGCATCACGATATTGGTATAGGATGTTTCTCCGCGTTCGATCGCTCCGGTTCACGTCCGAGCCATGAATGGTCAAGTAATTAAAGAAGAGCACATCGCCCGCCTTGGCTGGGCACGGGGTTCCCGAAGATAATGGAAACTCCTTGTGGTTCAAATAGTAAGCGCCGATATGCGGCAAAACCCCCTGTTTATGGGACCCCGGCACAACGCATAGGCAGCCGTTCTCCATATCGGCATCGTCGAGATGAACGCTGGCTGCTAACATGGTGTGATCGCGATGTGGGAAATACGGATAGTCTTGATGCATGGGAAACGCGGCCCCGTTAGCAGGAGGCTTCACCAGCATTTTCGAGTGATGCAGCTGCACATTCGGTCCGATGATTCCGTTCAAAACTTCTGTCATACGGGGATGGATTGCCGCTCGCATGAACGCGGCATCATGATAGTGCACATCGTGAAAACCTTTCAGGACCAGCTTCTTAAGCTGCTCAGGCGGCAGGAAGTCACCTTGCCAGGCATGGTTTTGATCCGATTTGGCGCGTGCCGCCCTCTGGATGATCCCATCAACTGCCGCTCTCATATCCTCAACTTCCTGTTGATTATAAACGCCCCGGACCAGCAGGTACCCATTCTCTTTGTAAAATTGCACATCCTTCTCGTCAATCATCACCATGCACCCTCTCGATATTTTATGGAATATCTAGTTTAATTATAGTAAGGGCAAGCGAAATCGTATTTGCACGGGGATGACGACGTTTTGCAAAATTACGCCAAAGGAGCTGTAAACTGCCTTGTATCATTGGAGCCAAAGCGAGGAACGCCTTAATCGTTATGCGGGACGGCTTGAGGGTGAAAGCCTCTCATTTCTTGTCCATTACTGGGGGACCGTCCGGCATTTGACGGCCAATTCCATACATCGGCATTCATTCTATGAGATATGTTATGTGGACGGCGGGACCGGTGTATATACGGACGAAAATCAGACTTATCCCTTATATGAAGGGGTAGCTTTCTGTACACGCCCAGGTCGGTTACATCAGATTAAAGACGTTCACGATCTGAATCTGTTGTTCGTTGCGTTCGAAGCGATAGAGAAACCGTCAGCTCCCGATGTATCGGTGAAATACATGGAAGCGCTTGATCGATGTGCTGTTTGGACCGAGCATGCGGGCGAATCACCCGCCACCCAAATATGGAAATCCATGCTGATCCGGTCGGAATCCGATGACTCGCTGCCTGCATCGCTTCTGCCCAAGCTGGCGCATGTACTCCTGCAATCCTTTCCTGGACTGCTCGGGGCTTCCGGCAGCTTCGAAAGCGCTCCACTCCTATCATCCGCGCTACAACTCATTCAAAAGGCAAAGTTGTACATAAGAGACAATCTCAGCGGGCCTGTGTCACTACCCGAAGTGGCGGCTTACCTGAATGTGTCCGAGCGGCAATTATCCCGATTGTTTGCGGAGAGCATTCATGAATCCTTTACCACTATGGTTCGCACCGAACGAATCCGGGCAGCCGAGTTAATGCTCCAGCACACCCAAGATCCCATCAAGGTGATTGCAGAGCGAACCGGGTTCTCATCCGTTCATTACTTCACAAGACTGTTCACCAAGTTCAAGGGCATCCCCCCTGCCGCTTATCGAGCGAAATGGGCCTTAGAGGCGGATCAACAAGAATGATCTCGCAGCCCTCCATTCACGAGGCTGCTTGTATTTCTAACCTGGACATTCGTCATCATTGCCTAGGTTAAGTCGCAGTTCAAGTATATTCCAAGCAAATGACTGCCTTGCACAGTTCCTTTGAGTAGAATAGATATAACGCATCAGCCCCGTAGGCCTGAAAGAAATATCCCGTTAACCGACCTATATATGTAAATGTCTCTCCCTCCGGCGTACGAGGCACATGAAGCAGATTGGTCTGCTCAAACCTGAGCCAATCTTCCAGCGACTCGCCCTCCTCCTGCAGATCCCGCTGGGCTTCTTCCGACATATATCCGATGTCATCCAGGAGTCCGTTGATCTCAGGAAAGCTCAATCCCCAGCCCTTCTCCAGCTTTTCCTGGTATTCACTTTTCAGCTCATCCGACGATCCGGCAGCGCGACCGAACGACGAGTATGGGAAGATATGTCCCTTCTCTTCATAGAATTGCTTGCGAGCCATGAAGTCCCGCTCATTGTCGGCATAGGCTTCTATCAGTGTTTCATGATCGGGTTCCTGCTCGAGCAAGAAGTAGTTCCAACCGGTCTCGAAGCGATATTTACCATCCACCACATCAAAACCAAACATATCCTCCTTCGTGTACGCCGTGTGTTCGGAGGCCGTCTCTTCACCGACACTGCCTTCGTGAATTTCTTTAACGGATACAAAGTGCAGCCACTGATCCTCCTCGGGAAAGAGACATTTCAGGTTCAGGGAGAGAATCGGGAGAAAATGCTGCCGGTACCGCTCCATATATCCTCATAAGCTGGAAAAGGACGAAGATTCGCTTTAGAAATATTCAAACTTGCTCACTCCTTAGGCTTTTATGAATCCATGAGATTCACAAATCGTTTCATCTTCTGCTCAAAAACTGTATCATAATGGAATTGCCGTGGGTATCGATCTTCGCACAGCAGTTCGTACAATACCGATTGTCCTTCCTGATAGCGGACCGCAAACTCACATTCATCATAAAATTTGCGGGATAGCCGGCGAATCTCATAATCCCCACTATGGCTCCGCCAACCCAATTGAATCATATCCAGCTGATCCAGCGGATCGCGATACGTGTCCAGCACGATGCAGGAAACCGAATCCTCCACCTCACGGAATACCAGAACATGTCCGCTGTTCACAGGACTATCGAAGTACCGTTCATATATATTTCTTACGGGAACGGTTATGCCAAGCAGATCCATCACCGCTTGGAAGTTCGGGTGCACCTTATACTCGTCAGACCATTCATCCGGATACCATACGAGCTGGGAAATTGACGCTGTAATATTGAACTCATATTTCATCTCTCGTTGCCTCCTCATAGGGAATATTCTACCATATTGCATTCCTGAGTTTGTATTCCCCACGCTTAACCCACGGTGACTTGGCGTGTTATAATTCGATTAATATGCTGGAAGGGATGAAATAAATGCTGGAACTGGAAGCCGCTTTAACGAGATTCATAGAACAACAGGACTTATATAATCGGGATTTCGGGCTCTTCACCGATCATGAAATACGACAGCGGTCCGAGGTCCGGATGCCACCCGTGGATGAACGTATCACGCTGTCCCCTGAGCTGACCTATCTATATAGCCATTATGAGATGATTGACGCTATGGCCGAAGGAACCCATAAAATGAAAAACGCGGCGGTTGAGATCGGAGAATCGGCGGTTATCTACTTTGTTTCTCCTGAGCATCTGGCCCGGCAGCAATTGGGTTATCGCTGGATTAGCGACGGTGGTGAAATCGTGGAATCGAGCACTTGGCTAGCCCATCACCTCGTCATTGCCAATGTGAATGATGATCCGCTGATTGTAGACGTCCAAGCCAGTGGTTCGCCCGTATATGCCGCATTCGAAGGTGGCGAGCCAAAGCTGATCGCGAATTCGCTTGCGGATTGCTTTCACGCGCTGTCCATTCTCATTCAAGGTGCTCTTCATTTCCAAGGTGAAACCAGCGACGAAGAAACCTATGAGACCAAACCGGATTTTCTCGCCCATGTGATGCCATCACTGACTGATCTTTTGGGAAGCGAGCAAATGGATGCCCTGCTGGAATATTTATCGCTTCAGTAAAGATGTCTGATCGTTTAATCTAACCGTACCATTACAAGGTATATGTAATCGAAAGGTGCGATGATTCAATGTTCATAAGAGATAATAAATAAGGAGATTCGCATGACAGGAACTTTAACTTTAATCCGTTATAACGGAACCGAAAAACACGCTTTGGCCGGATCCAAAGCCTATGCAACCCGCAGCCAAGTCAATGAACGGCCGCAAATCATGCTCTGGTTCGAGACAGAGACGGAACCCGAGCCGCTCCAGTCTTTACCGGACTCGAATGAATTATTGAACAATCCGGATGCGGAGCTTACGATTTATCTGGATACGTTAAAACTCGATGTCTTTGCTCCGCTGGAATTTACGATTGCCCAGGGTTACAACGAGAACTCCAGAAGCCTGGATGCAAGGCTGTATTATTTTGAACACCAAGAGGTGAATGATAACCGGGGACGTATCGAGTATCGAGGAAATGGCGTATTTTACGTATATTGGACGGGTACGACGATGGACGTCAACTATTATGACGGCAGTAAGCCGGATACCCGGTTGGAGCTGGAAGGCGAGTTTACTATGGAGAAATACGAGGATTGGTTATAAAAAAATACATAATCTGCAGCAAAACCCTTCAACCTCGTAGAGCCAACCTTCGTTGGGATGGCTCTACGGGGGGATATAAGCATCCATACTGCACAGGTTTCTTGAGCCTTACACACCAAACTGTTTCAAGTGATGGTCCAGATGCTTGTATAATCCCCTCCCCCATTGCTCCGGAGTCAATTTACCGAAGAATGCATGAGGATGCGTGGTACATCGCTCAGGTCCGTTCTTTTGGAATGCTATAATTTTTTCTTTCAATTGTTCTCTTTCCGTTTCAAATTCTCTTGGATCCGCAATCAAAATATCCGGAATCGTAGACATATTGCGGGGTAACGGTTTTTCATTATAAAACACAGGCTTCGCGAGATTCCCTACCAACCTACCTAACCAGCCTCTTGGCGGGTTTGTGATGCCCATGGCTATGTCTTGGAACGCGGAGCAGTGAGACAGCATTTGGGCAGCATCCATTTTTCCCCATACCGGTTGTGATTGAGCGCTTAATGCGTCGATTCGGTTTAAGATTTGAGTCATATCTACATGATTGAACATATTATTCATGTTAGCCTCTCCCCATAATGTAATCCATGTCTAAACACCTGATTACATTATAGCTGACCCATCTCCGGGACATTTCTTTTTGATTGCTTTTTTTAATATTTTAATAAGAGAATGAATATCATCAATCCTGTGAAGAAAAGCGAAACTGCAGCCAATAGGATTGAAACTTGATGGTGCCTGCTTTCACGCATGTATTTCCACTCCATATATCCGCGAAAGCAGAAGATTACGGATAATAAGAACGGCCATATGGGATTGGGTCTGCTCCTATCCATCGTCCATATAAGGATGAGTATCGGAATTAATAAAGCCCATGAGCCCAGAAGATACCATTTATGCACCGGTGTATCACGCATCTCTTCCTCGCCGACGTCGATGATCTTCCTTAAGACCCATTGACCAACACAAATAACAAGGAGAATAAATGAGTATAACCCCTCCATTATCATCCTCCTTTAAGTGGAATAATAAGTAAGTGCTTTCTACAGCCATCTCATAAAAAAAACTTTAGACACCTTCACCTGTCTTTCGCGTGCCCAAAACTCCAGCTGCCTGATTCCCTCCGTCTGCTCCTCCGCGAACGTAAAACATAACTTTAGAGGTACGATTGCACGCCCTTTCAGTTTAATCCCGACCACCGGTTTCCTGTCATGGTTGATCAGCAAACATTTCACAGCTTCAACGTTAATTACTGTACCGTTTATGACGATTCCGTCTTGAGTCATTTCCAACATGCCTGGTTTCATCAGATAGGTTCGATATACGGAGATGAGGAATACGGCGGAACAAAAAACTAACCACACCATGCAGGCATAATAAAAGAAGTCCCTTTCTTCATGGCCTCTTATTATATTTCCAAGAAGAATAGCGATTAAAATCAACATCGATATCATCAATCTGATCCCTGAAGGAGCAGAAACTCGAAACATCTTCATATTCATCTTTACACTCCTATCATGAAATAATGAGGGTCTGTATTCTGATCCATATGTATAGGTTCATTATACTTGAACTAACAAAATGTGGTAACCCTATGTACAAACAACAATAAAAAAAGCCCCGATTTAAGCGGCAGCTCCTGTCTTTATCTATTTACATTATCTCATATAAAAAGCAATCTGGAATTACATGATCAGCACCTCATTTTCTAATATTTAATGTTTATTACACTCACCCATCGTCTATTCCGCAGTTGCCAATTGATTCGGTTCGATCGGTTTGCTTAGCCAATGTTCGTCGGTTTGTACGTGATTCTTGCGAACGAACTTGGCAACGCTGCGCTTAAAGTCGTCATATGCAAATGCGGAAGCCAGCCGAACCACATAACCTTCCTGCTCCCCGCCGCAGTCTGACTGCTTCGTATAACAAGACTTGGCAGCATCCTCGTCCCAGATTCCCCGGTACAAGACAGGAACCGTGACCAGCCCCAGACGTTCCGCCCATTCCTCCGTCTCATCCCATGACAGGCACACATTCAACTCATTCCATACGGAGAACAGCATGAAGTAGGACGGCAGCGCCGAATACAAAAGCGAATGCTTGGCATATACGTTTTCCCCGCAGAGACGGTAACCCTCCGGAATCATATACTTGATGCCCCCATGCAGCGTCTTCACATAATGACGGGAAGGATGATCCTTGCTGTCCAGCGATCTCGCATGAATGAAACCGGGGTACATCGTGGTGTTCTCCCCGTCCATTTTCTCGGTAATGACGACCTCCTGTCCCGTAAAATGGTCCGTGTTTCGTAAAATCTTATCGTCATCCGTATACCCTCTGGACCAAGGCAAATGCATCGTTTTGGGATACTTTATTTTCATCGTTGTTCACCTCCTTATTTGCCGAAGGTATCGGCTTCTGCGAAGAAATACAGCTCAGCCAGCCTATCTTCGCCTAACAAATGATAGATTTTGGATGCCCCTGCATCCCCTCCATGCAAAATTTCCATATGAAAGCTCACAAGTTGAACGACGTGCTGAATGAATGCATCATCATACCCAAGGTCCTTCAATGTATGGCAGGCAATGCTTGCCGATACGTGCTCGTGCCCATAATAGGAATAGTACCCTCTTGCTTGCTTCCATACTTTGCAGAACGGCTTGCCCGCGTCATGGAACAGCGCTGCTAATTGCATAGCCAGCAGATGCTCGCCTTCATAGAAAGCATTGATATATTCCAGCACGGCATACGTATGCTCCGACAACGTTTTGGAATGATGCGGATTCTCCTGATCATATCCCAGCATCACATTGAAATAGGGAGATTGAGACAAGTAGAGAAATAACTCATCATGACCCGGTCTGCGTGTTAACAGCACTTCCAGTTCTTCTCTTGTAAGCTGCGTTTCGCCGTGCTCATGAACGAGATGCAGATCACTGAATCCTTCTCTCATGACAGGAAATTCAAGGTTCTTGGCATATTTCGTCATGATCTTCTCGTCGAGCCGGCGTTTTCGTCCCTTGACTCTTTCCAGAGCCACTTCATAAGGGGTTGTGCAGATATGGCATTCCACCGATCGATCGCCAAATCGCTTCAGGAACTTCTGTCTCCGCTCCCGGCTGACATTGGTGGCATCAAAAACGACATTTCGTCCGGACGCAAGCGCCTGTTCGATCTCGGCGAAAGCTGCATCAAATACCAGATACGTATTTTTCTGTTTGGATTCGCTGCCGAACAATCTTTCACGGATCGAGTCCGTCGCAACGATGACGGCCCGCTCGCTTTTGCATAATTGTTTGGCATAATAGCTTTTTCCGCTGCCGGGTATCCCCACCAGCATATGAATCGTACACATGTTGTTCACCTCCTTTCATGTCTTGGTTCGCTAGGTGTCATCTTTACGTGTTCGGAGGGAGTTCAAATCGCCTGTTGGTCAGGTAGATCTCTCAAATGGACAGCGCTTATCGAAGTCCATGCCTCTAAATAATGTACCATCCTTTCGGAGTGATTGAGTAAGTAGAGAATTTTTATACTCAACTTTTACATACCTATAAAAAGGCTGATTGCAACAGGAAGAAGCCCTGCCCGGCAATCAGCCTTCATATCATCCTTTCTATCCTATCTACTTCGTGACTTTCCCTCTCGGAGCTGCTGCGGTTGTATCACGCTCCACCAGCTTGACGGGGATCAGTGTCCGGTCCGGTGTCTGTTTCCCTCTCTCGAGCCAGTTTACAACATGTTCGGCAGCTTGGCGTCCAATCTCGTAAAAATTCTGCTCAACGGTGGTCAGCGGAATCATGACATGCTCTGTGACAGGATTATTATCAAAGCCTATGATCGAAATATCCTCCGGAATACGGATCCCTCGTTCCAAACAGCGGTTCAGCAGGTTGGCGGCGATCAGATCATTCTCCGTCTGAACAGCCGTTACCCCTTCCGTCCGGTAAGAGTCCAGCAGCTCATTATAAAATCGTTCAAAGCCAACCTTCTCTCGATAATCCTTCATATTCAGCCTGATATAACGGCTATCCACAGGAAGTCCATGGTCCTTCAGCGCTTGGCAGTATCCGAAATACCGGTTGCGCACCGAGGAGGTTGATTCAATGCTGACTGCTGTAAGAAACGCGATCTTTCGATGACCGAGCTCAATCAGCCTGGATACGGCTTGATAGGATCCACTGAAATTGTCAGAAACCACCGCCCCAAGCGGCAGACTGTCAAAATATTTATCGATCGTCACGATCGGATAATCCTCAAGGCAAAGTCGATGCAGAATGTCGTAATTCGTCTGATCGTTCCGCGGATACAATATAATGGCCGCAATGCCCTTTCGGGTCAGCATTTCCAGCAGATCGCGTTCTTTCTGGGAATCGTAGTCGCTTTGGTGAATACTCAAATAGTAACCGTTCGCGTTGAGCCAGTCCGAAGCTCCGCGAATATATCCCATCGTGCCGCGATCGTCTTCGGAAGGCAGGATCAGCGATATCATTTTATCCATTCCAACCGACCGCTGCTCCTGCCCACGTTGCCGGGGTTTAACAAAGCTGCCGCTTCCCTTGACACGGTAGATAAACCCGTCCCGCTCCAGCTCCTCAAGCGCTCTTCTTGTTGTAATACGGCTCACGCCGAAGGTGGAGCTTAGCTCGGACTCCGTAGGAAGCTGGGCTTCAGGAGCATAGTGGCCTGAAGAAATTTGTGATTTCAGCTCATCCATCATCACGCGATACAGCGGTGGTTTATTGTCTTTGGTCAACTTGGTTCTCATCCCATCTATATCTATTTTCCAGTGTAAATCTTGTCGTACTAAAATTATAGCGTTTGCATCATTGGCATGTAAACCGCTCCTATCTTCCTACTTCGAGTCATTTCGATTACTTTACATTTGTATAACGTTCATACTGCGCTCGTTTGATATCCAAGTAGCTCTGGGCTCCCATTTTGTCCAGAGTCTTTACGTAGTTATCCCAGTCCGTGTCCAGGCTGGCTTTCCCCGTCACAAACTTCACCCGCATCTCCTCAATGTATTTATTGATATCGGTCAGGATCGCGCTCGTTTGATTGGCTTCCTCATCCGTAGGAACAAAATCTGGCCAAAGCTCTTGGGGCGCTAACTGATCCAGCTCAGCCGGATCCGCCTTAATCTCGTCGGCTACCGTCGTCCCACGCGCCGCCATCCGCAAATCGTCGTCTGGCTCAACATATGGATAATAAGCACCATACACATTATCAACATATTGGAAAGCGCCCAACTGCACGCCGCCCTTGTAATTTAGAATCTCATCCTTGTATTTCGGTTTGCCGTCAACCATATCATAGGTTTCGCCCTCAAGTCCAAAGGTGGCAAAGTTAATCCCTTCCTCCCCATAGAAATAATCGATCCACTTGATGGTTTCAACCGGATATTTGTTTTTGTTGGTGATGACAAAGCCGAAGATCCCTTTGGCTGGCGGCCCCAGCACCCCGGCGACTTTATCCCCGTTCGGCCCCTCGAGGGCATGAATGCCCACATAGTTCTCGGCTGCATCCTTACCGATATATCCCGGTCCTTCCCATACAAACGAACCGATCAGATTGTTGGAGCCGTCCGTAGACCACTTCGCATAATCATAGCCTGTCGTAAAATTTTGCTGGGCCAGTGACCCGTCCTTGTACAAATCGCTCATGTAACGGAGCAGCTCTCTGTACTTCGGATCATTAAACGTTGTCTTAACCTGTCCGTCCGCGTCCTTATATAGATATTGACCGAATGCCTTGGCACCGCCTTCCCCCATGCCGAAGCTGCCGGCCAGAAAGCTCTCCAGGAAAGTCCAGTACTGCGATTCAAGCACCCACCCGAGACGGGAGCTGTCCTTCTCCCGAACCTTCATGAGCGCTTGTCGGAACTCCTCGGTCGTCTTGGGCACTTCAAGCCCTGCTTCATCCAGCCAATCCTTATTGATATACAGGCGAACGGAATTGAACGCTTTAGAGAAATCGACGTAAGGCAGGGCATAAATATGCCCGTCCGACATCGTGATGGCTCCCTTAATGTCCGGATTATCCTTCAGGAGTTTGTTCAAATTCGGAGCATGCTGCTCAATCAGGTCCTCGAGCGGAACAAATAAGCCCTGTTTGCCGTATTTCATCAGCTCGTCGGTACCGAAAGCAATGCGATAGAATGCATCCGGGAGGTCGTTGGAGCCAAGCATGACATTTTTTCGTTCGTTGACGGCGGAACCCGCCAGCTCCTCAAATTCGACTTGAATGCCGGACATTTCTTCGTATTTTTGCCACATCCATAATTGATCGGCCGGAGGATGCACATCGGTATACCCGCGCTTGACGATCCTTAGCTTGATGTTCCCGGGATCTCCGTCCGTTCCGGCCGGTTCCGGCTCCGCCTTCCCCCCTGAACCGCCGCAGGCGGAAATCGTCAACGAAAATGACATTGTTATGGCAAGCAGAAGTTTCATTCCTTTTCTCATATCCATATCCCCTCTTTTCATGATTATGAGTTCCAAGCGGTAATAACCGCTCTCAATATCGGCTTACCCTTTGATAGCTCCCACCATGATGCCTTTCTCAAAGAAACGCGACAGCAGCGGATACAACAGGAGCAGCGGCAGCGCGGATAATACAACGATCGCATATTTCAAGCCTTCCTTGACCATCATCTGATCCGCATATTCGGCACCGACCGATATTCCGGCCATTTCCTTGAAGTCGTTCTGAACCAGTATTTCTCTTAAAATCAGCTGCAGCGGGAATTTACTACGATCCGTCAAATAAATCATAGCGTCAAAATATGAGTTCCAATGGCCGACCCCGTAGAACAGGATCATTACGGCAATGATCGGCATCGACAAAGGCAGCACAATTCGATACAGCATATGAAAATCATTGCAGCCGTCGACGTAGGCGCTCTCTTCGAGCTCCACCGGAATCCGGGTCTGGAAGTAGGTTCGCATAATAATCATGTTGTAGGCGCTGATCGCACCAGGCAGTACCAAGGCCCACATCGTGTTCAGAAGTCCGAGCTCCTTGTTTACCAAATAAAGAGGGATCAGCCCGCCGCCGAAAAACATGGTGAAAGCAAACAGCAGCGTAAACAGTCCCTTGCCGTAAAAACGCTTTCTGGAGAGCGGATAAGCGCCAAATACCGTCATCATAATATTGATCGCCGTCCCTATGAATGTATACAGAAGCGTATTGGCATACCCTCTCCAGATCTCGCTGTTCTCGAACACTTTGGCATAACTGTCAAGATTGAAGCCTGCCGGGAACAGCAGCAGCGGCTTGTCCCAAATTTGGCGCGGATCGGAAAATGAAGCAAACAAGACAAAGAGAAGCGGGTACAAAATGACGATGATTACCAGAATGGACAGCACTAGAATGATGATATCGGCCAGCTTTTCTCCAGGCGTTCGTTTGATGTTCAGCAGCACTTCTTACATTCCCTCCTTAATCCTGCATCGACGACCTCTACCATAAGCTGGTCTCCCCCGCTTTGCGTGCAACCGCATTAACGATAATCAGGATGATAAAATTGATCACATTGTTGAACAGGCCGACTGCCGCCGAAAAACTGTATTGGGTGTTAAGCAGTCCGCTCTTGTACATGTAAGTGGAGATCACCTCGGAGGTTTCCAGGTTCATCGCGTTTTGCATCAACAGAATTTTCTCGAAGCCGACACTCATGATGCCGCCGGCGCTCAAGATGGACAGGATCACGATGGTCGGAACGATGCCGGGAATCGTGATATGCCAAATTCGCCGAAATTTGCTGGCCCCGTCCATATAAGCCGCCTCATACAGGTCAGGCGAGATGCCCGAGATGGCAGCGCTGTAGATGAGCGAAGACCAGCCAACTCCTTGCCATACGCCCGACCAGACGTATAGATGCCAGAATTTCGATGGCTCTGCCAGATAATCGACCGGTTCCCTCCCCAAGGAAACAAGGATGGAGTTGAAGACGCCATTCGTCGGCGAGATAAAGAAGAACAGAATACCGACCGCGACCACAACCGAAATGAAGTGCGGTGCGTAGGAGATGCTTTGGGCGAATGAGCGGAATTTACGATTTCGAATCTCGTTGAACAAAAGCGCAAGCAAGATCGGAGCGGGAATGCCAACCAACAGACCGTATAAACTGATCCCGATGGTATTCTTCAGAATCGTCCAAAAATAATAAGCGTCAAATAACCGCTCGAAGTGCTCGAACCCGACCCATGGACTGTTCCAAATGCCAAGGCCAGGCATAAAATCCTTGAAGGCGATCTGAACGCCGTACATCGGCCAATAATGCCAGATCAAAAAATAAAGCACCGCCGGCGAGATAATGATATACAACCCGATATTTCGCTTGAGCTGCCTTTTAACATGCGTCCATTTGTTGGACTTTGGAGCGGGCTGTGGGGATGCCGAGTTTAATCGGGCGTCCATGCTTTGTCATGACCTCCTTTTTCTCGATCAAAATAGTAAGTAAATATTAGCCACGGTGGTCGACTAATATCGGCTTCCGTTGGCAATGCATCACCTCCTTTTCGTAACTTACTTGTACTAACAATTTTGAATGTATTGATTATTTGTTATAACACATTCTAGTTAGCATTCAATTTCCAGTCAATATGACATCGAAAAATTGCTACTTTAGAAGTATAAATTGCACTTTTGTTATGACAAATTTCGACGGTACAGCCATTGTTAATGATGAGAAACAATCCATTCCATGCGTTTGGTTGACAACAAAAAAAGCCGCGTAATTCACGCGGCTGTTCCTACTATATGGACGACGATACGACGATATGGAAAAAAAGTGTCGTGTTTTTAAAATGGCTGAAGCTTTCGTCTGCTTACAGGTAACCTGCCAGTTTGGCAAGTATTTTTGCTTGTTCGCCCGTCAATATTTTGCCGGATTGTGCGCTAACTTGATTGGAAAAGGCGTTCAGCATGCCTTCCTTGGCAGAGGTGTTACCTCTATTCTCGGCCTCTTTGGCATGGAGGAGTTTACTTGACAGCGATTGTGCGAGTCCTGGATCGCTCGCGGCGAAATGCGCTGCAAGCGCGGACAAGCTGTCATACGTTACAATCACCTCGAAACGAAAGACCGCTTCCGTTTTATTTCCCGCCAGATCGATTGCCTTGACGGAGATATCGTGGGATCCCGGCTCGAAGAAATAGGCAGGACGTTCAATCAGTGAATGAGAACAAGGATTGTCAGCTAACCCAGACAGACTGTCGACGGCACTGCACGAAACGTATACAGAATCGGTTACGGTGTACGTACGCTCACCGGTGAATTCAACGACAGGTGCCGTCTTGTCGATCTGCACCTTCAGCGTCCCCGGAACCTCAGGCACGCCTGAGAAGTTAGTGGCGGAATAGGTGACCGTCGTGACGCCTTCCTTCGTGATTTCAAGCTGGGCCGTATTCCCTTTTATTGTAGTCTTCTCTATTGGCTGTGCCCCTTCCGCAGCGTATGCAATGGAGTACGCGCGGTCGGCAGAGATGGACAAGGACACATCGGAATTCACCCAGCCGTTCTCGTTGGGAGAAGGCGATAGACTAACCGTGGAGACGGGCGGCACACTGTCTTTTACCGTTACAAAGAAATCGTCATAATAGGCTGTTGCCACATTGTATCTGGAAGTTACCGCTATCAGTTTTGCATAAGCCGCATTAGCTGGAGCCTTCCCTCTTAGCGTCACTTTCTGCCATTGGGCCAATCGCGATTCATCCAAATGGGTTTCCAAGGTGGAGATGGTCGCGTTATTGCTATCAAAGAATCGGAACATAAAGCCAGGCTGACCGGATTCAATATAGAGATTCATGCCCGCCGTATATTCCTCTCCCGGAATGACGGGAATAGGATCACTCTGAACGGCAACAGATGCCGTTCTCAGCGTGTCCGTAATCTTCAGGCTGTGCGTTCCCGTGAAACTGCGTTCTGTGCTGCGATCATAGCGGTAACCGTTGCCTGGAGCGAATAACGGGCCCCAACCCTTCAACTCCTCTTCGAAGCCGGGATTGGTGACGGGAACAGCCGTATGCGGCGGTTCCTCCACGACCTCACCGTCAACTTCCATCCGATATAGAATCGTATTGGTTTGCATGTCCGTGAAATAGAGATTCCCGTCCGCATGTAGATCGAATCGGGAGGTGTCGGCTAATGTCCGATGCTCCAGCGTTTCAGGGTCAATGACCGTCAGTTTGTTGTTAAACAGCACATAGAGCAGTCCATCCTCCGCCCAACGCAGCGGGTGGTGAGCCCATTGGCTGAAGTTTAAGCTTGGATACACTTTTTTGCTCTTCACAACTTGATACGTATCGGGATCGATCGCAAAAATATACTCATAGGATGCCCCCCAGATCAAACCGTCCGGACCGGCGGAAAGATCGCCGATGAATATCGGCTTATCCAGTCCGGGAACCCGAAGGGGAAACTCGGCGATTTTTTGCTGCGTCTCCTCATCCCAGACAAAAATCTTCGCTTCCGCTTCCGTCGGCTCAGAACCCAGTCCGCCTCGAATCGTGGTGGAACCGAACACCTTGCCGTCATGTACCGTCGTGCTGAGCACGCTCTGATTCTGGACGACATTGCGATGAACGTTGATTTCACCGGTGACGGTATCATAAACGGTCAACGAGCCGCCCAACGTGCCGTAACCGGAAATCGTCGAAATGTAGAGCTTGCCTTTGGAACTGGAGATATCTACCAGCCTCTCCTGATCGTTGCCCAGTACGGCCAGTCGCTTCGGATTGTTCGTTCCAGGCTCCGTCGATAAATCGAACTCGTACAGTCCGCCCTCCGGGTACACGCCCATATAGACTTTATTGCCTACGGCATGAACGCTATCCGCTTGGCCGATGCTGAACGGCGTTGCGGTGTTATCCGTCAGATCGACGAGCGAGGATCGCGCCTGCGAGCCGGTGGTGATCAGCTCCGTATCGGACACGCTTTTCAACCGGTTGACAACGCCGGGCAGACCCGGAATAACAGGCGGCAACAGGTGCACTTGCTTCGTTTCGATATTCATGATCGTAACGCCGCCGTCATAACGGACGGTCACCAGATTTTTGCCTGGGTATTCCGGATTATGGGGAAATTCAACCCAATCTACTCCCCGAAATCCGCTGTTGTACTCCATTCCGGTTAACTCGACCTCATGCGTGGCAAGATTAAACGTTTTCAGCTTCTTGTCGGACATATAATACAGTTTTCCGTCAAGCGAGTCCGTTGCGTGCAGCCCCGTTACATTCTCGAGCACAACATCCAGCCAGCTTTCCGTCTGCGTATCGTAGATAAACGCCTCTCCAGGAATGCCGCTTCCGTCCGTATATCTGGCAAACAAATAACGGTTATCAATCGTGCTCAGGTCATACACGGTGTCTTCTTTAATCGGAAGGGAAGCAGCGATATTTGTTTTCTCCCCGGTTGCTAAATTCACGCGTACGATCTGCTTATGCGCGGTGCCGGCATATATATTGCCGCCCTGGTAAGCAATGGAGCGTACATATTCCTGGTCAAGCAACCCGATGACGCGGCCGTAATCTTTGGTTTGCTTTGTAGCCGGGTCATACTGATACACTTTGCCGCCGGGATAGGTTCCGACATACACGCGGCCCTGTTCATCCGTGGTGATGCTGTTCGGAACCGACTGGCCGTCGAACTGTGCCACTTGCACAGGGACATGAGTAACCGGTGAGTAACTCCACAGCCTGGCTCCGCCACCGTCAGCCGCAAGGAACAATGTTCCGTCCGGTGCCGTTGTATGTGCCCATGAGCTTTCGGAGGGTCCGATCGGAATGCTCCGCAGCAGTTTATAATCCTCCAGGTCGATCACGTTAAGATGCCCCGGCTTTCCTTTACTGGTCGCGTAAAGCACGTTGCGGCCCTCTTCCTTGCCAGTTGTACCGTTGAACACAGCCACCGTATAGTTGTTCGGGACCAGAATTTCTTCCGGTGTTCCATATGTTTTTTGAGCCAGCCTGCTCTCCCCGGAAGCAGCTGCGACACCGCTGCCTCCTGAGCATGCCAATATAAAACAAATTGCAAGCATCAAGACCTGGTACTTGCCACCTTTTCTAAATCTCATAAATAACCTCCTTGGAATCAATCGTTGTCTTCCCGAAAGACCACTGCGCATGCATGCGGGTATCGAACGGGCGTTCGTCTCGGTTTTTGTATACGGATCCTCCTTTTTCAATGCATTGACAAGCCCTTGTAAGTAGAATCCAGAACTTGGACCCGGGTCGTCTGGCCCGTATATTAGGCAAATAGCAAGATGGTGTCAATCGATATTTATTTTGCTTTCTTACATTTGTCTCGTTAAGGGTCAAAGTGGATTTTGCAAAAGTGGTAGAATAATCGCAAAATCTTCATCGAAAATTTAAAGTTTGGAACCCAATAAATAAATAACTAAACCCGACGGTAAACAAGAAAAAAGCCGCAATTTAAGCGGTCCGGAGCAAAATGTCAATTCGTCTCAAATCCGGCATCCTTCCTTCTTTAGGAAGCTCTTTAGGAAATTCTTCACTTTCGTTTATATCGAAATCCCTTAATTTCTTGAATGCTTCAGTTAAGGTACAACGCGGGGATAAAAAAATGAAAGACTGCCTCTTTAGCAGTCCTTCTTGGTGCTATTGAGTGTTATTTAGGTACAGCAGCAACTCTTTCTTTTTGTGTTCGTCCGCCACGGTTGGTGATAAACACCCCGGATAAAATGAGAATTAGGCCGATGATCAGGCTCCACCCAATCGGTTCATCCAGCAGTGTATATCCCCGGATCATCGCCGTTGCAGGCACGAGATAAGTGACGGATGTCGCGAACTCGGGGCTCCCTTTCAAGACCATATAATTGAACAGAATATAGGCCACGCCAGAACCGAATATGCCCAGGCCAACAAGAGAACCTATATTGGCAGGCTCCGCGATTTTGGCAAGCTCAACCGTTTCCGTTGTAAGAGCGATCACTCCACTCCCTGCCATTGCCCCAAGCAATGTAGCGAACGTTAACTGATACATACTCAGTCCGCCCAATAAACGTTTGGATAACTGCGAACCAACGGCGTAACACAAAGTAGCACCTATCATTGTCGCAAACCCAATGAAATCGACGGTAATAAATGATCCAGGTCGAATGCCGAGCAGAATGATCAGTCCGACAAGCGCGATGCCCATGCCCCTCCATTGAATCCGCCTAAACACGGAGCCGAAGAACAGCAACCCGATGATCATGGTCCAGATCGGCGTCGTTGCATTCAATACCGAAGCCATGCTGCTGGCCAGTGGAGGTTGTACAGCGTGATTCTACACAGCGCTCTTGCAGGCAGCTCTATTTGTACGATTCATGGATAACGTAAGCCTGGCAGCCTTCATGTAGGCTTGCACGCCTGGCGGTACTGCCTCGGCGAAACCCCGTACTGTTTGCGAAACTGATCGGCAAAATGATTGTAACTGTTAAACCCGACATCCAACGCGGCTTCGTTCGCCGTACGGCCGGAATGGGTCATCAATAAGGCGGCATGGCGAACCCTCATTTGATTCAGATGCTCCACAATGGTGTACCCCGTTTCTTGCTTGAACAAGTGGGCCAGCCTTGACCCCGATATTCCGATCTCTCGCGATATCTCGTCGATTCGAATATCTTCTTTTAACGATCGGGACAGCAAACCAAGAGTCTGCTCGACTCTGGGATCGAGTCTTTTGTTCATCCGCTGCGCAAGCAGGAGCAAAATTTCACGCAACGAATTCTCACACAGCGCCTCCCATAGGTCCAAACGATCCAGTGAATCTTGAAGTACATTCCGAAATGCTTGCTCGACTCGCCCACGGACACGTTCATCGGGCAGCGTTTCGACTAGAAACTCCTCATAACGCAGCATCCTGTTTTCCGGAAGTCCGGGATAATGGATCCACAGGAAGTTCCAGCGTTTCCCCTTCACTGTTCCGTATTCATGCGCGATATTGGCGCGCAGTAGGCCAAGCTGCCCGGGTCCGCAGCGCTTCTCTCCGGCAGGCGTACGGACATAGCCCTCCCCATGCAGCGTATATACAAGCAGCCAATCCTTCATGCCATGAGGGCGACGTAAGCGATAAGCATCGTCTTGATCGAAATGGTCGCCGAATATGGTACCGGTACTTTCTAAGGGTTTCACCTGCCTGCCCGCCGGCGTTCGCATGAACCTCTCCTCCTTTTGTACCTGTAATAACAGAATAGCAGAATCCCGTTAATAATAAGCAGAAAACTGACTTCCTCTCAAGTTAAGCAGGCGATATTCTATTGTCAATAGGAAAAACAATAAACGTACAGGAGGCATTCCCATGCAAAAGCAGCCAAGAGTATTGACTCAAGAACAGTTGCAATTGTTCGAAACGGAAGGTTATTTAATCGTAAAAGGGCTCTTCCGCCAGGAGGAGGTATCAGAAATCGAAGCAACGTTTGAGGAGATCAGCCATACTACCGTTCCTGGCCACTTTGAGCCGGTGTTGGATGAGGAAGTTGTCGAACCGCTGAAGCGTTATCCCCGTGTGATGCATCCGCACCGCTTTAATCCGACCGCGATGAAATATATGCTGCACAAGCCTGTTATGGATGTACTGGCCGATTTGTATGGCGAGCCGGCACTCGCGGCTCAAAGCATGTTCTATTACAAACCCCCGGGTTCCCGCGGACAAGCGCTGCACCAGGACAACTTTTACCTGCAGGTCGAGCCGGGGAACTGTATCGCGGCGTGGACCGCAATCGATGCGTCTAATGAAGAGAACGGCGGGTTGCTCGTCGTTCCGAAAACAAGTGATTATGCTCTGGTGTGCCCGGAGGAAGCCGACTCGAACGAGTCGTTCACCACCCATTTCGTAAAGCCGCCCAAGGACAGCAAGGCCCTCCCGGCGATCATGGACAAAGGCGATGTGCTGTTCTTTAACGGCAACCTGATCCACGGCTCCTACCGTAACAAATCCAACCGTTTTCGCCGAGCCTTCATCTGCCACTACGCCAACGCCTCGGCAGCCAGGATCGGTGCTTTCTATCGGCCATTATTCCGGGAGGACGGCACGGAAGTCAATCTCGACATCAATTCGAATGGCGGTCCGTGCGGCGTCGAATTTGATACGGCATATCCCCATTAAATTTCATGCGACCAGCGTATACCTTGATAGCGCTGTCGCGCTGTTTTTAATCTTAATCTTCCCACACATTCTGAAGCGGAAGCCCCAGCTCACTTCGGGCCGCATCCACAACCATCTGAATAAAAGCGGTTTTCTCCTTCGTATAGGCTTCCATGGAACTTGCGTTTAGGGCAGCCGCCCTTTTTACTGCGCCGTACTGCGTGACAAGCTCCGGATGACTACGCAAATAATCTCGCAGCAAAATTTCATTTCTCGTATGGAACAACGCATCATACATCATAAGGTGAACATTATGAGTCCACTTTCCTTCCGTACGCTTGGCAAATAAATATCTCCCCTGCATTCCGGTTGGAATATGCGTATAGCTAGCCGGATCAAACCTTGATTCATAATAGGCGACCGGCCGGAGCGGCGTCAAACCGACAAAGATGTCGATCACCGGCTTGGATGCCTGCCCGGGAATCGCGGTACTCCCCACATGCTCGATGGCTGCCGCTTCGGCACCAAGTCCCGAAAGCAGCGCTTCTTTTTCGGATTCAAAAGCTTCCGCCCAGCTTTGGGCATATTCTACAATGGTGATGGTATCCTCCATCACGCTCACCTCGCTTTGCTTTTATTAACCTAAGAGTGGTTTATGAAAATATGTAAGAATTAATTATATATAAAAAAATGCCTTTGATGAAGACTGAGTGGATAATAATTCCACCTCCCATTAAATTCGGCGTAAGGTACAGTATAGAAAAGCCCTACCATAGAGATCTTGGTAGGGCTGATTCATTAGGACAAGTGCATATCAACTAAAATTTTGCATTGTTTTCGATCATTGGTCAATGTTTCAAAGCCTTTCTCGACAATATCGCCGAGCGGTATGAGGCTTGTGATGACCTTGTTCCCATCAATGATACCTCCGGCGAGCAATCGAATCACCTCGGGGAACAGGTTTGCGTAAGCGTAAGAACCGGTAATTTTGGCTTCGGTCTTTACAAAGCTGTTCGGGCTAAAGGTGACCGGCTGTTCCCACAAACTCACAACTTTGAATTCCCCGCCTCTTCTCACCGCACTTACGCCGCTCAAGAATGTAGCCTGCACACCCGCCGCATCAAAGGCTACGTCCACTCCTCCGTCCGTCAGCTCCTTGATTCGTGCAACTGCATCGACTTCAACCGGGTTAAGTACGTGGGTTGCACCTAGCTCCAGCGCCTTCTCCCGGCGGTCATCGGATACTTCCACGACGATGATTTCGCTTGCTCCCGCCGCTTTCACCGCTTGCAGGAGCAAAAGACCGATCGGACCAGCCCCAAAGATGGCTGCCGTATCGCCAAGACGCAGCGTGCTTTGCCGTACCGCATGAACCGCTACGGCCGTAGGCTCGACGAGTGCTCCAAGCTTAACGTCCATTTCAGCTGGAAGCTTAAACGCATTCTCCTCTTTAACAACGGCGTAATCCGCGAACCCGCCAGAAATGGAATAACCGTAACCGCCGCTGTTCGAGCACAGATTCACCATCCCTCTTCGGCAATTGGAGCAATGGCCGCAAGCGATGAGTGGTTCAACGGCCACCTGATCACCGGGCTCCACAGTGGTTACGCCTTCTCCTACTTCAACGACCGTACCGGAGAATTCATGTCCGAGAACCGGCTGCGTGCGGATTGGAAATGTACCCGCTACATATTCATGCATGTCGCTTCCGCATATGCCTGCATAATCCACTTTGAGGAGTATCTTTCCCGCTTCAAGAGGAGGAATGGCCGTTTCTTCAACCCTGATGTCTTTAGTTCCGTATATTTTCGCTGCTCTCATGATGTTATCCCCTTTGCTGTTCACGATGAATGCAAACCGTTCAAGACAAGACGAATAATATGCTCAGCTGCCTGCGCGGCGTTGTCCTCCGCAGGGGGCAAATCGCCGAACACTGGCTCGAGGAACGGGTTCTGTCTGGAAAAGATAACGACCCCCATCACAAAATGGACGGCGTACACAATCGATTCGAACTGAAACACGCCTTGGCTCTTCCCTGCTTCCAGTATGGCTCTTAGATGTACCCAAGAAGGATAATAGGCATTCGAAAGCATCTTGAGCCGGGGACTTTGCATCATCATTTCCTGCTGCAGGATATGAATCAACTCTTCGTTATCGTAACGGTATGCAACAAAACCACGGATAAACGCTTCAAGCGCGTTGATTGGCTCCTCCAAGTTGAAGGACAGCTTCGCAAAATGTTCATTAAGCGGTTCGAACAAAGCATAGAGCAGCTTGTCCTTTCCTCCGAAATGGTAGGATACCAGCGCTAATGCAACGCCTGCTTCGTCGCAAATTTCCCTGACGCTGGTGCCTTCAAAACCTTTTCCGGCAAACAGCTTCTTCGCTGCCCCTAAAATTCTTCTGCTTTACGTCCTTTTCCTGATTCTGTACCTGTTCTTCGTTTACCATTCGATATCCATTACCTGTCTACATGTATTTGCTATTCCAATTATTCGTTAAGTTGATTCTTTGATTTGAACGTTCGTTTTGAACAATTGTTCAAGCAGCTGCGAATTCATTTTACTCCTCGTTTTTATTCATGTCAAATGTGTCTGCACCCTTGGATATCAAGAGCCGCGGTCTTCCCCCCAGCCATGATCCTCGCCTCCGTATGCAGTTCATACTATCTCGCTCTTCTAGTCTTTAACCATGGAGTGATTCGCCTGGTTCTTCCGATCATTTTAGGGAGCAGCATCAATGCGACGATACAAGAAATGATCAAATACACGGACTGGACTCCTTTCTCTTCCGACAACATCTGTTCCACACTCGTACCGATCAGCAGAACAGGATGTTTCGTATCGTCCCCCGGTAAGGGAAAGGCTTCCAACTGGCCTTTGTTAGCCCGGCCAATTACCGTCACCCAATCCCCGGGGGAGACGGCATAATAACCGTAAGCCGTACCCTTGGGACTTTCCATCAGCAGCGGTCGGGATGAATTTCCTTGGTAAATCAGGGAGACATGTTTCGGGTCAACCGTCGCAAAATTCAGCGGAAGCCAGTCCGTGTAAAACCTGAACCGTTCCGCCTGAACCGTTACTCCGTTAAGCTCTGAACTTCCCCATGATTGGTGGCTTCCGTTATCATCCAGCTTGTAATCGCAACCACCCTTGCCGCATTCCCAGCGGAACGGCTCTTTCTGGAGCAGAGCATAAAGATCCTGGAGCTTGCCTTCATCCGTATATGCCGCTTCTCCCCCAGCCTGACCTTCGAGACGTACATAGCCAGTCATTTCGGATGTCAAATGATGGACCGGCTGAGCTTTGTTTATAATGGTCGTGAGCCGGGCGGAATTCCAATACATTAGAAGCGATCCAAGCAGGATAATCCATCCGATCGCTTCCATAATCCGAAACCAGAACCGATCGAAGCGGGTGTCTTCGGATCGTTTACGTTGTTTTCTCGCTTTCTGCTTATATGTATGGATACCTGTACGACTGGGTTTATTTTTGCGTTGCTTGACCACGGGTTTTATCTCCTCCTCCCGTTAACGATGTCAGAGATGACAATTATCATATACGACTGCCAGGTACGCAGGGTTTCAGTCGGTTTCAGACAATGGATAGGATCAATACGGACCCTTCTACTCTTGTTCGCGACTGGATTGGCAACTATGTAGCGGAGCATCGAAGAACGGATGAAGAATTTGACATAAATCACAATCGCCGTTATTCCTTAATAATGTCAGAGTGACTTCATCTATTAGTGCGCAATAGATAAACTTCCCTTTCCTGCCGGCTCAACATAAAAAAACCGTCTACAAGTAGACGGATCGCACAAGCTAAGCTATTTCCATTTCAATAGCGATTTCTGTGGATTATCAATTAACCCACTTTGTCCTCCAACCGTTTAGGCGGATTTCGAGGACTTTTTGTTTTTTTTGGAACCAATTTTACGCAATCCGTGCATGCCGAACAACAAAAGCAGGAGTATAAATCCGATGGTAATCGTATACGGAATCCAGGTCTTAGTATCCCATACCAACTTGAATGGAACATTGGGATAGATGAAGACGGAAACCGCGGCCAGAATCCAACCGAGCGGAACGACCAGAGGCTGATAGTTTTTAATATTAAATATTTGGCTTACCCCAATCGCTATGGCATAGAAAAACAAGGAAATTCGATAAAATAAAGTGATAAACCACATCACGGCCATGACCGCCTCAATCCGCTGAAGAAAATTGCCGATATTGATTTTTTTTGCCAGCATATAACTTGGATAAAGGTTTCTTGCTGTTATGTCTGGACCCAGTACCAAGATCGTTAAGGCAATAATCGTAAACAACACCATCGCTCCGAATAAACTGCCGATATAAACGGCTTTGTATGTTTCTGACGGTCGGTTGACGGCCCCCGGGTAGATGATCATCAACACGACATTCGGCAGAAAAGTAATGCTAACGAAAGAGACGGCGGCTGGAAAGAAGGGGTTAATCCCCGATTCCAAAATCGGCATAGCATTCTCCCATTTAATCTCTGACAATAATAATAAACTCATGGATAGAAACAGAAGAAGAAACCATGGAAAGAGCATTTCCGCTGAACGAGCCAGCACCTCAAGGCCTAAACGCACCCCAAGCACAACCAGGGCCCCAAATAGGAAGATGATCGCCTGAATCGGAGTTTCCGGCAGCATCTGGATCGTCATGAAAATACCGATCTCATGTAACACCGTAGCCGGACCGCCTAGGAACAACGTAAGCAGGAAGAGAAGGTTTATCGTTTTGCCGATCCATTTTCCAAAAAGCTTCTCGGACAACTGCATTAAATTCGTTTCCGGATATTTTTTGAACAATTGCAGCTGCAGCGCCAGAATGATGAATCCGAGGCCGGTACCGACCAAGCAGGCAATCCAGGCATCTTGCTTAGCGATGGAAGCCATACTCGAAGGAACGATAAGAATAGCGCTTCCGATCGTATACAAGGCAGTTAATATGCTGACCTGACGCAGTGAAATTTTGACTACGGGCATCTTTCCCGCTCCTTTTCTTATTGGATCAAACCGATGGCAGTAAGCCAATCACTGAGCGGCTTGAATATGACCGTGATCATAGCCAAGGGAGTTGGGATATCTTTCATGACCGTTTGAGCCACGCTGATTCCCATGCCAATGATCATGAATACCGCGAACCCCCAGATTTCCCTGTATTCTTTTTCCCGGAGCATCCTCGGCAGCTCCAGCCAGGTTACGATCCCGGCTGAAGCCGCTATAATCGCGAAGTTGAGCATGAAATCGCCTCATTCCTTGATATCATTTAGAAATGAATCGTTGGTAGTTCCTGTACGCCGGATTTTATAATCCACCTGGATATGGGTCTCGAGATTCGGAAAATATCGGTCTTCCCACTCGTCCTTCATCCCTTTCCACGCCTTCGGGTGCGCACGGCGAAAAGCTTCCCCGAAGCCGAAGATGTCCACTTTATGCTCCGTTTGTACTTTAGCGATAACCGCCTCTAAGCTTTGGGTTAGTCTTTCTTCCATTTGGACTTCGAGGTCTCTTAAGGTATCAGGGTGAGACAGATCCAAGCCTCCGCACTCTACAGAGCCGATATTTCCCTCCATATTAATTCGGATATCCATTTGAGGACGGGATTGGACCATTCTTCCCTTCAGCTTCGTTTCGGACCTAAGCGTCTCCACAATAACCTTGCCATCGTTCCGGCGGCATGGTATGAAATCTACAGAGCTTTTCACGTGCCCCGTAATAAGTCGATACCCTCTGCTATCCTTCTCGTTTAACCACCCAATCTGCTTGTCCCTTTTGAAAACGGCAAGCCCCGAATATTTCAATTGGCTTGGCGTATTAATATTTTCTACATTCTTCTTCGTTTTTCCGATGTCCCGATTCCCAGTTATGATTAATCCTGTAAGCACGGGGTGTTTTCCAGTGCTGGTAATATCACTTATCAATTCATCCAGCGTTACGGCCATGCTGGGTGACCATACCTTCTCGGAGATTTGCAGCGATTCGTAAAGTTTATTTGCAGGGATGGTTTCCAGGGACGTCATGATTTTCAACGTTTCCTCCGCAGTTGCTCCTTTGGTCACAACCAAGTAGAAATCGGGTCTAAATTCATGATCCCTGGATAGCAAGTCCAGAACTTTGGCAATCCCTTCCTTTGCCATTGCCTCATCCATAAGAAACATCCGTAAATGGGAAAAATAAATTTTCCGCGGACTGATCTGTGTCATCCTCCGCGAGGCTTCAAAAATAGTGTCCCCTTCTGCCGTATACAATGTAGCAGGCGCTTGGGGACCTCCACTTCTTTTGGCGGTGAGCTGCCCGGGATTGGCAACCTGGACAGTTAAACGATAGCGGCCTTCCACCCAGTCCACCCCAGCGGCTACCGCTATGGCCAGATCGTTCAATTCCCTGCGACTCCAGCAACCGCTCAGAAGAAGCATGATGACAATATGCAGGAGAATCAACGCCGTGATCCGTTTCATCCATTTCACTCACTTTCCCGCTGGTCTGCAATAATCTATTCCCGCGATTTTTGGGGTGGTGTGCTTTTTCTGCGCTTTTGGTTGTTCTGATTCATCAGTCGGGGGCGACTCAGCAGCATCCAATGCGGGAGCCGCAATATCGAATCTTTTTGCCCCTCCGGAATTAACGGCGCGAAAGGTGACATGTACGGAACGCCGAACGAGCGTAGGCTGCACAAATGGAGAATTAGGGCGATGATCCCCACTAAGATGCCGAACAGGCCAAAGGATCCGGCAAGAGCCATTAACGGAAACCGGAGCATCCGAAAAGCAATGGACATATTAAAGGATGGAACGACGAAGCTTGAAATTGCCGTGATCGCAACCACGATGACCATGGCGGGCGAAATGATCCCCGCTTCAACGGCGGCTTGCCCAATCACCAATGTGCCTACGATGGAAATCGCCGATCCGATATTTTTGGGCAGCCGCACGCCTGCCTCCCGAAGGATCTCGAAGGTAACCTCCATAAGGACCGCCTCGACAAAGGCAGGAAACGGGATCTGCTCACGCTGCCCAGCCAGTCCGAACAGGAGCCTTGTCGGCAGCATTTCGTGATGAAAGGTGGTTATGGCAACATAGAGGGAAGGTCCAAGCAAAGAAATAAATATGCTCAGGTAGCGCAGCAAGCGCAGGAAAGAGCTGATATCCGCGCGCTGATAGTAATCCTCCGCAGCATGCAAGAAAGAGACAAAGAGAGCCGGAACAATCAGAACAAACGGAGTCCCGTCCACGATAATCGCAATTTTTCCTTCCAGCAGCTCGGACGCAACCACATCCGGACGTTCGGTATTATAAACGGTAGGAATAGGAGTTAACGTCTTATCCTGGATCAACTCCTCGATATAGCCGCTCTCCAAGATGCTGTCCACATCGATTCGTCCAAGCCGGGCCCGGACTTCCCCGACAATTTTTTCGTTTGCAATGCCATTAATGTACATCATGGCGACATCCGTCTGCGTCACTCGACCGATCTGTTGCGTTTCCATCCACAGTTGAGGATCCTTGATTTTCCGGCGAATCAAGGCTGTATTCGTACGCAGCGACTCCGAAAAGGACTCGCGCGGGCCGCGGACGACATTCTCCGCCGATGTTTCCATGACCCCGCGGTCCTTCCAACCGCGTGTACCTGCCGCGATGCCTCGATTCAATCCATCTACCAGAAAAATGGTGTCTCCCGACAATAAGGAATGGAACAACTTTTTATAATCGGTAATAGACTGAATCTCATTATTGACGAGGGAAATTTGTTCTAATATCTTTTGCCCGTCGAATGGTTTCGAATGTTCCGAATCTTCCCTGACCCGGGATTTCGCAATATCTGCTACTACCATCATGATGGATTCCGAGATGATCTTTTGATCCGCCAAACCGTCCGTATAAACGATAGCGATATAGTGTATCTCCTCTTCATCCAGCGGAATTTCCCTGATCACGATATCGGTGCTGTTGCCAAGGGCTGCTCTGATATGGTTTAGATTGCTTTGTATATCCGGGCTTAAGGCATCGGGATCTGTAATCGATGTGTTAGCCGGTAGGGTATCTTTGATGCGGTTATTGACGGGATGGCCGGTTCTTCTTCGATACCGCATGGGAACATCCTCCCTCTCTCAGATGCTATTCCCCCATTATTACCGAAGAAAACCAGCTGTAAACTGTCTGATGCACATTGCTGTGTACCAAGCAGGCCAAGGGAAATTTCGATAACATCCACTCTCACAGGATGACGCGGCTGAACGAAAATTGAGTGATTTTGTATCATACGATTCAGCTCTATAACAGAAACACTGAGGCATATTTGGGCAAATAAAAAAGAAGATACACCTGTGGAATCCCGGATTATCTTCTCAGTCAGTGCGGATATCAAATAGCTATGCGGAGAAATTTTTGTTCTCCATAACGATTACAGACTCTGTTCCAGACCTCGCGGCTGCAGTTTGTTTGGTATGTAGAACCAGTTCACGGATGTTGCTGCAGCACTGCTTCGCCCCTGCGATTAATAATGGATCGCCTATAAAACTCAATTTTAATCTTTTAGTTAAAAATCCCCCAATCGTCATGACCAATGGAACGGTAGGCGAAGTATTGGAATATACAATCGGCTCTGAGTTCTGATATTTGTCTTGAAGGATAAGGCTCAAATTTTTTAGAGCTGGAATGACAACTTTGGATGAGCCCCTTCCAAGTGTGTATACCGGATTCCCGTTCTCATCCAGCCCGTGGAAAACGAGTTTGCCCATGTCGGAAGTATTGAGTTTATTGAAACAGTCAACCGCCAGAATCTCGTCTGTAGTAAGCTGCCGATGCGTGGGTAATTTATTTAGATGATACGCGGCTGCCAGCGAGGTTGTATGGGTTCCACCGTAATCATTATAAATAAATATCATTTCATATGACCCTGCCTTCATGATGTAATGAGCTTATTATGCCTCATTAATCTATACTATATCCCATTCCTCCCCATCACCTATCCACAGTTTTGCTAGATTCAATATGATCGACATAAAAAAAGCCCTGAACATCAGGGCTTTTGCATGATTAAATCATCATATAAATCTAAACTTAGTCCAGGTAAACGGCTTTGCCGAGTTTTGCGGATTCGTAGAGAGCTTCCAAAATTCGAGATACGACATAAGCTTGTTCCGGGGTTACGACAGGATCCTTATCCTGATCGATCGCCTCGATCCATCTTCTCATCTCAACATCCGGAGCCTGCTCCTTCTTCCCGTCATAGAACGCCACTCCGCCGGAATTCAATTCGATCTCGTTGGTGTACAGACGACTGAATTTCTCGCCGTTGATGCGAAGACCGTTCTTCATGTCGGCTCCGCCTTCCGAACCGCTCAGCGTACATTTAGCTTCATCAATATCCAGCGTATTGAGCGCCCAGCTGGATTCCAGCATGATGGTCGCGCCATTCTCCATTACAATCATACCGAATGCGGAATCCTCAACGGTGAATTTTTCCGGATCCCATGGCCCCCAAGCATTTGCCGCGTTCTCCTTGCGAGACAATTCATGGTAAGTGGTACCGAGGACGATCTTCGGTTTGTAATTATCCATCATCCAGAGGGTCAAATCGAGAGCATGCGTACCGATATCGATAAGCGGCCCGCCGCCTTGTTTTTCCTCATCCAAAAACACGCCCCAAGTTGGAACCGCTCTTCTCCGTACGGCATGAGCCTTGGCAAAATAAATATTTCCGAGCTCACCGGCTTCGCATACTTGTTTCAGGTAAAGACTGTCTTCACGGAATCGGTTATTGTACCCGATCGTCAATTTCTTGCCTGTGCGCTCTGCGGTTTCCATCATCCGCTTGGCATCCGCAGCCGTTTTTGCCATCGGTTTCTCGCACATTACATGCTTACCTGCTTCAAGGGACGCAATGGAAATTTCGGCATGCGAGTCATTAGGCGTCAGAACATGAATGATATCGATGCTTTGATCCTGCAGCAGCTCTTTATAGTCGCTATACACTTTAGCTTCCTCAATCCCGTACTTGCTAGCAGCAGCTTCTGCCCGATCAAGGACGATATCACAGAATGCCACAAGCTCCACGTTGTTCAATCTGCTTAAGCTCGGCAGATGCTTCCCGTTTGCGATACCGCCACAGCCGATAATTCCAATTCGATACACCTTAGACATGAATCATCACCATCACTTTTCATTAATTTTTAATCACTTCAAATATAAAGTCCTGCCTATCCATAACGCCTTAAAGAGCAGGCGGGCTTTTATGTATGTAATTCTGCCACAACATCTCTTCGGTCTCCGGATATGAACTTAGCTGCCATGACATCCACATATAAGGTATCACATCTCACTCGTTTTTTTAGTCCAACTATGCGACAAATCATATATAAAATTACGACATCCTTATGAGAAGAACATCATTAGGCAAATGGGGCTCTTACTACATATGATCCTCAGTTTACATAATATAAATTATGAAGAAAAAATGAATTCTACCATGTAGCATGAGGGTGCCTGCGCATGGATTCAACCCTATGGGAATCCACCTGCAGACCCAAACTGCGAAATGCCATAAGCACGGCGCCGGCAGCCGCCGATAATTGAGGGTTCTGAAATTCATATTGCTTGTTGATGCCAGATTGCAAGCTGTTTATCAGCTTAGATTTCATATAAGCGCAGTTTACGACACTCCCGATGCCGGTTACCGATACATGATCCGACTTAAAAAATGAACCTATAATCTCAACACCTACCATGATTTGTTTCATGCCTTCATCGCATACGCTCCGAGCTAATGGGCTTCCAGCTTCAGCTGCTGTCGTGATAAGTGGAGCCATCTCCCCGAACTTCTTGTCCCGCTCTTGTTGATCTTCTATAAAGCCCGATAACGCCAACATTCGAAGCTGGTCCCTATTTTCGACTCCCCAATAGGTTTGGATTTGACGGACCAACGATTCATCGGATGGATGAATATTCCCGGCCAACATCTGATACACAGCATCATAAGATAGAAATCTCGCTGCGCTGGCGGCGTAATGGTGAAAATCCACATTTTTGATAGGAATCTCTCGTTCGGTTATTCCCAGAATCATGGATCCCGTCCCCGACACAACAACGATTCCTGGATTCCCCATGAATGCACCTGTGTGCGCGACAACAGAATCGTTCACGTACCATTTCGGGCAACCGAGTCCTTCGATCGCGGTTAAACGAGTTACCCACTCCATGTCTTGATCCGACTCGTAACCCGCTATTCCCGCATACAGACCCTTGACTTGATCCAATCTGCAGCCTGCCATGGTAAGTGCCATGCGTATGGTTTGCTGAACATTCTTATGTGCATTCCTGTCTTTATGGATCGAGGAGGCTCCACCAACGGCATAGGAGAGAATATTTCCATACAAATCGCTGACCATGACGCGTGTTTGCGATCCACCTCCATCGATTCCGATCACGACCTCATGCTTCACATCCAAGACCTCCCGCGTTCTTAATTGCTAACGGCTTACAAAGACGGAGCTGAACCCCCGTCAATATTGATGGAAGTGCCTGTAACATAGGAAGCAGCATCGGATGCCATAAATACGATAACTTTTGCCGCTTCTTCCGTGTTTCCAATACGTCCGAGCGGAATGTTATGGCGCGGGTCCCAGGCATACTGTTCCCAAGCGAGTTCCGGTGATTCACGTTTCCAACGCGCTTCAAGCTGTGCACTGCGTATCGTTCCGATGCATACGGTGTTTACCCGGATCTGGTCTTTCGCCAAATCGTGACTCATGGCCTTGGTCATGGCTTGCCCTGCCGCGCGGCTGACGCTGCTTGGCATGGATGAGGCCGGCGGCGTTTTGGCCCAGGAGGTCGTGACATTAATAATCGCACCCCCGCCGGACTCTCTCATATGAGGGACAGCTGCACGGGCAAATCGAATCGCGCCAAACAGCTTGAGATCCAGATCCGATGCCCATTGTTCGTCGTCGATCAGCTCAAATGGCCTGGCAGCGGCGGTTCCGGCGTTGTTCACCAGAATATCAAGCTGTCCATAATGCTGCACGGTATCGTTCACCGCTTGTATGCAATCCTCAGGTTTCGTAACATCCGCTGCGATGGTTAGCGTTTCGATATCCGCTGTTTGTCGGATATGGGCTGCCGCAGCTTTTAACTGCGCCTCATCCCGTGCACAAATCGCAACCTTGGCCCCTTCCAACGCAAAAGTAACCGCGGTTTCAAGGCCTATCCCTCTGCTTCCTCCGGTGATTAACACGACTTTTCCTGTCAGTCCCAAGTCCATGTTCTATCGACTCCTTTACCTTGATTATTGGACAATCCCTACTAGATAGCTTCAACATCAAGAAGGAAATTCCCTCTTTCATTCCATCTATTCTCCGGCACATCGCCCCGTTAACCAAATCCCCGGTAAGCCTGTGTCAAGACAACATAAAAAAGCCGCGATGAAATTCGCGGCTGCATAATCACTTCTATTGCTCTCCAAAATCATGATTGGTTTCTCTTCTTGCAAAATCAACGAACTGAAATTTATCCAATCGATGCCTCGATTCCGTATACTGGAAGAGCGTGGTATCTTCCAGATGAACGTAGCCCCGGACTACGACGACATGAGTATCGTTTCCAAGATCCATATAGGACTGGTCCATCGTAGTAACTCGTTCAACGGAGATCATTTTTTTCGAGTAGCTGATTTTCAGATGGAGCTCCTGCTCCAGGTATTGATAGATAGAATCGCCGGTAATATCTCTCGTTAGACCCGTTACGATGTCGGCAAGCAAATAATCGATATCAAGAATGATGCGCTCACCTTCGATTTCCCTGGCACGGATGACCCTCCATACAAGCCGATCCGGACGAATTTGAAGCTCCCTTGCAATTCCGTCTCCGGCCGGAACACATTCCGTCTCATATACAATCGTTCGGCTCTTTCGGCCTAGCCGTTCCGCTAGCTCTTTATAACTGACGAGCCCCGTTACCGGGAAGTTCATTCTGCCTGTATCCAGCACAAAAGAACCTTTGCCTTTTACCTTGTGAATATAACCGTTTTGTGCCAGCAAATTGAGTCCCTTGCGTACCGTTTCCCTAGTGATTTGATAGGTTGCCGCAAGCTCGTTTTCCGAGGGCAGCTTGCTGCCGGGCTGCAGAGTGCCGGTTTCGATTTTGTCGGCATAATCTTTGTATAGCGTCCAATAAATGTTGTTCGTCATCCTTTATCACCATCAGTTATTGTACCATTTTCCAGCGGCTATTACATGCTGCATCGGCAACTGTCAGCTTCCATTACCGAGAGTCACCTGAAGCACTCGCTTTTCGCCTAGAAACGCTTCGCCTTCAAACTCCGTAACCTCCTGAATATGTTCCTGCCCATCTGGAATAATGACCGGCGTAATGACGGGTAAACCGGCTTCCTGAATCCGATCCATATCGAATTCAAGCAGCAGCTGCCCTTTGCTTATCTCCGCACCTGTTTCCACGTGAGCCGTGAATCCTTCTCCCTTCAAGGAGACCGTGTTGATACCGACGTGAATCAGGATCTGAACTCCGTTCGTATCCGTCAAAATAATGGCATGTTTGCTCTTCTTAATCAGATGCGCGACTTGTCCGTCAAATGGAGCATACACTTTTCCTTCGGACGGGAGGATGGCAATGCCCTGTCCCATCTGTTTATCCGCGAAGGCAGGATCCGGCACCTCAGACAGGGGAACCACTTTCCCTTTGATCGGTGCCATGATATCGACCACGTCATGTTGAGCCGCTTCCATAGTTGGACTATTCGCCGATTCTGACGAGTCGAATGACTCGGATTGAAAACTGCCGTTCAATGCTGCTGGAACAGCTTGTTCTGCTGCATTCGAGCCAGCAGGATTCCCTTCCGTTGTACGTCGAGACTGCTTGGACAACTGGTAACGCCCGAACAGCAATGTCCCTGTGAACGGAATGACCAATACAATCGCCATGCCGAGCAAGAAGACGCCCCACTGGTTAGGGAATATCGATAGGAATCCCGGAATCCCGCCCACGCCGATCGATGAAGCCAGAACGTTGTTCACAGCCAGCAGCACACCGGCTATTCCGGATCCGATCATGCCGAAAATAAACGGATATTTATGACGAACGTTGACCCCGAAGATGGCCGGCTCTGTGACCCCCAAGAAAGCGGAGATGGAAGAGGTAACGGCAAGTCCTTTCGCCTTCTGTTCCTTCATGATAAACATCATGGCCAGCGCTGCGGCACCTTGCGCAATATTAGACAATGCCAGCATCGGCCACAAGAACGTTCCGCCTTCACTGCCGATGAGCTGAATGTCCACTGCAAGGAAGGTATGATGCATCCCCGTGATGACAAGGAGCGCGTACAGTCCGCCGTAGATCAGGCCGCCCAGAGCGGCAAAGGAATCAAAAATGCTGACAAGACCTGAAGTGAGGACGTTGCCGATGGCAAACGTGATCGGTCCCACCAGAACAAACGCGAGGAACCCGGTCACCAACAGGGCCACGGGGGCCACAACAAGCAGCTTAATGGAGTCATGGACGCGTTTGTTCAGGAACTTCTCGATTTTGGCCAAAATATAAGCCGAGACTAGAACCGGCAGCACTTGACCTTGATAACCGATCTTCTCCACTTCAAAGCCGAACAGGTTCCAGACGGGAACAGTACCCTCCAGCTTGGCATCGGCATACTGGTAAGCGCTAAGCAGATCCGGATTTACCAAGATCAGACCCAGTACAATCCCGAGCAGCGGGTTGCCTCCGAACTGTCTTACCGCCGACCATCCGATCAGAACGGGAAGGAAAGTAAAGGCAGTGCTTGCAATCAGATTAATAATCGAGGCTACGTCCGCCCACTCGGGATGGACCTGAATCAACGATTGTCCTTCATAGAAGATACCCGGTCCCGTAAGCAGATTGTTGATACCAAGCAGCAAACCTGCCATGACGATGGCCGGCAGAATCGGAATGAATATATCCGCAAGCGTCTTGATCGCCCGCTGCAGCGGATTTTGCTTCTTGCTCGCAATGTTCTTCACTTCATCCTTCGAAACTCTCGCTCCGCCGGTGATATCCATCATTTCATCGTAAACCTGGTCGACAAGACCCGGTCCGATCACGACCTGAAACTGTCCCTGGGACGAGAACTGCCCCTTCACCAGATCGTTCGCTTCAAGGGCTTGGGAGTCCACCTTGCTGTCGTCCACAAGGGCAAATCTTAATCGGGTTACGCAATGCGTAGCGGCTTCGATATTGTCTTTTCCGCCGACTGCCTCGACAATGCGCTCCACGTTTTTGCGATCAATGGCCATAGCTCTACGCTCCTGACATTATGAATTTAGTTGTTATGAATAAGCCACATATAGGATGCATACGGTCGAAGTTCAACGGTTGGAGTAAGGGCCTGTTCTTCCGTTGTGTTGCCAATTAACAGTTGAACCGATCGACTTTCGGTCAGCTTGTCTATCAACGTCTTCGGAATCTCGAACGAAACGTCGCGGTCGCTGAAATTGGAAATGACAACAAGCGTCTGCTCCTTGTTCGTTCTGGCATACGCATAAATTTCGGGATGACCTTCATCCAGGCGAACATATTCACCGTCCGTAATAACCGGAAGGTTCTTTCGCAATTCAATCAGCTTCCGGTAATGATGATAGATCGATTGCGGATTCTCCACTTCGGATTGCGCATTGATCAGCGGATACCGCTCATCGATCTTGATCCAAGGCGTCCCCGTCGTAAATCCGGCTTGGTCACCGTCATTCCACAGCATAGGCAATCTGGAGTTGTCGCGCGAGCGCACTTTGACGATGTGGGCAGCCTCCTCCGGAGTTTTACCCTGCTCCTGGAGAATGGTGTACATGTTTAATGATTCAATATCCCGAAACTCGGAGATATCATTCCATTTCGGATCGGGCATGCCGATTTCTTCGCCTTGATACACATATGGGGTGCCTTGTAACCCGTGAAGCGTTGTGGCCAGCATCTTTGCACTTTCCGTGCGGTATTTGCCATCATTGGTGAACCGGGTCAGCGCTCGCGGCTGATCATGGTTGTTCCAGAAGAGGGCATTCCAGCCCCCGCCCTTCTGCATGCCGATTTGCCAATCGGAGAGCACTCTTTTCAGCTCCTCAAAATCATAAGGCTTGAGCTCCCATTTTTGCCCGTTGGGATAGTCTACCTTCAAGTGGTGGAAGTTGAACGTCATGGAGAATTCATTCTCCTCCGGGTTCGAGTATCGAATGCAATGCTCCAAGGTTGTGGAGGACATCTCTCCCACCGTGACGAGATTGTAAGGCGTAAACACTTTTTCGTTCAATTCCTTAATGTATTCGTGCACTCGGGGGCCGTCCGTATAAAACCTGCGTCCGTCGCCCGGCGCCACCGAACCGTCGTCATCGGGAAAACTGGGATCCTTCGATATGAGATTAATGACATCCATCCGGAATCCGCTGACTCCCTTTTCCGCCCAATAGGTGAGGATATCCACAACCTCCGCACGGACCTTCTCGTTCTCCCAGTTCAAGTCTGCCTGCGTTTTGTCAAACAATGTCAAGTAATATTGCCCTGATCCCTCGTCATACTGCCAAGCTGGCCCTCCGAACTTGGATTGCCAGTTATTCGGCGGGCCGCCGTCTTCTGCCGGATCCCGCCAGATGTAATAGTCGCGATACGGGTTATCGCGTGAGGAAACCGCTTCTTTAAACCATCGATGCTCGGTCGATGAATGATTCACGACGATGTCGATCATCAGATGCATGTCTCGCTTTTTTAATTCGGCCACAAGCTTATCGAAATCGTCCATCGTCCCGTATGCAGGATCTATGCTGCAATAATCCGCTACGTCGTAACCGTTATCATTTTGCGGAGAAACATACACCGGCTGGAGCCACACAATGTCGATGCCAAGTCCTTTTATATAATCCAGCTTCTCCATGAGCCCGCGTATATCGCCGGTACCTAGGCCGGTCGTATCGTTGAAGCTCTTCGGATATACTTGATAAACCGTCGAAGTTCTCCACCAATCTTGAGACTGGGTTTCTGGGTTCAACATGAAACTTCGTCCTCCTCGTCATCTTGTATATACAGGTTGCATATAGGGAAATCATATACATGTATATACAGGTTGTCAACCGTTTAACATTTAATACCCACTTCCCGGACGTTTCGACTACAGAATTAACAATTTAATTGGAATTTTTTTCTGATTTTGTGGAATGAATTGCTAACCCCGAATGTCCCAAATGATAAAATGGTTTCTATCAAATGCAATAAACCCCATATGAAAAGAAAGAGCTCTTGAGCTCATCCTTATCATATGGGGTATTCATGTTCCCACAGTTTATTAATTCACGGTCAGAACCGCCGTTGTTTCGCCTGCCCATTTGCCGACCGGTTTAATCGTATAGGTCGTTCCTGGCTTCAGTTTGCCCTCCTGATTAAGATCGAACACGCCTACTGCACCTTTGCGGCTTGAATATTTATAGGTTGCCATAAGCTTGCCGCCCTCTGTGTCAATCAATTCGATGCTCCGACCGGAGAACAGCTCATCTCCAGGGTCCTCGGATAATTTAATGGAAACGGAGCTGTCACCGATCGCCTCGGCTCCGATGATATCCAGCGGTTCGAAACTCTCCGCAACGAAAGTCGGGTTCGCAATCTGTGCCCAATCCGAGGTAACGGTATAGGTAACACCCGGCGTCAGCGTCTGGCCTTCAGGCAAACGGAATTTCGGTTCTTGTTTGCCATCCGTGGACTGGGTGAAGGGTACGTATTTGGCCACGATAGGTTGTCCGCCTGCAGGCGTAATCATGACTTCTCTGCCCTGCCCAGACGAGATGATCTGATAGACTTTTCCATCCGCGCTGTTGTTCTCATCCAATACGAATGCATTGGCTCCGCGGCCCCCGCTATAAGCGGAAATAACATAACCGTAGTCAACGACGCCGTTCGCTTTGAGTGCCTCCAACTCAAACGTATCCTGAGCCACTTGTCTAACCTCTGTCATGTCCAACTTCGTGCTATTACCTGTATATGCACCTGCTGTTTTCCCTTTATAGGTAAGCGTATACGATGTACCCGGTTTTTGAACGGAGGTTGGGACGATGTAAGTGGATATGGAGCCCGTCTTTAAACGCGGCATGTTGGTGAGTTCTAGTCCATTGTCAAATTTAAAATCTTCTTTGGCTTTGGCAAACGCCTCATTGTCTGTGGTCAATGGAGCATCAAAAGTGACGATCAGGGTTATCGCATTCAGTGCGCGGACACTGGTGATTTTGGCTTTTTCTGACGGAATCGCCTCATGGGCATTGCTGATCAAGTAGGCAGCTTGACCACGAGTGGTTTGGCCTTCCTCGGAATAAAAACGCTTTGCCCAGTAATCCACGGACTTGGCATCGCGTTTCAAAGCCTTAGACACCATTTGTACCAGCTCGGCGTGGGCAACGGTTCCTCGCGGGTCAAAACGGCCGTCAGGTGCCTGCATAATATCTTGCGCCACCAGCTCAGATGCGTACCGCTCATACCACGCGTTTGGATTCACATCCGTGAAGCTTGGCTCTGTCTCCCCTTTGCCTTCAAGACCAAACGCAAGTACAAGCATTTTCGCCAGCTCTGCCCGCGTAATCGGACTGGTTATCCCCATCGAGCCATCCTGGTAACCCTGCATCACGCGAAGCTGGGACAATACTTGAGTGGCTTTCTCTATATCTTGGACAGCCAGCGGAGCTCCCGCAGCCTCGACTTGCAGAACATGCAACGGCAGCGAAGCCGTTCCCAGAGCAGCTGCCACTATCATGGCCGCCAGTTTATTAGAATATGTATTCATTGGTAAACCCTCCCTGAATCGTTGAAATATGAGCCTTGATTGTCATATCTCCATGATAGAGGAGAGTCCTAAACTCCCAAGAAAGCCGGGATTAAGCGTTTCGAAAACTTTTATTAACAATTTCTAAATTATTTAAACCGAAAAGCGGTAGCCAGCCCCCCAGACCGTTTCAATGTACTGCGGATTGGATGGATCCAGCTCCATCTTTTCGCGCAGCTTACGGACATGGACGGTTACGGTTGCAATATCCCCGCTGGAATCCATGCCCCATATCCGTTCAAACAGTTCCGTTTTGTTAAACACCCGGTTCGGATGACTAGCCAGAAATTCCAGCAAGTTAAACTCCCTGGTTGTGAACGCGACCTCCTGATTGCGTACGAACACCCTTCGCGCCGATTTATCGATAACCAAACCGCGAATATGAATTTCTGAGCTTGGACTTGGGCTTTGCTTGCCCATAAGCCTCACATATCTCATCAAATGGGCTTTGGCTCTTGCGACTAATTCACTCGGGCTGAACGGCTTGGTAATGTAATCGTCGGCACCGAGATTGAAGGCACGGATTTTATCGATCTCTTCATTCTTGGCGGATACGATCAGAATCGGTACCTCCTTGTTCTTCCTGATGCGGCTGCATAATTCAAAGCCGTTCATACCGGGCAGCTGAAGGTCCACAATGATAAGGCTGTAGTCCTCATGAAGGGCAAGCTTCATACCCTCATTGCCTGTATGGCATAGATCAACCATAAATCCGTTCAACTCGAAATAATCCCGCTCCAACTGAGCGATGGTTGTCTCGTCTTCAATGATAAGAATACGTGCCGTCATGGATTAAAGTGCCTCCTTCATATTCGCTCGTTTGAGAGTAAAGTTCAGGCTGGTGCCGACGCCCAGTTCGCTCTCCGCCCAGATGGTACCCCCGTGTCCCTCGATGATCTGGCTGGCAATGGCAAGCCCCAGGCCGCTGCCGCCTGTTGCAGAATTGCGGGATGGCTCCGCACGATAAAATCTTTCGAATATATGAGGAATCGCTTCCGGATCGATACCCATGCCATTATCCCGTATTTCTACCGTTACCCATTCCGGAGACAGCCGGATCGAGACGCCTATGTTTTTTTGCTTCTTGTCCATGAAGTTCTGGGCATTTCCAATGATGTTGAGCACGGTTCGCTTTAATTTTTCCAGGTCGGCAATGACCTCGACAGGATCACCGGGGCGTTCCTTCCACTCCAGCAAAATGTCCTTCTCCTCCAACACGTAGCGTTGCTCATCGATACAATCGTCTATAAAACCGATGATATCGACATGCTCATACATGAACGGAACCTGCTTTAAATCTAGCTTGGAATAGAGAAACAACTCATCCACAAGTCTATCCAGATCAATGGTTTTCGTGTAAATGATGTTCACGTATTTATCCATTTTCTCCGGCGTATCCGCAACACCGTCGCGTATGCCCTCGATATACCCTTTAATATTCGTTATGGGAGTGCGCAAGTCATGAGAGATATTGGAGATCAGTTCTTTCCGATTCTCTTCATCCTGAAGCCGCAGTTGAATCGATTCATGCAGACGCTTCCGCATATTCTCAAACGTCTCATTTAACTGACCGATTTCGTCCTTGGAATGCAAATCCAGAGAAAACTGGAGATTTCCCTCCTTAATGTGTTCCGCCGAATGTCGGAGCAAATCAAGCGGTTTGACCACGCTGCGAGTGATCCAACGATATAACAATACGTTCGCAACAACAACGATGCCTACGAGACTCAAGACAAGTATGGGCAGCAGCTTGCGAGTGACTTCGCCGAATGGACTTCGCTCGCGAATCACGTACACGCTCCCTTTGGCCCCGTCCGAATACCGGAAATCATATTTGGCATATGCATAGAACCGTTCACCGATGTTAAGGGTATTGCGGATCTGATTGTTGTTCAGGTCATATGGAGGCAGATTCGCTTCCAGTTCAGGCTGGTTCATCGTGTTGGACTCAAAGACCTGGTCGTTTTCTCTGCGGACGTACAGTCCTGCTCGTACGGTTCTCAGCTTAAAATCGTATTCCGTCAGAAGCTCTTTGTTCTGCAGCTCATCCGGCTCGTTCTTGGAAAGATATTTTAATTCGAGGAAAATAGACTCCTCTTGTTCCGTGAGAGGGTTAATCTGGTAGTGCACTTTATAAAAATCCCGAATACCGTGAACATCGCCGGTAGCCGCAATGGTAAACAAACTGGCAGTCAAGACAAAGACCAGCAGGCTAATGACCAGCATCCCGGTATAGGACAGCAGCAACTTAATCCGAATGGACATAAAATTCGCCTAAAGCGAACCGGAAACGATGTGTCCCTGAAACATCGTCGCCACGCGTTTGGATCTTCTCGCAACGGCTTCAGCAGAACAAGAAGCTTCGACCAATACGATGCTGGCGACGTCTCCGACCTGCGGCCACACCTGCTCCCCATCATGATTCAGCGGTGTAATGCCACCGGTAATATATTGAAGCGTTTGCGCTAGAGCGCGTTCATCCACCCATCTGGATATTTCGGCCAGTCGGCCGGCGCGCTCCAGCACATCCCCATTTCCGAAGGGAGACCACACATCAAAAATGTTGTCGCATCCGACGGCCACTTCTACACCTCGCTCGTGCAGCAAACCAACCGGCGGAAAGTTCCGGCCAATGGGCACACTCGTAATAACGGCGACCCCCGCATCAGCGAGCAAGTCCCCCATTTCCTGTGCTTGGGATGATGGAATATCGCCCAGTCCGAAGGCATGGCTGATCGCCACCTTGCCCTGCAGACCCGCCTCGATGGTCAGCTGTGCTAACCGCTTCATGGTGAAGGTCCCCAGATGATGGGCATCATGCAGATGCAGATCAATGCCTGCATTGGCTTCCACGGCGAGCTCCACCATTTCCTGCAAGGAAGCTTCGATATCGCCATCCACCGTCGCCGGATCAACTCCGCCGACCAGGCTTGCTCCTCTGCGAAGTGCTTGTCTCACTAACTCCGTTGATTTCGAGCGCAGCAAACCATGCTGCGGAAAAGCTACGATCTCATAAGATAACTTTCCTTCAAACGAGCGTAGTGCCTGTTGTACCGCTTCTAAATTGTCTAATCCGGCTTCCGGATAAATATCGACATGCGTTCGGACATGTGTCACCCCGGACTCCAGGTACATATCAAGCAGCCGTTCCGCACGTTCCTGCGTTAAGGTATCCAGCGAAGGAAGCGTCGCTTTCTCGATTGCCAAACGTTCGAAAATACTGGAAACCGGCGTAACGGAACGCCATCGGTCACCAAGCAGCGTTTTATCCAAATGGCAGTGCTTTTCGATAAAGGATGGCAGAAGCAATAAACCCTTCACATCGTGCTGCGGCCACTCGTCTGTTATCGTTGTGTCCGAAGCTACAATTTTCGCGATTTTCCCATCTTCTATGAATATATGGCGAATCTCCGTCTTTGTTCCCGTAATAACGCCATCTTGAACTTCATAACCGCTTTCTAACCGGGCATTGGTTAGCCAAAATGCTGTACTCATATATCTATCATTCCTCTCTCCACTTACCAGATATACGATCATGCTATCACAGGAAAAATGATATGGATAATATTTAAAAAATAGGATTTACTTAAGTTTTACATATACATAAAAAGAAAAGCCACCCGCTTGGATGACTCTTCTGATGAAGCCTTGGAAATGGCTATGCTGTTAAGCCTTTATGGCTCTTGTCGCAATAAAACTGTTCGCATAACGGTCCAACAATTTCTCGCCTCCGAAGGAATCCTCGTATAACCCGGCAATCATAAATCCGGATTGGATCTGACCTCCAATTTGCTGTTAGAATCATAGGCTCTATTCTATATTCATGGACCTTTGGTTCAGCCAGGCCTGAAACTGCTCCGGCGTGCTTACGTTTTCTTCCAGGACCGCTGTATAAATATCAAAGCTTCGCACGGTTTTGCCATATTCAGCACGGCTTGCCCAGTTATTTTTGATTCTCAAAATAGCTTCCCGGCGTTCCCGAGTCAGCAGATCAGGCATCGTTATGATATGTTTCAAGTCGGGTTGTCTCTCCGGTTCATCCACGAACCATATGTCCATCTTCCACTCCTTCCCTTGCTGAGACTTATACTTTAGGCCAATGTACAATCCATCGGGATAAGCGGGATCCGTATTGTAAACTCCGGTATCATTGATGAACTTCAGTTCCCGCACACCAGCACGCAGCATGAGTTCCGATGCGATTTGTGCTATTAATTGTTGATTCAGCCGAGAACATTTTACCGTCATGTCCAGGTCTCTCCATACCATCAACCCGAGGGCTGAGCTGCCGACACGCACCGGTTCGCCTGCTTGACTTAATAACTCATGAAGTCGAAGTTCATCTGCTACCTCAGAAGCCTCATCCTGGAGAGCTTTTTGTTGCAGCAGAAGTTTGCTTTCTGCCATACGCTGTTCACCTCTAATCCTTAAGTTGTATATCTCATATCGTATCACCCGATTAGCGTGCTGACCAAGGGATCGAATGCTTATAATGATCTTTCACGGATATCGTCCGAGCCGACATCGAGTTAGACGGAATAAAATATGCGTTCACCCGACAAATAAGGCGTACAGTAATCGGCGCACAGCTTCGGCATTCGTTCACGCATCCATGCATGCACCGATTCATTCTCCATCTGAAAGACATAGTATCCGATAATGGCCAGCAGCATGAAACCTTCTAACAGAACAAGCTTATCTTCTCCCGTGTGATCATAGCCATAATACCCTTTCAGGAATATATCCCGAAGCTCTGAAGGAACCATCATGGCACCCATTGTAACATCCGTGTAATCATATCCTGGTCCGAAAAAACCAAAATCGATAAAACACAGTTCTCCATCCGAGGTCATGATGATATTCCCCAAGCTTAAATCACCGTGGATAAGCCCCCAAGCCTCAACGTTCCTATTGTCCTCAAGGCGCGCGTTAATCAACGATATGGTTTCTTCAATAATGGAAACATCGGTGGAAGTAAACAAATCTTTCGCTAATCCTTGCTGTATAACCTCGATCATATATTGATTGTAGGCAATCCCCTGACTCGGACGCTTGTCCAGGCCCTCCGGCTCGTATTGGCTATAGAATTTGTGCAGCTCTGCAATGCGAGCCCCCAGCTTCTCGACCAATACCGGGTCGCTTACGTCATCCTTCTGCAAGTCTCTTCCTTCCAGCCAGGTAAGCACGGAGCTGTTCCAACGCTTCCCCTCGTGTTCGATGACCGTGATCAGCTCACCTTCCCGATTACGCACAGGCCTTTGGACAAGCAGATGATTTCGGTCTGACAAGTGCTCCAGCATTTGCAGCTCACCCATTAGACCTTCGTAAGTATGCTGCTGACCTGCCATGCCGTCTTTGAACGGTTGATGAATGCGCAGCAGATATGTACTTCCGTCATGGCCTTTTACCTTGTAGGTTCGATTTTCATTATGCCGAATAAACGCAATCTCCGCTTCACGGATATCGTATTCATTCAAAATTTCCTGCAGCTGTTCATTTCGCATGTGACGATTCTCCTTATAGACAAAGATAAACGTTTCAACCTTCCAGGAACGTATGGTCGAAATACGCCTTGAAATCCGGATATAAAAATATCAGCGACTCTTTAAGCTTGGCATGATCCGTTCGTTCCTCATCCAGATCAAACAAGATTTCATGTTCGATCTCATAGATCGCTCCGTAACCCTCGCCTGCGTCCTCTCTTAGATCGATACACCATATCTTTCCATACTCTTCGTCCCATGTAAAAGGAAGGTATCCCAGCCGGCACAACAAGGGATTGTACATATGCCTGACATTATCCAGCGGCTCGTCAACTGCTTGTTCAGGTATGACGTCAAAGTAATGATGATAAGTGGAGATGAATGCTTTATACCACTCCGGAAAAGTCAATCCATACTCTTCTTCCATCGCCCCGATATGATCCTCACTCACAACGGAAGGGACCAATTTCCATATGGACCACTCCTCATCGGAATCGACGACTTTCATCTCTGCAGGAACGTCGGGACGCATCCACCTGCAGAACCCCTCCTCCGTCACTTGACTATATTTGGCGTAATAGGTCTCAAACCCCCGTTTAATATAATCGCGTATTTCCATCTAAAACGTCTCCTTATATAGAAATTTGTTACGATTTCATATCACTATAATCTATTTTTGGGTTATTATTAGATTCGATCTATTCTATTTTGTTTACAATTCAGAAACAAGTCAGAGATTCTACCGATATAACTCTCTTATATACTCAGAGACAGCTAACGAGGAGGGACATCATATGCACAAAAAAATCGTAAAATCCATCATACCCACAGTCATCATCGGTTCCGTTGTCACAAGCCTGGCCTTATCCAGTTTTCTAAGCAGCACCGGCATTGGCAAGGCGGAAGCTGCCGCTGCAGCTTCTTCCAGCTTATCATTTACTGCGTTTTTGGAAAACAACGCTCCTAACCGGACTATAAAAACGGTTCGTGGTTTAAATACGGTCACCAATCTATCAAGTACCGTTGTACTCGTCAACAAGCAAAGAAATCTACCATCGAGTTATGTGCCTCAAGATTTGGTCATACCCCGTATTCCGTTCAGCTTCTCAGGACCCAGTCCTAAGAAACAGATGAAACGAGTAGCGGCAACTGCGCTCGAAAAATTGTTTGCGGCTGCCAAGAAAGACGGGATCGATCTCAAAGCCGTGTCAGGCTTCCGATCCTATGCCACACAGAAGGCCATATTCGAACGCAACGCCCGTAATAAGGGCGAAGCCGTCGCTAATAAAACAAGCGCTCGTCCTGGACAAAGCGAGCATCAGACCGGGCTGAGCATGGATATATCCAGCGCTTCCGTAGGATATGCATTGGAGCAAAGCTTCGGAAATACCAAAGAAGGCAAATGGCTGAAAGCCAATGCACCGAAGTACGGATTTATCATTCGTTACGGAAAAGGCCAGGAGAAATTAACCGGCTATTCTTATGAGCCCTGGCATGTCCGTTACGTGGGCGTCTATATTGCAGGAGAAATCACGAGGCAAAACCTGACGCTTGAGCAGTACATGGGTCAATCCCATTAATCGAAAAATCAAGAAACGGACCATAACGGGTCCGTTTTTTTTTGCCTTTGTCACTTCCCTATTTCAACTCTTGAGGTACATCCGCATATTTTTCGTCGGTTCCGACGGACAATGTACTCCGCGTGGACGAAGCACGTACATTATCAGCAGTAGACAGGTTCGTTAGCTTATGATTTTTACAAATGGGGTGAACAACGTGCCTATTAAATCGGGAAAGCAGTATATCGAACGGATTGACCGGCAGAATATCAACATTTGGTATAAAGGTGAGCCTATCAAGGGACCTTTATCCGAGCATTCTGCATTTCAAGGTCTTATTCAAACCCAGGCCGATCTATACGATATGCAATGTGACGCAAGATATATGGAACAATTGACTTACCCCTCACCCGATACGGGAGAACGGGTAGGCTTGTCTTTTCTCCCGCCAAAGAATGCTGAGGATTTGCAGAAACGCCGAATCATGATGGAGTTATGGGCGAGGCGGCATCACGGCTTTTTAGGGCGCGCTCCCGACTATATGAACACCGCGATCATGTCCTTATATACCGCTGCCAATATTCTGGAGGAACATCATCCGAAATACGCGGAGAATCTCAGGAACTATTATAAGTACTGTCGTGATCACGATATTACATTATCTCACGCCTTCATCCAGCCCTATGCATGTAAAATGTCCGGTCAGCAGGATGCTGCTGAAGACGCTATCGCGGCTAAAGTCGAAGAGATGAATCATGAAGGAATGATTATAAGCGGGGCCTTCTTGATGGCAACACAAGGGGCTACTTGCGAAGAAATGCTGGTATTCCCGACCCCTTCGCCAACGATGTCCCAGGATGTAAATCCTTCTGCGTTTGCATTTGCGGTTCCCAACGATTTACCGGGAATGACTTTTATATGCCGTGAAAGCTACGGTGCCACTTCTTCCTATGATTATCCCCTGAGCGCCAGATACGAAGAGATGGATACACTCGTCATCTTCGACCGCGTGCTGGTCCCTCATGATCGAATTTTTTACTACGGGGACGAAACTTACGCCGGACGTTTATTCGGCGAGAGTCACTTTCATACGCATATCGCCCACCAAATGGCCGTCCGTTTTATCGTAAAAACCGAATTCATGCTCGGCTTGCTGGAATCCTTGGCAGATGAACAGAACATTGGACTCGAGCCCCATATGGTCTCGAATGTTTCGAAAGTGATTACATTTTTGGAAACCTTCAAGGCATTAAGACTGGCCTCCGAACAGGGCGCCAGCCATGATAAATTCGGATATCTCGTACCAGCTGCCAGTCCTCTTATCGCATCCAGCATCCTCTTCCCCAAATTCTATCCCGAGATGGTAGAGATGATTCAACTGCTGGGCTCCAGCGGCCTGATTATGATCCCTTCCGAATTGGATTTTCGATCGGAGTCAGGCCCCTACCTTAATCAATATTTAAAAGGGTCAACGACGGATGCTCGGGATCGCATCGCATTGTTCAGGCTTGCATGGGAGCTTGGTGCAAGCTCGTTCGGTGGTCGCCAAACCCAGTTTGAACGATTCTTCTTCGGAAATGCGCAGACGGCTGCCTATCGGATGTATAACCATTTTGAACAGCATGAGCAGCTTCGGAGCAGGATCAGCGATTTTCTTTCCCAAGAGAAACCTTCTTCATAGCTTGACCGGGGGATGATCCAACAATAAAAAAGATGCGAGTTATAAACTCACATCTTTCGGTTTGTTTCATGATCAGATGACTCACGAATGAGAGTGCAGGCTCAATCTGAACCGAAAGTTCATATCATCCTCGAACCACATCATGAAATTCGTACCCCATACGTTGTTATGCAGATTGAAATGAAATCCTCCGGTCATTGAAGCATACGTATTGTCAAATTGCAGCAGCCGCGGTTCTCCCGGACAAACAAGCGGCGCGTCCAAGGTTTCAATGGCCGCCGTTCCGTCCGCCCCCTCATAATATAGGCCCGTGTTGATTCCATGCATGTTCCGGTTGCCGTCCTTTACAACGAATAACGGAGATATACGTTGTCCGAGCTTATCCATCTTCCAGGCGTTAGGATTATCCACAAGAGGCGCAAACGAAAACCAGCTTGCTTCCGGAAGACGGCATGCTGGTTTGCCCCTCCAGCTTAGACTTACCTCAATGACGGGCTCATTCGCATGGAACGTATAGATCGCGTTCAGTATGCGTGGAGCTCCATACTGTTTGCCGAGATTCTCAGGCAGCTTCAGTTCGGCAGTTACGAGATCATAATCGGCGAACCTCTCCAGATGCAGGGTCCGCAAGGATGCCGTATACTGCCGATGCTCCGGCCGCGGTTTGACATATTCAATGCCCGGCTTGCCGAAATCGTTGTCCGCCCAGCCATGATGAATATCCAGATTGGTCATGTATTCCTTGAAGAAACGGTCGTAGTTTTCTTTGCTGAAGGTTTCATACCTATAAGTGCCAAGTCTCTGATGCTCGTTCGCCCATTCCTTCCCGGATCGATCCATCAATCGGTTGATCGATCCGTCGGCAGCAAAGCTTACCTGAAACTGCCCTAATTCGTAATGCTCGTTCGTTTCAATCGTCTGCTTGTACTGCAGCGGCTCCGAGTCTTGGACGGTATCATGCTGACTCATCCGATCCAGCTCCATTCTCGCTTCAGCTGCCAGCGCTTTCGGAAGCGACAGAACGGCCTCTTCAAGATAATCCCGCTGCTCCTGCCAAGAGCTCTCGTAATGGCTGTATGACCTGATATCATTCGCCTGCTGGCACAGGTAATCGTATTTTCTCCGTTTATTGTCTTCTACGATATCCCGTGCTCTTGCAGCGGCTAAATCCGAGGAGGAATAATTAACATAATCGACGAGATAGACCGAATTGTTCAACCCCCAGGTATGCTCGGGGATCAACATCAGACGGTTGCAGAATCGAGCGTACGCCTGGCTGTCCTTATCCAATTGACCGGATTCGATCCAGCGATCCCGAAGCCTTAGCAATTCACGGTAGCGAGCGATTTTCCAAGGATCCGAGGCAATCCCGTGGATCCACGAATCCCCAATTTCTTCACTCACGACAGGCAATCGATCTTTGACGGTACGCAGTCGCTGGGCAAATGCATCAAGTGTCGAGGCCATGATTTCCGCCCCGGGATAATCCCGCTCCAACTGTTCAAACAATGCACGGATCTCCTCTAGCGTGGATGGACCATGGTTATCATGGGTATGGGCAAAATACAAGGCATCTTCCAGCCCTTCCATGTGAAACGGTTTACCGTAACTATCCGCATAATGGACGATGATCTCCGAGCCATCGGAAGCGCGCCATACAAATACTTCCGGCACCTTGGGATTCTTGGATACCATATTAACGCCCAAATGCAAATATTGTATGCCGTGTTCTGCCAGCAGTGGGACCATGGCAAGCGTATGGCCCGGAACATCCGTCATTTTAGCGGCGATCGTGGACTTTCCGTACTTTCGATCCAAGTCGTCCGAAATGGACATTCCGAATTCGAATAACCGGGCATCCATGATTTCCGTATGCGTTGTAAACGGCAGCCCGTGCCAAGCAATGCGCCCCTCCTCTATGGCTTTTTCCATGCGAGCCCGCATCTCAGGAGAAGACGTTTGCAGATATTCATGGATTAACCACGAGCCGGTCGTCCATATGAATTTTGCGTTCCCCTCTTCGTTAGCCAACTGTTCGGACAGCTCCAAGGCCTGGGGGATGAAATGCTCCATATACCGCTCGATTACGTTCTTTCCCAAATCGGTAAACCCGATGTCCAAATGGGTCTTAAATACGACATGAACTCTTTTGATTGATGCTGTCATGCTTCACTGCCCCTTTCCACCATAAATGGCTAACCACGAACTTTGAGCCCAATTTTACAAGAGTGCAACGAACAAGTCTTTGCATGAAAGGGTCATGCTTTTGCAAAATAAGGACACCTGATCATAAATCAGATTGGAGACCAGACATACAAAAAACCTCCAATCGAATGAATCTCGACTGAGCCCCGGCAGTTAGCTGAACTATCTTTAGTTAAACTTATCATGTACGATAAATAGGAATAGCACTTGCTCCGGAAGATCAAACGGACCCAAGGGAGAGATTGGAATCGATATGCGCTTATTCTCATACTTAAGCTCCTTTATAAACGCTTGGCGGGATTACCCGGCTGAACAAAATACGGTACTGGGGAATCGTTACACTGTTCAACAGAGGATTGGGGAAGGAAGTTACGGCATCATCTATAAATGCAGGGATCAACAGAGCGGAAACGTGGTGGCTGTTAAACAGTCGAGACCCAGCAAAGGCGATTACGCCAAAGAATTGCTGAACCGTGAGGCAGCGATATTACGTTCTCTCCAACATCCGCAAATTCCGGCATATCGGGATTTTTTCACAGACAACCGCCATACTTATCTGGTCATGTCTTATATGAACGGTGATACGCTTGAAGATTTAATATTCGAACAAGACATGAAATACGGAGAAGTCGAATGCATCGAGATCACGCTGCAGCTTCTGAAGCTGGTCCGATACATACACGACCAAGGCTATGTTCATCTTGATCTGCGGATTCCGAACGTACTGTTTAAGGATGGCAGGATCCAACTTATTGATTTCGGACTCGCGAGAAGGATTGGTGAGCCCCCTCCGCTCCAAGCACCTGTACGGAAAAAGTTCAAGGCAGACAGCTCGGCGTCCTCTGTTCAATATAAGGACTCGAAGGAAAGCGAGGATCTCCGCGACATCGGTCACTTTATGCTGTTCATGCTCTATTCCACCTACGAACCGGATCACAACAACCGGGGTGCAACCGTGGAGCGAAGCTGGCAGGAAGAACTTCATCTCTCGATTGAACTGCAGAACATGATTAGACGCTTGATGCAATTGAGTGAACCTTACTCAAGTTCTTTGCAGTTCATGCACGAGCTGCAGTCGCTCGCTAATGCAAGAGACTACCCCTCTGATAAGAAGGGCAGCCTTTAATTTGATTATGGGGTTTCATTTATGTTACGATCCGATTAAATTATATGGAATGATGACGAACAAGAAAGGAGGATGTTTTCGCATGTTAAGAAAGATCATGAATAAGCTTCTCCACTCTACATCCCATAGTCATGGCCGTAAGCGTTACAGCAGTTCCGCGAAGAATTATGGAAGAAAATACAGCAGCAGCCATGGCTATTCGCGTCGTAAAGGTTCCTCATCCGATTACAAACACAGGCATGGCAACCAAGGTCATGGCTATTATAAGAACAGAAGAGGCAGCTCGAGCTAATCATTTCACATCATCATGGAGTACTTCACTTCATCCCTCAACTTTATTGAGGGATTTCTTTATGGCTTCATACAGTAAGGAGTCTACGCTGCCCAGCATGTCATATGATCGTGAAGTTAACCCCGTAATAGGACAACCCTGATTTATTTGCCACTCTCCGGGAAGAGCTATTTTCCCATAAAGTACTGTACAACGCCAGCGCGCCCATCTTTTGCACCTCTATGGCCCATCCGGCAACAACAGCAGCCGCATAACCTCTTCCACGACATTCCTCTAACGTTTCAAGCCCAGCTTCGTGAGCTCGTTCTGTAATCCGAACGCTGCGGCAAACCGATACCACCCTATTCTCATGAATGAGCGCAACACAAGGCTGGTCATAATCGATTTCCGTGATCAGCCATTCAAAACCGGCGAGCGAATATTCGCGAATATTTCCCGGGGTGATCCTTACCGTCTGTTTGGCCTGCGTTGTTTGATCAGGTATCCAATAACAAGGTCCGCTCGAATAGTGCTCAGTGCGAAGGAGGTTCATATAAGCTGCAAAATGTTTAGGCCTCGTCTGAACCTCTTCAGTTACGATCGGCTCATCTTCAACCAAAGCCCTCAATTGCCCGGCAATTCCTGCGGGAACATCATGACGAAACCTGCAGATCGAAGAGCCGTCTATCGTTCGACCCATGAAAAACCTCGGGGCAAGCTCCTCTCCCGGCCAAGGCTCGTTGATGATGCGAATTCGCATATCCCGGTCATGCGTAAACATCGCCTGAACATGCAATTCCATCAGCGCCGCAGCGGTTAGCTCGTTATCTTTCCTATGGTTCATGCTAATATCCTCTCCCGTAAGAATGAATCCGCGATTGTTGGCTGCACATCACTTTCCATCATATCAGTTGTATCGAAGAACAGGCTGGGTCTAAATCGCTTTAATCAAAAAGACCCTGTCTCCCCTATCCGGAAGGCAAGGTCAAACAGAGGATCCATGTTTATTCGGTTATCCTTAGTTCTTCCTGCCCAGCGAGTTCCGCTGTAATCGCGGTATCAAGGCATAGGCAAATGTAAAGAGCGGGCTTAACCACAAGAAAGTTGCATACGGCGCATATTCAATGACCGGAATTCCAAGCGTAGCAGCGAAGAAGGCACCGCTTACCCCCCATGGAATCAGCGGGTTAACAAGCGTACCGCAATCCTCCAATGTACGGGACAACGTCTTCGCCGGAAGATCTCGGCGGACATATTCCTCCTTGAACATTTGACCAGGCAAAAGGATCGATAAATACTGCTCACCTGTCATGCCATTGACCGCAATCGCAGACGCCCCGGTCATCAGAACGATACTGCTCTTCCGCTTCAGCGGCTGCATGACTTTGCGGAAGAAGGCTTCAATGACGCCGCAATGCTGAAGCAGCCCTCCCAAGGATAACGCAATCAATATCAGCGATACGGACCCCATCATCGATTGCAATCCGCCGCGGTTGACAATGGAAGCAACGGTCTCGTTGGCGATCGTGCTCTTGTAACCGCTCTGCATGACGCTGAACCAGACATCGACTGCCGTCTGCTGTTGAACGAAGGCCGTTACGATGAGTCCGGTAACAATGCCGACAATGATCGTAGGGAGGATCGGAATCCGCTTGACGGAACAGGCAATGACCGCAATCGGCGATAGCAACGTTAGCCAATGAATATGGAATCCGTCATTCAGCGCAGCCTTGATTTGAATTATCGATGTTAAATCCAGGCTATTCGCCGTTGGTGCCAGCAGGAAAAAGATCGTTGTCACGATCAGGGCCGGCACCGTAGTGTACATCATGTTGCCAATGTGGGTGAACAAGGATATGCCGGCGACCGCCGGAGCAAAGTTCGTTGTGTCGGACAGCGGCGACATTTTATCCCCAAAGCAAGCTCCGCAGATCACCGCTCCTGCTGCCAGTGCCGGAGAAATCCCGGTCGTTACAGCAATCCCCATGAAGGCAACGCCAACCGTACTGACCGTCGTGAAAGAGCTCCCGGTAAACATCGACACCACGATGGTCACGTATAACGCACTCACGGCAAAATAATGCGGTTCAATATAATCCATTCCATAGTATAAAATGGTCGGGACGGTGCCGCTCATCATCCATACCGCAATCAGAATGCCGATGAGCGAAAGGATGAGAATCGGCATAATCGCCGTTTGAATGCCTTGAATGATTGCGGATTCCAGATGCTTCCAGGAAAACCCGAACAACCGCAGCAAGGAGGCGATACCCACGGTTGTTGCCAGAAGCGGTATATGCGGCTCTGCCTTAAGAAGAAAGATAGAGACAAACAGTACTGCCAGTATAAACACAATAAGAATGATGCTTTTTGAGAAACTGAGATGTCGTTCCATGGTGCTAAGACTCCTTAAACTTGGTCATGACAGGGCTTCTTCCCGTCCACTTGACTATATAGATGAACTTTTTTGCTTTTATGCTTTTCGGCTTCTTTGCTTTTTTGCATTGAAGCGCGAATTACACTATATACGATAAACACGAACTTCGTCAATGTACGAACCATGAACAATGACCACAAAAAGGCGACTGCATCAAGCAGTCGCCTTTTTCTTAATGAGTATAGTTATTATTTCGCTTGAATGTAACCTTCGGCTTTCAGCAGTTCAGCGATCAGAACAGCTCCGCCAGCCGCGCCGCGCAGCGTATTATGCGAGAGTCCTACGAATTTGTAATCGTAGAGGGAATCCTCACGCAATCTGCCCACCGATACACCCATGCCGCGCTCGATGTCACGGTCCAGTTTCGTCTGCGGGCGATTCTCTTCCTCGAAATACGTAATGAACTGCTTCGGCGCACTTGGAAGATTCAGCTCTTGCGGTCTTCCCTTAAACTGCTGCCAGCGGTCCAGAATTTCATCCTTCGAAGGCTTGTTCTCGAACGATGCAAATACGGTAGCTAAGTGACCATCGGTTACGGGTACGCGAATGCATTGCGTCGTAATCAATGGCGATTGGGCTTTCACGATCTCACCGTTCACGACGCTGCCCCAAATGCGCAGCGGCTCCTGCTCGCTCTTCTCTTCCTCCCCGCCGATATACGGTATCACATTGTCCAGCATATCCGGCCAATCGGTGAAGTTCTTACCGGCACCGGAAATCGCCTGATAGGTGGAGGCAACAACCTGGGTGGGTTTGTAATCAAGCAAAGCGTGAAGCGCCGGTACATAACTCTGAATGGAGCAATTCGGCTTCACGGCAATGAAACCGGTTGTCGTTCCCAGACGTTTGCGCTGCGCGGCAATCACGTCAATATGACCCGGATTTATTTCCGGAATGACCATTGGAACGTCAGGCGTCCAGCGATGGGCGGAATTGTTGGAAATGACGGGCGTCCCCGTTTTGGCATAAGCTTCTTCCAATGCCTGTATCTCATTCTTCTTCATATCAACCGCGCAAAATACAAAATCAACCTCTTCCGCTACCTGTTCCACTTGTGAAGCATCCTGCACAATGATGCCTTTCACCCGCTCGGGAATTGGCGTGGCAAGCTTCCAGCGGCCCTGAACCGACTCTTCATACGTTTTGCCGGCTGAGTTTTTGCTGGCAGAAATGGAAGTGACTTCGAACCATGGATGCCCATCCAGCAGTTGCATAAAACGTTGACCGACCATACCCGTTCCACCGACAATACCGACTTTAAGTTTTTCAGACATTCGTTACTCATATCCTTTCAATAGTGGCGTCATGTTTCCCATACATCGACTTTGATCTACCGTACGGACAAAAGCATGCAGTAAATGAGCTTCTTCTAGATAACTATTCAATCCGGCGTGATTCGTGTAGGTACCCTACCTTGAACCATCATATTTCTTTTGATATAACAAAAAAATCCCACCCCCAAGACCATAAGTCTTAGGGACGAGATTGTTATACTCGCGGTACCACCCCAAATTTGCCAATATGTCACCATATTCGCCTCATCGAGTACGGCATTACACGGTAATGCAGATACTCTAGCTCTATAACAGGAGCTCCTGGCACACCATCCGCCTCTCAATGAGGGTTCCATGTGCTGCTCTGAGTCTTTTTTCAATAAAGAACGCTTTGCCCCTTTTCAGCTGCCGGAGCTCTCTGTACAAGAATTCGTTTATTTACTCGTCTCTTCATCGCATTTGTTATGATTATTATATATAAAACCATTTCGGCGGTAAACCTTATTTATTAAATTTTCGGAAAACTCGGCTGATTTCATGAGCTGTTCCATCGATGCACACCTGTCGGAACCATTTTATGGCTGAAGTCGCAGTGCCTCCAGTTCCATTTCCCGGCGGATCGCCATTTCCATCCTCGTTCTTAATACTATGTATTGATTCACCATCGGGTGATCGTATCCCAAAACATGTTGGATCCGGCCTATCATGGAATCATCTTCATACTCGTTGCTCCATTGAAACAACTGCGCGTAGAGATCGGAGAACCGCTCATTATTCGTCGCAGCAAAACGGAGGGGATGAAGATCATCACTCAGCTTCACTTCCATCAAATCATGCAGCACCTGCAGGCTGTGAACAATTAACGCCTCTACCTCTAACGTCTCACCTTTATGTAAATCCAGCGGCATCCTATCCTTCATATCCGAAATAAGCTGACTGAACGTCACTTCGGACATTTGCATGGACATGTAGCCCCACCAGTGACTTCCGGTTCCGGTTGCATCCATCTCCCATTTCGGTTCCATCAAAATACGTCGGACCTTCGCCTGTTGCGATCGGCCAAATGCAGAGATGCCCAGGATCAATCCCGCATTGCAATCCGTAGAGGCCTGCTCCCCCCACTCCATAAGCCGGGGAACCATCCGGGCATCGGTGAATTTGAAACATAGCGCCGGGAGAAATTCGGGAAAAAGCGGTTGTCCGTAAACCCGCTCCAGCTCATCAGCGAATATCTCGCAATAACGCTCGCAAGGGAGATGCATCAAGCCGATACAGGCAGCTTTCGATAAATACCAATCAATTGCGGTTATGCACGCCACCATATAATCCATCATGCGGTCATAGTCCAAGTACCCGAGCACATGCAAAATCTCGCCAGGCATGTTCTCCTTAAGTTTCTTCCCATCAAAACAAACACGCGCTATATCCTCAGCCAGCTCCTGATCTCCGCATCTCATAATCGGATCAAGCAGCAGGGAACGCTTGTAATCGGAAGGCTCCTCCGCAAACAGTCGGAATAAGGCGGCTGCGTCATTCCGGTCACCATACAGGGAAGTGATCCGGCAGTATGATGCCAGAATCGTTCCTTCCATCCTGGGATTGTTCTTGAAATCTCTGATGAGCTTTTCGGTGTTCCGAATCATTCTTATGGCTTCTCCTGTAACATGATGATGACATTTTTTCCTATAAACTCGGCTTTTATCGTTCGATTTCGTACACAATGCTTGCAATTTAAACGGCAATCGGTCTATCCGGACTTTTATTGCTCCTACATATTCTCCCCGCGGACGATAACTCCCCGGTTTTTAGAACGGAACCCTAAAGATAATTTTCCTACCCCAAACCACAGAATCTCAACTAGTGCGATGGCACCCGCCACGTCCAGCAGGACATGCTGTTTCACGAATAGCGTGGACACAATGATCGACCAAGCAAAGATATGCACCGCCACCCGATCTTTATTCGTAAAGCCTGCACTAGCTGCTGCCCCTTTTATCATCAAGTAGCTGGTCAGAACATGAATGCTTGGGAAACAGTTGTACGGATTGTCGGTGCTGTACACCAGATTTACCATCCGGTCAAGAATCCCTGTGCCTACAAGCGGCGGCCGCTCTACCGTCGTCTGGAACAAGAAAAAGATAATGTAACACGCGATGAGTCCAATACACTGGGTCAATAGTGTTCGATAATATACATTTCGGTCTCTGGAACAGAACAGAAACAGCATAATAATGATAAAAGGGTACCATACCAGATACGGTATAATGAATATCGGTACAAACGGAATTGCAGAGTCAAGATCCGTCATTAAGCTTTTTACCGGCGTATGTGCATGGTTCAATATCCCATAAAAAATGTTAAGCACAGGAATGGCCAGGATCCATAACAGCGGGAGATATGTCTTCCATTTTAAGTTCATTGGCTTCCTCCCTTCTTCGACTCTTCAGTCTCTTTAAATATATGAAACAACGACGCAATTGCGCCTGTTTTTCACACTAACCAACGATGTAGCCGTTATATCCCATGGTTTGAATGTTTATCCGGATAACCCACATGTTCTCTAATCTCCACTAACGTTTTGCTTAAGATCATCCCCTCATGCTGTACGACGATTTTGCCGGCAACTTCACAATATACCATGTCGTCAAGTAAGGCTCAAGTCGATAAGCCATCTCTGTGTCATTAAAAATCATCCATAAATACAAATCGAGCAAGTCCTTTGCTGGACTGCTCGATTGGATAAGTTACTGCGTATAACCGATTTCCCCGTTCACAATCGTCATTCTGATCTTCGTCTTCAGCAGTTCATCCGGATCCATAGCATCATGCAAGCAACGATCCACAACGGTAAAATCAGCATATTTCCCTATTGCTATCGTTCCCCGCTGCCCTGATTCTCCGGCCGCCTTGGCACCACCGATCGTAAACAATTCAATCGCTTCCGTTAAGCTCAGCTTTTCCTCCGGCATATATCCATCATGTCTCTCATCCGGCTTCCGTCTCGTCATTGCAGCATGAATCCCGAGCAGCGGGCTTAGCGGCTCTATGGGAGCATCGCTTCCTCCGGAACAAGGCAGTCCGGAGCGCAGCCACTTCTTCCACGCATACAAATAGCTTGTCCGATCAGGGCCCACACGCTCTAACACCCAAGGGAAATCGCTGGCTACAAACCGGGGCTGCAGGTCAACGGCCAGATTCAGCTTACTCATTCGCTTCACCGTATCCGGGTGTACAATTTGGGCATGGATAAATCGGTCCGGAAGTTTCGAATCCCGACTTAATGGATAAAGTTCAAGCACATCCGTCATCAACGCTGCCGCGCCGTCCCCAATCGCATGAAAAGCAACGGGAAAGCCCAGATGACGCGCTCTGCCAACGATTTCCCTTAGCTCCTCTAGAGTATGCATAGCCAGCCCCCTAGTATGAGGCGCATCATGGTAGGGATCCTTCAGCAGCGCCGTTCTTCCGCCAACCGCCCCGTCCGCGAATAATTTGACGGCCCCAATACGGTTCCAATCGTTGCCGCTGCCCGGCTTAAGGCCCAGCTCTTTCATTTCATCAAGATAACCATGAAACATCAGCTGATGGGTACGAAAGTGCAGTCCCTCCTCTCTTAGCTCTCTATGAATCCGCTGCATTGCTTCCACACTTCCAAGCAAGCGGAGATCCTCCGTATGAGCTGCCGTAAGGCCTAAACGCAGCGCATCACGGCACGCCTCCAGCATCGCTAATTTCAGGCTGGCGGGATCAGGCTCCGGCTGCACCATGGCAAAAGGTATCGATGCATTCTCGTAAATGCGGCCGTTTAACCGGCCATCGGCATCCCGGCCGAAAGCGCCGGACTCCGGATCTGGCGTGTCTGATGTAACACCCGCTCTTCGGAAGGCTTCCGAATTACCCAGGTAAGCATGGAAGCAGGTCCTGGTTAGATAGACTGGATGTTCCGTTGTCATGTCGTCGAGTTCCTGCATGCTCGGAATCTGACGGTCTGGAAAGTTATGTTCATTCCAGTTCAACCCCATGATCCACTCGCCAGGCTGCGTAACCGCGACCCTTTCCCTAAGCATAGCCAGCATCTCTTCCTTAGAGGTCGCCTCAGTGAAGTCAAGCATGCCAAGCTTCAGTCCATGCATACCGAGATGCATATGTGCATCGACCAGGCCAGGTAAAACGAAGGCGCCATCCCAATCCACCGTTTGATACTTCCGATCCGCCAGCTGAAGTCGCAGGTCGGCTGCGCTTCCAATAGCACGAATGATTCCGTCTTCCACAAATATCGAATCCGCTGTTGAAGCGCTATGGGGTAAAAAGAGATTTCCGTTCGTAAAAAGAACTGGTTGCATGTTTCCTGATTCCTCCGGATTTTTCCATCCATTATACCAAACGGGCATGCAACTCGTCAGCCGGAACAGGAATAAGCCAACCTTCTTCATAACCAAACAAGCAGCCCCTTACGGAGCTGCTTGTCCAAGTTTAGTTAATTTTGGTGAACATCCATTTCTGCGCATCCGTACCATTATCCGTCCACTGCTGGACAACCGCCCCATCTGCTGTGGACGCACTGGCTACATCGACTGCCAGTCCGCTTACTTTGGACACAAGTTTGTAATAGCCTCCGCCAACATCAACGATTCTCCATCGCTGCGCATTCGATCCATTATCGTCCCATTGCTGCAGCTGAACGCCGGTGGCTGTGGACGAATTCGGCACATCAAGAACCTTTCCGCTGTGCACGGCTGTGAGCTTGTAGTACCCGTCTCCGGTGCTTTCTACCCTGAATCTTTGATTATTGGCAACGTAGTTGGTCCACTGCTGAATCTTGGCTCCCCTTGCCATGGAGACATCCACAACATCCATCACTTTGCCGCTCGCCTTGGAAGCGATCGTGTAAATCCCATCACTGATCACGTTCGATGCACCACTGTCTTGATACACGCGTACATAATCCACCAGCATCTGCGATGGGAACGGCGTGGAATTGTTCGGACTTCCAGGCCAATTTCCGCCGACTGCCAAATTCAATAATAGAAAGAACGGGCGCTGGAATTCCTCGGTATTGCCGGTTCCATTCTCAATATAGAATTCATTGAACTGCTGACCGTCTACAAACCAACGAATATATTTGGAATCCCACTCTATGCTGTAGACATGGAACTGGGAGAAATCCAAATTGCCGGATACTCGTCCATATTCGGCATGCCCTCCTGCATCCCAGTGTACGGTACCATTCACGTAAGGATTATGGTTTACCCGTTCCATAATGTCAATTTCTCCGCTTTTCGGCCAGCCGACCGAACTGATATTGCTTCCCAGCATCCAGAACGCCGGCCATAGACCTTGACCCGATGGCAGCTTGATCCGCGCCTCTACTTTCCCGTAAGTAAAGCTCTTCAAATCCTGGGTTTTGATCCGGGCAGAAGTGTAATTCATCCCGCCGTAGGATTCCTTCTGCGCTGTAATAACAAGGTTACCGCCAGTTACCTGAACATTCTGTGCCCGGTCGGTATAATACTGCAGCTCATTGTTTCCCCATCCGCCGCTGCCGGTACCGATTTCCGGTGTCCAATTGGCTCTGTTGAGCGAGGTCCCATTGAACTCGTCACTCCATACCAAATTCCAGTTCGGTGCGGCATTGACTTTGTTGACAGGCATTAGAACGACCAGAAGACTGAACAGTATAACGACACTTATTCCTTTTCTTAGCATCATGTTCCCTCCTAATTATGATCGAATTAAAGGCTTCATGGATACCTGTGCACCTCATAGCTGTTCTTCTAGCGAACCGTCTACTAAGCTTCGTGTCACCTCTCTTTCTCGTTCTCTATGATTTGCCATGCAACCAATCTATGATGGTAAATCCACTTGTTGTTCGAGGACATTACGTAAAATAATGCGCTTACATTTCCATTATAGGTTCGTTATATACCACTATCAACCTCAATTTATATTTTTTTACATTTATATCAGTATTCCATAGTTCCTATCCTATCAAAAAAGCCGGTGCAAGCCCCGGCCTAGAGTCCCTTCAATATCTACCTTTTACTACCACCAATGTTTTTTTCAGTGAATGGAACATTCCCAATCTCGACGTACCCTTTTTACGTAAATCGCAATCTTATGTATGGTTTCAAAATCGGGTTACTTATTCACGACATATCATAAGTTTGTTTCCATCGGGATCCTTTATGACGAACCAATGATGATGTTCAATTTCCGTCACGAGCTCTACTCCGAGCTTTTTCATGTAAGCTAACGATCCTTCCAGATCTTCTGTCAGCAGCATGAACGCAGGAGTATCGATAGATGGGGCTCCCCCCGGCTGATCTCCTCCCCACTTCGGCATGGTATCCAGAATCACGCCCGTTCCTTCCATGGGCAAAGGGCATAAATGACCATTCATCACCTGGCAATCATCTTCCGCTATTCCGAGTACACGGCAGTACCAGCTGCGCGACCTTTCGATATCCCGAACCGGGATGAATATGCTGCCCACTTTGTTCTTAATCGGACTTACCTCTGCATAGTTGAGATTATCACGCACTTCGCTCATATTTTTGCCTCCATGTATCATTTTTAACACGCGTGGTGTCGTAAACGGACGATACCCCTCCGGCTGCACTCTTTCGATAGGCAATCGGCCCATGAACTCCCTCCATTCTTATGCTCATGACATGATTTGAACAGGAACATAACACTTCACTCTGATCATCCCGAGATCCGCCTCTTCTTTAGGCAAATAACTCGCATACCAAAAGCGTCCTGGATCCGGCCTATACTCGGTTGACATATCGAGCCATCGATCCACTCTTTCAAGTACACCTGTCATCGTGCCAGCGGCACCTGACTCCAGACAAGCATACATTCCGCCTTCCAGCTCAACTTGTAGATCTGCTTCTTCACAGGAAGGAAGAAAATCCTCAGGAGGAGCTATATAAACCTCATAAACAGAGCCTTCATCCAGCAGTCCACCGTCACAGTGCATGAATATGCGGATTCGCGAATCTTCCATCAATCCATTACGGCATAACCAGGCAATGGAAGCTTCATCCGCTTGTTTGACGCAATCTATACCCGTCCTTCGAAAGCGCATCACCTTAAGCGAAGACAACTGCACGATTTCAATAGGTTTCACCAGCTTGCTTCGTTCCACCGGAAGATAAAGCTTCATCCGAACAATTTGATCCCGGTTCAGCGCATATTCTTCAATGAACTCATGCTTTCCTTGCTCAAACACACTGCGGGGCAGCCACTCGGAGAACAAACGGTTCCAGGTGTTTTGAATACTGTCTTCCGCTACCGACGGCGTTCGGGCCACTGCATACAATCCACCCGCAAGCGTCAGGGAATAAAGTTCCGAATGCTTCATCATCTCGGCTTGCTCCATCGTGCCTACAGCCAGCAGTTGATAACCGAAGGGCTTGGTTTCACCTTCCATGTCCACGTTCCAACCGAAGAGCCTCAGCCCATTGAGATCGATACGGTGTGATGACAACCGTTCGCGAAAATGATCGATCGCAGCGGTCTCTATACCCTCCTCATACTCGGAAACGAAGAGATGGCCGATCCCTTGCTGAGGATTCAGACGGATGACCCTTACTTCAGGAAATCGTTCTGATAAGGCCCGTTCTTCCAAATAGCTTACATGCTCTTTCAGATTCATCCGTTCGAAGCTGTAAACCACCTGAGATCTTCGATATTGTCCTGGAGTCTGTCCCGTGAGTCTCTTGAAGGTTTTAATGAATGTCGGATACGACTCAAATCCGCAGCGGTACCCGATATCGATGGTCGGCAAGTCGCTATTTCGCAAGCAGTTGGCGGCTTCGTTGATTCTGCGTTTACGTATGTATTCTTTAATGGGGTGTCCCGTCAGGCTATGAAACAAACGGTATAAATTGGGCAGCGACATGGCCGCCACGTCGGCAATCCCCTCAAGTGTCAGTGATTCCGTCAGATGATCCTCGATATAATCAATGGCGCGTTGAACGATTTCACCGCTCTGCATTTCAAGTCCTGTTGCCCCCTATCAAGTTGGATTGGCTATGAGGTCATCATACCAAATTCCTTGCAGCAAGAACTGTACTTTTTTATCAAAAAAACAATCTCGCTTTTATTCTTCTCCACTTTAACTACTTGTAAAGAAAGCTTGAGAGTAATGGCAGCAACCATTCCGGATCCGGCATATGATCTTGGCCCTCTAGAATCGTGTTTTTGGCGTTTGGAATAGCTCGGCTTAGCTGCTTCCCAACCTCCAGCATGGATTCAGGACTTTGTTCGCCAACCACGATACTAACCGGCGTGCTCAGACGGGGCGTTCTTTCAATCGGCGGCAGGTCGCTGGCTAAAAGCGTATCATAGGGCTTATTGTATCTATAGGGAATACGCTGTGTTTCTTCTGAATTGCTGCTTTTGCACAATATCATCCTTGTAACACGCATGCAGCAAGCATGGCTTAAACCAATGCCATAACCTAAAAAAGTGCTGGCATTCACGCCAACACTTCCTCTCGGGATATTTTTCTCATGATTGAACATTAACAATTTAATAGAAGCAATTTAACGATCTCGATTTACCATGTAATTTAATAAATGCTTGAGAAACGCCGAATTGCGCGGCATCTCCTGCAGCGCCTCCATAGCCAGGCAATAATGCTCCCACATTTCCCGACTGGCGCCTTCCTGACCCAAAATGCTCACAAAGGTCGATGTATTATTCTCCGCATCCTGTCCTCCGGGTTTCCCGAGCTGCTCCATATCGCCCTGCACATCAAGCAAATCATCCTGAATCTGAAAGGCAATGCCCGCATGGTAGGCGAATTTCTTCAATGTCGCAATTTCGGTCTCCTTCACCTGAGCGAGGATGGCAGGCATGACGAGAGATGCCTCGAAGGCAATGCCCGTCTTGTAATAACATACCATGTTCAGCTCCTCCAAAGACAATGCCTTCCCTTTTGAATTCAAATCCATCGCCTGGCCCGAACACATATCTCCCGCTCGCTGAGACGAATATTGAATCAGCTTTAATACCGTCTGGGGATCAAACCCATCAAGGGACGATTGTTCTTCGATAGCCTTCTGAATCAGGAACAAACCGGTGATTTCCGCCGTGGCGCTATCATGAACCCGATGCAGGGTCGGTCGTCCTCTACGGGTAGAGGCGTTATCCTGAGACGGCAAATCATCGAATATTAAGGAAGCGGTGTGCATGTATTCAAGCGACCTTAGCAGCGGCACGATGGCGGAAGCTTGCAAACCGTATTCGTTGACCGCCATAACCCAAGTCAAGATAGGTCTTAGACGTTTGCCGTCCCCATCGAGCGTATAATTGGCGGCGTCAATCAGCGACTCTTTCATGGGTGGAATGCCAAGGGGCTTTGCGATTTGCAAGCTGTTGTTAATCTCATTTCGAACGGTTTTAATGGTATCGATAAAATAATCCTTTTCCTTCCGCTCGTTTCGGAGCACCGTAACCATCTGGTCCCGCAGCAACTTATCGAAGAAATCCACCTGATCGGCTGTTCGAACCATTTGCTGGACAAGCCGATTGAATTCCGGGTTACCGGATGCAAAAATATCCATGATTTCGTTATATTTCTCAGCACCGACCCGTTCCATACAACGCTTCAGGCCGTTAATGGCCCGGTCCAGCATCACCTCTCGCGTCTTGGCGTCCGAATGATACACCCCATGAATCAGATGGGAAATAACCGCCCAGTACATTTCAAAGGGATTGATAAGATCCGTACGCTGACCGCGATATTTTAAATAGTACGTATACGGGGTTACCGCCCCGTCTTCCATATCCTGAAACATATCGGCAAAATCATCGGCCAGCTGGTTGTAGATACCGTAGAAGAAGGTTCGGTCCTCAAAGCCTTCATCCGCCGAAGCGCTGATAACGGAACGGACGATCAAGCGGGAGGACGATGATTTCAGGATGATTGGCAGATATAATTCCTCGTTACTGTAATTGGGATTGCCCAGATCCTTAATGCGGTCAATATGCTGGGAATGAAAAAACACATTAGACTGCTCGAAAAAAGCATGCTGCGTTTCCGGGCGTTGGTGTCCCTGAATATACTCAAATGCATCCCGAAGTTCCTTATGAACGAATTGAACGAGATCCATGTTCTTCCCGCTCCACTGCCCAAGCTCCGGTACCGTTCCAGTAAGGAGCGCCTGACGTATCATCTGGGAGTACTGTTCCTTCTCTTGAGCGTTAAGTACCCTTGAATCGAGCAGATCGTCTATAAAAGGATAGGTCAACCCATAGGAATATCCCAGCCGGATAGCATCATCAAGGCGGGCTGAGCGCTCCGCAGGCGATGTCTCGACATTCATATCCTCGATGACGTGCATAACAACGCCTACGATAATTTTAATCAATTTGCGTTGAGCTTGGTCCGCATCCATCTCCTCCGGGATATGGGTCGCCACGAGCTTCAGTTTGTTTATGACCCAAATCACGGCATTCTCGATGCCTTCCTTCTGTGCCCATCGGTACAGCCCGGCCAAACTCATGTAATCCGGCGTACCTCCACCGTTCCTATTGTTCGAGCGAAGCAGAAGTTTCTTGGTATCTTGGGCAACGCGCCGAATTCGGGCCTTCGTGTCAGGCGAATTCAGGTCCATCCCCAGGTCTCTCATATAAATATAGGAAATGCTTCGATCCAAGTAATTATCCAATTCGCCTGTATAATGAAGCCAGCCGATATATTTATGATAATCCCGGCTATCCGGTTTCTTCTTTCCGCGCGATAAAAAAGACAGCCATGAAGGACGATGAATATGCTTCCTTTTCCATATTAGAATGTCCTCTGTCAGGATCGGCACATAACTCTTTTCCTTAACCTGTACATAAAGTGATGCAAAATACTGAGCTGCCTTCTGCTCAGCCCGCCGATATCCCGTATCGGCATAGTCTGTATACGCCACATTCATATGATGGAATCCCTCAACTTCTTTAAGTGTTTAACATGTACCCATGTTTATAACCTATATACGTAGAAGTTTCAATCGGGTTACATTTCAGTTTCAGCGTTGAAACGAATCGAGTCCCTGGATCCAGAGGTCCATGGCTTCCGTCACTTCGATCAACTGCTCTGCTGGGGTTAAGGAAGCTTCGTTGTCTCCCTTTTGGAAACCGTAAGAACCGAATTGTCCGTGATTGCCGCCCGCAATATCCACGTATGTCGTATCGTTCGGCAGATTCTTTCTTGCAGCCTCCCACTCGGTTCGATCAAGAACGCCATCCTGCGTACCGGTGATTTGAAGCGCGGACATATTCAACCCGTTTAGCTTGCCTCCATCATCCGCGTAGGATGCCATGAAGTAAACCCCGTCAATGACATCCGCATGTTCAGCAGCATATCTCGCAGCAAAAACCCCGCCTAAGGAATGCCCGCCAATGACATAACGTCTGTCTTGATGCTCCGATATGAAGGAATCCGCTTTATTCTGTCCGAAGAAGGCGAGATTCAAAGGCATGGATGCAATATATACGCGGTGCCCCTTCTCCGCCATTCTCTTGGCAAAAGGCGCATAACTTTCAGGCTCCACCAATCCACCCGGATAAAAAATAATGTCAGGCTGGGTCACCTCCCCGCCCACCGGCTCGAAACGATAGCCGTCCTTGAGGTGTTCGACAACTACTTTCGTATCACTTTGAAACACCGCTTTCGCTTCATCAAGCGGTTTGTAAGTAAGAGAATCCAGTAGAACACTAGCTGCTATGGTAATAATGACTAATATAGACAGGGTCCATATGACAATCCTGCGCCCTCTTTTACTCCTCGGTTTATTGGTTTGCTTCATTTCCATCACGGTCCCTTCCATCCAGGTATGTCGATCATTTAATTATACCGCAGGGTTAATTAAAATCCTATCGATCCGTTCAGATGGACCTTACCTCAATTCCTAACAAAAGAAGGCTGCCGATTGGATCAGCAGCCTTGAGTCACCCCTTGTATTATGAACCGGATCGTACAAACCGGAACCAGCCAAAATCAAACTGGCTTCCCGGCAGGAAGATGAACGTCACCTTCTGTTTGCCGTTCACATGCTCCAGATCGAACACTTGCTCTTCGTATCCATCAGTTTGCGTAAATTCAACAAGCTGATTGCTTTCTCCCGCCGAATTGGCAAACCGGATATGAATCGTGTTTTTATCTATGGCCGAGCGCCCGTACACAATCAGTTTTGAAGTGCCTGCTTCTGAGAAATCCATTAGGTCAAACTCGAGGGAAACATTATTTCCTATACCTTCAACAGCCTTGTCATCCATAATCGTAAAGCTATCTCCGTAGATTCGATCACCATCTGCGGCATAATGCTGCTCGAAGGCCCGATTCCCCGCTTGAAAATAAAACCCTTTGATGTGCACCTTCTGGCGCAGGACAAAGCATATTGACGTGATGCCGCGCAGCTTCTTGGATAGCCGGTAGGTTTCTTCCTGATACACGTTCCACTTGGACTCTTTCTGATAAATGCAGTCGGCCAGCAAGGAGCTGCCCTCCTCACCAGGCATGCCTTCCCAGATTTGCAGCGAGTACGCTTCGCTTGAGAGTGCAAATATCGGAATGGTGATCGTATCGGAGCCATGGGGACCGAAATCGATGTCCCGAAATCCGACTTGCGTCTCGCCGTCTCTGCTCGTAGCTACGCCTCTTTCGTTCCCGTTCCCCACATCACCTTGACTGTAATCATACAGTCCTGCGGAGATGAAGGAGTATGGATCTTTGTAGGCCGCACCCAAACCGTCAACTTGAAATTCAAGCTGGGAGATGAGCTTGGTTTTATCCGTCCCGTTCCGACTCGTACATCTCAAACGAAACTCACCGTCGCCAAGAGCAGTTACGATGGCTTCATGGCCATCGGCTTCCACACCGGCGATATTGGATTCGATGCCGGCATCATTCACGACAGCCCATTCGACCTCTTGATAAGAGGTTTCCGGCGGATGTAACATGGCACGCACCACCATTTGCCGATTGGACGGATGAAATGATTGACCTCCTTCGCTGATCAATTCAATCTTGCGAAGCGGAAGCTCGAGCATGTTCCCCGTGAGGCACGGCCCCTCTTCGTTATTCATGCTTGCCGATATGCCCTTTGTCAATTCATCCTGCGCAGGGATGGATGTCAGATCTAGGCATCGGTTCTCCAAACCATTGGAAGACACCTCGATTCGAATTGGGCCAGGCTCCAATGTGGCTCCGATGATTGCCATCAGCTTGCCGCTGAACAATCTTCGGCTCCGGCCTTTGTACGGATCGTAATCCGTGCTGTCTCCGTTATCGAGTCCAAGCAACCGCCCGGCACCCGTCACATGCACCTCTACCCGGTTATTCGCGTTCAGGGCGGAATGGCCGTCCTCATCCTCCATCGCAATTTCCAGGAAGATGAGGTCTGTTCCATCGGCTGTTAATTCTTCTTTATCCGGGCACAAAACAATACGCTTGGCATCGCCAAAAGAGGTTCTTGTATCCTCAGCCACGATACGGCCAGCTTCATCATAAGCGATCGCTTTCAATTCGCCTTTTGCATAAGGAATCTTCCACCAACCCACCAGCTCTCTTCCGTGTGCATGGTCAATATCATGCTTACCGATGGTTTCCCCATTCAGCTGCAGCTCGACGCTTGGCGCATTGGAACAGATGCGAACATCGATCTTTTGGCCGTCGTTGAAATCCCAGTATGGCAGCAGATGCACCATGGGTTTCGTTTTGTAATCCGTCCAGGCGGCTTGATAGATATAAAAAGAATCTTTCTTGAAGGTTGCCGTATCGATCTGTCCGAAATAAGAGTTTTTGGTATGATACGGCGTAGGTTCTCCAATATAATCGAATCCGGTCCATATAAACTGTCCCAGCGAGAAGGGCATATCTCGCTCTGCCAGAATGCAGGCCTCCGCCGATTTCGCCCCCCAACTTGTCGAGCTGTTTCCAAGGGAGGAACACTGCTCGTCGTCATCGGCCAGAATGGACTTTTCAAACGGGAAATGATAGATGCCTCGGCTTTGTACGACCGATGCGGTCTCGCTGCCATAGATGATCCAATCCGGATGTGCCTGATGATGCTTCTCGTAATATTTCTCGGCATAGTTATAGCCTGCCACCTTTACGATATCGGCACATAGCTGAGCGTTCTCCCAAGGCATATAATTCGACCCGATGGTAACGCTTGCATTTTGCTTGGGATCGTATCGCTGGACCTCTGCCATCAGCATTCTTGTTATTTCCTGACCCCTCTCATCCGCATGGGTATCATATATTTCATTCCCGATGCTCCACATGATAAGGGACGGATGGTTCCGATCCCGTTTGACCCAGCTCTTCACGTCGCGCTGAACCCAATCCAGGAAAAATCTTGCATAATCATAAGGGGTTTTCGGTCTTTCCCACATATCAAAGGCTTCCGATACGATCAGCAGCCCCATTTCATCCGCAAGATCCATCCATTCCTTCGCAGGCATATTGTGAGCGGTGCGGATCGCATTAACCCCCATGTCTTTCAGAATAGCAAACCTTCTGGCTAAGGCCGTTTTGTTAAACGCTGCACCCAGAGCTCCGAGATCATGATGCTCGCATACACCGTTCAATTTCAGTTTGCGGCCGTTCAGAAGGAACCCCTGATTCGAATCAAGCTGAATATGGCGGAATCCCACGTTGTGCGATACCGATTCTACTATTTCATCGTACTGGTCAGTCGGAAGATCCATTCCAGTCACCCGCATCTCGGTAACCAACTGATACAGATGAGGTTCATCAGGGCTCCAGAGCCATGGACGCTCAACAGCTAGCGTTTGTGTATTCGTTATATTGCCAGTGCTGCTAGCGTTGACGCAATTGGACACCTCTGCGATCCTTTGACCATCCTTCAGGAGCGTATGGTTGATGACCACATCATCTACGATATTCATTTCTGTGTTGACTTCGACCAACCATTCATTTTCCTGACATTTTGCTGATATATAAATGCCGTCTGTTGCGATATGGTTCGCTTCCCTTATCTTTAACCACACATTACGATAGATGCCCGCCCCCGAATACCACCGGCTGTTCGGACTTTGAAACACAACCTTCACAACGATGTCATTCTCCCCTTCTGCCAGGAAATCCGTGATTTCGTGTTCGAAGGAGGAATAGCCATACTTCCATTCACCCACGCAATGACCATTGACATAGACGGAAGAATCCATATACACCCCGTCAAAACACAGCAGAACCTGAGCTCCTTCGCCATTCCACGCCCATTGCTTCCGGTACCAGCCTATGCTGTTTTCATATAAATTCTCCGTGTTATAAATAAGCCAATCATGGGGAATATCCACGGGTTGGAATTTCAGATTCGCCGAATCCGTATGATCAAGACTGCTTTTTGCAAATGTCCATCCATCATTAAATAATGTTTTTTTGTTCATGGGTGGGTATCACCTTCTTCATTTATTCAATTGATCCAAGTTGGCACATATTGAAGCCAGTTTCTCCAACTATATCAGGATGTTTTAACATTGAGCCCGCTTTTACGAAAATACTTAATTTTTCAAAGGATATTCTTTAATCCCCCTATTCTGTTCACTCATACAAAAAGGAGCCCTTTGACCGCAGCAAACGTCAGAGCTCCTTGCTTATTATGATGTAACTATAAAAAAAGAGATCAAGCAAACTTGATCTCCTCGTTAGCGCCGAGTATCAGTGCAAGTACCCTGTCTCCACTTCATCCAAGACTTTTCGTGCTTGTTCAATCCACATCTCGTCCACCGATGCGTCAGGGTCGATCGGAGCCTGGAATTGATCAAAGAGTGCTCCTAATAAACGAGGTGCTGCATGCTTGTCGGTTCCCGTATTGTATATATGTCTAAATACGAATGGACGGCCGAGCTTTATCGTAGCATGACAACCGCCGCATTCGCCATCCAGGCTGCCTTTGGTGACCAGAAAAGGGATCCGAAGCCACACCATCCGCTCCTGATCCAAGCGCCTGTCCAGATAACCATGCTTATAATCCCAATTGCCGGCTAACGTAAACTCATGTTTACATAGATAGGTGTCTATATTCACAAAACGGTCTTCGATATTCTCCAATCTCGATTCCAAATTAATCATGTGCGCCCACCCTTATGTTTTTAGTCCTAGGATGGACTTGAATGCCAAACGGTATACGGGAATGCTTTTCGAAATCAACATTACGATTCATTTCCATATGATAAAATCTTACTTACCACCTCTACTAGGTGCTCTCTCCCTTAAATTACTAGCCGCTTTGATGAAAGCTTTAGAATCTCCTTCATAACCCATAAATTTAATGATGCTCTTCATTATAAACAGTGACACTAGGGCATATCGAAGCCAAATACACAACTTTCTTCCTGAGTAGTTAGCCTTAATCTTGTTCAAATTCATATAATTTATATAATTTAGTTACATTTTTCCAAATATATCATAGTTCCTTTTAAACCGATCATTTGTTCGATCTATTGCTTGACACCTGTCCCGTAAGAACAAGGTCTCATCTTTTTTTGAGGCATCAATGCTATAATAACCCCGTTTACTAAATAGAGAATACGTGGAGTTCTCGTAGAGAAACGGAGGGAAAACATGAAAGTAAAAGGTTACCCGATGCTTGCCGGCCTGTTGGCTGTCATGCTTCTGGTGGGGCTTCAAACCCCGGCTTATGGAGAAAATGCTACAACAAAAGCAACTTGGATCTGGCAGACGGATCTGATTCAGGATGGCGGCGAAGAACTGCTTGATTTTTCCCGCGAAGAAGGAATTAATCTAATCTTCCTACAGATTGATCGTCAAATGCCGTTCGAAGTTTACGAGGCATTTATACAGCGTGCGCATGAGAATCAAATTGCTGTGCATGCTTTAGGAGGAGATCCAAGGTGGGCCCTCACCGAACATCGGGAGGATATGCTCGGACTCGCCGATTGGGTGATCAACTATAACGGCAAGGTTTCGGCCGGCGCCCGATTTGACGGCATTCATCTTGATATAGAGCCGTATGTACTTGCCCAGTGGGAGGATGAGCAGGACATAATCATCAGCACCTGGGAACAAAATCTTATGGTGTTCCTGAATCAAGTATCCGGGAGCGACCTGGAGCTCGGAATTGACATCCCCTTCTGGTTTGATCAATACACTCTGAGTAATGGAACCAGTCTGAATGAATGGCTGATCGGTACATTTGACCATGTTACCGTTATGGCCTATCGGAACGAAGTAGAATCCGAGCATGGCATTCTGAACCTGACGCGAGATGAGCTTGAGCTTGCCAACAGGCTTGGCAAGCAGATTCTTATCGGGGTTAACACGAAGGAAATGCCGGGTGAGCCTCACACCAGCTTTTATGGACATGGTAAGGAAAGAATGAACGCCAAATTGGAACATCTGTCCAGCGCGCTCGGTTCATATGCTTCCTTTGCCGGGATCGCTATCCACGATATTCGCAACTGGCAAAACATGTCTAATGATGGGAGCGTGCCGCCAGACGATAAGGACCCTACTTCCCCATCACCGGCCCCCGATCCGAATCCTGAACCGGGAGAAGGCGATCGCGTGCCCGATGCTGATCCCGTTACACGGGACTCTATCGTAAGAGGCACATATATATGGGAAGCCCATGAAGTAATTCAAAACAGTCAGGAAATTCTTGATTTTGCGAAAGAGACAAACTTGAACTGGCTCTATGTAAGGCTGGACCTGGAGCAACCGTACAGTTCGTACTCGTCGTTTGTTAAACAAGCGGCTGCAGCCGGAATCGAGGTCCATGCCATGGGTGGCCATCCGATATGGGCACTTGAGGAGAACCGGCCCAGAATGATGCGATTGGTCAATTATGTGAAGAACTACAATCGCGCTGTGGAAGGTAATGAGCGCTTTCATGGCATTCATTTGGACATTGAGCCTTATGTGCTGCCTGCATGGAGGGAAAATTCGCAGCAGGTTATTTCCGAATGGACCGCGAATCTGGATGCCTTTGTTACGGAATTGAAAAAAGATTCCAATCTGGAAGCAAGCATGGATATGGCCGTGTGGCTGGATAAATACAAAGTTCCCGGACAAGATATGTCACTCAGCAAGTGGATGATCAACCGAATGGACCATGTTTCTCTCATGGCCTTCCGGGATGCAGCGGAAGGATCGAACGGAATTGTCGCCGTAGCTAAGGAAGAGATCGCATTTGCCGATGAGCTGGGCAAACCGATCAAGATTTCCGTAGAAATCAAAGCCAGCCATGAAGGCGATCATATTACCTTCTACGAAGAAGGAGCAGCTTACATGGAGGAAGAGCTTGCCAAGCTGCCTGATTTACTGAAGGATTCACCTTCCTTTACCGGTAGCGTGGTGCATGCGTATGCTTACTGGAAAAATGCCAAGCCTTAAGAAAATAATCAGCCCCATTGCTTATTTCTAGCAATGGGGTTATTTATCGACGCTCCATGCGGCGTGATTCGCTTCTATTAACCTGAACCATTATCCAGGTGATTCGGGAAAGGCTCTTTCATTACACTTATCGACATCTATAAACCAAATCTAGTCCCCCTCTCTATTTTACGAAATATAGAATGTCACAGTACCGATCTAGTGATCTGGTCAGATGCAGCTCAACAATCGCGGAATATCGCACGATCAAGGCAAATCCATTAGAGCATTGCCAGTCCTCGATACATATAAATAGAGTATATCTATCTACTAATTATGAATGGTAGGTATCATCACGAAAAAGTGAATAAGTCAAAGCGAGGAGTGATATTTGTGATCGTACTCATTGTTATTTTACTGGCAGGCTGGGGGCTTTACACTCTCCTAACGCCTCCTAAACAACTCCCTATGGAATCTATTAAGGATGAGGCTACAAAAGTTGCTTTTATTAGTGTCGTGGTCCCCGAAAAGAAAGATTCCTAATTAACTCTTATCATCAATGATAGAAGGGAGTGAGACACCCATGTTCAGTCCAGCAGTGATCACTCTGACAATTGCAGCTTTTATTATCGCAATGGTTCTAATCATATGGCGTCCAAATGGCTTAAATGAAGCCATACCCGCTTCCGTTGGTGCTGCAATCGTTGTACTATGCGGGAGCGTATCGTTACCGGACCTCCTAACGATCGGGTCAACCATAAGCAGTGCTGCCATAACGATCATAGCAACCATTGTCATGGCCATCATACTTGAGAGCTTCGGCTTTTTCAATTGGGCTGCCGAGGGCTTGGCAGTCAGGGCACGAGGGTCGGGAATTCGCCTGTTCTGGTATGTCAATATTTTATGCTTTCTAATGACTCTGTTCTTTAACAACGATGGAAGTATTCTCATTACGACTCCGATCCTGCTTATTCTGCTCAGGCGACTTGGACTCAAAAATCATGAAAAAATCCCATACCTACTCTCAGGTGCACTCATAGCCACTGCATCAAGTGCACCTATAGGTGTGAGTAATATCGTAAATTTAATCGCTCTAGAAATTGTGGACATGGATCTTTATATGCATACCATTATGATGTTTGTTCCAGCAACCCTCGGGCTTTTGTTACTCGTAAGCCTGCTATTCCTCTGCTTTAGACGTCAGATACCGCGTAAACTTCATGTGAAAAAACATATGAGCAGTGGAAAGCATCCTCTTAGCGGTACTATGATTTCTCCAGAAGATAATCACAAGCGCAATAAGTTTATGCGTAATGTTCTCCTGTTTGTTTTTACCGTTCGAGTCGCTTTGTTTGTCGCTTCCTACTTCGGGATACCTATCGAAATTGTAGCTATCCTCGGCTCAACCATTCTATTGTCATGGAGATGGATCGTTCTGAAAATACCTCCGAACGATTTATTAAAAAAAACACCCTGGCATATTCTCGTATTTGCATTTGCGATGTATGTTCTCATCTATGCCCTTCATAATATTGGTTTGACGAAATTGTTGATCCAATTCTTCGAGCCTATCGTTTCAACAGACTTATTAAATGCCAGCTTATTAATGGGTGGCCTTCTCTCGTTATTATCGATCCTCTTCAACAATCACCCCGCCCTGATGGTAGGAACCATCACCTTAACCAATATGAACCTTGATCCGCTAACGCTCAAGATTTCTTATCTTGCCAGTGTAATCGGCAGTGATATTGGAGCGTTGCTTCTACCCATGGGTACTCTGGCTTCATTAATATGGCTTCATATTCTTAAACAGCACCATGTCAATATCAAATGGAAGGATTATATCAAAGTAACCGTCCTAACCATCCCTCCTACACTATTATTTACATTGGTGGTTCTGGCTTTTTGGGTTCAATGGCTGTACTGAACATTCAACAACAGTAACAACAATTCGTGGAGAGCATTGAAAATCAGTGGCGCGCGCTGTTCATCATTCTTATAAAACGATGAATAACACGCACATCCTTCAGTGCTCTCTCTTTCTGTCTGTGAGCTCAGCTTGTTATGTACATATCGTGAATCGAACGAGATCATACGCTGAATGTGCGTTCGTACAGACCTTTTCTCAACTCGATGAATACTCTATTACTAGAAAGGAGTTGATAGAATATGAAACAACCCCGAATCGTTATCAGCATACTTGGCAGTTCCGGCGGAGTCGCTAAAGCAATCCTCTCGGTATTAGAGAAAAGCCTTGGAGATAGCCATGACCCCATTCATTCCTTTATAAAGCACAGCAAGATTCATTTAATAGACCTGAATCAGAGAGATGCGGCTCATTATCGATCATTCATGCCGAAACTGCTAAAGCATGCCACACTGCACCAATTCGATTTGAATCAATTGGAACTGTTTCGTCAGCATTTGCGAAATACCAACACCACGCACGTAATCGATGTATCCTGGGCTGATACGGTCGATATGCTTACTTGCTGCCAAGACTCCGGTGTGCACTACATTAATACCGCGCTCGAGAATCCGAAAGTGGATGAGAATGAAAGTCTTGCAGAATATTCACTTTTGGAACGTTACCGGATTTTTCAGGAAGGCCGGCAGCAAACCGCGCAATCAGCAGCTATTATCGGCTCCGGTATGAATCCTGGTGTTGTACAATGGATGGCCATCAAGTTAATGAACGAAACACCTGACGAGAAACCGATTGCCTGCTATATCGTTGAACATGATACTTCACTATATAAAGACCCTTCACTCGTTAAAGAGCGTACGATTTATTCGACCTGGTCACCCGAATGTTTTCTTGATGAAGCCATACTCAACTATCCGATGTTTATGAAACATCACATTCCGTTCACAATGCATCTTCCAGTATACGAGCTTGAATTCAAGGTCACATTGGGAAATAAACAATTCTATGGCTCATTAATGCCACATGAGGAAGTATTGACCCTCGGCAAAGCATTCGATATGGAGACAGGTTTTATCTACCGCGTGAGCGACTATACCATTCATTTAATCCGTTCCCAACTTGAGGATATCGACGAAATATGGGAATGGGATCACCAGGTGCTTGATCCAGCGAACGGTGAAGTCGGAGGAGAAGATTTAGTGGGGGTCCTGCTTGTTTATCCGGACAAAGAGAGGTATATGTATAATGTTCTAAGCAGCGACGACATTTTTCCTCAATATCATACCAACGCCACCTATTTTCAGGTTGCGTGCGGCCTATATGGCGCATTATGTACGCTCCTTAAAGACGAAATCTCGAATGGAGTTTATTTCGTGGATGAGCTGCTCCTTCAGACCGAAAGTCGATACGGTGACTATCTGTCCTACTACATGAAGGATTTTGTGAGCGGCGAGAACCCGTGCACGGATGGACAACTGCTTGATCGCATGAGAAGATACGCCCCCCCTCTGAATGAATGCTCCGTTGATTAAATAGCGACTTCATTATATTAGTACCCGTACGATACAATATGATGTTTCTCAGAGGCTAGGCAAATAACAACCCCACCGCCAGATAAACTGTCAGTGGGAAGTCTGTAACTTTCTAAAGGTTAGATTATCCGATTTACGGCAGATGGATGGATTTAATGTGATCAATATGCAAGTAAATGTCGTTTCCGCAGGCGAGAACCAGTTGAATGATTTTATCATTTACGGATTTAAGCAAGCCTTTCTTGTGGGGCTGTTCGCCGAGATCAAATATGACGAGCTGGCCCTCGAGCTTTTTTAACTGCTGGTCCAAAGTTCGAGACAGCGCAACACCGGAAGGCTGTACTGGAAAATGTTCTTGACTGAGACTGTAAGGGGTCATGTTCGGTGGATACGGTATCAGATATTTAACGTGGTTAACCGGAATATAAACCGCCTGATGCATCGGTGAGTGATACACAAAGAAATCGTTCATAATGCCCGTCACATAACCATGCAATGAGTGCGAGCCTCCCAAGTAAATTTCAGTAAAAATGCCCCTGGAATTCATCAGCACTTTGCGATATGAAATATTGGTGAGATCGATCTTAGAATCAGGACCGCTATCCATCGCAGGGTTTTCCCATTCTTCATATAAACGTAAATGCTGCAAATGATGGATTGGTGTATATATATATTTTGAATTGGAATATAACACCAGAACGTCGCTTCCCATATCAATGAATTCTCCATGAAGCATCGTCTTGCAGCCCGAAAGCTCCAACTCAACACGTTTGCCTATCATTGAGCGTAATGGTTCCATCTCTTCCCTCCTCGCAAAAAAAGCTGCGTCATGATGACTTGCACATCAAATAACTTCACTTAAGCATCAAGAATCACCATCACCTAACCCCTGCGCCTGCATATATTGTTGATATCGAACTACAACGTGCAGGCTTACAACCGCAAGCATCGTACTGGATAAACACTCCCCTGAAGGAAGCATTGGATGCGTTCGGCAGCCAATGCTCATTCAGAGGCAAGACATCAATAATGCACGCACAATGATATCGGTAAGGGGCTGAATCGGTGGAATATTCATGCAACTCACCTTATAAAAGAGGAGAACACGCAATGATTCATGTGAGGTGTTTCGCTACGGAGGACTAACATACTTTTAAATTCCTATTGCTTCATATATAAAATGAGTGAGAGAAGATGGCTGGACTTGGATATCATTACACCGTTTGTATTGGACCGATGAGTTACTCGCCGCCACTTCTCCGTTTTCCGCTGCGATTTCGGTTGCCGGAGCGGTTATTGGAACGGTTGCCGCTGCGATTCCGCTTGCCGGAACGGTTCTTGGATTGGTTGCCGCCTGTCCAATTCATCCAGTCTCCGCCAGTCTGGTTACCTCTCGTTTGGTTACCGCTTGTACGGTTTCCTCCCGATTGGTTACCACCTGAGCGGTTTCCTCCCGATTGGTTGCCGCCCGCGCGGTTTCCTCCTTGGTTGCCCCCCGATTGGTTACCGCCTGAGCGGTTGCCTTGCGATTGCGATTGGTTGGATTGGTTGCCTTGAGAGTTGCTATTTTGATTTTGATTGCTGCCGGATTGGTTATTCCCTCCGCCACGAACAACCGTGATCGATTTAATATGGCTAACAGGGATGTGAACGACCTCTTGACCTTTTACGGTTAAGATCAGATAGTTCTGGTTCACGTCAACGATGATGCCCTCCAGTTTTTCTGGTCCGCCCCGATTAATTTTAACAAGGCGATACCGCAGGGCTTGCATGACTCCCACGAAGTTGTATGCCGTAATCGGATTTACAATACTTTCTCTCGCTCCACCGGATTTACCTGTGTCCGTAATGCTCTTGACATGATCGTCTTTAACATAAACAAAACCGCCATCAGCAACTGCAACCAGGTAGTCTGACTGAGCATCGAGCAGAAGACCTTCAATTGAATCTGGCCCGCCGCGGTTGATCTTCACGTTTCTTCCTACCAAATTCCCGAAACCAAACCTGTTATAAGCCATGTTCATGCTCCTTTCGAGGATTCATATTTCGACAGATCATGAATGGTATATTTCAGGAGTTATCTTGACCGCATTGGATACCCCTCAATTGTCCATCAGGTCTATCGGTAATATATTTATATGTTTCCCGTAATAGAAAGGAACTGGTTTAATATAATCGAATCATATAAAATCAACGATAGTCTACCAGTTTGAAGGAGGTAGCTTCATGCCCTTGCCTGTGTATCGCATAACTATCAAAGACAAAGATTATGAACAGTTAAAAAGCAATATTTGGTCGAATCATTTTGTGCCTGCACAGCTGGTTAGCGGGGGAAAAAGGATACCGATACGCATTCGCTATCGCGGAGGGCATACACGTGAATACCCGAAAAAATCCTATGAAATTAGAACCTCAAAATATACCTACCATTTCAATGCCGAATATGATGACCCTTCCTTGATTCGAAACGCCCTCTCCTTTCAATTTTTCAATTCTATCCATGTGCCAAGCCCGTCGACCCGCCACTGCGTGCTGAATCTGAATAATGAGAATCTGGGGGTCTACCTTAATATTGAGGCAGTTAAGACTCCCTTTTTTCGCAAGCGGGGAATTCCCGTGCGCAGCATTATTTATGCCGTTAACGACAATGCCGATTTTACGGATAAGCGTTCATCCGGTAAATCCTCCTTCTCGGGTTATAACCTGATCAAAGGTTCCGAGCGCGATCGCGTGAAGCTGTCCAACTTCGTACAGCAGATTCATCTCAAAGTGGGTGCTGAATTGCAGCAGTATCTTCGTAAGCACCTGGACATCGAAAATTATTTGCGGTGGTTATGCGGCGCGGTATTAACCGGGAATTACGATGGCTTTAATCAGAACTACACTTTGTTTGAGCATGGAAAAAACCGAACTTACCGCATGATCCCGTGGGACTACGAGGGAACTTGGGGAAGGAATTGCTATGGAAAATTAGTAGATTCTGACCTTGTGAAAATTCAAGGTTATAATAAGCTGACCGAGAAAATATTATCCTTCCGTCCGCACAGGCAGAGGTATAAAGCTCTCCTGTCTGGGTTTCTCGAGTCGGTATTCACCGTGAGGCGTCAACTGCCGATCGTATACAAAATGCACAATGCGATTGCGGACCATGTCTATAAGGACCCTAATCATAAGTGGAGCGACAAGGTGTTCGACTCCGAGCCGGATACGATACGTAAATATATTGACCAGAGAAGACAGGACATTTTAAATCAATTAGGGAACCTAGATTAATCGAAAAAACAAGGCTGCCATCATGATATGGCAGCCTTGTTTTTTTTATGGTTTAATGCGTGTTCTCTTTGTTGGCAACAAAAAAGCCTGATATCTCAGGCTTTATCGTATACGCACATTTATCGATATGAGGTTTTGCCGTGGTTACGAGGCCCGCCGTCTCTTTTCAAACAAATGCTCGCCCCTGAGCCACATATGATACAAATACTCAAAGCTTCCTGCAAGTACTGCAATCAGCAGGACCTCCGAGAAATCGATAGTCCAGTTTGCAACTCCACCGATGACCCACAGCATCACAAATACTAAGCCGGCATCCGCAATCGTTGCCATCATATTGCTGGTTCGGGGCAGAATATATAAATCCCCCACCAAATAAGCGACGATGCCAATGCCTAATGCCGTCAAGACAGCGCCTGTGAACGAAGCATCGGTAAGTGCAACCAGCAGTGCCGTAATCAAGACTCCATGCACCAACAACTTAACAAGCAGTTTCATAAGCGATACACTCCTTTTGCGGTAGTGTATCCCTTTTGCGTGTTTTTACTCCTGCCATGGTCCCTAATATCCTCGGAAAACCATCACTCCTATTGGGCGCTGTTCCGTTCCAGTTTGATTTCAAGAACCGTGCCTTGGCCAACCGTGCTATGAACTTGAATATTCCCTCCATGCGCAATCACAATGTCATGCGTAATCGCCATGCCAAGACCTGATCCTTTATGGAGTTCTCCCGTATTGGTCCCACGGTAATAGCGATCGAAGATTCTTCCAAGCTCCTCCTGCTTAATGCCCTTTCCATTGTCCTCTATACGGATCAGGATATGCTCATCATACTTCTCAACCTGGACCTTGATCGAAATATCCTCACGGTTATGAACAATTGCATTATAGATCAGATTGCTGATCGCTCGGCGTATCAGAATATCGTCAACCTCGATTTTAATAACCTCATGACTGCTGCTAAAATCAATGTCCCGGTTGGCATACCTGGGGTCATTGAGGGTATCGATGACGACATTGCGTACCAGGCTTACGATGTTTACATTTTTCTTCTTCAACGTCAGCTCTTTATTCCTCAAGCGGGTCGACAGATTCAAGTCCTCAATCACGTCTCGCAAATATTTGGACTTTCCTTCGATGATCCCGGCGTAATCCCGTATTTCATCCATGGAGAACTGATATTCCGTGTCCTTGATCATCTCCGCATAGCCTTGAATCGAAGCAAGAGGCGTTTTGATGTCATGCGAGATATTCCCGATCCACTCTTCCTTCATCGCATCCAATTTCTTTCTTTCCTTCTCGCTTGATTTCAGCTCTTGCGACAAAAGATTGATATTGGCGAACACGTCCTTATAAATGCCCTCAGGTTGATGATAGACGTTATAATCACGACCAGCTAAACGCTTAATGCTGTCGATTAAGATAAACATGGGTTTGGTCAGCCGCTTGCTGAAGATATAAGCGATGCATAAGGCAATAAATCCATCAATAATGATGATGGAAACACTAAAGACCTTAAACATCTGAGCAAAGTTCCGGGAATCGAAGGTTAACACTTGCCGCTCCAGGTATGGAGTCGTAAATCCAACCAAGTAACTGTAACGATGCTCGAAACCCTTCTTTTCGCCAACGAAAACGGTGGACAGCACTTCCTTCTCGACATACTTATAAATTTGCACGATATCGATGGGGGCGTACTTCGTTTTGGCCTCCTCCGGAGCAAGATAACGGTAGATTTCTCCGCCATCCTCATCCAGAATTTGAACCCACGCTTGATTCTTCTCCAGAATCTCCTTGCCCTTCTCGCTTATCGATGCACCCGATTCGGTTATTACGATATGTTTCTGGAAGGAACGGGATATCGATTCCGCTGAGGTTTGCCTATTTAAGATTGGAAGATCCTCATTCACCGATTGTAGAATGAATAAACCGATAACCACGACGATGTTCATAATAATAACGATGACAACGATAAGAACCACGGAGACCAAATATCTGCCTGTCAGCTTCCACTTCATCCCTTATTCATCCTCTACGACAAGCTTATACCCAAGGCCTTTTACCGTGAGCAGATACCGGGGATTGGAAGGGTCATCTTCTATTTTCTCCCGCAGCCTCCGGATGTGAACCATCACGGTATTATCAAAACCGAAGAATTCCTCACCCCAGACCTGATCATATAAACTTTCCTTGCTGATGATTTGACCCGGATGTTTAAGCAGCAGCGTGAGCAATCCCAGCTCTTTCGGTTTTAGTGGAATGACTTTGCCGTTCTTCTTCAGCTCTACCTTCTCTTCATCTAATTCAAAGGGGCCTTTCTTCATCACGCGCTTCGGTTTGTCCTCATGCTCAATAATATCCGGTCTCCGAAACCGCGCTTTGATCCGGTAAGCCACTTCCTTGGGACTAAATGGCTTGGTAATGTAATCGTCGCCGCCGATGGCGAATCCCAGGATTTTATCGATTTCTTCCGTCTTGGCCGATAAGAAGAATATCGGAACATTGGAGACGCTGCGAATTTTCTTGCATACTTCGTATCCTTCTCCGTCCGGGAGCATGATATCCAGAATAACAAGATCAGGCTGCCATTTCTGGAATTCAACCCATGCTGCTTCCGCTGATCCCGCAGTATACACCTGATCGATGCCTTCCTTGATCAGTACGGTTTGAAGAAGCCTGACAATATCCGTCTCATCATCAACGACAAGTACCTTTTGATCAAACGCCAATTCGTTCACCCCCTGCTATAACCAACATTTTTCCCACCAGCCAGGCTGCTATTCAACAGAGCATGGCTCGGGAAGGGGACAAACATCAAGCTTACTCCTCCGCAAAAAACTTCGATAGCGGATTCCCCTCCAGTTTATCTAACACCATCTTGCCATTCTTGTCCAACACATAGTAGTGATAAAAAGCGCTCGTGAATCCTAGAGATTCCTGCATTTTTGCCATGTACGTCTCCAAGGCCTTGTCATCTACATGATCTCCATTCCAGAAATAGTGCAGCATTAGGCGATTATGATTGAATGGATGCTTGATCGCATACGCTCCGGAAGCACCTGGTTGATTCATGGTATCCTTCCAGGCAAAGCCCATTTTGTTGGCCCGCTCGATGATACCGGATTTCAGCGCCTGGATCACCCCATTCGATTTACCGTTGCCAATCACGATCAGATTGCTTGTCCCCAGTTCTTTCTTTAATTTCTTTTTCAATACCTGGCGGTCCCGAATAACGTCATATTTCACTCCGCTGATATCAAAGAGCATCGTGAGCTGGTTCACCATGGCTTCTTGCTGCTTGCGTGCTGAACTGCTTACTTGATCACTCAGAACGATCGATAACGGCTCTCCCTGGAGAGCCTTCTCCATGATGCGGCTCATCGTTTCGTAGGGCAAGTCTGGAATTTGGTTTAAGGATGTTTGATACAGCAATTGAAACTGGTCATGCATATAAGCTGTTTTCTCTTCTTCTGACAGTTGGTATTCAGGCTTAAGTACAAAGCCCGGTTCGTATAGAGCCGTGGCCATTTCGTTACGGGCCTCTTCTCCCAGCACGTCTTCGATTGTTTGGAGGAGTCCCTCAATCGTGGCATTTTTGTGAACATAGCGTTTGAAATATTCCCTCATAAACTGATCGAACTTTTCTTCGCCAACAGACCGGTACAATTGGTAAATCGCTTGGCGACCTTTATCGTAATAAACCGGGCTAGCCATATCCCCCACCTCGTCATTGCTCGACGCAATGGCAAGTTCCAGCGGGGAATCGTCAAATTGAATGGATCTAAAGCCATTCAGCTTATCCCCCTGCTTCTCGGCAAAATACACCTTGGAAAAATCGGCAAAACCTTCGTCCAGGAAAGATTCGTTCTCCGAATCGTTCCCGATCAGAGCATGGAACCACTGATGTGCAATTTCATGAACGAATACCGTGTCCTGCGCGGGATCGGCCTGGCTGTCAACCTGTCCCATCTGAATGACCCGTGAATATTCGATAGCCACGCCCTCCACGTAAGACTCGACGATTCGGAATTCCGGATAAGGATAAGCGCCGTATTTATCTCCAAAAAATTCTATCGCTTTAAATGCCTGATCGATATACCGATCAATAACCTGTTTCTTTCCGGGTTCGTTATCAAAATAAAAATATTCGATCGTCAAGCCGTCGCGGGTAACACTGTCTACTTTGAAATTGGGACTGGCAAAAAATACGAATTCCCTTGTATTGTTGGAAATAGAGGAAACAACCTTACGGCCAGGTTCCACGTCATTCCGTGTCGTTATCGTGCCTGGCATCGCCACCTGATAATCGTCGGGAACGTTGAACTCTACTTCATAGTCTGCGGAAGTATAATAATCGGTTTCGAACGTTGGACTGTAAGGGGTTGTGTTCCATCGATGCTTCTCTTCATCATAGACCGACATGACCGGAAACCAGTGAGCGCCATTCACAATATCCTGGTAATACGATAAGCGCTGCGAACCATACGGAATGTTCAGAGAGAAGTCCATATGTACCGTTATCGTTGCTCCCGGTTGTAAGGGCTCCTTCAATTGAATAATCAAAGCCTGATCTTTGTTGTGAAACTCGAGAGCTTGGCTGTTAGCGTTCACTCCTTGAATATCAATACCTCCGAGAAAATCTTCGGGCTTCTTCTCCGGATGGTTCTTGCTGATTTCTTCGTTCGATCGTTTAAACATGGACGTCTGCGTCGATTTCGAACGGTTGGCATCGGCAAAGGTATGGAATACCAGCTGATTTAACGTATCCTGACTCGTGTTACGATAGGTAACCATGCTGCTTCCCTGCATCGTCATGTTCTTCTCGTTCAGTCTCGCCTGAATATGATATTGAATCGGCGCATGCGCTTCAACGCTCGCAGAGACTTGTGAAATTGTAGTCGGGGAAACGGCTTTTGCCACTGCATGACCCGCGCTGATGAGCGGGCATGCAGTCAATGTCAAAACAAGTGAGCTAATGATAGCCTTCTTCGATAGGCTCGTCGTTCTTTCTTTTAGATGAGTCACGTTATTCTCTCCCTCTGATATCGTCCTTATTTTTCTAACGTTTCAAGCTTCATCTTGGCTTTTTCCGGAATTTCGTTTGCCTGTACCTCTTGATAGGAACTGACTCCCTTTTCTTTAACATATAAACGCAAGTACGCTTCCTTTCGCAGCTCTTTATTTGCCCTAAAGGTTAACGTCTTCGCGCTCCCTTCTTTGTCGAACCCCTCCAGGTTGTACTCGTAGTAGATGTATTTCTCTCCGTTATCCGCTTTGTCTTCCACTCGGTTTCCATCTTGGATTTGCACATAATATGATTCTGTTCCGAGGCGATTGATGTTTACATTTTGAATGAATACAACAAATCCAATGAGGATGGCGACAAGAATGCCGCCGAAGATCAACGTTTTTTTCATGACTGTACTCCTTTATGATTGGTTATTTTGTTTTGGTTACGATTTTATAGTAGGACCTAACGGTAACAACGTAATAGATCAAATAAACAGAGGTATAAACGGCCATACAGATCACGACCGGAATCACAAGATTCATATGCAGAAGCTTAGACAACGCAGATAGTGCGACAGCGCAGTGTGCAATGCCTGCAGCGAGCGGCAAAGCAAAGATGAACAGCACTTGCTGGGCAATGCTCTTTTTAACCTCACGCCGATTTACCCCGATTTTGTATAATATCTGATATCTTGCTTTGTCCGAATTGGCCTCTGTCAATTGCTTGAAATAAATGATGCTGCCTGTAGCCGTAAGGAACACAAGTCCCAGGAATCCTCCCATAAAAATCAACAGGCCTGACGATTCCATACCTCTCGCATAATTATGATAATAGCTGGCGAATGAGGCGCTTTCCGGTAAGATGCCTTCTAGATCCTCCGTCAACTGCTTCGCTTTATCTTGGTTCGATATGCCATAAGCCTCCAGCAAAATCGTGTTGTTCTGTTTCTGCAATTGCGTATACAGTTCGTCGCTTACGACCACTGTAGAATAGACGGTCCCCATATTCAGCACGCTGAATTTCTTCAATTCCTTAAAGGTAATTTGCTGCTCCTGCTTGTCCGGGTTAAGCGTGACCGTAGAACCCACATACGTCGGTGAAATTCCTTCGTAATAGGCCGGGTCCAAGGCAACGGCCTCTTCTCCGCTTAAAATAAGGGTATCTTTGCGGCCCTGCACCTTCGCCAGCTCGTTAAAATCATGCTCGGAGATGACGCTGTATGTTTGGATATCATGCGAAAAAACATCGTTCAGCCCTCTGACATCAGCATCCACTTCAAGGACAGGGACGGACACATGATATAACAGCTCATGATGCGCAGCTGAGTCGATCCGCTCGTCTGCGCGTTTGGTCACGCTGCTGTCATGGGAGATCCACATCATGCTGTTCGGGTTCGCTTGCTGGGCGCTGCTTGCATTGCTGTAATAAAAGCTGTAAGCCGTCCCAACAGCGGTAAGTGTTGTCGCGCTAAGTACGGCAATGATGGTGAGCGTTCGCGCGTTGCCTTTGATTCGATATAGAAGCTGTGAGACACCTATCATGTTCATCCCGTTCCAGAATCTGTTCTTGTTGCTTCTGGACAATTTCAACAACGTAACGGTCAGGGTACTGAACAGCAGATACGTTCCGATAATCACGGTCATCAGGATGACAAGCGGCGTTAACATGAATCCCATCGCCGCCCAAGCCTTGGATTCCAGCAGATTTTGCAGAGCAAGCCAATATCCGGTGCCTATGAATACCAGAGACAATATAGCGGTGATCCATGAAGCCTTCGGTTCCCGTTCTCCCTCCTGATCCGCATGAAACAATTCAATCAATTTGAACCGGTAGATCAATCGGTAACCCTGCAGCGATGTGATAAGCGTAATAATCATAAATACGATGGTGGTATTGATGATGGCCGCAGGCGATATCGAGAAATTCGACACCGCATCATATCCCATAACCTTCATTAACAGGGATACAAAGAATCTCGTCAGCACGGAGCCTAGAACCATCCCGGCTAGTAGAGCCAGCACACCCATCAGAAAGTTTTCATAAAATAACATCCGGCCGATTTGTTTCTTCCGAACACCGAGCAATGAATACAATCCGACTTCTTTCTTGCGCTTGCGGGTAAAGAAGGAATTGGAATACCAAATGAATATAGCCACGAAGATGATCAGCACGACGGCGGCACCGCTAAAGGCTGAACTTATTTTTGTCGATCCCTCCGTTGCGGACTGAATGGCAGTATCATATTTTAATGAAACAAAAGTAAAGTAAATGACGATACTAAAAATCATCGAAGCAAAGTACAAAAAGTAATTGGTGAAATTTTTACGGATATTTTTTCTGGCTATGCTAAACAGTGTCATCGTGCTCACCCCCAAGTGCAGCCAGTACCTCCAGAATCTGTTCAAAAAACACCTTGCGAAGTTGGTCTTCTCTATGAAGCTCCTGGTAAAGCTGTCCGTCTTTTATAAAAATGACACGTTTGCAGTAGCTCGCAGCATAAGCATCGTGAGTGACCATCATGATGGTGGAACGATCGATCTCATTTAGTTTCTTTAAGCTTTGCAGCAGGCTGGTTGCCGACTTGGAATCCAGCGCCCCTGTCGGTTCATCCGCCAATATGAGGCTTGGATTGGCCACAATGGCGCGCGAGGCCGCGGTACGCTGCTTCTGACCACCTGAGATGTGATAAGGATATTTGTTCAAGATATCGCGAATGCCGAACGTATCAGCAATCGCGTTAACCCGTTTCTCAATCTCGTCTGCAGGCACCTTGGACAACGCCAGTGGAAGCAAAATATTTTCTTTGACCGTGAGTGTGTCCAGTAGGTTGTAGTCCTGAAATATAAAGCCGAGCTGATTCCGGCGAAAATCCGATAGCTGCTCCTCGTTCATCGACACGATATGCTGTCCGGCAATGGTAATATCGCCTGCCGTCGGTGCATCAATCGTCGAGAAAATATTCAGCAGCGTGGATTTGCCTGCCCCGGATGGTCCCATGATGCCGACAAACTCGCCTTCCTGAATTTCAAGATTGATATCGTGCAATGCCGTATATTGATTCCCTTGATTACCGAATGTTTTTTCTACATGTTTTGCTTGTAATATGGTTGTCATATGGCGTTCCCCTTCAAGTTGTCGTTAGTTAAGCACAGATGTAATTATAAAAGGCGAACCTTACACGATTTTTATACGAACCTTACATAAAGCTTAACAAACTTGTTCAGTACACGAACACAAGCATGCTTACTCAGAACAAAACAAAAACCCGCAGCATGGACACGGCCATGGCGGGCTTATAAGGTGTTTAACACCAAGAAAGGGGTTTGACAGATGAGGCCAACCGAAATCGAAGCCATCCGACAGCAGCTTCCCGGCTGGCTGGAAGCCAGCTTGCCATGTGTCAGCAGAGGCAAAGTCGCCGCCTACATCCCCGAGCTGTCGAAAGCTCCGCATGCTGCTCTGGGCATCACCCTTCTGAACACCATGGGTGAATCCGTCACAGCCGGGGACTGCGGGCTGCGCTTTACGATGCAGAGCATCTCCAAAGTGTTTACGTTAATATTAGCCCTGATGGACAATGGAGAGGATGCCGTCTTCAGCAAGGTTGGCATGGAGCCGACCGGAGACAACTTCAATTCCATGCTGAAGCTGGAGTTAGTAAGGCCCGGCATTCCCTTCAATCCGATGATTAACGCAGGCGCGATTACCGTTTCTTCCTTAATTCACGGAGGCAGCCCGAGCGAGAAATCCGACCGAATTCTTCAGTTTCTTCAAGAGCTATCCGGCAACGCTGGCTTGGAATATGACTTGGGCGTTTACCGTTCAGAATCGGAAACCGGGAATCTGAATCGTTCCATAGCATTCTTTTTGAAGGAAAACGGGGTTCTATGCGGAGATGTTGAAGAGGTGTTAGAGGTGTATTTTCGGCACTGCTCAATCGCTGTGAATTGCGCCGATCTAGCCAGAATGGCATTAGTGCTGGCTTGCAGCGGTACGGATCCGCTTACCGGCAACACGCTCATACCTAGAAGGTATGTTCAAATCGCCAGGACGTTTATGACGACGTGCGGCATGTACAACGCATCAGGAGAATTCGCTATTCAGGTAGGGTTGCCCGCCAAGAGCGGCGTTTCAGGGGGCATTTTAACTTTTGTGCCGGGACGTTATGGAATCGGTGTGCTGGGCCCAGCACTGAATGACAAGGGCAACAGCTATGCCGGCGTGCATTTGCTGCAGACCATATCCCGAGAGATGAACTGGAGTATCTTCTAATGACCAAAATCCCCCTGGAACCGTTACAGCTTCAGGGGGATTGAATCCGCTATATGTTCTGATGATAGCACTTCGTTTGCTAAGCGGGGAATGCTCCTACCCCGTTTGGAATAGTTCCGGTTATCCTATTTTCTGAAGAACAGTCGTCCAATCCGGTCTGCAAATTCCTGCATATTCACACTGGATGGGTCTAGACGGTAATATCCGTTCTTCACGGCCTCCAATACCCAGAGCGGTAACTTCTTGCCCTCAAGGAGCGGATATACGTTGTCGTAAGCCCACACGAGATGCTCCCAGCGTTTATCGTTTCCCTCCTGAATATACTCCGATACATCGAGTACCTTCCCTCTCCCTTCCTGCAGCAGTACATTCTTCAAATGAATATCCCGCGGGTTTAAGCCCTTACTGCGCACAAAGGAGCGTGCTGCTTCAACATCATCGATGACCTGCCTCGGAACGGGCATACCATAGAGCAAACAGTCGTACAGAGTGAATCCGGATTCATGGCTGATCGCCACGTAACGCTCACCTGCTCCATAAAATACAGGAAAATAGGGGCTGCCTACCAACTCATGATAGACCTTAATCTCCGCTTCCTTCTTAGGCTGCGCCTCCGCAGCATACAGTTTAAACGCATAAGCCGGCAAAGGTTCGTATACGAATACTGCAGCATCCGTACCGATTCCGATGCAGCGCAGGTCATCCGATTCGCCTTCAATCGTTACAGGGTCGTTCTCTCCATTCTTGAAAACATCCATGCAAGCCAGTGCGGTTTCTGCCTGCTTCCAATGTTCGTGATTCATGGGCCACCTCATTTGGTGTTACTGGACTTAAATCAGTATGATCGTACCACACTCCCGCCACAAAAAAAATATTTGCATGCTGTGCCTGATCCTGACCACAAAAAAACCGCGAGAGCTTCTCGCGGTTTCATGCTTGCTGCCTGCCTGTGATTACTCCGGCTTCACGAAATATCCAATACCAGCGGCATATTCAATCATTTTTTCGAATAATAGCTTGTCCGGTAAAGCGCATTTTACCCCTGTGTGCTTGAGGAATTCCGAGGTTTGCGGACAAGTATACCGGTAGATGGAATTCTTGGCTCCGTCGCCTTCGAATTGCGCCATCGCCAGCTCAAGGCCTTCCTTATCCTTCGGCTGCTGAGGATCCAATAACCATGCTTCGTACTCCTTCCAGTCCATCACCGAAATGTCATATCCATAGGCTTTGAAATGCTCCACCATCTCCTCATAAGGAACGGCAACCGGGTTGCAGATATGGAACACCCGCCCGACCGTTTCCTGCTGAAGCAGCAGTGCGGTAATGGCTTCCCCGGCATAGTTAATCGGCGTAATATCTACTTCCCATCTCACACCGGGCGCTTTCTTCAACAGCAGCATCGCTTTCAGCATGCGGTAAAACGCGTTGTTATCGATGTTTTTCTGGAAAATTCCATTCTCCGAGTTACAGGACAAATTCCCCACGCGATAAACCGATGATGGAATGCCTCGATCTGCACCGGCTTTAATGACCAGCTTCTCTGCATCCAGCTTGCTGTTCGTATAGACATTCTCAATGGACGACTCTTCATATCCCGTTCCGGCAACGATGGCATCCCACTGACCGCCCAGTGCCAAATCTTCAGGGATCCCAAGCGTAGAAATAAAGTGAAAGCGGATATGCGGTCTTCTCTGAGCCAAAGTCAACAAACGGTCCGTACTCTCCACATTGACTCTAGCAAAATAGTCGGAATCGCCAAAGTGCTTCACTTCGGCTCCGCAATGAATGATGGAATCGATGCGTGCTTCAATCATGGCAAGGTCTTCAGCTCCGAGCCCGAGATATTCCTGCTCCAAGTCGCCCTGAATCGCAATCACCCTTTTGTCCATTCGAGACTTGACCTCTTCGCCAAAATATCCGGTCATGATCTGCTCAAGGCGGGCATAGGGCTCCATCAGCTTTGTTGGTCGAACCAGACAGTAAACGGTAGCGGTCGATTGTTTGAGCAGTTCATACAGCAGATGTGACCCCAAATATCCCGTGGCGCCTGTCAGCAAAATATGCTGCTGGTGATAGATGGGTTGTTCCGAACCATCGTTGATCGGGAAAGAGATCGGATACTCAGCCAAATCCTGAATAGGAAGATCCCTATCTTCTAATTGATCGGCTGGGATGGTTACCTGCCCCATTTCCTCTACTCGCTCCGCTAATTTTGCAATCGTCGGATACACAAAGAAATCATTGATCTTCAACTGTGGATACTGCGGCTTAAGGAGCACCAGAATCTCCAGTATTTTCAGAGAATACCCGCCGATATCAAAGAAATCGTCGTGGATGCCGATCTTGGTTTGTCCAAGTGCTTGTTCCCAAGCCGCAGCAACATCCCGCTGAATATCGTTAACCGGTGCCTCGTAGTGGGAGTCATCCTCTTCCATCTCCATCGACAATTCGTACATTGCCAGCTTCTTACGGTCGATCTTACCGGTCGGGGATAGCGGCATTTCTTCCACGAAACACATGTATTTAGGAACCATGTAACCAGGTACTTTCTGACTTAAAAATTGCACCAAATCCTTAGCAGAAGCTGCTTGTCCATTATGGGTTGTATAGAATGCCGCTAGCATTTTGGTTCCGTCCTCGTCCATTCTCGGAATAACCGCGATATCCTTTACTTGTTCATGCTTCGCCAGATTGTCTTCGATCTCCCCAATCTCGATCCGGAAGCCTCTGATCTTCACCTGCGAATCTTTACGTCCCCGGTATTCCACTTGTCCGTTCGGCAGCAGACGAACCAAGTCTCCGGAACGGTAGTATTGTTTTCCGGATTCCGGTGTTATCGGATCCAGAATGAAGGCTTCTTTTGTTTTCTCAGGCTGATTCAGATAGCCTTTGGCTACGCCGACCGAGCAGATCAGCAGCTCTCCGGTTACGCAAGTTGGACATAACTCATTATGTTCATTCACAATATATAATTCATAGTTGGCAAAAGGCTTTCCGATATACACGGTGGCCAGATCGTCCGGAACCGGATAATCCACGACATGCCCTGTTGCTACAACCGTCGTTTCCGTTGGGCCGTATAGATTCACGATTGGAATCTGCAGCTTTTTCTGGAACATCCGAACGGTTTCTCCGGCCAGCGCTTCCCCTCCGACGACGATCGTCTTGATATTCCGGTATTTATGTGTGTCTTCCACAGGCAAATACGCTGCCAATTGATTAAAAAACACCGTAGGCAATATGGCGACACGAGTTGCCTTGGTTTCTGCTACGGCCTCCGTAAAGGCATCTATGGAGAAACGCTGTTCATCGGTAAGAAGATGCAGTCGTGAACCGCAAGCCAACGATCCGAATATATCGTATACGGAAGCATCAAAGCTGAATGTGGAATATTGAAGAATGATATCCTGTTCACTCATCTGTAAATTCTCTTGATTGGCCAGTGCCAAGTTCACGACGCCTTGATGAGCGATTAAGGCCCCTTTCGGTTTGCCCGTCGAACCGGAGGTATAGATGATATATGCCAAATCATCGCCTTCAACGCGGACGCCACAGGCTTCCTCCGAGTACGAAAGGAATTGTTCATCCAGACAGAAGTACTCTGGCTTCGGTTGAAAACCAGCCAGGAGTCCATCCAGCTTGGCTGTGAAGTCCTGATGCGTCAGAATGATCGCCGATTCGGTATCCTCGATAATATAAGCATTTCTTTCATCTGGATGTGATGGATCCAGCGGGATATAGGCTCCGCCGGCCTTGAGCACACCGAGCATACTGACAATTGTATCCAGGCCCCTCTTCATAAATATCGAGACGAATTGGCCTTTACGCAGTCCCTTGTCTATAAGCATATGTGAAACTTGGTTTGACAACCGGTCAAGCTGCTCATACGATACTTGCTCATGACCTGTCGATAGCGCGATTCGCTTAGGAAATCTCTCCACAATGGAAGCAAGCATCGACACAATGGTAGGATCCTTCGGGAGCTCTTTCTTCGTGTCATTGAGTATCGAGTACGCGTTCTTATCCTCTTCTGTCAGCATAGGCAAACGGCTAACCGGAACATCCATATGTTCAAGAGCCGCATTTGCAAGCTGTTCAAAATGCCTGCTAAATTTTTCGATCGTTTCTTCTCGATACAATGGTCGTGCATAGGATACATAGAGCGTCCATTCGTCCTTCTTCTCCTCCTGAACCATCCAGTTCAGCCAGCTGGAGCTATAAGCATAACCATTCCCATTATGGCCATAGATCGTTTGGAGCGGGAGCGGCTGACCGGTGAATCCTTCTATATCCTCAAGCGAATAGCTGCTTACTTCTATGTGCTCCATTTTGGCGGAAATGTGCTCATAGATCTGTGCGAATGAATCGCTGCCGCTTAAGTTAACTCTCAACGGAAGGAGATTGCCCTTCTCATTGTTCACGCCGATCAGTAAATCGGTATCGTGAGTCATTCGGTATAGAAACACCACATAGCTTGTGAGCATCCACGCCTTCAAGTCATATGAATCGCGGAACCGCTTGATTTTACCGGTTTCGATATGAAGCTTCAACGTCGTGCGATCAAGCTCTTGCTGCTGAAGATGCGCTGGACCATCGGTGTACAGATAGAATCCCGGTAAAGGTAGCTGCAGTTCATTCAACCAATATTCTTTGCCTTGTTCGATCATCAATGTTGTATTCAAAGGTTTCAGCTCCATCTTTTTTTCTCTACTGTTTTTGTTCTCGCAGTACTACACACTACACACGCAATTTGTTTACAAGCGCCTCCAGCTCAGCGGAAACCTGGTTGATCTGTTCTGCAGATTCAAAAATTTTGGTGAAGGAAGCCTGCTGTTCCTGGGCACTGATCCGGATCTCACCCGATACGGACGAGTTTCTCTCTGCAAGCTCTGCCAATTGTTTAATCGCTGCGGTAATCTGTTCGGTCTCGGCAACCATTTGCTGCGTAGCTGCAGACACCTCTTGAATTTGACTCGTCACCGTATCGGTTGCCACCAGCATGCCTTTAAACAGCTCTCCCGTTTCTTTGACAACTTCAATTCCCTTAGCGACGTTGTGTTCACCTTCGCTGATGGCTTCTACCGCAGATGCCGTTTCATCCTGAATGTATCGAACCAATTCAATGATTTGGTCCGCCGATTTTCTGGATTCCTCCGAAAGTTTCTTCACTTCACTGGCGACGACAGCAAACCCGCGGCCCTCTTCGCCGGCTCTTGCCGCCTCGATTCCGGCATTGAGTGATAACAGATTCGTCTGAGAGGCAATTTCGGTAATAACCTGTACGATCTGACCAATCTCATGTGAACGGTTCTGCAGCTTCTCGATGATATGCACCGAGTTTTTGACCGAATGATCGATGGAATTCATCTGCTCGATAACCTGCTCCACATTGTGGTTACCACGTTCCGATTGCTCCTTCATCTGTACGGATATCTCGGAAAGATCTGATGTATTGCCGGCAATCGTTGATACGCCGGATGAGATTTCCTCAAGCGAAACCACGCTTTCGGTAATGGAAGTGCTCTGCAGAGCAACGCGTTCCGACATTTCCTCCATATTTCTAGTAATAGCTGAAGATTTGTTATTATTGACTTCCACAGCGGAGAAGAGGAATTTAGACTGCTCTGCAGACTGCTCCGATACCGTTTTGATCATTGTGACAAGTTCATTAATATGATTGACGGTTGTATTGAACTTGGCATTGACCTGGCCCAGCTCATCTTCGCCAGCTTTTAATTGGACGGTGAAGTCACCTTTGCTCAGCTTGTCCAGCGCCCCCATTAATGCTTGAATCGGTGCGAATGTCCGTCTAATCGTGAAGTATTGCAATGCTAATACGATCAGCAAGGTAATCAGCAGCGCAAAAACCGTATTGGTGATCAATTCCTGTTTCCCGGAAGCGATTAAGCTTGCATCCACGTCGATCCCCATGTAAGCAAAAATCTCCCCGCTGGCATCCTGGAAAGGATGCAGCACGGTGATCCAGGTACCATAATTGTCTGTATAGGCTTTGGTGTAGACGATTTTTTTCGTTTTCAGCATCTCTCTTACGGCATCGGCGTGGATATCCGGCTGTTCGTATAAGTCGCCCAGATTCAAGTCTTCTTCGGCAAACATATCGAGCACTGCCGTCGGCATGGCAATAATCGAGGTCTGGTTGCCACCCTCGAGCTCCGGTCCAAAAATATAGCCCTGTGCAATATTGGGATGCGTTAAGGATAGATCATCAAACGTCTTGGTAAGTTTTTTTTGGATATCCGCATTGCGATCGGTTGCGCCTTTCACCGCTTGAGCATCTTCCACCGATACCGACTTAACCAAGGTATCCATAATTTTCCCCGAATCGGACTGCAGCTGCTTCGTCAGCACGTTGTCCTGGATATAAAAGCTTGCGCCAATCACGATGGCCCCGGTAATAATGATATAGAGGCTCGTCCACATCATGTTTTTTGTAACAATGCTCAGATTTTTAAAACGCATTCCTTTTGATAACGATTTTGGCTCACTCACTTGGTGTCTCTCCTTTGATATCTCTTATGTATCTTCCATTTAAAATAGGGAATTCTTTCGCGAACCTGTCGCATCACCTACTTTCCTGGAAACATTGAATATTTCCGGAATTTTCATGAATACATTACATTTTTCAAAAATGTTCATCTTGAAGAACCGCTTTCCCCCTCCATCATTCTTCTGACATAGGTTCATTTCACATAAAGCTCTTGTTATGTGAAATTCCAGTTCAATAGATCCATATTCACGTTATGATTCCATAAACATTACATCTTTTGTACTATTAATAAATCGGCATTTCCCTTTATATTTTTAATACTTTAGTAATATTTGAATGCAAATTAGTCCTGGTTTTCGACAATTGCTTGAATTTTTTACGACGGCTATTGCCTTAAAGTTCCGTTTCTCAGCTTGTTTTGAAACGCAAAAAGACGACATTCCTTAAGTCTTGTGACGTAGGAATATCGCCTTTTGGTTCATTGCTTTTTCCCTGACAACTAGCTAAAGAGCTCCATCAAGTTTTTTAATTTCTTTTCTAACGCGCCAAACTGTACAAAACGATCCTCTCTCAGATGCTCTTTTCCCTCTACGAATAAGAGGAGTACCGGTGCGGTAAATATCAAATATCTCGAGGCGATTTCACCGACGGCTTCGCCTTGGATATGTCCCAATGAGATGCGAGGGAACTGCTCCAACAACTCTCTAAGTTTGGGTAAGATCGCGTGGCATACGCTGCAATCTTGTCTGGATACATATACAAAACTGAAGGTGTGATCTTGAATAAACCGCTCGATGGCCTCTATCGATCTTAGTTCTTCCAGTTCTTTCATCTATTACACCATCTTTCAGGCGCGACAAAGGATTATGTTCAGTCCAGAACCGCGGTGATATGCGCAGACGTAACCGCCCAGTGTGAGGCCGTCCAATATTTCGCTTGGTCCTTCACATAGATAATTTGCGGCGATTCATGCTTTACGTTCAAATCCTCGGCAATTTTATTGGAAACCGGCCGGGACTCAATGACTTTAACCAGCGTGTAATCCACATCGCCGTTTGGCGTCTTATTCAAGTAAGATTCAAACTCCGAAAGAGCATTGGAGCTAACCGGGCATGTCGTGCTATGCTTCAAAATAACTTGGCCGCGCTCGGAGGATTTTTCCAGAATCGCATTCCATTCTTCTATTGTCGTAATTTCATTCCATTGCATGTAATTTTCTCCCCTTGGATGTGATGTAATGCATTGCATTGCTTCTATTATACAACCAATCGCTATGATACACATAGGCTGTATCATCCATCTTTCATGTGCAGACCGTCGGATGGCGATCATCCTCCCCCATCGATATCCTTTAAATCTTGTATGGGCTGGAGGAAAATCATATCCGCTCCCGTCACGTACTTCGAGCACAAAAAGAACCGCGATGGACGCGGCTCCCCTTTTGAATATGTATGTATTCGAACGAAGTTATGATTTTAGTGCTTTCACTATCAAAAAATGAGGGTTCATCATTAGGCGATCATACCATTTGGCCATCCATTCCTTAGCTTCCGGGTTGTCTTTATCCGCTAAACTGGGCTGCGGCTCGATGAGCTGATCGATTCGAAACCGTGAGGAAGTTACGTTGATGATTTCCTGAATCGGTCTTCTATAAAAGGAGACTTCGACGGGTCCGGACTCCGGTTTGTTCCAAACCTCCGTCAATAACTCACGGGCAAAGTAATCTTGGCGATCAAAATATTTAACATCCATAAAGGGATGATGAACGGAGTAAATCAAACTGCCGCCAGGTTTCAGCACGCGCTGAAATTCGCGAAAGGTCGGCGCCCAATCCTCGATGTAGTGAAGCGTCAATGAACTTACGATAAGATCAAAAGCCTCATCTTCAAAGGGCAGATCCTCGGTTATGTCGCATGCGAATACCGTCGCTTCATTGCCGACTCGCCTCTTACAGGCTTCTACCATCGCCGGACTCAGATCAACCGCTGTGACCCGGGCCCTTCGTTTAAGAAATTGCTCTGTATACCACCCCGCGGCACAACCAGCATCGAGGACGGCCATTTGCTCCATGTTTGCCGGTAACAAATGGATCATGGCCGGCCTTTCGTAATACGCATTATGTCCGCTCTGCGAATCCACATGCCGCTCGTAGTCTCCGGCCAGCTTATCATATGCTTTAATGACCTTCTCCTTCATGGTTCATACCTCCTCCAAGTACATATTGATCCCAATATTCAGCTTGAGTATAGCGAACAATACGTGCGCTCGAAATTTCCGGCCAGCAAGTCCTCTTTTCGAATGTAAAATTGCAGTTCACCCGCATCCCACCAGCAAAAACCTACATCGTCGTCCGAATCGATCGCCAGCAGCAGCAACGTATCCCGAATTTCCTGCTGGGCTTGCTCCGCGTTGCCGCCGCAATGATCAGTGATCTGCTGCATAGCCGCCTCCATGGAGTAATTGTACTCGGATCCGGTTAGCAGCATTAAAGCGGCCTCATGCTCACAATCTGCGTGCTGGGTAGAGGGATAGCCAAAGATCGTTGCAATGTCGTCAGATTCCAGTCCAGTCAATTGATGACACAGGTCCTCATAAGATTCAAAATCGTGCTCCTCATCCTCGACGATTGCGTCATCCACATATGCGTAATTAGGAGGCTCAAGCGTAGCTCTGGCTTCAATACGGTAGCCGGTGAACTCTTCTTCTAACGTGGTTTCCTCAGGAGCCTGGCGTCGAACCGCAGCCGCCGTCTGATCCTCTGTCAGATACAGAGCCCGATGTTCAATATTATAGGCAGGTTCATCAACGCCAATGAAGAAATACAGCATTCCGCCCAGTGGAAGCGAAGCGGTGGCATCATGAGCTGCCACATCCCTCAACTGCAGCTGTGCCAAAAAGGTCATCGGTGTTCCATCCGAAGTCAGTGGCCATTCAATTTCTTCGGGAAGATCCGGATCGCCGCCAATCCGTGAATGGCATGGCCTGGCATAGTCCTCCACTCCCTTTTTGGATAATCGTATGCCTTGGCGCGTATGTTCGATTAAATAGTCAGCTGCATGTTCAAATTGGTGTTCCTTGATGATGCTTTGCATCTTGATCAAGTTGTGTTCATTTAACTGCATGTCTTGTTCCTCTTCTATTCAAAGTTTAGTAATAATCATAACAAAAAACGGGGGTTTGCACGATTCCCTACTCATCCTTAAAGAGAAAAAGCGGCAAATCGAACGCCTATCGTTCAATCTGCCGCAGAGCGAAGAATATATAGGTGGTCAAAGATACCTCAACCTTTACTTGAATTCGATTATAAATGGCTGATGTTCTGTCGGTCCGATCGCAACCGGCCCCTGCTCTTTGACATAATTTTTGCGGCCGTTCACGAGAAGCCGGCGATGGTCCGGACTCCAATACATCTTAGAAGGTATGACCCCATGATAGATGGGTTCTGCGCTCAGTATATTCTTCCCTTGAAGCTTACCTGCATAAATTGTATTCTCCCCGTTCTGGGAATAGGCGACATATTTGCGATCCTTCGAGAACTCATAGCTATCCACCTTCTCCAGCAGAATGGACAGCTCATGATTTCTGCGGTCATATACGTACAAGGTTCCCTCCGTTCCTAAGAATACGAATTGATCATCGTTCAACCATGCGGCTTGGTCTGTGCCGATATCATGCTCATACTGAACATCAATCGCATTGCCGTTGACGGCACCCATAGCAATTCGACGACCGTGACCGTATTCGTCCAGAACGATGAGCGCCATTTTCCCGTCATCCGAGACGATCACCTTGAAAGGAAGGGCTTCCGTTTCAAGACCCTTCAGCCGATAAACACGTGCCGATTCCGATTCCGTATCAAAAATCCCGATGCTGGACTGCCTTTTGTTTGATTCCATCACCATATAGCTTACAAACCGGCTGTTGCCGGACCAAGTCGGTTCCTCAAACCAAAGCTCCTGATTGGCATCTGTCGTAGCTTCGAGGCTTTCCACCTCCCCGCCCGGATATGCTATCAATTGCAGAAAAACGCCCTCCTCCGTCTTGGCAATTCCCGAAACATATTTTCCATTGGGGGACAATTGATAGGAAAGCTTATTCATTTCAATCTCTAATGTATGGTCAACTCGCTCGTATGGGGATGAAAAACGCTGCAAGCTCAATTTCGCCGCGTCCACTGCTTCGGTTTCATAAAAAAGACCGACCACCGACTTGGATGCTGACCAGCCGAGCCATTCAACTGGATCCTTAGATTCTGGCATTCGATAAATCGTCTTCACTTGGAATGGCCGGCTTCCCTCGTCCACGGCTTGATCCGATTCCGCGCTGGGGATAATGACGGTCTCTGATTGCAGTCCGCTTGCACAGCCGGTCAGTAAAATCAAGGCAAGAGCATAGCATAATTTAAAACGTTTATATCGATATCTCATTGGACAGCCCCCGCCTTTACATAAGGAATTTCAACATTGACGACAGTATGAAACTTCTCGCTGACGATACGGATGGTTCCGCCGTGATCATCGACGATGGATTTAACGATACTGAGGCCCAGTCCCACACTGCCTTCTTCCTTCTGCTTCTGGCTCACCGAGTAGAACGGCTGGAAGACGTTTGCGAGCTCGTGTTCCGGTATGGGCTCTCCGGGATTATCGAAGGTATAACGAACGCTTCCGTCCACACGCTCAGCCTTGACGGTAATTTCCGATTGGGCGGCACTATATTTGATGGCATTATCCAGAAGATTGATAAAGAGCTGGCGCAGCCGATCAGGCTGGCCAAGCACGAAGGAACCTTCCTCTGCTTCGCAAACGATGCTCTTTTTATAGCGCTTGGCCCGGAACGACATGGAGTCAACTACATCGCGCAGAATTTTTCCCGAATCCACAAGCTCTACATCCTCTTCTCCAGCGTTGTGCTGTGATACTTCCAACAGCCTTAGCACCATGCCATGCAGACGTCGACTCTCTTCAACGATGTGATTCATGCCCTTATCGAAGAACTCCCGATCGTCATCCCCTTTCTCCCGAATGATCTCGGCATAACCCAGAATGGAGGTGAGCGGCGTTTTGAGTTCATGGGTCACATTGTCAAAAAAACGTTTCTCCTGCGCATTTAGCTCCTTCAAGCGATCCCGGTCACGCTCAATCGTGGATATCTGGCTGCCGATCCGGTCGATCATGTCATTGAAATTCAGAGCCAGTTTGCCAATTTCATCTCTTCGCCGGAATCGGATTCGAACATCCAGGTTCCCGTTCTTTACTTCAGTGGAAGCGCGGGTAAGCTTCACTAGCGGTATGGTGATATTCCTGGACAGCAGGTACGAGAACAGGAACGCTGCCCCGAAGATGGCAAGCGCAATGTAGAAAATAATGTCCATGATCCGGCCGCTTTGTTCGTAGAGCAGGGTAAAATCCTTGGTAAACCTCAATATGCCCACCTTGACTCCATCGATGATAACCGGATATGAATAGAGAACGGTTCCGCTGTTTCGACCATAGGTGATGGTATAGGCCGTCTTTCCCTCGATCGCTTGGCGAAGATCCGCATCCGAGGGTCCCGAGAATCTTCTCTCGTCCGATGAGAACAATAACTTGCCGTCGACGGTGTACGCGCTGACATGGCTAGAGGTAGCATGCTTCAAATCATTCACCATTTCCTCGGCCATCTGCCCGAAATAAAGCTTATTGTTCGTAAAATGATTGATAAGGAAAGCTTGCCTTACATATACATTGCTGTTGTTTTTAAGTCCAACCAGATCGGAAGTTACGATCTTCTGATTGCTTGTCCGAATGATCTCCTTGACAGTTTGATTGAGTACGAGGAACGACAGACTGAATATCACAAAAAAACCAACAATAAACTTGGCTCTGATGGTCCGGATCATCTCTTATTCCGCCTGCTTCTCGAATTTATAGCCGATGCCGAATACGGTTGTGATCAAATCGCCGGCATCCAGTTTTTTGCGGAGCCTCTGAATATGCGTATCCACCGTCCGCGTATCCCCCATGAAATCATAACCCCAGACTAAATCCAGCAGTTCCGAGCGAGTATAAATCTTCCCCCGGTGACCGTACATGGTCATGAGCAGGTCGAATTCCTTCGGCGTAAGATCAACCGGTCTTCCGTCTTTCTTGACCAGTCGCTCTTCCATTACGATTTCGATAGCCCTAAAGCGGATCACGGCTTCCGGCATTCCTCCCCTATCCCCTTGGTTCGCCTGATCCAGCCGTCGGAGGATCGTGCGAATTCGGGCGACCACCTCCCTCAGATCGAAGGGCTTCGTAATGTAGTCATCGGCACCAAATTCTAGCCCAAGCACTTTATCCGTGATGTCGGATTTTGCCGTAATCATGAATATGGGGATGTTATAGTCCGTTGTTACTTTTTTGCATATATCGAGCCCGCTTTGGTCGGGCAGCATCCAATCCAGAAGGAGCAGATCGGGATGAAATGCCGCAAGCTCCCTAAAGCCTGCGGCACCGCTGGCCGCGGTACGGGTTTCAAAACCCTCCATCGCGAGGCCATAGGCCAGCAGATCGGCGATCGGCTCCTCATCTTCGATAATGAGAATTTTTGTTTTTTTCATGAAATCTCCATTCCTAATTCACAAGCTATTTGATGATTCGATTTTAGCATATCCCCACAGTTATGATAACCTGATCACCTACAAGCATATTATGTCTGTGATTCAGGCAAATGCAGCAGATCCGGTACGGTGACAAAAGAATATCCTTGATTCTTCAAATCAGGTATTAACAATGTTAGTGCCTCAATGGTGTTGGCAAGATGATTCTTACCGTTTGCGGAATGCTGAAGAATGATGCCTCCTGGCTTCAACTGATTGTGGATGATCCTCATGATCTCCTGAGCAGGCACACCTGACCAATCCATCGTATCTACAGACCAGTTTACAATGGCTAGATCCTTATTCTGGATGGCTTGCTCCATGTCCTTATCCAATGCGCCATACGGCGGCCTGAATAAGGATGGCCGATAACCAATGATGTCGTTCAGTTCCTCCTGTGTATCCATGACCTGCTTCATCGCTTCGTCCATGGATAACTCCTTGAAGTTGGGATGTGACCAGGAATGATTCCCTATGGCATGGCCTTCCTCAACAATTCGCCGGGCAATCTCAGGATGAGCCTCAGCCCGATCTCCCAGCAAGAAAAAGGTAGCTTTAATCTCGTTTTCCTTTAAAATATCCAGAATCTTGGGTGTTACTATGGCATCCGGGCCATCATCAAACGTTAAAGCAACCTGTTTGCCGTCTTTCGCTGAACCATTAAAATACACCTTCTTCTCCATGGACCGAATTCCGCTTTGAGTGGTATCGGGCGATCTTTTTTCATCTAAATCATCCGTTTCTTGGTGTTCAAGCGAGAGCTCCTGCGATTCTAAAAAATATGATCTGAGTCCATCGACTATTGCCAGCGCGGCAAGGTCTTGTCCTTCATCGCTCAGCAGGAAATCCTCATCCTCCGCATTGGTAAGATATCCAACTTCAACAAGCACTGCGGGCATCTTGGGTGTACCTAGCACTTTTAGTTGTTCTTCCTTTACGCCGCGATCACGGAGTCCAATTCCCTGCGCCAAATGCGTTTGAACAGCTTGGGCCAATGGAATGCTGTCCTGGTTTCGGTATAAGGTTTCTGTTCCTGATACCATAGGATCCGTATAGGTGTTGCCATGGATGGAGATGAAGGCATCCGCATTCCCATCATTCGCGATCGCTCCCCGCTCCTCCAATTCTATGAATTGGTCATACGTTCGTGTCAAGAGAGGCTCAAACATAGGATCCTCCTCAAGAAGGGCAGCAACCCGTCCGGCAAGGGACAGATTGAACGCCTTCTCATATGCGCCGCTGACTCCTGTAGCTCCAGGATCCTTTCCCCCGTGGCCTGGATCGATGACGATCCGAAATGTTTCTTGATGATTGGGCACGGCAGGAAGCGTCTTATAGTTATCTGCAACTCTAGCAGATGATGCCGGCATCAACTCTACCGTTGATGAACCGACGTGCCATGCCAATTTGAAGCCGACGATAAGCAGGATTGCAATAAATAGAATATAAAAGACTCTGGTAAGTTTCTTTCTTTTCTTGTGATAGATCATGGTTCCTCCTTCTTGGTGATCGTGCTAGATACGATTCCATAAGAAGAATATAATCGCCGGATGTGACAACGATTTTACCAAGATGTCAACAACTTGTGTCCAACGTTACTCTATGCTAATGACAGGAGTTTCATAGACATATAGACGTCCCTCGGATCCTGTTCTAGAAGCAAATCTTTCAAATAGCTGCATTGATTAGTAAAAAAAAGAAGCAGGCTGCCAATGCAGCTTGCTTCTATCTTAACTTTACGATTCATTAATCGGCCCACCTGGCCATATTGACGGTTACACGTTCAGCGAATAGGACGAGCGAGCGATCTCCGTGGCTTGAACCATGTTACGAAGGGATGCAACCGTTTCTTCCTTACCGCGTGTTTTGAGGCCACAGTCCGGATTGATCCAGAACAGCTTCGGATCCAGGACCCGCAGTGCACGCTCGATCATGCTTGTCATCTCTTCCACTCGAGGTACCCGCGGACTGTGGATATCATACACGCCTAGTCCGATCCCTAATCTGTACGTATTGACCTCGAAGCTATGAATCAGCTCGCCATGACTGCGCGAAGTTTCAATCGAGATGACATCGGCATCCATCGCCTCGATCGAATCGATCATGTCATGGAATTCGCAGTAACACATATGCGTATGAATTTGCGTAGTCGGCTGAACCGTGCATGTGGTCATGCGGAAGGCTTTAACAGCCCAAGCGAGATACTCCGCTTGATCTTCCTCCTTAAGCGGCAACCCTTCGCGCACCGCTGGTTCATCCACCTGAATCATCCCGATGCCCGCCTGCTCCAGCGCCTCTACTTCCTGTCTTAGGGCATAAGCCAGTTGATAGGCAATTTGTTCCCGCGAGATATCTTCGCGAACGAACGACCAGTTCATAATCGTAATCGGGCCGGTTAGCATCCCTTTCACGGGCCGGTCCGTCTTCGATTGTGCATATTTCGTTTCCTCCACCGTCATCGGTTTTTCGAATGCCACATCCCCGAAGATCACAGGCGGTTTTACGCAGCGTGAGCCGTAGGACTGAACCCATCCAAACTGAGTGAAGGCAAAACCTCCAAGCTTCTCTCCGAAGAATTCAACCATATCCGTTCTTTCGAACTCCCCATGCACAAGCACATCAAGGCCAATCTCTTCCTGCAGCTTGATCCAAACATCGATTTGCTCTTGAATGAAGCGCTCATACTGCTCATGGCTCCACTCTCCCTTACGCCACGCCTGACGTGCCTTGCGCACCTCGGCTGATTGCGGGAAGCTGCCGATTGTCGTGGTCGGAAAAATCGGCAGCTGCCATTTGTTCTGTTGAGCGACATGACGCTCCGCAAACGGCAGACTGCGAACCGGATTCTGTGAACTAATCTCAGCAACTGCCTGCTGAATGTCATGGCGATTCCGCTCTCCGGATTGTTTCAGCGCCTGAAGCGCAGCATCGCATGCTTCCAGTTCCTTAGTGATTCGGGCTGCTCCTGTGGAGATTGCTTTTGTCAAAAGAACCAGTTCACTCAGCTTCTCGTCTGCAAAGGCGAGCGCTCCTTTCAATTCTGGCTGCAATTTCGTTTCGCTGCTCACCGTCACCGGAACATGCAGCAAGCTGCACGAAGATTGAACGATCAGGCGTTCAGGGGCTACGTATTTCGTCAGCTCTTCCAATTGTGACAGCTTCTCGCGAAGAGACGCCTTCCAAATACCCCGTCCGTCGATTATGCCGGCGCCCAACACCTTATTCGCAGGAAACCCTGACTGTTTAATGGCTTGCATATTGCCTTGGTATCCGTGCACCAGGTCAAGACCGATGCCGCTAACCGGAAGCTGGATAATATCCTGATAGTTTTCAACGGACTCAAAATAGGTTTGCAGCATGATGTTCAATCCCGGTGCCGAAGCCGCAAACGTTTCATAGACGCGGGTTAACCGCTTAAGATCGGCATCGCTTAATTTTGTAACGAGTATCGGCTCATCGATCTGTACCCATTGAACGCCTTCTTGGGCAAGCTCCTGAAGAATTTGTACGTAGAGCGGTAACAATTTTTCCAGCCAAGCATCCGTTTCCGACGACTGATACCCTTTGGACAACTTCAGGAAGGTGAGCGGTCCGACAATAACCGGCTTGCCTTCTATTCCAAGTTTCTCCTTGGCCTCCCGATAGGCTGCAAGGGGTCTGTTTTCCGTCAGTACCGGTGCAGCCCCATCCAATTCAGGCACGATATAGTGATAATTGGTATTAAACCACTTGGTCATTTCACTTGCCGTAGCATCCTTCGTTCCGCGTGCAATGCCATAATATACAGACAATGGCACAACGCCGCCCTCATAAGAGAAGCGTTTCGGTACGATGCCAAACATCGTCGCCGTATCCAGAACATGATCATAATAACTAAAATCATTAACCGCAATAAGATCGATCCCGCTCTCCTGCTGCTTCCGTAAATGATTCAACCGAATCTCCTGCAGCTGCCCGTGAAACTCCGATTCTTCCAGCTTGCCTGCCCAGAATGCTTCCAAGGCTTTCTTCCATTCCCGATCAGCGCCAATACGCGGATATCCCAGTACACTGCTTTTTGCCATCTATGTAACACCTCCTATACAAATTGTTACAAGAAAGATATCATGTATTGATCGGTATAGTGTAACTCATATAAGCTATATCTAGTTATAGCCTATGGCTATAGCAAGATTGGTATGCGTGTAATGCTTGTTTCGCTTCAATGCAAAAAAACCGCAGAACGCGGTTTTTCATCAAGGTGTCTCTATGGTTTCCTAATATGCCTATTCTCTGATCCAAGCATCCAGCAAACGAAAAGTTTCTTTAGCCGAATCTATAATCTCATCAGGATCCTCCGCGGCATTGAGCAGCGCTTCCCGGATTTCGATCCATCTTGGCTTGGTCTCTTGACCATATGCATAGAAATAACGTAGACCCGACTCCGGACTCAGCGGCAAGAACTTCATCAATTGTTTCGTAATGACTTGGCCACCAAGTGTGGATCCCTCAATAACATACAGATATCCCAATATTCGTGCTTGGCTGCTCAGCTCTGGCAATCGGCTGCACAGTGGCAATTGTGCAATCTCATCAGGAGTCATTCCTAGATGAATAAGATCTTCTTCCAATAGGTTCGATTTCGTTCGGATTTCCAGATCCAAACCAAGATGGTTCACGGCACCCTCTGCCATCAGTTGCTCTTCGGCCGGTTTAATAAATCCGTAAAATTTCGCTAAATAAGACCGATATTGATCTATGTTCAAGGTCTGATCGAAGGCAGCTTTGGCGTATGGATTCTGTTCGATTCGTTCATGCTGGGCTGCCGTCTCTTCTCTTATCCGTTCTAAAATCCGCGTGCTCATGGATAACCCCCTCAATGTCTCAGGCTGTAATGCAAGGACAAGCACATCTGTAACAAACCGCTACAATTAGGTATCGGTCAGTCTTGAACCCTGCGATTAATATATCATAACGAGAATACGATGAATACATAGCAGGCTCAAAGGTGCCCGATATCATTCCCTTAAGAGAACAAATTCAATCATCTCTTCAGTGCATTACCTCGGTTATGAACACCTTGTAACGGATACAGAGATAACATTTGTTTTGCATGTATGAAACACCCTATAATAAGTTTACTTCGGACTGTAAAGGAGCTTATCTATGAAGACAATTGGACTAATCGGGGGAATGAGCTGGGAATCCTCCATTGAATACTACAGAATGATAAATGAGCAGGTGAGAAGCCAATTGGGTGGCCTCCACTCGGCCAAATGCCTTATGTACAGCGTGAACTTCGAAGAGATTGAACGCTATCAATCCGAGGGGAATTGGAAAAAAGCCGGTGAAACATTAGGTGAAGTTGCACTTTCATTAGAAAAGGGCGGCGCCGATTTTATTGTGATATGCTCCAACACGATGCACATGGTACTAGATTATATAGAAGAAAGAATAAGAATTCCTGTGCTGCACATTGCCGATGCTACGGCAAATCAAATCCATGAACATGGGATTCGTACAGTAGGCTTGCTTGGAACCAAATATACCATGGAGCAGAATTTTTATAAGCAACGAATAGAATCTAGTGGTATTCAAGTGCTCATCCCCAATGAACAAGATCGTGAGATCGTAAATAAAGTGATATACGAGGAATTATGTCTCGGTAACATCCAATCGGATTCAAAAGCCCACTATAAAGAAGTTATTGAACGGCTGATTCAAGATGGTGCCGAAGGAATTATTCTAGGATGTACGGAGATCGGATTATTAGTAAAACCCGAGGATTCCAATATTCCACTCTTTGATACAACCTCCATACATGCAAATAGAGCTGTTCATAAATCATTGGAAGCAGACTCTTAATTCATAATTGGATATCGTTACAAGTTATCTTTGCTTTTCAGCACCAGAATCAGCCCGGCAATACACAATACCCATGACAGAATCGATCCGGAGCTCTGCGCGATTTTCAGGCGCAGCTTCTCGAGCGGACGCTGCATCATGCGGCCGAATACGAGGTGTAATCCAAGCAATAGGATTGGAGGCAGCACCATCACGATATTGTATGCAGCCAGGATGGGCATCCATTGAACCGTTGTTAACTGAGCCGTAGTCATCAGCCCGATAGCCGCAAAGTACGGAAGGGCTGTTGCTACCTCCAGCAAGGACGTCGTGAATCCAAGTCCGATCATGGCTCCGAAGCTTTTGGATCTTGGACGGCGCGGCTCGGATGTTTTTTTCGTGGGGATCAAGAAACTGGCGACAAACAGGACACCGCCGACAACGGTCATGATCCAGCTTACCGTTCGATTTTGAAAAATGCCGGTTACGGATTGCAAAACGGCATCCAAACCCAGCATAAGCGCAGCGCCTACCAGGAAGTAGAAGCCTCCCACTGTTAATAAATAAATGAATAAACGGGGGATTAACCGATCCCGTTCGGTCAAGAGCAAATACACTGTTACGCCAAGCGTAGCTGGACTCAGCATGTCCAAGAGGGATAAGGCTCCAATGGAGAGCAGCAGTTCCAACGTCAAGATGTCTCCCCCTCTTCTACTTGTTCTTTGTCCTTGCGTAATGCATAAATTTCGAATGCCTGTTCCATGAACTGAAGAAGGGCATCCTCGATGGGATATAATCCCATCTGCTCGGACTGCGCCGGTGATTTACGGATCTCCCACAGCTTATCGATGAAGGGATCTTCATCTTCAAATACCTCAAGTCGTTTCTCATCCATCCGTCGGACAATTCGCTGCACATCCGGTGAATCGGGACCGTCCTGCATCCGCCTTTTGAGCTGCCCCAACAGAGCGATCCACTCGAGAGAGTCGGGATCCGTGCTGTTCATATTAGGGAGTAGACTTAACAACTCTACTTCGCGCTTCTCAAACATCTGCTGCCTTATCGAGTGCTTTAACGATGGGTCTCTTCCGGAGAGGTGAATCAATTTCTGAACGACGTCCCAGCTTGTCTCACCTTCCATCGCAATGCTGTGAAGCACGGCTCGCAGCGCCGATTCCATCTGGTTCAGCTTTTTTTGTTCGTTCATTACAATGTCCAACTGATTTATCAGGCTGGTGGACCAGTTCCATTCCGGGTTGGAAATCATATCCGATATTTCTTGCAAACTAAAGCCCAGCCTCTTCAGAAACTGGATTTGCTGCAGCTTCTTTAATTCCTCTTCACTGTATATACGATGCTTGCCCGGTGTTTTGGCGGCAGGAATCAGCAGGCCAATCTGGTCATAATAGCGCAGCGTTCTTACCGTAATCCCCGTCTGCTTGGATAAATCTTGAATGGGAATCAACTTCATCACCTGCTTTCCTAAAGTCTCGATAACTTCACTATACAGGATGACGCTACGTCACTTTCAAGCTTTTTTACGAAAAATATGACCATTGTAGTTTGATGCAGCCGGTACAAAAAATGCCCGAGTTATCGGGCTTTGTTCTAATGCAGAATGGAATTCACTTCAGCTTGATGATTTTTGTTCTGGTTAAGCCAATCAGATAGAGTCCGATGGGAATCACCAGCAAATGGAGGAGCGCATAGCTTGACCACACGTTCTGAATGATATCGGCAACATAGATGGTGTTGATGTATGTATTCCAGGCCACGATCACAAACAGCACGGACAATGGATAGATTAACGGATTTTGTTCCTTTAGTCCGAACACGGTCTTCATGCCTTGAAGAATCGAAAGATACAAGAGAGAGATCTTGATAAAAAAAGTCAGGATCCAAAGTGTAATCAATATGCCTTCCACACGTTGGAAAAAGTTTCCTAAGTTGATCGTCTTCGCAAGTGCAAATGCCGGAAACGTGCTATTCTCCGTCTGCTCAATGCCCAAAACCAGCACGCTGAGCAGGACGGTAATGCCGAGCACGATCCCGCCTGCAGCGGCTCCCCACATCAATGCCTTCCCCGCTTTCCTCTCCCCCTTAACCAGGGGCAAAAAGGTCATCAGCACAATCAGTTCCTGAAACATGGAGGAATGGAATCCGGCCTTGGCAACTGGCATCCAGCCCTCCTCAAGCATAGGCTTGATATGGTTCCAATCGATCTGGGGAATCAGCGAGAGGACAAGGACCAAGAACAGAAATACAATCCACGGAAACATCAATTCACTGACACGGGCCAAAAGAATGATGCCCATCCTGGCGCACATGACGGCCGCTATCAAGAATAAGATTTGGATAGCCTCGATCGGCGTCTCCGGCATCATCTCGCTGCTCAGGAAAAAACCCAAGTTGCCAAGCAATGTGCCCGTAAGAATCAAAAAATAAAAAAGGTAGAGCAGCGAGAGAATCTTTCCCAGCAGCTTCCCCAAAACCTTCTCATGGATCTCAAAGATCGTTTGGCCAGGATAGACACGCGCGATGGCTAAGTACAGCACAACCATAAGGAGATTAATGAGGATACTGAAGAGGGAAGCCATCCACGCATCTTCCCGTGCGGTATGCGCTAATCCGGTGGGGGTCACCAGGATCGAGGTTCCGATGGTCAAGCCAAAGGCCAGTATAAAAAATTGCCGTGCGGCGATATCTTTGTATTTAATCACGTACAACCATACCCTTCTTCGTTATGAGATCAACCTGTTCAGCGGTTGCATTAAGACGCCGATCCAGTCCAGCGGCCTTAAATAAGGTACCTCCATCATATCCCCGATCAAGGCCAGCAAGGTCACTCCCCATACCGCATAGAACACAACCAAGTCCTTGAGGGAGCGAAGCTTCAGCAGTTGCCGGGTTTCCGTAACGAGCACGATGGACAGGAACAATATGAATAACCAATGCCAATTCACGGCTCATCCACCTTTTGGTTTATGAGTTGTATGATGGATCCGATCCGCCGGATCGCTACATCTGCATCCACGCGGATATTCATCGTTTTAAAGCTTTCTCCCCAATGATCCCGGTATTTTTTCCAAACATCCGGATATTTTCGGTGCAGGACCTCACCGAATCCAAAAACATCGGATCCATAACGCTGCTGCACCAGCCCGATATGCTTCGAGATATTGGTGTTATATTTATCTTCGATATCCTTCTCTAATTCGTCGATGACGGCAGGTCGACTGATATCAATCGGACATTGAACGGCGTTCACATCCGCTTCGATCTCCAATTCGGCTGAAAATTCAGGGATCCCCTTCGAATTGAGCGTAACATCAAGCGATGTGTCTGCCCGGTTCACCCCAAACCCGACGATGCCTCCGTCCGGACATGAAATATATCCCGCCGTGTTGTCGACTCTATTCAAGACATAATTGACGGCCTTGCTAGGCGGTTCCCCCAGCCATCCCACTAACCGGTCCCCTTTAAACACGCCTAATCCCGTATGTTGAAGCAGCGTTGAAGGACTGATTTGCTTCACATTCTCCAGAGACTGTGCTTCTGCTAAACTGCCGTTTAACTGGACTCCGGATAATACAGGGTCTGAGCCGCTTCGCTTTAACTCCGTCACAAACTGCTGCAATGTAACTTTACCCGTCGCTGCCCATTTTTTCTGCGATATCAGAATCGAGGAATAGAGCGAATTTGCCGGAACATACTCGAATGGCGTAACGACCTCCAGGATGTCAGAGGCTTTCCCGTTTTTGGCAACGAGCATGAAGAAATCCGTTCGAAGCTGATGGTTCCGGGAGATATAATCGAGCACGTCGCTGACCCCTAGCCGGGCCAAATCTTCCCCAAATACCAACACCCGGACATGGGACAGATACGGCATCCGAGGTGCCATGCTCAGCATGCGCTGAAGGGCATCGGGGATGGTTTTACCCACTGACTTGTAGGTTACGACCGGAAGACTCCCCATGGATCCGCCTTTTTTGGACCCCGTCTCACTGGAATTGAGCACTTGAGCTGAAACGGCGTACCCATTCTCGTGGGTATCGATTCCAAGTGCCATGACGACGGCAAGCTCATTCAGTTCTTTTTTGCTCCAGCATCCAGGCGTTATGGCTAAATTGACTATAAGCAGGACTGTAAGTACTTTTCTTTCCCACATCCATAACCAGTCCCATCTGTCTAAAATAAAGAATTCGAGTCATGACGTAAAAAGACGGCTCATGTCTTGGATTTGGACAAGTATTTCTTCATACTGTGGCGTGACAATCGCAACAATGCATCCTTCTGGCTCCGCCAGCGTATAGGTGCAAAAGAAGACATATAAGGAACCCCCATGGACTGCAGACTGCACAGGTGGAGTCCAATCATAATCATTCCGATTATCATTCCATACAATCCGAATGACGCTGCTATTCCCATTAACCCAAATCTCAATATCCGGACCGAGATCCCAATATTAAAAGCCGGAAGGGCAAAATTGGCAATCGCCGTCATGGACACAACGATCACCATCGCGGCCGATACAAGACCCGCTTCAACGGCGGCCTGTCCAATAACCAAAGTGCCAACGATGGAAACGGATTGGCCGATCGATTTAGGCAATCGAATCCCGGCCTCGCGCAAAATTTCAAACGTGATTTCCATAATCAACGCCTCAATAAATGCGGGGAATGGCACCCCTTCGCGTTGACCGATCAAACTTGTCAGCAAGTTGGTCGGAAGCATTTCCTGATGAAACGTAGTGATCGCAATATATAATGAGGGGGTAAGAAGCGCTATTCCGAAGCATAAGTATCGAAGTAGTCGAACCAAGCTGGCAAAATCCCAGCGTTGGTAATAGTCCTCGCTCGATTGAAACAGTTGTACGAACAGTGCCGGAACCACCAATACAAACGGCGTACCTTCCACAAAAATAGCAACTCGCCCTTCCAGTACTGCAGAAGCAATAACATCGGGCCGCTCTGAATTATATACCGTCGGAAAAGGACTGTATCGATGGTCCTGTATCATCTCTTCGATATAATTGCTCTCCAGGACGCTGTCCAGCTTGATTGCATTCAGTCTTCTGCGCAGCTCATTGAGTACATCGACATCACATAAACCGTCCATGTACATCACGGCCAATTGCGTATTGGTGTGCTCGCCTACAGTTCTTTCTTCAATGCGCAGCTTAGGGCTCTGAATTCTCCGCCGGACTAAGGCCGTATTCTCGCGGAGGGATTCAGTAAAACCTTCCCTCGGACCTCTTACCACGGATTGAGAAGTCGCGTCTTCAACTGCGCGCTGCTTCAGTGTTTCAGTACCCACATAGAGCGAGGTGGATGTTCCATCCATGAAGACGATCGTATTCCCGGACAACAGTTTCTTTTCAACCTCTTGATAGGTTCGAGCTTCCCCCACTTTCCCCATCGTTATCGTCAGTTCCTTCAGCATTCTCATACGTTCTTCCGGGGTTTGATAGGGGAATTCAATGAATAGCGGTAAATCCTTATGAATTGCTTCTATTAAAAGATGAGGATCTCCCATCCCTTCAATGTAAACCATCACCGTAGGGATAGCCCCCACAATTAACTCTCTGTATATGATATCTCCGCTCTGCCCGAATCGACTCTTCATATTTTCGATAAATTGCGCGATGGAAACCGGCAATTTTTCTTGTGAAACATGATTGCGTGTGGTGTTCTCCGTCATGTAAACGACTCCTCGTTTTTCCCTCATGGTCAGCTTTGCCTTACAAGGAATTCAATTACCTTCATTTATCTTTTCCTCTACTGTTCCCGCAGTTGGATATTATATACTTTTTGAGACAGGTCCTTGAAGTGAATTCGTTCAAAATAAAACGCCTCTTGAAGACTCAGGGAGTCAACAACAGGCGTTATCTGATTTAATTTTCCTACCAGTTCCAAAGTATAGTTACTGTGTCAGCCCTTTAGCCTGCAGATACGCTTTCTTGTATTCGGCTGCTTTATGGGCGATCAAGCTGTAATCCTGCCGCTTCAAAGCTTCGCTTGTCAGATCCGATCCAATACCGACGGCTATAGCCCCCGCCTTGATCCATTCGCCAAGATTATCAAGCGAGACACCACCGGTCGGCATGATATTCGCCTGCGGCAGCGGGCCTTTGATCGCCTTGATCATCGACGGGTCGTACAGATTGCCAGGGAACAGCTTGACAATGTCCGCCCCCAGTTCCAGTGCTTCCTGGATTTCCTTGATCGTCATCACGCCCGGCATGACCGGAATCCGATAGCGGTTGCAAAGAACGACTGTTTCCCTGCTCAGGCACGGCCCAACAACAAACTCGGCGCCGCTCAATATCGCAGCACGCGCTGTTTCCGGATCTAGCACTGTACCTACCCCGATGATGGCATAGGATGAAGGGTCTTCGGCGTTCCAGGAATATTTGCGCGACAACGTTTCAATGGCCCGGAGCGCAAACGGTACGGTCATCGTCACCTCGATCACTTTAATGCCGCCGGCAATCGCCTGTTCGGCCATCTCCACAACCTGCTCCGGCGTTTCGCCGCGCAGGACCGCGACCACGCCTTCTTCTGCTATTTTTTGAATCAGCTGCAATTTCTTCATCTTAACTCCTCTTTTCTATTCGATAACTACACAGAATATGATTCAAACGTATATTCCGCTCCGTTTATCGTTCTCGCGGAGCTGCCTGAAGCCATAACCTTCAGATGCATTCGATCCTCGGTCATCCATCCTGTATACGCAACCTCAAATCCGCCGTCAGTCTTGAATTCCGGCCTGTGCCCGGACATTTGCCGTGCGAACGCCGCCAGTTGTCCGATCCCTCTGTTCTCCGCTTCCCGAACGGTCACCGCTTCTACGGTGAGAGCCATTCGAGGGCCATGGCAGACGGCCAGATGATATCCGGACTGCTCCCTAATGTTATAAGCGGTCCCGGTGCTCAAATGTATGGCAAAATAAACCTCATCTACCTTGCCGTACAAAGCTTCCGCTTCATACAGCCATTCTCCTTCCGGTAGAACGCCGACAACTTCACCGCCACCATCACCTGCTGGTTCAGGCAGCGGATACAGCGCAAGCACCACATTTTTGTGGTACAGCACCTCCATCCACTCACTCTGGTGGCGGGGATCGTTTCCTGAGGGATCATATCCCTCTCCCGGGTGAAAAAAATACAGCTGATTTGCCTTGCCGCCAGTGCGGACAGGAAGACTGAACATCCAGCGCAGCTGCTCGTTGTCGAACTCACGAACCCGCTCCCACAATCCGCCCGCCGCAAAATGTTCCGTCACATAAGCGTAGGAGTGCAGCTGCCGCATCTCGCCGTCAACCGATTTCATGAGAGCCTTGCGCACTTCGGTCGCTTCGCTTCGATCCAGGGCTAGACGACGATCAGCTTCCGGAGCTTCGTGGAATAGAAATCCGGCGTACTCCGTGCGCGGCATCTCCTCCGGAAGGCTAAAATCACCGAACTGGACATAATCGTGAAGCACATTGGTATCCCTCGGTGCATCATGCGGCCATCCTCTGGAGTGGGCTCCTACCCACGCCCCTTTCAAATAATAGGACGTGCGCAGGCTCCACAGCTCATCCAGAAGTTCATGAAGCTCCCGCTTTAATTCCGGTTCCTCCATTAGTTCCAACGCGCAGGTGAACGCCTGTGTCCAATGCCAGAACCACGGCAAGCAGCCATATTCTGCCATGCCTTCCCGCCGGAGCAAGCACAGGGTATCCCGAAGACTTTGTTTTCCGTCCTCCAGAAGTTCCTTATCATTGAACCGATGGCCGAATATTAGCTTGGCTGCCGTATATTTAGCCTCATGATGATTGCACACGGTGAGCGGCTTGCGAAAAAATCCTCCGTGGTAGATATGTTCCAGTCCAGCCTCAAACTCAGCCGCCAAGCTCTCGCTCATCTCAGTTTCAAACTTGCGATGGAAAAAAACCATCAAGCTCCCCATTAATTCAACCGGCAGCGCATGTGGACTCGCCTCTTCCGGCTTCGGTCCCAGGTTCAGCGGCCAATGACCGTACATCGGACTCTTCGCGTCCTTGTTCTGCAATCGCAGCACACGACCCAGAACCTCCTCTGCCAGCCGTTTACCCTCCTGCCGATTAAACTTCGGATCAATCTCAAGGTCTAGCGAAGCCGCAAACAGATAAGAGGCATAGTAGAAGTTATCACGCACATCCCCATGGAACCACAATCCGCTGGGTAATAGAGGCTGCCCCCATGCTTGTTCCGCAACGTTCCGAACAATCCGGTTCATTCTCTCTTTATAATCGTTCATTTGTTCTCCTTTCCCAATCCGATGATAAAGCTGCTTCCCAACATAATGAAAATAAAAAACGAACTTAAATAAACCTGTTTCGAACCCATATAAACATTAAAAACCTAAATGAATAAAAAGGGAAGCTATTTTTCAGAACCCATGCCATCATTTATCTTGTTTGCAGTAAAAACCCGACCAGAGGGATATTCTGACCGGGCATGTTGTACACGATGAACTGTATGATCCGTGTCGTTATGGACTATTTGTCCTCCCCATCCTGTACGAAATTGAGCACAGATTCATCCACTGCCGAGGTCTGTCCAAGGTCCGGTTGATCTGACAGCTCAACTTCGCAAGATTCGGGACCGCCTTGCAGTTCAAAAAGAACTAGCTCGTTCCCCCCTTTACGCAATAAAGGGCCGGGAATATACAAGGCCTTCTGCGGCCCCGCGCTCCAGTATCGACCGAGATTAAAGCCATTGATCCAGGCGACACCTTTGGTCCAGCCATCAAAGCGAAGAAACGTGTCTCCGATATCCTCCACCTGAAAGCTGCCGCGGTAAAATCGGGGCAGGCCCGCGTGTTCCGACTCCAGCATGGACAGCTCTACTTGCTCCGCCCGCCCTTCATCCGTAACCGGTGTATAAGAGAGAGAAGACAGCATTTCTGGCTCCAGCGGCAGGGTTCGGGTCGTCCAGTCGTACAGGAACTGGTTATCGATTCTCACGCCTTCCGTGATTCCCTTGGAATCGCGGATTAGCGGCCCGTAATTGATCCGGCCCATGTTCTCGACAAGAATATCCAGCCTCGCTCCGCCTGCGGGTACGGTAATATCGAGAGGCTCTGATTTCCATCGTTCGATAATGCCAAGCGGCCGACCGTCAAGAAATACCTGCGCGCGATCACGAACCTCCTGAATATGCAGCTGCTGTCCTTGCCGCGGTCCCTGAATAAATGTGCTGTACAATATAAAGCCATAGGACTGTCCGAATTTTTCCATCGGCTGGGTGCATACACTTTTTATCGGTTCTGAGAGATGCTCTAGATTGGCATCCGCAAACAGATCGGCCATTTCAGACAACGCGACCTTTCCGTAGGCTGCCTTTGGAATGGGATCCGGGAAGGCACACCCCGGCTTAAAACCATGCTTGTCGAGCACCAACCGCACCGCCTCATATTTCTCCGTCTGATCCCCCCATTCCGTCAAAGGGGCATCATAATCATAACTTGTCGTTGTTGGCTCATATGCATGGATGTGATTCGCTCCACTGTAAAAGCCAAAGTTGGTTCCGCCATGAAACATATACATATTAATCGAGGAACCCTTCTCAAGCATTTCATCCAGTACGCCGGCGACATCGGCCGCATCCCGCACATGATGGTCCTCCATCCAGTGATCGAACCAGCCGTTCCAGAATTCCATGACCATCAGCGGCTCTTCCGTACGATATTCCCGGTATTTGCGGAAGGATTCTTCTACCCGGGAACCGAAATTCACCGTTGCGTGCACATTGCCAAGCGTCCCGCCCAGCAGCATTTCGTCGGTTGGCCCATCCGAAGTAAAGAGAAGCACATCAACACCTCGCCGAACCAGTCCTGCACGCAAATATTCCAGATAAGCGTGGTCGTTGCCGTAACTGCCGTATTCATTCTCGACCTGAACCGCCAGAATCGGCCCTCCGTGTGTGGACAGCAGCGGAACCAGTCTCGGGATCAACTCGTCGTAATAATGATCCACCTTGCTTAAATAGAGCGGGTCACTGCAACGTAGCCGGATTTCTCCATAACCTAGCAGCCAGCCCGGCAAACCTCCAAATTCCCATTCCGCACAGATGAACGGGCTCGGTCTGACAATGACATGCAGGCCCAGTTTCCCGGCTATTTCGATAAACGATACAATATCAGCCATACCGCTAAAGTGAAATTCCCCTTCTTTGGGTTCATGCACATTCCATGCGATATACGTTTCAACGGTGTTAAAGCCGCAGGCTTGTAATTTTAATAGCCTGTCCTCCCAATATTCAGGAACGACACGGAAATAGTGAATCGCTCCCGATATGATCCGGTACGGCTGCCCGTCCAGCAAGTACTGCCCGTTCTTCCAAGTGAGCACTCCCATTACAGTTCTCCTCCACACCTATATAAAATCCAACGTTTATTCCCCGCAGCGATAAACCGCCATGCTTTTGATTTTCGGACTTGCTGCCGATTTCAGTACACGCAAACGTACCTTGTCGGGAGACACTGGAGCGAACGCATCGATTTTCTTGTGGCCGATCGCGCTGCCGCGTATAAGCTCGAGCCACGCTCCATCAATGAAGGCTTCCAGCACATATTGACTCACCCGTTCCCCGAAAGCAATGTCCTCCATAACAACGACATGATCGATCACGCATGTTCGAGGAAGGTATAATTCAACGACCTCTCCCGATCCCGAGCTTTCGGCCAGGGCATGACCAAACCGGCGCTTGATCTCTTTGCCAAATGCCAGAAGCCGCTTTACATCGGCTTCGGGAAGCAGCCCGCGCTGGTCTGGTGCGACGTTGAGCAGCAAGGTCGCACCATGCCCGACCGACCGATAATAGATTTCCATTAACTGATCCACGGACAACAGCAAGTGTTCTTCATCCGGATGCCAGAACCAGCGGTCTTTGCGGATGGGGACATCGCATTCCGCGGGCACCCAGCCCGGCGTCTCCGGCAGCCACTTCAACGATTCTTCGCTGAACATGCTGCCCCGCGAAGAATCGGCCGTGTTCCAGCAAGGATACGGAGCCACGCCATCCTCATTGCCGACCCAACGGATCGTGGGCGCGCCCATATTAAACACCATGGCGCCGGGCTGATACCTTTTAACAAGATCCATGATACGGGGCCAGTCATATTCGCGGCCTTCCGACCCAGCTCCATCAAACCAAATTTCCACAAGCGGACCATAGCCCGTTAAGAGCTCCTCCAATTGTCTGCAATAAAAGTCATCATACTGTTGCGGGTCGGCATAACACGGCTCGTGCCTGTCCCAGGGAGATACATAAATACCGAAGCCGATGCCCTCTTCCCGGCAAGCATCCGCGCACTCTTTTACGACATCGCCCCGACCCTCCTTCCACGGACTCGAGGCTACGGAATAATCCGTTGTCGCCGTCGGCCACAGGCAAAAACCGTCGTGGTGCTTGGCCGTCAATATGAAATAACGGAATCCGGCTTCCTTCGCGGACCGGACCCACTGTTTAGCATCCAGGCAGTCCGGATTAAACAATGCCGGAGCATCTTTGCCCTCCCCCCATTCCTGGTCGCAGAACGTATTGATTCCGAAATGGCAGAACATCCCGAGCTCCATGTCCTGCCAGGCTAGCTGCTCCAGCGAAGGAACAACAAGCTGGTCCTTAAGCTTTCTTGATATGGACATAATTTCCCCTCCAACGCTCACCAGTCGTAAAAAAAGGGCTTTGGGGAAGCCCGTTCATTGGCCCCCCGAAACCCGTTTCCTACCAGGATTCTCATACCTCGTGCATTGCCCCGTTACTTGACAACGCCTTTTTCGTTAATGATTTTGGTGGCTTCATCGACCATCCATTGTTGAACCTCATCAATCGGTTCGTTGCTAAGCATGAATTTCGCAAAGCCGTCATTAATGATCTTGGTCAATTCCGAAGTATCCGTCATCATGACTTTGGCTGCATCAAGATACTGGATTTCATCGCTAAACAGCGTATATTTCAACGACTCCATATCGTACTTATCCTCTTTGCCTGCAACCAGCTTTGTCAACAATTCTTCGTTATTCGCTTTCTTATAGCCAGAGAACTCGAGTCTGTTGTCCGAATCGGCTGTTGTCATGAATCTCATAAGCTTGAAGGATGCTTCCTTGTTGGTGGAATTGGCACCCAGCGCCAGCATATTGCCGCTGGTGAAGTATTTTCCTTCATACTCTTTAGGTTCTGATCCTGCAGGAGGCACAGGTACAGGAGCGAAAGCTGTTTTGAAATCATGCGGATATTGCTCGGTATTGCCTGGATCCGCTACCGTAAAGTTACCTGTAAGAATCATAGCAGCTTCTTCATTAAAAAATTCAGTACGGTAATTCAGCTTCGCGGCAAGCACGTCACTGTAAGGTTTGGCCGACTTGTCCGTCTCCTCCATATCTTTGCGGAGCTGGAAGAAGTATTTGTAGGTCGGATCTGCCAAAATGGTTGTCCCGTCCTCATATACGAACGGATCTTTCATCATGGTTTGCGCAGGAGCGTTCATATATAGCTCCCATGTATGGAAGTAAGAACCGTAACGCTTGTCAACCCCTTCGCCCTTGGTCAGCTTTTTGGAATAGTCGCGGTAATCATCCCACGTCCAGCCGAATTTCGGAACCTCAAGTCCCGCTTCATCCAGGGCATCCTTGTTGAGCATCACATAGTTGGTACTCTTGGTGTACTGCATGCCATAATACTTGTCTTCTAGCTTGGCATTAACAAAGTATTCGTCTTCCGGAACGAGACTTTCCTGCTCATAGAACTCGTTCAGGGGAGCAAGGGCTCCACGTGAGGCCCGTTCGAGGACTCCGCCCAAGCTTGGGAATTGAATAACATCGATCGCTTCACCGGATGAGATCAGGAAATCCAACTTTTTCAACATTTCCACGGAGTCGCCAGGAACCAGAACCACATGCTCGACCTTGATATTCGGATTCTGATCCATAAATTCCTGGAGCATGGCGTCCGTACCCGCTTGTTGGGCTTCGTTATCCCAGTTGTAGTACTTGACGGTAACCTGCTTGTCCGTCTGACCGCTTCCGCCGTTGCTGCTGGCACCCGTTTCCGACCCGGATTTCCCGCAGCCGCTTAATACCAGGGTGCTCGCCAGGATCGTGCTAAGAATGACGGATAATCTGTGTTTGCTTTTTTTCTTCATCTTACTTCCCCCTGCACAGATAAATTAGTTGTGGTGTTGTTTTCATGTTCATTATAGGCACCAGCATGGCGGATCAAGTGCACAATTTTGAGGTTCTAGGATTACTTTTTTGACTTTTCGAACTTCTGAATTTTGACTTTAGACTTCGTATCAACCTTTTACCCCGCCCAAAGCAATGCCGTTTATAACCTGCTTTTGCAATGCGATAAACACAATGACCAGCGGAATGATTGCCGAGACTGACGCCATCATCATTATGGCATAGTTGTTGGTGTAGTCATCACGGAACAGCGTCATCCCCAGCGGAATCGTGTATAAATCCTTGTCCAGCAAGAAGATGAGCGGATTCTGGTAATCGTTCCAGGTCCATATGAATTTAATAATGGCCACCGTAGCAAGCACAGGCTTGCACAGCGGAACCATAATGGAAGCAAATGTCCGCAGATGACCCGCTCCGTCAATTCTGGCCGCTTCCAAGTATTCATCGCTGATCCCGTTCATAAATTGACGCAGCAGGAACGTAAAGTAAATGGAGAACATGCTCATAAAGATGATGGCCTCATGCGTATTGTAGAGTCCAAACCAGCGAATGAGCAGAAACCGCGGAATGAGCGTCGCCTGATCCGGAATGATCATGAACGAGAGCAAGGCCATAAAAACCAGATTTCGTCCCTTGAATCGAATTTTTGTTAGCGCATACCCTGCCATGGATGAGATAATCAGGGTGATTAGGGTCGTAATAATCGCTATTTTAAAAGAATTAAAATAGAAATCATAGAAGGGAACTCTTCCCATCCAGACCATCTTGAAATTGTACGCCAGATTCACCTTTTCCGGTATCCATTGAATCGGGAATCGCATAACGTCCTTCTCATATTTAAAAGCCGCGGAAATCATCCAGATGAGCGGTACGAGAAACACAATGGACAATGCCCCCATGATAAAGGTGACTACCACTTTGGACAGGTTTTTTCGAAGAAGCTGCATGTACATTCCTCTCCCTCCTTATTCTTCATTTCTCATTTTCCAGGTGAGCGCGGTAATCAGACCGATAATCGCGAACAGCAGCCAGGAAATGGCCGAAGCATATCCCATATTGTAATATTGAAAGCCTTCCTCATAGATGCGGAATACAAGCACGGTAGAAGAATTGTTCGGGCCGCCTTCCGTTAAAAAGGCGATGATGTCAAACACTTTAAACGAGCCAATCAACATCGTAATTAACAGGAAGAAGGTTGTCGGACGAAGCATCGGAACCGTAATCGCAAAAAACTTTTTAATTGCACTGGCACCGTCAATATCCGCCGCTTCATAAATTTCATTCGAAATGTTCGTAAGCCCGGCCATATAAATAATGATCGTGTAGCCCAGGCCCGCCCAGGAACTGATGATCGAAATCGCCAAGAGCGACGTTTTCGGATCGACCAGCCATTTCGGCGGATTGCTGATCCCGAGATCCATCAGAAACTGGTTGATCGGTCCCAGCGATGGGTGGAATAATGCGCTCCACACCGCAGCAACTGCGATAATCGAAGAGATATAAGGAATGAAGAACGCGACTTTAAAATAACTCTTGAAGAACACGCTGTTGTGAATCAAAACCGAAAGCACCAGAGCGATGGCAATCGGGATCGGCACCGTAAGAACCATATAGATCAAATTGTTTTTTATCGCTTGAATAATGGTCGGATCATGGAACATCTTGATGTAGTTATCCAATCCGGTAAACTCGATCCCTTGGACACCTGACAGCATATCCCAATCGGATAAACTTAAATACAAAGAAAATCCAAGAGCAAACACGTTTAATAGCAGCATCCCGACGATTTCCGGGGCCAGAAACAGCCACCCGATCAAAGCCTCTTTCCGCTTGGGAGTCCAAAACTTCCGTCGGCTCTTGGGCACTGGTTGTTGTACAGCCTCCATCTAGCATCACCTCAACAATTTGTAAGTTGTCATTATAGTAATACATCCGGTATCGGCAAGAAGGAGGGATTATGACCAGCCATGTGCAAGATTTTGACCAAAAGAAGCCCCACAAAGTGAAGCCTAAACTTCGATCCTTATTCCAAATACTTTGCGGGGACCCCAAAACAAAAAAGCCCCACAAAGTGGAGCCTATGCTTCGATGCTTATTCCAAATACTTTGCGGGGACCCCAACACAAAAAGCCCCACAAAGTGGAGCCTATGCTTCGATGCTTATAAGTAAATGAAGTGGTAGCGGTCCGCTTATTTTCGTGCGGTGTACTTCGCTTTGTATTCGCTGGGTGTGGTCCCCACGTATTTTTTAAACACTTTTGAAAAATACGTCCGATCCGAATAACCTAATCCCATAGCTAAGGACTCCAGATTTTGTCCGGACATTCTGAGCATTTTGGTAGCCATCTTCATTTTGTATTGATGCACGTAATCCGTAAAGGTCAACCCCGTCATCCGTTTGAAATAGCGCGAAAAATAGCTCGGATTCAAAAACAGATAGCGTGCCATGTCGATCGACGTAATGTTATCGTCAAGATGCTGATCGATATATTGCTGGATCACCTGCAGTTTCGGCTCATTCGTGGAGCTTCCCACTCCCGCTTGCCGCGTTCCGATAATCTGGGTCAGCTTTCTCTCCACCAGTTCCATCATATCTTCCAAGGTGCGTGCTAAAGCAAGATAGGCAAACAGATCCTCATCGAATTTGAGACTGGAGAACATCAGCTCGATACCTCTCAGCATGGAGGAAAGTTCCCTGGCAAAGTCGGCCGGATCAATCGACAGCTCTTTTGCGGTGCCGGCGATTTTGTGCAGGGTCGTGCGGATACCGTCGAGATCCTGCTTGATGAGTTTCCGCTCCAGCTCCGAAACGTAGCTGTCAAGAAAGCCCTGAGGCGCGGCTTGAAACCACCGCGACCTTATTTGAGAAATTTCGGATATCGTATAGTCGGAATTTTCGTAAAACTCGCATTTGTCATGAAGAATTTCCTGATAAATGGAGCCAATCGAGCTTAGTTCCATTTTGTCCGTAACCGCGATTACGTTCGGTTGAATTTTGAGAAAATGGACGCACTGATAACGCAGCCGCTGCACATAATTATGGAGATGCAAGCTGGCATTCTGTGCGAGGTTCACCCTAAAGTTATGCAGAATCACAATGTTCCCCTGCTCCATGAACGGCGTGATCCCTTCATACGATTCGGACAACTCCATCGCGATATTGTATACAGCGTATAAAATCAGCGGAAATTCCGAATGTCTGAAACGCTTGTCAAAGCTGGAGAGCTGAATGCTGACCAGCCCCAGCATAAACCACGGATACGTCCAGGAGATGCCGATCTGAGCCGCATAAGCCAAAGTGGCTTCGGACGGAGAGCCATTGATCACCTTTTGCAGCAAATCCTGCCGAAAGAGCTGACTATTGTAACTCGCTGCCTCGCGATTAATCAGACCAGCCCGCGTCTTTAACAAGTGCATGGACTTGCCGAGGCTCTGTTCCAGCTGCTCTGCCGTAAGCTGATCTTTGATCAAATAGTCATCCGCCTGCAGTTTTACGGCCTGCTGGGCATAATGAAAATCCTCATGACACGTCAGGAAGATAATCCGAACCTCCGGCTTCATGCGAATAAAATGGTCCGCCAGCTCCATGCCGTTTTTCTGTGGCAGTCCGATATCCGTAATGACAATGTCCGGCCTGACTTCCTCAAACATATGCATCGCTTTCGCGCTGGAATACGTGCTGCCGGCAATCTGCAGATTGTTTGCCTCCCAGTCAATCATCTGTTGCAGTACCTTGAGCATAGGAACATCATCGTCTATGAGCAATACTCTGTACATCATTCTTCCTCTCCCTCCGGTAAAAAACCATGATGATGACTTTGGGGCAAGTACAGCGAAACTGACATTCCCCCCTGCGGAAGGTTGGCGAGTGTCAAACTCGCTTCCTGTCCGAAGGTCAATCGGAGTCTTTGAATCACGTTCATTAGACCGACCCTCTCATAAGCTCCATCCTGCTCGCCGCTTGGTCTACCAAGTCTACGGTTTAGACATTGGAGCATGTCTTCATCGGCCCCGAAGCCATTGTTGATAATCTCGATTCTGATTCCGTCCGGGTTGCTTCGGGAACGGATCTCAATGCGTGGAGTTTGATGATCGACAAGCCCGTGGACGATGGCATTCTCAACGATGGGCTGCAAAATAAGTTTCGGCAAGATGAGTCCCTCGGTTTCCGGATCCAGATCAACCTCTAAATGAAGCGGGATTTCATTGCGGATTTTCATAATGTCAACGTAGTGGCCCAGCAGCTTGCATTCCTCGCGTAAGGTGGCCGGCTCATTGACCTTGAGATAGGCTCGGAGCAAACTCATCAGGGAATCAATAATTCCACTGTGAAGCGTATCCTTCGTCAAGATCAGGCTGCATTTGATCGAATTCAGCGTATTAATCAAAAAATGAGGGCGAATTTGCATAAACAAGGCCTCGAGCTCCATCACTCGCTTCTGCTCCTGCTCCTGTTCGATATCATGGATCAGCCGCTGCAATTGATCGAGCATCGTATTCAGCGTCTGCCCCAATTCGGCGATATCATCCTTGCCCTTGACCTCCAGTCTGACATCCAGGTTTCCCATTCCGAACTGGCGTACGACCCGCTGCAGCTTGAGAATCGGACTGTGCAGCCTTTTAGCAATCAGGATGGACATTCCGGAGAACACGAGAAACAGCAGCAGAACCCCGGCAAGACCGGTATAAAAAGTCCGGGAGATTTGCCCCGACCACTCTTTCTCCGAGGCCTCGTAACCCAGCTTCCAGTTCGATTTCAATATGGTTCTGTCCGTTCGGACACTGCCCTTGGTCTCCGTATGATGCGGGATCAACCCGGAATTGCCTGCGATGAATTCCCCGTTTGCATCAAAGAGCGCCACCTTGCCGAAGTCGATCGTACCCAGCAGCTTGTTGAAGTACGAATCGGAAATGGCACTAAGCAATACGGACACTTGCCTCTTCTCTCGGCTGTCATAGATCACCCTGGCAATATAATAACTCTTGCCTTTCCCTGATGAGTCGCCGCCGGCCATCCCAAGCCATTGCAGGGATTCCGGTTTACTGAGATCGACGCGCTTCATCAGCTTGTCGAGGCTTCCGTTAATGGCAGTCAAATCCTCCGTGCCGGATGAGATGACAAAATGCTGACGGTTGACCAAGTACATGCGTACGTTGTTATTCAGCGGCTTGGAATTAATCAGGGAAAATACGTCCTGAATTTGTCTGAAATGTACATAATCCTGATAAGTAGCCAGCCGTTTGGTGTCTGCGAATGACTTCAGGATATTGCGAACATTCGTATCGTTCACGATAAAATGGGAAGCAAACGTGACATCGTCAATCGTCTTGCTCAGCTCATCCGTCATGACGTTCAGGACATTCTCGTTGCTGAGCTGCAGCTTCTCTACCATCGTATCCCGAATCAGAACAAACGAAATGATAGAAACCGCGATCAGCGGAATAAAGATCAGCAAAAGAAACGACAGCTGGATGCGTTTGTAGTAGGTGAATTTGAACATATTCTCTGCGCCTCTCTTATGCTCTTGTCCTCTTTATTCTATCAGTCCTTTGTGCTGGAAGCATTCATTAAATGATGGCGGTTGCATGCTTTTTTCCGCCTTGAAGGGTCATCAGCACAACCTCCCCGAAGATCCGCATGCCCTCCACCACAAAAGAATCATAGTGGCCGGACGGCGCACGGTGACTAACAACGAGTATAAACTCCTCTTCCATTCCCGGGAGCTGAACACCGCATGCCTCCGCTTGCCCGTCATGAACCCGCTCACCCGTATGACGGTAAATCGGGACCTTACGAACTCGCGGAGAAGCCGTTTCGCCTGGACGATGAGGATACAGCACCTGCATGATGCTGATCAATCCTTTTCCCGTCCGGGAGTAAGTCACATTCGCATTCGGTTCCAACAGGTTATACTCGCGGGATATTACACCCTCGCCAATTTCTCCGCGCAGACCGTCTGTGCGTACGGGGATAATCGATAGATTCGCCTCCCCGGGGGTGTTAGTACGGCATATCAATGACTCCGCTTCGATCCCGACTTCTCCTGGTGGGTGCGGAAAATGAAAATTCTGGGTAAAGGTATGCTGCTCAAGGCACACCAAGCTGTCGATCAGCAGCCAAAAATAAGGCTTAACAAAAATGATCCTTCTCCGCGGATACAACGGTTCATTCCCATAGAGATAGCCGTCATGCGCCCCCTCGACATAGTCAAACTCCGGCCTGCTGACCCATTTGCAGCCTAGCGGCGCGGCAATCCGGTCGAAAGACCAGGTGTCCTTGATTCCGGTAAACCCGATTCCGTCGACAACCGTTGTGTTATGGGCTGAGCTCTCCTTTAATGCTTTTCTCAGCGGTGTATGGTCGCTATAGTTATACCTTCCAAGATCCGTGAGCAGATCACGGCCATAGGCATGAAGATCCACGTGCAGCATATCGGCGTGACCGTGGCCTCCGCCAAGCGGGCCGCAGTGAAAATAAAGGTACAATGCATCTTCGTCCCAACCCGTTCGCATCGTATAATGACCGGAATGGGTTAAAGCCCGGCTCTGACATGGCGGCTTCGCTGGAACCATAGCTTTGTACTCCCGGATTCCGTCTATGCCGAACAGCCAGGCATTATCATAATCCGGTCGAGCATGGCCGCCATATCTCAGAACGGAATCCCCAAATAACCACGCGGCATAGGTCAGAATACCACGAATATCGCTATCGTCGCTGTCTCCCAGCATCGGCTGTCTGTGATTCGGCTTCGCCCAGTATAGAGAGGCTTCGGCCATCTCGCGGACCGTACGCCGAAATGGACCGTCGAGCTCCAACCCGTTGAGATTGGCGAGGTGAATGCAGTCAAGATAACAAGCCAGCACCTCATGATGGTATGTAGGCGATTGCTCCCAATGAATGCCATCCGCCATAATCTGAAGCCTCGCCGTCTCCATCAGTCTCTCTTCTCCCATTTCCCGCCACCGTGCTGACTTGCTGAACTCGGGGAAGAACAGTGCAATATGGTATAAGCCGCAGGTTTCCAGTACTCCCCAGTTGCTGATATGCTTCCAGCTGGTGAAGGAAGCAGCCAAATACTCCCCGTGCTCGTGAAGCGAAATCAGCGTTTTACCGAGCAATGACGGAGTCAGGGAAGGGCTACCGATCACGTATAGAAGTGCCTTGATCCAGTTCACGCTGCGCAGACCCGCCTCGATCGGGCGCCATGTCAACGTATCCGTCGTTGGTTCTCTAGGGACAGGATTCCGATCGATCCAGTCTTCAAGCTGCTGGCTAAACACCGCCGCATACTTCTCATCGCCTGTCATCACATACGCTTGTCCCAGCGCCACCCAATAGCGGTGGCGATTCAGCATATAAGCCCATTCCACGTCTTGATCGGGAATATGGCACCAGTCAATATCACCGTCAAATGTAACGGGAATCACGCTCCGTTCCATATCCCATGGAAAGCGGAACAGGAACGTCTGCTGCACCACCTCATCCGCCGTCTTCATGACGGTTTCCAGTTCATCTGCACAGAATTGTTTCACATAATCCGAAATTTTCTGCTTATCCTCACTCATCCACCATCCGGGTGTGTTCCGACAGGAGAAGTGTTTATGCAGCTTACACAGCATATCGTACCGATGGCCTTGATCGTCTGCGTCCTGCATCGAACGCATACCGGGATCCTCCAGATTCAAAAGAGCCCATACGGCATTCACCGAAGCTTCCGTGGCATCAGCGTTCATACCAGTACCCCTTGCTCCCGGTCTCCATCCGAATCAAAGCTTCCAGGTAAAAATAATCCCCCCAGATCATGAAATCATCCGGTGACAATCCGCCGCGTACATGATAAGAGCCATGCTGCAGCAGACCCTCCGCCTCCTTGCCGATCGTGGAGTAATTTCGCACCAGCGACGTCATGGAAGCCTCCAGGCCTTGCTCAAAGTCGGTTCTTTCCGGATCCTCCTCATCCAATTGTCCAATCAGTTCCAGCAAGCCTGCTGCCACAATGGCGGAGGCAGAGCTGTCGCGGTAAGTATCAGCGGTAACGGGGGCGTTAAAGTCCCAAAAGGCGACATGATCCTCCGGTAAGTGCTTCAGGAAATACTTCGCCATTCGTTTGGAAGTATCCAGGTATACGCGATCTCCTGTATATTGGTAAGCCAGTGCGAAGCCATACACCCCCCACGCTTGCCCCCGCGTCCAGGTCGAGCCGTTCGTAAAGCCCTGATGTGTGGCACCGCCGATCGGCTCCCCCGTATGCGGATCGAAGAAAAAGGTGTGGTATGAACTGTCATCTCCTCGCACCAGATAGCGCCTTGTCTTCTCCGCCTGCATGATTGCGATGTCTCTATACTGGGACTTACCGGTTTGCTGTCCCGCCCAGAACAGCAGCGGCAGATTCATCAAACAATCGATAATGATGCGACCGCCCTCCTGTTGATCTCCTTCAGGACCCCACGCTTGAATATATCCTCCGTCTGGACGCCAGCGTTTCAGCAGCAAGTCCGCAGCCTCAAGCGTCAATTGGCGGGCGCTCTCGTTCTTCTCAACGATCCACTCCGCTTTGGAGGACAAGGAATACAGAAATCCGATATCGTGATGATCAAGCACCTTTTTTTCTGCAAAGCGGCGGCGAAAATCTTCTACCGTTCGTTTCGCGCCCAATTGAAAGGCCTCGTCGCCCGTGTATTCATAACATAGCCAGAGAAGTCCGCTCCAGAAACCGTTCGTCCAGTCGTCATTGTCATTCAGCAAATAAGCGCCGTCCCTGCTGACGTGGGGAAATCTTGTCCCGAAGGTATCCATGTTCTTCCGGATTTTCTCTACAGCATCTTTAATCGCACTGCTCCACATAACGTCGTGCTCCCTTCCAATCCATCATGATTACGATTCATGATAAGGAGAGTCACCCGGTTCTTGTAGAGCCGATTTTTGCCTTGATGTGCAATATTTTGACTTTTGCGCCCCTAAGGTGGTGATAAAGGAACAAACCTGTCCCTTTTCATTCGATTCCAACGAAAAAAACGATTCGAGAAAACCTCGAATCGTTTTGTCTGCCGAGTAATATGGGCTAGCCGGCATGCTTCTTCCACTTTCGGATTTTGGTTCTGAAGCTTTTGAACGGTGCGACGGAATTGATGTGCAGCCATTTCCACATCGGCCAATTGGCACCGGTTACCGTCCACTTGCGAACACCTGAATCAAACAACTCTTCCTCACGTAAGCCGCTGATCCATTCACACCATTCATTTGTCCTCTGCTTTAACAACGAACGTAATTCTTCCAAAGAATATCCATCATACGTATGATAGAATTGCTGATACAACGCCCCCAACTGATTCCATTTTAAGTCAGGGGTTGGCGTCGTAACTTCTTTACCCGCAAGTTCATCCTTCTCCCAGCTCATCACCAGCGTTAGCCATCCCAGCTGATAGGCGATCATCTCTTGGGGTGTTCTATCGACTTCGCCAATACGAAGATTCCTTTCATCCTCTGGTACCTCATCAAATTCTTGGTCAAAAAGGCTATACGTTCGTTGAATTTCAGCGATGAACGCTTCTTTGCTCTGGTATGTTTGCAAGGTACTCTCTCCTTCATCATTAACGGGCTTCACTCCTCCGACATATCCAAATTATACCATGTCCAAGGATCAAGCACGGTGATGAATATCATCAATGGGATGTTCAAATCCCCCTGGACTCAATCTCATTCCGAAGCCTTGCGATCACATCATCTAAGGCACTCTCTCCAAGTTCGCCCTCGCCCCGTTTACGGACGGATACGTGATCGGAGTTCATTTCCTTCTCGCCAAGAACAAGCGTGTACGGCGTTTTCAGCAGACCCGCTTCGCGGATTTTATAACCCAGCTTTTCATTTCTTACATCGACGTTCACCCGTATGCCGGCAGTTTCCAGACGCTTCTTCACCTTTAACGAGTAATCGATATAATGGTCGGATACCGGTATAATCATAACCTGTACGGGAGCCAGCCACATCGGGAAAGCCCCGCCGTAATGCTCTGTAAGAATCCCGATAAATCGCTCGATGGATCCAAATACCGCCCGGTGAATAACAACCGGCCGATGCTTCTGGTTATCTTCTCCGATATACGAAAGATCGAATTTTTCAGGGAATTGGAAATCCAGTTGAATGGTGCCGCATTGCCAGCTTCGCTTTAAGGAATCCAAGATATGAAAATCGATTTTCGGACCATAAAACGCGCCATCCCCTTCATTAATCCGGTACGGCAGCCCCAGTTGATCCAGCACCTGCTTCAGGGAGGACTCCGCCTGCTCCCACAATTCCTCAGAGCCCATGGAATCTTCCGGTCTTGTCGATAACTCGATTGTATAATCAAAGCCAAACACTTGATAAACCTGGCTGATAAAATCGATAACCTGCTTGATTTCTTCCTGGATCTGATCAGGTCTTACAAAAATATGCGCATCATCCTGACAAAACGTGCGCACCCGCATCATACCGTTCAGTGCCCCTGAGAATTCATGGCGGTGCACCTGGCCAAATTCGGAAATGCGAATGGGCAGCTCTCGGTAAGAATGCAGCGAGTTTTTGTAGACTAACATATGCCCTGGACAATTCATCGGCTTCAGCGCATACTCCGTCTCGTCCACTTGCGTGAAATACATATTGTCTTTGTAGTGATCCCAGTGACCGGACATTTCCCACAGCCGCTTGTTCATCATCAGCGGCGTGCGCACTTCATCATAATCGCGATGGAACTGAAGTCCTCTTGCAAATTGCTCCAGCTCATTGCGGATGATCATCCCGTTCGGCAAAAAGAAAGGCATGCCCGGTGCTTCCTCCGAGAACATAAAGAGCCCGAGCTCTTTACCCAGCTTCCGATGATCCCGTTTCTTGGCCTCTTCAAGCAGCAACAGATGCTCCTCGAGCTGCGACTTCTTGGGAAACGCCGTTCCATATATTCTTTGCAGCATTTTATTATCCGAGTTCCCCCGCCAATAAGCGCCCGCCACACTCATTAATTTGAATGCCTTGATTCTGCCCGTTGAAGGAAGATGCGGCCCCCTGCACAAATCAACGAACTCTCCCTGCTCATACACCGATATGACCTCGTCCGCCGGTAATTCGCGGATCAGCTCCATCTTGTACGGGTCGTCTTGGAAAATACGTTCGGCCTCCTGACGCCCCACCTCCTTGCGAATAATCGGCAGGTCTTCCTGAACGATCTTCTGCATTTCCCGCTCAATGGCAATCAAGTCTTCAGACGTAATCGAATGCCCCAAATCCATATCGTAATAAAAAGCATCCTCAATGACAGGTCCTACCCCCAAGTGGACGGACTGGCTGCCATAGATCCGTTTAACGGCCTGGGCCATCAGATGAGCCGCGCTGTGCCGATACACATACAGTCCATCCTCTGAATCCAGCGTTATGATGCTTACTTCCGCATCCTCACACAGCTTATGATCCAAATCCACGAGTTTCCCATTCACTTTGGCTGCAACGGCTTGTTTCTTCAGACCTGAATGGATGGATTCCGCGATTTGATCCATCGTCGTTTGTGCGGGATACTCCTTTTTACTTCCGTCTGGCAGCGTTACTACGATTGACATTGTTATCCCTCCATCAAATTTAGATTGAACGCAAAAAAGCACTCGATCCCGAAGGGACGAGTGCGTTCAGCTCGTGGTTCCACCCTAATTTGATCCAGACTTACAGCGGCTAAATCGCAGCATGCTCATCGGATCCTCATTCAGACATCCGGTAACGGGGATGATTCGGTGTTTTCTAGTTCCATATCTCGATAGTCGAACGACCGATCAGGGTTCAAAAACACAGCTACAAAGGGGTAATTCAAGAAGCAATCACGGAGGAAGCTTTCACCAATCACTTCCCTCTCTGGGCAGGTCGTTTCAAGAATCATGTCTTTGATCGTTGCTGATAGTAAAGTACTATAAGTCAGTTTTTTCTAATTGTCAAACCCAATCCGAATGATAGCTCCATGTTAATTTGGATAACTTCCACTCCCCTCTAATACAACCTATGTAAATATCTCTATCATGGTTACTTGTCTTCATGGTTCCATGAGATTTTAATCAAATATCCAACGCCTAAACCGACCAGAACTCCTGGAAACGCGCTGTCCAGCGCTAAACCGATACCCGCTCCAATGATGACGCAAGCGTAAATAATGACATCTCCCTTGTTCATTCCGACCATCTCCTTCTGTATGTATTTATGACATAGATCGTAATTTTTCATCACAACATACATCTTACAAGATGACGTAGCGTCGTTTTCAAGTGGTTGATTTAAAAAGAGTAAAGTTTTAGGGGATCAAGGAGAGCTTTTCGGAAATTCTCAAGTAATCGTCAACCCTCGAAATGGGAGGTTAAATCTCCCTTGTTTCTCCTTGAAGCCAAAACGTTTAATATCTTACCATATGACATGAACGCTGAAGGAGGGTTGTCCATGGATATGTTTATAGATTTAGGGATTAAACTAATCGTCAGCTTTTTCGGGTTATGGATCATCACATTTGTTACGGGGAGAAAAACCATCAGCCAGCTTACACCGCTTGACTTCTTGTCCTCCTTAATTCTGAGTGAAATCGTCGGGGCAAGCCTCTATGATGATAAGGTAAACCTATATCATTTGTTATTCGCGCTTGCGCTTTGGACAACGATGTCTTACCTCTTCGAGAAGGCAACCACCCACTTTGTTAAGTTCGGATATTTAACGGAAGGCCGGGCGGTACTCCTGATCGATAACGGAAAGCTCAACCAAAAATTGTTGAACAAATACGATATGGAATATAAACAGCTGTTATCCATGCTGAGACGGCAAAGCATTTTCTCGTTAACTGAAGTCAAATACGCCATACTCGAAACGGACGGATCGCTTTCCGTCATGCGTAAACCCGAGTACGAGCCGCCCACAGCCCAGGATATGGGCGTAGCAGCCAAGCCGGACACCTTTACGGTAACGGTTATTGACAAGGGAAAGCTGCTCGAGGAATCGATGCTGGGCAAACCCATTGAACAGGGCGAGATCCAAGCGAAAGCTCGGGAACAAGGTTTTGACTCCCTGGAAGACATCGCATACGCGGAATACGGAGATGACGGGAAGCTTTATGTTTATTCCAAGCGTGAGGTTCAGGGCTGAACCTGTACCCTCCGATGAAAAAACGAAAGAAGCCTGATAAATCAGGCTTCTTTCCCCTTGCTTCTAACTATAGACCGAATTCAACGATGTACTGTTTGCACACCGCAACATATCCCAGAGACTGATATAAACGTACCGCGCTTAGGTTATCCTCCAGCACATTCAGATACACATGGGGAGTGATTGCACGCCCCTTACGGGTCAATTCCGCGCACACCTTTTTGCCGTACCCTTGTCTCCTCCACGCAGCATCCGTGCCGATATTCCCAAGCTCCACATAATCATCGCTATAAATATGGTATCCGCCGACAACGATGAGCTCCTGATTCTGAACAATCCCATAAAACGGATGATGAAGCTCTTCCCTTGCAAAAGCCATTGAATGGAACTCAGCCATTTTTGACTCGATCATATCAAAGTACGATGGGCCTAAACGAAACACCTCGTTATCCCCTACAGGCAAATCTTCAAGATGCCGATGCTTCATGAGAAGGATGCCAACGGGAGGTTTCTTCACATCAATCTCAGGATTTAGAACCTCCCATTCATCCTCACTCACGATAAAGCTCCCTAATGCCCCATCCGGTAATTTCAAATCTTGTATCATTCGGGTCAGCACGGACCGAAAACGAAACGATGTCTGAAGGGGATAAACCGAAAAGGCGTAGAAAGGAAGACCCTTCAGGAAAGCCGCAACACCCAGCAGCTCTCCATGTTCAGAGAACTGCCCATAGTGAACGGTATGATTCTTCCGAAATGTGAGATAGGAATAGTATAAGAAATGCTGCTCTCTGTTGATCGTTTCCAAGAGACGCCCCAGTTCTTCAGGCAAAAGTCTGCGAATCACCTAGTCTTCTCCCTTTCTCAAAAGAAATCCATGAGATAGGTTTGACCGGCGGGGATCATCGTTTCCAGTTGTTTTACAGCCTTTGGATTCCCGGATAGCCGGTGAATGGCATGCAGCGCCTGTGGTCTTTTATATCCCGTAAACAGAGCAGACAACGTCTGAATATCGGTGGTCAGATCAGCCTGCTCCCCTTGATCGGTCGGAAGCTCCGACAGCTCCGCTTTCCCCTCTTGATTAACGGACAACCTCCATCTGCCCGCATTCCAAGGCGCAGCGGAATCTTCCACCTCTAAGGTCATTACGGCTTCCTGATGAGCCTCAAAAGCGTACTGCTCCACAAAGGATTTCAAATCTACGATTCGGGCCATGAAGTAAGGGACCACTTCCTGGGTAACGCGTGGATCCGGCAGCATGAATGGCAGCTGATCATCCCCAGGTACCATTGTCATTGTAACCTGCTCAATCCTGGAATCATGGTTTCCAAAAAAGGTCCAGAGTGCGCTTCGTGCTTCTTCGTTCAGGTACACAAATTCGTCGCACACAAGATCTTTGTCTTTGAGTTCATATAACGCGTAGCCCGTCGGTTTTCCCTCCGCTGAATAATAAACAACGCTGTGATTGTCGCCTTGCAGCACGGATCTTGTCCACCATGCTTCATCACGCACAAGAGTCCCGTTATAGCGGCTGGCATAGGCTTGATACATGCCGTCCAGTGTTGGAATATCGGTTACGCCTCTTACAATGCGGCCAGGCACTTCCACCTTACGCGGGAATTTAGATACCGGAATGGTGTACTTTTTGTATTCCGCGTAAAGTTCCCAGCCAAATTTACGATAGAACGGGATCGAAAACGGATGCAGGAAGGAGAGGGTCTGGCCTTTGCTCTTCATCTCTTGCAATGCATGCTTGAGCAAGGTGGATACATGTCCCTGTCTGCGGTTCTCGGGCCATGTTGCCACACCGGCAATACCGCCCATTTCGAATTTGTTTCCATGCACATAAACTTGCAGCGGGATGATGGTCAGTTTCGCTTGCAGCTCTTCTCCATCAAATATCCCCCAGAAGCGTTCAGGTTTAAAATGTTTTTGATTGGATTCTCGCTGCTCCGGTGTTAGCGTATATTGAAAGGCATATTCGGATAATTTGGTGCTGATCTCAAACTCGTCGGTTCTTAATTGTCTAAGTTCCATACTTGCTTCACCTCTCCAATCTGTATATGTACTTTTGTTGCTGAATTACCGCTTATCCCGCTTCAGAAATATTGTTTCAGGACATATGATCAGTATAACATTACTGCTGTCTATGCGGTACAAAACACCGTCCGTTGCCAGGAACATATCCAGGCGCATTGGGACCGTAATGGGACAAAAAAAAGTTGGAATAATTTTCACAAACTTTTTGTAAGCTACTTGACAAAGTTAACCCCCTGAGATTATGATTAGCTCATGCAAAATAACAAATACATCACGGTAAAAATAAATTTCAAATAATCAGGAGGTAACAACAATGTCCAAATTGAATATCGGTATCATTCTAGGCAGCACACGTCAAGGCCGTTTAAGCCCGCAAGTAGGTGAATGGGTTAAACGTATCGCTGATGAACGCGGAGATGCAAACTACGAAATCGTTGATATCGCTGATTACAAGCTGCCGCTTTTGGGCGAAGCTGATGCTACAGAGCAAGCTACCGCTTGGAACAACAAGCTGAACAGTCTTGACGGCTTTGTATTCATCGTACAAGAATACAACCACAGTATTTCTGGGGCTTTGAAAAATGCACTCGATTTTGCTCGTGAGCCATGGAACAACAAAGCTGCTGGTATCGTGAGTTATGGGTCGGTTGGCGGCGCTCGTGCTGCCGAACATCTGCGTGGAATTCTGGGCGAATTGTCCGTAGCGGATGTTCGTGTACACCCAGCGCTTTCGTTATTCACTGATTTCGAGAATGGCTCTGTATTCAAACCGGCTGATCTGCATCTCGTCAACCTGAATGGCATGCTTGACCAAGTGCTTGCATGGAGCGGAGCTTTAAAAACATTGCGCTAATCTCTAATTCAAGGACTGCCTTTCTTCATCTTCCGATGAGGCGAGGGCAGTCCTTTTTATTTTTCTGCATTCATTTTTCTGCATCCATAAGTATATCTGCATCGTCTACCTTCACCATCAGTCCTATACCGTAGCCCCGTTCCTACTCCACGTCAATATGGAATATTTCCTGCAATCCCTTCTTGCCTTCTGGCGTGATTTTTATGGCTCTTGTGCTTGGAACGCGTTGTATCCAATGTAACTCGAGCAACCTTTCTAGCAGGGCATGTCCCAATGCCCCGGCCAGGTGATGGCGTCTTTCACTCCAATCCAGGCATCGATGTGTGAAAGAGCGGCGTTTGCGCTTAACACGGCCCAGATCGACCTGAAATGCCTTGAAAAAGTCCTCTCCTTTTTCTGTAACGGTATAATGATCTTCCACTTCGGATAGGACCCCTGCGCTGAGCAGTGAATTTGTCAATTGGATTCCCAATTTCCCCGCAAGATGATCGTAGCAAGTCCTTGCCTGACGTAAGGCTTCATTCTCCGCAGCTTGGTTTAATGATCTTATTTCGACAGGAGGCGTTATCGATAGAAGTGTCTCCATGATCTGGGCAACCTCCTGATTCTGTATCCCATAATAACGATGTCTTCCCTGCTGCTCAACGGTGACCAGATTCGCCGCTACCATTTTGGATAAATGGAAGCTTGCCGTTTGCGGTTTGATGTTTGCCATGTACGCCAGCTCGCTTGCCGGATGATATCGCCCATCCAATAAGACGGTTAGAATAGCCGCTCTAGAAGCATCGCTTACGAGTGAGGCTACTTGTGCTATGTTCGAATTCGCATTCATCTCGATCCCTCCGATGTAATCCATATTTCGATGAGCATCGAACCTTTTCTATTTTACAATGATTTGGGATAAAACAGTTAATGGGAGGAACATTTTATGAAGGAAATGAAAGGCATGATCAACTCGGACATCATTAAACCGAAAATTCTGTACTATGGAACCCCGGTAATTTTACTCAATACGCTAAATGAAGACGATACCGTAAATATAAGTCCCATATCCTCTTCATGGGCGCTCGGAGATTACATTGTTTTAGGAATCGGACTTGGCGGTAAAGCGATGGAGAATTTGGAAAGGCATCCGGAATGTGTCATCAACCTTCCAGACCCTTCCTTATGGGAAAATGTTGAACAATTAGCCCCTCATACAGGAAAATATCCGGTTCCTGATGGTAAGGCAAAGAACGGTTTTACATATGAAAAAGATAAATACGCGATTAGCGGTTTAACTCCAGCGGATTCTGTCGCGGTAAAGCCTACTCGCATCATGGAGTGCCCCATTCAAATTGAGGCCGCAGTAAAAAACATTCGGATGCCTAACTATTCTTCCATGTTTGCCATTGTCGAAACACAGGCGATCCATGTACACGCCCATCGAAACATCATGTGGAATGAGCATCACATTGATCCTGCCAAATGGAGCCCGATCATATATAATTTCCGGCATTATTATGGCCTTGGCACCCCGTTAGGCAAAACATTTCGAGCCGAAACATAAGCCAGAATGATGAAGAATGAGAGAGAGGCCCGCAGCTTATGCGGGCCTCTCTTATACTTACGCTCGTTGTTACGGTTGAACCGGAATGGTCATTTCCAGTTCCGTCAGATATGTTTTATCTCCGATGCTGTCCTTTCCTTGACCAACTACGCTCCAATCCTTGTTGTTTACGGTCAGAGTAAACGGTTTAATCGTGATGGATTTCGGAGTTCCGTTTACAGGACTGTACAATTCGTCGATATGATATTCAGTCTTGGGCTTGCTGTTAAAGTAACCAAACATCCGAGGATTCAGCACATTCCCTTGATCATCCACAAGTTCGTAATATACCATGCTGGCGCTGTAATCGCCTGTTTGCTCTGCAGAAGCAGGCACCTCGCCTTTACTATCCAGAACCAGGCGGGTCGATACCGGTGAAATATCCAATTGCTTCACGGTATAACTGAATTGTCCATCCGATTTTGTAGCCTGGTCCGGCTTCACGACAACCGATTTATTAGTGACATTCACAGGGACCTTGAACTCGAAGGTTTCATTCACTTGGGTTACGTTGGCCTGAATGGTCAGCTCGAATTGATCAGGCAGATTCAGATCCTTGGAAAGCTCAACGATGTAGGCATTGTCCTGTTGCGGGTAATCTCCAAATGTCCCTTCGCCCATCACTACTTCTTGTCCGTCCACCAGAATTCGCGGCGTTTCAATATAGCCTTTTTCCTGATCCTTCTTAGCTACTGTCCTCGACTTAATATACTCGCTATCTGGATTACCGATGAATTTAGCATCTTCGCTTATATACGGAGAAGCTGTACTCGGTAAATCCACTCCCTCGCGTTCGAGTATAAAGGACAGCCGAGTTCCATCGTATAGAAGGTTAGCTATCTTCAAAGTCACGCCATCGTGAGTCACGCTCAAGTTCGGTTCGGATAGAATCCCTTGCTTTATAGCGGTATGAACTGCTTCTTCGCTGGTTCCTTTGAATAGCACGCCGATCACTGGGATTTGCTTCAGGTTTGCCGCCATGACCGGCGATACAAATCCTGACCCGATTACGCTTCCTCCCAGCACAGCAGCTGCGGATGCAACGAGTATTGTTCTTTTTAAAACATTCGGTTGCCGTTTGGATGATGTTCTTGTCCTTGTCATTTCACGTTCTCCAATCCTGTTCATAATTTGATAGCTCAAGCTATTCTTCTGTAAGGATGATTCTCGAATCATTTCTTCAAGTACATTCATTTCAGCGAATTCCGTTTGTTTCGGCGATTGTCCCACGTGCTACCTCTCCTTTTTTGCTTATTCGGTCCATCAGTTTACGTCGTAACCGTTCATACTTCTTTCGTATCGTTGCCGATTTGAGTCCCATGATGTCGCTGATTTCCTCAAAGGTATACTGTTCAACCGCCTTCAACAGCAAAATGTGTCGTTCTTCTGCTGTCAGGTAGGTTAACAGCTCGTACACAACCGGCTCGTGCTGAGATATCTGCATATCCGGCTGCTGTTCCTTGCAATGCTCGATCAGGTTAAGAAAACGGCTCTGCTTCTTTTTGATATTGATCAAATGATGATAGGCCATTTTATACAACCAGGCGGAGAAAGACACTTGTCTCTTGTACTGATGAAGATGTTCATAGGCACGAATAAAAATTTCTTGTACCGCATCTTCAGTCTCCGTATGATTTTTCAGAATATAGTAGCAGTACGTGTACATCTGCCGCTCAAACTGGAGGATGATCGCTTGGTATGCGTGTTTATCTCCTGATTTGACTTGTTCTACAACCGCTTCAATGGCTTCTCTTCTTCCTTCCGCTTCCCCGGGGATGGTTGGCTGCAAGTGAGCTCACCTCCTTCTTTGTTTACCTATATAACAATCCCAACAAGTGATTTTGTGACACCACACCCATTATTTTATGTAGTGAAGTTCATGAACGAAGCTCCTGCCGTGTGATAGCGTCTGTATGCCGGGTATGAGTCTCATTTAGCGCCCTTATAGCAGCTACAGCTTGGGGTAACTCTTAACATAATCCAAGAATCGCTTCGTAGCGGGAGATATCTCCCGCATGGAATTTACGGCAATGCCAAGCGATCTGAAGCTCTTCTCCTTCAATTCGATCAGCCGTATATTCCGTTGCTGCCCTCGCAGCACAAGTTCTGGAAGAATGCTGATGCCGAGCCCCTTCTCCACCATGGCCATAATGGCATAATCATCACCAAGTGTATATTTGATATCCGGCTTGATCCGGGCTTTCTCCAGCATCCGGTTCACATCATAATCGGAACCTTTGCTTGGCATAATAAACGGTTCATTCTCAATCTGGGACAATGTAATAGAGTCCTCAGAACTAAGCGGATGTTCCATGGGCAGCAATACAAGCATCGGGTCTTGATGCAGGGGAATCGCATCGAATGTATCCGACGTTGGAAGTGACAGGAACCCGCAATCGATCTTGCCCTCAGCGATCCAATCCTCGATTTCCCGGTAATCTCCTTCGACCAAACGAATCTCAATATGGGGATAATCCCGCTGAAAGTCCTGAATAATGCCCGGCAGCCAGTGAACACCGACACTGGTGAAGGTACCGATGTGAATGGTTCCCAGCTCGATTCCATGAATGGAAGCCACCTGCTGTTCCAAATGTTCGTTCCATTTCAATATTTCCCGTATCGTCTTCAGAATCTCTTCGCCATTGGTTGTCAGCTTCGCTCCTGAACGGTTCCGAATCAGCAACGAGAAACCAAACTCATCTTCCAGGCTGCTGATCATATGGCTGACACCGGACTGCGTAAAACCCATCACTTCAGCGGCTTGGGTCAAACTTCCGAGCTCGACGACCTTCAATAGAACTTTGAATTTATTTATGCTCAAGGGAATTCCTCCTGCTCATTTATACATGAATTTTACTCATGTTTATCATTAGAAACATTCGTTTTACTTGTCTATTGTACGTGAGTATACTGATTCTGTTCAATCACTTGAAGGAGGAAATAGAACTTGAAACCGCTGAAGGCCGATCTTATGATTTTATTCATCACCATTTGTTGGGGCTCGTCCTATCTTTTTATGAAAATGGGACTGGATTCGCTAGGGGAGTTTAATTTGATAGCCCTACGCTTTGGATTGGCCTTTATACTTGCAGGCTTGATTTTTCTCCCCCGCTTGCGCCAGGTTAACGTAAAGACGATTCGATATGCCATGCTCCTAGGCTTTATATTATTTATCATGTTCACCGCGCTTACCTTCGGTCTCAAGACCACGACAACATCCAATGCCGGATTTCTGGTCAGTCTAACGGTGGTGTTTGTCCCTTTATTACATACGTTTCTATTTAAGAAAAAAATAGAGAACAAAGCGGTTGTCAGTATTGTGCTGGCCTTAACGGGCATTTCACTGTTAACTATCCAGCTTCCTTTTACATTTAAGATCGGTGATCTGTTCTGCATCGCGGCCGCATTATGTTATGCGCTTCATATCAATATGGTAAGCACTGCCGCGCAGAAGGTCGATACGCTAAGCCTTGGCATCCTGCAACTTGGATTCACCGGATTGTACGCGTTCATCTCGTCTCTGCTCTTTGAAGCTCCGGTATGGCCAAGCACGACCCACTCGTGGATGGCCGTCCTTGTTCTTAGCGTGGTGTGCACCGCGGTCGGGTTCATCTTTCAGACAATTGCCCAACAATATACGACGGCTACCCGGACGGGACTTGTATTTTCTCTGGAGCCTGTATTCGCGGCGCTGGTCGGATTCTGGTTTGCTCACGAGGTCCTGAATTCCAATCAATATTTGGGTGCTGCCCTAGTATTTCTTAGCGTTGTTATATCGAGCGTTAATGTAAATGTGAGGAGACGCTCTACAATCAAGAATAGCCCCGTTCCAATGGAGACGTATTCTGCTGAATTCAAGTAAAAAAAAAGCTTGACTAATCCCCCAAAAATATATATCTTTATATCACGGCTTAACTGATAACGATATCAGTTATGCAGGAACGTGATTAAAGGGGAGTAGCTGACACAACAAAGTCGTCATTCCGGGATATTTCCCCGGCTTTGTTGGCAACGATACGTTGTTTGCGAGACCTTTACCACACACTCTGTGGTGAAGGTCTCTTTTTGATTATGAGGGGCCTTCACCTGCCGGTGGAGGTCCTTTTCTTTTGTGCCTTCAATTAAACAACTAGGAGGAATGGGTATGGAGCTTTTATTGGAGTATGGGTGGGTACTGTTGGTGCTCATCGCACTGGAAGGGTTGCTCGCAGCAGATAATGCGCTGGTCCTTGCCATTATGGTAAAGCATTTACCTGAGGAGCAGCGTAAAAAAGCTTTATTTTACGGATTGCTCGGAGCGTTTGTATTCCGCATCGGATCGCTGTTCTTAATCTCGTTTCTGGTTGACGTATGGCAGGTGCAAGCCATTGGCGCACTCTATCTTCTCTACATTTCGATCAATCACACATTGAAACATGTGATCAAGGGCAAGAAACCGACGGAAGACGCCAAGCCTCTACCGGACAAACCCAAGAAGCAATCCGGCTTCTGGATGACCGTCTTCAAAGTCGAGGTTGCAGACATCGCGTTTGCGGTAGACTCGATACTCGCAGCCGTAGCACTGGCTGTGGCGCTGCCTCCAAGCGGTCTGGCGAACATCGGCGGCCTGGATGGTGGTCAATTCATCGTCATCTTCCTGGGAGGATTCATTGGTCTGATCATCATGCGTTTTGCGGCATCCTACTTCGTGAAGCTGCTGCAGCAGCGCCCTGGGCTTGAAGTGGCGGCATTCCTCATTGTCGGTTGGGTAGGGGTCAAACTTGCCGTCATTACCCTTGCGCATCCCGATGTTGCCCTCATCGACCATCACTTCCCTGAGAGCTCGATTTGGAAGGCATCCTTCTATATTGTTCTTGTGCTGATTGCCGTTATCGGATGGTTTAGTTCTTCGAAGGGGAAAGTCCAAGACGAGGATAATGCAATCAAGGAAGTGGAAGACCAGCAGCCTGGAAAAACGCTTCAAGGTTAAATTCCGATTTTCGATTGGAACAGGACAACGTAACAAACGCAATCAATAGATTGATCCAACAATAGGAAAAGGCGATTTGCTGACGGTGCATAAACCGTTCGCAAATCGCCTTTCCTCTTATATGGTTAATTGCATATTGTATAAATTCGCATACGCGCCTTGACGGGCAATTAATTCATCATGCGTGCCCTGTTCCTCAATTCCATCCTCGGATAACACGACGATTCGCTGCGCATTCCGTACCGTAGTCAGGCGATGCGCGATGACAAGCGTTGTGCGATTATTGCTCAACCGCTCCAGCGATTCCTGGACGGCTCTCTCGCTTTCATTATCCAGGGAGCTGGTCGCTTCATCAAATATAAGGATCGGCGGATTCTTCAGGAACACACGTGCAATGCTGAGCCGCTGCTTCTGTCCTCCGGACAGCTTGACGCCGCGCTGCCCGATATCCGTATCGTAACCTTCCGGCAGTGCCATGATGAAATCATGGGCATTCGCTCTTTTCGCAGCTTCGATGATTTCCTCCTCGCTGGCCTCCATTTTGCCATACCGGATGTTATCGAAGACGGTTCCCGCAAACAAATATACATCCTGCTGAACAATCCCAATATGTCTTCTTAACGAGTGCTGCGTGATATCCCGGATATCGCGTCCATCCAGCATGATGCGTCCTTCACTTACTTCATAGAAACGCGGAATCAACGAGCACAACGTCGTCTTGCCAACGCCGGAGGGACCTACCAATGCCACATACTCGCCAGGCTTGATGTCCAGCGATACCTGTTTCAGCACATATCCGTAGTTATCTTTATATCTGAAGCTGACGTTCTGAAATGTGATATTCCCCTGAACCTGCGTGATCACCGCAGCATCAACGGAATCCTCAATATCCGGCTCTACCTCCAGAATCTCCATGAACCGGTCGAATCCCGTGACACCCTCCTGGTACAGTCTGGCGAAATTAACGAGTCTCTGGATCGGTTCGATCAGAATGCCAATACACAAGAAAAAAGTCAGCAAATCCGCCAGTTCCAGCGAGGCATCCACGATGGCGGCTCCGCCAAACACAATGACCGTTATGGTAATGAGTTGTGTAAACCCAACCAACCCTTCGTGAAAGTAGGTTTCACTCTTATATCCTTCCCTTCTACTGTCAACGAACCGCCCATTAGCGTAAGCGAACTTTTCCCTCTCCACATGTTCATTCGTAAACGACTTCACCACGCGGATACCCGATAGAGAATCCTCCACCTGCGCGTTGATATCCCCGATTCGGTCCTTGCTGACACGCAGCGCCACATTCATCTTCTTACTAAAATAAAAAGCAAATACGGCCATGACCGGCAGAAAGAGAAACACGATCAGGGTAAGCTTCACGTCAATATACATTAAGATAATGAATGCACCCAGGAACTTCAGAACGGAAATGACAATATCTTCGGGTCCATGGTGGTACAACTCGGTTAACGACAGAATGTCATTGGTGGTGCGTGTCATGAGCTGCCCTGTTTTGTTCTCATCGTAGAAACCAAAAGACAGCTTCTGAAGATGGTCAAACAGCTCCCGTCTCATGTCGCTCTCCATATAAGCCCCCATCATATGTCCTTTATAGGAGATGAACATGTCGCAGAAGGTGTGGATGAGGACCATGGCCAGCATGATCACACCCACCGCATAGATTTGGTTTAGTGGATTCGGGGAATTCCCTTCCAACACATTGATGGTGATATACCGTATACACAGTGGAAGCATGAGCGTAATAGCCGAGACAACAAAAGCGCACGCCAAGTCTGCAAATAATAACCCCAGATACGGTTTATAATAGGACAAAAATTTCTTGGTTCGTGAATTCAAATCTATCTCCTCCATAATGTCGGAGGGTTACATGTTCATATCCCTCCAAACTTGATTCATGGTGTAGTCCATCGTTTTTCTCATCCCAAACACCCTTCCTTTTACTTGATGATTCCATCATACCCATAAACGTCACGACTGCGGAGTGTAAGAATCATTTATACTCAAAAAATCCCCTAAGGGCATAAAAAAAAGCAAGCATGGATCATAACCCAGCTTGCCTTTCGCATATTCATGCTTTACCGATTCCAACGTTCGTTAAGCAGCTCACCATTGATGGCCGCCGCTGACATGGCTCCCATCGAAGCAGCGGCTATGGCCTGATACATTTCCGTGGCTGCATCACCGGCACTGTAGACGCCAGGCACGCTCGTTTTACCGAAGGCGTCAATGACCACGCTTCCGGCTTCATTGATATCACATCCGATGGCGGCCGGCAATACTGAGCCGGAGACCAGTTTAGGCGCGAAAAAGATGCCCGTGCAAGGAATGATCTCTCCATCCTCCAGCACGACTTCCCGGACCATACCCTCGTTCGATTCAATGCGATGAATCGGGGAGCTGAATACGGGGATTTCATGCTCCTTCAACTCTTGGCGCTGTTCATCCGTCAGTTCATCCGGTCCGTTCGTACAAATCGTATAACGATCACTCCAACCTGCAATGACTTTGGCAAAGTGCACGGCCCCCGCCCCCTTGGCAATGACAACAAGCGGCTGATCCCGCAGTTCCCATCCATCGCAATATGGACAGACGAAAGCACTCTTGCCATATACGTCCGCCAAACCGTTAATATCCAAGGGGCTATCTTTCTTGCCAACGGCAAAAAGCAGCTTTTTACTGCGGTAGATCGTCCCTTCTCCCGTTGTGATCCGAAAATCACCGTCCACGCCTGCAACGGCGGCAGCCGTACCCTCTACGAAACGGACAGAAGGATACGCGCTAATCTGTTCCCTTGCAATGCGGCGAAATTCCGATGGGCTGACACCGTCTCGGGTAAGAAAACCATGAGTCTCACGGGTAACCTTATTTCGCGGCTTCCCTTCGTCAATCAACACCACATCTTTTCTCGCTCTTCCCAACACCAGCGCAGCATTCAAGCCTGCCGGACCTCCGCCAACAATAAGGACATCGTGCAATTGCTCCGTCATCTATACCATCACCCTTCTGGATCTTTAATGTCCATAATAATAAAATAAGAAATCCTGACCTCTGGAAAATTCACCATGCTCAAGGAAGATTGCCACGGACAAATATTATTATAGACTTGTGATATCTATTATAGATAAACAAAGTCCATATTGCAACTCGATTTGTTATTTTGATATACGAATCAAATAAAGCTCAGCCATTCGTAACCTGAACGGTTTCTGCAACCAAACGCTGAAGATCACGCATTCGAGTTGGCGTAGCTAAGTTGGAATGAGTTAACATATCGCACAAGGCAACAAGATCTTCAAGCTTGGATAGGATTCTCCAATGATTATTCAGAACCGCTCCTTCCTCACGATATGCTCGAACGAAGTTCTTTTCAAATACAGATCCGTCGGGTTCGTATCGAAGCATATTGGCTATATCTACGTATCTGTTCCATGAAAAAACTTCCTCCCAATCAAGCACTGCGGAAACCGCACATCCTTCTGGACCATGCTGCATTAATATATTTAAGCCATTATAGTCCGAGTGAACAAGCACGGGCGTCTCTTCAATCTCTGACAATAAATGACTGTATGTTTGACTGAAGGACCGGTTTGACGAACCCTTTGAATGATAGCCAGTTCTTTTTCCGCAATCTCCAGGCCTTTCCTGAACAAACGCAGCACGTAAGGTTCTGCACTGCCTTCCAGACGAATTTTGTAGTTGGTATTGCTAAGTCCGGTACCGATCCGTTCAGCGGCTACTACTTTTTCACGGGGAAATACGGGTGTAATCATGTCATGAATTTGTGTGATGTCTAGTTGCATCGGCGGCACTGTGCGTTCCCATCCCTCTTTCATCTCGATGCCCTCCTATTATTAATTTTTTTGAGTTGACCATGCAGTAATGCCGTTACCACTATTTATAGTTTACATATTCTAATGTGATATAGGAATTATCTTCATAGATAAGGAGAGTGATGTAATGGCAGCAAGCTTTAACCATTCATCTAAAGCACAAGGCGTATCCGTTATTACCTGCACCAATCGCCCCAATTATATTAAAAACCTGTTCCATAATTTCACCAGACAATCTCACCCAAAAAAAGAGCTTATTATCGTTATCAACGATAGTTCAATCGCACTCTCTCCTTACCAAGAGCTGGCCAATAAGCATCGAAACATACAAATTTATCGCATGCCCGAACATGTCACTCTAGGTGCGTGTCTAAATTACGCCGTTAGCAAAACGAGATACGGCATCATTGCCAAATTCGATGACGACGACTATTACGCCCCTCATTACTTGTCGGACTGCCTGAAGTCATTAAGAAGATCGAATGCTGATATTATAGGAAAACTCGCACATTATATGTATTTAAAAGGCTCCAAAACTCTAATTCTACGTTTTCCTAACGATGAAAATCGCCCCGTAACCCAACTGCCGGGTGCTACGCTCATGTTTAAAAAGAACGTCCTTAACCAAGTGCGATTTCCGAATCGAAACGTCGGTGAAGACGATCTTTTTTGCATGAGAAGCAAGCGTAAGGGCTACAGGATCTATTCCGGTGATAAGTATAATTTTGCAGCAGTACGAAGGAAGAATTCATCAAGCCATACCTGGGTGATCAGCGATAAAGAACTTACCGACAAGCACCCTAAAGTTCCGAATGTAATAGACTACAAAACATTCGTTCAGAGGAAATCCGGAGGCGACCGAACTTGACGAGAACGTCATTATCTCCCTCACAGCCTGCTGTTTCGATCATCACCTGTACCAAAAGACCGGAATGCCTGCACAATCTGCTAGAAAATTACACCAGACAGAATTACAGGCACAAAGAGTTAATCATCATATTAAATCATGGCAGCCTGAAACTATCGGAAGTTCAACAGGCAGCCAAGCCATATCGTAACGTGAGAATATATAGGAAGCCTGCTGAATTATCGCTCGGCAGCTGCCTCAATTTTGGTGTAAAGGTCGCTAAACACAGCATCATTGCCAAATTTGACGACGATGATTATTACGCTCGCGATTATCTGAAGGATAGCGTCGATCTCATGATCAAGACTCGTGCTGATATTGTAGGAAAAAGGGCTCACTTCATGCAGCTTGCCGGTCAAAAGGTTCTTCTGTACCGTTACCCCAACATGGCCAATCGATGGGTCCCCCTTGTTCAAGGGGCGACCATTCTGGTTAAACGGCACGTATTCGATCAAGTATCGTTTCCGAACCAAAATCGCAGCGAGTGCGTCAAATTTTGTGCTGATTGTATAACTCGTAACTTCAAAATATACTCTGGTAGTCCCTACCATTTCATAGCGAACCGAAGACGGAACTCCGAGAATCACACCTGGATCGTAAGTGACAAGAATCTATTAACTCAACATGTAAAAAAGCTGAAAGTAGACAACGCTAAGAATTTCGTAAGCAAAGGTTAGACCCAGCATCCCTATTTAATATACCGAAGCTGAAGAATGGTGACTCGAGCCTTCCCATAGAAACGGAGAGCTCGAGTCATTCATACATATCCAGTAAACGAGGTGTAATCAAGCATGCAGGCCACGCCGAGAGCCATCTCGGAAATAGTCAGCACGCTCCTCAGCGCTACATATCAAATATTAGGAATCACCGACTGCGCCTGCTTGGCCATCCCCGATCACAAGATCGTTGCTGTCCGGATGTATAATCATGCGGAGCCTAACCCGCCCCGCTACGACTATCTGGAGGATATCCGGTCGTTTGGCGATCAGGTACTGGCGTGTTGTCTTTTGACATTGCGGTAAAAGCTTGATTTGTTCAGATCGGATGAGAACGGGTATTTAAGAAGTATTGTGTTGAAAGCACGTTTTCATCTCTAATCTTGAACAATCAGGAGGCAATCACTATGGAAAATATCAAACCGATGCCCAAGGAAGAGGGGCTCGATCACAGCTTAAATGTGCTGCGCGAAGGTTATTTGTTCATTACCAACAGAACGATCGGCTTTCAATCTGATCTCTTCGAGACGCGTCTATTGGGGGAACGCGCCATCTGCATGCGCGGAGAAGAAGCGGCCAGACTATTTTACGATCAGGAGAAGTTTGTTCGTAGCGGTGCAGCCCCGAAACGCGTGCTCAAGACCCTGTTCGGTGAAGACGGTGTCCAGACGCTGGATGACGAAGAGCATCATCATCGCAAAGCGATGTTTATGTCCTTGATGACCAGAGAAGCTCTTGGCTGCATGAGGGAAATCACCCATAAACATTGGGAGCTTGCCGTGTGTCGATGGGAGTCCAGGGATAAAGTCGAGATCTATAAAGAAGCTCAGGAAATTCTGTGCCGAGTGGCCTGTGAATGGGCGGCTGTGCCGCTTCCCGAAGCGGAAGTGAAAGAGAAAACGGGCTGGCTAGCTGACATGATTGAGGCTACGGCAGCCTTTGGTATCAAGCACCGGAAAGGAAGAAATGCCCGGGCTAAAGCGGAAAAATGGATACAGGATCTCGTAGTTGAGGTACGCAGTGGAGCAATAGACCCGCAACAGGGCAGCACCCTGCATACAATATCCTGGCATCGCGATCTTAGGGGCGAGCTCCTGGACAAGAAAACCGCAGCGGTAGAGATTCTGAACATTCTTCGCCCCATCGTAGCGGTCGCCATTTACGTGTGCTTTACTGCCTTAGCTGTCATTCAGCAGCCCGAAGAGCGTGACAAATTGATGACGTCTGACGAGAAGCAACTCAAGAAATTTGTCCAGGAAGTCCGGCGATTCTATCCCTTCTTCCCCTTTGCGCCTGCGCGTGCACGGAAGGATTTCAACTGGAACGGATATGCATTTGACAAAGGCGTGCTCACGATCCTCGATTTATACGGAACGAATCATCATCCCGGTATGTGGGATCAGCCGGAGCTGTTCAAGCCGGATCGTTTCGACGATTGGAACGGCAGCCCCTTTAGCTTTATCCCTCAAGGAGGCGGAGACCATCATACGGGACACCGCTGTGCCGGGGAGTGGATTACGCTTGAGATCATGAAGGAAAGTCTCGACTTTCTCGCAAACAAGATGAGTTATGAAGTGCCTGTGCAGGACGTAAGCTTCAGCTTTCACGATATGCCGTCCCTTCCTCACAGCCGTATCGTCATTCGGAAAGTCAAACCGCTGCATTAAAACGGCAAGGTTATGCGGTAGTCAGGTGGCAAGTGATTCAATACGCCTGACCCGGCTGCCGCAGCTTTTATAGAGACATGATATATATCCTCTCTATCAAATTTTCACAAACCTCTTCCCTCGCTCAATGATCCCAAGCTCTCTTCGCAAATTTAAGCTTGTACACCTTGCCATCTGCATGTCACAATAAACTAGAGACTGTCAGCATGGACCTATGCATCTATGTAGTTTCGCTTACAAGTTCTCAGCTGCCCCTGCAATTACAGCGAGGTGGTCGCACAATCAACCTATTTTTGAATTGGAGGACCGTAATCATGAAAACGATGAAGCTTGGAAGCAGTTCACTGGAAGTACCTGTTGTAGCCGTGGGTTGCATGCGTATAAATTCGCTGGAAAAAGCGGAAGCCGAGCGTTTCGTGTTATCCGCACTGGAAGAAGGCGCTAACTTCTTCGACCATGCCGACATATACGGCGGCGGAGCGTGCGAGGAAATTTTTGCCGATGCGATACATATGAATGCAGAGGTCCGCGAGAAGATCATTCTGCAATCCAAATGCGGGATTCGCCAGGGCATGTTCGATTTTTCCAAAGAGCATATCTTGAATTCCGTTGATGGTATCCTGAAAAGACTCAAAACCGAGTATCTCGATGTACTCCTTCTGCACCGTCCGGATGCGCTGGTTGAGCCAGAAGAGGTGGCTGAGGCATTCGATAAACTCGAAAGCTCCGGTAAAGTGCGTCATTTCGGCGTATCCAACCAGAATCCGATGCAGATCCAGCTGCTGAAAAAAGCAGTGAAGCAGCCGCTCGTGGCCAACCAGCTGCAGCTTAGCATCACGAACACCACCATGATTCAAAGCGGGATCAACGTCAATATGGAGAATGACGCCGCGGTTAACCGCGATGGCAGCGTACTCGATTTCTGCCGACTTCACGATATTACGATTCAGCCTTGGTCTCCTTTCCAATACGGGTTCTTTGAAGGCGTATTCCTTGGAAGCGACAAGTTCCCTGAGCTTAATGAGAAGATCGATGAGATTGCGGAAAAATACAATGTAACCAACACCACGATTGCCATCGCATGGCTTCTACGTCACCCTGCACACATGCAGCCGATCATCGGGACGATGAATATCAGTCGCTTGCATGACTGTATTAAAGCCGGCGATGTAACGCTCACCCGCGAAGAATGGTATGCCATTTACCGTGCGGCGGGCAACATCCTTCCTTAAGGCCACTTCAAAACAGCCTCCTATCGTCTATGATAGGAGGCTGTTTTCATTATATTGCCGCGTTTTTTGAAGATGATGATGGTTTGCGCTTGTTCACCGCGCTTAGACAAATAGGGATCATCACCAGTGACAGTAAACCTCCAGCAATGGAAAGCGTACCGTAACTGGTATTGGCAACCACCATACCGGATAAAGCGCCGCCCGATGCTCCCGCCAAAGCAATCAAGACATCCACTGTTCCCTGCGTTCTGGCGCGGGCGGATGGATGGGTTGCATCGATGATGAGCGCCGTTCCGCTGATAAATCCAAGGTTCCAGCCCAGCCCCAGCAGAGCCAGCGCCGTTATGATCAGCGCCATGGATTCGGCGGGAGCCGCAGCAGCTAGAATCCCGGAGCTCAAGAGCACGACGCCCGAAGCGATGGACATGCTGATGCGGCCGATTTTATCCACAAGAAAACCTGTGATTAACGAGGGCAGGTACATCGCTCCGATATGAATGCCAATCACCAAACCTACTGCTCCTAGATCATGTCCGTGATGTTTCATATGGACAGGCGTCATGGTCATGATTGAGACCATGACCACCTGAGTCAATATCATCACGCAGGCTCCAACCATGATCCCCCGTTTGTTTCGTTGTGATCCGTTCACCGTGCCGGCAGAAGAATCACCGGAAATTTTCATTTTAACTTCCTCAATTGCTTGGGCTATCGCATAAGGATCCGGGCGCAGGAATAATAGCAGGATCAGGCCTGCCAGAATAAAAGCCACCGCCGCCAAAATAAACGGTCCGGCCAAGGCAGGAATCCCGAAGGATTCGGCAACGTTCCCCATAACCTCCACCAGATTCGGACCCGCAACGGCACCGAAGGTGGTGGAAACCATCGCCATGCTGACCGCTCCTGCACGCTGGGAAGGTTTAGCCAAATCCGTACCTGCATAACGAGCCTGCATATTCGTTGCGGTACCTGCACCGTATATCAACAACGAAGCGAATAACAGATAAATATTGTCATAAACGGCAGCCAATATGACTCCGATCGCGGCAATTCCACCCGCCAGGAATCCGGCAGCCAAACCCGGCCCTCTTCCATATCGCTGGGTAAGCCGTCCAATATACCAGGCACCCAGTGCAGAACCGACCGTTATAAGAGCAGCAGGGATTCCTGCAAAGCTGTCCGTCTTGAGCATATCCTGTGCCAGAAGCGCACCGACCGTCAATCCTGCGGCCAGACCAGCCCCACCGAATATTTGCGAGAGGATCACAACGATGAGGGTCTTCTTATACAGCTTGTTCTGCAAGTCGGGCGAATCGATGTAAGATTGAATATGGGATTGCCGCTTCGTGTTGGTTTCAGCAATATCCTGATCATGGGACATGGACATTCTCCTTTCATGTGCTACCAAACAGAATACCATAAACCTTCCTACGATAAGAGGAAAATTTCATTTGTCTGTCCATATAGAATCTGCCAACCAACCTGCAATCTGCCGTGCGCTAACCGAAACAAGAACGTATTATCAGGGCTTCGCAATGCTCCGCCCCGTCTGTCTCCCCGTGAACAGGCAGCCTCCGAGAAACATTCCCTCCAATGCGCGGTATCCGTGAACGCCCCCCCTCGAATCCCGCGGCGTATAATACTTTCCGCTTTCATATAGTGTATGCCTTCCCTGTGCTGCAAACCTGTTTCACATCAAAAAAAGTGAACCCCATGTGGATAAGGGTTCACTCCTATTGTCAGCGTATTTGCGTTTCGTTTCGTTTATCCTGTTCGTTCCTCCGCCTCCGAAGCCAGTTTCAGGAGCTGATCCCTCACTCGCACAACTTCGCCAATGATCAGAAGCGCCGGATTCTTCACGTTCATAAGAAGAGCGATCTTGTGGATGGTTCCGAGCGTTCCCGTTATGGTTCGCTCCTCTGCCCGAGTCCCTTGTTCAACGATAGCTACGGGAGTCGACGACGGCTTGCCATGAGCGAGCATCTCCTTGCAGATATCGTTCATTCTGCTAACGCCCATGTATACCACTAGCGTATCCACACTGTGAGTCAGCAAGTCCCACCTGACGCCCCGCTCATTTCCATGGCAGCTCGTTCCGCTGACAAAAGCTACCGAAGTGCTGGCTCCACGGTGGGTCAGAGGTATCCTAGTGGAGGAGGCTGCGCCCAAAGCCGAGGTAATGCCGGGCACGATCTCAAAGGGAATGCCTCGTGCAGCCAATTCGCACGCCTCTTCGCCGCCTCGTCCGAAGATCAGCGGATCACCTCCCTTGAGCCGGACGACATCATGACCTGCAAGGGCATAGTCTATCATGTTCTCGTTAATCCTCTCCTGCGGAACGGAATGGCTGCCGGGTGCCTTACCGCAGTATACGAGCAAAGCATCCTTCTTCGCATAATTCAACAGCTCATCGTTCACCAGTCGATCGTACATAATGACGTCCGCTTCCTGAATACGCCGAAGGGCTTTCAGCGTGATCAGCTCCGGATCTCCCGGACCTGCGCCAACAATATACACCATGCCCGCCCTCATCGTCTTTTATCGACCGGAACCGCTGTCGCCTCCATAACTCTGAGTCCATGATGGACCTTCCCAATCGGGTTAACCTCGCTGCGGTTTCCGAATCCGAAATGGGATAAGTACAACATCGCCCCGGTAAATACCGCTCCGCCAATAAAATTACCTATTAATACGGGAATTTGGTTCCAGAGCCACCAATCGGCCAAGCTGACATCCGCCCCGAGCATCATGCCCGCCGGTATCACAAACATATTTACCACGGCATGCTCGAAGCCTTGACCGAAAAAGACCAGGATGGGCAGCCACATCGCAACGATTTTCCCTATCGTTGAACTTGACGTAAACGCCATGACAACGCCTAGCGTCACCATCCAGTTGCAGAGCATAGCTTTGATCACCACCAGCAGCATGCCGCTCACGCCCAGTGCCTTATAACCGAGTGTCTTTGCTTCACTGGTGTCGATGATCATCTGAACAAGCGGATGACTCATATCCGTCCCCATCCTGGTCGCGGTAAGTGTATAGAGCCCCCCATAAATCAGACAGCCTATCACATGTCCGAGAATGACCCATCCGTAATTTGCAAGCATAGAGGCACCTGAAGCCTTCTTTTGCAGGACGGCTAATGGCAAGAGTGCAAAGCTTCCAGTTACCAGCTCTAAGCCCAGCAGTACAATCATCACAAAGCCAACCGGAAACAGGAGCGCGCCTACCATCGGGATATTCGTTTGGTCCGAAGCGGTAAAAGCTAGCGTGGTGGCGCACGCCAGGATGGCGCCCGATAACATGCCGCGGATGAGCATCTGCGAAGTCTTCAGCCGGGCTTTCGCGGCTCCGGCCTCGATCAAGTCATCCATTACCTGATTCGGTTTTACATAATCCATCTCGTGCACCCCCTCTAATGAATCAATCACTCACCTATTGAAATGCCTCTGAAATTACAGCAATTCGGTAACTGGTTCGCGTCAAGCCGTAAGATCCTGCAGGTAAATCGCGCCGCTTACCGGATCAACTTCAACCTGGTAGGTGTTAACATGACCCGTATCCGGCTCTTGAACCCGCCCGCTGCATAGATCGATCTTCCAATCATGCAGCGGACAGTGCACCTGCTTCCCGCACACCATGCCCTCCGAAAGCTTTCCTCCTTTATGCGGGCACTTGTTCTCCACAGCCAGAATATCTCCATCCGATAAACGGAACAGCGCGATTTCCGTTCCGCCGACCTCAATGGTCCTTGAACCCTTATGATCAATTTCGTTTACATATCCTACATGAAGTTTCGTCATCATTGGATTCCCCCTATTTCGTCACTGGTTCAGCATCAGGCAAAGGCACGAAGTTTTTACGAAGTCCGCTGTCCGACGTAATTTCCTTCCATGGATCCTGCTGCTTGCTTAAAGCCAGCTTTATTCTCGAGAAGAGCGCGACGCGGTCCTCCATCTTCTCTAATGCTTTTTTCACATGATCCAGGCCTACTCGCTCGATCCAAACCGATGTACGCTCATTCCACTGCGCGTTTTCCCGATAGTATTGGATAAATGCCCCGGCCCATTCGAGCACCTCATCTTCCGTCTTCACGATGCACAATAACTCCGTAGCCCGAACATGAACGCCTCCATTGCCGCCGACGTGCAGTTCCCATCCACCATCAATCGCTACGACTCCAAAATCCTTGATGGTCGCTTCTGCGCAATTTCTAGGACATCCGGAAACCGCAAGTTTCACTTTGGCTGGGGTGCTCAGCCGCTCAAACTCTTTCTCCAAGCGTACGCCCATGCCTATGGAATCCTGGGTGCCGAATCGGCAAAACGTGGACCCCACGCAAGTTTTAACCGTACGGAGCGCTTTACCGTAAGCATACCCGGAAGGCATATCGAGTTCCTCCCACATCTTCGGCAGATCCTCCTTCTTGACGCCAAGCAGGTCGATCCGCTGTCCGCCTGTAATCTTTACCATCGGCACATCGAATTTTTCCGCAATCTCCGCGATTTTCTTTAGCTCCGAAGGCGACGTCACCCCGCCATATATTCTGGGAACGACGGAATACGTGCCGTCCTTCTGAATGTTGGCATGATAACGCTCGTTCGTGAAGCGGGATTCCTTCTCATCGACGTAGGTTTCCGGAAACAGCATGCCCAGATAGTAGTTCAACGATGGCCGGCATTTAGAACATCCCTCCGGATTCTCCCATCCCAGCACATTCATCACTTCTTTGACGGTTCCAAGTTCAAGACGGGTAATTTCTGCGATAATTTCATCCCTTCCTAGCGAAGTACACCCGCATATCCCTTCTTTTACGGGTTCCCCTGCTGCATCTCCGGCGTATAACTGAACCAGTCCCTCAACAAGAGGTTTGCAGCCGCCGCAGGATCCCGATGCTTTTGTACAAGCTTTAACGGAAGCAACGGTGTTGCAATTTTTCGTGAGAATGGCATCTTTTATCGTTTCTTTCGACACGCCGTTACAACCGCAAATGATCTCATCATCCGCTAGCTGAGCCAGCCGCTGTTCCGCCGATACTGCACCTGCATTACCCGTAAAGCCTAACAGAAGCTCCTTCTCCCGGCCCTTGATGGATTCGCCGCTTTTCATGAGCGAGAACAGCTTTGGCCCGTCTCCCGTATCGCCGAACATAACAGCTCCGATGAGCTGGTCATCGCGGATGACAATTTTTTTATATACACCTTCAACTTCGTCCTGGTACCGCATCGACCTGGATCCTTCCGGGTCTGCAAAATGACCTGCCGAGAATACATCTACACCGGAGATCTTCAATTTAGTAGATAGTACGGACCCGCCATAACCACTTGTCTCCACACCTGCCAGATGCTTGGCGAGCACGGCTCCCTGCTCGTAGAGCGGAGCGACAAGCCCATACGCAATCCCACGATGCTCGGCGCATTCACCGACCGCGTAGATCCCCGGGATGCTCGTCTCCATATAGTCGTTCACGATAATACCCCGGTTGACTTCAATTCCCGCGGATTGTGCCAGCATGACGTTGGGCTTGATCCCGACAGCCATGACAACCAGATCCGTTTCAACGCGCGTCCCATCCGTGAAGCGAAGCTCCTTGACCCGCTTTCGGCCCACAATGGCCTCTGAATTTTTACTAAGCAGGAACTTCATGCCTTGGGCTTCCAATTCCAGCTGCAGCATTTTCGCTGCGGTCTCATCTAATTGCCGTTCCATGATATAGGGACTAAGGTGAACCACTGAAACATCCATCCCGAGATGGAGCAGTCCTCTTGCTGCTTCAAGACCAAGCAATCCTCCGCCGATGACCACGGCTTTCTTATATTTTTTGGAAGTCTCCACCATAATCTCGCAATCCTTAATATCCCGAAAGGCGATAACTCCCTCCTTGTCTGCGCCAGGTAGAGGAAGCATAAACGGATTCGAACCGGTTGCGATGATCAATGAATCATACTCGGCCGCAGCTCCTTGATCGGAGTACACTTTACGGTTCTTGGTATCGATCCGGGTTACGGTGTGGCCGCTATATAGATGGATGTTATTCTCTTTGTACCAATCCCAATCGTTGATTATAATTTCCTGCATGTCGGCTCCGCCTGCAAGAACGGAAGACAGCATAATCCGGTTGTAATTCGGATGCGGCTCAGATCCGAATATCGTGATTTCATACGCCTCAGGCGTAAGCTTAATCAAATGCTCGATTGCCCGTACCCCTGCCATACCATTCCCGATCATTACTAACTTCTTTTTTGTCATGGTTTGCGCTCCCCTCCGTCTAACACCTTTGAATATACTTGTTGATTCATCAGAAGCCTTACAGAAACCAAAATAGCCTGCATTCGCTCCAGTAGAGTAGGCACACTCTTACCGGAACGAAAGCAGGCTTCTTTGCCGCTAATGGGATACACCGTTGTATCCGAAATTTAAAGTTCTTGAGGGAAATATACAATACCCTCGTGCCAACTGTCAACATATTTGACATGAAAAGAAGAAAATTAATTAAATATCGACATCCACCTGTGATATATGTTATATAATTTAACATATTATCTATTTTTACTGACAGCTTATATCTGACGGATATCATTTATGAAAGGAGCGTCAATCCATGCGTTCATTGCTGGTTATCCACCATCCGGTCCCTGCTTCAGAGCGAAGTGACACAGATGCCAGGGCGCTTCTTCCGGAGTTTATCCTTCGTTCTTATGGATACAAGGTCCTCCTTGCCCGAAGTGAGAAGCAAGCGCTGGCTGGAATCATGGAAGCAGACGGAACGGTTCTCCACCTCCCGGTTGCCGCAATCAAATCGTGGTCCAATACCCTTGAACAACAAAAGCGCGTTCCGGTTCTGTGGTGGTGCAGCGATCATGCCGCTTCGCAATCTCTCGAAGCATGTGAGGATGATGTTATCATTGATGGACTTTTATTTCCCGCCATGAAGGAGCATGAGCTGCATTGGACGCTGCATTTTAGCTCCAAGCATTTTTACGAACGAGAGCAGTGGCATAACGAAAGAACGCAGCTCCTTGCTCGCATTGAAGAGCGTAAATGGATTGATATGGCCAAAGGCATTCTATGCAAGATGAAAAATATTTCGGAATCCGAAGCATACGATGTCCTGCGCAAACAGGCGATGAATGAAAGAAAAAGAATGGTGGATGTCGCAACCTCGATCGTCAAGTTGTATCAATTGCTGCAGGAGACCGGTTCAGGAGGTGCAAAAAAATCATGATCCACTTATTAAAAGAAGTCGGCCGCGGCAAGAGGGGCGCGCGTGACCTAACTTACGAGGAAGCGCTGCAGGCTGCAGAATCGATTCTCGGATTGCAGGCAACCCCTGCTCAGATCGGTGCCTTTTTCATTGCGGAACGCATCAAAATGGAAAGCGTGGAAGAATTGGAGGCATTTGTGCAGGTTTGCCGTGAATATGCGGACCGTTCGTTTGTACATGAGGGTGTAGACTGTGCAGGACCTTATGATGGCAGAAAGTCCTCTTTTTTCTCTACGTTAGCCACCGCGTTTGTACTGGCTGCTGCTGATCTGCCTGTCACTCTGCATGGAACCGCATCACTGCCCCCGAAGTGGGGGATCACATTATCAGATATACTCGCGGAGAAGGGGATATCCGGATCGTTACTGGCAAAAGAATCATGCATCCGTGCAGCCCATCAATCTGGCGTATTATATGTACATGCTGAGGAATGGTGTCCCCCGCTTAAGAATCTTCGCCCGATCCGGGAGGAGCTCGGTATGCGGACCGTGCTCAATACGGCCGAAAAGTTTGTGGATTACGCCCATTCCCCTTTCCTAACTTTCGGCGTATACCATAACACGGTCTTTGACCGTTTAAGCCGACTGATCCTAAAACTCGGTTATCGGAAAGCGATCATCATTCAGGGAAGTGAAGGCTCCGATGAACTGTTCATTCACCGGCCCACGCGGACTTACCGGGTTGAGAACGGTGAAGCCAGCCTCCATATCATCGATCCGGAAACTTACGGACTTGATACGCCCGTTCCGGACATAAGCTGGACACCCGCCGAACAGGCTGATGTTACAGAACAGGTTCTGCAGGGCAAAGCGGACATCGCTTTTATGTACCAGGTTCTGCTGAATGGAGCTGTACGTTTACAGTTGGCGGATAAGGTCAGATCCGTTGAGGAAGGGATCTATACTTGCAAGGCACTGCTGGATTCGGGTAAACCGTGGGAGTTATACGACAAATGGTTGTCCCTGCTTTTAGAGCCTGTCCCACATGATGGTTGGACCTCGCCAATCGTCAGACAGGTTTCTCATTAATACAGAAGAAACCCGCACCGGGCAAGCGGTGCGGGTTTCATTTAATACCTATTAAACTCCAAATCCAAATCCGAATGCAGAAACGATGATGACCAAGAGAATGAAGAGTACCAGTACTGCTCCAACGGAACCATATCCTCCGCCATATCCACCAACTTCACCCATTGTTCTAACCTCCTTTACTTTTCCGAACACAACATCCTATGCTCGATATTTCAAAGAGCTTAGACTATAAAGAAATAAAATAAAAACAGACTGGCGTTGAGTCAATATGAATATGGACTCTTAAGAATAACTTATTTCGCAATCATTTTCTTGGCATAGTTCAGCACATCCGATTTGGCGCTCTCCGCCCAAATGCTGTACCGGATCTGCTCGTTCGGTTTCTTCTGCGGTACAGGCGTTCCGCCCATTGGACAACCCATACCTCAAGTATGAATCGTTTTGATGTAATGTCGATCTTTTCTTGTATCAGTAACGAGGTCTTCGAACGTCTGGATGATCCCCTTCTCGCTTATATACCTGAAGGCATATGCTCCTGCCATAAAATATATTTTTAATTATATATCTTATCATCTAAGATGAAATCACAGAAATCAATGGTTAAGGCCGAAGAGGTATCGGCCCATAATGCAGTAAAAATAAAAGGAGGTTATTCGCAATGTCCAACATCCAGGAAAATCACAAGGTATTAGAGGAGCAGGAAGGTCGCTTCATTAGACAAACGATTGCCGATATGGAATCGGCATTTAATCAACATGATGCCGATGCCTTGGACCGTCACTTTACCCAAGACTCCACCTGGGTCAATGTGATGGGGGAGATGCTCTCAGGCTGGGAGCAAATAAATAACGCACATAAAGTTGTTTTAAAAGGGCCGCTTCTTCATTCATACGCAAAGTATTTCGTTGAGAAACTTGTATTCTTACGCCAGGATGTGGCCATCGCGCATATACGACAGTATCCGGCTACATCGAAGGGGGAACTCATCGAAGACGGGCAAGGTAGCTTGGCAATCTATGTGATGGTCAAGGATCAAGACACATGGCTCCTTGCTGCGGGTCAGAATACTTTAATCCAGTCGCACCGTAAAGGATAACCACAATAAGAGTGAGTCTATCATCCATGCAGCTTAAACAACATTTCCCATATTAAAACCCAGATTCTCGATCATAGGATCGGGGACCTGGGTTCAGTCAGTGCATCTATTGGTTCATACGGTTTTGAACAGTTAAACGGTGCAATTTCTTAACTCCGTCGAAATCGTTTTTTTCCGGCGATAAGCAGTCCACCCGCAATAATGACAACCGCCGCGCCGACCCAGATCCATGGATTCGTACCCGCTTCTTCCGCTGCAACCACATCGGCTTCAGCCGCATTCGCTCCATAGAGAATCGCTTGCTCTCCTTCCACCACCTGAACGATATCACGTCCAAACTTCGCATAAAGGAATTCTGCATGCTGTTCATTGTATGGTGTAATGCCAACCTCAACCTTATCACCGACCACCCCCGTGTGAGTCACAGTAAAACCCTGTGCGGAAAGCTCTTCTTGACCTGCACCGGCAACATATTCGTCAATCTCCGCTTGTTTGTTAGTCAGATGATCTTCCGCCGCGGAAGCCAAGTGCGAGGATGTTGATACCGCGCTATCCGGCGCAGCCAAGGCAGAACCGGCCCCAACTACGAGCAAAGCGCTGCCCAACAGCAGTATCTTGCCCCAATGCTTCATATTTACCTTTTTCATATCTCATTACCTCCTGATTTTTCTGTATGATCGATTATGGATCTGGATTCATAACCGGTTCCATGGACCGGGCAATTTGAAGGGCTTCCTCTTGACTCACAAGACCTGAGATCATAAAGTGAATATGATCTGTGTACCAATGGAGCTGAACATTAGGAACCATCCCTCCGTTGTCTTGAATCGGCTCGCCTCTGATCAAATAGCCTTCGACACCGTTCAAGTCCACTTTTTCATCGAAATACTGGGGCATATTCACTTTGTCATCTTTGTTTACAAACAAACCGAATGAACGGTCGCCTGCTGTGTAACTGATTACCGCTTCCGTAGCTGCCTCTTCTTTCGGACCTGTTACCGAAATTTGATGAAGGGAGAAGCCCTCCGGAAGATAGGACGGAATACGAAGCTTATCACCAAAGGCTTGCCTTGCCTCATCATAGCTGCCGAGAATTCGTAGTTCGTTATTCGAAATACCCGGCGGATTCTCGATCGGGGCATCAGGACCAGGATCTTTTAGGAGCGCAGGTGGCTCCTGCACAGGAGGCGCTCCCGGAGTTTTAATGAAGTTAGGCTCAGCGAAAATGAGGAGTAATCCGATGAGCGCAGCAGCGACTGCTGCTCCGGCGAACCATGGATACCGTCTTTTTTTCGTTCTTCGCTCCTGATTCTCCAGCTGCTTTCGTTCTCGTTCTGCAAGCTGCTTTACCTTCTCTTGCATATCCGTATCGAAGTGAAGGGTTCCTAACAGGAGGTCATCCGCTTCGTTTTTTATAAGGTCCCGAAGTTGGTCGTCCTGGAATGTCATTGTGCGAGTCCCTCCTTTGCCAGGTATTCGCCAAGAAGCTCTCTTGCCCGGTGAAGCCTTCCGCGAACGGTCCCTTCCGGTGCTCCGGTAGCTTCCGCGATTTCACGAGTTCCCAGGTCAAGATAGTAATACAAGTAAATAACCTCATGATAATGAACCGGCAGTTCGGCAATATATTTAAGAATAGTTGTTTGATCTAGGCGCTCCATGGCTTCCTCCTCCACACTGCGGAGTGCGGAGCTTTCCAGCAGCAGCGGGTCCGTCGGTTGCTCTTGTGTCATTTTTAAACCCAGTTTATCCCGGCATGCATTAATTGCAATCTTCGTCAGCCACGTCTTCACACTGCTCTCCCCCCGGAATGATGTCCAATGGCGAAAAGCCCGCAGGAAAACCTCCTGGCTAACGTCCTCCGCTAAATGTCGATCACCTAGGTAGAAGTAGGCTGTACGCAGTATGGAAGTGCCATACTCCATCATGAATTGCTCCAGCGCCAGGGAGGGCTCAGACGGAAATCTTGATTTGTCGTTAGGGCCGGCCGGCCTTGCCATCTGTTGACCACCTCCATACCCTTTAGACGGCTAAACTCTCCATTCCGCTACATCAATGGCAAAATAAAAGTTTAAAAGCTGAAGAATGCCTGACAAGGTAACCAAAAAAACAACCGATCGTAATCGACCGGTTGGACTTTCCCTCAAACTTTACTTCAATGATGCCAGCGATGAGTTAAACTGAAAGATCAGCTTCTCATTATCGTCCCTCGCAGCCACAAATTCCTGCACGCGTGAGCCCGAAACATAGTTGTCCATCGTCTTTCTCCAGAATGCCTGCGCCCGCTCATCTATCGGTGGCATTCGTCTGGACTTCCCAGCTGCCGGGATGCTTGTCGAAGACTTGTGATGCAGCATTCTCTGCAACATGTTTGCCTCGGAAGGGTTTCATAACAAAAAACTCATTCATGTAAAATTCACTGCCATATGTGTATGGCGGGGTTGCTACCAGAGCAAATCCTGCCGGGATGCCATCCACTCGAATCAGGTAAGGATACAAAATCGTTGGCTTCTCCCACCATATATCAAAAACTTGATTCTGGTCATTCAAGGTTTTTGTGTCATCTTCCTCATAGACGCCATATCGATTCGGCTTCCATCCCCATATCCCTGATAAATCATGCAAATACAGCGGATATATATTATTAATGATAAATTTGGTGGAAGAATCGGTTAACTCCACGGTAACTTTCATATGCTCTCCTCCGTTCTAGACATAACCCAAACTCTTGAAATACTGCATTTTGCGATCTATAAAACCTTCATCATAGTCGGCAAAGCCTGCAAACTCCGAATCTTGAAAACATAATCCAAAGAGCCAAAGCTGCCGAATGGCAACAAAAACAGGGACAGCGGCTAGATCATTTTCGCTGAGGGATCTAATAATTTTCACAACGCTACCGATCTCATAATGATGTTGGATATGTAACCCTACCGCTTGCTTGGATAGAAGCGAGTAGGTGACAGGAAATAAACTCAAATCATATCCCTCCTTGCACTCAAGGGTATCATCCTCAACCAACGCTTACATATAGGCTGTATGATTATAATTATTTTTTATATAAACCGCGGTACGTCGTCATCACAAAAAAAAAAGCAATAAGCTCTGTCTTCTTCCGACAGGCTTACTGCTTAAAATCCATTTCGTCTCTAATCATGATTTCTTTGTAAATCCCATAAGCTCTTTCACATGCATTGTATTTTCCAAGGATGTCAGCTTTTCCAGTAAAGTGAATGCCACTTCAAAAGCCGTTGCCGGGTTGCATGAGGTGATCAGGTTTCCATCCACAACGATCTGCTCATCCACGACATGGGCACCGAATTCCCGCAGCTGCGATTTTCGGATGCTGGTCGGGTGATCATACGTCGTGGCTTTTCGTCCCTCCAGCACGCCGGCTTTGCCAAGCGTAAGAGCTGCAACGCAGATTGTGGCAATCCACTTGCCCTGCTCATGAAATTCCCGAATGATCTTGGAGAACCTGGAGTCGTATCCATCGTTATAAAAGCCCGCTTCCTCGAACCCGCCAGGAATCGCCAGAGCATCGTAATCCTCCACCTTCACCGAGTCCAGCGTGACCTCGGGAATGACGGTAAAATTCCACGTGCATTTCAATCTGTCATGCAGTCCCGCGGTCACGACCTGGGTTGTCCCGTCTCCCTCCAGGTTGTTCCACCCCAGTACATCCGTAAATACACTCGCTTCCACAGCTTCAAATCCATCCGCCAACAGCAAAAGCACTTTTTTCAAAAGCCATCCTCCCCGTCCTTGTCACTCTATATGATCTTAAAGATATCCCGATCTTTCGGATTGTGTTCTATCTTACTATACTTATCTCTAAATTCAAAAGAAAAATAAATAAAAACAAACAAAAAAAGCAGTCCGATGACTGCCTCTTTTGGTTCAATAGCCTGCATATCCAAACAGATGAATTACTGATTTAAATCGTATAACCCAGGTGCATGCTCGTTGGCCAGCTCAGGCATCACAGGTAACGGGAACCCCTCCGGAGGTTGAACCACTTGCAGTTCCCCGCCATTTCTGCTTGGGGTTTGACCGCTAAAGATTTCGCCGATTCGTGTATCATCCAGCCTGAAGTTGAATTGTGCGTTATGGAAGCCCATATCTACGTATTTTTGACACTCCGGATATTTATGGATGTCATAATTCGGAACGGGGAATATTTTACCCCATTCAACGCCCAGCGTCTCCAGCGCTTTGGCAAACGCATTTTGATGCGCGTTATCCCGTACAATCAGGAAAGCCAACGTTTCACGGAAGGTTTTGTTTGTGCTCATCTCATAGATTCGCGTTTTTTGGAGCACTCCCGTTGATTCGAGCACGACATTATCAAGTAAATTACTAACCAAATTTCCGTGATCGTACACGTAATTACCCTGCCATGGGTTTCCTGCGGCATCAACAGGCAAAGAACTTTGGGCCCCCATAATGAAGTGATGCGGATTCGCATGCTTAATCGCTTCATTCAGCGGAGCACCGTCCGTTCCGGCATTACCTGCGCCTTCTGCGCCCGCGCCTGTCAGCAGCTGGTTTATTGTATGTTGAACCAACTCGACATGGCTTATCTCCTCCAAGAAAACGCCACGGATCAAGTCACGGTATTGAGTTGCGTTCCCTCTGAAATTATTGCTTTGGAAAAAGAACTGCATCAACGTCCGCATTTCGCCGAATCGGCCGCCTAACGTTTCCTGCAGCACTTTTGCAGCTGCTGGATCGGGTTTATCCGGAACGATCAGATTGATCAGATCCTCTTTGTAAAAATACATGTAACGTCCTCCCGCTTCCTCAATATTGTCACGAATCCAGTTTGCGCTAATGTCCCATTTCCCATGCATCCGCACCTTCAGACAATGATTTCCTCGAAAAATGCCTGTACCTGCTTCGAAAGAATTAAAAGATACTCTCCTGCACATAATGACTCTGTTTGTATTAAACACAAAAGGAGAGAACAACTTGGGAATTCTAAGCGGCAATCCTAAAAATGAGCCTATGCATTATGGTGAAATCTTCAGTGTATGGGAAACGTCCATGATGGCAAAAGGCATGGTTTCCTGCTACGAGGCTTATATGAGTCACGCAGGCGATAAAGATCTCAAAAAAATGCTAAAAGATCTGCTGGATCAAGCAAAACTTGAGATTAAAGAATGTGATGAACTGCTTACAGATAACGGAATCGCCCCTGCACCGGGACTTCCCGAAAGACCCCCGGCCAAACTTGAGGATATTCCAGTAGGTGCAAGATTCACAGATCCTGAAATTGCAGCCAAAATCGCTGCTGATACATCACTCGGACTCGTATCATGCAGTAAAACCATGGGGATGTCCATCCGGGAGGATGTTGGAGCCTTATTCGCTAAATATCATCTCACCAAGACGGCGCTGGGTGTGCGGATCCTCCAGATGAATAAGGAAAAAGGCTGGCTCATTCCTCCTCCTCTTCAAATCAAGAGACCTGAAGAAAAATAGCCCAAAGCACAAAAACACGCTGATCTCCGATGAGGTCAGCGTGTTTTTTCTTTGTTTAAAATTTGTTAATCACAGATTGGCCTTGCCGAAACTCAAGCCCGTTGTTTTTGAACAGGCTCGTGGTCCCGAAGGAGCCACATGTGGTAGAAATATTCAAAGATACCGGCTAACACCGTAATCAGCAAGATCTCCGGTAAGGTCAAGGTCCAGTTCGCCGATTCGCTGATAATCCACAGCATGACGAATACCAGTCCCGCATCTCCAATGGTAGCCATCATGTTATTCGTCCTCGGCAAAATTAAAAGATCACCCACCAGATAAGCAACAATCCCGATACCCAAAGCAGCAATAACCGCTGATGCAAACGTAGCATTCGATAGACCGACTAGGATTGCCGTAATCATAACACCATGCACCAGAAGCTTAACTAGTAATTTCTCCATTCGGATCACTCTCCTTATCCTTAATGTTATCCCTCTTATCATTTATTACCTAATTTTATCCTTTCTACATTTCCCTCCGACTTTATCCTTTCGTTCATTTCGAACGCCAGATATCATTCCATGGTCGGAGACAGGCTGCATGGACAATTTACCGGTTTGTGCTTGATTTCTCCCAATCAGAATCATACCTATAATGACCAGGAGTCCTCCGCACCACTGCTCCCAGCCGGCCGTTTCCTTCAATATAATGACCGAGAGCATTAAAGCGGTGAATGGCATCATCCCCGAAAAAGCTGCGGCCGTTGAAGCCTGACACCGCTTGATGCCGGCATACCAACAAATAAAAGCCAGCGCCGTTACAATTGGTCCATACCATACCAGAGCCAACCACTCCTTTAGCCCGATCGCTGATAGTGAAGCTGCGGGGTTCTCAAACCATGAAGGAACCAGGCAGAGCATGAGGGCCAGTGCAGAGACCAATGTCGTTTGGACTATAGGATGAATATTCTCATCGTATGTCTTGTTTTGCTTGACTGAACTGATCCGAGACAGGATGTTAAAGTAAGATTCACTCGCTGCTGCGCAGAGGACTAGCGCGTTACCCCATATATGATGAAGGGAAAATGAAACATCCGATGAAAATAACCCCTGGATCACGATAATGCCTCCCACCGTACTTAGAACACCTACTAGCTTGGTGCGGTTCATCGATTCTTTCAGCAGCATGCCGGCCAGAATAACGGTAAAGGCAGGCGTGGCACCCGTTAAGATTCCGGCTTCAGCAGAACTTGTATGTTGTAGGCCGTACAGTAAAAACATCCGAAACAGAAACATTCCAAATAACGCCTGGAAGAATAGAATTCTCCACTCTCTTATCGATAAACGACGGACCGTCTTCATCAGGTTCCTCAGGCACAGCGGCAGCAAACACAGAAGCGCAAAGAACAAGCTGACTGCGGTAATGGTGAAAACCCCTAATCTTTCGTTCAAAAACCAACCGGTAATAACCGAAGTGCCCGCAAGTGAAAATGCGCCCAACAGATACAACATCCCTTTCCAACGCTCCAAACAATCACATCCCCCAACCATCCTAGGACTAATAGACATTGATATATGCTACAATCATAGAGTGTGAACTGGTATGGATAAAGTGCCAGTTAAACTAGAATTTATACAGACCAGTTGGAGGTCATGCCCTAATGTGGGGAATTGAACTGATGCGGAGCAGCGAAATTCCGCTGAAACGCCAGATTTATCTTGCCGTCCGGGACCAGATTATTAACGGGAAACTCAAGGAAGGCGAAGCACTGCCATCTACTCGTGTTTTGGCCAATGTGCTGCATGTTTCACGAAACACCGTAAATGAAGCTATTGAGATGCTGCTCGTCGAAGGCTTTGTCGTAAGCCGCCAGGGAGCACCGACCCGGATTGCCGAAGGTTTGTCTCTGGAGGTGCCTCCAGTCGAAGAACCGCCGAAGCGAGTAGAGAGTCCCCTATCTTTTTTAGTTGATTTCCGGACGGGCCAGCCGGAATTAAGGCAATTTCCACGGTATCTGTGGCAGCAGATCTCGCAGAAAACTTTAAGCGAGATGCCTCATGATCTGCTAGGTTATACGGGTCCCCAAGGTTTGCCGCGACTGCGCATGGAAATCGTTTCATGGCTTTACAGGAGCAAAGGGCTCTCCGTAGATCCTGAAGACGTCTTTATAACGGCAGGAGCTACCCATGCACTGCACGTCATTGCTGACTTGTTGTATGAGGATGGAATGGAAATTATGGTTGAAGACCCCTGCAACATCGAGATGCTGCAGACATTTATTAATAAGGGCTACAACGTCCAGCCTATTTCAGTGGATGAACATGGAATACAGCCAGACAAGCTGAAAGGAAAATCATCTTCACCCGTCTATATCACGCCTTCGCATCAATTTCCTCTAGGCGGAATCCTGCCCGCTGACCGACGTGCCGCGTTAATCCGTTTCGCACGAGAGAACCAAAGCTATATTATCGAGGATGATTATGACAGCGAATTCCGGTATTATGGTGATCCGGTATCGCCGTTATATGCCATGGACTCAGAGCGGGTAATCTATATCGGTACTTTTAGTAAAGTACTCTTTCCTGCTCTTCGAATTGGTTATGCGATACTTCCACCAAAGCTTCAGCAACGCTGGCGTTTTCTCCGCACTTATACGGATGTCCAGAATCCGCCGTTTGAGCAAGCAGCACTGGCTGAGTTTTTACATACTCGAAAATTCGACAGACATATTAGGAAAATGCGGAGGTTATATGGTGAGCGTAGAGAGGTGCTTCTATCATCACTTAAAGAGTGTTTCGGGGAGGCCTGGCACCCCTGGGGAGATGCGGCAGGACTGCATCTTGCCGTTGAGTTTCCCGGAATTCATTTTGATGAGTCGTTCAGAGAAAAAAGCCGGTTAAACAGAATACGCATTACGCCTGTGGAGCATCACAGTATTCAGAAGGGCATGCATGTAAACAAGCTGCTTTTGGGTTACGGTCATCTGAACCCTGATGAGATCCGCAAAAACATGGCGTCATTGCTCACCTATTTGAAGGAGCAGGGCCACTATGAATGAACGAAGGAAAGGCTGCCGGGTTGGCAGCCTTGTTTAATTGATATACAGAGCAGAACTCTATCTTCCCTTACTTACTGGATGTCTCAATTTTCTTACCTGCAAGACGTTTCGCAGCTTCTTCGGCTTCCTTATAAGCCTGTTCTAGAATTTGATCCCTATCGAAAAATGCATTTCCTTGAGCCCGGATGATCTGATAATCCATAACCCCCATAAAGTTAAACATGGATTTTAGGTATTTATGCGAATATTCCACCTCGGTATACCAATCATTATTTGTATAAATGGCGTCACTCGCCTGAATGACCAGCAGACTGCGGCCATCGGTTAGCAAACCTTCCGAACCCTTCTCCGTATATTGGAACGTCTCTCGTGCAATGAGGATGTTATCGATATAATCCTTAAGCTTCGAAGGAACGTTGAAATTGTGCATCGGCAAGACGATGACATATTTCCGTGCCGCCTTAAATTGCTGTAGAATGGCGGACGTGCGGACCGTTAGCTGTTGTTCCTCTTCGCTAAGCAGCTCCCCTCTTCCCTGTTTGCTCCGTAGCTCTAGAATCATATGATCTATGGCAGGTATAGAATCACGGTATAAATCGATTTGTTCTATTGCTTCTCCTGGGCTCCATTTCGTGTACGCCTCCAAAAAATGCTGAAGCACCTGCAGGCTGACCGATGTCGCTGACTCCACCCTCGGATGTGCGTTGATGATGAGCATGTTCTCCATCGTATATCTCTCCTTTTTCGTCTATTTCATAATGTAGACAAATAAGGCACGCCAAGTGTGACATCAATTAAGCTTTTTTGCATAAATCAATGGCTGTAATGGAAATGATATCTAATATACCGGCGCGTGGGAGTGAATATATGGATCTCAAAGAAAGCCTTGCTGAGTATTTCAAAGCGAATGCTGATTATTTCAATGTAGAAATTCGATTGCAGCAGTATCAAGTTCAAGTGATTGGTTTAGATTCGTTAGTTGATCTGCCCCAGAGTATCGCATCCCTTCAAACTCAAACCTCAAATCTGGTCAAAACCTCCCTGCCGCCCGCTAAGCTTCTTAAAATTTTGGGCGAGCTTGTAGAACCTAATCTGGCATCGATTATACCTGACATCATGAAGGGCCACCTGATCCTGCTGGAGCCTCTGTCAGGGACATGCTGTGCCGTTCTTCCGATATCGAAAAATGTCACCCGATCCGTCGCTGCGCCTGAAACGGAAAGTACGGTATACGGCTCCAGCAGCTCTTTTCTGGAGGATATCCATACGAATATCGGCATCCTCCGAAAACACTGCACCGGATCCAGCCTTCAGGTAGAAGCGTACACGGTAGGGTCAAGTCACCCCAAGTCGTTATTGCTAATTTATCAAGAGGACAGGATCAACCCCCAGTTACTGCAATCCATTCAAGCGAAGATCAGAGCAGGATTACACCAGGATGTTCAACATATCCAACAGCTTGAGAACATGCTGGGATTAAACAAGTGGTCGTTTGTAACCAACTTCAACATGACGGAATTACCGCAAAATGCAGCTCACGCCCTTCAACAAGGTAAAGTGGTATTTATGATTGACCGTCATCCTTTTGCAATCATTTTACCCAGTCTCGTCATGGATATGTTCTGCATGAAGGACGATCATAATTACCCTCGCACCTTCATGTACCTTATCCGTCTTTTGCGAATTGTGGGCGTCTTGATCGCAACGATTATTCCTGGGTTATATGTGGCCTTAGTGTCCGTTAACCCTGAAGTACTGCGGCTTCAGCTGGCCTTGTCGATTGCTAACAGCCGGCAGGACGTACCTTATCCCGCCTTTGTCGAAACGCTGCTGCTCCTCATCGTTCTAGAGCTCATTCTTGAAGCAAGTGTTCGACTTCCAAAAAGCGTGGGACCCACGATTACGATGGTTGGCGGTATTATACTGGGCCAGGCAGCCGTGTCCGCTAAACTTGTCAGCAACCTTCTGATTATCGTGCTGGCGGGTACCACGATTGCTTCTTCTACTGTAGTGGGGTTTCAGAACGCTGTATCTGTTCGCGTGTTCAAATACCTGCTGATCATTTTATCCGCTATCTATGGGATGTTGGGGCTCCTTGCTGGAATCGTGGTCATCTGTGCCTATATGGGTCATCAAAAAAGCATGGGCATTCCTTACTTGTCATTTCCAACATTAAATCAGAAGGATGATCGCAATGGATAAGAGTGGTTATCAAGCAGCCATCGTGTATGTGGTTTGTCATATGGGTCTTATCTTTTTTCTCTATCCTTCCGATTTGTTTTCAGCCATGGACATGGGGCATTGGATCGGAATTGCCATAAGCTATGCACTGCATGCGATAGCCCTCTACATGTATATCAAAGGACTGCAATGGGCCGCGCATCGGAATGTCGTGGATATTTTCGGGAGCGTCGGCAAATTTCTTCCGTGGCTGCTCCTGCTGCCTGCCTTGCTCTACTTCGGCGTAGCCATTATCATAACGATCCGAGCTTATTCCGAGATGCTCACCTTAGTATTCTTATCGAGCACGCCGCTGTGGGCGATCCAGTTGTTACTGATATCCATTGCTTTCCTCATGGCTTGGCAAGGAATAAGCAGCATGGCCCGAACCAGTGTCCTGCTGGTTATCCTGTTCACAATCCCCATCCTTTTTGTTCTGTGCTTTAGCTTTCAAAATGTGGATTGGTATTACTTGCTGCCAATCATTGACCCTGGTCAATCGTTCCATTTTCTTGCGAAACCTGATTTTCTGGTCAGTTTATTCGTATATGCGGGCGGCTTCTTTTTCCTGGGGCTGTTGCCGCCCTCTATACAGATCAGCACCAAAAAAATGATGCTAGGCTGTCTCTTGCTGTTTCCCATGTTCTTATTGTCCGTATATTTGCCGCTTCTGACCTTTGGTCACGCAACCGCCGAATTATATGAATTCCCCATGCTAATGACGATAGACACCGTGAACATTACATGGCTTTTATTTGATCGGGTCACAATCTTCTTTTTATTGAGTTTGATGGCTTTTGCATTTCTGTACCTGGGTGTGACGTTATGGGTTCTCGTCACGCTTGCGAAGCGGGCCGTCCCGTTCATTCCTCAAAACGTTCTCCTGATTGCGCTGACCATCGGATTGTTTGCCATATCCATCGCCATCCCCAACTGGGACTACCTTAAGACGCTGCAAAGGTGGATTATTCCACTGAGGCTGTATATGTTCCTGGTGATTCCGCTGATCACGTTTATCATCGGTTGGCGGCACAAGCATAAAGCGAACCGTACGACGGAGGTAACTTAATATGAACAAGCTTGCCACCATCCGAATGACCTTTAAATTCGTTCTCCTGCTGGTTGCGATGGTTCCCTTCGTAACCGGTTGCTGGGATATCAAAGACATTAACCATCGCTCGCTTCCGGTCATTATGGGCATTTCGTTAACCGAGGAGAATCAATACAAGGTGTTTCTGGATATTCCGGCAACCAATGAGACAAGCACCGTAAATATCGTTTCGGAAACGGGTGACACCATCAATGAAATTATTGATCAAATTAGCATGAATATGGAGTCTCAGGTCGATTTGCTGCATTTGAAAATCGTCATCGTGGATGAAAATTTTGCCCGTAACGGCATGGAAGACATTATCTCCGCATTTAATCGTTCCAGAGACATCTCCTCCAAAACGCTATTTGCCATCAGTGATCAAGGGCTGGATCAATTCTTTTCGGATATGGCAGCCAAATCGGAACACAGCGGCAATATCATTTATGATTTTTTTGAAAAAAACGCCGGCTGGAACCCCCAATTGGCGGATACCCGGATATGGCAAATGTTTCGCAGCATTCATTCCTATACGCATGATGTCATCGTCCCGATCATACGTTCAGGAAGATCCACAAGTATCGAATGCATGGGGTCGGCTATCATCAAGAATGGCAGAATGACGGGTCAAATCGGATCCGATGAAACGTTAGTAGCCAATGCCTTTTATGGAAAAAGCGCATTCGGCAAGGTGGAGATTATGGACAGCACCACCGTACAAATCATTAGCAACAGGCTTACCCATCACAGCTGGATGAAGAATGATAAGCCTTACCTCCGCAGCCATCTCAGGCTGAAGGTCACCATTCTAGATTCCAGGGGGCATCTAACGGAAGAACAAATTAAGGAGAGGCTGGAGGCGCTGTTGACCTCTCGTCTGGATCAAATGTTCAAGAAAACGCAAAAAGAACAAGCCGATATCTTTGCCTTGGGCCAATATTTCAGAAATCACCTGAATCGTGAACAGCTGCGGGATTGGAGAACCACTTACTACCCGAATCTGGATTTCAAACTGCATGTAACAACCATCATTGAGAATCGGGGTAATCTGAAGAACCTATAAATTCAGGATAACGGATTAGACTGCATCACAATTTATCAAAAAAACTGCACCTCCCATTGTTAGATATGTCTAACAGTGAGAGGTGCAGTTCAACCGGCGATCCATAGGTTACGTGGTATGCCCTAGGATTTCACTTAAAGCATCAAGCAGCGCTTGATTTTCTTCCGCGGTTCCTACCGAAATCCGAATATGCTCAGGCAGTCTCCAACCTTTGGCGTAGCGGACGATGATCCCCCGCTCCAGCAGCTTATCCATGTGAATTCATCTTCTACACTTCGCTGTAATCGATCTCCAAAAACTGTTCGACTTCCTTCTTCCAGCGATTCTCGACGAAGTCCACATGCTGCGGGTGCACATTATAGGCATCATAATCAGCTTCGTTCTCAAACACCATCGAGAAGCCGAAATCATATGTATTTTTAGGACTGATTTGCTTGAATATCTTAAAGTCTTGAACCGTTGGAATCGTGCTGAGGGCAGATCGTCCATCCTCCAGGAAACGCTGCTCCTCCGCTGAGCCTTTCTCATGTTTAAGCGAAAAAATAACGGAATGAATGATTTGGTTGGTCGTCATGTTCGTACAGCTCCTTTATTAAAATTCTTATAAGGTTGAGATCATCTTGTACAGCTAAGAGTTACATCATATTATAACGGCAAAATTCAAATAAATCGCTATAAAAAAGGCACCCTTTTCCATAAAATCGGAAAAAGGTGCCTAATATCCTGCAAACTACACCGGCCAAGACGTAGAACATGATGGTATAGCCTCTGCAAATTATTTTATCTTCTTAACGTGATTTGTCAGCAGATCAAGTAAATAGGCTTTTAGATCAACCATTCGTAGATGCTCAGGCTTTTCGTCAGTTCCAACAATGATAAGCGGGACAAGCGACTCGGTTCGACGGAGCGAGCCATGACCCCCGCCCCCCTCATGTGTTGGTGAACTTCGGTCTGCCAATTCGTATCCCGGTTTAGCCGTCACGACCAAAAATTTACCTTTATGAGAATTCAGCGAACCGGACAACCTCTCCAGCACATCGGGATATTGTCCGTAATCCAAGGTTCGATGATCGGCATTTAATGTAAGGTCCAGCACCTCGGCATCCTGCTTCACGGTCCACGTTTGTTTATAGCGATCGACCAGGTTACCTTTCGCCTTATATCGGAGTTCTTTCAAAGTGGACCCTTGAAGGACATGCATCCATTCGTTTTCTTTCCAAGCAACAAAGTCGATACGGTCATCCTTGCTCAGGATTTCCGCCAAGCTTCGCAGGGAACGATTGGGTTTGAAATTATATACATAAGCCATCGTTTCATTGACTGCAAGGGCGACCTCGGTTTCAGCTTTTACCTCTTCACCCGGCTTTAGAACGGAGATGCCTCTCAACATAGCTGGCATATCAATCACGGAACGCTGATTCGCTGGAAGAAGCTGTGTCATTCCGCTGTCCCCGGCGATGACGAAAATAGCTTCATTTAACGCTTTTTCCCGCGAACCGAAGGAATTCAATACGGATTGGAGCTGCTGATCCAGCTCTTTGACTCCTTCAAGCGAAGACGGACCCTTCTTGTGAAGCTCCTGGTCCATATCCGGTAAATAAACATACAAAAAATCCGGCAGCTTGTTCGCTTGAATTAAATAGTTCAAAGCTTCTATTGCATACTTATTGTTTAGCCCCATCCGGTCGGTGAAATTATCAGGCAAATTCTCCGCACCTTCTAAGGGATTAGACAAGGCTCCCAAAGTTAGAAAATCCGGCCCCTTGACTTTTATTTTTTTCTGCAGTGTTGTCGGACCTTGAATCCAATCCGGTATCGTCAGCGTATGCTCGGTCGCTCCCCGATATATCAAGCCGTTAATCGATCCTGATTTCAAGCCAGCACGGGCTAAATCTTCATAGATCGTTCGTGAATTTGAGTTTAAATGTTTCCCGTTCAAATGGATTAATGCATCGGTCAGGACCGGATTGATGCCTTGTCTGAAGATTTCCATCGGTCCGGTACCGTAGTTGATCATTTTTTTATCGTCGGAAGAATACCATAGGAGACCCGGTATACCATGGTCATTCGGATTTTTCCCGGTTAACATCGTGCTGTCAATCGTAACGGACATCGTAGGAAATGAGCTAACCATATCCTTATGGTATTGTCCATGTTCAATCAAATACTGTATGGTGGGCAGCTGTTTTTGTGAAATGCCCTTATCGATCGCCTGTGCCATGAGTGAGTCGACCATCAGGAATATGACTTTCTTATGTGCGGCCCCTTGTTCCGATTTAACCCGCAGCAAATCCTGTTCGGCTGGTTTTTGATGCTGGCAGCCCACAATCGTGATCAATACAAGCGACAGCATTATGGTTATAATTCTCTTTATCTGCATTTCCATTCACCACCTTAGTACATTTTGTCACGGAGATGGGAATGTCATTCTAGGGATATTTTGCATTTTTCTTCATGCCTGTTTGTCCTAAAAAAAGAGAGGGCTTGTCGCCCTCTCACCAATCACAATATCAGCTTTCCACTGGACTCCCCTGAGGTTTCGTCAATTTGAAGAATGATGCCGCGCCCAGCACGGAAGTGAAGAACAAAATGGCCCCCATCGGCACGGCTGTGGATTCGTCAATACCGACCAGCGGTGACACAATCGAGCCAAGCATCAAGGGCAGCAAACCAATCACAGCACTAGCACTTCCTGCCCGATGGCCTTGTTTCTCCATGGCCAGCGTAAATGTGCTGGTAGCCACCATGCCGATTGTAACCATATACATAAAGATCAAGATGACAATGATCACAAGAGGCCCTTTGAGCATCGTCATGATCAGGAGCAGAAAGGTTGCACTTACGGAAATGATGACCCCGATTCGAAGCAAATTCCGCTCATGGATGATGCCGCCAAAACGGCCAATGATAAAGCTCCCCGAAATAATGGCGATTCCATTGATTCCGAACAGCACGCTAAATACCTGCGGCGACACACCGTAAATTCCTTGGTACACAAACGGCGTCCCCGAAACGTAAGCAAAGCTTCCTCCGTGAATAAAGCCAACAGTCAACGCATATCCGATAAAGGATCGGTCTTTGAACAGGCTTCCCATCGTACGCACGGAATGGGTAAGGGAGCTTGGCGTTCTTCTCTCCCGCGGCAAGGTTTCCTTCAACCGAAAAGCGACGATCAATACGATGACTGCACCAAACAAGCTTAAAAAATAAAAGATCGAATGCCAGCTTGCACCTGGCATAAGCAAAATGGCTCCACCGGACATCGGTGCAACCATGGGGGCAACCGCATTAATGACGGACAATAAGGCAAAAAACTTCGTAAGCTCACGACCGCTGAACACATCCCTCACTACGGCGCGCGAGATGACAAGGCCGGCAGCTGCCGTAAATCCCTGCAAGAATCTGGCGATGATAAGGGTCGTAATATCGGGTGCCAATGCACAGAATAAGGAAGAAAGGGCAAACAAGGCAAGCGATATGAGCAGCGGTCTTCTTCTTCCTTGCGCATCGCTGATCGGTCCCACAATGATTTGGCCAGCCGCAAGGCCGATCAGACAGGATGTCAAGCTAAGCTGTACGAGCGACGCCCGCGCGCTTAAATCATCGGCAATGTCGGGAAAGCTCGGCAAATACATATCGATATTAAACGGTCCTAATATGCCAAGCAAGCTGAGGAGCAAGGCTAATCCGAGGCGTTCTTTTCCTGTCGGGTTATGAAGCATATGCGTCAAACACCTCTACTCTACTATTTTTTTGTATTCCTATAATGTATCAGGTTTGTCCAAAATAGAATAGTGCGCCCGCAAGGTTTATACGGTATACGTATAATTCCGGACAAAAGAAGAGTCCGGTTCTAATCAAACCGCGCTCTTCCCGTTTTTATAAAGGATACGGTTAACTTTCTCGGAGCTCAGCAGCATCATCACGGCAAACAATAGAATGACGACAGGGAACAAGCCTATCGATATTTGAGCCGCAACAATGCCAAACAGCGGAGGCAGTATCGTGGTGCCCGTATAAGCTACAGCCATCTGATAGCCCATAATTCTGGATGAGTGGGCTCTGCCGAAGCGGGCCGGCGTTTCATGCAGCAAACAAGGAAATATAGGCGCAAGCCCGAGTCCGATGACAACCAAACCGATTAGGGACAAATAGGGATGCAGCGGCAGCAATAACAGGATGGCCCCTGCAATGGCTGTCATCTGCCCGGCCCGGATAAGCGTGAGGTTGTTGAACTTCAGCGTTACGAATCCGGTAATAAATCGGCCGACCGTGATGCCTCCATAATACATGGAAACCCACACTGCTGCTGTTTCTAACGGTAAACCTCTGGTCCCGACCAGAAAGCTCGCTCCCCATAAACCGACGGTCATTTCCGCTCCGCAGTAAAACAAGAAGGCCATCAAAGTAAACTTAACCCCTTTCATTTGAAGCGGGTTTCCTTGTTTGCGTGCGGCAGCCTCATCACCGCTCGTTGATTCGTTTCTCGTATGAAGTTCCTCCATGCCTTGGGGCTGATGTTTGCCCGCCACGATCCTCCAAAGCGGAAGCGTGAGCAGCAGGATGAAGACCAGCACGAATTGCAGCATCGATACGGTATAATATCCGTCTCTCCATGCATCATTGGTCCCCATCGAATAAGACATGATGATGGGTCCTAACGTTGCGCCTACGCCCCAGAAACAGTGCAGCCAGCTCATATGATGGGCCTTATAATGGTTCGCCACGTAGTTGTTCAACCCCGAATCGACTGCCCCTGCACCTAATCCAAGCGGAATCGCCAGCAAAATCAGCCAGAACAGCGATGGCGCAAACGAAAATCCGAGGAGCGCACTCGCCGTCAACAAACAGCTGACAAACGTAACGATACCCGTTCCAAAGCGTTCAATCAAACTTCCGCTGACCAAGCTGGATACAATGGTGCCTCCGGTTACGACCATGGATAGCAGCCCTGCGGATTCGAAGGCTGCGCCGATCTCCGGCTGCATGGCCGGCCAGGCGACCCCAAGCAAGGAATCGGGAAGCCCTAAACTAATAAAGGCCAAATAAATAATAAGAAGAAAAAAAGTTACCACAAATTAAGGTCCTTTCTACGACGTGATCATTCAGATAATGGGATTGTATAGGAAGTGATCTCCTTAATTTTGGCAGCTTTACCGCTGCTAAACCGGTACACGTTACAAAATGCCAGGCGCTTCCGGTCATCGAATACAAGGATCCCTTCCGCTGCGCCGGTACTGCCATGTGTAATCAGATGATGAATATGCAGTTCGACTGTCTTGCCATACTTCACCTGACATAACGATTCAATTACTTGATCCTTCCCTTGAACGATTCTTTCCCCAACGTAATTCAGCTGAATTCCATCCGTTAAATTCTCATTCATAAATTGTGCGTCCATGCCAGCCATAGCGATGTGGAGTTTCTTAAGCAGCTCCTTCTTCGGTGCGTTCCCGCAATCCTCAGCGCATGTGATAACGAAATCTTTTTTGCCTGTGACACTATCTGCCATAACCAAACCTCCTAGCCCAGCTTCGTATGTAAGGGGAGTTTTCATCTATTCTAATCCTTGTTCGGAAATATGGAAAGGTTAGGTATGGCTTTTATTCCCGAAATGAAAGCTCAGGAATGAAACGCCCTCCAAAATTCACTCTCCGTATTGATCATGTCCTTGATCTCAGCGAAAGGAATTGTGAATGTCGGAAAACCCGCTGCGTAAGGAGCGATCTCATACGGTGCAAACACCAGATGCAACGCGTCCTCGGTTACATAGAAGGGCTGGTTTGCTGCAATTCCCTTGTAGCTATCCGGGAATACGTACGAATACTGCGGATCCTCTTGTATCTGCTTGCCAACGATACGGCTGAGCTCCTTCACATAATCGATGCCAGGCTTAAACAAGTCCTTCAATTCATACATCCTGCCGTTCTCCAGGTTGATCACAGCGTAAACTTTGGTTGGCATGCCATGTGCGGCACCGAAGGGATAGTTATAACCGTTCAACTCTAGTTCGAGGAGCTTCTGCTTGTAGAAAATGACGTCAAAATCACCTGTATACGTGTAATCAAGCTGTTGATTCTCAGGAATGAATTTCACCTGTGACATTTCTTTAAGCTTCGTATTCAGCGTTTGCTGAGCTGCCTGATCCCTCATACCTTCGATCTGTGGATAGTAGACCAAGTAATCCGGATTGGGTTTGTACTTTTCTTCCATTACCTTATAAGGTGGTTGCAGCGGAATCACCGTGTTCTGCTTCCAGATGACGTGACCCGACCGGTCTACGTAAGACAGCCGCTGATCGACCAATGCCTTAATTAGCCCGCCTGGTTCGAGCGTGAGCGAACCGCTGCCGTTCACTTGAGGATACCCCGGCGCCGGTCTGCCGGTTCGATCAATAAAATACGTCTGCTGTGCATCATAAACGGATGCCAATCCGTGCTTGTATTCCGATACTTCACGGTATACAAAATCGGATAACCTCTTTCCATCCCAATCCGCAATGGCATAGATCGAACCGATATACGGCTGTGCAGAATCGATCGCACGTCCAAGCGCAAACCGGTCTTCATTCAAATCCCGAATATCGTTATATTCCGGTTGGATGACCCACTCGCCCTGTTTATTAATGACGCCATACTTCGACTTGTAATCTTCAGCCGTGTTGACGATGGCTCTGTCATGATGAAAAGGAAATGCCGAAGTATAGGTCGGCGGAATGACGATGTTCCCCTGCTCGTCGATATAGCCGTATTTGCCAGTGCTATCCTTCTGATAAGCAAGCAAGCCATCGCCGGGCGGTCCGACGTAGGCGAATGGATAATTGGCCAATCGGCGGCCATGGAGATCAACGAGCGCGTAATGACGGTCTTGGATTTTCACAACAGCTTTGCCATCGACAAAATCATTCGCTTCCTCATATTGCGCCGGGATTACCTCTTGGCCTGCGGAATCTAAATAGCCGTATCTGCTGTTCGCGCCATCGCCACTGCCATTATCGGTTACATAATAAACCGCTCTTCCTTCTTTAAGTTCTGCGATATACGGATAACTTCGTCGTGTCAGAACTACTCCTTGTTCGTTAATCATCTTAAAACCTTGTTCATCGATCACGGTCGCTCGATGCTCCGAGAACGGGCTGATGAACTGATATATAGGCTTCACTACAAAACGGTCAGACCTGTCGATGAGGCCGTACTTCCCCTTCACGCCTACGATCGCGAGACCATTGTCCTGAAAATCCTGTGCATCATCGTACTTCGGCTCAATGACCATATTTCCGCTACGATCAATGTATCCCCACTTCGTTCCGTTCGTCGTTTTCACGGATGCCGGAAATAACCCGACATGCTGCTGAGACTGCCCTCTGCTTGCCAGCATCTCCTTGATCCGTTTCTCAAGTTCAAGCAGCGTTTCGCGCGCCGGGTAAGGTTCTGCGAACGTAAGTGCTTTGCGGACCGACACAAGGGCTGCTTCCGGCATTCCGGCCCGATACTGTGCCTCCGCCAGGTAATACCAATAATATGAGTAATCCGGATGTTCTTGCGTCAGTCTCTCGTAGTACCTAACAACGACAGGATAATAATAGGGGTATACATCCGGTGCAGTGACTAAGGCCCCTTGGCTCCACCTGACGAGCTCGACTCGATAAGCTTCGCCTGTATCGTGAATCCAAAGCGCAATTTCAGCCTGACCATCCGGACCCGAAGCACCTGGCATGTCGGCAATTTCGATATAACTGTAATATATATCGGCAGGTGCGATATCTTGAAGGCCCTCTGGTGTCCAAGCGTATATCGACAATTTTGACCAGATGGAACCGAGCTGCCATCCCACGATCAATTGATTCATATGAGGGTTCAACACCGGGGCCGCGGTCAATAAATGAACCGCATATCCCTGCCCCAAGACATTGGCTACGACCTCATATCCGCCGTTGCGGTACTGCAGCACAAATAAATATAGTGCTTCATTGAATCGGGACACACCAGCAATCTCCGGTATGTGATCTCCCGTTACGTCGGCTGCGATAACCGCAGGATGTTCTGCAGGTTTATCGATTCGTACAAGTTCAGCACCGCTTGGCAGATAGGCCTTAGCGATTTGTGCCAAATGCTGATCATTAACGGACATTTGGGCATCCTCCCTTATTCAGAGCTTTCTCGCCTAACTGTATGCAGAGGATGGTCAAATATGCACCTGCAGGCAGGTTGGAATGGCACGTCTCACCCCTGTGTTCTATTGTCGAATGAACGCAAGTTAAAAAAACGACCTGATCACGTTAGGCAATCAGATCGTTCTCTTCACTCAAAATGGTTTGCTGACCATAAAGTATAAAATAACAATCGGCAGCAGCGTGGCTATTGTCCCGCCTAAAGCCCAATACGTCGAAGCTCTTTTATAACCGGCTGAAATGACCCCATCCCTAATGGATTGCATGCTATGCCGAATCATCCCTTTTTGCAGCGGAATCAAAAAACCTGCCCACAGGATCCCCGTAACGCCAAACAGAATCAATGAGGCCATCAGCCAGTTCATTCCGCCCATTGCATATCCGGCTTGAACAGCCATCACAACGCCTGAAATGATAATTAGCAGCAAACCTGGCAGGGTAAATACCATATCGGCTAACAAAACATTCTTAACCGTATTATGGACTTCGGCCGGATCCCCTCTCAGGTCAGCTCTTATTTTCCAGAATGCCGCCGTAATGATATTACCGAGAAATAATACGCATCCGGCGATGTGCAGAAATAACCACAGCGTCATAAGCCATCCTTCCCCTCTTTCCGGTGCCCGGGCCGGAGAATATCGATGATGAATTCGGCATAATCCTTCGTGCTGAATGCATGACTATTTACACCGATAAGCCCCCGCATCCGCAGTCCGAACGACAACAGCTCGAACAGCTCGGCGGTGCGTTCCGCATCGATGGATTCCGGTATAACCCCTGCTTCCTGGCCTGTGACAATCCATAGCTTCGAAGTGGCTGTCGCTTCCCTATAGAAGCCAGCCACAATGTCGGCGATTTCGGGCTGATCGCTTTTGCCAATCAGGTACATGAAGATCAGGTTGCTGACATCATCACGACTTTCCAGTCTCGACATGCTGTTGGTAATGGTATTCATCGGTCCGTCAAACTGTTTGATATCCCCTTGCTTGTTCACTTCGCTCATGAACTGCTCGTTCTGCTCGGCAAGCTTAGCCCGTAATACGTGCACAAACAGCTCATCCTTACTTGAAACATAATGAAATATGGCGCCTTTAGACAAACCGGAACGCTTCATGATGTCATTAAGGGTGGTTTGGCTGCAGCCTTGCTCCCTAATCAGGTCTTCCGTGGCTTCAAGCAGTATTCGCTTGGTTTGCTCTCGCCTTTCTTCCTGCTTCACTTATTAATTCCTCCTTGATGATAAGTTGATTACCCTTGAGGTGGAAGCCAGCCCGCCATAAGAACCGCTGCCAGAAACACGATTTGGAGAAACGTTCTCGGTACGATTGGAGTGACCGGCTTACCGCCAAGTGACAAATGGTGATTTGCTGCGTATACATTGGCGGGAAACATGGCGATCAGCATCAGCGCTAGACCGGCAGAGGCCCATGCTGTTGTAGCCGGAATAAGGATGAGCATCGCGCCTGCAAGCTCCAGCACACCGGTGATGGTAACCATGAGCGCAGCCTTCGGTATTCCTGGCGGGATCATGGCGATTAAATCGGGTCTTCGTTTTCCCCAGTGGGCAGAAGCCGTTAGCAGAAACAGGACCGCAACCGCAAATCTGAGTGAGATGACCCAGTCATTCATATACTCCCAGCCTGCAAAGCCGAGCGTCCGAAACAAAAGAAGCGAAACCAACATGGCTATAAACGGAATCATGACCTTCACCAACCCTCCGTATATTTGTAGCTTTATTATATATACCGACCAGCGGTTTGTAAATGTGAATTTCAAATTTATTCCTTTAAAGACTTCAGTCACGTTCAGCGTCGAATAAAAAAGAAAGCAAGCCTGCGGCTGCGTTCCAACCGGGCTTGCTCTCATCTCTACTCTCTTATCATAGGTCTGGCCTATTATGCTGCGTCTTTTTTTTCTTCATACATTCGAAATAGCAGGATATACAGCACCACACTGATTAATGCCGATAGCAAGATAATGCTGAATATACCCATAGGCTGCAGCCAAGTGGACAGAAAGACCGTCACCGGTGCCAGAAATCTTCCGATCGTAAACTGTAAGCTGTCAGCTCCCATATACTGTCCTCTTGCATGCTCCGGAGCATAACGGCTGATAAAGCTTTGCGTCACGGGGGAACGGACCATTTCGCCGAAAGTGAAAATAATGGTTACAAAGAATAGGAACCAGATGTTTGTGTTCAGCCCGAGTGCAAAAGTGCCTACTCCGGATAACAGGGAAGACAGTACGAAGACGTCACGCTCCTTCCAATCCCGAAACCACTTGGTGACCGGGAGAATAAAGAGAACGAACAAGAGCCCGTTAAGCCCCAGCACCCACCCTAATATCTCCGTGCTCGAAAGCATAAGCGAATGCCCATTCCAGGAGAACAGCGCCTGGGATGGTACATAATCGATCACATATACAGCCAAATACAGATCCAGCTGCATGATGGCCACAAGAGCAAAAATCCCCGCCAGTATGTACACCAAAAACACCTTATCTCGAAAAATGACGCCATATCCCTTCCACTGTTCCTTGAATACCTGAAGAATCGAGCCTGTCGGCTTCGTGCGTTTTGCAGGCGCCGGCAGGGTCTCCTGAACGATGAAGTAAATCGCGATAAAATAGATCAGTAAGACGAAGGAACAAGACCACAGAAGCTCCTGCCGATACTGAAAAAAGAAAATGGCCCCAAGCGCCGGACCAAGCACGGCTCCCAAGTTGTTCGCCGTCATGAACGTTGCAAATACCTGCCGTCGTTCTTCAACCGGAACCAGATCGGCTACCATCGCGGAGCTGGCAGGCCTATAGATGGCCCCCCCGAATCCGATGCCGATAAATGCGGCATAATCGATCCAGTGCGAAGGCGACAGCGCGAACAGCGCGAACATGACCGTCTGCAGCGAAGCGCCAAGCAGCATGATAGGGCGGCGTCCCAGCCGATCGGCTAATGCGCCGCCGAGCAAGCTGCCGATGATGCTGAATATCGGCGGAACCGTCATGAGGATTCCCGCGATATGATTGCCTAAAGCCGCTCCGAAATAAACCGTTATGAAGGGAAAGTACATCCAAAACAGCATATTGAACAGCGCTTCACCCAATAATCGAACCTTTAAGTTGTTATCCCATAATCGAATTTGCACAAGACTCCCTCTTTCTATCCGAACAGCACAAGTAAAAAATGCGATATACCACGTCCCCCGGCCGGGTATTACAAACTATAAAACATTTCCCTGGCAAAATATAGACTTATATTAAGCGCTGAGCTATACTAATAATATGAAAGCCGAATATCGTCCGATTCAATTTAGATGACCCACAAAACGAACATTTGTTCCACATATGAAAAGACGCTCCCGCGGGAGCGTCTTTTTTCGATGCATGGAGCTGGATGCAGGCTGCTTCTCCAACGGGACTTAATCAGCCAGCTTCTTCAATTCATGCAGATGATCGAAGATCATCTGGCAGACCTCAGAGACCCGCTCCCGATCCTTGTACGTTAGCCAAGCCAATTCATCAATTTCCGAAGCCGGGCTTAACTCTCCTTCATACTCCGCCGTGTAACAGGACATCGTTACTCGAACGCCCTCCGATTTGCCGTGAGCGCCAGCGCGGAAGCTGCCAGCATGCGCCGCGGTCTCCGGATTGATACGAACGGACAGTTCCTCCTGGATTTCCCGCACCAGCGTGTCGATATCGGATTCCCCAGGTTCTCGCTTTCCTCCCGGCAAGTAGTACGTATCCTTTCCTTTGGAACGAGCGCCCAATATGCGTCCTTCCGCGATGTGGACCCAGGCGATTTTGTCAATCTCCGTTATCATATGGATTCCTCCCCTCATCAGATAAGCTTAACGCTAAGCCGTCTCTTGTTGTTCCCGTTTCCCGCCTAATTTAAATACCAGAATCCCGCCAACAATAACAAGAACACCGATCAGCTGATTCATGGTAAACGGAACCTTCTCTAACCCTAACCATCCCAGGGAGTCCCACAACAACGCAAAACCGAGCTGCGAGGTCATGACAATCGAAATGGCGAATGTGGCACCGAGCAGCCTTGTCGCCTGCACCAGGCAAATCACCACGCCGACCCCAATCAACCCGCTAATCCAGTACCAAGGCTCCATGTTATGTAGGGAGAACGTCCCTTTGCCTTCTACAACAAGACTCATGCCAAACGAAGCCACGAAGCCCATGCCTAACACCAACGTCGTTGTAGACCAGGAGCCTGTTTTCTCATTCACTCTGTTATTGAAAATATTCTGCAAACTAACCAATGAACCCGCGATTAGTGCCAATACCAATCCTGCTATCATGTTCCATCTCCTCACTTCATTGATTCATCCTCACCAAGCGTCATTCTTCGTAGATGTTGCCTCCCGCTACACTCGTCAACGCTTCCCGATCTTTAATCAGAATGAACCCCTTGCGGCGCTCGATCAGCCCTTCTTGACTGAACTTCAGAATCACCCGGTTTAAATGCCGGTAGCTGGTGCCGAGCAGATTCGCGATATCCGTCAGATTGTAAGCGGCCGGATCGTTGGCAGCGAACGTGCCTGACTCTTCGTCAGATACGGATAATAGATAGCTGGCCAGTCGCACCTCAACCGGATGCAGCAAATTAAAACTCAAGAAATTGGATTTAATATAAAACTTCCGCGTAATGATCCGCAGCAAAAATTGCAGCAGCGGCGGATGCTCCTGTCCGTATTTGCGAAGCCAGCGATAATGCACGCCGATCATATACACAGATGATATGGCCTGTACCGTATTGATCAACGGATTGCCTTGAATGTATTCAATATCTCCGATCACCTCAAGCGGTGTTTTAAAAGATAGAACAAGCGCCTTGCCTTCTGCGGAGGTCGTGAAGATTTTAATCTTCCCTTGAACCAGGATATACAGCATCTCGGCCGGCTCGCCCTGCGTGCAGACGATGTCGCCCTGATCGAAGTGATATAACACCAGATATGGCATTAAATCATCGTGAAATACGGACTGGATCTGGTTGCTCAGCAAAAAATGCTGCATGAGCTCCGCATTATGAATTTCCTTCACGTCTCTCTCTCCTTTCCCGAACATTTCAATGGATCACTTGCTTCCATATCATAATTTGATTATCACGACACCGGCGATCATCATCCCGATCCCGATGAATTGAGGCAAGCTCATTCTCTTCTTCACCACGCCGAACCATCCGTTGCTGTCAATCAGGAACGTTAAGAATAACTGGGCAATCAACAATGCGGATATCGTTAATGTGACGCCGATGTTCTGAATCGCTGTCACCTCACTGAATATAATGGGTGCCCCCAAGGCTCCCCCGATTAGATAGAGCGGCTTCACTTGTCCAAATCCTTGTCTGCTTCCGTCCCGGACGAACAGCAAAATGACCAAAGCCATAATAAATCCGGTCAACTGCGTAACGGTGGCAGCCTGCCATGTGCCCATATCCTGGCTAATCCGGGCATTGGCCACCCCCTGCAGCGTAATGCAGGCACCGCCAATGAATGCAAATAAGATTCCTCTCACGATACATACTCCTTTTTCTATAGGTCTGTATACTATTAAAAGTGAATTCCCCAAACTCGGGAAAGGACATATGTCCTGAAATGAAGGGAATTCCAAATAAAGCGATGCCCAAAGACATATACTATCGGTCGGCTTGGCATGTAACATACAAAAAAGCTGCCGGATTTCCCTTGGCAGCTTAGCGGATTGCCACGATGCAGTGACTTATACATATTCAGGATGCCCATGCCTTTTGCAGCCGAACCAATAACAAGCGGTCAGTATGGATGGACGATGATCCATGACGGGATATTCTCCTTCTGTGAAACGAGAAATGATCGTTTGGTAATTTTCAATATCGTCCAAGGCGAAGCGGATGCTTGCCTGGTTTTCCTCATCAAACTCATCTTCTTCCGGATCATGCTGAATATCGGCAATCCATGCCCTGTTTTCTTGTACTGCCTCAGCTGCGATTTCTTCTGCTCTTTGATTCTGTTCAGTACGAATCAGCGAATAGATAAACCGATTCACCCAACGAGGATCCTTCGCGAATTCGCGCCAGCCTTTCTCGTAAAAGGTAACGGCGGAATGGTATTGCCCCATCTCCAGATACAATTCCGCGATCTCGACATCTCCGATATAGTCGTCTGTCTCGCTCATCAATTTCTCGATCATCGCAAGCGCTTCGTCATATCGTTTCGTTTCAACTAAACAGGACGCATATTCATATTTCGTATACTCGTTCTCGCCTGCAGCTACAGATTGTCCAAAGTAGGAGACGGCCAATTCTACGTTCTCCAGCCGGTAGGCTGCCACGGCTGCATTATGCATAGCTACAGGCGTTGGATGAACACGAACTGCGCGTTCTAACGCCACAAGCGCCTCTTCCCACTGTTCAAGATTCAGGTACGCTTCTCCTAGCAATTGGTAAGGAAAATGAGAGCGAGGCTGAAGCTCGATGCACTCCTTCAAAAGCTCAATCGCTAGATCCTCGGCCGCTTCCCAGCAGCCCTGATCGTCCGGTATTCCCTCGTGAACATAGAAAAACGCCAAGTTATGAAGAGATTGAACATCTCTCGACTCCCTGACAGCCTGTTGAAACAGTAACAATGCACGCTCGTAATCATTCGATTCAATTGCCTCCAAGGCAAGTTGGTTTGTTGTCATGCTATTCCCCTTTATCTATTCGTTCAAATGCTTAAGGTGCATTATAGCATCCGGGGCTTCTGATTTTAATCCCTTCACCAGGTATAAAACCGTTTAAACCAACATTTCATCTATGACTCTATGATCATTTTGTTTTAAAATATAAATAGATGTCACATTATTGACGTAACACCGACTGGAAGGAGCTCCTCTAACATGATGCCAGACAAACAAGAGCAAGGTCCCGATGAACAGGGTGGATTACAATTACAAGCGGATTGCGAACGCTGCTTTGGATTATGCTGCGTCGCTTTACCTTTCGCAGCCTCCACGGATTTTGCCATAGACAAAGACGGCGGAACCCCTTGTCACCATCTGCAATCCGATTTCCGCTGCGGTGTGCACAGCAGCTTGAGGCAGCGAGGTATGAGGGGCTGCACCGTATACGACTGCTTCGGAGCGGGACAAATGGTTTCACAGGTTACTTATAACGGACACGACTGGCGGCAGGCCCCTGGGACGGCAAAAGAAATGTATGACGTATTCCCGATCATGCGGCAGCTTCACGAGCTGTTATGGTATTTGAACGAAGCCCTGACTTTGCAACCGGCTCAAGTCATTCATACCGACTTGAGATTGTCGCTGGAAGAGACGAGACGAATGACTCAGCTTCCTCCCGAATCTCTGTTAAGGCTGGATGTGGCAGCTCATCGGGCAGACGTGAATCAGCTGCTTCTTCGGACCAGTGAGCTTGTGCGGGATGATGCGCGCAAGAAGCATAAGGGACCGCCCGTGCGTCAAAAGATCGGGGGACGCGGTGCTGACCTGATGGGAGCAAAACTTAAAGGAGCAGACCTAAGATACGCCAATCTGAGAGGGGCTTATCTTATTGCCGCGGACCTCAGAGGAGCCGATCTGCGGGCTGCCGATCTGATCGGTGCCGATTTCAGGGACGCAGACCTGAAGGGAGCCAATCTTGCGACCAGCCTCTTCCTTACTCAATTCCAGGTTAACGCGGCAAAAGGAGACGCCAATACCAAACTGCCTCCATCCTTATCTCGACCGGACCATTGGACGCGTTAACGCTGAATATATCGGGTAGAACAGCTGAAGATTTACTACCAACACCAAAAAGCCGGCAGCTAACTTGCAGCCGGCTTTTTGGTAATGGCCGAATCGCCTACACTTAACGCCTGTAAACGCTTCAGTTATGGAATTGTATTTTAATTTTCACATAGGCTTCTTCCATGAATCCTTCAAAGGAACGATACGGTTAAACACCAGTCTCCGTTCGGTCGTATATTTGGAATCCACGCAGAAATATCCGTGTCTGATGAATTGGTACGTTCGGTTCATCGTCGCCTCCTGCATCGAAGGCTCCAATATAGCATTTTCGATGCGAATCAACGATGCGGGATTCATTAGCTCCTCCCATACGTTCTCCGATTCAGATAACTGGGCCGATTCCTTCAGCAGCTTATCATACAAGTGAAGTTCCGCCGGGATCCCGTGCTTCGCAGACACCCAATGCAGCGTTGCTTTCACCTTCCGCTCATTAAATCCGCTCCCGCTCTTCGTTAATGGATCATACGTGCAGTGGATCTCCATGATGTCCCCCGTGGCTGGATCTTTCACGACATGTTCGCATTTGATGAAGTAGGCTCCTTTCAAACGCACTTCCTTGCCAGGAGATAACCGGTGAAATCCAGGAACGGGCTCCTCCATAAAGTCCTCTCGCTCGATGTACAACTCCCGTGAAAAAGGAACCTCCCGCTCACCCAACGTATCATCATTTTCATGATTCGGTATGGCAAGCATCTCGGTGCAATCTTCTGAAAGATTCGTGATGATCACCTTCAGCGGCTTCATGACGGCCATTGCGTTATAACACCGTTCCTTCAAGTCTTGACGGATAAAATGATCGAGCATGCCTGAATCCACCAGACTGTTGCCGCGAAACACCCCGAGTTCGCCCAGAAAACGCCGAATGCCCTCAGGTGTCACGCCTCGCCGCCGTAATCCTTTCAACGTTGGCAGTCTAGGGTCATCCCATCCGTCGACAAAGCCCCCCTCTACCAATTCCCTCAGGTATCGCTTGCTCGTAACGTATCCCGAGATATTCAATCTTCCGAATTCCCGCTGTTTCGGCGGCTCGGTTACTTCCAGCTCCGTAAGTACCCACTCGTATAGCGGTCGATGATCTTTAAATTCGGCTGAGCATAGCGAATGGGTAATTCCTTCGATCCAGTCCTGGATCGGATGGGCGAAATCGTACATCGGATACACACACCACGTTGTTCCGGTCCGATAATGCTTCGCATGAATGATACGATACAGGACGGGATCTCTCAGGTTCATGTTGGGGGACGACATATCGATTTTGGCTCGGAGTACTTTTTCCGACGTATGGAATGCTCCCGCGATCATTTGCTCAAATAACGCCATATTCTCCTCAATGCTGCGCTCCCGAAACGGGCTGTTGATGCCGGCTTCGGTCAGCGTTCCACGGTATTCCGTCATTTGTTCGGGCGAGAGATTGCAGACATAAGCCTTCCCTTTGGCAATGAGTTTCTTGGCCGCTTCAGCGATTTGATCCGCATAATCCGACCCGAAATATACACTCGGCTTAAGTCCAAGCCACTCGATATCCTCCTGAATCGCATGCACATATTTGATATCTTCCTTCAGTGGATTCGTATCGTCGAACCGAAGATTGAATGTTCCATGAAACCGGCTGGCGATGGAGTGATTAATGTAAATCGCATAGGCGCTGCCGATGTGCAGATAGCCGTTGGGCTCCGGCGGAAATCGCGTAGACACCGGCCTGTTATACACGCTGTTCTCTACATCCTCCTTGATCATCTTGGTCAAGAAATCCACCGTTTCTTCTCCTTTGTTTTTGTCGTCGCTCATACCTGACTCCTCCTTACGTTGTTGGATCTGCCGTAATTCCATGAAAAACAAAAAAATCCCGTCTCCAAGACATAAGTCTTGGGGACGAGATTGGTTTCGCGGTGCCACCCCTATTCGCCGATATCTCACGATACCAGCCTTATCAGGTACGGCCATCACGCGATCGCTTATACCCTAGCTCTGTAACAGGAGCTCCTGTCGCACCATCCCTTATCACATAAGTTCCGATGCGCCGCTCAGAGGCTTGGTTCAATGAATGGCTTCCAACTCCTTTTCAGCTTACCGGAGCTCTCTGTAGGGATTCCTGTTCATCTACTCTTCTCTTCATGGCGTTTACAATTTGATCCATAGTATCATCAAAAAAATAAAAAGTAAACCGTAAAACGTCGACTACAATGAAACGCCGATGCAATGAAAAATTTGTCCCGTTCTGTTAGATAGGCAGCAGCTTCACCGTAGCCTGCTTGCCGCTGACTTGTATACCCGTCTCCTTCTTGCCTACCTCAGCCAGATCTTGCACGAGTCGCTCCAGCAGTTTGCGGGCGGCTTCGCCCTCCCTGCCTTGAATGCGAATAACGGGCTGGACAGCTTTGCCCGCTGCCAGCAGCTTATGCATTTGCGACAGCTTGGTGTCATAATCATGCTCTTCGATATGGACGGACAAGCGGAATTCCTTTACTTTCATCGGACCGGCTGAAGCTTGCTGGCCCTTCTTCTCTTTCACAGCCTCCTGCTTCGCCTGCCCCCGGCTTACGAGTTTGCATGGCGGGGGACTGCTGAATAGGGAGGTACACACCAAATCGGCTTTGTGACTTTTCGCCAGCGCAAGCGCCTCATCCCTGGAGACGATTCCCAGATCTTCGCCGTTTAAGCCGGTCAGCTCTACTTCGCGTGCTTTTATCTTTTCATTCATCATTAACACGGATAGATCCTCCTATTGCTCTGCCTTTGCGTTCACATCATGGTGCATGAACCGAACAGAATGGGTTCGGTATTCCTGCTCTTCCGTGATTTCCAGACAGTTCAGCTGTTTACCGTACACGCACGCTCCATCAATACCGATTTTGTCCCCTTCTCCACAGAACCAGATCTGCTCCGAGTCGTGCAGGTTGACCGCTGGCGTATGCCCGAACACCACGGTTTTGTTGATGCCTGTAGGATAATTGAAGAATGGTTCCCGTATCCAGATGAAATCATCCTGAGGCTGCAACTTCCAGTCTTCAACACCCGGATTGATCCCTGCATGCACGAATATGTGAGTGTCTGTTTCATAGAAAAGTGCCAGCGTATCAAGAAAGGATAGATGATGCTCATACCCCTTCTTAATATAGGCTTTTCCTTCGTTATATCTGGCACGATCCATTTCACCCTCAAAAAAATCGGCGCCGCAGTAGCTTTCAATCGTATGTCGAGCTCCATTGCGAATCCAGCGCGAGTTCGCTTCATCCGTATCAAGCAAAATGGCATCCAGCATCATCTGGTCATGATTTCCGCGAAGCGTAATCGCACCTTCATCCCGCAGTTTCATCACTTGTTCAATGACTTCCCTGCTTTTGAATCCGCGATCCACATAATCCCCGAGCAAGATCAGCTTGTCCTTAGCGGGATTGTACTGCACATCATACAGTAACTGATTGAACTCATCGTAGCAGCCATGAATGTCGCTAATCGCTAATATTCGAATTGCCGTTCCCTCCCTACGCTAATCATATAAAACGATATTTAGCCATCACATCTCCCCATGGAGCAATCCCGGCTTCTTTAAACCCGATTTGGGAATATAGCCTTTTTGCATGCTCATTCTCGGATTTATAACAGAGCATAACATCGTTTGTTGTATCCGGCGAGTTCCGAATCTCCTCGAGAACCAAACGAATCGCAGGTTTGGCATAATGTAGTCCCTGAAACTTGCCGTCGATCATAAACCGGTAGATCCAGTAGTTATCATCGTGCGGGTGCAGGCCATACATCACAAATCCGATCATCTCTTCATCATGGTAGATCGCACGCGTTTTGAAGCCCTCCATGAATTGAGCTTCCGCTATCGAGTATAGATTGGGGGCAATCCACTTCTCCTGTTCAGGTCTCGGTTTAAGACGGATGCAATCCTCCCAATTGTCCTTATCTATGGCATGAAGTGTTATCAAATGCAAGACTCCTTCATATATGGTGTATGCCTTTATCCTAATCCAATGCCGACCATTTTTCACGGTATTAAATATGTAAATTCAAATAAGACGCTGCACGTTGCCATATTTAGAGCAAGATAATGAACGATTATAAGTATTTATTACATATTCCGATCATCTCTCAATGGATAAACTAGAAGTAACTTTATTTTACACGGAGGCGATATACATGCGGCAATTGAACCATAACTTCCAACCGAAAGGACAACTAACTATGAAACGAATGAGGGTTATGATATATGAAGAACATATTGAATATTGGAGTTTTGGCCCATGTTGATGCCGGTAAAACCACACTAACGGAGCAAATCCTGTTCAGATCCGGCATTATTGATCAAGCGGGCTCCGTTGACCAAGGCAATACCATCACGGATTCGCTGGAGATTGAGCGAAGACGGGGCATCACGATAAAATCCGCTGCCGTATCCTTCATGCTGGGCGATCTAAAAATCAATCTGATCGATACGCCGGGACATGCCGATTTCATCTCGGAGGTCGAGCATTCACTGAGTGTGCTAGATGGCGTCATTCTGGTGATTTCCGCGGTTGAGGGCGTACAGGCCCAGACGCGGGTGCTCATGCAGACGCTGAAAGAACAAGGGATTCCCACCCTTCTATTCATGAACAAGATCGATCGAATGGGCGCAAATTACCACAATGTCTATACCATGATACGAAATCTGCTGGATGAACATATTTGCGAGATGAGCTCTGTATCTCATGAGGGCAGCGCAACCGTTCGGGTAGACGTGGCCGATCCCCATAACGCCGGATGGGTCGAAATGTTGGCACTGACCAATGACGATCTGCTGAACGACTATGCCCAGGATATTCCCATATCACGCGAGCGGCTGCAGGAGGAATTAAGCAGGCAAACCCAGCAAGGTAAAGCTTACCCTCTATTTGCAGGATCAGCAGCCAAAGGGATCGGCATCGAGCCGCTGCTTCATGCGCTTGGGGAGTTGTTCCCCGTTAATGACGCCTCGGAGCTTCAGCATGAATCGTTATCCGGCCTGGTGTTCAAAGTGATCAAACTCCCGAACGGAGAACGGAACGTATACCTCCGGCTGTTCGCCGGCAGTATCCAGGCGCGAGACGAAATTACGGTGATAACGCAGAACGGAAACACCACCATGTTCAAGGTAAAACACCTCCATGCTCTGCATCATGGCAAATCCATGCCGGTGAATCAGATCGATGCCGGAGACATTGCGATTCTCATGACCGATGAACTCAAGGTGGGCGACGTCATCGGTGCTGTTTCCGACAGGATGAAGAGGGTCCACTTTCAGAAGCCGCCGATTCAAGTCCAGGTTTCGGCCAAGAATCCCGCGGAGGAGCATCAACTACACACGGCCTTAAGCGATCTCACCGAAGAGGATCCATTCCTGCAATATATCCAGGATATGAAAACCAAAGAAAACATCATCCACGTATTCGGTAAAGTCCAGCAGGAAATTCTGTTGGAAACGATCCAGCAGCAATATGGCATCGAAGCTGCATTTTCTGCTCCGCGGGTCATTTGTATCGAGAAGCCGATTGCTATCGGAGAGGCTGTTGAATTTATTGGCGAATGTCCTTTTTATGCAACGGTTGGCTTACGGGTTGAGCCTGGCGAGAGAGGAACCGGAATTCAGTATCGTCTGGAAGTGGAACTGGGCTCTCTCCCCTTAGCCTTTCAGAAAGCGATTAAAGACACGGTGATTGAGGTGCTGCAGGAAGGTTTGTATGGATGGACCGTGACCGATATTATCGTGACGCTGACGCATACCGGTTACGCAAGTCCGGTGTCGACGGCAAAGGATTTTCGCAGTCTGACCCCGCTCGTCCTCATGTCTGCGCTGGGCAAAGCCGGAACGGAAGTCCACGAGCCTATCAATGTCATCCAATTCATTTTGCCGGAAACCAGTTTAAGCAAAGTGTTATCCAAGTTGGCAGCGCTAGAGGGGACCTATCAGGAACCAACATTCCACAACCATGCTGTCCACGTTCATGGTACCATCCCCGTGCGGACAACCGACTTGCTGAAAGCCGAAGTCCATTCCCTGACAAGCGGTGAGGGCATGCTCTCCGTTAAACCAGGAGGCTACGTGAAGGTGCAAGCCACCGTCCCTGTGAATAAACGGCGACAAGTCAACCCGCTGAACCGCGGTGAATATATGCTTTATTTGAACAAGATCATGTAAAGAACGTACGTGTCAATCCATAGCGGTGTCGAGAGATGATCTCGCCCGCTATTTTTTTGTTCGATCCGTTTTCCTTCTAAAGGATAGTCTCTGGCATTCAATGCTTCCGAACTGGAGGTATATACCGGGGATAAGGGCTGTAAAGCCGTTATCATGTGGTTGTTTACAGTGAAAGCAATCAAAGACTACCGACTGCCATGACCTTTACGAAGCAGCTTGGGATATTGCGATGACGCATGTTTAACAACACCACAATGGGCGCAAGCCGTAAGCTTAGGGTCCAGTCGTTCAAGAATCCTCCCGCTCCGAAGTGACTCTTCCATATCAGGCGTAAATTTCGCAATGGGTCTGCGGAGTTTGCCGAAGAATGCTGTGAACAGATCGCCTGCGAGAAGAATTTGGTCGTCAGGATGATAGAATACCACATGCCCCGGACTATGTCCCGGTGTATGATAAGGGATTAACCCGCCATACGCATTGTCCAAATCCAGGGATTTGGTTGGATTAGAGGAGATATCAGATATCCGGTCCGCTTCTAATGGGTGTACTACAATCGGAACCTGCAAGGTCCGAGTCAGGTTCGGCAGCATCCCCACATGATCCCCATGACTGTGCGTAAGCAGCACCCGTACTAAGGGCTTATTCTTGAAGCGGACGTTTAACGCTTGATACAACGAATTCCACATGGACGGTATCCCTGCGTCGACCAGCGTTAATCCGTCCCGATCTTCAACGATCCATACCATGACAGGCAATGGCCAATATACATATCCGCCCCACACGTGACGTGTCAGCTGCTTCCATCGCATTCCAACCATCTCCTTACAAAAGTTATAATATGCGCTCGCACTTTTATATACCAATTGGTATATAATGATCAAAAAAAATTACCTCAATACACCCAAAGTAACTTCTAAACTGTGTTTCAAAACAACCGGGGCGGGTTCTATTTTTATGACCACGTAAAGTCCAACCAATGCCAGCATTAGAAAGTGTGCCGTGGAATGAACGTCTATGGTCTGCGCAATGTCTCCCGCTTCCATTCCTTCGGTCAACGCGTTTGCCAGAAACTGTGATACCTTGTCCTGATACTCACGGCCTTTTAACGCGATTTGCTCATCATGTGCGGCAAGCTCCGTCATTGTGTTTACGAACAAGCAACCGCGCTTTATTCCACGGTCATCGCCCGATTCAACAATATCTCGAAATAATGCCTCAATCCCCTTGTACCCCGATCCATTAGCAGCAAGAATAGACTCGAGTTTCCGAAGAAACTGGTCCATATAAATGTCCAATACCTTCATAAATAACGCACGTTTATCTCCAAAAGCCATGTATAGGCTCGGCCGGCTAATCTCCATCCTGGTCGTTAAATCTGTAATGGAGGTCGCTTCGTAACCCTTTTCCCAAAATAACTCCAACGCATTGTTCAACGCTTTCTGCATATCGAATTCCCGCGGACGCGCCAACCACTCTCACCTCAGTTATGTACCAACTAGTATATAATCAATGTTACCCTCCTTGGATATTGATGTCAAGCGTCATGCTTAATGCTATCATCCATCCAGTATTCAGTTTTATATGCCAAGACCTTAGCCTCGAACTATCTTTCTTAGTCCAGTGCAACTCTTTTTGCCCCTTGTCACTTATTAAGTGATAGGAAAAAACGTTGCTCTAGACCCACCCCAACTCGGCTTGGTAATATAGTCAGGTACTATTTTTTGGGGCGTGTGGAAGGAGTCGGCTAGATTTGGAACAACAACGTTATCATGATTTAAAATTGGGTGAAAAAGGTGCCATCATCAGTATCATTGCTTATATCTGTTTATCTGCAATCAAATTATTGATAGGTTACACCGCGAACTCCGAGGCTCTGCGGGCGGACGGATTAAATAATGCTACCGATATCGTGGCGTCCATTGCTGTATTGATCGGACTGCGTTTATCGCAAAAACCTGCGGATCGGGATCATCCATACGGCCACTGGAAAGCGGAAACGGTAGCCTCCTTGATCGCCTCTTTTATTATGATGGCCGTCGGGATCCAAGTCCTGTTCGGGGCCGTTTCTTCCATGTTTGAAGGCAACCATGAATCGCCTGATCTTCTATCCGCGTGGACCGGTATTGGCTGCGCCATCGTGATGTTCTTGGTCTACCGCTACAACAAACGCCTGGCTACCAAAATAAACAGTCAAGCCGTTATGGCAGCGGCCAAGGACAATCTTTCGGATGCCTGGGTCAGCATCGGCACGGTCGTTGGTATCATCGGCGCCCAATTTCATCTGCCATGGCTCGATCCGCTGACCGCCGTATTGGTAGGCTTCCTGATATGTAAAACCGCTTGGGATATATTCCGGGATGCCTCACATCATTTAACCGATGGCTTCGACGAGAACATTGTCAAAAGCTACAAAGAAACCGTAAAGCAAGTGGTTGGCGTTAAGGGAGTCAAGGACATCCGGGCAAGAAATTACGGCAGCAACACGGTTGTTGACATCGTCATCCTGGTCAGGTCGAATCTGGATATCCGGGTCGCACATGATATTTCAGACCAGGTGGAACATGAGTTAAAAGAAACACACGGCGTTTATGACGTACATGTTCATATAGAACCAAGTTAAGCCTCCACCATTACCAAGTTTCAATACTAATGAAGAAGGTCCGGCCATATTCCTGTTGGCCGCCGTCCTTTTTCTAAATAAGAAGCGACCCGATAAAAGGTTCCTTCAAGGTCAGTTGTCCAGCCTATGTGGTAAATCGAATAAACAGAGTCAAAATAATCTACGGGTATGTCACATTCTTCTTAAGTAGGAGAACAGATCAATTTTTCCTAAAGACCGCACGCCTTCAAATGTTGCTTTGCCTTTTCTAATTGTTATACTGATATATTTATACCCCATAAAAGGAGCGTAGCGACTGGATCCGACAGACTTAGCCTCTCAAGGTTGTTCGCTTGAGTCCCCCCTTTGCTTAATCCCCCTTGCAAACCAAGGGCAAAGCCAGAGAGTAGATACTATGTTAGGTGAGGTATCTGCCCCCTACGATTACACTTTCCTAATCATAATCCCTTCTTCAAAATCCTCTATATCATTAATGTTTATCCAAGTCTCTTCTGATTCTCTTAATCTATGAAACCGTAAAATTGTGTCATCATCATGATAAGTTAAGATAAGTATAAATTCATAATCTGGAAAATCAATTTTCAGTTTAAAAGACCATATTTCTAATAGCTTCTTTGCAAACCTCAACCCTTCTAAAGGATGTTTTTTAAAGGTTTTTGATATATCTATCATATGAACATGGCTTTCACTTGCTTCAAATCCAGTCCGATCTCCAAACTGATGAATAATATGTTCAATATTAATTTTTATATTATCTTCAGTGTACTTCTTTATTAAAATGCAACCTTCTACCTCCACAAAGTCTGGCCACGCTACATCAATTAGTTCTGATTTATCATGATATTTAGGACCATGCTCTTTGATAAGAATTTCATTGATTTTTTTATTTGATACTTCCATCCTATCCATCCTTAAAAATTTATTACTGCTGATATTTCATCTAACATTCTTGTGTTCCTGACGTCGGTTCACCTTAGTTAGCTTTTATCTTAGGGGAATCGATGTGTTTACACTGTTATCTTTTTTTTGAATAATGATGTAATAATAATTTCTGCACATTCTTCTGGTGTATTCAAACTTGTGTCCACTGAGCAGCTATAACGAATGTTTTGCAACATTATTTTATTTTGCTCATCTGATTGTTCTTCTCTTCTATCACCACGCTCTATATTTCGCTTACGACAAAGATCTAGAGGACAGTACACCTCGACTATCTCCAAGGGGTACCCATTAAAAATCTCTTTGACTTTTTCATAATGTGGCTTTAACTCAGGCCTTTCAACAAGTATCCCATCGATTATTACATGCTTGCCACTATCCGAAAATAACTTTGCTGTATGATACATTATAATTATTACTTCACTTAAATACTTCCAGTAATCTGTCTGTAGATGTTTATCACCAATCGTATTTTCAAAAAGATCATTGGCAACTACATAAAAAAATGGATTCGAGTAAGATTGCATAGCTTCTACTATTGAAGTTTTACCTGAACTTGTAACGCCATTCAAAAATATAATTCTCCCTTTATCCAATTTTCTCAACTTCCTTTGCATGGGTTTAATGTACATTTACTCTTTTTTTATGCTTTATAAGATTGCAGGGGTTCGGCTAACGTTGTTGTATTCACAAACCTTTACTGTCCCAGAAGCTCACACATTCGTTGCTTTAGTTTCATACTGTCATCAGCCTTTATATATTTTTTCTTCAGTCTGTCGTCTAACGTTCTCGCATGTACGACGTGACCCGGCCATAGATATCCTAGCCGGGTCGTGTGTTGTCAGAATATTCTTCCTCGAAAAATCGTCCAACAACCAAGGGGCGAAAGCCCCGCAGCGTAGATGTATTGTTAAGTGATGTTACTGCCTCTCTTGTGATCCTATGTTACATACTTTTGTTATTCAATCTTTTATTTTCTCAATTCGTACGTAAGGGCGGTCGGCTAATCTCCCAGAAGGGAGGTGATACCATGGAGGTCAAAGATGCTCTCTCCTTAATGTTCATGTTCGGCATGTTCATTTTGGCTTTGCTTACCTACATAAAAAAAATAGACCGCCCTCGCTAAGGTAACGGTCTGTTTCTCGACCTAACTCCTGTGGCCGACTGCTCTTTATGCAGTTATTGTGCTTTGGAGTCGTGTTCCAGCACGGCTCCTTACTTATTCTTACCTCAGTATAACTCAATTTATAACACTTTTATAGGTTTTGTTTGTTTATTTTTATTCATAACGCTCTTGTATCTACGAACCCGAGAGGCTTAAGACGCGAATGCCCCGGTTCCGACGAACTCTGTTGCCTCATCTTGCGAACCAAGGGACAAGGCCCACAGCGTGGATACGATGTTAAGTAACAAAAAAGAGCCTCACACAAGTTGTATAAACTTATGTGAAGCCTCCCTTCTACTTCATGTTTCCTACGACTTTCACTCTCAGTCTCGTCGCATTTCCCGGATGATAAGCCAGCGGGGTTTCTTCCACTTCCACGAGCTCCACCGTAGCCGGATCAGCGCCAGCCAGCACCGCCTGCTGCACGGCTTTTTCTTGCGCATCTTTTAATGAATCCTCACGTGGCTCAGTAGAATAGATATAAATTTGTTCATATTGTCCACTGATTTGAGCAATACACGCGCCAATGGCGTTGGCTACGCCCCCGTTCTCAGGCTTAATCATATGGGATACCCCGCGAATCGTATCCGGTATAACGACACTGCCGCCGCCTACCAATACAAGCTCAACATCTCCCGACGATGTCTTCATTTTATCAATGGCCTGCTCAATGATGGTTGCAATTTCAGCTTGCACCTTTTTAGCGAAGTTTTCATCCAGATGCGCTACCAAGCTCTTATCCCCGACGTCCGCAAGACCCAGCCGTACGGCAATGTCTGTTGTAGTCAGCGTATGTCCGCCAAAGACCAGCGCTTCCTGTCCAATCTTGTATCCTACGCTGTCAGGTCCCACCGTAATTTTACCGTTCTCCGAACGCACGATGCTTCCGCCGCCCAGTCCAACGGAGATGATATCCGGCATGCGGAAATTCGTGCGGATATCGCCAACCTCGACTGCAACCGAGGACTCTCTTGGGAACCCGTCCTGCAAAACCCCGATGTCCGATGTAGTCCCTCCCACATCGAGAACCATCGTATCTTTGATCTTCGCCAAATAAGAGGCACCGCGTATGCTGTTCGTTGGCCCGCATGCAATGGTTAGGATCGGAAATTGTTTAGCGTAATCGATCGACATTAAGGTACCGTCATTCTGGCATAAAAACACCGCTGCGTCTGTAATGCCTTCTTCTTCTAACGCCTGCACAAATCCTTGGGTAGTCGTTTCAATAACCTTGCACAATGCTGCATTCAGTATGGTCGCATTTTCCCTCTCGATTAAACCGACCGAACCGATCAGGGAAGAACAGGAAACAGGGAATTCCGGTCCATACACTTGATGGATGAGATCTCGAACCTGTAGCTCCTGATCATTTTTAATGGATGAAAACACACCAATGACGGCGATGGACTCGACACTGCTCCCCCATTCCTCTAAAAGAGCTTTAATTTCGGCTTCGTCGACTTCTCCAATCACTTGGCCGTCATATTCATATCCGCCATGAACGAGAGCATATTTACCCGACAGCTTCCGAACCATATCCTCAGGCCAGGACGTGTACGGCGCAACGGAAGCCGTTGCCGGGTAACCCAGACGAATGACGCCGACTTGGGCCAGCTTTTTGCGCTCAACAATGGCATTCGTGCACTGGGTTGTACCTAACATGGCATGCGTGATTTGGGTTTTATCCATATTCGATTCCTGCAGCAAATTCCGGAGCGAGGTTTCAATACCCGTTCTAATATCTAGACTTGTTGGTGATTTCACCGCATGAACCAGATGATAATTCTCATCCAAAATGATGGCGTCTGTGTTGGTGCCGCCTACATCGATCCCGATTCTATACATTCTCAGCCACCGCCTTTTTCACCATTTCCTCAATAGGAACATAATCGTAATCATATCCGAAGTATCTTGGTCCTGCCGTCTGGATTCCTTTTTCCGTTCTCCACTTATCATGAGCGGGCAGTCCAATAACCCGTACGCGTTTACCGTATTTCAGGCTCTCCGTAGTTACAGGCGACAAGGTTTCGTAATCAACCAGACAGATCAAATCGGGGGTCATCGCTATAACTTGACCGTTCTTTTCGGCAACCAGGTTTTCATTTTGAAAATGAACCTTCATCACTCCGTCTTTATGTGCCTCGATTCCATCGAGATGCATTTGACCGAGGTTAAAACCGCCCTTGGTTTCCCGGATGACATCCACGATTTTACCTTGGAAAAGCTCATAGCCAGACACAAGGTTCAGCAGCTCTTGAAGCTTATCGCCTGCGTCCCGATTCTTCGATGTAATGATTTCTCCAATCTGTTCGGAGAGGGTCACGATATGATGAACGCCGCTTTGCTTCATTTGAGCACCCGTTGCCGGGTACAGACTTACTAAAGCACTGGCGCCCATTTCAACCGTGGCCGCTCTGGCGAGCCGTTCCGTCCACTTATTATCAATGGTCTCAAAGATACCGATATTCCCTTTTTCATCCGTAATCGCCATCGGTGTCGCCGGAATGCCGTCCAGGTTAAACGTCACCATTTGCAGCTCCGGGAACGCCCGCCCCATACCGTCACAGTCGATCAGAGGCAATCCCAGCTGCGCCGCAACAACGATCGGAATCATGGAATTGACGCCTCCCGCTTCCATCGGAAACGTGCCGGCGATCTGTTCTTCTCCCAAGTAATTTGCTAATTTTTGAAAAACCTTAACAAACTCGTCCCCTCTGGGGAATTTCTCCACTAATACGGATGGCGCCCCCATCATCGCAGCCGGAATGAAAAAGTCCTCATCCTTAATCTCATCGACTGAGCATAGTTTTACTGGTCCGAACTTCTCAATGGCCGAGAGAGCCATCAATTTACCGATGTAAGGGTCTCCCCCTCCGCCGGTTCCCAGAAATGCTGCGCCAACGGCGATGTTTTCAACAGCTGCTTTATCTAAATATCTCATTCATGATTCCTCCAATATAACGGTTTTCTGAGCCGATAAACGATAGCCTGCATAATACACGACAAAAGAAATAACAATCCCGATCAACGGCTGATTCGGTACTTGCGGCAAACTTGGGAACAAGGATAACACAACAGGGGTACTAGCAATCACCGCACCCAACAGCCAGGAAACGACGCCCAGTGTATTCACGCCTTCGACCTCATGCCAGCGGCTCTTATCCCCTCTTCCAAGCATCCAGTAAGATGCGATCATCACGCCTGCAACCGGTGGAATCATAGCCGACAGGATGGACATGATCGGAGTGAAATAGTTCAGTATACCGACGACGGCCAATACGGTCCCAATGGTTCCCGCGATGCCGACGGCCCATTTTTCTTTTTCCTTCGATACGTTGAACACGTTAATGAAGGCAAATCCGCCTGAAATCGCGTTCACGAGGTTGGTCTTCCACGTAGCCAGGATCAACACCACGCCGCCAACAAACGGAGTCGTAATGCTCAAAAAGGTTGCTGTAATATCGCTGGCTTGGTAAGCAATCGTCAGGACAGCCCCTGCACCGATCATCAGCAAGCCTGCCGGAACAATCCCGATTAGAGCCGCTTTCAGGACATCGGACCGTTTTCCAGAAAATTGCGAATAATCTCCCGCGATGACTGCACCCAGGGCAAATGAACCCAGCGTTACCGCCAGCCCGTCCGTAAAGCTCATCGCTCCCTCAGGCTTATAATGCTGAATGATCTGCAGGGAGTCACCGGTCAAGGCTTCGATAAGACCAAATATGCTGATTCCCACCAATAAAGGAACGGCGATATAACTGATCACCCGCAGCACTTTAACGCCATAGACGGCCGATATCACCATCACGAAACCGCATATAAGAGATGCCAATGGCACCGGCATGTTCACTCCGGTCTTGGCTAGCAGGTCTGCCAAGGCTGCGCCGCACACATTCGCCTGGATCCCGAACCAGCCAAGACACGCAATCGCGAGGATAATCGACAGAATCGTACGAGACCCTGTTTTGCCGAATACCTGAGCTGCGACCTGAACGGTCGGCTTTCCTAAGTCCGTGCTTTGAATGCCCTGCAAAATCATGAGCAGTACAATGATTGCGTAGCCTGCCAACGTGACGAGCAGTGCTGTGGATAATCCCATTCCTGCGACAAGCGCATTCCCTACCAACAAACTCGGGATGCTAATGACCGCGCCGGCCCATACGATTCCGAGACTGAACCAGGATTGATGCTCTTTAACGGCTTTCATATGATCCCCCCTAATCTTGTTGGTTCGAATATTTGTTTCTTATTGTAAAAGATGAAGCAGGTTAGCGTCTTTTTCAGATAACAAAAAAAAATCCGATGTTTTTGTCTTATTGGACAAAACATCGGAACTTTTTAGTTATGGATGAGACGGTAGACCATGCAGGCCGTATAAACATCGTACGATTCCGAATTGATGGTCACATCATATCCTATGAGCTCGCAAATTTTTTTAATGCGATATTTCACCGTATTTTTGTGGACGAACAACAGCTTGCTGCAGTCATCCATATTCCCCTTCGCATCCAGAAGAAAAGTCATCAGGGTGTTCAATGTGTCAGGGTCGTCCATGATAGGCTCCAAAACGGACAAGCATTCTTCCGTCATCTCTTCCCCTTGTTTGCTGAGGTCTATGGCCCGTTTCATGGAACGGACTTCAGCCGCGGTGTATAGTTTGCGGTTATGATAGATGCGGTGAACCTCTTTAGAGACTCCGTTTACGAGCTGGTACATGCGGCGTACGTCCTGGGTGTTCCGCATCCTCGGAGAATAAACGATGCTTGATATTTCAGCGGTGAGACTCGTGGTTTCGATATATTCCACTGCGATTTCAAACTCATTGTATTTATAGGAGCAATTCCCCAGCAACACAACAACGCAGTGATCGATCGTTTGAATGACCGCGGTTTTATAATATTGCGAGAGATGCGCTTTCAAGTCTTCCCTTATCCTTCTTTCCTCCGACAAATCCCGGATGTAAACGAGCCACATCATTTGGATGGCGGAAACGTCAATATGGAGCAAACTGGCCAATCTGCGCATTTTTTCGCTTTCATCATTCACGATGGCTTTAACCAAAGCGTATTCGCTGACCTCGTTATGCTTGTCTCCCCACAAATTGATGGCCACCTGCACCACCTCGCTGACTTGCTCCATCGTCTTCGGCGGCAGCTTCGTATTCTCTTTAATGAGAAACAGGTAAAGGATCTCCCCGTTTTTTTGATGCACACGTTTGTATTCAACAAAGCAGGACGAATCCAGCTCGCCTTCTCCTATTCTGTCATTCAAAATGGAGGGCGCCATGGACCGGATTAGATTCGCAACATCGAGCGAGGAATTCCGCGGCCACATGACACGATTGATGATATCCAGGCTGCTGTTTGTCAGAACGATGTTCGCTTTCATCCGGTCCGACAGCAGTTTAAGGGTAATTTCCACGCTCCGCAAATGTTCCGGCAGCAGCGAGACCTTTTCCAGTGATTCATTCACGAAATGCTCATTTACATTCTGATTGCTTACGATAGCCTCCATGACTTCAAAAATAACTTCATTATACCTAAGAGAGTAATCGTTTCTCGGCATGCAAATGATAATAAAATTCAGAGATTCGGCCAGCTCGAGCACTTCATCGGCTATATCTGGCATGATAATGCCAACATAGTACAAAATCAATCCCACTTCACCAAGGTCATGCAAATATTGAACCGTTTTACATTGCTGCTCCACGCTATCCTTAATGGAATAAAAAGAGCTAATGACCAGTTCTTCGGCATACCATTCTTCTTGAACGGTTTGAATAATTTGCGAGAAGAAATTGACATCCGCCACCTCTAACACAGATAAAGAGGAAACGGTCTGATGTAGTCTGCTTGTTCCAGTGACCACCTGAGCTCCTCTAAATGAAGGCAGCTGCAGTAAATCTTTAACGGTTACCCCAATTTAACCACCACTTTTTTGTTCGATTCATGCTGCTCGTATTCTTCAATCTGTAATAATTCATCCGGAAGGAGATTCTCCTAGAAATAGCTGTTTAGCCAAGCTATGATGCTCGGCATAACGAAGCAGCCTAAGATAGGATTCATTAATAATAGTATAACCCTCGTTATGATAAGCAACCAAGTAAGTTCCTTTGCCAACCGGACCGAGAGCCGAATAGCTCGATGCGGAATGTGATGTTATCTAAGGGACATGTCTTCCCCGATTTTCTTACAATTCCTTTAAACTTTCCCTTCATTAAAATACTTGATTTCAATCTCGTTTTTTGCAATATTTTTTAATCCTTCTTGATAATAAGGCATATATTCATCTGCTCTATCAATATCTACCCATTCAACATGACTAATTTCGGATGGTCTAGTTATCTCTTGTTGTCCGCCTGTTATTTCAGCTCTAAAAGTAATAAACACTACATGTTCATCATGTTTTGTTAATATTGCTTCATTGATAGCCACTACACCGTGGACTTTAATATCATATCCTGTTTCTTCTTTTGCTTCGCGAATTGCAGCCGCATCTAAAGTCTCGTTTTCTTCAACGCCTCCACCTGGTAATGACCAAGTACCGTTTTTGTGATTCTTCACCATAAGGATTTTTGTTTTGTCTTTATCTGTAATCAAAGAATATGCAACGTCTATTCGTTTCATATGATCTTCCCTTTTTTTATGTTTTTTAAGATTTCATGTCTTTCAGGTAACGTTCTTGTATTCACGTAATGACCCCGCCTTGGATAGCTCTTATCATAGGCTGGGTCGTTTGTTGTCTGATCATTCCATGTTTTTAATCAACTAAATGTTATGAATGGGAATCACATAATAAAGAGATTCGGCAGAAACATCAAATCCTATTGACTGATAAAGACTTAATGCACGTCTATTTTGAGTAACTACGCTCAAGCGGATTTGGGAGTACTCTTGACTTTGCAAAAGCTTAACTACCCTAGAAAGAATTTCACGGCCATATCCTCTCCCCTGAAATGCGGGAAGCACACAAAAATCATGAATAATGGCAGTATTCGTATGAAAATAATTAACTCTGATCATCCCTACTGGTGTCAGACTGTCCGTAGCAATATAAGTAATACGTGAAGGCTCTTTAGTACGGCTCAAATACTTCCTAGTCCAAGACTCTAAATCTCCAAAAGCCTGAGATAAACACTTTATCAAAAACTCTAAATCCTGTTCTTCAGCTACCCGCAAATTAACGTCTGTGAAACATAATTTTGAATCTTCTACGCCCTTGAAGGTCATAGAGAATTCAGATGAACTAAAGCTAGCCCCTAAATGTCTTATACAATCAATACCTGACTCAGAGTTTGATGGAATTCTGAAACGGCAAGTAAGGATGCCATGCATTTGCATCTCCGACGTTGCCCTTTTCAGTAATCCCCGAAAAATACCAGAACGACGGAATTCCGGATGAACCATACTATTAATATTAGCTTCAATCCCATCTGAAGAATACCAGCTTAAAAAACCGATTAACTGATCTTCGTGTTGGCAAAGAAAAGCCTGATCTCCATCTATCTCTTTGAGGCTCTCTATCCCCACCCTCAAACTTGACTTATCGTATATCTTGCACAACCGTTCTAGCATTCTGATTTGATTAATCTGATAATTTGAAAAATCATTCATTTTTATAATTTGATATTGTTGCATGTTTGATTGCCCTCATGAAGAAGGAAACACGCAGTTTATGGACGAGTAGGCGTTATCCTTCTAATTTCTGTCCGAATATTCATGATTACCAATTGAACCGCCTCCTTAGTAAGCTATGATTTCATTATTAATGTAAACATGAGAATAATCAACGTTTTCACGATAATCAAGGTTTTCAGGATTTTGCTGCTCGATTGAGGATATTAATGCGGTACTTATACGATTTCCGCTATTTCGTATAACGTTCTTGTGTTCACGAAAGGCGCGTTGCGCCGGGACGAAGACTTAGCCACGTAGGGTTGTTTGCTGAATCCGCTTTCTCGAAATTCTCCGCAGACCAAGGCCGAACGACCGCAGCTTGAACATGGCCTTATAGGATGCTTACAAATTCCCCGTTAGTTGAACAACATGGATTAGGAAAACCCTTCCATATTCAAAAAAAACATCAATCTTTAGAGTGGAATCATGGTATGACTTATTTTGGTTCGAGCGCAATATACCTCGGTAAATCGTAGCTTATTCTCCACAAGATTCTTTTGCCATATCGATATGTGATGGTCTTCGATGGTTAACTTTTCACCTCTTTAACTCTAAATAATTCATATTATAATCTTCGCCTAAGAAATTCATCACTCCAGAAAATCCATTTAGTTCCCATTCTCCATTTTTGTTTGGAGTAAATATGTATTCTCTTTTCCAATCCTTTAACTTCTCATTATCACCAACATATTTTTCCTCAATGCTTAATCTAGTTTGATTAAAAAACTCATTCTCGAAGTAGCTCTTATAAACGACCGCATTTGTTATAGTTATTCCTTCATGAAAGAGTGTTGGGTATAATGTGTCCTGTTGTACATACATATCTGACTCGGGATCGGAATCCATATTATGGATAAATAATATAGATAGAATATCCTTAGCATGGACTCCAAACTCTTCGGTAAAGGACTTCTCTAAATCCTTATACTCCAGTTTTGACACCTTTTCTCTCAATGCTAGATCAATGATCATTTTTTCTTTCTTTTCAACCATTTCAATTGCAGTGTTTATGTCGAAATCAATTGTTTCTTCTTTTATCGGCTTTAATTGTTCTGATGATTGACAAGCCGATAAAAACAAAATAACCAGAATAAATGAAAATAGGTAGAATCTCCTCATAATTAGATACTCTCCCCTACAATTAAACCAACCCTTCTCTAGATATATATAAATTATAGCTTTTACTAAGTTGGCCGTAATCGCGTAATTCTTAATTATAATATTCTCCGTAATCAGTATTCACGACATCCGACGAATGTCGGATGTGTCCGCAGCCCATACTTCCCTACCAATTACTTCTGCGGACCGAGGACGAATGCTCGATGTGTGAATATGCTGTTATATGACGTATCCAACTTCTTCGAGATACTTTCACAGAGCTTTTCTTTTTTAGTTTTTTCTCTATTAACGTATATTTCAGTAGAGTTTTTTTTAAAAAACCGTCACTTACTTATTTGTTACCAAGTTGTTCCGCCAAACCGATTAGAAGTCCTTCGGTTCCACGAATGTAGCAGAGCCGATACGAATCCCCGTATTGAACCATTTCGCCAACGAGTTGCGCACCATGCTTAGTAGTGAGTCTGGATACCATCTCATCAATGTTTTGAACTGTGAACATGACGCGTAAATATCCAAGGGAGTTTACAGGAGCCGTCCGGTGATCGGATATCGTAGGTGGGGTGAGAAATCGCGAAAGTTCAAGTCGGCTGTGGCCATCTGGGGTAACCATCATAGCAATCTCTACACACTGAGAACCTAGTCCGGTTACGCGACCAGCCCATTCCCCTTCAACAGTCGTTCGCCCTTCGAGGATCAAGCCAATCTCCTCAAAGAAAGAAATTGCGTCATCAAGGGATTCTACAACGATACCTACATTGTCCATTCTTAGTAATTTATTTTTTCCATAGTTTTTTCTCCTTGTGCACAAATTTCTCACCTGATTTTTTCTCATAATTCATGATAACAATGAAAAATCATTGCTGCCAATCGCCTCCCCGAATCCACATCTAACTTCTGCCGGACTGAGGGTCTAATGGCCCGAAACGTGAACATGGTGTTATGCCAATACCCTCTTCTTATTAAATTTCAAATTGTCTTTCCAGTCTTTCCAATGCTCTTTTATATTTCTCTATTCGCATGTAATCTTGTTCTGAAGGATCTTGTATTCTTGATAAATTCATATTCTCTTTAATGTCAGCTATCTTTACATTTCTAGCTATTCGGTTCTTTAATGTTTTATCAATGAATTCTTCATAACTGTCTTCCTTAGCTCTTGTTAATAAATTCATAGCCTCAAGTATCTCTTCTGAAAATCCTGTTTCTCTTAGTTGATCAATTGTTACTTCCGTGTCTTCTACAACGTCATGAAGAACTGCAACTATCTTCTCTTCAATTGTCTCAACCCTATTCATAACTGCTAATGGGTGTAAAATATATGGGTTTCCGCCTTTATCAACTTGGCCTTTATGAGCTTTTAGAGCTATTGAAATTGCTATCTCAATATCCAAAGAGGTCACTCCATTCTTTAAAATGCTCCTAGTCGGTGCAGGGTTATCCGGCTGATGTTGCTGTCTTCTTTGAGTTATATAATTCTTCGCTTTTCAAGCTCTATTATCATTTTGTCCGTAATTACATCCATTGGTTCAAGACCAGATACAATTAAATCACAATCGGCCATGACATTTGAATTTATAGCTTGGTATAAATTTCGCACTACGATAAGATATTGAGACAAATATTCTTCGAAGTTTTTTAAAGTTTCACTTGGAGAACACTCAGAATGTTGTATCCCTCTTAAAATCCTACGAGCCAGTGCTACCTCTAATGGAATATCAATACAGACTACAAAATCAATTAGTTCGACCATTCCTTCCCGACCTCTACCGAAAGGTTCTTCGACTATAATGTATTTTTCTGATTTTACGATTTGGTTGTTAGGTAGTTTTATGGACCTGCCTTGAACCAACTCATATAAGTCTCTATTAAAATTTGGGTTTTGAACTAATTTAGGGTCGGCACCTTTTTCCAACCATTCATCAAAATCATCTGGATATTTATTAGTTGAAGCATAGTCATCAAAGTGGAATGATATTGCATCTACAAGTTTATCTCTTAATTGCTTTGTTAATGTACTCTTGCCTGATCCAGATGGACCACTGACTGCGATTGTGAACGCAGATCTATTCATTGTTTTTTATTCCTTTCTTTTATGCACATTGACAGCAATTTCAGCTAACGTTCTTGCATTTACGAACCCCCAGCACCTTAAAGGAAATCGGGAGACTTAGATAGCCCTTATCTTACTCTCCCGGTTTCCTGGCCGATGCGTTTAGGTGGTGCGGGGTTGTCCGCAGCCCCTGCTTCTTCGAAAATACTTCTGCGGACCGAGGGCGTGAGTATGATGTGAGAATACGTTGTTATGTAATGTTTTGGTCTTTATCGAATACCTGTATTATTCAATTAATAAATCAAAGCCAGCCAGACCATACATCAAATCGATTTCCATTAAGATCATAAAATCTAAAATTCTTGCGGTTTCCATCATACAGTTTTATCTCTGATACATTTACTCCTCGTTCTTTCAAGGTTTCATATGTCTCTTCTATATTGTCTGATTTGTATGTTAGAATATGCATTTCATAGTCTTTATCTTCCCAGAAATCCGTCTTGTACGTTAGTTTCACATCTTCATTATTATTGACCGTTACCAGCATTATCTCTGGACCAAAACCAAGGTCAAAACTAAATCCTGTCCAATGAAAGCCAAGTTTCTCCTGGTACCATTTAATACTTTCTTCTCGATCAATGACAGGTAAATACACACAATCGATATGACCTACAATATTTTTCATCTTAAGGACCTCCATCAATAGTAAATTTATTTGAATTTGCCCCAATTTCACATAACGTTCCTTGTATCTACGAACCCGTGAGGCTTAAGGGAGCGTATGCGACTGGGTGGCTTAGCCACTTAGCCTCGCAGGGTTGTCTGCATACCCATACTTCTCCGAATTGCTTCGGGCAGACCAAGGGGGCTTGCCCCCGCAGCGCGAATACTCTATTATGTGATGTCGCAGTCATCTTGATTAACCTTAGGAAGTCTAATCATTCCACATTCTTGTTACTTCTTCTAATTCTAAGTCATCGAATTGCATTTTATAAATATCTGGTTTCTTTAATTGATTCAAAAACTCCATGCCAAAAGCTGAATCAAAATGATTCATCATCAAAGTCATTACAAGACCATGAGTCCCGATTGCTATTTTCTTCCCTCTGTGCTCTTTTAATATGGGTTTTAGAACTGAGATTGCTCTTTCCTGACAGTCAGCATTAGACTCTCCACCCGGCAAGGTATAATCAGGGTCATTAAAACCTCAACACTAAGAATTGCTCGAGTATAAGGACTTGATATAATCTTGTCTATTCCTTCACCTATAAGTAACTTCGTTACTTTTTCAATATCGACCTTTCCTTTTGGGGTAAGCCCTCTTGTTCTTTCATTTCCTTCATTATATGGTGATTCTCCATGCCTAACCATATAGATAATTGTCTTCATACAAGACTCCTTTAGATGCTTTCATTAAATATCACACTGCGATTTCACATAACGTTTGGCATCTGCGACGCGACCCGGCCCGGCTTTAGATAACCCTTATCTTAGGCTGGGTCGTGTGTTGTCTGAATTCCTTCTACAATTACACACCCTACAACCAAGGGGCGAATGCCCCGCAATTGGAATATGGTGTTGGACGAAGGATCATGCATCCTTGAAAGTACCATCAAAATACTCTCTCCAGTAATCCACTATCCAATCGTTATACTCTCTATATAGGGACATTAACTGTTCTTTTGAAGTAGCGTGAGCGATACATCCTCTGTCATCATACATATGAAATAGTATATTTTTATCTTTGTTTAAGATGTACACGCTCTGTCCTATGGATGGTTCTCTTCCCTGCTTATAATGTGAAATTCCTTCAAAAATTTTCTTATTTGGAATTGAAGAAACCAATCCCTCCAAAACTTTAAAATGAAATTCTATTTTAACCTCTATGCTATTTCCCTCTACATCTTCGTCTTCATCGATATCAAAGAGAGTTTCCTCTTCAAAGATATTCAGGTGTTGTATTCCCGTACATTGGGTCTTCATAGGATCCCCAGTCTTTAACTATGAGAAAAATATGATCTGTGGGTTTGAAAAGCTCTTCGAAAATTGTATTTACTCTTTTATTTACTTGATTTATTCTTCGTTTCGATCCGTTTCGATAAGGCTCACCTAACTCAAAACGAATGTTGATATCGCTCCAATATTCAGGAAACCTATCATTTAAGTAACCTTGTATTTCCTTCAGCATTTAATCTCCTCATTAGTGTTTTTCATGTGATCTTTCATCTAACCTTCTCGTATTCAATACGTTCGACAAAATCGGATATGTCTGCTGAAATGCTAGCTCGAAATCCATCCAGCAGACCAAGGCTCCACAAGGAGCCGCTGCTTGAATATTATGTTAACTGAAGTCAATGACATCTTTGGAAGGGCTTCCACGTATTGCATGCAAGGAGTGCTTTAACGAAGTTTATTCGCTATTTAATAACAGGCAATAAATAATCAAGAATAATTTTTTCTCCCTTCTCTAGTGGGATGCAGTATCTATCGTATGTGTAAACATCACACCAATAAAAGTTTTCATGATCAATCCTATATCCTGTTTTCTCAATCGCCTCGGAACAAATTAAATATGCAGAATCAATAATATCGTTAAGATTATCTGCTTCGATCCATACTTTAGCCACTGTTCCTGCTGAAATATTCTGAAAATACATATTTTCTGGAATTGGTGCATCAGGTTGAACTAATTTACCTATGATATACTGGAAACTATCCTTTCCGATAAATTTACTCATGTGACCAAGCCCAACATAATTATCAATGTCTTTGCAGATCCAATTTTCAATTTCGGAGAATCTGTCAAACAAACCTTCATTAAATGCTGAACCCCAGCATTCTTCTCCTGCTTTTTGAAATGAAGTCATTTTCATCATGCCTACAATTTTTCGAGGACTATGTTCCATGTATTCAATTCTTTTAAGATTTGCCATAATTCGTTTTCCTCCTACAATTCTGATATTTGTAAAGGAGGCTCTAGGATAGTCATTAAGCTTAACCCCTCCCTTCCTAATACTAGAGGGCGAAAACTTATGGTGCTGTTTGAATGCTCTAGTAAACGAAGAATGAGAATTAAATCCGTATTTCATAGCTATGTCAATTATTTTTTCCTTACTATTTTTTATGTCATAACCTGCCAATGTCAGTCGACGATGCATTAAGTATTCGGATATTGTTATTCCGGTAATATAAACAAAAATTCGTTGGAATAAAGGGACCGGGCAACATGCAATTTTTGAAATGACAGTAAAGTCAACTTCATTCGAGCCGGAAATTTCATTCTCCAGATATTCAACTACACTTTCAAGGGCTTTAAAGTTATCCATTAGCCACCTCCTTCAACTATAATTGTAGGATTTTTTGATAATAGATCTTTACAATTGCTGTGCAAAATATGTAAAGAAAATTAATATGTTATTAATTTTCCGCACATGTATGCTAAATTCCCGGTGTATTTCCTTATTAGATATTCCCGGTATCATATAACGTTCCTGCATTCAAGACGTTCCACTGGCTTAGATAGTCCCTATCTTAGCCAGTGCGAATGTGTCCCGGCAATTGCTTCCTCGCTCATGCTTCCGGGACTAAGGGTCAGCTTGCCGTCCCGTAGCGTGAATGTTTTGTTAAATGATTTAATAATGGGGGACATCTTCGAATATACTTTCAAAGACTGCCGTATTATGTCCATATCTATTCCTAACCGTTCATGAATTCTTGTAACCCAATCACCTATATCATTTAAAGTGAGTACGGGACATGCTGGCGAATGCTCTCTCAGGTTACATTCAGAATAATGTCCTTCAGTTCAATCAGAGTCTTGATTCGATAGCTTGCCTGTGAGAAGTCATGTGTTTTGGTGAAGTCGTTATGGACAATAGCACAGTCGATACCAGCCGCCACGGCTGAGTTCAACCCTCTGTTTGAATCCTCTACAATCAGGGTCTCTTCTTTGGTAGCTCCGAAGCGCTTTAGGCCGGTCAAGTATGGTTCCGGGTGCGGCTTGGTGCGCTCGTAGTCTTCGCGAACAAGGACAAAATCCATGAATTGTCTAATCTGGCGCTTTTCGTGAATAAGTTGAAAATCCGCGCGTTTTGCAGTCGTCACGATGGCCATGCGGACGTACTTTGACAGTTCGGCTAGAGTTTCAACTACGCCTTCAATCTCTATGGCTTCTGTTCTTAGATATTCCTGATAATAGTCGTTGCGGACCTCACGCTGCTTGCTTATGGTCTGTTCATCAATACCTGCCGCCTTAGCTTGGGACCAAGTGCCCAGCGACTGGGTCATGTCGCGGAGGTATTGATCTTTATCCAAGGTAAATCCAATGTCAGCCAGAGCGCGTTCTCCCGCTTTGTAGTACCAGTATTCAGTATCAACCAGAACACCATCATGATCGAAGAGTATGTACTTTTTCATTGTTTCGTTCTCCCTTACATATTCTTCATGAGTTCTTAAGTAATCTCGAAATAATAAATTGAATTGTTCAGACCAGCTACCTGCTTGCCTTACATGAATATAGGTTCTTCTCGTCCCGGGCTCTTCGCCGATTTCTTATAACGATGTCGTGTTCCCGACGCCCCACTCCCTTAGGACCTTTATATCCGGCCGAGATGCGTTAGGTGGTGCGGGTGTGTCGCAGCTGCCTTCTTGAACTGCTCACAAAGTGTCGTTATTTATTTCCCATTCCTTTTATTTATATCACTCTTAAAAAGATACCGGATTCCTTTGCCTGCGTATGTTTCATCCGAAAATCTTAATTTCTTGAGTTATATTGCAGTAGATACAATCTTCCATGCTTCACCCCAAGATGGTTTTATTGTTTTTGCGGATATTTCTTATAACGTTCCTCGGACTCACGAACTGCCGTAGGGAGTTGCGACGGCAATCACTTCCTCGAATCCACGTCTGCGGCCGAGGGCGTCAGCCGATGCGTGAATGCTGTGTTAGTCAAAGTCGCCTTGAGTTACCCTCGCAATCTATTCCATATGTTTTTCTTCAATGTATACAATTTCGATTTCAGGAAACGACTCTCTGACTTTATTTGCAAGAGATCGAACACCAAACACCTCGGTAAATGTGTGGCTCCCTACAATCAAATTGATCTTTGAAAATTCAGCATACTGAATTGTATATAACGTCTTCTCCCCTGTTATATAGACATCACACTGTGCTTCCAAAGCTTCTCTTACATGTTTCGTACCATCGCCTGCTCCCGTAAGGATTCCGATTCGCTGAATTGACTGCGTTCCAAAGTTCCAAGCCTTTACCTCTTCATTGCATCGCAATTTCAATCGAGTCACTAACTCATTGAATGTAATTGTCTCAAGCAATTCTCCTATACCGATTCGACTTTCTCCATTCAAATAGTATGATCCTTGGATCATTTGTATTTGACCGATCTCATTTAATAACGACTGTCCTGTACCAAAATCAGCATAGTCCAAAGGTAAATGTATGAAGAAGTGGGCAATATCATAAGCTTTGAGCCTGCGCACGCACTCGTCCTTCATTCCATAGATGAAATTCCAAGCGTCATGATGAGTTATCATTAAATCGATCTTTTTCTCATATGCTTGTTCAATCAATTCCGGTGTAATATTCGTTGAATAGCCAATTCGTTTACATTCTCTTTGATTTTTATTGGTGAAACCATATTCCCCTTGATCTTTAAATTTAATAAGTAATTCCCCAAAGAGTGATCCAATCTTTGCATGAAACTGGTTTAGATACACCTATGATTACACCTACTTTCATTATCTTCTAGCGAATTCATCTAACGTTTCTGTATTCACGACTCAGTCTATGCTGAGTGCCCGGCGAATGCCGGGCCAAGGACGAATGTCCGCAGCGTGAATATTATGTTAGACGTAGTCCTCGACTTCCTGATGTTGCTCACAAGGGTCTTCAATCAGATCTGCCTAGGTTTTAAACTGTCTTTTAAATTCTATGTTTCATTATGTATTGTAGATGTCTTTGAGTTTTAACCATATTTCGTACCAAAATGTTTTTTGATTTAAAGGCTTTATCACCATAGTTTGTCCTTCTTTTCTATTCAAATAAGCGGCGTCATATTGCTGTAAAAGCTCATCATCGAACTTAAATACAATATCTCTACAGTCTTGCTGATACTTTTTTTCTCTTGTTTCTGACCACTCTGCTTTTTCAATAGAATATCTTCTTCTCATCAGCAGGTCCCTTCTGAAAATAGCTCTACTGTTTGAACAACATAGTGTTATCGGATGTCAATGCCTTTCTCGATACCGCTAAAGTTCTTTATACATGCTTCGCTTTGTCATCAGATATTATAGTTTTCTTGCCTTAATCACTAAGGTTACAGGAAGTATCTTCGCTCTCTTGGCCAAATCGCTTTTATCGTCCCGCGATTCAATAATCTCATCATCAGTTTGCTCAATCAATTGCTCAATTACAAATCCCGCTTTCGCCAGAGCGTTCACATAGGTTGATAGCTTACGGTCCGCTAATAATAGCTCACCTTCATCAACAGCTACCGGATACCAAGCTTCATCGAAATAACTCTTTCTAAAAACAAACCTACCATTATCATCAGTAACGCATCTGTGTATAGGATGAGACCAACTGAAAATAAATACACCATCTTTTTTAAGATACGAAACGATACGGCAAAAGGTACCTTCAAGATCGGTTGTCCAACCGATGGCATAAATCGAATAAACATAGCAAAAATAATCCGCCGGTATGCCGCATTCTTCTTCCATGGGAGAACAGATGAATTTTGCCGATAGACCAAGTGACTCCAAATGCTGCGTTGCCTTTTCAATTTGTTTTTCCGATATATCCACAGCCCATAATTCAGATGCGTTGCGTTCCCCTTGATATTGCAAGGATTGGCCGTTGCCGCAGCCGATCTCCAGCAGTTTTTTTCCTGAGATATCGCCGAAGAGCTGGCATTTTTCTTCTGAGATAAACCCTCCATAATAAGGAAGTGAAATTGCTTTTAAGAAGTCATTGCCTTTTGTATCCCAATAGAGCCTGTTTGTCTTATGAACAACATTCTTATCCATGTTTTCCGAAATGGTTACGCCAACTTCGCCAGCGCCAATAATGATTGATCTATTTACAGACTTCTTGTCCATGAAGACACCTTCCCCAGAATAGTTTCTAATTCAGATTTGCATTAATATCTATGAACAACCTACAAAATGTTCTTAATATAAGTCCCATACGCTAAACTTATCAGAGAACCCGATAATTACTTCAAGTTCATCAGGTATATAATCGTTATCTAAATAATAAGCCGTTAACCGCGCGTGACCCTCTAATACAACTACTCGCGAATTCTCATTCATAGACACAAATATTAATCTTGGAAATACTTTACCGTTCTTGAGAGCTAAGTTGATATCTAGAAATCCTTGGTTACTAATTCCAAAGACTTCAATTTGACTCATGATATTTTTCGATGCCTGCAAAGGAAGTCTAGTATTACTTGATAATTCATTCCAAAAACTATAGTTGATGTACATTACTTCGTTTAGATCTTGACTTCTCAAAGAAAGCTTTACACCATTTAACTTCTGTAGGAAAATTCTCAAACAAATCCGTATTGCGACCGAACCCCCTTGTCTGACCCAGAATATCTCGTCTAATTTGGTTCTCGGCTTGATCATTCAAATTAGGTTAATAAGTAAATTCAAATCATGGTCTCCAAGTGCATGTAATATTCCTTCCTTAAATCTATCTGAGTTAACCTCTGCAAATAAGAATTCTGCTATTACTTCATCTTCTTGAACTTGACTAACTATCTTCAATTGTTAATCCTCCATAAATATGTTTTGTGCTGATTTCCTATAACGTTCCGTATTCACGACGCGAGCCGGCCTTAGATAGCTCCTATCTTAGGTCGGCTCGTGAGTCGTTCGAGTTATCTTCCATGATTATACATCGGGCGACCAAGCGGTGTAAGCCCGTAGCGTGAATACTATGTTATGTGATGCTCAGTCATCTTCGATTTACTTTCTTATCAGTCCTTTTTTAAATGCAATTTATAAATCTTTAATATGTATTCTTTATCTTCTGAGTCATCATTATATCCTTCTATTGGTAACCCATTATGAAATGGGGACCCTAAAAAATCATCAAGTATTTCTCTTGGATTATTCAATATTTGTATTTCACAGCTAAATGGTAATTTCTTGTTTATGTCAGATGTCAGATTGAATCTTAATTGACCATTTGTTGTTCCTTCTTTCTTACAATACCGAGGTTTCATATAACATTCCCGTATTGACGAACCCTCACTGCCTTAAGCGACCAGCGGGAGTGGCCGCGACGCGGTTAGGTAGTGCAGGGTTGTCCGCTGTCTTCACTTCTCAGAAATGCCTCTTGTGACCGAGGTGCCATAAGGCTCCATAACGTGAATATATTGTTATACGATGTCATAGCCCTTCTTCGAATGAAGTAAAATTCCCATTTTATTTTTAGGTTTTATTTCTTATTATTAGAGGTTTTTTTGCATCAATAATAATAGATACCATTCCTAGCCCTTCAATCGAATTCCTTGTATCAAATCGAAACGATCTACCTATTCTACCATCCATTTCATTCCAATAGCTGAAATGAAAGTCCCCGTTTTCATCACAATATTCCAACAACGATACTTCAAACCCCGCGATTTCAAATAATGATACGAAGGTTTTTGCATCATAAACTATGTTGTGAGACGCTGCGGGATGATCCTCTGGTCCAGGACCACCGACTTGAACCATCTGTTGATACCAATCATTACGGAAATTCTTATCGGGAACTGCACAACGAATATACCCACCAGGTTTTAAAAATTGATAACAATGCTTCGCAGCCAAAATACCTTCTTTATACGTTAAGTGTTCCCATACGTGTTCAGCTAAGAGCGCATCAATACTCTCAGGCTCAGATAATTTGTTCCAACTTTCTAATGATAGTAAATTCAACTCATCTTCCTGCGTACTGACCCAACCATCAAATGTTGTTTGTCCAGCTCCAATGACCACTTTCGTATAGTTCCACCATCCAATTTTGAATTGACTTACATCACTTACTTAATGTTAAATCATTTCATTTACTGTAACTATACTTCCGTTGAACTTCTTCTGTTGAACTTGCTTAAAACAATGTTTGCATATGATTTCCCATAACGTTCCCGTATTCACGAACTCGAGAGACTTAAGTGACCGCAGGGAACGGGTCGTCAGACTTAGGCTCGCTGGGTTGTCCGGCTGACTCTGCTTCTCCGAAGTTCCTCGGCCCCGATCAGAGAGTTTAAGCCCCGCAGCTTGAATACATTGTTATGCGCCGTTACTGACTTCGAAGCATCACCTAAAAACCTTTGATCAAGATTCCAACTCTATTTTTTACTTTGGTATAAAAACTCAACTTCACCATCTAGCAAATATCGATATTCAAATAATTGCATTGTTCTTTCCCTTATTCTCTCCCTTATAACCGTAGCTAGGCTTACCGATCCTTGTGATCCAAGGTAACCGTTATTAATAAATGTCTTCTTTACAAATTTGGTTTCTCTTAAGTGATACTGTAACCATTCTTTCTGCGATTCAATTAGTGCTTCTCTTGGTTCACTATCCAACTTAGAAAGAAGCTTCTTATATATATGATTCAACTCTTTATCCCAAATCTCGGTATATTTGCTTTCCAACGCCCCCCATCCCAATGTTGTAATCTCTTTGGAATTTTGAAATTCATTAAATTCCACTTCATAATCATGATCTATAGGATTTCGAATCATTTCATCATAAAATTCCCCAGTCAATTCATAGTTCCCAATGCTCATGGATAACACTTCATTGTTAGAAGGATCTGATCGACCTTCAGTTATTTCTTTCGATTCTGTTCCATTACCTGTACTCACTACATCAGGAGGCAGTTCAGAATTCATTATTGATTTAGTTTCGCTGTTCAAGGTAGTCGATTGACTAATATTTTGACAAGATGAAAACATTATCGTAATAAAAAATAATAAGAGTATCTTACCTTTCATAAATTATCTCCTTAAATATTATCTTTAATATTTACAGGTAATGGCGCATAACGTTTTTGTATCTACGAACCCTCACTGCCTTAAAGGAGCGTATGCGACTGGCCGCGACGCGGTTAGGCTGTGCAAGGTTGTCTACTGAGACCGCATCTTCGAAAATTCCTCGGCAGACCAAGGAGCGAATGCGACGCGGCGTAGTTACGTTGTTAGGCGATGCCGCGTTGAACTACTTACACCCTATTAATTCAAGATTTCCAATACATATTTAATTTGCTTTTTACTCTGTCCTTCTATTGTTTCAATTTTTTCTTCTAATTCTTTAAATCCGCTCTTCTCATAAAACGCTCTTCCTCTGTGGTTCTCTTTCGCTACCCAAGTAAACAGTTTCTTTATTGGCTTTAAAACTTGAATATATTCCTGAATGAAGCCTTTTCCTATTCCCTTTTTATGATATTCAGGTCGTACATAGATTCTTAGTAATTCATATTCTTCTTCATTTACTTGACTTGTTTGAGCATATCCTACGACTTCGTTATTAAATTCAGCTATCAAAAAACTCCGTTTGGGACTTTGAAGATCTCTCTCTACAGCTCGACTTAAATTTTCATTAGAATAAGCCCTGCTTAGAAATTTATGAATGAAATCTTTTGAGTAAATTCCTTCATAAGTATAAATCCATGTTTCATGAGCTATTGATTGAACGTGCGGGATATCCTCACTCGTAACAAACCTAATTGTGATCATTTGGTTATCCTTCTTTCCTTATATGGTATTTGCTCTTCAGCGGTTTCGCCTAACGTTCTTGTATTCACGACGTCCATCTCCCTTAGATAGCTCTTATCTTAGGGAGATGATTCCCTTCCTAGCTTATTCACTCCTACCGGACCGAGAACCGCCAGGTTTGAAGCCTGAATACGTTGTTATCTATGGATCGGCCTTCTTCAATTATCTAAATTCACTAATAACTTTTATTTGTTGAATAATATCCATGGTATTATTGGAGTCCTTAATGTCAAATAGATAATTCGCTTCATCTTTACTAGGTTGTATTTCTGTCGAATTTTCTTGTCTCTCCAATACTTCCAAAAAGCTCGAAGCACTTCTAAATATAGTTTTACTTCTTTGAGTTTGTATTACACGTTCTTTCAGTAAATCAGTTGGTAGATCAAAGTAAATTATAATGCTTTCAAATCCTTTGTCCTGAAAGTATCGGAGTACATTTGTTCTTCCAGATTTATTTAAATTGGAATTACTCAAGATAATGTGGAAATTGCTTTCCTCAATAGCATACTTAACAATCGCATTAGTTACAGAGAACTTTAAAGTGTTAGGCCCATCTATAGGGAGAAGTTTCTTATAATGGCTATTAATAAATTCAGCATGATTATCTTGATCAATGACAATGGCTTGTTGTAATACAGATTCTAATTCTTTAGCGAAAGTGGTCTTTCCACTATGCGTTTTTCCAACCGTCATGATTACTAGGCGTCTCATAAAATACTCTCCTATTAATGATCTGCTGGTCTCTATAATGTTTTTTGCCGATCTTTCAGATAACGTCTATGTATCTACGAATCCGAGAGGCTTAAGGGAGCACAGCGACCGGGTCCAACGGACTTAGCCTCACAGGGTTGTCTGCTGTAATCACTTCACCGAATCACATCTTGCAGACCAAGGGTCGAAAGGACCACAGCGTAGATACTTTGTTATCAGAAGTTCTTGTCTTCTTCGATAACCCATTCACAATTCAATAATATATTATATATTATTGTGAAAAACCTCATCAAATCATCAATAACTTCACTACAAAACTCTTTAGATAATCTCAGTTCAAGATAATCGACTAAACTCTCTTCTAAAGACAGTAGTGGATGCTGATTAATAATATTTATAAGCTCTTTAGTCTTTCCAGTTATCCCTATCTTTGATGCATTGCTATCTAGCTCTTCCATAGTTATTGGAAACCCTAATCCATCGTGAACGAGATAATTTCTAAGAATGTTATATTTCTTTATTTCATGCCAAGATTCATCATTGTCAGGGAATTCAATATTAGCAACATTTTTCAGATAATTCTGAGCTTTTCTTATATTACTTCCTTGTAGATCATTGATTGATAGAGATAGGTCTAATTCTTTTTTTAGTTCATTCGCTAAACTAAACAGCTCAACCTCAAGAAAAGAGAAACACTTAATAAAGAGAGTAACTCTTAATAGATTTGGAAAAACATCCTCTAGTCTATTTATCTCATTTCCGTATTCTTTATCATAGATATTAAACGATGCCCCATCATCCATGTCTGCTGTCAATTTCTCGAATTCATTCTCTTTATCTTCTAGAGAAGCTTCTAAAAATTCTTCAATTTTTAATGAGTATGCTCTATATGCGTTTAATTCTTCCTTGATAAACATAAAATATAAACGGATGTCTCTTTTACTTTTTAATTTTTTGAATGGTTTCAATTGTATACTCCTTCATTCACAAGAATTTCTGATAACGTTCCTGTATTCAAGACGTTCGACGAAGTAGAATGTGTCTGCTGAAATGCCTCTCTGAAATCCATCCAGCAGACCAAAGCTCCGTAAGGAGCCGTTGCTTGAATATTATGTTAGATGATGCTGTTGCCTTCCTTGTATTATCAAGAGGATTTTATGTAAGTTTATTAAAGGAAGTAATATCTCCAAAATCAAGTTCCTCGCTACCACTAATGTCCCACCATTCTCGCCCATTATAATAGAGCAACATTATATATTTATGATACCTGTCAAAAAAATTAGTAAGTGTTATTCTGTTGCCTCCATCGACTCTTCTATAATCTACATGAGCAACGTTATTTCGTACATTTCTAAAATGTAGTCCAAATTCATCTGGAACCGTACCCTCATAATAATTTCTATCATTTGCCCAACTTGGAGCTTTGCCGATATCAATTAGTGTTCTCCAAATATTTAGAATCTTGTTGACTTCATTGTTTACTAATAAATCAATAGTTTCATGTGGGATTTTACGTGTGTCTAAACAATCCCGAATCAGACATCCCTGAAAATACTCATATAAATGTTGAATGAATAATGAGTATGCATTATAAACCATTAAATCAATATTATTGTCTTTTACTTTTTTTCTTAAATATGTCTTTGTTTTTAAATCAATATAGAGTTTAAATGCAAAATCGCATCGAGAAAATTCATGTGATATAACTTTGACTAGTGCTTTGTCTATATCGTCACCGTATTGAAATCTCATCTGTTTCACATCTCCTTAGGGTTTGCGACGGTTTCATCTAACGTTACCTTATCCACGACGTCTCACCGACTTAAGCGACCAACGGGAGCGGCCGCGATGCGGTTAGTCGGTGCGGTTGTGTCCGCTTGATTCCACTCCCCTGTCAATCCCCTTCTGGCGGACCGAGGAGCCACAAGGCTCCGATGCGTGGATATAATGTTATAGGATGTACTCTTTCAATTTAAAATATTTTCAACTCACAACGATATTTCATCATGTTTAATTTTAGATTATCTTACTTTTTAACCGCTTAAATTTTGCAACTCTGTTTCTGCGTACCTTTTTAAAAGTTCATGGTTTAAATCAATAGCAAGCTTAATCACTTGCTTCAATAACGTTATCGCTTCTTGCTTTTTTCCTAATCCTGCTTTAATCAATGCAAGATTCACTGACATCTCCCCAGCCCCTTGCCTGTACCCAATCTCATTAAAACCAGAAATCGATTTCATTATTTCTTTTTCTGCTATTGAATATTGACCTTTATTCATTTTGGCCTTCCCTATATTCCCATAGCATAAATAAACACCTTTTTTATCCTGTATCTCTTCCTTTAGCTTTAAAGTTATTTCATACCAGGAAATAGCCTCATCGTAAAACTCTAATTCATTAAAAATTAACGCTTTATTTCCATACTGATTAGAAATATTATACCTATCTCCTATTTCTAAGCTTATCTCTATAGACATGTCAGCATATTCTATAGCAGCTTCATAATTCTTTAAGCGTCTATACAATACTCCTATGTTTCCTAAAACAATACCTATATTGAATTTGCTATCAAGTATTTTATAAGTATCTAAAGCAAGTAGATAGAGTTTCAATGAATTCTTATACTGACCAGTATTCTTATATAAAACCGCTAAATTATTCTGTGCATTAGCTAAGAATAATTTATCTACATGCTCATGATTCTCTAAAACCTTTAAAAAATATTCCTCTGCTTTTTTTATTTCTCCAGTAAGTCTATATGCGATACCAATGTTACCAAATGTAATAACTTTTATTTCAAGTAATTCTTCACTTGCTTTCTCTTGTATAATTTCTAAAATTTCTTTATGTACTTCTATTGCTTCTTTATACTCACTTAGTTCACTATGAATTACTCCCTCATATGTATATAAAGATATATTTTCTTTTGTACTTAAATTATATTTCAGTCTCGTTTTTCTAATTAATTCTCTAGCCTCTTTAAATTTTCTTTTTTTAGCCATAGTAATAATTTCAACTGCAATTTCTTTCACAATTTGTTTATCAGAAGATAATATACCTTTATCCCAGTAAAAAACTGCTTCTTCATCAGCAATACCCATTTTATTTTTTATAATATACAGTTGGCCTTCTAAGGCTAAAGTATTTAAATCATCAGGGTTAATTAGACTTTCAAATTCAGATATAGTAATACTTTTTTTATTTCTCCAGTCTGGTATTTTCTGCTCTAAAACTTCTCTTATATATTTTTGCACGAAAACATAATAAAATTTTTGCATTGGATTAATCCAAAACATTATAAATACTGGTAACCATTGTTTCTCATAGCTCAATAAATTTTTCACGTTAATCGCCTTTTTCGCAATGTCATTTCTAACTGGATTGTCCGTTGCTTTTAATTGTATTAACACTATTCTTTCCGTAACATTATTGTCAGAGTCCACAAATTGAAATTCTCCGTCTATGCCATAATCTTTATTTTTTTCTCTATATATCCAATTTCTTTCTATCGCTATTTTCTGTAACTGATTTTGAGAAATTTCTTCAAGGTTATGCGATCTAGTTTTTTTCATTATATAATTTATGCTCCTTTAAATAAGTTGTTTAAAACTTTAACTATTTCACTAATTCAATTGGTAACTCTATTTCTATCAGATTGTCTCTTTTGAGTATTTCCTTTAACGGTTCCGTGTTCACGACGTCCCACCGACTTAAGCCCGTAGGGCGGCTGCGCTTTCGCAGTTAGTCGGTGCGGATGTGTCGTAGCTGCCATCTGGTCGATTTCATCGACTAGCGCCAAGACCGAAGGGGCTTGTTCCCCGATGCGTGAATACATTGTTATCGGATGTCAGCACCTTCTTGGATTACTCTAAAGAGTATTCTTAATCTTTTTTGGTCATTCGTGAACCAACCAAGCTTTGGCGTCCTCTGGATCTCTATAGTATCTAATTGAGAATTCAAAATTGATTCCCAGTTTCTTTCCTAATCTATTTAGTCTCCATTTATCAATAATTGAACATCCAACAATCGACAATTTAATCTGACCATTAATACGATTAAAACTCTCTAGGAACTTAACAAGAACCTCTTCAGTGTTTTATTCGTTTTATAGAAGTCAACCCATATTCTCAATTTACGGTTATTTCCAATAATAAACTCCTCTTCCGCTTTAAACAGATTATATAAATCATCATAATTTCTATAGAAACTACCGTACTTCAAGCAATGTATTTCCGCATTCTTATAATGATAAGGAAAGATTGATCCGCCAGGAGATTTATTAATTCGCATGTTACTTTCACTCCTCACTCTTTAGGATAGTCTTGTTCTATGGTTTATATAGTTTTTTTATTCATTGTGCTGATTTCATATAACGTTTCGTATATTCACGACGTCCGACGGAGTCGGATGTGTCCGGCTGTTCCAACTCCCCCGCCAATTCTTCTGCCGGACCGAGGGCGAATGCCCGATGCTTGAATATGTTGTTATCCGATTCTGCTGACTTCTTGATTGTTCTACCACATTCATTAATTCAGGTCGCCAAATATAGTATCAGTGAGAAATGCTAATTTAAGTTTAGCGTCCTCTATTTCGGCCTCAGTCATCCCATTTAATATTACAAAGACTCTAGTCCCCTCATAAAAAGTCATCATTAACGTTTGACATTTAAATCCATCCACCTCACTGAATTGGTATGTAAAAATATCAGGATTGCTCCCTTTTATTTCTGTTTTCCAATGTCTTTGCTCTGACTCTAAGAGAGCGGATGATCTTTTGTTAAATTCTGTTCCATTAGGATCATCCTCGTGATCAAATAATGTTGAGACAACAAAGCAGCTACCCTTAAAAACCTCATTATTTTCGTGGAAATATAAAGCTCGTGTAATAGCCTCGAATGAATGTCTTAACTTAATTGTATCAACAGTAATCCAAAGCACCGGAAATTCTCTGTTCTTCAGTTTTAATATTGCACTTTTATCAACCTTAATTATTTTAGGATTACGCATTCTACTACGGCTAACTTTCGTTGCTGTGTGAACGTAAGCAACAAAATTATTACCAACTTTACCGCTTAAAGTGGCCATCAGATATTCATCTAAATTTGACTTATTCGTATTATGTTCATTACAAGAAGGGACAGTTATCAAATTATTTCTAAATGATTTGTTTAATACGACTTTCACGTCCTTTTCTTCTGGAAAAAGGCATTTAGGTGGGACATGCTCCATTGAAGTAGCTTCCGTACCACACCAATAACATATTGCACTGCTCATCTTTAATCACTCCATTGCATTTTTATAAACTTATGTGTTTGTAGTGTTTTTTCAGCAGTTTCGGATAACGTTTCAGTATCCACGACGTCCCACCGACTTAAGCGACCAACGGGAGCGGCCGCGATGCGGTTAGATGCGGATGTGTCCGCCTGATTCCTCTCCTTTGCCGTCCCATTAGGGCGGACCGAGGAGCCGGCAGGCTCCGATGCGTGGATATGGGTTAGGTGATGTTGCCTCTTCTTAGAATTTTCGTCCAAATTGTTCTTCGAATAATGCTCTTGTTGGTTCTAAAAATGCTTCATTTGCTTTGTAATATATGTTGTTTATTTCATTTGGAATGAATCCAAGAATCTTATTCTCATTTTCAAATAAGGTAATTTCAAAAATATATCCTGTTCTCTGTTCTTGATTATCGTCAGGAATTAATTCAATTTCTTTGATTTTGTTGAGCCATTCCTGAATTATTCTCTCATCTACAATTGTTTTTCTCTCTCCTGTTAATCCATCTAGTAATTCGACTTTGTTTACATTGGATTATCTCCTGGATAGATTTTTGTTAAGCTAATTGAATTTAAGTGGGTTGGAATTGAATTTTCAGACTTCGATTGACAGCCACAAACTATGATCATTAAAAGTAGAATCAAAACTTTCTTCATTGTAATCACCAACCTTGGTATTAAATTGAAGTTGAAAAGTTACAACCGTCCAATTCTAAATAAATGTTTCATACTCTTGGCAATTTCGCATAACGTTCCTGTATTCACGACCCAGCGCATGCTGGGTGTCCGGCGTATGCCTGACCCAGGGCGTATGCCCGCAGCGTGAATATTATGTTGGGCGATGTTACTATTTGATTAGCTGATCAATCTGATAAAGAACTCCCGAAGCAATTAAACTTCCAGTCATACCTTCCATCAAGTTTCTAATGGTCTTCAATGACTGTCCTATGATATTTTTATTTGGTTTTGGAGATTTCAACTGAGCATCAATTGTTTCTATTTCAGAACTTACAACAGCTCCATCTGTTTCATTAAATTCTATACCATGAAGATTTTCTTTGATTAATTTTATAACCTTTAATACTTCGCTCTCTTTAATATTCTCGAAGTTCATATATTGATTTGAATTAGTAGTATTTTGTTGAATCTGTGAGTTTTGAATATCTCCATAATAATTATTCACGTTATACTCATTTTCTTTTGCTTTTGCTTTTTCTTCTTTGGTAAAGCTTAGCCCCTCACCTAAAATACCATCCTCTTCAAGCTTTAATGCCCAATCTAAAACGATATTTCTAACGCTCTCAATAATTTTTTCGATTTGCGATTTTCCGAAATGAAGCTGAAAATTAGTTTCCACGCCGAACATTTCAGATAATTGATTCCTCAAACCATCAGCAAATTGCATGACCATACCATTAGAATCTGCTTGCACTAAACGTTCTAACTCAGGAATGGACTGCATTACTTTTGATGAACTCGCTAGACTCGATAACTCTGTATCGTTAATAATTGCAGGGACCCATCCTTGAAAAGGATTCCATGCTCTTAGGTCTCCTTTGATGTCTCTATAATTTGGAGTTTTGTTATAGCTCTCATATCCATTTAATTCTTCATGAAGCCATTCCTCAAACTCAGTTATTCTAAGTTTTTTCGCCACTACATAAGCCTTTCTTAGCAAATTAGATGTCGAAATTTTTGGATCGTATGCTTCTGATTGCAATTCTTGAATGATTGAATTCATAAGATTATTCCTTTCAAATAGTAATTTCGCCTAACGTTTGTGTATCTACGAATCCGAGAGGCTTAAGGCGCACCGCGCCGGGTCAAACGGACTTAGCCTCGCAGGGTTGTTCGCTGAGTACACCCCTTTGCTTAATACCTCTTACGAACCAAGGGCGAAGCCCGCAGCGTAAGATACTATGTTAGGCGAGGTATCTGCCTTCTTCGATTACACTTTCCTAATAATGATCCCTTCTTCAAACTCTTCTATGTTATTAATGTTTATCCAAGTCTCTTCTGATTCTCTTAATCTATGAAAACGTAAAATTGTATCATCATCATGATAAGTTAAGATAAGGATAAATTCATACTCTGGAAAATCAATTTTTAGTTTAGTGGACCACATTTCTAATAGCTTCTTTGCAAACTTTAATCCTTCTAAAAGATGTTTTTTAAAGGTATTTGATATATCTATCATATGAACATGACTTTCACTTGCTTCAAATCCAGTTCGATCCCCAAACTGGTGAATAATATGTTCAATATTAATTTCTACATTGATTTTCAGTGTTTTTCTTTATTACAATGCAACCTTCTACCTCCACAAAGTCTGGCCATACTACATCAATTAATTCAGATTTATCATGATATTTGAGAGTATGCTCTTTCTTAAGAATTTCATTGATTTTATTATTTGATATTTCCATTGAATCAGTCCTTAAAGATTTATTACTGCGGATATTTCGCCTAACGTTCCCGTATTCACGAAATGCCCCAGCCTTAGATAGCTCTTATCTAGGCTGGGGCATTTGTTGTCTGAACTTTCCTCCACGAGTATACTTCTGACAACCAAGGGGTGATAGCCTCGATGCGTGAATACTTTGTTAGCTGATGCAATATGCCTGCCTGATATTACAGAATAGAAATACCATTAAGGACGATCTAAACACCTTTTTATTTCATTTATTGTTCTTATAATCTTAATAACAAAGTACAGTGATGCTAAGAAAAAAAAGATTGTGAAAACCCATGCCATAACAAATGCCGTTCTAAGGAGATCAAAATCTATCAAGTTAAGATCCGAGTAAACAATGGTCTTAATTGCTAATGGCATCATTGAATATGTGCATAAGAAAGTAAGAAACACAACTGGTGTCCATTTAAAAATCAGTAATCTAATTAGCTTCTTCTTCTGCTTCTCAAGTTCTCTTGGTCTATCTTTTAGTATATCTTCGTCTAGTGCAGCAACTACTCGAGGGTACTGAATTCCAAATAATATTGTTACAAATACCAGGAGCAAGCTAATTGCATCAAATGCATTTTCTAGGCTTGAATCCAAGAACCCTTCCATCTTTATTCCCTTGCCGCGGCAACTTGAACTGGATTCCCAAATTGTAGATTAAAAAAGTCATATGTATCATCAGAAATACTATATTTTCTCGAACTATTCCTCACCTTAGATATTGGATCAAGATGTGGAGCAAGAGTACTTATCATTCTATTGAGCTCCTCAATTACATTATCCGATTGAATTACAACATGATAACCATCGTTTTGTTGCTCTGCAGAAAGAATAGTTTGCTGAAGAGTCAGATGAATTTCTGCTTCTAACTGGTATCTAAATCTAGTTCGTACATTTCTGATTAAGGCTTTGCTTTCTGATTCTGTCAGTTGAAACATAGAAGACACTTCAGCTTCTGTTGGAATAATTCCTGTAAAATAATGTTTTAGTAGATGGAATAGTCTATGTTGTTTTATTTCGTCAGCCCTAGTCGGTAAGCCTTTACCTAATAACATTTCTTTATATTCAGTTAAAGCAGCATTTGCAATTTTAGAAATTGCAATGTTGAACTCATTATCATCTGTTGTTCTAAATAGAAGCATTAATTTCTGTCTTTCATCGGTTGTGAATAAATCATCGTTTAGAGTAATTTGAATAGTCAAAAGAAACACCCCCGTCTTGTGATAGTTAGTTCTTTCGACACAAACACACTTAATCCTCCAGTAATTGTATTATTTTCGAATGTTGTTTCAGCTAACGTTCTTGTATTCACGAACCGCCCCAACCTTAGATAGCTCTTATCTTAGGTTGGGGCGGTTGTTGTCTGATCTCCTTCCATGAATATACATCTGACAACCAAAGGGCAATAGCCCTGAAGCGTGAATATTATGTTATACGACGGAATCCCTTCTTGAATCTGCCCTCACTATTTATCTTCTCCAGGTACATATTCAATCAGATCAGATAATTTGCAGTTAAATGTATCGCATAGCTTGAATAAGGTTTCCAATTTCGTCGTTTCTATATAGATTTCCCTGTATAACTTGTTAATTGAATTCCGACTTAATCCTGATTTCGCCATCAATTCAGTTATATCATCTATTCGATGTTCTGCCATTAGTTTCCTTATGTTACACTTGATAATGCTCATTTTTTTCCCTCCATAATTCTATCTTATCTCCCATTCCAGCAATCATCAATGAAAAGTGAAGTATTAACTCTACAAAGTCAAATAATCGCCTTGTAATTAACCTTATAGAGTTATATAATATCTCTATAGAGTTAAAGGAGGGAGCTACTATATGATTAGTTCATTAGATTCATTAGCAGAGCCACTGATAAGAATACGGTTGGAATTACTCTACACTGAACTTTCAGAACATCATACCGAATATAGTCAACTTTCTTCAGAAACAGTTCAATATTTCAGAACGCTACGTGAAGCTTTACCCGATCAACTTCAACATACCGTTTTTCTTTACGAAGACGCTCAAATTTCTCTCCAGTCCATCCTAGAAAGAAGTATCTACATACAAGGTTTCAAAGATGCTCTACAACTCTTTTGTGAATTGAACCAAACTAGTATTTAGAGGGTCCTATGACCCTCTTTCCTAATTATGCATCAATTCCGATGCTCTTCATAAGAGCAGTATATTGATCAGCATCTTCCTTAACTTTGTCAATAATTAACCTAGCAGTTGATACCATTTCAGGCACTTCAACTGGCATCGCAGCTCTTTCAATAGAACCTTGTAAATGAGAATACTCGTTATTGATTCTATCTATTAAAATTGAAGGAACTCTATCTTCCCCAAAGAAACGTTCCAGTTTGTCCTCTGAGAAATCAGGATATTTAAAGTAAAGATATATCTCTAAAAACTTTCTTGCGTTGTTACCAAAATTATAAAACAAATGGAAATTTGAATCATCTACTACTTCAATACAAGAGCACTGTTGTATGCAAGAGAATAAATAATTAAACTCAGTGCCAAATTCCTTTAAGTATTTCGGCATAAGCAGTAATGTTGAATTATGACCTTGCCTGTTGATTACAAAGTACTGCTTGCTGCAACTTTTGGTTTTTCCATTTGGTTGTAGCTCTAAACTGTTCAATCTTCTTAAATACTTCAGAAAATCAAGATTATGAGTTGACACAAAAAGTTGCTCAAATGCCCCTGTACCCGCTATCTCAGCAGCAATCAAGCTGTATACGAAAAAAATATGGTTCCCATCAAGGCTAGAAATAGGATCATCAATCCAAATTATTGGTTTAAGACCTCTAGTATTTATATCATTTAATTTTGCTACAAAGTAACAAAAAGAAATTAAGCTGCACTCCCCTTCACTTAAATGATAAGCACGACTTCCATTTCGAACAATTTCAAAGCGAACTTTCTTCTCCCCATTATTATTATCTTCAATAGCTTTCAAAGAAAGGAACTCATGACCAAAAAAATCAGTAAGATATTTATTAACTAAGAGTGCTCCTTTTTCCTCATCGTTTAGCTGACGTTTTTTATTTGTTATTAATTCTTCTAGTCTATGTATCTCTTTTCTAGTTCGGTCAAACTCCCGCTTAGCTTCTTCTATTTTTTTTGTGTTTTCGCTAATGGCTTCCATACTTTCACTATAATTTGTTGTTAAACAAAAATCATAAACTTCTTGTAAGCGTAGAGCTTCTCTAGCATTGGCCTGCTCCGATGCTAAACTCCCAGTAAAATCATTAGATTGAATACAACAATGCTCATAGCTATCCAAAATCATTCGTAGTTCTTGAGAGCAATCAAAAGGTCGTACTAAAGGTATGGTTTCCGTTATAGCTTCTTTTCTCCTAGATAATTGCTCTTTTAATATTTCCAGTTGTTCATTATACCTGGATGAAATCTCTGAATATGACTCGGTTAGTTTTTCGATCTCTTTATGAAAATTGGAATAAAATAAGTTTTTATCAGTTACAAAAAGTTTTTGAACTGTTTGCATTTCCGTTTCGATTTTTTTTATCAACTTACCAATTTTTTGTTCTAAAATCCTCGATTCATCATCGAAATGTTTATGTAGAATGCTCCAACGTTCATCTGAAACTTTTTCTCCGCAAAACACACAAATTTCTTTTTTATCTTTATGTAATTCATAGCCTTGTTTCACCCACTCATTCAAACTTACCTCACGAAGCAATTCAATAATTTTATCTGAAGAACCAATTTTTTGCGATAACAATTCTTCTGCCTCTACGCAAAATTGTTCCCATTGAAGTGATAAAGTTGGAAGCAATGGAATAGTAGATTTAACTTGTTCTTTTAGCATGAGCTCATGTTCAGCTTTTTTATCATCATCTAATGAATTATATGATCCTGACATAACCTTTCTGATATCTGTCCTCAACTTGGAAATATTGTAATTTTGATCTCCAAACTTATTAGTTTTGTACTTTATCCCTGTATTGCGTCCTGTTGCCTTTTCTGAAAGTTGTCTATCTAAACTACTAGCAAACTGATCGTTAGCTGACTTTATTTCTGTATAAATTGTTTTTAAATCCCTCAACCGTTTATACAATCCAGTCTCTTTGTTTTCCTCATTTGAACCAATTTCATTGCTTAAAATAGCTATTTCCTCTTCCAGGGCATTATTATCATCACCAAGAACAGCAAATGACTTCACGTTGTCTTCTGGATCAATTATAAACCTCAAGTTATCTCGAACGAAATCTTCATTGAAAACTCTGATATTCTTCTGAACATTAGCTATTTGATCTTGATTTATAGTACTATCATCATCAAACATTACAGAGAAAGAAGGGCTGTCATATTTTTCTGATATTCTCCCGATTTCAATGGCCCTTACAATTCGAGATAGTGTGGTTTTTCCAGCATAATTTCTTCCGTAAAGGATATTCATTCTTTCAAATCGCATTATCTGTCGATTATTATTTAATACTGAATTATCCCATTCGAAATCTTGAAATACTGCAAGATTATTAATATTTTTAATTTTTTTGATCATGAAAATCACTCCCTAGTTCAAAATTTTAGACTTTAGATTCTGTCGTATAACGTTCCCGTATTCACGACCCAGCGCATGCTGGGTGTCCGGCGTATGCCGGGCCAAGGACGAATGTCCGCAGCGTGAATATTATGTTATCTGATAGATCGGTATCTTTGATTTGTATTTAAAAATCCTTTCTTTTAAATTGCTTTGTATTCGCCTTAATCACAACTGGCTTAATTGATGTCATTGATTCGTTAATAACTTTAGTTTTACAATTTGGACATTGATAGTTTTTATATTTTGGTGATACCTTCGATAAATGTACTTTTCTTCCAATATACCTGATCTTCAAAGTTAAATAATTTCTCTATATTTTTACTTTTATTATTTTTCTCTTTTTTAATCCTCGAGTAAGCGAACTTAAATATTGCACTTAAAACTACTATCCCAGCTCCACTGAATAACCACTCTTTATTGTTAAATAACCAGTTCAATTACTTCCCTCAATTCAATTGAATTTGATGTATATATTTTAAAATGATTTACCGATCTTTCAGATAACGTTCCCGTATTCACGACCCAGCGCATGCTGGGTGTCCGGCGAATGCCGGACCAAGGGCATATGCCCGCAGCGTGAATATATTGTTAGGTGATGTCATTTCATTCATGTTTTTAACTATTGTTTTAAGGACTTAAGATATAGTGTTTTATAGTTACAGCATAAGTGTAAAGTTAACCACCATAAATATGTTAGTTCGCTTGAGAAAAAGTTCTCATAGCTCATCAATCCATGAGCTATCTTATTTCTCAGATTACTCCCAGATCTTTCAACTATAAGTCCTTGTAAGTCAAAGGCTATATCTTCAGAAATGAGCTCTTCAAACTTTGGAACAAATAAAAGTGAGTTTAAATTTTTTTCATCTTGAACTCCTTCAGAATCAAGACTAGAAACAATCTCTCCAGATTCGTAAAGAATATGCCGAATTGAATTTTCAAGTTGTGGGATCAACAAATGTGCAGATACTAAAAATTCTCCATAAAACCCCTTTAATAGGCCTTCTGCAAATATAATTTCTCTTCCATATGGAACAAAGGGATTATTTTCGACTAAATCAAAAACGTCCTTCAAACGGATACAATGTTCGAAAATTATTTTTCTTCGAGCAGGCTCCACTAAACCTTGAGTATGGATGAGGTGATAATATTGAGCATTTTTATACATCTCTACTTTAATTGCTGCCTCAACCTCTTCTTGATCTCCTGATATCATTGAAGGATGACGTTTAATTATTTTGCCACTTTCATTTATAGACACAGAAGAAAAAAATTTTGGAGAAAGTATTTTCCTGAGTTTTTTTCAACTTGCGCACGTAGAGCATTCTTTTGAGGCACTCCTCCTATTAAGCCCAATTGAAAAATGGCCTTCTCTTTGTCTTCACCTTCTACTAGCCTTTCTGCCTCTTCTATATAATTGCTAATATCTATTTTTTCAGAGGAAATGCTTTGTAGCTCATCTACTGACTCTTCTTGGTAAGTTAATAAAAGTCTATGTAGTTCTTCAATACGTTCGTTTTTTCCTCTTACTCTTCTATGTGCCTCAATAGCGCTTAATATTTGAGAAGATGCAAGCATATAACTTGGATTCTCGCGTGCGAGGATTGATTCTGCTTCTTTCACGTAGGTTTCAGCATAGTTCTTTAACTTAGCATGCTGATTTTCTTTATCTTTTTTAAGATGGTACCATTTAGAACATATGCCCCAATAATTTCTCGCTCTACGAAAATCCAACTCTTCTTCTGCTTTAATAGCAATTTTCTCTGATAACATAGAGTATTTTTCTGGATCACCTATACCATTCTCAATTAGTAATTCCATTAATCTAGCCGAAAGAAATGAAGAGTCTTCTCCATTAATCCTATTGAGTGCTTCTTCAATTACTTTAACAGAAGCCTCAAACGGTTCGTTTTTTCGGCCTAGTATAATTGCAATTTGTAATGCTCTTTCGATTCTCTCTATACAACTAGTCCAATGTATTGGATCAAACAAAGTCCAAAATTATTCAATATAAGAATAAACAGCATTCTTAGCTTGAAGATGCTGACGCTTCCCAACCCATAGAATATCAGCTATGCGTGATTTTAGTTCTGAGTCCTTTACAAGTTCGACAATCATTAGAAGTGCTTCATAATCATTCTCAGTAAGATCTTCTATACTTGGACTTCTTGACTCTCTAAGAATGAGAGCTGGCTCAAATGGACATTCATAGTTTTCTAAATCTAAATGAAATGAGCAGATCATTCCTAAAAGCTTTAAAATTTCACTATGTGTAATATTTTTATTTTTTTCTGCTTCACCAGAAGCTTTATAAAAGAGCGAATAATAAAAATGGCATTCTTTCTCAACCGGGCCACTTATAGCCTCATCCCAATCGATACCTAGAACATCTTTAGTTTCGACTTTTATATTTAACATAAAAATACTCCTTTAATTTTTAGCATTGTGAAATGATTTCACCTAACGTCTTTTTCACGAACTTCGCAATAATATCATCTCTTGAGGTGTTTGCGAACTTCGTGAACCCACCATCAACAACCAAGTTTACGACTCCTCTTCCAATTGGTCTAACGGACTTTTAATCCTTCTTATGTCCTTCACACTCACATGTGTGTACCTTTCGGTGGTGCGCACACTTTGATGACCGAGCAACTCTTGAATGAAGCGAATGTCAATTCCACCTTCCAAAAGATGTGTAGCGAATGAATGGCGTAAGGCGTGAATGCTAACCTTTTTCTGGATTCCAGAGGCAGTACGTGCTTGTTCGAACACTTTTTGAACCGCTCGTTCAGTCATATGGCGCTCTGGGTGTTGACCTGGGAACATCCACTTCTCAGGCTTTTCGTGTTTTAAATACGGTTGAACAATACCCATAGCTGTATCGGATAATAGCGTAAGACGATCCTTTCGACCTTTGCCTTGATAAACTCGAAGTGTTTTTCGCTCGAAATCAATATCTTGGGTTTTCAACCGGACCACTTCCCCTACCCGTAATCCTGAAGAATAGGTAAGGTATAGGATCCCACGATGTTTTAAATTATGGAGTGCTTTTAAGATCAACATCACTTCGTTCATCGATAATACATTCGGCAACTTCTTTTCTTTCTTAGGTCGAACATAAGAGACTGTTTCTTCATGCAATAGTACTTTCTGAGCAAAGAATTTGATCGCGCTGAGCGCTTGATTAAGCTTTTATCGTTTTTTTACTATAACCTCGAAGCTGCAGTGCATGAACGAAAGACCTTTTTATCGACTCATCCCATGAATAGATTGGAATGTGATCCTGTATGTGAACTTCATTGTTAAACAAGCTGCTCTCTTTCATCAACATGCTATCAACATGAATCTCCGTTACTTCAAAAGTGTATACAACTGTTGGATGGATTCGGGTGTAAAAAGGAATCATCCAGACCTTTTTATCACGGACCCATTTCCTTCCTGAAATTTCTCGAATCTTCATCACCATTTGTTCATCATACTTAAAACGAACATATAAGGAACCTTCATCATTTCGTGACACCCATATACTCACGTCGTTCCCACCCTCATTATAGCAGCAACCTAATTATTGGAAAGTAAAAAGAGCTCACAATCGCCGTAATCGACGTTGTAAGCTCCCGATCATCCTTTATGATCTAACTGCATTCAATTCAATATTATTACGTTTAGGGGATTAAAATTGTTGTAGTTATTATATAGATTAAACCATAATCAAGGTAGCAATGGCTACCTCATATCTGACCATACTTCAAGCACGAAAATGCAGTGCAAGCGAAATCTTCGTACTGCACTTCGCGTGTAACATGATAACGAGTAGCGTATCGGTCTTGAGGTTTCACGCCGTCCCGAACAACTCACATTATCTTTTTCACGAATGCTAAGATCTACTTATTACTTTCCATCTTCGTCCATGCTATCACTAGTACCGTCAACGCACCTTCTGCTCTCCAATAAGCTGAACCCTTTGGCTCTTAAGATTTATAACCTCCATCTCCTACCCAGATTCAATACATGATAGTATTTTGTATAATAGAGAGATACATATTGTGGTACTGCGAAGGAGTGGACCTATCGTCATGAAACCGGAGTTAGATCCGAGAGAAATCAGAACCCTGCAAAAAATAAAAAACGCTCTCCTTCACATGATGGCTTCCCGAATCGATCCCATATCCATTACGGATCTATGTGCCGAGGCACAAGTGACACGGCCTACCTTCTACAAGCATTTTAGCAGCGTAGCCGAGTTAATGGAGGTCATGTCGAAGGAGACAATGGAAGATTTGGAACGCCGCATCGTGATCGAGAAAAAAATATCCCTTCAAGAGGTTGATTATGATGAACTGCCCTCCAATATGGTCGCTTTATTCAACCACGTGCTGGAGAATCGGCAGTTTTACGAAGCCTTCATCTTAATCCATCCGGACACGCCATTCACGCGTTATTTCAAAGCCACACTCTACCATTTTGTAAAGGTTGGGCTTGAAGCAGCCATCGAGACAGGCGCCGAGATCAGTGTGCCGTCCGAAGTGGTCATCAACTTTATGACGGGTGCATTTCACGAGACCATCTTGTGGTGGATGTTGAAGGGATATCCCTACACTCCACAGGAAATGACGGCTATGGTATTACGATTATCCATTAACGGCCCCTATCAATTCTAGAATATTAAAAAAGAGTAGCGTCTCTCCGTCGAGAATAGGATACGTTACTCTTTTTGCTAACTTCGTAAATCAGAAGGAATATTTGTCCATTTCATCGAAATACAATGTACTAACACGAAATCGATAGAAAGAGATGTGTATAAGATGAATGGAATTCTGGGCGTATCCGGACTATCGTTCTTGCTGGTGACACTGTTCACCCCTCTGCTTATCTGGGGATTGCGCACGTTAAAGCTTACGCAGCCAATCCGGAGTGAATTGCCTCCCGATCATCAGGCCAAACGCGGGACGCCGTTAATGGCAGGTCTTATATTGCTGATTGGCGTTGCCATTTCACTGCAATTTCAACCTACGCCGCTTACCGTTTTTTTATGCTCGACCTTCCTCTTGTTCAGCTCGATCGGGTTTATGGATGACTTCAAAAAAGCTGCGTGGCAGGACCCGTCCGGAATCTCCGGTCGCATGAAGCTTGTATTTCAGTTCCTGTTTACCGGCGCGTTATTGTATGTACTGTTCCATTCCTTTTCACTGACAAGTGATATCCGACTCTTCAACGGGTTCCAGCTCCAATTGCCGGTAAGCGTGTACGTCATTATCATGCTGTTATTCATTGTGGGTTCGGCGAATGCCATCAACTTTACCGACGGATTGGACGGACTGTTAATCAATGTAGCTATACCTACTTATTTTTTCTTCTTTTTAATCTCCGACAAACCGGAAGTGCAAATGTTCTCGCTGGTCATGGTCGGCTGCCTGCTCGGCTTGCTGCTCTACAATATTCATCCAGCCCGGGCTTTCATGGGCGATACGGGATCTCTCGCCATTGGCGGCTCCCTATCATTCTTAGCGGTCATCGAGAAGGTCGAAATTCTGATTCCGCTTCTGTTCGTTATCTATTTGGCTGAGCAGCTCTCGGTTATCCTGCAGGTATGGTACTACAAACGGACCAAACTGCGTCTGTTCCGAATGGCACCGATCCATTTCCACTTCAGTCTCAAATACGGCTGGAGCGAGAACAAAATCGTGATGATTTTCGGTTTTGTCTCCTGGTTTATGGCTCTGCTCTGTTGGTTGATTGTCAAATATGTAATGTAATGCAATATCAATCCATTTCATAAATTTCAAGCCAGCTGGTACAAGAAAACCTGCCTCAGGGCGCGCCGAATCAGGTGCGTCCTTTTTTCAGCCCCTAAAGAATACCTTCAAATTGAACCTTTCAGACAGGACATTCATACCCTAATGATAAATGTCTTGAGAGGAGATAGTTTCGTTGAGCGTATTGGAACCCAGTTCAAGAAAAAGCATTCTACCCTACGGGGAGCTGCCGCTCTTGTTCACGCAAAATGTCGGTCAATTCGACCCAAACACGCTTTATTTCGCACAAGATTCGGGATTTCGCTGTTCGTTCGAAGCGGATCGGATCTTGCTCACGCTGTATAAGCCCGTTTCCACGGAAGCAGAGCGAACAACAAACGGCGTTGTACTGGTGTGGCGTTTCGATATCCCGGGGAAGGCTTCCAGACTGGAAGGCATGTCGAAGGAAGAAGGCAAGTTTCATTATTTTCGCGGCAATGATCCGAAGCGCCATATTACGCACGTCGATACGTATCGCGGAGTTGCATACCGGGAGTTATGGCCTGGTATCGACGCCGTGATCCAAGGGAGTGGCGGTAAACTCAAGTTTGATTGGCTGCTGAACCCGGGTGCAAGGGTGGAGGATATTCAGCTGGTATGTGACGGTTCTGACGAAATTCAACTCGACGAGGAAGGCAATCTGCTCCTGTTCACGCCTTATGGCACGCTTATGGATCAAAAACCCATCGCCTACCAGGAAGTAGACGGCGTACGTAAGGAATTGGGTTGCCGATATGTCGTGGAATCCGGACAGGAAGGCAGGAGGCTGATCGGGTTCGAAATGACCGAAACTTATGATCGTGAACTGCCCTTGGTGATTGATCCGGTCATCTTGTATTCGACTTATCTTGGCGGCACGGACACGGAAGAAGGCCTGGACATCGTGGTCGATGATTTCGAGCAGGCTTATGTGACAGGCATCACGACTTCGGCCAATTTCCCCGTGACACCTGGGGCTTTCCAGACCACGTTTCAAGGCACGGCTGACTTCTTTGTCAGCAAGATCGATGCTTCGGGGACAAGTTTAATCTATTCTACCTTCATCGGAGGAAGTGCTTCGGATACGGGCAGAAGCATTGCCATTGACTTCGCTGGGAATGCGTACATTACCGGTACCACTTTTTCCAGCGATTATCCGACAACCCCCGGTGCGTGATGGCGGTACGCTTGTATATTCCACTTATTTGGGAGGCTCCGGAGGAGATGAAGGATTCGGCATCGCCGTCGATCTTTCCGGAAGCGCCTATGTGGCCGGTCGCACGAGTTCTGCTGATTTTCCAGTGACCGCGGATGCTTTCCAGACATCCAACCCTTCATCCATTTCAACTTCGTTCGTGACGAAATTGAATGTCGACGGAACGGGATTGATTTATTCGACCTACCTGGGCGGTACCCTGGATACAACGGATGCCAACGGCATTGCTGTGGACGATTCGGGCAATGCTTACGTCGCCGGCCAGACGGTGGCTTCGGACTTCCCGACAACGCCAGGAGCGTTTCAAACAACCCTTCAAGGCGATGTCGACGGATTTGTCGTGAAGCTGAACCCTACGGGAAGCGCGCTCGTGTATGGAACTATATTGGGAGCCAGCTTGAATGATGTTGTTTTTGACGTCACGATCGATACGGCGGGGAATGCTTATGTCACCGGATCATCGAGTTCCCCCGATTTCCCAACGACATCCGGATCGTTTGTCACACCTTTAGGGACTAACCGGGCTTTCGTTACCAAGTTGAATCCTACGGGAACCGGACTCATCTATTCGGCGCTGATTGGGGGGAATGGCTCTAATACGGGGCTCTCGATCGCGCTAAACTCGGCACGAAGTGCATTCATTACGGGAGAAACATCGTCTGCGGATTATCCATTGGCCGGCGATGCAATCCAATTTTCCCTCTTTGGCCCCACCGATGCTTTTGTCACGATTCTCGACCCCACCGGCTCGTTTCTCGAATTTTCAACCTATTTGGGAGGCAGCTCGACCGATAGCGGCAACGGAATTGCCGTGGACTTGAATAATCAGATTTATATTACCGGCCAAACATCCTCCTTCGATTACCCGACCACTCCCTTCTCGTTTCAACCGTTCAACAACGGGGGAGTTGATGCGTTTATCACGAAGCTCGGTGAGCAAGCTACTATATTTGTAAATAAATTCGCCACCCGATTTGAAGTTCGCCCGGGAGAACTAGTCGAATTTATTATTGAGATCAAGAATGGAAGCGGCATTCCGCTTACCAATGTATTCATTGAGGATCCGTTCCTAGGTTTTTTTCATATACTGCCTGTTCTCAATCCGTTTGAAGGGTTCGTCATTCCTCTCCCCTTCTTTGTTCCAGAGCAGTTTCCTCCGGGCTTTATCATTAACGAAGTGTTCGTTAGGGCGGATCAAGTACGGGACCCGGTCATTGCAATTGCTGAAATCTTCATTACGGAAAATCCCATACTCGAAGCAACGAAGACAGTTAATCCATCTTCGGCCGCTCCCGGTGAAACGGTCGTGTTTACCATTACACTTACCAATTTTGGGAATGTGGACCTGTTTAACGTCCGCATCGTCGATCCGCTGTTAGGACTGGATCAATTGATTGGCACTCTCCCTATAGGCTCCAGTTTCGTGATTGATTGGCCGTTCGTCATTCCACCCGAACAACCGGCTGGTTTGACGATTGCAAATCGGACCGAGATTACGGCCGATAATCTGCCAACACCGCAAACGGTAGGAACCGTGGTTGAGGTGCTCCCTGCGCCGCGCCTCAACCTGGTGAAATCTGCGGACCGTATATCGGTATTACCAGGTGAAATCATTCAATTCTCGTTTGAAGTTACCAATACGGGAAATACCGACTTGACGAATATCATCATTACCGATGATACGATCGTTAGCGAGATCCAAGTGCCAAGTCTCGCCATTGGTGAGACCCAAGTGCTTACGGTACCTTTTCTCGTACCGCTGGAGACACCTTCACAGACCTACACCAATACGGCGATGGCCACCAGTGATCAGGCACCAAGCGTCACATCGAGCTTTGACGTACTGGTCGTTGAAGCGCCGCAGCTCGGCGTACGAAAGATCCCTTCCGTGGCAACCATCATGCCGGGCCAGACTTTCCAGTACTCGATTGTTATCGATAATATCGGCAATGTCCCTCTAACCAATATTGTCCTTGAAGATCCATCGCTCGGCTTTGCCGAGGCGATCGAAAGTTTTGCCATCGGCGAACGACGCGAGTTTATTATTCCATTTTCGGTCCCGCTGGATGCTGAACCGGGGTCGAATATCATGAACGAGCTCACCGTTCAATCCACGCAAACCGGATCGCAGGGAGTCTTGGCAACCGTTACGGTAACGGCAATTGGGCTTGCGCTCACCAAGACGGCGGATCTTGCCGTTGCGGCACCGGGCGATACGGTTGTGTTTACCCTTACGGTGACAAATACCCTTACCGAGCCACAGACCAATGTCGTCCTGAGCGATCCGCTGCTTGGCCTAAGCGAGACGATACCGACCATTCTCGCGGGCGGGACGATTACGCGGACGGGTTCCTTTACAATACCCGCTGATGCAGCGAACGGAAGCGTGATTACGAACAGCTTCACGGCCGTTTCGGACCAGACACCGCTGCAAACCGCTGCAGCCGAGGTTGTTGTTATATCCATACCTGGTGCCACGACGACACTGACGGTATCCAAGCTGCCTGACCGCAGTGTAGCCGCAACGGGTGAAACGGTAACCTATACGGTTGAAGTAACGAATACGGGCAGCAATCCGGCAACCAACGTAACCGTCGCCGATTCCTTGACCGGAATCGTGGACGTGATCCCAGTCATTGCGCCGGGAGCGACAACTGTCGTGATGTTTACCTTCCAAATACCGACAAATGCACTGCAGGGGACCGTATTTGCGAACCGCGTCACCGTGAATTGGCCGGAAAATCCGGTGTCCTCGCCGATATTTAGCGAAACGCGCGTCGTGGTAGCACTGCCTTCCACGCTCGTTGATATTAACGTCGAGGCTGACCCGCCCACAGCAAGTCCGGGGACGGTAGTCAATAAGACGATCCGGGTCACGAATGTATCGAATGTGACGTTGACGGACGTTCCAAACCGGACGTTGACGGATGTGCGCGTTATTGATTTTCTTCTGGGTTTCAACGTCGTTATCCCGTCCTTGGGACCGGGTGAAACGCGAGTCTTTACGCTACCGTTTACGGTTCCTGCGAACTCTGTGGGAGGCGAGACCTTCCAAAACAACGTTGTTCTTTTCTCCGATCAATCACCGCTGCAGACGGCATCTGTCGATATCGTAACTGAGCTGCTGCCGAATGTCATTTTGACCGAAACGGTGGACCGTCCAGTGGGAAGACCAGGAGAACTCGTGCATTTCTTCATCTTTTTTCAAAACACGGGGAATGTGGTGCTTCGAAACGTCGTACTGACCGCACCGCTCTTCAACCTTCAGGTACGACTTGAGGAATTGGACATTGGCGCAGTCGAGAATATTCGAATCCCGTTTATACTGCCGGATGTTGAGGAAGATACCATTATAACCAGCCCGGTAACTTTAACGTCGGATAATGGACCGACAAGAAATGCAACAGCTTCCGTCCGGGTCATTGCCGAGGAAGAGGAATAAGTTTCGTCCGGCACAGCCATCGGATCTTCGCCATCCGACGTCGTAATTGTAAGGAAATTATATGCAGAGCGGACGGAGGATGCCTATCGTCCGCTCTGCAATCTTTGATTCATTCAATCGCTTGGCGTGATTTCTTCCAGTTCGCTCTTCAAATGGCTGAGAGTCGCTATTCGCTCCCCCTCATCCTGGGCATCGTAGAGCAGCTGCTCGATGAATTCCCAGACATCCTCCAGCTTGCGTCTCCCCTGGTAAAATCGCAGGGCTTCCGAGTTGATCTCATATTGATGGTGGGTTCTCTTGTATGTTCTCATAAATTCATCCCAGTAAGGTGTTTGAACAAAAAACATCATATCGGCTTCAACCGGAGCTACATTCAGTCCCTCCCAATCAATCAGTACCAGTTGATGTCCATCTGACATCAGATTCCAATGGTGAACATCTGTATGACATAGAGCCTTATGTACATTGCTATGCGCTAAAGTCACCGACAACTCATGGACCTCATTCATCAGCTCGGTCAATTGCGCCCTGTACGGCTGCACCACTTCCCTGACATCGTTAGGCATCACGGCATCCAGGGTATGCTCGAGTTGCTGGAGAAAGGGAACCTCGAAATTCTCTCTTATCGCATCCGTGTTGAGCGGAATCTCTTCTCCATATTGATGAAGCTCGGTGATGATCTCTGCAAGCTGTCTCACTTGATCACTCGTCAGGTCAAGGTCAGCGATCGTATCTCCAACGATATATTCATACAATAGATAGATTCCTTCATCATCCTCACATTGATATAATCCGTCTTTCGTTAGGATGGGGACTGGAATCTTTCCTTTCAACTGGCTGTGCTGCCCGAGCCATAGCAATATGGGCACATACTCGTCGATTCTCGCGGTCCACTTGGGCGTGGAAGCGCGGCTCTTTTCATATACTTTCAGGAAATAGGCATGTCCATCACTCTGCACTTTATAAGCCAGCGCTGCCCAACCACCCTTTTGGGGTACAACATGGGTACGATCCAATCCGTAATATTCCTTCAGAATGCCTTGCAATTGTTCCATAGTACCTCCTATCTGTGCCTCATATCTTTCGGGGGTCTCCCCTCTAACTTATCATAGCGAGCTGGCCTTGGTGCATCTCGTATAAAAAAAACAAGGATGCATCTTCTGCATCCTTGTTTGCCGTTAACCAAATCTTATTTTATTCTAACGGCCTGCCTTCTTTATAATAAAGATTCCGCTTAAGAATCACGAAGAAAATATGTACGTTCCGGTACCCGTGTTCTGACAAGATATCGTGAATGCGGGCTGCAACAGCATCATGAATCTCCTGAGATCTCTGGAACATAAGGATTTCAACGGATAGCGGCGTATTCGTAATGATCTGATAAGGAAGCAGTTCGATCTTCACAATTTCCTGCGGAATTTGAACAATCCCCGCGAATTCATCAACGACCTGTGGCGTTATTTCTTCAAGAAAGACTTCGGAGAATCCTTTAAAGCGTAAATATGGCACTCTTATCCCTTCATTTCGTCGAATTATTGTGTTATAGATGTCTTCAAGTGACTTTTATCTCTCTTCTACTATACAATATTGTTATTGTGAAAGGAATCACTATGATTCAGATGTACACATTCGCAGGTGGATTTCATCTATAGTTATCCTTTCAATTGCCCTGTACGAGCGCTTCCGTTAAACTTGATAACATCCGATTCATCATACGAGAAATTCATTATGGAGGTGAAGGTCCTCATGGGACGAAATCTATGGGATGCCGAATGGGAAGTGACCGAGCCGTTAGTCCGGTTATTGCTTACTCGTCAATTCCCCCAATTGTCCACCCTCAAGGTCCAGGAAATTGGCAACGGATGGGACAACACCGTTTATCGCGTTGGCGATGAGTATGTGTTTCGCTTTCCTCGTAGAAAGATAGCCATATCTTTACTAAATGCCGAAGCAAAAATCCTGCCCAAGCTTGAACATTACATAACGGTACCTTATGCGAAACCCCTCTTCTTCGGAAAAGAAAGTGAAGATTATCCTGCACCTTTTCTGGGATATACCTATCTTCCCGGTACATTCCCGATTGGAATTTCAGAAGAAGCGCGGATGCAATCAGCGGAAACGCTCGCCCGCTTCCTGAAGCGCCTGCATGCTTTTCCCGTGGAAATAGCGCAGCAAGCGGGTGTATTGTCTGACCAGCGTAAACTGACCGATATCGCCGGCCGCAAAGCCAAAATGCTGAATTTCCTCTCCAATCTTACCCAATATATAACGCAAGAGGAGTTACATGAGATCGAGGACTATTTGCGGGGCATCCATTTGGATCAGGCGAGGCATCAACATGTGCTAATCCACGGGGATCTCCATTTTAAAAACATGTTAGTCGATGATGACGGCAAGCTTTCGGGGATTATTGATTGGGGCGACGTCAATATTGGCCATCCTGCCTGTGACCTGAGTATCGTTTACAGCTACCTGCCGCCGGCCTCCAGAGCGGATTTCTATGATATCTATGGCGAAGTGGACGAAGAAACGAAGATTCTGGCACGAATGATCGCCGTCTATATCCCTATGTTAATATTCATCCAGGCCATCGACGAAAAGGATGACACCATTGCGCTGGAAGCCAAATCAATTATTCAGCGTGCCATGGCCATATAATGGTTCGATGGTTATGGCGGAATCATATCTCATACAAAAAAGAAGCTTGAAAAAACCTTCAAGCTTCTTTTTTTCTTCGTATCGTGATTTGCCATACGCTGCAGCAACGTTATATTTTTAACATTCCCATTAACGGCATAATGGTTTTTATTACATTCATGCCTAGTTTAATATGAGGGATGATTTGTCCCAAAAAGCCTAAACCGCCTACAGCCGCAACTCCTTCTCTCTCCTCAGCCCCTTCGACTGCCGGAGCGCTTGGAGGACCTCCAAACAAATCGCTTAAAAATCCGGAAATCTGCGCTTTATCCCCGCTCCGTGCAATCGAAGCCGGCATTTTTTGGTTAGCACGAAGTCCAGACAGCGTCACTTCCCGGCCTTGAATCTGATTCAGTTCTCCGATATAGTAGCTGCCATCCTTCAGAACGACCACGACTGGTTGACCTACCCAATGCTGGGGAGGTCTCGACTTCGAAGCGGCTCTGGACTTCCTGGCGCGTTTCGATGACATACTAGGATCACCTCGCTTCCCTATTCATCATGTAGACATCATATGCAGAGCCGTCTTTCATTCTTGTGCCTTTATAGGAGGATTGATATAAATGCGTCAATAACCTAGATTTAGTGGGCGAAAGCCCCCAAGATCAGCTCGTATAAATGAAAAGAAAGGAGTATCCCAATAGATCCTTTGATCTGGGGGATGCTCCTTTTTCTGTCGTCGATTCCTTGACCGGAACCTATTAACGCTCCGTGTACGAATCGTTCTCCCTATAAACTTTCTGATGCAGGGGCCGAATCCGGACAGCGGATGTCTTAAAACCGGGCATTTTACAGAACGGGTCCAGTTCCGGCCGGGTCGCGTGATTGACATTCTGCACGCCGCCCCAATGCATAGGCACGAACAGGGTGTCTTCTCGAATCTGGTCTTTGATTCTGGCACGCACGGTAAAATATCCATGCTCCGATTGAACTTCTACCCACTCTCCGTCCCGAATTCGGTAACGCTGTGCGGTAATCGGATGGATCTCCACGAAATTTTCCAGCTCACGCGCAAGCAAAGAAGGACTCCTTCTGGTCTGCACCCCTGTCAGATAGTGGGACAGAACACGTCCATTGGTCAGAATGAGCGAATACTCCTCAGTTACCCCTTTCCAAGGAGTCCCTTCCATTATAGAGAACACGGCCTTTCCGTCCGGATGGGCAAACGATTGTTGAAACAGAAGGCCCGCCCCAGCTTCTTCAGGCGAGGGGCACGGCCAATAGACTCCCTTCTCCCGGCGCAGTCGGTCATAGGTTATACCGTAGTAGTCTGCAATTCCACCCTTGCTCGCTAGCCTCAGCTCATTAAAGACCTCTTCAGGCTCGTTGAAGCGAAAATATTGCCCCTTCCCCAGCATGTCTGCTATGGAGCACAGAATCCTCCAGTCATGACGCGCCTCGCCAGGCGCCTGACGCCCTGCTTCTCTCAGAAGCACGCGTCCCTCCAGGTTCGTCAGTGTCCCTTCATTTTCCATGTAGGAGGTTACGGGCAGAACGAGATCGGCCAATTGGGCCGTTTCGGACATAAACATGTCGGCAACCATCAGAAAATCAAGTTTGTTCAAACCTTCCTCCACAAGCCCGGCGTTCGGATTCGATACGATGGGATTGGAGCCCATCACGAAGAGCGATTTAATCACTCCCTGATGAATCAGCTCCATCATCTCATAGGCAGAGACGCCTTTCCCGGGGAGGCTTGCAGCTTCCACACCCCACACGGAGGCAACGTAAGCCCGATCCTTTTCATTCTCGATCGACCTGTAACCCGGCAGCTGATCGGCCTTCTGCCCATGCTCCCTTCCCCCTTGTCCATTCCCCTGACCGGTGATGGCTCCGTATCCGCAGCCCTCTCTCCCGATTTTACCCGTAGCCAAGACCAGGTTTAGAAAATGGCGAACCGCAAGATGGCCATCCGTCTGCTGCTCCACCCCTCGCGCAGTCAGCACCATGCCAGTATCCGCCTCGCCAAAGGCTAAAGCGGCCTCCCGGATTTGCCCCAGCTCCAATCCGCATATATCGGCAGCCTGCGAGAGATCGAGGCTGTTCAAATAAACGCTCAACTCGTCGTAACCGTTCGTCCTTGCTTGAATAAAGGACTCATCGATAAAGCCTTCATCCATAATGATCTTAAGCATCACATCCGCCAGTACGGTATCCGTTCCCGGTCTGATCGGCAAATGCATATCGGCCATGGCGGCGGTGGCTGTTTTCCGCGGGTCGATGACAATGATCCTCGCCCCATTCTCCTTAGCCCGGTTGAAGTAAGGCAGCAGTGTTGGCTGACATTCCGCTATATTGGTGCCGGCCAGCACGATGCAGCGGGCCAGAGGAATATCAGCCAATCTGAAGGTCAACCCCCGGTCAATCCCGAAGGTTTTGCTCCCTGCAGAAGCAGCGGCAGACATACAGAAGCGGCCGTTATAATCGATATGGCGGGTTCCCAGTGCCACCCGGGCAAATTTCCCGAGCAAATATGCCGTTTCGTTGGTCAACGATCCACCGCCGTAAACGGCATTGGCATCAGGGCCATGCTGCTCTGATATCCCCTGTAAATGCTGACTGGCCACAGCAAATGCTTCATCCCACGAACATGGGACGAGTTCACCATTTGAACGGATGAACGGGTTTGTCAGACGCTGCGAATGGACTGCATGCTGATGCGCATGCATGCCTTTGACGCATACCCTGCCCTCCGATGCGGCGTTCGGTACCCCTTCCACCTTATATTCGGCCCGGCGCTGACCCGGAATGCCGTTCCCACCCTCGGTTACCGTCATCTTGCACTGCACACTGCAGAACGGACATTGCGTCTCGATCACGGCAGCAGCTTCTGTCGCTTCAGCACGATCCGATTGAAGCATAACGAGACCACCTCTTTCTATTATTCTTCTGCTTTAACGGACCTGCGCCTCCCATGCATAGCGAGACAGCTGTTCTGCAAGTTCTCTTTGCAGATCATCGTCAAGAACATTCTCCCGGATCGCCGTCACGCCTGTACGTTCCACCCACCTCCACAGCGGTTCCTCATACATGCTGTTCTGACGGTACCACTGCAAGCTAGCAGCTGCGAGCTGGACGACATCTTCCTCACTCTCCGCAACACCGATCAACTGCCCTTCACGGACAGGATGCGCCGCATGTCCGCCGAGATAAACCTCCCAGCCCGCGGGAGAAACGGAAATTCCGATCCCCTGAACCAGGATGCTGACGGACGACGCTGTGCAATCAGACACCCCTGCACTCACCGGGGAAGGAAGGGACACCTCTCGCCAGCCGGTTCGAAGCCATTCCCCAATTTTACGAATGCTTGCCGCCTCTGGCTTCGATCCTTCCGTGTCTCCCACCCATACATTGACCCCCTGATAGGACCTTGAGCCCTTATAAAAAACGTCGTCGGCACTTGCTTTAATTGGTTGGCTACGCTCATCATGGTGAACTGCACCCGTCATTTCAATGTCAAAATAAAATCGTAAGGCTGGACAGCACACCTCACAACCGTCCGGTTTCTTCCAACCTTGACGTAACATAAAATCCTGAACGGAATGACAGCCTTGAGACACGGCATGAACCACCGCTTGCTTCAATGAAGATGGACCAAGCACCGTGCATTCACATACAGGAACCTCGATTGGCGTTCTGGCTTCCGTATGCAAACCCTCTTTCCTCTTGCCGCTTCGCATATATTTGACAAGAGCGTCCACCATAGGCCGGCAGCCGCCGCAGGAACCGGATGCCCTGGTATGCTCCTTCACTTCATCCGAGCTTTCCAGATGATGTTCGGTAATAGCCGCCATGATCGCCGCTTTGCTGACGCCGTTGCAAGCGCAAACCGTTTCATGTTCCGGGAGCGCCTCTGCAGCGGATTCGGCTGCGCTGAGGCCGCTGCTTTCAGAAGGTATAAGCTCTGACACAGCCGCACCCTGCTGCACCAATGTCAGGAGCGAGGACCCCTCATTCGTATTTCCGAACAGAACAGCACCCGTAACCCTGCCATTACGCATGGTCACTTTTTTGTATGTGCCGCATACGGCATCGTAGTGCTGAATGGCCGTTTCAGCACCTTCCCCTGATATCACTCCGGCGGAGAATACATCCACGCCCGATACTTTAAGCTGGGAGTAGGGAATCGACCCGCCATATGGCTCCGCCTCCCGGCCGCAGATGACACGGGCCAGCACCTTCCCCTGCTCATACAGAGGAGCGACCAGACCATAACTTACGCCTCGGTGTTCCGCGCACTCTCCCACGGCATAAATGTTCGGCTCGCTCGTTCTCATGAAGTCATCCACCAGAATCGCCCGCTGCGTTCGAATGCCGCTTCTTTGGGCAAGCTCCACATTGGGCTTGATCCCAACAGCGAGAACGACTACATCCGCATCTAGACGCGTCCCGTCCATAAACCGAAGACCCTGCGCTCTCGTGCGGCCAACAATTCGCGTGGTGTCCTTCGCCAAGTTAAATTGCATCCCTTGAGCTTCAAGTTCCCGCTGCAGCATCATCGAAGCCGTTCGATCCAGCTGCCGGTTCATGATATAAGGAGCATTATGAACCACTTGGGTATCCATCCCGAGATGGAGAAGCCCGCGGGCAGCCTCCAATCCCAGTAAGCCTCCGCCAATGACTGCCGCCTTCGTGTACATCTTGGACATTTCGGTCATTTTCGTACAGTCGTCCACAGTCCGAAACGAAATGACGCCTTCCTTATCCGCTCCGGTTATAGGCGGAATGTAGGGAGATGAGCCTGTTGCCAGAATTAACGCATCATACGTTTCCCGTATACCGGAGACTGTCTCGACAGCGCGGGATTTGATATCGATATGACAAACGGTCTCCCCTGCCAACAGCCGAATGCCATGCAGCTCATACCAGGACCAATCGTTCAGAATGATATCCTGGAGAGAATGTTCACCTTGAAGCACTTTGGATAGGAGGATTCGATTGTAGTTAGGGCGAGGTTCGGCACCGAATATCGTAATATCGAAGAGCTCCGGATCCAGCTTGAGGATTTCCTCAACACATCGTATTCCCGCCATCCCATTGCCAACGACAAGTAGCTTCTTTCTCCTCATGAAACACCTCCACTCCCGCCATGTCATCTTCATGTAAGAAAATAGAAAACGCCCTTTCCCATAATGAGGGAAAGGGCGTCATTGCCTCTAATTCGGCACACCTTTGTGCCGATTTTCAATAATAACCATACATTCAGATTAGTTGATGCACAAAAAAATGTCAATATACATAACACCAAATTCATTATATTGCTGAATAAATAAATATCAAGCGAAATTATGTAAAGTATATTGACATTCAGTTGACCACTTCTCTATAATGTGAATCATCATAATCATATGTTATTTTACGGACGGGGACACAATGATGTGTCTTTAGTCTTTGGGCAATGAGGCCGCAAATCGTCTTGGCAAAGGGCGATTGCGGTCTTTTTATGCCTGCAGCTGGGAGTCGACACGAATAGAGAAAGTACACATTTTGGATAAGGAGCGATAACGATGGAGAGGAAAGGATTTTGGCAAAGCGGGCATAAGCCCTCGCTGTTCGGTGCTTTTCTGTATTTTGACATCAGCTTTATGATATGGGGCATGCTTGGCCCCCTTGCGGTGGTCATTGCCGCGGATTATCCGATGGACCCGGTGCAAAAGGCAAATCTTGTGGCGCTTCCCGTTCTGGGCGGCTCCATACTCCGACTCGTATTAGGATTCCTGGCGGATCGCCTAGGTCCTAAATTAACGGCTCAGATTGGAATGGTCGTTACGCTGATCCCTTTATTATTAGGCTGGTTGTGGGTAGATTCCCTGGATCAATTGTATGTTGTCGCTATTCTGCTAGGGGTGGCTGGAGCTTCGTTCGCTGCAGCTCTGCCACTGGCGGGACAGTGGTATCCCAAGGAACATCAAGGTTTGGCGATGGGAATTGCCGGTGCCGGTAACAGCGGCACGGTCCTCGCAACCCTCTTCGCCAATCGGCTTGCCCAACATTTCGGAAGCTGGGAGATAGTATTCGGACTCGCCATTATCCCCATCGTGCTGGTCTTCATTTACTTCTCGCTGTTTGCACGCAATAGTCCGAATCGTCCCGCTCCCAAAAGATGGTCCGAATATGCAAATGTCCTTAAGCAGCGTGATGCCTGGGTATTCTGTGCCCTGTACTGCGTGACGTTCGGCGGCTTTGTGGGACTTGCTAACTATTTGACGATCTTCTTCAACACCCAGTATGGTCTCTCCGCGGTCCAGGCCGCCGACATTACCACGATCTGCGTCATAGCAGGGAGCTTCTTCCGCCCTGTGGGCGGCTTTCTGGCCGATCGAATCGGGGGCTCACGGATGCTCATGTTTCTCTATACCGGGGCGTCCATCATGCTCATCGGCCTCTCCTTCATGCCTCCCCTTTGGCTTGTTGTCACGCTGCTGTTTATTGGCATGATGTGCCTGGGTGCGGGAAACGGTTCGGTATTTCAGCTCGTCCCTCAGCGGTTTGGCGGCGAGATCGGCCTGGTTACCGGTATTGTCGGAGCCGCCGGAGGGCTTGGAGGTTATGCTCTGCCGCTTATTCTCGGCCGATTATACCAGGCGACAGGCTCATACACAGCGGGCTTCATTATTTTAAGTTTCATAGCTGCCGCTTCGCTGACCCTTACAGTCGTGATGCAGCTGAAATGGCGGAGAAGCTGGCTTCGCAGTGTGTCATCAGGTCCGCAGGCCGGTTCGGCCAAGCTATAAATAAAAGTCTCTCAGGTTATATCCTTGTCAAACGAATACAAATGTTAAGAATATGTTGAGGAGACCAATACCCGGTATTAAACCGGGTATTGGTCATGCTTTGTAGCTGTGCCTTTTCAATCCCCTTCTATCCAATCCCCTTCTATCCAATTCACTTCAGTTCCTTACTCGTTCGTTCCCAGTTAAAGGCTTACCCGTTCTTTCTCGTCTCTCGTCAATAGGAAGCGTTGTTCCTGAAAAGATTAGCTTCAACATGAGAAACACGCCGTATCCAAGCACACCGCCGGCTGTATTCAGGATTAAATCATCCACATCAAAACTTCCCATTGAAAAAACGAGCTGGGAGCATTCCAGCGCGAGACTCAACCCCAGAGATGTCGTAAAGGAGCCAATGAACCCGAGGAACTGGCTCCTAAGCATAAGACCAACGAATATGCCATTAGGCATGAATATGGCGATATTCCCAAAGAGATTGATCACGTCATGTGGACTCGAAAGACGCCTCATATTCATTCGAATGGATTCAAAAGGCGTGAAATTGGCAAATTGCAATCGATTCTGTGCATATTCCGGGATCTCGGTGGCTCGATGCAGCTGCTGCCACAGAACCGATATATCTACGGAACCGAACTTGAATAGAATCACCTTGAGTAAGACGTAGAGATACAATGAATACGGCAATAATAGTAACCATTTATTCGATAATTTCATTCCGCATCATCCTTGCTTAGCAGTACCGTCACTATGATTCCGTCGATATTGTTTCCAGATATCTCATACTCGCTTCCTGCCGGTATCTCAATCTCCATGTCTTTGGATGTCACGGGTACATACTTAATTTCGTATTCCTTCCCATCTACGGTTGTTCTGTAGCTGGATTGATCCTTTAGGTAATCCAGATATTCCTCCAAGGTAAGATTCAGTTCCTTCATGATCATGCTGTGCGGCTGCCCAACATAACGAAAATGCCACGGTTCATACTGAATGCCTGTAATCTCTGTCTTGTCCTGAGGATAGCGCAGAATGAATCCGTGCGCCCATGCATGCTCCTTCAGCCACTTCCCTTCGGGCGATCGATCAATCGACTGTTGCGTCGATCCGATATCCATCGAGAGCCCGAGATTATGCTCGCTGTAGCCTGGAGGCAAGGCGTAATCGGAACCTTTTTCACGATAAAGCTGTTCTTGCTCGTCTTCATCCCGATACCCGCTGCTGATCATGAAGCGATTGACTCCATCTTCTCCGGCGGCTTCAATCATATTACGGAAATTCTCCGCCACACTGCGCGATAACCGGATCGTGTTATCCAGAACCACATAACCATACATTAAATCTTGATTTTCAAACAATGTTACGATATCCTTCGGCACCGCTTCCGGATCAAGCGGATGATCCTTATTGACCAGAACCAAGTTTCCACGCGTCACTTGTTCATCCGTTACACGGATCGTCTGCGTAGCGGATGTCTGATTCGATTGCGTGCCGGAATCCGTCTTCACTTCCTGTCCATCTCTACTGTCCACCCTATCGTTCACGTTAGGCGTCTCCGTCAGAATGGACTCACATCCGACCAACAGAAATATAACGAGCATGATTAAACCTTTTTTCAACTTCAACAACTCCCTCTAGCTTGGTCTATCCAGATTAATGAATAGAGTTTAAGGAAAAGTAGGAAAAAGTTAAAGTTTTTCTTAAGAGAGATGATTCTCGCCTATCCCGTTTCCCTTTGACAAGATTGAAGCCAATGGCTTAACTTGGTATTTAGACTAAAAAGAATAAAGAAGGTGCCATTATTCTTGCTCAAATTATTTCGTTATTTACGTCCCCACTGGGCTGCGGCCCTGCTTGCGCCGCTGCTTATGCTGCTGGAGGTCGCCATGGATTTGCTCCAGCCCATTCTCATGGCCAGCATTATTGATCAAGGCGTCATGCAGAACGATACTGCGCACATTCTCCATACAGGTCTCATCATGCTGGGCGCGGCTGCCATCGGGCTGCTTGGAGGTCTCGGTTGTACGATCTATTCTTCCATTGCCTCGCAGCGTTTCGGTGCCGACCTGCGCCGGGATTTGTTCCTTAAGGTTCAAACCCTCTCGTTCCGTAATCTGGACGATATCTCAACAGGTTCGCTGATCACACGGCTTACAAGCGATATCGTCCAGATTCAGACCATGGTCCAGATGCTGCTGCGTATCTTCGTACGCTCTCCGTTGCTCGCGATTGGAAGCATGATCATGGCAGTGATCATTAGCCCGAAGCTCGCCATCATTCTGGCCATTGCCGTTCCGTTGTTGTTCGTTGTGATGTTCTTTCTGATCCGGGCTACCCTACCCTTATTCGCCACCGTTCAGAAGAAACTCGATAAAGTGAATACAGTCCTGAAGGAGAATTTTGCCGGCATCCGGGTATCCAAAGCATTCGTGCGAGCAGGGTATGAGAAGGATCGATTCCATCAAGCGAATACCGACTTCACGCAAGTTTCGGTTAAAACACAACGGATCGTTGCGCTCAATATGCCCATCTTGACCATGATACTGAACATCAGCATCGTGGTTGTCCTCTGGCTCGGCGGGAAGAACGCGATTGATGGCTCGTTCGAGGTGGGAAGCCTGGTAGCCTTCATCAACTATGTGACACAGGTGCTGTTCTCCGTTTCCTCCGTGGCGATGATGCTGGTTCGAATCTCTACGGCCAAGGTTTCCGCCGATCGTATCCAGGAAGTCATGCATACGGAATCCGAGATTGCAAACGCTGATCATCCGGCGGTAAATGCATACAAGCAGGGAGAAATCGAATTTGACCAGGTGACTTTTTCCTATAAACCGGGGATTCAGAAGCCCGTTTTACATCATGTCAGTTTCAAGGTTCGACCGGGGCAGACCGTCGCGATTATGGGAGCAACCGGTTCGGGAAAAACCTCTCTGGTATCCCTGCTTCCCCGCCTGTATGATGTAACTTCCGGACGGATCTTCATCGATGGAACTGATGTGCGACAATTCGACTTATCGGCGTTACGCGAACGCATCGGCATCGTCCTGCAAGAATCCATCCTCTTCACAGGCACCATTCGGGATAATATCCGCTACGGGAAAGCGGATGCTTCCGATGAAGAAGTGATTGCAGCGGCCAAGGCTGCGCAGGCGCATGAATTCATTTCGTCCATGCCGGAAGGATACGATACGATGCTTGGACAAAGAGGCGTGAACCTCTCCGGCGGTCAGAAGCAGCGGATATCCATTGCACGGGCATTACTGCTTCGCCCCGCCATTCTGATTCTGGATGACAGCACCAGTGCCATCGATATGGGAACGGAGTCCAGGCTTCAGAAAGAGCTGGCCCGGCTGATGAACGGTCGGACCTGCCTCATGATTGCCCAGCGGATTTCTTCCGTAATCGATGCCGATCACATACTGGTGCTGGACGATGGAGAATTGGTAGCGGAAGGTACGCATAGCGAGCTGCTTGCTTCCTGTGAGCTGTACCAGGATATTTATCAATCGCAATTCGGCAAGGAGGTGTCTTCCCATGGCTAAACCCGATCAAGGATCCAAGCATGGCAATACAGAAGCTCCGGATCTGAGTTTGCGCGGCGGCAGCCCCATGCGCGGAATGACGATGGCCAAGGCGAAGCCCAAAAATACGATGGGAACGATACGCCGGATCTGGGGTTACATACGACCATTTAAAGGCGGCATGATCGCTGTTTTCTCATTCACGCTCATCACGACGATTCTGTCCCTGATTGCTCCTTACCTGCTGGGGAATGCGGTGGATCATTATATCATTCCGGGAGATTTTGAGGGACTCATGGGGCTGTGCGCGGTGCTTCTAGCGGTTTACGCGGGTACCGCACTCACAGCATGGCTGCAGCAGCATGTCATGGTTAAGGTCTCGCAGCTGTCTATTCAGGCCATGCGGAGGGATATTTTTGCGAGACTTCAAGTCCTTCCGCTGCGTTTCTTTGACAGCAAGACCCACGGCGAATTAATGAGCCGCACGACCAACGATATCGAGAACGTTTCCGGGACGTTGAATCAGAGCGTAACCCAGCTCATTACAAGCCTGCTGTCCCTGGTTGGATCGCTTGCCATTATGCTGTACCTGAACGTATGGCTGACGCTGCTCAGTATGGTGACCATTCCGCTTGTCATGCTGTTCACGAAGATCGTAGCAAGCCGGACAAGGAAGCATTTCTCCAAGCAGCAAAGCACGCTGGGTGAGCTTAATGGCTTTATCGAGGAAACCGTCTCGGGGCAGAAGGTCGTTCAGGTATATCGCCGGGAGCGGCATGCCGCTGCGCAGTTCGATGTCATGAACAAGAAGCTGACCGATGCCAGCATTCAAGCTCAGATTTATTCGGGTACCGTCGGTCCGGTTATGAACGTGCTGAATAACATCAGTTTTGCCTTAATTGCGGCGGTCGGCGGGTATATGGCATTCAAGGATTTTACTACCGTGGGGGTTGTCGTTGCATTTCTGAACTACTCGAAGCAGTTTCAACGGCCGCTGAACGACCTGGCGAATCAATTCAATCTCGTGCAATCTGCTGTGGCGGGTGCTGAACGGGTCTTTGAGGTGATGGATACCGAGTCCGAGTACCAGGACAATCCAGACGAGAATACAGCAGATGACATGTATGGCGAGGTGCAATTTGACCATGTCTGCTTCAGTTATAAGGAAGGAATCCCGATCCTGAAGGACGTTTCCCTTACCGCTCGGCCGGGCGATACGATTGCGCTCGTCGGTCCGACAGGTGCCGGCAAAACCACCATCATCAATCTGCTGACCCGTTTCTATGAGATCGATTCTGGCAAGATCACCATTGATGGAGTCGACATCCGCCAGCTTGATAAGGACCATCTGCGAAGCAAGCTGGGAATCGTGCTGCAGGATGCCTATGTATTCTCGGCATCGATTCGAGAGAACATCCGCTACGGCCGGCTTGATGCCTCGGACGAAGAGATCGAAACCGCCGCCAAGCTTGCCAATGCGCATGACTTTATCATGAAGCTGCCCGAAGGCTATGACACGCTGCTTGTGTCGGGCGGAGGCAACCTGAGCCAAGGCCAGCGGCAGCTCTTGACGATTGCTCGCGCGGTGCTTGCCGATCCGGTCATTTTGATTCTGGACGAAGCTACCAGCAGCATCGATACGCGGACGGAGATGCATATTCAGACCGCCATGCGCACCCTGATGAAGGGCCGAACCAGCTTCGTCATCGCTCATCGTCTAAGCACGATCCGTGAGGCTGACCAGATTCTCGTCATGAATCAAGGCGGTATCACAGAGCGCGGCACACACGAAGAGCTGCTAGCCAAACGCGGCTTTTATTACGAGTTATATAACAGCCAGTTTAAGTTAAGCGGTTGAAGATGGGTTAGGTAATATTCTTACAAGCCGCTGACAACAATTAAGAGAGCCGGTTCCTTGGAACGGCTCTCTTGTTTGTCTGCTATAAGGATAAGTGTCTTGAGTAATGAGTGCTGCGTGTTGGGTGTTGCTTATCGACTACCTTCTCCTTGTTACTGCAGAGCAGAATCTGTATCTGTATCTGCTTAAGACTATCGGGAATAACACAACCGGATCTGAGAGCCTTTAATTCGATCGAACCAGCTCGATTCGCAAATCGAGCGGACACCAGATCCGTTATTTCCATCAAAACAGCTCAATTCACGAATCGAACGGACATCAGGGCCTTCATTTCCATCGAACCAGCTCGATTCGCAAATCGAACGGACACCAGATCCGTTATTTCCATCAAACCAGCTCAATTCGCGAATCGAACGGACACCAGATCCGTTATTTTAGTTAGCATAGGGCGAAAATCACACTTTTACGGGGAATAACGTACCTCATGTCCGCTAAACTAGTTAATTTCGTCTTTTTTAACTAAATAACGGATGCTCAGTCCGTTAACAAAACAAATACAATGCGAAGCAATACAAATGCCATTCAATCGTACTTCCAATGCAATACAAATGCCATTCAATCGTACTTCCAATGCAATACAAATGCCATTCAATCGTACTTCCGATGCAATACAGATACAAATCAAACGCACTTCCAATGCCATGCAAATGACTACAAGGCCACCATCTCGTACGATCCCATCATTCCAACTCAACTTGACTGGCATTACTCACGATCCGTTTTACAGCCCCGATCATCCATTCCATCTCCACATATTGATTGTTCGGTGCATTGTATTCGACGCCCCAATAGCCCTTGTAACCGCCTGCGAGCAGACACCGTACCTTCTCCTCCGCACCGGGATGGACCGCTGTTTTCGCGTCAAAATGAGTATGTACCGTCCACGGGGCAACCATCGCATCCCCTTCAGCCTCATCGGCCTTCCATCTGCCAAGATGAAGCAGAAAACCAAAAGCCGGATGATGGACTTCCTCTGCAAGCCGTTTCATTTCATGTGGAAGCAGCGACGCGCCCATATGATTTTCCGGACCAATGGTATAACCGCCATCCGCTGCACGATCCGCATATTCGCGATAACGTTTAACCGTATACTCGAACTGTTCATCAGTCATCGGCTCCGATCCCTTATAACTGCCGCCGGTGTCGATCCGCACGGTTTCAGCCCCCAGGATTTCAGCGGCATCCAAATGAACCAGCGCATTCTCATACAGCCTCTGCCGAAGATCCGGGTCAGGATCCCATAGTTGCGCTCCGTCCACAGCAAAGTTGACCACCCTCATCTCTTTCTCATCCAGCGCTTCTCTAATCTTGCGGATGTTGCTCTTATCAGCAAGCTTGTATACGCTGTCGCTCCGATCGATAAAAAAACCGTTCCACAAATCAACCGTATCCATTCGGTACCGGTACTTCACCGTCTCCAAATAACCGAACACATCCATTTTTCCTTCCAGAAACGTATTATAAAAAGAATAACAGCCAATCGAAATGTTCAACTGAATACCTCCTCAGAATGGATAAAGGAACTAGCTTCCGTTTATCGCACTTCCAAAACACCTACGCATCACATCTTACTCGATGGTGTATCTAAGATGATGATATTCCCCGCCGGAGAGAAAGCCTCTCTTCCTATACAGCTGCTCCGCCTGATTTCCCGTCGTTACAAAAAGACGCAGAACCGGATAATCAGGCTCCAGGACTGTTAACGCCCTATCCAGCATCGCGGTTGCCAACCCCATCCCTCGATGTTGGGGTAATACGGCGATACTATAGACGAGTGGCAAGCCCTCCCATAAAGAGATCAAACATACACCGACGATTTCTCCCGTTATTCGGTCATATACTACGGAAGATGCTCCCAACAGTTTGGGGTCCACTGCGTCAAAATATCGTGCTACGTCCTCAGCATAAACCTGGGCTTCCCGCTCATCCGGTCCATTAGCATAGGCTTCCCTAAACACCTCTACAATCTTAGACATATCATCTATTGACGGTATTCTATGCATATCATTGAGATCCATCGATGTTTCCAGCTGCTCGGTAGGCCGCATCATGCATTGCCTGGATTCAACTCGAACGAAACCAGTTTCACGAAAAGCGATCTCCTGCTCAGCTAGAACGTTATATGCATGCAGATCCTCTGTCAATTTCCAAGATTTTAAGGCATAGCGCTTTACGGCATCCATCATCTTGGTGGTAATGGAATATGGGGGGATGCCAAATACAAGAGCGATAGAATGGTCAGACAAATAAACCCCAGCCGCTTTATCTTCGCCTGCGAATACCCAGTAACCGTCGTCCGAAGCCGATAGAACCTTGGTTAAATCACCCCAGCTCGGTCTAAACCAATTATTCTTATAATAGGTAGCGAAATATTTCGAGAACATTTTGCGATCCGCCTTTAATAATCTGTATTCCATAACTCCCCCTCCTTATCCCCTTTTGAATTAGGCTCATTATATAGGTTGGAAGAAGCGTGGGCCAAGGGATTTATCATCTATAATAAAAAAATCATGCATCGTGTTCCTAGCTAAGATAGAATCAGGCTAACCCCCAGATACGCCGCTGTTCCCCACATAATCAACGCGGATATTCGGTTCAACGTAGACAACAATTTCCCTGATGCATCCATCCTTCCAGCTGCCCTGCCTGCTATTCCTAGACCCAAGAACCACAGCCATGAAACTGCGATGCATACGACGGCAAAAATCACTTTATCCATCCCTGAATATTGAAGAGAGCTTGTGCCAATGACCCCCATCGTGTCCAGGACAGCATGCGGATTTAACAAGGATACGGACATGGCAAAAACAATTTGCCTCTTCGGCGTAAACGAACGAGCCTCTTCCAACACTTGACCCGAAGGTTTGCTCTTCCAGGTCACCATTCCCATATAGACCAGGAAACAAATCCCCAATGTAAACAGCACGGTTCGGATCCATTCATATTCCAGAACAACAACGGATACGCCCAGAACCGCTAATGAGATCAGCAGCGTATCACAGAGCGATGCCGTAATTATGGCGGGCAGTGCCTTGACGAAGCGGGATTGTACCGCTCCCTGATTAAATACAAACACGTTCTGGACGCCCAAAGGAAGAATAAGGCCTAAAGCCAGGATGAAGCCATGAAGCAAGACACTGATCATATAAAACCAAACCTCCAGTGAATATTTCCACCATTGTAAAGGAGGATGTCGGCTGCGTCTCCAACCAATTGGTTGGCGCTTGAACCAACCAATGAGGTATACTGAGGCATATTCCTACATGAAAGCAGGTTTACTTATACTTATGGCTGAAGAATGGAAATTAAATAAGTACTCCGATGTGCCGCTTCATCGGCAAATTTATGATGATATCAAGAGCAGAATCATGAACGGGGAATGGCCGGTCGGAACCCGAATTCCCACGCAGCGAGAGCTAGCTGCCAAATATCAAGTTAACCGCAGCACCATTGTGTATGCGCTCGGGGAGCTCGCTGCAGACGGTTTAATTGAATCCCGCGTGGGACAAGGCACGGTGATTATCAACAATACTTGGAGTTTACTTGCTGCCACTCCTCCGCCTGATTGGAATCAATATGTAAAATCCGGCTCCTATCAGCCCAATATCCAGATGATCCAGCAAATCAATCGTGCGGAAACCGATTCGAACATGATTCGTCTCGGAACAGGCGAGCTCTCGCCCGATCTCCTCCCGACCGACCAAATACGGGAGACGTTTAACGGCAGGATGTCCAGCCGTTTCACCTTGGGCTACTCGGAACCGAAAGGGAGCCTATATTTAAGAGAAATCATCAGTGAGCATCTGAAAAAGAAAGGAATTATAGCCTCCCCTGCTTCCATACTCATCGTTTCCGGCGGGCTGCAAGGCTTACAGCTGATCTCGCTGGGACTGCTGCATCACGGCTCCTCCATGTTGGTGGAGAATCCCTCTTACCTGAACTCGATCCATGTGTTTCAATCCGCCGGCATGCATTTGCACGGCATCCCTATGGATGAGAACGGGATCCGAACGGAAGCCATCGGGAGACTCAAGCGCCAACACAGGGCTGCCCTGCTGTATACCATCCCTGCCTTTCATAACCCAACCGGCACCCTGATGTCTTCTGACAGGCGGGCAGAGCTGCTTCGGATATGCACTCAGGAAAGGTTGCCCTTAATCGAAGATGACGTGTATGGGGATTTATGGTTCGATACCCCCTCGCCACCTCCGCTGAAGGCTTCGGATAAACAAGGTCTGGTGCTCTATATGGGCAGCATGTCCAAGACCCTGGGTCCCGGGCTGCGCATCGGGTGGATCGCCGGGCCTGAGCCGGTCATCGACCGGCTGTCCGACATCAAAATGCAAACCGATTACGGCTCCAGCTCACTATCCCAGCATGCCGTCGCGGAATGGCTCTCCAGCGGGTTATATGAGAATCATCTCGATCATATACGGTCAGCGCTTAGGAAACGCCGAGATTTTACCCTATCGTTACTTGAGCAACATTTCCTCGATATCGCACACTGGAATATCCCTCAAGGCGGATTCTATATTTGGCTTCGTATCAAGAATCCCCTCTCTATTCGGCCTTTATTTGAGCAGGCGCTGAAGGAGAGTATTTTGCTTAATCCCGGAAATATATATGACCGTAACGACCAGCAGCATCTGCGCCTATCCTATGCATACGCCTCGTACGATCAGCTGAAGAGCGGGCTTATCCGGCTGGCAAAGCTTATCCGCCTTCATGCGTTGTCATGAAAAAAAGGGCTCTCCCGAGGACTTTGATCCTTTGGGAAGGCCCTTTCCTTTTGTCAGTGTGCCCGCTTCATTTCACTAATCCATACCCGTAACCTACACATGACGCCGCTCCATCAAATTAATGCCTATGCCCATGCACAACACCCCGATGAGCAGCAATTTGGTAATCGGGATCCAGAGATCCGCGATGCCATAACCGTACACAGCGATTCCCGTCAATGCTTTCATAGCATGCGTCAGCGGAATGACTTCCGCGAGGCCAAGCAGAATCGGATTCGTGATTGTGCCTGGCGGCATATATACCCCGCTGATGAGCGGCATGATCGGAATGATGGACGGAAACAACGTCCCAAATTGCTCAGGCGACTGCAATATGCCAACAAAGAGCATGGATAAAGCGACGATGGTCAGTGTGTAGATCACAGTGACTAGCAGCAGCAAGCCGTATTGGTCGCCTAGGTCGAAGCCGAAACCATACCGAAAGATAAGCAGCACCAGGATGATCTGCAAGATGCCGATCACAGAGCTGTATAGCAGGTGACCCATATACATCTCTGTTTTTCGGACAGGAGACAGTATCAGCCGATTCCATACGCCGGAGGCTTTATCCTTCGTAATCGTATTTACCTTAAAACCAATGGTAAACATGACCAGGAATAACGAAAATCCGAACATCAGCTGAAGTCCCATATCATGAGAAACGAGTTCTCCCCCACCCTGCGACTCGGATTGGAGACGCAAGGGTGGTTTCTCCATATAAGCATGCACGTGCTCGCGAAATTTCGTTTCATCTTGCAGGTTCGCCGCTGCGGCCCGAAGCTGCCGCTCTCGTTCATAAACCGTACGGAGATGCTGATCAGCTAACTGGGCATATGGGTTATCCATTGCGGCTATGATGCGATAATCGTCCGAGACCAGCTTCACGGCGAGATCTGCGCGTCCCTCGCGCACTTTCTTTCTTGCCGTCTGTTCATCCTCCATTCGAAATTCGAACGTATCGTTTTGATTCAGCCATTCGATCCACTTGGCTTCGGACTCATCAACCGCCCCGTCTGCGGTGAAGATGTCAATCTTGATCTTGCTATCAGCCTTCCCTCCGAACATCAGCGTGGCCAATATGCTCAGACCGATGAACATGATGATCATCCATGGATTCCGCTTTTCTTTCATCCATTGCGATAATAAGATGGGCGCCATCAGATCCGCCCCCTTCGTGGAAAAATCCATAAACTCGCAGCTAGAATAACGATGAAGAACACCCCTTGGTACAGGATCGGCAGCCATAGTTCTTGAAACGGACTGCCCTGTATCCACTGAATCATGGACATTAAGGCCAAGCCGTTGGGGGTTACGCTGCCAATGCTCATCAGCCAATCCGGCAAAATATAGATCGGCACCAGATTCCCTCCGATAACGCCAAGCACAAGAAGCAGTATGAATGAAATGCCGGTTGCGACATCCGTGTCCTTCATTCGGAAGAGCATGGCCGTATAAAGCGCAGATAACGCCGCAACCGTTAGACACATCATGAAGATAATGAAGGTCAAACCGATCCAGAAGATCAGGGATTTCCCCGGAAAAAGCTGAAACAGAAAATGCGAGACGATCAGCAGGACCGCAGATTGCAGCAGAGACATGCAGAAGGTCGACCCAACCTTACCGGACAAGTAGCGAAATGGATGGGTTCCGGCAAGAAGCAGACGCATAAACACCATCTCTCGCTTTTCTGTGATCGATTTGGACGCCGTCGTTGTGGAAACGGACAGCGCAAAGAATATACTGACCGCCAGGGCGTAATATTGGAACGAGGTGATCATGTCCACACCTTCAATTTGTTCCAATCCCCCGACAGGACTGTTCGCCAGCGCAAGCTCGCCCTCACCCTTGCTTTCCTGTTCTTCCATTCCGCTGTCCAGCGCAGCTTGATAATTAACGGCACCCAAAAATCCATCCAGCATATTTTGCAGAACATTCACTTTCATTGAATTCTCTAGCGCCGTCAAAGTCAGCACCGCACCGTCCCCCTCATGCAGGAGCAGCTTGTTAAGCGCAGCCAGCGTATACCCCTCAGGAACTGTTAGGACGGCCTCCACCTTCTCTTCCTTCAGCTGTACCTGGGCAGTCTGGTCATCCAAAGCAGCAACTTGAAGAAATTCCTCCACATCTTCGCTGCCGAACATATTCATTAATAAGGCTTCCGGTTGGAAATTCGCAGCTGCCTTACTCAATTCGTTCTGCTCTTCCGTACTGATTGACAAACTCTTTAGACTTTCCTGAAAGGCATGGACTCCCTCTTCATGCCGGTCCTTCACGACCAATGCAACTCTCATCTCAAGGGATTCATTCGAATTCTCTACCCAATTCGGCAAGGCAAATCCAAGAATTAGGATTAACACTAATGGCATAAACAAAGCAATCAGCATCTCTTTCCGGTCTCTCCAATAGACGAGAAAGTCTTTTTTGAAAAATACGCCCAAGCGGCTGTCCCTCCCCTCAATCCCGAAGCTTGCGGCCGGTCAAATGAAGAAATACATCCTCGAGACTTGGCGACTGGATATGAATATTCTGAATCTGCACCTCATGGCGTTCGGCAGCCTGCACAATACCGGACAGAATGCAACTGTTCTTCATGACAATGAGCTTCAGCCCATGATCCGTCTCCTCAACCTGCCTAACACTTTCTAAGGAGCGAAGCTCCTCGGCCAGCTCCGGATTCGGGCGATTCAGCTGGATGATCAGCGTATCCTCACCGGACAAGATGTGCTGCAGCTCCTCCTTAGTACCCGAAGCGATAATCCGCCCGTGATCCATGATGTACATCCGGCTGCACAGCTGCTCCACCTCTTCCATGTAATGGCTTGTGTACAGTACCGTTGTCCCTTTGTCCCGGTTTAATCGCCGGACCGTTTCAAGAATATGATTGCGGGATTGCGGATCAATGCCCACGGTCGGTTCATCCATGATGACGATTTGCGGATCATGCAACAGAGCAGCTGCAATATTGATCCTTCTCTTCATGCCTCCGGAATAGGTTCGAATTAACTCCTTCTGGCGATCCCGAAGACCGACCGTCTCAAGCAGCTCCTGAATTTTGATCTCCAGTTCCTTTCCGTTCAATCCATATACGCGCCCAAAAAATTTAAGGTTTTCATACGAGGTCAATTCCTCATACAAGGCAATTTCCTGAGGCACCACGCCTAATACGGTGCGAATGTCCTGCGGATGCTTGAGCACGCTTTTGCCGTTCAGGCGCACATCGCCGCCCGTCGGTTTCAGCAAGGATGATATCATGGAGATTGTTGTCGATTTCCCGGCGCCGTTCGGACCGATCAATCCGACGGATTCTCCCCGGTCCAGATACAGGCTGACTTCCTCCACAGCAATCTTGCCCTTAAACACTTTTCGAAGTTCTACGGTTTCCAGCATCATGTCCCCCCATTCTCGATATGAACCCTAACGTGCCTTGTTGCCCTTCGTTCATATCGTCCTCCACTGCTACAAGTGTATATGCAAAAAGGCAGTGCCATCACTGCCCTCGGTCATTGCTTTGATTCCGAACCATGACTTCAGTCATGTTAGGTTCGGATTTAACGGGATATCGTCCTCTCTCGCGAATCAAACCACATTGTGCCGTATAGCATAAATCGCCAGCTGTGTCCGGTCTCTTAGATCAAGTTTGTCCATAATCTGGCTGACGTGATTCTTGATCGTTCCGATTGACAAACCCAGCTCGTCTGCGATTTCGCGGTTGCTGCGCCCTTCCCCTACCAGACGCATGATGGACAGCTCCCGCGGGGTAATCGAAGCATCAACGACGGGTGCTTTCTTATCTCCCAGCAGTTTGGGGATCACCTTGGCCGCCACATCCTCCTGGAGCGACAATCCACCGCTCAAGCAGCTTCGAATCGAGCGGATCAAAGCCTCCGGCTCCGCCTCCTTCAGCATGTATCCGCTTGCCCCGCTCTTTAGCGCCTCGACCGCATACTGATCGTCGTTAAACGTCGTCAGCATCAGCACTTTTGTCTTCGGCCAGCGTGAACGTATGATGCGGGCAGCCTCCAAACCGTTCATCTCCGGCATTCGGATATCGAGTACGACGACATCAAAGGTATGGCTTTCGCATAAAGCCACAGCCTCTTTGCCGTTACCTGCTTCACCGGCAACCAGCATATCCGAATCGCTTTCGATCATCATCTTCAGACCTTGACGAACCATGGCCTGATCCTCTGCCAATAATATACGTATCAGCGGACTCCCTCCTCTATTAACTTGGACATGAATAACGTTCCGCGAACGATAAATTGGTTGTCGTACTGGGAGATTTGAAGCTCGCCCCCAGCCTCTTCCATTCGCTCTCGCATCGCTTTTAAACCATAGCCCTCCCGGTGTATATCGCGTTTCCGGTGATACGGATTGCTTACCTCAAAACGGAAAATGCCGCCTCCCGGCGCTTCAAAAATGATATACACTTCTCGCATGCTCCCATGCTTCATCGCATTGGTCATGGCTTCCTGAACCGCACGGTATACCGCAATGGATTGGATATTGTTTAAAGGTACGGTTAGGGCTCCATGCCGCGCCGTTAGCGTTACGCGCATAAAGCTCTCGGATTCCAACCGCCGGAGAAGCCCAATGATCGCGGGCAATCCGCTGGTCTCCTGCTGCTTCATGGATTTCACCGCATTCCTGGTCTCCTCCAGACTTTCCTTGGCAAGGGCTTTAAGCCCCTTCAGAACCTCGGCGGTTTCCCCGTCTGCCTGCATCCGGTGCATCTCAAGCTGCATGAGCAGTGCCGTTAATTTATGCCCGACGGAGTCATGGATATCGCGACCCACTTGAGCCCGCTCCTCTTGCCTGGCATGCTGCTCATCGGTAATCAGGCGACGTTTCAAATTACGATACTCACTGAGCAGCGTTTCATATCGCACTCTTGACTCTTCATTACGGGAGAAGACGGTGCGAAATAAGGCCAGCCCCATCGCGAGCATAACCGAGTATAAAACGAGGAAGAACCACGGAAACTCGGGGTATCCGAACAAACCCGGCACCATGGCACCTGCAGCCAGAACAAGACCAATGCAGGCAGCATGAACGAACGGGAGCCGATACACGGCTTTTCCCGCCAGGATGGAATAAACCAGCAGAATGTACGGGTTCGTTGCAGTCGTATTGGTCGGCCATAAGGAGATAACGGAAAATACCGACGCTACGAGCAGTGTGACAAATAGCATTGCAGGTCTGGCACGGAATAATGGCGCCAAAAAAAAGGCCATGAAAAAAATGGCGCTGCTCCCCAACCTCCAAGGCAACTGATCCGGATTAACATGCTGGAGCACAGGGGCGAAGGCACCCAGCCAGCTCAAAACAAGAAATAAAAACCATATCCAGAACGACCGCACTTGCTCCCCTCTCTTTCCTATCAAGAGTTTCACAATTTCCAGAAAAAAATCCCGTTCCAATTTTTAGTTATATCATATCACATGCCTCGTCGCGCCTTTTGGTGAAATAAGTAAACTGGAAATAAAAATTCGCTTCGAATTTATTGTGAAAAAATATACATACACCTTTAAACCCTTACCAATACAGGGATTTATTCGGCAGGCTTAGGGGTCGATTGCGGCTAAAAACAGGCCCGGAATTGTGACGAAACTGGTAACTCTCGTGAATGTTTGAACAAAGTATGAACTGCTCCAAAACCGCGCCACTACAATGATTTGGCTCACAGCCGTACCCTTTTGTAACAAATTGAACACATAAAATTACATACATTGACACGAATGTGGATTTATATGTAAATTATACAAGTTTATGTGTTTTGCAAAGCCGACCGGAACTTTCTACTATAGATGTGTCAGTAACATTGAATCGAACGAACGTTTCAAGGAAAGGGGTACATCATGAACAAAAGAGGGCCGTTATTTGCATTGTTATTATGCTTTACCTTGCTCTTATCGGGATGCAGCTCGCTCACGGTATTAGATCCGAAAGGACCGGCTGCCAGAACCCTATCCGATACAATCATATTCTCCATTCTCATGATGGTCGGAATTCTAGCGGTAGTTTACGCGCTCTATATCTACATGCTCACCAAATATCGAGCCAAGAAATCCAACGAAGGTTACGAGCCGCCTCATGAAGAGGGCAACAAATGGCTGGAAATTCTGTGGACCGCCATTCCGATTCTGATCGTTGCCGTGCTCTCGGTCGTAACGGTCAAAACGACGGTGGCCGTCGAGAATGTGCCTGAAGGCTACGAGAACCAAGAGCCTCTGGTTATTTACGCTTCCTCCTCGAACTGGAAATGGCACTTCAGTTATCCGGAAGAAGGAATCGAGACTGTCAATTACGTGAACATTCCGACCAATCGTCCAATCGAGTTCAGACTGTATTCATTCGGTCCGATCACAAGCTTCTGGATTCCTCAGCTTCACGGACAGAAGTACGCGATGAGCGACATGATCACCAAGCTGAACATGGTTGCCGACGTACCGGGTTCGATGATGGGCCGTAACGCGAACTTCAACGGCGAAGGCTTTGCCCATATGGAGTTCGAAGCTCTTGCCATGACCTCTGCCGAGTACGATGAGTGGGTTAAAGATGTAAAGGACACCGCGCCTGAACTGAAGGAAGATGAGTTCAAGAAGCTTCTGGATACCGCGCATGTCGGTCGGATGACTTTCTCCAATACGCATCTGGAATTCAGTCCGCCGCCATCCGAAGATCATCACCATGGCGGCGATGTCAACGGTAATGAGGAGCATCAGGACCATAAAGACGTCCACCCGGATCCTGCAACAACGGAAGAAACGGAATTTGACAGCGAAACCAACGTGGATCCGAACGAACCGCTGCCGAACTTCCCGGCTGAAGAAAGCCCAAATCATCAACATGAAAGACATTAAATCGGTGCGTGAAACGTTGTTCACCCGATCTACTTCATACATCCAGAAAGGAGCTAGGCCTTTATGAAATGGGACGAATTTTTCGTTACCGGTGATCCGTTAATTTACGGCGCCATGGTGAGTATCGTGCTCGTCTCGCTCGCAATCCTCTTCGGTTTGACCTATTACAAGAAGTGGGGTTACATGTGGCGGGAATGGCTGACGACCGTGGATCACAAAAGAATTGGTGTCATGTACATCATCTGTGCATTGATCATGCTGTTCCGCGGAGGCGTGGACGCGATCATGATGCGTGCGCAAACCGCCGCACCGGAGATGAAGTTTCTGACCGGTCAGCATTATAATGAAGTATTCACGACTCACGGGGTCATCATGATCCTCTTTATGGCCATGCCGTTTATTTTCGGTCTGATGAACGTCATCGTTCCGCTCCAGATCGGCGCCCGTGACGTAGCATTCCCTAAACTGAACGCAATCAGCTTCTGGTTGTTCTTTGCCGGCGCGATGCTGTTCAACATTTCCTTCGTTATCGGAGGTTCGCCGGATGCCGGCTGGTCCGCTTACTTCCCGCTGGCCAGTATCGAATTCAGTCCGACGGTCGGCAATAACTACTACTCTCTGTCGCTTCAAATCTCAGGGATTGGTACGTTGCTGACAGGTCTTAACTTTATCGTAACGATACTGAAGATGCGTGCTCCGGGCATGACCTTGATGCGCATGCCGATGTTTACGTGGTCTGTATTGATCACTTGTGTCATCATTATCTTTGCTTTCCCTGTACTTACGATTGCGCTCCTGCTTATGATGTTCGACCGCATCTTTGGTTCCCAATTCTTCACGATGGCGAACGGCGGTATGGATATGCTATGGGCCAACCTGTTCTGGGTATGGGGTCATCCTGAGGTGTATATCGTTATTCTGCCGGCATTCGGTATTTTCAGTGAGATTATCTCGGCCTTCTCCAAAAAGAACTTGTACGGTTATAGCTCCATGGTATTAAGCATGGCGATTATTTCCGGATTGTCCTTCCTGGTATGGGCCCACCATTTCTACACGATGGGTCAAGGGGCCATGGTCAACGGTTTCTTCTCCATCACAACGATGGCGATCGCCGTACCGACCGGAATCAAAATATTTAACTGGCTCTTTACGCTTCGCAAGGGTCGAATCAGCTTTACGACGCCGATGCTCTACTCGCTTGCCTTTATCCCGATCTTCACGATCGGCGGCGTAACCGGCGTTATGCTGGCGATGGCCAGTGCCGACTATCAGTATCACAATACGATGTTCCTGGTTGCCCACTTCCACTATGTGCTCATTCCAGGCGCGGTATTCGCCGTCATTGCCGGTTTCCATTACTGGTTCCCTAAAGTGTTCGGCTTCCGTCTGAACGAAAAGCTGGGCAAAATCGCATTCTGGTTCATTGCCATCTCATTTAACGTAACGTTCTTCCCGATGTTCTTCCTGGGATTGATGGGGATGACCCGTCGTACGTACACCTATTCGGCCGAAACCGGCTTTGGCCCGCTGAATATGCTGTCGATGGTCGGCGCAATTGGACTGGCGATCGGATTCATCATTCTGGTATACAACATCTACTGGAGTACACGTTACGAGCCGCGCGACAAAACAGGAGATCCATGGGATGCACGCGCACTGGAATGGTCAACGCCAAGTCCGGTTCCTGTATACAACTTTGCGGTAACACCGAAAGTCAAGGGCCGCGACGCCTTCTGGTTCTCGAAGAAAAACAACGAGCCGCTTTCGGATGAGAAAATCACGAAGATTCATATGCCAAGCAACACTGGTAAACCGTTTATACTGGGTATCGCCTTCTTCTTCCTTGGCTTCTTCCTGGTATTCAGCTGGTGGGTTCCATCCATCGTTGCGGGTATCGCGGTATTGATTATTTTGGCAACCATGTCCTTCGACCGTGATCACGGATATTACATTCCGGTTGATGAGATTGTTCAAACCGAACAGAAACTGCGGGGTGATACGGTATGAAAATAGATGCCACTCAGCCGCTGGAATATGGAACAGAGGAAAACCGTAATCGAATATTTGGCTTCTGGCTGTTCCTCGGAGCTGAAATTGCGCTCTTTGCCACCTTGTTTACCGTCTACTTCGTTCTCGTGAACCGCTTTGCCAGCGGTCCGAGCGGAGCGGAAATCTTTGAAATTACGCCGGTCCTGCTTGAAACGTTCCTGCTCTTAACGAGCAGTTTCACCATCGGTTTGGCTGTTCATGCGATGCGTCTGGGACTGAAAAAGCAGATGATGATCTTCATGGTCATCACCCTGCTGCTGGGTGCGGGATTCCTCGGAATCGAGATCTTCGAATTCTTCACCTATGTGCATGAAGGAGTAACGCTCTCAACCAGCGCCTTCTCCTCCAGCTTGTTCACATTGCTTGGCACGCATGGAGCTCACGTTACCTTCGGTCTCCTGTGGGGAGCTGCCATTCTGATTCAACTTAAAAAGCATGGACTGGATCATTCCACAGCCAACAAGTCCTTCATCTTCTCGCTCTACTGGCACTTCCTGGACGTTGTGTGGATCTTCATTTTCAGCTTTGTATACTTGAAAGGACTGATGTGACATGATAAAACAGCTGTTTCCAATTAAGCATGTAGCGGGTTATATATCGTCTCTCGTCCTTTCAGCAGTTGCACTCGTCGTTCTGCTGGATATGCCGGCAGCTTCGAAAATGGCCGTTCTGCTGGTGACCGCTATCCTGCAGGCAGCCGTTCAGCTCATGCTGTTCATGCACGTCGGGGAAAGTGATGACAAAAAATCCGTTTACATCAACATTGCCTTCGCTCTGTTCGTTGGCCTTGTCACGATTTTCGGAACGCTGTTCATCTTCGTATGGGGCTGGTATGCTTAATCCTGCGAATATCTCTGAATTTGCAACGTAACGATGAATGTTCGCAGCCTGAACATATATCATCCCATATCATAGAGGGTATCCCAAAAGATGTTAGATCTGGCGGGATGCCCTCTTTTTCTGTTTTACGACGCAGCGTGTACGAATCGATATGACAATAGGAGGATCCATTAGTTATGTCCAGACTCCATATCCAAAATCTCATCAAGCTCGCCCTGAAGCTTCTTGGTCAGTGTCTGTTCGTCACCAATGATCCAGGCGTGATTGTACGGAGCCTCCCCATTGGACGCAGCAAGTTGACGGCGGATCGATTCAACATACTTCGTAATGGAGCGTGGCACCCCGTCTCGCTCCGTAAACAATAAAGGGGCATGCTTACCCATATGGGACAATGGAGCGGCTGCAATGGACAATACGGGCGAATCCGGCGTCGAGAACGAGAGACTGTATCCCGGCGATTGAACGCCCCAACCGAAGCCTGTTACGGGATCATTAAACTGCGCGAAATGAACGGCATTCTCGAATGGGTCATCCCCGGATATTCGCGTCACCTTACCATATTGCCTCAGCTCGTCCTCTACTGCCCGGGATACCACCTTTTCCGGACCGATGATATAGATATTCGCTTTCCCTTTCCGCTTATGAAGCGCCTGTGCCGTTTCTTCAGGGACATTCTTCTCGCCAACATACAGCATTGTTTCCGGCATATGGGCAATCCAGCTCACCGCTGGGAGCGTATAATCCGGACGGTCCATCGATCCGACAATAACCGAGGTGGGTACAGATCCGGATACCTTAGCAGCATATTCATCAATCGCGGCTGCAGCTCCTTCAGGTTCCCCGGCAGCAATGTGATCAAGCTTGTATTCAAGCCCGTTCAGCTCCTTCATCACCTGATCCGAGATTGGTCCGACGGTGATAATCTCAATGCCCTTGTTATGCTCCGCTCCCCTTGGCTTCAACCGCCGCAGCTCTTCCAGCGTTTCCTTGGGAATCCCCTCTTCTTCCACAAACAGCAGCGGCCCTTCGCTAAGCTGCGTCAGATCGACGCTCACAGCCGCTATGGACCATTGAGCCGCATCCACCAGAATCACCGTCTGCGGACGACTGTGCTCATTCGTGGACTGCCACAGCGTCTTGGAGGTCAATACGGCCGCATTTACAGGATCGGATGTATTCAATCGAATGGTGTTCTTCGTAGCGGACCATGGTACAGGGACATCCTTCAGCAGCTCTTTGCTGTGAACAGCCGAGGGGATGGAGGGTTCGGAATGACTTTGAGTCTGACTCCATGCGAGGATGCCTGCCGTTAACAGGGCAAGAGCCCAGCCAGCGATCATTTTTTTCACCGTATATTCCTCCTGTCTCACAATGAAGTCTCTCTAGGACTGATCTACTCCACTCTTGATGCTGTTTAATCTACAGATCTTCCATTAACTTCTCCTCGTCCATATCCAGCGGCAGGCCTGGACGATCATTGGTTCGGTTTCGCACCCATTGCTCCTTCAGCATCTTCACAAACACGTCATCCCGGGACAGCCAGACGCCATACTGCCGCTTCATGTGCCGCTCCGCCTCCTCGAACGATCTGAACCGGAATGGGAGAGGTTCCCCGTTCCACTCGACAATCCATTCACCGGCGTTGGCATAAACAAACAGCAGATCCTCGCCCCAGCTTTCGTATAACACGCCGGACTCCGCGCCCTTAATGTTGAACTGATTCCGCGAAGCATCGAACCGGATCGGTTCCAGCTCGAACGGTTCAGCAGCAAATAACTGATACACTTCCTCCGTGATCGTGCACCCCGCTGCTTTGGGATGACCGCCTCCCCCGTACCGCATCGCCACATCGGACACGTCCACGTGATCATGAATCGTGCGAAGGCTCATTTTCCTTCCCCCCATGTTCAAGATAGCAATGTAATCAAGGTGGGGATACGTCGTTCCCAGTTCGCTGGCAAGTTCAGAGTGATAGGATTCGGCATATACGATGCCTACGCAATGCTCCCCCACGAAGGTCTGGATGAGCTCTCGCTGCTTGCGGCGGATGTAACGATCGATTTTATTCTCTTCCATGTCCAATATTTTTTCTTCAAACTCATCAAAGAAGAAGCCCCCTTGCTCCCGCAGACGCTGCGTCATCTTGCTCTCAAACTCGTCAAGGGACAACATATAGAACAAATCGTTCAGGCGTTTAGCCTCAACCTTCTGGTTCTCTTCCCATTCCCACGTATCATAGAGGCGAACCAGCTCTACGAATTCATCCAGCGCTTCACTTCTGCCCAGATGTCCATGCTCGATTAAATATTCATAGAATAACGAGGTTGCCGATGCCAAGCGGCCGTCCCGATGCGTGACGTCCACTTGCCCCCAGCTATATTCATTCAAGTGAAGAGCCGTTTTATGGTGATCGATAAGCTGCACCTGCCCTCCCTCTTCAACAAACACGTTCAGTTCCTTCTCCATATCCGGAGCGACCGACAAATCCGTAATAAACAACACATCATACGGATTATCCTGCAAGGAAGTCCGGTTCAGATACCTTGCGACTTGTTGATTCAATCCGTGAATGGAGTTGTAACGGACATCAATTCCTTCGCCGAAAGCGCATTTGGCGATAATGCCGCAACCGACACCATCCAGATCATTATGGCTGTACAGATGATACATAGGTGACTTCCTCCAAACAGTAGGTTGAATGTATAGCTGATCCAAGTCTTTCATCCCTTTACAGTTCCCTAAAATCTGCCGTTTTAACCCCCTGTCAGCCCTACCCGATGGTACAATGTAACAAAAAAAAGAAGCGGCTTTAACAGCCGCTTCTTTCTGGATAATGAAATTATTATGCCTGTTGAACAGGTCTCGGTCCTTTGGTTGCCATAACCTCATACATGCCGTGGCTGGAGCTGATCACATGCTCAGGCTGCGGCTTGCCGCGGTTATCACGATGTCCTTGAATATGCGCGGGACTGGTCTCCCAGCGTTTCCACGCCTCTTTGGATTCCCAGCGAATCATAACGATAACCTCTTCCGTTTCGTCGGTACGCTTTGCATTCTTGACAAGGACATTCAGATCAATGAAACCTTCAATTTCTTCTATGGGTCCGGGCTTGCTGAAACGCTCTACAACCAGATTGGATGTGCCTGCCTTAACAATAATCGTTTTCGTCTCGATCAACATATTCAACGAACACTCCCTTAGCGAAAATAACCGTAATATGAACGATATTCTTTCATTCTAAATGATAACGATTATCATTGTCAAATTTGATCCCCTTACCCGAAAAACAAAAAATCTGACCAGCAAAGTCTGCTGATCAGATCGTCATTAATTCAGTGAAACGTGCTGCATGGAATTGCAAGCTGTGCAATCCTCCTGTAAATAAAAAAGCGAAGTAAAGCCGGCCTTCTTCAGCTTGCGCGCAGCCAGGATTCCATCCGAACGCTTGGGCGTTACAATGACCACGGAGTCATCGGGTTTCAGCTCCTGCTCCCACACATAAGGCAACCTTCCGAGAGAGATGTTAATCGTCTCTTTCCGCGGACAAGCCATATAATCGGACACATCACGTACATCGAGCACTTTCAGATTCGGACATTCCTTCTGGGCCTGTCGAAGATCACTGCACTTCATGAACCGCAAGCCAGATATAGGTACATACCTTCGGTAATATAAACTGAGTATAAATATAATCAGAGCGGCAGATGCAATCAGCACAAAGCATTCCCCCATCATTGTCATGTGCATCGACTTGATGCTTGGTGAGCATGGAACTTTCAACTTCCATCCCCTACCCCTACGGGTATATAGTATGTGCTTCATGCCTAAATGTCAATACATCATGACAGAGCGCATTCCTCAATTTCAAACCCTAGGTCTTCAATCAATCCCCAGTCTGCGTTATGGGCCTGGCCTTCTGTTGTTAAATAATCGCCGATGAAGATCGAATTGGCCGCATATAATCCCAACGGCTGCAAGGAGCGCAGATTCACTTCACGTCCCCCTGCAATCCGAATCTCCTTCGTAGGGTTAACAAACCGCATCATGGCAAGAATCTTCAAGCACATCATCGGGGTCAATTCTTTACGCCCTTCAAGAGGAGTGCCTTCAATCGCATTCAGAAAATTGCAAGGAATCGAATCGGCTCCAAGCGACTTCAGAGCAAACGCAATCTCCACCCGTTCTTCCAGGCTCTCGCCCATTCCGAAAATGGCTCCGGAACAAGGGGACATTCCGGAAGAGCTTGCCTGCTTCACGGTATCTAAGCGGTCATCGTATGTATGCGTGGTCGTAATCTGTTCATAGTTATCTTTGGAAGTATTCAGATTGTGGTTATATCGATGCACGCCGGCATCAGCGAGCTTGCGCGCATGATCCTCATTCAAAAAGCCCAGACAACAGCACACCTTCAGCTGAGTCGTCTGTGTAATCTCCTTCACCGCTGCGACTACATGATCTATCTCCCGATTGGAAGGACGACGACCGGAAGCAACGATGCAATAGGTTCCCGCCTTCCGGCGAATCGACTCACGCGCGCCTTCGAGAATTTTGTCTTTGGTAAGCCATGCGTATTTATCAATAGGGGCTTCCGACACGATGGACTGGGAGCAGTATCCGCAATCTTCAGGACACAGACCGGATTTTGCGTTAACGATCATGTTCAGCTTAACCTTGTTCCCATAATACTCGCGGCGGATTCGATATGCAGCCTGCATAACCGTCAGCAGTTCCTGATCCTCGCTGTTGAGAATGGCCAAAGCCTCAATCGGCGTTATTTCATGCCCTCGCACAACGTGATCAGCCAGCTTCGCCCAATTATAATGGATTTGAGTCGTCATATCTCTATTCTCCCTCTCCGTTTGAATGTAAACCATTTTAAATCATGATTAGGTTAACAATAAGAGTAATAATAGCATAGATGACAAAACCGTGACAATCCTTCATGGCAGCTTTTACAAAAAAAAAGGATTGCTTCATCCATGCCTGCTTCGGCTTGATGAAACAATCCTCTTCCTCGTTAATTATTCATTGAGCTTTATGGCGCTCGCTTGGGCAGCATTTTCACATATTCATCGGACAGCTTCATTAACTGCAGAATATAGTCATAATCGCCGCGGTACGGCGTGATGTCCGTGACGGGCTCGAGCGTCTTCAGTGAAACCGCCGTGCCATCCTCAAATCCGTCACCGGGAACGAACAGAATGTCATTATTAAAGAAAGAGCCTGTCGGCAAATAATATCTCATCCCGATTACATTGCGGTCCACATTCAGCAGGTCATGCCCAAATGCGTTAAAGCCTTCATCGTCAAGCGATACGCCTAAAAGGTTAGCGACGGTTGGCAGAATATCGACCTGCCCCCCTACCTGCTCGATGACCTTTCCTTCCTTCATGCCAGGTACATGAATGACAAGCGGGATATTAAATCGGCTGACCCGCTCATGGTAAGGAATGCCCAGCGTTGAAGAGATCATCTCGGCGTCGGCTTCTGCCGGATTGATGCCGAAGTGATCCCCGTACACCACCAATACGGTATCATCCCACAATCCGTTCTGCTTCAGACGGTCAACCAGAGTACCGAGTGCATAATCCGAATAATTCACCGACTTCAGGTAATTCCCCAGATGGGTCCCTTCCAGTTCAGCCGGCAGAGTGATCTTCGCAAATTCATCCTTCACATGATATGGCGAATGGTTGGATACCGTGATGTAATGGGCATAGGTAGGCTTGTTCTGCTGTTGATTCTCCAGCAGCTTATCCACGCCGACACGGAACAGCTCTTCATCGGAAGGTCCAAACTCATTGAAGTTATCATTCGTGAAGTAGGGCTTGTCGTAATAATGCTGAAAATCAAGCGCAGGGTACATTTTGCTTCGATCCCAGAACTTCACGTCATTCACGTGGAATGTCGTCGTAACATAACCGTGCTTGTTCAAGAGCCGCGGCAGACTTGGCAGCTCTTTATTCCCGAATCCGGTGGACATCGCCACCGTTCCGGTCGGATAAATCGATGTATTGACCGCAAATTCGGCATCCGAAGTGTTGCCTTGCCCGATCTGTTGGAAGACATGCGGGAAATACAGGCCGCCATCTGCGAGCTGGTTCATCACCGGTGTCAGCTCCTGGCCATTCAAGGACTGACCAACCGGAAAATTCTGCAGCGATTCCATCTGAACGATGATCAGATTTTTGCCTTTGGCAGCGCCGTAGTAGTCCGGCTTGTCCTTTGCTTCCTTAACGTAAGGATAAGTCGCCAGGAGCTGCTGGGAGCGCAGAATCGTGTCTTGCAGACTCCCTTCGGCCAGCGCACGGTTCTCCTGCGATATCCGGATCACGGAGGAAACCTGGTAATTCATGAATCCCATTTGCTCCGCTCGCACGATTTCATTCTCGATTCCCCATTCTTTACGGATGATAAGTCCGGACAGAACACCCGCAATGACCAGCACAACCATCATGGATATGCGCCACTTCATGCCAGGCCTGCGCGAATAGGAAACAGAATAACTGGAACGGACTCCACCAAAATGCAATCCTCCTCGGGTGCGGGAACGAATTTTTCGAACCGCCCATATGATCAACAGGACCAGCAGGTCCAGGAAGAAGAGAAAGTGCTCCGGCTCTAACAAAGCCGTAATGCTGGCTCTTACCTGGTTTACTTGCCCGATCCCCGCAAGCGCGGTATATGTCGGTATGGACCCGAAATGAACGTTATAAACAGCGGACGCAAACATGATGAACGATAATACGACATTTAGGATCACATAGACCATCTTTTTGCCTCTTTCCGGCAGGAGCAGCTCCAGAAAGCTAATCAGCGCCAGCAGGGATAGCGCGTCGGTGAGCACCTTCCCCCATATGACCCCATTAAACAGAAACACTCTTAGAAGGATCAGCTTCAATAAGAGCGTCAAAAAAACGAGTATGCATAATCTCAACCTTTGTTCAAGGTAGCGTTCCATTTTCCATTCCCTCTTTTGTGTAAAAATAATGTTAAATTGCAGCTTCCATTATAACAGGAATGTAAACGTCAATCTAATCTGCCCATTCCTTCGCCCTCCCTGTCAATTGTCCAATGCATGATCCTTACGTATCACGTAGGATAAAGCATCCCAAACAAAAGGCTGGAGGGTATAAGACATGAAGATGGTTGTAACCGGCGGAGCAGGCTTTATCGGCTCCCACCTGGTGAACGGACTCGTGAATCAAGGCTATGAAGTCCATGTGATTGATAACCTCACAACCGGAGATCCAGGTCGCCTTCACAGCGAGGCGATTTTACATGTAACCGATGTAAACAGCCAGCAGACAACGGCGTATATCTCCGTGCTGAAGCCGGACGTTGTGTTCCACTTGGCCGCACAGGCCGATGTGCAGCGGTCGATCAAAGAGCCTCAACTTGATGCGGATGCGAATGTAATGGGCACCATCAATGTACTTGAAGCTTGCCGCAAGGCTGGAGTCCGTAAGATTGTGTTTGCATCGACTTCTGGCGTATATGGAGATCTGGAGAAATCTCAGCTGACGGAGGATGATCCGGTTAATCCAATCTCCTTCTATGCCCTATCCAAGGTGGCAGGCGAGCAATATATCCGCTTATACCACCGTTTCTTCGGCCTGCAGTACACCATTCTTCGTTATGGGAATGTCTACGGTCCGGGTCAGACTGCGAAGGGGGAAGGCGGTGTTGTGGCGGTATTTGGTGACCGTCTGCGTCAAGGTGCTCCGTTTCATATATTCGGCAATGGCGAGCAAACCCGGGACTTCATTTATGTCAAGGATGTGGTTGAAGCAAACCTCGCCTCCATTCAACACGGGGACGAGAGCGTTCTACATGTTAGCACCGGCACCGGCCATACCGTCAATTCACTCGTCGATCACATCAGCAGACTGCATCCTGACCGCATTGATGTTCACTATTTGCCCGCGAAGAACGGCGATATTCTGCACAGCTGCCTGAATAATGAGAGGACCCGGGCATTGCTGCAGTGGAGTCCGTTATTTAGCCTGGAAGAAGGCATGGAAGAAACCTACCGCCACTGGCTTCGCACATCCTGATTCGGCCAATGAACGCCAGGAGACAGTAGAAGAATGAACATAGAAAACAGCCTGATTCCTCGCTCAACTGGAGGAATCAGGCTGTTTTTTTCGCTCTGAAATTTTGGATCACGGGAATTACAACCCTATCGATTGAAGCAGGCCGGCAAAATTCATCGCATAGATATGCGGATTGAAATGTTGCTCGACATGTCTCATCGCCTGGTCTCGAATCTGTTCACGAAGAACAGGTTCCTTCATGAGTTCAAGCGCTTCGGTAACGGCATGGTCAATGTTTCCGAGCACATAAAACTTGCCTGAGTAGTTATGATGAACCGAGGTGGATACCCCATCCGAATCGGTTGTCAGCACCGGGCAGCGGCAGCTCATCGCCTCAAGCACCGCATAAGGTGCTCCCTCTACCTTGGAAGTGCAGCACAGAAATCCGCCTGAGTCTCCAATAATTGAATAGTAATAAGGCATCTCGGCATTAGGCACGTTGGACCGAAGGGTTAAACGATCCGACAGGCCTAATTCATCAATGAGTAATAGGAATTGCTCCCTTTCTGCCGGCTGGCTGAGCTCACTATCCTCAAACATCCACATTTGGAGATCAGGAACATGCTCCTTAAGCGCATGCCCGACATGAAGAAACTCTCGCCAATTCTTGTTATCCTCGATCCGTCCAAGCCATGCCATTACAGGGCTTGAGGGTCTCGGATAAGAATGGTACGTGAACCGTTGACTATCAAAACAATTGTTGAAATGAAACTGCGGCTTATGCGGATACAGCTCCTGGAACAGAGCGGCAATATGCGGGGTATTGGGATTGAGCAGCGCGTCAGCATATTCATTCACATATGGAACTGCCTGTGAAAGCTGCGCATGGGCAACGCTCTTGGGTCCATACCCTTGAATCTCCAGCACGAATTTCCCTTTGAACCCCAGCATTCGAAAGCGCGGGAAACTGGCGTGATCCGTCGTAACGACGATGACGTCAAAATTATTCGAATCCAAGATGTGCTTGATCTCGATGTCATTGCGGGTGACGTAGATGGGGAAGTCCGCAGCATTCTGCATGCCGGACCCCCAGTTATAATACAGGCAATGCGCCTCGATTCCGGCTAGTCGCAGTGCACGGCATCGCTGTCTGTTTAATGTCTCGACCCCCCCGCTCGGCACATAGTAGACGAACAGCACCTTCATGTCGCACCCCTCCCCTTATTCAATCACTTGAAAATCAGAATGTGAGTAAACGGCCACAAGCTGTCCTTCATTCTTGGCATGTAAGGTAACCAGCGTAGTGAACGCGTAGTTAATATTGGTCACAAGCAGAAGGCTGAATGCCATATTATGGTTCGTGATATTGGGAACATTCACTGTATTTCCAACTGCGACATGAGTCAGTCCGACATAATAGACTCCATGGGGGTGGTATCCATGTATGAGGACATCAAAATCTTCAGTTCCTGCATTGGTAATCGTTAGATCCACCGACTGGATATACCGCGCATCAATTTGACCATATTCCACTGCATCTAAACGAAAGATGGACATTTCATTCCCTCCTGGCTATGGCAGCATCATTAATATCAGGTTATGTAACTACCTCTTCGCGTGTAAGGGCATATCCATAGTGACGATCATCCATTTGTGAGTTACTTGATCCCTGGTCCAAGCCAATTCTTTCAAATTCGCATTTAATATAATGTAAGCACATCTAAAGAAAGGATCGGTGACAAGGGATGTTGAGCCTCCAAGATATCAAAGGCCCCTACCATGCGATATTCAGTTTGGGAAACAACTGTTTGCCGGGTATTGAGCTAAGAGAACACGGTTTGCGCAGATTTGCCGGACCTATCGATTGGATGGGTACTCCGGTGCTGCCTCAAATATCAAGAATGCTTCGCAATCGGTTTGAAGGCATGCTGGTGTATTCCAACTTACTCATGGTTAATCAGGCTAGTGAAGAGCTGTATAATATCTGGGATCAAGAATACGACCTCTATCTTAACCATGATTTTTATGTGCATAACAATTTCCCTCCCGATCTGCTGGGATATCCGGATGTTAAGATTAAATATGATCGTAGAATTGCCAGATTTCTGCAGACGTTGGGAAGCGGGGGCCGCATTCTGTTTATCCGAACCGATTCCAGTCGCGAGGATATTAAGGAATTGGTAGATTCTTTGAAACAAATATGCTACGGACCTTTCCATGTGCTCGCCGTCAATCATGAACCTGTCCAGGAAATAGAAATGTTGGATTGGAACTTAGAGCACGTTTGCGCTGTAAAAATGCCGAATGTCGATATCTGGTTCAGCAACCGCTTTCGCTGGAGTTTTCTGTTCCAAGGCATGTATTTGATCTAACTTCATAACACGAGATTCGGTTCGAATCATCACATGTTCTCTTCTCCATACGACAATGGCAGACCAATATTAAAACTTGGTCTGCCATTTGACATAGGTTCTTAAACATAGTTTACCGGTTCATCCGGGAGCTTGTAATCTTTCGGAAGTGACTGAAATATTCGGTTCCAAATAACATAATCGACCAACACGTCCGGAGTGGATCTTTGATTGACAAAAATCCTGTTGTACAAATCACTCATTACGTTAAAGGCTTGCTGATTCATAAGCTACTCACTCCTTTTTACTGGGATGATTTCTGAGCGATGGCGCCGTAGTATATGTTCAGCATACGTTCGATCATAAGATCCATGGACCAATGCTTATAGGCGAATGTCTTGGCGTTATTACCCAGAAATTTTCGATAATCCTCATCTCGGAGCAGCAAATTGAGGTGCTGGGCCGTGCTTCCCGGATCTCCTACAGGGGCTAACAATCCCGTGAAACCGTGAGTTACCATTTCGGGCAACCCCCCTGCGGTCGATACGACGCTCGGGAGTCCTGCCATTTGGGCTTCCATAACCGAGTACGGCTGGTTATCTTGAATGCAAGTATGGACAAAGATATCCGATTGGCTGAGCAGCCCCGGAACGTTGTCATGCTGTCCAAGGAATAACACCTCATGCTGCAGCCCCGTCCTTATGGCCTGCTCTTCCAGTTGCCCTCGCATGGCGCCATCCCCTACAATCCAGCACACCCAGTCGTTTCGCATCCGCTTGAGAATAGCAAGGGATTCAAGCAGTACATGAATCCCCTTCACGAACACCAATCTGGCCGGACAGATAATGACCTTTTTCCCAGGTGGTCGCCGATGTGACGATCCCGCTCTATATTTTGCCTGAAACGCTTCAGCGTCCAGACCATATTGAAACACCGTAATCCGATAATCAGGTACCCCGCAATCGCTCATAAGAACATTCTTGGACCATTGATTAGCCGTAATCGTTAAATCAGAGGACAAGGCCGCATGATACTCAATTGCTGGAAAATAACGCCAAGCGGGACTTCCTTCATTGACGCCTTGTGCAGGATTATTTCGAAATATGTCCTTCATCTCACGTGCGACAGAGCCGTGGATATGCGATACGAGTGGCGTACGCTTGGGCTTTACCCTGCTTAAAGAGCGTGTCGAAAAACTATCCTGTGTATGAATGATATCGTATTGCTCCAGCCCGAAATAGGCTGCCGCCAATTCCATGCAGTAACGCTCTAGCTCATAAAAGCGTATCGCACTATGCTGATTCAAACCAGGAGCCGTCTGCGGATCAAGCTTTGCCTCCAGCATGGGCAGCAAAACTTCTTTGGCTAGTTCCTTCCCTTGGTTGACAATATGGATTTTCCTGTAATCCGGACTGTTTCCGAGCAGATCAACTTCATGACCCAGCTGTTCAAGACGTTTCTTAAGCTCCTGCATGAAGTTATATACTCCGCCAACATGAGGGAGTAGCCAATGGGTTGCCAGTAGTATTTTCATGGTATCCCCCATTATCGGCCAAGCTGAGCCAAATGCTCAAGTACATGGCGGTAATTGTTTTTCACCATCTCATATTCTGGAAGAATTCTCGCTTGATGACGGACCGTACCCATCTGGGAATGTACCCGATACATCGTAAGCATATCCGGTATGAATCCAAAAGAAGCTCCGCTCATTAACAGCCGGATCCAAAGATCGAAATCATGAGTGTAGGGAAGCTGTGGATTAAATAGACCTACCCGGTGAAGCCAGTCTTTCTTCATAATGACCGTGCAGCCGTTAATCGGATTGGAATACGTGAGCTGCCGGGCCAAATCTGCATGAGATGCCATGGGAATCCCTTCGTACGGCGTTGTCACCCGGTTGTGCTCATCAATGACGCAAAAACCGGTATACGTGACATCGAGTCCGCTGCTCAGCATATACGACATCTGCCGCTCAATCTTTTGGGGGACATAACGATCATCCGAACTGAGCCAGGCAATATAATCACCGGAAGCATGCAAAATGCCATGATTCAAGGCGCTGGCCGTTCCGCCGTTACTCTTGCCCATATAGTAGACTCTGTTCATGTAGGGTGCGATCAGATGTGAATATTGAGTTGACCCATCATCTACGACAATGATTTCTACGGCAGGGTACGTTTGTTGTACCGCACTTTCCAATGCTTGCTGTATATACTGGCAGTTATAGAAAGGTATGACTATCGTAACCGTCGGCATCATCCCCTGTCTCCTCCTTCTGCCTAACTTGATATATGATCTCAATACATATCATGGGTTAGTACACCATATGCAGTGCACTCGCATTCCGAAAGGGACCCCTGTCCCCTGACATTTGACCAAATAACAGGCAGACGGCTTATATAGGATGAACGATGGGAACAGCTTCTTGTACATCGTGCGCCCCCCCTCACTGCACACACAGTGCATGGTCCTGCATGCTGGGAGGGCGGTCGACCAAATAAAAAGAGCTGTCCTCCCGCTTGTCAGCTGGGAGAACAGCTTCTGAAACTATGCGATATTTAATTAGAAGAACAAGCGGAGCCCCACCAAAGTCAAGATCCCGACAATGACGGTGGCAAACAGGCTTTTTGTGAGAAAAGCGGTTAGGAAAGCGGGCACGGCTGCAATCAATTCTAGGGAATGCCCCCCTGGGTCTATACGTCTATCCGATAACAGCAGCTCCTGAGCTAGCAGTGCTCCCATGACGGCAATCGGGACATGATCTAACCACCGGATCATCGTCTCGGGAATGCGGAGCTTGCTCAGAATCATAAGCGGCAGAACCCTTGGAATAAGGGTTACGACAGCACAACCGATAATCAATATAGCGATAGGCCATCTTATTTCCATCGTTCGATCACCATCCCTGCAGTAGCCGCAACCACAATCGCGACTATGACCGCCGCGCTTCCCGGCATAATTGTACTGACAGCTACCACTGAAACGGCGGCAGTCATAACCACCATGAGATCAAGTTTATACTTCTTCCGGCTGATCCATTGCAGAGCAAGCAATCCGATAAACATCCCCGGCAATGCAAAATCAAGGCCAAACTTCTCCGGCTCGGGAATCCACTCCCCGACTAAACCGCCTGCTACATTGGCTGCGCACCAGAACAGATACGCCGTAATATTCAGGCCGACCATCCATTTATAGCCGAGTTTTTTTTGCTCGGTGGCCTTGGCTGCCGCTACACCAAACGTCTCGTCGGTTAACAGGGAACCGATGAAGAAGCTTTTTCCCGAAGAAAGACCTTTGAAGTAAGGGGCAAGCGCCGCGCTTAACAGCAGATGCCTCGCATTCACGAAAAATATCGTAACTATGATCGATAGGATCGGGCTAGCGGCCGATATCATCCCTGCCGCAATAAATTGCCCGGAGCCCGCATAGAGCAGCAGCGAAATGAGCGCGATTTCAAGCAGGGTGAAACCTGCGGTGCGCTCGACAACACCTGCCGCAAAACCGATGCTTAGGTAGCCCAGGAGGGTTGGAATACAATCTTTGAAGCCTTGAAGATAGGTGTTTCCCTGGTTCCCCTCCATACTAGCGGGGAGCCCTTCTGACTTGATGCTCATCTGTGTTCGATTCCTCTCTCACTCTACAATTCTATTTTTAATAACTATGAATTCTTCCTGCTCCCTTGTCAACGCTGCTACACCATTTTCCCATCAAAAAAAGCGCCCCAGGGATGCTGCTCATTCGCCAGGAACGCTTTTTCATTCGGTTTATTCAGCTGCTTAAGGCTTTAAGATGACTTTGATACAGCCATCCTTCCGCTCATTGAAGATATCGTAGCCATAGGCAGCCTTCTCCATCGGAAGCCGGTGTGAGATGATATCCGAAGGGTCCACAGTCCCTTCTTTCAACATTTGATAAAGGCGCGGCATGTAATGAATGACCGGTGCCAGCCCCATTTTTAACGTTATGTTGCGTTCGAACAGTTCTCCAAGCGGAAAGGCACTATAAACAAGCCCGTATACGCCGGTTAGCTGGACGGTCCCGTATTTGCGAACCATAGACACAGCCATGCGGAAAGCACCCAAGGAGCCTCCCTGCAGCTTCAGCATGCTGCCCAGCATTTCAGCAGGGGTCCGTTTGGCATCCAGACCAACACAATCAATGACAACATCTGCGCCGCCTTTGGTGATCTCTCGGATATAACTCTCCACTTCGGGGATCTTCTCAAAATTGTAGGTTTCCACGTGATTGGTCCGTTTCGCATGCGCGAGCCTGTAATCCACATGATCGATCGCAATCACCCGCTTCGCGCCTTTTAGCCAGGCAAACTTTTGCGTTAGCAGTCCAATGGGACCGCAGCCCAGAACAACCACGACATCGCCTGGTTTAACCCCTCCGTTCTCCACGCTCCAGATGGCTGTGGGCAGCGCATCGGAAAGCATGAGCAGCTTCTCATCTTCCATCTCGGCGTCCTCAGGTATAACAAAGGGCATGGAATTCCCGTAAGGAACCCGCAAAAGCTCTGCTTGCGCACCTTGAAAACCGCCGTACGCGTCACTATATCCAAAAAAACCGCCGGTATTCTTGCCCTCATTCGCATAATCGCATTGGCTCTCCATGTGATTCTGACAAAACAGGCATTTTCCGCAAGATACAATAAAAGGAATGATCACACGGTCTCCCACTTTGACCCTGCTTACTTCAGGACCTGCGTCCACCACGATTCCCATCGGCTCATGGCCGATAATGTAATCATCGTTCAGCTGTTTTAATCCACCGTTGTATAAATGCAAATCCGATCCGCAGATGGCCGTGGTGGTGACTCGGATCAGGACATCGTCGCTGTGCCGAAGAACGGCGTCCTTCATATCCTTTACTTGGATCCGATGTCTGCCTTGATAAGTGACTGCTTTCACGCTCGAAACCCCTTCTCGAGTCGATATCCATTTTTGTAAGGATTTGACTTTTTAGGTTCAGTGTGCGCCATTTCATTCAGAACTACTCCGGCAGAGCAAAAATAAAGCGAAGTTCACCCCAGCACTTCGGGTTGAAGGTCTACAGGCTGCTTTTTCGATTTCCCGACTTTCAAGAATAATACCAGCCCTAACAGCACGAGCGCCCCCCCTGCCGCCTGCAGGGAGTTCATCGACTCATTCAGCAGGAGAAAAGCCAGTAAACTCGCTCCAACCGGCTCTCCAAGAACGCTCATCGATACGGTGGAGGCTGTGGCATACTTCATCAGCCAATTGAACAGCAGATGGCCGAATACCGTTGGCACGACAGCCAATAAAGCAAAAATCCCCCACTCTCGTCCGGAATACCCCGTCATCGGAATGTTCATTCCCACGTTATACACCGCCAATACGGAGGCTGCTACTGCAAAGACAAGCCAGCTGTATAAGAATGAAGGCAGACGCCGCAGCAGCAATTGACCCAGCAGCATATGCACGGCGACCGCAGCCGTCCCCAGCAGCGACATGATATCACCAGTCAAATGCCCCTTGCTCCCACTGAGCCCGCTGCTCCCAATGAGAAGGAATACGCCGAGGAAAGCGATCGCCATGCCGCCGATTGCCGCCAGCGATGTTTTCTCCTTAAACCAGAAGTAAGCACCTATCATCACAAACACCGGCTGAAGGGCAAGGATAATTGTGGAGCTGGCTACACTCGTCCACTTCAAGGAGCCCATCCATAACAAAAAGTGCAGGGCCAGCATCGAACCGGATAGAAGAAGCAGCAGCAGTTCAGAACGCTTCAACGATTTGATAGCCGGCGCATATTTGCCCGCGAAGGGCAGCATGATCAGGAATGTAATCACCAGTCTGTACATCGCTTGAATGGATACGGGACTGGTGGACCATTTTACGAATATGGAGGAAAAAGAAATAGCGATGATGCCGATAAACAGTGGGATAAATACAGGGATCGGTGCTCGGTTCGAATTCATGATGGTTAAATGATTCACCTTTCGTGTTATATTAGAGAATGATTTCAAATTTAAACTTTCGGAAAAGGATAATTGGCATGAAAAAGAAAGACCTTCGCAACCAAATGACCCCTCCCAAATTTCTGGCAATCGGCTTTGCTTCGATTACACTGATTGGGACGTTCCTGCTGAAACTTCCCATTGCTACGGCGGACGGAACTTCTACCCCAATCGTAGATGCTCTCTTCACAGCAGTTTCCGCTATCAGTGTAACGGGTTTAACCGTTGTGGATACAGGGACCCATTGGTCCATATTTGGACAAATTGTCATGCTCATGCTCGTTCAGCTTGGCGGATTGGGCTTTATGACCTCAGCCACCTGGATTGCATTGATGTTCAACCGCAGAATCTCGCTTCGGGAGCGCATGATCCTTCAGGAAGCAATGGGACAATACCAAATTCAAGGGATTGTCGACCTTATCCGAAGAGTGCTCGTCTATACGCTGATCATAGAAGGGGCAGGCGCATTACTGCTTACGCTCAGGTTCTCTGCCATCATGCCGCTTTCCGATGCGGCTTACTTCGGCATATTCCAGAGTATTTCCATATTCAACAATGCAGGCTTTGACCTCTTTGGCCAAATTCACGGACCCTTCTCAGGATTTGCAACCTATGTAGCGGATCCTTTTGTCAATATTATTCTCATGCTTTTGATCTTCCTTGGAGGAGTCGGCTTTATCGTCATTTTTGATCTTATTGAATATCCGAAATGCAAGAAACTGTCTCTTCATTCCAAGGTTGTATTAACCGTAACGTCACTATTAATTGTAATTGGGGCTGTCATGATCTTTATTCTGGAGCATGGCAATCCCAAAACATTAGGGCCGCTTTCGTATCCGGTAAAAATCATGGCTTCCCTATTCCAATCGATCACTCCCCGTTCCGGTGGCGTCAGCACCTTGGATATCGCGAGTCTGGAGCAATCCTCCCAGTTCTTCATGATTATCCTGATGTTCATCGGGGCAGCTCCCGGATCAACGGGAGGCGGAATTAAAGTGACTACTTTTGCCGTACTTATCGGTGCCGTCGTTACGATGATCCAGGGAAAACGGGACGTTGTTCTCTATCGCAATCGAATCTCCCAAGCCCTGGTTTACCGTTCCATTACACTAACGATTCTATCGTTGCTGCTATTGGTGGGAGCTTCCATGTTTCTGTCCATTACGGAATCTGGCGAATTCTTAAGAATTCTGTTTGAAGCCGTATCCGCGTTCGGTACTGCCGGGCTATCCATGGGACTTACAACCGAGCTGTCCGGGGTTGGTAAGGTGACCATTTCCCTGCTCATGTTCCTTGGCCGGTTAGGACCGCTAACCCTTGCTTATGCGCTGAGTCGCAAGAATAATAAAGAACTGTACCGCCATCCGGAAGGCCGGATTACGATTGGTTAAGTTATACGTCTCCCATGTCGGAACATTTCTTGCGATTATCGAATGTGTTCAGCTTACCTGAAAGCTTATACAATCTTAAACAAACCGTACACTTCCCCCTTCCATGGGAGGCGTACGGTTTGTTTCATTGGAATACATTTCTAAAATCGTCTCTTATTCGCCGAACTCGCTAGCATCGATGGCAGCATCCAGCAAGTCATCAAACAATTCGTTATCGGCTTCAATCCGCTCGTCAATCTGAAGAAACTGCTCCTCGATTCCTGGCTCGCCAGCGAAGTTCAAGCTGTAGTCCCAGTCCCGGCCATTCTTGCTCAGGAAAGTAATCTCGTAGGCTGATGCATGTCCATCTATAGAAAATACGGTATATCCTACGAACTGATCGCTGTCATCCCGCTTCATATCCGCACGCTCGATTCGGACTTCTGACACGTTTTCACGCTCCTTCATTACGTTGTAAAGCACTCACAAAACTCAGTATATCACTTTTCCTGGCAGCTGATTATTGTTTTTATTATACGCCTTGATCTAGTATAATATGGGTTGGTAAATTAAATTGCATTGGAGGGTACCAAATGTCCGATTTCAATACATACTTGGACAAATATGCCGAGTTGGCTGTAAAGGTTGGAGTTAACATACAAGAAGGACAAACCTTAGTGGTTCATGCTCCTGTTGATTCCGCCGAATTCGCTCGCTTGATTGCCAAAAAGGCATATGAAGCGGGTGCCCGCCTGGTTAAGATCCTGTGGAACGACGAAACAATAACACGACTTCAATTCGAAAAGGCTGCGGATGACGTGTTTACCGAAGCGCCAAAATGGTATGCCGGCGAAATGACGGAATTGGTGGAGAACGGCGCAGCCATTCTGCACGTGCTTGCCGAAAATCCCGATCTGCTCAGCGGCATTGATTCCGAGCGTATCGGAAACTTCTACAAAGCGCGCGGAGAAGCATTGAAGACCTATCGCGCTTATCAGCAGTCCGACAAGTTTAGCTGGTGTCTGATCGCGGTGCCTTCAGCAGCTTGGGCAGCCAAGGTGTTCCCGGATGTGCCGGAATCCGAACAAGTCGGCAAATTGTGGGATGCCATCTTCCACACCGTGCGTGTGGATCAGGATAACCCGGTTGAAGCCTGGAACAAGCACCTCGAAGTGCTTGAAGCGAAATCCACCGTGTTGAACGCTAAGAAATACAAGAAACTCCACTATATCGCACCGGGAACCGATCTTACCATTGAGCTGCCGGAAGGGCATATTTGGGCGCAAGGCGACAGCATCAACGAACGCGGACATTCCTTTGTGGCTAACATGCCAACAGAAGAGGTTTTTACCGCTCCGCTCAAAACAGGCGTCAACGGAACCGTACACAGCACGAAGCCTTTGAGTTATGCCGGAAACATCGTGAACAATTTCTCCCTTACTTTTGAAGAAGGTAAAGTAGTCAGCTTCACGGCAGAGCAAGGTTATGAAACCCTTGAGCGTCTCCTGAACATGGATGAGGGTGCCCGTTATCTTGGAGAAGTGGCGCTGGTGCCGCATCAATCCCCGATCTCGGAGTCCAACATCCTGTATTACAATACGTTGTTTGATGAGAATGCCTCCAACCACCTTGCACTCGGCAGCGCTTATGCTTTCTGCTTGGAAGGCGGAAAAGATATGAATCAGGAGCAATTGATTCAAAGCGGTCTCAATACGAGTGTAACCCATGTTGATTTCATGATCGGCTCCGGCGACATGGATATTTACGGAGTGACGGCGGACGGCAAGGAAGAACCGGTATTCCTGAAAGGAAACTGGGCATTTTAAGAAACGGGACAGCATAAAGCAGCTATTTCATATGAAGTAGCTGCTTTCTTGAACTTTTCCGGCTTTTAATTGACCTGAGGTTGATTTACAAACGGAAAAATTGTGTCATAATCAAGAAAGCGCATCAAATTACTTATTGATAGCATAAAGGAAATGGAGGGGCTGTCATGTCCAACTTTGAACAAAAAATGGAACGCTACGCGGAGCTTGCAGTCAAGGTGGGTGCTAATGTGCAGCCGGGACAAACGCTGGTCGTTAACGCCATGATCGATGCTGCACCGTTGGTACGTCTTATCGTGAAGAAAGCTTATGAAACGGGTGCCAAGCAAGTAAAGGTGAACTATAGTGATGAGGTTGTGAACCGGATACGGTACGATCTGGCACCAGACGAAGCTTTTCTGGAGCCGCCGACATATTATGCGGAGGAAGTAACCGAGCTTGCCGAGCAAGGGGCTGCTTTCTTGACCATTCTCTCCTCGAACCCTGACCTGCTTAAAGGCGTTGATCCGGAGCGTATTTCCAATTACCAGCGTACATATGGCGCCGCTATGGCGAAATACCGGCAATATCAGCAAGCCGATAAAATGAGCTGGACCGGCATTGCCTATGCTTCCCCTGATTGGGCTGCCAAGGTGTTCCCTGACGTTCCGGCCGAGCAGCAGGTGGATAAAATGTGGGATGCGATATTCCACGCGGTCCGCGCGGATCTCGAAGATCCCATTGGTGCATGGGAAGATCATATCACGACCCTCCAGCACAAATCGGATGAACTCAATGCCAAGAAGTATCATAAGCTTCGCTTCACTTCACCAGGGACGGATCTTACGATCGAGCTTCCGGAGGGACATATCTGGGCCCAAGCGGGCAGTCACAACGAGAAAGGCGAGCGTTTCGTTGCCAACATTCCGACGGAGGAAGTGTTCACCGCTCCGCTCAAAACCGGCGTGAACGGCACCGTACGCAGCACGAAGCCTTTGAGCTACGGCGGCAACATCATTGACAATTTCTCGATCACGTTCGAGAATGGCCGCATCGTCGATTTTTCCGCGGAACAAGGCGAAGATACCTTAACCCGCCTGATCTCCATGGATGAAGGCTCACATTATCTTGGCGAGGTTGCCCTTGTGCCTTATCGCTCCCCGATCTCGGAAAGCGGTATTTTGTATTACAACACACTGTTTGACGAAAATGCTTCCTGTCACCTGGCCATCGGCAGCGCGTATGCCTTTAACCTTGAGGGCGGCAAGACCATGACGTCCGAACAGCTTCAAGCAAGCGGTCTGAACACCAGCATTACCCACGTTGACTTCATGATGGGCTCCAAAGAGCTTCATATTACCGGAATCACTCATGATGGCAAAGAGGAGCCTGTATTCATCGACGGCAATTGGGCTTAAACCGCTACATTTTCGTTATGTGCATGACACAATGAGATCGGAAATCTGCAACAGAGCAGTCTTTTAATTAGAGGCTGCTCTGTTTTTTTCATAATGGACCTTCTAGCCCTTTCCTTTCCCTTCCCTTCCCGATTCCCGATGCAACTTCAACCCTATTTTGATTAATACCGATAGATTGCCGAGCATATGATGAAGAGATGGACGCATATCTAAGATTGCCATATTATTTCATAAGCTAATGCGCTTCAACCACATGACTTCATAAGGATTAACCCGTTTCCCGGAAACAGTCTTCAGAGTCGGCTGTTATTAGAATTAATAGGGCTTTTTTACCCGATATGTTGTAAAATGATGAGAGAAATAGGATGGTTACACCAGAGAGGGGATTATCGCGTGTCCAACCGATTACAGCTCCTCCTTGCAGCAGATTTCGCTGATCTGAGCGAACCTATTCAGGAAGAAGTCTATTATGAATTTTATGACCTCGTTTATGGACAGATACTGTATGTCGTACGGGATCATGCTGCTGTTGAGGATATCATTCAGGAGTCCTTTATAAAAGTGATTACAAGTAAGCCGAATTTTGAAACCGAAAGCAAGATGCGGGGATGGCTCCGTGTCGTCGCCAAAAACTCAACCATGAATTATTTAAGAAAAAATAAAAAATACCGTAACCAAGTGGATGTCGAGAGTGTTTTTATTAATGAAGAGGACGTGGTAGTTTCTTCCACGAACGTCGAACATCAGGTGGAGTCGAATATGCTGGAGGAATCCATCGAGCATTATCTCGACCAATTGAAGCCTGAATACAAGCTATTGATTGAGTATCGGTGGAAGCATAGTCTGACGTACAGAGAAATCGCGGAGCTGCTGAATACTCGCGAAGAGATCGTGAAGCAGCGCTTGTTCCGCGCCAGAGAATCCGTAAAGAAAATGCTGTATAGAGAGTGGGGTGAATTGGATGAGCAACGAAAAATACGATGATTGGTTTGATGAGGCGTTTGACGAAGCCTTTGATCGTGCAGCTTCACGTTCCTCACTCCCTACTGACATTGAATCTAAACGACAATCCTGGCAGCAGGTTCAACAGCAAATCAAACAGGTACACAAAAAGAAACAGCGTCGACGCACTTTTCAGTTAGCCGGAGTCATCGCAGCATCGATGGCCTTTGGTGCATTGATATTCTCTCCATCCTCTGTAACTCAAGCGGTAACACCGGTTTATCAGGAGATCAAGGATTGGGGAAATGGTGTGGTGACCCAAATTTTCGGTATGCGAGAGCCTGTTGATAAGAGCAAGGCATTAACGGCTCCCCCACCGGAGCAGGGAATAGAACCCGAAGGGTATGTGCCGCCAGCTCAATTAGTGGAAACCGAATATATTACTTTCACAGATACGGATGAATCTCTGACAGAATCGCAAAAACGCGCACCTTTTAAAATACCAAAAATCAATTATCTTCCGGAAGATTACAAATTCTATGAGGCTACAGCATTAATAACAGATGAAAATCCGGTTTTTGAAGAGCTTCATCTTCATTATAAAAATTCGGAAGAAAAGTTTTTCCATATAGATCTTATCGGGATGACACTTGGTAAAATGATCAATCTCAATGGGGATATTAAGAAGACGATTATTCTTGAATCCGGAGCAAAAGCCTATTTAACCGAGACTAACCTTCGCTTCTTATACGATAATGATCAAGTGATTGTATCCATTAGCGGCTTCTTCACAGAAGATGAATTCATAAAAATTGCAAACAGCATACAATGATTTTTTAGAGAATCTAAAAAAAGAACAGGTTGTTCCCAATAAAATGGTTGAAGACAGGCTTAAGGGCTGGTCTTCGACCTTTTTGTTCCATGGCTGCCCACACAGATCAGCAGATGATGGGCCAGCGAAGGGTGAAACGATTCCTGTACGGAGCGTCTTTCGATGCAAAAAAAGAGGGTGCCCTGCAAGATCTAGGATCTTGCGAGGCACTCCCTTCATAAATCCATATTCGGATTATTGTGCTACCAATATCGAGCTCGTGTGATAAGTTCCTTCTTCATATGTACCGCTCTCTTTGACCCAGTGAATCGTCTTGGCCCGGTAATAATAACCCGCCTGCACACTAAAAGTTTTGCTTCCGCTCAGAGAGGCTCTACTCGTTCCGTTATCGTATGAAGCTCCCGAATCGACCCAAGCGGAGCCCGTCCAGCGTTGAAGAACATAATTGATACCCAGAGAATCTACAGCTTGAGAAGCACTGGTAGTGGCGCTAATCCCTACTTGAGTACTGCTTACTTTCCCTATCGAAGAAAAATAATCCATCAAATATTTATTGGCTAACGTGTTGAGAGAAGAATTTAGGTTCATTTCCACAGGAGGCGGAGTCGTTAAGGCACCGGGTGCAATGTCTGTAGCCGAATCCGCGTAAGCCCCTCCTGCCAGAGATAAACTTAATAGAACACTGACTGCAACCGCTGAAGCTATACGTTTAGGACTGCGTGCTTTTGACATCATATCACCTTTCTTTCAATATAATAGGTACATCCATATTTTAACACGCAGTGACAGAACAAAAGTTTCTAATTCTTCATGGATTGATATATTTTTTGAAACTTTTCTGCAAATAAAAAGAAGCCTCGACATATTTTGTCGAGGCTTCTTCTAATATCCAGTTCACGCACCTGCTTCTTCCTGAATCAGCTGCTGCTGCTGCCTGATCAGACGAATCCGCGAAATCCGTTTATTCTCGGTCTCCTCAATCACAAAGCGATAATCCTCATACATGACAGATTGACCTTTGTGTGGGAGCAGCACCTCAAGACGCGAGGACAGCCATCCACCGATAGTATCATAGTCTTCTGTATCCACGTTCAGACCAAATTGGTCATTAATTTCATCGATCAGCATCAATCCATCAATGGAGTATTCATCCTCCCCCACCTTTTCAATGCCCGGACGCTCTTCGTCAAACTCATCTTGAATTTCACCGACGATTTCTTCCATGATGTCCTCCAGGGTTACGAGTCCTGAAGTCCCGCCGTATTCATCAATTAGAATGGCAATTTGCGTCTTGCTCCGCTGCATTCTTCGCAGCAGATCGCTGATCTTGATCGACTCAGGAACAGCAATGATCGGGCGAATCAAGGAAAGCTGGTCACGAACGAATCCGCGCATCAGATCTTTAATGTGAATAAAGCCAATGATATGATCCTTGTCTTCGTCACAAATCGGATAACGGGTTCGCATCCCCTCGCTTGCGATCTTCAGATTTTCTTCCAATGAAAGATTGTTGTATAAGCAGATCATTTCTGTTCTGGGGATCATGATCTCCCTTGCTGTCGTGTCGGCAAATTCAAAAATGTTGTCTACCAACACCATATCCGTGCTATCCATCAGGCCGCTCTCACTGCTCTCTTTCATCATATCCCGCAGTTCTTCCTCGGTATGAACATTCCGTTCAACCACCGGTTGCATCCGGAATAAACGGAGAACATTATTGGAGAGCCCATTGGCAAACCAGATAAACGGGAACATCATCGTGTAAAACACCCGCAGTGGGCCTGCAGATAGCAGCGCAATTTGTTCCGCCTTACGTACAGCCACTGTCTTGGGCGCCAATGCACCAAATACAATGTGCATGAGTGCAATCAGGATGAAGGCAATTACCAAGGACACGGCATGAACGGCTGTATTGCTCCAGCCTATGCCATGAAACCAAGGCGTAATCATGGCGGATATCGTTCTTTCGCCAACCCATCCGAGTCCAATGGACACGATGGTAATACCAAACTGGCATGCGGATATATATCCGTCCAGGTTCTTCAATATGTTCTGCGCAAATTTTGCACGTCTATGTCCTTCTTCGGCCAGAGCGTCAATACGGCTGCTTTTCACTTTAACGAAAGCTAATTCAGCCGATACAAAAAATCCATTTAACAGGACGAGAATCAATACCAAGGTTAAACTTATCAAACTCGGTAAGGGGTCACTCAATCGATCTCCTACCCGCCATACAGCATGCTATGACGAATAGGAACACCTCCTTCGGTTATTAAAAATGTGTGGTGCCATCAAGCATAACAGCGTGTTCGGACTACGCATCAACTTCCCAATGGTCTCATCTCCTTGTCTTATTCCGACTTAATCAAGCTATATAAGTAATTATATAGTACTACGATACACAGTCAAACGTTGTCTTATGACATTAATCAACGTTGTTATCAGCTTTAATTTGATTCTCAGCCGTTAGCACTCGTTTTTCGATGAATTGATATATTCTATGAATAAACATTCAAAATGTTAATAGAATACGATGAATCCGCACGCGTTGGATAGAAAAAATCGCATGAACATTGAATATGTCCAAGTATAACATAAAGAAAAAACCCTCGTTTACGCCTGAGTAAACGAAGGTTCTTTATGCAATCGGATCGATTATCTAGCCGTTGGAGGCGGATTGCCGATAACACCCGGATATTGATAATGAAGCGGCTCGTCGAACACGACATAATCCAGGTTTACCATCAGCAGGATGATACGGCGGCCTGTCGACCGTTCGCTGATAATGATATGATCGCGTCCAGCAGCTTCGACCACACCTGTGAACACCTTGGCATTCCATTGCGAATTGTTTTCATACGTCATATAGAAGGTTCCCTGTTTGCCCAGATTCAGTCGTAGAATATTCTCTACGTAGGATTGTTCGAATTGCGGGGCGGGAACAACGGTGCCTCCTGGAGTCATTGGGCTTCCGCTAGGCACCTGCGGTGGAACGTTCGCCGTATAACCAGCCGTCCCGCGGTTCGGCACTCCCGGATAACGGACTCCATTCATGAAGTTCACAGGTGGCACACCTTGATTGTACATAAGTAATTTCCTCCTTTAATTTATAACTCCCGCCTAAGCGGTTGTATAACATGAATCAAAAAACGGACGGGCAATCGGCATATGTCGGGGTGAAGAAACAGTGTGCTTTGAATCGGCCTGTGTTCTGCTGATTGTACCAGGTTGCCGGGCAATCTCCTGCCGGCCGGAAAAACCACAGCGCGTTGCTAGCCGGCCATATGCGTTCCCCATTAATGACCCTTTGGGCTAGCCGACGATCCCGATCCCTAGCTCGTTGATAAAAATAGCCTTTCTGTGTTGCTTCAAAACCACCCGGGCTCTGAAAAACCATATCGTTCATGCTGCGGATGTTTCGAAAATCCAGGCAGTTGCCCAATATCCGGTTCACTCCGACATTCCCGACCATGAGCATGCCTTGCTCGCCTTCGCCTTCTGCCTCTGCGCGGATCAATCTTGCCAGAAGATCCACATCATTCGAATTCGCTTTGATGACTGCCACAGAGTTCCCCTCGCTTCCTTAAGATCACTTTGTATTTGTATGTGCATTCGCCCATAAATGTGACTATGTGAAGAGAAAAAAAGTTCCTTACCGCAATTCACCACGGTAAGGAACTTATGCTTCCTGTTTCTATTCATGACTGCACAGCATGATCGGAATAAACATATCTGAATGTATACGCTCCTGAGCCCGCTTGAATCACAACACCCGCTTCACCATCACGTGCAGATTGAATCCCTCTCGCTTCGTCTAGAGGTATCGCCTCTCCTTCTGTAACGCTTGATGCATTAAAAACACCTGGCAGTCGGATCTCCGCTGTTGTATTAGGCGGGATGGTTACCTCTATTTGAAACTCTCCACCACTTTCCAATCTCCAACTTGACCGGACGGATCCGTACAGCGTATCGATCACGCCTTCAGCCCATGTCAATCCTTCGCCCGGCACGGGTGCAATCACGGTATGCTTATAACCCGGCGCTTCCTCCACAGTTTGTATGCCGGCAACCGTACGATACAGCCACTCGCCAATGGCTCCATATGCATAATGATTAAATGAATTCATATCCCGGCTCCAGAAGCTGCCATCTTCCTTAATACCGTCCCAGTGCTCCCATATCGTGGTTGCGCCTTTCGTAACCGGGTACAACCATGAAGGATAGTCCCTCTGCAGCAACAGCTTATAGGCCGCGTCATGCATGCCATGCTGACTTAATGCATGGTTAATATAGGGTGTTCCCACAAAGCCTGTCGTTAGATGAAATCTACTCTCCTCCAGCAGCGAATAAAGACGTTTCGCTGCTCGTTTTTCCGCATCTTCATCCAGCAGCCCAAACATGAGCGCAAGCACATGCGCGGTCTGAGTCGAAGCCGCTAGCCTTCCTGACGGGGTCACGAATTCGTTGCGAAATGCAGCGACCACCTTATCTTTAAGCTCCGTATACAGGGCAGCATCTTTTTCTTGACCCAATACGATCGCTGTTTTCCTAAGCAGTTCTACCGAATAACAGTAAAATGCCGACGCTATCATATCCCGCTCTGTAGCCCCCACATAGTCGCCGGATTTCGCATCAAGTCCCAGCCAGTCACCAAAATGAAAGCCGGTATTCCACAAATACTCATTCTCCCCCTGAGCCTGAATGTAGGAGACCCAGCTCTTCATGCTCTCATACTGACGTTCCAATATCCGTCGGTCGCCATAACTGACATATACCGTCCACGGACATATGACCGCTGCATCTCCCCATGCGGCCGAAGCGTAGGCCTCATCGCCAAGCACATGGGGGACAACGAAAGGCACTGCCCCATCGCCACGCTGGTCTGCAGCCAGATCAGATAACCACTTGGTGAAGAAAGGAGCCACGTTCGCTAGATAGGCCGCCGTCCCAATAAACATCTGTGCATCTCCCGTCCAGCCAAGCCGCTCGTCACGCTGGGGACAATCCGTGGGCACATCCAGGAAATTCCCCTTGAGCCCCCATCGAATATTGCTCTGCAATTGATTAACCATGGGATCTGAGCACTGAAACGTTCCGATTTCTTCAAAGTCCGAATGGAGCACAACTGCTTCAAAAACCCCACGGCTCAACTGCTCCTCCGTGAAACCGTCTAAGCGGACATACCGGAAGCCTTGGAACGTAAACCGTGGCTCATAGGTTTCTTGTCCTCCACCTTTTAACGTATACTGAATGGTTTGTTTAGCGGTTCGGAGGTTCTCCGTATACAAGTTCCCCTCGGAATCCAGTATCTCCGCATGCTGCAGCGTCACGATAGCGCCTTCCGCGCCGGACACGCTAAACCGGACCCAGCCCACCAGGTTCTGTCCGAAATCGATGACGGTTTCACCTTTGGGTGTAATCAGACATTCAACGGGCTGCACCTTTTGGATGGCTCTTACCGGCTCGTTAATTTGAGGCTTCAGCATGTCAAACCCGTGATCGATCGTTTCGATACCCTGCCAATCATTTGAGTTAAAATCTCCTGAGCTGAAGCCTTCCAGCTCCAACCGGGCATCGTAGGTTTCACCATGATAGAGTTCTGACATCGTGATCGGGCCTTTGGCCGACTGCCAGCTTGAATCGGTTGCAATTACTTCTTCGCTCCCGTCTGCATACGTAATATGCAGCTCCAGCAAAAGGGCTAATCGATTCCCATAGATTGCGCTCCGTTCCTCCCATCCCAATTGCCCCCTGTACCATCCATTTCCGAGCCAAGCGCCGATGCCATTTAGGCCAGCATTCAGCATATCCGTCACGTCATAACTTTGCGTCTGTATTGCATGTTCATAACTCGTCCATCCGGGTGTGAAATAACAATCTCCCACCCGCTGCCCGTTCAGTTCCAGTTCATAAAGGCCTAAGGCCGAGGCATATATTCTCGCCTTCGCAATGGGCGACTTCAAGCTGAAGCTCTTGCGAAGGAGCGGTAGATGAGGAGACTCGGCCGGCAGCAAAGAACTAGGTGCCGTTATCCATTCCCCTATCCATTTCTCTCCCTGCAGTTTACCCGTCTCCCAATAGGCTGCATCCGACCATTCCGATACCTCCCCGGCTTGATTCCAGACGCGGACTCGATAAATATAGCGCTTACAAGACGATACGCTCCATTCGCTTAATTCCACATGAACCGATTGCGAAGAAGCTACTTTCCCTGAAGTCCAAAAGGGCACAGCAAAACGATCATCATTCGAAACTTCAATCTCATAGGCCGTTTGCCTGAATGCCCTTTCGTCCGAGACCAGCTTCCAACTTAAACGCGGATGCTTCTCGCCGATTCCAATCGGATTATGCTGATACTCACATCGTAAATCCGTAACGCTGAACATAGGCTATCCCTCCGTTCACCTTCATTAAAGGTTATTGCCACAATCAAGTTTTATAGGCCGCAACTCGGGATGTGCGCTTCCCTAACCGTGCCTGTTTCAACTATTATTATAAGTGAACCTGAACGTGGAATTATGGGGATATCGGACAACAATATGAGGCATAACGGACATTCTTTCCCTATTAACGACAAGGAGAATGATGATGAAGCGACCCATGGAAACCTATTATGGAGATACCTTTTTCCAGGATGACACCTTGATGTATGTGAATCGAAACGCGGAGAATTTTACAGGCTCATACCATAACCATGATTTTCTGGAGATTGCTTATATTGCGGAGGGTGAAGGTTTTCATCACCTGGAGAACTCGGTACAGCGCGTACGCAAAGGTCAAATGTTCTATATCCCACTCGGAATATCTCATGTATTCCGGCCCACTTCTGCAAACGGGAAGCCGCTCATCGTGAATAATTGCATTTTCTCTGTACAGCTGCTGCCCAAACTGATTGCTTTTACAACAGGTTCGGATACGGCTGCCTTTTTGAAAGGCATGGAAGATGGCTCCCTAGGGTACCATGCGATTATGGACCGACATGATCGCTTCGAGAGGCTCTTTAGCTCCCTCTATGAACAAAATGCCATGCCCGGCAGCGGTTCTGCCGTTTATCTGCACACGCTGCTGCTGCAGCTGATCATTGAATTCAGCCGTGTCATTGAACATCCACATACGATGCCTTCGGTGCCGCAGCACCATTCCTTTCAGGATGTCCTTCAATACGTGGAAGTGCAGTACATGCATGACCTCACTTTGACGCAGCTTGCACATATCAGCGGATTCAGCGAGCGCCACTTGCAGCGGCTGTTCCGCCGATATACAGGCCAGAGCTGGCATCATTATTTGCAAACCGTACGGATTCGAATGAGCCGCGAGCTGCTGCGCACCACCTCGGACAAAATCAGTACGATTGCCGAGAAGGTCGGTTATAAGGACATGCATTCTTTTCACTCCGTGTTTAAACGAAATACAGGACTCACACCTGGTCAATACCGGAGCGATGTTCAGCATTCATAAACGATGGGACTCTCCGGCAAATAATGAAAGCATGATGATCCTGAATACTCGATCATCATGCTTTTTGAATATACTTTGATGATTTTGAACGTTATTCATTTCCCTTGATAGGGCTTTTATCACGGAGGGAAGCCATTGAAATTACTGCGATTCCTATCAATAGAACGGAGCTCAGAATACCAACGACTTGAAATCCGGACGCAAATGCCGCTTGAGCTAACATTTGGATCTCATCGGCAAGCGCTGCAGGTAGCTGTTCCGCTGCATTCATAGCAGCAGCCAATGTATCACTGGCCGATTCTGCCGCTTCATTCGGAATACCGTCAGGAACATTCATCCGATTGCGATAAATGACTGTACCTATACTCCCCATCACAGCGATACCAAGTGCCATCCCAAGCTCGCCGCTTGTTTCCGACAAGGAAGATGCTGCTCCTGCTTTCTCTGGCGGTGCTGATCCGATAATAAGGTCCATGCTTAAGACTTGAAGAGGACCCACTCCCATCAGCAGAAGAACGCTGCCGAGGATGGGGATTAACATTCCCCATGACGTATCCGTCCATATGACCATGAGATAACCGACTGATGAGATCAATAAACCAGAGGCGATGAGATGTGATGAGGGAAACCTTCGTGCTAACATCGGCGCTGCCAATATACCAATAATGCTGCCGGCGGCATAAGGCATCATCCACAGACCTGCTTCCACCGGAGAAAGTCCTTCCACCATCTGCAAATACTGAGTAAACAGAAAGACAAATCCCCCAACGATCAACGAACCCATCAGCATCATGATTAGCGACCAGCTAAACCCACGGTATGCGAACAATCCCAAGTCGAGCAGCGGATCTTTCAGCCTTTTTTGCCGTCTAACAAACCAATAGCCGATACTGAGACCAATGATCGATAATAGCGCTGCTAGGAAACTGATGCCTTCCTTAGCCATGTCCTTAAGACCGTAAATCAAGGGGAGAAGCGAGCCAAACGACAATATAACGCTAATGGGGTCCAGCTTCTTGGATTCAGAATTGCAGTATTCAGGCAGGAGCCACGGCCCCGTCACAAGCAGGAGAAGCATGACGGGAACGCCAAGGAGAAATACTGAGCCCCACCAAAAATATTCAAGCAGTATTCCTCCTACGGCCGGGCCGATCACAGCCCCGCTTGAGAAGCAAACCATCCACACGCTAATAGCTGTCGCCCTTTGCTTTGAATCCTTAAACATATTACTGATCAGTGCAAGCGTAGATGGCATCAAGGTAGCGCCGGATATACCGAGCAGTGCACGGGTGACAATCAGCATGCCAGCACTGGTGGAGAACGCAGCTACGATTGAGGCAACGCCAAATGCAAAGGCGCCAATTAGAAGTAGTTTTCTCCTTCCGATCCGATCACCGAGCGTCCCCATTGTAATCAGAAACCCGGCAATCATGAAGCCGTATATGTCAAGAATCCACAGCTGCTGCACACTGCTCGGCTTAAGATCCGCAGCCAAATGCGGAAGAGCCAAATGCAGCATTGTGAAATCAAGGGCTAATAGCAATGTGGGCAAACTGAGCACCATCAGTCCGATCCACTCCCGCGGTCCCGCACGTGAAGCCCGTTCGTCATTCATGATCATTCCTCCTTCATTCATTTCTTACCATTTGAAGTAACTTGCGTGCTCTTCCGCCCACTCGGCAAACGTTCTTGCAGGACGTCCTGTGATTTGTTCAACCGTTTGATTGACGGTATATGCTTCGATCGGTGGATTCTTGTACCAGTTGATGACGTAATCGATGACACCCTCATCGACTCCAAGTTCGGCCATTCGTTTACGCTCCTGCTCTTCGGTTAACTGAATAAACTTTACAGCTTTACCGATATAGTGACTAAGAATCTGCACCTTGTCAGGAACCGTTAGCGCCTCGGGACCGGTTAGGGGATAAATCTTGCCCACATGAACGTCCTCCGACAGGACCGCTGCAGCCACCCGTCCGATATCCTGCTCATGAATCGAAGCATTTAACGAATCACCAAACATATCGCGTACTACACCCTCTGTTCGTATCGATTCTCTCCAGTTCATAACATTGGACATGTAATCGACCGGCTGCAGCTGTGTCCATTCCAGATTACTCGATTCTAGTGCTTCCTCCACCGTCCCTTTCTTTCCGTCCCACAATACGCTGACGCGCTTTACTCCGGCAGCCTCCGCGATTCGAATAATCTCCTCCCCTGTCGTAAGCGGGACGTAGCCTGCTCCTGTCGTGATTAAATGGAGGCCGGTCACACCCCGTAACGCTGGAATCAGCGAGTCGGGCTTACTCAGATCACCGGCAACCACTTCTACGCCAGCAGGTAATTTGGCTGATGCCGGATAGCGGCTGAGCGCTTTGACGCGATGTCCAGTCTTAAGCAGCTCATTTACCACCTGTCGACCAACTTTTCCTGTCGCACCTGTAACTAATATGGTCATTGTTTATTCCTCCTTTTTAGCCATTGACGGTGTACTTCTGTTTCCCTATAGTTCCATTTAAACGCAATTCCAGACCGGTTACGTCCAGCCCTGGTCTAAATCAGCCATACAAAAAAGGCCTTACCCGAAGATAAGACCTGACACTACGACCATAGTCTGAGGGTTATGTGTCGAACCAATGGTTCCTTATCGCGTACAAGGCCGCCTGGGTGCGATCCTGCACCTCCATTTTTCCCAGAATATGCGTGATATGCGTCTTTACCGTTTTCTCGGTAATATGTAGTTCTGCAGCGATTTCTTTGTTACTCCTGCCGAGCGTAATCTGTTCAAGTACATGCTGCTCACGAATAGTCAGAATGTCGATGCCTTTAACAGGCTCGGTATCTGTCGCCACATGGGCAATTAATTGATTCGTTACCTGAGGATGAAGCATGCGATTTCCGTTTACGGCAGCGATGATGGTTTCGACCAGCACTTTAGGCTCGATATCCTTCAGTTGATATCCAATAGCTCCCGCTTTAATCGCCGGCAAAACCGAATCCCGATCGGCAAAACTGGTAAGGATGATAACTTTCGTATGTGGAAACTTGTTTGTGATTCGCTTCGTGGCTTCGACTCCGTCCATCTCCGGCATCTTCAGATCCATCAGGACCACATCAGGCTGCAGCTTCTCTACCTTATCCAGAGCCTCTAGCCCGTTAAGAGCTTGATCTACGATTTCGATCATGGGCTGTGTCTGCAGAAAATAACGCAACCCCCTTAATACAACGAGATGATCATCAACAATTAGCACTTTAATCTTCATAAGTTCAAACCTCTTTCTTGGATAAAAACGGAACCATTACGGTCACCATCGTCCCTGTGCCTTCCTCGCTGCTTATACTTAAGGTTCCTTGTATTTCTGAAGCCCTCTCCCTCATGCTGGTAAGCCCAAGCGAATGCGGACAGAGTTCGGGCGATCCCGGATTGAATCCTCGGCCTTGATCCGATATTTTCATATATAGACTGGAGCCGTCCTGTTCCATTCGGATCCAGGCTCGATTCGTACCCGCGTGTTTGCTGATATTGTTCAATGCCTCCTGCCCAATTCGATACAAGGACTCTTCCACCCGGTTCGTCAAAACAGGAATTTCCTTCATGATAAACGTCAGCTGTATGCCAAGTTTCTCAGCATAGTCCTTCAGTGAAGCCAATATCCCTTTGGCCTCTCCGGAAGGTCGCAGCTGCCAAATTAACGAGCGCATTTCAGTGAGCGTTTCCTGGGCAAGCTGTCCAATATCGTGTATTGCCTCCGCCGTATGCGGATTCTCATGTAAGGTCGTCTCACGCACGCCTTGGGCAAGCAGTGAAAGAGAGAACAGCTTTTGATTGACGGAATCATGTAGGTCCCGTGCCAAACGGTTCCTCTCTTCAACCAACAATAAATCCTGCCACTCGTAATATAAACATATCTTTTCAATGGCCAATGATATATGCTCCGCCAGCACCTCTAAGATTTCAACCTCCAGCTCAGAGAAGGGCCCACTCTCACGGCCAATAAAGAGCACCCCCATCGTCTCATAGGTCTGAAAAATACGCTCAAGATGCTTTAATGGTATCGCCGCCGTATACGTATGGGGCTGAACGCCGGGAAGCACCCGGACCAGGCCTTCTTGCACCACTACGTTTTGTTCCTCATATGCCCGTTGTACGATTCCTGACTTTCGTGCGGTCTTATGGGCAGCCTTTCGTACCAACTCCTTGCAGCTATGCGTCACTTCATTCTGACGGACCGCACGAAGATACAAGTTGTCATCGTCAGACGTAATCATAGCAACAGTCGGCCAGCCAAATGCATGAGCAAGCTCCTCCACAATCGCCACATGCATTCTCTTCATATCGTTAATTTTCCATAGATATCTGGTTACTTTGCTTGCCTTGGCATAATAATCGACGATGAAACGGGCTATGCTGTCCACCGCCTGTTTCTCCCTTTGCTCCGACAGTTTTGTCCGCTCGACCGCCGTTCCAATCTGATAGGCAACGGATTGCAACAACGCAAGTTCTCCCTCGCTAAAATGCTCTTTGCCTGGCGAACCCACATTCAGCAGCCCCAGCCGTTTACCTTGAACCGTGAGGGGAATCGTAGCATGATGGGTCAGATTGTGAGTTTCTCCCCAGCACTCCTTTTTGGCATTATGCAGTCGTTCACATTCAATAATCGTAACCGGTTCATTTAAATTTCCTGCCCAATACAAGCGCAGGCATAGGCAGTCTCCGCATCGCATCGGTTTTTTGTTATCCCGTGATAAAGCAGGCGGAAGGTTGACATCGGCTATTTGATCATAATGTGGTTGATCCCCGATCAGAAAAAGCCATCCTGTCTCAAGCTGGGTTAAATCCAGCAATTTTTCGAGTGTCGTTTGCAGCATTTGCTTCATATCGTTGCTCTGGTTCAAATTTTCCGCTATTGTCTTCAGAATGAGCAATTCTTCAACGTATTGGTCTTTATCACATAACATCAGGCTCACTCCCCTATCGATAAGTGAAATATCCATTGGTTAGCAGGTTACACACATTCAGCATATTACCCAAGCTCTTTCTCCAGAAGCAATTCATCTTCCCGCTTATAACCTGATTTCTCATAAACTCCGATGGCTTGGTGGTTATCATGACCCGTAAGCACCTTAACGGCCTTCACCCCACGCGCAATCAATTGATCCTCCAGAAAAACGAGCAGCATTCCTGCCAGCCCCTGCCTTCTTGCCCGCTCCTGAATGTACATTTCCGTTATCTCGCCAACAAGCTCCCGGTAACAGAAGGATTGGAAGGACTGAGCACAGGCAAATCCAACAGGGTCATCACCTAAATAGGCTATGGCCACAATTTCACCCGATTGTTTTAAGTGATATTCAGCTTCCTCCAGCGGCATTAACACTTCATTAAACTCCCAGTTTAACCGGACCAGGATGGATGCGTCCGAATGAGAGGCCAAGCGGATATGTCTCTCTTTTTTCATAAAACTTCCTCCATTCGCAGAGTAGGTGCAGGTGGTCCTTTTACTCGCCAGTATACCATCTTTATCCAGCCTGAGCTTCCTCATCCTATCATAAAAAAAAGATCCTGCCGCGTAAACAGCAAGGATCTTGTCAACTCAAACGATATTAAACTGTAGTAACCGAGAACATCAGGCCGCAATAAATGAACACAACGGCGCCTAGCCCGCATAACAACGCGCCTGCCGCGGCCCGGTTTTTGCGGAATACGTTCACGACGTTCCACAGAAGCGCTAGCCCGAGACAGAGGCTAAGGATTCCTATCCAACTCCACGTGAAAGCCAGCTCACCGATGGTAAACCCGGGATGGAACCAAACAAAAGTTGCAGCAGGGCCGTACAAGGCCAATGTATCAATGACCTCATGCGGAGCAGGCTGCTGGTTCATGTATCCGGTGACGATATAAATCAACCAGATCAGAACTCCCTCACTTCGTGCCCATGCCATCGGATGATAACCGGAATCCCGGCGCAGCTTGCGCTTGACGAGATGACCGTTTACAAACGCGAATACCAACAGCGGCAGAATGAGAATATGCTTAACCAGCAGAGCCTGACCATAAGACAACGTCCAGCTGTTTATCGGCTCCGGCGTCACGGCCGTCATCAAGAATAATCCCGATCCGATAACAATGATGACACAGACGATCGCAGTTGGATGGAACCATCTAAGAAACGCACTCCAGCGGCTCTGATCCGTACTGAACCATCCTGTTATCAGCAACGTTCCCGTCCATATCGCCATCGCTGTAAAATGGCCGAAGAATGCAAGCTGTCCTGCACTTTCGAACAAGGATGCAGCGTGGTTAAACGAGGACATGGCCACCGCAATGCCCAGCAAGGCAACGGGCATAAGCCAGCGTAATACGGAACCCGGCTTCCGGCGGACGATCATGGTCAGAATTGCCAACAGGATCGCTAGAACCAGAATCCAGGCGTAACGCTCACCCTCGCTGAACTTGAACATGATGCTGTTAAAAGACTTCCAGAACCCGATATCATCCTTGAAGAACATCATGATCTGCAGCAGCGGCACAAATCCAAATACGATGATGGCCGCTGACGCCACCGGGCCAAGCCAGGCCGGAACCGAAATGTCCGGCTTATATGCTTTCGGTACGAGGGACAGTACCGTGATGCCTGCCAGAATGGCGTAGGCTAAATATAGTAGCGGCTCACTTAACCAATAATAAGACATTTATTTTTTCTTCCGTGAGGCTCGTATTCCAAAATATCCTGCGACAAATGCTACAATCACGATGACGACGATCCACACGGTTGAACCGCTGCCTGCCGATTGTTCGGGAGCCGAAGTGTTGTCTGCCTGATGATCCTGGCCAGCCGTTTGATCCGTGTTGTCCGCAGCGGTATCCTGCGCAGGCGTTGTTTCATCCTGCGTGTTTCCTGTATCCGCAGGCGTTTCTTCGGTATCTGCCGGTGTCTCCGGAGCGGCTTCCGCTTCCGGGGCATCTACTTCGAAAGCGTATGTCCCGTCCACGGGATGTCCATCGCCCCCCACGATTTTCCACTCCACCGTGTAGGAGCCGGATGGAAGCGGTGCAGACAGCGTCCCCAGCATGGTGTTCTGACTGATCTTGACCTCTGCTACTTCAACCGATTCGCCTTGCGCATTCTTTATCTTGAGCGTGCTCAAGTTTTCATCGATATTTTCATTAAATGACAGGCTTACTTCCTGCACGCTTTCCGTCAGCTTGGCATCCGCCGCGGGCGTACTGGTTTCCAGCTTGGAATGGGCCCACGTTGCAGTCGGGAATACCAGTATTAGCAGCAGACCCAGGGTCAGCAAGACTGAAGTTTTCACATGTTTCAACACGCATATCTCCTCCAAACCATTTATCTCAAATTTGAATCTTCCTCATCATAACAAAGACATTCCGACAATGCTAATGAGTAAATTGTGAACAATGAACCCCACATATTTCACACAAAAAAGGAGGTGCCGCATAACACGCGACATCCCCACTTTGTTACACAGATTCTAATATGCTAACCTCTCTCATACCAATAGCCAGGTATCCCTTTGGTCAGCCGCAGCAAGGCTTCGAGGTAATAGTAATCGCCCCAGATCATATAATCATCCGGACCCGCACCGCCTCTGACGTAATAGGAACCATGCTTGATCAAGCCTTCCTCTGCTGCTTCACCGATGGTAGAATATTGGTTTACGAGAGATATCATCGACTTCTCAACGGCTTCTGTCAATAGCCCTTTATTGTCATCTTCTCCGTCCAGATGCTCCATTATCTCCAGCATGCCGCACGCCGCAATGGCGGAGGCGGAGCTGTCGCGAGGTGTACCCTCTTCAATCGGAACGTCAAAATCCCAATACGCAACATGATCCTCCGGCAAGTATTCAATAAAGAAACGAGCGGCGCGTAAAGCCGTATCCAAATATTTCGGATCACGGGTATAGCGGTATGAGAGCGCAAATCCGTAGATGGCCCATGCCTGGCCGCGCGTCCATGTTGATCCGTCATGATATCCTTGATGCGTTCCTCCTCGGATGGGGGTTCCATCCTCCGGATTGAAGTAAAAGGTATGATACGACGAATCATCACCCCGCATTAAGTAGCGTCGACTCTTGTCCGCATGCGCTACGGCGACGCGCTTGTATCGCTCATCACCCGTCTGATCATATGCCCAATACAGCAGCGGAATGTTCATCATGCAATCGATGATAATGCGACCGCCGTTCTTCTCGTCGCCTTTCCGGCCCCAGGCCTGAATATACTGACCCTCTTCCCGCCAGCGCAGCATCAGATGATCCGCTGCTTTCAAAGCGAGCTGTTTACCTTCTTCATGCTCATCCACAATCCACGCTGCCAGTGCAGAGGGAAGATACAGAAATCCGATATCGTGATGGTCCAGATTCCGCTGTTCCTGCAGTCGTTGCTTATAATCCTCCAAGTGTGCTATTGCCGTTTCCTTAAACAGGGGGTCTTTCGTGTATTCATAACACAGCCAGATCATCCCGGTGTAGAATCCTTCAATCCAGTCATTGCTTTCTCCCCACTCGTAACGCTTCTCTTCCGTGATATGAGGAAACTTCATCGGAAATTGACCGATATTCCGCTTGGTTTTTTCTACCGCATCCATAATAGCTTGCTCCCACATGAGTCAACTGCCTCCTTATTCTTTAATGGCTCCGATCATGACGCCTTTCACGAAATATTTCTGCAGGAATGGATATAGAAACAAAATCGGCAGCGTAGCCACCATAATCGTTGCATACTTAATTGTTTCGCCAACCGGCATCCTATCTCCCCCTCCTACCGAGGTCATCATGCTGCTGGTATCGTTCTGGATCAGAATTTCGCGCAGGATGAGCTGAAGCGGAAACAAGTCCCGGTCCCTTAAATAGATGAGGGCGTCAAACCATTTATTCCAATGCCACACCCCGTAAAAGAGCACCATGACGGCAATGACCGGCAGCGATAACGGGATGATGATCCGGAACAGAATGGTCCAATCGCTGGCTCCGTCGATCCGCGCGGATTCCTCGAGCGCATCGGGTACTCCTTGAAATGCCGTTCGCATAATAATCAAGTTCCATGTCGTCATGGCGCTTGGAATAATCAATGCCCAGTACGTATCAAGCAGACCCATATTTTTCACGAGCAGGTATTTCGGAATGAGCCCGCCGTCAAAAAACATCGTCATTACGATCAGCATCATGATGGTGCCCTTCCACATCACGTTTTTCCTGGATAAGCCATAGGCTCCGAGAGCCGTCATCAGAATGTTCAGCGTCGTGCCGACCACCACATAAAATATCGTGTTCAGGTAACTTCGGATAATATTGGGGTTCTCAAATACCATACGATAGGAATCCAGCGAGAAGCCCTTGGGCCACAGCAGGATTCCCCGGTGCTGAACGAAATCAGCCGGCGTGCTGATGGAAGCAAACAATACGTAGAGAAACGGGTATAACGTGACGATCGATAACAAGCACAAGAGAATGACATTCGCAGAATCAAACAGGACTTCACTGACAGATTTTGAAGTTCGCATAGATGCCCCCCTTTCTACCACAGCTTCGTATCCGTAAACCGCTTGCTGAGATAATTGGCTCCAATGAGCAGCATAAAGTTAATCATGGAATTAAACATGCCGACGGCGGCACTAAAGCTGTAGCTTGCTTCCAGAATTCCCTTACGGTAGACGTAGGTACCGATAACGTCGGCCGTCTCATAGGTAACCGGATTGTACATAATCAGGATTTTCTCATCCTGCAGCGCCATAAAGGACCCAATCCGCAGGATGAGCAGAATGATGACCGTTGGCAGGATGCCAGGCAGCGTAATTTGAAGCATCTGCTTCCAGCGGCCGGCACCGTCCACTTTAGCCGCTTCATAAAGGGACGGATCGATATTGGAAATAGCTGCGAGATATATAATGGAGCCCCAACCGACCCCCTGCCAGATCGCAGATGAGGTATATATGGTGCGGAACCATTCCGGCAGCCGCATGAATGATATCGGTTTGCCGCCGAAGTAGGTGATGATATGATTAATCAGCCCGTCTACCGACAAGAAATCCACCAGCATCCCGACAACCACAACGACAGATATGAAATGGGGAATATACGTAATGGATTGTACCGTCCGCTTAAATATGCGATGTCGTACCTCATTCAGCATTAACGCCAGCACGATGGATGCGGGAAAAACAAATATGAGATCGTACGCGCCCAGTATAATGGTATTGGTAACCACTCGTTCAAAGAAAAATCCGTTAAAGAATTCGCTGAAGTGTTGAAATCCGACCCACGGGCTATTCCATATGCCGAGCCCTGCCGAAAAGTTCTTGAACGCAATCTGCAGGCCATATAACGGTCCGTAGTGAAACACGGCATAAAACGCCACAACCGGCAGCAGCATCAGGTAAATCGTGGAGTTTCGGCGAAAGTCCTTCGCAGCTCTTGCGCTAAACCTCTCTGGCTTGCTCTGTATCGTAACGCGGTTTGTCTCTTCCTTAAGCTGCACCGTATGCCCTCCTCTGACAAAAAAATCATTCACAGTTAGAGGGAGAATCCCGTCGAGGTCTCTCCCTCTTCATGCGCCTACAACTTAACGGCTGTTGAAGCGGTCCAGCGCGGCTTGTTGAATCTGGAGCGCTTCCTCAATGCCCATACCCTGTACCGTTTGGACAAATTGGTCAAAACCGCTGATCGGCTCCACGCCCATAATGAATTTGTTGACCATTTCTTCGTAGTACGTATTAATATCGTTCATGATCGAGGCATAACGCGTGCTTTCTTCTGCCGTTGGGGAAATAATCGGCATCAAACGGTCATTCTCCGCATTCATCCATGTCTCAATAGCCGCTTTCTGCTGAGGCAGCGCGGAATACTGCTCGATGTATCGGCGATCCTGGACGAAAGGTCCCGAATAACTAGCCAGGTTGTATTTTGACATCGCCTGGGTGATCGACAGCCCATCTGGATTTTTCATCACTTCATCGGTATAAGTCGGGTATCCGTCCTTCATCTCGTAGCTGACTCCCTCAACTCCGAAATTAAACAGCATATGCCCTTCTTCTCCATATTTGTAATCGAGCCATTTCACCGTTTCCGCCGGGAACTTGTTCGCTTTCGTCACAGCCGCCCCAAATCCGTTGAACGGCGAATCCTTCTGTCCAAGGACCGGTTTATCCCCCTTATTCAGGACAACGTTCGGAGCGCCCACCAGTTCTACATCCGGGTTGCTTTTTATCATGAGCTCGGAATAGCGGCCGAGGCTGCTGCCCATGTAACCGGAGAAGGCACCCACTTGATTGTTGGTCACTTTGGCATCTTTAAGCGTGCCGTCCGTTGCCGCGTAATCCTGATCGATCAGGCCTTCGGCATACCATTTGCTCATCGTTTCCAAATAAGATTTGAATTCCGGTTGGATCGGTCCATACTGGACCTTCCCATCCACTTGATAAAATCCGGTTGTAACTCCCCACGCGCCGACAAACGCATGGTTGATGCCCGTCATATCCATATCCAGCAGCAGCGGGATTTCATCCGCTTGCCCGTTTCCGTTCGGATCCTTGGTCTTGATCGCCTTCAATACTTCATACCACTCATCAATCGTTTCCGGTACGGGCAGCTGAAGCTGGTCAAGCCAGTCCTTGCGGATGATCAGGCCGTTAAAGGTCAGCAAATATTCGTCCCCGCGGATAAATGGAAATACGTAAATGTTTCCTCCGTCTGTCGTAATCAGTTTTTTATATTCCGGGTGCTCGTTCAACACTTTCGTTAGATTCGGTGCATGCTCTTCAATCAACTCATTCAGGCGGATGATGGACCCGTCCGAAATGGCTTTATCCGGACCTCCTGATACGTTGGCCCATCCATGCTCCACCACATCCGGCAAATTGCCTGAAGAGACCATAATGTTAAAAGCGTCTGCCTCCTGGCCCGCCGGCGGATGCTGGAACTTCACTTTGGTGCCTGTCGTTTTTTCCAATTCCTGATATGCGGCAATTCCGTTCATATCCTGCATCGTTGCAGAGGCATTTGCATTCAGCGATACCCAATAAGTCAATTGTTCAGGATATTCTGGGTCACCACCAACAGCCACGTCTGTTCCTTCCTTACCTTTTTCCCCGGCAGGCTCCTCGGCCCCCGAGCTTTTTCCGCTGCATCCGGCAATCATAGCCACAATCAGCATAAAGATCACAAGTCTCACAACACGTTTCCGGTTTGTCTTCAAATCACGACGCCTCCCTTTTTTCCCTAATGAATGATCATTCGATAAGATTAGGCTTAGGTGGTTCCAACTAGCCCGCCCTGTTCAAATCGTAACGCTGAAGCGCTTACATCGTATACCGTACAGTTTCAACATCCATAAACTGAGATTAAGAATTGAGATGATCATTTCTTAAGGTCGATGATAGGGAATGCAGGGTTTCCTTGTATTTTCCCGGAGTGATCCCTTCGTATTTCTTAAACACCCGGATAAAACCGACGTCACTGGTATAACCGACGGAACGGGCAATGTGCGAAATCGTGTTTTTGGCATCCCGCATCATTTCCTTGGAGCGCTCGATCCGAATCTTGGCCAGGTAATCCGTGAGATTGGTGCCGCTGTTTTTCTTGAAGAAAGCCGACAGATACGGCGGTGTAATATCAAATTGCTCGGCAATGGAAGCCAGACTGATCATGGCATCGTCGTGATGATCCGCAATGTATCTCTTGATTTTCTCAAGCAGCAGCGAAGAGGAATCGCCCCTTTGATCCTTTACGTAGAGACAAACCTTGCCGAACATCCATTTCACTTCCCGGTAGAGCTCCTCAACCGTGCTCCCCTCCGTAATTTCTTCAAGCGTTTTGCCTGACTCGCCGAATATATCCTCGTACTTCAAATTCAAAGCATTCAGCAGCTTGAACATCGTACTGAGCAGGTTAGCGAACATGAGTCTGCCGAGCTCAGGTGAGATGGATTGTCCGTTGAAGTTATTGTGGTACAGACACTGGATGATATCTTGCGCCTTATCCGTATCCCCGCTTTTCATGGCGTTAATGAGCTGGATTTCCGTCTCAATGGGAAAATCATAATACACCTCCGTTTTCTGTTTCATTTCCTCGTACAATAAAATCGGTTTATACGCAGTAAAAATGGAATATTCCAAAGCCTTCAAGCTTTCGGTGTAACCACTCGCCAAACATTCAAGACCTGTACGGATTTCGCTAATCCCGATCGTGATATCGGATTTAAAGCGCTGTTCAATCACCAGCTTCACTTGCTCTGCCCAATCGTACAGCTGGTCTGCCTTATCATGCAGCGGTTCCGGCATGTTTAGAATAATCGCAACCAGGTTCTTCTCCAGCTCCACGGAATATGCGGTAAAGGGATGAATTTCTTCCGCCACCTTCCCGGTGACAAAACGGATCAGGGCCCATTCGCTTTCCCGCTCATTATGTATGAACCCGCTGGCATCCCTCAGCTCGATCAAGGCAACCGCAAAACTCGAATGCGGGAACGAGATCCCCATGAAATCCAGAGCATGATCGGACATATCCGCCGTGTCCACGTTTCCCTTCAATAAACGCTGCAAAAAGTTGGACCGAATCACCGGTGTTTGCCTGGACAATTGCTCCTTCATCTCCGTCTGCTTACCGAAGGAATCCGCCATCGTCGATTTGATAAAATCATATTCGTTACGCACCTTACCCTCCTTAGCCGGATGAGATTGCCGGATGAAACGGATAATGTCACGCAAAGGGAAGTACGCGCGGTAGGTCATGAACGCACAGGCCGCAATCCCAGCAACAAGACAGATGGCCAGAACGCCGACGGCCATTCGCTTGACCATATAGACCTTTTCCATAAACGCTTTTTCCGGCACGGCCGATACATATTCCCACCCGCTCCGGGCAGATCTTGTCGATACCGTCATCACTCGTGGATTATCCGCCTTTTTACCCGTACTGTGAACCTTGGGTTCACCGGCACTCAGAATCACTTGGCCGCTGGCATCCTTGATGTAAATGGTTCCGTGGTTTGTTTTCACAATCTCATCAAGCAATCCTGCGATCTGCCTCTCCTCAATCAGCATAACAAGCGCGCCTTTGGGATTGGCTTTCTCACCAAATGGAAGCGTTTGCATATATGTGAGCATGCGTTTCTGATTCAACCCTTTGCCAATTTCGGTCACGGGCAAATACCGGTTAAAGTGGATTCCGTGCAGAATATCTGCTTGATACTGTTGATAGGTTAATTTTTCATATCCGTAAATATCGGAAAACAAGACACGAGACGTTGTCTTTAAGGAGGGACTGAGAACCGTATCGCTCTCCCGTAAATATACGTAAAAATCGGTAATAAAACTGCTGCTGTTACGGTATCGCTGCATTTCCTGCATGAAAGTGTAGTAATTGTAGTTCTCGGTACCATTTTGAGGGGAGCTTGCCTTTAGCAGCGCATCCAGCCGCGGATGCGAAGTGATGTTCCGGGAAATCAGATGCATTTCATCCAATCGGCTGTCCACCACCTGCTTCGCCTGCTCGATCAGTGCCATGTTGGAGTTGTTTGCATTTTCGATCATAATCCGCTCGATTTGCGTATACAGTCCCCAGAACACGATGACCGGGATCAGCAGTATCACAAGATAGGACATGAGCAGTGTAACGAACACGGACACTCGATTGGAACGTTCATTTTTTGCACTGGTTGTCTTCAATTTCCCCATACCCACATTCCTTCCCATTCTTTAGATGTGACCTTCTTCATACTTACATTAATTACATCATACTGTTTTTATTTATCATGAACAGGTTTTCTTCAAAAATGTTAATGCATCACGAATTTGTATCATATACGAGAGTATCGGCCCCATGACTATCCACGAAGAAGAGCGCCTTCCATGGGAAGACGCTCTAGATATTCAGATGAACTAAGGCTCATATATCATTTTGCGGGTCATGCCGCCATCCACAACCAGATGGGCCCCTGTGACAAAATCATTATCCGGATCTGTAAAATAAAAGCAGGCTTTGGCGATATCAGCTGGGGTTCCTACCCGTCCAGCTGGGTGCTGCTTATGATCCGCTGTACGAAGCTCATCATAGTTTCCCGTTTCAATCCACCCCGGACTTATACAATTCACCCGAATTCCATCGGGCCCCAGGCTTACGGCCATGGCATGGCTCAATGCGACAATGGCTCCTTTGGAAGCTGCATAAGCCTCCGAATTCGGCTCGGACATGATCGAACGCGTGGATGACATATTGACGATAGCCCCGCCATTCCCAGCTTTTTTCATATGTACCGCCGCTTCGCGCGTTGCCAAAAAACAGCTTCGGGCATTCGTGTTGATCACATCGTCCCAGTCTTCAACCGTTAGCTCATATGGCGATTTCCAACGGGAGACCCCGGCATTATTAATCAATATATCGATGGTGCCGGCATATTGGACGGCTTGGTTCATCAGGCGTTTAATATCTTCTTCCTTCCTTACATCGCAAGGGATGAAGACCGCGTTCAATCCTTGTTCCTGCAAGGCATTTGCCGCCAGGCTGCCCTGTTCTTCATGTACATCGCTTAATATCACTCGAGCCCCGCTTAGAGCATAAGCCTCAGCCAATCCGCGGCCAATCCCATGGGCTGAGCCCGTTATTACGACCGTTTTATCCTGAAATTTCATATGCCGCCCCTCCTTCTCCTTCATTATATACCACAGGAGAAGGTGTATATAAAATTAAGTCCGTCTCTTATTTAGGATGGTCATAACCACGGACCACGCTAAGTTTCGCTCTAGGGTGCCTAACGAATCCGTAGTACCGGGTTCCCTGGAAACGCAGCAGTCCCTCGTCTCCTTCCGCGCACATGCCGAATTCCTCCCCATTTACAACAAACTCCATGCGGTCTCCGCTCTCCACTTCAAAGGTCAGATAATAGGTGGTACGAGTACGGCTCGACATCGTATCATCCGTCTGCTGCGTATGTTTCACTTCCGTTCGTTTGCTCACAATCTTGGAATCGACCGATAGCAAAGGCTGTCGGTTATTCTGACTCCATTGCAAGATTCCCTTACCGGCCGACAGCAGAATGATCCCGATGACGACGATGAAAAACACGGGCATAACGCTGCCGAAAAAATCGAACATCCAAACTGACCCCGATCCCATACGGCTCCCCCCTCCACCTTGTCTTGAAATATGTATATGCTTTATTTCGGACAATTTAACTCATAGCTCATGGAAAGTTTGATTGAAATTTTAAAGAACTTGTCCTTTTCTGGGAGCACCAAAAAAGCCGATGTCTGCACTTAACCAGTCATCAGCTTCTTCGCGAAGACTAGAACGTCCGCTTCCATTCATACTCTTCATGGTCATCTTTGTCATCATTATTCAATCGTAAGCCAATCTCATCCATTTCATCGTTTCTTCTTGTCCTGTCATTTCATGCTCCTCTGGTGTCATTTCCTGCTCATTCCAGCAAGCCAGACACTGCTCCTCGGTGTCGCATAAACATGCATCATCACAATGGTAGCAAAGACGTAGGAAGTTAATCGTCATTTGATCGGTATGCATGAGGATCGTCCCCTTCTAAACAATTTGGAGTATCTGATTACATCTTTATAGTAGCATACATGGAGGTTAAAGTTTGTGATTAATTTCACAAAATAAGCCGAAAAAAAAGCTTTATCAAAACTGATAAAGTCGCGGTTGATAAAGCTTTTTTAATCTGGTCTTTTTATTGGCATATTCAAACACGTATTCTCGCCATAATTTATAGACCCTGCCAGGTTTCCCCACCGTCACTGCTTTTCATTAGACGCGATCGATTCTTGTCCGTTGTTTCAATCAGCATCCAACCGACATCAGACGATGTAAATTGCAGTTTCACCACGTTCGGATATTTGGCGAGATTATCGTTCAGGAGCTTGCTTCTCGGAAATGGCTTCCAGGTCTTGCCCATATCATTCGTATGATAAACAATACCGTTCACCATTCTCCACCCGTCATGAAGCCGGCGGAAAACAGGCTGAATGGAGCCCTTGCCGGTATCACCCGTCATGGGGAATGACACCAAATTCCATGATTTCCCCGTGTCGGCCGTAAAGTAACCCAAATAGCTTGCCTGATCATCCTTCACGCAGGTAACCGGTATATAAACCTCGCTTCCGTTACTTCCTCTGCCCAGAAACTTGGGGGCGCCGGCAAAGATCGAACCGCACCGATCCAGCAGCTTGCTCTTAAATATCTGTCCGGAGGACTTCCACTTTTGGCCTCCATCACGGGTAATATACAGTTTGGAGGATTGCATTTCACGGATGGTCGCAAATCCGACAAGCGAATCCGTGAAGGTTAAGCCGATGATGGACCCTGTTCGTGGAATCACGCTGCCGGGAACACGGGATGTAGGATACTCCGTATTCTGCATGACCTCTTCCCATAACCCGCCATTATTACTGGTTCGAAATAGCGACTTCTCCTCAGAGCCCCGGGATAGATCGCCTTTCGCCATAATCCATCCCTGCTGAGACGAAACGAAGGACATGGCCGTGACGACACCCGTCTCCGGCAGCGAAGAAAGCTTCCAGGTGTCTCCCCCGTCCGTCGTATTGAGCAGGATCGTTTCGGCTGATCTCTGCTTGTTGCGTATAATCCAACCATGTTTTTTATCCGTAAACACGATGTCTTTCCCATACTCCAGCTTATCAACGAACTGTACATTGGAGGATGGAGAGATATCAACCCACGTTTCGCCATAATCCTGAGTCTGATACAGACGTAATTCCGTGTTCGTTATCCCCCAAGCAATCCCCGTTGACTCATTCAAGAGTTGGAAATCCGTCAACCGTGTATGTATCTGATATTTGCTTTTTTCCTCGGGTGCTTTCATCGCCGTATCCGGCGTTACTAGTGTAATGGTCTGACCTTCTTCTTCATCTTCAACCGATTCAGGAGGGCCTTCTACTGTAGAAGTTTGCTGTTGTTTTATCGGTTCTGAGGTACAGGCTGCTAACATGAATGCCATCATCATTAGCATACTGAGCCAGACTATAAAACGACTTGATCTCAAGAATTCTTCCTCCTCTTATTTCGATGTCATGCTGCAAGTCTGCTTTTTCGACATTATAACATATTCCGTCCAACAGAAATGTAAAGAACTGACTTGCAAAATTTACAATACTGTAGCTTTTTTGATAGTGTCAGTCTCATATGCATAAGGATGTTTTTATGATGGAAAACTATTTGAGGTGTGTAATTTTAGCAAGACAGTTGAATTTAAGGAGGTGAAATGTCATGGCTAAACCCGATAATCGCGAAGACAATGTAGAGCATCTGCAGCAGGCGGTCCAGAACACGATTGAGAACTACCGTGAAGCCGAAGATTATCTCGAGGAGTTTGGAGATGAAATTCCGGCAAGCGAGAAAGAACAGATTCAAGCTCGTAATGCTCGTCGTGAAAAGAGTATTTCCGGCTTCCGGGAAGAGATCAAAGACGAAGCTGCTCATCAGCAAGGAGAATAATCCATAGATCAACATAAAAACAGGAGGCGCATATAATGCTCCTCCTGTTTTGTACATATCGTATTAGCCATGAGACATCACCTATTTTGAATCAGCTGTCTCAATCGAGCCGACTTAGATTATTCCTTCTTCACGAAATTCTTTTTGACAATGACTCCCTTATAATCCTTTAAATACTCGGGCGCACCCGTAATAAAGTGTCTGATTGCCTTCACCCTGGATTCCAAATCCATGGTATCGTTCGGACCCACCTGTACAACCGACGCAGATGCAGTCGCTATAATATCGATACATCCCACATGAATCTTCTTATGGTCTTGTATAATGTTTAGTTCTACGTCTGATTGCGGCGGCCATGTGGGTATGGATCGGGAAAATATCGAGTAATCCTCATAATCTCCCTCGTCTTCAAAAAACACCGGCACCTGCCGCTGAACCGCCAATGCGCGTGTATTGGCATCGATATGTCCCGATTCACCGCATATACATGCTGAACTATCTGAAATATTGATGATATACATGTGATCAACATGTGAATGACGTTTCATGGTGCGGAACCCGGGGATAACGGAACAAGCGGGCTGATCTGCAGTGATTCGGAAGGTGTATCATACATGGAGGAGCTATTAATCACATGGGTATCTCCAATCAACAGTACAGACGAGCTTGAGATCGCCGTAATGCGGATCGAACCAACCTGGAGCTCTTTATTGACGACTGTCATTTTCATTTGAATGCCACTTCCCTCGTTGCAAATTAAGAAGGTGCTGCTCAACTGCTGAAGCGATCTCACTCTTCATTTGTTTGATGATCGATTGCTCTACCTCTTGCGGGTTCATGGTTTCCCTGTTCGTTTGATATTGCTTCAAATACACCGTAATTCGGTCACCGAGTTGTTTGCGCACATCTTCAATAATAACGGCAGCATATTCATCACCAAGCACAAGATGGGCTTCGGGAATCATGCGCTCGATCTGCTCGGGTACTGTATCTTCTAGATAACGTGATACATTCTGATAGATGTTCGAGTACAGTTCGCCGCCCGAATATCCCGACTGGGACAGTTCTAACGGCGGCTGACCATTCACGGTAATATCGTCCAGGGACTGCCCATCCTTTGGCATCAGTCCAATATTTAAAGTGCCTTCCAACTTTTCAATTTTCAATAAATCAAAATTATATTCCACCCGATCTATCGTTTTCTCGCTTCCCTGTCTTAATCGATCTATTTCACTGCGCATTTCCTTCAGCATTTGTTCCATTCTACTCAGCTGCTCTGACTGGGTATGAAGAATATGGAACAATTGCTGTATATAATAATCGTACATGGAACCGCCCCCCTGCTCCTATACAATCTATGCGCAGGCCATTCACCTCATTCTTGTCTATACAGTCCTTCAGTCGGAGCAGGTAGAGGAACCAGGGGATTGTTATTAGGCTGAGGCTCAAATTCAGGGGCAGGGCCTGTAAATCCACCCGTATTATAAATATTGGACAATGCCCGGATCTCTCCAGCGGTCCCAATCTGCAGCACCGAAGAATTCGTTACCGCCTCAACCCGAAGCTGCTGTATGTTAATACATTGATGTACCGTTAGATTCACAGTGGATCACAACCTTAATTAAGCATTAGCCGAATCAATCAGGTCCGGATCAATGGTGTTCAAGCTGTTGGCCTGGTTGTTTGCAATATTCGTGCCAATATTGTCACCGGTGTTGAACGAGTTGGCGCCGGAATACGTTTTTGTGGAGCTGTTTAAATCAATGACGCCTGTATTTCCAACCAAGACCGTAGAACTGGGGCCCACGTTAACAATCTTCATATTGCCGATAATCGAAACCACAATTCCACCTCTTCATTCAAAATCATACGCTTGGATTTATTCTATGTGGTTGGATGCCCAGATGTCACTCTAACCTTCCTTCGCCCATACAATGAAATTACAGAACGAAGGAGGGATATCTAGTGAACTCAAGATCCAAGCGCCCTGAATGGTTATCGAAGGACTCTTTTTTCAACAACAGTTCCTTTCCATTCAAGGATCTTAATGACCTCAATGAGGATTTTCAGCTGGATCCAACCGTCATTGAAGATTATGTGAAGGATACGATAAGACAAGCAACGGTCGGAAATGAAATGCTGCCTAACCCCTATACGCTTCGATACGAAACTTTTGATACTCATAACTTTCTGGTTGTGAAATGCTATGTACCCAAACGTGTCCATCCGGAAAATTTATGGATTAAACTTAATCGAACACAGATCAAAATCCACGGTTTGCCAAAAGATCAAAGCCAGACCATCGTCTTGCCTGTCCCCATTCTTCCTGCGCAAAGCATCGCGACCTATAAACAGCCCACTTTACAAATTAAGATGCCTAAAATGTCTACAGGCCGATTTCGCGATATCAATATTCGTTTCTTATGAACGAAGATACCTTACCCGTTAGTCACAATCTGAAAAAACCTGCGTACAACATTGGTTGTATGCAGGTTTCCCCACCATTTATACTTAAGTGACAGGGTCTATATGGATGGTCGGGGTGCCAGAGAGATAGAAGTGGCTAGATAAATAGAGGTTATTCCATTATTGTGAATTTTTCATATGTTGAATTACTCACTTATTGAAACAGTTATTTCGCATCAAAACAAGCTGATTTCTAATGAAATCAGCTTGTCGAGATTTATATAAAGGTTGTTGCCGGGCTTATTCCGCCTCGGATACTACCGTATACCGCTCATGGATATGCTTCGGCTGTTCAAGCTCATCCAATACCGCAATCGCGTAATCTGCATAGCTGACATAGCTTTGACCGTTTGAATTGACAATGACATGGTCCTTGCCTTCCTGATAGCTGCCCGTGCGCTGACCGTGCGGATTAAAGAACGCTGCCGGACTTAGATACGTCCATTTCACATCGGAAGATTGTTCCAGGTCTTTCAAGTTCTCACTGGCATGAAATGCCGTCGGATAGTATTCCTTAGGAAAATCTGGAGTTTCCAAGAGTCGCAAGGTTTTGGCTTCATCCACGAACAAGCTTCCGGCCCCACCCATCACAAACAGTCTGGTATTCGTGCCTTTCAGAGCTTCTATCAATACCCGGCCAACCTCCACATATTGCGTTTCTTGCCCGGGCGCCGCCGCAAAGGCATTCACGACGACATCGAGGCCCTGAAGATCGGCATTCGTCAAATCCAGCACGTTCTTCTCCAAAATGTTCACGCTCGAATCGGAGATCTTGGAAACATTCCGTACAATTGCCGTTACCTCATGACCGCGTGCTTGTGCTTCCTTGAGAATCAGACTTCCCGCTTTCCCTGTCGCACCGATAATACCAATCTGCATTGTGAATCTCTCCTTTATCAATTGTATATGCAAATGAGGGACGAAAAAAAGGCTTTATTTTCCCTTTTTCAATATTTCACTGGATTCATGAAGAAGTTTAGTTAACTGTTCGCTATGTTCCTTCCCCAAGAGGGAAACATACTGTCCATACAGCTGTTCAAAATATTGGTTCAGCTCCTCATATAACGACTTCCCTTCATCCGTTAAGAAAATATGCGTTTCTTTCCATTCAGATTTGCGCTGTACTAACTGCTTCTCCTCCAGCTTATCGATGAACCGTGTGCTTGTGGATGGAGCAATGGACAACTTATCGCTTAGCTCTTTCTGCGTAATGCCGGGATATTGATGGATCACCACCAAAACGTAGGAATACGTAGGAGATAAGTCGGCCTTCGCAAAAGCATCCTCCGCCATCTTGGTCATCGAACGAGCAAACCGATTTGAAGTAAAAAACAAGCATGAGCTCAGTATGGAATCATCTATGTTCATAACCAGACACCTCTCATTTGTATATACAAATTAACACAGCACTAATATATTGTCAACAACTTTCTTTTAGTTAGTTTATGATTGATTTTATTATGATCGTCGTAATTAGGTACGTTCAAAAGCGTATATAGTTTGATTGAGAGATAGAGAGCGTTATTCTTCATTGTTATGAATTTTTCATATGTTGAATTACTCACCTCTTTTTGGAGATTAAAAATAACGATTGACCTTGACATTAGTGTCAAGGTCTACACTATATTCGTAGCCAACACTCAAGGAGGAAAAAAAGATGGAACAATTGAATCAAAATCATGGTCATGGGATCGAACCTAATGTTCGTGAAACTCAGCAAAACACCAATAAGGAACATGTGACCGTGCTCGGGCTCGGCCCTATGGGCCAAGCGCTTGCCGGAGCTTTTATCAAGAATGGCCATGCTACAACGGTGTGGAACCGGACAGCTGCTAAGGCCGACCCACTTATTACACAAGGTGCAGTGCTTGCTCCGACTGTTCCGGATGCCGTGCTTGCCAGCCAGCTTATTATCATCTGTGTACTCAATTATGATGCAGTCCGCTCCATTCTCTCTAATGCGACTAGCGCATTGAAAGGGAAAACCCTTATAAACCTGACAGCCGACTCTCCTGAACGTGCACGCGAAATGGCGGCTTGGGCAGCCGAGAACGGTATTAACTATATTGATGGCGCGATCATGACGCCGATAACGACCATTGGGCAGCCTTCAGCCGTTGTTCTGTACAGCGGGCAAGAGAAAGTATACCGCAGCCACCTGGAAACACTTTCCAGTCTGGGAGGGACCGCTTCGTTCCTTGGGGAGGATCCCGGTCGTGCCGCAGCCTATGATGTTGCATTGCTGGATGTGTTCTGGACAGCCATGAGCGGCTATGTACACGCTCTGGCTATCGCACGTGCTGAGAACATTGCCGCGAAAGACATCGCCCCCTATGCGCAAAATATCATCAACATTATGCCGGATATCATGACCTATATCGCGCAAGATGTGGATCAAGGCGTTTACCCTGGTGAAGGCTCTAGTCTCATCTCCAATATGACAAGTATGGAGCATATCATCCACGTGGCCGAACATCACGGCATCGATAGCAGCGTTTTAAACGCAGCAAAAGCCATTGCCCAAAGAGCAATCCATGCCGGTCATGGAGAAGATGGTTTCTCACGCTTAGTCGAATTTAATCGTCCAACTGCTTAAATTGCTGATTCAACTCTTGCTTCAGATTAAAAGACTAAATGGAATATAACAACGAATAGGCAAGTCAAACAGGTGACGACAAGGTCCCCTCTTGACTTGCCTATTCGTTGAGTTCGCTCTCTTCTTAACCCTTGACAGCTCCTTCAGTCAAACCTTTTTGAATATACTTTGAGATAAACAGGTATACAATCAGCACCGGAATAACGGTCAACGATACTGCCGTAGCCATCAGACCAAAGTCTGTTCCGTATTGGGAGCTGATCTCATTCAGCAATGCAACGATCGGCCGGACATTCTCTTTGTTTACAAAGATCAGCGCTGAGAACAAGTCATTGTACGACCACATAAATACAAATATACTCGCCGATGCAAATACCGGCTGCGAGATCGGCACGAAGATCTTAACAAACATCTGCCATCGGTTACATCCATCCATGAAAGCCGCCTCTTCAAGCTCTTTCGGTATAGTTGCCATATAACCGGCAATCACCAAGGTGGCAAACGTCAGATTGCCTGCCGTTTGCGGGAAGATCAGGCCCCAATATGTATTGACCAGGCTCGTTTTGATCAGCAGCTCGTATACCGGGACTACGGTTGCAAACGCTGGAATCAACAAAGTCGCATACAGAATGGAATAGATGGTGCGCTTGCCCCTGAAGTTGAATCTGGACAATACATAAGCGGCTAATCCCCCGAGCAGTAATACCAAGAATACGGTACTGAAGGACATCACCAAACTATTGATATAACTTCTTCCGATATTAATGCGGTCAAATGCGTTCTGATAGTTCACAAACACCGGTTCCCATGCGATACCAAAGGAATTATTCATCACATCGCGAGAAACCTTGAACGAGTTGTTCACGATCCAGAATAACGGATAAATGGTTGTTAGGGACCACGCTGTCAAAACAACGTACATCAACGTGGTGCCTAAATTAAACCGACTCTTCCTAACGCGCTGAGTTTTGTGTTCAACGACGATGGTTGGCTCCATAACAGTACACCCCTATAATGCTTAGTATGTAATCTCGTCTCTTTTCAACAAACGGTTGGCAATTAACGCAAGCAGTACGCCAAAGACCACCATGTATATCGCAACCGCTGATCCGTAACCAAAGTTCTGATCCACCATGGCCTTTTTGTACATATACGTTCCCAGGACTTCCGTTCCATTCTGGCCGCTTGTAATGACCCAGATGAATTCGAACACCTTCAACGTACCCGTAATGGCAAGTGTGATAACAACCTTGATGTCACTCATGATGAGCGGAATTGTAAGCATCGTTGTTTTCTTGAGCCCCGTGATTCCTTCCAGTTTTGCAGCCTCATAATAATCCGCGGGTATTTTGGACATCGCGGTCAAGAACAGAACAAAATAAAAGCCCACATAATGCCATACCGTTGGAATCGATACCGCCTTTAGCGCATTCTTCGCATCCAACCACAAAATCTTCTCAATATTAAAGTTCGCCAGCAAGTTGTTCAGTAAACCGAAGTTGTAATTGTAGAACAACACAAATAATAAGGAAATGGCAGTACCGGAGATGACAACCGGGAAGAAAAAGACCGTTCGATAAAAACCTTTGAGCTTGGAAATGTTATCTACCAGGACAGCCAACACAAGCGCGATCCCCACCTGAAACACGATAACATAGAGCATGATTTCGAGCGTGTGCAATGTTGCAGCGCCAAGCAGTTTATCCGTAATGAGTCTCTCATAGTTAGCCCCTCCCACAAACTTTTTATCGAAAAAGCCGCTTGTGCGATAGAAGCTGAGATACAAACTCTTAAAGAACGGATAATATAGAAAGATTGTCATGATGGCTGCTGCGGGTAATAAAAACATCACAATATACTTGCGATCACCCTTCATATTAATCACCCTTGATGTTTATTTTTCTTCAACGTCCATGCCGAAATGACTACGCCGCCCAAATGAAAGCAGAGGGGCGGCGTACGTCACTTTTATTTCTACCGTTTCTGATGAAAACTATTTTTTGTTGGCATCCTCGGTTTTCTTCGCTTCTTCGATCGCTTGAGTAGGAGTTTTCTTGCCTTCCACTACAGGTTGGACGCTAGCACGAAGGTTACCAAACGTTTCTTGCGAAACTTTACTGTCAACCGGCGCGCTGATGGAAGCTGCTTTCGCGGCCATAGCGAAACCGTCAAGAGCTACTTGCGGCAATCCAGTCACTTCAACGTCAGCCGCAGGTGTACCACCGTTAGCCGAAGCGATTTTTTGAATGGACGCCGGGGAAGTCAGATGTTTCAGCAAGGCGATTGCTGCTTCTTTTTTAGCTGCGTCATCATAAGTGGCTTTGGAGAGATAGAAACCGGAACCGAAGCCGCCGACGATATCGTTACCGCTGCCAGCGCCGTCAGGAACTGTCGGGAATGGCAGTACTGTAGAGTTGTCACGGGTTTCATCGCTCCAACCGCCAATGGCCCAAGATCCTTCGATAGTCATGGCAGCAAGGCCTTCACTGTAATAGTTGCCGGACATGCTCAGGTCGATTGTTGCCGCATCTTTAGGGAATGCGCCAAGGTCATACAATTCTTTCATAGCCGCATACGCTTTTTCCCAGTTTGGATCGATGCCTTCAAGCAGACCTTTGTTTTGGCCTTCAGGACCTGCTGCAGACAAAATGGTATGCTCGATCAGATAGTGCGATTGGTCAAATGGTACGGACAAAGGAATAATGCCTTTGGCAGATAACGTTTTCACAGCTGTGGTCAATTTCGCCCAGTCTGTTGGAAGCTCCAAACCATTTTCTTCGAAGATTTTTTTGTTAACGAACAAGCCTTCATAGAAACCGGTCAATGGCGCTGCGTAAATGTTACCGTCTTTTTGCTTGGCAAGCTCGAGCGCATCAGGAATGAAGCCGTTCTTCCACTCAGCGTCCGCGTCGAGAATTTCGTTTAACGGCACAACTTTACCGGCATTGACGAATCCTTCTGCGTCAGCCCCGATGAAGTAGAACAACAAGTCAGGCTCGTTGCCGCTGTTCATGTCGGTGTTCACTTTCGTTCTGAAACCGTCATCATTTGCTGACATGGTGTCGTTGTCTATCTTCACGTTCGGATGTTCCTTCGTGAATTCATCCAACGCTGCCTGGAAGGCTTCGCGAGCTGCGTCAGTTCCTCCGAAAGTCGAGAACACGCGGAGTGAAACCGGAGCGGCTTCATCCTTCTTATCATCGGCCGGCGGAGTTGTTTCCGTCTTCGGAGTTTCTCCTCCTCCAGCAGCAGGAGTGTTAGTGCCACTGTTGTTACCGCATGCTGCGAGGAACATGGAGAGCAGCAACATGACACTCATGAGTAACATGGAAGTCCTTTTCATTTCTAATCCCCCTAAGTATTTTTTCAGAACCCTATGTAAATACTTGCTGTCTACCAGAATTTTATTCCAAGCCCTACTGGTTTCAAAGGGGGACATTCATCTTCTACAGGGGGAAATATTTCCATATCAATCTTTTATTCGCTTCACGCCTCCTTTTTTAGACTAGAAAATGTGCTAGGTATCGCGGAAACCCAGGTAAAATAAGGTAGTTGCTCACTGATGATATAGATAGGTATTTCCTTATTGTGAATTTTTCACATATTGAAATAACATCATTAATTTTATTACCAGCATTCGTATTCTTTTAAGCCGCAAAAAAGAGCCTGTCGAGAGAACTCGACAGGCTCTTTTTTAGATCACTTACACCTTACCCACCCAATCCGCACCGGCAACCTCTCGCCAGCGGTTGCGGATCGACTCGTAAATATCCTCCGGCAGCTGCCCTTTTTCCAGTAACGCAGCATTTTGCTCCCACCGCTCCGGATTTGCCGTACCGACGATGGCGGTAGCTACGCCCGGCGTGCTTAAAGTGAATCTTAACGCCGTTTCAACGCCTTGCTGAACATCGGCGAGAAAATCGTAATTCAACTCGCCTAGCCGGATCCAATAAGGATAAGCATAATCCTGTTCGCTTAGCGTTTCGTTCTTCCAGGCAACATTGGCTACCGGACGTTTGGCAATGATCCCTATGCCCTGCTTCATGGCAAGCGGAATCGTGAGATCGATCGCCTCCTGGTCGGCGATGTTCAGCGAAGTTTCAAAGCTGTCGAACACGCCGGTTTGAAGGGCATAGAGCGCATCGGTCGAATCGCCGCTGTAGCCGATGTACCGCGTTTTCCCCTGCTCCTTAGCTCTTCTTAACACTTCAATCACTTCGCCCCGGCGCAAAATCTCTTCCGAGCAGCTGTGAAGATGGATGACATCGACGTGGTCCACCTGCAGTCGCTTCAAGCTGCGGTCAATGCTCTGCGCAAGCATCACGGGATCCCAATCCGGATAATCCAAACCGGAAGCGTGGCCGCATTTCGTAAACAGGTAGTAATCATCTCTTCGACCTGACAAAGCCTTGCCGATTAATTCCTCGCTGTGGCCATAACATTCCGCGGTATCAATCATGTTAAGGCCTGCATCAATGGCGCTGTGCAGCAGCCGGTCAACCGTCTTTTGATCCGACTGGCCGATCTCGGCCCCTCCAAATCCCAACACACTAACCTGCATGTCCGTACGTCCAAATGCTCTTCGTTCCATCTTCCTTCACTCTCCTCCCTGTTCATCCCATTCATCATTACCCGACATGAATAAACCTGAAAGCCTATTTTCGTTACATTTTCGATTTCACTATATTTATTCTGTTTGAAAGAATGCTCCCCTGCTAGAATCCATAAATGCTAAGACCGCCATCCACCAGCAGCGTTTGCCCGGTCATGTAATTGGCAGCCTCCGACGCCAGGAAAACGACAGGTCCCACCACTTCTTCCAGACTTCCCACGCGCTTAAGCGGTGTCCGATCCAATATGGCCTGCATATAAGCTTCATCATTAAGCAGCTTCTCCGTCAGCGGAGTCCGGAAATACCAAGGTCCGACCGAGTTAACCTGAATTCCATACTGCGCCCACTCCATCGCAAGCACCTTGGTCATATGGATGAGAGCCGCCTTCGTTGAACCATAAACAACGCCTGTGCGAAGAGCCGTGTGTCCGCCTACGGAAGAGATGTTGATGATTCTTCCATTGCCCTGATCTTTCATAAATCGGGCAGCCGCTTGAGAAGCGACAAAAGCCGATTTCAGATTGGTTTGCACAATCACGTCCCATTCCGAATCCGTCACTTCCAGCGCAGGCGTACGAATGTTCATCCCGGCATTATTCACCAGTATGTCGATTCGTCCTGCCTGATGTACAAATTCTCGAATCGCTCCCTCCATCTCTTCTCTTACGGTCAGATCACCCGGCAGCACAAATGCCTGACCCTGGTTCAAGCTCTTGATCAGATTTGCAGTCTCCTCCAAATCGCTTCGGGTTCGGGACATCAAGCCGACTTCGCAGCCGGCCTCTGCCAATCCTATGGCTATGGCGCGTCCGATCCCGCGTCCAGCCCCTGTAACAAAAGCTTTTTTCCCTTCCAGATGAAAGCTCGGTAAATACATACGAATCCCTCCTAAACATTGATCTGTAACCAAATTTTATAAGCAAACAATGGAACGTTCCTTAAAATCCGTGAAACAATTCTAGGAATTGAAATATTGCGAAGGATTGTGGCGAACCGGATCAATATATTCCTCATATCGGCCGCCCGTATAAGCTTCAATGACTTTTCGCCAAAAAGCCTGCGCCGGTACATTACTGCTGATTTGCGTCACCTTCCAGCGTCCTTGGAAATGATCAAACAGCCGGGTTGCCGCCCAAGTCCCTAATCCCGTACGCCGATATTTTTGCATAACGAAAAACTCCGTCATGTAATAGTCCGCATCTAGGGCATCATCCATCCGCTCGATCAAGGCAAACCCGGCTGGCCGTTGATCAAACGTTATTAAATAAGGATATTTACGTTCTCGTTTTTTCCAGAATTCATCCAGATCCGGATAGGGTAAAAACAGCCCTTGATCATTTACCGAAATATCCAGATACTTGGTAAAATCATATAAGTACAATTGCATCAAGTTTACGATAACGGCTTGTTTCCGCTTGGGAACCAGCTCAATTCCCATACGTTCACATCGATCTGAAATCATGCTGCCGCCTCCCTAAAGCATCTCATCTATCATTTTAATGCTTCTTATCTTCATCGTATTATCCGCTCATTGTGGCACAAGCGCCATATCGGGTTCGTGAGAATCGACCATGGTGATCTGACACACGCAAGCAAGATCGACTTTCCATATGTTACACTAGTAATTAATGACACATGTCATTGCTATAAAGACAATCATTCGAGGTGGAACATGAATATACAAAAAGATATCGACCGTGCAAGACTCGATGAGAAATCGCCGGACATGCCTTGGTTTGTACAGCAATTTATCGACTACAAGCTCCCGGATCTCTCCCCCTCCACCCTGCTCGAATATGTAAGGGATTATGAAACGTTCTTTAATTGGCTCCGTTCGGAGGGGCTGTCACAAGCAGCCTCGAACCGCGAGGTAACGCTGCTTGAGCTGGAGACGCTGCGCATGGACAGCATCACCAGTTACCGGTTATATCTGACTACACGCCGGGAGGGGACCAACTCCAGAATCACGGTTTCCCGCAAGCTCTCATCGCTGCGCTCCCTGTTTCATTATTTAAGCCAGATTGCGGAAGACGAGGAGTTTTACCCGCTTCTCAAGCGTAACATCATGGCTAAAGTAGAAATTAAGCGAATTCATAAACCAAAAGACACGGCTGCCAAGTTAAAAGGAAAAATACTGGAAGAAGAAGAACTTCAGGATTTCATCACTTACATTCACGAAGGTTATGGGCTGGATGTGGAGCAGAACAAACAGGCGCTTTATGCGCATGAACAAAATAAGGTCAGAGATGCCTGTATCGCCAGCCTCATATTAAATTCCGGCCTTCGTGTATCCGAAGTGGTCAATTTGAATCTTGCGGACATCGACCTGAACAATAAAATGCTGCATGTCTATCGTAAAGGTAATAACGACGAAACCTTTAAGACCCCGGTCTACTTCCGTGCGCAAGCCAAAGACGATCTTGAATATTATCTGCAGCTTCGGCAGGCCCGCTACAAGGTGCCAAAAAAAGAAAAAGCTCTGTTCGTTGCACTGCGTAACGGCCAGAATGAAGGGCAGCGCATGACCAAGCGGGCGATTCAGGCGATGATCATCAAATACGCCAAGCGTTTTGGCAAGCCGTCCCTGACCGTTCATAAGCTGCGGCATTCGTTTGCCACCGACTATTATCTGCAAAATGATATTTACAAAACCAAAGAACAATTGGGACACGCGTCCACCGAGACAACTGAAGTGTATGCCCACTTAACGGACAAAACGATGTCCGAGGCGATTGAACGCCGCTCGGAGGACTAACTTCTTCATCATGACAGCAGCAGCGACGTGATCCGCTCCGTGTCATTCCATGTAAATAGGGGAACCGCTAGCCGCTGCTGCATCTCATGCAGGGCTGACGGTTCCTTTAGCATTTCAGGACGCACGACGATACCCCGGGTCTCCTTAACTTGATCCAGCAGCCCCATGTCCTCTGTTCCCCGCAGCAATACGAGCTTTGGATAAGGCTGCATCTTATAGCCTTCGACAAGCACCAGATCAAAATCACTGTACAAATGGATCAACGACGCAAGTTCCAGCTCCGTTCCCATCAGCATCGCCGTACGCCCCGGTGAAGCGATGGCGATCCCCTCCGCTCCCGCCTCTCGGAATTTGTACGTGTCCGTCCCTTCATGGTCCATTTCGAATCCGTGCCCGTCATGCTTGATGACGGCTGACCGAATGCCATGCCGTTTCAACTGTGGGATCAAGCTGGCAATCAATGTGGTTTTGCCGCTGTTTTTATAACCGCATATCTGGAAAACCTTCATGTCCAGGCCCCCGGCAGAACGAGAACTTGTACGGTTTGGCCTTTAACGGCACCACGAAGCTCTGGCGGAATCACGATTAAACAGTCACTGTCTTTAATCGTGATCATGACACTTGACTCATCAAGGGAAGCAGGTGTCGCTACAAGCTTGCCGTTTGACACCTCCAGGCTCCCCCGGACGAAACGGGTAAAGTTGTTCACTTTCGAATAATCCGAACCCAACTCTGCCGTCCATTCGGTTAAAAACAACTGCTCCATGCCAAGCATCTTTCGGATCGCAGGTCGGACAAACAACAGAAATCCCACATAACAGGCCCCCGGATTACCCGATAACGCAAAGAGCAGCTTGCCCTCCTTCACAGCCGCGGTTGTAACACTTCCGGGCCGCATTGTGACTTTATTAAACAGCATGTCCAGACCTCCGGATGTCACCAGCTCCCCCATAATATCGTAGTCGCCTACAGATACGCCGCCTGTCGTCACCACGATGTCATACACCTGGAGCGCTTCTTCCACCTTTTGGCGGGCGAGCTCGATATCATCCGGGATCGCCTCCATAATCACCGGGACACCACCGGCTTCCCGAATTTGCGATGCGAGCATATAAGTATTGCTGTTGCGAATTTTACCAGGTTCAAGCGGCTCGGTGATGTCCAATAGTTCGCTGCCCGTCGAGAATATTCCTACCACCGGTTGACGATACACTTCAACCTGGTGTATGCCAAAGGTGGCCAGAACCGAAATTTCTCCAGGTCCGATGAGTGTTCCTCTGCGGAGGATCAAATCACCTTCCTGAAGCTCGAATCCGAGGGGAGTAATATTCTTCCCCGTCTCGATGGACCGCTTGAAGCCTACATGGGTAAGGCCATCCTCTGTTCGAAGCTCCGTCGCTTCAAGCATAACGACAGCGTCTGCCCCTTCAGGCACCTGAGCGCCCGTCATGATGCGGGAAGCCTTGCCTTGCTCGATTGAAATGGAAGACACATATCCGCACGGGATCTGGTCGACAACCTCTAGCCACACCTGTTCCCCTAAATCGCATGCGGCTAAATCCGCTGATCGAACGGCATAACCGTCCATGCCCGAACGCGCAAAAGCCGGAAACGGGTGGGGTGCGATCACATCGGAAGCAAGCACACGTCCATCGCTGTCCTGCAGCCGAATAAGCTCCTCCTGACCAAGCTCCGCATTAGAAACGGCTAGCCTTTGCGCGTCCCTTACCTGCAATGCACGCCGATCAAATTTATGATTGTGTTTCTTAGGCAATATCGAATGATTATCCTTCACTACGCATTCCTCGCTTTCTGACTCAAAGAAAAAACTGACATTCTTACTGTACTACATTCTGCGCAATCTTCAAACCGAGCTTCCGGTCTCATCCATTCGCCGTTTTGTAGGAGGATCACAACAACCGAGTGTGTATGGGTCACCAGACAAAAAAGCGCATGGTCACTTGACCATGCGCTTGAACTCTTGGCTTTACCTTCGTCCCCTTCGGGAGATCCTGCCAGATCCGACTCGGGTCTTCGGCTTCTTGTACGATTTCTTCGGCGAATCGAACAAACCTCCGCCGCTTTCGCCGCGCTTGATCGTGCCGCGGTCTCCGCCTGTATCCGGATTTCGTCTGAACAGGCTTCCGCCCGTACCGGCAGAATCCTGGCCACGCCGGGTAATCTTCCCGCTCCGGTCCACCGTCAGCGGCGGAGCGATCTTCTTATCCTGGCTTGTTGGCTTCTTATAGTTACCTTGTGCCGGTTTATACACATCTTTACTTGTATACCCCCGGTAACCCCCGCCGCCCATCGAATCGAATAAATTCCCGATCAGAACGGCCGTTAAGTACCCTTGCAGGAAACTTGAATCATAATTGCGCTGAACATACTCCTTGGAGTCGATTTCGATCAGCGTATCGGTCGGCTTCTGGGGATCCTGCTGCAAATGGTAATACTCATCCCCATATACCAGAAACATCCGCTCGGTATCCTCAGGAGACGATTGATCCGGCGTGTTCGCCGCGATGAGCTCGCCTGCGACATCCGGAACGCTTTTATCAGCTGCCCGGTACACATAGGACGTTGCGTTTCCGTCTCGATTGACGGATTCCAGCGGATAGGTATCCTTGATATTCGGCGCTCCGCATCCACTCAATAATGATACGAACAAACTCAGCACCAATATGATTTTTATAGATATAAAAGAGCGTTCCTTCATGCCACCACTCCTAAGTCGCCCGGATAACTCGAACGTCCCCCGGTATCACTTTCTCGCCTTCATACAACATAAACCGCCCGTTCTGCCATTCAATCCGCAGCAGCTTGTAATCATCCGATTGGTATTGCCATACGTGCTGCTCCCCGCTTTGCGTAAACGCGGTACGACCGGTAATCGAAACATGCCCCCCATATTCCTCTTCCAGATGAAATACATGATCGTCCAGATCGATGATGGATGGTACCTCATCGGGAGAATCCAGCCGTCCATCGATCGGAGCGTATAACGCGTACTGTACCGTCTCGCGTTCTTCGATATGAAGGTAAGCAATGGTGCTGCCATCCTGCAGCGTCAAGACGACCGCATTACGACCGCGATTGTGCACGCGACCCGTGACTTCATAAGTGACCAGAGACACTTCGCAAATATCGCCAGGAGCCAGCTGCAGCATGCTTTTCTCTACCTTGGGCGGCTCCGGCTTACTAAATAAATTGCTGATTCTTTTCCACATACTCATCTTTCCTGTCCCCTATCTCCATTATGCGTTCTATAGGCAAGCGGTAATAATTAACGCCCCAACCACATGCAGCGAACCTGCAAACAAACCGTATCCCGTCTTTCCTTCGCGAGTCCCTTTGTCAAGGTTCAGCTTGCCGAAGTTACGAAGCATGAGCTCTGTTAACGATTCGAGAACCAGCAATATGATAAATGAAATGATCGATACCACAATGGCCTCAAGCAGATGATATGACGTTCCGATCGACACGGATAAAATATACCCTTGTGCGAACAGCTTCAGTATCAGTCTTGTGGTTACCGCCATATTACCCGCTTTCACTTCTTCAAGATCGTTATATTTCGTGAACAGGGAATCCACAAACATCAAAACAAACAACAGCAGCCCACCGACAGCTGTCCAAAGCAATACACGCAAGATCATATCAAAATCCATCTCTAAGCCTCCACATTCAACATACAAACAAACTCCTTGAGCTCGAACTGCTTCAATCGAAGACAGACGTTCATAAAGGGGATGTGCTCCATGTATATCTACGATCAATCAAACAAAAGCGAAGGAGAAGCACAGCTGTATTCAGCCCTGCTGTTTCTCCCTCGCCCCCTAAACTATATTACCTGTTAGACCACTGAATCCGTTTTTACTTGTTCTCGTATTGCTTCATCAAGGCTGCAAGCTCATCCTCAACGACTTTGTCCTTGCCAAGGTTCTCAAACTCTTCATCAAGGGATTTCTCTTTTGCCGACATTTCATTGCTTGCTTCCGCACGTGCTTCCATAGCGAGCATCTTCTCTTCCATACGTTTCAATCCAGCCGATGCTGTGTCGGAACCAAACCCGTTCATCGCTTTGTTGATCTCGGTTTGCGCTTTAGCCGCATTATAACGGGCGACCAAAGTTTCGCGCTTGTTCTTCATCGCGGTAAGCTGCTTACGCATTTCTTCCAGCTTGCCGCGCAGATTGTCAGCTGCCAGTTTGTTCTGATCGTAGCTTGCTTTGTACTCATCACGCTTGGCCTCGGCGGCCTTCTTCTCTTCCAGCGCGCGGCGGGCAAGATCAACGTTTTGAGCTTGTGCTGCCGTATGAGCCTGCTGCGTCCGTTTTTCAACAAGTGCAGCTTGCTCTTCATAAAGTGCTTTAAAGCGTTTCTCGATGGCAATTTGCGAAGCTACTGCTTTCTCGGCATCCTCAAGATCTTCCGTCATATCCCGAATGTACTGATCCGTCATTTTAATCGGGTCTTCCGCCTTGTCGATAATGGCGTTAATATTGGACATGGTCAAATCGCGCAATCTTTTAAATATGGACATCGTTCTCTTCCTCTCGCTTTCACTTTAAAATACTGGTATATGATTAATGTTTACGTTCCATGATCCAAAACGTTTCAAAATATTTTTTATTTAATATCCTCGTTCATACTGCTTGGGAACTTTCTGACCTCCATCAAGCGCCTTGGCGGCGTGAACCGCCCAGTAGGGATCCCGGAGCATCCCCCGGCCGATCGCCACCAGATCCGCTTTGCCTGACAAAATCACCTCTTGCGCGGCATGGTAATCATCCAGCATTCCTACCGCAATCACAGGCACCTTTAACAGCTGCTTGAACTCTGCTGCCAGATCCACCTGGTAACCGGGCTTCGCTTCCGGGCCGCCATTTGCGCCGACCTGGCCTTCTCCCCCCGAGGAGATATGAAAAATATCGACGCCGGCATCCCGGTAACGTGTGCAGACTTCCGCGCAGTACTGCACATCGTAGCCTCCGTCCACGTATTCTTTCGCAGATACCCTCATAATGATCGGCATGCCTTCAGGCAGCACTTCTTTAACCGCTTGAACAACCCGCTCGCCGAATAGCGGAAGATCTTGACCATATTCGTCACTGCGCTGATTCGTGAGCGGCGAATGAAACTGATGAATGAGATAGCCATGGGCGCCATGAATCTCAACGGTATCGAACCCGGCTTCAACAGCTCGACGAGCGCCTTCCCTAAAGGCTTGAATGAGCTCTTCCACTTCGGCCCCGGACAGCACCTTGGGCATTTTGTAATGGGAGCTGAACGGAATCGAAGAAGGGGCCACCGACGGCTCTGCATCCTGCGCTTTTCTTCCGGCATGCCCAAGCTGGATACCAATCTTGGTTCCATAAGAATGCACGCTCTCCACAATACGGCGATAGGCCGGAATCTGGTTGTCGTCCCATATCCCCGTATCCTGATTCGTGATCCGTCCATCCGGATGGACGCCTGTCATTTCCACAATAATTAAGCCAGTACCTCCTACGGCACGGCTGACGTAATGAACAAAATGCCAATCATTCGGAATCCCGTCCTCGGCTTGAACGGAATATTGACACATCGGTGGCATAACAATGCGGTTCTTGAGGGTCAAATTCTTGAAATTGTAAGGTGTAAACAAGTCTGCCAAGCGATTATCTCCTTCCATATCCAAATGATCAAGATGTAATAAAATCTGATACCGGTTATTATACACCTTTCTAAGGGAAAACTAAAAATCATCGCATTCCCATATTGAGGATAATCACCCAATCAACTGGGCATACCATATTAAAAAGCTAAAGGGGCCGATCGTGATGTTCAAACGATACCGCGCAGGAAGCTGCCTGTTGTGGATCATGTTACTCTTTTTAATAGGGCCGGACATTCCGGCAAACGCATCCGATGTACATCGTTTGTCACTTCACCCCCAGGAAACTTCCGTCATGTCGGAGTCCAGTCAGCATGCCAATCAAAGCAAGAACCAAATTTCAGACGATGCGCCGTCTTTAAGTCAATTGCTGAGAAAATACCCGGATACCTTTCGCTCTAGCGGACCCCGGGTCAAACAGATCGCTTTGACCTTTGATGATGTTCCGGATCCCCGATTTACCGGCAAAGTTCTGGACGTCCTTAAAGAGTATCAAGTAAAAGCCACATTCTTTGCAGTGGGGGAACGGGCCAAAAAACACCCCGATCTCGCAAAACGAATCCATGATGAAGGTCACGCCATTGGCAATCACTCCTATAATCATGCGCAGCTGAACAAGTTGAGCCTGGACAAATTTAAAGGCCAAATCGAACGTACCAACACGATCTTGAAGTCACTAACCGGTGTGGATCCGCGGCTAATCCGTCCACCTTACGGCGATATAAATGAAGAGCAGCTACAGTGGGCACGCAAAAACGGGTACAAAGTCGTGAATTGGAATGTTGACTCGCTCGATTGGAAAGGTCTGCCTAAGGAAGAGGTTAAGAGCAACATTCTGTCAGCTGTCGGACCAGGCTCGATCGTACTCCAGCATGCCGGAGGTGGCGTGGGATCGGACCTAACCGGAACGATTGAAGCGCTCCCGGATATTATTACCGAACTGCGGAGAAAGGGATATAGCTTCGTGACACTGCCGGAGATGTTAGGCGTGTCAGAGTCGAGATAGATCCCCATAACATAAAAAGACGGCTGACTGGAGCATTATTCCAGACTAGCCGTCTACCATATTAAAATTGTTTTTCGATGATGATGGATTGAATTATTCGATAATGAACAATTTGATATCCTGGATGCCGAATTGCTTCACGGACGATTGGGAACCCGGGATGAAGATATCAATCTTATTCCCTTTAATAGCCCCGCCGATATCACGTGCTTCTGCCACAAATGCCTTTTTCGGCAGACCTGGATGCTCATGCCCTGTAACAAGCACCTTGGTGCCGAGCGGAATGATTTTTGGGTCGACAGCAATCGTACCAAGCTCAAGGGAATTTCCGAAGTAATCAACAGCGCCCCATTTGCCGTTCTCGCTTGCAGCAGCAGAATATGCGGTTGCTTTGACGGACAATGTTTTGCTGTAATTAAATGTCTTGCCCCATGCTTCCACTACATTCTTCTCAGGGGAAACGCTCAAGCTAGGCGTAAACCCGGAAGCGCCTGGAGCGATGGGTGCAGCAGACGCTGTCGAGTTCATCGATACCGAGCCGGGAATGGTGATTTTCAGACCAGAGTATATATTCGTTGCTTTAATTTTCGGATTGGCTTTCATCAGCTTGTCCATATTAACGCCGTACTGTTTGGACAAATAATAGAAGGTATCGCCGTTCTTCGCTACGTGTACGGAGCTTGCATGGGCTTGCAAGCCGCCTCCGGCAAAAGTCATGCCTAGCGCAACGGCTGTAATGGTAAACCATTTTGCTGTTTTTCCAGCGATCTTATGGTTGAGTCCACGATGTTTAGTCCATGCTTTCATTTGTTGTAACATCTAAAGATGCCTCCTTATATGTAACTTGGTAAATCGGATGTAGTATGTCAACGAACATGAATATATCACAATTTTGTAACCTATACTGCAAGCAATTGTTACCAATACGCAAACAAAAACAGCGATAATTCCTGAAACAATCAGGTATAGCGCTGTTTTCGTCTGATGCAATGTAGATATAAAAGTTACAAAACCTTACTTAAAAACTCTTTCGTACGAGGATGGGTCGGATTGCCAAACAGCTGGTCCGGCGTACCTTCCTCTACGATTTTACCGCCATCCATGAACAGGATCCGATCTCCCACTTCCCGGGCGAAGCCCATCTCATGGGTGACGATGACCATCGTCATCCCGCCATCGGCAAGCTTCTTCATTACCTCCAATACCTCACCCACCATCTCCGGGTCCAGTGCGGAGGTTGGTTCGTCAAACAGCATGACATGCGGCTGCATCGCGAGTGCTCGCGCTATGGCGATTCTCTGCTTCTGTCCACCGGACAGCTGGGAAGGATAAGACTCCTTCTTATCCTGCAGCCCCACCGACTTCAGCAGCTCGTCTGCAGTAGCCTCGGCTTCCTTCGCCGAGACCCCCTTCACCTGAATAGGAGCAAGCGTAATATTCTCGATGACCTTCTTGTGAGGAAACAGGTTAAACTGCTGAAACACCATGCCCATTTTCTCGCGGGTAGCATTGATATTGTGATTCTTGGCGGTGATCAGCTCACCCTCGAACGAAATTTCGCCGCTGGTCGGCACTTCAAGCAAATTGAGACAGCGTAAAAAGGTGCTTTTTCCGGAGCCGCTCGGTCCGATGACAACCACCACTTCTCCTTTTGCAATCTCGATGTTAATACCCTTCAATATTTCCAGCTTGCCAAATGATTTATGAAGATCCTTAACGGTTATCACTTGCACTCAACTTCCTTTCCCAGACACCCAGAAGCTTCGAAAGAACGAATGTCAGTATAAAGTAGATCAGGGCAGCCACAAGCAGCGGATTTAATGCCGCAAAGGTCATGCCGCGCAAAATCTGGGCTTGATACATAATATCCACCACACCGATAAAGGAGACGATGGAGGATTCCTTAATGATGACAACAAACTCATTACCGATGGCAGGCAAAACGCCTTTTAACGCCTGCGGCAATATAATGTGGCGCATCGCTTTGCCCTTGGTCATTCCGAGGGAACGTGCGGCCTCCAATTGACCGCGGTCCACGCCTTGAATGCCGGCACGGAATATTTCAGCCAGATATGCCGCACTGTTGATAGAAAGCGTCAAAATACCCGACTGTATCGGTGAGAATTTAATATCGAACGCCGCCAAACTGTAATGAATAATAAACAACTGCACCAGCATCGGGGTACCGCGGATGATCTCGATATAAGCGGTAGCCAAAAACTTAAGGATTTTGACACCCGACATCCGCATTAAAGCGATAATCAGACCGAGAATGAATCCGAAGAATACACCAAGTGCCGAAATAAGCAGCGTAAACTGGATGCCCTTGGCATAATAATCGCGATATTTCCAAAAGAATTCAAATGTGTTCAGATTCTCTGCCTTACGACCTGCAGCCAGGTCACTGGCCTCGTCGACAAATTTCTGGATCTGGTCATTCTCCTTCAAGCGCTCAAGTGTAGCATTAATGCTCTTCAGCAGCTCTTCGTTCCCTTTACGAACCCCGATGGCATAGGCGTCGTTCTCAGCCGTCGGTTTAGCGTCCGTGATCGCCATCGTTGCTTCATTCATATTGGTCTTTGCGATCGGATACTCGGCGAGGACAACATCCACGCGTTCAGATTCCAGCTGCAGCAGCAGGTCCGGGATTTTATCCAGTGATATCACATTGGCTTTCGGGATTGTTTTTGCAATGGACTCCTGAATGGAGCTTTTCTGAACCCCGATCCGAGCTCCCTCCAGGCTTTCAAGCGTGTTGAACTTTAGCGCATCTTCCTTACGGACGACGACCGATTGTTCCGCTGCATAATAAGGCTCGGAAAAATCGATGCTTTTTCGGCGTTCTTCCGTCGGATTCATGCCCGATATGACGAAATCCACGCGTCCGCTCGTCAGCTCTGGCAAGAGTGCATCAAAGGAGGTGTCCTTAATAATGAGCTCGGCGCCAAGATCCTTGGCGATTTCCTTCGCGATGTCGATGTCAAATCCGACGATGGTATCCACGCCATCTATCGTTTTATGGAACTCATAAGGTGCATAATCGGCACTCGTACCGAGAATCACCGTTTTCTTCTCACCCTCCGCATGGACGATACTGCCAAAAGACAGCACAACCACCATGAACAGGGTCATCCACGCTGTAAATTTACGTTTCATATGTCTCGTTTCTCCCCTAACTGTTACGTATAGATTCAATCATAGAAAAAATGCAACTGAGTCATTATAAAACAGGATGCATGAATATGCAATGAAAATTCATCGGCTCTTATGATCATCATACTTCATATAAGCCTTACTAATTGCGTTTGTTTCATTATTTTAATACAATGGTCAATTCATCATACACATAGGATTATGTAACTCTTCATTCCTTTAATCATTTAAACAAATAAATTAGGGGGTAAAATCAGTAGATAGCCATTTTGTGGATAATACTTTGCCCATATAGCCAGTAGAGGGCCATACATTTCTTCCTTCATATTAATGTAAATACAGGACTTCAGCATTACCCATTAGGTGATAAGAGGATCTAGGGCAAACTCCTTTTTAATGATGCATAATCTATCCGTTCCCTTCCCATCTTATAATAGCGTATGAAATCCGGCACATGATAAATGAACGGTTCCCGGACTGTCTCTTTCACTCCATGATTCATGCAAGCCAGCAGTTGGTTATTAATTAGCTATAGCTTTACTCATATAGGAGGTGTAACCATGCTGTTAGAAGCACTGTATCATGTTCCAAGAGATAAATGGGCTTATGCATATGATACAAAAACCATTCATCTTCGGATCCGAACCAAGAAAAACGACATTGATTCTGTTGTTGCCATGACCGGCGACAAATACGATTGGGACCGTACGTACTTCGAGATCACCATGGAAAAGGCCGCCTCGGATGACATGTTTGATTACTGGGAATGCGGAGTCAGGCCGAAATACAAAAGACTGTCCTACGGCTTTCGGATTCATGCCGGAGATGAGACGGTATATATGGTGGACAGCGGGATTGGATGGGACTATCCTTATCCGCCTGCAGGTTACTTTGAATTTCCGTACATACATGAGGTCGATGTATTCAAAGTACCGGAATGGGCCAAAGAAGCCGTGTTTTATCAAATTATGACTGAACGCTTTGCTAACGGAAACCCCGCCACCAATCCTGAAGAAACCGAGGTCTGGGGCGGCAAGCCGGAGGTGGATAATTTCTTCGGCGGTGATCTGCAGGGCGTGCTGGATCATCTGGATGATCTCGTTGATCTGGGTATAAACGCCATTTATTTTACTCCGCTTTTCCTCTCCCCCTCCAATCATAAATATGACACGGTTGATTATAAACAGGTGGATCCGCACTTTGGCGATAATGAGTTGCTGAAAAAAGTAGTAGATTCTTGCCACGCAAAAGGCATTCGAGTGATTCTCGATGCGGTATTCAATCACTGCAGCGAGGAGTTTCCTCCCTTTCAGGACGTGCTGAAGCACGGGGAAAAATCCAGATATGCCGAATGGTTTCATGTGAACCAGTTTCCATGCGAGGTCAAGGATGGCATTCCCAGCTATGACACCTTCGGCTTTTTCGGAAATATGCCGAAATTCAATACCGCCAATCCTGAAGTGAAGGCGTATTTGCTGGGTGTAGCCGAATATTGGATCAAGGAAATCAATCTCGACGGCTGGCGTCTGGACGTTGCCAATGAAATTGACCATCATTTTTGGCGGGATTTCAGACAGGTAGTCAAGAAAGCCAACCCTGAAGCTTATATCGTGGGCGAGGTGTGGTCGGACTCCTTAATCTGGCTGCAGGGTGACCAGTTTGATTCCGTGATGAATTATCCTTTTGCCGATAAGGTCCTGGAATTCTTCAATGGCAACATGGACGGGCTCACGTTTGCCAACCGCATCGGTTCGATCCTGATGCGATATCCGCAGCAGACCAACGAAGTGGTCTTTAATCTGCTGTGCAGCCACGATACGCCGCGGCTGCTTACCCGTGTGGGTGGAGATATCCGGCGCATGAAACTCACGGTTGTATTTCTGTTTACATTCATGGGAACGCCGTGCATCTTTTATGGCGACGAAATCGGATTGACAGGGGACGGAGATCCCGACTGCCGCAAATGCATGGAATGGGATCCTAAGAAACGAAATCAAGAGCTCTATAAGTTTTATCAAGGGATGATCGCGCTTCGGAAAAAGCATAAGGCGCTGAGACAGGGACGCTTCCGCTTCCTGCAAGCGAATCTCCATGATCCTTGCATTGTGTACGAGCGTGCGGACGAGACCATGCATTTTATCGTCTGGATGAACAACAGCGACTCGAAGCGGACCATCTCGCATCCTATTGTCACGACCGATTGGATTGATGCCGAGACGAAGGATCCCGTAAAACCGGTAAACGGTACGATGCATATCGATTTAGAACCATACTCGTATCGAATTTTATGCCGACAATTGAAACATTCGTAAACCCATCTTATGTAAACCACTGACACCGTAAAATCCATACCAGGCTTTAACGAGCATAGGGGTGCAAGGATAGCAGCGTTATTCAGCTATCCTTTGCACCCCTGTGTCTTGTTGCCGTTTTTAAGCATGAAATTTGGTGATTTGCTGGTAGATCTCCTGATATTCCTTGGCCGAAACGTTCCAGCTGTAATCTCCGCCCAACGCATTCTTGCTCACTTTACGCCAGTGCTCAGGCTGGCGGTAAATAGCGGTCGCGCGCCGGATCGTGTTCATCATATCATGCGCATTGTAATCCTTAAAGGAGAATCCGTTCCCTTCCCACGTATATTCGTTGTATGCATGAACTGTATCATTCAGTCCGCCTGTTTCGCGGACAATCGGCACACTGCCGTACCGCATGGCGATGAGTTGGCTGATACCGCACGGTTCAAATTTGGAAGGCATCAGGAACAGGTCGCTGCCAGCGTAGAAGCGCCGAGATAACGGTTCATTAAAGCGAATCTGGGCCGACATTTTATTGGGATACCGATTCGCCGCTTCCCGGAACCAATGTTCATAAGAAGGGTCCCCCGTTCCCAGGACAACAAATTGAATCTCATCGTAGTAGAGCAGCTCATCCAGAATCCGAATGACCAGATCGAGTCCCTTCGAATCGACCAGCCGCGTCACCATGGACATCAACGGAATATGCGGTGCCACGGGAAGATTCAACTCTTCCTGCAAGGCAATTTTGTTCTGCGTTTTCTTATTCAGACCGCTCCGGTACTTCATCGCGATGTGCGGATCGGTCGCCGGGTTGTAGCTCTTGGTATCAATGCCATTCACGATACCGCTTAATCTCGAACCTTGGGCTGACAAAAGCCCATCGAGGCCGTATCCGTAATAACCGGTCTGAATCTCCGAGGCATAAGTCGGGCTTACCGTCGTTACATGGTCTGCATAGACGATGCCCGCTTTCATGAAATTTACGTTTCCGTAATATTCCACGCCTTCCGCTGTAAAATGGCGGCTGTGGATTCCAAGCAGATCGACCAGCACCTCGTACGGAAACACACCTTGATACAACAAATTGTGGATTGTAAATACGGTTCGGATTCCCGCATAGTAGGGATCATGACGGTAGACATCTTCAAGGAGAAGCGGAATCATGGCCGTATGCCAATCATGGCAGTGAAGCACGTCCGGCTGAAAGTCGATAACCGGCAATAGCTCAAGGACGGCACGGTTGAAGAACGAAAAGCGTTCGCCATCGTCCATGTAGCCGTAAATGCCGTCGCGGCCAAAATAATATTCATTATCTATGAAATAGATCGTGACCCCGTCCTCAACCAGGGACTCGATGCCGCAATACTGCTCGCGCCAGCCTACCCGAACCCGGGTTTCCCCTACATGCGCCATGCGCTCCCGGTAGTCCTCAGGAATTCCCCGATATTTGGGCAGAACCACCCGAATATCCTCGCCCATGCCATGAAGGGATTTAGGCAAAGCAGCGATCACATCCGCCAATCCGCCTGTTTTGATGTACGGTCCACACTCTGAGGCTGCAAATAACAATTTCAATCCTGCTTCCCCCTTTGATTTCGCTTGGTTTTTCGTGCCGTCTTTTCTTTTACTTTTGCCACCTTCAGTGAAACGTCCTCTTGAGCCCGCGGCTTTCTGGAACGCGGCTTTTTCTTTAATACCACCATACTCAGCGGAGGCAGCTTGATCTCCAGGCTGTATGTTTGGCCATGCCAGACCATTTTCTCCGCTTTCATGACTTCGTTATTGATCAGTCCGGAGCCGCCATAATCGGTGTGATCGGAATTCAATATTTCCACGTACTGCCCCGATCTCGGTAAGCCGATCCGATATTGGTCATATGCCCGGGGCTGAAAATTAATGACGATGATCAGTGTATCACCAGGTTTTGCGCCCACTCTCATGTACGATAGGACACTTTGCTCATGATCATCGGCGCTAAGCCACTCAAAGCCTTCCCACCTGTGATCCTGCTCCCACAGCGCCTTCTCCTCCACATACATGCGGTTTAACGCTGACGTATAAGCCAGCTGCTTCCGGTGGCTTTCGTAGTCCAGCAGCAGCCAATCCAGCTGCTCCTGATCCTTCCATTCAATGAACTGGCCGAACTCGCCCCCCATAAACAGCAGCTTCTTGCCGGGCTGGGTGATCTGATATCCGAGCAAAATCCGGAGGCCCGCAAACTTCTGTTCATAACTCCCCGGCATTTTATTAAGCAGTGATTTCTTCCCATGAACTACTTCATCGTGGGACAGCGGTAATGTAAAATTCTCTGAATAGGCATAACAAATGGGAAATGTTAGTAAATTATGATGGGTAGGCCGCTGATCGAATTCTTGCTCCACATAGGACAGCGTGTCATTCATCCAGCCCATATTCCATTTGTAATTAAACCCGAGACCTCCCTCGTGCACGGGTGCGGTAACCCCTGCCCATGCGCTGGATTCCTCGGCCATCATCAAGGCATTCGGGTAATACCGAAACACGGCTTTATTCAATTCCTGCAGAAAGGATATCGCTTCAAGATTTTCCACCCCACCATGCGCATTAAGGCTGTACTGACCTTCTCGCTTTTCAAAATCCAGCCGGATCATGCTTGTCACGGCGTCAACACGAAGACCATCAATATGATACATATCCATCCAAAATAAGGCATTGGAGATGAGGAATGAAATCACCTCTGGCTTGGCATAATCGAAAGACAATGTTCCCCAGCCCGGTTTCTCTGCTTTTTGCGGATCTGCGTACTCATAAAGAGGCGCCCCGTCAAACAGCCGAAGCCCGTGGGCATCCTTGGCAAAATGTGCGGGCACCCAGTCGAGCAGCACGCCGATACCTGCTTGATGCAGCTGATCAACAAGATACATGAAATCATGGGGATTTCCGTATCTGCTGGTCAGCGCAAAGAATCCGGTTCCCTGATACCCCCATGAAAGGTCATACGGATGCTCAGCCAAGGGCATGAATTCCACATGGGTATAACACATCTCCAGCAAGTAAGGAATCAGTTGGCCCGCCAGTTCGCGGTATGTATAGAACGAGCCGTCCGCCTTTTGCCGCCAGGTTCCAAAATGCATTTCATATATGTTCATCGGCTTGGTGTAAGGGGATTTGTTCTTTCTTTTCCATGCAGCATCTTGCCAATGATATCCAGAGAGATCGGTCACAACCGATGCCGTTGCAGGTCGAACTTCGGCTTGAAACGCGTATGGATCGGCCTTCAAGAACGTTTCTCCATACGGTCCGGTGATATGATATTTGTAATAAGTTCCAGTCTGCATCCCAGGGAAAAACCGACTCCAAATTCCCGAATCGGGTATCCTATATAACGTGTCTTGGGAACCGTCCCAGCCGTTCCAGTCTCCGGCAAGACCCACCTGCCTTGCATTTGGAGCCCATACCGTAAACCGCACGCCTTCTTCTCCATCTTCAGTTGCACGGTGTGCTCCCATGCATTGGTAACTGTGATACCAGGTTCCTTCATGAAATAAATACAATTGTTCCGGAGTCATGTTTCCTTCCCTAACTGCTTGGTTCAATCATCGTCACCCGCTTTTTCTTAAAAATCCATATTATTAGTGCTATTACCCCATTCTAACCATGTTGAAAATAAAAAATGTCCCTGAAAAATAATTTTGTAATTTTCATTTTACTTTTTCAATATAATCGTTTCAAACCCCGGGAATGTCGTTTATGTAATGTACAACGTGAAAATACATTGGGAGGGAAACGTGATGAAGAGAAAAGACTGTATTGCTATGCTTCTGGCCGGTGGAGAGGGTAAACGATTAGCTCCCCTTACGTCCAAGCTGGCAAAACCCGCCGTTCCTTTTGGCGGACATTATCGTATAATCGATTTTCCTCTCAGCAATTGTGTGAACTCCGGAATCGATACGGTTGGAGTACTTACACAATATGAGGCAGAATCATTACACGAACATATCGGTGAAGGTGAACCCTGGGGACTAACACATACAGGACGCGAAGGCATTGCTCTGCTTCCATCCAACAGTACACACCAAGATGGATACTTGGGTACAGCAGACGCCATTTATAAAAACATTCCATACATCGATGATCAAAATCCCGAACACGTCCTCATTCTATCCGGGGACCATATTTACCAGATGGATTACCGCGAAATGCTTGAAGCTCACATGAAACAAGCGGCTCCTGCCACGATCTCCGTGATGGAAGTGCCATGGGAAGACGCCAGCCGGTTTGGCGTCATGAGCGTTGATGACAATCTCAATATCACCCAATTTGCCGAAAAGCCGGCAGAACCGCAAAGCAACCTTGCCTCAATGGGCATTTATTTGTTCCGTTGGGATTATCTGAAGCAGCACCTCATTGAGGATGCGGCTGATCCAAACTCCAGCCATGACTTCGGGAAGGATGTCATCCCGAAGATGCTGTCCGGAGAAGAGTCGCTGCTTGCGTTTCGCTTCCAGGGCTACTGGCGCGATGTGGGCACCGTAGAGAGCCTCTGGGAAGCCCACATGGATGTGCTTAGCCAAAACGAGCTCGTTCTGGAGAGATCCGATTGGCCCATGTATACCCGTGCATGGAAGACCAAACTTTCGGCAGCGCGGACACGCAATGCGGAACACACGGACTGCTTGATTCATGACCAATGCACCTTCGAAGGAAAAGCCAAGAGCTCCGTTATATTCTGCGGTGCGGAGATCGGCAAATACTCCATCGTCAAGGACAGTGTGGTCATGCCGAATGCCAAAATCGGCAAAGGTGTCCATATCGAGCATGCTATTATTGGCGAGGGAGCGATCATCAAGGATGGAGCGATTGTAAAAGGAGCCCCTGGCAACGTTGTGGTCGTTGGACCTTACGAGACGGTGCTTCCGAAACCAACCATTCGTACCCAACCGTCCCGACTGCTTCAGGATGTATACGAAAAAGGACGCTTGCGGGCGAATGTCTCTTCATCTTAAACGAGTTTCTTCAACAGAATATTAGCTCTGAGATAAATCCTTCAGACTTTTATACAAAAAAGCGATCCGTGACGGATCGCTTTTTCTCATGTATCGTGCCCTGCTGACTGTGTCTTAAGCGCATGCGACATAGATTGGTAACACGGTAAAATTATTACATAAACCTCTTCTCATATAAATTCACGAAGCGACCACCCATATCCTGCTTAGCCACGAACAGAAATCCTTGGCGCTGATAAAATTGATTCAGCGTTGGCAGATGGGATACGCAATCCAGTCTGAAACCCTGTTTACCCATGGATAACAAATACGATTCCGCGAAAGAAATCATCTTTGTTCCCAGCTCCAGTCCCCGATAGGAAGCGCGTACGGTCAGCCGATGCAAATAACCATAGGCCGGATCGTCCCGACTTCCCCAATAGGCTGGATCCCTATACTGTAACGTAAACATGCCGACGGCCATGTCTCTATGCCATAGGATGAACACTTCACGCTCCGCCAGGTACTGCTCCATCAAGTCCAAGGAAAAGAGCGATGGACTCCACTGCTTGCGCCCTTGCTGCTCCATTACCTCCGCCGCTTCCTTGAGAAGCGACAGCATTTCCCCTGCCTGTTCTGCTTCAGCCGCCTTTAATTCAAACAGACCTTGCTCCGTAGAAAACGTTGCTGCTGTGTATCCCACTTCTGCACTCTCCCTTTTAAACAGCCCCACAAAGTGGAGTCTATCTATGCTTCGAAACTTGTGCCAAATACTTTGCGAGACCCGAATACAATACACATTACCCCACAAAGTGGAGCCTATGCTTACAGTTAATCTTAAGAAAAAGCTTTGCCGGTAACCCGGCAAAGCTTATACGGTCGGTCCGGCTACGTCATCCTCACCGTTCTCTAATCCGCCGGCCATCGGTATTTTCCCTTCAGGCAGCGGCAGCTTGACAATAACAGACGTTCCGTGCCCGAGCTCGCTTTCCATCTCCATCGTGCCTCCATGGAGCTCAATGAGCTGCTGCGTAATCGCAAGGCCCAGTCCCGTTCCCCCGTTAAGCGGATTAACCTGGAAGAATCGATCCTTTACCCGCCGGAGATGTTCGTCCGATATGCCAATACCGTGATCTTCCACGGTTACGATCACAAACTTGTCTTCCATAGCGAAGGACAGGTTGATCACGCCGTTCTCATGCGAGAATTTAACCGCGTTGTCCACAATGTTCAGAAACACCTGTTTCAACCGATTGGCGTCCCCATAGATAATCGGTTTTTCGTCGGACTCCAGTTTGATCTGGATGCCCCTCTTCTCGGCCTTTGTCCACAGATTGAGCATAATCTCTTGCAGAAGCTCCCGTAAATTCACGATACCCTTCACAAGTTTCATCTCATTCTGCTGGAGCTTGGAGAAGTCGAGCAACTCTTCAACAAGACCGATCAAACGATCGGTTTCCTTAGAAATAATCTGCATCCCGATCTTCGTTTCTTCCGGATCATAGCCACCGGAGTCGAGCGTTTCACTCCAGCCCTTAATGCTTGTGAGCGGAGTCCGCAGCTCATGCGAAATGGATGAAACAAAATCATCCTTTACCTGATTGCTTCGTACAATCTCCTGCGCCATGTAGTTCAGGGTTGACGACAGCTCACCAAGCTCGTATTTATAATCGCCTTTGATTCTCACGTTAAACCTGCCCTTGGCCATCTGCGCCGATACCGTGGTAATGTTGTTGAGCGGCTTTACGATGGAGTTGGCCAGCCCGATGCTGAAGGCAAGCACGAGCGCTAGCACGGCCCCACCGATGCTGACGGCAAACAGCGTGATTTTCATTAGCTTGTCGTTAATGAACTCAAGCGAAGTCACATAGCGAAGAATGTACGTTTTCTCAAATCCGTTCGAAACGGTTTGAGATACAGCCATTACGATCTGCCCCGTACCTTGCTGCTTACCAATCCAATGGCCCGTATTGCCTGCAAGCGCTTGGGTGACATCACTGGTCTTGATGGTCTGCTCGATTTCGAAACCGGTGGATGTGGAGAGAACTTGACCACCCGGATTCAAAATTTGAAGCTCCGTTGTATACAATTCAAAATGACGAATCATCTCACTCAGCTGGTTGACGTTGTCCGTTGACGTCAATCGGAAGGGCTGATAAAAAGCGTTGGCGGTATTTATATGATTCACAATATGATTGTATACCGTATCGTAATAATACGATCGTAAAGCGATTAGAAATATAACCTCAATCAGCAGCAAGGCGATGAACACTACCAGGAAGTAGTGCAGCACGATTTGCCGCCGAATGCCTTTTTTGATGATCATTGTCCCTGACCCTTCCATTTATAGCCGTGTCCCCATACCGTCTGGAGGTATTCCGGCTCGGAAGGATTGCCTTCGATTTTTTGGCGTAATCTCCGAATGTTCACGTCCACGATTTTGGGGTCACCCATATATTCTTTGCCCCATACATGATCGAGCAGCACATCACGACTAAGCGGCGTGTTTTCTTTCTCCAGGAAAAACTGCACCAGCGAAAATTCTGTTGGCGTCAGCTCCACCGGCTGCCCGTTCTTCTTAAACTGCTTGGAGATCAGATCCAGCGTAAACGGACCTGATTGAAACGATACCTTGGCGGTTCCCGCACGCTGGACATTCACCCTCCGCAGCAGAGATTGCAGTCTGGCGATTAACTCCGTTGGACTAAACGGTTTGCTTACGTGGTCATCGGCCCCGACGGAGAGAGCATACACTTTATCCTGCTCCTGAACTTTTGCCGTCAGAAAAATAATGCCGATCCGCTCATTCGTTTCCCGAATTCTGCGGCATACTTCAAATCCGTCAATCCCCGGTACCATGACATCGAGCAAAGCGATATCGATATCTGGCGTCGTTTGCAGCAAGCGGAGGGCTTCATTGCCGTCCCCAGTCTCCAGGACTTCAAAGCCGTTTCGTTTCAAATTAATGACGATAAAACTGCGGATAGATTCTTCATCTTCTAATATGAGCACTTTACTCAAGGTCTAGTTCCCCTTTCTTTCGATAGGAGCCACATTATTACTGCTTGGCTTTTTATCTTTTTTACTCAGTTTCAGATCGCCATGACTTCGGTAAGCAATGACGCGGTTTTTCTCCTTCACCAAAATCTCCCAATCGGATTCGGCTTTTCCCCACTGGGCCTTTGAAAAGAATTTAATCTCGGCAACGGATTCTCCCGTGTCGGTCATGACAAAGTTTAAATAAGCATTTTTGTTGGATTCCGGTGTGATGGTAATCTTATTGTACATGTCGGGCGGAAAGTCCAGATAGAAGCGATTATTCATATCGTAGTACCGCTGGAGTACGAATTGAAGCCCTTCTTTTTCATTGCTCTCCCGTACTTCTCCGTCCCACTGGAAGTACGTGGTGAAGAACGGGATCTCATCCAGGATAAGCCGATCTTCCCAGCCGCTTGGTCTTGTAAGAACACCAAACTCTAGAATACCGTCATCATTCACATCTTCGCTCTCAACAGGCAGTTCCTTATAGGTAAGCAATTCATCCTGGAGGACGTCAATAAACTCGTTATCCTCCATAATGATGAGCTTGGAATAAGAGGAGTTGGATACAACCGATGCGTCCAAGATGATACCTTCTTTGTCCTTGGCCACTTTCCCTGCGACAACATTGTAATAACTTTCGATATTGGGTCCCAGATCCAGCTTGTTCAGCTCGACAAAGGCATCTTCGAATTTGTCGTATTGATAGGTGCTGATATATGAGAGCTCCTTCTGCTGAAGATAGACAACCGTAATATCGTTGATCTTATCACCGTTCATATCTCCGATATTAAAGTTCGAATATGGCAAAGCCGGTATTTTTTCGAGTGAATCCCCTGAGAATGAATACACGGCCAGCAGGTTCTGAAGATTCTCGTCTCCGCGGGAGAAGCCAGCTACGATGTCGACCTTGCCGTCATTCGTAAAATCGACGAAATCAAAAGACTCCAATACCGTCCCTTCTCCGTCGAAATCAAGCTTCTTCACCCATGTATCGCCTTGCTGCTGCATAATCATGCCATGGATTTTCACTTCATCGTCCGGCGTCTGATAGAAGACGACAGCTTCCATAATTCCGTCATTGTCCAAGTCATGAATACGGATTGAACTGCTATCCACGTCACTTCGCGGCCGGACAATGGAGCCTTCCAGCTTATTCTTCAGAAGCGCAGATTGGATGGCGCCATTCAACGTCGCTTTATCCGTCGGCAAATCCGGTTTCTTCATTAAGGAGACCGGGTCCTCCTGAATAAACGTACAGCCGCTTATGATCAATAATAACAAGCCTGCCAAAAGGGCTTGCATCACTCTATATTTCAATAAGTATCAACTCATTTCTATTCATTCACCTGGCGTTTTTGGTGATCGATAATTACAGTCTTGACTTCTCGCCATGGGTTAAACGTCTTCCGGTCACATCCACGGCCAGCTCTCCGCCGGATAGACCCATGATCCGGGTGCAATACTTCTCGGCCAGCTCCAAGGGTATCACGGTAAATACGGTTAAACGTTCTTCCTCGCACAAGGTTTTAAGTGTCTTCAATACATGCTCGGCCGAAGCTGGATCAAGTCCCGTGACCGGCTCGTCCGCCAAAATCACCTTGGCACCATGCACAAGTGCGCGGGCAATAGCTATCCGCTGCTTCTCTCCGCCGCTTAACTCACCGGCCTTGCGTTTGGCCTTGTCCAACAACCCAAGGTGCTCAATCGTATCCATAGCTCCCATATAATCATCAGATCGGACCATCCCGGTTACCATTCGCCACAGCGGTGTCTGGCTGGATTGTCCGATCAATACATTCTTAAGTGCCGTTCGATTAACATTCAAGGACGGGTTCTGCTCAAGATAAGCCCATTCCCGGCGAATTCTCCGTTTTCCCGCAGGATTCATCATATCTTCGCCATCAATCGTTAATTTGCCGCCGTCCCATTTTTGCTGCATGGATAGACAGCTCATTAACAAGCTTTTCCCGCTTCCGCTAGCACCGATCAGACCGATCATTTCCCCGTGCTCCATCTGAAAAGTGATATCCTTTAACACCGGTGTGCGTTCAGGACCCATCGTTTTCTTCAGCCGATCCACTTTAATCATGTTATCGTCTCTCCCCGTCAAGTGCATATTCCTACTCTCTAGTTTAGAAGAAAGCGAAAGCAATTGCCATGAGAACAGATGTTCTATCCCTGTGTTGATGCAGTTTTGACTTTAAACCATAATCCCGTACACGCAAACAGAATATACAATCCTCCAAGCAGAACGAAGATCCCCCCGTTCCACCCTGTTTCCATGATGGCGCCCCCGGCATTCGGACCTGCTATGCTGCCCGCATTAAAATGGAAGGAAGCTACGACGTTGGCAGCCGGCAGCAGCACTCTGGGAAGGATATCCGCCGCATAAGCCAAACCAAGCGAGAAGAAGGAACCAACCAGTCCGCCGGCCAGCGTTAGCAATATTAAGGTTGCCCAGAAATTCGTTCCCGCCACGGGAATGAGCAAGAAACAGCATCCGCCCACAATACCGGCAATCGCCAGCACCCGTTTGCGGCCGAATTTATCACTCCAAATGCCGAGCGGAAGCTGCAACACCAGACCGCCGATGCCGACAAAAGGAAGCAATGCTGATATTTCGCCCAATGTAAATCCGCTTCTTAAACCGTAGACCGGGAAGTTGCTGTTAATTCCTGCTTCCATATAGCCGTAGAGAAACGCGGGAATCAATGCAAACCAGGCCAGGCGGTAGCTTTTGAGATATCGTCCAGCCGGCTGCTGCTCCCCATTCTCGCTTTTTTCCGGCTTCAGGTTCGGAAGTTTAAAGAGCACGACCAGCAGAATGAACAAGAACAGCACCGCCAGAATTATAAACGGTACCGCTTCGCCATACTTTAGCAGCGGAATGCCCAGCGGTCCTATACTGAATCCCAAACCGTAGGACATGCCGTAAAAGGATATGCTTCGCCCCCGGTTCTTCGTCGTAGACATCATCAGCACCCATAGCTGTGCCGCATAATGAAGTGCGCTGTCCCCAATACCCACAAGCACCCGCAGTACAAACCAGACGGCCACGCTCGGAATCAGCGGAAAGGCGACCAGTGACAGCATCACCAGGACCAGTCCCGAAATGATCAGTTTTTTGAAACCGACCCAGCCGAGAAGTCTTTCCGCAACAAGCGTCATCGCAAATGAGCCTACATATAAGGCCGCCGCGTTCAATCCGTTCATGGAGGATGAAATGCCCATCCGTTCTAAAAAAATAGCCAGCACCGGCAATAACAGTCCCTGGCTTAAACCAGCCGCAACCACGACGGCAATTAAAATGAAATAATGAGTTCTCCCCTGACGGGGGGTTACAGCTTCTGTCACTGAAATATAGTCCTCCTCTAATGTGAAAAAACGATGAATTTAAACAGTCAGATGAACATTATAGTGGACAAGCCCAATCCATACAAGCCATAATAATAACAATGCCATCAATTGGGAGGGTATCCGTTAATGAAATATAAAGTCAGTATCGATGTATCTATGGTCTACGAGCTGCTGGGCAGCTTCATGATATATGCAACAAGGAAATGGACCGATAACCTGGATATCGGAAAACAGCTGATAACGGAGATGGACGAGCGATTACCTCAACCTGTTCGTGTCCAGTTCAGTCGAGCCCGTTCATGGCCACTAGCGGATTATGATGTGTTATACGCCTTGATCATGCTTCGGGGAGAGCACATTGAAATCCCGGATTTTCTGAATTGGGTCGAATCTTCCGCCGTGGAAGAGCTGCATGACCTGCTGCTGCCGCACTTGCCGTCCCTCTCGCTGGATGAAACATCTAGAATTCGAGAAAACTACACACCGTTGATGAAGTTGTGGCATGAGCACTACTTCTCGGAAGTGGAGCCTGAACTGTACCAGCTCCTGGAAGAAGATGCCGAAGAGAAGCGAATGCTCCTTCCGAAAATGGACGACGAAAATTTAATCGAATATGCTTCTAGCGGCGTTATACTCGACGACGTGCCCCAGGAGAACGTAGTCTTGTTCCCGGGCACGCATTTCCGGCCGATCAATACCTATTGCTTCTATGAGAACGTACTCCTGCTGCAGTATCCGATCGATGTCCCGGAAGAAGAGGAAGATGAGCCGCCCGTGGTTCTCCTCCGCATGACCGAGGCGCTTGCGGACCCGGAACGCCTGCGTCTCCTGCGATATATTGCCGATGAACCGAAGGCCGTGTCCGAAATGGCTTCCGAGTTGGGTCAGCCTTATGAGGAATTGATGCACCATCTGATGATTTTGAGGGCAGCCGGCTTGCTGCGCTCCCATCTGAAATCCGAGAATAACGAAAGATTCAGCCTGCGACCGGATGGGGCTGCCGAACTTCAGATGTTCCTGGAGTCATACATTCGACTTTCATAGTAAGAAGGAGTGAACCATGAGTAAAACATCGCAGCATATTATCTTCGACATGGATGACACATTAATACATTGCAACAAATATTTCGATCTGATTCTTGGCGATTACTTCGAGTGGATGACCGAATGGTTTCAACATGTTGGCTTGACTACCGAAGAAGTCCGTGCCAAGCAGATGGAGGTCGACGTAGCCGGCATAGATAAGCTGGGATTTGCAAGTGCGAACTTCCCGCAATCCCTTATCGATACGTATCATTATTTCGGCCGCATTCATGGAAGAGAAAGCTCGCCCAAGGAAGAAGAGCTTCTCTACGAATTAGGACTCAGTGTATATGAGCAGGAAATCGAAGCCTACCCCGGCATGGTTGAGACGCTCGAGAAGCTCCAGCAAGATGGCCATTGTCTCCATCTCTACACAGGAGGCGAGACCCGGATTCAGAAGCGGAAAATCGAACAGATGAAGCTGGCCGATTACTTCAAAGACCGAATCTACATTCGCCAGCATAAAAATATTGCGGCGTTGGAAGAAATCCTCACGAGGGGGACATTCTCCCGCTCCGATACCTGGATGATCGGCAACTCACTTCGCACCGATGTCGTTCCGGCGCTGACGGCCGGCATCAACAGCATCTATATCAAACAGCAGCGCGAATGGCAATATAACCTGGTCGAGCTGAAGCAGGAGCCTCATAACGTGTTATATACCGTATCGGCGCTGACCGAAGTGCCCGAAGTCATTGAAGAGCATTTAGATTAATCAAAATAAACCGAGCCGATCAAGGGTGGTAACCCTGGTTGGCTCGGTTTTTTTATTTAACTGTGCCGTTTCACGATTTCACGGCTTCACTCGAGTCCTCTGCCTGAACAGCAAGCTTTCCGTTCCCTTCAGCAGCTAGGACAATTCTGCCTTTAAACGTGCTGCCGTCCTCGTTTTTAAAGGATAACACCTGGGTCTTGCCTTGCAGCAGCAAGGATTTCAGCATCGCATGCGAAACCTGTTTACCGGCAAATTCCTTCCAGATGACATAGCTGCAGCCGGTTTTAAAATTTGCGCAGCCATAGCCTTTGCGCCCTTCAATAATATGCCCTTCACATCCGGGTCTAGGGCATCGGCCTAATGAAGAACGTACGGACGACGTATCGTTTGAAGCAGCGGCATTGGATTTCGGAATCCGCTTAGCCGCTCGTTCTTCCTTGTCGCGTGGGGCTGCGGCAGCTTTTCCCGTGCTTCGCTTCCCTCTTCCTTTGGACTTGTCCTCATCTCCGCCGAAAAGCGACGAAGGCGCGGGACGCTGCGAGGATACCTTATTGATGATCGAAATGGTAAACTTCTGCACGTTTTGCATGAACACGTCGGCGGAAGCCTCGCCCTTGGATATTTGGTGAAGGCGCCGTTCCCATTGGCCCGTCATCTCAGGCGAAGCAAGTAATTCTACGCCTGCATGACGGATCAGCTCCACCGCCGTCCTCCCTTTTTGGGTAACCGTGATTCTTTTGCCCTGCATCGTAATGTATCCGACCTTCTTCAAGCGTTCAATGGTCGCTGCACGGGTAGCCGGCGTTCCAAGCCCGCTGTCTTTCATCGCATCCCGAAGCGCTTCATCCTCGATGGATTTTCCGGCACTTTCCATCGCCTTCAGCAGCGTTCCTTCCGTATAACTCTTAGGCGGCTGCGTTGCCTTTTCTTTCACTTCGGATTTCTTGCAGTGCACCGGCTCATCCGGGGACAGATCAAAGGAACGGTCGTTCCATTCCTGGGTCTCCTCTTCCTCGTCCTCTTTTCCCTTCTTGGAAGACTTGGCTTTCTTCTGCTCTTTATCCTGGGCAATCAGCACCTTCCAGCCAAGCGATAGCAGTTCCTTAATTCCCGTCTTGAACGTTTCGCCCTCGACCTCGGTAAGCACCGTATGCTGCTTGTACATGGCCGGCGGGTAAAAATGCGAGAGAAACCGGATGATGACCAGATCGTAAATATGCTGCTCTTCCTTGCTGAGCGTGCCCGGACGCTTTAACGTCGGCAAGATGGCATGGTGATCTTCAACCCGCTGCGGATTGCATACCGCCTTATTATTAACGTGCACCCGGCTAGGATCCGCTCCTTCCGCCATCGATGCATAGGAGGTCGATTTCAACATGTGAAGTGCCTTGTGCATGCCTTCGATATTCTGTTCATTCACGTAATTGGAGTTGGTACGCGGATATGAAATGACCTTGTGACGCTCATACAATGCTTGCGCAAGATCCAGCGTTTTTTTGGCAGAGTATCCGTATTTGGCATTGGCTTCACGCTGAAGAAGGGTCAAATCATACAATTTAAACGGATATTCTTTCGTTTCTTTGACTTCATATTTGGTGATGAGCCCATTCTTCCCATTAACCTTGGCTGCAATCGTCTCTGCTTTCTCTTGCGAGGTCAGCCGCTCGCCCTGCCATGTTCCGGTATACTCCAGCTGCTCTTGCTTGAACAAGGCCTTTACGTCGTAGAACGTTTGCGATTCAAAGGCTTCAATTTCCTTCTGCCGGTCATAGATCAGGGCCAGAACCGGCGTCTGGACCCGCCCAACCGACAGTAAAGTCTGATGGCGGGTCGTAAAGGCACGCGAAGCATTCATGCCGATCAACCAATCGGCTTCACTGCGTGCGCGCGCAGCCTGCGTTAAATTCTCGAATTCAATCCCATCCTTCAGCTCCGCAAACCCACGGGCGATGCTTTCCGCCGTTAAATCCGAAATCCATAGTCTTTTTACAGGCTGTTTCAATTTTAATTGTTGTTGGATAAGAGCGAAAATATATTGTCCTTCTCGTCCCGCATCACATGCGTTTACGATATGGCTGCAGCGCTTGGCGACCTCTCCAATGACCTTCAGCTGATCCTTGGTTTTCGGATTCGGGATGATTTTGAATTGCTCCGGAATGATGGGCAGGTCCCGTAAATTCCAGCGTTTGTACTTCGGATCATATGCATCCGGCTCCGCCAGCCCAACCAGATGTCCGATAGCCCAAGTTATGATGTATTGCTCACCTTCAAGATATGTACGGTTATTCTTGGCCCGCGGCTCGATGACCGCAGCGATGTTCCGTCCCATATCCGGCTTTTCGGCAATGACCAACGTTTTCAAATGACATTCTCCTCCCCGATGAGTAACCATGGCGCGGTGGCTAACTCCAAAAAGGACTTCGCTCTCGCGAAGTCCTTTTAACTACTATTCATATGATAGCATATTTAGGAGAAGGATTAAACCAGTACGGTCGCACCCATCAAATATTTGTCTACCTCGCGCGCTACCTCACGGCCTTCGTTGATCGCCCATACCACGAGGCTTTGTCCGCGACGCATGTCCCCGGCGGCAAATACTTTATCTACATTGGTCGTATATTTGCCATACGGCGCTTTCACATTGGAACGGCGATCCGTTTCAAGTCCAAGCTGCTCGGCCAGCGTATGCTCCGGTCCGTCAAAACCGATGGCAATGAACGCCATTTGAGCAGGAAATACTTTCTCCGTGCCCGGAATCGGTTGATACACTTTACGGCCGGTTTCGTCTACAATACGCTCGATTTGAACGGTATGAAGCTCCTTCAGATTGCCCTCTTCATCCCCGACAAATTTCGTGGTCATAATGGAGAATTCGCGTGGATCGCTGCCAAACAGCGCTTTGGCTTCCTCGTGTGCATAATCGAGCGTGTACACGTTCGGGAACTGCGGCCAAGGGTTCGCAATCGGATCACGCTGCAGCGGAGCCTGTTTATGCGTGCCGAACTGGGTAACACTGCTGCAGCCGTGGCGAAGCGCTGTTGCGACGCAGTCAGAGCCGGTGTCACCGCCGCCGATGACAATAACGTCCTTGTCTTTTGCCGACAAGTAGTTGCCATCCTCGAGACCCGAATCCAGCAGGCTCTTGATGGTTCCGTTCAGATAGTCCATCGCATAATGAATGCCCTTGAGGCCACTTCCCTCAATATTGAATTCACGCGGTTTTGTTGCACCGCCGCACAGTACGACGGCATCGTAGTCTTCCATCAGCTGCTTGGCGGGAATGTCTTTGCCGATCTCGGTGTTGACAACGAATTCGACGCCTTCAGCTGCGAGCAGATCTACACGGCGCTGAACAATACCCTTGTCCAGCTTCATGGATGGAATCCCGTAGGTCAACAATCCGCCGATACGGTCGGCACGTTCATAGACGGTTACGGAATGGCCTGCTTTGTTCAGTTGAGCAGCCGCAGCCAGCCCTGCCGGACCAGAACCGACAACGGCTACGCGGCGTCCCGTACGCTTCGCCGGCGGCTCGGGAACGACCCAGCCTTCTTCAAAGCCCTTGTCGATGATCGCTTGCTCAATGGATTTTATCGTGACCGGCTCCCCAATCAAACCGACGGTGCAGGAACCCTCACAAGGAGCAGGACATACGCGTCCGGTAAACTCAGGGAAGTTGTTTGTTTTGTGGAGACGCTCCAAGGCTTCTCTCCACAAGCCCCGGTATACAAGATTGTTCCATTCCGGAATCAGATTATGAATCGGGCAGCCCGAAGTGCCGCCGAGCATATCGATTCCTGTATGGCAGTATGGCGTACCGCAGTCCATGCAGCGTGCTCCCTGGGTCTGGAGCTCTTCTTCTTCTAAATGTTTATGAAACTCTTCCCAGTCTTTAACTCGTTCGGCCGGGCTCCGATCTGCCGGAAGCTGGCGCTGATATTCCATAAATCCTGTTGGTGTAGACATACTGCTTTACCCCCATCCGTTCTATCCATGCTGGTTACCATGTACAATTTATCATATCATAAATCATCCGACATCGATCTTCAGATGACCCAAGAAACAGGTTTCAGTCTGATTTATTTTTTCTATTTATGCTAAAAAATTTTTTATCAGAGCATGAATCCCCATGATTAGCGGCTATTTAAGCAGCGATTTGTATAAACATTAAAAATATAGTAGCATTTCGCTTTTCTCCTGTTAAATGGACTATATGCATGATCATTTGTATTATCCTACTAACAAAACCTTGTCAACATGGATGGATTGGAGTATGTCTATCCCTTCAAAGCTCGTCATCAAGCTCTTTATTTTCGTTCGAACGTAACAAACCGGTAGGCATACGGGTTCTTTTCATCCGTTATGCCGGGAACTTCTTCGATAATTTTCCATTCGTCCCAGTTCACTTCAGGGAAGAACGTATCCCCTTCAAAAGTTTCATCAATAAACGTGCAGTACAACCGATCCGCTTTCGGAAGCATCAATTCATAAATCTGGGATCCGCCGATCACCATCAGCTCTGCGTTCTCCGCATAGGGAAGGGCTTCATCCACATCATGGATCACGATGCCCTGATCGTCCGTCAGCGTGAAACTTCGGTCTCTCGTCAGCACGATATTCTTTCGGTGAGGCAGAGGATTGCTGCCAAAGGACTCCCAGGTCTTGCGCCCCATCAGAATCGTTTTGTGCAGGGTCGTCTCCTTGAAGAAGGCCATATCACGCGGCAATCGCCACGGCATGGTGCCGTTCAGCCCGATTACCTGGTCCTTGCCCATTGCCCAAATCATCGATATCATTACACCGTCACTCCTTCCTTGTACAAATGGATTGCGCCGAATATCGGTACCACTTGTTTATTTACACAGCTACGGTCGCTTTAATGGTTGGATGATACTGGTAACCCTCAAATTCAAAATCTTCGAATGTATAATCAAAGATGCTCTCCGGCTTGCGCTTGATGACCAGCTTCGGCAGCTCATAAGGCTCGCGTTCAAGCTGCGTTCTGACCTGTTCCATATGATTGGAATAGATATGGACGTCGCCACCGGACCAGATGAATTCACCTGGCTCCAGGCCGCACTGCTGGGCAACCATATGGGTAAGCAGTGCATAACTCGCAATGTTGAACGGCAGCCCGAGGAAGCTGTCCACGGAACGCATGGTAAGCATGCAGGAGAGCTTCCCGCCCGCCACGTAGAATTGGAATACAAAATGGCATGGAGGCAGCTTCATGTTGTCGATCTCTGCCACGTTCCAGGCACTGACGATATGCCGCCGGGAGTCGGGATTGTTTTTAATCGAATCGATGACGTTGGCAATCTGGTCGATATGGCGTCCATCCGGCGTTTCCCACGCTCGCCACTGCGAGCCGTAGACCGGTCCCAAATCGCCGTTCTCATCTGCCCATTCGTCCCATATCCGCACGCCGTTCTCTTTTAGATACCGGATATTCGTCTCCCCGCTTAAGAACCACAGAAGCTCGTGTATCACCGATTTTAAGTGAATCCGCTTGGTTGTCATCAGAGGAAAGCCTTTAGAAAGGTCAAACCGCAGCTGTCTTCCAAATACGGATAACGTTCCCGTCCCCGTGCGGTCCCCTTTCTCTACGCCATGATCTAGAATGTCTTGCAGCAGCTCCAAGTATTGTTTCATGTATAGTCACCTCACTAGAATCTCATATCAACAGTCTACCATGTTCGTGGAATGATTGGGATGCTTAAAATAACCCTGCCGAAAGAGGCCGGATATCGCTTGCGGCATCCACATAAAAAAACAGGAGGCAGAAACCGCCTGCGCGTTCTCTGCCTCCTGGCCGAATATATAATGACTCGAAAAAACGAACGTCGTTTGGATTAACGGGCGATGATGTGGATCGGATGACCCATAACCAATTCCGCAGCTTCCATTACGATTTCGCCAAGCGTCGGATGCGCATGGATGGTCAAGGCTACATCTTCAAGCGTAGCGCCCATCTCAATAGCAAGACCGAGCTCTGCAATCAGGTTGGAAGCTTCCAGACCTACGATTTGCGCTCCGAGAATAAGTCCTGTTCCTTCTTCAGCTACGATCTTCACGAAGCCTTCCGGATGGTTCAAGGATACGGAACGTCCGTTACCTGCGTAAGGGAATTTGCCTGCTTTCACTTTATGGCCTTTTTCCTTCGCTTGAGCTTCGGTGTAACCTACGCTGGAGCATTCTGGATCCGTAAACACAACGGCTGGAATACATTTGTAATCCACGACGGACGGCATTCCGGAAATGGCCTCAGCAGCCACTTTACCTTCGTAGGAAGCTTTGTGTGCAAGCGCCAGACCGGATACGATATCCCCGATCGCGAAGATATGAGGAATGCTTGTGCGTCCTTGATGGTCGACTTTCACGAATCCGCGCTCATCCATATCGAGGCCGATCAGATCAAGGCCAAGCTCTCCATCCGTGTTCGGACGACGGCCAACCGTAACCAGCAGGTAATCTGCTGTTACTTCTTTGGTTTCGCCATTCACGGAGTATTTCACGGTAACTTCTTTATCGTTTTGCTCGGCACTTTCAGCTTTAGCACCTGTGATAATTTCGATACCGGTTTTCTTCATGTTTTTCGTAACGAGGCTTGTCATGTCTTTGTCAAAGCCAGCCAAAACGCTGTCCAGACCTTCGATGATCGTTACTTTCGAACCGAATTTGGAGTACATTTGACCAAGCTCGGCACCGATGTAGCCGCCACCGATTACGATCATGCTCTTCGGTACCTCAGGCAGGTTCAATGCTTCGGTAGAAGACAGGATGCGTCCGCCAAACGGGAATGGCTTCAGTTCGATTGGACGGGAACCTGTAGCAATGATGCAGTTCTTAAAGCGGTAACGCGGTGATTCATGATCATTGAATACACGCGCTTCGTTTTCGTTGATGAACATGCACTCGCCGTTGAAAACTTCCACTTTGTTGCCTTTCAGCAAACCGGCTACGCCGCCAGTCATTTTTTTGACAACGCCGTTTTTGAATTCCTGTGTTTTCGCGAAATCAACCGTTACGTTCTCCACGGAAATACCGAATGCATCGGCATGCTTAGCGGACTCGAACTGATGAGCTGCAGCGATCAAAGCCTTGGAAGGAATACAACCACGGTTCAAGCAAACACCGCCGAGTTCCGATTTATCAACGATCAGAACCTTTTGACCCAGTTGGGCGGCACGAATCGCCGCCACATAACCACCAGGACCAGCACCAATGACTAGAGTATCAATATCTAAAGAAGCATCTCCAACTACCATTAGTTACACCTCCATAACAAGCAGCTCAGGGTTAGCGAGCAGTTGTTTAATATAGTTCATAAAGTTTTGAGCCGTTGCGCCGTCGATGATACGGTGGTCAAAGCTCAAGGACAATGCCATAACAGGTGCTGCTACAATCTCGCCGTTCTTCACAACCGCTTTTTCGCTGATGCGGCCGGTACCGAGAATAGCAACCTCTGGGAAGTTAATGATTGGCGTAAAGAACATACCGCCTGCGGATCCGATGTTCGTGATGGAAATCGTGCTGCCCTTCATTTCGTTAGGGGACAGTTTGCCTTCACGGCCGCGAGCAGCCAGATCACGGATGCTGTCAGCGATCATCCAGATGCTCTTACGATCCGCATCTTTGATAACCGGTACGATCAGACCGTTGTCTGTATCCGTAGCGATACCGATGTTGTAGTATTTTTTGTACACGATTTCGTTCGCTTCTTCGTCGATCATCGCATTCAAAGCCGGGAACTGACGGCTAGCCGCAACGAGTGCTTTAACGATGAATGGCAGATACGTAACTTTCGTGCCTTTCTTCTCAGCGATCGGTTTCATGCGGGTACGGAACGCTACCAGCTCGGTTACGTCCACTTCGTCCATGATCGTAACGTGAGGAGCTGTGTAAGCCGATTTAACCATAGCGTTCGAGATCGCTTTACGGATACCTTTGAATGGTACGCGCTCTTCTTCTGCACGAGTGTCCACCGCTGTGGATGCTGCTGCAGGAGCTGCTTTCGCTTCGGAAGCCGCTTCTTGCGCTGGTGCTGCTTGGCCTCCACCGTTCTTAAAGGCTTCAACATCTTCGCGAGTCACTTTACCGTTGTTGCCGGAGCCTTGCACTTGTGCAATGTCTACGCCTTGCTCACGCGCGAATTTACGCACGCTAGGAGTAGCCAGAACTTCACGATTAGGTGCTGCTGGAGCAGCTGCTCCACCGTTTCCGCCTTGTTTAGCGTCAGCCGGTGCATCTTGAGCCGGGGAAGAAGTTGTATCCGCGCTGCCTTTAGCTGCGTCAGCTTCTTGCGCAGACTGCTCTTCAGCAGGAGCCTCTTGCTCAGGAATGTCGCCTTCAGCATCGATGATAGCTACCACTTCACCGACACGGCATACTTGACCATCCTTGGCAAAAACTTCTTGAACCGTACCGTTCACGGGACAAGGAACTTCTACGACCGCCTTGTCGTTCTGTACTTCCATGATGATGTCGTCGTCTGTTACTTTGTCGCCTGGCTTGATATGCATTTTGATGATTTCACCTTCATGCAGACCTTCACCCAGCTCTGGAAAACGATATTCAAATTTTGCCAACTGAAAAACCTCCCTAGAAATTGCTGCTATTAGAAATTCATTACTTTATTGACGGCATCCACGATACGTGCTGGAGTAGGTAACCAAGTGTCCTCGATTTGCGCGAATGGATACACGGTATCCGGCGGAGTCACACGAAGCACTGGAGCTTCCAGGTGCAGAATCGCCTTCTCGTTGATTTGAGCGATAACTTCTGCGGCTACGCCTGCAGATTTTTGCGCTTCTTGAACCACGATGGCACGGTTGGTTTTCTTAACCGAAGCAAGCACAGTATCGATGTCGATTGGAGAGATCGTGCGCAAGTCGATGATTTCCGCTTTGATTCCGTTCTTCTCAAGTTCGTCCGCCGCTTTCGTTGCGGTATGAACCATCAAACCATATGCGATAATCGTTACGTCGGTTCCTTCGCGAACCACGTTAGCTTTACCAAGCTCAACCGTGTAATCACCTTCAGGAACTTCAGCGCGGAACGCATGATACAGGTTCAAGTGCTCCATGAAGAACACAGGGTCATTGTCGCGAATTGCTGCGATCATGAGTCCTTTTGCATCATAAGGATTGGAAGGTACTACAACTTTAATACCCGGGGTTTGCGTGATCAAACCTTCGAGTGCATCGGTGTGCAGCTCAGCCGCTTTAACCCCGCCGCCGAATGGCGTGCGGAATACGATCGGGGAGTTGTAACGTCCACCGGAACGGTAACGCATACGCGCTGCTTGAACGACGATTTGGTCGAGCGCTTCAAAGATAAATCCAACGAATTGAATTTCAGCGATCGGACGGAAGCCTTGAATACCGAGACCTACCGCCAAACCGCCAATAGCGGACTCAGCCAGCGGTGTATCGAATACGCGCTCTTCCCCGAATTCTTTTTGAAGGCCTTCCGTTACCCGGAAAACACCGCCGACATTACCTACGTCTTCACCGAAGATGACAACGTTAGGGTCACGGCTCAATTCAACGCGCATGGCGTCGCGAATCGCTTCTTTCATGTTCATTTGTGCCATTGCTTCATTTCCTCCTTAAGAAATACAGTTCACTAAAAATTCCAGTGTATATATCGATGTCAAAACGTTCAAAAACCGACCTGATGCCGCCATGACAAAACCAGATGATTATCCAGGATCAAACCTTTGACAATCATCGGCCGTCATTTTTATTGGAAATCAGCTTTCTGCTCTTCCAGATGCTTCGGCGTTTGCTCGAACATGCTGTCGATCAAACCAGGTACTGTCATTTTTTCCGTTTGTTCTGCTTTTTTAATTTGCTCGTTGACTTTCGCTTTCGCTTCTTCTTTCACGCGAGCTGTATCTTCCTCTGTCCAGAGGCCTTTTGCTTCCAGGTACTTCGCAAGACGTGCGATCGGATCCTTCTCGTTCCACTCGCCCTCTTCTTCCTTCGTACGATATTTCGAAGCGTCGTCAGACAGGGAATGCGGACGGAAACGGTATGTCACAGCTTCGATAAGCGTTGCGCCTTCGCCATTGCGGCCGCGTTCTGCAGCATCACGAACGGCCTTGATCACAGCGAGGACGTCCATGCCGTCAACCTTAACACCCTTGATACCAGCTGCTACAGCTTTATGTGCGATCGACAATGCTGCAGTCTGCTTGGAGAATGGAGTCGTGATGGCATAGCCGTTGTTTTGCACGAAGAAGATAACCGGCAGTTTGTACACGCCTGCATAGTTCAAGCCTTCGTAGAAATCGCCTTCGGAAGAGCCGCCGTCACCGGTATACGTAATAACCACTTGTTTTTGCTTCTTCAGTTTGTAACCCATAGCGATACCCATAGCATGCAAGATTTGCGCGCCAATGATGATCTGAGGCATCAATACGTTAACACCCTCCGGAATTTGTCCGCCATGCTGATGTCCGCGGGAATAGAGGAATGCTTGATAAAGCGGAAGTCCATGCCATACGATTTGCGGCATATCACGGTAGCCCGGGCAGACAAAGTCGTCTTTCTCAAGCGCGAATTCGCTACCTACCATCGTTGCTTCTTGACCGGATACAGGAGCATAGAAACCGAGACGTCCTTGGCGGCCGAGATTTACGGCACGGTCGTCCCAAGTACGGGTAAATACCATACGGTACATAATTTCTTTCAGTTGATCGTCTGACAATTCAGGCAGAAGATCTTTGTTTACGATTTTGCCATCCGGGGAAAGTACAGATAGAGTATCGACTTCCTCGGTATATACTTCATAAGGAACCTTGGTCATTTTTTTCACCTCAATAAATATTTGAATATCAAGTTCCGCTGTTATAGAATTATTATACACCTGTTTTACTCCATTCGTCAAAGAAATACGGGATAAAATTTCACATTTCTTAACGTTTGTATGTATAACAGTTTGTGGATAATACTATAACAGTATGACAAACATCATAGAACAGCAGCCAACTTCAACATGTCAGGGTAATTTTAACTTATTGTTTACCGCATTTCAAAAACTAACCCGAAAAAGGTGACGAATGATGACGAATGAACGTTTATTGAAGCGAACCATCGTAAAAGAAGTGATTGAAAGCCAGTTTCTGCAGGAGAATCGAACGCTGCGCATCTACCTTCCTCCCGGATACAATGAAATTCTCAGCTATCCCGTCGTGTACTGTCAGGATGGAGAGGAATTCTTCAATTTTGGTCGCATCGCGACCTGGGCCAACCAGCTCATTCTCGAAGAAGGCGTGGAGCCGTTCATCATTGTAGGCGTGGAAGTGAACACCAAAGTTCGCACCGAGGAGTACGCGCCATTCGGCAACCGGTTCGACGCTTACCTATCCTGCTTCGCCGAAGAGATTATTCCCTTCGTCGAACAAAAATATCCTGTGCGCAAAGAGCCTGCCGAAAGAGTACTCGCCGGCGACTCCCTTGGCGGAAGCGTATCCGTGCATCTGGCCTTGCGTTACCCGCATCTCTTCACCCGAATCATCAGCTTGTCCGGCGCCTTCTATGAGAAGTCCCAGAATATGATCAGAGAAGAGAAAGATTTGTCCTGGCTCGACATCTATATGATTGTAGGCTTGCAAGAAGACAACTATGCAACCGATACAGGTGTCTATAACTTCGTTGAATTGAATCGTTCAACAAAGGCGTTGCTGGAAGAACGGGGTGCCACCATATCTTATCTTGAAAAAGACGGCCGTCACCTTTGGGGATTCTGGCAAAAAGAGCTCCCTGCTGCTCTTATGTACTTCCTGGATTAATCGATTGATTGGCAAAATCCGTTGGCTTATCTAAATGACCTGTTACAGCAAAGTTCATGGCCTGTCCCACTGGGGACTTTTTACGAGTTACGCTTTAAAGCTGTTGGCAAAAAAGAATACCTATGATGCAACAGGAAGCGCAAGCTATGCGCTCTTTGTTGCTTCACTTCAAAAAAAGATGAACAACCGCGCATTTTTTCTGGAATGTGCATTGTTCATCTTTTATGTTCAGCAGCCCGTTCTTCTTGGTATCGCTTTCAATTATTCTCGTCAAAAAAGCGGTAGACTCACCGCTTGTTCGAATCGATTATAGCTTTTCTTTCATGATTTTGTCCAGTAAGATGTCACACCCCGCATCAATAAGACGATACACTTCATCAAAATTTCCAGTGAAATACGGATCCGGCACCTCGCGCAGCTTTTCATCAGGGAGCAAATCCATAAACTTCAGAATCGCGGCCTGGTCGCCTCCCGCTAGCTTGCGCAAATTCGTCACATTCGAATCATCCATGCCGATAACGTAATCGAACTTGACGAGGTCCTGGCTTACCACTTTGCGGGCGACCATTCCCTCGTAGCTGATTTGCCAGCTGTCCAGCAGCTTTCGGGTTCCTTCATGGGGAACGCTTCCGATATGCCAATCTCCTGTGCCGGCAGAATCCACGCTGATCTTATCCTGCAGTCCACGCTGTTCAATTTTATGTCGCAGCACCGCTTCCGCCATCGGCGAGCGGCAGATATTGCCCAAACATACAAACAAGACGGATACCATAATCCTCTCTCCTTCACGCTATAATTCATCGTCATTTCACGAGGAAATTCTAATTCATGCATGACGTTACCTACCATCAATTAACCTGAACTGACTTTTTTTCCACTGGCTGCTGTAGGATGGCCTTCGTGCAGCGACCTTCTGGGCAGTCTCCATTTATAAAGCACGGACAGCATCCGGAATACAATCACCACTACAAACAGAGTAAGCAGCTCCCAAGTCTTGGTGGCCACGCCAAGGCCGATGGCGACCCCTGCTATCATGGCCCACACCGCATAGATCTCATCACGGAGTACCAGTGGCTTCCGCCCTGCCAATAAATCGCGGACCATTCCCCCGCCGCTTCCGGTAAGCACAGCAGCCACAATCACCGCGCTCATGGGGTGATTCATTTGCGTAGCATATAGAGCCCCTTGAATCGCAAAGGCAGATAGTCCGATCGCATCGAACAGCGCCTCCGTTTTCTTCCAGTGCTGAATCAAGCCGAGCGGCAGCACAAACGCTACAAATACTGAAATCATCGCGAGCATGATTAAATCGCCCTGTCCCCACAAGGTGGTAACCGGCACGCCGATCAGTACGTTTCTTATAATACCCCCGCCGAAGGCTGTTACTAAACCTAATACCACAACCCCCAGAATATCGTATTCCTCTTCCATAGCTACAAAAGCTCCGGACATGGCAAACGCAATGGTGCCAATGATACTGAATACGTCAAACACATGCATGTCCAAAATTCAGTTCCCCCGCTCCCCCGTCAATTTACATACTACATTGTAGCCGTGCCTATTAAAATTGTGCAAGCATGAAAACTGCTCTATACTAGAATACAATGACAATTCTCTCGAAAAAGGAGGAATTATAATGAAACATACTCGCGTCCTGATCTTTACAGGTGGGGAGTTGTCACCACGATTCCTGGATGAGGTTCAAAACGGGGACTTCATTATAGGGGCTGATCGCGGAGCCCTCTACTTGATTGAACATGGGATGAAACCCGACCTGTCCGTTGGAGATTTCGATTCCATTCCGCCAGAACAGATGGATCGAATACGCTCCAATAGCGGCAAGGTGATTGACTGTGATCCGATCGATAAAAATTTAACCGACACCGAGCTTGCCTTCGAGCTGGCACTGGAGCATTCCCCCGAATCCATCATGATTCTGGGAGCAACAGGGACACGCCTCGATCACACGCTGGCTAATATCCACATGCTGATTCGCGGACTCCAACATCATATTCCGTGTTCTATATTAGATGAGAACAATTTTATTACCCTGACAGGCTCCAGCTGCATTGTCGAGAACAAAGGGTTTACATATGTCTCCCTGCTGCCGCTGACTACGGAAGTTACCGGGATTAATCTCGAAGGATTCGAGTACCCGCTCCACGACGCCACATTGCGATTGGGGCAGTCACTAGGAGTCAGCAATAAGCTGGCTGAGGACAAAGGGACGGTCCGGATCGAAGGCGGTCTGCTCCTTATTATTCAGAGTAAGGACCGCTAATCGTTACTATTTTGTCATCTTTGATACGGGAATGTTAACAATCAAATCCATCGCTAAAAACCCTTGTTTATCAAGGGTTTTTTCTCATTCCCAACTCATCCACTGCACTCATTTCTTAATATTTTGTAACTTTTAATGATATTTTAATAATCCGCTTTCATTTCATGCGGCCCAAGGGTTTGCGCCGATTAACCAAAATATAGTCGGTTTCAAATCTGATATACTCGGTTCATCGCAAAAAACAAAACTGCTTGGAGGTAATAACAACATGAATCGACAGCATTGGATTAAGAAGGCCGTAGTAATCAGCTTGAGCGCAACTTTGGGTGTAGGGGCAGTTCTTACTGTTGCACCACCAGCTCCTGTAGAAGCAGCATCGGTAAGCACAGGAACTCGAGTCGTTAACTTCGGTAAACAATATATGGGAACACCTTATAAATTCGGAGCATCTACATCCACTACAAGAGTATTTGATTGCTCTTCCTTTATGAAGCATATCTTCAAAAAATACGGCGTGAATCTGCCTCGTACATCTGCTGCTCAATCCAAAGTGGGTAAAGCGGTATCGAAATCGAACCTGAGAGCCGGCGATTTGGTATTCTTCTCGAGCGGAAGCCGTGCAAATGGCCGAAACGTGACTCACGTTGCCGTATATATGGGTAACAACAAAATTTTGCACACCTACGGCAAGCCTGGCGTAACCATCTCCAGCCTGTCTGGCAACTGGAGCAAAACTTACCTGAAAGCTCGTCGCGTACTGTAGTAGTTTAATTACTCCATTGTTACTATGGAATTAGAATTATATCAAAGACCGTCTTCCTCTCACGGAAGGCGGTCTTTTTTGCTTGCAGCATTGATTTCTTCCTCCGATAGCAGTTTATATCCGGTTCCCCGAATCGTTCGCAGCAGCTTTTGTTTGCGTCCTCGATCGATTTTTTCTCTCAGATGAAGAATATAAACATCTACCACATTGGTGCCTGTATGGAAATCATAATCCCACACCTGTTTTAATATATCCTCACGCGTGCATACCTGCCCCTGCCTTCTAGCTAAAAACAACAGTAGATCATATTCGCGATGAGTCAGCTCGATCGCTTCCTCTGCTCGGGATACATTCCGGCTCAGAGGATCGATCACCAGATCTCCGATTCGGATGACTTCTTCTTGTTCCATGCGACCAGTCTGAAATAGTTTCAGTAAATTGGCAATACGCGCCAACAGCTCCCTTGTATCTCTATCATTAGGGATGTAGTCATGGGCACCTGCCTCCAATGCCTGAATGGCTTCATCAGAACCGTCATTTCCGATGATGATGATCGGGATCTGTTCCCTTTTGCCCGTCAATCGCTCCACGAGATTGAATTCGCTCATACCCGGCAATCTGCTGTCGATAAGCAGCAGGTCTGCGCCTGAACGCTGCAAAACGGCGACCACTTCCGAATAATTCATAACATGTTTAACCTTATAGCCCGATTGTTCCAATATCTCCATAACGCTCTGGACCCGATCTTGATGATCTGCCGCGATCAGTATTACTTTCTCCACGGGTTCCCCCCCGCTTTCAACGCTTAATAATGTAAGTATGGCTGTTTCATCCTGCTTTCACTCCAAAAGATGCTCGGATCACGCACGTTTTCCGTAGTAATACATCTTATCTCCGAAGCGGCGCTATTTTTATAATGGGATAAAGGATTAGGAAAGGGGGATATTTTCGCCGATTAGCTCATTTAATCGAAAAGTATCGAGTGAACACTCTGGAGGAGGAAAATAACATGCGCAACAAACTCGTGGTATGGCCTCTTGTCATGGCTATGCTGATATCTATCGTATGCAGTGCCGCAGTGCCGCCAACCCCGGTTTCGGCAGCAGCCGAAACCAACCTCTCGCATGGCAAAGCCGTAACAGCAAGCGGTCAATCCCAAACCTACGGGCCAGCTAACGTTATCGATGGCAATCAGGGTTCGTACTGGGAAAGCACCAATCATGCGTTTCCGCAGTGGATTCAAATCGATCTTGGCGCTGACACCAGCATCAACCGGGTCGTTCTTAAACTTCCTGCCACCTGGGAGTCTCGGACACAAACGCTAACCGTACAAGGCAGCTCGAACGGTTCGACATTCTCCAATTTGGCGGACTCGGCCGACTATGAATTTAACCCCTCTACATCAGGAAACTCGGTGACCATCCGTTTTGATGAAGCGAGCACGAGATATGTTCGCCTGACCGTAACCAGCAACACGACGTGGCCGGCTGCGCAGCTGTCTGAGTTCGAGATTTATGGACCATCGGTCTCCCCGCCAACGCCTCCAACGGGAAACAATATCGCCAGCGGCAAACCGATTACCGCCTCCTCAAGCACCTTTACGTACACTGCAACCCAAGCTAACGACAACGACATCCAAACCTACTGGGAAGGCGGAAGCAATCCAAGCACCCTGACGCTCGACTTGGGAACGAATCACGATATCACCTCCATCGTACTGAAGCTGAATCCTTCTCCGGCATGGAGCACGCGCACGCAAACCATACAAGTGCTCGGACATGATCAGAGCACAACAAATTTTAGCAATTTGGTATCGACGCAGTCCTATACGTTCAACCCCGCGTCCGGCAACTTTGTGACGATTCCCGTAACGGCAACCGTGAAACGTCTTCAATTAAACATAACGTCCAATACCGGCGCACCGGCCGGGCAGATTGCGGAATTCGAAGTTTACGGCACAGCCGCCCAGAATCCGGACCTGACCATTACGGATATGTCATGGACCCCATCTTCTCCGATTGAAAACGATGACATTACACTCCGTGCTACGGTTAAAAACATTGGGGCCGTGGAAGCCGGGGCTACGACGCTCAATTATTACTTAAATGCGGATAAAGCAGGCTCCTCCCCGGTAGCTCCGCTCGCGGCAGGTGCTTCCACCACGGTAACTCTACAAGTCGGTACCAAGGCCGCTGGATCCTATTCCGTCAGTGCCAAGGTTGATGAGGATAATGAAATCATGGAACAGAATGATGAAAATAACAGCTATTCGCATGCGTCCCCGCTCGTCATCGGTGCCGTTGAAAGTTCCGATTTGGTAGGAACTGTACAATGGACACCCGCCACTCCAGTCGCAGGGAACGCAGTAGCCTTTACCGTTAATCTTAAGAACCAGGGCAACAAAGCCACGGCAAGCGGATCCCATGCGATATCCGTCGCTCTGAAAAATCCGGCCGGTTCAACGATTCAAACCTTAACCGGAAGTTATGATGGCGCCCTCGCTGCAGGTTCCTCTGCTCCTATCCATATTCCGGGCACATGGACAGCGGCAAATGGCAGCTATACAGTAACAACAACCGTGGCACCCGACACAAACGAAGTACCCCTCAAACGGGAGAACAACGTCAGCCAGGCGAATCTCACGGTATATTCCGCTCGCGGTGCCAGTATGCCATATACCCGATACGATACGGATGATGCATTACGCGGCGGCGGAGCTCAGCTGAAGACGGCACCGACATTCGATCAAGCGCTCACAGCATCGGAAGCATCCGGGCAGCGTTATGTCGCGCTTTCTTCCAACGGGTCCAATCTGGAGTGGACGGTTCGACCAGGTGAGGGCGGAGCCGGCGTCACTATGCGCTATACGATGCCGGACTCATCAAACGGCATGGGATTAACCGGCTCGCTCGACGTTTATGTAAATGGTGCGAAGAAAAAAACCGTTCCATTAACTTCTTACTACAGCTGGCAATATTTTTCCAGCGATCATCCTGCAGACGCCCCAGGTGGAGGACGCCCGCTCTTCCGGTTCGATGAAGTACACTGGAAGATGGATACGCCGCTCCAGCCGGGTGACAAAATCCGTATTCAGAAATCCAATGCGGATAACCTGGAATATGGCGTTGATTTTATCGAAATCGAGCCGGTCCCCGCGGCAATCGCCCGCCCGGCTAACTCGGTATCCGTAACGGATTTCGGTGCAACGCCGAACGACGGCCAAGATGACCTATCGGCGTTTGAAGATGCTGTGCAGGCTGCCGCTTCAACCGGCAAAACCTTATACATTCCTGAGGGGACATTCCATCTGGGCAACATGTGGAAGATCGGCTCGGTTGGGAATATGATTGATGACATCAAGATCATAGGGGCAGGCATTTGGCATACAAACATTCAATTTACCAACCCGAATGCCGCTTCTGGCGGGATATCACTTCGGATCGCGGGTCAGCTTGATTTCAGCCATATCTACCTCAACTCAAATCTGCGTTCACGTTATAATCAAAACGCAGTCTACAAGGGATTTATGGATAACTTCGGCACCAACTCCAAAATCCACAATGTGTGGGTTGAACATTTTGAGTGTGGATTTTGGGTAGGCGATTATGCGCACACCCCAGCCATCATCGCGGAGGGGCTGATCATTGAAAACAGCCGGATCCGCAATAATCTTGCCGACGGTGTTAATTTTGCCCAAGGAACCAGCCATTCAACTGTACGTAACAGCAGCATTCGTAATAACGGAGACGATGGTCTCGCCGTATGGACGAGTAACGTGAATGGCGCGCCTGCGGGCGTTAACAACAACTTCTCTTATAACACCATCGAAAATAATTGGCGTGCGGCAGCTATCGCATTCTTTGGGGGAAGCGGTCATAAGGCTACTCACAACCTGATTGTTGACACCGTAGGCGGTTCCGGTATTCGAATGAATACCGTGTTCCCGGGTTACCATTTCCAGAACAATACCGGCATTCTGTTCTCCGATACCACGATCATTGGGAGTGGAACCAGTAAAGACCTGTACGATGGGGAGCGCGGCGCCATCGATCTGGAAGCGTCAAATGATGCGATCCGCAATGTCACGTTTACCAACATCGATATCCTGAACACCCAGCGCAGTGCCGTTCAGCTTGGTTATGGCGGCGGTTTTCAGAACATCGTGTTTAACAACATCCATATTGACGGTACGGGGCTTGACGGGGTCACATCCTCCAGATTCTCGAATCCTCATCCAGGTGCGGCAATTTACACCTATACGGGCAATGGGTCGGCAACATTTAACAATCTGACCACGCAGAACATCGCTCATCCCGATTTGTTTTTCATTCAGAACGGTTTTCAATTAATCGTGCAATAACCCGGCTTAAACATCACAAAAAGGAGGAGTCCATTGCGACTCCTCCTTTTGATATTGATGGATTAGATAAGTAACGTTGGGTTAGTTTCAGATTAACCACCAACATATTGATTATACAACGACCTGGCCTTGGCGATATCCGATGTGCCATGCACCAGGGTTCTGCCGTCCCGGAATATAACCAAACGATGTGGATTCACCTGATAGATGATCATATACGGCGTTACGGTTGCTTTTCCTTGATGAAGCTTGTTCAACCGCTCAGCCATTTCGTCCAATTGAAGCTGCAGGGGTCTGGCTGGCCTGATCTGCACCGTATCCCTGCCGCACAACACTTCGCTTTTATCCGCGTGTTCAGCCGTCAAGTAAGGATATTTCGGATGCTCCCCGCATGTGGGACAATCCGATTTTTTCGCTCGGTCTACGCCAAACTCCACCCGTTCATTACGCCACAAATCGAAGGACAGCATCTTTTTTCTAAGAACATGTCGATGCCCCGATAAAAGCTTCATCGCTTCCATCGTTTGATGAGTAGCGACCATCTGTACCGCTTGCGGAAGAATTCCGTTAATGTCGCAGGTGTCGCCGCCCAAGGGAATCGTCCCAAGCAGACAGTTCAAGCATGGCGTCTCTCCCGGTAAAAATGTGTAACTCATGCCTGAACTTCCGACGCAGCCTCCGTAAATCCACGGGATTCCATACTTAAATCCGATGTCGTTCAGGATCAGCCGGGTTCCGAAATTATCGGTAGCGTCCATCATCAAATCAACGCCTTGACTGAGTACTGCCAGTTCCTGCGCACGTACATCCATAACGATACCGTCCACGATAACGTCTGAATTAATCGCAGATAAGCGCTTAGCCGCTGCTACGGCCTTCGGCAATCGATCGATCGCGTCCTGTTCGGTAAACAGCTGCTGACGCTGCAGATTGCTCCATTCCACGTAATCCCGATCCACGATGGTTACATGCCCGACACCTGCGCGAACCAAAGTTTCCGCTACGGCGCTTCCCAGCGCCCCGGCACCAAGAACGAGCACATGGCTCTTTCGGAGGCGAAGCTGACCTTCTTTTCCAAATGGGGTAAACCGCTCTTGCCTAGAATATCGATCCTCTCGTTCCATAGGAACTGTTACACCGCGGTCCGTGGACTCCGAGGCTGCCATGAAGTGAGGCAACGTACGATTTACTTCCTCCCTGTTATCGTTTAAACGAGACATGAATTATCCTCCGATCAATATCTGCAAATCTTCTACGAATAAGAGAAGACTTCACGAAGTTTTTAAATGACAACCTATGATTAGAAATACCCATCCCCCGAAGAGGATGGGCTGTTTACTATTTCAGCCTAAAACAACCTTGTATTCAGCGCCTTCTCTAGGACACCGCGATGACGCATAATCCAGGCTGCACTCCGCGCCCTCCAGGCCAATCCCCACAGAGGGCCTTCCGATTCCGGCGTGACCTGCAGCTCAATCGCTTCCTCTGCCGTTTCCCGAACGACCACCTCAACGATCATATCAAACAGGGCCGTTCGAAGGGACGGATCGACGCCATAGGCGTCAACCATTAAACGGAGCTGCCTTGCACGGGCATTAGCATCCGGCAAACCGACTCTTTCCGCAACATCATCATCGTGCAACTGCGGAAAGAGCCAGCACACACGGGCTAATTCGACGAGAGGATGTACAGGTCCGGCGTATTCCCAGTCAATTAACGCAATTGGCATCCCATCACGGGTAACCATATTCCAAGGTGCAATATCACCATGGCTATATACAAGTCCGCTGTCACCCAGCTCACGCAGGAACCACGGCTTCCAGACACTCCCGGGATGCGATTTAAATGTAGCCGAAGCGTCATGAAGTTTACGCAATAATTGTCCTACTTCGATGATGCCTTCGTCGCTCCAGGGCCCGGGATGAACAAATTCGCCTTCGATGTAACTTAACATCTCTTGGCCTTTCTCATTACATCCAGAGCCTATAATTTCCGGAATCGATGTAAACCCTGTTTGCCTCAGATGCCGCAACAATGAGTGTATAGCCGGCGTCCAAGGTCCTGATGGGCGGTACACAATCTGGCCCTGCCGTACAACCGACTTTTCAGGAGAAAGCACGACGTCCTCTCCCTGACTGGAGTTATGTTCCGAATTCATTTTAAATACGTCTCCCCTTCAGAAGGGAATTACACGGGTTAACGGGGCTATGGATGCGAATCCCCTTCATATAATAATGCCCCGATGGATAAGTCCATGTCTTCCATCAACATCTCCTCCGTTCATTTCAGGTTGTTTCTAGCATATCACAAATAAACCATAAACCGAATGTCCATCTTACCGGATATACCAAAGGAGGACAGGCAGCAATCTGCCCATCCTCCTTATAAAAATACTAATACATTCATTCTAATCAAAGTTTTCATTTCATATATCCTGCTGAGGGCAGAGTGGGGATTCTGATTGAATCAGGAATTCTGGTTGGACCAATCTTCGACGTTCCAGATCTTGGTCACCCAATCCTCATAAAACTCAGGTTCGTGGGAAACCAGCAGAATCGTGCCTTTATATTCTTTCAAAGCACGTCTTAGTTCCTCCTTAGCCACAACGTCAAGATGATTCGTCGGTTCGTCAAACAGAATCCAGTTGCTTTCGCGCATCAGAAGCTTACACAGACGGACCTTGGCTTGCTCTCCGCCGCTAAGTGCCTTCATCGGACGGGTAATATGCTCGTTTTTGAGCCCGCAGCGAGCAAGCGCTGCACGAACCTCGTGCTGGTTCAAATGGGAAAATTCGTTCCACACATCATCAATCGGTGTAATATTCCCTGGACGTACTTCCTGCTCAAAATAAGCAGGCACCAAAAAATCCCCTTGATAGGTCTTCCCCGAGAGCGCTGGAATTTTGCCAAGTATGGTCTTCAGAAGCGTTGATTTACCTACGCCATTACAGCCTACAATAGCAATTTTCTCTCCACGCTCGATCAGGATATTCATTTTGGGGAGCAATGGCCGATCGTATCCGATCTCAAAGTCGATTCCCTCAAATACCGTTTTACCGCTGGCACGGGCTTCCTTGAAGTTAAACACAGGTTTAGCAGCTTCCTCCGGACGGTCAATCCGCTCCATACGATCCAGCTGTTTCTCCCGGCTCTTCGCCCGGCCAGAGGTGGAATAACGAGCCTTGTTCCGCTGAATGAAGTCTTCCTGTTTCTTGATGAACTCCTGCTGTTTCTCGTAAGCATCAATATGCTGGTTCTTATTGATATCAGCCATTTCCAGGAACTTCTCGTAGTTCGCTGTATAGCGAGTTAATTTCGCAAATTCCAGATGATAGATCACATCCACCACCTGGTTCATAAACTCCGTATCATGGGATATCAGAATGAAAGCATATGGGTACTGCTTCAAATATTGAGTGAGCCAATCAATATGCTCAACATCCAGATAATTGGTAGGCTCGTCCAGCAGCAGTACATTCGGCTTCTCCAGAAGAAGCTTCGCAAGCAGTACTTTGGTACGCTGTCCCCCGCTTAAAGTTGCGACATCGCGATCCAGGCCAATGACGGATAACCCAAGACCATTCGCCATCTCCTCAACCTTTACGTCCAGCATGTAGAAATCCCCGATATCCAGCTGCTCCTGAATTTCACCCATTTGCTCGAGCAGCAGCTCCAACTCTTCAGGAGAAGCATCACTCATCTTATTGGTGATCTCCATCATTTCTTTTTCCAGCTCCAGTAGAGGCAGGAAGGCATCCTTTAACACATCGCGAACCGTTTTGCCAGGTGTCAGCTTGGTGTGCTGGTCCAGGTATCCGTACCGGATCTTCGGTGTCCATTCCACCTTGCCGCTGTCTTTTAACAGCTGCCCGGTCAAAATATTCATTAGTGTTGATTTGCCTACGCCGTTTGCTCCAACCAAACCAACATGTTCGCCTGCCAGCAAACGAAAGGATACATTCTTAAATAGAGTACGTTCCCCGAAATTATGTGATACGTTCTCTACAGTCAATAAACTCATGGCTATAGTAACTCCTGTCTGTATAAAATGAACTTATTTCATGTTAATTTAGCGAAATATACACAGTCAAGAGTTTATTGTATCACATCATGGAGTCCGGCAGAAACCATAACTTTCAGGGATTAGAGGACACCGGGATTAGAACAGCTTTTCTCCTGATATCCTGCTGCCGCTGCATCTTTGGCACTCGGGAACACTTCTTCCACGCGATAGTTGAATTGACAGACATCACGGTAATAATATTTGAACCCCCTACTATCCACCCCTCCAAAATAAACAGGAGCTTTAACAAGTCTGCCTCCTCCAAGGGCATAGTTATTATAATACTGATCGCCCATGGGGACGCCTTGAATGAACGCCATCATACCGATGTCATCCATCGTATTCACCCACTCTTCCTGGGATATCAACGGAAGCGCGAACGTATAGGTTACTCCGTTTCGGAGCGCCACTTGGTTGTGCCGCTGTATGTAATAAGCAAGATGATCTTGAACGCTATTCACAATCGTGATCCGTCTGACTTGTTCAAACCTGTCCTTGTCTTCCAGCAAAGCTATACCCGTCCTGCCGCTCAGATCCTCCCGATAGCCGGAGTGCCAGATGGAAGATCCTCCGCCTGATTCATATACCTGAACGAAGGAATCCAATGTAAACTGGATGCCGTTGGCCCTGCCATCATTCCAGGCATAAGGGATTTTGGGTGTCCATCTATGCTCCATGAGCTCCTCCCCATACGCGTTGGTGAAGGTTTGTGAAACATACATATAAAACCCGTCATAATCCAGAACAACGATAGCAGGAATATACCACCACAGAGCAGACTGAGCAGCCGGATCATCCGCGATCCCCATATTGATGTACAGCGTCCGGGAAAAGGACTCCAGCGCTCGTTCTTTATCCGCACGCATAAATTTTATAGAATCATATGCCGACTCTTTGTCCTGGGTCTCATTATCGTTCAGCATCATCCCGCCGTCTTGAACGGCTGTACGCAGAGCAGCCGAATATTTCATTTCTACGTACCGGACATCCTCTAAACTCTCGGCACGCATGCCCAGAATTATAAACATGGGGAAAAACACGGCGGTAAATACGATGGCAAGATCAATAGAAATAGGTAAGGATTTGATACGATCACCGCCTTTTCCCCTTCTCCGCACCGTGCGTGCGACTTTCATCGCACACGGCGCTCCATCTTTTTAGATTTTTATATCAATAGGTTCCAAGTTACTCATTTTACGGTACTGGTTGATCTTCTGAATTATGGATTCAGAAATTTCAATGGTAGACATGAGTTTAACAATCGTCTCCGGTATTGATGCATGAATTATTTTATGGATATCTTTGTGTAGGATTCGTAGATTTTTGTACATGTCCGTTCCTCCAAGGTGAAGGGGTTGAAGGTGATGACAATGTACTTCCTCAGCGGTAAGGAAGACGCCTGAAATTTCGCATTTCCCCGCCTTCATACTGTATCTACTCAACCTGTTATCCAGATATTCGATGCTCCGATCCGGGATGTTGGACTTCATGAGTTTAATAATCTCAGAATTTATTTCCGGATTTAATTTCTTATGAAGTAGTGTTCTACCTTCAGATGTGAATGGGTTTAGATCTTGTTGAAAACATAAGTTGTTCATCGTTTTCACATCTCTTAAAGGGAATAGGAATACTCCTGCAACTTTAAAAGTTCTGTAGTTATTCTTGTAGAACTTTTTGTAGGTTGGTGGTGGAATATTTGGATGTTGATATTTCCCGATTGCTTTTAGACGATTGTAAGTGAATGCTTTCAGATCATAGGCAAGTCGTGCGAACTCAACACTAACATGTGTTGCTCGTGAGAAGTACCTGTGGATTCCAAGTACAAAGCTATTGAACAAGAGTGCATTTTGTGCAGTGGGCGATTTGTGTATTGTTTTGATTCGATCTTTTGCTTCCTTCTTGAGCTGTTCTTTCTTTTTGTTGTTTATGCCCGTGTATGCTACTCTCTTTTTTCCTTTTTTCTCAGCCCATATAGTGAACCCTAGGAAATCAGATTTTCGTTTTCTAAGGTTCACGATTTGTGATTTTTCGGGTGAGATGTCAAGTTTAAGACGATCCTTGAGATAGAGTCTGACTGCATGGTACCACCTATGGGCTGTCTTCCAATCGCGGCAGAGTATTTTGAAATCATCTGCGTATCGAACAATGTAACCTTCTTTGAGGTTGGTTTTCTTGAGTGCTCTAATTCTGTGAAAGTTCCCCGCATACGCATATTGGGTTTCAAAATTTACCCATTGCCCAGCTACCCATTGGTCCAAGTCGTTTAGTACGATATTGGATAATAGTGGTGATAAAATTCCACCCTGTGGAGTGCCCTTTAATGGGGTACCTTCTCCTTCAATCTCAGCTTTTAGCATTTTGCTGATGATTCTCAGTACTCTTTTATCCCTTATTCCCATGTTCCATAGCTGTTTTAAGAGTAATGTGTGATTAACATTATCGAAAAACCCTTGTATGTCTACGTCTACAACATAGTGGAGGTTCGCCATATTAATTAAATGTTGCACTCTGGCAAGGGCATTATGTGCTGACCGCACTGGTCTGAAGCCGTAGCTATGTTTGTAGAAGTAAGCTTCAGCAATGGGTTCAATAACTTGTTTGAAGCATTGCTGAATGATTCTATCGGTTATACAGGGAATACCCAGTGGCCTTTTTTTCCCGTTAGGCTTGGGGATAAGGACTCGTCTAACTTTCTTTGGTTGATAATTCAGTAGCTTTCTCCTTATTAGGAGTACCATTTCTTCATCTGTTAGTGTTTTTAGGTTTTCAATCGTTTTGCCATCTGTTCCGGGTGTAACCGAGCCTTTATTTGACTTTATGGTGCGGTATGCCAAAAGGATATTCTGTTTCATAGTTATTAGGTCATAGAGATTGTTAAAAGCTATCCTTTTTTGAGCGTTTTCATATAGGTCAGTAAAGGTACTCGTCATGTCATAGTAGTCCCAGTAACGTAGAGTTTGCACTGTGGCATCACCTCTTTCAGGAGATTTCCCACGTTCCTACCTGATCGGTGCAATTCACTTTTTGGAAAATTGATATTAATTTAAAAAGACTTGAGGCTGTTCCTCCAAACCCATTACAGGAATATCATCGGTCGTGCCTCTACTCTCACAAGGATTAGTACATTTCGGCATATGTTTTGCCTTATAGTAGCCGTCTGGGATGGCAGTCCGCTATTACGACGTTCCTTGCTTTCCTTGTTCCCTGTGACCTAGCTATTCGTGCTGAGCCTTAGGTGCATCCTTTGAGCCTGTGGACTGGATATCGCCTTAGTTCGATATAGCGTATTTCCTAGACTACAATCGTACTTTACGCCGTCCACCCTGATCTTTTGTCAGGACGTATGTTTCCATACGTTATGAATATAGACCCGTACATTCGGAGGTTCGTCAGATCTGAAGATCATTCTCACCATAGCTAGCTTTTCAGCCATCCGGCATATCAGTTGGCATACCTTCTCAGGATGAGTGGCTCTAGCCTTCCTTCTGCCGACTTTACCTGTGCTTCGAACCTAACACGCTGCCCGTGTTACGCACGCAGGAGATTAATGGGATTGTTTCAGGAAACTTGGTCCCCTCATTCCAATCCTCGGCCGCAGAGTTAGACTTAAGTAATTAAGTCTCTGCTTTTCCCTCTATTAAGCGGTTATAGCAGAACAAGTCACTCGTAATCTTCATTCAGTACCAAACCTCCGTATGGAAATGCGATTGCTGCTTTGCCACCAGAATTTGATCCGGTCAACGCATCGAACATGATCAATCCGGGTGTTCGATTCAGAGTACTGACACTTACCTGAAAGTGATCTCCAGCCGTTAGACGGTATCGGCGTCTGTCATCCTGTTTATCGACATTCGACTCCGGGAATAGATATCCCATAACATCTTCCTGATAATAAGCATCATATACGACGGAATAGCGGTTCAAGAATGTTCCAGGATCTGAAGGATCGGCATATTCCGGGTGGTATTTCTTATGATGATGTTCCATTTCCACATTGTAAATGTTCCCGGTGGCTGCCAGCTCTTGCAGGAAGTCATTGTACATGATCGGAGTAATATACCCCTTCGTACGAACACTATCCACGAATTTGGTAACGGATTGATAAACAACGAGTCGTGACAGATCATCCTGTCTTCTGGCCATCTCGCCTGCGGGAACCAAGTACAGCAGAAGAAGAGCCAGAAAGGCAGCAAACCATTTCGAAACCGAGTTTGACATTGTTGTTACCTCACTTTTACAAACTGGATGCTCTCCACTTCTCCATCGATCCTCCGAACGTACTCCGCATCATAATGGGCTTCCATATCTATGATCGAAAGATCCAGTTCCTCCGGATTACTGCCTGATTGGAACAGCACGCCATCCACATACATATTGAAGCCGCCAGCTTGAACCTCTCGCAGCGTGAATACGACTTCGCTTCCCTTATAAATGAGCTTTCTGTTCTCGTTCGTCATCTCTACGGTGATCACACCCGCATGCTGCTCCTGAGTCATTCTGCCTACGGCTGATATACCGCCATCCACCATCGTCTGAATATGGAAGGCATACAGGGCTGCGCCAAGAAATAATGCCACTGCTGCTGCCAATTCAAGTGCGCTTATCGTTTGTCCACGCAAGGCAAGTCACCTTTCCATTCATAACTATTGATCGAATTTAATGCCTCTGATTACGTTAGAATCATCCTTAACGATGGTCGCCTTAAATTTGCCGCTTGGATTGACGTACTCTGGGCTTTTCTCATCCATGACGAGTTCGATATTCCCTTGTCTTGAATCCGGATTGAGAATCGAACCGTCCTTCTCCAACACATTGCCGTACCATTGCCCTGCTTTATTTTTCCCTGTTGCTATGAAAACTCCAAATTGATCCTTATCCTTGTATTTACGCAGTGCGTTTGTCACCTGAGAACCGCTGATGGTTGTTCCGTCATACACGGTAAATGCTGCCTGGGACAACTCTGTCTGAATATCTGAAAAATTGTTTTGAGCGGTTTTGGTTGCCTCCTGCGCCGAAATAAACAAAATAACAACAATGGTAATCAGTGCTATGGTCAGAAATATGCCTGCTGCAACCTTTAAAGCGGATGATGCATTATTCATTGAAATCTCCCTCATTCTTTCAATTATTTTTTGATCCTGTCGATCATGATTCCGGTTGAGCCTATCCACGTATCGTTATAATCGTTGAATTTGCTCATAATACGTTTCCATCTGGGAGAAACTCATGCCGATAAGCGGGATAACAAGATACATAAAGATCAACGCATACATCGGAGTAAAACCGATCATTCGCCCCCATGCGGCCTTCGTATCGATCATCGCTTCGTACTCCTGCTTGCGTCGCTCGAAACTGTATATCATTTCTCCATCGAGGTCATCAAAAACATCCTTGATCGGTACTTTATCTACCGCAAGCAGCAGCTTGTCCACCAGCCGCTGAAATTCAGGAAACCAGACGTCTTCCTTCAGCTCCAGCAATGCCAGCTGGGCGCCATGTTCGTAATGAAGCAAGCTTTTTTGAATGGGAATCTTAAAAATAACAGCAAACCGATTAAGCCATTCCAATATGGCCTCAACCGAGATGCGCTCCATTCCGCGCAGTATGGATATGACCGTTTGAAATTGATAAATTTCATGCCTCATTTCCATATTGCGTACTTTCCGGTGAAAATGCAGCAGCCATAATGGCGCCGCATATGCAGCCACACCTGCCAGAAAGGATAGCAGCAGCTCCCACCATTTCAAATACTCGCTGTCATAGCGCTGCAGTTTAGTCATAATTCGATCGGTTATGATCTCAACTTGTTCCTTGGTCAATGAAGTAGGATCTGTCTCACTAATCATCTGCTTGACCTGATCATCGGTCACTTCCGGCGACATATGCAATTGTTCCATTAGCAGCCGATCGCGCTCAACCGTTTCCTCTGCCTGCCGACGCTCGATCTCATTCATCTGGCCGAACAGGGAATGATTCAAAGAAACGGGGACATACAGCAGATGATGTTTAGCCTGCACATGCAGACCTATAGCCAGCGATAGCGACAGGAAGAAAGCCAGGCAGAAGAACGTCACCCTTCTGATATAGAGCCATTCGAACTTGATTCTCGCGTTGCTTTCCTTTAGTAAGCGTACCTGCCTGTCATATTTCACCGTACCGGGTGTCGGAGCCATTACCTTCACAAGCCAACGCATAACAGCAATCCGGTACATTCTTTCTTCCAGGGTCATCTTCTGAACCTCTGCGCGGTAATCCGTTTCCCGATTTTGCTGGAGCTTCTGAAGCAAGATGTAAGAGATTAGAATGATGATATAAATCGATATCTTGGTCATAAACCCGAGCTTGCTCATATAAAACTCATCCATCGACGGAAAACTGCTCCTGGCCCAGCGTTCAATCGGTTTGGTGAAAAAGACCGGAGCCAACGCAATCACATTCAAGCCCTTCATTAAATAATCCAGCTTGTCTCTGCGCAATATTTCCAATTGGATCTCCTTGGTCAACCCGCTTAGGCCATGCAGATAGATAGAGCCTTGTTTTCTCGCATGATCACCAAACTCCATGACAAGATGTGAAATACCCGCAAACGCTTTAAGATATCGGTTCGGCGCTACCTCATAATACCTCTCCAACTCGTCATCAGGATCGTTGGATACCAAGGCATTATAGATCCGATGAGCATGCATAGAAATTTCATGCCCTGAAGTCTCCGCTCCCTCGTACAAAGCTTCCTCTACCATTCCATGCTGCTGATAGTGATGGCGGACGGAGGAGAACAAATCAACCGATTGGACAAGTATTTTTCGTTCCAGTCGGTTAATGAACATCTCAACAAGCATATTGTTAATAACCGCTGCTGCAAGAATAACAATGACAATAAACCCCAGGTCCGGATGACTCCATATAAGGAGCATGGCGGTTAACCCGATCGTACCGGTAATCGCGAAGGCTAATCTCACGGTTTCAAACCGGAGTGATATTTCGTCATAGGGATGCATGATCGCGATCCGCTGTCTGATCCGTTTAAGATAGGCTTTGATTATAGGAAGCTTCATTCCATACCTATAGGCCAATTGAAACCATTGCCGGTACATCCCGCGCAATGACCTTACCTCGCCCGCATCAACCTCTACGACAGCTACCTCACCATACCCTCGTCTTCTGTTCATCCACGACACGATACCGAATGTGATGGAAAATAGTGCCAAAGATATGATTGAAATCAGAATTAATACATCTTTAGAGGACACTTTGTTCCCCCCAACCCGAAGCCAGAAACACTCTGAATTCTTCGGCATCTTCCGGATGCATATGCTCCGTCATTTCGCGAACACTGCTTTCGGATAACTTGGCGGCAGCGATATAGCTACCGTCCCGGTATTCAATCACATTACGAGATACGAAATAACTTACTTCGTTCAATCTCCGCATATGTTCTGTACTTAACTGAAAATATTCCTCCATACTGTTCTTCCAGCGCTTTTCTGAAGTTCCCTCGAATGGTGGCAGGGATCCCTTCTCAACCGGGATGCACTCTGTAATACGTTCTATGTAGCGGTTACCGTAAGCGTCTCTTCTTAGATGAATGTCAAAGTTGATCACGCTGACCACCTGCTGCTCTGCAATATGCTCTTGCCTGAAAACGCCGCTCTTGAGCAAGGAGTTGCGCAAAGATTGTACAAGGTCTTTGAATGTCTTGGCATGATGGGTAAACACGGTAAACAAACTTGCCACTTGAGACATCTGTATCATCCATGACGCTACCTCGTCACTGGCAACCTCACCAAGAATATTAACGGTACCGTCCGTCTTCTTCTGCAGATCCAGACCGGCCTGCCCACTAATATGCTCGGTTTCCCTGAAGCTGAGAATATTTCTGCGGCTATAGATTTTCCTTAAATGCAGCTCAAAGGCCATCTCTTGCACCCGAAGGGTATAGGAGGCATAAATATGACCCACCATCGCCATGAGCAGCGTTGTTTTTCCGGAACCCTGCGCACCGGTGATTGCCGTAATCCGGCTGCCTTTCATTAAATACCTCAACAAACCGATTACCAATTCCGAACCGTTTCCCGTAATTAACTGATCAAGCGAAGCCTTGGGCAGATCAAACTTGCGGACAAAGAACGCCCAGGACTCGGCAAACGGGGGCCGAACCACAACGACCCTGGAGCCATCTTTCATCTCATTCACTTTATAACCGCTGGCTTCTGAAAGCTGCCCGGGATGATTGTATTTGTATATGTTTTGACATACTCTTTTCAGTTCCAGCATCGAACCAAACGATAAAAAAGCTAGATGCAGCGACACCCCTCGATAAAAAATCCAGACACTCTCGCAGCCTGTTGCTGGTGATTCGATATTTGAAAAGCCAAGCCCCAAAAACTCATCCTGGTCGTGAAAGATATACTGTCCGCTGTCACGGTTGACAGAAATGCCACTTACCCCGCCACTGATCCCGTCGATCCGTTGATCCCTGATTTCATCCACGACGGAAAAGCCTTTGTACTGCTGATAAATGCGCTGAACGACGATATCAAGCTTCTCCGGAAACAAGAGCGGTCGCTGCTCTGACTCATAGATATACGCAATATCCTCTGCGGTTACCGCATATACGCTGCCCTCTCCATAACCGGGAATCACGCGAGGCCCTGCAAGATCATACGTCTCAAGAAGTACGGATAAAGCATTCTCTCCGTGCCTCTGCTTATACAGGTATAAGATGATCTCGAATTGATCCTGGGCTGTTAACTCGGTCAGGTTTTCGAATGGAATGGCCGCATGAATGTTGGACTCGTTCAAACCCAGATCTCTGACCAGCAGCCGCTTTAAAAAATCCTTTACATAAGCTTTATCCAGCACATCTCCGGATACGCAGCCCTTGAGGGCACTTCTCAATTCACTTCGCTTGTTCAGCCTTCGGCGATACTCCTCTTCATGCAGCCCTAAATCAGACAACTGGCTGTGCGTCAGCTGATGGAGGCTTTCTTTAACAAACGCAGTCATGGCTTCAAGAGAATAAGGGTCGGACCCCCGCGAAATAGCAGCGGCCGGTTTTCGGGTATCCAAATAACGCAGATATACAAACAGCAGTACAAACAAAATAATGATGATGATCCATATCGTATTAAAGGAATTACCCAAGAGCATGCTGGCCTCCCGCTTTCGAACCGCCGGAAGGAAGACCAAGATGTTCAGCCGCGGCATCCGCCAAGTTACAAACGGCAACATACAGTGAGCTCATCCGTTTCAGGTCAGCGCCTCTCCGACTTCGCTGCATATAAGGCATAACGGAGCGCATATTCCATGCATCCGTCATGCCGGAACAATATGGAACACCAAGTATTTTCGTCTTGATGCCAAAGCGGCGCTTGATATTTTGCAGTGTACAATGGCTCTCCCGGTCATATTTGCCGACGATATACAGGCTTGCCTTGTCCTTCAGTTCAGGGGGTAGCCCCTCCTGTTCAAGCTTATTCTCCAGTACATGCAAATTTTGATTCAAACCAACCACGATGAAGTCGGCAGCTTGAAGTATCGCGCGATCTACCGCTCCCGGAACTCCATTACCTGCATCGGCCACCGTGACGTCGTAACTTCGCTTGGAGAACTCCATAACTCTGGTCATAAGTTCCGCCTGTTTTCTGTCCTCCGCACTGCTTGTGGTCTGTATATCATCGGCGGACATTAGTTTCGGTCCACATAAAAGATCTAGCCGATCAGACAGGAGCGGCAAAGTATAATTGCGTACATTCTCCGGGTTCAGCCTCCCGCTTGTACAAAGTCTTTCCAAGGCATCCATTCCGGTATCTTGAAATGCTGTCATAAAATCAAATGATTCCTGCTTAAAGGAAAAAGCTTGTTCCACTCGCTCCCCTGCATGTCCACCATGGGCGAGCAGCACTTTGACCTGATATTCAAACGCCAATACGATAGGTAAACTCGAGGCCAGCATCGTACTGCCGCTGCCGCTTTTCAAGGGACTCCATACAGCAATCAGACTCATGCATGTCTCCTTCCTGCTTGCCGAAGTGCCCGGCGAATATGCCGCTGCTCCATTTCCGTTAACAGGCGGAGAAGTTCGGTAAGCGATCGTTTATACTGTCTGGATAATGGCTTGATACCCAGTCTTCCTGCATGTTCATTTTTTATTTTCAAGGCAAAGAACAATTCATCCCACGGCATTTTCACGGGAGGACCCAGCCACTGAATCCGGCTGTCTTCCAGATAACCTTCTATATAGGACTCATCCATCAAATCTTCAATGACCTGAACATATACCCGATGGAAAGGAGGGAGCGGATCATCTGTTCTTGCGGCTCTTAGTTCATCAAGCAAAGCCGTACTCTTGCGCAGTCCGGTTACCTCGAACCCGCTAACCCAAACATGGGCATCTGCTGTATCCCACTGCATCTTGTCCAGGAATTCCGACTTCTCCACGTCCATGACGATATAGTCGTACTTCTTCTCGTCTGCTTCTTCCAGATAGTCCATGAGTGAAGTATAATTCTCAAATCCGGTTGCCACGTCGAATCCGGCAAACTCCATAACCGGCAACTTCGGGTGCATCACGCCTATGCAATGTTTGTACTTCGCATCCATCGCACCATCCACGAGCAGTACCCTATTGTCTCCATTGGCTAATATTTTGCACATGTAGAGGAGCATGTCGCTCTTATCACAGATACCTGTAAATATCCACGTCTTCACTTTGATTACACTCCTTCAATTGCTCATCTGTTCTTAGGGCTTAGCTTTGTCTTTACTAAGGACTTGAGAATATCAACTCCGCTTTCTCTGATTCCTTATCACTGCCCGCCTCGGCTTCTGGCGGTCCGGATGATCCCAGAATCTGCTCCGCTTCTGAATCCCGCTCTTCACGGAGCGGAGTCTCTGTATTTGCCTCGTCGTCAAGACGGATGTCAGCAGTATTCCGTTTTGTATCCGTTGAAGATTTCGTTTGGGAGCTTAAATTGGACGCAGGACTCCAGGAGTCTGGACTTCTTGCCCCACTAGCGAAGATGGAGTTGTGATGCATGTCGGATACCTGTGCCTGCTGATTCGGCTGAAGCTTGCTTAAATCCTCTTCCAACGTGTTTCGCAGCGTAACTTCGAAAAACTTCTCGGCTTTCTTCACAATATTCGGGTTGCTTGCAATCAGCTTCGTTACTTCAGCGTTCGGAGGATAATTAGGTATTGCTCTCTCTTGAAGTTCCGGCTCTACATAGGTGAGTGCATAGAGCGTGGCATTATGCAGATAAGCATCCACCAAAGCGCTGGAAAGCAATAAAATCTCCCGTTCGCTTAACGTTGTCCAAAACGCCGGATTTTGAAGCCTGTCGATCTTCTTCTTGGATAAAATGATGTAATCCTGTCCGCTTGGAAACTGAACCCTTACATCGATCACGTCCCCTTGGCGTAAATTGCTTGGCAGATATACGGACTTCATCTCCCGATGACGAAGATCGGACGGTGTCGGCTCTTCTTCAAAGAGCATCGAGCGGGTAATCGGTGTGCCCTGCAGCAGCTCGATCTTGGCCCCCTTCCCGGCAATCTCTTCCTTGACCGAGAACAGATTGCCGGAAGAACCGTCATCAGGCAAACGCACTTCCTTAATATCCTTTGCATCGATGAAATGACCAGGCGGAATATCTTTTAACGGGACCCATGCAACCTTCATTGAATTGAGCTGCTGAAGCTGCGTCTCTTCAAGCTCCTTGATTCGCTGCTCGTATTTAGTACGCTCTATACTCTGCTGCTCTTTATAGCCGTGCACATAATACAACATTGCGCCAGCACATACGGCACCTGTTACGGCTGCGCCGGCTAAGCCAGCAAATATCAGTTTGCGGCTGCGCCTCCTGATAATTGGCATTGCTTCATCTCCTTCAGTTCATATGCAGTTAATTCTTTAGAAACCTGAATCTTCGCTTCCTTTCTGCCCGCGGCAGGTAATCCAGAAATAACTGTGCAAATGCCTCCCGGCTGCTGTCAGGCAATTCAAACGGGTCCAATTGCAGGGGCAAGGAATGAACTCTATTCGTTCCTAGCGTTCTTCTCATCTCTTGAATCGTTTCTTCCCCAGCAAGTGGCAGTGCGTAGATCCTGGCCGGCTGAGGATGTCTTGACAGCATCCGGGCCAGCGTTACCACATCATGCTGTCGCCACTCCGCTCCTGATCCGATAACGATAGGGAGATCGGCCCGAAGAAACTCCTCGAGCCGTTCGCTGTCCCGGTATGCTCCCAAATCCAACACCACCGCATCGTAACTGCCCCCGAGCAGCGAAATAACTTCCGTTCTGGCTGTTTGCCGCCAAAAGTGAATCCCGTTGATTTCGAACTTTCGGATAGACCCCAGCTTCCCGCCCTCGGCTATTTCCTGAATCCGGGTAAAGGCGGTAGATTTTGCGCTCATTTCTACGATCGCTACCTTCCCGTACCTTGAAGCCAAGTAATGCCCGAATGCGATACAGCTATGGGTTGTTCCTACACCGGATGATGCCCCCAATACGGCTGTCACAAGCGTCCCGGCTAGCGTGTTGGACTGAGCACTTGATATATTCGCAGTGATCGGCTGATGCCGACTGAGCGCTGAACGAACTTCTGCCGCGGATTGATATCGATGCTCCGGAGCATATTGCAGCAGCTTTCGAATAACGGGTACAAGTTCTCTTGGCAAATCGCCACGGATATGTCGCTCCACGCCCGTTATCCATTCACTGAATTTACCGCCGGTTGAGAGATAAAGCAGAAGCGCTCCAAGCCCATACAGGTCCGATCTCGCATCGCTTTGCCTACCTCCGTATTGCTCCGGCGCCGCAAATCCAACCGTGCCCAACTTGACGGTATCCTCCCCACTCTCTTGTTTATAGCTTCTGGCGATTCCAAAATCGATGAGTCGAACCTCCAGCTGATCGGTCAGCATAATGTTTGATGGCTTTAAATCCCGGAATACAACCTGAGGTTCGTGATTATGGAGATACTCCAGAACATCCAGCAGTTGCTCCGTCAGTTCCATGATGAAGTCCGGATTCACATTCCCTCGATATCCCCGAAAGTACTTCTCCAATGTCATGCCCTGAATATAATCCATAACTAAATAGGTGTAGCCGGTAGCCTGTGCATGAAAAAAATCGACAATGCGCGGCAGACGCGGGTGACTGAGTTTAATCAGAAGTTGTGCCTCGTCCTGAACGGTGCGCTGCATACCGGGTTCAGACAAACTCTCCTTCACTGCCCATTTCTTCCCGGGCAGCTTCAGATCCTCGGCCAGATATACACAACTCATGCCCCCTTCACCGATCACGCGGTCAATCACGTAACGCTCGCCCAACACTTCCCCATGTACTAATCTGCAAGGCTGATTCATTTCAACGCCCTCTCCCCTGACTTACAAACACAACAAAAAAAGGAAAGCACTCCGCCACATCACTGAATCGTGATGAATAGCGGGATGCTTTCCCTATCGTTGTCGTTGGTTAATTTTGGAATCATTATAGAACAAGATACATTGACTTGTAAAGAGTTTTTTAATACTTAATCATATAAAGCGTAATCTCGTCCCGATTGTGGAACAGCTGCTTTGCTCCCTGAATCTGCATTCTGGACTCTTCAAACACCGACATGATCTCTTTCACCAGCGCCATCGGTTTCTTAGTCAGCAGCTTAACCGTAATGACAGCAGTGCCGCCCGTCTGAAGACTGTGCAGCAGCCCGGTTACCATTCTGGCCATTAGTTTAGGACTCCAGCTCATATCACACACCAACAGGTCAAACTCAGAATCTCTAAACGATACGTCCGCTGCATTCTTGTGAATCACGCGGAGGTTTTTGTGACCATCGAGGGATGGATGCATTTTCGCCGGATCAATGGCCGTAACTTGCAGGCCGCGCTCCAATAAAAAGGAGGTCCATCCGCCAGGCGCTGCTCCGATATCGACAGCCTTGCGGAAGGAATCAAACGGAATTCCGAACTGCTTCTCCGCCTCAAGGAGCTTGAATTTGGCTCTTGAGATTTGTCCCTCTTCCCGCTGAAAGCGGACGGCGCCTCCGTTCCAATCCGACAGGTTGTCCTCCGGCCGTGACACGCCCACATACCAGACACTGTCAGCAGCGAATAGTGAAATGATCCACTCCGGTGCCTGTACCGTGTATTCAAGTTCTAGCGCAGCCAAGCGATGCTGTAATTCATCCCGAAGGGCCGCGGGGTTTTCCTTCCACGAGCTGTTCTCCGTCTTTCGGATCTGGATGGATACACGGCTGCGGCCGATTTCCTCCCGCTTCATGACATGCTCAACGACAGCATGCAGTGCATCGTCAGCGGTATCGGCTGTCACCTCCAGATGTACCGGAAACAAATGCCGCAGAAAAATAGGCGGGGAAGACGTAATCAGCCGCTTCGCCTCATCTTCGGAGCTGCCGACTGTCGCCAAAAACACCTCACCCGGTATCATCATCGTGCTCTTTATACTGCCAAACATCCGGCGCAGCTCTTCTTGGGCGTAAGGAGCAAACCCATGGTTTGCCGTACATACCCACTTGCTGTGAAAATCCCGATGACTTTGATTCTGTTCCTCAAGCTCTTGCATAACATTTAATTCATCCAAACGGATTAACCTCCAGAAATAACTTTGATCCAGGGACGTCCGCCATCCCATTCCAGCTGAGCGTCGATATCATAAGTTTGTTTGATAAGTTCATGGTTTAATACGTCTTCTTTTGTTCCCGCACCCGTTAAGCGGCCGTCTTTCATGAGCGCCACATGAGTAAATAAAGGGACAATCTCCTCGATATGATGCGTGACATACACAACCGTAATTTCGCGCTGCCTCAGCTTGTCAATCTCCTGCAGCATCTTCTCCCGTTCATACAAATCCAGGCCCGCACACGGTTCATCCATAATCAGAATCTTCGGATCGGCCATGAGGGAGCGTGCCAGCATTACCTTTTTACGTTCACCTTGTGACAATATTCCGAGAGGCTGCTCCGCCAGATGGCCGAAATTCATTTCGTTCAACAGGGCATGGGCCTGGTTCCTGGCCTCTTCCGGTATGTCTTGATAGAAGCGCAGAAAGGCGTAAGCCCCTGTTGCCACAACCTCCCAGACCGGGTCGCTCAGCGTCAATTTCTCCAATAACGACTGGCTAATATAGCCGATCGATTTGCGGACCTCACGAACGTCGCATTGTCCGTAAACATGGCCAAGGACCTCCACACGCCCGCTGGAAGGAAACATATATCCTGTCATCATTTCCAGCAGCGTCGTTTTGCCTGATCCGTTCCTGCCCAAGATGGCCCAGTTCTGTCCCGGCTTCATCTCGATACTAACATCATCCAGAATCTGACGGCTCCCTCTGACGAGCGACAAATGCTGTAGCGAAATCATGGCTTCACGCTCCTCACAAAACTCACGATATCCTGCACGGAACCCATCCGGTACAGCACCTCCGGTGCGGGGAGGGGACTCGACTGAATAGCCAGCAATGCAGGAACACTGCGGATTTGATACCGTTCCACAATGTCCGGAAGAAAGTTCACATCGGCTTCGAGCAGCTGTACATCCGGCACCACATGTTCTACAATGTTGATCATCTTACGCGCAGCGGCACATGTGCCGCATAATGGCGTATGCAAAAATACGATGACTGGGTCCGCATTCGCATCCCGTTTCGTCAGGCGCTCGTGCCATTCAAGCCTCTCCGTCAATTCACGCTGCGTTACCTCTATCATCTTGAACCCTGGGCGACTTCCCGCAGAACGGATTCCGGCATCGGTCCATTGTGAACCCGGACGCTTTCCGGCATATGCTCATAGAGCAGCTCATACATTTTTCTTCTGCCAGATGGGCTTGAGGTATGCAAATATATTTCTCGGGCCTGCAGATTTTCGGCGATCATGGCTGCAACCACGTCTCCGCCGTTCATTTGGCCATGTCCCAATTCAAAGTCAAGGGACAGAACATCCACTTCACATTCACGGAGCATCAGCAAACACTCTTCCCCGCTTCGTGCCAGCGCAAATCCTTTCGGATTGGGGCGCCAGTCGTCTAAATACAGATGAATCATATTACTCTCTCCCTTAATCAGGACCAGGACAGCACCTTGGCGATGTCTTCCCTATGCGTGCCGTCAGCCCCTTTTTCACTTTCCAGGACAAATGCCTTGCCTGCAAGTTCCGGTGCCAGAACCAGACGTTTCAGCGCTTCTGTTCCTATCATACCTTGTCCGATGCGGGCGTGGCGATCTTTTCTTGAACCGGCCCCATATTTCGAATCGTTCAAATGAACGGCAACGGCAGATTCCCAATAGCCCAGCGATTTGCCCCTGGCAAGGAGCTCATCCGTATTCGAAATATCCCAACCTCCGGCGGCAAACAAATGGCAGGTATCCAGGCAAAAGCCTATTTTCTCCGGATAATCAGCAAGCTGTCTGACCTTCACGCTCTCTTCAAGCGTCATCCCCATAGATCCATGATCCCCCGCCTGATTCTCGATCAGCAGCTTAGCCCTTCCCGTCCAGGAAGACAACACATCATTCATGCAGCGGATAATATTCTGATACCCTTCAAGGATATCCTGGCTCTTGAGATGCCCAAAATGAACCACGATACCCAGCGATCCGCAAGCCTCGGCAATCATGAGATCATTCTTCAGGGAATCTACCGTCAACTGGTAAAACGCTTCGCCCCGGGTTAAGCCAACCGCCATATTCGTCGGATATGGGGTGTGCGCGATCGAAACGAGTCCTTGTTCCTGACAAAACTTGGAGCAGGCGGCGGCATTGCGGACGTCCGGCATCTTTAAGTGAAGACTGCGCGGATTTTTCGGGAAATACTGATAGGCTAGTGAACCGATCCCAGCTGCATGCTGGGCTGCTGCGAGAAATCCGCCCCGTGTGCTGACATGGCTCCCAATTCGGACTTTAGGCTTCATGCTGACAGTTCGGACAAAAGAACACTTTGCGCGAGGTATGCTCCATCTTCACGATCGGCGTACCGCAGCGAACACAAGGCTCTCCTTCGCGATCGTACACCTTGCACTCGTCGTTGTAAGCCCCCGTCAGGGTATCGCCTTCCTGAAACGGCATTTCCATATATCCGCCGCCATCCGTCGCCTCGCGCATCACTTTAACGGTACTCTCGTATAACTGCTCTAAAGACTGCTCCGATAAATCCTGGATTTTGGACAGCGGGTGAATGCGGGCATCAAAGGCAATCTCATCTGCATAACAGTTGCCGATCCCGGCGACAACCTGCTGATTGACCAAAGTAGTTTTTAAAGCGCCCCGCCGTTTTCCAATCCGTTCGACAAAGCGCGCTTTGGTCATTCGCCGATCCAGAAGTTCAGGACCAAGCTCTTTAAGCGCATTTTCCGTCTCTCTGGCTGTCAGGAAATGCAAGTAACCCAGACGCAGACCGATAAAATACAGCACCTGATCGCCAAAGGTGATCTCGACCTGGGTCGACCTTGATGGACGCTCCTCATCTTTATGCCCTAAATACAAAATGCCGCCCAGCATGAGGTGAAGCAGCAGTCTGCCTCCGTTATGCAAATGGAATATGAGGTGCTTGCCTCTACGTTCCACAAAAATGACCTTGCTTCCCTTTAACACGGAAGTAAACTCATCAACGGCCACATTCAGTGATTTTTCACGGTTCACGACGACATTCGTGATCGGTACATTCAAAATGCTCTGCGATAACAATCTTCGGTAATTTTCCATTTCCGGCAGTTCCGGCATCATTCATCTTCCCTTTCGTCAATCACAAAAGTTTATATGTACACTCTCACTCATTATGAACACAGCAGATCTTTCACTTCACTCAAATCCCGGCAGATAAAATCCGGTGTGACACCCGTGGCTTCCATATGGGCCTCCATATTGAGATCGGTCGTGATTCCGGTCATAACGAGCACCGTCTTACAGCCGGCATGCGCCCCAGCCGCGATATCCGTACGTATATTATCTCCGATTACATAAGTGTCCTCCGGAGCCAAACCAAGGCGATCCGAAGCAAATTTCATTAATATCGAGGACGGCTTTCCGATGACCGTCGGTTTCACTCCGGAAGCGGCTTCGATCGCAGCGCCCAGCGAACCTGCACCGGGCATCAAGCCGGTATCCGATGGAAGCTGCAAGTCCGGATTGGTCAATATCGACACGGCTCCCTCCTGAATCCAGCGAACGGCACGGGTTAACTTCTCGTAATGGAACGAGCGGTCGATTCCTTGAATGACATATTCAGGGGACTGCTCCACGATGTTCAGTCCTGCAGACAAGAGCGCTTCACGGAGCCCCTCTTCGCCAAGCATCGCCACTCTGGCACCCGGCGACTCCTCAGCGATATATTTAGCAGCAGCCAGGGAGGAGGTGCATACTTCCTCCGGCAAGGCGGGTATTCCCATCTCCATCAGATGCGCCGCCACTTCCTCCGGTGTTCGTGATGAATTATTCGTTACATACAGGAACGGAATCTGCAATTCCTTCAGCCGCTCGATGAGAAGGTCTGCTCCCTCAATCCGATAACGGCCATGATACAGCGTTCCATCCAGGTCAATCAACAATCCTTTTGGTTTCGGTTTTTCCATGAATTGATAGCACCTTCTTTATTTCTTTCCTTCACGCCATAAATGATTCATTGATTAAAGTATTAGCATTCTCGGCATCGCCGTGATCGTTATTCAACGTCATATATCAAAATAAATATGTATAACCATGGTTCATACTCTGTACAGAAGTTTGCTTACGCAGAAACCCCGGTTAGTATTATTGTAATGAAGGCTACTTCCGGTTGCAAGGTTCGTGACTGCTCTTCAGTCCGGCGGCTAACTAGTCGAAAGAGATCGAAGACTGTCCAAGTGTTAGTGATTATAAACCGCTTTGTCATTTCCTGCGCTTTCCCGGAAAATAATTCACTCCATCACTCGATATTTCCCTGTAAATAACAGCTGTGTCAGCTCATGATTTGCGCTGGATGGGGTACAAGCCAAAATCCTCTGCCAAGCGCGTATTCTCAAAAATCTCCTGCGCTTCCTTGAGCAGCGGCTGCAAATGCTCTATATCCTTATATCGGGAGCTGAAATGGGTCAGGAATAACAATCTTGCTTCAGCCCGTTTCGCTGCTTCCGCCGCCTGTTTAGCCGTACTATGATAGTACTCGTGCGCGAGTTCGGACAGATCCTCCATGAAAGTGGCTTCATGAACCAAAAGATCGGCGCCTTTGGCCAGAGTCTCTACCCCAGGGCATGGCCTTGTGTCCCCGAGAATCGTGACCACTCTCCCTTTTTTCGGTGTCAGGAGCACATCTGAGGCATGAATCCATCGTCCGTCGCCGAGTTCCACGCTTTCCCCTCTTTTCAGCTTGCCATAAAGCGGACCTGGCTTCAGTCCATAATCCGCCAACCGCTTCAGGTCCAGACTGCCGGGAAGATCCTTCTCCACGATACGGTAGCCGTAACTCTCGGCCCTGTGATCCAGCTTAGCCGATTCCACGAGGAAGTTATCGTCCTCAAACAACACGCCTCCGGTATGCTCAATGACCTCCATCGTATAGGGTACGCGCGATTGGCTGATGCTCAGCGTCGTTTCAATGAAGGGCTTTATACCTGGGGGACCATATATCGTCAGGGGTGAAGTTACCCCTTGGGCACCTCGGCTGGACAGCAAGCCTGGCAAACCGAACACATGATCACCATGCATATGGGTAATAAATACCTTCTCAAGCTTGGACAGCTTAAGCGGGGATTTCAATATTTGATGCTGCGTGCCTTCTCCACAATCAAACAGCCACAGACTTCTTCGTTCTTCCAGCAAACGCAGTGCAATCGAGGTCACGTTACGCTGCAGCGTAGGAACCCCCGCATTAGTTCCTAGAAAATAGAGTTCCATCCCTCTTCTCCCCTTTCGGTTGTAAACCGGAGAAATCCCCCGAAACATTCGGAGGATTTCAAACCGGCTGTACCGGTATTCAAATGTTAAGCTTTATCCACGTTAAAATAATGAGCCTCCGGGTGGCTGAACACCATGGCGGATACCGATGCCTCCGGTTCCATCATGAAACCTTCGGTAAGATGAACGCCGATATCCTCTGGCTGCATCAATTTAAATAACGGTTCCTGATCCTCCAGATCCGGACAGGCCGGATATCCGAAGGATACGCGAATGCCTTGGTATCTCGCACCCAAGCGCTGTTTCATTGTCATGTCTGCCGGATCGGGGTATCCCCACGTATCCCGCATCATATGGTGAATCCGCTCCGCCAGCCCTTCTGCTGTTTCCAGCGCAACCGATTGAAGCGCATGGGAGCGCAAATAATCACCCTTGTCCTTCCATTCTCCGGACAATTTTCCGACACCGTGACCAGCTGTAACGACAAGGAATCCAACGTAATCCATAACCCCGCTGTCTACGGATTTCAGGAAATCCGCCAAACACAGGTACGGCTCAACCTGCTGTCTTGGAAACGTAAAGGTATGCAATACTTTTGTTGTATCATTCGGATCGTATATGAGAATTTCATTTCCTCTAGACTGTGCCGGGAAGAAACGGTACATCGCATGCGCCTGTATGATCCCCGATTGAACGGCCTCTTTCAGAATACCATCAACGGTTTCCTTAAGCGATACCGCCTTGGGATCCTTGGCTTTAAGCAGCTGTTCCACTGAACCTTTCAGACCTAAATGATGTCCTAACAGCATCTGCATGTTGATATATGGCAGAATATGCGAAATCGGATAATTTCGGAGCACATGCCGCTCCATATCCGGTGGTAAATATACAGGAGCATCGGTCGAAATTTTGGAGCGCAGCCCTTCTGACAGCTTCGGCATTACTTTAACCACTTGCGGAGCCGCAGCATCGGCTTCCTGTTCTGCCTTGATCTCTTCCGCGATTCTCGTCCGCTGAACCGGATCACTCAGCTGGTTGGCCAACGCAAGACCATCCATTGCGTCCTTAGCGTAAAGCACCATGCCGTCATACTCGGGACGAATGCGGGTCTTCGTGAATTTCCGTGTAAGAGCCGCCCCGCCTACCATGATCGGAACGCTAATGCCCGCGTTCTTCAAATCCTGGGCGGTGGATACCATCTGTTGGGCTGACTTCACGAGCAAACCGGACAAGCCGATCGCATCGGGCTGCTCACGGCGGTATGCCTCGATAATTTGCTCCGGTGGTACTTTTATACCCAAATTAATGATTTGATAACCATTGTTGGATAAGATGATCTCCACCAGGTTTTTACCGATATCATGCACGTCCCCCTTCACGGTGGCAAGCATGATTTTCCCTTTGACCGACGACTCGTTTTTCTCCATAAAGGATTCGAGATACGCCACGGAGGCTTTCATCACTTCGGCGCTTTGCAGCACCTCCGCGACAATCAGTTCGTTGTTGTTGAACAAACGTCCAACCTCGGTCATCCCGGCCATCAGAGGTCCATTGATGATCTCCAGCGCGCCGTATTTGGTTAATGCTTCATCTAGATCCGGAATGAGGCCTTCCTTGGAACCTTCCACCACATAGGATGCAAGTCGCTCCTCAAGCGTCAGGTTGGATACCTTAACCTTCTTCTCTACCTTCTTATCCCGGAATGCCGCGACAAAAGCCGCCAGCGTCTCATCATTGGTTCTGTAAATCAGGTCCTCGGCTAGACGACGCTCTTCTTCAGGGATCGAGGCATAACGCTCCAGCTTCTCCGTATTCACGATCGCGTAGTCCAATCCGGCCTTCGTACATTCGTACAGATAAACGGAGTTCAAGACTTCACGACCCGCTTCCGGCAATCCAAAGGAAACGTTGCTGATGCCGAGAATGGTATGCACTTTTGGCATGGCTTCTTTAATTATGCGGATGCCTTCAATCGTTTCCTTGGCTGATCCGATATACTGCTCGTCCCCCGTACCTACCGGGAATACAAGTGTGTCGAAAATAATGTCCTCTGGCGAGACCCCATATTTATTCACCAACAGATCATATGAACGCTGGGCCACCTTGAGCTTGTCATCGCGATGGATTGCCTGACCGGTCTCATCAATAGTTCCAACGACAACCGCGGCACCGTATTTATGCACCAACGGGATCACATGCTCAAATTTCTCTTCACCGTCTTCAAGGTTAATGGAGTTAATAATCGCTTTCCCTTGCGAATATTGCAGCGCCAAGTCAATTACTGCCGGATCCGTCGTATCGATCATAAGCGGCACTTTAACCTTTTTAACTACGAGCTCCAGGAACTTAATCATATCTTCCGATTCTTCACGATCCGGATCCTGTACGCACACATCAATGACATGAGCGCCATTCTTAACCTGTGCACGGGCGATCTCGGAGGCTTCCTCGTATTTACCTTCTACGATTAAACGCTTAAACTTTCTGGAGCCCAGAACATTCGTTCTCTCCCCTACCATATACGGTCGGTTTTCCTGCTCGATATATACCGGCTCGATACCGGATAATGCCGGCAAATGTCCACCATCCAGCGGTCGTGGGGAGAAGCCATCCATCGTTTGTTTTAATGCGCGAATATGGTCCGGTGTTGTCCCACAGCAACCGCCGGCAATGTTAAGCCAGCCTTTTTCAGCAAAAGCCCCCATCTTTTGAGCCAACGATTCAGGGGATTCATGGTACTGCCCATTCTCGTCCGGGAGACCCGCGTTAGGATAACAGCTGATCGCGCTTCTGGACATTTCGGATAAGGAGCGAATATGGTCACGCATGAATTCCGGGCCAGTCGCACAGTTTAGGCCAATGGATACGGGATTCAGATGTTCTAATGAAATGTAGAAAGCTTCAATATTTTGTCCGGCCAGCGTCGTGCCCATCGGCTCGATCGTTCCGGATATCATGATTGGGAGCGTGACTCCCGTTTTATCAAACGCTTGGCGGATCCCAATGCTCCCGGCTTTCACGTTTAATGTATCCTGCGATGTTTCGAGCAGAAGTGCATCAACGCCGCCTTCAATCAAGGCAACGGCTTGCTCCTCGTAGCTCTCGATCAATTCGGCAAAGGTCACACCGCCGGTAACCGAAAGCGTCTTCGTTGTTGGCCCCATCGCTCCGACCACATAACGCGGGCTGTCCGGCGTGGAATATTTTTCAACCGCAGCACGGGCCAAATGAGCCGCTTTCAGGTTAATTTCCCGGGCAAGTTCAGGTATATCGTATTCAGCAAGCACAACCGAGGTTGCGCCAAACGTATTGGTTTCAATCAGGTCGGCACCTGCTTCAAGATATTGTTCATGTATTTTCTGAATGACATCCGGCCGATGAATGACCAGCATTTCATTACAGCCATCAAGGTCCGGACCGCCAAAATCTTCAGCTGAGAGGTCCTCCTGCTGGATCATTGTGCCCATGGCACCATCAAGAATTAATATTCGTTCTTTAAGTACTTCTTGTAAGCTAGGCTTGTTCAACTCATAAACCTCCCCCGAAAACGTTAAATCTTAGTGTATCAGAATATTTTTCAATAGAAAAGCCGAAATATTGCGTTGCAATGGGTACAAATCCACATTTGCAGATGACAAATGCTGTGAGGGGGGCTATAATACATATTAATCCAACGGGAGAAAGAGGGTTAAAGCTATGGCAGAGATTGTGATTCGCAACACGAACGAACGCATTACTGGGGAAGAGAATGTTCGGGAATTCCTGAATAACCAAGAGGTTGTTTACGAGCACTGGAATATGGAAAAACTCCCGGCAGCGCTTCAAGAAAATTTCAAGCTGAGTGATGACGATAAGAAGCGCATTTTGGACATCTTTGATGAAGAAATTCGTGACTTGGCTGCAAGACGCGGCTACAAAATCTGGGATGTCATCACACTATCCGAGTCCACGCCTAATATAGAGGACCTGCTGAAAAAATTCGAAGAGGTTCACACCCACTCGGAAGACGAAATCCGTGCGATTGTCGGCGGAAAAGGAATCTTCATTATTAAGGGCTCCGACGATGTCGGTTATTTTAATGTAGAGCTTGAGCCAGGCGATGTCATTTCCGTACCGGAAAACACGCCTCACTTCTTCACATTGATGGAGAACAAGCAAATCATCGCCGTTCGTCTTTTCATTGAGGAGAACGGGTGGGTAGCCACACCGGTAGAAGATCCTCAATTCCAATAAGCCCTAAGGCTCATGGAAGCTGATTGAACAGGAAAATGAAATAAGGCAGCGCAACAATCCGCTTCCCGGATCATGCGCTGCCTTATTTATTAGTGATGCGTTACTCTGTTACCTTCAGTTCCTTTAACGGCATGGAATGTTGTCCTCTCGCCGTGACATGTGAAACAATCCGATAGGTTCCTGCCTCATCGAAGGTTTTCTCCATTTTGTATACCCCGCCTTGATCATGCTTAACCGGGACCTTCGCCTGAACGCCGCCGCCTTCCAGCGTGACTTCAAATTCCACAGCGTTCGCATCTTCCACCGGACTTCCGGCTTGCGTCACCTTCGCTTCGATCAGTACCTTCTCGCCAGCCTTAATGCTCTCCGGCGTCAGAGACAGCTCGACGATGATGGGTTCGGCCATCACATCGTCACCGGATTCTGCCTTGCTGTCATTGCATGCGGCAAGCGCAACTGCCATCAGCACCATAGCTGCAATTAGGGCCATTTTTTTTCGGGTCATGCTCTACACCTCTTTTACAAAATAGGACTATGTATTGGTTCATTCACGTAATGGTCATTTCCAAACCTCGTTAAGTTACCTATTCCATTATATCTCATTATTCTGTTACTTCTATCTCATGCAGCTTACAATTGTGTGACGTTTATCATAGCCAGCTGCAAGGTTGAAGTCCGATCGTATAACCAACAAAAAAACAGCCGATAACCGCAGAATTCTGCAGTTATGGCTGTTCCTATGTACAGTAGAATACCAAGTATACAGGTGTAAGCTCTTTATTGCATGGTTTATAGGGATGCTACGATGGTGTGCAGCTCCGATAAATGTTTGATCTCAAACTTCGGTTGAATGGAAGGATCATGAGGTCGGTTTACCCGATTGATCCAAACGGTATGCAGTCCAGCCGCATTTCCGCCTTTAATGTCTGTGGTCAGCTTATCTCCTACCATCACGGCCTGATCCGCCTCGACACCTAACAAGTCGAGTGCATGCTGGAAGATGGAAACATCCGGCTTTCCTCTGCCAAAATCGCCAGATATGATAATATGATCAAAATAAGGAACCAGTTCTGGAACACCGTCCAGCTTCTCCTGCTGCAGATCCGGGCTTCCGTTCGTAAGAAGCAGCAGCTTTACATTCCCCTGCAGTTCCTTCAGAACTTCAAACGTTTCTTCATATACGTATGGTCTTGTTCTGCGTTCAGCAGCGAATTGTTCGGCCAACGTCTGGGCCAAGGTTTCATTATCAACGCCCAGGCGCTGAAGTCCGCGCCGCCATGATTCCTTGCGGTATACGGGTGCCAGCTCCTGCAGCTGTCTGAATTCAGGCTGTGATCCAGCCGTAAAATTAGCCCACAAGCCTTCAAAAGGGTTAATTCCGATCATTTTGGTAAAAGCAAAGGTATCATAGGATTCATATAATGCTCTCGCTTCTTCCCGTACTGCGGCCAACAGTGCTTTGGCATCAACGCCGGTCTCGTCCGCTCCGGCCTGGCAAGTCACTTCAAACGCTTCTTCCACACTACGTTCATCCCACAACAACGTATCGTCCAAATCAAACAAAACCGCAGCTATCGGCATGTCTCTCCCACTCCTCATATACACTGTGATCTCTATTTTATTTGTTAATTATGCTCCACTGGAATTTGATGAGTCTTTGCGAACTCTTCCAATCTTTCGCCCATCGCTTTCGTATCATAAAGATTCATCATGCGCGAGAATACCCAGTTGCCTGCTTTTCCCTTGCCTTGAATCACAACAGAGCCCGAAGCCAATTTGATTTTCTCGATATCGGATACAGCCAAACGACGTTCCCGATTGAACTTCATCGTGGATACGGAAGCACGCTCAATCTTCAAGTAAGGCTTGCGTAAGAAAATCATAAGCGCCAACAGAATATACAAGCTGACACCAACCCAATTCAACACGTCATTGCTTCCACCGGCTGCCTGTGACGTCGCCGTTCCGAGAAGCGCATACAAACCAGCCAATGCAACAAGCACTAACGGAAGTACATACTTACGTCCTTTAAACACGTCATGCTTATCATTAACGGCAGAGCCTTGGTACGAGGTCAGCCCCTGCTTCTTACGCTGCTTGTTGAGCTGTGACATATTTTTGTTGACTTTTCTTTCCCATGATCGTGACATATGGTTCCCCCTGGACTCAATTTCAAAATATTACCAATCCATATAAACTTGGGGTTACCGTATTCGATTCCCACGAATAATCGGCACCCCAAGTATTATAATTCTATCCTACTATCTGGTCCCTGAATCCACTGTTGTAGATCCAGATGCCAGTTCATCGACTAATGCTTTAATCGCGGGCCGCCTTTTTGTTCATTTTCATCAACCCATTCGATCGATTCCAGCTGTTGTCTAAAGTTACTGCGAATATTGTTAAGGTATATTTCCCGAAGCTCAGCCCGTTCTTTGAGCTCTTCCGCGGTCAATCCCTCACTCTTCTGTTTTCTTGCTAGTACATTGATGCGTTCAACCAAAGTATCGATGTCCATGACTTCTCCTCCAATTCCGATATCATGTATAACTTAAACATGTGAAAAAGAGCTTGTCAAGGCAACAGCGCCCTTACAAACTCTTATTAAGAACAAATATGAACATATGATGCCTATATATGGGCTCCTCATTGTTAAGAAATCAATACTCGTCTATTATAAACACGCTTATACTGCGTGAAATCACATCGTCAGGCAAGACTACAAATATGAAGCGAGAAGTTGAGACATATATAAGGAAAGAGCCTCTCGTAGTATCATCCCATTACCAGACTGGTAAAGACAACACCTCTCCGGCCTGTATATCCGGACCTTTCAATCCGTTCATTCTTCGGATGCTATCAAGATATACTCGTGTATCCATATCTGCCGGTTTATGAAGGGAAGCAATCCGCCACAAACTATCACCATATTGAACAATAACCTGCTTCTCCCCAGTAGGCTTGTCCATCCCCCCGGCAAAAACAGAGTATGCCCCTGTCCAAAAAGAAGCTACGATCAACAGGATGAATAAAAGCTTTATAAAAGGAATGGATGCCATTCTGGACTTTAATTGGTGGATCCAAGTCTCCGGGGACTTCATCGTTTGCACTGGAACGTTCTCATAAATGCTGCGGTATGTACTGTATTTCAACATGGAATCATCATCTCCCAAACAAGTGTTCTCTTATGGATTTATATTAACACGAACACTTGTTTGATTCAATACCCAAAAGAACATTTGTTCTATTTTTATTTAGAACTTATGTTTGTACGAACGGAAGTTCTATGTTATAATTTTCCCAAACGTTACTAAATGGGGTTGATACGGCATGTCGAAAATATCCAGCCGCCAGCTGGCGATCTTAGAGTTTATCCGCAACGAAGTTCGTAGCAAGGGTTACCCGCCTTCTGTCCGGGAAATCGGAGAGGCTGTCGGACTAGCTTCCAGTTCAACGGTCCATGGACATCTTGACCGTTTGGAGAAGAAAGGCCTAATTCGCCGTGACCCTACGAAACCAAGAGCAATCGAGCTGCTTGGCCAAGAAGAGTCCGATAGCGCGAATCTGTTTACCCACACCATTGCCAGAGTGCCTGTTGTTGGTAAAGTCACTGCAGGTGTTCCTATTACAGCCATGGAGAACATTGAGGATTATTTCCCGCTCCCGCAGCATTATGTAGGAGACGATAAGGTTTTCATGTTGTCGGTTGTCGGTGACAGTATGATCGAAGCTGGCATTCACAGCGGTGACTATGTCATTGTGCGCCAGCAGCAAACTGCAGACAATGGCGACATTGTAGTAGCGATGACAGAAGAAGACGAAGCAACTGTAAAGACCTTCTATAAGGAGAAGGATCATGTAAGATTGCAACCGGAGAATCCTACCTACGAGCCACTGCGCCTGAACCATGTTACGATTCTCGGTAAAGTAATCGGACTCTTCCGGGATGTCCACTAATCTCATAGATCTATGAATAAGAGGTTACCTCCCTTAATTGGATGGTAACCTCTTGCTTTTTCTATACAGATCACGAAACTTGATCATAGCTAGTTTGTATGCTCCATAATGCCTTGTTTAAGATCCAGCCGATACATCCGTGTAGGTTTATAATCCGGCGAGCCTTCCCCACCTGGTCCCTCCGTGGACTGCAGAACAAGCTTATTGTCTTTCACCATGGGTGCAGTACCTGGTCTGTAATAGGAAGTATAGGACACCGTTAATTCATCTTGAAACCTGAGCTGCACAGCCTTGCCCGTATCATGCTCCACGGCGAATGCGTAGATCTGTATGGCATGACAGTCCTGATATTGCGGTGCAAGTATAAATACATCCGCATCCTGAAACGGCAATCGAACCATATGGACAGCTGCAGAAGTTGGCTGAATAAAAGTAAGATCATCCAGCGTGGTTACTTCATCCGTAACTTCATTATAGCTATATCGTACGATGTAGTTTCCGGTAAACGATTGGTCCGTTTCGATACCGAAGCAGCTAGGAGCTCCCAGTGTCGTGATTTTTTCCTTTTCCACAGCAACCACACTGAGCCTTCCCTGATCTGTAAAGCCTTGCGCCCGAATTGTCTCCTCGTTATGTGGTGGTACATCCCCAGCTCTCTGTTGTTCCTCAACGTCAAAAGGCAGCTGTATGGCAAGTATCATAACCAGAAGCAGCAGCACGCCTGTAAAGCCAACTTGTAGATACTTTCGGCGCTTAGGCCTACCTTCGTCACGGATCACGGACATCTGGACGTTTTTTTTCATTTCAGCCGTAAATTTATCATTTGGAAAAGGTCCCTTTGAAACCCGGGAATACCAGTCTGGTTTATCCTCATTCATCTCCATTCTCCTTTAACAGGTTCTGCACTTTTTTCCTTGCCCGATACAGTCTGGATTTTACGGTACCCGCCGCTAGGTTAAGGAACTCCGCAATCTGATTGATTGACATCTCATAGTAAAGGTCCAAGATGAGCACCTCCCTAAACTTCCTGGGTAAAGTCATAATCATGGCCCATATTTCATCCGTGTACTGCCCGTCCAGATACTCCAGTTCCGCGGACCGACTTGACGCATCGATGTGCAGTCTGTCCTTAAGGGTCACTTTCCGAAAGAAAAAAGCCTTTTTGTACCGGAACGCGGTATGTCGTGTGATCGTGAGCAGCCACGTTTTTAACGACGCCTGACCGCGAAATGTATGTATGCCAAAATAAGCTTTAATAAACACATCTTGAGCAATATCGTCTGCCAGTGCTTGCTGTTTGGTCAGAAAATAAGCGTAATTCCAGATATCATTTCCGTACAAGCTCATGATTTTATCCAGTGTCTGTGTGTCCATCACCGTCATCTGCTTCAAGTATTCCAGCTCCAACCGATTCACCTCATCTAATTAGAGTCATGGAGGTCAGCAAAGGTTCCCCTCTTCCGAAAAAAACAAAAAAAAGAATCTCCCCTTATAGAGGGTGATTCTGTAGTAGTTGCATTCTATGAACGATTCTCCATAACCATAAGTCAAAATGATGACTATTATCAAACCAGCGGAGCCTCATCCCAGTCCTGTTTAAATTGGGAACCAAATCTCCGGACAGATTCCTTGTCGGCCTTTAACTGAAAATCCTGTTCCGATCCGTAAAAACGCAACTGATAGATTCCTTCTTGTTCCATGGGCTTCCAGCTCAGCTGATATAAATGTTTTTCAAATGACATAAATAAACCATCTAATTTAAAACCATTTAAGTACTCCAGCGGAAATTCAGCAGTTACCGAGATAAAGTTCCGGATCGTCAAATTCGTCCACCCAAAATTCAAATCATAAATGATTCGTTTATCCTGATAAAACTTAAAATTGACCTGGCATCCTTCATCCTCACCAGGAATACGAGATATAAAGGTGAAATCAGCTCGGGTCCCTTTCTCTTCATGGTCGTTTAGAGTCGCCATTTACTGATCTCCTTTGTTTCATCCACTACATTCATCCTGCCCCACTACTTTATATGATTTCAACTAAATCCTACAAGCCCTGTTTAAATGAGCTACCCATTCTAAAATAGGGGCATTTTGGGGGTGAAACAAGAATAACTATCATTCCACCACCATCTGCCCCCAAAAACAAAAACCCCTCACGCCTTACGGCGCAAGGGATTCCTCTATTAATACATTGTAATGTACTGATCGCGTTCCCATTGGTGAACTTGCGTGCGGTACATGTCCCATTCGATTTCTTTCAGCTCATAGAAGTGAGCCAACGCATGATCACCGAGTGCATCGGAGATGACTTCGCTGCGGATCAACTCGTTGAGTGCTTCCTTCAGGTTTGCAGGCAAGCTAGGGATGCCTTCCTCAATGCGCTCTTCTTCCGTCATCACGTAGATGTTACGGTCAATTGGAGCCGGGAGCGACAGCTCGCGCTTAACGCCGTCCAAGCCTGCTTTCAGCATGACGGCCAGAGCAAGATAAGGGTTAGCCGCCGGATCCGGGTTACGCACTTCGATGCGCGTGCTGAGACCACGGGACGCAGGAATACGAATCATCGGACTGCGGTTACTTGCAGACCATGCAACGTAGCAAGGTGCTTCGTAACCAGGCACGAGACGCTTGTACGAGTTAACCGTTGGGTTCGTGATCGCGGCAAACGCGCGTGCATGCTTAAGAATACCCGCCATATAGTGCCGAGCCGTTACGCTCAAGCCAAGCTCATCACTCTCGTCGACAAACGCGTTCTCTCCGCCTTTGAAGAGCGATTGGTTACAGTGCATGCCGGAGCCGTTCACACCGAATAGCGGTTTTGGCATAAATGTTGCAATCAGTCCATGCTGACGAGCGATCGTCTTCACTACCAATTTAAACGTTTGAATCTGGTCAGCTGCTTTAATCGCATCTGCATATTTGAAATCGATTTCGTGCTGGCCGGGAGCAACCTCATGGTGAGAAGCTTCGATTTCGAAGCCCATCTCTTCCAGTGTCAATACGATATCGCGGCGGCAGTTCTCGCCAAGATCCGTAGGCGCGAGGTCAAAGTATCCACCTTGGTCATTGAGCTCCATGGTCGGGTTGCCTTTTTCATCGGTTTTGAACAGGAAGAATTCAGGCTCCGGACCGACATTCATGGAAGTGAAGCCCATCTCTTCGGCTTCTTTCAGCGCTCTCTTCAGAATGCCGCGCGGATCTCCTGCAAACTGTGTGCCGTCAGGCATGTAGACATCACAGATCAGACGCGCAACGCGATCCTCGGATACCCAAGGGAAAATCATGAAGGTATCCAGGTCCGGGTACAGGTACATATCGGATTCTTCGATCCGTACATAACCTTCGATGGATGAACCGTCGAACATCATTTTATTATCAAGCGCTTTAGGCAGCTGGCTGACAGGAATTTCAACGTTTTTAATCGTTCCAAGCAAATCTGTAAATTGCAAGCGGATAAATCGAACATTTTCTTCTTTGGCAATGCGTAGAATGTCCTCTCTGGTATAACTCACTTTATCCTCTCCTTTTTAAATAAAAACTAGATTGAATGATGAATTACAGCATGGCAATCCTTATTTATTAAAAAACCGGGATAATTCCCCTTGAATCAATGAAACCTGACCCGGTCTTTTAGCGGTAATCAATTCCTGCTTCAGCAAACGTCGCAACTGGGACTCAGACATCTCACGGCGTCTGTTCTCGGTATCAGGAGTAATGACGGTAGCCTCTTCTGACTCCTTCGTGACAGGGTTCATTACTTGCTTAATGCCGGCGATATTAACACCTTTTTCAATCAAAGCCTTAATCTCTAGCAGTCGCTCCACATCATTGAAGGAAAACAGGCGTTGGTTGCCCGACGTACGGGCTGGGACAATTAAGTTATGCTGCTCATAATAGCGAATTTGTCTGGCAGATAGATCCGTAAGCTTCATAACAATGCCTATCGGAAATAACGCCATATTCCTCCGAATCTCATCACCCATATCTCATCAACCTTCCAAGTGGTCTATTCTGATCCTATTGTACATTTCCTGATCAACCACGTCAACCGCATGTAAGGATAACTCACAACAATTTACGATCTTTCATGCTTTGGAGGGCCATAAGCACACCATATTTAACATGGGAGTAGGTTAAGCCGCCTTGCATATAACCGATATAAGGTGATCGGATCGGCGCGTCCGCTGATAATTCGAGGCTTCCTCCCTGAATGAACGTACCTGCCGCCATGATTACGGGATGTTCATACCCAGGCATATCCCAAGGTTCAGGCACCACATGACTATCGACCGCCGCGGCCTGCTGAATCCCTTGAACAAAAGCGATCAGATGATCCGCACCGGTAAACGATACAGCCTGAATCAAATCGGTTCGCTCATCCTGCCAGCCCGGCTTGGTTGTGAATCCTACCGCCTCAAACATCGCGGCAGCATAAATGCTGCCCTTAACCGCTTGTCCAACCGTGGATGATGCCAGGAATAATCCCTGATAGATCCCTCTGGTCGTTCCCAGCATAGCCCCCACTTCTCGTCCGATGCCGGGAGCAGTCAGCCGATAGGCCGCCTTATCGACATAGGCTGCTTTACCGCATATGTAGCCGCCGGTTTCAGCAATGCCGCCGCCAGGGTTTTTGATAAGCGAACCTGCCATCAGGTCAACGCCCACCTCCGTCGGCTCCAATCGCTCCGTAAACTCGCCGTAACAGTTATCAACGAAAACGATCAAATCCTTGCGTATAGACCTGATCCGGCTGACCATGTCACCAATCTGCGATACCGTGAACGAAGAACGCCAATCATAACCTCGGGAACGCTGGATACCGATCACCTTAGTTGAAGGCGTGATGGCCCTCTCTACCCGCTCCCAATCAATCTCCCCTTGTTCGGTTAGCGCAACCTCCTGATAACCGATTCCGAAATCCCGAAGGGACCCGGTGCCGTCCCCGGGTTCGCCAATCACTTTATGGAGGGTGTCATAGGGACGGCCCGAAATATACAACAGCTCATCTCCAGGCCTTAACACACCAAACAGTGCTGTTGAGATCGTATGGGTACCGGAAGCAAAATGCGGCCTTACCAGGGCAGATTCGGCTCCAAATACGTCCGCATAGACTAAATCCAGCACTTCACGGCCGCGATCATTGTATGCATACCCGGTGGAAGCCGCAAAATGAAAATCACTCACCTGAAACTTCTGGAAAGCATCGATTACCTTCCACTGATTAAAATCAACAATAGCGTCGATCTCCCGTATACGCTGACCGATTTTGGACTCAATCTCACTGCTCAATTCGAGTATATCTTGCGAAAATCTTGCCATGACTAACTGCTCTCTCCTCTTATACACATGATGTCTCACATCTTAACATATATTTTTGTTGCATAGAACTCATCCACTTCGAGCCGCCCTGAACACGCAATATAAGCCCCTGTACAGGGGCTTATATTGCATTTCCTACCTATGACTAAGATCCATTCTGAACGTAATCATGGAGCAAATAACCCATTTTCTCATAATCCGCTTTATTGATCCGGACCTCATAGAGGATATCATTCTCATCAAAAGACTGCTCCAGCACATCTCCGACACGGTATACAACCGAATTCAGATCCCCGCGGTCAGCCGGAATCCGGAACGTCACGTTCCCTCCGGACAGCTGGTCCTGAATCGCTTCGCGTACCGTTTCCAAATCCTGATCCTCATACGCGCTGATCTTTAATTGTCCATCCCCCGTCGGCAGCATTTCCAGCTGGCCCGGCTCACAAGCATCCTTTTTGTTAAACAGAACGATCTGCGGTTTATCCGCTGCCCCCAGATCCTGGAGGATGGATTGAACGACAGCCATCTGTTCGTCCCGCATAGGCGAAGAAGCATCTACCACATGAAGGATCAGATCGGCTTCGTTGGCTTCTTCCAGCGTCGCACGGAACGCCGCTACCAGATCATGAGGAAGGTTCTGGATAAATCCTACTGTATCCGTAAGGACGACTTCTTTGCCGCTCGGCAGCTCCAGCACCCGCGAAGTGGGATCCAGCGTAGCAAACAATTGATCCTCGATATATACGTCTGCTGCCGTTAAACGGTTCAACAATGTCGACTTCCCGGCATTGGTATAACCGACGAGAGCAACCTGCACGGCCCCGCTCTTCTTCCGGCGCTCCCGATGGAGCGTCCGGTGCCGGGTGACTTCATCCAGCTGCCGCTTCAGGTCGCTGATTCTGTCCCGAATATGCCTGCGGTCGGTTTCGAGCTTGCTCTCCCCCGGTCCACGTGTCCCGATTCCTGCTCCGAGCCTGGACAGGTTCTTGCCATGTCCCGATAACCGCGGGAGCAAATAAGTAAGCTGCGCTAACTCCACCTGGATAATCCCCTCACGGGTCTTCGCCCGCTGAGCGAAAATATCCAGTATCAATTGAGTCCGGTCGATAATTTTTACATCGAGCGTTTCTTCCAGATTCCGAACTTGCGCACCGGACAATTCCTGATCAAATATGGCCGTTGTTGCGCCCAAGCCATCAATGGCCATGCGCAGCTCTTCGACCTTTCCTTTGCCGATAAACCACTTGGAATCCGGAACTTCGCGATTCTGCGTAATGACATCCAGCACCTCCACTCCTGCGGTTTCAGCAAGCTGAACCAACTCCTGGAGCGAGTGTTCCGGGTTTATTCCCGAGCGTTTAACCGCATCCGTCACCAAACTGACCAAAACGGCTTTATCTTCGATCTCTGTCCGGGTATCATGCGTTATATTTGTCATATAGCCAACTCCTTCTAACATTACGTCTCCTAATTTAACTAACCGCTGCTGCCCGCAATAAACATTATGATCCAAAGAAAGCAGCGCTACCCCTTCATTATGTTCGAAGACAAGCTTAAAATCATTGTATTTTTCCGTTTAACTTAAAGTCCTCCGGCCGCAGGGTCATAAGCTCCAGCTTGCCGGGATTACCGGTTACGTACTGATTCAGCAGCCGAACCGATTGATTCCTTATCGATTTCTCGATGACATTCCGTACATAACGCGCATTACTAAAGGCGTGCAGTCCGTGATCCTTCTCCATCTGCAGGTGTTCCTTGAGCTTGCTCAGCGACTGTGGCATCAAGATATAATCCCTCTCCTTCGCCATCAGCTCCGAAATCTGTATCAATTGATCCAGATTGTAATCCGGGAAGTCCATCTGGATCGGAAAACGGGAATACAGGCCGGGATTCGAATCCATAAAAAAATCAATCTCATCACTGTAGCCTGCCAGAATAAGAATGAACTGGTTTTTATGATCCTCCATCGCCTTGACCAGCGTATCGATCGCTTCCTTGCCAAAATCCTTCTCGCCACCGCGCGCCAAACTGTAAGCCTCGTCGATGAACAGGATCCCTCCAAGCGCTTTTTTAACCAGCTCTCTGGTCTTTTGTGCCGTGTGACCGATATATTCACCTACGAGGTCCGCCCGTTCCACTTCGACCAGATGCCCCTTATTAAGCACGCCCATCTTCTGAAACAGCTTTGCCACGATACGGGCGACTGTTGTTTTCCCTGTTCCGGGATTTCCTTTAAAAATCATATGGTACACATGACCGCCGCTTAATAAGCCTGCTTCCGAACGCATCTGGGCTACTTGAAGCAAAGCATAGATTTCAAATACCAAGTCTTTGATTTGTTCAAGACCTACCAGTTGATCCAGCTCTTTCTGTATTTCCTGGAATAGACTGTGCTGGGAAACAGGGTTTGGCGAAGGGGCCGGTTCGCGATCCGGAACCGCACTGCTGATGAGTGGAGGTTCCGCGCTGCGGAGCACGACATTAATCTGCCTGGATGGCCGTCCTTCAGATCGGCCGTTAGCGGCCGTTACACGCCCGTTCATTGCTCCTCACCTCTTTATCCAAAGGGCTGACTATCTATTCCAATGTATTCTATTTACAGCCTGCTTATTAGAAGTTTCGTCCTCATAGGACACCCATGGCGATCAACAGCCGATCGGCCGTCCATTTCGTATACGCCAGCACTTCCCTAGACTTGTGTTTGGCCATCGGCAAAACGGTAGATTCCGTCAGCGATATAGAAGGACGATCATAACCAAGGGTTGTCGCAACCTCCATCGCCCTCGTCCCGTGATAGTCATGGGTTACTATAATGGCGGTTTTCCACCCATGCTCCTCCATTATTGCTTGGCTGAAGAGCAAATTCTCGTAAGTGCTCGTAGCTTCGTTCTCCAGGAAGATTTGTTCCTCGGGTACGCCCGCGTCGACCAAGAAATTTCTCATCCCTTCGGCTTCGGTAAATGGATACCCGGGCTTATCAAGGCCGCCAGAAACGATGAAGGTATCAAAACGGCCTGCATGGTATTCAACCAGTGCATGCTCAAGCCGTTCGCGAAGCCCAGGACTTGGCTGATCTCCCCACATGGAAGCGCCCAAGATGATGCCGACATCCGCCTTTTCCGACGGACTGCTGACGGCGCTTTCGATCTTCCAATATGCATAACCCGACCAGAGCACTCCAAGAACAACGAGAGAGAGCAGGGTAATCATCCCTCTCCGATACCATGCTCTCTTCTTAGTGCCTGCTCGTGGCAGACTCTTATGTATTTCCTGACGCATTATTTCTTCCTCCTGAACTCTCCGTTATGAAATAACTGGTCGCGATGCTTCAGAGACATCATAAAGTAAGGGAATTCATGCGCGTCGATGGCCCGAAGCAGATTCCGCGCGGTCACCTTGGCAAGCCTGTAATCATCCCGCGTAATGTCATTCCGCCCTAAGGCATCCTCAAGCTCATCTTCATCCAGCAAGAACACTTCACCATTTTTGACGACAACAACGTCCAAATACAGATCATCAAACCAAGGGACACCCTGATCCGTTACCCCTTGTTTCTTGCAAATATCGATGTACCATTGAACAATATTTCGTTTGTCATCAAACATGGCTGTCACGATGAAATGGCTGTCCTTCGGATAATACTGCAGCCATGAATAACCTTTGTCCGCGATTCGGTAAGTATGACGGCCATACGTCTTCCACAACGGTTCTTTCAGGCCATATATGGTATATAACGTGAGATACCCTGTAAATTGCTCACATTCCACATACCGGGAAGTGAAGTGCCGGCGGGTGATACGGCGCCAGTTCGCCCGATCTCCGAATTTACGTTTCATGGAACTTTTCCTCCCCATTCGTATTCCCAGCTTACCACATTTGGGTTTCACACTCAAAACAAAGAAGCCTCCGCAATCATGCGGAGGCTTTCAAATTCATTATGGGCTGTCCTGGGACTCGTCAGATCCGTCAACCGGATCCGACGGCTCCACAATGGTTCCCGGTACCGTAGGAATATTGCCCGAATCGGTGTCGGTTCCTCCAGTGCCTGTGTCGCCATTGTTAATTCCATCTCCCGAGCCATCCGATCCATCGCCAGGAAATTGACCATCTTGGCCATTCCCGGCCCCGTTTCCATTGTCAGGAGGATTCGTTCCATTACCGTTACCGTTACCGTTACCATTTCCGTTGCCATTGCCTGGGCCTTCACCATTCCCATTGCCTGGCTCGCCATTACCGTTGCCGTTTCCGTTTCCGTTCCCGTTGCCATTCTCATTTCCAGGAGGGAACTCATTGCCTGCTCCGTTGTCACCTTCATCAACAGGAGGCGGTTCCTGGATGTCCCCCGGATCGGGTTCCAGATCCTCAGGCGGCAATTCCTCGGAAACAGCCACGATTTGTAAAATGTTCGAAGGTTCCGACTCATCGCCGGTTGATGGATCGAAGGCCGTCACGTAATAATCGTAAGTCAAACCTTCCATCGCACTCATATCCTCGATAGCGGTTCCTCCCAAGGAATCGAGAATGCGGGTGTATTCCGATTCCGACGTTTCCTTACGGTACACGCGGTATTGAATGTTGCCGTGAACCGGATTCCAGCTCAGTGATACAGTCTGAGTCTCCCCGTTATAGGAGCCCGTCAAACCGCTGACTGCAGTTAATGTCGTTTCTTCTACAGGCGGCTGTACCGGCTCGGTACTCGGGAAGCTCTTGGCTTCATATCCCTGAACCGCCTTCTCCATTACTTTGCCCCATAGGGAAGCCGAGATCGAACTGCTTCGTTTCAGCAGATGCTGCCGGTCAGGGTTGTCATAACCCATCCATACAGCTGCCGTTAACTCCGGCGTATATCCGACAAACCATACGTCGCGGTTTGAGCTGACGCCCTTATAGCCGCTCTGCGTGGTTCCAGTCTTACCGGCTACCGGACGGCTGATTCGAGCATTTCTACCCGTTCCGTCCTCTACGACGCGCTTCATCATGTCTGTCATTTGCGAAGCCGTCGAAGCACTCATTACACGCTTCCCTTTGCTGCCTTTATTCTCATGCACAACCTTGCCTTTGTTATCCTTAATCTGTTTGATCGCAAAAGCCTCTTTAAATTCTCCGCCATTGGCAAAAGCGCTGAAAGCCTGTGCCATCTCAAATGTGTTCGTACCTGTATCCATTCCGCCGAGGGCCAGGGATAAGTTCGCATCGCCTTCGGTCATCTTGATGCCGAGACTCTGTGCAAACTCGAATCCGGCTTTTACGCCGATTTGGTTCAACAGCCATACGGCCGGAATGTTCTCGGAACGCTGAATCGCTTCCGGCATGCCAATGGTCTCCGAGTAACCGTGCAGGTTGTTCGGACAGTAATTGCTGCCAAAACATTGCTTTTTATTACTTAATCTGGAGTCCTTCGTAAACTTCCCGGATTCCAGCGCCGGTGCATACGATACAATCGGCTTCAAGGCGGATCCCGGCTGACGACGGCTGTCGGTAGCCCGGCTGAACCCGCCGCGCGTATATTCCCGTCCACCGGACATGGCGACGATACCGCCGGTTTCCTGGTTTATGATGACCATAGAACCTTCAACCGGCACGTCGTCCGGACTTTCTTCAAAGTTTTCCGGATTCTTGAACTCTTCTTCCATTGCCGTCTGGGCATTCACGTCCATCGTGGTGTAAATCTGATAACCGCCGATGTTAACGTCGTCCTCGGTAAGGCCCCACTTCTCTTCTGCCTCTTCCATGACATAATCGATAAACGCTGTATATTTCTGCTGTCTTTCAGGCGGTGTATAAGCATAGTCCACTTTTTTGGCTTCCGCTGCCTCTTCGGCCGTGATATACCCCTGCTGTTCCATCAGGGTCAATACGACCGCACGACGCTCTTTGGAGAGGTCAGGATTCTTAAGCGGATTATATCGGGACGGTCCCTTCGGCATTGCCGCAAGTGTCGCCATTTCCCATAAATCCAGCTTGTTCAGATCCGACTTGCCGAAATAACGCTCGGATGCGGCTTTGATGCCGTAATAAGGTCCTCCGAAGTTAATCCGGTTTAAATACATCTCGATAATTTCCTGTTTGCTGTGCTGACGCTCAAGCGCCAGCGCGATCGACATTTCCGTCGCCTTCCGGAAGAAGGTTTTATCCCTGGTCAAGAATATATTCTTCGCCAGCTGCTGCGTGATCGTGCTTCCGCCTTCAACCATGGAACGGGCCATGATATCCTTTACCGCTGCGCGGCCGATCGACCACATGTCCACGCCGTTGTGCTCCATGAACCGTTTATCTTCTGTTGCAATGAATGCTTGTATCAATTTCTCAGGAATATCCTCGTACTTCACGGGATCACTCTTCTGGAGGGATAGTTCGCCCATCAGCGCGCCGTTGCGGTCATATACCTTGGAAGTACCGTATGCGGTCAGCTTATCCTGATTCTGCTCCAGCAGCTTTTCACCGCTGATCAGGATGAACAAATAACCTGCAAGCGCACAGAAGATCGCAATGACGGCCGTGAAAAACAACGCCCACGCGATTCGCTTTCCCTTGCCCTTTTTCTTCTTCGCATTCGGTTTCGTGGTTTTGGATGTCTTCGAGTTGTCTTTGTTTTTATTCAACCGTGACATCTGATTATCTTTTCCAGCCATTTGTCCCCCTCCTTACTCCCTTGCGGGATCAAGCCTTCTGACTTTAAGTCATGCCTCGGAAAGAAAAGAACAACCTTCTCAGGTTGCTCTCTGCACTCCTTATAAGCTAAACGAATTATAAACCAAAAAGTTTCAAATTAATCAGTTGACGGTATGATTCTGCTCTTTATAAAACCATTCTAAAATCTATTGATCGCTGCTGTTATCCTGCATCAGGGACACATTACGCTGCGGCATGAACGTGGAGATAGCATGCTTGTACACCATTTGCTGACGGCCGTCGCTGTCAATCACGATGGTAAAATTGTCAAAAGCTTTGATCGTTCCACGGATCTGAAAGCCGTTTGTAAGGTATACCGTGGCCGGAATGTTCTCTTTGCGCAGTTGGTTCAAGAACGTGTCTTGGATGTTAATGGACTTGTTCATTAGCCGTACCCCCAATGGTTCATTTAGATTGTTTTGAAAATATATTCAAGATTTCAGTGAAACTTTCCTGCTATTATAGCACGGATTTTTTGATAGTTTGCAGAAAAATTTCCCGAGTCGGTGACGTCTACCCACTCGATGTCCTTCATGTGGCGAAACCAAGATAGCTGCCGCTTAGCGAATCGGCGTGTATCGCGCTTGAGCAGTACGACGGCCTCCTCGTAGCTGAATTCTCCGCTAAGGTATGAAACGATTTCCTTATAACCCAACCCTTGCATGGATACAAGTCCCGGAGCGAACCCTTTGTCCATGAGCGCCGCCACCTCATCAACAAGTCCCTGGCTCAGCATAAGATCAATTCGCTCTTCAATACGGTTATATAGCATTTGCCTGTCCATTGTCAAACCGACCAAGCATAAGTCATAGGGAGATTGCTTGGTTTGGGGCGCCAGTTGGGCCGAAAGTGGGACGCCGGTCATATGGTATATTTCCAAAGCACGAACGACCCGACGTAGGTCATTAGGGTGAAGCCGTTCGGCCGTTTCAGGATCAACCTCTGCCAATTTTTGATGAAGAGCCTCGGCTCCGTGTTCATTGGCATAGCGGAACTGCGCTTCCCTAAAAACTTCATCCGCTCCGGTCTCGCTAAACTGATAGCCGTAGCACACCGACTCCACATAAAGGCCGGTTCCGCCAACAATGAACGGAAGTTTTCCCCGCTGCGTGATCTCCGTAATGAGCCTTTGGCTTTGCTCTTGAAATTCGGCTACCGAATAGGGGTGATCGGGCTCGTGAATGTCAATGAGATGATGGGGGACGCCTTCCATTTCTTCGACTGAAATTTTGGCGGTTCCGATATCCATTCCCCGGTATACCTGCATCGAATCGCCCGAGATAATCTCACATCCGAATTCCTTCGCAATTTCAATGCTCATTTTGGTTTTACCTACAGCTGTCGGTCCTATAAGAACGAGCAGTTTCGGTTTGGTTTCAACTGTCAATGGAAATCACTCCGTACGTTATTTTCGATTTTCCCCGTTCAGGCAATGTAAAGCCAAGCCGTTCAAACTCTCCGCTGGATCGCGCTTCCTTCATGACAACGGTTTTGCGCGCGACCCTGACCGCTTCTCTCACACTTTCCATTTCCAGCGGCTCCCCGTTTGCATAATGTCTCAAAGGATGGATGGAAGCCGATTCGGCGATCGGTTCACGGAACATCGGATCAAAATAAACAATGTCTACGCTCCGGTCCGGCAGCGACTTCAAATAATCCAAGTGATGGCTGTGCCTGACCTCGATTCGCCTCATCGCCTGATCACTGGCCTCCAGATGGCTTTCATAGGTCCGAAGCCCTTCTTTCAGCAGCGCATACAAGGGAAGCGAGCTTTCCAGAGCAGTGATCCGACTGTTCGGGCCGCCCTTGCCCGAAAATACCAGGGAGTCGGCTCCAAGCCCCGCCGTACAATCCAGTACGGAATCCCCTTCCTCCATTCCGGAAGCCTCCAGCATGGGATCGGGTTTTCCGCTCAGTACGCGTTTCAATCGGACAAACCCCATACTCGGATGAAATTCCATGACCGAGCCGTCCGGTCCGCTAAGACGTACATGTCCGTTGAGTACGACCAACACGTCGTCATCTCCGAACCTGCGTGCTAATTTTCGCAATGAATGACCGCTACGCTGGACATAACGGCAGCCGGTTTCCCGGGCTAAACTTATCGCGCGCTCCACAATGTCCGGCGCTTCCGCTTCTCCAGTTGTTATTATCATGAAGGTCCTCCTTGCTGTTACATAACGCGCTTAAACATTTTCTCCAAATCATAAGCCGAGAAGGAAACCACGATCGGTCGTCCATGCGGACATGTGTACGGCTGCCGGCAGGCGCCCAAACGCTGTATCAACGTCATCGCCTCCTGCTCCGTCAGCTTCTGATTGGCTTTGATGGAAGCCTTGCAGGAACACATGATCGACGAGGTTTCTCTCAGCTTGGCGATATCGATATTGCGTTCGCTCAACACCCATTCAGCCATCTCTTCAATAATGGCCTTCTCGTCGCCCTTGGGGAACCAGAACGGATGGGAGCGCACCAGGAAGGTATGACCGCCAAAAAACTCCATATACACGCCAACCTTTTCAAACCAGTGCAGCCGTTCCTTCACCTTTTCCGATTCCGAGGGCGTAAATTCCAGCGTAATCGGCAGCAGCAGCTCCTGGGATGCGTCTGCCGGGTTGCCAAACTGTTCGTAGTAATACTCGTAGTTAATCCGCTCATGCGCGGCATGCTGATCAATCAGGTACAGCCCGGTATCATTCTGCGCTATGAGATAAGTGCCGTGATGCTGGCCGATAAGCGTGAGCTCCGGAAATGGCGGGATCTCTGGAGCCGGTCCTGAGGCCGACTGCAGCCACTCTTTCGTTACGGCAGGAATTCCGGCATTCCCCCTGGTCTCATTGCGGTATTCACTGCGATAAGAAGAAGCTGCTGCCGTTTCCCGCATTTGCGAGGTGGCGGATGTACCTGCTGCTCCGGACCCATAAGCGCGCTTGATATCCGGCTCAGACCGGGTGAAGACCTGCCCCTCCGGCCATGTCGCTGCAGGTGGCGCCTTGAGAGGCATGTTTCCGCCAATTGAAGGCTCGCCGCTTCCGGGGATCGCGATATCCCGTTCACTACCGCTGCCGTTCGGCGAGGCATGGCTTTGCGCAGGAGAAAATTGCAGCTGTTCCTGGATATAGGCGTTGTCGCTTTTGCCAATATTTTGTTTGGCCGGGCGTGGAATCAGGATTTCCTGCTGCAGCACCTTGCGAATTTCTTCCTCCACCAAAGCGAACAGCTCCTGCTCTTTACTGAACCGCACCTCCAGCTTGGAGGGATGCACATTCACATCAATCAAAGAGGGGTGCATGGACAACTGAATGACAACGAGCGGAAACCGGTTGATTGGCAGCAGCGTATGATAACCTCTCAAAATCGCCTGCATCAAGCCGTAGTTCCGAATATACCTCCCATTGATGATCAGCGACATGCCGTTACGGTTTGCCCGGGTATAATCCGGGCGGCTGATATATCCGCTTAGCGTGTAGTCCATATTCTCCGCTTCAAACGGCAGCATCGCTTTGGCCGATTGGGTACCGTATATGGCCGCAATGACCTGAAGGGCATCGCCGTTGCCCAGCGTCTGCAGCAGCGAGTTTCCATTGTGCCTGAGCGTAAAGGCAATATCCGGCCGGGAAAGGGCCAGACGATACATATAGTCGGATATATGCCCCAGCTCGGTTTGGATCGTTTTCATATATTTCAGCCTTGCCGGCGTATTGAAGAACAATTCCTTCACGAGAAAATCCGTTCCTCGGGGTGCAGCCGTTTCTTCGTTCACGCGCAGATGACCGCCTTCGATTTCGAGCACCCGTCCGCGGCCATCCTGAGCATTGGACGTAACCAGACGCACCTTGGATACGGCCGCGATGGATGGCAGGGCTTCGCCCCGGAATCCAAGGCTGGTGATTTGAAACAGATCGCGGCCTTCAGCGATTTTGCTTGTCGCATGGCGGTAAAAAGCCGTCTCGCAATCCTCCGGATCAATGCCGGCGCCGTTATCCGTTACGCGAATGCTGTCCAGTCCGCCTTCTTCGACCGTTACGTCAATCTTGGTGCTCCCGGCATCAATGGCGTTCTCGACCAGCTCCTTCACAACGGAGGCAGGCCGCTCCACCACCTCACCGGCAGCAATCTGGTTTGCAATATGCTCGTCCAAAATCCGAATATTCCCCATCGTTCCTACCTCCGTTTCATTTCATCCCCATGCCAAAATCACATATCCTTCGCTTGAAGCTTCAGGTCGTTCAGGAATTGCATGGCCTGAAGCGGCGTCATATTCATCACGTCCGCGCCTTTAACGGCAGCAATGAGGCTCTTGACGGCAGGATCTTGAGAAGTTTCCTGCGCCATGGAATGCTGATCCTTGCCAGGCTTAACACTCGGTTCAGGCACTTCCTCCTCGCCAAAAATGGAGAGCTGCACCACGCCGCCCTTCCGGTCGGCGCCGCTCAAGCTTTCGGTATACGGCATCTTATCATCACGATGCTCATAGACAGCTTCCGATCCGCTTCGTCTCTCATCGGAAGGAGCTGCGGCAGCTGGCTGCTCGCGCTGCATCACAATCCCTTGCTCCGATGCCACCGCGGCCAGCGAGGCCATCTCCAGGCCCTGCAGGAGCCCATAGGCGCGGTCAATGATGCTGCCGGGCAATCCTGCCAATCTCGCACAGTAAATGCCGTAGCTGCTGTCAGCCGCGCCAGGGATCAGCTTGCGGAGAAAATGCACTTTGTCTCCGCTTTCCTGAACCGCCATGGAATAATTTTTGAGACCGCCAAGGCTTTCCTGAAGATGGGCGAGCTCATGGAAATGCGTGGATACCAATGCCTTACAGCCGATATGGTCATGCACATACTCAATCACGGCTTGCGCAATCGCCATGCCTTCACTCGTCGACGTACCGCGTCCCAGCTCGTCGATGATAATCAGACTGCGGGGCGTTGCTTTTTCCGTCATGACCTGAATATCCGCCATTTCCACCATAAAAGTGCTCTGGCCGCCGATCAGATCGTCTGCCGCTCCGATGCGGGTAAAGATCCGGTCCACCAGCGGGATAACCGCGCGCTCTGCCGGAACAAAGCAGCCCATCTGGGCCAAAATCGATAACAAGGCAACCTGGCGCATGTATGTGCTTTTTCCAGCCATATTCGGACCGGTAATCAGCAGGATCGAGGAGCCGTCCTTGCGTAAATCCGTCCCGTTCGCGATAAACGATGAATCCTTCATGACGGCTTCCACGACAGGATGACGACCGCCTTCAACGATATAATCATACCCTTCGCTCAGCTCCGGCTTCACGAACCGGTATTCCGCGCTGACCGCGGCCAGGGATTGATAGACGTCAATCTCGGCAATGCGCTCCGCGAGCTTTTGGAGCCGGCTCACTTGGGTATTCAGCTTGTCCCTGAGCTCGGTAAAGAGAGCGTACTCCAGATCCACCATCTTCTCCTGCGCCTCAAGGATCAATCCTTCCTTCTCCTTCAGCTCGGGCGTGACATAACGCTCCGCGTTCGCCAGCGTCTGCTTGCGCTCATACCGGCCTTCCGGCAGGGACGACAGATTGGACTTCGTCACCTCGATATAATAGCCGAACACCTTGTTGTAACCGATCTTCAGCGACTTGATCCCCGTAGCCGCGCGTTCCTTGGCTTCCAGCTCGGCGATCCAGCGTTTGCCGCTGGTGCTCGCTTCACGAAACTCATCCAGCCGCTCGTGATAACCCGGCTTGATGATGCCTCCGTCACGCACGGATACCGGCGGTTCGTCAACAATCGCATTCTCGATCAGTTCGCACAGATCGTCGCAAATATCCGTATCCGCAGCCACCCGGCGCAGCGTCTCGGAAGCAGACTCAGCACACAGCTCTTTCAGAGAAGGAATTTGTCTTAATGACAGTTTGAGCGCGTTCAAATCCCGTCCGTTCGCGCTGCCGAACGCAATCCGGCCGACCAATCGCTCCAGATCGTATATCTCTTTAAGCGCCATCCGCAAATCTTCACGCAGTATGTACTGGTTATACAAATGCTCAACAGCCTCCAGCCGCTCTTCAATCCGGCTGCGGGACAGCAGCGGTTTATCGATTCTCCGCCGCAGGAGTCTGGCTCCCATCGAGGTTTCCGTGCGATCCAGAAGCCACAGGAGCGATCCTTTCTTCGAACGCTCACGAACCGTCTCAACCAGCTCCAGGTTGCGTCTGGTGAACGGATCCAGAACCATGTATTGTCCCGGTTCATAGGAAGCAATCTGCGTCAGCTGCCCCAGCGACCGCTTCTGCGTCTCGCTTAAATACGAGATCAGCAGGGATATGCAGGCTCTTCGCTCCTCTTCCAGGCGGGCCCAAGCCGGCTCACCGAACTGGGTGCGTACCAATGCGTCCTCCCTGCGATCCCATGCCGTATAGACGATGTTGCGGCTGCCTGGAAGCGCCTGAGATGAAATGATATCAAGCAGCGCCGCGTCCCCAATAATCTCGGAAGGCTCATAGAGGCCAATCTCATCCCGCAGCCATTCCTCCGAAGATGGAACTGACGTCACATAAAGCTCCCCGGTTGACAGATCGCATGCCGATAAAGACATCAAGCCGCCCGTTTCCGTGACACACACCATGTAATTGTTCGACTTGTCGTGCACAACCTTGCCGTCCATGATGGTCCCCGGCGTGACGACCCGAACGATTTCCCGCCGCACCATGCCTTTCGTGACTGAAGCATCCTCCATCTGTTCGCAGATGGCGACTTTGTACCCCTTCTCAATCAACCGTTGAATATAACCCTCCGCGGAATGATAAGGGACTCCGCACATCGGTATTTTCTCTGCACCGCCGCCTTCGCGGCCGGTCAGCGTAATCTCCAATTCCTTCGATGCAAGGATTGCATCATCAAAAAACATTTCGTAAAAATCGCCTAAGCGGAAAAAAAGAAACGCATCGCGCGCTTGTTCTTTGACCTTCAAATATTGTTCAATCATCGGCGTATATTTAGCCATGACGTACCTCCATTACCTTCTAGCTTGACCTCCATTATAACAGAAATTGACCGCAAGGCATTACGGTTTAACGTGCGCGTTCAAAAAGGTCGGTTTTCAGCACCGAGAAGGTTGGATGAAGCTAGGGAGTGAGGAGCGGAGCGTACGTAGTTTGTACGTGAGCACCGGAAGGCCCGGCTGAATTCAAGATTCGATGCCGAGTTGCTTCTTAATTCACTTCGTGTTAGATATAGAATTTATGAGTTATCAGTGGAACTGATGAAATTCTATATCGCAAGAAAACCTACCTATGCATCGCGGTCGCTCATCCTTGAAGTGGCCTCGATAGAGGTTTTCTTATCAAAATCGGACTTTTTGAACAACCTCTTAAACGGGAATATTCCACAGCGGCCTGATATCTCTGCTCTCATCCCAGGCCCGCCCCGCTTCCATGTGAGCAAGCGCCAGTTCGATTTCGCGGGCAAAGTCCGAATATTCCGGCAGCGCTGATAAATCCCTGTGCCAGCCTGCGATACATTCTTTAAGCACGGACTTGTCGCCTTCATAATAGGCGCGATGGTAACGCTCCGTATTGAATGGCCTCGCCAGCAAACGGTCGCTGTATCGAGCTGCCAGGTAGGCAACATAAAGTGACACCTTCGCGACAAGCGGGGAAACGAGAAAGCTGGGAAGCGTACGGTATTCAAAGCCGCCATACGGCTGCCTCCGAAAATCCCCCAGGAACCCATAACGCGGTCTGCGAAAACGCCCCTTGGGGTCTTCGAGCAGCGCCAGCGGCAGAGCCAGATAATTGTCCAGCGTCTGAAGAAGGGACAGGGAGAGCGGTACTCCGCTGAAATGAATATGACCGCCTAGCGGGAAATCACCATAAGGCAGAGCTCCTGCCCTCCATGTCAGCGAACGATCGGTAATCAGGCTCTGGGCTTGACGCAGAGCTTTTTGCATTTCAATCATTAACGCCTTCGGATTCGCTCTCGGTAACGGTCTGAGCTCGGCAATGGGGTAAATGACCTCCCCCCGAAAACGAACGGCGTCACTGCCGACCGATCCGCCGCGCTCCATAAATTCGGATGCAAACACAATCTCCCCGTTATCCTTCATCAGCACAAACTCGGGATCCATCCCCATGAGCAGCGGCGCAGCCAAAGGGGATTCACTGTCTTCGTTATGCGCGTGAAAACCTGCCGCCGGCACCCCCTTCGCACTCATGACGGTTTTAATCCGGCCCGCTTTCATGCGGATGTCCTCGACTACATATCTTCGCCCGGGCCGGGCATTGATGATAACCTCTCCTTCATCCACGCCCAGCGTATACAGCGACCGCAGGGCCGCTTTCTCCAATCGCCGATGCAGGCCATCCTCATACCTCCCGTTCTCGGGGTCAGGCTTAAACATGACTTCACCGCCGCCGAGCTGATAGGAGCGGATCGAGACTGCGGACAACTGCTCAACATGAACCGCGTACCTGGCCGTGTAATGCTTTTCCTCAACCGAGCCCAAGCCCAGAAGGGACGGTATTCCGGATCTGGACAGACGTGCCTGCGCGAGAAGCACAGCAGCTCCCTTCAAGGGTACATATTCTTTTACAGCAGCTGGTTTTACTTTAAATTGAGCCATCTCCTAGTCCCCCTGTAAAAAAAATAAAAAAGAGGGCATCCGCCCTCCGCAAAGCTGCCCTCACTGCATATGCTAAGATTAGAATCATTCCTACAGGAGGGTTATCTTACAGTTCATCCTCCAGACCTTCGTAATCAAGGTCTTCATAATCATCGACTTCGTCTCCCAGGACGTAATCGAATTCTTTGTCCTCGTAATCGCCATGATGATGGCTGCATACTTTGACAACGACCTTGGTCTCGGCAATCAGCTCCACCGCGTACTCTCTCTCTACCCGCAGAATGACACTCGTGCCATTCGAGGATACGCTGGCCTCAACGCAGCTCGGCTCCTGTGTCGCTTCAGCCGACACTTCCACCGTGGATGCACGATGCTTCGGATCCAGATAGGAAAGAGGCACGCGTTCTACATACGATACCGTTTCTTTCGCCACATCGGTCTGTGAATTTTTGTCATAGGAATACCAGATGTTAACATCGTAAGTACCAATAACTTCAATTCCGTCTCCGGCGGCAACCGCCTCGTATTGATGGTTTATAATCCAAGCCCCCAAAATACTGGTCGGATTATTAGGCGGAGTCACGGTATGTGTTACGGTAGAGAATTTACGACCCTTGCCGCAGATCGCCTTCGTGATGATTTCTCTACATTGGTGTTTATGACTCAATGACATCTTCGAACCTCCTCCATACAATCATTCCATACATGTGTATGCAAGACATGGGCGAATGTTGAATGAAGTGGTCCAAATAAATTCATATGATGCTAAAAATATCAGATTTTTTTTTGCAAATCCCAGAGCTATACGGCCGAATCCGCACGCTTCTGCGGTTTTTTTGCCGTGGGCGCCTTATACTTCTTTGAAATATTCAAATAGTATTCCAGCTCATGGCATAGCTGCAGGATCGCGGAACGGACCTCGAATTCTTCGCGGGTCGTCGGCAGTTCCATCTCCTTGAACCTGTCCTCCAGCTCAATCAGCAATCCTTCGGACTTGCCCGTATATCCTTCGGCAACGACATCCTTGCTTAATTGATCGAATATTTCCGCCGTCAGCACACCGTGAGGAAGCCGCTCGTACACCTGGGATATTTGATGCATCATGCTCTGGATATTCTCCATCTGTTCCTTCCGCATATAAAAATAGATGTTCCAGGAGCCGTCCGGATGAATCATCTGGTTCTCCGATGCCCGCTTCGCTTCCTCAATTCCTTTCTCAATCTGCCGGTTGGCCTCAATCAGCTCTTTCCCGTCCCATATATGTTCAGGATCCCGAAGCGTAAGCGAGAAGTGACGGAAAATGACGGAGAAGAGCCCGTCCACCTTCTGGCGGATCTCCATCATCGCTCCCTCGCTGTTCGGCATATAAACCAGGTTCACAAGCATCGCCGATCCGAGACCGATGATCAACAGTTCAATTTGGGTGAGCAAAATGTCCATCCCGATCTCTTCCCCCTGGAACACCCGAAACACCACGACCGAGCTGGTTACGATGCCTTCCTTGAAGTTCGCCTTCGAAATCGCGGGAAAGGCAAGCAATATGTATAGAGCCAATACCCAATAATGAAATCCGAGAAAATAAAATAGAATACACGCCAGCACCAGACCCAGCAATGAAGCGAACAATCTGGACGATATGGAGCGCACACTCCGTTTTCGCGTGACGTCAACGCCAAGTATAGCAAGAAGACCGGCGGACGTAGCCCCCGGTATGTTCAAGGCATCTGTAATTAAGATGGCAAGCAGGCTTGCCGCAGCCGTTTTGATGACACGAAATCCCATGTGATGAAGAGCCTCCAGGCGAGTTGATGATGACTATATATGTTTCTATTTATATGACCACATATATAAGGTATCTTCATCCTAGCTTATTTTTATGCCATAAACAACCATGCCTGGGGGCAATAGACCAAGCCCATTAACGATGAGTCAGCAATTTCCTTTCTATATATACCACCATTTGATACATGGCTGTTGCCACGACGGCGATAATGAGCAGACTCGACAGCACAAGCGTGAAATTGAATACCTGAAACCCGTACATAATCAAGTAACCGAGACCCGATTTGGCGACCAGAAATTCGCCGACGATGACGCCGACCCACGCCATGCCCACATTGACCTTGAGCGTTGATACGATCGCCGGATACGAAGCTGGCAAAATAACCCGCTGAAACACCTGGCGCTTGGTTCCGCCGAACGTCCGGACGACCTTGATCAGATTGGAATCCACCTCATGAAAACTGTTGTATACAACAAGCGTGGTCACGATGACCGTGATGGATAACGTAGTGACAACAATAGCCGTAAAACCTGCGCCAAACATCACGATAAATATCGGACCCAGCGCTACTTTCGGCATACTGTTGAACACAACCATATAGGGATCCAGAACCTTGTTAAGAAACGGTGACCACCAGATGAATACGGCGAGCAGCGTGCCCACCAGCGTACCGAGCAGGAATCCGACAACCGTCTCCCCTACCGTGATCCCCAAGTGCCCCCATAACTCGCCGCTGATCATATTCCCCCATATGTTGGAAAAAATTTTGGTCGGATAGCTGAAGAGCAGCACGTCTATCCATTTGAATCTCCCCGCCGCTTCCCACCAGATAAAGAATAGCAGCAGCATGCTAAGCTGGACGGTCAGCACGCGTCTGCGTAAACTTTTCTTGCGCTTCATGTGTTTTACATAAATATCCTGGAGCCAGCCCTTCGAAGAAGAAGCATGAGGCTCATCCCTTGATGTCATAGGCTTCACTCCTTCCCGATCGTTTGCATTTCGCCCCAGATCTCATGAAACAATTCGTTGAACCCCGGCTCCTTACGAGCATAAAAAGGCTGTACCTGACGTATGTTCTCAGGAATATTGAACATTCGGTGAATCCTCCCCGGGTTGCGGTTCAGGAGAATGACCCGATCGCTCATCGCAATGGCTTCGGACAAATCATGGGTCACCAGGATGGCGGTCTTCCCGCGCTCCTTCAAGGTGTCCACGATCAGATCCTCAAGCTGCAGCTTCGTCTGATAATCCAGTGCGGAGAAAGGTTCATCGAGCAGCAGCAGGCCCGGGTCCGTCGCCAAGGTCCTTACAAGTGCAACCCGCTGTCTCATTCCGCCTGACAGCTGGGCGGGATAGAGGTTGCCGCTGTCCCCAAGGCCCATCTCCTTGAGCAAACTCTGTACGATACCGCGACTTTCCGGATTCAACCGCTCCGTCAGTTCCAAGCCGATTAAGGCGTTATCCATAATGGTGCGCCAAGGAAATAAATAGTCCTGCTGCAGCATGTACCCGACCGCCGGCGACGGCCCGTTTACCGGTTTGCCGTTCACATAAGCGGCTCCTTTGGATGGCTGCAGCAAGCCGGCAATGACAGACAAAATCGTTGTCTTGCCGCAGCCGCTAGGCCCAACCAGGCTGATGAACTCCCCCGGTTCCACCTTCAATTGAATCCCTTCCACAGCCAGAGAGGCTTCCCGATCCGTGACATATACGTGAGCGATATCGTTCAATTCAACTACCGGTACCATTGGTGCTCTCTCCCTTCGTTCTATGGATTAGGCTATTTCATCATTTGGCTTGTTTCGCTTTCTCGGCAAAGCTGTTGTTGACGATTGTTTCAGGGGCTACACGTTCTTTCAGTTCCCCGGCCTGCTCCATCACGTCCAGCAGATTGTTCCATTCCGCCTCGTCCACGATCGGATCGGTCGCATAGCTGCCCTGCTCCTTGTAGCGTTTAACGGAAGACACTACGATGTCGCGGTCGCTATCCTTAAAATAAGGCATGATCGCATCCGCGATATCTTCGGGGCTGCTCGCATCCACCCATTGCTGTGCCTTGTACAGGGCATTCGTAAACTTCTGCACCGTGGCATCGTTTTTGTCGATAAAGCTCTGTTTTGTCATGAATACGGTATATGGCAGTCGTCCGCTTTCTACGCCAAAGGAAGCCACCACTTTGCCACGGCCTTCTTTTTCAAAGATGGAGGCCTGCGGTTCAAAGAGCTGAACAAATTCACCGGTGCCGGAAGCATAAGCAGAGGCGATATTCGCAAAATCGATATTCTGAATCAGTTCCAGGTCCGAGTGCGGATCGATCCCTTTTTTACGGAGCGTAAACTCGCCTGCCATCTGCGGCATTCCGCCTTTACGCTGACCGAGGAATACTTTACCCTTCAGGTTGTTCCAGTCAAAAGCGCCCTCATCCCTGGCCATCAAAAATGTCCCGTCTGTCTGCGTCACCTGTCCGAAGTTAATGACCGGATCTTCAGAGCCCTGTTGATACACGTAAATCGAAGTTTCCGAGCCGACAAGTGCCACATCGATGGCTCCTGACAGCAGGGCCGTCATCGTTTTGTCTCCGCCAGGGGTCGTCTGCAGCTCGACATCAAGCCCCTCTTCCTTAAAAAATCCTTTTTCCAATGCGACATACTGCGGCGCGTAGAAGATCGAGCGCGTCACTTCGCCAATCTTGACCTTCGTAGCCGATCCGCCGCCACCGCACCCGGCAAGCGCCACTCCGCAAACAAGCAGCATGGTTAACGCCAGCCCCCACCATTTTTGACGCTTCATCGTAACCCTCCATTCCCATTGACCCTTTGTTTCTTTTCAGCATATGCATGTGCCTGCCCAAAGGTTAAACGCCTGATAGATATGCTGGGGGCTATTCATTTGGCATGATCGATCGTAAACCGTCTATCAACGTATTTTCTCGGAAGACAGACCACGGCTAGTGGAAGCTTTTCTAGCGAGATAAGGATTGAAGCTTCAGAGTTGTATACTGTCTTAACACAAAAAAACGCAGCCACTTGGGCTGCGTTTATAATGTGGATCAAAGTTTGTAAATCTCTTTATACTTCTCTTCGAGATAATCGGCCAAATAGTCCGGATTCAATTCTTCTCCGGTGACGCGCACGATGATCTCGGACGGCTTCTCGCTCTTTCCGTACTTGTAAACCTTGTCCGTCAGCCATTCCTTGATCGGGGCGAGGTTCCCCTCTTCGATAAGCTGGTCGAGGTGCGGCAGTTCTTTACGCATCGTATGAAGCATCTGAGCCGCATACATATTGCCAAGGGAATACGAAGCGAAATATCCGAAATCCCCGCCGGACCAGTGAACGTCCTGCAGAACGCCCATTCCGTCATTTGGCGGCATAATGCCGAGGTATTCTTTATACTTCGCGTTCCAGGTCTCCGGCAGATCCTTCACGGCCAAACCTTCGTTAAAGAGTTTCTTCTCGATCTCATAACGAATAATGATGTGCAGGTTATAAGTAAGCTCATCCGCCTCAATTCGAATCAGAGAGTTCTCTACCTTGTTCGCGGCCAAATAAAAATCCTCGATGTCCACGTCCTTCAATTGTTCTGGGAAGTGCTGCTGCAGATCCGCGAAATAACGGCGCCAGAACGGGCGACTGCGACCAATCATATTTTCCCACAATCGGGATTGAGATTCATGGATGCCCATCGAGGTACCGCCGGAGAGCGGTGTTCCTGCAAGCTCTTTATCGATATTTTGCTCATAAAGGGCATGCCCGCCCTCATGCAAAGAGCTGAATACCGCACTTAGCACATCGTCCGGAAGATACATGGTCGTAATGCGCACGTCTCCAGGGTTTAAGCCCGTTGCAAATGGATGCACACTCTCGTCCAAACGTCCCGCTTCAAAGTCGTAGCCCATCTGCTCCAGCAGGAACAAACTGAATTTCTCCTGCTGTTCTATCGGGAACAGCTGCTTCAAGAAGTCCGTTCTCGGCTTGAAGGGCGATTTCTGGATCGCATGAACCAGCGGTACCAGGCGCGCTTTCAGACGGTCAAAGATAGCATCCACCTTTTCCACCGTTAAATCCGGCTCATACATATCAAGGAGTGTGTCGTATCTGGTGTTTTTCACGCCCCAATAATCAATAAACTCTTGCTTGAACGCAACGATCTTCGTTAAGTAAGGTTCGAAACCTTCAAAATCGCTGTTCTTCTTCGCTTCCTCCCACTTCGTCTCCGATTGGGCGGCGAGAATGGAATACTCCTGAAAGCGTTCAGGCGGAATGGATTTGCTCTGATCGTACACCTTCCGCACTTCCGCAATCATGCGGCGTTTGCGATCATCCAGCTGCTGCGCCTGTTCCGACTCCGAAAAAAATGATAACAGCTGACCCATCTCTTCCGATATTTGCAGTTTAAATGCCTCTGTAGATAAAACCCCGATCGTTTCTGAACGGATTTCGGTTCCCTTGCGTGGAGCACCCGTCCGTAAATCCCAATGAAGTAGGCCAATAGCTTCGTAATAACTCATAATTTTGCGAACCAATCGATCAAATTGTTCCCATTGTGGTAAATGTTGTACTGCCATTCCGGCACACCTTCTTTTTTTATATTAGGATTTTTCTTTACTCTATTGATGATACTTTTTACAAGGTATATAATCAACTTCCAGAAAGAATAAATAACAACATACATATAAAGGAGTGTCAGGAGGCCGTGAATATTCAACTCACCCGGCAAGCCGAGCTGAAGCTGAAGGACAAGCTCGGGGACAAGCCGGGCGCAATCAGGCTGATCTATGACACGGAGGGATGCGGATGTGCCGTCAACGGCGTCCCAAGCCTGCGTATTGTAGATGAGCCGACGACGGAAGATATCGCTGTCGAGACAGGCAGCCCGGTGTCGTTTATCGTAAACCGCAAGCAGGCCGTTTTTTTCGAAGAGAAGATGAGGCTCGATGCAGATCCAGCCACTTACTCCTTCCGGCTGGACAGCAGCGGACAGAACTATGGCACCAATATTCAAGTATTAGATGCCAGAGCGTAACTACAACTAATAATTTATAGATACAAAGGAGAGAAAATCGATGGAAAAACACCTTAACAGCATACTGGAACACAATCGCAGCTTTGTAGAGAATAAAGAGTACGAATCCTACCTGACAGGGCGTTTTCCTGAGAAGAAACTCGTCATTATTACTTGTATGGATACACGATTGGTTGAACTGCTCCCTAAAGCGATGAATTTCAAAAATGGCGACGTCAAAATCATTAAAAATGCCGGCGCGATCATTTCACAGCCCTTCGGAAGTGTTATGCGAAGCGTCATGGTTGCACTGTACGAGCTGCACGCCGAAGAAGTCATCGTTGTGGGTCACTACGAATGCGGCATGGCTTCCTTGAACGCGGATGATATGATCCAGCATATGAGAGACCGCGGCATATCCGATGAAGTGTTATCCACGCTGGAAAACTCCGGCATCCGGTTATCCAAATGGCTTCGCGGTTTCGATAACATTACGGACGGCGTAAAAAATACGGTGAGCCTGATTAAAAACCACCCGCTTCTTCCTCCAAAGGTTCCCGTTCATGGCATGGTCATCGACCCTAACACCGGCGCGCTTGATCTGGTCGTAGAAGGATACGAGAACGAATAATTCAATCAAAGTCAAATGGAAGCACAAACGCGTACGCGTTTGTGCTTTTTTAGTCACAATTTTGCCAAAAGCAGAGAGAAAGCCCCCTCCCCCAGTTGTCAAACCATACAGTTTCAGTGTACACTTTTTAACAACCGGACCGATAGGCGGATGACCATCCACGCCTTAGCGTCCACGATATGCGTTTCAAAGGGAGTTATGTCCATGAATACGTTGTCATACGGCTTGTTAGGCTTACTAGCAAGAAGAGAATCATCAGGATATGATTTGATGCTTCGAATACAGCCCTTTTGGCAGGCCAAACACAGTCAAATCTATCCCCTGCTGTCCAGCATGGAGGAGAAACAGCTGTTGTCCTCGCACTGGGTTCAGCAAAGTGATAAACCGGACAAGAAAATTTATGCGATTACAGAAAGAGGCATGCAGAAGCTGCGTGAATGGATGTACCAACCGATCGCGCCTGCAGTCACCAAGGATGAACTTTCTCTTCGAACCTTTTGCCTGTGGCTGACGGAGATCGGCATCGCCGTCGATATTTTCGAGGACCGCAGAATCGGGTATCTGGAGAAAAAACATTATTATGAGCAGATTTTAGAGGGAATTCCGGAGGATACCCGCGAGATTGGAAGCAAGGCTTTCAGCAATTATGTACTCGCTACCAAAGGGCTGATGATGGCTGAAACCGAGCTGAAATGGTGTGATTGGGTACTGGAATTACTGAGACAGCAGCAGCACACAACAGCCTCAAAACATGGTCGCACAAATTTTGAAACCTTATCGTGACTCGTCCGTATTACTCTTTATTACTCTAAATTTACTGGGAGGTTCGACAGAACACGATGAAAAAAGTATTGACGATTCTTGTAGCGATTACACTGTTCTTTGTAGCGCTGACGCCTGATTCCGCAGATGCCAGAAGAGGTGGCGGAGGTTTCAAATCCGGGACCAAGTCATACAACAGCACTCCGAAAAAGAATGATACCAATAATGTTCAACAAACGAACAACCGTTCCAATACAGGGGCAGCCGCTAACACGAAAAAACCAGGATTTTTCAGCGGCGGCAGCTTGATGAAAGGACTTATGATCGGTGGTCTGGCTGGTTTGCTCTTCGGCAGCATGTTCGCCGGCATGGGCTTCATGGGCGAAATCATGGGATTGCTCATTAACCTGATCGCAATCTGGGCTTTGATTATGATCGTTATGGCTGTTGTACGCTCCGTGAAGAATCGCCGTAAACAAAACGAGCCTCGCGACAACAACAATAACAACAATCGGTACTAATCCATGGTTCTAAGCATGGACGAAATCGTCAATGCGGTCTGCCTTCATCAGGCGGAACGCAGAGGCGTCAAACCAACCGATGTATCGCTCGAGCTTAGCTGGGACGAAGATACCGGATATACAGCTGAAGTATGGGTCGGCGGAAGAACGCAATATTTGATTGAGGCTAACCTCATCGAAGCTATTCTCCGCTACCTGTACTCCGAATACAATATCCGCGCTTACAGTGAGCAAGTACGACTTGAGCTGGAAGACGAAATTATCGCAATCGTTCAGCAATAATACCATATATCGTAAAGCAGCCGCTTCGCTAATATGCGAAGCGGCTGCTTTTTTGATTACCTAAGATAAGTTCGTACATATGATACCCCCTACTCGCGTACAGTCGAGGCACCAAATGCACGATCATCAACGAGCTCATAGTACGATTGGTTTATAATTCAATGCCTTATCAACGATTTCCTCAGGTATCAGATCTTTTTCCGGCCAAAAAATCAAATTGCTAATGTCGGGGTGGGGAACATTCCTTATCAGACATATTCAACCGCTCCCCCCTCGGTATCAACTGCCTTCATGTATTTGTCCGGCTAAACCATAAAAGAAAAGCTCCATCAAGGTTTCCATGCTGCCGTTGACATATTCCAGGTTCCCCGAATCCCAGCGTCGCCCCAGCTCATGCATGAACATCGAGAAGTACAGCATCGTTACCTCTTCGGTTTGATCCTTATGAATATAACCTTCTTGTTTCCCCAGCGCGACAAACTTCATAAAAAAATCTTTCACCTTCTCCTCGCTATACTGCTGGATGGTCTGACTTATGCCGCGCTCCTCGGAGGTTTGGAAATTCCGAAACTCTTCCGATAAAAAGGTCAGATTTTTAGCCTCCAGCAGCATAATTTCTTGGGTCTTTTCGGCAAATGTGCGCCCGGAATCCAGAATGCGCTCATACACCGCTAACTGCTTGTCCGTCCAATCCATGATCATATCCATATAGAGCTGATCTTTGGTTCCAAAATAGTTATATATCGTTGCAGGTGACACGCCTGCCTGTTGGGCGATTTCATTAACGCTAACCTTTTGGTAACCGTGCCTCGAAAAAAGCTGGAAAGCGACAGCGTAGATTTGTTCCATTTTTTTATGCTTTCTGCGTTCATACCCGTTCATGTGTTCTCCACCTCGAATGAAGTATAAACCAAGTTTTAGAGTGATTCAATATTTTCACTACAAAACAATTGACATTCACCTACTCGAAGTTATACTCTTTTTGTAGTACATTACTTTATTTACTACATAACTTCAAATTTAATTACGAAGAAATGAGGGCGGTATGAAATGAAAGCAATAAGGATTCCTTCGATTCTGCATGAGGTTTTCGGTGAACAGCAGTCCGTTGGCACGATTCTTGTCATCTTGGCGTTCGGCGGATGTCTGACCCTAGCGGTAAGCCTTGTTTTTCCGGATATCCTGCATTCTTTGCCTTTATGGCGTGGTATCCTTGCTTTATTGCTTATTTTCGATATTTTCTGCGGCTGTATCGCCAATTTCACCCGCTCGACCAGTAATTTCTATGCAGCCCGTAAAAAACAGCGGATTGTGTTCATCGCCATTCACGTTCATATCCTCCTGGTCGCCGTATTGCTGGATACCGACATGGTGTATGCGGTGGGAATATGGGCATATACCATCGCTGGAGCTGTGATCGTGAATGCGCTGATCGGGAAATCATCGCAGCATTTTGTAGGAGGCTTGCTCCTATCGATCGGCATAGGGGGTACGTTCTTGCTGTCCAACATCCAGCCCTACATGTTATTGGCCGGCACCCTGTTTATGCTGAAAGTATTGTTCAGCTTCGCTGTCGATCATTATGGGGGAGCAGAACAACGGGCATGAATCCTGCCCCGCACTCTATCAAGATCCGTTTCCCATTCTTCCAGTCTATATCGGGTGTCATTGACCTGTGCTGTGAGATTGTCGATAATAGTAGATAGTAGAATAAGTTCACTATCTTCAAGGGATTGGAGCTATGTAATGAAATATCATAATCTGGAAGAATGCATTATGGATCTGGAGAAACATGGGCATTTGGTTCGTATACATGAAGAGGTTGATCCTCATTTGGAAATGGCAGCCATACATATGAAGGTTTATGTTGCAGGCGGCCCGGCGCTGCTGTTTGAAAATGTAAAAGGTTCGAGGTTCCGCGCGGTCTCCAACCTGTTCGGGACGATCGAGCGCAGTAAATTCATTTTTCGGGAAACCTTTGCATCCACGCAAGACGTCATTGCGCTGCGCAACGATCCGATGAAGGCGCTCAAAAATCCGTTCAAATATGTCGGGACAGGATTAGCAGCTAAAACCGCGTTACCTATCAAAAAAACGGGGGGGCTGCCACCTGGGTTTCAGGAAATCCAAATTTCTGATATGCCGCTAATTAAACACTGGAAGGACGATGGCGGTGCTTTTGTCACGCTGCCTCAAGTCTATTCGGAAGATCCGGAGAAGCCCGGCGTCATGAATTCGAATCTGGGCATGTACCGGGTGCAGCTGACGGGCAACGAATATGAAACGAACAAGGAAGTCGGCATCCATTACCAGATCCACCGGGGCATCGGCATTCATCAAGCGAAGGCTAATAAATTGGGGCAGCCGCTTAAAGTAAGCTGTTTCATCGGGGGCCCCCCTGCCCATACGATTTCAGCGGTTATGCCGCTGCCGGAAGGCATGAGCGAGCTAACCTTTGCCGGCTTGCTGTCCGGACGCCATTTCCGGTACAGCTATGTTGACGGCTACTGCATTAGCCACGATGCGGATTTCGTCATAACAGGGGAGATCCATCCCGGCGAAACCAAGCCCGAGGGACCTTTTGGCGATCATCTGGGCTATTACAGCCTGGTCCATCCGTTTCCCGTCATGCGCGTGCACAAGGTTTACGCCAAACAGCAGGCAATCTATCCATTTACGGTAGTCGGAAGACCGCCTCAGGAAGATACGTCCTTCGGCGAACTGATTCATGAACTGACCGGCGGTGCCATCCGGCAAGAAATCCCGGGTGTCAAAGAGGTGCATGCAGTGGACGCTGCAGGAGTACACCCCTTGCTCTTTGCCATCGGCAGCGAACGATATACCCCTTATCAACAAGTAAAACAACCGGCTGAGCTTCTCACGATTGCCAATCGGATACTGGGCACGGGTCAATTAAGCTTAGCCAAGTATTTGTTCATCGCGGCGGAAGAGAAAGAGCCTTTAAGCACACATCGCATCGAGGACTTCTTGACCTATATATTGGAACGCATCGATCTGCAGCGGGACATCCATTTTCAGACCAATACCACGATCGATACACTCGATTATTCCGGGACCGGACTCAACACCGGCAGCAAGGTCGTATTCGCGGCAGTCGGGGATAAAAAAAGGGATTTGTGCCATGAGGTGCCTGAAGCCCTAAAGGATCTCCCGGGATACACGCCAGCAAAATGGATCATGCCCGGCATTGTTGCGATCCAGGGAGTCCCTTTTGCGAATTATGCCGAAGTGGAGCAGGAAATGGCTAGCCTAAGCGATGCAATTCGCGAGCGAGGTTCGCTCCCGTCTTGTCCGATGATCATTCTGTGCGATGACAGTGAATTCATGAGTGCGACCGTGAATAATTTTCTGTGGGCAACCTTTACGCGCAGCAATCCTTCCCATGACATTCACGGTGTGAACAGCCGCTATGAGCACAAGCATTGGGGCTGTGATACGGTCATTATCGATGCCCGTACGAAGCCGCATCAGGCCCCGCCATTAATACCGGATGAAGAGGTCGAACGCAGCATCAAGCGTTTATTTGCAGACGGAGGCAGTTTAAGTCGGATTCCGATACGATAAGTGCTGGGCAATCCTAAAGCGGACGACTAACATTAAAATGAATGCAATTTAAATGGGCTGGTCCTTTTAAGGCCAGCCCGTTGTTATATAATATTTTATTATCTACTTGGGAGGATGTACATGTTTCCAATACTAGAGACCCAACGATTAAGACTGCGGGAGATACAGCATCAGGATGCCGGGGCTATCTACAGCTGCTTCTCGAATGATGACGTGACTCGCTATTACGGACAAGACACACTGACCACCCTCGAGCAGGCTCTCCATTTCGTTGAGCTCTTCGCTAACAATTACAGGGAGAAACGCGGAATTCGATGGGGCATCGAAAGGAAAGATGCCCAGGGTCTCATCGGCACGATTGGGTATAACGTATGGTCCCCGCGGCATAAGAGGGCCGAGATCGGATATGAATTACATCCTGCATTCTGGGGACAAGGTTATGCAAGCGAAGCCGCCTCTGCCGTTATCGCATATGGTTTTAAGGAGCTTGGTCTGACGCGCATCGGTGCCGTTGTTTTTATCGAGAACCAGGCTTCCCATGCCCTCCTGACCAAACTCGGTTTTGAAGCAGAAGGTATTCTTCGCCAGTATATATATCAAAATGGCGTGGCGCACGATACGCGGGTGTACTCATTATTAAAGAACCAGCTTCATTTGCGTTAGAGGTTGTACATAAACCGCGAAAGATTATTCATCCGGGGATTCATTGGCATCCAGAAATGGTTTGTTCACAAAATAATACATAAAACCCATCAGCAGCACGCCGCCAATCAAATTGCCAATCGTTACCGGAATCAGGTTATGCAGTACGCCTTCCAATGAAATCGTGCCGGGATGGTTCAGTACGAGCGCAATGGCAAAGGTGCACATATTGGCAATGCTGTGCTCGTATCCGGAAATGAAGAAGCAGAATACAAACAGCATCATGGCAAACATTTTGGCCCCGTCGCCCTTCAATGACATCGGGATAAAAAAGGCAAGGCACACGAGCCAGTTACAGAGAATAGCCCTGAAAAACAGCTGCACCGTCGGGGTGGTCATTTTGTGCTCAACCACATCAAGCAGAAAACCGTTCACGGATGAATCCATGAAAAGCCCGGTCAAAAATATCAGCAGCGCAAACGTGCACGCCCCCAAAATATTCCCCGCGTAGCTGAATACCCACAGCTTGACGACCTCCAGCCACCTTAGTTTCTTGCGCAGAGCGGCATACGTGTAGTAGAACGTATTCCCCGTAAACAAATCCCCTCCCCCATATGCGATTAGAATGATCGCCGCGCCAAATGTAATGGCGGCCATCGGGTAAGTCAGAGGGGAATGTTCCAGATAAAAGAAGTTGCCTGTCTTAAACGCAACAATGACACCGAAGCCGATAAACATGCTGGCAAGCATGGAGCGGGCGATGTAACGAAGATGGCTTTGTTTGAAAATTTTGTGTTTTTTGAGAGCAAGCTGCTCCACCTTGAGTAATGATTCGGTTTCCATAATTCCTCCTGAAAAAGTCGGTTCTATATAGATTACACGATTTTTCCAATAATTCATATCACCTCAAGCATCATTACCCCATTCTCCCCGATGAAACATACATGGTGGGCAGAACTCGATCCACTCCGGGTATCAATTCTGATATTTCATCTTCATAGAATCGTAACCCAATGCCGCTTCGCCTCCACTATTATGGGAAGATAAGTTTGACACACTTGTTTGATGCACAGTGCATGTGGTAATTAGTTGTTACAAAGGAGAGGATGCAACATGAACTTGAAACATCCAGCAAAAAAAGCAATCGTCGCCTTGACCATGGCAGGCGTCTTCGGCGTAAGTGCAATCGGCGTAAATCATGCTGTTTTTCCGCTTCAGCAAGCAGAAGCCGCCCAGGCCGCAAATACCGGCGATTATGCCGCAAAGCAAGCGCTCAAGACACTTAACAGCTTCTATAAACCCGCTTTAAAGGGACATTTCCCTGGAGCCGTCAGCGGTTTAACGATTGGCAAAAGCACGAAGCAGGACGTGTACAAAGCCATTGGCGAGCCTTCCGTGCCCGGCAAGCATGCCGATGCCTTCGATGTATACGGGGCAAACATGGGGAATCCTGGCTACGCCTTTTCCTATAAACTGAACAAAATCCGCGAAATGCGTTATTTTGGCACGAACGTGGAACGGCAGACCAACATCGGCGGCATCACCATGAAAATGCTGAAGCAGAATTGGTTTGCACCGGATGCCACAACCACTTTCAAAACCGGAAAAATCAAACAAACCAAGCTCACTTACAACCGGGGAGAGTGCAAATTAGAGTTCATCTTTAACAGCAGCACAGAGCTGGACCATATTAATCTGCTGAAAAAATAACCGTGATTGGAAACTCTTACTTTCCCAATAGCATGTTCCAGAATACATCGGAAAAGCCCGGTCTCTTAGAGCCGGGCTTTTCCGATGTATGAGAGATTTTCACAGCAAATACTGAAACAACATATCATCCAGCCACTCCTGGCTGTATTCCATCCGCTTAAATCCGGCAGCCAGCATATCCACTTGTTCCACTAACACATGAGACTCATCGGTCCCTTCCCGATAGCGGCTCAAAAAATGAAGAAACACATCCACCATACGCAAGCGCATGAGAATCGGTATTGCGACAATCTCCTCGGCGCTCAGCCGTACACGTTTGGCAAATCCTTCGCAAAACCGTCTGATGGCCTCCCTCTCGTCCGCCATTCCCATAAACCCCGATATGACGACCGCAGGCTCCATCGCTCTTACATCCTGTGTACAAAATTCAAAATCAAGCAAAGCGGTGACCGTATGCGGGTGCTCTGCGTCTACCAGCAGGTTCGAAAAGTTCAGATCGCCATGAACCAACTGCTGCGGCAGATTTTTTAGCGATTCAAGGCTGCTGCATATATCGATGTATGCTTCTTTTAGCAAATGGAGTGCCTCTCCTTGATCCTTGAATGCCGGTGGCGGCTGCATGCAAAAATCAAGTATGAACGTCTTGTTGCACACAGGATAAGACTGAAGCAGCTCGTAATACGGCGGGTACACCGGCTTCATTTCGATTGAACAAACCGCCAGGGCATTCACCAGTTCCCCCGTCTTCTCCCCGAAGGAATACGCTGCTTGAATGCTGCCTTCTTCCGGACGTACTCCCTCAATGTAGGTAAACAGGCAGGCGTAACGCTCACTCCCGTCCTGAACCCGAACCATCTTATCGCCAGACATGGATGGAATAGGAGCCGGAATCTTAAAGCTCAGCGGCACCCGCTGCAGCGAGTCCAGTACCGCAAACTCGAATTCGATTCTTGCCCTGTCTCGATGTGTATTGTAAATGCGCATGACCGAACGGCGTTGTTCATTATGAATAAAATGGGTCGTATTGTTCCAACCCGTAGGACCTTTAGCCAGTTGACCGTCCCACTCCGGCCAGTTCGCTTGCAGAAGCTGTTGAATCATGATTTTACCTCGCTTACCTGTTAAATCTTATCTTATATAAAGTTATATCAATGGATCGTCATGTCTGTGCAACTTCTTCCGTTTTCGTCACAATGACCTTTACGCCAAGCTCCTGAATCCGGTCCATAACCTCCTGATCCGCCTTCTGATCGGTAATTAACACATCCAGATCTTCGACGGCACCAGCTCTGGCAAAACCATCCTGTCCAAGGATCCGATGCGTTGCCAAGCCAATTCTGCGGCGGGATACGGCAGAGACCGCGCGTCCAAAAGCGGCAACTTCTGGTGTAGCGACGAATATTCCCTCATCGGAAATACCGCCTCCGCTAACGAAACTGATATCAAATTTAAATTGACGGATAAATTCGTTAGCCAGCACGTCCGTGATATTTCCGGAAGGCTTCACCCGTCCGCCAATTAAATAAGTGTCAATCCATTCGCGCTCTCGCAGGGCATCCGCTACACGCATGCAGTTGGTCACGATTGTCAAGGGCATCTGTTCCGGAAGAAACTTCAGCAGTAAGTAGGTAAGCGAGCTGCTGTCAATGAATAAGGTATCTCTTTCTCGGACGTATGAAACGGCTAATTGAGCAATGGCGTACCCTTCCGGAGAGCCTTCACCATACCGCTGTTCCGGAGCCAAGGGCGGCTGCCTGACTTTCATGGAGGGGATGGCGCCTCCGTGCGTTTTCTGGAGTAAACCTTGCTCCTCCATGATTGTCAAATCCCGACGAATCGAATCAATCGATATTTCAAACCGCTCGGCCAAGTCCTTGGCAATCACCCGTTTATCTTGATGCAGCAAAGCAAGAATTTTCTGACGACGTTCCTCGGCAAACATTCCTGATTGATCTTGCACCATACAATTATCCTCCCGTTTATTCATTTTATTCCCACTTCACAGCTTGATTATATTCATTTATGTTCCGCTTTTCAAGTAATATTTTTCCGTTTTATTCATTTATATGCGTCCTCATTCGCGCATAATCCTGAATGTGCATCATCATCATAATACAACATATTTCATATTCTACTTTCTATCCCTCACCACACGGAAACCGCAATTGCCCGTCGAGCTGTCGGGCGTATTCCCGCTGCGTGCCGCGACTCGATAACGGTTGCAATAGGATCTGTGGCACAGGTACGAACCGCCGCGCATCGACCTTCTACCCGTAGACTCACCAAAGAACGGATTGATGGCCGAGGTCATTTGATGATAAGTCGGGCTAAACCAATCGCCGCACCATTCCCATACGTTGCCGGACATGTTATATAGTCCGTAACCATTCGGTTTATAGGCATCTACCGGCGCGGTACCGATAAATCCATCACTTGCGTTATTTTTAACTGGAAATTTACCCTGCCATATGTTGCATTGATGCTCTCCGTCCAACTTCAGCAGATCTCCCCAAGGATAGGTCCTGCCCTCCAAACCGCCGCGCGCAGCATACTCCCACTCCGCTTCTGTGGGAAGCCGCACACCGGCCCAATGGCAATAAACAACCGCGTCGTTCCAGGATATATGTACAACCGGATGGTCCATTCGGTCTTCGATGCTCGAATCCGCTCCCTCGGGTGCAGCCCAGTATGCGCCTTCGACCACCAGCCACCAAGGCACTTCCTGCGGAACTTGTGCAACACTTGCCTTGGTCTCCTCCGTAGCCAGCAGTTCAAATACAAACGACCATCCGAAATGCTCCGCTTCCGTGACATAACCGGTATCTTCCACGAACCGTTGAAACTGTTCATTCGTAACCGCATACGGTGAGATTTCAAATCCGGAAATGGTCACGCAGCGAGCCGGACCCTCGCCGTCACGCGGGAACCCTTCATGTGAATTCGTGCCCATCGTAAACGTCCCTCCAGGGATCGTGATCATGTTGGAATGTAGCTCAAGATGAGACTGGTCATGATATTGGCCTTCACTTAGACTGTCTTGATGATCCTTCGGATCGGCTTCTCCCAACTGTACTTTCGCTCTCACGCCGGCGCAGCAAGAATGTTGTTCTCCCATGTTCGTTCCTCCTATGCTAGATACAGAGAACAGGACAACCACTACCGGAGCGGTTATCCTGCTTCACTTTAACTATTTATTTTATACGAATTCCTGGGGATGGCGACGCATCAATTCCGGCACCGCTTCCCCTCGGCCTGTATTCTTCAAACGCTCGATATACCGGGGCAGATGACCTTTGGCATGGTAAGGTCCTCCCTCCTTCATGACCGTCCACAACGGGTCCACGTCATACGGCATCGTTGACATCATATGATCATGCCATTCATTCAGAAGGTATACAGCCTCCCTGCACAGATCCGGTCTTTCAGCTGCCCGATTGTACTGCTCGTGGACATCCTCGGTGATATGGAACAGCATTTCTTTGTCGAACAGATGATAGCCGTCATGATACGTTCGAATGTAGAGCCATTCTCCAAATCGCACGCTTCGCTGACAGACATGGGCGCATTGAGAAACCACCAGATACTCCCTGCCGCCGCCTTTACCGGTCCGCAGGCTCTCCGCATAACTGATGCCATCCCAGCTACGTACCGGCGCAACGTTCAAATATTCCGCCATCGTAGGGAGAATATCCAGATGATAGTGGAGCTCGGGATCCGTTCCCCCCTTCACGATGCCAGGCCCCCGAATGATCATCGGGATACGGCAAGTGCCCTGATCCGCTGTTCCGTGTTCTCCATAAATGCCAAGCTCCCCCATGTTCTCACCATGATCCGCGGTAATGATGACAACCAAATCATCCATTACTCCCTTGTTCTCCAGCAATTCGAAGATCGCACCGATATGCTCGTCCATATGGCGAATGCCGCAATCATAGCCGTCCACCATGGTCCGCAGATCCTCCATCGTCCTGATCTCTCCGGGATGACGCGGATAATCGGGGGATACTTCACTATTATACATGTTAATTTCGTTCACCCCATGCGGTCCGACCTTCTTCTGATGCTCTTGAAGCACTTCTTCGGTAATCCAATCGGGAAGCGGCTCCTGCTCGAAAGGATTTCCCAGCGACTGGGGTGCCCGATACGGTGTGTGCGGATCCCAGAAGTTCACATAGAGCATCCAGTTATCTTCATCGGCGTTGCGATCCAGCCAATCCAGCACGACCGGAGATACTTCTTCTGCCGACTCCAACCCGCCCTTACCCGTATTATACATTTCATTGAAGCCCGCGTAGAAGGTCCAAGCCGAATGACGTTCACCGAACGGACTGATCAAAGCGGTCTTCATGCCGGCCCTGCGGAATATAGCTGGAAAGCTCTCCGACCCCAGCTTGTCGCGGAAGTCACGGGTGATACCTTCATGGCGCACATCGGCAGCCGTGCCTCCATGACCGACGACACCGTTATGAATGCCGAACTTACCTGTCATCAATGCGGTTCTTGAAGGAAAACATGGAGCATCCGAGGTATAGTAATTGTCAAAACGCACGCCTTCCGCCGCAATTCGGTCAATATTCGGCGACGTATTCCGATGATAGCCATAACAGCCTAAATGATCCGGCCTTGTCGAATCCAAATCCAGCAACAATACTCTCATATCCTCATCGATTCCTTCCTCATCTGAATTCACTTGATATTTCTCAAGACTTCACATGTCAGCGTTTACAATTTTTCTGCATTTGTTTGAAATTATAGGCCACGATCCCTGCAGAGTCGATGTACATTTTGTCACTATGTTGTACGATTCTACTCCGATTTGAAATAACAGGATCACATAATCGAATCAATGAGTACTCAAATGAAGCATTATTGTGCTAGGCTATAGGTATAAAATCACTGCGGGGTGTTGTCCTATGATCCAATTGATGAGCGTGAATTTTGATGATTACATACCGAATTGGCGAACCCAGCTGGAGACGATTGAGTACAATGTCCTTGTTGTGGTTAGAGAAGGCAAGGTGAGATACGAAATCAACGGGGAAGACATCATTGCCGAGCAAGAAGACGTACTCTATATCCCTCAGTCGACGAGACGAAGCGGAGGCAACTGGAAGGACACTTCACATCAGAAGCATACCATTCTCTTTACATTGGATCGTCAAGAACCCACAGGAATTCCATTTCTGGATGCGGGTCGATTCATGAAATTCAATCTCTCTCATATCCAATATGTTTACCGGCGCTGTGAGCGCCTGTATGAGGAAATGCGGGGTGGAAAAAGCTACCGTACCATGATCTGTCAGGGCATTATGCAGGAGCTCATCGGCATGCTGGCCCGCGAGCTCGAGAAGAATGAGCTGGCACCCAGCAAACGAAACTACGCGGATACCATCAAATCGTATCTGCTGGAGCATTACCGCGAACCTATCGAAATCGATCGGTTAGCGAAACTAATCCATCGCTCTCCGAGTTATGCTGCAGCCCTCTTCAAAGAGGTATACGGTCTTTCACCGATCCGGTATATGCATCAGCTGCGCGTGCTGGAAGCGTGCAGCCTGCTGCTTCATTCGGACATGACCATCGCTCATATCGCCCACTATTTGGGTTATTATGACACGTCCTATTTTTATCGAATGTTTAAAAAACATACCGGCCTGTCGCCCTCCGACTATGTACAGCAAGACGATCGGTCCGATATGTCCATGCTGTTCACTTAATCCTCGCTCGTCTTCATTCATGTTTTTAACGGCTTCTGCCCCGCAAACTGAATGACATGGGACAAGCCCTGGTGCCCCTGGCCCTCATGACGAACGACCTCTCCCATAAAAAAGTGGACTATGCGCCAATCTGCAAAGGGCTCGAGGAAATCCTCAGGCACGTATAAAAACTGCTGATCCTGCGGTCCCCCGCTGCGATAAGGAATCTGGTACGGTGAATATACCTCAGTGAGGAAATATCCTCCCGGCTTCACCGCTGTCTTCACGCCTTCTAAAGTCCTCGTTCTCAATGCCTTTGGAAAATGTCCAAACACGCAAATAATCTCATCCCATTGATCCAGCTTCCACTGCGCTTCGTGCAGATCCACAAGCTCCGTGCGAATGTGCACACCGCTTGCTTCCGCCAGTCGATTGGCTTTGTTCAGGCCGGATTCCGCGTAATCCCATACGGTTACGTTCATGCCTTCCCGGGCCAGGAACACCGCATTCCGTCCTTCTCCCTCTGCGATAGCCAGTGCGTCGCCCGTTAAACCTAATTTCTTGTGCATGTCGGATATAAATACATTCGGGTCCGTTCCAAATACGTAATCGTCCCCCTGAAACCGTTCATTCCATGGATTCATCGTTTGAGCACCTCTTTCTTTAAAATCAACGCCATTCTGTACACACAAAAGCTCATCCCCATCTTACCATTCCTGCCGCATCGATGTTAGCGGGACTTCCGAATGGTTCGGGGAATTAGCCTCTTTGCGCGTAATCTCCACTGGGCTCGGTCAGGATTAACCATAGTGATTTCTGGAGTCCGCCATCATAGAATGTCCAGCCAAATTTTGATAGCCGTTGCCAGGATCAAAACGGCCAGCATGATCTGCAGGATCCTCGTGTTCATCTTCTTGCCCGCGGCCGCTCCCAGTGGAGAAGCGATCAAGCTGGCAACAACCATAATAAGGGCCGGGATATAATCCACTTGTCCCGTCGTCAGCTTCCCTACCGTAGAACCGATGGATGAGATGAAGGTGATTGCGAGCGAGGACGCAATGGTCATTCGCGTCGGTATTTTCAATACAACCAGCATGATCGGAACGAGCAGGAACGCCCCGGCCGCCCCGACGATGCCAGCTCCGATACCGACCACAAGAGCCAGCGAAGCGGCCAGCCATTTATTGAACTTGACCTGATCCAGCGGAATATCGTCCACCCCTTTGTTCGGAATGAACATCATAATGGCCGCAATCAGCGCCAATATGCCGTAGATGAGATTGATGCCGCCTTCGCTCATCATCTTGGAGCCGAAACCGCCGATGAAGCTGCCCAGCAGTATGGCCGAACCCATATAGATAATGAGCGTTTTGTTCAGATATCCGCCCTTACGGTATGCCCACACGCCGCCGATCGTGGCGAAGAATACCTGTACGGCACTTATGCCCGATACTTCATGCGCCGTGAAAGCCGCAAGGCCGAATAACGGCGGGATATACAGCAGCATCGGGTATTTGATGATCGAGCCTCCAATGCCAACCATTCCTGATATATAAGAGCCAATGAACCCGATTAAAAATATCGTAATGATGAAGGATATGATTAGTTCCATCGTGCTGCCCCCTTATTTCTCTTTAGAAAAGGGAACCTGTCTGGTTCCCCTTGATCTCTTTTTCTCTAGTTTCATCCGTTTATATCCATGGCCGATGTTGTTAGCGACCCTTGCAAGATTAACGTACCGCGCAGCGGTTCGGCCCGATCTCCATCTCTCGCTGCTGCTCCGTATCCGGATTCATTTTACCCATGTTCGTTTGGCGGATCTCCTGATAGCTGTTAGGCTGCGGCGGCAGATTCTGCGTGACCAACGTCCGGAACTCTGCCTCATCGGCGATGTTGAGTCCATGGTTTTCCCGGTATAGCTCTCCCAGTTTCTTCGCGACGGTTCCGTCCTCGTTCAGTTCGTCCATGACCATGAAATGCGCCGGCAGCACGGTCAGATCATCCGATAGATGGGTGTAGCGGACATAGAGCGTTTCCCGCAAGTCGCCAACCCAATCCTCCGCCAGCCCCGCCAGATCCGGACGGCCGATGGAATCGATAAACAGAATATCGCCTGTCAGCAAATATTGATCATCAATTACAAACGAGGTGGACCCGATGGTATGGCCCGGAGAATGGAGCGCTTCAATGCGAATTGTGCTGCCGCCGATCACCACTTCGCCTCCGTTCTTGAGCGGTTCGTACTTAAACGCCACCTCGCCGGCATCCTTTGGCGGAAGCCAGTATCCGGCTCCTGTCTGCTTAGCAATCAATCGTCCTCCGGAAATATGGTCCGCATGGAGATGGGTATCAAACACATGCTTGATGTTTGCATTCAGGCTTTTTGCGAAATCAAGATATACCTCCGTCATACGGGTTGCGTCAAACAATGCCGCTTCACCGTTCGATACCGCCATATAAGACAAGCAGCCTTTGCCTATGCGAACAAACTGATAAAGCGTGCCTCCATCTGCCAAACTGCCGATCTTCAGGGGAACAAGGTGTTCACTCCAGGCCTTCATGCCGCCTTTCAAATACGCCACATGCCGGCCGTGCTCGGCCAGCATCTCAGCCACCATCACCGACGAGCCTTCCTTGGCGCATACGACGAGCACTTCTTGATCCTTCGGGATTCGATCCAAAATTTCTTCCACGCCGTCAATCAAATCAAAGTAGGGAATATTCAAATGCTGAATTCCTTCGCCTTCAATCTTCCAGTCCTCGTAATCCGATGGGTTCCGCACGTCCAATATAAACAGGCTCTCTTTGCGAATCGCCTTCATGGCCACTTCTTGCGCTTGCATTACTCTTACTGTCATGTCGCCTTCCTCCTCATAATTTCAAATGGATCTGAAATGTTAAATTCCTTCCGGCTACCTATTAAAAGCGCTCAGCATGTTTTTTCAGCAGCCATCTTAAACTGCGTTATCGTTCAAGCCCACAGTTTCTCCACGCCAGCCGCTCATGCCAGGTACGACGTTTATAATGCCTGCAAAGCCGTTAGCTGAAAGCTTTTGCGCAGCCAGGTCGCTCCGCGTTCCGGTACGGCAGATGACATAGATTTCATCCTCTTTGTTCAGCTCAGCCATACGTTCATCCAGATCACCAAGAGGAATCGATACGGCATTGCGAATATGCTCGAAAGCAAACTCCGCCGCTTCCCTTACATCCAGAACGACGATTGACGCTCCGGACGCAAGTTTCTCCTCCAGCTGATCATTAGAGGCTACATGCGGATAAGTTCGTTCTGCCGTTTCTTCTCCTGATGATTTGCGAAGGTAGTGCTTCAGCACATCCCCCTCTTCAATCGTTCCGAGATATTGATGCCCCGTGCTTTCCGCCCATGCCTGCATGTCGGCCTTGGAGCCTTTATCGGTTGCCTCTACCTCCAGTACATGTCCGGCTTCAAGATCCTTCATCGCTTTTTTCGTGCGGACGATGGGCATCGGGCAAGCGAGCCCCTTAGCATCCAGCCTCATATTCGATTCAATTGCTGCCATATCACATCGAACCTCCATTGTTTTGTTTTCGGACACACATACCGCCAGGGGTATATTTCAGTTCAAAAAAAGGGGGTGCCTATCACACCCATTCTTTTTCAAATAGACACAGTTACTCTGTATTGCCCTCCCATGCCAGCATACCGCCCGTCATATTGACGACTTGATAGCCTTGACCTTCCAAATATTCTGCAGCACGGCCGCTGCGCCCCCCGGAACGGCATACCAAGACATACTCTTTCGACCGATCAAGATCCTGTTTGCGGAATTCAATCAAACCTAAAGGAATGTTGACGGCGCCCGGAATTTTACCTTCCGCGACTTCCTCCGCTTCTCGAACATCGATGATATTCATGTCAGCTCCGTCACTCAGCAGATGCTCAACTTCTTTTGGAGAAATCTCTTTCATGTTGATCAGAACTCCCTTTACTTTTTTTAGTTAAGACCAGCGATTCATGCCGCCCTTCACGTTAGTCACCGTCTCAAAGCCTAATTTCTTTAAAGTTTTGCTCGCTTTGTTGCTTCGCATGCCGCTTTGACAGATCAATACCACTTCCATGTCTTTGGAGAGCGAATCGCTGCTCGACATGAGCTGGTCCAGCGGAATATTCCGGAAACCCCGTATGTGATTCCCCTTGAACTCTCCCGGCGTCCGGACATCGATGAACTGCTTGATTGTGTTACTGTCTTTAAGCTCTTGCTCCAGCTGTGCCGAGGTAATCTGCCTGACTCCCTGAGCCGGGAGGATTCTCCAAACGACAAACAGAATGATAAGTGCAATGAACGATACATTGAGTATATCCATCTTTATTCCCTCTCTTTATAACAGCAACCGTCGCCGCTGTTTTCCTTAAATGAACAAGTTAACATGGCCATCCTGAGCATCGCCCAAATACGCAGCAACCCCCGCATACTCAATGCCGTCAAACAGTTCTTCTTGCTGCAGCCCAAGCAGATCCATCGTCATGGTGCATGCAACAAGCTTGATGTCCTGCTCCTGCGCCATCTCGATCAATTGCGGCAGCGGAACGGCGTTGTGTTTCTTGATCACATCCTTGATTATTTTTGGACCCATCCCGGCAAAATTCATTTTGGAAAGACCCATGTTATCGGATCCGCGCGGCATCATTTTCCCAAACATCTTCTCGATGAAACTTTTTTTCTTGGGCAGCATGACATCCTCGTCCTTACGCAGTGCGTTCAGTCCCCAGAAGGTATGAAATATCGTCACCTCATGGTCATAAGCGGCAGCGCCGTTCGCGATGATATAGGCGGCCATGGCTTTGTCATAATCGCCGCTGAATAATACAATCGTTGTCTTTTTTGTTTCCGTCACTTCGTGATCTCCCCTTGTAAAATTTGATTTATAAATCTCAATGAATACGTTTATACCCCCATAGGTATATTTCCATTCAAAAAAAATTATCCCTTTCTAATCCAAAATTTCAATACGCCCCCATCCTCTGCCTGCTCCAGCATCTCGTTACCCGTCGACTTGGCCCATGCCGTCAAATCGCTCTTCGCGCCTCGATCCGTTGCATGAATCTCAAGCACTTGGCCTTGTTGCATCTCATTCATCTGTTTCTTTGTTTTCACGATCGGCATGGGACATGCCAAGCCTTTCACATCCAATACTTTATCCGCGTTCATTATAATTCCTCCTTAAAATGATGACTATATGTTTCGTTATTTACCTGTGGGGGTATTTCAAGCAATGTCGTAAGTCATGTCAATCCTGATTGAACTTCCTACTGCCTGGTATTCAATTGAGGGAACGTTGCCCTCATGTTATCTACTTTTCACTAGCAAATTGACCGCTTCAACCACTAGCTTCTCCGTGTCCTGCCCGGTCTCTTCAGCTTTCTGTACGCATTCCACAAGGTTGGAGCTGACGACAACGCCGATCGTCCGATCTATCGCCGTCCGCGTTGCGGAGAGCTGGGTAATCACTTCCTTGCAATCCTTGTTCTCTTCCATCATTTTCAGAATGCCACGAAGCTGACCTTCGATGCGTTTCACCCGATTTTTCATTTGATCATTGTAGTCCATCTCGATCCCCTCCTATCTCTGCACTTTTTAGGATGCATGATTAAAAGCATACGGGCTTGCATGTCTTCAATATATACCCCCAAGGGTATGTTGTCAAATGGATAATTCTAACTTTACGCTTATCATGACATGTCTGATAATTGTCACACTCTTCCGTGCTGCCATATGTTATGATACCCCATAGGGTATATAAAAATCCATTCACTATATACACCAAATCAGGGAGGAATATTCGATGGGCAAAAAAATTCTCATTGTCGGCGGCGTAGCGGGAGGAGCCTCGGCAGCTGCCAGACTGCGGAGATTGGATGAGGACTCTGCCATTGTTTTAGTGGAGCGCGGTGAATATATTTCGTTTGCCAACTGCGGTCTGCCCTACTATATAGGAGAAACGATAACCGACCGCGATAAGCTCATGGTGCAGACCGTACCCGGTCTTAGCCGCCGCTACGAGCTGGATATTCGGAATCTTAGCGAAGTTACGTCCATACTGCGTGATGAAAAAATGGTTACGATTAAAAACCTTATTACCGGAGAAACCTACACCGAGAGTTATGATTATCTAATTCTGTCGCCCGGCGCAAATCCCGTGGTGCCGGATATTCCCGGCTTGTCCGAAGCCCGCAATGTATTCACGCTGCGGAATATCCCGGACACAGACCGAATCAAACATTTTATAGACCATAACAACCCGAAGGAAGCCGTTGTTGTTGGTGGCGGGTTCATTGGCCTTGAGATGGCGGAGAATCTTACCGATCGCGGCGTTCACGTAACAGTCATTGAAATGGCGAACCAAGTTATGGCACCGCTCGACTATGAGATGGCCGCTATCGTGCACTCGCATCTTCAGGAAAAGGGCGTTCGTTTGATTCTGGAAGACGGAGTTCAAGCTTTTCATGACGGCGGCCAACGAATCGAACTCTCCAGCGGCAACCAAATATCAACCGATATGATTTTGCTATCGATTGGCGTCCGTCCCGAAAATTCGCTCGCGGTAGACGCAGATCTCCCCGTCAATAATCGCGGGGGAATTCAGGTGAATGAGTATTTGCAGACTGCTGACCCGAGCATCTATGCGATCGGCGATGCCATTGAAGTGAAGGATTTCGTTCTCCAGAGCCAGGCCTTTATTCCGCTCGCGGGTCCTGCCAACCGGCAGGGGCGGCTTGTTGCAGATCATATCTATGGGAAAAACAATAGCTACAAGGGCACACTCGGTTCGTCGATCACCAAAGTCTTTGATCTGACGGTTGCGGCTACGGGTATCAATGAAAAAAGTCTCAAGCAGATACGTGCACCTTATCAAGCTATCCATATTCACCCCTCGTCGCATGCCGGGTACTACCCCGGGGCGTATCCCATTTCCTTGAAGCTGTTATTCCATCCGGAAACAGGTCAAATCTATGGGGCGCAAGCGATTGGAGCAGATGGCGTGGATAAGCGAATCGATGTCATTGCTACAGCTATCAAAGGAAATCTCAATGTATGGGACTTGGCGGAGCTGGAGCTTTCCTACGCGCCCCCATATTCCTCCGCCAAAGACCCGGTTAACTATGCCGGATATGTTGCCGCCAACATCATGGACGGTTTGGTTGAAACGGTGCAGTGGCATGAAATCGACGACCTGGTCGGAAACGGTGCAACCTTGATCGACGTTCGTGAGCCTAAAGAAAGGGAAGCGGGTTATATCCCAGGTTCCGTCAACATTCCGCTTAACGATCTGCGCAGCCGACTGAAGGAATTGCCGGAGAATGAAATGCTGTACGTGAATTGCCAGGTTGGGCTGCGCGGATACTTGGCGGCCCGTATTTTGGCCCAGCATGGCTTCCGGGTTAAGAATCTCGACGGCGGCTGGAAAACATACGCAGCGGTTAACAAGCCATCCTAATCGTTCCTAATTAAATCTGTTTGGAACTGATGAAACATGCTGCTTGCAGTAAAAAAACATGCAAAAAAGCCCCGGAAACACGGGGCTTTTCTTGCTTTATATACAATAGATAATGGCTTAAATCAGCTTGTGCGCATACCATTTCTTGCCGCGGAAGCGCCATAGGAAAATCGCTCCCCGCACTCCCCATTCACAATTCATGGCCAGCCATACGCCAAGGATGCTCCAGCCCAGAACGATCCCCATAATATAACCGAGAATCACCCGGAACAGCCACATGGTCAGCATCGAAGTGATTGAGGTAAAACGCGAGTCGCCTGCCGCACGCAGCGCCGAAGGCAGAATAAAGCTTATCGACCATAGCGGAACCTGTACAAGGGTGTTAATCAACAGCACTACAAACAGATCGTTCACGATTTCCGGAGGCGGGTTAAACAGCCCGACCAGCGGCCGGTAGAGCGGCATCAAAATCAAACCCATGAAGGCGAGCGAGATTGCGCCAAGCCACAAAAAAGATTTGATGAACTTTCGGGCATCCGCTATATTTCCGCGGCCAATGCATTGACCGACGACGGTCACAATCGTTAAGGACAACGCGCTGGCTGGAATTTGGAAGACGGCCGCAAGTGAAGACCCGATCGCGTTCGTAGCTATGGCGTACGTACCCAAGCTGACGATAAACACTTGGGTTAACAGCTTTCCTCCGTTAAAAAACATCTGTTCGGCTGCAAACGGAAGCCCGATAAACATAATTTTGCGCAGCATGGATATCGGGAAATGAAACAGATCTCGCAGGCGGATATGCAGCGTGGCGTCCACTCTGAACAGATAGTAGAGCGCGCAGGCCGCACCGGCAAAGCGGGCGATGTTAATCGCCAGCGTCATGCCCATAACGCCCATATTCAGCAGGGTGATGAACACGATGTTGAGCAGAACGTAGAGCAGGTTCATGATTAACGACAATGCCAGTGAAGCCCGGGTCTTGCCGATCCCCCGCAGCGCGCCGCAAACCGCCTGCACGATGGCAATTCCGATGAAGGAAGTACTGCTTCCGATCAGATATACTCGCGCACTCTCCAGCACCTCGGGTGACGCTGAGCCGAACAGCAGATTCAGCACCGGCTGGTGAAGCCCAATGATCAGCAGCGCGATCGCTAAAGCGATCATCGCCACGGATGTAACAGTAGCCGCAGAAGCCCGGGATACCATCATGGCATTGCCGCTTCCCTTATATTGTGCAACGACGACGGTGCCCCCGGTTGCTACCGCCACGAACACATTGATCAGGAAAATATTCAGGGAATCCACCATGTTCACGGCGCTGACCGCCGATACGCCCGACGAACTGATCATGGCGGTGTTGACCAGATTCAAACCGATGATGAATGCCTGATCAATCAAGATCGGAAAAAATAAAGCGAAAATCTGCCGGTAGTCCATCGACTCCCCGGATAAATGATGTTGAAGCAAACCGTTCATTTGGGTTCGTAATCGAACCAACATCTGTCATCACATTCTTTTCGTTGTAATATAAAAGAAAAAAACTCTTCAAACGAAGAGCTTCAGACTTACGGTATTCAGAAATGGCTGCCGCAACCGTCGCTTGGGAGAGCTCACTCCCTCGCCAAGGGGACAATACGGATTAATTCATTTGATCCCGGATAAACCCCGTCTTTGATTGGAGGATATCACCAGACCCGAGTTCTGTCAACGAATGCAAGCCACAGGAAATGACCGTAATCCGCTGTTAAACGGAGCAACATGATAGTCTGGACTTGACGAAGACGTTTCGACAGCTATCCAGACTATTCTCCCCCAATGATCAATACAGAAGCGGCACAATGGCGTATGAAGAGCTTGTTACCAAAAAAATCCCGCTCTCTCCGTTGTTACAAGAGAGATCGGGATTTGGAGCACAAATATGCTTCTATGCTTTATATTCGTCTGCTTCTTTTTCCGACATAAGTCAATGTATAGATCATACTTCCAGCTACGATAACCAACGAAAACAGAAGCAGCAAGTTGCTGTATAAGTCTGTCCCAGCATTCCGTAACATCGGAAGAAGTGGGAATTCCGGCAATCCTCTGGAAAGCAAACCTCCTACAATTGCCACTCCAATCCCCTCAGATAAGAAGCATGTAAAATTAAGCATTCCCATCCCAGCTCCCGCTTCCTTCTCTTCCAGCGAATCGGAAACGACGGTTGAAATCACCGTCTTCACAAAAGAAAGGCCTCCAAATACAAAAATCAGCATGGCCGTTACAATCCAAGGTGATTGATCCTTCAGCATAGCCATAGTTAAAAAACCACCGATAATCATCAAGGTGCCTATATAGAACACAAGATGATGACCTTTCTTATCAACGAGTGTGCCCCCTAATATGCCAAACAGCATGACACTCATGGCACCAGGGAACATAACCCCCGCGCCAATCATGCCCGTTGACAGATGGTGGACGCTTCTCATCATATAAGGCACCATGGATAGAAATCCGGCTACCATGCCCAAAATAACGCAGCCCGCGATCGTCCCGGCGATGAACTTCTTCCTTACAAATAAATACGGTTCGATAAATGGATTGGAAGCCCGCTTGATACGTAAGGCGAATAATACGAGCGCTGCTAAACAGCCAGCCAGATACATCCAATGTTCATTGGTCGTAAACAAGGTAAATAGCACTACGCCAACCGAGAGCAGAACTGCCCCCGTAACATCAATGGTCCCTTTCTGTTCAGTTTCATCCGGTAGCACTTTTAAGAAGAAAGGAATCGTGGCAAGTGTCATAAGAGGAAAAACAAACAACATGGACCAGTGCACATAATGGGCAACGACGCCTCCGATGACAGGCCCGATGCCTTCGCCCGTTGCAACCAGTGATCCTATAAGACCAAACGCTCTTCCGCGTTGATTGGCATCGAAATAACGTACAATCATGACCATGACCAGCGCAGGGATGGCAGAGGCTCCCGCCCCCTGAATAAATCTTGCCGCAATCACAGCAGGTAAATAGGCATGTCCCGCTAATCCCAGCATAGAGCCGCTGCCGTACGTTACGATACCTATCATGAGCATTTTTTTGATCCCGTACAGATCCGACATTTTTCCGTACACAAATGAACCTATGGCAAACGTCAGCATAAAGCCTGTATTGACCCAATTGGCCGTCGATGGCTCCACATGAAATTGCCTGGCGATATCCGGCAGTGCCACATTAAACACGGTTTCATTCAAAACGCTGAAAAACACCAAAAATCCCAGCCAGGCAAACGCGCCTTTCACATTTGTGATCCGTAATTTTTGACTTGGTTGAGTAATCTCTTCCACTTGGTAGTGCCCCCATAAATTTAGGGGAATACGCAGTTTATAGGGTCAATGATGCGATTTCCCTCAAATTTTGTACCCAAATCCATCTTTTTTGCCGCATGCAATAATCCTCCTTTGAATATTCTAAGGCTTAATATAACATACGGATGAGGAAGACGAAAAATACAATGATATAGAAGCAGAGGAGCATTCACATGATGTTTGCGCCTTTAGAAGGCGGCTACATACTCCCTCTCTTCCCATCCCGCCATACCTCCATGCGAACCTCTTTCTCCAGCCACCCCTTCATACTCGCTAATTCAAACACTTGTTCAATATGAAACACCCCGCACGCGATATTCCCACTGTATACAGCATCCGCAACACTCGCCGCTACCTTAGCCGTTAATCTGGACTGATCCCGCCCGACCAGCAAAGATTCAACTGTACTGTTTTTGCCACGGCGCTTGCCCTGCGCTTCAACTTTTAGAGCAACATCATCGGATCCCATCCGTATATTCATAAAAGCTTTCACGGCAGCGTTCCGTATCCATTTAACCTTAAGCAAATGATGCAGACCGGATGCACGGAATCCTGCAAGCATGGTAGTTAGAGGGGAAGAATCAAAACCCAACCGGGTCGATACGGTGGGAACTTCCAAGGTGTTGGGCAATGTGGATTGATCCGAGAATGGGAAACGATACACGGATTTACGTCCTATTTTTTCGCCAAAAAAAACCGACCTTCCATCCGAAAAACTCGCAACCGTCTTAACGCGATGGTTCTCCATCACCTGAAAGGTGGACAGTAGATTGTCCACGGTCCACTCTACGGCAGCCTTGCCGTGCCGATCCCCTAATCCCAGCATAATCGAGATATCAACCGACTCTGTTACATCCAGACCTTTGCTCGCCCAGCTTGCCATGAGATTGGTTAAACCCGGGGCCAGGCCTACACTCAGAATAGCTGACGACCCGGATTCCTCGGCTGCGTCCTTCCACTTCGACACTTGGTTCAAAAACTCGGCTTTTGCCGATATATCCACATAGTGGGTCCCGCTCCGGATGCAAGCTCCGACCCAGGCATCGTCCGCCTGATCCAGACACATGACCACGAGTTTGATCCGTTCCCACTCACTCGCCATGACCGGCTGCCCCATATCCAATCGCATGGGGAGCACCTTCCCGCTTGTCTCCTGACTGAAACGCTCGGCTCTTTCCAAACTTCTTCCTGCAGCGTACACAAGACCGGGATATTTCTCCCCTAACTCCTCGCATATAATCCTTCCTACATGCCCATATCCGCCTACAACCACAATGCGTTCCTTCATGATACTTCCTCTCCATCTCTAAAAAAATCTATATAAGTAACGAGCCCCCGCTCAGACTTGAAAATCCTCAGCGAAGCAAGCCCTGATTTCACTTTTTCCATGGGTAAACCTCCCTTGTTCCATCATGATGCACAATATGCAAGGTCTCTTTCATTCCTTCTACATACATGACATAATAAGAATCATTCTCAATTATAAGGATGGAGAACGATAACCCTATCCCAGAAATGTGGGGTTTTCCTTAGACCGACGAAAAAGGTGACTGAATATGGGCACACAGCTTAACAGCTTATTGAATAAAATAACGGCACTTGGCGGGGCTTTATCTAATTCCCAAACCTACCGGAGCGAACTCATGAAGCAATTGCGCTGCTGGATTCCTTTCGAATCGGCTTGCTTTACGACGGTAGATCCACGTACATTGCTCTCGACGGGTGCGATCACGGATGAAGACATTGAGGCAATCCATGATCGCCTGTTCGAGTATGAATATCTGCACAGCGATTACAATCACTTTCATGAACTGGCGAACTCCATGGAGAAGGTGGCTACGCTAAGCGGAGCTACGAACGGGACTCTGAACACAAGCCCTCGTTATCTGAACGTCCTGCAGCCGGCAGGCTTTCATGATGAGATGCGTGCCGCATTGGTAGCGGACGGCATGTGTTGGGGATATCTGACGATATTCCGTCAGGAGGGCCAGCCCTTTTTTAGCGAGGAGGAACGGCAGCTGCTCTCTTCCCTGGCGCCATTCATGGCGTCCATGCTGCGTCATCGAAGTCTTCCGCGATCCCCTATGGATGGAATGGATCACATGCCTGAGCCTGGTTTATTGGTGTTATCCGAAACGCTCGATATTCTTTCATATAATGCTTCTGCACGGCAGTGGATGTCATTGCTCCAGGATGCAGAGGGTATGGATGCCGCTTCGCTCCCTCGCCCGCTGCGGGCAGTCTGCTTCCGAGCTTTGTCCGAGAGCTCCCGAGGTACGGCCTATTCGACGGGCGCTCATACTCGCGTCAGGCTAAGTAATGGCTCCTTTGCCAGCATACGGGCATGCCTTCTGCATGGTCCCGATTCTCTTGCCAAGCTTGCAGTCACGCTTGAGCCTGCCAATACAACGGATATGCTGCCGCTTATCTCGGATGCGTTGGGATTAACGGAGCGCGAGAACGAAGTGATCAGCGGAATTCTGCGAGGATTATCCACCAAGGAGCTTGCTCAATCCCTGTTTATCTCCCCCTACACGATTCAGGATCATCTAAAGTCCATATTTGTTAAAACCGGCGTCAACAGCCGGAGGGAATTAATATGGCAGCTTCATTCAAAATATAGCTTGAGTCCTTGAGGGTCGGGTCCGTAATTTTCCCACCACTCCGTTCCCCTCAAATCCGGCCCACCTCCGATTATGCTGCACGGTGGCTATGAACCGCACTCCTCACCCACCCTTGGTCACTGCTCCATACCAACTCTATCGATCTGCATATGATATCTAATGATAGATTCAAGGAGGTCTGGTAGCATGACAATCCCTGTGGAGTTTGATGCCATTTTCAGTCTGGGTCACAACTGTCAGGTTGCCGCCCAGTTAAGAAGAAACCAGCTGCGTCATGCAGCTGGCCCGTTGGACTGGTTCAACTTCGCTTCGACCCATGAATTTTGTAAAGTCATTAAACGTCAATTCAGCGATTTCATGCTACGGGATAATCTCGACATATACGGCAAATCCGTGAACTGTTACTATGTGCGTGATAAACGATCTTCCTGTTTATCCTTTCATGATTTCAAGAACAATCCGGAGGAGCCTCCGTTATATGACTACCCCGCGTTTCGCGAGCGGCTGGATCGAAGAATCGAACGCTTTAACCGCTGCTTGAATTCTGAACAGAAGACTCTGCTCGTGCGGATCATCGCGAATACCAAGGATGCCGAGACGATTGATCAAGCAATACGCGAAGCCTATCCCAAAGCGGACGTAAACCTGTTATTTATTATGCTCAGCAGCAGTCCCCAAATTGTAAATCTCCCTTCGTTCTCGGATCGGGTTCTCATCAAGCAAATACCGAAAGGGCCCACATGGGAAGGAGATTCGGAGGCTTGGAAGACCATTCTTAGAGAATTTTCGCTCAGTTCAGGGGAATAAGCGTTTGACAAATCCAAAATTTACCTGTATATTTACAAAAAGTGAATCGGAACTCTTACGAAGGAAGCACCCGTAAGTCTGGCGTTGAATGCGCCTTTCTAACGGGTGCTTTTTGTCGTGGGTCCGGCCATTCTGTCATGATGCGAATACCGCTAATGATAATTATTAGTTATTTAAGGAGCGATGTTTATGTTTAGAAGATTACTCACCTCATCACTTGTGATGGCACTTTTACTCTCTTTCATCCCCATGCCTTTCGCGAATGCAGCCGCGATCGAGTTCACCGATACGGTTCAAGCCCAATTGAAAGCCACGGCGGACCGGGCTGGCGGATCCGTACGTACCAAACTCATCAAACAGTTTGATGAGTTCAAATCCGAACGAAACCAGGTAATGGATTTGGATGATCGAATCTCTTCCCTTCGCTATGCCAATGAAGCCAAAGCTTCAGAAACCCGCAAAAAAATCAGCGAAATCGATAAGGATAAAATCCGCAAGCTGGAGGATCAACTGCAAGCAGCCAAAACCAAGTACCAGCCGCTGTTTAATACCTATTCCGCGCTCAATAAACAAATCGCCGCAGCCAAAAAACTCAAAGACAAATCGCTCTCCAAGATACTGCAGTCACAGGCCAGTGGCATGAAGATCCTGGTATCCTTGGGACGTGATGATATTCGAACTAAGCAGGCGGCGCTTACGGCGGCCAAGAAAGAGAAAGCTTCCAAAGCGGCTAAAGTCCGTTCCATCCTGTCCGAGATTGAATCCTACAAAAGCAAAATCAAAGGCGATAAAAGCGCAATCTCCACGCCGAATAAACTGATGGCAACCGAGTGGAAGAATTTCAAAGCCGCAGTAAAGAGCAATGAATCGGCCCGAACCAGCGATGCCCTGTCCAGGCTGCTGACACTCTCCGGTCAGATCCTGACGAAAAAGAAAAGCATCTACAGTCACGAACAAAAAATCGAGTCGATCATCGCGCGCGCAAATGCCCAATTTAAATAACGTTTTTAAGAATCCCGCTATAAAAATAACTTCTGCCGCGGGCAGAAGTTAGGGTTCGATATGCAACAAATTAGATCAAAAATCAACTCAACTTGAAGCTGTTTGTAACGGGTATTGGAATCCAGCCAACCTGGATTGATCAAGCAATGGATAGTCATATAACATGCCTTCGTATATAACCTCGAATGCCGGATGCTGAAAGAAATCATTCGGGGTTACTGCGGAGGAAGGGCGATCCCATAGATGAATTCTGCTTTGCTTCATTGCCTCCGCTACGAATTGTGAGCAGAAGTACGATCTTTCCCTCGTAATATCAAGTCTCATCAGCACGCCAAACATGCCGATAAGATTGTAGCCGTAAGCATCCTCTTCATCCTTATAGCTTTGAATCACGCGTCTCGCTGCCTCAAGTTGCTCCCGCGTGACCTTGAGACGGAGCAGAGCGCAGCGCGTGCCGGGAAAGTGACGGAAGGTTCCTTCGTATACATCCTCCTCAACAAATCCCCCTATCCAGGGATTGTTGGCGCATTTCCGGCCGAAGCTGAACACTTCATTCAAGTTCTCATCCAGCACCAGCGAAGCATGATTATAGGGCGCTGCCGTAATTCGTTTAATCAGTTTGGTAAACATCGTACCCGTATCAGTCAGAAGAACATATATATTTTGGTTATCGGACATTTGCTTTCCCCCACATACTTAATTACATATTTCATTGAAGCCGGATTTCGTCAAATCCTTCGTTAATTCCATTGTAGTAGAGGCAAGCCGTTTCCATAACCGACTATAGATGTGAATAAGACCTAGACCTAAGTCGAGTTCTCAACTGACCTGGCGACGTGATACCCATAACTATACCCCATATAAGCGACGATAGGAAGATGGCGTCATGCCTTCATGCTCCATAAATCGCTTGTTAAAATAACTGACGCTCGGATAGCCCGCTTCCACTGCAATCTGTCCGATGGTTTTTTCTTTATGGTCGAGCAGCCACTGCTTTGCCATCTGAAGCCGGCAGCGCGTTACAAAATCCATTGGGGTCATCTCCATGACATTGCGGAATAATTTACAGAAATAGTAAGTGGTAACGCCGAGTCTGTCCGCCCACTCCTCCAAAATAAACGGTTGTGCCGCTTCCTGCTGCATGATCGGCAGCAGTTCAAGAATCCGGTTGGCCGAGTTGTTTGATTTATTATCCGATAAAGCGGATGCCTGCTCCACGAATACGGCTAACAAAGAATACGTTAGCGTGGACAGCTGCGCAGGCTTGAGCATCCGATGGGTCTCCGCCTCATATAACAGCGCTTCGTGCGCTTCCTCATAGGCTGATGGCTGCCGAATGCTCCACAGCTGGCTTTTATGAAATCCGCGTTCGATGAAATAGTTCTGCAGACCGCTGCCATAAAAGTGGAACCAACGCACATCCCACGGATCGTCCTCGCTGGTGTAATAACGCTGAGCCTGCATTGGAAAATACAGCACGGCTTCACCTGGGCCAAGCGTATGGACTACGTTTTCGATTTCAACATACCCTTTACCGGAAGCCACATAATGAATATTGAAATTGTTCAGAGACCCGGCTGCCCGCGTAACGGTATGGTCCGGTTCATCCCGGTATATCCCAACCGACTCAGGCAGGCAGAAGAATGGCATTTGCGGTAGGGTCAGCAGATGACTTTGTCGTTTCATCATAATACTCCTCGAATGACAATATTGTTGTATTGTACTACAAAATAATATTATATCAATTTTATTTCTTGTCTTTTATAATCGCAATATAATATTAATAAGTTGTATAGGAGCTGATGTACATGACTCAAAAACTTCGTTGGGGAATCCTTGGCTGCGCCAGTATTGCCAAACGCTCGGTCATACCTGGTTTACAGCAATCCCGTCTCAATGAAGTCGTTGCCATTGCCAGCCGCGATCAGGCAAAAGCAGCGCAAACGGCAGAGGAACTGAATATCCCGACTGCATACGGCAGTTACGAGTCCTTGCTCGAGGATTCTTCCATAGATGCGATCTATATTCCGCTCCCAAACCATCTACATAAAGAATGGAGCATCCGTGCGGCGGAAGCCGGTAAACACATTCTATGCGAAAAACCGCTTGCGCTTACGGAAGCAGAAGCAGCTGAAATGGCGGAAGCAGCAGCTAAAGCCGGGGTAGTGCTGGCCGAAGCCTTTATGTATCGGTATCACCCACGGTATGACTTGTTGAAGGAAATGATCAACGCTGGTGCCATCGGGGACATTCGGGGCATACGCAGCGCGTTTACCTTCAACAGTTCCGCCAATCACGGGAATGTCCGCTTTCGCAAGGATTGGGGCGGCGGCTCGATTTATGATATCGGCTGTTATCCGATCAACGCCGCGCGCATCCTGCTGGATAAAGAGCCGGAAGCTGTTACCGTTCAAGCTTTCTTCTCCCCTGAGCATGATCATGTCGACATGATGGCATCCGGATTAATCGAATTTGGAGGAAATGTAGCGCTGACATTTGATTGCGGAATGTGGGCGGCGTATCGCAATCCTCTTGAAATTGTGGGAACGGATGGCCTGATTGAAGTCCCTTACGCCTATAGTCTGCCCGAGGACGGAGCGAACTTCTTCTTAACGACCGGCGACGGACGTAAAGAAATCGAGGTCCCTCGTGCAAACGCATACAGTGAACAAGGCGACCATATGGCCGAAGCTATTTTGAACAACAAGCCTCTCCGCTACTCTGCAGAGGATGCCGTTCACAATATGAAAGTCATAGACGCCTGTCTGCAATCTGCCCATGAACGGAAGCGAATTGTGTTGTAATTACACCCAAGGAGGATATGAATATGAAATATATATCAATCAAGGGATTAAACAAACCTGTCTCTGCGCTAATGAAAGGAACGGACTACTTTTATCATGATTCGTATGAGAAAGCAGCCGCGAATATGGATGCATACCTGGCTATCGGCGGCAATTCCGTTGATACCGCCCACATCTACTGTGGAGGTCAAAGCGAAGAAGTGATCGGCAGATACATGCAGGAAAGAGGTAACCGGGATCAGATCGTCATATTGACCAAAGGTGCCCATCATGACCAGAATGGTCCGCGCGTAAATAAAAAAGACATCAAGAGCGACATCACAACGAGTTTTGAGAGACTGCAGACGAATTTCATCGATCTGTATGCTCTTCACCGTGACGACCCGGAGGTTCCGGCAGGTGAAGTTATTGAAGCTCTGAATGAGTACATTGCCGATGGGAGCGTTGGCGCCATTGGGGTATCCAACTGGACGTGGGAGCGCATCCGGGATGCCAATGCCTATGCCGAAGCGAATGGACTGGTCGGTTTCTCCTTCAGCAGCCCGAATCTCAGTCTGGCCAAACCAAACGAGCCGTTCTGGAAAGGCTGCGTCTCAGCCGATGCAGAGACGATTGCGTGGCATGAAGCTGAGCAGTTTCCGCTGCTCTCCTGGTCTTCCCAAGCGAGAGGATTCTTCACCGGCCGGTTCACACCGGAAATTCGGGACAATGCGGATCTTGTGCGGGTATTTTATAGCGATGCGAACTGGGAACGGTTAGAGCGTGCCAAGCAGCTGGCCGCTTCGAAGAATGCGACGGCCATACAGATTGCGCTCGCTTACGTGCTGAACCAGCCCTTCCCGACCTGTGCGCTGATCGGTGCGCAGTCTGCGGAAGAATTAAAATCCTGTGATGAGGGTTCAACCATCCAGCTGACGAGGGAAGAATTAGACTGGTTAGACCTAACGATCGATCAGCTGGCTTCAATCTAAATGTTAAAAGCGCCTTGTGCCAGGATATTTTCATCCTGCTCAAGGCGCTTTTTATAGGTTAATGACCCGTCTGATATTCTACGCAAGCGCGAATCATCTCCCGGCGGGTAGAATAATCGCGCTGACAGAGCTTTCCTTCCTTACTCCTGTACACCCCGAAGATATGCTTCATATTCAACCGTAAACTCGAGCGCTTCCTTAAAATCCGGGGATTTAAGCGAAAGGGCCGCGACGACTTCCTCTTTTCCTCTCTCATGCAAGGCTATGATCCGAGGCTGCCTTGGGACGCGAAACTGTGTATGGTCATGATATACAACGGTAACGATGGTGCCGAGCGGCTCCTTCACCGGCGAATAAACCGTGCTCCACATCCAGCGCTGTTGGTCTGTCCCTTCCTGACTTCCCCATTCTCTTGAGATGTCGAAGTTACCCGGGAAATTAGGTTCAGGACGTATTCCCATCTCCTTTAATTGTTTATGAATCGGTAAGAATAACAGGTTCAAAAACGTCCCATACGCCGCATCTCCAGCCTCGTTGTATGCCTTCAGCAGTTTTTCCTGGTTTACGGTAAGTACGGTTTGCCAGTTCCCTTCAATGTGTTCGGAAATGTAGCTTCCGATGGCTTCGATCGGGTTATCCTGTTGTTCTTCCAAAAACTCCTGCAGCGGCTTCATTGATTTCATGTTTAACCCCTTCCATTTCATGGATTTTGGATGTACTTCTCCAGCATACAACATTCATGCAAATTGTAAGGTTTGCTGGATATCCGGTCCATATTAGGGGAAAAACCTTCTCTAGTGCTTTAATCTCATACGGATATGTAGGCCGCCGTAACATCATGCCCGGATCCGAATCACACCGTAGTTTAGTTATCAAGGGATCAACATACTCTAAACCCCTGTAACATGCCGGTAATCACATCCATCGTTTCCTCGATGCCCTTATCCGTTTCCGGCATTTGAGCAACCCACAGCGAGCATTCGTTTAAAGCGCCGGACAAGGCATGCGTCATAGCATCAACCGGAACGGTCTTCATCATTCCCTGATTCTGCATGAAGGCTAGCTGTTCCTTAAGGTGACTCATCGAATTCTGCTCGTCCATCTCGCGCCAAGACTCCCACCCTACGACACTCGGACCGTCAATGAGCATAATGCGCTTATTCTGCGGCTCTACCACGGTCGCAATAAAAGCCCGACAGCCATACAGAAGCTGCTCCCAAGGATCCTCAGAGCTATCTGCTTCCGCCTCCACACGCTGCCCAATTTCCGACTGCACTAATTCTAGCACGGCAAGAAACAGCCCTTGTTTATTCTTAAAATGATGATACAGCGCACCGCGGGTAACTTTAGCTTCGTCGGCAATCTCCTCTAGTGCCGCATTGGCATAACCTTTTTCCGTGAAATGTGTTCTGGCTACCTTCAGCAGCAGCTGTATAGTTTCGTTAGCTTCGCTTTTGGTTCTTCTCATAATTCGCGTTTCTCTCTCCTATGCATCATTCGGATGCTATTCTCATGGACGTTAGTAGCTTCAGCACTTCCTGATCTCCGCTCTTGGCCATGGATCTTAGCGAATGCTGAAGTATCCAAGGACCGTACATCCCACACGATTCCAGATGTTCAAGCAGCCAGGGAAGGACGGTATCCCGGTAATCTTTGTTTAGATCATGAAGATGATTCGCAACCGATTTGCGGACATAGCCAGAGGAATCCTGCAGAAGGGGCTCTAGCAGTGCCAAATTGTGGGCGGGATCTCCCTTGATCACTGGAATTCGCTTTGCCCACGGCAGACGAGGCCGGGTACCTTCACTAACCAGGCGACGGACATGCGAATTATCATCCGAAAGCCAGTCCTTCAAAATTTCAAGACACAGATCTTCATAATGGAGCAGAAAGGGCCTAATCGCATACTCCGATGTGTGCCGTTTGGTAATTTCATATAACGCGTTCATCGATATTTCAAAGTGATCAAGCCCATATCGTTCCACAAAATATGCAATCGGCATGAGAAAATACCCTTCCGTGAACATTCCTTGCTCTGTTTCATTCTCTGGTCCTATGATGCCGAGTAAAATCTCCAAACTATCCGGATAACCAAAGGGCAGGGCCTGCTGCAATTCTTCCGCAATAACGGCTACCCTTCCTTTCAATTCAAGCGTCGCTGTCTTGCGGCTTACGGCTTCAATGAAAACCTCCGAGGGAAACTCCGGAGCAAGCGGCTTAATTCGATCTGATAAAAGAATCGCCAGTTCTCTTCCAAAGTAGTCCTTTAATGCGGTGGATGTACTCATTTACCGGGCTGGCCATCATCCGTGGACCACACATCTTCATTATACAGCTCCATAAATGCTTGTGAAGGCGGAATGACTTTAATCATATCGATCAGCACCCCATTCGGGTCACTGGTAATAAAGTGCCTCTGCCCAAATTCCTCATCCCGTATATCCAGATGAAGCGGCAGCTTTTCGTGGATGATCAGCCTTTGATACTCGGCATCCACATCCTCCACCTCAAAATTAAGAATCAATCCCTGCACTGGTTTCTGAAAGGAAGACGGTACCGTGGGATGATTTTTGGACAAGAGGGCCATTTCATAAGCGCCTTGTCCCTGGTCTCCATTCTTCAGGCTTACATACCAATCCGCTTCAAAAACAACCTCAAATCCAAACAACCGTGTGTAAAACTCTGTGCTCTCGGCAACCTTCTCTGTCATGATAACGGGATAAAATCCTTGCAGTTTCATCTGGAAAACATCTCCTTCTAAATGGGATGAATCCAATTTAACATACAAACAGAATGTATGTAAATGAGTTTTTTTTTGAAAATTTCCACAAAAAAAAAGAACCTGCAGTCCAGAGTGCAGGTTCTTCGCTTGCTACCACAACAAGCTGACAGCCAAGAGATTAAACAATGCTAGCGGCAATATTACATTAGGATTAGGTCCGTATGGCGCAAAGGGCGGATATCCGGGAAAGAATCCTCTGTTACCTTGTTCTACAAGAATGTACACATTTTTTGCGTCTACGTTTATAACGACGCCTTCGATAGCTTCATCATCCATCGTATGCACTCTTACCTTGCGATTCACCACATTTTTCATAGCAGCATGGGCGCTTTCTCTATGCTTCTTCATGGAATGTACCAGATGGTGATCGCATTGAAACAGCATTTGCGGTTGCGTTGAATAATTGTTCATGATGCTCCTCCTTCGTTCTCTTCTACCCGCATTGTATGCAAATGTCCCGTCAAGGGTGTTCGCCTATGTGAAATCCGTTTAATGCATAGCGGATACGGGTATAGTACAACCAGATGAAGGAGGGTTAAACATCATGGACAATCGAAATATACAGACAAAGCCCGGCAGCTTTTTTATTGAAAACAATGGAAAAACGGTAGCCAAAATCTCCTACTCGCCTCAAGGAAACGGAGTGATCAGTATCGATCATACCTATATCTCACCCAGCCTGCGAGGGCAAGGAATCGCCGACGAACTCGTGCGAAAAGTAATAGGATACGCTCGGGAAGAAGATTTGAAAATCATCCCCGCTTGCTCTTATGCCGGGCATTATTTTGACAAAAACGTCGACGAGCGTGACCTGCTGCACAAATAAAAAAGAGGATTAAAACATCATTCGTAAACGGATGTACCGTAAGGTTAATCTCGCCAGCCATAAGGATGCTCCTCTTATCGGTTGGCTTTCACGCGCCTTGATGTCCAAGTTCAAATGCAGCACTGGTATTTACTATTGCGATAGAGTGATCCTATCCTCTATGATCAAAGGGTATAGCTTAAGTTAGGGAGGCATCTATATAATCATGAGGCAAACAGCGGAACATTGGGTCTGGGAACAGATGTTTGATAAATTGCCTATGGGGGCGATCCTGATCTCTGCGGTTGACGAGCCTGTGGCGAAGGTTAATGATCGTTTCTGCGAACTTACCGAATCCAAACGTTCAGACCTGCTTCAGCTCAAACCTTCCGAAATCCAAGTTCTATCTAATCTATCGATTCAACAAATATTGCAATCATTGACATATGAACAAACGTCCACGCTCAAGAGAGACTCATATTTTATCCGCCGTAACGGAGAGCAAGTCCATGTCTCTGTCTCGATTTCCCTGCTGAACCACCCCGCCCCTGGAGAGGCTCCATGGATATTATGCTGTATAGAGCCCGGGACCGTACAGGAGAAATCGTCTTTGCCGCCGACCATTAAGAATGATGAACTCCTTGCACTCATTTCCAAGAGCGGACAAGATCTTATATCCATCAGCAGCGCTGATGGCATCATCGAATACATCTCACCATCTGTGACGGAAATACTCGGATACACCCAAGAAGAAATGACGGGCCAATGCCGGATCGATTACTATCACCAGGTGGATTCCGAGCAAATGAAAGAACCGGGCAAGCTGTTTTCAGAGGAAGATAGTTTCGTTCGACGCATTCGCCATAAGGACGGGCATTATTTATGGTTTGAAACGTCTTTTCAGTTAATTCGGGGAGCTCACGGCGAGGTTAACAAGGTTCTGGCCATTGGACGAAACATTACCAAGCGCAAAACGGATGAGGATACGCTGGCCCATGCGCAGCGGATTGCCAAGATCGGTTCCTGGCGTTGGGACTTGATCACGCATACGCTCACCTACAGCGATGAAATGAGGCGAATTTACGGATATCAGATCCGTGCCACTGAACCAAACCATAACACGCTGCTGTCATTGGTAGTTCCGGAGGACCGTGAGCGGCTCGAGGCAACCGTGAGCAGGGCCATTCTAGGAAAAGCGGATGAAATCATCTATCGGATCCAGCTTCAGGACGGTCAAATCCGAACCATCCGAGCTCAATGGGAAGTCTCCGTTACGAATGAAGGCAGACCTATGGAGATGGTCGGCATGGCGCAGGACATCACCGAGCAGGTGCTGATTGAACAGCAGTCGCTGGAGAATGAAAACAAGTACAAGCTCATAACCGAAAATTCCCTTGATTTCATATCGAGTAGCACCATTGACTGTTCAACGTTTCTTTATTGTTCACCTTCCTGTTATTCACTGCTTGGATATCGTCCGGATGAGATGGTTGGCACCAGTATATTCGATTATGTATACGCGGAGGATATCTTACCGCTACAGGACTATTTTAACAATTGCCTGGACGGCAAATTGCTCACACCGATCACCTTCCGTTATATACATAAGGATGGCAGGCACATCTGGTTTGAAGTCAATTGCAAGTACATCAGCACGCAGGACGGCCATAAGAACGAGATCATTTCGATTGCCCGCGACATTTCCGAACGAAAACTGATGGAATTTAAGCTAAAAGAAAGCGAGCAGCGATACCGTTCTCTTTTTGAATATAATCCGTCGGCCGTATACTCCATGAATTTGGATGGCGACTACTTAACGGCCAACCAGAATCTGCAGGAACTGACGGGATATACACTGGACGAGCTGATCGGGATGTATTTCGGACCGATTGTAGCGGAAAAGGACATGGCTCGCACGTTGTTTCATTTTAACCAGGCAACTGAAGGCATACCTCAGAGCTATGATCTAACGATTATCCATAAGGATGGACATCCCATCGACATCAATACGATTAACATCCCGATTTTCGTAGATGACGAAGTCGTCGGCGTCTATGGCATTACCCGAGATATCACCGAGCGCATACGAACCATGGAAGAGATCAAGAAGCTGAGCCGGGAGCTCACCCTTTTGCTGAATACGGTGTCCGAAGGCATTATCGGGCTGGACATTCACGGACACGTCGCATTTATCAATCCGGCAGGCGCAGCGATGCTGGATTATGAACCGGCCACCACCATCGGAAGACCTTGCGACCAGATCATCAAAGAAATTCGCCATGACGGCACTTTTTATCAAGGGGATGATTCTCCGCTTGTTCGAGCCGTCCAACAAGGCGTACCGCTGTCCAGAGCCGAAATCGTGCTTTGGCGGGGCGACGGCACCAGCTTTCTGGCAGATTATCAGGTCAATCCAATCTGGGACCAAGGCGAGCGCAAAGGCGCCGTTATGGTATTCCGCGATATTACCGACGAGAAAGAAATCATCCGGGCGAAGGAGAATGCCGAGCGGGCAGATCAAGCGAAAACGGAGTTTCTGACCATGATGAGTCACGAACTCCGCACGCCGATGAACGGCATCATCGGCATGATTGAGCTATTACGAACGACCGAGCTTGACGAGGATCAGCTGAATTACACCGATATTTTGATGGAGAGCAGCAGCTCGCTGCTGCACATCCTGAACGAGATTCTCGATTTCAGCAAAATCGAGACCGGCAATATGACACTCATTCAGGAACCGATCGATTTACGTTCCTTGCTTGAAGTCGTCGTAGATTTATTCTCGGCCAAAGCCAAAGAAAAAGGGTTATCATTATCCTGCAGCATTAACGGCTCCACTGTTCCCGATGTGATCATCGGCGACGCTCTGCGGCTGCGGCAAGTACTTGTTAATCTCATCAGCAATGCCATCAAATTCACGCATGAGGGCAGCATCACAATGAGTGTCGAGGGACTGCGCAGGACCGGGACCCAGGAAATCACGCTTGCTTTTCAAGTAAAGGATACGGGAATAGGCATCCCTGCTGAACAGCAGCCTCAGCTGTTTACCTCCTTCTCGCAGCTTCACCCATCCTTGAATCGCAAATATGGGGGTACGGGATTGGGGCTGGCAATCAGTAAAAAACTGGTCGAGCTGATGGGTGGGGTCATCGGCGTCGAGAGTCGCGAAAATGTCGGATCCTCCTTCTACTTTACGATCCCGACCCGTACGCTGCAGGAGGATGTCACGGACAAACAAGCATAGGCGTCTCTCCCCTATTCTCTACAAGAAAAGGGTGATCTACAGCGATGAGCTGTGGACCACCCTTTTCCCATATATGCAAATGGTATTATTCCTCGTACAGGGACTCCAGTTCGTCGACAAGCGATCCAACATATGCAACCGCTTTGGAGATCGGCTCGGAAGTGGACATATCGACCCCTGCCATAGCCATTAATTCCAGCGGACTCCTGCTGCCTCCGGCCTTGAGGACTTGGAGCCAGCGGTCTACAGCCGGTTGACCTTCCTCGCGAATCAATTGTGCTGCAGCTGTTGATGCGGTTAGTCCAGCGGCATACGTATATGGATAAAGACCCATATAATAATGCGGCTGTCGCATCCAGGTAAGCTTTGCTCCTTCATCGAGCTCAACCACGTCACCCCAGAAATCGGATAACACAGCACCTTTTAGCTCAGATAGCTTATCTGCGGTAATCGGCTCATCGGCCATCGCATGGCGGTATACCCGTCGCTGCATTTCCGCTTCCAGAAGGTGAGTCACATAGTTATGGTAATACGTGCTCAGAAGCTGAAGAATAACAGAGCGCCGCATCCGCTTATCCTCGGATTGACTGAGCAGGTGGTCTGCCAGCAGCAGCTCGTTCATCGTGGAAGGCGCCTCGATAAAATACAAGGAAGGACGGGCATTGGTGATACGCTGATGGTCCGCTGCCATCATCAAATGACCAGCATGCCCGACTTCATGCGCTAAGGTGAAGGCATTTCGCATATTGTCCGCCCATGCCATCAGGATATAAGAATGCACTCCGTATACGGAGGAACAGAACGCTCCTGTAGACTTACCAATATTATCGGCATAATCCACCCAGCGCTTGGAGAACGCGGATTGAACGATCTCGCCGTATTCAGGACCCAGTATCGACAAGGCACTGGAAATCGTGGAGCACGCTTCTTCATAAGTAATGCTTGGATTGAAATCCGTGTCCATCGGCGCTTTCAAATCGCAGAACAGCATTTGATCCAGCCCGAGCACGCGCTTCTTCAGCTTCATCAGTCTTCGCATATGCGGAGCTAACTCCGTCAGAATGGTATCATGAATGTTGTTGTACATCTCCATCGTCACTTGCTGCGGCTTCAGCAGCATGTCCGTTACGGAATCATACCCGCGAAGCCGGGACATCACCACCTGTTTCTTCACTTCGGTGGCGTATGCCTCGGCAAATGTATGGCGCGATCCCTGCAGTGACTTCGTGAACGAGGCATAGGCCTCGCGCCGAAGCTGCGTATCCTCTGACATTTCGTAAGAATTCTCGTACAGGCGGAACGAGACCGGCTTGGTTCCGTCATTCACTTGAATATCGTCAAAAGTCATATCCGACAGCTTGCTGCGCAAATAGATGCGGTAAGGGGAACCGAGCACCTCTCCCAGCGATGCCAACACGCTTTCCGTCTCAGGACTCAAGCGGTGAGGCTTCGATTCCAGCAGCAATGTCAAACTTCGGGCATAAGGAACAAGCCCGTCTTCCTTCGTTATGTATTGTTCGATGATTCCATCCTCGAGATCCAGCAGCTCCGATTCAATAAACGTCAGGGAAGATTGGATGCGTGAGAGAACATCGCCCGTTCTGGCCGAATTTGCCAGGTTGGCCGGATTGGTTCCGTCTTCCGATTGTCGTAATCTAGCATACGCCCCGACTTTGCTAATGCTCTCCATCAGAGCTTCCTGTTCGTTCAAGCACTCCAGAAGAACGGTCGCACCCTCTCCCAGCCTGCCTCTGAATCGAGTCAATTGAGCAGCTTGCGATTCAATCGCTTTTAATCCCGCTTCGAATGCTTCTTGCGAGACAAACAAATCATCCAGATTCCAAGTAGCCTCGATTGGAACCTCACTTCGTGTCAGCAATTTCCCCATGGATATAACTCCTCTCGTGTCTTGTCCTCTCATGATTGACGCCAGCAGTTACTATGGATAAGCAACTGTATAACAATTCCATCATATCACAGTTTTTTAAGGGATCGTATCCGCTTTTCGACCTTGACTTGTGACCCTATTTATGGATATAGTTATTTCATACTCTTATCTAAAGGAGAGATTTTGATGTCGGTGGTCGTTCTTAACTAACCAAATTTCATATGGATCGAAATGTAAAATTTTGGGCATTTCCTGTAAAGGGATATGTTTATTTTTTGATGGATTTTCATTTCGTCCGTTGAATTAGTTAAGAACTGCGGATATCAATGGAAGCCCCTTTAGGGTTTATTCAGATATGATATGGTCATCCGTGCTGAGTTCAGCACGGATTTTTTGGGTCTCCCCCTCCTTTTATTCAAAAGGGTTATTTGGAGCCGTCCCATAACGCCATGCCATCAGAATAACGATCTATGGGCGGAAAGCGAACCTTAGTAGTTCGCTTTCCGCCCTTTTTGTGTTGTATACCATCCATTTTATAGTCAAAGGAGAATGTAACCCATGAAACCCTTCGCATTAAACAAATTGGAGTACGAGAAAATACGCACCGAACTTGAACGCTTTGCCGTATCGTATCTGGGCGTCGAGCATATCCGGAAGATGGCACCCCTCACCCAGATGAAAGCCATCCGCAACAAACTGAATGAAACGGAGGAAGCCAAAACCCTGCTCCAGACCGGAGCTAGCGTCCCTATTCCTTCACTGGAGGGCATTGAAATGATCCTGGATCTGCTCGGCACCGGTTACGTGCTGTCTGAGCGCGATTTCGGGAATATGGTCCAATATCTGAGAAGCTGCCGTCAGCTCATTCAGTATATGAAAGCCAAGGAGGGCATTGCTCCATTGATCAGTTCCTACGCCTCATCCATGCATGAACTGCGTCCACTTCTGTCCGAAATCGAACGCAGCATTCACGGGGGACGTGTTGTGGATAGCGCCAGCAAAGATTTGGCCAAAATCCGCAAAAAAATCATCGTAGCCGAGGAACGGATCAAGCGTAAGCTCGACAGCCTGATAAGCCGTTACAAAGGGATCATGCAAGAGCATGTCATCAGCAAGCGCGGAGATCGTTACGTGCTGCCCATCAAGAAGGAGCACCGTAAATCCGTGAATGGCTCGATTCTGGATGAATCGGCCAGCGGGCAGACGGTATTCATCGAGCCCTCCGACTTGCAGGGACTTCAGATGGAATTGAATTTCCTGCACGCCGATGAAGTCCGCGAAGAAACGAAGGTGCTGAGTGATTTGACTGCACTTGCCGAGCAATATCAATTCGAACTGAGAACCAATGCCGACATTGTTGGAATCTACGATTACATCATAGCCAGGGGCAAGTACGCCGTTTCCATCGGCGGGCGCAATGTAAGCCTGAACCAGGAGGGGGTCATCCATCTAAAATCCGCGGTGCATCCTTTAATCGGCTCCACGATGGTACCGCTGGACTTCTCTATCGGGGAGCGGTATAAAACCTTGATCATTACAGGGCCTAATACCGGCGGCAAAACTTCTGCTCTGAAGACGGTTGGTCTCATCACCGTTATGGTGCAATCCGGTCTGCTGGTTCCTGTCGCGGAAGGCAGCCATTGCGCCATCTTTGACGAGGTTTCCGTCGATATCGGAGATGGGCAGAGTTTGGAGCATGCCCTCAGCACGTTCTCTGCGCACATTCGCAACATCCGCGACATTTTGCAGACAGCCGGCCGGTCCACGCTTGTACTGCTCGATGAAATGGCTTCGGGAACGGATCCCGGTGAAGGCGTTGGATTGTCGATCGCCATCCTGGAGGAGTTGAGTCAACGTCAAGCAACGGTTGTGGTAACCACCCATTTTACCGAAATCAAAAATTTTGCCGAGCGCACCTCCGGCTTTGAGAATGCCCGCATGGAATTTGATGCTGACACACTCGAGCCGCTCTATCGTCTGCGGATTGGTGAAGCCGGGCACAGTTATGCCTTTGTCATTGCAGCGAAGCTGGGCATACCGGAGTCGATCATTGCCAGATCGCGGGAAATCACGGAAGCTGGAGCGGCAAGAGCTAACACGGCCCTTATCCAAAAGGTAAGCTCAGAGTCCGATGATAAGGCTGAAGAAACACGTCCGGAAGAATACGGTACGTTGCCGACAGACAAACAGGATAAGCTAATGAATGATGAAGATCATCAAGAAGAAGATTCTCCCTCTTCCCTCTATCAATTAGGCGATCGTGTCTATGTGCCTTATTTGAAACGAAGCGGAACCGTGTATGAAACCATCGACGGTAGAGGTAATATCGGTGTGATGATTCAGAAGGATAGACTGAAAATTAACCATAAACGGCTGAAGCCTTATATTGCAGCCAAGGATCTTTATCCGGAGGATTATGATCTTGATATTGTTTTTGAGAGCAAAGAGAACCGGAAGAAGCGTAAACTGATGAACCGCAAGCACGTTGAAGGACTGCAGATCGAAACGAAACCGGAATAACGAAACTCTTGTCGGTGGGTAGACCAGGATATCAATAAGAATGCTAAGGATTTTCGGAGGAGAGATTACGATGAACATACGTACAGAAACCAAGAACGATTACGAGAAGGTCCAAAACCTTCTCACTCAGGCTTTTCCCGGACAGGAAGAAGCGATTCTAGTGCGGCGGCTGCGGGAAGATAAAGACTTTCAAGGGGAATTATCAATCGTAGCGGAAGAAGATGGGATCATCAAGGGACATATTATGTTCAGCCGGTCTAGCCTTTTTGACGGGGTTCATAGGCATCACGTGGCTGCGCTAGGGCCGCTGGCCGTGCTTCCGGATTATCAACGACAAGGGATCGGCGGGAACTTGATTGAAGAAGGCAAACGGCGGTGTCTCTCGCATGGCTATCCACTTGTTTTTCTGTTCGGTCATCCGGCATATTATCCCCGTTACGGATTTGTGCAGGCCAGAGCCTATGGAATCGACATCACCCAATTTACGGTTTCCGATGAGGTGTTCATGGTTGCCGAGCTTCAGCCGGGCGCGCTCGATCACCTGCATGGCGTATTCCGTTTCCACTCCGCATTCGAAGATTTGGGGTAAGTCGAGCTTCAAAGTCCATATCATCCCGAATAGGTTTGATCAAGCCGGGGAATCCTTGGTGGCATTCAGCTTCTGATATGTTGTACAATAAAATCTAAATGACTATTTGAAGGATGGTTTTCAACATGTATGTAGCTCAGGATTGGCAAGATTACGAGGTCATCGATACCGGAGGCGGAGAGAAGCTGGAACGCTGGGGCGACGTGATACTCAGACGTCCGGATCCGCAGATCATATGGCCGATTGAACGCGAAGATGGACAGTGGCGCATTGTGCACGGACACTATCACCGCAGTTCGTCGGGCGGCGGGCAATGGGACATGAAAAAGCAGCTTCCGGACCGATGGACCATCTCATACGACCAATTGAAATTTCATATTCGACCAACCAATTTTAAACATACCGGTTTGTTTCCGGAGCAGGCAGCCAACTGGCGCTGGATGATGGATAAGATCGCTTCTGCCGGACGTCCGGTCAGCGTGCTGAACCTGTTCGCCTATACCGGCGGAGCAACCGTCGCGGCCGCCTCGGCCGGAGCTCAGGTTGTTCATGTGGATGCTGCGAAGGGGATGGTTCAATGGGCCAAGGAAAACGCGGCATTGTCCGGACTTGCCGACCGTCCTATCCGTTATATCACGGATGATGTGTTTAAATTCGTGCAACGGGAGCAGCGGCGGGGGAACAAATACGATGCGATCATTATGGACCCTCCATCTTATGGCCGCGGACCAAGTGGAGAAACGTGGAAGCTTGAGCAAAGCTTGTATCCCTTCCTCGAAAGCTGCATGAGCATCGTATCGGATAATCCGCTGTTCATGCTGATTAACTCCTATACAACCGGAATCTCCCCTACCGTTCTTAATAACATGCTGACCATGACCATGAAGCCGAAATACGGCGGTACCATCAGTGCGGGAGAGATCGGATTGCCGATTACCCGCTCCGGCATGAACCTGCCGTGCGGCATCCTGGGTCGATGGGAGTCCTGATTCAATGAACAAGCGGGAACCTGCAGCATATCCGGTTGTGCCGATTCTGTTCGAGGATAATCATGTGTTAGGAGTAACCAAGCCGGTAAACATCCCCTCCCAAGAGGATGCTACCGGCGATCCCGACATGCTGACCATTCTGAAACAGGACATTAAGGAGCGCTACAATAAACCGGGCAATGTGTTTTTGGGATTGGTGCACCGTCTGGACCGTCCGGTTGGCGGAGCGATGGTGTTTGCCAAGACTTCCAAAGCCGCATCCCGATTATCGGAATCCGTCCGCAGTCGCAGCTTCCGCAAGCAATATGTGGCGGTCGTTCATGGGATTCCTTCGAAAACGTCAGGCCGGCTCGTAAATATGCTGTATAAGGATGTAAAAACCAACACCGTTCATGTCACCTCTAAAGGTACGGACGGGGCCAAGGAGGCCATTCTAGATTACACCGTGCTCCAAACGTCCGAAGGCTTCAGCCTCGTCCTGATCGAGCTGCACACGGGCAGGCCGCACCAAATCCGTGTACAGCTGAGCCATGCGGGACATCCGCTGTTCGGAGATCAGAAGTATGGAAGCAAGGTGAACAAAGCCGGCCAGCAGATTGCCTTATGGTCCGTATTGGTCGGATTTCCTCATCCCGTTACCAAAGAGGAGATCTCCATTCGTTCCATGCCGCCCTCCGACTATCCCTGGAGCCTTTTCTCGATGGAGAAGCTGGCGTTCACATGACGTACTATCCATATAATACAGAAAAACCGAAATCCAGCCTTGGATTTCGGTTTTTTTATACCTCTGTTTCATGATGGCAAATACTGTAATATTGTATCCCTTTACGATAATATATTATCCCTTTACTTTTATCAAAGAATGCCGAAAAATAGAAACTAAATAGTTTAACATTTTTTAGTTGTTTTGTACAATCATGGTATAAACTCTGCTTGCGAGTTTATATAGATCAATGGTGCCAAGGAGGAGGATGATCAAAAGCTGTTCATGAATGGTTACACGGTCGGCTCAGTTGTTTATGATGTGTAACAGGGAAGAAAACTCACAGCTCAGGGAGGTTTGATCAGCATCAAGTGTCCGCTGAATTTCACATTAAAAATTCAAGGAGGTATTTGTTATGGATCAGGTTCAATATCAAACAAATCGCCGCTTGCATTTGAAACCGCTGTGGATTTTTTTAGGAAGCACGCTGTTGTTCTTCACCATCATGATCATCACGGCAAGCAGCGTCTCCGCTCATGGGTATATTGAATCACCAGCCAGTCGTGGTTATAAGTGTAAGCTCGGAGAGAACACCAACTGCGGCAGAATCATATATGAACCGCATTCCCTCGAGGGAAAAGGTAACTTCCCCGTCGGTGGACCGGCGGATGGTCAGATTGCTGGTGCTGGAATTTTTCACGAGCTCAATGAACAATCACCTACCCGCTGGAGTAAAGTGAACATGAAGGGCGGACCCAATACATTTAAATGGGTGCTGACCGCAGCTCACGCCACATCCGATTGGAAATATTATATTACGAAAAAAGGCTGGGATTCCAGCAAACCCCTCGCACGCGCAGATCTCGAATTGTTCTGCTCCTTCAATGACGGTGGCAAACGTCCGCCGAACACCGTAACCCACACCTGTAATGTTCCTACCGACCGCACCGGCTACTATCTGATCTTGGCTGTGTGGGAGATCGCCGATACAGGCAACGCCTTCTATAACGTAATCGATGTGAACCTGAATAACGGCAGCGGAAATCAGGACACGCAAGCTCCAACCGTACCCGGTAACTTAAGATCCACAGGCGTCACCAGCACCAGCATCTCGCTCTCCTGGAACGCTGCCACGGATAATGTGGGGGTAACAGGTTATGAAATCTATCAAGGATCTAATCTAGTAACAACCGTATCAGGATCAACCTTAAGCCATACCGTCACCGGTCTGCAAGCGTCAACCTCCTATACCTTTACGGTAAAAGCACGCGATGGAGCAGGCAATGTCTCCACGGCGAGCAATCCGTTAACGATTGCCACATCCAATCCGGTACCGGACACTCAAGCTCCGACGGCTCCCGCCAATCTACGATCAGTCGGCTCTACTTCAACCAGCGTATCATTAGCCTGGAACAATTCCACGGATAATGTCGGCGTTAGCGGCTATGAGGTTTATCGGGGCACAGCGCTGGTGACCACGGTATCCGGCAGCACGCTTTCCTATACGGTCGGCGGGTTATCACCCAACACAGCCTATAGCTTCACCGTTAAAGCTCGTGATGCGGCTGGCAACGTCTCCGCTGCAAGCAATGAACTGCAAGTTACCACGGCGGACGGCTCCACACCGGAAACTCCGGCCTGGGCACCAAACACTTCATACCAGCTAGGAGCCTTAGTCACATATGGCGGCAACACCTATGAGTGCCGGCAAGCCCACACGTCCCTGCCTGGTTGGGAACCCTCCAACGTGCCGGCTTTATGGTTGCTTAAGTCATAATCTCAATACGTCATGGTAAAGATTCGAAACGTGATATAACGATAATGTTCCATAAGTATAAAAATATGTAACAGCCCTCAAGGGTGAGCTGCCGTCTGCAGCCGCCCAGGGGGCTATTCTACGTTTAGAACGTTAGCTTTAGCTTTAGAACTTATACTTATACCTCAACCAGAACTTCCTTTGGAGCTGTACTAATCTTTCCTAACAGATAGACAAGCAGCTGCTGATTATGCGAGGATATGCGGTTCAAAATTTGGGAAAGGTACTCATCCCTAACCTGTAATCCGCGTGTATATTCCTCACGCCCTTTATAGGAAATCGTCACCCAGACGATCCGTCTGTCACTTGCGTCCCGTTCCCGTTTGATCAATCCATTCTTCTCCATCCGGTCCAATAGCATGGTTACGGCTGCCGGACTTGTGGCCAGGTAAGGAATGAAATCGGAAGGTTTCATTCGCTTTAATTCAGCAAGCACCTCCAGCACCATCAGTTGCGATTCCGTCAATGTCGGTGCTAATCCGGCTTCCATATGGAGCTTATAATCCTTGGCCAGCTTGGACCACACCTTGGCGAATTCGGCAGTATGCATATTTATCCCGTCCCTTCAATAATGCTGTCATGATCAAACATCGGATACCGTCCGTGGATGTTGCGCTGTACTTTTTGTGAATGGGTTTCGTTTGAACCCTAGTCATGATTCCATAATAGTTTATAGGATTAACTTTTCGCGGGCAACCTCTCAATATCCTTCTTTTTTCGTTAAAAAATATAATTTCCAATCAAGCGACAAAACCCGCCAACCCTTATATGACGGCGTTTTTCAAGGTTCATCCTACTTCGACACAGTCAGGCATATGTCAAATAGTATAAATAACAGCTCAAATGTTGCGGGAAACGCAAAATATAGCAAAAGCACCTCGACAAATATCATCGAAGGTGCTGTTCGTCCGTCTATCTTATCTTGTCCAAACTTGGAAATCTCCAAGAAAAGGATGTTACGCAATCTTGTTTAACTTTCTTTACCTGACTCCGCATGCGGAAGAGTTACCAGATCGACAATCCGTCCTTGCTTGCCAACATCGGCAAGCAGTTTGCCTATCGATTTACGTTCCGCGATCGGAACTTTTTCGGTGTGAATCAGATGGGCTTGCCCGTCTTCGCTGTACGCCATAATCTGCAGCGGTTCACGGCAATAGAAAGCTCCGACAATGGCGCTGCCGTTAGGCTTCACCCGCTTGCCTTCCTTAAACTCAAACGTGGCCATGCCTTTTCCGCCGCGGCTTTGCGTCTGGTAATCCAACAGCAAGCTGCGCTTGCCATAGCCAAGATCCGTGATAGTCAAAATCTCACCCTCATCGTTCTCCACCCATAATGCCGCAACGACTTCATCCCCGTCACGGAGCTGGATTCCTCGAACCCCGCCGGAAACGCGTCCCATCGCGTTGACTTCCTGCTCATTAAACCGGATGCTCATCCCTTCTTTCGAGATTAGCACAATATCTTTATTGTTATCACTCACAACGACCTGGATAATGCTGTCTTCCGCAGCGACCTTGGCTGCAGCAACAGCGCCAGCCCGCTTGGTAACATACTCCTTGAGCTCTGTGCGCTTCACTTGACCTTTGCGGCTGACAAACACAAGCGACTTGCCCTCTTCTTCAAAGTTCGAAACCGGAATGACCGATACGATGTGATCCTCTTTCGGTACCTGAATCACGTTAACGATGGCCGTACCGGCATCTTTCCATTTGTATTCCGGAATCTGGTGAACCGGCAATAAGAAATACTGCCCACGGCTCGTGAATATAAGCAGATTCTCCAGGGTATTGACTTCAAACAGACGTGTGATGTAATCCCCTTCCTTAACGCCTGAGCTTTCCAGCTCACCGCCGCTTCGGGTGAAGGATAACATGCTGGTGCGCTTGATGTAGCCTTCATTAGACAGAGTTACGAGCACGTCCTCTGCGTTCACCAGCACTTCAAGATTAACCTTGATCTCTTCCACTTCTTCCTGAATGACAGAACGCCGGTCGATGCCGTATTTCTCGCGAATTTCAAGCAGCTCTTTGCGAATGACGGCAATCAGCTTCTTATCGCTGTCCAGTATCGCACGCAAGCCCTCGATTTTCTTCATTAACTCGTCCAGCTCTTTTTGCAGGGAATGAATTTCAAGGTTCGTAAGGCGGTATAATTGCAAGGTCAATATGGAATCGGCTTGTCTCTCCGTGAAACCGAACATCCATTGCAGATTGTTCTGGGCATCCTGGCGATTCTTGGACGCTTTGATCGCCGCAATGACCTCATCCAGGATATTTAAAGCCTTAACCAGGCCTTCCAATACGTGCGCCCGATCCTCTGCTTTCTCCAGCTCATACTGGGTCCGGTGCGTGACGACCTCACGCTGATGCTGGATATAGGCAGATAACATGTCTTTAAGCCCCAGCTGTTGAGGGGTTTTATTCACGATTGCAACCATATTGAAGTTATACGTAATTTGCAGATCGGTTTTCTTGAACAAATAAGCAAGAATCCCGTTTGCGTCGGCATCCTTCTTCAGCTCAACGACGATGCGAAGTCCTTCTCGTCCGCTCTCATCGCGAACCTCGGCGATGCCCTCGACTTTTTTCTCCAGTCGTATGTTCTCCATCGTGGTAACAAGCCGTGACTTAACGACCTGATAAGGAATTTCCGTGATGACAATCTGCTGCTTGCCGCCGCGAAGCGATTCAATGTCCGTCTTCGACCGTAGATAAACGCGGCCTTTGCCTGTCCGATAGGCGTCCAAAATGCCTTCGCCGCCCATGATGATTCCGCTGGTCGGGAAGTCCGGACCTTTGATAAAGGTCATAATCTCCGCCAGCTCAATCTCCGGCTTCTGCATTACGGCAATACAAGCATCGATCACTTCCCGCAGATTGTGAGGCGGGATTTCAGTGGCAAAACCCGCGGATATCCCGCTAGCTCCGTTCACAAGCAGGTTTGGGTACCGTGAAGGCAGCACAACCGGTTCCTTGGCCGTGTTATCAAAATTATCCTTAAACAGTACGGTCCGCTTCTCGATATCCCGAAGCAGCTCCATGGCAATCGGCGATAGCCTTGCCTCGGTATAACGCATCGCTGCGGCGGGATCATCATCCTGGGAACCCCAGTTTCCGTGGCCGTCCACGAGCACATGTCCCATCTTCCATGGCTGAGCCATCCGAACCATACCTTCATAAATCGATGAGTCCCCGTGCGGATGGTAATTACCCATGACATCCCCGACGGTTTTCGCCGATTTACGGTATGGTTTATCCGGTGTGTTACCCGAATCGTACATGGCATACAGGATCCGGCGCTGAACGGGCTTCAGCCCGTCACGAACGTCCGGGATCGCTCGGTCCTGAATAATATACTTGGAATACCGGCCAAATCGATCACCTACGACCTCTTCCAGAAAAGCCGGCAAAAATTGCTCAGATAAACTCATTCCTTCACCTTCTATTCCTCAAACTCTGCGAAGTTTACATTTTCTACGATCCACCGTTTGCGGGGATCTACTTTATCTCCCATCAGCGTAGACACACGACGCTCCGCTTTGGCAGCATCATCGATTTGTACCTGCAGCAATGTCCGTGTTTCCGGGTTCATCGTCGTTTCCCATAATTGCTCCGGGTTCATCTCGCCCAGACCTTTGTAACGCTGCAGCTCAAAGTTTTTGAATTCCTTCAAATAATTAGCCAGCTGCTCATCCGTCCAGGCATACCGAACGGTTTCCAGCTTCCCGGATTTGCTGGCGATTTTATACAGAGGAGGCTGCGCAAGGTAGACGCGGCCTTCATCAATTAAAGGTTTCATGTATCTGTAGAAGAACGTAAGCAGCAGCACCTGAATATGAGCGCCATCCGTATCCGCATCCGTCATGATGATGATTTTCGAATAATTGCTGTCCCCGGCGGTAAACTCCGTACCGATCCCTGCACCAATGGCAGATACAATTGCTCGGTATTCATCATTCTTCAGGATGTCGGCCAGCTTCGATTTCTCCGGATTCATCGGTTTCCCTTTAAGAGGCAGTATAGCCTGGATTTTCGAATCCCGTCCCTGCTTCGCAGAACCGCCAGCGGAGTCCCCTTCGACTATAAACAATTCGGTTCTCGTAAAGTCCTTGGACTGCGCAGGCGTCAGCTTGCCGCCCAGATTGGAGCTTTCGCTTCGCTTCTTGCCGCTGCGCATCTCGTCCCTTGCTTTACGGGCCGCTTCACGCGCTTTGGAAGCCTGGATGGCCTTCTTCAGCAGCGTTTGTGCGATCTGCGGATTCTCCTCGAGGAAGATTTGCATCTTCTCGGTGACAATGCTGTCAACCGCACTGCGTGCAGAAGCGCTTCCCAGCTGGTCCTTGGTCTGTCCGACAAATTCGACCTCAGCCATCTTGACGCTGATCACGGTCATCATGCCTTCCCGAAGATCATTGCCTTCCAGGTTCTTGTCCTTTTCCTTCAAAAGATTGTTCTTGCGGGCATAATCATTCATGACACGGGTGTAAGCTGTCTTAAAACCCGTCTCATGCGTACCACCCCCGCGCGTCGGGATGGAGTTAACGAAAGAAGCCAACGTTTCGGTATATCCCGCATTATATTGAAGGGCGATTTCAACTTCGATATCATCCTTCTCCGCGTAAAAATGGATCACATCATGCAGCACGTCCTTGCCTTCATTCAGGAACTGAACGAACTGGCTTGCGCCGCCTTCATAGAAAAACTCTTCCCCGTTGCCGCTGCGCTCGTCTTTCAATACAATCCGGAGTCCGGAGTTCAGGAAGGCAATTTCCTGTAAGCGCTCTGCAAGCGTGTCGTAGTTCAGATGCGTTCCCGCGGTAAACACGCGCGCATCCGGTTTAAACGTAATCTTCGTCCCTGTTTTGTTCGTATTGCCAAGCACCTCAAGACCCGTTACAGGTTCCCCGACATGCTCTTTTCCTTTTTTGTCCTGCCAGTATTCAAATCGTTGGCGATGAATTTTACCGTCACGGTAAATTTCAACCTCCAGCCACTCGGACAGCGCATTGGTTACGGATGCGCCAACGCCATGAAGACCGCCGGACTTCTTATATCCGGAACCACCGAATTTACCGCCGGCATGCAAAATCGTAAATACAACCTGCGGGGTGGGGATGCCTGTCTTGTGCATTCCGGTTGGAATACCGCGTCCGTTGTCGTATACCGTCGCGGATCCGTCTTTATGCAATGTAATTTCAATTCTCGAGCAGTACTTGGCCAAATGCTCGTCTACGGCGTTGTCCACAATTTCCCATACCAGATGATGCAAGCCTGACGAGCTTGTGCTCCCTATGTACATGCCTGGCCGTTTGCGCACCGCAACGAGGCCTTCGAGCACTTGAATGTCGTCAGCATCGTATCCTGAACGGTTGTTACCGCCGTTCTTCGATGACTCTGCAAACATATCGATCTGTTCGACCATTCATGCTCCTCCTTCAATTTCACGTATCTCGTGTATTTCTATTTCTACATTTCAATATTTTAGAAGAACGCTGTTCCCTAAAAAATGCAAACAAATGTTTCATGCTTTGTCCATTTTAATTCAAGATATCCCTTCTCGTAAAGACACTGAATGAAACAATAACCGCACAAATGGCCCAGACGGCCAATACGGCAAGGGAAAAATTCAAAGTCATCCCCTCAATTGGCGGCAAATTGCCTGCTAAATAATTCGTTAAATTGAGGTTTACCATGAACAAATATTTCGCGCTGCTCCAGGCCGATGCCATATTCGTCAGAATATTTCCGGCAATCAATGCGGCCATCATGATCACAATGCTCGCCGCCGTGCTTCGAACCAGCACGGACACCATAAAAGCCAGCATACCGACGCATACGCCGACAAACCACACCAATCCACCCTGCATCAGCAAATACTTCCACTGTGGAACAGCATGAACGCCGGACATATCCACATCAGACCCAACAATTTGGAATCCCGTGAATACCGGTATGTCAAATCCCTTGTATCCGAAGGCTAGGCCGGAGATCAGATAGGCTATGACAAAGGTGGAAACGACAATAAGAGACGTAAACATGATCAAGGCGATCAGTTTGCTGAGCAGCACCTTCCATCGCTTCACAGGCCTTGTCAGCAGCATTTTGATGGTACCGGTCGTCCGTTCACCGGAGACGATATCCGAGGCGATAGCCATAATGAGCAGCGGGATAAACAGGGATATCGCATTATTCAAAAATTCCCGTGTAAACGTAACCCCGTTTGGTTGATTAGGATTCACATCATGCTGCAAATAATACTGCATTTGCTGAATAAAGATTTGCCTATATCGTTTCCATTCATCCGGCACCCTGTCACTGCTAAGCGAATTCTCATTATCCGTGATTCGCTGCTGAAGTTCAAGCCGCCAATCACTGTTGAACTTCTCCCGGCTCCGTTCAGCTGACTTCATCTGGGCATAAGTAAACATAGGAACCAGAACAAGAAGAACGAGAAGGACAACATAAAACCGCTTTCGTTTGATAATTTTGATGCACTCGTTTTTGATCAGGGGCAACAGGTTACTCAATACTCTCACCCTCCGTCATCTGCAGGAACAGCTGCTCCAGCGTAGGATTGATCCGATGAACCTCCCGGACCTGTACTCCCGCAGCTACCAGCCGTTCCACAGCTCTTGACGTGTATGTAGTGCTCATACGGGTCACAACAGCGTCCGGAGACATGCCTGCGAGCAAATTATCGTCGAGCACGTCCTCGGGGCGTTCGACGATGTGGCAATAATCCAGCTTTTGCAATATCCGTTTCCCTTGCACGGCGGGATTCAGATCCCAGATCACATGATCGCTGTTGCCGGCAATCAATTCTTCGACCTCGCCAACCGCAAGCACTCTTCCGCTGCTGATGATCGCCACGCGATCGCATAACAGCTGGATTTCGCTCAGCAGATGACTCGAGACAAAAACAGCCAACCCTTCCTCGGCTAACCGATGGATGAACTGCCGCATCTCTTTGATCCCTTTCGGATCAAGACCGTTTGTCGGCTCGTCAAGAATGAGCAGCCTCGGTCTGCCGAGCAGGGCTTGGGCTATCCCGAGCCGCTGCCGCATTCCCAGAGAATACGTGCTCACCTTGTCATGAATTCTTCGATCCAATCTCACCGTATCCACAACTTCCTGTATTCGCTGCTGGTCAATGCCGGGCTGCATTCGCGCAAAATGCTCAAGATTTTCCCACCCCGTCATATATGAATACATTTCAGGATTCTCCACGATGGAACCGATATAACGCAGCGCCTGCTCCTGCTGGCGGTTCACATCATAACCGCAGACCTCGATCTTGCCGGAGGTCGGTTTGATCAGATCAACCAGCATCCGGATCGTGGTCGTCTTTCCTGCCCCGTTCGGCCCCAAGAACCCGAAAATTTCGCCTGCGCGCACGTCGAACGACACATCATGTATAATCCATTTTCGACCGATTTTCTTTTTTACATGCTGGACAGATAACACGATTTCTTGAGCTTGTTCATTCATCGTTTTCCAACTCCCCATATGACATCCTCATCATGCCTAGAGCATACCCTCTACAATTCGATCCGCAATAGCCTGATATCCTTCCCCGTTCGGATGAAAATGGTCCGAGGACAGATACTCGCCCAGCTTGTGCTGAAACAGATCAAACGTAGGGACCAATGTCATATTGGGATCCCGGTTCACAATCTCCATGACCGAATGATTCCAGGCAGAGACCACGATATTGCCGGGTATGAGCAAATCCTCCAAATCGGAAAAAGGATGATAGAGACCGATATAAACGATTCGGGCATCCGGATTAATGGCGCGAATCTTCTCCAGAATCGCCTGCAGGCGTTCAGAGGCCTGCGGCAATGCGGCCATCAGCTTGGCAGGTTCGAGCTCCAACTCATCGGAATCCGCCGCCCCGTCCATCAGCCCGCTGCCTTGAAATATATCATTGCCTCCGATCGAAAGCATAATCACATTGGCTTGCTTCAAGGCATACTGTATTCCCTTGTCATCCAGCTTGGGAAGCAGTGCTTCGGTGGTCATTCCGTTTATGGCCAGATTTGCCAGCAGGCTCGCTGTTCGTCCATCGCCATTTAATTGATCCACGCTTCGGCGGACAAAACCGCTCCCGGTGTTGTCCCCTGTTCCCTTGGCCAGTGAATCTCCAATCGCAGTTACCTTTAAATCATGGGGCAAAACCGGTTGTGACGGATCGCTCCCCGGCTGTTCCGGCGCTGTCTCTTCATCGGACGCCTCGGATCCGCCACCGGTCAGCAAGGGCTGTCCTTGCGGATCATTAATATCTTTGAACGCATACATAAAACCGATAATGAGCACAATCGTTACAATAACCGACACGGAGGCAGTGATTCGCCATATCCATGCAGATGATTTCATGACATTCCCCCTACAAAACTCCTCATTACATTACCTTAAGACTTCTATATAAAATTTGCAAATCAAAACACGCAAAGAAGACTGCCCCGGACGCAATCTTTCGATGCGTGACCGGGGCAGCCTCTTCATATGAAACAAGATAAGTGCTTATTGACTGATGAATTCTTGAACCCAATATCCGTTATAATATCCAACACCGATCATGGTGAAATTCGGAGACAGGATGTTTTCACGATGACCTTGGCTATTCATCCAGGAGTTCATTACTTCTTGAGGCGTACGTTGCCCTTTAGCAATATTCTCGCCGGCATAGCCGTAAGAAATACCGTAAGCTTTCATCATATCAAATGGCGAACCATGTGTCGGTGAAGTGTGGCTGAAGTAATTGTTATTACTCATATCCTTCGCTTTATCCAGCGCTACGGTTGTTAGCTTAGCATGGACCGTGAGCGGCTTCAGACCTGCATTCGCACGTTCTTTGTTCACCAATGTGACAACCTCGGAAGCAAAATTCGATTGTTCCGTTGTACCCGCCGGCTCGGAAGGCTGGGACGGTTTTGTAGTTGGAGTGCTAGTCTCAGGCTTGCTTGTTTCCGGTTTGCTGGTTTCAGGTTGCGTCGCTTCTGGTTTAGTGGTTTCTGGCTTGCTGGTTTGCGGAGTTTCAACAGGTTTGTCTGCCTGAGGTTTTTCCGTTTGCGGCTTCTGAACCACCCATTTAAACTGGGATTCAAAACCTTGGCTTTCCAGGAACTTCTGGATCTTTTGCTGCCAATTTACATAATTATTACTCTCAGCAGGTGCTGCGGATGCCGTAGTGGGCAGCATGATACCGACAGCCAGTACAGCAGCAATGCTGCCGCCTGCGATTTTCTTTATCCAATGGTTGTTCATAAATGCTCATCTCCTATGCTCATAGTTGTGAGTTTGCTTGACCGCCCGTTCTAAGATGAATTTCAAAGGTGCTGGACGATCAAACAATAGTTACATTTTTGTAATCTCGTACGAACACATTGTAACACATTTGATACCTTGGGCAATCCTACAATTGTTGGAAAAGCGCCCTTGAATTCCTACCTATACATAGGTGATCAAGTCGACATTAGTCCCAGATCATATGTAGTGATTAATGCCTGATTCAAGCGATGAATCTCTTTTTATATCGGTGGTCTTTCAATCGATTTTTAGGTCATAACAAATAAACCACCCGTGTGAACGGGTGGTTTGCTCTGCGGCTGAAAGCCTTTGTTACTGGCCAGCCCTAAAGGGCATTGAATCGTTCGCCAACCGCACTACTTTTTCGGCTACCCCTTAAGGGGTCTTCTAGTTCTTCTTCTTTCGTTTGCTTCCTGTTTCTTCTCCTGTGAATGGATCTATATACTCTTCCAGCGTCATTTGCTCTGCAACCACGTCTTCTTGTAACTGATTTCGTATATACTCTTCAATCACTTTCTTGTTCCTTCCTACCGTGTCCACATAAAACCCTTTACACCAGAATTTTCGATTCCCATACTTATATTTTAAATTTGCATGGCGATCAAATATCATTAAGCTACTCTTCCCTTTTAGATACCCTATAAATGATGACACACTTATTTTCGGCGGTATACTTACCAGCATGTGTATATGATCTTTACATGCCTCTGCTTCTATAATTTCTACACCTTTTCTTTCACACAATTGTCTTAGTATTTTTCCTATATCTCTTTCAATTTCCCATAGATCACTTGTCTTCTGTACTTTGGTGCAAACACTATGTGATACTTACAATTCCATTTTGTATGTGCTAAACTGTTCACATCAGATGCCATCTGATCTCCTCCTCGTGTTTTAAATTTGGTTGGCGAACCGAATTTATCTTAACACTTCGGAGGATTTTTTTATACAACGCTTAAGCTATCCTGAACCATACGCATAGCGTATGGTTTTCTTTTTACAAGAAAAAAACCATCCCAAAAATGGGATGGGTTCATGAAAAGCCCCTGGATTACAGCTTTTTACTAAACTGATATCCAGCCTTTTCAAATCCAATATGCTCATAAAATGCATGTGCGGGAGCAAGTTCTTCCCGGTTGCCGCTTGTGAGAAACAAGAGGTGGCTACCATGCTGTCTTCCCCATGTCTCTGCACCGCGAATCAATCTTTTGCCAATTCCTTGGCCGCGGTAGCTTGAGGTTACAATAACCGAAGTAATTTGAGTGACCGGTTCGGTCATAGTGAAGGATTTGACTTGACGAAGCATGATCATACCAACAACAACACCATCAACTTCAGCAATCAGATTGCCGTACAAAGGATTGTCGTTCATCGCTTCCATCCGTTCACGCATGACATTCAGCGTGGTCGGATAATTCAGTTCGCGCATCAAGGATGTGACAGCTTCCAAATCATTCTTCTCAAAGTTTCGAATCAGCAGTGCAGGCGCAGATAATACGCTTTCGATGCTCATTATACCCTCATGCTTCCCTTCTTCTATGAATTCTGAGTAAACTCTACTTCTATTTTGTAAGTTTATGAAGAAGATTGCAAGTATCGAGCGACATTTTTTTTACATTTGTGTCGGTTTTGTTAAACCTTTGTTAAGCCGTTTTTACAAAAATCGGTATTGTGCTTCAATCAACCCATGGTACGTACCCTGCTTCTGCATAAGCTGGCTGTGATTTCCTTCTTCGATAATCTTACCGTGATCCAGCACAACGATATGATCGGCATGGCGGATCGTTGATAAACGGTGCGCCACGATGAAGGAGGTTCGGCCCTGAAGCAGCACTTTAAGAGCTTCTTGAATTTTCAACTCCGTCTCGGTATCGATACTCGCCGTTGCTTCATCCAGAATCAGAATCCGCGGATCGGCAAGGAGCGCCCTGGCAAAGGACAGCAGCTGCCGCTGACCCATAGACAGCATATTCCCGCGTTCTTCAACCTCGGTATCGTAACCCCCCGGCATCTGAACGATGAATTCATGGGCGCCGACCGCCTTGGCTACATCCTCAATCTCCTCATTGGTCGCATCCAGACGGCCAAACCGGATATTATCGCGAATCGTGCCGGAGAATATAAAGGTATCCTGCAGCACGATGCCAATCTGATTGCGGAGGCTTTCCACCGTCACCGATTGGATATCGTATCCGTCAATCGTTAGCTTACCTTCGGTAATATCATAGAATCGGCTGAGCAGATTAATGATAGTACTCTTGCCTGATCCGGTATGACCGACAAGCGCAATCGACTGGCCTGCCTTTACATTCAGATTGATCCCTTTGAGAGCCTGACGTCCTTTTTCGTATTCGAACACCACATTCTCCAGCTTGATGTCCCCTTTAATCGTTGGCAATTTCTTCGCCCCAGGCTGATCATCAATGCTCGGCTTCTCGTCAATAAACTCAAAAATACGTTCAGAGGAAGCCATGGCGACAAGCAATTGGTTATACATTTGGCCAAGCCGGTTGATCGGCTCCCAGAAGTTTCCGACATATTGGGTGAAGGCAATTAACAGACCGATGGTGAGCTCGCCTTGCTGGATCAACACGGCACCGAGCCAGAACAAGATCAATGAACCGAAACCGCCGGTAATTTCGATAAGAGGCCCAAACCCTTGGTTCATGGCGGACGCTTTATCCCAGGACTTTTTGCTGTCCATGTTCATGTTATCAAAGAACTTCATATTCTCTTCTTCTTGCGTGTAAGCTTGGGTTACGCGGATCCCCTGAATCGATTCATTCAAGTGAGAGTTAATCCGCGAGTTCCGAATCCGTACATCCTGCCATGCACGCCGGATGCGTACACGGAGTTTCGTCGAGATGAAGAACATGATCGGTACCGTGACAATAACAGCAAGACCGAGCTTCCAGTTTATTAACAAAAGAATAACGACAATACCTACTAACTGCACGCAGTCGATGATCAGGTTGACAACCCCGTTGGTAAACAAATCCTGCAGGGAGTTAACATCATTCGTAACCCGGACCAGCACAGATCCAGCCGGACGCTTGTCGAAGAAATTGAAGGATAAGCGCTGAATGTGCTGGAACAGATCTGCTCGCAGGTCATAAATGACCCGCTGACCGATGATATTCGTAAATCTGATACGAAATATTCCTGCAACCCATTGAATGATATACATCGCAAGAACCGCGATTGTAATCTGATACAATAGGGTTAAGCTCGGGTTGCCGTCCCTCGGGTCTATGGCCTGGTCGATTGCCAAACTGGTCAAGAACGGAATGGCCAGCTTCGTTATGGTACCGATGACCATCATAAGGCCGATCAACGGGAGAATCTGTTTGGCGTAAGGTTTCATATACGAGATCAGACGCGTCAGCTGCGCCCAGTTAAACGGCTTTTCAATCGCATCGTCGTCCTTGTATACAAAACGTTCATTCGTTTCTTCCGAAGGCTTCCGCGGCCTCGGAATCTTTTGCTTTTGATGCGGTTCAGTATTTACATTGGCGTTCATGCTTGCACCTGCCCTTGCGTGCCTCCTGCTTGAGCTTGCTTCGCAATAAGGTCCGCATATTGTATTTTGTATACATCCTGATAAGGCCCCGGCACTGCAATCAAATCGTTATGCTTGCCGCGCTGCACAACTCTTCCCTCATCCAGAACGAGAATTTCATCCGCATGACGCAAAGAAGAAATCCGGTGAGCGATAATAAATGTCGTTCTGCCGTTCATGACTTCCTGGAAGCCGGACTGAATTTCATGCTCGGTTTCCATATCTACAGCACTGGTGGCATCATCCAGGATCAGGATTTTCGGATCTTTCAGAAGGGCTCGTGCAATCGCAATCCGCTGCTTCTGTCCGCCGGAAAGTCCCATCCCCCGTTCGCCGACAATGGTATCGTAACCATCCTTCATTTCCATAATAAAGTCATGGGCTTTGGCCAGCTTTGCAACACGGATGATTTCTTCCATGCTAACGTCCTTCATGCCGTAAGAAATATTGTTGCGGATGCTGGACGAGAACAAGAAGGTCTCCTGAAAGACCGTGGCAATCTGGCTGCGCAGACTCCGGATCTTTATATCATTAATGTTCATGCCGTCTAGTTTGATGCTGCCCTGATTCACATTGTAGGCATGCATCAAGAGCTGGATAATGGTTGATTTACCAGACCCCGTTCCCCCAAGCAGGCCGATCACGGAGCCGGGACGAGCATCCAGATTAATATCTTTGACGGCCGCCATCTTGTTACCGTAAGCAAAGGTGACATTATCAAATACGACATGACCCTTCACCTCGCTTGGCACCAAATCTACCGCACGCTCACGGTCTTCGACATCGATCGGCTGATTCAGCAGCTCCAATACCCGTTCACCCGATGCCTTGGACTGCGTGTAGTTATTAATGTGAAACCCGATTCCCCAAAGCGGGCCGATTATGTACCAGATCAAAGTAAAGAAAGCTGCCAGTTCCCCTACCGTCATGGAACCTTGGATGACCATCGCTCCGCCGACGGCTAGCAAAATGACGACACTGATATTCGCGAAGAGCTCCATCATCGGGAAGTAACGGGCCCATAGGGAAGAGGCAAATATCTGGTTGGTTTTGTAACGCTCATTCCGTTCGGAGAATTTCTCCACTTCGTGAGGCTCGCGAGCAAAAGACTTTACGGTACGAACACCCGTGATATTCTCCTGAACCGCGGTCGTCAGCGAGCTTAGTGCCAGACGCATCTCCTGGAATGCCGGATGGATCTTGGATTCGAACTTTAGAGCCGCCACAACCAAAAATGGCATCGCTACCAAAGTTACGAGCGTCAATTTCCAGCTAATGGTAAACATCATAATGGAACCGAAAGTCACCATCAATACCAGATTGAGCAGCTGAGCAAAACCGAAGCCGATAAACATTCGAATCGCTTCCAAATCGCCCGTCAGCCGTGACATCAAATCCCCGGTCCGAGCCGTGTCATAGTAACGGAACGATAGAAATTGCAATTTTTCATAGCAGGCGTTTCGTAGCGCATAAGCCAGGTAGTTCCCCAGCCTCCCCCAAAAAATCCGTGCAAAAACTGCATGAAAGCTTTAAGGATGACCACACCCAGCACAGTGAGTGCCAGCTGCGGTACGATACCGTAATTCTCCAGCTTGATTGCATCGTCAATCAGCACTTTTAACAGATGCGGATAGACAAGTCCTAAAGCGGTTGCAATCGCCAGACACAGCATGGAAAGAAAAAGATAACTTCGTTTCTCCCAAAAGAAGCCCTGCAGTTGCCTGAGAACATTCATGTTTATCCTCCTTTGGATTATTTTCGTTCAGGTTATGTAGCATTTATGAAGTTTATCATCGACCTGAACCCGCGGCAAAGAGGGAAAACCGCCATAAATGAGCCAAAAGGACCTAAAGGGGGCAAATAGTATAACTTATCTTTGTTTCATAATGAAATCATCGGAAATTCTCATTAATACTAGGGGATATAATCACATTGTCAGTCCCTTCAACCATCAGGCTTCATCCACGATTTCCGACTTTTTTGAACATGCTTGAAAAAGGGTAAAATCCTAAGCCGTTTTCACCCCAGTGCGAACGTTGTAACGGATTAAAATATGTCATACCATCCTCTTGACCTTATCCACCCGAACGAGCATAGGAAAAAAGGCGCCCCGCCAGGATGGCATTTGGGACGCCCTTTGATGGAAAAGTATGCGATTGGAGTTTAGACCTGCATAACATCGTTATTCGTATGGAAGCTTCAGACTCCAACATCTACACCTTTCGTTGTGTGCACATGTTATGGCATAAGATCCGCCATTACCGAGCCGCCTGAATCATAGCTTCCAGCTCATTCGCCAGCTTACTCCACAACAACGGAGACTGACCGTCCTGCAGCGAACCGAGGATGGCAGCCATGGATTCCTTCAGCTGTTCCTCCAACACCGATACATGATGCTGCAATGAACGTACACTCATCCGAACATAGTGGTCCGTCAGCTGCTCTTCCCGAATGCTCACCACACTCGCCACGGCTTCCTTCACCTTCGGCTCTGCCGCTTCTCGAAGCTTGAAGCTTCCGCTGCCCTCAAAGAAATGCTTCGGGTTCTTAAATGTCGACCAGAAGGCCAACCAATCCCCTTGTATTTGCAATTCCGTTTCTTCCAGCTCCGGCGGTGACCAGTCCTTATCCCTCCGGATGGCAAGGGACAAGCCCTCGGCCATACCGTTGATATCCGCTGCTGCTTTAAGCGCTGCGTCTTCGGTTAATTTGCGGCCGGCCATCTCTAATCGAAGCGTTGTTGCCCATAACTCCTGATCCAGCTCCGTGGACATCGTCCGCATCAAATCACGCCCGCAAGCCGCAAAGGCCGATTTCAGGTGACCTGCGTCCTCCCGAAGCACGGAAGGATTAAACGACTCCTGAAAGAAACGGTTCATGGCATAATCCAACCGCTGCCGTACATGAAACAGCAGCTCGCTGCTTTCCTGCGCGATATCACGGGACATGTTAATCTCCGTTAAAGCCGCAAGACGGGATAAGGCTCGTTTGTGAACCTCTTCCAGCTCCACGATTTTACGCTCACGCGTGGTCTCATCCTGGGCTGCCATATCGGCCCAAGCTATGATTCGATCCCTCACCGAAGCCAGTTCATCATAACCGGCGCGCTCTGAAAGCCTTGGCAGCTCTTCAACCGCAAAACGGCTAAGCGCATCTTCAAATACCGGGAACCCCGATTCCTGCAATTTCGCTTCATCCCCATACAGCTTACTATCCAGCGCTGCCAAACTGGAAACAGGGAAGATATGCGGGCTGCCTACCCCGCTGGACGTCAGGTTGGTACGAACATGCTTCACCACCTCATCCAGTTCCTCTTCGGATTGTGCAAGATCTGCGGCATTGACGATAAAAAACATTTTATCCAGCGCAAAGCTGTCTTTAACCCTGCCCAGCTGGGACAGGAATTGCCGATCCGCTTTGGAGAAAGCATGGTTGTAATACGTTACGTATACGATAGCGTCCGCATTTTTAATATAATTGAACGTTACGCCGGTGTGCCGGGCATGAAGGGAATCGGCTCCAGGCGTATCCACCAGCACGATCCCCTGCTCTGTCATCGGACAGCTGTAATACAGATCTATCCCGTCAACAAAACAGGATTTGGTTTCGTCGGCCACATAGCCCCGATATTCCGCCAGCTCTACGGTTTCTGTCATACCCAGTTTGGTCTCCATCATGTCAAAGCCGGCTGCCGCAGCCTTCAGAAACCCATAATGCGGCAATCCTGCCGGATGAATACCGGCCGGATTCAATGCTTCTGCCGCGCTTCGCCAATTGCTCGGAGTTGGTTCTTGGAGACCCAGCACGCTGAAGGAGTACTTCAAATCGTCCCACCACATCTCGCGGCTCTTCATGCGCACGTCTGCGGTACCATGGGTTTTCCCTTCTGCCGGTGCCACAATCCGGTTCACCGCCGCCGTTGTCGGGTGCGGTGATACCGGCAATACCGACTCGCCAAGCAGAGCATTGGCGAAGGAGGACTTCCCGGCGCTGAACGCGCCGAACAGCGCCAAAGTGAACGAGCCGCCCGCAAGCGCATCCGCGCGGGCGGTTATATCCCGCGCGGCCGATGCCAGCGCGGGATGCGGCGCCAGCAGCGCGGCCGCCGCGCGCAGCTCGGCTGCCGCGGCATCCAGCCGCTGGCGCCGCTGCGGTGCCGCCGCCTGCGTCCCGGCGGCGCGGGGCGCCGTGCGCCCGTGCCCCGGCTGCGCCGCCGGGGCACCGCCCTGGGCAGCCGCTGGCGCGGGCTGCCCTTCCGGCTCCCTCACCTCCGGCAGGAGGCCGGGGGTGAGGGAGGTGCGCGGCGGGAGCAGCTGCGCCAGCTCGGCCGCACGGGCGGCTTCCGCCTGCTGCAGGGCTGCATAGCTGGCGGAAGCCGCAGATTGCGCCAGGAGCTCGGCACCCTGGCGCTCCAGGTCCTGCAGACGGACGGCCGCAGCGTCCGTCAATACCGCCTTCAGCCGGTCGGCCAGCACCAACACGGCCCTGCGGTAGCTGCCCTTGATTTCCTCGGCCAGCTCCCGGTTATAGTTCAGTACGTATTCGCCGGACACCGTCGCTTCCGGATTCACGATCCGCGTAATCATATCCTCCCGCACACCGGGAAACTCAGCGTCCATCAGGCTCTCCCATTCGGTATTCCACTCCGTATGCTGTTCCACGCTTTTACGGAACAGCGAACGCAGATGCCAATCGATCTGCGATGCGGTCTGTTCCTCCAATCGATGATAGAAAGCCTCGAGACGGCGCCGACGCTCCTCTTCCGTCTTGCCGCCTGTGAACAGAAACCCGACTTTAAACCCGCTTTTGCGGCTTTCCAGAAAGGCCAGACTTAAATCCCGAACATCCGCCGGCGTCAGATTGGCGTTTGCCAGAAGGATATCCGCTTCTTTGCGCAGCTCCGAGCGAACGGTCTCTGGCAGCAGCTGGACGGTTCTTTTTTGATCCTCCAGCTCCTGCAGCCGTGCTTTCATCGCCGCTGCGGCCTCCTCGCCGCCCATTTCCTCCAGCAGCCGCTCCTTCTCTTCCTGATGGCTTCTGGTATAGGCCTCCACATGCTGATCGGCAGCATGACGAATAGAGCAGGATACGCTGTAGCGCAGCAACGGCTCCTTATGAGATATCAGTTCACCGATCAAGGACTTTAGTAACCCCCATTGATTATAGGGATGATCCTGAGCTTTAAGCGAAGTGCATAGCAGCCCCTTATACGTGATCTTCCACTGGGCGAACGCCTTCTTCACGTCATTCAGATAAGCAGAAAGCGTCAACTCGTCATCACGATGCTTGTCGATCTGATTGACGATCAGATACAGCGGTTTGCCCCAATCGGACAAACTCTTGGCAAACATCAGATTACTCTCGGACTGCACATGATTATAATCCATGACGTAAAAAACGATGTCAGCCATATGGAGGGCAGAATGCGTGGCAAGCCGGTGCCCGTCATCCGTTGAATCAACCCCGGGGGTATCCATCAAGACGCCATCTTCGCCAAGCAGCGGCACATCATCCCACACTTCAATCGCGGAATACTCCCGGCCCTCCTTGCAGTATTCGGCAAGTTCGTCGATTGTTACCGTTAAAGGCTCTCCAGGCTCCGCAGCAGATCGGTGAATCAACGCACGTGGCTCACCGCTTCGGATTGTAACCACATTCGCACTTGTCGGTACCGGACCCGAGGGCAGTACCTTTTTGCCGCAAAGCGCATTAATCATGCTCGACTTCCCTGCGGAAAAATGTCCGCAGAAGGCCAGCGTCAGCTCACCACCTGTACCCTTGCGTATTAAATCCTCCGTCAAAGCGGAGGAAGATTCGTCATTCCACTCCAAAAAACGGTCCCGAACTCTGGTTAGTTCCGTAACACTGTATCCGATTTCATGCTCAGCCATCAACTTCAATGTCATTTCTCGCTCCTGTCCATTGATCTCTCAATTTCTGACACATTCTATTCACATCATTTTATTTTATCACCGCTTGCACTGTAAAGGAATCATTGCATTTCATTTTCGGCCGTTGTCTTGATATAACAGTCCTTTATCTATGCAAAATGGCAGGTCAAGGAAGTGATCTTCCTTGCCTGCCATGGGTCCAAACCTTCTTAATGCCGGCACATACAGGAGGAATGAGGTGAAAGTACACACTCGATCACCCTGAAGAACCAGGTTTATCTCATATTTTAAAACATCAAATTTGAAGAACTTAAGATACAACGGTGTTTTCTTCTGCCGGAATTAAAATTTCAAAGACATTTCCGTGCTGCAGAATGGTTAACCCGCGTGATTTATCGCGCATGACCACCACTTCAGGCTTCTGCGACATACGCTCCAGATAATGCTCGGGAGCATCCCCGGAATGACTGAACGTCACGCCTTCGACTTCTTGCTCTTCATTCTCACTCAGCTGGCTTTGGCTCTCCACCACATGTTCAAAAATATCTGAGAACAATTCAAAATTGTCGGTGTAAACAGAGATGCATTTCATGTGTAATCCCATCCTCTTTTAAATTTAGCTCATGCCGATCCAGGATACCGTCTCTTTTACCTCGCGAAAAACCGACTTTTGATCACTGTTGTTTCCAGATTTCCATTCACCCATGCGGCTAAAGATAGAAATCCGGAGACAAAGGCAAGCATTGCGCTTGCTTGCAATTATGTCCATTTCGCTAGCTATTCATTAAAGTACCGTGTTTCCAACGAATCAGATGAACCTCTTTTTTGTCTATTTCTTGCTGTTTTACAGTTGTTCCTTATTCTTCCTGACTGCTAAGGTTTTCATACGTTTCTTTCCTTCACGGCAAACATCCAGCAATGGGCATACCGGGCATTGCGGATTTTGAGCCTTGCAGTGATACCGTCCGAAAAAAATGATCCGATGATGGGTCAGCGTCCATTCTTCACGCGGTACCCGCTTCATCAGCTTTTTCTCCACTTCCAGCACGGAATCTTTCCAGGCGGCCAGTCCAAGTCGCTTGGAAACCCGCTCCACATGCGTGTCTACCGCGATGGCAGGCACACCAAAGGCATTGGAAACGACGACATTGGCTGTCTTACGTCCAACCCCAGGTAATTTGACCAGCTCATCATGAGCTTCCGGTACCTCACCGCCATACTGTTCGATCAGAATCCTGCACAAATTCTGAATATGTTTGGCCTTATTCCGGTATAATCCGATCCGCCTAATATCCTGCTCAAGTTCCTCGATCGGTACCGATACATAATCCAGAGGCGTTTTGTATTTCTGAAACAGATCCCTTGTCACTTTATTAACCGTTTCATCCGTGCACTGGGCGGACAGCAGCACGGCGATGGTCAGCTCAAACGCATTGCTGTGATGCAGTTCGCAATGTGCATCCGGAAACATGCTCTCCATCGTGTCCAAAATATGCCGTACCGTTGCCGCATTCATATGATTTCCCTCCCGCAAAAAAAAATCTTGATGCGGAAATCCCCGCATCAAGACGGTGTTTCTCGAGCAATCCCAGGTCGATAATTTACTGTTTTACGATCTCAACAACGACACCGTTGTTTAAGTACAGTACAATATTATCATTTTCCTTAAGGGATTGCACGGACAAAGTAGTGTCACCTTGATGAACAAATACTTTATCCGATAATACATACCGGAAATTATCGTTAATCGATTTGCGTTTTACTTGAATTTCCGTATTGCTTGCCTGCCAGAATGCACGTTCAACCTTCTCCAGAACCTGGATAATGGTAACGCCCTGAATGTCTTTTCGAATCTCTACGCGATCTCCTGAGGTCAATGCGCTTAAATTCGAAGCCGTTGAACCATTCTTAACGACTTTAACTCCGCCGCTTACACCTAACGTCTGGCTATTGCCTGAATAATCCTTCGTGGTCAATGCATTTGCGGAAGCATCAACGCTTGTCACTTCGCCAAGCGTCAATTTAACTTCAGCTACCGCTACAGGCGTTAAGCCTTGGAACGTTATATTAACGAGTGCTCCCGGACGCAAATCAGCGAGCAGAATTACTTGTCCGGTTTCGCCGGTCAATATGGATTTATCGGTATAAATATCGCTTGTGGAGCCGTTTGCTTTCACTCGAATACGGTTCCTTGTGGGTTCCGTTGAAACAACCTCAAATTGTGCGGAAGTTTTGAGTTTTAAGCTCTGTAAGTAATCCTGATTGTTCGACAGCTGGGCTAACACTTCGTCACCAATCCGCAAATCTGCCAGGGATGCGCCTGATCTGCCGAAGATTTCCACAATCGGACTATTGTAGTAAGAGATTTCTTCCGCTTTACCGTTAGCGGTCATAATCGAAATCACTTGCTTGGATGTATTAATGCTGTTAATTTTACCTTCTACTTTGTATACCACTTCTAATGAGAGTACGCGGGTACCAATCAGGGAGACACTTACCTTGCGTCCCGAGACAAGCAGTGGTCCAACTTTATCCAGCGTGGTTCCGTAGCTCGAGTCCAGCTTCGTCTTGTCATCCAAGACGATTACACGAGGCTGGTTGTTCGCATCCTTGACGGTCAGCCAGTGCGTCTTCCCGTCGTAATTTACGACGGTAACGGCATCCAACTGCTCGATTTGACGACCCGTTACTTCGATTTTCGAAATTTTTTCCTCAGCGTTAATGGTCAGTGTTACCTGGTCACCGGATACGGCATCAGCGAGTAAATCGGACAGAACAGGTTTAGCCACGCCGTTAATAAAGATTTCCGGCTTCTCTGCCAGATACTTCGTTTCGAGCTGTGTACTTCCACTTCGCTTGTATGTGATGGTCTTCCCGTTCTCTTCAATGGAATAAAGCATTGCCTGCACGGTACGATCGACGCTTTGCGTAACTTCCATCGTCTGCAGAACGCTGTTTTCTACCGAAAAGTTCACGGTGTAGCCGCTCTTCAATTCAGCCGGAGCCAAAATCTGATTCTGATATCGAATGACGGTGGCATCATCCCACGTGTACGTATCCTCATAACCGGTGCTATCCTTAAGGGTTACTCTTTTGTTTACCGTATCCACGTTCTGAACGACGCCTGCTCCCGTCTTGTTAACCAAGCCGCTCTTCACCCGGATTGACACGATTTTCTTCTGCGGGCTGTATGTTTCGCGTTCAATCGTAAGCAGACTGCCGGCAGCAAGCGTCTTCGGATCGATCTTGGTTCCGTTCTGATCCAGGAACACCGTGCTTGGCTCGTAACTCAACTCTTCAAAGGTGCTGCCAGTATCCAGCCAAATGACGTTGTTCGGCGACAAACGTGCATATGTGCGGTCAAGCCGCTCCACTTGCTGGGTCGAATCCGTAATTTCTACGTAAGCAGCCGTTCCGTTATTCACGATGACCACTGCTTGTGTGTAAGGATTGATCTCCGAGAATTGCAATCTCTTCTCCGAATCCGAGGTGAAATACGCTGTCGAATTATCCAGCTTGAATGAATTCAGCTTGCCATCGGCATAAAGCTCCAGCTTGCCGTTCTCGATCGAAGCGATAGAACCTTTGTATTGGTTCTCGTAATTTGTGGTAATGTAGGCCTGGGCACGGCTGAGGAACGTTGCAAGCTGGGCACGGGTAACGGCCCCTTGCGGATCGAACTTGTTGCCGTTCAAGCCTTTTGCAAGACCTAACTCAACGGCTACATTGACATATCCCAGACGATCCGGGGATATCTTGGCGTTATCCGCAAAGCCTGTCGCTTTATTTTTAGCTGCATCAGCCTCCGCCGTACGTCCAATGGAACGGACAAGGACTTCGGTTATCCATTCCCGGGATGCTTTCTGCGCGCCCCAAATGACTTTCTCGTCCGTATATCCGGATTCTTTTTGCTTGTCGAGCAGGTTTTGCTGAAAAGCCAGTTCAACATACTTCGTAAAATAATCATTCACTTTAATATTTGTCGGTAATGTCGCAGCGCCGTTGCTTAATTGATCCTGCATGCTTAAGAACCGGATCGCCATCGTTACGGCTTCCTGCTGCGTTACGGGATCGTTCGGACGAAACTTTCCGTTATTCCCGGTCACGATCCCCTGTGCTGCTAACTGATAAATATACTTTTCTCCCCAATATCCGGCATTAACGTCACTGAATGCGTTTATGGCCGTTTGGGATGCATTTGCCGTTGTCGCATTTGACGCTTCTTCATCTGCCGAGACGATCGAAGCCCCGCCTCCGAATGCTATAAGTCCGGCCATGACGGCGGAGACCACTTTTTTGGAATGAACATGTTTGCTGTGTCTAAGTACCATTTTCTTTCCCCTCTCAATAACTACTGCTTCATCATATACTAATATTCGACAGCAGATCGTGATCTCCTTCAACCATCATTACCGAGTCATCGGATTTTCCATATCGACATGACCCATTAACGATTCGGTCTGCTGACCATCCACCAGAATTTGAAGTGATTTCACTTCGTCAAACTGGAAAAAGGTTTTTTTGATCGCATCGATGGCAAACGACTCGCCGCCTGCACCCAGGTTAGCTTCGTCCGGAACCGTCACATCGAGCGTCAGAGCTCCGTTTTCAAATTTCAACGAATTCAGTCCGATTTTCTCCCACAGGGGAACCATATCGGCCTTATCGCTCTTTTGCAATGCTTGATACGCCGCTTCGTATTTTTCTTGATCTTCCTTATACGAAATTTCGGCCGTACCTTCTACCAGCTCCATCAAATCTGGATCCGTGTAATAGGCTTTGATGCTCTCTGTTTTTGCTTCCGGCGTTGTCACTTCGCTGCCGCTGCCCGTAGACGATCCGCCTGATCCGTTCGACGCTCCACTATGATCCTGTCCTGTCTGATCATCAGGTGCAGGCGTTACTTGCCCAGGCGTATTGTCCGGAGCTGCTCCGGGTTTCTGCCCGCAACCGGCACCAATCAGCATTACGGCTGCCAGTAGGCCAGCCGACCATATTTTTTTATTCAAAAGTAGCCACCTCCTGCAATCACGATCCCTGTCGTATCGTTAATCAACCTTCAAATAATTTTTGATCCCTCTGACAATGGCCTCGGCTACTCGATCCTGCGTTGCCGGATCAAAAAGCTTGCTCTCATCGGTCTTGTTGCTCAGGAACCCGACTTCCAGCAGAGCGCCAGGCATTTTGGTCTCGCGAATGACATGGAAATTGCCGTATCTCACTCCGCGATCCTTTAAGCCCATAGCCTTTACGATCTCTTTATGGAGTGCATTCGCCAGCGCTTTGTCAGATTCATGGTAGTAATAGGTTTCGGTTCCGCTTGCAGTGGAAGGGCCGCTATTAGCATGTATCGATATGAAAACATCAGCCTTCAGATCATTCGCAATTTTTGCGCGATCCTTCAGCTCGAGGAAAGTATCGTTACTGCGAGTCAAAACGACTTCGATATTTTGTTCTTTGGCCAACAATTTCTCAACTTTCAGCGCCATCGCGAGGTTGAAATCCTTCTCCCTCTTCTTCGTTACCCCGATTGCTCCCGGATCGTGGTCTCCATGACCCGCATCTATGACCACAAGCTTCTTCCCGCCTGTACCAGGTGTAGGGTTGGAGCCCGTATTCAAATCCACAATGAATAGGCCCGATCCGTTCTCAAGGCCTGAAACGGTGTAATTTTTGCCATAGTTGAGATCAATGACAATGCGCACGGTCATCGGGTTGCTGTTGTACAAGGAATAACGTACGGATTTGACATCCGGATATCCCGTTACGTCCATCTGACCGGTCTTCATCACGTCATCAAAGCTGGCATTGCTGCTGAACGTATCCGAGAAATTCGTGTTCACCATATCGATGACGATACGGTCCGGATTGCTAAGCTTTGATACATTCGGCTTGGCATTGCCCGTAACGGCGACCATCAGCCTGTTTTCGCTGAAACTGATGCCGTCCACAGTCGACGTAGTTACGCCAGGCTCTTCACTAGGGTTACTCCCGTCGTAGGACGAGGTCAGATAGACGGACTTCTTCGCGTTATCCCATCTTACTTGAAGGCCCATCTGCTCACTTACAAACCGGATGGGAACCAGTGTTGTTCCACCGCGTAGAACAGGTGCCTTGGTCATTTGTACGCGCTGACCGTTGATGTCAGCTTGCTGACTTCCAATCACCATCGTTACTGTCTGCGAGCCGTCTTGGACAGTTACCGTCTTGGTCGCCTTGTTCCAGTACACGTCAAATCCCAGATTCTCGGATATGACACGGATCGGAACCATGACGGTGCCGTTATTGTTCTCGACCTTCACGCCAGATGACAGATTGATTTGTTGACCATCCAGGTAAATCTTTGCGCTGTACGAACTCGCATCCGCCATTTTAGGAAACGCAATCATGATGACAACCAGAAACATTAAAAAACCGAACTTCTTCATCCTTCACCCCTACCATCCTATTATTTTGCCACAGATTGGCGTTTCTGCACTCAGCCTGTCCGACATTACCTGACAACCTATAGACGCAAAGTCACGATGAAAGTTGCGAAATTGTTCCCTTTTTACCAAAAAAACACCTATTTCAAAAACTGAAATAGGTGTTTAGTCCTTCATTTGAATTTCGTTAATAGTACCTTATAACTACTTCCGAGTCATTGGATGCTCCAGCTCAACATGTCCCATTAAACTTTCGATCTGATTACCATCTACCAGCAATTCCAGGGACTGCACCTCATCGAACTGGAAGAAGGTTTTCTGCAAGGCATCAATCGCAAACATTTCCCCTCCGGATCCGAGGTTGGCTTCGGCTGGTTTGGTGATATCCAGCGTCAAAGCTCCTTTATCAAACTTAAGTGACTTCAGCGTAATCTTATCCGACCATAGTGGACTTAGTTCGGCATCACTGCTCGTTTGAAGTCCTTCAAAGGCTTTCTTATATTTATCTTCTTCACCCGAGTACGTGATCTCTTTGCTTGCCTCTTTCAGATCGATCATCTCAGGGTCCGTATAATAGAGTTTAATATTGGCCTTCTTCGCTTGGTCCTCCGTTGCATTCACATCCTTTGTATCCACAGGGGTCCCAGTGCTTTCACCGGTTGTGCTCTGCGGTGGTGTGCTTGTTCCCTCGCCCGCGTTTACAGGTATTGCTTCATCTTCCTTATGATCATCAGCCGCCGTTTCTTCCGGATTATCCTGCGGCGTTTGTACTTCTTCTGTTGCGGTCTCCGGATTTGTCTCGGCAGGGGCTGCAGTCGGCTTCTGTCCACAGCCGGCACTAAATGCAAGCAGCAGCGCCAGCAATCCTGTCATCCAATATTTTTTGTTCATGACTTTCGTCCCCCTCTAAGTTCATCAAATCTTGTACACATTATTGTACTTGAAGATATTCTTTAATACCCGCTACAATACCTTGTGCAACACGATTCTGGAAATCGTCTTCAAACAACTGGGCTTCGTCACCCTTGTTGCTCAAAAAGCCAATCTCGAGCAGGACAGCCGGCATCGTCGTTTCTCTCGTCACATGAAGACTGCTATATTTGACTCCCCGATCCATGAGTTCAGTCGCCTTGACAAGATGTTTATGCATCACGTTCGCCAAAGGTTTGCTGGCATCTCTCGTGAAGTAAGTCTCTGTGCCGTGCGGACTGCTGGAATTGTTGCTGTTTCCGTGAATCGATACAAATATATCGGCCTTTATGGAATTCGCCACTTTCACGCGATCGCTAAGACCCAGCGTTGAATCGTCGCTCCGCGTCATCACAACATTAATGTTCTTTTCTTTTCTCAGCAAGGCTTCCACTTTCAAAGCAATATTAAGATTAAGAACCTTCTCTTGATTACCGTTCGCGCTGATCGCGCCCGGCTGACTGCCGCCGTGACCGGCATCAATAACAACCGTCTTCTTGCCGTTGCCGGTCACCGGGGGAACGGGCGGTACGAGGATTTCTCCCTCTGCGTTCAGGTCAACAATAATGAGCCCCGCTTCTTGGGTTACTCCATAATTTGTAGGTCCTGTCAGGTCGATGACAATACGCACAGTTGACGGATTGTCACTGAACATGGCATATCGTACTTTCATAACATCGGGATAATCCGTGATTTCCATCTCGCCGCCGCTTTGCGGATTCACAGCATGTCCAGCCAGGAATGCAGAAGAGAATACGGTATCGGGAAGATCGATAACAATCCGATCGGGTCCTGTCACTTTAAAGACATTTGGCGTAACCGCACCTTCTGTAGCAATCATCAACCGATTGTCGCTAAAGCTGAGCCCCGTCATGGCTGCCTGGTTCCCTGTTTCGACAGGCGGAGGTGTTTGACTGCCCGGATTGTTTCCGGCACCTGGATCGACCTCTCCTTCAGAGACCGGTGGTAGGGAGCTGGAGAGGAACACTGCCTTCGTCTGGTTGTCCCATTTCACATCAAGCCCCATCTGTTCACTAACAAACCGAAGCGGCACAAGCGTGCTCTTCCCATTCAAGACAGGTGGTAAATTCAGATCAACCTGAGCACCGTTCAATTCTGCCTGATGGCTGCCGACCACCATGCGGACCGTCTTCTCGCTGTTCTCAACGGTAACGGTTTGGCTGGCCTTCTCCCAACCTACCTTGAAGCCGAGATTCTCGGATACCACGCGGATCGGAATCATCACGTTACCTTTCATGTTGGCTACCTGGACGCCCGAAGACAAATTCAATGGTTCCCCGTCAAGAAAAATGGCCGCATTTGAAGAACTGGCTTCACCACTTTTCGGAAACGCCAGCAAGAAGACTATCAACATCATTACAAACCCTAACTTCTTCATGAATCCACCTCGATCATCCCATGATTAAATTTGAAAAGCAAATCTAGCAATAAAACTAAAAATATGTAAATCAGCACATTCCCGACAGACGCTGCCGGACAAATACTGACATAAAACAATGATTCCTCTTGGCTGCCGCTGCATATTAATTCCATAATACCAAAAAAAACTTCCATTTCCTACACAGGAAATGGAAGTTTAATAATCTTGTAACCTTTTGCAGTGGAATTGCGAGATTAAGCGAACAGACGCTCCCCATGCTTCTTCTCGTATGCATCGATTGCACTTTCATGCTGCAGCGTCAAACCGATGTCATCCAGCCCTTGAAGCAGGAATTGACGGCGGTGCTCGTCAAGATCAAAGTCAATATGGAGTCCTTGATCATCCGTTATCGTTTTGCTCTCCAGATCGACGTTCAGCTTATATCCTTCATTACCTTCTGTGCGCTGGAACAATTCTTCCACCTGCTCCTCCGACAGTTTGATCGGAAGAATCCCGTTCTTAAAGCAGTTATTGTAGAAAATGTCAGCAAACGATGGAGCGATGACCACGCGGAATCCGTAATCGAGAATCGCCCAAGGGGCATGCTCACGGGAAGAACCACAGCCAAAGTTGGCACGGGAAATCAGAATGGTCGAGCCTTGGTAACGAGGCTGGTTCAGCGAGAAGGTGTCGATATTGCCTCCCTCTTCATCAAACCGCCACTCGTAAAACAGAAACTGTCCAAATCCTGTACGTTCAATCCGTTTCAAAAACTGTTTCGGAATAATGGCGTCCGTATCTACATTCACCCGGTCTACAGGTGCGACAATACCGTGTAATTTCGTAAATGCTTGCATAAACTTCTCCTCCGTCCTTCTTAGCTCACAACTTCTTCGGCTGCAAAGTTCCAGTCACGTACATCCACAAAGCGTCCTTTAACCGCAGCTGCCGCTGCCATTGCCGGCGACACGAGATGCGTTCTGCCGCCGCGGCCTTGGCGTCCTTCGAAGTTACGATTGGACGTGGATGCGCAGCGTTGTCCCGGCTTCAGTACATCCGGATTCATCGCGAGACACATACTGCAGCCTGCTTCACGCCATTCGAAACCCGCTTCAACAAAAATTTTGTCGAGCCCTTCTTGTTCAGCCTGGATCTTCACTCGGCCTGATCCGGGAACAACGATGGCTGTCACATTGCTGGACACTTTATGGCCCTTCGCTACGGCTGCTGCCGCACGCAAATCTTCAATGCGTCCATTCGTGCAAGAACCGATAAAGACATAATCGATCGGAATTTCGGACATTGGCGTCCCTGGCACAAGCGCCATATACTCCAGCGCTTTCTCCGCTGCCTTGCGCTCATTCTCGGTCTTGAAATCCGCAGGGTTAGGAACCGTCGAGGAAATGTCAGTACCCATACCCGGGCTCGTTCCCCAAGTTACTTGAGGGATCAGAGATTCTACATCGAACTCAACCACCACGTCGAACTCGGCGCCTTCGTCTGTCACAAGCTCTTTCCAAGCGGCTACTGCAGCATCAAAAGCTTCGCCTTGCGGAACATATTGACGTCCGCGCAAGTATTCAAACGTCGTTTCATCCGGAGCGATCATGCCCGCTCTGGCTCCGCCTTCGATGGACATGTTGCACACGGTCATGCGCTCTTCCATCGACAATTCGCGGATCGCTTCACCCGTATACTCAATAACATAGCCTGTTGCAAAATCCGTTCCGTATTTCGCAATTACGCCAAGGATCATATCCTTGGCCGTTACGCCCGGATTGCGGCGACCGACAAAGCGCACTTCCATGGTCTTTGCTTTGGCCTGCTGCAAACATTGGGTTGCCAGAACATGCTCAACCTCGCTTGTTCCGATACCGAACGCAAGGGCGCCGAATGCACCGTGTGTGGATGTATGGCTGTCGCCGCATACAATCGTTTTGCCCGGATGCGTTAAGCCAAGTTCCGGCCCCATGACGTGCACAACGCCTTGATCAATCGTATCGAGATCATACAGGGTAACGCCAAAATCCTGACAGTTCTTGGTCAGTGTATCGATTTGCTGCTTCGAAATCGGATCCGTAATGTTAAAACGGTCTTTCGTTGGAACGTTGTGATCCATCGTTGCGAAGGTCAGTTCAGGACGGCGTACTTTACGGCCGCTAAGACGCAAACCCTCAAATGCTTGCGGTGAAGTTACCTCGTGAACCAAATGCAGGTCAATGTACAAAATACCCGGCTTGCCTTCCTCTTGATGAATAACGTGGTTATCCCAAATTTTTTCGAACATTGTCTTCTTACTCATCATCATCACCCCATTGTTCTTTACGTCCATGAGAAGATATTTGCTTGTCATCTTCTTTAAATATAAGGAAGATCTACAACGCATCATCTTTACGTTGATAGTAATATATCATTTCCTTCTTCATTGTTCCAAGATATAATATCTATAAAAGTAATAGGATTCAGCTATAACGGAGTGATGCTTAAATGGAACTGAGACAACTGCAATATACGCTGCAAATCGCGGCGGATAAAAATTTTTCCCGAGCCGCGGAGAAGCTTCATATCGCCCAGCCTTCCTTGAGCCAGCAGCTCTCCAAGCTGGAGAAAGAGCTCGGCGTGCTGCTGTTCCAGCGCAATACCAGCAACGTTGAGCTTACCCATGCCGGAGCCAGCTTTGTCGAGCATGCCCAGAAGATCATGGACGCCGTCGAGCAGCTGAAGCAGGAGATGTCGGATATCTCTCAGCTTCGAAAGGGTAAGGTCGTAGTCGGCAGCATGCCGATTACAGGTTCTCACCTGCTGCCACGGGTTTTGCCTGCCTTTAAAAAGGGATATCCGGATATTGAGATCACCCTGTTGGAAGACTCCTCCATGAACCTGGAGAAGCTGACGGCCAGCGGCAAGGCCGATCTTAGCCTCCTGGCGCTGCCGCTGTCCGAGCCGTCGCTGTCCTGGATTCCCATCGGTGAGGAAATGATCGACTTGGCTGTTCCTCCGCAGCATCCGCTTGCGCTGCGGGCAGCCTCCGATCCCGTACGGCCCATCACAATCGATGAAATCCGAAACGAAGCGTTTGTTGTCCTCAAAAAAGGACAGGGCTTCCGGAAGCTCACCTTTGATATATGTCGGGAGGCAGGCTTTGAACCGAACGTTGTATTCGAGAGCAGCAACATCGAGACGCTCCAATCTCTGGTCGCAACCGGAATGGGCATAACGCTGGTGCCTCGTTTTATCGCCCGTGCGAAACGCAGCGAGTTTATTCCTGTCTACTTGCCGCTCGCTGATCCGGTTCCGAGCCGCACGCTGGTTGTGGCTTACCGCAACGGCCGCTATTTGTCCAAAGCGGCGGATGCGTTCATCGATACTTTTAAGCAGGTCATGGACAAGCTGGTTGTGGAGAGCGTTCAGGACTAGTGCACGCTGCCCCATGAATAAAGAGAAGAAGCTCAGCCAAGGTCAATGAACAAGACCAAGCTGAGCTTCTTTTCAACGTCTAATTATAGCACTCCCATTTCGTTTTAAACGGAGTTTTATTTGCGCAAATTATGCTGGTCAATCAATCGGTTCTGTTCATCCGCTGTACGGGACTGATCCTGAATCGACTCGTTCTTTCCGTTGCCGCCCCCGGCAACGTTTTCCACAAAGTTGCGGAACTGTTGTTTCTGCTCTTCTTCCTGCTCATGGTTTTGGCTGTCGAATTGATTGTTGTCTGCCATCATTCTCAAAGCCTCCTCTCAGACGGATTACCCATAGTATACCCGCCTCTGCCCAGATGAAACTTCATTTTTTAGAGGAGTTTAACCATCATCACTTTTATTGAAAATACAAATTCGGACGGCGGTCTTCAAAAACCGGAATGCGTCCTCTCACTTCATCCGTAAGACCGCAATCCAGCGTACCGGTCAGGATCATTTCCTGCTCATCCCCTTCGGCAATGACCTCCCCCCATGGATCGATGATCATGGAGTGACCGAAAAAGTCCGTTTCTCCGCTGGTTCCTACTCGATTACACGCAACGACGTACATTTGGTTCTCGATCGCTCTGGCCATGAGCAGCGTTCTCCAATGATGCAGCCGCGGATGCGGCCACTCCGCTGGCACAAACAGCACTTGAGCGCCGCCGAGTGCGAGGGTGCGGGACAGCTCGGGGAACCGTATATCGTAACAGATCGACGCGCCCGCTTTTAATTGTTCCAGCTCAAAGGTTACGGGCTGCTGCCCAGCTTGCAGAAACTTCTCTTCATCCATCAGGCGGAACAGGTGAATTTTGGAATATTTGGCGATCTGCTCCCCGCTCCGGTTAAATACATACATGCTGTTATAAATCCGATCTTCGATTCGTTCGGCTACAGACCCGCCTACGACTTGGATACGATGTTTTCGTGCAAATTCGCTCAGCATGCGAAAGGTTTCCTGTCCCATGGGATCGGCAAGCTCTTGAATTCGGTCCAGCGCATACCCCGTATTCCACATTTCCGGCAGCACGATGACGTCCGGCTTCCTATCAGCCGCTGCGGCCTGCTCCATCATGCCGAGCATTTTACTCATATTGGCCTTTACGTTTCCTATTTCAATATCGGCTTGGATAAGTGCGATATTCAATTGAGCCTTTGCTTCTCCAGTCATCTTGCAGCCTCCTGTTATTCCGGTTGAATCCAGCACCAGCGCCGATGTAATCATGAAATCCATGATCGGGCTCTTTTTCAGGAATTCATCCGTTCTCTATATGTCATCATCATAGCCTCCCCCGCCCTGTTGCTGCAACACCCAAGCACCATTTCCCTCTATACACCCCTGATAAATCGTGTTAAATTAATCCTAATTGTTTTCAATATCAGCTGTATTCGAGCGTAATTAGATAACGGAGTGATGAAACTGCAATGAACAACAAATTAAACGAATTCCAAATAGAGCCGGCCGAGATGATGTCCCAGCTGCCCACGCAATTTTTCGCGACCTTGGTCTCCAAGGTAAACCGCCAAGTGGCGCAGGGACATGATGTGATCAATCTCGGACAGGGAAATCCCGATCAGCCCACACCGCCTCATATCGTATCCAGCTTGAAGGAAGCGGCCGACAATCCGCAGTTTCACAAATATTCGCCTTTTACCGGCTTTTCCTTTCTTAAAGAAGCCATTGCGCATCGATATAAGGAAGACTACAACGTGGATCTGGATCCGGAGACGGAGGTAGCGATTCTGTTTGGAGGAAAAACAGGGCTTGTACAGCTTCCGCAAGTGCTTCTGAATCCGGGCGATGTATGTCTTGTCCCGGACCCCGGTTATCCGGATTACTGGTCAGGCGTTGCACTGGCCCGTGCCCAGATGAAATTCATGCCGTTAACCGCTGCGAACCGGTTTCTTCCCGACTATGGCGCGATCACACCAGCAGACAGAGAAAAAGCGAAGCTGATGTTCTTAAATTACCCGAATAATCCGACATCCGCCGTCGCTCCCCTGTCCTTCTACGAGGATACGGTAGCATTCGCCGCCGAACACGGGATCGTTGTAGCCAGCGATTTTGCTTATGGAGCGATCGGGTTTGATGGAGATCGTCCAGTCAGCTTTTTGCAGGCAGAAGGAGCCAAAGAAGTTGGCGTGGAATTTTACACGCTCTCCAAAACCTATAATATGGCCGGATGGCGCGTTGGCTTTGCCCTGGGGAACAAAAACATCATCTCGCTGATCAATATGCTGCAGGACCACATCTATGTCAGCCTGTTCGGCGGCATTCAGGCAGCAGCGGCCACGGCTCTCACCTCGCCGCAAGACTGCGTTGAGGAGTTGGTGGCACGCTACCAATCGAGAAGGGATGCCTTCTATGGCACCCTGTCCGAAATCGGCTGGGAAGCTCAAAAACCGGCTGGCTCCTTTTTCAGCTGGCTGCCGGTACCGAAGGGCTTTACTTCGGTATCCTTTGCCGATCTGCTGCTTGAGGAGGCCAAGGTCGCGGTTGCGCCTGGTGTCGGCTTTGGCGATCACGGCGAAGGATATGTCCGCGTCGGCCTGTTAAGCAGCGAAGAGCGAATGCAGGAAGCCGCCTACCGAATCGGCAAGCTGAACCTGTTCGGTTAACCTTTTTCCTTTTGAAAAAACAAAAACGATGTGCTATTCTTGCAATAACAATTGAATGCAGTTTTCACAAACGCAATGACGGGACCAGTACGAAAGCATATGGCACGATGACCAGAGAGCGAATTCCATGGGCTGAAAGAATTTGCCGTGACCCCCTTTCCGAAACCTACCCCCGAGCGGCCTGGCTTGCCAGGACAGTGCCTTCTGTTACAGGGTTAAAGCCGGATGAGCTGCGCTCATCAACAAAGGTGGTACCGCGGAAGTCAAACTTTCGTCCTTTTTCATACAGGACGAAAGTTTTTTTGTTTTCAGGAAATGGATTCGTTACAGCTATACCTACCCATCATAAATACAAGGAAGTGATCACGATGCTATCGCGCATCGTCGTAAAAATCGGAAGCAGCTCCCTTACGACAGACGAGGGCGGACTTAATCTTGATTCCATCGCCTTCTTTGCCGGAGAGCTTGCCGCTCTCCGCAAAGCCGGTCATGAGGTTCTGCTCGTGACATCCGGCGCCGTCGCAGCAGGGTTTCGAGAGATCGGCTACGAGAGCAGACCGAAGCTGCTGCATGAGAAGCAAGCATCCGCCGCACTGGGCCAAGCGCTGCTGATGCGTGCTTACCAGAATGCGCTGGCCACCCATCAATTGAAGGCCGCGCAAATTCTATTGACGAGAGGCGACTTCGCGAACCGCAAACGCATGAATAATGCCAACATGACGATTACGGAGCTTCTGAAGCAAGGCGTTATTCCGATTATTAATGAGAACGACACCGTTTCCATTGACGAACTGAAATTTGGCGATAACGATACGTTATCCGCTCTGGTTGCGAACTTGGTCCGCGCCCAGCAATTAATCATCCTGACCGATACGGATGGTTTGTACACGGCTGATCCACGCAAGTCGCCGGATGCAACGAAATATGAGGAAATTGATGAAATTACCGATGAGATTTACAGCATGGCAGGAGGCGCTGGTTCCAGCGTAGGTACAGGCGGCATGCGATCGAAAATCGATGCTGCCAAAATCGCCACCCGCGGCGGTGTCCCCGTCTTCGTTGGCAAAGCCAGCGAGACCGGCGATTTGCTTAAGGCGCTTGAGCATGCAGGTAAAGGCACCTATTTTGCTACCCACCTATCCTCTCTGCCGATGAAAAAGCAGTGGCTCGGCTTTATGTCCTCGCCGCTAGGCCGGATCGTTGTCGATCCGGGCGCCGAGAAGGCGCTGATTCACGGAGGCCACAGCCTCCTTCCCGTTGGCATTAAACGGATCGAAGGCAGCTTCCATGCCGGGGACGTGGTGGAAGTCGTTAATATGAACAACGAAAGGCTCGGCAGGGGGATCGTCAATTACGATGAGGACCAGTTGCAAGCCGTACTCGGTTTGCCGAGCAGTCAAGTAATCGGCATCATCGGGGAAATCCATCGGCTTGAGGTCATTCACCGAGATGAATGGATCACGTTAAAATAATCTGGTTCCCATAACCAATAATGCTTTTCCTAATCATCCATCTAAGGAGGAATTATTATGAGTGAGGTTCGCAATAAAGCCAAGCTGGCCAAACAGGCCGCATTCGGTCTTGGCAGACTGAGCACCGAGGAGAAAAATCAGGCTCTGCTCATCATGGCAGACGCACTGATCCAACGGACAGCTGATATTATGGAAGCAAACGCGGAGGATCTACGTCGCGGGAAGGAGCTTGGCACCTCCGCCTCCCTCCTGGACCGATTGGCACTGAATGAAACCAGAATCGAGGGCATTGCCGAAGGCTTACGCCAAATCGTTAAGCTGCCGGACCCAATCGGCGACACCTTGGAAACGATCGATCGCCCGAACGGACTGAACATCGTCAAGAAACGTGTTCCCCTTGGCGTGATCGGCATCATTTATGAAGCACGTCCAAATGTGACGGTCGATGCAGCCGGACTGTGCTTGAAGACAGGCAACGCGGTCGTACTCCGCGGGGGTTCTTCCGCCCTCTCCTCCAACCGCAAAATCATCGAGGTGCTTCACGAAGCTATGGAACGCACCGCACTGCCTAAGGATGCGCTTCAGCTTATCGAGGACCCGAACCGTTCCTCCGTGGATGAAATGCTGAAGCTCAACGGACTGCTGGATGTCATTATCCCTCGCGGCGGGAGCTCGCTGATCCAGAACGTTGTGTTAAATGCCACGGTGCCCGTGATCGAAACCGGAGCCGGGATATGTCATACCTATATAGATGCATCGGCAGAGCCGGACATGGCAGTTGCCATCAGTCTCAATGCCAAGGTGCAGCGCCCTTCGGTCTGCAATTCCATGGAAACCCTGCTCGTCCATGCTGATTATGCCAAATCACATCTGACCGTGCTGGCTGAAGCATTCCGCGAGCGTAACGTCGAGCTGCGAGGATGTCAGCGTACCCTGGATTACGTTCCTTGGGCTGTAAAAGCGACGTCTGAGGATTACGCTACCGAGTACAACGACTATATCTTAAACATCAAAATCGTGGATCACCTGGATGAGGCCATTGAGCATATTTCGATTAATGGCACAAAGCATTCGGAATGTATCGTTACGGAGGATAAGGATCATGCGCAGCGCTTCTTGCAGGAAGTAGACGCAGCTGCTGTTTATCATAACGCTTCGACCCGTTTCACCGATGGCTTTGAATTTGGCTTCGGCGCCGAAATCGGGATCAGCACCCAGAAGCTGCATGCCAGAGGTCCTATGGGATTACCCGCGCTTACTTCCTCCAAATATGTTATTATCGGTAGTGGTCAAATACGCGAATAAATCATTCATCTAAAGCCATAAAGGAGGAAATAACGATGTGCCAATCCCCGCAGAACCGACCTTTAATAGATAAAGCAATCACCTTCTACGGCGCCGGCTCGATGGCCGAAGCGATCGTACGAGGATTAGTCAGCCGTTCTGTCGTGCTTCCTGAGAATATTACGATGCTTAATCGGAGCAATGTTCAGCGCCTTCAGGAACTGAGTGAGCGCTATGGTGTCCAGATCAATAACGACGATGCCGCTAAAATCGAAATTCTGAAAACTTCGCCGGTGATCGTGCTTGCCATGAAACCGAAGGATGCTGCTAAAGCGTTAAAAGAACTGGGACCGAAGCTCTCAAGCGATCAATTGATCATCTCCGTGATTGCCGGACTTTCGATTTATACGACGCAGACGCTGCTTGGAACCCAGCAGCCCATTGCACGTACGATGCCGAATACATCCGCCTCCATCGGGCTTGGTTCCACAGGAATCGCGTTCTCGAAGGAAATCAGCGAAGAACAGCGCCAACTGGTCATGACCTTGTTCGAAGCTGTTGGTAATGTAACGGTCATTGAAGAAGAGAAGATGGATATCCTGACCGGTATATCCGGCAGTGGTCCGGCTTACTTCTATTACATGATGGAAGCCATGACTGCCGCAGGGATCCGCGGCGGCTTGACGCCGGAACAAAGCCGCGAGCTGACACTCCAAACCATTCTGGGCGCCGCCCGGATGGTGCAGCAGACCGGGGAACAGCCTTCATCGCTTCGTGCGAAAATTACATCCCCGAACGGATCAACGCAAGCGGCCCTCGAAACGCTCGATAAAGGCGATTTCTTCGAAACCGTCATTGCCGCCGTGAACCGCTGTGCTGAGCGTTCCAAAGAAATGGGCGCCATGCTGAAGGAGCAGATCTCATGAGCCGCTGTATCGCAACGTACCGAATCTATGACGACCAGGCGGATTTTCGTAAGAAGGCGACTTCCATCGCCGTTGGCATGACGGTCGGCAGCTGGACCGAGCTGCCGCAAGCCAAGCGTGAAGCGATGCAGAAGCATCTTGGCGAAGTTGTTGACATTCAGGTTCACGAGGGCTGGGAGCCAGGCAGCCGGTATGCGGACGTCAGCATTGCTTATCCGGACATTAATTTCAGCCGGGATATCCCAGCCCTGCTGGTGACCGTGTTCGGCAAAATTTCCATGGACGGGCGCATCAAACTGACTTCCCTGGATTTGTCTCCCGACTTCTTGAGTGCGTTTCCCGGACCGAAATATGGCATCGACGGAGTCCGCGATCTACTCGGCGTCCATGACCGCCCTCTGCTCATGAGCATATTCAAGTCAGTAATCGGACTGAATGCGGACGAGCTTAGAGCCCAATTTATCCGTCAGGCGCTTGGTGGGGTGGATCTTATCAAAGATGATGAAATCCTGTTCGAGAACGACCTCACCCCAATCGAAAAACGGGTAAGCATGTGCATCCAGGCTGCTGCCGACGTGGAACAACAGACAGGCAAAAAACTGCTGTATGCAGCCAATCTGACCGGACGGACGTCGAGGCTGCGTGAGCAAGCGCTGCGTGCGATTGATGCCGGCGCTAACGCCCTGCTCTTTAATGTGCTGTCCTATGGGTATGACGTTTTGCAAGAGTTAAGCAGTGATCCGGATATCACCGTGCCTATTGCGGCTCACCCTGCGCTTGCCGGGGCCATTTATCCTTCTCCGTACTATGGGATAACGGCTCCGCTGCTGCTCGGCCAGCTGATGCGGATTGCCGGCGCGGATCTGGTGCTCTTCCCTTCTCCTTACGGATCGGTAACGATGCCGAGAGAAGAGAATCTCGCGATACGCGACGAGCTGCACAGCGCTAAACTTGGCGTGAAACGAAGCATGCCGGTACCATCCGCAGGAATTCATCCTGGACTCGTTCCCCGCATCATCCGGGACTTTGGCACCGATGTGGTCGTTAACGCTGGCGGCGGAATCCACGGACATCCGATGGGAACCGAAGCGGGCGGCAAAGCCTTTGTACAAGCGATCGAGGCGACGATGAAATCCGTGCCACTCGCCCACTTTGCCGAGGAACACGAAGAGCTGAAAGCCGCATTGGACATCTGGGGAGGAGAAGTATGACATCTGGAGATAAACAGCCGATCATTTTTTGCGATTTCGACGGAACCATCACAAACAACGATAACATCGTCGCCATTATGAAGCACTTCAAACCGGAAGGCTTTGAGTCGATCATGCAGGACACGCTTGACCGCACCATTTCAATTCGGGAAGGCGTAGGCCGCATGTTCGCGCTCTTCCCTTCCTCCATGAGAGAAGAAATTACCGAATATGTTCTAAACCATGCAGGGATTCGGGAAGGCTTCAGTGCATTCCTGGATTATTTAAAATCCGAACAGATTGAATTCTACGTTACAAGCGGCGGCATCGATTTCTTTGTCGATCCTCTGCTGAAGCCTTTTGGCATCCCGGCAGACCATATCTTCTGCAACGGCTCCAATTTCGAAGGGGATCACATTGAGATTACCTGGCCTCATCCTTGCAAGGAATCCTGCCATAACGACTGCGGCATGTGCAAGGTCACGGTGATGGACCGTTTTCCGGCCGACCGGTATTACCGCATTCTGATCGGTGACAGCCTGACCGATTTTGAAGGTGCCAAGCAAGCGGATCTGGTTTATTCCCGCTCCTCGCTCACCGAGCAATGCAAGAAGCTAGGCGTACATCATGTACCCTTCGAGACATTTACCGATATCCAGAACGACATGAAAGACAAGTTTAAACAGGAGGTGCTGTAAGTGGCATTTTCAGATATCCAGCTTGAACAGAAACAAGCTGCCCTGCAGGATCTTAGAGGGATCAAGGAACTGTTCGCTTCTAGAAACTGGTTCCCCGGCACCAGCGGTAATCTATCTGTCCGTGTTGGCGAGTTCAACCCGGAGCAGTTTTATTTTGCGGTGACAGCCAGCGGAAAAGACAAGTCGGTACATACGCCTGAAGATTATCTTTTTGTGGATCAGAACGGCGTGCCTTGCGAAGCAACCGGCTTAAAACCTAGCGCGGAAACCTTGATTCACTGCGAAATTTATCGCAAGACCGGCTGCGGTGCCATTTTCCATGTGCACACCATCGACAACAATCTGATCAGCGATTGGTATGGGGAACAAGGTTATGTCCCTGCCCAAGGAATCGAGCTGATCAAAGCCTTTAACATTTGGGAAGAAGACGCGGCGATTCGCATTCCGATCCTGCCGAACTACGCAGACATTCCACGGATTGCAGAGCTCGTTCCGGATGCGCTCGATCCTGCGGTACCCGGCATATTGCTGCGTAACCACGGCATCTATGCCTGGGGCAAAAATGCATTCGAAGCCAAGAAACATCTGGAGGCTTTTGAGTTTATATTCGAATACGCCTACCGTCGTCTGCTTCTGAATGCAGCCGGATCCAAGTAATATATTCATATTTGCAGATATAGGGCTTGAACAGCCGGATGCTCCCTTATCCAGCGTTCTTGGGGTGCATCCGGCGTTATATTTCCGTTAGGAGTGTGTAGGGATGCTCGAAAGTTTAGCCATTGGCATCGTATTTGTTTTGTATGGTTTGGTCCTCTTTTTGATTCCGCCCAAAAGTTCCAAGAGTTTTTATGCTTATAAAACTACGTCATCTCTCAAAAATGAACGGAACTTTAAAGTTGCCAACGCCTATGTCAGTCTGCTGCTGATGATTTTTGGAGTCATCCTGCTACTGATCGCCAGGCTTACCGGCCATTTCATGACGACAGGCATTGCGACCGTGATCGTTTTTATCCTGATATACATACTCGTTGAACGAAAATTAAAAAACCTGTAAAACGATTCATAATCGTTTACAGGTTTTTTCTTTATGACGGATTGTCAAGCCAAGTGCGACAGCTCTGCCATGAACGATTCGTGAGCAGACTTCCAACCTAGACACTTTCGGGGCCGGAGGTTGATGAGGCGGATAGCATCGGCCAGTTCCTCATCGGTAATTTCAGCGAGATCATGACCCTTTGGAAAAAACTCTCGAAGTAGGCCGTTGCTGTTCTCGTTAGATCCACGTTGCCATGATGAGTAGGGATCAGCGAAATAGACATCCACGCCATGAAAGGTTTCTAGCTGCTTATAGCAGGCGAACTCTTTCCCTCGATCCGCAGTAGCCGTCTGGAATGTCCCTTGGGGGTACTGGCTTGCAACAACGCCAAAGGCCACCTCCATGGAGTGGGCCGTACGGTCAGGCATCTTCACAGCTACGTAGAGCCTTGTTTTACGCTCGATGAATGTAGCGGCACAAGCGCGACTGTTACCACGACTGGAGACTACTGTGTCCAGTTCCCAGTGCCCGAATGATTCTCGTTTACGGATCTCTTTGGGGCGCTGACTAATGGTCTTTCCCACGAGGAAGCGCCCACGTGTCTCAGTGGGCTTACGTCGCTTCCCTTTATGGCGCAGTACCTTTACTTCACCTGCAGCAATGCGCTTCGCATATAACCAGCGGTAGATTGTCTTAAAGCAGACAAAGGGTTTCCCACTCATACGACGTTCTTCGGCGATCTGTTCCGGAGACCAAGTTTGCGCAAGCTTCGCTTCTAATTCCTGGGCCAGCTCCGTAGTAAAACTTCCTGCAGGTCTGCTAAACATTCGGCGTTCGTGGTAAGCCGAATGTGCGCGTTGCGCGGAGTACACGCCATCTGCGTCTACTCCGCGCAACCGTTCTCTAGCAATTGCAGAATGATGCCGTCCTAATTCTTTTCCGATGGCTCGGTTTGACCATCCTAAGCGTAGCAAGATTTCTAGCTGACTGCGTTCGGTTATGTTAAGATGAGTGTAACCCATGGGATGATTCTCCTTGTGTGAATGGTGTGTGGTAACTTCATTCTACACGAATTGTTCCCATGGGCTATTTCTGTTTAGGTGTCGCACTTCATATTACAATCCGTCTTATATAAACTATAGCCGATTCTGCTCATGCTCCGTTAAAGAGATCGAAGGCGCAGGTACCTGATCCGGTGATGCATAAGCATTGAAGATAAACAAACATGTCACAACAAATAGAGCAATATACAACAGGTAATACAGATTCTTGGCCACGATATCTCCCTCCATATCTCGTTCATATCTATTTTTGGTTCTGTGCAGAAGGTCAGAAACCCGATGAGAAGAATGCTGAATATATACCGGGTACGAGCAAGGATAGTCCCCTAGAGAGTGTACCTACTCGCCATTGCCGTTCAGACTTCGATGAATGTTTCCCAAATCATGAATGGACATCTCATTCGTTGTCGGTATCATAATATGAGCGCTCTCCCCTTAACGAATCCTTTTTCGAGCCAGTCATCAGCTTGATTCCTCCTCCGATAAGAAGAACGGCGATAATCGCGGTCTTCAAGTAGGAACGTATGCGGTAATCCAGCTGCAGATGAGGAAAATGTGTATCGATATAAGGCATCACAACACTGCTAAATACGAAATAGATACCGAGTACAAGCAGTCCAAGTCCGAGCCAGCGCTGCTGATTCCCAAGTCCCGAGATGATCGGTCGATCGCGCAGCGGCTCCCTGCCGTAACGGCTTACTTGCTGCAGACCGTCAAAGAATGCATAAAACCAGATCAACGGAATCAAGAACAGGAACAGCGACAGCTTGAGTACATCCAACACATAAATGCTGCCAAGAAATAGGACCATGAGCTGCAGTCCGCGTTTTTGCAATCCCAAATACATTTGACCCGCTCCGGGAAACGCCGATAACAAGGTGGCAAACACTTTACTCCGGCGTCCGCTCTCTCTGCCGCTCTCGAGCTCATCAAACAGCGTGCGATCGATAAGAAATTCTCCAGCTTGCTTACGGTGAACCAGCTGAACCACATCAAACATGCAGTAGAGCCAAATAATAGGCAGCATGCCCAGAAACAGCAGGAATACCGATTCGTGAGTCAAGCCTGTCAAGAACAGCAGAATCGTTCCAAGTCCGAAGAATGCGATCAGGAATGACAACCCTCGCTGCATCAATCCCAGTTGAAAATGCCCCAAACCGGGTATGAAGGACAGCAATATGGTATAAAAGCGTTCTGACTCATCACTCTTTTCCTGACGAATCTCCATCGGACGTCCATATTCATCGTGGATAATCGTTATAGGCGTATACCGGATCAAAGCAATTAGCAGGTCAAGCATGCTGATTCCCCAGATCATTAAGGCTCCGATAATTCCCAGCGCAAAAACCGCGTCGGAAGCCGTCATGATCCCAAGCACAAATCCACCGAACAGGCTTCCGAAGAACAAGAACGGATATAGCAGGGCGCGTCCCTTTCTCCCCCAATAATAATGGCCGAGGCCCGGAAGGATATTTAATATAAAGGCAAACCCTTTACTTTTTTGCGGTTGCACTTGGCATCTTCCTTTCTTTTTCTTATCTGGACAATAGCTGGTCAAGCCAGCCCGTTGTTTTTTCTACCCATTGCTCACTGTAGGAAGGTGTTTCGGATAATGGAACATCATGATTCATTTCGCCGGGAAGAAGTCGGTCAAAAGCCCCGGTGAAGAGAAACAGCATGGTAATGGAGGCGGCAATGGTGTAGTGAACGATCGCGCGTTCGTACCATCGCTTCGGGCGTTCCTGAATCCGCAGAGGTGCTCTATGGGTGTATGGCTTAATTTGTTCGTGTTCCACCACCTGCTGCGTAAAAGCTTCCGGGTCTGACAGGCCAGGGAGTTCGGAATCCAGCTCCGCCAGTACCTGCATGTAGATCTCCAGCACGCTGTCATCCGATAACATGAGCTCTTCATAAGAAGACCGTTCTTCTGCCGAGCCTTCTCCTCTAACATATCGTGCCGTCAGCATCTTAAGCTCGTTATCCTTTACGTTCATTTCCATTCCTCCTCCTTCCAAGATTTCCGAATCCATTGTCTGGCCCGGTATAATTTCGATTCCACCGTCTTGACCGTGACATCCAGCTCGGCTGCAATTTGTTCGTAGTTTTTCTCTTCCAAATAAAAAGCCGTTATAATGGCGCGGTGATTGTCCGGCAATTGTTTAATTTTCTCTCGAAGTTCCTCTCTTCTCTCCTTATGTACGAGCAGAGAAACCACGTCTTCGTCCCGGGAAGGGAGTTTATCCAGCACTTCATCATGTTCGCCATGCAGCTGCTCCGGCGGTTTACGGGAAAGCTTCCTCTTCATATCAATCGCTTTATTTAGCGTGATGCGTGTAATCCAGGTTTTAAAGCCTTCAGATCGGTACTGGGGGAGAGCTTTGTATATTTGAATAAACACTTCCTGCGACGCATCTTCCGCTTCCTTGGCATCCCGCAGGACCGAGTATGCCGTATGGAACACGTGCTGGCTGTAATGGTTCACCAGTTCCCGAAAGGCTTCTTGATCACCTTGCAGGATACGCGTGATTAACGTTTCAGCATCAATAACTCTCCCCTCCTTCCCAAATACATAGACGTCAGCTCTGAAAGCTGCCCCTGCACTTTTTTCAAAAAAATTTTTGATAATATAAAACAAGACCAACATTGCTCGTCCCATAGTCTGCCCATACCGGTCAAAACAAAAAAAGAACGTCTATCGACGCCCTTCTTAGGAAGTTAATACGATCCTCTCAGCAATTTCGCCAATCCCCGGATGGTCCACTCCGAACAAACCGCGGATACAGGTATTAATACCACGATAATAACAAATAGGACAAGAACATCGCTTTCGGGCACATCCCACGGAATCCAGGAGTTCCATGCGTAACGCAGCAACATGAACCCAAGGATAAAATAAATGACAACCAAACATGCAAAAAATAAATTCATTTGCCATGATCGCTTCATACGCTTTATCATCTCCAAGCAGGCTGAAGTTTTTGCCTTATAATTCGATTGATTTACAGGATCATGCCGCTAAGAACAAATAAAACATTCATCACAAAATGCATAACCATCACGGGAATCAACCCTTTGGAACGAATAGCCACGCCACTCATCATGATCCCAAAGATTGAAAACAGCAGACAAACTGGCCATGAAAAACCAAGGTGGTAGTGGTATAAACCAAAGGTAACTCCGGCGATGCCGAGCCCTTTCAGCTCACCAAATCCACTTACAAAATGACTAAGTATGTATCCCCGCCACAGCAGCTCCTCAAGGACGGCATTGATCAGCGCAAATGATAGTGCATAACCGATAAGAACGAGAAAATGCGGCTGTCCCCAGTCAATAAAGAATGAAAAAATGGAACAGACGACAACCAGGAAAATGAGCATGAAACGCCAGATCGGGTCTTGTACCGGGCCTTTGAATATCCATGGAAAATAAATCGTTGTTCCCCATGAACCCGTGGCAAGGTATAACGGTTTTTTCTTCGTTAACATGGCCGCCAGTGCAAAGGGTAATACAAATAATATCAGGCTTAACCTCGATAGGATGATGGCCCAGGCATCGTCCCCCGCTAATCCATGTTTGATGATTTCACCAGAAGAATGATAGAGCATATAACCTATCACCATGATAAGGGCCACGATGGCCGTGTCATTTATTTGAGTCGATATCTTGCGTACGCTTCTTAGCTTGCACAATGTATATATTAACAGGATCAGTCCGATTCCCCACGCCGCGGATAGAAGGAATGATGTCCATTGAACCCATACGATGGTGGCAATCATGATGATCAAGCAGGTGATATGTTCACCTGGGCGGTTCGTAACTTGCAAGCAATTCTCTCCCATTCTGTAACACGTATTATGATATCATGATACCCTTCTATTATGGCCGGATCAACTAGAGATTGGTGCATCGTCTATTTCTATGGGCTCTACCACATTCAGCAGAAACGGGCGTCCGTGCAAATATTCATGAATATAAGCTAGCGCATAGATTTGCTCACCCTTTATACTTTCTGTCTCTCTTGGATTGGAGGCATGGTGGCTATAATTCTCCATCATGATCATGATGAAAAAACACTCCAGAGACTGAAAATAATCCGATCCCAACGATCGTATGCTTTCATATCCTTGAAGCACTTTAAATCTTTGGTACGGAACAAGTGATAACATAACCGCCGCCAGATCGTAAAGAAAAAAACCGTAGCCACATCTACCAAAATAAATCGGATGAGGAACTTCCCCTTCAAATACTACATTCCCCAAATGTAAATCGGCATGAATGAGACCGTAGTTGCAATCATCAGCCTTCATATGATCAAGCTGGGATATAACTTTTTCAGCTGCGAGTTGATACAGTGACCATGAGACTTCCGACAAAAAAGTTCCCGCATATCGTTCCAGCTTGGCGAGCGCTTCTTTATAACTGTTCATCCCCCATACGGGCTTACGAAGATCAGAAGAACTTTTGAAGTCAAGTGCAGTTTCATGCATTCTGGCCATCAAGACACCTACCTGATAAGCTTGATCTTCTGTAAGTGCTTCATGGGCATGCACACCCTCCACCCATTTCATCACGGTGACATGGGTGAAGGTGAATCCATCCTCCGTACCGATTTTCAACCATCTTAACCCACTTGGAGTGGTTATACCTGTCGGCACTTTGATACCTGCTGTAATAAGGGCATCCAGGAATTGAAGCTCTAAGTCTATTTCATGACTGCACCGTCGATCCGAATGGATTCTCAACAAGTATGTTTTATCTAAGCTCGTCCTAACTCGATATGTAATCGTGTCCGAAATACCGATATATTCAATCTCAACCCATCTCAGGTTATATTGCTGAAGTGCCGATATTGCAACCCTTTTAGCTTTATCGAGCAGCGCACATCGTTGTTCTTCTGTTACAAATTGAAAAAAATCATTCATATACTCACCTCTGCTCCATGGTTTGAACGTTCTTGAATGATTATAATTGCTCAGCAACTGTACTTCCTATATAACGGTTGGTTTAAAATGACTTTTATACATAAGAAAAAGCCACATCAGAATCAGTTCCAATGTGACTTTGCATTACTTGTTTTTGGTATATACAATTTTTTTGATGGAATCGCAGGATAAACAAAATTGAGAAGAAAGCTGGTCAATGGTAGCGCCCGACGCAAACAACTGCCGGATCTCCAGGTTTCTTTTTTTCAAATACACCCGGCTTCCCGAGTTTTCTCCCCATTTCTTGCGTAACCCTTCAGGTTTCGGGATATACACCATCCCGCCCTGTACATATTTCTGTACTTCCTTCAACAATTCCTCTGGAAGGATAATATCCGCGTTTATATATTTCATGGTAGCTCTGCTCCTTAAAATTAAAATAAGGTTTTAAGGATGCAAAGTCCATTAGATAAACGGCCTCTCTACACGAGGTAATCAGGCGGTAACTTTCTCATCGCTCCATGCAAACAACCGCCGTTGTTCATCATATAGACTTTGCATAGAGCACATCTGCAATCTTCCCATCATGATCTTACCCCTCCCTTCACAAATTATGACATTCCGACTGGTTATGACCATTATAACCGATGTTAGGCGAAAAATCGAAGGGCTCAGTCTCATCCTGATAAGCCGATATTAAACCGCTAAGCTTGCAAACGACCGAAGCATTTCCTCCACGGTTTTAAAATGATAAGTGGGCTCGCATGCCGCCAGCTCCTCTTCGGAACCATACCCATACCCTGCAGCAATGCTGTGTATCCCGCAGTTTCGCGCTCCAATCAGATCATGCTTCCGGTCTCCAATCATAACGGCTTCCGATGTATGAATCCGGCATGTATCCAGAACGTGCTGAATGATTTCAGTCTTGGCGGACCGGGAACCGTCCAGTTCGCTCCCGCACACCATGGAAAAATAAGCGGTTAGCTGAAAATGCTCAAGGACTGTCTCGGCAAAAACCGTAGGTTTGGAGGTAGCGACATACAAGCGGCGCCCTTGGGATAACAGCAAACCCAATAATTCACGTATTCCACCATACACCTCATTTTCATAAAGGCCGGTGTCCTTATAATATTCACGGTAGCTCAATACGGCGCCCCAAGCCTCGGCTTCACTAAAATGATATTTTTCGGTAAAGGTCGCCTGGAGCGGAGGACCGATAAAACATTCCAGCTCGGATAGATCGTTTACGATAATCCCATGCTGACCGAGTGCATAACTTACGGCTTTCGTAATGCCTTCACGCGGATCAGTCAAGGTGCCATCCAAATCAAATAAAATATGATTGTATCCCATTAGATTATCCTCCTCCATGCATGATTCCTAAGCCAGATCCTTAATCTCCAGGAGATCCCTGATCATATAAGCAGGACGATGATGATCACTTAAAGGGGTACCCCGGCGATTATAATAACAAAAATCAATTCCGGCTCTCGTTGCTCCTTCATAATCATCCGTAAGCGAATCCCCTATGTATAACACCTCGCCTGGACCTACCGCCAATTCCTGCAATGCGAGTTCAAAGATCTGCGGGTCCGGCTTCCAGCACTTCACCTCATCCGAAATGATGAAGGAGTCAAAATAATGAAACAATCCTCCTGTTGTCAGGCGTTTACGCTGTGCTTCGCCAATGCCGTTGGATATGACCCCTAGCGCAAAGTCACCATGCAGATGCTCCAAAATAAGGTCGGCATTAGGCTCCATATGGTTGGAACTGCAAAACAATCCCCAGTAAGTTTCCGATATCTCCCGGAAGTGATTGAACCCCCGCTTCAACCTTAGGAAGGTATCCGTGAAGGAATGCTCCAGCACCTGCCTAATATCGTGATTGTTCTGAATTCGGTTCACCCAATAATTAAAATTAATCGGTCCGAACGTGCTCCAGAATTCCTCCCACGTCAGATCCTCATGCAGCCGGTAGTGCTCCAGTGCTTGCTGCATGCATGTCCTTTCACTCTGACTATAGTCTAATAACGTGTTATCCAGATCAAAAATAATGGCCTTGTATCTCATCTCCAACTCCCCTTCTAGCGTGCTGCACCTATATCCATTCGTTGATCCCGGGAAGTTCTCCTGCTAATCATAGGACTTAAACTGCATGAATTGAACAGATCATGCACACAAAAAAGCACGCCCGTAGCGGACGTGCTTCTGATCTATCTTCCGATATTTCTAAATTTCTGCGTATAGGCTTTGGCATCCTGTGCGGTACGCACCCGGTTGCGGCTCCATTCAAGCAGGATCCGGTCAATGTAGCGGAAATGCAGTTTGCCCGCAAATACCGCTTCTTTCAGAGCCAATAGGATTAACTCGTCCGGATAGCGATCCGCATCAACCCAGCCGGAGATCGTTTCCAGCTCCATGGGCGACAGCGGGCGGCCAAACTCTTTTTCGAAAATGGTGAACAAATTCCGCTCTTCCTTCTCAGGAACAGAATTCCCCGAAACAGCTGATTTGCTGGTAGCAGGGCGGGCATTCAAAAGCGGAGACGCAAACTTGGTTCCTTCAGGGGTCTTTTCCTTGTGCTCTTCAGCCAGGCATGAAGCGAGCTTTTCATACAATCCGTGGAGATTGTAGCGCTCGTAATGAATCCCCTGGGTTTCGTCCACATACTCATCAATCCCGATCAGCCCTACCTTCATCAAGCGCTGCAAGCTGGTAGCGATGAATTCGGTGGGAGCCCCCGTCACTTCCGCAAGCTCCTCCAGCGAAGGAAACGCCTTGAACTCCACCTGCTGATAACCAATCAAATGAATGACCAGCATGGCTTCACGGTCGCTTAAACCAAGTGACCGGTAATGCTTGAGCAAGGCATAAGGAATGATCGCCATTCCTTGACTCATGCCGGCAGCGGCGCCGGCCGTCCACCCATTCACGCCTGTGTCCACGTTACCGTCGTGGTCCATAGACTCACCTCTCACGGCTTACGGGTACAACCGGTACAGAGTACGTGGGAACGGAATCGTTTCACGCACATGGTCCAAACCGCAAATCCAGGCAACGGTACGCTCAAGACCTAGACCGAAGCCGGAATGAGGAACGGTGCCGTATTTACGCAAATCCATATACCATTGATAGGTTTCCATCGACAGATCATGCTCCTTGAAGCGCTCTTCAAGCAGCTGCGGATCGTCGATCCGCTGCGATCCGCCAATAATCTCGCCATAACCTTCCGGAGCGATCATATCCGCACACAGAACGACTTCCGGACGATTCGGATCCGGCTTCATGTAGAAAGCCTTGATTCCCGCCGGGTAATGGGTAATAAAGACCGGCTTGTCATACTTCTCGGCAATGGCCGTTTCATGAGGCGCGCCAAAATCCTCACCCCAAGGAATATCAAAATCTTGCGTATGCAGGAATTCAATGGCCTCATCGTACGTGATCCGCGGGAATGGTGCCTGGATCGCCTCCAGCTTCGAAATATCGCGACCGATCGTTTCAAGCTCCTGGCGGCAGTTTTTAACCACGGACTGCACCACATGACTAATGAACTGCTCCTGTACCTGAAGGCTCTCCTCATGGTCCGTGAAGGCCATCTCAGGCTCAATCATCCAGAACTCGATCAGGTGACGGCGAGTTTTGGACTTCTCGGCACGGAACGTCGGACCGAAAGAGTATACCTTACCGAGCGCCATAGCGGCAGCTTCCATGTATAACTGCCCACTCTGGGTCAAATAAGCATCTTCATCAAAATACTTCGTGTGGAACAGATTCGTTGTACCCTCCGCGGAAGTTGGGGTCAAAATCGGAGGATCCACCAGCGTAAATCCGTTGGAATCAAAGTAATCTTGAACCGCGCGGATAATTTCAGCACGGATTACCATGATCGCACGTTGTTTCTGGGTACGAAGCCACAGATGACGATGGTCCATTAAGTAATCGACGCCATGCTCTTTAGGCGTAATCGGATAGTTTTCCGTAAGATGTATGATTTCAATGCCGGTAACCGTCATCTCGTAACCCGATTGGCTCCGCGGCTCTTCACGTATAACACCCGTCACGTACAACGAGCTTTCCTGTGTCAGGCTTTTCGCGTCATCCCATACTTGTTCGGATACTTCGCTCTTCACAACAACACCCTGGATATATCCGGATCCATCGCGAAGCTGCAGGAATTGAATCTTGCCGCTGGAACGCTTGTTGTTGATCCAGGCGCCGATCGTGACGGTCTCGCCGACATGCTGGTTGACGTTACGAATCACACTTTTGGTGGCCATGCTTAAATCTCTCCCTTATATCACTACTATTTAACGGTTGGAAGCTTGTACGATACGATGCGTATCCCGAGCAATAACCAGTTCTTCGTTGGTAGGGATCACTAGTACCTCGACCTTCGAATTTGCCGCAGAAATACGGCGCGGCTCGCCGGAACGAATGCTGTTCAGCTCCTCATCCAATTCTACTCCGAGATAGGTAAGCTGCTCAAGCACTCTTTGACGAAGAACGACCGAATTCTCGCCGACGCCCGCAGTAAATACAATGACATCCACGCCATTCATGACGGCAGCGTAAGATCCGATGTATTTACGAAGGCGATACTCATACATTTCAAAGGCCAATGTGGAGTTCGGATCGCCTTTTTCCATGCCTTCCGTAATCTCACGCATATCACTGCTGATTCCGGAAATCGCCAGCAAGCCGCTGTGCTTGTTCAGCATGGAGTTCACTTCATTGACGGTCAGCTCTTCCTTATTCATGACAAACGGTACGATTGCAGGGTCCAAATCACCGCTGCGCGTACCCATCATGAGCCCTTCCAGTGGGGTCATCCCCATGGAGGTATCGATGGATTTCCCGCCTTTTACTGCTGTCAGGGAAGCACCGTTACCGATATGGCAGGTTATGATCTTCAGATCCTCCAGCGGCCGGTTCAGAAATTCTGCCGCTGCCTGGCTGACATAGGCGTGGGACGTGCCGTGCGCACCGTAACGACGTACTTTATATTTATTATAAAGTACTCTCGGAATAGCGTACAGGTATGATTTCTCCGGCATCGTCTGATGGAACGCCGTATCAAATACAACGACCTGCGGGACGCCCGGCATATTGGTTTCTGCTGCTTTAATCCCCATCATCGATGCAGGATTGTGAAGCGGAGCCAAATCGAACAAGCGGCGGATTTCCGCTTTGGCGTCACTGTCAACGAGCGCGGATTCTTTAAATGACTCCCCGCCGTGCACGACGCGGTGTCCAACGGCCTGAATGCTGTCGATGGAATCGATCACGCCGTGCTCCTCGTTCGTGAGCATGCCCAGCACTTTGCGGATGGCCGTGGTATGCTCCAGAATTTCGCTGACTTCGGTTACATCCTGTTTTCCCGTCGGCTTATGCGTCAGAATCGAGGAATCCATGCCGATCCGTTCGACCAAGCCCTTTGCCAGCACGGATTCATCCGTCATGTTGTACAGTTGATACTTCAGTGAAGAACTACCTGCATTAATTACGAGAATATTCATACCCGGTCACCATCCTTATCGTACTTGAAAAAGCCTTCTCCGGTTTTAACGCCCAGTTGCCCTGCGCGGACCAGTTTCTTCAAGACAATCGATGGACGGTATTTCAGTTCGCCGTACTCGCGGAACATGCGCTCCAGCGCAGCGAGAATGGAATCCAAACCGAAACGGTCGGCCATCTCAAGCGGTCCATGCTGGAAGTTATATCCGATTCTCATTGCGTCATCGATATCCTCCGCCGAAGCCACGCCCTCTTGCAGCAAGTGCATCGCTTCATTGATCATGAGGGTAATCATGCGGGTTGTAACGAAACCTGGAGACTCATATACCATGATGCCTTTTTTATCCGAAACTTCTTCAACAAAGCGCTTCGTTTCCGTAAACGTATGATCGGAAGTTTTCAGACCGCGGATGATTTCAACAAGGTCTACCTTGGAAACAGGATGAATGAAGTGCATGCCAATAACACGCTCAGGATATTTGGTAGAGCTGGCGAGCTCCGTCAAACTAAGCGTGGATGTATTACTTGCTAATATCACATGGCTCGGACATACTTGATCAAGCTGTGTAAAGACCTCTTTCTTCGCTTCCAAGTCCTCTATAATGGTCTCAATCACCATATCGCAGGTGCTAAGCTCGGCAAAATGAGTTACTTTTTGAATCCGGTTCAGTATCAATTTCTTCTCTGCCTGGGTAATTCCCCACTTCTCCAATTGTTTATCTAGACTGGTCTCGATCATTCGGTATGAATAGTCCAGTTTCTCTGGAGTTTTCTCTACGAGCAGTACGTCAAGACCTTTGGCTGCCAGCATCTCCGCAATGCCCTGCCCCATAGTCCCGCCGCCTACGACGCCGATTTTTTTGAAGTACATGGTTTCTACTCCACCCTTTCCTTATCTCTATACTTTATTGTACCCCATTTGTCGAAAAATACATTTTCAGAGCACAAAGTATAATAATATCTTAGCACGACAAAAAAGTAAAAAAAAATAACCAGCATAACAATTTATGCTGGTAAAAGCGCGTTTTCACGAAATTGACAACGAAATTGTTCCCCCGAGAGAATTTCTTCCTTCAACAGGATATCAAGTGAATTGTCGAATATTGGCCGTTTCTGTTCCAAGAGATTCTTGGTGCGGTTCATTAACTCTTCCAAAATCACATTATTCTCTTTCATTAACTCTTCAGTTGTTACCATGTTCATGTTAACAATGCCCAGCGACGTCAAACCTGACTTCATCATCGTCTCCACGATGTTCAGCGATTGCTCAAAGTCATTGCTTGAGCCTGTGCTTCGGCCTCCGTAAAAGATCTCTTCGGCGGCCGCACCGCCAAGCGCAATCATAATTTGCTCTTCCAGGAAGGTTTTCGTGTATAGATATTGTTCCTCCTGCGGGTTATGACGAACATAACCTAGCGCTTTACCACGCGGGCTGAGTGCAACTTGCTTCACACTGCCGGGACGCACAAGCTCTGCCATAATAGCATGTCCCAATTCATGTATGGCAACGCGCTTCTTCTCTTCCAAATTCGATTCACGGTCGGAACGCTCACCCATCATTACCTTGTCAATCGCCATGGACAAATGACGCTGATGGATAAACTGTTCATTCTCGCGCATCGTGTAAATGGCCGCTTCATTCATGACGCTCTCGAGTTGTGCGCCCGAGAAGCCGTATGCTTCTTCGGCGATTTTCTCCAAGTCGACATCTTCATGCAGCGGCTTATTGCCCGCATGCAGATTCAAAATATGAGTGCGTCCCTTCTTATCCGGCAGATCGACCTGAATGTGACGGTCGAAACGCCCTGGACGCAGCAGTGCGCTATCCAGCATTTCTTTCCGGTTTGTCGCGGCAATTACCAGAATACGAGGAGTATCCTGCGAATAGATGCCATCCATCTCGGTTAGCAGCTGATTCAGCGTCTGGTCGTACTCGCGCTGCTGGCCGCCTTCGCGTTTACCGCCAATGACATCGATCTCATCGATGAAGATAATGGCGTTTTGCTTGTTTTCCTTTGCCGCACGGTTACGGGCATCCTTGAACAAATCCCGGATGCGCCCTGCACCAACACCGACATACATCTCAACAAATTCACTGCCGGATGCAGCGACAAAGATCGAATCGGTGTAATGGGCAGCGGCTTTAGCCATCAACGTCTTCCCTGTTCCCGGAGGCCCGGTGAGAAGAATGCCCTTCAATGGACGAATCCCGAATTTCTTAATGTCTTCATGACGAATCAGAAAATCCAGTGCTTCACGCAGCTCTTGCTTCGCATTATCCTGCCCGCCGATTTCTTCGAACGTCAGCTTGGCAGGTCCGCTCTTTTTCCGCTTCCGCTCATTCGCTGCGCCTACTGCGATGCCGCCCTTCATCTTCGCGATAAACAACAAGCCGCCTACAAGTGCTGCAGCGATGAGCAGGGGCACGATGTTCACGCCGACAAACACAAGGAATACCAGCAAAACCGGAATAAAGCCTAACATGATTTCTTTAGCTAATTTAGGCATGATTCCACACCTCCATGTTGCCAGACTGACGCGGCAAGATTATAAATTTACCAGACTTGCCGTCTGACAAGCTGACATAGACGTTGGTGTCATCAATCGTTGCTTTTGCTTTCAGATTCGGAGACTGGGCAGCAAGCTGCTCGAGCGATGATTGAATATCGGTATACTGCTTATTATCCATCGCTTCAGCGACTGACAGCATCGCCTTCTCCCACCATTGATCCAGTGCTTCCGAGGAATGATCCTCCACCTGGATTTTCAATTCCCGATTGCCAATCACAGACTTGCCTTCCTTCTTAATATGCTGGACTAAGCCTTGCAAATTTGTATCCGGAGCCAAATCAAGATTCAAAGTAACGGTATTCTGTTTAATATCTATATGTGAATCCTTAACGCCGTCATATTGTGACACAACATTGGCCAGCGGATTTTGCAAAGCCATCTGCCGATACAGAAACCATCCGCCAAAGAGAACCGATGCTGAGATCACGACAGTCAGCACGATAGGTACAATGCGTAGTTTCATGAAGTTCCTCCTTCATTTCTGTATGAAATTTTGTCTATCATGTTGCAATACAATAATACATATAACAACGATATATAGGGATGCATGTAGTTTATATGCTCATTTTGTACAAGTATGAGTATATCACATCTTATATACTTTTTCATGCATGTCTGTGAAAATATTTAGAACAGTTTTTCCATATTATTTCTGAATACGCTTACAATTATAGAGAAAATAAGAGAGGAACCCGCGAATATTAAAGGGCCCCTCTCTACTTCTTATTTATTGATTTGGAAGAATAATGTCATTACCGATGGTGTTACCGTCTTGAAAACGATAAAACCGATAACCGCGCTGACCGTTGTGTTCATACTGCAGCTGCCAGGCATACTCGCCCTCATACATTCCAGGCAGCAGCCGCTTAATTTCTGCGCCAGGCAATTCGTTATAAATCTGCTCCCGCATCTGGTCTTCTGACAACCCCGTATTCAACAAAACGGATTGGACAGCGTCGGCACCTTCAACAGGTACGTTGTCATCCGTAAATTTCACCCATACCATACGATCTTGATTGTCCTGATCCTTCCCGCTTATCACCCAATAGTTATTGTCCTCGCCCCACACCGATTTATAGGTCTTCCCGGACGTAACCAATTGGCCATGCTGTTTGGCGGCAGCAATTGCCATTCTTTCTTCATTCCAAGCATCTTTCATCACATATGAATAATAGAGCTGTAAACCAAGCAGTAACAGCAGCACGCCGGATACACTCAGCAATATCCACTTCGTTTTTTTCTTCAAATCCGTCTTCCTCGCTCCCCTTGATTATTCCCTAGAGGGTTGTAAGACGCTCAAAGGCACGCTGCGCTTCCCGGCGGATACGTTCCTCATCGAGAGTGAGACTCGCGCCATTCTTCACTACCTGCTTGCCGTCAACCCATACATGCTCTACATCCTTCGCACTGGCGGAGTAGATAGCATGAGAAATGTAATCCGTCTTCGGAAGGAAGTGCGCCTGATCCGTGTTCAGTGCGATCATATCTGCCTTCATGCCTACCGCAAGCGTACCAATATCCGTAAGGAAGGCTGACTTGGCTCCATATTCTGTACCCATCCGAAGCGCTTCGGATGCTGGAATTGCGGTTGGATCCCCGCTTACTCCTTTATGGATCAGTGCGGCGAGCCGCATCTCTTCAAACATATCCAGATTATTATTGCTGGCAGGTCCATCGGTACCCAAAGACACGGTGACCCCGGCTTTCAGCAGTGCAGGCACGCGAGCGATGCCGCTGGCAAGCTTCAAATTGCTGCCTGGATTATGCGAAACCATAACTTGATGTTTGGCCAGAATTTCGATTTCTTCATCGGTCAGATGGACGGCATGCGCAAGCAGCGTTGGACGGGAGAACATGCCAAGCTTCTCTAGATGGGCAACAGGGCGAAGTCCGTAGTCATTTACGTTCTGAGCTACTTCCGTTTCCGTTTCGGACATATGCGTATGCAAAGGCAGATTCAAATCATGTGACGCTTGCACGAATTTTTCGATGAAATCCGGCGGGCACGTATAGGGTGCATGCGGTGAGATCATCGTCGTAATTCTACCGTCAGCCTGACCATGCCAGTCTTTCGCGAATGCAACCGCCTCTTCCAGCTTCTGCTGCTGCACCTCAGGCGGACATAATCCGATGACACCGCGCGTCAGAACGCCGCGCATGCCTGAGTCCTCTACTACCTTTGCAACCTGATCCATATGATCATACATATCCACAAATGTCGTGGTTCCGCCTTTAATCATCTCCAGCACGGAGAGCGAGGTTCCCCAGTATACATCGTCGGCCGTGAATTTGGCTTCCATCGGCCACATTTTTTCCTGAAGCCATACTTGCAGTGCCAGATCGTCGCCATACCCGCGAAGAAGCGACATGGCCGCATGTCCGTGCGTATTCACCAATCCAGGCAGGAAAAACAGATGGGTTCCGTCGATGATTTCTGTTCCCTCTTGGACAGTCGGCTCTTCTTCACCCAGGTAAGTGATCCGGTCGTTCTCCACGACCATATATCCACGTAACACGGATCTGCCTTCCTCTAGTACCGCAAACGTTCCGTTTTTAACCATCCACTTCGTTGTCGTCATGTGCTGCATCCTCCTTGCCGTTATCCAAATAATAGGCCAAACTCTGCAAATCCGTAGTAAAATCTGCCGTATGGATCCGGATATGGGGTGGAGCTTTCAGGATGGTCGGCGCAAAATTCAGGATAGCCTCGATGCCTGCCGCGATAAGTTGATTCGCTACATTCTGCGCCTCAAAATCCGGAACGGTGATAATCCCGATACGAATGCCGTACTCATGAACCGTCTTCTCCAGTTCCTCCATCGGCTGTACGACCAAATTGTTAATTTTCATACCAACTTTGGGAGAATACGAATCGAAAACCGCCACAATCTTCATATTGTCCTTCAGAAATGCATTGTAATTCGATAATGCATGTCCAAGATTACCGGCCCCAATCAATGCGACATTGATCTTCTGGTCCAGCTTTAGAATCTGGCGAATTTTCTCGATCAGATAAGATACGTCATATCCGATCCCTTTCCGTCCAAAATCACCGAAATACGCTAGGTCCTTACGAATTTGAGCAGGATTGAGGTCCAGTTTCTGCCCCAGTTCCTGGGAGGAAACCGTGGAGACCTCCCTTTTCTGAAGCTCATTCAAATAGCGCAAGTATACAGGTAATCTGCGGACCACGGCTTCCGAAATTTTTTCCGATTTCATGCATGCTCCCCCTAATAATAGGTTAATATCTACATTTGTTTGTGCTCGTTCATGGTTTCACTTTATTCAGCTTGGTTCCCTATGCCTGCCTCTTCCTGCAGCCATTTCGAAATTCGGGGAACGATCCCCTCTGTCGGCATGTGCTCCATCTTCGGTCCAGGCAAGGAATATAAGAAATACTTCCCGTAATAGGATTCAATGACCCGAGTATCGTAAACGATGACAATCCCCTTATCCTGCGCGGTCCGTACCAGTCGGCCAAATCCCTGTTTGAAGCGAATGACCGCTTGCGGAACCGAAAGCTTCATGAACGGGTTCTTCTTCTGCTGCTGCAGAAGCTCGCTCTTGGCTTCGACCAGAGGGTGATTCGGCGGCTGGAACGGCAGCCGGACGATGGCAAGGCAGGTGAGCGCCTCACCGGGTATATCTACTCCTTCCCAGAAGGAGCTGGTGCCCAGCAGAACCGAAGCGCTGCTATCCTGGAATCTCCGGATTAACTTGGTACGGCTGGTTCCGTCCATCCCTTGTCCCAGTACCGTAATATCGCTGGATCCCAGCGCCTCCTTCAAGGGCTCATGCACCTGACGCAGCATGCGGTACGAGGTGAACAGGACAAGCATGCGACCATGCGTTGCGATGGCCGTATCAGCTAATGATTGCACAAGTGTATTCACAAAGAGTGCATCCCCGACCGAGCCCTTCACGCTCGGAAAATCGCGCGGCACAACAAGGAGAGCCTGCTCCCTGTAATTAAACGGGGACGGCAGCAGGACCGTGTTCAGGTTGCCGTTATCTGCCGCTTCCTGAAGACCCAAGTTCTCGATCATGAACTGAAACGATTTGTCCACCGACAAGGTCGCCGATGTCAGGATCACGCTTTGTTTTTTGTCAAAAAACAATTCCTTTAAGTGGGTGCTGACGTCGACAGGCACCGCATAAAGCTGCAGCGATTTGCCGCGGAAGTTGCCGTTCGCCTCCATCCAGTATACCGTGCCCTCATCGTTCAGGGACATGAAGGTCCTCAGGTCCTCGCGGTGTGCCGCCAGGTCCTTAAATAGACCCGATAGGTCTGTTAACAGACTGTCCGCGCTGTAGTCGTCCAAATCTTCCTTCATTTCGGCAATCAGCTTGTCACCCTTGCGAACGACATCGCCCAGCGTCAGATGAATTTGATGCTCCAGCTCGGCCAGCGAATTCCAATCCTTCGGCTTCTTCAGCGGCGATAAGCGAAGCGAGAATTGACCGGCATCCCCCGGAGTCGCGTCTCCGCGCTCCGGAAGCAGTCCGAACAATTGGTCGCTGAGCCGGTCCCAATTCTCTTTGACGGTGATCAGATCCGGATAAATCCGGTCGATGATGGAAGACCACTCGACAGCCTTCTCATGGGACGACGCTTGCAGCAGCTGGCGAAGAGCCGGAAGCTGACCGCTTCGGCTGTCTTTGTACATACGGGTCAACGTATGGACAACCGAAAAATATTTCATCTGCAAGCCTAGGTGCTTGCCCGCAACGTCCTCCAGATGATGCGCTTCATCGATGACGAGACGCTCATAACTCGGAAGCAGCTGGTGATTCGCTTTCACGTCGGTGAACAGCTTCGAATGGTTCGTAATGACAACATCCGCGATGCCCGCCTCATGTTTGGCCCTGTGATAATAGCATTTGCGGAACCATGGGCAGGCACGGCCCAGGCAGGAATCCGAATCGCTGGAGATGGTTTCCCAGAAATCCCCTCCACGGCCGCCAAGGTTCAGCTCCTCATCATCCCCGTTCTCCGTCTGGGTCAACCAAACCAGCATTTGCGCTGCGGTGATCACATCTTCCTTCGGGGAATGAAAATCTCTTCTATTTATTTTATGTTCAAATTTTCTCAAACACAAATAATGGCCTCTTCCCTTGAAAATAGCCGCTTTAAAAGGAAAAGGAACAACCTGGGTGAGCAGGGGAATATCCCGGTCACGCAGCTGTTCTTGAAGGTTGATCGTATGCGTGCTCACCATAACCTTCTGTTCCTGCTTCACGCTTTGATAAATCGACGGCAGCAAATACCCGAGGGATTTGCCTGTTCCCGTGCCGGCTTCGATCAATAAATGTTTATTGTTATCGAGTGCCTGCATCACTTCCTGAAACATCATGTCCTGGGCATCCCTGCTCTCGTAATGAGGCAGCGTTTCCTTTAGACGTTCACGGACATCATTCATGTATTGCTCAAAGCTTACATCAGCCAAGGGATTAGGCTCCGTCTCATCCCTGGCAGGCGTTATATCGTTCCAATCGTCAACGGCCAGGGCAAATTGACGATAGTACGTATGGGTGTCTCCGGCTTGTACTGCCTGGAGCTCCCTGTCGGCACGGATGCCGTCAAAGAACCAGGCCAAGTCGCTGTCCTCGTCGGCAAACAGGTCGCTTAACCGCTGCACGGTAAGCAGAGGAAGCTCATCGATCTCCTCCAGGCATTTCAGCAGCGCATAGGCTGTGGCAAGTGCATCGCTGTCCGCCTGATGCGGACGGTCATGCTCCAGGCCGAAATGAGAGGACACCATCCCAAGCTGATAAGAAGGAAGCGAGGGAAAACATATTTTTAAGAAGTGCATCGTATCTAGAATTCGGCCGCTGAACGGTAAATAGCCGCAGCGATCGAGTGCATTTTGCAAAAAGTTAAAATCAAAAGCGACATTGTGCCCAACCAATACAACATCGTCGAGCATGGGCACGAGTTCCATCATCATTTCTTCCAATGACGGAGCATCCGCTACATCACTGTCGGAAATGCCGGTCAAACCGGTAATAAAAGGAGGGATCGGAATCCCGGGATTGACATAGGTGCCGTATACGCGGGAGATGCTTCGATCCTCTTCGATGATGGCCAGTCCAACCTGAATGATCTCATCTGCTGACTGGTTGCCCGTGGTTTCAAAATCCAATACGGCAAATTTCATTTCGATAAAATCCCTTTCCTCCAGACTAATTAACAGCATACCAGAAGTTGCGGGTTTTGAACATTCCGGGTAAAAAATCCCCGCTCTCCTCCGTTAGCTCCATACGGCAAAAAGCGATACCAAAGTCTCAAGGATGAGCTCTGACATCGCTTCTTGTTTTGGCTTGATTTTTACAGCAAAGAGATCAATTGGCTGCCGTACTGGAGTTCCCCTCGATTCTGCTTGCAGACCTCCAAATTGATAATGGGGTCAGGAAGCGTCGGGTCGCTGTGAATCGCCAGTGCGAAATGCTCCTCGGCCTTCCCTTGCTGTCCATTCAACACCTCGATGCATCCAAGCGCATTGTAAATCATCGCCCGCATCTTTTTGTTGTCTGCCAGGGGCAGGATGGACACCAATACATCGGATGCCGGTATGGTTTGCCCCAAATAAAGATGGGACATCGCAATATACAGCTTGATCAGAAGGCTATCCGGAAATACGGTGGCGGCCGCCTCAAACTGCTGTATGGCCGGCTGGAACATCAACAACTTGTAATAACCTTGACCGCGAATAAATGCATCAAGCTGCAATTCAGGCGCTTCGGTCGGTGGAAAAACAGGAGGCGAGGCGGCACTCTCGCGGAAGATGGCCATCTTCTCTTCAAAATGGAGCCATTCCTCGATAATGCCCTCGCTCATGCTTTTAAGCATGTTCCAGTTTTGTACCAGCGCCTGTTTTTGGGGACCTTGAGCAGAAGGGTAATGCTTCACAATTTCATCTAACATGTTGTTCATTTCAGCGAATACATGTTGAAACATAGCTGCATCCCACCCTTAGCGGAAAAATGAGATCAGTGCGTCGACCTGCACTCATTTTCTGTAGAAGACGGTCTTTTCATCCCTTTAAGGTCCCGACACATTTTGGTTCTTAGGAGTCCTTTAGAGAACCGCGGCGTGAACCTCACGGTATTCCGTGTTTACCGGCTTATTTAATTCGTCAACGATCACGACCGTTGGGGTGTGATTGTCGTATTCCTCTTTGGACATCATGGCGTAAGAAATGATGATGACGTTGTCGCCAGGCTGTACAAGCCTTGCAGCTGCCCCGTTCAGGCAAATCACGCCGCTGCCGCGTTCGCCTTTGATCACGTACGTTTCCAAACGGGCGCCATTGTTATTGTTCACGATTTGAACTTTTTCATTCTCCAGAAGATCTGCAGCCTCCATCAGATCCTCATCAATGGTAATGCTGCCCACATAGTTCAGATTGGCTTCCGTCACCGTTGCGCGGTGGATTTTGGATTTCATCATTGTTCTAAACATGGGATCCCCCTACTTTTGGTTGAAGTAACGCATTGTCAATGAGGCGGGTACGGCCAAATCGTACGGCCAGCGCCATAATGACGGTTCTGCCTTCATCCGCAATGCGATATGAATTTTCCACAGGAACAAGTTCCGGGAAAGTGAGCAATTCTGCATAATCAATGTCTGCGAGCGGGGACCGGGATATATAATCCCGAAGAAACGCACGGATCTCTCCTGCCGTCGTCGCTTGTCCCTGCCGGATTGCCTCCTGAGCCGTCCGTAATGAGCCCGACAGCACAAGTGCCTGTTCCCGCTCTTCCGGCTTCAAATACACGTTGCGCGAGCTTAAAGCGAGGCCGTCAGCTTCGCGAATGATCGGACAAGGCACGATGGTCACGTCCATGTTCAAGTCCTGCACCATTTGCTCAATCACGGCCACCTGCTGGGCATCCTTCATTCCGAAGAAAGCATAGTCAGGTTTTACGATATTAAACAATTTATTAACAACCGTGGTAACACCGTCAAAATGCCCGGGACGGGAGGCCCCGCACAATAATGACGTAATTTCCGATACGGCAATCTTCGTTTTGGTCGGCTGGGGATACATTTCCTGAACCGTGGGAATAAAAACCACATTCACCCCTTCGGATTCCGCCAACGCCAGATCGCGTGCCTCATCCCGAGGGTAGGTCTCATAATCCTCACCCGGTCCGAATTGAATCGGATTGACAAAGATACTGGCGACCACCGTACCTGCCATTTCCCGCGCCTTGCGCATCAGGCTGGCGTGCCCTTCATGCAAATAACCCATCGTAGGCACAAGTCCTACCGGACCACTGCCGGATTCTCGGCGGTCCTTAAGTTCTGATCTTAATTCCGCAATGGTGCGAATCACTTTCATGATGTCGTGCCCACCTTCTCCTTTTGACTCCCATATAATGTGCTTGCCGTTTCGGAAGCTGCATGATTCTCGGCCTTAAAAACATGCTCCTCGGCTGGGAATGAGCGGTCCTTCACTTCCTTCACGTACTGCGTGATGCCTTCACGGATGATGGAACCGACATCGGCGTAGGTTTTCACGAAACGTTTGTCCCGATAAGGGGACGCGTACTTCAATATATCATGGAATACCAGCACCTGACCGTCACAGTAGCGGCCCGCTCCGATGCCAATCGTCGGTATGCTCAGCGCTTTGGATATTTCTGCTGCCGCCTCTTCCGTAACCAGCTCCAATACAATGGCGAATGCTCCAGCCGCTTCAAGTGCCTTCGCATCATTCATGAGCCGCTGCGCGTCTTGGGCATCCTTGCCCTGTATGCGGTAGCCGCCAATCTGATTCACCGACTGAGGCGTCAGCCCGATATGGCCCAGCACCGGTACGCCGGACTGTACAATCCGTTTCACGGTGCCGGCGATTTCTTCTCCGCCTTCCATTTTGACGGCATGCGCATGGCCTTCCTGCATCAATCTCCGCACCCCGCGGAGACTTTCATCAATATCTCCGTGGTAGGTCATAAACGGCATATCCGCTACGATGAACGTTTCTTCCGCCCCACGAGCGACTGCACGGGTATGGTATACCATGTCGTCAAGCGTAACCGGAATGGTGGAGTTATAGCCAAGCACGACATTACCGAGGGAATCGCCTACCAATATCATATCAATATCCGCTTCCTCCGCCAGTTTGGCGGAAGGATAATCATACGCGGTCAGCATGGTGATCGGTACACCCTTCTTCTTCATGTTCTTCATCTTTACGATGTTCAGTGGTTGTTTGCCTGCCATTGTGACACAGCCTCCTTTGTGTAAATAAGTTAGACACAATAAAAAAAACCTTTTAGCACATACTTGCTAAAAAGTCCGAAAGGCAAAAAAGAGTCACTCGCGATCGTCCCTTCTGTCTCGGTCCTTTCGGCTCAGAGCAGAATCCAACGTAACCGGCATAACAGTTATGAAGGTGTTCTAAAAAAATGTTCATTGCCACTTGCTGAAGAGTGCAATTCGCTCATGGCGATACCGCCTCTTGGTCATAGTATAACAAATTTGAGCCACGATTTCACCATGTTTCATTTACCTGGTATCAAAAAGAATTTCACCGGAATATACGGGGATTAGCTCGTCATCATGATTGCGAACCAGCAGCGCGCCGTCCCGGTTAAGTCCTGTGGCAATCCCGCTAAAACGGTCACGGGCCGTCTGCACTTGAACTTCCCTGCCCACCGTGCCGGATAATGCTTCCCAGAGAGAGGCAATAGGCTCGAAGCCCTGCTCGTTGTACAATTCATATAAAACCTCCATCTCCGCCATAATGGACTGAATCAGCCCTGTCCGGTTGACGGTTGCTCCGCCAGCCATGCGAATCGAAGTCGCAACGCCGCGCAGCTCCTCCGGAAAATCCGATTCCTTCAGATTGGCACTGATTCCGATTCCGGCTATGCAGTAGCGCACCCTTTCGTCTTCTGTTGCAGACTCCAGCAGAATGCCGCAAACCTTTTTGCCCTGAAACAGAATGTCGTTTGGCCACTTAATATCGGTCTGCACACCGGCGCACTTCGCAATCGCACGGCATACCGCTACGCCTGTCAATAAGGTCAGCTGCTGGGTTAAATGCAGCGGCTGCTTCGGTCTGAGCACCAGGCTCATCCATATGCCTTTGCCTCTTGGAGAATGGAATTTTCTTCCCATCCTCCCGCGACCGCCTGTCTGCTCTTCCGAAATCACAAGCGTGCCTTCGGTTGCCCCTTCTTCCGCCAATTGACGGGCATCTTCCTGAGTAGATGACGTTTTGTCAAGGAGCTTCAGCGGTTTACCGAAGGTCTGACTGGTCATCCCCGCTGTCAGTTGCTCCACGCTCAGTTTGTCCGGTTCATCGATCATGCGGTAGCCAAGCCGCGGAACGGCCTCAAAATCATATCCCCATTGACGGAGCTTATTGATCTGCTTCCATACGGCTGTCCGGCTGATGGACAATTTACGACTGATCTCTTCTCCGGACAAAAATTGCCCGGAATGCTCCTGGAACATTTTCAGAAGCGTATTGTCTTGATCATAATCCTTCATTCTGAATTACCACCCGCTTTGCTTCTTCAATCAACGATTCCTTATCGTTGTTAATTAAACCTGCCGCCGCTTTCTCCAGCAATTGCCCGAGAAGTTCTCCGAGCCATGGGCCTCCACGCTTGTCCAGCGTTTCAAGCAGTTCGTTTCCGGTGATGGCCAAATCTTTCAAACTCCGAATTCGGAGTTCCCGGAGCCAACCGTCAAGCTGTTCAATTACGCTTAATGAAGCTGAGGCTGCTCCCGTTTGGTTCAAGGCCTTCTGCAGCTGCAACCAGCCTTGAGCTGCCTCGGCTCCGTGGACGAGGACCAGCTTAATCCATAGGTGCCTGTGACTCTCGGCAGCTTCCACTTCCTGCTTTTGCCGATAGGACTCATGAAGCGCTAACAGCTTAACGATGGCTTCCCGCTGCTTATTGGAGAACGTCCACGATCGTAGCAGCTCCTCTGCTTCCTGGGCTGAAATGCCGCAGGCAAGCAGCAGCAGCGCCCAGCGGATCGTAGGTTGCTCCGGCTTGATCCCATTCATGGCTTCTATCGCTTTCATGTCATGTCCGGTATATGGAAAGGGCGCCTTCATTCGGGCGTACAAGCCGCTGCGGACAAACAGCTCCAGTCCGCGCAAGGGGGCCGGACCTGTTAGAATCTTTTCAAATTCACTGCGAATGCGCTCCATCGCAATCCAGCTTAAGGTGTCTCTCTCCGAGAGAATCCCTCTCCAAGTATGCACAGCGATGGAGAACCCGAATACGGAAGCGAAACGGATGCAGCGAACCATACGCAGGGCGTCTTCGCGGAAACGGAGGCGTGCATCGCCCACGCAGCGGATCACCTGCCTGTCAATATCCGCCCGTCCGCCAAACGGATCCACCCAGGAGCCATCAATCCCTCGGGCCATTGCGTTCATCGTAAAATCACGTCGTCGCAAATCCTCCGTTACTTCTTCGACGAAAGCAACCTCCGTTGGATGACGGTGATCCTCATAACCGCTCTCCACGCGATAGGTCGTCACTTCGAAAGACTGGCCTTCCATCAGCACCGTCACGGTCCCATGCTTGATTCCTGTAGGAATAACCTTGGGAAAGATGGAACAGGTGACCTCGGGCAAGGCGGAGGTAGTTATATCCATATCACTGACCCTGCGTCCCATGTATTCATCACGGACACAGCCTCCGACCCAATACGCTTCATGTCCATGCCGAAGCAGAGTCCGGACCACGTCCGCACTCCGCTCAGCCATATCAGGATCCGCGTTGCGCCATCGTATTGAATTAAACATATCTGCCATAGTTTCCCGTTCCTTTATCCGAAAAACAACGAGAGGGTCGAGCTTAGCCGCAGACCGGCTTCAGCTCGCTAACCTCCCGTCCCAATACTCGGTAATATATTTCTTCGTACTTGCCCCGTATCAATTCATTGCAGAACATCGTTTTGGAACGATGGAGACAAGCCTTGCGAAGCCGCTCACTAAGCGCTTCATCCTTTAATATTTCAAGCACATGCTGGGCCATTGAATAGGTGTCTCCGATTGGAGCCAAATAGCCGGTTTCGCCATGTGTAATCAACTCGGGAATCCCGCCTGCCGTGGAGCCGACGGTAGGCACTCCGCAGGCCATCGCTTCCAGAGCGACCAGGCCAAAGCTTTCTTTCTCGGAAGGAAGCAGCAGCACATCGGCCATCGATATCACGTGCGCAATTTCATCTTGTTTGCCTAGAAAATGCACCTTGCTGCCGAGTCCCAGCTCATTGATCCGGCATTGGATTTTCGGAAGCTCCGGCCCTTCCCCGACAAGGAGCAGCTTCGCCGGTACCTGTTCCTGGACCTGGGCGAATATTTCCAGCACGTCTGCTACCCGTTTAACCGGACGGAAGTTGGAAATATGCATCAAAATCTTTTCATTCTCATCTGCATAATCTTTACGCAGCGATTTCGAATCCCGCGGATAATACACCCGGGGATCCACAAAATTGTAGGTAAGGTCAATATCCCGGCTTATATCCAGCAGCTCCCGCGTTTCTCGAATGAGATCCTGAGAGACAGCCGTAACGGCATCACTTTCGTTAATGGCGAGCCGAATCAGGTCCTTCAGCGATTCATCCTGCGCCAGAACCGTGATGTCGGTTCCATGCAGCGTCGTGACGACCTTCAGTTGATCTCCGACCATCTGCTTTGCCAAGAAGGCACACACGGCATGTGGCACCGCATAGTGCACATGAAGCACATCAAGCTGCTGCATTTTGGCTACCTGAGCCATCTTTGTCGCTAGCGACAAATCATATGGCGGGTATCGGAACACATAGTAGTCGTTTACTTCAACTTCATGATAAAAAATATTTTTATGGAAAGTTCCTAACCGGAACGGAATGCTGTGAGCAATAAAATGAACCTGGTGGCCTTGCTCGGCTAGGAGTTTCCCCAGCTCTGTCGCCACCACGCCCGACCCGCCCAATGAAGGGTAACAGGTAATGCCGATTTTTAATGGTTGTTGATTCATGTCAGGCCTCCTTTACGTACGCCTCTATATATTATGCCTGCTTGGAGCCGAATAGATGAACAACATACGGACTTTTACAAGCGAAACCTTCTGCATAAGGAATAAGCCTGCGCGCTCCAAGCAGTGAATCCCTGGCCCGCACACGCTCTATGTACCCCTCGGTCAGCGGGGTAGAGACTGCATCTTCTTCAGCCTTTTGGAACTGGGAACGGTAACAAGACAGGGCCTGCTCCTTAACGGCGTAATGATCCGTAACGTCAACGACCAGGTCCGTTCTTCCGATATCATTAATGAAATAAAAATAAAGCTCGTCCACCTTAACCGGCGGCTGCTCGGGCATGTAACGACGAAGCTTGGCATTAAATACCGCTTCCTCAACCAATCGGCTGCAAGCCACATGGTCCGGATGGCGATCCTCCCAGTAAGGAGCAAACACAATCGAGGGAGCAAACTTGCGAATCTCGGCTGTGACCGCTTCAATGTTCTCCGGCGTCACAAATAAGCCGCGGTCCGGCAGTCCCAGATTCGTACGGACCTTGAGATCCAGAATCCGGGCAGCTTGGTCTGCCTCCTTCTTGCGAAGGTCGACCGTGCCGTTGGACGACATCTCGGCCTGCGTCAGATCACAGATCCCGACAGATAGTCCCGCTGCCGTATGCTTCGCAATCGTTCCTGCCATCCCGATCTCGGCATCGTCTGCGTGTGCTCCGAAGATTAAAATATCCAGTTGGCTGTTCATTAGCTATCCACACCCGGTTTGTATTTATGAACGAGTTCCCGCCATGCAAAATCGCCACGGTCCAGCGCTTTAACAAGAATCTCGGCCGTTGCCACATTGGTAGCAAGCGGAATTCCCTGCACGTCACACAAACGAAGCAGTGCGTTAATGTCCGGTTCATGAGGCTGTGCCATCAAAGGATCCCGCAAAAAAATGATCAGATCCATCTCATTGTCCGCAACGAGTGCGCCAATCTGCTGGTCGCCGCCAAGCGGCCCTGAAGCAAAACGGTGAATGCTAAGCTTGGTTTGCTCCATAATACGGGTTCCCGTCGTTCCCGTTGAGTAAAGATTATGATCTTCGAATACACTTTCATACGCGATAACAAAATTGACCATTTCCTCTTTTTTACGGTCATGAGCGATAAATGCAATATTCATAGTAATTTCTCCCCTATGTTAGTCGATAAAATGATCAAATCCATAGACCAAGCCGGTGTATCCCATTACCTTCTCTATAGCCATCTTCACGCCTGGCATGTAAGCTGCACGCTCATAGGAATCATGTCGAATCTTCAAGCTCTGCCCGTAACCGCCAAATATAACTTCCTGCTGTGCAAATACACCCGGCAGACGAACACTGTGAATCCGGAAGCCGTTATAATACCCGCCTCTGGCGCCCTCGATGACCTCTTCTTCCTTCGGATTGCCCTGCCGGATCTCCTCGCGGTTTGCGGCAATCATTTCTGCTGTTTTGATCGATGTTCCGGAAGGCGCATCAAGCTTCTGGTCACCATGAGTTTCAATGATTTCAACATGAGGCAAATATTTGGCAGCCGCAGCAGCAAACTTCATCATCAGGATCGCTCCGATGGAGAAGTTCGGTGCGATCAAACCGCCGATATTCTGCTCCACACACAGCTTGTCCAACTCTTCGATTTGCTCTGGCGTGAAGCCGGTTGTGCCCATGATCGGACGCACGCCGTGCTTAATGGCCAGAGCCGTGTTGATATAGGCAAACTGCGGTGCTGTAAAATCAACCATGACATCCGGTTTCGATTCAACCAGCGCCATCTCCAGATCGGAGGTCACCGTAATGCCACAGGCAGGAAGACCCACAAGCGTCCCTGCATCAGCACCCGCATCCGATCGGCCTACAGCGGCAACCAGTTCCAGTTCATCATCGCCCAAAACAAGCTTCACTACTTCTTTACCCATACGGCCGCCGGCACCGACGACCGCAACTGTCCATTTGTTTGCCATTCTACATGTCCTCACTTTCAATCCGATGCTGTATCCTGCATATATGATTTCAAACGCTGTTTGAGTTCCTCCATAATATGCTGAAGCCCACTCTCCTGCGGGTACAATGAAATGACCTCTTTTAGCGTGGAAATGGCGCGCGCATGCTCATCAAGTTCGCTGTAGACCAGAGCAAGCCATACGTAGGCCTGGGCGTATAAAGGGTCCATCGCTACGGCTGATTTCAGATGAGACACGGCCTGATAGAGCTCAGACTTGGTTACATCCTTGCGATTCTCGACCATTTTTCTGGCACGCTGCACCAGCTCCGCCGCCTTGATATGCTGTAAGTGAAGCGCATATTCCGGTTTGTCCGGCTGCAGCCTGACGGCTTCTTCCGCGTGTGTAATCGCCATCTCCAGTTTGTTGCTTCTGCCGTAGGTAATGGAGCATCGGTAATGCACTTCCGCATCTCCCGGATTCGCAATGATCGCTTGCTCAAACCAACGTAACGCCTCTTCGAAATCATTCTGAAGTATGCATCGATATGCTTTTTGTATATAACTTTCAGGTTTCACGGGCTGTCCCTCCCCACAGCGGGTTTGGTACAGCATATGTAGCAACAGCCTAATCGGTGTTTATTTTCGTCCAACGATCGGCATCACGCGTCGCAAATTTATGCATGACTTTCGCGTGCGCTTCCGCGAGATCGATGCCAAGGGAATTGGCAAAACAAATCGTAATAAACAATATATCTCCAAGTTCCATTTCGATGGAATTGTCTGCTTCATCCGCTTTCTTCGGTTTTTCTCCGAACTGATGATTAACCTCTCTGGCGAGCTCGCCCACCTCTTCGGACATCCGGGCCATCATGGATAAAGGACTGAAATAACCTTCCTTGAATTGTGATATGTATTGATCGACTTCCTGCTGCATTTCAGCCATTGATTTTCCCAAGACTCTATAACTCCCTTCACTGCACAGTCTGCCTCAACTTGTAAATCCAAGCTGCAAGCAGCATTCTCTCATAACGAGCGATTGGTTTTAAACCTATGTTATCGTAAAGCGGATTTGAAAACAAATAATTTTTTATGGCTGGGACATGATCGGCACATACTAGGTAGGTGTACGAGCAACCCAGACATAAGGGTAATATCCACCATCGGGAATGCGAGGGGTCTTATGAAAACGTCCAAATTGCTCCATCAGCTTCAAACGATCATTCCGATCATCGCCGGCTCCGCCATTTACGCATTCGGCCTTATGTATTTCATCATTCCGAATGAGCTCATGGAGGGGGGCGTCACCGGCATTACCGTACTGCTTAACTATGCCTTTAACATATCGCCGTCCATCTCAACCATGGCGCTCAATATCCCGTTATTCTTGGTCGGCATGAAAATTCTCGGTAAACGCCAGTCTGTTTACACAGGTCTCGGCATTGCCTCATTAACCCTGTTTCTGTGGCTGTTTGAAGCGTTGATCGACCGCGGTTATGTTGTGCCGTTTCACACCGAACAGGATTATATTCTTGCTGCGCTCTACGCAGGTGTCACATTGGGGGCTGGGCTTGGCATTGTGTTCCGGTTTGGCGGTACGACGGGCGGTTCAGACATTATTGCCAGAATCATTAACCGGAAATTCGGCTTCAGCATGGGCCAAATTATTCTATCCCTGGATATCTTGATCATCGGGCTATCCTTATTCTTTATCCCGCTCGAGCGGATATTGTATACCCTCGTCGCCGTATTCATCGCTTCCAAGGTCATCGATTTCATTCAGGAAGGCGCTTATGCCGCCAAAGCCTTCACCATCATCAGCGATCAGGCGCCCGAACTTGCCCATCGCATATCAACCGAGATGGATCGTGGGGTTACGCTAATCCCCGCCATCGGCGCCTACTCCAAGCAAGCCAAGCATATGGTATACTGCGTCGTATCCCGGCAGGAAATTCGCCGCTTAACGGGAATCGCCAAATCGTTAGACCCTCGGGCATTTATTATCATTAATGATGTCAATGATGTGCATGGCGAAGGATTTAAAGAGGAATAGCCCGGTTCGCACCGGGCCACAATCGGAACTGCTATGGATTCCCGCCTACATTTTGCGAGGGAACATCGGTTTTGAGCTATACTGCTGACCACGGTATTTGCGGTATCCCGCAAACGTTAATGCCGCCAAAATGAAAGCGCCGATGACCAGCTGCCAGGTCCATGGCTCCTTGACCTCTCCCAGCGGAGCTAGGGCAGGTTCATCCTTTTTCTTGCCAAACAACGTGTTGATCATTTCCTCGCCCTGCGAAACCACTTTTTGCACCTGTGCCGTGTCCCCCGATGACACCAGACCCCCTGCATAGGATATCCAGGACTCCATCATGTTGACATCCTCAGGCTTTCGCTGTATGACAACGGAAGGACGGATGAGTTCATAATGTTCACTGAGGCTGGCATACGCTCGTCTCATACCAGCCTGATCCTGCTGAGCAGCATATTCCCCCATGACCCTCAGGTCTTCACGTATGACCTTGTAATATTGCAGCCATAACGCATCTTTGACATGGATCAGGCTATCGGTTGCCATACGGAGTTTACCTGCGGACACCATCCAGTGCTGCGGCTCCTGCGTAGCCCGTGCCGTGGCTTCTTTCATCTCCAAAATACTCTCCGCCAAGACATGAATACCTTCTACACCGGTCAACCCCTGAAATGACGAAGCCTCAAACAACCCGGATACCCGGCGAATATCCTCCAGCACGGCTTGTACATTGCCTTCCTCCACATGACGGTATAGCTGCTCTACTTCCTTGTTCAGCGCCTTGGCCTGTATGGATGCGGCGGGCGAAGTCTCATACTGTTCATTTGCCGGGGTAGCCCATACAGAATCACCCATGCTGACGGTAACCAGCATAAGCAGTGCAGACAGGCACAGCAGGAGCTTCGGAAAGGTTCGAAACATGGGACATCCCTCCTACCGTATATGTATGGCAGAAGGGATGCTCATAGAACCGCGTTGCCTACACGGCTAACGGTGTTTGGAATTCCCGTATTTCATGAAGATCCAGCCGGCAAAACCGCTGAAGAGAGTCAAAAGATAGGTGAACAACTCGACTGCTGAAAGGTCATCATATAATTGACCCGGCAGCCAAGGAAATACGCCGTACGTATAATCTACGGTGTCATTCAACAGTGTCCATGCAATGGCCCCGGTGAGCGCTGTCCAGCGATAATGAAACAATCGTACGAACAATAACGCTTCCACCGCCATCGCCGTATGTGAAGCAACGAGCATCCAATCCTGCCATGCCAGCACATCCCCTTGGGCTTGTCCGGCAAATATGATAGCAACAGCCCATATCCCATACTTTACTGAAGTAACGACCGCCAGCGCCTCAATGAATTGCTGAAACAAGGAGCCCCCAAGCCCCCGAGGCGGGTAAAGGAGCAGCAGAAGCGCTAAACTGAAGAATAAACTGGCCGTCGGGCTATCCGGTACGAATATGACCTGCCATAGCAAGCCATGATCCACGGTATCGACCATTTGACCCCCATACCATATGTATCCATAAATCGTTCCAAGGATGTTGCATATGAGCAGCAACCAGAGAATCGATCGCTTGCTTAGAAATTCCCGGCTCCAAAAATACGAAATCGACAAGCTCCGTCCCCCTGTCCTGTTCCTTGTATTGTTCATTTTACGACTAATGCCGATTATACCTAATCCCCACATACATTTCATCTACATTTAACATTTAAAAAAACCTGACCGCCATGCGGTCAGGTTCGTCTGTGCATCTTACTCTGCAGCTGCTTCTGCCTTTTGGCTTGCAAGCCAATCAGCCAGCTGATCGAGTTGTTCTTCGGTTACTCCAGCACCAAGAGCTATGTCTTTCATAGCCGGCATGCCGCCTTGGCCATTTTCAATAATAGCCATGATCTCTTCTTTTGTGTGGGTATCCCCGACACCGCGAAGCGACGGACCGGATGCCCCTTTCAAATCTGCAGCATGACAAGAGATACAGGTAGCTGTCTTAAAGGTTTCCATCGCGGGATTATCCTTATCAACGATCGCTACAATGCTGTCTTCTGGCTGCTTCGCATTTGAGGTCGGAAGACCGGCTGCACGTTTCTCGTGAGCTTCTTCTTCACGCTGAATATGCTCAGGCTTCTGTCCAGTAGCTTCCAGCTCATGCACATAGTGCGTCCAGGCTGCGTTCGTCAGATAGATGACTGCAAATAACGACAGAATCATAAGGGCCGAAGTAATAGGCCGCTTGTAGAACCGCCGCTCTTTCCCCGTATCAAGGAAAGGAACAAGGAGCAATGCGCCGAAGGCAACACCCGAAACACCAATCGTACCCAGTACTACATAATCACCGGAAGCGTATGGAAGCTTCAGGTATTCATACAGGAACAGGAAGTACCAGTCCGGCATCGGGATTACTGAAGCTCCCGGATCCGCCGGATAACCGAGCGGAGCCGGCTCCGAGATGGTCAGCACAAGGAAACCGACCAGTACAACTACACCAACCATCCATTCCTTCAACAAGAAGTTAGGAATGAACGCTTCTGATTTGCCGGGATAAGCGGTGTAATCCGGCGGCGTAACCCAACCGCTGCCTTTTTTCACACGTGAATCGCCGACATAAACTACTTTCTCATCAGATTTATGACCATGTGCCATAAATATGCGCCTCCCTTCTTCTTATAGTGGACCGGAAATACCTTGTCTGCGGATCATGATAAAGTGTCCTACCAGTAGAGCAAGAAGGACAGCCGGAAGGAAGAATACGTGAATCGCGAAGAAACGCGTCAACGTTTCGGCGCCTACGATCGTACCGCCTTGCAGCAATTCTTTAATGATAGGTCCAAGCCAAGGTACGGAGTTCGCAATCTCCAATGTAACTTTTGTAGCGAAGTAAGCTTTGTTATCCCATGGCAGCAGGTAACCTGTCAAACCAAGACCGAGCATAACAAAGAAAATGAGCATACCAACAACCCAGTTCATTTCACGCGGCGCTTTGTAAGAGCCGGTGAAGAACACGCGCATCGTATGCAAGAACATCATCACGATTACCAAGCTTGCGCCCCAGTGGTGCATACCGCGGACAATCTGTCCGAAGGCAACCTGCGTTTGCAGGTACTCAACACTGTTGTAAGCGTTTATGATATCCGGTACATAATACATCGTCAGGAACATCCCCGACAGAATCTGGATGACTGTGATAAAAAACGTCAAGCCGCCGAAACAGTACACAAACGCGGAGAAATGATGCGCCGGGTTTACGTGTTCCGGTACCTCGTGGTCTGCAACGTCTCTCCAAATCGGCGTGATATCGAGACGTTCATCAATCCAGTTGTAGACATTCTTCAACATCTGAATCTACGCCTCCTATTTAACTACGGTATTTGGCACGATGGCGCCGAGGTAAATCCAGCCGTTCTCGATTTTCGTCTCGTACTGGTCAAGCGGCTTCGGCGCTACTGCCAGGTTCTTACCGTCCGGTGTATAACGCGCACCGTGGCAAGGGCAGTGGTATTCATCAGGGAAATTTTTGTTGTTATTCCATCCAACAAGGCATCCCAAATGCTTACAGATCGGTGAAAGCGCTACAATTTCACCCTGATCGTTCTTACGAATCCACGCCGTCAAAGTAGCTGTACTGTTGTACCAGCCGTCCTGCTGTTTGAGCTCGAAATGGAATTCCTGTGGATCGTTGGTAATTTTGCTCTCTTCCGCGACCTTTACAAAAGACCCTTCTTCTTTATTTTGAAGAATCGGATCAACGGCAAAGCGAAGCATTGGCAAAACTACTCCAGCAGCCATATAAGCTGTGGCACCGCCCAACGTGTATGTAAGAAATTGTCTGCGGGACATCTCTTTCTGTCGGGGTGGATTGTGCGATTCTTCATGCTCGTCATTGTGGTTGCTGCTCATTCTGTGTTCAACCCCCTTTGTCAACCGTTCTTAAGTGTCATCAATGATTAAAATCACACGACTTACTAGGACATACTAATAATATCTTAGGCTCCCAAGACCGTCAAGAATTTGAACCCCAAATTTGGGTTCGCTTCCAATAGCCCTTTCATAAATTGTTGGTTTTTTGTCACATTTAGACTCAGCTTTCCTGCTGCCACATTTCACTGATTTGCCCGGCAACGATGGCTGACAGTGGGATGCCTTCGCTGCCTTCCAACCTGCGCCGGGACAGGACCAGCGTGCTATCAGGCACATCCTCTTTGGAGAGCTCAACATCCGCAGTCATAATAACAACAAATTTAAACCCGCTGGATTTGACATTGTGACAAACTTCATTTAGAAGCTTTATATCTTCAGTATTTCCATATTGTACAGCAGGATATGTAACCAATCTTCCCTTAAACGGAATTTCAGCCAAATCCATAAAATCCCGCAGCCGTTCAAGCGCAGCTGTCGCCTCCCACGGCGTTTCCATACCCGATAATCCGGTAAACGGAATCAGGCAGGTATCAAAAAAAGGTTTAAGTTCCGGCCAAGTCTGCTCGTCCACTTCACTAAATTTCATGCAAGGTACATCCTTTCTGCTCACTCATCATCATTTCGTTATCATTATACGAGTGCAAGGGCGGGTAAAGCAAAAAAAAGAAGAAATGCGATAAAGCATTTCTTCAATTCAAAGTCCTCAGTTCATCCGTCAGGTTTCGGAAAGCCACTTCGTCGCCGGAAGCCAGCGCTTCGTCAATTTCTTTATACAGCTCTTCACTCCGATGCTTGCGCAATGCTTCGTCCCACACCATTTCGGCCGCCAGACCTAACATAACCTCGTAAGTAACCTTCATCTTATCCATTAGGATGCACCTCCAAACTAAATTTGCGTATTCCTTATATTCTTTCCCTTTAAATGCTTCTACTTCCAAAACTTTTTGCGGCTGCTGCGAATGTAACCAAACAACCTAGAGAATCAAATCATTCGAATCGCTGATATGTAAGCCGGCTTCCGCGGCCTTCAAGCCAAGCGCCGTCATTTTGTACGTAGTCCCCATAGTCTGGCTCTCTCCTATTCTGAGCATCCCCAAATGCATCAGCATGCGGATAATCCGCTGCTCCAAAATATTTTGTGGACTGTCATAATAGAAAGGACGGATTAGCCAGCCCAGCGATTCGTAAAGAGAGGCTGCGGTGACCCAATCTCTTGCGCATTGACTGATCCAGTATACAAGAGAATTGATATTGGGAATTGCGCCTTTATAAAGTCTTAACCAAAAGCGGAATATCTGTATCACGCTAACTTGATTTCCTTCTTCCATAAGCGCAGTTCCGCTTTCAGTCAGGATCAACCGGGCGTTGTTTTCCCTGATCCATTTTTTAGCGTAAGCATAATCGTACAGCAGCGCAAAGCGATCGGGATATTCAATGCACGAGCGTCCATACCCGAACCTCCACGCTCCCTTGGTAATCAATGGCTCGGAAATATGCAGTGTACTCATGAGCTGCTGCTGATTTCGCCTATACATGAATCCTTCCTGATTCAACTCGATATCATGTCTGCCGACGTATTTAAGAATCAGCATGAGATCTTCTGCGGCGAGCCCCTGCTCATCCCGGTACACTTCCGGGTCATCACTTAATCGCTCCAGATTTTGATGAAGCCGTTCACGCAGCACGTCACGAAACCGCTCCTTCATATCCGAAGGCACTTGAAACAAGTACTTGGTGGAATGGGTAAAGCCGTTAAACAACCAGCCGCTTCGGCGATAACGTGCGACCGCCTCACGCGGACTTTCCGTTTTGGCGGCGGCAGCTTTCTTGTTTGAAGAAGCTTGTTCCTCTTTCTCCTCCAATTCCGCCGAATGACGGATCGCAGCCGTCAATTCTTCCAGGCTATAGCCTGTTCGGGTGTCAAATGCCAGGTTGTTCAGAAAACGCAAATCGCTTGGTGACAAGCTGCTGACCTGCTCCTCGAAAAACTCTCTGCGTCCGAGCTTGGACAGAATACTCTGGATCAGTTCATGCTTTGAATTCCGCTTAGCGTCACAATCATAGTGATTCGCTATATTGCTAAGCTGTCCAATATCGGCATATGTGAGCATATCCGCTAGATTCATCTTCCATCGCCTCGCCGTTTTACAACCATTATGGGAAGGTTTTGGACATTTGATACCTGATACACTTCGGTTTAACGAAATATTTTTTATTTTTTTTGTATATAGAAATGACTATGCTCTCTTATTAAATGATAGAATACTTACTGATTGCTGCAGAGATTTCGCTTATGATGAATTACTTCTAAATAAAATGAAAAAACCGCTTAATATGAAGGAAATGATTGAATCACTACAGGAGGATAGGATCATGAGAACCCCAGAACATGAAATATAACTAGGTGCGAATCGAATCCGTGGACCTCCATTAAGAGCTTTTCAACAATGAAACAACACTCTTAATAAAAGCTTGGAGGTTATGTGAAATGATAAAAGATACAGCGTTTATGGCCTTAATTCAAGATATCGATCAACATTTTTCAGGATGGGACTTCTCGCGAATTACAGCATCAGGCCGCATGCAGTCCCATGCCCTCCCCTGGTCTTTAGGCAGCATGGTCATTCCGTTCATGCGAGATGCCGCTACGATGCTGGATATGGGGACAGGCGGAGGAGAGTTCCTATCCTCCCTTCATCCACTGCCGAAAACGGTTTATGCCACTGAAGGGTATAAACCAAACGTACCGATTGCACGACAAAAACTTGAGCCGCTTGGCGTAAAAGTCGTCTATTTTGAAGAGGATTCCTCGCTGCCTTTGAAGGATCATTTTTTTGATCTGATCATCAATCAGCACGAGTCCTATTCCGCAGCGGAAATCCAAAGAATTCTTAACGATCAGGGCGTGTTCATAACCCAGCAATCTGGGGGAACCGACTGTTATGGAATCAACGAATGGTTTGGCGTTCCGTTAAATGAAGAGTTCGCGCATTGGGATCTGGCAACCGCTGTCCAAGAACTGCAGGATCACCGTTTCAACGTCACCTTCAGCCGGGAAGCCTTTTCACCGCAACGGTTTTATGACATCGGTGCACTGGTCTATTACCTGCAAGCGATTCCCTGGCAGATTCCCGATTTCACGGTGGAACGGTACCTTGAGCCTTTATATCAGATTCATCAGGAAATCCGGACCAAGGGCTATTTCGAGGTGCAGCAGCATCGGTTTATTTTAATAGCGCAAGCGTAAAACTTCATCCTAATACCAAAAAAGAGCCTTCCCGCGGGGAAGGCTCTTACTTCATTAATGAATCTCCATGTTACGACTGTTTTGTCAACAGATGCTTGGTACAGTTAAACAGCAGGGGCGACCAGTCATCATCTTTTCTCTCCAGGACGGTGAGCGACAAATTGCCGATCCGCTCGCTTAGAACGCCGCGGCACACCAGCTTGTAGAGCTGCGCTAAAAAACCACCGTGGCTGACAACCAGAATATTAGCGTTTGGGTGTTTATGCCACATATCATCCAAAAAGACAAGCCCCCTGGATTGAAGCTCCAGATCCGTCTCCTGTCCCAAATCGAGCAGGTGCCAATCGGCACCGAACCGGGATTCACGTTCTTCCGCTGTCAGACCTTCCACCTGACCGTACTTGCGCTCGCGCAAACGGTCATCGGGCGGCATCAATGGAATGTTCAGCATGGACGAGATGATCCTAGCGGTTTCTTCAGCACGGGAAAGTCCGCTGCTAACGGCAAAGTCCCACCGGTATGGCTCCTGCAGTAGTCGTTCCCCAAGCAAACGGGCTTGACGACGACCTTCCTCATTCAGTGGAATGTCCGTTTGACCTTGGATTTTGCCTAACGCATTCCAATCCGTTAAACCATGACGAACCAAGCCGATTTGCATGCCGCATCTCCTCCATCCTAACCTCTTTTTTATCTTCTGACTCGATTTAATTTTTTCAGGAAAAACATGGCGAATCCAATGCCCAATAGGGATAGTATCATCCAATATTCTGGCTGGGTCGGGCTCATATCAACCACAAAAGGATCAATAATGCCGCTGTTGGTTTTCGGAATCTTGTAATCGTCCTGAGAGTTCAGGGTTTGGGCCGTATCAGCCACCCCCGTAGGAATGATCCCTGTCGTTACCGCTTCCGGAACTGGCTCCGGCTGATTGCCGGTTGCTGCAAAATAAACGAAGCTGCATACAAACAGAGCTAAAAAACCGGCAATCATAAGTGTCAGCCGCTTGCGGAACACTCGGCTTACCGCCCGACTCTTAGACGTTTCCTCCACCAACCATGGGAAATCCCGATAGATGCGGTCCATCACGTTGCGGTTGATCTGTTCAGCGTCCATGTCGGGGATCTCATGTTCCAGAACGTGAACCATGTTCTGGCTTTCCACCCACATTTCGTACTCCGCTGCACACGAGCTGCAGGTTTGAACATGTGCTATCAGCCGTTGTCGCCGCAGATCATTGTCCGGCAAATCCCAGACAGTTTCCATCAGCTCTTGGGCTTCATCGCAAGTCATCTGTTCTTCATCCCTCTCAGATCCTCAATAACCGGCTCATAAAAATAGGGTTCGAGCTGAATTTTGACACTGCCGCGAGCTCTGAACAACAATGACTTAACCGAACTGACGCTTTGACCTAAAATATCCGCGATTTCCTGATAATCCAGTTGATCATATTCCCGCAGAATCAGCGCCGATCTCTGTTTCTCCGGCAAATTATTAATTGCTTCCCTTACCATATGTACTCGTTCACTGCGTAGGATTGCCTGCTCCGGAGCAACCTCCAGCGGAGCCACAGGCACGACCCCGCTCTCCTCCAGCGGCAATGTGCCGCTCCGATGCTTGCGCAGTTCGCTGAGAACGGTGTTGCGGGCTATGGTATAGAGCCAGGTCGAGAAGGATGCATCCACTTCCCGGAATGAGTGCAAACTCCGGAATGCCTTATAAAATGTTTCCGAGCATAAATCTTCAGCCATAAGCTCCATGTGCGAACTTTTTAACATATGATAGACAAATGCTAATATTTTTCTCTGATAACGCCGCATTAATTCGGAATAAAGTTCGGTATTGCCTTGCTTAATTTCTTGGATTAGTTGGGAATCCGTCATATGATTTTTCGTTCCTCCTTCACCATCCGGTGCCTCTTCCCTGTCCATTACATCTCCCTCCGGATGCAATGTTCAAGGATTTGTGCAAAAGTACCGTCAAACCATATATAGTTACGCCACAAGATGTCTGACTATTCTATGTATTTGGCAATTTCCCCAAATCTTCTACACTAGCACTCTAGCATTATAGCACATATTGGAGAAAAGTTCAGGTTTGTGGCAGCAGCTTTGCCACGGATAGGAAAAAAGACAAAAAAAATCCGCCTTCAACATTGAAGGCGGTTGCACACAGTGCAATATTTTGGATAGGAGTGGAGAGAAACCATACTGTACTTTTATTATATGTATACGTTTTCATTTTGTCAACACTGAAAACGCATTTATTTCCGGTTGTTTAAAAACAACCGGAAAATTACTGGTACACCGAGTGTCCTTGCGACAGCAGAAGCTCTTTCGCCCGCTCCTGTTCGATTTCATTGCGGAAGGAAAGCCTCATCACACCAGGCACATCTTCCCGGCTCTCGATAATCTGCATGTTGCTGAGGTTGATACTGTTCGTCCCCAAATCCGTCGCTATGCGGCCAATGATACCCGGATGGTCAGGCACGTCCAGATACAAATCATATTGGGGAACGATCATTCCCTTCCTTCGCTCCGGCAGCACGCTGCGGAATTCCCCCGCTCTGCGGAAAGCCTCTTCAATAGCAGCCCCGTCCTTCGACTCCAGCATGTCCATAAATCGCTGGATTCCTTCGTTCCAGTCTCGTAACAGCGGCAGCATGACATTGCGATTATTTAATAGAATGTCCCGCCAAACGACCGGGTCGCTGGACGCGATACGGGTAATATCCCGAAAGCCCCCTGCAGCCAGCGTACGGTACAACGGATTATCGTCATTGTAGGAGCTGATCTGGTTCACCAAGGCCACTGCGATCACATGAGGCAGATGACTGATGGCTCCAACAATCTCATCGTGCAGCCTTGGCTCCACTTTTACAATGTGAGCACGCGTATATGACAGAAGCTCCACAAGGATGTCCAGCTTCTCCTGAGGGACATCATCCGGCGGAGTAAGCACATAATATGCATTCTCGAATAAGACGGTGGAGGCAGCGCCGACACCGGATCTTTCCGAGCCGGCCATCGGATGTCCACCGATAAAATAGGCATCCTTAAGGGCAAGTTGGGATGCGCATTCGGCAATACTTGCTTTGGTACTGCCTACATCCGTAATAATGCATCCGGGTTTAAGCCGCAATTCACTCAGACGTTTTATGTACATCTCGAGACTTCCTACCGGAACGCACAAAAATATGACGTCCGCGTCCTGGGCAGCTTCTTCCACCGAAAGCGTAACCTTATCGACAACGCCCTTGGCGATTACCTGGTCGGCATATTCCTGCGTGTGGGCATAACCGGTAACGGTTATGCCTGGTTTACCTTTGAAGTTTAATGCTAACGAACCGCCGATCAAGCCGACGCCGAAAATAGAAATTTGCATGGTCATGTTCTCTCTCACTCGTTTCAAGCTGCGATTATTGTTATGTTATTAGATCAAGCTGGAGCATTCACATCTTGGAGCACTTGTTCCAATGCGCCGATGAAAGCCTTGTTTTGTTCTTCAGAGCCAACGGTTACGCGAATATAGTTCGGGTAAACATCAAAACCCGGACGTACGATGATGCCTTTGCTCAGCAGGGATTTGAACACTTCGGTGCCTGGTCTCTTCACATCCACCATGATGAAGTTCCCGTTCGCAGGAAAATAGGATAATCCAAGACGATCAAACTCCCGCTGCACATAAGTGATTCCCTCAGCATTCAATTGACGGCATTTAGCTACGAATTCCTGATCTTTCAAGGCGGCCTTCGCGGCCACTTGGGCCAGGCGTCCTGTATTAAACGGCTCACGCACTCGGTTAATCAAGGAGATAACCTCAGGTTGCCCGATGCCGTAGCCGATGCGAAGAGCAGCCAGGCCGTATATTTTGGAGAAGGTACGCAGAACGACCAGATTCGGATAACGTTCCATTAACTTGATGCTGGCCGGATACGAAGCGTCCGTTACATATTCATAATAAGCTTCATCAAGCACAACCATCACGTGAGCAGGGATTTCATCCAGGAAAGATACCAGCTCGTTCTCGGAAACGATGGTTCCGGTCGGATTATTCGGATTGCACACCCAAATGATTTTGGTTTTGTCCGTAACGATTTTTGCCATGCCCGGCAGATCATGCTTCCCGTTAACCAGTGGCACCTCAATGCTTGTCGCACCTTCAATATCCGCATTCGTTTTATACACCGAGAAGGTCTGATCGGCCATAATGGTTTCGTCTCCCGGCTCCAGGAACGCACGAATAATGAGGGCGATGATTTCATCGGATCCGCATCCGAAAATAATCTGATTGCGTTCAATACCAAGCTGATCAGCAAGCTCCGCCGTTAAATCGGCCGAACTTCCATCCGGATACAGGCTGAGCGTTGCCAGCTCAGCGGTAATGGCTTCGGTTGCGCGCGGTGAGCAGCCATACGGATTCTCGTTGGAGGCCAGCTTAATGACCACATCCAGGCCTAGTTCTTTTTTGACTTCTTCGATGGGCTTCCCGGGTTGATATACAGGAAGATTAACAATTTGCGCTTTCGGTTTCATTCGATATTCGCCTCACCTTTCATAACTGCTTAAACACAACACTATCCCTTTAATTGTGCCACAAACTCCCTGATTTGCAAAAGTCCCTGCTGTCTTGTCTCTTCCTTCTCAAGGAGGGGAATAGTAGACTCGATCTGACGTACTATGGCACTGCCAACAACGACGCCGTCGCAGATTTTAGAGAATCTGGCAACCTGTTCGCCGGACGAAATGCCAAAACCAATCGCGATGGGCACATTGCTGTACTGCTTCACCGTTTCAAGGAATGACTCCACTCCTGCATAAAAATCGTTGCGCTCGCCTGTCACGCCAAGCGAGGATACGCAATACACAAAGCCGGTCGCTTCCGAAGCGATGCTCGCAATCCGCTCATGGGAAGTAGGTGCCACCAGTGGAATCAGGTGAACGCCCGCAGCATGAGCCCGTTTCCGAACCTCTTCGGATTCTTCCACCGGCAGATCTGGAATAATCAGCCCGCTGATATCATGCCTTACCACTTCTTCGAAGAACACATCCAGTCCGGTCTGCAGAACCGGATTGTAATAGGTGAACAGAATGAACGGCAGCTTACTGCCTCGTTCTCTCGCCAGGCGCGCGGTCTCCATGCAAGTGCGGATGTTCACCTTGCTCTTCAGGGCACGCTCGGAAGCACGCTGGATGACCGGGCCATCGGCGAGGGGATCAGAATAAGGAACGCCGAGTTCGATAATGTCGGCTCCCGCCATTTCAAGCTCATGTATGATATCCAGCGTCGCTTTCACATCCGGATCCCCAACGGTCAGATAAGGAATCAGGGCCGTCTTGTTTTGTTGATTCAACAACGCAAAGGTCTGGTCAATTCGGTTCATTCGGATTTCCCTCCCGTGTAAGCCATGATGGACTCCACGTCCTTGTCACCGCGACCGGACAAATTAATGACGACGATATCGTCCTCAGTCCACGCGGAGGCCATTTTTACGGCTTGCGCCACGGCATGCGCCGATTCCAGCGCAGGAATGATGCCTTCCGTTCGGCATAAGAGCTGCAAGGCATCCAATGCCTCTTGGTCGGTTATAGGCACATACTGCACGCGCTCAATATCTTTTAAGTAGGAATGCTCTGGCCCAACGCCGGGGTAATCCAGACCGGCAGAAATGGAATGTGCCTCCTGAACCTGTCCATACTCATCCTGAAGCAAATAACTCATCGATCCCTGGAATACGCCTTGGGTCCCTTTGGACATGGTGGCCGCATGATAATCGGTATCGATCCCTTTCCCGGCCGCTTCGACACCGATTAGACCGACTTCCTTATCTTCCAGGAACGGGTAGAACATGCCGATCGCGTTGCTTCCTCCCCCGATTGGTGCAAGAATCGCGTTTGGAAGTCTTCCTTCCGTCTCCAGAATCTGCTTGCGGGTCTCGTCACCGATGATCCGCTGGAAGTTCCGGACCATCATCGGATACGGATGCGGACCTACTGCGGAACCAAGCACATAGAAGGTATCCTCAACGTTGCTGACCCAGTAGCGAAGCGCCTCGTTGCCGGCATCCTTCAGCGTTCGGCTTCCCGACGTCACCGGAATCACTTCGGCTCCGAGCATTTTCATGCGGAATACATTCAACTGCTGCCGCTTGGTATCCTCTTCGCCCATGAACACCTTGCATTCGAGACCGAGCAGAGCGGCTACGGTTGCAGTGGCAACTCCATGCTGCCCGGCGCCCGTTTCGGCAATGACCTTGCCTTTGCCCATACGCTTGGCTAGCACGCCTTGAGCAATGGCGTTGTTGATTTTGTGGGCGCCTGTGTGGTTCAAATCCTCCCGCTTCAGATAAATTTTAGCCTTGCCGAGGTGTTTGCTGAGTCGTTCAGCATAATATAAGGGCGTTTCCCGTCCGGAATACTGTTTAAGCAAATAAGCGATCTCCTCTTTGAAGGCAGGATCCTCCGAAAAGCGAATATACTCTTGTTCAAGCTCTATTAAAGCGTTCATGAGCGTTTCCGGCACAAACCGGCCACCAAACACTCCAAAACGTCCATTACGGTCAGGAAGTTGTGTCATTTCCCCTTCACCCTTTCTATGAATGCCATCACTTTGTTTATGTCCTTCACGCCAGGCTCGCTCTCAACGCCGCTGGATACATCCACGCCGTAGGGAGCGTATTGGCCTATTAAATGCGATACATTATCCGAATCCAATCCGCCGGCTACAAACAAGGGGATCCCTTGCCGTTTCGCCCATTGCTGGTAAGGTGGGATGAGATCCCAGGCAAATGTCTTGCCAGAACCTCCGCCATACACCGGATCATACGTATCGATCAGCAATCCGTCGATGCAGCCCGCATACGGATCCAGTGCTGACAGACGTTCCGATTCCGGGCGGTCACTCCCGATCGATATCGCCTTAAAAACGGAAACCGGGAAGCGCTCCTTCACTTCCCGGCAAAATTGCGGCGATTCCTGACCATGCAGCTGCACGATGTCGAGCGCTGCTTCTCGTAGAAGCTCTTCCAGCTCATTCAAATCAGGGTTAACCAAGACGCCGACAGCGGCGGGAATCTTGTTATGATCCCATTCCCGCAATACTTGCATAAGCTGTGCAGCCTGCTGCGGAGATACCTTCCGCCGGCTCTTGGCAAATACGAATCCGATATAATCCACAGGTAAGTTTATCATAGATTTTAGCACTTCAACGCTTTGAAGTCCACATATTTTTAGCGCTGTACTCATCACCCAATATCCCCTTTATTCTACGTCTGCAGCGATCGGCAAGGGTCCCATTAGATCGTTTACCGCGCGGAACACGTCCTGCTGGCGCATGAAATGCTCCCCTACCAGAACACCATGTGCCCCAACATAATGCAAGTAGGAAATATCGGCTGGACCTGATATTCCGCTTTCGCTGATCAAGGTAATTCCCTGCGGTACTTGTGCCGCGATATCGGCTGTTGTCTGCAGCGATGTTTCAAAGGTCCGCAGATTGCGGTTATTTATTCCGATCAGCTGAGCTGTTCCCAGCCCAAGAACCGATTCCAGCTCCTGTCCATCATGGACCTCAATCAGGCTATCCAAGCCAATCGAGCCGGCGATGTCTATAAACTCCGCAATCCGCTCAGGCTCCAGTATGCTCGCTATTAAGAGAACCGCGTCCGCACCTAACAGTCGCGCCTCGTAAATCTGAGTCTCGTCGATAATGAAATCCTTCCGCAGCAAAGGAATGTTGACGGCCGCCCTTACCGCTTTCAAATACTCTCCACTACCCTGAAAATAGTCCTTGTCGGTCAGCACGGAAAGACAGTCGGCATCGGCTGCCTCATATGCTTTGGCGATCATAACCGGATCAAAGTCCGGACGAATTAGCCCTTTGGACGGCGAAGCCTTCTTCACCTCGGCAATTAACCCCATGCTGCGTTTACGCCCCGTCGACAACGCCTTCCCAAAGCCGAGAGTCGGCGGTAAATCCGCTATTTGCCTCTCTGCCTCCGAGATGCTGAATGTATCTCGCAGCTGAGCAACTTCTCTACGTTTCGTTTCTACTATTCGATCAAGATACATAACTCATTTCCCCCGATCTTGAGATCAGCTGCTCCAGCTTGGACTGAGCCAGCCCTGAATCGATCGCTCCCGCAGCGCGCTGCACACCTTCGGCCAAACTATCCGCAAGCCCAGACACATAGATGCAGGCACCGGCATTGGCAAGCACGATATCCCGATAAGCACTGCGCTCACCGCGCAGCACGGATCCGATGATAGCCGCGTTCTCTTTTGCATCGCCGCCCAGAATATCGCTCATCGGATGAACCGACAGTCCCAGGTCATGCGGATGAATGTCATACGTTCGGACTTCTCCGCCACGAAGCTCGGATACGCGCGTAGGTGCAGAGATGCTAATTTCATCCAAGCCGTCATGGCTGGTTACCACCATGGCCCGCTTTAAACCAAGCTCTTTAAGCACCTGTGCGATGGTTTCCGTTTTGTTCATATCGTATATCCCGAGCATCTGCCGATCTGCGCCGGCCGGGTTTGTCAAAGGCCCCAGCATGTTAAATACGGTTCGAACCCCGAGCTCTTTGCGAGGAGCTGCGGCATATTTCATCGAAGGGTGATAGATCTGGGCAAACAGGAAACAAATTCCGATATCATTCAGACAGGCTGTCGCTTGCTCTGCCGTCAAGTGGATATTCACGCCCAGCGCCTCGAGCACATCGGCGCTGCCCGCCCGTCCCGATGCCGAGCGGTTGCCGTGTTTGGCCACTCTGACCGAAACCGAGGAGGAGATAATGGCGGATACGGTAGAAATGTTAAACTTATGAATCCCGGATCCTCCGGTGCCGCATGTATCCAGCAGCTGGTTTCGCTCGGTAACGACGCGCCCGCCCGCACCACGCATCGCCTCGGCGAAGCCGGTGATCTCTTCGACCGTCTCCCCCTTCATTCTCAAGGCCGTAAGCAGCGCCCCGATTTGGGAATGGGTTGCCTGGCCTTCCATAATGGACTGCATGACCCCGCGCGCTTCCTCCCGGCTCAGATCTTGACCTTGAATCAGCTTCGTAAGGCTGGATTGCATCGTTTCCATGACGTTCATTACGTTCTCCTCCTTCGGTTTAAGGTGTGTATTGGTACAGGTAATCCTGATTAATTAAATCGTTAGCCCCCGTGCTGGACGGAAACATCGCTTCCGCGACGCGGATCGCCTTCAGCATCCCTCTGGCTTTGTTGATGGTTTCTTCATATTCCTTCTCCGGTACCGAATCCCATACGATGCCGGCCCCCGCCTGGACATAAGCTTTGCCCTGACGAAAAATGATCGTACGGATCGTAATGCAGGAATCCATATTGCCGCCGAAGCCGAGATAACCGATCGCGCCCGCATACGCGCCTCTTGCTTCCCGTTCCAGCTCCGCAATAATTTCCATGGCCCTTAGCTTCGGAGCACCGGATACCGTTCCTGCCGGCAAGCAGGACAGAAAAGCATCGAAGAAATCCTTATCCTCTCTCAGCTGGCCGGAAACGCTGGATACCATATGCATCACGTGGGAATACTTTTCAATTTCCATGAACGTGTCGCACTTCACTGTGCCGAACTCTGACACGCGGCCCAGATCATTGCGGCCCAGGTCCACCAGCATCAAATGCTCGGCTCGTTCCTTCTCGTCCTGCAGCAGATCTTCGGCTAGCGCATGATCTTCGGCCTCATCGCTGCCTCTAGGTCTGGTACCTGCAATCGGTCTTGTCTCCAATCTTCTTCCATCCACCTTCACCAGGGCTTCCGGGGAGGTTCCTACGATAATGTCGTCGTCCATCTTGAGGTAGTACATATACGGCGAAGGATTTAGCGTTCTCAGCACCCGGTATACGTGAAGCGGCGATACTTCGGTCTCAATATGGAAGCGCTGGGACAATACCACCTGAAAAATATCACCAGCGCGAATGTATTCCTTTGCTTGCTCCACATTGGAGAGGTACTTCTCTTTTGTCATATTGGATTTAATGTCGCCCATATCAACATCCGCCGGAATGCCTTTGGAGTTCACGTTCTCCCGCGGTCCCTGTTCTTGCAGCTGCTCGGCTGCGGCTTCCAAGGTACGGCATACATCCCGATAGCTTTGCCGGATGGTTTCGTCCGAATCCCCCGGCTTCACATGTACGTTGCCAACCAGCATGATCTGCTGCTTCACATGGTCGAAGACAATGACTTGATCGCAAAACATGAACCGGATATCATCCATTCCGAGATCGTCCATCGCATGTGCCGGAAGCTTCTCATAATATTGGAGCAGGTCATATCCAAAAAATCCGATAGCCCCTCCGGTAAAAGGTGGCATCTCCTTCAGCTGCGGGCTGCGGTACGTTCGCAGCAGCGCCTTTAACTCCTCGACAGGCTTTCCTTTCAGCAGGGAACGCTCTCCGTTCCTTTCAATTTCGATCTTTCCTTTTTTACCCGTAATCATTAAGAAGGGGTCTGTTCCAATAAACGAATACCGTGCCCACTGTACTCCGCCCTCAACGCTTTCAAGTAAAAATGCCCGCTTCCGTTCCGCATATCGTTGAAAAATGCGAATCGGGGTTTCCATGTCGGCTAACAGTCTGATCGCTACCGGAATCAGGTTATATTCACCTGCCATAGCCACCACTTGCTCCATTGATGGATTCGCCATGTCAATCCCTCCTTAATTGATGGTATACAACAAAAAAACCTCTACCGAAGTAGAGGTTAACGTTCAGAATAAGTCTATGAAAAAAGAGCGCGGTCAAGGAATTCAGAGCCCATTCAACAACGAACTACAGCGGCTATTGTTCCATTGACGGATACAAGAAATAGGCTTGTAACCAGCCGTGAACATGCTGTACTATTCATCATGAAATCAAGTTCATCCTTAATCCCGATTATGTTATTGCCTAAAATGCCTCAGCTCTTCTCAACTCAACTCATCTGTAAAACCTAACTCTACTCAGCTATTCTGATATCACTATACAGGATGAAGCCCTGTTACTGCAACCCTAAATTTCTACATCAGGCGTTGGAGCCTGATAAATCCGGTCGCAGCCGCTTGGCTTCATTCAAATACACATGCTTAATCTCGCTCTGGCTTTTATCCGTATTGACCTGAATCATAAACCGGATGCAGCGCGGCAGACTGCCTTGAACCGGTATTTCAACCGAACACATCAATGGGACCAGATCCCAGCCTTCCAGCTGGCGTATCGCTTTGGCCGGAAACGTCGCGTCCAGATCCTGTGTCATCGTAATCCATATATTGCTGATATACTCCGGCTGAAGCTCGTTGCGTCTCACCATCTCTTCAAGGAGCCTCAGCGTTTCCTGTACAATCTCCTGCTCATCGTTGCGGGTGACGGTTGTCGCCCCCCGGATTCCCCGATTCATCATGAACTATCCCTCTCCCTTCAACTGTTCAACCACGGATCGAACAGCTTCTACCGGTACATCCTTAACGATGCTGACGGAGCCGATGGATTCCGGTACGATAAATACCATATTTCCCTCGGCAAACTTTTTATCATGCTGCATAGCGTCCATAATTCGCTCAACCGAGACGTCACCCGGCAAGGTTACCGGCAGATTCACCGCCTGGAGCATGCTCACCGTCTCATTGTGCAGATCCGCCGGTCTGCCAAGCTTTTCGGCAAGGCGGGCCGAGCCTGCCATGCCGATGGCAATCGCCTCGCCGTGCAAGAAGCGTCCGTAGCCGCCAACGGCTTCAATGGCATGACCGATGGTATGCCCGAGATTAAGGATGGCACGCAAACCGCCTTCCCGCTCATCCTGGGATACGACGTTCGCCTTGATCGCGCAGCCGCGCTCCAGGCCATATATCAACGTATCAGGATCCAGGCTTAGCAGCTTTTGCCCATTCTCCCGGCACCAATAGGCAAAATCACGGTCCAGGATCAAACCATGCTTCACCATCTCTGCAAGACCAGAAGACACCTCGCGCGGAGGCAATGACATCAACGTGTTCACATCGTAAACCACCATAACGGGTTGATGGAACGCGCCGATCATATTTTTGGCTAACGGATGGTTGACCGCCACTTTGCCGCCAACGCTGCTGTCATGGGCCAGGATGGTGGTCGGGATCTGAACAAACGTCACGCCGCGCATATACGTTGCCGCGACGAATCCGGCCAAATCACCAACAACGCCTCCACCCAGCGCAAATACTGCCGAGCTGCGATCCAGCTTGCCGTTGATTGCTGTAGTCATTACCTCTTCATAGACCTGAAGCGATTTGGAGGATTCACCGGAAGGGACAATATGGGAAATAACCGTGTATCCTTCCGATTTTAACTGCTCCTCCACTTGAGACAAATAATGAGGCGCTACTTTATCATCCGTTACAATCAAATGCGGGCTCTTGCGTGTAATTCCATGCTTCGCGCTCAGCTCACCGATGGTATCCAAAATGCCGGCTCCGATATAAATCGGATAGGAACGCTCTCCCAGCTCTACCTGAAGTGTTCTCATATTAGTAGTTCTCCAGCTGCTTCAGGTAGTTCTGGTAATTCGCATGAATTTCTTCCATCGAATCACCGCCAAACTTCTCAAGGAAAGCCTTCGCTACTTCCCATGTCACAACATGCTCCATGACAACGCTGGCGGCCGGAACCGCACAGGCATCCGAGCGTTCAACCTGAGCCGTGAAAGCTTCCTTTGTATCGATATCCACGCTTTGGAGCGGCTTGTACAGCGTCGGAATCGGCTTCATGACGCCGCGAACGACGATCGGCATGCCGTTGGTCATCCCGCCTTCAAATCCGCCCAGGCGATTGGTTGCACGGTGGTATCCGCGCTCTTCGCTGTACATAATCTCGTCATGTACCTGGGAACCGGGCAATTGGCCCGCTTCAAATCCGATTCCGACCTCAACGCCCTTAAAGGCATTAATCGACATCACGCCCTGTGCGATGCGGCCATCCAGCTTGCGGTCATATTGGACATGGCTGCCCAATCCGACCGGCACGCCTTCGATGATGCATTCCACGATGCCGCCGATGGAGTCGCCTTCTTTTTTGATCTGGTCTATGTAGGCTTCCATTTTCTTCTCGGTCTCTTCGTCCACCACGCGAACCGAGGAGGCTTCCGTACGCTCGATCAGCTCATCGATCGAAAGATTGTGCGGGGGAGCTTCGATCTCGCCAATCCGGATGACCTGGCCTGCCACTTTAACGCCGAATTGTGCCAGGAATTGTCTCGCGATAGCACCTACCGCTACGCGAACTGTGGTTTCACGGGCACTGGAGCGTTCCAGCACGTTACGCAGATCCTTCAAATTGTATTTCAAACCGCCGTTTAAGTCGGCATGTCCCGGTCTTGGACGGTGTACCCGTCTTTTCACCTCGTCGTTGCCCTCAATCGGCTCCACGTTCATAATGTTCTGCCAATGCTTCCAGTCATTATTCTGCACGACCAACGCGATGGGCGCACCGGTTGTATAGCCGTGACGCACACCTCCTAGGATTTGCGCGGTATCCTTCTCGATCTGCATGCGGCGTCCCCGGCCGTATCCCTTCTGTCTCCGATGAAGCTGAAAGTTCAATGCTTCGAAATCAAGCTCCAAATTACTTGGAAGTCCTTCGATTATAGTTGTCAGCTGAGGACCGTGCGTTTCCCCGGCAGTTAAAAAGCGTAAGCTCATGATGCTTTTCCCCCTTTAAACTTTTAAGCGTTAAACCGCTAAACTCCGTAAATATCTTCTGCTCATTATAGTATAGGTCTAACGCTTTGACAAGAATGCCTCAAGACAAGCAAAAGCGCCTCTCATCCTTCGGATTGAAAAGCGCTTATGCGTTATGATTAGCTGTCTCTATTGAATTTTACGGTAGAAAAAGGTCTCGTTGCTCTCCAGGCCATATTGTCCCGGATTAAAGATCTGTTCCGTGCTGCCCACAAACAAGAATCCGCCTGGCTTTAGGCTTGAGGCAAACTTCTGGTACAGCTTGTGCTTGGCGCCTTCCGTGAAATAAATCATCACGTTTCGGCAAACAATCAGATCATATCCCGTCTCGAAGCGGTCCGTCAGCAGATTCTGCTTATGAAAGGTTACTTCCTTCTTCAAATGCTCACTGAAGCGATACACCGAACCTTCTTCCTTAAAATAGCGGGCGGCTACATCCGGAGGCACATCCTTCAATGACCTCTCGACATATAGGCCCTCCTTCGCTTTATGTAATGCGCCGTCATCAATATCTGTCGCCGCGATGCGCGCACGGCTCAGCATCTTCTGTTCGGACAGTATCATAGCAAGCGTGTAAGGCTCCTCACCCGTGGAGCAGGCGGCGCTCCATATTTTCAATACCCCGGGATTCTGCTGGGATATCTCCGGCAATATTTTGTCACGGAGAACCTCCCACCGGTTGGGATTGCGCCAAAACTCCGAGACGTTAATTGTCATCCGGTCTAAAAACTCATGAAATAATGGCTTGTCCTTCATCATTGCGTCGTAGAAGGCCGAAAAGGTTTCAAAGCCCTTCTTCAAACGCAGTGTTGTCAGCCTTCGCTTCATCTGCGCCTCTTTATAATCTGCGAGATTGATCCCCGTGCTTCGTTCGATGCTGCGAACAAAGCCGATATAATCCGGATCATCCAGCACAGGTTCATGTTCCGTCATCGTATCATCCTGTTTAATCAGATTATTCCGCTTCCTTAGCTTACAGCCAAGGGGACAGCGTTTTGTTATATTCAACCAATTCCTTCTCTTCAAAGAAATTGGCAATTTCGCGTTGCGCGCTCTCCGGTGAATCCGATCCATGAATCAGATTGTGCGGCGTATGAGCTGAAAAATCCCCTCGGATCGTCCCGGGCAGCGCATCCTTCACATTCGTTTTGCCAATCACTTGGCGGGACAAAGCAATGATGTCGTCCCCTTCCCAAACCATCGCAAACACCGGTCCGGACGTTATAAACCCAACCAGGTTTTCAAAAAAATCCTTGCCTTCATGTTCCGCATAATGGCGCTTGGCCTGCTCGTCTGAAATCTGCAGGAACTTGCCTGCAACCAGCTTGAATCCTTTATCCTCCAAACGGCCGACGATTCGGCCGATCAGCCCACGTTGTACACCATCCGGTTTAATCATTAAAAAAGTACGTTCCATTGGCCTCATCACGCTTCCCCTCATTCTAGGATATTGAACAATCATTCCATGCTCAGGTGATGTTACATGTTTGTACCCGTATTTTAACAGAAAGCAACCTCATGGTTAAGGCTAATATGACCGCTTTGTAATAAAATTTGCGATATCTCTAAGCTGTTTTTTGGTCTTGATGTCAGGCAATGTATCCAATGCGGCCAATGCTTTACGGATATACCGATCAGCGAGCGCCTCAGATCTCGCTATACCATCGCTTGAGGTTACAAGCTTCACGGCGTCAGTCACATCACACTGGCCATTCAGTGCATGAATCCGATCCAGCTCTTGCAGCAGCGACTCCCTCCGTGTGCTATCTTCGAGAGCAAATATAACGGGCAGCGTAATATTCCCCTGCCTCATATCGCTCCCCGGCGGTTTGCCAATCTGCTTCTCCGTCCCGCACAGATCCAGAAGATCATCCTGAATCTGAAAGGCCATGCCGACGTTATATCCGAATCGATACAGGCTGTTTGCGACCTTGCGGTCCGCATCCGCAGCCAGTGCTCCGAGCTGGCAGCTGACGGCAATCAAGAGCGACGTTTTGCGGCGAATACGCAGAAGGTACCTTCTGACGTCCTGATCGGTATTAAAGAAATCACGAATCTGCTCCATTTCCCCGATGGACATCTCGACCATGGCCTTGGCGAGAATTTGATGAATCTCTGGCTGCTTCAGTTGGGTCGTCAACTCCAGCGCCTTGCCGTATATATAGTCGCCGGTATACATGGCAATCCGGTTGTCCCACTTCGCCTTTACCGTTGGCTTACCTCGCCGCGTGTCCGCATCATCGATCACGTCATCATGAACGAGCGATGCACTGTGAATCATCTCGAGCGGGACGGCCACATGCTTCAGCTTGTCAATGTCATAGTCGCCGAACTTACCGCCCATCAGCACAAAAACAGGACGGAGTCGCTTACCTCCTGCTCTAAGCAGATGCAAGGAAGTCTCGGTTAGCTCGGGGCTGTCGCCTTCGACGCTGAGATAGAGTTCCTTCTCAATAACGTCCATATCTTTTTTTAAGGTTCCGAATATGTCAAATCGTTTCATCTTTTCACCCGTATGCTTAGATTCTCATTCCATCACTCCGGCACTACCTTGCGATCTTAGCAGGCCTAGCTCACCTACGAACTTGAAATATAAGCGTAACCCTTCTTTGTTGTCGTTCGTCCAAATCGTAGCACAGGTTCGTTAAGTCGTCATAACAACAGCGCTAGCTCCTTGGATGCGGCCCGGCCTGCTATTCTCCCCATCTCGTATACAATTGATGATCAATGCGCAAGCTGTCCAATACCTTGCCGACCAGAAAATTCACGATATCATCAATGGTCTTCGGTCCGTAATAGAACGCGGGCATCGCGGGAATGATTTTGACGCCAAGTTTGGCCAGCGCCAGCATGTTCTCCAGGTGAATCGCATGCAGAGGCGTTTCTCTCGGGACAAGCACCAGAGGACGGCCTTCTTTCATCATCACATCCGCGGCGCGTCCCATCAGATTGTCGGAAGAGCCGTGAGCGACCGAGGATAATGTCCCCATAGAGCATGGCATGATGATCATGCCTTCCACAAGGTAAGATCCACTGGCTATCGTTGCCCCGATGTCTGAGATCGGATGGTAGATGACACTCCCCTCATATCCGCCGAATTTCTCGGCCAGCACTTCTTCGCGGTTGCCTGCCTGAAAGCCCATTTCCTCCTTCAGAACACGCCATCCCGCATTGGAAATGATCAACTGCACATCATAGCCCAGCGAGAGCAGGCTCTCCGTAAGGCGAACTCCGTATATGCTGCCGCTGGCTCCCGTTATCCCGACAACCCAGCTTTTTCTGCGCAAGGATTTCATCAGATATACCGCACCACCAAATCAATCAGAGTGAATACAAACAGAATGATGCTCAGTGTACTGTTCATCGTAAAAAAGGCGGTTTGCAGACGGCTCATATCGTTTGGCGACAAGATGTAATGCTGATAGAACAAAATTCCGCAGGCGATGACCATGCCGATCAGATACCACCAGCCAACCGGTGTGACAAAGAAAAGAATGATAAAGCCGATAGCCGTTACTACGTGAAAACCGCGTGCGAACCACAACGCTTTATGCAAACCGAACCGGGAAGGAATCGAGTACAGCTTTTCTTTTGCATCAAACTTCTCATCCTGGCACGCGTAAACAATATCAAATCCCGCCGTCCAGAACGCAAGCGCGATATAGAATACAATGGCCTTCCAGTCGATTTGACCGGTTACCGCAACCCATCCGCCAAGCGGAGCAAGCGCCGTTGTAAGCCCGAGCACCAGATGGCAAAGCCAAGTAAACCGTTTGGTATATGAATAAATAATAAGCATAAAAATAGCGATAGGCAGCAAACGGAATGCAAACGGATCCAGCATGTAAGTGGCCCAGAAAAACACCGCGAAAGACAGAATAATGAATAAGATAACTTCCAGCGGTTTTAGCAGGCCTGCCGGAATGGCGCGACTTGCGGTGCGGGGGTTCTTGGCATCGATATGCTGATCCGTGAGCCGATTCAATCCGAACGCAGCGCTGCGTGCACCGAACATGGCAAGAAAGATCCATCCGATATCTCCCCAGGATGGTAGCTGGTCAAACACGACGGCCGATCCTAGAATCGCCCCCATAAAAGCGAAAGGCAGAGCAAACAGTGTATGCTCCACTTTAATCATTTCAAGATAAGTTCCTATTTTCTTAAACATCCAGATTCTCCTTGATCCCAATATGTAAGGCTGCTATGCCACCAGTCAAGGGATAGGCCTGAACCTGTTGAAGTCCGGTCTGACGGAAAGCTTCGGCAAGCTCCTCTCGTCCTGGGAACAACGCCAGCGATTCCGGCAGCCACTTATACTGCTCGTAACGCTTAGCTACCAGTTTCCCCATCCGAGGCAGCACTTGTTGAAAGTAGAAATAATAAATGCCTTTGAACGGCTGCCAAGTCGGCTTGGACAGTTCCAAACATACAACCATCCCGCCAGGCTTAACCACGCGTTTCATCTCATGCAGAACCTGCATGTAATCCGGTACATTGCGAAGACCGAAACCGATCGTCGCGTAGTCGAACTGATTGTCTTCGAACGGCAGGCTCATGGCGTTTCCCTGAACCAGCTCCACCTGTTGGTCCAGCCCATGTTTGGCAACCTTGCCCCGGCCGACATTCAGCATCCCCTCACTGAAATCGAGTCCAACTATGTGTCCGGATTCACTTGCCTGTGCCATACTAATCGTCCAGTCGCAAGTACCGCAGCATAGATCAATGGCCGTATCGCCATTGCGCATGTTCATCTTCTTCATCGTAAACTTGCGCCAAGCTTTATGTCTTCGAAAGCTGAGAATATCATTCATCATATCATATTTTCCCGAAATGCTTTCAAAGACGGAATGGACGTATTGCTCTTTTGGATTTTTGCCGTCATGCTTACTCATGTCTAACTTGGTTGTTTGATTATCCACAGCATCCCCCTACCCTTCACTTACGACGGACCGGTACGTGCTTAGCCGTTTCAGGAACGGGTCCAGCATACCGGCGTACGGGCTCTCTCCTACACGGTTTGCCAGCAGCAGCTGTACGGCATTTACGGACTCGCGCAGCTTGTCCAGCAGTTTCTCCGAAACCTTGTGCTTCAGGATCAGCTTCCTCCAGTCCTTCATATCCGTTTTCTTGCCAACCAGCATCTTCCGTTCCTCGTCGCTCCCTGACTCGATCAGATGCCAGTACACGTAACCACATCTGCCGACTTCAGGCGTCGCACAGCGTTCCATCTCCTGCACAAGCGTCTCACATTCCGTAATTTCCTTGAGCAGCTTCTCCCATGTTTCTTGTACGGACACTTCAAGCAGCGGAGTAAAAGAAAGAAACAGCTGCATATTCAGCTGTACCGTTAGCCGTAGATATTCTTCAGAAGGCAGCAGCGTTTTTTTCATTTTGCCGTATAATCTCATCTTCATCACGTTAACATCGCTGACAGCCTTGCTAAGAAGCGAGATGACAGCAATTTCGCCCTTTAAGGCAAGGAGTTGATAAAAACGGCTGCTGAAATAATCCCCTGCAAGCACTTTTAACTGCCGGGATCGCATCATCGCCTCTCCTTGATTGCCCTCCGTAACGTCGATGCTCTCATGCGTATCGAGTCCCACCTGAACCAGTGAGGTAACCAGTGCGTACAATTCTTCATGTCCGGCAAGATTTCGTCCCGAATCCTTTAAAAATATGTATAGCAAATGAACACGGGCATCCGGAAAATTCGGAAGTTCCGTGTGGTTCTGAATCATATCATAATTTAAATATTTCTCTGCCAGTTCTGGTACGCGATACGATTTCATTCTCAGCCTCCGTGCACTTGATGTTCTTTTGTCCAATTGAGCCCACAATCCAATCTATTATAACACATGTTCAAGGCACGTACATGCCCTGTCATCTACTATTTTACCCCTTTCAAGGCCTGCTGAACTGCTTTAGCCAAAGATTCGTAAATGTCAGGTTAAGAGGGGCCGCAACGGATGGCGGAACATCGCCGTTCTCAAGCTGGGTTAGAGCTTCTGCATTGCGCAAGTCCCAGGCATCCTTGCTCATGTTCGAAGCCAGCAGCAGATACCGCTTCCCTCCCCAGCGATCGATGGCTACCACCCTTAGATACAACTGCTGCACATTATCCGTTCCTTCGAAGGTAAATGACATAATGCTGGCGATATCCTCATATACCTCGGCGGCCGTTTCCGGGGGGTCGCTTAATTTGATATCCAGCGTCAGGGCGCCTTCATCATAATCTGCCCGGCTTATTTTCAGATGAAGAGGAAGATTCATTAGGGAGTCCACGAGTTTGGCATCGCTTAACTCCCGACTGTGATAGGGAATCGCCGCCGCCACAGCGCCGACCTTATAACGGGCTTGCGATTGAAGCCCCATTAACATTGCGAGCATGATAAATGCTATCGCCGCGGGCAGGAGTACGGCTCGTACGGATTGCCAGTGCTTCATGTCCTAAACCTCCTCTATTCCTAGTTTCTTCTGCTCCTCATGAGTCCATACCTCATTGTATAAAGAAAAAAAGCAGGCTATGCCTGCTTCAGGTAAAACGAGCCGATTCGGTTTAGAATAACGATCGAGATGTCCATGCCACGGCTACTCCCAGCGCAGCGATCCTCGCCAGATTCATGAGGACGAAATTTTGCACCGCGATCACAAATGTCTTCTCTTTGGAAGGATGGGCGGTGAACAGTGCGCTTTTTTTATAAACCGGGACAAGGGTGACGAACACCAGAAGAATTAACACGGGATGCACCTTCATCAGGAGAAGAGCCACCAGATCCAGATAAGCAAGGCAGTACAGAATTCGGAACAGCTTTAGAGATGGCCTGAATCCTATATATACGGGCAGCGTATACCGCTTGTTCTCCATATCCTCATCCATGTCGCAGATGTTGTTGGCCAGCATGATGTTGGCAATCCCCAGAATGGCCGGCAGTGATACCACCAGCAGCAGCAGTACCTCGGGAAGGTTCACCTGAAGGGACAGAACGCCGCCCTGGAGATCCAGAACCGCCAGATGGCCACCCTCGGCATGGATCCATGCCGAAATAAATAGGATGACAAATCCCATAAACAATCCGGAGAACAGCTCGCCTAGCGGCATCCGCGAGATCGGAATCGGTCCGAACGAATATAATATCCCTACGGCAAAAGACAATCCCCCCAGCAGCAGGATTAACCAGCCCGTAGATAAGAACAGCGCAATCCCTGCACCAACGGCTGTCAATAGCAGTACGATGATGACGGAGACGACCGCAGGCTCCTTGAGGTTATAACGTACAATGGCATTGTGCTGCTCGTAACCGAACCCGTTCTTTTTAATCGCTTTTTTATAGTCGTAATAGTTATTGATGGCCGTCGTTGCCATATCAAACGACAGCAATGATGCCAGCATCAGGGCAAAATGATACCCATCGAACTGCTGAAAACGAAACAACGCATACAAAGTGCCGAACAGGAACGGAATCATGCTGGCTACCTTTGTCTGTATTTCCACCAGTTTAAAAAAAGCCCGGATTCCCATGACCATCATCCTTTATCCAATTGATCTGATTTCAGATTAAAGGATTTCATGGCCGTGGTCTGTTGGAATTGTACTTGACAAACGAGTTTACAAATGTGACGAATGTTACTTTTGGAGCAAGATCACATTTATTCCGGGATGTTCTGATCCTTCCGCCTGCGGCTCCAAGGCGTACCCAGCAGCGGCAGCGCCCAGCGGTCCAGACCATACCAGCCCGCCACTTTCCAGGCCATTACGAGCCAGGTAGCCAGGATAAACAATAATGGATTGGAGCTTACCGTGCCCGCGAATAAAAAGCTGGCATTCATTAATCCGCCGAAAAACGCGGCAATCCCCGTCAGCAGACCCAATATCAGCCCGAGTCCGACCAATACCTCACCGAAGGCCACCATATACGAAAACAGCTTGGCGTTAGGGAGCACAAATCCTTCGAGAAAAGAAGCATACCATCCCGTGACGTCCTTCCCCTCTTCCGCCTTAGCCAGCGCTCCCCCGACAAATCCCTGAATGGCCGCTCCGGCTTCGCTTCCCGTCCAGGCTTCAGCCGTCAGCTTTTTCAATCCCGACGTTAACCAGGCGTATCCGAGATACAGCCTCACAAGCAGCCATATCCACGCCGAGCGCGTACTGCTGAACAAAAACATGGATACCGGATTTTCAGGGACCACGATATACTGTCCGTCTCTGTATTGTTTAGCCATGATTTCTTCAAACATCCTTTCGTATTTTTATTCATTTCCGCTAGTATATACAACGTTCTCGTATCCAACAAGGATACCTTTAACAATTCGTTAACACACAATTCATCCATAGAAACATCAAACATAAAAAAGCCCCACCAATTTGGTGGGGCTTTGCCATAGATATTAATCCTATTCAGATGCCGGATTCAATTTTCCCGTGCTTGGTCATGACCTCTGCTTTGCCGCGTATTTTCACCGCAGACGTATGATCCGTGAACTGGGCGATAATGACCTCGCCTTTGTCCAGCTTCTCGGTATGATGAAACCGGGTGTCCTGACCGCGGGTAAGGCCGATCACCTGCACGCCATGGTCCAGCGCTTTGACGATAAAATAATCCCCGTTTTGAACGTTTTCCATTTTTCAGACCTCCTCACCGTAAGCTAAAAGAAAAGGCCGTGAACGAATTCACGACCTGTGCTCTTAGGTAATATGTAGAAATCTTTATTTGATTCCGTCTTTGAGCGCTTTACCAGGTTTAAATGCAGGAATTTTGCTCGCAGGGATTTCGATTTCTTCACCTGTTTGCGGGTTGCGGCCTTTGCGTGCGGAACGCTCGCGAACCTCGAAGTTGCCAAAGCCGACCAGCTGTACCTTATCTCCACTTTGCAATGCTTCGGAGATTGCATCGAAAACGGCATCAACCGCTTTAGTTGCATCCTTCTTGGAAAGCTCAGTAGATTCAGCTACTTGTGTAATCAGATCCGATTTATTCATTCTTTCACCTCCCTAACAAGGAATGTGCTCCACTTGCTATTCACTGTTTCCGTTTTACCGCAAATTATACGTGCAATCGGGTATTTTACCCCTATCTCGCGTTTAGAATGCATGACGCGGAACAAATTTATAGTAATACAGCCATCTCATAATTTCAAGCGTTTTGCTTTGCCAGACCAAAGAAAACACGAAAAACAGCCGCTAATCGGGACTTTAGACCCGTTAGCGACTGCGTATTCAACACCTTACCTGCACTCACTTAAAGAATAATCGCGATCAAACCGCCGGAACCTTCGTTGATGATGCGACCCAAAGTTTCTTGCAATTTATATCTTGCATTGTCAGGCATCATCGCGATTTTGCCTTGAATTCCTTCACGAACGATCGAGTGCAGCGAGCGTCCGAAGATGTCGGATTCCCAAATTTTGATCGGATCGTTCTCGAAATCCTGCATCAGATAGCGCACAAGCTCTTCGCTCTGCTTCTCTGTGCCGATAATCGGCGAGAACTCGGATTCCACGTCGACTCTAATCATATGGATGGAAGGCGCGGTCGCTTTCAATCTTACCCCGAAGCGAGTGCCTTGACGGATAAGCTCAGGCTCATCCAGCGCCATCTCAGCCAGGGAAGGAGCAGCAATACCGTAACCTGTCGTTTTAACCATTTCAAGCGCTTCAGCGAAGCGGTCGTATTCCCGTTTGGCATGGGAGAACTCCTGCATCAGCTGCAGCAAATGATCTTTACCGCGAATCTCGACACCCACAACCTCCATCAAGATCCGGTCATACAGTTCGTCAGGTGCAAAGAGATCAATCTCGGCAACGCCCTGACCCATATTCATGCCGCTAAGGCCGGCATGGTTGATGAAGTCATACTCCATGAACTGGCTGACCACCCGATCCACGTCACGCAGACGGCGGATATCTTTCACGGTATCTCTGACCGAGTTCTCATAGTTGCTGCGCAGCCAGTGGTTCTCGTTAAGCACCATAACCCAGCTAGGAAGATTAACGTTCACTTCATGCACTGGGAACTCATATAATACTTCACGAAGAACGCCGGTTACATCATCTTCGGTCATCGTGGCTGCACTCAGTGTCATCACCGGAATGTCGTATTTCTCTGCCAGCTCATTGCGCAGCTGAAGCGCTTCTTCGCTGCGTGGACGCGTCGAGTTAATGACCACCACGAATGGCTTGCCGACTTCCTTCAGTTCCTCGATGACGCGCTCCTCAGCCTCAACATAAGAGCTGCGCGGAATTTCCGCAATGCTTCCGTCTGTGGTGACAACGACGCCAAGCGTGGAGTGTTCCTGAATGACTTTGCGGGTTCCGATTTCTGCCGCCTCCTGAAACGGAATCGGCTCTTCGAACCATGGCGTCGAGATCATTCTCGGACCATTCTCATCTTCATAGCCCTTAGCGCCTTCAACGGCGTAGCCTACACAATCCACCAGTCTGACGTTGACCTCAAGACCTTCCGTAACTTTGATCTGTACCGCGTTGTTCGGCACGAATTTCGGCTCGGTTGTCATGATTGTTTTCCCAGCAGCACTTTGAGGCAGCTCATCGACAGCTCTTACTCGATCCGCCTCGTTCGTAATGTTCGGGAGAACAACCGTCTCCATAAACCGCTTGATGAAGGTTGATTTTCCCGTACGGACGGCACCGACAACACCTAAGTAAATGTCCCCTCCGGTCCGTTCGGCAATGTCCTTAAAAATGTCCACTTTTTCCAAAAGAGATCCCCTCCTCAAATTACTCCGAAGGAAAAATGCTTTAAGAGCATCCGCTTCGTGTTCCACTCATAGCCAAAGCCATTGCAACAGATGAGCAGCCTTTACAATGTCGCCAGCATCCCGCCGCCGGTATTCCATGAGTTTTGATGGAAACGGCAAAGCGGCGTAACTCGTACATGCATTTGGACTAGTAACATCATATGTACCGGGTTCAAAAATATGACGGTTGCCCCTTAAAGTCCGTCCAGTTTTTTTTAAGATATCGAATAGGCCTATACCAACTAGACACCGCCATCGAATACCGTAAAGAAAAACTACCGCTGGGGCGCGGGTTTGTCTTCATGCTGCGCGCCTTCAGACGTTTTCGTATGCCTCATGATGTGGGCAACCGGCTCTTGCCCGCACTACTCTTTCAGATTATGAATATGCGCGCACTTTAATAGATATTCCAAAGAGATTCAACCATTTTCAAAAATATCTATCGAAGAAGGTTCTCAAGGAAAAAATGCAAACCGCCTCTATGCTTTCGTGTGCTCGTTCTTCAGGCATATATCGGTAACCATGCAGGGTCAACAAAAATACCCGCCGATAACGGCGGGTATAGGTTTAGGATAGCGGCTGAGCAACGGGCTGCCCATCCTTCCATGTATAAGGTACGGATTTTACCGGGACATAATAGGATTCCTTCTCCAGAAACACCCGCAAATCCTCTCCTTCTTGTGGATCGGAACCGTTCTTCTGGATCGCCTGCATAATATCAAAGGCATAATCGGCGTACACCGTTCCCTCTTCATCCATCATAAAGGTCATCTCCTGACCTGAGTATACACTCATTAATCTAACGGATTTGGCTTCGGTCTTGGACAGGTCCACCGCGGTATATCCCGGGTAGAGGGCTTCCCCTGCGGGAAGCGCGTTGTCATGCGCCATTTTGTACAAATTAACCGCTCTCTGAACGTCATTCACCTTCTGGGCCGTGTTCAAGTCCATAACCTTCACGGTTGGCTCCGTTTCCTCATTAATAATGAGAAAATATCCACTGCCGCCCTTCTCAAATGCCGTATCCGGGATTTGGTCAATGTATCCCCGGTTCTTCAGCTGATCAAGGTCGACCCGGTATTTCTCATACCGTGGAATTTCCGGACCTGCCGTAATCATCGGCAAAATGCCCTGTTCTTTATAAAAATCATCTACGGCCGATTGTATCCGCTTGACACTTTCCCTATATGAAACCTTGTTCTCCTGCAATTTCTCGTCAGGATATAGACAGCCTGTCAGCAACATCGGAAACAGCACCAGGACTAAGACGGCAGACATCCGCTTCGAACGGCATGCCGCTTGGGTCATCCAAGTGTTCATACTCAACTAACATCATCCTTCGCTATAAGAGGTTGTTCAAAAAGTCGGATTTTGATTAGAAAACCAATCGAGGCAAATTCAAGGCAGAGCGACCGCGATTCAGAAGTAGGTTTTCTTGCGATATAGAATTTCATCAACTCCGTTGATAACTTATAAATCCTATATCTAACACGAAGTGAATCAAGAAGCCACTCGGCATCGAATCTTGAATTCAGCCGGGCCTACGCAGATGCTTTCGAAGTATGTTTCCTGCGGAAACATTTCAGGTGCTCACGTACAAACAACGTACGCTCCGCTCCTGACGTCCCTAGCTTCACTCAACTGAAGCGTTTTGAAAAAACGCACATCGGAAGCATAAGCCTCGGTGCTGAAAACCGATCTTTTTGAACTCGCGCTTTAAATAAAGTCATCGGACTCCCGATTTCTCGCCGCTTCCAGCTGTTTGCGTATCGCAGCTTTGAGCGGATCCTCGGGAATCATTACCTTGATATGATTCGTGATTCTCGTCTGGCAGGATAGCCGGTAGCCTTGTTCAATCATCGAGGTCCCCAGCTTTCTGATTTCATTGGGCTCCGGAGCGGAGCAATGATCGCGTTCCTCGCTCGGGACGATGATCTTGCACATCAAACAACCGGCCTTGCCTCCGCAGCGGGTAGGAATACGTACACCGGCCCGACGCGAGGCATCCAGAACGTTCGTGTGCGGACGAACCTTGACCTTTTTCTGATCCGGTTGAAATATTACCTCGTAGTCCAACGATAAACGCGCTCCTTTTCTTATGTACACCTTCTGCCATATTCCTTGGCTGCTTTTACTCAGTACTCCGGTTAAAGTCCGGTTAATCGTTTCAAAACCATTCGATGTTCCCCATGCAGCTGGTTCCGGCTTAATAACTGCTGAAGAAGCGGCATATGATGGTCCATGTCCCGCAGAATCACTTCCGCAATGGCGTCGTATCGATCCGGCCTGTCCCGAAGCACATTAAACACAAGTTCATGGGATAACGGCATCAGCCGTACCGTGGCGCCCTGTATTTGACTCTCTAGTGCTGCAGGATACAGCAATTGATCGATCTCAACACAGTAGGAGGATCCGTTTGATTTCACTTCAAATCCGCCGACCAGTTCAATCGGGACTTTCTCTATTTCATAGTGGCTCAGAATCGAAGAATATATCCCTTCTTGGTCCAAGCGGGGAGCATCCACGGCCATAGAAGCCAGCGACTCATGTAAAGGCTGTACGCCCCCAGTATCGGTATATATATCGATATCTCTCGGCGGTTTGTCCAAAGTTACATCCTGAAGGAGCAAGCTGCAGCTTCCACCGAGCAGCCAAGCCACAGGTACCTGATTCAGCTTGTGAATGGCGGTAGCTAACACACTCTCCAATTCCGGCAGATCATTCAGCGTCATGCTGCACCCCTTTACCGTATCGTCCCGGATTGGCTTCCTACCTTATATGATGGAGGCCAGTCCAATAATAAAACCGAAAATCATCATCATAAAGGCCACGAACGACAGCGCGCCGCGCAGAAACCCCTTGGTCTTGCTTCGCGCAAGCGTAACTACTATGACGGACAGTGCCATAATCAATAACGCGACTAGGGACAGCCACATCTTTTGCATCGGATCCATGTCACGAAACTCTCCAATCTCTCATCAATTTCAACCTATTATATCACGAAAATGATAGCGCCTCACCTCAGGTATGTCGAAAAAAAGAACAAAAGCCGCTATCCAATCCGGAGCGTCTTTTGTTCAACATCATCATCGTATCTTATTTGTTCATCATCATTTTCATCAAGGCTTCCATATTGCTCGGATTCATGCCACTCTTCTTCACCGCGCCGACAATCTCCTGGATCGTGTCCTCACTAACAGGTATGTTCGCCATCGAAGATACCTGCTTGATCAGCTGGCGGAGCTGGGCTTCATTTTGCATTGTAGACGGCTTAACCGTGCTAGCCAGCTTATTGACAGCCCCTGAAGAAATTTTCTTGCCGCTTTTCTTGTTAATCGCATTGAGTACATCCTTGTGAAAGCTTTTGCTCATTTCCACCCCTCCTCCGACATCCTCACATCAATATATGAGTCAATCATCGGAATGGTGAATAAGCTAGGTGTGCCATTGCTCCCAAGTTTCAAGCGGCATCATTTCCATCTCTGTTTTGGGATCCCGGCCCATCAAGGCTTCTACGGCGATCCGGGGATTCCGGTCTTTAAACAACACATGGTACAGTTGGTCGGCAATCGGCATCTGTACGCCGTATTTCTCGGAAATGGCATGTGCGGCTTGGGTCGTGCGTATTCCTTCCACAACCATACCCATGGAGCCCAGAACCTCATCTAACTTCTTCCCCTGACCAAGCATCGAACCAGCTCGCCAGTTTCGGCTGTGCTGGCTGGTGGCGGTAACCACGAGGTCACCGATTCCCGCAAGCCCGGCAAACGTCAGCGGATTCGCGCCCATTTCCATGCCGATTCGCAAAATTTCTGCCAAACCTCTCGTAATAAGCGCTGCCTTGGCGTTGTCACCAAAACCGAGTCCGTCGGACATCCCGGCCCCTAAAGCTATGATATTCTTCAAAGCCCCGGCCAGCTCTACACCGATCATATCCCGGTTCGTGTACACTCTGAAATACGTGTTCATGAACAAATCCTGAGCGGCTACTGCCGCCTCGGCATCCAAAGACGCCACTACAACCGTTGTCGGGCAGAGTCTGACCACTTCCTCCGCATGGCTTGGTCCTGATAATACCACTACGCGGCCTTCCTCGCAGCCAAGCTCCTCGGATATGACCGTGGACATCCGCTTCAAGGATTCGATCTCAAATCCTTTGGTTGCGTGAATCACCAGCATGTCTTCGGTCCAGTACTGCTTCAGCTGGCCCGTCACCTCCCGCATCGCGGACGAAGGCGCAACAATAACTACGGCTGCAGCCGAAGAGACTGCCTCTTTCATATCCGTTGTAGCGCGAATATTCGGTGGTAGCTCCACTCCGGGTAAATAACGGTTGTTGGTATGCGACTCGTTGATTTCACGAGTCTGTTCCTCCGTTCTTGTCCAGACGACCACATCCAGATCATTTGAAGCGAGAACACTTGCCAAAGCGGTTCCCCAACTGCCTGCCACCAGAACAGCGACTTTGTCAGACAACGCGCTTCCCTCCTTTGTCCTTTCCTTTTCCGGAACCCAGCTTGTTTTCACGCCTCTGCACAAGCTTCACGATGTTCGAGCGATGCCGCCAGAAGGCGAATATGCATATGATCAAGCTCGTCCAAAAGATCGGCCACGAATAATCCGCGATCAATAGAAAAACAGGGGTAAGCACTACAAATATAAGGGAACCCAAAGATACATAACGGGTAAAAACAATGGATAGAATTGCGATAATGCCTGCTATAAACGCTGGTATAAAGCAAAGCGTAGCAAGCACCCCAATGGCTGTTGCAATCCCTTTGCCGCCTCGAAAGCGGAAGTATAGAGGCCAGTTATGACCGATAATGGCCGCAATGCCGCACAATCCCGGCAGCCACGCATTGTCTCCCCCGAGCCATCGTCCGATCCAAACCGCAGCGATGCCCTTAATTACATCCAAAGCCAATACCAGTATGGCAGGTCCCTTTCCCAGGACGCGAAGGGTATTGGTTGCCCCGGCGTTGCCGCTGCCATGCTGACGAATGTCAATCCCTTTCAGGATTTTGGCAAGCAGTACGCTGAAGCTTACTGATCCGAGTAAATAACTCACTACTATCGCTACGATCTCCAAAATCAAGCTATTCTCCCCTAACTCTCATCAGACTTTCTTCGAGTAAATATCCTGATGGGTGTACCTTCAAAGTCAAACGCGGCCCGGATCTTGTTCTCAAGGTAACGCTCGTATGAGAAGTGCATCAATTCCGGATCGTTGACGAATACGACCATGGTCGGCGGCTTGACTGCAACCTGTGTCGAATAGTTAATACGCAATCTTCTTCCCTTATCCGTTGGAGGCGGATTGATGGCAATCGCATCGGATATGACATCGTTAAGGAGATGCGTCTGCACGCGCAGCGAATGCTGATCAGCCACATGCTTAACGACAGGGAGCAGCTTCTGCAAACGCTGCTTTGTTTTGGCCGACAGGAAAACAACCGGCGCATAGGTCATGAACAAGAAATGATCGCGGATCTTTTTCTCGAACTGCTGCATCGTTTTGTCATCCTTCTCCACCATATCCCATTTGTTCACAACGAACAAAGAGGCTTTACCGGCCTCATAGGCATAACCGGCAATATGCTTGTCCTGCTCGATGATGCCTTCTTCCCCGTTGATGAGGACGAGAACGACATCCGCACGCTCGATGGCACGCATGGCGCGCATGACACTGTATTTCTCCGTGGTCTCATAAACTTTCCCGCGTTTGCGCATACCAGCCGTATCGATGAGCACATACCGCTGCCCATCCTTCTCGAACGGCGTGTCAATAGCATCGCGAGTGGTACCGGCTACGTCACTGACAATGACGCGCTCTTCTCCCAAAATGGCATTGACCAGGGAGGACTTGCCCACATTCGGTCTGCCAATCAGGGCAACTCGAATAACATCCTCGTCATATCCATCGTCTTCGAGCTCTGGCAGATTCTCGACCACAACGTCCAGCAGGTCGCCGATCCCTGTGCCGTGACTGCCCGATATTCCGACAGGATCGCCAAATCCGAGGGAATAGAACTCATAGATATCATCAACACGCTTCAAATTATCCACTTTGTTTACGCTTAGTATGACAGGTTTACCTGAACGGAACAGAATCTGTGCAACTTCCTCGTCCGATTGGGTAACCCCTGTCTTGGCATCGCACATAAATACGATGACGTCCGCTTCTTCAATTGCAAGCTCGGCCTGCATGCGGATGGATTTCAATATCATGTCATCGCCGTCGATTTCGATACCGCCGGTATCAATGACGCTGAACGCTTTACCATTCCATTCGGCACTACCGTAAATCCGGTCACGGGTAATACCCGGTTTATCTTCAACGATGGCTAATCTGTCGCCAATCAATCGGTTAAATATGGTGGATTTACCGACGTTAGGCCGTCCAACGATAGCCACTACGGGTCTTGCCATAGTCACTCCTCCTGTCAATTCTTACGATTATCATCATAGCAAAAAACGTTACAATTGGCTAACCTTTCATCTTTATTTCTATTATGCTCTACCCCATGTTACAACATCCGTAAACGTTCGTCCCCTAAAAAAACAAATGGCGAACCCAGATTTCTGGGTTCGCCGACTTCGTTATGATAGGTCAATAGACCGAACAAAACTGTTCCCGGGCTTACTTGAATTTGCTCAGCTTATCGCCGAAACGCTCTCCAAGCGTAACGCTCATGCCTTGATTGTTCAAAGAAACGTTCGGGTTGTCTTTCAGGTCGATTTTAGGACCTTTGGACGGTTTTTCAGCGCGTGGAGCTTGAGCAGGCGCTTCTTCCGTTTCTTTGATGCTCAGGCTGATACGCTGCTCAGAAGTGTTGATATCAAGCACTTTAACCTGAACTTCTTGGCCTTCTTTCAATACTTCTTGCGGTGTACCGATATGCTTGTGGGAGATTTGGGAGATATGAACCAAACCTTCAACACCTGGTGCCAGTTCAACGAAAGCACCGAAAGTAACCAAACGTTTAACAACGCCTGTTACAATGTCGCCCGTGTTGAATTGCTCGCCGGCTGTTTCCCAAGGACCTGGAGCGGCTGCTTTGATACTGAGGCTGATTTTGCCTTTTTCAGGATCTACTTTCAGTACCTTCACACGCACTTGATCGCCTTCGGACAGTACATCGGCAGGCTTGTCGACGTGGCTCCAAGCGATCTCGGATACGTGAACCAAACCGTCTACCCCGCCAACATCAACAAATGCTCCGAATTGCGTAAGGCGTTGTACTGTACCTTCCAGCACTTGGCCATCTTGAAGCTCGGACATCACTTTTTGTTTGTTGGCTTCGAACTCTTCTTCAAGAACATCCTTCTGGGAAAGGATCACTTTGTTGTTCTCGCGGTCCAGTTCCTTCACTTTCACGCGAAGCGTGCGGCCTTTGTAGTCGCTGAAATCTTCAACGAAATGACGCTCTACCATGGATGCAGGAATAAATCCGCGTGCACCCACATCGGCTACGAGTCCGCCTTTAACAACGTCAGCCACCGTTACTTCGAATACGTCCTGATCCGCAAAATGCTTCTCAAGCTCTTCCCACGAATTCTCAGTGTCGATCGCGCGCTTGGAAAGAACCAGGCTTTCCTTATCGTCGTTAATGCTAACGACTTTGCACTCTACCTCTTGGCCAACCTGAACCGCATCAGATGCGTTATCAAGCTGTACAGAAGACAGTTCGCGAACAGGAATTACGCCGTCATATTTATATCCAATGCTTACATAAGCTTGGTTGTCCTCCAGTTTGACGATCGTCCCTTTCACGGTGTCCCCTTTTTTCAAGGATACGATTTGGTCCAGCTGCTCTTGGTTTTCTACAGCCTCTTCATTTCTTGTTTCTTCCGACATGTCAAATAACCTCCTCAATTCAAACCCCATTTATTTAAACTCGCATTCGCGAAGTTCAAAACATAATTGCTGTAGTATCTTTCCAATCTCCCCATGCTTTTTATGCATGGAACGAAATAAATCAGTTCACGGTTGGCTTGCCGCTTGCGCGCATTTCGTGAATCTTGGCCATGATCAACTCGGTTGCTGCATCCAGCGCTTCCGGTGACTTGTCACCTTCAAACCGTGATAGATCCACAGGGGCACCATAGATGATTTTCACTTTGCGAAAAAGCTTGTAATCTCCAATGATCGCAGCCGGTATGACCGTCGCCCCGCTGCGGAGAGCGAAACTAGCTGCACCCCGTTTGGCCGCAGTTGAATCGGAATTGCGCGTACCCTCAGGAAAGATACCCATGATCTCGCCCGTACGCAGAATCGTGAGGGCGGTTTTGATCGAATCTTTGCTTACTCCCCCGCGCTTGACCGGAAATGCTCCAAGCTGACGAACCAGCCATCCGAACACCGGAATGTTGAACAGTTCCGCTTTGGCCATGAACTTAACCTGGCGCTTGACGTGAATGCCCACAGATATCGGATCTCGAATGCTAATATGATTGCTACAGATTAGCACGCCGCCTTCTGAAGGAATGTTATGTACGCCGACAGATTCAAATCTGTAGAGAATAGCGAACAAACCGCGGACCACCGCTCTGCAAAAAACATAAATCATGCCCATTTCTCCCCATCCCACTTAAGTTTCGCAATATGAAAGAATTGCCTCCACAACCTGATTGATATCCATATGTGTCGTATCCAGTATGATGGCATCCTCTGCGCATCGGAGGGGCGACACTTCACGTTCCTGGTCAAGCCTGTCACGTTCTGCGATATCTCTTTCCAGTTGTTCCAGCGATATGCCTTCATCACTCAACTCATTGAAGCGGCGGAGAGCTCGTTCCTTGACACTGGCCGTCATGAAAATCTTCACCTCAGCATCCGGCAAAACGGTTGTGCCGATGTCACGTCCATCCATGACAACGCCCTTATCTTCCGCCATTTGCTGCTGTAAACGGACAAGCTTTATCCGCAAACCCTCGATTCGTGCATATTGGGATACCACTGCACTAACCTGATGTGAACGAATATACGGCGTGACGTCTTCCCCGTTCAGCCAGACCATTTGACCATTTTCATGCGGTTTTAATTCAATCACCATATTTTGTGCATGTTGAAGCACTTTTTCGGGATTTTCTGGAGAAATCCCTTGGTTCAGCATGAACCAGGTGACTGCCCTGTACATGGCTCCGGTATCCACGTAGATGTACTGCAGCCTGCTGGCTACCATACGCGCTACGGTGCTTTTACCCGCGCCTGCCGGACCGTCGATGGCAATATTAATTCTGTCGCGATAACCTGTCCCCTGCGTAACCAACGGGGCATTCCTCCTCAAACATCTACCTCGAAATCGAAAGGGCTTACCATCCGTTGCGGACGGGATCACCGTTTCTCTAGTGAAAATATATAAGACAGCGCAGATGAAACTAAGGCGTAATCTTATATTTCAAGAAAAAAGCAGGCGCCCGCCTGCGACGTGAAAATTATACCACACTAGCTAGAGTGATGCAAAAGAGAAGGGGTGTTTTCCCCCATCCAATCGTTTACATTTGGCTCGTTAACGGGAACACCCTCCATCTGCTGAATTGGCGAGATATAGGGCCGGCTAGGCTCATAATGCAATAGGAGCTGGGTGATCACCAAAGCAAGCACTAGTCCGATTAGCAGCTTAAGCAGCATGTGCCCGTAGCGGTCATGCAGGGCTTGTCCCTGCTCGGATTCCTTAACTTCCAGTCCTGTTTTTTCGAGCAGTTGGTCGTGATCGTTTACGACTTCTGACATGGCTGATAGTTCCTCCCGCACAAAATTTTCGGATAGTGTGCCACCGGCTTGTCCCTTTTATGCATTAACGGTTGCGAAAATCAAATTGTCTCTCAAAACAATAACGAATCAGCTTCTGGCGTTCCATATCTGCAATCTGATTAAACTTCAGCATAACGATGCTTCGGTTAGTTGGGAGCTCCTTCACCCTTACAACCTCGCCTTCAAACGGGACATGCTCCACGGATCCGTTCTTAAACGGGATGAGGATCCAGCAAGACAATATACTCCCTTCCGCAAACGTTTGATCCGGCTGCAGATGAAAGGATACGCCACCGCCGCCAACATCGTCGGTTTTGGCTAAAAACTGGCCGCCGTCTTTGGTCATAACGGCTACCTCGAGCTCGGCTTGCACCCGTAGGAAGCTTCTTCTCTGCACCTTCGTAATTTGATCCTGCTCCGGCTTCTTGATGCGAACCAGACGGATAATATCCTCATGGTGGCTAAGGACGTGGGAATTGAAGAAATTCTTGACTCCGCCTTCCGTTAAAAAAAATGCGGACAGCTCGTCCCCAATATACAGCTTTTTCAGCTTGCCCGTCCCTTCCTGCAGCGGAACCTCCATATACATCGATTCGTCATCCATGTCGGAAATGCGGGATTTATAAACAATATTAACTTCCTTCTCATCCCCCGTATCCAACTGGATATAGAGGACATCGTTAATCTTTGGATACAATGCGCTCACCCACTAATTCATCATAATCATTATGTTCCATTATATCACGGGATCCCACGGCCCATAGGACAAAATCTTCAAATCAAGGTCGATTCATGTCCATCCTCGGGAACTCGGGACTCTCCACCTTGCTTTTAGTTACTTCATCCAAACAAAAAAAGCCGGTTCAGGAAATCTCCTGAACCCGGCTTGCATCATACAGTGCTTTACTTATTTAATTCCTGACTGTGCATCCTTCACGACCTCGACCGTTTCCTCAAGGCCGGTATCCGAGTTAATGTAAATCCGATACTGGGCTCCATTAATCCGCCCGCCGAATTCATAACACAGAGTATCCTCGGAGCGGTCGTTTTTGATTAAGGCTTTACGGTGATAGAGCACTTTATACTCAGGATTCAAGACCTTCTCCGCTTCGGCAAGACTAAGTTTCGGCTGCGGGATTTCTCGCTTGATCTGATGCTCGTATACAAAATCGCTGGCCTGGAATCCAATGACATCCCCATTGTCCATAGCCGAACGAACCGTGATTTTTTCAGGATAAATCAGCACGCCATCCTCTTCACGAACAAAGGAAAAGTTAGCCAGGTTGTCATATTGGTCCGCCGAAACCACCGTCATGTCGGAATAGCCTTTTTTCGTCAGAAATTGCTGGGCTTTGTCGATTGCAGTTTGAACGGACGCTTGCTTGGCACCCACATTCCGCTCATCCGTATAGGAGATCAGCTGGCCGCCTTTTTCGGTAAAGTCCATGCTGAGCATATGACCATTCGGATGCTGTACCTTTGCTGTATACGATACCCACTCGGTGCCGTTTCCGTTCTTCGTCACTTGCACTTTGGCATCATTGCCTCCATCCGAGAACTTCAGCGCTTTGCGTTTCACATCCTCTTCCGATATCGGCATGCCTGCCAATTGCTTCACGGAGCGGCGGTTATAGATGCTGCTTACCGATGGTCCCCAGTCAAGCTCAGGGTAGGACTCCACCTTCTTATCCACCGTTTTGAAGCCGTCAATAATGGAATTATCTTCGACTTTATTGGTAGCCAGTGCCGTCTCTACATCCATCCAGCGCAAACTGTTTGTGATAACCTTGTTTTGCACATGCTGCAAATCCTTCGTGATTTCGCCGGAGTTGGCGTACAAGGATTTCAACGTTTTGACCTCATTCTCACTGAGCGGCTCCTTCGTTAAATCACGCACACCTGTTTTGTAAGCAAAATTAGAAATTCGGGAAAGGAACTCTTCGGTCTTGTTGAAGGGAAGGAGCGTAAGCGGCAGCTGGCTGATCTCATTTTGAGCCTCGCTGGTTAGGCGCCATACATTCATCAAGCCCTTGCGATGCATCCCTTGGGAGGTAGAGCTCACCGCGAGCGTATTGCCGAGCTCGGCATGAATCCTGTCCATATTGTACGACAAGTCATGGAATGCCCGTTGGTATTGGTTCTCGGCATTAATCAATATGGCGTTTTTCTCTTTATTCTCTTGATAACCCCATACCAGAGCCCCGATCAATAAAATTGTGGCCACAGGAAACAGGATAGCGCTTAATCGTTTGTACATGATGCGATAGTCTCCTTTCTTCTACTCACTGCCGTTAGTTTGACTAGAAGAAAGAAGTCTTATGCATTTCTGTATAATTCCTTCATCCCTCAGAAATCTTCCTCAATCTCGAAGTGATCGCGGTTGTTGCACAGACACTGCTTAAATCCGGTTTCGATCCGGCCCTGTTCCTTTTTTCCCCGCAGCACAAAACGTTCACCGCAATCTTTGCAAAGAATTTTCACTTTTACACGCAAAAAAAGACACCTCCCTTTCTATGATTCCCTGGCTGTCAGCCGAGGTCTATAGAATGAAGTGTGCCCTGATTTGTTAAGTGTTAACCTCTTCCTCCCGCTTAATGAATCGGAAAGGAGAACGGTTGTTAGCTCTAGAGATTTTGCCCATGCCGCCATACCATAGCAGCACCATAAGCGGTACGATGAACCATACCCATGTGTGGGTCAGCAGACTCAGAATCAGGTCGTACAAACCATGCCACATCCAAGGCAGGAACAAGGATAGAACGAGGAAGAACCTTCTTCGTTTTCCTTCCGTGAATCTCGCATGTCCCATGTAGTATCCCATGATGACGCCAAACATCGCGTGTCCCGATACGGGCAGCAGTGCCCGCAGGAACATCGGTCCAAAGGCTGCCTGGCTGTACCAAGCGTAAAGCAAATTCTCTACCGTAGCAAATCCAAGCGATATCGCCACTGCATAAAGGATGCCGTCATAAGGCTCGTCAAATTCCGTATGGTTAAAAATAATATGATACATTACGAACCATTTCAGAAATTCCTCAACACCCGCCGAAACGAGCAATGAGTTGACTACCGGATTGTCGCCAAGCCATAGTATCATTCCCCGCTGCAAAATCATAACCGGGAAAACGATCAGAACCCCTAACATGAACACCTTGATCACCATGTGCAGGGGCTCTTGATCATACCTATCTTTCAGGTAAAAATACGTGAGCAATGCGATTCCCGGCGCCAAAGCTGACGCAATTACCGAGAACACCAGCACTAAAATTCCCCTTCCGTTAGTTGCGGGCCTGAAGTCCGGCACGCACGCCCACCTTAATTATTGCTGACGCTGGAAGTGTGTACAGATAACTTCAATCGCGTGCTGAGGCATTACTTTCTTACCGTATTCATCCAGCATAGCCTCCGTTACTGAAGAGGATTCACCGAATTCAGCCAGCATTGCAATAACCGCCGGCAGCTTCTCGCTATCCAATTCCTCAGGATCGAAGTACAAAAACCATTTATCCATATAGTGATAGAGCTTACCCGCTCCGCCTACAAGGTCCTTCAACATATGCGATGCTTCAATGAGCACTTCAAAATCCTGAAAAACATAGACGATAGTATCACTTTGATCCAGCGTTACTTCCATTTCATAAATCTCGTCCGGCATATCTTCTTCGGACAAGCCGCCGAAATGATGATCGTATTTCCCTCTCGTCACAATAACCACCATGCCCTGGGCAGGCAGTGCGAACACCTCAACGGCAAGAGGTCCGGTGGCATCAAATCCGAGCTCACTGTATGCCTGATCCATCATCTCCGTAAACAGGTCATAAACTTTCGGTATTTCCTGCCACATCTCTTCCTTCTGGATCCCACGCTCACTCAGATCGTCAAACGTGAGGAAAATCCGTATCTTATCTTGACTCAAACGCTCTATTTTCATGACAGGATCCTCCTTACGTAAACAAAAGTTTATAACAAATTATGATGTCTGGATTATGACGTGATAAAAATGGTTTTATATAATTGATTTTATCATTTAATACCCACAAATGCACGTAAATATGTAACTGAAGAAAAAAGAATCATTCACAGGGATTCGTGTGGCCGGTCCCCGAGAATGATTCAAAATGGTTCATGCCGTTTACAAACCCGGTATGACGGTGTGGGTTTCTTTCAAAATCTGTTCGACTTCGTTCTTGACATCAGGGTTGTTTCGGATAAAATCCTTGACTTGCTTCAGGTTGGCAGCCTTCGAATGAGTCGATGTCTGTACCCCTGCAGTTCCATTGGAATGAGTGGAATCATGTCGGCCTGAACTGGGAGACACGCTTTCTTGGCTCGAGCCGGAATACTGCTGGCTCTTCGTGCCCTGAATTTTACTCATCGCGGTATCCGCGAATCGACCAAGATTCGCATCTTTCATCATTGAGGAGAAGAACCTGCTGTTATTACGGGAAATCATCCGGCATGCAACGGCGCCGATAATGACACCATATAGAAATGACGAAGTCTTCACAAATGATACCTCCTTCTATGATAAACTCGAGATTATTGTTCTCGCACCGCCAGGAACTCATGCTACATAAATACAGGAAAGTGAGATGGAATCATGGTTAGAACACGAACAGTACTTCTGCTGGCTTGCTGCCTTATGCTCAGCGCTTGCGGCAACAACGGAGTTGATCAGAAGCAAGGCACGGCCACGGAAGTCGGTAATGACAGAGCAACGCAGCAAAATGAAACCTCTGGACAGGCGTCCGCTCCGAAAGAAGGTACCGACAAGTCAACCGACACGGACAAGCCTGAAGCCGAGCCTGAAGTAGATACTCCCGCGGACCCATCGGATGAAGCTGTCAAGAGTCCCGATGCCGAGGCGCCGACTGAACCGAAGTATCACATGAATAAGGTGTATCGCATCGTCCCCAATGATGATACCGTACCCGAAAAAGTGGTGCTGCTCACATTTGACGACGGTCCCAAGGAAGAAAAAATGATCAGCCAAATGATCGATACGCTCGACAAACATAACGCCAAAGCGATTTTCTTCGTGAATGGATACCGCGCAAAGGAACATCCTGAACTGCTGAAGCTGATCCATGACCGCGGTCAAATCATTGGGAATCATTCCTGGGACCATATCGACCTGAAAAAAGAAAATAAACAGACGGTAAAGAAACAGATCGGCGATGTGCAGCAAATCGTCAAGGAAGCGACCGGATCGGAACCGAAGTTTTTCCGTCCTCCGTTCGGCTCAGGCGGAGATATCGTCAAGGAAGTTGCCCTTAGTCATGACCTGCTGTTCATGACCTGGTCCAACGGTTCGCTGGATTGGGAAAGCAAAAGCAAAAACAAGCCCGAAGCCGTAGTCAGCAATGTGCTCGAGCAGCTTCACCCCGGCAGCAACATTCTGATGCACGAGCTTCCGTGGACCGTAGAGGCCCTCGATACCTTACTTACCAAGCTTGAAGCCAAAGGATATGGCTTCGTGGATCCGCGACAAATCGAACCTAAAATAAGATAATCCGGGAAAACACAAAAACCTTAATTCTGCCGTCACCATCTGACGATCGAATTAAGGTTTTTTGCGTAATGTAATCACATGGTATTCTGCGGGACATTGCAAGCGCAGCGGGATATGGGAAGTACCGAATCCCCGGCTGATCAGCATCCTGGAAGAATGTTCGGTTTCGCCCGTCTTTCTCGGCAGTGCATACCATCCGGATTTAAACTTCTTGTAGAAGCGCGTCAGACGGACGGCTCCGGCCAACGGCAGCACGATCTGTCCCCCATGGGTATGTCCTGCAAGCACCAAATCCCCATGCACCACATCCTTGTCCTTGATCCATATCGGATCATGCACCAGAATGATGTGATACTGGTCTTCGGCTGCATTCCCCCGAAATCTTGTGTAAGGGTGTTTCCGGCTGGCTGGCTGCCTTACACCGCTGAGAACAATTAACTCGTTACTCCGTTGTAACGTAACGGTCTTGTCATTCAGCAGCATAACGCCGCTCTCCCGCAACGCTTTACGGACAGCGTCCTTGCCTGCATTGAGATCATGATTCCCCAGGACGGCATAGACGGGTGCGATACGGACCAGCACCGACATGTTATGCCTCAACCGCTGAAGGGGCACTCCTCTTTCCGTGATATCTCCGCCAAGCAGTACGCAATCCACCGATGAAAGATTGGATAATAGCTTCTCTTCTGACAATTGTCTGCGATGTATATCGGTGATGAACAATATCCGAAACCCGTCAAACGAGTGAGGGATACGTTCGGATACGACTTCTTCCTCACGCACCCGATAGCCCCTGGCCTCAGCCCTCATCCAGCCGATAGCGCCTGCACCGAGTGCCGCAGCACCTGCTATCCACATCAACACACTCATAATAACTCCTTTAACAATTCCTTTAATGGAGGTGCTCCGATAAGTCCCCACCACAGAAGACCTACCATTAACAATATGAAAATGACGATCAATGAGTTCACAAACCATTTGCTCATTCTTACGCGGTACGAGGAATATGTATTCGTGCGTTTAGGAGCAGACGCTTCTTCCTCTGTTTGACGCTGACGTGACCGGGTCGATCTCGAACGGCTCAAGCCGTCCGCTGTTGTGCTGCTCTGGGGCTTTTGCTCCACGGAGCTTGCTCGGGGTGGCGATTTAGATCGACTCCGCGTTTCATCCGCTTGTTGCGGCTTCGCTGCCGTTCTTTTTTCTGATTGAGCCGTTGACTTGTTTTTGCGGCTTTTATTTCGGCTCTGATGTCGCTGCATTCTACTAAGTTCGTTCATGTTCCTCTTTCCTCCGAAACCGAATCAACATTCCTGATATGAAATCAATCAGAAAATGGCACAGGATTGGTGCCCAAATGGTACCCGTTTGAATATAGACGTAGCCCAGACCGTAACTGCTTAGGAAAACCCACCCGGTTGGAAGCCAATGCTTTAAATATCTGACATGAATAAGCGCGAACAAAATACTCGTCCAGTACGGTCCGAACGCATGCTGGATAGCTCCTCGAAACAATAACTCCTCGCAGATGGATACAACCAAAGCTATAACAAAAATATGCCAAACCGGCCTTTTTCGGAACAGCATTTCATTGATTCCGCCATCGTCCATACTATCCTCTGATACAAACCGGGATAAAACAAAATCCACTACGAGCATGGCGGCAGCAAGTCCGAGCCCCCAATAAACGAACTCGATATCCTTCGGAATGACAAAGAGCCCAAACGGATTCCTCTGCTGAAACAGGATCCAGATCAACCCTGCAATAAGTGTCAATGCTTGGGTAAGATACAGATTAATAAGCAGCAGCCGATCGTTTAATTGGTGGGCTTCGATTCTTTTTACGCGTATTTTAAATTTTTTCATAGAAGATGGGCCTGTCTTTCATCTTGATTTTTAAGATTATCATCGAATACAACCATAGTAATTTCAGAATCATTGAATCATAGGCGGGCATATGCATCATAGCAAATTAACGGCATGACATTCAAGGCTATCCCTTGTTTCTTCCCCTACTTTAAGGCCTATGAGCGAAATAAACACCTATTGACACAATGTTAGAGCCATGATACATTATGAAAAAATTAATCTGTGAAAACCGATGATGGAAAAGAGATGCTGTAACGTCCTCAGAGAGCCGATGGTTGGTGTAAATCGGTGGCGTAAAAGTATTCTTGAGCGTTCCTGAGATATTTCGCTGAAACTTGGAGTAGGCGCAAATCGGATGATATCCGTTACCAATCATGGTCTGAACAGACCGCTTGAGGCTGCCGCAACATGGCAGCGAATAAGGGTGGCACCACGAATAACTCTCGTCCCTTACTACGGAGGTAGTATGCGGATTGGGAGTTTTTTTATGTTCCTGTCTCTTTGCCACGACACCGCGTCAAACCTGTATAGACCTCTTGCAGCTTTATTGGAATCTTTGGTGTATAACGGAATACGCCCCGCGTAATCCTTATTCAATATTGCAGTACCGCATTTTATAGAGGATTTTAAGGAGGAAGAGAAACCATGTTTAAAGTATTGGTATCGGATCCGATCAGTGATTTGGGGATCCAGCAGTTAATGGATGCCGCCGATGTGCAGGTAGACAAAAAAACCGGGCTCAACGAGGATGAGCTCACTGCCATTATCGGTGAATACGACGGACTCCTCGTACGGAGTCAGACACGTGTAACAGAACGCATTATGAATGCAGGAACCAATCTCAAGGTTGTCGGCCGTGCTGGCGTTGGCGTTGACAACATTGATCTTGAGGCTGCTACGAAGCGCGGGATCGTTGTTATCAATGCGCCAGACGGTAACACCATTACAACAGCGGAGCATACGTTTGCCATGATGATTGCCCTCGCCCGCCACATCCCTCAGGCCTATGCCAAAACGGTGGGCGGATCCTGGGACCGCAAATCCTTCCTCGGCGTTGAGCTTCGTAACAAAACGCTGGGGGTCATGGGAATGGGCCGAATCGGCAGCGAGGTGGCTAAACGCGCCAAGGCTTTCGGCATGAACATTCTTGCCTTCGATCCGTTCCTGACGGAAGAACGTGCGGACAAACTGGGCGTGACACTCTCCTCGGTGGATAACATTATCCGCAGCGCAGACTTCATTACCGTCCATACTCCGCTTACGCCGGAAACCCGCCATATGATCGCAAGACCGCAATTCGAAGTGATGAAGCGCGGCATGCGGATCGTGAACTGCGCCCGCGGCGGCATCATTGACGAGCGCGCCCTTGTGGAAGCGATCGATGAAGGCATCGTTGCCGGAGCCGCATTTGACGTATTCGAACATGAGCCGCCTGAAAGCGATCATCCATTCCTGAACCATCCAAAGGTTATCGTGACCCCGCATTTGGGTGCATCTACCGTTGAGGCTCAGGAGAACGTTGCGATTGACGTGTCGGAACAAGTGCTTCATATCCTGCGCAACGAGCCGTTTAAAAATGCGGTCAACTTCCCGCTTGTAGCGGCCAGCGTAATGAACAAGCTGCAGCCTTACTTCTCGCTCGGCGAGAAATTGGGTAGTGTAGCGGCTCAGATCACCGCACACGCGGTGAAGGAGATTCACGTTGACTATGCAGGCGAGCTGGCTGAAGTCGATACGCAGGCCCTGACCCGATACATCGTGAAGGGTGTGCTGGAACGCCATCTCGGAAGCGAAGTGAATATCGTAAACTCCATGCATTTGGCAAAAAGCCGTGATCTTCACGTCGTTGTGTCCCAGACACCAAAAACCAAAGACTTCACCAACCTCGTTACCGTTACGCTTAAAACGCAAAACGGTTTAGAGCGAATTGTCGCAGGTACACTCCTGCTGGGTTACGGCGAACGGATTGTCCGTCTGGATAAATTCCCGGTCGATATCTCTCCGGAAGGTCATCTGATTCTGATCTCCCATAACGACAAACCGGGCATTATCGGTCGTGTCGGAACCCTGCTCGGCGAGAACGATGTCAATATCGCCTCCATGCAGGTTGGACGTAAAGTCATCGGCGGTGAAGCCATCATGCTTCTGACGGTCGATAAAGACGTTCCTAAAGACGTTCTGGTCAAGCTTGCCGGGCTGTCGGAACTGAACACCGCGCAGCAAATCGCGCTGGGCTAAATTCAGGCCAAATATAAAACAATAAGGGGTTAATCATTGTTCCACGTAGAACAAGATTAACCCCTTTATTTCAACAAAAAAACACGCTCCTTGCGAGCGTGTTTTGTCTTTTGCGGAGACATTCCCTAAGATTCTGCCGATTTTGTAGGAATGATCATCGTAAACACCGTTCCTTCGCCTACTTCACTTGTTGCGTTAATCGTGCCATGATGCGCTGTCACGATATTTTTCACGATGGCGAGGCCTATGCCGGTTCCCACCGTCTCCCCCCGCACACGCGCTTTGTCGGCCTTGTAGAATCGCTCAAAAACAAAAGGCAGATCTTCAGGCGGAATACCGACGCCTTGGTCGCTAATCTTCACCTGGAGCGCCTCTGTATTCGATACGGTAATCCGATCGGCAATGATTCGGATCTGCTTGCCTGAAGGCGTATGACGAAAAGCATTGTCCAGCAGATTGGTCAGCACCTGTTCAAGCTTATCTTCATCCGCTGCTTCGAGCAGAAGATTCGGGTGAAGTTTGTTGAGCTGAAGATCAATATCGCGTTCCTTGGCACGAACGGTGAACTTCCGGTATACCCTTTCACACAATTCACCTGCATCCATCTCCCGCAGGGACAACTCTGCGTGCCCTGCTTCCATACGTGTTAAATCAAGCAGATCCTTCACCAGCCGGCCCATCCGCAGGGATTCCTCATGAATCACCTGTATCAGCTCCCTGCTCTCCTCCGGTGAAGCCGCCATCCCGTCAAGCAGCGCTTCACTGTAGCCCTGCATCATGGACAGCGGCGTCCGGATTTCGTGCGACACGTTGGCAATGAAATCCGTACGCATCTTCTCCAGCGTGACCTGCTCGGTAATATCTCTTAATACAACAACGGCGCCGCGGATCACTTCATCCGAATATAAGGGAGCCATATGTGCTGACCAAATTCCCTGCTTCACATGCAGGTCAGCGCTTTGGTCCTTCCCTTCGTTCACGGTGGTATAATAGAGCTCACTGAGCGGTTTCGGCATGACATCGGCCGCCCAGCCTCCGCCCTGCAACTCATCATCCCACTCCAGCCCTTTCCAGGTTTTCATGATTTCCTGCCCTGGCGGGTTCACCAGAATGACCTGACCGTGATTATCAAAAGTAATCACCGCGTCGCTCATGCTTCTCAGCACACTGGACAGATGCTCCTTCTCATGGTTCAAGTTGCGGATATTCGTTTCCAGCTCTGCTGCCATATGGTTGAACGTATTGGCCAGCTCGCCAATCTCGTCACTGGTCACAAGATTTAGCCGAGTGCCATATTTCCCTTTACGGATGTCATTGGCGGCCTCAATGAGCTGCTGCATGGGCTGGGTAATCTTCGTTAACAGAAACAACCCGAAAAAGGTGGTCATCGAAAAACCGATAATGGCTACATAAGTAAATAAACGTTTGATGGCATCCGAATTCGCAAACGTGGTATCGATATAGGGGAGCAAAAATAATCCGAGCGTCAGCAGCACGCACGCGACTAAACAGGTTATCGTAATCCACAGCTTGCCGACGAGTGATCTCCAGAAACTCACGTTACTTCGGGACCTCCAGCTTGTAGCCTACTCCCCATACGGTAGTAATCATCGCTGCGGACTCCGCGGATACCTTATTTAACTTCTCGCGCAGCCGCTTCACGTGAGTATCGACTGTGCGAAGATCGCCGAAAAATTCATAATTCCATACGTCCTTAAGCAGTTCTTCCCGGGAGAATACTTTGTCCGGGGACGAGGCCAGGTAGTGCAGAAGCTCATACTCCTTCGGCGTCAAACTGATTTCATGCCCGCCGGCCGTCACGCGGTGAGCATCATGTTCAATGATCAAATGCGGGAAAACAATGCTGTTGCTTGGGTTTGGTTCCTTGCTCAAATAGGCCGTAGCGGATGAGCGGCGCAAAATCGCCTTCACGCGGTAGATCACCTCGCGCGGGCTGAACGGCTTCACAACATAATCGTCGGCTCCCACTTCAAATCCCTGTACGCGGTTTATCTCCTCACCCTTGGCAGTCAGCATGAGAATGGGCGTAGACTTCACCTGGCGGAGACGGGTGCACACTTCGACGCCGTCCATGCCGGGCAGCATGACGTCCAGAATAACGAGCCCGTAATCTTCCGAGCTTGCTTTGCGAAGTGCAGTTTCTCCATCTTCCGCCTCTTCGATTTCATAACCTTCCTTCTCCAAATACATTTTTAACAAGCGGCGAATCCGTTCTTCATCATCAACAACAAGAATACGATTTCCGTGCTCTGACATTGGCGGCCAACTCCTTCATTTTTATAGGGAAAATCAGAAGTGGCCCTCTTGGTTAAGAAAGGGCCCTTCTGATTGATCATTCACTGCTATTCTATTGACAATTAATCGGTTCCCGCATAGGAATGCAGACCCGCGATAATCAAGTTGACGCCGACCAGCGTAAACATGACCACGATAAAGCCGATAACGGACAGCCAGGACGAGTGTTTCCCCTGCCAGCCGCGCGATAGCCGTAGATGAAGGTACACGCTGTAGAACAACCATGTAATAAGCGCCCACACTTCCTTCGGATCCCAGCCCCAGAACCGGCCCCATGCAATTTCTGCCCAGATCATGGCGAATATGAGACCACCCAGCGTAAATACCGGGAAACCAATCGCAATGGCGCGATAGCTGATTTCATCCAGATCGTCCGGATCTAATCTATTCAGTGCAGGCTGAATGAATTTTGCCAGCGGCTTACGCAGAATCAGGCGGAGCAATCCGTACAGGATCACCCCCGTGATCAGCGACCATATCACCGTATTCAGCTTACGCCCCGCATTCACGCCGTGCATCCAGGACGGAGCTTCCATGAGTGGAGATTTCATGCCCAAGAAGGACTGCATGCTCTCCGTCTCGCTTTTATAAGGTGCAACAAGCGGTGGCATGTTATATTCCACTTTTACTATTGTACTATTTTCTGTCTTCGGGTCAACCAAAGTCTGGTTAAACTCAGCCTGATATCCGCTTGCACGGAAGCTGTACACCGACAAAATAAATCCGATCAGTATCACGATGGCAAACATGCAGAGTTCAAGCCAGCGCTGTTCTCTGCGTGCGCCCTTGTCTGTCCTGCTAAAGTTAACGGTACGGAGCAGGTGCATCAAGCCGGCAATAAAACCGACCGCAAAAAATGCATCGCCCAGCGCAGCCAAGGTTACGTGAATCCCCAGCCAATAAGACTGAAGCGATGGAATCAGCGGCTGCACTTCCTGCGGAAACACGGCTGCATATGCCATGATCAGAATCGCCAGCGGCAGGGCAAACAATCCGAGCAGCGATTTTTTGTAGATAAAATAAAGTACGAGGAAGGCAATCATGATTGCCATCGACAAGAAGGTCATAAACTCATACATATTGCTGACAGGCACATGACCAGAGCCCGCCCATCTCGTAAAGAAGTAGAGCAGATGTCCGATCAAACCGATCGATGCCGTAACAAATGCGATCTTCCCCCATTTAGCCAAATGGGCTTCAGGGTCCCGCTTGCGGAACCGTCGTCCCATAACGGCAAGTGCATACATGATAAATGCCGCACAGTACAAGGTAAAGGCAACGATAAACGCGTTGCCGCTAAAATCAATTAGATTCATCCTTAGTCCCCCTGTTATTCTCCAATGACTTTTCATCGACATCGATATTCATTTGCTTGAGGATCGCGGAGACCTCCTTGCGAATCCCAAACCAGTTCTTGTTCGTATGTGCGCCAAGTGTCAGCGTCCCGTCATCAATACGCAGCCAGATCCGGCGATGGGTGAAATAAAAGCCCATGATCAGGCCGATCATACCGATAAAACAACCAATCCAAATGAACGGCATGGCTTTATCCACACGAATATTCAGATAAGTCGTAGATTCCGAAAAGTCCACATCGTCCATGCTGAGAACATCCAGTTGTACGAGCGCTTCCCCACCCGCCAGTTGTGCATTGATCGCTTCCTGGTTAAAGCGTTCCTTATCGATCTGTTTCGGGAAGTAGAAATATTGAATGCCTTCCTTCGGCAGTTCAGGTCCCTTAATCAGAAATAAGAATGCAGGCGCATTCGGGTTAGGTGACAGATTTACCGGTTTGCCGTTATCGCCAAGTCCAAAATCGGTAAAGGATTGTGTAAGCGTTAACGTATATTCTCCCGCCTGATACTCTCTTTGAGGATCGTCGATAGACAATGTAATTTTGCCGTATTCCTTCCCGCTCTTACTGTCAACCAGCACCGGCGAAACCGAACGGAGAATCGGGGTCAGATCATAATCGAATTGATAAGCTTTTAACCCTTTGTAATTGAGTGGATGATTCACCTCGATGTTATGACGCATCACTTCCACGAGCTCGGGCTCTTTACCGAGATCGTCACAATTGGCCTCGCACATATACAGAATCGCCTGCGTTTGGAACTCCTTCGGCAGTACTTTATTCTTGCCTTTAAATTCCTCCGGCATATCGTCCTCGGTATAGAACTCCACCTTAAAGCCATCGTTCAATAAATAATAACTAGTGTTCTTGATACGCACAGGCTCATCTTGAGGGAAGGCCATGTGCTCGTCCATATGCAGTCCAGGAAGATTCCGTCCAAGAACCGCAAGCAGGAAAATAATCAGGCCGATATGAAGAACATAGGGGCCCCAGCGGCTGAACCGCTGCTTCTCCGCCAGTAGGGTTCCGCCATCCGTTCGCACGCGGTAGCCCTTCTTCTTAATGATCGGTTTCACCCGTTCAACCCAGTCGGCACCGTCCTCTTCGACTTGTCCTTGGTATACCACCTTTTGGCGGGTAAGGAAGGACATATGCTTCGGAATCCGCTGTCTGCTGAGCGCTTTGTACAGTGGAAGGACCCGGTCGAGACTGCAAATGACAAGCGATGCGCCGATCATGACAAGCAGCAGCACGAACCACCATGACGTGTATGTATGGGACAGCCCGAGCAAGTAATAAATATGCCCCAGCTGCCCGTACTCCTCTTTGTAATAGACCGAGGGGTCAATATTAAGGAATGTGCTTTCCTGCGGAAAGATGGTCCCTAGTGAGGAGCCAATCAGAGTAAGCAATATCAGATATATTGCTACTTTTACCGAAGAAAAGAAATTCCATACCCGATCGATAATACCGGGATTTTCTTTCTGTGATCGACGAGCAACGCCGTCATACCGCATTTCCAGAATCGGCTGGGCCTCTGCTTCCTCGGTCAGCGGCTTTCCGCATGCCTCGCAGAGGACCGTCCCCGTTGGATTCTGGTGTCCGCAATCACACTTCGTATTCTGGATCAAAGGCTTGGAACCTTGACTCATTTCGCATTCACCAACTGTTCAATTTGTTTGTCAAGGGTGTTCAAATCCAGTTCGCCTATACGGATATGATCAATTTTGCCAGAGGCCGTAACAAAAAAGGTGGTCGGCATCGGCCCAACCCCGAAGCTGGCAACAGCATCCCGTTTAGGATCCATCAGTATGGGGAACTTCACGCCGGTTTGAGCAACAAAATTCTCAACGGTCATTTTGTTCTCGCCCACATTAATTCCAATGATCTCAACGCCTTGACTGCTCCATTTCTCCCACTGGGCTTGAAGAGCCGGCATTTCCCGCACGCATGGCGGACAGTAGGTGCCCCAGAAATTAATCACCCTGGCCTTGCCTTCGTATTCGCTCATGGTATGTACGCTGCCATCCATGCCTAGAAGTTCAAAGTCCGCTGCCTTTTGACCCACTTTGGGAACCTTATCAGAGCCGAATACAACAGTTGCAACGGCGTAAACTCCGACCAGGATGATGGCAAGCAGAATCACAATCTGTACGCTTTTCTTTGATTTGCCCATAAAGCAGCAGCTTCCTTTCTATGACATTCATCATATCGTTTACTACGGGTGTGAACATCCTATGAACAATTATAACGAAATTTGTCATAAACGCCGCTCGCCATTTTGAATATTATGTGTCGGGTTTAACGTTTTCTCTTCGGTTTCCCGCCCGGCTTAGCGGCTTTCGCCATCTGCAAAAGCTGGTTGATTTCATCCGCTGTCAAATGGCGGTACAAACCTCGTTTTAAATTTTGCAGCAGCAGATCTCCATAAGATATCCGCTTCAAACGCGTTACCGGATGGGAAATCGCTTCGAACATTCTTCTCACTTGACGGTTTCGGCCTTCATGGATGGTAATCGATATGACGGATTGTTTATTATCCGGGTCCACATCCTTATATTCCACTTCGGCAGGAGACGTCATTCCGTCCTCCAGCATGATCCCTTGGCGAAGCTTGTCCAGCTCGGTGCCATGGGGCACCCCTTTCACGGTAGCCAAGTATGTTTTGGGCACATGATATTTAGGGTGGCTGAGCAGATTGGCAAACTCGCCGTCATTGGTCAGCAGCAGGAGTCCTTCCGTATCGTAGTCCAAACGTCCAATCGGATATACCCGCTCTTTGATGCCCTTAAGATAATCCGATACAATTTTTCGGCCTTCGGGATCAGAAGCGCTTGTAATAACTCCCTTCGGCTTGTTCAGCATAATGTATACCTTTTTCTCATTCTTAATCGGTTTGCCTGAAACCGTAATGATATCCTGAGCTGGATCGGCCTTCGTGCCGAGTTCGGTAACGGTCTCTCCGTTTACCTGCACCTTGCCTTCAAGAATCAATTCCTCGCACTTGCGGCGGGAAGCGACTCCGGCCTGTGCCATAATTTTCTGTAATCTCTCCATGTTCGTTAGGTCACCTCATTCCTAATGATAACCATCGACAGGATAAATCACAAGCGCGTTCCATGGAAAATGTGCCCCAGGGCAGGAGTCGGAGTGAGGAAACAAGTATAACGGGGAAATATCATGGAGTCTGGATAGCTCCAAAATGATTTTGCTGGCGGTAAACAGCTGTGTTTTCTGGTCCAGCGACATGGACTCGTAGCCGGTATTAAAGTCGCCCTCCAGACAGATGTGAATCTGGCCCGGGTGAACCAGCACGGATGAAGAAGAAACCGAGCCGTCCGGATGGATTTTAAAATCCCAGTTCCGCGGTTCCCGCTCGCACACGGTATGATGAATAACAAAACCCTCGAATTCCATTTCATCACCCCTACTACAATTTGTAATTGCAGCAGTATATGACGCGAGGGAATCGAGGGTATGGGCACACGTCCTGTTACATAGAAAAAACGCTCCGTCTTACTCAGACCGTCCGAATGATCTCAATTAACCGAACACCAGCAGGCAGACGGCGATCGCCGCAATAAAACCGATCACATCAGAGAACAGCCCCACCTTCAGCGCATACCGGCCATTGCGGATTCCGACGGCGCCAAAGTAGACGGTCAGCACGTACAAAGTCGTATCCGTGCTTCCTTGTATGGTCGAAGCGATTCGGCCAATCATGGAATCCGGACCGTATGCCCGGATCAGTTCCGTTGTATAAGCGAGAGAGCCTGTACCTGTCAGCGGCCTGAGAATTCCCAAAGGCAAAATCTCGCTGGGCACGCCTAGCGATTGCAGAAAAGGGCCCGTCCACCCCACAAAAAACTCCAGCGCGCCGGAAGACCGGAACACGCTAATGGCGACCATCATGCCCACCAAGTGCGGGATGATCCCAATCGCCGTGGAGAAGCCGTCCTTGGCTCCATCCACAAACGATTCATATACGGGCACTTTGCGGGTATAAGCATAAAGCGGAATGAATGCGATAATAATGGGAATAGACCAGGCGGAAACGAGATTAATCCATGACAGCAAGATTCATCACCCCTTCACATCCGGGTTCAGGCTTGTACCGACTCCCGGCGGCTTCTGGCGGCGTATCGTCCTTCTTCGATACCATCGGTCAGCCATAATGGCGGCCGCCGTCGCAATCGCAGTGGCCAAAAGCGTGGTCCCAACGATTTCCGAAGGATTAGCGGACTCATAATTCAGCCTGATCGCGATTAGGGTTGTCGGTATGAGCGTAATGCTGGCCGTATTTAATGCCAGCAGGGTACACATCGCCGGAGACGCTGTTTCTTTATCCGGGTTTAACTTCTGCAGCTCCTGCATCGCCTTAATCCCCATCGGAGTCGCCGCATTCCCCAGACCGAACAAATTGGCGCTCATGTTGGACAATATATAACCCATAGCGGGATGATTCTTCGGTACATCCGGGAACAGGAAGCGGACAACCGGGCCCAGCAGCTTGGCAACCTTCTTCAGCAGGCCCGCGTCCTCTGCCAGGCGCATCATGCCTAGCCAGAATACCAGTATGCTGATGAGACCGAAGGAGACGGTTACTCCCGTCTGGGCTCCGTCAAATGCGGCTTTTGTAACACTTTCGATGTTCCCGTTAACTGCCGCAAAGATAAAGCCGATCAGTATCATCCCCATCCAAATCAAATTGATCATCTCTTCGCCCCCGTTTGCTGCCTCGCTCGCGTGAGAATACACGATCTCTTTAGCGAAGGCTAGTTATGATTTGGCCCTGAACAGATGCCTTAGCACTTCTCCTGCAGACTGCCAAAGCGACAACGAACCGATGGGTCCGGATGTGCTTCTGGACTTCTGCAAAACCTCAGGGACTTCAGGTAACTTGCTTCCTTCGGCATAAACCGGAACTTTGCCGATGCTGACATTATCGAGCAGCAGTTCAATATGACCCCGGAGCCCGAAAGACAAGTCGGGTGTGCTCGCTTTATGCAGGACCAGCCTCTTCACCAGACGCGCTTCCTCATCATGCGCGAACGCATACGTAAAGGAGCTGCCCGTGACCAGTGGATAGCCCTGGATCTTCTGCCCTTTCTCCGTAACCTTTTTCAATGGAAAATGGTTAAATCCGTAATCCAGCATCTTGGAATGATCATTCCAATCGTTGCCGTCGTTCAGCGTAACCGCCGCAATCTGCTGACCGTTTCGGGTGGCAGAGCTTACTAGGCAGCGGAATGCTTTTTTGGTGTAACCGGTTTTGACGCCGTCCGCCCCCTCGTAGAAACGAAGCATCTTGTTTTTGTTATCCCATTTGTAGTCCCACGCTTCATTTGGATTCGGTGCTTTCTTGGTCGGCGTTTTGACAATTTCGCTAAAGACAGGGTTCTTGAGGGCATAAGCCGTCAGTTTGGCAACGTCATTAGCGGAAGAATAATGATCATCATGATCCAAACCATGAGGATTCATAAAATGTGAGTTCGTCAAACCGAGTCCGGCCGCCTTCTCGTTCATCAGCAGCACAAAGCCTTCTTCCGTACCCCCGACATGCTCGGCAATGGCCGTCGCAGCGTCGTTGCCTGATCGCAGCATTAAGCCGTACAGCAGATTCTCAAGTGTCATCTCCTCACCTAGCTTCAGGAAGAGAGAGGAGCCCTCTTTGGCAAAAGCATTCTTGGAGACCTTAACGCGATCGTCCAGCTTGCCGTGTTCAATCGCCACAATGGCTGTCATGATCTTGGTCAGGCTTGCGATTCTTAAACGCTCGTCCCCGTTTTTGCTGTAGAGCATTCTACCGGAAGTGACATCAATCAGTGCAGCTGCCTGCGCATGGTTGGCGGGGCCATTCTCATGATCTGCATGCACGGGGACGGCCGTGACCAGCAAGCAGCTTATGGCAATCAACATGGATAACAAAGACTTGCAGTTCGTCCATTTCATTTTCATCATTTTATCCTCCGGTGTTCAGAAATCTTGTACAAGTATATGTCGTCTGCGCTAAAGGTATGTCCATTTCATAATTATCGAATGAGTTCAGCTTCGCTGAATGCTCATATATCCACTTCTCTTCACAGCAAAAATCCCTTCCGTTATGGACGAAAGGGATTTGCTTGCTCCAATCAGTACGCAGGCGGAGGCGTGGTGCTATTCGCGGCATTGCTTCCTGATTGAAACATCGACTGGATTTGATCGAGTAAATACGGGGTCGCATCAATAATCCGTTCAAACAGATGGGTTTGATTGTCCAGCGGCACGATGTGCACGCCTTCTTTACCCACGACCAGGAAAGCAATCGGTCGAATGGACACGCCACCGCCGCTGCCGCCGCCAAAAGGGAGGGCACTATGATCGTTGTGCGTCCCGTTAGCGGTGGTAGATGCGTGTGTGCCTCCCGCCTCAACGTTGTAGTCGCTACCGCCGGCCGCGAAACCAAACGCCACTTTACTGATTGGCAAGATAACGCTGCCGTCCGGCGTATTCACCGGATCGCCCACAATCGTATTAACGTCCACCATTCCCTTGATGTTTTCCATAGCCGTTTGCATCAAGCCTTGAATAGGGTGTTCTGCCATGATCTAATTCCTCCTTTCACCTTTAACACGCGAACTATAAGTACCAGTCCAGCATACATAGCTTTTCCGCAAGAGATTTTCGCTATGCAGTTAAGCTCTGTGGAAATTTGCGGCGGACCGTTAAAGAGCGGCACCACGTCAATTCGGGGCAGCTCTTCCATGACCAGGCGATACGACATCCATCCAAGTAATGTATGCTTGATGCCATGCAGCAGCCCAGTCGCTACCGCCGTATCGGCCGCATGCTCCAAGGCAATCCGGGTTGACCAGCGCACATCTATGAGATGAACGGCCGACATGGTCTGTCTCAACCACTTTTTGAAACCTTTTGTTGAAAGCATGGCCCGTCCGTAGTCCTTAAATCTGATCGTTCTGCTCGAAGCCTTCGCCTCTTTTGAATCGTGTGCAGTTCCCTGTTCTCCGTCGTCACCAACGGTCTCCTTCTTAAACTCGATCCCACCGTTCGCCAGGTGAAAGGGGACTGCATACTTGCGCTTAATCAATCCGAAGATCATTTTGATTTCCGCCAACACTTTATATTCATCTTTTTTTAGAACCACATCCAGCTTAATCGTTACCTTGGAGCTCAGCACAACGATCAGCAATACGATGAGGAGAACGACCAGACCAGCCGCCAGAAAGATCCATATCCTCACGAAGTAACCCCCAGCACGAACTTAGTCAAATGTAATCCGCTTGGCTTAGTATGGCAAAAGCGCCTCCAAATGATGCGAAATTGTTCCAAGTCCTTCAATTCAAATTTTCGCTAGGGCACATAAAAAAATCCCGGACGATGGATTTCACCATGCCCAGGATCAACTTTTTGCTGCAACCTATAATATTGTATAATGGCTAGCTTTCCTCTACATCATCAAACGTAAGCTGACGACCGTCAAGCTTATCGAACAACAACTGCGTTTCCTCTTCTAAACTATCGTTATCCTCGAATTGCGACGGCTCCGGCAAATCCTTGATATTGGCAAGCCCGAAATATTCCAGGAAGGACTTGGTTGTTCCATACAGAATCGGTCTGCCAATGGCCTCGGCGCGTCCGACTTCCTCGATCAATCCTTTGCTTACCAGCGTATGGATAGCCCGTTCGGACTTGACGCCGCGGATGTCTTCAATCTCTACGCGCGTAATCGGTTGACGATAGGCCACGATGGAAAGTGTTTCGAGTGCGGCTTGCGACAAGGAGGAGCGGGAAGGCGAATACGCCAGGCGCTCAAAATAGGGAGCGTGCTCGGCCAGCGTCGCGATTTTGTAACTCCCCGCAATCTGTACGATCTGAATCCCGCGCTCATGGCGCTCCCATTCCTCCTTCATGTCCTCAAGCGCTTCGCCAACCAGGCCATCCGACTGCTCGGTGATCTCAGCAATTTGCCTAACCGACAAGCCCTCTTCTCCCGACAGGAACAGAAGCCCCTCAATAATCGATTTCAGCTTCGGATAATCCATCAATGCGTCCTTCCCCTCTCCACTCCATGACGATATCTTCAAACAACTTCTCTTGGTAGCACAAAATTTGCTTCATTTTCATCAGCTCCAAAATGGCCAGGAAGGTCACCACGATTTCATGCCGTACCATCTCTTCGTGTAGCAGCTTGGAGAACAGGATTCTGCCTCCAGGCCCAACCTCCTCCAATGCATTCATGACCTGACGAATCCGGTCCTTAACCGATATTTCATCCCGCTGAATGCGGGCATACGATGTACGTTTGACTGCTTTGCTTAACGCTTTTTGAAAAGCAGCGATCAAATCCGAAATATGTAATCCCTGCACCGGATTCTCTTCCACTTCCGGCATGTAAGGCGTCAGGTCTTCCGCTTCCTTGGAATAAATCAGACTGCGCTCCCATTCCTTCTCATGCAGGTGGCGTGCGATGCCTTTGTACTTACGGTATTCGATCAGCTTCGCAATGAGCTCTGCTCGGGGATCCATGTCATCCTCTTCATAAAAATCGAACTCGTCCATTTCGATAACCGGAGGCTTCGGAAGCAATAGCTTGCTCTTTATAGACAGCAGCGTTGCAGCCATGACCAGAAATTCGCTCGTAATTTCCAGCTCCAGCTCCTGCATGTTGTGCAAATAGGCCATGTATTGTTCGGTAATCTCGCTGACGGGAATATCCTGGATGTCGATTTCCGCTTTATCAATCAAATGCAGCAGCAGATCGAGCGGTCCTTCAAACGTTTCCAGCTTGTATAATACGGTCACGGTGAATCCTCCCGCCAAAAAAATAAAATGCAGTGCTCTAAAAAAAGAGCACTACATTAAATAAGCACTATTTTAGGCTTTTCGTCAAGTTCGCCATTTCGATGGCTGCCATGGCGGAATCCCAGCCTTTATTGCCAGCCTTCGTTCCCGCACGCTCCACGGCTTGTTCGATATTCTCCGTCGTCACGACACCGAAAATCGTTGGTACACCGGTCTTCAGGTTAATTGCGGATACCCCTTTGGCCACTTCGTTGCATACATAATCATAGTGCGTGGTGGACCCGCGAATGACGGTTCCCAAGGTGATGATGGCATCGTATTTGCCGCTTTCTGCCATTTTTTGGGCAATCAGCGGGATTTCAAACGCACCCGGCACCCAGGCCACATCGATTTCGTTCTCCTGTGCGCCGTGACGCTTCAGTGCGTCCAGTGCGCCGCTCAGCAGCTTGCTGGTGATGAATTCGTTGAATCGACCTACGACGATCCCGTACTTTAGACCCTCGGATACTAATTTACCTTCAAATATTGTTGTCATGATGAATGACTTCCTTTCGGTTTGGAGTTTATATAAGGTCTTAAGGTGATCATAGTCATTGCTTCGCAAGAAGTCGCTGCCGGATCAAATCGTTCTTCCGATCGCTGTTAAATCCTGATTTCATGATCTATTTTTTCAAGGTGGAAATCAGGATTTAAAGGCGACCGCTACCGCTTCTCCAGAACTGATTTGCTCCTCTGCTTATTATGCTCAGGCAAATCCGTCTTCTCAAATAAGACCTTTTGTTATATGGTGATTAGTTGGCACTCTCGTTCTGCTCGATATCGCTGAATTTCAGCATATGACCGAGCTTGGCTTGCTTGGTATGCAGGTAGCCCGTGTTATCCTCGTTCTCCGGCATTTGGATCGGAACGCGCTCCACAACCTCAAGACCGTAACCCTCGAGGCCTTTGATTTTGCGCGGATTGTTTGTCAGCAAGCGGATTTTTCTGATCCCCAGATCCTTCAGGATCTGGGCTCCGATGCCGTAATCGCGCAGATCCGCCGCAAAACCGAGCTTCAGGTTCGCGTCCACGGTGTCGAGTCCCTCTTCCTGCAGCTTGTAGGCTTTCAATTTGTTGATTAAGCCGATGCCCCGCCCCTCCTGGCGCATGTAGAGAAGAACGCCTCTGCCTGCTTCATCGATTTGGCGGAGTGCCGCCTCGAACTGGGGACCGCAATCGCAGCGATGGGAGTGAAACACATCTCCTGTCAGACACTCGGAATGCACGCGCACGAGGACAGGCTCATTCCCGTCGATCTCCCCTTTTACCAAGGCAACATGCTCTTTATTGTCCACGTCGTTGGTGTAGGCTACGGCCTGAAACACGCCGAAGTCGGTCGGCATCCGCACAGCTACCTCTCGCTGGACAAGCTTTTCTTTTTCATTGCGGTAATGAATCAGATCCTTGATGCTAATCAGCTTCAGCTCATGCTTCTTCGCAATCTCCACAAGGTCCGGCAGCCGTGCCATTGTGCCGTCTTCCTTGATTACCTCGCAGATGACGCCGGCCGGATAGGAGCCGCTCAATCTGGCAAGATCGACAGCGGCCTCCGTATGTCCTGCCCGGCGCAGGACGCCTCCATCTTTTGCGATCAACGGGAACATATGACCTGGTCTTCGGAAATCGGACGCAGATGCATTCGAATCCAAAATGCCTTTGACGGTGATGGACCGCTCATAGGCCGATATGCCTGTCGTAGTGTCCTTATGATCAATGGAAACCGTAAAAGCCGTTCCATGAAAGTCCGTATTTTGGGTAACCATCGGTTTGAGGTCGAGCTCCTGGGCTCTGGCCTGCGTCATGGGCAAACATACGAGCCCACGGCCTTCGGTGATCATAAAATTAATGACCTCCGGGGTTGCCTTATCTGCTAATGCGATAAAATCACCCTCATTCTCACGGTCTTCATCATCGACAACAATGACGACCTTGCCTTCCTTCAAATCGGTTAACGCCTCTTCGATTGTATGAAATGAAAAGCGTTCATCCATCGCTACTCCTCCTTCTTCCACATGGAGACTCTATGTGAATCACCAGGCTTAGGCAAATCCGTGTTCCGCAAGATAATCCCTGCTGATCCCCGGTTTTGTTCCGCCTTTGCTGCCGGCCCCTTCTGAGCCGTAATGCAGCAGGTGATCTACATATTTCCCTAAAATGTCGCATTCGATATTAATCGTATCGCCCGCTTTTTTATAAGCCAGCACCGTCTCCGCCAGCGTATGGGGGATGATGGATACCGTAAAGGAGGAATCTGTCGTTTTGACAACGGTCAAGCTGATTCCATCCAGGGTGACGGAGCCTTTCGGAATGATATATTTGAATATGTCCCCATTCGCGGGCGCAATCTCGTATACCACGGCATTCTGATCTGCCTGCACGCTGCGAATGACGCCGACGCCATCCACATGCCCCTGAACGATATGGCCTCCGAATCTGCCTCCGGCCGCCATCGCCCGTTCCAGATTCACCTTTCCGCCTGGCTGCAGTTCCTTAAGATTGGTATTTCTATAGGTTTCCGGCATCACGTCCACCGTAAATATGCCTTTGTCAATGGTTGTAGCTGTCAAGCAAACGCCATTAACGGATACGCTGTCCCCCAGCTTTAAATCATCCATAATCCGGCTCGCGGAAATGCTCAGCAGCATGGCTTCGCCCTTCCGTCCGATCCGCCTCATCTCGCCGATCTCCTCAACCAATCCAGTAAACACAGGCTTCCCTCCTTTCTTTCTCCTTATTTCCAGACCGGAATTCCGGTGACGTAAATATTGTCGCCAAGTCTTTCGGTCTCAAGTCCTGTCAGCTGAATCGCTTGATTCATCTGCTCATACCCGCTGAACATGTAATTTCCCGGGGAATCGTATCCACCAATAATCTTAGGGGCGATGAACTGGATGAGCCGATCCACCAGCTTCTGTTCCAGCATTGAGCCATTCAGCGTGCCCCCGCCTTCCAGTAAAATGGAGGCAATCCCCTTCTGCCCCAGCTTCACCAGTGCAGCCTTCAGATCCACACGCGGTCCTGGCCCGCAGGGGATAACCTGAACTCCTTGCTCTTCCAGCATGGACCGCTTCTTCTCATCCGCCTGCTCCATCGTCAAGACCCATGTCGGTGCCAAACCGTCTGTCACGACATGGCTGTCGAGCGGGATTCGTAAGCTGGAATCCACAATGATCCTAACCGGATGCAAGCCTTCCACGCCAAGTCTTGTCGTCAGGCTTGGATTATCCGCGATTACGGTAGACACGCCTACCATGATACCCTGGTGACGATGACGCAGCGTATGCACAAGCTCTCTTGCTTCCTCATTGGATATCCACTTGCTATCACCGGTTTTCGAAGCGATCTTGCCGTCCAGCGTGCTGGCTGTCTTTAACGTTACGAAAGGCTGACCCGTCGTAATGAATTTAATGAAGGTTTCGTTCAAGCGAAGAGCACGTTCCTTAAGGACACCGATCTCAACCCGGATTCCCGCTGCGCGCAGCATTTGGATCCCATTGCCCGCAACAAGAGGATTGGGGTCCTCGCAAGCAACAACCACTCGCTGAACACCTTCGGCAATCAGCCTCTCGCTGCATGGCGGCGTCGTACCGTAGTGACTGCAGGGCTCCAGTGTCACGTACACCGTACTACCCGCTGCTTTGCTGCCAGCCATATTCAGGGCATGAATTTCAGCGTGCGGTGTTCCGCGCTCCAGATGTGTTCCCACCCCTGCAAGCGCGCCATCCTTAACGACGACACAGCCCACAACCGGATTAATCCCGGTTTGGCCCTGAGCACGTTCAGCCAGGTCCAGCGCAAGTGACATATAGAATTCATCGTTGACGATATCCATGCTAAACATGCCCCTTTCTCAACGTTCACACAAAAAAGCCCTGCCAAAGATTCGGGGAATCCTTAACAGGGCTTGATGGAAGTTAATAATCGACACACTAAATAACCGTTATGATCGCAGGTTTTGCCTATAACAAACGATTCAAATCCGTTACCGACGACATCAAATCATCGCAAGCACAGGTTAGAATTGCATGTGAAAACCTGCACATAACGCATATCGCGTTGTGTGCACAGACACAAATAGCACATGTTGCTTATGTGTCTTTCACTCCTTCTCCCATCCAGACTATACTGTCGGTCCCGGATTTTCACCAGGTCCACCGCATACGGTGTGTTACAACACACGCATATCCGGGTCACGGACTAAGACGCAGCCATCTGCTTTCTAAAGCTCAATCACTGCGTTCATCACCGCCGGTAGGGAATTTCACCCTGCCCCGAAGGATTAAACATATGAAATTGTTTGATCTTATCAAGAATCTTATCACCACCTTTTGAAAATTGCAAGAAAAACAACTAACTTTTTTAAAGTTTATAACTTAATGACAATATGTGTATTGAATGTAGAAGGAGAATCCTCCCCCAAGGGAGAACAGTTAAATAGGATAAACACAGGAACTAGATACAGTTGAAAAGGAGCACGCAACGATGAAAACATCGCTGGACATTGTCGTCCGTCCTACGGAGATCGACGTCAACGGACATGTAAACAACGCCAAATACCTGGAATATCTGGAGTGGGGCCGTGAGGAATGGTACGAAGCAGGAAATCTTCAATATGACCTATTGAAACGGCTCGGTGTCCAGACCGTTACCGTCAATATCAATATTAATTATCGCAAGGAGTGCGGCCAGGGCGAACGGCTGACGATCGTGACCGAACCGCAGATTATGGGTCGTACGAGTTATGTGCTGATTCAGACGATATACAACGAACAGGGAGAGCTGTGCGCGGATGCCGCCGTTACCAGTGTGGCGATGGATGTACATACTCGAAAAAGCCGGCCTGTTCCGGAGGAGCTCCGCCAATTATTCCCTGACCCTGCCTAACCCCTCCCCGGAATATTAAAAACAGGCTCACCCTTATGAGTGAGCCTGTCCTGACCAGAAGCTAATGGTTACGCTTCGTATACTTCTACTTTTTCCATTTTGTCGCGGCCTTTGAATGCATCCACATACTCCATGCCCTCTACAACTTTACCGAACACCGTATGTTGTCCGTCCAAATGCGGCTGCGGCTCGTAGCATACATAGAACTGGCTTCCGCCCGTGTTGCGGCCGGCATGCGCCATGGCCAAGCTTCCACGCTCATGCTTGTTAGGGTTGATCTCGCAGTTGATGGTATAGCCAGGACCGCCGGTTCCCGTTCCCTGTGGGCAGCCGCCTTGAGCAACGAACCCAGGAATTACGCGGTGAAATACAAGACCGTTATAAAAACCGGAGTTCGCCAATTTCTCAAAATTAGCTACCGTATTCGGTGCATCATTCTCGAACAGATCAAGCACTACCTCTTTGCCGTTCTCTAATGTGATCTTCGCTTTTTTAGCCATATGTGTTATCTCCTTCCGTTATTAGAACGCTTTAATCGATTTTTTTACAATGCATTCTATAGTTTACTATGAATTGAGCTTCGAAGCAAAAACGATCTTGTCCCCCGTTTACACATCCTATATCAAGTCCAAGGCAAACCAAAGAGCCCTGACCGCAGCCGGAGGCAGTGGCGGGCCCTTTTGGGTTATAGAGCCGTAAAACAAACTTCAGATTAATAGGTTACGGTTTCTTTGGTTACACTTGCCGGCACCACATCATGGCTGATGATGTCCGCAAGCGACTCACGGCGTACGACCAGCTTGCTCTGTCCGTCCTTCACGAACACGACCGCAGGTTTGCGGATTCGGTTGTAATTGCTAGCCATGGAATAGTTGTATGCGCCTGTGCAGGATACGGCCAGCAAATCGCCTGTTGCTACCTTCGGAAGCTCCAAATCCCAGATGAGCATGTCTCCGCTCTCACAGCATTTGCCGGCAATGGATACCGTTTCTTCCGGCTTCTCATTCGCCCGGTTCGCGAGCAGCGCTTCATATTTCGACTCGTACAGCGCCGGGCGCGGGTTGTCCGTCATTCCACCGTCTACGGCAACGTATTTACGCACTCCGGGAATATCCTTGCTTGTGCCCACCGTATACAGGGTGGTGCCTGCATCACCAACAATGCTCCGGCCCGGTTCCACCCAAATTTCAGGAAGTTCGGAGCCAAGGCCCGCAAAATGGGTCTTCACGGCATCCGTGATCGCTTTTACATACTGGGATACTTGAAGCGGCGTATCGCCATCCACGTAACGGATACCGAACCCCCCCCCAAGGTTTACAACCTTGAATACAACCCCCAAACCTTCTTTAACGGAAACCGCGAATTCAGCTACGCGCTGAACAGCCATCTGAAAGCCTTCCACCTCAAAAATCTGGGAGCCGATATGGGAATGAATACCCATCAGATGAATGTTCGCTTGAACCTCGGCAAGCTTCACCGCTTCATAAGCAGAGCCGTTGCCGATATCAAAGCCAAATTTCGAATCCGTTTGGCCTGTTGAGATATACTCATGCGTATGAGCCTCAACACCCGGTGTCACGCGTAGCAGAATGTTGACCTTCCGATTCTTCTCGGCAGCAATCGCTTGCAGCATATGCAGTTCAACTACGTTATCGACAACGAAACAGCCAATTTCCGCATCCAGCGCCATCTCAATTTCTTCCGGGGTTTTATTATTTCCGTGGAAATGAATCCGGTCTGCCGGGAATCCGGCCTCAAGTGCGGTGTACAGCTCTCCGTCTGATACGACGTCAAGCGACATACCTTCTTGGTCGGCCAATTGGCACATGGCCATCACGCAAAACGCCTTACTTGCATACGCGACTTGGAACTTCAAGCCGGACGCCTTGAAGGCCTCGATGTATTCCCGACAACGATTGCGAACCGACTGCTCGTCTACAATATATAATGGTGTTCCATATTGAGCTTTCAAATCGGATGTGTCACACCCGCCGATTTCCAAATGCCCCTGATCGTTAATCTTGCTTGTACCGTGTAAAAACATGCTTACAATTCCTCCGATCCATTGATTCAAAATAGGGTAATCGAATAATTGTTCACAGTATAGCAGACAACGGAAGGTAATCAAAATGGATTTTTCAACACAACATTTGTGTTATTGTTATTGCTCGCCTCTCGGATTCATTTCAGGGCCCATTTTGGTGTTGTCGCGTGTTTTATTGTGGGCCGGGCGTCTTCTAGATAGAAGCAGCGGTTTGCGGAACAAAATTTCGCCCATCGCTTTTGCACTAAATGGTATAAATGGCCACAAATAAGAGGAATTGTAGGAACGGTGTGTCGTCAGGAGCAGAATCAGAAGCGTCGTCCCGATGACAAAACCCTTCACCCCAAACAGGGCTGTTGCAAGCAGAAGGAGCAGCCTGACCATCCGGTTGGCAAGTCCCAGCTCATAACTCGGAGTTGCATACATCCCGATGGATGCAACCGCCATATACAAGACGACCTCGTTGACAAACAATCCGGTCTTAACGGCGATGTCGCCGATCAAGATCGCGGCGATCAGCCCCATCGCCGACGCAAGCGGTGTCGGCGTATGAACGGCAGCCAAGCGGAGCAAATCCACGCCGAATTCAACGATCAGAAACTGCAGGATAATCGGAATTTTAGCATTCTCCTGCGGACCGATGATATCGAGTCCCGGCGGCTTCAGTTCAGGATGGACAACAAGCAGCATCCACAGCGGGAGCAGGAACATGGATGCAAAAATGCCTATAAAACGTATCCAGCGGAGATATGTCCCCATAAATGGGGTTTGGCGATTCTCCTCGGCATGCTGACACAGATCCAAAAACGTGGTTGGCATAATCATCACGCTCGGTGAAGTATCTACCATGACAACTACTCGGCCTTCGAGCAGATGGGAGGATACAACATCCGGCCGTTCCGAATATCGGACCAGCGGAAATGGGTGCCAGCCTTTGTTCACGATTGCTTCTTCGAGCTGTTTATCTCCAAGTGGAAGCCCCTCTAAATCCACTTCCTTGATTTTATCGCGAATCGCCTCAACCTGCGTACGGTCCACGATGTCATCTATGAAAACCAGGCACACATCCGTTCTCGTCCGCCTTCCGACCTTCATGACCTCAACGTGAAGTCCCGGATCACGAACCCGTCTTCGCACCAGGTTCACGTTGGTAACGAGTGTCTCCGTAAAACCATCCCTTGCGCCGCGAACGACACGTTCCACCGCAGGCTCCTCGAGCCCGCGCACAGGATATTTCCGGGTATCCAACAAGATAGCGGAATGCGCATCCTCAATGAACAGCGCACATATACCCGAGAGCACTTCGTTAATCACTTTGCTGAGCCTTGTATCCCGCTCCACTTGGACATGGGGAATATAGCGGGTCATCATCTCGGTAAGTGCCTGATTGCTCACATCCTCCGGTGTCAGATACGTCAGCCTTGTCAGTATATCCGTCACCACGGCATCATTCGTGAAGCCGTTTAAGAAGAGAAGTCCCGCGTTTCTCCCGGCAAAGTTCATTTCACGGAATACCACATCAAAAGAAACCCCAAGACCGATAACTTCCTTAAGCACTTTTTTCAGATCACTCAGCTTTGCGGGGACATGGTCTGTATGCTGCCAGTAGATGACGGATTCCTCGGTGCTGTTGGAGGTCTCGGCCTCCCTCTTCTCAGCCAGCTCCTGTTCCTCCAATGCTTTGATCTCCGATGGTGGAATGATTGGAATATCGGTCTCCCGTTCGCCGTTATATGTTGTTTTCTCGTCCATAACCTACCTCCTAGCCTTAACTATCACTTGCTGTAAACAAACCAGTCGAACAGAGAGCCCGCTACCTTGCCTGCGACCATGGCCATAAGAAGACCGAACAAATACCCCGTCAACCGGAGCCGCTTGGCCAGAATCGGCAATACATTCAATACTTCGGTCAATGCGGCTGCCAGCATGCCGATGAATATCCCGCACATCAATCCGATCACGGTACTCACAACCGGTCCCAAAGGAACGGACCATCGCCAGAAATCGGCCACCGTGCCGATAAAAGATCCGGCAATTAAAGCCCCTTCATACCAATGGACCCGGTTGTACGTTGCCGTCAGCTGGGACAATCTCGGAATGATGTCCAACACGATGATGAGCGCAATGACTCCGCCGCCGACGGCGATGCCCCCTGCTACGCCAAGAACACAGGTGAATATCCCTTGCAGAATGGACATCATCATGGTTCCTTACCTGTCGTATCCGCTCCGGCGTTCATTTTCCGATATTCTTCGGCGACCACGAACTGATCCAGATTTTCCTGATAGAGATACATTTCCACCTCGAGCGGGGTCGGTTCTTCATTCCATTTTTTCTTGAATAAATGATTGAAGAACACCGTCATTCCGAATCCGAGCCCGAGCGAGTATGCAATCTGGAACAAATAGGGATGCTCGTCTCTTTTCCCCGTCACCATCTCGACGATTCGGATCTGTACCTCGAGCATGTTGACGTCGGCATGGAAATTCATAATGGTCAGCGCCGAACCGAAAAACAAGAGCAGCCAAATGAGCGGGAACCACAATTTGGACCGCTTGCTCTCCGGACCAATAAGCTCCACCAGGGTATGATGGTTTCCCATCGGTTCAATATGGGCGCCAGGAATCAAGGCTTGAATCTTCGGGATGATTTGTATCAGATCCATGACAAGGCGGTTGCCATCGATATCCTTCGGCTGCGTAAGCGGCAGGGCTCTAAGCCGCTTCTCCCATTCGGGCTCGCAGACAATGAAGGCGACATCACCTAGTTTGACGGTCTGGTTTCTTGGTAACCGTATGCGGCTCCTTAGCTGCAGAAACACCGTCGGAGTGGGATTAACCTTCATCCGAAACACTCCTTTACTGCTAAATTACCGTTAGTATGGGAAATGTCTCTCCTTTCTACTCGGATTTACCATACTTTCTTTATCCGGCACATCAACAAGGAGGTTGTTGAAAAATGAAAAGACGCCGTCCCCTAAGGGCGGCGTCAGTTTGAGCATTTCTTTAGAATAACGGCTGCGAGCCGCTACTGCGCGATCTCGTTCCGTATGCTCTGCAATATTTTTTTCTCAAGTCGCGATACCTGTACTTGGGATATGCCTAGCCGGCTGGCAACTTCCGACTGCGTCTGATCCCGGTAATACCGCAGATATACAATGAGCCGCTCCCGTTCGGTCAAGCCGCCTATCGCTTCATTCAAGGCCAGCTTGTCGAACCATCGTTCCTGCGATTCATCAGCTATCTGATCCATTAGCGTTATGGGATCCCCGTCATTTTCAAATACGGTCTCATGAATCGAGGTTGGCGGTTTGTTCGCCTCTTGGGCAAACACCACTTCCTCGGGGGTTACCCCAAGCTCTTCGGCAACCTCTTTCACCGTTGGAAGCCGATCGAGCTGCTTGGACAGCTCGTCCCGCTTCTTCCTGACTTTGTTGGCCATTTCCTTAAGCGAACGGCTGACCTTCAGGGTCCCGTCGTCCCTTAAGAAGCGCTGAATTTCTCCGATGATCATCGGTACGGCATAGGTCGAGAACTTTACGTCATAACTGAGATCGAACTTGTCCACGGATTTGAGGAGACCGATACAGCCGATCTGAAACAGATCATCAGGCTCATACCCCCGGTTCATAAACCGCTGAACGACAGACCAGACAAGACGAATATTACAGTTGACGAGCGTGTCCCGGGCGACATTATCCCCGCTTTGGCTAAGTGCAATGAGTCGTTTGACCTCCGCGTCGTCCAAATAAGTCTGCGAAGTTTTCTTCACATCGGCATCCATTTGTCCAACCCCTAATTATATAAAGCTTTCTTAGATTCGATCCTCTTTTTCATTTTGATCGACGTACCGCTGCCTGGTTCGCTGACCACTTCAAATTCGTCCATGAAATTTTCCATGATGGTGAATCCCATGCCGGATCGCTCCAGCTCTGGCTTTGATGTATAAAGCGGCTGCTTGGCCATCTCCAAGTCTTCGATCCCATGGCCGGAATCTTCAATGCACAGCGTGATCATATCCCCGTCTATGGAGGCTTCAATCTTGACAACCCCATCCGGATCACTATCGTAACCGTGGATAATGCTGTTTGTGACCGCTTCGGAGACTACCGTTTTCAGGTCACTGAGCTCATCCATGTTGGGATCCATCTGGGAGATGAACGCAGCCACGGCGACACGGGCAAAGGATTCGTTTTCCGACTTTGCGGCAAACTGCAGAGTCATAAAATTATGCTGTGCCTTTCCTTCACTCATGACACTACCTCCAAACCCGAGAGTGCCGTGCTCTCGTTCTCATATATCGGCATGATCTTGAACAGCCCCGACATTTCAAGCAAGCGGTAAACCTGCGGCTTGACATCGCATACCGCCATCTTTCCGCCTTTTTGCTTGATGAATTTATAGCGTCCCAGGATGACCCCAAGTCCCGAGCTGTCCATAAAGTCCAAGTCCTTTAAGCTCAGCACCAAGTGCTCTGTTTGACGTCTCTGAATAGCTTCATCCAGCTGCATCCGGACATGATCGGCCGTATGATGATCCAGTTCCCCGGACAGACGGACAATCAGTACATGCCTGTGATGCTCCATATCAACATGCAGATTCATGTTTGCTCACTCTCCTCCCTGACATGAACAAAGATTTCTACATTTGAAAAAGACATTCCTGCATCCCGACAAAACTAGAAGAAAACTCCTATTAATCTACATGAAACAACTTGCCGGTTGTCCGTTTGAACAGCTTCCAGAATCCGGCCTTCTTCACCTCGACAGGAGATGTCAGCTCGAACTCCTTCACTACCCGATCGCCTTGATACACCGTTAGCTTGCCGACGACTTGTCCGGCGGCTACCGGCGCCTTTAAATTCGGGTCCATCTGAATTTCATGACGGATATCCGGACTTTTTACGCCCTTCTTAACCAGCACGCTGTAATCTTTATCCGCTTGAATCGAGATCTCTGGCACGGTCCCCTTCTGGACCTTCACGATACCTAACACTTCACCCGGCTTATAGATGGAATGCATCGAATACTGGGAGAAGGCATAGTCAAACATGCGAGATACTTCATTATTCCGAGTCTTTGTATCCGGAGCTCCCATGACAACGGCTACAGCGCGCAGTCCGTCCCGTTTGGCCGTTGCCGATAAACAGAATTTGGCCTCTGACGTGTATCCGGTTTTCAATCCGTCAGCACCCGTGTAGAATCGAACCAGCTTGTTTGTGTTGACCAGCCAGAACGGTTTTTCTGAATCTTTACGTAAATAATCCTGATATGCTCCCGTATATTTGGTGATCTGGTCATATTTCAGCAGCTCCCGGCTCATGACCGCAATGTCGTGGGCCGAAGTATAGTGATTCTCTGCAGGAAGTCCGTTGCAGTTCACAAAATGTGTATCCTTCATTCCCAGCTCGGCCGCTTTCTCGTTCATCAGCTTCACAAACGCTTCCTCTGAGCCGGCAATTTTCTCCGCCACCGCGACGGAGGCATCATTGCCTGATGCCATGGCTATGCCTTTGAGCATCTCATCCACCGTCATCTCTTCGCCGGGCTCAAGAAAGATCTGCGACCCGCCCATGGAGGCCGCATATTCGCTGGTACGCACTTTATCCGTCCACTGCAATTGTCCTTCATCGATGGCCTCCATCGTAAGCAGCATCGTCATGATCTTGGTGATGCTCGCCGGAGGCAGCTTATCATGGCTGTTTTTCTCGTAAATAATGGTTCCGGTATCCGCATCCAGCAATATAGCAGAACGAGCACCTGGTGCCAGTTCCTCTTGAGATGATCCTTCGCCGGGTTTGCTTTTTTCTTCTGCATAACTTGGTACAGCCGCACTGGACAACCCTACAAATAGAACCAGCAATCCAGCGATTAACGCTTTTTTCACTTCCATCCCCTCCTGACATTCGTAATGGCATCCCGAAAAATAACGGGTCTGCTATTCATTGTCGTCAGGATGAAAACAAATTATTCCAGTATTTTACGGAAATATTATCACCTTGATCTTAAAGGAACACAGAATAACCCCACAAAGTGGAGCCTATGCTTCGATGCTTATTCCAAATCCTTTGCGGGGACCCCAAACACGTATAAATGCGAATACAGAATGGTTCAGCTTCGCTGAAAACTTATAGCAAAAAAGCTGGGCTCGGCAGATATAAATCCGCCGGAGCCCAGCCCCTTGCTAAAATGGGTTATTACATTTTTGGAATAATGGCCATGACAAGCGCAAGGAATTTCTCCCGGACCTTCTCGGCGGTCTCCATAACCTCGTCATGGGATAGCGGCTGATCCAATATTCCGGCTGCCATGTTGCTGATGCAGGAGATGCCCAGCACTTCAAGACCGGCATGTCTGGCCACAATGACCTCAGACACCGTGGACATGCCTACCGCATCCGCACCGAGCGTACGCAGCATGACGATCTCGGCAGGCGTTTCATAGGTTGGTCCGAGCAAACCTGCATAGACCCCTTCTCTCAGCGCAATGCCCTGACCCACCGCGACTTCTTTTGCCAATTGGCGAAGCTGACGGCTGTAAGCCTGGGACATGTCCGGGAACCGAACGCCAAGCTCCGGATCATTCGGCCCGATCAGCGGGTTGGTGCCTGTCATGTTCAGATGATCGGAGATCAGCATGAGGTCACCCGGCTCGAAGGACGTGTTGATGCCGCCCGCCGCATTGGTAACCAGCAGACTTTTCACACCCAGCTCTTTCATGACGCGCACTGGGAAAGCCGTCACTTCCGGACCATAGCCTTCATACATATGGAAACGGCCCTTCATCAGAACGACAGGTCGATCGTGAATCGTACCCAGCAGCAGTTCTCCTTCATGGCCTTCTACTGTGGACACGGGAAAATGAGGAATGTCCGTGTACGGGATGGAGACCGGGTTCTCAATTAATTCTGCCAGCACGCCGAGTCCTGAACCCAAAATCAGGCCGACCTGGGGCTCGACACCCTTCTGCCCGCGTATGTATGCCGCTGCTTCCTTAATGCTTTCCTGATGAATTGAACTCATGTTCATACCTCTCCTAACTGAGAATAAGTTGTAGATCTTAGTCGAGCAGGTCTCGCTAAGATCTCGGGTGAAAATGATCATATACTTCCTTCATGCTTTTCTTGGTGGATTGATACATGCCGGTGGTGGATAATGCCGAGTGACCCAGCATCTCCTGAACCGAACGCAAGTCGGCGCCGTTCTGCAGCAAATGAATGGCAAACGAATGGCGAAGGGTATGCGGCGTGATCTCCTCATCGATATCGGCCAATTTGCCATACTTTTTAATGATTTTCCAAAATCCCTGCCGTGTCAAGCGCGTACCGAGTGAATTCAGGAATAATGCATCCTCATCCGCATCACGAATCAGCTTGTCCCGCATGTCTTGCATATAAATAGCCACGCTCTCGGCTGCGATCTGGGTAATTGGAAGAATTCGCTCCTTCCCTCCGGAAACGGCACAGCGAAGAAATCGCATCTCCATATTTATGTCATGCGTATTCAAATTCACCAATTCCGACACCTTAATACCTGAAGCATATAGCAGCTCCAGCATTGCTTTGTCCCGGGCCCCCTGAGGGGTGCCGGAATCCGGGGCCGACAGCAGCTTGTCCACCTGCTCAATGGTTAGCGACTTGGGCGGCTTCCGTTCCGGCTTCGGATTATCCAGCAGCTGGGTCGGATCTTGTCCTATAACGGCTTGACGCACCAAATATTGAAAAAAGGAACGCAAGGAAGCCGTGCAGCGAAGCTGGCTTGATGCCGCCTTGCCCTGCTGCCTCAGTCTTCCCATGTATAATCCAAGCATGGTACGTGTAACTTCCTGCGGATGGATAACGTCTCTTTCCTCTGCAAAAGCAATGAATCCTAGTAAGTCGGCCCGGTACGATTCAATCGTACTTCGGGACAATCCCTTCACGTCTTCCAGATAGGTTACATATTCGTCCAGATATTGTTTCATGATCTTTTTGCTCCTATTCCCGTGTGCCCGTTACAAGCACGATCACTCCCCATACCAGTAGTACAATCGCAGACGTTCCGCCGGCGAAAATCGGGAGTCCATGGTGCTTTCAGGCTGAAAAGCCTTAACCGCTTGACCGGAAGGCGCACGGTAAGGATCCACTGGGGTCAGCCAATCTCCCACCCAACCCAGCACAAAGTAAAAAAACATCGTCAGAACGGCAAACATCGTAATAAATCGGATCATTGAGCCTATTTTTCGGATCGATATAATCACTGGCAGCGCCTCTCTTTCATCTTTGCTTGATCACCAAGTGAAAGTGGGTATTACAGGTATACTTCACGTATATCCTATGATACAAGCTGCTGGATTATGACGCTTTCCTCTGATGTTCTTTAGTCATTGGACTTGGCGGTTATTGGGATAGAATAAAAAAAACGTCTTATCGACGTACATGGATGATGTAGAATGATAGATTGTTCTTGCGTGAACGATACGAACTCGTGCATGTTCCATATATATTTTGGTTACCATCTAAAAAACCCTCCCGGCTTACCGCCGTAGAGGGCTTGCCGTGATGGTCATCACTGCGGTTTGTTGAATGATATAAAATTATGATTTGTCCTGGTCATTCTTGCCCTTCTCTTTGCAACGGTAGCATATGCCATGGAAATCAAGCCGATGGTCATGAACGGTAAAGTTAAACTCTCGCTCTAACCGCTCTTCCAATGGACCGAGCCAATCCTCGCGTATCTCATCCATGCTTCCACATTGAGTACATATCAAATGATGATGGTGATGCTTCGAAGTATCCGTCCGCAAGTCATAACGGGCGACACCATCGCCAAAATTTATCTTCTCGACAACATGAAGCTCACTGAGCAGCTCTAGGGTACGGTACACGGTTGCCAGACCGATCTCCGGAGCCTTCTCTTTCACGAGCATAAATACATCCTCTGCGCTAAGGTGGTCGTCTTCATTTTCCAACAATACGCTTACCGTGGCTTCCCGTTGGGGCGTTAATTTGTATCCTTGGGATTGTAGCTGCTGCTTAATTTTGTCGATCCGCGCTTCCATCGTTTCCCTCCCCCTTGGAAATCACTGCACGTTATTGTTCACTTCCTTCATTATAGGGGGATTTGACAAACAAAGTCAAACGGTTTTGCTTTATGGAAAAATTCGCGGATTATAGCAACATTGGCGTGACCCAGCGCATCATGACCGGGGTTACCCAGGTTTCAAAAGAAGCGACTCCGAGCGTTAACAGGACCATGAAAAAGGTCAGCATCGCATACGAAGCAAAGGGCTTTACCATGCTCCCGCCGCGATTCATAATAAACCGGTCCCTGATGATGTATAGGGAGAAGGTTATCGCCGCTACGCTGCACATCATGAGCACGGGGATGATGAACAAATTTTGCGGTGCAATCGATACCAAGGCGAACAGCAGTCCTTTCCAAGAATACTGTCCGACCAAGTAACCGACCGTAAACCCAATAAGCACTCCTTTTAAGAAGTCCAATATCAATATTCCCGGAAGCCCGATAACGGACAATCCCAGAATCCATATCAAACCGATCCATTTCAGATGAAGGGCTGCGATGCTCCAGTAAGAAGACTGACTCATGGTTTCTCCACCGTCCTGCACGTTTACAAAAAAGTGGTTTAAATATCGGGCCATCTCCTGCTGCTGCTCCAATGAAAGTGCATTGACCATCAACGCTCCAAACAGGACGCCAACTAAAAACAAGACGCCCACGAACACATAGAGCATGGTCTGATCCTTAAAGGCTTGGCGGAATGATTGCATAGAATAGAGTCTCCTTTCTGTGTCTCTACTCTACTCTATGACCATCACCCTTCTTGTATGACCTAGCGATTGAAAGAGTTGATCGATTTAGCGGAGAACCTTCCCGTAAGAGCCTCCCCCGCCATCCGATAAGGACAATGTCCCGTTTCTAGCCATCACAATGCTGGCAGCGAGCCCTTCTCCAGCAACAGCGGCAAGCTCTGCTTCCGTAGCCTGGTGAAGGATGTGCATTTCGGTGCCGAAAGCCCCCAGCAGCTTCGACATCGACGATTTGCCAAGGCCCGGGATGAACTCTAGCGGAACCTGATAGTGATATGCCGGCCGGCTTTGCGGTACCATGGGCTCTTTGCGGTCAGCGATGTTCAGAATCCGATCAAACACGCCCTGCACCAGCTTGGTACTCCCGCAGTAAGGACAGCGCACCAATTCATGAATATCGCTGCCCTCCTCCAGAATGCTGTCACAGCCGCCGCAGTAAGTACGATGGTATTTTCCGAGTCTGGGATTAAGCCCGTAGTTCGCGCTGATTCTTCGACCGTTACTTGTTCCAAGCGCCTGGCGAAATTCGGTAAATGAAGGCTTCGCCATATCAATCCGGTTGTATTCCCTGCCGATTTTCCCAAGCGAATGCGCATCCGAATTTGTCAGAAAGGAGTAGGCATCCAGTTCGCTTATCCGCCCCGCCATCGAGGAATCAGCACTGAGTCCAAGCTCTATTCCCGCAATCCCGTTCAGGTCCAGCACCTCGCTCATACGATCCGCCATGCTGCCGTACAGCCCTTTATGAGGCGTAAAGACGTGTGCAGGTATTAGCAGCCCGCCGCGATCCAAAATCTCCTGCTGCAGCTCACGAGGGCTGACATAGATGCGCTGCGAACTAAGCTGCACATTCTTCATGTATTTTGCCATCCAGACAGAAAACTCCTGAATGGTGTTTAGGTCAGGGAAATAGGCCAGCACATGGGCTGCCCCACGGCCGCTTTCGCGAATTTCAATCTCGCTTCCAAGCAGGATCACCGTATCCTGATACGCGATGCCGCCTCCATCTATCTCCTGCATGACGCCGCTGTCCAAACATTGGAGAATATCCTGCTGTACCGAAGGAGAATGGCAATCGATGATACCGATCATTTGGATGCCTTTGCGCTCCGAGGCCTCCACGGCTATATTCTCAAAGGTCAAATTGTTACTTGCGCTAATTTTCACAGCTTGTCCGCTGCTTGTGCGCCCTATGTGAATGTGCATGTCGCAGTAATAGGACTGAAGCTCCTCCCCGGTTGACATGTTCTTTTCAGGCTGCAGCATATCAGATTTTTCCTGTCAGGCTATACATATTCCAAGCATAAACGGCGAGAATGGTCTTCGCATCGCTGATTCTTTCTTCTTGTATGAGTGAATACGCCTCTTCCAGCGAGATTTCCATCATCTCTATAAGCTCATCCTCATCCGGGTTCATGTCGCCGCTGACCAGATCCTCTGCCAGATATAAGTGAATGATCTCATCTGCAAATCCCGGGGAGGTATAAAAGGAATGCAGTTTACGAATGGAACCGCATGAATAACCCGTTTCTTCCTGTAGTTCGCGCTTCGCCGCTTCCAGCGGATCTTCCCCCCGCTCCAGCTTGCCTGCAGGGATTTCAACCTCACAGCGCCCAAGCGGCTGACGAAATTGATTGACGGCCAACATTTTGTCGCCTTTTATAGCAAGCACTGCTACTGCTCCGGGGTGTCTGACAACTTCACGTTTCGCAGTCTCACCATTTGGCAGTTTCACCGTATCGACCTGCAGTGAAATAATCTTCCCTTCAAAAATCGATTGGGTAGATAGGGTGGTTTCTTCCAGCAATTTATCCGAGGCTTCTCGGTTCTTACTGCCGATATCGCTCACAAAATGACCTCCTTTGTTTAAAAACGGCATGACTGACCATGCTATTGCATAAGGTGTATTATATCAAAATTTACAAGAAAGAAGGAACCTGCCCATGAAAAGCTACAAAGGGGATCATTCCGTACATATGGTAGGACAGGCTTGGCAGATACGGATCATGCTGAAACAGTGGCAACAGCAATGGGGCTCGGAAACAAAGATTATGGATATAATTTCTAAGTCTTCTAAAAATATTTACGAAAACAAGGGGTGAAATTAGGTCTTACGACCTGATTTTCGACTTTTTTCTATTTTTTTCGAATACGGACCATGACCTTTACACCTATATGGGTGTTATAACATTGGGAGGCTTCGACATGCGACATATACCTATTATTGAAACCGAACCAATCACTAATCCACCTTCAACTGAATATGAGCGCGGTAAGTGGTACAAAAGACGCGGGTATCTTGAGAAGGCTTTAAAGAGCTTCAAGGAAGCTGCGCAATCCGCCCCGACCGACAAGACGAGTTCGGGCTGGAAGGAAGTTGATCTAAGCTGGCTCGAATACGGGTTATTGAGCATGCGGATGCGTTCCTTCGGCAAATCGGAGGAAGCTTTCAGAACCGTCGTACAGCATTCCGGTACCTACGTCCAAGAGGCTCTGAACCAGTGGGCTGCACTCCTGCACATGCAGGGGATTTCAGACCACACGATTTGTGAACGACTCCTGGACGAAACAAGGAGCTTTCCGGCTTCCAACATCATGGTTGGCAGATCACTATTCTACATCGGAGCTTATCCGGAAGCTGCCCATTGTTTTGCTAAACAGGGGAGTTTATATCCAGATACCTGTATCCAGTATGTAGCTTGCCTGATCATGACGGGTCAAGTATCTGAAGCCATGCAGCTCATCGACAGTTACCTTCGCGACTCGACTCGCCACCTGCGCGAACTGCCACGTCCAAAGCCGTCTGAAGGAGCTCAGCTGGCCAGAATCAGGCAGCTCTGCGAGTGGAACATAAACCATTCGATCCCTGACCGATTTATCGCCATGTCGGATACTTTAGAACTAGCACGTGCTGCCGTTACGCTTAATATGATATCCCTAGCCGAACATCTGCTTACCCATAGCGGCGAGCATGCTTATTATGCTCTGATCTGTTTTCTTTATGATGAAGGCTACAGAGGACTCGCAATTTCAAAATTAAACCAATTGGAAGCGCTGCCGCTACAAGAGCAGGACAGCAACTGTATGAAAGTATGTTTTATAGCGGCAGAGCATTTATATGATCAAGGAAAATATGATGAGGCTGCATCCCTGTTCGAGCAGCTTAGAGTGGCTTATCCCGGGCGTACAGAGATACGATTCGGCGAAGCTGCTTGTTATTTGCAGTCAGCCTTGATCTCCCTCTCTGCCCGTCTTGAGGAACAGTATTCCTCGGAAGTGGCGAGAAAAGAGATTGAACCATACATAGACAACATCAATGCCGCATTGCATGTGGTCGAGAACACGAACTGGCATACCAGTTGGTCGCCTGCCCAAAAAAGACGGGAGAACCAATCGCCCATGGCAACCTTGAATTAATAGAAAATCTAAAAGCCCGCAGGGACGTCAAATGTCCGTCGCGGGCTTTATTCTTATTCTTCTGCCTGTTTGTCGACTAAGCCTTAGCTGTTTCCTGGATGATCCCCACAACGATCTGCGCCGCCTTGACCAAATCTGCAGCTTGAATGCGCTCCTGCGTCGTATGAATATCTTGATATCCAATCGCCAAATTGACGGTTGGAATTCCAAGACCGTTAAAAATGTTGGCGTCACTACCGCCTCCGGAGCGGAACGTGCGGGTGGGCAAGCCCAAACCGCCGATGGCACGCTGCGCAAGCTGAACGACCTCATCATGTTCATTAAAACTGAAAGCCGGGTAGACTATCTCGCTAATGAACTCACAATTGGCATTGTACTCCCGCACGGTAGTTTCGAGCGCCTCACGCATATCATTTACTTGCTTATCCACTTTCTCTTGAACGATACTGCGTGCTTCAGCATCAATCTGAACATGGTCACAGACGATGTTGGTTGCGCCTCCACCCTGGAACTTGCCAATATTTGCCGTGGTTTCTTTGTCGATGCGTCCCAGCTTCATTTTGGCTATCGCTTTTGAAGCGACTTGAATGGCACTGATGCCATCCTCCGGGTTCACTCCGGCGTGAGCCGACTTGCCCTTGATAATCATTTTGATTTTTGCTTGGGTCGGTGCGGCAACTGCAATGGAGCCTAATTCACCGTTGGAATCCAGGGCAAAGCCGAGATCGGCATCCAAAACATCAGGGTCAAGCGCACGAGCTCCCACCAAACCCGATTCCTCACCTACCGTAATGACAAACTGGACTTGTCCGTGGGGAATGTTATTTTCCCGGATAACCCGAATACCTTCCAGCAGTGCGGCGATGCCCGCTTTGTCATCAGCACCGAGGATAGTCGTTCCATCACTTCGAATCCAGCCATCATCACCTAAGGTCGGCTTAATGCCTTTACCGGGCGTTACGGTGTCCATATGGCAGGTGAATAGCAGTTTAGGTGCTTGCGAGGCCGCCTCGTCCGCTTTCCAGGTAATAATCAGATTTCCTGCTCCGTGCCCTGTCTTCTCTTTGGCATCATCTTCGATGACGTCAAAGCCAAGAACGGAAAATTTATGTTTGAGAACCTTGGAGATCTCTTCTTCATGCTTGGTTTCACTATCGACACGAACCAATTCCATAAACTCTTGGATGATACGCTCTTCTGAGATCACTGGACTTCCCTCTCTTTCGCAGATACGATACAATGTCTTTATATCTATATCACAATGAATGATGCTGCTGCATGTATGTTCATCATTAAACCTATTTCAAAGGAGTTACACAATGCAACGTAAAAAGTGGTTTCGAATTGTTATCTACCTCATGCTGATTGCGATGATCGGATCAACACTGCTGGTTATCCTTGAGCCATTGTTCCTTCGCTGACACCCTGCATTTACGAGCGCCTGCTGTTACAACCAACGTGCCTCATATGGAAATACCCGGGTGAAGAATGGCACGATCTCCCGGGCTACTTCCTCTACTTCAAAAACCCGCCCCGTACAGTCTTCCAATGAAGTTACACCATATTCCTGTATGCCGCATGGAATGATTCCAGCGAATCCCGCGTCTGCGATCCCGGATTTAATATTAAACGCAAAACCATGGCTTGTCACAAATCCGCGATGCTGGCGGGCTTTATTGAATTTAACGCCGATGGCGCAAATTTTCAGATCCCCTACCCATACCCCGGTGTACTCGGGTTTGCGGCCGGCTTCGATGTTGTATGATGCCAAGTAATCGATGATGACCTGTTCCACATCGCGCAGAAAACCGTGCAGATTCAAATTCTTGCCGCCGTCCAGCAGTAACAGCGGATACCCGACAAGCTGTCCAGGACCATGATATGTAATGTCACCGCCACGATCTATTTCAAACAAGCCGATGCCCTGCTTCTCCAATTCCTCTTTGCTTAAGAGCAAGTGCTCCGGATGACGCTGCGACCCCATGGTATAGGTCGGAGGATGTTGAAGGAGCATCAAGCATTCATGCTGCTCCCCCTGATCGATGGCGGAAACATGTTGTTTTTGAAGCTCCCAAGCCATGCCATAATCTACAACCGGCGTATACGATACATCTAACGGTTTATTCATGTGCTAACGCCTTCTTTCATAGGGTTCCCACTAACCAATGAATGTTCCTGTAATTGACTTTGGTATGAGTGGCGTCTGCGAACCTTCTTCCGAAGAATCAGTCCGCAGATGCATAGAAGAACATTAATACAGCTTCGTATCCAGGGTATAACCTTCCAGGTTATCCTTAACCCGCTGCAGGAACCTTCCGCAGATAACCCCATCCAAAATCCGATGATCGAGGGATAGACACAGGTTCGCCATTGAACGAACAGCGATCATATCATTGATGACCACAGGCTTTTTAACAATGGATTCAAACGTTAGAATCGCAGCCTGCGGATAGTTGATGATCGGATAAGACAGAATCGAACCGAAGGATCCCGTATTGTTCACCGTAAAGGTACCGCCCTGCATGTCGTCTAGCTTCAGCTTGCCTTCACGGGTCTTACGTGCAAGCTCTTCGATCTCTCTAGCCAAGCCGGCAATATTCTTCTGGTCGGCACGGTGGATGACCGGCGTCAGCACGGAATCCTCTGTTCCGACGGCCAGGGACAGATTGATATCGCGCTTCACCACGATTTTATCCACGGCCCAGAACGAATTCATGATCGGATAATCTTTAATTGCGTTCACAACGGCTTTCAGCAAAAAGGCCAGGTAGGTCAGATTAACCCCTTCCTTACGCTTGAACTCGTCCTTCAGCTGATTACGCAGCAATACGATATTGGTCACGTCGACCTCAATCATCGTCCACGCGTGCGGAATCTCCGTCACGCTTTGACGCATATTTCTGGCGATCGCATTACGCATCGGCGTAACATCGATAAAGTATTCCGATCTGCCGCCTTCCATTCCTTCCACTTCGATGGTTGGAATTTTCGGCAATTCCGTCAAATGCAGCCCGGAATGACGCACATCCGGAATAGCTGTGCCAAGTGGAGGCGACGGTTCCGCAGGCGTCTGATGCTGCAGCCCTTGAAACGGCGAAGTCCCGCTAGGCTGTATCGTTTCTTTCGGTGCCTGGGCGCTCTGGGCTGGTGCTGCTCCGGCAGGAGCGCCTTGGCCTTGGGCTGCTCCTCCCTTTTCAATATAAGCCAGTACGTCTTTACGAGTGATTCTGCCGCCCATGCCTGATCCCTGTACTCGCGAAAGATCAATCTGATGCTCGGCTGCCAGTGTTTGCACAGCTGGGGAATACCGGAAACGCATCGAACCTTCTTCGCTGCCGCTTCCCTGATGCTGACTCACGGGAGCACTTGCAGCCGGCTGGGGAGAAGGATCTGCCCCTTGACCGGAAGCGACAGAGATCCGGCAAATGATCTCGCCAACATTGACGGTCTGGCCCTCCTGGGCAAGAATCTCTCCCATGACGCCGTCCAAGGTGGATGGAATCTCGGCATTGACTTTGTCGGTAATGACTTCACAGATCGGTTCGTACTGCTCGATGGCATCCCCCGGCTTCTTCAGCCACTTGGCAATGGTCGCCGAAACAAGGGATTCCGCCAGCTGAGGCATTGTAACATCGGTCAATTTCTGATTTTGTGACATGCTCACACTCCCTGTTCTTAATAAAGCGCCAATTGACGCATGGATTCTTTGACTTTGTCCTTGTTAAGCATGAAGAATTTCTCCATCGGCGGACTGATTGGCATAGCTGGTACATCCGGACCGCACAAGCGCATGATCGGGGCATCCAGATCATAGAGGCAGTGCTCCGCAATAATCGCGGCTACTTCCCCGCCGACGCCGCCGGTCTTATTATCTTCATGAACGATCAGCACTTTACCCGTTGCACGGGCCGCTTCAATAATCGCTTCCCGGTCAAGCGGCTGTATCGTACGCAAATCCAGAACATGCGCGCTGATGCCTTCTTCCTGCTCAAGCTCTTCGGCAGCCTGCATGGCAAAGTGCAGCGGCAGACTGTAGCTGATCACCGTAATATCCGACCCTTCGCGCAGCAATTTCGCTTTGCCGATCGGTACAACGTAATCATCTTCCGGTACATCGCCAGTAATCAGCTTGTAGCATTTTTTGTTCTCAAAGAACAGTACCGGATCCGGGTCGCGTATCGCAGCTTTCAGCAGCCCCTTCGCATCATAGGCCGAGTACGGCGCAACGATTTTCAATCCCGGCGTTCCGAAGAAAACCGATTCCGGGCACTGGGAATGATACAATCCCCCGAATATTCCGCCGCCGATCGGCGCACGAATCACGACGGGACAGCTCCAATCGTTATTGGAACGATAGCGGATTTTCGCTGCTTCACTAATAATCTGATTGGTTGCCGGGAACATGAAGTCCGAATATTGCATCTCGGCAATCGGCTTCATGCCATACATGGCCGCTCCGATAGCGACACCGGCAATCGCGGACTCCGCGAGCGGGGTATCAAGCACCCTCATTTCGCCGAACTGATCCAACAAACCCTTGGTTGTTGTAAACACGCCGCCTTTGACGCCTACGTCCTCGCCTAACACGAATACGGACTCGTCACGCTCCATCTCTTCCTTCATGGCCAGGCGAATTGCATCGATATATTCCATTACCGCCATCTTTTACACGCCCCCTTCATCATCGGCATATACGTGAAGAAGCGTATCTTCAGGCTTCGGAAATGGAGCCAAGTCTGCAGATTCCGTCGCTTCTTTGATCTCCAGGTTTAATTGCGCAATCAGATCCTGATCGCGTGCTTCATCCCAGAGCCCGCAGTCGACCAAATAGTTCTTAAAGCGGGCGACGCCGTCTTTCTTCCAGTTCTCTTCGACCTCTTCTTTTGTCCGGTACGCCAAATCGTTATCCGATGTGGAGTGCGGAGACAAACGGTACATCATGGATTCGATCAGTGTTGGACCTTCTCCGCGAATCGCACGCTCACGCGCTTCCTTTACGGCTGCATAGACCTCGAGCGCATCGTTGCCGTCCACTCGAATGCCAGGGAATCCATAACCGAGCGCGCGGTCGCTTACCTTCCCGCTAATCTGTTTATGAAGCGGCACCGAAATGGCGTATTGGTTATTCTCGCACATGATAATGACAGGAAGTTTGTGAACGCCCGCAAAGTTGCAGCCCTCGTGAAAATCCCCCTGATTGCTTGAGCCCTCGCCAAACGTAACAAACGATACAAAATCCTTCTTCTGCATCTTCGCCGCCAGTGCGATACCCACTGCATGCGGAAGCTGTGTGGTTACAGGGCTGGAGCCCGTCACAATTCGCAGGCGTTTACTGCCAAAGTGTCCAGGCATCTGCCGTCCGCCGCTGTTCGGATCCTCTGCCTTGGCAAAAGCCGACAGCATCAGTTCGCGAGGCGTCATGCCCACTGCCAATACAAATCCATAGTCGCGGTAATAGGGTAAAAAGTAATCTTTCTCCCGGTCGAGGGCAAACGCAGCAGCAACCTGACACGTCTCCTGCCCGATCCCGGATACGTGAAAATTAATTTTGCCCGCACGCTGCAGCAGCAGGTTGCGCTCATCGAATTTTCGCGCCAGCACCATATATTTGTACATGTCTAGCACTTGTCCGTCGCTCAGTCCAAGCTGCTCATGCCTATTGTTGTTTGCCATAACCGTTTCATGTTCTTTCATGGAGATCCCTCCTTTATGTGAGCCATGACTTCAGGCTTGATCCTTCGCGCCTTGTAACCTAAGTTTAAAGGCGTATTTGATCAAGTATTAAAACCTGGTACTAAGACTTGGCTTAATGTTATTATAATCCCTTTCTCGGCAAAAAGAAATGAGGGATTCCACAAAAGGATGTACTTATCCTTATAATCCAATGGCTCGTCCATCCACCGCAAGCATCGCTTCGCCGATGATTTCGGATAAGGATGGATGGGCATGCACCGCCGCTCCCACTTCCCATGGAGTCGCATCCAGTACTTGCGCCAGTGCCGCTTCGCCGATCAGCTCCGTAACATGCGGACCCATCATATGCACGCCCAGAATATCCTGCGTCTTCTGATCGGCAATAACCTTCACGAAACCCTCCTTCGTTCCGTGGATCAAAGATTTGCCTATCGCCGAGAACGGGAATTTTCCGATCCTGATCTCATGTCCGCGTTCTTTGGCCTGCTTCTCCGTTAGTCCGACGCTGGCTACCTCATGACGGGTATAGATGCAGCGAGGGATCCATTCGCTTCTGTAGGCTTCCGTCTTCTCGCCTGCCAGATGGTTCACCGCGGCTATCCCTTCGTGGCTTGCTGCATGGGCAAGCTGAAGACCCCCGATGCAATCGCCGATTGCGTAAATATGGGGTTCTGTTGTTTGCATATTGGCATTCACCACGATGACGCCGTTCGCAACCCGAACGTCGGTATTTTCAAGCCCGATATTTTCAGTGTTACCGATTCTCCCGACAGAGAGGAGCAGCTTGTCCGCTGACAATGTTCTGGTATCGTCCTTTTGCTCAATCGTGATGGACACGCTTTGATTCCGGATCTCACAGCTATCGGTTTGAATGGAAACGTTGGTGATAACCTCTACGCCTCTGGCGGTGAGCATCTTTGTCAGCTCCCGTCCAACTTCCTCGTCTTCGGCTGGCAGCAGATGGGACGAAGCTTCAACAATCGTGACCTGAACGCCAAAATCATTCAGCATCGAGGCCCATTCCACTCCGATTACGCCGCCTCCTACGATGATGATGGATGCAGGGAGCTCATCCAGTTGAAGCGCATGGTCGCTTGTCAGTATATGTATGCCGTCAGGCTCTAGCCCCGGTAAGTGACGCGGACGCGAACCGGTTGCGATGATCAGATGAGTGGGAACCACGGTTTCCATCTCGCCGTCCGGAAGCTCAACCGCCACTGCCCCGCTGCGCGGAGAGAAAATGGACGGGCCGATAACTCTCCCTTTGCCCTGCACGACGGTAATTTTATTTTTGCGCATCAAATATTGAACGCCCTGGTGCAGCTGAGCGACGATACCGTCTTTGCGCTTCTGTACTTTGTCAAACGCTAGCCGGACCCCGTCCGTCTCGATTCCATAGCTCTCGCTATCCTTCATTTCTGCATACAGCTCGGCACTCCGAAGCAAAGATTTGCTCGGAATACAGCCGCGATGCAAGCAGGTCCCCCCCAGTTTGTCCTGCTCGATGATGACCACATTTTTACCAAGCTGGGCTGCGCGGATGGCCGCAACATATCCACCGGTTCCCCCGCCAAGAATTGCTACATCACATGTTATAGCCACAAACGGCACCTCCATAATAAGTCCAGTTTTACACTTTCATTGTACTCTCTTTTTTTCGGATTACAAAATCAGCATCCATAATGGAAATAGACATCGCCCTATGAAAAAGGTATGATAAACGGTAGTTCATTACATCAGTCGCAGGAAGGAATCTTCTATGAAAATGTTAATTTCCCGCTTTATTGCCATCTTGATTTTGGTTATCCCGGGTTTTATGGCAATGAAGGGTTTCTTAATGATGAAAGATGCGGTTTTTCTATATATTTCCGTTCATGGGGATGACAGTGTGGCAAACCCCGCTTTCGGTTGGCTATCTTTTCTAGGCGGGCTGGCTCTGTTTGTCATTGGTATCGGATTCTTGGGCGGCTGGATTCTGTTCCGGGACCGCAAGCGAAATTACGTTGGACCAAGATTCAAAAAGAAGCGCCAAGCGCCGAAATCAGGAACGCCATCCAAAAGCTAATCCTATCAAAAAAACACCGGGGAGCCCTCCCCGGTGTTTATCATATGTTCTGAACTCCGCCGTTTATTCCATCAATGCATCCTTCAGTTTACTCGACATTCTCGTTTCTCTGGACGTCGCTTTCAGCGCGGTTTTCCGCAGATTGAAATTTTGCTTCGTTAAAACTTCCAATTCGTCATACATCGCATGGATTAACGTCAGGGCTTCCGGAGATAAGCCTTCCATGGCTTCTACCTCTCGAATACGCTCTTTCCATGCTGCCATCTTGTCGCTCATGCTGATCTTCCTTTCAGGGCACTTCCCTCTATCTTTCTTCTAAATGATAATGATCCTGCCGCTTTCGCTAGCGAACCTTCAAATCGGCGGACAATTCAGCAATCAATTTCGGCATCCAATCGTGCAAATCCCAAAATTTAAAGCCGGCAGCTGCCGCTCTGGCATGATCCATCGTCCAATCTCCGGGAATTCCGAACGGGGACATGTGGTCAGGTGCTGCGGAAGACTGCAGCGGTGCCGACCTTCCAACTTCCTGCTGGATCAGGCTCATCAATTCCCGGACCGAAATCGTTCCGCTGGAGCAAGCATTGACTGGGCCCTCCAATTGAACTTGACCTGCCCATTCCAGGAACGCTGCCGCTTCCTCGGCATGCACAAACGAGATTTGCGCGTCAGGATCAGGCAAACCAATAGCTTCTCCGCTGGCTGCATGCTCAATATGAAAATGCAGTCTTCGCGTATAATCATCCGGTCCCAGCACAATCGGCAGCCGGACAGCGGTAACGTTCAGGTTGTGGCAGCCGAATAATACCGCCTCCGCCTGGCGCTTGCCTTCCTTATAGCTGTAGTCCCTGCTTTCGTTCATCATGACAGGGTATCTGTAAGGATCAAAGTCCTCTTCCCTCACCGGATGATCCGCAAAATCATAGACCGATAACGTAGAGGTCAGCACGTATTGTCCAATCCGTCCGGCAAAGATGTCTGCAGCTTGTCCCGCTTCTTCCGGAGTATAACATATATTATCATACACGATATCAAAGTCCTGGCTTCCCACTGCCTGTTTTAAACCTTCCGGATCCTTTCGATCCACGGTAAGCCGCGCAACGGCACCCCCGAATGAATCCTGGTGATGTCCGCGCGTTAAAATCGTAACGGCATCGCCTTTAGCCAGCAGCCGGTTAACCAGCCTTTTACCGAAAAAGCGGGTACCGCCCAATACTAATATCTTTGCCATTTATAATTCCTCCTTACCGGGAAATAAGAATATCGTTAATAGTACCGTACTTTATACATCCTTAACCATTTCATAAAACGATCAGTCCTCTTTTCTCCATCCATATCGAAGACTCCTTCTTTTTTCCTATTTTATATTATGCTGCTTATCTCCTGTAATGTAAAAAACCGACCAAGCTGTTAAGCTCAGTCGGTCTGATGTTTGTAAATCGATTCGTTCTATAACCCCAATTACAAATTGCATCATAGCTTGGAGACCGGTTCATCATCCGCTCTCGGCACCCCGAAATTCGGCGTCCCGTCCTCGTTCCACCGGATGACCTGTACGCGCGTATGCCGATTCGGATCATATAGAGGATCGCCCACAATCTCCTTGTAACTTCTTGCATGGTACACCAGAATGTCCTGCGAGCCATCCTCGGAAATCGTGAAGCTGTTATGCCCTGGTCCATATTGGCCATTGGCTTCCGATGTCGTAAACACGGGTACCGGCGACTTGACCCAGGAGCTCGGATTCAGCAGATCACTGTCCTCATCGGCTGTCAGCAGCCCCATCGCATAATTGTGGTCCGTGGCGCTCGCGGAATAGGTCATGAATATTCGCCCGTTTCGCTTCAGAACGGCGGCCCCTTCGTTCACAAGATACCCGATCTTCTCCCAGTCGTACTCAGGAACCGAGATGCATACCTGTTCCCCTGTAAGGGTCCATGGATTTTCCATCAATGAAATGTACAGATTGGAATTGCCTGGAATGCCCGGATCTTTCTGAGCCCATACATAATATCGTTTGCCTCTATGCTCAAAGGTTGTTGCGTCCAAGGCAAAAGATTCCCACTTCGTGATCACTTGCCCCTTCTCCACCCATTCCCCTTCGAGCGGGTTCGCCGAAGCGTTCTCCAGTACGAACATGCGATGATCAAACAATCCGTCCCTCGTTTCTGAAGTATGGGCAGCGGCGAAGTACACATACCATTTGCCATCCATATAATGGATCTCGGGTGCCCATATGTTGGCACTCATCAGGCCTGACTCATGCTTGCGCCAGATCGTAATTCCTTCAGCATCCGCAAGCCCATGTATCGTTTGGGAGCGTCTAAGCTCAATACGGTCATACTCCGGCACGGAACCGGTAAAGTAATAATAACCATCGGTATGTTTATAGATCCAGGGATCAGCCCTTTGTTCAATCAGGGGATTTTTTATATATAATTCAGACATGGTGACGACTCCTATACCTTATAGTTTGACTTCCGCTAGCTTTCTATTTTTAAATGTTTCTTTGAATCCAATCTTCTTGCTATCCTTTGATGCCTGCGTTTAAGTTAATCGACTGCACAAAGTATTTCTGGGCAAACAGGAACAACAGCAGCGTCGGAATGATGGCCAGGATCGCAGAACCCATCAATTGTCCGATCATGCGGTAATTGCCGTAAATGTCCTGTAACAACAGCAAACCTGCTGTGACCGGCATCTTCTCCACATCGGTATACACGATGACGGGCCAGAGGAAATCATTCCAGGAACCCGTAAATGAAAACAGGCCGCATACAATCAGTACAGGTTTCATGAGCGGCAAAATAATAGAATAATAGATTCTAAAGTCTCCCGCTCCATCCACGCGTGCCGATTCATCCAAATCCTTGGGAACGCCCATCATGAATTGTCTGACCAAAAAAATGTTCCCCATCCCGGCCAAACCGGGAATGATCATTGCCCAAGATGTATTTACCCATCCCAGCGCATCAATGATTTTATAAGACGGGATCAGATTCACTACCCCAGGAAAGAAGGAAATTCCAAGCAAGGTAAAGAACAAGGTATCTCTTCCCTTAAAGTTCATGCGCGAGTATCCATAACCTGTAATGGAAATGACAACGATCACGAGCAGCGTATGCATCGTTGCAATAAACACGGAGTTCATCAACCAGCGCAGAATGGGCGCGGTCGACGTGTTTTGCAGAATCGTGACATAATTATCAAAAATCCAGCTATCGGGCAGCAGTCTGAAACCGCTGGAAACCACCTCAGCCTGGGACCGAAAAGATGTGGTAATGCCAAATATGACCGGAATTGCCCATATCACACACAGGATGATCAGAAATGCGTAAGCTATATATTTTGACACGCTTATGTTGGATGAAGCCTTCTTCGGACCAGAGCGACCAAGCTTGGAATCCGCGTTTACTTCATGTACTACCGGGTTCGACATTGCACAGTACACCTACCTTTTATCGTTTCCGTCGTTTGCAAGCTGATCATGCCGCTAGGACGCGTTTCGGTTCATCACATAATACTGAAGGGCTGAAATGACGAGAATGACCAGTCCGAGCAAAACCGCCATCGCGGATGCCATACCCGCAATCGATTCCCCGTGACCGAAGGCCAGCTGCCGGATATACATCATCAATACCGTCGTGCTCTGTCTGGGTCCTCCGTCCGTCATCATTAATGGCTGACCGAATACGTTAAAGGCTCCGGCTGTCGTCATAACAAAGGTATAGATCAGCGGAAAACGAATGGAAGGCAGTGTAATGCTTGAAAATCTGCGGACAGGCCCCGCTCCATCTATCTCGGCCGATTCATACAAATCCTTCGACACTCCGCTTATGGAAGCCCGGTAGATAATCATGTTGCCACCGACTCCGCCCCACACCGTAATGACAATGATAATCAGCCAGGCATAGGGCTGGTTGGCCGCCCAGACCGTTTCTGAGCCGAAAATATTATTCGTAATCCCGAGCTGCTTATTGAAGATTAAAGACCAGATCAGTGCCGCTGCGGAAATCGAGATGAGTCCGGGAATATAGAGGATGGACTGAATCACATTTTTCATTTTCACTTTTTTGTGTTCCAGCGATACGGCAATCATTAACGGAATGATGATTAATATAGGGACGCTTAGCACAACAAAGATGAGCGTATTTTTTAATCCATTCATAAATTGGGTATAGAAGGTAGACTCCGTATCAAACAGAATCGTTTTATAGTTGGCCAAGCCAACCCATACAGGGTCATTAATCAGATTCCATTGCGTAAAGGAAGCATAGATCCCGTATAGGGTCGGCAATAGAATAAATACGATAAAAAGTATCAGATGGGGACCTACAAAGAAATAAGGCGTCAACGACTTCTTATTCATACCCTTTCATTTCTCCTTTGGAAAAGAAAAGTGTCTTCTAAGGAAGGACACTTTTCTTTTTTTCAAACTGCTCTGCTGTTATTTACTTTGCAGCACTGTTGCCTTCCGCGATTTTATCCTCTACAAATTTCTGCATCGTCGCCAGGGTCTCGTCGATATCGACATTGCCTCGTACGATATCCGCTGCATATGTATCCACAGCCTCCGCTACGTATGGATAGTATTCGTAGGTGTAAATGTACAAGGATTCGATTTCTTTTTCGTTGGCGGTAAAGAATGACTGAATATAATTACCGTACTCCGGGCTCTCAATGACCTGTTTACTCGCTACAATCTGTCCCGCTTTTGCCCACTCAATCGAGTTTTGGCGAATGAATTCCAGGAACTGGCCGATGGCCTGCTCTTTCTCGTCCGTTCTCTTATCGTTCTTCAGCATGGAGAATAAGTGCGAAGAGGCCCGGTTCGTATACTTATCAGCACTCGTCGAATAAATGTTCGTAACGCCAAAGTCCAATCCATCGACGGTTGCGTGTGCCGTCGAGCTCCATGTGCCGTCTGTGGAAAATAAAACGTTTCCAGATTGGAACATCAGATAGCCGTCCTCACCAAAAGGGGTCATCAAGCCTGCATCCGATATTTTCTTAATCTCCGTAAATGCTTGCTTCATGGCTTCTGTATTTACGGCCGGCTTGCCGTCTTGTTGAATGTCGCCGCCCAGGTTCTGGATTTGCGCCAGCACAACCCAGCCCAACAGAGCGTCATTGATCACGTAATCGCCTTCATCCAGCTTGCCTTGCAGCGACAAAATTTCATCAATGGTCACGACATCATCATCCAGGAAGCTTTCAACATTGTATTTTTTGAGCAAATTTTTATTGTAATACATCGCATTGCTGTGAATATCAAGGGGTACTGTATATTGGGTGCCCTCGACGTTTCCTGTTGCCCAGGCCTGCGGCAAGTAATTATCCGCTTTCAATTCTGGCTGAGCTTGCATGACTGCCGTCATCGGCTCCAACACACCTTGCTTAACGAAGCTAGGAACGCGGTCTGCGTGAATAATGGACAGATCAGGAACGCCTTTGCCTGAATTCAGGACGGTAGAAATTTTTGTATACATATCCGAAGTAATCACGTGCTTCACTTTATATTCAGGATTGGTGGCGTTGTAATCTTTCACTAGCTGATCCATGTAAGCCCCGTCATCACCTGTCAAAGGCGTCCAGAAGGTAATGGTGTTCTTGTCCCCGTTGCCACATCCCCCTAGTACCGCTACCGCTAACAATACAAGTATTAGTGAAACCCCCATTTTTTTCTTCAACAAACTCTCCTCCTATTACTAATCATTTGGTTAATCATTTACCGACATGAATCATGAAAACGATTAACTTTGGTTCAGTATACACTCGTATTGAAAACGGTGTCAATAACATATATATAAATCTTTGTTACTTATTTTTCATTTAATTAACATTCATGTTAATCATTCAATTGAAAATTTATTGTATTAAATGGTGAGATTTATATACAGGTTAATAAAGCATGTGTTATGATGCATATAAGTTAATGAACCTGGTTTATGAAAAACTTGTTGAAAGAAGTGGTCATATGCAATTGGAAATAGACAAGTCATCGCTTGTGGTTTACGAGGCTTTGGCCAGCGAAGTTCGAATCAAGATTATTCAGCTGCTCTCCAAAAACAAAATGAATATCAAAGATTTGGCCCAAGAACTTCAAATCAGCAGTCCGATTGTGACAAAACATATTAAAAAGCTCGAAGATGCAGGCATTATCCGGACAGAAAAAGTACCGGGAAAATCGGGACAGCAAAAAATCTCGATCCTGAAGGTGGATCATATCGAAATCAACTTCCCGAAAAAGATTTTTCATTCCTTTGCTTCATATGAGGCTTCCGTGCCGATCGGGCATTATACGGACTATGACCTGAAACCTACCTGCGGCCTTGCTACCGAGAAGGAATTTATCGGGCGGGTTGACGAACCCAAATACTTCATGGATCCTAAACGTGTGGATGCAGAAATCCTGTGGTTTACGGAGGGCTTTATCCAATACAACATCGCGAACTTCCTTCAAAAGGATGAAAAACTGCAGCAGTTCGAAATCAGCTTGGAGATTTCCTCAGAATTTCCTTTTTCCAATGATGTCTGGCCTTCCGACATCACGTTCTCCTTAAACGGGATCGAACTGGGTACATGGACAAGCCCGGGGGATTTCGCGGATACGAGGGGGAAGTATACGCCTGCATGGTGGCCGCACAACATCAACCAATACGGTCTGCTAAAAACGATACGAATTACAAGCCATGGTACTTATATCGATGGCGACCCGCTCTCTGCCGTCTCCATAGATGATTTGGATGCAACCTGTGATCGCTGGACCTTTCGAATTGAAGTGAAGGAAGATGCAAAGCACGTGGGAGGTGCCACATTATTCGGCAAGAAGTTCGGAAACCACGAGCAGGATATCCAGTTCAAAATGTATTATCTGTGAGGCCAATCGAAGGTAGATAACACCGAAGATTGTTCACCTGTTAAGTTACCTAAATAAAAACAAACCAGCCGGATTAGCGGCTGGTTTGTTTTGCTCAAAGTCCATGGCAAACATAAAATCACTCCTTCACAGATTACGACATCGCAACCAATAAAGGAGTGATTTCAATGTTCCGCGCAAGTAGACATTCAGGATAACCTCTTTCATTACCCTAAATCCCTTCCTCAGTCCTTACCCTTTCAAGATACCTTATGCTCAATTCTCAGCTTGTCAGCGACCATCGCGATAAACTCGCTGTTGGTTGGCTTGGATTTGCTGATGTTGATGGTGTAGCCGAACAGATGCGAGATGCTGTCAATGTTACCGCGTGTCCAGGCCACTTCGATTGCATGACGGATCGCACGTTCCACGCGGGAAGGCGTTGTTTTGAATTTCTCTGCGATTGCCGGATACAACGTTTTGGTGATCGCACCAAGAATTTCGATATTGTTGTATACCATCGTAATGGCTTCACGCAAATATTGGTAACCCTTGATATGAGCAGGGACACCAATCTCATGGATAATCGAAGTGATATTCGCGTCCAGATTTTTGCCTTTGCCCATGGGAACCACATTGGATTTCATACTTGTAAATGAAGCGCCTGACGAAATGCTGCTGGACGAGCCAACGAGTTGACGAATACGGCTGGCGAGCACCTCCATATCAAACGGCTTCAAAATATAATAGGAAGCCCCCAATTGTACGGCTCGCTGCGTAATATTTTCCTGACCAAATGCCGTAAGCATAATGACTTTCGGCTGCGGAGACAAATTCATATCGCGTAATCGCTCAAGTACGCCAAGGCCGTCCAAATGAGGCATAATAATGTCAAGGATCAGCACATCCGGTACTTTTCCCGATTCCTCAATCATGCTCAGTACTTCTTCGCCGTTATAAGCGATTCCGGAAACCACCATATCTTGTTGATCCGAAATGTATTCACCAAGCAGGTTTGTAAACTCACGGTTGTCGTCTGCCAATAATACCTCGATCTTTTGCAATTCGTGCTCCTCCTTTATCAGATCAGTTGTTATTTTAGAACATTTTCTTGTGTATAAAGTTTTCGACATGCTTATTTAAATTCCTTCTGTCGAAAATTATTTTTCTTTATTTTTTTTTGAAGTTGATTTATAATTAAATATTTTGTTTCAAATTAATCTCTAATTCGTTATTTTACGACAAAAAATCTCAAGGCATTAACCTGCCTTAAGATTTTGAGGAGTTGATTCTGTAGATTGTAGTATGCCAGAGTCCTGAAGCATCCATTCAATAAAGCATCCATACCCCGATTTAGGATCATTAACAAAAACGTGCGTTACCGCTCCAATCAGCTTGCCATCCTGAACGATCGGACTGCCGCTCATGCCTTGTACGATCCCGCCTGTCTTCTTAAGCAGTCTCGGGTCGGTGATACGAAGCACAAGCCCTTTCGTTGCAGGAGCATCCTGCTTGGACACATGAACAATCTCCACTGTAAAGCGTTCAACATCCTGCCCTTCAACGACAGTTAAAATCTCTGCCGGTCCTTCCTTGACCTCATGGGATAAGGCTACGGGAATGGGCTCCTGATACAGACCGTGTTCAGGAAGATTATTCATTTTACCGAAGATGCCAAAATGGGTATTGCGCTCGACATTGCCCAAAATCTTGCCGTCTTTTGTGAAGGTGGCCCGTTTTTCCCCCGGCTCGCCTTCTTCACTTCGACTAATGGATGTAACGTTGGACTGAACAATCTGTCCGCTTCCGACATCAATGGGTGTTTGAGTATTCATATCGGTGATAACATGGCCTAAAGCTCCATAAACTTTCTGATGAGGCGCATAGAAAGTTAAGGTTCCTACCCCTGCTGCAGAATCACGGATATACAGACCAAGACGCCAGCTTTGATCTTCTTGATCATATGCCGGACTCAGTTTTGTTGCCATTACTTTGCCGCCCCGCTTAAAGGAGATATCCAGTGGCTTATTAGCTTTACCAGCCTTCTCGACGATATCAGCAACCTTAGTCACATCATTAAGCGGCATTCCATCCATCGTGGTCAGCAGATCGCCAACCTTCAAGCCAGCTGCTTCTCCAGGAGACACTTTAGCACCGTTTTGAACGCGTACCAGATGATGTCCAACGACCAGTATACCGGAGGATTTCACTTTGACACCGATGGTTTGGCCTCCAGGAATGACCTTGAGCTCCGGGATCACCTTCACATGAACTGTCTTCAGAGGAATTTTACCAAATAATTTCAGGGTTACTTCCGCATTTCCGCTTTGCTGGGGGTTCAGCTGCAGTGGATGCTTTAGCGATACTTGAAGTTTTGACTCGCGGGAGCCGTTGAGCTGCAGGACATCCGGGCGATCAACTGAAGCGAGGGCTTGAACAGGCATGGCTACATCAAGGCGGGACTGCTGACCGGAAATCAATCTCAGCTCATTAGGCAATGAAGCAAAAGACTGGACTGGATCAGCAGTTCCAATGAAACAAAGAAGGAAAGCAAGAACGAAACCGAGCAGTTTTCTCCTGAGGTTGGGCTTCAATGGCTGTCACGCTCCCTTTTTCTTCTTTCGCTTGACGAAAAGGTGGTCGCCAATTGCGTACCTTTAAGTTACCCTGCCCTTAAGGATTTATAACTGTCAATCATTGACCCAGAGCCGTTCTGGAAGCCTTTTGCGCTGCCGCCAGATTGAGCATTTCTTGGGCATGATGAAGTGTCTTTTGAGTGATCTCGACTCCGCCAAGCATTCGTGCAAGCTCTTTTACACGCCCCTCTTCAGTCAGGTTTTCTACTTGCGTCATCGTTCTGGAGGCTTCCAGCTTCTTCTCGATTAAATACTGATGATCCGCCATGCAAGCGACCTGCGGTAAATGCGTTATGGAGAACACCTGACAGGTTTTAGCCAGCAAAAACAGCTTCTCCGCAATCGATTGGGCAGCCCTTCCACTGACACCTGTGTCGACTTCATCAAAGATTAAGACCGGTATTTGATCATGACGGGCAAATATACTCTTCATCGCCAGCATAATTCTGGACATTTCTCCACCCGAAGCAATTTTGGCAAGCGGACGCAGAGGTTCACCCGGATTGGCGGATATGAGGAATTCGGCCGTATCCATACCTTGTCTGGTCAACCTTACTTTATGTCCTTCATATTCGTAACCGTTAGGATCCAGCTGCAGTTCCATGCGAACCTCAAGCGAGGTGCGTTCCATTTGAAGATCCTTTAGTTCTCCCTCCACCTGCCGTGCTAAATCTTGCGCACATTGCTTGCGGGCAATACTAAGCTCTTTCGCGCTAACCAGCAGCACGCTTAACAACTCGTCACGGCGCTGTTCCATCGCTTGTATAAACTCGTCCTTATTCTCCAGCATATCGGTTTCCTGCTGAATTCTCACGTAGTATTCCAGAATTTGCTCAACATTATCCCCATATTTTCGTCGCAATCCGGAGATCATATCTAAACGAAGTTCAATTTCATTCAGCCGTTCCGGATTGAATTCAATGCTGTCGCGATAATCCCTCAGCTGGAAAACCGCATCCTCCAGCTGATAATACGCGGATTGCAGCTGCTCAACAAGCGGCTTTAACCCCTTCTCATCGTAGCCGGACACATCCTCCAATCTGGATAGGGCACGGCTGACGGATTCCAGACCCGAAGATCCGTACAATAGGTCGTATGCTCCGGCAACGGAATCCATCATCTTCTCGCTGTGGGACAGCTTGGTTCTTTCTTCGGACAATTCCTCATCCTCACCGGATTTTAGCTCCGCAGCCGCGATCTCCTCGAGCTGAAACCGATACATATCCAGCATTTGATAGGCCTTCTGGCTGGTCTCCTGCAGGTCCCTGAGCTCCCGCTCCACTTTGCTGAATTCGCCGTACAATTCTTGATATTTCCGTTTGGCAGGCCCGATGACTTTATCTCCGTATGTGTCCAGAAGACTCATATGCTGCTCTGAACGCAGCAAGCTTTGATGCTCATGCTGGCCATGAATATTAATGAGCTTTTCTCCAACTTCACGCAGCATGCTTAAATTCAGCAGCTGTCCGTTAATACGCGACGTGCTTTTCCCTTGAGATGTCAGTTCTCTCCGAATCAATAAATGCTCTTCCGGATCCGCTTCAACACCCAGCTTCTTCAGTGTTTCCCATACGGGATGCTGCGCAGGCAGCTCAAACAGAGCCTCAATCTCCGCTTTGTCGCACCCGTAGCGAATCAGCTCAGCCGAGCCGCGGCCGCCGGCAATTAATCCCAGTGCATCGATAATGATGGACTTACCTGCTCCGGTTTCCCCCGTCAGTACGTGAAATCCCGGATAAAAATGCACATCCACGCTTTCTACAACCGCAAGATTCCGAATGGATAGCGTGTTTAACATGTTTCCCACCTCCGCTACTGCTTAAAACTGCCAATGAGTCACAAATATTTATTACGAAATGAAATTTTTGATTTGGGTAACCACATGTTCTCCGTCATCTTCCGTTCGGCAAATCAGCAATATCGTGTCATCGCCGCAAATGGTCCCCATGATCTGGGTCCACTCCATATTATCGAGCAGCACGGCAACGGAATTGGCTGTTCCAGGCAAGCATTTCATGACGACAAGATTACCGGTACGGTCAATGTAAACAAAATTATCGACAAGCGCTCTTTTGAGCTTCTGTACAGGGTTATAACGCTGATCTGTCGGCATGGAGTATTTATATCGCCCATCATCTGTAGGCACCTTAATGAGCAGCAGTTCTTTGATATCACGTGAAATCGTAGCTTGAGTGACCTGAAAACCTTCCGCACGCAATGCGTCCACAAGCTCATCCTGTGTCTCAATATCCTGGTGGGTAATAATATCCCTGATTTTAATATGGCGTTGTCCCTTCATAAAGAGCCTCCTGAGTATTAACTGTTGTAATCATCCTGACCAATCCATTCTTCGTCCGACCAATCCATGCTTAAACGGTGAATCGACTTCTCGTTCACATTAATGTAGAGCAGCCCGGCACATTCGGGATACAGCAGCAAAAACGGCATCAACCGATCGCGAATGCCCGAGCCCGTCCAGTCGACCGGCATCCGTTCCCGTGCCAGCTTGACCATGTACAGCTCACCACTGTCATCGGATGCAATGTAATCGATAAACAACCGACTCAAGATGGGTCTATGCCCCGTTTCAAATGACAAGTTTATTTTTACTTTACCCCCAACGACGTTATATCCTTCTTGTTCGAGCATCCCAATCGCTGGGTGTTCTGGAATGTGTTCATTTATCGGGATGCCCGGCAGTCGATCCGGTGATGGCGACATTAGCCAACGATTCAGCCTATAACCGATAAGCAAGGCTATGACGACACCAAGCAATATCATTAATAACCAATCATAACGCTCATTCATCCTCTCACCTCGAATTTTGTATTCGCGTATGAGAACATAAATTCCTCTTTTTCAGCAAAAGAAACCCATCATTTCGATGAGTTTCCTGTGAATGTATGAGCCGCTTGCGTTACGACGGTATCAATCCATTGACTCAAATGGACAGGTTCTTGTCCATCTGCTTGAGTCGGTTCTTCCGAGCTTTCAGAAACCTCCGGCTCTAATCGCCAGTGGGCCAGGAATTCTATATTGCCTTCTCCACCCGTAATCGGAGAGAATGTCAGGTTTTTTAATTTGAACCCAATTTCATCCGCAAAAGTCAGCACTTGCGTCAAGACTTCCCTGTGAACCTTCGGATCACGAACCACGCCGGACTTACCCACCTTCTCCCGCCCTGCCTCAAATTGAGGCTTGATCAGAGCAGCTACATCTCCTGGTTTACCCAGGAGCATCTTCAAAGGCGGTAAAATGATGCGAAGGGATATAAACGAGACGTCAATGCTGGCAAAATCAGGCTGAGGGCCATTCAGGTCATCCGGTGTCATATAGCGGAAATTGGTTCGCTCCATGACACACACGCGTTCATCGTTACGCAGCGACCAATCCAACTGGTTATAACCGACGTCGATCGCATACACATAACTTGCCCCGTGCTGGAGCGCGCAATCCGTGAAGCCTCCAGTCGAAGAGCCGATATCCAGCATCGTGCGCCCCTTCATATCGATGTCGAATGAACGAATCGCTTTCTCAAGCTTTAATCCTCCACGGCTGACATAGGGATGAACCGAGCCTTTGACTTTCAATTCGGACGTCCTCGGAATTTTCATGCCGGCTTTCTCGATCCGCTCGGTTCCGGCATAGACCAGACCCGCCATAATCGCGGCCTTGGCTTTTTCGCGACTCTCATAATATCCCTGCTCCACGAGCAGGACATCAATTCGTTCTTTCTGAGATGAATCCATATTATACTCCCGATGGTTTACTAAGACATAAAACTTCTCTTGCCGAGCCCGGCTGTCCGGGCATTCTTCAAGCTCCGGATCTCCTGACAAACCGATTCCAATGTCAGCCCTACTTCTTCGCGCTGCTGCGGTATGCTGCCATGCTCGATAAACCGGTCTTCGATCCCCATTAAAGATACGACCGCATCATGGATTCCCTGCTCCGCAAAGAACTCCAGAACCGCGCTGCCCATACTACCTGCTTGCGAAACTTCCTCCAGAACCAGCATGGATGTCCCCGTCTCTGCCAGATTCCGCAGCATGCCTCCATCAAGCGGTTTAAGGAATCGGGCATTTACGACTTCCACCGTAATGCCTTCCCGCTTGAGCTGCTCCGCAGCTTCCTCGGCCAACTGAACCATAGGACCGGATGCCAGAATCGCGTATCCTTCGCCAGGACGAACGACTTCCCAAGTCCCGATAGGAATCGGCACCAGTTCGGTGTCCATTGGAACGCCGCGCACATTGTTCCGGGGGTATCGGTAAGCGATAGGTCCCTCATTATAATCGAGCGCTGTTTTCATCATATGACGAAGCTCGTTCTCGTCTTTTGGCATCATAATGACGATATTCGGGATATGACGCATGAAGGCTACATCGTATACCCCTTGATGGGTTTCGCCATCTGCACCAACAAAGCCGGCACGGTCAATCGCAAACATCACGTTGGCGTTATGGCGGCAAATATCATGCACGATTTGGTCGTACGCACGCTGCATAAACGTGGAATACACCGCAAATACAGGCTTCATGCCTTCCATTGCCAATGCTGCGCACAAGGTCGCGGCGTGCTGCTCGGCAATCCCCACATCGATCATACGATCAGGGAATTTCTTGCTGAACGGGATCAAGCCGGAGCCGCCCGGCATCGCCGGCGTAACGGCCACGATTCGCTCGTCCTGTTCCCCCAGCTCAACCAGCGTCTGTCCGAATACTTCCGTGTACATCGGATTTCCTACCGCTTTAAGGACTTGGCCGGATTCAATCTTATAAGGCGTGATCCCATGCCATTTATGAGAATCGGATTCAGCCGGTCGGTATCCCTTGCCTTTGGTTGTTACGGCATGAATCAGAACGGGTCCATCCACATTGTCGGCCTGCTTTAACGTATCGATCAGTTTGTTCAGATCATGTCCGTCTACAGGGCCCAGATAGGTAAATCCGAGTTCCTCGAATAAAACGCCGGGAACCATCATATATTTAAGGCTGTCCTTCATCTTCTCTGCCGTCTTGGCCAGTTTGCCGCCGATGGCAGGAATTTTCTTCAGGAGCATTTCCACTTCGTCCTTGGCACGAAGATAATAACGATCAGATCGGATCTTGCTTAAGTAGTTATGCATGGCACCCACATTCGGTGCAATCGACATTTCATTGTCATTCAGGATGACCATCAGCTTTTTCTGCTCATGGCCAATATGGTTGAGCGCTTCAAACGCCATGCCGCCGGTAAGGGCACCGTCACCGATCAAGGCGATCACCCGGTTGTTCTCACCTTTCAAATCACGCGCCATCGCCATACCCATTGCGGCAGACAGCGAGGTGCTGCTGTGCCCGGCTTCCCAGACATCATGCTCGCTTTCGGAACGCTTTACGAAGCCGCACAAGCCTTTGTATTTACGGAGCGTATCAAATTTATCCATTCGTCCGGTCAATATCTTGTGTACATAGGCTTGATGGCCCACGTCATATATGATCTTGTCACGAGGGCTGTCAAAGCAATAGTGCAAGGCCAGCGTGAGTTCAACCACTCCCAGATTCGGTGCAAGATGGCCACCGGTAACGGACAGCTTTTCGATTAGAAAATGACGGATTTGTCCTGCTAAATCCTCGAGTTCGTCCACCGATAGATGTTTAAGTTGTTCGGGATGCTTGATATTTGGAAGAAGCACGAAGAATCTCCCCGCTTTCCTTGATTAAGTTTACGTTCTTCAGCTGATATGAAATCAGCCATTAACAGACATTATATCACAAAAAAACCGTTTGCATGTAAAGCGTGCTTAGTGATCCCGCGCCATCAGGAAATCGGCGATCTCCAGCAATCTGGAGGGATCATTGAATTTCCCTTCGGAAATGACCCGCTTGGCTTCTGCTGTCAGGCGCTCAACTTCACGCCTTGATGCGTCCAAACCGATGAAGTACGGATACGTTACTTTTTCCTGTTTCACATCGCTTTGTACCGGCTTCCCAAGCTTGGACTCATCCCCGACCAGATCCAGGATATCATCTTGAATCTGAAAAGCAAGGCCGATATGATGCCCGAAGGTTCGCAAGGATTCAATCTGGGATTCCGAGCACCCGGCAATATGCCCGCCGGCCATAAGCGAGAACATAATCAGATCACTCGTCTTATGCAGGTGAATATACTCAAGCTGCTCTAGCGTCGTTATCCCTTGTTCACCCTCCATATCGGCAACCTGACCGCCTACCATCCCCCGCGGACCTGCATACTCCGCAAGATCCTCCACAATCGACAGCACGCGCTCAGCTGGAACACCATGCTTTCTGGCAGCCTGGATTACGCTGTAAAAGGCATGCGTCAGCAAGGCATCGCCGGCCAAAATAGCGCTCGCTTCGCCAAAAACCTTATGATTCGTTGGCTTGCCGCGGCGATAATCGTCATCATCCATCGCTGGAAGATCGTCGTGGATAAGGGAATATGTATGGACCATCTCAACGGCGCAAGCAACTGGAAGAGCAGCATAACGGTTGCCGCCTCCGGCCTCGCATGCCGCAATGACAAGCAGCGGACGCATTCGCTTGCCGCCTGCCATTAAAGAATACGACATGGACTGGCGAAGGGTTTCAGGAACTTTCCAACCTGGCGGAAAAAGATTTGTTAACTCGCTATCCAGTCTGTCCCAAATCTCATTCATATATTGATGAATCGGAAGTCTGTTATTCACCCAGTTCACCTGTCTCATCCAGCGTCCCGCCAAAAGGCTTACGCTTCAGTTCTCCGCCTTCTTCCACGATCATTTCGATTTTTTGCTCAACCTGCTCCAGCTTTTTGCTGCACATCTGCGACAGCTTCATGCCCTGTTGAAATAAATCGATCGCTTTTTCCAGCGGCACATCTCCATCTTCCAATTGCTCTACAATCGTCTCGAGCTGCGCCATCGCTTCTTCAAAGCTGATCTCCAATGTTTCATTCGCCATTCTCTTCATCCTCCTTCATTCCCCACACTTGACACTGCAGCTGTCCGTCGCTGACCCTCACGTTAACCAAATCGCCTAACTGAACATCTTCGATGGATTTGACAAGCTTTTGTTCTGCCTCGTCGTACACGAGGCTATATCCTCTGGACATAATTTTCAGCGGACTGAGCGCATCGAGATGCCTCATTTCGGTTTGCAGCTGAGATACCTTGGATTTCATGATCGACTGCATCGCATTCATTAACTGCCGGTTGGCCTGATCTTTTCTTCTCGCGGCAAACTCCGCTTGGGTTCGCGGATTATACCGGATTAATCCCTGATGCAGTGATTTTTGTCGCTGGCGGACCAGGGATAGCCGGGATTTGAGGTTCCCCTGCAGCCGCTGGGACAGCATGTCCAAACGTTCGGCATGTTGAAGCATATACCGGCGGGGATGAACCAGAACCGGGGAACGCTGGAGCGAAAATAAACGTTCACGACTCCGCTGAAGACGCTGCTGAAGTCCCTGGTTCAGCTGACGCTGTCTTTGAACAAGCTGCCCTCTCAGTTCCGCGCTGCTCGGTACCGCAAGTTCAGCGGCGGCCGTCGGCGTTGCGGCTCGTAAATCTGCAACAAAATCGGCGATCGTAAAATCCGTTTCGTGTCCAACGGCCGAAATGACGGGAATATCGGATTGATAAATAGCTCTTGCAACGATCTCCTCATTAAACGCCCACAGCTCTTCCAGTGATCCGCCGCCGCGCCCAACGATGAGCACATCCGCCTCAGCCATGTCATTCATCGTCCGAATACCCTTCACGATCGAAGGAGCAGCCCCTTTGCCTTGAACCAGCACCGGATAAAGAATGGCTCTCGCCTGTGGGTACCGTCTCCGGATCGTAATCATAATATCCCGAACCGCGGCACCCGTCGGCGAGGTAATAACACCAATTGTCTTGGGATAACGCGGCAGAGGCCGCTTGCGCTCGGCTGCAAACAAGCCCTCTTCCTCCAGCTTCGACTTCAGCTGTTCATAAGCAAGGTACAAACTGCCGATCCCGTCGGGCTGCATTTGAACCGCATAGAATTGATATTGACCATCTCGTTCATATACCGACACATTGCCCCGGGCAATGACGCGCGAGCCTTCCTTCGGTATAAAAGGGAGCCTCTGGTTATGAGTCGCAAACATGATCGCACGAATCCGGCTGCCTTCATCCTTTAAGGTAAAGTACATATGTCCGCTGGAGTGATGGGTGAAATTCGAAATTTCACCGCGGATCCATACGTCGGAGAGCCTCGAATCGCCTTCCATTTTCATGCGGATATAACGGTTTAAATCCTTAACGGATAATACTCGTCCTGGATCTGCCGACTTCATATCAGCTCAACCCATTGAGCCTTTTGGCGGCTATCAAGGTATTCTGCATGAGCATCGTGATGGTCATAGGGCCCACGCCTCCAGGAACCGGAGTAATCGGACCGGACACTTCCTTCACGCTCTCAAAGTCCACGTCCCCGGCAAGCTTCCCGTTCTCCAAACGGTTCATGCCGACATCAATTACAACAGCACCCGGCTTCACATAACTGGCATCAATCATATTCGCTCTGCCAATTGCAACGACCAGGATATCCGCTTGGCGAGCGATTTCAGCCATATTCCCCGTTCGGGAGTGACACATCGTAACGGTGGCGTTCTCGCGCTGGAGGAGAAGTGATACCGGTTTGCCAACGATGTTGGATCTCCCGATTACAACCGCATGCTTGCCTGCAATCTCGATGCCTGTCCGCTTGATCATTTCAATCACGCCGGCAGGCGTGCACGGCAGCAGACTGTCATCGCCTATTACGAGGTTACCCACATTAACTGGATGGAAACCGTCCACGTCCTTTTCCACTGCGATCGCATCAATGACGGCCTTCTCATGGATGTGCTTTGGCAATGGGAGCTGGACCAAAATTCCGTGAATGGATTCCTGTGCGTTAAGCTTGTCCACGAGCGCCAGCACTTCTTCCTGGCTGGATTCCGCGGAAAGACGGTGCACCTCGGAATAAAAGCCCAGATCCTGACATGCCTTCTCCTTGTTGCGAACGTAAACATGCGAAGCCGGATCATCACCTACAAGTACAACAGCCAAACCAGGACGTACATTCTGCTTGGACAATTGTTCTACTTCTAACGCAATCCCCTTGCGAATTTCTTCAGAAATCTGTTTTCCGCTAATTATCGTTGCTGCTGTCATCCTAATCTCTCCTCCATTATGATTGAATGATGCCGATTCAAGCTTAGCTTAAGCGTACAGATTAAGACTGACGCAGCTTCACCTTGACTTGATCCAGCTCCTGAATCATCCGGCCAAGTACACCGTTGACGAACTTCCCTGATTCCTCGGTTCCGAAATGCTTGGACAACTCAATCGCTTCATTCACAGCTACCTTGCCAGGCACATCTTCACGGGATGTCAGTTCATATACAGCCAGACGCAGGATTTGACGATCCACACGGGAAAGACGACTTACCTGCCAGCCTTTCAAATAATGAGCGAGCAGTGCATCAATCGAATCCTTGGATTCCCATGTTCCATTGACCAATTGCAGCACATACTCCTTCATTTGAACTTCGTCGCCGATGACCCGCTCGGTCTCATTTTCTTCGGCCGCTTCCGAGAGCAGCATCGACACGGCTTCCACACTGTCGACTTCGTTCATCTCCATCTGGTACAGGCTTTGAACGACAATCTCTCTTGCTACACGTCTTTTCATTTTGTTCCTCCTGTGGACCCTGCTGAATCCATTTTTCTAATTAGTATGATCCATTTGCCGTCAAGACTTGACAACAATTAAAACGCCAAAAAAAAACCTGTGAATATCTCTCTCCGCAAAAAAGGCGCACGACACCTGTCCTCAGCATTTTTTCCGGAGAAAGCATATCACAGGGTTCATTTAAACGGCCGCCAGCGCTCGGAAAGCCATCGTCCCCATTCCTGAAAGTGGAACATGGAACCTTCCTTCAGATCCTTGCGCTTGCCAAATATATAGCCGATAAATACCACTAATGCAAAGAACAGCATATCCCAAAAACCGGATAATAAGTAAATCAGTCCGCACACAAGCCCGCCGGTCACCCCGGCAATTCTTCCTCTGTGACTCTCCCATATTTCTTTCCAAGGCATTGGGGAAGCTCACCTCTATTCCACGCGGCTCTTGAAGCTTGGTGCCTGAACCACGTTAGCAATATATACGGATACGGATGACACGGGTATTCCTGTTGTATCTTCAACAAAGTCATGCACCTGCTTCTGCACTTCCGTTGTCAGTGTAGGAATGGATTCCTCACCATCAACCACGGCACGAATCGCAATATCAAGACCCGATTGGGATACCTTGATCCGGGATTTCAAATCCTTGACTCCCCGGACGCGCGAAGCCGCCTTCAGGCAGAGATTCTCGATCGTCTCCACAGAGATTTGGATGTCGCCAAATTCCGTGCGCTGATCGATGGAATTCAGGTTCGAGCGATCACGCCTTACGGAGATGAAGAAGAAACGGATGCTCAGTAAAAACAAAACCGCAGCTACGATAATTCCAGCCCAGAAAAGGCGTTGTTCCTGAACACTCGTTAATTCATACGGAACAGCGCCACTCAACAGGAGGATGGCAACTACGGATATAACACCGATACTTAAGCTGTAGATAAACAGCAAAAGTCTGTCCATTATTTTGGCCACGATTCAGCACAGCCTCCTTAAAATTAGATGAAACCCTCGACATCGCTGCCCAGGGCTAGCCTGAAACTATTCTATTTCACGCGTTGAGCAAGATCCAATTCTTCCGTCTTCTCCACGGCTTTCATGAAATGGACATCATGAATATGTACATTGACTTCAATTACCGTAAGCCCTGTCATATTCTCGATCGAACGTTTCACGTTGCGCTGGATTTCTCCGGCTACTTCAGGAAGACGATGGCCATACTCCACGATAACGGATACGTCAACAGCAGCCTCCCGTTGTCCAACTTCCACTTTGACACCCTTGGATAAATTCTTGCGTCCGAGCAGTTCGGCAATGCCGCCTGCAAAGCCTCCGCTCATCCCTGCAACCCCACGCACCTCTACCGTAGCAAGTCCAGCGATGACTTCAATAACCTCCGGTGCAATCTGAATCTCACCGATATCTGTACGTTCAAATTCTGTAGGCAAAGTTTCCGCCATTGTCTCAACACACCTTTCGGAATAAGTTAGCGGATGCACCTGAACTGCATAAGGCATGCGCTCTTATTACTCATACTATACCATTTGGCCAAGTTTATGACAAACTTGGCCAAAGGTTTCAAATCTCATTTTCTTCCAAAAACTTAATATCAAAGTCACCCTTCAAGAAGGTAGGATGGTTCATCAGTTTCTGATGGAACGGGATGGTTGAGTAGATCCCTTCAATCTCGAATTCGGCCAAAGCGCGCTTCATCTTGGCGATGGCTTCATCGCGGGTCGGCGCCCATACAATCAGCTTGGCAATCATCGAATCATAATAAGGCGAAATGGTATAACCGGGATATGCCGCACTGTCTACCCGCACGCCAGGACCTCCTGGCGGCAAATAGAACTGAATGGTTCCAGGGGCAGGCATAAAGCCCTTGTCCGGATTCTCGGCATTAATCCGACACTCAATGGACCAGCCGTTAATAACGACTTCTTCTTGAGTGAAAGAGAGCGTGTTGCCCTCGGCAACGGAGATCATTTCCTGAATCAGATCAACCCCGGTCACCATCTCGGTCACCGGATGCTCTACCTGAATCCGCGTGTTCATCTCCATGAAGTAGAACTGACCGTCCTGGCCGAGCAAAAATTCAAGCGTACCTGCACCGGAATAATTAACGGCCTTCGCGGCACGAACGGCGGCTTCGCCCATCCGGCTGCGTACCTCTTCACTTAGCACCGGACAAGGAGCTTCCTCAACAAGCTTTTGTCTCCGGCGCTGCACAGAACAGTCACGCTCCCCGAGATGCACGGCGTTGCCATGTTTGTCGGCGATAATTTGAATCTCTACATGTTTCATGCCGGTCAGATATTTTTCCAGATATACGCCTGCATTGCCGAAGGCCTTCTGAGCTTCCTGCTGTGCGTTTGTAATCTGTTTAACCAGCGTTTCTTCATCCTCGGCGATCCGAATACCCTTACCTCCGCCACCTGCAGTAGCTTTGATAATGACGGGATATCCGATATCGCGTGCAAGCATAACGGCTTCATTCAGATCCTCGACCAATCCGTCGGATCCCGGAATAACCGGAACACCTGCATCCTTCATCGTCTGCTTCGCAACAGCCTTGTCTCCCATACGGTTGATCGCGTCAGCGGAAGGACCGATAAAGGTAATGTTGCAGGATTCACAAATCTCCGCGAAATCCGCGTTCTCGGCCAAAAAGCCGTAACCGGGATGTATGGCGTCACACTCGGTCAGTGTGGCCACGCTCATGATATTGGTAAAATTCAAATAGCTGTCTTTCGATAACGTAGGGCCGATGCAGTAGGCCTCATCCGCCAAGCGAACATGCAGGGATTCCCGGTCCGGCTCTGAATATACGGCAACCGTTGCGATGCCAAGTTCCCGGCAAGCCCGGATGATACGGACGGCAATCTCTCCCCGGTTCGCGATAAGCACTTTTTGAAATGTCATGCAGTAACCTCCTTCGGACTCTTGCGACTCTCGTTCTTGGCGAGTCCCTCCATATTACTCCGGCTTCACCAGAAACAGAGGCTGCCCGAATTCTACAAGTTGACCGTTCTGAGCGAGAACCTCTACGATTTCGCCTTTGATCTCTGCTTCCAGTTCATTCATCAGTTTCATGGCCTCAATGATGCAGACCGTCGATTTCTCAGTCACCTTGTCCCCGGGACTGACAAACGGCCCGGCCTCAGGCGATGGGGAACGATAGAAGGTTCCTACCATCGGTGATACGATTTTATGTAATGAGCTGTTGCTATCTTCCACTGAATCCTGCTGTGGTGCCGCTGCAGGTGCTTGATTTGCCGTATTCGGCTGTACGATCTGTGGTGCCATCATTTGCTGTGCCGGTATATACGCTTGCGGCGCTGCCTGATAGTTGTTAACAACCTCGGCTGCATTGGGTTTCTTAATGGATAAGCGTGTACCTTCGCTCTCAATTTCCAGTTCATGCACGGAAGTTTGATCCACCAGCTTAATAAGTTCCTTGATTTCGTTTAATTTAAACATTATCGACGTTCACTCCTTCACTTTCTTGGAAGCCCTTGCTTAGGACAGTCAGTCAATAGCTTAGAGTATTATATCACAATCGAGCGAAATAGAAAGAGCCCAAGGCAATCCTTAGACTCTTTCGGTTTATCGTATATCCGTGATTTATGTTGAAATCTGCAGACAAGCTTATGGCGCAACATATTGAACGGTTACTTTATCCGGCGAAACCTTCAATTCCTTCATCACAAGACTCACGATGCCGGCTGCACCTTTGGCATCGAGTTTTTCACTCAGAACGACCACATTATACTTCTCGCTCTCTTCCTTCACAACGGCGTTGCCGTATTGCTGCTGCAGCGCTTCTTCGATGCTGAGAATCACTTCCTCTTTTGCTTCGGCCGCTTTCAGCTGCTCGGTTGCTTGAGCTGTTTGCTCCGGCTTGTTCTCATGATTGTCGATCTTTGTCATTAACTCATCGTATAATTTCATATTTTTTTGAGAGCGGTCCAATTTATAGGACTCCAACTGAGCTGCTGCGGATGTTGCATTGGCCGCCACTTGCTCCAGCACTTCTTCATCCGTTTTCTTTCCGTTGCTGGTGCTGCTTGTGTCTTTGGACTCCTCGGCTCCCTCTTTGCCTGTGCTGCTAGCGTCTTTGGAGTTCTCGGCCCCCTCTTGGGATTCCTTCACTTCCGGCTCTTCCGTTTTTCCAGCTTCACCGCTGGCTTTTCCTTGATCCCCTTGCTCACCTTGTGTTGCTTCTGCAGGATCTTCCGTGCCGGCCGCACCTGTATCGCTCGTATCAGTGCCTTGCTCATTGGCACCGGAGTCACCGTCAGTGCCTTCTTCAAGCACTTCGTTCACAACCAGCTCGTCGCCAGCGCCTGCGGTTCCGTTTGCTTCTTGTCCAGCGCCCGGCTTCTGACCGTCCACTTGCGTGCTCTCGGCAACCGGCGGCGCTTTCGTTCCCGAATCGTCGGTGAATAAATAATAAGCTGACAGGATGACCATCAAACTAAGCATGGATACTAACCATATGGTTTGTCTTTTGTTATTCATCTGAACGTTTCCTCCTTTAAATGAAAACCTTGGCACGAATGATCGGATCATTCGATTGGCTGCGGTTATTCCTGTTTACGCGGGACAACGGATATACGATAAGACGGGACATTGAGGCCTCGCTGGATCGCATCCACGATCAAGCTCTTTACAACATCATTCTCGGCTCCCTTGGCTACGACGAGCACACCCCGGACTTGAGGCTTGATCTTCTTGGTGACGATTGGGGTTTCTTCCCCGGATGATTCATAGGTGACAATCTGGCCGTCTCGCTGATAACTTGTTACATGGCGCTTACCTCCGTTAGCATCGGTTTCCTCCGTCAGCTCCTGGGTATCTTTCATATCTCGCTGGACGACCAGCTCTTCTGTAGATTCCACAGTCACCATGACATCGACGGCCCCAACCCCAACAATCTGTTCCAGCATGGTTTTGGTGCGACTTTCAAAATCCTGCTCGATACTTTCGAACTCACCGCCGCCGCTGGTTGAAGTCCCGCTTTGGGGCGTTGAGACCGCTGCAGACTCCGGCGGCGGCTCGCGGCCGATATTCTCATGATCCAGCTTCTTCACATTGACGAAGGAGTTGAACAGCATAATTGCGACGCCGATCAGACCTAGAATGATCAACCATCTGAAGGTTTGCATTTTTCTTGCTCCGCCAGCTCCTCCGCCAAGCCATTGCTCCAACCGCTTCAACCAATTTCCCATCATCCTCACCTCCGCTACAGCTTTTTATCCTGCTCCTGCCCTGGCATGTATATCGTGATCAGATCCGGCTCTAAATCCCACCGGCGGCTAATGTAATCCCGAACCGGGTCTGCTCTTGCTTCTTCGGCCTTGCTCACTGCTTCTGCATTCTCTTTCACCGCTGCCTTTTCATCCCGTTCCGATTGCATGGATTCAACATTCACCTGAACGGAATCCACGGGTTCTATGCTGATGGGCTCCTTACCCTCCCTTTTGTCTACCTCTGCATTCTCCGATTCACCTCCAACCAGCCTTACGTCAACGGAGCGTATCGCAGCGCCTGCATATCCCTTGTCCTGCCCAGCAACTGCAGCCAGCACCACCTTGACCTCCTGGACCGCTTCCCCCGTTTCTGCCGCAATCTCTTCTTTCATCACCCGGGCTAATTCATTGCCTGCCCACTGAAGGCTTTGGCTCTGCTGCGTTTCCTTCAGCTTCTCGGCCTGTGCCAAAATATGCTCCAGCTGAACCTCTTCCGGCAGCCCTTTCTCCTGCCGCTCCAGCTCCATCGCCAGTTGATTCTCGGGGGGATCCGTTATCAATGCGATAATCGGGCTAAGCAGCGTAAGCAGAATCAACAGGCTCAAGACTAATCTGGCGTACCGTTCAAGCGCCTTGCCGGGCAGTATCAAATCAACGAAGGCTGCAAAGAGAACCACCATGATGACGCTTTTCAACCAACCTCCAAGCCAGTCCATTCGCCATTCCTCCTAAGCATTGGCCGCCTTCTATGTTCTGCCTCACCTCATCATGACGGTAATGTTGCCTGCCGTGAGCAGAATCGTTATGGCCAGGAAGAACATCATACTGACTGCGGCCAAGGCTGTAAAAACATACAGCATCGTCTTCCCGATCGTCTGCAGGCAGGTGCCGATCGGGGTGTCTCCTAGCGGCTGCATGACGGCCGCCGCGATATTATATATCAAGGCAAGCGTCAAGATCTTGATCGCAGGGAATGCGCATAGGAACAAAATAATGATGACCCCTGCCAGCCCGATGGAATTCTTGACGAGTAATGAGGCCGAGATCACGGTATCCGTTGCGTCTGCGAACATCTTGCCGACTACCGGGACGAAATTGCCGGTTACATATTTGGCTGCCCGGATCGTCACCCCATCCGTCACCGAGCTGGTAAGTCCCTGGACGGAGATGACACCCAGGAACACGGTAAGCAGCACGCCCAGAACACCCATCGAAATTCCTCGCAGCAGGTTGCCAAGCTGGGTTAGCTTGTACTTTTCGGAAAGCGAACTAACCAGGTGCAGCAAAGCCGAGAAGAACAGAAGCGGGAACACAACCGTGCTGATCAGCGTACCTACCGTATGTACCATGAAGATGACTAGCGGATGAGCCACCGAGACGGTCACCACATTCCCCATCGAAGCCATCAGTGCAAAAAGCAGGGGAAGCATCGCCATCATGAAATCGATCATTTGGGTAATGGCGTCCCGAGCATATCCTATCGCGATGCTGAAGCTGTTAACGGCAATGACAAGGACAACCATGTAACAGATCGTATAGGCAACCCGACTCACGGTGCTTTTTTCAAAGGCCGTCTGCAGATTCTCAAGGATCAGGCTCATGATGCTCAGCATCACGATGGTTGCCAGCAGCTTGCCGTTATAGAGTACCTCGTGCCACAAATATTTTCCGATGCCGGACATAACCCCTTTGAAGCTAAGACCGTCGCCGCCCGGAAGCAGCATATCCATCAGGGACGGCGTCTTTCCATCCGGGAAGAAACCGCCGTAATCCTTCATGAGCCGGTCCCAGTATTTCTCGACCTGGTCTGTCGGCAGCTGCTGCGTCTGCTGCTCAACCCACTCATCGGCTGGATTGGCCGCGTCAGCCGCACTTACCGTTCCGCAGAACAATCCGGTCATAAACAACATCAGGATCAGTAGACGAAACACGGCCAAGCCTTTTCGAAGTATTACTCCTGTAACCATGTCCCCCCACCTTTTTCAAGCCGGGAGGAGCTTCAGGACCGTCTCGATGATGATCCCGATAATCGGTACAGCGAGCACCAATATGAGCACTTTTCCCGCCAGTTCTATTTTGGATGCGATCGATTCCTGTCCGGCATCTCGTACGATCTGGGCCCCCATCTCCGCGATATAGGCAATTCCGATAATTTTCAGAACGGTCTTTAAATAGATGATCTGGACACCGGAGTTCTCCGCCAAATCTTCCAGCATGGATAAGACATTTCCGATCTTCCCGATCAGGAACAGGAAGATGAGGAGCGAGGTCGCCACTGCGAGAAGAAAGGCAAAGAGCGGCTTCTGTTCCTTGACAACCAAGATCAGCACGGTAGCGATGATGCCCAGTCCTACCACCTGGATAATTTCCATAAAGGTCCACCTACTGGAATAGAAAAATACTTTTGATTTCCTTGAGCAAATCGTCAAGCAGTCTGACGACCATAAACAGCACAACCACAAACCCGATAAGGGTCACCCAATGTGCCATATCCTCTTTCCCCATCTGTTTCAGGACCGTATGGATCATGGCAATGATGATCCCAATGCCGGCGATCTGGAAGATGGCGTTCACTTCAATGTTCATTTCCCTTGGCACCTCGCTAAAAGATCAAAATGACGATCAATGCTCCAATGAGCAGTCCCAGACTTTTGCTCATTTTTTCATATTTGACCTGGTCATCCCTTGCCGCTGCTTCTTCATGCTTGAGCTGTCCCACGGCCAGAGCGATATGTTTGATCTGGTCCTGCCTGTCACTGGTGCCAAGAACGCCGCTTAGCTGCTCCAACACCTCACGCTCGGCACTTTTCATCGATGTTCGTTTCCAGTATTCGCCCAGTGCCTTGCGGATGCTTTCCTGTGCGGATAACCCGTAGTCGGGCCTCATGTAAAGCGCGGCTGCGGCAAATAATGATCTGAGCGGTTCACGAAGGGAATCGCCAATTCGCTCCAGCGCATCGGGTAATGGCGTCAAGCCGTAGCTGATCTCCGTTTCCAGCCGTTGAAGCGCGAGAATGAGTTCTCGCAGCTGCCTGGGTCTTGCCGCGAATTGCTGGGCCTGATAAAATCCGGCTAAAGTTCCAGCTCCCAGCACGAGCACAGCCCCGACCAGTTTAAGCATAGGCATCACCGCCCGGCGGACCGGCTGCAGCCGTCTGAAGCGTTCGCTGACCTCCGTCAAACAGCTTGAATGATCTGTGGTCGCCCGTTCTGTTAAGAACGGCATACATTTCAAACATCCGGTTCTCCAGAAGACCGGCGAGTGCTGGTCGCCCCCGCATATCTTGTATGGACGAGCCATGTGCCGTTGCTATGACGCTGATTCCCGCATGCAAGGCTTCAATGACGGCTTCCGCATCCTCCGGCCGACCGATCTCGTCCACAATCAACACATCCGGGGACATCGAACGGATCATCATCATCATCCCTTCAGCTTTCGGACAGCCATCGAGCACATCCGTACGCGGACCTACGTCGAATCCAGGGACTCCGCGCAGACAACCGGCGATTTCAGAACGTTCGTCAATGATGCCTACCTTCATTCCCGGCCAATGCACGGTCGATTTCCCCCATTTGCCGTAACTGATCTGCCTCGCCAGATCCCGAAGCAGCGTGGTCTTGCCTTGCTGGGGCGGGGATAAAATCAGCGAGTGCATTACCCTTTTCCGTTTCCGGTCGAGTAAATGCGGGATGATGTCATCCGCCGCACCCTGAACTTCCTTGGCAATCCGGACATTAAATCCGCTAATATCCCGAATGTGTTCAACCTTACCACCGCTGAGCACCGTCCGGCCGGTGAGCCCGACCCGATGACCCCCAGGTATCGTGATAAACCCTTTTCGCAATTCCTCTTCCATGGTGTAGAGGGAATGGTTACTGATTAGATCCAGCAACCTATGGGTATCTTCACGCGTCGGCTTATACGCTTCATCAGGCCGCAAGGTGAGCCCGCCGCACCGGTCCAGAAAATGATGCTTGCCCGCCGAATTAATCTCCAGCGGACGTTCCTCCCGGATACGTACCTCCTCCACATGATCGAGAAGCTCTTTCGACAGGTTCAGCAGCATCCGTTTTACGGTCTCGGGAAACAGGTCTAACCAGTTCAATGTCATATCAATTTCCCCCAGGTTGTCCTTTTTGATCATCTTCTAATAAGAGAACTTCATATCCCATGTGTATGCTTGTACCTGAAAAATATGCAGCGAATCTATCATTTTTTTAAAACGCCGTATAAGAGACAGGAAACGCCGCACAAAATCCAGCCGATCTTCCCCCACGACAATTTATCCGCCATTCCCACGAGTCCGATCGTTGTTGTCAGAATCAAGATCAGCGGGCCCATAAAAGCCAGAGCGGAATTCACAGCCAGCGCTTTATCGACCTGGTTCAGGCGCAGCATGATGATGGCCGCCACAATCTCGAGACTGCCGGAGAAAAAACGAAGCGTGGCCATACTAGCGACAAACTTGTCCAGCATGCTCTATATCCTCCTTCTTCCTTGTTCACAAGTGTGATGTTTAAAAATATGCGAGCCACTCTCGTTTTATCTCTATTTTTTCAATTTCATAGAAGCGAACTTTGAATCTTTCGGACAACGCAAAAAATCCCGGTCGATATGGACCGGGATTAACTCTATTTAATATCGATATGATTGCATAAATTATTCCATTAAAAACAGGTTATCGACGCACCTGCGGTCCGCCAACGGAAGCCTGCTGATCCGTATCCAGTCCGTACGCGGTATGAAGCGCTTGTACGACACCTTCCAGATTGGTTCCTTCAATGACACAGGATACTTTGATCTCGGACGTGCTGACCATCTTGATGCTGACCCCTTGCCGGGAGATGACATCAAACATTTGCGCCGCCACACCCGGATGGCTGACCATTCCGGCACCAACAATCGATACTTTCACCAGATGATCTTCCGAGGTAACGTCACGATACGGAATCTTGCCGCGGATTTGTTCGATAACCGACAACGCACGCTCCCGATCGGCCAAGGAAACGGTAAAGGAAAAGTCTGCTTCGCCGTTCTGGACACCGCTCTGTACGATAATATCAACATCAATCGCTTCTTTCGCAAGCTCACCGAACACTTGAGCCAAAACGCCCGGCGTATCGGAAACGCCCAGAATACTGATTCTTGCCACATTCTTGTCAAATGCAATTCCGCTGACAACCACACCTTGTTCCATGCTTGCTTCCTCCTTAACAACCGTACCCTCGTTATGATTAAAGCTGGATCTGACGACAAGCTTCACTTGATTATGCTTCGCATACTCAACCGCGCGCGGGTGAAGAACAGCTGCACCAAGATTGGCTAGCTCCAGCATCTCGTCATAGGAAATCTCCTTCAACTTCCGCGCACATTTGACAACCCGCGGATCCGTGGAGTAAATCCCGTCCACATCCGTATATATTTCACATACATCCGCTTGAATGGCAGCCGCAAGAGCAACCGCCGTGGTATCTGATCCCCCGCGTCCAAGCGTTGTAATCTCTCCGTCTTCCGACATTCCCTGGAATCCCGCTACAATGACGACATTCCCTTCATCAAGCGCTTTAAACACGCGTTCAGGCATAATATCCGTGATACGGGCTTTGCCATGCACCGCTTCCGTACGGAACCCCGCCTGCCAGCCGGTAAGAGACTTTGCCTTGCGTCCGAGACCGTGAATAGCCATGGATAGCAGCGATATGGATATCTGCTCTCCCGTGGTCATCAGCATATCCATTTCCCGTGCCGGTGGATTCTCGTTCAACAGCTTTGCCTGGTCAATCAAATCGTCTGTTGTATCCCCCATAGCAGACACCACGACTACACATTGATGACCTTCATCTTGTTTCTCTACAATTCTTCTGGCAACACGCTTCATACGTTCTGTATCCCCTACAGAGCTGCCTCCGAATTTCATGACGTACAGTGACAATGCTTCTTTCACTCCCCACTAATATCAGTATGTAACAGCATTCAGGTGGTTTCTCACTTTAAAACAGTATAATACGAAAGTGAGTCATCCCGTCAAGGCTTTTCAAGGCAAAAAGGAGTCAGGTTTATGGCACCGGCTTTTGCCCATCGCCAAAAAGACTCCCGTACTTACGTACAGGAGTCCTCGTTGTTTAGAAGATATTGGCACCCGTCAATCGTTGAAGGGTCCCGTTTTAAAGCCTACTATGCACGGGAGATGTATTTACCTTCGCGTGTATCGATCAGAAGCACATCGTCTTCGTTAATGAACAGCGGTACTTGTACATTCAGGCCGGTTTCCACTTTCGCATTCTTCGTTGCGCCCGTAGCCGTGTTGCCTTTGATTCCCGGCTCGGTTTCAACGACCTTCAGCTCCACGCTGTTAGGCAGGTTGATCCCGAGGATCTCGCCTTGGTAGCTGATGATGTTAACGTTCATGTTCTCTCTCAGGAAGTTAAGCTCCCACTCCAGCTGCTCACTCGTCAAGCTGAATTGATCGTAAGTTTCGTTGTCCATGAAGACATGCTCTTGACCGCTGGCATAGAGATACTGAACCCCACGGTTGTCGATGATGGCGCGGCCAATCGTTTCGCCTGCACGGAACGTTTTCTCGACGGTGTTGCCGTTGCGAAGGTTTTTCAATTTGGAACGAACGAAAGCTGCGCCTTTACCAGGTTTAACGTGCTGAAAATCCAAAACGGTGAATATATCGCCATCTACTTCTACGGTCAAACCTGTCTTAAAATCGTTTACTGAAATCACTAAGATTCCCTCCTAAGGATGCGGTCTAATTAATATAGTACACAATTTTCCTAAAGTACAAGTTCAAAAAGCTAGCTTTTTGAACAGTCTCCTAAAGCACAGTGTAGTCTTTGGACGAGCTTGTTAGTATATGAATACCCGATTCCGTAATCACGATATCATCTTCAATACGGACACCGCCAAGCCCAGGCAAGTATATGCCCGGCTCCACCGTTACCACCATGCCCGGCTGCAGCACATCATCACTCAGCTTGGACAGTCTTGGAGATTCGTGAACCTCCATACCCAATCCATGCCCGGTGCTGTGACCAAAGTATTCCCCGTATCCATAACGGGTAATAATATCACGGGTTAAGGCGTCTGCCTCGCGTCCTGTCATGCCAGGTTTAATATGATCCAGTGCATGTAGCTGCGCTTCCAGCACGATATCATAGATCTCCTTCAGCTTAGGATCAGGACTTCCGAGCGCAACGGTTCTGGTGAGATCGGAGCAGTATCCGTCAAGCAGCGCACCGAAATCAAACGTAACGAATTCGTTCCCTTGAATCACTCGCTCGCTGGCAACGCCGTGCGGAAGAGCCGAACGCTCGCCGGAAGCGACAATGGTATCAAAGGAAGACGCGGTTGCGCCATGCTTGCGCATGAACATTTCCATCTCCAGATCGATTTCTCGCTCCGTTTTTCCGGCAGCCAGAATCGTCAGCACATGGCTGAACGTCTGATCAGCCAAATCGGCAGCCCGCTGCATAATGCTCAATTCTTCCGCATCCTTGAATATGCGCAGATCCTCTACAAGACCTGAAACCGGCACCAGGCTAATTGGCGCGAGCTGTTCCGAATAGGTCGAAAATACGCCGTATGTAACATGGTCCTGTTCAAATCCAAGCGATGTTATTCCCTCGGAAGATAGCAATTCCTTGACCGTCTCCATAACCTTCGGACCATGCTCAACCACCTGAAAGCCGACGGCTTGCTGTGGAGCTTGAGTCATATAACGGAAATCAGTCAGCAGATAGGCATGATCCCGGGTAATCAGCACATAGCCGGCAGACCCGGTAAAGCCTGTCAAATATCTGCGGTTGATCGGGCTTGCCACCAGCATGGCTGTTAAGCCTCTAGTCTGAAGTTTCTCGCGCAGTTTAACCACTCGTTTGTTACTCATTCTAACCTCTCCTCTCACCCATGTCCAAGCCGGCACAAGAAAAACATCTTCGACGTATTTCTAAGCAGCCAGTTACGGTTAGCTGTAATTCTTCTGATAACAAAAAGCAACCTCTCGGTTAAAGCTTTCTAATATCTGATCGGATTAGCTATCCTTCTTGGTCGTTCAGGACTTGCAAAAGGGCCGACAAGCCCAGTGTGTAACTCGCTGCGCCAAAACCCGCGATTTGTCCGACAGCAACAGGTGCGATGACGGAGGTATGACGAAATTCCTCCCTGGCATGAATGTTCGATAGGTGAACTTCCACTGTCGGAATACGGGTAGAACTGATGGCATCACGTACAGCATAGCTGTAGTGAGTCAGTGCTCCCGGGTTAAGAAGTATGCCGTCCGCCTGTCCAATAGCTTCATGAATACGGTCGATGATAGCACCCTCATGATTAGACTGATAGAAGGTAATACCGATACCGGCGAGTTCCGCCTGTTTACGCAAATTATCTTCGATCGCCTGCAGGCTGAGTGAACCGTAAATGCCCGGTTCACGGAAGCCGAGCAGGTTTAAGTTCGGTCCGTTTATCACCCATATGGATTTCATAGGGCTTCCCACCTTTTCGTCAAATAACCAAAAGCTATTTTACCATAGGCGGGATAGGGTTGAGAAGTTTTTCTTGGCTAGCCCGTCACCTTCTTCGGTTCGCGCAGTTTCTCATCGGTGAATTCCTGCGCAGTCGTATAACCGATAAATAGTCCCCATAATATAAAAATACAAACCTCAGAGATGTTTGTATCCCAAGGCAGCTTCTTCACCGGATCCGTCAGCCGAAGCCATGGATTGAGCGCGACGAACAGCACCGCCCACCATACGATTCCGTATGCAATCCCGGGCCATGGGCCCCTCAGCTTCCTGAACAAGGTGACATATATGAGGGAAGCGATGACGGAAAACGCGATAAAGGACAGCCAACCGGCAATTTGGCCTGCTGTCGTCGTCAGGAACTCATGCTTGAAGAACGGCTCCAGCAAAAAGCCTGGCAGCACCTTCGTGAATTTTAGCCAGTAAAATATCCAAAGCACGGCCCCCCAGATCAGACCTGCAAAATAGCCCAGCTCCAGGGCAAACGTAAACGGATTGGTGACTTGGTTCTGCTTGCGAAATTGATGTTCATGCATCTATTGATTCTCCTCTTTTTCAATTATCGAATGCCCGCTGTTACTCCATTTCATCTCTGAACGTAGTATGCTCTTCTTCCCCTGCCCTAATCCAACTAGAAATTACTTTCAAAATTCGATACAATAGTTCATAGAACGAAAAACATGTCAGGGAGGGTGAACTGGTTGTCCGATAAGTCAACCCCGATCAGCTATGGAGGCCAAGCTGTAATCGAAGGCGTTATGTTCGGCGGCAAGCATGTGAATGTGACGGCCGTGCGGCGTAAAAATAACGAAATCAAGTTTCTCGAGGTGCCTCGCGAAGACAAGGCTTGGGTTCGAAAGCTGCGGAAGATTCCGCTTCTTCGCGGCATCGTCAGTCTCATAGATTCTACAATTAAAGGTTCCAAACATTTGAATTACTCTGCGGATGCTTATGCTGACGATACCCTAGAGCCGGAAGAACGTGAAAAACAGAAGGAGAAAGAAGACTCCGGCTGGAGTCTAAGCATGATCATCGGTGTGGCCGCCGTCAGCGTGCTTTCCTTCGTATTCGGTAAGCTGCTGTTTACACTCGTTCCTGTTTTTGTAGAGGATTTCTTTTTTGGCGATACATTTGATCACTATATTGTGCATAACCTGATTGAAGGCGTCATTAAATTAATACTGCTGCTCGTGTATTTATGGGCCATCTCCCAGACACCTGTCATTAAAAGACTGTTCCAGTACCACGGTGCCGAACACAAAGTCATCAGCGCATTTGAAGCCGGTGAAGAGCTGACGGTGAAGAATGTTCAGAAATATACGCGACTGCATTATCGCTGCGGCAGCAGCTTCATGATGCTGACCATTGTTCTCGGCGTTGTCGTCTACTCGGTGGTGCCATGGGATACCATGACGCAGCGGGTCATTCAAAGAATCGCGCTTCTTCCGGTCGTGCTTGGCGTTTCCTTTGAGTTCCTCAAACTTACCAATGCCATGCGAGACATGCCGGTACTCCGTTTCCTCGGATATCCCGGTCTGTGGCTGCAGCTTTTAACGACGAAGGAACCTACTGATGATCAAGTTGAAGTATCCATCGCATCCTTTAACAGAATGCGTGAGTTAGATGCTCAATACGAGAATGTTACAGTTCACCAATCTGTGACAGGAAGTGTGCTGGATCCCGCGAAAGGGTGATAATCCATGAGAAGGCATGCGATCATTTTTTGGACGGCGATCACGTTAGCCGCCATAGGGCTACTGGTATTCCTGTTAGATCCTGGATCAAGAATGAATATTATGATTCCACTCATTATTGTAGCTGTCGTGTATGTGCTCTATAAGTTCCCGCCTCGTCGTTTTAACAAGCGGCCTAAGGTGAAACCTTCCAAGCGAACGGCAGCTAAGCTGGCGGCTAAACATAGCACCGCACGGAAGAGCAATCCAGCTGCAAAACGTAAACAGTACCCGTTTCAGGTTATCGATGGGCAAAAAGGAAAACCGGACCCATCCGATGATGTTCCTAAATATCACTAAGAAGAAAACCGTCCAACCGTGCAAACTCATGCCGGCCGGACGGTTTTTTAATGTTCGGATTTCCAGCGGGCGAAAAACATCGTACCCGCCGTTAACCCCGAATTGTATAAATTCTCGCTTTCCTCCTTGGTCAGATTAAAATGAGTGGTACCAATGCCAAGCGTCGGAATTTTAATCGTTCGATTCCGGTTTTGCTGTTCAATATAACGTTCATCGTGAGCGGAAAGCATCGTCTCAAACATGGCGGTTAACATGCCGATCGGGCCATCAATCAAATGGGGCAAGTTACTATTCTTCCCGACCATCTGGAAGCCAAGCACTGGCAGCGGCTTAGGTCCCCCCTTCGACTCGCGATCAAAGAGCCATAACGGAAAGTTGCTGAGCAGTCCCCCATCCACAATGTATACAAATTGTTCGCCGAACGACTTGCCTTTGGCGGCCCTGCCCAATAAGCGAAGAATGACGGGATCGAAAAAATACGGAATGCTGCAGCTCATGCGCACAGCCTTGGCCACGGGAAATGTCGCAGGGTTTATGCCATATTGGCGAAGGTCATCCGGAAGCACCAGCAGCCTTCCATTCGTAATGTCCGAAGCCACGATATACAGCTTGCCTGCCGGGATGTCCGAGAACGTAAATATCCCTTTGGCAAGCAGGATTTCCCGAATCCAGTTCTCCAGGGCTTCTCCGGAATACAACCCTTTCTTAATCAACACCCGCAAGGCGGGACCGATAAACTTCGTATTAAAAATCGGCGCTCGCTGGAGAAACGAATGAAAGGGCGTCTCCTCAATAATGCGCTTGATCTCGTCTGCCCGGTAGCCTGCTGCCAGCACGGATGCCACGATCGAACCGGAGGACGTTCCGGCAACACGGCTGAATTCCATGCCGGCATTCTCCGCCGCCTTGACAGCCCCGGCAAGCGAGATCCCCTTCACTCCCCCACCTTCAAATACCGCATTAATTTGCATATAAAATCCCCCGCCTCACATGGTCTAATGACTATGTATGAGCGCGGGGGATGTTTCATACCTATGGGACGTGCCGATTTATCTATAATATGATTGCAATTGATCTTTAATGCCTAACGGATTACTTAAAATATTCTCTGCTCTAAAGAAAATGCTGCCTTTAACCTCGGCATAATTCTGATTGTACTTCAATTGATTGATGATCTCCGATGCGCTCTGCCAACCGATTTCGCTGGTTCCCAATTTGTAGGGGGCATGCCCGATCAGGAGATCTACGCCGGTTCCTTGTACTTCGCCGGCCCACCAGTCCACCAGCTTATCATAGTCGGCGGCCGGATTACTCATGCTCCAATAGATTTGCGGAGCCACGTAATCGATCCAGCCGTTCTGGATCCAGGCCCTCACATCAGCATACATGCTGTCATAAGCCGTCACGCCGGCTTTCGTATCCGATCCCGTCTTATCCATGGACTGGTTACGCCATACGCCGAAAGGACTGATTCCGTATTCAACGTCCGGTTTCACACGGTGAATGCTCTCACCGAGCGATTGCACAAATGCATTGATGTTTCCGCGACGCCAATCTGCGAGGTTTGCGTAAGCACCTTGATTGTATTGGCGGTATGCCGCATCATCTTTGAAGACCGTATTCGATGGGTAGAAGTAATCATCCAGGTGAATACCGTCAATATCGTATCCGTTCACGACCTCCATAATGGTATCGATGATATGCTGACGAGCTTCCGGGATCCCTGGATTGATGTACAGCTGCTTGCCTGTGTTCACGATCCAATCCGGGTGGCTGAGCGCAACATGGGATGGATCAAGCGATGCCGTCAAAATATCGGTATTGGCCCGGAAAGGATTAAACCATGCGTGGAACTCCATATTCCGCTTATGCGTTTCCTCCACCATGAAAGCTACCGGATCATACCCCGGATCTGCTCCTTGAATGCCTGTCAGCACTTTGGACCATGGCACCATAGTGGACGGATATAATGCATCGCCAGCCGGACGTACCTGCACGTACACGGTATTGATGCCGACTTCCTGGAGCGAATCCAGCAAGGCGATGTAAGATGCCTTTTGCTGTTCAGCACTGGTCTTTGTTTTCGGCCAATCCAGATTAAACACGGTGGATATCCAGGCCCCTCTGACTTCATCCCCATTGGATACCAGTGGTGGAAGAACAACGTCCGTGCCTGTGGTCAGCGAGATACGCTGTGCCGCTTGGTTCCATTCGACTTGCACACCCAGGTTCTCGCTGACAAACCGCAGCGGAACCATAACCCGGCCGCTCTTAATTTCAACCGATGCATCAAGTGCTACGGATGAGCCGTTCACAAGCGCGGTTTTACTGCCGGATGTCAATTGCAGATTCGAGCCGTCCAGCCCGATCGTTACGGTCTTTAACTTCTGATTCCAAGCTACCGAAGCGCCCAGGCCTTCACTGATAATCCGCGTAGGAACCATGGTTACATTAACCTTCGGCAATATGTAAGGAGATACGTCACTGTTTAAGGTTACGCCGTCCAACTGAATACGGATAGGAGCTGCCTTCGCTTGCGCAGTTGGGACCACCGACGGGAGACACAATAGTAACATAATCAGCACCAACAACCATCTACGAAGCTTCATTTCTATTAATCCTCCGAAAATATGAAATTTGCAGGTAATCTAACTTATTAATATAACACTAGAAATATGACGGTTCAGTTTAAAAAAGCATCTGTCACAAGCGGACAGATGCCACATTACGATTCGTTGACTAATTCGTTATGAACGTCACGCAAATCCTGAAGTCGATTCTCATCGCGCTTGAAATACTCCACAAGCGTCTCAATTCTCGTAATGGAATCCCAGCTTAAATGATGCTCGATTCCTTCAACATCCCTATAAATATTTTCATCCTGTACACCTATCATCTCAAGGAATTCCTCAAGCAAATGATGACGTTCCATGAGCCGTTTGCCCATTTTTTTGCCTTTGCTGGTCAGAACCAAACCGCGATATTTTTCATAGATCAAATATTCGTCTTTGTCCAGCTTTTGAATCATCTTCGTGACGGATGAGGGGTGAACCTCCAAGCCTTCGGCAATATCCGAAACGCGCGCATATCCTTTTTCGTCGATCAACTTGTAGATGCGCTCCAAATAATCCTCCATGCTAGGTGTCGGCATCTTATTCCCTCTTTTCTATAATTACATAACCCGTGCAAAACACTGTTTTACCTGCACTAGTAATGATACATGTTTTGGAGACCGGTTGGCAAGTCCTGGCCCAATCCTATGTCAATAATGACTTATGAATTGAACCAGTCTTCCGATCGATTCTAGAATTTAAGCCACTCCGGCGTAATGCCTTGCAGCCAAATCGTAATTTTGTACATTTGATCTGTAAAGAGCAGAACCCCCATCAATATCATCAAGACGCCGCCGACCTTCATCAGCGTGCTTGAATACTTGAGAATCCAGCGGGTCGAGCCGATGAAAAAAGCCAGGATGAAAAAAGGCACTGCAAAACCCAGGGAGTACGAGGTAATCAACGGGAACCAGGTTCCCGGATCGGAAGCTGCCAGCGCGATGATGGCCGTTAAAATCGGGCCGACGCATGGCGACCAGCCTGCAGCAAACCCGATGCCAAACAGAAATGTTCCTATGTATCCGGTCGGTTTGGATTTAAAATTGAATTTCCGGTCCTTCATTAAAAACTTGGGCTGGAAAATGCCAATGAGCATAAGTCCCATCACGATGATCAGCAGCGCAGACAGCTGACGGATCAAGTCTTGATATTCCGTGAAGAACTCCCCGAACAGGCCAGCCCCCCAACCGAGGGTATAATAAACAGCAGAAAACCCAAGGATGAACGCAAGTGTATGCGTCATGGTCCGGAATCGGACCTCCTTGCGGTTCTGATCGTTCTTCAAGTCATTAACCGACATGCCTGTAATAATCGATAAGTAGGACGGGTACAGCGGTAAACAGCATGGAGATATAAAAGAAGCAAAACCGGCAGCAAACGCGATGCCGATATTAATATCAGCCATTTTATTTCAGAACCCCCTTATGTCGTAAAGCCCTTTTTGCCGACAAGCGTAATGATAAGCAGGCTGATCAGCAGCAGCACGATGGTCGCGCCGGGTGCCAGATTAAATACGCCCGCAAGCATCAATCCCCCGATTACGGCAATTTCGGAGATGATGACCGATAATACGATAGAGCTTCGGAAGCTTCTTGCCAGCAGTAAACTGATCGCTACCGGAATCACTAACAATGCGGATACCAGAAGTGCGCCCACAATTTTGATGGCGGTGCTTACGACAAGGGCCGTCAGTACCGTAATGATCATGTTCATCCATTTGACAGGCAGTCCGCTGACACTGGCGGCATCCTCCTCGAAGCTGAGCAGGAAGAACTCTTTAAAGAACATCACCACAACCGCAATGACAACGATGGTTACACCGCCCACCATATAAATATCCGTGGAATCCAGCGTGTAGATGCTGCCGAACAAATAACTCATAACATCCGTATTATAGCCCATTCCCAGGGTAAAAAACAGCGAAGCAAGCGCAACGCCGCCAGACATAATAATGGCGATTGACAGCTCGGCATAACTTTTATATGCCTTTCGCAGCTTCTCAATCGCAAATGAGGCCAGCACCGCGAACACAAGTCCAGCGGCAAGCGGATATACTTCGATCAAAAATCCGAGCGCCACACCCGCAATCGTAACGTGCGACAACGTATCGCCGATCATGGACAGCCTGCGCAGCACGAGGAATATCCCGATAAGCGGGGCTGTAATGCCGATCAGAATCCCTCCGATCAGCGCCCGCTGAAAAAAATCGCTAAACAAAATATCAAGCAATGATAACGTCCCCTTCTCCTGCTTCAAAAAGCTTGTTTCTATACCATTATACGAGCGAATGCTGCAAATCCACTTCCGCGCAGTTTTCGATTTCATGAGAATGCCTTACAAAAAACTGAATTTTCCCGTTCTGCGATACCGGCGATTCTCCCAGGTAGTCTTTGACCATGTCCAAATCATGGGTGACCATCAAAAACGTCATGTGATGATGGGCATGCATATGGGTAATCAGTTCAAAGAATCCGGCCTGGGTCTCGGCATCAATGCCGATCGTAGGCTCGTCCAGTATGAGCAGATCCGGACGATTGATGAGCGCCCGAGCGAGAAACACGCGCTGCTGCTGTCCCCCTGACAGAGCCCCGATCCGCTTATCGGCAATATCCTGAATGCGCATCACTTCCAGCGCGTCCTCACATTTCTGGTGGTCCAGGCGGTTCAAACGGCGAAACATTTTCTTCCGATTATATAGCCCGGACATGACAACTTCACGCACAGTGGCCGGGAACAGCGGATTAAACGAATTTTTCTGCGGAACGTACCCGATTCGCTCCCAGTCCTGAAACTTACGGATCGGCTGACCGAACAGTTCGATAGAACCTTCGGCGGCAGGCAGCAATCCAACGATCATGCGGAGCAGCGTCGTTTTGCCTGCCCCATTCGACCCGACAATACCTACGAAGTCCCGCTCTTTTATGGTGAAATTGAGATCCTTGATCACCTGTTGCTCGCGGTAATGAAAGGATACATCCTTGATTTGTACAATAGGTTGGTGGCAATCCTGTGCTGCCGGCTCCATAACCAGGCCGCCTTTCTCTCTGTAGTCTTTCTATCTAATATATGAACTTCATAAACATTCATAACACGAAAGAAGAGGGGGATATGCTCCCCCATCTTCCTTATTGTAAAGCCTTCGTTAGATTTTGCAAATTTTTCTCCATCAGCGTGAAATAATTCTCGCCGCCGCTCGCCTGCTCTTTAGTCAGTCCCTCCACCGGATTCAATACCAAGGTTTCCACGCCTGCTTCATTTGCCAGCGTTTTGGCAAGTTTATCCGATACGAGCTCTTCGAAGAAAATATATTTAACTTCCTTCTCTTTCACCGTCTTGGTGAGGTTCACAATATCCTGCGCTCTGGGCTCCGCGTCTGGCGACAGCCCCATAATCGCATGCTGCGTCAAACCGTAATCCCGGCACAGATATCCGAACGCCTGGTGGGATACGACTATGTCTTTTTTCGGCATTTTGGATAACTCGCTTGTGAAATCCTTATCCAGTTTGACCAGCTTCTCTTTCAAGGCTTCAAAGCGCTGTTCGTAACCGTCCTTATGTTCAGGATCCACCTCGACAAGGCTGTTCTTGATATTCTCAGCCATGACCAGCGCGGATTTTGGGCTTACCCATGTATGCGGGTCCGTATGATGTGTGTCGGTGCTAGTCTCGGCGGGCTCTTCTGCGTGGTCATGGCCCGCATGATCTTCTTCAGCGCCTTCCTCATGGCTGTGGTCGTGCTCTGCTTCGGCACCTTCTTCATGGCTGTGATCGTGCTCCGCTTCGGCGCCTTCTTCATGGCTGTGATCGTGCTCCGCTTCGGCGCCTTCTTCATGGCTGTGATCATGTTCCTCTTCGTGGGCTGCTTCCCCGTGTCCATGACCATCGTCTCCCACAGCATCAATCAGCTGGATGCCGTGACTGACTTCAACCGGCTTGACTTGCGTGTCTTTATCAAGTCCCTTCAAAAATCCCGGTACCCAGCCTTCCAGCCCGGCACCGTTATAGAGAAACAGCTGGGCCTTGGAAGTATTCACGATATCCTGGCTGCGCGGTGTCCAATCATGCGGCTCCACGCCCGTTGGCAGAAGATTTACGACATTGGCGTTATCCCCGCCAATCTCCTTCGTAAATTCATATATTGGATAAAAGGTCGTAATGACGTTTACCTTGCCCTCTACAATGCTGCCGCCGGATTTACTTCCGCATCCCGACAGGATGAGTACCGCCAATAAGATAGAGGTTACACTCCAGGTCCAACCGGTAAGTTTGTTCTCTCTCTTTCTCTTGTTCATGTTCATCTCCCCATATCCGCTCCGATCAATTAATCGTAATCTTTACTAACAAGATTATAAAAGCAGGCAACCTCGTTGTCAACCAAATCGTAAGAATTACTATTAATTTTCAATAGAGATGTTATATCCTCCGTATTAAAGGAAAAAATAACGGCGTACCCTTTAACAGGGTACACCGTCTATCGCGACTTAATTCAATGAGAGAGCATTTTATTTGACAACTGCGCCGTTAGGCATGCCGTCCGGTACGGTTGCAAGCGTCAGCTGATCGCCGTGGGATGCGGCCAGAATCATGCCTTGCGACATTTCGCCTCTAAGCTTCACCGGTTTCAGGTTCGTTACGCAAATCACTTTCCGTCCAACCAATTCCTCCGGCGTGTAAAACTTCGCTATGCCGGATACCACTTGCCGCTGCTCGAATCCGAGGTCAAGCTGCAGCTTAAGCAGCTTGTCCGCTTTCTTCACCGGCTCGGCTGCAATCACCTGCGCTACGCGCAGCTCGACCTTGGCAAAATCCTCAATGCCGATTTCCTCTTTAAGCTCTACAGGCTCCGCCGTGCTCTCGGCCGGCGAATCTGCTGCCGAGGTCGAAGTCTCTTCCTGAGTGGCCTTCGTACCGCCTGTCATCGCCTCGGCGATGTATGCCACTTCCTGCTCTGTATCCAGGCGAGGGAATATCGGCTCGCCTTTTTGAAGCTTCGTTCCAGCCGGTATAGCTCCGAACTGGCGTCCGCTCTCCCAAGTCGTCCATTCGCCTTCCGCCAGGCCAAGCTGATCCCACATTTTCTTCGGTGTTCGGGTCAGGAACGGCTGAAGCAGGATTGATGCTACGCGGAGCGTCTCCACCAAGTGACTCATGACCGATGCCAGCTCATTCCGTTTGTTCTCGTCTTTGGCCAACGTCCAAGGCTGGGTCTCATCAATATATTTGTTGCTGCGGCTGACAAACTGACTGATGGCCGTCAGCGCAACGGAAAATTCCATATTTTCCATAGCGGTTTCGACTTTCTCATAAACCGACTTAGCCGCTTCCTCGATCGCTGCATCAAACGGCGTTACGCCGGCGGAGAACGCAGGAACGACTCCGTCAAAATATTTATCGACCATGGCCACGGTACGGTTCAACAAGTTACCCAAGTCATTGGCCAGGTCGGAGTTCACCCGTTCCACGAAGCTTTCCGGCGTAAAGGTGCCGTCCGCTCCGAATGGAACTTCACGCAGCAGGTAATAACGAAGCGCATCAAGACCATACCGGTCAATCATCGTAACCGGATCAACCACATTCCCCTTGGACTTGGACATTTTCCCGTCCTTCATCAGCAGCCAGCCATGGGCAAACACCTTTTTCGGAAGCGGAACATCGAGCGCCATCAGAATGATCGGCCAATAGATCGTATGGAAACGGACGATCTCCTTACTCATCAGGTGTACGTCGGCCGGCCAGTATTTGTCATACAGGCTGGTGTCCTCTGTACCGTAACCGAGTGCCGTTATATAGTTCAGAAGGGCGTCAATCCACACATAGATCACATGTTTCGGATCGCTCTTCACTTTCACGCCCCACTCATAGGTCGTACGGGACACAGCCAGATCCTCAAGACCCGGCTTAATGAAGTTGTTGATCATCTCATTCTTGCGGGATACCGGCTGAATGAAATCCGGATTCTCCTCGTAATACTGGAGCAAGCGGTCCACATATTTGCTCATACGGAAGAAGTAGCTCTCTTCCTTCACAAGCTCAACAGGTCGTCCACAGTCCGGACAGTTGCCGTTTACAAGCTGACGTTCCAGGAAGAAAGACTCACAAGGCGTACAGTACCAGCCTTCGTATTCGCCCTTGTAGATGTCATCCTGCTTCAGCAGACGCTCAAATACCTCCTGTACAACCGTGGTGTGGCGCTGCTCCGTGGTGCGAATGAAATCTTCGTTCGATATGTCCAGCTTCTTCCACAGGTCCTTGATGCCGGCCACGATATCGTCGACGAACTGCTGCGGGGTTTTTCCAGCCTCCGCCGCTTTGCGTTCAATCTTCTGTCCGTGCTCATCGGTCCCCGTCAAATAACGGACATCGTATCCGCGAAGCCGTTTGTAGCGGGCCATCGCGTCGCCGGCCACTGTAGTATAAGCATGCCCGATATGCAGCTTATCACTTGGATAATAGATTGGCGTTGTAATATAAAACGTCTTTTTGTCTGCCATTGTAACCTTCCTTTACCGTGAAATGGATTGTTTGTATCAGGCAATCTCTTTACGAAAACAGCAGTAAATAGCAAAAAACCCCCGTCCCCATGGGACGAGAGTTGTTCTCACGTGTTACCACCCAAATTCCCTGTCCCCTTACGGGTAACAGGCTCATCTGCCGTCATCCGGCCGTCCATTAACGCTGGCTCACGCCGCTCCTTTACGGCAGCCTTCATACCCCGACTGCAGCGCTCAAAAGCGGATCCTCCAAGACCATTTTCCGAAATTCGCCAAGACCGGTTTCCAGCAGCTCCGGCTCTCTGTTCAAGGCAAGCTTTCCGTACTTATCTCTTCCTCGGATATACCTATAATTTCTTACATTTTAATCAAACGGGCTGCGGCGTGTCAAGATGAGCCGCGGTCCGTCGAATGGCTATGACCTATAAGACAGGATGCATTCCGTTTCGTATCCGCTAGGATACCCCAAAAAACGCTATTTCTCTGTCCATGAAGACGACATCTTATCCTTGCGCGGCGGAACCATATCAATGCCGCCTGGATGAAACGGATGGCATCTTGCTATTCGCTTGGCCGCCAGCCAGGAGCCCTTGAGCGCGCCGTGCACCTCAATCGCTTCAAGAGCATAGGCCGAGCAGGTTGGATAGAATCGGCAAGTCGCCGGTTTCAACGGAGAGATGAATTTCCGATAGAAGTGTATCGGCACCTTCACCACCCTGCGCGCTGTGCTCATGCCCGGCTATCCCGCTTTCCTGCACCGCCTGGTGAAACTTCATTATCCGCACTGTCCTTGCCGCAGTCCCGGCAGTAGCCGAACACTTCGAATTTATGCTGAACCACCTGGAAATCATCCGGCGCATCGGTCAGCTGCATCGGGCAAAACGTAATCGGGTACGTCTTCTGGCACTGCAGGCAGATCATGTGATGATGGTGATGTTCTTCGCTGCAGCGTCCTCTAAACTTGATGCCTTCCTCGAACACAACCTGCTCCAATACGCCAAGCTCGTACAATACCCGAAGATTCCGATAGACCGTATCGAAGCTCAAACCGCTGTACTTCCGGCCCATATATTCGTACACATCCTTGGCCGTCAAATATCCAGGATGTTCCCCAAACAATTTGGCAAGTGTCTTGCGCTGATCAGTAATGCGCAGCCCATGTTCCGACATGGCGTCGATGATCTGTTCCGTCGTAAGCATACGGAGGTAACCTCCTCTACTTGAAGATACTCTCTTCTTATAATGCCTGAAAAATAAGGCAGCGTCAATGAAAGCGGTTCTGTATAGGCTAAACGCCTGCAAGGTACCCGCCAGTGGAAAATAGATGCCTGGGATATGACATGATCCCTCAGCAAGAACCAACAAAAAGGACAGCCCTAACCATGTTCTGGCTAAGAAGGCTGTCCCGTTGCTATACATGATGAATGGATTAGTTCTTTAATTGCGGAAGCGGCTGGAGCAGGATGTTGATTGGCAGACTGCTTCCCGGCGCCGCCGTAAACAGGATTTCCACGGTCTGCTCGTAATTCCCCGTACGATAGAGAACGGCAGCTTCATTCGGCGCAGATACGGCGCCACCGCTTGTATTCGGCGTCTGAATGATATTTCCGTTCACCATCATCGCACCCATGTACTTGCCTCCGCGCGGATTCAGCGTGATCAGCGTATTGGGTGCTACGCGGTGCAGCTTGATTTTGTACAGTACACCGAAGTTCCCGGCATTGGATTGATATGAACCGTTAATGCCGTCATACCCTTCCAGATTCGGATCGTTTGTCTTGTCGCCGAGCGCGAGACGGGTAGGCGTGTCGCCAACCAAGTCATAGGATTCAATAATCCGCGTCGAGTCCGGATACGTTCCCCGGTTATGCACGCCATCGCTCGGATGGAGTTTCAGGTAAGGCAGCTTTTGAATCGGATCCTTGGCTTCATCAATCATGATGACATCATATCGGATCGGCGAGTCGGAATAGAGATCAGCAAACATGGAGAGCACCTGCTGATTCTTCAAGGTTTGCGCGCTCAAGTCTTGCAAAATGATCCGGCTTTCCCCAGGGGCGAGCGAGATCGTTTTGAATGCATCCGCTGACTGCATGGACTCGAGGTAACGCTGGACAGCCGCTTTACCCGTGGCTGTCGGGATATTGATCGGACCGCCCAAACCGGTATATTCGGTGGTCAGACGCGCCGTCATCGTGTTGATGTTGGTAGCGACGACATACATCTTCATATTCTTCCCGGTAGCGTTCAAGTGGTGAATCATGAATCGCGTGCTGGCATTGCCGACCTCACGGTAGACAATCCCCTCTTGATAGACGGTTTCCGGAGAGTTGCTGCGAATCAACAGATACGGTTCGGAGCTTCTCGTAATCGGCATCAGTTTCCATGTCGGCACAGCTGATCCGTCAAAGGTGTATTTGTCGCCGATGCCCGTAAATAATTGATTGAATTGATCGCGCGTATACAACACTTCACTCGTTACGTTGATGATCTTCTCGTATGAGCTGGTCGCTCCATGTTTATCGGTAACAATGAGCAGCACCTTATGCGTTCCTGCCGTAAAAAAGGCCTGATCGTTGTTTTCCCACTTATACGTAAGCTCATCGCCAGGATCGTTGTCATAACTCATATTCATGTACGTTATTTTCTCACCGATCTTATATTCCTGTTTGTCCGTTTCGAACATGGCAACAGGGGGCGTATTCGGTGCGGATACTTGAATGCTCAATATATACGGGTCGCTCCACTCCCCGCTGGAATCCTGTACCGAGTAGGAAACCGTATGCACGCCGGGTTCGTCAAAAATCTCTTCCCGGCCTTCCCAATGCTCGTCAACAATAGCTAGTCCTGTCGGAGAATAGGCATTCGTCTTATACGTAACCGTTGTTTGTCCGGCAAGAATCTCGCCAGGCTGCACCGTGAAGGAAGCTACCGGCTTTGAGCTCAGGCTAAGGATAACCCGTTTGTTCGGCTGGTCCACCCGATAACTAATGTCCAGCGCCTGTGTAATGCTGGTCAGCGGCACCATGAATGTATTGTTGGACTGATAAGCCGGTCCCTTCATTGATTTTCTGACCCCGTTCACGGTGTATACGCTGCTGTTCGTCTTAAAACGAAGCTCATCGTTACCGCGGATAATAATCGTTTCCTTTGTCTTTCCGTCATAGGTCAGCTTCAGGCCGACACGATCAACGAGGGAGCGAATGGCAACATAGGATACGCCATTCTTGACTGCCATTGGCTGACCTGCCGTATAAGCTTTCCCGTTCTGATACATCTTGTTGCTGTTCATCATCAGGATGAGGTCATTCGGACCCAGGTTCGGTATGTTCGGAACCTCGCTGCCAGATCCCCCGCCGTTATTTCCGCCTGGCTGTTGGCCGTTACCGTTGCCGCTGCCCATACCGGATAAATCAAGAATAACCTTTTTCTCGGGCTGGTTTACCCGGTATGGAATATCAAGGGCTTGCGTGATCGCGGTTAACGGAACCATAAACACATTGCTGCTCTGGTAAGCAGGGCCTTTCATTGGGCGTACCTGTCCGTTGACCTTATAATTGCTGCTTCCTGTCGTAAACCGAAGTTCATTGCCATCCTTAAGGATGATGGTTTCCTTCGTTTTGTTATCGTAAGACAGCTTCAGTCCTGCACGTTCAACCATGGCGCGAATGGCGACATAGGATACCCCTTGCTTCACAGCCATCGGCTGACCCGCTTTGTATTTCTTGCCGTTATGGTACATCACATTGCTGTTCATCAGCAGCACAAGTTCGTTAGCCGAAACATGGGAAGTGCTGACTTCGGGCTTGTCTCCGGATGGGCTGCCCGATTCGTTCTCTGATACCTCATTATCGGAAGGATCGCTATCCGTGTCCTCCTGCTCCTGCTGTTCATTTGGGGTAGAAGGTTCGGCATTCGGATCGCTAATCGTGCCTTCAACTGAATCAGAAGGTGTTTCCTTTGGCGTTGCCGATGTTTCCTCCGCTTGCTGCATGTCCGTCTGTTGTTCTCCACTCTGCTGGCTTTGTCCTTCCACCGGGGACTGCAGCGCTGATTGGCTATTTAGCGCCGGAGCTGTAATATCCGGTGATTCAGCTGCCGCGGGAAATGCCATGGATACCTGTGCCGCGGCAAGGACTGTAATCATCGAGATTCTCTTGAAATTCATTCTCTACTCCTTTAAAACACTCAGTATAGTCTGTCTGCCTCTATTGGACATACTATTAGACGCGAAGTTTCCCGAAAAGTTGCTCAGAAATGGCTGGAAAATAGGAAAACCGGAGCATTCCTGGGTAGGAAGACTCCGGTTTGAGCAACCCTTATTCAATTGTTGACATAGTCCTGATTACCGCTCCAACCTAGCGGATAAGCCTCGCTGATCCCTACCGGGAGCTTACCCTCCGGTTTAACCTGTCCTATCAAGACGCCCGCGGTCGCATTCATATAATAAGGCGTGTTCTCGTAGCTGCACAAATACGTCGGAACCGGGGGAAGATCATTGATATCATAAGGATTACGGGTAGCGACGATAACAAGGGCCACATCCTCAAGTTCAGCCAGCTTGTTCACCAGCTTCTGCTGGCCGGCGGGAAGACGGCTCTCGGAAGTGTACGTGGCTACCACAATCTGTTTATATCCTTCGGCTGCCTTAACGGCCTGCTCGACCTCTTCATCGGACATATCGGTTCCGACTCGCAGATCGTCTGCCGGAACCCCGTAACATCTTAAGGCATCCCCCAAGGTATAGCTCATGCTCCATGCTTCATCAACCTGGGTTGCCGAAAGCAGTTCCGGCCAGATCACGGCCACAGCCTGCGCCGGCTTAAGAGGCAGCTGCCCTTCGTCTTTCACCAGCGTGATGCCTCTGCCTGCGATTTGAGCCAGCAATTGTTTGGTCTCTTCCGCCACCTCGCCAATCGGGTAGACCGGAAGCTCCTCTGCGAGCATCGCATTACGCTGCTTAAGCGCCAATATCCGCTCTACAGCCGTATCGATCAGATTCTCTGAAAGCCTTCCGCTGCGGACAGCTTCAATGACGGCCGTAATCGCCGCCGTCTGCTCGGATAGATTGTGGCTGACCAGTACGCAGTCCGCACCCGCTGCGATCGCGCGTATCGCGCCCTCCGGAATCCCGTACTCTTTGGAGATCGCATGCATCTCAAGGCAGTCCGTTATGATCAGCCCTTCAAACCCCATCTCTTCCCTCAGCAAACCCGTTAACACGGCATGAGAAAGCGTTGCCGGCAGATCACTCGGCTCTATCGCCGGGAAACTGACGTGAGCCGTCATAATGGCGTCCACACCGTCCCGGATCGCTTGCGCGAACGGATACAATTCCACGCTGCGGAGCCGTTCCAGATCATGCGGTACAGAAGCCCGCCCGAGATGTGAATCGACGCTCGTATCGCCATGTCCCGGGAAGTGCTTGGCCGTAGCGGACACGCCTTCTTCCTGATATCCCTTAATGGCCGCAGCCCCAAGCGCGGCAACAGCTTGGGGATCTTCGCCGAAGGAACGCACGCCGATGACCGGATTACGAGGATTGTTGTTCACGTCGAGGCAAGGAGCGAAATTCATGTTCACGCCGAGTGAACGCAATTCGCGCGCCCCGATTTGCGCTACCCTGTACGAATCCTCCGCGCTGCCCGCTGCTCCAAGCGCCATATTTCCCGGAATGCGGCTGATGCCTTCATGATCAATCCGGGCAACCATACCGCCCTCCTGATCTATTGAGATCAGAAGCGGAAACTTTTGGCGGTCCGATGCGAGCTGCTGCAAGGACTCTGACAGTTCGGCAAGCTGAGGGAGCGTTTTCACGTTCCGGCGAAAATAGCAGATGCCCCCGACCTGATATTGTTCAATCAGTATTTTGGCGTGCTCATTCGGCGTCAAGGCGTTGAAGCCGCATATAAACATTTGTCCTACCTTTTGTTCTAACGATAAATCTGCTGCCGTCCATTTCATTGATCTCATACCTACTTTCTATCCATTTAAAGGACTTTGCAAGCCAAGCGGATTGATCTCGTGATGACTGTAGCGCCTGCATAGGCCCTATCAAAACCTATACCGTTGCCTCCCCGGACATTTCCCGGAACTCGGATGGCGTCATGCCGGTAGCCTTTTGAAATACCTTGGTAAAATACCGCCGCTCATGATAACCGACAAAGGAGCCGATCTGCGCAATGTTCTTGTCGCTGTTCACTAACAGGAACTTGGCCGCCTCCATCCGCTGTCTCGTCAAGTACTCCACGAAGGTAAGTCCGACATGGTTCTTGAACAATAAACAGAAGTAACTGGAGCTGATCCCTAAATGCTCCGAAAGCTCCTCAATCCCCAAATCCTGTCCCATATGGGTATTGATATACTCCAGAGCAGACGTTACCAATTGCTCCGGCGTTTTCTTAACCGCTTCAGGATTCGGAGCCTCATCGATTAGCGAAACGGTATTGTAATACTTCTCTTTCGCCCTCTTCTTGCGGATCTCCTCCCCGATCTCTCGAATCTTCATTTCAAGCTCACCGTAATGAATCGGCTTGCTGATATAATCCTTGACGCCCAGCTTAATTGCTTCCCGGGCATATTCAAACTCCTGATATCCCGTTAACAAAAAAATTTCCGCCCGGCTTCCTTTCTCCCGAATCTTCGTAATAAAGGTCAGTCCGTCCATGACGGGCATCCGGATATCACACAGAATCAGATCCGGGTTATACTGATCCGCTACTTCAAGTGCTTCCATCCCGCTTCGGGCAAGTCCGACAACCTTCATGCCCATCTCTTCCCAAGGCAGAACCTTGCTGAGATTGTTCAGGATTGGAGCCTCATCGTCAACTAATAATGCCTTCAACATGCTGCCCTTCCCCCCTGTCATAATTGGGTATGACGCATTGTATAACGGTGCCGCCGGGGCGGCTTGAGCATATGAATAGACCGTAATAATCCCCGTACTGAATGCGAAGCCGGTCAGCCACGCTCCGCAGTCCAAGTCCCCGTCGTTCCTGGTTCACTTTGAGATTCTGCATCGTCGTCTGTTCCGATCCGTTATCCTCGGACACCATATATTCAAACATGGACAACTGCTCTGAGGTCATGCCGAGCCCGTTATCCTCTACCCGAATGATGACATTACCGAGTTCCTTCCATGCAGAGATGCGTATCCATCCTGTATAAGAAATCCCTTCAAAGCCATGCTGTATGCTGTTCTCAACCAGCGGCTGCAGCGTCAGCTTCAAGATGCGGCTGTGCATAAGCTCTTTCGGCACGTCAATCTCGTATTCGAACAGGTCCTCGAACCGAAACTTCTGGATTTCAAGGTAGCTCTGCAAGTGCTTGATTTCTTCATCCAGCGTAATTTCTTCCTTTTCCTGTATACTGATCCGCAAGATGCTGGCAAGCCGGTATACCATTTCGCTGACCTTGCGTCCTTCATTCTGTACAGCGAGAACGTTGATCGATTCCAAGGTGTTAAAGAGGAAGTGCGGCTTAATCTGCGCTTGCAGCACACGCATCTCCGCATCGGTCTTCTGCCTCTGCTCCTTTTTGATCTGCGCAAACAGATTGTTGATCCGGTTCATCAAATTGTTGAACCCTTGCGACAGTAGCAGCAGCTCATCCTCTCCCTTCTCTTCAACTCTCGCATTCAAATCCCCATCTTCCACGCGGCGCATAAACCGTACGATGACAGCGATCGTCCCGGTAATCCGATTCATGAACAGGCGGTTGAACACAATCGCCGTAACCAGACAGAGGCCCATAATGACGAAGAACCACTTGGCAAAAGAAGTCACTTCTTGTGAGAGCGAGTTCCAGCTGGTCACCGAGACGAGATTCCAGCCGTAATCATTCAGATGATAGATGGAGACAATATTCTCCTTACCGTTAAACTTGGCTTTAAAACTTTGGTAGCCTTGCTTAAATTCAACGTCACGCTTCATATATTGACTAATATTTTGGCCATCCATATCGTTATTTGGATCAAATAAAATGAAGCCTTCATTGTTGACCAACATAAACGATGTATTCTGCAGATTGTTAGGCAGCGTCAGATGACGGAAAATCTCTTCAAACTCCCACCTCTTGATCTGGACGACCAGGATCCCCAGCTTGCGGAGTGTCGTCACGTCCTTAATCAGCCTGATCTGGGTAAATACCGGCTCCGCCCCCGTCAATTCCGGAAATTCGTGCGGAGCCAGCCATTTGGGGATTCCGTTAAGCTGCACAACCTCTTCGTATAAAGGACTGTTCTTAAACTGCTCATAGGGCAGTGTTCTGAAATCCTCTTTACTGAATATCGGAATCGGCGATGACTCTTTATTGAAATGATATAAAAACGCATAACTGATGGCTGGGTGATTGTATAGTAGATTCCGAAAGTTTCGCTGTCTGTCGTTCAGTTTCAGCTGTTCCGCATTGGATTCCTTAATCAGGTTTTGATCATCGGGATTCTTGGCATTCAGCGCCATGGCAAAGACGGAGGTGGCAATCCCGTTATCCGTGACATACTCCATCTCCTTGAACACGCTCAGAATGCTGTAGCTGATCGCTTTTAGCGAATATTCAGCCTGCTGGCTGTATTTTTTCTCAATCGAATTGTACGTAATAAAGAATGTAAATAGGCCCAGCACAAATAACGGAATAATAATAAGCCCCAAAAAGGCCGTGAATAGTTTGTTCCGCAAATTCATACGCATGCTCCTGCTCCTGGTATTACCCCTTGACGCTTCCTGCGGTAACGCCTTCAATGATCTTCTCTTGCAGCACGGCATAAATGATAAGGACCGGCAGCACGCTGAATACGATACCCGCGGACATCTGTGCGTAGTTCATATTGTAGGCGTCCCTGAATCCGACCATTCCGACAGGCAGCGTTCTCAGTTCATCATTCGATAGGAAATAGTTAGCAAGCAAGAATTCGTTCCAGTTACCCAGGAAGTTGATGATAAATACGGTAACGATGGCCGGAACGGTCAGAGGTAAGATAATTCTAGCAAACAACCCTCCGGACCTCAATCCATCAATAACCGCGGCTTCTTCGATTTCACCGGGCAGCGACCGCATGAAGGCAGCCAGTATAATAACCGAGAATGGGATGGCATTAGCAACATACGGCAGAATCAGGGCCATATGCGTGTTCAAAATATCCAACTGCCTCATCATGCCATATATCGGCAGCATGAGAGAGTTATTTGGAATCAGCATACCTATCAAAATACATTGAAAGACAATCGCGCTGATCCGGTTGTATCTCATCCGCGTCACGGCAAAAGCCAGCATCGCCGCAAATAGAATCGACAAGCAGGCTGACAGCACGCCGATGTATAAGCTGTTCCAGAAATACGTGCTAATTTTGGCGCTCACCCATGCGTTCACATAGTTATCAAATACCAACGTGCTTGGCAAACCAAATGGGTTCGTAGCAATGGACTGGTTATCCACCTTCACGGAAGAGAACAGGACGAAGAGGAATGGATATAGTATGACGAGCAAGTAGGCCATCAGAAAAATGTGCGGGATCAGTTTCTTTATTGCTCTCATCAGTATTCAATCCTTTCGTTGCGTCTTGCGACCAGCACCTGGTAGAGCACCGTTACAATAATCGTAAAGAGGAAGATCAGCACGGCGATCGAATTGCCAAAGCCATGCTTGAAGCTCGTAATTGCATATCGAATCATATATGTCGCCATAACGTCGGTTGAGCCGGCCGGCCCACCCTTGGTCATAACCAGAATAATGTCCGCCGCTTTCATAGCTCCCGCGATCGACAGCATGATCACAACAGAGATAATTGGCATAATTAAGGGAAGCGTGATTTTGGTTGCTCTTTGGACGCCTGTCGCTCCATCGATTGCCGCAGCCTCATCAAGCTCCTTCGGTATGGATAAAATTGCGGCAAGCACCATCACGATGTAAAAGCCGGTCCATTGCCACGCGTTTGTGATCAGGATGGCAATCATGGCCCATTTGCGATCCGATAACCAATAGATGGGTTCAATGCCAACCAGCCCTAAAATCTCATTCATCAGACCAAAGTCCGGATTGTAAATGAATCCCCATAAAATGCCGATGACAGCCGTCGACATGATGGACGGCGCGAAAACCGCCGTTTTATAAAGCCCCTTCAAACGCTTCACGTTTGCGATTAACAGGGAAAAGATAATGATCGTCGGAACCTGGATCAAACAGGAAAAGAGAATGAAATAAACGTTGTTCCTGACAGCTTTCCAAAAAGCATCGTCATTCAAGGCTGTTACATAGTTATCGAACCCAATATACTTCACATCTTTGGAGATGCCGTTCCAGCTCGTAAAGCTGTTGTCAAATGCAGTAAAGATCGGGTATATGAAAAAAGCCAGAAACAGCAAGAATGCCGGCAGCACAAAAACGATGTAAATCAGAGGATTTCTCAGCGCTTTGTTCATGGTAACCTCCGTATTTATGTCTGATGTTGTTTAGGCGAAAGGGCACCCCCATGTACCGCAGCGGGTGGTGCCCTTCCGTCTAGGATTGTAGTTATTCCTCTGAAGCATTGGCCGCTTCTTGCGCTGCCTGCACATTCTCGAGCATCTTCTCGGCATCAAGCTCGCCGCCGATGACTTGCTGAATTCCCATGCTCAGTGCGGTGTTCACGTCTGCTTGAACAAGTGCATCAAAGGCAGGGAAGGATTTGTTGATCTCACTTACGCCTTTGAAAATGTCTTGCATAAGCGGGTCGTCCGAAGTGGAGTTCATGGTGGCCAGATCCATCTTCATCGCCGGCAGTACACCGTCTTCTTTCAGTCCGCGAAGCTGCATTTCATCTGTCCACATATTTTTGATGAACTCTTTAACCGCCTGAAGTTTACGAGGATCTTCCGCAACCGCTGCCGAGAATCCATATCCGTTGTTTGCGTCCTGCATGACTATGACTGGGTCGCCTTCATTAACCGGAGGCAGGTTGAAGTATCCGACCTTGCCTACCATGTCACCCGCTTGAGCCGGATCTCTAAATACGGAGTTCGCCCACGATCCGTCCATCATCATGATGGCTTCGCCGGTAATCATTTGGTTTCTCATGTCCGCATATTCGAATCCGAGCTCGCCTTTTTTGAAGTACCCTTTCTCAACCCATTCTTGGTGCTTCTTCACACCTTCAACGACTTTCGGATCCGTCCATTTCGTTTCTCCGGTCTTAAAGCCGTAAGTAACCTCTGGCCCCGCGTAATAGCTCCACAAGTTATTCGTGGTCATGAGCGGAATCCAAGCATCCTTGGAGGATTGCGCGAACGGAATCTTGCCGTCGGCTTTGATGGTTTCGGCAATTTGCTCTAATTCAGCCAATGTTTTTGGAACGCTCAGCCCTTTTTGCGTGAAGTAGTCCTTGTTATAGAAAATACCTTCGATGGAACCGCCAATCGGCAATCCGTAGATCTTGCCATCATGTGTGAACGGGTCTAGCGTCGTAAATTTGTCTTTAATGCCCAGCTCATCCAAAATCGGAGTCAAATCGAGCATCAAGCCTTCTTTGGAATATACGCCTGCATCGGGGCTGCCGAACACATCGAACACTTCCGGCGGCTTACCGGCTGCCATCTCGCCTCTCAGCTTCTCTTTACGGTTCACTTCAGAGTCTACAGCGTCCAGCTTGATTTTCAGTCCGGGCACCGCCTCTTCGGTCTTACTGACCACATCGTTCAGCAATGCGAGACGGAACTTCTTGGATTCACCTACTTGCGTATGGCGGATGGTGATTTCAAACGGCTCATTGCTTACCGTTCCTTCCGAACCACCTGACGGCTTCTCTGCTGCCTTGTCACCGCCGCCGCACGCAGACAAAAGCGTGGATGAGACGAACAGAAGCGACATTAATAATGCCAGACCCTTTTTCTTCATTGTCTTGACCCTCCCGAAGTGTTTGTATATTTGATAGGCACTTTCCTTACATCTTCATTATAGAAAGCGATTGCATATTTCGATAGGTCGACATTTTTCTATCCAAGGGATAAAATCCTCTACAAAAAACAATAACCCTTCCATTAATAGGAAAGGTTATTGTCATTAATCATAACATATTATGTTTAGTATTATGCAGCTGAAATCATTACTAGACAGTCTCTATATTCTCGGGTATTTCGCCAATCAACCGGTAAGCGCGTGCCACTTCCTCTTCGGATGGCGAAGGAACGCCCTCTAATGGATAAGCCATGCCGAGTTCCTTCCATTTATACACGCCCATCTGATGATATGGCAAAATTTCGAATTTCTCGACGCCGTGCAGCGTCCGAATAAATTGACCTAACTCAATCAAGTCTTCTTCGCTGTCATGGATGCCCGGCACATATACGTGCCGGACCCACATGTTCCGACCATGTTCGGACAGCCAGCGGGCGGTCTTCAACGTCCGTTCATTGGACTTCCCGGTGAGCTTGATATGCTTCTCGTCGTTGATATGCTTCAGATCCAGCAGCACCAAGTCGGTATGCTCCAGCAATTCCGATATTTTCTCCGGTTCATTATAGCCGTTGCTGTCCAGCGTCGTATGCAAATTCCAGCGTCGCTTCACTTCCTTGAACAGCTCCGTGACAAAAGGATACTGCAATGTCGGCTCACCGCCGGAGACCGTTAACCCGCCGCCCGATGAACGGTAGTAGCTCAGATAAGGCTCAATCTCTGCCAATACGTCATCTACCGTCATCTCGCGTCCTTCATGCAGTCCCCAGGTATCCGGATTATGGCAGTATTGACACTTCAAGAGGCAGCCCTGCATGAAGAGCACAAAGCGGATACCCGGACCGTCCACCGTTCCGAACGTTTCTATGGAGTGTACATGACCTTTTAGCATGGTGCGTCATCCTTTCCGTATCCGCTATGGTAGTCTTCCATCCTTACATCGATCCGTGGAACGTACGGTTGATAACGTCAAGCTGCTGTTCGCGCGTCAGTTTGACGAAGTTGACCGCATAACCGGATACCCGGATCGTCAACTGCGGATAATTCTCCGGATGCTCCATCGCATCCATCAGCTGCTCCCGGTCAAATACGTTGACGTTCAGATGGTGCGCTTTGCTGCCAAAGTAACCGTCCAGCATCGCAACCAGGTTGTTCACACGGATATCACTTTCCTTGCCAAGAGCTTTCGGTACGATCGAGAACGTATTCGAGATGCCGTCGAGACTGTCCTCGTATGGCAGCTTGGCCACGGAGGTCAGCGAAGCGAGAGCTCCCTTCTTATCGCGTCCGTGCATTGGATTCGCGCCCGGCGCAAACGGCTCGCCTGCCTTACGTCCATCCGGCGTGGTTCCTGTCTTCTTGCCGTATACAACGTTCGACGTAATCGTGAGCACCGATTGCGTTGGCATGGCATCACGGTATGCCTTGTGCTTGCGAATCATGCTCATGAAGGCCTCGACCAGCTCAACAGCGATGCTATCCACTCGATCATCATTATTGCCATAGCAAGGGAACTCGCCCTCGATTTCAAAATCCACCGCAATCCCTTGCTCGTTGCGTACCGGCTTCACCTTCGCATATTTAATCGCGCTCAGTGAATCCGCTGCTACGGACAGGCCTGCAATGCCGCATGCCATCGTGCGCAGGATATCCCGGTCGTGAAGCGCCATCTCGATCCGTTCATAGCTGTATTTGTCATGCATGTAATGGATCACATTGAGCGTATTCATGTAGAGCTTCGCAAGCCATTCCATCATCGGCTTGAACCGCTTCATGACTTCATCATAACTCAGAACTTCCGCGGTGATGGCCGGATATTCCGGTCCAACCTGGGCGCCGGATTTCTCATCTCTACCGCCGTTAATCGCATAGAGCAGCGCTTTGGCGAGGTTTGCTCTGGCTCCGAAGAACTGCATCTGCTTTCCGATGCGCATTGCGGATACGCAGCAGGCGATGCCGTAATCGTCTCCGTAGATCGGGCGCATAAGATCATCGTTCTCGTATTGAATCGAGCTGGTTTCGATCGAAACTTTCGAACAATATTTTTTGAAGGCTTCCGGCAGCTTCTCCGACCATAGCACCGTTAAGTTCGGTTCCGGAGCAGGTCCCAAATTGTACAGGGTGTGCAGGAAACGGAAGCTGTTCTTGGTCACTCTCGTCTCACCGTTTACCGACATACCGCCGATGGATTCCGTTACCCACGTCGGATCCCCGCTGAACAGCTCGTTATAATCCGGTGTACGCAGGAATTTCACGATCCGAAGTTTCATTACGAAATGGTCGACCAGTTCCTGGGCTGTTTCTTCCGTCAGCTTGCCTTCAGCCAGATCCCGTTGAATATAAATATCAAGGAAAGAGGATACCCGGCCAAGAGACATCGCAGCGCCATTCTGCTCCTTGATAGCGGCCAAGTAACCGAAATACAGCCACTGGAATGCTTCCTTCGCCGTATTCGCAGGTTTGGAAATGTCATAACCATGCATAGCCGCCATTTCCTTCAGTTCCTTGAGCGCCCGCATTTGTTCAGACAATTCTTCCCGCAAACGGATGACCGGCTCATCCATCGCATCCACTTCAAGCTCGGCGAGTTCTCTCAATTTGTCCTGGATCAGCGCGTCCACGCCGTATAACGATACTCTGCGATAGTCACCGATGATACGTCCACGGCCATACGCATCGGGAAGACCCGTAATAATCCCGGCCTTGCGCGCTGCTCTCATCTCAGGAGTATAGGCATCAAACACACCTTGGTTATGCGTTTTGCGTATGCCGTTAAAGATGTCCACAACCGCCTGCGGCATTTCAAAGCCGTATGCGTTGCACGCATCAATCATCATCCGGATTCCGCCGAAAGGCTGGATGGAGCGTTTGAACGGCTCGTCGGTCTGAACGCCGACAATCTGTTCCTTATCCTTATCCAAATAGCCGGGTTGATGGGAGGTGATGGTTGATGGTGTATGGACATCCACATCCAGAACCCCGCCATTCTCCCTTTCCTTCTTGGTTAAATCCGATACGATATCCCACAGCGCTTTGGTGTTATCCGTGGGTCCAGCCAAAAATTCATCAGAGCCATAATAGGGAGTAATGTTCTCTGCAATAAAATCATTAACGTCAATCCGCTTGGTCCATTTACCTGATTTAAAACCTTTCCAGCCTGCTTCTTTTTCAATCACCGACATATTGAATCCCTCCTAGATTTGCTGGGGCTTGCAAGGACAGGCGGGGCCACACCTTGATCTATCTCAGATCTTTAATGTGATTATTTTCACGATCAATGGTGCCACTACCCCGCCTTGTGCCTTCAAGCTTCTATATCAAAGATCTGAGATTCAGCTTCCTTCTACATCTTTATTGTAGTCCTGTTGATCTCCTGCATCTGTGATAATAATCACAAACTTATCTTTTCCCGTGACTTTTATCACTCTGAGTCTAGTTTTGCATGCCTTACCTCAAAATCTTCATGGATCTTCACGATCAGCGTTTAGAGTCTATCTTGTCTAGAACCGGCCGTAAAATGCGTTGCGGTAAACTTCTGCGAGCTCCGTTACCAGCGGCAGCTTCGGATTGCTCGTTGTACACTGGTCTTCAAAAGCCCGGTCCGCCAAATGCTCAACATTTTTCTCGAAATCTTTAGGGTCGATGCCAAGCTGCTGGAACGATTCCTCGATCCCGAGCTTGCTGTTCAGCTCCCGGATTGCGCCAATCAGACTGTTTACGCCCTCTTCCGTCGTTCTTGCCGGCAGTCCGAGAATCCGCGCGATTTCAGCATATCTCTCATCAGCCACAAAGTGGGTGTATTTAGGCCATGCAGCGAATTTCGTTGGCTTCTTCGCGTTGTAACGGATGACGTGAGGCATCAGGATCGCATTGGTGCGTCCGTGTGCCGTATGATACTGTCCGCCCCACTTATGCGCAAGACTGTGGTTGATGCCAAGGAACGCATTCGCAAAAGCCATGCCGGCAAGCGTCGAAGCATTATGCATTTTTTCGCGGGCAAGTTTGTCGCCGGTAAGCGCCGACTGCTCAAGATACTGGAACACCAGCTGTATGGCCTTGATGGCAAGCCCATCCGTATAATCGCTGGCCATCACCGATACGTAGGCTTCAATTGCATGTGTCAGAACGTCCATGCCGGTATCGGCTACCGCCGTTTTAGGCAGCGTGTAAACGAATTCCGGATCGATAATCGCCACATCCGGTGTCAGCTCATAATCAGCCAGCGGGTACTTGGTATTCCCCAGCCCTTTGTCCGTGATGACGGCAAACGAAGTTACTTCCGAGCCCGTTCCCGACGTTGTTGGAATGGCAACGAACTTCGCTTTCCGTCCTAGCTTCGGATATTTATAGACCCGCTTGCGGATATCCATGAATTTTTGCTTCAGATTGTTAAAATCCGTATCCGGATATTCATAGAACAGCCACATGGCTTTCGCTGCATCCATTGGCGATCCGCCGCCGAGGGCGATGATGCAGTCCGGCTGGAATCTTGCAAGCATTTCCGTTCCGCGTTCTACGGTCGTTGTCGAAGGATCCGGCTCAACCTCCGAGAAGACTTCGATGGCTACCGGCACTCTGCGCTGACGCAGATAGTGCTCTACCCGCTCCACATAACCCAGCTTCACCATCATGGGGTCGGTAACGATAGCGACACGGGTGATTTCCGGCATTTTCGCAAGATACTGCGTCGAAGCTTTTTCAAAGTAAATTTTGTCCGGCACTTTAAACCACTGCATATTCACGGTTCTGCGGTTCACCCTTTTCACGTTGATTAAATTGACAGCCGTCACGTTCGACGAAGTGGAATTACGTCCATACGAACCGCAGCCCAGCGTCAGCGATGGCAGATTCGTGTTGTAGATATCGCCGATACCGCCTTGCGAAGATGGCTGATTCACCAGGATACGGCAGGTTTTCATCCGATCCGAGAATTTCATGATGATGTCCTCATTGTGCGAATGGATTACCGACGAGTGGCCCATGCCGCCAAAAGCAACCATCTCTTCAGCGCGCGTGATGCCCTCTTCCGCATCTTTCACTTTATAGCAGGCCAGCACCGGGCTAAGCTTCTCGGCAGACAACGGGTAGGCAGGTCCGACTCCCTCCAGCTCGGCGACCAGGATCTTGGTGCTTTCCGGTACCTCGAATCCGCAAGCCTCGGCTATCTTAGTTGCCGGCTGTCCGACGATAGTAGGATTTACCGCACATTTATCCGATACCATCGCATGCGCAGTCAGTTTCGCCAGCTCTTCCTTGTTGACAAAATAACAGCCGCTGGCAATCATTTTTTTCTTCACTGTATGATATATAGGCTCCTCGATAATGACAGCCTGCTCGGAAGCGCAGATCATGCCGTTATCAAAGGTTTTGGACAAAATCAAATCGTTCACTGCCTGATCCAAATCCGCGCTCTTCTCAATAAAGCAAGGCACGTTTCCTGGTCCAACGCCCAGGGCAGGCTTGCCGCAGCTGTATGCCGCTTTGACCATCGCCGAACCGCCTGTAGCCAGAATGCAGGCAACGTCAGGATGATTCATCAGCGCATTGGTTTTATCCATGGAAGGAGCTTCGATCCACTGGATGCAATCGGCAGGAGCACCTTGCTTCACGGCAGCATCCCGCAGTATCCGTGCGGCTTCCTTGCTGCAGGCCTGCGCGGATGGATGGAATCCGAAGATGATCGGGTTTCTTGTTTTAATGGAGATCAGTGCCTTGAATATCGTCGTGGAGGTCGGATTGGTTACCGGTGTTATCCCCATGATAATCCCGATCGGTTCTGCTATTTTTTGAAAGCTGTCATAGGCGTTGTCTTCAATGATACCCACGGTTTTGTCGTATTTAATGCTGTTGTGGATATACTCCGTGGCAAACAGGTTTTTGATGATCTTGTCTTCGTACACGCCGCGTCCGGTTTCCTCAACCGCCATTTTCGCCAGCTGCATGTGCTTCTCAAGACCTGCCATGGCCATGGCCTGTACAATCCCGTCGACTTGCTCCTGATTCAATTCCATAAACTTTTCTTTGGCCCGATTCGCCTTGTCAATCAGCCCCTGAATGTACTCCGACGCTGTTTGTCCTTTTACTTCCACCGTTCCTTTGCTCACAGCCATATCTCTCATCCTCCCATGATTCATGTTTCTTTCTACGCTTTGATCGTAACACAGCTGTTTTTAATTTCATGTGAATTATTTCACAATATAAGTATTTATCTTTTCTGTGTGATTTACACCTGTCTCCCCCTCCTTTCAAGTGAAAGAGATCACAAAGTTTGAAAATTCGCCACGATTTCCCTCTTATTCTCCCCCAAAAGTGAATGTTTTCACGTTATAATGTATTTAAAGATTAAACAGATCAAATTTTAGGATGTTAGGGGATACCAACATGAATACTGTAGACCATGTAATGGAAATCGAAAACTTAGGGAACACGCAGTGCTTCTCGGAGCAAAACCGCAACCGTCTGCTGGTCAGCATGAAGGAAAGGGTACTCCCTGAAGGATCCCATTTGTTCTGGGAAGGCGATTTCGCCGACAAGCTGTACTACGTTAAACAAGGAAGAATCAAATTAACCAAATCGACCGATGAAGGCAAAGAACTGATTCTATATATGTACCATCCGGGAGACATGGTCGGGCAAGCCGATCCATTCTTCAGCAACAATCACAGTTTCTCGGCAGAGGTGCTTGAGGATAGTGTTGTCGGTGTCATCGAGCACAAGGATCTGGAGCTGCTGATCTGTCAGCACTGCGACTTCGCCATTGATTTTATGAAGTGGATGGGCATTCACCACCGCATCACCCAGACCAAATTTCGGGATCTCATGATGTACGGCAAGCCCGGCGCTTTAACATCGACACTCATCCGGCTGAGCAACACCTACGGGCAGCATCAAGCGGATGATACTATTCTCATCAACAAGAAGATTACCCACACCGATCTATCGAACATGATTGGCGCAACCCGCGAAAGCGTGAACCGGATGCTGAGTGACCTGCGCAAAAAAGATGCTATCGAATATGCCGGCGGGATGATTGTCATTAAAGATCTTCCGATGCTGCAGGAAATCTGCCATTGCGAGTTGTGTCCGAACGAAATCTGCCGGATTTAATCGGCCTCCCTTCAGTGCATAATATACAGTCATCTGCTTACAATAACCTTGTCTTTCCAAACCAAAATAAAGGGAGTGCTCAGCATGCGTGAAGGTTTGATTCCTGCTGTTCTTGGAACTGTGGTTTCTGCTTCGGGTGCCGCTCTGCTTGGCAGCAAGTATAAACTTGCCGCAACCGGTATTCTCGGCTTCGGACTGGCTCATATTGTGCTTGGTGCGATTGACCTGGTGGAACATCGGTAAGGATTGGAAGACAAGATTCATATAGCTGTCCTGTTCAGTCATTGAACTGAAGGGACGGCTTTTTATGTATGTGCCCGACGGGATCCCTCTTTTTTTGTTAGGAGACGTTCCGTGCAGATCCCTCACTTTAACTAGACAAATGAAAGAAGCGGTCAACCGTTTGGTCGACCGCTTCTTTTCGGCTGTATATCAAGTGAGTAAACCCACTTTATGAGCAGCCCCTTTTCTATGATGCCTACTATGCAACCTTCTTTTGCTTGCTCCCTTTTCCCGACGAGATAAACCAATACGCCATCCCCACAAACAATCCGCCGCCAAGAATGTTCCCCAGCGTGACCGGCACCATGTTGCTGATCCAACCGCCGATGGAAATGGTCTCGGGATGCCCCGGCAATATCGTCGCGAGCGTCAGAAGTGTCATATTGGCTACACTATGCTCGTACCCTGTCGCAATGAAGGCAAACAGACACCACCATATTAAGATCAGCTTGGTCGTTTCTCCTTTGGCCCGAATCCCCATCCACAAGGCCAGACAGACAAGCCAGTTACACAAGATGCCTCGGAAGAACAGCTCCATAAACGGATCATTCATTTTCTTGGCGGCAGCCGTGAAGATGAGATGGTCCGGCGGCAGGCCTTTGAACAGGCCGGAAGCATACACCAGATAGCTGAGCAGAATCGCTCCGGCCAGATTGCCGATAAACACGAGCACCCAGTTCTTCAGCGTATCCCCCATTGTCGTTCGACCGGATAATGTGCTTATCGTAAAAAACATATGATTCCCGGTAAACAGCTCTGATCCTGCGAACACCACCAACGTGAGCGCGATCCCGAATGCCGCTCCCATGACGAGGGATTGGAAGGGCGAACCGGCAGCCGCGAGCGGCGCCCCCAACTTAAAGATCAATACAATTCCAATGCCGACATACGCGCCGGCCAGCATAGCCGATACCATATAGCGCAGCAGATTATGATTCATCTGCTCCTTTTTCCCGACGGCGGCATTAACAACGGCTTCCACATCCGTTTTAAACATGGGATACCACCCCTTGATTTCGTCTGTTTAATATGCGAGATCTGGCCTTAAACAGCCACCTCAACCTTCCCGTCCACGGTGCGAATCGGGTATACACGAACCTGGCCTTGATCCGGAGCCTGTACGAGCCCGGTTGAAAGCTCGATCTTCCAATCGTATAACGGATCGTAGATGTAGTGCCCGGATACGATGGCTTCCGAGAGTGGCCCTCCTTTGGGATGCGGGCTTTGATTGTCCAGCGCAAACCATTGATGATCCGAAGTCCGGAAGACGGCAATCTCCCGGTCTCCGAGATGGACCACCCTTCCGAGCTGTGACAGAAAATCATTTTCATTTCCTACCGTAATAAATCTTTCGGTTTCCATAACATGCAGCCTCCACTTCTCTTGTCTATTCCGATCCATACTGCAATAAGCTCTATATGCTCAGGCGGCTAGAGGAAAGCAGGTTCCTCCCTCTTCTATTTGCTGATCACTGGTCTTGCATCCTCGAATAGCGTATAACGCAGCTTCTCGTCGTTCAGCACTTTCTTCCAAGGATCCTCAACTTGCTGCAGGGCAAGCTCGATTCTCTCCACCAGTTCCTTACGCTGCTTCGGATCGTCCAGGATAACGGCTCGGATTTGTTCCAGTCCCAAACGCTCTACCCACTCCGAGGTTCTCTCCAGGTACTTACCGGTTTCACGGTAATACTGCATCAGGGCTCCGCAGATTTCGACCAGCTCTTCATCCGTTTTCACTTTGCAGAACGAATCCGCCAGACGTGCCTTCGTGCCGCCGTTGCCTCCAACGAATATTTCCCATCCACCGTCATTGCCGACGATTCCGATATCTTTCGTGCACGACTCGGCACAGTTTCGCGGACATCCGTTGACCGCCATTTTAAATTTCGCCGGGAAATCCAGTCTTTCGAATTTCTCCTCGAGGAATGCCCCCATGCCCATCGAATCCTGCGTACCGAAACGGCAGAACTGGGATCCTACACAGGTCTTCACGGTCCGCAGCGATTTGGCATATGCATAACCCGACGGCATATCGAGCTCTTCCCAGACGCTCGGTAAGTCTTCCTTCTTAACACCGATGAGGTCCAGACGCTGTCCGCCGGTAACCTTGACAACCTTCACATTATATTTAAGCGATACATCCGCGATTTTCTTCAAATCCTCCGGCGTGGTAACGCCGCCGTACATTCTTGGGACTACCGTATACGTGCCGTCTTTCTGAATGTTGGCGTTCATCCGTTCGTTGACAAAACGGGATTCCCTCTCCTCCTGATGGGTTACCGGGTTCAGCATGGCCAGATAATAATGAATGGCCGGGCGGCATTTCGAGCAGCCTTCCGGGTTGCTGAAGTTCAGAACATGCATGACTTCCTTCGTCGTGGTAAGCCCCTTCGCACGGATTTCGGCGACGATTTCATCCCGATCGAGTGTCGTGCATGGGCATATGCCTTGTTTGCCTGCGGCCTTAAAGCCATCGCCCAATACGCTCTGGAGTATTTGCTCCACGACAGGTTTACAGCCGCCGCACGAGCGGGTAGCACCTGTGCAAGCTTTGATCTCATCCACTGTCGTATGACCTTGGAGAGTAATGGCATCCACGATGGCTTTTTTGGTTACGCCGTTGCATCCGCATACGATCTCATCGTCGGGCATCTTTTCAAGCGAAAATGCCTTGCCGCCTTCTGTCCCTGCACGATCCGTGCCCATGATCGAATCGTAAATCTCATCCGTCATGGCTGTCTTTTTCCGAATCATGGATTGAAGGCTTGCCGAATCGCTCACATCTCCGAACAATATCGCCCCGACAATGATATTGTCGCGAATTAATATTTTCTTATAAGTCTTGCGCCAATCATCTTTCGCGGTGATCACCGCGTGTTCGGCTTGCTCCATGAACTCTCCGGCAGAAAATACATCAACACCGCTGATTTTCAGCTTCGTCGATACAATACTTCCCTCGTAAGGCTGGCCTTCCACGCCGCACAGATGCTTCGCCAGTACCTGTCCCTGTTCGAACAACGGCGCAACCAGGCCGTAGCATGCGCCCCGATGCTCGCAGCATTCGCCAACCGCGTACACATCCGGCCAGGAAGTTTGAAGATAATCATTAACTACGATTCCCCGGTTTACTTCGATTCCGCTCGCTTGGGCGATTCCCGTGTTCGCTCTGATGCCCACTGCCATGACCACCAGGTCGGCTTCAAGCTCATCCCCATCCTTGAACCGGAGTCCCGTGACTCTGGTATCTCCCAATATTTCGGTTGTTTGTTTGCCTAGTAAGAAGTTGATACCCTGCTGTTCAAGCTCCCTTTTCAGCATGCCGGATGCCATCGAATCCAATTGGCTCTCCATCAAATCCTGCATGAGATGAACCACCGTCACCTCCATGCCGAGGCTGACCAATCCCTTGGCAGCTTCCAGACCCAGAAGCCCCCCGCCGATGACTGCCGCTTTCTTGTAGGCCTTAGCGGCCTCCAGCATCTGGGTGCAATCGGCTATGTTACGGAAACCGATAACGCCTTCTTTGTCACTACCCGGTACGGGTAAAATAAAAGGCTTCGAGCCCGTTGCTATCATTACTTTGTCATAAGGCACCGTCAATCCGTTGTCGGCTGTCACGACCTTGCGCTCTCCATCAATGGCTGTTACGGTGACACCCGTATGCAAAGTGATATGGTTATCCTCGTACCATTTCCAATCATTCAATACAATGTCATCCAAGGTTTTGCTGCCTTCCAACACATACGACAGCATAATGCGGTTATAATTCGGATGAGGCTCCTGTCCAATGACGGTGATGTCAAAATTCCCACCCAGTTTAATGATTTGCTCGACCGTGCTAATCCCGGCAATACCGTTGCCAATGACAACTAACTTTTCTCTCTTTATATTGGACATAAGTTTGATTCCTCCCCAACACGTTTATCTAGATCGTGGTATTCCGTTCCTTTCACATAAATTATATCGTCTGACGGCATTATTTATTGTGATATATTTCACATAAATCGTTAAAATTTTAAACAAAAATACCAAATAACCCTGTCCGCGTCGGAACAAGGTTATGATGAGAACACCCTCTATATAATATCGGCTTCCATATAGGCTCGTTCGCCGCTTGGCACTTTTAAATAAGGGCGAATACCCGCAAACCCCTTCGCATCCAGATTTACCCCGGTCATCCAGTTCCCCTCTAATAAGCCGCCATCCGATTGCATAGCGACGGCAGGCGCCTGAATATGCTCCTGATACAGAACGATGCCGGCCTGTATGGTCTTAAAGGCTTTTCCCTGCTCCACCAACGGTACGGCGCTGATATACGTAGGCACAAAGTAATTCGCAATCACATCCAGCTCTTCCCCGTCAAAAAACGGCTCGCTGCCAAGGAAGGGATGCATCATCACGATTTTCTCATAGAGTGACCAGATGATCATCTGCAGAAATCTTCCCGTTCGTCCCCTATTCTGCCCGGTAGCATGAAATCGATCGGTTTCATAACCAATGAACTTCCATCCGCCGGGGGCTTTGACCCATTTCTGAAACATGACTGAAGCACTGGTACCGTTTTGGTTAACGTTTTCTGCAGGTTCCGGGCTTGTTCCAGAAGCAGCTAACCACAGGGAGTCCGGCACATACTGGCTCAGCATCCGCTTGGTTTTCTCAAAAATATGAAGCACTTTTAATGAAGCGTTTTCAAGTTCTGAGATGTCCTCTTGTCCATAATGGAAACGGGAGATATACGTTCGCTTGGTCATGGGCTCGCCTCCTTGATATGCCGCTCTCGTTATTTACATCATATAGCGGCTGCGTCCGCTTGGTGCATGTCCACATATTCTTGCCGTAAATAAACAGGAACCATACTTCCGTTTAGAAAAAAAACCCTGAAATGAGGATATCTCATGCCAGGGTTTAATCATCAAGGGGAGTCTTAAGATGACTCATCTTTCGACCCATTGTTCTGCCCAGGATGCAATTTGCTCCATCACCGGACGAAGTGCTTTGCCTTTTTCAGTCAGTTCATATTCAATACGTACCGGTGTTTCCGGATAGACATGACGAATCAGTATCCCTTCACATTCCAAATCCTTCATCCGCTCGGAGAGCATTTTATCGCTCATGGACGGAATCAAATTCGAAATATCCTTAAAGCGCTTAGGCCCGCTCATCAACGTTTGAATAATCAAACCGTTCCACCGTTTGCCCAGAAAAGAAAATGCAGATTCAAAACGGGGACACATCGTAACATTTGTAACTTCCATATCCCTTCACCTCTTTACGAAGTCACCTTGTTTATAGAAACTCATAAGCTTAATCAAAAAACTAGAAAACTTACGAATTGTAAGTATGTTTCATTTTAGCACATTTCCGAGAAACTGAAAACCACCTAGCCCCTTTTTCCCATAAAATCAGCTTTTATCCCATAAAATACGAGCCAAAATATCCAAATCATTCTGGATCAATGTGGACAATTTCCTATTATACAGTACGGCCGCTGGATGGAACAGAGGGAATATCTTATAGGTTTCCTCCGAAAACATATAGCCTGCACTTGGATTCTCCGGATCTGCTGCTTGCTGGACCGGGCCCTCCATCAGTTTGCCGTGCAGCGATGTCACCGTTTCATGGCTTCCGATTAACCGGTGCAGTGCCGTATTTCCCATGGGTGCGATAATGTGCGGGCGAACCCATCGGATCTCTTCATCAAGCAAAGGTGCATGGGCCCATATTTCCGCCTTCGTCGGCGTGCGATTAGAACGGCTGATGACGCTCTCGCCCGTGGATCTCACGATTAGCTTTTCCTTATAGGGCCTGCTTCTCAAGGCACTGGTAATATACACTTGCTCCCGGGTCAGGAACAGACGTTCCAGGTAGGCATTCATCTCTTGCCCAGCCTGCCCTACAAAAGGTAAACCTTCCAGAACTTCATGGGCGCCGGGTGCTTCCCCAATAAACATAATCTTGGCGAAGCGGACTCCTCTCCCCAGCAGGAAGCCCTCTACGGGTTGATGGACAAGCTTGGCCTGGCATATGGCGATGATTGCGGGATCTACAGGTGCGCTTTGTACTTCATTCATGTGTACAGCCCCCCTTCTTGTATATCATACAATACCCCATACTTAGGTATATTCTATCCCTAGCCGGCAAAAACATTTCGGTGAACATTCACCGCCAACGATAAAACGAGCCGCTCAAGGGCTCCCCCTGAACGACTCGTTAACGCATGACTTCTTAATAAACGCTCGTAAACTTAGACTAAAACGGGAAGCGCGCGAACCGGCTGACTGTTGCCAAAGGTTTGCTTGCCTGCCGTGGAATAAGCCCAGTTAATCGCATTGGTGATCACTTTCAGCACTTCGGGGTTGTAGTAGGTTGGATAGGTCTCATGCCCCGGACGGAAATAGAAAATGTTCCCATGACCACGCTTGAACGTGCAACCGCTGCGGAATACTTCGCCGCCTTCGAAATTGCTGACAAATACCAGTTCGTCTGGGGCTGGAATATCGAAGAACTCGCCGTACATTTCCTCGTGCTCGATGATGATCGGGCCTGTAATTCCTGCCGCAATCGGATGTGTCGGATTTACACTCCAAATAATTTCCTGTTCTCCTGCTTCGCGCCACTTCAAATCACAGCTCGTGCCCATCAAAGCTTTGAACGGCTTGGAAAAATGTCCGGAATGAAGAACGATCAGACCCATGCCATCCTGCACGCGTTTTACGACCTTGCTTACGATTTCATCACTTACCTGGTCATGAGCCATATGCCCCCACCACAACAGCACATCGGTTGAATCCAGTACATCGTCCGTCAATCCATGCTCCGGCTGATCGAGCGTTGCCGTTCTGATAACGAAATCCGGATTTTGCAGACCCTCCGCCAAAACTGTGTGAATCCCTGCTGGATAAACGTTCCGAACCTCATCATGGATTTTCTCGTGTACGAATTCATTCCAAATGGTTACGTTAAGCATCTTGCTGTTCCCCCTAATTGCTTATTCGGTTGTTACTCTAAGCTGTTAGACCCACCACATTTCTCCGAGCGGCTCTTCGATCAGCACTTGCTGAAGATTTTGCACCGCTTTGGAGAAGCCTTCTTCAATCGACATCAATCCATCTTCATGTTCAATGCTTACGACATAATCATATCCAACCAGACGAAGGGCACTCATCATATCCGCCCATTCCTTCACGTCATGCCCATAGCCTACGCTGCGGAACTGCCAAGCGCGATCCAGCATGTTGGCATAAGACTGCATATCGGTCAGACCGTGCTTGTTCACGTTGATCGGGTCAATGCTTGTATCCTTCGCGTGGAAGTGGTGGATTGCCCCTTCGCGGCCCAAAATTTGAATCGCTTGAACAGGGTCGATCCCTTGCCACCACATATGACTCGGATCCAGGTTGGCACCGATCACTTCGCCTGCGGCTTCACGTAAACGGAGCAGCGTGCCAGGCGTATGAACGGAGAAGCCGCCGTGCAATTCCAAACCAATCTTCACATTGCGGTCTGCAGCAAATTTACCCCATTCGGTCCAGTAAGGAATGACCTTGTTATCCCACTGCCAGGTCAGTATCTCTTGGTAGTCGTTAGGCCAAGGCGCAACCGGCCAGTTCGGGTATTTGGCATCCTCATGGTCGCCTGGGCAGCCGGAGAATGTGTTAACAACAGGTACTTCAAGCTTCTCGGCAAGCTCTACCGTTTTTACGTATGTGTCATGGAACTCTTTTGCGATCGCTTTTTGCGGATGAAGCGGGTTGCCATGGCAGCTCAGTGCGCTAATGATCAACCCACGGGATTCCACCGCATTTTTGAAGTTTTTCAGCGCAGTTTCATTCTCCAGCAGCTCGGCCGGGTTGCAATGCGCATTCCCAGGATAACCGCCTGTTCCGATCTCAACCGCTTTAAGACCCTTGGATGCCACATAGTCCAATGCATCCTCCAATTTACGTCCGCTCAACAATACCATAAATACGCCTAATTTCATTGTATACCTCCTGGTTTACCTTAATATTAGTAGGGATTGCAAGATTTAGTTATCGAAATAAACCGCTTTTCCTGTCTTCGCCGATTCATAGATCGCTTCCAGAATTTGCGTTACAACAAACGCTTGCTCCGGCTTAACCACAGGGTCCTTATCCTCAATAATGGCCTCCAGCCACATTCTGGCTTCACGGTCCGAATCATTTTCCTTGGAGCCGGAATAGAACGCTACGCCGCCGGCATTCAAATCGACTTTGGTTTCGTACAATCTGCTCATTTTCTCGCCATTAATTCGCAGACCGTCCTTCATGTCAGCCCCGCCTTCCGTACCTGCCAGCACGGCTTTGGCTTCGCCGGTCTCAACGACGTTAAGGGCCCAGCTGGATTCCAGAATAATCGTTGCGCCGTTCTCCATCGTAATGAACCCGAATGCCGAATCCTCTACCTTGAACTCCTTCGGATCCCAAGGACCGAACGCATTCGCCGCATTCTCCCGTTGACCAAGTTTATGGAACGTGGATCCCAGCACGCTCTTCGGCTTGTAGTTGTCCATCAGCCACAAGGTCAAATCCAGCGCATGGGTACCGATATCGATCAACGGACCTCCGCCTTGCTTCTCTTCGTCAAGGAATACGCCCCAGGTCGGAACGGCACGGCGGCGAACAGCCAGCGCTTTACCGTAGTAGATCTCGCCCAGCTCGCCTTCCTCACAGACGCCTTTCAGATACATGCTATCGTCGCGGAAACGGTTGTTGTAACCGATGGTAAGTTTTTTCCCTGTACGCTTCGCGGCGTCCAGCATCGCTTTGGCTTCGGAAACGGTCTTCGCCATAGGCTTTTCGCACATCACGTGCTTGCCGGCTTCAAGGGATGCTACCGTAATCTCGGAGTGGGAATCGTTCGGCGTACATACATGGATAACATCGATGCTGCCGTCTTGCAGCAATTCTCTGAAATCCGTGTACACTTTTGCGCCTTCAACCCCGTACTCAGCAGCCGCCTTCTGCGCACGCTCTTCTACGATGTCGCAAAAAGCGACCAGTTCCGCCTGCGCCTGCTTCTTCAAGCTCGGCATATGCTTGCCATTGGCGATTCCCCCACAACCGATAATTCCGATTTTCAACGTTTTCGACATGTCCATTTCCTCCCCATAGGCATTTGATCATTTTGGATGCTCTCCAAATATTAGTGCAACGCTTTCATGCGGACCATTTCCAAGAACTCACACCCCTGTCAGATCCGTCAGAAGCTGGTTTGCATGTCGTTCATAACCAGTGTACAAGAATATGAACCGGGCTGCCAGTTCGCTATTCCGACATGTTTGCCTGCTGCGGCGCCGGAAGTTTGCCGTAGCGGTATGTGCTTTGCAGAACGATATGTCGGCCCTCCAGCGAAGACTGCTGGAACGACTGCATAATCTCCAGCACGTGGTATGCCAGACGGGCGCTCACGCGATGGTCCTTCTGCTCATGAATTGATTGGATCATATCATTGATACCCAGCCCCCGCTCGTTCTTCCCGCATTCAAATGCGGGGTCAAGCAGCTCCCATTCCTCGGAGCCGTGCTTCCGGAGCTTCACTTCGCCGTTAAAGTAGTTCGGATCCCCGAGGCTTAGGCTTCCCTGCGTGCCATAGATTTCGATCCAGGGCAGGTTCGATCCGCCAAAGATATCGAAACTTGTAATCATGGTTGCAATGGCACCGTTCTCAAAATCCAGCGTCCCTGCTAAATGCGTTGGGGTCTGAACCGTAATCGGTTTTCCTTGGAGCGGGCCGGAGCCGATGGCGCGGTCTGGAATCTGGATGCCGGTGGATGCGCTGATCCGGCTTGCAGGTCCAAGCAGCTCTACGAGGGCCGATACATAGTAAGGACCCATATCCATCATTGGACCTCCGCCCGACGCGTAAAAAAATTCAGGATTAGGATGCCAAGCTTCCGGTCCTGAACCCATCATAAACGCCGTAGCGGCAACAGGTCTGCCAATAAGCCCGGATTCAATAGCGGCTTTGGCCGTCTGTACGCCGGAGCCCAGAAACGTATCGGGCGCGCAGCCGACGCGAAGTCCTTTTTGATCTGCCATATTTAGCACCCGGCGGGCTTCATCAAGGGTAATCGCCAGCGGCTTTTCACTGTAAACATGCTTCCCTGCTTCCAGCGAAGCAATGTCCACATTGGCGTGGCTGGCCGGAATGGTCAGATTAATAATAAACTCAATGTCAGTCTGTGCAAGCATCTCCTCAACTGTATACACGTTCGGGATGTTGAACTCTTCGGCCTTCTTCTTCGCGTTGTCCGGAATAAGGTCAGCACATGCCACGACTTCAACCCAAGGGCTGTTCTTTAAGTTCGTGAAGTATACGCCGCTGATGGTTCCGCAGCCAATTATACCTGCTTTCATTTTTTTCATCGCTGTCACTCCTTGAGTGTTTTAGATGTGCTCGGACTAGTACCATGGTATTCTTTTATGCTTTCGTTTAAAATGAAGAATATGATTAAAACATGAACAATCTGGTCATTATTTTCTTATTCTTCAAAGGGGACTTTAGCAATGGATTCAAATCTTTCCAACCAAGTCGTAGCAGCGGATTTCTCATTTCATCGTAAACCTTTCAAGATGTCCCTGGCTGACGGTTTCGACACCTACCTGATGCGATGGCAGACCGACGGCAAATGCCGTGCCAAAATCGATGACGAGCTGTCACTCGTTGAAGCAGGGGATCTGTTAATCTTCACGCCAGGACAACCCTATGAACTCCGAATAGATGACGAATATAACGCTTTGGGTGAGTTAACCATCGAAAGCGGAGATTACCATATTTTTTTCAAGGGTCCCTGGGCTGACGCGTGGTGGAATTCCAAGAAACGCCCAACCAAAATTCGGGTTCCACTGGAAGAGCGTTACCTGAGTCTGTTTCGGCAAATTCTGCTGGAGCAGCGCCGTGTATCGGATCCTTATCCGGAGATTTCGGATTACACGGTGCGGATTTTGTGCCTCGAAGTGGACCGCCTGTTATCGGAGCAGCCATCGACCACACCCAAGACGTATCTAGCCTACCGCATGAAAAATTACATTGAAGAGAATGCCTCCTCGATGTTCAAGCTGGAGGACGTCGCGGCCCATGTCGGCATTAGTGTCTCTCGGGCAGTCCATCTGTTCAAAGAAGCGTTTGGCACCACCATCATGCAATACACCATGGACGTTCGCCTGAGCATGGCCAAGGAACGGATTGTGTTTAGTCCTCTCTCGCTGGAGGATGTTGCCGAAACGTCCGGCTTTGCCAACTATACTTATTTTCACCGCGTTTTCCGCTCCCGATTCGGCGTTTCGCCCAAACAATTCCGCATGGCCAGCCGAACGTCAAACTGATCGTGCCAGCAGTGCAGTAAAAAAGCGGGTCGACCAAGGTTTTTCCTTGATCGGCCCGCTTCTTTCTTGAATCAAATGTAAGATATTCCATGATCCAAAATTACTTCTTATCACGGTTGGCCGCCGCCTCGGATACAACGATAGCCAAGTCTTCATTTCCGAATAACGACAGGACGCCAAGCAGGGTCTGATCCGGTATTTCACCAGCTTCATCCTTGGGCACCGTTAATTCCAGCACCCGTGCCAGCCGCTCATTGTCCGGCTGATTCGGATATGCTTTACGGTACAGTTCCGCTGGGTCAAGTCCGTGATTCACACACCACTGGGCAAACACGAGGATCATCATATCCTCGTCCTGGCGGTACGACTCCGCAATCCGTTCTTCTACGGATTTTTCCGTAAATTCCATGTGTTACCCCTCCTCATGCGAAAAGGGCTTCGGAGCTCTCTTCGTTCATGAAGACATTATACCGTTTACTTGCGCTCAGACAAAGTCTAAACTAGTCAACCATCTTGACCTGCACCGGATGGCTCTTCGCTTTTTGGTCATTTTTCTTCTTCATCCAAGTTCCAAGACTGATGATAATGGCAATAACAAGAATTTCAAAACCATACTTCAGAACGCCATTGGCGAACCAGCTGTGAATCATCGGCTCTTCCACAATCATCTTCGATGCGGTCCAGGCTAACACGGCAGCACCGATCGTGATGATAATAGGAAAGCGATCCGTCAACTTCAGGATAATGGTACTGCCCCACACCATAATTGGAACCGAAATCGCAAGCCCGATAATAACCAGCATGAAGCTTTCGCCAGCAGCGCCAGCTACAGCAAGCACGTTATCCAGTCCCATCATCGCGTCCGCGATAATAATCGTACGGATTGCCGCCCACATTTGGTTGCCAGCGGAAATTTCATGCTGCTTCTCATCCACCATCAGCTTGTAGGCAATCCACAACAGGGCAAAGCCACCGATCAATCGCAAGCCGGGGATCATTAAGAGCTGTACAACGAGGAGTGTGGCCACGATACGAATCACGATCGCACCGACGGTACCCCACAGGATGACCTTCTTCTGGTCCTCCTTCTGGACATTACGAGCGGCAAGCCCGATAACAATCGCGTTGTCGCCTGCCAACACAAGGTCAATGAGGACAATCGATAGCAGTGCCATCCAAAAATCCATCGACATTATATCCATGCTTCTCCCATCCTTTCTGCATTTTCTTTAGATTTACACCTACCGATGTCCTCCACCAAAAAAAAAAACGCTGTTCCCTTAGATTACAAGGTCTACAGCGTTTTTTGGGCGCAAAAATAGACCTCCACCTCATTCATAAATAAATCAGGCAAAGGTCTCGCTAAACAACATAATCGTTGCCAATAAAGCCGGGGATGATTGATCCCGTAATGACGACTTTACTTACGATATAGAATTTATAAGTTATCAGCGGAACCCATGAAATTCTATATCGCAAGAAAACCAACCTTTGAATCGCGGTTGCTTCCTTGAAAGGCCACGATAGAAGGTTTTCTTATGAAGCTACTCCCCTTTGGGAACTATTCGGTTGGACATATTATAACATATGAAAAATCGCTTGTATATTCAATTTTTCCCACCGAAATCGAATGCTTAGCTGTCCGAAATATGGGCAGCAGTCCTGTTTTTTTGCTATCATGGTGCTATTCTGGTTGACTTTGACTTTCGCAAAGTGAGGATTGAACATGAAGAGATGGATCATACCCGCAATTTATTCAACAGCCCTGATACTGGCATTTGCATACAGACATGAAATCATAGACTGGCTGAGAGGAAATCCCCCGCTCTACCTGATGATCCTGCTGGCAGCCCTGCTTGCCTTATTTCCTATTGCGCCCTATAAAGTCATTATCGCTATTCTCGGTTATGCATATGGGACACTCTGGGCTGCAGCCATTTCGTGGTTCGGAACAACGATAGCGGCCGTCATCCTGTATGCGGCAGTTCGGTCCCTGTACCAGGAGCCCGGCAGGCGACTGCTTGGCAAATACGAGGCTATCCATAGGTTTACAGCCCTGGTAGAAAGGCGCCCCTTTCAGTCGATCCTGCTCGCGCGCTTACTGCCCATTATTCCGCAAATGGCCGTCAATATTTATGCCGGCGTCGCATCCATTCCATTCTGGACGTACACAACCGCTTCAGCCATCGGTAAAATCCCCGCGATTCTCCTGTATGCCTGGCTGGGCAGCGGGTTTTCCGATCATCCGCTCCTCTTCGCGGGTATCGCGGGCGGACTTATGCTGGTTACCGCTCTGTGCCTGGCCGCTGTCCGGTGGTATAAAGGGAGACCGGCTTAACGGAGCATCATTTTGGTTTCCCTGACCAAAATGATTATAATATAGAGTAAGACTTACATTTATATGTTATAACGATGGAGGGATAATAGATGAATAATCGTTCAACCCCAAGTGAATTGGCTACCTTTGCGGGAGGCTGCTTCTGGTGTATGGTCTCTCCTTTTGATGAGCTGCCGGGCATCCTGAAGGTCGTTTCCGGCTATACGGGCGGCCATAAGGAAAATCCGACCTATGAAGAGGTATGCTCTGATACAACAGGTCATTACGAGGCTGTTCAAATCACCTATAACCCGGAAGTGTTCCCTTACGAAAAGCTGCTCGAGCTCTTCTGGCAGCAAATCGATCCTACGGATGAGGGCGGACAATTCCATGACCGGGGCACATCTTACCGGACTGCTATTTTTTACCACACGGAGGAGCAGCGTGAACTTGCGGAGCAATCCAAGCAAGCCGTAGCTGCCAGCGGACGATTCGATGGACCGATCGTAACGCCCATCATCCCCGCCAGCACTTTCTATGAAGCTGAAGAATATCATCAGGATTATCACAAGAAAAACCCGAGCCATTACAAACGCTATCGCAAAGGTTCAGGACGCGAGGATTTCATTGAGCAGCACTGGTCGGATCCGGTAGATCCAGCCGAGCTTAAACAGCGCCTGACACCGATCCAATATGAAGTGACCCAGAATAACGCAACCGAGCCTCCGTTCCACAATGAGTTCTGGGACCATCACGGGGAAGGCATTTACGTGGATATCGTATCCGGCGAGCCGCTCTTCAGCTCAACGGACAAATATGATGCCGGCTGCGGATGGCCGAGCTTCACCCGTCCGATTCGCGAATACAACATTAAGGAAAAAATGGATCTTACCCATATGATGGTCCGCACCGAGGTAAGAAGCAAAAAAGGCGACTCGCACCTCGGCCATGTATTTGACGACGGACCTGGGCCGAACGGGCTTCGCTACTGCATCAATTCTGCGGCACTCCGATTTGTACCGAAGGAAGAGATGCAAAAGGAAGGCTACGGCGAGTATTTGCAGCTGTTTGAATAAATCCAAGTTTCCTAGTGCATTGCCCTTCAGGGCAATGCACTTTTTGGTACGATTGAACCCGCTTATTCAATTTGGCTGCACGGGGTAATATACATTACATACGAATTAGAGATGAACTGGAGGGATTGCACATGCCTTGGAGCAAACATGATTATCCGCCATCCATGAAAAACCTGGAGCCTCGGGTGAGGAATAAAGCCGTGGAAATTGCCAATGCCCTGCTGGAGGAAGATTACGATGAAGGTCGTGCCATCGCTATCGCCACCGCCAAGGCACAGGAGTGGGATGAGAATCATCCGAAGGACGAGAAGTGAAAATCCGGGCATAAGCATACGAAAGAAGCTCACCCTGCATGCGGGTGAGCTTCTCTTAGTTGGACCGTCTTATGAACGGCCGCTAACGGTATGCTGCGCTGTCTTCGGAGTAACCGGAGTGCTTGGGGCACGGACCGCCTTCCGAATCGGTTTCTTTTCCGTTTTCTCGGTACCGTACGTCACTGTGATGGTGATCACTTGTCCGGCAATCGATACGGCTAATATAGTATATAAGGTTTCAACCAATGGCATGTAGAATAGCGATAATAGCAGTACTACGGCATCCATCAGGAAAAACACCGTCCCTACCTTAAGCCCGCTCCACTCGCTGAACAGCACGGAGATCACGTCGTCACCGCCTGTCGCTCCGCCGAAACGGAGCACGATGCCTGCACCAAAGCCCGTCAATAAACCGGACAGCAGCGCGGCTGCCAGCAAGTTATGATTCAGATCGATCACAAGCGTGGAATACCGCTCGATCAATGCGTAGAACAAGGTGAACATGCTCGCCGCAACTACGGTATTGATAATGAACTTCCGACCTTTGATGAATAAGGCAACCAGCAGAACCGGTATGTCCATGAGGACCATACTTAATGCGGGCGGAATATCAAGCGCATATTTGCCAAGCAGCGCAAGGCCGACAAAGCCGCCTTCGGTTAAATGATTGTGAAAATTAATGTGATAATACGTAAAAGCCATTAAAAACGTTCCGAACAACATCGCCGACATGGTGATAATTGTGTTTTGTCTTTTCCTCATACAGGATCCCTCTTGTCGTAGTAGATTGGTCAGACATAGGCCAATCTCTACATAGAGGCAACCTGGAGGAGTTCATCCTTCGAACCATAGTTCCCATCCTTTCGTAAGAGACCGTCCTTGTCTTCTGACGTCCGACTTCGCTCTACGAAGGAAGCTATGTGTATGAGAGATCATAACGTTTCCAAATCGTCCTTTGGGGATTCGTCCTTCGGGGACACATGGTATCCTGATCCTTTCTCGTTTTAATTAGACTGCTTACATTATTATAACACAGTTGGCATACAAGCTAAACAGCTGGCTAGAATGAACTGGAATATATATATGAAATATGTAAAAAAACTCGCTTTCAGAACTCCCTCCATAAAATATCGCCGTTCTGTTCACATATTCGCTAAATCCGATGTGACTTAAATCACAAATACCCCTTCTTCCCTTGTCTATACTTAAATCGAATACGAATTCGAATTATGAATCAGGGGGAGTCTGCATGTTAAGCCAGCATACGATTGAGGTCGTTAAATCGACCGTTCCTGTTCTTGAAACACATGGAACGGCAATTACGACTGCATTTTACCAAAAATTGTTTCATCATCATCCGGAGCTTCTTAACATATTCAACCATGCGAATCAACGAGAAGGAAAACAGCCCTTTGCCCTTGCCAATGCCGTATACGCCGCCGCAGCCCATATCGACCGTCTTGAAGCGATTGTCCCGGTTGTTAAGCAGATCGGACACAAACACCGGGCATTAAACATTTTGCCCGAGCACTATCCAATCGTTGGCGAAACGCTGCTCGCCGCCATGAAGGAAGTGCTGGGAGACGCTGCAACGCCCGAAATTATCGAGGCCTGGGCCGAAGCTTACGGGGCTATTGCCGATGTCTTCATTGGCATTGAAGCGGATATGTACCAACAAGCCGCGAACGAGGCCGGCGGCTGGAGCGGATACCGCAATTTCGTCATTGACCGGAAGGTGGAAGAAAGCTCCGTTATCACTTCCTTTTATCTGGTCCCGCAGGACGGTGGCGAGATTTCCGCTTATCAACCCGGTCAATATATCACGCTCCGGGTGAAACCCGAAGGTGAAGCCTATTATCATAATCGTCATTACAGTCTCTCATCCGCACCGGGTCAGCCTTACTACAGAATTACGGTCAAGCGTGAGGATGAACTGGAAGGAAAGCCCGCAGGCGTCGTCTCCACTTGGCTGCACCGTCATGCCGAGGTTGGGACCGTTCTTGAGGTCACGGCTCCGGCCGGTACCTTTACGCTGGATACGGACAGCGATCTTCCGCTTGTCTTGATCAGCGGCGGCGTCGGTTTAACCCCGATGGTGGCCATGCTCGAAACCGTGCTGCTGGAACAGCCTGACCGGAACGTAACCTTTATTCATGCGGCCAAGTGCGGCAGCCAGCATGCGATGAAAGCTCACATCGATGCGCTTGCCTCCAAATATCCGCAGCTAACCTCTTATGTCATTTATGAACAACCGGAATCGGAGGATCAGTGTCACCAAGCAGGCTATATTGATCTTGATTTCCTGCGCAAAACCGTTGATGACAAGGCCGACTTCTACTTCTGCGGCCCCGTTCCGTTCATGCGAGCCGTGAACAATCATTTGAAATCGATGGAGGTACCTTCGGACCGAATTCATTATGAATTTTTCGGCCCGGCTGGTACATTGGAAGATTAAAATAACCGTATTACACAATCAAAGGGTGCCTGTCTTGCATAAAGACAGGCACCCTTTTTAGATGGTACACGCTTGCTGTCGACTATTATCCAGCGAAGAAGATAACCATATGCCAGTTCTGGTCATGCGCAATTTATAAACCTATGTACCTTGGCGTTCATACCGTCCTCAATATTTCGGAACTAGATATGCTTGCCCTGTTCCCGCAGCAGCCGGTTTACCGTTTCTCTCCTCACGCCGATCAGCTGTCCGATCTCTTCCTGCGTCAGATACTCGGTCAAGTGTATTCCCTGTGAATACTCATCCAGCCACTGGATCAGCAGCTCAAGCCGCTCCGCAGGTCCTCCGACCGTCAAGTGATCCAGCCTCATCTGCATGAACCGCACCTTTTCCTGCAGCAATCTGGCCACCTCGAGCGGTTTCTGCGGATCCTCCGCAAGCTGGCGGTACCACGCTTCAGCCGATATGACCTCCACTTCGCTCTGGATCAGAGCGATCGCCGTTCCATGTGTCTCCTTCGGGCTGATCAGGGAATGGTGCGGCACCGTTTCACCGGGATATAAAATATTGAAAAGCACCATATTGCCATTCGGATGGAGACGGGTCACCTTGAACAATCCGCTCCGGATGTGATATAGATGATCGCCGCTATCTCCTTGCCTGAACAGTATTTCGCCTTTATGAAGAATCATTAATGAATCGCCTCCTGATGAATGCAGTTATCAGGAGTGTAAACGATATGCCGTCATGAATCCACTAGAGGCAAATAACAATTACCAGAAATTAATGGTTGCGCACCGTATATTGTTGGCATACCATGTGTATAATAGAACATATGTTCCTGTATTTATTCATGTTTGAGGATGTGTCTCTTATGATGAAACCTTCCACTCCTCCTCCGCCTTCACTAGAAGACGAAGCCCTGATCCGAGATTATCTGCTGTATCACTTCATTCAGTCTGTTCTCGAGCGGGATATTCAGATTCTCAAGACCCTTCAACTGAAAATGGGTGAGCTCTATATCTTAAATCTGCAGCTCATTAAAAAAGGATATTCGGATCATGCCTGGTTCCTACAACAACAAATGAGAAGGCGCGGCATCCGGATCCATAGTCAGAGCGGTACAGCCGAGGAAGGGCTGCGTGTCCAGTATTTATGCCGCGGATATGATGGCTCTCTGCTCTGCGAATGGCACTCCTTCAAGGAAGAGATAAAGGATCGGCTCGTTTCGTATCTTGGCACGGATTTGGCGGCATACTAGCACCAACTACGTACAAGACAGGAGCGCTCCATGAAGAATATCTTCCACATATATTCTGCCGATATCCATAGAATCATCCGTAATTGGGCTGCAGGCGTCATCATCGTCGGGCTCGCTATTCTTCCTTCTCTGTATGCCTGGTTTAACATTGAGGCCTCCTGGGATCCCTACGGCCAGACCTCCGGCGTCTCCATTGCCGTTGCCAACCTGGATAAAGGCACCACCCTCCGCGATCAGCCCATTAACCTGGGAAAAGAAATCGTGGAGTCCCTCCATCACAATGAGAAGCTGGGGTGGCGTTTTACAGAGGATAGCGAGAACGCCATTCAGGGTGTACGGCGCGGCGATGATTACGCCGCTATCATTATTCCGGAGAACTTCTCTGCCCGGATCGGCACCGTGCTGACCAATGAGCCTGTCAAAGCTCAGATCCTCTATTATACGAACGAAAAAATCAACGCCATTTCTCCCAAAGTGACGGCTCAGGGTGCATCCGGTGTTGTGGAGGAAATCAGCAAAAATTTCATCAAAACCGCCAACGGCACCATCTTCGAGATTTTCAACACGCTCGGGATTGAGATTGAGAACCAGCTCCCGGCCATCAATAAAGTACGAAGCCTTCTGTTCCGGCTCGAAAAAAGCTTTCCGGAGCTCAATGAAGCGGTGGGCACAGCTGCACAAGATATTAAGCTGGCCAACCGATTGGTTCAGCAAGCCGACGCCGCCCTGCCTCGCCTTGAAGGGATTGCCACGGACGGCAAAGCCATGGCCGGTGCGCTGGCGGAGTTCGCGAATCAGGCCGCCGGTGCCTCGAAATCGCTGGAGCCAACTCTGCGTCAGGACTTGGAGGTACTGGCTGCAACCACCGGAGCGCTCTCGCAAGTGCTGGACGCTCTAGGGCAAGCCGACATTGACCCGAAGGAGCTTGCCAGCCGCCTGAACGCTGCGCAGGAACGCGCAGAGACCGCAGCGAAAGCAGCCGCCCGGCTGGGTCAATTGTTCAAGCGGCTGGGCTCCATCTCCCCGGCAGCAGCTTCCGGGGCGGCCAAGCTCGAGGATATTGCCGCACGATGGACCTCAGCTCAATCCGTGCTGCAAACCATAGCCCAAGCCGTGGAACGGGGAGAAGAAGCGCCAGCAGATTCCATCGATAAGTTGAAAAAGCTGAACGATGATATTACGGGACTGACCAACACGCTGTTAAGCCGCTACGATACGGAGATCGGTCCAGCGATAAGCAAAGCCTTCACCTCGGGCGCAGACACGGCTAAGCGCGTGCAGCAGGAGCTGACCCAGGCACTTGCCAGCGTCCCCGACATTCAGCATTTGCTCAAAGACGCCCGGAAAGGTCTTAAAGTAGGCGGAGAAGAAGTACAGCTTGCTCAAAGCCGTCTGCCGGAGGCCGAGCTTCGGATTACGCAGCTGGCGAATCGGCTCCGTGAGATGGAAGCTGAGGGAGATATCCAAGAGGTTATTGATTTGCTTCAAAATAATTTCGAGCTCGAAAGCCAGTTTTTTGCCGAGCCTGTAACGCTGGAAGAGAATCGCCTGTATCCGATCCCGAACTACGGGTCCGCCATGTCTCCCTTCTTCACGACTTTATCCTTGTGGGTAGGTGCCCTGCTGCTCGTTTCCCTGCTCTCCGTTGAGGTTCATGATGAAGAGAGAAGCTTCCGCAGCATCGAGGTTTACTTCGGACGCTATTTAACCTTTCTCACCATTGCCCTGTTCCAAGCGCTATTCGTCACCCTGGGCGATATCTATTTGCTGCGGACCTATGTGGTGAATCCGGGCTGGTTCATCCTGTTTGCGCTGCTGATCAGCTCCATCTTCATGCTGATTGTGTATACGCTGGTGTCCGTATTCGGCAATGTCGGAAAAGCGATGGCCATCGTACTTCTCGTGCTGCAGCTCGCAGGCGCGGGCGGAACGTTCCCGATCCAGATGACGCCGCCCTTCTTCCAGGCATTGCATCCGTATCTGCCGTTCACCTACGCCATTAGCATGATGCGGGAAGCCGTTGGCGGCATTCTATGGGATATTGTCATCCGGGATGTCCTGTTCATGCTGATCTTTGCTGCAATTGCGCTGATGATCGGGATTGCGCTCAAGAAGCCGATCAACCGGGCCAGCGGCGGTCTTGTCCGTAAAGCGAGAGCCTCGAAACTCATCCATTAATCCAGCCCCCTTTCGGAGCGTATATCCGCACAGAAAGACTGCCTGATTACAACTTGAGTCAACCTTTATGCAAAAGGACACCCCAAGCGGCTTCCTAGAGCCATGGGATGTCCTTTTTTTCATATAAGATTCACTTATGTTGGGATTGCTGATGGTATTCCTTCAGCTGTTTCAACGTATCCTCTTCCATATCCCCAAGCCGCCAGATCGCAATCTTCGAAACACCCGTATCTGTCGCCGTATCCATCCAGCCGGCAATGGTCATACCATCTGCATACCATACCGTATGGCCGATGCCTTGCTCGTCCGTATATTCATAATACAGGGCACCGCTTGAAGAATCCCGCTTCGGCACTTCCGAGATGGAATGCGCCAGCTCCACCGCACGCTTTTCCGTTAAAGAGACAACCTTGCCGTTCTTCGCCCAATCAAACCCTCCAACCGACAGTGCGATGGCATGGTCTCCCGGAATCCTGCGCAGTTTGTCCGCCAGCTTTCTGATCAAGGCATGATCCGCCTTCGGCCCCGGTCCGCTATGCCCTCCGTACAAGTTATATGCCATCAGGACATAATCCGGGCCTGCCGGCAACAACTCCAAGGATGACTGGGAGATCCCCGGCTCCAGGACGATTCGAAGAGAGAAACCCTCCGCTTGTAAACGTTCATACAGCTCCTTGTACAGAGCGCATAAATTCGCCCAATCTTCCTTGCGTACCTTTTCGTAATCCAGCTCCACGCCACGAAAGCCATGCTGGGATACTACAGCCAGAATGTGCCCGATATGCAGGCTGCGGCTTTCCGGAGTAGCCACGATCCGGGAGATGAGCTCAGGATCCTTCTGATCAGCCGTCCCATCGGTATCGAAGCGATCGTTTACGATGGTCAGGACCCGGCGAAGCTGCTCCCCTTTCCGGGAAATCTCCTGAAATTCAGGCAGCCCCTCCCGAAAATCCGAAGTAAAATGGAGTTCGTCTTTATGATTGAAGTAGGCTGCAAAAAAATGAATCTCTTCAAGCTCGCTGCCGAGCTGCTCCATATCGGTTATGCCCGTCCTCCACTGCCAATCCGTAATCCAGGCAGACAGCTTTACTCCCGTTTGCGGTATCTGAGCCTGCAGTGCTTTCTCCTGCTCTTCGGTGCGCAGCCACCAGAAGGAGACAGCAGCGCACAAAGCCATCAGCACCACTGCTCCTGCCCATTTCCTCCTGCGATTCTTCATTCTTGTTCACGTCCTACGCCATCCGAATTTTAAAAGGTCTCCACAGCCCAGTCAACCGCCCGGTTCAAACTTCTCTGCACGCCTGTCAGGACTCCGGTCAGTCCGGACGGCTTGTTCGTAAACAGCAGCTTCCGATCGCCGCCCGCAGACTCAGATGTTATGGTGACATCTTCAAAAATAGCGTCGTAAATATCATCCTTCTCATTCTGCTCGTGATATTGCGATTCAAACGCCACGCCCCCTGCGCCAATCGAAACATCCACAGGCTGCTGGTCCAGAATTAACTGTTGATCGACACTCACCGACACGGAATGGCCTTTCACCGAAATCTCCAACGAGCGGTTGCCAAGTATGTTGACCGGATACTCATTCTCATCATCCCGATCTCCGGCCTGCGTCTGTTCCTTGGTATATACCGATGCTTTGTCGAATTGCAGATCCTCTTCACCCCACTCGACCTTCGGCAGGGAATAAGTGAACAGCTCCTCGGGCGCTTGACCTGCTCGCTTCTGCTCTACCACCACGCTATTGTTCTCCAGAAGGAGTCTTACGTAAGTGCCCTTGGTCCGATCGTAACGGACATAGATGGACTGTCGTCCTACCACATTGCCGAGCGCTTTAGCCGAGACGGTTACGTCAGTCTCTTCGCTACCTTTTAAATAAACCGTCCCTGCCTGAGACGGAGGCGATGTGACCACGAAACGGTTATCCGAAAATTCAACCGCTCCGCCGAGCAGCTCCCACTTGTCAGCCTGCTGCTTGTCCCCCCGCACAAACTGCATAGATTGTCCTTGGTCCTTGTGCAGCTTCATCAACAGGTGGTTGGTGGACCAGTAAGGAGCAGGTTGGACCCGAGTCAGATTATAAAGATCGCTATCCTGCGAGTTGAAAGCCATACCTTCCCGGTTGAAATTCATCCCAAACAACTGCTCAATCTGCTCCGTATTAGCATCGGCTACAAGCTGATTCATGCCGCTGCCAAGCGCATTGGCATGCATGATCATATATGTCCCTGGAACGTAACCCAGCGATTCCGTGTAGACTTTATTCATCGCCTCATAGTCAGCTTGAATCCGTTCTTCCATCTCCGCGCGGTTCTCGAGCGGTATCATGTTCTCGTCGCGAATGAAATCCATCAAATAGTGGTTGTAATACTCCACGTTGGATTTGCTGGTCAGTTCCCCCTCATCCTTAACGCCGATATAACGGCCTTCACTATCAAAAATATTAATATAAGTCAGCCGGTTGCCGTTGGTCCCCAGCTCCCAATAACCGGTGCGGGTCATCTTCAGCATATCCTTCGGCTGCAGAAATTTACGTTCACTGTTGCCCATTTTGTCCGCATAGGACAGGAAGGTGGCCTTATAGTTGTATTTCTCCAGCAGCGGCTGCGCGAACAGCGCGGAGTCATTCCGTCCATCTTCAAAGGACAGATACAGCGCTTTATCCGGCAGCTTCTTGCCATTACGATAATAATCGATAATATCTTGCTGCGAAATCGTGGTGTAGCCCTGTTCATATAAGGCCTTCAATTGTGCATCCAGCTGGCTCTTGGATACGAGCTTGGATGTCCCGGTGCGGCCGACCCCGAAATAGGATAGCGCAATAAAGCCCTGATCCTGACGCCAGGCCGCTCTGTCCGGCTCCTTATAGGTGCGAAAATCGAAAATCGCATTCGCCAGCAGGACAGCTACTACGGCCAATACAACGACCTGTGCCGTAACTTTGATGATTTTGCGGCGATTTTTTCGCTGAACATTGAGGGCTGCATTTTGTTTTTTACCCATTTGTCATCCTCACTTCAACCGCTTTGACACGATCAGAACGGTAATCCGAATTTTTTGCCTTTACGCTTGCGGGCTTCCTTCTTCTCTCTAGCTTCAATATCCTGCGGTGTTTCCCGGGTCCCCCATGTCGACTTCCAGAAGGTAAACCAGGCCACCGGCATCTGCCATAACAGGACAAACTCATAGAACAGACAGAACACGAAGCCGAACACCCAGAGCTTGCTCTTGCGAAACAGCAGGTGGGCAAGACTCATGAGCAGCGCCATCAGCAGCAAGCCCATCAGGAAGGTCCCCGGGAAAATGCCGTGAACGATCGGCACGTACATCAAGTTATAGGCAACCACGACAGGCGCGGCAATCGGCACGATTAGGCCTACGTAGAAAAACAATGCCATAAACGGCTCTTTGCGCCAAATAAAGCTTCCGGCCCGGAGCGACTCGCGCAGCCAGGAGCGCTTCCAGCGCATCTGCTGCTTCAGGAACACCTTCATCTGCGAAGGGACAATCGTCGAGCATATGGCGGAATCCTGGTAACCGGTGCGATGTGTTTTCAAAATAAAGTTCGTCATGCTTCGGTCATCCCCGAAGGTGGCGGGTCTGCCTAGAAACTTCTGGTTCAGCCAGGCGTCCGCATGCTGCAGGATCAGCTCTTTCCGATAGCAGGATAACGGGCCCGACAAGCAGGTCACGCTGTCAAACCAGGACTCCGCCGCTTTCATGATCCGAAAAGCAATATAATAACGGACCGTCTGCAGCTTCGTCATGTTATTGGTATATTTGTTCTCGACGTCCGTCCGGCCGGCCACGCCGCCCATCTTAGGGTCCTGAAAAGGCTGAACGAGGTGGCGAATCGCCGTCGGGTCCAGAAAGCTGTCGGAGTCCACAAACACCACCAAATCATGCTTCGCCATCTCCACACCCTTGACCAGGGCAACCCGCTTGCCCGCATTCTCCGGCAGCACCGTATAGGACAAGCGTTCGCGGGTAGCGTATCGCTCCGCCTCGGAGTGAATCACTTCAATCATATCCTTGATCTGCTGCACCGATTGGTCTGTCGATCGGTCATCCACGACGATGACCTCCAGCTTATCGACCGGATAATCCTGATTAATACAGCTGAGAATCGTACGTTTAATCCAATCCGCTTCATTGAAGCAGGGGATGATAATCGAAACCCCCGGTGTATAATCCGGATTGATCGGCACATCGCGGTACAATGCCCCAAACAGGTAGCGAGTTAGCAAAAACAGGGCTGCGATTAAGCTGTACAAATACAGCACCATGTTGTATTTAAAATAGATAATGCTCTCGGCCCGCATCAGCATGATGAAGAGCACCGCCACGAACATCAACGCGCTGGCAGAATATACGGAATAGCCCCACCGTTTGCGCTGAAAATATTCAGTCAGCGGTTTCTCAAATTCCAAGGCAAGCATATGTTCTTCACCGGATTCTGCCAAATTCGTGGCCCGGCGAACGATGCTTGCATCCATCCTTACAGCCGATTCGAAACCTTCCGGCATCGCGCCTGGCGGGATCCGGAATCGGGCCTTTACCTTGTCGCCCACTTCGAGACCTGAAGAAGCGTCCGGCAGCTTGAGCAGCAGGCCCGTGGCCGAAATATCGGCTGCCTGTCCCTTAATCCCGGCTTTTTTCTTTTTCCCCTTGGGGACGATCCATACTTCAAATTCCGCTTCATAACGCAAGCTGAGCATACGCAGCTTATTTAAATATTCAGAGCTGGACAAATCATCCCCGGGCTGCTCAGCCCGGTTGCCTCTCCGGTCCGCGTTCAAACGAATCTGCTCCGGGTCAGGTACATAGGAAAGAGTACGTCTATCCGTGCGCGGAACCGCAAGAACTTCTTTAGTGCTCTTCGGTTGCTTTCTTTTTATAATCCTCATTGCTTTCTCCCATCGTTACAAACTCCAATAATGAAAGCCATTTGCTTCATATTCGGTTTTTGGATAAGCTCCCTTCACGTCGATCAGAAGCTTCTCTCCTTCAGAGCTAAACATGTCCTTGAATTCGGCAATCCCAAGCTGCTTGAACTCCCGGTGAGCGACGGCGACAACCGCAATCTGAATGTCTTTCAATTCGCTCATGTCCGACAGCTCGATACCATATTCCTCATAAGCCTGATGCGGGTCCACATGCGGGTCCGCGACCATCGGTTGAATTCCGTAGTCCTGCAGCTCCGTAATAATATCGATGACTTTGGAGTTGCGGATATCCCGGCAGTCTTCCTTAAAGGCCAGACCCATTACCGCCACCTTCGCCCTCATCAGATCGATACCTTGGCGAACCGCGAGTTTAATGACATGCTGGGCGATGTATTTGCCCATTCCGTCATTAATATGCCGCCCGGCCAAAATAATTTTGGAATGATATCCCGTATCCTCGGCCTTGTACGTCAAATAATATGGATCAATTCCGATGCAATGTCCGCCAACAAGCCCCGGCCGGAACGGGAGGAAATTCCACTTCGTTTCTGCAGCCCGCAGCACGGCATTCGTATCGATCTCCATCTCGTTGAACAGCATGGAGAGCTCGTTCATGAAAGCGATATTGATATCGCGCTGGGCATTCTCGATGACCTTGGCTGCTTCCGCCACCCGGATGCTTTCCGCCCGGTGAACGCCTGCATCAATAATCAGCTCATATAGGCTGGCAACCGTCTCCAGTGCCTCCGGGTCATTACCGGACACAATTTTCACGATGGTCTCGAGTCGGTGTACCTGGTCTCCGGGATTGATTCGTTCCGGGGAATACCCCACCTTGAAATCCTCGCCCAGGCGCAGGCCGGACTCCTCTTCAAGAATCGGAATGCAAACTTCCTCCGTTACGCCCGGATAAACCGTTGACTCATACACAACAACCGCTCCCCGGGTCAATGCGCGGCCGACCAATCGGCTGGCATTGCGCACGAATTTCAGATCCGGGACATTTCCGCTTTTTACGGGTGTCGGAACGGCGACAATAAAGCAGCGCGCTTCCTTCAGCTTGTCCGGATCCGAGGTGAAGGACGCCGTGCAGTTCGCAAGCGAAGTATCCCCGATCTCACCGGTAGCATCGAATCCGCTGCGGTACTGCTGCACCTTGGCCTCGCTCAGATCGAAGCCGATGACATCCAGCTTTCTTGAGAATGCGACCGCCAGCGGCAGCCCCACATATCCAAGACCGACGACCGCTAATTTGTCAACGCGGTCCAACATATTCACATATAATTCCATCTTATTCCATCTCCATTGCGGCTTTATCCTGCAGCTGCATCATGTCCGCCATTTTTACAAACGTATATCCTTTATTCTTCAGCCCTTCGAGTACTCGGGGCAGGGCCTCAATAGTATGAATGTCATCCAGCATATGAAGCAAAATGACGCTTCCCTTTTGTGTCTTGGTCATAACTCCGTTCACAATATCGTCGGCACTGTTGGAAATATCCCAATCCAGCGTAGTCACATCATACATTGCAATGGCGGGGTAACCGGCAGCCGCCAGCGCTTTGGCCCGTTCGTCATCTACCACGCCGGTCGGCGGGCGAAACAGCATGACAGGCTGCTGCTGTATGGCCTCCGTAATAACCTGGTGGGCCTTGACGACATCCTGCTGCAGCTCTTCCGGCGTTAGCGATGTAACGACGGGATGGCTGTAGGAATGATTGGCCACATCGTGTCCGCCTTCGACCATCGCCCGCGCCAAATTCGGGTTGCTTTCCACTCCTTTGGCCCGCAGGAAGAAGGTGGCCTTCACATCATGCTCCTCCAAAATATCAAGGATGCGGGTTACCGTTTTGTCGCTTCCGAAATCATCAAAGGTCAGGGCAACCTCTTTTTTGTTCGTATTGACTTTATAAACCAGTTCATATTTCGCCTGTTCATAATCCGGGTTCATTCTAGCAGCGTCGTATCCCGGAATTAACTCGAGCGGTTTTCGCACGCCGCCATTGCGCACCAGCTCATCCAGCGTAACCAATTGATATCCGATATCGTCCACGGCCTGGGCTATGTATTTAATAGAAGAAATCACTTCCGGATTGACATCGGTATTCATGGAAATAATGCCGCCTCTGGAGATGTACCTGGTCACATACTCTCCAATCTCTTCTGCACTCTGCATATTGCGATCCTTGGGATTAATGTTGTAACTTACAACGGCCTTCATTCCAAGATGTGCAGCTGCCAGCGGCACTTCATCCGGATAATCGCCCGAGCGTGTCCGCACATAGCGGGGCAGGACGCCCGTTTCCCGCTCAATGACATCATTCGCGAGTTTGATTTCCTTATAAATCTGATCGTAATCAAGCTGATTCATATCGAGCTGATTGAGCGTATTGTTCTCAATTTCATGACCTTTGGACAAAATGGCATCCGCAATGTCTGGTTCCTCCGCCACACGGATCCCCGGAAGAAAGAAGGTCGCCTTGATTCCATAGGCATCCAGCTCATCGATCAGGGCCATCATGGTCGCTTTATCGCCCATGCCGTTAAAGGTGAGCGCCAATTCTTTCCTGGCTGTGTAAACAAACGGGATTTCCCTGCTCTTTTCCCCTGTATACCGTTCCACTTTTTGAACTGTCGCTGTCGAACCGCCCGCTTCATCGCTGGGAGCTTGCTTACCACCAAAAAGACCACAACCCCCCAGTAACGCCAGGGTTAACAACAGTCCGGTCATTCTTGTTAGCATGTATAACATTCGGGTTTTACTAAAATCTCTTTTCATCTGGATACTCCTTTTAAATTTCAACAATTGCTATAACATTTTGAAAAAATTCATGGATTTTCATCATTTTCATAACTTTGAATTACAATAAGGAACCCCGGTCGTCCAGCTTATGTAATCCGTTGCCCATGTTTTTTTCTAAACATGCTTTTACTCCCTGCCGCTCGATGATTCACATTATAGAATTCAGTTCTATACAATTTCTAAACATTTCCGATTTAACCGGGACTTGGCCCCCTGTCAGACAAAAAAAACACCTCCGAAAGTCTCTTAAGACCTTCGAAGGTATGTTGAATAGTGAATGATTCATGTTGTTCATGTTGTTCCATTTAACCTGAAAATCGCTATTGAACCTCATGCAAAATCAAGGCTCTTCCCCAGCCATCGCGGTTCGTTTGTGAACCCAAGCTTGGTAGTGATGGACGGCCAGTCCCGCAAAGGAGTTATGGTCGCTGCCAAGTTTGGCCGCACGCAGGGCTTCATCCTCCATCTCCTGTTCGCTCTTGGCAAAGAAGGTGAGATGCTCGCCTTCCTCCGTATCCCCAAGCTCCATGCCGATCCAGACAGACTTGCCGAGTTCGTCCGCCTGCTCCAGCTCTTCCTTGGACAATTCATACATCTGCTCCCCGCTGTCCCGGTACGCCATAACGGCAATCGCGTCCGTATTCTCAATCATCCAGCGGCTGAACGAATCGGCATCCGCGCTGCGGGGTCCAGGTATCGAGTCAAGCCAGAAAGGAACGGCGGCGCTGAACGTTAGCCCCTGACGCTTTGCCTCCTGCACCCAAACCTCCATGTTCGCGCTCCATTCTTCCACCACCTGTGCCTGTTCACGGCCCCATCTTCGGAGCACATAGGGCTCAACATCGAATTGCACGCCCTCGAATTTCTCCTCCGGCGCAGCCGTCCGATTGTACGCTTCCAGCCAGGCCAGCAGCTCCATCCCTTTTCGCCGGCCTTCCTCGTAAGCCCAATCCGGCTGACCGTTCAAGGCATGGACGCTGATCCCCTGCTGATGTGCCGCAGCTACAAAATGGCGGTATTCTTCGTCCGCCACCTCTTGCTGAATCTGCAAAAAGATCGTTGTGATGCCTTCCCTGCCGCTAAAGGCTACAATCTCCTCCGTTTCACTCCGGATCAGACTTGCATCCCACAGCCATGTAGCCTTGTTCTGATTCACCTTGCCTGACGGGAGAAGAAAAAGGATCAGCAGCAAAAGACAGATGCCGGCAACCAGAATGATCCACTTCGCTTTTGCATGTATAGGCCTCATTCTTCTCGTCCATTTCATCAGATCAAGACAGCCTCACCCGGCTCAGCTACATGCTGAACAGAATGGCCGATCTTGTAGATATGAGGCTCGGCGAACGCTTTAAATGCATTTCGTGTATCTAAGATCGGCACGCCGGTCGAAGCGATCGAATGATAATCCAGATTGCTGTGGTTTGTAATGAGGACGATGCAGTCGTAACGGCTGAATTTCGCCAGATCATACTCCACGCTGCGTACCGTTCCGCCTTGCTTATCCACGAAGCTGTGGGCATACGGATCGTAATAATCCACATAGGCGCCATTTTCCTTGAACTGTTCATATACTTCAAGGCCCGGGGATTCACGCAAATCGCTGATGTCCGGTTTGTAAGCCATGCCTAACAGCAGGATATTGGAGCGTTTTATCGATTTGGCATATTCGTTCAGAATCGTAGCCGTCTTATTGATCACATAGTAAGGCATATTATCGTTGGTGGACTGTGCCAGCTCAATAAATTTGCTGTAGAAGCGGAAGCCCTTGGCCTTCCAGGACAGATACATGGGATCCAGCGGGATGCAATGGCCGCCGATGCCCGGTCCCGGATAGAATGGCATGAATCCGAACGGCTTGGTTGCCGCTGCATTGATCACTTCCCATACATCAATGCCCATGCGGTCACACATCATGGCCATCTCGTTGACAAAGGCAATATTCACGCTGCGGAACGTATTTTCCAGCAGTTTGGACATTTCCGCCACTTTCGGGTTGCTGACGGGTACCACCGTCTCCACATACTGCTTGTATAACGCTTCACCCAGCTTTAGGCAGGCATCCGTCGTTCCTCCGATGACCTTCGGCGTATTTCGGGTATTGAACCGGCTGTTGGATGGATCGACCCGTTCCGGCGAGAAACACAGATAGAAGTTTTGGCCGACCTTATAACCGAGCTTCTCAATCGGCTGCTGAATCAGCTCCTCCGTGGTTCCCGGATAAGTCGTGCTTTCCAGTGTAATTAACAGGTTAGGCTTCATAAAGCGTTTGAGCTGATCGACTACCATTGTAATGTAGGATGTATCCGGATCCTGATTCTCGCTGAGCGGCGTCGGCACGCAGATGCTGACGGCGTCGATCACAGCAATCATGCTGTAATCCGTTGTCGGCTTAAAGCGTCCGGTCTCCATGCATGCCGCAAGCTCTTCGGACGAGATGTCACTAATATAGGACTCGCCGCGGTAAATGCGGTCAATTTTGTCAGAATCCAGATCGATACCGATGACCGTGAATCCCTGTCTTACCATTTCCACAGCCAGCGGCAATCCTACATAGCCCAGTCCCACTACACCCAGAACGGCTTTCTTATTCTCAATGGCACTCAATAAAGTTTCATATTCCTCATTCACAAGTATTCAACCTCCATCGGATGTTTAGTCTATTCGTCTATTTCTTTTGCCTATTCGCCAAAAGACAGACCTCGTTTTGTTGAACTCTCTCCTTGCGATTAAAGAACCTCTCAGCTCAACTAATCACGTATCATTCATCATTCATTAATTCTCATCAAACTAGAAGCGTTAGTAACGATGTGTTTAATGAAGGCAGCGGCGGATGCGGGCATCCAGCTCCACCGGCGAGAACGGTTTGGTTACATAATCATCCACCCCGTTTTGGAAGCATTGGCTGATCGTTTGCTCCACTCGTTTCTCCGTTAATACCACAATTTTCGGCGGCTCCTTCATATCCAGCTGCTGGATATGATGGATGAAAGGCAGGCCGTCGATGCCATGCAGGTTGAGCTCGGTCAGCACAAGATCCGGCTCCCATTTCGGGATGAGATCCAGCGCCTCCAAACCGTCTACGGCTTCAAGCGTTTCATAACCTTGCATGGCCAAGCGGATCTGTAAAAACTCCCTCACCGTGGCATCTTGATCCACGATGAGAATGCGGTTTTGACCGCTGTCTGCTTCCTCCTGCGTAAATATATGAATATCCGAAGAGGTGCTGAGCTTGGTCGCTTCCGCCATCTGCTTCAACGTCAGCGCTGATGGCACTTCCGTAAGCGCGGCAAGCGTAATACGCGGATCTGCTTGCTCCAAACGGCCTTGCAGATGCTGCTTCAGGAGCAATGCCTGATAATGGGCGGCATCCAGCGAATATCCAGGCAAGGTAACGGCCATTACACCGGTTTGGGTGTCTTGCAGTACCTCACCGTTCACGCCGGACAGCTGATCCACAAAGCTTTGAACCTCTGCCAGCCCAGCCTCCGTCTCGGACGGATTGCCTGCACAGTACAGAAACAGCAATGCTGTTCCATGGCTATGGTTTCTCACTTCCTCCTCCAGGCGGCCGTAAAAATCTACGGCCTGCACGCGTTGCAATGTTGCGGATTGAGACATAACTGTAGGTCCCACCTCTCTTTATATTTTGATGCTGTTACATATGAACCGGGCCTTGAAGTCAGGCAGCCTCGTTCTTATCTTTCCAGCTCTGCCGGGTCATGGTCCCCCATGAATTGTTGTTTTGCAGATATTGAATATGCCCCTGTACTCTCCACAGCACGCCTAACTGGTGGTATCCCACAAATTTGAGTGCCGAGAAGAGGAGCATCTTCACCAGATCGGACAATTTGGTATACCGGCGGAAGGCCATCTCCTCCAGGATGAGAGCTCCCACGCTGAGCAGGTACCCACTTAAAAAATTGACGAGTCCAAACACGACCAGCACATGCCAATTTGTCATATCCAGCAATACATATCCAAGCAGAGCCAGAAGGCCCGTAATTCTGAAGTAAGGGTTTAACGCTTCAAAAATAACGTTGTAGGGCATCGTCAACATGCCCATGACTTTATATTTCGGATTGAACACCATATCGCGGTTCTCGATCATGTTCTTCAAGTTTCCCCGTCCCCAGCGCTTGCGCTGGTTGGACAGAATGTTGTAGCTGTCCGGCGCCTGCGTCCAGCACACCGCTTCCGGGCAAAAGGAAACGCGGTACTTGATTTTATTTTCCAGCATATAGCGGTGCAGCTTGATAATGATGTTCATATCTTCGCCGGGGTAGCCACCCCGATAGCCGCCCACCGCGATGACATAATCTTTCCGGAACAAGCCGAAGGCTCCCGAGACGATGATGAGCCCGTTGAAATGGCTCCACCCGATTCGTCCTCCCAGGAAAGCTTTCAAATATTCGATCGATTGGAACATCGGCCATACCCGGCGCGGCAAGGATACGTCCTTAACCTCTCCATTCTCAATCACGCAGCCATTGGCGATCCGAACATCTCCGCCGATAGCCACCGTTTCCTCCGGATTCTCCATGTACATGCGGGCCATCCGGATCAGTGCATCCTTCTCCAGCAACGAATCCGCATCGATGGAAGAAATCAGCGGATAACGGGACAGGTTAATGCCCGCGTTCAATGAATCCGCCTTACCGCCATTCTCTTTGTCAATGAGATATAGCTGAGGGTACTGCGGATTATAATAAATGCCGCGAACCTTGTTCGTGCTGATGTTGCCGCGGATCTCCGGATTAGGAAGCAGCGTCAAACCATACTCCTCAATCAGCACCTTCAGCGTTTCGTCGGAGGATCCGTCATTGATGACAATGACCTCATAGGTTGGATAGTTCAGCGTCATCAGACAGCGGACATTCTCCGCGATAGTGAGCTCTTCGTTATAGGCCGGAACCAGCAAAGATACCGATGGAACCAGTTCCGAACCCGAGAGCGTATTGTACTTGGAATACGTGGCGCGTCTGAAAATATCTTTAATATTTCTGAAAGAAAACATCAGAATTACAAAATAAAGCGCGCTAACGATCATGACGTAATAAATCGCCACCATCCCGTAAGTGAGCAGGATATCTCTAAGCAGTGTAATCTCCTCCTACTCCTGCAACCGTGCTGATCCGTTTGTTCGTTTGAACACCGAAATAACGATCGTACACCAGTTTTCTTTTGTTAAATGCCACCATTTGTTCGACTTGCTCGTATTCGCCTTCGTTGGACATGATCCGTTCGATCCGGTACAAGGCCGTCTCCCTGGCTGGACCTTCTCCTGTCAGGGCAGCTTGGCACAAGGTCTCGAATCCTTGTTCTCCCAACATCGCAAGACTCTCCGCGCTGTTGTTGCGCACATGCCAATTCTCGTCCTTCAAGGCGGAAGCCAGAATCGGAATGCTGCCTGCGGCGTGCAGTCGTCCCAGCGCTTTGGCCGCTGCGGCACGTACTTCCCACTCATGATCATTCATAAGCTCCGCAATGGTATCATCCTTCAGTGCCGGATAAGAGCCAAGATACAGCTTGACCGCCTCCGCACGCACGTCCTTCTCCTCAGAACCGACCAGTCGATCGAGTGCCGGCACGACAGCCGGAATGGCCTGCCCCCACATGGCTACAAGCGATACCTTGACCAGTCCAGGATCGGGATCATCCAAGAGCTTGCGCATGAGGCTGGCCGAATCGAGCCGGGTTTCAAGCAATATATCGGCAGCCATATGATGAATGGCTTTATCGTAGGACAGCAGTTTGGACAACATCTCTCGAATCTGCTGTGACTGAACTGCGCTTTTGGCAATCGCCCGCGCAATGATGATGGTCATCGGGCCGTATTTGGTGCGGTTCATCAGCTGCTGAAGCTGCGGCACAGCCTCTTCCGCACGCATCCCTCCAAGACGGTAGACCGCCTCAATACGACGGTCTTTCCGCAGGCTGGATAATGCCCGAACCTCCTCTTCCACAAATCCGGCTTCCCGGCATAAGCGCAGCAGCTTGTCTCTGGCGTCCCCTTTGAATTGCTCGATCCACTCTATAAACTTGGCTTGAATGACCCGGCGCTCAGCCGAAGTCAATTTGCCTGGCGGGAGTTCCAGCTTCGTATCGTCATGCAGATGACTCTGGACATACACAAAATAGTCATGATGTTTTTCTGTTAAGCGTTCCGTTTCTCTTTGTACAGCATTGTGCTTGATCTTCATTTGGAACAACAGGATAATGCCGGCTGCAATAAGGCCGAGACATACATAGACAAAGACGTATGCCATTTCTAAATTTGAAAACATATCCGATGGCTCCTCCTTTTATTTAGCATCTGGTTTCCGCTCCGTTTCAGACAGACGGGTGAATATGTCCTGCATATCATAATAGCTTTGTTTTAATCGTTCACTGTACTTGGTTGCTTCCCATAGCTCCCAAGTATAAGGTTCAATCTCCTCCAGGTTGATGGACTCTGCCGATCCTGACGCTGACTGCCCGTTATTCTCAGATCGCTGCGCGATCCACGGAGCCAGCCGGATCCCTTCCGCTGTTATCGTGCTGAATGTACGCTTGTCTTGAAGCGGGCTGTAATCCAGCACCTGCAGCGAACTCGGATCCCCGAACCCGAGCAGCATCCATGGAATTCTCATCTCCACGAACCTGTCTTGATACTGCCAGGCCGTTAGAGAATTAAAATCCGGAGATTGCGGATCACTGGTCCCCCGTTTCAGCATCCCTACTCTTTCATCCACAAACGGATGGGAAAAGCGGGTATCCGGCGGATTCATCAACAGGCTGATGGCCAGCTTCCAGGCATGAAACGAACCTCCGGACACCACAGGATCGTCCTTGGTCCCCTTCGCTTCCTCTCTAGGCAGCATCCAATACCCCTCTTTGCCGTACAACCGGCTGTGGAAATCGTAGGATGGCGCAATGGTGACCTGGGACTCATCCTCTTGACCTAACTGAATCAAAGTTTCCAAAGCTCCACCTGTAAGCGTTCGTCCCGCCAATTCTTTCTTAGGGATGTCGCCGCCCGGGATCGTATCTGCTCCGATGAAAAGCTTGGAACGTTCGGGATCAAACGCTTCCTCCAGTTCCATGCCGATATACAGGTAGGCTTCATCATGAGTCAACTTCATGTTCTTGACGCCCGGTGCCGTTCCGGACCAGGTCTTGACTTCCCCTTCGGGAACTTTATCCCAATCGCTGAGATCCCCGTCGATCGTGATCTGCTCTACCTTGCCCGGCTGCATCGCAAGAACGCCGAACATCTTCTCATTCGTCAGTACATTCAACCAGAATGCCCGGCGGTCTGCCGGTATTTCAAAAGGCATTGTATTCCATGTTTTCTTGAACCATTCGTCCTGCCACATGAACAGGATCGCCCCGGAATAACCTTCGTCGTAAATATCCTGGGTCAGCGAGACGTTGACTAAGCCTTGCTCAGCTTCATCATGCCCCCCTTGATCCTTACCGCCGGGACCATGGTGCGAAATACCGATGGATGAAGGTACGCCGTACTCGGTGACCATAATCGGCATATCTTCGAAAGCTGCCTTCAATTTTCGCAGGTAGGCTTTGTACGTGTTGTAACCCCCATTACCATCAGGAATGGTCTGCAGCGTTTTGTCCGTCCGGAAAAAATCCGGGTAGTACGGGTATACATGGTATGCGGCAAAATAACCTGCATCCCAGTTCACCGGTTCTACATGCCTTGCATCGACAGATACCAAGTCCTCTTCAAACAGCGGTTCCCCCGGATGCTCAAGCACGTCCGTTGTGACCCAATTGGTAAATGTCATCGGATGCTGCCATCCGTACTTCTGCTCCTCGGCAGCCGTATGGTCCAATAAAGATGCCAGCCAATTCTCAAAAGGACTTGCGTCCTTCGTCCCCGAGAAATAGGATCCCTCATACCGAGGGACATCCTTATGTACCGTGTTGGTGTTATCGACCATGGTTGGGTCCCATTCAGTTCCCACGTGCCAGGCCATAAGGTACTTGCCTGCATTGACCTTATACTTGCCACTCGACTGTCCATGCTTAGCCTCAACATTGATATCGCCGTAGACAGCAGCAACGGCCTTCGATATCTCCGCTTTGAACGTCTGGACGATTTCTTCGTCATACGCATCCTTGCGCTCGATCAGCTGCTCCTCCGGTGACCAAATGCCCTGCATGAAGTACAAGGGGTCATCGCCTTTATCCCGGTTATATTTCACAAGTGCAGAATAGAAGACCGGATTATGCACGGTGTAGACCCTGATTACGTTCGCTCCCATATCATCAATCTGTTTAAACCAGCGAAGGTAATCCTCCTCCGTTGCCGGAAGCTCACCGGGATAATGTCCGGGTACGGTTGCCCCCAGATTCACGCCTTTGGCAAAAACCTCTTTCCAAACTTCCTCATCCTCATATACGAGAAAGGAGGTTCCCTCTGTTTTGAATTTCATTTTCACGCCGTCCGCATCCGCATACGTCTTTAATGACGGCCGTAGATATCCTAGAATTACAGCGGCACCGCAGAGAAGCACTATAGTGAAAAGTGCTGCGATCACCCACCATTTTCGCCTGCTCATCGTCTTCGTTGCTCACCTGCCCTTTCTATGACATGTTTGTTGCTGCACCGACACATGACGACTGAGCCATACTCGTCATTCTATAGCCGATGCGTTCCCGATACCATATTCCTTCTTTACCAACTTTTCCGATATCGATAGTAGTCAAAAAGAAGTAAAACAAACCTCTTCCACATTTTTCCCCCGATAAAACTTACCGCTGCCTCTTCACCCCTGTCATTTGACAACTTAACAGCCTGATGTTAGTTGTGTGCAGTGAACAGCATCGCTGTCCGAATAAAGCTGGAACTGCACGACTTCATTCCATTTGAGGAAAGCAGCGATATGACAAAGATTTTCAGAAAATTTTCGTGAATCATAAGGTTAAACGCAAAAAAATTGCTAAAGTTCCGGTCATTTTTACATCATTATCCATAGTTATTACAAATTTGATACCAAAGTCGTATAAAAAAACGGCTGAGAACCGCATTCTGTAAAGGTTTGGCAATGTTTACCTTTTATACAAAATGAGAATAGAGTCCTGTACCGGGATTGTGTAATATTCTATAGAATTGACACTCGGGATCAAGTGGTAAGTATCGCCTATTTTTTATGATTTCGGTTTGGATCTCCCCGCATCGTGGTATATAAATTAGTTTGGGAAATTTAAAACCTGCGGCAGAATAACATAAATCAGACCCGGTCCATTGTAGATCCGAGTCTGTTATTGGCGATATAAGATTGAAGAAGTTACCATGATTACCGTTTATTCATCAAAGAAAAAACTGCCTTCACCACCAAAAAGTCGGATATCTTCGCTCCTTCACCGCATTATTGACAAGCAGAGCCACAACCACGATCATGACGGACCCGGCAAGCACAGGGGTAAACAGGAATGACCATCCGCTGCCAGCCATAATCACAACCAAAGGGTCTGCACCAGCCGGTGGATGGGTCGTTTTGGTTATCCCCATCAAGCTGATTGCCGCTCCCACGCCGATGGCCATAGCCCAGATTCCGTCACCCAGAACCTCAAGCGTTACGAGTCCCGTGAATGTGGAAATCAGATGACCTCCTACGAGGTTCCTGGGCTGTGATAGCGGCGCATCCCACACCGCAAACGCAAGCACGCAGCTCGCCCCAAAGGGTGCCATGATCCAAACACTCCCTGCAAGTGTCGTCAGAAGAGCCAACAATCCGATGGAAACAGCGCCGCCGATAAAGCCAATGGCGATATTCATGGGACGAACGGTCAACGGACTTCTAGCCCCTCCCTTCATTTTCTGTACATATGCTGCTGCCTGGTCCTTCATTGATTATCCCTCCTATATTCATAATTAACTAGTTATTTGGTTATATATAAAATAATGAATCACAACCTTACATGTCAATACCTTTCTTGATAATTTGCAAATGTTTGTGTACAGTTAAATTACTAGTTGACTAGGAAAGGATGTTTCGTTATGCCGCATAAACTGATGCTTCGTGTCGACCCGCACGCCACCCTTAATGTCAGTACTCAGGTTAAAGAGCAGTTAAAGTGGCTGATTGGTATTGGACAGATCGAACCATTCGATATGCTCCCTCCGGCCGGTGCGCTGGCGGATCTGCTGGGACTGAATCGCAACACCGTAAATCTGGTCTACAACCAGTTGAAGGATGAGGGGATCGTCTCGATGCATAAAGGCAAAGGAACGCAGGTATTGAACAACGCACAGGTAGAGGAGCTTAGAACTCGCAGAAAGATCATGCACGCGCTGGTAGAGCGAACGACGGAGGAGCTAAGCTCCGTTAACATCCCGGCGAGCGAGTTCTTTGCCGCATCCCTCGCCTTTACCCTGCTGCGGGAGCCTGTCCTGAACACGAAACAGCGTATTTTGTTCATCGAATGCAAGGAACATGATTTTCCCTTTTATCAGAAAGCGATTGAGCAAATAACGGGTGCCGAAGTGAAAACGGTATTTCTCGAGGACCTGTTGACGGGGACACAAGCCATATTCGACGCACTGGAGTACTCAAACCTCATCATCACGACTTTAAACCACGATACCGAAGTGAAGGCTTTGTGCAGCAAATATGACAAAAAAGTAACGGTCATTGGCGCCAGCGTGGAAACATCGGTCTTGCTCGATATTGCCCGGCTTACGCCTGGAAGTGGTATCAGCTTTGTTTGCTTGGGTAAGGCAGGTGCACAGTGGATGGCCAGCCGTATGAAAGAAGCTGGTATTGAGGGGGTCCATGCCAGCTTGGCTGGGCTGGATAATCGGGAGGACCTACTGCAGCGGATCGAGGAATCCGATCTGATCTATGCATCTGACGCCGCATATGAAGAGGTTCGAGCCTTATCCCCCGGCAAAGTGAAGCTGTTTCCCATGACGCTGGAGAAGAGCAGCGAGAGCGTTCTGAGAGAGTTGGTCTGAATCTTAACGCACGAAAACGCCCGCTGTTATAAACAGGGGGCGTTGTTGGGCTGGATATTTCTATCTGTGCCGAATGTTCAAACTTCTGGATTCCGGTATCACTAAATCCGAAGGTCCTGTGTCATTCCACGGGCATCGGATTGAAGGCCCAACTTCAGATAAGCTTGCCGGCAATCCGCTTATAGGTCGCCTCGTCCGAGACCACATACAATCTGGCATCCCGCGGAATCGACACATCGAGCTTGCGATTAATGCTGAGGTCGTTGCGGTCGGAGATAAGCGTCGCTCCTTGCCGCAGCAGATCCAAAAAGGCATCGCCGTAGGTGTTCCATGCAGGGTCCAATGCCACTTCGTAAATATCATCGCCATGCTGGCGGCTAAGCAGCTGCATCAGCACATCCGAGTTTCCTTCCTGCAGCGCTGCGCGTACGGCCAATCGGGACACGGCATCATGTGAGAGCACAAACTCATTCACATGATTGTAGCGGAAATTCTGAACATGCTTCTCCTGCACAATCTCAACCGTGGTATGTACATTTGGCGCAATTCGTTCAATGCTGGATACGATCAACAGCGACTTGCCGTCCACGAGAGCCGATTCATCAATTCTGGCGTCTGCAAAAACAATGGCCGATTTGGCCTCCATGATATTGGCTCTCATTAGCACGTCATCCGCTGCTGGATCGCCGCTTACAAAATGCACCTGTTCGAGATGCTCCACCGGATGACGGTTGAGCTCATCAATGAGAACAATATCTGATTCCGGTGCAAACAACAGGATCTCTTCAATAGCGGATTGTGCCTTTTTGCTCCAATTGATAATGATGACATGACCACTACCCTTAAAATTCAACCTGCCCGCTCCTCTCTGCCGCTGCATGCTTCCAAACGATTCAATCACCTTGCCGATCACCAAACTGAGCAGCCCGATACCAAAGATATAGATAAATATCGTTAATATCTTGCCTGGCACGGTAACTGCATAATAATCGCCGTACCCTACTGTTGCCATCGTGGTAAGTACCCAATAAAAGGCGTTAAACCAATGGTGAAACGTTTCCGGCTCCAGCAGAAATGCCAGGGTCGAGCACAGCACCACAAACAGTACTACAATCACGCTGATCGTTGTTTTACGCAGACGCATCATTTTCAAAGATAATCTTAGAAAAAAGTGCACGCTCCTGCTCCTCTCCCGAAAATGGTGCTATTTGACCTAAATAATCAGGCTGCTGATTGCAAAGGCCGTACCGATAAACACCATCGCAAGCAGAATGCCGATCGCAACGTTCCCCTTTTGCAGATGCTCGCTAATTCGAATGCCCGGTGTAGCCAGCTCGAATACCCAATAGGCGACAATCAAGCATACATACCCGACGGCAAACCACAGCATCATGTGCCAGATCGATGAATTCGTATATGCGGATATGCCCAGAATAATGGCCGTTGCCATAAACTTGCCGCCAAAAGCAAGGCCAACCGCAACATTGCCCTTCTTCAGCTCCTCCATGTCGTTAAACCGGGTCATCCAGCTGAAAATCAACATACCCAGCAATTGAAGCACGATAATGCAGATTACACTTACAACAATATTAATGACGACCGTCAATCCGCCCACCCCCGAAATTTTGCATAGGCCAAGTCGTAATCGGCGAAATCATGCACTTCCTCCAATACAACATCAACCCTGTCCTTCTTCTCCATTGCCGCATAACGCTTCTCATCGATCGGCTGCTTGATCCGATTGCCCGTCGGCAGCTCGATGACAGCAAAATGCCTGGTGTCCTTTTTATACGTTGTTTTATAAACCCCAACCAGCTTTACATCGGTTTTGACCGTGACTTTCAGGTTGGTTAAATCCGATTCCGCTGTTTTTTTGTCCTTAAACGACTTAATCGTCTGCCAAGACGATAATCGGATATCATTGCGCTGATTCGCATCCGTGGTAAGCTCCGCATCCATGAATTGAAGCGTCCAAATTTTATCCCCGGTAGCATAATTGTTATCGTTTGGCAGCAGCTCGTTGTCCGGCAGGACGGTCATATCGCCGCCAATCAAATCGCCAACGGTCCCTTCAATGATCCGGTAGTCCCAAGGCACGCGAGCAGAGGTTGAGGATACTTCCTCCGATCCGGTGTGGAATACCGTCGACCCATTGCCGGAGCATGCACTCAGCGCCAGGACCATGAGGGATAGGATCATTACCGCCAGGACAACCTGAAGTTTCCTCTTTCCCTTAGGAGCACCGCTATGCTGCCTTCTTTTTTGTTTCAACTGCATTTATTTCACTCCCATTGCGATAAAATGGCTGGAATTACCCGTAATCAAACCGCCTGCCCGTCCCAGCAAACCGCAAGGGATTCCGTTAAGGACGAACAATCCTGTCAGTAAATGAAATTCGCCTTCCGCCGTCTCGACGCGGGCCAGGTCTGCCCTCCGCTGATAGACCGTCGGAAACATGACACTTGTATCATAGCCGTCCTGATCCTCTACCTCGAGTTGTCCGGCCTGGTCGTACAGCTTAACTGAACCACCCTCGCGGCCGAACATCGACTTTGATACAAAATTGCCGGAGAATACCGGTTTGTTGTATGTCGGCAGCATATAATTGACGATGGCTTCACGTTCTTTCTCATCGAACAAAAGGCCCAGCTCGTACATCCCCCACATGGCGGCAAGCAGTCCTTTGGATTGCAGCAGAATGCTGTGCGGTGGGTTGAACAGCTGCAGTCGTCCTGTCTCGATGGCATAGGCAAGCGCATCTCCGCCATCATCGACGGACATCCATTCCTTCGGATATAGGGCAAACATCCGGTGAATCTCCCGGCCATCCCCGTCCTTCAGCATGCCTTCGTCCACCCACAGATCAAGACAATCCACCAGCCGGATATCCAGCCCGCTGTGCCGGACCAATGCTTCGATCGTCCCGGAGTCCTCTTTATGCTCGCCGTAAGCAATGCAGGCGGCCGTATCCGGACGCTCAACTCCCCACGCTTGTGCGACCAGCTCTTGCATCCGTTCGTTGGGAGAGAAGATACCGGCCTGAGCGCACATCCACGGCGTTGCAATGGAAGCCTCAACATAGCCTGTCGGCGTGTCCGCATTCAGCTCCAGCAGCTTGATGCTGCCGTCATGGGCAATAGCAAAATCAAACCTGGCATACCGGCTGATCAATCCCTCTTCCGGCAGGGGACATTCGTCCAGCATCTGCCACAGGACGGGCGGAATGCCGATTAAACTGTATATATGATGATTGCGATGGATATAACGGACGGTTTTGTCCAGCATGGCCCATAATACCGCAGCCGCTTCTTCCAGCTCACGATAGGTCTCTTGGCGTATGGTGACAAGCTGGTCTATCCAGTAGGCCTCCCCTTCCAAATCCGCCCAGGTAAAGCCGAGCTCCGCGAGCTCCGCTACGCGTCCCTCCCGATTGGGGTCAGGCAGTCCCGATACGGTGAATACGCTGTCGTGACTCATCCTCCAAAACCACCGGATCTGGAGCTGGATTTCGAACCCGACGAGCTGAACCCGCTGGATTTGCCGCCAATGCCCCCGGACTTCGACGACGTGGAACGACGCGTAATCGTCCCCGAAGATGACGTTGAGGTCTTAGGACGGACGTTGGAGTTCACCACCGGTTTGTTCTGGAACGTACCGCTTGAATAGGTGCGGGGTTTATATGGCTTGCCGTTATTCGCATAATAACCGCGATGATTGTTGTACCATCCGCTGGATGAATAATACGAACCATTGTTGAACAGCATGTGATAAAGAAGCAAATCATCCCAGCCGAAGCCGGAATTGTACCCGCCATAGTTGTTGACGATCGTTGTTCCGCCGCCCGAACCTGATCCTGCAGCGGCTCCTTCTACCGGTTCTTCCTGGAATTCCTTCTCGCTAGGAAACGGAATGTTCCAATCAACATTCTTGTCAAAATACTTCTTTACTTCTTCTGTTGACCAGGACACCAGCTGCGGCTCTTCGGATGAGGTAACCGCTTCCGAAGCGAGGTCTTTCGCTGCTGCGCCCGATACCAGAAATGCGTTCGCCAGCAAGGCGATGCCCAGCGAGCTCGACAAGACCCGAATCGGTTTGCCTTCCGGCGTCAGCCATTTGGATGCAGGCTGATCTTTTTTGTCTTTTTCATTACTCAAGATGGTTTCTCCTTTCGGACAGGATTAATCGTTCCGCATCGGGACGAGCAGAAGCTCAAGTTTACCCGTGTCTACACTTAATCTGCCTTCAATCGTTTCATATTCCCGGCCGCCAACAACGATATAATTCACATGCTCCAGTGCAGCTACCATGTTCATCGTCCATGACCGCTCTTCAATCTGAACCAGCTCACCGTCCGGCCTCTTTTCAAACAAAATGACGTTCATCCCATTATCCACTGTGTGTCTACCCCTTCCATCTAAGCAGTGAGTATTGATACGTGTTATATTCCGAATCGTTTCAAAAAATCTACGATGGGATATCGACGCTTGCCCAGCGATCTTTTCCAAAAGACGCAACCCATATAATAACACTGCTTCTGATTATTTACACCTGCGAATTACCATTAAAAAATTGATGAAAACGAACATTCTGGCCGCACAGTACCTGATTTTTTACGTTTTATTAGGTGTAGCATCAAATTTCATGATGATGATCTGTCTTGACATTGTCACTAGTGTCATACTTTAGAATCGGTATCATTCCAGTCCAGAAAGGGGTTTTACCGATGAATGCAAATCTTGATAGATCATCAAACGTTAACCATCTTCACGATGCGAAGGCAAACAGCTCCACCCTTCCTTCAGTAACCGTGATCGGATTAGGCTCCATGGGCTCCAAGCTGGCCCGCACCTTCTTGCACAGCGGATATGCCACCACAGTCTGGAACCGCACACCTGAAAAAGCCGCTGAGCTTGTAGGCTTAGGTGCCTCCGGCGCTACGGAAATCGCAGATGCCATCGCCGCCAGCCCCCTCTTGATTATATGCGTACTTGATTATGATGCCGCCCGCCATATTCTGGAACCCATGAAGGAGAAGCTTTCCGGCAAGGTTGTCGTAAATCTGACAACCGGTACTCCCGAAGAGGCCCGCACGATGGGGACATGGATGAGAAACCATGGCGCAGAGTATCTGGATGGCGGCATCATGGCCGTCCCTTCCTTGATCGCCACGCCCCATGCCGTTATCCTCTACAGCGGTTCGAAGACAGCTTACGATAATTATAAACAGGTATTGGACAGCTTAGGTACAAGTCACTATTTAGGTTCCGATCCTGCGCTTGCCCCACTGAATGACCTGGCACTGCTAAGCGGAATGTACGGTATGTTCGGGGGCTTTATCCATGCGGTGGCGCTTGTGGGCACCGAAGGCGTGAAGGCACTGGACTTCACGACGACGCTGCTGATGCCTTTTCTGCAAGCCATGATGTCCACCATGCCGGAGATGGCGAAGCAGATCGATTCCGGTGATTACTCCGCCAAGGATGCGAGCCTGGCGATGCAGGCCGCCCACGACACCATCGGGGAGGTTAGCAGGGTACAAGGCGTCAGCCCCGAGACATTCACACCGATCTTCGAGCTGATGAAACGCCGGGTGGAGGATGGACATGGAGGGGACGACTTCGCCAGCGTGATTGAACTGATCCGCAAGCGCCCATCGTCTTGATAGGCATAAATGAGCGATTAGCGGCATTGGGCTAGCATGCAACGAAGCATTACGCTTACCGACTAGTCTAAAGCGATACTTTTTGGCTCCTCACCAGCAAAAGAAGCATGGATCCTCCCGCGGGAACGATCCATGCTTCTTTTCCATTTCCATGCGCCCTTATTATTTAATCAATTCCCTGATCTCCTGAAAGTTATCGGCAAATCCGATAAATACCTTGTCACCAATAACGATCGTAGGTACAATCTGCTTTCCTGTCAGACGTCGTACTTCTTCCGGATATTCCGGGTTCTGTGTGCAATCATACTCCGTATACGGTACCTCCTGCTCCTTGAAGTAACGCTTGGCATGATGACAGTCGCTGCAAGTGGGTATGGTATAGATTTTTAATGATTCTGTCATATCGATCACTCCTCAAGCGAAAATTATTTAATCTCAACAACAAAAGGCACGGTCATCACTTCACCCTGATGCTGAAATTGTCCCCAGATTTTGTAGATACCGCTGTGTGGGAAGGTAGTGGCGAATTCCGCATGGGGTCCTGTGCTCCGTTCGTCCAGGGGATGTACATGAATGTACTGCTCAGCGTCTTCGGACAGAATGACCACGTGCCCCACTGCGCCCAGGTATGGCTCCAGGTTGTTGATTCCTTGCTTTGTCTTGGCATCCTGAATATGATAGGCGAGCACAACCTCTTCATTCGATAACGTATTGCTTAGGCTCAGTTCAATTTCCTTGCCGTTTACTTGTTTGATTAGGCTGGAATCCGGTTGAATCGCCGAAGATTCCCCTGCTTCTCCCTCAATCTGAACCCATTCGCTTAGCGTGGCCCCTCCAGCACCCTTAGGCACAAAGTCAGCGAACAATTTATAGTCGCCGCCAGCCGGGAATGCCGTGTTCACGGTAAATACGCCATTCTCCTTGTAATCCGGATGAATATGCTCGAAGAAAGACAAATCGCGATTCACGATGATCAGATGCAGGAGCTTCTCATGATTGACATCAAAATCCTGGACAGGTCCACCGTCTTGATCCGTAATTCGAATCGTCAGCTCGGATTCGGCGTCTGCTCTTACCGGTTCATTCCATGTAAACGCGGCGTTGTAATGATCTGAGGCCGTTTCATGCCCGCCAGCGTGTTCGCCATGCCCGTTCGTTTCATGGCTTTCATTTTCCTTTTTATGGTTCCCGCCATGACCGCCCGCATCGGGGGCCAGCTTCGCGTTATCGCATGCTGTCAACAATCCAAAAGCAAGTATGCCCGTTAAGGTTAGTATGGTGCCCTTCCTATTCAACATGGGCTATCACTCCAATCATCGAATATACTGCAAGACGAATGATCATGCGTCTATATATTTAGTATACCCCCCTATCCTATAATTAATCAACTTTTTTCTGTTCGCTCCATACAAATAACACCATGCTGCCTGCATGGTGTTATCTTCCTCTTCATCATTATTACCTGAATGTTCGGATGCATTCCTTATCATTCAATGCGTATAACCGATGATTTCATATATTTTTTTCATATCCACATGATTACGAACGACTTCCGCTACACGGTCAAATTCCGCGAATTTGCGCTCTTCTGCTTTGAACGTTTCCATAATTGGAGTTAGCCCTTTCTTCATCCGAATGCCATTCAACCAGGATCTGCGAAAGACATCATTGTCAAACAAGCCATGCAGATAACATCCCCATATGCGTCCATCCGAAGTAGCTGTCCCTTCAATATGCGGTTGAATATCTTCTTTCGTCTTTAAAGCATCTGTGCCATCCGCTTCAATCGAAAAAAGCGGGCGGTATTCTGAGCCGCCAGACAAGGCGCTCCACTCGCTCACGCCCATATGGATTTCATAGGCCGTAATCGACGAATCCGCCTCTGTATCCGAGACAACGAACCTCAGCGAATGTTCCTGTAACAACTTCCCTTTCACCCGAACGGTCCTTTTATGCTTTGAAAAGGAAGTCTGAATCGGCAGCAGGCCGAGCCCCTTCGCTTCCCGAACGCTCCCTTCGACCGCATGCGGATCCGACAGCTGCTCGCCCAGCATTTGATATCCTCCGCAGATGCCAACCAACTGCACATCCCGCTGCCGCATCTGGCTCAAGATCGCATCGGCCAGCCCCCGGCCCTGGAGGAATCCGAGGTCACTGATCGTATCCTTGGTACCAGGCAAAATAATGACGTCCGGCATCCCAAGTTCATCCGCCGATTGGACGAAGCGAACGACAACATCCGGTTCCATGCGCAGCGCATCAACATCCGTAAAATTCGAAATACGCGGATACCGGATCACGACAATATCGAGGTCTCGTTTTTCCAGTCTTTGATTCTGAAGCTCATCCAGCACAACCGAATCCTCAGCCTCGATCCGCATGTCCTGTATATAAGGGAGTACGCCCAGCACGGGAATACCTGTCCGCTCTTCAAGCCAGTCCAGTCCCGGCTGAAGCAGCGCCAGATCCCCGCGGAATTTGTTAATGATAAATCCTTTGACCCTGGCCACCTCATGGGCCTCAAGCAGTTCAAGCGTACCTACTATGGAAGCGAACACACCTCCGCGATCGATATCGGCAACCAGAATAACCGGTGAATCCGCCCATCCTGCCAAATTCATGTTAACAATGTCCCGGTCCTTAAGATTGATCTCCGCCGGACTTCCCGCCCCCTCCATAACAACGATGTCGTAGCTCTTCCGCAGTCGATCCAGTGCATCCAGCACAATCTCTTTAGCCTTCGGCAGGAACAGAGTCCGGTAATCCATTGCACTCATCTGCATTTGAGGTACGCCGTGGATCACGATTTGCGAATGCATGTCCTTTATCGGCTTGATCAGGATCGGATTCATGTCCGTAGTTGCGGCAATGCCGCAGGCTTCAGCCTGTACGCCCTGTGCTCGGCCGATCTCTTTGCCATCCAGGGTCACATAGGAATTAAGAGCCATATTTTGCGATTTGTATGGAGCCGTGCGATAACCATCCTGTAGAAATATGCGGCATAGCGCTGTTGTGACGATGCTTTTACCTACATCCGAAGCGGTGCCCTGCAGCATGAGTACCGCTCCTTGCCTCTTCCTGATATTCATGGGTGTATCCCTTATGTATTCTGTTTCATTCATCTTCCTCACCCTTTTCCCTGACCTATACCGCTTGCTCATATCATTATAGCAAACCATCGCCAAAGGAGTCCTTTCGCATGAAATCCGGATAATTTCGCTTGAACTTTGTCAGGCTGAAATGTTAACTATATAGAATAGCAGTTTCGCATGTCCGTGCATGATCACCGAAAGGCGGAAACCCATCATGAAGCCTGAATTGAATGATAAGCAGATAACCGACATCTTCCCTTATTTGAAAGTCGTACCACCCGAAGAATGGATTCAAGCTAATCCGTTTACCAAACATTTTGAAGCCAAATCGAGAATCTTTCAACGAGAGGATGCCGCGATCTATGGCATGTTCCTCATGAGCGGATCGGCCCGCATCACGATCATCCACGAAGATGGCAACGAATCGGTATTAAACATATTATCAGCCGGAGAAGTCTGTTCGCTCCTCGTACTTAGCGGGCTAAGCGGGCAGGACTATCCGGGCACTCTGATTGCCGAGTCCAAGGTCGAGGTCTTGTATGTGCTGAAAAACAGCTTCCTCCGCTGGCTGCAGGTGTATGAACCCATCCGCAGCGCTATTTTTGGCGGTCTGCTTGATGGAACACTGCGGATGGCAAACATGCTGCAGGAGAGACAGACATTACCGCTGGAGCAGCGCCTTGCCAGGACCCTGCTGCGCATCAGCTCGGATGAACATCCACTAGTGCGCACAACCCACCAAGAGCTTGCGGATGACATTGGCTCCGTAAGAGAGGTCGTTTCCCGTACGCTGGGCCAGTTCCAAAAGAAAGGATGGCTGGAGACAGGAAGAGGCTGGGTGAAAATAATCAACCGGGCCTGTCTAACAGAAGCTGCTATGTGACCTAGTCACAGAGCAATGGAGTCCTCCCTGCTACATTGGTAATAGGCCTCGCGCCTATATACCGTTAAGCCAGGAGGAAATCCAAAATGAACAACATGCTTCAACCCGGAGATTATGCTCCATTATTCCAAAGCGTAGATCAAAATGGAAATATGGTTTCACTGGAAGCTTATCGCGGACGTAAATTACTTCTCGCCTTTTTCCGCAACGCTGCCTGTGCCCTATGCAATCTGAGGGTGCACCAGTTTATTCAGCGATATCCTCTGTGGCAGCAGCAGCATCTGAATGTCATTTGCGTTTTTGAATCACCGGATGCAGCACTTTAGCAGCATGTCGGTCAGCAAAATGCGCCGTTTCCACTTATTGCCGATCCGAATGCGGAGCTCTACTCTCTCTATGGGGTCGAGACCTCGGTAGCCAAGACACAAGCCACCTTAGCTCAACCGAATGTGCATCAGTTCACGGATGAAGCAGAAGCGGCAGGTTTCAAGCTGACGCCGGAAGAAGGTTCAAATTTCAATCGGATTCCGGCAGAGTTTGTGTTGGACGAGGACGGCATCCTACGAATCGTGTATTACAGTCGCCTGATTACCGATCATCTGCCTTACGAAACCATTGAACGTTATGCTGGCGGAACACAGCTTCCTTAGCTGGGCTGAGCCTGTCTTTCAGTCGTTTTCAGCAGTAATAAGAACTCGTAGCATGAGACATAACAACAAGCCGATCCGGATGGATCGGCTTGTTTAGTGAAGCTTATAACTATAAGTTCAAACGCTGTCTTTAAATGCTCTTAAGGGATAATATTTTCATAATGAGGGATATATTCATCCAATAATATACTTTTTTATCTAATATTGTATTATCTTGGATAAGTGACTAGAGTTGGTTAAGGGAGGAGCTGATTGAATGATAATGCATTTCTCCAAGATTAGCAACATCTATAATCATGTCAAATGGTTTACGGATAACTTTGAATGGGTCCCCCTGCCCTTTCCCCGGATCGTTACGCTGACATTCCTGTTTTGGTTAGCGTTTACATTGTTGATCTTATTGCTCACATGCGTCTTCCACGATCCGCTGGGGAAGATGTGGCCGGTCATGAAAGTTCATCAATGGCTGTACAGGCTAAGGCCCCATACCGAAGTCATCCTGCGCATTGGGCTGGCCATCGGCTTGGTGCTGCAGCTACTGAGCGGCTCGTATCTGGCGCCCGAGTTCAGAACCAATTCCATGTGGATTATCCTCGGTCTCTCCGCCGCCGCAGCCTGCTTGCTCTATAAGCGCACATTGCCGGTGAGTGGTGCCATCTTATTCTTGCTCTATCTGCAAGCTTCATTAACCTACGGTATGTTTCATTCCATCGATTATTTGATTTATCTCGGTATCGTGTATTATCTGTTTGTGAGCGGCACTCCAATAAAAAGAACGGCTGCCCCCGTCATGTATATATGCACGGGCATGTCCCTCGCTTGGCTTGCCATGGAAAAACTGACCATTCCCGAACTGGCTTGCTCGGTAATGGGCAGCTACGGGCTTCCTACCTTCGGTTTTACCATTGAGAATTTCGTCCTGATCACCGCTTTTATCGAAATTGGGCTGGCGTGGGCATTTATCGTGGGTATCATGAGCCGATTCACCGCCCTCCTGGTATCTGGCATTTTTATTATGACAAGCCTTGTATTCGGTTACAAGGAAGTCATAGGCCATACGATCATTCATACAGTGCTGATCCTGTTCCTGATCGAAGGGACGGGGGAGCTTAAGACTCCATTTCAATTCCACCGCTCCGCGTTACTTCGCGGGTTATTTGTAAGCGTTAACTTTTGTCTCTTTCTGTTCACATTGATGGCGCTGTATATCTGGATGGGCAAGACGTTATGACTTGCTCTGGATCCGTTGGCCATGATTCCGAAGCTCTACCACCGCTTTGGTCTCATGTGCCCTAACGACTGCATCCAGCACCTCTTGATTCCGGTACCCGTCCATAAACTCTGGGATCCCGTCGGCAGGCGTTCCCCGTAATAGCCCGGCAAAATCGGCATACTGCTTGACTTTGCAATGCTGCGGCACCTCCATTGTCGTTTTCGCGAGCTGCCCGGGCTCTTCTTCGCGAATCCATATCACCCGTTCCGGATCCAATGTGCTGGCGTGGACCGTGCCGTGGTCGCCGTAAATGGATACTTCATGCTGATTGCCTGAACCGAAGGCATTGCGCGACGTCTGGAATACGCCCATCATGCCATCTGTCATCCGAGCCTGGAAGCTGGCAAAATCATCGACTTCGATCTTGGCCATCGCTCCCGTTACCGGGTCCCTGCGTTCCGGAATGATGGTATGCAGTTGGGCCGTAATTTCTTCAAATTCACCAAACAGAAATCGGGCCATATCGATCATATGCGATCCCAGATCTCCAAGCGTCCCCGTTCCCGTGACGGCTTTGTTATATCTCCACATGTAGGGAACCTGCTGGCTCGGCACGCCAAACCCTTGCAAATACTGAATGGAGAAGTGACGGATCGTCCCGAGTTTGCCCGTTCGGACAAGTTCCCTGGCATAACGAAAAGCCGGCGTGTAACGGTATGTAAAGCCTATCATGGCCTGAACCGGCTGTTTCTCGTAGAGCTCCAGCAACGGGATTGCTTCTTCGAACACCCGCGTAAATGGTTTTTCCGCCAAAAAAGGTTTGCCCGCTTGCAGGCATGCTCTAATAATATCCGCGTGCACGTTGTTAGGCGTAACCGAAATGACGGCATCGACGTCCGGATCTTCAATTAAATCCTTAAAATCTGCATATCGCTTGCCATCCTCAATTCCCAGCTGATCGCCTACTCGGGCCACCGCTTCTCCATTGACGTCGCTCACGGCCACGAACTGATAGACATTCTCTGCATTCATCCAGCGGATGTGCTCCTGCGCCATCCCGCCCAATCCAATTAATCCGATTCGAAATTGATTCATCATCGATACCCTCCTTGTATATATATCTTATCTCTCACTGGTATTGATTATGCCGTTCGGATATATGCTGGCTACCAGGTCATTATGTCTCTCATGCCGATATTCATTCCACACCGTGACTTATGTTTCGCATGGTCGCCACCTGTAGATTGATAACATTGCCCATTCATCACTACGAATTCGGATTGTTTTTCCGATCCCTGTTACCCCCGGATTTTCTCGTAATGAAATTTAATAATGTTAAAATCCGGGGATCGTATATGCTTTCGATGCGAGCTTTCCGTTGGAAAGCTTTCGGGGGTACGCTTCGCTTCTCCAAAACAATTCCGCCTTCTCCGTTGAAGCTGATCGCATAAATAAATCACAGTTTCGTCATCGTTCGAAACGTTACTGCCCCGCAGCATATCAATCTGCGGGGCAGCTCATGACGATTGCCGTCAATCCCTATTTGACGCTGATATACCGCTGATAGGCTTCCTTGCGGATTTGTACCAGCCGCTCAAGACCCATATCGTTCAGCTTCTTGACGTACGCATCCCATTCCGCATCGATATTGCCTTCGGATATCCACTTCGCGCGGGTCGTGCCGACATAACCATCGATATCCGTTGTCAGTGTAGGCAGCTCCTGGAATTCTTCGGCGCTGTACATGACGTTCGGGAACGGCGTCGTTACGTAATCGCTGCCCAGCTTGTCGATGACCAGCTTCAAGCCATCGCCCGTGGTCTCATCCAGAATGATGTTTTTCTCGAAGCTCGGGCTTACGTACTTCGGTCCAAAATCCCTTACGGATTGCTCCCAATACCAGGCATCCGCACTCGTTCCCTCCGGCGGACTCATCAGCGTAAACGTTCCGTCGTCGTTCTTCTGAATCACCGTGCCGATGGCTCCCCAGAAATTTTGGATGCTCGCTTCATTGGTATAGAACTGGTCCGCCCAACGAGCCGAAATTTCCGGGTACTTGTTCGACGTGGTAATGAGGAATTCGTTTCTGCGGAGGCTCATGCCCTGCGGCTCGCCGCCCTGATACCTTTTTCCGTCAGGTCCGGCGATGGACGGAATCGCAATATATTGATCCTTCCACTTCCCGAACACCGCGTCCGGCACCCACTGGTTCGAGAAGCCGATCAGCGCCGCATCCGGGTTCTGATGCTTCGCCGTGGACATGGTGCTGTCCTGCGTAAAGATCTCTTGGTCTATGAGGCCCTCGGCATACAGCTTATGCGCCCACTTGATCGCTTCTTTATAATTCTCCGTGACCGGGTAGAACACGGGCTCGTTATCGATGACCATCATGCTGTTTCCGTTGATGTCCGTAATGCCGAACGGGTTCAACAGATCGATGCTGATGTTCCCCGATCCGCTGACCGGAATTTCGTCGGCCTTGCCGTTGCCGTTCGGATCTCCTTCTTTGAACGCTTTGAATACCTCGTACAGCTCGTCTGTGTTGTCCGGAATATCAAGGCCGAGCTGATCCAGCCATGTTTTGTTGATAATCGGCTGGATCGATGCTTTCGGCCTTGACGGCAGCCGCGCCGGCAAAGAGTAGATTTTACCATCCGGGAATGTGCTCATCTTCTTCATTTCGGGTGTTTCTTCCAGTGCCGCTTTCAGGTTTGGCATGTATTGATCGATATAGTCGTCGAGCGGACGGAAATAAGACAGGTTGTTCACGATGTCGGAATCGCTGAATACGATATCGCCGAAAATAATATCCGGCAGCGTACCGCTCGCCAGCATGATCGACTTTTGTTCGCCCCAATCATTGGAAGACATGATTTGCCAATTGATTTTGACATTCGTCTCCTTCTCCAAATCCTTGAGCCACTGGTTCTGAAGGAACGTATCCCCCATGTTGCCCCAGCGAACGGTCAGCACGTCCAGCGTTATCGGCTCATTGACAATCGGCAGGCCTTCTTTGTTAAACGCGGTTTCGGCATCCGTCTTGGCGTCCTCCTTCTTGCCGCCGCTGCAGCCCGCCAGGCTCAACAGCAGGATTGCGGCCAGCATGATGACGCCAGCCAGTTTGAAGCGATGTCTCCTCTTTGCATGGTTTGTTCCCATTTAACCATTCCCCCAATTATTATTTTTAATAGATCCATCCGGCTTTACGACTTCACGGCTCCGATCATCACCCCCTGATTGAAATACTTCTGTACAAACGGGTAGATGCACATGATCGGCACCGTTGCGACGATAATGACTGCATAACGCATAATATTGGCGAGTCGCAGCGCAATGGCCGCGGCTTCTCCGGTACCCATGGCGGACTGCATCTGGTTGGTGACCAGAATATTTCGCAGGATGAGCTGCAGCGGGTACAGGTTCGTATCTTTTAAATAGATCAGGGCATTGAAATAGGAGTTCCAATGACCCACTGCCGTCCACAAGGCAATGACCGAGATGACCGCTTTCGAAAGCGGAATCACGATGGTCACGAAATATCTCAGATTTCCGCAGCCATCAAGCTGGGCCGCCTCCCATAAATCCTCCGGAATGCTGCTCTGGAAAAAAGTCCGTGCCACAATGATGTTAAAGGCGGCTACCGAAAACGGCAGCACCATAACAAGAAACGTATCGTACAGCTGAAAATCGCGGATCGTCATAAAAGTCGGAATCAAACCGCCATTAAAAAACATCGTAAAAATAAAGAGCAGCGATATATACTTGCGGCCTACGAGGTCTTTTCGCGAGAGCGCGTAAGCTGCCGATATGTTAACCACCAAGCCGATGGCGGTACCTACAATCGTATACACAATCGTATTTCGGTACCCAATCCATATATTAGAGTGCTTCAGCAATTCTTGATAGCCTGCCAGCGTAAAATCCTTGGGCCACAGCCATACCTGTCCATTCGCAACCGCGGCCGGCTCGCTGAACGAAGCAATGATGATGAAGTACAGCGGGTAAATCAACACGATCAGCATCAAGACAGCGAATACATACAGGCCGATCTCCAGCACCCTGTCGGAAGATCGGGTATTCCTCCGCCTTGGCGCTGTCTTCTCTTTTATTTCCACAACGCCCATAGAACCCTCCTCTCTTGTGTTACCACAAACTGTTTTCGCTGTATTTTTTCGAAATCTGGTTAACCAGAATCAACAGAACAAAATTAATGATTGTATTAAACAGACTGATCGCCGACGAGAAGCTGTATTGGCTGCTCAGCATCCCGATTTTGTACACATAGGTGGAGATGACCTCGCTGGAGGTAATATTGAGACTGTTTTGCATAAGGTAAACCTTCTCGAAGCCGACGCCAAGCAAGCTGCCGATCCGCAATATAAGCAAGGTTACGACCGTAGGCATCAGCATCGGGATATCGATAAACCGGATTTTCTGCCACCGGCTTGCCCCGTCCATCGTAGCCGCTTCGTACAAGCTGGGGCTCACGGCGGATAACGCCGCGATATAGATAATGCTGTCCCAGCCCGTATGCTGCCACACATCCGACCATACGTACACGCTGCTGAACAAGCCGGCCGATCCCATCAGGTTCGGCGCTTCGGCACCAAAGAGCCGGAAAATATTCCCGATCAATCCCGAGCCTGGCGAGAACAGAATCAGCATGAGTCCCACCATCACGACCGTGGATATAAAATGCGGCATATAGGTTACCGTCTGGAAGAAACGCTTGAACCCATTCTGGCGCATCTGATTGACCATCAGGGCAAGCATGATCGGAATCGGGAACGTCGCAACGCTGTATAAGCTGATTACGAGCGTGTTGGTGATCGTTGTCGAGAATTGATAAGAGTTAAAAAATTTCTCGAAATACTTTAGACCCGCCCATGGACTATCCATAATGCCGAGAGCGGGACTGTAGTCCTTGAATGCGATGAGGATGCCGTACATCGGTACGTAAGAAAACAACAGAACCAGCACAACCGCAGGCAGCAGCAGCAAATACAGGCCCCAATTTTTTCTGATCCGCCCGAGGGTTGGGTGCGTGGTTCTATTCAGTTGGCCTGCTTTCAAATCGATTCCCCTTTCTGTTCGCGTCGTCGTGAAACCGGCATGTCGCGTAAGCAACTTAAGTATACTTCTGCCCGGAATCGTTATTTGGACCTCATCATGCGCTATTCGGACCTTCTCCTTATCCCCCTTCAAGGAATCCTCGAGTCCCCTGTTGGAAGCATGCCATTATCCGGACTTTACGATGTGGTATCCGGACTTTATGATAGATGCCCGAGCGTTCACTCCTGCTTTTTTCGTGATTTCCATTTATAATGTTTTTACCACCATAAAAACGCTTTCATGTGGAAGCGGACTGAAAGGAACCAAGGCATCCGTATGGTTAAAGCATTGAATAACAAGCCTTATCCCATCCGTCACTATGTGAAAATCATGCTCTTTATCTCGATCTTTGCCCTTGTAGTGGATCTGGTGATCAGCTTCGCCTCCATCTTCATCGTAAAGCAGCAGTCCACCCGATATTTGCAGGATACGGCGAATCTGTACATCCGGCAGATCAATCATGACTTCTCCTACATCAACCACTATATGGGCTGGACACTCGCGAATGATGAGAGCGTTAAGATGATGGATACCCCCGGCACCGATTACGTGGATTATATTAAATCGAACGAAAGAGTGCATAAACAGTTTAACGAGCTTCAGAAAAACTACGGCCAGGAATACAACTTCTTCTTCTATTTAAAGGAACAGGACTTCTTCCAGAACTATGGACCCATGTCCCTGTCATATACAGAGTTCCTGGAACTTAAGGAACAGATCGTATCCCTCACGGATTCCAAAAACGTATACGAAACGTTCTACTCCAACTGGAACCCGATCCTTGTTCAGGACACCCATTACATCATCAACATCGTTCCTTACCACAACCGGTATCTGATCTGCCTCATCTCCGCCAACGATCTGATCCGGCCGCTCCAGCAGCTGGATTTGGGCGAGGACGGTTACGTCTCTCTGGTGAATGCTCAGGGGGCAGCCCTTACGAGCCCGGGTACAGGCGTGATGGATGCCAACCGTCTTCAAGGAGCCAAGGCATCCCTGCTGAGCCTGTCCCAGCCGCGGACTACGGTTACGGAGGGATTCTCGAACGCCTCCTTCAACGTGCAGTTGGTGATCCAATTCGGCATATTTGAGACGATCATGATCGCCCAGCTTCTCATTATGCTGTTATTTGTTGTTCTGACGTGCACGCTCAGCGTAGTTATGCTGTATTTCAAGAAGAAGGTGTTAAAGCCGATTCAGAATTTTTCAGAAAATGTAAGGCGCATCCACGAGGACAGCGAGAATCTGGATTTCATGAGCAGCGAGATTATCGAGCTGGAGCAAGTCAACTCCCAATTCAAACATCTGATCGAACAGATTAAGAAGTTTAAAATCGATATTTACGAGCAGCAGCTGGATAAGCAGAGAATCCAGCTGGATTATATGAAGCTGCAAATTAACCCCCATTTTTTCCTGAACTGCTTGACGAACATCTACAGCATGGCGCAAATGCAGATGTTTAAGGAAATCGAATATATGTCGCTGTCCACATCCAAATACTTTCGTTACATCTTTCAAAGCGGAGATAATGTCGTACGGCTGCAAGATGAAATCGAGCATGTCCGCATTTACCTGGAAATTCAGAAGCACCGCTACCGTGATGCCTTTTCATATCGCATTGATGTTGAAGAGGAGCTTTCCGGTCTCACCATTCCGCCCCTCGTGTTACAGACCTTTATCGAAAACGCGGTAAAATACGCTGTTTCCCGAGATCAAGAGCTGCAAATTCGATTATCCGTTAGCATGCGGATGGAGGGGGAGAAACCTACTATGGTCATCCGGATATCCGATACCGGACCCGGGTTTCCCGCCGAAGTATTGGAGAAATTATCAGCCGGCAAACCGCTTGATCAAAGCGAAGGAAAACACATCGGAATCATGAACACCCTTCAGCGGCTGGAGCTGCTCTATCATCGCCGGGCGTTTGTGGAATTTTCAAACCCGGAGGAAGGCGGCGCTTGCGTCACATTAACGATTCCACAACCCATACAGGAACGGAGAGGAGAAATTCAATGAACATATTGCTAGTGGATGATGACTATTTTGTCGTGGCCGCGCTGGAGAAGAAAATCGATTGGAAGGCACTTTCAATCGAACAGGTCTATACTGCTTACAGCGTTGCGCAAGCAAGGGATATTTTGCAGCAGCATTCGGTCCACATCCTCATTTGCGATATCGAAATGCCGCAAGGCAGCGGACTCGAGCTTCTCGCCTGGATTCGCGAGGAACAATACAGCATTCAGACGATATTTCTGACGAATTACGCTGATTTCAATTATGCGCAGAAAGCCATTGAGCTGCAAAGCTTTGACTATTTTCTGAAGCCGATCGAATTCGATAAGCTAAGCCTCATCATCTCCAAAGCCGCCTATAAAGCAAAGGAACAGCAAAGCGATCAGGAAGCGATCCAGGACGGACAGCTGTGGAAAAAAAATCAAAAAAAGCTCCAGGAGCATTTTTGGAGCAAGCTGATCAAAGAAAGGAAAGCTTCTTCGGACCGGGCCGCCATCGCAGGATATATCGCGGAGCAGAATTTGTCCTATAAGATGTCGGATCTATTTCTTCCTGTGCTCATCACCATTTTTCCGCATGATCAAAGTTTGGGGAGAGAAGACAAGGATCTGTTTGACTATGCGTTTCTCAACGTGCTGTCCGAATTGTTCCAGGACCCGCTCTTCACGGTTGAAGCCGCTATAGAATATAAGGATTACAATTGGATGGTCATGCTGAAATGGAATCATCCTCCTGACTCCCGCGTCATGGAAAACATCTGCACGTCGTTCATTGAAAAAGCCAATCAATTCCTTCGGAGCGATGCTTCATGCAGCGTATCGATTTCGGTGGCGTTGGAGGAAATCAACAAGTCCGTTCGGATTCTGCTGCAAATGAATGAGGATATGATCAAGAAGCGGAATCAGATTATTTTTCTGGAACACCATTCCCTGCAAGAAGTCGCGTATACCCCTCCCCAGCTGCAAGACTGGGAAGCGCTTCTCAGCGGGAACGATCCGGCTGGGTTTCTGGTTGAAACCCGCAAATACTTGCAAAACCTAGCCAGGAATGGCGTCTACAACGCCTCGGTGCTGCGTTTATTCCGCTTGGATATCGTGCAACTGGTCTATTCCTATCTGAAGGGCAAAGAAATCCAGGCACACAAGCTGTATACCGGCAAAACCAATGACCAGTTGTTTCTGCAATCATTGAACTCGATTGAAGATATGGAGAAATATACGGAGTATCTCGTCAGCACGGCAGCAGAATATCATGCCTACGCCGACCATTCGCATACCGTGGTGGAGGAGATTAAGCATTATATTCATTGCCATTACGGGGATGAGCTGACGCGTACGAGCCTGGCTGAACTCGTCTACCTCAACCCGGATTATTTGGCCCGCGTGTTCAAGAAGGAAACGGGCGTGTCTTTGGGTACATACATCATTCAATCCCGCATCAAGGCGGCCAAGCATCTGCTGGAGACGACACCATTGTCGGTGTACCAGATTGCGGCTAAGGTGGGATACGCCAACTATTCCTATTTCTCCAAGCTGTTCAAGCAGGATACGGGCTGGTCGCCCAGCGATTACAGGCGGGTGCTGCAAGCCGGGAGCAGCGGAAAGATCGATCATGCGAAATAACATTACACTTTCGACTTAGGCATTGAGCATCAGCTGTCCGCAACCACATCTTGAACATAAAAAGTACCGCAGCCTCAAGCTTCATCTGCTTGGCACCGCGGTACTTTTTCTATAATAAGAATGAGAGCTAATCGATATGGATTACGCAGGGTAAATATCGAAATCCTTCAGCGTTTCTCCCGTCCGGGCCGATTCAAACACGGCTTCGATCAGGTTCAGAACGCGCAGCACTTCCTCGTTCTTCACAATCGGCTCAGCCTCGCCTTGAATCACGGCCGCAAAGTTATCGAAGAAGCTGCTGGATTGACGGTATGGCTCCGGCAGAGCTCCCGTAATGGTAGCTTCTTCTGAAGGAGGCGCCATCGTTTTGGTCAAGCCTACCCCGGCTTGAATTGGCTTCGGCTCCACTTTCACGACATCCTGGTTCCGGGTAACCACTCTTCCGTTTAACGACCAATCCTCAATAATGCCGGTTCCCTCGGTTCCTTTGACGTACCAGCGAGGCAGCGTTATGAAATTGGTCGTTCCCACTTCAATCAGAACGGATACGCCGTTCTCGAATTCAATGACCGATTCAAAGCCGTCATCCACCTCATCGCCGAGAATAAAGCTTAAGCGGCTGCTCAGGCTCGTAATCCGGCTGTCCACCATGAACAGGACCTGGTCAAGAAGATGCACGCCCCAGTCCAGCAGCATGCCGCCGCCGTGCGCTTCCAGATGGCGCCAGTCGCCCGGAATGCCGTTCGCCCCGTGTACCCTGGATTCGATACGGAACAAATCGCCAATCGTCTTTTCGTTGTACATTTGCTTAATCGTCAGGAAATCCTCGTCCCAGCGGCGGTTCTGGTGGACCATCAGCACCCGGCCGGCAGCATCGGCCGCAGACACCATCTCTTTGAAGTCACTGACGGACAATGTTACCGGCTTCTCGCAGATGACATGTTTGCCGGCATTAAACGCCTGCAGCGCCAGTTCCTTGTGCACGTCATTAGGCGTAGCAATGAGCACCACGTCAACCGCAGCATCGTTTAGTACCTGCTCATAACTCTCATAGGCAGGATACCCGTCCTGCCGGGATACTTCCCGGCGATCTTTCAAAACATCGAAGGTTCCCGTAACCTCGAGATATGCATTGTCCTTAATCAGCTTGGCGTGGTAGCTGCCCATTCCGCCATAACCCACGATCACGATCGCATGTTTTCTTTTCTCCATCGTCATAGTTACATAGCTCCTTTATCACATCTAAGCAGTAAACGCATACACATCCATTATAATACCATATGCGAAATAACTGTCCTCTTGTAACGATATTGTATTCCCGCCGTTATCGCAAGGCTGTGAGTTACTTCGCAGCCCGGAAGAAATGAGCAAAATATGTCCCGAAAAAAAAAGCGTTACCCTGCTTCTATCGCAAAAGGTAACGCTTCTTGATCTTGCTGGATTACTCCTTCACTACCAATTTCAGCGGAGCGGCGATATTCTTCTCTACCTCTTTGCCTTGCAGCACGTCTTTCGCTGCCCCGACGGCAAGCTGACCGATCAGCTCCGGCTGCTGGGCTACGGTAGCCGTCAGGTTGCCGGCTTCGATGGACTTCAGCGCATCGTCGTTACCGTCAAAGCCGATGACCATGATGTCTTTGCCCGAGCTTTGGATCGCTTCGATTGCGCCCAGGGCCATTTCGTCATTGTGGGCAAAAATCGCTTTGGCATCCGGATTACCTTGCAGCAGATTTTCCGTGACGGTAAGACCCTTCGTCCGGTCAAAATCCGCTGCCTGCTTCGCAACCACGTTCAGCTGCTCATCTGCGATCTCGTGGAAGCCCTGGCCGCGTTCGCGGGTTGCGGAAGCACCCGGAACGCCTTCGAGCTCAATGACTTTCGTATCTTTGCCCAGTTGATCCACGATGTACTCGGCTGCCATCTGACCGCCCTTGACGTTATCGGAGGCAACCAGCGCAGCGACCTCGCCTTGATCTGCGGAACGGTCGAGTGTAATGACCGGAATGCCCAAGCTGTTTGCCGTTTGCACTACGGTTGAAATCGCGGACGAGTCCGTCGGGTTAATCAGCAGTGCATTGACGCCCTGTTGAATCAGGTCGTCGACGTCGTTGCTCTGCTTGGCCGAGTCATTCTGTGCGTCTACGACAACGACCTCCATTCCTTGCTTGGTCGCTTCGGCGACGACGCCATCCTTCAGGGATACAAAAAACGGGTTATTCAAGGTCGAGATGGAAAGACCGATTTTGATGTCTTTGACATCGCCGCTAGCCTTGGGCTTCGCCCATTCCGGCGGCTCCAGAGAACAGCCTGTTATGAAGATCAGCATAAGCGATACGAGCAGCAAAGTTGTTTTTTTCATCGTTCATTCTCCCCCTTAAGCCGATTTTCTACGGTCGAGCAGTACGGCAATCGCAATCACGACGCCTTTGACAACCATCTGATAGAAAGAGTTCACACCGAGCAGGTTGAGCCCGTTGTTCAGTATGCCTATGATCAGCACACCGATTAACGTACCGACAATCCGGCCGCGACCGCCGGTCAGGCTCGTACCGCCGAGAACAACGGCTGCGATGGCATCCAATTCATAGGACGTACCCGCTGTCGGCTGTGCCGAATTCAAACGGGAGGTCAGAATCGCGCCCGCCAGCGCGGACAGCATCCCTGCCAGGGAGTAGATCATAATCTTGACGCGCGGTACTTTAATACCGGATACAAGCGATGCTTTTTCGTTACCGCCGATGGCATACGTTTTGCGGCCAAAAGACGTTTTATGCAGGATGACCCATAGCACCGCAAACGTGATAATCATCGTAATGGCGGGTACCGGAATACCCAGCAGGTATCCGCGGCCGAACAATTGAAATACAAGGCTGTCGCCGAGACCCGTAATCGGGTTACCGTTCGTATAAACGAGCGTAAGGCCTCGGAATATCGTCATGGTAGCCAGGGTGGCGATAAACGGCGCCATTTTCCCCTTGGTAATCATGAGACCATTGATCATCCCCATGACACCGCCAAGCGCAACGCCGATGATAATCGAGAGGATCGGGTCAAACCCGGCCACCATCATATTGGCGACAAATGCGCTGGACAGCGCGAGAATCGAACCGACCGACAGGTCAATGCCGCCTGTCAGGATTACAAACGTCATACCGAATGCAATCAATGCATTAATCGATACCTGACGCAGCAGGTTCAGAATGTTAAGCGGTTCCAAGAAGCTTGGATTTAGGACGGATACGATAACGATAAGAATGATCAGTCCGAGCAGCGGACCGAGCTTTTGCGTCAAACCTGAGACCTTAAACCCTTTTTCCGCCTTGGCATCGTTAATAGTTGTCATATTACTGACCTCCTGTAGCTAGAGTCATGATGTGTTCCTGCGTGGCTTGTTCGCGATCCAATTCACCGGAAATTCTGCCTTCATGAACAACGAGAATCCGGTCGCTCATTCCGAGCACCTCCGGCAGCTCCGACGACACCATCAGAATCGCCACGCCCCGTTCGGTCAGCTCATTCATCAACTGATAAATTTCCCGCTTTGCACCAACGTCTACGCCGCGTGTCGGCTCATCTAGGATGAGCACGCTCGGCCCAATGCCGATCCACTTGGCAATAACGACCTTCTGTTGGTTACCACCAGACAGATTGCGTGCCAGCGTCTCGGATGTATGCGTCTTGATCTGCAGCCGCTTCGTCAACGTATCCACGAAATCCTGTTCCTTCTTCCCGGAGATGAACCCTCTGGAAGAGAAGCTGAACAGATTGGGCAGCGCCATATTTTCACGGACCGAGAAATCCAGGACCAACCCTTCATCCTTGCGGTCCTCTGTGATGAATCCAATGCCGTGTTTCACGGCATCATCCGGCTTCTTGATCGTAACTTTCTTTCCGCGTACCCAGATTTCGCCGCTATCCAGCGGGTCCAATCCGAAGATCGCTCTCATCATCTCGGTGCGCCCAGCCCCCATCAGGCCGGATACGCCAACGATTTCGCCGGCACGAACCGAAAAGCTCACATTCTCGAACCGGCCTTTGCTGCTAATATTCTTCACTTCCAGCACAGGCTCGCCCGGAGAGGGATGGCGTGCCGGATATCGCTCGGTCAGCTCCCGGCCGACCATCTTTTTGACGACTTCATCAAAGTCCGTGTCCGGAATAGCTTTGGTATCGACGGATTTACCATCCCGCATGACCGTAATCCGGTCGCAGATCGTAAAGATCTCCTCCATCCGGTGAGAGATGTAGACGATGGATACGCCTTGTTTTTTCAATGAACGAATGACGTCAAACAGCTTCTCGATTTCTCTTTCGGTCAGCGCCGCCGTCGGCTCGTCCATAATGATGACTTTTGCTTGGGTCATGAGCGCCTTGGCGATCTCAATCATCTGCTGCTGGCCGACGGAGCATTCCCCCGCCTCCTGCGTTAGTGGTATCTTCACCGCCAGTTTGCCGAACTGTTCCTTCGCAAGCGCCTTCATCTGCTTCATGTTGAGGAAACCCAGGCCGGATGTCATCTCCTTGCCGATAAACAAGTTATCCAGAACCGTCATTTCCGGCCAGATGTTAAGCTCTTGATGGATGAAAGCAACGCCTCTTTCTTCCGCTTCCTTCGGATTAGCAAAATAAGTTTCCTTGCCGTCGATGACAATCTTGCCCTCATCCCGGCTGTGAAGACCGGTTAATATATTCATCAGCGTCGATTTGCCCGCGCCGTTCTCTCCCATCAGGGCGTGAACCTCTCCTTCCCGGAGATCAAAGTCTACGCCTGCCAGTACGCGGTTCGTGCCAAAGGATTTATGGATATTGGTCATCTCAATGTTCATGGTGCTTCCTCCTTTTTAACCGAAATGAACACCGGCCTGCAAAATGCAGTTCGCATAGGGCTTGGCTTCTCCTGTACGGATAACCGCCTTGGCGTTTTGCGTCCGTGCTTTGAACAACTCGTGCGAGCAAGCCTCGATCTCGCAATCCTGAAAGTTCTCCTGTATATAATGCAGTGTTTCCTTATTATCTAGCTTCATTTCTTCAGCAATCACGATTTTTTCAATCACCATATCGTCGGCGATCGCTTCCACCACCTCGGTAAAGCTTGGCGTCCCCAGCGTGAGAGCCAGGTCGATCTTCGGAACGCCTGGGGGAATCGGAAGACCGACGTCTCCAACTACGATGGTATCGGTGTGCCCCAGATCTGCCAGCACTTTCGCAATGTGACTGTTTAGCATGCCGTTCTTCTTCATGATCAAAGACTCCCTTCTACTTCGAGGCGCGATGGCATTCCGCCCTGCGCTCCGAACTTCATGACCGACAAGGACGCTGCGCGGTTCGCAAATCTCAGGCTGTCTGCTATGCTCATGCCTTCGGACAGAGCCACGGCGAAAGCGCCGTTGAATGTATCGCCGGCTCCCGTCGTATCCACGGCTTCAACCTTGTAGCCGGGAACGACAACCTCTTGCAGGCCGTCGAAATAACGAACTCCCCTCTTGCCTTCCGTCACGATCAGTTTGTTCGGATAACGGCGCAGCACGTCGCCTAATGGCTCATCGCCGAACAAGATAGCCGCTTCATGTTCGTTTGGCGTAATATAAGCCGCCCGTTCAATAACGCTGCTTGGCACCGGGCGGGCAGGAGCCGGGTTCAGCATCAACGGCACCTGATATTTTGCGCACAATTCACTAACATGGATCACCGTTTCCTCCGGAATCTCCTGCTGTATCAACACGATATCCGCAGCCTGGATAACCTCCGCTGCCTGATCAACATATTCCGGAGTGACCCGGTCGTTGGCAGCTTTTACCACCACGATGCTGTTGTCTCCCTCTGCCAAAATGATGTGTGCGGTTCCGCTTTCCATACCTGTAACCGGTTCCACATGGTCTGTCAAAACGCCATTTGACTTCAGATTGCTCAAAATCATTTCGCCGAAGGAATCTTCACCGACACAGCCAATCATGTTCACCTCTGCACCCAGACGCGCCGCCGCGACGGCCTGATTGGCCCCCTTCCCTCCGGGTACCGTCTTAAAGCTGTCGCCAAGCACCGTCTCTCCCGCGCCGGGGCGCTTGGTGGAGGTGACCACCAAGTCCATCGACGCGCTTCCGATTACCACGATTTTCGCCATTATGATTCCACCTTTCTCGTTGTCTGCCGCTCTATAAATTCTACCGAGAATTCGATGCTGCTTCTCTCTATGTGATGCCCTTCAATAAGTCCGATAAGCAATCTGGCCGCCTCCCGGCCCATTTCATATGCCGGCTGATGAATCGTAGACAGGGGCGGTGCCAGCAGCCGGCTGAGCAGAATATCGTCAAACCCTATAATCTGTACGTCTTCCGGCACCCTTTTCCCCAGCCGAAACGCTTCCTTGACTACGGCGGATGCCATAATATCGTTACTGGCGATTACGCCGTCCGTGTCCGGAAACTCGATGAACACTTGCTGGGCGAATTCTTCCGCTTCGATTAAAGAAAACGATGTCGTCTTCAGCACTTGATACGCTGCCGCCTGTCCTTCCAGAACCTCGACGGCTCCTTCAAAACGCTCTTGAGCAGGACGGACATCCGCCGGGCCCTGAATCACGGTTATAGCTTTACTGCCTCGCCTAATGATCTCCTGCGCTGCAATTCTTCCGCCCTGCCGGCCATCCGCATAGACGGAAGGACGATCCGATGAGGTGCGATCCAGAAATACTACCGGAATCTTGAGCCCTGTATACATGTCGGCATCCGGATCATTGGTCGATGATATGACACCAACCACATTATTTTGGACAAAGGTTTGGATATATTCCATTTCCTTTTTCTTGCTCTCGTCGCTGTTCCCGAATATCAGCCGATAATCATTCTCCTGCATCTCATCCTCAACTCCGCGGGCTAGCTGCGGGAAATAAGGGTTCATAATATCCGGAAGTAAAAGTCCAATTAATTTCGACTTTCTTTTATATAAAGAACGCGCTACTTCATTCGGCGTATAATTCAGCTCGCGAATGCTTTGTTCTACCTTGGACCTGGTGTCCTCATGCACGTAACCGTTTCCATTTAAAACCCGTGAAACCGTGGCCACAGACACGCCGGCCCGATTTGCCACATCCTTGATCGTTGCCATTACCGTCATCACCTCATTCATGTGTAACCGGTTACAGCTATAACATATCACATCTTTTTTTAACGTGCAAGCGTTTGAGGATTGGAATATTTATGTACCGTCGCTGTCCAGCGCAAATTCAGCATCTAACATATCCAGCAATAAATTACGGTATTCTTACAAAACCCATTACTGGATTTTACATCCGGCTCCTATACTCAATACCTGTAAGGCCAAGCAGGAAAGTGAGGTAAACATGATGATGGAAAAAGAATTTACGCTTCCTTCTCCGAGTCACTCTCTGACGCCGCCGGTCAGCGAAGCTGAACCTTCAACAGCGGCGAAAACGATCTCCATCAAGAAATCAAAACGCAGGGAAATCATGCTCGCCTATGCATGTCTGGCACCTTCGCTGCTCATTTTCGGTCTGTTTCTGTTCTATCCGCTGCTTAAATCGGTTTATCTGAGCTTGTTCCTGACCGATCCTCAAGGCCGGGTAGCCGAATTCGTGGGGTTCGATAACTTTAAGGAAATACTGACCTCCGAGATGTTTTATACCAGCTTCGGCAACACACTGCTGTTTATCGTGCTGACGGTCCCGACCGGGATGGCGGCCGCCATACTGCTCGCAGCCCTGACGCACAATAAGCTGAAAGGCATGAAAATATTCCGCTTCATATTCTCGCTGCCGATGGCCGTGTCCGTCGGCACCGGCTCGATGATCTGGATGATTCTGTATCATCCGACATTGGGCGTACTGAATTACTTTCTGTCGCAACTCGGCACTCAGCCCATTCAATGGCTGACCGATCCGAAATGGGCCATGATCTCCGTCGCGATCATGACCGTCTGGATGAATCTTGGTTTTAATTACATCCTCATGCTGAGCGGCATGCAGGGCGTATCCGAGGATATCTACGACAGCACCAAGATCGACGGCTCCGGTCCGCTGAGAACTTTCTTCCGGATTACGATGCCGCTGATCTCCCCTACGTTATTCTTTACATCCGTCGTGTCGGTCATCGGCGCTTTCCAAGCGTTCGGACAGATCAACATCCTGACCAAGGGAGGTCCGATGAACAGCACCAACGTGATCGTGTTCAACATTTATCAGGATGCCTTCGTCAATTTCCGCTTTGGCATCGGCAGTGCGCAAGCGCTCATCCTGTTTGCGATCATTCTGCTGCTGACCATCTTTCAATTTAAATTCGTGGAGAAGAAGGTGCATTACCAATGAACATGCGACTCATGCCCAAAAGCTTCATCTACATCGCGCTGCTTCTCTGTTCGCTGGTCATTGCCTTTCCGCTCCTGTACACCTTGTCAACATCGCTGATGAGCGAGGCTGAATCGGCTGTTTATCCGCCGCCTCTTCTTCCGGAAGCCATCAATCTGTCCAATTTCGCCAAGGTGGTCGATACGATCCCTGTCCTTACCTTTATCGGGAACAGCCTTGTCGTCTCCATTGCCATCATGGCAGGTCAGATCGTGACCGCAAGTCTGGCGGCATACGCCTTCACCTTCCTGCGGTTCCCGGGAAAAACGCTGCTGTTCAGTCTCTTTCTCGCCACGATGATGATTCCGTGGGAAGTGATCATGATTCCGAACTATTTAACGGTCAAAAGCCTGAACTGGCTGGATACCTACCAAGGGCTTATCATTCCATTCCTGGCAACGGCCTTCGGAACCTTCCTGCTCAGACAAGCTTTCCTGCAGCTGCCAAAGGAGCTGTTTGAAGCGGCCCGCGTGGACGGCTGCGGACATGTCCGCATTTTCCTGAGTATGGTCCTGCCGTTATCCATCCCCGGAATCGCCACGCTGGGCGTGTACTCGTTCCTGAACCATTGGAACATGTACCTGTGGCCGCTCCTGACAACAAACCGCGTCGAGATGCGAACCGTCCAGATCGGGATCGGGATGCTGCAGTTCGAAGAGATGAACTCATGGAATCTGATACTGTCCGGCGTGCTCCTCTTGCTGCTGCCTTCCCTGCTGCTGCTTGCACTCGGTTTGAAGCCGCTAGTCCGCGGCATTACGGCAGGTGCGTTGAAGGGCTAACTGGCCCATATGCCAGGGCTTTAATGGATCAGCCTTGCGTGCCGGTTATCTGGTAAGAAACGGGCCGCGCAATTTCTGATAGATCAAAACCATACTATATTTTCAAAAGGGAGAGATTAACCGATCATGAAACGTTTTGGTAAAAGGTCCTTCGCGCTGCTCCTGCTTTCCTGCTTCATGCTGCTCAGCGCCGCTTGCAGCAATACGCCAGCTGCTGGAGAAACGACCGTTGCCGCCGGCAGCGAGCCAGCCAAAGAGCCCGTTAAGGTCGTATGGTGGCATTCCATGAGCGGTGAGCTCGGGACCGTCGCGGACAAGCTGATCTCCGATTTTAATGCCGCCCACAAGGATATTCAGGTTGAGGGCGTGTTTCAAGGAACGTACGATGAAAGCTTGAACAAGCTGAAGGCCTCCTTGGGATCGAACAGCGGCCCGACCATGATTCAGGTGTACGAGATCGGCAGTCGTTTCATGATGGATACCAAGGCGATCCGTCCGGTTCAGGACTTCATGGATGCTGAAGCATACGACATTTCCTCCTTGGAACCGAACATTAAAAATTATTATACATTCGACAACAAATTGTACTCGATGCCATTTAACTCCTCCAACCCGATCCTTTACTACAACAAAGATGCCTTTAAAGCGGCGGGACTGGATCCGGAAAATCCTCCAAAAACCTACGAAGAGGTAGCGGAAGCGGCCAAGACGCTAACGAAAGACGGCCAAACCGGCGCATCCTTTGCGATCTACGGCTGGTTCATGGAGCAATTCCTCGCGAACCAAGGTGTTGAACTGCTGAACAACGGCAACGGACGCACGTCCCCGGCCACCGCTTCGCAAGTCAACAACGCCGCTGCCGTGAAGACGCTGGAATGGTGGAAGCAAATGCTGGACGATAAGGTCCTGCTGAACCTGGGACGTAAAACGGACGATACCAAAAAAGCATTCGCAGCGGGTCAAATCGCCATGACGCTGGACTCGACGGCTTCCCTCCGCGGGATCGTCAGCGCAGCGGAAGGCAAATTCGAAGTCGGTACGGCTTTCCTCCCTAAACCGGCTGACGGCGGCGAAGGCGGCGTTATCATCGGCGGTGCAAGCCTGTGGCTGATGAACAACAAATCGGAAGAAGAGCAGCAGGCCGCCTGGGAATTCATGAAGTATTTGGCCGAGCCGCAAACACAAGCTTACTGGCATGTCAACACGGGTTACTTCCCGGTCACGACCAAAGCTTACGAAGAGACCCTCGTAAAAGAAAACCTGGAGAAATATCCGCATTTCCAGACGGCCGTTGATCAATTGCATCAAACGACGGCCAATCTGGCAACGCAGGGGGCTGTCATGGGCGTATTCCCTGAAGCCCGCCAGCTGACGGAAACGGCCATCGAGGAAGTGCTGAATGGTCAAAAAACGGCCCAGGAAGCACTGGACAAAGCCGCTCAGGAAATTAGCTCCAAGATCGAGACTTATAATAAGACGGTAAAATAAACGTCGCGCATGCCGCGTAAGCATGCGCTGAATCATAAATCGAATTGCACCTATTCCACACCCTTCATGCTGAATCATGGGGCCCTCTGCGGACATTCCATGAATCATGCAATAAGGGTGTTTTTCTCTTCAATCCAAAACCTTCCATATTGATCAGCTTGTATAGGGGTTTGCCCAAGTCACGCAGCCGGCTCCTGAATACACTGATACAAAGTGGAGGTGAGCCTATGATGAACAATCTTCCGTCCACCGTAACCATCGTCCCGGTGCCGTTTGACCGGGGTGCTACCCGCCGCGGCGCAAGCCAGGGACCAGACGCGATTTTCGGAGCCGGCCTGAAGCGCAAGCTTGACGCACTCGGAATATCCTATCAGGTTGATGAGCTTGCTGGACTCCCCGAACATAAGGGTGGAACGCACCATCCTCAATTAAAACATCTGAAAGAAGTCCTAACGATTAACGAGCAGCTCGCCGCTCATGTTTCTGCCCTGGCAGAATCGGGTGTCTTCCCGCTAGTCCTTGGCGGTGACCATAGCATTGCAATTGGCACGCTTGCCGGGCTTACCCGGCACTACCGAAGCCTGGGCGTCATCTGGATCGATGCCCACTCCGATCTCAACACACCCGATACGACCCCAAGCGGCAATATCCACGGCATGTCGCTGGCTGTCAGCTTGGGAAGAGGCGATGCGCGGCTAACATCGATCGGCGGCGCAAAATCAACGATCAAGCCCGAACATGTGGTGCTCATTGGCGCGCGCTCCCTCGACCAAGGCGAACGGGATTTCATCCGCCGGGAAGGCATTTCCTGCTTCACGATGCAGGATATCGACCGCATGGGCATGTTCAGCGTCATGAAGGAAGCCATCCGCATCGCGTCAACGGGCACGGATGGCGTACACCTCTCCTTCGATATCGATAGTGTCGATCCGAAAATCGCGCCCGGAACGGGAACGCCGGTTCAAGGCGGACTCAGTTACCGGGAAGCGCATCTGGCCATGGAGATGCTGTCGGAATCCGGCATTCTGACCTCGGCCGAATTCGTGGAGAACAACCCGCTGCTGGACCGCGGACAGACAACGTCCCGGCTGCTTGTCGGCTTAATCGGCTCCATGCTTGGCGAGAGCATCTTGTGATGCGTCCTCATGCTTGATGAAGAAAGGCCTTTTTTTGCGCGGTATACAGTGCCATTGCCGTTTAGGTTTCTTTAGACTCCCAAGGAGGTAACGCTATGGACCCTTCAAACCCGCATATCGAGAAAGCCGAAAAGTACGGTGCGAGAAACTACCATCCCCTCCCCATCGTCATTGCCGAAGCGGCAGGCATCCATGTGACGGATTCGGACGGCAAGCGGTATATCGACATGTTAAGCGCCTACTCGGCGCTGAACGCAGGACATTGTCACCCCCGTATTATCGGGGCTTTAAAGGAACAAGCAGATAAGGTGACTCTGACCTCGCGCGCATTCCATCATGACCGATTGGGCGAGTTTTACGAGAAGCTGTCTGCTATCACCCGCAAAGATATGATCCTTCCCATGAATACGGGAGCCGAGGCTGTTGAAACGGCGCTCAAGGCAGCACGCCGCTATGCTTACCGGAAGAAAGGTTTGCCGGCCAATCAGGCCGAAATTATCGTCTGCGAAGGCAATTTCCACGGACGCACGATCACCATCACCTCCTTCTCCTCCTCCAGCGAATATCGGGAAGGCTTCGGCCCGTTCACGCCGGGCTTCAAAGTCATCCCCTATGGTGACCTGGAAGCGCTCAAGCAGACGATTTCACCGAATACGGCCGCCTTTCTTGTAGAGCCGATCCAGGGAGAATCCGGTATCGTCATCCCTCCTGACGGATACCTGAGCGGCGCAATGGAGCTGTGCAAGCAGCATCGTATCCTTCTGCTCGCGGACGAAATCCAGACCGGCTTCGGCAGGACGGGGAAACGGTTTGCCTGCGACTGGGAGGATGTCGTGCCGGATATGTACATCCTCGGAAAAGCGCTTGGCGGCGGCGTCTTCCCCGTCTCTGCCGTGGCGGCGGACGCCGATATCCTCGGTGTATTCGAGCCGGGGTCCCACGGCTCTACCTTCGGCGGGAATCCCCTCGGCTGCGCGGTGGCCATTGCCTCCATGGATGTATTCCTGGAGGAAGGGCTTGAAGGCAACTCCAAGGAGCTCGGCGAATATTTCCTTCAGCAGCTTCGAACCATCCGGCACCCCGATATCAAGGAAGTGCGCGGCAGAGGCCTATTTATCGGCATGGAGCTTAACGTCCCAGCCAGAACCTACTGCGAGAAATTAAAGGATCTCGGCTTGCTCTGCAAAGAAACCCATGAATCCATTATCCGCTTCGCCCCTCCGCTCATCATCACCAAAGCGGAACTGGACCAGGCCGTCGAGATCGTAAGGCAGGCGTTTGCATGAGGAATCGATACCGATGGCATGTGCACAAAAAAACAGTTTGTTCACCCCTGACTCCAGCATGAGGGTGCAACAAACTGTTTTTCCGGTTCTTCTCTATTCCAAGCCCTGCAGCTTATCCTGACACTGCGAGCCGCCGCGCAACGTTGATCGTGCGGCTCTGAGCACCGTCAGGTAACCGACTTCTGTTTCATTCTTCTTGTTACTAACAGCAGCTGGGATACAACGGCAAGCACAGGCAGTTCGATTAGCGGTCCGATGACCAAGGCAAGGGCAATCACCGGCTGGTCCGGAAAGGCCGTCACGGCGATCGCGAGGGCTACCGGGGAATTCCGGGCAATGATCGTTAAATGGAGGCTGACCGAATCCTCATAGGTGAAACGCAGCATGCTGCCCACCGCACTGCCCAGCATATAATTCATCGTGAAATAAATCAGGATCGGAACAATGAGGATATATACCATGTCCATATTATTCAATAAGTATGACCCTTGAGACGCAAACATCGCAACAATGGCGAGACTCAGAAAGACAATCTGGGCCCTGCCGAAGAACGGCATCACCTTGTGCTCCAGCACCTCTTTCCTGGTTCTCAGAATGAAACGGGTGAGATGCGCAAGCGTGAACGGAACGACGAGCACAAGCAGCACGCTTTCGATCAGCGTTGCCATCGAAATCGTTTCGATCGTGCCGGAGAACAAGAGCAAATACAGCGGAAGCAGCAGCACCTGTAGGATCAGGTTTATAGGAAGCACCGAAGCACCCAAGGGTACGTTTCCCTTGGCAATCGAGGTAAAGACCAAATACCAGTCTGTACAGGGGGTCACCATCAGCATGATGAATCCGATCCAAAGCGCCGGGTGGTCCGACAGAAAGACAGCACCGAGTCCCCAGGCTAGCAGCGGTGTCCATATAAAATTAATGAGCGTGCTCGCTCCCAGAAACCTGATGCTCTTAAACGCCTTTCGCAGCTGCCGCAGCGGTATCGTCAGAAACAATCCATATAACATCAGCAGCAAAAAAGGAACGATCGTGTATTCCGCATACTCTGCGGCGAACGGCAGCTGTCCCACTGCCAGCCCAATCGCCACCGCGCCCATAATGATCAAGGTTTGAAATTTCTCTATAAGTCCCATCCCGCACTCCTTACCGATTCGAATTATGAACAAACTAAAGAAATATCATCTAATGGTATCATACCGCATTTCCAGTATAATGGATTGTATAATACTGGATTTAGCATCAGGTAAGAAACGCATCCCAGTATCCTTCTCCGCTCATTTCAATCGATGAGGGGCAACGATTCTTAGCCTTGTTTTGTCAGGGTTGATGATAACTTTTGCAAGGAGGTTCGACCATGAGAATAGCCATTTGCGGAGGCACCGGTTTCATTGGAGAGGCATTGTGCACGCGTTGGCAGCAGGGCGGGCATGACATGATCATCGTCACAAGATCGAAACCGGACAATCCCCAACCCAGCAGGCCTATATCCTATCTGACCTGGGATGAGATGAAGTCCCATCCCGAGCGGTTTGAGGGTCTGGATGCCCTCGTTAACCTTGCAGGCTCTTCCCTGAGTCAGCGCTGGACGCAGGAAGGCAAGCAGAGAATCCTTCAGTCTAGACAACGAACCGTCTCCTCCGTAGCCGAGCTAATGGACCGCCTGGAGTTTAAACCTCCGGTGGTCATTCAAGCTTCGGCGATGGCCATTTACGGCACATCCGATTTTGAAACCTTTGATGAGGAAAGCCCAGCCACGATTATGGATTTCCCGTCCGAGGTTGTGCAGGAATGGGAGCAAGCGGCCGACCGCATCCCGGTTGACCGGTTAATTAAGCTGCGCATCAGCGTTGTTCTGGGCGGTAAAGGCGGAGCCCTTCCCAAAATGCTGCTGCCCTACAAACTAGGCGTTGGCGGTAAGATCGGCAGCGGCAAGCAATGGCTCTCCTGGATACATATCGACGATATCGTGGATTTGATCGATTATTGCATCCGGCACGAGGCCATATCCGGAGCCGTGAATGCGGCTTCCCCGCATGCGGTCACGAATGATGAATTCGGCAGGAGCATCGCCAAGGTCTATCACCGTCCGCATTGGCTCCCCCTGCCTGCTTTCATGCTCCAAGCCATCCTGGGCGAAATGTCGCTCATTCTGCTAAAGGGCCAGCGTATCCTTCCGGCCAAGGCACTGCGACACGGCTTCCAGTTTCGATATCCGGAAGTGACGGACGCTCTGAAGCAGATCAAAGAAAGCTGAGCCGTACGGCCATATGCATAAAAAAACAATCGCTCTCATGATATAGAGAACGATTGTTTTCTTTTTTAATAAAACTTCTATTGTACGGGGGCCAGCTCGCTTTCCGTCACCCACTTATGATTCTTGACTTCTTCGCCGGTTGTCGTCGTGAAGTCCACCATATAGACCGTCGTTTGTTCGGCGGAATCGATAACGGCAGTGGCTCCCTTCATGCCCTCCATATGATCCGCATTCACGACAGCTTCCGTTCCGGGTTCCAAGGGCTCCTTCCCGGCATCCTTCAGTTCCTCATGAATCACCCATTTATGATCCTTCACTTCGGGTCCGCCGGTCGTCGGCGTATACGATATCGTGTACACCGTCGTATCGTACGCCCCGACAATCGTTGCCTTTGCCCCCTTCATTCCGGGCATGTGATCGGATTTAATGATCGCTTGGGTCTCGGCCGCATAGGTCGGATTCTCTGCCGCCTTCAACCCTTCCGGGATCTCGCCCGAGCCGGAATGGTTCATGCTGCCATGATCCATGCCATCCATATTCCCGGTGGATTCCGTGTTTTCCTTGTTATCGGGGTTTGCACTCTTCGTATTACCGCAGGCACCCAGTATGAGGATGAGGGATGCCAACGCAACCAGAATAAGCGGCTTCCATCGTTTCTTAGCTGACATATGATGAACTCCTCTCTTATATTGAATGTTCATAGCATAGCAGCTACTTATGAAGAACTTGTGTAGCTATCTATGCATGACATCACTTACCCATTTTTTCAATAAAACCTATCTGTGATATAAAATAGAGAGTGACTAGAAGTCCCATTTTGTCCTATATTCTTAGCAGAGATATATGCCAATTCCGAGAAGGAGCACCCTCTCCCATGCAAATCGATGACGAAACTTTCATCCCGTTATTCAAACGGGCCAATTCCATATTAAACCGAACCCTGAGCTCCATTGAACAGCAGGAACTGAGCGTCCGGATCCACTACTGGGGATTTATGCCGCGCCACTACGACAATACGGAGCATAAGCATTCTTTTTTTGAAGCTTGTTACGTGTTGACAGGCTGCGGCTCGTATATCGAAAACGAGACAGAGTTCCATCTTCATCCAGGCACCCTGTTTCTCTCAAGACCGGGCATCCAGCACCAAATTAAGAGCAGGGAGGGCTTGGCCTTATGTTATGTTGCCTTTGAACTGGATGAATCAGCAAAGAGCGATCTCCATACGGCTGCTTTCCGAAGGTTAGCCATCCAAGGCATTCCGGTGCTTCAGGAAGATGCCGGGCAAGCGTCCGGACTCTTGTGGCTTTCGCTGCTATCGATGTTTCAGTCGGGCTCTGGCGGTAAGCAGCACCCGCCGCATATGCTGAACAGCTTGGCAGCTTCACTCATATTATCGATTCTGGCTGCCCACGGTCCCGGTTTCTACCAAGAACCTTCCGATCTTGGGGCACGCGAAGAAGGAGCTTCGATGTTTCATCAGGCCGAATTGTTTATCCAGGATAATCTGGGCGAGCCGCTCTCGCTGGAGCGGGTAGCTGGCCATCTTCACGTTACGACCCGTCATTTAACCCGGCTGTTCCGTAAATACGGACATCAATCCTTTGTTCATTATGTGCAGGAGCAGCGCGTGCAGCAAGCGAAACACCTGCTTCTGAATACAGACCGGCAGATCAAAGAAATTGCCGTCTCCTGCGGATTTGAGTCCGTGCACTACTTCACCCGGGTGTTTACGTCCAAGCTCGGCGTAACCCCGGCCCGCTTCCGGCGTTCCCAGTTTTCAGAAGGCCGTTACGACTCCGAGCTTTAGCGACTAGAGACGTCGATGTCCTGATCGTACAAAAACACTTCCTCTTTTTATAAAGACGGATCCTCCCCTGCCTCCTACAATGAAGTCGTAACCGACATTCCGGAAGGGAGGATCCATTTATCCATGAAACCTGCAACGACCTTTCAATCACACCCGATCAACCACTTGGACTTTGGCAGCGAACCTCAATTTATGAAGAATGGGACCGACGCATGGTGCTCGTTTATCCTGTCGACCTATAAACAAAAAAATTCCCAGCATGAAGCACAGGAAAAACGCAGTATCTTCATTACGCTTGACGGAACACACGGCGCCGATTTCGATAAACTGCTGGCCAAGCTTCAGCAAGCCTGTGAGCAAGAAGGCATCGCCTTCGCATGCGATTCCACGTCCGATTACGTCAAATCCGAAGCCGAGCTCCGGGCCGAGATGGCTCCTTATCTGACGGATAACCGGGCATTCGGCTATAAAGCAACCGATGTCCGCCCCATTCAATATTTTCAACAGGACGCACGGCCAGCCTTGAATAAAAATGCGCATGCATTTGACGCGATGCGCGGCATATACGTCCTGCACGGACCCGGCGCTTCGCTGCTTCAAGGCCGGACCCCCGACCTTCGTTTCTACGCCGATTACTCCCGCGAGAACCAGCAGCGGCGTCATGCCCAGCATATGGGCAGCTTCGGCTTGGGCAGCTCCTTCGACAAGGTTGAGACTTACAAGAATTGTTTATTTCTCGAATGGCCCGTCTGGGAGACCTACCGTCGCGACTGGTTAGCCCATCATACCCATGCCCAACACTCCGACAACCAAGCGTATTACATGGACTTAAATCGTCCGGAAGAGCCGGTGTGGCTGCCGGCTGCCGCCTTGGCAAACGTACTGCGCAAAGCAAGTCGGCAGCCGTTTCGGGTCAAGCCGTTTTTTGCCCCGGGAATATGGGGCGGTCAATATCTTAAGGAATTATGCGGTCTTCCCGACGAATGGCCCAACTGCGCCTGGAGCTTTGAGCCTATCGCTCCCGAGAACACGCTTCTGCTGCGCGTGCAGGATATCACCTTCGAGGTTCCGTTCACATTGCTCATGGAAGCAGCGGCTCAAGAGATTATGGGAAGGCGTAATGTCCGGCTGTTCGGCGACTACTTCCCGATCCGGTTTGATTATCTGGATACGATGCAGGGCGGCGAGCTGTCGCTTCAGGTGCATCCGCTGCAGGAATATGCAGAGTCGCAGTTCAATGAGCATATGACGCAGCAAGAATCGTACTACATCATGCGCAATGCCCCGGAAGCCAAGGTGTATCTCGGGCTGAAGGAAGGAATAAGCGGCGAACGGCTGCTTGCAGCAGTGGAAGACGCCCAGCTTCGGGAAGAGCCGCTTGAGCTCTCCGACTACGTTAACGAGTACAACTCGCAAACAGGGGATCTCTACCTCATTCCACCGGGCACGGTCCACTGCTCCGGCAGGGATAATCTGGTGCTGGAAATTTCCTCGACCACCTGGTGGTTCACGTTCAAGATCTACGATTATCTGCGGCTGGACGCCGATGGCAAACCGCGCCCGATGAACCCTGAGCATGCGCGCCACAATATTAATGACGCCATGAATACGCCTGCGGTAGAAAGCGGGCTTATCGCCCGGCCAACCGTCGTAAGCCGTCAAGGGGGCAGCTCGGAGGAACTGCTGGGTCAACGGGAAGATCTTCTGTTCCAGGTCAGCAGGCTGAATCTGCAGGAAACGTGGAAAGCGGACACCCAAGGAGAATTCGTCATGTACAATCTCGTGGAAGGCGAACGTGTCCGCCTCGTGCCGGCAGCGGACGAGAGTGCGGCCGTTGAATGGGGCTATGCGGAATCTTACATTGTTCCGGCATGTTTAGGCGAATACCGACTGGAGAATCTGTCCGGATCCCCATGCGCATTGATTGCAGCGAGGGTCAATCCCGATTGGGATTCTCCACTGCTTCCGCCTTCCCGGCCAACAGAAAGCGGGGAATTTGCATGAACCGCAAGGATAGCGCCGATCCAGAAAGCGTGCCCTCCCCTGCCCCCATCACCATCGCGCTTGATGCCGGCGGCACCGCTTTGAAGGGAGCGCTCATCGTGAACGGGCTGCCAATCCCCGGCTCGTTCATAACCCGGCCTTCGGAATCGCACGGAGCCGCGGCGGATACGATTTCCAGCTTCGCCCAAGCCTGTCATGATCTGATCAACTATCACGCTTCGGCCTTCCGGCCGTTGGATTATCATGATTCAATCCGGATCGGCTTCGCTTTTCCGGGGCCCTTCGATTATGCAAAAGGCATTGCGCTTCTTCAAGGCCTAGGCAAATATGACGCTCTGTTCAAGCAATCGGTTCGGGATCTGCTCCGCTGCGAATTTCAGAGACTCAAGTCATCCTTCCCGGGTGTCACGATGAACCGTCTGACCGCCGCCGATATCCGGTTCGGCAATGATGCCTTCATGTTCGGCCTTGGGGCCTCCACCCGGTTCCCATCGGAACGCCGTCTCCTATGCCTTACGCTCGGTACGGGCCTCGGCTCTGCCTTTGTGGAGAATGGTCAAATCGTAGCCGGCAGGCACGGTATCCCAAGCAGCGGAATGCTGTTTGCGGAGCCTTACCGGGATCATATCGTGGACAGCTATTTCGGGAAAAGGGGCATTCTGAACATGGCTTCGGAGCGGGGACTCCTGGCTGACGGGTTCGACGTAGCCGACCTCGCTGAAGCTGCCAAGAGCGGTAACGCGCAAGCTCAGGATGTATTCCGCGAATATGGCAGCGAGCTGGGAGAAATGCTCCTACCTTATTTATCCGTGTTCAAACCGAGCCGCCTAGTGCTGGGCGGGCAAATCTCGGGCAGTTTGCCCTTATGGGAAAAGGATATCATGCTCGCTTTGGGCAGGCACGCCGTTCCCGTTCACGCTCTCGCAGACGGAACGGCGGCTGTGTTTAACGGCATTGAGAAGCTATTCGAGGATACGGATCATCATGCATCCGCTCCCCATTTTAATCTATAGGAGGTCACTAATATATGAACCTATCCACCCAAGGCGGTCATCGACCCGCCCGTCCCTGGACGATCTATGTCATCCATCATTCCCACACGGATATCGGCTACACGGAACGCCAAGAGAGAATCGAGCAGTACCATGTTGATTTTATCCGCCAGGCACTAGACATCACGGAAGCCGCACAACGCGGGGAGCGCCCGGAATGGGAATCGTTCCGCTGGACTTGCGAGACCTTCTGGGCCGTAGAAAAATTTCTCGAAGCAGCGACTCCGGCGGAAAAAGCAGCTTTTCAACAAGCGGTAAAGCGTGGCGACATCGAACTGTCCGGGACCTATCTCAATATGACCGAACTCCCGGATTTCGACCTCCTTCTGCGGAATCACGGCAAGGCGCAAAAGTTCGCGGAGTCCTTCGGACATCGGATCGACAGCGCCATGACCGCCGACATTAACGGATACAGCTGGGGGTATGCCGAAAGCCTGCTGCAAAATAACATTGAGCATCTGTTTTCCTGCATCCATACGCATCACGGCATGTATCCGCTGGGCCGCAAACAAACCCCGTTCTGGTGGGAAAGTCCGAATGGCGGCAGGCTGCTTGTCTGGAACGGCGAACATTATATGTTTGGCAACGAGCTCGGGTTCTGCCCTGATGCACTGGGCAAATATATCATCAAGGACGAGCTTCAGCATAACCTGATGGAGCCTGAACAACGTCATAACGAGATCGCTGCTTTACGGATTAACCGGTATTTATGGAATCTTGAGCAGGAGTCCTATCCGTATTCCTTCGTTCCGGTCATGGTCTCCGGCCTGGGCACGGACAATGCATCCCCGAATGCGGATATCGCGGAGTGGATTACGAAATGGAATGAACAATACGGCGACCAAATCACCATTAAGATGGCTACGCTGTCCGAATTTTTTGCGGCATTGAAACAGGAGGACCTGTCTGCGCTTCCGGTACACCGGGGGGATTGGCCGGACTGGTGGACGGATGGGGTCGCTTCAACAGCAATGCATACCCAGATTTACCGGGATGCCCAGCGCACGCTCCGCAAAGTCAAGCGGCTAGATCCGGTCCATGGTGCGGCAAGCCTGGCCGAGGTCGAGGAAACGTCACAGGCGCTGACCATGTATGCCGAGCATACATGGGGCTATCATTCCTCCGTGTATGAGCCATGGCATCCGCAGGTGCAAATGCTCGAGGTGCGGAAGCAGGCCTATGCGGCGGAAGCCAGCAAGATGGCTTACCGGGCGCTGGATAAAGCGCTCGTAGCCCGTCAAGGCGCGCTGCTCGCTCCCCATCGTCCCCTACGCTACGAGGTGATCAATACGGAACCGGCCGCAGCGACGCTGCAGGTCGCCATTCCGTTGGATGGCTGGGAACACGTGATCCTGAAGAAAAAGTTCGAGCTCATCGACGAAACGACCGGGCAGGCGCTACCGTACCAATTGGCACACACGGGGGCGCTTGTTACGCAGCTCTCGCTTGAACCGGATGAGTCCCGGATCTTGTACATCCATCCGCACGAAACACCGGATGCACTCTCCGCTTCCCGGAACATGGTGACTGCGCGCAACACCGAACCGATTGCGTGCGAAGGAATCGCCGACATCCAGTCACAGCCCATAACTCCTTATCCGATTGTGGTGGGCAAGCGTTCGATCGAATCCGAATCCTTCCGGATCGAATGGGAGATGAACGAAGGCATTACGGCCTGGATCGATAAGACACGCTCAGCAGACCTGCTGGACGGCGCACGTGAGCACGCGCCTTTCACCCCCATCTACGAGGTAACGCCGGCACAGGATGAGTTTAATCCGTCCGAAATATGCTCAACCCGCCGCCGCATGGGACGCAACCGGAAGGGCACGAACGTCCAGCGGGATACCGGACGCTTGACCCGAGTCACCGTGCTGGACAACGGACCGCTATTTGCTCTGGTCGAGCTGGTGTTCGACGTGAAGGGACTCAGCTATTATGCCCTCCACATCAAGATGTTTTCCAACCAGCCTCGGGTCGAGGTGTCCGTCCGCTTCCACAAGGACAGCGTCTGGCTGCCGGAAAATGTCTATGTGGCTTTGCCGTTCTCCATGGGCACTGAAGCCGAGTTATACGTGGAAAAAGCCGGTTGTCATTTCCGGCCTTGGAAGGATCAAATTCCCGGAAGCTGCCTGGATTACACCAGTGTGCAAGAGGGAATATTCTGGCACTCGGCTATAGACCGGGAAGCGCTGGCCCTGTCCATGACGGACACGCCGCTTGTACAGCTGGGAACGCTGGAGCACGCGCCTCGTCAGCTCCACACCATGCAGCCGGCGGACAGCCGTCCTTCCACGTATGCCTGGATATTGACCAACTACTGGGAAACCAACTTCAAAGCGACGCTTGGCGGCTTCTATGAGTTCCGTTATGCGGTAGAGCGGCATCGCCAGCTGGACCCAGAGCAGGCTGCGAAGACCCTGCACGCTTCAACCGGACAATTCACGGTTCACCGAATTAAATAAGTCATGAAGAAAAACAGCTGCCCTGGTTTCAAGGCAGCTGTTCTCATTATGAAAGGGAGGATGGCCGTTAAGCGGTCTCTGTCCTTATTATTTTTTCTCAACAAGACTACGTCCACGCCCACATGAATCCGTCGCGATCCCAAGCAATCCGTCCGCCATGCAGTTTGCGGAATGCCTTCTTCACGTCCTTGGACAGCGAGGCGTTTCCGTTTTCGTTCACGAAAACAAATTCTTCCCCGAAGTTCTCGCGTACATAGCGGATGGCCTCCGTCTGATACAAATTACCCGTAAACCGGATTTCCTCCACCATCCATTCGGCCACCTGCTGCGCTGTATATGTCATTAACATCGTTCCCTTCTGTATACCTTCACTTATTATAACAGAATGGACGATGGAATCGATTTTTATGAAAACGGCAGACTACATCAAAATGATGGACAGCAATAAAAACTGGACGGAACCTACAATCTCGATGATTCCGACCTTCATCGGTTTCATTATTTTTCCGGAATACAGTAACGTCTTAATGAACGGAAATAAGAATGGCAGACACATCCATGGATTCCCGAAGATGATCGGCAGAACCAACATCACAGCATGATACAATTTTGCGTATACGGTCCAGCGGCTGTTTTTGCGTTCACGGAAGACCGATTTGACAAAGAACACGGTCCCCGTAAAATAAAGGAAATTATACCCAATGACGGCGGCAAGGATCGGATCGAAACCACCGCCTCCCAGCATATAAGCAGCGGCGCCTCCGGTACAGAACAGCAGAATCGCGCAAATATCATTTAACAGCGCACGCTCCGATTTCTGAAGGACATGCCAAACATTCACCATGATCAGGATGAGCAGCACAGGTGCAAACCAGAGCATCATCGGTTTGAAGACAAGCACCGGAATGAGAAACGCAATAGCGATAAGGGCATAAACGATCCCCCAGGATAACCATGTTTTACGTTGGGATGTTTTCTTTAAGGATTGCAGAAACGGATAGGATGCCATATATAAACCTAACCACGCCAAAAATAGCGGAAGGTGCAGAAGCGCCGGCTTGGCGGCCGCCATTCCTATGATATAGGGTACGCTGACCATGGCCCAGCCACCATGCTCCCGGGGTATGACAAACCTCGTCTTTTTCATGTGTCTCTCCCTCTCCAATCCATAGACTCATACCCGGTACGATCCATAACTTCAGCCATTCGAACAACGGCCAGGCGGATGATAAGTAATATCGCTGAAGGTGCCCACATACTGAACGATGTCACCCGATTCGTCCTTTACCGCGTTAATCGTTAGCAGTTCCAAGTACTCTTCTCCGTTCTTCCTGCGGTTCCAAATCTCCCCCTGCCAGCTCCCGTGTTCCATGATTTCAGACCACATCGCCTGATAAAACGCAGGTGTTTGTCTTCCGGATTTCAATACGCTCGGATTCTTGCCAAGTACTTCCTCCTCTGAATATCCCGTTAACTTCGTGAATGCCGGATTGACGGCATTGATCTTTCCGCTCCGATCCGTAACCAATATCCCCTGGCCGGTGGAGTTAAACACCTCGGATTGTACGGAGAGTTTGTCCTGATAGTACATCCATACCACAATAACGAAACTGGCCAGCGCAACCTGCGATAAAGCCATGAACCCAATGGAATATTGCCCCGTAGCCGAATGGATGAAGGAAAGCATCAGCGGCGGGAAGAATCCGCCAAGACCGCCCATCATGGACACGATACCGTTCACAATGCCGGCCTGCTTGTTGAAATAAAGGGGCACGAGTTTGAAAATAACCCCGTTTCCAAGCCCGGCACCAACGGCAATGGTTAAGCAGCCGGCCGTATACAAGCCAATGGACGGAGAGAATGCCAACAGGATGGCCGCAGCCGTGAGCCCTATGAATACGCCCATTAATAAGAACAGCGGTTTAAACTTATCTGCAAGCCAGCCGCCTACAGGACGTAATATTGTTGCTACCAAAATGAACCCTGCCGTCCGCATCCCGGCATCCACCTTCGCAAGCTCGAAATGGGTAACCAGAAAGTTCGGCAAGTACACCGTAAAGGCTACGAACGAACCGAATGTAATAAAATAAAAAAGAGAGAAAAACCACAATTTTTCATTTTTATATACACCCTTGATCTGTTCCATGATCGGTGTTTTCACTTTGATTTCTTTACGGTCGCCTAAGATTACATTTAGCACGGCAAAGATCAACAGCAGAACCAAATACAGCTGGACGGTTTTGGACCATCCGATCTGAGTCGCGATGACCGGTGCAGCAAACGTGGTAATGGCGGTGCCGATGTTGCCCATTCCGTATATCCCATTTACGAGTCCGAGCTTCTCTTTCGCATAATATTTAGGCAGCGAGGTCACGCCGACCGAGAATACGGCCCCCCCGATCCCAAGGAACAAGCCGCCGATTACCAAATGCGTAAAGGAGGTAGCCGAGCTGATAAAATAAACCGGAAACAGCAGCAGGATAAAGCTGGCGATAAAAACAATTCGTGCTCCCACCACATTGGCGTAATAGCCGAGCGGAATCCGGAGGACCGAACCCAGCACCACCGGAATAGCCGTCAGAATAGCGAGGCGGTCGGCCGTAATGGAGATATCCTCGCGAATAAACGGCAAGAGCGCGGAGATGATGACCCATACCATAAAGCCAAGCACCAGATTCATTGTTTGCAGCGGAAGCTGCACCTTTTTGATCATTTCCATCACCTTTTCTAAAGCGTAATGAATGGCATATTGATCCCCAGCTCCTATTGTACGTGCACCTATTCACAATGCTAATAGGGAAGTTCCCTGAATCTCACCGGGGAACTTCCCTATTCCTTTAAGCAATGACCCTTTATTGCGCCCTGTTGTATAGGTAAGACTAAAAATCCAGCAATTTTTTCTTCAGCGCATATTCCACTAACTCCGGACGGCTTTTCAAATTCAGCTTTTCCATAATTTTGGCCTTGTGCGCCTCCACCGTCTTGACCGATACGAACAGTTTTTCCGCAATCTCCTTATTGCCATAGCCCTTGGCGATTAGAGGCAGGATCTCAATCTCCCTTTTGGACAGGCTGTTAAACGGATCCTGCTCCGCGCTCTCACTATCTTTCTTAATAAACTCCCGGACCAGGGAAGTCGCCATCTGGGGATGAATATAGGTCCCTCCCTTATGCACCATGCGGATGGCGGAGATTAATTCATCATCCGGCGCATTTTTGAGCACATAACCTGAAGCCCCGTTTTTTAAAACATGAAACAGGTAATCGTCATCATCATACATGGTTAGAATCAGAATTTTCGTTTCCGGAAATTCGCTGCTGATCTTGCCGGTCGCAATCAGTCCGCTTTCGCCGGGGGGCATGCTTAAATCCATCAACAGCACATTCGGCCGATGCTTCGCCACCATGGTGTAAGCCTCCATACCGTCTGCCGCCGTCGCGACAACCTCCATGTCTTCCTGGTAATTCAGAATCATGGAAAATCCGCTGCGGACCACGGCATGATCATCCGCAATCACAATTTTCACGTAACCCTCACCTCCGGCTTGTCGTCACCATTCGTAAGCGGAATGTTGAGCTGAACCGTCGTACCCTCACCGGGAGCGGACAGCAAAATAAACTGCCCCCCGACGAGCTCCGCGCGTTCCCTCATCCCGTACAGCCCCAATCCGGTTCCCTTGGCTTCATCAATGACCATATTAAACCCAACTCCACGGTCACGAACGGTTAGCTGAAGGTAGCCGTTCACTTCGCATAATCGTACATGCACCTCGTCCGTTCCTGAATATTTCATGGCATTCAGCACCGCTTCCTGACATACCCGGTACACAACCGTTTCAATCTCGCTGCCGTAGCGGGCTGCCGCTAACTCCGCAGAGAACTCAACAAGCACTCCGTAATTCTTCCCGATCCATTTAAAATGGGAGCGGAATGCAGCCTCAAGCCCCAAATCATCCAATGAAGCAGGTCTGAGTTCAACGGATAAATGCCGGATATCATCCAGAAGCCGGGTTAAAGACACCTCGGTCTGATGCAGCTTCTTGAGCACATCCTCGCCTACATCCATATATTTAACGACACGCAGGTCGACCAGCGAGCTGAGCAGCTCTTGAGCCACGCTATCATGGAGCTCGCGGGATATCCGCTTACGCTCGTCCTCCTGTGCCTTGATGACATATTTCAGCATATTCGTCCGCTGCAGCATTTCCTGTGTTTTCTGCTGCTTCGTCAGGTCAAGGAGCATCATCACCCGGATGCCGCGGGCTTCATCGATGATATGGTAACTGGCCGCATAGGGAACGATGCCTTCGCCGCGCGTCTTAAGATAGACCTGGAACGATGAAAACTCCCCATGCGGATAATCTAAATAGCATGTGGAGCAGGTTATAAGATCCTGTTCATCGGTATAGCCTTTGCAGGTCTGGCAGAAGGAACCATCCGCACCGGACTGCATCCTCTCAATCACATCAATGTCAAGGATGTTCTCCGCAGCCGGATTCATAGCCACCACGCTGCCCTTTTCGTCGATAAAAAAAATGGCCTCCATGCTATTCTGATACATGCTTCTAAGCAATTCGCTTAAATGCTCATCCGTCATCTGAATCAAGGCTGTGATACCTCCTTGGCATAAAAAGCACCAAATTCCGTTCCCATTCCTTCCTGAAACGACTCAAAGGACCTTGGATCCAGCACGTTTTCCTTGCGATATCCCACAAGCAAAACCCCCTTGACGCGAGAGCCTTCCCACAGCGGTACTGCGCCAAGGCTTTTCAACTGCTCTGCAACGATAATTGGATAATTATACAAGTCCCTTGATTCAATATCGGCATTCACGTTTTGAATCAGCATCGGTTTTCCGGTCTTAAATACCATTCCCGCGATGCCTTTGCCGGAATGTAAAACGATACGCTTGTACCTCTCGTTTATATTTCCCGAGGCATACTGCCAGGTCAAAACAAATCGGTCTTCAGCCGGCTGCACCAACGCCATGGACACGAAATCGAATTGAAACCGGGCTCGAAGCTTATCCATTTCACTTTGGTAATTAAAGATCGGCTGATTCTTCATTTCCATTACTCCTCTGACGTAGAAAAGAAGGCCCAACAGCCTTCTTCCGCTCTACGATTCAAATTTACGGTGCTTTCTATACAGAATATATCTTCTCCCCACATAATTCAACGGAACACTCCACACATGCACCAATCGGGTAAACGGCCATAAGCCAAAAATGCCGAATCCGGCCAGAATATGAATTTTAAACGACAGCGGCACGTTCACCATCAACGAAGCATCCGGACGGAGCATAAACAATCCACGGAACCACACGGAGACCGTTTCCCGATAATTGAATTCCGGCTGCACCGCGTTCGTGACCAGCGTGCTGTACATCCCCATAAATACGATAAACAGCAGAAGGACATTAACCAGCATATCCGAAGCGGTGCTGAGTTTTCGGACATTACGAATGGTGAACCGCCTGGCGGTTAACAATACCATGCCTCCCAGCGTTAGAAAGCCAAATGCGCTTCCAATATACACCGCCCCGATATGATACATATGGTCGCTGATCCCCAGTGACTCCATCCAGGATTGAGGGATAGCTAAGCCTGCAACATGCCCTCCGATAACAGGAATGATGCCTAAATGAAACATGAGACTGCCCAGCTTGAGATGTTTCTTCTCGATAAACTCGCTGGATTTGGCCGTCCAGTTAAACTGGTCCGTACGGTAACGGTAAATATGACCGACAATAAACACGGCAAGGCAGATATAGGGGAAAATGACCCACAGAAACTGATTAATCATGCTCATGAGCCGCCTCCTCCTGATTGAAACATGCTTTGAACGTCGCGCGAAGGCCTTGAATGAGATAAAGATACGGACTCTTATATTTCTCCAAAGCTTTCAGCAGATGATAGGTGCCGTCCTCCATGACAGCCAGCATCAAATCCAGGCTCTCTCCAGCTTCCTTCTCGTGCCCCTGCCAATTCGCTGCATATAGAAACTCGCACATCAGCGGGAGATAGTCCGATAGTTCCGAGCCCGCGATGCCCAGACCAAACATCTCATACGTCTCTTTAAGTTTGGCGAGCATCTGGCCACGTTCCCTGCCGTCCTCAAATTTATAATAGGTCATATACAATGTGGATTTCGCCTGAAAGTCGAAGGTCTGGACGTACAGCTCTTCAATCTCTTCCATGCTGTATTCATGCATGGTCGTCCAGTACGTTCTGACGGATTCATAGGCCGGGTCAGAGGAGTCAAGCGACTCCTCCATAACCGACGGGTGGAAATCCAGCTTTTCCGGATACGTGAGCTGCTGAGCGAAAAAACCGAAAACATGTTTATAATCATGCAGCTTTCCGAGATTAATCACGCCAGATCCCCCCGTAGAAGTTTTCTTCGTACAGCTCTTTGCCCGTTTTGCCCTGCAGTCCTTCCGGTCCGCAACCGCCGCAGCTTGCGCTAAAACCTTCGGAACCCTGCGAACGGTAAACATCCATATGGCTTTCCTTATGCGAAGTCGGGACAACAAACCGGTCATCGTATTTCGCGATGGCAAGCAGACGGTACATCTGCTTCATTTGGTAGGCGGTCAAGCCAACCCGTGCTAACCGTGTCTCATCAAACTCAGCCCCCGACGATTGCGCGCGCATATAAGAACGCATCATCGCCATTTTTTGCAAGGCATCCTTCACCGTCACCGTGTCCCCTGCCGTGAGCAGATTCGCGAGATATTGAATCGGTGTGCGCATCTCCTCAATTGCCGGGAAAATCATGTCCGGATTCTCGATCGAATCTCTGCCTTCAAAATAGTTCATGATTGGACTGAGCGGCGGTACGTACCAAACCATCGGCAGCGTCCGGTACTCCGGGTGGAGCGGAAAGGCCAGCTTGTATTCAATGGCTAGTTTATAGACAGGCGAATTTTGGGCAGCTTCGATCCATTCTTCGGTTAATCCGTCCTTCCGCGCCTGCTCGATCACTGCCGGATCATGCGGATCCAGGAACAGATCGCACTGGGCCTGATAAAGATCCTTCTCGTCCGGCGTGGAAGCTGCCTCCTGTACCTTGTCGGCATCGTACAGCAGCACGCCCAAATACCGGATACGTCCTGTACAGGTTTCGGAGCATACCGTAGGCAGACCGGCTTCAATTCTCGGGAAACAGAAGGTGCATTTCTCGGCCTTGTTCGTTTTCCAGTTGAAATACACCTTTTTGTACGGACAGCCGGTCATGCAGTACCGCCAGCCGCGGCAGGCTTCCTGGTCCACCAAGACGATGCCGTCTTCATCCCGCTTGTACATCGCACCGGAAGGACAGGACGCTACGCAGCTCGGGTTTAAGCAATGCTCGCACAGGCGGGGCAAATACATCATGAACGCCTGCTCGAAGTTGAATTTAATCTCTTCCTCGATTTTTTCGATATTCGGATCCTTCGGGCCGGTGACATGGGCTCCCGCCAGATCGTCTTCCCAGTTCGGACCCCATTCCAGATTCATCGTCTCGCCGGTTACCGCCGATTTCGGACGGGCCACCGGCTGATGCTTCTTCTCCCCGGCATTCGTCAGATGCTCATAGTTATACGTCCACGGCTCATAGTAATCTTTCATTTCCGGCATATCCGGGTTGTAGAAAATTTTGCCGAGCGCGATTTTGGACAGCTTGCTGCCGGATTTCAGCTGCAGCTTGCCTTTTTTCAGCGTCCAGCCTCCCTTGTATTTCTCCTGGTCTTCCCAGCGGATCGGATAGCCTATGCCCGGCTTCGTTTCCACGTTGTTGAACCACATGTATTCCGCACCCGGACGGTTGGTCCAGGTGCTCTTGCAGGTGACGCTGCACGTATGGCAGCCAATGCATTTATCCAAATTCATGACCATGGCGACTTGTGCCTTAATCTTCAAGCCAATCCACCTCTTTCATTTTGCGGACAGCCACGTACACATCCCGCTGGTTGCCGATCGGTCCGTAGTAGTTAAAACCATAGCTGAGCTGGGCATAGCCCCCGACCATCTGGGTCGGCTTTACATGGATTCTCGTCGGCGCGTTGTGGCTGCCGCCGCGATCCTTCGTAATCTCCGAGCCCGGCACGTTGATGTGTTTATCCTGCGCATGATACATGTACATCGTGCCTTTCGGCATCCGGTGGCTGACGACGGCGCGGGCGGTGACAACGCCGTTGCGGTTGTATACTTCCAGCCAATCGTTGTCCTGAATGTCGTTCGCCGCTGCGTCATCATTGTTAATCCATACCGTCGGGCCTCCGCGGAACAGCGTCAGCATGTGCAGATTATCCTGGTAGGTGCTGTGAATGTTCCATTTGCCATGCGGCGTCAGATATCGGAGCACGAGTGTATCCTTTCCCCCGGTAATCTGCTTGTCGCGCGGCCCGAATACCATTGGCGGAAGGGTCGGTTTATACACCGGCAGCGCTTCGCCGAACTGCAGGAAAATTTCGTGGTCGATATAAAAATGCTGTCTGCCGGTCAGCGTGCGGAAAGGTACGAGCCGTTCAATATTCGTCGTGAACGGGGAGTATCGTCTTCCCATTTTGTTCGATCCGCTGAATACCGGCGTCGGAATGACTTCCCGCGGCTGCGCCGTAATGCTCTGGAACGTGATGCGCTCTGCAGCGCGGTCCGCGGAAATGTCTTTTAGCTGCACGCCGGTGTCCTGCTCCGCCGATTCCCAGGCTCGCTGCGATACCTTGCCATTCGTGGCCGAAGACAGATTCAAAATGGCGTCCGCCGCATTTCTTGCCGTATGAAGTTTGGGCAGGCCGTTTTTGATGGTGTCGTCGTAATACGTTCCGTTCAAACGCTTCAGCTCTTCATACTCTTCGGCGACCGAGAAGCTGACGCCGTGCGCTCCGACTTTGCCTGTAGCCAGGTTCGGACCGAGCGTAATATATTTGTCGTGAATTTTCGTATAGTCCCGCTCAACCACCGTCAGATTGGGCATTGTTTTGCCAGGTACGGCCTCAATTTCACCCTTGCGCCAATCCTTCACCTCACCGTATGGCTGGGCGATCTCGCTTATGGAGTCATGAGAGAGCGGAGTGGTGACCAGGTCCTTATATATTCCCGGAAGATGGGTCTTTGCCATGTCGGAGAAGACCTCGGCAATCGTTCTGTATATATCCCAGTCCGACCGTGATTCCCAGAGCGGATCTACTGCCGGGTTAAACGGATGCACGAAAGGATGCATATCGGTTGAAGACAAGTCCGTTTTTTCATACCAGGTCGCTGCAGGAAGGACTACATCTGCGTACATCGGCGTTGATGTCATCCGGAAGTCCAGCGCAACAAGCAGGTCCAGCTTGCCTTCGACTTCTTCGCGCCACACCATTTCTTCCGGTTTATCCTCTTCATTCGGCGTCGAGAGCAGGCTGTCCGAGGCGCCCAATAAATGCTTCATGAAGTATTCCTGACCCTTGGCCGAGCTTGAGATCAGATTCGAGCGCCATACGAACAAGGATCTTGGGAAGTTTTCAGGCGCATCGGGATCTTCGGCCGCAAACTTGGTATCTCCAGAGACGATTTGCGCAAGCGTATGCTTCACAATGTCCTCATGGGTGGTTTTCCCCAGCTGTGCTGCCTCCTCCGCAAACTTCAAGCTGTTTTTGTTAAACTGCGGGTAAGATGGAAGCCACCCAAGTCTCGCGGCAAGCACGTTGTAATCCGCCGGGTGCTGGTAACGGATTTCCCCGCCCGTTGGCGATTTCAGCGAATCGGCCCCCATTTCTTCGTACTTCCATTGGTCGGTCGCAAAATAAAAGAACGAGGTCGCATTTTGCTGACGCGGCGGTCCCTGCCAATCTTTCGCGAAGGCGACCGTGGACCAGCCCTCGATCGGGCGGCATTTTTCCTGGCCGACGTAATGCGCCCAGCCGCCGCCGTTTACGCCTTGAGACGCCGTTAGAATGACCAGATTCAAAATGGAACGGTAGATCGTGTCACTGTTAAACCAGTGGTTAATCCCGGCGCCCATGATGATCATCGAGCGTCCCCCGGTCTCCAGCGAATTCTGCGCAAACTCCCGGGCAATCTGGACGACGACCGATGGTTTCACACCCGTGATTTTTTCCTGCCAGGCCGGGGTATAGAAGGAATCAGCATCCTTGTATTCGTCTACACCCAGCCCGCTGTCTGCCCGCCCTATTCCATATTGGCTCAACATCAGATCGTATACCGTTGCCGCCAGACGCTCCGTTCCATCCGCCAGCTGAATGGTCTTCGCCGGAATTAGGCGTTTGAAGGTACCGTTAGCGTTGTTGTCAAAGAACGGGAAGGAAATCGTCTGCCACTCCCCACCCTGAGACTCCACGGACAGCGCCGGCGCAATGACCGAGCCGTCCTCGCGCTCCAGGATCAGGTTCCATTTCTTATCCTGCTCCCAGCGCTGTCCCATTGTGCCGTTCGGAACCGTGATTTCATTGGTATTCTCGTCGATGATCACCGGCTTCCACTCGGCATGCTGAGAGGCATCGCCCAGATCGCTTGCCCGCAGGAAGCGTCCCGCCTTGTAGCCCCCCTCAAACTCATCCAATAGAATCAGGAAAGGCATATCCGTATATTGTTTCGCATAATTCAGGAACATCGGCTCCTGGCGCTCATGATAGAATTCTTTTAAAATGACATGCGTCATGGCCTGCGCAATGGCCGCATCCGTTCCGGGATTCGGAGCCAGCCAGTTATCGGCAAATTTGACGTTCTCGGCATAGTCCGGCGCGACCGACACAACCTTGGTGCCTTTATATCGCACTTCCGTCATGAAGTGGGCATCCGGCGTCCGCGTTAACGGTACGTTTGAGCCCCACATGATCAGGTAACCGGCATTGTACCAATCGCTGGATTCCGGCACGTCGGTCTGCTCTCCCCAGATTTGTGGAGATGCCGGCGGCAAGTCCGCATACCAGTCATAGAAGCTGAGCATTTCGCCGCCGAGCAGAGAAATGAATCTGGCACCTGAAGCATAGCTGATCATCGACATGGCCGGAATCGGGGTGAAACCGGCAATGCGGTCCGGCCCGTATTTGCGGATCGTATAAATGAGCTGCGCGGAGATCAGCTTCGTGGCCTCCTGCCAGGACACACGGACATGACCGCCTTTACCCCGTGCTTGTTTATAGGACTTCGATTTCTCCGGATCTTCGACGATGCTGGCCCAAGCGGCGATCGGATCGCTGTGTTGGCTTAAGGCCTCTTTCCACATATGCCATAGCCGGCCGCGCATATAAGGGTATTTCACTCGCAGCGGACTGTATTCATACCAGGAAAATGAAGCTCCGCGCGGGCATCCGCGCGGTTCGAATTCCGGCATATCCGGCCCGCAGGAAGGATAATCAATCTGCTGGTTTTCCCAAGTGATGATCCCGTTCTTCACAAAAACCTTCCAGCTGCAGGAGCCTGTACAGTTCACGCCATGCGTTGTCCGCACCACTTTGTCATGCGACCAGCGCTTGCGGTACATATCCTCCCATTCCCTGCTTTTCTCCTCCAGAACGGACCAATTGTCAGAATAGCTTTCCATCCTCTTGAAGAACTTCAGCCCCGACTTTCGTTTCATAGGACAGTTCAACTCCTTCTGCTTGAATGACAATGATTGGGGAATCAATGTGCCGTCCTTCGTATAGCTTTATTATGGGTGGCTTCTTCCCCGGTTCCTATTAGGGAAACACCTATATTCCTAAGAGAATTCCCTTGTTGATGGCTTGTCGCCCGAAAAACCCCTTCGAAAGGAACGATTCGTGCACGGAGCGCTTTTTGAACAAAAAAAAAGAATGTCCCATAAGACCTGAAGATCTCATGGGACATCCCTAATGCAATCATTATGAATCTGGTCGACGAACATAAGAATAACGTCGATCGACGTACTTTTCAGACAGACCGCGGTGAGGGGTTGATGATCATTCCCCGACCTTTACCGGTACTCCCGTTTCGGCTGACCGCAAAGCCGCATAGGTAACTTCCATCGTTTTGACGGCATCCTCATAGGTCGATAAGATTCCGGAAGCATCGCCTGTGCGCAGCGCATGGATGAAAGCTTCACTCTCTCGAAGATAAGGATTAGCTGCATTGCGGATTTCCGTTATTCTTCCTTTTTCCTTGACGATGAGTTTATCGGGTTGAATGTCAATGACTCCTTGCTCCGTATAGATGGCCAAGCCTACCTTATCCGATTCCGGCAGCATGCAGGTGTTGGAGATCGTTGCCACCGCCCCGCTCCTTAATTTCAGCGTCGCGGTACCCACGTCGTGTACCGTTACTCCCTCATGAATGTCCTGCATGGCTCTATGGGCGAACGCCGCATACACTTCATCCACTTCTCCCAGCAGGCAGCGAAGCAGGTCAACCATATGGGTGGTTTGCTCGATAAATTGCCCTCCGGAGCCTTCCTGCTGTCTCCACCAGTATACCTGCGGCATGTCTCCCATCCAGTAGCCAAGTGCCATCCCGATCTTCCGGCTATCCAGCATCTCGGCAGCCTTCATGGCTGCATCCGTATAACGAAAATGATACCCGGCCGATGTCAATAATCCAGCCTTCTTCACCCCATGCAGAATCTGTTTGGGTGTAGCCAGGTTTGTCCCAAGCGGCTTTTCTACCAGAAATGGAATACCCCTCTGCACAAGCTGGGATTCGATATCGCCATGCGCAAACGGCGGAACGCAGATATAAACCGCATCAGGCTTGGTTTTATCCAGCATTTGCTCAACATCACTATATGCCCTGGCCGTGGCGTAGTTCTTTACCGCTGCTTGCGCTTTCTCTTGGCTCGTCCCGACAAAAGCCGCAACATTCACTCCATCCATATTGGACAGAATATCCGCATGTACTTTGCTAAACCAGCCTGTGCCGATCATTCCTATGTTTAATGCCATGTAATCCTAAGACCTCCCTTATCGATTAGTGATGCTGTCCTTTCTTCTCATCCATTCATAAACCATCCTGAAGTGAACACAGCTCGCATCTGAAAGTAAGCAATGATCACAATTTCCGTTGAGCTGATGTCTCCAGAATACATCAAATGGACCCAGGTTCCAATGATCATCATGAATAAAACATAATACCGGGACAGTCTGGCAAGCATCATGTTTCGTCGGCTTCACCCGCAAGTCCTTTATCGGAATAAAAAAGGCCGCTCCCCGGTCATCATTCCAGGTTACGGCCTCTACAATTATCTAAACATCATCCATATCACAATAAACGCAATTAACGAAACAAGATAAATGATGAGCAGCTTCGTGAGATTGGTTTTTGTTTTCCGCTCATAGTTCGGGTTTGCCTTCTTATTCTCCTGAGATAATCCTACAAGAAGCGTGGAAACTCCTCCAATTAATGCCAGTGCGATGACGATAATATACATAACCAACCACAAACAACCCCATTCGATTATTCATTATATACATTCTATTATAGAACCTGAGGCATCAGGATCAACCGTAATAATCATTCATTTGTCATTTCTGCCTCATTATAATGAACAATCGACTAATGCACACCATCCAATTGCGCGACAGTTGTGACCATCCAATTGGATGGTCCTTCACCCTCCATTAGGGCTTGCCTCCATTGCACGCCACCCATTGATGCATCCGCTCCAGTGCTTCTTCGGCTTCAGGCATCGGAAACAGAGGCCACACATGCATCATGTTCTCGTATTCCCAATACTCGGCATTAACGCCTTCTCGGACCAGTTTATCGCGCAGCAAACGAGCGTCCGGCAGCAAGGAGTCATCGGTTCCGACAAGGATGACCGTGCGGGGAAGGCCTCCCATCTCGCCGAACAAAGGACTGACCGCTGGGTCGTCCACAGGAAGGCTTCCTGCATACATCCTACCGACCTCTCCGAGTCCGGCCGGCTGTAGAAAGACGTCACGCTGCGGTATAGCGAGTGCGGCAATCTGGGGGTTGTCCGTGGCTGCATCCGCCCATGGCGAGAGCAGAATTAATCCCTTTGGGACAAGCGGCGTTCCTTTTACCGATTGGGCCATATCGAGAGCCAGCGCTCCACCTGCCGAATCACCCATTAGAAATACCGGACTCCCCGTCTGGGCGCAGATGTACTTGTAAAATTCGCGCATCAGCCCCGTCAGCTTCTTCGCATCTATAGCCGGGACGGTGGGATAATTCGGTATGATGACGGTGAATCCGGTTCGCTTCGTCCACTGTTTGGCAAAAGCAAAATGAGGTGGAAGAATCTCTTCGATATAAGCTCCGCCGTGCACATAAACGATGGTCCCCTGTTCCATCGCGCCATGCGATATATAATAATTCATACTCAAGCCGGATCCGCTGTGAAAACAACGGGTTTCCAATCCTTCCTGTTCCTCTGAAAGTGCAGGATACGGAGGCAAGGTTTCGATATATTGCCGAATCGTTCCGGCATTTTCCCATTTATGATGAAATCCCTCTGCGGTCAACCGTTCTTTAATAGCAACACTTTCTTTGCTTCGCATATGGTTGTATCCCCTTTGCTGGACGTGATCAATATTTCGCAGGTTCGTGTGTCCACCTTCAATATATCAATACACGCAGCATGCCCGCTGTGGCAATTGATACAGAGGACCGGCATATAAAAGAGACCTCACCGGTAACGACATTCAGGTGAAGTCTCTTTATCGCTATTCCAGTTCCTTGATTCGACCAAAACCCGCACATATTCCTACACTTCAGCTTCAATAGGCGGGTCGACATGGATGTCGCTATCCGGTTCCGTCCTCACCCAATGCGTGAATGTTACGTTCAGTCCGGTACGGGTCGGCGAGCAAACAAAAGGTCCGGCCTGACATTCTGTCCCGGTAGGGAATGGGGCAACGCGGACGGTTCGCCAAGGATGCTTGCCGGTTCTTGCCCTGATGATGACTGCATCATTCAGCCTCGAGGCACGGATCGTGACACGCTCGCCAACCCACTCCGGCACCGGCGCGAGCGACCAATCCGAATATCCATCGGTGACGACAGTGGCAAGCTGCGGGATTCCGTCATTAATCTCGATCCCTGCTTTGATCCACTGTCCCGGAGCGTTCATAAGCATAATCCCAGCCTGGTCGTAAAGTTCTGTAAAGGAATCCAATTCAAAAGTGACCTCCATGGCCGCATCGTGATCCCACGAGGTAAGCAGTGAATGCCCGCTGTCGCGTTGAAATCCGTACAAGGTTTTCTCCCAATAATCACTGCCTTCTCTCGACTCTACCTTCAGATGGTACCCTTCTTTTGTCACCGATACCGGTTCGGTTGTCCATTCGCCCGCATCCCATTCCATGATGCTTCTCGTCATTCGATCACGACTCCTTATATTAGTAACCGATCCGCACTGTGCTGCAGAAGCAGACAGAAGGAACGGTTATGTCCGATAAAAAACGATGACACGTCATAGCGTTGACGGGCAGGCTCATAGGTAATCAGCGCTCGATGTCTCATGTTTCCCATCAGAATGTTCGCGAACTTCTCCGCAGGACCACTCGCGAAAAACGTCAGGTAGGCATACAGGGAATGATCAACGGGTTCATCCAGCGGGCTTACGCCGGCGCAGGAAAACTCGGTCTCCAATCCCGCCTTTTGCAGCTGGATCAATATCGGATATAACTGCTCATCGACAGAAGTATCGCCGAATAACCGTGTCCGTTTGGGCTGTTTGCGCACCTTGGGTCTGTTGATCCATTCGTTAAGCTCCTGCCTTCTCCGCCTCCACTGTTCCGGGGTATGTGTGCTCAGGAGCAGCTCACCGCTGGAATCATGTCGTTCCTGGTTCATCCCATCCATCCCCCTCGTTCACATCGCTGCATTCTGTTATTTTAGTGTAATCCCATTTCGCTTGAAGTCAAATAAGCCGGATGATAGGTCCGGCTTACGTTGTATTCGCTATCTGGTTTCCCGATGAAGCGTCACCCGCTTCAAGCGTGGACAATATTTGCGCAATTCCATTCGCTCCGGGTGATTTCTTTTATTTTTAGTCGTTGTATAGTTACGGTCGCCGGTTTCCGTACATGCCAAAGTTACCGTCACTCGCATATTCAACACCTCCTATTCTCGTGTTTCATAATCGTAATTATTACGATTAATTAAATCATACTTTATTCCTGTTTTTAAGTTTTGTCAAGAAACTGCAGCGATTCCCCCCTATCCCGGCAGGGTTATGGTGACCCATCCGATTTACAATCGATATAACCTCCATGTTCTACCGGTGTACTGGATATTTGTCATCGTAATGATGAAATTATGAAAACCCTTCATTTAAGCATAGTGATATGATTAACATTACAGACAGAAACAACTGATTATGTTCATGAAAGGATGAGGAAGGTGTGGAAGCCGGATCGCAACAGCACACAACCTCTATATCAGCAAATTGCTGATGCTTTGGAGCAAAGAATATCTTACGGTGAGTTTCCTCCAGGCAGCTTACTCCCCTCCGAACGAAAACTGGCGGAGCAAATCGGAGTTAATCGAAGCACCGTGGTTCTGGCTTACTCGGAGCTTCGGGCGCTGGGAATCATAGAGAGCCGTTCCGGGAGCGGTACGCGGGTCAGCAGTTCCAAGTGGGGCGCCACGCCGAAGCATACGCCGAACTGGCGCCGTTACGCTGAGGGAGGAAATTTTCTGCCTAACCCCCCTTTTCTCCGCCGGATTCGGGAAGCGTTGGCGCATGATCCTTCTTTGATTGATTTTGCCAGCGGGGAGCTCGCCGGGGATTTGGCACCGATCCAAGAAATGAATACATTGATGAGCCAGAAACCCAGTCTATCCTATTTCGGTTATGACAATCCGCAAGGATATGGTCCACTCAGACAAGCATTGGTTACCTATCTCAAAAAATATCGCGGGATTCATACTACCGAATCGTCCATACTGATTACGTCAGGATCCCAGCAATCGCTGTATCTCATTACACAGTGCTTGCTGTCACCTGGTGACGCTGTGGCCATCGAGGATCCATCCTATTGTTATTCGCTGCCGATGTTTCAATCCGCAGGGCTCCGATTGTTCAGGCTCCCTGTCGATGAACGAGGGGTACAACCGGACGACATCCGCTCCCTTTACAAGAAACACCGGATCAAGATGATATTCATTAATCCGAATTTCCAGAATCCCACGGGCACCATTATGGACCATGAGAGAAGATCCCAGCTGCTTGATACGGCTAGTAAGCTGGGGCTACCGATCGTTGAGGATGATCCCTTCAGTTTAACGGCCTATCAGTGTTCTCCGCCTGTCCCCTTGAAATCGGTGGATTCCGTCGGCTCGGTATTGTACATCGGGTCTTTCTCAAAAATAGCCGCATCCGGCCTCCGCGTAGGCTGGATGGTCGCCCCGAATTCCGTGGTGGAGCGGCTTGCGGACGCCAGGCAGCAGATGGATTTCGGATTGAGCGTGGTGCCTCAAAGCTTGGCCGGACAGTTCCTCAATTCTTCCTATTTTGCTCCGCACCTGGACAGGCTAAGAGCAAGCCTGTTGTACAAGCGGGATTTACTGATCGAGGCCCTTCAGAAAGAACTTCAAGGCCTGGTCCATTTCCATGTGCCCGAGGGCGGCCTGCATCTCTGGTGCAAAATCGTACCGGAAGTGAATGACAGCAAGCTGCTGGAGACTTCCATTCAAAAAGGAGTAATTTTTGCGCCAGGCAGCGTGTACGGTTCCGCTTCCGGTTATGTGAGATTTACTTATGCCCGTGCCAGAGCCGAGGATATCCCATCCGGAATATCCAAGTTCGCTCAAGCTCTGCGCGCCGTGATTCAATAGGCCTTCAAAGAGCCTTCATGGAAAAAAGCCGGGAAAGCTCCCGGCTCAAAATCCTGTTATATTACTCGCCGGTTTCAGCGAATGTTTGAATACGCTCGCCGATTTGATCGCGAACACGCTGAAAAACAGCCCATTTTTCTTCATCGGTGCCCTGTGCCTTGGCAGGATCGTCGAATCCCCAATGCTCGCGGCGAACATGCGGAGGTGTCACCGGACAACGATCGGCAGCATCACCGCATAAGGTGACCACCAGGTTGGCTTGATTTAACAGCTCCGGATCAATGACATCGGACGTTTGTTTCGAAATATCAATACCTACCTCATTCATCGCTTTGACGGCATTAGGGTTCAGGCCGTGAGCTTCGATGCCGGCGCTGTAAACATTCCAATCATCACCCAGATGCTGCTTGGCCCATCCTTCCGCCATTTGGCTGCGGCATGAGTTGCCTGTGCACAAGAAATAAAGTGTCTTTTTTTCCATATTCGTGTCTCTCCCCTATCGCTTGAATTAAAGTATGGTCAACCAGATATATAAACCTAGGAGGGTTATAAATAACGTTGGGATGGTTAATATGATCCCTGTCTTAAAGTAGGTTCCCCAGCTGATCTTCACGCCTTTGGTCGAAAGGACATGCAGCCACAGCAGGGTGGCCAGCGAACCGATCGGCGTGATTTTGGGACCTAAATCGGCGCCAATAACATTCGCATAAATTAATGCCTCTTTGATAGCAGCCGACGTGTTTGTCGCATCGATGGCGAGTGCATCAATCATCACAGTTGGCATATTGTTCATGATGGAGGAAATTATCGCAGCGATAAATCCCATCCCCATCGTTGCCGCAAACAGTCCCTGGTCCGCTATGCTCTGAATGACACTGGCCAGAAGATCCGTAAGACCCGCGTTACGTAAGCCATATACGACCACATACATGCCGATGGAGAAAAACACGATGGCCCAAGGAGCACCTTGGAGTACTTCCTTTGTTTGCACAGCCGGACTTTTTCTTGCCATCAGGAGGAAGAAAATCGCGATAACGCCAGCTACGATCGATACCGGAATACCAACAAATTCACACACAAAGTAACCGAAAAGGAGCACACTCAACACGATCCAGGATAAACGGAACATGGCAGGGTCTTGAATTGCCGTTGATGGATGCTTAAGCTGGGTGCCGTCAAACTTTCGCGGAATGCTTTTGCGGAAAAACAGATACAGCACCAGGACACTCGCTGCTAAAGAGAACAGATTGGGAACCAACATACGACTCGCATATTCGGTAAACGTAATTCCGAAGAAATCGGCCGATACGATATTCACCAGGTTGCTGACCACAAGCGGAAGAGAGGTCGTGTCCGCAATAAAGCCGCTTGCGATGATAAAGGGGAATACCTTCTTTTCGTCGAAATTCAGCGCTCGTACCATAGCCAGCACAATCGGAGTTAAGATCAGAGCCGCACCGTCATTTGCGAAAAAAGCGGCGACAACAGCTCCAAGAACGGATACGTACACAAACATCCGGATCCCGTTTCCTCGAGCAGCATTCGCCATATGTAAGGCGGCCCACTCGAATAAACCGATCTTATCCAAGATCAATGAAATGATAATGATCGCGACAAAGGCGAGCGTTGCATTCCACACGATCTGAGTGACATCCCATACATCCTGAAAGTCGACGACTCCAACGAGCAGTGCCAGTACTGCCCCCCCGCATGCCGACCATCCAATGGATAGATTTTTAGGCTGCCAAATGACAAAAACTAACGTGACCAGAAAAATGATGCTAGCCAGAACAACAGAAACCAATGTTCAAACCCTCCAATTACACGCTGAACTAGAATAAATGTTTTTTCAAGAATCAATATATAACTATATTCTTATATAATGAGCAGAGATAATAGTTTACATCCCTCAATTTTATGCTAAATATCCCTATTAGCATGATTAATCACAAGCACACTTAGTTTCCCTATTTAAGGAAGACAGTACTTCTTGAGCACTTGGCATCTCATTTAACACGGCTTGGATATATGGCTTATCCGCAACATGCAATGAATAATAAACCCATTGGCCTCGTCTGGCTTCATTAACGATCCCTTGAGACTTAAGCTTTCTTAAGTGCTGGCTGATTGCAGGTTGTGACATATCAAAAATATCTACAAACTCGCAAACGCACCATTCTCTTTCCTTAAGGAGCGTCAACATGGTAAGCCTAGTTTTATCTCCAAGCAATTTGAGTTTCTCGGCCATCTCGTTCATTTGCTCCAATAAGGCCCCCTCCTTCCTTAAAAGATCACTTCGACCGAATCATAACCATATAAGTTAATGCTTATATGCTAATCGAAATCGCCCTTGATTTCAAGTGTGTAAACTCAACTCCCAATAATTTCTCATTCAACAACACCAGCGTGCATCCCTGGTTTCCTGCGACACGTTTCCCGATGGAATCAACTTACATCGCCGTAATCGAAACTAACCAAACAATAAATCCAGAATCTTTTCATCTGCCCTTCTATTCTTTCCGATATAAGGGTAGCAGTGGATATGAATCGCTGGGTTGAAGTTGATTTCTATAATGCTGTAATTGGTATCGGTTGCTTCTTCCTCCAAAGAATCAATCATCATATCCACACCACATAGGGTCGCTCCTGCAGCTTTAGCTGATTGAATGGCAAGTTCCTTGTAGCTATTTGGCATTTCATCCGTAAAATCGATACTGTCTCCACCCGTACTAATATTCGAATTTTCTCTCAGATAGATAACCTCCCCTTGTTGGGGTATATCGTTCCAACTCATAGAATGATTTTTCAAAAACATCGCTTCTGCTTCCCCTAACTGAATTTTCTCAAGGGGCGTCTTATACCCTTTACCTCGAAGTGGGTCTTTATTCTTCTCATGAACAAGCTGTTCGATCGTGTGAACACCGTCACCGACGACATTTGCAGGCACACGATGCAGGACCCCTACAACTTGATCACCCATGACCAGAAAGCGATATTCTTTTCCTGTCATAAATTCCTCAAGAAGAACCGTTTGATCGTGAGTAAATGCGATTTCAAACGCTTTTTTCATATCCTCTCTCGAATAATCTCGATTGAAGATCGTAATGCCCAATCCAAAATTGGTTGATTTGGGCTTTATCACGATGGGAGTGCCGTGGTAGGTTTCATAGGTGGACATGGCTTCATCCAAGCTCTGAAACGCTTCCCCTGACGGTACACGAATTCCATGTTGTTTGAGGACTTCTTTCGTAACCACCTTATTTTCCATTATTAACACCGTACTATAGGAGTCCAGGGAAGTTTTCGTAGCTTGCTTCACATACTCTTGATGATTACCTTTTGATAGTAATACAAAATTCTCATCCCGATCCATCCATTTAAAGCGTATGCCACGTTTCACCGCTGCCTTTAAGAGCAGTTGAGTTGATAATTCGAGATCCTCATACCCTGCAAAACGGTATCCGTTTTGCATACTGTCCTGAGCGTATGTTTTCGCCTTTTCCAAATGGTATGTCAGATAGGATGATTTTTGAATGTCAGACTTCACCCTATGTGCAACATTCAACTCCGTATGAAGAATCTTTTGCTTTTCACTGTCCAGAATGTGCTGATAATCCTCATTCTTAGGAAACAAGAGCTTCACCATATCCTTCATCTCATCGATAACAGCGAGTGCCATTTCCTCCATCGTGAACTGACTATATTCCGGCTCGTTTAAATAACCTTTAATACCTTCCATAATCACCTGATCTTGGTTTTCTTCAGCTATCCTTTGATCTTCCTCATGGAAGGATTCATCTACTTTAAGCAGCATAAAGAGAATAAACAAATGTATAAAGTGCATCATTTCTTTACTTATTCCAATCTTGTGAAGTGGATTGATATCCATAAATCGAAGCTCTAAGTATGCTACCCCATCTTCCACAAGCTCCTGGCAGGGGTTGATCCCCTTTTCGGTTTTTATGCGGACGGGGCTGTAAAATTCCTTTACGCTCAGTAATTCATTCTGTTGAATCAGCCTGTTTAAGTCATGAACGTACTCTTTGGCCGAATTAAAAGAAACATAATACGATTTATCATTCCGATAGCCGCACATACTGTTCCGAAGTGAGTTCATGATCGGAAAATAATAACTTTTATTATCATGGGTATTCGCTAATTTAACACACTGCTCAATATAGGTATTATCAAAAACAGGACTTGCCCCTGTTAAATAAATAAGCAGCCAACGGCACCTCATCAAGTTACGGGCTACTTTAAAGTAAATTGCATCTTTGAACTCCTTAAAGTCTTTGTGCAGCACCTGGGTATTATATAGTTTTGCAAGAAATTTCTCATCAAACGAGAAATTATAATGAATTCCGCTTAACAACTGTCTTTTACGACCATACTTATCCGCCAGTTCACTTCGATAGTCGTCCGCAATGGGATCGCTCATGTTGGCAATAGGAATTTCTTTCTCTTCGGGCAGCATGGGAGGATTGCTGCTTGGCCACAAATATTCCCCTTCTAATTCCACAGAAACAATGTCTTGCAAGGCTTCCATGAAATAATAAGTCTCTTCAATCGACTCAAACGCGGGGGTTATCAGCTCGATTTGACTCTCTGAAAAATCAGTTTGAATATAAGGGTTATCCGTCTTATTCCCAAAGGCTTCTGGATGGGGTGTCAATGCAAGTTTTCCATCTTGTTCGACCCGTACATTTTCTTTTTCTAAACCGAAATGACCCCGAAGTAGATCCTTTTGAAGTGCATGGTCTATTACAACCTGTATAAGTTCACGATTCAATAAATTCATCATGTATATAACCCCTTCATATTAATTGCATTCCGAAGTAGATGAGGCAGCAGGCATACAACAATCGTTGGCATTCGGAGTACTGCTAATTCCACACACGCCGGTCTCGGGCAGCTCTAGTTCAACTTTTAATGCTGATTCCATATCTCCATCGAGATATGCCGCAATGGATCTAACCTGTTCGTAGCCTGTTGCCATAAGGAAGGTTGGTGCCCGGCCATAACTTTTCATTCCAACGAGATAAAAGTTCTTGTCTACATGACGCAGCTCTTTTTCGCCATGGGGTCTTACGGTTCCGCAGCTGTGCACGTTGGGATCGATTAGGGGCGCAAGCGCTTCAACACTCTCCGTAGCAGGATCAATGCTAAGTCTAATCTCACTCAAGAATGAGAAATCCGGTCGGCTTCCCGTATTTACGATCATTTCGTCGATTTCTTGGATTTCCTTGGATTCGCTGTTTACATTCCCAATGATTGTCATTCTTCCATCGTTTTTGGAAAGCCCTTCGATCATGAATGGAGTAACCACTTGGATTTCGCCGGCATCAATCAGCTGGTGAATGTGACTTCCAAGTGTTCCTCGTGCCTCTAATTGGTCATTCTCTTCCCCACCGTAAGCTTCTTCCACCGATTTCTTTCTCATCACCCAAATGATTTCCGTATCCGAATCCGTCTCTTTAAGCTTGGCTAGATCCAGTAATGTGTTGATCGCCGAATGCCCGCCTCCTACAACTGCTACACGTTTCCCTGTATACTTCTGCCTTTGTTCTCCTGATAGATCCGGAATTCCATAATAAATGCGATCTTTCAGATCACGCTCTTCACGTGTCCATATCCCGTCTGCATGCAGCGGATTCGAATGACCCCAAGTCCCGGAGGCATCGATCACCGCCCGTGCTTCAAACCGCTCGGTGGAGACGCTTGTTTCAACATATAGTACAAACGGCGCAGCTTCACGATTTGCGGATTTCATTTTATCTGTGTTCTTCTTCGTTATGGAGATGACTTTGGAATTCAACCTAATGTAAGACTCCAGTTCAGGCAATTTCGCCACAGGCTCCAAATACTGATGAACCAACTCTTGACCAAAAGGCAAATCCGTTAGAACGGGAGGCTGCCACCCTTGATTGCGTAAAAGACGCTCAGCGGCTTTATCGATGTTATACTGCCATGGTGAAAAAAGACGTACATGTCCCCATTGCAGGATGTTTTGACCAATGCTGGGCCCTGCTTCAAAAAGGATGAATTTTTGTCCTCTCTCCGCCAAGTGCGCTGCGGCTGCCAAGCCAATCGGTCCGGCACCGATAATCGCGATCGGCAGATTATTGTTGTAGGACGCATGCTCCTCCTTGACCGTTTCTTTAGTTTTATTTGATACCAGGGGTGTACAGCAAGATGTTGGAGCTACCTTAAATTCAATGTTTTTCATCCATAAATCCTCCTACATTTCTATTTATCAATTTTTTTGATTTATTAACTAAATAAAGAAGAAATCTGTTTTAATCTATAAACAAAACTTAATAACTTGTATTTTGCAACTATAAGTTAAATTAGGAGTACAATAGAAAACCAACAGTTCTTGCGGATCTTATGAGCAGCATCCACTCTGCTTGGCATCCATTGTACGGAAAATGCAGCACAAATCCGGTGAAAGCAACCGGTTGACTACAGCATGATTTAATTCATAATAGCTCCAGGTTCCTCTGGTCTCGAGAGTGACCAATTGGGCATCGAGTAGGACTCTTAGGTGATAGGATAGCTTAGACTGAGGCATTTCCATAATTTCCATCAGGTCACAGACGCAGACGCTTCCTTTTTGGCTGAGTTCATGCATGATTTTCAGTCTTTTCTGATCCGCCAATGCTTTGAACTTAGCCTCGTATTGGGTAAAATCAACAGTCTCGCTGGATCCCTGAATAACATTCAGTTCTTTGATCATATCCGTAACCTCCATTTAGCAGCAGCAACAAACAGCGGCTGGTTGTAAAGTGACATGGGCCGAAGAGTTCATCGTCGACTGTCTCGGATAAGCTGATTCCAACCGCTTCCAGACATGTCGTGCTTTCTGCTCTATTTCTTTTTGTTGAAACTCAATCAATCTTTCCATGATATAGTAATTCATCATTGGACTTTCCACCATCCATCAATTAATTTTGATGAATGAAGCATATCATGATGTAATTTCATATTCAAGGGCTAAATCAAAATATTTTGATTTAATAATCATTCACCCAGCTTATTGAACTGCAAATCATTATTTTATATGGATTCCAACACATATTTGCATATTGCAAATATGTGTTGTATAACTAATACAAGAGGTGATTCAACAATGGAAAATGCTCGCGAGCTGTTTCAGATCATGACCCGAAGGTTTGGACTACTTAATAAAAACTGCTGCAGTGTTGGAGGAAACGATGTCACATTAGTACAAAGCCACATCCTATACGAAGTGGATCGGCAGCACAACCCTTCCATGCAACAGATTGCAGATACGCTTGGAACCGACATTACGACGTTTAGCAGACAGGTACAATCCCTAATCAAAATGAATTTAGTGAAAAAAACTCAGGATCCACAGGACCGAAGAGTTTATACGCTGGCTCTTACGATGGAGGGAAAGTTTATAGCGGCTACCATTGATCAACAAATGAATGACTACCTGAACGAAGTATTTTCGTATATGACCGAGTTCGAAAAAGAAACCGTGCTTCACTCCGTTAAGATTTTCAACGATGCAATGGCCAAATCCAGTAAATGCTGCGGCCCAATATCTGAATAAATAATTATGATTTATAGGGGGAACCAACAGTGAACACCGCTTCGATTAGAGCAGCAGTCAATGACGATATGGAACGAATCTTGAACATTTATAATCAAGGAATCGAGGATCGGATTGCAACCCTTGAAATGGATGTAAAGGATATTGCATATATGAATAACTGGTTCCAACAACACCAAGATCGTTACGCTGTCATTGTAGCCGAGTTCGCTGGCGAGGTGATCGGCTGGGCTTCCCTCAACCCTTACTCGCAGCGATGTGCTTATGACGGTGTTGCCGACCTATCCATATACATCGATCGGGCATTCAGAGGCCAAGGAATCGGAAGTTTGCTGCTTCAGCGTCTTGAGGTAATTGCAAAGGAACAAAGGTTTTATAAAATCGTGTTGTTCACCTTTCCATTTAATCAAAACGGTCAAGGCCTATATCATAAACTGGGATACCGCGACGTCGGTGTTCTTGAAAACCAAGGCATCTTGGATGGCAAGTTCGTGGACGTCAAGATTATGGAGAAGTTATTGAATTTATAAAAGGAGACTGTCTCATTGAGACAGTCTCCTTGCTGAATACAACGCATAAGTTGTTTTTACACCGATTATCCTGCCGAGACCGTCCGGTTACGTCCTTCGTCCTTCGCCCGGTATAACGCCATATCCGCTGCCTGGAATACATCCTCTCGGTTGCCATGTTCGGGATACAAGGAGACGCCGATCGATACGGTAAGTGTTAGCGAATAAGGCGTTTTGGAATTCTGAATCGCATTGCGAATTCGCTCAGCCAAACGATAGGCTTCATCCATACTATGCTTCCGAAGAAGAATGACAAACTCCTCCCCGCCGAAACGAGAGCAGACCGCACCCTCTGGAACGCAATCGTTCATGACCGCCGCCACCAGCTTCAGGACCTGATCGCCGGTTTGATGGCCATATGTATCGTTTACGCTTTTAAAATGGTCAATGTCCAGCATTAAAACAGCATATGGATCCCTAAGCGCTTCCCATGAATCAAGGCAGCGTTCCAGCTCTCGGCGATTGGACAGCCCCGTCAATGGATCCGTGATGGCTTCCTGCTGTAACGAAAGGGTCTGCTTGGCCAGCGATTCGGCAGCCACCCCCATGATCCGGTTCAATTGATCGGCTTCCCGATTCCAATGCGGCCGGAATTCCTGAGAAGACACCGTTTGTCCCGCTGCTACCATTTTCGTTAATTTATACAGCCGGGTAAACGGAGCGGCAATTCTTGCAGCCGTATAGGCGGCTATGACCAGCATAAGCACGATCGGAAAAAGCATGCTTCTCAGTTGGTCTTCCAAGTTGCGGTCGACATCGGCCAGAATGGAACTTACCGACGTCTGCATGACAATCCCCCAGCCATTCATTGCAACGCTGGCATAACCGGCCAAATAATCGTCACCATCCGTATTCATGACACGTTGCATGCCGCTCTCGCCGCTCATGAGCCGCTTTACCACGCCGTTAGAGCTTACGTCCTCCCCTACCCGTCTTTTATCCAGATGATAGAGCAGCCTCCCGCGGGCATCCACGATATAGGAGTAGGATTCTTCCTCATTCCCCGCACCGGAACCGAAGATCCGATGCAATATATTGTTCTCTTCCAAGTAGATTGTGCCGGCAATCATACCGTGATACTCGCCGGAGCTGTCAAAAATCGGCTCGCTCGCAAGAACAATCCAGCGTCCGGCAGGCGTTCTATACGGTGCAGATATATAGGACTTTCTCTCCTGTAGCGCCTCCGTAGTCCCCTCCGTTTTTAATCGGGCCTGATTCAAATTATTCCCCACAGGAGAAACCACGCGAATGGTACCCGCTTGATCGGCCCAAAATACGGAGTTGAAATAAGGGCTGCTCTGCAGCATCAGATCAAAAATGACCTGCAGCTCCTTCTGATCGGATGCCGCGCTGGCCTCAATAGCCGGATTGTTGGCAGAGGCGCGAAGACTTTGGCGCATCCCTGAGAAAATCGCTTCAAGGGTAACCGCCATTTTTTGTGCGGAGGATAAATTAAGCGACATGGTGTTGTTGTATAAGGATCGTTTCTCGTTTTTATACTGGATATAGAACATAATCGACATCGTCATGAGAATGGATAATGAAACCAGCGCAGGCATAACCATGGCTAGACTGATTTTGATGCGTTGTTTAGGTATGTTCATGGAAGCTGTACCCCTACTCTTGATGAAATGATGCCGTATGAGATATACGATCTTTTCATATTACTTCACATACGTTTTCAAGTCCATATACGGAATAAGCGTTTTATGGGTAGGGTTCTGGTGCAATGCGGGATTTTCAACCGATCGTGTTTCTGTGGAGTGCTGGTTAAGAACCGAGGAGTAGTATCCATCAGCTCACCCGGGGAAAGTGTTTGCCCTGCTTGCTCTGGCTTCGATGTTGCTCCAAATAACATAATGTTTCTTCGGCATATCGGAAAGTCACACGATGAAGGGACTGCTCCGGAAATTAATTCGGTACAGCCCTTCCAAATCATGGCAAATCAAATAGACCGAAGCCACGGAGTCAGTGACTTCGATCGATGGGAATTCGAAATGTAACCTCAGCTCCACCCTGCCATTGAAGATTGCGAAGCGTTAAAGTTCCATGATGGAGCTTTGCAACATTGCTGGCAAAGGTTAATCCGATTCCGTAGTGTCCTGTAGCTGTGCGGCTCTTGTCTCCCATGTAAAACAACTGGGTAGCCTGCTCGAGGTCCTCAAGGGTAAAGCCCGGTCCGCTGTCAGTCACACGAAATGACAGGAGTTGGTCTCGCTTGATTAACGTGAGTCCTATCTTCCCTCCATTAGGCGAATAATCCACGGCATTTGTCAAGATATTCATCAATGCTCGATGAAGCAGCGCTTTGTCTATGTAGATCGTCGACTGTTCAATCTTCAATCCTTCCATAACATCGAATTCAAGCTCAATCCTCCGATGTCCGATATAACCCGTAAAGTCCTGAACGAGTTCATCTATAAAATCCTTAAGACAGGTCGGTTTCTTAATGATCGCCATGTCCTGCTCGGCCTTGGACAGTTGAATAAGCATGTTAACATAATGTTCGATCCTATTGCTCGCATTCAAGATATATTCGGTATATCCCGCATGCTCCTCGCTCTGTTCATCAAGATTTAACAGTTCGGCATTTCCTTTAATAATCGTTACCGGAATCTTGATATCATGGGCCAAGGCAGCGATTTGTTCCCGCTTTCGAGTTTCTGTTTTCCACTGCGCTTTCAGTGAGGCCTCTAACGCCTTTGCCATCTCCTGAAGGGAGGTCATGACATCATCGAATTCTTTAATCGGGGACCTCTGCGCTTCCAGACTCAGATCCTGGTTTTGAATGCTTCGGGTCAGCTCCTGTATACGGTCGAATTGGCGTTGAAGTCTCCTCGCGAACACCGAAGTGACAGCCAACACCACACCTATGATCAATACAATGCCCAGCGCGATGGTTGTCACTTCATAATCCGGAAAATGCTCCCTTAAAAACGGTGAGGTAAAGCGCGTACGAACCTTATAATGTAAAACAACGTATGCATCCTCTCTCTCAACGACCCGGTATACCGATTGTCCCTGGTAAGCCGTCCTGTTCTGGATCGCCCGAATGGCCGAGGACATTCCCGCAGCATCCAGTGATCCATCTACCACTTCAAGCGCAGGCTTTTTCAGCACAACGAACGGGATCTCATCGGGAACCAGCTCCCTCTTGAATTGGGGAGTTTCCTGTATCATCGACTCAGCTTCAAGCACGCGTCGTTCATCATAATTAGCGTTTACCACAAGCCCTGAATTAATGGCGAGCTGGTTTAGGAATACGCCTATAAGTACGATTGAAACGAGACACACGGTTAATGAAATGACGTATTTGAGCAGCTCTACACGTAGAGTTGTCTGTTTCAGTCGTTTTGCCATCGGTAGCCCACTCCCCAGACCGTCGAGATCGGAGACACTCCACACGCATTAAATTTACTGCGGATTGACCGTATAAACTCCGTAATCGTAGTAAACAGGGCATCCCCATCAATTCCATATATCTCTTGATGGATTTCTTCCCGGCTGAATACCCGCTCCTTTCGTCTGGCAAGCATTTCGCATATCTTATACTCATTGGGGGTTAACCGAACCTGTTGCTCCCCCACCCACACTTCTTTGGCGTCATAATCAAAAGTAACCCCCGCGACGGTCATCCTCGATACGTTCTTTTCCCGGGATTCCCTCCGCAAATGGGCATTTACCCGCGCACGCAGCTCTTTTACGCCAAACGGTTTTGCAATATAATCATCCCCTCCCGTCATCAAGCCGTTAACCACATCCTCCTCTTGGGATTTGGCTGTAAGAAAGAGAATGGGGCAGCTGACAAACCCCCGAATCCTCCTGCATAGCTCAAAGCCATCCACATAAGGCATCATGACGTCCAAAAGGATCAGATCGTATTCTTGAAAAAATTCTGGATTAATGTCTGTAACTTCCTGAAGGGTTATCACGGCATGTTGGTCGCGATGCAAAATATTGGATATTAATGCTAAAATGTCAGAGTCGTCGTCAATCGCCAAGATTTTGGCCATTTCTATCACGTCTTTCCCTATAATAACAGCCTATTCATGCGCTTGCTTGCCTTCCCATCGGCGAAACCAGATCATACTTAAAACCAGACCGGCTAAAGTTAGCAAAGTCGCAAACACAAGCCCCTGCTTTAACTCATCTTGAACATAGTCCACCAATTCCATCGGCAAGGTTCCTTCTTGCAATAGGCCGGTTAACCCACTGAAACGAACTCCCCAGGCCCAAGGGACATACATCCATATCCCATCTCCCAACCCTGTCGCCATAAGTGCCGATAACAGAAGCCCTGCGCCTCCCAATAGAATCGAAGCACCCATTCCAAACATAAAGGCTGAAAAAAGTTGTACGATCCAAATCAATAGACTGGAACCTGTAAGCCAAAGCCATCCGTAAAAGTAACTCCACAAAGGAATATCGGTCAAGTGCAATACCCATTTCATCCCTGCTACCCATAGTACTACAGCCAAAAGAATCGAAAAAGCCTCGAATAAAATCAAGAGCAGCAGCTTGCTCGTATATCCTGATAAGCGGGATGCGGAACCGCTAAGAAGTACTTGAAAGTGCCCTGCACGTCTTTCTTGGTAAACCATCAAGCCGGTGATCATCCCAAGAAGCAAGGGCAGTGCAACGCCGATGCTCTCCATGTAAAAGGAATACATCTGAAAAGAATCCATCTTTCTACCATGGAAGTAACCCAGAAAAAGCACTGCACATACGACTGGAATCGCAACATGAATCCATAAAATCTTGGTTCTTCGAAGCTTTAACAAATCCGCTCTTAAACATCTCCACAAACTCATACTCCTACTTTACCCTCCCTATTGTTTATGCGCTTTTTTGTGGCTCAAATCGCTGCATCGTCCATAAACATAGGAGTAGGGTCAGCAATATCGACAAACCGATTCCAATCGGAAGAACCTGCAACTCAAGAAGGGGATGTCCTTGTTCAAGCAAGGTTCCATTGGGATGTACCTTGACAACCGGAGACATCAGCCGAATGGACCAACTCCATGGACATGCCCACCATAACGTCCGAGCAGAGAGCAGAATTCCAAACCCCAATGCACACACAATGTTGAATCCCATGGCCAAGGCCGCTCCCCATTTCCGAGCCAGCCATAAACACAAAGGAATTTCCCAAAGCGTTGTGATCCAGAGTACCAAAACAGCCACAAGAGTCCTAACATTAACGATAAGCTCTCCGGATAACAGCATGCCGGCAATGCCCATTACAACAAGATAAACCATCATCGCAGCAAGGGAATAGATAGAAATTACTAACTGCTTCGCAAACCATATTTTTTTCACAGAAACCGGTAGCAGATAGACGCCGGAATAACTCGAAGCTCGCTGTTCCTTTTGATGTGTCAGGCAGCACCATAGCGCAATCGTGAGCGGCAGGAACAGAATGGACCACCAATTGATCGTATTGGATACAAAATACATGGGATTCATGATGAAAGAAAATGCCACATTTGCGAAAGGGACTAGGATAAGCAGCTTCAATGAGAATGTGCGTTTCAGTTTCAGATGTTCTGACCGAAGGAAATCCATCATTGTACTACCCCACCTCTGATCCTATGGGCAGCAACGACGTCCATAAATAACTGCTCCAAATTTTGTCCAGATTGGATCTCTCCCTGATATCCCAAAACGCCTTGGCTGATGATACCGATACGATCGGCGATTTGTTCAACCTCGGACAGTATATGGCTTGAGAGAATCACGGTCATACCTAGACGGGGGAAGGTACGAATAAGCTCCCTAAGTTCATGAATTCCAACCGGGTCCAAGCCGTTGGTAGGCTCATCCAGGATAAGCAACCGGGGACGATTCAGAAGGGCAATCGCTATACCTAGCCGCTGTTTCATCCCCATAGAAAATTGGCTTGCCGTTTTTTTGCCGGTATACTGAAGATCTACAATATTTAAAACTTCCTTGATCCGAGAGTCCGGCAGTCCGAGCAGCAGACTCCGAACCTTCAAATTTTCGAAAGCTGTTAAATTTTCATAAATGGGTGGGGATTCGATCAGCGCTCCGATTTGGCCAAGGTCCCGCCGACTCCAGATATGACCATCAAACCAAATGCTGCCGGATGTCGGTGTAATGATGCCGGTCAGCATCTTAAGTGTGGTGGACTTTCCGGCTCCATTAGGGCCGAGCAATCCATATATGGAATTTTCAGGCACCTGCAACGACAGCTCTTTTACGACTTTTTCCTTACCAAAGCTTTTTGAGACCTTCTTCATTTCTAACAATTGACCCTTCAACAATCATTCATCCTTTCATAATAAATGTTTCAAAGATGCGATAATCCCTAATCCCCCTGCACCATCTTGGCTTGAAAAAGCTTTTTGTTGAGCTCAATGATAATCAGGTCGAAACTGCCTTCAGGCTGCCGTTTGTATCGATAGGCGGAACCGTAGGTCAAAGGCTGTTTCTCTCGAATGTCTTTCGGATTGTAGTAAACATATGGCTTCTTTAGCTCCTCTTCTGTCCACCTCTTCCCCTCTTGATCCACATAATGCGTCTGCCCAATGAACCCTAGATACTCTCCCTTGGACTTCGGATTGACTTCATCCTTTAGTTCATACAGTCTTCCGCCAAAAACAACTCTGTCCAACTGGCCATCATCGATGAGCTGCTCAATGGTATATGAAGTATCCTCCTCGAGATCCAATGTAAAATGGGCGGTTTTTTCTGTTTCATCTATCACCTTTTGTGTGAAATCTTTCAGGCTCCCGCATCCTGTTAATAGAATAAATATGCTGAACGTCAAGACGAGCCAACGCTTGAAAGACTTCCCCATAAATCAAACTCCTTTCGTAAATCCATCTCATTTGTGGCTACGTTTGACTATAAGCGGTAATTATCAGAAAACTATCAAGAAGAAAAAAAAGCTTACAGCATATCTGGTGAAACTACCTAAAGTTCCTTTGTCTGAATTCGTATTTTGTCATACTCTGTATTTATCAGTTGCATAACAAACATATGTTTGTATATGATGGTGAAGATGAACGTCTCCACTGCAAACCTAGGAAGAGCTGCTGTCTGCAAGGACTGCGTCATTCTACCGCTTTTGCTTGATGCGCGGGAACGGGATATCCGCAGTTGGAGAAGCAGGGCGAGAAGCACAAGCGGTCACCCCCGCAATGGATTTAAGAGAGGATCAGAGCACGGCTCGGAACAAGGAAAAGGTACAACTGCAAGTATACGGGGACTAAGCAAATTACGAGGTAAACGAAGTTAAGGGAATGTATGCGCATTCATACTCTTTTGATAAAGGACGGGATCTCACATGAACGACAATATGCACGTTGAAGAAGAAATGAAACCAAACGGACTATTGAACACAAACTCGGATCAGCTCCTGCAGTCGCTGCTCTGGAACAGACACGATCTCCCCTCTCTGGAGCATGGTCGGCTCTATCGACATCATCACGGATTTACGCTCACCGGAATGGTCGTAGCCAGCCTGGAAGGTCGGCCGCTTCACTGCTCCTATGAGGTTGAAACCACCCGCAGTTGGCAGACCCGGAAGGTAAAGATTAAGCTCTCAATCGGCACGGAAGTTCAGTCCCTTCACCTGGAGCGGGATGATGACGGCCGCTGGTGGGACGGCGATACCGAGCTCACCGCATTTGCCGGCGTGACCGACATTGACCTCGGAATTACCCCCTCCACCAATTCCTTGCCGATCCGACGCTTGAAGCTGAGGCCTGGAGAGAGCGCTTCCATGACGGCCGTTTGGATTCAGTTCCCGAGTCTAACCATTGCCCCCCTTCCCCAGCAATATACGCGTACGGGCGAGTATACCTATCGTTATGAGAGTAACGATGGAGCCTATCAAGCGGATTTGGAGGTTGACGAGCACGGCCTCGTCACGAAGTACGCGGACGTATGGAGCCGAGCTCGCTGAGCCCGATGCGTCCATGGCCACCAGGAGCAGCATCCCTGTATCCGGACGAAAACAACAACCCGGAACCGTTGCAGCATCATCACGACCCGTTACAAGCAAGCCTCACGCTCATTTTCGGAGAAAATATCCATCGGCGAGAATTCGGTGTTCGGCTGCAATACTTTATCGGCATACACCAAAATCCCCTGCCAGGTCTGCTTAGGCCTGGCAGGGGATTTTCACGTGTATAAATCAATGCGGGACAAAGACTAGCTGCAGTACGAACAGCACGGCAAAAATATACATCAACGGGTGAACCGCCTTCCACTTGCCCTTCACGATTTTCATCAGCGGGTATGAAATAAAACCGAGCGCGATCCCGGTCGCGATGCTGGACGTAAGCGGCATGGTCAGGATGACAAGAAACGCGGGGAACGCTTCATCAAAATCATTCCACCGAATGTGCTGAACGCTGCTCAGCATCAGGCAGCCCACTACGATGAGCGAAGGTGCCGTAATGGCGGATAAACCGGCAACCGCGCCGATCAGCGGACTGAAAAAGGCGGCAACCACGAATAATGCGGCCACGACGACCGCCGTCAATCCAGTCCGACCGCCTGCGCCAACGCCGGCTGCCGATTCAACATAAGCGGTGGTCGGGCTTGTACCGACCATGGATCCGGCCACGGTTGCCACCGAATCGGAGAACATGGCACGTTCTGCACGAGGCAGCTTGTTATCCTTCATCAGCCCCGCCTGCTCCGCCACACCAACTACCGTACCTGTGGTATCGAACAGCGTCACCAGGAGGAACGAGAACACAACGGCATAGAGCCCATGCCTGATCACATCCGAGGCAGCGGTAATCGGGTTCCATACCAAGATACCTTCCGGCAGCGCAGGTACCGACATAATCCCGCTCGTAAAGGACAGCATATCGGCAAAATAAGCAATAATCCCGGTGATAATCATACCGATAAACAAGGCACCTTTCACATCGCGGGCCAGCAGCACAAGCGTAACCGCAAGTCCTACCAAGGCCAGTACAACCGATGGCTGGTGCAGATCGCCGAGCGCTACCAGATTGTCCGGATGCGCTGTAATGATGCCGCTCATCCGCAAACCGATAAAAGCAATAAACAGGCCGATACCGACCGTGATCGCATGCTTCAGATTCGACGGGATCATCTCAATCAGCCTGCGCCGCAGGGAAGTCATCGATAACACCAAAAACAGAATACCGGCTATAAATACCGCCGAGAAAGCTTCAATATACCCAAGTCCGGCGTGTCCCTGAACAACGGAATAGGTGAAGTAGGCATTCAAGCCCATCCCCGGCGCCACAGCGATCGGGTAGCGGGCTACAAGCCCCATCAGCAGTGTACCAATCACAGCGGCAATAATCGTAGCCGTGAAGCTCTGCTCAAAGGGCACACCTGCTTGCGATAGTATCAGCGGATTCACAACGGTCACATACGCCATCGTGAAAAACGTCGTGGCCCCGGCAACAACTTCTGTCTTAACCGAGGTACCGTTAGCTTTTAAATCAAACACGAAAAATCCTCCATTCATGATGCTCAGTCTGGCAATGAGCCAGACCCTTTTGGTAAGTTAGGCAATATTTGATATACTCAAACACAAATGCACTGAAAATCTCTACGTAGCAAATTCGTTCTGAACTCATTAAAAATCTTAATTAGACAATCTATTCAAATCTTAAGCGACAGCAAATAACAGGAGGCTTGAAACGATGTGCGGACGCTTTACACTCACGGTCACTTGGGAAGAACTGATGACCAGATATCTCATCGATCCCGAATCGGTATCTCCCTTTCACATTCCCCGGTACAACATCGCTCCAACGCAGATGGTCACGGCGATTATTAACGACGGCAGCACCAACCGAATCGGTCAGCTGCAGTGGGGGCTTGTCCCATCCTGGGCCAAGGATTCCTCGGCCGGAGCCAAAATGATCAACGCGCGCAGTGAAACGCTGGAAGACAAGCCTGCCTTTAGGATGCCCTTTTATCGGAAAAGATGCCTGATTCCTGCAGACGGCTTTTACGAATGGCAAAAAAACGACAATGGCAAGCAGCCCTTTCGCATCGGCTTGAGGAACGGTGAAATATTCAGCATGGCCGGTCTGTATGATACCTGGATCACCCCGGGCGGAGATAAGCTCAGCACCTGCACCGTCATCACCACCGCACCCAATCAACTCATGGAGCCGATCCATAACCGGATGCCTGTCATTCTGAGACCCGCAGACGAAGCACTATGGCTTGAACGACAGACGTCTTCTCATTCCAATGATAGCAGCCCTTCCTTCCTGCAATCCCTCAAAGAGCTTCTGAGACCTTACCCCGCGGAGGAAATGCAGGCCGTACCGGTCAGCACCACCGTGAACTCCGTTAAAAATGACTCGGAGGATTGCATCCGCTCCATTACAGGCAGCTAAATCTTTCAGAAAGGTTCGGGATTCCTCTTCAAATTCCGCTTTTTCTCAACTTGCCGGTTTCTTTTCTATCGATTGGAACATAAATCAAAAACTCCATTTGCGGAAGAACGTCAGGAACGTTTTATCCCTGCATATCCCAAATTTAAAAGCCCCTGCTCATGAGGAGAAAACACTCCCGAGAGGGGCTTCTTCTATGCAAAGTCAATCCTTGATGTCATCCAATTGTTATCGAAACATACCCCACAGCTTGATCAAATGGAAGGTGTTGTTCGGATCGATGCGCTGTGCAAGCACGAATTGAACCATTTGCTGCTCCTGCGTGGAGCTCAGCTTTTCATTCAAGATGCCGCTGGCCGTCCGGATCAATTGATGGACTTTTGCGCTATTTTGAAGATCTGCCTTGGTCAACCCCTGAGTCAGCCCTTTAATTCTTTCCTTGACCGCCGGGTTTTTCATTTTTAGCTTGATTCGTTCAACCAGCTGCGGACTAATCCCGTACTGCTGATAACTCAATGTTGAAGCACCTCCAGTCATAAATGCTGCTACCTTTTTTGAGTATATGACGAAGGTCTGTCCATTGTGCCAACAGATTCATGTTATTAATCCATGATATCGCCCTGAAAGATCTTCTCCTGCTGCAAAAAGTCGCGTAATGGTTCATATTCAGGAGACGTCCAGAAGGAACTGTCGCTGACCAGAGCCGCTGCATCGCCCCTGGCCTCCTCCACTACTTTGAAGTCGGCGACCATGTCGGCCAGCCGGAACTCCGGCAGTCCGCTCTGCTTCGTACCGAAAAAGTCGCCAGGGCCCCGTAGCTCCAAATCCCTCCGGGATACCTCGAAGCCGTCCTCGGTTTCGGTCATAACCTGCATCCGCTCCTGACCCACTTCCGATTTCGGATCGGCCACAAGTACGCAATACGATGCATGCTGCCCACGGCCAACGCGGCCCCGAAGCTGGTGCAGCTGGGACAGACCGAAGCGATCGGCATCCATAATGATCATCAGAGTTGCGTTCGGCACATCGACGCCAACCTCAACGACCGTCGTGGAAATCAACAGCTGGACCTCATTGCTGTAGAATTGGCGCATGACCTCATCCTTCTCGGTAGGCGTCATACGGCCGTGCAGCAAGCCCACAGCATATGTAGGAAAGGCTTGCTGCATCTGGACATGCAAATCGATCGCATTCTGAACGTCCAGTTTGTCCGATTCTTCAATCAAAGGAGCAATCAGATATGCCTGACGTCCTTGATTTACTTCCCGGGAAATAAATCCGAGCACACGGTCCATGAGTTCATGTTTGACCCAATAGGTCGTAATGGGAATACGACCTTTCGGACGCTCTGACAGCGTGGATACATCCATATCGCCAAAGGCGGTAATTGCCAGCGTCCGTGGAATCGGCGTCGCCGTCATCGTGAGCACATCCGGGTTATAGCCTTTACGGCGAAGTACGCTTCGCTGATTCACGCCAAAACGATGCTGCTCGTCCGTTACGACGAGTCCCAGCTCCCGGAAGTACACATCATCCTGGATGAGCGCATGGGTACCCACGACAACGTCCGTCAACCCCATCTGTAAGGAAGCCAACAGGTCTTTACGCTTCTTCCCCGTTACGCTGCCCGTCAGCAGGCCGACGGTAATGCCAAAGGGCTCAAACAGCTTCTGCAGGGAACGCATATGCTGTTCGGCAAGAATCTCCGTCGGCACCATCAAGGCTCCTTGAAAGCCCGAGCGCACCGTTGTGAACAGAGCGATGGCGGCAACAATCGTTTTTCCCGAACCGACATCCCCTTGAAGCAAGCGGTTCATGCAGTAAGGGGAACGCATATCATGCAAAATCTCCAGCTCCACCTTCTTCTGCGCATCGGTAAGCTCAAACGGGAAGCTGCGCACGAACTCGCGGATCGTTGCATTGTCAGCCGTATGTACAACACCGTCCATCCGACTCCGGTTTAGCGCGCGGAACGCCTGCATTTTCAATTGGAACAAGAAGAGCTCCTCGTACACCATCCGGCGCCGTCCTTCCTGACCTTCCCGGGAGTCAACGGGCTGATGGATCGTCATGATCGCCGCTTTACGCGGCATCAGATCATATTTCCTGAGCAAGGATTGCGGCAAAATCTCGGGAATCATCTCCCCGTATTGCTCCAATGCCTGTCCCATCGTTTTTCGGATCCAGGATTGCGTGATCTTCCCGCCGATGGAATACACCGGCTGCAGCGTTCCGCTGCGAAAGGCTCCCTTATCCGGGAACTCGGATTCGGACACCGTAAGCTGCATTCTGCGCTGATCCCACTTGCCCGTCAGCACGATCTCCCGGTCGGCCGTAAGCTGGTCTTTCAGAAAATGCCGGTTAAACCAGGTTGCGGTGAACATCCAGTTTTCAGCGAGCATTTTGCAGGTGAGACGGGATTTACGCCCGTAGCGCTGCAGTACCGGCACGCTCGCGATCTTGGCTTGAATGGTAATTTTGTCCCCGTCCTTGACTTCACTCAGGGAACGGAGCCGGTAATCCTCATACCGGAAGGGGTAATACTCCAAAAGATCCTTGACCGTAGAGACGCCAAAGGCGTGAAGCTCCCCCTCTTTCAGGGCGCTCACGCCGTTGATCTGTCTGACGGATATTTGATCGAGTTTGAGACTCATATCATCTACCTCACTTAAGCAGGCCATATATATGCTGCAATGGTTCCCGGTCCAACGTGCGTGCCGATAACCGGACCAATCTCGGAATACACCGTTTCCTCGATCGTAAACACAGCGGACAGCTGCTGCAGAAAATCCTCAACCTGAGCAGGGTCAGCTGTATGACCCACAGCCACTTTAATATTTTTCACACCGGATAGATCCTGTTGAAACAGCTCAATGATTTTGGCCGTCGCTTTCTTGCGACCGCGGACCTTGTCTACCGGAAAGATAATCCCTTCGCCGTCAATGGACAGGATCGGCTTAATGTTAAGCAGGGTGCCAAGCACGGCCGAAGCCTTGCCAATTCGCCCACCCTTCTGCAAATACTCCAGCGTGTCTACCAGGAAGTAGAGACGGCGCTTGGAGCGAAGATCCTCAAGCGACGAAATAATATCTGGAACAGCCGCACCTTCTTGTGCGAGCTTCGCTGCATGAACCACGAATAGTCCGAAACCGTAGGACGCCGATTTGGAATCCCATACGGTGATATCCGCTTCTCCTTCGATTAGAGAGGTTGCAAGCAATGCGGACTGATACGTTCCGCTCAAGCCGGATGAGATGTGAATGGACACAATGGAGCAGCCTGGGTGCTGTTCCAGAATGGACTCATACACAGCTACAAAATCTGCGGGTGAAGGCTGGGAGGTCGTTGGAAGCTGGGGCGACTGCACCAGCTTTTTGTAGAACTCTCCCGGCGTAATTTCGACTCCGTCCAAATACGTATCTTCCCCGAACATAAGTCTCAGCGGCACAATATGAATGTTGTGTTGCTTCGCCAGGTCTGCCGGAATATCCGCTGTGCTGTCTGTCACAATAACGGTCTTATTCACCGGAACCCCTCCTAAAATGTACCTTGCATAATGTCAAAGCGTTGTTTATCAAGACTCAACGGAGAACAGATAGGAATAGATCGGCTGTCCGCCGTAGTGCACCTCAACCTCTGCGTTAGGGTATTGCTCGCCGAGCCACTCCGTGAGTGCGTTGGTCGATTCTTCGCTTGCGTCCGCCCCGGTAAGCAGAGTCACGATTTCATCGCCGGACTCCAGCATTTTACCCAGCAAATCCTGGGAGGTCGTAATCAAATCCTCATTCGCTGCAACGATATTGGAATTGCGAATGCCGATGAATTGACCGGCCTTGATCTCCAGATCATCAATCGTTGTGTCCCGAACGGCATAGGTTACCTGACCTGATTGCACACGAGTGATCGCATCCAGCATGTTGTCGGTATTCATATCCGCATTCTCATCTTCCTGGAAAGCAAATGCAGCCGCGATCCCCTGCGGAATCGTCTTGCTCGGAATGACCGTTACGCTGCGCTCGCCTTCGAGAAGCTCTCTCGCCTGCTGGGCAGCCAGCACGATGTTGGAGTTGTTCGGCAGAATGTAAATCTGCTGAGCCGAGATCGAAGAAATCGCATTGACAAAATCCTCGGTGCTCGGGTTCATCGTCTGTCCTCCGGAGAGAACGACGTCAACGCCCAGACTTTTGAATATGTCAGAGATGCCTTCCCCTGACGATACCGCAATGAAACCGTATGGTGCGATCTCGTCTGCCGGAGGAACAGCCGGAGCTTCCGGTGTTACGGTCTCTGCCGGAATATCCGCAAACAACTCGGGCATCGGTGCGATGTCCATTCCCGTTGTCAGCAAATCACGGTGCTGCTCGCGCATATTCAATATATGAATCTGGGTAATTTCTCCATACAGTAGTGCCAGGTTCAACACTTCGCCCGGAGCCTTGGAATGCACATGAACTTTGATGGTCTCGTCATCGGCGATAACAATGATGGAATCACCATTCACTGCAAGCGCTTTCCGGAACTTATCTTCATCAAAGTCTGCACCCGTTCCTTCCCCGAGCTGCCTATTAATAAAGAATTCCATGTCGTATAAAAATTCAATGTCCTCTGTGGACAGTCTGGACTGGGCTGAGGCCGGAGCTTGAACCGCCGAGAAGTCAGGAACCGCTTGGAAGGCCGGTGCCTTGCTGCTCTGTTCAGCTTGTCCTTCCGCAACAGCAAACGATCCGGACGGAGCGTCTTTTCTCAGCACCTGCAAGAAACCTTCATAAATGTAAACCAGGCCCTGGCCACCCGAATCCACAACGCCAACCTGCTTCAGAACAGGGAGCATATCAGGCGTCTGGGACAGTGTTTCTTTGGCTTTGGCCAACACCTGCTCCATCAATTCCACGATATCGTTGTTGCGGCGGGAGAAATAGACCGCATGCTTGGCCGCTTCTTTAGCTACGGTAAGGATGGTGCCTTCAACAGGCTTCACGACAGCTTTATACGCAGCTTCTACGCCTGTCTGCAGTGCCGCGGCGAATTGATGAGAATTTAGTTCTGTATAAGGTGCCGCATATCGGCTGAAACCGCGGAACAGCTGGGACAGAATAACCCCCGAGTTCCCTCTGGCTCCCATCAGAAGCCCCTTGGATAGCACACCGGCACTATGCCCGACGGACTCCGAGTACTTACTCTTCAGTTCTGCCACACCTGCAGTCATCGTCAAATTCATGTTGGTCCCCGTATCGCCGTCCGGCACCGGGAACACATTCAGGGAATTGACGTGTTCTGCATGCTGCTGCAGCTGCTCCGCTCCGGCTAGGACCATCGCGGTAAATTCTGTTCCATTCAAAGAACGCTTACTCAATGAGAATTCCCCTTCCTGGCTTGATACCCATAACACTTCTTGTCGTAAATTTCATATCTATTTCATAGCTTATAGCTGACGAAATGCCCAAGCAGTAAATAAAAGACTTATCATGATAAATGGATCATAAATCTATGATGGGCTATCCTCTCGTCCTCTACGCTTTGCGGCGGTTCCCAAGCTTCTTGAGAGCCATGCCGACCAGCCCACGAACTATTTCTTCGGAAATATTATGGACTAATCAACATTGTACTATAATGGCAAAGAGAAATAAATGTTTTTAGGACAGTTGACGGAGCAATTTTTACTGTGATATTATATTTAAGTATTGTTTCATGCAGGGTTAGGAACAAGGAGGTGTAATGAATGGCTCGCAAATGTTATGTAACTGGCAAGAAACCAAGCAGTGGTAACCACGTTTCTCACGCTAACAATCACAACAAGCGTTCTTGGGGTGTCAACGTTCAAAAGGTTCGCATTTTGGTGGATGGCAAGCCAAAACGTGTATACGTCAGCACTCGCGCTTTGAAATCCGGTAAAGTGACTCGCGTATAATCATCTTGTGTTATATGAAGAAAAACTTCTTAATCTCCAGGCACCATTTGTGGGCGATCCGGGACAAGGAAGTTTTTCTTGCGTTTAGATACATATTCTCCTTCTAAACAAAAAGCACCCTGAGCAGTTAGCAGGTGCTTTTTTTATTTAGATATAAGAAAGATGAAAGAGCACGACTCCCACTTTCTTATATCGCAAGAAAAACTTCCGGTCGAACGCGGTCTGTCCTCGATAAGTACGTCGCTAGACACTCTTCTTTTGATATAAGAAAGCGAAGGAGAACTACCGCGCATTTTGGCTTTCTTATACCGCAAGAAAAACCTCCGCATGCAGCTGCGGTATGTCCTCCATGCGCTCTATCGGAGTGTTCTTGCCTCTTTCCCCAGAACCGGCTAGGCGGCGTCAGTCCCAGGCGGAGGTTTTGTTACGCCGGGACAAGCTGTCAGCTCTTGTGAAACGTATTTAAGATGGCCTTCACAAAACCTCCCAAAAACTTCGGCAGCTTGAACGTATAGAATTTCATGTCTCACCCTCCCCATCATTCTCATGCCTTCCTAGAATATGTTATGCACCAAGCCCATAGATGTGAACACAGACAAAAAAGGCTACATGAGAACCCAGCTCATGTAACCATATTTATGCGGGAAACCCGCGCCCTATGCATGCCGTTGTTCACGTTCTGGTCAAGATGTTACGCTGTCGCGGATTATTGCAATGGCTGCCGCGCGATCCGGCTTGCCGAATACGGCGCTGCCCGCAACCAGGACATCCGCTCCCGCTTCCACCACAACCGGCGCTGTCTCCGCTGTAATGCCGCCATCCACTTCAATATGGATGTTCGGGTTGTCGGAGTTTGAAATCCATTCACGCAGCTGCGAGATCTTGTTTATGGTCCGCTCGATGAAAGCCTGTCCGCCAAACCCCGGGTTCACGGTCATTACCAGCACCAAGTCCAAGTCGGGGAGCACTTCCTGAAGGACATGGGCCGGCGTAGCCGGATTGATCGCGACGCCGGCCTTCACGCCAAACTCTTTGATCAGATGGATGACCCGATGAAGATGCGGGCAGGTTTCGGCATGAACGGTGATCAGGTCGGCTCCTGCCTTGGCGAAATCCGCAATATACAGCTCCGGCTGTTCAATCATCAGATGCACGTCAAGCGTCAGGCTCGTATGGGGCCGGATGGCTTGGACGATCGGCGGGCCCAGCGTAATATTAGGTACAAAGTGTCCGTCCATGACGTCCACATGAATCCAATCGGCTCCGCCGGCCTCGGCTTCCTTAATTTCTTGTCCCAGCTTCGCAAAATCCGCTGACAATATGGATGGGGCAATTTTTATCATCATTCAGTACCTCCGTTTCTTCTCTCTCATCTCCGTATAAAACTCCACATAATGCTCATAACGGCTAGCCAGGATGATTCCATCCTCTTTGGCTTGGAGCACCCGGCAGCCCGGCTCATGCAGATGACTGCAGCCTCTGAATTTGCATTCGGCAGCATAAGGAGCAAATTCTCTGAAACAGGTCGATAACTCCTCGACACCCAGCTCCAGAAAATCCAGCTGGCTAAAACCGGGGGTATCGGCGACATACCCCCCGTTATCAAGCTCAATCAGCTCTACATGGCGTGTCGTATGCCGACCGCGGCCAAGACGCAGGCTGATTTCACTCGTCTCCAGCGAGAGGCCCGGCATTAACGCATTCAGCAGGGACGATTTTCCGACACCGGATTGACCGGAGAAGACACTGATTCGGCCGGCCAGCCGTTTCTTCACCTCTTCGGTCCCGACCCCTTGCAGAGAGCTGGTAATCAGCACTTCGTAACCAATCTCTTCATACTGGCGCTTCACCTGCTCCAGCACATCGTCGGAGGCGTCCACAAGATCCTGCTTTGTCAGACAGATCAATGCCTCAAGGCCCTCATGCTCTATATGTACCAGAAACTTATCCAGCAGATGCAGGCTCAGATCCGGTTCTTTGACCGAAAACAACAGCACCGCCAAGTCGACGTTCGCGACAGGCGGGCGAATTAATTGGGAAGACCGTGGAAGAATTTCGTCCACGGTCCCTTCCCCATTTTCAGTCAATGAGTACATAACGTGATCTCCAACGAGCGGAGAGATGCCTTTCTTTTTGAAAATGCCGCGGGCTCTGCATTGAACCGCTGGGTCCTCCCCGGATATAATGTTGCCATCCTGCATGGGTTTGACATAATAATATCCGCTTAGTGCCTTCACGATCAGTCCCTCTAGCATATAATAGGCCTCACCTTTCTTGTTGAAATTTAGTATTCTCAAGACTTGTTTCTAATCGTTATCATTACCTTTGCCATTCCCCTTGCCGTTTCCATTGTTGCCATTGTTGCCATTGTCCCAATGGTAAGCAGCATCATCTTCCTCATTCGAACCTTCCTCGCCATTTCCTTCATCCGGGTTAGTGTCCACCGGCACATCAGGTTCAACAGGCGGTTGTTCAAAGGTCGGCTGCGGCACGGTACCGTTCTTGACATCGCTGTAACTTACGCTGTACGTATCCACCTGGCGACCGTCACGGAAAATCATGACCGTTGCATGCTTGTCGGGAGCCAGCAGCAGCTTAACAGGTACCATTTCCGAGGTCGTTATGGTCTTGTTCACGGCTTCCTGGTTTTCTCCCAGCGCATCGGTGAAAACGACCCGTATTTTGCTTTCTTGGCCTTCTACGCTTGGTGAGACAGGTACGCTGTAATTATACTCAAGCGCATCCGAAGGATAGCCTGAGCTGACGAACAGCGTGATTTCAGAGTTAGGAGCTACAGGAACATTAGGTTCATACGGCCATTGTTCCATTACTTCGCCCTTCTTCACTTCGAAGCTGGATTTCTCCTTTATCGCTCCAACCTTAAGGCCGAAGGATTCGATGGTAGCAACCGCTTTGTCTTTGTCCATACCGATCAAGCTCGGCATATTGACCGTTTGTTTGCCCTTGCTGATCGTGACTCGGACCTCCACCTGTTCAGGATTAATATCAGTTGTCGCGGAAGGGCTCTGATCAAAGATCTGATCGGCAGGCACAGTATCATTGTTTTCAGACGACTGCTTAATTGCGTCTTTCTTAATGCCCATTTTTGTCAGGATCTCAACTGCCTGATCAAACGTCTTACCCGAGAGGTCCGGCATTTTTTCAAGCGGCTTCGCATCCCCAACCGACAATTGAACCGGAGACCCTTTCTTCAGCATGGTCTCAGCTTCCTTGTCCTGTGCAAACACGATGCCTTCGTCCACATTCGGTTTATATTCACGAATGACTTCCTCATTCACCGTCAAGCCTTTGGCCTCAAGCTCGCGGATCGCATCCTCCTCCGTCATGCCTACAACTGGCGGCACCTTAACCTCCGGTACCTCAAGCATGTTGTTCACATACATGACAACACCAAACATAAGGCCGAGGAACAGGAGCACCGAACCGATGATGATGGTCGGCTTGACCCATTTTTTCTTCGGTTTGCCGGTCGACTTTGCCTCAAACTCCTCGTCATCCGAGTCGTCGTCATCGTCATGATGATGCTGACTGCTGCGCTGCATCGTTTTGAGCGCTGGCATGACCAGTGTAGAATCGGCATCGTCCTCAAACTCCATCTTCGGTTCGTTGAGTCGCATCGGCATCAAGCACGTCTCAAGATCGTCCATCATCTCTTCCGCGGACTGATAACGCTCCTCCGGGTTTTTGCGCATGGACTTCAGGATGATGTTCTCCACGCTTTGAGGAATGAGCGGGTTTACTTCTCTAGGCTCATCAAATTCCTCCTGGAGATGCTTCAGAGCAACACTAATCGGGCTCTCGCCCAGAAAAGGAAGACGGGCCGTGAGCATTTGATATAACACAATACCAAGGGAGTATAAATCCGATTTCTCGCCCGTAACGACACCCTTGGCGTGCTCCGGCGAGAAATAATGCACAGAGCCCACAACGGAGCCTGTCTGCGTAATGGTTGTCGACGTGACCGCCCTGGCAATGCCAAAGTCCGTTACTTTGACCCTCCCATTACGGCCAATCAGAATATTATGCGGTTTAATATCCCGGTGAATGATCTGGTTATGATGAGCGTGTCCCAGCGCATCGCAAATCTGGGTAGCAATCCGCACAGCTTCTTCCACCTGCAGCGGTGCCCGTTCTTTTATGATTTCGTTCAAGTTCTGACCTTCGATATATTCCATGACGATGTAATGCACATCTTCCTCTTGGCCCACATCATAGATGCTGACCACGTTGGAATGCGACAACGAAGCCGCTGATTGTGCCTCACGCCGGAAACGGCGGATAAATTCCTCGTCGTGCACAAACTGCTGGCGCAGCACTTTGATCGCTACATTCCGGTTCAGCAAAATATCCTGAGCCTTGTAGACCAGCGCCATGCCACCGCCACCGATGCGTTCTATAATTTTATAACGACCAGCCAATTCATGTCCGATCATGAATCCCACCCCTTTATACGTTGCCCGACAACTTCTTCTTGATGTTCAAACATTGCGACCGTGATGTTGTCCTCACCGCCAGCAAGAAGTGCCAGTTGAAGCAGGCGATCCGCTCTTTCTTCCAGAGGAAGGTCAAGTGAACCGGAAATCTGTCCGATCAGCTCGCGGCTGACCCGGTTGCTGAGCCCGTCACTGCAGAGCAGCAGCACTTCGCCTTCTCCGATCGTAACCGGTGTAAGCTCAACCGTCACATCCACATCCGTTCCAAGTGCCCGGCTTAATACGTTTTTCCGAGGATGGGTTTCCAGTTGATCTTCCGTAATCTGACCACTCTTAAAAAGCTCATTAACCAATGTGTGATCATCTGTGAGTCGAATCACTTGTCCGGGAACGACTTTGTAAGCCCTGCTGTCCCCGATATGTCCGATATAGCCTTCGGAACCTCGCAGCAGCACCGCTACAATCGTCGTGCCCATATTGTGAAGCCGCTCATCAGCCGAGGCTTCCCGATAGATAACTGCATTGGCATGCAATATGGCATCACCAAGCGCAGCCCGAATACTTTCCATGGACATGTCCTCCTCCAAAGAGGACAAATCCTCGGCCACGGTATCTACCGCAAGCCTGCTGGCGGTGTCACCCGCAAGGTGACCTCCCATACCGTCAGCAACCACACCCAAGGTATAGCCATGCTCCAGTGTGCTAACAAATACCGAATCTTCATTAACAGGACGAACGCGTCCCACATGGCTTACATGAACCGTCTTGATCAAATCTTCTCACCTCAACTCCATATGCTTGGCCCGGAGCTGACCGCAAGCGGCAGCGATATCATGGCCTTGTTCACGACGGATGGTCACATTGACCCCCTTGTCTGCTAACGCACGTTGAAATTTGAAAATATCGTTACGCGATGTGCGAACATATTTCCGTTCCGGCACATGGTTAACCGGAATCAGATTGACGAAGCAGTTCATATCCTTAATGACGTCCGCAAGCTCTTCGGCATGCTCAACCTGATCATTTACGCCGCCGATCAAGGCGTATTCAAACGTAATGCGGCGTCCGGTTTTTGCTTGATAATAACGAAGCGACTCAATCACGTCGTCAAACGGGAACCGACGGTTAACAGGCATTAGCTTGGAGCGCAGCTTATCGTTCGGTGCATGAATGGAGATGGCCAGATTAATCTGGGTATCCTCTTCCGTGAATTTATAGATGTTAGGCACAATGCCACTCGTCGAAACGGTAATGTGGCGCTGGCCGATATTCAATCCTTTTTCATGGATCATCGTGCGCAGGAACTTCATGGTCGCTTCATAATTCTCAAACGGTTCGCCCGAGCCCATGATCACGATGCTGCTAACACGTTCTCCCGTCTTATCGAGAATCTTCTGCGCCTGGACCACTTGAGCAACAATCTCGCCGGAGGTCAGATTTCGCTTCAGGCCACCCAGTGTGGATGCGCAAAACGTACATCCGATACGGCAGCCAACCTGCGTTGTAACGCAGATGCTGTTGCCGTAATTGTGCCTCATGATGACGGTCTCGATCGCATGGTCATCATGCAGGCCGAACAGAAACTTGACCGTTCCGTCCTTTGACTCCAGCTTGGTGATTTCCGTCAAGGTAACGAAACTGAATTCATCCTCCAGCTTGGTCCGAAGCTCCTTGGACAGATTCGTCATTTCCGCGAAGTCGTTCACCCGCTTCACGTACAGCCAGTCATAAATCTGGGTTCCCCGAAACGCGGGCTCCCCGTTCTCTTGAGCCCATGCTTGAAGCTCTTCCAGTGAATAATCATATATAAAAGGTTTCATTCTCACCACACCTGTCTAATTTAGAGGATGTCCAGCCAGTATTCTTCCGAACGCTCCCTATTACATTCATATGCATCTCTTTTTTCATTCTTCCTATTCTAACATAAATAAAAGAGACGGTAAAAGAGGAAAACCCGCCGGCATTGGCGGGATACGACTATAGTCATGTCAGCGGAGCCCTTAAGAGGGACGTCTGCCGAGTCTTGCAATGTAAAAGCCGTCACTATGGTAATGCTGGGGCAGAATTTGAATCCCGCCTCCCCGCTGAAGCGATTTCCCTTCCAGCCGGCTTAAGTCTCCAAGACCATCTTCCGCGATTCCAAACCCGGAATGGCTATCCAGAAAAGCAGATACAACCCCTTCATTCTCCAGCGGCTCAATCGTGCACGTGCTGTACACCAAAAGCCCTCCGGGACGAAGCAACGTGGAGACCGACTCCAGCAGCCTTAGCTGCAGCGCCGCTATTTCATGGATGTCCTCCTGTGACTTGCCCCACTTCAGATCGGGCTTGCGGCGAATGACGCCAAGGCCCGAGCACGGAGCATCCAGCAAAATTCGGTCAAAAGACGCAGGCTCGAAGCGGTCAACCAAATCCAGCGCGTCCCCGGTCACGATCGAAATGCTGTCCAGTCCCAGACGACCAGCCTGATCCGATATCAGCTTGCCTTTATGAGCATGAATGTCGTTGGCAACAATGCTGCCCTCATCCTTCATCAGCTCGCCCATGTGGGCACTCTTCCCGCCCGGGGCTGCGCAGCAATCCAGCACCCGCATTCCCGGCTCAGGCTTAACAGCTTCAGCGACCAGCATGGAGCTTTCATCCTGGATCGAGATCATTCCATCCCGGTACCAATCCGTCAAGGCCATATTGCCCGCTCCCCTTACAACAATCCCGTAGGGACTAAGCGACGATGGGGCAGCTTCATAGTTCTGGCTGCACATTAATTTCAGCATGTCGTCACGGCAGATCATCGTGGTGTTCACTCTCACGCTGACAGCCGGCGGTTCGTTGTTTGCGGCACAGATTGCCTCTGCCGTCTCGATCCCGTACTGCGATATCCAGCGCTCCACCAGCCACAACGGATGGGAATGCTGCAAGGAAATGCGCTGGGCCGGCGGCATATTCTCAGGGATCGCCAAGCTTTCCTTCTGGCGCAGAATATTCCGAAGCACCCCGTTCACCATGCCGGAGATCCCTTGATGCCCGCGGCGCTTCGCCAGATTAACGGCCTCGCTGACAACCGCGTGATCCGGAATCCGATCCAGATATATGACCTGATACAGACTGATGCGAAGCAGTGCTCTTACCCACGGCTGAAGCTTCTGTACCCCTTTGTTGACAAACTTGTCCAAAAAATAATCGAGCGTGTTGAGCCTTGAGATCGTGCCATAGATCAGCTCTGTGGCAAGTCCCGCGTCGCTCTTTGCAAGCGAGGACCTCTGCAGAGCGGAGTTGAGCAGGAGATTGCTGTACGCCCCCTCCTGCTCAACCTGAGTCAATACGTCCATCGCCAGCTCCCGAGGAGAGTCCAGGCGTCCCTTCGGCCTGCGGTTCCCGCTCACGACAACACCGTCCCGACCGTCAGGCTCGTCCCGCGCACGAATTGCGCCGCATCCATTGCCTTTTTGCCGCTGGGCTGGACGGTTAACAGCGTTAGCGTGCCATCGCCTGTTTTGACAACAATCCCCTTCTCATGAAGCTCTAGCACGCTTCCTGGCTGTGCATCGTTAGATGGGGTCTGTGCACTGTCCGGCTTAGCCGCTGCCCATACTTTGAACACATCCCCGTTCCACAGCGTAAATCCGCCGGAGTAAGGAACCAGACCGCGAATTTGATTGTAAATTTCGCGGGAAGTGCGAGTCCAGTCGATTCTTTCGTCATCCCGGGTCAGGTTCGGTGCATACGTTGCCTGCGTCTCATCCTGGGGCTCGGCATCCACCTTGCCCTTCACAAGCCGCGGCAGCTCCGATCGCAGCAGCTCCGCGCCGGCTTGGCTCAGCTTCTCAAACATGGTTCCGGCCGTATCGTCATCCTCAATGGGAACCTCGGTGCGGGCGATCATGTCGCCCGTGTCGAGCCCCTCCGCCATATACATCAGCGTGATGCCTGTTACGGATTCTCCGTTGATGATACTGCGCTGAATCGGAGCTCCTCCCCGGTAAGCGGGGAGCAGCGAGCCGTGGACATTGAGACAGCCCAGTGACGGCATATCCAGCACCGATTTCGGCAGGATTTGACCATAGGCGGCGGTGACAATCATATCAGGCTTATACGCGGCCAGCTCGGCCACAGCTTCCGGATTCCGCAGGCGCTGAGGCTGCAGAACAGGAATGCCGTGACGAAGAGCGGCTTCCTTAACCGGCGTTGGGGTCAGCACCTTTTTACGCCCTTGCGGGCGGTCAGGCTGCGTAACGACGGCGACAATGGAATAACCTTCGCTAATCAACATTTCAAGACTGGGTACTGCAAAGGCCGGGGTGCCCATAAATACGATATTCATCGGTTCTCCAGCTCTTTTCTCGGCTGTTCCGGAACATACTCATACACCCGGTCAGCGATTTCCGTAAACAGCACCCCGTTCAGATGATCGATTTCATGCTGAAACGCTCGCGCAAGCAGCCCGGTACCTGTAATGACAAGCTCATTGCCTTCGCGGTCAAGCCCCTTAACGGTCACTTTCTCCGCACGGCGCACATCTCCGTTCCATCCTGGAATGCTCAGGCAGCCTTCCGGCCCGAATTGCTCGCCTTCGCTCTCCACGATCTCCGGATTGATCATTTTGATCAATCCATGCTCATCACCGGCGTCGATCACGATCAAACGCTTCAGAATGCCGACCTGCGGCGCAGCCAGTCCGACGCCTTCCGCATCGTACATGGTATCCGCCATATCGTCCAGGAGCTTTTGTACGTTCGGCGTAATTTTGGTAACTTCCTTTGCCTTTTTATGAAGAACCTCATCCGGTTCTTTAACGATAATACGAATCGCCATGTCTATGACACCATCCTTGTGCTTTTCATCATTATATGCTGTATTACATTAACATTTGCGGATCTACGTCAATACTGATCTGGAGCTTGCTGTCCCGCGCCGAATCCTGCAGCTTCTCGGCAACCGAGCGCACCAGCGAGACAGCATCCATCGTTCCCCGCCATTTTATCATACATTGAAATCTGTATCTATTTTTTAGCCGCGGAATGGGAGAAGCTACCGGACCCAATATATCGAGCGCGCTTGCGTCGAATCGGTCCAGGCTCCCAAACCATCCCCGGCGGTCGGATTCGCTTTTGATGGTCGCGGCAAAATTTTCCGCCATTCTTACCAGCAGCGGCAGCTGCTCATGCGACAGCGTCACCAGGATCAGCCTGCAATACGGCGGATAATGGAGCGCTTTGCGGTGCTTCAGCTCGTCCTTGACGAAGGATAAATAATCATGGCTGCTTGCATGGATAATCGAATAGTGCTCCGGCGTATAGGATTGGATAACCACTTCACCCGGCAGCTGATGGCGGCCTGCTCTTCCGGCAACCTGAGTGAGCAGCTGAAACGTCTTTTCCGCCGCCCGGAAATCCGGCAGGTTCAACGCCGAATCGGCCGTTATGACGCCGACCAAGGTGACATCAGGGAAATCCAGGCCCTTGGCGACCATCTGGGTGCCTAGCAGCACGTCCCCTTTTTTATCCCGAAACTGCTTCAGCAGCTTCTCATGTGAGCCCTTCTCGGTCGTGGTATCCACGTCCATCCGAATGACGCGAATGCCGGGAAACAGCTTGGCCAATTCTTCCTCGACACGCTGTGTGCCAGTCCCGAAATAACGTATATGCTCGCTTCCGCAATCCGGGCAAACCTCCGGCGCCTGGGCGGCATAACCACAATAGTGGCAGCGCAAATTATTCGATTTCTGATGGTAGGTCAGCGAAATGTCGCATTCCGGACAGCCTGCCACATATCCGCAGCTCCGGCACATGACAAACGTGGAGTAGCCCCGCCGATTCAGCAGCAGCACCGTCTGTTCCCCGCGTTCCAGCCTTGCCGAAATCGCAGCATGCAGAGAGCGGCTGAACATGGAGCGATTTCCTTCACGAAGCTCCTCCCGCATGTCCACGACCTGGACCTCGGGCAGCTTGTTGCCCAGTGCACGGCTCGGCATCTCCAGCAGATGAGGCGCAAAATCATCCTGAGCTTGCGATCTCGCCGCATGGTAACTCTCCAGCGAAGGCGTTGCCGAACCCAGAATGACGGCTGCGCCGGTCAGCTGGGCGCGGTGAATCGCAACATCCCGGGCATGGTACTTCGGTGTCTCTTCCTGCTTATAAGAGCCTTCATGCTCTTCATCCATAATGATCAATCCCAGACGGTTAAACGGCGCGAATACCGCCGATCGAGCGCCCACGACAACGGACGCCCGGCCTTCTCTTATTTTCCGCCATTCATCGTAACGCTCTCCATCTGAAAGCCGGCTGTGCATAACAGCCACACGATCGCCAAAACGAGCTTTGAACCGTTCCACCATTTGCGGCGTCAGCGATATTTCGGGCACCAGCACAATCGCCTGACGTTCCTGTTCGAGGCATCGCTGAATCGTCTGCAGGTAAATCTCGGTCTTACCGCTGCCCGTCACCCCGTGGAGGAGAAACACGCCATGCTTGCGTTCATCCAGCTTGTGCACGATGCTGCGATACACCGCTTGCTGCTCCGGTGTGAGCGCCAATGGGGTGCTAGGCGTGAAATGCCGCCCTCGATACGGATCGCGGAACACTTCGATATCCTCGAGGGTAATCAGCCCTTTGTCAGCCAGTCCCTTCACGGTGCCTGCGGTGACACCCAGCGTCTGGAGCAGATCCTTCTGCGATATCGGCAGAAATGCTTCCATCTCCAAAATATATTGGAGCACTTCCTTCTGACGCTGAGCCTTGGCCGTGAATGAAGCCAGTGCCTGATGAGCTTCCTCGCTTGATACGGCAAGCTCTACCGCTTTTATCGTTTTTTTCTGCAGCTTATCCTTGATTTGCTGGAATTCGCTAAGCCGTCCTCGGCCGATCAGCGCTTTAATGGTCGCAGCGCCATCCGGAAATGCCCGCGTTAACTGCTGGAGCGAAACCTCGCCTTTCTGACTGACAAAGCGGATGATCTCCTGCTCCGACTCACTTTCGGGCAGGAGCGCAAATAATCCGTCGGTTTGATCCGTCTGCAACGTGTCTGAATCGCCAATGGAAATATACCGCTCCGCCTTCCCTTTCAGCGCCGTAGGCAGCATCGACTGCAGAACCGATATATATCGGCATGCGTAACGCTCCTTCATCCATTCGCCAAGCTCAATCAGCTCAGGCGAAAGCGGCGGCATCACATCGAGGACTTCCTGAATCGGCTTCATTTTGGCCGAATCCATCTCGGGCCGGGGATGCAGAGAGACCACGAATCCCTGGAGCGTACGGTGCCCGAACGGCACGCCGACCCGGCTGCCTACCTCGACCCAGGGCCGAAGTTCCTCAGGAATCAAATAATCAAAAGGCCGGTCCGTATCCTTGGACGGCACGTCCACAATCACTCGTGCCATTTCCATCAGGATGACCTCCCGGTTAACCGATCAGCCGCCAGCGTTAACAACCTCTGGGCCACTTCCTCCTTGGACATCACTGGAAGCTGCAGGACCAGCCCTTCTGCATCAAAGATATGAACGCTGTTCGTATCCGTGCCAAAGCCCGCTCCTGCCTGTGTAACATCGTTCGCAACGATCAGATCGCAATTTTTGCGTTTCAGCTTTTCTCTGGCGAACTGCTCCACTGTATCGGTCTCAGCTGCAAATCCGATTAAGAACTGGGAGGTTTTTTGGCGTCCCAGGCTCTCCAGAATGTCGGTTGTTTTGACAAGATCCAGCGTCATGGTCTCCCCGCGCTTTTTGATCTTAGATGTCGCTACCTCAGCTGGGCGATAATCGGCAACAGCGGCCGCCTTGACCACGATATCACTATGCTCGAATACGCGTTGCACCGCATCGTACATATCCTGGGCCGATTCCACTCTTTCCACCTTGATTCCCTCTGGTGGAGCTTCATCGGTATGAGCGGCAATAAGGTGAACATCCGCTCCCAGCTGCTTGGCCGCTTTTGCGATCGCAAATCCCATTTTCCCGGAAGAATCATTCGTTATATACCGGACCGGATCAATGCGCTCAATGGTACCGCCGGCTGTGACAACCACCTTTTTGCCGTGCAATATGCCAGTGGAGCTGCTCGCTTTATCCTCATTCAACGCCACAGGTCGTACCCCGCGATCTCGGAAAAAACGTTCAACCACGTCAACAATCGTATCAGGTTCTTCCATCCGTCCCTTTCCGACATATCCGCAAGCCAGAAGCCCCTCTCCGGGTTCAATCATGGACACCCCGCGGGAGACCAGCGTCTCCATATTGGCCATGACGGCCGGGTGCGTGTACATATGCACGTTCATTGCCGGCGAGATCATGACGGGAGCCGTCGTCGCGAGCAGCGTCGTGGTCAGCATGTCATCCGCCAGGCCATGTGCCATCTTGCCGATAACATTGGCTGTGGCCGGAGCGATCAATACCAAATCGGCCAGATCGGCCAAGTGAATATGCGAGACGACCGAGGGGTCCCGTTCATCAAAGGTATCGCTATAAACCGGGTTTTTGGTCAGCGTTTGAAGCGTTAATTCCGGAATGAACTGCTTCGCGGATTCCGTCATAATGACATGCACATCCGCTCCCCTCTGGACAAGCCTGCTGCATAAAGTCGCTGCTTTATACGCGGCAATGCCACCCGTAACGCCAAGCACAATGACTTTTCCGTTCAACATGACAATCCCCCGCTTTCCATTGTATAAAGGCTACATTCTCATATCTTCTCAAAAAAATAACAACCTTTCGGTTGTCACATTTTCGCGCGCTAACGCATGTTATTCAAATATTGAAAAAAAGCCTTAGTCCTGTCCCCGCTCGATTTTCACGTAATCGCCATAGATTTCTTCCAGAGCGACACCGACAAACTTATGGGATTTAGGATGTTTCAACTCGCTGACTCCGCCTTCACGCAATTGGCGTGCGCGGCGGGAAGCTGCAACCACAAGAGAATATTTACTGTCTACTTTATTCATCATTTCATCAATGGATGGATATAACATGGTCGAAGCACCTCTTCTTCTTTTACTTGAAAGTTAGCACCGTCTATGAAAAGACAGCTTACTTTCTCACCTTACAATGTTCGGCAATAATGATAGATTGTATTCTCTCACAAGCGAGATTGATTTCATCGTTCACTACCGCATAATCATAATGCTGCAGTAAATTGATTTCGTCAACCGCTACGGACATGCGGTGGTCGATGGTCGCTTGGCTCTCTGTTCCCCGGCCCTGGATCCGATCCTTCAGTTCATCCAGCGACGGCGGCATCAGAAACACAAAGATACCCTCGGGAAACTTCTCCTTGACCTTCAGTGCGCCCTGCACTTCGATCTCCAGTATAATATCCTTACCGGAGGCTAAAGTTTCTTCCACAAAATCACGCGGGGTTCCATAATAGTTCCCGACGTATTCCGCATATTCGAGAAGCTGGTCGTTCTCAATCATATCCATGAATTGTTCCCGACTTTTGAAAAAATAGTTCACACCATGTACCTCACCGAGCCGTGGCGAACGCGTCGTTGCCGACACCGAATACACCAGCTCCGGAACCCGGCTGCGAAGTGCCGTACAGACGGTTCCCTTACCCACCCCGGAAGGACCGGACAATACAATCAATAATCCTCTAGACATAGTACTCCTCATCTTATTCGTCGTTGTCGTCATCTTTGCTGGACAGACGGTGAGCCACCGTTTCTGGCTGCACAGCCGATAAAATCACGTGATCGCTATCCGTAATGATAACAGCCCGTGTCCTTCGGCCATATGTTGCATCAATCAGCATATGACGGTCCCGTGCTTCTTGAATGATCCTCTTGATCGGAGCCGATTCAGGACTCACGATTGAGATGATCCGATTGGCCGATACGATGTTTCCGAAGCCAATATTAATAAGTTTGATTGCCATAGTGCGGTTGCTCCCCCTATACATTTGACTCTTACATGCCGATGAAGCTGCGGTCATTCCACATTAGCGGCTTGTTCACGAATCTTCTCCAGTTCCGCTTTCATTTCGACAACACGGTTTACCAGAGTCAGATGATTGGCTTTCGATCCAATCGTATTGACTTCTCTGTTCATTTCCTGAATCAGAAAATCCAGTTTACGGCCTACAGGGCTTTTCTGATGAAGCAGCTCTCTGCATTGCTCCAAATGGCTGTGAAGGCGAATCAACTCCTCGTCCACATTGGAACGTTCAGCAAACAGAGCAACTTCCATTCCGAATATATGTTCATCAACAGCAAGCGACCCGTCATCAAGAGATTCAATGCGCTGCCTCAGACGCTTCCGGTACTCTTCCGGAACTTCAGGAGCAAGTTCGGTCATTTCTCGGTGAAGCAGCTGTAATCGGACAAGCCTCTGCTCGATATCCTTCACGAGAAAAGAACCTTCCCTGCTGCGCATCTGGATCAGACCCTCCAGCGCTTGTTCAAGACCTTGAAGAAGCGCATCATTCCATAACTTCTGCTGCGCTTCATCCATGGGAAGTCCGCTCGGACTAACAAGAACATCTGGCAGCGACAAAATATCCCGCACCGCCAGATCTCCCTTGATTCCATATGACTTCAAATCCTCGGCTGCCTGTAAATACGCCTGAACCATGGTGTGGTTCAGCACGGCACCCTGGGACTCGCCGTTGTTTTCCTTGTTAATATAAACATCAATCCGTCCGCGTCCGATTCGGCTCTGTACGGTCCGTCGAAGTGAATCCTCGAAGCAGGCCCATTCACGGGGCATACGAAAGACGATTTCACAATACCGATGATTGACCGACTTCACTTCGAAAGAGATACTGTAACCTTGAAAATCGACAACGGATTGCCCATATCCGGTCATACTCAATGACATCGGAATCACATCCATTACACTATTGTAATTGATAATTATTAATGAAACAAGGGGGTCAATCGGCGGCCCGATTTCTCCCAGACATACTCCATTAATTGTACGCTCATTTCATAGAACATAAACGGCGTCATCAAATATATGCCGTTAAAATGCTCTGTTGCAACATCCAACAGCTCCTTGCCGATCTTGACACCCATTGCCCGGCCCGCTTCGCCTTCAAGCCCGGCCATGCGGCTGCGGACTTCATCCGAGAGCTGAATGCCCGGCACCTCGTTATGCAGATACTCCGCGTTCCGTCCGCTTGCCAGCGGCATGATGCCGATAAAGATCGGGATATCCAGATGTGCCGTCGCTTCTCTCAGCCTAACCATTAACTCGGGATCGTACACGGGCTGCGTCATCACATAATCCGCACCGGAGGCAATCTTCTTCTCCAAGCGAGCAACCGCCTTGTCAAGATGCCTTACATTGGGATTGAACGCTGCGCCGACAACGAATTTGGCCTTCTGCTTCAGCGGCTTTCCGGAAAAAGCAATACCTTCGTTCAGCTGTTTGATCATGCGGATGATTTCAAATGAGGTCATGTCGTAAACCGAGCTGGAATCCGGCAAATCCCCGAAGCGTGCCGGATCCCCGGTCACCGCAAGCACATGGTCGATGCCGAGCGCATCAAAGCCCATCATGTGCGACTGCGTGCCGATCAGGTTTCGGTCACGGCAAGCGATGTGGATCAGCGGCCGCAATCCTGTCCGTGCTTGTACAAGATGGCCGAGCGCCATGTTGCTCATGCGAGTTACGGCCAGCGAGTTATCCGCAAGGGTCAGCGCATCGGCTCCCGCTTTTTTCAAAGCTTCCGCACCTTTCATGAACTTGGTGATATCCAAATCCCTTGGAGGGTCCAGCTCCACGATAACGGTATGTCGCTCCTTCACGATATCGACAATCGTCGGCTCCCCGCTGCGTTCATAAAATTGCTCCTGGGCCGTCTCGTGAATCACGATCCGGTTGACTTCAGCCTCCTCGACGATCGGAAGCGGCGCAGGCACGTAACCGGACAACGCCGATGAAATTTCAGCAATATGCTCCGGCGTCGTTCCACAGCACCCGCCGACAATCCGGGCGCCACGATCCGCAAACTCCAGTGCCGTCTTTCCGAAATACTCGGGACTCGCACCATACCGGTATTCCCCGTCCACATAGTCGGCGATCCCTGCATTCGGATAGACCGAAGCCGGAAGATTCATAATACCGTTCAAGGTTTCCAGCGCGCGCATGATGCCGTTTGGACCTGTCCGGCAGTTAAAGCCGATTACGTCCGCGCCTTCTTGACTCAGGATGCGGTAAGCATCCGGCATCGTGAAGCCGTCCAGCGTGCGGGCAATATCCTCCACCGCAAACTGGCAGATCACCGGCAAGTCGCTTAGCATTCGAGCCTGCGCCAAAGCCAATTGAATTTCATCCACGTCATAGAACGTTTCGAGCAGAATGCCGTCAACGCCTTCCGATATGAGAACCGTCAGCTGCTCTTCGAAGTAACGCTTGAGCTCGCTCGTGGAAATGTTGCTTCTTTTGCCCGCGCGAATGGAGCCTACCGCACCCACTACATATCCGTTATCGCCAGCGGCTTCACGCGCAATTCTTACGCCTGCGCGGTTGATCTCTCCTACCTTCGCCTCCAAGCCGTATTTGGACAGCTTGTCATAATTGGCAGAGAACGTGTTCGTCTCAATGACCTGCGCACCAGCCTCAACATACTGGCGATGAACGTTCCCGATGACCTCCGGGGAGGTTAAATTCAGTTCTTCATATGATATGCCCACAGGAAATCCTTTTTGATATAAATAAGTACCCATCGCGCCGTCACCGACCAGTACCTGATTCTCCCATGCCTGCCGAAGATTCGGTTTCATCGCGTTTCTCCTCCACCCGACGTTTATTTTCAACTAATGTATCATAAAACCTCTCTAAAGATAAAGAGACAAAAGGGAGGCCTTCAGAAGGCCTCCCTACCGTGTCCACCCCTACAGGACAAACTTTAGAACATACCGTTTTTTGCTTTTGCCGGTGGGGATTGTTATGGCTGCCGGATCCTCTAACAGGCGAGCGTTCCTGCGTACACGACCTCGGCCGGCCCTGTCATGTACACATGATTGTCGGACTCCTCCCACTCGATGAACAAGTCCCCGCCTTTAAGAGAAATTGTTGCGCTGCGATCTGTCAATCCGTTCAGCACCGAGGACACCAATGTTGCGCAGGCGCCGGTGCCGCAGGCCAAGGTCGGCCCTGCACCGCGCTCCCATACCCGCATATCTACTTGCCCCCGTGAGTTCACCGTCGCAAACTCCACGTTAATCTTTCTCGGGAAGAGCGGATGAACCTCAAGTTTGGGCCCCCATGCGCCGAGGTCGAAGTTAATGGCATCGTCCACATAAATGACGCAGTGCGGATTCCCCATGGATACCGCGGTGAAGCGGAATTCCCGGCCGTCCACTTCAATGGGATGATTCACCACCGGATGGAGATCGATCAATGTAGGCACGCTCAGTCCATCCAGGACCGGTTCACCCATATCGACCCGCACGCTGCTTACTTGACCGTCCTGAACCGTAAGGCGCACTTGTTGTACTCCGGCGCCGATGGTTTCAATGGTAATCTCCTCTCGGTCAATATAACCGTGATCATACACATACTTCGCGACACAACGAATGGCGTTGCCGCATTGTTCGGCTTCGGAACCATCTGAGTTCATGATGCGCATCATAAAATCAGCCTTAGCGGAAGGCAAAATATATACAAGTCCGTCTGCACCGATGCCGAAAAAGCGATTGCACAGCTTCACGGCCCGTTCGGATGCATTGGATGGAAGTTCTTGTTCGCCGTATACGACAACGAAGTCGTTGCCAAGTCCATGCATTTTCGTAAATTCCATCATAAAACCCATCTCCTCTGCAATTGCTATGCTCGTGCTTAGCATATCGCAGAGGTGATGGGCTATCCATTCAATTTATGCCGAAATATTTGCACTCTTCGTCATCATGTTGCGGCGGTTCCGGTTGCGGTTCCGTCTGCCTCCCCACACGCTTCCCGCTCCCATCAGGAAGGTAGGAATGCCGGCGGCCACGAGTGTCAGTGCCCATTCTTTCAAATCCAATGGAACGGTCTTAAAGATCGGCTGAAACGCCTCGATGTACATGACGCCGAGCATCAGCAATACCGAGGACAGCACAGCAAGCACCAACGCTTTGTTCTGAAGCGGATTGCGGTGGAAAATCGAACGCGAGCTGCGGCAGTCAAACACATGGATCAGCTGCGCCATGACGAGTGTGGCAAAGGCAACGGACTGTGCTTTGGCCAACTGGTCCGGATCATTCGGCGCGATGCGAAGCGTAATCCAAAATGCGCCAAGTGTACACAGGCCGATCAATATGCCGCGGCTGATGATTTTCCAACCAAGCCGTCTGGCAAAAATATTTTCCTTGGCTCCGCGCGGCTTGTGCTCCATCAGATCCTTCTCCGGCTGATCCACCCCGAGCGCCATAGCCGGGAGCCCATCCGTAACAAGGTTCACCCACAGAATCTGGATCGGAACGAGCGGAAGCGGCAGACCCATCATCATCGCAAAAAACATCGTCAGAATTTCGCCGACATTGGAAGCCAGCAAATAGCGGATAAACTTGCGAATATTTTCATAGATGCTTCGCCCCTCCTCAATCGCCGAAACAATCGTGGAGAAGTTATCGTCACTGAGCACCAGCGACGACGCTTCCTTCGTTACGTCTGTACCGGTAATCCCCATGGCTATTCCGATATCCGCCGCTTTAATGGCTGGGGCGTCGTTCACGCCATCCCCCGTCATGGCAACCACATGCCCCTTACGCTGAAGCGACTTCACGATGCGGAGCTTATGCTCAGGGGATACGCGGGCATAAACAAAGGTCTGATCCACTCTCGCATCCAGCTCCTTGTCATCCATCCGGGATAACTCCTGGCCTGATAACGACAGGCCGTTCCTTGGCAGGATGCCCAGCTGGGCGGCGATCGCTTCCGCCGTCGTCCGGTGGTCGCCCGTGATCATGACGGTCTTGATGCCCGCGCGGCGGCATGTTGCAATCGCTTCGCGCACTTCACGGCGCGGCGGATCGATCATCCCCGCCAGCCCGACAAAGATAAGCTGGCTCTCGGCCTCTTTCTCCGTTTCCGGCTTGTCATAGGAACGCAAATCCCGATAAGCCAAACCAAGCACGCGCAGCGCGTCAGAAGCCATGCCTTCATTGGCCGCAAGCACCTTTTGACGGAGCGTAGCGGTAAGCGGCACAACGTTTCCGTCCCACATGATATAAGTGCATGCATCCAGCAGGACATCCGGCGCGCCTTTCGTGCAGAGCAAGCGCCCGCCCTGATGGCTGACGATGACGGACATCAGCTTTCGCTCCGAATCAAACGGAAACTCCTTGTCTCTCTGATAGATGGAGTTCAGGCTTCCCTTTGTCAATCCCATCTTGGACGATAGCGTCAGCAGCGCTCCTTCCGTCGGGTCCCCTTTTAATTCCCAGGCAGCAGCTGCCGGTTCTTCCTTGCTCTTGCGCTTGCTGCGCGTTTCTTCCTGCACGTTCTCATAGATTTCGGCATTGTTGCACAGCCCGCTGATTTGCAGTAATCTGCGCAGTCCCTGGTCGGACCGAAGCTCGACGGGTTTGCCCCTTTGAAGGATCTGACCCGTCGGGTCATAGCCCTGCCCGGTCACTTCCAATGAGCGCCCTCCCAGCCAAACTTGGGTTACGGTCATTTTATTCTGCGTGAGCGTCCCGGTTTTGTCCGAACAGATTACGGATGCACAGCCCAGCGTCTCCACGGAAGGCAGCTTGCGTACGATCGCTTTGCGCTTAATCATGCGCTGCACGCCGAGGGCGAGTGCAATCGTAACGATGGCCGGAAGCCCTTCAGGAATGGCCGCAACCGCAAGGCTGACTCCAGCGAGGAACATGCCTGCGGCAGGCTGTCCATGCAGAATGCCTGCTACGACAACCAGAATCGTAAGCCCCAGTGAAACGGCGATCAGGATTTTACCCAGCTGTTCCAGGCGATGCTGCAGCGGCGTCTCCTGTGACTCCGTATTCTGGATCAAATCGGCGATCTTGCCCATCTCCGTATCCATGCCGGTTCGGATGACAACGCCTTTGCCCGTACCGCGGGCCACCATCGTGCCCATAAAGCCGATGTTCTTGCGGTCGCCCAGCGGAACATCCGCATCGCGAATCGGCTCGGCATGTTTGTTCACCGGCAGGGACTCGCCGGTCAAGGCCGACTCCTCGACGCTGCAGTTGTTGATGTCGAGCCAGCGAACATCGGCCGGAATGCGGTCTCCGCTCTCCACGAGCACGACATCGCCAGGTACGAGTTCTCTAGCAGCAACTTGTACCACTTTGCCGTCCCGGATGACCCTGGACGTCGGCGCGGACAGCTGCTTCAAAGCCCGAAGCGACCGTTCTGCCCTGAATTCCTGGACGAAACCGAGGATCCCGTTGATCAGGATGATGGCCACAATCGTTACGGCATCCAGATACTCGCCCAGCAGACCGGATACCAGGGTGGCTCCAAGGAGGACCAGCACCATGAAATCCTTAAATTGATTCAAGAACAGAACAAATGGAGAAATTTTAACGCCCTCGGAGAGCTCATTATAGCCGCTTTTTTTTCGTCTCTCCCCGGCTTCCTCTTCCGTGAGGCCCTGCTCCGGATGCATTTGCAGCACTTGCTGCAACTCATCCGTATCCATCTGATGCCATTGCTTTTGTTCCATGCTTCCTTTCCCTCCCGGTTGTTTTGCTCCGGCGGATGACAGCTTTTCCACCCTTTCTACGTAAATGTATTCGGACAGGTCCTGAATTATCACAGAAGGGGCCTTAAGTTTTTGAGGGAAATATGGCATCATAGAGAAGTACGATAGGAAGGGTAACAGACAGATAGGAGAATGAAGGATGGCATTAGACGGCATTGTCACACGTGCGATCGTGCATGAGCTTCAATCATGCCGGGGCGCACGGATCAATAAAATATATCAACCGAACGATCGGGACATCGTGTTTCATATACGCACCCAGCAAGGAAACGCCAAGCTGCTGCTATCCGCAAACCCCACGTATCCCAGGGTGCATCTGACGCAGGAGACCTTTCTGAATCCGGCCGAAGCCCCTATGTTTTGCATGATTCTGCGCAAGCATTGCGAGAGCGGCATCATCGAGGACATCCAGCAGGTGGGGATGGAACGAATTATCCATATTACGATCCGGCAGCGTGACGAACTCGGGGATATTTCCTCCAAGAAAATCATCGTCGAGCTCATGGGCAGACACAGCAACATCATTCTGCTCGATCCCGCAAGCGGCACCATTCTGGACGGCATCAACCATGTGACGCCAGCCATCAGCAGCTACCGCGTGGTTATGCCGGGATTCTCCTATACGAATCCGCCGGAGCAGCACAAGCTGAATCCGCTCGAAACCTTGCAGGAAGCCTTCCGGGAATCCTGTCTGATGAACGAGGAGCAGACCGTTCCATGGCTGGTCGGCGCGTTCAGCGGCCTCAGTCCGCTCGCGGCCCAGGAAATTGCCAACCGCGCAGGGGAAGGGAGTCCAGACGGGCTTGAAGGGGAAAAAGATTGCGGAAGTCTGTGGAGCGCATTTGATGAGGTCATGGAACAAGTACGAAACCATCAATATACGCCGGTTACAGGCGTCAATGCCAAAGGAAAGTCGGTCTTCTCCGTCATTCCGCTGACCTTGCTGGTGGACGAGACTACAACCTACGAGTCGGTCAGTCGATGCATGGAGGATTATTACGGGGATAAGGCGCAGCGGGATACGGTAAAACAGAAGGTAAGCGACCTCCTCCGATTCCTGCAGAATGAACGGACGAAGAACATCAAGAAGCTGGATAATCTGAACAAGGACTTGGAAGAAGCCGGGGATGCCGACCGGTATCGTATCTTTGGCGAGCTGCTCTTCGCCTCGCTCCACCAGATTCAGAAGGGCGACCGTGAGGTCCAGCTGGTCAACTTCTATGATGAAGAGCAGGCGACCGTCACCATTCCGCTGGATCCGCTCCTGACTCCGTCGGACAATGCGCAGCGCTATTTCAAAAAATATAACAAATACAAGAACAGCCTTGCGGTCATCGACGAACAGTTAATCAAAACCCGCGAAGAGATCAACTATATCGAGAATCTTCTGCAGCAGCTGTCGCATGCTTCCTTGAGCGACATCGATGAAATCCGGGACGAGCTGATCCAGCAGGGGTATTTGAGAGACCGCAATCGTAAAGCGAAGAAAAAGAAGAAAAACGACAAGCCGACGCTGCATGTCTATACTTCATCCGAAGGCATCGAGCTTTATGTTGGAAAAAACAACCTTCAAAACGAATACGTAACCAACCGCCTCGCTTCCTCAAATGATACATGGCTGCATACCAAGGATATCCCGGGCTCTCACGTGGTCATCCGAAGCAGCGAGTACGGGGATGCAACGCTGCAGGAAGCGGCACAGCTGGCGGCTTATTACAGTCAGGCCAAAGAATCCAGCAGCGTGCCTGTCGACTACACGCTCATTCGCCATGTACGCAAGCCGAATGGAGCCAAACCCGGGTTTGTCATTTATGACAATCAAAAAACGCTGTTCGTCACGCCGGACGAGCAGCGGATCAAGGCGATGCCCAGTTCGGTAAAAAACAATCGCAATTAAGATGAGCAACGAACTCGATATATCGTTCGTTTAACCACAAAACGGGTATCCGAAAGGTCGTAGGACCAGCCGGAGTACCCGTTTTTTCTTACTGTCATGCCGCGATTTCCTATACGAATCCGCCGGAGCGCGCAAACGTATTCCGCTCGAAACCCGCGCCGTGTTGTCGATCTTAGCTCCTTGCCCGCGCCTGTTGAAGCTCATCCAACACCTGGATGGATACCTGGCGGCTGCCGATATCCCCATGGAACACCTGGCCCTGCCTCTCGCCATGGTAATCGGATCCGGCGGTCACAATCAAACCGTATGCCTCGGCCATCGCCAAATACCGTTTCTCCTCTGCTGCCCCATGGTCCGAATGATAGACTTCAATCCCCTTGAAAGCAGCCTCTTCAATGACCGCTCTCACCAATGCATCATCGCCGTAGAGTCCAGGGTGCGCAAGCACCGGCACGCCCCCGGCTTCGCGTATCCATTCGCAGGCTTCCTTGGGATGAATCCGCGGCTGCGGCACATATGCAGCTGCGCCCTGTGAGAGATACCGGTCAAAGGCATCCCTTAGATCGAGGGCATGACCCTTAAGAACCAGCGCATCCGCAATATGCGGGCGGCCGATGCTCTCATCGGGTTCCAGCGGCCGCCCCAAGCCTCCGATCACTTCCTCCATCGTCAGCTCGATGCCTAGTCCTCTCAGCTTCGCCATGATCTTCTCATTGCGCTCCCCCCTCGTACGACGGAGCTCTGCCAGCCGCTCCAGAAACACGGGGTCCTGGTAATCTATGTAATAGCCCAGGACGTGAATATCCGTCCCGCCTGCCATGGTGCTGATTTCTACGCCAGGGACCACGATCATGTTAAGGCGTTCTCCGGCTTGCAGCGCCTCCTCGACACCGGCCACCGTGTCATGGTCCGTTATAGCTAGAGCCCCAAGTCCCCGCCCGAAAGCAAGCTGCACGTTCTCCGAAGGTGTGTTCATCCCGTCCGAAGCCTGGGTGTGGGAATGAAGGTCGCAGCCTGTCCGATTCATCGATTTATCTATGTCAATCAATCCCCTTTCGTTGTAAGTTCGGGTGTGCTTTATCGCTGGTTTTGCTGACGTTCCTTTAAATAGGCCAAAAACGTCATCGCCGACATCGGCAGCAGCGCGGACCGCAACTGAATGGAATAAAAATTCCGTTTAAACGAAGCATCCGCAATATCAATCATTTTGACTAAACCGAGCGCGGTTTCATGCTTGACCGTTGAGGTCGACAGCATCGTAATGCCGAGCCCTTCCTCTACCGCCGATTTCACCGCTCCCGTACTCCCAAGCTCCATGACCGTTTGGATGCTTTCGGGATCATACCCCCGCATAAGCAGCACATCCTCCATCACCTTCCGTGTGCCAGACCCCTTCTCGCGAAGCACAAACGGATACTTCAGCACATCCTCCAAATATATCGCATCTTTCCTTATTGCTAAAGGATGGCCGGAAGGAACGATCAGTTTCAACTCATCCTCCATGACCGAATCGAGAACCATATCCGGATGCTCCACAGGTGCCTCAATCAGCCCGAAATTCAGTTGATGGCCGGCGATTTCCTCGAGGATCTGCGTGGTGTTCATCACTTTCAGCATAATGGATATATCCGGATACTCCCGGCCGAAGGGCCCCAGCAATCGGGGCAGCACGTATTCCCCGATGGTCAGGCTTGCCCCCAGCTGCAGCCTTCCCTGAAGCTTATTAGAGAAAGCCGCCATCGCCGCGTCCGTTTCCTGCGACAGCTCCAGGCTCTTGCGGGCAAAAGGAAGCAGCGTCCTCCCGGCTTCGGACAATTCCATGCGCTTGGTGGAACGAATGAGGAGCTTTGTTCCAAAATACTCCTCGAGCGATTGTACCTGCATCGTCACAGCAGGCTGGCTCATATGAAGCGCCTGGGCAGCAGCGGAAAAACTCCCGCGCTCTGCTACCGTGTAAAAAATATGTAGCTGATGAAAGTTCATAACATCGGTTCCCCTCTCGCTGCCGCTTTTGTATTTATCATTGTAACGGATCGCGGCGGAGCATACAAAAAAGACATCCGCGCTTACGCTCGCATGCCATATGAAAACTCTAATTCTTTATTTACGTTTACGGCTGTTCTTAATCAGTGTCATGCGACGTGAATGGCGAAGCCATGAGTAATAAGACTTCAGGTCTCGAAGCTCAATGGTTTCTGACATACGTCCCAAAAAAGTTACAATAATCATCCGATGCAGCGGGTTGCCAATCAGATCACGTTCATGCTCCAGCTCCGAGAACTCCGCCACAACAACGAGGTCGTCGTCAATCAGATAGACATCCTGCTCGTTGCGGTAATACGGCACGATCCGGTCCTGCTTCAGGCACTCCCACATCCATGTCCCGATTTCCTCATGGGACGTGTCGTTACCTTGAACCCGGTCCGTATAACGGCTCTTGGCATGATTGGTAATGACGATGTCGGCGACCTTTTTATCATTTAACGTAATATAAAACGGCTCATAGGTGCTCCACCGCTCAGTCCCTTTGTCGCGCATGGAATATCACTCTCCACCAAATGGGTCTTTGTATCTATGTATATATACCCAACATATTACATCATTCCACTGGCATTCACAAGATTGAAACCTCGCTTCTTGTGAACAATCACCGAAAATTTAGAAATATCTCTAGTTGTATCCTGTGCGTTGGGGCGCTGACGCCCGAATGGAATGATGGGTTTGATTAAAATGTAAATTGTACCTTACTTATACTATTTTATCAAACAAGATTCCGAATTATGCCAATCTATCGTCATCAATCCATAATAAACTTTATAAAGCCATGCCCACGCTCCAACTTTATACTTACCGATAGTTTAAAAAAAGCGGCCCTACGGGGGCCGCTTTACGCTCTTCTCGCTAACTTATGCGATTTGCGTTAGATTCACGATCAGGCACATCATGCTAAGGTCCGTAAAACTTCGCTTTATCCGGTCCTTTGCTGCTGTACTCCGTCTTAATCTCATTCCGGTAGGAGCGCTCGATCTTACGAACGTAGGACAATCTCCGGATGTTCTTCATTGTTTCCTCGGCGCGGTCAGCATTGACGTACATGACAACATAATGCATGCGGCGTGATATATAGTGCACACTGCCGTATTTCTCCAAATTCCTTGCTGCCTTCACATCGCTGACCCATATAATAAAACCGGTCCGTTCAGCCAACATCCTAAGCTCCTCGCCTCGCTTTCGTCTCTATCTCTAGTCTTTGCCTATTATCCGCACGAACAAGCTCCGCCGCTGCCGCAACCCTTCTTGGGAAGAGGATCGTTGCCCGGAACCTTGATGCTCTCCGAAACCGAAAAAGCAATCTTCTCCGACATCGAATGCAGCAGATCGTCCAGATTCTTCTCCGCCTGCTTGAACCGGGCTACAGGCTCGAAAGCCTCAAGCTCCGCTTCCACCGCGGCTACTTCATCCTTTGCCGAATGGTAATTCGGGTGAAAGTGACCGAACCGCTGGGTCTCTTCAAACAGCTCTTTCTTGGACTCAAGCTTTTTGATTAAAGCCTGAATCATAGGATCACCCTCAACTGCCTGCTTCCAATATAGATAATCCGCCACTTCGACGGAAGCATTAATCATGTCGCCTATTTCATAGGCATAGGTGAGCACCTCGGCCATATCGACCGTATTTATTTCCGATACGCTCATGAACTCATCCCGCTTTTCTATTAGTTTGGCCCACGCTTTGTTTGTGGACTCTTTCATCATAGCATAACGCTCGTATCTTAAGAAGGGGGAATTCATACGCTTTTACGGAATCACAAGCCGCATTTCCTTCCATTCCCCTTCGCCTAACTGCACCACGGTTTCCGTCATTTCGGAATCAGATTCGGAGTCCGGATCGTATAACGCTCCCGAAATTTTCCATGGCTGCCGCTCAAGCTGAAATGGAATAAACTCCATCCGGCTGCCATCGACCGCAATCTCTAATTTAGCTGACAATTCAAGCGCCTGCTCCATCATTTGCTTGGCCGTCGAACCGTGATAAGAGCGCCAATCCCGTGTCCACATGATGGGAATCCGGTTCAAATCCGGAACGATTGACGTTATATCCGGAAGGCTGTGGTCCAATTCAAGAGCAAGCTCGCTGCGCGCAGGGCGAATCAAACTGCTGGATGGGCTGCCAGGATAACCCGGCATGACGTAACGGTTATCTTCTTCATCACAGGCCCCGGGTACCGCTTTATCTTTCGGAGCTGCGCCGATAAATCGTGAAAGCTCATCCTTACCCGTTCTTTCAAGCTCTTTGCCCCACTGACATAAGGCAGCATGCACGTTCTCCGGAATTCCCGCCGCAGCATACTCCGTAAAAAATGCCGTGATCGCTTCCAGCCCCATTCCTGCCGTCGCCGCCTGAGCCACCGAATCCCTGGTCAGACGATAGACCGTCATTACGTCATCCGAGATGCGCTCCGTGCACAGGGCAGCCGTAAACTTGACCGTGTAAGACGCGTCAGGCGGAATCAATATGTCAAAATCCGGCTGGATAAACAGCCCCGAAGATCCGGTGTTATCCTGGCTGCTTCCACTCAGCAAGGAGCAGGGATCCATACGCCACCGGAACAGGAATTGGCCATCGTGATCCATGCCAAGATCGGTGTAACCGCAGCCGGTTAATAAACGGAGCCATGAAGCTGCGTCCTCCGCGGACAATTCCTTTCCGCTACTTGGCTCCAAGTTCTGGGGCTCCTCGCCATATGCCAATGTGTGCTGAGCATAGTACCACATCCCACCGATCCGTGATGAGTGACAAATCCGCCATGTGAAATGCTGATACTCGGCCAAACTCGGAGCATAGCGTTCCATCATGCGCAACAGAACCAATCGGTCCATCGCTTCGCGCGTGAGTGCAAGCCAATGGCGCAATGCGGTCATGTTCAGTCTAAGCTCCCCTTGCTCCAGGGCGACCAGATCAAACGAAAACAGCAAATCCAATACAACCGCAATATGTGGTGGGTAAACATCAGCGTGATCATATTGAAGTGCAAGCCCCTCAACATCGGATGGCGATAATTCCACCACGCTCCCCAGCTTCTGAATAAATTTTTTATGCAGAACCCCTTTAGCAGTCACAGCCACTCGGTTCTTAGCGACATATACGAGAACGTTGAACATATCGACTGCTATCCCGCTTCTTCCCTCCTGCTGGAGCTTCACGGCAGCTGCGGGAACGGAACCCGCCTTGTGATCGCCAAAGGCCTCCTGGAGAATCTGAAGCTTATCAAAAGGGATGAAATACATCCTCTCGCCCCAGCCCTGCTTCACCGCTTGAACCCATCGCTGCTGCCTCAAGGATAAGAAGGCGAGCTGCACTTCCACGCCGCTCAAGCGCCGAACGCGCAGCGAGCGAAGTTTGTCGTCATCAAATCGCTGCCCGGCAAAACGGCTCCAGATATGATGAAGGACCGACCGCTCCTTCGGAAGAAGCCGATCTAAGCTTATGGCATCCGCCACGTCCTGCTGTTCCATCATCTCCACGAGGCCTCCTTCCCGTCAGGAATCTGCAGGCGATGCCTATGCCGCATCGATGACATGTCAAGGAAGGCTGGGTGCTTCGCTTGAATCGCGTGATATTCATACCCCTGCTCAATCAGGAACAGCTGACGCCGGACCGCAAACATCTCCTCCCGGCTCTCCTCCGTTACCAATGCATAAAAATAAGCCCGGTTCTCCCCCTGCTTCGGCCGCAGCAAGCGTCCGAGACGCTGCGCCTCCTCCTGCCTTGAGCCGTAACTTCCCGAAACCTCGATCGCCACGGAGGCATCGGGCAGGTCAACGGCGAAGTTAGCCACTTTCGAAACGACAAGTACACGGACGGTTCCTTCCCGGAAAGCCTTATACCATTCATTGCGCTGATCCTGCGTCATCTGCCCCGTAATGAGAGGGGCCTGCAGCTCCTCGGCAATGGCATGAAGCTGATCCAGGTATTGCCCAATAATCAGCGTCTGTGCATCCTTGTGGAAATTCACGAGCTGCCGAATCACGCGGAGCTTGGACGGATTTTCGGCAGCCAGCCGATACTGATCCCTTTTGCCCGCCGTCTCGCAGGCTGCTCTGATTTCATCCGGCAGCGGCACCTTAATCTCCGTACAGTCCACCGAAGCAATCCAGCCCTGCTCCTCCAGCCTTTTCCACGGCATTTCATATCGTTTGGGGCCGATCAGCGAGAACACGTCATGCTCCCTTCCATCCTCTCGAACCAGGGTGGCGGTCAGTCCGAGCCTGCGGGTCGCTTGAATATCAGCCGTCGCACGGAATACCGGTGCCGGAAGAAGATGAACCTCATCATAGATGATTAAGCCCCAGCGGCGTTCATTAAACAGCTTCATATGCTGCTGTTCATCCCCCTTGCCTTGTCGGTGGGTCAGGATGTGATAGGTGGCGACCGTTACCGGCCTCACCTCTTTGCGCTGACCGGAGTATTCACCGATCTCCTCCGCGGACAGCGAGGTTTTCTGCAGCAGCTCGGCGATCCACTGCCGTACAGACGTTGTGTTGGAAGTGAGGATCAGAGTCTCGCACTGCAGATCGCGCATCGCAGCGATGCCAATGACCGTTTTCCCGGCACCGCAAGGCAGGACAAGGACCCCGTTGCCGCCTTCACCGCCGACATCCCTGAAGGAATCGGCAGCCTTCCGCTGATAGTCGCGGAGCTGAAAGCGCTGATCGTTGGATCCGCCGTTGGAGTCTTCAAGACCCCCACTGTCCGATTTTTCACCACGCCAAAGAATGTTCAGATATTGCCCGTCCATATATCCCGCGTGGTCCAGCACAGGATAGCCGAGCCGGGTCAGCTCCTGCTTCAATAGGCCACGTCGGTCTGAAGGCACTTCTGCTTCCTTCGGCGAAATCAATCGAACGCCGATTTCCTTCAGGGAGCGATGGGATATCAGCTCCTGCATCAAGGCTTCCTCATGACTAGATAGCAGCAATGAGCTGTCAAGCGTGGGATGCGGGAGCAGCGACAGCTGTCCGTAACGCCCAACAAGCTGGCAAACCTCTTCGAGCAGAGCTGCCGGCACATCCCATCGTGACAGCGACCGAAGGCTCGAACAAATTGCCTCAGCCGTCATTCCCCCGGCAGCGGCGTTCCATAAGGATAACGGGGTGAGGCGATATGTATGAAAAGACGAAGGACTTTTGATCAAATCCGCATACTGGGCCAGTTGTACGCGTGCGATCTCAGCATCCGCATGAGCGGTTTCAAGCAATATGGTCCGATCCCGCTGGACGATGCATGGCTTGTTATGCACCCTATTCCCTCCTCGTAACGTTTGGTCATCTTAAAAAAAAAGAAGCCCACATCCATGTCCATGGATCTGAACTTCCCCTATGATCTATAGGATTTCCAAATTACGAGCGTTCATGCGCGATGATTGCGATTTTCTTAAAGTCTAGTCCCCGTTCTGATAGCTCGACACCATCTCGACCAGCAGCTTCGCCCCATAACGCATGGCATCTTCATCAAAGTCGAACATCGGATGGTGATGCGGATAGATTGCCGCCTTATCCGGGTTACCGGCTCCAACGAAAATGAAGCAGCCCGGAATTTCCTTCAAGTAGTATGCAAAATCCTCTGCCGGCATCAGTTTGGGTGACACCTTGACCTGATCCGCTTCGAATACCTTAGGGGCCGTACGGAAGAAGCGAGCGGTTTCGGTCTCATCATTCACCAAGGGTGGATAACCGACGAGATATCGAACCGCTGCTTTCGTGCCGTAGGTTTCCGAAACCGTCCGGGTCATATGCTCGATCCGCTCCCGTATTAGCGTCCGGGTAGGTTCGTCAAAGGTGCGTACCGTTCCCGTAATCCGGCAAGAGGAAGCAATGACGTTTTGCGCCGTTCCGGCTTGCATCGTTCCTACCGTAACCACGGCAGGCTGCAGCGGATCTACCGTGCGGCTTACAATGGTTTGAAGCTGCATGACCAGCGCTGCTCCCGCTACCAGGGCATCGGCTGTCACATGCGGCATACCGCCGTGTCCCCCGCGCCCCGTAATATCAATGAAAAACTCATCCGCCGCAGCCATCAGCGGACCTGGCGCGCTCGCTGCGGTTCCTACTGGAAACGGCGTCCATAAGTGGAGACCATAGACAACGTCGGCTCCGTCAAGCGCTCCATCCTTGATCATCTCTACCGCACCGCCGGGGCAGACTTCCTCCGCCGGTTGAAACATGAAACGAATCTCGCCCTGAACTTCTTCCGGGTACGTGCTGTAGTAAGCCGCAGCCCCCAGCAGCATGGATGCATGCCCGTCATGCCCGCAAGCATGCATCGCTCCTTGCACCCGCGATTTGTACTCGCAGCTCTTGCCGTCTTCAATCGGCAGCGCATCCATGTCGGAGCGCAGCACAACGGTCTTGCCGGGTTTATCTCCTCTTAGAATTCCTATCACTCCATGACCGCCTACGCCTGTCTTGACCTCCAGACCAAGCTCCTGCAGCCGGGTTGCTATAAATGTCGAAGTTTCCTTCTCCTGGAACGAAAGTTCCGGGTGCATATGTAAATGACGCCGCCATTCCACCATCCGTGGATACCATTGTTCCCAAAATGCTTCCTTCATCAAGTTCCATCATCCTTCCCCGCTATATGCGGCTCAATCGATCGCAAGAAATCCGTGAAGCTTGCTCAGCAGCAGCCCGTGCCCAACCATGGCATCCATTCGGCCGCTTTCCTTCATCTTGCGATACACATCCCTGAGCGGGACCCACATAGCTCTAACATCTTCGTCCTCATCTTGATTCGACTCGTGGCTAACGGACACCTTCAAATCGTCGGTGAAATAAAAATGAACGTTCCGGTTGGCTAGAGAAGCCATCGGATAAGCGCTGCCCATGTAGGACAAGTCCTTGCACAGTACACCTGCCTCTTCCTCAAGCTCCCGCTTCACGGCAAGCTTCCGTTCCTCACCGGGTCTCACCGTTCCGCCAGGAAGCTCCCAAGTGATCTCATCCACCGCTTCCCGGTGCTGGCATACCAAGAGCAGACACCCTTGATAAACGGCCACAACCGCTGCCGATTCCGGAATCCGGTCGATCACGACAATTTCCTTCTGCCCGTTCTCTTCCACTACATAATAATCCGTGCGGTAAACGACGCGGTTCATCGGCCATATCCACCCTTCGCTTGAATTGAAGTCCTATGAATATATAACCACCGGAATGGAAAGCGTACATTTCACAGCGTTTTCACTTGCTTTTATTTTAGCAGAAAAGAAGAATGCCTGTCGTTATCAAAAACTCATCTGGATAAAAGGTCTCAATTGAAGCGTGACGGGCGGTACAGGCTTGCACAAGTTCCTGAAACATACTATCATATTAAAGAACTTTGCAAGGACTATTAAGGGGGTTACGACCACATGATTTTCGAAAATACAGGCTTGGACGGATTGCACAGCGATTTAGCTTACCTCGATGAATGTGCCGAGAAAGTAGGCTTCATTCGTTGGCAGTGGGAATACTACCGCGCTACATATGACTTGAAAATCGAAGATAAAAAAAATCAGGCTGAATACTTTCTGCGCATCAACACCCGCGCTGTTGAAGGCAAGCTCGAAAAACCGGACACCATCCTCAAAATCGAAGCGGTATACCTGGGTAAAGCCACGTTCCCGCACGGACTCGAGTATGAATCCATGGCTCCACAGCCCGTTATGAATGTGGCCACCAAGAAGCTTCAAGAGCTCAAAGCTCTTCTGGAAGCGTAAGGTCGAACATTATGAATACGACCAAACCTCAGCCGAAGAGAGGGACGCCTGATTTTCAACTGCTGATCCTTACCTTGCTGTTGGTGGGATTCGGACTGATCATGGTGTTCAGTTCCAGCTCCAGCTTGGCCGTTTTCAATGAAAAATTCAATAACGATCCGCTGCATTTTACGAAGCGGCAAGTCGCGTTTGCCGTCCTTGGCACGTTGGTTATGTTTGTTGCCATGAACATCAACTATAAAAAGTACAAAAAGCTATTCATACCGGTGTTTTTTCTAACCTTGATGCTGCTGATTCTTGTGGTGATCATCGGTTCCGCAACCAACGGAGCCACAAGCTGGTTTAACCTGGGGAAATTCGGCATCCAGCCGACAGAACTGGCCAAAATAGCGACCATTGTCTATCTGGCAGCGTTGATCACCAAAAAAGGGGAACGAATCCGTCAATGGAAGGGCGGTTTCTTCCCCGTACTCATTATTGTAGGGATCGTAGCGGGACTGATCATGCTTCAGCCGGACCTGGGCTCCTGTTTCATCCTCGTGGCTACCAGCGGACTGCTGATCTATGCCGGCGGCGCCAGCCTCAAGCATATCCTCGGATGTATCTCGCTTGTTGCGCTTGGCCTGGTGCTCACACTGGGAGTCGGATCGCTCTTTAACTCCGGCGGAGATCAGGAAGAGGCTTCCAAGAACTATAAGATGGGCCGGATCGAGGCTTTCATGGACCCGTTCCACGATGAGTCGGACACGGGCTACAATTTGGTTCAATCGCTGATCGCCATCGGCCAGGGCGGTGTCACCGGAGCCGGTTACGGGGAGAGCGTGCAGAAGCTGCATTATCTGCCGAATCCTTACAACGACTTTATCTTTTCGGTCATCGGCGAAGAATTCGGTTTTATCGGAACCGCGATATTCCTCCTGCTCTACTTATATTTTATCCTGCGAGGGATCATTGTTTCGCTACGCTGTTCGGATCCCTTCGGTACCTTGACCGGCGTCGGCATCATGGGACTGATCGCCATTCAGGCCTTCATCAATATCGGCGGGGTGACCAATACCATCCCGATAACGGGCGTTACCCTCCCGTTCATCAGTTATGGCGGATCCTCGCTGCTGGTCATGATGCTGAGTATGGGAATCGTGCTTAGCATATCCAGGGACAGCAACCGTCCGATGAAAGAGGAGCAGGTTAAATCCGTAATTAAAAAAGACTACCGGGCAATCCGGTAGTCTTTTTTTCGATTTTTTTCATCATTAGCGGGGCACGATCCCCTATGGTCGTCTTATTTGGCTCGAAGCTGAATATCGTCGATTTCATCGTCTTTAAACGCTACGCCTTCGACCTTCACGTTGACCTCAACCACTCGAAGCCCTGTCATGCTCTCGACAGCTTCGCGGACATTCTGTTGAAGCATGCGGCACACTTCATGTATTGGTGTCTCATAGAGCACGATAATCCGCAGGTCGATCGCCGCTTCCAGCTGACCTACTTCCACGGTAACACCCTTTTGCACATTTTTGCCGCTTAGTCTCTTAGCCCAGCCCTCGGACAATCCACCGGACATGGCTGCAATACCTGGGGTTTCCAAGGCAGCCAATCCGGCAATTTTCGAGACGACATCATCCGATATTCGAATCAAACCGTTATCCAGTTGAAGTTGTTCCGTCATGCCATATCCTCCTTCACCTCATTATCCGTTATTGTAAATCGTAACGGACCCAAAAAGCAAATGCTCCCTTCAGAAAACAGGGATAATTTTTCGAAAAATTTGGGTATATTGTAGAAAGCGATGCGAGAATCGTCGTTTCCAATCGCAAGAACTCATCAGTACATAAACCATAAGGTAGGTGTCGGTTATGAAAAAATGGCTAAATCCCGCGCTTCTCATCTTCACTTTTTTACTGAGCGCGCTGGGACACTTTGCGAACTGGAACTTCACGCTCCAATTCATTTTGTCTTCGATCTCGGTTATTTTTGTCGCCGGTTTTCTAGGCAAAGCAACCGAAAGCGTTGCGCATTACGCGGGTCAACGACTCGGGGGATTCCTCAACGCCACCTTCGGTAACGCGGCAGAGCTGATCATCGCCATCCTGCTGATCAAGGAAGGCTTGTACGATATGGTGAAGGCAAGCATCACCGGCTCCATTATCGGCAACTTGCTGCTCGTTCTCGGGCTCAGCCTGTTTGCCGGGGGCCTCAAGTTTAAAATCCAAAAATACAATGTGACGCTGGCAGGTCTGAACGGATCCCTGATGACGCTGGCCATTATCGCGCTGTTCATCCCTGCGGTCTTTCTGAATACCCACTCCATTACGGAGAGTGAAACCAAGACGCTCAGCCTCATTGTAGCGGGAATTCTTATCGTGTCCTACATCGCATGGCTTGGATTCTCAATGATTACCCACAAAAATTATTTGGCGGATGTCAGCGACGATCACGACCAGGATGCGCTGCCGCACGAGCACGGCCCCACCTGGTCCAAGAAACGCTCGATTCTGTATCTTGTCGTCGCCACCGTCATGGTCGCGTTTGTCAGCGAATGGCTTGTCGGGGTCCTTGAGCCTATCAGTCACGAGTATGGCCTCAGCGAGCTGTTTATCGGGGCCTTCTTGGTAGCGATTATCGGTAATGCCGCCGAACATAGTGCAGCTATCATGCTGGCGATGAAGAACAAAATCGGCGCCGCCGTTGAAATTGCCGTTGGCAGCAGCCTGCAGATCGCCCTGTTCGTTGCTCCCGTGCTTGTGTTTATAAGCTTCTTTCTCGGAGATACGATGGATCTCGTGTTCACCACGCTGGAGCTGGTCGCCATCGGCGTCGCCGTATTCATTGCCAGATCCATAACGCAGGACGGTGCATCCAACTGGTATGAAGGCCTTCTGCTGCTCGCCGTATACGTCATACTGGGCGTCTCGTTCTTCCTCGTCTAAGCGTAGGAAACGGTCCGCCCGCACAGCTGCATACGTCGTGCGATGCCATCCTATCCACAAGAAAAAAACGCATGCCGCCTGAGTGCGACATGCGTTTCTCTATGTATGCGCCTGTACGAGTACAGGCTATTTGGATTGATTCATGGCTTCGTACAGGACCGCCAGATTGCGTTCAAGCTTGCTGATCAGCTGCTTTCCCGTACTTTCCGGAAGAAGCCCGGCCCGCACCGCGAAATCAACCTCTTTTGAAAAACCGTACATTTGGGTATCCAGCACTTCCTCATAGAGAGGGCAATAACGGGTCGCCAGATTCTCCATCTGTACTTCAATAAGCTTTAGGATTTTATCTGCATCTTCATGTAGAAGACTGATCGCTTTGAGATTCAGCTGTTCCTGTAAATCAGATGAAGTCATGATCTTCCCCCCTATGTCAAAAATCACAGCACAGTTACTATCTTTAATATTAGTCGAAATCGTTTCTCAATACAAGGACCTGAACAAAATAGACCCTTTCTCTACGAAAAAACACCCTTCCATTCTATGGAAGGGTGTTTTTGGCGACTGTTATTCAGCCACGACGGATACATTCAAACCATGCTTGGTGAATACGTCGATCATTGCCTTTTTAGCTGCATCAGCATCAGGTCCATGTACATGCAATTCATAGCTTTGGCTGTTGACAAGCGTTGTGAACAGACCCAAGATGCTCTTAACATCAATGTACTTGTTCTCCGCCTGTAAAACGATGGAGGATGAGAACTGGCTGGCGGTTTGTGAAATTTCTACGATAGATTGATTGTTATTGGACATACGAATCCCTCCGTAACTTTAGGATCTGAATAAAGCTCATCACTGCACCTTCATGATACATTGAATCCGTTTTCTTATGCAACATTTTTTCCAATCTATTTAAGATTTTCCGGATTTAACGCTGCCAGTTCTGGAATAACAAATATACCATCCTTGCGAATGAGACGGTCATCAAAGTAGATTTCCCCGCCGCCGTACTCCGGACGCTGGATCAGCACGAGATCCCAGTGAATCGAGGAACGATTGCCGTTGTCTGTTACATCATATGCTTGACCTGGCGTAAAATGCAGGCTACCTGCGATTTTCTCGTCAAACAGAATATCTTTCATCGGTGTCAAAATGTACGGGTTGAAGCCGATGGCAAACTCGCCGATATATCTTGCACCTTCGTCCGCATCAAGGATCTCGTTCAGCCGCTTCGTGTCGCTGCCTGTTGCTTCGACGATTTTTCCGTTTTCAAAGCGGAATTTAATATTTTCGAAGGTGACGCCATTGTAAAGAGTCGGTGTATTGTAAGCGATCGTTCCGTTAACCGAATCACGAACAGGCGCTGTGTATACCTCGCCATCCGGAATGTTTTTCTGGCCGGAGCATTTCTCCGCGCCGATGTTCTTGATCGAGAAGCTGAGGTCCGTTCCCGGTCCCACGATGCGAACCTTGTCGGTATTCCTCATCAGCTCGGCCAAAGGATCCTGCGCGCGGTCCATTTTGGAATAGTCCAGATTGCACACATCGAAGTAGAAATCCTCAAACGCCTCCGTGCTGGTGTTGGCAAGCTGCGCCATGCTGGCGTTCGGATAGCGGAGAACCACCCATTTCGTACGCTTGACACGCTCTTCGCTATGTACGGGATGCGAGTAAAGCGCATTGTACAGCTTCATGTTTTCCTCAGGCACGTCAGCCATATCGTTGACGTTCTCGCCTGCGCGGATACCGATGTAACAATCCATTTTCTTCATGCGCTCAAGATCCAGCTCAGCCCACAGCTCAAGCTGCTCCTTGTTTGCTTTCTTCAGCATGGCCCGTTGAACCGTGCGATCTGTCAATTGCACGAACGGACGGCCGCCTTGATTCGAAACCTCCTCAATGATGGCATTCAGCAGATCGCGCTCCGATCCGATCATTTCAATGAGCACATTTTCGCCTGGCTGCATATCTACCGAATAGTTCACGAGATTTTGAGCCAGTTTTTGAATTCTGGGATCACGCATATGTCATATCCTCCTTATGATGACTGTTCCCCTACATATGAATTGAACAGCGGTAAATTTATAAATTATTGTAGCATGCAACCAACTCGAAGTCAGCGTTCATCGTTAAAAAAATTTTCATGGCTGATCCTTCAATAACCGGTAAAAGTAACATCGGACAGCAGCGTTTCCGTGCGAGTTCTGCCCTGCTCGTCAACAAAAAACAACGTTCGTTCCATAGTCAGTTTGGTAGGAAGCTGTTTTTTGTTGTTAATCGTTACATGAGAGACCGAAACGGCATCCGCCTTGCTGAGCATGTTCTTCATTTCATTATAGTCACGCTGCCAGACGGCCTTCAGTCGTTTACGAACCTTAGGATCTGCACTATACAGCGGATCCCCTTTGCGTTCGATCCGCGCAGCCAGCGCCTTCATCTGCTCATCCAGCGATCCATAGACCATATTGGCTGCCGCCTCGGGTGACAGCTCGATGCGCAGCACCTTGGTTCCTCTTGCCGCCCCCAGTTCCTGGGTCACCGTCTTCTCCGACTTTCCGATATACTCCAGCAGTTCCAGCGGATTCAAGCGGGTGATCCACATTTCTTCGGCATGTTCCGATGACAGCGTGCTCCACTTGCCTTCTTTGCGCTTCAGTGCCACTGTAAGTCCATCAGATTTATATACCGAATCCGCTGATACCTTATTCTTCTGTATTGTTGTCCCTTTGTCCCTTGATGATAGTGTCAAATCCGTATGATGCTGCAGATTGCCTTCAAATGCCAAACTTTGCTGAAACGGTCCGTTTTCTCCGGTCCGAATCGCTGCTTCTCCCCGAAAAGAAAAATTATCAACGCCCGACAGCCCCGACAGGGCACGGTTAAACGACTCTTCGGCAGACAACTGCTCCTGCCAGGCACATCCGGTTAGGCAAAAGACAAACAAAACCATTCCGATGACGCTCCGTGATCTTCTCATTCTCATAATCATCAGCCTCTCGTTGATCTTGCTCTTAGGCTATCCGCGGCCCCTTACATTATGCAGATTACAGAAAAAACCCTGCAGCCACTAAATAGCTGCAGGGTTTTTAATCCAGTCCGATTTCAGCTTCCGCCCTCTCCACGACAATCCGGTTGCGGCCGCCATTCTTCGCTTCGTAAAGGGCCATATCCGCTCGATAGAAGAGAGACTCTACGCTGATCTTGTCATTGGTCCAGTTCCATTCGGAAATTCCGCAGGACACCGTTACGCGGGGATCGGTCTCTTCCGATACCCTTATGCGAATCCGTTCGGCGACCTGCATTGCCTGTTGAATGCCGAGTCCCGGCAAATACACGGCAAGCTCTTCACCGCCCCAGCGGGCTGGAATATCGCTGTGCCGTATCGTTGTCTTCACGATGCTGCTGACCTGCTTCAGAATTTTGTCCCCCCGCTGGTGACCGAACGTATCATTGACCTGCTTGAATTCATCGATATCCACAACGATGAGAGAACCGCAAAAATCACGGTTCTGACATTCATGGATCATTTCGTCAAGATAATGTCTCGCATACAGTTCAGTCAGCATATCCCGGTTAGCCATTCTCCTCACTTCCGCATGCAGAAAAGCATTGCCGATAGCCAGACCAATATGGCTGGTCAGAGCTTGAAGCAGCCGATAGCTGTCATAGGAAAAATAATGCGGCTTCGCATGGGTGAGAAGAACAACGCCCCGTACCTCACCGTTAACGGTTAGCGGAGTAGCAATCATCGAGCTGGAATGGGTGCTCTCCATAAGCCTGGATTCCGCCGGACGTTCTTCGTGATAGTCTGACAGGATGAGGGGCTCCTTCGAATGATAGACTAGGCCGCCCAAACCATAATCCTTCTCAAAGACCTCCTTGGCAAGCCACTCGGCGTTGCAGGATACCACTTCAAGACCGCCAAGCTCCTCGTTATAAATCAAAATGCAGCAGTAATCGGCTTCAAGAATCTTTAGCAGCTCATGGTTGGCAAACTGAAATATCTCCGCCAAATGCAGGCTTTTGTTCAACCGCTGTGTCAGTTCATTAATCATACGGAGCTCATGAATCATCAGATTGGACTGCTCGTACAATTTGGCATTCTCAAACGCGGTGCCGGCAGCGTCGGCCATCATCCCGAGCAGCTCCAGATCCATATCGGGCAGCTCGGACTTGTCCACTTCCACATGGAGTACGCCATAAACGCCCTGCTTGCCTCCCATGGGAATCCCGATTTCCACGATCGAATCGGATTCCTCATGTTCATCAATCGTGAGGGTACCCTCCATAAATGTCCGCACATAAACCTCTTTCTGCCAATGATGAAGCAGCAGAGGACGTACAAGCGGATGTCCACTCTCATGGTCCTGAGACATAAACAATTCGACTTTGGCCTTGGGATACAGCGCCAGGACACTGTCGATAGCCTCCACCAGCACGCTGTCCACATCAATCTGGATATGCATCCGTTTGACATACTGAAACATGATGGAACGCCTGTGCACCTCACGCTCAGCTTGGGTGTGGACTTTCTCCAGATCATCAGCAAACACGTACTCCAGCTTCCGATAGAAGCAGGAACGAAACAATAAGGCGTATGTTTCTGTCAGCATAAGTGATTGTTCCGGCTCCATTGCCTGTGAGGAAACACTGACCATCACCGCAAATACATCACCATGAATGCGAGTGAAGAGCGGGACAGCGCACAGCACGCTTCCCTCAAACGAACCCTTTCCCATTCCTTGCGCCGCTTCCTTGGTGTTCAAAGCAAGCGATAATGTCTCATCTTCACTTACATTAAGGTATTCCGTTATATCGGAAGCCCCTGTCAGCCAAGCTCCCTCATGAGAAAGAAGGGCCCAGCTGAATTTCTTCATCGCCTGTGTGCCTGCGCTTTCTCTTAGCCACTCCAGATAGCTGTCTGATATGAGAGGCTGAATATAAGGGAAATCATGAGGTGTAATATCCAAGCTCTGAAGCCAAAAGCAAGGCTCGTTTCCAGGAATTGGCTCGGCATCATGAAACATAACTGCAGAGCCGGGAGAGCTTTCATACACTTTCCGTTGATCTTCTGACATATTGGGCGCTCCTTTGCACCATTATAAAAGGCCTATCCAAGACTGGCGTTCCGATTCATAATGTAAGGATCCATTTGGCTGCCGCATGAATGGCGGTAACCCAGCTGTTCAACATGTTGGGAGGGTGCTGCATAAACACCAGATAGATGTTACAATATGTAACTAGATAAATGAGACTACTTAATCCAATATCATCTTACTCTTTTCTACCCATTTTTGCATTAAAATTTATGCGTTTTTCACAATATTTTTAGGTCCATGGACCTATCGACAAAATTAGACAAAATCCAAGTTATAGTAAGTTGCAGGTTGAACTTGACTTTATATCATTACTTCATATAATATTTATTGTTGAGTAAGAATGCAATGCATTCCATGAATTTGGGCGGGTTGTGTCACCCTCACGTTATTTGTTACTGACAGGACAGCGGCTGAACTTTCCTGGCAGATCTTCCGGCGATTTCGGTAGAGCAAACAAATACGGCGCAAATAGAGCCCTAATGAAACTTTAATTAAAAAGGAGTCTATATAACATGGCACGTTACACCGGTCCTAAATTTAAATTAAGCCGTCGTCTGGGAATCTCCCTGAGCGGTACAGGTAAAGAATTGGCTAAACGCCCTTTCCCTCCAGGTCAGCATGGTCCTAACCAACGGAGAAAAGTCAGCAACTATGGTATGCAGCTTCAAGAAAAGCAAAAGCTGCGTCATATGTACGGCTTGGGCGAGAAGCAATTTAAAACCCTGTTTAACAAAGCAACTGGCATGAAAGGTATCGCTGGTGAGAACTTTATGTTCCTGCTTGAGAGCCGTCTGGACAACCTGGTTTACCGTCTTGGCTTCAGCAATTCCCGTGCGGGTGCTCGCCAATTGGTAGCTCACGGTCACGTGACTGTGAACGGCAAGAAAGTCGATATCGCTTCTTACGCTGTAAGCACTGGCGATGTAATCGGTCTTCGTGAAAGAAGCCGCGGCCTTTCCTCCATCAAGGAAGCTTTGGCTAACCGTGTACATCTTCCAGCTTACCTCGAATTTGATGAAGCAGCAATGGAAGGGAAATACATCCGTCTTCCAGAACGTTCCGAACTTTCCCAAGATATCGATGAGAAACAAATCGTCGAATTCTACAACCGTTAAGATGAACTCGGAATCTAAAAACCCTGAAGGCCTTGGCCTTCAGGGTTTTTGCTGTCTCATTGAATCCTCTTCAGGTTCAATAAGCTTAAGAAAGCCTCAGTCTGGCAAATTTACGCCTGCCCACTTGAACCACATCCCCATCCTGAGGCACGATCTCACCGTAAATGTCGCTGCATTTCTCCCCATTCCATTTTACGGCCCCCTGCTGAATGCTCCGTCTAGCCTCGCCATTGGAAGCGGCAAAACCGAGCAGTGTCAGTAGATTGATAAGCATAATCTTTCCTTCCTTCAATTCTCCTTCGGGTACCATGTAAACCTCAATGTCTTCAGGAAGTGCCTTCTGCTGGAATACCGTCACAAAATGCTGCTGTGCAGCATCCGCAGCCTCCCGCCCATGATACATGCAAACGAGTCTGTGCCCCAAACTCATCTTGGCATCCCGGGGATGGACAACTCCGTCCCGGAGCCCCTTCTCCAAGCTGGTTACCTCCTCACTTGCCATATCCGTGGCCAAGCTGAAGTATTTGAGCATGAGCTCATCCGGAACGGACATGGACTTACCGTACATCTCATTCGGCTCTTCATCGATACCGATGTAATTGCCCAAGCTCTTACTCATCTTCTGTACGCCGTCGAGCCCTTCAATAAGCGGCATCGTGATTGCAACCTGAGGCTCTGAGCCATACTCCTTCTGCAGGGTGCGTCCCATCAGCAAGTTAAACTTCTGATCCGTCCCACCAAGCTCGACATCGGTCTTAAGCGCCACAGAATCCATCCCCTGCATCAACGGGTAAAAAAATTCATGGATGCTGATCGGAAGCCCGCTCTGATACCGTTTGGTAAAATCATCGCGCTCGAGCATCCGTGCCACCGTCACCTTTGCCGATAAGCTGACCACATCGGCAAAAGTCATCGGCGCAAGCCACTCGGAGTTGTAATATACCTTCGTTTTTTCAGGATCCAATACCTTGTATATTTGTTTTTTGTACGTTTCCGCATGCCGTCTAACATCTTCTTCCGACAGCTGCTTACGCGTATCGGATTTGCCTGTCGGATCTCCGATTCTGCCGGTAAAGTCCCCAATGATGAGCTGTACTTCATGTCCGAGTTCCTGGAACTGACGCAGCTTCTGCAGCACGACGGTATGCCCGACGTGAAGATCGGGCGCTGACGGGTCCATTCCCAGCTTCACGCGCAGCGGCTCGCCGGTTACAACCGATTTCATCACCTTCTGCCTCATCGCTTCTTCCGGGATGATCTCCACTGCTCCACGGGAGATCACCTCCATCTGCCGTTCCACCTCTTGCTGCTGAACGTTCGATATACCATCCCACTTCATGTTTCCGCAAGCCTCCCTCTATTTATGAACGCAAAAAAGCTCCTACTCATCCCAAGGGACGAGTAGGAGCGCTCGCGTTACCACCCTAATTAGAATCCGTTACCACAAGGAACGGATTCTCACTTCATTGCCATAACGGGTTGTCATCCCGGAACCGGACTACTGTAACAGCCGCACAGGTGTACGGCTCCTTTTCCCCCGGTCAGCTCCGGACGGTAATTCAAAGGGGCTCGTTATCGGTTTGCACCACCCACCGACTCTCTGGAAACGAAAGGCTCCGCCTTCTACTGGGGTCCTTCAAAGCTTTTCACGATATGAACTTTGCATTATTTGTATCATATGCTTTCCGAAAAAGTCAATCTTCCTCAAAAAAGGACACGCTATATAGGGACACATGATTCAAAACCTTCGATTTATGCTATAATAGGTGCGTTAAAAGGAGGAGTATACATTCATGGTTGAGGAGAAAAAACAAGAGCCTGAAAAACAGAAGAAACCGCGTAAACGGTCCTTTCTGCGGGTGCTCGGATCCGTCATCGGATGGCTCTTTGTGGTGGGTCTGATGGGCGTTTTGTTCGCCGGAGGAGCCGTAGCTGGCTACGTGACCTCTATTGTTGAGAATGAGCCGGTAAGATCCAGAGCTCTCATCGAGAATACGGTGAACGACAATGCCATAACGGGCTTCGCCTACTTCGCGGATGGCTCACCGATCGGGCAGCTTAGAACCGAAGAAGACAGACGACCTGTGGAATTCAAGGATATTCCCCAGTTTGTTAAGGATGCCGTCGTATCCATAGAAGACAACCGTTTTTATACACATAAGGGTGTTGACATAAAAGGTACCGCTCGCGCCGTAAAAGAACGCGTCCTGAACGAACCGGTTCAAACCGGCGGCAGCACGTTGACGCAACAGCTGGCCAGGCTCACTTTTTTAAGTCGCGACAAAACCGATAACCGCAAGGTAAAAGAAATGCTGCTTGCCATGCGGATGGAACGCTTTTTGAGTAAAGACCAAATTTTAACAGCCTACTTGAACAAGGTTCCTTACGGGAATGGTTCCAGCGGATACCAGCTGTTCGGGATCAAGGCTGCCGCAAAAGGAATATTCAACATCAACAAGCTGGATGATCTGAACGTGGCTCAAGCTGCATATTTGGCGGGTCTGCCGCAGCTTCCATCCTCCTACTCGGCCTTCAACGGCAAAGGAGAATTTGACGAGAAAGCATTTAAACGGGCAGTAAACCGGCAACACCGCGTGCTGGCAAGCATGCTGGAAGAAGGCAAAATAACACAAGCCGAATATGAAGAGGCCAAGGCATTCGATATCAAAAAATCGCTTGCTCCTCGCACGCAGAAGGCCTATGTGACTTATCCTTATCTCATGATGGAAGTAGAACGTCAAGCATCGAATATTCTGATGCAGCTGAGCGAGGAAGCGGAAGAGAACGCAAAAGGCACACAAGCGAACTCCGATCTGATGGATGCTTCCCGGGCCCAGCTCAGCACCGGCGGTTACCGTGTTTACACCACCATCGACCGGACATTATACAAGACCATGCGCTCCATCGCGGAGGATGACAGCAACTACTTGCCTGACAGCCAGGAAAAAGGAATGGAACAAACCGCCGCGATGATGATCGACAACAAAACCGGCGCCATTCTCGGCATGATTGAGGGCAGGGATTTTAACACAGAACAAATGAATTACGCCACACAAATGAAACGACAACCTGGATCTGCCATGAAACCTATTGCCGCCTATTTACCGGCACTCGATTCGGGAGCGATTCAACCTGCCAGCGTGGTGGACGATTCACCGATCATCTTAAAGGACTACAGCAAAGTGTTCCATATTCCCAAAAACTCGTACACCGGGTACAGAGGATTGATGACGGCACGACAGGCATTGAACGATTCGACCAATACGGTGGCCCTCAAACTGTTTAACAACACGGTCGGAATCGAGAAGGCTTGGGAGTTTTCCAAGAAGCTGGGTATCACTACCTTGGAGGAAGACGATTATAACGCTTCAACAGGTGTACTCGGCGGGCTTCATTACGGCGTGACAGTAGAAGAACTCACCAATGCATACAGTTCCATCGGCAATCAAGGCAAATTCACGGATGCTTTCATGATTGAGAAAATCGTGGATTCCAAAGGCAATATTGTCTATAAACATGAAGTAAAACCGGAGCAGGTGTTCTCCGAGCAGACAGCGTATCTTATGACGGATATGCTCCGAACCGTCATCACGAACGGAACAGGCAGCAAGGTCAGAGACACGTACAAGAAATTCAATGAGGTTCCGGTCGTTGGTAAAACCGGATCTACCCAGAACTACGGGGATGTCTGGTTCATGGGATACTCACCTGATGTGACGCTTGGCGTATGGGTCGGATACAAAGAACAAAAAAATACGCTCGTTGGAGACCAGCGCAAGCACGCACAGGCCATTTGGGCAAGAATCATGAACGAAGCAACCGACGTTAAGCCGGATCTGTTCCCAACCAAAACGTTTGAGAAGCCTGAAGGCATAACCTCCAAAACGGTTTCGGCGTACAGCGGCAAACTGCCGACCGCCTTAACGGACAGATTCGTAACGGATCTGTTTAATGTGAAGTTTGTGCCTACCGAAAGCGATGATGGCATCGCAAAAGCGAAATATATCACCTATCGGGGTGTAAATTACATTCCACATGAAGCAACGCCTCTGGATATGTTGAGAGAACAAATCGTAATCAAGCGTGAGAAACCCATTGATGAGCTGATTATAGAGCTGCAGAACGCCCTGAAGGTCATGAAAGGTGAAAAGAGATCACTGGAATCTTATCTGCCGCAGGACGCGAAGAAAGGGATGCCAAGCAGGCTCGACCCTAGAACGGATGATGGCAAAGCCCCTACTCCACCGAAAAATGTTCATTATTCGATGGGCAGCGGCTCGATCAGCTTTAATGCCAGCGGATCTCCTGATGTTGTCGGATACCGGCTCTTTAAGTCCGTTAACGGAAGTCCGTATACACATCAAGGGCAGGTCGTGCTTGGCGATGAGAGTCTTGTCTTCTCGGGACTTGGAGCTGACGGAATGTTTACTTCTTATTACGTTGTCGCCGTTGACGTTGCCGGCAAAGTATCTGAGCCAAGCGCCATTGTGGGCGGCACAGCGCCTGGATTCGAAGTACCGGGCGACAACGATGCGAATCCGGATGACGACATCGATAATCCGGATGATGGCTTGACTGAGGGAGATCCCAATATCGACCTGGAACTTGGGAATGAAGGTGCTGCTACCGTACCGTCTGCACCAGGTCAGCCGACCCTTGTAGCTACCCCTGAGGGCTTTCAGGCCACCTGGAGCGGCAATGCTCCAGAGGAAGAGGTTATGGTCTACAACATCTACATCAGTCCAAATAGTGACGGCAATTACCAGATTCTTGGCTCAAGTAAGAGCACGGAGTTCTATTACTCCTCTGGTAACCCAATCGGCGGTACCTTTAGAATAACTGCCGTAAATCCAATCGGTGAATCTGCTGCTTCACCGGCCGTATATTTTGAGAAAAAATAGATAGAAATATTAAAAGCCAGCCCCTCTACAGCGATCGTCTGTTGGAAGGGCTGGCTTTATTTTTGCTTAAGCAGAAACTTCTAGTCTAGTTCATCTTTTTTGGTAAAAGGAAAAGCGCCTGTCTCAAAAAAACTGACAATGAAAATGGTGGTCACCATCTTCATTGTCAGCCCTGTCTTGATCACGCTTTTAATCTTCAATCGTGGACAGATCGCCTGTCGGAAGATCCAGCTCCCACGCTTTCAGTACGCGGCGCATAATCTTACCGGAGCGTGTCTTCGGAAGTTTATCCTTAAACTCAATTTCACGAGGCGCAGCATGGGCGGAGAGTCCTTCCTTCACAAATCGGTAGATTTCATCCTTGAGCTCCTGAGTAGGTGTATACCCCTCGCGTAAAGAGATAAAGGCTTTAATGATCTCGCCACGGGTTACATCAGGCTTACCGATCACGCCTGCTTCAGCAACAGCCGGATGTTCAACCAGCTTGCTCTCGACTTCGAACGGTCCGATTCGCTCACCGGACGAATTAATCACATCGTCGATTCTGCCCTGGAACCAGAAGTATCCTTCTTCATCCATATATGCCGAATCACCTGAAATGTACCAGCCCGGAATTCGGAAGTATTCTTCATACTTCGCCTCGTTATTCCAAATTTTTCTCATCATGGACGGCCAAGGTGTCTTGATTGCCAAATTCCCCATCGTGTACGGAGCCACTTCTTTCCCCTGATCGTCCAGGATAGCCGCTGTAATGCCCGGCACCGGGCGCCCCATGGATCCTGGCTTGATCGCCATGCCCGGGTAATTACAGATCAACTGTCCGCCAGTCTCTGTCATCCACCATGTGTCATGGATACGCTGCTTGTAAGCCTTGTGTCCCCAACGCACCACCTCGGGATTAAGCGGCTCGCCAACGGATAAAATATGCCGTACATGGCTCAGATCATATTGGTCGATAAGCTCGGAGCCGGCACCCATTAACATGCGGAAGGCGGTGGGAGCACTGTACCATACCGTTACCTTATTGTTCACCAAAGTACTGTACCAATCCTGCGGACTGAAACGGCCTCCGCGAATGACATTGGTAACCCCGTTCAACCACGGTGCAAAAATGCCGTAGGACGTACCGGTAACCCAGCCCGGATCCGCCGTGCACCAATATATATCATCTTCCCTTAAATCCAAAACAACCTTGCCCGTATAATAATGCTGAATCATGGCATTCTGCACGTGATAGACGCCCTTCGGTTTCCCGGTAGAGCCTGACGTATAGTGCATGATCAATCCATCTTCCCGTTCAAGCCATTCAATCTCCAGCTCACTTGATGCTGCTTCAACTTCCTCGTGGTAGCTTACTAGCCGCGGGTCCTCCTCTTCAATCTCGCCCACAACAAAAATATGCTTCAGTTCAGGCAACTCGTCTCGCTTCACACGTGACAACAGTGCAGGCGTCGTAATCAGTGCAATCGCTCCACTGTCCTCCAGACGATCCTTTACAGCCGTCTCCATAAACGCCTCGAACAATGGGCCGACCACGGCGCCAACCTTCAGAATGCCCAGCAAACCGGCATAGAGCTCAGGACCGCGCGGCATAAAGATAAAGACCCGATCACCTTTGCTAACACCATATTTACGGAGTACATTACCGAACTTGTCGGATTTTTCTTTCAACTGCGCGTAAGTAATAGATTCCTCACGATTGGCGTCACTATACAAGAGAGCTACCTTATCTCCTCGCCCCTCTGCCACATGACGATCTATAGCTTCATAGGCCATATTCACTTTGCCCGTCTCATACCAAGTAAAATGTCTCTCGATTTCGTCCCATGAAAACTCGGAGCGTGCCTGCTCGTAACTCTTCATATTGGAATGTGAAACTTCACTTGGCAATATTTCGCTATGCGTTTGATTCATGATAACATCCTCCTCATTCTCAAATCGGTCTCCTCATAGTGGACAGCGCTTACAAAATGATTGAATGAAACATACATTTTACACATTGCGGTGGGTCGTCACGTTGTCGCAGTCTTCGAGTCATTAACCCCTGAATTCGCAAGGAAACATATCGTTAAGTACGACACAAATGTGATGATTTTATGTCGAAAAGATTATATCATAGCTCTCGTTTGCCTGTCATTGCTTTTCATTTTTTTATTTTTTTGCTATAAGTAGGGTATGGAATTGAAAGGAGCGTAACGGATGGAACACTGCAAGGTATACCAGTCTCATGTTTTGTTCCCTGAAGACCGCCGCCTGATCATCGAAGGACCTGTACCTCCCGAGCAACTATCCGAGCTAACCATGCACCCTGATCTCAAGGCATTTCGTCGTCCTGCGGAGCAGCATGAGGCATTGGTGGAAATTGCAGGCCTGCCCGAAGGCAGAATCATCATCACGAGAGACCAAGATATGATCGTTGGATATGTAACGTTTCATCACCCGGATGAGCAGGAACGCTGGTCTGAGGGCAATATGGAAGATTTGATTGAACTTGGTGCCATCGAGGTAGCGAAAGATTACCGTTCTCTGGGACTTGGGCAGCAAATGATAAAGACTGCATTTGAAGAAGAACAGATGGAGCGTTACATCGTGTTTACGACCGAGTACTACTGGCATTGGGATCTTAAAGGAAGCGGCCTTAACGTATGGGATTACCGCAAAATGATGGAGCGGTTAATGAAAATTGTAGATATGGAGTGGTACGCAACCGACGATCCGGAAATCTGCTCCCATCCTGCTAACTGTCTCATGGTCAGAATCGGACGGCACGTACCGCTTTCATCACAAGAACAATTCGATCGTATCCGTTTCAGACAGCGGTTTATGTATTAAGTCGATACCCAATAAATAAAAAAACAAACTCCCCAAGGGCTTGCCCTCGGGGAGTTTGTCTGTAGAGATGCATACTGGATATGTATGCCTACCACTCACACAAAGTTTTTACTAGAGTTTGCCCAGCATGTAGTTCACGATTTCGTGTGAACGCTTGGAAGCTTTCACGGTAAACTCAGGAAAGTTGACATGGGCAGAACCGTCAGCCTTATCCGACATGGATCTGATTACCACATAAGGCACACCGTTCATATAACATACCTGGGCAACGGCAGAGCCTTCCATTTCCGCGCAAACCCCGTTCAGATCCTCGTGAAGCGTCCGTACTGTATCACGACTAGCAATGAACTGATCGCCCGAAAGAACCTTTCCGATGACGTAATGATTCGCCGCCTGCTCTTTGCACGCTTCCTCTGCCAGCTCGATCAACGAGGGATCAGCAGGAAAATCAGACACTGCCTGATACGGAATCACGCCGCGCGCAAAGCCGAGCGGCGTCACGTCCATATCGTGCTGCATGCAGGAGGAAGAGATGACGATATCGCCAATGTTCAGCTCCGGATGCAGCGCGCCCGCCACGCCGGTAAACAATATTTTGGAAACGCCATAAGTATCAATCAAGATTTGCGTAGTAACCGCGGCATTCACCTTACCCACTCCGCTCTTGCATACAACGACGCGCTTGCCATGAATCGTTCCCGAAGCATATGTAACCCCTGCACGAACTGCCGTTTCTTTATTCTCCAGTTGACTGAGCAGCATTTCCACTTCTTCGTCCATGGCCCCGATTAGGCCAATAACCTGTGTTGTCATACCGATATCCCTCCTGAATTCAAGACCACAAAATAATCCCACCAGAAAAAAGCCCCTTTAAAACCAGGAGCTTTCTTCAAAATGGTAAATTGCTTTCATTCACACTTCTTACTCGTTCACATGACTAACCGAAAGCCGAAGAATCGTTTCATGCGGCAGAATCACGCGAGGATTCTCCACATTCTCCTTCTTCATCAGCTTGGTAAGCAAGCGCATAGCTACGGCTCCCAAATCATACATCGGTTGAGCTACCGTTGTCAGCTGTGGACGAACCATCGAAGCCATCCGAATATTATCTACGCTGATAATAGAGAAATCATCCGGTACTTTGTAGCCTTCATCCTGAATGCTATGAATAGCGCCAATTGCCATCTCATCGGTAGCAGCAAAAATAGCCGTCGGTTTCTTCTTAAGTCCCAGGAAGTATTTCATCGCTTCCACGCCTGATTCATAGCGATAGTTACCAATACGCACCAGATCCTCTTGATACTCGATGCCGGCAGTTTCCAGCGCCTTCTTGTACCCTTGGAAACGTGCATAGCCGTTCGCCGGATCCTGAAGCGTGCCGCTGATCATGGCAATCTCACGGTGCCCGTGCCGGATCAGAGTGTTTACCGCATCAAACGCAGCCTGTTCATGATCAATGTCAACAGAAGGGTAAGAACCTCTCTCGTCACTTGTCGCACAAAGAACAATCGGCACAGCCGATGTCTGGAACGCCTGGATATGCTCGTCCGTCACCGTTCCACCCATAAACAACAAACCGTCCACTTGCTTCTCAAGCAATGTGTTGATAACGCGGATTTCTTTTTCCTTACGTTTGTCGGCATTACACAAAATTATATTATAGTGGTACATGTTAGCAATATCCTCAATACCACGGGCAATCTCCGCAAAGATCGAGTTCGAAATGTCAGGGATCACAACGCCGACGGTTGTGGTCTTCTTGCTGGCCAGACCTCTGGCTACCGCATTCGGACGATACCCTAAACGTTCAATCGCTTCGTATACTTTTTTCCGGGTCTGAGGCTTAACGTTCGGGTTATTGTTTACAACCCGTGATACCGTCGCCATGGAAACGCCTGCTTCGCGCGCAACATCGTAAATGGTTACCGTCAAATTCCTTCTCTCCATTGCCAATAGATTTTCATTCGTTCAATACCAATTGAATTTATGATACGACAAATTACTGCTTTGTGCAACGACACGGCATTAGATGCCGTCCAATTGAGCCTTCAGCGCTTCAGCCGTAATATGGGAATGGGATGTATGCCAGACTGGCGCTCCTTCTTTTACAAGAATAACTTGTGGCGATTCGTGCTGTATGCTTAGAGTTTCCGCAGCTTGACTCGACACCGGACGGTCGGCAATGACATCAATCCATACATAGTCGATCCGCTCGTTCGGCTGGTCCTCCAGGTAAGCTTGCACTTCCTTGTAGGCTCCGGCACTAATTGGGCATCTGGTACTATGTTTGAACATCAGCAAGGGCCTCTGCTCCGAAGATTCAAGGGTGCTGCGCAACTCTTTTATAGTAGTCATTTTCGTCAACGTCGCCATAGGATATACATTCCCTTCATTGTATTGAAGTTCCTATCCTCTATCCTAACAAAAAGTGCGTGAAAAATCCAACAACCGCGAAAATTTTCTGAAAATTATCTTGCATAATTTCCCGAATTTTCAGGAACGAGAGATTTAATCGTGCTTAACTGCTCGAGCCGCCGCTCAATTTGTCTCATCCAGTCACCGTCGCCCAAGCTCTGGGCATAACGAAATAGATCCAACAGCATATTGATCCGCTCATCAAAAACTTCCATACAGCGTGTCTGCCATTCTACCGACGAATCATCATCGTATGTACGGAACACTTCTCGAAGTACGTATGCAGACTCATTAACATCTGCGAACGAAACGTGTATTCGTCTAGTCTCATTGCTAATCGATGCTAGATAGCGAAGTAAATCCGGTTTAATAAGAGGCAGAAGCTCATACTTCTTGCAAGCCTGACAGGCATAAACAGGAACATGATATATTCGAGTCTTTCTTTCATGAATCAGCTTTCTTAATTCCAACTTCATCCATTGTCCACAGTTGCAGGTTTTGAACAAAATGCCCACCCCAAATCCTATCGCGTAATCTAATTCCAACAGCCTATGTCACAAATCTGTCACCTAAACTAGTTCTATTCGACTATCATACCAAAGAATCCTGCTAATTTGTGATAATGCTTTATTTACCAGATATGTTTCCAAATGTTTGTTCTTTGCTCGTTCCTATGAAACTGCCCTCCATATTTGTTACAATAAGAACAGTCATACGGATACATGAGGAAATCTGTGAGAAAGGGGTTATATCAATCATGAGATTGGCTGGAAAAAAGGTAATAGCGCTTGTAGACGAAGAATTTGAGGATCTGGAACTATGGTATCCCGTTTACCGGGTCCGTGAGGAAGGGGCGGAAGTCCATCTTGCCGGGTTGGAAAAAGGAAAAACTTACACGGGCAAATATGGTGTTCCCGCTCAAGCCGAATATTCATTTGAAGAGCTGAACAGCAAGGATTATGATGGAATTCTCGTTCCGGGCGGCTGGGCGCCGGACAAGCTGCGCCGTTATGATAAAGTCCTTCAACTGGTTAAAGAAATGAATGCGGACAAAAAACCGATCGGACAGATCTGCCACGCCGGATGGGTACTCATCTCTGCCAAAATCCTGGACGGCGTTACGGTTACTTCCACACCGGGGATCCGCGACGATATGGAAAATGCCGGTGCAATCTGGAAGGATGAAGCCGTCGTGACTGACGGTCATATTATTTCCGCCCGCCGTCCACCGGATCTGCCGCCGTACGGCAAAGCTTTTTGCGATGCTCTGGCACAGCAAGGCTGAAAGCTCCCCTGCACCACACAAAAACAGCCGCTCATTTCACCAAGAAGGACTCCTGGTGAGATAGGCAGCTTTTTTTTTCATGCGGGTATAGCTTAGCTTGTCCACTCAAAAAAGAAACATGAAAATTGTAACGACATCCTTCTTCTTGAGGTTGGCTTTTTAAGAGGCCGTGCTGTCCGTACCGTTAGTTCCGTTCAGATAACTGCTGCGTTCGGCAAACGCGCTTAGACGCTCTTCGACAGCGGAGCTGGTACGCAATTTGAAGCAAGCCGCTGCCTCCCCCTTCGCTTCTGCCGCATTGGTATTCAAGATCCGATGCTTCACGCGAAGCAAGGATTGCGGCGACATGCTTAGATCCTTAACGCCAAGCTCCAGCCATATCGGAATCGCCCGCTCGTCCCCAGCCATTTCTCCGCACACGCTGACCGGTATGCCTGCCGCATGCGCAGCCTCCACCGTCGTCCGAAGCATGCGCAAGACCGCAGGATGAAATGGATGGTACATATGCGCGATCTGCTCGTTCATCCGATCTACCGCCAGCACATACTGAACCAAATCGTTCGTCCCGATGCTGAAGAAATCGGCTTCCTCTGCCAACAGATCCGAGATGGTAACTGCCGCGGGCACCTCAATCATGATGCCGACCTTAATGTTGGGATCGTATGCGATGCCGCGTTGGTCCAAATCGGCCATCGCACGCCGCAGCACGGCATTAGCCTGCTTGACTTCCTCTATCGAGGATATCATCGGATACATGATTTTGACGTTACCAAAAGCGCTGGCCCTCAGAATGGCGGACAGCTGGGTCTGGAACGGCTCTGTGCGATCCAGGCTGATACGAATGGCGCGATAACCCAGGAAAGGGTTCTCTTCTTCCGGCAGCCCGAAGTAATCCAACTGTTTATCGCCGCCAATGTCCAGCGTACGGATCACGACCGAGGACTCACCTGCGTTCTCGGCAACCAGTTTATACACTTCAAATTGCTCTTCTTCCGAAGGAAAGTTGTGGCGATCCATATATAAAAATTCCGTCCGGAACAATCCGACTCCCTGTGCGCCGTTCTTCAGCGCAATCTCCATTTCTTTAACGGAGTTCATATTCGCGGCCAGATTGAAATATGTTCCATCCTTCGTAACCGCATCAACGGTTGCCAGGAGCTGCAGCTGCTCTTTCTTTTTCCGTTGCTGCTCTCGGATCCCTTCGTAACGCTCTACAACCAGCGTGTCGGGCTCCAAATACAGCAAGCCTTCATCCCCATCCACAACCAGATGCTGTCCGGTCTGGATCGGATGATCCAGCTTGTTCTCAATCCCGGATACAAGCGGTATGCCGAGAGCGCGGGCCATAATTGCCGAGTGAGAGGTCTTGCCACCCGTCATCGTCACGATGCCAAGAACGTGGGAAGGGTTAAGATGCACAAGCTGAGACGGAGAAAGTTCCTTCGCAACCAAAATATAAGGCTGCGTATCAGCCGGAAGCTTGACTTCCGGAGCACCGAGAAGATGCTTGAGCAGCCGATTACCAACATCCTTAATATCCAGTGCCCGCTCCTTCATATACTCGTCGTCCAGCAAATCGAACATGGATACGAAATGATCGATCGCCTCTTTAACTGCTACTTCGGCAGCCTTGTACTGGCGCTCGATGATCCCTTGAATTTCGTTCATGAATACGGGATCCTCCAGTATGGCCAGATGCGCATCAAAGATCTGCGACTCCTCGTGCCCCACCATTTCCTTGAATTCGTTCTTGATATATTCAATTTCATTCTTGGAGGTTCGTATGCCTTCATATAAGCGCTCGAACTCTTTGGCTAAATCGACAGCATCCATTTCGGAATCCGGAAGGTCCAGCTCCCAATGCGGCAGTACGAAAGCCTTACCGATCGCTACGCCTGTTGCTGCGCCAATGCCTTGTATCATGATTCTCTACCCCCAGCATTACTCTCATTTAATACGACGGACATGACAGATGACTGTCCTCTCTTAACGGACTTGAATGGAGCAAAGCTCCAAGATCTTACTTTATCGGGATTGGTGATCACCATCGGTGTGGCCAGTGATGCGGCATGTGTCTTTAAATATGCCAGATCGAACTTGACCAGCAATTGCCCCGGCTCGACAGTATCCCCTTCGCTTACCACAGCTGTAAACGGTCCTTTCAGTTGAGAAGTATCGATCCCGATATGAATCAACACCTCGAGTCCATCCGGCGTTGAAATGCCAATGGCATGCATCGTCGGATAGACATGCATCACGGTTCCGTATACCGGGGATACAAGTTCCCCTTTTTCCGGAATGAACGCCACGCCGTTGCCGACAAGCTTGGCGGCAAAAATATCATCCGGTACTTCATCAATCGGAAGCATGCGTCCCTGTACGGGCGCGCTGAACAGAACGCGCGGTAAATCTTGCTGCATCAGCTTATTTATCTCTTCGCGGATGAGCTCGGAATACGTCCCGAATACCACCTGGACATTCCCGCCGCCCAGCTTGATGATGCCGGCTGAACCGAGCAATTTCAGTGCGTCCGAATCAATCTGGCGGTCATTGTATACGGTCAGTCGAAGACGCGTCATGCAGGATTGGACCTGAACGATGTTGTCTTTCCCACCAAGCGCCTCCAGAATAAGCGGTGCCTGATAGGGGATGTCTCCTGCCCGGCCTTCCAGCGCCGAGCCTTCTTCACGCCCGGGTGTCGGGATTTCGAAGGTGCGAATGGCCCAGCGGAACAAAAAATAGTAAACGATGCCGTATACGGCCCCGATCGGTATGATGATCCAGGCGTTCTGCGACAAGTGAAAATTGAGTACGTAATCGATAAATCCAGCCGAGTATGAAAACCCGTGGTGGATATCAAACGCATAGGTAAGCACCATCGCGAAACCGGCCATCAGGGCGTGGAGCACATACAGATAAGGAGACGCGAATAAGAACGCGAATTCGATCTGCTCCGATACCCCGGTCAAAAAACAGACGAGCGCGGACCGCATAAACGTTTTTTTTACCTTCGGCTTCAAATCTTCCCGCGCCTCTTGAATAATGGCAAATGCAATCGCCGGCAGGGCAAACATCATAATCGGGAACAACCCGGCCATGAAGTCGCCCGCTGTCGGATCACCCGCGAAGAATCGGGGCAGATCCCCCTGAACGACGGTACCGTCTTCCGTCTCGTACGAGCCCAGTTGAAACCAATAGACGTTATTCAACAAGTGATGCAGACCAAATGCCGTCAGTACCCTGTACAAAATTCCGTAGAGAAATAATCCGAATGCCCCCATATGTACGGTCAGATCATAAAAGGCATCTAATCCGCGCTGTACCATGGGAGCCATCCCCAGCATGATCCATGCAAATATCGTGGAGAACAGTCCCATGAACAAAAGCACAAATCGGGAGCCCCCAAAAAACTGTATAGCTTCTGGAAGCTTAATATGTTTGAACCGGTTATAAACGTAACCGGACATTACCCCAAAAATAATACCAATCAAGGTCGAGGGCTGTACACTCCCGTCTCCGAGACGGGATATAACCTGATCGTAAATGAACATGCCAGCCAGAGCGGCAAGCCCTGCGGGTCCTCCCTGGTTCGAGAGCCCCCATGCGACACCGATGGCAAATAAATACGGCATATAATAAAACACGCCGTGCCCCGCTGCCTGGGCAATCTCGCCCAAGGTTCCGAAGCCCCACGCCGACCATGGCAGACTCCCCACGCTAAGCAGGAGAGCTGCCGCCGGAAGCGCCATTGTAGGGAGCATAACTGCTCTGCCCAGCTGTTGTAATGATCCCAACCAATTCAAGGCGAGCCCTCCTTTCTATCCTTGATGGTAAGCGCTGCGCCTGTTTTTGTCAAAAAGAAATCAGGGCAAATGCCACATAGAAAAGCAAGCCTCACGAGCAGTGCCTCGGCAGGCCCGGATCGTGTCCAGTCTGCCAGCGGCTGCTTCAACATAAGGCTTGCTCCTAATTCCAATTCACCAACTCAAAACTTAACGCCCGCCCAAAGCGATGGAATCCTCCACCTTGATGCAGCGGTCCATGATGGCAATCATGCCGCTCTTCTCCGCGATGGCCGCCGCCTCTTCACTGATAATGCCCTGCTGAAGCCAGAGCACCTTAGCTCCAATCTCGGCAGCTTCTCGCGCCACATCGGCACAATATTCACTGCGTCTGAACACATTGACGATATGGATCGGCTCCGGAATGTCCTTCAGGGATGGATAACTCTTCTCCCCAAGTATTTCTGTTGCACCAGGATTAACCGGGATAATCCGGTATCCGCGCATTTGCATCGCAGCCGAAACCATATGGGATGTACGATCCGGCCGGTCAGACAGACCGACAACAGCGATATTGCCTGCGTTTCGCAAAATATCCGCGATTTCTTCGCGCGTAGGATTTTCAAATGCCATGCTTTATGACCACCTTTCCATTCGTAATAGACGAGCCGCTTGGCTATTCCTTTATTTTACCCATTCTACATTGGCTCCAAGCGCCTTCATGTGATCAAAATATTGCGGGTACGACTTGGCCACATGATGCGCATCCTTAATCCGGATCGGCTGATGTGCGCGAAGTCCGACCACAGTCAGGGCCATAATGACCCGATGATCATAATGGGCATTGATCTCCACGCCGCCCTCGACGCCTTCCGGACGGCCGTGAACGATGATCTCGGCCTGGCGTTCCTCAACGTTCGCTCCGGCTTTGCGCAATTCGTTCAAATAATCCGTAATCCGGTCGCATTCCTTATAGCGGAGATTCTCCACATTGTAGAATCGGGAGGTTCCTTCCGCAAACACAGCTGCCGCAACCATCGCTAGTACCGCATCCGTCGCTGCATCTCCGTCGAATTCCAAAGCCTTCAGGGTTCGGTTGCCCTGGACATGGACATTTCCGTCCTTGTGCGTGAGGGGAACCTCCATCATTCGCAGGACGTCAATAATAGCCCGCTCTCCCTGCTTGCTGTCCTCTGACAGATTGCGGATGGTTACATCCGACTGCGTGACCGCAGCCGCCGCCAGGACGGCAGCAGAGCCCGGATAATCGCCTTGAACGGTATAGGTCTTCGCTTCGTAGGATTGACCGCCAGGAACCCGGAAGAATGTATAATCATCCGCTGCGTGAATCGTAATGCCCGCTTGCTCCAGCACTTCCAGGGTCTGACCGATAACGACCTTGGATTTCAAATCACCGGTAACGGTAATCTCGCTGTCCTCGGCAAGCAGCGGCGTTAAGAACAACAGTGCGCTTAAGTACTGCGAACTCACTTCGCCAGATACGGTGAGCTTTCCGCCTTTCGGCTGACCGCCACGAATCGTGATCGGCAGTTTGCCTTCATTATGCTCCACTTCCACGCCCAATTGACCAAGCGTCTCAATGAGATCATCATGAGGACGTTTGCCCAGTGATTCCGGATAGGTATTGACAAAGGTAACCTCTTTAGACAACGCCGTGACGCCCATGAGGAAGCGCAAAACGGCGCCGGCGTTACCGACGTTCAGTTCCTTCACATCCCGCGGCGATTTGCCAAAGCCCGTAATGACAGCCTTCTCCTCATCCTCCTCGATCACGGCCCCGAGATCCCGGATACAGCGTCTCATGGCGTCGCTATCCTCGCTATGAGCTGGGTAATAGATCGTGCTCGTTCCTTCGGCAAGTGCAGCTACCAGCAAGTAACGAGTTGTATAGTTCTTGGAGGATAGCGCTCCAATCTCTCCGTTTAATATAGGCGTAGGCTTGACGATTACATCCATCGTATGTATCTCTCCTTGTATATATTAGGTTATGATGAACCAACCTTGAAATCTCCCTTAGTATAAATTGACAGGGAAAGAACCGCTTGGTTATCATAGTTCATGTGAACTGGAAATTCAGATCGTTACGATCTTAATCATTTATTATCAGAAAAGAGGTCTATATGATGAAACCGATCCCTCAAATGGAAACATCGGAGCTTAGAAGCCGGCTTCAAAACGGCGAAAATGTGTACATGATTGATGTCCGCGAGGATGAAGAAGTTGCAGCCGGCATGATCAGCGGTGCCAAGCATATCCCTATGGGCGAGATTCCGAATCGTCTGGACGAAATTCCGCGCGATCAGGAGGTCGTCTTCATCTGCCGCAGCGGTGGTCGCAGTCAACACGTATGCGAATTTTTGAATCACCAGGGCTTGACTAATGTAATCAACATGAAAGGCGGCATGCTTCAGTGGCATGACGATGAAGAATAGACAGGCCATGAAGAAGGTGCGGGATGATCGTGATCCCCGCCTTTTTTTACATGATCCGACCCAAGTACAATTACAGATTCACCCATAGAAACTGATTCATGCTCATCGCCTCAGGTCGTTCGCTGACCATCTTAGCCGCGGTAATGCGTTAAAATGTCAGTCGCTACTTCCCCCGCGGATCGGCCAACCGTATCCACTATGACATCCGCAAACAGGTATTTGTCCTTTCGTTCATCCAGGATACGCCGAACTCTATCTTCGACATCCCCCGCAAGCAGCGGCCGATTGGCATCACCACGTACCCGTTCAACAATGCTGGCAGCATCCGCTGTAAGAGCAACGACCCAGCCACCACGTTTCATTACATCACAGTTCTCGGAACGAAGCACGGCTCCTCCGCCGGACGCTACGACAATGCCTTTCCGCTGCAAAACGCTGCGCAGTGCAACAGATTCTGCCTCACGGAAATACGGCTCTCCATCCGCTTCAAACATCTCGGAAATCGTTCTGCCTTCCATCCTCTCAATTTCCGCATCCAGATCGATCAGGGTGTAGCCGAGCGTGTCTGCCAGGAGACGCCCTACGGTTGACTTGCCCGTACCCATCATCCCGATCAGAATGATGTTCCTACCTATCTTATCCAATTTGACACCCCATTTGCTGCTTCACTGTAAAGGTTGCTCATATCATACCACAGCCCCAAATCTTTCGACAATGGACCTGACTCTCTAAATTGTTCTTATGCGAGTAACCCCCAAGTAAAGCTCCAATTTTATCGAGTCTATCTGGTTCCCTATTGTCATATACTAATTACAAGAATACAAGATTAGAAGAAAGGAGTGAATATATTATGTCTTTTCGTCCAACCGGTCTCTCTTCCGCTGCCAAGCGCATCCGCCGGATTCTCGACCCCGCCTACCCGTTATGCCGCGAAGATGTGATCTGGGTGCTTCATTTTGTCCAAAAAAAAGTGGCTCTGAAGGATCCTGCACTGCTGGATCTTTCAAAGCCACGTTTGCTGCAAAATTTCAACAGTTACTGCGAAGCCGCGCTGCTCTTGCTCGGAAGCGGAAACCACATCCATACAAAGAACCACGACATCCGCACCTGTCTCTTAGAAGCCATGCACGGACTTCCTGAGCTGGCGGAGGCGCACTCCCCTTCTCAAGCCCGTACGGTTGAATCTCTGATCTCTCCCCCGGCGAACGGAAATCATTCTAGCTCCCCAGAGTGAAATGGCTCCATCAGGGATGGCATTCATGCTGCCATAGAGAGCAGAATTAATCCATCCAGGGAGGATGGCATTTATGCTGCTAGAAAAAGCAGAATTAATCCATCCAGGGAGGATGGCATTCATGCTGCCATAGAGGCAGAATTAATCCATCCAGTTATAGTGGAAGGTGCCTTCTTTGTCCACGCGTTTAAACGTGTGAGCTCCAAAGTAGTCACGCTGAGCCTGCAGCAGGTTTGCCGGCAGGTTTGCGGTGCGATAGCTATCGTAGTATGCAAGCGCGCTGGAGAACCCAGGAACCGGGATGCCCAAGGATACCGCGGAAGCAACAACCTTACGCCATGCATCTTGATAGGATTCAATAATATCGGTAAAGAACGGATCCAGCAGCAGGTTCTTCAGCTCAGGATTGTTCTCATAAGCATCCGTGATGTTCTGCAAGAAACGGGATCGGATAATGCAGCCGCCGCGCCAAATTTTAGCGAGGTTGCCGTATTGCAGGTTCCAGCCGTACTCGTCGGATGCTACGCGAAGCTGTGCAAAGCCTTGGGCATAGGATACGATTTTGCTTGCAAACAGCGCTTTGCGCACATTTTCAATGAATTCGGCTTTGTCGCCGTCAAATGCAGCTGCTTTTGGACCATTCAGGATTTTGCTTGCTGCCACACGCTCTTCTTTCATTGCGGACAAGAAACGGGAGAATACGGATTCGGTGATCATGGACAGCGGCACGCCCAGATCCAGGGAGCTTTGGCTTGTCCATTTACCTGTTCCTTTTTGGCCCGCCGTATCCAGAATCACGTCAACCATCGGCTTGCCGGTTTCTTCGTCATATTTGGAGAAAATGTCAGCCGTAATCTCGATCAAGTAGCTATCGAGTTCGCCTTGGTTCCACTCTGTGAAGATTCCGTGCAGATCCTTCGCATCGAGGCCGAGTACGTCCTTCAGCAATTGGTAAGCTTCGCAAATAAGCTGCATATCGCCATACTCGATACCGTTGTGAACCATTTTTACATAATGGCCGGCACCGTCTGGTCCGATATATGTACAGCAAGGCTCTTCGTTAACTTTAGCGGAAATAGCCGTCAAAATAGGCTCAACCAGCTTGTAGGCACTTTCTTGTCCGCCAGGCATGATCGATGGACCTTTCAATGCGCCTTCTTCGCCGCCGGAAACCCCAGCACCGATAAAATTAAAGCCTTTTTCAGCCAGTTCTTTGCTGCGGCGCTGTGTATCAGGGAAATAAGCGTTACCGCCGTCGATGATGATATCGCCTTTGTCCAAATGTGGAATCAGCTGTTCAATCGTAGCATCCGTAGCTTGTCCCGCTTGTACCATGATCAGGATTTTACGAGGAGTTTCAAGGGAATCCACGAATTCTTCGATCGAGAACGTCCCCTTCACTTGCTTGCCTTCGGTTTCCTTCAGCATATCTTCCGTTTTTTGCGGAGAGCGGTTATATACGGAAACGGTGAAGCCTTTGCTTTCGATGTTCAGGGCCAGGTTTTTTCCCATTACAGCAAGGCCAATCACACCGATTTGTTGTTTTGACATCTGGTTCTCCATCCTTTGCTCCAATATATTTTTAAACAACCCATCCCTATCCGAGATGATTTGCAATAATCTTATATTAACGTTTTTCATTTGACAAGTGAACCCCTGTCACAAAATCAGAACACGCGCGAAAACACCCCTTCTGTTTCGGAGTGTTGTTCGTGCTTTAAACTTGTATCCGGGTTGAAGTCATTACCACTCCAGCCTCATCAGCTCCAAGGAAAGCTCACGGAGTCTTTGCTTGCAAGCCGAAATTTTGTCTTCGTCCCCCTCTTGCAGCGCCGCATGGAGCTTCTCAAGCTCATCATCGGTTTCCAGTCTCGACAGCAGCAATCGCTGTTCCCCTACATCCGATTCAAACAGCCGCAGCATTTCCTGCTCCGTCATCGGCGTCCCCTTCTGAAACAGCACCCGCTGCCGGTAACCGGATATTTCCACGAGCCTTATGACCTCACCAAACAAAATATTCTCGATCAAAATTTGCCGGTCCTTGAAACGTTTGACGACAGCATGGCCACGGGTATTCTCGATCAATTTCTCCATCCATTCCGCGAGTTTGGGATCACGAATCATATAATCGCCTACCAGTTTAAAACCGCTTCCTGTTCGTTGAAACCGCAGCTTTACCAGCTTGCGACCTGTTCGGATTGAAATGACAAACTGCGTATCATTCTCGCTCCAATAAAGCGAATATCCTTCCTGGATCAATTCCTTGATTAGGTCCTGGATATGCCGGCGATCAAACCGGAGCTCCAGGTTGCAATACTCCACTTCCTCGCTCTTATTCACGGCACTCCCTCCTCCGGTTTACTACCGATCATTAAACGGCGGTGAAGATTTCCCCCATGGCTGCTTTTGATGTTGTCTTATCTATATCTTATACTCCATCTTATGTAACGGTAACTTGGTTTATTGACTATTTTTAACCCGCATGAACATACGGTGAAGCTTTTCTGGGCAATGCGTGATGTCCATTCGCCTTATGGTATAATAAGTTATCCAAAAACCGAGTTTAGTAAATATATCATCAACAACAGGGAGGCCATCACATCCATGACGGTTACCGGATTTACAGATCAAGACTTCGACGTATTCTCCGTTCCCGGGCTTGAAGCCCGTATGGAGGTTCTCATTGAACGGGTAAGACCCAAGCTGGAGGCGTTAGGGGCTGAGTTGGCACCTTATGTATCGGCATTGGCTGGGGAAGAAATGTTTGTGCATGTGGCGAAGCATGCAAGACGCACTGTCAATCCTCCCATTGACACCTGGGTCGCTTGGGCTGCCAGCAAACGCGGCTACAAAGCACTGCCTCATTTTGAGGTGGGCATGTTCGGAACCCATCTGTTTGTCATCTTCGCGATTATTTACGAAAGCCCCAACAAGACCGTGTTTGCCGGCAACTTGGAAGCCAAGCTGAAGAAAACAGCAAAAGCACTGCCTAAAAATTTTTACTGGTCCATGGATCACATGAACCCGTCTGGCACCTCTCATCAGGATATGAGCGAGGAGGATTTCACGCGCCTGATTGAGAAGCTGAAGCAGGTGAAAAAGGCTGAGGTCATGTGCGGACTGCGCATCCCGCGCGAGGAAGCCGTCAAGCTTGAAGGGGACAAGCTGGTGCAAAAGGTGCAGGAGACGTTTGAGGCGCTGCTGCCGCTTTATAAAATGGCGTTTTAATGAGCATGATATATTGATGTAAAGGGCTGCTGTTGCAGCTCTTTTTTAAGATTATAGAATTTATAAATTTTCAGCGAAGCTGAACAATTCCATAATCGCAAGAAAAACTTCCTTTAACCGCGATCTGTCTTCTAAGAAAGTACGTCGATAGACGTTTTTTTTATGGATGATAATTTAATGAAGGAACGATGAAGATCTTTGTTGCTCCTCCTTAATATGTCTAAAGTTTGAAGCGTTATGGGACATAGCAAAAAAAGCCGTTTAATCTCCTTGCATTCCCCCCCTATTTTGCTATACTCAATTTTGTTTATATAAAAACAGAAATCAACAAATCATAACAAAATAAACATAAGGAAAGGTTGTGACAACGTCCATGGACCATAGTCGTACACCGCTCTTCACCGCACTTAAAGAACATGCGGCCAAAAACCCCGTGCAATTTCACATTCCGGGACATAAGAAGGGCCTCGGCACCGACGCCGAATTTCGGGAATTTATAGGGGATAACGCCTTTTCTATAGATTTGATTAATATTGCGCCGCTGGATGATTTGCATCAGCCTACAGGCGTCATCGAGGAAGCCCAAAAGCTGGCCGCCGACGCATTCGGTGCCGATCACACCTACTTCAGTGTCCAAGGGACAAGCGGAGCGATCATGACCATGATCATGTCGGTATGTTCGCCTGGCGATAAAATCATCGTACCGCGCAACGTCCATAAATCCGTGCTCTCCGCCATCATTTTCACCGGGGCCAAGCCTGTATTCGTATCGCCTGCCCAGGATTCCAATGTGGGAATCGATCACGGAATCACCATCAGCTCGGTTCGGAAAGCATTAAAACGTCACCCTGACGCCAAAGCCGTACTGGTCATTAACCCGACATATTTCGGGGTAAGCGCCAATCTGAAGGAAATCGTGGATTTGGCTCACAGCTACAATGTGCCCGTTCTCGTGGATGAGGCGCACGGTGTATTGATCCATTTTCATGAAGAGCTCCCGATGTCGGCCATGGAAGCGGGGGCCGATATGGCTGCGACCAGCGTCCACAAGCTCGGCGGCTCGATGACGCAGAGCTCCGTGCTGAACGTGAATACCAAGAACGGATACATCAATCCTTATCGCGTACAGACGATTATCAGCATGCTGACCACAACCTCCACCTCTTACATCCTGCTGGCATCGCTTGATACTTCACGCCGCAGTTTGGCGCTCCATGGACGCGAAATGGCTGCAAGGACGATTGAGTTGGCGCAATATGCACGTGATGAAGTCAACAAAATCGAAGGTTTGTACAGCTTTGGAAAAGAAATATTAGGCGGGGAAGCGACGCACTCCTATGATCCAACCAAATTGACGATCCATGTGCGCCACCTCGGCATTACGGGATATGAAACCGAGAACTGGCTGCGGGATCACTACAATATTGAGGTGGAGCTCAGTGATATGTACAATATTCTGTGCCTCATTACACCGGGGGACAATCGGGAGACCATCGATATTTTGCTGACAGCGCTCCGGGAGCTTTCCAATCAATACATGCATGTGAATGAGATTAACGAGCTGGTTGTGAAAACTCCGGAAATTCCGCAGTTGTCGCTGATCCCTCGCGATGCATTTTACGGAGATACGGAAGTTGTGCCTTTCAAGGAATCGGCAGGACGCATTATTGCCGAATTCATTTATGTCTACCCGCCAGGGATTCCGATCCTGCTTCCGGGCGAAGTCATTTCCCAGGAAAACATCGATTACATTATCGATCATGTCGAAGTAGGCCTTCCGGTTAAAGGCCCCGAGGATCGCAGCATCCAAAATGTTAAAGTCATCGTGGAAACGGACCCTATATTCTAAAATGTCAGCTGTAAACACAATAAACCCGGTGCGAGAGGTTCGCACCGGGTTTATTGCTTTGGAGTCTTATTCCTGGTTTGCAGCAGCGACCAGTTCGTTGTAAACCGCCTCTACTTCATTCCATTCTTCTTCGTCCTCAATATTGTAAAGAACCATTTCCTCGTTCTCTTCTTCCATACGTAGAATGACGCCGTCCGCTTCCGGATTTTCACGTTCAAGCAAAAGCGCGTAAAGTTTCTCGCCGACATCAAATGTCTCCACAAGAACCATCTCTACTTCTTTTCCTTCTTCATCCGTCAATGTCAGCACAAACTCTTCGTGTTCGTGGTCGTGGTCATGATCGTGACCGCAGCCGCAAGCATCTCCGTGTTCATGTTTGTGTTCACTCATTGAAAAAACCTCACTTCGGTTAAATTATCATACTTTCGTATCGTATCACGGATAGCTTCCTCAGGTCAATTTCTACCAGGGCGCCAAAAGGCCTGTCAATTGAGCGTTGTAATGACCTTTTCGGCAATTTTCACAAAATCCGAATCCGCTTTTACTTTCACGTAAAAACCAACCGAATACTTACCTGTTGTTTTAAAATCGTACGTGAAATCATAGGTTCGGAACCAAAAATTATCCTTACGGTCCTTCACAACCTCGGATTGAATATCCTTGATATTGCCCGAGGGATCCTCAATCGCTACTTTCACTGAATGAATTTCGGTGTTTAAGCTGTCGACCTGGCTAAAAACATTGAATTTCAGCTTCCCCTTGTTCACGTTGCCGAATACAGTATCTCCTTTAAACAGAAAAATATGCACGTTCGGCTTGATGACTTGAACTTGTCCATTCGCGGGATTCCAATCCACAGCCCCATCAAATTCCCGAACCGGTACATACGTTTTGCCATCAATTAAATATCCGCCATCCTTCAATTCATGACCGTTCAGCCAAACACGGACACGCTCATTGACGGAATCTGCAAACAAAAGGGTGCTGCCACCCATTAAAGAGAGCACTAGCATACATGCCATCACTTTTTTCCATTTCATAATAATCATTTCCCTCCATTGGCTCATCTTGTTGTTATATGTGTATACTACATGTCAAAAAACAAGTTGCGGACAATTTTGCACTTTGTGGTAAAATTTTTTCCTCTTGCTTTAAGCTGGGCTTATCACGAATTATACTGCATTCCAGCCCCGATTCGATCATATAATCCGTGTAAATCGACGTGGAATTCGTTAAAATATACATTAGCATACGGGGACTACACATCATATCATCAGGAGGTTTCATCCATTGACACTAAAATTGCAAATGCTTGGCACCGGCAGTGCGTTTGCCAAGAACTACTATAACAATAACGCACTGATCCATGACGGAAATTTCACACTTCTCATCGACTGCGGCATTACAGCTCCTCTGGCGCTTCATCAGCTGAATAAGACGTTTAACGATATGGATGCTGTGCTTATCACTCACATTCATGCTGACCATGTAGGCGGACTTGAGGAGCTAGCTTTTATTATGAAAATGAAATACAACCGTAAGCTCCCACTCTATATTGCCGAGACGCTGGTGGAACCGATATGGGAGCACACCCTCAAAGGCGGCTTATATCAACAGGGACATATCTCCTCCCTGCATGATGTATTTGACGTACACCCTCTGAAACCGGGAGTGAAGACCAATATTTCATCCGGCATCTCGGTAGAACTGATTCATACGCAGCATATTCCCGGCAAGGACAGCTATTCGCTTTATCTAAATGATCGGATTTTTTACAGTGCTGACATGGTATTCGACCCTATACTGCTCAACCAATTAGTGAATGAGCGGGATTGTGAAGTGATTCTGCATGAATGTCAGCTGCAAGGTCCCGGCGAGGTTCATACGACACTGGATGAGCTGCTTAGCCTACCACAAGAAATTCAGGAGCGCACCTATCTCATGCATTACAGCGATGAGGTCGAAGCTTTTATTGGCAAGACCGGCATCATGGAATTTGTGGAGCAGCAGCGGGTATACGAATTGTAGTTCAGTATAGATGAATAGTTTATGAGGTTTCCCGGGAACACTAATGCCGGGAGGCGATTCATATGGATAATACACAACAAGAAGTCGTAGGCGTCCGTAAAAACGGAGATGGCGACATCATCGAACTTAAGCTGGATAACGGCAGTGTCGTTGACTACAAGACAGCACAACAAATGGCCAAGAATAAAGAGATCAAAAACCTGAACGTATTCCGTGGGCGTGACGGTGACGAACATCTTCGCTCCAATGCGGATGGCGATCCCAGCAACAACCTGGACAATTTGCCAAACTTTTAAAATCATGACTAAAAAGACCTCGAGTTTATACTCGAGGTCTTTTCTTTTTAAACAGTGAGGATCATTAGCACCTTAATATGGTAAGAAGCCTACAGTTCCTTTTTCATACGAACGTGGGGAATACCCGCATCATCAAACGGCTCGTCCGAAATGGTCTCATACCCAAGCTTGCGGTAAAATGCCTCCGCTTGCACCTGTGCATCCAGTACAGAATACTGCAGCTTCAATTCACGCGCCTGCGCTTCCAATGCCATCATCAGCACGCGGCCAATCCCTTTGGAACGGAAGGGCTTACGAACCGCAATTCGCTGCATTTTGGCGGAATCTTTATTGTAATAGGTGATACGTCCGGTTGCCGCGTACTGTCCCTCCGATTTGATCAGGACATGAAACGCATCGGAGTCCAGACGATCGTACTCATCAATCTCCAGGTCAATCGGCACCTTCTGCTCAAGCACGAAAACATCCTTCCGGATATCCAACGCCTGCTGCAGTTGCTCTTCGGTTGATACATTTATGATTTCTGCTGCCATTTCAACACCTCTTTATGTAGAATCAATTCCTAAGTGATATCGCAGATCGAGATATTATACAAAATAATCGTTTTCCTGTATAGTATAAGCTAACGTTTTCTTGAAAGGAGCATGGCCTTTATGGGCATGGGAGCCACGATATTTTGGGCTGTAATCATCTCAGCCGTTATCATCTACCCTATCTTTTGGGCGATTAAAAAAGGTTATTCCCGCAAATGGGATGAGGAATAACATCGGCCGTTTTACAGCAAACCGCCAGCCTGCCAGCCGACGGTTTGCTCTGCTCGTTGTTCGAGCAGTGGATACAGACATTCTTACGACCGATCTGATACGGATCGTTGCTGCACCCCTTTATGGTTGGAGATCACGTAATGTGTCCACCGAATCCATCGGCGGAACCGGCTCCAGTGCCCCGCTTCCCTGCTTGGAATACACGTCCTGATCTACAGAACGGCCGTAAACATCGAGCATTACGGGCGCTGCTGATCCATGGAGCGGCTCCAGCTGCACCGACGTTCTCTCCGGGATACTGCAACCGCTGCCCAGTACAGTTACCCCCAGCAACGAGAGCACCAGTCCGGCTCGTTTGAAATGATGGGATTTCCCACCTGCCATACCATTCACGCTCCTCCACTAGCAAAATCATGCTGTATTTAGTCTGAACCGGAATGTGATTTTTTATAACGAGAAAACCATTGACAGTCTCATTGTCTGCTGGTAATATATGAATTACCTTTTTAAATATTTCATGATCTGTTAGCTCAGCTGGGAGAGCACTATCTTGACAGGGTAGGGGTCAGTGGTTCGAGCCCACTACAGATCATAACCGAAAACCCTTGATGCCATTGGCATCAAGGGTTTTTTCTTTTTTCCTTCTCTAGACTAGCTAGCTGAATTTCACCGGAAACCATAACCTACATATTCATCTTTATTTATACCATCATTTTTAAGTACCCCAGTCCCCTTTCGAAGGATCAAGACTTACTTTAACAGTTCTTCCGGCGTCTCTCCGCTATATACAAAAACGGGACTTGCAGTATTAACTACAAAAACAGCTACCAACGTCAGAGCAGATGCGATAAACGAAAACAACCGATGTCTAATCCTATGGATCCATAACATGAGCTTGTCCTCCTTTCCAGCGTATTAAACTGATAGCCTGGACCAAAAATATGACAGCCAATGTTGGGGACTGGAGTCCAAAGTTAAACATAACGATGAAACAGCTAATCAAGCGAAGTTTTACGTAATGTTTCCTCGGTATACGGGACTGCTTCTCAATTCGGCTGGGAGCGAACAGCATCACCAGCAACAGACTGAGAGCAGTAATTACGAGAATGCTTGCATTCCCCATATCCGCAAAAGACACCAGAGTGAATAGCGCTGTCGTGAATGCAATACAGCCTGCCCCCGTCTTAAGATGATATCCTCCCGAAAATTGCCGTAGTACCGCAAAACCTGTCAAGGCAATAACCGCCTGCTTCACGTTACCCGTAAATATGGAGATAAGCAGCGTGAAGACCACAATACACAATACGTTTAAAATGATGGTGATCGCATGTTTCAGAACAGAAACAGAGGACTTATGGTCGGGTACCTGGCGTTTGATCCCCTCCGCTATCCGCTTTGACAAGCCTTCTATGATCATAAGATTCCCGCTCCTCTGTATTGATGGCATAATACAAGAAGATTCCAAATGTTATTCCAAAGAAGAGAAGGTGCAGCCATAAACGATTAAGGTAAAATAGAATTGCAATTAATATCAACACCACGATAATCAACGTGATCAATAGAACATGTTCAAATTTAATGCGCAGCTTTTCCAGATCGTACTTAAACCCAATACCAAATCTGTACATAATCCAGGATATCAATAGTCCTGTCGCACCTGAGAGGATTTGAAGAATATAACCATTGGCATGATCGGTCTGAATGGAGTCGATCGATCCGAATATCGTTGTCAGATATGCCGTTTGAATTAACGCATAAAACATATAACCCAGAATGGTGCAGATCGCCGACCAGATAACCGGGATCTTAATAATGGCTGAGAATAAGAAAACGAAGATTAACACGGTAATGAGAGGGGCTAGAAAATCCAATTGAAGTTCGTTGCGCATGATGAAACTTTGTAAGTTGGCAAGGATCATGACAATCAACGCCTGCCATATGTACTCTGTCGTCTTGAATCTAAGCAATGTCATGATTAGCGAATAAATAGCCAGTGTTTCAAATGTTGAAAACAACATAAACCAAATAACTTCCATTCAAAGATTTCCTCCCTACACCATAAGAAATGGTTAAAATGTGTACTACGCCAATTCTCGATTTATCCTGATTACATTGATGGTTATAACGTCCATAAATAAACGGTATACCGACAACAGACCCTCAGTTTCTATCGAGTCGTCCTAAATGATGCGTGTTCTTGAGGTCAATTCCGATGGCGCCTGCCACTTCTTATATGTCTGGAAACTGTGATGGAAAATGCAAAAACATTAACGTCGTGTATGTCTCCGGATTGGCCCAAAAATTCTAAAAAAGAACAGCTTAGAACTTCTTATACACCAATACGAAATTAAATCGCTGCACCGTCCAATCCATATACCAAACGAAAATCAAGCACTAGTTATCAAGAATCCACGACCTTGCGAAAATGACTAAGCCAGAATACTCAGTTCCTCTATATTAACATCCTGACATCATCTAAGTTGATTATATAAGGCCCGGAAGGCATAACAACAGGTAATTAAATACATAAGTGGGGGAATCCATCATGGATCTATGAAGTGAAGAGTGAATTAGGAAGTTAATTTGCTATATCTCTATTATATACGAACCTACGTTCCTGTTCAAGCATTTACAATCTAAAAAATGAAAGAAGAGGCATCCATCTCTGGTGCCCTTCCTAAGGAGAATATAACATTGCGAAACAAGACTTTATTATGCCTAATCGTTCTTTTACTAACATTCGGACCACATACAACCTACGGGGAAGACAACAGCTCGCTCAACCAAGAAACAATAAATCGATTACGGGAAACCTATAATTTGGAAGCACCCGGGCCTCCATCCATGCTATCCGGGTGGAGCGAAGGAGACTGGGGAATTAGTCTTGATCCTTCCTCTCTGCCCGATCTAATTCACATAACCCTGCACCCGGTATGGTTCTTTACCCGGCAGCTGGTCCGTATTTTATCCTCTTAGCGTAATCCGCTTCATCTTCCCCTCCTCTTCCTGTCATTCCCCGATTCACTTATACAGCTTGGTCCATGCCAAACCATTCGCAACGAGCAGCACGAGGATATATGCTAACATGCCATAGGGAAGCGTGCTGCTTGCATAATGGAAACCGCATAATCCGCCCACTACAATGAAGAAAAGCAGCACCCACCAGCCGTCTTTCTGCTGAGCCATATTAAACGCCTGAGAGAACGGCGGAGTGCGCAGAACTGCCTTGGCTGATAAAGGAATCAACACCAAGCCGGTAAGGAATACGATGAGAACATCCGGGATAATCCGGCTTCCGAACAGAATCAGGAATATGACCGCGTTCACAGTGAAGAGCGGCAGGAACATTTTGACCGCAAAAGCCTTTAACGCCCCTTGGTATAATGGATTCATGCTTGGCATCGGGGCTGCGCCAAACAGCCAGAAGGCTTTGGGCTTGCCTGAGAATTTCAGCATCATAACGACCGTTACAATCATAATAAGCATCGTGTGCAGTACATAGTACGACGATCCCTGGCTGATTTCGGTCAATGAGGAGTTGCGGATTGTGGAGACAAAAAATAAATAAGGCAGTAACACGGACAATCCGAGTGTTGGATACACTTTAAGCTTAAATTCTCTCTCATTCTTCAGCATGCTGGCAGATAATCGGAAACAAGCCTGCTCCGTGCGCGACCGGCATACCAATTTGGCCAAGAATCTGTCCAATCGCCCGCGCTCCCGCCCTTTTCCCGCTTCGCTGTAAGCCAGCTTCTCCAGATGCTGCTCGAAAGAAGGAATATAACGGACATAAACGATCATAAGCACAATCGGTACCAATACAGCCAGCAACGAGAGAACAGTCAGCCATCCGCTCCCCTCGCCAAACAGCCACTCATACGGAGCCGCAAACCACACCGGCGGAAGCAGAATCTGCCACCAGGCCGGCGTAAATACCAAATTGAAATCAATCAGATCAAAGGAACGGATCACAAACTGATAGCCAATGGCCAGCGCGGCGGAAAGCCCAATCTGTACATAATTGATCAGATCCTTCAGTTTCTCTCCATCCCAATACTTAAGCAGCAACAGATAAACCAAGGAAGTGCTCACCAGAATGAGCATATTCATCAGAATTAACTCCAGGATATAGATCAGAAAGAACAGCACGCCATGCTTGATCAATCCCACGACCAGAGAGCCTGCTGAGAGTGCCCCGGTAAGCAGCAGCAAGTAAATTCCAGCATGAATCGATCTCGCCAACCCGACCGTACGACCGTCGATCGGCTTTGTCATCAAAATGCTGCGGTCGCGCACATCAAGCAGCACGGAAGAGAAATCTGAAATCATGGAGCTCATGATCAAGAACATTAGGATCGCAGACAGGATGCTCATCGGCATTAAATATTCCGGATCGCTCCAGAACACAAACGGCGTCAGGACAAGCCCGATTAAGCCGTACAGCCAGAGGGAGCTGACAAACAGGTTCTTGTCCTGCTCTTCTTCTTTCTTCCTGTTGCTTGAAGATAATATGACAGGTGCACGCCTCGAATCCATCAGCAATTTGACATGGAGGATCCTGCGCAGGGTTGCATAGTCGACACCCATTCTCGAAATAATTCCCTGAAAGCGATCCAGTATCTTCAGCATTCGAAACGATGATTCCAATCCCCCCATATCAACTTCCCTCCCGAACGATCGATACGAACCGTTCCGCAATACGGGCATGGTCATGGAACCCCGTCAGCTGATTAAACACTTCTTCCAGGGACCCCTCATGGGAATGCTGTTGTAATTCTTTGAACGTTCCGTCTGCCACTACCCGGCTGTCAGCAAGCAGGATGATCCGGCTGCTGATTTTCTCAACGACGTCCATAATATGTGAGGAATAAAAAATCGTCTTGCCCTGGGCCGAGAGTTGAGCCAAAACTTCCTTGACCACCATCACGCTGTTCGCATCCAGCCCGCTTAAGGGCTCATCCAGAAACAATAGATCAGGGTCATGCAGCAGGCTCGAGATCAGCAGCACCTTTTGCCGCATTCCTTTTGAAAACGTAGCGATCCGCGAGTGATAGGCCTTTTCCATGTCCAAACATTCCATCAATTGCTTCGCCTTATCATCCGCTGCATCATATGTAAGTCCGTACAACTCGCCTATAAAGGTCAAATACTCGGCAGCCGTTAACTGATCGTACAATTCGGCCACCTCGGGGACATATCCGATTCTCCGTTTGTAATCGATATTCCCATCGGAAATATCCTGACCGAATATGCGGACTGTCCCCGTGTACCCCTCAACCAGCCCGAGCATGATCTTGACCGTCGTGCTTTTCCCCGCTCCGTTCGGACCGATATATCCAATCATCTCGCCGCGGCGTACCTCCAAGTCGATACCGTTCAGCACATAACGATTATCATATTTCATGCGCAGGTCTTGAATCCATAACACTTCATTTTCGGACATGATATGATTCTCCATTCCCTCATTGACTTCACATACCTACCTTATTATGGAAGTAGGGGAAAATCAACCTTTTGACGCATACTCACTCTGCAGTATCCCCATATGCACGATGTCATGCCAGACGCCATTCCGGTACAAGCTCTGCCTGGAGCTGCCCTCGTGGACAAATCCGATTTTTTCATACAGCTTGATCGCTTTATGGTTGAAGGAAAATACTCGCAAGCTTACCCTGTGCAGATTCAGTTCCAAAAAAGCATAATCGAGCAAAAGCGTCATCGCTTCAAAGCCGTACCCTTTGCCCCAAAAAGTCTTTTCGCCAATGTCGATGATGCACTCCGCATTCCGGTTCTTGGTATCGATATGAACCAATGACATGATGCCGATCGGTCTGCCGGTATCCTTCAACAGGATCAGATAGCTCTTCGAGGAGGAAGAGCCCAGGATCACATGCTGAACGAAGTCCTTTGTTTCCTCCAGTTGATAAGCATCCAGGCAAGGACTGGTGGATTGCATCACTTCGAGATTATTACGCCAGGTATGATAAAGCTCCGCGTCATTCATCGTCATTTTTCGACATGTCAATCTAGCAGAATTAAATAGCATCAACAAGCACCCTTTCCATAATCATGTTTCTATTGATATCGGATCTAACATTACGCAGAGAGATTGGATGAACGTTTCCAGCTGCTCCGGTACGCAAGTCATCGTCGGTCCGAGCTGGAAGGTATCCAGCATAAGTCCGTTCAGAAACGAGATCATATATCGCGCTATGGCTTCCGGTTCCAATCGGGGCCGAAACTCCCCTTGCTCCTGACCTTTCCGAAAGACCCGTCCCATGGCCTCAACAGTCAGTTGATATCGTTCGGTTATATAGGGATAATCCTTCCTGGCATGAACATAAGAGGAAGACAGGAAAAATTCTGCCCTGGCCAATACAAGCGAATGCCGGATTAGCGATAGATCACCCTGCTGTTTCTGAACCCAGTCCATCAACTGATTCCATATCGGATATTGCGGATCCGGTTCAAAAAAACGGAGCGTCTCTTGGTCGTCAAAACGCAGGACCTCTATAAATACATGCTCCACATTATCAAAATACGCATACACGGCTCCGCGGGACATGCCCGCTTCATCCATAATGTCCTGCATCACGGTGCGGGCATAGCCCTTTCTGATAAAAACGCGCCTGGCCGCCCTCAATATTTCATGCTTCTTCTCCTGTTTGTATTCCTCACTAACCCGTGGACACATGAGTCATCACTCTCCCGCCCTTTAACATGAATAGCGATTCCACGAACTTCACCTTTGCATAAACGACATCAGTGTCGTTTTAAACTTATTTTATCATAAACGACACTGGTGTCGTTTTCAAGCGGCATCTGTGTTCAACACGAAAAGCCTCTTGAAGAAATCCCCTCTCCTCCTTATATTTCTCTTTGAAAACAACTTGTTCTATTTTTCCGCTTATGCACATTTCCGTCAACATTCGCGAATAGCTGCATATATATGGGGGAGAACGAAAAGAGGTGATCGGACATCATTAAGGGCATCAGCCGCATACTGATCTTCACCTTACTGCTGGTTTTCTTTTTCCCCGTCGTATCCCATGGCGCTTCCGGACAGAAGCTGGACAGTAAGTACAGCAAGTACGCACAGTTTATCGTTATTGATAAATCCACCAACAAACTGACGTATTATGAAAAAGGCAAGGTCATTAAAACGTTTCCCGTCGCTACAGGCAAAAAGCCCTCCTATACGCCAGAAGGCCTGTTCAAAATCCACGAAAAAGTGAAAAACAGACCTTACTACAAGGAAGGCATCAAGGGAGGAGACCCCCGCAATCCGCTAGGGGATCGCTGGCTCGGCATTAATGTGAAAGTAAACGGCAGAGTCAGCTACGCTTATGCCATTCATGGAAACAACAACGCCAACTCGATCGGAAAATACGTATCGGCAGGTTGTATACGGATGCATAATAAAGACGTACGCTGGCTCTACGACAAAGTGAAAATGAATACCCCCGTCCTCATCCAAAAATAAGAGCGCAAAAAAGCCAAACACATTCATGTGTCTGGCTTTTTTAAAATTTAGCGTTTACGATCCATACTCCGCTCCGAATTCAATGATATTGCGGTCTGGATCCAGCACGAAAATCTGGGCAAAGCCGGCAACGCTGTCGGGATTAGCCACATACTCGACATTCATTCGGTCCAGCCATTCCTTCGTCTCGCGGTAGCTTTTCACCCAGATCGAGAAATGCCCGTCCGTCGTATCGATTCCGCGCTCCCGCAGCGTATCACTGATGGGATGCTCCAGCAGATGAAGCTGCTGGTCTCCGAGAGCGTACCAGACACCCTTGGAGGCAAACGGCGGTCGCGGCAGCTCCTGAAACCTCAGCACCTCCGAGTAAAACACCTTCGCTGTCTCCAAATTTCGTACGGCCAAGCTGACATGGTGCAGTCTTTCAAATTGAATCATGATTCACACCCACCCATAAACGGAATCGATCATCGTTCATATTGTCTGACAGCTTTATAATATTGTCCATCCATTTCAACCAAGAGCACCTTGTCAGCAGGCGCCCCAGCCAACTGATAGATGGCCGTTCCGACAGGTAAACTGCTATCTCCATCTTCCAACCGTACTCCCTCTGGAGCACGATGATCCGCAACGTCCGCATGATCGATCTCGCGGCTCACTTCTCCAAGCTTGGTTCCGGCTTTAAAAGAAGGAAGCACGGCATGCTTCAATACTTTGTAAGAGTTTCCACCACTCCATACAACAAATCCCTCGTTCCATTGCGCAGGCTTACTATTTGCTGCTTTTTCCTCGGGTTGTATTTGTTCCGATGAGCCAGTTACATTAACCTCACTCTTCTCCACGACTGCTGTGGAATTCAAAGTCATCGAAACGACCATTGCAGTGACAATCATCAAAAAGTATTTCATTCCAAGACTCTCCTTCCATTTCTTTGAATAAAGGTATGTAACCATCTTGTATAGGATAACTTATACATTATATTTGAATCAACCATCTAAGGGGGGAGTTAACCATGGACATCCATTCGGAGGAATATAAAATTGCCTCACTCAATGGGAATGAAGGTACCTTGAAAGCGATTGAAGAAGCTGAGACCAAAATTGCCGAGCTTACGGGCAAAGATATCACCCTGATTGCTTACGAGAAAGACCATACCCAAGAGAAGAATCAATAATCAAGCCGAGTAAAATAAAGAGCTGCCCTCCAACCGTCCATGGGGACTGACCCCCATTAAGGCCTAGGAAGAGCAGCTTTTTCTTTTCATTATGCAAGACAGCAAGGCCCGATCCTTGTAACTCGGAATCGGGCCTTGCTGGACCGGGATGTGATGTTCCCAGCCGTAACTAATAAATGTTTACTTGACCGAAACTTTAACGCCGAGTGTCACGATTTCGTGAGGCTTAACCGGCAGCGTGAAGCTTTCTTGATCATCAAAGCTTTGAACCGTTCCCTCTACTTCCAGAATAGAGCTCTTATAAACGCCCTGGGAAGGTAGAGAAGATTTCAGCTTCAGCTCTGTATCCGTGCCCGCCATATTGAACCAGCGCAGCATCAGATCCCCGGTCTTCGGATTCACTTTCAGGGAAGAGAACGCAAGCTCTTCATGGCTCCATTCAAGCGGTGCGGAAGTCGTTGCTACGACGCCGGCATGGACTCCGGTCTGTGCAACCGTCCATGGAATTTGGAACTGGTAAGCCTCAGCGTATGCGCCTGACTTCATGCCGTCTCCCTGATGCGGAATGACCTCCATACGTACGGTATGAACGCCGATGCACTGAGCCTCAGGTGTAGGGAAGTAACCCCAATCACCGAGCTCACCTACGGAACGAAGCAATGTAACGGCAATGGTATTCCGGCCGTCACGCAGGACTTCATATTCATTCAAGCCTTGGTTAGCTACCGTTAACCCTGCAGTAGCCGTCGTAACGTCAACGAAAGCCTGTTGGTGAGCCGTATAACTCGGGTTCTCCCATTCGGCAGCAGGTTCGTTATCCCGCGTTGCCACCTCAAACATGGAATCCACGTTGTGTGACGATGCCTGCAGATCCGTTGGGAACAATGCACGCACCCGATGATCCTTCGCCTGATTATCCATCGTCGCTTCAATCTCCACGCCTTTGCCGCTGCGGTTCAGACTAACCACGGTACGAATGCGCATGGGCACCATCTCGCTCGATCTTTGCGCTTTGCGGTTTGGATAATATACAAGCTCATGCTGCTCTTCATCCAGCTTGCTGTCGGCCATAGCCGGAATGGACCAGTTATGAACGATTTCAATGGATGCGCGGTAAGGCGTATCTTCCAGAACCGAAATTTGGGCGGTTTGGCCTTTCGTGGTCAATGCCGCTTCGCCATCCGGCTGTTTGTACATATATTCGTTACCGATATCTCCGGTATTTTCATAGACGCCCAGATCGCGGTAGACTTGTCCGTTCTTTTTATCCGTCAAGGCGAAGGAACCGTCCCCTTGGATCTCAACCTTGATCAACTCATTCTCCATCACATTGGTATTGCTGATTAAGGATTCAACCTCGGCAGGCTTCACTTCACTCTTCACCCAAGCATAAGCAGTCAATCCCATTGCCGGAATTGCGCTTGCCTCGAAGGTGAGTCTCACACGACGACACATATACGGCTGGCGGAAACGGTCGTCCGGCAGATCGTACCCGAACTGAAGACCCAGATCCTCAACGGTGCAAGGCACAGCTTGTCCTTGAGCGTTAACCAGCACGCGGCCGGACAAGTCGATTTCCTTCATCCGGCGGCTGGTTTCCTCCAAGGAGTAACCTTCCCGGAAATAGAGCCGTTTCGCGTCCAGCTCGATGCTGACCGTACCGCTGCGGCTCCAACCCGTCGTATTGAAAACAACAAGCGGCAGCGGATCGGATCCCCATTGCTCGAAGGCGCTCGTGTCAACGGCATCTGCAATGACGCGAACACTGTCGTCCACGATATTTTCAGCCACATGTGCGCTTTTCTCAAAGCGGGTAACCATTTCGCGGTGAACTTCGTCCACGCTGCAGCCGCAGATGCTGTCATGCGGATGATTCTGCATCAAGGTCTTCCATGCGTAGGTGAACAGATGATGCGGATACTCCTTGCCCAGCAGGCTCGCGTAGGATGCAAGCGGTTCGGCCACTTTTTCGAGTAAGGTCTGGCCGCGCTGGTTCATCTGCTTCAGGTACACACGTGCCGAAGCGGTATTCACGAGCGTTCCCCATCCATCGGTACGCTGACTGCGCAGCTCTCCTTTTACGGAGGAAAGATCCTGCGGCAGCTTCTCCCGCACGGCTGTCAGATAATCGTCAAAATTGGAATGAATAAACTCCGTATCTGGATACAGCTTCTTCGCTGTACGGATGCCTTCCGGAAGATCAGTCTGTATCGGCTGATGGTCACACCCGTTCATATAGAGCAGCTCAGGCGTGGAAGCATACTTCTCGGCATCCGCCAGCTTGCGGTCCCAGAATGCCTTCGCTTCCGCTTCATCAACGGGAACCTCGTTACCGTTACTGTACCAGTTGGCAAACAGGATGCCCAGCACCTTGGAGCCGTCCGGACCTTCCCACATCAGCTCTGAGAATGAGGACTCATAGCCGCTGTCGGAGACGGTATTGTTAAAGCCCGTTGGCTTCACGCCCCGGCCGAAAAAGGCATTATCGATGCCGGACTGCAGCATCAACTGCGGTATTTGGCTTGTAAGTCCAAATGTATCGGGAAAATAACCGATTTTGGCAACTGTGCCGTATCGCTCGGCATCCTGGTGTCCGATCTGCATATTTCTCACGTTGGCTTCACTGCTTGTCAGGTAGGCATCCTGCAGAATGTACCATGGACCGATCATAATGCGACCATCCGTGATCAGCTTCTCCAACTGCTCCTTCTTCTCGGGTCTCACCTGCAAATAATCTTCGATAATAATCGTCTGGCCATCAAGGAAAAAGCTGCGGTACTCCGAGTCCTTCTCCATCGTCTCAAGCAAGCTGTCCATGAGCTCGATCAGCCGCACATGGTGCTTTTCATACGGTAAATACCACTCGCGGTCCCAGTGAGTATGCGAAATAATATGTGCTTTTCTGGATTGATCCATCGTTTGCTTAGTCCCCCTTATGTTAGCCCTTCGATACCGTGATTTCGACCTCATCCGGACGGTACACCGATAACAGGTCACCGCTCGCATCAACTGCAAACAAGACCGAACGATCCGCTTCCAGCACGAATGAATAGATGAGGCCTGTGGAAGGATCCTTTACCTCAACGTTCGTGTCCCACGATTGCTCCGAGCCGAATACGAAGAGAGCTCCTTCTTCGAACGTTACCTTGCGTCCATATACGCCGGAATGTTCTCCGCCTTGATGCCAGATCAGTCCAGTGTCGGCAGCGGACAGCTCCAATGCATACCGATATAAAGCCGAAATGGTGTCGATTCGATCATTCATTTCTACGGGAAGCGGGCTCCAGAGAAGACGCCCTGCTCCAAGCTTCACGTCCACGATAGAGTCGCCGGCCAGATCAGCCGGTTTCGCCCCGCTGCCTGCCGGAATTTCTTTGCTCAGCTCGGCAATCTTCCGATGGCCATACGATGCAGACCATGTAGTATCCCCAATGCGCAAGCTTTCTTCCCGGCGCACATTCGCCAGCTTTCTCTCGCCCAGCTCCTCGGTCATTCGATCGACCTGATGCCAATATGCATCCAGACTGATAGGACCTGTCAGAAGCAGCGTAGCTCCCGTTTCCTTCACGATATCCATCAACTCGGCAAACGCCTGGTCATCTACATTGTGCGCGCTCGGCAGAATGACGAACTTCACTGGATGGTTACGCAGCGAGCTTAAATCATATTCCCCGACAGCGCGGAATGGCACGTTCAGCTCGTAAGCAAGTGCGCGCGTCGCCTTGGTCGTTGCTTCAAAAGCGAGCTTACGGTTCGAGAAATCGTTCGAATAAGGGAAGATGACCGCGGTCTCTTCCAGCTTCCGGCCTTTAAACATATCCCGGATGCCTTCCATGAAAGCGCCGAAATCATACGACACATCCGCTTCCGGTTTCTCCGTGCCGTCAGCTCGGACAGCTCCAATATGCGATTCATTGGCATTGTCCATGTAGAAATTCGTGTTCCAGATCCAATGAATGGCTCCTGCGCCCCCTGTTGAGAAGGCGTAAGCATACTTGCGCTCCAGCAAATTCCGCAGCTCGGCTTCGCTTCGCTTCGCCCGGCCATCCGGTGTCTCCACGTACATGATGCCCGTTTCCTGAATCAGGTTCGGTTTATCCGGCGTTTTGGCAAAGATGCCGTCCCAGATCAAATAGTCGTTGAACCACCAGGAGTGGACCGTCGTATAGTCTACGGCTTCGGCATAGAAGAACGGAGATGGACGCTGTGCGCCAAGCGCCTCGTCCTGTCCAACGGTAACCATATGATCCGGACATACTTCTTTGATATCGTCATATAATTCCTTGGCCCAGCGGTTATGCATGTCCATGGAGAACAGTGCGTAATCAAGCCATTGGGTGCCTTTTTTCCCTTGATGCATGTCTTGAACGTCAAAATTGATGACTTGAGGTTCCGGCGGAACCACGGAGTCAAAACCCGGCAGCTGATCGGCTGTCATATTCCAGCGTTCCTGCAGACGTTCAATCGAACCATGGCGCTTCTTCAGCCAGTCGATATAAGCTTGTTTCTCGAATGGATCCTTTGCGGAACGCGGTCCGTCCGAGAAAATCTGCGGCGGATCAAACATGGATGGCTCGTTAATCAGATCCCAGTCCACATTCTTCGTATCTTTATGTCTACTAATGATGGAACGTATGAAACGCTTCTGCGCTTCCACACTTCGCGGATCAAGGTAAGGATTTTGACCTTCCCAAGTCTCCGGGGTGAAGGAGAAGAACGTGAATGTCACCTGCAAATCATGCTTCTTCGCCGTTAACAGGAAGGCGTCAATCGAACGCAAAACCTCTTCGGATGCATGACCGTCCACCTGCATAATATTGCGGTATGCGGTCCAGATCCCGGTACGAATCCAGTTGATGCCCGCATTACGCATCTGTGCCATATCGCGGTCCCATACATCCGTGTTCGGAAGAAACAGGAACTTACGCGCTACATCGGAGGTCATGTAAGTCATCCCGACAACAGGCAGCGGGCGGCCATCCTTGATGAAGTAATCCCGATTGCAGGTTACAGGCGTTCCCACCTGCAAAAGCTCGGAATCTGTTCCCCAGAACCCTTGTCTCAGCACGCGGATTTCTCCATCCGGTCCTTCAGCTTCACATACGACCCGATAGGATCCAGGCTTGATATCCAGCATAACCGGAATGCGCTGCACATGAAATTGTCCGGTCACATCCACCGTCTCGGAATGATGCCATGATAAGGACTCATCTTGGTCGTGCTTGACGGAGATGCGGAATGTCCAGCTCTGCGGCTCTTGTACGGGTAAGCTCCGGCCAAGACGTTGTGCCTGCAGGGTCAGAATCGCGCGCTCGCCGGACTCGTAAGCCGCATAATTCGGCTTGATCCACAGCTCGGTGATGCCCTTTGCGCAGAATGCCGCCCAGCGCCGTACCTCATCTCCTCCATCCTGTTCCCAGAAAGAGGTTGAGAGAGGCTGATTCACAAACATCCAGCGTCCGCCCAAGAAAGGTCCGCCGACGTTTTCCCACAGAACGGCAGGAGCCGCGACTTCTCGTCCCTTCGCCGTGGTCCCCTTAAGGAGCGGATAAATCCGTGTATCCATCGGCCCGGCCGATCCCATCTGATGCGGCAGGTCACTGCTTTTGGTGACATGCGGAACCAGGTTCCACGTATCGCGGACGGATAACCGCTCACGGCAGTTCTCCATAACCGGAATAACATCACTTGCAGTTAAATGGTCGACGCGTCCGCTGTCTACTGGCAGCACCTCGTGAATGTGGAGCTGCTGGTGGTATGCCGTCTGTTCATGCTCCACCACCCAAGCGCCATCCTCCATACGGACAGGGCGTTTGAAGGGGGCACCGCCTACGCTGACAAGACCGCCGCCATTTCTCAGAAAGCCCAGGATCGCTCTCCAGGCGCTTTTCGGGAAGTAAGGCGCATGCAAATTGACAAAGCTTGCGCCCTGTCCACCTGCAGATTCCAGCGCTTCAGCCAAATCCTCAGCACGACACACGACATCGAATGCATGCAGGGCCGCCGCGCTAGCCGGCAAACCGGCAGCTTCTGCTGCCGGAAAGGACGGATCGTAGAATACAATCAGACGCCCGCTCATAGAATACCTGCTTTCATCGCCTGATACACCAATTGCGAGAAGAGGCTGTTGGACCAGGCAAACCAAGATCTAGTAAAGACTTTTGGATCGTCGGCATGGAAGCCTTCATGCATAAAGCCGGTATCGGCATCGGTCGCTTCCAGCAGCGCAATCATCTCCAGCTTCTCTTCGGCCGTCTGTGCCGTTATTCCCTGCATGGACAAGGCCATATGCCAGATGTAATCCGGCGGTGTATGCGGACTGCCGATTCCTTTGGCAACAGCGCCCTCGTAGTAGAAAGGATTCTCTTTGCTGAGCGCAAACCGTCTGGTATTTTGATAGATCGGATCATCTGCAGAGCAATACCCCAGATAAGGGATGGACATGAGTCCAGGGGTTCCCGCATCATCCATCAAGCAGTAATTCCCGTAACCGTCTGTTTCATAGGCGTAGATGGGTCCAAACTCCGGATGGCGGTAGATGCCGTACAACTGAATCCCGTGATCCACGTCGGCTTCGAGTCGTTTCAGCTCATCGAGCAGCTTCATGTCCCGGAATACCCATTCCGCGAATTCCTGCATTTGACGCAAGGCGACAACGGCGAACATGTTGCCCGGAATATTGTAGTGGAAGTCGCAAGCGTCATCGCTTGAACGGAAGCCGGACCAGATCATGCCCGTATAATTCACCGGCATGCCGAGCCCGTTATTGCGCAACGAATCCGTTGGAATTCCGTTATCCCGCGTGAAACGGTAAGGCGATTTCTCGAAATGGTGCTGCTCGGTTTTAAACAGCTCGATGATCTTGATCATAGCCGACTTGAAGTTGGCGTCGAACACATCCGTAAGTCCGGTTTCCTTCCAGTACAGGTAGGCCAAACGAACGGAGAAGCATAGCGAATCAATCTCAAACTTGCGCTCCCATACCCATGGGGACATTTCGGTTTCGTCGGTTGTATTCCAATGCCAGTCATTCGCCGATTCATTAAAGGCATTGGCATAAGGATCGATATGAATATATTGAAAATGGCGTTTGATCAATCCGCTTAAAATCCGCTGCAGCTGCGGATCATTCTTCGCAAACGGAATGTAATGGATCACCTGTTCTACCGAATCGCGCAGCCACATGGCCGGAATATCACCGGTAATCACAAATGTCGTGCCATCCTCCATCAGTTTGGTTGTTGTCTCCAGCGTGTTCGGGAAAGTGTTCTTGAACAGCTGAAGCAGCTTTGGACGGTGCGCAAGCTTTTCTTCAGCCTCTTGCAGAACCGCCTGAATCGATTGCGGCAGCTCAAGCTCCGGCATTGGTATTTTGGGGAGTCTGAATTGTTCCATGGTTGTTCTGGCTCCTTTGATTAAGTATGATGTGTAGTCAATTTGATGGTTTTGATCTCATACGGCAAGAATTGAAGGGCTAACCTTCCTTCCGCAGTATCCAGTAGTTCGAGTTCTTCTTCCAGGGCGTTGGATACATGGACGCTTTCATAAGGATAAGGCCAGCTCAGCACTGCTTCGTCTCGGCCTCCCGCGGATTCATACATCCGAAGAATATACCCTGAACCGTCTTCTGCTGGTTTAACAGTATCCAGGATCACATGATCGCTCTCGAATGGAATAAACGAATGAACAGCAGCCCGAGGCCCCTTGTTCGAGCTTGTTCTTACGTATGGAAGCTCATGATTGAGCTCGGCAGCTTTGCGGACGATTCCAGCGCTTCTCCAGTCTCCTTCATGCGGGTATAGGGAATATGTGAACTCATGCTCACCCAAGTCTGCCGTGACATCGGGCCACTTCGGCGCGCGCAGCAGGGACAACCGGATGGTGCTATCCTGAATGTCATACCCGTACTTGCAGTCGTTGATGAGGCTGACGCCGTATCCATGCTCCGACACATCCGCAAAACGGTGGCCGCAGACTTCATATTGCGCCTGCTCCCAGCTTGTATTGCGATGGGTCGGTCTCTCGATGGTTCCGAACGGAATCTCATAAGTAGCCTTATCGGCAACGACCCCGATCGGGAAGCCGACTTTCAGCAGTTTATGTGATTCATTCCAACTGACAAACGTCTTGAAGTCGATCCGCCGGTCATGATGATAAAAAATCATGTCCTGCATGATCTCCGAGTTATGGATGCGCCAGCGGAAACGCAGCACATCCTGTACCTCACCCGCATGCACCAGCTTCTTCTCGATCAGCTCCGCCTCTCCGGCTAATTGCTCCTCGTAACGGGTATCGATATCCCATGCGTCCCACAGCGTCGGACGGTCATGGAAGAAGTGGAAGAGGTTCGCGGCTTCGCCCGGCTTGACCACTTCCCGTTGAGCCTCTTTATCCCACAGGCTCGTGATTTCGCCGCGCTCATTAAAGCTGACCTTATAATGATCCGTTTCCCATGAATCTGCGAACACTGTAGTAGATTTCTCCGCCACCACCTGGTTTCCTGCTGGCGGCTTCAACCAAATGGTCTTGTATCCCAAAGCCGGGATGCCTTGAACATGAACATTCAAGCGGTGAGAGGTTTTACCGTTCTCATCGGTTTGGACATCGTATTGCAGCAGCGCTCCATCCGAATCATACGGCGCAAGGCCCTGCTCTCCTTCAATCGAAATGACCGCATCTCTGCTCCATCCAAGTCCGTTGAAGATGACATACGGAATGCCTTCCCCTTCTGTATCGGCCTGATCCGCCAATACCTGAAGTCCAAGACGGAGGCTGTGATTTCCTTTTTCGAATACCTCTTCGTATTCCTTCTCGGAGGTGACGTAAGACTCCGTAATGGCAGACCCCGGAATAATATCATGAAATTGATTCAGCAAAATCAACTTCCAGCCGTCATGCAGCTCGCTCGTAATTGCCTGCTTCTGCTCGTTGTCCATCGACGAAAATGCCACCGAATTCCAGAGCTCCGCCTCGCGGTACAGAATTTCCGCCTTCCGGTTATGACGCTTGTTCCGCGCATGCGTTGTATAGGTGCCGCGATGAAGCTCAAGATACAAATCCCCGCGCCATTTCGGCAGCTTCGGCTGTGTTTCCTCGATCCCGCTGAAAAACTCGGCAGCCGTACTGTACTTGCTGGCCGGTTGCCCCACCATAAGCCCGGCGCGGTCGATATATTCCAACATTTCGCGGGTTACGCCGCCTCCGCCGTCACCATGTCCATACAGCAGCATCTGCTCCGGATGAACGGCTCTTTGGCGGTATGACTGCCAGTGCTCATGAACATCTTTGGGCAGCGTGTTCTCATTCACGCCGTGATTGAGATAGGATAACATCGGGGTTCCATCGATCCCGACCCAATGGAACAGGTCGTAAGGGAACACATTCGTATCGTTCCAGCCAAGTTTTGTTGTCATGAAATAACGAATGCCGCCATGCTTCAGGATCTGAGGCAGCGATGCACAATAACCGAATGTATCCGGCAGCCACTCAATATGAGATGTCAGACCAAACTCTTCTTGATAGAAGCGCTGCCCGTACAGCATTTGACGCATGAGGGACTCCCCGCTCGGGATGTTCAGGTCCGGTTCGACCCACATCCCGCCGACCAGCTCCCATCGTCCTTCCTTGATTCTGGCCTTCACTCTCTCGTACAGCTCAGGATCGTGATCCTTCAGGAATTGGTACAACAAAGGCTGGCTCTGCGCGTACTTAAATTCGGGATATTCATTCATTAGCGCATCCATGGTGGAGAAGGTCCGGCTTGTTTTTCGCACGGTTTCCCTGACGGGCCACAGCCAGGCGATATCGATATGCGATTGGCCTACCATATGCTCGGTGCCCTCAGCGTGGCCGCCAATGGCAGTAACCGCCTGTTTCAGATCATGCTCAATCCCGGTTACCTGAGCGCCATCCCGAATGGCGGCATCCTCCAGGCTGACAAAGCGGTCCATCGCCTGATACAGCGCCTCCATTAAGCGAATTCGCCGCATATCGCTATCCGGCAACAGGATAAGCGAATCGCTGATCACGGTCGCGGTGTACATCAGGCTCTGAACGGGTACGTTCACGTTGACTAGCAAGCTTTGCACCCTAGTAATCGGAGGCTGGATGACAGCCTGCTGATTCAGCGGGTCTACCGGCTCCGGAATCGGATCGTACAACTCGATCTCAAGCTCCATGTTCAAGCCGGTGCGTTTCGGATCAAGCTTGACGAAAGTATGATTGCGGTCCAAGCCCTGATAAGATACTCCGTTTATGCGCAATAATCCCTCGCCCCCGGAGTGGAATACAAGTCCGATCGCTCCATCCACCCAGTGGGTGGGCAATTCAAGGTTCCTCCGAAAGAAATAGGTTGTTCCCTGCGTGCTCGGAAACCTGTTGAAGTCATGCCCCTCTGTATAAGGAGCCGTATCCTCATACACGCCCGGAACCATGTAAGTGGTTCGGGTAATGTCCCACTCTCTAAGCTCCGTCGACTCGAGCCACTGCCGCTCCGACAGTTCGCGTATAAAGCGTCGAATGCGTTCCATTCATTAACCCTCCTGTACAGTCAAATCTGCACTCAGCGTATCGTTCACATGTCTGCCTACCATCACACGGAACAAGCCAGGCTCAACCACCTGCTTGTAATCTTGACCGATATATTGAAGCTGTTCCGGTCCGACGGTAAATTCCACCTTGCACTGCTCTCCAGGCTGCAGAGAGATCTTGCGGAAGCCCTTCAGCTCACGGGCCGGTCTTGTATATTTGCTGGCCACATCGCTCACATACAATTGTACAACCTCGGACCCTTCCCGGTCTCCACTATTTGTAACATTCACAGAGACAACGGCGGATTCGCCTGTTCCGATCACTTCTGGCGTAACTTGAATATCCGAATAACGGAACTCGGTATAGCTAAGCCCGTATCCAAACGGATAACGCGGCTGAGAATCCTCTTCGAGGTAACGCTTACCGCGCGACCGCTTGCCGTTATAGTAAACCGGAAGCTGTCCGACATGCTTCGGTATCGACATCGTCAGCTTGCCGGACGGATTCACATCGCCGAACAAAATGTCCGCTACCGCATGTCCGCCCTCCTGACCCGGATACCATGCTTCCAGAATGGCATCGGCATGCTCGTCGATCCACGGCTCCGCAATCGGCCGGCCGTTGATATACACAACGATCATCCGTTTGCCAAGCTTATGAATCTCCTGGGCCAATTCCAATTGAACGCCGGATAACTGCAGCGTCATCCGGTCGATGCCCTCGCCGCAATCCATGTCGCTTAAAGCGTCATCCGTGACCTTCGATGCCCCTGTCCGCAGATCGATCGTGCCTTCGCCAAAGTCGCGTGCGCTGGAACCGCCAAGTACCATGACCACGGTATCGGCCTGATTCGCGCAAGTTAACGCGAATTCAAAACCTTCCCTGGATTCGTCCTTAATGCGACAGCCCGGTGCATACAATACACGATTCGCTTCATCACCCAGTTTTGCGCGGACTCCATCCAGTACGGTGGTCACGCTTGCAGGCGGCTGAGGAGACGTATAATCCCCAAGCTGATTGTAGCCCTGATCGGCGTTAGGTCCAATGACGGCAATCACGCCGCTTTCTTTGGATAACGGCAGGGCCTTGTTTTCATTTTTGAGCAGAACGATGCCTTCCGCCGCAAGCTGTCTGGCAAGTTCGACGTGATGCTGGCTGCCGATAACCTCCTCGGCTACCTGGGGATCCACGTAAGGATTCTCGAACAATCCAAGCTTGAATTTTAACGTCAATACACGGCGTACGGCCTCGTCCAATACGGAGACTTCCAGCTTGTTAGACTCGACAGCCTTCACAAGATGCTTACCGAACATCTCGCCCGACATCTCCATATCGATACCGGCACGAAGTGCCTGAACAGCGGCGTCCATCCCGTCTTCAGCGGTATCATGGCCGCTGGCCAGCATATCAATGGCGCCGCAGTCGGTGATTACCATGCCGTCAAAGCCCCACTCCTTGCGAAGAATCCCGTCAAGCAGCTCCGTATTAACGGTGCACGGCACGCCGTCAATCTCGTTATAAGCCGGCATAATGGATGCAGCTCCTGCCTCCACGGCTTTCTTGAACGGCAGCATGTCCACTTCCATCAATTCACGTGTTCCCATATGCACGGGCCCCGCATTTCTCCCGCCCTCGGAACTGCCATAACCTACAAAATGCTTCAACGTCGCCGCAACACTGCTCGGGCTGTCCAATGAATCACCTTGAAGGCCCTCTACCGATGCAACCGCATATTCGCTGATCAGGTATGGATCTTCGCCAAAGCATTCCTCGGTACGGCCCCATCTTGGGTCGCGCACGACGTCTAGAACTGGGGAATAAGTGACGGCACCGCCTTGGCTGCGCGTTTCGAGCGCCACGGCACGGCACATATCCCGGTACAAATCCACGTTCCATGTGCTCCCGATGGACAGCGGCACCGGAAAGACCGTCCCGCCGATAGCCATATGCCCATGCGAGCATTCCTCCCCGATCAGGATCGGGATGCCCAGACGCGATTCCTCAATGGCGTAGCGCTGGATATAGTTAACGGCTTCTGCTCCTTCACGCGGAGAAAGACCGGTCTCAAGTGTTACACCGGTCCATGGATCGGCGCGAAGGGTCCCGTAAAGGGATCCGACGCCGCCATTTTTCACTTGCTCTTTAAATGAATCCGTTAATGAAACCCGACCTTCATTTACTTCATAGGTCTTCCAGCCGAACGGCTGGGTTAGCTGCCCAACCTTTTCCTTCAGGTTCATCAGGCCAAGAAGATGTTCAACTCTTTCCGTAATGGGTTTACTGGAATCTTTATAAGTCATCTCATACCCTCCGGTACATGAAGAATTTATTCTTTAACCGCGCCGATGGTCAGACCTTGAATGAAATAGCGCTGGAAGAACGGATAAGCCAGAATAATCGGCCCCGTTGCCAGAACGACCATCGCCATCCGCGACGTATCCTGTGGCATGCTCTGCAGAGCGGCCATGCTAAGGGATGAATTCTGAGAGTTCTGCAGGATGAACTGCATGCTGGTCTCAATCCGCATGAGCATGGATTGCAGCGGAACCAGGTTCGGATCATCAATGTAGAGCAATGCGTTGAACCAGTCGTTCCAATATCCCAGGGTGCTGAATAACCCGATGGTTGCCAGACCCGGCAGGGATAGCGGCAATACCAGCTTGTAGAAAATTTTAAACTCGCTTGCACCGTCGATTTTACCGGATTCAATGATGGCATCCGGAACGCTGGTGCTGTAGAACGTTCGAAGAATCATAATATAGAAGGCGTTGAGCGCCAATGGCAGGATCAATGCCCAGATGGAATCTTTCAGACCAAGCAATTGCGTAGCAACGATATAAGTCGGTACCAGACCCCCGTTAAACAGCATCGTGAAAAATGCAAAGAACGCGAAGAAATTCCGATATCTGAAACCCTTTCGAGAGATTGCATAGGCATATAACGAGATGATAAACAAACTGATCAACGTTCCCACTACCGTTACAAAGATCGTAACACCATAAGAACGAAGTAGCGTATCGCCTGTCTGGAATACATATTTGTAAGCTTCAAGACTCCATTTCTCCGGCCAGATTTGGTAACCGTTGCGGGCCAGTGAGCCTTCATCTGTAAATGAAATGATCATAACGAACAGGAACGGAAATACACATAAGAACGAGAAAATACCGGCAATCAGGTTGAATACGACATTCCACCCGGATGAAAGCTGATGAAAATCTTTCATCTTGCTTTTAGATTTGAACACATCACATACCCCCTTCTTGGTAGATTGATCGATTAGAACAATGCATTATCCTTGTCATATTTACGAACGATATAGTTCGATACCATGACCAGAATAAATCCGACTACCGACTGGTACAGACCCGCAGCGGTACTCATTCCGATCTCGCCCGTTGTCTTCAGACCACGATATACATAGGTATCAATGACGTTCGTTACGGAATACAAGGTTCCCGAATCCCTTGGCACTTGATAGAAGAGACCAAAGTCAGCGTAGAAGATTTTACCGATCGCAAGAAGAGTCAAAATAGTCATCAGCGGTTTGAGCATCGGAAGCGTAATGGCTTTAATCTGCTGCCATTTGTTCGCTCCGTCAATCATGGCCGCTTCGTACAAGGATTTATCGATCCCCATGATCGCCGCCAAATAAACGACGCTGTTATAACCAACGGATTTCCACAAACTGATAAACGTCAGGAATATTGGCCAATACTTGGCCTCGGAGTACCATTGAACCGGCTCCATGCCAAACCAGCCCAGAATCTGATTCAGCATCCCTTTATCCATGCTCAGGAAACTGAATGCGAAGTAACCTACGATAACCCAGGACAGGAAATACGGCAGGAACATACCGGTTTGATAGACTTTCGCCAATTTCTTGTTCACGATTTCAGACAATACGATAGCCAGTGCTACGGATAGAATGAGACCTAGAATAATGAACACGAAATTATATAGAACGGTGTTGCGTGTAATGATGTAAGCATCGTTGGTACTGAACAGGAACTTAAAGTTCTGGAATCCTACCCATTCACTATTAACGATACTTGCCCAGAACCCGTCACGGCTAAAGCGGTATTCCTTGAATGCAATAATGGTCCCGAACATGGGCAAATATGAGAATAAGAGAAACCATAGGGTCCCCGGCAAAACCATGAACAGCATGGCCTTATTCGTCATAATATTTTTGAAAAACTGTCCGATCGCTCTCACGCTTACCCCTCCTCGTGATGTGCATGAAATGAACAAAAGAAGGGCGGGTGAACATCCGCCGCCCCGTCCTTGTTCATGCTGCAGCGGTACTGCTGTCCCTTAGGACAGGCAGGCCGCTTCATGCATTGTTATTACTTGCTTGCTTTCCAAGCATCAATTTGGCTTTGTGCTTCAGCGATGATCTTGTCCAGACCAGCAGCTTTCAGCTTTTCATTCGCTTTTGGCAGGAACTCCTCAGGATTCACGGTACCTGTCATCAGCGGCGCCCAGAACTCTTCTTTTACGTTGTTGACTGCTGCGAGCTCTGTGGATACTTTGGTTGGATCGAAGTTGAAACCGAGAAGCGGAGCAGGCTGGCCGGACTCGTTAAACTTCTTGAACTCTTCCCATTTGTTCTCAGGATCCTCAGGGTTCAAGTAAGTCAGCATGACATTACCAAGCGCGAAGGTAGGCATGTCGTAGTTTTTCGATTCAGGCAAGTTTTCCATTACGTTCTCGCTAAGCTTTTTGTAGTGCACGCCTTCGATACCGGAGTCAACCAGGTTACGAAGATATACGTCAGTGTTCAGGAGATTCAAGAACTCCATGGCTTTCTCAGGGTATTTCGAGTTAGCAGAAATCGCTTGCATCGAACCCATTACCGACCAGTTGAAGATCGTTGCGTCGCCAGCCGGAGTGGAAACGACCGGATAGCCGTAACTTTGGCTCCACAGATTGTCTGCGAACGGCTGCGTTGCCGCACGGTCCGTGAACCAGTTGCCGGATGTCATCAAATCTTGCGTCGAAGTTGTTGTCGCTGCTTCTGGGGAAATGTATCCCGCTTTGTAGTACTTGTTCATCAATTTAAGCATGTCCATCGTTTCCGGCATTTCGAGGAAGTTCACAACTTTCAGCTCTTCCTTGTCATCCAGGTAAACGGCCATTGGCATTTTTTCGATGATGTAGTCAAATGGAAGCAACGGACCGAAGTCTTTGCTGATAGCCAAAGGAACGACATTCGGTTCTTTTTCCTTAATCGTTTTAAGCAGTGGCTCCAAACTTTCCATCGATTTCACGTTCGAAATATCGAGGTTGTATTTATCAAGCAGCGTTTTGTTAAAGCGCCATGCTTCTTGAGCAGGAAGCTCTTTGTTTGCCGGAATTGCATAGTTGTGACCGTCAACCTTGGAACCTTCCAGGAACGCAGGGTCAATCGCGTCTTTAATGCCTTTTCCATGGCTTTCAATCAGCTCGTCCAATTCCATGAATGCGCCTTTACGTGCATTTTGCACATAGTCAAACGCCCATGAGCTGGTGAACAGGATATCCATCGGTTCGCCGGAAGCTGCCATAACTTGCATCTTCTGGTTGTAATCACCGAAGTCGATCATTTTCATGTCAACGGTTACACCAATCTTCTCAGCAGTGTATTTATTGATTTCTTCTTCAACCTTGTCGACATCCTTTTGAGGTGTTCCGATGGTGTACCAGATCAGCTCAACCGGTTTCTCGGCAGTTCCCCCGCCGGATCCTGCACTCTCTTCTTTGTTGCCTCCGCATGCCGACAACAGCATGGATGCAGACAATAGCAGCGTTAGCGGCAGGAGCCATTTCTTTTTCGATTTACTCATGTTTATCCTCCCTTTTGAATCCTTTGTGTCTCTACACTTATAAGGTTATCCCATGAAAGCAGTTTCACATAGGCGAAAAATTAAAGGTATTATGGTGAAAATAAAGAAAAAAACTCTGATTAAATTAATCAGAGCATTCCTCGAAATTCCCTCGGCGATACGCCGACGAATTTTTTGAACTGTTTATAGAAATAACCAGTTTCCCAATAACCTACATTTTTCGCAATATCCTGCACTTTCGTCGAAGTGTTTCGGAGCAGCTCCTTGGCACGTTCAATCCGGTATCGGTTAATATACTCCGTAAAGTTCTCTCCTGTCTCTTTATGGAACAGATGCCCCAGGTAGACGGGATGAATATGATATTGGGCGCCTAACACCTTCAGTGACAAATCCTCGTTATAATGGTGCTGGATATGATGCAGAATCTGCTGGATGACAGGACTCTTCACGTCATTGTTGAGCGAATCGACCAGCCCGCCAACTCCTTCCTTCACGGCCGTAATCAGATCGTCGATCGATACGGAATCCATAATATCGGTAATCGTATTTTTCACAAAATCAGGGGCTGCCGTGTATTGGATATCGTTCAGCTCCAGCTTCAGGCGAATGACCATCTCGACCGCGATGCTCTTGAGTGTCGTTGGGATCATCCCCTGCGTATGACGAAGCCGATCAAAATCACTGTCAATCAAATCAAACAGCACCTGTTTATCCCTTCCGGCGATGCCTTTGGCATATTCGGGCCACTGTACGGAATAGGATTCCGCCGCTTCTCCCTTCTTGGCCTGAACATCAACATAATCCACGTAGGAGGGCTGCTCCAGAACGAGATAGTATTCCTGTGCCTCCTTGGCGTGAAGATAACTGTCCTTATAATTACCGCCGAGGCTTTCCACGCTGCCAAGCGAGATGGACAACTCTTCTTCATAGCAGTACTCGCGCACCTGCTGCAGGAGCCGGATGGCTCTCGCTTTTTCCGTGTCCGGGTCTTTCATCATAAAAATCACCACGTGATCGCCGTCGTTGTCCCGGAAATACAGAACACCCGGCTCCTGATCCATTAATTGATACAGACAGCTCTCCAGCGGCGTGAAATCGGCTCTCAGAATAGACGCCATGACGTAAGGCAAATTCAGATTCAGCCCCAGAAGGGTCGCCCGCTCCTCCAGCTCCTCCGGCTCAATCCGGTCCGTGATCCAGCGATACAGAATATTGCTCCGCAAAATGTTGATGTCGTACTCGTCCAGTCTCATTTCCCTTCTGGATTTGTTCATTTTATCCGTTGTGCTGGCAATCGTTTCTTCCAGTTCCTTCAGATTGATTGGCTTGAGCAAGTAATTCTCGATCCCCAGACGCATGCCTTCCTTCAAATAGGCAAAATCGTCGAAACCGCTCAGGATGATCACCTTCAGATTACGGTTTAATTTACGTGCGCCTTCAATCAATTCAAGTCCCGTCATGACAGGCATCGATATATCCGTAATGAGAATATCAACAGGAATGACCGCCATCTTCTCCAGCGCCTTGCGCCCATTCTCCGCATGACCGACCACCTCGATGCCATACTTCGACCAATCCACGACGTCATATAATCCCTCTATAATGAACGGCTCATCGTCCACGATAAACACTTTATACATCGTTATTCAGCTTCCCTTCTGCCACCGGAAATTTGACTGTCACCGTCGTACCGTTACCCGGCTCACTCTGGATGTCCATTCCGTACGAACTTCCAAACGTCAGCTTTAACCGCTCATTCACACTCCGCAGACCAAACGATTCTTCACTCGACTCGGCCATCTCCAGCCGGGATTTGATCTCCTCTAGCTGCTCCGGCTCGATCCCTTTCCCGTTATCCTTAATCTCGATCACGACATCCCCATCCTGCTGCGCCGCGTTTATCGTCAGCCAGTTATCATCCTGGTCGCTGCGCAGCCCATGAACGATGTAATTCTCAATCAGTGGCTGCAGTGACATTTTCATCATCGGCACATGCTTGATTTGTTCCTCACAGTGCATTTTGTAAATATACTTGTCCTTATAGCGAATGCGAAACAGTTCCAGATAGAGCCTACACGCCTCCAGCTCATCCTTCAGCGTATAGTGGGACTTGTGCTGAACGATATTCTTGAACAGCATCGATAAGCTGTAGATCATATCGCCAACATCCTGCGCCCCTTGCGAGAGAGCTCTCATTCGAATCACTTCGAGCGTATTATAAAGAAAATGCGGATTAATTCTGGCTTGCAATGCAGACAGCTCCGCGTTCTTCTGGTTAATTTCCGCCTTGTACACCTTGTCGATATACCGGGAAAGCTCGTCCAGCATTTCATTAAAGCTGCCCGCAATTTGCCCCAGCTGATCATCCTTGGTATCCTGCATCCGCGCCACGAACTCTCCCTTCTCAACCTTACGCATAAAACGGATAATGTTATCTGTCCGCTTGGAGTAATTCACGATCATCAGCGAAGGAATGGACACAGCAATCACGATGCACAGCAGGGCAGCAATCATGATGGTGCTCTGCACGCCATGGAAAGATTCAGCGATCTCACGTTTAGGCGTAATGCCAACCACCGTATAACCTGCCTGATTGTGCGCTGCCGTTGTAATATACGATTCTTCATCGAGGTTCACGGTTTCCTTGGAATTCAGCAGCCGGTCGGCATACGGATATTTCTCGCCGTAATATTTGCCTGAGGAATCAAACATTACGCGGCCGTCGCCGGATAAAACCATTACGGATCCCTTCAATGGATCTTCGCCACTGTTCAGGACGGCATCCAGTGCTTCCGTTCGATATAAAATAACCAGCTGCCCCAGATTCTTGTAGGTGGTCATATCATTAATCGGGCTCCGGATCGAGAATAACGGTAATGTCACGTCTCCGGCCAGCTTACGCACCCATAGATTCGGCAATGTGACACTCTGGCTTTCGAGGGCCATCACGTCGGGGATGTAAGAATGCGTCGCATTCGCCTGGTAGAGCCTTGTCATGCTGCCCTGCTTGTAAACATACACATACTGCTTCTCGGCACTGTACAGCATAATATTCTCGATATCCGGATCATCGTCCAGCCTCTGCTTAAAGTAAGCGACCACGCTATCTGAATTGGACTGCCCTCCGCCCGCAATCCGGTTCATTCGCTTCGCCATGTACTCATTAAACGAGTTCATGAGAAAATAGGAAGTGTCAATGCCTAGAGAGGTGTTGCGATACAGCTCATTCACATAGGACTGCGCATTCACATATTTTTGATTCACATGCCGTTCCACCCGCTCAACCGCGCTTCGCTGAATGTCCAGTTCACTGCGAACGGCCGATTGAAACAAGAAATAATACATAAGAAAAGATAAGGTGACAATGGTAACCACCGCAATCAGGGAGATTAACAGCAGCATCTTGGTAAACATATTATTTTTGATATATTTTTGATAAAACCTAGCAGGAGACATCGGTTTCCCCTTCCTGATGCAAACGTTGTTACTGCGTAACATATTAAATATAACATCGGCAGACCGTCACCATTGGATGAAATTTCTACCAAGTTATGAAGGTGTAATTTGCCTATTTTAGATCAATTTAGGGGCCGGTATTCCCCCTGGTTCATAGCATGAATCAGGAAGGAGAGGGTTTACAATGCCCCAATACCGCATTATTGTCGATTTATCCGATTATCAGCTGCACCTGCTGGATGGCACCTCGTGGTACGTACGTTCCCGGTTGCCATCGGCAAAATGGCTACACAGACGCCGCCAGGCAATTACACCATCATAAACAAGCAGCCAAATCCCGGGGGACCGTTCGGAGCCTATTGGTTAGGGTTGTCCAAACCCCATTACGGCATCCATGGAACGAACGACCCTTCATCCATCGGACGCTCCGTTTCCCTTGGATGTATTCGGATGTACAACGAGGATGTGACGGAGCTGGCTTCCCTCGTGCCCATCCATACCCGGGTCACCATACGAAACTGATAACATAAACTGGTGATTTCAAATCCCTCCAAATTGGTTAAATACAAATGTTACATAGTACCTATGTATTTACTAATCGTTGTATGGAGGGATTTGCCCATGATGCAGAGCAAATATTTCAGGACATGCTTTGGCATAATCGCACTGCTCTTGATCATTTATCTCGGTTCCGAAATCAGCTTTTTGTTCCGGCCAATCGTCTCCATGTTCAATATGCTGATCGTTCCCGTCGCGATGGCCGGCTTCTTCTATTATCTGCTCAGGCCGATCGTAGACTACCTGGAGCGGCGGAAAATCAAACGATCCATTGGCGTCCTGATGCTGTATTTCGTGTTTGCCGGTCTCTGCGCCATCTTCGGCATTGTGGTGTGGCCGACACTGCGCGAACAAATCGAAAATTTTATCAGCAATACCCCCTTTTTGGTAGAGGGCGTGCAGGAACAGATTGACCAGCTGCAGCAGAATCGATTCTGGTCACGCTATATACCAACGGAATCCGAGCTGTCCACCTCACTGACGGAGTATATGAATCGGATCATTACCTGGATCAGCAACTCCATCAACAACCTGATTACCGTTGTATCGAGCGTTGTCGTTATTATTGCTACGATTCCGATCATTCTGTACTACATGCTGAAGGAAGGCGGCAAGCTTCCGCCCAGGCTGCTCAGTGTCCTGCCAAGACGATACCGCCGCGATGGCCAGGAGGTGCTGGGTGAGATCGATACGGCACTCAGCAATTTTATTATCGGCAAAGTGATCCTGAATCTTATACTTAGCATGATGATTTATATCGGATTTCTGATCATCGGGCTTCCCTATTCTTTGCTCTTGACGGTCATTTCCTTCTTCTTGAATTTCATCCCGTATATCGGAGCGCTGCTGGCGACCATTCCCGCCGTCATTATCGGATTTATCGAATCTCCTTCCATTGCGATATGGTCCGTTGTCGTTATTGTCATCGCACAGCAGATCCAAGATAATATTCTGACACCGGTCATCTACGGGAAACAGCTTGATATTCACCCGTTGACCACGATTGCCCTCATCCTTGTAGGCGGCGATTTCTTCGGGCTGCTGGGCATCCTGCTCGCCATTCCGGCTTACATGATCATCAAAATTATCGTGGTACGGATTTACGAACTGTTCCTTGCCGAAAAAGTAGAAGACGCATCATGAACTCGCCTTACTGGAGACATACATTTCCATTTGCACAAAAAAGGACGTCCCCGCCAACTTCACGATGGCTGCTGGGGACATCCTTTATTTAAAGAATCACGCATTGCCGCGCAAGGATCGAACCACAAAATAATGCTCGTCCTTGCGCAATATCATGCCATTTGACAGGGTAACGGTATCCTCATCGTGAGAAGTCAGGATGGCCTGTGATGACACCAGTCGGTTGCCCCTCCATATCATGACGGAAGATCCGAAATAGACGGCATTATCGAATTGAATGGTATGGTTCACGACATAACCGATGGAGTTCAAGGCCGGGTATGCGTTTCTCGGCATAATTCTATGAATGGCACGAAACGGTATAACAAGCTCACCCGGGCCAAGAATCACTTTTTCCTGAACGGGGTCCCATCCTTTCAACACACCTTCAACCGTGCTTTTTGCCCCGTCTAAACGCTGAATGACAACATGACGACCAATCCAATGTTTCATGAAGGTCACCTCTCGCGGATTATTCATCTCCATCGCCCGGCGTGTTCGGAATGTCCCAATTCACCGGATCCATACCCTTTTGCATTAAAAAAGCATTAGATGCTGAAAATGGACGACTACCGAAGAATCCTTTATGCGCTGCAAACGGACTCGGATGACTGGACTCAAGCACCTTATGCCGGCTTCGGTCTATGAAGGAGCCTTTCTTCTGTGCGTAACTTCCCCATAATATAAAAACCATCGGCTGATCGCGTTCATTCAGTTTCGTAATGACCGTATCGGTGAATTTCTCCCACCCGATCCCTTTGTGTGAGTTCGGCTCGCCTTCGCGAACCGTAAGCACGGCGTTAAGCAGCAGCACCCCTTGATCCGCCCACGATTGCAAGGAACCGTGATTGGGAATCGAGATTCCCAGATCCGAAGCAAGCTCCTTATGTATATTTCGTAAAGACGGAGGAATCGCAACCCCGGGCGAGACGGAAAAGCTCAGCCCCTGCGCCTGTCTTCGACCGTGATAAGGGTCTTGTCCCAAAATAACGACTTTCGTCGATTGGTACGATGTTTGCTGAAGAGCCCGAAATATATCTTCCTTGGGGGGATACACCGTGCAGCGCCGGTATTCCTCGTCCACCCGTTCCATCAACGCTTGAAAATAAGGCTTATCCATTTCTCCCTGCAGAATAAGGTCCCAATCATTGTTAAACATCCGCATGTCTCCTCTCTCCTCCTCACACAGGCCAGCATGGAATCATAAAAGAATGCGATTTCTATAATCGGAACACCAACATCTTCCGTTCAATTTGAATCAAATAACAACACGCATCATGAGTTGACCTTGTGTCGATTTAAAAAATAAGCCGGCACCCATACGGGGGCCGACTTATTTTGCATCTTACCAGACGCTGTTATAATGCCGAGGACGGGGGTCGAACCCGTACGGTAGTCACCTACCGCAGGATTTTAAGTCCTGTGCGTCTGCCAATTCCGCCACCCCGGCATATTTATCCGCGCATGTTCCTAGCGTCGTTCACGTTCACTTACATAACCGAAGGTACGCGTGGAATTCGCAATATTTTGCGATCTCATTCCGATATCTAGGTGTGCACATTTCGTCTTAGCGACAAAATTGATAATACCATGTCCAACCATATGATGTCAATATATGAAACTCATAATTTTTCGCATCACCCTATCCAAAGCCTCATGCTCGATAGCTTCAAGCCTCCGCGCTAACCCATCCGTTCGAATCCTTCCGCTTTCCGTAAAGAATAATTTTACCGTAATCACCAAATGATAAATATGCTTGCACTGTCATTTGCGAAGACTAGAACAACAGAGAAAAGGATACCGCTCACCATGAAAAAACTCTCAACCGTCATATGGATCGCTCTCTCCATCTCCCTTTGCCATCAACATGTTGTCAACGCCAGCCATGCGCCATCCGCTTCCAAGGGCAGGGGTTATTATGAGGAACGAGGCGAGATAGTATGGGAAGTCCCCACTCACAATAAAGTAATTGCTCTTACCTTTGACGATGGTCCGGACGCGCAGAACACCGTTCAAATTCTGGATCTGCTAAAGCAATATGACGCAAAAGCCACCTTCTTCGTTGTTGGCAGCCGGGTGGAGAAGCACCCCGAGATCGTAGCGCGGGAGCTGCAGGAAGGCCATGAAATCGGCAATCACTCTTACTCCCATCCTCCTTTTCACAATATTAATGTCAGCAAGTTAACAAACGAGTTAAACCAGACGCAAGATGCGATCTTTCAGGCAACCGGCATTCGAACCGTCCTGTTTCGTCCACCGGGAGGCAGCTATAATGAAGCAATTGTCCGCACGAGCAAGGATTTCGGTATGCTGACCGTATTATGGTCATGGCATCAAGATACGCTCGACTGGCGAAAGCCCGGCGTTAACCGGATCGTTAAAAAAGTGCTGGATAATGCCCATAATGGAGACATCGTACTTATGCACGACTTTGTGCCAAGCAGTACACAGACGGTAGAGGCTCTCAAAGTGATTTTACCGGAGCTGCAAAAGAGAGGCTACGAGTTTGTGACCGTTTCGGAGCTGCTCTCCTATCACGAGAAAACGCGTAAGTTCATTGAAGTAAACCATTAAGGGAATGGATGACCTACAACGTTCTAGAATAACCGCTGCCTTCTGATGGTAACGGTTATTTTTTCGAAGCGGTTGGATCGGAAAAACACAGAGTCTAATTTCCTCTTGAATATATCAATTCCATTTGATAAGATACAGAACGAACGTTCAGTATATAAATTTCGAATAGCTTTCAAGGCTATAAGGGGGTGCATGCGTGAATAAAAAACAACAACAAACCGAAGATACCAAGCGACGAATAGCGGAAGCCGCCAAGGCTCTTTTTATGCAGAAGGGTTACAAATCAACGTCAATAGAGGAAATCGTTGAAGCCACAGGCAGCAGCAAAGGGAATATCTATTATCATTTCAAGAGCAAGGAAGGGCTGTTTCTGTATCTGGTTGAGGAATGGGACCTCGAGTGGGAACAGAAATGGAACAGCAAAGAGCAGCATTACACCACCACCGTTGACAAGCTGTATGGAATAGCCGATCAATTGGTGTTTGATGATCTGAACCACCCCTTCTCTAAGGCGCTTGATGAATTTATAAACAGCAATGGTGATGTTAGCGAAGAAGTAGAACAAAGAGTCGTCCAGATTATTAGGAGCCATTTGGAATTCAATCAGAAAGTGCTGCAGCAAGGGATGGATCGCGGGGAGTTTGAGAATCATAATGTGGAGCAGCTGTCCGTTATCTTTGAGAGCCTCATTGTTGGCTTAAGCCAGATGTCGCGTATAACGAAGGTTGAAAATGCGCTTGCCCTTTATCATGCCGCCATCAAAGTATTTCTGCATGGCATTGAGAAGAAATCATGAAAAATAAATACTTTTTTTCATGCACTATCACAAACCGAACGTTCAGTATATAAGTAACCGAATTACAATCATTTCATCATATGTCTTTATTAAATCGTCTTTTATTTTTGGAGGAATCATCATGTCATTACTCATGCGAAACAATGGAGCCATTCTGCTCCTCATGTTCAATATATTTCTAGTCTTCACCGGGATCGGGCTTGTCATACCTATTATGCCAACCTATATGACGGAACTGCATATCAGCGGCAGCACGGTCGGTATGCTCGTTGCCGCTTTTTCATTAACACAGCTGTTATTCTCCCCACTTGCGGGAAGATTGTCAGACACCATGGGTCGTAAAAAAATCATAATCTCCGGCATGATGGTGTTCGCCGTATCGGAATGGTTGTTCGGAGCTGCCAGCACACCGCCGCTCCTGTTTGCCTCAAGAATGCTGGGCGGTATCGGCGCTGCACTCATTATGCCCGCTGTTATGGCCTACACGGCTGACGTGACCTCGAATGAGGAACGCGCCAGAGGCATGGGGTTCATTAATGCTGCGATTACGACAGGCTTCATCATCGGACCGGGTATCGGAGGATTTATCGCCGAGTTTGGCATTCGCGTGCCTTTCTACGCCGCGGCCGTTGCGGGAGGTATTGCCGCGCTGGTAACGCTGCTGCTGCTACCGGAATCATCCGCCAAGCAGGAAGCACCTACCGTGCTGGGACGGAAGAAGGAGAGCCTGGCCGTTCAGCTGGTGCGATCTTTCAAGGAACCGTACTTCCTAAGTTTGATCATTGTATTTGTGCTCTCGTTCGGGCTTGCCAATTATGAAACGGTGTTCGGCCTGTTTGTGGATCATAAATTCGGGTTCACCCCTAAAGATATTGCCATGATCATCACGTTTGGGTCGATTGCGGGTGCCGTCGTCCAAGCAACGATATTCGGTTGGATCCTGAACCGCTTCGGTGAGAAACGAGTCATTACGCTCAGTTTGCTTACCGCGGGAATCTGTATCCTGTTAACCCTGTTCGTGCATAAATACTGGCTCATATTCCTTGTAACCTTCTTGGTATTCCTGTCGATCGACATCTTGCGTCCCGCTATCGGAACGCAAATGTCTAAGCTGGCGAAGGATCAGCAAGGCTACGTGGCCGGCCTGAACTCGGCGTACACCAGTCTGGGAAATATTGCGGGGCCGCTGGTTGCAGGATATCTGTTTGATTTGGACATCAACTTTCCTTATATCTCCGCGTCCATCGTTCTCATCCTCTGCTTCTTCCTGGCCATGCGTGCAGGCAGAGCCTGGACCGCTACAGAGGCCGTCATGAATGAACGGTGACGAAAGGTAACGACTTCCTGACCGTTTACAGCTAATCATTGAACAAGACCCCGCCGGTAGCTTCTGGCGGGGTCCTGTTTTTGATTATGTATTTTTAATAGGCCACCAGGACAATCATCGCCAATAAAGCCACCAGGGCAAACAATAGAGACCATCCCAATTCAAACCGTCTTTTTTCTTTATATGCCTTGAAAGCCTTCCTTGATTCAAATACAAATACGATCACCAAGAAGGCGAGCAACACCGGAAGTCCCCAGGATTGATTTAATACCCACTCTGACACCTTCATCCCCCATCCTATATGCTAAAATGAGCTGCATCCAACCAGCAGCAGCCGTATAAATAAGTCTGTTCCCCTACGACTCCATTAAAATGTACCGTAAGTCGCCCCCGATTACAAATCTCGCTTGGCCGAATCATCAATCTCCCGGAGGCAAATCGTTGAATTCAAAATTATCTCGACCATATAGTAAAGTAATTTGATTAGTCAAGACAAACGAATAAGAGGAGGAACAGCATGTCAGCTACTAATAAAATCAGTTGTCCGATAAATTGGAGAGAAAAATCTCCTGCTTGCTGTATCTTGCACTCGTCTGTAGAAATAAGGGTGTAGTAGTCCTGGATCTTGTTCCATTGGGTGTTGAATATTTGGTATAATCCTTCCGAGGTGAAAATGATGAACGGAAAGAAGTTTGTTATTATCATGGTTCTTATCTTGCTGATAATTGGCGCTTGTTCTTTAGTCCTAGCGCAAGTCTTGAATTCAATCGGGCGCCCAGATTTATAGAAACTCTCCTTCTTCACCATAGTTTTTCATGCAACTAAACAGCCCTATAAACAGCAAAAAACCCTTGCATCGCAAGGGTTTTCGATAAAGTGGGCCCTGAGGGACTCGAACCCCCGACCAGTCGGTTATGAGCCGACCGCTCTAACCAACTGAGCTAAGGGCCCTGAACATACATGTACACATAAACATAAGGACGTCATACATACATCGTTTAAAAATTGGTTGCGGGGGCAGGATTTGAACCTGCGGCCTTCGGGTTATGAGCCCGACGAGCTACCGAACTGCTCCACCCCGCGTCAATGCTGTATCAAACAGCGACAAGAATAAATATACACCATAACCCTACATCAAGTCAAGTACTGTTTTAATGGAATTTCCTCAAGGCATAAACCGCACGCCATAACGGCCCTTTTTGGAACGGTAAACCTCCACCATCCGCGGATCATGATACCCGAACAGCCAGCCATCCTGCTCCAAACGTTTCGCAAAGCACCCTGCCTGAAATTTGCTTGTATACAGCTTTCCGTAATATACCCAATTCATCCTATGCGACTCCTTACCCGAATGATAATGTAATGCTGTCATATTATGTCCATTCTTCCACAAAAAAAACACAGATCAATAAACTTCTTCACGATCTCCCGATAAAAAAACAATCAGCCATACCCTTACCACATCGTGATACGGATACGATTGATTGTCACCTTAGGTAAACCGCGCCTATTGGCCGTCAGCCTCCGCAAACCGGGCGGCAATGCTCATAAGCTCCTGCTCCATCGAATTCATCATCTGGATGAAATTCATCAGCTGCGCCTTTGTCTCCTCGGCCTCCGTACGAAACCGCTGCTGGGAAACGCCCTCCCATTCGGCATTCAACGTTTCAATGACCTGGGACAATCGGGCGACCAATTCTCCGCCGTAGTCACTCCCGCTTCGAATGTCTGCCGCAGCGCGGCGCAGCTCCTCGGGGGATACCTCTATGCGTCCTGACATGGATCTACCTCACTCCTCCCTTTATAGATATCTTCTCGTTTGTTATGTAGGCTTCGTCTCAGCCAGTACGATCTGAAACTGTTCTTCCTCTTCGTCCTGGTAACCGGTAAATATAATCTCCTGGATATCCTCATGATTAAAGACGTAGGCAAACTCCGGGCTGACATAACCTTCCGGATATGGACAAGCTAAATAGTCGAACATTTGCGGCTGATCAAGCGCCAGAATTTGCTTTCGACCATAGATCACGAGCTTCTTCTCGCCTTCTTTCAAAATGACAATCGATCCGTTTGGCAGCAGCTGCTGCGTCATAACTACCCTCTCCTTTTCTTGCTCTTCCGGTGCGGTGCCGCAGGCGTACGGCCCTGATTCATTTTATTCAGAAACGCGGCGTTCCGCTGCTCCTTCGGCAATCCCAATACGGGATAATGAGCTTTTAGCTTATCCATGTTGTTCTGGATGAACATATACCGCTGAATGAAAACTACGGCCATGTACAGACCGAGAATCAACAACACGGAAAAAGCCGCCATGCCCATTACAAATCCGCCGAGATCGCCGGTTACCGCCACCACGACGTAATAAGCCGTATAACCTATAGCCGCAAACAGTAAGGCCGCTTTACCGACGCTGCCATTGCGCTCCATAGACTGGTAGGTGCCTTGCTGCAGCGCTCTAAAATGCAGCACATAAAACACAAGGAGAAGCAGAAGCATCACCGCTGCCGAACTAAGCCCATACAGAATCGATTCAACTCCGGCCATGTCATACATCATTTTGAGGATAGCGATCTGACAAGTGACCGCCAGAGCCAGTCCGTATATTCCCAAATACAGCACAAAACCGACTTCAGACCGGTACGGATTTGCACTCAGGCCAATTCCCCATAGCAGCATAACCACCCACACCGCCGCAGCCACATACATATATACCGACATCATCGGCGCTGCCAGCGTGACCAGCGCAGGGATCAGCATAATGAATAAAAAACAAACGATGCCGCCCCGTATCTGCTCGGCGGGGATCAGCCGGAAATGAAACTGTTCTTCCTCTGAAATCTTTGCGCTCATCCATGACACTCCCTTTATTTGAACCATCCGGCAATCGTTGAACCTATCTTCTCCGCCCCCATTTTCAATCCTTCGGTTACGGTATCTTTCTTCCCGTCCCCGTCAAAATCCGTAAACTTGATGCCGTCCATAACATAGGAAGCACCCACCGATACGCCGAAACCGATGGCCGCACCCGCAAGGGTGCCAATCGGACCGCCCACTGCTGTCCCAATCAGCGCGCCTGCCTTAGCGCCAGCCGCAGCGGATGCCACGACGGTACCCACACCGACACCCACATCAACTACAGCATCTCCGGCTATCTTTGCCCCGCTCTTGTTCTCGTTGATATTCGTCACCAGATTTCCCACCGTTTGCATGGCGATGCCTGCATAACCAAGTTTACCGCCCTTCCAGCTTAGCGAGTCTTTAACAGCCGCGCCGGGTAGGACGTATTTCGGGATTCGGGGGTGATTCCGCCAGTTGTATTCGGCATAGGATTTTTTGCGGATATTAGCCAGCATCCCGTTCGTCACATTGGCTCTCATATTGCCGCGCTTGTCTTTCTCAAGCCACACGCCAAAGCCGTTCCGGTACATATCCCAGTATTTGTACATCGTACCCGATGCCGTTGCCGTTCCGAACAATACCCCTGCGGCCGCTAGCGGATTACTCTTCCATTGATCCGCCGTTCCGCCGAAAGGCGCAAGCGCATTGAATTCAACCCCCGCTGCCGTCACGGGCGGGTGCGTGTTCTTGTTCCCGTTCTGTGCCAGACTCGCCTGAAGCAGCAGATGCGGACTAACCTGGGCAACCGATTGCTTGCCGAAGTTGAGATTGCTGCCGAGCGATTGATCCGTCTGCGAAAAATCACCCGCCTTTTTCACCAGTTGCCCTCGATTTTGCTCCAGACGGCTAACCACCGACTGGCAAGCGGCCCTGCATTGGGCCAGGCGCTGTTCGACCTGGGCACGATGACGCGTCTCCCAGGATATGCTCTGGATACGCTGCTGCATGCGCTCCTGAAGCTGCTGAACTTCTCGTGCAATATCAGATACCGCTGCTCCTTGCTGGTTCAGCATGTCAGGTACCACACGTATTTTAGTCATAACTAATCCTCCATATCGTTGATCGAGAAGGTATAACTTGAAAGTACAGGATCATGATGCAGCCCTTTCTCACTTAATGCGCTCAATGACCGCGCCAAGCTCCCGAATAATTTCCGTTACCGTTGCGCCCCAAATTTGATCCTCTTCGCCTTCATTGCGAATCAGCCAGTTGGAATGCTGTCCTCTCAACAGTTCGATTCCCTGTATTCTACAGTTCAGATCCGGGCAATAGTACGCTGTGAAGGTTGCATATCTCTCTGGATGGCTGACGCTTTCGGCCAAGGCGGAAACGACCGATTCCGGGTAGCCTTGTGCAAGCAAATACTTCCGTGGCTCCTGCTCCCCTTGCTCGGCACTCATCCATTGCTGGAACCAGCCTTTAGGCATAGCCAATGGAGCTGTATCCCGGTTCTTCTTATCCTCCAGCTGCAGGTGACTGATGATTTTAAGCCAAGCCTCCGAAGGGGTTCCCAGCGCTTCTAGCACATAGACTCTCGCTCCGTCAGGACCGCTTTCAATATCAGCCTTTACAACCAGACTTGAACTGTAATAAATGAAACACTCCTTCTGCGCTTCGTCGGAACCGGACACCCTCATATGTATCGTTAACAGGGTCCGGCTGCATACTTCTATGTATTCCAGCAGTTCCTGCACAAGAACCGGCTCGTTACCCGCCGTATCGATCAATCCTTTCTCCTGCAGCTCCTGCTCAATCTTGGCCACCTCTACAGGCATCTCCTCGGCCAGCGTTCCGCGAAAAGGGTCCTCTAACCCAATGACAGCCCGCGCACCGACGATGCCGGTTAGTACAAAGAATTGTTTGCCGGTCAGTTTGATCCTGGATGAAACTTCCAAAGATCTCTCCTCCTTACGGTCAGTCCCGCCTATTTTGTGTTTAAATCTGAGGTTATCATTACTATTATAGGTGAGACGTCTCCTTCCCCTCTACCAAGTCGTGGCCCTAAATTTATAGGAACATATACCCAAATCAGCCGATCTTCAAACGATTCATCAATAAAATAATCATGACCACCCGTCCAACGGGTGGTTTGCTCTTGGGGTATAACCCCTTGTTGCCAAACTGCGCCTAAAGACGCTAGCCTGACCATAACTCTGTTCAGGCTCATTGTTATTTGTCACTTTCACTTACCAGTTAAACTGGTTTATTTCTTTTTGCCCCTGTTGCTGTTGAATGGATCTTCGTACTCTTTTACACTCAACTTATCCATGGCTTGATCATGTGCCTCTTGTTCACGAATGTACTTCGCTACTGTTGCTTCATTCAAACCTACTGTACTCACATAATATCCTTCTGCCCAAAATTTTCGATTCCCGTATTTATATTTTAGTTGTGCATGCTTCTCGAAGATCATTAACGAACTTTTCCCCTTTAGATATCCCATGAATGATGAGACTGAAATTTTCGGCGGGATAGCCACCAACATATGGACATGATCGGGCATCATGTGGCCTTCTATAATTTCTACTCCTTTGTACTTACATAAGCGTTTGAAAATTTCTATTAAGTCTCTTCTTACTTGATTATAGATCTCTTTCCGTCTATACTTCGGGGTAAATACAATGTGGTATTTGCACATCCACTTTGTGTGAGCTAGGCTGTAGCTCTTGGTTGCCATTTGAGAACATTCCTTTCTTTGAGCCTGAACATCTCAATTTTATTGGAATGGTCTCAGTGGTCAAACCCTCAATCCCTCCACCCGCATAGCGGGTGGTTTTTTGTTTCGCGCGTTTCACGCACTCAACTGGCTAAAGCCATAATAAAAAAAAACATTCCCGGATCGAAATCACCTCTGGAATGTTCTTATACTCATATTAGATTAGTCGGATCTTCCTGCTGGATAATTCCGTGATATAGAATCGTCATCAGCTGTTCACTGACCGCGTTCAAGCTTCCCAAACCATGGTACCATTCGGTCCGTGCCGTAAATTCCTTGATGAAAGTCAGGAATGCGACCAGTACCTGGGGAGAGATATCTTTCCGTATCTGTCCAAGCTGCTGGCCTTTAAAGATCAGCATTTCGAATTCCGGAACAACGAATTTCTGGTTGAATTGAAGCAGCTTGTCCATCTGCTCCGGGAATTTGGCCAGATCCGACACAAATTTCTGGGATACCAACGCCGAAAATTTGTCCTGATCCCTGTAAAAGACCTTTAACGCCTCAAGCGGATCTTTTGCCTGATCCATAATATCACGGTATAGCGCCATGAGCTCCTCGACCATCCGGTCCACCACATGGTCCAATAAGCCCTCTTTGCTCTGATAGTAGTTATAAATCGTCATTTTGGAAACGGGGACCGCTTCGGCAATCTGCTCCATGCTCGTCTGCAAAATCCCCTGCTCCATGAACAACCGCTTCCCGGCTTCAAGCACTGCTTCTTTCTTTGCATTCATCTGTTAGACTAAATCCCTTCTATATAAGCATAAGGACACCGATAGCTGCCTGCAGCCGCGTACAGTCCTAATGTAACGATCCAGCCATCCGCTGTCAACCCGGCATCCTCCGGGGATTATCTTTGGCTTTGGAATATAAAAAAGCTGCCGCTCTGCGATAACTCACAAAGGCGACAGCCGGATTATCCTAGCTTGTATACGTTGTTTACACACCAAAGGAAGCAGGATTCGATCTCCAGGATTGAAGAAGCTCCACATCCTGTTCCTGAATCCGATTCTCGGATAGCGCAACTTCAATCAGCGCTCCGTAGTTGGACAAGCTCTGCAGCGGAATCCCAGCTTCGGCGAAGGCTTGCACTGCTTTATCCAGCTGGTAGCTGAAAATAGCCAATACCGCCAGCGGCTCCGCTCCTGCATCCTTGACCGCTTGCGCCGCTTTTAGCGAGCTGCCGCCCGTGGAGATCAGATCCTCGATCACAACCACCTTTTGACCGGGCTTGATCAAGCCTTCGATCAGGTTTTCCTTGCCATGCCCCTTTGCTTTGTCCCGAATATAAGACATTGGCAGATTCATCTTCTGGGATACAAAGGCCGCATGCGGAATCCCGGCTGTGGCCGTACCGGCAATGGCCTCGGCCTCCGGATATTGCTCCCGGATGACGGCTGCGAACGATTCAGCAATGTAGTCGCGAATCTCGGGAAAAGACATCGTCAAGCGATTATCACAGTAGATCGGGGACTTAATTCCCGACGTCCATGTAAACGGCTGATGGGGCCTAAGGGAAACGGCCTCAATCTTCAGCAAATAAGATGCGATCTGATGTGGAATATTCGCGAGTGTACTCATGCTTGAATCATCTCCTCAATAATCTGTTCTGCTGCTTGTCTCGGGTTCGGGGATTCCGTAATCGGGCGGCCGACAACCAGATAATGACTGCCCTTGCGGATGGCTTCCCCTGGTGTAAGAACCCGTGCCTGGTCTCCGATATCCGCACCGGCCGGACGAATACCAGGTATAACGGTCTTAAACGCTTGTCCGCATGCGGATGTTATGGCTTCCACTTCAAGCGATGAAGCGACGACGCCATGCAGCCCCGCTTGCTGAGCCAGCTTCGCATATCGTACGACCGCATCTTCTACCAAACCCGGGATACCGATTTCGTTATTCATGACATCCTGACTCGTACTAGTCAACTGGGTTACCGCAATGATGGTAGGCATGGCAAGACCCGGGGTGTCCGCCACTGCGGCCTCCGCCCCGGCTTTTGCCGCCTGCATCATGAGAGCCCCGCCGCCGGCATGGACATTAAACATGTCCACACCCAGCCGCGTTACGCTGTTCGCCCCGCCTTTTACCGTGTTCGGAATATCATGCATCTTCACATCCAAAAATACGGAATAACCTTTTGCTTTCAATTCCTTGACAAAATCCGGACCGGCTGCGTAGAACAGCTGCATGCCGACCTTCATATAACACGGAATGCCCTCCAGCTGCTGCACCAATGCCTTTGCGCGCTGGGCATCCGGGTAATCCAGGGCCACCATCAGGCGGCCCGCCATTTCATTGTAGCTGGCGCTCATCTATACCCCTCCTTCTCGATTAAACAACCGGCATTGCTTCAGAGGAGAAGTTGATAGTCTCCAGCATCGTCAGAAGCTCACGAACCGTATCGAGCGAGGTCATACATACCACACCGTTTTCAACCGCTTCACGGCGAATTCGGAATCCGTCACGCTGCGGCGTTTTACCTTTGGTCAATGTGTTAAAGACGAAGTTGGCTTCACCTGTGCGGATCATATCCAGAATGTTCGGCGTTCCCTCGGACAGCTTATGAATGGTGGTCACATCAAGGCCCGCTTCCTTCAATGCTGCTGCCGTGCCGCCTGTTGCGATGATTTTATAGCCAAGCTTATGGAAGCCTTTCAGCAGTGCTGCAGCTTCGGCTTTATCTTTATCTGCGATGGTAGCGATGATCGCTCCTGTTGAAGGAATTTTCATGCCTGCACCGATCAAACCTTTGTACAGCGCTTTGGCATACTTCACGTCTCGGCCCATAACCTCACCGGTAGACTTCATTTCCGGTCCAAGGGTAGGCTCAACGCGGCGAAGTTTAGCAAAGGAGAACACCGGTACTTTAACCGATACATGTTCGCTTTCCGGCCACATGCCTTCCTCGTATCCAAGCTCCTTCAGCTTGCCGCCCATGATCGCCTGTGTTGCCAGGTTGGCCATCGGGATGCCTGTAACCTTGCTCAGGAACGGAACCGTCCGGGAAGAACGCGGATTTACTTCGATTACGTACACTTCATTTTTATAGATAACGAACTGGATGTTAACAAGTCCGCGTGTATTCAGCTCTTTGGCAATCTTGATCGTAATTTCCGCAATCTTGTCCTTCAGATCCTGGGACAAGTACTGAGGAGGATATACCGCAATCGAGTCGCCGGAGTGAACGCCTGCGCGTTCTACATGCTCCATGATGCCTGGTATCAGCACCGTCTCGCCATCGCAGATCGCGTCTACTTCCACTTCTTTACCCATCATGTAACGGTCGATCAGAACCGGATGATCCGGGTTGATCTTAACCGCCTCTTTCATGTAACTCAGCAGCTCGCTGTCGGAGTATACAATCTCCATGGCGCGTCCACCGAGTACATAAGATGGTCTTACCAAAACAGGATATCCCAGCGATTGCGCGGTTTCTACAGCATCATCAACCGAAGTTACCGTTTTTCCTTTCGGTTGAGCAATCTCCAGTCTGGACAGAAGCGCTTCGAATTTTTTACGGTCCTCGGCTTCGTCAATGCTTTCCAAGCTGGTACCCAGAATCTTCACGCCCGCCTTGCTCAGCGGCTCAGCGAGGTTAATAGCTGTCTGCCCGCCAAACTGTACGATGACACCGATCGGTTTCTCCTGCTCAATGACGTTCATGACATCTTCGAGGAAAAGCGGCTCGAAGTAGAGTCGGTCCGACGTATTAAAGTCAGTGGAGACGGTCTCCGGGTTGTTGTTAATGATAACTGCTTCGTATCCCGCCTTCTGGATCGCCCATACAGCGTGCACCGTGGAGTAGTCGAACTCGATCCCCTGACCGATCCGGATCGGTCCGGAGCCCAGTACGATGACCTTCTCCTTGGCGGATTCGATCACTTCATTCTCGGTTTCGTACGTCGAGTAGTAGTACGGTGTCGTTGCTTCAAACTCCGCCGCGCAAGTATCGACCATTTTGTAAACCGGGCGCAATCCATGCTCGCGACGCAGGAATCCGATCGACTCCTCGGTTGTGTGCGTGCTGGCATTGCCTTCCGCGCGCAGCTCAGCTATAGCGCGATCCGTAAAACCGAGTCGCTTCGCTTCGTACAGCGTTTCGTATGTCAGTGCCGCTTCGCTGCGAATGTGATCTTCATACTTAATCAGGCGTTCGATTTTGTCCAGGAACCACCAGTCGATCTTCGTCAGGTCCTGAATCTGCTGAAGTCCATACCCCCGGCGGAATGCTTCCGCGATCAAGAACATCCGCTCATCGTCGGCTTTAATCAGACGCTGCTGGAGCACTTCATCACTCAGCTCGTTCGCGCCTTTCAAGTAGAGTCGGTGCACGCCGATCTCCAGAGAGCGAACCGCTTTATGGATCGACTCTTCGAAAGTACGGCCAATCGCCATCACCTCGCCGGTGGCCTTCATCTGAGTTCCCAGCTTCCGGTTAGCATGGATGAACTTGTCGAATGGCCAGCGTGGAATTTTGCTGACGATATAGTCCAGCGTAGGCTCAAAGCAAGCATAGGTCTGTCCCGTTACCGGGTTGACGATCTCGTCCAAGGTGTAACCCATCGCGATTTTTGCTGCCATCTTCGCGATCGGGTAACCCGTTGCCTTGGAAGCAAGGGCAGAAGAGCGGCTGACGCGAGGGTTTACCTCGATGACATAATATTGATAGCTGTTTGGATCCAGCGCGAATTGCACGTTACATCCGCCCTCGATGTTCAGGGCACGGATGATTTTCAGCGATGCCGATCTGAGCATTTGATACTCGCGATCGGACAGCGTTTGGCTTGGCGCCACGACGATGCTGTCGCCGGTATGAACGCCGACCGGATCAAAGTTCTCCATGTTACATACCACGATGCAGTTATCGTTTGCGTCGCGCATAACCTCATACTCGACTTCTTTCATTCCCGCGATGCTCTTCTCGATCAAACATTGTGTGATCGGGCTGTAGCGAAGTCCGGAGCTCACCGTTTCGCGCAGTTCCTCTTCGGTTGCGCAAATACCGCCGCCGGTGCCTCCGAGCGTGTATGCCGGACGCACGATCACCGGATAACCGATCTCATTCGCGAAATCAAGCGCTTCTTCCAGAGTCGTTACGATGGTGCTTTCCGGTACGGGCTGATCGAGTTCGCGCATCAGATCACGGAACAGATCGCGGTCTTCGGCTTTCTCGATGGACTCCAGCTGCGTTCCGAGCAGCTTCACATTCTCCTGCTCCAGAATACCGGCGCGTGCAAGCTCAACTGCCATGTTCAGGCCCGTTTGCCCTCCAAGCGTCGGGAGCAAACCGTCCGGACGCTCTTGACGGATGATCTGTGTAACAAAGTCGAGCGTAATCGGCTCGATATATACTTTATCCGCCATGTTTGTGTCGGTCATGATGGTCGCCGGGTTGCTGTTGATCAGCACAACCTCGATACCTTCTTCTTTTAATGCTTGGCAAGCCTGTGTTCCAGCGTAGTCGAATTCCGCTGCTTGCCCGATGACAATCGGACCGGAGCCGATGACGAGAATTTTTTTCAATGTATCATTTTTAGGCATATTAATGAGCTCCTTTCACGGCTGCGGCCAGAACCGCCTGGCGCGGTTTCCGGATTTCATTCTGTTTGTGGTCTCTTATCATCTCAAGGAATTGATCGAACAGATAGCTGCTGTCGTGCGGACCAGGTGCAGCTTCAGGATGATATTGCACGGAGAAGGCCGGGAATTTCGAGTGTTTCAAGCCTTCGATCGTTTTATCGTTATTGTTAATATGCGTAACTTCCAGATCCGTCCCTTTGATGGATTCTTCGTTTACGGTATATCCATGATTTTGGGAAGTGATGTAGCAGCGTCCGCTGGCAAGCTCTTTTACCGGATGGTTCCCGCCGCGGTGGCCGAATTTCAGCTTCTCGGTATCGGCGCCCGCAGCCAGCGCAAACAATTGGTGGCCAAGGCAGATGCCGAAGATCGGATATTCGCCAAGCAGTTCTTTAACCATGTCGACCGCGTACGGAACGTCTTTCGGGTCCCCAGGGCCGTTGGACAACTGAATGCCGTCCGGGTGAAGTCTGCGGATTTCATCAGCCGTCGTGTCATGCGGAACCACCATCACATCGCAGCCGCGGGAAGTCAGTTCGCGCAGAATTCCGCTTTTTGCACCGAAGTCAACCAGAACGATCCGCTCCTTGGAGCCCGGACTTGTAAACATTTGCGGCGTAGAGGTTTTTGCCACCTGGTTGCGGAGTTCAGCGATCGTCGTATCGCCGAGCATTTCCTTGAGCTCTTCCACCGGTTTGTTTGAAGTGGTCAGAATCCCTTTCATCGTACCGTAGTGACGAATAATTCGGGTCAGCATCCGCGTATCAATCTCGCTGATCCCTGGGATACCGTATTCCTTTAATAAACTGTCAACACTGTACTCTGCACGCCAGTTGCTAGGAACAGGCTCATGACGACGAACAACGAATCCGTGGACAAATGGTCGAATGGATTCAAAGTCATCCCGCGTGATGCCGTAGTTCCCGATCAAAGGGTACGTCATGGTCACGATCTGTCCACAGTAAGACGGGTCGCTCAGCACCTCTTGATATCCTGTAATCCCTGTATTGAAAACAACCTCTCCGGTCATTTCAGCATCCGCGCCGAAGGATTTTCCGCTGAACAGCGTTCCGTCCTCCAGTAACAATCTTGCCTGCATCCCGATCACTCCTGTCATCTATGTGTAATTTATTTTATTAGTCAATTGCCTAAGTGTTACTTAGAACCCGCTCTTTTCAGACCATTTCACTTCGCCATCCACCCAAGTCATCACGGGCCAGCCTTTCAGCTTCCAGCCAGTAAACGGCGTGTTGCGGCCTTTCGTTGCGAACTCTTCCGGGTTCACTTCTTTCTCGGCTTCGAGATCAATCATCGTCAGGTCCGCGGCTTTACCGGCTTCCAGCACGCCAGATTCAAGACCGAATACTCTTGCCGGATCGCTTGTCATCCGCTTCACCAGCAAGCTAAGATCCCATTTTCCTGTGACAACGAACTGGGTATACAGCAGCGGGAATGCTGTTTCGAATCCCACGATACCGAATGGTGCAAGCTCCATGCCTTTCGCTTTCTCTTCCGCGCTGTGCGGCGCATGATCCGTTACGATCATATCGAGCGTTCCATCCAGCAGACCTTCTATACAAGCCTCCACATCACGCGGGGTGCGCAGCGGCGGGTTCATCTTCCAGTTGGCATCCAGGCCGGGAATATCCTCGTCAGAGAGAACCAGATGGTGCGGACATACCTCGGCCGTTACCGAGATGCCAATCGCTTTTGCCTGGCGGATCAAGCGTACGGACTGCTCTGTGCTCACATGGCATACATGGTAATGTACGCCGGTGGCTTCTGTCAGCAGTATGTCCCGTCCGACATGGATTGCTTCCGACTCGTTGGGTATTCCTTTCAGGCCGTGCTTCTGAGCGAACTTGCCTTCAGTCACGCAAGCCCCTTTGACCAGCGAGTCATCCTCGCAATGTGCAATGACCGGCATGCCCAGCTCTTTTGCTTGGTTCATGGCATCTTTCATCATCTGTGCGTTCTGCACACCAACGCCGTCATCCGTAAACCCGATCGCACCTGCTGCCTTCAAGGCCTCAAAATCCGTCAGTTCTCGGCCCAGCTCGTTTTTCGTAATGGCAGCGTAAGGCAGCACCTTGACCAGCCCCGCTTCGCTAGCCTTATCCAGCACAAGCTTCACGGTTTCCGGCGAATCGGTCACCGGTCTTGTGTTCGGCATGCAGGCGATGGTTGTAAATCCGCCTTTCACTGCCGAGCGGCTGCCGCTCTCGATCGTTTCCTTGTGCTCATAACCCGGCTCTCTCAAGTGCACATGCATATCGATGAATCCCGGTGTGACCAGTTTGCCCTCGGCATCGATGATCTGAACGTTCTCGCCAAGTTCCGGCAAAGCTGCGAGATCACTCGTAACCGACTGAATCAATCCGTCTGCAATGACGATATGTTTATCTTCGAGCTGTCCTTGTTCATTGATCACTTTGGCATTCTTTATCACTTGCATTTGCATCTTGGTCCCCTCCGCAGTAGAAGCACCGTTCGCTTCTTTGTATATTGTATAATAAAAATTCATATTTGTGTATAAATATTAATATTCATTCATCCTGTACACCGTATTTCGCATTTCGAATCAGCCCATCGCCCGTTCCATAACCGCCATGCGAATCGGCACACCGTTTGCCATCTGCTTGAATATCATCGATTTGGGACTTTCCACGACCGCATCGTCGATTTCAACGTTCCGGTTCACCGGTGCCGGGTGCATAATCATCGTATGCCCGGGCAGCTTGGCCGCCCGTTCTTCCGTCAAACCATACTGCTGCCGGTATTCCGCGCTGGATTTGAATACACCTTCGTTATGGCGTTCCAGCTGAACCCTCAGCATCATCACCACATCTGCCTTCAGTGCCTTCTCCATCGAGACATAGGGTGCATACTGGGCTAGCTCTGGTGCCTGCATCGATTCAGGTGCGCAGAATTGCACATGAGCTCCGAACTTCTGCAGTGCCCACAGGTCTGATCGTGCAACCCGACTATGCTTGATGTCCCCGATAATGGATACCGTCAATCCTTTAAGCTCTCCGAAGCATTTCTTCATCGTGTACAGATCCAGCAGCGCCTGGGTAGGATGTTCGTTGTTGCCGTCCCCCGCATTGACCAGCGGGATCGAGATCCGCTTGGCCAGCTCCTGCAGTACTCCGGAGGGTTTCAGCCGGATGACGCCCGCATCGATCCCCATGGATTCCAGTGTCCTCACGGTATCGTAGATGGACTCGCCCTTCTCAACGCTGGAGGCTGCCGCTGCAAAGTTCATCACCTCGGCGCCGAGTCTTTTCTCAGCCATTTCAAACGAAAATCTCGTTCTGGTGCTGTTCTCGAAGAACATATTAACCGCAAATTTCGATTTAAGTACCGGCACCACTTTCTCGGACTGTGCTTCCCAATATGACGCCCGACTCAGGATCGATCCAATCTCTTCTCTGCTAATATCCTTCAAACCTAAGAGGCTACGTTCTTTCAATGAAATGGCTGTCGTCATGGTTATCGTTCCTCTCTTTGGCTAATGGTCACTTCATCCTTGCCGTCGATTTCGGTTAGTGCAACCGTAATTTCCTCATGTTTGGAGGTAGGAACGTTCTTGCCGATATAATCCGGCCGGATCGGCAGTTCGCGATGTCCGCGGTCTGCCAGAACCGCCAGCTGTATCATTCTAGGCCGTCCACAGTCCATCAGGGCATCCATCGCAGCCCGAATCGTCCGTCCGGTGTACAGCACGTCATCGAACAAAATAACCTTCTTGTCATGAATGTTCAGATGTTCCAGGCTGAGCTTCGCTCCTGCTCCCCGTTCTGCAGCGGCTTCTTTGCTGTCTCGGTCATCGCGGTAGGAAGTCACATCGATCTCTCCCCATGGAATCGGCGTGCCTTCAATCTCATTCATTCGCTCAGCGATTCTCTGAGCTAGGAACACGCCGCGTGTGCGAATGCCGACCAGGACGCAGTCCTCAATCCCCTTATTCTTTTCCAATATTTCATGGGCAATTCTCGTTAGGGCGCGGCGGATGGCCGTCTCGTCCATAATCACATGCTGTTCGTTGCTCATCCTTAAGTCCTCCTTCTAAACGTTTGATTAGCCCTTTGTAGTTCAGACGATCCGTGAGTTCATTACACACAAAAAAACTCCTTGCCCGGCTGGACAAGGAGTTGATCTCATAGAGATAGTGTGGAAAGCGCAGTTTCTATCCGCAGACAGAGCTATGCCTTCTGTTAATGAACCTCGGTTCACGTTACCTTGCCAGCCTCACGGGACTGATTTAAAGGTGCTATTCGATTGAATTCATTATGACAGACCCTACAGGAGATGTCAACAGTATTCAAGTCGTATGATGTCGCGTACCAAGCGGAGTTATAACATATCACTAAAATTCAAATTCAACATCGCTAAGTCTTCTGCGAATTTCGGAAATGACGCGTTTCTCTTCTTCCTCACCGTCAGCAATAAAGGTAACGGAGAAGCGCACGAAATGTCCCGCATCATCCCAAGGTACGGTGGAGATCAATTTCTCGCGTATCAGATACTGGGAGAAATCCTCGCCGGACTCAAAACGGCGCCCGCCTTTAACGCCTTTTGGAGCTTCAACGTAGAGGAAGAAGGAGCCCTTCGGCTTCTCGGCTGTAAAACCAAGCCCGTTCAACACGTCCACCAGCATATTGTGGCGGCGGGAATACTTCTCAGCGATCTTCTCCGTAATTTGCGGATTGTCCAGACCGTATGCGGCAGCCTTTTGAATGGCGATGAATTGTCCTGAATCGTTGTTGTCCTTCACATCGCCAAACGCTTTAACCACTAGCGGATTACCGGCGATGAAACCAATGCGCCATCCCGTCATGTTGTAAGATTTGGACAGAGAATGAAGCTCCACGCCAACATCCTTCGCGCCGGGGACGGAGAGAAAGCTGAGCGGCTTCAAGCCGTCGTAAGTCAGCGCCGCATAAGGAGCGTCATGGACAACTACAACACCATACTTGCGGGCCCACTCAACGACCTCGGTGAAAAACTCGACCGTTGCGCTGGCACCCGTCGGGTTGTTCGGATAGTTCAGGTAGAGCAGTTTGGCACGACGGGCAATGTCCTCAGGGATCGAGCTGAGATCCGGCAAAAATCCGTTCTCTTTTTTCAGTTCCACATTGTAAACTTCACCGCCCAAATACTTGGTATGCGTACCGAGTACAGGATATCCGGGAACCGTCATGATGGTGATGTCCCCAGGATTAATGAAGCAGGATGGCAGCATCGCCAATGCAGGCTTGGAACCGATGGAATGAAGAACCTCTGTAGCGGCATCAATGCCTTCTACGCCAAATACATTCTTCAAGTAGCGAACGGCTGCTTCCTTGAACTCGGGAATTCCGTTATCCGCATAGCCGCGATTTTCCCGCTTCCCTGCTTCTTCTGCCAGCTTCGCCACGATGCCTGCATCCGCCATCTCATCCGGCTCGCCAACCCCCATATCGATCAGCTCCGTGCCAGGATGCTCCTGCTTCGCCGCTGCCTTGGCTCTTTTGATCTTCTCGAATTTATAAATGGCTGTATCTTTGCCATAATTAGCACCACCGATCCGGATGGCAAAGTTCTGTTGAATGTACGTTTCCTGATATTTATCCATGCTCATGATTTGTATTCATCTCCTACTCTAGCTTTCATACTCATCCTAAATATGCAGGAAAATCATAACTGGAGCCATGCATTATATATCAAATGATTTGTACTTTTCCGGCTGGTCGGAGCTGGTAAATCATATGGTGTTCATATTCGAATTCGTACTTTAAGTCAGATCCAGCCATTCCGCAAGGAGCTCGTCACGACTCGCGGATAACAGCTCTCGGTCGTTCCAGCGCTGCTCGAGCAGCGACAGATCCGTATCCTCGTGTAAATCGCCGCCTTCACTCTCAAGCCAGACGTCAAGCTGCCGAATGCGGGTCTCAATACGTGCAATTTCCTCCTCCAACCATTTGGCCCTTTCGGCGGAAGAACGATCCGCATTTACGTTCTTGGCAAGCAGAGCAGGGCTATCCTTCGCTTGGGGCTGCGGCTCCGCCTTCTGTTTCGAGACACCCTCTCTCCCTGCTGATAAATCCTTTGCCTGTAGTTCAGCTTCAAGCCGTTCTTTCTTATCCCGGAAATCATCATAATTTCCATGATAGACCGTCAGCTTCCCTTGATTTAAATCCCACACTTTGCGAGACACTTGATTCACGAAATAACGGTCATGGGAAATGGCAAGAATGGTCCCCGTATAACACTGCAATGCATCCTCCAACGCTTCACGGGAGGCAATATCCAGATGGTTCGTGGGTTCATCCAGAAGCAGCAGGTTCGGCTTCTGATGGATGAGCAGCGCGAGTCTCAATCGTGTCCATTCCCCTCCGGACAGCTGCCCCACCGATCTGAATACGGACGCGCCATAGAACAGATACCTTGCCAATATCCCTCGGGCTTCTCCCTCTTCGACTCCAGCCTTCTCCCGGAAATATTGGAGCACCGTTGCCTTCGGATTGTCCGGTTCCTCCTGCTGAGCCAAGTAACCGACATCGACACGCGAACCCCGTTCAAGCGAACCGGAATCGGGTGTCAGCTCGCCCAACAGCACTTTAAAAAGCGTTGTTTTCCCGCTGCCGTTCGAGCCCATCAGCGCGATTTTCTCGCCGAATTCGATTAGACCGGATGCCCCCCTCAGCACCGCCTGATTCCCATAGGAAACCTCAACTTGTTCAAAGTATGCCACGCGGCGGCCGGAACGATCCTGAGGATTTAGGTCAAACTCAGCCTGTCTTCGTTCCAGCACGGGGCGCTTGACCCGCTCCATCCGCTCTAATGCCCGTCTCATGGAGGCCGCGCGCTTGAAAAACTTCTCATTGCCGCCAATCCGGCCGAATTCTTCAAGCTGCTTGATGGATTCCTTCATCTTCTTGATAACTTTCTGCTGCTCTTGATATTCGGCGAACTGCTGCAGCAATCGCTCTTCCTTATCTTTCATGAACGCAGTATAGCCGCCATGAGCAGTGAAAACCTCGCCATCTTCAATCTCTATCGTTTTGGACACCACCCGGTCCAGAAAATATCGGTCGTGAGAGATAATGACGCAAGTTCCCGAATATTCGCGCAAGAATTCCTCCAACCATTCCGTGCGTGCTAAATCCAGATGGTTGGTTGGTTCATCGAGCAGGAGCAAATCCGGCTGTACAATCAGCTGCGATGCCAGCACGACACGTGTCTGTTCTCCACCCGACAACGAACCAAAAGCCGATCCGTACTCACTCTTGGGTATTTGCAGCCCGGTAGCGATTTTATCGATGCTTGCTTCCAGCTCATAGCCGCCCTCTGTTTCAAACCGTTCCTGAAGCGCTGAGTATTTCCGCAGCACTCGATCGAGCAGCTCAGAATCTCCGGCGATGTCCGGGTCACTCATTTTTTCCTCAAGCTCCGTCATTTCCGCTCGGTAATCCTTCAAGTGACGCAACCCCTGTGCCAGTACATCCTGCACCGTCCAGGTATCCATATGGCTCGGGATTTGCTCCAAATATCCGATTTTCGCCCCCTTCTTGATGGCCAGCAGCCCTTCGTTGGGCTGATCCAGACCCGCTAGCAGGCGCATCAGCGTCGACTTTCCGCTGCCGTTCCTTCCGATAAGCGCGACCTTCTCGCCTTCCTGTATTTCAAACGAGATCTGGTCCAGCACCAGATGAGCACCGTGGTATTGCGTCAGTTTCTGTACATTGATCATATTCATTCTAGGTTTCCTCCTGTTTGCTGCAAACAATTCAACTCGTTCGCAAAGCGTATAAATTAAGGAGAAGACCGGACTGCAAACGCAAAAAGGGCCCACAGAGCAAGCTCCGCAGACCCTTAAGAATAGTAAGCCTTAAATAGGCTTAATCCGTGTAGGCAGGCAGGTGACTTCTCGCGATGGTACAAACCGTATCATTAAAATTGGACAGACCTCTCCCGTTGTAGAGAAATGCATGAACAATGCCAGCCATAGCTATAGGCAGCTGGCTAATACGGTTGTTAACCATCTCGATATTCATCCTGCTCACCTCCTTCATTAAAGTTATCGTCACTATAACATATCCATGGTTTGGATGGCAAGAGAAATAGCCCCACAAAGTGGAGCCTATGCTTCGATGCTTATTCCAAATGCTTTGCGGGGACCCCAAAACCTATAAATGCAAAAAGGGACCGCTAGCGGCCCCTTAAAATCGTCAACAGTTCTTCCATATCATCCGGCATCGGTGCCGAAAACTCCATGTACTCCCCCGTAGAGGGATGGACAAAACCCAAAATGGCGGCGTGAAGCGCCTGACCGTTTAATTTAATCCCCTTGCTCTTGCCGTATACAGGATCACCTACGAGAGGATGGCCGATATACTTCATATGCACGCGGATTTGATGCGTACGTCCCGTCTCCAGCTTCAGCTCGAGAAGACTGTAATCCCCGAACCGTTCCACTACGGTAAAATGAGTCACCGCATGTTTGCTGTTCCGGTCTGTGACGGTATACAGTTTACGATCCTGCGCGTCGCGGCCGATCGGAGCGTCAATAGTGCCTTGATCATGACTGATGTTGCCGTGCACCAAGGCCAAGTAACGGCGGTTCACGCTGTGATCCTTCAGCTGGGCGGCAAGAGAAGCATGAGCTTTATCATTCTTCGCTGCCATAATCAGACCGGTCGTATCCTTGTCAATCCGATGGACGATGCCGGGGCGAAGCTCCCCATTAATGCCCGATAAGTCGTTGCAGTGAAACATCAACGCATTCACAAGCGTCCCTGACGAATGTCCCGGAGCCGGATGGACCACCATCCCTCGAGGTTTATTCACAACAATGACATCCGCATCTTCATACGCGATCTCAAGCGGGATATCTTCCGGAATAATCTCTACTGCCGATGGCTCAGGAATTTTCAGCAGGATGCGGTCACCCTGACTCACCTTGTAATTGGACTTAACCGGACCTTCATTCACGAAAACATGTCCATCCGTAATCCATAACTGCACCTGGGAGCGCGAGACATCCTCACCGAGGCTCTCCGTTATGTATTTATCGATACGGGTTTTGGCAGATTCGGCATCCACCAACCATTCGAAAGCTTCCGATTCGTGCCCCGTTTCACCTGTCCATTCCGAACCTGTATCCATACCGTCTTGCAACATTATTCATTCCCTTCTGTGCCAGAAACTTCACTTGTTGTCTTTATCTTCTCGCGTCTTCCTTCCAGAAGCGTGTCCAATATGATCAATCCCACACCGATGACGATACAAGAATCGGCAATATTAAAAATCGGGAATGTGTAGCTGCCAAAATTAAATTGCAGGAAATCGACAACCTCCCCCGTCAACAAGCGATCGATGAAGTTTCCGAGTGCCCCGCCAAGCACGAGCGCAAGAGCGGTAGGCAGCAGCTTCCGTCCTTCCTTCGATACCTTCCGCAGATACCAGACAATTCCGCCCACAACGATTAGCGTCACAATAATGAAGAACCATAATTGATCCTGCAGTATGCCAAACGCGGCTCCCCGGTTTCGGCTGGACGTAATCAGGAAGAAGTCCCCAATCACAGGGATCTGTTCATACATCTCAAGGTTCGAAGCAATCAAGTACTTGGTTCCCTGATCGATAAGAAATAAAACAAATGCAATCAAATAATACACCACTTGTTTATGTCACTCCGTTCTTGTCTTCTCCAATCAGACGATCACCTCGCTGATCGGTCCGTAACTCGTCTTATTGTAGCACAGCGGCTCAGAAATCGTCCATTCCTGTCCAATCACGAGAACATTTTCCGTCAGTAAAACCATCTCAATGGGTGCACTCTATACACATGAACCAGAAGGTCAACTTCGGACCATGAAAGGAGCCTGACATGTCGCATCTAACTCAGGAGCAACTCAATAATTTACAACAAAAGCTGATGGATCGAAAGGTTGAGCTTGAACGGCGCATGGTATATAACGACCAGCATGGGCTGGGGGAATCAGAGCGAGATATGACCGGCGAGCTGTCCCATATTGATAACCATCCCGGGGACTTGGCAAGTGAGATGTTTGAACGAGAAAAAGATCTTGCACTCCAGGATAGGGTGGATCAGGAGCTGCAGCGGGTTATTTTTTCACTTGAAGCGATTCATCACGGCCGTTACGGCGTGTGTCTTACCTGCGGCCAGCCAATTCCATACGAACGGTTGGAGGTTCTCCCGGACACACAATATTGTGTAAAGGACACGCCTCGCGAACGAGTCTCCCGCGATCGTCCGGTTGAGGAGGAAGTCCTTGCCCCCGCTTTTGGAAAATCCAGTATGGATGAGCACGATTATGCTGCGTTTGATGGCGAGGACGCCTGGCAGATTGTTGAAAGCTGGGGGAACTCCAACTCCCCTGCGCTGGCGGAAGGCAACGAAATTGACAGTTATAACGAGATGGATATCGAGAATGGCGATGATCAAGGCGGATTTGTTGAAGTGTATGAAAATTTCGTTGCAACCAATATCGATGGCTCCGAGGTGTTTATCGTACGAAGCCCGCAATATGTCGATTACCTAAACCGGGGCGAAGGAAGCTACCTGCTTGATCCCCATGGCGATCCTGATGATGATAATGAATCCTTCAGTTAAATAAGCGTTTACGACCGGCAGCGTATTATGAAATCTCAGCGGCTGCCGGGCATTACATATTCATATAGATCACTCACGTCAGCTCAAGCTGACGCTGAACGATCCGGACAATATCTGCAATGTAGTCGCCGATAATAGGCAAATTCAATGCACCAAGTGCCTGAAGGACATAGATAATGGTCGCCGCAAAAAAGGTAAAGCCAATCGCGATTCCCACACCGCGGGCCGACCCGGCCAGCAAATTGGTCCAAATCAACTTCCATGGGCGGTTCAGCAGCTGGGTATACTCCGCGATCCGAGCCTTCTCCAGCTGCTGTGCTATGTCCGTGGTCATGCGGTGTATGGCGCTCAATTGGTCCCGCTCTTCCTCAAGTGATTTTTTTTGTTCAGTTGGCACCCCAGCATCCGGCTTCTCCGCCATTTCTACCGCCCCTTTGCCTAAACTAATCGACTTCAAATTATAGACCCAGAGCAGCTACATTACCTTGTATGCTCGTAATCTGCTTACCATTACATATCAATTCGCTGATTATTATGCATCTATGGGAAGCATCTCATTCGTTTGTGAGAACACCCTTAAGTATTCGATATTTTTTATGAATACAAAAAAACACTGCCCCTGTAGATAAGGGCAGTGTTTTATAACCAATTTATAACTTAGGCGATGTGGATGCCGATGGTTTTGCCGCCAAGCTCAACCCGCTCCATGTCTTCGCTTTGTCCAAATTGCAAATCGTTCACTAGGACATTCTCACGCAGCACATCTTCAAATGCGGCGATCGCAACTTGAAGCTCTTCATCCGTATCGAGGGTCAAGTTCACCCGCTTCTCGATCGGCAGATCCAGCTTCTTCCGCGTATCCTGTACGGCACGCACCACTTCGCGAACCCAGCCTTCCTGCTCGAGCTCCGGCGTGATATCCGTATTAAGCGCAACGGTTAATCCATAACCTGAAGCGGATGCAAAGCCTTCCTTCGCCTTCTTCTCCACCAGCAGCTCTTCAGATGTGATCTGTAATTCTTCACCTTCCGGCGATGTCACGTTCACGCCGCCCGTTTGGACCACCTTGCGGGTCTCGTCACTGCTCATGCCTTTCAGGAACCCTTGCAGGAAGCCGATATTTTTACCGTATTTCTTGCCTGCAATCTTTAGGTTCATTTTCAGCGTGAAATCAACGAAACCACTGTCGCTGGTCTCCACCTCAATCGCTTTGACGTTGATCTCATCCTTGATGATGTCTTCATATCCCGCAAGGTCAAACTCGCGATCCATGGATACGATGAGCTCAGACAGCGGCTGGCGCGTTTTGATCCCGGTCTCGTTGCGGACATTGCGCGCAAGCTCTACGATCTGTCTAGCCGTCTCCATGTCCTGCTCGAGCGCCTTGTCGATCAACACCTCGTCGGCTTGCGGGAAGTCGGCCAAATGCACGCTCTCACCGCCGCCCAAGTTGACGAAGATATCTTCGGACAGCATCGGCGTGAATGGTGCCATCAGCTTGGAGAGAGTCAGCAGCACGTGTGTAAGCGTCCCGTATGCGGCCAGCTTATCTTCCCCGAGTCCGCTGCCCCAGAAACGGTCGCGCGAGCGGCGGATATACCAGTTGCTCAGCTCATCCACGTAAGCTTCGATTGCTTTGGCCGCATTCAGGAAATCATTCACGGCCAGTCCCTTGTCAACCACTTGAATCAAGCTGTTCAGTCGGGACAGAATCCAGCGGTCCAGCTTGTGGTTCGATCCCTTGAAGTCATGCTCCTTCGGATCATAGCCATCGATGCCGGCATACAATGTCAGGAACGCATGGGTGTTCACCAGCGTATCGACAACCTTGGATTTGGCTTCGCCGACGATTCCTTTCGAAAAACGTTTGCTGTTCCATGGTGCACTGTCAGCGAGCAGCGCCCAACGGAACGCATCCGTGCCGTACTCTTCGATGATTTCCCAAGGATCGATGACGTTGCCCTTGGATTTGGACATCTTCTGTCCGTTTTCATCAAGAATATGTCCTGTGGCCATAACTGCTTTATAAGGCGCTTTACCCGTGAAGAGGGTCGATACGGCAAGCAAGCTGTAGAACCATCCACGCGTCTGGTCGATCCCTTCGCAGATCATATCGGCAGGATACTGCTGTTCGAATTTCTCCTTGTCCTCGAATGGATAATGGTATTGTGCATACGGCATCGATCCGCTGTCAAACCATACGTCGATGACTTCCGAGGTCCGTTCCATGACGCCGCCTTCACAGTGAGGGCATTTCACTTTCACTTCATCCACATACGGCTTATGCAGCTCCAGATCCTCCGCTACCTCGCCTACGGCGTTAGCCCGAAGCTCCGCAATGCTGTGCGGCGAGAATTGCCCTTCACAAGAATCGCAGACCCATACGTTAAGCGGTGTTCCCCAATAACGGTTCCGGCTAATATTCCAATCGACCAGATCTTCAAGGAACTTGCCGAAGCGGCCTTCGCGCACATGGCCCGGATACCAGGTGACCTCATTGTTGTTCGCGATCAACTGATCCTTAACCGCTGTCGTTTCGATAAACCAGCTCTCCATCGCATAATAGAGCAGCGGGGATTTACAGCGCCAGCAGAATGGATAGCTGTGCTCGTATTTCTCCTTGCTGTACAGAAGTCCTTTTTCAGACAAAGCCTTCACGATGTCCAGATCGCAATCCTTCACGAAGCGTCCGGCAAAATCCGTCACTTCATCGGTATAACGGCCTTGGCCGTTCACGACACTCACGAAGCTGATGCCATTCTCACGGCATACGCGATAGTCGTCTTCACCGTGCGCAGGAGCCATATGCACAATCCCCGTACCGCTTGCATCGGTAACAAATGAAGCGCCGACGATGAGATTCGTTTTTTCCGCTTTTACATACGGGAACGGAGGATCGTAAGTCTTGCCGACCAGCTCGGAACCTTTCAGCGTGGACAGAACGGTAAAGTCGCCCTTCATGACATCCTCTACCAGATTCTTAGCCACGATATAGATGCCGTCCTCCTGCTCGACGCGGGCGTAATCCATATCCGGATTCACAGCCAGTGCCACGTGGGATGGAAGCGTCCAAGGCGTCGTTGTCCATGCCAGTACATACTCTCCGCTGTCATGCAGCTTAAATTTAGCCGTTGCGCTAAGGTCTTTAACATCCTCATAACCTTGCGCCACCTCGTGGGAGCTGAGCGTGGTCTGACAGCAAGGACAGTATGGGCTCACGCGATGACCGCGGTACAGAAGGCCTTTATCATGAATCGTCGCCAAAATGTTCCATACACTCTCGATATAGTTGTTCTCAAGTGTGATGTACGGATGATCCAGATCGGTCCAATAAGCAATCGCCTCAGTCAGCTCGCGCCACTTGTGCTCATATTCAAATACGCTGGCTTTGCATTTTTTGATAAAAGCTTCAACGCCATAATTCTCGATCTCCTGCTTGCCGGAGATGCCAAGCTGCTTCTCTACGCCAAGCTCAACCGGAAGCCCGTGCGTATCCCAGCCCGCTTTCCGAACGACATGGTAGCCCTTCATCGTCTGATAACGGCCCACAAAATCCTTGATGACGCGGCCAAGCACGTGACCGATGTGCGGTGCGCCGTTAGCGGTCGGCGGACCTTCGTAGAATACATAATTCGGCTTGCCGGCCCGCAGCTCGATTGATTTCTTGAACGTGTTCTCCTCGTTCCATTTGTTCAAGATGCGCAGCTCTCTGGCCCGCGCTTTCTCCTTGACGTCTACTCTGTTCATACAGATCTTCCTTTCACTTCGTAAATGTTCTGTGAAAATAAAAAAAGGCCTCATCCCCCAAGGGACGAGAACCTGTTCTCGCGATACCACCCTAATTTCGCACGGCCGACTTCAAATGGAAGTCTGCCCAAGCGACACCTCAATGTCCATGCCTGTTCGTAATAGGCAAGGTCCGATATAACGTTCGGCTGACGGTTCAGCTTACACACGCGGTTAAACGCTTCAGCTTCACTTCTCCGGGATGATCTTCTGCTTGGTCTGAACGCCGGGCTTTCAGCAACTGCCGGCTCTCTGAGGGACAGATCCTTCGCGTACTATTCCCATCAACGAATGGTTGTATGAATCAACAATATGTTATTAGTTATAGACTCTTTCGCGGAAAAAGTCAACCGGATACCCGCCTAGTATACTTCTTTTGGTTCAAGACTCGGTTCCCGGTTCTCGAGCGTCTCCCAGCCTTCTTGTTTCAACAGCTCCAGCTGCGCCTCAACCAGGGAGCGGAAGCGGGTGCGGTAGATGGAAGCCTGCTTCTTCAGTTCTTCAACCTCAAGCGCGATTTTGCGGGATTTACCGAGCGCATCATTAATGATCCGATCCGCATTCTTCTCGGATTCCTTAATGATCAGCTGGGCTTCCTTCTTCGCGTTGTTCTTCAGCTCATCCGCCGCCTCCTGAGCGACAATGATGGTCTTAGACAAGGTTTCCTCAATATTCGAAAAATGATCCAGTCTTTCTTGCATCGCAATAAGCTGGTTGCCCAACTCTTTGTTCTCCCGGATCACACTTTCATAATCCTTAATAATCTGATCCAAAAACTCGTTGACCTCGTCCTCATCATAACCCCGAATTCGACGAGCAAATTCCTTGTTATGTATATCAAGCGGCGTCAATGGCATGGTGTGCACCTCCTAAATATATGGGCCTTACAGGACGGTTCATCCGCTGTGTTAGCCAAACCACCCGTCCGTGAAGACAATAGCGGTCATTTACGATTTATCGGTAAATCCATTGTTATTTTGAATGACACTTTGTACTCATTCGACAAAAAAACGGCAATTCCTTCAAAGGTCAGGCATATTTCCCAACCTTGATACGGTACCGCCCTTTTTTCGTCAGGCTTCCTGTCTCCAAAACTTTAAACCGTCCAAAGCCTTGGATGGAAACGACATCGCCTTCTTTTAAATTCGTTGAGGGGTCCTCTTCCACTTTCCAGTTCACGCGGCATCGGCCAGCCTTGATCGGCACCACGATTTTCGTACGGCTGATTCGATATGCATCGCTGGCGATTCCGTCCAGTCTCATGGAAGATACCGTAATATCCATCGTTTCGAAATTCGTGCGGGCAACTTCAAGCTTGTCCATTGGCAGCAGTTCCGTCATCACATGCACCCGGTGGACCTGGCTGAGATTCAGATGGAGAAACGCGCTGATATCGTCGGCTACGACCGCATGGCAGCCGTCCGCGAGCACATGGATGTCACCAATCTTCGATCTCTTAATGCCAAGACCCAGAATCGAACCCATGTAGTCGCCATGCTCCAGCTCCAGAAACTTCTGATCTCCGGAAGAAATGCTGAGCACCTTCATCTTGAAATCCTCGCCCTCAAGCGCTCGGTAATCCGGAGCGATCCACGCCCGAACGCGTTCTGCATCAGCATGTCCACCATCAAACATGGCATGCACATCCGGATGACGATTCACGAGCGATTCCAGAATGAATCGCTGACGAGGATCCAGAAAATCCGTCAGTTTCGCTTCATGATATTGTCCGGCATTGACAACCCACTCCCAAGCCCGGTCCACAAACTCCCGTTCATCCTTGTGAAAATGATCATAGATGTCCAGTTTCATCGCTCATTCACCTGCTATAGGAAATATCCGAGAATTGCGTACACACCACGCTGTGCCAGCTGCAGCACGAACAATGCGACAATGGGGGAAATATCGATCATGCCCATGATCGGCGGAATAAACCGGCGAAATGGTGCAAGATAGGGCTCTACAAGCTTGCCAAGCAGCTCGCCGATAAAGCTTTCTCGTACATTAGGAAGCCATGACATTAAGACGTAGACCAAGATCATGTAAAAATAAATTTGGAACAGCGTTCCAACGATACTGTAAATTTCGTAGGTCAAAGCCTAAATCACCTCATTCTGTTATATTCATGCTCGTCTGCTAGAATCTCCGAGATCGAACCTTGGATCTCCACGGTATCCGGCGTGCATAGGAAGATGTTCCCGCCCACCTTCGAGATTCCGCCGCTAAGCGCATACACGGTTCCGCTGAGAAAATCGATAATACGCAGCGCCTGATCATTCCTCACACGCTGCAGGTTGACCACAACCGTTCGGAATGACCGCAGATGATCTGCAATCTCCTGTGCTTCATCATATGAACGAGGCTCCACTAATACAACCTTCACGTTCTTCTGTGAATGAATGCTTACGATATTGCCGCTTTTTTGGTTCTTCCGATGATCAAACGGCGTTGCCTCCACCGGCTCTTCCTGCGAGGCCAGTACCTCGCGTTCCACAACTTCTTCTTCCTCTTGCAGTCCCAAGAAATTCATAAACCGGTTCATCACGCCCATCGTCAATCCTCCTCTTTCCCTACTAAAATCGAGCCGAGACGCACCCAGGTCGCCCCTTCCTCTATGGCTACTTCAAAGTCATTGGACATGCCCATGGACAATTCGGTCAATGGCTCCGCCGTAAGCGCCTGCTTGTTCAGCTCATCTCTTAGTTGTCTTAAACCACGAAATACAGGACGCGTCTGCTCCGCTGACGATTCGTATGGAGCCATGGTCATGAGTCCGGTCACCTTTACGTGTGAAAGACTGTTGATTTCCTTCAAAAACTCGGCTGCTTTCTCAGGAGGCAAACCATACTTGGATTCCTCGCCCGAGATATTGACCTGCATAAAGGCGGATACCTGCAGATCCAGCGCAGCAGCCCTCTTCTCCAGCTCATGGGCCAGAGACAAGCGGTCAAGCGAATGAATATATTGAAATTTATCAATGACATCCCGAACCTTATTGGTCTGAAGATGGCCGATGAAATGCCATGTGCCGCGGCTTCCAAGAGCGTTCCATTTCGCCTGGGCATCCTGCCAGCGGTTCTCGCCGATATGCTGCAGTCCCTGATCCAGTACCGAAGCTGTCATATCCAAGGAGACATATTTAGTAACCGCAATGATATTTACATCATTCCGATTCCTGCCGCTTCTTGCGCAAGCCTCCGTGATTCGCTGTTCCACTCGATCGATACGTTCCTTCAAACTCAAGGGACGACTCACCTCTTTCTCATCCCGATCCAACTTGCCATACGACCCGTTGTCCCCCCATCTTTACGATAAGAGAAGAACAGATCATGATTGCAGCTTGTACACCATGATGTACATTCGATATGTTCCGCCAATATTCCTGCTTTAATCATAATGTGTCTGTTTATTTCTTTCAAGTTCAGCATGTATTTCCCGTGTCCCTTGTCGATATAAAAAGCTGAATTTGTAACTTTCTCGGATGTGTTTCCCTCGATTCCGATATCGCGGACACGATCCATGACCCGATCATCCACCTCGTAACAGCACTCGCTTATGGATGGACCAATCGCAGCGTGAATGTGCTGAGGCAAGCTTCCGTATTCCACAACCATCCTGTCGACCATTTTCTCAGCGATGCTTCCCACGGTCCCCTTCCAGCCAGCGTGTGCCAAACCGACAGCACCCGTAACCGGATCCCAAAAATAAAGCGGCACGCAGTCCGCGTAGAAGGACGTCAATAAAACGCCGGGAACATCGGTTACAAGTCCATCCGTATTTTGAAAAGCCGAGGCTCGGTCCAAACTTCCTCTGCCCCTGTCCTTATCATGAACCACGCCAATCTGAACATCATGGACCTGTTCACCGCAAGTCCAGTCTTCCAGAGAAAAACCCAATGCCGCAGCGGTTCGTTTCCGGTTCTCTACAATGTCACCCGGCTCGTCTCCGACATGAAAGGCCAAATTCAAACTATCATAGGGGGCTCGGCTTACGCCGCCATGCCGGCCTGTGAAGCCGGCCGTGATTGCGGCGCTTCCTGATCCCCCACTCCATTTTTCAAGCACAAACAGACTCGGTGTCTGCTGATCTTGTCTAACAAACGGTTCCATGCGTATCCCACCTCTATGACCAGTGTAACAGAAAACCCACGCCGGAGACACATTAACCGGATCCTCTGTTTAGAAGGATCGCCGGTCCGGCCGGTCCAGGTATTCCACCGATTCCTGATCATCGGGCGTTCTTCGCAATTCCTCCATTTTGACAAGGACGACATCCGAACCAATCTTGACGATATTCCGCCACGGAATGATCAGGTCGCTCCCGCCGCCGAACAGCCCCATAAATTTACCGTAACTTGGCACCACAATCGCTTCGATCCGGCCCTGCCGCAAGTCCAGCTCCAGATCGCTGATCTGTCCGAGCCGTTTGCCATCAATGATATTAATAACATCCTTCGTTTGAAAATCGGAAATTTTCATCTTTTTCCCCACCATTTGATTATCAGGTATCATGAGCATCACACCTTAGATGTATTTGAAGGTCAGCCGTCCGTCCGTCCATCTTCAATCCATATCCCTCTGTTCAATATATGAGCCGCTTAGATAAAATAGCTTATCTAAAATTAAAAAAACGATCCCATAAACGGGATCGTTATCTGTTCGTTTGATTGCTGGTCTTCTTACGTTTTGACGTGCTTCTGCATCTGCTTGATCGCTGACTTCTCCAGGCGGGACACTTGAGCTTGGGAGATGCCGATTTCATCCGCAACCTCCATCTGGGTCTTGCCTTCATAAAACCGCATGGATAAAATCATTTTCTCGCGTTGTCCGAGCTTGTGCATCGCTTCCCGGAGCGCAATTTCCTCAATCCAGGACACATCTTTGTTCTTATCATCACTGATTTGATCCATCACATAAATCGGATCGCCACCGTCATGATAAATCGGCTCAAACAGCGAAACGGGATCTTGAATAGCATCTAGTGCAAAAACAACGTCTTCCTTGGGCACGTTCAGCGCTTCGGAAATTTCAAAAATCGTCGGTTCACGCGAGTTCGCATTTGTCAGCTGATCCCTGACTTGAAGTGCTTTGTAAGCAATATCACGCAGTGATCGGGAGACGCGAATCGGGTTATTGTCCCTTAAATATCGACGTATTTCTCCGATAATCATCGGTACGGCATAAGTGGAAAATTTAACATTTTGCGATAAATCAAAATTGTCGATGGCTTTCATCAATCCGATGCAGCCCACCTGAAACAGATCATCAACAAACTCTCCCCGATTGTTAAACCTTTGGATGACGCTGAGCACCAGTCTCAGGTTGCCGTTCACCAGTTTTTCTCGAGCCGATCGTTCATTGTTCTGCTGCAGATTATGAAACAGTTCCCTCATTTCCACATTCGTCAGAACAGGCAGTTTTGACGTATCCACACCACAAATTTCAACTTTGTTTCGCGTCATGATGACTAACCTCCCAAGGAGAAACATTACTGTACATTATCTCCGAGGGGGGCTATTTTATTCCTTACGATTTCCAGTTACACCATCTTGTTGAATTCTTTGCGGAGCCTCTTTATTATTCTCTTCTCCAATCGGGAAATGTAGGATTGTGAGATTCCAAGCAGATCTGCCACGTCTTTTTGCGTCTTTTCCTCACCGTCCTGAAGTCCAAAACGAAGCTCCATAATCATGCGTTCCCGGTCGCTTAATTTATCCAGCGCTTTTTGCAGCAGCTTCCGGTCGACCTGCTCCTCGATATTACGGTAGATGGTGTCATTCTCAGTACCCAAAACGTCGGACAAGAGCAATTCATTGCCGTCCCAATCGATATTCAGCGGTTCGTCAAAAGAAACCTCGCTGCGGGTTTTGTTATTCCGGCGCAAATACATCAAAATTTCGTTCTCAATACAGCGCGAGGCGTATGTAGCCAGCTTGATTTTTTTCTCCGGGTCAAACGTATTCACCGCCTTAATCAAACCGATGGCACCAATCGATACCAAATCCTCGATGTTAATGCCGGTGTTCTCGAATTTGCGGGCAATGTAAACGACCAGACGCAGGTTACGTTCGATAAGCATGGCACGGGTGGCTGCATCCCCGGTAGGCAGCTTCTTGAGCAAGAACTCCTCTTCCTCTTTCGTAAGCGGCGGCGGGAGCGCCTCGCTTCCTCCGATATAGTAGATTTCCTGACTCTTCAGGCCTAGCAAAAAAAGTACGCGATAATACTGCAGCTGCAATGCTAATCTCCATTTAACGGGCATCTCTTATCCTCCTAAACGTTTTCCCGTAGGGATAACTGGCTTCATAAACGTGATTTCAATTCTTCTAGTCCGGCATGCTCTGGAAATGTCATAAAGGTTTTCAAAGACTTATTCATGAGTCCGCCGTATTAATGGCAAACTCTAACACTATGAAAATGGCTTCATGGTTATCATCCTGCGTTCTTGGCTGCACTTGATTCCGGTCCGGTCCCCCCATTGAGCGATGAAGCGTCCACCTCGGATTTGCAGCTTCCATCGGACACCGGCTTGTTTGAATTGGCATTCATCTTCGGCGTACCTTCTCCTTCCGTTAATGCCGGATGGATAATGGCCCTGTATGCCCTGTCACCTGAGAGCGTCCCGCCATCAAGACCAATTAACACCTTGGATGCCGAATATTCAAATCCCCCCAGTTCGATCCGTACCATGTCGGGCTTTAACGCAAGCATGAAGGCGGCCCCCCGGTTGACTCCGCGATAGGGAACAAGCCGCAGACGGTCTTGCCATTCAAATTCCTCTGCCGCGAGCCCCATGATTAATTTGTCCGGTTCCCCCTCCATCAACTGTTTGCTCCATCCCTGAGGCAGGTGGGCTTCCCACAGTGCTGCTTCCATCACCATAACCGGCGTGCGAGTTAAGGGATCACTCAATTGATTACCTGTATCGAGCAGCCCCGCACAGGATATTTTGGCGCTGCCGATCCATACCGACACTTCTCCCAATAAGGCCTCCCGGTTCTCGGTTTTACGTTTCGTGGTCTGAACGGCTTTAAATGCGAATACAACTACAAAAAAGGTAATGCACGCAAACCAGAATCCTACCTTCAATTCAAACGATAGCCCTCCCGATGTTGTATACCATATCCCGCTAAACAGTTCTCCCGAATTTTGGACCAGGTAATGAACACCGATAATGCCTCCGGCCGCCGCAAAATTCACCATATAAAATGCTCCCAAATATCGCAGATAACTCTGTAAGCTTGCAAAGCCGAAAGCAATCCATAACATGATCAAGGAGAGTCCAAATTTGATGAGAAAAGTAAACAAAAATGAAAGTTGCGGGACAAACATCATGACGACATACAGTGCGCCTACCACAGAGGATAATACAAGTCTCCACCACCTTGGCTTGACCCTGCGCATCCAGGCGGTCAAAGCCAGCAACATGCCGTCAATGACGAGGTTTGCCAAAAATATGAGATCAATATAAACAACCAGGTTGTTCACCTGCCTAGTCGAAGAATCACTTGGGTTATCCTTCTGTTGTTTTCTGGGCAACGGGAGATGTTACTAGTATAAGAAGAATAGAATTCAAAGTCTGTCTAAACCTGTGGGCGGATTACAGACTTTTTTTGTCGATGAAGGGCAGTTTTTAGAGACCTGTACCAGGAGCAGCCTCTTGGCGTTATCGGCGATCTCTATCTTGGCAGGAAAGCTCGGGGAATATCCTTAATTTCCACAGTAATTGCTGATTGGACTTTCATTCGTGAAAGTGTGACAGCATCAGCTGTTGGCTTTGTAAATGAAATAAAAGGAAGATGACGAGGCGTGGATATAAAAATAAGCCTGTCTTCATCATGATGACGAAGCACAGGCTTACCGTTATTAATCATTATTGCGGGAACGATTGCGAAGGAAAGTAGGAATATCAAGCTGATCATTGCTGCTCTGATTGCCAAACGGCTTCAGATTTACATTACTCTTGTCCGTTTCCGGCTGCTGTTGTTGCTGTTGTTCCCCTTGTGGCATTCCAGGACGACGTACCGGCGGGATTTGAGCAGGCTTGCTCTCAAAGCCGGTAGCGATAACCGTTACTTTGATTTCATCCTTCATGCTTTCCTCAATGATCGCACCGAAGATCATGTTCACTTCCGGATCAGAAGCAGATGTTACAATCTCGGCCGCTTCATTCACTTCATACAAGGAAAGATTGGTCCCTCCCGTAATATTCATGATCACACCGCGAGCACCTTCGATAGAGGTTTCAAGCAGCGGGCTCATGATCGCCTTGCGGGCAGCCTCGGAGGCTCGATTCTCACCCGTAGCCAGTCCGATACCCATCAGAGCCGAGCCGCGTTCTGTCATGATCGTTTTCACGTCGGCAAAGTCAAGGTTGATCAGACCCGGCACTTGGATCAGATCAGAAATGCCCTGAACGGCCTGACGCAATACGTTATCAGCTTCTCGGAACGCTTCCAGCATCGGTGTCTTCTTATCCACGATCTCCAGCAAGCGATCATTCGGAATGACGATGAGTGTGTCCACTTTCTCTTTCAATGCTTCAATGCCAAGCTCCGCTTGGGAAGCACGCTTGCGTCCTTCGAACGTAAACGGACGAGTGACAACCCCAACCGTTAATGCTCCGCACTCCTTAGCAATTTCAGCAATGACAGGAGCAGCACCCGTTCCGGTTCCGCCACCCATACCGGCCGTAACGAATACCATATCGGCACCCTTCAGGGTGTTCATGATCAAATCGCGGGATTCTTCCGCAGCCTTCTTGCCTACGTCAGGATTGGCGCCGGCACCAAGTCCGCGAGTGAGCTTGTCCCCGATTTGCAGTTTATGTTCGGATTTGGCAAGGTGGAGTGCCTGAGCATCCGTATTGACCGTAATGAATTCAACACCCTGCACACCATTCTCAATCATTCGGTTAACGGCGTTGCTGCCGCCGCCACCTACTCCGATTACTTTTATTTGAGCTAAGCTCTCCATTTCAAAATCAAATTCCAACATCTAATCCATCTCCCCCTCAATGTGCGTGGATGGCACGTCCACAGTCGAATGAATCCGCTATATAAACTCGCTGAACATCTTTTTCAAGCGTTCAATAAATCCCGGCTTCTGGCTGGTCTCCTGAGTTGCTGCGACAGGACTTTGCTGCTTAGCGCGGTTCACCGGTTTCTTGCTATTTCCGCTGCTGTTGTTGCTTCCTCCTGTATTGCGTACACGTACGTTCCGGATTGCATTATGGAGGATGCCGACTCCGCTGCAGTATCCCGGATCACGAACACCGATGAAATCAGGAACCGCAATCCGTACGGAAGTCGCCAGCTCATTTTGTGCCACCTGCAGCACACCAGGCATGGACATAGTGCCCCCAGTAAGTATATAACCACCAGGAAGCTCGCTGTAACCCAAGCGCTTAATTTCTTGGCGCACCAATTGGAAAATTTCCTGAACGCGAGGTTCTATGATAGCTGCCAGATCTTCCTGAGTGAACTCCTTGTCCACATTGCTTCCAATTCTTGTTACCTTAAACGTTACTTCGTGTGCGGCACTCTCGATCAGCGCGCATCCGTACTTCAGTTTAACCTTTTCTGCTTGATCCGTCAGCGTTCGCAGGCCATAAGCAATGTCATTTGTCACGAAATCTCCACCAACCGGAAGCGTCGAAGTTGCGGCAATGCTGCCTCCTTCGAACACAGCCAACGTGGTTGAGCCCGCCCCGACGTCAACCAGCACCGAACCCATCGTTTTCTCATCCTTGGACAAGGCCAGCTGTCCGGCACCAAGCGGAATCAGCACCAGATCCTTCACTTTCAGACCTGATTTCTCCACACAACGTAACAGGTTATGTATTGCCGTTTTGGCGCCAGTAATAATCGTCGCTTCAACTTCTAGTCTTACGCCGATCATTCCTCGCGGATCAGAGATTCCTTCCAAACCGTCAACTACAAACTGTTTAGCAACCACATCGATAATTTCACGATCCGGAGGAAGCGCCACGACTTCCGCTGCTTTCAGCACGCGGTCGATGTCCTCTTCACCAATTTCGCGATCCTCGTTCGATACTGCCACAACTCCATGGCTGGATTGAAGTCCGATATGATTTCCAGAAATGCCGACATATACTTCGGATATTTGAATACCGACCATACGCTCCGCATGATCAACAGCGCTGCGAATGGATTGTACGGTCTGGTCGATATCTACAATTGCACCTTTGCGAATTCCCTCCGAGTCGGCAGATCCAACTCCAATAATATTAAAGGTTCCATTATTAACTTCCCCAATAATAGCACGAACTTTGGATGTACCGATGTCCAAACTAACAATGATGTCATTGTTGCTCAAGCCCTGGCACCTCCTGTTTTTAGCAAATTAATTTTGATTATAAAGAATACATTTCTACTTATTCAACACTCGTGGGTCTTTCCCTCTTTTTTCAACATTTTTTTTACTGCCAACATTTGCTATAACAGGCCGTAAAAGTCATTCAAAAAAGAAGAGCCGAAACAAGTTGTCAATACTTTCAATTGTACCATTTATTCCAATCCCTGAGTAGGGGGTTATTGCCCTTCTTCCGCGTCTTCTCCAACTTCTTCTACAAACGGCACGTAAGAGTCTGCTTCCAGCATCGTAATCACACCCGGCCGCTCCATTTCGGTAACCTGATTCAGATATTCTACTTTGTCACGGAGCAAGGAGACCGAAGTGATAACTTCGAATTTGGAACGTGTATACATCTTGATCCGATCCGGAAAAGATAGCGTCGGTGACGGCATGATTTCCGAGATATCGGAGGTCAGGCTGCCCGAAATCTCCGCAAGCACTTCGCTAAGCACAGCCTTGTTGGGGTCGCCTGGATCCCAATTGGTCAAAATAGGCTTCTCAACGGCAATACCGCTCGCTGTAACCGGAACCGAGTTACCGCTTGCCAGTATGGCTTGAAGTTCCCCGCTGTCGGACAGCTCGTAGGCCACCGTAGGATGTTCCGTTACCACGATGCTGACTTCGCCCGGAAAGCTCTTGACCACTTCAGCCGACTTAATCGTTCCGAGCTTCATCAGCCGTTCCTGCACATCTTTCGGCTCAACGCCAAAGTACTGGTCTCCGATGTGGAGTCCGCTTTGCTTGATAAGCTGCTCATTGGTATTAAACGTATTGCCTGTAAATTGAATCTCGGTAACTTGGCTGACTGACGACCGAAAAAACAGAATCGTCAGCAGGGCTACGAACAGCAGCAAAAGTATCCATATGATTTTTTTGGCTGTTTTCGGTTTAGGCTTGTCCTGCTTCAGGACAGGCATATGTGTCTTGGACATATCCACTCTCTCCATAAAGACCTGTTATCCCCTCCTTGTTCGGAGGGGAAGCCCAGGACCTCAATTGGCTAAATCAAGCGGTTTTGGCACCGGAGATTGACGATAGATCCGGGCGCCTAAACCTTGGAACATGTTTTCAATACGATCATAACCGCGATCAATATGGTGAACTTGCTCCACCACGGTCGTTCCCTGCGCGGCCAAACCGGCAATGACGAGCGCCGCTCCAGCCCGAAGATCGGTTGCCTCCACCGTAGCTCCATAAATTCTCTGAACACCGCGTATAAACGCGTAGTTCAGATCCGTGGAAATGTCCGCCCCCATACGGGAGAGTTCCTCCACATGCTTGAACCGTCCTTCGAATACCGTCTCTTTCATCACGCTAAATCCGTCCGCCAAGGACAGCAGGACCATAACCTGAGATTGCAAATCAGTCGGGAACGAAGGATACGGTGAAGTCACGATACGTTCCACCGCTTTAGGACGGCTCATACAGCTTATGTTTATTATATCATTGCATATACTGGTTTGAACACCGGCGCGCTTTAGCACATGTATAAGGGAAGTTAAATGAGATGGATTGGTCTTTGTAAGCGTTACACTACCGCGGGTGACAGCTGCTGCGATCATGACGGTGCCGGCTACGATCCGGTCCGGTATAATCTCGTACTCGCAAGGCTCCAGACGCTCCACGCCATGGATCGTGATGGTATCCGTTCCTGCGCCGATAATGTTCGCTCCCATCTTGTTCAGGAAATGCTGAAGGTCCTGAATTTCAGGCTCTCTGGCGGCATTGGTGAGCACCGTTGTGCCAAGCGCCGTTGCTGCTGCCATCATGATATTCTCCGTTGCCCCTACGCTGGCAAAATCCAGATGAATATCCGTTCCGACCAGCCGGCTTGCCCTGCAATGGATCTTATCGTTACTCTCCTCGATTTCCGCACCAAGCGCCTGCAATCCCTGAAGATGGAGGTCGATCTTGCGTTCTCCGATCGCGCAGCCCCCTGGCTGATAGATCGTCACTTCACCAAAACGGGCCAGCAGAGGTCCCATCAAAAAGATGGAGGATCGCATCTGCTTCATTAAATCTTCCGGGACATGAAACGAATTGGCAGACGAGGTATCCACGGTAACCGTCTCCAGCTCATGCTTGCATTTGGAGCCAAGACGGCTGAGAATGCTGAGCATCACTTCAATATCCAGCAGGTGCGGGACATTGCTTAATCTTACAGTCCCTTCTGCCAGAAGACTAGCTGCTAGAATAGGTAAAGCTGCATTTTTTGCTCCATGGATACGAATGGTTCCAGATAGGGGCCTTCCACCCTCAATCACCAATTTGTCCAATGTATCACCTCCGAGTTTACCGCTCGCCCAGAACGTACACCTCAGGCACCATGTGAATTCCGTTCTTTTCCGAGATGGTTTCCTTAATACGTTCCATCAAAGCGAGCACGTCCTCTGCTGTCGCTTGACCGGTATTCTCAATGAAATTGGCATGCTGTAAAGAAACTTCTGCGCCCCCGATCCGCAGGCCCTTAAGACCGGCAGCCTCGATCAACCTCGCGGCATGGTCACCGGGCGGGTTGCGAAAAACACTGCCTGCCGTTGCGGATTGGAGCGGCTGTGTACGCCGGCGACGGTCCTTGTAGGAGGCCATAACAGCTGAAATTTCTTTGCGGTCTCCTTGACGGAGCCCAAATACCGCTTCAGTCACAATCCCTTTTCGTTCATGCAGAATGGAGTGTCGGTAATCAAACGCCATATCTTTCGCAGCATACGTAACCAATTCCCCTGTCTCCAGTACAATGTCAGCGGACTTGAATATGCGTGACACATCAGACCCATGGGCACCTGCATTCATATAGACGGCCCCTCCGACCGATCCAGGAATGCCTCCGGCAAATTCAAGACCGGATAATCCTTCTTTTCCGGCCAGAACACTGAGCTTGACAAAAGACAGACTGCCGCCTGCAGTTACCGTCTCTCCGTCAAAATGAAGCCCCTCAAATCCCTGGCCCAGCTTGATGACCGCTCCCCGAATGCCTTTATCGGCAACCAACATGTTTGAACCGCGGCCCAATTGTGTCCAAGGTATGTGATGGGCATGGAGAAGGGTGACCAGTTCCCTGAGCTGTTCCTTGTTCTCAGGTATAATCAGGCAATCGGCTGGTCCGCCTATTTTCCACGTCGTATATTTTGCCAGCGGTTCATTCCATAACACTGTTCCGATATTGGCCTCTGATAGTAGCGATTTCCACTGCTGCATTTTAAATAAACCTCCCCTTGACTTTCAAAACCAAAAGGCCATTCCTTCAACTGGATGAAGAGATGGCCGCTGTCAGTAATGCCGGCCTCATGGGTGTGTCACGATTATAGAGTATCTTATGTCAGGCTCCATAGGTGTGTGACAATCGCCCAGCCGATTTAGCGTTTGCCGGTTAACCGGCGGATTTCTTGAACCATGACGGATGCCGAATCCGGTTTGCCGAGCTTTTTCGCAGCCGCGGACATCGCCTCTCTGGAAGTACGACTGGTCATGATCTCCTCAAGCTTTGCGAACAGCGATTCCGCCGTCAAATCCTTTTCAAGAATCATGCTGGACGCACCCGCTTCCTCCAATTGCCTCGCATTTGCCTCCTGATGGTTATTGGTGACGTTAGGTGAAGGGATAAGTACGGATGGAATGCCAAGCGATGTAATCTCCGCCAGGAATGAAGCTCCCGCACGGTTTACAATCAGCGAAGTAGCCGCAAGCACTTCCGGCATATTATGAACGTATGGCACGATATGAAGTTGATTCGGCATGGTACCGAGCTGGGACAGAATGGATTCACGCGTGTTCTCAAAATAAGTTTCGCCCGTAACAAACACGAAATGTACACCCGGCAGCTTCTGTATGAACGGCGCCATCCCGATCATCGCGTTATTGATCGCCTTGGCACCCCGGCTTCCGCCGACGATCAGTACGACCTGGCTGTCCACCGGAATGCCGAGCGTAGCAAATCCACGTTCACGATTGGCGGATAATACCGTTGTCGCACGTGGATTTCCTGTATATACCGTTCTTTTGGCTTTAGGAAAGGAAGACTCCGATCCCTCAAAGCTGACCGCCACCGTATCCGCATAGCGGCTGAGGAACTGGTTGGTGAGGCCGGGAATCGCATTCTGCTCATGAATCATGGTTGGTATCCCGAGCTTGGCCGCTGCATAAACCACCGGACCGCACACATAACCTCCGGTACCGATCACGACATCGGGTTTAAATTCCTTCAGCAGGGCCTTCGATCGCTTCACGCCTTTGAAAAAACGCATGATCGTCTTCACGTTATCCAGCGACAGCTTGCGCCGGAACCCCGTGATATCGATGCTCTCAAACGGCAGCTTCTCCTGGGGCACCAGCTTGCTTTCGAGACCCCGCGTACCTCCGATATATAAAAACTCCGTTTTCGGATTTTCCTTCTCACATTGTCTTGCAATGGCAACGGCGGGGTAAATATGCCCCCCCGTTCCGCCGCCGGTCAATACGACACGCATACCCTTCACCTCGCATAACGGGAAATATTTAATAGAATGCCCAGCGCCGTCAGCATCAGCGTCAATGAGCTGCCTCCGTAACTGATGAGCGGCAGCGTAATCCCTGTCACCGGCATTAAACCGATAACGACACCGATATTGATAACGACCTGTATGGCGACCATGCCCACGATCCCAACAGCCAGCAGACTTCCAAAGCCGTCGGATACCGTCATGGCCACTCTCATGCCCCGCCACACCAAGGCAGCGAACAAGAGCAGTACAATCAAACCGCCAATGAATCCAAGCTCTTCGGCCAAGATCGAAAAAATAAAATCAGTCTGCGGCTCAGGTACATAGGCGTACTTCTGGCGACTCATGCCAAGCCCGAGCCCGCCGAGTCCACCCGGCCCTATGGCATAGAGGGATTGGATGATCTGATAGCCTGCGCCAAGCGGATCGGACCATGGATCGAGAAACCCGGTTATCCGCTTCAGCCGGTAGGGGGCTGTCAGAATCAAGCCAATGAAACCGGCAACCCCGCCTAATGCGAGAAAGCCCAGATGTTTCATCTGTGCCCCTGCGGTAAAAACAATCATCATCGCAGCTCCAAGCATAACGGCACCCGTACCCAAATCAGGCTGCAGCATAATCAATCCGAATGCCAGTCCGATTAAACCAAGCGGCGGCAAAAGCCCCCTGGTAAAAGACGTAATATCATAATCTTGCTTACTGAGCCAGCGTGATAGAAACAGAATCATGCCCAGCTTCATAAACTCGGAGGGTTGAATTCCGAACGAGCTGATGCCGAGCCAGCTTCTGGCTCCGCCGCGAACAACGCCGATCCCTGGAATAAGTACGATAATCAGCATAAAAAAGCAGACCAGCAATGCAAGCTTGCTGTATTTCTTCCAAACCCGATAGTCGGTCCTCGATGTGAAGTACATGGCAGCAAGCCCCAAACAGGCAAAAAACAGCTGACGCTTCACAAAATAAAACTTATCGCCATAGTCATGAAATGCGAGGACGGATCCTGCGCTGTATACCATGACGATTCCGATGGCCAGCAGGGCCAAAATACAGATAAGCAGCCACAGATCGGGCGCCTGGCGGTTCTTGTTCATGGAAAGGCCACCTCGTACATCCTTAGTAGGGGCTTATCCACCCCCCTACTTAAAGGTTATGCACCGCCTCTTTAAAAATGCGTCCTCGATCCTCGAAGGAAGGAAACATGTCCCAGCTCGCACATGCGGGAGATAGTAGAACAATATCCCCGCTCTGTGCGAGCCCGGCAGCCTTCTGGACAGCCGAGGTCAAAGTCGCGGCGGCGTCCTTCCCATTATCGACGAGGAAGATGTCCTTTAATCCGGCTTTGGCAGCAGCCTTCGCGATTTTCTCCTTCGTTTCGCCAAGAAGCACGACGGCTTTCACCCGTCCTTGCAAGGAAGGAATCAATTCCTCATAATCCGACCCGCGGTCAAGCCCGCCTGCGATTAATATGATAGGCTCCTTGAACGAAGTCAATGCCATGTGCGTCGCCTTGGAGTTCGTTGCCTTCGAGTTATTGTAATAGGATACGCCCTGAAGCTCGGCAACGTATTCCAGGCGATGCTCAACACCGCGGAAGCTGGATAAAGCTTCTTCCAGCTTATCGGGGGCAACGCCGGCCGCTATGGCGATCGCACAGGCAGCCAATGCATTCCCTACATTAAATCTTCCGGGCAGTCCGATGTTCTCCACACGGATGATCTCATGCGTAAACCCTTCGCCATCTGTATAAATCAGCGTACGCCCCTGATCGTCGTCGTCCGAGTCCTGGGTACCGGCAACATATGGCGGCATTACGTGAACCCCTTCACGAAGGCTCTCACTCATCGAAAAAGGCACGATGCGCGCCTTGATATACGGAACAAGGTTTCTGCACACGGGATCATCCCAATTGAGCACAGCGGTATCATCTGCAGTCTGGTTGGCGAACAGCTTGGCTTTGGATGCAACATAATCATCCATCCCGCCATGGTAATCAAGATGCGTTTCCGCAATGTTGAGAAGGCAGGCAATACGCGGCCTGAACTCCTCTGTTCCTTTTAACTGAAAACTGCTCAGCTCAACGACCATCCAATTGTTTTCAGTTGCTTCTGCTGCAGCCTCGGATAGAGGCGTGCCGATATTACCGGCTACAATCGGGGATAGACCCGCTTTTTCCAGCAGCTTGCCTACCCAGGTTGTCGTCGTTGTTTTGCCATTCGAGCCTGTGATGCCGATGATCGGTGCTTCACACAGGTGATAGGCGATTTCAACTTCGGTCACGACAGGAATCTTAAGCTCCAGCGCCTTTTGAACAGGCGGGGCGGAATACGGAATTCCGGGATTTTTGACAAGAAGCGTTACACCGGGATGAATAAGATCATCGGGATGTCCACCGCAAATAACAGAAATACCCAAAGCCTCGAGCTCCGAAGCTTCAGGACACTGTTCTCTTTCCTTTCTGTCGTTCACAATGACGGAGGCTCCGGCTTGATGCAGCACTTTAGCTACCTGTACTCCGCTTTTGGCCAGTCCCAGTACGACGATATGCTTATCCCGATAATCTTCTAGCTGCTTCATATGTTACAACCCCTTGTTGATATAAAGTCCGAGTCCCGCAAGTATCAGTCCCACGGCCCAAAATGTAAACACGACGCGCCACTCCGACCACCCGGATAATTCATAATGGTGATGGATCGGGCTCATTTTGAATATTCGCTTGCCTCTGGTTTTGAAGGAAACCACCTGAAGCACAACGGATAACATTTCTATGACGAATACCCCGCCAATAATGAGGAACAGCAGCTCGCTCTTGGTTACGATCGCTATGGCGCCAATAGCGCCCCCGATTCCTAAAGACCCTGTATCTCCCATGAACACTTTAGCAGGGTGAGCGTTAAATACCAGAAAACCGAGTACCGCACCGATCATCGCCGCTGCGCAGAATGCCGCCGCGAACGACGTAGACTGGATCGCCACAATGGCATAAGCGCCAAAGGCAATCGCACTGACACCGGACAGCAGACCGTCCACTCCATCGGTAAAATTGACCGCATTGGTGACCGCAAGCATCATGACTACGATAAACGGATAATAGAACCACGGCCCCCAATCAAAGGACCAATCCATTCCTGGAACGCTTATCGCCGTGCTATGGCCGTTGGAGATCAACAGCCAGCACATAATGCCGGAAAACAGAAGCTGTCCAAACAGCTTCTGCCTGGCCGTGAGTCCTAATGATCTGCGAAATACGATCTTAATATAGTCGTCAAGAAAGCCGATCAAACCGAAACCGAGCGTCGCTACGATCATCACATAGAAATCAGTATCGACAGGAGAAAATTTAATATAAGTCAGTGTAAAAGCAAGCAGAATCACAACGCCGCCCATCGTTGGCGTTCCGGCTTTTTTCAAGTGGCTCTGCGGACCGTCGTTCCTAACCTGCTGGCCGAACTTCATCCGCCGCAGCAGCGGAATGAGCAGCGGAGCCGATATCACCGCAAGCACAAACGCTACACCGATTGTTAATAACAGCAATTGAAAGTCCATCAGCTCACCCCCTCACTCCGTTGTTGCCGCCAGGCAGCGCCTTTAACGCGTCAACTACGTGTTCCAGCCTCATGCCGCGCGAGGCTTTCACCAATACGATATCCTTCTCCGTTACCCGCTCCAGCAAGGCTTCGATCAGTTTTTCTTTATCCGTAAACGGAAGCACTGCTCCTTCAGGAAAGCGGTCTTTCGCTTTCATAGCCGTGTGAAGAGACAATGGGCCGAAGGTGAACACAAGATCCGTGTTGTCCGGAGATAAGTAATCTCCAATCTCGGCATGGAATTCTTCTTCACGCTGACCAAGTTCCAGCATGTCCCCGAGAACGGCAATTCGCCGGTGGTAGCCTTTCATATCACCAAGCACGTCCAATGCCGCCTTGACCGCGGTAGGACTCGAATTATAAGCATCGTTCAGCACGGTGACCCCGAACGCAGTCTCCACGGCTTCGATCCGCATGCTCGACAGTTTTAGATTGGCAAACCCGCTGCGAATAGCTTCATCGCCGATTCCCAAATGGGCTGCTACAGCCATCGCCGCAAGCGCGTTGACTACGTTATGACGCCCGAGAAGCGGCAAGCTAAAGCCTTCGCCCGCATGCCGGTTCGAAGTGAAGATGATTCCTCTTGCATGGAACATAAGTCCCGTCGGATAATCGTCATTGGTTTCTTGATTGCCAAACGTAAATGTTCGAAGCCCTTCTGGCTTCACCGTAGTTTCTTCAGCAAGCACCTGGCGGATCAACGGTTCGTCCCCATGGTAGATCAGCAAGCCGCCCGGCTTCATGCCGCTAATAATTTCAAGCTTGGCGCGGGCGATTTCTTCGCGCGAACCGAGCTGAAGCAGATGCGCTTCCCCCACGTTGGTAATCACCGTCATATCCGGATGAGCAATGTTCGAAAGGAGTTCAATCTCGTGACGTCCGCTCATGCCCATCTCAAGCACGATAATATCGGTGTCTTCCTTCATCGCGAGGACGGTTAACGGAAGACCGATATGATTGTTGTAATTGCCTTGCGTCTTGTGAACGTTAAACGTGGTTTCAAGCAGTGCGGACACCATGTCCTTCACGGTGGTTTTGCCGTTGCTGCCGGTTATGCCCACCACCTTGGCGCTGCTCTCGGACAAATAGGCCGCCGCAAGCGTCTGGAGCGCCGTTAACGTATCCTCCACGAGAATGAGCGGCAGATCGGGAATCGGTTGATGATCTCTCTGCCAGAGCACTGCGCCGGCTCCGCTGGCGAGCACGCTCTCCGCGAACGCATGCCCGTCAAATTTCTCGCCAACAATCGGAACAAACAAATTTCCCGGCTGTATGGTTCGGGAGTCGGTACCGACCCCTTGAATGATAATATTGTCATCTTGGTTACGTGAGAGCGTCCCGCCGCACATGTCGGCGATGCTCTTTAATGATTTATGGATCACTATTGTCTGCCCCTTATCGCGTCTTTGGCTACGATGCGGTCGTCAAAATCTAGCACTTCGCCCGCAATCAGCTGGTAGGTCTCATGACCTTTCCCCGCAATCAATACTACATCGCCCGGGCTTGCCATTTCAATAGCCTTTTCAATCGCTTTCCGGCGATCAACGATGAGTTTGTAGCTTTCTGTTGACACCCCGTCCTCAATCAAGCCGGCTTCGATATCCTTCAGGATCAAATCCGGATCTTCCGTGCGGGGATTATCGGAAGTCACCAATACAACATCGCTATATTTCGCAGCAATTTTACCCATGATCGGCCGTTTGGTCCGATCCCGGTCGCCGCCGCAGCCGAATACCGTAAGCACTCGGCCCTCAGCGAATTCATTAACGGTACGCAGTACATTTTCGAGTCCGTCCGGCGTGTGCGCATAATCAACGATCACGGCGTACGGCTGACCTTCATCCACGACCTCAACGCGGCCGTCAACGCCGGGCACGGACTCCAGGCTGTTCTTGATATCCTCGAGAGGGATTCCCTCAAGAAGCGCGGCAGCGATCGCGGCCATGGCATTATACACGTTGAATTTCCCTACCATTCGAATCGCAATATCCGCACTGCCGCGGAAGGTATCCACATGGAACGAGGTGCCTTGAGCGGTGATTGAGATGTTGCTTGCCCGTATATCCGCATCTTCTCCCAAACCATAGGTAATCACTTCCGCCGCCGTCTGCTTCGCAAAATAAGCCGAAGCCTCATCATCCGCATTCAGGACGGCATATTTGCGTGATGGTTCATCCTTGGCAAAAGCGTTGCCCAGCCGGGAGAAAAATAACCCTTTTGCCCCGCGATATTCTTCCATCGTATGATGGTAGTCCAGATGATCCTGCGTCAGGTTTGTGAATATAGCCGTTCGGAAGTCCGTTCCCTTTACCCGCCCCTGTTCGAGCGCATGCGAGGATACCTCCATCACGCAGCACTCGGTGCCTGCGTTCGCCATATCGTTCAAGTAACGCTGGAGCTCCAGCGCCTCTGGCGTCGTTCTTGGCATCGGGAAGGACTGACCATCGTATTTCATCTGAATCGTGCCGATCAATCCGGTCTTCAAACCGTAATCATTCATGATCGTCTCGATCAAATACGTTGTCGTAGTCTTGCCGTTCGTTCCGGTTACGCCAATCATCTTCATGCGGGAGCTCGGCTGATTATAAAAGGCGTTCGCCAAACCCGCCATCGCAAAGCGGCTGTCCCTCACGATGACTTGCGGAAGGTCGACCTCAAGCTTTCGCTCAACAACCAATGCCGCAGCGCCTTGGTCAGCGGCCTGGGCAGCAAACTGGTGTCCATCTACCGTATGGCCCGGCAGACAAATGAACAAATCCCCCGCTTTCACTTGTCTTGAGTCTGTTTCAATCCCCGTGATTTCAACTTCTCCGGATCCTTCGATAACAGCAGCCGCCAATACGGATGATAATTGCTTCAATTTCATTGTTATCCCTCTCTCTATATATCTGCATCATCCGCCCTCGCTCCCGAATCGGATGATGCCTTAATGTTCGTGCTTGGTTCCCTCGGGGTCTTCACCCATATAGATCCGAATGGTAGACCCTCGCTCTACCCGACTTCCCGGCTTCGGCGCCTGGGAAATCACTGTGTTGCCGGTCCCGGACTTGGCCAGCATGAAATTCATATTCAGATCCTCATACAGATCCTGAACCGTAGCTCCGACCAGGTTCGGTACAGTCACGGTTGGTGTCTCACCATACTTGTATTCACGGGCAAGCTGGTCTTTACGCGGCGGAACATTCATATAATGCAGCGCATCCTCCAGGATATTCTGCACGATCGGAGCAGCCACGACGCCACCGAATTGAATGCCCTTCGGATTATCTACCGCCGTGTACACCACAATTTCAGGATCATCGGCAGGCGCGAATCCGATGAACGATACGATATGCTCGGTCGATGAGTACCGGCCGTTAATAACCTTCTGGGCGGTTCCCGTCTTCCCTCCGACTCGATAGCCGTCGATGAAGGCAGGGCGCCCGGTCCCCTTAGCAACGACGCTCTCGAGTGCCTCGCGGACTTGCTTGGATGTTTCCTCCGAGATCACTTGTCTGACAAGCTCCGGCTTGATTTCCTCGACCGTCTCTCCCGTTTCTGGATTGACCCACGCCTTGGCCACATGCGGCTTAAACAATTTGCCGCCGTTAATGGCGGCAGACACTGCAGCAACCTGCTGGATCGGCGTAACCGATACCCCTTGCCCAAATGCCGTTGTCGCCAGCTCAACAGGACCGACATTGTCGAGTTTGAACAGGATCCCATTCTCTTCCCCATTCAAATCGATGCCCGTCTTTGCCCCGAAGCCAAAATCGCGGATATACTGAAACAGGCTTTCCTTGCCCAGCTTCTGACCTAACGCGACGAAGCCCGGGTTGCAGGAGTTCTGAACAACCTCCATGAAGGTCTGACTGCCATGGCCGCCTTTTTTCCAGCAGCGCAGTCTCGCTCCACCGACCTCTACCGCCCCACTGTCAAAGAAGTGGTCGTTCTTCAGGTCAACCTTGTCCTCTTCAAGGGCAGCGGCAAGCGTAATAATCTTGAATGTCGATCCTGGTTCATAGGTCATCCAGATCGGCAGGTTGCGGTTGTACGTCTCGGCTGAAAACTCCTGGTAATTGGCAGGAGAATACCCTGGCCTGCTGGCCATTGCCAAAATCTCGCCTGTCTTGGGATTCATGGCGATCGACCAAGCCCCATTCGCCTGATACTTCACCATCGCTTGATCAAGCTCCCGCTCCATTATGGACTGAATCGATTTATCGATCGTCAGCTCCAGATTCAGACCGTCGCGGGGCTCTACGTATTTCTCCGAGGAGCCCGGCATGATTCTTCCGCCCGCATCGGACAGATAGGATATTCCGCCTTCGAAGCCCTTCAGCTTGTCGTCATGCATGGCTTCCAGCCCGGTGAGTCCCTGGCTGTAGGCTCCCGTGAACCCCAAAATATGGGCTGCGAGATCGCCATAGGGATAATACCGTTTGTTATCCTCAGCAACAACGATACCCGGCAGCTTCAAATCACGAATTTCCTGAGCCAGCTCCATCGTAATTTTTCGTCCACCGGGATTTATCCGTTCCAATCTCGAACGTTTCGTAATGATTTTCTTGATATCGGCTTTGTCCATGCTGATCAGCCCGGACAACGTCTCGGCTGTATGGTCCGGATCTTTGATTTGTACAGGAATCGCCCAAATGGTCGGTGTCGTTATATTCGTAACCAATGCGGTTCCGTTACGATCCAAAATTTCACCACGCTGTGCCGCAAACGGAATGTCGCGGCGCCAGAGATCCTCCGCCTTCGCCGACAGCTCCGCGCCTTTCCCAATCTGCACATAAGCCAGTCTGATAATCAGTGCTGAGAACAGCAGGAGCAGCAGCAGCAGGCTCCAGAGCAGCCTTCTCCGCTGCGATACCTTGGATACTTTCACCTAAGCTTCCCTCCCTGTTTGAACCCGAAAGCTCATGATATGCGTTCTTCACATGAGTATTCGGGACAAACCCGGGTTAGAACAAGCTATTCCCCTTCGGTCTTGCCTGTTGCTTCTGTTTCCTCATCGTTGGATTCATCACCACTGGATTCCTCGCTGCCATCGGATGATGTTTCATCAGAGCCGCTGCTTCCCGTGATTAACTCTTGAGCCGATTTCAGCGTTAACTGCACAATTCGCTGGCCATTCTCCTTGGCTTCCAATTGCGAAACAACGTAGCCTTCACCCTGAACATTAACCTTTACTTTCATCAAGGTGAGCACTTCCATGGCGTCCCTAAGCGATTCACCCTCTAAATTCGGGATTTTCATCGTTGGACTATCCTCTGTAAGAAGATAAATCCGTTGTCCTGCACTAATGATCGCATTGGCAGGCGGGTATTGCTCCTTCACCGTATTTCCGTTGCCCAAGGTCTCAAACGCCACGCCATCCTTCAACAGCTTGGCTTTTACGTCACTCAGCTTCAACCCCGTAAAATCCGGTGCCTTCAGGGAATCCTTCAGCGATGTTACTGAATTCGTTTTTTCTTTATCCTGCTTTACATTCGATTTGGGAACGCCCCAATAATTCAATGTCTTGGATACGATCTCTTTAAATATAGGTGCCGCCAACGTACCGCCGCCCTTTTCAACGTTAGGTTCATCGATAATGACCAGCACGGCTATCTTCGGATTCTCGACGGGAGCGTACCCGATGAATGAAACGACTTGTTTCGTACGGTCTTTATATCCGCCGCCGGATTTTATAGCGGTACCGGTTTTGCCCGCAACCCGGTAGCCGTCGATATATGCAAGCCTTCCTGTACCATTTACCTGGTCAGCTACAACTTGCTCAAGGTAAGTCCCTGTCTCTCTTGCGGCCTCAGGAGATATGACCTGGCGCACGACTTTCGGTTCGATTTTCTCAACCTTGCCCGTGTTGGGGTCCTCGATCTGCTTGACCATATGAGGCTGCATGAGCTTGCCTCCGTTGGCAACGGCTGAAATGGCCGCAATCTGTTGAATAGGCGTTACGGATACGGCGTATCCGTAGGTCATGGTTGAAATATCGGAGTCATAAGTCATATTTAAGGTACCGAGAATCTCCCCCGGAAGATCAATGTCCGTTTTCTGCGTAAACCCAAAATCCCGAATATAGTTGGTAAATCGTTCCTTGCCGAGCATTTCGTAACCCAATTTTACAAATGCCACGTTACTCGACCTTTTCACGCCTTCGAGGTAGGTAATAGGGCCCCAGCCTACGCTGTTAATGTCCCGGTGGGTTCTTCCACCCGCTCTTATGGATCCGGATTGATAAATCGCACCCGGGCTAAACAGCTTTTCCTGCACTGCGCTGGCCAGCGTAACAATTTTGAAAGTTGATCCCGGCTCATAGATGGACCGCACGGCATGATTGATAAAATTCTTTTGATTCCATTTCGAATATGTATTGGGATCAAAAGTCGGCATATTGGCCATTCCCAGTATTTCCATCGTGTTCGGATCCGCTGCGATTACCGTCATACTGATTGGTTTATATTGGTTATACGTGTCGCGCATCGCTTCCTCGATATAATACTGGATTGTATCGTCTGTCGTCAGTACTAAATTATTCCCATTTATTGCAGGCTGGTATAAATCGTCTTCACTCGGGAGCTTGACCCCTTTCTTATCACTCTTGTAAGAAGCGAATCCATCGGTTCCCTTCAGCTTGTCGTCATAAAATTGCTCAATGCCCCCGATACCCTTGCCCTGGCGATCGGTATATCCCAAGATATGTGCAGCCACTGTCTTTTGTGGATAAAATCGTTTTGACTCTCGCTGAAAGCCGATGCCCGAATCGGGAACTTTACCGGTTGCCTTTAATTTTTTATTCAAGCTTTCACTAAACGCTTTAACCTCTTCCATCTTCTCCTGGTCAATCTTCCATCCCTCGCTGCGGACTTCGCGGCCCTTGAGGTATTCGCCCTTATCGTCTTTAGCTTTAACCAGTTCACGGAGTTCGTCCTCATCCTTGTCGAGAATCTCATGCAGTCCTTTTACGACCTCATTCTCCATGCCATTAGCCTGAATGACCGCAGGATTCACAATAACTGTAAAGGCAGGCGCATCCATGGCAAGAATATCGCCGTCCCGATCCGTGATCGTTCCTCGCGTGGCTGGAAGATCCTGTTTACGCGACCATTTCGATAAAGCTTGTTCCTTCCAGAAGTCGTTATCGATCACCTGCAGCCAAAACACCCGACCAATCAATAAAGCAAAAAAGAGGGTTATACATCCCCCTATTAGCACGGTACGCAGTTTGATTTTTTTTATCATCGGTCAAAACCTCACACTTCAATCATTTTGTCCCGAGTCCGAATTCTGTGTCTCGGATGACCCCGAGACCGGTGATAGATGGATCGTATTATTGTTATCAATAGGGACATAGCCCAGCTCTTTGGCCTTGTCCAATATTTGCGTCTCCAGTGTTTGCTTCTCAACCTGAAGCTGATTAATATCTCGTTTCGCTTGGAGTATGTCGTTCTCCGTCGACTGGATCTGCCGGTTCAAGTCATAGGAATGAACATGACTCATGCCAATGACGCCCATGACGGCAACCACAAATACCACGGATAACAAATACAGCAGCTTTTCTTTTTGCGGAAGCTGGGAACGACGTTTGACGACTTTTGTCTTCTCGAGATAAGCGGACTGCTGCGTTTCCTTCTGTCTCTCCTGTACGGCTAAATTGCCGCGCGTGTAAGCCATGGCTGATTCTCCTTCTTCAGGGATTTTATGTTTCTACAGTTTCTCCGCAATCCGCAGCTTCGCCGAACGCGCCCTTGGATTACTCTCAATCTCTTCCGCAGAGGGGATAAGCGGTTTACGGTTCACCAACTTCAGCTCACCTTGGCCACCTCCGCATACACACATCGGAAAATCTGGAGGGCATGTACACTTGGGAATGTAACTGTTAAAAATCTGTTTGCATATCCGGTCTTCGAGCGAGTGAAACGAGATGACCGACACTCTTCCTCCCGGTGCAAGACATCGCACTGCTTGGTGAAGCGCGTCTTTGAATGCGCCAAGCTCATCATTTACCGCTATACGAAACGCTTGAAAGCTTCGTTTGGCCGGGTGGCCGCCTGTTCTACGAGCTGCGGCCGGAATCCCTTCCTTAATCATCTCGACAAGCTCGCCGGTTGTCTGAATAGGGCTCTGTGCCCTTCTTTCAACAATGACCTTGGCAATCCGCCTTGAAAATTTCTCTTCACCGTATTCATACAATATTCGCGCAATTTCCTGTTCCGGCCATTCGTTTACAATCTTGGCTGCGGTAAGCTCGGCGGATTGATCCATCCGCATATCCAGCGGGGCATCATGATTGTAACTAAACCCTCTCTCCCCTTCATCGAACTGCGGAGAAGATACGCCCAAATCGAACAGTATACCGTCAACTTGCGGCTGCCCGTTCTCGTCAACCTCCACTTCGTTACGGAGCACTTCCTCCAAATCACGAAAATTGGTTTTGACGAGCGTGATCCGGTCCACATACGGCTTCATGACTTCCCGGGCGTTATTCAAAGCCCAATCGTCCTGATCCAATGCGATTAACCGACCATTCGAACTTAGTTGGGAAGCAATCAGCGAGCTGTGCCCTGCTCCCCCGAGCGTACAGTCAACATATATACCGTCTGGTTTGATGCGCAGCCCTTCTGTCGCTTCTTGCTTAAGCACTGTGATGTGATGGAACAAAGCTGCAGCCCTCCATTGTGTCTCATTCATGATTTTAAGTGTAACTTGTCCATTTCAATACGATGTTCCTAGCTGGTTATAAATCAAAATCAAAATCTACCAGCTTCTCAGCAATGTCATTGAATGCTTCCTCCGATTGCTGATAGTAATTCTGCCACTGCTCCTTGCTCCAGATCTCCACTCGGCTCGATACGCCGATGACGACGCATTCCTTCTCGAGCTTGGCGAACTCGCGCAAATTGCCCGGCAAATTTACCCTTCCCTGTTTATCCCACTCACATTCCGTCGCCCCGGAGAAAAAAAACCGGGTGAATGCGCGTGCATCCGACTTCATGAGCGGCAGGGATTTGAGCTTCTGTTCCATGATGGCCCATTCATCTTTGGGGTATACAAAGAGGCAATTGTCCAATCCGCGGGTTACGATAAACGAGGTGCCCAGGAGGTCGCGAAACTTAGCAGGGATAATGATTCTCCCCTTATCGTCGATGCTATGTTGAAACTCCCCCATGAACATCAGGCACTCCACCCCTTAACCCCGATTCCCCACTTTGCACCACTTTCCACCACTTTAGGATAATAGATTCGGCGTCAAGAATCAAATACCTTCTATCGAGCATTTGTTTTTTTGGAACTTTCTCTCAGAACATTCGCACAAAAAACCTCCTTTCATCCCGCATGGGGATGGAAAGGAGGTTTGCAAATGATCTAAGGCTGCTGCTGTTTAGTGCTGAGCCCAGCTGTCCAAGTAAGACTTCTGCTCAGCGCTCAGGCTGTCGATTGTAATACCTAGACTTTCCAGTTTATACAAGGCAACCTGTTCATCCAATTCGTAAGGAACATTTACAACGCGGTTACCGATGTTCTTGTAGTGATCATTCACATGTTTGAGCGACAGTGCCTGGAGCGCAAACGTCATATCCATAATTTCCGCCGGATGTCCGTCACCTGCCGCCAGATTCACCAAACGGCCTTCGGCAAGCAAATAAATCTTACGGCCATCTTTCAGGTGATATTCTTCGATATTGCGCCGAACCGTCCGAACCGATTGAGACCGTTCTGACAAATCCGGTTTATTGACTTCCACATCGAAGTGACCGGCATTGGATAAAATGGCACCGTCCTTCATGACATCAAAGTCTTCCCCGCTGATGACATCGCGGTTACCCGTGACGGTTACAAAGAAGTCTCCCAATTTGGCCGCTTCGCGCATTGGCATGACGCGGAAGCCGTCCATATAAGCCTCAACGGCCTTAATCGCATCAATCTCGGTCACAATAACGTTGGCACCAAGACCTTTGGCACGCATGGCCACGCCCTTGCCGCACCAGCCATACCCTACGACAACAACCGTCTTGCCTGCAACCACCAGGTTGGTCGTCCGGTTAATTCCGTCCCAGACCGATTGTCCGGTACCGTAACGGTTATCAAACAAGTATTTGCAGTATGCATCATTCACGGCAACCATCGGAAATTTGAGAGAGCCTTCTTTCTCCAAAGATTTCAGTCGCAGGATGCCTGTCGTTGTCTCTTCCGCTCCGCCCCGAATTCCTTCAAGCAGATCGGTACGCTCGGAGTGCAGGATCGTAACGAGATCCCCGCCGTCGTCGATGATCAGATCCGGTCTGGTCTCCAGTGTTGAAATGAGATGCTGCTTGTATTCCTTAGGATCCGGGTTATACTTGGCAAACACCGTGATCCCGTCTTCTACCAATGCGGCACATACATCATCTTGAGTTGACAGCGGATTACTTCCCGTAATCGTCACTTCAGCTCCGCCGGCCTGAATGACTTTCGCCAGATAAGCGGTCTTGGCTTCCAGATGCAAGGAGATGGCGACTTTCAACCCTTTGAATGGCTGTTCTTTCTCGAATTGTTCACGCACCCGGTTCAATACCGGCATATGCGCCTTCACCCAATCAATTTTCAAATGACCTTCCGGTGCCAGTTTCAAGTCGGTAATATTGCTGGTTTGTATGGATGATGAGCTCATTTAACGGCCTCCTATGATCTGATGTTTGAATTCCTGATCGTTATACGTAAACGACCCTGTGAATGCCCGAAGCAGCGTATGGGATTTCCATCAGGCGATCCACCAGATTCAATCCATAACGATTCATGTATTCCAGGATATTGTATACCCTCTCCTGAGGTTTCGCTTCCGGCAACAACGTCTGTTCAATGCGCTTCCACTGTGCCAGTGCGGCCTCATGCTGCTGTTCCAAGGCATTCCGGGATTTACTTAACAGGTAATCCATCTGCTCCAATATTTTATCTTTATTGGTTAGACCTAATTTTAACAGTCCACTTTGCATTTTGCCAAGATCTTCTATTAAAGGCTGATATAATGCTTCAAATTGTTCCCGGGTTTGACTGAATCGTGCTTCCAAATTCAGCTCGTCCTTGCTGGCAAGCCAAGCCTCACGCTTCTCAGACAAGTGAAGCTGGACATCCTCGAAGGACAATCCGTATTTCTCCATCAGCTTATGGACAGTTCCATCTACGATGGAGAATGACATTCTTGGGATGATCAGCGGCATCTGCAAACCCAAGTCGGAGAATGCATAACGCGTAATCGCCCAATAGGAAATCTCGCCTGGACCGAGTATCGTCCCGAGCACGGGCAGCAGTGAATCCTGCATGATTGGACGGGTCAACACATTGTTGCTGAAGCGTTCAGGGTGCTGATGCAAATCCCGAAGCAGTTCATCTTCCGTCAGCGAAACGATGCCTTTCCGGTCTGAGAATACACGTCCTTCTCGGTAAAGCAACAAGCGTCTGCCTTCATGCAAGTAGAACAAGTTAGCCCCATTCTCGGATACATCAGCCTGGACTTCATAACCCTGACCCGCGATATCCCTCGCAGCCTGCTGGTACGAAAGTCCCATTTGTTCACTGCGGGTAATCAATGATTCGAATATGGGTACTTCCAACGCCCGAAGTCCCGGGTCTGCCGAATCCAGGAGGATCAGCCCATATTTGCCGAACAGATAGCTGATCAGTTTAGCGAATGCCTCGCTGAGCCCGGCCGAACCGTTCAGCGATTCCCTCGCCATCTTCAGCAGATCCGCCTTATATTCGCTGTCTGCCAATTGAGTCTGAAGCTCTGCCAGCATCGAATTCCAATCTTCCTCAGCAACGTCAGTATAACTAACTGACGTCCTGAGTCCGTCCTTGGCATCAAGCTTGATCTTGGAAAGCTGCAGATCCTGATTCAGGAAGTACGTATGATTCACTTCATCCCAATCATGATCCTCCCCGGCGATCCAAAATACAGGCACGACAGGACGTTTCAAGCGCTCTTCCGCCTCGCGGGCCGCTTGAATAACGGTAATTGCTTTATATATGACAAGCAGAGGTCCAGTGAACAAACCGCTTTGTTGTCCACCAACCATCGTAACCGTTCCTGGCCGCTCCAGAAGTTGGAGTGATTTATGTACAGCGGGATGATCATTGTGTTTCTTATTGTACGTCCGAAGACAATCCACCAGCGCTTTACGCTGAATTCGCTTGTCTTCAGAAAGATCCAGCCATTGTACCCGCTCTGCAAAGCTGTGCTCGCCGCGGTAATCTTCACCGTAGAACCCGCTTACCCGGTCGAAATGATGAATATAATCCTGAGCGAGACGCGAAGCGAGGGATAATGGTTCCGGAACGATATTCATGAGGTATGCCTCCTATTCTACGTCGCAACCAAATCTAGATTGTGCTTAAATTTAATTTCTTCTATATTATTTTGCCTTTCTTGATTGTACCGAATGTTGGCATTCTGCGTCAAAGGAAAAGAATAAGCCGCCGGCACGATGCCAGCGGCTATTCTTGAAGCTGCTTCCTCATACTGAGGTCCGTTTATTCAAGCGTAGGCTTTTGCAACCCAGTGTCCTTTGGACACTTCAACCAATTCCGAATCCTTCACGTCCAGTTGAACCGTTCCGTCTTCGCCTTTGGCAGCTGAAATCGGCCCCTGCATATCGTCTTCCAGCTTGAGCCGCTTTTTGTTTGCCTCAATTTCCGGATCCGGAATCGGAATCGCGGACAACAAGGTTTTGGTATATGGATGGATCGGATTTGCATACAGCTCTTCACTGTCTGCCAGCTCCACCATTTTACCCAAATACATAACCGCTACCCGGTCACTGATATGCTTAACCATGGACAGGTCATGCGCAATGAAGAGATAGGTCAGGCCAAGTCGGTCCTGCAAATCTTTAAGCAGGTTAACAACCTGCGCCTGAATCGAAACGTCGAGCGCCGAGATCGGCTCATCACAGATGATAAATTTAGGGTTCACCGCGAGAGCACGGGCAATCCCGATCCGTTGACGCTGACCGCCCGAGAATTCATGAGGGTAGCGCGTCGAGTGGTCACTATTCAAGCCGACCATATCCAGCAGCTCCTCAATCCGCTTCTTGCGTTCGGCGCGGCTGCCGGCCATACCGTGAATATCCAGAGCTTCCCCGATAATATCCGACACTGTGAATCTTGGGTTCAGCGAGGCATACGGATCCTGGAAGATCATCTGCATATCGCGGCGCATCGCCTTCATTTTGCCCGGAGACAGCTTGTAAATATCCGTTCCGTTAAAATTAACGCTGCCGGCCGTAGGCTCATAAAGGCGGAGAATCGTCCGTCCTGCAGTGGATTTACCGCAACCCGACTCTCCCACCATACCAAGCGTTTCGCCTTCACGAATAAAGAAATTCAGATCGTCAACCGCTTTAAGAACCTGGCCTTTGCCCACGTTAAAATACTTCTTCAGGCCTTTTACCTCAATCAAGTGGTTATCCTTCATGAACCTTGGGCCTCCTTCGCCATCGGATGCAGATTCCAGCAGCGCGCCGTGTGCGTGTCGCTGAATTCCGTTGCGCCTGGATCCACCCGTTCACAAATTCGCATAGCTTCGTCACAGCGAGCAGCGAACGGACAGCCTACAGGTGGTTTAATCAGATCCGGCGGTGTTCCGATAATCGGAATGAGCGGTTCGTCTTTCTTCTGATCCAGACGCGGCATGGAACGAAGCAACCCTTTGGTGTAAGGATGCTGCGGATTTTTGAAAATCTCCCATTTCGTTCCCGTTTCCACCACTTCACCTGCATACATGACGATGACACGGTCACACATGCCGGCAACAACGCCGAGGTCATGCGTGATCAGAATGATCGATGTGCCCAAACGTTCCTGCATTTCCTTCATAACGTCCATAATCTGTGCCTGAATGGTCACGTCGAGTGCCGTTGTCGGTTCGTCCGCAATCAGCAGGGTCGGCTTACATGCAAGCGCAATGGCGATCATTGCACGCTGACGCATACCGCCGGAGAACTCATGCGGATACTGATTGAAGCGCTCCTCCGCATTTTTGATACCCACCAGCTTCAGCATTTCTATAGCGTGTTTTTTGGCTTCGGCGAAAGACATTCCCTGGTGCTTGATCAGCACCTCTGTGATTTGTTTGCCTATTCTAATGGTCGGATTCAGCGATGTCATCGGATCCTGAAAGATCATTCCAATATCCTTGCCGCGAATCGCTTCCATTTGTTTATTCGTTTTTTTGAGAAGGTCCTGTCCTTGGAAAATGACCTCACCCTTTTTTATTTCTGAGGGCGGGGACGGAATCAATCGCATAATGGTCTGGGCGGTAACACTTTTACCGCTTCCGGACTCACCGACGATGGCAACCGTCTCCCCCTTGCCGACTTCAAAATTCATGCCGCGGACTGCCTTTACTTCACCGCCGCGAACACGAAACGATACGTTGAGGTCCTTTACCTGCAAGATCGGTTCCATACCTTCCCACCTCCTATTTTTTCAATTTCGGATCAAGCGCATCACGCAATCCATCACCGAAAATGTTAAATGCTAACATCGTCAAGCTGATAAATAGAGCAGGGAACAACATCCGCCATGGATAGTACATCCATCCGGACAGGGCATCATTAATCATGGAGCCCCATGAAGCAACCGGTGCTTGAACGCCAAGACCCAGGAAGCTCAGGAATGCCTCGGCAAAGATCGCGCTTGGAACCGACAGGGTCAAGGTAACGATAATCGGACCCATCGCATTCGGAATCAAATGCCGGAACAACAGGCGCGCGGTTCCAGCTCCCATCGAACGTGAGGCGAGGACATATTCTCTGCTCTTCAGCTGCATAATCTCGCCCCGCACAATCCAGGACATGTTAATCCACCCGGTGATGGTTAAGGCGAGTATGATCGTTCCTAAACTTGGTTCGAATACAACCAGCAACAAAATCGTAACGAGCAGATACGGAATGGAATACAAAATTTCTGCAAACTTATTCATGAACTCATCGACACGGCCACCGAAATAACCCATGATGCCGCCATATATTACACCAATCATCAAGTCAATCGCAGCAGCTGCAAGACCAACGGTCAAGGATATCCGAGCTCCCATCCAGGTACGAACAAAAACGTCGCGGCCCAGATCGTCGGTTCCAAACCAATGTTCTGATGAAGGCGGCATATTCGTATTCATCAAATCATTCGTTTCATAATCATAGTTCGAGATCATCGGGCCGATAATGGCCATGATGACAATCAAGATCATAATAACCAAGCCCGTCATAGCAAGCTTGTTCTTGCGCAATCTTTCCCAGGAATCTCTCCAGGAGGACAAACTTTCACGCTGTATTACCTCGGATTGTTTCTCATCAGGACCAATTTTCTGAAAATCTTCAGGCTTTAAGTTTAGTGCCGCAGGATGAGGCATACTTTGTTCTTTCTCCATGTCTACCTCTCCTTTCCGCCGGTCAATTTAATGCGTGGATCCACAAATACATATACGATATCTGTAACGAAACGCGCCAGCATCAGCAAGATGCCGTAGAATATGGTAATCCCCATAATGACTGTATAATCGCGGTTTGTGATACTTTCAACAAACTGTTTGCCAATGCCGCCAATGCCGAAGATCTGTTCAATAACGACCGAACCGGTAATGATGTTCGCTGTCATTGGCCCGACGTACGTTACGACTGGCAAGATGCCGTTACGGATGACGTGACGGAACATAATGGCGAACCAGTTGAGACCCTTGGCCTTCGCCGTCTTGATATAATCCGAATGCAGCACTTCCAGCATGCTGGATCGCGTTAATCGTGCGATAAACGCAATCGGTTGAGCTGACAGGGCCATAACAGGGAGCACGTAGTCGAGCGGACCTTCAAAGCCCATAACATTGAAAATGCCCGCTTTCTCTGCGAGAACGTATTGCAACAATGATGCAAGCACGAAACTCGGTACTGCGATGCCGAGAACCGAGATGATCATGGCGATGTTGTCAATCAGCTTGCGGTGATACAGAGCTGCAAGCATCCCTAGCAGGACACCCACGATAACGGATACTACGATCGCGATAAGACCCAATCGGAGTGAAGGGCCAAATGTGTCAACAATAATATCCGTGACGGACTGTCCCTGTTTCTTCATAGACAAACCAAAGTCACCTTGAACGATATTGCCCAAGTATTTCGTATATTGCTGAAATACCGGTTTATCTAAATCATACTGCTCCATCAGCCTCGCCAAAATTTCAGGCGATGGCTTTTTCTCTCCCATAAACGGATCGCCCGGTATGGCTTTCATAAGAAAAAAAGTGGCTGAGATCAGTATGAACAACGATACAAGCATATAAAAAAACTTACTCGCCACATACCTCAGCATTTCGCTAGCCTCCTGATCAGTTGTTCTAAACCAAGCCGTCTATATAATTGTATTATTCTAGAACGGAACTGGCATCCCTTAACTTTCACCAACGGACACAAGATTTGGAAACCTTGCGCTCATACAAAAAAATCGGGATATATATGAGGTTTAAATGCCCCACATATATATCCCGAACCGTAACCTTTTATAAATGGTTTTACAAAAGACTACTCAATATATGCACGTGTGAAATCGATATCACCCTTATAATCCAGATGCAGATTCTTCACCCATGGTTTAACCAAGGACACGCTGGAGTAATAGTAGATCGGCATTACAACTTGGTTTTCTTCAACGAGAATTTTCTCAGCTTTGGACATCAGCTCCATGCGTTTAGCGTTATCGCTAGTTGCATAAGCATCCTTCACAAGTTTGTCATATTCTTCGTTCTTGAAGCCAGTATCGTTGTTACCACCGTTGGATGTCCACATATCGATATAAGTCATCGGGTCGTTATAATCTGCTCCCCAACCGGAACGGGCAACTTGATAGTTCAAATCCGTACGGTTCTTCAGGAATACGCCCCACTCTTGGTTTTGTACCTTCACAGTAACACCGAGGTTATTCTTCCACATATCTGCGATAGCAAGCGCAATTTTCTTGTGGTTGTCATCGGAGTTATGGATCAGAGTAACTTCCGGCAATGTGGTATAGCCTTTTTCCTTCATACCTTGCTCGAGCAGTTTCTTAGCTTCTTCAAGATTTTCATCGAAGTAAGTATCCGGCACCTCTTTACGGTACTCGTCGGACTCACCTTTGATACCAGGAGGAACAAAACCGTGTGCAGGAAGTTGTCCACCTTGCGTGATTTTCTCTACGATCGCCTGACGATCAATCGCCATGGCAAATGCTTTACGGATGTTCACGTTGTCAAATGGTTCTTCTGTTGTGTTAAAGATATAGAAATACGTTGATGAAATCCCTTTGATCATCAGTTCATCGCCCAATTCCTTCTTGATCGCATTGAGCTGATCCGTCGGAATGTTTCCTGTTGGATGTCCTGCATAATCCAATTCATCGTTACGATAGCTTGAAAGTTCAGTTGCCGAGCTGTTCACGATACTCATTTGAACTTTTTCAAGTTTGATTCCATCCTTGTCCCAATATTGGTCGTTCTTCACAAGCTCGATCTTTTGACCTTTGGTCATTTGTGAAACTTTGAACGGACCATTACCGATCAATGTTTCCGGTTTCGTTGCCCAAGAAGCATTACCTTCAACAGAGCTGTGAATCGGGAAGTAGGTTTGGAATGACATCAAGCTGAGGAAGTATGGCGTTGGGTTTGCCAGCGTAACTTCGAGCGTATAGTCATCGGTTGCTTTTACGCCGACTTCATTGGCGTCTTTGATCTCTCCAAGATTGTAAGCTTCAGCGTTTTTGATGTAATAGAGCTGATACGCATATGGTGATGCAGGAGTAAAGTTCGGATCAAGTACGCGTTTCCATGCATACTCAAAATCTTTGGCTGTTACTGAATCGCCGTTACTCCATTTGGCATCTTTGCGAAGGGTGAAGACATATTTCAATCCATCTTCAGAAATATCCCATTTTTCGGCTACGCCAGGCTCTTCAGAGCCATCTGCACCCTTGCGAACCAAACCTTCAAATACAGCACTGATTACCGTATTCGACGTGTTATCCTGAGCCAAGCCCGGATCCAATGTAGGAGGGTCGGAAGCAAGGTTCATACGGAAGACTTGCTCTTTAGGCTTGTCCGCCGTTCCGCCGTTATTAGCGCCTTCGTTCTTGTCAGCTCCACACGCTGCCAAAACCGAGCTGAAAGCAAGAATTAGCGTCATGAGAAGCAGTAATTTCTTTTGTTTCTTCATCTTGCGGTATCCCCCTCATAGATTTTAGGTATATGCTTATCGATTATACAACCAGTGGTCAAAAAAATCCAGAAATCAATAAATTGAAAAATCTGCCTGACCCAGAGATCAAACAGATTTATCATATAATACTAGTTATTAGATTGTACTTACATCATCTTAATTATGTAGGAGAGGAGACCAAAAAATGTAAAAACCACATAACCAAAACTCATGCTGACAAAACCCAGACGCCACACGGCGCGCAGCAGCCTCTTACCGTTAACCTTGCCTTTCCAGCGGTTCTGCGCACTGCCGATCAGCCCCGCTGCAATGAGCAGCATGAGGAGAATGAGATAGAACCCGAATTTGGACTGGAATGTATTATTAAACAAGGCGGAGACGGAAAACAGCATGAAAAATGTGGTTACATCCATGGCCAGCTCCAGCGCTTGCTTTCGATTTTTATTTCTTTGCAAGACAATGAAATACACCAGTAAAAACGGAATGAACGGAAAAAGACTTAATGTGTGAAACAGCCCCTGCAAAAAACCCATGCTAAAGACCCCCTATGTATTCATCCCCTCGATGAGCTGTGTGATCAGCTCGTGTTTTGGCACAGAAATGCCATATTTTTGACCCAAACGGACAATGCTACCGTTAATCCAGGCAACCTCCGTCGTTCTGCCGTCCATTACATCCTTAAGCATGGAAGACGTGTTACCTGAAGTCGATTGGCAGACGGATAGGATCCATTCCCAAAGCCCGCTTCCATAAGGAATTCCAGCCGCTTCATATACGGCGATCCCTTCATTATATAACTGCTCCATAAGCCTGACTCGTTCTGGGGAAGTTAACAGCTCTCCATTAGGAATCCGCCACAATGCTGTCAAAGGATTAATGACCGCGTTGATCAGCAGTTTACGATTAATCATCTCATCCATTTCATTCGACAAAAAAGCTTCAAATCCTGCTCTATTCAGCTGTTTAACAAGCTTAATTTCATGATCATCCTGAGAGAAGGCATCTAATGAGCTCCCGGCAGGTTTCATTTTGCCGATTGTCGTCGTTCCGTGACCGGCGTGCAAAACGGAGACGCTGCTTGTACGCTTGGCCCCTTCCGTCGTAATGGCGGCGTAGAGCGTCCACATCGGCAGCAGGTCCTGAAGCCGCTCCATATGGCCTGTACCGTTCTGAAAACATAGGAGTCTGCGGTGATCTTGCCCAAATAGAGCCAGCATCTCCGTTGCCATCTCTTCGATCCCTTGCTGCTTCAGCATGAGGAAAAGATAATCCGCATCGGCCCCGCCACCCGACTCGGCAAAGGATGACCATGAGCTGACCGAGAAAGCATGGGCGTCAACGACCTGGTGCCGGCCCGGCTCCTCGATGGTTATGCCGGAAGCCCGAAGCTTGTCCGCCTGCTCCTCGCTTCGACACCATAGCGTGACACGGCAGCCTGAATCCGCAAGTTTTCCCGCATATAACAGCCCCAATGAGCCGGCTCCGATAATATGGATATTCATGATAATCCCCCATTATTGTAATCAACCACAAAGTACTAGTCCTAGTATATATCAGAATAATCTCCTATACGCACAAATAACCCGCCAAGCGCATGAAATGCACTAATGCGGGTTACGGCTGGAGCAAGATAATCTTTACCTATTCAATTCGTTCTAGGTTACCATTTGCGTCCATTTTAAAGCGTGTCTTAAGTTCCTCGTCTTCTTCATTTAAGAAAGCAAGTCTGCGTGCCCGATCCATAATCTGAATCAGTGCCTTATAATCGTCATTGACCACATGATAGTCCGTTTTCACTTCGCTGACTTCCTTCAATAACCTTTGATTCTCACTGCGGAGTCTTGAAAGCTCTTCCTCTTTTTCACGCAAGTTCTTCTCAAGCAATTTATACTGACGTGAACTTTCCTGAAGCCCGCCCTTCCACTGACGAAGGAAACGGATAACGGCATCGATGGACAGTGTTTCTTCGCTTGCACCATCATTCTTATAGACATCGTGCTCCAGTTCCGGAGCAGCCAAACCGGCAACCTGCGGTCCGCTTACCGAAGGCTGTTTTTTATAATAACTTCTCTTTTGACGCTGAGATTTCGCCAAGCTGATAGCATCCTCATATTTCTTGCGAACGCAGCTGTTCCAACGAAATCCACAAGCCGCCGATGTCCGGCCGATTCTTTCTCCCACTTCCTCAAAGGCAGCCAATTGGGTGCTGCCCTCACGAATATGACGAAGGGTCACCTCCGCCAATATTAGGTCGTCCTCTGCACTCCATGCATCCTGTCTCACTGCTGACATACCATAAAACCCTCCTAACGACATCCTAAAATAACCGTCTTCAATACCGTAAATCGGCTGCTGAATAGGGTATAAAAACTGCTTAATTCATTTCTATGCCTCTCATAGAGTTCATAGAATCTATTTGATACTAAAATGTATTTCCATTTTGATTACAGATCATACTCTTACGAAGGCAAAAGGGAAGATTCGTCCAAATTATTCACGAATTTAACGTCCTGCTTCTGGTTAATAATAAAAAATAAAGGGTTTTCTTGAGTTAGGCGTTTACACGTTTTTCCCATAACGCTATAATGTTCATAGCAGCATTATGTGCGTACATACGAGAGGAGGATATAATCGTGGCACGGATGTTTCGAGTCCTTGGCTTTTTCACCCTGACTATCGGGTTGATGGCCTTTGCCGGAGATCATATTGAAATGGCACTGCTTTTCTTCCTGCAGACTGCATTTTTCGTGATCCTGGGATATTTGAAATTCACGGAGAGAACCTATATTCTTCTCTTCTGGGCTTATATGATCGTGACCTTCACAGGCTTTAGCTATTGGACGGTCTTCATTATGGGCAAACCACTCTAATAGGTAAACCATGCAAGCGATGTTTGTAATCCGCCGGCGCTCAACCTGGACAAACTGGGGCACGCTGGTGGATTTTCCTTGCGATTAGAGAATGAGAGTACTTAAAAGAGCGATCAGGTGCTTTAGCTGCCGGATCGCTTTTTTAATGCCCAAAGGTTGATAATTGAGTCGTATACGTCATATATTGGTTAAAATGAAGGGACAAACAGCGGTTGGATTCCTTTCGACTAACAACCATTCAAGGAGGACTCCCGTTTGAATGTACGAATAAAACAACCTCTCCTCCCGGTCATGCTGTGTATAACCCTGTTGTTCTGCTTCATAGGAGCTCCCGCTTCCGTATATTCCGAGCAGGATGCAAGCCCGGTTATGCCTGATTCGGAAGAGGCGCGCAAACTTCTGGAGGACAGCCTCTCCATTGTGGAGATCGATCATGAAATCGAACGGATAACCAAACGTATCGCCGAATTGCAGCAGCTCCAGAGCGAACTGCAAATTAAAATTCAGGATATGGGCTTGCGAATCGAAGACCGGCGAGATCGGGCGGCTGCCGTCCTTCGGTCATATTACATGGGTGAGCGGGATAACTTATTCTTCATGCTGTTGTCTGCAAAAGACTTAGCCGGTTTTTTCCGGATCATGGACTTTTACGATATGATTATTCAAAATGATCGGGATACACTTGCGGAATATAACCTTCAGTACCGCTCCCTTGCCTCCGCCCAGGCTGAAGCCGCACGCAATGCTTCTCAGCTCGTCGATGTAAAGGACAGCCTTGTCAAGCAGCGTGAACGGGTGGTGGCGCTTGAACAGCAGGTTGACGGAGCACTGACAGCCAGCGGCAACCCGGATGCCATGAAGAAATTGATTGAGGAGTTCACCCTTTATTGGGAGAACGTGGGCCTGTATGAGGTAAAGCGTCACTTCCAGGCTTTAGCCAGCGCCATGGAGAATTTGCCGCAATTTGTTCAGGGAAGCAAGAATATGTTGAAAACAAACGGCAAGGAGTACACCATCGATATCCATGAGGATGATCTCAACGCATTTTTAAGATCTGAAGATGAAATCTTTAACAGCTTTGCTTTCCATTTTGACGATGGAAAAGTAATTGCTTCGGGTGAGAGCGGAAATCTCTCGCTTCTGATTGAAGGAAAATACACCGTGATTAACGAACCGGAGAATGCCATCATGTTCCAAGTCGACAAACTTGTGTTCAATCGGCTGGAATTGCCTGACACCACGCGCAAAGCGCTGCAGGAAGAATTCGACATGAACTTTTATCCCAAGCAGCTGGTGTCTTTCTTAAAAGCAACGCAGGTATCCAGCCAAGATCAAAGATTAGTGGTCAAAATGGAGCTGGATTTATAGAAAAAAGCTGCCCTTCGCTGAACTGCACCTCCAACTGTTAGATATGTCTAACAATGGGGGTGCAGTTCACGCTTGGGCAGCTTTTTCTTTTATGGTTGAGCAGGCGTGTACATTTTCATATATTCTTCTATCGTGATTTCGCCAAGCAGCAGTCGATTGGCTGCTTCGCTATACGTTTGGAAATCTTCCGACTCCCCAAAATCCAAAGCAGCCGGCTCATTCCTGGAGAGCAGCACCTGGGCTGGAACGGCCGCCTTTTGCCAAATGCCCCGATCACTTAGGTTTGTACCCGTGACATACAGCTCCGAAATAACGGGGAGCGTTCCCGCCGCTTTGCTCCATTCACGCTGCATCTCTTTGCCGGTCATATACGTAATCCATTTCATGGCAAGTGTCGATGATTCCGTGTGTGCGGCTACAGCAAAACTTCGGGTTCGGACAACCGGCGTATCCAGACGGGCCTTCCCCATTGCCAATGCAAGCGACATTCCGTTGTCATCTTGATCTGATAAGCTCGAATACGGCCTGATGACCACGGCTGCTTCCGTCTTAGCGGTGGTGGTCAACGCTTGGTCATTAACCTCTGCTTCCATGGCGCCTTGCTCTGATTCTTCCCATCTTCCCTGATTGCGAATCAGCATATGAAGAACCTCTTGATCCGGCATGGAGGGATCACCTTCGAGCAAATGAACCGCCGCACCGAAAGCGTAAGGATCATTCGAATCAAATAAGAGGATAGGACTTACTTTATGCAGCTCCGAATATTCCTGCCATGCCTGACGGCTCTGTGGCATTTTAAAAGGTTCTCCGTCCTTCCCCTTGGTCTGCCAGGTCATAATATAGGGGTCTATATCAAACGGCATTCCCCATTGATACCCGTTCCACTGCAGCGGTGGCAGAAGGCCATTCAAGATGTCTTCACCCGGCAGCGTGCCCTGAGAAGCATCAACAGGCAGTAGGCATCCACTCATTGCAAGCGCTTTAATAAAGTGTGAATCCGTTAATACAATATCAGGTCCTTCACCAAGGGACATCTCGAGCAGAAACGACTCTTTGCTTGTTTCACTCGTTTCCAAGGGCAAGATTTCAACCTCAGCACCGGTCTCTTCCATAAAACGCTCATTAAGAGCTTTTAGTTGTCTCAGTTCATCCGGCTTTACCTGAACACCGACCTTGATCGGACCCATATCGGTCTCCGGTACTTCCGGTCTTTGCTGCGGAGGATTAGGCTCATCCCCCGGGGGCTCCCGTCTAGTGTGATGAGTGAAGTCAAAGCTGGGAGATAAACTGGATAAAGACAACAGTAAAATGGCAAATAAGAACCAATATTTCTTCCGCTTCATATCCCATCTTCACTCCTTCAATAGTCGCATGCCCTTATTTTACCAAACTTCTAGTACTCTTGTCCTATCTTTTTTGTTAATTATTCAGTCCAGATTTTACTAGTTACGATGGGAAGGAAAAAAGACTGTCCTATGAATCTGGAACAGTCTTAAACCTACAAGTTATTTTAAGGAATCATTTCTCGGGAAATATAAGGTTATAACAAGTCGGCAGCCAGCTGAGCCAGCTTGGAGCGTTCCCCTTTAGTCAGCGTAATATGCCCGCTCAGATTTTCTTGCTTGAATCGTTCAACCACATAGGTCAACCCATTACTCACAGCATCCAGGTAGGGATGATCAATCTGCTCCGGATCTCCCATGAGGATCACCTTACTTCCTTCTCCCGCCCGGGAAACAATCGTTTTGACTTCATGACGGGATAAGTTTTGGGCTTCATCCACAATGATGAACTGGCCTGGTATCGAGCGGCCCCGGATATAAGTCAGTGCTTCCACCTGGATGCTGCCGAGCCCCATCAATATTTTATCGATATCACCCGATTTCTTGGTGTCGAACAAATATTCCAGATTGTCATATATCGGCTGCATCCATGGTCTTAGTTTCTCTTCTTTTTCGCCAGGCAAATAACCGATATCCTTCCCCATCGGAACGACCGGACGCGCAATGAGCAGTTTTTTGTATTTATGCTCATCCTCCACCTTGGATAGGCCTGCTGCCAATGCCAACAAGGTTTTTCCCGTTCCGGCTTTCCCGGTAATGGTGACTAGCGGAATATCGTCGTTTAGAAGAAGCTCAATCGCCATACGCTGTTGGGCGTTGCGGGCGCTGATGCCCCATACAGGTTCGTTGCTTAAATGGAGCGGCTCCAATCTGGTTGCATCCTCATTCACATGAAGGAGAGCTGACTTTCCAGTCCCCATCTCATCCTTCAGAATAACAAATTCATGAGGATAAAGCGGATAAGACAATTGAAGAGGTTTAATCGGCAAATAACGATAGCTGTAGAATTCATCGATCACCGAAGGATGTACCTTTAAGGTAGAGAATCCAGGATACAATTCACTTGGATCGGCTGTACGGTCCGATAAATAATCCTGGGTCGTGAGTCCGAGGACATCCGCTTTAATTCGAACAAGCACATCCTTGCTGACCAGAACGACGGGTCTTCCGTCCTCCTTCGGCTCCTCCTCCAATTTATAATTTAACGCGACAGCCAAAATTCGGTTGTCGTTGGATGCTTCGCTAAATAACTCCTGTACCTTGACGAAGCTGCGATGATTCAGCTCAACCTTCAACGTCCCGCCGTTCTCCAGAAGAACTCCGTCATGAAGATGACCTTGCTCTCTTAGCCCATCGAGCAATCGGGAGACCGTGCGGGCATTTCGGCCAATTTCATCCGCGTTTCGCTTCTTCGAATCAATCTCTTCAAGAACCACCGCAGGAATGATGACTTCATGCTCCTCGAATGCATAGATCGACTGAGGATCATGCAGCAATACGTTCGTATCCAGCACAAATATTTTTTTCATCTTATCCCTCCACTGCTTCTTCATCAGGTACACACATAAACCTTTCCGTCCCGGACATAATAAGCGTAGCGACTGGTGTAATTTAGCGAACTCTACTACGAAAGGACAGATCAATCCATGAGAGCTGCTCTATCCATCATGCTAGCGGTGTTGTTGCTCGCAGGCTGCGGGACCGCCAATAACAATGCATCACCCTCTCCTCGTAATCAAACCAATGGAACCACTGCTAACAATGTTCAGAATATGAATGAAAACAGAGGTTATACCACTAACAATGTAGACGGCTGGACTCCGGATAACACGAATACGGGACAGGTTGGCAATAACAACGGACAAGTTGACGCTACAACCGCAAATCACCTCAAATCACTGGCAGAGAGTGTGCCCGGCGTTAAAAACGCAAACTGTGTTGTCATGGGAAATACGGCTGTTGTTGGACTTAATGTAGATGGAAATTTAGATCGGGCAGAAGTCGGAACCATTAAATACACAGTCGCGGAAGCCCTTCAATCCGATCCGGCAGGTGCCAATGCACTTGTTACGGCTGATTTAGACGTTACAAACCGGATTGCCGATCTTGGCCGGCATATTCAGGAGGGAAATCCGGTTTCAGGACTTGCCAGTGAACTCGCTGACATCGTAGGCCGCATCATTCCTCAGCTGCCTAAAGATGTAACACCTCGTGATCGTAATGCACAAGATAACGGTGCACAAACGGTAAATCCGAATAATCGGGGTAATGCACCAGCCAACCCGAACCGTAATAAATAGGCAAGAAGACAAATCCTGTCATAACCCGAGTTTGTCCGTCACCTGTCTCCAAATTTCATACAAAAAAGCCCAGTGAAGCTCACTGGGCTTTTTTTAAGGTCATAACAACGCCTTTAGCGAGCATTTCTGCTTCGCCAGAGGCGTCGTGACCCGTATCATATTCAGAGTTTTGCAGCCTGTTCGGTGTGGAATTGACACCCATGTCGAATGAACACGCCTGAGAAGACATGGAATCAGAAGGATGACATTTGAAAGGCTCCCATCCCCACATGGAATCTGCTACCACAAATCCATGGGCAGGGTAATCCGTCTGCCGAGTACAGATCAATGGGTGTGTCGTATGCATCATAAGGTAGGACATGCCTTCGGCCTCCTGTACAATGATCTCCATCTGATACATTGTATTATAGCATACAATAAAACTTGCCTTCAATTGTCACGGAGTTGTTGCAGAATCCGCTTCTGTCCCCTGCTCGCCAGCGTTATGCTTGCCGGCAAGCTCGTCTTGCAGCGCTTGTCTGGCTGCATCCAGCTCGCTGCTGCTTATATACACATAAGGGCTCTTCCAATTGCCTGTAACCGGCATGAATTTCACATCATCTTTTCCGATATCATAATAAGTCGCAATCAAATTCCGGATCTGCTCCTGCTCGAAATCGGTGGTCATGTTATCGCTGACCGCATCCAGAGCATTGCCCACCTTCGCAACGCCTCCGAGCGATTTCATCTTATCGAGCAGGGAATGCAATACTTCGCTTTGGCGGGCATTACGCTCAAAATCGCTTGACTCCTTCGTTCTTGGCGAACAGCTGTCACTGGATTTACGGTAACGAACATAATCCAGCGCCTTCTTGCCATCCAGCTTCTGAGGTCCCACCGTGAGGTTAATGTCGGTCCCGTCGGCAGTATCGCGGTAACACATATTGTATTGAACGTTGACATCTACGCCGCCAAAGGTATCCACCACATCACGGAATCCCTGGAAATCGATAACCGTTACATAGTCGATATTAACGCCAAGATACTTGCTCATCATGACTTTCATTTCTTCTTCAGCCGGAATGCCGCTGCCCGGTTCCTTTTTCTCCGCAGCATTGTAAGCCGCTTTAAACCTTGGGTAATAAGCGTTCAGCTTCGTCGCTTTATATCCCTCGAGTTCAATGAGCGTATCCCGCGGCAGAGAAACCAGCGTCGACGTATTGGTTTCCGGATGCATGGTGGCGACCATGACCACATCCGTCAAGTAAGTCCCCGTTTCCGGGCGATGATCCGTTCCCAGGAGAAGCACCGTGATCGGTTTTTCTTTTGCAGATTGGCCTGGAGCTACAGGTTTGTCGATCCCGCTTTTTTCAATGATCTCATTGCCTTTGAAGAACAAGTAGCCAGCATAACCTGCTGCAGCCAGAACTGCAATTAACAAGACGATAAGAATGAGTTTAAAAAATGATTTCCATGCGCTTTTTTTCTTTTTTGGAACTGGCTGTTTCTTGCCCTTCCCCCCACTTTTGGCTCTCGGAGGGAGATTGGTATGAGTAGGATTCATATCATAACACCTGATTTCATTCAAATTAGATGAATGTCCGATAAACGCTTCAAATTACGAAGCATTTACCGGACCTTGGTTAACTTCTCTCTCTTATAAACGAAGGGGATTGACAAAAAGTTGCCGGATTCAAAATACAGGCACTTTTTATAAAAATCTACATCAACTTATGATTTTGGTTCGGTCTGAGCCTTCTTCTTCTGACGATCTTCAACAAAATATCGAATACGCACCATCAGCATCAATGCCACTGCTACTAACAAGCACTGGATAATCGGCAGCTTATCAATCTGAAACACAAGCAGTATCGCCGAACCCAAGGCCATCAAGATATACAGGAGAATCTCCTTCAACAGAGGGAGCTTCTGCTTCACCCGGAATACCTTGTTGTAAACGTAGGTGATCAGCACAAAAATCACGATATAAGAGATGAGTGGGTGCGAGGCAAACCATTCTTGCATGATAGGTTCACTCCTTTTGGACAAGTCGATCTCTATCTATTATAGATTTGCTTGCGCCATTTTACGATGTTTTTCTGCACGTTCGCGCTCACTCTTGTTCAAAATCTTCTTGCGAAGACGAACGGACTTCGGCGTAATCTCGCAATACTCGTCGTCGTTCAAGTATTCAAGGGCCTGCTCCAGTGAGAAAATAACCGGTGTTTTCAATTTAACCGTGTCATCCTTCGTTGCCGAACGAACGTTGGTCAATTGCTTCTCTTTACAAATATTAACGACGATATCGTTATCGCGGGTATGCTCCCCGACGATCATACCTTCATAAATCTCAGTCCCCGGTTCCAGGAACAGGGTACCGCGATCTTCGACCGACATCATGCCATAGAACGTTGAAGATCCGTTCTCCGTGGAAACCAGCACACCTTGGTGACGTCCACCCACTTGACCGCCGATAAGCGGACCGTAGCTGTCGAATGCGTGGTTCATGATGCCATAACCGCGTGTGAGGGTCAGGAAATGGGTGCGGTAACCGATAAGTCCGCGAGCAGGAATCAAGAATTCCAGACGCACTTGGCCATTTCCGTTATTCACCATGTTCACCATTTCAGCCTTGCGTGTTCCAAGGCTTTCCATAACGGAGCCCATGCTTTCTTCTGGTACATCGATCATCAAACGTTCGATCGGCTCCATTTTGACGCCATCAATTTCTCTTACGATAACTTCAGGCTTGGAAACTTGAAGCTCATAACCTTCACGGCGCATATTCTCAATCAAAATACTGAGGTGAAGCTCACCGCGTCCCGATACGATATAAGCATCAGGGCTGTCCGTCTCATCCACTCGCAAACTTACGTCCGTTTCCAGTTCTTTAAAGAGACGGTCACGCAGCTTACGGGATGTTACCCATTTGCCTTCGCGTCCGGCAAAAGGACTGTTGTTAACAAGGAACGTCATTTGCAGGGTTGGTTCATCAATTTTAAGGACAGGCAATGCCTCCGGATGCTGTGGATCTGCAATGGTCTCTCCGATGTTAATGTCTTTGATCCCTGCAATCGCCACGATGTCACCTGCGCCTGCTTCGGCAACCTCGATCCGCTTCAATCCCTGGAAGCCGAACAGCTTCTCGATACGAGCATTCTTGGTCGAGCCGTCACGAAGCATAACGGTAACCGGTTGGCCTTGCTTAATAACACCGCGGTTCACGCGTCCGACGGCGATACGTCCAAGATATTCATTGTAATCCATCAAGGTAACGAGGAACTGGAGAGGCTCGTCCACTTTCTCTGTAGGGGAAGGGATATGGTCAATAATGGTCTCGTAAAGAGCAAGCATGTTATCATCTTGCTTCTCGGGATCCATACTGGAAGTACCGTTTAAGGCAGATGCATATACAACGGGGAAGTCCAATTGGTCGTCATTCGCACCAAGCTCAATGAACAGATCCAGCACTTCATCGATCACTTCAGCTGGGCGGGCGGCCGGACGGTCAATCTTGTTCACAACGACGATTGGAGTCAAGTTATGTGCAAGAGCTTTACCTAACACAAACTTGGTCTGAGGCATACATCCTTCATAAGCGTCAACAACGAGCAGAACGCCGTCAACCATTTTCATAATACGCTCAACTTCACCACCGAAATCGGCGTGTCCAGGTGTATCCACGATGTTAATCAAGAAATCTTTATACGTAATAGCCGTATTCTTGGCTAGGATGGTAATTCCGCGTTCGCGCTCCAAATCATTGGAATCCATCGCGCGTTCCTGCAGCGTCTCATGCTCCCGGAAAATACCGGACTGCTGCAGCAGTTGGTCTACAAGTGTTGTTTTGCCATGGTCAACGTGAGCAATAATGGCAATGTTGCGAATCTGATCTCTTGATTGCATAAATATATCTCAAATCCCTTCTGTTCGAATGAGCCACAAAGAAAGCGCCGGACGACATGCCGACGCTTCAACATACATCCTATAATATAGGTAAACGAGCGGGAAAATCAAGTCTTTTCAGAAAACTTCCAGCAACTTTTACCTCTTACCAATTACCAGCCTCTGCTCCATTTATTATTGCGCCCGGAACGATTGCGCCCGAAGATCATCCAAACGCCCGCTGCAATCAGGATCAGGGCAATAATGTAGAACGCTCCAGTCTCAAGCCAGGTGAAGAAGAAAATCAAAACAGAAAGCACTGTCAGTCCAAGCGCAACCGGCAGCGCAGCGCCTGGTCGCGGGCTCTCGTACAGATAATATTCATACAAGCCGACAGCCACGCCGAGAATTAACACAGGCCATAATGAAGCCATCAGTCCCCATCCCCCAATAATACATATGAAGAACAGAAGACCATATACCGTCAGAATGCCGCCTGGAATCAGAACCGCGGCAGTGGCACGGCGACCAAAAAACATGATATGCAAAAAAATACCCGGCAGCAGCAGGACGAGCGGCCATAACGTTCTTCCCAAAAATCCAAATACACCAAGCTTGCCGAGCAAAATAACGACTCCAGCAACAACGATGAAAATACCCAGCGCCAAATCTTTTCTGGAGGACATTTGATCACCCTCTCTTCAATATATGTATCACCAAAAATAGCGGTTTCTAAAAGAAGCTGTTACGTTAATTTTAGCCCAAACCGACAAAAAAAACCATATCCCGAGCTTGTTCCACTTGAAATATCCTTTCCCCGTCCCATATACCTGTATGGACCCAACAAAAAATGGACGACTGCACGAGCAATCATCCATTTTTCCTATGCTTTCCTCATATGCCGCCAAAGGGTTGTTAAAATAGACTCCCGTTACAAGGGCCGTCTCACCGTCTGTAATCCGCCAATGAGAACGACGGCACCTGCAATGACAATCGGCAGCAGATTGTGGGCATAAGGCATCCAGTAAGCCAGAAGCAGCCCTACGCGGGAATCCTGTATGAGCATTTCGCCTGCTGTAAAAGCTAGAATACCGGCACCTATGTAAAGCAGCACGGGAAACTTGTGAAGCAGGCTTGCGATCATCCCGCTTCCCCATACAACGATGGGAATGCTTAATAATATTCCGATGACAATCAAGGCGAGATCGCCTTTTGCAAGCCCTGCAATGGCCAAGACATTATCCAGGCTCATCACGAAATCGGCAATCAATATCGTATTGACTGCAGCCCATATCGTTGAAGCTTTGGCCAAGTTTGCATGGTCATGCTCCTTCTGCATCATGAGTTTGACTGCGATCCAGATCAACAATAAGGCGCCGCCAGCCTGTAAAAATGGAATTTTCAGCAGCAAAACCGCCAAAAAAGTCAGAATACACCGTAAGAGAACAGCCCCTGCGGTCCCGATCCAGACCGCCCGTCTGCGGTGTATTTCGGGAAGGTCTTTGCTGGCCATCGCGATGACCAGCGCATTGTCGCCACTGAGTACAAGATTGATCATCAATATCTGTCCCAACAAAAAAATCGTCTCCACTAAAACAACACCCCCCACTTTACACATATGTGGAAATTGTCCAGGCTATGCTTGCACATCGGGAAAAATAGGCCTATAATAAATCCACTTTTGTTTAATGGTGGGACCGTATTCTAAGAGGAGTGACATTCATGGAAACCACAGCCGCTGAATTTTTTCTTGCATTAATCAACATTGTATTTTTGGATCTGATCTTGGCCGGGGACAATGCCATTGTGATCGGTCTTGCAGCACGCAATCTTCCGAAGGAAACCCAGAAAAAAGCAATTATCTACGGCACGGCCGGAGCTGTTATTCTTCGCATCATTGCCACCATCCTCGTTGTCTGGCTGCTTAACATTCCTTGGTTACTGCTTGTGGGAGGCGTGCTCCTGATTGGCATTGCCTACAAGCTGATGACCGACGACAATAATGACCATGGCAATATCAAAGCCGGGAAAAGCCTTGGCGCTGCTATTCGTACGATCATTGTAGCGGATGCCGCTATGGGCCTGGACAATGTCATTGCCGTTGCCGGCGCTGCGAAACACAATATGATCCTTGTAACGCTGGGCCTGCTCATCAGCGTACCTATCGTGGTATGGGGCAGCACGCTGTTTATCAAACTGATCAACCGTTTCCCATGGATTATCTATGTAGGTTCTGCGGTACTTGCGTACACGGCGTCCTCCATGATTACCGAAGAGAAGCATTTTATGGGATATTTCGAAGCGCACCAGATTATTAAATATCTCTTCATTGCTGCCATCATTGTCGGTGTGCTGACTGCAGGACATCTGAAAAAAAGATCTGCCGGACGCCGTCAGTCATCCAGCCAGTCATAATTAAAAGTCCATACGCATACAAAAAAAACAACACCCCAAGGCTTTCTAAGAAGCTTTGGGGTGTTGTTTATGTTTAAACCTGCGCACACTCGTCCGGTTTACTCAACCCTTGTTACCTTCGCTTGATACTCGATTAGAACCAGTCTTCGTTTACGACGGGCTCCGCATGCTTTTCTTCAAGCTCACCGATGTTACTGTCCGGGGTAATAACCACCGTCTCCGTACCTTCAATGGCTGCTTGAATCCGTGCAGGCAGCTCGGGAATGGAAGCCTCCACCTTCTCGATGATCTTCAAATTCGGATTGGTGGTGGGCGATTTAGGCACAAACAGCGTACAGCAATCCTCATACGGCAATATCGATGTCTCGAATGTACCAATGTCCATTGCAGTGTTGATGATATCGTTCTTATCCATCATAACGAGCGGCCGCAGCAGCGGCAGCTCGGTGGCTCTGCCGATCACATTCATGCTGGGCAGCGTCTGACTGGCAACTTGTCCGAGACTGTCACCCGTCACGATCGCCAATGCCCCTTCCCGCTCAGCAAGCGAGGAAGCAATCCGCAGCATCGCTCTGCGCATAAACGTAATGATCAGATTATCCTGGCCGATGCCGACAAACGAAGTCTGTACATCCGTGAACGGAACGAGGTGCAGCTTGATTTTCCCGGTGTAGCCCGATAACAGCCTTGTTAACTCCATTACCTTTTCCTTCGCAAGTTGGCTGGTGTAGGGAAAACTGTAGAAGTGTACGCACTCAATTTCAAGTCCTCTGCGCATGGCTGACCAGCCCGCTACAGGACTGTCGATCCCCCCCGATAGAAGCAGCATGGCCTTCCCATTCGTACCAATCGGATATCCGCCGGCGCCGGGAATCACTTCATAGTACAGATACGTCTCGTTCTCCCGAATTTCCACACGAAGCTCCATATCGGGCTGCTTTACCTTTACTTTAAGCTGTGGATAGGTTCGCAGCAAGGGCGATCCGACTAAATGATTCATCTCTTGCGAGGAATGAGGAAATTGTTTCCACACCCTTCTCGCATTGACTTTGAAGGTCGACGGGTCAGCCAGTTCCTTCTGTCCCACAAAGTCAATCGCGGTTTCGATAATACGGTCAAGCTCGGAAGGACATACACGAACTGGACTGATGGATACAAGGCCAAATACTTTTTTAAGGACATGGATCAAGGCCTCGGGAGATTCTCCGTTAAGCTCGACGTACAAACGGCCGTATTCCTTAACGATTTTCGCTCCAGGAAACGGTTTGAGCACGCTTCGAATATGATTCAAGACCGATCTCTCGAATCGGTTGCGGTTTTTGCCTTTTAGAGTAAATTCGCCAAAGCGAAGCAGCAGTTTATCGTAGGTCATCTCCGGTTACCCTCTCTTTCTATAACGGGACGCAGGTTCCCGCAAACTTTTGCCAAGACTTCGACAAGCCGCGCTGCATCGCCGAGCTGATGCTCTTTGCCGAGACTGATGCGAATTCCGGAGGAAGCAACGTCCATGTCCTTCCCCATCGCTAACAGGACCCGGCTGGGCTCGCTTAATTTAGAGGAGCAAGCGGATTTGGTTGAGACGAGCATGCCCATCTCTTCCAGAGCATGGACCATCACCTCGGGTTTTAGTCCCGGATACGAAAAATGAATGATATGAGGCGCATTTTGTTCGTTGCTGTTTAACACCAATCCCGGGATTTTGCGGATGCCCTGAACCAGAAGTTCTCTTATTTCCGTCATCCTTGCATAAAACTCGGGCTGGCGTTCTCTGGATAATCGCATGGCCTTCGACATCGCTACCGCTCCGGCAACATTCTCCGTTCCTGCCCGGTGTCCATTCTCCTGCGATCCGCCCGATACCAGCGGGAACAATTGCACGCCTTGCCTAATATATAGCACGCCCATTCCTCTCGGACCGTTGAATTTATGGGCAGACAGGCTGTATAAGTCGGCCTGCCACTGGGAGAGTGTCACCGGCAATTTGCCAAATCCCTGTACCCCATCGATATGCAGCAGCGTTCGTGAATTTCGCTCCTTAACGATACGACCCACTTCAGTCAGCGGCTGGACGGCCCCGGTCTCATTATTGACATGCATGATGCTGACGAGCACGGTATCTTTGCGCACAGCTTCCGTCAAGGCAGCCAGATCCACCACGCCGGCGGCATCTACCGGTAGATAAGTCACTTCCCATCCAAGCGTTTCCAGCTGCTTGCAGCTTTCATATACGGAAGGATGCTCTGTTCCCGTCGTGATGATGTGCCGGCCACGGCTGCTGTACTGCATTGCAGCCCCTTTAATCGCCATGTTATTGCCTTCAGTTGCCCCGGAAGTGAATACGATCTCCGTCGGCTGAACGTCCAGCGCGGCTGCACATACCTCTCTTGCCTTTTTCAACAGTTTAGCGGCAGCCTCGCCTGAACGATGAAGTGCTGACGGATTCGCATAATGCATTTTCATGACTTCTGCCAACGTGTCCACTACTTCATCATAGGGAGGGGTCGTAGCAGCGTGATCCCAATATATCAAGGTAATTTCCCCTTTCCATCATACGCATCGCACGTTGTAAAACTTATTATTCCAGACCTTTATATTTACACAAAAAGACCAAACGGTAAAGCCGCACTCCATCTTTAGATCGGAAAGCGGCATGTATCGTTTGATCTTCTATCATCTTCCTATTTATCCCCGTGCGGGTTTATAACATGTATTTTGATTGTGCATTCATGACTTTACCGATGTATGCTTGGGTTTCCTCGGGTAATTCATGAGCAACGGACATCAGCTCTTCATCACTGGATACACCCAAATTCGCGATACGGGTTGGACCTGCATTATACGCTGCAAGTACCATAGCCATTTCTCCGCCAAACCGCTGAATCAGATTGGACAGATATTTAGTACCACCTTCGATATTCTGAGCCGGATCAAAAGGGTTGCTTACCCCAAGTCCCCTTGCTGTGCCATCCATCAGCTGCATCAGCCCCTTGGCGCCTGCAGAGGACACCGCGTTTGGATTAAAGGAAGATTCCGCATCGATGACCGCTTTGATCAGCGATACCGGCACGCCATAGCGTTCCCCGGCCGCCGTAATTAAATCCTCAAAGGTCGTTGGCTTTGTTGCTCCTGTGTCATGGACGACCCCCTCCATTGGTAAAGACGAAGCAGATTCATCTACAGCTCCTAGCTGCTGCCATAACAGCCCATCCTTAAAGGTTACGCCAGGCGCAAGCTGTGTAATCGAACGTTCGACCGGCTTGGAGGTGGAATCTTCGGTAAGCAGGCTGCTTAGCACATTGACAAATCCGGTTGCCGACTCGGTGGAATTCGTATTCATCTGTGGTATATCCGTCATTTGCTTCCATGATATCGGATCTATTTGCATCGTTTAACTCACTTTCTGCAGCGAAATTTCAAACTTGTCCTTTATTTTATCATGGAACTGGAACAATCTGCTATACCTATTCGGCAAAAAAATAAGCGAATCAACCGTTCTGGTTGATTCGCCCTATGTTCACCATAATCAAATGAATTATCTACTGAAAGGAATCAAGATAAAATAACTGAGCGTTGCCAATATGCCGAGTCCGATCGACCAGGCGCCTGTCGTTTTGCTGCCTTTGCTGTAGGCGTAATATCCAACAACCGCAGCGATGGGTCCCAGGATTACCGACCACATGAACAAGGAGGCGATGCCTAATACCAAGCCCACATATCCGACGGTACGACCGGTAGAGACGTCTGCCTTATCCTCGTCCACTCTTCGTGCCGAAGCATCCACAGGGGGAGCCACCTCGGCTGCATATTCTTCACGGTGATCTTTGCGCGGGAAGTCTATCCGGTTTCGCTTGCCTTCTACAACCTTCATTTTATGCTTGCGATGTTTTTTATCCATAAACTAGCTTCCTCCATTTCCATCATCCTAAAGTGCCCGGCACCCGGACTTTATCCGGCTTATTTCCCGTCAGCCCTTCGGCTTAAAGGTCAAACAGCAGGTCTCGGAAGACTTGTCAGCAACATCCTGATGGTCGTCTACATAGGGCTCTGCTCCATACTCTTCATTGAGTTTTACATTCGCATGACGGTCAATTTCAATCATGATCATCTCGGCATGACATAGGTTTTGTTCTCCCCAGTAATGGCAATTGCTGACACTACACTTCACTAATGGTTTGGCTTCGTTGGCCATTTTGGCATCACCTCGTCAACATTTTTTCCTTAGTTTACTGCCGGTATGCACAAGAACGATTGTCAGTTGGTGCCTAAGCAGCGAAACGCAAAAAGAGATGCCAATGGTTGGCATCTCTTGAATGTTCCTTATTATGCTATGCGTGTCTTTTCTCTGATTGCATACGGCGTTCCGTCAAATAGTCGCTTTCGTAGTAAGCAAGATCATCGCGGAGCTCCTCATAAATCTTGGTAATGTTCATAATGACATCACGGGCAGGACGAACCGGCTTCTTCCGGAAACGAATCGCATCCTGTCCGGTATAGGCGTAACGACCATCTTCGGAATAACTTTCATTTTTGGGATAGAAGAAGCTGTTGACACAGCGGTGATACAAATTATACAAAGCCTTCTCGGCAAAATCGATATCAAAATTAGGGCGACGCTGTACAACACCAAGCTTCTCATAGGAAACTTCAGAAAACACAAGCAAATGGCGAACATCCGACAGAAATCCTTTGTAAAAATGAACGGTTTCCTCGTCTTGTTCCGTTACCAATTGAGATAAAGCATGTTCATTCAAAAACGTTTCCATAATCGAAATAGCAGATTTCAACTTTTCTCTGGACTCCGAGCATAAATTCTGAAGATTGTCTGCTGGCATTACGATAGATCCCCCTTAAATGGTCGTGACCCTACAGGTCATATAGCCTGGCGGTCGTTATAATATGTACTATCCTAACACAAATTTTGGGATAACGAAATCCCTATCATGAATACACTTACAAGGTTATTTTTAGTGCTTTTCATTTTGCGCCTTCCCATCCGTTTTACTCATGATATGGAACGCATAAAAAGGATTCACTCTCCCCACGCTAAGACTACTTCAATCATGAATGCGGCGAGGAGGAAAACTTGTGAAATCCCGTACCCTATGGAGCATCTTAGGTGCAGCGTCAGTTATTGGCGCGCTTCTGATCTTACTGTTCATCCCCGGTTCAAAACAGCCGGCTCCCACGGCTGAACCAACACAGCCTTTAAGGCCCCAGCAGGAGAACAAGGCTAAACACTTTACCATGCAAAGCGATCTCCATGCGACGGATCAACTCAACCGTCTTGATGCAAAAGGTCATCTGCGCAAAATGCTGAACAATAACGCTTTGCGCAGTTCGGGTCAAATAAAAGCCTATACGCAAAAAGAACAAAAGCTGCACAAGCATTTTCAGCAAGTACGGTGGTATAACCTCAAGCAAAACAAAATGACGGATGTACAGGGTCTGCTTCCCAAACTGAACAAAAAAGATAAGAATCTGATCACTCATCATTTCCAAATGGCACAGCAAAAGCTGAAACGGGGAGAATCTTACGATTCACCCAAGTTCAATGTCGCGGGGCAGCCTTATTTTGTTGTTGCCGAGCCGTCCAAGGATGGCAAATATGGCGCCGCCGCTTTGGTTAATCAAGGCGTACTGCATGAAGTAAGCAATCACCAGAAACGGAATCTTCGCTTAATTCCGTACCCGAAGGAAGGTAAATTCAAGGTCGAATCCATTCATGCGGATACCCTCTCCGATATTACCGTCAAAACGGGACACGATAATGAAAAGGCCAGTCACTTTTACGAAAATGAAATTGTGGTGTCCTTTCAGAATGAGCCGTCTAAGCAGCAGCTCCTCAACATCTCTAAGGAGATATCATGTGACACTCCGAGGAAACTTGGCTATGCCTATGTTTTTCGTTCCAAAGATATGGACTACCATAAACTCCGCTCCTATTTCGAGCAGAAGTGGAAAACGAAGTATACTGAGCCTCACTACATCTATTTAACCAATGATCGCCCCCCTCAATCCAGAATAAACTCGGATTTCTTGCCGGATGGAGCGAATGAGCAAGTCAATATCCCGAATGATTTGCTGTTTTCTCAATATCAGTGGAATCTGCCCGTCATTGAGACGAACCGGGGCTGGGATCTGTCCAAAGGCAGTGAAGATGTCATCATCGCCGTAATTGACACTGGTGTGGATCTTCAGCATTCCGATTTGGATGGACAGTTGGTGGAAGGATACAACATCGTCGAGAAGGACAAACAGCCGCTGGATGATGTGGGTCACGGGACGCATGTAGCCGGGATCATCGGTGCCCTGGTCAACAACGGTGAAGGTGTTGCCGGGGTAAGCTGGTATAACAAAATCATGCCGGTCAAAGCACTAGACGGATCCGGATCAGGAACAACCTATGCCGTCGCAGAAGGCATAATTTGGGCCACGGATCACGGAGCCAAGGTGATCAATATGAGTCTTGGCAACTATGCGGACTCCCAGTTCCTGCACGATGCCGTGAAATATGCTTATGATCGCGACGTTGTTCTTGTTGCTGCCTCAGGCAATGACAACACGGAGCGCCCTGGTTATCCTGCCGCCTATCCGGAAGTGCTGGCTGTCGCCGCAACGGATTCCAATCAGAAGCGGGCAGAATACTCGAACTACGGCGATTATATCGATGTGGCTGCTCCCGGGACCAATATTGCAAGCACGTTTCCAGGGAATCAATATGCGGCTTTATCCGGAACCTCCATGGCCAGCCCTCATGCAGCCGCCATGGCGGGTCTCATTCGTTCCCTTAACCCTGATCTGACCAATCAGGAAGTCATGGACGTCATGATAAACCAAACGGTCGATCTAGGCGATAAAGGAAAAGATAAATATTACGGTCATGGTCAGATTGATATTTTCCAATCCTTGAAAGCAGTTGGCGCCCCCGATGTCCCTCTTCAAATGTGGCCGGGTCAAACGCTTCAGAATCTGGAGCAGGAACTTCGCAAATTAAACGGCTCCAACGAATAAAATACACGAAATAAAGCAGCTTCCGCCTCGATCGCGTTAGCTGCTTTATTCCTATCGGAGGCAAGAGCACTTACATTTATTTCTTCCGGCGGGAACGGCTAGTACGTACTGCAGCTTTCTTCGAACGCTTACCGGAGACCGTAACTCCACCATAGCCTGCATTGTCGCTCACGACTTCTTCTTCGCTGTACGTGTATATATGTTTTTCTACAGGTACGCAGTGAATCTTATCCACCACTTTAATCGGATGAATAACGGGTACGATTTGCGGTACATAGTGGTCTCTAACGACAACGATCGGCTCGCACACAATCGGTGACACAGGAGGACATGGATTTTCTTTATGACAAGACATGTTTTTTTGCATCTCCTTTCCGTTGATGATTATAGCTTATTATCCCAAGGGCTATTTGGTATGGACGATTATCCGTACAGGACACATGATCTGCCAATATTTTCGCGAAACCTAAAGAAAAACGTCTATCGACGTACTTTCTCAGAAGACAGACCGCGGTTAGAGGAAGTTTTTCTTGCGATATCAGGAAGGCCCAAGCTTCGAAGTTTATAACTTCTGATATCATGAAAAAACGCGCATTTCCTGTAGACCCCTCACGAGGAGTCCAAAGAAAATACGCGTTTGTACCATAGCGGTATTAGTAAAGCAATATGTTGTTCAGTTGGGAAAGCTTTCCGTAAGCCGGGTTCTGTGCTCTTCGTGGTCATAACGGGAACTACCCTGCCACCATGAGCGACAATCATCTATCTAGGCCGATCATTACTAATCGACTCAAGCGACCAACCCGGACGCGCCTCGGGCTAAGGCTGTCTCCTCGAAAGAGACTGCGTCCCATTAGGTCTTGCTCCAGGTGGGGTTTACCAGGAACGAAGTCACCAGCGTTCCTCGGGGTCTCTTACACCTCGGTTCCATCCTTGCCTGTGCCACCCTAAGGCGGCCATCGGCGGTCCATTTCTGTGGCACTATCCTTCAACTCGCGCTGACTGGACGTTATCCAGCACCCTGCCCTATGGAGCCCGGACTTTCCTCTCGCGGCTTAGAGCCGCCAGCGATTGTCTGTCAAACTTTCCGGACAACATTACATATTATACAGTGATTTGAAGCGGTACACAACCCATTAAACATTAACAATAGCTGATTATTTTCCCAGCTTGGCCTAAGCACTCTTCATTGTCAGGCGGTGTCAGAATGAGGCCTCTTTTCCTTGCCTTACATTTCTGTTCCTTACACGAACTGGAATGGCTCCGTATTGATGCGGGAAGCAACAACTCGGGTTTCATACTTATGTTCCTGCAGTTTCTGTTCCATCCACTCGGCGACCTTGACCTTCATAATCTTCTCGGCATTATGACCCGGATCAATGATGGTAAGTCCTGCTGCGAGCGCATCCTGTGCCGTATGATAATCAACATCTCCGGTTACCAGCACATCCGCTCCACGGAACAGTGCCTTCATCATGTAGCGTCCTCCGGATCCCCCGATGACGGCCGCCTTGCGGATGGTGCGGTCGAGCTCTCCTACAACACGAACATGTGGAACCTCCAGCTTTTCTTTGACCACGTCTACCAGCTCAGCCAACGTCATAGGCTCTTTTAGCTTACCAACCCGGCCAAGACCAAGGGATCTCCCTTTAAGGTCCATGGCATACAGATCATACGCAACCTCTTCATAAGGATGCGCCTTCAGCATCGCCTGGATCACTTTGTTGCGGATGGCATGAGGAACAATTGTCTCGATCCGAACCTCATTAGCACGTTCCATCTTGCCTTCCTGACCTAGAAATGGGTTGCTGCCTTCTCGCGGAACATAGGTGCCAAAACCCTCAATGTTAAAGCTGCAGTGGCTGTAATTTCCGATCCAGCCTGCACCGGCGCCGAGCACAGCATCGAGCACCTCTTGATGATGACTCTTCGGCACAAATACCACCAGCTTGGATAACTGTTCATTATGCATGTCATGGATAGGCGACGTATTCTCGATTCCCAAGGCCTCCGCCATCCAATCGTTCATTCCGCCTTCGGTTACATCGAGATTGGTATGACTTATATATACCGCGATATCGTGTTTGATCAGCTTTTCATACACCTTGCCCATCGGTGTATCCGTCTGCAGCTGCTTCAGCGGACGGTATATAATCGCATGATGCGCGATAATCAGATCAGCCCCAATCTCAATGGCTTCATCCACCACTTCATCATTGACATCCAAAGCAATCAGCACGGTGCGAATGTCCTTTTGCAATGTTCCAAGCTGGAGTCCGATCCGGTCATCGGGTTCGGCCACGTGCTTCGGGGCCAATTGCTCCATATATTGAATTACGGTTTGTCCTTTGGCAAGCATGCCAGCACCTCCTGAATAAACTCGATATCCGAACGAATCTCACTCGCCTTGTCGGCTGCCGTGGTGAGATCTGAACGCGAAAGCGATAGAAGAATATACTCCATCTTCTCTATCTCCGATTTCCATTTATCATAGAAAACCGGATTCGGGGACTGCGTGAGCCAAGGTCCCATACGGAAAAGCCAGTCCGTAGATAATCGGAGACCGCCCCCAATCGCTCTATCCTTGTAAACCTGCTCATTCGTCAGGTCTGTTGTATGCGAAGGCTCGGCGACCAGCACTTCGTAAATTTTGCCGTCTTCCTCCAGGATCCATTCCTCAATCAGCACCCAGCCATGGGAGTACAGCCACTTGCGCAAGATATCTTCTCCCACATTCGGCTGCAGGACCAGCCTGCGGACGCCTGTCAGCTTATCGATGCCGCGGTCCAAAATCGCTGCAATCAAGCTGCCACCCATACCGGCAATCGTAATAACGTCGGCCTCACCGGCTGAGAGTACGTTCAAACCGTCTCCTCTTCGCACGCTGATGACCTCAGTCATCCCTGATTCGATGACCTGCTTGACGGCAGCATCATAAGGGCCGGGATTGACCTCACCGGCGATCGCTTGAATGGCTGCTCCGCTCTCTACGGCAGCCACAGGCAGCAGTGCATGGTCGGAACCGATATCAGCAAGTCGGCTGCCGCGTGGAATCTTCTCCAGTATTTTCGTTAATCTTCTTGATAATTTCACGGTCGATACACCTTACCATTCCATATTTTCGTCCAAATCACGATCTATACCTTACCCTAACAGAGACGATACCAAACTGCAAACCGGTAAATCCGGTTGAAAAACATCGTGCCTGTTCATTTGCAATGGGTCTGGAAAAGAGCTAAAATAAAGACCAATAAAACAAATGCAGGAAGAAATTCCATAACCAAGAAACTCATACATGCCATGCATAAATTCGAAAAAAAGGACCTGCTGCCGTTACTGCAGAAGGTCCGTGGATTAAGCTATTCGAGGAAATCCTTTAACCGTTTGCTGCGGCTCGGGTGACGAAGCTTACGGAGCGCTTTCGCTTCAATCTGTCGAATCCGTTCGCGGGTAACACCGAACACTTTGCCGACCTCTTCCAGTGTTCTGGTGCGGCCATCATCGAGTCCGAAACGAAGACGAAGCACATTCTCCTCGCGCTCTGTCAGCGTATCCAGCACATCTTCGAGCTGTTCCTTCAGAAGCTCGTAAGCTGCTGCGTCAGCAGGAGCGAGTGCTTCCTGATCCTCGATGAAATCTCCGAGGTGGGAATCATCTTCTTCACCGATCGGCGTTTCCAGCGAAACCGGCTCCTGGGCGATTTTCATAATCTCCCGGACTTTCTCAACACTGAGTTCCATCTCGGCAGCAATTTCCTCCGGCGAAGGCTCACGTCCGAGCTCCTGCAGAAGCTGTCTGGATACACGAATCAGTTTGTTGATGGTCTCGACCATATGCACGGGAATTCGGATGGTACGGGCCTGGTCAGCAATAGCGCGCGTGATCGCTTGGCGAATCCACCAAGTCGCATACGTACTGAATTTGAAACCCTTTTTGTAATCGAACTTCTCCACGGCTTTGATCAAGCCCATGTTGCCCTCCTGAATCAAATCCAGGAACAGCATTCCTCGTCCGACGTAACGCTTCGCGATACTTACAACGAGACGCAGGTTGGCTTCAGCCAGACGGCGCTTGGCTTCCTCATCTCCCTGTTCAATCCGGTTGGCAAGTTCAATCTCATCATCTGCTGACAACAGCGGAACCCGGCCAATTTCCTTCAAGTACATCCGTACCGGGTCGTTAATCTTGATCCCAGGAGGCAGCGAAAGATCGTCGTCAAACCCAAAATCCTCATTATCATGGGATTCGGAATCTCCCGCTTGCCGGTGAGTACCCTCTTCATCATTCTCATTAACTACATCGATACCCAGGTCGGCCAGCTGCTCATAGAACTCTTCCATCTGCTCCGTATCCTGATCAAATGGCGATAATTTCTCCATAATATCTTTATAGCTCAATACGGATCTCTTTTTACCCTGTTCAATCAACTGATCCTTGACTTGATCCAGCGTAAATTCCGTTTCTAGTTCAGTATGCTGATCATTCGCCATCATTCGACTCCCTCCTCCCTAGAAACAGCAATGCGCGGGGCCTCATTGTCTTTCTAGGGCGATAATCTCACTTGCAATTTGTGCGGCTCGCAAAAAATCTCCTGAGCGCTCCGCTTTAATCATCTCTTCTTTTTTCTGGTCGATCTCTCTCTGCTGCGGAAATTTCAGCACCTCACGTATGCAATCATCGAGCACTTGAACATTCCACTCGGCTGGTGCTTCCATCATCATGATCGAGCTGACCGTCATTTCCAAACGATCGTCGTGGAGCGATGACATGAAACGGCTGATATCCGGAGATTTACCCTGTGCGTAAAAAGCATATAGATAAGCAGCAATTGCCGCATGATCCTCAATATTAAACGCTTCTCCCAGGCGATCGCCAACGTATCGCGCGGCCTCCGCATCCTGCAGCATCAGCGACAGCAGCCGCCGCTCTGCAGCATGGTAAGCAGGCAGAAGTACCGGGGCGGGCTGGCGCCCTTTTTTATGCCTACCATTATTCCACCTTTTTTCCTTATTATCCCCATCGCCCATCTTTTTTTGCATCGATTGCCGAAGCAGATTGCAATCCTGCTTAAGACTCTCGTAGGAAAGATGAAGCTCGGAGGACAACTCCCTCAAGTAAACTTCTCGTTCAGTCGAGGAATTCAGTACGGCGATAATGGGCAATGCCTCTTTGGCGTACGCAATCTTACCATCTTCTTCTAGCAGTATATGGTTTTTCTTCAGATATATAAGTTTAAATTTTGTTGTTGAAACAGCTGTTTCTACTACATGCCTGAAACGCTCGGCACCGAATTTGCGGATATAATCATCCGGGTCCATTCCTTCGTTCACCAAAGCGATTCGTACTCTGAGACCAACGCCTTCCAGCATTGGAATGACTTTTAACGCAGCAGCCATGCCGGCTTTATCACCGTCATAGACAACAACAACTTCTTCAGCCACCGATTTCATGATTGCCACTTGGTTTTCCGTTAGAGAGGTTCCCATGGTTGCCACACCATTCTGTAGTCCTGCTTCCCATGACGAAATCACATCGCCGTAACCTTCGAATAACAGAACTTGACGCAATTTGCGTATGGATGTTTTGGCCTGGTGCAGGTTGTACAGTGTGCGGCTCTTATTAAATAGAAGTGTCTCCGGGGAATTTAGGTACTTCGGTTGACCGTCCCCCAGTATTCTGCCAGCAAACGCGATGACCTTGCCGCTGCGGTCATGTATCGGAAACATGATGCGTCCGCGAAAACGGTCGAGATAGCCTTCCTGTTCATTTCTTGCGGATAATAAACCGCCCTTTTCCATCTCTTTCAAGTCAAAGGATCGCTTCGTCAGGAATTGTACAAGCGTGTCCCAACGATCAGGAGCATAACCGATTTGGAACTGGTCAATCATTTTGTCGCTCATTCCGCGGGATCGTAAATACTTCATGGCTTCCGTACCATGCTCCGTGTTCTTAAGCAGGAAATGGTACAGCTTGGCGCTAAGCTCATAGGCTTCAAGCAAACGTTCTTTTTCCGGATTACGAGGAATTACGGGAACTCCTTGACCTTCCGGCAACGAGATATCATTCTCTTCTGCCATTGTCTTTACGGCTTCGGGAAAAGAAAATCCTTCGATTTCCATTCTAAATTTAATGGCGTTTCCGCCCTTACCGCAACCATAGCAGTAAAAGATTTGGCGTTCCGGTGTAACCGTAAAGGAAGGAGTCTTCTCTGAGTGAAACGGGCACAAGCCCTTCAGGTATTTCCCCTGTTTGGTAAGATGCACGTATTTGCTGACCGTGTCCACAATATCGCTCTTGGCCAGTACTTCCTCAATGACATCATCCGGAATATTACCTTGTCCGGTACTCATCCAAACCACCTTCATCTCTTTTGGCACGTAAATAGTATTCGCTACGGGTGGACATTCTCCTGCAATTCATGCAAAAGTTTTGTCAGTTTATGTTGAAAAAAAATCCGGTCTTCGTCAAGCAGCTTTTTGGGCCCTTTGCCATACTTTCCTTGCTTCCTCGCCTTAGCCAGATGGTGACGGGAATCCAGCATGAAATCGATATCCGCATTATGGAAAATACGACCACGAAAGGATATCACATGGCATGATTTGGCAAGCGCAAGTGCAGCCAGTCCATAATCCTGCGTTACCACGATATCCCCCCTGGATATGTGGTTAGCGATGTATAGGTCCGCACTTTGATCACTCCGATCCACCTGGACCGTCGTAACCCCTTCTTCTGCCTGCTGCAGATGATCATAGGAAGAAACAAGCAGTACCGGCACACGAAATGTACGAGCTGTCTCTGCGATTTCCTTCTTGACTGGACATGCATCACCGTCAACCGCAATCGAAATGGAGTTGCTTTCGTTCATTCGCATCACCGGCTCTTATCGTTAATCTTGGATTCATCTTTACGCTGTATATTATTATATACGTCTTTGGCAGATTAAAATCCTTCTTCTAAGAAAAACGTCTATCGTCGTACTTTCACAGGAGACAGACCGCGTATAGCGGAAGTTTTTCTTGCGAGATAAGGATGGTAAGCCTCTGAAGCTTATACCTTCTTATCTCTTCAAATAAACAATGACCCAGCACTTGCTTGATTCAGGCCGTTCATAGCGAAAGCGCCATCCCGTGCATAACCGCGGGCTGTCGCTTTCACTGAACAATGCATTATACCATTAGTAAAATCATGCTGTCACTACTACCACACCAATTTCGTGAAATCGGCGTATCGCTTCAAATCTCCATCGATACCGGAGAGCAGTGCAAGACGATTGGCCCGAACCGCTTCATCCTCTGCCATGACCATTACGGAGTCGAAGAATCCGGTAATCGGTTCTTTGAGTCCACCCAGCAAGGACAATGAACGTTCGCCGTCAGCAGCTTGCAGCGCAGCATGATAATCGTCGCGAATCGCGTTCCAAGCTTCGTACAGCTTGCCTTCTTCCGTTTCCGTAAACAATTCAGGATTGACAGCAGCCTTGCCGGCCTTGGCAGCCAAATTGCTAACCCGGTTGAAGGATTCTACCGTCGTTTTGAAGTCTTGGACATGATCGACAGCATCCATCAGCGCATGACCGCGGGATACAACCGACACCACATGATCAAATCCTGCGGTAATTACGGCATCCACCACATCATAACGCTGATCTTCGGACAGAAGCTTCTTCACGCGAAGTCCGAAGAATTCTTTAAGGTCCTTACGGATTTCGTCCGTCGAGCGTTTCAATACGCGAATGTTCTCGTGAACCTCCAGGGCCACACCGAAGACATCCGATAACGTTACCGGGAGTTTGTGCTCCAGGATAATCTGAACGATGCCCGCCGCCTGACGGCGCAGCGCGTAAGGGTCCTGGGAGCCTGTCGGAATGATGCCGATGGAGAAGCAGCCCACGATCGTGTCGATTTTATCCGCAATGCTCACGATGGATCCGACCGAGGTGGAAGGCACCGCGTCACCGGCGAAGCGAGGCTGGTAATGCTCAAACACCGCTTTGGCCACCTGCTCCTTCTCACCGGCTTTTCTTGCGTAATCCTCACCCATTACACCCTGCAGTTCAGGGAATTCGTAAACCATCTGGGTCACCAGATCGAATTTGCAAATATCGGCCGCACGACTCACGGAATCTGCTTCGTCAGCCGAAATGCTAAGCTTCGCGGACAACTGATCGGAAATCCGGCGGATTCTGCGGACTTTATCGCCGATGGTCCCCAGTTCCTCATGGAACACGATGCTCTCCAGCTTCGATAGGGCGTCTTTGATCTGAAGCTTCTGATCTTCCTCATAGAAGAATTTCGCGTCCGACAAACGGGCTCGCAGCACCTTCTCATTCCCTCTAGCGATAACGTCCAGGGAACGGCTGTCCCCGCTGCGCACCGTGACAAAGAACGGAAGCAATTGTCCTTGCTTATCCAGCACAGGGAAGTACCGTTGATGCTCACGCATGGAAGTAATCAATACTTCCTGCGGAATATGGAGGAATGAGGAGTCGAATGATCCGTACAGCACGGTTGGCGTCTCTACAAGGAATAATACCTCTTCAAGCAAATCGTCCTTGATGGCGATATTCCAATCTTTCTCTTGGGCCAATGCCTGGATCTGCGACACAATCATCTCTTGGCGTTCATTCACGTCCACGATGACATGCTGTTCGCGCAATACGTCGCGATAAGCCGATGCCTCAGGAATAACGGCCTCTCCGCCAAGGAAACGATGTCCACGGGTCACGTTCCCAGCTTTCACGCCCGTAATTTCCAGATCTATGGTCTCACTGCCGAGCAGAGCGACCATCCACTTAATCGGACGAACGAATTTAAATTCGTGCGCGCCCCAGCGCATATTTTTCGGGAAGGTCATCGAAGTCAAAATGCCAAGTAGTCCTTCAGGCAGGATCGACTTCGTATCCACGCCAACGCTGTTTTTCGTCACATAGATATACTCTACCCCGCCGAGCTCCTTAAAGGTAAAACTCTCAGGATCAACGCCCTGGCTTTTTGCAAAACCAAGCGCTGCCTTGCTCCACTGTCCGCTATCATCCAACGCGATCTTGCGGGAAGGCCCCTTCACTTCCTCGCTGACGTCTTCTTGTTTATCCGCAACGTTCTGTACCCATACCGCCAAGCGGCGCGGCGTAGCATATGCCGTTACTTCTCCATGCCCGATTCTGGAAGCATCCAGCCATTTGACCAATTTGTCCTGAAGCTGTTCCATCGCGGCGCGCAGAAATCTCGCCGGGACTTCTTCCAGACCGATTTCAAACAATAAATCCTTAGACATGGTCTGCGCCCCCTTTCTTAATCAGCGGGAAGCCCAGCTTCTCGCGCTCTTCCAAATACGTGGCTGCAACCTGACGAGCCAGGTTTCGCACGCGCATAATGTATCCCGTTCTCTCCGTTACGCTGATCGCGCCTCTGGCATCCAGCAGGTTAAACGTGTGCGAGCATTTTAGTACGTAGTCGTACGCCGGGAATACTAAATTTTGGTTCATCGCTTTATTCGCTTCTTCTTCATACATGTTAAACAGCGTAAACAGCATTTTAACGTCGGACACTTCAAAAGTGTATTTTGAATGCTCGAATTCCGGCTGATGGAATACATCTCCATAGGTGATGCCGTCTACCCATTCCAGATCAAACACATTCTCTTTATCCTGGATATAGGATGCAAGCCGCTCCATACCATAGGTAATCTCTACAGCGACTGGACTTGCGTCGATGCCGCCAACCTGCTGGAAGTACGTAAACTGCGTAATTTCCATACCATCCAGCCAAACTTCCCAGCCAAGGCCCCATGCACCAAGTGTCGGCGCTTCCCAATTGTCCTCAACAAAACGGATGTCATGATCGAGCGGATTGATGCCAAGACGCTTCAAGCTCTCCAAATACAGCTCTTGAATATTGTCCGGTGAAGGTTTCAAAATGACCTGAAATTGGTGATGCTGATACAGACGGTTCGGATTCTCTCCATAACGGCCGTCAGCCGGGCGACGGGAAGGCTCCACATAAGCCACATTCCAGGGCTCGGGTCCGATCGAACGCAAATACGTCATCGGATTCATTGTACCTGCACCCTTTTCCGTGTCGTACGGCTGCACGATGATACAATTCTGTTCCGCCCAAAATTGCTGCAGCGTCAAAATCATCTGCTGGAAATTCATGATTTTTAGCTCCTTTACATTCTTTTTCAAATTCATTCCACCATGCCTATCGATTCTCTGTACAACAAAAAGCTCTCGCCCTACGCCTGTTGTACAGACATAGGGACGAGAGCTGTAGCTTCCCGCGGTTCCACCCTACTTGGCCCTGCTGCGTCGCAGACATAATCTTAGTCTTCAGCGATCAGTAAAGCCCACTTTATCGTTTCATCATGCTCCCGGGTGCCCTGTTCATGAATATCTCCTACCAGGCTTCCACCACCCCCGGCTCGCTTTCACGGATCGACTATTCACTACTTTCCCGTTCAATGCATGTCAGTATTCAAAAAACTAATAAACTGATAAATATAATACCTCATTCTATATCTTACGTCAAATATCATACTTGTCCATTTGATCCAAAAAATTTTGCGATTTCAAACGCAGCCCAAGCTGCATATCCATCAAAGCTCGCATAACCTTTTTGAGCTCGGCCTTCGTTTCGTCCTTCACATCCACATTGCCCAACCGTCTTAAATCCAGCCGTCCAAACAGGCGCAGCAGCTTCAGCGTTCTGGGCGAGATCGCCATTGCCGGCGGATCCAGATGTTTGCAGTAACGGCACAGGACGCCGCCAAGGCGGGGACTCACCAGCATATCCTCGTCTTTTCTGGATTGATTGCATGAAATGCAAACATCCAGCTCCGGCCCGTACCCTGCCGCTTGCAAAATTTTCATCTCATACAGATTGATGATAATTTGGGGATCCTTATCCTCCTGAAGGGCTTCCAGGCAGGCTTTGAGCTGATGAAACCAAAAAGCGCCCGTCTCCTCATCCTGCAGCACCCGATCCAAGAGCTCGCAGGCATAAGAAGCATAGGCGGCTTTGATAAGATCCTCCCTGAGCCCGTGGTGAGATTCCATAATCTCACCGGCGTTCAAATTGCCGAGCCCGGTACCATTCCGGAAGAACACATATTCTCCATAAGTAAACAGCTGCGTCAGAGCAGCATGACGGCTTTTCACCTTCTTGGCTCCTCTGACCAGCACGCCTACCTTGCCCGATTCTTTGGTGCAAAGTGTAATGATTTTGTTCCCTTCGCCGTAGTCCATGCTGCGGATGACGATCCCTTCCGCCCGATATAGCATGCGCTTTCCCCCAACCATTCCTGGAACAACCAATGATTACTCGTCTTCTTCATGCGGGGCCGCCTCATCTTCAACGGATGCAGCTGTAAGAACCGACTCACCCTCGGTTTCCTTATACAGCAAATACGCATCGACATCTCCAGTCATCGCAAAATACTTCCACGAAAAATCTCGCATTCGTATTCATCCTCTCTTCGGAAATGGCGTTTCGCATCTACGAAAATTAGGATGTGCGCCTAGAGCAGATTTATGAAATGCAATTGTTGGCAGGCGACTGCCGTGTATGATTTACCTCGAATTTGCACAGCGGCTCTATTATTCCCCGCGGTGAAATCCGAGATCGCGAAGAACGCGTTCTTGGTTACGCCAATCTTTTTTAACTTTAACCCAGAGCTCCAAGAAAATCTTGGACCCGAGCAGTCTTTGAATGTCCTGACGGGCTTGTCTGCCAACCTCTTTTAACAGAGCACCCTGCTTGCCGATAATGATACCCTTTTGGGAGTCGCGTTCCACAAAAATCACGGCTGAAATATATACGGTTCCGTTCTCCTCCACCCGCATATCCTCAATCGTAACCGCAATGGAGTGAGGAACTTCCTCTCTTGTCATGTGCAAAATTTTCTCGCGAATCAGCTCTGCGCACACGAACTGCTCCGGATGATCCGTCACTTGGTCTTCAGGATAATACTGCGGGCCTGGAGGCAAGTACTTCTGAATTTGTTCAAGAAGCGTGTCGACATTGTTGCCGAGCTTGGCGGAAATCGGGACGATCTCTGCAAAATCATGCAGCTTCCGATACTGCTCAATCAGTGGGAGCAGAGCGGGCGGCTCAATCTTATCGATTTTGTTCATGACCAGGATGATCGGAGTCTTGATCTTCTGCAGCTGCTCGGCGATGTAACGGTCTCCCCCGCCGATGCCCTCGGAAGCGTCTACCAGAAACAACGCGGCTTCAACCTCACCCAGCGTGCTTAAAGCGGTCTGGTTCATGTAATCCCCAAGCTTGGATTGACGTTTATGAATGCCCGGTGTATCCAGAAAAACCACTTGGGATTCGTTCGTCGTATAAACGCCATGAATTTTATTTCTTGTTGTTTGCGGTTTGTCCGACATGATGGCAATCTTTTGACCGATCACCTGGTTCATCAGCGTTGATTTCCCTACATTCGGTCTTCCGATAATAGCCACAAACCCGGACTTAAATTGTTTTTTTTGCATACGATTCCTCCGCTACTGTCCTGTATATACATGTTGTTTCTGAAACCTTGGTTCGATCCTGTTCAATTGCAAACTTACTGTTTGTTTAAATCCCAAGGACCAAACGCGCCCGGCAGCAGTTCACTGACGGTCGTTTCCTTGATGTCACCCTTCATATTCCCCATGATCACCTTCATATCGGGTTTACACAGCTCCACCAGCACTTGCCGGCATACCCCACACGGCGTGCACGGGCCATCTGTATCAGCAACGATGGCAATCGCCTGGAAGCTCCCTGCTTCATGACCATCGGCAATCGCACGGAACAATGCCGTGCGTTCAGCGCAATTGGTAGGACCGTATGCGGCATTCTCAACATTACACCCAAGATGTACCTCTCCGCGCGAATCGAGCAGAGCCGCCCCTACACCAAATGTTGAATAGGGTATGTAAGCGCGCGTACGTGCTTTAATCGCTTCCTGCATTAACAATCCTGCATCCATATCCAGTTCCTCCTAATGTTCAACTTGTCATTGATTGTATCCATTCCCATACCGGTTCATAGAAGACCAGAATGCCAGTTACGACGGCAAACACCGCTGCAACTAACGCTGCACCGGCTGCTGTGTCCTTAGCCACCCGAGCTAAAACATGTTCTTCTGGCGAGATCAGATCGATAATGGCCTCTACCGCAGTATTCACCAGCTCCGCGATAAATACGAGGGCAATCGCCAATACCAAAAACAACCAGCTCATTCGGTCCAATTGCAGCAAAGCTGCTGCGATGAATACAATCAAGGCAGCAGCAATGTGGATTTTCATATTGCGTTCCGTTTGTACAGCCGTCAAGATGCCGCGGATCGCGCACCCAAATGCCCTGTATAACGATTGTCTGTGCGGCTTCACTATCTTGTCAATCCTACTTCTGCAAGTACAGCCTCCTGCTTGCCCATCATTTCCGCTTCGCTCGCCTCATCCTGATGATCATATCCGAGCAAATGCAGAAATCCGTGAACAAACAGAAAACCGAGTTCCCGTTCCAAGGAATGACCGTATTCTTCGCTTTGCAGCTTCGCCCGAGGGACCGAGATAATGATATCACCCAGAACATCCGGCACGCTCTCCAGTTCTTCTCCTTCTTCAAGCTCATAAATGATCTCGAGCTCATCGTTCGTAATCTCATTCATCGCAAAGGAGAGGACGTCGGTCGGACGATCGATTCCCCGGTACTCCCGGTTCAATTCATGGATCTGTTTATCATCGACGAAAGTCAGATCAACCTCGCCGTCGGTAACGCCTTCAGCCTCTCCGGCCTTCTGAAGAATCACTTCAAGCAAGGCGATCAAATCCTCGCTAATCTGAAAATCCTCTTGTTCATTATTCCATGCCAGCTGCAGGCTCATTCTTATACGCTCCTTCTCTGTTCCTCACTCGTTGCCGATGTCTCGGAAGCGGTCGGGTTATCACCATTTGGCGCTGTCGGCTTGGGACGCTTCACATCCTCAGGATACTCGATCCGGGAATGGAAAATCCCCATCACCGTCTCCTTTAACGTCTTGGCGATAATGTCCAGTTCCTTCATCGTTAAATCGCAATCATTAAACTGGTGGTCATCCAGGCGGCCTTTGATGATCTTCTCGATCATCGATTCAACCTGTTCCACCGTCGGTTTACGCAATGAACGAACAGCCGCTTCCACGCTGTCGGCTATGCCGACAATCGCGGATTCCTTGGATTGAGCCTTCGGCCCTGGATAACGGAAATCATCTTCGGTGAAATCCAGTTCTATGCTCTGCTCCTCCGCCTGGCGAACCGCTTTATGATAAAAATAGTGTAAAAACGTTGTGCCATGATGCTGCTCTGCGATATCTCGTATCGGTTTAGGCAGCTTGTACTCCTTGAGCATTTCCACGCCATCCCTTGCGTGTGCAACGATAATGGATTTGCTCAGCTTCGGTTCAATGGAGTCATGCGGGTTCTCCATATTGTTCTGATTCTCGATAAAATAGATCGGACGCTTGGTTTTTCCAATATCATGATAGTAGGATCCGACGCGGCACAGCAGTCCGTTGGCGCCAATCGCTTCCGCCGCCGCTTCGGACAAGTTTCCGACCATGACACTGTGATGATAAGTGCCCGGCGTCTCCGTCAACAGTTTGCGGAGCAGCGGATGGTTCGGGTTCGATAATTCCACCAGCTTCAGTGCCGACAAAATACCGAAGGTGACTTCGAAGAACGGCATTAATCCGATGACCAGGATGGCCGTTAGCAATCCGCCCGCAATCGCAAAACCGATCGAATACAGCGTTTCACTCGTGGTCCACGTATCGTTATTGAGCAGCAGCATGATAAACACGATCAATGCGCCAAAGAGAGAAGCCATAATGCCGCCCTTCAGCATCGTCGACCGCTGGCTCGCGCGGTGAATCGAGAAGATCGCCACGCAGGAAGTCACGGCTGCAAATAACCCGAATTTGAAGTCAAACAATTCGCCTTGGACATTCAATATGACGCTTGCCATGATGCTGAAAATGATGACGCTGAAATAGGCAAGCGAGGTTTCCAGCAGCAGGGTAACCAGAATCGCGCCAATCGCAACAGGCGCAAGATATCCAACGTACATCTGGGAATCGCTTTGCAAAAATGCTGTCAAATGCATCGGAATCAGCGTGATCACATACACCAGGACCAGCATTAACAGCTGCGAGTTGTTGTATTTAAATTTGCCTGGTTCCGACTGTCTTATGAAAGTCAGTATGCCCAGCGACAGCAGGACAGAGAGGAGAAGAACTCCCAGCTCCGGCCAGTAGTTAATGTCGTCCTTCAGCAGACCATTTTTGCCAAGCAGCTCGTACAGCTCCGGCGTGATAAGCTGACCCTTCGCCACGAGGATATCCCCTTGTTTGATAAATACGGGCGGAGTATTCTCCCGGGCCTCAACCTTTGCATTCTTGGTGGCAACCTCGTCATAGAATTTATTGGCCGTTATCGTTAAACTTGCCAATTCCTGAACGACTTCCCTGGCGGTCCGATCATTCAACGAGCTTGTGTTCACTCGTTCCGCCACGCGGGTACGGGCCGTATCGGCATCCACGATTTCGTTCAGCATCAGCCTGGATACAATCTCGCGAGCTACAGGCTTCATTTGAATAATATCTTCCGAATTCAGCCTCGGTATCTTAATGAACGTTTCCTCGGGGATCCGATAGGTTTGTTCTTCGATGACCCGCTGCATTTCCTGAAGCAGCTCTTTGGAATAAGCTTCATTCGTGCTGTTGGCCGACACGAAGTTTTGCACGAATTCTCGAGCCATCCTCGGAATTTCATTACGATAAATTTCGACCTTTTCGCCAGAGCTGATATCGACGTCCTGATTCAAACGTTCAATGCGGTCAAGGATTTGCGTGACCAAGACGTCATTCCGCAGAGGAACGAGAGGGTAAATCGGCTGGACGTTCTCCGCCGCCGCCTCCTGTGCCTTAAGCGTTGCTTTGCTATCCTCAATCTGCACGGGCGCTACGATGTTCTTTTCGCTTTTCGTATTGACCTGTATGTCATAGCGTTCCGGCAAAAGCTTGGATGCTAGACTGATATAAAAGAGTAAAGCAAGCAGCAAAAACAGAATATAGCGTGTTGCCACGCTATATTTCCATCCGCTGTTTTTACCCCATATGGACTTGTCCGTCGATGGTTCTTTGGAGGCCATTGCGACAATCCCCTTTAATCTTGGTTTTCTGCTGCTTTATCATAAGCGACGATGATTTTTTGTACTAAAGAGTGACGTACAACATCCTGTTCGGCAAAATAGACGAATCCGACTTCCTCAATTCCGCTTAATATCGTTTTAGCTTCGATAAGTCCTGATTTCTTGCCCCGCGGCAGGTCAATCTGGGTCACGTCCCCGGTGATGACCATCTTCGAGCCGAATCCAAGCCGTGTCAGAAACATCTTCATCTGTTCCGGCGTGGTGTTCTGTGCTTCGTCCAAAATAATAAATGAATCATCCAGCGTCCGCCCGCGCATGTAAGCAAGCGGCGCAATTTCAATCAATCCACGCTCCAGCGCCTTGGCCGTTTGATCCGGGCCCATAACATCGTATAAGGCATCGTACAATGGTCTGAGGTAAGGATCAACCTTCTCCTGCAGATCACCCGGCAGGAAGCCCAGGCTCTCTCCAGCCTCTACTGCCGGCCTTGTCAGAATGATCCTTTTGACGGATCCTTCCTTCAGCGCGGCAACAGCCAGAACGACAGCCAAGTAGGTTTTCCCTGTTCCGGCAGGACCGATACCGAATACAACATCCCGCTTTTTGATGGTGGTCACATAGTGCTTCTGACCGATGGTTTTTACACGAATAGGCTTGCCCTTGAAGGTTGTCGTAATTTCGCCCTTGTACAGATCCAGCAATTGATCAGCTCTCAGATCCTTGGCGAGTTCTACAGCATAAAGGATATCACGCTCGGTCAAAATGTAGCCGTTGCGCACAAGCTGGAGCAGCACTTCAAACAGCTGCTGAAGACTCTCCACATTCCGATGTTGCCCACGAATCGTGATGACCGCTTCCCGTGAATCTATCGTCGCAGGAATTTCTTTTTCGATTAATTTCAGAAATGTATCTTGTGGTCCGAATAATGACAGACCTTCTGACGCGCTTTGAAGTAAAATTTGAATGCTGGTCGTTTGCTGTGACAAATAGCCTCATTCTCCTTGATCGTATACTATGGGAAGTTCTTTCGCGATGGTCTCTTCCACCTCAAAAAGCACTTTCATATAAACTTTACCATTCTCTTTCTTATCATGCAAAATTTTTTGGCTTACAAATCTCGAATCGGTCCCATATTTCGCCAAAATATCCCGGCGTGCCCCCTCGATTCCCTCTTTTTTCGCTTCATCCTCGCTTATGGTCCGCTGCACCTCGGTAACCTCCATGATTTTTTCCGTCATCCAGCCCAGCGGAAGCACGCGCGTCCTCCACGTAAGCGGATCATAGAAGGTCAAGGTCTCCTGCTGCGAAAACGGAATATCCCCGTATCCCCACAGCTGGACGGCCCGATCGCCAAATACGATATACGAACGCTTCTTTCCTTCCCCCGTATACACCTTATGGGTCTTCACCAATGGGATTTCGATATCGTATTCATGCCATACAAGGCCTTTCACTTCCCCTTTGGCTACAATTCGTTCCGAATTTTCCTCGTCCCCAAGGACACCGGAAATCAGAATGTCGCCTTTCTTCACCCGGCTGTTAATCCCTACTTTAGGGACCCCCTTCTCGGCGTAAATATGGGTGATCACAGCGTCCTGCGTACTGATTAGATGCCTCGGACTCTGGAGCGGCGGTTTCTCCGGTACGGCCGCCTCTACAATCTGTATGCGAATGCGCGTCCCGTTTCGTTCCACCCCTACCCATGAAGTCCCCGGGAGGCGGGCGGTCATATTCCCGGACAGCTTGTCCATCGATTGCAGCTTGAATATCCATTGAAACGGATAAATGCCTTCCAACTTGGCCGCATCAAGCACATCCTCCGAAGCGATCGTTTCATTCCCCTCGACTTCCACGTTCCATACCATCGAGGAAAGCGTGAGCAGGATCATAAAAAACGCAACAACGCCGATAACAAACGCTTTGCGTTTCAACACGCGGCGGGCTTTGAAGGGGTATCCGTAACGCCCCTTGATCCGCGTACGGCAGCCTGTCCGTTTTAACAGTGGACGGAGCCCTTTGAAATCCTTCAGCAGCAGCTTAAGCTCTGCTGAGTGGGCCCCTGTCGGTGTTACATCCCAAACCGGAATCCCCGCCTCCGCCAATGAATTGATGAATGCTTCCACATGCTCACCGCGAACAGCGAGCTTCACATATCCTCGAAGATGGATCATCGTCGGAATCTTCACGGTTTCTCCCCCGTTCCTATGTATTGAATATGATGAATGGTGCCAATGATGGTCACTTCATGGCTTTGAATAGCCTGAATCGCAAGTCCGGTCCCCGAAATCTCCAAAGACCCCTGCGTTAAAGACAACACAAGTCGTTCCTCGGAAAAATGCCTGACTCCGCGATGATTTTCGATATGCAGCTCTTTATTGCCAATCAGGGTCAACCGCGGCAAATCAAATAACAGGTCCTGTGGCAAATCAAGCATTTCTTGGGTCCATTTCTGCAGCTTGCGGCTGATGCGGGACATATGGAGACTTTCCCCCTTCCTGTACTGTACACCTTATGCCCCAGAAAGCCGTTTTATGAGATCAAAAGTAAAAAGACCGCCCCGTCAAAAAAATCCGACAAGGCGGTCTCCCGCTTCTATGAATCTATGAATTGTATTTTTACGCATATCTTATTCAAGTAATCGGGTCGAATGTCCCTTAAGAAACCGCCAAATTAACGACGAGGATTCATGGGGCGCTTGGCACGCGGAGTTCCCAGAATTTCGGCCCAAACAATGCCGTTTCGAGCTTGCTCTGCAAGAAACGATCCACTGCCCCTGGACTGTTCATGATCTTCATCCCGGCTTTCGACAACCGTTTCAGGCAATGCGATGGTCATCCGGTTCAAATTCGAGTGAATTCGGTTCAAATCCTTCTCCATCATCTCGAGTCTATGATCTATGCTGTCAGGTCGAGACCTCATCTCTTCCTCACGTCTGGCTCGGTCAATCTCTTGATGTTCAAGAGAGTATCCGTTGCCGGTATCCATTTCTTCTTCATCCATCCGCTCGATCCGGGTGCTTTCCTGAACAGGTGCCGGACGGGAGACTTGCGGAGTCGTCTGTACCCGTCTTGCTTCAGGCCGCTGCTGCCCCGGTCTTGCAGGACGGTCCCCTTCGCCGCCGAAGGACGGCATACGGGGATTCTTCCCCTCCTCAGGGTTCTTCCCGCGTCTTCCGAGGGCGGAGATGATGAAGAAGCCTATAACAGCTACAATGTAAAAATTTTCGATTAACCAGCTCACTATAGGCTCACCTCATCGTTACTTGGTTTTGTTGTCTCCGGAATTGTCATTATTCTCACCCATCTTACCGAAGGAACCCCTCATCTGCGTGTCGGCTTCGATATTCTTCAGGTTCATATAATCCATCACGCCCAATTGGCCGCTGCGAAGCGCTTCAGCCATAGCCAGCGGAACTTGGGATTCCGATTCCACAACGCGTGCTCTCATCTCTACGACGCGAGCCTTCATCTCTTGCTCTTGGGCTACCGCCATCGCGCGGCGTTCTTCCGCCTTCGCCTGGGCAATACGCTTATCGGCTTCCGCCTGTTCGGTCTGCAAGTACGCACCGATGTTTTTGCCTACATCCACGTCCGCGATATCGATGGACAGAATTTCAAATGCTGTTCCCGCGTCGAGTCCCTTGGACAAAACCGTTCTCGAAATCAGATCCGGATTTTCAAGAACATCTTTATGCGAATTACTGGAACCTACCGTCGTTACGATCCCTTCGCCGACACGAGCAATAATCGTCTCTTCGCCAGCACCCCCGACCAAACGGTCAATGTTGGCACGAACGGTAACACGAGCCTTAACCTTCACTTCAATACCGTCTCTAGCAACAGCTGCTACAACCGGTGTCTCGATAACACGCGGGTTAACGCTCATCTGAACAGCCTGCAGAACATCGCGTCCTGCCAGGTCAATCGCAGCAGCTCTTTCGAATTCGAGCGGAATATTCGCACGCTGGGCTGCAATCAAGGCATTAACCACCCGGTCAACGTTACCGCCAGCGAGATAGTGACTCTCGAGTTGGTTAATATTCAGGCCTAGACCTGCTTTTGTCGCCTTGATGAGCGGATTCACGATCCGGCTCGGCGTTACGCGCCGCAGTCGCATGGCCACCAACGTAATAATCCCGATGCGAACGCCGGAAGCGATCGCCGAGATCCAGAGCATTAACGGAAAGAAACTGAAAAACACGCTTAGCACAATGATCGCGACAACCCCGATTAGTAGTACTGGTATCAAAGAACCATCCATATTTACTTCACCCTCCATTTTTAAAATATTTACGCTTCTCACTTGAACGCTTAAACATTAGCCCTTTTAATACTACACAATTCTGTGACGAGGTTCACCCTTTTTCTTCCTCTACGACAATTCTGGTGCCGTCCGTCTTGATGACACGGACCGGACGACCGGAATCGATAAAACCTCCAAGGGTAACTACATCAAGGCGTCGTCCCTCAAGCTCCATCGTTCCAGCCGGTCGCAGCGGCGTGATCGATGTGCCGACCAGACCGATAAGTACATCCCGGTCTTCATTCGGAACATACCCCTGCTCCTTCGATAAGCTGTCACTGAGTATGAACTTCCGCCATATTCCCCGTTCCTTAAATACGAGAGCGACCACGATGATAGCCACCAGAGCACAAGCCGCCCCAATACCTAGGGATAGAGCCACATGAGACGTGCTGTAGGCCGCCATAACAACGCCGGCAATCAAGCTGGCTGATCCTATGATGCCCAGTATCCCGAAGCTTGGCACAAACAGCTCCATCGCCAGCATCACGATACCGATCACAAACAGCAGCCAGTTCTCCCAACCGGCAAATCCTGCGACCTGGTTACCGAAGAAATACAGCACAAATGCGGTCACCCCTAGAATTCCCGGCACACCAAAACCCGGAACTATCACTTCGATAATGACACCTGCAATACCGATGAAGAGCAGGAGCGCCATGACACCGGGATGCGTGAGGAAGGTAGCCAGCTTCTCTGAGAAGGTCTGCTCCATCCGAAATATGTCCTGCGTGGAGTAGTCCATCCACGTGATGACTTCTTCTGTGCTGTTCGCAATCGTATCCGCATAACCCGTCTTCAGCGCTTCATCATGCGTCAACGATATGATCTCCCCGGGTTGCTTTGTCAATCCGATGTCAGGTAGATCAATCTTCATCTTGAGATCAGCCATCCCCTTGGCAATCTCCGGATTTCGACCTGAAGCTTCAGCGGCACTCGCCATGCTTGTTTTCCACCAGGAAACCATCTTGGCATCCTCGATCGGATTCCCCCTGGCATCCACCATATAAGCCGCGCCAATCATGGTGCCTTCCGCCATGGCAATCTTGTCTGCGTTCAGCGCAATGTAACTCCCAGCAGATGCGGCATCACCCGTGATGTAAGCCACAATCGGAATATCGCTGGCCTTCATCAAGGATGCAATTTTACCCGCTTGGTCGACCAGGCCTCCCGGCGTATCAATTTCCACGATGATCAGTCCGGCCCCCATCTTCTCGGCTTCCTTAAATCCGCGCTCCATGAAGCTGGTTAAGCCGCGCTCGATCTGCTGCTTGACCGGAATGACATACACCGATCCGATGTTAGCAGCCACCGCGGATTTCATCGGACCTACATACATACCGATCGATATCAGCATCATAACGACGGCTGCCGTGAATGTCAGGAATTTGCGGATCCATAACGGTCTGCTCATCTGTTCCCCTCCTTTTCGACGTATTAAGCCATCTGTACCCCTATACTTCGACAAAACGGGTTCAGCGACCTGCCTTTTGCATAAGCATATGTATCTATCTGCCCTCATATGGTAGTTACTACGAATCAGAAAAGATTTCGTTTCAAAAAGTATGCCCATCCTTAGAAAAAACCATCGCAAAGAGGCGGTTCATGAATACATCCCCCGGATAAAAAGAAAAAACACCCCTTGAGAAAACAAGGGGTGTTTCACTTATGTTGTTACAGAAATTGTTGAACAACTTGATTGACAAGCTTTCCATCTGCACGCCCTTTAACTTTCGGCATGAGAGCGCTCATTACTTTACCCATCTCGGCTTTTGAAGAAGCACCGGTTTCCTGGATGGTCTGCTGTACAATGACTTTAATTTCTTCTTCAGTAAGCTGTTCCGGGAGGTAGGCGCTTAGGAGCTCAATTTCTGCTTTTGCATCGGCGGCAAGATCGTCGCGTCCCGCTTTTTCAAATTCTTGGAGGGCATCTTTGCGCTGTTTGATTTCACGACTAAAAATATCAAGCACTTCGTTGTCATCCAAACTTCGTTTCAAATCTATTTCAAGATTTTTTATCGTCGAACGAACCATTCGAATCGTTGAGAGTTTGAACTTGTCCTTACTCTTCATCGCTTGCTTCATATCTTCGTTCAATCGTTCGCTAAGATTCATGCTAGTTCAGATCCTCCTAAAACTTTCTCTTACGAGCAGCCTCGGACTTTTTCTTGCGCTTTACGCTTGGCTTTTCATAATGCTTGCGTTTCTTCACTTCAGCCAATACGCCATCTTTAGCAATGGAACGCTTGAAGCGACGAAGTGCAGCATCAATTGTCTCGTTTTTGCGAACTTTAGTTTCAGACACCAGTTTTCCCTCCCTCCGACCAGACCGTCCAAGAGCATTAACACGGTTCATCAAACTTCATTATAGGGCAAACGGAAATAAGGTGTCAACCTTAGGCGTCTATTTTACAATAGTCTCAGGAATTGGAACAACCCCACAGCGACGTTCCGCTGCGAGGCTGATCTATTTCTTCATTGGCCTGATGTTATGTATGCGCGGGCGAAATGCCTGTTAAAGCGCCTAAACGGCGACCGCCCATCAGATGATAGTGCACATGAAACACCGATTGTTCCCCATCAGGTCCGCAGTTGTTAATTAACCGATAACCGCTTTCCGCAATGCCCAGCTTGGCAGCGGCTTCTTTCGCCGCTTTGTGCATCTCGCCAATCAGCAGCAAATCTTCATCCTGAATATCGTTCATGGATGCGATATGCTTCTTGGGAATAATCAGAACATGAACCGGCGCCTCCGGGTTAATGTTTTGAAACACAAGCACCTTATCATTCTCGAGTACTTTCGTGGAAGGAAGCTCCCCTTCTACGATTTTACAAAAAAGACAATCCATCACGGTCACACCTTTCATACGTTTACATGCTTTTATCATATAAGAAATTAGGCAGTGCGTCCAATGAGATGACATTAAGGCATACACAAAAAAAAGAGAAGCACCACTGGAACGCAGCTGTCCAGTAAGGAGGCGCTTCATCACGAGAGCAAGGGAAAAGATTGGAATCTCTCATGATCAAGCGCCTGCCCGGTGCTTCTTATATATGTCGGCTTATCTGTACTATAACAGCGCCATGTAGCTGTTTCCGTGATGTAGATCACATCAACCGTGCTACATTGATTCGATCGCAAGCTGCGATCCGGCTCCCGCTTGCTCCGCCGGCCGTACGACCAGCTTCCGCGGCAGACGCGCCCGAAGCTCGGGCACATGACTGATGATGCCAACGGTCAGCTTATCGGTATGGAGCCGCTCAAGCGCGGTGATGACCGTTTCCAGCAGCTCCGGATCCAGCGTGCCGAACCCTTCGTCGAGGAAAAAGAACTGCAGCGGATATTGCCCGCGCAGCTGAATCTGTGCCGAGAGTGCCAAAGCCAAGGCCAATGAGGTCAGAAATGTCTCGCCGCCCGATAACGTGGATACCGGACGCCGGACGCCGCCGTTGGCATCGTCCCGAATGACGAAGCCTCCACCGGAATCCACCTCAAGCGAATAGCGCTGCTTGGTTAAATAACGAAGACGCTGGGAAGCCGACTGACTCACCTGCATCAGCTGTTCTTCCGCAATATATTCAACAAATGCGTTTCCACGCAAGCAGGACTGCAATTTGGACAAGCGCTCGCTCTCTCGTTGAAGGTTAAGACGCTGCTCTTCCAATTCCATAAACCGGATGTGACGTTTGTTCAGGTCCTCCAAGTCACGCTCGGCTCGGGCTCTCGCCTGAAGGGCCTCCTCATCGGCTGTACGGGCCGCCTGAAGCTCGGCTGTGCACCGTTGCCACTCCTCTTCATGAAAAGGGCTCGCACCAAGCTTCTGCTCGACGTCGCGAAGCCTCAGCGTCCATTCCCGCTGTCCTTCCCGATGGGCTTTCACTAACTGTGCGCATCGTTCACTTTCTTCCGCACTTAGACAGGCTTCCAGGACGGCAAGCTCCGTAGCGAACGGTGAGGCTGCCAGCTGGTTCTCCCAGACACGCTTGGCAGCTTGGTGCTGCTCCTGCGCAGATCTCTCAGCCTGTTCTGCAAGAGCCGCTTCCTTGGCTGCATGCTGAGCCTTTTCTTCTGCCTTCCTGCACTCGCTTCTGGCTTGTTCAGCAGCTTCCTTCAGCAGGGTCATTCTGGACCGGCATTCTCCGAGCAGCTCTTCAGCCGACCGGTCGCCGATCCATGCCCGGAGACGCTCTTCCTTATCCTTCAGTCCATCCGCTTTTCCCTCACGCTGAGCATCCCATTGAATCAGCTGCTTCTCCAGCTCACGAAGCTGCTGCTCCAAGCGAAGGACGGCCTGCTTCTTCTCCTCAATAAATGGAACGCTGCGCTCCAGCCCTTCCTTTATGGACTCGGCTTCCGCATCCTTCTCTTGCATGAGCTGAAAACGGCCGGCTGCCTCCTCCAGAGAGAAGTCCGGCTTAACTTCCTGCCAGGAGGTTAAAATGCCTTCAGCTTCAGCTTCCAGTCCTGCCAGCTGATCCCGAAGTTGGTTCCAAGTCATTTGACCATTCTCAAGCGCAGCGCTCTGTTTCATAAGCTCCTGCTGGCATGTGAAGAGGCTCTGCTGTACCTTGGAGGCTTCCGTACGGCATTGCCCGATGGCTGCAGCCTGGGTTTCGGCTGCTTTTATGAGCCATGCCGTGTCTGAAGCCAGCTTTTCTACATCGTACGGTTGATCAGCGGCTGGTATCGTTGACACTGCTGCCTCCATCCATCCTTGTTGCTCCTGCCCGGCTAGTTTGACGGCAAGCAGTTCGTCATCTGCATACGGCTCAATCTGCGAACGCGTTTGGCTTGCCAGCGCCTCCGCTTCGTTAAGCTGCCCCCGCAGGGTTAATCTGGCCTCCTGGATCTGATGAGTGATCTGTGCCAGCTGATTCAGGGTCTCATCAAGATGATCTTCAGTGTGCCCTGATGAGGCAGCAGGATGAGGATGATGTTCACTTCCGCAAACCGGACAAGGAGCTCCTTCCCGAAGCTCGGCGGCGAGCGAAAGGGACAGCGCATGAAGCTGCTTGTTGCGAAGCGAGTCGCTCATCGCCTGGTTTACCTGAGCTGCCGCGGCCGCCATCCGGTCGGCAAACGACGAGGCTTCGGCTGCATCACGCTGCAAGCTGTCAGCTTGCACGGAGAGCTGTATGTAGTGCCGCTGCAATTCTTGCTCCTGCTTCTGCAGGGCAATAAGGCTTGCTTCTTGCTCCTTCAGCTTGCTCTCCTGCGATTTTAACTCGAGCTCAGCCTTTTGCTTCCGTCTGCCGGCCGACTCAAGGGCTTGGACCTTCTGCATCGCCATATGAAGCGCTTGACGCTCACCAGAGCGGATCTCAAGCCCTTTCAGCTTGGTCTGCAGCTCCTCCTGCCGCTTTTGCCCCCGTTCGAGCAGCACCTGCTCCTTCTGCAGTTGGGCAGTTACTCCATCAAGCTCTTTGCGTGCGTCCACTCGCTGTGCATCCAGCCTAATCAGTTCTTCGCGTAATCCATCACGTTCCCGCTGCAATAAAACAGCCTGCTCCAGCTGCTGCTCCCGAAGCACCAGCTTCGGCTCCTCGGCCCGAAGAGCTGCCTGGGCAGCTTCATCCGCCTTGACGGCTTGCTCGGCCGCGTTCTGAGCGGATGCGGCTTGCGCGGTGAGTCCTTCGGCAATCTGCCTCCGATGATCCCAGACCTTGCCGGATTCGCGCCAAGCTTCCAGCGCAGGAAGAACTGCGGCTGCCGCCCCTGTCAGCTCAAGCCGTCGTTCCAACTGCTTCATCTCTTCCTCATGAAGGGCAAGTTCATCCAGCTTCCCTTGGAGCCGCCGTTTTTCCATATCCAACTCACGGATTTTCCCCATAGCTTCATGGGCTTCGATGGCGGCCTGGAGAAGATTCCGTGATGACGCCGCGTGTTTCTTGGCTTCTTCCAGCACCGTAGTCGCTTCCGCCAGAGCTTCTTTGCCTGCACTGCCCAGCCCTTGCTGTTCAGCTTCGACGGATTTCAGCGAACCCTCTGTATCCTTCACGCGGCGGCTGAGCTTGATCGCAAGCTGGTCTCCGTACCGTTCCAAATGAAACAGCCGCTGAAGCATCTGCCGACGCTCACTCCCCTTCAGGGAGAGGAATTCAGCAAACTTACCTTGAGGAAGAACGACCGCACGGGTGAAATCATCCATTTTAAGTCCGATTTTCTCTTCTACGCAGCGGGTGACTTCGGCCAGTTTATCCGCCATCACCTGGTCCCCATCGGGGGTAACTTGGATAAACCGACTCACCGTATTGCTGATGGAGAGCTCATTGACCCGTTTGAATCGGCGCTCTACCCGGTATCGCTCCAGTCCGGCAGCGGAGGACAACTCAAACGTAAAAGAGACGGACAAGCTGTCCTCCGAATGGTTCATGATGCCCTGGGTTCCGTTAACCGCACGCTCCACCTTTCCGTACATGGCTAAAGTAATAGCATCCAGCAGTGTGGATTTCCCGCTTCCCGTCGGTCCGAAAATACCGAAGAGTCCGGTTTCGCACAACGTCTCAAAATCAATCTCCTGCGGTTCTCGATAACTCTGCAGTCCGGATAATTTCAACAAGATCGGTTTCATCTACGACTTCACCTCCGTCCCGTCAGGCTCCTCTTCCTCTACAAGCTCCAGAAACAAATCGACCAGATGATCCTCGGGCTCCGCCCCGCCGGTTTGCCGCTGGTAGAACTTTCGGAACAGGTCCGGCAGCGGCAGCCGGGAGCGCTCGCTCTCCAGCTCCAGCGCCTCCATCTCCGGGTAAACCGGACGAATGTGAACAATGCCGTCCCTGCTCTTTCGAAGTCGCTGAATGTCGGCAAGCCCCATGGCCTCCGTTAGGGATACCTCCAGATCTATGAATGCTCCAGGATCACGCCCCTCATCCAGCCACCGATACACTTCTTCCAGGCCGCCTTTGGCCTTCCAGCGAACAAGCGGGCGGCCGCTGCTAATAAACAGCTCCTCGATCACGGGGGCTCCTCCTGGCGATACGTCAACCAGGGTCACCGATTTGGCCTGTCCCGCTTCCGAGAAGCTATAGGCCAGCGGTGAACCGCTGTAGCGGATGATCCCCTCCCCTTTTACTGCCTGAGAACGATGCAGGTGGCCAAGGGCCGTGTAGGATGCACCTACAGAAAGTGCCAACGGGTCAACCGTGTACGCTCCACCGACCTGAATCGGTCGCTCGGAATCGCTCTCGACGCCGCCAAGCACATAGATATGGCTCATGGCCAGATTGACCGTCTGCGGAGAAAAATCCCTCGCCATCTTCCTCATCAGTTGTCCGACTCTCTCGCTATAGGCACGGCGGAGCTGATCCTCATCTCCATCGATCGAAAGCAGCTCATTGAGCCTGGCCTCCGACGGATAAGGGAGTGCCGCAATCTTGGCCGTTTCCCCGGTACGTGCCGCTGCAACCGTAACCGCATCGGCAACAGGAGTCCCGATGAGCGTTATGCCTCTGGTTGCAACAAGCGGCGTGACCGATGCAACCCGTTCCGGTTGATCGTGGTTGCCTGCAATGACCACCATGGGGCGCCCCCCCTCCGTAAGCCTGGCGGCCGCATCGTAGAACAACTGCTCTGCTGCCGCAGGCGGATTTACGGAATCATAGACGTCCCCCGCCATGAGGATCAGATCGGCCTGCTCTTCATCTGCCAGCTTAACCAGCTCATCCAGAAAGCGCTCCTGCTCGGCAAGCCTGCTCCGGCCTTCGAGCGTGCGTCCCAGATGCCAGTCTCCGGTATGCAAAATACGCATCGCTAATCTCCTCTCCCGCTTCAAACTTCTATATCAAATCAATAGAATTGACTATAGTTGAACGGCATGTCCCCCATCAAAAAAGTACAGCCATTTTTCATGAATGGGCTCGCCTAAAATATCCTCCAAGGCCTTCGCATATAGATCCAGCTGAAAGCGATACTGCTCGGCCAAGGCCGTAACGCCCCCGCGATGCTCCAGCACCCGGTCTGTTTTATAATCCAGCAGCACAAGCCTTCCGTTATGCCTGAACAGGCAGTCCACAACCCCTTGGATCAGGACGGTTTCGTCCTGAAGGAGCTGCACATCCGGGGCTGCTTCGGCCGCTTGGTCCGAGATTTGGTCCATGAAAGCGAGCCCTTGATAAGCTTCAGCTGCCGGGAGTGCATATGAAAACGGCATCTCGCGCCAGACATCCTCTGCATTCAGCAGCTGCTTCCCTACCTCGCAATCAAAAAGGCAGCTGATCTCCCGAGCTTCCACCGCGGTTGCCTGCTCACCGGTTATGATTTCTTTTTCTACAAGATAGCGGATCGTGTCTTCGATCTCCGGCGTCGGTTCCGCAGCTCCCTCCAGTCGTTGAAGAGGCACATGCTGCATGATCGTATGATACACGGTTCCCCGTTCCGCGGGTGTCAGCTTCGTTGACTCCATAAATTTCGGCCGCCGCAAGTTCAGTGTGAAAGAAGCGTCTCCCCCGATATTTTCCTTGCTCTGACGTTGTACAGCCTGCTCCTGAAGCAGATCCAGGGAGGGGCTGTCCTGTAAGGCAAGCAGTTTCTTCATCTCTGTTACGGACGTTTTGGCAGAAATTTGACTAACCGTTTCATATCGATAACTCCAAGACAAACGCTCATAGATGCCTGCACGTTGACCTTCTCCACCTTTATCTTCCGCTTCGGCTATACCAGCCACCGGAACAATCGGCTCGAGCTTGCGCAGGGCACTCAGCTTATTCATCCGATCGTCGCTATCCGCCCGCGTGTCTTCCTCAATGCCGGTCATGCCCTGCGCCAAGGATTCCGGCGTCTCGATCGAAAATATCCATTGCGATCGATCTTTCCCCAACACGCGTGAGCTTGTCTCCCCGGATAAACCCGCTTTTTCGCGGAGCACACCCGCGGATGGATGGCGAATCACGGCCGGGCCGATCCAATCCAAGTAACTCCGGCCCCGGGCAAGGACGTAATCCGGCAGAAGAAGCTCCGGGTTAAAGTCGGCTTGTGCCCACACAGTTACCTTTTTCGGCAAATCCTTCACCGTGCCGACCAGGATCATTTTCTCTTTAGGCCGGGTAAGGGCAACGTAAAGCACACGCATCTCCTCAGCCAACAGCTCCAGCTGTGACCTGCGCCGGATCGCCAGATTAGGCAGCGTCGGATAGCTAACGCGCATGCCTTCATCCACAAACTTCGGTCCAAAGCCTAGCTCCTTATGCATCAGGAAAGGGGAATTCAAATCCTGCTGGTTGAAATTTTTGGATAATCCCGCTACAAAAACGACCGGGAACTCCAGCCCCTTACTCTTGTGGATGGTCATCAGGCGCACCGCGTTGCCCTGACTTTCCGTACCGCCGGCCGTGCCGAGATCCCCGCCTCGCTCCCGTAGCCGGGAGATAAAGGTCAGGAAGCGGAAGAGCCCTCTGGAGGCTGTATCCTGTTCATACTGCACGGCCCGGTCATACAAAGCAGTCAGATTGCCCTGACGCTGCTTGCCGCCGGGCAGACCGCCGACCCAATCCAAATAGCCCGTTTCACTGTAAATTCGCCAGATCAGATCGCTCAAACTTCCTTGGCGGGCTTCCTGCCGCCAGCGCTGAAGCCGATCCATAAACAATCCGAGCTTTGAGCCAAGCTCCGGGGATATCTCGATATTCTCACCTTCCGCTGATGGCGGAGCATCCGAAAGAAGGCTGCCAACCACAAGCTCATGACCTGCTGCTGCTTCGGCCAAGCCTTCCAGTTCTACGCCTGGGGTCCATTTGCCATCCACTAAGCCCACAGGGCGCGCCGAATCCATGACCGACGGGACGCTGCTTAACGCGACTGCCGCTTGAAGCGCATCGTAATAAGTCCCTTTGGCACACAGGCGCACCTGTGCCATCTCTTCCTCGGATAATCCGAGGATGGGCGAGCGCAATACGGAAGCCAGGGGAATATCCTGCCGAGGATTATCAATCACCTGCAGCAGCGATAAGATGATCTCCACTTCCGTCGCCTGAAAATATCCTTTGTTCTGCTCGCCAAACGCCGGAATTCCTTCCTGACGCAGCTCCTCTATAATTAACGGTGCCCATACCATGGCTGAGCGCAGCAAAATAACCATGTCCCCGTACCCTGCGGGCCGCATCGATTTCAGTCCCTTATCGTACACCATGAGCGGCTTCCCGCTTTCGCCTGTCATCTCACGGATTCTGCGGGCAATGGCGCGAGCCTCCAACTGGGCGGTTTCCATTTCAAGCGCCTCAACCTCAAGATGAGCCCCGTCTTCCTCGGAAGCCGAGTCTTCGGACTGCTCCTCCCCCCCTTTTCCAAGGCGGTCAATCAGGAGCAATTCAGGGATGTAAGGGTTCGTCCCATCCTGAATCTCCTGCTCCGGAAAGGAAGCGCCGCATACAAGCTCAGCCCGGGCATCATAGGCAATCTCGGCTACGGATTCATTCATGATCTGCCGGAACAGCAAATTGACGGCATCCACCACTTCCATCCGGCTGCGGAAATTACGGGCCAAATCAATCCGAATGCCGGCTTGAGCCGTGCTCGCGTCGGAAGAGAACGTCTTATATTTATCGAGAAACAGTCCCGGCTCCGCCAAGCGGAACCGATAAATACTCTGCTTCACGTCTCCGACCATAAACCGGTTGCCCGGCATTTCCCGGGAGATCAATCGTACAATGTCTTCCTGTACGCTATTCGTATCCTGATATTCGTCAAGCAGCACTTCATCAAACTGCTCGCGATATTCCATCGCCGCATCGGAAGGCATCATATGGCCCGGCACGGAATCGGGGTGGCGAAGAATATGGAGGCAATAATGCTCAAGGTCGTTAAAGTCGACCATGCCTTTGGCTGCCTTGGCCTCCCGGTATCGCTCGCCAAAAGCGATAACCGTCTCGGCCAGCTCCATCATCAGCGGCGCTGCCGTGTGAAGTTCCTGTAAAAACTCCGATGCCGGACGGCCAAACAATGCACTTTTCAGCTCGTTAACAATTTTCTTCACGTTATCGCGCAATTCCTTAACCTGTTCCTGGAGCTCCGGCAGCACCTCATCCTTCCGAACGGATTTGAGCTTGCCGAAAGACACCTCGCGGAAAATGCCGTACAACGATTCCCACGGCGAAATATCGATGGCCTCGAGCAGGGAGACGACGAGGCGCAAGTCGTCATCCAGATTGTCCACATACGGCGCAGGACCTCCCGGCTGCATCGCGATTGCTCTGGCTTGTTGCAGCAAGCCAGCTGCTCCATTCAAGGCCAACCGCGCATCCGCCAATATGCTTTGAACCCATGGCGTTTGCCCAAGAGCCTCCGTATCTTGCACCTGGAAGCCGGCAGCCGTTTCCCTAAGCCAATGTGCCGGCCAAGAATGGCTGCGGGAGAAATCGTAGAGACGCTGCACGAGTCGGTACAGCGCGTCATCTGTTCGCTCGCCGCTAAACCAGTCCGCCAATCTTACAAAACGGCTCTCCGAATCGTCCTCGGCCTCGCCGTATTTCTCTTCGAACAGCTCCTCCAGCAAATCCTGCCGCATTAAATCCGCCTCATGTTCATTCAGAATGCGGAATCCCGGATCCAGAGGTATTAACTGATAATATCGCCGAATGACTTCCATGCAAAAGGAGTGCAGCGTTGTAATCGACGCCCTGCCAAGCAAAGCGAGCTGGCGCCGAATATGCTCGTTGTCCGGATCCCGGTCCAGCTCACGGTCAAGCGCTTCCCGGATCCGTCCCCGCATTTCGGCAGCCGCTGCCTTGGTAAACGTAGCCACAAGAAGCCGGTCAACGCTGAACCCCGCGGAATCGTCGAGGATTTTGCGAATGATCCGTTCAACCAGCACGGCGGTCTTCCCTGAACCAGCCGCAGCTGCAACCAACATGTCATCGCCCGAGAGCGCGATGGCTTTCCACTGGTCGTCACTCCACATGCTGCCCTCAGGTTTTGCTATCATCTCTCTCACCGGCTCTCTCCTCCCTTCGGATGTCCAAGCATCTCCCAAACCTGATCTTTACCCGGTTTACCGAGCAGCTGATATTCGCTGCCCTCAATTGCGTCGTCGAACTGGCATACAGGCCGGAAGGAACAGTACGTGCAGGCAGTCTCCTGCTGAATCCGGTACGGCACAATCGCGACATCGCCTCCCGTAATTCTGGAGCCGATATTCAGCATGTTCTCCCGCACGGCGGACAACAAGGTCTTCCACTGGTCAGGCGTTGCCACGGCCGCGCTGCTGTAGAAGCTGCCGTCCGTTTTGACGGCGACGGGCAGAATGGTCGAATGTCCTTTTTCAAGGAACGAGTCCATGAGGGAGACCGCTTCGCGGTCTGCCAGCAGCAGGCCCTTCATTTTGTATCGTTTGAGCAGCTCCTCTGCCGCCTGCTCCGGCGTCATGCCGTTTGCGGATTGCAGGATTGGATCATGAACGTGGAAATACAAGGTTCCCGCAGGCAAGGCCTGTTCGCCGAGCCAGTCCTCCGCAAACGTCAGCAGCACATCCAGATAGGTCAGCATCTGCAAGGATAACCCGTAATAGACCTCATGCAACCGCAGATCCTTCTGGCTGGATTTATAATCAATGACTCGAAGCATGATCCCATGCTCTCCGCGTGCCATGTCAACCCGGTCAATGCGCCCGACAATCTCCATCTTGACCCCGTTCGGCAATTCAAACGTCAGCGGCGGCAGCGGCTTCCCGGGACCGAAATCGAGCTCGAGACCGATCGGCTCAAATTTGCCGCGCCTTGCTTGTTCACCCAAAATTACGGACGCTCTGCCCACGATGTTTTTCAGCTTGCGCGAAATATATCCATATCGCTTGGAGCTCAGTAGAATTTCACCCTGCAGCATGGGTGCAAGCCGATCGACTGTTGCTTCCGCCTCGCGCAGGCATTCCTCCGCGGTCAGGTCTCCCCAGCTTCGATGCTGTGATTGAAACTTCACGGCCATGCTGCTTAAGGCAGCATGAAACAGCTGCCCAATGTCAGGAGCTTGAAGACGGTACAACTGCCGTTCTCTCAGCTTCAAACCATGAGAAGCAAAATGGGAAAAAGGACACGAAACAAAGCGCTCCATCCGGGATACGCTTGTCCGCAGCTTCGTTCCGTACAACTGCCTGCTGGTTTCCTGCTTAAGCGGCCGGGCTTCATTCCGGTAAGACAAGGACGAGAGCATCGAAGAAAGACGTGGCCTTAATTCCGGCTGTTCCGCATACCAGTTGTACACATGCCACCAAAAGTCCGGAATCTCCTCACCATTCCTCCAGTCACGAAGCCGCCCCGTTAAATAAGCAAGCGTCTTATCCGGACGGGCGGCATAATGCTCCTGCTCACTGGCTGATTGCCCGGCATGCGGTCTTGGAAACAATGGTACCTCTTCCATCTGAAACATCAGCTTCAAATGGCGGATGACCTCGGATGGCAGCAACGTCTTGCCTTCATCGTCCGCCGCAGGATAGCTGACCCACAGCTGATTACTGGCCGAAGTCAGAGCATTATAAATCAGGAACCGTTCATCCAGCAGTCTGCGGGATATGCTTGGAGCAAGCTCCAAGCCGCGGTCTTCGAGCTGAACACGCTCCGGTTCTGTCAGGATCCCATCGTCCTGGAACTGGGCTGGGAGAACACCATCATTAATGCCGAGCAGAAAAGCATATTTCACCCCGCCCGTCCGTGTCCGATCCATGCTGCCGATCAGCACTTGATCCAGAGAAGGTGGCACCAGAGCCATTTTCATCTCCGTAAGTCCCGTACCCAGCACGCCCGTGAACAATTCGGTGCTGAGCTTCTCCGTACCCATCATCTCCACAATCTGATCGAGCAGGTCAAGCACTGCCCCCCATACCTGGCGATGCTCCCTGGCTTCCTCAGGACGCCCGGCATCCAGGGCAGCGCGGCTTAACAGCTCGAGCTTCTCAGGAACAGCGGCTTCCTCCAGAAGCCGGTAGACTGCCGTGCTCTGATCCATCGCATTCGTTGCCTTCTTCATCCGCTTCTCAAACGCATGCAGCGGCTCCGTAATCACCTTTCTGGCATACTCAATCGCCTGCATCCCATGCGGATTTCGCACCTCACTCTCTCCGTCTTCTAATGAGAGACTTGGAATTCCCTTCCAAGGGCGTCCATCCGTCCAGCGTGTGCCCTGGATTCCGGAAGCCAGCACATGGTTTTCCAGACGGTCCATGTCCTCACGGGTAAGCGATCCGTCCAGCGGCAGCAGCAGATCCGTCTTCACACAGCGGAATACGTCCTCATAACGCCAGCGGCGTCCGATGATATCCAGCGCAGAGCGAATAAATTCGACCAGCGGATGATGGAGTTCGCTTCGCTTCTGATCCAGAAAATAAGGAACGCCGTGTTCCCTGAACAAAGGACCTATCAGATGCTCATATTCTCCCATATTCCGGACAAACACGGCCATTTCCCGGTATCTTGCTCCTTCTTCTCGAGCGAGACGCACCATTTCGCGTACAGCCCCTTCAATTTCAGCCCGGCGGTGACTGGCAGCATGCAGAAGAAGACCTGCCCTGCTGCCGTCCGGATGGCTCACTGTAACTCCGTCACGGGCAGCTTCCGTCCAACGTTTCTTCCGATCATAACCGCGCTCGAGATGGGCAAGCAGAGGGGACTCTTGAAACCGCGGAAGAACATCGGGTTGCAGAATACGATGCTCCATATCCAACCCCATCTCATCGGCAATGCCTTCAAGCTTTATGTACGTCACCGCGGTAGGATGAAAGAGATCCAGCTCATGCGGAACATTCCCGTTCGTATAAGGCTTGTCCAGTGTCAACGCAATCGTTACGCGGTTGGCATGCGTCATAATTTCCCGGAGCACCCGGTACTCCTGCGGCGTAAAGCCATGGAAGCCATCGATCCAAATGTCCGCGCGCTTGATATACTCTGATTGGGTCACGCCCTCTGCCAATGAGGCCAGCGTATCTTCCTCATCCATGTAGAACCTTGAAATCTCAAGCTCAAAATCGCGAAAAACCGTTACGATGTCCTCCAGCTTGCGCCGAAGCATCGGAGAATTCCCAGAGCCTGACAGCATCTGTCCCAGCTGCTCCTCCACGCAGGCAGCATCAATGCAATAGCGCTTCATTTCTGTATACAGCTCGCTCAGCTTACCGACAAATCCATGCTGCTCTCCCGAAGCACCGAACAATTGAAGCTCTTCTTTGCGCCTCCGCAAAATTTTGTACAGCAGCATGCGCTTGCCTTCTTCGCTGATCGCCACCTTCGCGGCCCCGCCGGTTTCCTGCATGACACGGTAAGCCAGTCGACGGAAACTGAGCACTTGCGCGCGCATCATCCCGCGAATGCCTCCCGCATTAACGAGTGCATGCTCCGCTTCATAGGACCCTTGCTCGGGAACGATCAGTATCATCGGATTCCCCTTGGGATCTTGCTCCAATCGCTCGATCATCTCTTGGCGGATCGACGTGCTCTTGCCGCTGCCCGACCTGCCAATAACAAATTGAATGCTCATGCTATGCCTCCTTTACATCGTCTCCGAAAAGGACTCCTTCACCCTTCAAAACAGCTGCGTTTCCGGTGAAATCATGCCCTTGAATCTATTAGTCAAATGCATCAAAATTCATATAAAATCCCTGTCTTGGTTCGTTCTCTATCAAAAAAGATGCTGATTACTAGTATAGCATAAGTATCGTTTGATGGAACATACGTTTGGATTTCATTCCCATTCCAAATTATTGCGGGCATACAAAAAAAGGACCCTGCCATTGTGGTTCACCCACCATGGCAAGATCCTTCGCTTCTACCGTGCTGCTGCACTTTAAAGTTTCGATTTGCTGCGCACTTCAAACACGGCAAATTTCAAATAATGCCCCTCGTCGACCCCGAGAATTTGCGGATGATCCTTGCCAGCCGCACGCCATTCCACGAGTCTCAGAATTTTTCCGGCGTCTTTTGCCGCATCCTGAATGGTCTCCAGGAACAAATCCGGCCGCATATGGTACGAGCAGCTTGCCGTAACCAAATAACCGCCCTCATTCACCAGTTTCATGCCATGAAGATTGATGTCCTTATATCCGCGGCAAGCCCCTTTAACGGCAGACCTGGTTTTGGCAAAAGCCGGCGGGTCCAGAATAACCACATCCCAGGAACGTCCGCCTCCTGCGGTCAGCGGTTTGGAGGTATCCACTTTCTGATCCCCTTGCGCACGCAACTCGCGTTCCTCCAGCCCTTTCACCTGATTGCGCAAATATTGGAAGGCATCGTCCACTACAAACTCCACGCGCTCCTGGAATCCGTTCAATTCCACATTCTCTTTGGCGCTTTCAATGGCATGCTCCGATATGTCAAGGCAGGTCACTTTCTTGGCGCCATAAAGGCAGGCATGCAGCGTGAAACTTCCCGTATGCGAAAAGCATTCCAGCACCGTGGCTCCATCCCAATAAGGAAAAGTAACTTCCTTTCCGCTTTTGTTCACCGGTAAGGTCTTCTTCTCACCGTCTCGTTCCACCGTCTGGAGCGTGATCCCGCTGCGGCTTCCCCAACCATTCATTAACGGTTTAATGGATGCCCGGTTCTCGCGCTGATCAAAGAAATATCCCGTCTTCTGGCCTTCTTCGATATCCACCTTGATCTTTAGGCCGTTCTCCGTCACCGTGACGTGGCGAGGACATTCCCCGTATAGAATACCCGTGCGCTGCTCCAGCCCTTCCAGTTCCCGGATGGACACGTCGCTTCGTTCATAGATTCCTTTCGGCTGGACCACCTCGACAAGCGCGTTCACGATGTCCTCACGGCAGCGATCCATCCCCAGCGTCAGCAGCTGCATGACCAGTACGTCATCAAAACGGTCCACAATCAGCCCCGGCAGAAAATCCGCCTCGCCATATACCAGCCGGTAGGCGTTCTCATCTCCGATAAACCGTTCCCGGTGTTTCAGGCATTCCTGAAACCTGGCGGCGAAAAAAGCCTTGTCCATCGTCTCAACGGGCTCGTACGAAACGGTGCGTACGGTGATTTGCGATTGCGGGTTGTAATAACCGGAGGCGAGAAAGCGGCCTTGATGGTTTAGTACCGATACGATATCCCCCGGCTTGGGTTCACCTTCAACAGAGGCAATCTCGCTTTTATAAACCCAGGGATGCCCCTGCTCCAGTCTCTTTTTTCGACTGCGCTCCAAAATTACCGATGGCACTGTATTTCACTCCTTAAGTTATCCCTGGCCATTTCCATAGGCATGCATGTCCGCCAAGGGTCATATACGTAATTAAGAAAAAAAGTTTATCGCCTGACTTTCACAGCAGCGGATGCTTCATATCCCCACTTTATTTCACTAAAAATGCGTGTTCAAAAAGGTCGGTTTTCAGCACCGAGAAGGTTGGATGAAGCAAGGGACTGAGGAGCGGAGCGTACGTTTGGTACGTGAGCACCAGAAGGCCCGGCTGAATTCAAAATTCGATGCTGAGTGACTTCCTGATTTACTTCGTGTTAGATATAGAATTTATTCGTTATCAGCAGAGCTGATGAAATTCTATATCGCAAGAAAACCTACCTTTGAATCGCGGTCGCTCATCCTTGATTGGCCTCGATTGGTTTTCTTATCAAAAGAGAGCTTTTTGAACAACCTCTAAAAGGAGAACATCATGCTATCCTCACTCTGGTTTCCCATCTGTTATGGTCTTGTCCTGTTCCTGTTCGGCATGAAGGTCATGGAGGTTGCCCTTCAACGCTGGGCCGGTCCGCTGCTGCATAAGTGGCTCCATAAAGCGACATCCACGCCCCTTAAGGGCATGATCGCCAGCACGGCGGTTACGGCTCTGTTGCAAAGCAGTACCGCCGTAACCGTGCTGGCAATCGGTTTTGCCAATGCCGGATTGTTAAGCCTCGCCGGTACCCTGGGCGTTATTCTCGGCACGAACATCGGCACAACGGTAACCACCGAGCTCATCAGCCTCCAGATTGGACAAGCCGCCATGCCGCTGCTTGTCCTCTCGCTAATGCTATGGGTCGGGGCCGTACTCGTCAGCGAGCGCGCGCCTTCGAGCTACGACAAGTTAAAAAACAATTTGATCCGCAGCCAGTTTTTATGCCTTGCTGTCGCCGGATTCTCGCTGGTGCTGCTTGCTATACAATTCATGCAATCCATCGGCCCGACCCTTCAGAGCCTCGGTGTGTTCCAATGGTTCCTGGACCACGCTTCGCGGAGCGTCCTCTGGGGCATTGCAGCCGGAACGATATTGACTGCTCTGATGCACAGCAGTGCCGCTGTCATCGCTATGGCTATGGGGCTTGCAGCCAGTGGCGCCCTGCCTCCGGAGATCGGCGTTGCCATCGTTCTTGGCTCCAATGTCGGCACCTGCGCCACAGCGCTTATCGCAGCCATCGGCAGTACCCGAGCAGGGCGATTCGTGGCATGGTCCCATATGGGGCTGAATATCGGCGGAGTCCTGCTCTTTACCCCGTTCATATCGGGCTTAACTGCCGTATCCGGATGGTTAGCAGCGGATCCGGCCGGGCAAATCGCCCATGCGCAAACCTTGTTTAATATCGTATGCTCGCTTATCGCGCTCCCACTATGCTATCTGCCCTTCTGGAACAAGCGGGCACAGACCTAAAATTTCATATCTTCATCCGCAGGAACGCTAACCTCGAGCAGCGTTAGCGCTTTACGCAGGATGATATCATTATTATTATATCCGTTGCTGCGCTGCTTCCTCCATGCGGCCAAAGGCTCGAACCAGTCCACCCCGTTGATTTCCTCGATTTGGGGTTTTAAGCTGCCTTTTTCTGCCTTAACCAGATAGTAATGAACTTCCTTGTCCACCTGGCCGAACTCGGGATGATGGTATTTATATGCAATAATGTCCACTGGAGAGGTGATGGATCCGACTATACCTGTCTCCTCGCAAATCTCTCGAAGTGCCGTTTGCTCGACGGTTTCACCGGCTTCCATCTTGCCTTTGGGAAGCGAGGTTTTTCCATAACGGTCCAAAATAAGCTGGATCTGAAGCGCCCCTTCATGATGACGGTATACCACGCCGCCTGCGGAAATCTGTGTATATGTCATGTTCCTATTCCTCCTTCATGTACAACAAGGATTCCACTTCCGGTAGCCAGGAAATGAAATCCTTGTCTGGTATGGCCGCTATTGGAATTACTGGGCAGCTGCCTTTAGTCCATGATCCATGACGCTGAGGAGTTCACCCTCGCATTCATTCACACCGGCTTTGGTTACTTTTACGCGGCACAGTTTGCCTTCGAGATCAGGCGATCCGTTGAATACAAGCTGCAGGTAATTATCGCTGTACCCCTGCATCTTTCCGCCGTTAGGAGCTCCCTTGTATTCGCGCTCCGGTATCACTTCCAGAATCTGACCCACAAAACGTTCAGCATAAGCAAGCTGCAACTGCTCTGACAAGTCAATCAAATCATGCACACGTGCATTCTTCACTTCCTCGTCCACCTGATCCTCCATCCGTGCCGCCGGCGTGCCGGTACGCTTCGAATACGGGAATACATGCATCTCGGAGAACTGAATTGCCTTCATCAGATCATAACCGTTACGGAACATCTCGTCGGTTTCGCCAGGGAAGCCAACGATAACGTCCGTCGTAATGCCTACATCGGGCATCGCTTGACGAATCAAGCCCATCTTGTTATAGAACTCTTCGGTTGTATATTTACGGCGCATCCGTTTCAGTACCGTATCATCCCCCGCTTGCAGCGGAATGTGAAGGTGGCGGCACATTTTACTGGAGCGGTTCAACACATCCAGCATCTTCTCATCGATCTGGCTTGCTTCGATGGAGCTGATGCGGATCCGTTCCAAACCGTCTACCCGGTCAAGATCCCACAGCAAATCGGACAATCTGTAATCTTCAAGATCATCTCCGTATCCGCCTGTGTGAATACCGGTCAGCACGATTTCCTTATACCCTGCTCCAACCAGCTGATGCGCCTGTTTGATGATGCTCTTCGGATCACGGCTGCGTGACAAACCGCGGGACCAAGGGATAATGCAGAACGTACAGAAGTTGTTGCATCCGTCCTGGATTTTCAGAAATGCACGAGTGCGTTCTGCGAAATCCGGAACGTCCATTTCCTCAAATACCCGGGTCTTCATAATATTGCGAACAGCATTAATCGGCTGACGCGTCTTTTCAATATCATGGATGAAATCCATGATTTTATCGCGATCCTGGTTCCCGATCACAAGATCCACACCCGGTATATCCAGAATTTCTGCAGGCGAGGTCTGGGCGTAGCAGCCCGTTACAGCCACGATGGCCTCGGGATTGCGGCGAACCGCGCGTCTGATCATCTGACGGCTCTTCTTATCCCCTGTATTGGTAACGTGGCAGGTGTTAATCAAATAAACATCTGCGGTTTGTTCGAAGTCCACCTGGTCGTAGCCTTCATTTTTGAAGTATTGCCAGATGGCCTCGGTATCGTAAAAATTGACTTTGCAACCCAACGTATAAAACGCTACGGATGGCATGTTCAAACGCCCCCCATTTCTCCAGATTCATATAGTGCGCAGGCAAGCGCCGTCATACCGGCAGTCTCGCAGCGAAGGATCCGTCTTCCAAGTCCAACGGATACGGCTCCTGCATCTTCGGCGGCTCGGCATTCCTCTTCCGTAAAGCCGCCCTCGGGTCCAACGACCAGCAGCAAGCTCGCCTTCTCGGCCGAATTCGACAGCGCCTGCTCTACAAAAGGCTTCAGCACGTCCCTCAGCTGGGAGCCATGCTCTTTTTCATAACAAAAATATACGGCATCATAGCCGGAAAACGCTGCAAGCAGATTTTTCCACGACAAAGGCTGTTCAACAGACGGTATCCGGTTACGATGCGCCTGTTCAGCCGCCTCTTTCGCAATCTTGCGCCAGCGCTCCAGCCGCTTTCCTTCCTTCTTGGCATCGTACTGAACAATCGTTCTGTCCGATAAAAAGGGCACAAAGGACACCGCGCCGATCTCGGTGCACTTTTGGATGACGGTCTCCATCTTATCGCCTTTCGGCAAGCTTTGAGCGATGCTCACTTGCAGACGCGGTTCCTGGGTCATCTCCATGGGTTCAATTACAACGGCAATGACACTGGCCGCCTCGATGCTTTCAATCTCCACCATGGCTTCGCGGGATGCCCCATCGCTTACAATCAATTTATCACCAAGCCTGCCTCGCATGACCTTGGTAATATGACGGGCGTCATCGCCCGTAATCTCAACACGGTCTCCCTCGAATTGTTCGGGAGTGACAAAATATCGCTGCATCTTTAACCTCACCTAACTCCAAAATCGCCAAACCACATCATACAACTTTTCGTGCTAACTGACCAGAGTAAATCAGAGCCTGTAACCGCCGGTCATCATAATGAACATGTCCAAAAATTTGGAAGACAGCGCATGTGCCGCATCATACAGGGGCTTGATCGTATAATCCTGGAACACGGGCAACAATATGATCAACAGGAAGAAAAGGATCGACCATTGCTCAAACTTCTGAATCCTCGCACTGAGACGCGGAGGCAACGCATTCTCAAGAACCCTGTAGCCGTCCAGCGGAGGCAATGGAACAAGATTGAACAGACATAGAAAGAAGTTGAGCAATATAAATATATTAAAGAACAAATGCACCGCTTGATCCGTCTTGGTAATTCCCTCTGGAGGAATAATCCCGGTTTGGTACAGAACAGCATAAATGAGCGCACCAAGTATACCTAACATAAGATTACTCAGCGGACCCACCGCCGCCACAATGATGCTCATTCGGCGCGGGTTGCTGAAGTTCTCACGATTGATCGGTACCGGCCGTGCCCAGCCAAAACCTGCAATCAGCAAGAGAATAATCCCCAGAAAATCAAAATGTACCGCCGGATTCAGTGTAACCCTTCCCAGCAGCTTGGCCGTTGGGTCTCCGAATTTATTCGCAAAATAGGCATGCGAGAATTCATGCACGGTAAAGGCAATAATTAAAGCAATCAGATAAAAAGGAAGTTGTTCCAGCGGATAAAATAACAGTTGGTCCAAAAACTCCATAATCAGTTTTTCCTCGCCACGAACGCAACCCAATCATCCTCGCGGCAGATGTCGGCAATTTCGAAACCGGAGGCAATCAGCGCCTTTTCTACGATCTCTTCTTTGTTCTTGTAAATGCCCGAGGCGATATAAGCGCCTCCCGGCCGAAGAGCCCGGTATACATCGTCTACAAACAACAGGATGACCTCAGCCAAAATGTTAGCCACTACAACTTGTACCGGAAGCGTCACGCCCAGATCGGATGAATCGGATTGATTGGTGATTACAGAGAGCAGATCGCTTTCCTTGACCGTAATCCGATCTTCCAAACCGTTAAGACGGGTATTCTCCATTGCGCTGGATACAGCAACCGGGTCCAGATCGAGAGCCAGTATCCGTGAAGCTCCCAAATGCGCGGCGCCGATGGAAAGTATGCCAGAGCCTGTCCCGACATCTATGACTTCCTCTCCACCCTTGATCACCATCTCGAGTGTGCGCAAGCATAACGAAGTCGTCGGATGCGTTCCAGTGCCGAATGCCATGCCCGGGTCCAGCTCAATAATCGATTCTTGATCGGATTCCGGCGTGTACTCTTCCCATGTCGGCTTGATTGTCAATCGCTCGGATACACGGATCGGTTTGAAATACTGCTTCCAGGCCGTTGCCCATTCATTCTCATCGACGGTCTTCATCTCATACCTGACTTCACCTGTATCAATCCCAAATTCCTTCAGTTCATTCACGCGCGGCGTTATCTCATCACGGATCGCTTCCAAGGTCACCGTCTCATCAAAGTACCCTTTGATTACGGCTTGCCCTTCAGGAATATCGTTAAACGGAACGATCTCATCAAACCACTGTCCAAGGGATGTGTCCCGCTTCTTGTTTGTCGTACCGGATTCTTCGATCGAAACGCCTCCGGCTCCCGCCTCATGCAGGAAATTCGTAATCATCTCCACGGCTTCCTCCGTGGTATGTATCGTTAATTCATGCCATAACATGTGCTACTGTTCCTCCTCATTCATACATAGTTATTATTGTACTATATTGAGGACCCCGGATACAAAGTTTGTACTAAAATACCATGAGGACTTTACTTACAAATCGGTCAAATGCGGAATACGTCTATCAGCGTACTTTCACAGAAGACAGACCTCATATGGCGGAAGTTTTACTTGCGGAATAAGGATGGCTATCCTCCGAAGTTTATACTTTCTTATCTCTTCAACAAAAAAGCCCTGCTTACCACCTCCGTAACAAGAAAGGTAAGAGGGCTCTTTCAAACGCTGAAGCCATAACGACTAATCTACATTTTTACTGGTTTCATCGAGAATTTTCTTCAATTGGCGTTCATCCGCCGCCTCGCTTCTGCGCAGCGCTTCCACATCATCGTGATCGGCTTCCATGGCCGAAAATTCAACATCCTCCGCCTTAGCGGATTGAAGGGCAATCATTTTCTCGGTTTTGCTCGAGATTTTCCCTTTTTTTACGCGTCTCATCATGAATGCCGTTCTCCTTTCCAAAATAAAAGATCAGAGCCGTCCTTACCTTAAATCATGCCGCCGGATTCTTCGATTAACCGCATGGCTTGCGGAAATACGCCTTCGTCCAATACAACCGTCAGCAAAATATCCCGGCCTTCGGTTCCGTCCTCCCCGCCGCTGCTCATCCCGCTGGCGGACGGATCCGCCGCCCCGAGAATTCCGGCTCCCGGCCCCGAAATATCCGCATTTAAGGTCAGCGTTGTTAAGCTTGCAATGTTGCCTGTCAACGGATTCATCGGATTGTTGAGCTCCCCGCCGGGATCGGCGCTAAACCGGTCGATGGACATATCGGCAACGCGCAGCGACTGCAATTTGCGGGCAGCATGCTGGGCTTCTTCCGGGCTTTTAAAATACGCCAAAATATTTTTCTCTGCCACTTCATTTCACCTGCATTTCCTAATTCAAGATTGCAACTTCCTAGATGGAACTTCCCTAGGTTGCTTCATCGTCAAGTGTTTTATTCTTGAGGAATCGGCTGTTTAAGCTGGCAGACCACCTAAAGCTCCCTTCCGTCCCCAGAAACAAAAAAACAGCAGGCCGAAGGTTGATCACCTTAAGCCTGCTGCTGTTCTTTAAGCTATGAGGGGGATTAACCCCATAAGTTTGTATTAGTCACCGCGGAATGCTTTTTTAACACGGTCAAAGAAAGACTGTTCCTGCTCATGGGTCTGTTCGCCATCAAGGGAAGCAAACTGACGAAGCAGCTCTTTCTGATCATCACTCAGCTTGCTTGGCGTAACGACCACAACCTTGACGTGCTGGTCACCCTGTCCCATGCCGCGAAGCCGAGGCACCCCTTTGCCTTTCAAGCGGAAGAAGGTTCCCGTCTGCGTACCGGCCGGAATCTTCAGCTTCACTCTCTCCGTCAGCGTCGGGATCTCAATCTCGTCGCCAAGCGCAGCCTGAGCAAAGGTAAGCGGCACTTCGCAATAAATGTCGTCCCCTTCGCGTTCGAAGAAGTCATGCGGCTTCACGCGGATGACGATATACAAGTCACCGGCCGGGCCGCCGCGGAAGCCGCCTTCGCCTTCACCTGTCATGCGAAGCTGAGCTCCGTCGTCCACACCAGCAGGCACGCGAACATGAATCTTGCGCTGCTTCTTCACTTTGCCGTTGCCGTTACAAGTCGAGCAGCGGTCTTTGATGATTTTCCCTGTTCCGTTACAGTTCGAGCAAGCGCGACGGTTTACCATACGTCCAAACGGCGTATTTTGCACGACTTCTTGCTGCCCGCTGCCGTTACACACCGAACATGTATGCGGCTGCGTGCCCGGCTTCGCACCGGAGCCGTGACATGTATCGCATGTCTCCGTTCTCGGAATGGTGATATCCGTTTCCTTACCGAATACCGCTTCCTTAAATTCAACCGTCATCGTATATTGCAGATCGTTCCCCCGCTGAGGCGCATTCGGATCACGGCGACCATTACCGCCAAAGAACATATCGAATATATCTCCAAAACCGCCGAAATCACCGGAGAAACCGCCTCCGCCCATACCTTGGTTCGGATCGATATGACCATACTGGTCATATTGCGCACGCTTCTGACCATCGCTCAATACATCGTAAGCCTCTTTCACTTCCTTGAATTTGGCTTCCGCGTCAGCCGCTTTGTTCACGTCCGGATGATATTGGCGAGCCATTTTGCGGTACGCCTTCTTGATTTCATCGTCCGATGCATCCTTGCCGACACCGAGCACCTCATAATAATCACGCTTATCAGCCACGGTTTCACCCCAATCTCTTTATTACTCTTTTACATAAGGAAAGCCAAAGTGCGAAGATGCGCAGCTTTGACCTTCCCATACAATCTATTCAGATTAACCTTTGTTTTTATCTTCGTCAACAACCTCGTAATCTGCATCTACGACATTGTCTTTCTTAGGAGCGCCGGCGTCAGCACCTTCAGCACCTTGCTGTTCCTGTTGTGCTGCTTGCTCATACAGCTTTACGGACAGCTGCTGTACGATTTGAGTCAACTCCTCTACCGAAGCGTTAATCTCTTCGAGGTTATCGGATTCAAGGGCCTTCTTCACTTTGTCTTTCGCTTCGTTCGCTTTTTCCACTTCGGAAGCGTCGACTTTGTCGCCTAGATCCTTGAGTGTTTTCTCGGTCGTGTATACGAGTTGGTCCGCATTGTTGCGAGCTTCTACCAGCTCTTTGCGTTTACGGTCTTCTTCAGCATGAAGCTCAGCGTCCTTCATCATTTGCTCAACTTCAGCATCGCTCAAGCCGCTGGAGGACGTGATCGTGATCTTCTGGCTCTTGCCAGTACCTTTATCCGTCGCCGATACGTTTACGATACCGTTCGCATCGATGTCAAAGGTAACTTCGATTTGCGGCACGCCGCGCGGTGCTGGAGGAATGTCTCCAAGCATGAAGCGTCCCAGCGTTTTGTTGCCGGCAGCCATTTCGCGTTCACCTTGCAGCACGTGAATTTCAACGCTCGGCTGATTATCGGCATACGTGGAGAATACTTGGGATTTGCTTGTTGGAATCGTCGTGTTGCGGTCGATCATTTTGGTGAATACGCCGCCTGCGGTTTCGATACCGAGGGACAACGGAGTTACGTCGAGCAACACGACGTCTTTAACGTCACCTGTCAATACGCCGGCTTGAACGGCTGCTCCAAGCGCAACCACTTCGTCAGGGTTTACGCCTTTGTGAGGCTCTTTTCCTGTCAATTTCTTAATCGCTTCCTGTACGGCAGGAATACGAGTGGAACCGCCGACAAGGACGATTTTGTGAATATCGTTAGCGGTCAAACCTGCATCGCTAAGCGCTTGACGAGTCGGGCCAAGCGTACGCTCTACCAGGGAAGCAGACAATTCTTCGAATTTAGCACGAGTCAGGTTAATCTCAAGATGCTGAGGCACGCCGTCAGCAACGGTGATGAACGGCAGCGAAATCGTGGTTGTCAGTACGCCGGACAATTCTTTTTTCGCTTTTTCCGCAGCGTCTTTCAGACGTTGAACAGCTGCTTTGTCTTTGCTGAGATCGATGCCTTGCTCTTTCTTGAATTCGGCTACCAGGTAGTCAATGATCACTTGGTCAAAGTCGTCGCCGCCAAGCTGGTTGTCCCCGCTGGTTGCTTTTACTTCGAAGAAGCCATCGCCCAGTTCTAGAATGGAAACGTCGAATGTACCGCCGCCAAGGTCATATACCAGGATGGTTTGGTCTTCGGATTTCTCCATGCCGTAAGCCAATGCAGCAGCGGTCGGCTCGTTGACGATACGCAGCACTTCAAGACCCGCGATTTTACCGGCATCCTTGGTCGCTTGACGCTGGCTGTCATTAAAGTATGCTGGAACCGTAATAACCGCCTGGGTTACTGGTTGGCCCAGATAAGCTTCCGCATCGGATTTCAGCTTCTGCAGAATGATAGCAGAGATTTCTTGCGGCGTGTAGTCTTTGCCGTCGATGGATTCTTTGTGATTTGTACCCATATGACGCTTAATAGAGATAATGGTACGATCCGGGTTGGTGATCGCTTGACGTTTCGCTGTATCCCCAACGATACGCTCGCCGTCTTTCTTAAATCCGACAACGGATGGAGTCGTACGAGCACCCTCCGGATTCGGAATAACTACTGCTTCCCCACCCTCCATTACGGCTACGCAGGAGTTGGTTGTTCCTAAGTCGATACCAATAACTTTGCTCATGTAAAAATTTCCTCCTTATTCATTCACACGAATCCTCGCATGATCTTCATCAATTTTTTATATGATAAACGACTATCGAAAGTCGCTTACATGCTCACTTTAACCATCGCAGGTCTTAACACTTTATCTTTAAGCATATACCCCTTCTGCACTTCCTCAACCACGATGCCTTCCTCGTATTCATCGCTTTCCACCTGCATGATCGCTTGGTGATACTCCGGATTGAACGGCTCGCCTACACTCTTCATCGCGGTCAAGCCTTCGGTAGCAAGGACCGATTCCAACTGGCGGAAGATCATGCTGACTCCCTTGGAGAAGGATTCAAACTCCGGGTTCTCCTCGGATGCCTGAAGGGCACGCTCAAAATTGTCGATGACGGGCAGAAGCTCCGTAATCAGTTTGGAAGATGCATATTTGCCCAGATCTTCTTTCTCCTTCTGGGTGCGACGACGGAAGTTGTCAAAATCCGCTTGAACTCGCAGGGTACGCTGCTGGTGCTCCAGCACCTCAGCCTGAAGCTTCTCAAGCTCTGCTGAACCTGCTTCATCCGCCGATTCCGTTACAGGAATCTCCTGTTCGGGATTTACGGCTTCCTCTGCAGACTCGCGCTCACCCGTATTTGGCGTGTTCTCCAAAGTTTCTTCCATCATTTCTTCTGTAACTGTATCTTGAACGGCATCCTTATGCTCTTTATTCAAGACGCCTTCACCTCCTTCATAGTCTAAAACAGTCTATCCGTGATTTGTTCTATACCTTAAGCGTTATTCGCCTATTTCTTTCATCTTGATGACGTGATGAATCCGCAGCACGGCTGCTGCGACTTCACCGGCTGCCCGCAAGCCGTGAAGTTTAACCGGTGCCGGATCCAGCACGCCCAGCTCCTCATAATCGACAACCCGGCCGCTGTCGCAATCAATACCCATGCAATCAGAGTCTGCACGGATTTGCGCAGCGCGCACTTCTTCCATCTTCTCGAGCGGGTTGTAACCGGCATTGAGAAGTATCTGCGACATCGGCTTGCGCAAAGCCGCCGAAACGGCTTCCATGCCGAAGGCTTCCATGCCTTTCTGAGCCTCCCGGATCCGTTCCAACTCGTAGGACACCGCGAGTTCGCTTGTCCCGCCGCCCGGAAGCACCCCTCCGGAAACGGCAGCCTGCAGTGCCGAGGCCGCATCCCCAGCGATTCTGGCCGCTTCGCCTACGACCTCGGAAGTGCTTGCCCCAACAATGACCGTCACGATACGGTCCTTGTCTTGGCTGCCGCAGGACAGCCGGATTTTCTCGATGCCTTCATCATAAGCGACACGCGGGGTATCACCCAGAAGGACCGCAAGCTCCTTCGAGTCTTTATGTAACGCCTTGCGGCGTATGGGAGTAGCTCCCGTCATGTCGCTTACCCGGCGAAGATCCGCACGGGAGACGCGCGGTACAACCATCATGCCGTGATCCAGGCAAAACTGCTCCGCATCCGGGTGGATGCCTTTTTCAAGCAGGATGAGTTTTACGGACAGCTCGGACAATCTCTCCAAATCTGAAGCGAACACTTTTCGGAGATCCATATATTGCGCAAATCCGGCTTCGGTTGTGAGCGCCTCTTCATCGATCTCATCCGGCTCCAGGGAATCAAACAGCACCAACACTTTTGCATCGTCATATGACCTGGACTCGCGGGCGAAGATCGGTCGCTGCCGGAGCAGAACCCCCTCAAACACTTCATTCTCGGCATTCTCCAGGGCAATTATACTGTCCGCGAGCGAGTAGGAAGGATCCTGAAGACGGGTGATTCCGGCTTTCCTCGCAGCTTGCATAATCAGCTCCACGATGTCCTTCCGTTCACGCCCCGCAACGTACACCGTCCGTTCCAGCAGCGGATCATCCAATCCGTCGATCAGCCGAACCCGCTTGGTTAACAGCTCCATCGACTTCTCGATTCCTTGACGCAGCCCCTCCACCACCTTGGATGCAGGCACCCCGCGGGTGATGCGGGAAACCCCTTCCTGCACAAGTGCTCCTGCAAGCACGGTAGCCGTTGTGGTTCCGTCGCCGATTTTCTCCTGCTGCGCTCTTGCCACCTGAATGAGAAGGCGGGCAGCCGGGTGGGTGACATCCATTTTATCCAGAATCGTTACCCCGTCATTGGTAATGACCACTTCGCCGCGGGGACCTACCAGCATCACGTCGAGCCCCTTCGGTCCAAGCGTGCCTTCTACAGCGGACGTGACGGCCCGGACGGCATTACTGTTGTTTAATAGCGTAGAATAACGTTCATCTCCGTCCACTTGGCTATGTTGTCCTTGGCTCATCTGTCTCACTCCTTTATTTGTACCAGTGTGACAGCAGCTTCGTCAGATCATGGGATAACACGTTCAAGATGCCGATCACCCGTGCATATTCCATTCTTGTAGGACCGAGAATACCAATCGAACCGAGCGCTTTTCCATCTATCGAATAAGTCGCAGTAATCAAACTGCAATTGGAAATCGCTTCATGCGTATTTTCCGTACCGATCTTCACTTGGACACCATGCTCACCGGGAGCAGGAGCCATGAGTTTCAACAGTGCGGGTGTCTGTTCCAGAAGCTCGAAAATCTCCCTTACCTTATCCACATCCTTGAACTCCGGCTGATTCAGCATGTGGGTCGTGCCGCTAAGATATACGCCGCGATGGTCCGGTTCATTGTTAAGGGCGATATCCAGCATACTCATGAGGTCTTCATAATGTGAAATATGCCGCTGCATTTCCTCGCCAATCTCCGTATACAAACGGGTCTTGAGTTTATATAGAGGCACGTTGACCAGCTTCTTGTTCAGAAGATTGACCACTTGCTCCAGATCGGAAACGGACACACCCTGCGGAATCGAAACAATCTTGTTCTCGACTTGCCCTGTGCTGGTTACGATGATGGCTACCGCTTGATCCTCATGGAGAGGAAGAAGCTGGAAATGACGCAAAGACGTATGAAAAACTTCCGGTCCCAGCAGGATGGAAGTGTAATTAGTCATTTGAGACAGAATGCCAGCTGTATGCTGTATCATCTGCTCCATCACGTTCAGCTTTTCTGCAAAAAAGGATTTCATCATATGCAGTTCCGCAGGGTTCAAGGAAAACGACGACGTGAGATGATCAACATAATAACGATATCCTTTATGTGACGGAATTCGTCCAGCTGATGTATGAGGCTGCTCCAGAAATCCGAGTTCCTCCAGATCAGCCATCTCGTTACGAATGGTTGCCGGACTGTATCCGACATCCCCGCGTTTGGAAATGCTTCTTGAACCAACCGGCTCGGCAGAACGGATATAGTCATCCACAATGGCATTCAAAATCATGCGTTGACGATCTGTTAACATGTCGCTCCCCTCCTTGCTGACTGCTTAATTTCACTTTCGTTAGCACTCATCGCCATCGAGTGCTAACCGATATAACAAAAATACCAAACCGACCTGAGGATTGTCAAGTCAGTTCAGTACTTTAAGAACAGCTATTTCGTCACAAGCGTGCTGCTTCTTGCAGTGAATGCAGTCGGTCCACACTTTCTCCGGGAAAATCTCCTTTTCCACAACGGCAAAGCCGTTTTTGATGAAAAAGGATACCTCGTACGTCAAGGCCATCACTTTCGGAAGCTCGCGCCGTTTCGCTTCTTCCAGAAGGGAATCCACCAGCATGGAGCCGATTCCTTGCCCTTTATAACCATCGGAGATGCCGAGTGAACGAATCTCTACCAGATCATTTCCCAGCTGGCACAAGGAACCGCAGCCGATCACGTTCCCTTCAGACTCGGCCACAACGAATTCCCCGATCTGTTTCTCCAGCACTTTTTTGGACCGGGGCAGCATAATGCCCTTTTCCGCATAACCCTGAATCATCTGATACAGCGGCTCGACATCTTCTAACTTCGCCTTTCTGCATACCGCCGACATTGTTGTCCGTCTCCCCTTTACACGCTCCGTCATGTTATGAATAAATATACAACAGAGCGCATATAAGTTCAATAGATTAATTTGTTGACAAGCTGCCTATAAATTCGGCAAACACATCGTTGCCGAACAGAATGCCTTTACTGCTCAGTTTATATCCATCATCCGTGGAATCGAGAAGTCCCGCACCTACCATTTTATTCAGCGGGCCGGCGAATACCTCTTCCATAGAAATCCCGAATTGCTGCCGGAACCGGCTGCGCGAAACGCCATCCAGGACTCGGAGCCCAACCATGAGGAAATCCTCCATCGCTTCTTCTCTTGATACCTCAAAGCTCTCCAATCGCGGAAGTCCTTGATTCGCTGCTTCATTATATGGGTTGACGCCTTTAATGTTTACATGGCGCTGACGACCAATGTATCCGTGCGCTCCCGCGCCCAAGCCATAATAATCCTCGTTGCGCCAATACGTCATATTATGCCGGCTCTCAAAGCCGGGTTTGGCAAAATTACTGATCTCATACTGTTTATATCCGGCAGCCTGCATCCGCTCCATTAATAGAAGATACATATTCAGCTCGTCCTCCTCATCCGGAAGCGGCAGCTGGTTTCGCTGGTACATCGTATGGAACAGCGTGTTTTCTTCAACCTTCAGGCTGTAGATTGAATAATGCGGGAGTCCAAGCTCCAGCGCCTTATCCACGCTTTCCGCAAGCATGTCCAAGGTTTGGTTCGGGAGCCCGAACATCAAATCGATGGACATGTTATCAAAGCCTGCTCTTCTGGCGTTCTCGAGACTTCGATACACATCATCCGTATCATGAATCCGACCGATGCCGGTCAGCAAGCTGTTCTGGAAGGCCTGCACCCCGAAGCTGATGCGGTTCACGCCGCCTTCGCGCATGACGGACAGCTTCTCCAAATCCGTAGTGCCGGGATTGGCTTCCATCGAAAATTCAATGTCATCGGACCATTCCGGAAAATGGCGCTTCACGCTCTGCAAGAAGTATTCCATTTCATCCGGCTTCAGCACCGTTGGAGTCCCGCCGCCTACAAATATGCTTTTGATTCGTCCAGGCGGGTTGGCCTTAACGGTCAGCTCCATTTCCTTATCCAGCGCGCGAAGATAATCCATTACCGGCTGATCTTTCAACACGTAGGAATTGAAGTCGCAGTAAAAACATTTATTGGTACAAAACGGAATGTGGATGTACACCGCTTCCGTCCGTTGATCGTTTGCCGTCATTCTTTTCTTGCCCCCTCATGTACACCTCTGGCATGACTTACTTTAAGTGCGAGTTCAAAAAGTCAGGTTTTCAGCACCGAGAAGGTTGGATGAAGCTAGGGACGTCAGGAGCGGAGCGTAGGCAAAACCTACGTGAGCACCGGAAGGCCCGGCTGAATTCAATATTCGATGTCGATTAAGCTTCATGTGCTGCTTCGTGATCAAAAGATGACTTTTTGAACAACCTCTTTTAAGTAACTTCTCGAAAGTTCCTTCTCTACTATAACGCTATGCTTCTTGGAATGAAAGAAAGGAAAGCCGAGAATCGGCTTTCCCATCATTTACTTCATAAGACTATATACGCAGGACAGCCTACCCTGTTAACTCTTGGGCTGGCATTCCTATGCAAAATTTACTTGTCGTCGATTTTCAGTACCGCCATGAAGGCTTCCTGCGGCACTTCAACGCTGCCGACTTGCTTCATCCGTTTCTTACCTTCCTTCTGCTTCTCAAGGAGTTTCCGTTTACGGGAGATGTCACCGCCGTAACACTTGGCAAGGACGTTTTTGCGCATCGCTTTAACCGTTTCACGGGCAACAACCTTGGTACCGACAGAAGCTTGAATCGGCACTTCGAACATTTGACGAGGAATCAGCTCACGCAGCTTCTCGCAAATCGCCCGCCCGCGGTGATAAGCACGGTCCTTGTGCACGATAAAGGACAAGGCATCCACCTGCTCGGCATTGAGCAAAATGTCCATTTTGACCAGATTGGATCGACGGTACCCGGACAGCTCATAATCGAATGAAGCATATCCTTTGGTGCTCGATTTCAATTGGTCGAAGAAATCATACACGATTTCCGACAGCGGAATTTCATAGGTAATGGTAACGCGCGTTGTGTCCAGGTATTCCATGTTTACGAATTCGCCGCGTTTATTCTGGCAGAGTTCCATGATCGCTCCGACATAATCGTTCGGAACGATAATGCCTGCTTTAACATAAGGCTCTTCGACATAATCGACCTTGCCCACCTCAGGATAATGAGACGGGTTATCGATCTGGATCTGCTCTCCGTTCGTCAGCGTAATGCGGTAAATAACGCTCGGCGCAGTCGTAATCAGCGGTATGTTAAACTCTCGTTCAATCCGCTCCTGGATGACATCCATGTGCAGCAGGCCAAGGAATCCGCAACGGAAACCGAATCCGAGCGCGCTGGATGTCTCCGGCTCAAAGCTGAGCGATGCATCATTAAGCTGCAGCTTCTCAAGCGCCTCGCGCAGATCATTGTAGTCTGACGTTTCGATTGGATACAGTCCGCAGAATACCATCGGGTTGATTTTGCGGTAACCCGGAAGCGGCTGGGCCGTCGGACGCTTGGCATCCGTTACCGTATCACCGACCTGCGTATCGCCAACGCTCTTGATACCAGCCACGATGAAACCGACATCGCCGACGTTAAGCTCGTCCACGATGGACATGCGCGGCTTAAACGCCCCCACCTCAATGACCTCGAAGGTTTTGCCGGTAGCCATCATTTTGATCTTGGAGCCGGCTTTAATGCTTCCGTCAATAACGCGCACATATACGATAACGCCTTTGTAAGGATCATAATGGGAGTCGAAAATCAGCGCTTTCAGCGGTTCTTCCGAATCGCCGGTTGGCGCAGGAACTTTCTGAACCACCTGCTCCAGAATTTCCTTGATTCCGATGCCGGCCTTGGCAGAAGCTAATACGGCATCGCTGGCATCCAGACCGATGACATCCTCAACTTCCTGTTTCACCCGCTCAGGATCGGCGCTTGGCAAGTCTATCTTGTTAATGACAGGCAGAATTTCAAGATTGTTATCCAGTGCCAGATATACGTTGGCCAATGTCTGCGCTTCAATTCCCTGTGCAGCATCAACTACGAGCAGCGCGCCTTCACAAGCGGCCAGGCTTCGGGATACCTCATACGTAAAGTCGACGTGCCCTGGAGTATCAATCAGATTCAATATATACTCCTCGCCGTCATCGGATTTGTAATTCAGGCGAACCGCCTGCAGCTTGATGGTAATCCCGCGTTCTCTCTCCAGATCCATCTGATCCAGTACCTGCTCTTGCATTTCACGCGAAGTTAATGCGCCCGTAAATTCCAATATACGGTCAGCAAGCGTCGATTTCCCATGGTCTATATGTGCAATGATACAGAAATTACGAATTTTTTGTTGTCTTGCTTGTACGTCTGTCATGCCTAACCCCCAACAACCACCAGATGTTTGAATCAACTTATTATACCAGTTGAGGGGATGCACAGCAATGCTGAGAATAAAGGTGAATTTATTCCGTGATCGATCCGAACATCGATACGACCCAGCGTATGCTTTTGTCAGACAACTGCTGAAGCAGACCTGCCGTCTTATCGGCCAGCACATCGGCAGGCGGTTGCGAACGCTCGGGAAGCAGGATGTCGCTAGGCGTCGGCTCATATTCGGGCAAGGTCTTACGAGCATCTTCTTCTAGAACAGCGGACTCTGATACGGGAGGGGTCTTGCGTGTCCCTCCCCATCCATTCCCTTGAGCAGCCCCGCCTTGCGGATCCTGAGCATGGTTTTGCTGCACAGTTTGCACGGCTCCGGTACCGTCTGCCGGTACTGGTGCTTTTGCCCCGCCAAGCTGCATGCCGACCAATATGCCGATGCCTGTCCATATGATAAGAGCCACCAACCGTTTTCCCATTCTTGACATCACTGAGTCCCTCCCCGATTTACCCGTTCACACTTGGCGCACTTGCACTTACCGCCGAGCTGTTAGCCTGCTTTGGCTGCTTGATCCTCTGTTCCTTTTTTGCTTCCGCCCTTGGTTCCCGCGGAAACGGACTGCTTCTTCGTTTGATCGTTGTCTTTTTTCACGCTGGCTTTCTCCGCCTCTTGCTCCTGCCAGTACACATCTGCAATGATGTCCGCCAACGCTTCAGCTGTCCGCTGCAATTCTTCCTTCGTATTATCGATGCCGCCGATTTCGATCAGAATACTGTTTGGCGACAGGGATTGATTATATTCCCCGTTCCCTTGATCCGCTGATTTGCCCCACACGCCTCGAGACACCCCAGGATAGGATTTTTCCAGCTTGGCATTGATTTTGCTTGCAAACGCCTCGTTCTGTCTCCAGTTCTCGTTCGCATGACCGATGATGAAGTAAACCTTGGCGTAGTTAACGCCGTTTACGGTTGCCGTCGTTTTGTTATACCGCTGCGAATCCCGATGGATATCGATCAGGTAATGAATGCCGTCGTTCTGGGACATGGCCTCCATGACCATCTGGCGCGAGTATTTATAAGAAAAGTTATAATTGTATCCTTCAATGGTAGATTGATAGTCACTTTTATCATGCAGGGTCCCAATTCCGTTGGCCTCAAGTCTTTTACTCAGAAAGCTGCCCACCAGCATGACGTTCTTGCTTGGGGATACAGCCCCCGGATTATCGGATGGATGCGTTAGCAGCGGGTTATATGCTTCCTGTGGGTGCGAATGATAGATGAGTACGGCTTTCTTTCCATTCGTAGACTTTCCATCCTTGGAGGTGCTTCCAGGGTCATTCTTACTGCCAGGCTCGTCTTCCGTGCCCTGATCCGGGACATCCTCGCCATTATCTTCATTGCCGATACCCCGACCGCCTTGCGGCGGCTCTTCCCCGGCATCAGCAGGGTCGCCTTCCGCCTGCTCCTCGGCGGGATCCGGCCGGTAATCCGCCGGTGCTTCCCCATCCTCGTTCCCGGAGCCATGTGACAGCTGCACCGGTTGATTTGCCTTCATGCCGGGCAATTCGCCCGCAAGCAGGCTTTTCGGGTCCCTCGGGTTCACGCTCGTGAGCAATTCAAAGACGAAGGTCGACATTTTCTCGCCGGAGAAGCTTGAGGTCTCCTTGGAAGCCGTCATATGCGGCATCTCCATGCCGATCATATCGATGAAAAAATGGCTGGATAACGAAGCGGCCAATCCTTTCATGGACGACACGGGCGAGGAATTCATCCGCTGTTCCGCCATCCCTCCAAGCCCTAGCAAAATAAAAAATATAAGAGAGCCTAGCATCAGTATAATGAGCGTTCGACCCATGCTCAGACCTTCCATGACCTTACGCTTCAGCCTGGCAATATTCCAGATGCGAAACTTGCGATTGTTCATAACGATGTCCTCCTCGGTTCGCCGGGACCTATCCGGCCATCATTCCGCCGTTCCCGCGACTTTCGTAATCTCTTATATTTCAAATCTATGAACCGGGGAGAATCGATAGAACTAGATCCATGAAAAATATAAAAGCTCCGATAGATTCGGAGCTTTTATACCGGGTTAGTGCGTGTATGCACCTACATTGCCGGGATCCACAGCCTCATGCAGCGCTGCATTCAGGCCGGTTGCGACGATATTGGCGATGTCCTCTATAAATTCGTCAATCTCCTTAGGCGTTACGATAAGGTCATGGCCCAGCGGCTCCAGCACCTCCTTCACCAGCGCGAGGCGCTCACCTTCGGGTATATCATGAAGCATACCCATAATTTTGCCCGTCTCCGGCGCACCTTCGCCAAAATGGGACTTCATGAGCTCAATTGCGTTATTAACGATGGTGGAAGCATAGCAGACGGTTGGAACACCGATGGCAATGCAGGGAACTCCAAGAATCTCCTGCGTCAATCCCTTGCGTTTATTGCCGACACCAGAGCCGGGGTGGATCCCGATATCCGCAATCTGGATGGTCGTATTCACACGCTCCAGCGAACGCGAAGCCAGAGCATCAATGGCGATGATCAGGTCAGGACGGATTTGTTCCACGATCCCTTGAACCGTTTCGCTGGATTCAATCCCTGTCAGACCGAGCACACCAGGCGCTACGGCACTAACCTGACGATAACCTGGCGCTACCCGATCCGGCATAAGCTCGAAATACTGACGGGTGACCATCACGTTCTCCACCACAAGCGGTCCCAGCGAATCCGGCGTCACATTCCAGTTGCCAAGCCCGACAATGAGCACGCTTGCCTTGGGTCCGATCCCGATCCGGGACATGAATGCCTCGAACTCACGGGCGAAGACAACGGACACCTGATCTTGAAGCTCCGTATCCCCCTTGCGAAGATCGGGCACCTCCAACGTGACGTAATGGCCCTTCACTCTGCCGATTTGCGTAGAGGCTGCTTCGTTTTCCACGTCCAGCCTTGTAATCTTGATTCCGTCCTCCTGCACCACATCCTCCATCACACCAGGAATAGGCGCATTGCCTTTTCCTCCCGCCAGTTCTCTTGATTCCACCGCCAGGTCCGTTCGGACCGAATATTTTTGCAGATCCAGATCCATCTAAATTCACACTCCTCCTCATATTGCTAGTAGTGTGCGAGAGTACGGGAGAGATTATGCAGAAGTCCGAATGAGTATTGCTTTTTGTCCACCCCCATGCTAAAATATTTTAAGTTGTGAATCATTTCGCTCTATTGAAATGCCTTACAGGAGGTGAATGTAATGCCAAACATCAAATCCGCGATTAAACGTGTAAAGACAAGTGACAAACGCCACGCGCTTAACATTTCTCAAAAATCCGCGCTTCGCACAGCTGTTAAAACTGCTGACGTAGCGTTGAACGGTACAGAAATCGAAGCTGCTAAAGTTGCTTTCCAAGCTGCTTCCAAGAAGCTTGATAAAGCCGTTACGAAGGGCCTGATCCATAAGAACGCAGCTGCCCGCAAAAAGTCCCGTCTGGCGAAAAGACTGAACGCTCTTACGTCCCAAGCGTAAGTAACGTTTGTTGAATACGACATGGAAAAAGCCCTGAACAGTTCACGCTGCTCAGGGCTTTTTGTGGTACATTGATCGACATGCTCTTCTCGTAGACAGACCGCTTATAGCGGACTGTTTTTCTTGCGGGATCAGGTCGGTAAGGCTCTGTTGTCCATGCTTTCTGATCTCGAAAGAAAAAGAGCGTATGACTGCTCCCGCAGTCGTACGCTCTTAACTTGTTGCGGATGGTCTTTACGCACCAAGCCGCAGCAAAAACAATTCAATGCCCAGCACCTTATCCACGGCCCCGGTCTTCATCTGGTAATCCAGATTCGCCAGATGGTTCAGTATGCCTTCAAGGCGAGCTGTCTCAAACTTTCGGGCTTGCTCGCCCGCAATCTTCACCGCATAGGGATGCAATCCGATCTGGGATGCAATTTGCTGCTGTGAGTAGCTCTGGGTGGATAAAGTCTTCACCTGCAGAATAATCCGGAACTGTCTGGTAATCAGCGCAGCAATCTTGATCGGCTCCTCGCGCTGCTTCAGCAGTTCGTAATAAATTCCGAGCGCCTTGTCCAATCGAAGATTCGCAATATCCTCTACAAGCGCAAATACATTCTGTTCCGTACTGCGCGCCACCAGCATATCCACGGTTGCGACATCAATCACGCCGCCAGCGCCAGCATATAAGCACAGCTTTTCGATCTCACCTGATAATGCCTGAAGGCTGGTTCCCGCATTTCGCACGATCGCTTCCGCCGCACCTTCCCGCAACGTGCAGTCGCTTTTCTTTACCTGCTTGTCCACCCAGCGAAGCAAATCCTCCCCGCCCAAAGGCATGAAGGACAAAGCAACCCCCGATTTCTTGACTGCCTTGACTACCTTCTTCCGTTCATCCAGCTTTTCTTGTCCAACCATAAAGACAATCACACTATAATCAGCAGGATTGGTCAAATAGTCCAGCAAAGCCTCTGGACGATGATCCACTTTCCCGTTATCTTTTGCTGCGGTAAAAAAAGCCGTATCCCTGACCATGATCAGTTTTTTTTGAACCATAAAAGGAACCGTCTCCGCTTCTTCAATAACGGTTTGAATCGGAACTTCCCCTAAATCCATATGAACGAGGGCAAAATCACGGTCTTCTTTCGGGATTAGCTGGGCTTCCAGAAATTCGGCGAATTCCTTCATTTGAAATTTCTCGCTGCCATACAACAAATAGACGGCAGACACCTCTCCCTGCTTAACCGCCTTGGCCGCCGCTTTGGCATCCATCGGCGTCCCCCCTTTCTACTCTGTACACTATACCAAAAAAGTGTGCCTGAATGCGAGACGACAAGATAAAAATGCAATCGTCCGCACGAAAACAAAGAGACCTCGGCTTTGGCAGCGGCAAGGTCCCTTCGTCCCAACACATCTATATAAACGCCGGCAAGTATGCTCTAGAAACACCTCGCCGCCGGTCATACGACGGTAGTTGGTATCATGCTCTCTCTAATATATAGTGTATTCATATCTCCCGGCATTGGTGCACCGATTGTATATATCTCTGAACATTTCTCTGAACATCTCTATGATTTAGGCTGCTTCTGCCCCGTAGATGCCGGTGGCGGGGACTTCTCAATGGAATAGACGGATTCAACCAATTCGTTATCGGTCTGCACCTTATACTTGAACGTTAAGCCATCCTCGGACCATTGACCGGATACCCAGCTTCCGCCGAGCGGAATTGTCTCAACCGTTTCAACCGCATCAGGCGAAGTTTGGCTTCCCGATGGCAGACGATAGATAATCAGATGATCGGCCTCGAGCGAGGCTCGGTAGAGACCGTCCGGGGACGACCACTGTTCCGGCACCATCGCCAGTCCTTGGTACGATCCGGATGACCTGTCGGATGATTCGGCGCTTTCCATGACCGCATCACCGGCAGGATCGCTAATTGGAGGCAGCATCTCAGACGTGGTATCCGGTTCCGTAGGTGACGTCTGGACATCCATGGTTTCAGAACTCTGCTCAGGTTCATTCGCCGGAGGGTCAGACGGACTTCCGGTATCGGTTTTTGGCACCTCATTGTTGCTCGTTGCAGGTTGGTCTGGCGCTTGGGGTTCCCCAACATCTTTCATCTGAACCGGTTTATCGGGTGCTGTAACATCTTTACTGGTGCCATCAGCCGCATCCGATGGCTCCTGTGTTGCCTTCGTATCATTCGAGGCAGGGTCGGAATTGGCTTCCGGTGACGATTCCGATGGCGAACTCCGCAGACTTGCGGATGAATCGTTCCCATCATTCGATTCGCCACCCGTCTCCGTGCCGCCTTCGGCGGCAAACGGCTGAGCCATTTCCTGATTCTGCGTGGCAGCCGATTCGTCATTCGCCCCGGCACTGGTCGTGCTAGCCTCTTCGTATGGAAGCTCCGCATCGGATAACATCTTCGGTTCATTATTAAAAATCGCTACGCCGAGAATAAGTACAGCCGCGGCGGCCCCGATAGCAGTTCTACCGCCAATCGTGCTCCACCAGCTGCCCGCACGTCGCGGACGCCGCATTTCCGGCATCATTTCGGCTGGCTCCTGGCTTTTCAGTGCTGGAGGTACGACAAGGTTCTGGCGATCACGGTCAATGGCATCCAGTCTAGGCATGATAGCGTCTACCAGACTGACAGGCGGGGTTACGGCCGGAAGATCCTCAAGCTCTCTGTTCAATGATTTCAATATATTAAAGGTCTCCGCACACATGGGGCACACGGCAATATGCTGATACATTTGGGCCGTCTCCTCCGAAGTGAGATCCCGGTCCAAATACCGGTGCATACGTTCCACCACCTCTTGGCAATTCATCCTGATACACCACCTTTCTGATGCTCTTGGAGCATATTCTGCAGCTGCTGCCTGGCCCTGAACAAATAGGATTTTACCGTATTGAGCGGGAGGTTCAGACAATCAGCAATTTCGTTGTAGGATAGATCCTGCAAATACCTTAAGACAATGACCGTACGATGATGGTCCGGCAGTTGATTAATGGCTTCCTGAATATCCTGAGCCAGATATCCCGACATCACTTCCCGTTCTACATCGAGATTATCCCGAAACACCAGATCATGTTCATCGATGGAAACCGTCGGCTTTGTCCTGCGGAATTTATCAATGCATATGTTGGTGACAATCCGTTGGACCCAAGTTTTGAACTGAGCCTTCTCCTCGTAGGAGTTAATCTTCGTATATACACGTATAAGTGCTTCCTGGGCTGCATCCATAGCATCCTGTTCATTGTTTAAAATGTAATAAGCAGTTCGGTAAACATGTTGCTCAATTTCTCGCAATAGGGTGATTAGAGCGTCGCGATCGCCCGATTGAGCGGCTCTTATGAGTCCCTGCTCCACCACAGTGGATCCCCCTCTCCCTGCATACATACAGACGGATAAAATTAAAAAAATGTTGCAGTATGTAACCTATTATTTTTTTAGGAAACTTCATCTAACTATACCAAATATAAAGATTATAGTCACCGCTGCATTTTTCCTATTAAAGATCATACTACGAATTGATGTCCCAAGGACAGCAGGCTGTTTATTCAAGGAAGCTTCGTACGCGTGTCAATATGTCCATCCTTGATCCTCATCTGTATTTCACCGTGAAGATTGGTCTGATAGATGAGATTCGTGGAACGTTCCAACCGTCCTACCACATCCGGATGAGGGTGGCCGTACATATTGTTGACGCCAGCGGAAATAACCGCTGCCTTCGGCTTCCATGCATTCAGCCATAGCGCGGATGTCGAGGTTTTGCTGCCGTGATGGGCAACCTTCATGACATCGATGCGGTCACCGGCAGCAGCATGCCGTGAAATGATATCATCTTGTGAAGAACGTTCCTCTAGATACAACAATATTTTATGTTCGGCAGCTTGGTCTGTGTCACCCGTAAACAGGATCCGGCTGCCGTTCATTTGAAGGACAAATACTAGTGAAGCATGATTCTGCTCCTTAATCAACGGTAATGGTTTTATGGTTTCTCCACTTTCTGGGAAAATAGGCGCTAGAAATTGGATTTCCGTATGGCTGTCAAGCTTCCATACTTCCCGATCCACTCCAGCCTCGTATATGGGAATGTGCTGCTGTACGGCGGTTAACATCAGCTTCCGGAAGGAAGCGGAGTCAGTCAAGGTCCCGTTAAACACAACTGATTTTACCGGGATTTCCTGCAAAACAGCTTGAAGACCGCCTATATGATCCTGATCTCCATGGGACATGATGACAGCCTCAAGCTGGTGCACGCCCCTTTTTTTCAACAGCGGAACCACCACCTTCGCTCCCACCTCATACGGGGCCTTCCTTTCCTTCCAAGCATCCTTTTCCTTACGAAAATTCACCGTTCCACCACCGTCAATGAGAATATGCTTGCCCTCAGGTGTTGTTACCAGGATCGAATCCCCTTGTCCTACATCCAGAAATTGCACGAGTCCCGCTCCGTGCATCGATGGAGATTGATAGCCGCCGTACAGCAAAAAAACCAAAGCTGCGGACAGCAGGACGATCGCGGCTCTCGCTGCATAGCGTTCAATATAATCACTGGCGCGAAAAAAACCTCTCCATCGCAACGCATCGGCCCATTGATCCACGAGCGGAAACATGCCGGTTGCCCCAGACAAATCTCTTTTACTATCCAAGGATTCGCGTCCTTCCAATGGAACGGTATCGTCCGCCCCGCTCCGCTCTCCTTCGCCATTTTCGGATCTCATCTTCAGAATGGAGAGCAGCGAATACAGCACAACAAAATAACATAAGATCCAGGCTAACGACGGGGACGGCCACAACGTCATCAAAGCGGATGAACCATTCATCCATTCAACGACACGGAACGTCATTTGGTTTAACCATTCGGTCACAGCTGCCAACCAGCCAGCTCCGCGCATCCATACCCACCCCATCAGCAAAGACACCATTCCTAACGGAAGAACGACAAGGCTAATCACCGGAACCAGGATCAAATTGGCGAAGACAGATATCAGCGACACCTGGTTAAAATAATAAATGGTTAGGGGAAAGGAGATCAGCTGCGCTACGACCGTGATTCCAACGGTTCCCGCAAGCCAGCGGGGCAAGAATGACAGGAGCGGCATCAGCTTCGGTACGAAGATCATCAAGCCTGCCGTTACGATGAATGACAGCTGAAAGCTGACGTTCACGAGAAAATACGGGTTCCACAGCAGCATGACGAGCGCGGCAACACTAAGAATATGCAGTCCATCCTTCAAAAGTCGCCGCCGTGCGGCATACAAACCGATCATCCCCATGATGCCGGCACGGATAATAGACGGACTTGCCCCAGTAAGCAGGACATAAACGGGAATCAGCCACATAACCACAGTCAGCGAGGTCTCCCTCGTCATTCGAAGGGTTGTGCATACGAATAAGAGGCATCCCACAATCACTGCCACATGCATGCCCGATATCGCAAGAATGTGAGTCAACCCCAAACGCGAGAACTCCATAAACGTATCGGGATCCAAATCATCCTGATTGCCAATCACAAGTCCCTTCATATACCCTGCATGGATTCCGCCATACAATTGATCCAGCTTGCCCCCGAGCTTATGCCGAACGGCATCCGTCCATCTTAGAATATGACTTACATTCCAGCTGTCAGGCGGGGTGACCTTCGCTAGGTCAGAGCCCTTCACTTTGATCATCCAATGAATCTTCTGGGTTCGCAAATATTGAGCATAATTAAATCCGTCAAAATTGCGAGCTTCTCCAGGTTTTTGCAGCTCTCCGGTCAGCTCTACGCGGTCCCCGCGCTGCCATCGCTGAACTATCTCCAGCTCCTTTTTGTCCATTAGTTTCACTTGAACCCTGACGATATCATCCGTCTTCAGCAAGGTGCCGTTTTCCGGATTCGCTTGTTTTTGGGACTCTGGAGGCTTTGTTAGCTTGAGATCAGCTTGATGTAGGGCAACATTGAAATCCGCGCGGTCGCCATCCACTTCTATTGGGGTTGTGATTACACCAAAGGCAGTAACAGGTACAGCGTCCGTCGATGTCTCCCCTGAGAGGACCGGCTCAAAATCACTTACATTGGCCGCGTCATGCCATTCCCAGTAAGTACCCGACATGCACAAGGAGAACAGCATGCAGAGCGTAAAAAGCCGCCCTGCCCCAGCCCAATGACATACAGCAAACAGGATGAGAATCAGCCCGGCTGCAATCATGGCCAGCCTCCATCCGTCGTACAGGCATGCAGCACCGCTGCCGATTACCCACATCACGGTAAACACAAGTAATGGCCTTCGCTTCATGATTCCAACAAATCCCTTCATCATTAAATAAAAAAGGACCCTTGCCTGCATATCGCAGTCAAAGGTCCTTCCTCTGTGACTTTCTATTCATTTTGTTCCGTAACCTTATACATGAATCATTCCGCTACCGTCATCAAGGTTTCGCGCGGCGGCTCATACGCTTCAAGCTGCCGGAACAAAATCCCCTTCTGTTCCATCATGCGGGACACCTTGCCCGAATCCTTCGGATAAGGACGGTGGAACACAACCTCGACAATGCCGCTGTTGGCAAGCATATTCGCACAGGTCCAGCAGGGCTCATCCGTCACGTACACCGTGCTGCCTTCCCGATCGATCCGGTCCGTGAATAACAGCAGATTCTGCTCGGCATGAATCGTCCGGATGCAGCGCTGTTTCTTCACCATGCTCTCCTTGCCGTCCTGCACGACCAGTTCATAATCCTCGGCGATCATACAGCCCGCTTCCGAGCAATCAGGCACCCCCATCGGCGCGCCGTTATAAGCCGTCCCGAGCAGCTTCTTCCCCTGCACCAGCACCGCCCCGACATGACGTCGCGGGCATTGGGAGCGGGTTGAAACCATAAAGGCAATATCCATGAAATAAGTATCCCAATCTTTACGTTGATCTGCACTCATCATCTGTCACCTGTTCCTTATCAATATCGCCTTTATTGTAGCACATAGCTAAAGTCCAACGTAAGGCTTCATCTTCTCCAGCATTTTGGGCCCGATGCCCTTTACGTTCATCAAGTCGGCCTGACTTTTAAATGGACCGAACTGATTCCGATAATCGATAATGGCCTTGGCCTTCGCTTCGCCAATGCCAGGCAGCTCCATAAGCGTTGCAGCATCCGCCGTGTTGACATTAATCAATCTGGATGGATCCGTAGCTGCTGGTGACTGCGCTGCACCGTTAACAGGAGTTTGTTGCTGTAAATGCTGAGTGACACCTTCAACCTGAGGCGGTACAAGGGGCGAAGAAGGTTGACCAGAAGCAGAAGACGATGCCGTATGGTCTGCTATACCGCTCCCTGCCGCTCCTTGGTCTTGGTCTGGCATGGAGTCCTTCACATTACTGGCAAGCTCGATCTGCCCCGCCTGCGTGCTCTTTGCAGCAGTCTTCGAATCCGTTCCGGCTCCAGACGGTTCCACATCCTTCTGCCGGGAATCAGCCCCGGACGTCTTCACACCCGCATTCTCTTCGGCCGCAAGCACCTGCTCCAGCTGATCGTTCAGCGGCTGCCAGCCCTCGATCCCCTGATCAACACCGCCGGCAAACAAGATGAACCCGCAGCCCGCAATCGTTGCGGCAAGACTCCAACCTAAAGATATCCTTTTCATCGATTGACCTCTCCTTAACATTAAAGTTCATTTTGTACAAACTCAGGAATATTCTTCGGTTTCCCCACCGAAATCGCATGAAAAACCGTCATGAATCGGCATCTTCCCCGCATACATTAAACGTAAGGACGGTACATTTCTGCCGTAAAGCGCGAAAGGAGGGAACATACACATGAAGGTCGGTTTTATCGGTACGGGCAGCATGGGTAGTCTGTTGATCGATGCCTTCATTCAATCGGGCGCACTCCTGCCTGAGCAGATTCGGGTCAGCAACCGAAGTCCTGAAAAGCCGATGCAGCTGGCAAAACGTCATCCCGGTCTGACGGTATGCAGCTGTAACACGGAGACGGCTTCTCAGAGCGACCTGCTATTCCTATGTATAAAGCCGCTTGAATTCAAATCTGTCATCAGCGAAATCAAAGATCGGCTTGAAGTCCGGCAAATCGCCATATCCATCACGAGTCCGGTCCAACTGATCCATCTGGAATCATCGCTGCCCTGCAAGGTGGCGAAAATCATACCGAGCATCACCAACCTAACCGGAGGCGGAGCATCGTTATGCATGTACGGTTCCCGAATAAAAGAAGAAGACAGGCAGCTTATAGAAAGCCTCCTGTCTTATATCAGCAGGCCGCTCGAGATACTGGAATCGCACACGCGAATCACTTCCGATTTCTCCAGCTGCGGACCTGCTTTTTTAAGTTTATTCATGGAAAAATGGATCGACGCTGCCGTTGAAATGACCGGAATCGACCGCAGAACCCTTAATGCATTAGCCGGAGAAATGCTGCTTGGCACCGGCAAGCTGTTAACGGAGGAGGGCTTCTCCCCCGAACAGCTGCAAGAGCGGGTTGCGGTTCCCGGAGGCATCACGGCTCAGGCTTTGGCACTGCTGGATTCTAACCTGAACGGATTGTTCTACCAATTGATCCAAACCACACACGACAAGTATGAGGAGGATTTGGCAAAACTGGATGCTGCCTTCGGTTTTACGATTAACCGGCCACGATATTGACCAGTTTGCCCGGTACGGCAATGACTTTGCGAATACTCTTTCCTTCCAGCGCCTGCTTGACATTCGGAAGGGAGAGGCTATGTTGTTGCATGGCTTCTTGGTCCATGTCTTTCGAGATTTTGGCACGTTCTACGATTTTGCCGTTAACTTGAACGACAATCTCCACTTCGGCCTCTACAGTCCAAGCCTCGTCATACTCCGGCCATGGCACGTAGGTTACGCTCTCCGTGTAGCCTAAACGGCTCCACAGCTCTTCAGCCAGGTGAGGGGCCAGCGGGGAAAGCAGCTGCACGAAGTTCTCCATCGCTTTGCGCGGAAGCTCTTCCGTCTTGTATCCCTCGTTGATGAATACCATCAGCTGGCTGATCGCTGTGTTAAAGCGCATATGTTCAAAGTCTTCGGTCACTTTCTTAATCGTTTTGTGCAGTGTACGTCTGAAATCATCCGTACCCTCGCCTTCCACGATTTTAGGGTTCAATTGACCGTCGTCCCCGATAAACAGGCGCCATACGCGGGAGAGGAAACGAAACGTTCCTTCAACGCCGTTGGTGTTCCATGGCTTGGTTGCTTCCAGCGGCCCCATGAACATCTCGTACACACGCAGCGTGTCGGCTCCGTATTCGTTAACAATATCATCCGGATTGATGACATTGCCGCGGGATTTACTCATTTTTTCATTATTGTTGCCCAGGATCATACCCTGATTGACCAGCTTCTGGAAAGGCTCCTTCGTATCGACAACGCCCAGGTCATACAATACTTTGTGCCAGAAGCGAGCATACAGCAAATGAAGCACCGCATGCTCCACACCACCGATGTACAGGTCAACCGGCAGCCATTCCTTCTGCTTCTCCTTGGAGCACAATTCATCATTATTGCGTGGATCGATATAACGCAGGTAATACCAGCAGCTGCCTGCCCATTGCGGCATCGTATTCGTCTCGCGGCGGGCTTTCATGCCGGTTTCGGGATCTACCGTTTCCACCCACTCCGTAACGTTAGCCAGCGGTGATTCGCCGGTACCGGATGGTTTAATCTGATCCACATCCGGCAGCAGCAATGGAAGCTGATCCTCAGGCACGGTCTTCATCGTTCCGTCTTCCAGATGCAGAATCGGAATCGGCTCACCCCAGTAGCGTTGACGGCTGAACAGCCAGTCGCGCAGACGGTAAGTTACCTTCTTCTTGCCCTTGCCCTCTTGCTCCAGCCATTCATTCATCGCCTGGATAGCCTCTTCATTGTCCAACCCGTTCAGGAAGCCGGAATTCACATGCGCGCCACTGCCGCTGTATGCTTCCTCCTCGACATTTCCACCCTGAACGACTTCAATAATCGGAAGACCGAATTGCTTCGCAAACTCCCAGTCACGGCTGTCATGACCCGGAACCGCCATAATGGCACCCGTTCCATAGCCGGCAAGCACATAATCCGCGATCCAGATCGGCACTTTAGCGCCGTTTACCGGATTAATGGCGTATGCACCCGTGAATACACCGGTTTTATCCTTGGCCAGATCCGTCCGCTCCAGGTCGCTTTTACGTGCTGCTTGATCTTGATAAGCCTTGACGGCTTCACGCTGATCGGCTGACGTAATCTTATCTACGAGGTCATGCTCCGGCGCCAGAACGCAGTAGGTTGCCCCGAACAGCGTATCCGGACGGGTCGTGAACACCTCCAGATGACCATCGTAACCTTCGATGTCAAAACGAACCTCAGCGCCTGTGGATTTGCCGATCCAGTTGCGCTGCATATCCTTCAGGCTTTCGCTCCAGTCCAGTTCATCCAGATCTTCAAGGAGACGATCCGCGTATTCGGTAATGCGCAGAATCCATTGGCGCATCGGTTTACGTACGACCGGATGGCCCCCGCGTTCGCTCTTGCCGTCGATGACCTCTTCGTTCGCAAGCACGGTACCGAGCGCTTCGCACCAGTTCACCGGCACTTCAGCCACATAGGCAAGGCCGCGCTTATAAAGCTGGATAAAGATCCACTGGGTCCATTTATAATATTCCGGATCGGTTGTGCTGATCTCGCGGTCCCAGTCATACGAGAAGCCCAGAGATTTGATCTGGCGGCGGAACGTATCGATATTCTGCACGGTAAACTCGCGAGGATGTTTGCCTGTGTCCATGGCATACTGCTCCGCTGGCAGACCGAAGGCGTCCCATCCCATCGGATGAAGCACGTTGTATCCGCGCATCCGCTTGTAACGGGACACGATGTCAGTCGCCGTGTACCCCTCCGGATGCCCTACGTGCAGGCCTGCTCCTGATGGATACGGAAACATATCCAGCGCATAAAATTTCGGTTTGGATGATGAATCTTCCGTTTTAAAGGTTTTGTTCTCATCCCAGTATTGCTGCCACTTCGGTTCGATGGCCTGCGGCTGATAGCCGTGGCCGGTTGGTTGATTGTCCGTCATACTCCATTGCTCCTCCTTCACAGTCAAGAGGCAAGGCCTGTGCCGTTGCCCAAAAAAACAAAAAAACCTCATCATCCATAGCGCTGATCGCTAGGGACGAGAGGTTTGATTCCCGTGGTACCACCCTAGTTAGCCAAAGGCATGCTTTGCCTTTCACTCCCTTTGCATCCTTATCGCGGATGAGACGACGATGCTTCAGCGGCCGAATCTGCCGAAATACAGCGGCCGGGTTAACACCATTGCTCCGAGGCGAGTTCATTCCTATCGTCAACCGGTTTTCACCAGACACCGGCTCTCTGCATGATCGAAAGTGGAACGATTGATCCTCATCATCGCGTTCATATTACCGTTTTAATGTGGCTATTATACCCAAAAAGTCCGATCAAGTCAACGAAAGCTCTTCCCCGCTTCTGCGATAATATTCCGGCGTCGTCCCGACCATGGCTTTGAACATCCGGCTGAAATGAGCCAAATGCTTGAAACCTGCCGCCTGGCTGATCTCCGTGATGCTGAGATGCGGATGGAGCCTGAGCAAAATTTTAGCTTGGTTAATCCGCCGGTGATACAAATATTTAAACACCGTCGTTCCGGTAACCTCCTTAAATAAGGAGGATAAATAGTGTTTCGTAATATGCATATCGCGGGCAATTTGCTCCAGCGTCAGATCCTGCATATAATGTTCCTCGACGAACGATACGACATGCTGGACATGCCGCTCTTTCTCGGAGATAGAGTCCTGATCCTGCACAGCGTCCTGGCACCAGTCCGCGATGACGTACATCATCTCCTGAATACGCAAGGTCATCCGTTCCTGGCGAAAACCGGCCGTGGATGCCGAGAGGCGATGTATATCGGCCAACATGCCTTCGAATTCGTCCCGATTGGCCCCTGTCAGTGTCATGCGATGATTTCGCAGCGATTCGAAGGGATCCAGCAATATCGATTTGGCCGTCTCCGAAAGCCCTTTGCAGATCCAGGCCGGATCGAAATGCAGAATACTTCTGACGTATCTGGAATCGGGCTCAACATTCGGACAATGGAGCGTAAGCCCGTTCATCAGGAGCAGATCCCCCGGTTTCAGGGTGAAAACGGAATCGCCGATCAAATAAGTGCAGCGTCCTTCATGGAAATAATAAATTTCATAAAAAGCATGCGAGTGAAACTGCCCTCCCGACAGCGGCTGTTCATTGTAATAGGTCAGATCAAACGGCGCTTGCAGCTGCATGCGGTCAAAGCCTGGCATCATATCGACAGATGAGGTCATCTAGAGAATCGCCCCTTTAGCGATTTTGGAGTTATATAACCCACAACGTAACGGGGTTTTCTCTATTATAAATGATTTTATGGAATGCGCACGGCCTCATTTTGGGCGATGACGCACAATTCTCCGGCTTTGAAGGCATGCTCCTGGGACATGGCATGCTCCGTGCGTTCCAGACAATCCAGGATAAGCTCCCCGAAGAATGGATAGCCCACCTTGCCTTGAAGCTCCATATGGAATTCTCCCTCGCCATTAACCAGGTACAGATGATCACCCTGCGGATGCCTGGCGATATCGATGTATTTGCGAAGCTCGATGTATCCTTCCGTCCCCAGAATAAAGGTTCTTCCGTCGCCCCAGGTGCCAAGGCCCCCGGGTGTCAGCCAGTCGACTCGGAAATAATTCGTGGCACCGTTGTCTCCCACAAGCGTTGCATCTCCGAAATCCTCCAGCTCCGGGTAATCCGGATTCGCGTAATTCCCTACCTTGCTGCTGAGCACCTTGGCATCACGGCAGCCCGCAAAAAACAAAAATTGTTCAATCTGGTGGGAGCCGATGTCACACAGAATCCCCCCGTACTGTTGATGACGGAAAAACCAGTCCGGACGGGAGGATGCGTTTAAACGGTGCGGCCCTGTTCCCATCACTTGCACCACTCGCCCGATCGCCCCGTCCTGGATCAGCTTCCCGGCATGGACGGCACTCTCCACATGCAGCCGTTCACTGTAATAGACCATGTACTTCTTGCCTGTCTCCTCGGCTTTCGCGCGAGCAGCGTTCACCTGCTCCAGCGTCGTGAAAGGCGTCTTATCCGTAAAGTAATCCTTGCCATGCGACATGACCTTCATGCCAAGCTCGCATCGTTCCGAAGGAATGGCGGCAGCCGCTACCAGACGCACTTCCGCATCCTGAAGCACCTGTGACTCGGACGAGGCAACGGTTACACTTGGATAAGCCTTGCAAAAAGCCGCAACCTTCGCGGGATCTGGGTCATACACCCACTTTAGCGTCGCCCCTGCCTCGATCAATCCGTTACACATACCGTATATATGTCCATGCTCCAGCGACATAGCGGCAAAAACAAACTCTCCGGGCTTGCATACCGGCTGGGCCTTGCCCACCGGCGCATACAGCATTCCATTACTGCGGTCCATACCACGTGCCTCCTGATTGTGATTTAGTAGGTTCCAAACGTCTTGCTCATATCCACCGGCCCGATCTCCTTGACCGTTTTCTGAGCGGAAGATTGTGTGATCCGTTCCTGCAGCATTTCGTGATACAGGTCCTCGTTAAGAGGGAGATCAACCCAATTATCGGTCCAGGTGGACAGATGCATGGCATTCGACAGCGTCAATCCGTGGATTCCCTCTTCACCGGGGGCAATCAATGGCGTTCCATGCAAAATAGCATCCGCAAAGTTCTGGATAATGCCGCTATGCTGCGGATTATCCCCCGAGATCGGCACCTCGCATTTCCAGCATTCCGGTTCGCCGAATCCCCCGGTATACTGCCGATTGAATTCCGGCTCCGGGACTCGGAGGCGCCAGAAGGTAAGCTTGCCGTCCTCGATGACGATTTTTCCGCGGTCCCCCGTCACTTCATATCGGTTGGTTCCGGGCGCTTCACCCGTTGTCGTAATGAAGACGGCCGTAGCCCCATTCTCGTATTCCGCATAAGCCGTCACATCGTCTTCAACTTCGATGTTCCGGTACTTGCCGAAAGCGCAAAAAGCACGAATTCTCTTTGGCATCATGCCGGTCGTCCACTGCCAGAGGTCCAGCTGATGCGGGGACTGGTTAATCAGGACCCCACCGCCTTCTCCCGCCCAGGTAGCCCGCCATCCGCCTGAATCATAATAGCTCTGGGACCTGTACCAATTCGTTATGATCCAGTTCATCCGCCGGATCTCCCCGAGTTCACCTTCTTCTATGAGCTCTTTCAGCTTCTTGTAGAGCGGATTACAGCGCTGGTTGTACATTATCGAGAACACCTTGCCGCTGGCTTCTGCCGCGCGGTTCATTTCTCGCACTTGCTTCGTGTAAACGCCTGCCGGCTTCTCGATCAGGACATGGAGTCCATGATTCAGGCACTCAATCGCCACTTGAGGATGGGCATAATGAGGCGTCGCAATGATCACGGCATCGATCTCCCCCGAGGAGATCATAGCCTTCGTATCACTCCATATTTTCACGTCCGAGGGCAGCGTTGCCCTTGCTTCTTCCTGTTTGGCCGGATTCAGATCGCATATAGCGCTAAGCCGCGCTCCCTTGATCCGCCCGGACGCCAGCGACCTGGCATGCGAAAACCCCATCCCCAGTCCAATTACCCCTACTCTTACCTGTTCCATGTCTATAGCCTCCTTCAAAAGTGACCTACGCGTTTTGTTTCTGCTCTGACCACAGCTTCATCTGCTCGGCAAAACGAAGAAGCATTTCCCTAGACTCAAACGTTCCGCTAAAATCTTCGATTCCGTAGTAACCTTCGTAACCAACCGATTGCAGATCCTGTATGACCTGCTTCCATGGCACGGCCCCCTGGTCAAGTGGAACCCATTCCCCGGACCACGCCGCAGAGGTACCATCCTCGGCAGCCGTTTTGTGATAACCCCCGTTTTTCACATGGACATGAGCCAGGTACGGACCCAGAAGCTCCAAGCCCATTCGGTAGTTCTCGTAACCTTCATGGACCATGTTGCCCGGATCATACAGCACGCCGATATGCTGCGGATTAAAATGGGATACAAGCCGGTGCGTCAGTCCAGCGCTCGGGGCAATCGTAAGATGGTGCGTTTCCACCACGGCTTTGACCCCGTAAGCCGCAGCGAGATCCTGCACCTCATGGAGATAACGAACCGCCTGGTCGTACAGCTCATTATAATTGCGCTTCCGGTCGTATCCCGGGATACCCGCGCGAATAAATGAAGCTCCGATCAGTTTGGCTGCCTGCATGACCTTCTCCGTCGCTTCCACGTCGCCGCATGTCAAATAAGGAACGACCGCAAGACTGCGCCTGCCATGCTTATCGGCCGCTTGCTGAAACTCGAGCCAATCCTCCTGCGTGCCGTTCGGATCCATGGAGCAGCGGTTATGCCGCCAGAACGAGGGCTTCTCCCCTGCAGCTTCTTCCGGAATCTCCTTAAAGCGCCATTCGATTCCTTCAATACCGGCATCCGCCGCGGCTTTTGCCAATTCCTCAGGCTGTAAGTCAGGAGTTGCGACTGTGAATACGGACAGTTTCATGCTCATTCATCCTTTCTCGTCCCAATAGATTAGTTTATGCATCATTTGACCATCGTTGAACTCAAATACGGTCATACAGAGCGTACCGGATGCCTGGAATCCTCCCTTGAGATAGCGCTCTCATTTCTGTTCATCTTATCTATTCCTCATCGTAGCACAGTCCCCGAAGCAAACCCATATCCCTTCTAACGAACCTTAACCACAGTCAAATAAACCAGAAAAGAAGTGTCTTTGAATATAATGAATCCATGCTCGACGATAAAAAAGCACTTTCTCTCGTCGCTACCGACTAAAGAAAGTGCTTCTCGTAAAAGGATATTCGTTTATTTTACGGCAACGTAGAACAGCCGGGATGCATCCTGACCCGCTTCCACCCACTCAAAATCGGCATAACATTTCACATCCCGGAATCCGGCCTTAACCAGCTCGACCTTCATCCATTCGGGGTCATATCCCCGCTGCACATGCGTTTCCTCAAAGCGGCGGTAGACCGTGGGATCCTGGTCATCCCGTGCAAAGATGGAAAGATGATGCTCGATCTCCATCCGGCGTTCATCCATGTCGCATGTCCAAATGTAGGACACTTCCCTTTCGTCCAGCACAAATGGCTGATCTGCGTCATATCGTAAGAGCGTGTTCGGGTGATGCACATCAAACAGGAACGTGCCGCCTTCCTTGAGGCCGTTGTAGGTCCTTGTAAAAGCGGAACGGATGTCCTTTTCCTCCAGCAGGTAGTTCACACAATCACAAAATGAAATGACGGAATCCACCTGCTCGGGCAGCTCCCACGAACGCATGTCCTGTTGGACCCAGCGGACGCTGCCTTCCCGGAACAATCGATGCCCCTGGGGTGTACCCTCCAGCTTGCGTCTGGCAACCGAGAGCATATCTGCCGACAGATCGATTCCCGTTACCTCGAAACCGGAGTTTACGAGCGGAATGGTGATGCTGCCTGTCCCGCATCCGAGCTCAACGACGCTTTTTGGCATTCCGTGCTTATCCCAGGCCGTTCTCGCAAAGCGAATCCAGTCCGGGTACGGCATGTCTTCCATGAGTTGATCATATACGTAAGCAAACTTGCGGTAAGACAACATGATGACACCACTTTCCTTAGAAGCTTCCCCTACCTTGCCGGGTTATTCGTTTGAACCGGAGTTCTCCTCTTTATTGACCATATACGTCCAGCTGTCCTTTTGGGTAACCAAACCGTCCTTCATCAGCTTGCCAAGCGCGCGTTTAAAGGCGGATTTGCTAATGCCGAACCGCTGCTTGATGATGTCGGGGGGCGTTTCATCCGAATACGGCATCGCATGGCCCGGTCGCTCCTTCAGAAAAGCGAGCAGTCGGTCTGCATCATCCGTCCGGCCAATCTCTTTTTGCGGTACCATCGACAGGTTAGCCCTGCCATCTTCCCGGATATGGCTTACCCGAACCTTCACCTCTTCGCCAAGCCGCAGCATACGCGTCCGTTCGGAGGAGTGGATCATGCCAATGGCGCCGAAACCGATCACACCGCCATCGATAATAACAAACGTGCCCATCTGGAGCGGTTTGTACACCAGGGCAGTGAACCACTGGCCCTTCCACGATTCAGGCGCATGAAACGCAAGCGGAGCAAGCTCTTGTTCTCCGGCGAGTTTCGCGCGGAGCCGTCCTTGCTTATCATGCTCCATGATGACAAATACATGATCTCCCACTTGAGGATGAAGCTCCCGCATCTCCGGCAATTCTCGGATCGGAAGCAGAAGCTGCCTGCCAAGCCCCATCTCGAGGAAACATCCCAAGCGCGGGTGAACATCCGCCACCTCAAGCTTAGCGGTTTCACCTAACGTAAGGTAAGGTTTCTTCATCGTTGCGGCCAGGCGGTCTTCCGTATCGAAGAATATAAAGACCTCGACCGTATCCCCCGGTTCGATTTTACCCGTGAGCTCCGAATAGTGAAGAAGCACATCCCGATCTCCGCCATCCAGGAAATAACCGTAAGGGGACACTTCTCTGGAAACGACGAGTTTCGTTAATGTGCCGGCAATCAGACTCATACGTTCTCCACCACTTTAGCATCGGACCACAATCGCTCGATGTTGTAATATTCCCGCTCATCGCGATGGAAGATATGAACGATCACGTCTCCGAGGTCCATCAGCACCCAGCGGGCTGCATCCATTCCCTCCAGTCCGCGCAAAGCTACTCCCGCATCATGAGCCTGTTTACGGATTTCAGTTGCGATCGCCTGCACCTGAGTATCCGAGTTACCGTGGCAAATGACAAAATAGTCTGCGATCAGGGAAATTCCTCTAAGATCCAGGACCACGATATCCATCGCTTTTTTATCTTCAGCGGCAGTCACTGCCACATTTAACAATTCATTCGGTTTCAACGTCATGAATTCGCCTCCAATTGCTTAATTAGATCGTTGCGGGCTAGTACCGTCAACGGAAAAATGATTTGTCTGCGCGAAAGCAGATGTCCAATCGTCGAATCAAAACCGGCTGCAAGCGCCTCTTCAAGGCTATGGTTGGCCAGTTCGCGAATATTATTCACGCCGGGGAAATCCCGTCCCGGTTCCATATAATCCGCAAGGCAGACCACCTTATCAAGCAGTGTCATGCCGACGCGCCCCGACGTATGGTAACGGATGGCGTTAAGCACATCGGTATCCGTTACGCCATATTCGTGCTCTGCTACGAACGCGCCTACCTCAGCATGCCAAAGCTGCTTATCGTAACGGAGCAGCTCTTCGGATAGCGCATGCTCCACCATCATTTGTTGAAGCTTTTGCACGGGCCAATATTTGGCCACGTCATGCAGGATGGCGGCTAATTCTGCCTTGACCGGGTCGGCCCCGAACCGATTGGCAAGGATGACCGCGGTTTCCATTACGCCTTTTGTATGCTCCCAGCGCTTGGCCGGCATCTGTGAGGATACCGCTTGAATGAGTTCATCACGGCTGTACTCCATAAATACCGCTCCTAACAATATAATCGTATACACGGTCCGGGACCATATAACGGATGGACAAGCCCGATGCGGCTCTGCTCCGAATCATGGTGGACGATATTTCAATCAGCGGCATCTCCGCTGTCACTACCACCTTTTGCAGGAAATCAGGCAGATCATCCACCGATAGCTTGGTTCCGGGACGGTTAAGCCCAATAAAAGTGAGCATTTCCGCCAGCTCCCCGATCCGATTCCACTTGGGAAGATACGCTACCATATCCGCCCCGATAATGAACGAGAAGTCATGCTCGGGATACGTGTCCCTCAGCTCTCTGATCGTGTCTACCGTATAGGATACGCCGCCGCGTTTCACTTCCCAATCCAATGTACGAAAAGATGGATGGTCGGCTACAGCCTCAGCGGTCATCTCCAGCCTCATCAGGCCGGTTACGCCGGCATCTTCCTTGTGCGGGGGAATGTGGCTGGGCATAAACCATACCTCTTCCAGACCGTAAGCGTCCCGAGCTGATTCGGCTGCGAGCATATGCCCGATATGAATGGGATCGAAGGTTCCGCCCATTATCCCTATTTTCATCCGGGTTCACCTCCCCTAATAAGAGAGTCTCTCTATATTCATTAAGCTAATCGCCATCAAGGCTCCCTTACGGCAGCTCGATGGTTTTGTGGTCTTTTGATTCTTTATAAAGCACGATCGTCTTGCCGATAACCTGTACCAGCTCGGCCCCGGCACCTTCAGCAAGCTCCTCGGCGATTTCGCGAGGATTTTCGAGACAGTTGTTGAGTACGGATATTTTCATGAGCTCCCGCTTCTCAATGGCCTCGGAAATATGCCGGATCAGATGCTCATTGCTTCCTCCCTTGCCTACCTGGAACAGCGGATCCAGATGATGCGCAAGCGAACGTAAATGTCGTTTTTGCTTTCCTGTTAACATGCTTGGTCATTACTCCTTAAATATTCAATTATTAAAGTGCGTGTTCAAAAAGGTCGATTTTCAGCACCGAGGCTTATGCTTCCGATGTGCGTTTTTTCAAAACGCTTCAGTTGGATGAAGCTAGGGACGTCAGGAGCGGAGCGTACGTAGTTTGTACGTGAGCACCGGAAGGCCCGGCTGAATTCAAGATTCGATGCCGAGTTGCTTCTTGATTCACTTCGTGTTAGATATAGGATTTATAAGTTATCAACGGAGTTGATGAAATTCTATATCGCAAGAAAACCAACTTCTGAATCGCGGTCGCTCAGCCTTGAATTTGCCTCGATTGGTTTTCTTATCAAAATCGGACTTTTTGAACAACCTCTTAAAGCCTGCAGCTTGTCGAAAGCTATATTGTAGCTTCTGCATAAGCATTAATCAATAAACACAAGATTAAACCTCGGATTGGAAGCTGGTCAGAACCGCTTCCTTCATCGCCTGTACGGGCGCCCTCAGACCTGTCCAATACTCAAATGCATACGCCCCCTGGTTGATGAACATCCCGAGACCGCCATGCACCGTGCATTGCCGAAGCTCGCTTTGCCGCAGCAGCTCGGTCTTCAACGGATTATAGATCAGATCGCTGACAACGATCCCTTCGGGTATATACTCCGCTGGAACAGGAAGCTCGGAAACCCGGGGAAACATGCCCACCGAGGTTGTGTTGATCAAGACATCGGCATCTGACAATGCCTCCCTGGCATGATCCTCTCCGTATCCCCTCAAGTCAGCAAGCGAGCTCCACTCCTCGGCCACTGCCAGCGCTTTGTCGGATGTCCGATTCACAATGGAAATCTTCTCAGGCTCTTCGCCGGTAAGGGCGTAGATGATTCCCCTGGCCGCTCCGCCGGCGCCGTAAACAACGATGCGTTTCCCTTTAAGGTTCGGACAGGCTTCATCCTTTAATGAACGAACATATCCGATGCCATCCGTATTATAACCCGTCAATTTGCCATTGTCGTTGACGATGGTATTCACGGCACCGATGCGCCGGGCCCCTTCATCGACGACATCCAGATACTCCATAACCTCCACCTTGTGCGGGATCGTTACATTCACTCCGCGGAATCCCAGGGCTCTGACAGCATGGATAGCGTCACGAAGCCCCTCCGGACGTATATGAAGGGGCACATAAGCCCCTGACAATCCCAGGGCGGTAATCGCCGCATCATGCATAGCCGGTGATTTGGAGTGACCGATAGGGTCCCCCATTACGCCAAGGAGCAAATAATCACGCTCGATCATTGGATTCACTTTCATTTCTCCCCTATCTCTCCCATGATAAACCAGGCTGTACCCAAGCGATTTTATCTCTTATATCAAGGATGGACGCGACAGAACTTTGATTCCTTTAGGTACATGAACCGCCACAAGCGCACCTTGTTCACCATTGATCTTGATCCAGCCGAGCCCCGAGATAAACACGTCTTGGCGGGTTCCCTTAGGAATACGGATTTCATGTCTTGTCCATTCCGGCAGTTCTTCAAGCCGTTCCTTGGTCGGCGGTGAAAGAAGCTCTCCGGCATGTTCGGCAAATAACGAATCCGCCCGCTCCAGCTTGGTCCGATGAATCCCTAATCTGCCGCTGATAAAGCAAGTAAAGGATTGGTGCTCGCCTTGCAGAAAATCAAAGCGGCCAAAACCTCCGAAGAACAGAGTCTGCCCTTCGTTCAACTGGTATACCATCGGCTTCAGCGGATTCTCCGGCATGACCGTCCCCAGATCCTCACGGCTCACAAGCTCGCTGTAGCGCCATGGGTATACGATGCCCGGCGTATCTATAATATACCGGCCGTCATCCAGCGGAATATTGACCATATCCAGCGTCGTTCCAGGATAACGGGAAACGGTCAGCTCCTGATCCAAATCGCTGTAGTCGCGGATCAGACGATTGATCAAGCTGGATTTACCCACATTCGTGGCGCCAACCACGTAGACGTCCCGGTCTCCTCGATAATGCGCAACCGTCTCCAGCAGCCGCTCAAAGCCTTGATTCTTCTTCGCGCTGCAGAGCACGATGTCTTCCGTTCTCAGTCCATGCTCCTTGCACTGCTTCTGTACCCAATTGAGTACCTTGTTCCAATTGGTGACCTTCGGCAGAAGATCGGTCTTGTTAACGGCCAGAATAACCGGATTGTTGCCGACAAACCGCTGCAGCCCCGAAATCAGGCTCCCTTCAAAATCAAAGAGGTCCACGATATGAATGACAAGCGCATTCTTGCCGCCAATCTGTCCCAGCAGCCGTAAAAATTCATCCTGGTCTACGGCAACCGAGGAGGCTTCATTATAATTCTTGATCCGGAAACAGCGCTGGCAAATAACCGGGTCGCGGTCCCAGGCCTTCTCCGGCAAATAGCCCGGCTTGTCCTGTACTTCACTCTGAAGCGGTATGCCGCAGCCGCTGCACTTCTTGATGTCTTCTCCGCCAGTAGGCAACGTCATGATTTCGGTTCCTCCTCCATCCATAATCCTTTCTTGCGCAAACGGGTCAATGCGATCCGCTCCACCCGGCGATTGACCAGGCGCGTAAACCATCCCTCATCGTTGATGGCGATAGGCATAACCAGCACCGTATACAGGCCCAGCCGATTCCCGCCATAAACGTCGGTCAGCATCTGGTCGCCGACCACAACCGTTTTCTCCGGCGTGAGCTCCATCATTTTCATCGCTTTGCGGAACGGGGTATTACTTGGTTTACGGGCTTCATGCACATACTGGATATCCAGCGGCGTCGCAAATTTAGACACGCGTTCAAGCTGGTTATTCGAGACGATGATGAGCTGGAAACCGATCTCCTTTACCCTTTTGAACCAAACGACCAGTTCCGGTGTCGCAAGCGGCGCCTTGGCCCCTACAAGGGTATTGTCCAAATCCGTAATGATTCCGCGATACCCCTGCTCATATAATTCCTCAAGGTTAATATCAAAAACCGTATTCACACGGAGCTTTGGGATTAACATTTCAAACAAGTTCGTCACCTCAATTTCATACGAAAAACTATACCATATTCCGGTTCCTTAGTAAAAATAATCACGAGCCTTTTTCTTCCCGTATACCGCGTCGCTGCCTTTACCGGCAAAAGACCACCCGGCGGCTGTTTGGAAGCGGACCGGGCGGTCTTGAAATCATCGATATCAGAACGTTTCATACCGAGTTATCCTGATACACGCAAGAACAACCACCATCACGCGGTCTGTCTTCTTGGATTAGGTAGATAGCCGTTTCTCGGATACAATGCGAACCTTCTTAATAGACTTCTTCAGCTTCAGGGCATCCTGTTGGACGGAGCGCCATTGCTCTTCCTTCACTTCAGCCGGGCTGTACCGGGCAGCTTCAAATTGCTGCAGCAGCGGTCTCAGCTCCGCTCCCAGCTCAGGGTGTGCACTTACCCAGCGGCCTACCGATTCACGAAGGGTTTCATGTTCCTGCCTTACCAAGCCTCTGCGCTGTACGGAACGTATCCATCGTTCGGTTTCGGCAATGACTTTATCCGCGGCCGTCAGCGGCTTGCCTGCCCGAATACGCGCTCCGGCAAAACGCAGGCTGATGCGCATTCGCCATACGATGTACAGAATCCATAATACGATAACAACCACCGCGGCCGTTACAACAACTTTAACCCAGCCGGGCTGCTGATGATCGGAGGTAGCGGCTGGCGCAGCCTTGTCCTCTGCCTCTTCTTCTTCAACTTCTTCCTCAATGACAGGCTCAGCGTCTGTGTCAGCCGTCAGAATCGGCATGCTAAAGCCCGGTGTTGCTTCAATCGGTACCCAGCCGTATTCGCCGAAGTACACTTCAACCCAGGAATGAGCGTCGGCATTCGTAACGGTATAGTTTCCGGGCTCAATCGAGGTTTGACCCTCGAGAGGAACGTACTCCGATGCCGTCATTCTTCCCGGCGCGTAGCCTTTGACCCAGCGTGCAGGAATATCCAGCGACCGTGTCATCATCACCAGGGAGGTCGAGAAATAATCGCAATACCCTTCCTGGATTTCAAACAGAAACGCATCCACAAAATCATCGCTCTTCTTGCGTGTAAGATCCGGCGTATTGGTATAGGTGAAATTGCTCGTTAAATATTGTTGCAGGAGCATGACCTTCTCATACGGCGTATCTCCGCCCGCGGCAATTTCTTCGGCCAGATCGGACACCCGGTCAGGGAAGTTTCTCGGCATCTGGATATACGCATCGTCAATCGAGCCGGAATAAAGTTCATCATAAGTTCTGGTGCTCAGCTCATCGATGGGAATCACCGGCACTTCCGACGTTAAGGTATAACTCTTCGGGTAGTCCGCATTACGAGCGTCGTCCAGATGCATCTCCGCGCCTTCGGTCACCCAGCTAAGCCGATCCGAATCGATATCCTCATCCAGGCTCTCCAGCTGACGAACGGAGTAGGCGCCGAACAATACCGGATACACCGTATCACTCAGCATCGTTACCGATTGCTCCAATGTTTTGGTAGGTACGGATCCGCTGGCTTCCCCCGGCAATTCCTCCCCGATGTCCACGCCCGTGCCGGAACGCCGGCTGCTGGCTCCGTCCGCCCAACCCGTTCCCGAGTATACGGCTCTGGTTTCCCCTCGCCAATAGCTGCGTTCATCCGAGGTAATCGACATCACCGGTGAATAGTCAAAGTTAAAACCGCCGCCAAGGTCGTTGTCCTCCCGTCCATATCCGGACATGCTTTCAGACGGTGACTCGATAAGGGTTCCGGTACCGGTTGTACTGCCGCCGGATAACGGCACCCCGTTCCACTCCCGCCACGCCGTGTAAGGATCGGTTAACGTGGGCTTCACGTGCGGCATATTCACACCGGCTACAATGATCAAAGAGAAGATGACCAGGATGTTGGCAACAATCTTGAACGGATACTTTGATAAATTGACCCATCCCTGCGGAAAGCGTCTGCGGAACCGGTTAAAATGGCTGGATACGAGCCAGCCCATACCCGCTCCGACAACCCAAGCGATTTCATCCCACAGCACGATTTTTGTAAAGGAATCCAGCACGGCAAAACCGATGACGTTGATCCCGACTACAAAAAGCACGCGCCCCTTGGTTTTGGCCCACCGCGCAAGGAACAGAAAAGCGGCCCAAGCGGCGATAGCAAACCACAAATATGGAAAAAGATACATGAGTTCCTCGGTCAGATCGCCTTCAGCGCCAAGGACAGGAACCGGATTACCGTGAGTTTTCAGCAAACTGTATACACAATACAAGATCAAAATAAACTGGATAAGCACCCGGTAACCTTGCTTGATCGGAAGCAGCGCTTCGGTAACCGCCGTAATGGTTAATGCTGCAATAACAATGGCTGTCGTTTCCGAGAGCCATATCGTCTCGGTAAAGGATACCCACTGCATCCCGATGATCCAGATCCATAGCATCGTTAAAGTACTGAAGAAGGTAGTAGATAGTTTGTCCAGCCACAACTTCATCATGCACCACCTCCCAGCGCAGCCGGCAGCTCGTCAAGGGAAGAAACCGAATAGCTGGAAATCCCCCGGGATTGCAGAAGCGAAATGGAATCATCGCGTTTTTTCGTTTCATTGGAATTGGTTATTTGCAAGAAACATGGGTTCATTCCCCGGGTTTCAACCCAGCGCATGATCTCTGAAGCGTCCTTGCCGCTCATCGGGCTGATCAGCAGGAACAGGGCCCCTTTTGGAAAATGGCGATAGGATTTCTCCAGGGAAGCAATCAATTTGGTTTTACGGTCATAATCCACGTCAACCAAATGCTGAATCATGCGCATCCGCTCTCCAGCTTGATCGGCGGGAGCGAACATCTGAGCTTCTCGGGTAGCCGTGAACAAGCCTGTACCTGCATGCTCCTTGGCACCATATTCGATCAGCGATGCAGCTGCCGATACGGCCAGCTCGAACTGCTGGGCATGAGCATATCCGTCCGCGGAACAGTCCAGCACAATCATCGTTCTGGGAAAGGATTCATGCTCAAATTCCTTCGACTTCCACGAGCCGGTCTTCGCCGTTGCATTCCAGTGTATCCGGGAGATCCGATCACCGTACACATAATCGCGGACTCCGTTGATCTGTGTGGTTTCCCGTCTGGAAGCCGAAATTGTGGTATGTGTACCGCCCAATCTCGAATTCCGTATGTTTCGCTGCCATTTGGGAATATATATGGTTCTCGGCAGAACGCGGAAATCGGTCTGAACCTCAATGCGTCCCTTGTGCTCCATTAATCCGAAAATATCCTCACTAATGCATTCTGTCTTTGAAAAAGCGTACCGCCCTCGTTCAAGCGGAGGGGTCTGAAATACAAGCTTGCCCGCACCGCGAAGGTTCGGAATGACGCTATCTTCAAAAGACCAGGAGTCGCCGTTATGCCTTTGCAATACTTCACGAACGATCATATAGGGCATCGGCAGCAAACCAGGAACATGGACCTCCAGCTTCACGCGGACCTGTTCACCGGCATGAAGCTGTTCACCCCCATGCTCCGCTCCTCCCAGCACCCTTCGCTGGGCTTTCACCCGATTGACTCCGCCAAAGCCAGCACCGATCAAATAGATCGTCAGAAGGCTGACCATGGAGAATAGCATGAGCGAGGTTTTGCCCCCCTGAAATAATACGTACAAAAGACATAGGCACCATACCGCCAATACCGCTGCGAGTCTAGACGGCTGCATGCCATTCAAAAATAACGATACCGCGCGGCGCATGCCTATCTCCCCATCTGAACAGGCACTTTGACCTGACGCAGTATAAACTCGAGCACCGATTCGGGACTCGCATTGTCGAGCCTGGCTTCCGGACGCAGCATGATCCGGTGCGAAAGCACGTATGGTGCCAGCGTCTTCACATCATCTGGCAGAACGTAATCCCTCTCTTGCAAGAAGGCATAGGCTTTAACGGCATTCATGAATGACAGCGTCGCACGGGGACTTGCGCCCAGCATAACGGAAGGATGCTCGCGCGTCGACCGGGTAATATTCAGCAAGTAATCGGCGACCGGGTCACCGATGAATACCTCGCGAATCTCGCGTTGAATAGCCGAAATGGTATCCATATGTGTCACCGGCTGAATCTTATCCGCCAGTTGTCCGTCGCGTGAACGGTACATCAGCTGCTTCTCCGTAGCAGCATCAGGGTAACCCAGGCTCAGCTTCAGCATAAACCGGTCCAGCTGCGCTTCAGGGAGCATATAGGTGCCTTCAAAATCGATCGGGTTCTGGGTCGCGCATAACATGAAGGGATGCGGAAGTTCGTGAGTAGCCCCATCCACCGTTACGCTGCGCTCCTCCATGACCTCAAGCAGGGCCGATTGCGTCTTGGTTGTCGCCCGGTTGATTTCATCCGCCAGCAATATGTTGGTCATGACCGGACCAGGTCGGAAGTAAAACATTTCATCTCGAGGATGGAACACGGACACGCCCGTTATATCGCTGGGGAGAATATCCGGGTTACACTGAATGCGGCGATAGTCTCCCTGCATGGATTTCGCTAATGCTTTGATCAGTTGGGTCTTTCCTGTGCCAGGCACATCCTCGATCAGTACATGTCCGCCAGCGAGCAGCGCCGTAAGGAGTAATTGGATCTCAAATTCTTTGCCTAACAGGCACGACTCCAGATTGGTTCGCACCGAGGTAATGATTTTCATGGATTCTTGGCTTACGGGCATGTATGACTAACCTCCTGTAAGGGAATAAATACTTATTTTAGTACTATTGTACATGATCGAGGTCCCGGAGTACATTCGATGAGATATTTTGGGTATTCACCTTTTTATCGCCGCTCTAAACAGAAAAAGACCCGGCATCATGCCAGGGTCTTTTTCTTCTTGTTGATGATGGTTATCCCTTCGGACGAACAAACAGAGCGGCCAGGAAGGAGAAAATGATCGCTGAGGATATCCCTGCACTGGTGACTTCGAATATCCCCGTCACGACCCCGATCCAGCCGTCCCTCCCCAGTTCCGTCAATGCGCCATGCACAAGCGAATTACCAAAGCTGGTGATCGGCACGGAGGCTCCCGCTCCCGCGAATTTGACAAGCGGCTCATATAATCCGAACCCGTCGGCGATGGCTCCGGCGACTACTAACGTACTCATCGTATGTGCCGGCGTTAGTTTAATAACGTCCATCATAATTTGCCCAATGACGCAAATCAGACCGCCAATAATAAATGCCCATAGAAACTGCATTGTGTTATCCTCCCATCTCTAAGGCTACAGCGTGAGCGATGCACGGTATGCTCTCACCCTGCTGGTAAGAAAGAGGCGACAGCAAAGCCCCGGTAGCAACGACCAGCACCTTTTTCAATTCGCCTTTTCGCATCCGTTTTAAAATATGGCCATACGTGACAACAGCCGAGCAGCCACAGCCGCTGCCCCCTGCATTGACGTATTTTTGTGTTTCCAGGTCGTAAATCATTAAGCCGCAGTCTGCAAACACCGTACCGTCCATGATGACATCGTTTTGTTGCAAAAGATCCTTCGCGATTGGAAGCCCCACGGAGGCCAGGTCACCGGTCACGATCAGATCATAATCCTTCGCTTGCCGGCCTGTGTCTTTGAAGTGCTTTGTTATTGTATCGGCTGCTGCCGGAGCCATCGCCGCACCCATATTGAACGGATCCTTGATGCCCAGATCCACCACCTTGCCGATGGTGGCATACGTGACAGCAGGGCCGTCTCCCTTGTCCGAAATGACGGAGCAGCCAGCTCCCGTTATTGTATATTGCGCATACGGCGGCTTCTGCGATCCGTACTCCGTCGGATAACGAAACTGCTTCTCAACCGTACAGTTGTGGCTTGCAGTACCGGCCATGACATACTTGGCCCCTCCTGAATCCACGAGCATGGAGGCCACCGCGAGGCTCTCCATGGATGTAGAGCAAGCACCGAATACGCCGATGTAAGGCACACCCAATTGTCTTGCAGCAAACGAACTGCTGATGATCTGGTTCATCAAGTCCCCGCCCACAAAAAACTGCAGCTCGTCTTCCTTGATGCCCGCCTTCTCAACCGCTTTTCTCGAGGCATCCTCCAGCAGTTTCCGTTCCGCCTTTTCCCATGTTTTTTCGTTAATCTCAATATTGTCGTAGATATAGTCGAAATCATCGGCGAGTGGCCCTTCGCCTTCCTCAGGTCCCACAATCGTCCCCGTGCCGATAATGACGGGTTTGTTCTCGAACTGCCAGGTTTGGCCGATCACCTTCATCTCTCGTTACCTCCCCTCAATGCCAAAAATAGCGTAAATGATACCGATAATAAACGCAGCCACGGTACCAAATACAATGACAGATCCCGCCAGCTTAAACATACTGGCCCCGACCCCAAGAACCAAACCCTCCGCGCGGTGCTCGAGCGCAGCGGAGCACATGGAATTCGCAAACCCCGTGACCGGCACGGCGCTGCCTGCTCCCGCCCATTGCGCGATTTTGTCATACACGCCGAAGGAGGTCAGAATGACGGAGAGTATAATCAGCACGGCAACTGTCGGGTTGCTCGCTTCGGTGGTGCTCATATCGAATACGGTCATAAAAAACTGCTGAATGCATTGGCCGATCACACAGATGAGACCTCCAATCAAAAAAGCGCGCAGACAATTTTTAAGTACGGCGCGAGGAGGTTCATGCTTTTTGGCAATCGCCTGATATTCTGCCGAGCTCATTGTGGTGATATCAGACTTAGGCTTTTGGTTAGAGCCTGACATTTCAATACACCTCCGCTTTTATTTAAGTATGGAATCCTTTAAAAACGCTAAAGAGCCATTATGGATATCACTCGATATCATTATGCTTTGAATGAACTCCCTTTATGTTTGGAAAATCATCCTTCTCACTTGGCAACCACAGCTTGTCCTAACATAAAAGTCGCCCCGCACGAAAATCAGCCTCCAGGAATCCCTGAAAGCTGAAGTAAGACTCGCCTGCCATCGTTGCTGGAGCCGGTCATTATATAAGAATGTATTTCAGCAAAATGACGAGGAGGATGAACAGGACCATAATGAGCAGAAGTTCTCTGACTTCGGCATGATAGACGTTTATCCCATGGTGCTTCATACTCTGCCCCTTCCCTCGGACGACAAAAATTCCACTTCGTTTCTATATCGTATTCCTATCCCGGGTGCAGGGTGCTTGTTTCATTTATTTTTAAAATGACGTGCTCCTATGCGGCACGGGTTTTGTAGACTTTTCAGATGTATAGGGGCATACTAGAAAAGAAAACACTCTTACATACCTTTTCTAAAGGAGCGATTTCGTAATGAATGAATCAACACTGGAATTATTTCGTACTTTGACTGAATTCCCGGCTGCACCGGGCTTTGAGAGGGAGCTTCGTTCCTGGTTGAAGAATGCCCTTTCGCCATATACAGATGAGTTCGTGCAGGATCGGCTGGGTAGTCTGTTCGCCGTTCTTCGCGGTAACGATGAAGGTCCAAAAGTCATGGTGGCCGGTCACATGGATGAAGTCGGGTTCATGGTAACCGGCATAACCGAAGCGGGGATGGTCCGTTTCCAGCCGCTTGGCGGTTGGTGGAGCCAAGCCGTGCTTGCTCAGCGCCTGCAAATCATCACGGACAACGGTCCTGTCGTCGGAGTTGTAGGCTCCATCCCGACGCACCTGCTGGATGAAGCGCAGCGCAGCAAGCCGGTCGACATCAAGACCATGTATATCGATATCGGCGCCGATAACAAGGCGGAAGCAGAGTCGTTCGGCATTCGTCCCGGATTGCAAGTGGTTCCGATCTGTGAATTCACGCCGCTCGCTAATCCGAAAAAAATCATGGCCAAAGCGTGGGATAACCGTTATGGCGTTGGCCTCGCGATCGAGCTTGTACAGGCGCTCCATGGCGAGAAGCTGCCTAACACCGTTTACGCCGGCGCAACCGTCCAAGAAGAGCTCGGACTGCGCGGAGCACGTACTTCAGCCAATCTGATTCAGCCGGATATTTTCTTCGGACTGGATGCCAGCGCGGCGAACGACATGATGGGTGACAAGAGCCAGTTCGGCCAATTGGGTCAAGGCGCACTGCTTCGCATCTTCGATCCGACCATGCTGACTCACCGCGGCATGGTAGAGTACGTTCAAGATACGGCGGAGACCAACAAAATCAAATACCAATACTTCGTCTCGCCGGGCGGCACGGACGCAGGCCAAGTGCATCTTAGCGGCATCGGCGTTCCGTCCACCATCATCGGCATATGCTCCCGCTATATTCATACATCTTCGTCCATCATCCACACGGACGACTACGAAGCTGCTAAAGAACTTCTGATCAAGCTCGTGAAAGGTTTGGATCGTACGACACTTCAGACGATTCTGGACCGCGCGTAAGCTAAATGAAAAAAGGGTATCCTGCAGGTCTGGAATAGACCTCGGGATACCCTTTTTCTCTTTTCCCTTCCTCTAAGAAGATAGCGTCTCCTTATGCCTGCCAAAGCGAAACGATATGAGCATCGTTACATAAACGATGACAACCAGCGCCGTATTCAGTACGAATATCATCCGAAATCCGGTAAGCCCCCCTGCCCCTTGGGCTGGAAGCGCCAGCATGGCACCTCCCGCCGCCGTACCAAACATCATCCCCAGATTTCGCGACAGTGCCAAAATGCTGCTGATCAGGCCGAGGTCCGTTTTGGATGTCCTGCCCATCACCAGAGAATTGTTCGGCGGCGTAATGATGCCCATGGAACCGCCGAGCAGGACGATAAGCACAATCAGAAAGAAGATCGGATATGCCGGCGATACAAAACCGAGCACGGTTAACGCTGCTGTCATGAGCAGCAGCCCGGCTGACAATAACGGGAATGTCCCCAGCTTGTCCGACAGGCTCCCGCTCAGAGGCGAGAATATGATCAGCGACAACGGATATCCCATCATGATCAGCCCTGCCGTAGCAGGTTCAACGCCAAGCTCGCTCAACAAAAACACGGGCAGCACAAGCTGAGCCGAGAAAGCCGCCATGTAGGTAATGATGGTGATGATGATTCCCACGCTAACGCCTGCATCTCGAAACAGGTCCAGCTTCATAAACGGGAGTTTCCCTTCCCCTGCTCGTTTCCACCGCGACGAAAGACACCATCCGATGAATGCGACAGCTCCCGCACCGAACACGATGAACAGCACCGAAACCTCCCATGAACCCCAGCCCCACTGAGCCCCCAAATTCACGGCCGTAACCAGTCCGGTTAGCGATATCGCAAAAAAAGCAGCCCCCGGCACATCCAATCGGCTTACGACTTTTTCAGGTTCGTCCTTCGGAATGAAGCGCTGGGCGAACAACCATGCAATCAAAGATATGGCCGTCAGCAGCCAGAAATTGCTCCGCCACGAAAACCACTGAATCAGTATTCCCCCAAGGCTCGGTCCGACCATCGAGCCTGCGGCAACAAACGTGCTGATGAGCCCAAGCGCTTTGCCGCGCTGCTCCTTAGGAAATACGGAGACGATCAGCGCCATATTGGTGGCCTGATACATGGCCGCTCCTACGCCTTGCAAAATTCGAGAAGATATCAGTCCGTTTAATGAAGGTGACAAGGCGCAGCAGAGCGCCCCTGCCATAAACACAAAATAGCCGATATTGTGTATTTTCCGCCGGCCCAGCATATCCCCCAGCTTTCCCATGACAGGAAGCAATATGGAGATGACAAGCAAATAAGCGGTGACGATCCACTGGGCCGTAGGGATGGTGGAGTCGAACGTTCTGGCGATATCAACAAGCGCAATGTTGAACATGCCAGCCGACAGATTGGACAGAAATGCCCCTAAACAAATGGTATATTGGACGATCATCCTTGATCTGTTATTCATGCAGGACTCACCAGCTTTATTCATTAATTTCTGTGCCGCTTATAGAAAAAGCTCCCGCATGCGGAGAGCTTCCCAATGAGTTGAACCACGTTCTGACAAACTAGCCAACGGCAGGCTGAGCGGTCGATATCGATCGCAGCGGCTCCTCAGGCATTTGATCCATCCAAATATCGATAAGCTCCGCCACTTCACTAACTTTCCCGAAATAGCCTTCAATATTCTCAAGCGTCATGTCATGCGCCGCTGGAGAATACGATGCGCAAGCGTCCGCTGTAAGCACAATATGATAATCCAGCATAAAACCGTCCCTTGCCGTCGATTCCACGCACACATTGGTGCTGACTCCCGTCATGATCAGGGTCTCGATCTTCAGCGTCTTTAATACCGAATCCAGCCTAGTATTTACAAAAGCGCTGTATCGGTGTTTATTGACAATGATATCATCCTCCTTCGGCGATACCTCGTAAAATTCCGCGCCCCAGCTCCCTCTCCGGCATACGTTCGCCGATCGGCCCGAGGACCTGGTGGTCCAAGCGTCGGAATCCGTCGCTTTCTCATGAAGCGTCTGAATGAAAATGATGGGCACCTTCAGCTCCCTGGCCCTCTGAAGCAGCTTATGGAGCTGCGGCATCATCTCCGCTACCCCACTAACATCGCAGCCCGCTTGAGACAGCGCCCCCTCGGGATGACAATAATCATTTTGCACATCGACCACCATAACCGCCGTTTTGCTGCCAAGCATCAGCTGATTTAAAGATTTCATCATGACTCTCTCCCTTCCAGGTCGTGTATTTGTACATCATGCACCTTCCGATCACTTCTTGGAATTGTTTACAAACTGCATATCCACCAGCGCATCATAGGTATAGTCCCCTTTAAATATCCCCGTCTCGATCATGACATCCATATCGTGCTTCAACGCCTCTTCCGAAATCATCCCGTCCAAGCTCCAGAGATTGTCGGCATAGGCCCGGTCCAAGGCAGCTTGGATCGCATCATCGGACAACGTCGGGAATTCGGCTATCAGATTCTTCTTGGCTAGTTCCTTATCCGTTTGCACGACTGCAAGCGCTTCGATCATGGCATCCGTGAAACTTTGAACGGCTTCCGGGTCCTTCTCGATGGTTGACTTCTTCACGCTGAGAACCGAGTACGAGAAATCCCCCAGATCATGAAACTTGTAAAACGGCTCTTCCCATACATTCTTTGATATCCCGTCGCTAATCTGCGGCTCGGCTCCGTTCGCAATGTCAGCCGCGCCCTGTTGGACCATCGTCACCACCGTGGAGCCATCTGCCGGTTCGAGCAGCTGCACATCCTTCTCCGGATCGAGTCCGAGCTGAATCAGGAGATAGCGGGTTAGAAGGTTGGGCGTACCGCCGTGGCGACCGGCGTTAATCTTTTTCCCTTGTAAAAATGCCTTCAGGTCTTCGGGGGAATTGCTCGCAGGTGCGGTGCCTTTCTTGGCCATTAAATACACGTTCGCCCGGTTGACGACATTCACGACCGAAATGATCGGATCGGAATTATTGTTGTTAGCCAAGGCATTGGACTCCGTCCCGCCGATCACGCCCCAGGCATCCCCGCTGACCACGGCGGTTACGTGCGCTCCTCCGGCCGCTTGGATGACCTCAACGTCGAGCCCTCTTTTCTCAAAGAAGCCTTCCCGCTGCGCGACGTACATCGGCAGATAGCCCGTGGAGTGAAGCGGCTCGGCGATCACGATTTTCTTCAGCTTCCCGTCACCGGAAGCGGACGCGGTGCTGTTATCGTTTTTTTCATTGCCGCAGGCTCCAAGCAGACCGGTGACCATGAGCAGTGCGAACAGCAGTGAACGTTTCTTCATTTTTTGGTTCATATGAATTCCCCTTTTAATAGAAATAATGAGTTCGGTTATTCTGTCTATTGTTTGGTCAATCCCTTGGATAACCACTTCTCCAGCACCACCACGCCCCAGTACATCACCATGGACAGCAGCGACAGGACGACGACACCTACCCACACGAGGTTGATATCCAGTATCGTTCCTGCATACATAATCATCCGGCCGACGCCCTGGCTTGAAGCGATGAACTCGCCCACGATGGCACCTGCCAGCGCAAGGGCAATATTAATCCGCAAGCTGCTGATGATCCAGGGCATAGACCATGGTACGACAACCTTGGTAAAAACCTGATACCGCTTGGCGCCCAGGGAATACATCAGCTTCTCCATATCCGGATCGACACTCTTCACGCCGCTGTATGCGGAAAGCGCCGAAACGACAACCGTCATAGAGAAAGCCAGCGCCACCTTGGAAAAAAATCCGATTCCCAGCAGAATGACGAGTACAGGTGCCAGTGCGAGCTTGGGCATCGCATTTAAAATGATCAGATACGGCTCGCTGATGCCGGCATACGATCTTGACCACCAGAACGACAGTCCGAGCAGTGCGCCGAGAAAGGTTCCGAACACAAAACCGAGAATCGTCGAGCCGGATGTATACGTAATGTCCCGGAGAAGGGTTCCTTCGGTCATCTGGGTCCAGGTCGTGCGAAGAATCGCGCTGGGGCTGCTCCAATAGTAGGAATCCAGCAGGCCGATCCGGGTGAACACCTCCCATACCAGAAAAACAAGAACAGCCACAGCGGCCCGCCCCCAAACGATTCGCCGGCTTCTGCGGCGCTCCAGCGCCTCTTCATCCAAGATGTACGGCACAACCTCCGGCCTTTTGGACGATCCCGCTGCAGGCTCCGCAGACGTCACGGCATGTACGATAAAAGCCTCTTTGCGTGCAGTTTCCATTCCAGTTCCCTCCTCATTTTTTTATTCCCTAAGAGATTTGTTCTTCATCTTGTCCAGCTGACAGTAAATCCATGAGATGATGCTTCAGCTCCATGAAGGCCGGAGACGTCATGTCTTCCGTTTTCCGGGGACGCTCCATCGTTACGGTAATTTTGGACTTGATCCGCCCGGGTCTGGACGAGAATACATAGATGTCATCTGATAAATAAATCGCTTCGTCAATGTCGTGGGTGACAAACAGCACCGTCTTGCCAAAATCCTCCCAGATCTGCAGCAGCCAGTTCTGCATGGTCAGCCGAGTCTGGGCATCCAATGCGCCGAAGGGCTCGTCCAGCAAAATGATGTCCCTGTCGTAGAGCAGCGTCCGCAGCAGCGCGGCACGCTGTTTCATCCCTCCTGAAAGCTCCTTCGGATAATGCTTGTCAAAGCCCTTCAGACCGTATTTATCCATCAGGGGCAGCGCCCTCTCCACGGCTTCCTTGTAGGGTACGCCCCGAACCTCCATACCCAGAATGATGTTGTCGAGGATAGTGCGCCAAGGCAGAAGCATGTCCTTTTGCAGCATATAGCCCACATAACCGGTTGTCCCGACGATATCCTTTCCGTCAGCCGTCACTTTGCCCGTGGAGGGCGGCATCAAACCGGCGATAATGTTAAACAAAGTTGACTTGCCGCAGCCGCTGGGACCGATAATGCTGACAAAACGCCCCTCCTCAATCGCCAGACTCGTCTCCCGCATGGCCGGGATCTCTTCCCCGTTTCGGCGAAACCATTTGCTGACACCCGAAATTTCAATTTTGTGAGTCATGGCCCTTCCTCCCTCTCCTTTGAGTTTCATATTTTTTTCAGAAACAACAGACATTTATTTTCAAAAGCGGATGTAACAAAAAATCGCCAGTCCAGCCCCAAGCCGCACACATGTATGTGCCTTGGTACTAAACTGACGATCGGCCCGCTCTCTACAAGAGTTCCGGCATGTCGTTCAGATATGCTTCGACCTCCTTCTCCAAGATTACGATGGTACCGGAAAACTCGGTCTCTGCATCATAGTCTTTAAGAATGGAGATGATTTTAAATTGAAACTGCTGTTCCAGGGAAGCTTTAATCTCCTGCTTGAACACCTGGAATAAAAGGTGGTCCAACTGCCGGGTAGAGAGGGGGTAATTCTCATCCAGCAGTTTGAGGACGGGGACTCTACTATTTCTCGATACAATGATGATTTTGTTGCCAACGAAATCGACTTTTTGCTGCTTTACACCCACGTTAAATATTTTCTTATTTATCGCGTTGTAAACCCTCAAAAGATCCTGTTTGAGTTCGCCTGCTGTCATCATGGTTCAACATCCCTTTGTGTAAATTAATATTACATTGACCGGGGTAGGTATAGGGTGTTTATCGAGTTTTTTCTGTCCTTGGGTATAATTATAGGTGAATTTGGGTAATTGTCAATACACCTACGTTAAAAAAGATAACAAATATTTGATTCGTGTTATTTTATATAACATTTATATACCATAGACTTAAATGTGATTCGTTTGCTTCTGTCCACTGACGCTATATATAGAGCAGTCCTGAGCAATCGTCATGCGCTGCCCCCTTCCTGTCTCCATGTTCTATCTCCCGTTAAAAACCCGTTCCAGGAACAAGACGCCCTCCCTCTTCTGGTACTCATTGACTTCATGGCCAGAGAACGGATAGTCTCTTATTTCTTTTGCCGCTTTCATTCGGTTGTATGCGGCATATATGGTTTCGGGCATGCAGACCGTATCCTTCCAACCGACGGATACCATGACCGGCACCTGGATTCGCGGCGCCAGATTCAGCATGTCGAAATACGAGAGATGCTCCAGGATTTGATTCAATTGCTCCGGGTAGCGTTTTATGTATTGGGCGATTTCGTTCAAAGAGCTAGCCGAATGCAGAATCCCGTAGTCCATCCTGCACATGTTGGGAATGTCCGCCACAATGGCCGCGACCTTCGGATTCAGAGCCCCTGCAAGCAGTGCCAGTCCGCCGCCCTGGCTGCCGCCAACCACGGCAATTTTTTTCGGATCCACTCCAGGCTGCTCCGATGCCGCATCCACTGCCCTCACAGCATCCATTACAACTGCCATGTAATAGGAGCGACGAATATCCATAAGCCCCTGCGTCACCCAGCCCTTAACCACGCCGCTGTCCAATGGAAGCAGATTCCCCGTCTCGCCGCCCTGCCCCCTTACGTCCACGGCAAACACCGCATAACCGAGCATCAGCCAATGGGCATATCGTTCCGGAAATCCACGGTCTCCGGTATAACCCGGGAAGGTTACGATACACCCTCGAGGCTTCTCGTCCGCAGAAGGATTAGCGGGAGTTATATACCAAGCATGGATGGGCGTATCATCATAACCATGATAAGTAACCTTAGATACTTCCATGTAAGGATATGGCGTCGTTTCCGGTTGACTAACCATGTGGAGCGGCTTATTGCCATACGACTTCAATACTTCCTCCCAAAATCGATTCAAAACCTGCTCGTCGATCGTGGGCTCCGGATACAAGTTACCAAGCTCGTTCTTACGCTGATCAATGGTATTCATTCTGAGTTTAAATCTCCTTTTCGCGAGTAAAGTGGAAGTTCATATGACATGGTTATTTCGGCAAAACATATGTAATCCCCTTCGAAGCGGTAGGAATTCATGGCGGTTTATTTAAAACCCTTCTCAACAATAACGAATCGGCAGTGGCTCCAATCGCTATCTTTCTCAAAAAATATTAAAAGTGATCATAGATTTATAAAGTGGAACATATCATAATAGAAACTATGAAACCAATGGGTTGATATAAACGAAGACCCGCCTCTAGCAACACGACATCTAATAGCGAATGGAGACGATGAATATGCTGCAAGGTTTAACAAGCGCAGGACTCGGAAAACTTGAAAGCGATTTACAGTTTATCGAACTCGCGGCCAAATACGATTTCCAATGCATCGATATCGATGCCAAAGGTCTTGTAGACCGCCTTGGCGTGGAGGCGGCAGCCGATATGTTGAAATCCCGGCAACTGGAGATCGGGGCCATCGGCCTTCCCGTAGAATGGAGAGGAACGGACGAGCAGTTCCTAAGCGGCCTCGAGAAACTCCCAGCAGCTGCAGCAGCCGCCAAGGCTCTCGGCTGCACACGGTGCTGTACATACATTCTTCCTTCCACCGATGCACCCGCTGCTCATTTCATGGCGCTGGCCACCACCAGACTGCGGGCATGTGCCAACATTTTGGGGGCATACGGAATTCGATTGGCCTTGGAGTTCGTAGGACCGCATCATCTGCGCACCCAATGGAAGAACCCGTTCATCTGGACGGTACAAGAAACTTTGGATTGGATTGATGCCATCGGGGAGCCGAATGTCGGGCTGCTGTATGATGCATATCACTGGTACACCAATGAGATGACGGTCGCGGATATCCGGCAGCTGCGCGCTGAACAAATCGTTCATGTCCATATTAACGATGCCAAGAACATACCCGTGGGAGATGTGCTTGATAACGACCGGCTTTATCCCGGTGAAGGCGTAATAAATCTGCCTGGGTTCCTTCAGGCTCTGAATTATATCGGCTATGCAGGCCCGGTGACACAAGAAATATTGACGCCTTCCACGCCGACCGGGACCCCTGAAGAATTGGTTGCTAAATCACGGCGAGCCTTCGATAGCGTATTCGGTGCTGCAGGACTGTAGTAGAGGATCCAGGCCACATAACGGAATGATTCCACCTGTACAGGGAAACACTGAAATGGTAGGTTAAGTACCTTTTCGGGAGGTTTCAGGTATGAACGGATTTGAGAAAGAGGAACGGGATAAATTTACGGATCTATCTACCGTGGAGTCCCAGCGAAACGATTTAACCGCGGAGGAATTCCCGGAGGGTCCTTACGGATCCAGCCTGCGGACCGAAACGCTTGGTAAAAGCAGTCCATGGCGGAAGGATCAACGTCCTCCTAATCGGTTTGATTATGAGGATCGCAACCTGCACATGGGAATCGAGCGGGAGTATCCCGGTGAAGACGAGAGCATTCAAGCGGATCCGGGACAACAGAAACCCGAGTAGCTCCAACCTAAAAACCAACCGTCGTTCTTTGGACAAGACGGTTGGTTTTTGTCGTAACAGGGCTTGTATCTTCCACATCGGAAGCATAACGGCCTATAAAAATACATAATATGGCATATAAAAACCGTCGGTCAGCGCACTTTCTCAGAAGACAGAAAACCGTTGTCGGCAAATACATAGACGTGAAGGAGTGGGGGAGGACATCATGTCCAACAAGAAGCAGGATGAATTCGTGATTTATGTTGTCACGTTATCGAGTGTAAAGCGCTACATGTCCATTGAATTTATCGGCGGTTCTTGCGGGTTCATCATCGCTCAAAAAGCGCTTCAATCCGATCTGTTCGGGATGATCGGCAGCATGATCGCTCCGATAGCCATTCGCCGCGTGCTGCAATGGCAGCAGCGCATATCCGAGCGGCATGTGCACTTTGGGCTGCGTACACTCAGCAGGACAGGTAAACTGAGCCCTACATAAATCAAGCGAGCGGCGCCTCACAGGCTGCCGCTCGCTTGATGTTTTATCCACGTTCCGCTCATGATAATTTCAAACGATAACCAGCAAATCCTCAGCTCACATACAGAATAATCATCTGACCCCCATGAAAGAAGCCTCTTGGCAGTGAGTATGAGATTGGGTTATCTCAGTCCCGAAAACAAGCTAAAGCCACTTCCCGTTTCGGTCATCAGCGGTTAACACGCCGCTTCTTCCTACCGCTTCTGCTTGTAAAACTCATGATACAGCTTCATCAATGCCCGCTTCTCAATCCGTGACACATAGCTGCGCGATATGCCGAGTTCTTTGGCGATCTCCCGCTGCGTCCGTTCTTCTCCACCCGCTTCCAGCCCAAAACGACCAATAACAACTTCCTTCTCCCGGTCGTCCAATATATCGAGGTTCCGATAGATCTTACTCTTCTCAATCTTTAACTGCACGGCGTCCACGATATCATCCGCTTCTGTCCCGAGGATATCGATCAGTGTAATCTCGTTCCCCTCTTTGTCCGTTCCGATCGGATCATGGAGGGATACGTCCTTGCGGGTTTTCTTGAGTGAACGCAAATGCATCAGTATTTCATTTTCTATGCAACGGGCAGCAAATGTCGCCAGCTTCGTGCCTTTATTCGGCCTGAAGCTTTCAATCGCCTTGATGAGTCCTATCGTCCCGATGGAAATCAAATCTTCCAAATCCTCGCCGGTGTTATCAAACTTTTTGACGATGTGTGCGACCAGCCGAAGATTATGCTCAATCAGTTTATTCCGCGACTGAGGATCGCCTTCGGCCATTCGCTGCAGATGTTTAGCTTCCTCTTCCTCGGTCAGAGGCTGGGGAAACGCGTTGTTTTTCACGTACGAAACGAGCAGGGTCAACTCTTTTATGAACAAAGCAATTGCGGTAAACAATCCAGGCACTTTGGGACACCTCCTGCGAAGTTACAATGCAACCGGCCCTTATCGCGCTCGGTCTCTCGGTCTTCTCATTGTATGTAGGCAACGGCCCAGAAGTGCCTGTACGCGGGAAAGTGATTCGCAAAAACGTTTGCCGATTCCTCAACCAAGCAGCGAACAACAGCGACAAAGAGTCACCCCCTTCAATACATACTAATATATCATGTTATAAATAAGGCCATAACGCCCCATGAATTGCTTTTTCCGCCACGGGATGTTTCTAATATAAATTCATGCTTTTGCCTCAAATCAATCATTCAATATCCGGCATGTCTACATCAAAACGAGGGAAGTTGACTTTTGGCAAATATACAATTAAGAACCGGCAGCATGACCGACAAGATATTCATTGCATCCATATAATATAACAGCCATAATTTTAATTAAAATAATATATTGACATTAAATTGGTATGTAATTATATTGAATGTAAGCGTTTTATATAACGACCTACAAAATGATTAACAACCCTGAAGAATGGAAGGGAGCAGAGCTTACCATGTATACGTTGGACTATTTTTCTGTATTACATGATTTGAACCGCACGATCATCGAAGGTACCTCAGCTTATCCGAAGCTCGGACATATGTTTAGAAACATGCTGGACAATACCCTAAGTTCAACCATTCAACGACAGCCCGATGGTACCACCTTTGTCATTACCGGCGATATTCCGGCCATGTGGCTGAGGGATTCGGCTGCGCAAATCCGCCCCTTCCTCGTTCCGGCGGGTCAAGACGACAATCTGGCCGATTTGATCGAGGGGCTCGTACGCAGGCAAACAGAATTCATCCTGCTTGATCCATACGCCAATGCATTCAATGATTCGCCTTCCGGTCAAGGCCACCAGCACGACCGCACCGCCATGAATCCATGGCTATGGGAGCGCAAATATGAGATCGATTCGTTATGCTATCCCCTCCAGCTTGCTTACCTGTTATGGAAAGAAACCGGCAGGACCTCGCATCTGGATCAAACGTTCCATGCAGCCGCCAGGGTCATTCTGGACATCTGGCGAACCGAGCAGCATCATGAATCGAAATCGCCGTATTACTTCGAACGCTTCGATTGTCCTCCAAGCGACACGCTGCCTCGCGGCGGAAAAGGGGCTGAGGTGGCTTACACGGGAATGACCTGGTCCGGATTCCGCCCAAGCGACGACGCCTGCGCCTACGGATACCTCATACCGTCCAATATGTTCGCCGTCGTTGTGCTTGGTTATCTGGCGGAGATTTGCCGTGAAGTCCTGCGCGATTCCGAATTGGAAGCGGAGGCGGAGAAACTAGCCGATGAGATCCGTCATGGCATTGCGTCGTACGGCGTGGTTGATCACCCCGAATATGGAAAAATTTATGCCTATGAAACGGACGGGATGGGAAACCATCTGCTGATGGATGATGCCAACGTTCCCAGCCTTTTGTCCATTCCGTATTTGGGCTATACAAGCGCTGATGACCCGGTCTATCAAAATACCCGCAGGTTCGTGCTGAGCCGCGCCAATCCGTACTATTATCAGGGCACTGCCGCTGCGGGCGTTGGAAGCCCCCATACGCCTGATCGTTATATCTGGCCGATTGCGCTGGCGATTCAAGGCTTGACGACTACCGATCGGGAAGAGAAATTTCGGCTGCTTCGGCTGATGGCGGATACCGATGCAGGCACCGGCATGATGCATGAAGGATTTCTGGTCGACGACCCTGCACGTTATACCCGCCCATGGTTTTCCTGGGCTAACATGATGTTTTGCGAGCTGATCATGGATTACTGCGGCATTCGAGTCAAAGCGAATGATATTGGAGGAGGTCATCGAGATCACCATGGGAACCAATAGGAAGCTTCGCGGCTGGGTCATCGGATATCTGTTCATTTTACCGTCCATTATCGGCTTCAGCGTTTTTGTCGCCTATCCCCTGTTGTCGTCCATGTATTACGCTTTGACAGAATGGAGCGGGTACGATTCCCCACGTTTTGTCGGCTTTGAGAACTTTAGATACCTCTTCACCGAGGATCCTGCTTTTTGGCCTTCGATCCGGGCAACGTTTTACTTCGTGATCCTGAGTGTTCCTTTATCGCTAATCCTAGGTTTGTTATTGGCCATGATGCTGAACAAAAACTTGACCGGCATCAAATGGTTCCGCACGATCTTTTATCTTCCCGTTGTCGTTCCCTCCATCGCCACGCTCACGTTGTGGCAATTTATTTATGAGCCGCAATACGGTCTGGCGAATTCGCTGCTAAGAGAGTTCGGACTGCCGCCGGGCACTTGGTTGACCAGCGAAACGACAGCGCTTCCATCCATCGTGTTAATCGGTTTATGGCAGGTCGGATCCAGTGTCATCATTTTTCTGAGCGGTCTGCAGTCGGTTCCCCAGGAAATGTATGAAGCGGCGGAAGTCGACGGCGCCTCCAGGTGGCGGATGTCGTTAAACATTACGCTGCCCATGATCACCCCGATCCTGTTCCTGCAGCTTATACTCGGCATCATCGGCGCATTCCAGGCGTTTAACCAGGTTCAGGTGCTGACCGGAGGCGGCCCGAACTTTTCCACCTCCCTGCTGAATTACAAAATCTATACCGACGCCTTCAATGGAAGAATGTTTGGTTATGCCATCGCGGAGGTGTGGGTACTGTTTGTCATCATCATGATTTTTACCGTGATTTCTTACCGGTACTCCAACCGGTTCGTATATTACGAAAGCGACAAATAAGGGGGTAAGAAATGATGCAAGCGGAAGTACGGCCCAAACAACGAGGAAATTTGAATACAGCGGACATACGCGTAAAGCGAAGAGTACGGTTGAACTGGATAGACGCCATTCGTTTTATCTTATTGGCGATCGGCGCCATTGCGATGCTGTTCCCCCTCTTCTGGATGGTTACCATTGCGCTGAAGAGCAACAATGATGTGTTCAAAATTCCGCCCGAATGGTTTCCGCGGGAATTTCATTGGTCCAATTTTGTAACCGGAACAAAAGAAATCAACTTTTGGCAAACGTTTGGCAACTCCCTGTTTATCGCGATTACCTGCACAATCGGACAGATTATAAGCTCGGTACTGGTGGGCTACGGGCTCGCACGGCTCAAGTTCCCAGGACGTAAACTGTGGTTCTCGCTTTTTATAGGGAGCCTTATGCTTCCCGGATTTGTAGGCATGATCCCTATGTTTAACCTGTACACCAGCATTGGATGGTACGATTCCTGGCTGCCGATTATCGTGCCCGCCTTTTTTGGAAACGCCACGTTCTCGTTCCTGTTTGTCCAGTATATCAAAACGATCTCCGTTTCATTTGACGAGGCTGCCAAAATCGACGGAGCATCGGACCTTTATGTGCTGCTCAAGGTATTGGTGCCGATGTCCATGCCGGTCATCATGACCATGGTGATCTTTGCATTCCAAGGGGCATGGAATCAATATTTGGAACCTCTGCTCTATATTATCGATCCAAGCAAGTGGACGTTGTCGCTGGCGATGGCCACCTATACGGGCACCTATGCGACAGCCTGGAATCTGTTCATGGCCGCGGATTTAATTTATATCCTGCCGATGCTGCTGCTCTTCTTCTTTGGCCAGAAGTTTTTTATGCAGGGGCTCGGCTCCATGAATTCCGCGGGTTTAAAGTAAAGCTTCCGACCATTTGGGAGGTGATGCCGACCGGGATTGACTGAAGTAAAAAACATGGGATGTTTAGTTCATTAAATTGCCATTGGGGAGGTCTTTCAATGAGACAGGGTGTTAGAAGGTGGGCCAGTGGAATCATCGCTTTACTGCTATTTTCAAGTCTGCTAGCCGCTTGCGGCGGCAACAGCGGCGGAAGCTCAAGTCCGGCGAGCCCCGGAAACACGCCATCCGGGGAAGATAACACCGGGTCCAAGAAACCCGTCGAAGTCACGATGATTACCTGGGAGTCGGCGGCCATGAACGAAAAAATCATGGCATCCATGAAAAAATTCGAAGAGGAAAACCCCGACATCAAAGTGAAACTCATCCCTACTCCATTGGACAATTACGGTGTCAAGATTAACGGAATGATCACGGCGAAGAAAGCGCCTGACATCTTCATGACCGGTAACGACATGCTGCTCGATAATGCCGGCAAAGGACTTCTCTATGACTGGACGGAGCTTGCAGCACAGGACAAAGCGTTCATGGAAGGCTTTTACGACGGCGTGGTAGACAGCTGGTACTATGAAGGCAAACTGGTCGGATTGCCAGGCCTCTTGAACACCTACGGCATTTTTTACAATAAAAAATCATTCCAGGATGCAGGCCTTCCGGAACCGAAAATCGGCTGGACCTACGATGAATTCTTCACGGCGATGGAGAAACTTTCGAGCAATCAGGGCGGTGTGCAGCAATTCGGTTATTACGCCCCCCTTGACCCTTTCCACGTCTCTCTCTATTCGGTTTCCGCCGGCGGTGCTCCCTTCGCTGATGCCATCATCAATCCAACGAAGGTGGAAATCAGCGACCCGTTCAGGGAAGGCGTCGAGAAATATAAGTCAGCCATTGCAAATGGCCATATGAATCCCCCGACCTTTGACTTAACCAATGCCATGAGTTCATTCAAACAAGGTAAAGTCCCGATGACCCTGCAGGGGCAGTGGGTAGCCGATGACTTGATCCGCACGGCTCCGAAAGAATTGGAATGGGGCTACGCTCCCATGCCGGTCGTAAACAGCCAGACCGAGATTTATGACGCCGTAGGCTGGTCCAGTCCGGCAACGCTCCAAAATCCGGAAGCGGTCTGGAAAGTGCTCAAGTACCTGGATTCCAAAATGTACGAGGAAGTCCTCCCTTCAACTCCGGTGGCTCCTGCAGCCTATCAAGCCTCTTCCGCTGCTTATTACGAAGCGCTGAAAACGGCCGGACATCCTGAAGTGGGCGAAGGCCTTGATCATATCCTGAAATCCCAGAATACGCAGCCGGTTCGTTTCCTGTCGACATGGGCAGGCAAAGCGTACCCGTTCATCGAAGCATCATGGAAAAACATTCTGATGGGCAAAGCCCCGATCACCGAACTGGATGTGATGGCCGAAAAAATCAATAAAGTGATTACGACCGGCAAGTAGGTAGTAACCGGGATCGCTAAACTCATGAAGCCGATCATGAATGGAATGGATCGGCTTCGATTTGAAAATAAAGGAGGAACATTCATGTCACTCAGATCAGGTCAACTATTCAAATTTCTGGCAGTGCCTCTGGCTATCGCGCTCATGCTCGGCTCCATGCCCGGCATCGGATCGTCCAAGGCCTACGCCTATACCGCATCGGATGGGGATACAGCGATGAGAGCATTTAACGATACATTCTGGGATCCAAACGCCAAGATGTTCTGGAAGGACTCCAAACGCGAAAAGCATCAGGACTTCTGGGTGGAAGCAGAGCTGTGGGAATTGGTCATGGATGCGTATCAGCATACATCCGATCCCGCCTTGAAAGCCGAGCTTAAAACGCAGATCGACGATGTTTATGACGGCACCGTTGCGAAGTACGGACAAGATTGGACGAATAATCCGTTCAATGACGATATTATGTGGTGGGCGATGGGAAGCGCCAGAGCCTATCAAATCACCGGGAATCCAAGATATTTGGAGGCCGCGAGAGATCATTTTGATTTTGTGTACGATACGCAGTGGGATGAAGAGTTCGCAAGCGGCGGCATTTGGTGGCTGAACAGCGAGCATAATACCAAAAATGCATGCATTAATTTCCCGGCGGCGCAAGCTGCACTTTATCTTTATGATATTACGGAAGATGAACATTATCTGAACGCGGCAACCAAAATATTCAGATGGGGCAAAACGATGCTGACGGACGGAAACGGAAAAGTGTTCGACCGGATCGAAATTGAGCATGGCGCGGTTCCGGATGCTACCCACTACAATCAGGGTACATACATCGGGTCGGCCGTTGGATTGTATAAAGCGACCGGAAATGCCGTTTACCTCGATGACGCGGTCAAGGCTGCTAAATTCACCAAAAACCATCTGGTGGATTCAAACGGGGTGTTGAATTACGAAGGACCTAACGGAGATCTGAAAGGCGGCAAAACGATCCTGATGCGAAATCTGGCCCATCTGCAAAAGACGCTGGATGAAACCGGCCAATACCCGGAATTCAGCGCTGAATTCGACGAATGGCTTGCATTCAATGTCGAGATGGCCTGGAGCCACCGCAATTCGGATCATATCGTGGATGGGAACTGGGCGGGACAACTGCTGTCCGGAACCTATGAATCCTGGTCCTCAGCCGCTGCCGTTCAAGCTTTAAACGTGATCAAGCCAATGGAAGCGGAGCTTCGTTACGCCGTTAAAAACCCCTTCGAGAAAATCGAAGCGGAACGCTACAATATCGGGACCGGATTCGTTCTGGAAGGTGCGTTCGAAGGCTCGCTGCAATTAGGCGGAATCCAGCATGGCTCATATGCCGCTTACAAAAATGTGGATTTCGGATCAGAAGGCGCGATCGGCTTCATTGCCAGAGCGTCCAGCGGAACGGGCGGAGGTAACATCGAGATCCGGCTTGATTCCAAGGACGGCCCCAAAGTCGGGACGTTGAACGTAGAGGGAACGGGCGACTGGAATCGTTATATCGATGCCGTCACCCTCCTTAAGGATGACCAAGGAGCGCCAAGCACCATTACTGGCGTCCATGATCTGTATCTTGTCTTCACCAAGACGAATGACGATTATCTATTCAATTTAAACTGGATTCAATTTACGACCACGGATCCGACGGAAACTGACGCCTATGCCAAACTGAAGGCCGGAAATTATGACAGCAGCGAAGGACTTAGCAAGCATGCCGAATTCGGGTATTTGGACGGAATCCATCACAATGCCTATGCCTCTTATGAAGGAATTGATTTTGGATCCGGCGCGGCTGGTATCACTGTTCATGTGGCGAGCGGCAATCAAGGCGGAACGATCGAGGTTAAATTGGACAGTCTGGATGGACCTACCGCAGGTGTCGTTCAGATTCCAGCGCTGGGAAGCTGGGATAACTGGGTCGATATCATGGCGAATATCGATGACAGCTTGGCTGTAGGCGTTCATGACGTATACCTGGTTTTCAAGGGAGCAAACGGCAGCGACTATCCTCTCAATCTGGAGTGGTTCACCTTTACCACCATGAAAGGAAAAGCAAGGGATGCTTCCGGCAAGCTGGAAGCTGAAAACTATACGAACGGGGTAGGCTTCGGCAGAGAAACCGGCGGCGGGGAAACTTACCTGGCCGGAATGTTTGGTCCGAATAACCCTTATGCCATGTACAACTATATCGATTTTGGCAGCGAAAGCCCTACGCAATTCCATGTCAACGCAGCCAGCGCCACGGCTGGCGGGACGGTCGAGGTCAGACTGGACAGTCTGGGCGGTCCGGTCATTGCAACAGCCACCGTCTCAGGGACCGGAGGTTGGCAGAATTTCAAAGTTTTCTCGACGGATGTTACTGCCCCTGTAACGGGAAAACATATTGTATTCCTGTCTTTTAAAGGCGGAGACTGGTTATATAATTTTGATAAATTCACATTTGGCGATCCGGCCGTATTTACAGAGACTCCACCTCCTCCTATACCAGAAGAGGACCATATTGCTCCCGGGGAGGTAGAGAATGTTCAGGCGAAGCGCGGCGAGGGCAGCATCACGCTGACTTGGGATGGTCCCTATGATATCGATGCTCAAAAAGTGCAAATTACGCTGCGGAGCGATGGACAGCAGGTCGGCGACGTCATCGAGGTGAATCGGGGAATTCAAACAGCGGTGATACAGGGAATCGAGACGGGCAAGGATTACTCGCTCTTCATCCGGTCCGTTGATCGGTCCGGGAATGTTTCGCAGGGAGTCACCATCGAGGTTACCGATTCTCCTTCCTTCTCTCTGACCGCCAATGGAAAGAGCTTGGAAGATGGCGATGCTTTGGAGGATTACATGGTCCTCAGCTTCAAAATCATGGACACTTCCGCCATTCGATTTGCCGAAATAACCATCAACGGCAAAGCCTATACGCTGGATCCATTGACCAAGGATGCCATCGACATCGATCTGGCAGGGAATTTGGGCGACATAACGGCAACCGTTACGACTGAAGATCGGTCCGGTAACAAGCTTCAGAAAACAATCCAGTTCCAAGTCATCACGAGCGTGCATTCCATGAAGCAATTAATCGCCCGATTCGTGGATTCAGGGGATGTACGCGGAGCGATCATTCCTCAGCTGACCAACGCACTTAACCAGGTACAGCATCATCTGGATAAGGGAAGACGGGATCAGGCCGTCAAGCATATGCTGAATTTCACCAAGCACCTGAACAAGGAGGCGATGGGGCGTAACGTCAGTGATCAAGCCAAAACAGCATTGAATACCGATGCTGAGTTCCTGCTCCAAGATTGGCAGGCTGGCTTGAAGTAAACGAAATACGCTAAAGCCGCAACCATGCTAACATATAAAAAAAGTGACTCCTGATGATTTGGGAGTCACTTTTTGCTTTAATTTACCTGTACTAATGAATCTTGCGGTCCATACGCGCAAGGCCTGTCACACGAAGTACTGATAAGCAGAGGCTAGGTAAACTAGATAGCCTTCACAAGTCCGGGCTGCTTAGCCGTTCAAACAACCAGTCGTACGAATACCGGCCGCTAATTTCGTGTGCTCCGGGGAACAGATCGGTTCGAAGCCTCTCCTCCGCACCGGTGCGCCGATATATTTCCCTGAGCTCATGAGCTGCTGCTTCAAAGCCGGCAGCAGGAAATATCCGATCATAGGTTCCAGACTCCAGAAACAAGGGTCTGGGACAGATCAGTCCCAACCATTCCGGCAGCTCGGCGTGGTTCAGGATGCCGGGGATGTAATTGCATACACAGTGCTGCATCGCCATAATGCTGTCCTTGAAAGTATTAGGGTACCCGGCAAGCACGGCAGCCCGTATTCGTTCATCCAGCGCCGCGCTCAAAAACGAGATTAGCCCGCCTCCCGAAAAACCCATGATGCCGATTTGGTCAGCCTGAACCTCAGGACGCTCGGCCACATACTCCAATGCCTTTAGCGTCTCGGCTACGCGGAGACCGGCGAGTGTCTTGCCATGCATCATGAGCCCGGTGGACAGCCGGTGGCAGGAGTTCGGGGCATCCGGATTCCGCGCGAGATCCGCATCAAGGCGCCGCTCACCGAAACCGGCAACATCCGGAGCGATCACCACCATGCCTCGTCGTACCAACTGGACAGCAAAATGCCGATGTATACCAGATGTATCGGGATCGCTTGATCCGTCCTGCCTCAGCCCGACAATTTCCCTGCTTCCATAGCCATGACCATGAACGGCGACGGCTGCCGGCATCGGCTTCATCTGATCCCCTTCCGGAATTAATACATATGCCGCAAAGGACACGCCCGGTATGGCGGATAGCTCTACCCTCTCCCGAATATATCCGTCACACCGCTCCTGCTCAAGCAGTACAGGTTTGTGCCCTTCATTGGCTTCGAATTCGCCGATCAATTGCCGAAGCGTCTGCTTCAAATGCCCCTTGCGCTCTTCAGCACTCATGGAAACCTGCCTGTCTTTCGTTCGTCCCATTGCTTCGTTATACATGGATTCCAGCAAAGCATCCGCGCGCCACATCCCGTATTCACCGCCTTCCATTTACTCCCTGTTTTTAGACAAGGTGTTCCCCTGGATCAGATCACGCATTTCACCTGTATATCTGGGCATCAAGGCCCCATATTCACCAGGACGGCTTCGGGCCCTGTCGGTCTCCGGCTTCCCCCTTTGGGCTCCATGCTGACGACAATCCGCTTCGCTTTCTCTGCTCCGTAACCGTAATAATAACTCTTTCCCTGCGGGCCCTGTACTAGCATAAAACCCGCGCTCGACAGCCGATCCTCATCCTGAAGCCACACCTGATAGTCTTTCTCCTCCAAGGAATGCAGGCCATTGACAACGATCAGCATTTCTCCCGAGCCGCGTTTCAACCATACTGAGCCGCTGCCGTAGAAAGGTTCAATCGGCTGTATGACATACCGCTCGGTATCCTCGCTTTGCATATCGGCAATGCGCTGGCTCACCGCATGTTCGAAGGCCGCATGAGTCTGCCCCTCGTTTCCCTTCATGACGAATAAACCCGCAATCAACAGAATGAGCAGCGCTCCCGACAACGCCTGCAGGACAACGTGCTTTTTGATTCGGAGTCGGCCTTGGATTGACCGTATATAAGCCGCACGCATGAGCCTGCTGCGCACCCGGCTTTGAGGCCTAGGTTCATCAGAGAATTTATTCTTATTCGTTGACTCACCCATGGCCATTCCCGCGCCTGCCGGCTGTGTCGATCTGACGAGTGGTTCTCCATGATCACAGCCTCGATCCAGCTGTGACTCATGTTCATCGACAGGATAAGAAGGCATGACGAGATCTACAGCCCCCATTAGCTTCGCCCATTCCGCCGCTGTGCCGGAACATATCTCACATTCTTTAAGATGTCGCTCGATATTCATGCTCTCCGCGTACGGCAATCGCTTCATAACGTAATCAACAAGCTTTTCCTCGGGGTATAACGAGCAGTCAACGTTGTCTTGAGCGAGAAACTCATGGTCTTGCCTTGAATGTTTCATGCTGCGAGCTCCCCCCTTCCTTCCCGCTCATCGCATCCAGCCGCCGCCTGACATTGTGGATGCCGTACCGGATTAAAGATTTGACGGTTCCGACAGGCCGGTTTAACAATTCCGCCATTTCCCGGTGGGAGCGCTGCTCGACATAACTCCCGTAAACCGCCATCCTCTGAAGGGGCGGAATCCCCTGAAGCGCCTCCTTTACCTGCTCCAGCTCCACCCGGCGCAAGGCGGCCAACTCTACCGATTCCTGACCTTCGCTCCATACCGTTTCCGGCAGAGCCTCTTCCGTCCATTCGGCTTCAGCCATACGCTGCCGTTTGCGCAGCCGATCCATCGCCCTGCACCGTGTTCTCACGGCCAGCCAAGCCTCAACGCTGCCACGTGCGGGATCATACTGATCCGCCTTATGCAGCACTTCCATGAAGATATCCTGGCATAGTTCCTCCGCCTCGGCCGGATCCTTGGTCATCTGCAAAGCCAGCCGGTAAACCAGGCGGGCATGGGTATCATAGAAGCGCCGGAACGCTGTGGCCGAACCTTCTGCAATCTCCTCCAGCCACATCGCAGAATGATCGTTCATCCCCGAACTCCTCCTTACCTGTTCTCCTCTCACACATCATGATGGCCTGCCTGCGCACGGCCATTTTCGATCAATATTTTAGCAAACGCTCCTTGTCTTTTGAATAAATTGGGTCACTTTTCAGCTTCCTTTAATGAATTTTTTAGGTAATTTTAATCTTTCCGATAAATCCAAACCCGGTGCTTCCAACGTACTCATTATGAATCAATAAATTAGGAGGGGTAGTGTCATGAAATTGCTTAGAAAGAGAGCCAAGCAGCTGAACCTGCTGCTCTTGTTCATCCTGGGTACTTACTTGTTAAGTGGAGGAAATACCGCGTTCGCCGCCGGGGAAATCACCTTGTACACACCTTACACCTCGATTTCCGTTCCACCGGGGGAAGTCATCAATTATCCCCTTGAAGTCAAAAACAATACGAGCGGCGTCATTACGGTCCCGCTCCAAATCAACAGCCTGCCGAGCGGCTGGAGCACCAAGCTTAACGGCGGAGGCTGGCAGCTGAAAGAAGTGTCCGTGAAGCCGGGCGAATCGGAATCGGTGTCCTTGGAGGTTACCGTACCGCTTAAAGTAGATAAAGGCTCCTATCGGTTTCAAGTAACGGCGGGATCCATGGCCAGTCTGCCTTTAACCGTGGATATCACGGAAAAAGGAACCTATCAAACAGAGCTCACAACCGATCAAGCCAATCTGGAGGGGCATGCCGATTCCACGTTTACCTACACGGTGAATCTGCAAAACCGAACCGCCAATAAACAAAACTATGCCCTTCAGGCCGATGCTCAGGCCGGTTGGGACGTTACATTCACCTCAGGCGGCAAGCAGGTATCCTCCGTCGAAATCGAAGCGGGTGCAAGCCAATCTATCACCGTCGATATCAAACCGCCTGCCGAAGTGACGGAAGGCTCCTTCTCCATTCCGATCCGTGCCTCCAATTCATCGACATCCTCCGAGCTTGCGCTGGAGGCCGTCATTACGGGATCTTATGGGCTGGAGCTTACAACACCAAGCGGTTTGCTCAGTACAAACGTCAATGCGGGCGGCAGCAAAACCATTGAGCTGCTGGTCAAGAATACGGGGACCGCACCTCTCTCGGATATTAATCTTAGCTCCGATACGCCGGTGGACTGGGAAGTAAGCTTCAACCCGAAAACGATCGAAAATCTGCCCGCAGGCAAATCCACAACGGTTGAGGCCAAACTGACGTCAAGCGACAAAGCCATTGCGGGTGATTATGTCACCAGCCTGAAGGCTGCCGCGGCTGAAGCAAGCTCCGACGCCCAATTCCGCGTAGCCGTCAAAGGCTCCATGCTGTGGGGCTGGATCGGCGTGCTTGTCATCGTTGCTATTCTGGGAGGCATCTATGTTCTCATTCGTAAATACGGAAGGAGATAACCTTGATGGATACGGTCATTGACATTCACGAATTGACGAAGAGCTACAACGAAACGAAGGCGGTAGACCGTTTATCCCTCCAAATTAAACGCGGCGAGATCTTCGGTCTGCTCGGCCCGAACGGTGCGGGCAAGTCCACCACGATCCTGATGCTGCTCGGACTCAGCGAACCGGATTCAGGAACGATTAACGTGCTCGGCCTCAATCCGACAAGAGAACCGATCCCGGTCAAGCGGCGGGTCGGATACCTGCCTGATGACGTCGGCTTTTACGAGGACCGAACTGGATTGGAGAACCTGATGCTAACGGCCCGGCTGAATCGAATCCCCGATTCCCAAGCCCGGGAAAGGGCACTGGAGCTGTTGGAGCAAGTCGGGCTCACGCAGGCAGCCCATAAGAAGACAGGAGCCTATTCCCGCGGGATGCGACAGCGGCTCGGACTCGCGGACGTCTTGATGAAATCCCCGGAGATTATCATCCTCGATGAACCGACCTTGGGCATCGATCCAACAGGAATGGAGGAGCTGCTGCGTTTGATCCGGAAGCTAAGCCGTGAGCAGGGCCTTACCGTACTGCTATCGTCCCACCAACTGCACCAGGTTCAGCAGATTTGCGACCGCGTCGGCCTGTTCGTGCGGGGACGGCTTCTCGCCGAAGGGGATGTCGAGGGGCTGTCCCGGACCCTGTTCGCCGATGATCCGATTATGATCACGGTGGAGCTGGATGAGCTGCGGCCCGAATTGCGTGATGAGATCAGCGCTATCGAAGGGGTTCACCTGATCGAGGTTCCGGCTGTCGAAAGCGATCCGGCTAAGCATGCGGACACCCGGATCAGAGACCTTCCAGCTAAGGTTCTGATCCGGGCCGATAAGGATTGCAGCCCTGAAATTGCCCGAGCGGTTGTGAATGCAGGTGTCCAGCTATTCTCGCTGAACCGCCAGCAGTACGGTTTGGATGAAATCTACCACCGTTATTTTGCAGGAGGTGATGAGCATGGCAGAGCGAAGAGTGCCGAGCGTACAGGATAAGCTGGCTGACATTGGCCGCCGGCTGCAGTCCTACTCTGAAAACTTCAAAAAAACATTTTCCAAGCGAACCAACACGCCCGGTCAATCAGCGACAGGAGAATCAGTCAAATCGACCACGCCTTCAGCTTTCGGCGTGCTGGTCCGCAAAGAGATCGCGGACCATATCTGGAGCTGGCGCTTCATATTACTGCTGGGCATCATTGCCTTAACCTGCGTGGCTTCGCTTTATACGGCTATGAACAGCATCCGGGAAGCTCTCGGCTCGGAGAACGGGGTCGATGATTTTGTCATCCTGAAACTGTTCACCCTCTCGGACGGAACCCTTCCGACCTTCATCGGATTTGTTGGTTTCTTAGGTCCATTGCTCGGAATCGGCATGGGCTTTGATGCCATCAACAGTGAACGGAACAAAGGGACGCTCAGCCGAATCATGGCCCAGCCGATTCACCGCGACGACCTGCTCAATGCGAAGTTCGCCGCTTCCCTGATCGTGATCAGCATCATGTTTATCACGCTCGGGCTGCTGACCATGGCGCTGGGCACCCTGATTATCGGCATACCGCCAACCTTCGAGGAATTTTTGAGAACCATCAGCTTTCTGGTCGTGACCATTTTTTACGTTGGCTTCTGGCTGAATCTGTCCATTATGTTCTCCGTAAGATTCCGCCAGCCGGCGACTTCCGCCCTGTCAAGCATTTCGGTCTGGCTGTTCTTCAGCTTCTTTTTTGATATGATCCTGCAATTGCTGGCACGGGGATTGGCTCCGGACTCCGCCTCAGCCACGGCCCATGATGTCGTGAGCTATCAGAATCTGATGCTCTGGCTTGGCCGGCTGTCGCCATATACCCTGTTTAATGAGGCAACGAGCACTCTGCTGATGCCGTCCATCCGCAATCTCGGACCGCTCACGCAGGAGCAGGTGTACGGTGCCATTGCTAGTCCGCTGCCGTTTGGTCAAAGCCTGCTGCTCGTCTGGCCGCAAATTACCGGACTGACCGCAGCCACGCTGATCTGCTTCGCCATCTCTTACGTCCTGTTCCTCCGACAGGAGATTAGAGGCCGGTCCTGATTTTTAGGTTATGCGAACAAGCTCATCTGAATTTATCAGATGAGCTTGTTTTTTTGCATGAGTTCTCAAGTTATGCTGCTCAGTCCTACCTTCCCTGCACGACCGCTTGCGACAGGAATCCGATCTTCTGCAGCCAGCCCGCGCACAGGCCCGTCCATTGCGAAACACTGGCATCTTCTTCCGCAAGACCAAGACCATGCCGGCCCTCCGGAAAAACATGAAGCTCAAACGGGATGCGCTGCTCGCTTAGCGCTTTGGCATACATGAGGCTGTTCTCAACGGGAACCGCGCCGTCGTCAGCGGTATGCCATAGAAAGGAAGGAGGGGTCTCCGGTTTCACCGCAAGCTCAAGCGACAACGCATTTCTCAACTCTTCCGGCGGGTTCTCTCCCAACAGCCTGGACATGGAGCCCTCATGGTAATAATCCTTAAAAGAAATGACCGGGTAACACAGGATGGAAGCGTTCGGGCGGGAGCTCTGCCGGTCCACAGCATCCACGGCCTCCGGGTTTCCTTCGTCGAAATGAGTGCTGGCGCTCGCCGCGAGATGTCCGCCTGCCGAGAACCCAAGGATTCCGATACGATCCGGATCGATGTTCCACTCCTTGGCGTGATGCCTTACAAGCCGGACTGCACGCTGGGCATCGCCCAGCGGATAGGGATGGCGATAAGGGGCCACACGGTAATGAACGACAAAGGCAGATAGCCCAATTGAATTCAGCCACATGGCAATCGGATCACCCTCATGATCCGCGCGCCGCTCGTACCCGCCCCCCGGAAGCACAAGCACGGCTCCGTGAGGGGTTTCATTTTGTAATAGATAAGGTGTCATGTAGGGTGTGAACTTCTCTTCCACCGATTCTTGTCCTGGAATATTCTGTTCCCAAAGATTCATCATATCCATTCCTTTCTGTCTTCATATCCAGTCGTCTATTCATTCATTTCTTCAACATTTCTTTTAGCTTTAGGCACTCAGAGACCAAGCAAATCCAGTCTCAGCGGTGTAAACGTATCCAAAAGAGCGGAAGGTTCCAGAGCTTTTACCCCATGCTCCGCCCCGCCGGGAATGACGATGGTATCACCCTGCCGCACCAGGGTCGTCTCACCGTTGATATAAAATTCAATGGCACCCTTCAGGCAGTAGCTCATCTGCTCATGGGGATGACTATGCCAGGCACCTTCCGCCCCTTCTTCAAAATGCACCTCCATCATCATCAGCCCCGTTCCGGGTTGAAACACCTTCCTTGTCACCCCGGGCTCCGCTTGTTCCCAAACGCCGATTTCCGCCATGATCCTCCTCCTCTGCTAATCCAAGTACCGAATTTACGTGTTCATCGATTCATTAAATAAAAAAAACCTTTATACTTCTTCGCCGAAGGGGCTATGTATTCCTATTATCCAAGTCATAAAAATTCAGAGCGTCATCCCGGCTGACTGATCCAATACATCTAGAGGTCCTGGCTCATAGATCATCTGCCCGTACCTGCTCGTAGAGATGAGAACACAGAATCCGCAATATCCAGCTTTCGTCCCTGCAGCCCCCCGAGCTCATGCAGCGAATAGCGGATAAGAATCGCCTGTGTTCCCGCATTCATGTCCCCTTCAACCTCACCCTTGCCCAGTGGAACCGCCTCCGGCATGTCAGGATAATACTCACCTTGCTTCACTTGAGCCACATTCGGTGCCGGCGGGGAATGATCGATTTCCCTGGAAAAGCCGCCGTCCGCCCGCTTGAGCCGCGCCATGTTCCGCAAGGTGATTTCCGCGATCTCCAGAACGTCCTCTTCCGGAATCCGCAGCTTCATCGAGGTCAGAAGGCTGATCGGGTTCCGAATATAACACATATCAACGGCATTCTCGCTCCGCAAAGCGTGCTGCAGGGATCGGTATATTTCCGGCGTCCGTGGCAGAGGAACCTGAAACCGATTATAGAACGTCAACAGCTTGAAGGTTCCCGATATTCGCACATAAGGAGTGCCTTCACCCCACAACCCGGTTTCGGGGTCTTGTATACTTGCAAAATAAGATAGGGCTTCAGATAAGAACGACTCCCGATCCCCCGGCGTCATCTGATATAAATAGGGGGCTGAGTTACACAGCCGGTCGCAGCCGCGCCAGCTGTTCGCAAGACTGATGGAACGCAGCCACTCCGCATAAGCCTTAGGAGAACGGCAGTATGCCGGAGCCCTATTCCGATTGCCCGGCAGCGGATGCAATGGGGATGCGCCCAACGTTCGGAGTGCTCCTACGCTGTAGCCAAGTGCACGGCCCACCATCACATCGTCTTTTCTCATCTTGGGATCAGCATCATAGAAATACCCCGTCCCAGGGTCTTGCTTGGACTGGAAAAAACGCACAAGATCCGCCTTGATGTCATCGGTCAGCCTTTGCCGAAGTCCGCAGCGCTCGATAATGCCCAATGCTTGTGCCGTCGATTCGATGTCCGGCGTGAACGCATCGGAATCCCTGGAACTGCGGGCGTAATAAAAACCGCCGGAAGCAGCGTCATATTGTCCTTCGAGCCATTCGAAGAAACCTTCAAACAGCCTATCGCCCCCCTCCAGAATGTTCTCTAATCCCTTTGTCATGGCCTATCCCTTCTTTCAGTTGCTTATGACGTTATATGAAAAATCCCGAAAAATCACCGTGCCTTTGCCGACGGCATCCAGTCCGATGCGGAGGCTCTGAAACCCGCCAAACGTGTTGTGATGGAATCCTGAAACATCCGCCACTTTGTCATACCGGATCCATTCCACCCCATCGAAGCTGTAATAGAATGAAACGATATGCGCATCATTAACCAACCGCAAAAAAGCCCTGCGAGTATGGTTCTGCATCGTGCCGTAGCTCTTGAATGACCGGAAATGCCGCACTCCATGCTCGTTGACTCCCATACCAAGATATGCCGCATCGTTATAATAGAGGAGCAGGCGGCCTTCTGCCGGACCCTCCACGATGATCTCAACCTCTGCTGAATAACGCTTATGGCCCGCCATATAGAGCAGCGGAGAAGCTTTTGCCTCGGAGGCGGCCTCGGCTACCAATTCATGATTCCCCGGACGGAACCGTGCAGAAGGCTCCACGCCTTCGCACTGCCAGTGCAACCCCAGCTCAGGACCGTCAAAGGGATCCCTGAATGAGGCTCCTTGATTCCCAGCATTGGTTTTTCCATCATCATGCGGCCGATCGTACTGGTCAATAAGACTCTCACGGCCTCCTGCAGCACGAAACCATCCATCGGAAGTCCATTCGATCGGTTCAAGCAAGGTCTGTCTGCCCAGTGAATGGAACCCATTGGCATAAGCATGGTAGACCATCCACCACTGGCCATCCGGCGAGTCGATCAACGAGGCGTGTCCTTTGGACCACCAGCGTTCATCCCTGGATTCCGTATGGATAATCGGGTTGTACGGAGAGTGTTCCCAGGGCCCCCATGGCGTTCTGGATCTTGACGATACAGCCATATGGCTTGTAGGCGGACCGGCCGTCCCTCCGACGGCTGCCGTCAGATAGTAATAACCATCGTGAACGGTAATTTTCGGCCCCTCCAGGCTGTACGCCTCCACGACCCAATCGTCCGGATACCGCCAGCCGTTATACACATGTCTGACTTCACCCGCGATCGCGAGTCCGTCCGCCGTAAGCTCTACAAAATCACCGCCTGACATATGCAAATAACGCTTCCCGTCCGGTCCTGCCGTATGCCCCGGATCAATTCCCTTGATCCCCAGATTGATCGGTTTGCTCCACGGTCCCGCCGGACTGGACGCGGTAACGACCCAGTTCGTCCGCCCAGCCGGATAATAAATATAATACATCCCGTTATGCGCTACGAAATCCGGCGCCCACACATTCCCCTCGTAGTAGGGCAGCGCAGCCCCAACTTGGCTCCAATTGAGCAAATCGCGCGAATGCCAGATGACGAGCCCGGGCGTCAGCTTGTAGGAGGAATGCGTCATGTAATAATCCTCGCCGACCCGGATGATCGACGGGTCCGCATAATTGCCGGCAATGATCGGCGCATATCGTTTCTTTTCCAACACCAACCTTCGCTCCTCTCTATCCCTTGATGGAACCCAGCAGCGCACCCTTCGCAAAATGCTTCTGCAGGAACGGATACACGCACAGAATCGGAAGCGTAGCAATGACGATGACCGCCATCTTCACCGTTTGCTCCGGCGGTCGGACAAATTCGTCCATGCCGGAGGTGTCCGCCGCCAAACCGCTGGCCAGGATGACGATCTGCCGCAGGATGACCTGCACCGGCCATTTGGCCGCATCATTCAGGTACAGAATCGCCGACATATACGTGTTCCAGTAAGTAACCGCATAAAAGAGCGATATGGTCGCAATGGCAGGCATCGAAAGCGGAATCACGATTCGAAACAGGATGCCCCAATCGCCGGCCCCGTCGATCTTCGCGGATTCCTCCAGTCCCTCAGGCAGGTTCTGAAAGAAGTTTCGCATGATGATAAGATTGAAGGCATTGATCGCCGTCGGGACAATCAGGGCCGCATACGTATCGATCAGCCCCATCTCCTTCACCACGAGAAACGTTGGGATCATTCCGCCGCTGAACAGCATCGTGAACAAGACCATGAACATGATGAAATTTCGGCCATCCAGATCCCTGCGCGACAGCCCGTAGGCCATCAAGCAGGTTAACAGCATGCTGAACAAGGTGCCTAAGAAGGTGACTCCAACGGAAACGCCAAGCGAGCGAAATACCGTATTGGTTGAAAACACATATTTGTAAGCATCAAGGGACCAAACGGTCGGAAACAGGACAAACTGCTTCTGCGCCAGCTCCGTCACTGTTGTGAAGGATCCGGCGATGACATGAAGGAAAGGCAGGATGGTAACCAGGCCAATGATCAACAGCAGCGTATAATTCACGATATCGAAGATTCGGCTCGATATCGTTTTATCTTGTACCATAGCGGTCCACCTTTCTGTAGTTAATAGATGCCTTCTTCTCCGGCTTTTTTGGCCAGCCAATTGGCCAGCATTACCAGAATGAGACCGATCAGCGATTTAAAGAACCCGACCGCCGTACTGAAGCTGAACTGACCTTGCTTAAGACCTGCGGTATAAACATACGTATCGAATATCTCCGCCACATCCCGGTTCATCGAGTTTAAGAGGAGATAGATATGTTCGAACCCAAGTTCCAGCACGTCGCCGATTTTCAAAATCAACAAAACGACGATCACGCTTCGAATCGAAGGAAGCGTAATATGCCACATTTGCCGAAAGCGGCTGGCCCCGTCAATCCGGGACGCTTCGTATAGGCCGGGATCAATCGCCGCCATGGCAGCCAAATAGATGATTGTTCCCCAGCCTGCCTCCCGCCAGATAATCTGCAGGACATACATCGGCCGGAACCATTCGCTGCTCATCAGAAAATTGATTTTTTCGAATCCGGCCATAACCAGCAATTCATTAATGATGCCGCGATCCATCGATAACATGACAAACGAAATGGATACGATGATAACCCAAGACATGAAGTGGGGAATGTACACCAGCGTCTGGATAAATCGTTTAAACACTTCGCGCCGAACCTCGTTGAGCATTAAGGCAAGAATGATTGGCACCGGAAAATAGAATGCCAGGTTCAAGAAAAACAGCAGCAGCGTGTTGCCCAAAATCGTGAAAAACATCGGCTCGGTAAACAGCCGTTCAAAATGCTTGAGCCCCACCCAGGGGCTTCCCGTAACGCCGAGATAAGCCTGATAATCCTGGAAGGCTATGATCAATCCCGACATCGGGATATATTTAAAGATCAGGAAGTATAAAAATCCCGGAAGAATCATGAGGTAGATCGCCCGGTTTTTTATTATTCTTCTCATTCGACCGGTCTCCGGTATTTTACGGGCGCTCTTGCTCAACCCGGTCTTCACTGCGGTTTCGCTCATGATCTCAGACTTCCTTTCTGTCCCGAAGCCTGCCGGAGAATGCAGCATTGCAGTCTCCGGCCGTTCGGGATGCTGGCTTGTTCATTATTTGGAAGATTCGTAGGAAACGTTGAACTCATCGATGATTTGCTGACCGCCGCTCTTAAGCCAGTTATCCACCACAGCCTGGAATCCGGCCTCATCGATATCACCAAGCATAAATCGATACGTGCCGTCTTTAATCATCTCCTGCAGCTGTACGCCCTTTTCGTTAAATGTCTTGGAATCCAGTGAAGCCGAAGGATCCTCTATGAGGTATTCATTATTCTCCATAATCATTTCCTCGGATTTCGCTTTGACCGGGAGCATATGCTTTGCCTCATAAAATCCTTCAATCGTTAATGGTCCGCCGACCTGCATGGCTTGATACGGCTTCACTTCGCGATCAGTCAGCTTCGTGTCTTCCGAAGGGATGACCTTGCCTTCCTCCAGCTTGTGATGCTGTCCTTCAACCCCCCAATAGATGAGGTTGCCAAGTTCCGGACTCATCAACTGATCCATGAAGGCAAGCACATCCTTTAGCTCTTCTTCCGATTTGATAGCTGATTTCGGAAAGAGAATCACCGAGCCATAGCCGGGAACCGACCAGATTCCGAAGCCATTCGGGCCACCTTCGATTTTATTCTGAACATCGAGCTCCGCATCCGGATTCACTTCGACGACCTTGGGATGAAGGCTGGATACGTCCCCCATCGCTCCGATATAAACGCCCGACTTTCCGGTAATGAACAGATTTTGTTGATCGGTTTTGCTGGTAACCGGGAAATCCTGATTGATCAGGCCTTCCTGGTGAAGTTTCTTGAAGAATTTCATCGTCTCCATATATTCGGGGAACATAAATTCGGGAGCCAGCTTGCCGTCCTTCTCGCCCCAGTTATTCGGCGTGCCGAGCCACGAGCTGATCGTTTTGAACGCGCCATAAATCAGGTCATTTCGATCCGTCAGCGGGATGGTGTCATCTTTGCCGTTGCCGTCAGGATCCTTCTCCTTGAACTGCTTCAGCATATTATAGAATTCGTCCACATTGGTCGGGGCGCTGAGCCCAAGCTTGTCGGCCCAATCCTTGCGGTAAATGATGCCCTGGCGTGACAAAGGCACTTCACGGTAAAGCGCATAGATTTTGCCGTCCACCGCCGTGTTCTTTAACACTTCAGGTTTCAACTTGCTGAGGTTCGGATACTGATCCAGCAATGGCCCGATTTCCCAAAATTGCCCGTTACGGATCGCATCACGCATATTCACAAGCGAAGCGGCATTCTTCAGATACGTCACCTGCGGCAGCGTTCCGGTTGCAAAGGAGGCATTGACCTTTTCATCATAAGTGCCGTCCGGCACCCACTGAATGTCGAGCTTGGTGCCCGTTTTCTCTTCCAGCAGCTTCTCAATCATGTCGGAGGGAACTTCAGGGGTATGGAGGTTGGCCATAATCGAGATGGATACCGGTTCGTTCTTGTTCTCGCCTTGGGCCGAACTTCCGTTTGAGCTGCCGGTTGCTGCAGGGGCGGAGTTGCCGCCACAGCCAGCCAACACGGATAAAGCGGTTACAATTGCCAGGATGGTACTGGCTTTCTTCTTCTTCATCTTCTGACCTCCGTTTTAAATTTGAATAGGGACTGACAAGAAACAGCTTAGTTGAGGGAAGCCCGGTACGTATATAATCCTGAGATTGGATATGGAGAGTTCGGTCACGCCCGATATTTAATGCTGTGGAATCAAATCTAATGATTATATTGTCAATGAGATCGCTCACGCATTGCAAAACAAAAATACCGCCGGGGAAATTAATCCCCTAGCGGTATTTATCATGTAAATAGGGTCCGACCGTGCTTCGGTAGGAAGCATTATATTCCTCGATAATCTGCCTGCCCCCCTCTTCCAGCCAACGGTCGATCTCGGCTTCGAAACCCTGCTCATCGATCATTCCTAACATAAATTGATAGGTGGCATCCCGTATGCGTTCATTCAACCTGACGCCGATTTCGTTATACATTGGAGACTCCAGCGGTGCGGTGGGATCGTAAATGAGGAAACTCTCATTATCGTAAATCAGCCGCTCGGCTTTATCCTTAACCTGATTCGTGTTAACCGGCTGCAGCATGCCCGGTATGGTGCTGAATCCTCCGGTCATCAAAGCCTGATAGGGCTTTACATCCTTTTCCCTTAATTCAAAGGCATCCACCGCCATCGCTTTGCCATTCTGAACGGTATAATGGATCCCTTCGATTCCCCAATACATCAGGTTTGCAAGTTCAGGACTCATCAGCGCGTCATAGAAGGAGAGTACGCTCTTCAACTCCTCTTCCGTAGCAATCGCGGACTTCGGAAACAGAATCACCGTCCCGTACCCCTGCGAAGCCCATACCCCGTACCCTTCCGGCCCGAGAACCCGATTGTGAACGTCCAGCACTGCCTTGGGATCATTCGCCAGCAGCCTTGACTCCAGGGACAGGACATCTCCCATCGCGCCGATATAAACCCCGGCTTTTCCCGTTACGAACAGCTCCAGCTGGTCGGTCTTGCTGGTAATCGGGAAGTCTTCATTGATCAGTCCTTCGTTATGAAGCTTCTTGAAGAACTTCATCGTTTCCATATATTTCGGAAAGACGAATTCCGGCTGCAATGAATCGTTATACCATCCCCAATTGTTCGGTGTTCCATAATAGGAGCTGATCGTCTTGAAAGCCCCGTAGATTAAATCGTTGCGATCCGTCAAACCGATGGTGTCATCGATACCGTTATTGTCCGGATCGTTATATGTAAACCCTTTCAACATTTCATATAAATCATCAAGCGTTTCCGGTGCCGATAGCCCCAGCCGATCTGCCCAGTCCTTACGGTAAATGATGCCTGAACGGGCTAAGGCTCGCTCCTGGTACAGGCTGTACAATTTACCGTCGATGGCCGTATTCTTCAAAACCTCGGGCTTCAATCTCTGCAAATTCGGATAGTCCTTAAGATACGGGCCGATTTCCCAGAATAGCCCACTCCGAATCTCATCCCTGAAATAGGATAAGGATGCGGCATTCTTCAGATACAGCGCTTGCGGCAAAGTCCCTGTTGCAAGCGAAGCAAACACCTTCTCATCGTAACTCCCGTCGGGTACCCACTGAATGTTAAGCTGCACGCCCGTTTTTTCCTCGATCCATTTCTCGATCCGATCGGAGGGAACCTCGGTGGTGTGCAGGTTGGCCATAATTGAAATGCTGGTTTTGCGATCAGAAGACGTACTTCCGCCATCCGCTCCCGATGATCGTGCCATGCTGATGCACGCGGCCGACACCATCAGGATAGCAAGCGTAAGAATGACATAGTTTGACAGACGGGTCATCAATCCGTTCTACCTCCGTTCCCCCATGTTTCTTGCGGATCCCGTGTGTTTGGGATGATCCTAACATATGTACATCTTTTTTCATGACAAACCGTGATGATCAAATACAGTGATTATTCTTTTTGAAATGATTATTGAATGTAACCCGGGTTGCCCATACAATGATTATACACTTTGTTAAACAGGAAGGTGTACCTATTGCATCCAAAAAGTAGCTTTTATTCTAAAATGGTCCTGTACGGCTGTTTCATCAGCATCATTCCTCTCGTGGCCCTCGGCTTCTTCTCGTTCATGAAATCATCCACCTCCGTCCAAAATCACGTCAACAGCAGCAATATCCAGATTATGAATCAAACGAACAGCAATCTCGAACAGGTGCTGCGGACTGTGGATTATACACTGAATTACGTCATTAATTCCAATATTCTGCAAAGCGCGTTGTATCGGCCCCTGTCCTATTATGACTTCCAATTGTATAACAAACTGAGAGAAGAGATGAGTCTGCTGCAATCTCCGGAGACCAAGGTTACAGACGTCATCCTTGCGAACACGACAACCAACTGGCTGATCAATAACCGGGGCATGTACAAATTTAATGAATACGCTTCCAAGGATGCGCTGTTGACACTCATGGAGCTTCAAGGGAACTCCAATTGGGTGATGCTCGAGACGGAATCTCTCGGGTCCAGCGATACGCTCAGTTATGCCTGCCCCTACACGATTGCGCTGGTGAAGAAAATGCCGCTCTCCTCCTCCAGCGCCCGGGGTGTCGCACTCGCCACCATTCCCAGCTGCAGTCTTGCGGCTATGATGGATACCCCTCCCGAAACCCGGGAGGTGATGGTTCTGGACCATAATTACCGGATCGTTGTACATCCCGAGCAAGGAAAGCTCGGGCAATATCTGACCGATACCGGGTATGCGGAGACGGAGCTGGACCATTTTGACAGTAAATCGGGGCAGTTCGAGACGAAGATTGACAACAAGCCGGTGTCCGTAACGTTCGTCCGGTCCGATTTTAACGGCTGGTTGTATGCCTCCTTTACCGAAATGTCCGCCATTACCAAGGAGTCCCGCTCCATCGGCTGGTTTACGCTGTATATCTGCATGCTGATGATCGGTTTCAGCATTCTGCTGGTATGGCTTGGAACGCGGAAGATGTACACGCCAATCCGGCACATTTTTGAAAATATCGTGGAGCGTCTGCCGGAAATCCAAGCCAACAAAAAGAGCGAGCTGCAAATCATCGATGAGCATATCCGGGATATGTTCAATTCAAACACGAAGCTCCGCAGCGAGCTTCGGCAGACGAGCCAGCAGGTGCGCACCTTTTTCCTCCAAAAGCTGTTTTTGGGCAAGAGCAGTCCGCCGGAAGTCATGGAGCAGATCGAGCTGTTTGGCTTCAAGGAGCAAATATCCGCTTGGGAGCATCTGGCGGTATTCACCCTCCAGATCGACATGCTGGACGAAACCCGCTATGAGCGCAAGGATAGTGACCTGCTGCTGTTTGCCATCAACAATATTATCGAGGAGATGATCCCCTCCTCCCATCGCCTCCCCTCTGTCATTATCGATCTCACGCAGGTTACGCTCATCGGACGAGGCGGCATCACGCTGGAAGAATTCAATGACTATATCTACACATTATCGGAGGAGATCCAAAAGACGACGCGCAGTGTTCTCGATCTGGAGGTCAGCATCGGCATCAGTCTGCCTTACGAGAACCTATCCAAAACGGCACGCGCGTACCAGGAAGGGCTCGAAGCCCTTAAACACCGCATCAAGCTGGGAACCGGTGTCATTATCCCTTATTTCAGCCTGAACTCGGGCAAGCACACCCGGGTCTATTTCTACCCGATGCAGGTGGAGAACGAGCTGATTGATGCCATCAAGCTGGCTGATGAAGATCGAGCAGTGGAGCTTCTAAAGCAGTGGCTGCTCGAAGTGTTTCGGAAGGATCGGACCCCGCATGATTATCAAATCTCGCTCATCCGGCTGTTAAATGATTTGATGATCGTAATGCAGGAGAACGGGATCATGCTCGAGCAGCTCGACATCCGGGACAGCTCTCTCGTGGAAGAGCTTCTTCGGCTCTACACCAATCACGATATCGAAAGCTGGTTTAAATCACGCATCATCCGGCCGATGGTTAGTGTATTCCGGGATCGCCAGGACTCTCAATACCAGAATCTTTCCGAGCAGATGATCGAGATTATCCGCAATGAGTTTGATCGCAATATTACACTCGAGGAATGTGCTTCCCGCCTCCATTACAACAATTTTTATCTTAGCAGCGTGTTCAAAAAAGAAACCAATATGTCCTTCAGCGAATACCTGTCCCAGTACCGCTTCAAAATGTCCAAGAAATGGCTTGTCGAAACCGACATGCCCATTAAGGATATTGCGGAGAAGCTAAGTTACAACAATTCGCAGAACTTTATCCGCTCCTTCCGCAAGCTGGAGGGGATGACGCCCGGACAATATCGCAGCAAATACAAAACCGGACAATAAGCCTTAAAAAACGGCATCAGATTACCAAAAAAGGTCACCTGTGTCCCGTACTTTTCCTGCAGGAGAGAATCTACAATTAGAATAGTCACTTGTTTGTGGTGCTATCTTGTGGATCATTTATGAAACTATCCCAAAAGGAGAATCTGTCAATGATACGAGAAATGCAGGCCGATATCGTCATTCTCGGCGGCGGGACAGGGGGAACTGCCGCTGCGCTTGCCGCCGCTAAATCAGGAAAGACGGTCATCATGACCGAGGAGACCACTTGGATCGGGGGACAGCTAACCAGCCAGGCGGTTCCGCCCGACGAGCATCCGTGGATTGAATCCTTTGGTTGCACGCGCAGCTACCGGCAGTTCCGCGAAGGCGTCCGCCAGTACTATCGCGATTACTTCCCCATGACTCCCAAGGCAAGATCCAATGTGCAATTAAACCCCGGCAGCGGCATCGTGAGCCGGCTGTGCCATGAGCCGCGCACGGCCCTCGCCGTCCTGCAACAAATGCTGGCCCCGTACATTCACAGCGGTCGGCTTAAGATCCTCTATCAATATGCGCCAGAGTCTGCCGACGTTTCAGGGGATCGCGTGAACAACGTAACCGTTCGTCATCTTGAGACGCAGGATCAAATTACGCTTCACGCTCCGTTCTTCGTGGATGCCACCGAGCTCGGCGATTTGCTTCCGCTGGCGGGCATCGAATATGTTACCGGCGCCGAGTCCAAATCCCAAACAGGGGAACCGCATGCCGTTGACGGCGATCCGCTGCCGCAGGACATGCAGGGCTTTACGTATTGTTTTGCCGTGGATTATCTGGAGGGGGAGGACCACACGATCGAGAAGCCTGCCCTTTACGATTTTTGGCGGGAATATAAACCCGATTTCTGGCCGGATAAGCTGTTAAGCCTGACCGCCGTCAAGCCGTCCACAAATGAGCCGGTCGAGTATGAGATCTTTCCGGGACACGGTAAGTTTCCGCTCTATCAATACCGGCAAATCCTGGACCCGAAACATTTCGCGGAAGGTACGTTCGAAAGCTCGGTATCGCTTGTGAACTGGCCGCAAAACGACTACTGGCTGGGCTCCATTATCGATGTTCCGAAGGAAGAGGTCGACCATCATATCTATCAAGCCAAACAGCTTAGCTTGTCCCTGCTGTATTGGCTGCAGACCGAGGTGCCGCGGCCGGATGGCGGGAAGGGTTATCCCGGACTTCGCCTGCGTCCCGATGTGGTCGGAACGGAAGACGGGATGGCCATGTATCCTTACATCCGTGAGTCGAGAAGAATTCAGGCCGAGTTCACGGTCCTGGAGCAGCATGTGGCAACCGAATCGCGGCCGGACAGCGCTTCGGAAACGTTCCCTGATTCCGTCGGTATCGGCTGTTACCGGATCGATCTGCATCCGAGCACGGGCGAGCGCCCATACATTGATATCTCGTCCCTGCCGTTCCAAATCCCGCTGGGCAGCTTAATTCCGAAACGGATGAAGAATGTGCTGGCTGCCAGCAAAAACATCGGGGTCACCCACATTACCAATGGCTGCTACCGGCTGCATCCCGTAGAATGGAACATCGGCGAGGCCGCCGGATATTGTCTCAGCTACTGCCTGGACCATGATATTCTGCCGACGGAAGTCCGGAACGACGAAGAAAGACTCGCCAGCTTCCAGCAAAAGCTCGTCAGTGAAGGCATCGAGCTGGCATGGCCGGCACTGCGCCCTGTCTGATCCACCTCTATTATAGAACGCCAAGAAACCAGCTCAAGGGCACCGTCCTTGGGCTGGTTTTTCCCGGTCCCGTTCATAACTTATATCTCGTAACTCATAACTCCTCAGCGGTTACGAATTGGACATCCTCAGGGAAATGACGGCTAATGCCGCACACCGACAGCTTGTAACCTTCTTCCACCGCATACTGTTTAAAATAGTAGGTCTCTCCGTCCTCGCCAAGCACAGGTGCCCACCCGCTTCCTTGCAGCTCCAATGCAAAAGAATCCAACGGCAAATGCAGGCCTTTGCCAACGGCCTTGATATAGCTTTCCTTTAACGTCCATAGATCAAAGAAGCGGGAAAGCCGGACGGAAGGATCACAGTCTAACAGCGCGTTAAACTCGGTTATATGAAAATAGCGTTTGGCGATATCCATATCGATCGCCTCCATTTTCTCCACGTCAATCCCGACCGGCGTGCTGCTAACGGCGCATACAATCCAATGCCCGGAATGGGAGATGTTAAAATGCAGGTTGTCATGCTCCTTTAAGAACGGCTTGCCATATGCGTTTCTTATGATTTCCATATGCATCGGATCAAGTCCCAGCTTATCCCGAAGGATTCGATGGACCATGGCATCACCAAGTACTGATCGCTGATAATCGCTCGCTCTTCTGAATTTGGATACATAATCCTGTCGATCGGGCGATAACGTCTTGAACAAGGCACGGAACGTCTCATCGTGAATTTGGTCCGAATTCTTGATTGCATATACTTCAATATGACTTGGTTGGTCAGCATGAAAAATGTTCATAACTCCGTCCTTTCAATATAAAACATAGTCACGTGTTCACTTCGATATGTACGTTCAGATCCCCTGCTTGCTTTATTAGACTCCCTCTCCCCAATTCCAACTATAAACGGACGAACGGATCAATAGATTGACAAAGGAAAGAATTCCTGAACATAATGGATAAATATCTTACAGGGTGAAAGGTGGGGGGCGAGTGGACATGCAAAGGGTTTTGGATCAAGCGGTCGACTTGTTTAAGGAGGAGCTCGGCGACAATCTGGTCGGCATTTACTTACATGGCTCGTTGGCTATGGGCTGCTTCAACCCGGACACAAGCGATATCGATCTGCTGCTCGTGGTAGCGGACAAGCTTACCCGGGATCATATGAGACGGCTGGCCAAAAAAATCATAGCGTTCCACGATGGAATGCCCAATCGACAGGGGTTGGAGCTGAGCCTAGTCCTCGAATCCAGTCTGCAGGAGCTCGTCTATCCGCCTCCATTTGAATTCCACTATTCCGCCTTTCATCGCGAGAAATACCTGACCGATGACGATTACCTATGCGGCGGATTCCAAGACGCCGACCTGGCCGCCCATTACACTGTGATTTTTCATCGGGGCATTGCCCTATACGGCAAACCCGTTCAAGAGATCTTTACCCACGTTGACCGGCAGCATTACATACAAGCCATTCTCCATGACGTGGAGGGTGCGGTACAAGACATCACTGACTCTCCTATGTACTACACGCTAAACCTGTGCCGAGTGCTGTACTATCTAAAGGCCGGCGTGGTTTCCTCTAAACAAGAAGGCGGTGAATGGGGTCTGCGCACCCTTCCTCCCAGGTATCATCGGATTATAGAACGTGCCTTGCATCAATATAGCGGCGGAGCTCAGAAATCTGCGGATTCCGAACCGGATGAACTCATCGCGTTTGCCGGCGATATGCTGGAGCAAATCCGAAGGGAAATGGAATAGGGGGTGCAGAGATCCCGGGTCTATCGCAATCTACACTGCTCGGCATTTATTGTCTCCAGCTCCAGACATATATCTGGAGCGACATGGCTTGTGGTCATAACTTTTCGCTCCGCCAGTCTACAATAAGAGTTATGACACTGTTTAGCCAGCCTGATGCTTCATTCGTAGTGGCTCCATTTCCTCCAGTGATGCGGCAGTTAGGGCACCCGGATGATAATGTCTTCAACTTCCTTTTGATATTCATTTGTCGGACACAGTAATGACACGGTTTTCCTCCTTTCACGCTTGCCCCGGGAAGAACACTCCACCCCGACGCTTCACGATGGTATGAACAAATAACGATGACCGTCCATTTTGTGATCGTTCTCTTTGACCGGCTTATCTTCGCCGCAAGCAACTGCCTTCTCATCCCAAACATAGGAGCTAAACTCCCGGAATGTCTCTTTACAGCAAGCAGTCATTGTTTTGATGAGTCCTTCAACTAATGCTGAAGCTACGTGATGGATCCCATTCACAACCTCATTTGCCGCCTTAATGACACGCAGGATACCACGCTTCTTGATGGCCGCAATAAAAGAAGCCGCCGAAGGGGCGATAATGATTCCCTTAACCGGTAGCTGAGCGACATGGCGACCATCTTGCCGTCATGGACTTAAATTGCCCCTCGTTGTTCCAATGTTTATCAATAGCGAATGATATTGAGCCACTTCCTGATGCTTTATCTTCATACCAATTGATAAACGCGTTTACTTCACTCATTGAAAGATCAAATTTTATAGCCTCGTCATGCAATGTAGTTTCAAGCAGTGCGCGATTGTTATCTGGCTCTGTCAGAGGTTCGGTAGGCTCTGTGGATGGTTCAGTTTGTTCAGTGATCTAACTCATCATTTCTAATTCGTCAATGCTTACATATATACCACCGTTGTTAGCCGTCACATTAATACGATATTTTTTGTATTGAGTGGTATAAACAAAAACATACTCTCTTTTCTCACCAGAAACCCAATTACTTTCATTTTCCCAAGTATCAAGAATGCCCCATGCTTGATTGGTCATTCCAACCTTCAAAGGTCCAATTCTTCGGTGTTAGATCTATGTTTTCTGCTAATCGGGGAGTTATATTTTTAATTGCACACTTAGAAATAACTTGTGGAGAATCGACGCAACGGTCAAATACCGCCTTCATGCAGCCGTGCGTGTCATTCTCGTCTTTTTCTATGCTTACATCCCATCACAGAAATTCGTAGCGGTGTTTTAGTAGAGTCATACTTATTTATATTGTGTTCATTTTCCATTCAATTCCAATAACTTTTCAAAAATACGATGCCTTATTAACTGATAACCTTTCTTAATTTACTTCATAAAAAATAACATAAAGTAAAAAGATATATTTTACTTTTTTATAATATTTTTTAATACTTTAACATTTAATTGCTTTAATTCAAATATATTCATGGTAATGATTTCAAATTATTAGTATAATTTGGGTGGTTATTTTGAATTGCTGCGCAGCTTTCAAATAATAAATCTATATTTCGGAGGTCTACTAAATGAAGTCTAAAATCACACTAGTTCTAACTCTCTGTTTTACATTCTTGTTCTCTGGAGTGGCATCTAATAATGTCACATACGCCGATGTCGTTAATGATAATTCTGAAAATTATATCTTGGTCGATAAAGATGGAAAACCAGCTATTTATAATAAAACAGATGATACCTTCATCGTCGAAGCATTCAATCTTGATGGATCTGAGGTTAGCCTAGAGGAATACAGAAATTTATTGAACGATTCACTCGATTATTCTAAAAAAAATATTCTTGCGGGATCATCACCATTTCAAGATCAATCTGTTACCCCATTGTCTTATATTAATATGGACTTTTATACAGAATCCAATAATTATAATTCCTTAGGAACTCCATTAAAGATGACTCCAGATATTGACTGTAAATACAGCGCTACTCACTGTACAATAAATAAGGCAGATGGTAAAACAACTACTGAATCCTATAGTAGTAACGTAACAGGTGGAGACAAGAATTATATTAAGATGGGTGCTTCTTTTACTTGGTCTACATCTGCTACCGTTACCTATTCATATGGTTGGAGCATTCCAAAAGGGGAAATAGGATATCTTCAATTCACTCCTAGATATAAAGTATCTGTTGGAACAATAACATATGCTGGAATTTTCAATGGTGTCTATGAAAGATTAGGAACTAAGGATGTATGGGGGCAATCACCTATTAAACTTTCTTCTGGTGAAGCAGATGGAATATGGGGTATAGTCTTAAAGTAAAATAGTATAAATAACCCAACCTGTTACCAGGTTGGGTTTATCTTAATAACTAAGGAGGTCAGTTATAATTGAGAGATATCTCAAATATCTTTTTATCAGGTATATTCATCGTTGTTATTGGCTTATTTGAAAAAATACTACTTTACCTAAAACTAGATACTAATACTAACGAATTAAAATATTTAATTTTGAGCACTCCTAATTTTATCTGGAATATAAGTAATATCACCATAGGAATAGGAATATTGCTAATTATAATTTCTTTCATGATTTATTTTAAAAACCGAAAAAAATAAGCAAAGCCGTTTTTTCTCTGAAGAGGCTTTCACTTTATAACTACAAAATTCTAAAGTTTTTTATTCAATAGAATTTAAAATATGTAGTCACATTCAAAAAAGCCGACAGCCTTCCTTTCATCATCACCTTGGATCAAGTCGAATGCCCTCCGGAGCTGATGTGTATAAAACTGATATCTCTGATATACCCAACGCTGCTTTTCAATCAGAATCGTAGCGTTGGCCGTCTTATCAGCATTCAGATCTTCCTGATCGTTGCGGCGAGCAGCTTCACCATCGATGGCCAATTGTTTTAAATTTTCTTCGATTATTTCAAAATCCTGCTAAGGGCATCGTCATCTCTTTATATTTTCCGAGCAGGAGTTTTGTGCACCTCTTCATTTGCTTTTGGAAAGAGCTCTCCTTGTCCCCATGCCATCGCCATTACCCTCAATCCCCTTTACGATATAATTATAGAGAGGAATATATTACCGATTAACCCCCGCCCCACCAAGGATATGGGGGTCATTTCATTTATTAAATGCATGAGATTTCCTTCCCATACCATCCAACGTTTGTATATAGGCAAGATCTAATCCTCTTTTGATCCTTCCCCAACCCAGTAGCGAATTTTTTGAGCTGGGTAGGTGCTACTTCGACTTAATTCTGCTTTCGTCATGCAGTCCGATACGGGGATTGCACAACCTATTGCATACTATCGTCCTACAAACGAACCAGTCGACCCATGAGAGAATCCTTCGATGGCCACTTTATCGGGTAGCATGATTAACTGGAGTGTCCGTACAATTACATCGTTGATCCATGCAGCATCTAACGCACCGTCCGCTTGTATCTCGATCCTCATAAATACGTTACCGTTCGGGTCCAATATAGCTAGCCCCGTTTTCGTTGAGTGGTCAACTCATACGTATCGATTCATATCCCCACCGTCTTTAACTCTTCGGTGGCATACCGGTAAGCTGCAGCAGTTGCTTCGTTATCGACGAACTCTACCTTCATTTAAAGGTCTCCGATTACCCTTTTGATTTCGTTTCGTACTTCCATGTTTGCTCGGCCCTCCTTTTTCTTGTGGACTTCGACCAGCCACGGAGCACGAAAACCTCTAACTATCTGTCAGCCGTCGTTATCGTAGATGATTTGCAAAGTCGCCACTTTGAAAAAACGGGGCAATCATGACCAGTGCGAGCCCCTGCTGCTTTTTCAGTCTACGAAATTTGGAGCAGATATCATGACTGCTGATCCCAGAAGAGTTATCCAAGAAGATATTGGTTTCTCCTTGAACTCCTACCGCTTCAGCCATCTTGATCCAATCAGAGCCGTGCATATCACCATTGTTGATTGTATTGGCGATAATTTGCCCTTCGGAGCTCACCAACCGTCTTGCGAACTGACCTTCTGATATCTCTAGACTGGACAACGCCACTGCTTCGTCAGTAGATTTGGCAACTTTCTGAGTAACGTTCAATGCGAAGGCTGTCTTCCCCTCGAATGGTCGCGCAGCTACGATGATCAGATCACTCCGTTGCAGTCCTTACGTGATGCCATCAAGGTCAGGGAAACCAGACTGCAGGCCGTTGATGATCCCATTTTTGACGTTGTAGGATTTGTTTTCAAAGTCTTCGACAAATCGCATCTACACGTCTTTGATTGGCTAAAAATCCTGCTCAGGAGCTGCCCGATCCGCATGCTTGATTAATTTTCAGAAAAAGAAAAAGACCACCCTGTGGCAGCCTTTTAACCACTACTCACAAATTGGATTATCCCAATAAGTGTCAAAAGCAGAAAAATAACAAGTATAATGATTACGCCTGTTCGAAGCGCTTTGAATCCCCTTGATCTCTTCTCCAACTGCTGCTCCACTGCATTCAATCGATCTTTAAGCTCTTGAATTTCATTCTCTTGTCCCATTTCAGCCTCCTTTAACCGATGTTCAAGCTATGTATCTGCTCTATAAATATGGACAGGTACCCGACCAAGGATGGTTACATATGCGGATTCAGGAACACCAACCTGACCGCTCATCATACTGTACCTTATAACCCCCATTATGATATAACTGTCTGTAGGGATATATTACCATATAACGCCACCCCGACCAAGGATACGGGGTATTGTATTTATCAATTGCTAACTATTATGCATAATGCTTTTTCCTCCCTTGGAAGGACGCCACCAATTGCAATTGAATCAGCACTTGTTCAAGGAGCTCTAACGGGTCATTTGAGTCCTCCACCTGCTCACAAATTTCGATGGCTTCTTCTACTGCTTTACTGAGTTCATCTGCACGTTTTTTCTCTTCATCTGCTTGCTGGAGCCAGTATTTTAAAACCTCCGGCGAAATAAAACTCTGGCCTTTGTCATCTAGCCTATTGCAGTACTCCATATCCTCATGCCAATCTCTACTCATTCCGCTACCTCCTGAACTTCTAATTCCATTTCACTCACGCTTTCTTCTGCTGGGAACTCCGCATTCCAAAATTCACACTTGGCTTGTACATATACTACCTCTTATTCACTGGAACTTCCATTTAATCCCTGCGTATTTATCTTTAAGAATTTGATTCGATACGAGTCCAACAAATCCACTTGAAATGAGGTTCATCATATGAAAAAGATTTACTGGCCCGGAAGAACAAAATTGGAGCGAATGGAGATAACCACTACTCTCATATTTGATGTTATTCTCTACATTCCACGATGGATCATGAAGCTGTTATGAGGATTTCCCCTACCCCAGGGCGACCAGTGCGACTTCTTCAAAAAAAGTAGCACTTCAAGTTCACTGCTACGTTACTTCAAAAGCCTTACGTACAACAAAGACCCGTTCGTTATTAACGAACGGGTCTTCTGCGTTTAACGGTTAATGAATTCAGCCATTTGCAGCATTCGAGTTAATACGACCGCTCCCTCAGCCCGGGTAGAATGGGCTTCCGGAACGAACCGGTCAGAAGAACGTCCTTCCATCAACCCGGATTTGACGATGGCCGACACGGCCTCTTCGGACCAGGACGCAATGCGTTCGCGATCCTTGAACCCTTCCAAATTGGTGTCCGTATTTCCTGTCTCCAGATCCGCACCGGCAAGCTTCAGTGCACGGAGCAGCAAGACACTCATCTGCTCACGGGTGATCTCCTCGTTCGGACGGAACGTACCATTGCTGAAGCCTTCGATCAGCCCATGCTCCACTGCCGTAGCGACTGCGGCTGCATACCAATCGTTTGCCTTCACATCCTGGAAGCTCGCATGATCTCCCTGATCCTTCAATCCGAGCGCACGGACGAGCATCGCCGTGAACTGCGCTCTCGTGATCGCCTCGTTTGGACCAAAACGCGTATCGCTTAATCCCTCGATCAATTGTTTCGAGGCCAACAGCGTAATGTCCTCGCGGGCCCAATGGCTGCTTAAATCCTCAAACGTCTTCGCATGGGAAACTACGGAATAGGCCCCGCTCTCCCTCCACTTAAACTCCGCTTCGGATTTGCCTTTCGACGTGCGAATGAGTGCCGGTACGAAGACCAGCTTGCCGGATGCCGGATCCATCCGCAGCACCGTCGTTTGGGATGGGCTGACGACACTGGATAGAACCTTGGTAAACTTAGCGTAAGGTCCCTTAAGCGCCGGCAACGCAGATAACGTATCCCCCTGTTTCCAAGCCAAGTTTATGGAAAGTGACGCATCCAGCTTGGAGGCTCCTGCCTCCAACGCTGCCTTTACCCGATCCTCTTCTTCTTTTGAAGCTACACCAACGCGAATTTGCAGACTTTCCGCCGTACCCCGTTGTTGTAAAGCTTCCGACAGCGAATGCAGCGGAATTTCCAATCGGCCTTGGGAGGATTCCAGCACGATGGAGCCCCCCGGCAGGTCCTTCACGGCAGCACTCAGTCCTTGAACCGGCAAGTGAAGAACGACGGAATCCGAAGCGTCGGCCACCGAATACGTAAGCACGCGTGAAGCCGCCGGCAGCTTGCTGAGCCGTGCCACGTCGCTGAGCATGCCCTTCTCGCTCGCATCCGCTACGATAACCGTCCCACCGCCCGGTGTTGTCTCTTTCTTGATGCTCAACCGCTCTGGCTCTGACGGTTTAGGAGGTGGTGTTGTCGATCCTCCACCGGGTGAACCGGATCCTCCGCCCGGAGTACCCGGATCGGATCCGCCGTCTCCTGTAGTAGTCCGGATGACCTCAAACGTCTTGCTGTTGGTTTTGAATTCGTCAACGAACACGTCTACGGTAATCGAATTGACGCCTGTTTGCAGAGGCACATTAGCTGTAAATTCACCTTTCGCCGACAGAGTCGCATCGGCGCCGTTCACCTTGACAGTTGCATTACCGGGCCCGAGAACTTCCACAAGCCCTTTCAACGCAAGCTGACTGTCGCGCGTCTCTTTGCCCTCGTCATCCATCAGCCCGCTTAATACGGCTGAACGAACCTGATCCCCGGTATTGTAGGCATTGGCAACGAGCTGACGCAGCGTTCTTGTGCCTGACGGGTCCAGGGTGGAAATGACAAAACCTCCCTGCGGAATAACGCTGTTATTCTCTTCGGGCGCTCCCCAGCTCCAGTTGATCGCTTGGTTCCGGTTGACTACGCGCGTCACGTGACCCGTATTATCCACAACCACTTCAACCCCGAAGCGGTTCGTACCCGTGGAGTATCCGAAAGCTTCCGTCATCACGTTGACGTTGCCCTCGATCCGGTTGATATTATAGAAATTGCCTTCCAGGAACGAATCCGGACTTCCCGGCAAGCTCATGCCGAGCTGGTAATCCTTCACCCACTCCTTATCTTGGAGAGCAGCCGCCGCGATCGGCCAGTTGACCTGGGATGCATCAAACAGCATCAGTCCGTTCGTGGACTTCAGCCCCGCCTGGAACACTTCGCGCTGCACGGCCGGTGCCTGCACATTGTTCATGGCAATGCCTGCATACAGCGGAATTTCACCGTTCGTTACGATATTGCCGAGCGTTATATATTTCTGGATTTCCTGGCTGGTGGTTTGATAAGCCCCGATCATCAGAAAATCCAAATACTCGATATACCCGGTTTGATAGTATTCCGGCGTATACACCGATTCGTCCGGCATGCCGAGCGCGGGATTGAACCGGAAGTTCTTGCTGCCCCAGTTCACGCCGTTCAAATAATACGTTTCATACCAGGATCCAACATAAGAGGATACCTCGATCTTTCTGCCTGTTGAAACTTCATAGGAATCCACCAGATCCTTCACTTCGGCGAAAAAGCTCTGAATCGTCCCCGAGCGGAATTCCCACCAGTCCTGAATCAGCGGACCGTATACCCGAACATTGTTTTCATAGTAAAAGATATCGTTTGGCCATTGGTTAAGCTGCCTGCCTCGGGCCTGCAAAAACTGCTCGAACTTCACGCGGGTCTCGTCGCTAAAGTCGGCCCCCTCGTTGTCATATCGGCTCCGGTCATGGACAACGCCGTCCACATCATAGTTCTTAATGATTTCTTCGAATGTTCGAAGCTGATAATTGCGAACCTCGTCATTGGACGGGTTGACGAAGGCTACCAGGCCCTGCTTTTTGCTCTCGCGCAGTCGCTTGATCTCGCCGTTGTTCTCCGCGAAATATACACGTTCCTCCCAATCGAGGTGATCGTTCAGAACCGCATACTCGTTATGGGCGATCGATCCTTCGGCAAACACGTTGATCGCCGCATGAATCTCTAATCCCAGTGCATGACCATGATCAATAAACTCCTGCAGGAGGTCCAAATCCGGGCTTGCGCCTGCTTTTTCAGGTGCCTTGATCTCGCTGACATAAGGTCTGCCCGTCAAATCGTTCTTTTTATAAGAGACATAACCTTCAACGCCCTTCACATCAAATGCCACCGAGGTAACGCCCGTTTCCTTGGCTTTTTGCAAGAATGCCAAAACATCCTCGCTCGTTTTAAACTTTCTGACATTGGAAGCCTGGTCCACCCAGAGAATGACTTCTTTTTCCGGGGAGAAATCAGGTCTTGCAAACACCGCAAGATGACGCACATCCTGCTCAATGTCATTTTTCATTACTTTGACTTCGATATAATTGGTGCCGTTTGTTAACGTGTAGTTATGCGTGAAGGTACCATCCGCTTCAAAAGGAACCTCGATACCGTTCACAAGAAGTTTGATCGCGGTAATGTCGTCCATGTTGTCGATGCGCCCCGTGATGGCGGTGCTGCCTTCCGTTACGGTGTACATCATCTGGTTATCCAGCGTGAGCCGTGCAATAAGACCATTGCCGCTCATGATATCGCGTACCTGAACCACTTCCCCGTTCTTCCGCAGCTTGATCATATCCCCGACCTTAAAATTCTCGGCCAAATAGCGCTTGATGTTATTACCTGCGTAGCTGTTATCCTGTGCCATCAGCACATAACCGCCTTCGGGAATTTCAAGCTCGGTCGGCCCTGTCCATACAGGCGGCTTCCCGTTGATCGAAGGATTGATCACCCGTAATACGCGGTTGTTGGCATCCACCTGCACGGCGACATTGGTCTGAGGAATCGTGATGGAATTGCCGTAATCTCTTGTAAAAATCGCCACGATGTTTGGCACGCCCGTGACATCCTTGTCGACATAGTCCAGCTTCTTCCGCGGACCTTCAATGTCGATCGTAATATCCTTCGGTGCCGCTTCGACTTCAATATAATCCTGGTTCTCGATCGGTTCGTACACGATATTCAGTGTTTGGACTGCCAGTTCGCCATCTCCCTTAAACAGTTTCACCTCAGCCTTGTTCGGGCCCGGCTCCAAATAAACATTCGTGCGAAACATGCCTTCCGCCGTAATCGCAGTTTCATCGCCATTAACCGTTACGCTTAAATCCTGATCCGCGGCATAATTCGCCACAAAACCCGCTATCTCAATGACCGGAATATCCACAGTCGTATCAGTTTGCGTAATCAGATGCAGCTCGGGTGGCAGCGGATCCGGCCCTGGACCCGGCCCCGGCTGCTCCGGCAGGAAATCAGCCGCTGTCACTTCTTCGCCCGCCCGCATCAGCTTTACCGTATCTCCCGTTTTGTTATGATTGAAGAGAGGTTTCTGAAAAACGGATTGATCCCACGCATGGGTGCCGCCAGCCACTACAACGTAACCACCGGCCGGAATTGGAAGCAATGTTCCCGGATCCCAAGAAGTCGGAGGATCGCCGTTCGGTCCAACCACATTCTGGACAATGCCGCTCGCATCCACAGAGACCGCGACATGAAGCGTAGGCACCCATACCTCATCTTTATATACGGAACCCGTGACCGCTACGCCGCTGGTATACAGCGCCAAATAATCATTTTTCCCTTCCACCGTATCGCCAGCCACGTTGATATCCGTGAACTCCAGACTCTCTCCGCCTTGGGAGACCAGGGTAACCGGTTCGGGAGCCGCGCTTTGAACCGGAGGAATTTCGTTATCCGCGAACGCGGAAGACCCAACCGGAACAATGAAAGAAACGATCAGTGACAGACTGAGAAACAGCGCGATTCGCCTGCGAAATAAACGATACATCAAATGATTACCACCTTTCTCCTATTCAGAATGAACGATCACGTGAATATGAAATTCAACGGTCACCCCCTTTACGAATTTTGAAAAAGCAGCCGCCAGCGCAGACTGCTTTTTCAAATGAATCATTTACTTCGTGGATTGAAACCATTCATTGGCTGCGGTCACCATATCGGCTCCACCTTCGGCTCTCCACTGAGCCAGGAATTGATCGTAAGCATCAATCGGCTTCGCTCCGGAAATGAATTGCAGCACATTGTCATCGAGCATAGTAGACAATTTCAGCTGGTTTTTGGATACGGCATCAATAGGCGGAGCTGTCGACATAGGATCTACAACCATAATTCCTTCGGCATTTTTCTGATACTCTTCGAAATGCGCCTGAAGAACAGGATCTTTACGTACACGTGCTTGCCAGTAGATCGGATACTTTTCTTCATCTACCCCGGTTAGGAAGTTGCTTGCATTATTCAGTTCATCGTTAAATATCGGCAGAATCGGATAGTATTTCTCATCCTTAACTTCATGGTGTACGCCTTCCTTACCAAGGGCTATGCCTTTAAATGTCTCAGGCTCCAACTTCGCATTGAGGAAATCCATGGCAGCTTCCTTATTCTTCGAAGATTTCAGGATAGCCACATACCAAGTTGTATTCGTTTTAACTCCAATAGCAGCCTTACCATCTTTGCCCTTCAGGTAAGGGATAATGGATGTTTTTGCTTCCGGGAAATTTTTCGTCAGTGCCTCAATCGTTGTCCCGGCGCTCCACCAAGGCAGTTCATACATCGCAGCTTTACCACCCGAGAATTTTTCAATGGATTTCTGTGCGGTATTAATCGGAGTCTCGGTATCAAGCAATCCTTCTTTGTACAGTTTGTTCATAAAAGTAAGATATTCTTTCATTTCAGGCAGTTCAGCCCGATGCACCAATTTGCCATCGACTTCCTTCCAATCGGTGAAAACGCCAAATGTTGCGGCAATGTTACCATAGATAGCTGGAGCCTTATTGCTCACTGTGAGTGGAATAACATTCTTCTTCTCTTTGATCGTTTTGAGCACATTGTACAGTTCATCGGCGTTCGTCGGTATGGACAGTCCTAATTCATCCATCCAATCCTGTCTGACCACCAGTGCCTCGCCGATACTTACTCCTGCCCCAGTCTCGGGAATGCCGTAAATCTTCCCGTCGATGGTGGCACTGCCGAAGGACTCCTGCTTAATGGATTGATTAATATAATTGCCGTGGGATTCCAGAAGCTCATCGATCGGCTCGAGCGCTCCTGCAGAGGCCAGATTGTAGAACTGAAGTGCATTCAATTTCACCAAATCATAGTTATCTTTACTGGATACGAGCAGGTTCAGCTTCTCATCCGCGTTCTCTGCCGGCAGCAGTTCGTATTCCACATTGAATCCGGTTCTTTCCTGGATGTACTTGGCCACATACTCAGTCTTCGGATCAAACAATCCATATTGCATGATCATGCGCAGACCCGGTTTTTCAGCCGTTGTGTCTTTGTTCCCCTCATCCTTCGGGGTGCTTGCCGGTGTGTCCGATGGTTGAGCCGCCGGCGTGTCCGTCGTGCCGCCTCCCCCGCCGCCGCATCCGGACAGCGCCAGCGTGAATCCGAGAATCCCGGCCAGTACCGCGGATTTTTTAATCTTGATCATGGATAACCCTCCTTGTGATTGAGAAATTCAATGAATTCTGCCATCTGACAATACGAAGCGCATCACCACCTTTATTAAGTAAGCTCTGATGAATCTAACCTTTAACCGAACCTACCAGCACGCCTTTAACAAAATACTTTTGCAGGAATGGATACACCAGCAAAATCGGGATCGTTGCCAGCAGGATCGAGGAAGCTTGTATGGACTGAGGTGTTGCATTAATCGCGGCGTCGACATTATCCTTCAGGAAGTCCCCGCTGGACGAAACCAGCAGCTCCTTCAGGTACAGCTGCATCGGCTTGATCGCCGGGTCGGTAATGTAGATCATCGCCGCAAAATAGTCATTCCAGAAAGCAACCGCAAAGAACAATCCGATCGTTGCCATAACGGGAAGCGAGAGCGGTACAATGACCGAGACCAGGATACGGATATTCCCCGCGCCATCCAGCTTGGCGGACTCTTCCAGCTCATCCGGAAGCCCCTCGAAATAGTTTTTAATGATGAGCATGTTGTACACGTTCACCATCGCCGGCAGGAATAACACCGGGAAGGAGTTCACCAGATTCAAATTTTGCATGAGCAGGTACGTCGGAATCAGTCCGCCGCTGAAGAGCATCGTGAATACGAAAATCAACAGCAGGCCTTTCCGTCCCCGCAACCGGTATTTGGACAACGGATAAGCTGTCAGGGTGGTCAAAAACAAGCTGCAAGCTGTTCCGATGATCGTCAGAAAAATGGATACCTTGAGCGAATTCAAGAACATGGAATCCTGCAGCACGTACTTGTACGTTTCGAATTGAACCCCGACCGGGAGCAGCCCAACCTGACCCGATATGACGGCTCCCTCGCTGCTCAAGGATTTCGCGATCAGGTTCATGAAAGGCAGCAGGGTCGTTAAGCCCATCATGATGAAGAACGTATAATTGAATACCGAGAAGCATTTCTCCGAAAACGACGTTTGGATGACACCTCGGGTGGTGTTTGTTCCTTCCAAAGCTTTTTTGTGATCCATTTGCGCCACCCTTTCTTTACCAGATCCCGCGCTGTAAGTATTTTCTGCTCATGGCATTGCCCATGATGACCAATGTGAAGGATATAACGGCTTCGAACAAGCCAACCGCGGTCGAGAAGCTGTAATCCTGGTTCCCGAGACCCTGCCGGTATACATAGGTTCCAATGACATCCGATACCTGGTACACCACCGGATTGTACATGACGAGAATCTGTTCCGTTCCCGCTTCCAGCACGTTTCCGAGCCGCAGGATAAACATCAGGACAATAATCGGGGCAATCCCCGGGAGCGTAATGTGCCACAGCTGCTTCCATCGTCCGGCCCCGTCGATCTTCGCGGCTTCATACAGCATCGGGTCGATCATTGTAAACGCTGCCAAGTATACGATGGTGCTCCAGCCCGTTTCCTTCCAGCCTGCCGAGGTGATCAGCACGCCTCGGAACACGCTGTTATCCAGGAAAAAAGCAATCTGCTCCATCCCTAGGGATACCAAAACTTTATTGACGATTCCTCCGTTTGTTGAGAGGATATCGATAAACAATCCGCCGACGATGACCCAGGACAAGAAATGCGGAAGATAGATGACGGTTTGCACCGTGCGCTTAAATACCATATTCCTCAGCTCATTGAGCATCAGGGCGATAATGATGGGGAGCGGAAACAAGATCACGATTTTCAGGAAGCTGATGATGACCGTATTTTTGAATACCTGAGCAAAATCCGGCGACGTGAACAGCTTCTCGAAGTGCTTCCATCCCACCCACGGGCTGTCGGCAAATCCGGTGAATATGTTGAAATCCTTAAATGCAATCGTTATGCCGTACATCGGCGTGTACTTGAACAGCAAAATGAACAAGATGCCCGGTACGAGCAGCAAATAAAGATCCCACTCTTTCCATATGTCCGACCCTAAACGGCCCCAGTACCCTCGTTTTTTCTTCATCTCTCTATACGGTGCCGGCGATGGTTCTAGCGTGGGTTTCATCGACTCGTCTCCCCCTTTCTATTGATTCAATCTCCTTGGTTACTACAAATTGTAATTCCCGGCGCAGGGACTGAGTAGGCGAGGATCATTACTATTTATGGTAATATGATGTTGTGTTGGGGCATGGACGTCAGTAATTGTGCCATGAGGTTGCGGTGGGTGTTTCATGGGGTGTTAACTTGTGACGATCAGAACATAAAATCGTGGACATGAGTCAGCACAAACCATTGACTCATTATCAAGATGCTTGTTCATCACTCCGCATACGGATTGTTCTTCCGATCCCTGTTACCCCCAGATTTCTTCTGAATGAATAAAACCATGTTGAAATCCGGGAATAAAGGGGACCGCTGCCGCTTCTCCAGAACAATTCCGCCTGCTCCGTTGAAGCTTGGCTCAGGAATGAAGTTGGCATTCGAAGCACACGGCATTGCCGTGCTTCATCGCCAAGCAAGGCCCACGCTGCTCCGCTCCGAGCTTGGCCTAACCTAGCCTCAACCATGTTGCGCGGGTGATTACTTCCGTCCAGCCGATGGTTAAGGCTGGGAGTAAAAGCAAACAAGCCGTTCGGGATGTATGCCCCGAACGGCTCGTTTGGTTTGTTTATGTAAACTGCGCGCGCTCTGCTGCGCTGCGCTTCCCCTACTCGCATCGAAAGCATAGGCTGGAGCTGAATTTCTTCTGCTGTATCATCATTCTGAAAATTCGGCGACAACAGAGATTGGAGAACGATACGACCGCGCAGCGGACTTTCAGATGTGTGCAATAGTGCCGTACAGCCTCTCCCACACCCTTACCCCTTAAACTCCCCCGGATTCACCCCCCAATACTTCCGAAACACCTTGGTGAAATAACTGACATCGCGGTACCCGACCAGCCGGGCGGCATCGTACACCTTAAGTCCTTCCTGCAGCAGCGACTTGGCCCGCTCCATTTTGCGTTCCAGCACATAGGTCGAGAAGACAACCCCCATTTCCTGCTTGAACAGCCGGCTAAGATAGGAAGAATTGACATAAAGCCGGTCCGCCACCGTATGCAGCGTAATTTCCTGATCCATTTCCTCTTCAAGCAGGTTCAGAATATCTTTCACCACCTGATTGCTCGTCGTTTTCCGCTGCTCGCTCATAAAGGAGACGATATGCTTCACCGTGCGCTCCAAGAGCGACCAGGTTTGCATTTTGGTGCTCAGCAGCTTGACGTTATGAAAATATTCGATATCCTCGCCGACGACTTTTTTTACCGTCCAGCCCTGTTTCTGGATCATCCGGGTAAAGAAGCTGTTCATGTACAGAACCGCCTCATGAAATTCGTCCGAGGATTCGGATCTGGAGAAGGCTTCTTCCCATAACCCCTTCAGCGCCTCCAGCGCTTTCGTCTCGTCGGCCGTTTCCAGCGCGATCTCCAGCGTCTTCTCCAGATTCTGCTGCACGATCACGCCCTGGATATCCCGCTGGAGCTGCTCCCGGTAAGGAATCGCAAGGTCGTGTCCATACACGACGCGCTCCTGAAGCGCCCGGCAGGCCTGCGCATACAAGAGACTCATCTCCTCGATCGTCCCGATGGATGCACAGATGCCTGCGCTTGCCGTTAACTTCAGCACTTCCCTCGTCTGAGAGAGCAGCTTGGATACATCCGCATTCAGCCGCAGCATAGCCTCCTTGGCGTCTTGGTTTTCCTCCACGATCCACACCATCAGCAGCATACTGCCGGAATCCGACGTGATCCAGAGAGAGGGATGGGACAACAGCTCCTTGGCCAGGCACTGCATCGTAAACTGCAGCAGCTCGACATCCCCCCGTTGAAACCGGGTCTCACACTCCGGCAGCGGGTCAAGGTCCACCACAGCTACCGCAATACGGTCGTCCTCCTTCAACGGAATATATAATTCCTTGCTCTTATTAAGAACATCCGGTTTTGTATATTTACCGCTGACCCATTGAATAAAAAAGAGATTTTGCAAGTGCGGAAGATTGTCCTTCCATTTCTGTTCCAACGCCGCCTTGCGCTGCCACTGCTCCAAATCCTCCCGTAGCTGCTGCCTCGCTTCAAGGACCGCTTCGAGAATATCCTCCTCGCCGGCGGGCTTCAATAAATATTTGGACACCCCGTATTCCAGCGCCAGCTGCGCAAACTCGAAGTTGTCATGTCCGCTCAGAATGATCATTTTCGTCAATCGGCTGATATCCTGCCGGCTTCGAAGCTCGCCAAGGAGCGTCAATCCATCCATTTCAGGCATCTGCACATCGATCAGCATTATATCCGGTTTCTTCCGACTTACAAGCTCAAGGGCTTCGACACCGTTGGACGCCATACCCACCACTTCAATTCCATGCTTGTCCCACGGGATATTGTAAGCCAGTGCATTACGCAGCCGGGGTTCGTCTTCCACAATCATGAGATTCATTCAGGTCCTCCCTTTCGAGCGATCTATATATGAGTACCTACTTCAGGTTAACTTCCTTGCAGCGATCCAGTGGAATGGAGATCGTGACAGTTGTGCCTTCGCCTGAGACACTGTGAACCGTGAGTTGAGCTTCCTTCCCATAATACAGCTTCATTCGGCTCAGCACGTTCCGAAGACCGAACAGATCCTTCACATGCTCTTCATCCTGAGAAGACGCCGGCACGCTTCGCGAACTCATCATCTCCAGCTCATGCTGGATATAACGCAGTCGTTCTTCCTTAATCCCCGGCCCGTTATCCTGTACGCTAATAACCACGGTCTGCCCCTTTTCGATCCTGCTGGATATGACCAGGCTCCCTCCGGAGGATTTACCCTCCATGCCATGAATGATGGCATTTTCCACCAAAGGCTGGAGCAGGAGCTTGAGGAGCGGAACATCCTTACTCTCTTTCGAAATGTGATAATCCACGGTGAAATTGTCCATGAAACGAAGCTGCTGAATTCGTAAATAGTAGTGCAGATGGGTGATGCTCTCCTCAATCGTGAACACCTGCCTGCCCTTATTTAGGCTCAGCCGAAAAAACTTCGACAGATTCATCACCATCTCGCTGATCTCATCCGCATCGTAGTTTTTGGCCGTCCAGTAAATCGAATCGAGGGTATTGTATAGAAAATGCGGGTTGATCTGGGATTGCAGAAACTTCAGCTCGGTAGTCGTTAATCGCAGCTGCTGCTCATAATGATCCTCGATCAGATGCTTCTGTACGACGGCCATCTTGTTAAACGACTGAATGAGAAAGCCGAACTCGTCCTTCCGCTTGGTATCGACATGAATATTCAGCTCCCCGCTGCTGAGCCGCTTCATCCCACGCGACAACTTCAACACAGGGGAGGCAATTCCGCTGTAAACCACCCATGAAATAATGATGGCCAGCAGGATGCTCAGCCCGATGATCGCAACCGTGAACAGGCGCAGCTGATCAGTCTCTTTGTACAGCTCGCTTTTCGGCTGAACCAGCGCGAGGCGCCATGCGGAGTAATCCGAGTCAATCGCTACGGTCATATCCTTGTCGGAAATGTTATCCTCATGCACTCTGCCTGTCTCCACCACCACTTGTCCCTTTTCGTTCAACAGGGCGATACGGCTGTTCTCGGAGGGAAGCAGCGTCTTGATGATATTTAACAGCTTGCTCTTGTTAAAGGACACCACCAGCAGATTCGACTGCCGCTCGCTGTTGTACAGGTCCATCGCACGAATCAAGGAGACGCTGTCCGTATTCGTCATCTGGCCAAAAGTGATACCCTCCGCCACTGGGGATTCCGACATCACGTAGGAAATCCCAGTTCCGTTCCTCCGGGCAGCTTCGACAAGCCATTCCCGCTGCGTCTCACCCGTCAGCTCTTTGACGCCATAATGAGTAGAGATTAACCTGCTGGACGCCGGATGATACACCGAAATTTGGGATACAAACCGGTTCACCGAAACGGAATTCAATAACTGATCCAATATATCCGAGAAATCCACGATCGAATGAGGGGAGAAGTTGGTGCTGTTTTTGTTCAACAGCTCATTCATTCCAGGATCGCTTGCAATCAGGGTGGATATCTCCTCCACGTTTTGCAGCGCCAGATCAAAATGATTCATCGCTGACGAAAGCGCCATCTCCGTCCGCTCGACCGCCTGTTCATACAGAATATCCCGGGACCGTTCCACCGCAAACAGGCTGATGATGACCAGCGGCAGCAGGATCAGCAGAAAATAACCGGTTAAGCGGGTTTGAATATTTTGCGAAAACCGATCCCGTACCCAGCGAATCAACGCCATCATTCGAGTCCCCCCTCCTTTGGCGGCCGACATCATTGTTTGGAGTACCATTCATTCACTTCCTTCGTGATTTCATCTCCTCCTTCTTCCTTCCACCTCTTCACATAGTCATCGAAGGCATCCAGCGGTTCCAGCCCCATAATGATCTTCGTAAACACGTCCTCCAGATTTTTAAGCTTATTGCTGTACTTCGTCATGGCAGGTGTGGGAACGCCATAAAATGCATTCGGGGTTATATGCGAATGAATCATCTGCAAGTTGTTGTATAGGTTGAAATCGCCTAGTGAGTCAAGCCGCTCCTTAAACAGCATTTGGTCCGGCACATCAACAAGCGACTGATAAATTCCACGGTACAAATGCTTGTCGTGAAGCGCAAAATCCGTCACGATCGCCCCGTCCTCCCAACGCCAGATTTCGTTCTCGAAGCCGAGCTTCAGCGTCTTATAGTCACTGGCAATAAAGTCCAGAAACTTAATCACTTCGGCTGCTTTCACCGATTCGGCGGGAATGACATTGTAGCCGCGGATAATATCCTTGCCCTCTACCCCTTTGAGTCCGTCCGGTCCCGTGGGATACGGTAGCGGAATCCACTTTGCCTCCGGATCCTTGCTCATATTGGCCGCAATCGGTCCCCGCGTGTCGTACCAAGCTGCGGAGAAGAGGCCCACCGTGCCATTTTCTATTTTTTCGAACAGATTATTTTGCAGGTTAAGAGGAAATTCCCGATCGAGCAGATTCTCCTGATACAGCTTGGCAAAAAACGCGAGGGTCTCCTTTGTTTCAGGCAGAATACTTCCGTTCACCAACTGCCCATCCCGTTCAAACCACGTATTCCGCTGCGTGCCGAAGGCGCCGAAGAACGGGGAAGACCTGCCCAACTTCGATGTCAGGGTAAGGCCGATCGTATCCTGCACGCCGTTGCCGTCCGGATCATCGAGCGTGAAGGCACGGATGACTTCGTAATATTCCTCCAGTGTTTCAGGCGGTTCCAGGCCAAGCCGATCAAGCCAATCCTTTCGGACATACATTAGCTCTGCCCCGGTCACCTCATTCAAGCTTGGCACCGCATAAATTTTACCGCCATATCGAACCCGATCCCAGACCTCCGGCGGAATTTTCTCTTTTAGATGGGGACCATGCTTGTCGATTAACTCATCCAGCGGCATAAATGCCTTTTGTTTGACATAATTGTCGAACCACACCGGTTCATACGTATGAAGCATATCCGGCAAGTTGCCGGAGGACATAATGACATCCAGCTTCTCGTTGTATACCTCAGGCGGCGGAAGATTAACTCCGATTTCAAGTCCCGTGCGCTCTTCAATGTAATTCAGATACGGATTGTCATTCTCGTCCATGCCGGCAGGAAACGTCATCCCGAGACTGGAAATAACGATGCTGATGGATGCGCTCTTCGGTTGATTCTCCGGCGGATGTTCTCCCTCAGAGTCCGTCTTGTTACACCCGGCAGCAAGGAGCATCAGAAATACACAGACGGGAAGCAATAGAACGTTACCTTTAAGCAGCCTTGACACCCTTCGATTCCCATGTTGAAATAACTCATCATTACAGGCCTTGTTCATCGGCATATGTCCTCACTCCCTCAGCTAGTAAGCTAATATTACTATATAACGATTTTATGGTGAGTTAGCTCACCTTTATAATCATTCTGTAATGTTTTGCAGCTTCCTTCACCCCGGACAAAAAGAAAAGAGCCGTCCCCGGTCTTCCCAAACCAGGGTGCGGCTCTATCTATAACAAAAACATTCATCCTGACATCAAGGACCATGACGTCCCTTTTTACAGCTCGTGTTATTGTTTGGCACAACACACATGCAAGAATAAGCTCCCGCTCCAAGTGATCGGCCCGCCCAAAATAGTGAGGACAGTTAGACCCATAATATTATTTCGGTTCCTCTTGCCCGCTGCCTTCTTCCAGAAGCGGAATTTCTTTAGGCTGCTCTTCCGATTGCACTTGGATCACTTCGAACGTACGGCCACAGTGGGCACAAAACTTAGCGTTCATAGCGGAGCTGTTTCCACAGCCTCTGCATACCTTCTCATCCGTAAGATTGGCGATTTGAAGCAGATTTTGTTCGATTTCAAAATTCAATTGATGAATCTTGGCCACGTAGCTCTGAATACTTTCCTGAACAGGCGGCCACTTCCCAGCTTCGGTTGCAGCAAATACAACCTTGCCGATTTCCAGAAGCTGTTCATCGATGTCGCTTTTTTTACCGTTGTTTTGCAGCTTTAACCGATTGATCTCCACCAACGTTTTGGCTTTGTTTCCGGCGTCGGACACACCGGCCTTAAATTTATCAAAAAAACTCAAGTATGCTCTCCCCTCTCTATTCACCCGTTTGAAGCAGAATTTATTTTTATTCCTACAAGGAGATTCTCAGAATTTTATCATGATCGGTATAGTTCACGCCAGCACCAAGGCCTCTTGCAAACACCTGAATCGGAACGTACGTCACGCCGTCGATCACTTTTGGAGCGACCGTAACGGATTCCGATTTGCCGTTGTAAAAGACGGTTTTGCTGCCAATCGTAAGTGTTATTTTATGATTGCCTCTTTGCACGCCAATGCTGGCCGCTTCGCGATTCCAGGTAACCTCAGCTCCCATTCCTTCAGCGATTTCCCGCAGCGGCACCAAATTGACGTTGTTATACACCAACGGCTCACTGCCAAACTTCACCACGCTGCCGTTCACGAAAACTTTAAGACCCGACTTGGCATAAGCAGGCGCTGCCGGCTTCGGCACAGCGGATTTTGTCGTACTGTTCTTCGATGATTTGGCTTTAGGCGTCGATGAAGGCGATGTGCTGCCTGAAGAGCTCCCTCCGCCGTTATGATAATGATACTCGCCATAAGACAGACCCCAGCGTTCGCAATTGGTACGGCAGGTATGCCCGCCATTGGCATCCGTTCTTCCCGGATGAGCAGAAACAACCGAACCGGACACAAGCAATAAAGCGATGGTGCAGCACAGCATTTTTTTCTTCATAACTAACATTACCCCCTGGTATAATATTCCTCCACTACATTCTAGCATATCTCTTATATAGCAGATGGATATATAGAGGGCTACATAATATAAAAGAAAGACTATTGCATGCTGATGATCGCTTGCCTTGTTTCATTCTCAACCCCCGCGTTTATTCGTTACATATAACAGATCCTTTTGTGCCAAAATATTGCCAGAAAGGAATGAGACCCTGATGAATAAAAAGAAACCTGAATATGATGGACAGTTCCCCGGCGTTGACCCTATTCCCGAGCCCGATCGTCCGGATCAAGCCGCAACCGACAAACTCGACGATCTGGTCCTTGGCGTTTTGGAAGACAAAGATGAATCGAAAATCGATATCGATCCCGATACGGAAAATTACGATAAACTTCGTAAAAAGTAAGACAAGTCCCGTTTCAATATAATGTAAAAAATATAATCAATCTGTTAAAGTGTTCAAAAATAATTTATCGTTCTCATTTTGAGAACGATTATTTTTATGTTATGATTAACATAGAAGCTTGGGACGAAGGGGGAGTAACCGTGAACTGTTTCTTAAAAACAGCAAGAATTCTTTGGATGCTGGTACTTGTTCTGGTCACGGCATTTGCCCTTTACATTCCCGTCCAGGAGTACTACAGCAGCGAAGCCCATGATGAGCGGTATGTATACAAGCATGACCATCATCTGAAAGCGGCTGTTCTGAAACACTCGCAAATTCTCTCCAAACTTAAGGCAGCCGGCAATGCCTTGCCGCTGTTCTTATTGATGTCGGCCGTTCTCATGCTGCAGGCTCCCAAAACACGTCTGCCTTATCGGCCGATCATTCCGCTTCGACTCCGGCTTTTATTATTATTCCCCATTAAATACACATCGAAGTTCGTTTAGTATCCTCCCCTTTTTCGCATTCAAACTGACTGCGGTTTCTTAAATTCGCCCAATTTCTCATTTCTCAGGCAACCCTACGATCAACCTGTGATGATTTACGTATGCACATGGGTTTATTAAAGACTGTGCAATTTCATCCTGAATGGATTGTTTTATTTGGCTGCGTATATTTTGAGATCCGTGTGACCGGTCTGCAAAAAACTAAAAAAGTGTATTTTTAGGAGGATTTTAACCTATGCATGTTCGCGAAACAGATTTGCCCGGAATTGGTAAGAAGTTCGTAATTGATACCCGCGGAGGCGATAAACTGGTCATTATCATCCACGATGACGGCCGCCGTGAAATGTACCATTATGAGCATGACGATCCGGACGAAAGCATCTCCATGATTTCCCTGGATGATGATGAGGCTCGCCAAATTGCCGCCATCGTTGGCGGTCTCACTTATAAACCTAAAGCGCTGGAAACGATCGACATCGCGCTGGACGAATTGATTATCGAATGGTATCGCATCGAGCCCCATTATTACGGGGCTGGCAAATCGATTGGTGATTTGGGCGTACGCCAAGCCTCAGGTGCAACCATCATTGCGACAGTTGATAAAAACAGTAAACAAATCAATCCCGGACCTGACGTTATTATTACGACGGACTCGACACTCGTTGTCGTCGGTGAACGTCAACAACAGCGGCTATTTAAACAAATCTTGATGAACGGACGTGGTTGATGAATGGATCATTTGGTTTTAGAAGTTGGACTGGCGATTTTCCTGATCGCCCTGGCGGGGTTGCTATCAGCTAAACTCCGGTTTTCCGTCGTCCCTTTCTACATTCTGGTGGGGATGGCGGTAGGGCCTCATGCTTTTCATTTTGGATCATTCGATTTTCGTTTTATAGAAAGTGCCCCGTTCATCGACTTCATGGGTCGCATCGGCGTACTGTTCCTTCTGTTCTATCTCGGCCTTGAATTCTCGGTCGGCCGGTTAATCAAATCAGGGAAGTCCATCGTTGTCGGCGGCAGCATCTATATTGCCATTAACTTTACGCTTGGACTGATGATCGGGATCTTTTCCGGTTTCCCCGTGGCGGAAACACTCATTGTTGCGGGAATAACCACGATCTCCTCAAGCGCGATCGTAGCGAAGGTGCTGGTTGACCTGAAAAGAACGGCGAATCCCGAAACCGAGATGATTCTTGGTATTATCATGTTCGAGGATGTTTTCCTGGCTGTCTATATCTCTATTCTTTCCGGACTCGTATTGAGCGGATCATCATCGCTGGGCGGAGTACTGATATCTGCGGTGATCGCCCTCGGATTTATGCTGCTTGTCCTTATTCTTGGCCGTAAAGCCGTACCACTTCTGAATAAAGCATTAAATATACGGTCGAACGAATTGTTTGCCTTGGTTGTTTTTGGCGCGTTGTTCCTGCTCGCAGGATTCGCCGAGACGATTCATGTCGCTGAGGCCATCGGCGCTCTTCTCGTCGGGCTTGTCCTGGCTGAGACAGAGCATCGTGAACGCATTGAGCATTTGATATTACCATTCCGTGATTTCTTTGGAGCCATATTCTTCTTTAGCTTCGGTTTAACGATTGTACCTTCCGAGCTTGGCGGAGCTGTGTGGTTATCGCTGATCGCCGTGATCATCACGCTCCTTGGTAACTTTATTGCAGGCATGCTTGCAGGACGCAGTGCGGGATTGTCCTCCAAAGCATCCTCCAATATCGGTCTGACCATCGTATCTCGCGGAGAATTCTCCATTATTCTCGCGAATATGGGTAAAGCGGGCGGACTTGCAACCTTCATTCAGCCGTTTGCAGCCCTGTATGTGCTGATACTGGCGATACTCGGACCGCTGCTCACCAAGGAGTCCAAGCATGTGTATAACTTTTTGAACAAAATCATTAAATTTAAAGACTATAAGGAGAAGAAACCGGTTAAACCGAAGCTAAAGGATGAAAGTGCTAGCGGATAAAGGAGGGTACATTGCCTATGGTTCAAGCCCCGGTTCGGGTAACGAACGGTCCGCAAAAGGCCGTAAATAAGGCAAGTACACGAAGAAGAATGAGCATGGCTGCCATCGGAGGACTGATAGCGGCATTCGGTTTAGATTTATTTCTTGTTCCCAGCGGCATCATCGCGGGCGGCGTCACAGGAATCTCTGCCCTCGCTTCGCATCTGACGGGACTTCATACAGGCATGTTTCTGTTTGCATTAAACCTGCCTCTGCTCCTGCTGGTCTACCGTAGGTCCAACCGTGAAAGAGCCGTCATTGCCACCGTCGGGCTGCTTACTTTTTCTGTATGCTCGATCCTGTTTTTTCCGGTTCCCGCTCTCATTGACAGCAAGATTGGGAGCGCAGGCATCGGCGGCATTATCCTTGGGCTGGGCATTGGACTCGGCCTTCGTTACGGCGTCGTTCTGGACACACTCCAAATGCCCAAGATGCCGCAGCAGATATCACATCTGCTAACCCGTTTAAAGCTGCCATACGTCCATATCATGGTCAATACATTCGTGCTGTCATTGGCCGGACTGCTGCTCGGCTGGGAACGAGCGATGTACTCTGCGATCGCCTGCCTGATGGCGCTGGAGACCGGACGTATTACGACTTCAAGCCTTCCGCTTAAACGTGAGGTCCGGATTCGAAGCGTGAGCGAAGCGGTAATCAGACACAGCATGAAATCCATCATGGGGTATGATTCCCAAGCTGCTGACACGAAAGATGACGCTATGCATGATGGCGACACCATCGGTTCGAGGCAGCTGGTCTATCGGGTTCACATTTTGGAGATGCCCAGGTTCAAATCCATTGTGAGAAGCCTGGATCCGAATGCCGAGATTACCATCATCCAGGAGTAAGTTTCTCTCTAACATGTAAATGAACTGCACCCCAATTGTTAGACACATCTAACAGTTGGAGGTGCAGTTTTTTTATGACTATATTTACTAAGGATAGCAAATTGGCATTAATTCAAGGGTATGACTCCGATCTTCTATCTCAGACAGAATACGCAAATCAAATGGGCGTTACCAAGTCTCAATTCCAATATTGGTTGAAGCTCTATGAGATGCATGGTGAGCCTGCCTTTACTAACGGCTATACAAATTATCCGGTAAGCTTTAAACTGGACGTACTCAATCATATGGCTCAATCAGACGCTTCTCTCATGGATACCGCTGTTTTGTTTAAGCTTCCGGACTTCTCCATGCTGTATTCCTGGCAGAGAAAGATGGAGACAGGCGGTTTAGAAGCCCTTGAGCCAAAAAAGAAAGGGCGTCCATCCATGAAGAAAAATTCCAATTCGTCTACCAAACGATCCATAGTTCAAGGGTCTGTCGAAGCACTCGAAGAACGTATCAAACAGCTTGAAATGGAAAATGAGTATCTAAAAAAGTTGAATGCCTTAGTTCGAAACAAGGAAAAATCACCAAACAAGACAAAGCACAAGCCGTCTGGCAACTAAGGCATAAATATCCGGTGAAGGCACTCGTACAGCTGGCTGGTATCCCGCGCAGCACCTATTACAACCTTATAAAGCGTATGAACCAACCAGATCCGAATGCCGAGTTGGGGGCTGAAATCCAGTCCATTTACGTGGAACATGATGGACGTTACGGATATCGCCGTATTCGTGATGAACTGGCAGTCCGTGGGTGGAAAGTTAACCACAAAAAGGTTCAGAGACTCATGAAGAAGATGGGCCTTCAATGCCTGGTTCGCATGAAAAAGTATAAGTCATATAAAGGAACCGTCGGCAAGATTGCACCGAATCATCTGGACCGCCAGTTCGCGGCTGGGGTGCCAAATGAGAAATGGGTGACGGACATTACGGAGTTTAAGTTATTTGGAGAAAAGCTGTATCTATCGCCCATTTTGGACTTATTCAACGGGGAAATTTCTCCTATACCATGGGTTCACGACCAACCTATTCTCTGGTATCCGAGATGCTGGATGCAGGACTGAAGCGTCTGCCAGAAGAACACCAACTTCTCCTTCATTCAGATCAAGGATGGCATTACCAAATAAAGCCGTATCGCCATGCGCTTAAGTCGAGTGGCATTCTCCAAAGCATGTCACGAAAAGGGAATTGTTACGACAATGCCGTCATAGAGAATTTCTTCGGCATTCTCAAGTCGGAATTTCTGTACTACAAAGAGTTTGAAAGTGTGGAACATTTTAAGGAAGAACTGAAAAAGTATGTTGAATACTACAATACCAAACGGTTAAAGGCAAAATTAAAAATGAGTCCGGTACAGTACCGAACTCATTTTGAGAAAGCTGCCTAATGAAATAACCGTGTCTAACTTTTGGGGGTCACTTCAGCCTGTTTTTTTTAAGATATCAGGAGTATAAACTCCGAAGCTTAGGCCTTCCTGATATCACAAGAAAAACATCCCTAAGACGTTTTTCTTATGATATCCCTGCTATTTACGAAACTGCTGGATCAGAAACAGAATCAACGAGCCCACCACGCTGATGACGAGGCAGGTTACAATCGGGAAATAAATTTTGACATGGGGTTTATCCACCACGATGTCACCTGGCAGCCGGCCGACAAATCGTCCAATGACAGGCCACAGCAGCCCGATCACAATTAGAGCGCCACCTATCCATATTAGAGCCCGAGTTACAGGATGCAAGGGTACGCTCACCTCATTCATCAAATCAAACACATAAGCACGCAGGTTTCCTTGTATCATAACGGATTTGAGGTGCCGCCTGCAAGGTCGGGTCCTTCCTGTCAATCAAGCGATCATCCTTTCACTGCCCCAGCCGTCATTCCGTCGATAAAATACTTCTGGAAGGCCATGAATAAAATAAAGATCGGGATGATCGAGAAAAAGGAGCCGACAATTAATAAATCATAGTTGTTCCCGTAAGGGGTCAAGAGCGTCTTCAATCCGATCGGAAGGGTATACTTGCTATCGTCGCTGAGCACCATGAACGGCCATAGAAAGTTGTTCCAGCTGTTCATGCCGTTCAGAATCGCCATAGCAGCGAAGGATGGCTTCATCACAGGCAGGATCAGCCGCATATAGATTCCGTATTCGGTCGCGCCGTCCACCCGCCCTGCCGCAATCATTTCTTTTGGAACCCCTCTTAAATACTGCCTGAAGAAGAAAATCGTGGCCGCGCTCGCGATCCCCGGCAGGACTATCGCCGAATATGAATTCATTAGGCCCAGGTTGTACGTCAGGGAGTATAGCGGAAGAAGAAGAATTTCAAAAGGAACCATCATAATCAGAAGCACGCAGATAAACAAGAAGTTCTTGCCGATGAAATCGTAGGCTGCAAACCCGTAGGCAACGGTTGCACTGACCAGCAGGGTTAACGTAACCTGCACCACCGTAAGGAGCAAGGAGTTAAAAAACCACATGAAGTAGGAGTGATCGCCCGTAAACAGGTAGGTGAAATTGTCCAGGCTCATCACCGACAGATCAAATTTCAGATTCAGTCCATACCGGATCAAATCCTCGCCGGGTTTAAACGAGGCAATGGTGACGGCATAGAAAGGGACCAGGATTAGAAAGCACAGTATGGAGAACAAAATGAAGAGGATTATTTTGACCAGCGTTTCTCTTCTCATCCTCAATCCTCCTTCTTGAACATGCCGGAGAGCTTCAGCTGCGTCAGGTTAATGAGCATGGTGATTGCCAGCAGCACAATCCCTACAGCGGCCGCATAACCCAGATTGTTCTTCTCAATGCCTTGACGGTACAGATAACCGACGATCGTGAGACCGATATTTTTCGGGGAGTTGTTGCCGTTCCAGAGCATCATGCTCTCGATAAACATGGCAAGCCCCGCATAAATGCTGATCGTTAACACATAAATCGTGGTCGGCTTCAACAAAGGCATCGTGATTTTGGTAAACTTCTGAAAGGCCGAAGCCCCATCGATGGATGCCGCCTCGTAATATTCGCCCGGGATGTTTTTGAGCCCAGATAAAAAATAGAGCATATTCACTCCCGTCCACCGCCATGTGGCAAGAGCCACCAGAGCAATAAAACCGGTAACCTGTCCCTTCAGAAACTTCACCGGGTCGATCCCGAACCACCCCAGTATACTGTTAATGAGCGACCCTTCCATCTCGCCGAACATCAGCCGAAAAATGGTGCCTGCTACAACAACCGACGTCAGTGCCGGGAAGAAAAAGGATGACTTAAAAAACTCTCTTCCCCACATAAACTTATTGTTGATCAGCACAGCAAACAGCATGGGGAACGGAATCAGGATAAGGAGCGTCAGGATCATGTATATCGCGCTGTTCGTCACCGCCTTCAGAAAGACGCCGTCCCCCATCAGCTTCCCGTAGTTAGCCAAGCCGATCCAATCCGCCTCCTGCCCGAGCTGCGTCTTCTGAAAGCTCATGCTAAGCGAGCTGCCCAGCGGAAACACCCAGAATATGAGGAATACCAGAATAAAGGGCAGGACAAACACGTAAGGAGCAACCTTTTGCGAGTACAGAAATTTTTTAATCATGATTCTACTCCTTTAATGAGATCCGCTCACCGACGAATCCATGAGCAGCTCTTCGTTTTAGTACCGTATGAGCGAGTGTCATTTCAATTCCTGTTCAATTTGCTTTTGGGCATCATTCAGTGCTTCGGTAATGTCCTTGCCATCCTCAAAAATCTCGTTGAAGGTCGTGGTGCACAGGACGTTGTTGATGGTAGGCGATGCGGAGGTCGATTTGATTAACCGGATTTCATCCCGGATCTCATTCAACACATCAAACGGGTTATTGACAAAATATTTCACGAACTGATTCTCGGCATTGTGCGTAACATCCTTCATGTCCCAAACGTCCATATTAACCGGATCGAATCCAAGCGTGTTCCAGATCTCTTTATTGGCATCCAGGGACAGCTTGGCGAATGCCAGAAAGTCTTTCGCCAGCTGTACGTCTTTTGCGGTCTTGGTAACGACCGTGCCGGTGCCGCCGCCGCCAACCGATCTTGGCATTCCTTCTTCAATGACCGGAATCGGCGCGATGGCTATTTTCCCGGACAAGTCGGACATGTAGTTGGTGTATCTGGACATTTGCCACAGCGGCATAAAGGCCGTAGCGTAATTTCCTGCATTAAACTCCCCATAGGCTTCCTCGGTATCGGGCTGGCCGCCGGCAATGGTCGCTATGACATTGTTATCCTGCAAGTCCTTGAGCAGCGTCATGGCCTTCACCATCGCTTCCGAGTTCACGATCGGATTGCCGGAATCGTCCGTCAGATCCGCGCCTTGCTGCGCCAATAGCATGGAAGCTTGCCAGGCTGCGCTTGTATCGGCTGTTCCCATGTACTTGCCCGTTTTTTCATACACCTGGATACCCGCCTGCTTGAAATCCTCCCAAGTTACGATATCCTCAAAGTTGACCCCGGCCTCCTCCAAAATCTCGGTATTATAGAAGGCTACGGATGCGCCAACATGGGTCGGGATGCCGTAGTTAACATCTTCCTTGCTGTATAAGTCAATTCGGGATTTGACGATGGTATCCCGGTATGGATCAATCACGTCATTGAGCGGTTCCAGCTGCGGCGTACCGGACAGGAAATCTGGAAACTTCCCAAGCTCGATATCCGCAATGTCGGGTGCCCCTGTCCCCGATTGAACCGCAATAGACAATTTGTTATGCATGTCGTCATACGGCATGACCGTCACGTTCAGCTTGATTTGGCGTTCGGGATTCTCAGCGTTCCATTTACCCAGCATTTTCTCGAAATGCTGTCCATGCAGCTCAACAAACGTCCAATAAGACAACTCCGTAGCGCTTTCCCCTGCCCCGCCATCCAGAACCGAGGTTTCGCCGCCGGCATTGTTCGATTTACCGCACCCCCACAGAAACAGCGTCAAACATAACACCATGAATACAACCATCCATTTTTTCATCATCCTACTGGACCTCCCTTAATGTTCGTTCATACAAACCTACACTTCAAAAATCGTACTTCTGCTCTCCTCCAGAAATAAAGCGCTTTCATAATGTGTGTAATTTGATATGAGTAGTTGGGAGATGGGGCAGCCCATGATTCAACTGCCCCGTGAATTTCCTTAAGCTTTTTTCAAGCGAATAACGTTCCATGATGCTTTGCCAAGCCTTGCGGTAACCATGCCATTATCAAGCTTAGCTCCACCCTGGTGATGAGGCTTGACTCTTTCCTCGGATGCGGTATTCACCGCTTTCAGATCCTCATGCTCCATCACGATATGCTCCAACAGCCGGTAGCCTTCAAAGCTGCGCACATCACATTCGAGCTCCAATGCTTCCTCCAGATGACGATTCACGGCAAAGATCGTAATTTCTTCATCCTCTTCGTTATGAACAACCGCGCTGTCCAAATACGGAACATCGGTAAAATCCTTGGAATCATACTTCGGTGACTCAACGATCGGCAGCAGCGATACGCCCCGGCCAAATCTGGAAGCATGCAGATACGGATAAAAGATCGTCTGCTTCCAAGAACGGCCACCGTTCTCGGTCATAATCGGCGCGATTACGTTGACGAGCTGTGCCAGGCAAGCCATCTTCACCCGGTCTGCGTGGCGCAGGAAGGTGATCAGCATGCTGCCGACAAGAATGGCATCCTCGAAATTATACACATCCTCCAGCTGCGGCGGAGCAATGCTCCATGGATCAATCTGCCTGTCGGCGTCATTGGAATGGTACCAGACATTCCACTCGTCGAAGCTGAGATACATTGTCTTTTTGCTGCGTTTCTTAGCCTTGATGTAATCGCAGGTGGATTTGACCGTATGAATAAAGTGATCCATATCCAGGGAAAGGGCCAGATAGTTGGCGGTATCGTTATCGCGGTTACCGTAATATTGATGCAGCGATATGTAATCAACCGCCTCGTACGTATGATCCAGCGTCACGGCTTCCCATTCAGGGAATGTCGGCATCCCCGTGCTCGAGCTTCCGCATGAAACCAGTTCAATGGTCGGGTCGACAAGCCGCATGGCTTTTGCCGTCTCCAGCGCAAGCCGGCCGTATTCCGTCGAGGTCTTATGTCCGATCTGCCAAGGTCCATCCATCTCGTTGCCAAGACACCAGGTCTTGATCTTGTGCGGCTGTTCATAACCATGACTGCGTCTTAGATCACTCCAATATGTGCCTCCGGGATGGTTGGTGTATTCCAGCAGATTTCTGGCGGCATCGATCCCCCGAGTACCCAGGTTCACGGCCATCATGACATCCGAACCCACTTCCTTGGCCCAGGATATAAACTCGTTCGTGCCGACATCGTTCGGCTCCAGCGTTCTCCAGGCCAGCTCCAGCCGCTTTGGCCGTTCGGCAACAGGACCTACGCCATCTTCCCAGTTATAGCCCGATACAAAATTCCCGCCGGGATATCTTATAATCGGGACATCCAGTTCCTTGATCAGTTCCTTTACGTCGTTACGAAAACCTCCTGCATCCGCGGTTTCATGGCCGGGTTCGTAAATCCCACCATATACAGCGCGGCCTAGATGTTCAATGAACGAACCATAAATACGGTTATCAACTTGCGCGATCCGAAACGACTTATCCACGATCATACGTGCTTTCAATTTCTCAGCTGCCAAGTCCTTCACCTTCCGTTAATATAATTATGAAACAATTCAAATAATATTGAATGAATTCGTTTTCAAGTATAAAATATCATATGAGAGATCAGCTGTAAATATAGAAATATAAAATGATTTATATAAATTAGAAATGAATTACTTTTATCCCTAAAAGATCGTTTAATCCTGCTCAAAATCACCATTTTCCCGTGTATTTCGAGTTATTATTTTCATAATAATCTCAAACAAAATGAGTTTCCACTGCTCAATTTCTTGTTTTTCCAATAAAAATCACGCAGAATCAGATGGCATCTTTATTTAGCGCACATATTGATTTATAATTATTTGAAATAAACAACTTTACCTATTTACCATCGTTATATAATCCTTTAATCGGAAGAAGGTTTGAGATAAGATGATCTACATTAAAGATTTAATGAGCGGGCTTGACATCTTTAAAGCGCTCAGCTCGGAAATTCGCATTCAAATTTTGGAACTGCTGGCCAAGAACCAAAGCTTGAACCTGAACGATCTCGCGAACAAGCTGAATCTCAGCAATGGTGCTATTACTATGCATATCAAGAAATTGGAAGATAGCGGCCTGATCGAAATCAATACGACTGGCGGGAAGCATGGCATTCAGAAAATCTGCTACCTGAACAAAGATACCCTCATGGTTGATCTTCGCAGCAAGGACATTGATAACTTGTACGAGGTGGAGATTCAGGTTGGCCATTACAGCGATTATCAAGCTATCCCGACCTGCGGGCTTGCGACCAAGGACAGCATTATCGGAGATTTTGACGATCCGCGTTATTTCGCCGATCCGGAGCGGATCAACTCGGAGATCATCTGGCTTACCGAAGGTTTTCTGGAATACCGGATTCCGAATTATTTGAAGTCCAACCAATCGTTCCGCGAGATCCAATTCTCTCTAGAGCTTGGCTCCGAGGCGCCGGGATATTGCGACAATTATCCGTCGGACATTTTCTTTTACGTTAACGGGATCGAGATTGGCAGCTGGACAAGTCCGGGAGATTTCGGGGACAAACGGGGTACCTTCAACCCTGAATGGTGGCCGCCGCATTTGAACCAATACGGCATGTTGAAGCTGATCCGGATTAACAAGGAAGGCAGCTTTATCGATGGATGCCGCATTTCGGATGTCGGTCTGAACCAGATTCAGCTTGATTACAAGAGCGAGCTCACCTTCAGGATCGCCGTTAACGAGCGATCTGTTAATAAACGCGGTTTAACGATTTACGGCAAGCATTTCGGCAACTACAGCCAGGACCTGTTGGCCCGCGTGCTGTATGATGTGAAGGAAGATTAAGAGGAAATACAGATACTTCGTTATTTGAATGCTTTGAGACACAAAGGATTTCAACAAAAAGGGGCTCTCCATGATCATTCGATCATAAAGAGCCTCTTTTTCATAGATATCATCATAAGCCTGTGTTAAGAACACGAATGATAACTTCACTGTTTTATTGAACGATTACAGTTCATGATTCATCCACTTCCATGGACTGCTCCGTCTTTTCTAACCAACCTTGGCCTCGTTCAATGCCCTCAAAATGGTATGGCGGTCGCGCAGCGTGTGCGCCTCCTGAAGACTCTCCCGGAACAGCTCGTCATCAATGCCAAGCTCCTGCAGGGTTGACGGACCTCCGGCTTGCCGCAGCAGCTCGGCGATCTCCTCCTTCGAAGGGACCTTACGCAGCCACTCCCGAACCTGCTCTCTATATGTCGCCCAGTGTGTAGGCTCGGCATGAGGATACATGCCCTTATCGGCCGCGTCGTGATAAAGGCTCGATATTTCGCTGCAGGCCACCCCCACTTTGGCACCATGCAGCAGGGCCCGGTTGCCGCGGCGCAAGTACTCCATCTCCCAATAATGCGACAGATGATGTTCCGCCCCGGAGGCAGGGTGGGACTGACCGAACAGCAGCATCGCGATACCCGACTCGATCAAAGCCGTCATCAGAATGCGGATCCCTTCCTCCGTGCGCTGGCCAATCGCCTCCACATGCTGAATGCAAGCCTCAAGCGCCTTCTCCGTAATGGCCGCCACCTGTTCATCATAGGGCTCGCCGGCCGTGGTCGAAGAGAATTTCCAATCCAGCAGCGATGTATATTTGCCTAGCATATCGCCAAAGCCTGCCGCTACCAGCGGCTGCGGTGCCTTCACAAGAATGTCCGGATCGGCGAATATCGCGATCGGAGCCGTGGCCGCAAAGGTTTGCTTGACTCCCCGGATCACGATCGGCGCTCCCGCCGAAGTAAAGCCGTCGACCGAAGGTGCCGTAGGCACCGAGATGAAGGGTTTGCCGCTCCGATGACTCACAAAGCGCGTAATGTCATGAATGGTCCCGGACCCCACAGCGATCAGGCATCCTGTCCCTTCAGGCTCCACATCGATAAACAGCTGCATCAAGGAGCGTTCATCCGCGACAACGTCGCCTTGCTCATCTGGCTGAATCAGACACAGCCGGGGCTTCTGACCATCGGCTTCCAGGCTCTGCACCAGCTTTTTACCCGCCGCTTCATACGTATTCGCATCTGCAACAACGATTGGTGAACTGAGGCCCTGCCGTTTAAGATACGAAGGCACGTCTTGCACAGCGCCGGGCTCAAGCACCATGGTTTCTAGCCCGCGGAACGTCGGCTGCTGCTCCCTAATCCGGTTCATTAAACCTTTTGCATCGTTCAAGTAATCCGTCACGTTCGTTCCTCTCCTTCATCCCATCCTGCCGTATTTATTCAGGCTTCTAGTCTGACAGGGCCTATTCAGCCGTTTGCTTAATTCGTTTCAGCCGCTTCATCACGTCGTTTTCGCCCCGGCCAAAATAGTCATGCAGCTTGCTGTATTCCTGATACAGCTGCTCATACACTTCCACATGCTCCGGAATCGGCTTGAAGGTCTCTTCCTTCACCCGTGCCATCTTCTCGGCGGCATCGATAATCGAATCATACCCGCCCTGCGCCTCGCCCGCAGCGACTGCAGCGAACATCGCGGCGCCAAGCGCCGGCGTCTGTTTGGAATCAGCCACCATAATTTCGCGATTCGTAACATCCGCATAAATCTGCATCAAGAGACGGTTCTTTTGAGGCAGTCCGCCGCAAGCATACAGGACGTCCACCGCGACACCGTTCTCGTGAAAAGCGTCCACGATTTTGCGCGTACCGAATGCGGTCGCCTCAAGCAAGGCGCGGTAGATTTCCTGCGGCTTCGTCAACAGGGTCATCCCTAAGATCAGCCCGGTCAGATCCGTATCCACCAGCACGGAACGGTTGCCGTTCCACCAATCCAGTGCGAGCAATCCGGTTTGACCCGGCTTATAGGCAGCCGCTTCTCGCTCAAGCCATTGATGCACGCCGATTCCTTCCTCGGACGCAGCTTCTTTTACATACGCGGGAAGGGCTTCCTCGACGTACCATTCAAAAATATCGCCTACTGCCGATTGCCCGGCTTCATAACCGTATAATCCGGGAATGATGCCGTCCTCGACGACACCGCACATCCCTTCAACCTGCTTCTCTTCGGTACCGAGCAGCATATGGCAGATCGATGTGCCCATCGCCATTACCAGCTTGCCCGGTGTGACGACACCGACCGCAGGCACCGCGGCATGAGCGTCAACGTTGCCGACGGCCACGGCAATCCCTGGAGTTAAGCCCATCATCTCCGCCATCTTCTCAGTAAGACCGCCTGCGCTGCTGCCGAGGGGACGGACCTCTCCGCGCAGCTTCGTATCGGTCAGATCCTCCAGCCGGGGATCCAGCGCCTTAAAATATTCCTTGCTTGGATATCCGTCTTGTTTATGCCATATCGCTTTGTAACCAGCCGTACAGCTGTTGCGGACAATCTGGCCGGTCATTTGGGAAATGACCCAATCGGTCGCTTCCAGGAATCGGTCCGCACGTTCATAGATCGCCGGTGCCTCATCAAGAATTTGCCATACCTTGGCAATCATCCATTCGGAAGAAATCTTCCCGCCATAGCGGGGCAAGAAGGCTTCTCCGCGCTCAGCGGCAATCGCGTTGATCTTGTCTGCTTCAGGCTGGGCGGCATGATGCTTCCACAGCTTAACCCAGCTGTGCGGCTGGTCGGCCAGCTCCGGTTGGAAGCAGAGCGGCTCCCCAAGCTCGTCAACGGGCAGCATGGTGCAAGCCGTAAAATCAATGCCGATGCCGATCACATCCGCCGGATCAATGCCGGATTGCTGAATAACGGCAGGCACGGATACCTTCAGAACCTCCAGATAATCCCCCGGATGCTGCAGCGCCCAATCGTGCTCCAGCTTCTTACCGGAACCTGGCAAAAATTCATCGATGACATGATGCCGGTAAGGCGTAACATGATCCGCTACTTCCTGCCCGTCAGCCAAATTAACCAACACCGCTCGCCCGGACTGTGTTCCGTAATCAACACCAATGGTGTATTTATTCCCCATCTTATTTCCTCCCCTACAGATGAAATCATGAATGATGAATACAAGTTACTTTTGACCGTAATAGGCATTAACTCCATGCTTCCGCAAAAAATGGCGATCCAGCAGCGTCTGATCCATCGGTTCGGTTTCCGGATTAATTTGCTGCATCCGGGCTGCAATTTTAGCGCATTCCTCTAACACTACCGCGTTATGCACCGCATTATGCGGATCCTTGCCCCACACGAATGGCGCATGCGAATGGACAAGCACCCCGGGCACCATGTTCGGATCCAGGTCCGCGAATCGCTCGACAATAACGTTGCCCGTCTCCAGCTCATAGGCTCCCTCAATTTCTTCGCGGGTCATGGGCCGCGTAACCGGAATCTCTCCGTAAAAATAGTCGGCGTGCGTCGTTCCGTAGGCAGGAAGCGCACGTCCGGCTTGAGCCCAACTCGTTCCCCACGGAGAGTGGGTATGCACAATTCCGCCAATCTCTTTAAAGTTCTGATATAGGACCAGATGAGTCGGGGTATCGGAGGAGGGGCGCATATCCCCTTCAACGACATTTCCCTTCAAATCCAGAACGACCATGTCGGCCGCTTTTAAATCCTCATAAGGCACACCGCTTGGCTTAATGACAAACAGTCCACGTTCACGGTCGATGCCGCTGACATTTCCCCATGTAAAGGTAACGAGTCCGTGCTTCGGAAGCTCCAGATTCGCCTCCAGCACCTGCTGCTTTAAATCCTCCAACATGAACAACCGCTCCTCTCTATATTTGAAAAATATAGTTGTACGTACAAGTTGGCAAACAAGAGTCCGAAACTCGGACCTTGCACTCCCTTATCTCTACCGTTTCTTCACCGATTCTCTCTCCACCAGCTCCGGCTGAAACACCGTATCCTCTATAACGGTATGAAACTCAATCATACTAATTAATTGTCTGGCCGCCATGATTCCCATCTCTGTCTTCGGGTGGGTCATCGTCGTCAGCTTCACGCCGGAAGCAACGGCAAGCGTCGAATCATCGAAGCCGACCATGGACACATCCTGCGGAATATGCAGCCCGCATTGCCCGGCAGCCTCCGCTAAAGATACAGCCAGCTCGTCGTTATAACATACAAACCCCGTCGGTCGCTGCTCCTCCGGCTGCTTCAGCAACTGGATGGCCTGATCATACGGAAGACTTCCCTTCTGTTCCGTTGTATACGTAACCACCCGCTCCGGTGAAACGGGAATTCCAGCCTCGCGATGCGCACGTAAGAAGCCTTTCAGCCGGTTCACGCCTTGAAGATCATCCCGCTTGAAGAATCCGGCTATCGCCTGGTGTCCGTTCTCGATCAAATGACGTGTGGCCTTGTAACCGCCAAGCTCATCATCAAGCTTCAGACAAGGACATTCCAGCTCCCGATACTTCTCATTGATCATCAAAAACGGAATTCCCTTCTCCTGCAGGGACAGGAAATACGTCAAATTCGGGTTGCCCTCCGCACTCTTGGTCGGCTCGATAATGAGCCCGCTGAGCGGCTGACTGGTCATGAGCTGAAGACTCTCCATCTCCTTCACCTTGTTGTTATCGGTACTGGAGAGCAGCAGGCGATATCCCTTGCTGCGCAGCTCCGCCTCCGCTCCCCGAACGATATGCGGGAAGATATAATCCGAGATGTAGGTTGTAATGATGCCGATCGTCTTAACCTGCTCACTCTCCCGCCGGTCGGGATTTCTGGCGAACGTCCCTTTTCCCTGAATCCGTTCCAGCCAGCCCTCCTTCTCCAGCTCGCCGAAGGTTTGGCGGACCGTCTGGCGGCTTACGCCGAACTGGTCGGCGATTTCATGCTCCGAAGGAACCTGTTTGCCTGCTTGAAGCCTTCCGGATTCAAACCAGGAGAGCAGTTCGTTTTTTAATACAATATATTTGGGTATCCGTCTATTATTCATCATTCACCTCTAGCCTCACGCACTCATTATGTTAGGATCACCTGCAATCCTAAGTTATCTCGCTATTGTAACACAGGCCAGGGGAATGCCGACAGAACCAGTTACCGCAGACGGTATGCGGCTTCACTCCAACGGAGCTCGTTCTTGAAGCGCGGTATCGTTGTATCCTTATCAATAATGACCGCTTCAATGCCGACCATCTCCGCCCAATCGCTCAAATGCTCTGCCGTCATGGCATAAGATAGAACGGTATGGTGCGCTCCGCCAGCCAAAATCCACGCTTCCGCAGACTCGCGAAGGGATGGCTGCGGTTTCCACAGCACACGGGCAACCGGCAGCTTCGGCATCGGCTGTTCAACCTTGACGCCATCCACCACATTCACCAGCAGTCTGAAACGGTGTCCGAGATCAACCAGGGAAGCATTCACAGCCGGGCCGTCCTGGCCGTTAAACACGAGACGTGCCGGATCTCCCTTGCCCCCGATTCCGAGCGGATGAACCTCAAGCGTCGGTTTATCCAATGCGATGGTCGGACATACCTCCAGCATGTGCGATCCAAGAATCATATGATTCCCCGGCTCGAAGTGATAGGTGTAGTCCTCCATGAAGGAAGTGCTTTTATTGCCGGCAAGCACCTTCAATACACGGGTCAAGGCAGCTGTTTTCCAATCCCCTTCCCCGCCGAAGCCGTAACCCGACTCCATCAGACGCTGTACGGCGAGTCCCGGAAGCTGCTTCATTCCATGCAGATCCTCAAAGGTCGTCGTGAATGCGCCAAAGCCGCCTTCCTCGAGGAAACGACGAAGCGCAATCTCGATCCGGGCTTGGTACGCAATGGAATCGCGTACAGGGCCATCGCTAAGCCCTTCCTTGGTTATCGAATACAAGTCGGCATATTCATTCAAGAGGGCTTTTACCTCATCATCGCCGACTTCATTCATGGACTGCACAAGATCGCCGATGCCATAACCGTTCACGGACCAGCCAAGCTTGATTTGCGCTTCTACTTTATCTCCTTCGGTTACTGCCACCTGGCGCATATTATCGCCGAAGCGGGCCACCTTCAGCCTGCGGCTCTCGGCATAGGCCGCGGCGGTCCGCATCCAGCCGGCAATGCTGTCACGAACCTCCCCGTCTTCCCAATGGCCCACAACCACCTTGCGGGCAATGCCGAGACGGGCACCGATATGACCATACTCGCGATCACCGTGCGCGGATTGGTTCAAATTCATAAAGTCCATATCAATCGTTTCCCAAGGGATATCCCGGTTGAATTGGGTATGGAAATGAAGAAGCGGCTTCTGCAATTGGGCTAGCCCCGCAATCCACATTTTGGCCGGGGAGAAGGTATGCATCCAGGTCATAATCCCTGCGCAGGACTCATCGTTGTTAGCCTCAAGAATCAGGTTGTATATTTCATCGGGTGTCGTTACGATCGGCTTGAACACAATGGGGTAGGAAAATACAGGATCTTTATCAAACTCCGTTGCCACGATGCGGGAATGCTCAGCTACCTGCTCCAGCGTTTCGGGACCATACAAGTGCTGGCTTCCGGTGACGAACCAAAAAGAATGCGGTTTCAATTTCATAATAATAACGCCTCCTGTATGAATGCTTGCTCACTAATTTGTACATACCTATATACAATAATTATCGATCTACTTATAAATGTACGTACAAGTTGAATCACTCACATTCTAACCCCGCATCTCAAAAATAGCAAGATCTAAATAAAAAAAAGAGCTGCCCCTGCAGGTGGAAAAAACGAACCCTTACAGAGACAACCTTCTATTTATTCAAATGATGATGATAATTTATCTCCAAAACGCCAATGAACTCGAATGAGTACTCTTCCTTAGACCGTCAAATAATGCTCGAACTGCTCCATATCGATAGCATCCTGTACCCCTTCGGCAACAATTGTGCCTTTATCCATGACATAGATATAGTCGGCTACGCTCCGGACAAACTCGATGCTCTGCTCCACCAGAATGACCGACGTTTCCCCTTTGGCTTTGATCCCCCGGATCACGTCTTGAATTTCCTCCACGATGGAAGGCTGGATTCCCTCGGTCGGCTCGTCGAGCAGCAGCACCTTGGGTCTGGAAGCGAGCGCCCTCGCAAAGGCTAGCTGCTGCTGCTGACCACCGCTTAAATCACCGCCTTGACGGTGGTACATTTGGGGCAGCACTGGGAACAGGGCTAACACATCCTCCGGGAATGCCTTCCTCCTCGGCACGATTGGCTCAAGTCCGAGCAGCAGATTTTCCTTCACGGTAAGCTGGGGAAAAATCTCGCGCCCTTGCGGAACATACCCGATGCCGCCTCTCGCTCTTTTTACGGAATCCCAGCCGGTAACCTCCTGCTCGCCAAGAGTCATCCGTCCCTGCCGGATTTTCAGCTGCCCGATCAGGGTCCGCATGAGCGTGGTTTTGCCGACGCCGTTGCGCCCTACCAGACACACGACCTTCGCCGGGTCGACAACCATGGATACGCCGCGGAGGACGGGGCTCTCCCCGTAGCCCGATTCAATGCCCTGCAGCTTGAGCATTCGCCTCCCTCCTTTTTCCCAGATAAACTTCGGCTACCAGCGGATCGCGTTGAATCTCCTGCATGGAGCCTTCCTTCAGCAGTTTCCCTTCATGCATCACGGTAACCTTAGCGGCAAAAGAGCGGACAAACTCCATGTCATGCTCAACGACAACGACGGAGCATTCCTTGGCGATACGCTGGAGGAGCGCACCGGTCTTCATCGTCTCCTCGTCCGTCATCCCCGCTACCGGCTCATCGAGCAGCAGAAGCCGCGGCTTCTGAAGCAGCAGCATGCCGATCTCCAGCCATTGCTTCTCTCCATGCGACAGAGAGCCTGCCCGAACGTGTATCCGATCGGGCAGCCCGATCAACTCCAGAACCTTCTTCATTTCGAACGTGGTGCATCGATTTCTCCTGGCCTTCAGCGCACGGAACACGCTTCGATCGGGATCGACTGTCAGCTCCAGGTTTTCTTTGACGCTCAGGTTAGGAAATACCGACGGCGCTTGAAATTTTCGCCCCACGCCGAGACGGGCGATTTCATACTCCCGCTTTCTGGTGATTTCCAGTCCGTCCCCCAGCAGCACCTTTCCTGCGGCAGGCTTTGTTTTCCCGCAGATCACGTCCAGCATCGTGGTTTTTCCCGCGCCGTTCGGGCCGATCAGAAAATGCAGCTCATGCTGACGCAGTGCCAGATTCATGCCGTTTACCGCCACAAACCCGCCAAAAGTGACCGTAATGTTCTCCGCGGACAACACGATGGTGGAAATACCGATATCCCTGACTTCTCCATGGACAGCTAGCGGCAAATCAACTCTCTTCGCGTACGGCTGCATGCACAGTCCCTCCTCTTCGAGATAATGACGAAACCACCTTGCTCCACAATCCGGTCAATCCTTTTGGCATCAACACAACAACGATGACAAATAATGCACCCAATACAAGCAGCCATCCTTCCGGATAAGCCTCGCTGATCCCGGTCTTGGCTGCGTTCAGCAGCACGGCGCCAATAATAGCGCCGATCAGCGTTCCCCTGCCGCCGAGAGCGACCCAGAGCACCATTTCAATGGATGGAACGATGCCCATCATTGACGGCGAAATAATGCCGACCTGAAGGACAAACAGCATGCCTGCAAGCCCTGCCAGACCGCCCGATACGGCAAAGGCAAAGGTCTTGTAACGGGAAGGGTCAAAACCCAGAAACCGCACCCGGTTCTCCCCATCTCTTGAGGCTTCCAGTACCTGGCCCACCCTGCTGTTCACAATTCTTCGGCACAGAATATAGGCTCCTACCAAAGCGGCAAGCGTAATAAAATACAACCCGATTTTCGTTGACGGCGCATTCAGATTAAAACCCAAAATGGAATTGTATCCCGTAAGCCCGTTCGTTCCCCCTGTCCACTCCTGCTTGCCTACAAACAGCGTAACCACAATCATAACCAGAGCCTGCGTCAGAATCGTAAAATATACGCCGACGATCCGGTTGCGAAACGTAAAGAATCCAAGTATCAACGCAAGCAGGGCCGGAAGCAGCATCCCGAGTAGCAAGGCCGCGGGGAACGATCGGAACGGCTCCCAGAACCATGGGAGCGCCGTCACCCCACTCCATCCCATGAAATCAGGCAGGGAAGCGCCGCTGGCGTCCAGCTTCAAATACATGGCCATGGCATAAGCGCCTAATCCAAAGAACACGCCGTGCCCAAGGCTTAAAATGCCGCCATAGCCCCAGATCAGATCAAGCCCGACCGCCAGGATCGCCAAAGCCAGAAATTTCGTTAACAAACCGAGGCGAAAAGGGGTCGTGAACAAAGGTGCCATACACATCAGGAGCAGTACCACGCTCCACATCATCCGTTTCGATCGGCTGCCGGGGTTTCCTGTCAACCATTTCAGCACCATACCATCCCCTCCTCTCTAATCCAGGCTGCGTGTTCGTAGTGCAACGAGCCCGCGTGGCTTCCACTGCAGGAATGCCACGATGCAGGCGAATACCAGCACTTTGCCGATGGATGCCGAAGTGTAGGTCTCAAACAGCGTATTGAACACGCCAATGCCCAGCGCCCCGGCAACCGTGCCGATCAATTTCCCAACGCCGCCAAGGACCACCACCATGAAAGCATCGACAATATAGTAGGTTCCGATCGAAGGACCGATCGGGCCAAGCAATGTTAACGCGCAGCCGGCAATGCCGGCAATGCCCGAGCCGATCGCAAACGTCAGGCCGTCCACGCGTCGGGTTGAAATACCGAGACACCCGGCCATGCTTCGATTTTGCATCACCGCCCGCATTCTTCGGCCTTGGACCGTTCTATAAATATAGAGATACATGGCTGTCAGCACGACGGCCACCAATACGATGATGAACAGCCGCTTGTATGGAAGGACGATGCTTGAAGTGATCGCCAGCCCGCCGTTTAGCCAGGACGGGCTGGTAACAGCCACATTCGGCGCGCCGAAGATGAATCTTGCGATTTGCTGGAGCATCATCCCGACGCCCCATGTAGCGAGCAGACTATCCAGCGGCCTGCCGTACAGATGGCGGATGAGCACCATTTCAAGCAGCCATCCGACGGCGGCTGCAACCAAGAACGATACAAGCAAAGCTGCGATGAAATAGGTGTCGAACCAGGATTTCGGCATATACGCGGTAAACAAACCTTGCGTGACGTACGTTGAGTAAGCACCGATCATGATCAGCTCGCCATGGGCCATATTAATGACATTCATCAAGCCGAACGTCACCGCTAAGCCAAGAGCAATCAATAATAGGATCGAGCTGACGCTGAGTCCGTTAAACACTTGCAGGATCGTCATTTCCATCCGGGTGAACCTCCTTTCACGAAATAGCCTGAAGGCCATCCATGCATGAGATGAAGCTTTATTCTCCGCTTAATCCCTTCGCCCAATCATAGGTTTTCAGATAGGGATCCGGTTTAACGGGTTCTCCCGAATTCCAGAGCTCCTTAAATTGTCCGTCAGCCTGCACCTCGCCGATGCGCACCGTTTTATGAATGTGCTGATTCTCCCCATCAATGGTTACTTTCCCTTCCGGAGCGGCGAACTCAATGCCTTTTGCCGCTTCCTTCACCTTGGCCACCTCCGTTGTTCCTGCCTTCTCTACCGCGGCCTTCCATAAGTACACCGCCGTGTATCCCGCTTCGATCGGGTCAGCCGTCACGCGGTCAGCGCCGTATTTTGCTTTGTATTTGTCGACAAAAGCCTTGTTCTCCGGAGTATCGGTAGATTGATAATAGTTCCAGGCTGCCAGATGACCCTCCAGTATATCTGCGCCGATGCCTCGGATCTCCTCCTCCGCCACGCTGACGGACAGCGTGGTCATATCCTTGGAGGTAATGCCCGCATCCTTCAGCTGCTTGAAGAAGGCCACATTGCTGTCGCCGTTCAGCGTGTTATAGACGATATCGGGCTTCGCCTCCTTGATCTTGGCTATAATCGTGCTGAAATCGGTATGACCCAGCGGCGTGTATTCCTCCCCAGCCAGTTCGCCGCCCTCTGCCGTCAACTGTGCCTTGATGATCTTGTTGGCCGTTCTCGGAAACACGTAATCGGAGCCGAGGAGGAACATTTTTTTGCCGCGGTTCTCCAGCAGCCAGGACACTGAGGGTACGATCTGCTGATTGGTTGTTGCGCCCGTATAAAAAATGTTAGGTGAGGATTCCAGCCCTTCATATTGGACCGGATAGAATAAAAGGCCGTTGTTCTGTTCGAAAACAGGGAGCATGGCTTTCCGGCTGGCAGAGGTCCAGCCTCCGAATACGGCGGCAACCTTATCCTGCTGCAGCAATTTGCCCGCTTTCTCCGCGAAGGTCGGCCAATCCGAGGCACCGTCCTCGATTACGGGTTCGATCTGCTTGCCAAGCACGCCGCCAGCTGCATTGATTTCTTCGATGGCAAGCATCTCTGCATCCTTAACGGATACCTCGCTTATGGCCATCGTTCCGCTGAGTGAGTGAAGAATGCCAACCTTAATTGAATCGCCAGCGGCTTCTACCGCCGGACTCCCGTTATCCGCTCCGGCGGTTGGAGCGGCTTCCTTTTCCGTCACGCAGCCTGACATCAAGATTGCACATAAAACAAATGAGGCCCAGCCTTTAACGATCACGCTTTGTTTCTTCATTCGCTCCCAACTCCCTTTTTTACGTTTCCGAACATTCTATCTGCAAACTGACTTCTCTGTTCGTTATCCCACATTATAGTTGCCTTATATTTCCTATGTCAATAATCATGACATTATTTTATTTATTTTTTCGAAAATAACTAAGAATTCTTTTTGTTTTTCGCATTTTAAGTGATGTTATATTACATTAATGATAGATAAACCATGCAATTCACTCTTAATTTTTATTCATATGTTATATTTACTTACATATTAAAAAAGACAACCCTTGATTTCTCAAAAGGTTGTCAACACCGTTACGCCATTTATCTGATCATTTTCCTGTTCGAAATTGAAATCGGTACCCGATCCGGGTAATCCGTAATAATCCCATCCACGTTAATTTGAAGCACATAAGGAATCTGCAGCATATCCCGAATGGTCCATACCATCGTTTTCAGCCCGGATTGATGTATCTTTTGAACCAGCCCTTTGGATACCAGCCTCATCGATACATTCACATACTCCGCATAGGTCTTCATATCTTCCAGCTGCTGCTTGGATAAGTCGCCCGCACTGGTGATAACAACGCCCAGCGGGATATCGGGCATCAGCTGCCGGAATCGAAGGAGAGAGTCCTTATCTGCTGACTGCACGATGATCAGGTCCTTATACCTCTCACCACCATCAGCGCCGATGATATACCTTTTCAACTCGTCTGCAACCCTTTGCTCGATACCCGGATACCGGGAGGGAGATTTCAATTCGATCAACAGCCCGATACGCCCCGCGAAATGCTCAAGCACCTCCGCCAAAGCGGGAATGACTTCTCCTTTAAACGCCGAATCGTACCATGAACCTGCATCCAGCATACGCAGCTCCTCAAAGGTTAAATCGCCTACTTCTCCCTGCCCATCGGTGGTTCGCTCAACCGTGGAATCATGAATTACAACGACCTGTCCATCCTTGCTCAATTGGACATCCAATTCCAGCATATCCGCTCCCATATCAAATGCTTTAACAAAAGAAGCCATCGTATTTTCCGGGGCATAACCCGACGCCCCCCGATGGGCAATATTAACCCAGGACTGATCGCGCTCATTCTCCGACCTCATCCATACTTCCCGTTCCCCAGTTTGATGATAAGGATAATACGGGACATCAGCGTTATTTTGAGAACCGGCCACTGCGAGCACAGCTGTTAGAATAACAATCATTCTTTTCATCGGGTTATCAATCTCCTAGTCGTACCTTGTTCACTTCATAGCTAGCCTTGCTGAAGAACATTTCAGGGCAGCCTGCCCATCCCCATTGATGCTAGTTCTTCCCTTTCTGCTCCAAGTTCAGTCAGATATATATGAAGTCGGCTCGATGTTCACCAGGTGTTAATTATGGTTCATTTTGTATTTAGCTCTTGTAATATGAACATAAATGGAGTAATTTGTACTTATATGAACATTATGAATTCATTATAATAGAATGATGAGGAGATGAACGAACATGGAAAGACGTTATGCATCACACCCTAATGAAGTGAAACAATATGACACAGAAAGACTCCGCAAGGAATTCCATATCCCCGTCCTGTTTACGCCTGACAAGCTGGAGCTTGTCCTGACGCACGAAGATCGTATGATTATCGGTGGCGCCGCTCCCGTTCAAGAACAAGTCAAATTGGAAACCGACCTTAAAGAGCTGGGTGTTTCCTCTTTCCTGGAACGCCGTGAGCTTGGCATTATCAATATTGGCGGACATGGTACCGTACTGGTGGACGGTGCGGAGCATGAACTGAACAACAAAGAATGCTTGTACGTTGGCATGGGCACGGAAGAGGTTATTTTTAAAAGCACGGATCCATCCAACCCAGCCAAATTCTATTTGAATTCTGCGCCAGCGCACCAAACATTCCCGACAGCCAAGGCCACTCTGGAGGAAGCCGATTCCAGCGCTTTGGGCGATATCAAAAATTCCAATGATCGCGTGATCTATCGTTTCATCCATCAAAAAGGCATTGAGAGCGCCCAGCTTGTCATGGGTATGACCCTGCTGAAAGAAGGAAACATGTGGAACACGATGCCTGCCCATACCCACCCAAGACGGATGGAGGCTTATCTCTATTTTGATTTACCGGAAGAAGCGGTTGTCATCCATCTGATGGGTGAACCCAATGAAACGCGGCACATCGTCATGCGCAATGAGCAGGCCGTGATTTCGCCAAGCTGGTCGATCCACAGCGGGGTAGGCACAAGCAACTATACCTTCATCTGGGGCATGGCCGGAGATAATAAACGTTATGATGATATGGACCCGGTGTCCATAAAAGATTTAAAATAGAGGGGATTATCCATTAACCCACGGAAGAGTTGAGATTCATATGAACCCGTTACGACGCTATGAAAAAATAATGGAGTACCTTCTAACCCATAAAGAAGTGACTGTCGCCGACCTAAGCCAGCAGCTTCAAGTAACCGGAAAAACCATACGCGAGGATCTGACCAAGCTGGAGGAACAGGGTCTAATCGTTCGTGTGCATGGCGGAGCTGTCCTTGCGCACAGCGATCAATTCGGCATCCTGCCGTCCAAAGAACCGCTTGCCAAGCATCCGACTGAAAAGACCGAAATCGCGCTGAAAGCGCTGAAGCATATCAATACCGATGACATCATCGCCTTAGACGGAGGCAGCACCACGCTGGAGATTGCCCGCAGGCTGGAGGATGTGCCTCTGACGGTCATTACGAACGATGTGTATATCATCAGCGAATTGGCGACCAAGAATCATATCCGATTGGTCGTTCCGGGGGGCTACCGGGTCCGAAATATGCTCGCAGGCCCTGAAGGCGTATCGTATGTATCACAGCTGAACATTCAAAAAGCTTTCATATCCGCCACGGGCGTCCATCTTGATCATGGATTGTCCATATATACCGGGGACTTGATCCCTTTCAAACGGGCATTAATCGAAACTTCACTGGAGGTATATGCCGTTGTCGATCATCACAAATTTGGTCAAACGGCATTAAGGACATTTTCATCCCTGCAGGAGATCAACGGCATCATTACCGATGCGGGACTGCCACCCGAGACGATCAAACAATATGAAGGTGCCGGCGTTACCATGCTGTAAGCGCCGCATCAAAACTCAAAACCGGCCTAACTTCATAATTACTAAATAGAGAGCATATGAGAGGGGATACTGGAGCATGAACAGGTTTGACTTATCAGGCAAAACCGCAATCGTCACCGGCTCCGCCAGAGGACTAGGGCAAGGCATAGCGATAGCTCTAGCCGAAGCCGGAGCGGATATCGTTGCCGTGTCCATGAATACAAGCGCCGAAACGATAGAAGCCATCACTTCACTCGGCAGAAAAGCTTCCGAAATTCAGGTCGATCTAAGCGACCAGAGCAAACTCCAGCAAACTTTTGACCAAGCGCTGGAGCTGACGGGGCATGTGGACATTCTCGTAAACAATGCCGGCATTATCCGCCGGACGCCCGCCAAGGATCATGGTACTCAAGATTGGCTTGACGTGATTGACTTGAATCTGAATACCGTATTTTTGCTGTCCCAACTTGCCGGAAGACATATGATTGAACGCGGCAGCGGCAAAATCATTAACATTTGCTCCATGCTGTCCTACCAAGGCGGAATCAACGTGCCCGGATATACGGCAAGCAAGCATGGTGTTGCCGGCCTTACGAAAGCTTTGGCCAATGAATGGGCAGCCAGCGGCATCCAAGTGAACGGAATTGCTCCCGGTTATATCGAAACCGATAATACGGCAGCCATCCGTCAGGATGAGGAACGACGGACTTCCATTACGGAACGTATTCCTGCCGGACGCTGGGGGAAACCCGAGGATATTGGCGGACCCGCCGTATTCCTCGCTTCCGCCGCTTCGGATTATATGAACGGACATGTGCTTTGTGTTGATGGCGGATGGATGGCCCGTTAAGAAGCATAAAGCGCTGTATCAAGAGCATATCAACGCTAGCTTCAATTCTATCTAGCAAAAATAGGCTGTGCTTATCCGCTGCTGCTGCAGGCGGAGATAGCACAGCCTATTTCATTCTCCTCTCCAATCCGATTAGAGACCCTAAGTTCTTACCGTGTACCGACATTTCACGAATATACGAACCATCCTTTGGGACATCCTAACTTTACGAAATGGGCCTCGAAGGACCGTGAATAAAGAAAGGATGGTTTCTGGAATCATGCGCGGAACAAAATCGATACGTTGGATCAGTCTTGCCTGTTTATTCACACTGATCGGTTCAATTGTACTTACCGGATGCACGCCTAACAGCAATGACCGGGTGCCTACCCCCAACATGGGCGTAAATCCTTACCGGGTGAACACGGGCTTCCTGCTTCGGAATGCCGTGGAGCGCGGGACCCTGCGAATTGCAACGGAACGGGATTATCCCCCTTTCAGTTACCATGGAACGGGCGGAAGACTTACAGGTTTTGATGTGGAAATCGCTGAAGAGGTTGCCCGTCATATGGAGCTAAGAGCAGAATTCGTTGAAACCGAGTGGGAGAATCTGCTGCCAGGATTGACGGAAGGCAAATACGACGCCGTCTTCAACCAGATTGAAGACAAGCCGGACCGGCGGGCCCTCTATGATTTTTCCGTCGCTTATCTATCCTCAACCCCGGTTCTGCTTGTGCGTTCCTCGGGTGAAGATCAGATTCGCACCTTCTCGGACATCAAGGATAAGCGTGTCGGCCTGAACCCAACCGGAATTTATAAGGATATGGCCAAGAAGCATGGAGCGGAAATTGTCCCCATCAAATATATATCAGACGCAGCTAACAAGCTCGCAAACGGAGAGCTGGATGCCGTCATTTCGGACCAATTATCCGTAACCAACCTGAAGCAGCAGTTCCCGGATCTGCCGGTCGCTGCCGCCGAATCCGCCGATCAGGTGTCCGAGATTTCCGCAGCCTTTGTAAAAGGGAATCCGGATCTCGTGGCCGCCGTTGATAATGCATTGGCTACCATGCAGCAGGACGGAACGTATTTGACCATTTGGAACAAATACTTTGGAGACGCACCGATGAGTTATAAAGGAATCCATGATCGAAAAGTTAAATAAACTTTAAAAATTCGTGACAAAAAGGCGCTTGCTATGCTGGGAATCCAGCGGAGCAGGCGCCTTTTTAAATGTGCATATTATGATTCTTCGGTTGTCTCTCCCGCATCCGCTTCCTCAGCGTCCGCTTCATCCACCGTCTCAGCAGCCTCAACGGCGCGTGGCACGATGACGGTTGCGAGAACCTCCTCATCCGAAGCGTGCAATGTAATACCTTCCGGTACTTTAATATCTGCAACCGTAAGCTTGTCGCCAATCTCCAGAGCGGATACGTCCGCTTCGAGGGTAGTAGGCAGCTCGCCTGGCAATCCTTCTACTTCGACTTCGGTCACCTGGGTTTGCAGAATACCGCCAGATTTCGTTCCGGCAGCAGTACCTTGATAATCCACCGGTATGCTGACACGAACCGGCTTGTTCATGGAGATCCGCAGAAAGTCCACATGGGATACAGTGCCGCGTCTCTTTTGAATGTCCTTAATCAAAACCGGAATTTTACCGGAGCCTGGAATATCAAGCTGGAATACCTCTGAACGTCCGGTGTGGAACAGCTTGGCCGTATCCTTGAAATTAACAGCTACGGGGATGCTTTCCTCGCCCGCGCCGTATACAACGCCGGGGATTCCGCCATTTTCGCGAAGCACTCGGCGAGAAGCCCGGGTAAATTCATCACGAACATCTGCTTGGAGTTGAACTGTGTTTCCTTTTGACATGAGTGACATCCTCCTTTATCGAAAACAAAGTCTATCTCATTATTACCCTATTTACCTGCTAACTAATCATGAGTTTCAGATGTTTTAAATTTCAATCCTGTGGGTAATGAATGGTACCCCTTTTGAAGTATAAATAATAGGAGCCCCCTTTTCAGTACAATAGGAGGGCTCCTGATTTTTTAATATACAATCCCTTATATACAATCCTCAACTCGCCATATCCCGCTGCTCTTGGCCCTTGGAGCCGTCGCCTTTGACACTTAGCAGCGAGATCCGTACTTTGGCTTCGTCTGGCGGAATATCGATAAACCAGTCGTTCTCGCCTTCCCGATCCTCCCAATCGTTCAACCTGACGATACAGCCGACCCGCTTGGTTCCGGGAGCTGCATAGAAGACCGCTCGAGCTTTGCCGCCGTCCACTCTTGAGAATGGCACGCTGCCATCCTCCACGCCCGTTCCCCACACCCATACGTTCCAGCCATCATATGCTTGATCACGTCTTTCATATTCAATCTCTACGGTAGTCAAGCCTTGCTTCTTCTGGGTCTGGTCTTCGTACAACACCATCAGCGAAAGCCCTGGGACCGCTATAGCTCCTTGGTCCAACGTCTCGATCGTATCCGTACCTGCCTGACGATCATTCACCACGATGCTCCAGCGGTAAGGTGTAGGCGGCAAATCAACCGTCATTTCATGCTCATTCCCGTTCACGATCACTACAATCTGGCCCCAGCTTTCTTGTGGATGATGCGTTAATCGGTAGGCGATAATCCGATCGCTGCTGCGCAGCACTTCCATATGTTCCTCGATCTCTTCTCTTGCTGCCATACGAAATGCCGGATGAGCTTTGCGCAAGGCAATAAGGCCTTTGTAATAGTCAAACACGGGTTTGAATCGTTTCTTGTTCGACCAGCGGATCGCATTAACGGCATCGCCGCTGCGGTAGCTGTTATGATCGCCAAATTTCGTGCGAAGCAGCTCATCGCCAGCATGCAGCAGCGGAATCCCTTGAGAGAGCAGGACAATCCCGTTAGCCAGCAAGCTGCGGCGCACAGCCGCTGCCGACATTACATCTTCATCAGGAATACCGACATAGGGTGTGGAAGCAGCCGTTGCCTGCCATGCATCGCCGCCGTTAACCAGCTTCCCGTCCGTCATGCGAAGCAGACCCGCCTGTTCTTCCATCCCGCTCGCCACTAAAATTTTGTCCCACAGATTCAAATTATCATGCACAGTGACATAATTGACCGTCTCATCCGGATGAAGGGCAAAATCATGGATCGAGCCCATCATCCCTTCAACGACTGCGCCCTCGTACCACGCTTCGCCCGTAGCAAAGCCTCGGCCGCGCCCGTCATTGTCACCCTTGATGGCATGCCGGAAATGATCATTGAATACAGCGAAACCTTGACCCTTCTGGCTTCCTTTGACGGTTTGCTCCGTCAGCGGACTCATTCCTCCCGTCCAGGGCTCACCGTAGAACAAGAGAGAGCTATCGACCTCACGACGCAGCTCGCTTACAATCTCTTTCATCGTTGTTGTATCGATCAGAGCCATCAGATCAAATCGAAAGCCGTCGATATGATACTCCTCGGCCCAGTACCTTAAGGAATCCTTGATATATTTGCGTACCATCGGCTTCTCCGTAGCCAGCTCGTTGCCTACACCTGAACCGTTCGATAAATGTCCATATTCATCCTTGCGATAGAAATACCCTGGCGCCAATCGTTCAAACGGACCGTCATCCACCGTATACGTATGGTTGTAAACCACGTCCATGACGACACGGATTCCCTTGGCATGCAGAGCCAGAATCAGCTCCTTCAGCTCCCGGATGCGCAGGATCGGATCCATAGGATCTGTCGAGTATGAACCTTCAGGAACATTGTAATTCTGCGGATCATACCCCCAGTTATACTCGCGGCTTAAGCTCCCGGCATTATATCCGTCCAGCTCATTGACCGTTCGAAAATCAAATATCGGCAGCAGATGCACATGGGTCACACCTAATTCTTCGAGATGATCCAGTCCAATGGTATTCCCTTCGGAATCCCGCAGGCCACCTTCTGTGAATGCCTTATATTTACCTCTATATTTCATTCCCGAATCGGTATGAATCGAGAAATCGCGTACATGAAGCTCATAGAGCACCGCATCCGTAGGCTTCAGCAGCTTGGGTCTAACATCCTGCTCCCACCCCGGCGGATTGCTCTTCGCCAGATCGACAACCACTCCGCGGCAGCCGTTGGCTGACACCGCTGTTGCATAGGGGTCTACGGCATAATGCACGTCACCGTCCGCTGACTCGATTTGGTACATATAATAGGTTCCGTGAAGATCCCTGTTTACGACAGCCGACCATATGCCGTCGCCATTACGTTCCATCAAATATAATGTGCCACACTCGTGATCCGTTACGACACCTTGCTCGTTATACTCTCCCGGGCTTTCATACAAAGCCAGTTTCACATGAACCGCATCCGGAGCCCACACCTGAAAGGTCGTTCCCTCTCTTCGGCAGGTTGCCCCCAGCTTAACACTTGTGCAGCTCTTGATCATGTCCATAGTCATCATCACCGTCACTTATAAGTAGATTTACTTCCTAGTATGGGCGCCTGAATCATAAGACAGACCTCTAGCACATGATTGTAGAACGCTTTCATATATCATGATATGCCAAAAGCCCTGATTTGGTTTGGGTTTGATGCCAAATAACTATATATTTAGGCTATTATACTAGCAAATATGCCAGCTGTCTTTCTTTTGACAAAAAAAAAACATCTGCCCGAATGGACAGATGTTGTCAATGTAAAGCTATCGTGGAAAAAGATTGGTAGAGTCCCCAAAAAACAAACGAAATACGAGACTACATGGATCGATCAAGTTGTTAAGTTGTCTTCCTTCTTACTCCGCTGCAGTTTCTATGGATTCCACCAGAGCCACAACTTCCTCTGCAGTACCCATTTCAAGCGCCTTGGCAGCGAGTGCCTGCATATCACTGCGGGACAGCTTCCCGATCTGACTGCGCGCCGGAAGAATGGATGTAGCGCTCATGCTAAACTCATCCAGCCCCAGACCGAGGAGAATTGGAATCGCCGTGGCGTCACCCGCCATTTCACCGCACATGCCAACCCAGCGGCCTTCGCGATGAGCGGCATCGATGACCATTTTAACCAGTCGCAGAATCGCCGGATTATAAGGTTGATACAAATAAGCAACCCGTTCATTCATGCGGTCAGCGGCCATCGTATACTGGATAAGGTCATTCGTTCCGATACTGAAGAAATCAACCTCTTTGGCAAACTGATCCGCCAGGACCGCGGTAGATGGAATCTCCACCATGATCCCGAGTTGGATGTCCTCGGATACCGGAATGCCTTCGCTTACAAGCTTGGATTTCTCTTCCTGAAGAAGAGCTTTGGCTTCACGGAATTCACCGAGCGTCGCGATCATGGGAAACATGATTCGCAGATTGCCATGGACGCTTGCGCGCAGCAGTGCCCGAAGCTGGGTTCTGAAAATATCCTGACGATCCAGGCACAGCCTAACGGCCCGGAAGCCCAGGAACGGATTCATTTCCTTTGGCAGATCCAGATAAGGCAGCTCCTTGTCCCCGCCGATATCGAGCGTGCGGACAACAACCGGCTTGCCTTCCATTTTCTCCAGTACCGATTTATAGGCGACATACTGGATCTCTTCGGAAGGAAGTTTATCTCTGCCCATGTACAGGAATTCCGTACGATACAGTCCTACCGCTTCTCCGCCATTCTCCAGCACGCCGGTTACATCGTTCGGTGTCCCGATATTGGCGGCCAGCTCCACATGGATCCCGTCCTTGGATATCGTTGGTTCGGAGCGGAGTTTCTTCCATTCCTCGACCTGTTTGGCGTAGGCATCCTGCTTCGCACGGTATTGTGCCACGATGGCTTCCGTAGGATTAATGATGACATCCCCTTCCAGTCCGTCAACGATGATCAAATCCCCGTTTTGGACCGAAGAGAGCACGTTTTTCGTTCCGACGACAGCCGGAATTTCAAGCGAACGGGCCATGATGGCAGAATGCGAGGTGCGCCCGCCAATATTCGTCGTGAATCCTTTAACGTAGTTGCGGTTCAACTGCGCTGTATCCGAAGGAGTCAAGTCCTCTGCAACCACGATTACTTCTTCGCTGATTTCTGAAGGACTGACATAATTCAGGCCGAGCAGATGCTTGAGAATACGTTTGGTGACGTCGCGCATATCCGCTGCCCGCTCCTGCAAGTAAGCACTCTTCATGTTCTCGAACATTTGAATGAATTGGGTTGCCGTTTCATTTAAGGCATACTCCGCATTAACCGAATCCGATACGATTTTCGCTTTGACTGGTTCAATCAATTCCGGATCATTCAGGATGAGAAGGTGAGATTCGAAAATCTCAGCCTTCTTCTCCCCGAGTTCCTGAAGCGTGCGGGCTTTGATCGCTTCAAGCTCAGCCTGGGACTGAGCCAGCGCCGCATCCAGCTTCGAAAGCTCGGCATCCGTGTCTGCCACTTGCTTTTCCGTAACAGAATAATCAGGATGCTCCAGTGTAAAAGCACGTGCAATCGCGATGCCCGCGGAAGCCGCGATTCCTTTCAAATTATTCATGAAGCTCGCCTAACCCTTCGTTCACCATCACTTCTTGCAGTGCTGTCAGCGCTTCGCTCTCATTGCCGCCTTCCGTGATCAGTGTCAATGTATCACCTTGCTCCAATCCGAGGGACAGAACGCCCAGGATCGATTTCAGCGTTACTTTTTTGCCGTTAGCTTCGGCAAATGAATTGGTGTCCTGGAATTTGTTAGCCGTATTTACCAATGCTGTTGCCGGACGTGCGTGAATTCCATCTTCGTCAATAATTTTGAATGTTTGTTGCATGTTCATCATCCTACTTTCCTATATTTTAATTTTTATTGAATCCTTGAGATCATCGTGAGTTTAAGGCTTTGATATCGTGATGATCCCTTTTTCACCGCTTTTTACTTCCCCGGTCTTGTTCAGCTTCACGGAAGCTCCCTCCGGCAAATTCGAGAAGATCACAGGAGAAATAATCGATTTGGCATTCTCCTTCACATAATCCAGATCCACCTGCATGATCGGTTGGCCAGTGGATACCAGATCCCCCTCTTGTACAAGAACTTCAAAACCCTGCCCCTTCAGCTTAACGGTATTGACGCCGATATGGACAAGCACTTCCTTACCGCCATCGGACATAATGCCGACCGCATGCTTGCTGGGGAATACGTTAAATACGGTTCCGTTAACAGGAGAAGCGATCGTTCCGTTATGAGGTAATACCGCAAATCCATCTCCCGTCATTCGTTCTGCAAACACAGGATCAGGCACATGGGAAATATCCATTAGCTCTCCATCGACTGGCGATACGATTTCCTCCATGACAAGCGTTTCCCCGTCCTGACCAGCTTGCTGCTCCTCTTGAGCAGTCGGCATCATCTTCGGATCCGCTGTTTCAGGCGCAGTTGTCGGCGTTATTCCCGACATAATGTCCTGGATTTGCGATTTGATGGTATCGGAACGTGTTCCGAATATCGCCTGGATATTATTCCCCACCTCCAGCACACCTGACGCACCCAGCTGTTTCAGCCTTGCCTTATCGACATGACCCTTGTCTTTCACCTCTACCCGAAGCCGAGTAATGCAGGCATCCAGATGCGCAATGTTAGGCTGGCCGCCAAGCGCAGTCAGAATGTTAAGCGGCAGATCATTTTTACTGTTACCGCCTGATCCCTGGGAAACTGATTCCGGCTCCGTTGCGGAAGCTTCTTCCCGGCCCGGCGTCTTCAGATTGAATTTCCGAATGACAAACCGGAATCCGAAATAATAGATTACTGCCATGATAGCACCAACAATGAGTACATTCCACCATGGCGTCCGGTTCGGAATGACACCGAATATCATGTAATCGATCAGACCGCCCGAGAAGGTCATGCCAATCTTGGTACCCAGAATATGCATGATCATGAAAGACAGACCTGCGAACAGTGCATGTACGGCGAACAAGATCGGCGCGACGAACAGGAAGGAGAACTCAAGCGGTTCCGTAATCCCTGTCAGGAAGGAGGTCAGCGCTGCCGAACCCATAATACCGGCGACAAACTTTTTGTTCTCCGGTCTCGCTTCATGATAGATGGCAAGCGCAGCCGCAGGAAGACCAAACATCATAAAGGGATACTTACCCGTCATGAAGGTGCCTGCCGTGAACTCGACACCATCCCGAAGCTGAGCCATGAATATATTTTGATCACCGCGCACCATTTGACCTGCATGATTCAAATATTCCCCGAACTCAAACCAGAAGGGAGAATAGAAAATGTGGTGCAGACCGAACGGAATCAATCCGCGTTCCACAACGCCGAACACAAAAGCGGACAGCGTCAGGTTTTGTTCCAGCATGAAATGGGATGCAGTGTTAAGCGCAGACTGGATCGGAGGCCATATAAAGACCATCAACAGACCAAGCAAAACGGAAGTTGCAGCCGTCATAATCGGAACAAACCGTTTTCCTGCAAAAAAGCCCAGATAGGACGGAAGCTCTATTTTGAAAAATCTCCGGTACATGCTTGCCGCTAATATACCTACAATAATCCCGCCGAATACCCCAGTGGCTAAGGTCGGAATGCCTAGCACGCTGGCATATTCGTAATTCGTGCCAATCATCGATGGCGTCACGCCGATCACGCTGCCCATGGTAACGTTCATGACGAGGTAACCGATGATAGCCGCAAGCCCGGCAACACCTTCGCCTCCGGCCAAACCGACGGCAACCCCTACTGCAAACAGCAAGGATAAATTCGTGAACACGATTTGTCCTGCATTCATCATGACGGTGGCAGCTGACTGAACCCAAGCCGCATCGAGCCACGGTGCGTACTGCAGGAAATCGGGGTTGACCAGCATATTGCCAAGGCCGAGCAAAAGTCCGGCCGCCGGCAATATGGCCACGGGCAGCATCAGAGCTTTACCGACCCTTTGCAGTACGCCAAAAAGCCGCTTAAACATGAAAATTTTCACCCTCTATCTAGTTGTGGTCACAAGCTGAATGTGGAGCATCATAAAACAACCAAATCAAAAAAAGGCATGAGTAACCACGGGAAAATGGATGGCTAATCTCATGGATTAGATTACCCAGAAATGGGTAATAACAACCAAATTCCTGCAATACTCATGCCTGATCGAATCAGTTACACGTTTGATTTGAAGTTTTATGCTTCATAACTGTTCGTATTGTAACACCGTTCATTTTTCGTTGCAACCACATGGTAAGGGACTTAATAAAATCTTCACATTTGCTCGCCCTGCTCTTTGCGCTGGACCAGCCGCTCCAGATGAATGGTCAAATAACCGGCCTCGGCGGGATATACAGGCTTTTTCAGCCGCTGCTCCATCATCTTCGTCAGTTTCCATGCCAAGGAATACGTTTCGGGATATTCGCGCTTCAATAGACCATCCAATGAACTCGTCTCGTTCACCGCTTCTCCCCGCCGAATTCGCTCCAAGGCAAACCGGAGATGAGTCAGCAGTCGGGAATAATCCAAGGAATCCCTCGGGATGGCGTAATCCAGCTGCTGTTCAACAGTACGTACTAAATCCGCAATCAGCTCCGAATGCTTGCGAACCTCCGAAATGTGCTGGTTTGTGAGGGCACCGTGAAAATGAAGGGCAATGAATCCGATTTCTTCTTGGCCCAAGTCGACCCCAAGCTTCTCCCGGATGGTACGGACGGCGTATTCCGCCATCTCGTACTCTTCAGGATACATCTCTTTGGTTTCGTATAAAAAAGGATTATGGATATAGAGACCTTGGGCATGACGTTTAATGGCAAATGCAATATGATCAGTCAACGCTATGTGGATATGCTCATTCAGAGGAGCGTCGCTGGATTTGGCAGCATTCAGAATAATGTCATTCATCGCCTCAATCAGCTTCTCATCGATATGAGGCACCAGCTGCTTATACTGCTCCTGCTCCTCCGGTTTGGTCAAAATGAACATCTTCTCGGCAGCGGAGGCCGGGATAAGGTCTTTATTCTTCCGGTTAAAGCCTATTCCCTTGCCAATAACAACAACCTCGCCATGTTGAGGATGCTTCGCTATGATTACATTATTGTTCAACACTTTAGCCACTTGTAAGCTGCTCACGTTTGCACCTCTTTTTGATTCATACGCGTATACTCGGATATCTTATCAGAAATATAAGTCCGCGGCAAAATCATATGTGGTTGCCAAAGACACCAAAGTGCCGTACCGCTGCCTGTGACCGCTATCCCAATCCTACTTGCCGCTCCCTCTACTCTTCCTTAGCAGCACTTGTCTCAACAGGTACCGGAACAAGTTCCTGTTCCACAGCTACTGGCTTTTGAGCCGAGGCAGGCTTCTTGGTCAATCCCTTTATCAGTTCTTCCACATCAATCCCGGACACACTCTTCAGCATTTCAGGCGCCGTAGACATCAGCTCAGTCACATAATTGCTCACGCGAGCCGCACCTTCGCCTTTGCCTGTATCTACAACCGTCAGCTTGTCGATGGACGAAATTGGCTGAGCAATTTTGCCGGCAAGCTCAGGCAGCATTTTTACGATGATATCGAGCACAGCAGCTTCTCCGAACTTCTGGAACGCTTCGGCAAGTTTCTCCTTAGCATCGGCTTCGGCAATACCGCGCAGGCGGATGACTTCGGCTTCGGCCGTACCTTTGGCACGCTCGGCATCCGCAACGGCCAGACCATCCAGGCGCTTCTGTTCGGCAGACGCTTTGGCCTGGGTTTCGATGGAGTACTGCACGGCATCTGCTTCGCGCATCTTCCGGGCTTTATCCGCTTCCGCGGCCTGCTCAACGGCATAACGATCCGCTTCGGCTTTCTTCTTCACGTCCGCGTCATACTGCTTCTCGCGAACCATGATTTCTTTCTCCTGCAGGTCGATTTCGCGTTCCTTTCGAACGAGCTCAACCTTCATCTGCTCCTCGACCACCGTTTGTCTAGCACGGGCTTCCTGGATATGATAAGCTTGGTCCGCTTCAGCTTTCGCCGTATCCTGCTCCTTCTTAAAGGACGCAACCTTCAGCTCCCGTTCCTTCTCGGCTTCCGCGATATTGGTATCGCGTACGACCTCGGCCTTCTGTCCTTCTTCTTCCGCACGCGCTTTTTGAATCCGCGCGTCGCGCATCGCTTCGGCTTCGGCAATCTCCGCATCCCGCTTTACCGTAGCGATCCGCGGTTTACCCAGCGCTTCCAGATATCCATGCTTGTCGCGAACGTCCTTAATGGTAAAGGATACGATCTGCAGACCCATCTTCTTGAGGTCTCTTGCAGCGACACCTTGAACTTCCTGCGCGAACTTGTCGCGGTTACGGTAAACTTCCTCTACCGTCATGGAACCGAGAATGGCACGAAGATGGCCTTCCAGCACTTCCTGGGCTTCGCCCTTCAGCGCTTCAATCGGCTTGCCCATGAATTGCTCGGCTGCCGTTGCCACGTCTTCGATCGAGCTTCCCACTTTTATGATGGCTACCCCATCGGCCATAACCGGAACGCCTTGCTCCGTGTACACTTCAGGCGTCATAACATCCAGTTTATGAGATAAAAGCGATACAAATTCGGAGCGCTGAAATACGGGGAGTATAAAAGCGCCGCCGCCGCGCACGATTTTGATTTTGCGGCCGGATTCATCCTCCGATAAATTTTTGCTTCCCAAAAAAGAACCGGTTACGATCATCGCTTCATCCGGACTCACCGTTTTGTAACGGGCCCAGAACGCAAGTCCTAACACAACAATGACACCTACAACAATTGACGGAATTACTAAGTATTCTGGCATTGAATCAATCCTCTCCTTTTCGTTCTTCCAGTTCGGACACTCTCAGGACACCCTCAACAACGTCAACAACCACCACGCGGACTCCTGCGGAAAGATTTTGGCGATCAAAGCTTGACGCGATGTGCGTTGTGTTGCCTGCGCCAATCTTGACCATCACTTCACCGAATCCTTCTGCAGGAAGCGGTACGGTGACAACGCCGATCATCCCAGCCAGCTCCTTGATGGAGAAGCCCGTCGAGTTCTCGCTGTTCTCCATCGGTTTCACGTACCCGAAGTAGACGAGAATCGAAATGACGATAGCCGCTAAGATAGACAGCGTTACATGGGCACCTGCCGCCAATTCCGTGTATTTCGTCAGCATGATTCCGGTACCGCCAAATACGGTGATTCCTCCAGCGATCACAACCGGATTGAAAAAATCCACTGACAAAAAGTCCAACAATCCGTCAAGCGCCGAGCTAAGTATGTCGCCAAGCACCACGGTTACGATGGCAAATATCACGCCTCCGATCAGACAGCCCCAATATAACGCTTCCATGTTGATTGCCCCCTCTGAAATCCCTTACTGTGTATAACAAGTAATACGGCAAAATGTTTGCTAAAGTTTCAATTATTTCCCTCAAACGTATGGAAATCTCTTCATATCTATATTCGACACACCCACAAAAAAGCCTGCACGGTATGAACCGGCAGGCTTTAAAACCATTTCAATTCCTTGTCATATAACGACAGGACAACCCTTATAGCGACATCCGATAAATCTCCACGACGTCTTCACGCTGCAGCTTGCGGAAGTTGCCAAAAGGACCAAATCGCATCGCCTTATCGGCCATTGCCTCGATCTGGCTGTCGTCAATATCGTACGCCCCCAGCGTGCTTGGCGCACCGATGGAAGTCCAGAAGCTGCGAAGCGCTTCGATCCCTTCCAATCCGATGGCTTCATCGGTTTTTCCTGCCGGGTCAACTCCGAATACGTTCACGGCAAGAGACTTGAAGCGCTGAGGATCCGCACTCCGATTATATTTCATCCAATTCGGGAACAGGATCGCCAAGCCGCCGCCGTGCGGAATGTCGTATACGGCAGATACCGCATGCTCGATATTATGGGTTCCCCAGTCGCCGGCCATCCCCATATTGATCATGCCGTTCAGCGCCATCGTACCGCAGTACATGATCGTCTCGCGGAGCTCGTAGTCCTCCAGGTCCTCAACCAGCTTCGGCGCCGTATCGATAACGGTCCGAAGAATCGTTTCGCAGAAGCCGTCCTGCACCGGCGTGTTGGTATCCTGATGGAAGTAGTGCTCCAGTACGTGAGACATGATATCCACGATACCGTACACCGTCTGATCCCGCGGAAGGGAGAACGTATGTACAGGGTCAAGAATGGAAAATGCAGGGTAAGCATAAGGGCTACCCCAGCCCATCTTCTCTTGGGTTACTTCATTGGTGATAACGGAGCCGCCGTTCATCTCGGATCCGGTTGCAGCCATCGTAAGCACGGTTCCAAGTGGGAGACCCGCTTGCGGAACGGCTTTGCGTTCGACGAAATCCCACATATCTCCGTCATACTTGGCCCCTACGGCAATGGCCTTGGAGCAGTCAAGGACGCTTCCGCCGCCAACGGCCAGTATAAGATCAATGTTATGCTCCCGGCACAATGCCACGCCTTTGTGGACCGTCGACAGGCGCGGATTCGGTTCCACACCGGCAAGCTCCGTTACCACCGCATTCGCTTCCTGCAGAAACGCGATAACCTGATCGTACAGCCCGCTGCGCTTGATGCTGCCGCCACCATATACAAGCAATACGTTCCGGCCGTATTTAGCCACTTCACCACTTAAAGCGCTCAGCTTGCCCTTACCAAAAATCAACTGAGTCGGATTATGAAAGACAAAAGGTCTCATGTACATTACCTCCATCGCATCTGGTTCGCATCTATATTTTATCTTGCATGCTTTTTCATTCTATACCATTCCCCTTATGCAAAACAAACAGCCGTCCTTCTCCAGAAAGATCGGCTGTTTGCATAATGATCAGAGATATCGTTAACTTCAATACATCGTTTATCCATAAATGAATGTCTATTTGCTGCCTGGGACGTATCCCATATGGCTCAGGAATCGCTGAAATGCCTGTTGTCCTTCTGCCGTCTGTTTATATACCCCGGCATGCTCCAAAATCGTCGTGAATTTGAGGCCGACCTCCCGGCGAATCAGCTCGATCGCCCCGGCTTTATCCAGCGCTGCTGTTTCCTGTCCACGCAGCTCCTCGATCCAGTCCCCGTGGACGGCAAGCGGATGGTCCGCAGCCTTGCTGTCCGCGTACAGCTCCTCGTTCCCTGCAAGGATGTCGGCGATTTGATCGAGCTCTTCCTTAAGCCTGCCCGGCAGGATCGCCAGCCCCATCACTTCGATCAAGCCGATGTTTTCCTTCTTGATGTGGAACATCTCCCGATGAGGATGGAAAATCCCTTCCGGATATTGCTCATTCGTGCGATTGTTCCGCAGAACCAGGTCCATCTCGTAGATGCCCTCGTCATTTCGGCGGGCAATCGGAGTAACCGTATTGTGGCGGACGCGCTCTCCGTCCACTTCGCTGAACGCTTCAATGTCCGCTGAAGGATCACTGTAAATTTTCCATGCCTCGTAAATGCCGTTTGCGCATTCAAGAAGCGAATTCCGATCGCTTGAGGATAGCCGAATCACCGACATCGGCCACTTCACGATGGCCACGGATACGTCTGGATAATCCGCGTGCGTAAACCCGGCCACCTTCGGTGCTTTCTGGATCGGGAAGGTATGCCGTCCTCCCTGGAAATGATCATGCGTGAGAATCGAGCCCCCGACAATGGGGAGATCCGCGTTCGATCCGAGAAAATAATGCGGATAAGCATCAACAAAACTCAAAAGGCGGGCAAGCGTCGCTTTGGTCAGCTTCATCGGCACATGGTCATGATGGAATACAATGCAGTGCTCATTATAGTAAACATACGGCGAGTATTGGAAGAACCACGGCTCCCCGTTTAGCTCCAACGGAATAATGCGCAGGTTTTGCCGTGCCGGGTGGTTGACTCTGCCTGCATAACCGACATTCTCGCGGCAGAGCTGGCATTTCGGATAAACCGGCGGAGGCAGCAGTTTAGCCATGGCGATTTCCTTCGGGCTTTTCTCCGGCTTGGAGAGATTGATGGTGATCTCAATATCGCCATACGGGCTGGCGTGCCGCCAGTATTCATTTTTGGCTACGCGATCCATGCGAATGTAGTTGGAATCGATGCATAGATTGTAAAATTGGCGGGTTGCCGCAATGATCCCCTGCTCCTGCTGGACCGTCCGGAACTGAGCCGTTACGTCCGAAGGTCTCGCCATGAGCCGACCCATGATTTTAGCGTCCAGCAGATCCCGGTACGTATCGGTATTCTCGGGAATCATTCCATGCGCTGCACCGTAATCGATCATTACGTCGAGCATAGCCTGCGGCCCATCCGGTACAGGGCCGTTCACTTCGTCTCCGTACGGCTCGCTGAAACCGAAATCCTCCAGCAGCAGATTACGGCTGTAATCCGCGTCCGCTGCCTGGATAAGACCTTTATGAAGTGCAAAACGCACGAGCATTTCAATTGCATGAAGAACCTGCTTGGATTCGGGAGTTCCTGATGTTGCTGCATTCATGGTCCTCGTCCCCCTTGGATTAATTGTCACCGTAACCGTCCGGGTGACTGCTGTGCCATTTCCATGCGCTCTCGATAATCTGTTCCAGCGTCGTTCTGGATGGGGTCCATCCGAGAACGGTACGTGCTTTATCCGAAGATGCTACCAACACGGCAGGATCACCGGCACGCCGTGCCTCCATGACAACCGGAATGTCAGCACCCGTCACCTGCTTTGAGGTCTCGATAACCTCCTTAACCGAGAATCCGAGTCCATTGCCGAGGTTAAACACATTGCTGGCCTCTCCGCGGCGGAGGTAATCAACCGCGCGCAGATGAGCGTTCGCAAGATCGCTGACGTGAATGTAGTCACGGACACAAGTGCCGTCAGGTGTTGAATAATCGTCGCCAAACACCGAGATGCTTGGGCGCTGTTTCAAAGCGGTTTGCAGGACAAGCGGGATCAGATGGCTCTCCGGACGGTGATCCTCGCCGATTTTTCCGCTGGCATGCGATCCGGCTGCATTGAAGTAACGAAGGGACACATACTTCACGCCAAGCACGGTATCAAACCAGGACATCATCCGTTCCATCATCAGCTTGGTTTCTCCGTACACGTTCGTCGGCTGCGTACGGTCCGTTTCCTCGATCGGCACCTTCTCAGGCTCGCCGTAGGTTGCTGCCGTTGACGAGAAGACGATCTTCCGGACACCCGCTTCATTCATGGCTTCCAGCAGGCACAGCGTTCCGTATACGTTGTTATCGTAATATTTCACCGGATCCTTCATGCTCTCGCCAACCAGTGAATTCGCGGCAAAGTGGATAACGGCATCAATATCGTTTTCCGAGAACAACTGCTTCAGCAGCGCCTTGTCGCGCAGATCGCCGACATACAGCTTTCCACCCAGCAGCGCTTCGCGATGTCCCGTCTCCAGGCTGTCGATCACAACAACTTCTTCCCCTTGCTCCAACAGCTCCGCTACGGTATGAGAACCGATATAACCCGCACCGCCAGTCACTAAAATAGCCATATTATTCGCCCTCCTTCAATTCATGCACACCTTGACCTACGCCGCATACATAGAAGTCCGGCTTCAGTCCCGTTCTGGCTTCGTACTGCTGCCCCACCTCCGCAATGAAACGCTCCACCGCATCCTCGTGTACGAGAGATACCGTACAGCCTCCAAAGCCGGCTCCTGTCATTCTGGAACCCAGCGTGCCCGGAATCCGCTGTGCTTCTTCCACCAGCGCATCCAGTTCGTCGCCCGTTACTTCGTACAGATAACGCAAGGAGTCGTGGGACTGATTCATAAATTGTCCGAATGCTTCCAGATCTCCGTTCCTCAAGGCCTTCACGGAATCATGCACACGTTGGTTTTCCTCAACGACATGCTGGGCACGTCTACGGACGGTTTCATCCCGGATGCTGTCCTGTAGGCTGGCGAATTGATCCGGATTCAGCTGAGCGAGATACGATAACGCCGGCAGCTCCTTCTGCAAAATTTCCAATGCGCGGTCACACTCGCTGCGGCGTTCATTGTATTTGGAATCCACGAGTCCGCGCCGTTTGTTGGTATTTGAAATCACGATTTTGTAAGCTCCGGTCCGGAACGGCACCAGTTCATATTCGAGCGTATCGCACATCAACAGAATGGCATGATCCTGCTTGCCGTTGGCTACGGCGAATTGATCCATAATGCCGGAGTTGACGCCGACGAACAGGTTCTCCACCCGCTGCGAGAGCTTCGCAATCTCCACCGTATCCGTCTCCTTGCCTTCCATCTTCAAGAAGGCGTAAGCCGTGACCACTTCGATGGAAGCCGAGGAAGAGAGACCCGCGCCGTTCGGGATATCCCCATGGTAGAGCAGGTCGTAACCGCTGCTAAGGTTACAGCCGATTTTATTCAGCTCCGTTATGACGCCAACCGGATAATCTGTCCATTGATCGCTTTTGTAGCCATAATCCTCATCCAGGCTGATCGTTAACTCATAAGGGATATTGGTGGATGAAAAGCTCACCTTGTTATCGTCGCGAGGCCTTATAATCAAGGTCGTGCCAAACTCCAAGGCAGCCGGGAGCACGTAGCCTCCGTTATAATCCAAATGCTCCCCGATCAGATTCACGCGGCCGGGCGCGTTAAATATGCGAACCTTATGCTGGCTCTCACCGTGCTTGTCCATAAATCTTTCCATAAGCTGTTCCGTCGTCACTGCCCATCACTCCATCCTGTACATATGGTAGTTTTACTGTCTTCAGTATAATGGAAATCTCGTTAACCGATAATGAAATCTTGTGCGTTACATATGGATTTATGTGACTTCTGGAGGTACAATTAATTCATGAAATCAACGATGTCTTCACAGTTCCTCTTTTTCCCAAACTTATTGTAAAGGAAAATAAATAATGAAACCAACCTATTCTGTTGCTTCCAATCCTGCGCAGCAAGGCAGCGATTCGCTTCACGTCCGATTCGCCGGCGAGAGCCAGACCCTGCCGGAGCACGCATTGGGTCCGAAAATATACGATCATTACTTATTGCATATTATCGAGTCGGGACATGGCATATTTCGAACCGAAACCGACAGTTATCAGCTCGGCCCCGGCGACTGTTTCCTGATCCATCCCGGTCAAATTGTCAGTTATGTATCTGATGCGAGCCATCCCTGGCGTTACCGATGGGTCGCCTTTGATGGAGAACACGCCGGCGAAGGTGTACACCGTTCGGGACTCACCCCCGAAAAGCCTGTCCTCCATCTCATGGAGAACAACCCGATTCCGGGCTACGTGTCCCTCATTCAGAGCCATTTTCAATCCAGGGAGGAGAGCTCCCATATCGCCGCTATCGGTTATCTGCATTTAATCTGGGCCGAGATCATGAATCGGAGTGACCGACCGTCCCGTTTAACGCTGGCTGAGCCGCAGGTTCAGCGCACGGTGAAGCAGATGATCAGTTATATGGCTTCTCAATACGCCCATCCCGTATCGATTGAACAAATGTGCGCAAGCCTGGGCTACAACCGCGCGTACCTGTCGCGCATCTTCAAGCAGGAAACGGGCATGACTCCGATTACGTATCTGCTTAAATTAAGAATCGACCAATCCAAGCGGCTGCTGCGCGAACGTCCCGATTTGTCCATCGAGCAGGTTTCCGCATCCGTTGGACTCACCGATCCGCTCTATTTCTCGCGTCAGTTCAAGCGTCTCGTCGGTCGATCCCCTACAAGGTACCGCAAGGATATCCTCTCATCATCGACACTTTCTTAACGATATTGTTTGCCCGATATATCTGAACGAAAAAGGAGCGCCTGTCAGGTCTGTCATCCACCCTGAGGCGCTCCATTCATGTAGCTTGGTATCTATGTTATGTGTTCAGCATGCAATCCTTAGTGGTAATCATTATCCCTCTGCAGAAGAGGCGTTCTCCGTTTTCAGAATCGCTTCAATGCGATCCAGTTCTTCCTTCGAGAACTCCAGGTTGTTCAAGGCAGCCACATTGTCTTCGATCTGACTTACCTTGCTTGCCCCAATCAGGGCAGATGTCACCCGGCCGCCGCGGAGGACCCAAGCGAGAGCAAATTGGGCAAGAGTCTGGTTCCGCGCTTGAGCGATTTGATTCAAAGCTCTGATCTTGCGCAGCACTTCTGGCGTGATATTGCTTTCGTTCAAGAATACGGATGCGCTTGCGGCGCGTGAATCGCCGGGCACGCCATTCAAATATTTGTTGGTCAATAGTCCTTGAGCCAGCGGAGTGAAGGCGATGCTTCCGACCCCGTTCTCTTCCAGGACATCGAGCAGCCCGTTCTCCACCCAGCGGTCCAGCATGGAGTAGCTTGGTTGATGGATGAGCAGCGGAGTTCCCAGGCTTTTCAGAATCGAGATCGCTTCCCGCGTCTTCTCCGGCGAATAATTGGAGACTCCGACATATTGCGCCTTGCCTGAACGAACAAGATGGTCCAGCGCTACCATGGTTTCCTCAAGCGGCGTTTCCGGATCCATCCGATGATGATAGAAAATATCGACATAGTCCAGGCCCATACGTTTCAAGCTCTGATCGAGACTTGCAACCAAATATTTACGCGAACCGAAGTCGCCGTAAGGTCCCGGCCACATATGATAGCCCGCTTTGGACGAAATGACGAGCTCATCCCGGTATGCCTTAAGATCCCTTGAGAGAACCTTACCGAACGTCTCTTCGGCAGAGCCTGCAGGCGGTCCGTAATTGTTCGCCAGATCGAAGTGGGTAATGCCCAAATCGAAGGAGCGCGTTATCATATTACGCCCGTTTTCATACGTGTCGACACCACCGAAATTATGCCATAATCCAAGGGAGATCGCCGGAAGTTTCAATCCGGATCGCCCCACGCGGTTATACTTCATTCCTTCATAGCGGTCTTCGCTAGCCACATAGGTCACTTGCAATCCCTGCCTCTCTAAGTGATAGGTCCATTGCTAAATTCCATCTTATCGTGTTTGGTCGTCCTTTGACAAGAAAACGATTACAGTCATAGGTGCAGCAGCGCGCCAGCCGCCGTCGCCGCCTACGTGCTGATCAGCTTATCCACCTGCGTCATGACCTGACCGATCCGATCTGCAATCAAAAGGCCTGCACGGTGATCGTAAGGGGTTGGATCCGCATTCAACAAAGCTACCTTGCTCCCATGAAAATAGGATATCAAACTCGCAGCGGGATGTACCGTCAGGGAAGTCCCGCCAATAATCAACAAATCTGCCGTCGATATTTCCTGGATCGAGCGCATGATGATGTTCTGATCCAATTCCTCTTCATACAGCACGACATCCGGACGCACCAGTCCACCGCAATCCTTGCAGCGCGGGACGGTTTCCTTGATGTCCAGAATATCCTGGAGGCTGTAGAACCGGGAGCAATCCATGCAATAATTGCGGTGCACAGAGCCATGAAGCTCCAGTACCTCGGAGCATCCGGCGGTCTGATGCAAACCGTCAATATTTTGCGTGATTACCGCCTTCAGCTTACCGTCATGCTCCAGTCTCGACAACAACCGGTGACAGCCGTTCGGCTGCGCTTGCGGGTGAAGCATCTTGCTTCGGTAAAAGTCGTAAAACACTTCCGGATGGTTCATGAAAAAAGTGTGGCTGAGCATGACCTCCGGCGGATACGGAGATTGGTGCTCGCTCTGGTATAATCCGGCTGCCGAACGGAAGTCAGGAATCCCGCTCTCCGTGGAGGTACCGGCTCCCCCGAAAAAAACAATGTAGTCGCTCGCTTCGATCCATGTTGCCAACTGCTCGATCTTTTCCCTGTTCTCCACTCTTTTACACCTCCGTACAGCCCTTAAAATAACACGTCTACCTGTACACGTCTAATTCATTATAATCGGATATGACGACATCGGCATCTGTCAGATGTACAGGTTCCCCTTCATCTGTCATTAAACCCACAGCCAGAGCGGCGCCTGCTTGCTTCGCCATTTGCATATCCGCGTTGCTGTCACCGATCACCACCGCTTCCTCGGGCATAATCCCAAGCAGGCGGCAAGCGGTCTCCGTCATTTCCGGGTGCGGCTTGCCGTTTCGAACCTGATCTCTTCCCAAAATGGCTGTAAAGGAAGTGTGTAGCCCCATCCACTCCAGCTGTTCCTTGGCATTAGAGGTGTCGTCCGAAGTAACCACGGCCATCTTCACGGACGCCAAGCTGCATTTCTTCAGAAAATTCTCCAGCCCGGGCATCGGGAATGCCGGCTTCTGCTGACGAACCTCATACATGGCGTTTTTCGTAATCTGATGGACCTGCATAATCGCTTCGTTCCATGGCATTCCTGCAGCGTACAGCTGCCAAGCCAGCAGCCCGTTCGTCTCCTCCACGGTACCCATGGCGAGAGGACCCTGAACGTCGTACCCCGTCACACGACTGTTGGCATCATGCTTAGTGCCCAGCACGTGCTCTTTCGGCACCGTGAAGCCGGCTCCCATTAATCCCAGCCGTTCCTCCATGAACTTGAGCACATAATCGGCCCATCCTCCCCACAGCGCCATGAAATGGAGCAGCGTTCCGTCTTTATCAAACAAAATCCCTTTGCAGGGAACGGTTCGTCCCTTCACTTGAACAAACGGCAATGTTAAAAAACCTCCCTATCCTATTCTTGATCATACTCTTATTAAACCATGAAATAAACTCTGATTTAAGCGGAAATAACGCCGGACTCTGAAATCGATCCAAAACGGAAATTTACCAATCTTTAGTCGAATGTTGTGATTCATGACAAATAAGCCGTGGTAAGTAACATATACGCATAGCAAATACGACGGTAAAGGAGTGATTTGTGATGGCAACAAGCAGCAATCGAAAGATGACCCGCGAAGAAGCAGGACGTCTTGGCGGCGAAGCGACCGCGAAAAAACACAGCCGAGAATTCTACCAGGAAATCGGTAAAAAAGGCGGCAAAGCGACGTCCAAGAACCATAGCCGCGAGTTTTACCAGGAAATCGGTCAAAAGGGCGGCGAAGCCACCTCGCGGAATCATAATCGTGAATTCTATCAGGAAATTGGCCGCAAAGGCGGCAAGAAATAGCATCACCACTCAAAAAGGAGCCTGATCCCACCCTAGGGAAACAGGCTCTTTGCATGCCATCACAGCTGGCGTCTTTCCATCGCTTCCTATTAATATCATGTAGAAAAACCTACCTTTTTGTGATAGACTCATTTAAAACCTATTCGCTGATTACAGGTACCCGGCTGCTTTGCCGGAAGACCGCGCTAAAGCGTAACAATTTTATAATAGATCTGGGGGGAAATCGACATCATGACAACCAAAAAAATGCGTTCAGACATGATCAAAAAAGGCTTTGACCGCGCGCCGCACCGCAGCCTTCTGCGTGCAGCAGGCGTTAAGGAAGAGGATTTCGGCAAACCGTTCATCGCCGTATGTAACTCTTACATCGACATCGTTCCGGGTCATGTGCATCTTCAGGAATTCGGTAAAATCGTGAAGGAAGCGATCCGTGAAGCTGGCGGCGTTCCGTTCGAGTTCAACACCATCGGCGTGGATGACGGAATTGCCATGGGTCATATCGGCATGCGCTACTCGCTGCCAAGCCGCGAGATCATAGCGGATTCCCTAGAAACCGTCGTATCGGCTCACTGGTTCGATGGCATGGTGTGTATCCCGAACTGTGACAAAATCACGCCCGGCATGCTGATGGGTGCCCTGCGCGTCAATATCCCTACGGTGTTTGTCAGCGGCGGGCCGATGAAAGCCGGCGTGGACAGCAAAGGCCGCAAATTGTCCCTGACCTCCGTATTTGAAGGCGTCGGCGCTCACCAGGTCGGCAAAATCAATGATGATGAGCTCCTGGAACTGGAACAATTCGGTTGTCCAACCTGCGGTTCCTGCTCCGGCATGTTCACCGCTAACTCCATGAACTGTCTAGCCGAAGCGCTGGGTCTTGCTCTCCCGGGTAATGGTACTATTCTTGCCATCGCCGAAGAGCGTAAAGAATTCGTCAAACAATCCGCCAAACAATTGATGGAACTCGTCAAAATGGACCTCAAGCCGCGTGATATCGTAACCGTTGAAGCAATCGACAACGCGTTTGCGCTGGATATGGCGATGGGCGGGTCCACCAACACCGTGCTTCATACGCTGGCTCTCGCACAAGAAGCAGGTCTCGATTACCCGCTGGAGCGGATCAACGAAGTTGCTGACCGCGTTCCTCACATCTCCAAGCTGGCTCCAGCTTCGGATTACTTTATTGAAGATGTACACTTGGCAGGCGGTGTGAGCGCGGTTCTGCATGAGCTTCTCAAGAAGCCGGGCGCACTACACGGGGATTGCATCACCGTAACGGGCAAGACGCTGGCCGAGAATGTAGCGGGCTGTGAAATCCAGGATGAGAACGTCATCCATCCGATCGATTCCCCGTATTCCGAACGCGGCGGTCTCGCGGTACTGTATGGCAATCTGGCTCCTGAAGGTTCTATCATCAAAGTCGGTGCCGTTGATCCATCGGTTGGCGGATACCATAAAGGGCCTGCTATCTGCTTTAACTCTCAGGACGAGGCGCTTAGCGGCATTGCCAACGGCAAGGTCAAGGAAGGTCATGTGGTTGTCATTCGTTATGAAGGGCCTAAGGGCGGACCGGGTATGCCGGAAATGCTGGCGCCGACCTCACAGATCGCAGGTATGGGACTCGGAGCCAAAGTCGGTCTGATCACAGACGGACGCTTCTCCGGTGCTTCCCGTGGTATCAGCATCGGCCATATCTCGCCGGAAGCGGCGGAAGGCGGACCTATCGCTTTCGTTGAAGACGGTGATATCATCGAGCTTGACCTGAATAACCGGACCATTCAATTGCTGGACGTTTCCGATGAGGAAATGGCTGTACGCCGCAGCAAATGGGTTGACTTCGAACCGAAAGTGAAGACCGGTTATCTTGCTCGCTACTCGAAGCTTGTTACGAACGCCAGCTCAGGCGGCGTATTGAAAATCTAATTCATCATTCGTACAAAAGCAAAGGGGTTATCCCTCGCAGGCATTGAAGCCTGCGGGGATAACCCCTTTTTTTTATATCCACATCACATCTATGAGATAATCCATACATAATGACAGTAAACCATCGATTCGATGAACTACATGCCCTGCGATGCACCGGCAACCGCCAGGTCAGCCACATGTTCCTGCTCTATTTCCTGCTGCTCCTCGGATGGAGGCTGAACCTGACTCTTCTTCTCAGCATACCGCCCGATCAGAACATCCACCGGCATCATCAGCATTTTTGGCTCCATGATCTGACTGCCCTCTTTAAGACGGGCCTGCCCTTTCGGATGAATAACGCTAAGCAGCAGCTTCAGATACAGTCTGGACGAGCTTGCAAACAGTCCCCGCGGTAAATCCATGACATGAAATCCGAATTGCTCCGGTCCCCGTGAAATCATGGTTACAGCATACAATCCCCTGATATCCTTGTACTCAGGCCGTTCCAATACCATATTAGCCAGAGAAGGCAGATCTTTCTGCACGGCACGAATCATTTTGATGGCGAGCTGCACTTCCGAACGGGAGCGGCTGCCGATCTCAAACAATTTTTTGTTATCAAAATGGAGCTCCAGCACCTGGTCTCCCTTTTCAAGCTGGCTGCCATCTTCCATCACGACCGTTTTGCCGGTAAAAGCGCGCTTTCGGAAATGCAGCATCGGATCTGCCGGCGAGACCGTTTTGAGCGCAAATACCGCATGAAATCCTTTTTCCCACAGAAGCCACAACGAGACGATCATACGCTTCAGAGGAGACAGCTTCTTCGCTTTCGCTTTGCTTTCCTTCGCCATCATATCGTCGATTCGGATGCTTCTCATTCCCTTCTGCTCTGCGACTTTCAGAACACGTTCCAGCGCGATCAGCATTTGCTCCGGTGCATCGGGATTCGCCCCCATCGTCGTACCGCAGTCATGTAAGAGCATAACCTCACCACCGTTAAGCTTGGAAAGCATTCGCTGGGTCAGCTTGTCGGCGCCGATCTTGCTCCGCCAATCATTAAACATTGAGGACCATAGGATGATCCGGCAGCCGGTATTCTTGGCAAAATCGAATAAATTCACGATTCCCCAGGGCGGTCTGTAATAACTCGATCGTTCACCGGTGATAGAGTAAATAATATCATCCGTGCGCTTGACTTGTTTACGGACGGTGACCGGCCGCATGAACCAATTGCTCTTGTGAACATAGTTGTGAATCCCGATCAGATGACCTTCACTATGAATGCGTTTTACAACTTCTGGATGCTTCTCGGCATGGGAACCCACCAGGAAAAACGTCGCCTTCATATTATACTGCTTCAAAAGATCCAGAAGTCTTGGTGTATAGATCGGATCAGGACCATCATCAAAGGTTAAGGCAAAGTCTTTCGAGCCTGTTCCCCTGCGAAATACTCGGAAACCAAATATCCGGGTCAAGATGCCGGGAATAAATGCATAAAAAGATGAAAGGTAAAACAACCATAGCAGTAATGTTTGCATGCTAACTCCCCGCTTTTTATTTCTTTTTCTAATGAACCCACTATTATTATTTTAGCATAGCACTTAAAGAAATAGGCTTTTTTTTCACAAATCGTGTACAATGATATCAATTAATAAAGTATAAAGGAGCCGATATCCCACTATGCTTCCCTTGTATAAAAAATATTGGAGAACCGCCTTTGATATAGGTTTAATCGTGCTTACGGTTTACCTCATCATGTTCATATTCAGCAAGCTGTACCAAATTGCGGCTCCGGTGTTTTTATCTTTCCTCGTTTTCCTGATTATCGAGCCTTTCTCCAAATTTTTGCACCGCAGGGGGCTCCCGAAACCATTTGCCGCGGCTATATCCGTTCTGCTCTTCCTGCTCGTCATCCTGGGCGTCCTGTTCGGAGCAGGGGCTCTCATCGTGTCGCAGTTCATGAACCTGCAGGATAATTTGCCGGCTTACACCCAAACGATCCAAAAACATTTCTCGGAAACCCTCATATTCCTGCAGACCAGGCTCGACGCCCTGCCACCGGATTTGACAGAACGTCTGAACGGTTATTTCCAGGACATCACTACCTTTGCCCAAGGTGCTGCAGAATCATTTTTCCATTATGTCGTCGGATTTATGGGGTCGTTCTCCTCGTTCATCGCGAATTTCGGGGTTGCGATTATCCTTGCCTTCTTCCTGAGCACTGAGATCGGCAGCTGGCGGAGAATCGCCAAAGACAAGACGCCAAGAACCCTCAAGACGGCTTTTGTATTCCTCAAAGATAATGTATTCAAGGCAATTGGCTCCTATTTAAAAGCTCAGATGAAGCTGGTCAGCATTACCTTTGTTATTGTATATATAGGACTTCTGATATTAGGTACGGGGAATTCGCTGTCCGTTGCGCTCATCTGCGCCGTGTTCGATGTATTGCCGCTGCTGGGTGTTCCCGTTATTCTTATTCCGTGGATTACCTATTTGTTCATCGTCGGGAACACGGGACTCGCCATTGGCTTGATCGTGCTGCTTGCCGTGGTTGTCATTTCCAGACAGCTGCTCGAGCCTAAAATTACAGGAAACTCGATCGGCGTATCCTCTGCATTTCTGATGTTGTCTTTTATGATGATCTCGCTGTCCATTTTTGGAGTTGCCGGTTTGATCCTGGCGCCTATCCTGCTGATTCTCATCAAGGAACTGCTTACGCAGGGATATCTGAAGCAGTGGATCCGGCTGCCGAGTGAAGAATTCGATGTGTCTCCATGGGACATGTCCCGCTCTTACGCAGAGCCGGAGGCCGATTCAACCGAAGCCAAGAAATCGGAAACCTGACCGAATATGTCGGTTGCCTGATTGCTGCTGTTCGGGTTCCGATTCTCAACCAATACAGCCACGGCATAACGTGGCTTCTCCACTGGGCCGTACCCGACAAACCACTGGTTGTTTCGGGTACGGCCTTTCACTGTTACCTGGGCCGTACCGGATTTACCTGCAAGAGTCCATATGCGATTTTTTAATGAGCTGCCTGTTCCCTCTTCGACAACATTCTCCATCCACTCGAGCAGAATGGAAGAGGTTTCCCGGGAAATACCTTTTCCAGATGTTCGATCCTTTAAAGGATCCGTATCTTGCAGCAATTGCCCGTTAGCATACCGGATCTGCTGTAAAATACGGGGCTGGGTCTTCACCCCGCCATGTAGCAGCGTTACCATCGCATTGGCGGCTTGCAGCGGGGATACGGCAGTGTCCCTTTGACCTATGCCAGTCTGGACTCTAACACCCGCATCAGAGGCGTCCGCCAAGCTGGAAAATACCGTACCCTTCTCTTCATGATCCAATGGCGCAAAAGAACGAAGCCCTAGAAACTGCTGGGATTTCCAGCCTACCGTTTGCCCGAATCCCAGTGCAGAGGCCGCCTCTGCCATTTGCTGAGCGGACAGTCTCTCTGCAAGTGTAGCAAATACGACGTTGCATGATTCCGCGAAGCCTTCACGAAGATCAATCGTTCCATGCCCCCCTTTTTTCCAGCAGGACATTCCGAACTTACCGTATTCGCCATCACAATGGAAATGTTCTCCTTCAGAGCTTAAACCATGCTCAAGTACGGCTGCAGCCGTGACCAGCTTGAAGATGGACCCTGGTGTAGCTGCCTTCAACCCGCGATTCTCCCACTGACCATCCTTCGGGTGAATCTGCTCCGGATTGTAGAATGGTCTTGAAACCATGGCCACGATATCCGCATTGCGGGCATCCAGCACAACAACCGCCCCTTCTTTCATGCCCGCTTTCTCCGTTATAGCCTCAATCCCTTGTTGAATATCGATATCAATCGTGGTGGATATCCGTAATGGATAGTACCGATTGTCAGGCGCCTTCACCATGGGCTTGATATCCTGAATGACTTCATTGGTGCTGTTAACCGGAAAATAGACAATGGTCGGCCCTTCCCCCCGTATCAACGAATCCATCGTTTTCTCCAATCCACTGGTTCCGGTAACCACTGGATAATCGTCAAAGAACAGGCTTTCCTTACGCTGACCAGACACAAAACCAAGCCACTGCATTCCCGATTGGCGATTGCCGTATCGCTGCTCATAGGGAAGAACCTTGAGTTTCGGTAGTTCAAGCTCTTGAATCTGCGCAATCTCATCTTTGGTTAAGGAACGAGGAATGAGGGATTTGTCCCCATGCCACAATTCTGGTTCCTTTAACTTACCCCAGGTCTGTATCAAATGATCCTTATTTGTTCCCAGTATACGGGCCAGCTTCACTAACTGATGATGGGAGTTCTTTAGTTCCTGCTCGCCAGCAGGAAACATCACGGCTGCCCAGATAAGTTTGCCCGTGAGCGGTTTTCCGTTCCGATCCGTAAAATGACCGCGACCCGAATCCAGCACAAGGCCCCGCTCCCTCTGGATCAGCGATGCCTCTACCATCGTATGCCGGCTGCCGGGAACGCGCTGATGCTTCATCACAAGCTGCACCCATGCAAGACGCAGCGTCAATACGGCGATTAAAAGCGTGAGTATTAGCCATCCGTATGTAATTCGCTTATTGCGGATAAGCCTCATGTCTTGCTCCTCCAATATGGTCGATGTCTCATCATTATTTCCATATGGAACCTGCCTCAATCACCCTCGCTTCTCTACCAAAATGAGCTCTCCAGAAAAGACAACCCCGATTATCCGGCATCAAAAATAACCCCACAAAGTGGAGCCTATGCTTCGTCGCTTATTCGCACGCTGAAGACTTGTACACTCTGTAAACTAAAAAAAAGGCTGCCCCATCAGCTTATACGGATGGAGCAGCCTTTGAATTATATTTCAATCCTACAATCTAAAACGAGACAAGGTCTCTTTCAGGTCATTCGATACATTCTCCAGCTGCGATGATAGATTAACCAGCTGACTGCTGACGCTTTGCTGCTCTGTAGAGAGAGAAGCTACCTCTTCCGAAGTTGCGGAGGATTCTTCCGCTACCGCGCTCACATTACTCATCGCTTCCGAAAGTACATTCTGAGATTCATTCAGTTCATCAATCGAATGCGTTACCGAATCCAAGGATTCGATAAAATCGACCATCTGCTGCTGAACGGATACGAAGATATCATTTGTTTCCTTAACAGCGTCCATCTGACCTTTGAAGAGAGGATTCGCATCCAGCAATACCTGGACGGTTTCATTCATCTCGGTCATGATCCGGTCTGTAATCTGGCTCACCATATCAATGGACTGCCTGGATTGGTCTGCCAGCTGGCGGATCTCATCGGCCACGACCATAAAGCCTTTACCAGCCGCCCCAGCACGGGCAGCCTCGATTGTTGCATTCAATGAAAGGATATTCGTTTGCTTTGTAATATTCTGAAGTACGTCCAGCACTTTGACAACCGAGGAGGTTGTCTCCTTCAAGCCATCAACCTTGTGCATCATGGAACGGGTCATATCCTCAGTCTGATGGGTCTTATCCAGCAAGTCGCTCAAATGCTTCGTTCCAAGCTCACTCGCGCTTTCCACGTGACGGGCCGATTTGCCCATCTCTTCGTTGGCTGAAACGACCATTTGCATCTGCTTCGAGATATTGTTGGTCAGATCGCTGCCGCGCTCGGCTTCAACCGCCAGACTGCTGGCACCGTTGGCAATTTCCTCGGTCGCTACGGCAATTTCTTTGGCGGAAATAGCCGTCTTCTTCGAGGCATCACTTAACTCGGTTGCCGTTCTAAGCACTTCCTGAGCGGTATTGCTCGTTTGCTGAACGAGTCCGGTAATCTGCTCCATCATATCGTTAAAGCTTGCGGAGAGCTGACCGATTTCGTCCTGGCTCTTATGGTCTGTGCGAACATTCAAATTGCCTTTGGCGCCTTCCTTCATCAACAGGTTAAGCTTGCCTAATGGACGGGCAATCATTCTTACCATCCAAATCCCGATCAGAATGGCAAAAATAACGTCGATGGCAGCCACGATAAGCGTGATGACCAGTATGCTTGATGCATCCTTCGTCAGCTCGCTGGTTTGGACAGATCCTACGAGCTTCCAATCGTTGGTGTTCAGCGTATTATAAACCGCCAGCACATTTCTTCCTTCCTCATCCTTCGTTCTTACGTCATCCGTTTTGGTGTCGGCCGGAAATTCCTTCGCAAACGTCCAAGCGGTTTCCGAACCTACAATGGAGGACTCGCTGGAGGAAACAACGATGCCTTCCGGACTGATCAATTGCAGCTGGCCGTTCTCGCCCAGGTTGATTCCCTTCAGCTGCGTATCCAGTACCGAGGCGTTAAGTTCAAACATCACCACATACGTTGAAGTCAGATCGTTCATAGACCCTAAAGAACGGGCAATCGTGAAATATGGTGCCCCGCTGTTCTGCATCGTTGGCAGCCACATAATCTTCTTGTCGCCTTCCTTCAATTCGGTATACCAGCTTTGCTCAAGGACGGTTTTCGAAGACTCTGAGGCTTGACCTGCCGATATGATCTTCTCACTCTTGGTAGGAATCAAATAAATGGCTCGGATCGACGAATCCGATGTAATCTGATTGGATAGTTTATCCCGAATGCTGCGCTCCACCGTAAACGCGTCGTAATCGCTTAACTTTTTATCCGTGTATTCAGACAACAACTTCTGCAATTCAATGTCATAGAAGATTTGTCTACCGGCATTCTCGTACTTCTCCAGAATGATGTCGATTTTCTCAGAGGTTTGAATGATCGTCTGCTGATTGCCGTTTGCAGCATTCTTCTCAATCGTGCTCTTCGCCTTATCGTAGGACAGATAACCCAAGACGATCACAAAAAATACAATCGCTGACAAAAAGATCAGGAACAATCGAATTCCGACGGATTTCGCCGGGTTCATCGGCATCCGGCTTATAGCCGTTCCCACGTTTGAAAAAAACGACTTGGCAGTATGTATCCCTGTTGATGCCGAAGATTTTTCCTTTTTCTCTTTGATACCCCCGGGCTTCTTGCCCTTTTTCGGCTTCTTATCATGCTGCTCAACTTCTGACATTAGCTGTTCACCTACCACAATCATATTATTAATACGTCGGTCCAATCCCTTGCAACGTATTCGTTACTCTTTATTTCGACAATTGGAGGTGTTTTCCTTTGGGTTTTCGCAAAAAAATAATTCTTAATCCCTAATTTTTTTACAAACAAAAAGAATCCAAGGTCCATCCACAGACCCGGATTCTCAATTGTGTAGTTCTTTAGATCTATTTTTTTGTTACCCTTTACGCTTTCTCATCATATCAAAATGGCGCACCGGCTGATCCACCTTCATGCGAATGAGCTGCAAAGGATGGCGAGCTGCATCAAGTTCACTGCCGTTCTCATCCTCAATAGGACCAACTGCCTGCTTAAAGAAGGTTCCTTCCGGTCCGAAAAACTCGATTTCATCCCCTGGCTTAAAGTGGTTCCGCTGCTGAATGACAGCCGTTCCCGACTTCTCGTCATAGTCCATCACCAGGCCGGCGAAGTCATAAGGGACCGCCTTCTCTTCGGGTTCATAGATATGATCCTCATGGTCCGGTGTATCATAGAAGAACCCGGTATTCAGCGGTCGATTGGCCGCTTTATTAATTTCTTCGATCCATTCCGGCTTCAATACATAATGATCAGGGTCAGCCATATAGGAATCAATCGCCTGTCGATATACATTAACCACAGTCGCTACGTAATGGATCGACTTCATCCGTCCTTCAATCTTGAAGCTGTCGATTCCCACCTCAATCAGATCCGGAATATGCTCGAGCATGCAGAGATCCTTCGACCCCATCGTAAACTGGTTGTCTTCCGGCTGGAACAACGGGATCTGCGTAACGCCCGGTTTGAATGGGGACGGAGCAGGGGCCGGCTGTTCCATCAACTGCTGCTCTTCCGATACCCACTGGCCTTGCTCTTCTCTTCCATCCACAAACAAATCGTATTTCCAACGGCAGGATTGGCAGCATCCGCCCCGGTTGGAATCACGATCCGTAAAATGATTGGACAACACGCAGCGACCGGAGAACGAGGAGCACATCGCGCCATGGATAAAGGCCTCAATCTCAATATCGACATGCTCTTTAATCGCCGCGATTTCCTCCAGACTCGCCTCGCGTCCAAGTACAACCCGCGGCAATCCTTCATCCTTCCAGAACTTCACGGCCTGCCAATTCAGCGTGGATTGCTGTGTGCTCAGATGAACTTCGAGCTTGGGCGCGGCACGTTTGGCCACTTCAATAATTGCCGGATCTGCGGCGATGATTGCCGCAATGCCTGCTTCCTCCAAACTTCGCAGGTAGGCTTCAATTCCCTCAATGTCCTCATTATGCGCATATATGTTGGTTGCCACAAATACTTTGGCGCCGTATTTCTTGGCGAACTCCACGCCCTCTTTCATTTCTTCAAAACTGAAATTGTCCGCATTTGAACGAAGCCCGTATTTCTGGCCCCCAATGTATACCGCATCGGCGCCATAATGCACCGCAAATTTCAGTTTTTCCAGATTACCCGCCGGGGCGAGCAATTCCGGCTTGTCCAGGCGATAGCGTTTGCCCTTGTACTTTGGCTGTGCCATTGCTTCCATGCTGTCCACTCCTTAATAAACTTGTTCCTTATAGAAAAATCCAAACGACAATTCACGTTCCGGATCCTGAATCGCGCGAATTCCGTCCATCCACTCTTCCTGAAAAGCATAAGTGGATGCATCTGCAGCATATAAATCAATCGCTTGGCGATAGGTTCGAATCACCAGCTCATTGTAATGCCGCGGCTTCAGCAGCGTCTCAACCTTAAAGCTGTCCATGCCTGCTGCCATTAACAGATGCAAATCCTCCAGAATGCAAATATCCTCCGAACTCATAATATGGGTTCCGTTGATATCTTCATAGATCGGATATTTCTCTTCTTGACGCTCAGCTTCAATGAGAAACAAACCGCGCTCCTTGCCAAGGCTGCCTTCATTCACCGGTCTGCCCTGCTGCTGCATATAGCTGTTCACCAGGCGCCGCTTGGAATGATAGATGTTGGTCATGCCATGAACCTGAACCTGTGCTTCCAGCTGAAGCTGCGGCTTCATGTCGGTTACCTCGTCCATATTTAATTCACGCGCAAGTATAACCCGGGAGGCGCCTTTGCTTCCCCAGTAATTGGCCGTTGAATAGTTGGTGGCGGTCATTTCTGCGTTCCAATGAAGTTTTACCTGTGGAGCCAGCTCTTTTACGGTAGTGAGTACGGATGGATCGTTAAATTCCACCGCGTCTACCCCGATTTCTCCGAGCGCCTTAACATAGGCAGGTAGCTCGGGCAGCAAATCATTTGTCATCAAGTTGTTCAAGCTGACGTACACTTTGCTTCCTCGTTCATGAGCAAGATGTACGACTTGGGTTATTTCATCCAATGTCAGACTGCCAGGCAGTCTCATGCCGAATCGATCCTCGCCAACGAGCAGTGCGTCGGCTCCCGCTTCCAGATAAGCAGCGGCATCAGCCAGAGACCCGGCTGCTGCCAATAATTCAGGTTTGATACTCATTTAAAAATTCCTCCCTACTTAGAGGTTGTTCAACAAGACTCTTCTGAGTACGAGCTGGATCTGTTCCTTGTCACTCAGCGTATCAGCGGACTTGCTCAACACGTAATATTATTGTTGTGCCATCTTCTTGCTGGTCTCGATATTTTTCAAATGCTCTTTATACGTTTTGGCAAACAGATGCTCTTGTGTACCGTCTTTCTTTGTTACATAGAACAAATAATCGGATTTCTCCGGATTCAAAGCAGCCTGAATCGATTCCAGGCTCGGGCTCGAGATCGGGCCAGGCGGCAGACCCTTTTGACGATATGTGTTATACGGGCTTTCAACCTCAAGGTCGGCATAAAGCAATCGTTCCTTCGGTTTATCCAACAGATATTGCACGGTTGCATCGATTTCCAGCTTCATGTCCTCTTCCAATCGATTATATATAACGCCAGCCACCAGGGCACGCTCCTGATCTGCAACCACTTCCCGCTCCACCAGCGAAGCGATGGTCATGAGTTCATGGAACGTTACGCCGCGAGCCTCCAATTGACTCTCCCAATCCGGAATTTCGGCCAAACGTTTCTCCGTTTCTTTCAGCATGGTTTCTACAATACCTTTTGCCGTAATATCCTTTTTCGGCAGATTATAGGTCGCAGGGAACAAGTATCCCTCTAGATGATGCCTGAGGCCTGCCTCCTGGGGAATTTCTCCAGCAATCGGAACATCCCAGCCGGCCGGCTGATCCACAACTTTCAAGAATTCCTTCTCATCGATTCCGCTCTCTTGAGCGATGGTCTCCGCCATTTGAAGGATCGTATATCCCTCAGGGATCGTGAAACGAACCATCTCCTCGGGCTTCACTTCGCCTTTGTTCATCTTCGATAACAGTTCCTTGAACGGAGTGCCTGGGGTTGCCTCATAGGTCCCTGCCATCAGACGGCTTCCTTCCCCGCTGAGCTTTAAATAACCTTTAAGTATAAGGGCATTCTTGATCAGTCCCTTTTCCTCAAGAAGATCGGCGATAGAGGACGTGCTCATGCCGGACTCCACGGTGAATTCGACGGGAGTTTCCGAGCTTTGAACGGGCTGTAAACCATTCCATACGTAAAATACGGCCCCGCCCGCAAGGAGGATCAGGACCAATACTGCTATTGCCAGTTTCTTCAATCTACTCATCCCTTCACACCAAAAGGGGCGGACAGCTCCGCCCCTTCCTGAACTTTCATTTGAAAATTAAGCATGTGCTCCTGCAGGAGGGAACTTAATCCTCGTCTCCTTCGGGAAACGTCAGCTCATCATAGAGCTCTGACACATTCTCCCATTCCTCGTCGTCGTCAATGGTTGACAGCTGCAATCCGCCGTCCTCGCCCTTTACGATACGAAGCACCTCGTACTCCTCATCGGTTCGATCCGGCTGAACCAGAATGGCATACCCTTGACCATCCACTTCAAATTCGGCGGCAATATCATAAACCTCGATATGGCCTTTATCGTCCTCAAGCTCGACACTCTCACCGAATGCTTCCTTAAGTACTTGGGTCCATACGATATTCTCAACCGAAAAATCAGACATCATTCGTCTCTCCCGTCCAGCTCTTCCACGAGCGTATTGAAGGTTTCTTCAACAATGGCCCATTCTTCATCGTCTTCAATCATAAACAATTTCAAGTCGTCTCCGTCTTCCTCATAACGGAAGGCGTAGACCTCGTCTGTCTCTTCGTCGGCAGACTCCCTTGGTACGACCATCATATATTTAGCATCCGAGCCATCCACTTCGAATTTCATGATGACTTCGAATTCTTCCTCGTTGCCTTCATCGTCGGGAATATAAATAATTTCCGGTTCTTCTTCCATACCAATATGCTCATTAGCCATTGTAATCACCCTCACCTTTACCTTTTAGAATCCAAGTAGTTTTGCAAAATCAAGCTTGCCGCCATTTTATCTACAACCTGTTTTCGCTTCTTTCGGCTGACATCGGCTTCAAGCAATGTCCTTTCAGCGGATACTGTTGATAGCCGTTCATCCCAAAGGTGAACGGGTAAGGATAGGGACTCTCGCAATGTGCTTGCGAATTCCATGCAGATTTCGCCCCGCGGACCAATCGTGCCGTTCATATTTTTAGGCAAGCCGACCACGATTTCACCGACCTCGTTATCTTTGACGAGTGCGGCAATTCTGTCCAGTTCGCCTTCATCACGGCGGCGCTCGATAACTTCAACCCCTTGGGCCGTCCATCCGAACGCGTCGCTTATGGCAACACCGATTCTGCGGTCCCCGTAATCCAATCCCATGATCTTCTTCATCCCTGTGTGCTCCTAACGGTGACTGGCTAAATAGAACCGGACCAGTTCTTCAATCAATTCATCTCGCTCTTTTTTCCGGATCAAACTTCTGGCATTATTGTGCCGAGGTATATAAGCGGGATCCCCGGACAAAAGATACCCTACGATTTGGTTAATCGGATTGTACTCCTTCTCTACCAGCGAATCGTACACCGAAAGTAGAATGTCCTGGGCGGAAGCCTCCTTTTCATCACCTTTTACATTGAACTTGACAGTCTTATCCATGGAGTCCATGTGTGACACACCTCGCTTCTTCAAAGAACATGTTTACCATGCTTCGTCGAATAAATATTTACCAGCTTGATCTAGTTATATCATAACATAATCCTAAGTCTCTACGGAAATCGAAAGCGAAATATTTAGAGAGTGTTCCAAAAAATTCGGGATTGTGTACAGCAAAACGTTGGATCCCGCTTACGATTGCCAGCTGTACACAATCTGGACAAATCTGTTACACGCCCCGGGCTATGAGATCCTCGGCGTGCTGCAGCGCCTGGGTCAGTTTGGAACCATCCTTGCCCCCGGCTTGCGCCATATCCGGACGGCCTCCGCCGCCTCCGCCGCATATCGAAGCCACTTCTTTAACGAGCTTGCCGGCATGATAGCCCTGCTTCACCAGATGCTGCGGAACGGCTACGACGAAATTCACCTTGTCGCCTGCTTTGGAGCCGAGCACGAGGATCGCCTCCGGCAGCTTGCCCTTCAATTCGTCAGCAATGCCGCGGAGTCCATCCATGCTGCCAGCCTGCACTTCAGCTGCAAGCAGCGACGTGTTTCCGACCTGCTTCACTTTATCGGTCAACTGGCTAGCCTCAATCGCTCCAAGTTTGCCTTGCAGGGACTCGTTCTCCCGGGCAAGATCCTTCACCTGCTGGTTCAGGCCTTCAATCCGCTTCGGCACGTCCGCAAGATTGCTCTTCAACAAACCTGCGGCTTGCTTGAGCAGATCCATTTGGCCTTCCAGATGCTCATAAGCGTAACGTCCCGTTACGGCTTCAATGCGGCGAACGCCGGAGCCGATGCCGCTCTCGCCAAGCAGCTTGAAGATTCCGATCTGGGAGGTGTTGCCTACATGGCATCCGCCGCAGAGCTCGATGCTGTAATCTCCGACCTGAACGACACGGACGATATCTCCGTATTTCTCTCCGAACAATGCCATGGCGCCCATCGCCTTCGCTTCATCAATGGCCTTGCGCTCGATAACAACCGGAATGCTCTTCCATACCTGTTCATTCACGCGGCGCTCAATATCGGCCAGCTCTTCAGGCGTAATGCTGCCGAAGTGGGAGAAGTCGAAGCGCAGACGCTGCGGTTCAACAAGGGAACCTGCCTGATTGACATGATCGCCCAGCACTTCCTTCAATGCTTTATGCAAAAGGTGTGTGGCGGTATGGTTCTTGACGATATCATTGCGCATAGCGGAGTCCACCTGCGCTTTGACCGTATCGCCCACTTTAAGCTCGCCGAGCTCTACGGTTACGAAATGCACATGCTGTCCATGCGGAGCCTTGAAAAGACCTTCCACTCTGGCACGAACGGATCCGCCTTCTATCATCCCCTGGTCGCTGACCTGACCGCCGCTTTCGGCATAGAACGGGGTAACGTCCAGAATGACCTGACAGGTCTCGCCTTCACTGACGCTGTCTGCGAAGCTGTCACCGGAAACAATGGCGAGCACTTTCGCCTCGCTGACGGTGTCATTATATCCAACAAATTCACTTTTAACCGTATAATCGGAAAGAACGCCGCCTTGAATCTTCATGCTTTCCGTTTCATGACGGGCCGCACGCGCACGATCACGCTGTTCCTTCATCGCAGCATCAAAGCCTTCACGGTCCACGGTCAATCCGTGTTCGGACGCATAATCCTCCGTTAAATCAAACGGGAAGCCATACGTATCATACAATTTGAACGCGTCGCTGCCGCTGATGACCGATTTGCCCTGCTTCTTCGCTTCGGCGCTAACGTCAGCCAAGATGTTCAAGCCGTCGGAGAGCGTTTTGTGGAACTGTTCTTCTTCCGTTGCGATGACCTTCTCGATAAAGGCGCGCTTCTCAACGACCTCTGGATAGTATACGCCCATAATATCGCCTACGGTACCGGTCAATGTATACATGAATGGTTTGTCCAGCCCGAGCACCTTTCCGTAACGAACCGCACGGCGGAGCAAACGACGGATGACATAACCGCGGCCTTCGTTGGAAGGCAGCACGCCATCGCCTACTGCGAACGCAACCGTACGGATATGGTCTGCAATGACCTTCAGCGCGATATCGTACTCCGTCTTCTCATTGTATTTAACGCCGGCAAGCTCTGCCGTCTTCTGGATGATCGGCTGGAACAGGTCGGTATCGAAGTTGGACGCTACGTTTTGCAGGATGGAAGCAAAGCGCTCGAGTCCCGCACCCGTATCAATGTTCTTGTTCGGAAGCGGTGTATAGCTGCCGTCCTTGTTGTGGTTGAACTGGGAGAATACGAGGTTCCATACTTCGAGCCAGCGTTCATTCTCACCGCCAGGGAACATTTCGGATTCCGGAGCATCCGTGTCGTATCCTTCACCGCGATCATAGAAAATCTCGGTACAAGGTCCGCAAGGTCCTTCGCCGATATCCCAAAAGTTATCCTGCAGCTTAATGATGCGTTCCTTCGGCAGTCCGATTTTTTCATTCCACAATTTGAAGGCTTCCTCGTCTTCCGGATACACGGTAACGGACAGTTTCTCCGGATCGAAGCCGATCCATTTCTTGTCCGTCAGGAACTCCCAAGCCCAGGTGATAACCTCTTCTTTAAAATAATCCCCAATGGAGAAGTTGCCCAACATTTCGAAGAATGTATGGTGACGACGGGTTTTGCCGACATTCTCAATATCATTGGTCCGAATACATTTTTGCGAATTCGCAATTCTCGGATTCTCCGGCTTCACACGCCCGTCAAAATAAGGCTTGAGCGGAGCCATGCCTGCATTAATCCAGAGCAGGGACGGGTCATTGTGCGGAACAAGCGATGCACTTGGCTCGATATTGTGGCCTTTCTCTGCAAAAAACTCTAGCCATTTGGAACGGATTTCACTAGCTTTCATCTCTACACTTCCTCCAGTCATAATATGGCGTCCGGATCACTTGGTTCCGAACACAAAAAAACGCCCCTGAATTAAATTCAGGGACGATGTTCTCGCGGTACCACCCTGGTTATCGTCCATTCATCCTCCAGCAGGGTCCTCCTGGAATCACATATGTGACGATCGCCTCGTAACGGCTGGATAACGGGGGCCACCCGGTGAATTTGAATCACACTCAAAAATTAGCATTCGGCTTAGGTTCGCTTCCAGGTTCTCGCAGCCAGCCGGAAATTCTCCGGGCAGGAACCTGTTCTCTGGGCAAGGTACGCAAAGCCTACTTGATTTTCTCATCGATTTGTACGTTTATAGGTTTATCATTTCAAGTATATATAGGGCGTAACTATCTGTCAATGCATGAACATTGCCGCTACAGACTGGAGTCTTCAGCCGGATTTCCTTCTGACATAATAAGCGAAAAAATGCTGCAGCAGCACTTTGATGACGGCAAAGACGGGAACAGCCAAAATCAAGCCCACGGTTCCGGCGATCTGACCGCCGACAAGGAGTGCAAAAATGATCAGGAGCGGATGCATATGCAGCTTTTTCCCCACCACTTGGGGCGAAATGATGTTGCTCTCCAGCGTCTGGCAGATCATATTAACCACCACCACCAGCAGCACCATCTTCCAGGAAATCGTGGACGCCATCACAAGCGCAGGCGCCGCCCCGAGAAAAGGGCCCAAATACGGAATGATGTTAAACACCGCCACGATGCTTGCCAGCAGCAGTGCGTACGGCATACCAACAATCATATACCCTACATATGCCAGTACGCCGATGATTAAGCATACCAGGAATTGTCCGCGGACATAATTCCCCAGAGCCTCGTCAATCTCTTTAAGCAGCGTGACAATCGACTTCCGGCGGCTCCGCGGCAGATAGGATACAGCGGTTCGCTGAAACACCTCAAAATCTTTTAATATGTAGAAGATCAAGAATGGAACAATTAACACATTAAACAGGATATTAATCGTGTTGCCGATATTGTCCATGAAATCCGAGATCCCTCCGGCCAGCCTCGATTCCATCTGCAAGAACCAGCTGTTGACGCCTGTCCTTACTCCCGGAGGCAGCAGCCTGCTGTCCAGATTGGTCATCAGACTTTGGGCGTTCATCGTTAATTCAGGCAAATGCTCGTTGAGCTCCTCCAGCTGCCGAATCAGCATCGGGATCATGTTCATCAGAATGACGGCAAGCGACGTGAGAAAGACGGCATAAATAAGCAGCACCGCCATACTCCGCGGCACTTTGCGGTCAGAGAGCATGCATACAACCGGATTGAGCACATAAGATATGATCATGGCAACCAGAAATGGCGCCAGGACAGCTTTGAGAAATCGATAGACATCCAGAAACAGCGGACGCAGCAGCCAGACAAAGTAAAGAGAGATGAGTCCAAGCATTAACCATACCAACAATCGAAACCATTTGTTTTCGGTCAGCTGTTCCACACAGGCACCCTCCTTTTTCGAAAGCTACCCTGTAGTATATGTACAAGCTTCCAGAAATAAACTAACATTTCCGCCGGCCCAAATGAAAAAGACTCCTGCTGCCTCAGCCATACAGGCCTTCAGCAAGGAGTCGTTATCTTTAACTTACAATATGTACGCGTTCTTTAGGAAGACGCGTGCATAGGAGGGAAATCCGGCTGCATTTCATCACCGAAGAACAAGTCATCCAGCGAGCTGAGCGTGCCATCCTCTTCTACCTGGTATACGGACATTTTCTCTCCGTTGACTGTCAATTCGATAAAGCAACCCCAGCAATAAAACTGGTGGGAGCCGATTTTCCCGATATCTTTGGAACTACAGTTTGGACATTTCATCCTACCTCACCCTATCCGTTCACAGAATTAATGGCTTTTTCCAGACGCTGTTCGCTCATCGGGGGTACCATAACGGCACTTTCGCCGATAGCCATTTCCGCTGTGCAAGGCAGCCATTTGCGACCTTCGATCAAATCCGAGACAAATCCATCGGATATTTCCAACCCTAGTATTGTATTGCCCTGTTCCTGCTCAAAATAAACATCCGATATACGCCCGAGCAGGATACCATCCTCTGTCAAGACCTGCATCTCTTTCAGTTTGCGCTTGCCCAAAAGGTACGTAAGCGATATATCATTGGCGCCCAGCTTGCGGACAGCCTCTTGGCTCCGGATCATGACGGCATCTTCCCCGTATGCGACGATATCTTCCCATGAGACGCTTTTCACATGCGTGGAAAACAAAGCCTTGCCTTCCAGCTCCAAACCGGTAATCAACCAGTTCTCATCTAGTATAAAATCGTGGATTTTGCCGATTTCCTTACCGTTCTCCACGTCGAATACAGCCAGTCCAATCATTTCTTGAAGCTTCATATACGGTGGACACCTCCTCATCCTTCATGGTTTGAAATCAGCCGCCGGTCAAAATTTCGTTAGCCTGACGGGCCATTTCCAAGGATGAAATGGACGAACGCATACCCCCTATTCCCTAGAAGGAGAAATCCCTTAACATCTATTTACGTAACCGATTAAGGATGGTTCCAATTTTTTGGGCAGTGTACTCCATTTCTTGAGTAGTATTACCCAAACCGAAACTAAAACGAATCGCGGAGCGCAAAACAGGATCAGAAAGTTTCATTGCTTGGAGTACATGGGATATCTCCAGAGATCCCGACGTACAAGCCGAGCCGCTTGCCGCCGCAATTCCTTCCATATCGAGGTTCATCAGCATCGTCTCCGTATTGGCACCGGGAAAGCTGATATTTAGGATGTGAGGTAGGTAATGTTCCGAGTTTCCGTTGATCACAAAAGCATCCTCGCCAATCTCCTGACGAAGCCCTTCAAGCAGCGTCGATCTCAGCTCGCGATAATGCTGGATACGCGCCTCCATATTATGAACGGTCCATTCCACTGCTGCTGTAAAACCGGCAATTCCAGCCATATTCTCTGTTCCGGCGCGACGCTTCTTCTCCTGCAGCCCTCCGAACAGACGCGGAGATACGCTGAGACCTCTGCGGACAACCAATGCTCCGACGCCCTGGGGTCCGTTGATTTTGTGGGCGGAAAAACTCCACATATCCACAGGAAGCTCGCGGCAGTTGATCGTTTCCGATCCCAAGGCTTGAACAGCATCGGTATGGAACACGATGTTCCGGCTGCGGCAGAGCTCGCCGATTTCGACGATCGGCTGAACGGTGCCTACTTCATTGTTGCCATACATAATGGTAACCAGCACTGTGTTGTCCTGAATGGCGTCCGCAATGTCCTCCACAGAGACACGCCCAGTAGAGTCGACGGGGACATAGGTAACCTCACAGCCCCGCCGTTCCAGCTCGTGGCACGTATGAAGCACCGCATGGTGTTCAACCGCCGACGTAATCACATGATTGCCCTTCAGGCCAAGCGACTCCAGCAATCCAAGGATAGCCAGATTATCGCTCTCGGTTCCGCCGGCGGTGAACACCAGCTCGTCCGATTGGCATCCTAAAAGGGACGCAATTCGATCACGCGCCCCGTTCACGATCTTCTTCGCTTCCCGTCCAAAAGCATGAACGCTTGAAGCATTGCCGTATTGGCTTGTCATCACATTCATCATCCGCTCGGCAACCTCCGGATGAACCGGGGTTGATGCGGCATGATCCAAATATACTGATCTCATATCCGTCGTCACCCTTAAATATAGAAATATCTGACAGGATGTACAAGATTAAAGTTCATCTACAACAACCCTTTCAGAATCAAGATTTTAGCGTCTTACATCATAGTACAACCTACAAGGAAAAACAACAACCTACAGGCTTTTTTGTGTGTAAAGTGTGGGTTTCACATAGCCCCTTCTCGCCCATTAGACACTCTCTAAGTTGACCATCACTAAGACAAACGGGACCATTCCAATCTATATTGGAAAAGGTCCCGTTTAGTTATGTATGATGCAAAACAAGAGCCTAGTCCACAAAATTAAAGCTTAGTCTAGGCTCATTATGTCATTTTCTGTTCTTTTCTTCTGCTCATTAATCAATGCCACAATATTTATGGTCGGCAGAATTATTGGATCCACATTTGCCTTGAGTGAAATATCCGAAATTGCACTTCGTAAGTACGGAAAGAGGATAGATAACGTATTCTGCTCACATAGATCCTTTACCTTGTAACCCAATTTTTCGGTATCCTCATTTGGAATAGTAACTTCGAAAAGTCCATGAAGAACAACATCTAAGTTAAGACCTGACTGATCTTCAATGGAACAACTAAGAATTACCTCAACCTCATCGTTTGGATTGAAATTTATTTCATGTGTGAAACCTACGCGTTTGTTTTCAATAGACTCAGATTCAGGAGTATAAGTAAATGAAATATCCGAGACATAGTATGATTTCAATTGAATTGCTGCTAACACTTAAGCCGCCACCTTATTAGTATCATTAATGTCAAAAAACATAAAACCTAACTCGATTTCTTTTGTGTTCGTATTCAGAGTTGCGTTCAACGCATTTGAAATCGAGTTGTCTAAATCTACAGCTGGATCGATGAGGAGCAATTCTTCCAAAGAAACCTGCTTTTCATTGCCGTTATCGTCCTCAGTGAAAAAACCCGGGGTTGCAGAATCTACTTCATATTCAATCCCCCACTCTTTCGCCAACTTAAGAATTTCATTCATGCTCATTTCCAACATGGAAATCACCTCTTATTATTATTAACCACAAGAAAAAAGCGTTAAGCTACAGACTTTTGGTCATGACTACGTTAATATCACCAGTTATCACCGATTTATCCCTGATGCAAACCTGTTTGCCGTGAAGATTCAATTCAGCAGCTGCAAGTATGGGGTGATTGTCGAACCTTTTTGAGGTCACATCAAAAGTTCTTTGTATTACAGTGTATTTCTTAGGCAACATATCCATGATGAAATTCCTAAGCTTAGCAGGATCAGACTTGAACTTTACTTCACCAAGCTGTTTCTTCACTGCATCAACAAAGGTCTCGAACTTTGATAACCCGCCTCTGCTGTCAAGATCAAGAAAGTTATCCTCATGAATTTCAAATCTCGTTTGAAGTACATGAACTTCAGTCTCAGTGGCACTGTCCTTGAATTTAGAACAAGCCCACATCATAGCTTGCTCCTTATCCTCACGAAAAAAATAAATTCCATTTCCTAACCAGTGATCTTTTCTTTTAACTTTTGGGAACTCAAACCCACTCTCAGTTATCATATTCGAGTAAGTTTTACTTGTTCCATGATGAAGATGTAAAACATAGTACGCTTCACTTCCAGTCATTTCCTCACCTGTATCCTTATCGGCATAAAGCTACTTCTCCTTAACTTCTTTTACGCTTTTTATGTCGTGTATGTTTCATATTAACTAATATGAAACATACACTTCGACAAATAGTTGGTCAAGTCCTCTTTTCAGGAATAATAATTCCCTTAACAATAAAAAGAAGCTTCTTGTATGACCATAGGAACAGATGGGCATTCACCTTAATGAAACATATCGTCAATCTTAATCCATCGCCAATCACCCTCAGCAATAGACAATTTGATTTCTCGCCTGAACGTGTGGATCAGTACGACAATACCTATTAACTCCGTATCTTCATACTCATCAAACAGCCTTACTGTTATGGTACGGTGTTCATGAAAAGATTCGGCCAACGCTTGTTCAATCAACTCAAATTCTTGTCGATCCAGTGTCGGCCGGTCTTTTCTCCCTTCCTGTAATTGTAGGCGTATGATAGCTTCCTTGCGTTCTGGAAGCATCATGCGACTCGATTCCCAAAGCCCGTTACCCTCCAACTTTTTGCTCACAATAGTGCCCTCCTCATATTCAATATAAGAACATATGTTTGTATTATAACAGTTCCGAAAACAAAAAAGAACCCCACCAGCCTAAGCCAGTAGGGTCTTTGCTCTTATATCCAACGTGACATTTATAGAGGGAGAGTGAATATGTTTTGGGGATACATCACTCAATATGAGTATAGCCGCTTAATGATCATTTATACCTTCGTGTCGAGCGTGGCTGTCTTGGTATCCTTATCCCATCCTATTTTTGCCCCCAACGCCTCGCCTACTGTCCGTAAAGGTACATATGTTACTCCGTTCTCCAGCTTACCGTCCTTGATCTGCTTTCCGTCCACAATGACATTTACCTTTTCGCTATTTTGTTTCACGTTGGTGGCCCCCTTTTTTGATAATCCTTGTTTGAGTTCGTTCATCCGGAAATATTGACCTGGGCAAGCTGTCGAAGCCAGTTCATTATGGCCGGCGACCTTTGCCGAAGGATATTTATCCAATAGCAACGCATTTAAAGCAATCCCTGAAGCAAGCTGCGCGTCAGTCATCTGCTGTTGTGTGAAATCGCCTTGGTACCCAACGTGGAGGGTATCGTGGTTGTGAATTGATACCCCTGCCCCATAATGGAAGCCGCGGCCTTCATAGATCGTTCCGTCAAACCCAATCCACCAGTTATAACCGATCCCGTTCCAGCCTCTGGAGTTTTTATGGAATTCGTGGACCTCATGGATCCCCCACGTCTTATGAGCCATATGGTGCTGTACTAAATAAGCCACCTTGGAAGGCGGCGGATCTAAGGCATACCTAAATTTAAGTCCTGGGTCAACAAAGTTAAGCTTTGTCATTCTGCTGATCCCCCTTTCCGTGACTCTGCACGTTGAATCTTTTTATCCAGCTCCGATTTAACCCATTCGATAATCGCGTTCAGGACCGGCAGAGGCAGCCAGTCACCCCACCCTGCCCGGATAGAGTTAGCCGTCATACTTTGTACGACATGATACAGTGTGCCGAATGCTAGGGCACCAAAAATTACGCCAGGTAACGACAGCACGACATCCAGCAGATGCCCGCCCGCTGGCAGGAGCAGAATAAAGAATGTTCGAATAACACCATCCAAACCGTACCGGCTGGCATAGGTGAAATCTTTCTTTGCGGCTCTCACTCCGCTAATCCAGTCCATAATCACGAAGAACAGCAGGGTTACCATAATGGCAGCCACTGCGTCACCCTCTCCGTAAAAGTAATCAAAAGCCGGTACCAATGCGGCACCGGCTTCGATAATAAATGATTTAACCTTATCCATTTAGATCAATCCTCTCGAGTAAAATAGCCCCCAGATCGGCTCTGAGGGCAAAATAAAAACGCCTTATTCGGCGCTGTCGGGCATTCTCAATGCAGAATCGCGATAATTTTTTTTGTTTCTCCTACTTTTCCCGGTTCCTTAGCGTAACCGATCATAGTTGTATCTGATCTTGAGTTTAAATCTGCGACATTTCGTATATTAAATGCCTGCATTAATGTTTTATATCATAGAAATATAGGGCGATTCCTGCGTTGCAGCAACTAAGTAATTTCCATCGAGGGAAAAAGCCAAGCCATTTACTCTTAGTGGTGGTACAGTAGGGTTTGGAAGCTTTGTGAAAGAATCTCCTGAACGCTTATAAATTATTAGTCTTGGAGAACCTTCATTTGCAATTGCTAGGTATACCCCATCTGGAGAAAAGTCAGCATTATATGGGTTATTGCTATAAGAGGGCATATGTGATAGATTATTTAGCTTTGTAAAGCTATCCCCAGAGCGCTTGTATATTTCTAGGAATGGTCGTTCATTATTGATCATAACTAAGTATACGCCATCTGGAGAAAACCTTAAATTTATATACGAATTAACAGAAGGAAAAGATGTTGCAATATCCACCAATTTTGTAAAGGTATCTCCTGAACGCTTAAATATTGTGACAATATCTGACCATAAGGGGAAACAGCCAGATAAATCCCATCCCCCTGAAAATTCAACAGCTGATGCACCGCCATCTGGTAAAGAAACAGGATCAGGAAGTTTTGTAAAAAAACATCTCCCGAGCGTTTATAGATTGTAACGCTAGGGTTTCCATAGTTTGCAACAGCTAAATATTTCCCATCCGATGTAAAACTAGCATATATGCAGCTCTTCTAGGTAGTGTATCGGGGTTTGGGAGTTTTGTGAATGTATCTCCTGACTTACGAACAACAATCGGACTATTTTTTTCGATGTTTTCGGCATATTCAACATTATCCTCAACCTGTCCTTGTATAATCACCTCCTCACAGCTACTATCGACTAAAAATCCGGTCCAATTTTGCGGAAAGAGTACGGTTTACCCGCCAATAAATCACCTGTAGCATAAACAGTACCATCCTTTTTTTTGAGTGAAGTTGCCCCCATACTGTTGACATTAAGCGTTGATCCATATGAGGCACGATAGTAATCCCGAACCCATCTGCCAGCACGGTAGGTATCGGGTCGAGTGTCACAATGTAAGCTGATGCTGTACCGGCCGTTGTAGCATACCCGGGCTGCCTTACATTTGTCCTGCGCTCCCGTTGGGGTTTCTGCAGCATTTACCACTGCTAACGCTTGCGTCGCTTTTGTTTTAGCGTCGGTTGCATCGATCACCGCTTGGGCTAGTCCCGGGATCGGGTCGGAGCCGCCAATGTCATGTGTTACCCCGTGCTTACCTGGTGTGGATTCTCCATTTACAGTAAGGTGGATTGATTTATCCAAAGGGTTCGTTGTTACGTCAACCCCAACATCGCCAACGATAGTAAATTCATCAGATGTAGTTACGGCTTCCAGCCCGTTAACCCGAGCAAATGCGTTCTGGTTAGGTTCCCCTCCTTCTTTCAACTCGGTTAACTTGTCATGCTCCTGCTTGGTAAGGTGCGCAACCTTATCAGCAATATGAGTATCCACTTGACCTTGTAAGTTGCCGTTACCTTGCTGTCCCATTCAGATTTCTTGGCTACGGTCACATGGATATCAGCATTTTTGATATGAGTGTCAGCCACGCCCTTATTGGCGTCCATTTCTTCCTGTACTCGATCAAAGCCGATGTTAATGTTATTAAAGTCTTCACTGATCTTCTTAGCCCCGACCAGATTTGCGTATCGGTTCGCCATGCTGTGCTTCAGCTCCTTTCAAATGGACTAGCCTCTGTTCGACGGCTTCTTTAATCCCAAGCAGGATGGCTTCTTCCTGACCGGGATGGTAGGGAATTACGGACATAATCACCGCTCAGATCTCTGGTACCGGCTTAGTCGGATCGATCTCACAGCGGATGACAGATTGTACTTGGGCCAAAGGTATTCACCTGCCTTTATTAAAAGGTAAAACCTCCCTTATTGTCGAAATGTAGGATGTTGGGCCTATTTTCGAGAGAAGGGAGGTTTTTAAAATAGATACTATCGGACTCACATTCGAGGAATTGGACACAGTTCTTAAAAAGCATATTGATGGGCATCTTACAATTAGTGCCGAAGGAACAAGAACTGCGATTGCAGAAGCGATCCTTGAGAACAACAAAAAAATTATGGAAGACATCAACCGTTTGATTAATTCCAAGTAGTGTCCTGAGCAGCCCCCCAAGTTACTTCTTGGGTGGTTGCTTCTTCCCATGTTAAGTTCTCTTTTTCTATCTCTCACCTCATTTCCCTAAATCAAAAAGGTCCCATCAGAATGATGAGACCCATTGATATGATATGTTATTTTTCAAGTGCTGCTAGCTCTGCGTTGACTTTAGTCACGCGCTTGGTCTCCGTCATAACCGTCTTGTATTCGCCGCTTTCCTCGTCAAGCTCTCTGGCAGCCTCTTTGGTTACTTCGTCATATCGATAGCCTGTAGCCCGCTTAAACAGTGCGTTCTCGACCATGACGTCAGCGATTTCTTGACCCTTTTTTTAAGACCTCCGATAACTCCGGGTATTTGTTTTTGTAATCAAAAAAAGTTGAGTTTGCTACACCCAACTTCTCGGCTATTTGCTCAATTGTTAGACCGTCTCGCGCCCATGCCTCGATCAGCAGGAGCTTGGGTTCAACGTGTGTATGGTATTTACTTTTCCGCCCTCCTGCCATGATATCACTCCTTAATAATTTGATGATATTGGAACCAAGAAACTTAACCCTCGTATATACTTCGTAAATAAAAAATAGGGGGATTTTTGATGATCTTTGCGGGTATCTTTGCTGTAATAGCACTTGCATTAGCGTTAACCGCTCTTTTCTGGGTAGAATTCGCAAAATACCTTTGGTTTCAAAAGAAATTTATATCATCTTATAAAAAGTTCAAAAAGTCATACGTTCAAGACGAAAATTATGCTGAATCAGATTTTCAATTATCTAAAGAAAAAAAGATCATGCTAGCGCATTATCTTACATATGATTCTGATACCCTAAAAGAAATGAGATACGAGTTGAAGTCGAGAATAAGTGGACTACGAGAGAAATCATTAATAAGTTTTCTTCTGACATCTTGTCTGCCTGTTTTCTCTGTCGTTATAGCTGTGTATGCTATTTTCTCAAAAGATTTATTAGCTGAACACATGATGTCTATTCTCTTGCCAACCGGAGTGATTTTATTGGTCATTCTGTTAGTTTCGCTTATTGACTTCTCATCTCAAATTTATATCGAAGAACCAATAAATATTCATTTCGCAGCAATTGAAGAAGCCCTTCGAATCAAAGAAGAAACTCTTCGAATCAAAGAGGAAGCCATAGAGATAAAGAAAAACCAACAACTACACAGGGAAAATCGCCTAAACAGACGGTTAAAACGGTAGTTTTGAACCCACACTACTTACTCCAAGGCAAGTACACAATCACCACCCCCGGCGTTGTGTTGGTTTTGATTATTAACAGCTGCTACGGGCCACCTGCCGAACATGTCGACTTGAGACCTGACTGTGATACACTTTCATTTTCGGCTGAGCCTGAAACAGCGATCTCACCCCGGCTCGATTACAATTTCTCGTTTGTTCCCTCCGAAACAGCTTGACTATGTGTGGACATTCAGACACCCAAGTCTTAAATGTTTTCCACAGTCGGGTGATCGCCTCGACGATCGGCTTCAAAGCTCGTTGAACTGCCTCAAAGGCTTTCTGAATAGTTTTCAGATCCATCGCGCTCAGCTCCTTTATGTAAAATAAAAAGCACCCGTTAGGATGCTTTAAAAACTGAGACTATTAATCATTGCTTGAGTGTCTTTTGCAAATTGCTCTTCTTCTTCTCTTCTTTGTTGTTTAGAAACTACTTTGAAAGATTTGACATGGTTCATATTAATGTACTCACCATCATCAAACATAAACCAATTATTCCCCAGAATATGGTCAATGATTTGATTTTCATCCTGCCCTATAATCTCCTTTGTAGCTCTATCACCTGAAATAAATTCAAGATCAACTAAAAATTCCATACTTTCTCACCCCCCAGATATCAAATTTCGACATAAAGGGATATATTTCCTGCAAAGAAAATACCGCCTCGATCCGAGACGGCAAAAGGGGGAGATGAAAAAGATACGAATAATCCGAACGGCAGGATTTGAACCCACACTACTTACTCCCAAGGCAAGCGTGCTACCCAGCTACACCACATCCGGAAATAATGGCACCGACCCCAGGATTTGAACCTGGATCCTCTGCTCTCTGTTTTGACAGGGGCCCCGCAGCGCTCTTACCGTCGAGCTATGTCGGTGAACATTTAAAAAGAGACGGCCGCCTAACGGCTCGTTTGGTCCATTGCCGACGCATCCTTAAATTTTTGATTGTTACAAGAATACCACAAAAAGTCAGGTGTAACGTTCCAACTTAGTTCGCATTTAGTATGATAAAAGTATGATGATAAGACCCGACCGCCTGACGACATGAAAGTCCTAGCTGATCGCGTCTTTACACCCTTGAGACGGCAGCCAGCAGCATCTTCCGTGTCGCCTGCCTGGTGTAATGCCCGCGGCAGGCCGTCCCATACGGCGCTTTCGACATAGGACTTGATCGGATGGAACGTATTACGATGAACCACCTCGGTAAAGGCATTCTGTATAGTCTTGGCTGAATTGATGCCATGTACCTTGGCAAACCAATGCTGGAGCCGTTTATCATCAGCACCCAGCCAAGGCTCATAGGAGCGTCCCAGACGTTCCTGTTCACGCCACGGCAGCGAGTGCCGAATAACCTCTGTATTACCAAAAGCGTCATAGGCAAGTGTTCCGCGCCAAAGGCCGTACGTCAGAATCAGTTCGACGTTCCCGGCAGTCGGCAGCAGCTCACCGCCTTTATGGTGCCTCTAAAGATTCTCCGTCCAGCTGTCATCCTCCGGGTCGTCGGGGCTGCTGTCTTCATCATCAAAAGCAGCAGCCATCTCAGCGAAATCGGCTTGCTTCTCAATAGCGGCCAGGCGTTTAACCTCCGGCCGTTGTATTGCCCATTGCTCCATAGCCATGTGACTCGGCTTCTTAACGTCTGGCGTATGCTCTTTCACTCGTTCGTCCAGATGGCTGAATTTATGAACTCGTACAAGGTCAAAAAGATTATAAGTGCGTCCGTATGCGATTGGATCACTGTCCTGATGGGAGAATGCGAGATCCTGATCCGGATAGACTTCTAGACCGTTACCGCTCGAGCCCTTGGTGTATGTGTACCGATCCGGCATCGAGCCCTTTTCGTAAACATCAGCTAAAAAGGTTTCTATGCCTTCTTCAATGGTGAATGCCCGGCAGAAGAGGCCTATGGTCCCGAACTTCTCCCGAGAATCCTGCGCTCTCTTGGCTGCTAGCTGAGCAGGAGATTTATCCTCTGGGTGCCGCGGCCAAGCCATCACGTCATGCCAATCGTCATAGTCGTCTAGGATCCGATCCACAGAGAGCGGTTCCCCCTCGAAAACTTCCAAGACCGGATACGCGTCCTTGCTGCAGCTCGGCAGGTACATAAGCCGGTGGACGTCAAACGTGGTCTTGTCAAAATACTCCATTCCGATCTGCTCCGAAAGCTTCCGGCTGACGGCTGCGTACTCATCCGGGCTCATATTCCGATCTGCTGGAATGATCAGGCGGTATTTCGGCTTCTCCGGCCGATGGCTATGCGTGGAATAAATAACATAGGCCGTCCCTCCCAGCACAAGCTCAGCCGAAAATAAAAAATCATCGTCTCCACTATCGACATCCACGGTAATCAAGCTCCGGCTATCGACATTCTCCTTTTTCCGACGCCCTGTGCGGACAAGCCCGCCAACAAAAGCGGGCCCATCCTTCACCATACCGCGGGAGACATTGTTCATCTTGTCGTACTGGGCCATCGTCTCTGCTGTCCGCCGGACCTTCCGCAGCCGGTCCACGAACTCATCCCAGGTCAAATATTCAGTTTTCCAGTTCGTATCAGCCCGGTGCTTGCCGAAGCTAATGTCCAGTTCCTGCATGATGCCACCTCAACTAACTTCAAAAATATTATTTTGTAAAATCGATTTCTCAAAGATTATTAAACTGTAGTAATGGTATAATATTCCTAGTTCTTATAAACCAGGAGGGTATTATGACGAAAGAGAAAAAGTTCCTAAATGTTGGACTCGTCATGCCAATTGCACCAATCGACAGCTGTACCGCTGAGCACTGGATTGACGTAAAAAGAATCATTACTGAATCGCTTGCTAGCTTGTCAGATTACGATACAAATCCTAAAATTGTAAGTGAAGGAGACAGTACTGGACTTATACATAAACGTATTGTTGAAGGCCTCTATACATCAGATATTGTTATTTGTGATGTTAGTTGCAAGAACCCTAATGTCATGTTTGAGCTAGGTATGCGACTCGCTTTCGACAAACCAACTGTAATTATTAAAGATGATCAGACGGGATATGCATTTGATACCGGAGTCATTGAACACCTACAGTACCCGAGAGATCTAAGATATAAAGCAATTGTTGATTTTAAAGAGCAACTTGCCCAAAAGGTAAAATCAACGTTTGAAGATTCGCTTAAAGATCCTAATCATTCCCCATTCTTAAAGAGCTTTGGTACTTTTAGAGTATCCTCACTAAAAGAAGATGAAGTATCGCCGAATGAGTTTATTATTAGAACTCTACAGGATATACAAGTTGATATTAATGAACTTAAAGCCTCAGATTCTCGTTCGAAATCTTATAATATTCATCATTCGAACTTTAAAACAATATTTAAGCCTACCTCAAGAATGTTCGATGCAATGGTTGAGGTCTTGAGAAAACTTTTAGTAGATAACTCAATCGATAAACTCTCCGTGAATGAGCTAATACCAGTTATAAAGGACGAGCTTAATAAGATGGGATTCAATGCAAAAGACTATGAGATTCGTGCTGCATTACAACGACTCGTAGATGAATATGGGAGTGATAAACCGAAGGATACTTAATCAGTTTATGTTCGGTAGTTGATTGGCGTGGTAACCACGCCCGCCAATCAACACTTCAACAAGCTGCTATAGTAACTGCCGCATTCTGGGCATAAAGGCTCTTCGATCTCATCGTCCAGTTTCGGCTCAAGAGCAAATCGTTGATGGCATTCGTCACACTCAAAAGCTTCCCATTTCATAAAGCTTTCCTCCTTGAAGGCGGCGAATCCGGCAAGGTCACATAGACCTCGCCGATCAGCTCACCGTTCATATAACAAATCCCAGGGGATATCTTGAAAATACGGATCTGGATCATGCATGGAGCTTACCTCCTTGATGAAGGATATTGGCAAATATTGTCGAACATTTTAAGTGATAGCTAACTAATTTTGAATGGAGAGTGCCAGATGGATTACATTTCTAAAACCGATTATTACTTGATGTTGAAAAATCAATTAGGCCTAATTCAAGAACTTAAGTGGAGCGACGAATTACCCGTAAATAAATTTAGTGATAATAAACAAGGTATAATGCTCTTACTGGATGAAGCTAAGAAATTTCTTTATGTTTCTGCTACAAAAGATTACAGTCGACGTCTAGCTGAACTTTTTGAAAGAGAAAATACAAACGGAAGATTTAATAAAGTGGCCTTCGTTAAAGTAGCCGATATCGACGATCATGATAAACGTTTCGCAGACAGAAGTAATTTCAAAAATTTCATAGCCATGATTGATACCCCTGTCGAGGAAATTGTTAACGTTCTTGATGATCACGACCCAAGGATAATTGCTAGAAATCGATCTATAGAGCGTATCGTTAACGGCAAATGACTTAATCCTTCTTATAAAAGTCCGTCTCGAATGCCTCGGCACGAAGTGGAAGCCCAGGCGCCCATTAGGAGTCCCTGCCATTATCGTACGGCTCATCGACAATGACCTCATCGTGGACATGCATCCGAGTTTCAAAGCCTGCAACATCTAAGCGAAGCATGCTCACGGCCAGACAGTCTCGGCTGATCGCCTGCACAATGTTCTCGACTAGCTTTGGACCGTAGGTGTCAATCTTGCCCCATGTCTTCTTTGTCTGGTCCACGCCGTCATAGATCAATGCCGGCTTATCAAATTTCCCATCAACGATCCGAGGGTTTACGTAGGCCAAGCGCCGACCGGATGGCAGACGGATAAACAGATAGCAGCCTTCGCAGTAAAATGTCAGACCGTACTGCAGCTTGATCGTTCTTCGCTCCTGGACAGCCGTCATGGCTGCCCTGTCCACGTCCCACCAAAGCTGTGTAATCTTTGGATTAGCTGCACGCCATGTCTTAACGAGTGGTGGCAGCTCGTCTTGAGAAAGCCCCATCTTGAGGGCCCCCATCTGCTCCAGAGCACCAACAGCGCCACCGTAACCCAGTGCAAGCTCTGAGATCTTCCCTTTTTGCCATAGGTCCTTGGTGATCTCTTCAAGGGTCAAGTGGAACATCTGCGCCGCCGATGCCTCATAAATCTTGCCGTGGGTATTAAATACCTCCAGTCGCCAGGTCTCACCCGCCAGCCAGGCTATTACCCGCGCCTCTATGGCTGCAAAGTCTGAGACACTAAAACGGCATTTAGGTGAAGGTATGAAGGCCGTCCGGATCAGCTGAGAAAGGACAAATGGCGGAGCGCCAAACAGCATTTCCAGCAGCTCATAATCCCCGGCCAGCAGGAGATTTCTCGCAAGCTCCAAGTCTGGTAATTTGTTTTGCGGTAGGTTCTGCACCTGCACCAGCCTTCCCGCCCAGCGCCCCGTCCGGTTAGCCCCGTAGAACTGAAATAACCCCCTAGCTCGGCCATCCTGGCAGCGTGCACGCTGCATAGCTTCGTATTTCTTCACAGATGTTTTGGACAACTGCTGCCGAAGCTTTAGCATTGTTTTAACTTTTTTGCTCTTCGCTTCCTTGATCAGCCCCGGTATAGTGTCTTTGGTTAAGCCTTCGATCTGGATCCCTTCCTCTTCCTCCACCCAGGCCTGAAAAGGACGGGAAATACACATACCGTTACCGGGTCCCAACCACTAAGGTTATAAACGGTAAGGAGACAAAAACAACCAAGCAAATGGAGTCGCCTCGTTTCGAGACTGTTCAAGAAGCAGTTGATTTTGGCATTCTTATTCAGGCTCGAAAAATCCAAAAAACGCTGAAATACGAAACGAACTTAACCGTAAATGCTTGGAGCAAAGTATGGTTGAAAGAATACATCATCGAGCGGGAACCGAGAAAAAAGACTATTAAAAATAGAGAATTTGCTTTAGGCGTAATTCTCGAACACTTCGGGGCATTTATACTTCGGGACGTAACTATGAGCGAATATCAGGCTTTTTTGTATAAGCTGAAAGAGGAAGGGAGAAAACGAAATACAATTATCACCATTAACACTGTTGCCAGTCTTATGTTCACGCATGCGAAACGGAACAAATTAATTACAGAGGATCCTACCGCTGACGCAGTGATTCCAAAGGAAAAGAAGGCTCCTCGAAAAATCGGAGAAAAAAGACAGGTCCTTCCCAAATTTTTAGAGAAGAACCAGTTAAAAAGATTCTTAGAGGTAGCCCGTTTTATGATTTCTCCAAATTTATGGGCATTGTTCCTGGTGTTAGCCTATACCGGACTTCGTATAAGCGAAGCAGCAGGGTTACAGTGGGAGGATATCGACGCTGAGCGCCGTACGATCGATGTGAATAAGCAGCTCGAAGGAGACAACGTCCGAGAATACTCATTCGGACCGCCCAAAAATGATCAGAGCGAGCGATTGGTAAGTTACGGGGATACTGTTGCCAAAGCCCTTGAAGTTTTAAGAAGCTGGCAACGAACGGAGAAACTATCCGCAAAAGAGTTTAATCCAAATGATAATTTTGTTTTTTGGAGTAGTGAGTTTCCAGGATATCCGATCCCAATCACCACAATACCTAAGATAATGCGTCGAGTACTAAAAGAAGCTGATCTGCCGACCAGCCTCACACCTCATAGTTTAAGACATACTCACGTCTCATTGCTGGCATCCAATCCAAAAGTAAGCCTCCCGGAGATCCAAGCAAGAATAGGACATAAAGGCAACTCAAAAACCACAACACTTATTTATCTGCACGTCACCCAAAATCGCCAGCTAACAATTGCAGACGATTTTGAATGGGCTATTAACAGTTAAGCTTTGTGGGTAACTTGTGGGTAACGCTTTTCCTTAGTAACTCTCAATCCCTTTGAATACCCGGGATTTCTAATCCCTGTCAAATATAGAACATATAGTTGTCTGCAGCAGACTGTTCCTGATAGTTGATCAGATAATCCAGCGTCGTGGAATCCAGCACTTCAGCAATGCTGTCGCGGATGCGCAGCCACAGATCCCGCTTCGCCGGATCGTCCTCTTCCGTGAAGTCCACAGGGGATATCGGTCCTTCCAGTACGCGGATGACGTCCCCGGCCGTTATGGATGCCGGATCACGGGACAGGATATAGCCTCCGTATGCGCCGCGGATGCTTTTGACCAGCCCCGCATTCCGCAGCGGTGCGATCAGCTGCTCAAGATAATGTTCCGACAGCTGGTTCTTCTCGGCAATGCTCTTCAGCGAAGTCGGCCCTTCACCAAACCTGGCGGCCAGCTCCATCATAATGGTTAATCCGTATCTTCCTTTTGTTGATATCTTCAAAGGTGACACCTCTTTCGGTAATTGTATATTATGTCCATACTGTAATGAATTGTAGGTGGCGGGTGAGCGATAAATACGGCGTAATCTACGTGTGAAGCAGCTTATCCTGTATTTTTCTCCGTATTCCGATCATTACCCTCAGCTTATGGTAACATATCCTGGACCTCAATGGGTAATATTCCAGCTGGAAAGATTGAAAAATGTTCACCCTGAGTGGACAAAATGAAACGTGTGAACCTTGTTCCAATATGTTAAAATACCTCCATGGGCACAATTCAATATGAAAATGGTGATAACGATGTCAAAAGAAAAACATAACACTCGTATCGTTGTCGGCATGTCGGGAGGAGTCGACTCCTCCGTAACAGCGCTCCTGCTCAAACAGCAGGGCTATGAAGTGATCGGCATCTTTATGAAAAACTGGGATGATACCGATGAGCTTGGCTACTGCACAGCTGAAGCGGACGCTGAAGACGTGCGCCGCGTGTGCGAGCAGCTCGACATTCCCTACTATACCGTCAATTTCGAGAAGGAATACTTCGATAAAGTATTTACCTATTTCCTCGATGAATATAAAGCTGGGAGAACGCCGAACCCCGATGTCATGTGCAACCGTGAAATCAAATTCGGCGAATTTCTGAACAAGGCCATGGATCTGGGAGCCGACTATGTCGCTACCGGCCATTACGCCCGCGTCATCGAAGAAGACGGACAGTACCGGCTGCTGCGCGGCGTCGACAGCAACAAGGATCAAACCTACTTCCTCAATGCGCTGAGCCAAGAGCAGCTCTCCAAGGCGATGTTCCCGATCGGGCATCTGCCGAAACCGGAAGTTCGCCGACTCGCCGAAGAAGCCGGACTGTATACAGCCAAGAAAAAAGACAGCACCGGCGTTTGTTTCATCGGCGAACGGAATTTCAAAGAATTTCTTGGACAATACCTCCCCGCCCAATCCGGCGATATGGTGGACATTGTCACTGGTGAGGTGAAAGGCCGCCATGATGGCCTGATGTACTACACGCTGGGACAACGCCAAGGTCTCGGCATTGGCGGCTCAGGCTCAGGAGAGCCTTGGTTTGTTGCCGACAAGGATTTGACTAACAATATTTTGTACGTTGTTCAAGGCGATCATCCGTGTTTGTATTCAACCGGACTCGTTGCCTCCGGAATGAACTGGATTGCAGGACAAGACGCTATGCCCAAAAACGCCTACACCTGCACCGCGAAATTCCGCTACCGTCAGCCGGACCAGGAAGTAACGATAACGCCGCGCGAAGACGGAACCGTTCATGTCGCGTTTGCGAAGCCGCAAAAAGCAATCACGCCGGGCCAAGCCGTTGTCTTCTACCAAGGGGACGAATGCCTTGGCGGCGGAACGATCGAAACGGCGGATAAAGTTCCTTATTAATCCGCTGGCTTAAACGAAAGAGCACACACTTCACACGGAAGATTCCGTAAAGTGTGTGCTCTTTTTTTACATGTTAGCGAAGAACATATTCTACCGTTTCTCCGCGTTCCAGGCTGGCGGATACGTCAATGAAACGCTGATTCGAGCTGCCTCGGAAGGGAAGCGAGACATCCCTTAGCTCCAACTGGAATTTGCCATCCACGATAACGTCGCACTGTTTTGCCAATTCGCGCAGCTTCGGCTGCCTCATCAGCGCTTCAAAGGTGAAGCCCGTGTAGGCCCATATGCTTTTCCCTTGACAGAGGGTCCTGAGCTTGCTTACAAACGCCGCGCATTCCTCCGGCGAGAAGAACGGGTCTCCACCGCATAAGGTCACGCCATCCAGCAAAGGGTTGTCGACGATATCCTGCAGTATGGACGCGGACAATTCTTCTGTAAACGGCTCCCCCGCTCCAAAGTCCCAGGAATCCGTATTAAAGCATCCGGCGCAGCCATGACGGCAGCCGCTCACGAATAGAACTGCCCGAAGTCCTGGGCCTTCATTAATGCTCTCGGGGATATATCCGCACACATTCACAGATGCTTCACCCGATCCCTGACCTCAGCCTGCTTGGCCGAATTGAAGCGCTCCGTATAATTGCCCGTTAGGTATCCCGTCACCCTCCGCAGCCGCTGGAAGTTCCCATTGTCTTCTGTAGCGCCGCATCCTGGGCAAGAGCTTCCGATGATCCCTTCGTAGTTGCATGCCGGACAACGGTCGACAGGATGGTTTACGGAGAAATATCCAATGTTCTGCATCAGGGCAAACTGCACGATGTCCCGAAAAGCAGCCGTATTCTGCCGGGCATTGCCGTCGAGCTCCACATATGAAATCGCTCCTGCATTACACAGCTCATGGAAAGGAGCTTCGGAACGGATTTTGCGGTACGCGGCCATCGGATAGTACACCGGAACATGAAACGAGTTCGTATAGTACTCACGGTCTGTCACACCCTCGATCACACCGAAGGTTTGCCGGTCCAGCTTCGTGAATTTTCCGGACAGCCCTTCTGCCGGCGTGGCAAACAACGTAATGTTCAGATCGTATTTTTCACTGGCCGCATCGCAGAATTGACGCATATGTCGGATGATTTCGATTCCCAGCCTGCGGCTGTTCTCATCCTCTCCGTGATGCAGTCCGGTCAACGCCTTCAGGCATTCTGCAAGCCCAATGAATCCAAGTGCCAGAGTGCCGTGCTTAATCAGTTCGCGTACCTTGTCCTCCGGGGACAGGTCTTCGCCGCCTTCCCACACGCCTTCCCGCATCATAAAATCGGACGCTTTGGCCGGTTGGTCCGCCTGCAGCTCGTAGCGGTGAACCAAACCCTCTACCGCAATCGTCATATACTGATCCAGCTGCTCGTAGAAGAGGCTCAGGTCGGGCATATCCCGCTTGCCTTCGATGATGCCATGCTCGATGCCGAGACGAACCAGATTGATCGTATTGAAGGACAAATTGCCTTTTCCGCTCAGGCGGTTTCGCCCGAACCGGTCTGAAATCGTCCGTGTCCTGCAGCCCATGGTGGCAATAATCGTGTCTGGCTCGTCCGGCTTATAGTAGACCAGATTAAACGACGCATCCACGTTGACAAAGTTCGGGTAGAGCCTGCGGCTTGAGCACTCAACGGCTTTCAGGAACAGATCGTAATTGGGCTCCCCTTCCGCCTGGTTAACCCCTTGCTTGCACTGGAAAATATGCTGCGGAAATATCGGCGTCTCTCCCCCGCCGAGTCCTCTCATCGTGGCATCCAATAGAGCATGGGACACCAGCCTTCCTTCCGTTGACGTGCACATGCCATAGTTCAGCGATGTGAAAGGGATCTGTCCACCGGCCCGGCTGCTCATCGTGTTTAAATTATGGATCAGGGATTCCGCGGCCTGTTTTACTTCATTCACCGTTTCGTTATATGCGTAATGATATATTCGCGGATAAGAGTCCTTCAACTGCTTGTTGTCTATGTATAATTCGTTATCGGGAAGAACTTGTACATTGGGTCTATGCTTGCCCTGCTCCACCTCTCCGAAGTAGGCAAGCCCTTTCCGAAAATGCCGGCGAAACGATTTGCCGACATACGGGGCCAGATCCCAATCGATTTTATTTCCGGACACGCCGCCGAATTGACTGTTCTGCTGAGATTGAAATATGATGGCCACCAGCGCCATCGCGGTCATGATGCTCTGCGGCGGCCTGACCGATCCGTTACCGGTATTGAACCCTTTGGCCAATAGACGGTCAAACGGGATGAAAATACAGTTCGTCGTACCGAGTGCATACTGGTCCAGGTCGTGCACGTACACATAACCATCCCTGACCGCTCTCATGAGCTCTCCGGGCAGGATAAATTTGCTTGCCATCCATTTGGCATACTCAGAGCCGATCCGACTCATTTTTCCACTGAAGGATTCCCCGTTCAGATTCGCATTCTCCCGCAGCAGATCCAGATTCGTTACCCCAATCACATCCCTGCTGATCTTGTAGAGTTCTCCCCGCCGCATCCGCTCCAGATCACGGGCCTCCCTGTAATGTTGATAAGCTGCCGCTGCCGCTGCATAACCTGTGCTTTCCAATTGTTCAACAACGATATCTTGAATTTCCTCCACACTCACCTGCTCCATCCCCGCGGTGACGCGGGCAACCTCCTCGCCAAGCTGCAGGGAAGCCTCCTTGCGGGACACCCCCTCAACAGCTATAAAAGCTTTATCCACTGCCTTCACAATCCGGCTTATCTCAAAATTCACCAGGCATCCGTCTCTCTTCATGACTTTCATGAAACGAATCAACTCCTTCTTCTCAGATCATTTATACACTATATATAGTTTCGTTTAATCAATTTACATCCATATATAGTTTGATGCTGTGAGATAGATCACGTCTGCTGATCCTATGAAGCATATGAGCCAATCCTGATAACGTCCTTAAAGGACATGAATCCCAACAGAAAAAAGGCACTCGAGTGACCATTGATCACATCGGGTACCTTCTTGTTTAACCACAGTAGAATTAACTTTCGGCAGGCGGCAGCGGGGTTGGTGTCGGCTTAGCATAACCTGTGCTGTATTTTTCGTCGATTGCGGTCCGAATATCCGTCAGACTTTTGCCCTCGCTGCTCATTTTAGCTGATTCCACGGCAATGTCCAGGCATACCCCGCAGCGGGTGCCATGATCATCCCACACCACGGTGCCGTCCTCCTGGATCTCATCAATAAAACAATTCAGGTTGCTCTCATGACCGGCACTGTCCCCACAGCCGCAGTAACAAGGAATGTATTTCAGGACATCACTGACCTGCGCGGACAAGGCATAGATCGTTTGGAGCTCGCTGGTCTGGCTCTTCAAAAAGGCAGGCAGCTCATCAATCGAAGCCGTCGCCTCCTGGATATCCCCGTTGGACAGCTGCGTCTGATGTCCATGCTCATGCGCTGCCTCGGTTGCCTGTCCACTTTCGACCTGCTCCTGGGCGCTTTTCCCCGAACAGCCGCTCAGCATAAGACCGACGGACAGCAGCAGGATGACAAACCGTTGTTTCCCTGTTTTCATCATTCGTTTCCTCCATTTAACTATACTAACAGCCGTAGATCCCGTTATCGCAGTAAGACCTTATTCTTCGCGTCGTAATCGCTGGTTGTGAGCGATCTTGGCTTCGTTCCCCTGCTCGGTCGCCTGATAGAACACCCGGCGGGAAAGCTCCTTCGGCAAATATTCCTGCTTCACGTAATGACCCGGATAATCATGGGGGTACTTATAGCCGACATGCCCCAGCTTTACCGCCCCCGAATAATGCGCATCACGCAAATGAAGCGGGACCTCCGCCGACTTTACTTCATCCATGGCGGACATCGCCCGTGATATGGCGGTCACAACGCCATCGGATTTTGGACTTTCCACCGCAAACAGGATAGCCTGGGCGATATTAAGCTTGGCTTCTGGCCAGCCGTTATTCCGGTAGGCGTCCAGTGCGCTTACAGCCTGAACCATCGCTTGCGGATTAGCCAGCCCGATATCCTCGCTGCTGGCAGCAATCAAGCGGCGGATGAACACCATCGGGTCCATCCCCAGCTTTTCGACCGCATACAGGAACCAGAACAATGCCGCATCGCTGGAACCCCGAATGCTTTTATGAAAGGCGGACAGCACGTCATACTGCGTGGACTCGTCCGCCTTGACGAGCGGCTTGCGGATCGATTCCTCGGCCACATCCAGCGTAATATGGACCGTGCCGCCTGCATCAGGCGGGGTCGTCATCGCAGCGAGCTCAAGCGCATTCAATGCACGCCGGATGTCGCCGTTCGCCATCGTTGCAATATGCTCCAATGCTTCCTCATCTGCCTGAAGCTCCATGAATCCAAGACCTTTATCCGGATCGGATAGCGCGCGCTGCATCGCGATCAAGGAATGGTTCTTATTCAGCGGCTCAAGCTGGAACAAGGTTGAACGGCTCATCAAGGCCCCATTTACGTAATGAAAGGGGTTCTCCGTCGTCGCGCCGATAAATATAATCGTGCCGTTCTCCACGGCAGGCAGCAGCGCGTCCTGTCTTGAGCTGTTAAAGCGGTGGACCTCATCCAGAAACAGGATCGTTTTGGTGCCGTACAAACTGCGGTTGCTCTGGGCTTGCTCAATGACCTCCCTGACGTCCTTAACCGAGGCCTCCACCGCATTCAGCCGAACGAAGTACCCCTTCGTTTGCTGTGAGATAATATGCGCAAGCGTCGTTTTGCCGCATCCCGGCGGGCCGTACAATAAAATGGAAGAGACCTGGTCTGCCTCTATGGCCCGTCTGAGCAGTTTGCCCGGACCGATAATATGTTCTTGTCCTATATATTCATCCAGCGACGAAGGGCGCATCCGATCGGCCAGCAGCCGGGAATCCCGGTCCCCTTCACGCCCGATACTGAATAAATCCATTGCTACACTTCCTTGTCTGATATCAATGTAACGATAAGCCGGTTTCAATCAAATCCGTCACCCTCTATCATACCATATTCAGTTTCGCCATGCCTGTAGCAACCCTATGACATCCATTTTAGTGATTCGGAAATCCATCGATATTCGCGCCCGTTTAACATGTTAACGAACTTTTATCGTTCCGGAGCGTTACATAATATAGAAATTATACAGGGTGCCCGAAGTGAGGTAGACGAAATCTCGCTAGACCATCTAAAGCTCGAAGGGAGGTTCTTGAAATGAAACGAAAACCTATGCGAAAAATGACCCTCTTCATCATCTTGGCAGCTGCACTTTTCATCCTCGCCGTTTGGACCTTGATCCGGTATATCGAGAATCTGGGCTCTTCCTACCAAATGCTTGGTTAAGCAAAAAGCAGAACAAAAAAGTCCCGCAGAGAAAGCACATGCAGACATGTGCCACCCCACGGGACATCTTCCTATCTTTCCATTTCACACTGCATTACAACGTTAGTAACACAATCTCACCTTACTCCACGGGCCAGCCGCTGGCAGTAATTTCTGAAGTCTCCGTCCTGATATACGTTGGCAGCGGCTCATTATGCAGCAGCCACAGCTCATGCAGTGCCCGCGTACATCCCACATACATCAGCTTGGCATCCCATGCTTTTTCCGCGTAATGCGCCCGATCTGCATCCGCCACCACCACCGCATCGAACTCAAGCCCCTTGGACAAATAAACAGGAAGCACGGAATAACCGCCCTGATACGTTCCTTTGCTGCCATCGATCAGATTCAGCATCGGCCACGCAGTAATGAATTGCTCATGCAGCTCTTGCGCTTCTCGCAAGGTTCGAGTGAGTATAGCGACCGTCCGATATTCCTTAGCGATGAGTGCCTCCATCGCCCGTTCCAAATCTCTCGTTCGGGATTTCGCCGAATCATAAGGAATCAGGCGAACGGTATCGCCGCTCCGGAATACCGGAACGGCAAGCAGATCACTGCTGACACCCTTCTCCAAAATGCCGTTCGCAAATTCGATGATCTCCATCGTGGAGCGATAACTGCGTGTAAGCGCAAAATAGGCTGTTTCCTCTTCCTTAAACAGGGAGCTCATCTCTTCCCACGCATGAACGCCGCGATAGGCATGAATGCCCTGCGACAAATCACCTAATATGGTGAAGGAATGTCCTCTGACGAACAGGTCCAGCACAGCCACCTGAAATGGCGAGAAATCCTGAGCCTCATCAATAACGATATGGTCAAAACGCTGCTCTCCGGTAATATCATTCAATAAACAGTGGAAATACAGCAAGGCAGGCAAATCCTCTTCGCGGACCACGTTTTTCTTCAGATCTTTACGCGTTGCGGCGAGCACCTCGGACGGAATCAGAGCGGATAGCTCTTCAAACCACGATCCGGTTGCCTTAACCGCCCCAAACAATTGTTTATATAATGAGACCGGCTCAAATTTCAGCCATCGGTTCCCGTAAGCCTTTTCTCGTTGAGCCGCTTTTTTCTTCCGTTCTTTCATCACGGCCGCTGACGGCGATTTCTTCAGCTCCATCTCGACCCAGCGGTGCAGCCTGGCCAGCAGCCGTTCCTTCCGCTTGGCCAGCGGGTACGGTTTATATTCCTGGTAGAACCATTCCGCGATCGTCTCCTGTTTCAGTACAGCCCCATCCCATGGAGAGAAGTCCCCGTCCGGAAGAGCCTCCGTTTCGATGGACTCCACGCAGCGCCGGATGATCTCCATCAGTCTCAATGAGCCTTTGTAGCGGCCGCTGACATTATCGTCAATATCCGGGGTACCCTGACCTGGCTCTGTCTCGAACCATTGATGAAGCGTCTGTGCATGATCATCCGAAGCGAGCTGAATATCGAGCAGCTCCGCTGCCCAATCGCCAAATGTGCGCTGCTGTATATCGCCGACTCCGAGCTCAGGCAGCACGTCGGATATGTAATCCAGAAACATCAGGTTGGGTGCGAATATGATCATTTTCTCCGCGGTTACCTGCTCCTTGTACTGATAGAGCAAATATGCCAGCCGATGCAGCGCCACCGTCGTTTTTCCGCTTCCCGCCACCCCTTGGATGATAAGTGCGGTATTTTTGGCAGCCCGGATGATTTTGTCCTGCTCGGCCTGAATCGTGGATACGATATCCCGCAGCCGGTTATCCTTGTTCTCCCCGAGACGGTAAACCAAAAACTCATCGGATACGGCAGGTCCGCCGCTTTCCCGATTGTACGTATCCGATACCCGTTCCAAAATTTGCTTTCGGATCACGACGTTGCGTTTTAAATAGACTAGCCCCTCGATGATTCCTTCGGGTGCTTCGAACGAAGCCGGGTCGGTACCGCCGGTAAACGAATAAAAAAGACTCGCGACCGGAGCTCGCCAATCAATCACCATCGGGTGATCCCCGGCATCTTCCTTATCGAAGCCAATCTTCCCGATGTAGAGCGGTTTCTTCGCTCCCGTTCCGCTCTCCTGAAAATCCAGCCTCCCGAAGTAAGGCTCCGGCAAACTTTTGGCGAGGGCCTGCCGTTTCTCTTCCCGTCCTGCTTCGAGCACCTGCTCCGTAAAATCATGGCCCGTGTATACCGGAATGCCGCGCAAACGTTCAAGCTGACGGTCAATTTCAACGATAACCTCGTTTAGTCTTGACTCTTCTTCTTGATAGGCACTTTGAAAAGATTCTGACACTTTCAGTTACCTCCTAAGAAACATATTTTTTTCGCATCGAAGTCTGGCTTTAAGGGCCGTGACACAAAAAGGAGTTTCATTGTAGCACAACTGGCCCGGATATACTAGCAAAGCTCTGTCATAGGAATTTTAATGTTTGGGTTTGTTGTCCTGATCGCTTTCGTCCGCAGAAAAAACGCAGCGTCCTTTGACGCTGCGTCTGGTTAACCACGCTCAACTTTGCCGAAAGGCCGTTCTTACTCCATGCCTTCCGTTTACCTATCGTTTTCTCGAGCCGAGTTTAATTTTGTCCGGATGCCTCGTTACAACGAAACGCCGCCTTTTTCAAGCAGTTCTTTCACCGTTACGCTCACCATAATCAGTCCGGCCACAGGCGGAACGAATGCATTGCTTGCCGGAGGCTGCTTCGCTTTCCGGATTTCAGGAGCATTCTCGGGTACAATCTTCTCCGTAACGTCCTGGCGGGGCTTCATCGGCTCCTCTAGTGAGAAAACAACCTTGACCCCTTTCTTGATGCCGTCTTTGCGCAGCTTGGTGCGTACAATACGGGCAATCGGATCCATGGACGTTTTGGAGATGTCAGCTACCTGGAACTTCGTGGGGTCCATTTTGTTGGCTGCCCCCATGCTGGAGATGATCGGAATACCGCGCCGCAGGCATTCCTTGATCAGATGTACTTTATAAATAATCGTATCCGACGCATCAATCACATAATCCAGATCGAATTTAAACAACTCTTCATACGTCTCTTCGGTGTAGAACATGTTCAGGGCGATCGCTTCACATTCCGGATTGATCAGTTTGACACGTTCAACCATCAGGTCTGCTTTCTTCTGACCTACCGTGGTCGTTAAGGCATGGATCTGCCGATTGATGTTGGTGATATCCACCACGTCTTTGTCGATCAGAATGATACGGCCTACCCCGGAACGGGCGAGGGCTTCCACCGCAATGCCCCCCACGCCGCCGATACCCAGCACGGCTACCGTGCTGTTCTTCATCACTTCAAGGCCCTCAGGACCAATGGCTAATTCCGTACGGGAAAATTGGTGCAGCATAATTCAAGCAACCTCCTTTATCAAGAACAACGGACTTATTTCTCGTCGCCCGGCTTCTTGGCGAGTTTGATATGCAGCTGCTCCAGCTGTCCTCCGTCCACCTGGGAAGGAGCGTCCATCAACAGATCCGTTGCGCTTGCCGTTTTCGGGAACGCAATCGTTTCACGCAGGTTCGTGCGTCCGGCAAGCAGCATCACCAAACGGTCCAACCCGAAGGCGATTCCGCCGTGTGGAGGAGTACCGTATTCAAAGGCGTCCATAAGATAACCGAATTTGTCGTGCGCCACTTCCGGTGACATACCAAGAGCCGCAAACATTTTCTCTTGGATCTCGCGTTTGAATATCCGCATGGAACCGCCGCCTACTTCATATCCATTCAGAACGATGTCGTAAGCTTCCGCGCGCACGGCAAGCGGATCCGTATCCATCAATTCCAGATCTTCGTCTTTTGGACGGGTGAACGGATGATGCTCGGCCACATAACGCTTCGCCTCTTCATCATAGCTGAACAGCGGGAAGTCCAGCACCCAAGCAAACTTGTACTCGTTGTCGTTGATCAGGCCAAGCTGACGTCCGATTTTCAAGCGGAGCGCGCCAAGCACGTCGGCAACCACTTTTTTATTGTCTGCGGAGAACAGCAGCAAGTCGCCGTCTTCGGCTCCTGTGCGTTCCCTTACCGCTTCAATTTCCTGCTCGCTGAAGAATTTCACGATCGGCCCCTTGAACTCGCCTTCTTTCACTTGAATCCAAGCAAGACCCTTCGCTCCGTAACGGGCTGCATATGGCCCCAGATCATCAATTTCCTTACGTGTCCAAGTCCCGCAGCCTTTAGCGTTCAAACACTTGACTTCGCCGCCTTTTTCAATGACGGAAGAGAATACTTTGACGCCGCTGCTTGCAACGATATCGTTCATTTCGATCAATTCCATACCGAAGCGGAGATCCGGCTTGTCGGAGCCGTATTTACCCATCGCATCAGCATAACTGATACGCTGGAATGGTGTTGCAAGCTCAACGCCGATGGTTTCCTTGAACAGCTTCACCATCAGCTGCTCCATCATGTTCAGCAGGTCGTCGCGCTCCATGAAGGACGTCTCGATGTCGACCTGGGTAAATTCGGGCTGACGGTCAGCCCGCAAGTCTTCGTCACGGAAGCAGCGTGCAATTTGGTAGTAACGTTCAAGCCCGCTCACCATAAGGAGCTGCTTATAAATTTGTGGAGATTGCGGAAGCGCAAAGAATTCACCTGCGTGTACGCGGCTCGGTACGAGATAGTCGCGTGCGCCTTCCGGGGAGCTCTTGGTCAGAATTGGCGTCTCCACGTCCACGAAGCCCTCGTCATCGAGGAAGTCGCGGAATACTTTCGACGCTTTGGAGCGCAGCATCAGCGTTTTTTGCATCTCTGGACGACGAAGGTCCAGATAGCGATACTTCAAACGAAGCTGCTCATCCACTTCCACGCCGTCTTCGATAAAGAACGGAGGCGTTTTGGCTGCATTCAGCACTTCAATGCTTGTCACTTGAACTTCGATTTCGCCAGTAGGCAAATTCGGGTTGAACGTTTCTGGATCACGCTTTACGACTTTACCGGATACGGCCACCACGAATTCGCTGCGGACCTTATCGGCAACAGCCAAAGCTTCGCCTGAGAAATCCGGGTTAAATACGATTTGCATGATGCCGCTCCGATCGCGAAGATCAATGAACAGCACGCCGCCCAAGTCGCGGCGGGTTTGTACCCAGCCGTTCAGTGTTACAGTTTCTCCAATGTTCGCGGTTGTCAGATGACCGCATTGATGCGTCCTTTTCATCGTTTATCATTCCCCTTTGCTATAATTAAGTCGCTTCATACGACGATTAAACCAATTCTTGAACCAGAGCGTCCAATCTAACCGTACGCTGCTCGCCGGTCTCCATCGACTTCAGTGCAATCTCTCCGCGCGCCAGTTCATCTTCACCCAAAATGGCGGTATAACGAGCTTGCAAACGGTCGGCGGACTTCATCTGGGCTTTCATTTTCCGGCCAAGGTAATCACGTTCGGCAGCTACGCCCTTGCTTCGCAGTTCGTAGATCAATTTGGCCACTTCCTGCTCAGCGGCTTCACCCAGCGCCACCAGATAGACATCCAGCGGCTTGGCTGCCGACAGATTAACCCCTTGGTGTTCCAGAATCAATTGGATTCGCTCAAGACCAATCCCGAACCCGATGCCAGGCTGATCCGGTCCGCCGATCTGATCGACCAGTCCGTTGAACCGCCCTCCGCCGCCTACCGTATCAATCGCGCCGATGCCCTGGGCCTTGAATTCAAATGCGGTATGCGTATAATAGTCCAATCCCCGAACCAGTCTTGGATTGATTTCATACTCGATGCCCATCGCATCCAGGTACCCTTTCACTTTCTCAAAGTGCGTGCTGCATTCCTCGTCCAGGCTGTCCAGAATCGAAGGCGCATCATCGAACTTCCCTTGGTCCTTCTTGCAGTCCAACACGCGCAGCGGGTTGCGTTCCATGCGCGACTGGCAATCCGAGCATAGGTTCTCTTTCATCGGTTCCAGGAAAGCTAGCAGCGCACTGCGGTAAGCCGCCCGTACCTCAGGCGTCCCTACAGAGTTAATCTCTGCTTTTACCCCGTTCAGCCCAAGCTCCTTGTAGAAGCTGTATCCCAGCGCAATCACCTCGGCATCGATAGCCGGATCTGCCGTCCCGAACACCTCGACGCCGAACTGATGGAATTGACGGTAACGTCCCGCCTGTGGACGCTCGTAGCGGAACATGGGACCCATGTAATACAGCTTCGTGACGTCAGGCTCTCCATACAGCTTGTTTTGCACATATGCCCGCACGACGCCTGCCGTTCCTTCCGGACGTAGGGTCATGCTGCGATCCCCTTTATCCTTGAACGTATACATTTCCTTCTCTACGATGTCGGTGGTTTCGCCCACCCCGCGTTCGAACAACTCGGTCTGCTCAAAGATCGGTGTGCGAATTTCGCGGTAGTTGTATCTTCGGCACAAATCGCGTGCCTTCTCCTCGATAAACTGCCATTTCTCGACGGCACCTGGCAGGATGTCCTGCGTGCCTGTCGGTTTCTCGAACTTCTCGTTTGCCATCTTCATCCCTCCACGTCCTATGACATCTTCACCCTTGGAACATGTCCATTGCCTTGATCTGGTTCACTTCTTGAAACTAACTTAGAACTAACTATGGAAAAACTCCTGGGGAGTCATTTCGCAATAAGCCGTGAAAACTAAAAAATCTCCCGCCCCGCTGTCCTAAGACAACAGGGACGAGAGATCGTTATATAATCACCCGTGGTACCACCCACATTCCGGCGTTGACACACCTTTAATCAGTGCGTTCAATCATCCGCTTCATCCGTATAACGCCCGGCCGCGCAGTTCGGCTACTGTCTATCCCACCGGTTAACCGGTGCTTGCTTCGCCGTCTGTTCTCGGGGAGGTCATTCGTCCACTCATCAAGCGAATCCTTACAGCCAAGGGATTCTTCTCTGGTCTTGTGGGGATGGAGTACTTGTTCCCGTCATGAAATCTGTTATTGATAAATATAGTATACCCAAAACATTATATTTTTAGATTCTAAATGAACTACCACACTAAAGTCAAGAAACTTTGTTGAAATTGCCCGAAAAAAGAAAAAAACCTACAAACCACGTTGTAGGTCCAAAACATATATTATATAAAAAAGGGGGTCATGCTGTTATTATAAACAGGGAATATTAAAGAAACATTGAACAAACATTACAGTTATGTTACAAGCAAGAAAGCGCTTTTAATATTATAACCAAAAAAGGCTGCTCCATCAGCGGAACAGCCCTTTTGCGTTCCCAGGTAAGCTCCCCGGGAATGATGATCTTCCATCTTCTAAAAGGGAAATAACGCGCTGCTAGCTTCTTCGCTAATTAGTCAAATCGCTCCACATAAGCGTTATTCGCCCGCAAATCATGTACGATCTGATCGTAATCCTCGTCCCTTACCTTAACGGACAGCGTATATCTCAGATCATCATAGTCCCGGTCCGTTACGTCTGCTTCGCGCCACGTGTCGCCCAGTGTGTCATCGCCGTGCGGTCGATCTTGCGCTATATCGCGGCTGTCATTGGCGTCACGGGAGCCCACGATGACTCCGGGAGCCCCCACGACTCCGCCGGGTGCTCCCATCGTTGTAGCCCCAGCAGTCGCTCCACCCGTGCCGGAATTGCCCCACGGCACCAGCGGCACGAGGATGTTGCCTCCGCCTCGAACCGAATCCTGAAGCTGTCCCACCTCCAGCTGCTCCGTGTTGTACGTTAACAGCCTCGTCCTTGCGCCTTCAGCGTCGTCTTCCGTTCTGAAATAAGCTTGAATTTGTCTAGACATGTCCATTCCTCCTTTTTTTCAACCCAAGTGTTTGAAAGACCGGTATAACATGGACAACCATACAGCATGCAGCTGCTTTCTTCTTACAGTGCCTTTAACAGCTCACGCACAAAGGCCGGCTCGTCTTTCGGCGTCCGGGACGTAATCAAGTTACGATCCACGACGACTTCCTCATCCTTGAAGTTAGCGCCGGCATTTACCATATCATCCTGAAGCGGAGGATAGGAAGTGATCGTGCGTCCCTTCAGCAGGTCGGCACTTGCCAGAATTTGCGGCCCGTGGCATATCGAGGCAATTGGTTTGCCTGCCTTGTCCGCTGCTGCAACAAACTGCAATATATGGGAATCCAGACGCAAATTTTCCGGGGAAGAGCCGCCTGGAATAACCACCGCATCATAATCGTTTATATTGACGTCGGCAATGGCTTTATCCGTTGTATACGATGCCTTGCCTTGTTTACCCTTAACCTCTTGTCCTTGCTTCAACCCAATAATATCAGCTTGATGCCCCGCTTCCTTCACGGCATCATAAGGAGTTTTCATCTCGGAATCTTCGAATTGGTCAGCTAGTAGAAATGCAACTTTACTCATCTGGCATGTCTCCTTTCATGATTGTCCTCGATTTGTTATTACCCTGGAATGTCCTTTTTATAACAGCGGAATGGACGGAAGCCCTGCGATCTGCACCATTCAGGTACATGGTCATGATAGGGGGGCTGTGGGACTCACAACTTATGAAGAAGAGCCTGAGAATATTCTCAGGCTCTTTCATGAAGTCACCAGAAGTGACACACGATCCTATTGGGTCCTACGATCTCGGCAGCTGCTTCCGCATATGTCCCTTTATGCTGATGAGCTGTACAGGATCTTCCGAAGCTGCAACCATGCGCTCTGTGCTCGCTGCTTCCCTAATGTCTCCGGACCCGACCATCGTGGGCAAACTGCTCCATATCGAAAATTTGGGAGGTTGGCGCATAGCAAACACGGCTCCTTTTTTTGTGTGAATGCCTCACAAGCATTTGTTCACTCAGGATGCCCCATCTCTCCAATATGATGCATGCTGCCCGTCTTTTTAGCCGCTTATGATCTGCTGTCAATGATCAGGGTTACCGGTCCCCAATTCGTTAGCGACACGTCCATCATGGCTCCGAACACCCCGGTCTCAACCTGCAACCCCTTCGCTATGAGCTCGCGGTTAAACGCTTCATACAATGCATTCGCTTCATCCGGTTTGGCGGCGGCCATGAAATTCGGGCGTTTTCCCTTGCGGGTGTCACCATAAAGTGTAAACTGGGATACCGACAGAATGGCTCCGCCCACGTCCTGGACGCTAAAATTCATTTTTCCATCCTCGTCCTCAAAAATGCGCAGCCCCGCAACCTTCTCGGCAAGGTATTTGGCATCCTTCTCTTCATCCTCGTGCGTCACACCGACCAGCACCATCAATCCCGCTTCAATCTGGCCAACGATTTCATTGTCAACCGTGACTTGCGCATGCTTACATCTTTGAATAACCACTCTCATTGTGTTTAGCTCCTTTTTTTCCATAAGAAAAATGTCTATCGATGTACTCTCTAAGAAGACAGACCGCGTTTATCGGTAGTTTTTCTTGCGATATCAGGCAGACAGATCCTCCGAAGTTTATACGCTGACATCTTAAAAAAAATGTCTATCGATGTACTCTCTAAGAAGACAGACCGCGTTTATCGGTAGTTTTTCTTGCGATATCAGGCAGACAGATCCTCCGAAGTTTATACTCTGATATCTTAAGAAAAATGTCTATCGATGTGCTCTCTAAGAAGACAGACCGCGTTTATCGGTAGTTTTTCTTGCGATATCAGGCAGACAGATCCTCCGAAGTTTAGACACTGACATCTTAAAATAAAACGGCCTGTCTCCCGCAGGATAACAGACCGCATTCGTATAATCATCCCGAGACTGTACATGTCCATGAAACCCCGGAGTCCGTTAACCACGCTACCGTGCCATCACTTGCGTCACTGCATGATCCGATGAACGGTATATACATCCTTCACCCGCTTGATTCGCTCCACAACGGAATGGAGGTGATCCGTATTGCGGATCAAAATCGTCATGTGAATCATTGCCATTTTGTTCTTGTCAGATCGACCGGTCACAGCGGAAATATTCGTTTTGCTCTCTGAAACGGCCTGAAGAACTTCATTTAACAGTCCGTTGCGATCATGGCCCGTCACTTCGATATCGACGCTGTAGTTAGCCTCAACCGCCGTTTCCCATTCCACCTCGATGACGCGAGCGGCATCCTCGCCTTCACCCATGGACGGCAGATTGGCACAATCCGAACGATGAACCGATACGCCGCGTCCGCGGGTAACGTAACCGACAATATCATCGCCGGGTACGGGATTGCAGCATCTCGCGAAGCGCACCAGCAGATTATCAATCCCCTTCACGCGCACGCCGTTAGTCGGACGGCTTCGTTTCTCCGCCGGCTTGATTTCCTTCATCTCGGAGGTCAATTCAAGCTGATTCGCTTCCTCCTGCTCCTTACGGAGCTTCTCGGTCACTTTGGTACAGATTTGAGCGGCCGTGATCCCGCCAAAGCCAACCGCCGATAACATATCCTCGATATCATTAAAGGCGAATTTCTTGGCCGCCTCCATTAATTTATCATCGGTCGTCCATTCGGACACCTCAAGACCGAGGCGCTTGATTTCGCGCTCCAGCATATCGCGCCCCTTCTCCACATTCTCTTCCCGCTTCTCTTTCTTGAACCACTGCTTGATCTTACTGCGGGCATGGGAGGATTGGGCAATCTTCAACCAGTCCTGGCTCGGACCGTACGAATGTTTCGATGTTAAAATTTCCACGATATCGCCGGTCTTGAGTTGATGATCCAGCGGAACGATTCTGCCGTTGACCTTGGCACCAATCGTTCGATTTCCTACTTCAGTATGAATTCGGTAGGCAAAATCGAGAGGGACGGAGCCTGAAGGCAGCTCGATCACCTCGCCTTTTGGCGTAAACACAAAAACCAAATCGGAGAAAAAGTCCATCTTCAGAGATTCTACAAATTCCGAGGCATCCTTCGTCTCATGCTGCAGCTCCAATATTTCACGGAAGAACGTCATCTTGTTATCGAAGCTGCCTCCGGTGCCTGCGGAACCTTCTTTATAGGACCAGTGAGCCGCGATACCGTACTCTGCCGTACGATGCATCTCCCAGGTCCGGATCTGAACCTCTGTCGGTTCCCCATTCGGTCCGACCACCGTCGTATGAAGGGATTGATACATATTCGTTTTTGGCATGGCGATATAATCTTTGAAACGGCCAGGCATCGGCTTCCACAAGGTATGGATGATGCCAAGCGTAGCATAACAATCCTTGATATTGTCCACAATAATACGGATTGCAAGAAGATCATAAATTTCGTTGAATTGCTTGTTCTTCACCGTCATTTTCTTAAACACGCTGTAGATATGCTTCGGCCTGCCCGATAAGTCGGCTTGTATGCCCATCTCGTCGAGCTTCTCACGGATACAGACTATGACATTGTCGATATACTGCTCACGTTCAGCCCGCTTCTTGTGCATCAAATTCGCAATGCGGTAATACTGCTGCGGATTCAAGTAACGAAGCGCGATGTCCTCCATCTCCCACTTGATCGCGGAAATACCTAGACGATGAGCGATCGGACAAAAGATCTCTAGCGTTTCATAGGAAATACGGCGCTGGCTTTCCTCGGACTGATACTTAAGCGTGCGCATATTGTGAAGCCGATCCGCCAGCTTGATCACGATCACCCGGATGTCCCGGGCCATCGCGATAAACATTTTACGATAATTTTCGTTCTGCTGTTCTTCTTTGGATCGGAATTGGATACGTTCCAGTTTCGTTAAACCATCCACCAGCAGTGCGCAGGTATCCCCGAAGCGCTCACGGATCTGCTCGAGCGATACAGTTGTATCCTCAACGACATCATGAAGCAACGCAGCAATAATAGACAACGTGTCCATCTGCATATTCACCACGATGTCTGCAACCGCAAGCGGATGAAGAATATAAGGTTCTCCCGATTTCCGCACTTGTCCGTGGTGGGCTTGCTCCGCAAATTCATAAGCTTCCTGGATGCGGAGAAGATCGGGTTCTTTTATATAGGCGCTGGCCTTTTCGAGTAATCGCTCTATGCCCATTTTGGAGTCCTTCTCTTCCCTTTCTATATAAAATGGAACCCGCCCTTGTCAAAACGTGCAGGTTCCCTCGTGATTGTTTTCCTATCATTATGACGCTTGTGACGTTATACGTCAACATGTCGAGCGTTCAGACACTTATAGTATGCCCGTTTCCGGCTCGGAGACATCAAAACTTGACATGAAATGAATATTTTGACGAACTGTAAAAATTAATGTTGAAAAAACGAACGATTGTATTTAATCTATTAAAGATCGTACGCGAACGGTCCTATATTTAAAGTCCTAAGAGGAGTGAAATGGTTTGCAACGAGAAATTCAAGTAGATGAGAAACTTCCGTTTGGCCCAGGCTTTCTTCTGAGCCTGCAGCATTTGTTCGCCATGTTCGGAAGTACGGTGCTTGTACCGAACCTATTCGGCGTGGATCCCGGCATGATCCTGCTGATGAACGGCATCGGCACACTGCTCTACATTTTTTTATGTAAAGGGAAGATCCCGGCCTACCTCGGCTCAAGCTTTGCCTTTATCTCGCCGGTTCTGCTCGTGCTCGCCGACGATCCGGAAGCCAACTATAGCAAGGCACTGGGCGCCTTTATCGTAACAGGGATTATCTTCTGCCTGGTAGCTCTTATCGTTAAATATGCAGGAACCAAATGGATCGACTTTGTATTCCCGCCAGCGGTAATGGGTGCCATTATTGCCATGATCGGGCTTGAGCTTGTACCGGTTGCCGCAGGTATGGCCGGCTTCTTACCAGAAGAGGGACAATCCCTTGATCCTAAAATCATTACGATTTCACTCGTAACACTTGGCGTCACCGTACTCGGATCGATCCTGTTCCGCGGCTTCGCCAAAATCATTCACATTCTGATCGGAATTGTTGTCGGTTATGCTCTCTCCTTCGCGCTAGGCGTGGTAGACACCGAAAAAATCGCGAACGCGAAGTTCCTGTCGGCCCCGGAGCTGACAACCCCGGTTTTCGATAACGGAGCGATCTGGTCCATCATACCGGTAGCAATCGTTGTGATCGTTGAGCACATCGGCCACCTGCTGGTCACCAGCAATATCGTGGGCAAAGACCTCTCCAGAGACCCTGGCCTGCACCGCTCCCTTCTCGGTAACGGTATATCCACCATTCTGTCAGGATTCGTAGGCTCCACACCCAATACCACCTATGGTGAAAATATCGGGGTCATGGCACTCACAAAGGTATACTCGGTATTCGTAATTGCCGGAGCAGCCATTATTGCGATTCTGCTCTCCTTCTCCGGTACGTTCTCCGCCGTTGTAGCGAACATTCCTACACCTGTAATGGGCGGCGTATCTCTGTTGCTGTTCGGGGTTATCGCAGCTTCCGGTCTTCGGATCTTTGTTGAGCAAAGGGTCGATTTCTCCAAAGCAAGCAACATGATCCTGGCTACGCTGGTCCTGGTTACAGGGATTAGCGGCGTAACATTGAAGATTCCTAACACTACCATCGAGCTGAAGGGTATGGCCCTGGCTACCATCGTAGGTGTTCTCATGGCCCTTCTCTTCAAAGTCTTCGAGATTACCGGCCTCTCTAATGAAAAAAATGATGAGCCGCTCGTAGAAAAAACGCCGGATTGAAACGACAACTTGATTGCAAAATAGAAAAATGCCCTGAGCTGACTGCTCAGGGCATTTTATTATTTCCCGGGAAAATCAGGGAGAATGTTGTCGATTACTCGTATTGCATTAATGTAAATACATCGATTCCATCCAGCTTCGAACGGCCATTGAGATCAGCCAGCTCGATCATGAATGCAGCTCCAACAACGTTTCCGCCCAATTGACGAATGAGGTTAACCGAAGTCGCAATCGTGCCGCCTGTTGCAAGAAGATCATCCGCAATCAATACATTTTGACCCTTCTCGATTGCATCGGTATGCATCGCCAAGCGATCTTTACCATATTCGAGGTCATATCCCACTTCGATCGTTTCGTAGGGAAGCTTTCCGCTTTTGCGAATGGGCGCGAATCCTACCCCAAGAGCATAAGCCAGCGGTGCACCTACAACAAATCCACGGGCTTCGGGACCAGCTATCACATCAATTTTGAGATCGGATACCAAGACCTTCAATTCTTCGATGGCTTTGCGATACACCTCACCATTCTTGAGCAGTGTAGTAATATCTTTGAAGCTGATCCCCGCCTGCGGAAAATCGGGAATGACACGAATATAATCTTTAAAATCCAAAATAATCTCCTCCTGTATAGTTGCGGTTAAGATACGCCTTTTGTGCGGGACATCATCCATTGGGTTAATTGTTCCGTACTGGCATGCAGCAGATGCTGCTCCATATCTGCCAAATCGCTTAGTTCACGGAAGTGACGGGAAGCGTCCAGCGGTTTTTTCTCCGGCTTCGGTATAAAGGTAATCTGTCCCTGAACACGCTGGATGAACGCCAATTCCTCAAACACATCCAGTACTTTGAGCAGCATGCGTTCGGACAAGGACGTCTGCTTCTGCAGACGTCCTACTACCTCATTCTCCGACACGGGAGCGGACGTCATTCCGGCAAGTGAAACGTACAGCTTTTTAAACTGTTCGCGGTCCGGAATTTGCAGTCGTTCGCGCAGGTTCCGGGTCGGATGCAGCATGAATATATTAGGAACGGAATGGAAGGCTGACATGAATGCATCCAATTGTTCAGCCGTCTCCGGTACATCCAGTACGAACAAAACGGAAATATCTTCTTGACTGTTCTCAGCAATATCATTATCCGGCATGATGCCAGCATTCCTATCATATACCCAAAGGCACATATCATACAATTGACTATTTATTTCCGGATGTGAATCTTTTGCGTACACCACTGCGGAACGGACTGCCGGGCAGCGCAGATGCGGCTCCAGCTCCGCTCTCCACCTCTGAATTTCCTGTATCGGCTCCTTGATCCCGCGGTAGTCAAACACCTGTTGATAAGGGGCGCAGATATCCTGAATCATGAGCTGTACTTTACGGCTCCCGTTCCATTCATTCACGGAAAGCTCGCCAAGCACATCCACAACCGATCCCACCGGCAAAATATCGGCTAGATGTCCCCAGCCGAATGAGATTGCATCGATAACCTCCCGCTTTTGCTGCAAACGAAGCTTCAGATGTTTCCCCTCTTTGCCGATTTTGCGGACGTCCTTGATGACAACATCCCGAAAGACAATCTTCGGCACAGCATTGGCCATGCCAAACGGGCCTAATTGTTCAATTTGTTCAATAACAGGCACCGATACCTCCGACAAGCTAGCCTCCAGGTCCGCTTCACAGATTGCAATCAGATGCTCTTCTTCGAGCGCTTCTTCCGCATATCGATGAAGTCCCTGTTCAAATTCCTCCAAACGGTCCCGATGGAGGCTCATGCCCGCTGCGGATGGATGCCCCCCAAAGTGGTCCATGACGTCCTTGCAGGAATGCAGAGCCGCATAAATATCGAATCCCGGAATCGATCGGGCGGAACCTTTACAGTTCCCCGTCTCGGGATCAATCCCGAGAATAACAACAGGCCTGTAGAATCGCTCCAGTATTTTGGAGGCCACGATGCCAACTACGCCAACGTTCCAGCCTTCACCCGCCAACACGATTACAGGAGGAACCTCCTGTCCTCTCCAGCGGTTTTGAACCATGCCCAGCGCTTCCTGGACGATGTTTTCGACCACTTGCTGCCGATCCTTGTTCAGCCCATCCAATTCCCAGGCAAGCCGCTCCGCTTCTTCCCGGTGTTCTGTTGTAAGCAGCGTAACGGCACGGCCTGCATGATCCAGACGGCCACTGGCATTAATCCGTGGTGCCATGGAGAATGCCACATTAACGGCTGTCACTTGCTCCACATGAATTCCCGATACCTCAAGCAAGCAGCGGATGCCTTCATACTTCGTACTCCGCATCGATTCGATCCCGTGCTTCACAAGCACCCGATTCTCCCCCGTGAGCGGCATCAAGTCAGCAATGGTTCCGATAGAAACAATCTGAAGCCATTCCTCCGGCGGTTCTCCAACGAGAGCCTGTGCCAGCTTGTAAGCCACGCCTACGCCCGCCAGCCCCTTAAAGGGATAGGAACATGTAGGGATTTTCGGGTTGATCAGCGCATAGGCTTCTGGCAGCACCTCAGGCGGCTCATGATGGTCCGTGACAATCACGTCGATGCCAAGGCTGTTGGCATACGCAATTTGCTCCACTGCGCTAATCCCGGTATCAACGGTAATGACCAGACTGACCCCTTGCTGATGGGCCCAATCCAGCGCGTGATTATGTAAGCCATAACCTTCATTGGATCGGTGAGGTATATAAATATCATAAGATGCGCCCAAGTAACGCATCAGATGAATCATCAATGACGTGCTGGAAACACCGTCTGCATCATAATCGCCGTAAATTAGAATATGCTCCCGATCCTCCAGCGCTTTACGAATACGCGATACAGCCTCCTGCATCCCTTGCATGAGATAAGGGTCATGCGTCAGCTCAAACGTTCCATATAGAAATCTCCGTCCATCCTCGGCTGAATGTATCCCTCGTGACGCCATGAGCGAAGCCACCATCGGTGGCAACGACAGATCCTGGGCCAGCCTATCGGTGATCGATGACTCTGCCGAGCGTATTCTCCATTCATATTTGGAATACAGCACAGGGACTCACCTTCCTTTTCCTGCCTTTTTCCTGCTGTCTTATACCTGTTAGCTCCAGACGCTACTGCGGCAGTGTCGGCATATCGTTGTCCATCAATTCAAAGTTCGATTTATACGGATAACCCGGTTCATAGGGTACAACGTGAACTTTGGCATCCGTAACCTGAATAAAACGATGAGTTAACAGCTTCCGGATGCGCTCGGCAATTTCTTGAGCCTCCAACACGGACGTCCGGGGATTCACGGTAACTTTCACTTCAATATTCACATGACGGATCTGCCCGTATTCCTGAACCTTCAGTTCCTCGATCGTGATCACGCCATGTACCCGCTGAATCGTATCCATGAATTCGGCTTCGTGCTCATGCCGCTTCTCTTCCACGAGGGTACCATAAACGGAATGAACGATTAATATATACCCCTTGCGGACCACGAGACAAGCCACAATCAGAGCCGCAACCGAATCCATATAGAGCAGGGGTGTCCAATCGAAGTAGGAGCCGCCCATCGCTAGTGACACGCCGATCAATACCGTTAGCGAAGAGTACAAGGTAAATCGATGATCAGCGGACAGCACCTCGTACCTGGGGTCATTGTTTCTTTTTATCTGCCGGGATTGGTACTGAAACACGGCTTCATTCACCGCGAGTGATATAAAAACTGCAAGCAATGCCGATTCGGTCGGCGGCTCCAGGTCGCCTGATGCCATGGTTTGGATCGCGGATACCGCAATTTGAATACCACCCATGATCAATAAAACGGCAAATAGGATCGAGATCACCGGCTCCGTTGTGCCCGAAACGTTCCGTTTGTCCCGAATTAAGTTTTTATTGCCGAATATACCGAGGCTTGGCAAACGGTCCACCAGTAAAGTTACGGCGTTCGCGGCAGAATGCAGAGCATCTCCGATTAGAGCCTTACTGCCGGATAAATAACCGGCGATCCCTTTGCACAAGGCCAATGCAAAATCCGCTACAATGCCTGTCCAAAGGACAGTCTCCGTATGATTCAAACGTTCATTGCTCACTTGAGGCCCCCCTCAATGTCACTATTGATCCTGTGTTTATCACGCTTGTTAACTTTAGAAAGCCGCGTCGCCAGCGACGCGGCTTTCCACTTGTATAGGATCCTCTGCTATCTAGACTGCTACACCAACAGCGGCTGAATTAAATTTCAATCTTATCTTTGCTTGGCTTAGGCGAATTTGGTTTATTGCTGACATTGCGCCCTTTAAGGAGGAGCCACAACGGACTCGCGATAAAGATCGAAGAGTACGCGCCGAATAACAAACCGATACAAATCGCCAGCGAGAACATCTGAATCGACTCACCGCCAAGCAGAAGTATGAAGAACGCTGCAATAAACACGGACAGTGCCGTATATATCGAACGGCCGAGTGTCTGAGATAAGCTTTTGTTTACCAGATCCTTAAGATCCGAGTACCGCTTGATCTTGGCAAACCTTAGATTTTCCCTGATCCGGTCAAAGATGACGATCGTATCGTTAATTGAGTAACCTATAATCGTCAGAACAGCAATAATGAATGTCAGGTCTACCTCAAGACCGAGGATAGAGAAAATACTGATAACCACGAATGCATCATGCAGAAGGGCTACGATCGCTGCTATCGCAAAGCGCCATTCAAAGCGGATGCTGACATAGATGATAATTCCGATACAGGAGATCAATACGGCATAAATTGCGTTTCGGCCCAGCTCTTTTGCCATCTCGGGGTCCACCGTGTTGACCTCGAAAGTAGCCTTTTCATCCAGCTTCTCAATGCCGGTACGCATTTTCATATCCTGATCCTCGGTCAGAACCTCCCTGAATCGGATATTCACGCGGTCATTACCAGGTGTAATGCTCGCATCTTCACCGATTCCCGCCTCTTCTAACACGGTATCAATCTGCTCCGTAGTCAGCGTTTTGGAGAGGGAAATGTCCACGTTCGAACCGGATTGGAAATCAACGCCGTAGTTAAGACCACGAGTCAAGAGGAATACCAAGCCCAGAATCGTAATTGCAATGGACAGTATATAGAAAAACCTGCTTTTGCCTACGAAATCAAAGTTCTTAAAGCTCACGAATGTCACGCTCCTTTACGCCATAATGGCTCGGTTTGCGGGCCCAACCAATATTCACAAGCAGATTGAGCAAGAAACGGGAGAAATAAACATTCGTGGCAATACTCACGATGATCTCCAGAATCAATACAAGCGCAAAACCTTTGACCGCGCCGGTACCAAATCCGAACATGACAGCGGCAACGAGTATCGTCGTCAAGTTGGAGTCCATAATAGCTCGCAGGGATGACTTACCGCCTGCTTTGACCGCGGATGGAACACTCTTGCCAGTTCTGATCTCTTCCCGAATGCGCTCATAGGTGATGATATTGGCATCAACCGCCATACCAATACCTAATATAAATGCCGCAATACCTGGGAGCGTCAGCGTAAAGTCAGCCCATACGAAAATAAGGATCAGAAGCCATGTATGCAAAATAAGTGCAAAGCTTGCCAGCAAGCCCGGTACGCGATATCTGATAATCATGAACAGCAGGATCGCAACAGAAGCGATCAGACCGGCTTGTAAAGTCTTTGTAAGAGATTGCATGCCAAGCGTAGCCCCTACGCTCTGAGAGTATTTCTCGACCAGTTTCAGCGGCAGGGCGCCGAGATTAATCGTATCCCGGATCTGCTTTGCTTCATCCAGCGAATAATTCCCCGTAATTTGTGCGGTACCGTCCGTTAATACGGCTCGCACCGTCGGAGCTGACAGCAGTTGGTCGTCCATGAAGATAGCCAGCTCTTGACCGAGAAGACGTTCTGTAATTTCAGCAAACTTCCCCTTGTCCTTCACTTTAATATCTATCATAGGCTGATTAAGCTGATCATAGGCAACCGATGCGCCGTTCTCGACGAAATCGTCGCCGCGGAGCTCAATTTTACAGAACTCCTCGCCTTCTTTACAGCCGTCATTGCTTCGGAATGTGAGGTTTGCAGGTTCTTTCATTGTTTTTCGAACTTCAGCCTCATCCGTTACGCCTGCCACCTTTAAGCGGATCCGGTTCGTCCCTTCCGGCGTAACCTCAGGCTCTGATGTTCCCATTGCATCCGCACGCTTTTGCAAACTCTTTGCGGTTTCCTGCAGTGCTTCTTTTGTGACTTGCTGCCCTTCCATCAAAGGCTCCGCTTCATATAGGATTTCGAATCCACCCTTAAGATCCAAACCTAGACGGACGTCTTTCAGCAAGCCCGGAGTTGTAACGGCCATTAATACAGTGATCACGAGTACGGTTCCGACGAAACTGATAATTCTCTTCATGCCGTCCTTTGTTCCCCCTTTTTACTCAATATTCCTATTATAGCGATGTCATAAAACCCAGTCAATTTATCAAAATTTGTCGGGCTTATGAATGAACCCTTATATCCGCAAGGCAAAAGGGACCTCTTCGATTAATCGAAAGAAGATCCCTTATATGCTGATATTGTCATATAGTTCATTAACGCTGTCGCCTTCAAGGACAGAATGTCATTGACCAGTTTATGGAGGGAGGGAACGCCTTCCTTTTCATACTTGCTGCTGACACAATTCCATATATCGTCGCTAGTCACATACTCGTACCCAATCAAATGCATTTCCTCAACCTTGCTCAAGCATACCATTTCAATGGTGCTCATCAATTCTTCCTCGCTCATTTGCTCGAGTTCCATGCATATGGCCTCCTCACTGACTCCCTGTTGTCCCTAAGTTACATTCGACATGATACATTGCTTTCCTTCTATTCCTACCATGTCCTGAAAAAAAAGTAAAGTCATCAGATGGGACAGGTAGGGCATATCCATAAGAATAGCCATGTCGTGTCATCGTATTCAGTCTTAACCAGGGAGTGGGATGGACAGTGAACAAGCAATCATTTATTAAAGGAACGCTGATTTTACTTGCAGCCGGCATATTAAACCGCCTACTCGGTTTTATCCCCCGGATCGCCCTCCCCCGGATCATCGGACCCGAGGGTGTCGGAATTTACCAACTGGGCTACCCCTTCTTTATCGTGCTCGTGACCATCATTACCGGCGGAATTCCGCTGGCCATTGCCAAAATGGTTGCCGAAGCGGAAGGCGCCGGGAAGCGGGATGCTTCCCAAAAAATTCTGCATGTCAGTCTAATACTGACGCTTACAGCAGGCACTCTCTTTATGGGACTCAGTCTGCTCCTTGCCCCTTGGGTAACCGGCGTGCTTTTGCCGGACGAGCGTGTATACCAGACCTTTATCAGTATGACGCCCATGATGATCATCATTGCTGTATCGTCAGTCTACCGCGGATATTTCCAGGGCAAGCAGAACATGATTCCCTCCGCAAGCTCTTCCGTGATCGAGACCATTGTCCGCATTATTTGCATGCTGTGGTTTGCACATCTCTTGATGCCCAAAGGCATTGCTTATGGGGCAGCGGGTGCCATGCTCGGAACAGCCGTAGGAGAATTGATTGGCATGATCGCGCTGCTGCTGCAATACTCCGGCGAGGGACGACGAACGAGTAAACTTTTACCCAAGCCCCAAGAAGCAGTATCGGAAAAAAAAGCAGAAGAAGACTCCCCGTCGAATCAAGGCATTCTGAAACGTTTACTCGGTATTGCATTGCCTGTTACAGGGGGCAAGATGGTAGGGTCCTTTTCCTACCTTCTGGAGACGATTCTGACTAATCGCAGCCTGGCCATGGCAGGTATAGCGACGTCCGTAGCCACAGCCCAGTACGGTGCACTGCAAGGGATGATCATCCCGCTCCTGCTGCTGCCCGGTGCACTGACGGTTTCCCTGGCCATCTCTCTGGTGCCTTCACTCTCGGAAGCAGCCGCCCGTAATGACCGGTCTACGATCCATAAACGTATGAATCAATCCCTTCGGCTAGCGCTTGTCTCCGGAGCTCCGTTCGCCATCATTATGTTTGTCCTGGCTGAGCCATTATGCCTGCTCCTGTACAACAACGCGGAGATTAGCGATATGCTCAAAATCATGGCGCCGTTTGCCTTGTTCCTGTATGTGCAGTCCCCGCTTCAAGCTGCCTTGCAAGCACTGGACCGTCCAGGCCGGGCATTACTGAATACGTTATTCGGGGCGATCATCAAAATGAGCCTCATTGTGTATTTGGCATCCAATCCCGCCTTTGGCATAAAAGGAGCCGTCATTGCCATTATCGTAAACAGCATTGCCGTTACATTACTCCACGGTTTCAGCCTATCGAGGCTGATCGGCTTTCGATTCCGTCTGCTGGATTATGTCAAAATCGGGGCGGTTATGATCATTATGGGTGCCTGTGTCCTCTATGGGTACAAACATCTTCCGTTTTCGACCGCGCCATGGCTGCAATTTTGGGCTTCCATCGCAGCTGGTATTCTGGTCTATTTCATCATGATCTTTATGACCAAGCTGGTAACACCGCGAGATTTGGAACGTGTGCCTGTCGTCGGCACCTGGTTCAATAAATTCAGCCGTCGTTAGATCCTGTCTTTACGGTCAATGTAAATCCGGCCTTTATGGTCAATGGAGCATAGAAAAATATCCTTAAAATCCTTAGCACCGAAATTCTGGATCTCGTTCTTTAGCCAGAACCGCGTTTTTTGGATTAATTCAAGGTTCTCGTCCTGCACCTTTCCATCCAATATAAGCGGTATGGGCAGTCCTTCATACGTAATTTTATCGTAAGGAATATCTACGACTGTAGGGTTTTCTTTTTCGAATTGATTTGAAGTGGATGAAGAGTTGGTGGCGCCTGAGGTGTTGGATGAACTTGAAGAGCTATTCGAACTGCTGTCGGAGCTGCTGCCCGTATCTTTCGGAATCACGGTAAGCTGGCCGGATGTTTCGAGTATCGCAAATTCGACGTCCGCGAGGCTGTCAATGTCTTTGCCTCTCAACTGCTGCATCAGATCATCCAAATTATAGCGAAGCCTTGCCATCTCTTTGCGATGGAGTCTGCCCCGGGACACCAACACGCTCGGCTTTCCGTCAGCAAATAGCCGTATATTTCGATTTTTTAAGCCGATATAAGCAAGTCCTACCTGAATGGCAACCAAAACGGCGATAGGAGCAAGTCCCTCCCATATCGGTTTTTTAATATCTTCAAGAACAAAAACGGCGATCTCTGCAATCATGATGGATATGACCAAATCGAAGATGGATAGCTTTCCAATTTCCCGTTTGCCCATGATTCTCATGGTGACAAAGATGACCACATACATCAGAATGGTCCGCAGAATCAGAATAGTCATATGAGACATAATCAATCCCTCCTAGCTTGCCTGACATTCTCATGTACAGCTATTCTGGCCTGCTACTGCTGTTCCCATTCGATTACAACAGATTAATTAATGGAAATCATGTTAAACCGGCAGCAAAATATTCAGTTTGTACTATATGTACAGGCTTGGCCATACAATTTAATGATCAAGATTTGTTAAGGGGGATGATTCATGGAACCGATCCGGCGAGTCTTCACTTTCAGGATCACCAATCCGATTCTTTCAGGACTATTGTATTCTTTTTTCTGGATGTTTCTTGGCGCGTTGGCGTTATCCCTGCTTCTATGGGGCAGCGGGCTGGCCGAAGATGATTTATCGTTCTACACGTTTCTTGTACATGCCGTCTCCGCCTTTATCGGAGGTTGTGTGAGCGGCAAGCGCGCAGGAAACAAAGGTTGGTATTACGGCTGTCTGACAGGGCTGGTATACGGCGTTACACTGCTCGTCATTGGCTTTCTTGCTTTGGATAGCTCCTTGTCTCTCGGAGATTTGACGCTGATTGCTACGGTATTTGCTGGCGGCGCCATCGGGGGGATGTTCGGGGTCAATTTGAAAAAGTAACGCTGGCTCAAATGCCCTCCATTACTTAAGGACTTCTGTTTCCCATTCTTCACGCTCATATAAAACAAAGGCCGGCTCCCATGAGGGAGTCGGCCTTTGTTTTAACGATTACATTCCATATGTATGTGATACGTCATTATGCATCCGCATTCACACTATGGCTTATCGAGTTGCGGTCGAACGTTAACTTCGTTACATCGTTCACTTTCAAGACCACAATGTCGTCGGTAATCTCCACAATCGTGCCGTGAAGACCTCCGATCGTTACCACTTTGTCGCCCTTGGACAAGGCGCTAAGCATGGCGTTTCTGGTCTTCTGTTTCTTCTGCTGTGGACGAATAAGCAGAAAATAAAAGATGACAAACATCAGCACGAACGGCAAAATCAATCCCAAAATGCCTCCGCCGCCTTGGGTCTGTCCTGCTGCGAGATCAAATGAAGTTCCAAACATTTCTTTCCCCCCTTTCACAAACTTATCATGATGGCCATGAGCTTGCTTTAGAACCCTTTTTCATTATCATGTAGGCCGTACTTATCAAAAAACTCATCGCGGAAGTCAAGCAGACGATCTTCCATAATACTCTGACGCACATTACGCATCAAATTAATCAAGAAATGCAGGTTATGATACGTCGTCAATCTTAGTCCAAACGTTTCATCACTCTTGATCAGGTGGCGCAGATAAGCACGCGAGTAGTTACGGCAAGTGTAGCAGTCGCATTCCGGATCCAGCGGTCCGTAATCCCTGGCATATTGAGCATTTCGAACGACAAGACGGCCTTGACTTGTCATCGTTGTCCCGTTGCGAGCGATCCGCGTCGGAAGCACGCAATCGAACATATCCACACCACGAATCGAGCCCTCAATCAACGCATCGGGTGATCCGACTCCCATCAAATAGCGAGGCTTATTGTTCGGCAGCAGGGGCACCGTGTAATCCAGCACTTCATACATAAGCTGCTTCGATTCTCCCACACTAAGTCCACCAATAGCATAACCCGGGAAATCCATGGAAGTCAAATCACGGGCGCTCTGACGGCGCAGATCCTCATGCATGCCTCCCTGAACGATGGCGAATAGGGCTTGGTCTTCCGGTCTGGCATGACTCTTCAGGCAGCGTTCAGCCCAGCGAGAGGTCCGCTCGGTGGATTGTTTAACGTACTCATACTCTGCAGGATAAGGCGGGCATTCATCAAAAGCCATCATAATATCAGATCCGAGCGCGTTCTGAATCTCCATCACAACTTCCGGGGAGATAAACAGTTTATCTCCGTTCAAGTGGGAACGGAAATGTACGCCTTCTTCCGATATTTTTCTCATTTCTGCCAAGCTGAATACCTGGAAGCCGCCGCTATCGGTCAGGATCGGACGGTCCCAGTTCATGAATTTGTGCAGTCCGCCCGCTTCTTTCACAATATCATGTCCAGGACGCAGGAAGAGGTGATAGGTGTTGCTCAAAATAATATGGGCATCCATGGCTTTTAACTCTTCCGGGCTCATGGTTTTTACGGTTGCCAATGTTCCGACAGGCATGAATGTCGGCGTATCGATCACGCCGTGCGGGGTGTGCACTCTGCCGAGCCTGGCACCTGATTGTTTGCACGTTTTAATATGTTCATAAGTAACAGCTGCTGCCATGGTGATAACCAACCTCCGAATTAATAGATAAACATCGCGTCGCCAAAGCTGAAGAACCGGTATTCCTTCTCAACAGCCTCCTTGTACGCTTTCATAATGTGTTCGCGACCGGCCAGCGCACTAACCAGCATAACCAGCGTGGATTTCGGCAGATGAAAATTCGTGATCAGCGCATCCACGACGGTAAAAGCATAACCGGGATATATGAAAATGCTCGTCCAGCCGCTGCTTTCTCGCAGAGGCTCGCCGTTTCGCTCCGATCCAACCGTCTCCAGCGTTCTGCAGGAAGTGGTTCCTACAGCGATAACCCGGCCGCCGCGCCGCTTCGTCTCATTCAGCAGCTCAGCGGTTTCCTGGGAGAGGGAATAGTACTCTTCATGCATGACATGATCCTCAACCTGATCCACGGACATCGGACGAAATGTCCCCAGTCCGACATGCAGGGTGATGAAGGCGATGTCCACTCCCTTGGCCTGGATCTGTTCCAGGAGAGCCTCCGTGAAGTGCAGGCCAGCCGTCGGTGCAGCTGCGGATCCCTCATGCTTCGCATATACGGTCTGATAACGATCGCGGTCATCCAGCTTTTCCTTAATATATGGCGGGAGCGGCATTTGCCCCAGTTCATCGAGGATTTCTTGGAAAATCCCCTTATACGAGAAGGATAAGGTGCGGGCACCCATCTCTCCTTCTTCCTCGATGACCGCTTTTAATTTTCCGTCGCCAAAGGAGATGACGTTTCCCTTTTTCAGCTTCTTGCCAGGTTTTACAAGTGCTTCCCACCGGTCTTGCCCCATATTCTTCAGCAGAAGGACCTCTGCCTTCGCACCGGTGTCTTCCTTTGCACCGAATAATCGGGCCGGGATTACCTTGGTATCGTTTAATACAAGCGTATCTCCCGGATTCAGGTAGTCTATGATGTCCGCAAACGTTTGATGGCGTATATCTCCGCTCTGTTTATCCAGCGTGAGGAGCCTGGAGGAACTTCGATCCAGCAGCGGTGTCTGCGCAATTAAATGTTCGGGTAATTCAAAATCATACAAATCCACATTCATGTCGGTCAGTCCTTCGTAATAGTCGTGTTGCGGTAATAGTGTTGGAGTATCTGCTTGTAATCATACCCTTCGTCTGCCATTCCCTTGGCACCCCATTGAGACATGCCCAGGCCATGACCAAAGCCTTTGCCGGTAAATTTAAAGCCGGGAGAGCTTTCAATCACGCGCGCTTTCCCCGTTCCATTCATCACTACGGTGCCGGAACCTTTGACATTTCCGTTGCCGCTCCCTGAGATGACGGACACCGATTGGCCGCTTGAAACCGTTGATACCGCACCATTCGCGCTCAATACAGTATAACTTCCGGTTGATTCAATATCAAACAATGTGCTTGGCAAACCGTTAAAAGCCGAGCGGAACATATCGGGATATTTCACGTCCAGCACTTGACCGTTGGCTTTAACCGCAAGGGCACGTCCAGACGGGCCTCGCTCCGTTACATCCAGCGAAGTAATGGAAGCAGGCAGGCTATTGGAGGTTTTTCCTTTTAGAGAGGCAAGCAATTGATCCGAAGTATAGGGACCGCGAACCCAGTCATAGCTGTTGGATTCCGCCACTTTCTCTAGGACGACAGCCGTTTCGCCCGGATTCATCTTGCCTACAGGCTCAACGTTCGATTGGATCAATGGGAGTGGACGCACGTTCGTATCCTTGGCGGTAACCGTCATATACAGGAGTCCTGCCGATGTTTTGTTTCCGGTTTCCTTCACATTGTCCTCACGTACATAACCTGTAACGCCACTCGGAAGAAGTACATGATACCAAGATTTAAGCGCTGCCTGGGACGAGGAGTCTCCAGGGCTTTCCACCGCGGCAAACAGATCGTTACGGTTACCCCACACCTCGGTGGAATCTGCCGTCATTCCTCCGCTATTGGATGAAAAGACCGTTTCCACAATTTTACCGTCCTTCATGACAACTTCGCCGTCGGTTGCATCCACTGCTTGAATAATGCTCGGATACTCATAGGCGGTCCCGTAATAAGCCTGGCTTAACGTTGTGTCCACGACATGAGCTACTTCGAACTTATTACCTTGGAAGAGCGCATAGCTGCGGGCTGCCACAGCCTGTGCTTTCAGTGCTTCAGTCCCCCAGGTAGACGGCACCTCGGCTCCAACGACGGAATACAGGTACTGCTGGAACGGGAGCTCATTGACAAGATACAATTGACCGTTCTTTTGTCCGATCTCCAAAACGCCTCGATACGAACGATCCGATCGTTCCTTCACATTCGTCCCGGCGCCTGAAGTCCCTTCTAGCCGCAATACGGACTGACCACCCGACAACATATAATGCTGTGTCTCTTGAGGAGTCGCCAGGTTGAGACTTACATCTCGTCTCATAATCAGACCTGCAGCGGATGCATTCTGTTCAACGAGGGAGCCGGATAGTTTAGAAGCTTCCTGTTTGACTGCAGCCAGATCGGCTGTGTTGGCTGCCTCGCCGACCCACACCTCATAAGCGGATGCACCTCCGCTGGGCACCACAACATTAAACGCATCCATGCCGGCATCCACATACGTCTTACGCACAGACTCGGCTTCAGCCTCCGATCCGTACGATCCTGCTGACAGATGCAGCCCGCCTTTAACCGAAGGCGTTTGACCATTCAGATGAGCAGCCGCCGTCTTTGCCGTTCGCGCAGCCCCGTCCAAGGCCGCTTTCTCTGTTTCGTACATACCTGCATATAGTTTGTAAACATTGCCGTCCGCAAACAGCAACGGTTTGTCATTCGTCGCTTGCAGTTTTTTTGCTGCTTCCGAAGCCGTTTTCCAATCCGTGGTCTCAAGCACCTTGACGCGGTATGTATCCACACTCATTCGGACCTGCTGGTTTGCTGGGATGTTTATCAAAGCCTGCTGTGCACTGGATGCAAGCAGCGATGCCGTCAGAGCCTCAGCGGATTTCAGTGTTACGGCATTGGTTATTGATTTATACTGGCTTCCCAGATCCAGGAACATCGCAACACGAATCGTATCTATTGAAGGAGCGGCCGCATGTACCGCAGGCGCGCTCCATAAGGTTCCGGCAACAGCCAATGACAAGAGTCCTTTGGTGGTCCAACCGAATAATGATTTCGTCCAGTTCCTATCCATTTACGTATTTCCTCCTGTAGCTATTAGGATTTGGTATGAATGTAATGATTCTATAATCTAACGACGATCCTCAGGGAAGGGAATACCTAAATGTTGATAAGCTGTGGGCGTTACAACTCGTCCCCGGGGTGTACGCTGCAAGAAACCGATCTGTAGGAGATACGGTTCATAAACATCTTCAATGGTTTGGCTTTCTTCTCCAATGGTTGCCGCAATGGTATCGAGACCTACTGGTCCCCCGCGGAAGCTTTTGATCATGGCATTCAGCATTTTATGATCGATAAAGTCCAGACCCATCGGGTCGATCTGCAGCATCTTCAACGCTTCCTGAGCGATGCTAGGCGTGATCATGCCATCTCCTCGAACCTGGGCGTAATCACGCACCCTTTTCAAGAGTCGGTTGGCTATGCGTGGCGTCCCGCGCGATCTCAGGGCAATCTCTTCTGCTGCCTCTCCTAATATCTCGATCCCCAAAAGATCGGCATTGCGCGACACAATGTAACTCAACTCGTCGACCGTATAGAATTCCAGACGGCTTACCACGCCAAATCGGTCCCTTAGCGGCGCTGAGAGCAATCCAGCCCGGGTGGTGGCGCCAATTAAGGTGAACGGTGGCAGATCTAGACGAACCGAGCGTGCGCTTGGCCCTTTGCCGATCATAATATCCAGCGCAAAATCCTCCATCGCCGGATACATCACTTCCTCTACCGTCCGGTGCAGGCGATGGATCTCGTCAATAAACAGGACGTCTCCTTCCTGCAGATTGGTGAGAAGCGCAGCCAGATCTCCCGGACGCTCAATGGCCGGACCGGAAGTCGTACGGAGATTAACGCCAAGCTCGTTGGCGATAATATTCGCCAGCGTCGTTTTTCCGAGTCCTGGAGGTCCGTACAACAACACATGGTCAAGCGCTTCGTTACGCATTTTTGCCGCTTCGATATATACCTTGAGATTTTCCTTAACTTGATTCTGTCCTATATATTCAGCCAAATAACGTGGACGAAGACTAAGCTCGACAGCCTGCTCGTCCATCATCAGATTGGCGGAAATAATTCGATCATCCATCTATTAAACTCCTCTCCTGCAGCGATCCTCTAGCCGGCGTATAGCTGCTGCAGTGCCCGTTTCATCAGCACGTCAACGGATTCACCGCTTGCGGCAGAATCCTTAATCTTAAGCCAGACCTTATCCAGCTCGCTATCCGTATAACCAAGAGCCTTCAGTCCTTCACGTGCCTCAGACCACGCCGAGCCGTCAGCTTCCGGTTCAGGCTCCTGAATGGCAAACAGACCGGTCATCATGCTCGCATTTCCGAATCCCTCGAGCTTGTCCTTCAGATCCAGAATCATGCGCTGCGCTGTTTTCTTACCGATTCCCGGAAGCTTGATCAAGAAGGATACATTCTCTTGGTAGATCGCGGAAACCACATGGTCCGGAGATCCCCCGCCCAATATGCCGAGCGCCACACGCGGGCCGATTCCCGAGACTTCGATCAGTTTACGGAACAGCTTCTGTTCCTCCCGCGTCGGAAATCCAAACAGCAGGATGGCATCCTCACGGACATGATGATGGGTAAACACCGTAATAGTTCCTTCGGTTTTGGCAAAAGCATATGGATTCGGGCAGAACACCCGATACCCTACCCCTTGAACATCCAATACAATATATTCACTCTCTAAATGGACAACCTGTCCCCGTAAAAAATCGATCATTTTCGCAATACCTCATTTAACTTGGAATTCAGTGTATAGGAATGAGCGTGGCAGATCGCTACAGCCAGTGCATCCGCCACATCATCAGGTTTGGGAATGCTCTGCAGCTTCAGGAACATCCTGACCATCTCCTGCACCTGTTTTTTCTCGGCCTTTCCATAACCGACAATGGCCTGCTTCACCTGCATCGGCGTATATTCTGCAATCGGGAGCCCGCGCTGGACCGCAGCCAGGATGAGCACTCCTCTGGCCTGTGATACAGACATCGCCGTGGTTACATTCCGGTTAAAAAATAACTTCTCGAAAGCAACGGCCTCAGGCTCATATTTATCAATAAGCTGCCCCATGCCCTCGTACACGTGGTGCAGCCTCTCTTCATCCGGAGTATGGGCTTCCGTCTGGATACAGCCATACTGTACCGGCGTGACTTTACTTCCAACCTTATCTACAAACCCGAAACCTACAATCGCAATCCCGGGGTCGATCCCTAAAATGCGCAAACCAATCTCTCCTCTGATGAAGCGAACATATGTATCGTTCTCTCATTATAACAAAAGATCGACCACTGTTGAGGAAAAACTTTGATCCTTTAAGCACCGGTTACGTATCCTCTGTATTGAGACCGCTAACATACCTGTGCAACGCAAAAAACTGCCCGGGAAATTTCCGGGCAGCAGCATTTTCGGTCACCAAGCGACAAGGCTGGGAGGTTCTATGGGGTCGGGTTCATGACATTTTCAGCCATATCCCGGGCATAGTCGCTAAAGGTTGACAGAACACTGTTATACTCTTCCATATCTTGAATTCGAATACCTTCCTCAAGCTGCTGGATCACATCTCTAGGCAAAGACGACTCCATCGAACCGACATCCAGCTGAAAGAAGGTCCGCATCACTTTCTCTTCCTCCGGTGGTCCATCAAACAAGGTTAAGTTTCCGTTGGAATCAATGCTCATATAGGCTTGCCTCTTACAGGTGGGTGAAAGGTCGGATACGGTTTGCTCCAGCCAGACTTCACCCTTGTTATCCAATCGTCCCTGCCATAAAGGATTTTTATTCATCAGTTCATAAATACCATCCGCCGTAAGCTTTCCCATATCCTGTTCTTCGATGCCACATACATAGGTGATCCGAACATGAACATGCTTCTTTCCCTTCGAGGTATTCAGCTTTTGCATGAATTCCCTCTGATCCTGCCGGCGTTCTTCCAACTTATCATCCTCAATCTGCAAGTAATGCATCGTTTCTACGGCCAGTGGCGTATCGTCGGATGCAGCAGTGAGCAGCTTATTCATCTGATCCTTTATATTCTGGCCGGACCATATCATGATACCTGCGATCAATAGGATCGCACAGGACCAAATCGCGCGTCTCCAGCGTCTCCAGCGTTTTCTGAACAGCTTCTTAAAGAAATGAAAAACACTCAAGGTTATCCCCTTCTATTCAATGTTTTTCATATTGTGACCGGGAAGCTGCCAAATTATTCAGTTCCGCTTTTGCCATCAGCCTCATTTTCAATCCAAAACAAAGAAAGACCGCCTTCAGTTACACTGAAAGCAGTCTTTCGATCGAATCGGGATGACACGATTTGAACATGCGACCCCCTGGTCCCAAACCAGGTGCTCTACCAAGCTGAGCTACATCCCGTTATTTAATGCCGGTGAAGGGACTCGAACCCCCACGGTTTCCCTCACGATTTTGAGTCGCGCGCGTCTGCCAATTCCGCCACACCGGCACAATGTAATTTCATAATGAGTTAAGTAATTGTTTAAAAAATGGCACGCCCTGAGAGATTCGAACTCCCGACCTTTTGATTCGTAGTCAAACGCTCTATCCAGCTGAGCTAAGGGCGCAAAATGGAGCGGACGACGGGAATCGAACCCGCGACCCTCGCCTTGGCAAGGCGATGCTCTACCGCTGAGCCACGTCCGCAATGTAATATGTATTCCGTCTTATGCTCTCTTGGTAAAGATGGTGAGCCATGAAGGACTCGAACCTTCGACACCCTGATTAAAAGTCAGGTGCTCTACCAACTGAGCTAATGGCTCTTATTACTAAGAGTAAATGGCGGAACTACGGGATACTCTCTCTTCGTTCGAGACTGCGAAGTCTATACTAACGAAGATGCTGCTTCGACGAACCCATGATGGATTCTCATCCCTGAAGCTTATAAGAATGGCGGAACTGACGGGATTCGAACCCGCGATCTCCTGCGTGACAGGCAGGCATGTTAGGCCTCTACACCACAGTTCCAAGAGGCATTATCGCTATCGCGATATAAATTGGTTGCGGGGGCAGGATTTGAACCTACGACCTTCGGGTTATGAGCCCGACGAGCTACCGAACTGCTCCACCCCGCGTCATTATAAAGGGTTGCTTGTATGGGGTCCCCGAAAAGTAATCGGAATCACCTACGAAGCATGTGCTTCACTTTTTGAGGATAAATCATGGTGGAGGCTGAGGGGATCGAACCCCCGACCCTCTGCTTGTAAGGCAGATGCTCTCCCAGCTGAGCTAAGCCTCCGTCTGGATTGATCTTAAAAGAAAGTGGTGACCCGTAGGGGATACTCTCACTTCGTTCGAGACTGCGAAGTCAATGCTTACGAAGATATCCTCCGACGAACCGACGGGATTCTCATCCCCTGATGCAATTAAGAAAGTGGTGACCCGTAGGGGATTCGAACCCCTGTTACCTCCGTGAAAGGGAGGTGTCTTAACCCCTTGACCAACGGGCCATATATGAAGTCCTTGCTGGCGGAGAGAGAGGGATTCGAACCCTCGAGACGCTTTTGGCGCCTACACGATTTCCAATCGTGCTCCTTCGGCCAACTCGGACACCTCTCCATAAGTGGCTCCCCGAACAGGACTCGAACCTGTGACAACTCGATTAACAGTCGAGTGCTCTACCAACTGAGCTATCAGGGAATATGTATCCGCTTGGCGACGTCCTACTCTCCCGGGACCCTTCGGTCCAAGTACCATCGGCGCTGGAAGGCTTAACGGTCGTGTTCGGTATGGGTACGCGTGGAACCCTTCCGCTATCGCCACCAAACGTATATTCAGGATCCGGCATCGCCAAATGCCGTGATCATCCTCCTTGCAAGTATAGCTTGTACACTTACAATTCAGTTTTGATCACCTGAAAACTAGATACGAAACGAAATTTGCGTTGATTAGAATCCGTAGCATTACCCGATGTGGTATCGGGGTCCCCGGAAAGTATTCGGCGTTGCTCCAAAGCTTCGCTTCACTTTTTGGGGTCATTTGGATAAGCCCTCGACCGATTAGTATTGGTCAGCTCCATGCATTGCTGCACTTCCACCTCCAACCTATCTACCTCGTCGTCTTCAAGGGGTCTTACTAGTTGGGAAATCTCATCTTGAGGGGGGCTTCACGCTTAGATGCTTTCAGCGCTTATCCCGTCCGTACGTAGCTACCCAGCCATGCTCCTGGCGGAACAACTGGTGCACCAGCGGTACGTCCATCCCGGTCCTCTCGTACTAAGGACAGCTCCTCTCAAATTTCCTACGCCCACGACAGATAGGGACCGAACTGTCTCACGACGTTCTGAACCCAGCTCGCGTACCGCTTTAATGGGCGAACAGCCCAACCCTTGGGACCTACTTCAGCCCCAGGATGCGATGAGCCGACATCGAGGTGCCAAACCTCCCCGTCGATGTGGACTCTTGGGGGAGATAAGCCTGTTATCCCCAGGGTAGCTTTTATCCGTTGAGCGATGGCCCTTCCATGCGGTACCACCGGATCACTAAGCCCGACTTTCGTCCCTGCTCGACTTGTAGGTCTCGCAGTCAAGCTCCCTTATGCCTTTGCACTCTTCGAATGATTTCCAACCATTCTGAGGGAACCTTGGGGCGCCTCCGTTACTCTTTAGGAGGCGACCGCCCCAGTCAAACTGCCCGCCTGACACTGTCCCCGTACCGGATCACGGTACCAGGTTAGAACCTAGATACGATCAGGGTGGTATCCCAACGTCGCCTCCACACAAGCTGGCGCTCATGCTTCTTAGGCTCCCACCTATCCTGTACAGATCGTACCCAAATCCAATATCAAGCTGCAGTAAAGCTCCATGGGGTCTTTCCGTCTTGTCGCGGGTAACCTGCATCTTCACAGGTATTAAAATTTCACCGGATCTCTCGTTGAGACAGCGCCCAAGTCGTTACGCCATTCGTGCGGGTCAGAATTTACCTGACAAGGAATTTCGCTACCTTAGGACCGTTATAGTTACGGCCGCCGTTTACTGGGGCTTCGGTTCACAGCTTCGGATTGCTCCTAACCGCTCCCCTTAACCTTCCAGCACCGGGCAGGCGTCAGCCCGTATACTTCGCCTTACGGCTTCGCACAGACCTGTGTTTTTGCTAAACAGTCGCTTGGGCCTTTTCACTGCGGCCCCCTCGGGCTATTCACCCTACCGAGGCACCCCTTCTCCCGAAGTTACGGGGTCATTTTGCCGAGTTCCTTAACGAGAGTTCTTCCGCGCGCCTTAGAATTCTCTTCTCGCCTACCTGTGTCGGTTTGCGGTACGGGCACCTTCACCTGACTAGAGGCTTTTCTTGGCAGTGTGAGATCATGACCTTCGCTACTATAATTTTCACTCCCCATCACAGCCCAGCCTTATCGATGTGCGGATTTGCCTACACATCAGCCTCACTGCTTGGACGGACATCCATCAGTCCGCGTCACTACCCTCCTGCGTCACCCCATCGTTCATAACGGTTTACGGTGGTACAGGAATTTCAACCTGTTGTCCTTCGATTACGCCTTTCGGCCTCACCTTAGGTCCCGACTTACCCTGAGCGGACGAGCCTTCCTCAGGAAACCTTGGGCTTTCGGCGGATCAGATTCTCACTGATCTTTTCGTTACTCATACCGGCATTCTCACTTGTGTACTCTCCAGCGCTCCTTACGGTACACCTTCAACGCATACACAACGCTCCCCTACCCCTGATGCATACGCATCAAGCCATAGCTTCGGTGGTGTGTTTAGCCCCGTTACATTTTCGGCGCAGAGTCACTCGACCAGTGAGCTATTACGCACTCTTTAAAT